>CAVZSJ010000001.1:0-75338 GCA_963777885.1 uncultured Actinomycetota bacterium
GCTATGGCTTCCCCGGTGGGCGGCGAGATGACCTCGAAGACCTCTCCGTGGGCCTGCACTGTGCGGCCCTCAGCGAACCCGGCCCCGGGGTTCTGATCCATCCGATCCCATCCCGCAATGGGGCGGGACACTGGATAATGTAGATTACCCACCATGCCTGCGAAATATGATGTGGGACAGCATGTTGCGAGCCGAACCGGTGCGCAGAGTTTGAGCCGTGCTCGTGTAGCGCGGCGCTATGCTGGCGATGTCGAAACAGTGGCAGACCACCGATGCCGAGGAACTAGGCGAGGCGCCGAAACATGCCGACCCGGTGTGAGGTTCGTCGATATTGCGCAGATGCTCGTCACTTCTCGGTGATTCGCCCTAACACTATCGCTGGCCGTGGAAGCGAGCACCATCTGATCTCGCCCGGAGGGCGGCCGAGGTAGGCGCAGCCGTCAATCACTGATCTGCCACCGACAAGAGCCGCGTTGACCGGATGTGTCACGTTCGACGTCAGTAGGGCACTGATGCCGTTCGGCACGTACGTCAGCGGTGACAACGCTGAACCACCACGCGACTCGTTCCCTACATCGCTTCGCGACTCGACGCTGCCGCGCGAGTGACTATCGCCAGCCAACGCGAATCATCTCATACCAAACAATCACCGACCAAGCACCGACCAGAACGAAAGCTGAGACTGAGGGCTACCTCAAGCTGACGCGCTGACCTGCAAAAATAGTAGTGCCCCCGGCAGGATTCGAACCTGCGACACCGGCTTTAGGAGAGCCGTGCTCTATCCCCTGAGCTACGAGGGCGGACGGGCTGAGCTTACCGGCAGACCGCTGCCGGCCCACCGATCAGCGCAGCTCCGCGATGACTTTCGAGAAATTCTCGAGGTGGTTGTCCTGCACGGTGAAGCAGGTCAATCCGTACTTTTCGCGGTAGCCGGACAGGGTGTCGGCCATCTCGCGGGGCGACCCGGTGAGCACCGAGCGCTGGGCCAATATTTCTTCATCGGACAAATCCGGGGCGTACATGCGCGTCAGCTTCAAGTTAGGTGCGCTCTCGCCGACATCCGGCATCGCCGTGATCGCCAGATTCAGCTCGAGTGAATCAAAGCGGTCGCCCGCGGCGTTGCGGACGAACTCGACGCGTTCGGCCATCGGGTCCTCGACGTCCTTCACGCGTGAGCCGGTCAGCCCGATCAGGTCGGCGTGCCGGGCCGCAATCGTCAGCACCCGGTCACCGTTGCCGGCGATGAGGATCGGAGCATTCGGGTGGTGCTTCTTGAGGTAGGTCGTCATGTGTTCGAGGTAGTCGACGCGGGCTCCGGCGCTGGGATACGGCAACTCAGCGGCCTCGAACTCCTCGCGGACATACCCGGTGCCCAGGCCGATCTCCAGCCGGCCGTCGCTGAGCACCTCGAGCGCTTGGAGATCTCGGCTCAGCAGCGCCGGCTTGTAGAACGCGGAGTTCAGCACATACATGCTCAGCTTGAGCTTCGTGGTGGCCAGCGCGACGGCGGTCAGCGTCGGGATCGGCGCTGCGGCGCCGAGATGGTCGGGTACGCAGACGATGTCGAATCCGGCGTCCTCGGCGCGCTTCGCCAGGTCTTCCAATCTAGAGCGCGATTTGAAGAAGCGAACGCTCATCCCGAACCGAAAATCCTTGGCCACCAACAACCTCCGTTTAGACGAGCAGACGACACTTACCAAGAACGGGCGGCGGCCACCAAGCCGTGCACCAGACGAGTGGTGACCGGTGACCAGCCGTCGCGGCCCGGCAGCGGGCTGCGCGGGCTGAGACCCCGGACGCGCACTGATAATTCCAGCTGCGTTCCGCCGTCGCGCACCCGGTTGACCGGGTTGTCTGGATGCAGGCCCCGCAGCTCAGCCGGAATGGCTTCCAGATTCGTGACCACCTGATACCCGGGCAGCTCGATGTGCTGCGCCAGATGCGCTGCCAGTGAGCGGTTGCGGCCGCCGGCCAGCAGCTGAGTGCTGCGCCCGATGCGGCCGTAGCCGTGCAGCGAGACGGCGACATCGACGTGATCGAGGAACTCAGCCAGCCGCGCCGACTCAGCCGGGTCGAAACGGGCCGACGGCAGATGGTGCGGATACCGGTCGGGATGCCGCAATAAGTACACCGACGCGTCGGCCTCTTCGGCGGCGCGTTCGGCGATGCGGTCGGTCATCTGTTCCAGGCCGCCGCCGTGAATGGCAAGGAAGCCAAACCTCGACCGCAACCGGCTGACCTCGACCACGCCGGGCTCGCTCAACAACACCGAAAGCGACTGCGGCCCAACGTCGGACGGGGACAGCGGCTGCGGCCAGTGCGCTGGATCCCAGCGGCGCAGGAAGTCGATCCAGCGTTGCGGCAGCCCGTGGTGCACGGCGCCGTCGATGATCCGTTGCAGATAGCCCGGGCGCGGCGGCCCCGGTGTCACCCGGTGATCGATGTACACCCAGGCCGGCGACGACCCGTCGTCGGTGTGCACGGTCAAACGATCGCGCCGGTAGCGCACTGGCACACCCTCGGCGCTGTCCAAGGTGGCCAGGTCCTGATCGGAGAGGCGCCAGAGAACCCCGTGCACGTCATTGCCGGGCAACGGCTCGACGGTGGCCACGCCGCGTTCGTTGATGAGCCAGTCGTGGTCGCTCAGCACCGCCGGCCGGGGATCCCCGGCACCCGGACAGCGCCGCGCCATCTGCCGTACGCACAGGTTCGACCCGTATGCGAAGTAGGCATGGCGACGCACTAGGCCAGCGTAAGCGCTGACGTTTGGCTTGGTCGGATTTGGACGGCCTGCGTGCCTAATTTGCAGAGGCCGCCCACCAGGTGATGCGGCGGCAAGCACAGCAGGGGCTTCGGGGGCAACGACGGCATCTTCGGAGGCGCCGGCAGGTGCGGCGGCGGTGGCGGCGGCGCCTGAGGGGCGGCAGCAGCGGCAGGGGTGGGTGAACCGGCGGCAGCCACACCGGCGGCGGGGCCACGATGACGACCGCCCCGGGACGGCCGCAATTCTCACGCTCGGCTTTCTGCCCGGACAGATCAGCGCTCGCCCTTACCCGGGATTGCGCGTCGGTCGCGTAAAGGGTTGTCGGAGCTGCGCGTCGGGTGGCCAACATCAGCATGGGGCCTGACAAGGCGCCACCGGGTACCCAAGTTCACACAGTTTTCACAACACCGAATTGTAGCTAAAATTGCACGGCGGATTTACGGGGTAGCCTAGTGAATAGGCCGGGCCGCACGCGGCTTCCAACGCCGTGGCAGTGGGGGATCCTTCAGACAGATATACCCAAAGCGAGCGGCCCGGCCCCGCATCATTCTTCGCCATCGAAGCTATCCGCGGGACGAAATGGGCAACCAATTTGCGCTCGTGGCATGCCGTCTACCTGGCGTCCACCAAGCCGCAGCACGAGCGCCCTCGGCGGTCCAGTCACAACTTGCCAGCTCGGTCGGTGAACAGTCGCTACCAGCGTTCGCGACGAATGTCTTTGCGCTAGGCCGCCAGCGTCAAGCAGATCAGCAGCACGTTGAGCAGACTCACCAGCACCCCGACGGCCCAGCCGATCACAGTCGTCGCGGGATGGTTGCGATCGCTGCCCATCAACTCGCGGCTGCTGGTCAGCCTGATCAGTGGAAGCACCGCGAAGGGGATGCCGAACGACAGCACCACCTGGGACAGCACCAGCGTGCGGGTGGGGTCGAAACCAAAGGCCAGGATGGCCACGGCAGGGCACAGAGTGATCAGGCGCCGCGCCGTCATCGGAATCGAGCGGTGCAGCAACCCCCTCATGATCATGGCGCCGGCGTAGGCCCCTACCGAGGAGGACGCCAGACCGGACGCGAGCAATCCGACCGCGAACAGGATCGCGATCGTGGGACCTAACGTGGCGTGAATGGCGGTGTAAGCGCCCTGGATGGACGCGGCGATGTGCCCGCTTTGCAGGTTGATAGCGGCAACGAGCAGCATCGCCGCATTCACTGTTCCGGCGACAGCCATTGCCAGCACCACGTCGACGCGCGTGACCAGCAGCAGCCTGCGCCGGTGCTGGCCCGGCTCGGGGTGGCCGTGGCGATCCAACGCCAACGCGGAGTGCATGTACACGGCGTGCGGCATCACGGTGGCGCCCAGGATGGCGGCGGCGAGCAGCAAGCTTTCGGTGCCGCGGAATCGTGGGACCAGGCCGCCGAGGACGGCGTCGGGCGGGGGCGTCGCAACGAAGAAGCTGGCCGCAAAGCCAATGGCGATGATCAGCAGCAGCCCGGTGATGACGCGTTCGAAAAGGATCTGGCCGCGGCGGTCCTGAATCGTCAGCAGGAGCATCGCGACCACTCCGGTGATCACTCCACCGACCAGCAGCGGCAGATTGAACAGGATATGCAGGGCGATGGCGCCGCCGATGATTTCGGCGGCATCGGTGGCGATCGCGACGAGTTCGGCCTGAGCCCAAAAAGCCAGCCGTAGCCGGCGGCTCAGCTGCTTGCCGATCGCCTCGGGCAGAGAATGCCCGGTCACCAGCCCCAGCTTCGCCGATAGGTACTGCACGATGCCCGCCATCACGTTGGCCACGACGATGACCCACAGCAGTAGGTAGCCGTATTGCGCGCCGGAGCTGACGTTGGCCGCTACGTTTCCGGGGTCGACGTAAGCGATCGCGGCGACGAACGCCGGACCGAGCAGATACCAGCTCGTCTTGAGCGAGGCCTGGGTGCCCTGTGCCAACCGCTGCACCCTCGATTCATATCCGGCTAATAAAAAAGTTAGGTTAGCCGAATACTATGCGGCGCTGATACTCCCGCCCCCGTCGACTCGGACGATCTGACCGGTGATGAAGCCGGCATCGTCGTGCAGCAGCATGCAGATCACGTGCGCGATCTCCTCGGGGGTGCCCACCCGGTGCAACGGGATGGTGTTGAGGAAGCTAGCCTCGCGATCCGATCCGGCGGGGCTACGTTCGCGGTACAACTCGGTCTCCACCGGTCCCGGTGCCACCGCGTTCACAGTGATGCCGGTCGACGCGAGCTCGCCGGCCCAAATCCGGGTGCAGGTTTCCAGTGCGGCCTTGGCGGCGGCATACGGGGTGCGTTCGGGGGTGCCGAGCGTCGTCAAGCTGGTGACGTTGACGATGCGGCCCCATCCCGCGTCGATCATGCCGGGCAGCACCGCCTGCACCACCTGCACCGCGGTGCGTACGTTCAGGTCGTAGGTCAGAAAGAGGTCGTCCAGATGGATCGAGCCGATGCGGCCGAACCGCGCCAAGCCGACGTTGTTGACGACGGCGTCGACCCTGCCCTCGGCCACAATCCTGTCCAGGGTCTGCGCGGTCGCGGTCTGATCGCCAAGATCGACCTCGTGGAAGTGTCCCGGAAAATCCGATGGCGCCGTCCGCGCGAGCCCGATGGGTTCTTGGCCCGCGGCGGCCAGCCGGTCGGCGACGGCGCGGCCGATCCCCTTCGACGCTCCGGTGATCAGCACTCGCCGTTTCGACATGGCTTCCCTTACCGCTATTCGGGCCAGCTGTTGTTCAAGATTATGTCGACGAAGTCGTCGCGTACGAATGACGGGTCGTAGTGCTGCAGTACATCGGCGTTGACAGTGCCGAAGGTGGACCAGGGACGGTGCTTGACGCCGTCGGTGAAGGCCTGCAGGATGTTCCGCTTGAAGTCGGGCCGTGGATGTGCGGCGGTGACGGCGGCGAGCTGATCGGGCGACAGATCGTCGCGACCGAAGCCGAGCACGTCCGTCTCGACACCGGCGGTCACCAAGGCGATTTCGGGGTCGAGGAATTCCGGCACTCCGGGAGTGGTGTGTAGCGCGATGGACAGCCAGACCTTGCGGGCGTCGGCTTCGTCGGCGCCGTGCTGCAGCAGGAAATCGCGTGCCGCGTTGGCGCCATCCACCTCGAAGCGCAGTTGGGAGCTGCGGTACCCCTCGGTCAAACCGATGTCATGGAACATCGCGCCGACGTAGAGCAATTCCAGGTCGGGCTGCAGGCCGCGGCGCAGACCCTGCAGCGCACCGAAGAGAAACACCCGGCGGGAATGATCGAACAGCAGGTCATTCTCTTGCGCCCGGATGTAGTCGGTGACCTCATGCACCAGCGGTGTGTCAGGGATTTGGATCCCGGCGATGATGTTTGTCGACGTAGTCATGATCGAAGCTCCTCTGATTCGGTGGTGCTGCTATATCCAGTCTGGGTTGGGTGCGGTGCAAATACCTATGGCTGATCTGCCGCATTTCCCACAGAAACCGACACAATGTGTGGGTGGCTGATCCCGCCGCGACACCGCGCACGGTAGTGATCGTCGTCTTCGACGGCGTCAAGCTGTTGGACGCCGCCGGTCCGGCCGAGGTGTTCGCCGAAGCCAACCGGTTCGGCGCGAACTACCAACTACGGGTCGCATCGGTGGACGGTGAGGACGTCACGACGACCATCGGAACTACTTTTGCTGTCACGCAACGTATTTCGTCGATTGATTCGGCCGACACCGTTCTGGTTGCGGGCGGTGACAACCTCGTCGGACGTCCCATCGACCCCGCGTTGGTCGCGGCGCTGAGGGAGGTGCCGGGTCGGACCCGGCGGTTGGCGTCCATCTGCACCGGTTCGTTCATTCTGGCCGAGGCCGGTCTGCTGCGCGGCCGGCGCGCCACCACGCATTGGCGGCATGCCGCGCTGCTTGCCCGCGCCTTTCCCGATGTCGACGTGACACCGGATGCGATCTTCGTACGCGACGGCGACGTCTTCACCTCGGCGGGGGTGTCCGCAGGAATCGACCTCGCGTTGGCAATGGTCGAGCAGGACTACGGGAGTGCCTTGGTTCGCGACGTGGCCCGCTCGTTGGTCGTCTACCTCAAACGCGCGGGCGGCCAATCGCAATTCTCGGTGCTGGTCGAGGCCGATCCGCCGCCCGAGTCCGCGCTACGCGCGGCAACCGACGCCATCGCCGCCGACCCCGCCGCCGACCATAGCGTGAAAAGCCTTGCGGCACGGGCCTCTTTGAGTACCCGTCAGCTGACCCGGCTGTTTCAGTCCGAGCTGGGACAGACTCCGGCGCATTATGTCGAAACGGTTCGCGTCGACGCCGCGCGGGCCGCATTGGACGCTGGGCGCAGCGTGAGCGACGCCGCGCAGCGCGCCGGTTTCGGCAGCGCCGAAACATTGCGGCGGGTATTCGTCAATCGCCTCGGCGTCTCACCGAAGGCATATCGGGACAGGTTCCGCACGACGTCGGGTGCTAGGTAGCGGGGGAATACAGGCCCCGGCCGGTGATCAGCGGCAGGTCCAGCGTCGTCACGATGCCCGGCTCGGCGGCGACCACCGCCGGAATCGCGTTGACGATCCGCATCGCGGTGGCGACCAGTCCCGCGTGGTTGTGGTCGCCCTTGCGGCTGCTCAGGCAGATGTCCATGGCGTAGGACGGTTCGCCGGTGATCTCGATGCGGTAGGACCCACCGGGCTGCGCGGGCTGTGGCCAGTCGGGACATAGATCCTCACGCAACCGGGTCACATGTTCCAAGACCACCACCGGATCACCGTTGACCAATCCGAAGACCTCGAACCGCAGTGCCGCGGCGCTGCCCTTGGGGATGTGACCCGAAGCGATGTCGAAGGCCTCAGGCGCCGGCACGCGAACGTACTCCTCGGCGACATTGTCCAGCGTGATGCCCAGGCCTGCGGCCAATTGCCGCACCACCGATCCCCAGGCCAGGCTCAGCACGCCGGTCTGCAGCAGCATCGGGATGTCGTCCATCGGCTTGCCGAATCCCATCACGTCGAACATGACCACCGCGCTGTCGTAGGTGGCGTAGTCGACGATCTCCATGCAGCGCACCTGCTGGATGTTCTGGCACGTGCCGGCCAGCGCCAACGGTAGCAGGTCGTTGGCGAAGCCCGGGTCGATACCGTTGACGTAGAGGCTCGAATTGCCTTCGCGTGCAGCGTCTTCGATCGGCTTGCTGAGTTCCTCGGGGATCACCTGCCAGGGATACTGCAGGAAGACTGGGCCACTGCCGACGATGTTGACCCCGGCCGCCAGCACGCGGCGGTAGTCCTCCAATGCCTCGGGCAGTCTGTTGTCGGCCATCGCGTTGTAAACGGCACACTTCGGGCCGGTGGCCAGCACGGCGTCGAGGTCGGTGCTGGCCAGCACGCCGGTTGAATCCGCAAGTCCCGCAAGCTCTGCCGCGTCCTTGCCCGCCTTTGCTTCCGAGGACACCCAGACGCCGGTGAGCTCGAACTCCGGATTCGTGATCAGCGCGCGCAGCGCGTGGACGCCGACGTTGCCGGTGCCGAGTTGGACGACGGGTATGGCCATGAGCGACTCCTTAGGGGTGGCGGTAAGACCGCGAGCAGACGCGAAAGCACCCGACACGCGTGCGTGGGGTGCTTTCGCGTCTGCTCGCGGATCATAGGTCGGGGACGGGGATGTCGAGGTTGGGGAAGGTGAGGCCGCCGTCGACCTCTAATGTCTTGCCGGTCAGGAAGCTACCGGCCGGAGACGCCAAATACACAGCCGCGGCGGCGATGTCGTCAGGATCGCCGAGGCGGCGCATCGGCGTTGCCTTTTCCATCGGCTTGCGCAGCTCGTCGTTGGAGGCCACGACGTCGAGCGCGGACGTGAGAATCGATCCGGGTGCGATGGCGTTGACCCGGATGCGTGGGCACAGGTCCAGCGCGGCCAGCCGGGTGTAGTGCGCCAACGCGGCCTTGGCGGTGCCGTAAGCGGCGAAACCGCGGGCGGCCAGCCGGCCCATGGTCGAGCTGATGTTGATCACGCTGCCGCCGCCAGCGTGCTCGAGCATCAACGGCACGGCCGCCAGGGTCAACGCGTGCGCGGTGACGACGTTGAACGTGAACGCGTCTTTGAGGTCCTTGGTCGACGTGGTCAGCAGCGTGTTGGGCATGGTCCCGCCGACATTGTTGACGACGATGTCTAGTCTGCCGAACGCCTCGACGGCCTGGCCGGCCAGCTGGGCGGTGACGTCGGGGTGGGCTAGGTCGGCCGCAACGGTGTGCGCGCGGCGGCCGGAGGCACGGACCTTCTCGGCGACGGCGTCGAGTTCGGATTGCGTCCGCGAAGCGATGACGACATCGGCGCCCACCTCGGCGAATGCCAGTGCGATGGCCGCACCGAGGCCGCGGCCCCCACCGGTGATGACGGCGACTTGGCCATCGAGACGGAACCTGTCAAGGATCATTTGCGCCCCTTTCTTCTCCACTGTCGCAAAACGGTAGCAAGCCGCAGTGCCCAAAGCTAGAACAGGTTCTAGTTTTGGGCCGAAGGCCCCTGGCCCGCCTGGAGGGCCAATGCAATCACGTCAACCCATTCCTGCAGGGCGCCACCGGATCTGAGGTCAACTGGCGTTCACCGCTACGTCGCCGCACCGTAACCCAGCCCGATTGCTCGCCCTGTCCGCTTGGCGCGGTTGCAGTAATGTTTGAATCCGCCGAAAGGGACCTGATGTGAAATTCGACCGCTTTAGCGCCGCGATTGGCGTTTTGGCCACCAGCGTGCTGGTGCTATCGGGCTGCGGCAGCAACGATAACGCGCGAAGCACATCTGTCTCACCGTCGTCGAACGTGAGTTGCGGCGGCCAGAAGACTCTCAAGGCTAGTGGGTCGACCGCCCAGGCCAACGCGATGACTCGGTTCGTCAACGCATTCGAGCAGGCCTGTTCGGGGCAGACGCTGAACTACACGGCAAATGGGTCGGGCGCGGGCATCAGCGAATTCACCGGCAACCAAACCGATTTCGGCGGGTCGGACTCAGAGTTGCTGCCGCCCGAGTACGACGCTGCTCAGCAGCGGTGCGGCTCGCCGGCGTGGAACCTGCCGGTGGTCTTCGGCCCCATCGCCATCACCTTCAACGTCGCGGGCGTCAATGCGCTAAATCTCGATGGCCCGACTGCGGCCAAGATCTTCAACGGCGCTATTGCCGCCTGGAATGATCCGGCGATTCAAGCGCTGAACAAAGCTGCCGTCCTGCCCGCCGAGCCCATTCGAGTCGTCTTTCGCAGTGACGAATCCGGAACGTCGGACAACTTCCAGAGATATCTCGATACCGCTTCGGCCGGCTCGTGGGGTAAGGGCGCCGGAAAAGCGTTCAAAGGTGGCACAGGTGAGGGCGCCATGGGCAACGACGGCACCGCCGCGGCTGTGAAGAGGACCGAAGGCGCGATCAGCTACAACGAATGGTCGTTCGCGCAGAAACAAAACCTGGACATGGCCAAGATCATCACTTCGGCCGGTCCGGACCCGGTAGCGGTTACCGCAGAGTCCGTCGGCAAAACGATCGCGTCTGCCTACATCATCAACAAGGGGGGCAACGACCTCGCCCTCGACACGATCTCGTTCTACCGGCCGAACCAGGTCGGCGCCTACCCGATCGTGCTGGCGACCTATGAGATCGTCTGTTCAAAGTATCCCGATCCCCAGGTCGGTACGGCGGTCAAAGCTTTCCTGCAGAGCACCATCGGCGCCGGTCAGAATGGCTTATCGGACAACGGATACATCCCCATCCCGGATTCCTTCAAGTCGAGGTTGTCGGCCGCCATCAATGCCATTGCCTGAGCGGCACTTGGCGTTTGCCATAAGGTCGCCGCGATGTAACCGGTCGCTAAGGTCCGGTCCACCTGTCCAGGTCCCATTTGTGTTTGAATCGCCGACGGCAGGCTATCGAACGAAGGATTGAATTGAAACTCAACCGATCTGGTGTGGCACTGAGTGTCCTGGTCATCGGTGCGATGATGCTTTCGGCATGTGGCAGCGACAAAAACGCAAGTGCGCCAAGCTCATCGGGGAGTGCGACGGCCGCCAGTGTGGCTTGCGGCGGCAAGCAGACGCTCAAGGCCAGCGGCTCCACTGCCCAGGCCAACGCGATGACACGCTTTATCAAGGCCTTTGAACAAGCCTGCTCCGGCCAGACGTTGAACTACACGCCCAACGGTTCGGGCGCCGGGATCAGGGAATTCAACGCCAACCAAACCGATTTCGGTGGCTCGGATTCACCGCTGAACAAAGACGAGGCCGCGGCCGCCCAGCAGCGCTGCGGCAACTCGCCGGCGTGGAACCTGCCGGTGGTATTCGGCCCCATCGCGGTTACCTTCAACATCAGCACCGTCACTGCGCTGACCCTGGACGGTCCCACGGTGGCAAAGATCTTCAATGGCGCCATCACAACCTGGAACGATCCCGCCATCCAGGCGCTCAATACCGGCTTCACCTTGCCGGGCGAGCCGATTCACGTCGTGTTCCGCAACGATGAGTCGGGGACCACGGACAACTTCCAGAAGTACCTCGACACCGCCTCGAACGGGGCGTGGGGCAAGGGCGCCGGAAAGACGTTCAAAGGTGGTGTCGGTGAGGGCGCCAAGGGCAACGACGGTACGTCGGCGGCGATCAAGGCGACCGAAGGGTCGGTCACCTATAACGAATGGTCGTTCGCGCAGGCGCAGCACCTGAACATGGCCAAGATTGTCAGTTCGGCCGGTCCGGATGCCGTGGCGATCAGCGCCGACTCGGTCGGCAAGACGATCGGCGGGGCCAGCATCAAGGGGCAGGGCAACGACCTGGTACTCGACACGACCTCGTTCTACATGCCGGCGCAGGCCGGCTCCTACCCGATCGTGTTGGCGACCTACGAGATCGTCTGCTCGAAATACCCTGACGCCCAGGTCGGTACGGCTGTAAGGGCCTTCCTGCAGAGCACGATCGGCTCAGGCCAGAGCGGCTTAGCGGACAACGGATACATCCCCATCCCGGACGCGTTCAAGTCGAGGCTGTCTACTGCGGTCAACGCCATTGCATGATCTGATGTCCTGATGACCCGATCGATCTCAGCGGGGCCTTGGGACCCGACCGATCCGACCGGGAGCAAGCCCGCGCTGACGGCGTCACGCGAGCGGGCGAAGTGGCACGGCGACCGGCTATTCAAGATGGTCGCCGCCGCTGCCGGATCGACAATTGTGATCGCGATCGGGCTCATCGCGACGTTCTTGTTGCTCCGTGCCGTCCCTTCGCTGCGCGCTAACCACGCTAACTTCTTCACTAGCGCCGACTTCAACACCAGCGACCCGGCCAAGCTGGCCTTCGGTATCCGCGACCTACTGATGGTCACGGTGCTCAGTTCCGTCACCGCACTCGTGTTGGCCGTGCCGATCGCGGTCGGGATCGCGGTGTTCTTGACCCAGTACGCACCGGCGCGGCTGTCGCGTCCGTTCGGCGCGATAGTCGATCTGTTGGCCGCGGTGCCCTCGATCATCTTCGGGTTGTGGGGGATCTTCGTGCTGGCGCCGTACCTGGAGCCGGTGGCGCAGTTCCTCAATCGCAATCTGGGCTGGTTGTTCCTGTTCCGGCAGGGCAACGTCTCGCTGGCCGGCGGCGGCACCATCTTCACCGCGGGCATTGTGCTGTCGGTGATGATCCTGCCGATCGTCACCTCGGTGTCACGCGAGGTCTTCCGGCAGACACCGCGTCGCCAGATCGAAGCGGCGCTGGCGCTGGGAGCGACGCACTGGGAAGTCGTGCGCATGACAGTGCTCCCTTATGGCCGTAGCGGCGTCATAGCGGCGTCGATGCTGGGGTTGGGACGTGCGCTGGGAGAAACCGTGGCGGTGCTGATCATCCTGCGCTCGGGGGCCCATCCCGGACATTGGTCGTTGTTCGACGGCGGCTACACGTTCGCTTCCAAGATCGCCTCCGCAGCGTCGGAATTCAGTGCCCCGCTGCCCACCGGGGCCTACATCTCTGCCGGATTCGCGCTCTTCGTCCTGACGTTCGTCGTCAACGCCGCCGCCCGGACGATCGCCGGCGGGAAGGTCAACGGATGAGCGTCAGGGGGTTCGACGCTCCAGTCAAAGTCGAAGTGTTTCACTCCGTCAGCCTTCGGCGGCGGATCGAAAACCACGTCGCGACAACGCTCTTCGTGGCCTCGTTCATCGTGGCGCTGGTACCGCTGGTCTGGGTGCTGTCGGTTGTCGTCGCACGGGGCTGGCACGCCGTCATCGCATCGAGCTGGTGGACCCACTCACTGCACGGCGTGCTGCCCGAGGAGTTCGCCGGCGGGGTGTACCACGCGCTGTACGGGACCCTGGTACAGGCCGGCGTGGCCACCGTCCTGGCCGTGCCGCTTGGCTTGATGGCCGCGGTTTACCTGGTGGAATACGGACACGGGCGGCTGGCCCGTGTGACGACTTTCATGGTCGACGTGCTGGCCGGGGTGCCCTCAATCGTGGCGGCGCTGTTCGTCTTCAGCCTGTGGATCGCCACGTTCGGGTTTCAGCAGTGCGCCTTTGCGGTGTCGTTGGCGCTGGTCTTGCTGATGTTGCCGGTGGTGGTGCGGTCCGCTGAGGAGATGCTCAGGTTGGTGCCGGACGAGCTGCGAGAAGCCAGCTACGCCTTGGGCGTTCGCAAGTGGACGACCATCGTGCGGATCGTCTTTCCCATCGCGATGCCGGGCATCGTCTCCGGTGTCTTGTTGTCGATCGCTCGCGTCATCGGCGAGACCGCGCCGGTGCTGGTGCTGGTCGGATACAGCCGCTCCATCAACTTCGACATCTTCAACGGCAACATGGCGTCCCTGCCGCTGCTGATCTACACCGAACTGACCAATCCCGAGCACGCAGGTTTCCTGCGGGTGTGGGGTGCGGCGCTAACCCTGATCATCTTGGTGGGCGCCATCAACCTGACCGCCGCTGCGGCGCGGTTTGTGAACGCCCGACGGCATGGAGCAGCCGAGTTCCTCAGGGCGTGACGTCAGGATTTTGACGAGGCCTTCGCCTGTGACTTTGTGGCCTTCTTCGCCGGGGCTTTCTTGGTGGTGTCTTTTTGGCCGGTGCCTTTTTCGCGGCCGCCTTCTTGGCGGGCGCTTTACCATCGCCCGAGCGGGCCTTCACGCTGGCCTCCAGCTTGGCGAGCAGATCGGACACGTCTTCGGTCTCGTCGAGCTGCTTAGGTTTCTCCTCGACGGCAAACGCCTCTCCGCCTTCGAGTTTCGCGGCGATCAGCTCGTGGAGCTGCTCCTGGTAGTCGTCATGGTAGCGGTCCGGGTTGAATTCTTCGGCCATCGATTCCACCACCTGCCCGGCCATTTTTAGCTCCGCAGGCTTGATGTCAACCTCTTTGTCCAGCACTGGGAAATCCGGGTCGCGGATCTCGTCAGGCCACAACAAGGTGTGGATCACCATCACCTCACGTTTACCAAAGTCCTTGACCCGCAACGCCGCCAGCCGGGTCTTGTTGCGCAGCGTGAAATGCACAATCGCCATCCGGTCGGTCTCAGCGAGCGTTTTGGCCAGCAGCACATACGATTTGGATGACTTCGAGTCCGGTTCCAAGAAGTAGCTGCGGTCGTACAGCATCGGGTCGACCTCGCTGGCCGGGACGAACTCCAGCACTTCTATTTCGCGGCTGCGTTCCTCGGGCAGTGTGGCGATGTCGTCGTCGGTGATGATCACCATTTGGCCGTCGTCGGACTCGAAGGCCCGGGCCAGGTCACCGTATTCGACGACTTCGCCGTCGACCTCGCATACCCGCTTGTAGCGAATCCGCCCGTTGTCCTTGGCGTGCACCTGATGGAACTTGATGTCGTGGTCCTCGGTGGCGCTGTACACCTTGACCGGGACGTTGACGAGCCCGAATGCGATCGAACCCTTCCAGATGGAGCGCATGCAGTCAGTATGCCCGTACCACCGCTAGCAAAACAGCGCGGCGGGCCTATGAGCAGGGATTGTGCTCGGATCGAGCGGCCTGTAGCGCAGCCCGGTCCGGCAGGTCAGCTCCCGCGCGAGCAACCGTCAGCGCCGACGACAGGCTCGCCGCTTCGAGGGCGGCCGTCAGCGTGTCCACGGGGATCCCGCGCAACTCGGTGCGCCGGTCGCCGCCCAACAAACCCGATCCCCATAGCGCGTCGAGCAGTCCGACCATGAAGGAGTCACCCGCACCGACGGTGTCGACCACGTGCACCGCGCGCGTGGGCACCCGTGCGGCCCCTGCTGCGCAGAAAGCCACCGCGCCCCGCTCGGCCATTGTCACCACCGCCAATGCGGGACCCAGTGCCAGCCAGGTGCGAGCGATCTGCTCGGGCGAACGGTCGGGGCCGATCCAGCGTAGGTCTTCCTCGCTGACTTTGACGATGTCGCTGCGCTCGACGAGATGCTCGATGCGTGCGACAGCCTGTTCCCGGTCGGCGATCAACGATGGCCGCACGTTGGGGTCGAACGTGACCGTAGCCGACACCCGATAGGTGTCGATCAATGCCGCCACCGCCAGGCAGCCCGGATCCTGCACTGCGGCAATCGATCCGGTATGGACGAAAAGCGGCGGCGTGACCGGCGGCGTTCCGGAAAGCCGCCAATCCAGATCGAACGCATAGTCGGCCGACCCGTCTTCGGCGATGGTTGACCGCGCAGTCGACGTGCGCTCCGCAGTGCGGCTATCTGAAAGTAGTTGCACTCCAGCGGCTTCGACGTAATCGCTGATGCGTCGCCCGTATGAGTCGTCGGCGATGTAGGTCAGAAAGTCAACATCGCGGCCCAGCCGGCCGAGTCCGACAGCGACGTTAAGCGGACTGCCACCGACATGCTCGTCAGTGCCGACTATGTCGATCAGGGACTCGCCGATCACCAGCCCGCGGGTCATCGCACCAAAGCCTCCAGGGTGGCGCGAGCGCCCTTGTGGTGCAACGATTCCAGGGCCCAGGTGTATGCCTGGACGAAGCGTGGGTGGTGGGCCAGATCGCCGAACACCGCAGCGATTTCGATGAACGCGGTGGGATTGTCGTGCTGCGAGCGGGCGATCGGAATGAGCGAGTCCGCGAGCTGGTCCACCACCTCGTACGGCTTGCCCCACTCGTCGGTGCCCTCGGCGTAGCGGGCCCAGCTAGCCACCACCGCTGCCGCCACCCGGACGGGCCTGTCGCCGGCCAGGTTGTCGCAAATCACCGGGACCAGCCACTTGGGAATGCGGTCCGACGAGAAGGCGCACAACCGCGCCACGGTGTCGCGCACCCCGGGGTTGGCGAAGCGCTCGATCAGCGTGCGGCTGAAATCATGCAAATCGATCCCGGGTACCGGCGGCAGCGTCGGGATGGCCTCGAATTCGAAGTAGGCAAACAGGAATTCGGCGAACAGCGGATCGCTAGCCGCCTGATGTACGAACTCGAATCCGCATAGATGCGCGAAATAGGCGAGGCACTGATGCCCCGCGTTGAGCAGCCGCAGCTTCATCAGCTCGTACGGGGCGACATCCTCGACCAGCAGCACGCCCGCCTGTTCGAGCGGTGGTCTGCCGTCGGCGAAATCGTCTTCGAGCACCCAGGCGGCGAACGGCTCGGCCACCACGGGCCAACGGTCGTTGATACCGAAGTCGCGCCGCACTTCCGCGGCCATCTGCAGGGTCGTGGCCGGGGTGATCCGGTCGACCATTGAACTCGGGAAGCGGACCTGTTCTGCCACCCACTCGGCGAGTTCGGCATCCCGGCTTTCGGCATTCGCCAGCACAGCCCGCCGCGCGATCTCACCGTTGTTCTCGATGTTGTCGCACGAAACGATCGTCGGCGCGGCGATCCCGCGGTGCCGGCGCCGATCCAACGCCTCGACGATCAGCGCGAATGCGGGCCCGTCCGGGTCGCGATATCCGCCCTCGGTGATGGTCAGCGAAATAATCCGGGTGGACGGTGCCGCCAGCACTTCCAATGCTGACTCCGGATCGTCGGGGGCGTAGCGATAATCGATGATCGAGCCGATCACCTCGGCGTCCCTGCTGCCGTCGGGCTTTTCCAGGATCAGCGTGTAAAGCCCGTCCTGATCGTTCAGGACATCGCGCATCGTCCAGTCGGCGGGCAGCACGCCCACCCCGCAGATCCCCCACTCGCGCGCCAGCCCAGCCTGCAGCAGCCGGTTGACGTACATGGCTTGATGGGCCCGGTGGAAGTGACCGGCGCCGATATGCGCAATACCGACGGTCACGCTGCCGCGGTCGTAGTGGGGTGCTTCGATCGGCAGCTTTGAGAGTTCCGCATTGTTCAGATTGATCGCGTCAGCCACCATTGGCCAACTCCTTCCGGCCAAATCCCGGCCTAACCTCCAGTCTGCACGGCCGACAACAGCAGGACATCGGCGAGAGCACGCCACGAATCGGTGATCGCGACTGCGCCGGCATCGATCAATTCTGCGCGGCGGCACTCCCGTTCGTCGGGTAGCACGAACATCAGGTTTCCGACGGTCGCGTAGCCGGCTGCGACGGCGGAAGTCACCCCGGCTACGGAGTCTTCGATCGCTAGCCCTTGTTCCGCTTCGATGCCCAGCACCTGGCCCGCATGCAGATACACCGCGGGGTTGGGCTTGCTGGTCGGCACCGGCAGCGAATCCTCCGCGCTGAACGTCACAGCCTCCGGGATCAGCGCGTCGAGCCCGGTGGCAGCGAAGCAGACCCTCAGCCGCTTGGTCGCGCTCGAACTGACGGCCGCGAGTGCGTAGCGCGTCTCGAGGTCTCGCAACGGTTCCAGCACCTGCGCATCGGGTGTCAGGACCTCAGCCAGATGAGCAGTAACGCGTTCGCGCTCTTCGCGCACCCACTGCTCGAGTTCGTCTGCGGACAACGCGCTGCCGCTCGCCAGATCGTCGGCCGACGCGACCTTCGCTGCGGGACGGCCCTCAGTCAACGTTTCATCGAACGGCACTTCGCACTGCACCGCCAGGTCGAGTGCTGTGGTGCGGAAGTTCTTCCCGACGGCCCGCTGGCGCAGCTCCTCAGAGCGCAGCGGAGCGCTCACGCCGAACCTGGCCAGGAAGCGATTCGTCACGTGGGTCGAGGCTTCGAACGCCGGCCTCTCCGATCCGAACAGGTTGTCATCTGCGTCGCAGAGCAAGGTCGTGATCGGCGCCGGGTCGAAGGCGCGCACGAAAGTCAGCCCAGAAAGTTCATAGCTCATCGCGACACCAACTCCCGCTCGTCATTGCGCTCGCCATTACGCATTGCGTGATGCAGCGCTGGGATCACGCCGCGCGCATCGATGTCCGCGATCATGTCGCCAAGACGCTGCGCGAAGCCGGGAACCGTGCGCACCGCGGCGAACATCTCGTGCGCCAGCAGCGGATCGGGGTTGCTGGTCGCCATGGTCGCCAACTTAACCACCGGTATCGCCTGCGAGTCTTCGAGGCTGATCTTGCGGCCCTTGAGGTCGCGGCCGTGCATGTACCGGGCCCACCCGGCAACGGCCAACATCAGCAGTGTGTGCGGCCTGCCCTGCGCGATCGCCTCGTGCAGTGACGGCAGTACAAACGACGCAATTTTACTCGTCCCCCGCCGGGCCAGCCGCGACAATTGGTCACTCATGCCCGGATTGCTGAGCCGGTCGAGCAGGATGCGCCGGTACTCGGGCGTGTTCATCCCGGGGACTGGGGGCAGCAGCGGCTGAATCTCGTTGCGCAGCAACTTGTCGACGTAATCGAAGAGGACGCGGTCCCGCATCGCCTGGTCGGTGCGCTGATAACCGGCCAGTGTGGCCAAACACCCGAGGGCGATATGGGTTCCGTTGAGTAGACGGGTCTTGATCAACTTGTGGTCGCGGACGTCGGCGACGAATTCGGCACCGACCTCCGCGAGCGGCGGACGCCCGTTGCAGAACGAATCCTCGATCACCCACTGGCGATACGGCTCGGTCACGACAGGCCATTTGTCGGCGACCCCGAACTCCTGCTCGACGAACTTGCACTCCGACTTCGAAGTCTGCGGGGTAATGCGATCGACCATGGTCGACGGGAACGCGACATGGGTGTCGATCCAGCGGGCCAGCCCGGGATCCTTCAAGGCGGCGAACGACACCAGTGCGGTTCTCGCCGGATGGGTGTCGCCGGGAATGTTGTCGCAGCAAAGCACAGTGAACGGCGCGATGCCTGCGCGGCGGCGCAGGTCGAGAGCTTCCGCCAGATATCCCCACGCGGTGGCATAACTCTCGGACGCGACAAGGTCAGCGCGCACGTCGGGGTGGTCGGCGTCGAATTCGTCGGTGACCGGATTCAGGAAGTATCCGTTGCCCGTGATGGTCAGGCTGACGATGCGGGTCTGGGGGTCCACCAGGGCCGCGCGCACCGCTGCGCCGTCGTTCGGTGCGTAGTGCACCGAGCCGATGGAGCCGACTACCCGCGCTATCTGGCGGTCGTGGCCGCGCTGCACGACGGTATACAGCCCGTCTTGAGCCGACAGCAGGTCTTTGACGTCGCGGGAGCGCAGGCTGACCCCGGTCACCCCCCAACGATCGGAGATGCCCGACCGAGCGAGGTCGTCGAAATAAACGGCCTGATGTGCGCGGTGAAAATTACCCGCGCCGATGTGGACGACACCGCGCTGCAGCGCCGACCTGTCGTAGGTGGGCACGTCAACTCGTTGCGAATGCAGTCGTAAAGTCGCATCGCTCAGTGGGACGCCACTGTTTGGACGCCAGGGAGATGGGATTAGGTCAATCACCGTCTCTCTGTGCCCCGGGGTGATCGCCGGTCTAACCCATCCGTGGTTCATCTCACAAAGTCAATCGGGTGTGACTCCGATAGTCGGTGGTCAAGGCCGTTAACAGCGTTGAAACGCGTAAGTTGACTCTCATGGCACCCCGGGTCAAGCTGACCAACGCCGACAAGGTGCTTTACCCCGTGAGCGGCACCACGAAGTCCGACATCTTCGACTATTACACCGATATCGCGGACGTGATGGTGCCGCACATCGCCGGGCGTGCGGCCACCCGTAAGCGTTGGCCGAATGGCGTTGAGCAATCTTCTTTTTTCGAAAAGCAGCTGGCTTCCTCGGCTCCCGATTGGTTGCCCCGCGCCAGTGTCTCGCACCGGTCCGGGACGACGACCTATCCGATCATCGACAGCACCGAGGGGCTGGCCTGGATCGCGCAGCAGGCGGCGCTGGAGGTGCACGTGCCACAGTGGCGGTTCGTCGCCGAGTGGACGCGACGCAACGCCGAGGAGCTGAAGCCCGGCCCGGCAACACGATTGGTCTTCGACCTGGACCCGGGCGAAGGCGTGACGATGGCCCAACTCTGCGAGGTCGCCCACGCCGTGCGGGATTTGATCACCGATATCGGCTTGACCACCTTTCCGCTGACCAGCGGGAGCAAAGGCGTGCACCTGTACACGCCATTGAAAGAACCGGTGAGCAGTGCCGGCGCCACGGTCTTGGCCAAACGCGTTGCCCAGCAACTGGAAAAGGCAATGCCCAAGCTGGTGACGTCGACCATGACGAAGAGCCTGCGGGCGGGCAAGGTGTTCTTGGACTGGAGCCAGAACAGCGCGTCCAAGACGACGATCGCCCCGTATTCGCTGCGCGGCCGAGAGCAGCCGACGGTCGCGGCGCCGCGCACCTGGGCGGAGCTCGAAGCCCCCGACGTGCGCCAGTTACGCTACGACGAGGTGCTGGAACGCGTCGCCCGCGACGGCGACCTGCTGGCGCCGCTGGACAGCGATATGCCCGTCGGCGATCGGCTGACCAAGTACCGCAGCATGCGCGACGCGTCGAAAACCCCCGAGCCGGTCCCCTCAGCGAAACCCGTTACCGGCCAAGGCAATAGATTCGTCATCCAGGAGCACCACGCCCGCCGGCTGCACTACGACTTTCGCTTGGAGCGCGACGGCGTGCTGGTGTCGTGGGCAGTGCCCAAAAATCTGCCCGAAACAACTTCGGTGAATCACCTGGCGGTGCACACCGAGGATCATCCGCTGGAGTACGGCTCATTCGAGGGCAGCATCCCCAAGGGCGAGTACGGCGCGGGCAAGGTGATCATCTGGGATTCCGGAACTTACGACGCCGAGAAGTTCAATGATTCCGCCGAAAACGGGGAAGTCATCGTCAACCTGCACGGCAGCCGAATCTCAGGGCGCTACGCGCTGATTCAAACCAACGGCGACCAGTGGCTGGTACACCGGATGAAGGACCAGAAGGTCTTCGACTTCGGCGAGATCGCACCCATGCTCGCCACGCACGGTTCGGTGGCGAGCCTGAAGGCCGGCCAATGGGCTTTCGAGGGTAAGTGGGACGGATACCGGCTGCTGGTGGAGGCCGACCGCGGCGAGGTGCGGCTGCGGTCGCGAAGCGGACGCGACGTCACCAAGGAGTATCCCCAACTGCGTTCGCTGGCGGCCGATCTCGCCGATCACCACCTCGTGCTCGACGGTGAGGCGGTTGCGCTCAACAAGTCCGGAGTGCCCAGCTTCAACGAGATGCAGAACCGGGGCCGCGGCACGCAGGTCGAGTTCTGGGCATTCGACCTGCTCTACCTCGATGGCCGCTCACTGCTCCGAGCCAAATACCAAGACCGGCGCAAACTGCTGGAAACACTCGGCGCTGCAGGCGATCTGATCGTCCCCGACCTGCTGACCGGCGACGGCGCACAAGCGCTCGAGCACTCGATAGAACGCGGCTTAGAGGGCGTGGTCGCAAAAAAGCGCGACTCGACCTACCAGCCGGGGCGGCGGTCGGCGTCGTGGATCAAGGACAAGCACTGGAACACCCAGGAAATCGTGATCGGCGGCTGGAGGGCGGGTGAGGGTGGGCGCAGCAGCGGCATCGGAGCGCTGCTGATGGGTATCCCCGGCGATGGCGGGCTGCGATTCGCGGGGCGGGTTGGCACCGGATTCACCGAACGCGAACTGACGAAACTCAAAGCGACGTTGGCGCCGCTGCACACCAGCCAATCGCCCTTCGACGCAAAGCTTCCCGCCGCTGACCGCAAGGGTGTGACCTTCGTCGAACCAGTTCTGGTCGGCGAGGTGCGCTACAGCGAATGGACCCCCGACGACCGGCTGCGTCAAGCGAGCTGGCGTGGGCTACGGCCAGACAAGGAACCAAGTGAGGTGGTACGCGAATGAAGTGGGTTACCTACCAAGGTGATAGCGGAGAACGCACCGGCGTGCTTTCCGATGGCGCGATTCACGCGATGCCGCCGGGTGTGACGCTGCTTGAGCTCGTCGAGCGTGGCGCCGACGGCCTGCGGGATGCCGGAGAGGGGGCATTGCGTTCTCCGGCGGAGACGGTACGGCTCGACGACGTCAGGTTGCTGGCGCCGATTCCGCGGCCGCCCTCGATCCGCGACTCCCTGTGCTTCCTGGACCATATGCGCAATTGCCAGGCCGTCACAGGTGCTGGCCGCGAGCTCGCGGACGCCTGGTATCGCATTCCTGCGTTTTACTTCGCCTGTCCCGCAACAGTTCTCGGTCCATATGACGATGTACCGATGGCTCCCGGAAGCGCTTGGCAGGACTTTGAATTGGAGATCGGCGCGATCATCGGAACGACCGGCAAAGACTTGACCGTCGAGCAAGCCGAGCAGGCGATCATCGGCTACACCATCTTCAACGACTGGTCCGCGCGAGACCTGCAGCAGCTGGAGGGCCAACTGGCGATCGGGCAGGCCAAGGGGAAGGACAGCGGAGTCACCCTCGGCCCGTACCTGGTGACGGCCGACGAGCTGGAGCCCCACCGCCACCTCTCACATCCTGGCAAGCTGAGCCTGCAAGTGACCGCACTGGTGAACGACACCGAGATAGGCTCGGGCTCAACAGCGCAGATGGACTGGAGCTTCGCCGAAGTCATCTCCTATGCCTCGCGCGGTGTAACACTAAGCCCGGGAGACGTCTTCGGTTCAGGCACGGTGCCCACCTGCACGCTCATCGAACACCTCAGCCTGACCGCGCTGGAAGCGTTCCCGGGCTGGCTGCACGACGGCGACGTCGTCACGCTGAAGGTCGAGGGACTGGGGGAGACCCGCCAGACCGTGCGCGCCACCGGCGCGCCATACCCGTTGACCCCTCGGCCCAACCCCGACGCGGCGCCGCCGCTCGCCCGGGTGAACCGGGCGCCGGCGCGGGTGCCTTACACGCGCGGGCTGCACGAGGTCGGCGATCGGGTGTGGGCATGGACGCTGCCGGATGGCGGATACGGGTGGAGCAACGCCGGGTTGGTCGCCGGCGCCGGGGCGTCACTGCTCGTCGACACGCTGTTCGACTTGGCGCTCACCCGCGAGATGCTCGACGCGATGAAGCCCATGACCGACCGGACGCCCATCACCGACGCGCTGATCACGCACTCCAACGGTGACCACACCCACGGCAACCAACTGCTGGACGCGTCGGTGCGCATCATCGCCGCCGAGGGCACGGCCGAGGAGATCGCTCATGGCATGGCGCCCGAGATGCTCGCCATGACGCAGACCGGCAACCTGGGTCCGGTCGCGACGCCATACGCGCGAGAACGGTTCGGCCACTTCGACTTCGGCGGCATCACGGTGCGCAACGCCGACCAGACCTTCGACCGCGACCTGACCATTGACGTCGGCGGCCGGCACATCAATCTGCTGAACCTGGGCCCGGCCCACACCGCGGCGGACTCGGTGGTCCATGTACCCGACGCCGGTGTGCTGTTCGGTGGGGACTTGCTGTTCATCGGCTGCACGCCGATCGTGTGGGCGGGTCCGATCGACAACTGGATTGCGGCCTGCGACACGATGATCGCGCTGGACGCGCCGACGGTGGTGCCCGGCCACGGTCCGATCACCGATCCTGATGGAATTCGCGCTGTCCGTGGCTATCTCGTTCACATTGCCGAACAAGCCGAAGCCGCCCACCGCAAGGGCCTGTCCTGGGCGGAGGCGGCAGACACCATCGACCTCGGCGAGTATGCGACCTGGCTGGACGCCGAGCGCGTCGTCGTCAACGTCTATCAGCGCTACCGCGAACTCGACCCTGACATGCCGCAGCAGGAGGTGATGGCGCTGCTGGTGATGCAGGCCGACTGGCTGGCCAAGCGCTCCGCGTGAACGCCGTTTCGATTGTGCGCATAGGGATTTGAGTGTGCGCCCACGGTGGTGGGTGCCGGCGTGTCGCCGCGGTGAGCGCACATTCGATGTCAGGTCGGACTTTACTAAGCCCGAACAGCCCGCATGAAGCTGATCGAGGCGGCCTGGCTCTGTTGCTCGGCCCCCGTCAGCTCGGGCAATCCGGCCGCGACGAACAGATCGCCCAGCCCGGACGTAGTCGCTTCCCATCCCTGGGCTCGCAGGTGCGCGGCGACGTCGGTGTGTTGACCGGGGTAGGCCAATCCGGAGATGTCCAAATCGAGCCCCTGCCGTCGCCAGCCCTCGGCCGCGATCCGCGCCTGCTCCTCCGATTCGGGGGATCCCTGGTTGAGCGAACCAAAGTCTGCGGCGATCCGGCTGCCCGCAGCGCTTAGCGATATGACGTTGTCCAGCAACCGAACTTCGGCCTCCGGCGGCAGAAAGCCAATGAGCACGCCCTCGGCGAGCCAAGCAGTGGGCGCGGCGGTATCGAAGCCGGCGCCGCGCAGCGCGGCCGGCCAATCGTCGCGCAGGTCGATGCCCACCGTGCGGTGCTCGGCAGCGGGCACGGCGCCGAGCTGGGCCAGTGTCTCGGTCTTAAAGGAAATCACCTCGGGTTGGTCGATTTCGTACACGGTGGTCCCCGCCGGCCAGGAAAGCCGGTACGGCCGCGCGTCCAATCCCGACGCCACGATGACGAACTGCCGTATGCCCGCGGCGCTGGCTTGCGCGAAGTAGTCGTCGTAGAAGCGGGTGCGAGCGGCGAAGGTGTCGACCATCCGCGGGAAGTTGACACCCTTCTCGACGACGTCGGCTTCAACTTCCCCGGCGGCCAGCCGGGTGAACAGGTCCAATCCGACGGCGCGCACCAGCGGCTCGGCGAATTCATCGGTGATGACCGGTTGCGGAAGCCGGGTTGCCGCCGCTCGGGCGGCTGCCACCATGGTGGCGGTGGCTCCGACGCTGGTGGCCAGGTCCCAGGTGTCACCTTCGCTTCGTGTCATGGTTTCCACGGTAGGCCGGATCCCTGGACGTCCGCTGTATCGCTTACCGTGCGGGTATGGCTGCTGTCGAACTCGCAACTCTCGAGGACCACATCGCTCTCATCACCCTGAACCGGCCGGAGCGGTTGAACGCGATCGACGGATCGCTGATCGACGGTGTGAACGACGCCCTGGATGCGCTCAGTGGAGGTGAATACCGTGTCGCGATCCTGACCGGCGCCGGCCGCGGCTTCTGCGCCGGCGCCGACCTCAGCGGCACCGGGGAGCCCTGGGTCACCAGCAAGCCGTCGACGCCGCCCTTCAAGACCAACTACGACTCCCAGGTTCGCCTGGCCGACCTATTCACCCGGATCTACGAGCTGCCCATCCCGGTGATCGCGGCGGTCAACGGTGTCGCCGTCGGGGGTGGGCTGGCGTTCACCTTGGTCAGCGACGTCCGGGTGGCGTCGGAAAACGCGCGGTTCGGCTCGGCGTTCATCAAGGCCGGCTTCTCGTCGATGGACATGGGCACCAGTTACCTCTTACCGAAGATCGTCGGGGCCGGGGTGGCCCGCGAACTCATGCTGACCGGGCGCATCATCGATGCGGCCGAGGCCTATCGCATCAAGCTGGTGCACGAGGTGGTGGCGCCCGATGAACTGATGCCCGCCGCGTGCGCGGTGGCCCGCTCAATCGCCGAGAACAACGCTTATGGCGTGTGGCAGACCAAGATTGGTCTCAATGCGGCACTCGACGCGCCGAGCCTGCGGCACGCCATCGAGATCGAGAACCGCACCCAAATCCTGAGCGGTTTCACCAACAACCCAGTCGAGGCCGCCAAGGCACACATGGAAAAGCGTCCGCCGAAGTGGGATACGCTCTAACACTTATACTTTCGCGGCGGCCCGCCGCGCCCGGCTTCGCCGCGCTTGCGACCGCCGCTAGACTTTCGCGGCGGCCCGCCGCGCCCGGCTTCGCCGCGCTTGCGACCGCCGCTAGACTTTCGCGATCACCTTTTCGGCGAACCGCTCCAGGTTACGAATCTTTTTCTCCAGCGGTTCCGGGTCGGATCCACTGATGTAGGGATACCGGAAGCCCACGATGGCATCGGTGACACCCTTGTCCTCGAGGCGCTTGATGCCGTCCACGGTGTAGGCGTCCATCGAGATGACGTGGATCTCGAACGGTCCGGTCTTGCCTTCTTCTTCGCGAAACTTGTTGACCCGGGCGATGAGCCGGTCGAGTTCCTCGGGGGAACTGCCGCCGCCATGCATCCAGCCGTCCAGGCGCGCCGCACGCCGCAACGCCACATCGGCGTGGCCGCCGACCAGAATCGGAATCGGTTGTGTGGGAGCCGGAGTCATCTTCGTCTTCGGGATGTCGTAGAACTCGCCGTGGAACTCGAAATAGTCGCCGGTGGTCAGGCCTTTCACGATCTCGATGCACTCGTCCATCCGCTTGCCGCGCTTGTCGAACGGGACACCCACCAGCTCGTAGTCCTCCGGCCACGGGCTGGTGCCCACGCCGAGTCCCAGCCGGTTGCCGGTCAGCGCGGCCAGTGAACCCGCTTGCTTGGCCGTCAGCGCCGGATGCCGGACGGGCAGCTTGAGCACGAAGAAGTTGAACCGCAGTTTCGTCGTCACCGCGCCCAACGCGGCCGTCAGCACAAACGCCTCGACGATCTCCTTGCCGTCCAGGAACTCGCGGCTGCCGTCCGGGGTGTACGGGTACTTGGAGTCGGACTCGAAGGGATAGGCGATGCTGTCGGCGATGGTCATGCTGTGGTAGCCGGCGTCCTCGGCCGCCTTGGCCAGCGGAATGTAAAACGAAGGGTCGGTCAGTGACTCCGCAAAGCTGAACCGCACGTCATCCGCCTTCCGTCAACGGGCACTCACACGACATTAGAACGTGTTCTAGTTTGGCCCGCGCGGGGGGTCGGAAAATCAGAGCTGGTTTTCGGGACCGATGACCGCCCAGACGGTCTTGCCGGACGAGGTGGGGGTGCTGCCCCACTCGCGGGACAGCGCGTCGACGATCGCCAAGCCGGACACGTCGATGCCCTTCTTCGGCGAGACTAGGCGCAGGGCTGGCGCGTTGCTGCCATCGGACACCGCGATCGTCGCGGTTGCGCCGTCGGTCTCGATCCGCATCACCGGGTCGCTTCCGGTGTGTTCGAGCACGTTTTCCACGAACACATTGACCACCACCAGCGCGACCGGGATCAGCCCGGGCAACGACCAACCGGTCAGCCACTCACGGACCAGCCGGCGTGACTCGCGCAGGCTGCTCAGGTTCGGGAGGAGTTCGGCATCGGCGCGCCGCACAGTGCGACCGACGAGACGGCCGACGGCCTTCAGCGCACTTTTCTCCGTCGCATACACCGGCATGAAGCGGGTGACGCCACTGCGGCTGATCGCCTCGCGGGTCACTCGATTGGCGCAGACCAGCACGATCGGCACGTCGAGCTGTGTCTCGGACTGCCAGCGCACGCCGAGGAACGCCGACCAGGCCGATTTCGCGGGCACGTGCAGCGCACTGACGTTGACGATGACCGCGGACGGCTCTTGCAGTGTGGTCTTCATGATGCTGTCGCGAAGGGCCGCCGAGCTGCTGGAGTCAAGGACACCGTCGACGGTCAGGAGGGCCACCGAGTCCTCCGTCCGCACCGCAATGGCCAACGAATTCGGCGTCTCGGCCACCGCGCTCACCGAGGCCATCCCAACGACAACCTGGTCGACCGGCATTCCAGTTCCATCCCGTGGTCCGCCTCCATGTCCTGCTCCTCGAACTTCCGCCGGGCCGACTTGACGATGCCGCCCGCGTTGGCGGCAAAATCTCATGACTTGTGTTGACGGGGGCAAGACACACGACGGCTGGGACGCGCGTCGGGAGAGAACCCCGACGCCGCCTGTCCGAAGCATCAACTGCTACCACGAACACGCCGTTCTGCTCGTCTGTCTTGTCGCCTACGCGCGTAGTGCGCGCACCCACGGGTGGTGCCCACTTCGTAGCTGTGGCCAACCTCCGATAGGGAGTGGAATTCAGCGTATCGGGATTACCCCGATGTTGACACCTGGCAAACCTGTGAACCCGCGTAACGTGGCACACAAAGCGCCCGGCCAGCGCCGCCTCACGTGCGGATCGGTTAGGCGTTGGTCAGCGCATAAGGCGGTGTGCCTACCCCGGCGATCGAGTGCGTGCCCCACGGTGTTTGTTCGACGATGCGCGCGGGTGCGCTCAGGCCGTCCACCGTGAGCGTCGCGTCTCGCGACTGCCGCAGCGCCCCGTCCGGCCATGGCTCCGATGGCGAATTGAAGACCGTCCCCTGCCAGTGGTACTGGCCGTCAATCGGGTCGACCCGGCCGGTGAGCCGCACGCGCACCGGCTGGCAGGCGTCCCCGATGGTCAGCGTTGCCGCGCCGTCGTAGATCTCTGCGCCAGCAGCCGGGATCCCCGACAGGTCGAACGCGGACACCACCGGAATCGGCTCGGCGGGATTGAGGTGGGCCCGCTCGTTGAACACCTGCTGGCTGCTGCGCCGCACCTCGATGCGGCTGCTGGCGGCGGCTGTCATCAGGCCGATGCACTCGACGACGTAACGGGTTCGCGCCGCCCAGTCTGGCCCGGTGACGAAGAAGTAGTTCGGGAAACCGTGCACGGCGACTCCGAGAAACGGCTCCATGCCGTTCTGCCAAGCCTGCTGGATGGCCAGCCCGCCGGCGCCGACCAACCGCGCATCAGAGGCCGCGAAGCCGGTGCCGTAGACGATCGCGTCCGCACGGTGCTCCCTGCCATCGCGGGTTCGGATGCCCGTGGAAGTCAGTGCCTCGATCGCCGCGCCGACCACGGCTTGCCCGTCGAATCGGGGCCCCTCGCGGATCGCTCGCGCGCGGCGCAGCCAGCCGGTAGCCCGCGTCATCGTCCATAGCGGCGCGACGTGGACAAACCGGCGAGGCGGGTGGGTGAACACGGTGACCGACGCCGCCCGATCGGTGAGCTGCTGCATGTAGTAGCCGGCGGCGGAATCGGTTCCAATCACTGCGACGCGCTTGCCCGCCGGATCGAATGCCGGATCCCATTGCGCCGCGTGAAACGACGGTCCGCGAAAGTCTTTGCGCCCGAGCAACTCTGGTATCCACGGCCGGTAGGGTGGTTGGTCGGCCGAGATGACGACAGCGGCGGTGAACGTCTCGCCCGAGGCGGTGTGCAGCTGCCAGGTGTCGGTGCCGTCGTCGAACACCGAACTGGCTACATCGCTGCCGGACAGGACGGTGACGTCGGTGATGCCGGCGGCCCGCAACTCGGATTCGACGGCCCCCGCCCCGACGACGATGACGTTTCGGCGCGTCACAGAAAGTTGGTGCGCTTCCACGTGCGCCGCGCGATCCGGCCCATCAGGCCGATCTCGGTCAAAAACGCCGCCAGCGGAGCAAAGCCGACCCGGTGCATTTCGTGCCGATGTGCGCTGGCGCGGGCGGTCTTTCGGGCCCGCTGCGGGTCCAAGCCCACCCGCGCGTAGGGGACCGGGAAGGTGAACAGGTACCGGAAGAAGTAGCCGCCGACCCCGTGAATATTGGCCATGAACCATTTGTTGAGGCGCGGCATTTCGGTCACACGCTTGCGCGCCCCGTCGCGGGCGAACTGGATGTGGCGGGCCTCTTCGGTGACGTGAATCCGCATGAGCCGCTGGATCATTGGCTGCAGTTCTGGATCGTCCATCATCTGGCGTTGCAGCGAGTCGAAGATCTCTTCGCCAAGCAGCGCGGCCACCCACAGCATCGAGCCGCGCTGGAACACCAGCGGCATGGCGTTGATGACTATCCGCTGCAGCCGCCGCGGGCGCACCGCCTTGGCGCCGATGCGCTCGATTGCCTTGCCGAACATGATCATGTGGCGGGTCTCGTCGCCCAGCTCTGTCAGCTTGTAATGCGTTGACCGGCTGGTGGGGTCCTCGTGCATGAGGGTGCGCAACAGCGACTGGTTGAGCATGTTCTCAAACCAGATGCCGGCCGACAGCGTGTTGACCAACTCCTGGCGGGACAGGTCGACTTGTTGGTCGCGGGTCATCTCGTCCCACATCGGGGTGGCGTAGAGGGACACCAGTCTGGGCGGCAGGTAGAACTTGTCCGGGTCGAGAGGGGCGTCCCAGTCGATGTCGACGATCGGCTCGTACGACTTTTTGACCGAGCCCTTCAGTAGTCGCTCCGAGAATTCTTCACGGCTGGGGCCGCCTGGTCTCACCGCTGTGGTCATCGTCGGCGTCCCTTCGCTGCGTCGGACGGTCGAGGGCGATAGTCGATACCCATGGTATCGGGTACCTGGGGTCTCGACTAGATCTTGGAGGTCTTATTTATGGTGACCGGCACACGTCGTGATGGGCAATAGGCTTGTGCCCGTGAGTCGGCGTGTCCATGTCATCGGCATCGGCGCCGGTGACCCCGACTACGTGACCGTCCAGGCGATCGGGGCACTCAACGACACCCAGGTGTTCTTCGCGATGGACAAAGGGGAAGCGAAGAGCGACCTGGTGGCGATGCGGCGCGACATCTGCGCGCGATTTATTCGCGAGCCCGGGTACCGCTTCGTCGAACTGCGCGACCCGGAGCGGGCCGCTCCGTCGGCCGGTCAAGCTGGCTACCGAGAGGCGGTTTCGGGCTGGCACAGGGCGCGAGCGCAGATTTGGGCGAAGGCCATCGACACCGAACTGGGACCCGACGGCGTGGGTGCTTTCCTGGCCTGGGGTGACCCGTCCTTATACGACAGCACGCTGCGTATCCTCGATGCGGTAGCGGCCGAAATCGAGATCGAATACGACGTCATTCCCGGTATCACCGCTGTCCAGGCGCTCACGGCTCGGCACCGCATCACACTCAACGAGGTCGGCGAACCCGTCCTTATCACTACCGGTCGGCAGCTGCGTGCGCGCGGCATATCCGGCTCGGTGGTAGTGCTGCTGGACGCCGATTGCTCCTTTCAGATATGTCCCGCCGATACCCGGATCTGGTGGGGCGCCTATCTGGGCACCGACCATGAGCTGCTTGTCGCGGGCACAATCGGCGAGGTCGGCCCGGAGATTCAGCAGCTGCGGAGCGAAGCGCGCGCCCAGCACGGCTGGATCATGGACACCTACTTATTGCGGGGCTAACGTTTCCACGAATTGCAAATGTGAAGCCAAGACCGCGTTAAACTCAAGTTCTGCCGACTGATCCGGTCTTTGACCGCGCGATCGTCGGTTCGATATGGAGGTCGGGATGTCGTCGCCGTGGGTTATCGCCGCTCCTGAGTATGTGGCAGCCGCGGCTTCGGATTTGGCGAATATCGGATCGTCCCTCAGTACGGCCAATATGGCCGCTTTGATGCCGACGTCGGGAGTGCTGGCCGCGGGCGGCGACGAGGTGTCGGCCATGATCGCGGCGCTATTTAGTTCGCACGCGCAGGCCTATCAGGCGCTTAGTGAGCAGGCGGCGTCTTTCCACGCCCAATTTGTTCAGTTGATGAACACCGGCGCGTCGCAGTACGCGCTCGCCGAGGCCGCCAATGCCTCACCGTTGCTGGAGACCATTGGGCAGGGTGCGGCGGGCGCGGTCAATTCATCCGTCCAGGCGCTGACGGGCGGTAGCGGGGGCCCCTTGGTTGCCGGGGGTGGCGGCGCGGCGACATTCGGTGCCAGTGCGGCCAAAGCCACGCCCGCAGCGAGTGTGCCAGTCGCCGGGGTGACCCCGCTGACCGGAAACGGCGCCGCTGGCGCGTCAAGTTTCGCGCCCGCCGCTAGTAGCGGCGGCGGCGTCAGCGGCGGCTTGCTGCCGAGCAGCGCCGCCTCCCTCGCCAACCCAGTGGCTAACCCCGTCGCCACGCCGGGCGTCGCAGGTGCCGGCGCAAGTGGCGGCGTGCTGTCCGGCGACGCCGCTGCTGCCGCAGACGGCGGGGCGGCCAGTGCCCCCGTCACCAGCCCCCTGGTCCCGACCGCTGCTCCGCTACCCGGTTCCGGCGGCGCAGGAAAACAGCGGCAACGGCGGGGTCGGCCGGCTGGGTGCGGACACCTCGAGCACCGGCGGACAAGAAGGCTCAGGTGGCGAGGGCCGGGCGGCCGGTGAATCCGATGGAGGCGGCGGTGCCACCGGAACCATCGGGCAGCTGCGCGACAGCAGCGGGTCGTTCTACGGCAGCAGCGTCCAGGGCGTCCAGGGGTCAGGGACCGGCACTGCGGCTGCGCCGGCAATCTCCAGTTAGACACCTCCGCACTGTGATCGGCAGACTGGTCGCGTGCCCGAACTACCCGAGATCGAAGCGCTGGTCGACCATCTGCGGCGCCATGCCGTCGGGCTGACGGTCGGGCGCGTCGACGTGGCGGCGCTGTCGGTGCTGAAGACCTTCGATCCGCCGATCAACGTCCTGCACGGCCAGACCGTGGTCGGGGCACAGCGGTGGGGCAAATACCTCGGCCTGCAGGCGGGCGAGCTGTTCTTGATCGCCCACCTGTCTCGCGCGGGCTGGCTACGCTGGTCGGACAATCTGGCCGCGGCTCCGCTGCGCCCCGGCAAGGGGCCGATCGCGTTGCGTGTGCACCTGGGTACCCCAGGCAGCGCGCCGGGGTTCGACCTCACCGAGGCCGGCACCCAGAAGCGGCTGGCGGTGTGGCTGGTCGACAACCCGAAGCAGGTGCCGGGCATCGCCGCCCTCGGCCCGGACGCGCTGGACCTCGGCCCCGACGACCTGGCCGCGGTGCTGGCCGGCAACACCGGCCGGATCAAGACCGTCATCACCGACCAGAAGGTGATCGCCGGCATCGGCAACGCCTACAGCGACGAGATCCTGCACGTCGCGAAGCTTTCGCCGTTCGCCACGGCCGGGAAGCTTTCCGACGAACAGCTCACCGCCCTGCACGACGCAATGATTTCGGTGCTGACCGACGCGGTGAGCCGGTCCGTCGGGCAGGGGGCGGCCACACTCAAGGGCGAGAAGCGTTCCGGATTGCGGGTACACGCCCGCACCGGATTGCCCTGCCCGGTGTGCGGGGACACCGTGCGTGAAGTGTCGTTCGCGGACAAGTCTTTTCAGTACTGCCCGACGTGCCAGACCGGCGGCAAGGTGCTGGCCGACCGGCGCATGTCGCGGTTACTCAAGTAGCGGATATGCTGCCGAGGTGACTCGCCAGAAGATCCTCATCACAGGTGCCAGTTCCGGCCTGGGCGCCGGCATGGCGCGCTCCTTCGCCGCCAAGGGCCGCGACCTGGCGCTGTGCGCCCGGCGCACCGACCGCCTCGACGAGCTGAAAGCCGAACTGTCGCAACAGTATCCAGGTGTCAAGGTTGCGGTCGCGCAGTTGGACGTCAACGACCACGAACAGGTCCCGAAGGTGTTCGGTGAGCTGTCTGACGAACTCGGCGGCATCGATCGCATCATTGTCAACGCCGGTATCGGCAAGGGTGCCAAGCTGGGCTCGGGCAAGCTGTGGGCCAACAAGGCGACCATCGAGACCAACCTGGTGGCCGCGCTCGTGCAGATCGAGACCGCGCTGGAGATGTTCAACAAGAGCGGATCGGGGCACCTCGTGCTCATCTCCTCGGTGCTCGGCAACAAGGGCGTCCCAGGCGTGAAAGCCGCATACGCCGCAAGCAAGGCCGGGGTGAGCTCACTGGGCGAATCGTTGCGCGCCGAATACGGCAAGGGCCCCATCAAGATCTCGGTGATCGAGCCCGGGTATATCGAGTCGGAGATGACCGCCAAGTCCAACAGCACAATGTTGATGGTGGACAACGAAACTGGCGTCAACGCGCTCATTGCTGCGATCGAGCGCGAGCCTGGCCGGGCCGCGGTGCCGTGGTGGCCGTGGGCCCCGCTGGTGCAGCTGATGCGGGTGCTGCCGCCCCCACTGGCCAAGCACTTCGCCTAGCTGGCGAGCAGACGCACTCAATGCGGGACCGGCGTGTAATGCGCTGCGTCGCTAGTGAATTCAGGCTTACCGTAGGTAGCCAGCCGGAGCTTGAGGAGCCCGATCACGTACGCGTCGGTGATGTCCCGAAGCACCGGTATGCGGCTGGCGTGGCTCACGGCGGTGAAACGCCCGATGATGAACGGCACGGTGAGCGCGATGCGCACGAGATCCGTCGACCCGAGTGAGACGCCCATGGCCTCGGCGATCTCGCGATCACCACCACAGAAGGTGCGGACGAAGGTGAGCTTGCTGAAACTCTTCTCGACCGCCTCGGCGCACCGGTCGAACAGGGTGGTCTCGGGGCGCAGATAGGCCGCCATCGTGCCCTCGACGAGTTCGCGGCAGATGTCGTCGAATCCGTGGCGCAGCAGTGCCGAGCGCGCGTGCAGGACGTGCATGATGTCGGCGGGTTCAGCGGGCAACAGCTCCTCCGGCAGGCCGAGCAGAAAGCAGCGATACCTCGCGAATTCGACGGCGGCGCGTTCTTCGGCAGTGAACTCCGTCCGGCCCTGCTCGCGCACTTTGCGGGCCAACAGGTACTGGCCGATCATTCCGGCGGGCATCTGGTCGACCTGCGGCACCGGCATCCCGTAGACCCCGGGGTCCCATTTGTCGGATTTCTTCAGCGCGTTGTAGCGGACCATCGAGTGCATCATCCGGACCATGGCGGCGGCCTCGAAGCCGGGGCCGTACCGGTCCAGCGCACCGGGCAGGGTGGTGACGGCGAAGAAACTGGCCGTCTCGTTGACCCGCCGGGCGGCCCGCTTGCCCGAGAGTGCGCCCGTCAGCGCCATCGGCAGCGCGGCGTAGGTGTTGGTGAACGTCGCGATGAAGGCTCCGCGCGTAATAAATGGAGCCAGCAGCGCCGCGGGGATGCGTTCCTGCCGAGCGCCTTCGCGCACCAGGTCGATGTCGATCCATTCCGGGGTGGCCTCCATGGCGGCGATGAACGACACCAGCTCGGCGGGCGCGTCGGGCACGGCCTCGATTCCCTCGCGGCAGGCCGTCTTGAGCATGTCGATGAGTTGCGTGACGCTGTACGTATTCATCAGTGCCGCATAGGGATCGGCGACGACGTCGCCGAGCAGCGTGGCCGTGCCGATCAGTTCCGTGATGCGGTCGTCTTCCAGGATCGGTGCGCGGTCAGCGACCCAGCTGGGCAGGGCCGACTCGACGTCGGGCTCGGTGGCCAGGCGATCCGGCCGCTGGTCGAAGTCGAAGTCGCCGTAAAGCTCTGGCTGCAAATCGCGCTGGCTGCGGACCCGCTTCGCCAGTTCGGGGTAGTACGTGACCATCACTGCCTCCCGCTAACTAACACTTAGTGAGTAATACTCACAAGTTGTTAGTTATGCTGTCAAGCGTGAGTGTGGCGACCCCGAAGCGGCGCATGACCGCCGAGGGGCGGCGCGAGCAGATCCTCGACGTCACGCACGCGATCGTCGACGCCGAAGGCTTCCACGCGGCAACGCCGAACCGCATCGCCGAGCAGGCCGGCATCAATCGGTCGTTGATCTATCAGAAATTCGGCGACGTGGCGGGGCTGTTCGTCGCGCTGATCGACCGTGAAGCGGCGCGGGCCGGCGCGCAGTTCGCCGAAGCGGTCTCCGGATTGGATGCTGCCGCAGACGCTCTGGTGCTCGCGTTCGACGGGGTGCTGGCCGCTGTCGACGTCCACCCGGCGACGTGGCGGCTGTTCCTGTTTCCGCCGCAGGGGGCTCCGCCGGAGTTGTACGCCCGATTGGCGCAATCGCAGGACGTCGTACTCGACTTCTTTGTCCGGGAACTGCTGCGCATCAACCCCGAGCTGCACGATCCCGAATACACCGCCCGGATCCTGCACGCTGCCGGTCGCGAACTGCTGCAGCTGCACCTCAGCGATCCGCAGAATGCAACCGTGGAACGCCTGCGCACCTTCGTGCGGCGGTTCGGTTCCGAGCCCTCGAAAGATTAACCCGCGCGCCCTCTTTCGGTCCGGTACTTGCGGACCAGCGCGTCGGTTGAGCTGTCGGACTGCGCCGCGGGCGACGCGTCGTCAGTGAGCACCGGAAGCAGCGCCTTGGCCTGCGTCTTGCCCAACTCCACACCCCACTGGTCGAACGAGTCGATACCCCAGATCACGCCCTCGGTGAACACCTGATGCTCGTAAAGCGCGATCAACTGGCCCACCACCGACGGCGTCAGCCGGTTGGCCAGAATCGATGTCGTCGGCCGGTTGCCGGGCATCACCTTGTGCGGCACCACGTCTGGCGCAGTGCCTTCGGCGGCGATCTCTTCGGCGGTCTTGCCGAACGCCAGCACCTGGGTCTGGGCGAAAAAGTTGCTCATCAACAGGTCGTGCATGCTGCCCGTGCCCTCCATAGTCGGTAGGTCGTCCAGCGGTTGGCTGAAGCCGATGAAATCGGCCGGCACCAACCGCGTGCCCTGGTGCAGCAACTGATAGAAGGCGTGCTGGCCGTTGGTTCCCGGCTCGCCCCAGAAGATTTCGCCGGTGTCGGTGGTAACGGGTGTCCCGTCGGCGCGCGTCGATTTGCCGTTGGACTCCATGGTCAACTGCTGCAAATATGCCGCGAAACGGGCCAGGTCATTGGAATACGGCAACACCGCGCGCGCCTGCGCGTCGAAAAAGTTCGAGTACCACAGCCCGATCAGGCCCAGCAGCGCCGGCGCGTTTGACTCCAGCGGCGCCGTCTTGAAGTGCTCGTCGACGATGTGGAATCCGGACAGGAAATCGGCGAAGGCGTCTCGGCCGATGACTGCCATCACCGACAGCCCGATCGCCGAGTCCACCGAGTAGCGCCCGCCGACCCAGTCCCAGAACCCGAACATGTTGTCGGTGTCGATGCCGAACTCGTCGACCAGTTTCTTGTTGGTGGAGACGGCGACGAAGTGCTTGGCGACCGCGTCGTCGCCGAGTGCCTCGGTCAGCCAGCGCCGCGCGGCCGTCGCGTTGGTCAGTGTCTCCAGCGTCGAGAACGTCTTGGACGCGACAATGAAAAGTGTTGTGGCAGGGTCTAAATCGGCAAGCTTGGCGACCAGGTCGGCGGGGTCGACGTTGGAGACGAAGCGCGCTGAAATGCCCGCGTCCGCGTAGTGCCGCAACGCCTGATACACCATCACCGGACCGAGGTCGGATCCACCGATCCCGATGTTGACAACGGTGCTGATGCGCTTCCCGGTGGCCCCGGTCCACTCGCCGCTGCGCAGCCGGTCGGTGAAGTCACCCATCGCGTCCAACACCGCGTGCACGTCCTCGACGACGTTCTGGCCGTCGACGGTCAACTTGGCATCGCGCGGCAGCCGCAGCGCGGTGTGCAGCACCGCGCGATCCTCCGAGGTGTTGATGTGGGCGCCGGAAAACATCGCCGCGCGCCGCTCTTCCAGGTTGGCCGCCCGGGCCAGATCGATCAGCAGCCGCAGCGTGTCGCGGGTGACGCGGTGCTTGCTGTAGTCGATGTAAAGGTCGCCGGCGCTCACGGTGAGTTCGCGGCCGCGCTCGGGATCGTCGTCAAAGAACTGACGTAGGTGTCGTTCACCGATGTCGTCGTGATGCCTGCGCAGGGCGTCCCAGGCCTGGGTGGCGGTGATGTCAGGGATTGATTGCACGGTCATGGTCTCGACCCTAGTGCCGCCGGGTGGACGGCGGCGGCCTCGTCAACTGCCGTTCACCCACCGCTCAGGACGCGCTGCAGGTCGGGGATCATGGCCTGCAGCTGCGGACCCCAGTACTGCCACGTGTGGCCGTCCTTGTCGGAGAAGTTGAACACGCCGTTGCGCCCGCCGTAGAGCTGATATCTGCTACCAGTCGGAATAGAAGCTGGCCATTCCGCCCGTGGGCATGACAACGGACAGGCCCGACTCGCTGAACCCGAACGCTGAGGTGTATTTGTCCCAGCCGAGCCGGCTCCTTGAAACTCCACCTTGATCTGGCGTTGCATCGACACCGACGGAACCAATAGAGGTTGCCGAGCGTCGTGCCGAGCAGGACGAGCAACGTTGCGGCTGATACGAACAGCGGACCGACGGTAGTAACCGTTTAGTGGCCGAGTCGTCCTCTGCCTAAACGCAATAGCAGCATCGCAAGGTCCTTACCGTCGGGGCCCAGCTCGCTGTAGCGTTCGATCACCTGCATCTCGCGGCTGTGTACCAGCCGGGTGCCGCCGGACGCCATCCGGACCTTGCCGATGGCCTGCGAGACTTCGGCGCGCCGCTTCACCGCGGCGAGGATCTCGGCGTCCAACCGGTCGATTTCTTGACGTAGCTCTTCTATGTCGAGTGTTTCAGTGTTCATTTCTGCTGCCTCCGCGTTCTCGCGATGTGGGGGTTCTGGTCTCATCCGGTATCGAGCCTCACAAAGAGACGAGCCCCGAGTCCGGAAGCGGACCACGGGGCTCTGCGAACGCAGCTAGACCGCGGGCACCGCTGGCCGGTACCCGTAGAAAAATCGGCGCTGCTTCTTGAGCACGAACCGAGTGTGCCACCAATGGCCTTTCCTGTGCAAAAACGGGTCCGGTGCCTTCACGTCGGACTGTCGCCGGGCGGCGGTAAGTTTGGACCGACATGACTGTGCACGCGACCGACACCAATTCCGAAGCGGACCAACTGCTCGACGGCCTCAACCCGCAACAGCGCCAAGCGGTGGTGCATGAGGGCTCACCGCTGCTGATCGTCGCGGGCGCCGGCTCGGGCAAGACGGCGGTGCTGACGCGGCGGATCGCTTATCTGATCGCCGCCCGGGGTGTCGGCGTCGGTCAGGTTCTGGCCATCACGTTCACCAACAAGGCCGCCGCGGAGATGCGCGAGCGGGTGGTGCGCCTGGTGGGGCACCGGGCCCGCGTGATGTGGGTCTCCACGTTTCACTCGACCTGTGTGCGCATTCTGCGTAACCAGGCCTCGCTGATCAACGGCCTCAACTCCAACTTCTCCATCTATGACGCCGATGATTCGCGGCGGCTGCTGCAGATGATCGGCCGCGACATGGGGCTGGACATCAAGCGGTTCTCGCCCCGGCTGCTGGCCAACGCGATCTCCAACCTGAAGAACGAGCTCATCGATCCCGAGCAGGCGGTGGCCGACCTGTCGGATTCCTCCGATGAGCTGAGCCGCACCGTCGCGTCCGTCTACGGCGAGTATCAACGGCGGCTGCGGAGGGCCAACGCGCTGGATTTCGACGACCTGATCGGCGAAACCGTGGGGATCCTGCAGGCTTTCCCGGAGATCGCGCAGTACTACCGGCGGCGTTTCCGCCACGTCCTGGTCGACGAATACCAGGACACCAATCATGCGCAGTACGTGTTGGTGCGGGAACTGGCCGGTCGCGGTTCCGACGAGGTATCCGATGACGTGCCACCGGCCGAACTCTGTGTGGTCGGTGACGCGGACCAGTCCATCTACGCGTTCCGCGGTGCGACGATCCGCAACATCGAGGACTTCGAACGCGACTACCCCGACGCGAGAACGATTCTGCTGGAACAGAATTACCGCTCGACGCAGAACATTTTGTCGGCGGCCAACTCGGTGATTTCGCGCAACTCGGGACGCCGGGAGAAGCGGCTGTGGACCGACGCCGGTGCCGGAGAGTTGATAGTCGGCTACGTTGCCGACAACGAGCACGACGAGGCCCGGTTCGTCGCCGACGAGATCGATGCGCTCGCCGACCGCGGCGACATCACCTATAACGATGTGGCCGTCTTCTATCGCACCAACAACTCGTCGCGGTCGTTGGAAGAGGTATTCATCCGCGCCGGAATTCCGTACAAAGTCGTCGGGGGAGTGCGCTTTTACGAGCGCAAGGAGATTCGCGACATGGTCGCCTACCTGCGCGTGCTGGACAACCCCGGCGATGCGGTCAGCATGCGGCGCATCCTGAACACGCCGCGTCGCGGCATCGGCGATCGCGCCGAGGCGTGCGTTTCGGTCTACGCCGAGAACACCGGCTCCAGCTTCGCCGACGCGCTGCAAGCGGCGGCCGAAGGCAAAGTGCCGATGCTCAATAGCCGCTCGGAGAAGGCGATCGCAGCGTTCGTCGAGCTGCTGGACGACCTGCGCGGTCACCTGGATGACGACCTCGGCGATTTGGTCGAGGCGGTGCTCGAACGCAGCGGATACCGTCGAGAGCTGGAATCGTCCACCGACCCGCAGGAGCTGGCCCGACTGGACAACCTCAACGAACTCGTCAGCGTCGCGCACGAATTCAGCACCGACCAAGCCAACGCGGCGGCCGCGCTGGAGGTCGATGACCTCGACGATGAAGACGTGCCGGACACCGGTGTGCTGGCGGCGTTTCTGGAACGGGTGTCGCTGGTTTCCGACACCGACGAGATCCCCGAGCACGCCGCCGGAGTGGTGACGCTGATGACGTTGCACACCGCAAAGGGTTTGGAGTTCCCGGTGGTGTTCGTCACCGGCTGGGAGGACGGGATGTTCCCGCACATGCGGTCGCTGGACGATCCCACCGAACTCTCCGAGGAACGGCGGCTCGCCTATGTCGGTATCACCCGGGCCCGTCAGCGGCTTTACGTGAGCCGGGCGATCGTCCGGTCGTCGTGGGGTCAGCCGATGCTCAACCCGGAGTCGCGGTTCCTGCGAGAAATCCCGCAGGAGCTCATCGACTGGCGGCGCAGTGCGCCCACTGCGTCGTTCAGCGCGCCGGTAAGCGGCGCCGGCCGGTTCGGTACGCCGCGCGCGGCGCCCACCCGTACAGGAGGCGCGGGCAAGCGGCCGCTGCTGGTGCTCGAGGCGGGCGACCGGGTGACTCACGACAAGTACGGGCTGGGCCGCGTTGAGGAAGTCTCCGGCGTCGGCGAATCGGCAATGTCGCTCATCGACTTCGGCAGCGCTGGGCGGGTGAAGCTGATGCACAACCACGCCCCACTGAGCAAGCTTTAGCGCCTTTCGCGCCGAGCGTGCAGCCAGGGCGAAGAAATCGCGAATTCCGGCCCTCAGAACACGTTCGGCGAAGGGGTGACTACTCAGCTACCCAGCGGTTGGTGCGTGGGTGCAACGCCAGCACCACGCTGGCCAGTGGCAGCAGCGGCAGCGCGTGCACGATCCATGCCACGCGCGCGCCGGCGATGAAGATGCCGCCGTAGGTCAGCAACGCGATCACCGCGCCGGCAGCTATCAGATACCGCCCGACAGACCGGTGCTGCAGCAGCATGATCACGCCGGAGACGGTGGTCGCCGCGAAGACCAGGGCCAGAAACGCGACGGCGATGCAGAACAACCGGTCCGTCCGCCACCAGCCGGTGATCAGAGCGGTGGCGACCACCGAAGTGGCCCAACCGCTGATGATGCTGACCGCGCAGGCGGCGACCGCCGTGCGTGAACTCGGCTCATCGGTGGACGACGCGTGTGCGGCTCCAGCCGTGACGGCTTCCCGGGGGATGTGCGTGGTCGGCGTCTCGGTGATCGTCGGAATCGGGCCGGTGGGGGCGCGCCGGATGATCCGCGTCCGGGATTCCTCGGATGCCGAGTTCTCGGACGGTGCAGGGTCGCTTGGCGCGGTCACCTCACCAGGTTAACCGGCGTAGTTGCCCACGTAGAGTCCGCGCTTGGCCAGCCACGGCACCGGGTCGATGCGTTCGCTGCCACCCAGCAACACCTCGAAGTGCAGGTGCGGCCCGGTGGAGTTGCCCCGGTTGCCCATGGTGGCGATCTGGTCGCCGGCCATCACGCTCTGGCCGACGCTGACCAGCGCGGAATTGATGTGGCCGTACAGCGTGACCGTGCCGTCGGAATGGCGCAGCTTGACCCACATTCCGTAGCCGGCGGTCGGACCGGCGTCGACGACGACACCGTCGGATACCGCGAGGATCGGGGTCCCGATCGAGTTGGCGAGGTCGATCCCGGCGTGCAGCACGCCCCAGCGGTAGCCGAAATTCGAGGTGAAGATGCCTTTAGTGGGCATGACGTACAGCGGCTCCTGCAACCGTGCCTCGCGCTGCGCACGTTCCTCGGCGAAGGCCGCGCCCTTGGCCAGCTCCTCGTTGTGTACGGCCACGTTCGCTGCCGGTTCGACCGCGACGACCTGGACGCCCCGGGATTCGTTGCTGCCCGCGCCGGAGAGCATCGAGGAGCTCGCCGTCAGCACTGCCTCGGTCTTCGGGGTGTCGGCGTGACTGGTCGCGGTGTGCGCCGCCGCGGCCGCCGCACCGGCGGCCATCGCCGAGATCAGCAGGCGGCCCCGGGCCGCGCTGGTCGGCTCCCTGCGGTGTTGCCCGGAGCGCCGAGGTGCACCGCCGACGTTCAGAACCTGGCGTAGCTCGGGCTGTGCAGGGCTCTCCGGCATCGTCACCCGGAGCAGAACCTCAGTGGGCGCAGCGGCCAGCCATACCGGCGCCAGATTGTCGACCTCGTGCAGATCGTCGAGCTCCGGGGCTAGCAGCACCTGCGCGGCGTTGTCGAAGCTGCAGGCCTCGAAATCCACGCTGGAAGCCAGCTCGTCGATCTCGTAGAGGTCATCGAGGTCGCCGAAGCCGTCGAGCGGCAGAATTTCGGTGACCTCGTTGCGGTGGCTTTCTGACCAGCGTTCACGGACCTGACGAGCTGCTCCGGCAGCGGCGCGAGACCGGGTGAGACGGTGCTGGGACAAGCTGGAATGTCCTCGGATCGTGACCATAACGTTATCTGGACCCTGAGACGGTATCCGTTGACCAATAGCGCTGGCAACCCGCGCCCCAACTCCGCGTCGAGAATGTGAGTCGGATCACGCAACCGGCTCGTGAACTGCCGGTGACCCCTATCACATGGGTGGATGCGACGTCAGCAGCGATTTGACGGGGGATACAGTTCCATCGTGCGAGTCGCCGAACCGGCAGCACCACCCCCTTAATGGCCGATACGAAGACGTGGAGCCCATGGATCTTTTCGAGTACCAGGCGAAGGAATTGTTCGCCAAGCACAACGTGCCGAGCACACCCGGCCGGGTCACCGAGACCGCGGACGGGGCCAAGGAGATCGCCACCGAGATTGGCGCCCCGGTGATGGTCAAGGCACAGGTCAAGGTCGGCGGCCGGGGCAAGGCCGGTGGCGTCAAGTACGCCGCCACCCCAGAGGACGCCTTCGAGCACGCCAACAACATCCTCGGCCTGGACATCAAGGGTCACGTCGTCAAGAAGCTGCTGGTGGCCGAGGCCAGCGACATCGCCGAGGAGTACTACATCTCCTTCCTGCTCGATCGCGCCAACCGCACCTACCTCGCCATGTGCTCGGTGGAGGGTGGCATGGAGATCGAAGAAGTGGCCGCCACCAAGCCGGAGCGGCTGGCCAAGGTGCCGGTGGACGCCGTCAAGGGCGTCGACCTGGCGACCGCACGCTCCATCGCCGAGCAGGGCCACCTGCCGGCCGAGGTGCTGGACGCCGCCGCGATCACCATCCAGAAACTGTGGGAGCTGTTCGTCGCCGAGGACGCCACCCTGGTGGAGGTCAATCCGCTGGTGCGCACGCCCGACGACCGAATTCTGGCGCTGGACGGGAAGGTCACCCTGGACGCCAACGCGGACTTCCGTCAGCCCGGCCACGCCGAGTTCGAGGACCGCGACGCCACCGACCCGCTGGAGCTCAAGGCCAAGGAGCATGACCTCAACTACGTCAAGCTCGACGGCGCGGTCGGCATCATCGGCAACGGCGCGGGCCTGGTGATGTCGACGCTGGACGTCGTCGCCTATGCGGGTGAGAAGCACGGTGGCGTCAAGCCGGCCAACTTCCTGGACATCGGTGGGGGCGCGTCGGCCGAGGTGATGGCCGCCGGGCTGGACGTGATCCTCAACGACAAACAAGTCAAGAGCGTGTTCGTGAACGTGTTCGGTGGCATCACCTCGTGTGACGCCGTCGCCAACGGCATCGTGACCGCACTCAACATGCTCGGCGACGAGGCCAACAAGCCACTGGTGGTCCGGCTCGACGGCAACAACGTCGACCAAGGCCGTCAGATCCTCGCGCAAGCCAACCACCCGTTGGTGATCCAGGCCGAGACCATGGACGCCGGCGCCGACAAAGCCGCCGAGCTGGCGAATAAGTAAGGGACGCAAGATATGTCGATCTTCCTGAACAAGGATTCCAAGGTCATCGTCCAGGGCATCACCGGCGGTGAGGGCACCAAACACACCGCGCTGATGCTGAAAGCCGGCACTCAGCTCGTCGGCGGGGTGAACGCCCGCAAGGCCGGAACCACCGTGTCGCACGTCGACGCCGTCGGCAAGGACGTCGAACTCCCGGTGTTCGGCAGCGTCGCCGAGGCGATGAAGGAGACCGGCGCCAACGTGTCGGTCGTCTTCGTGCCGCCGAAATTCGCCAAGGACGCGATCATTGAGGCCATCGACGCCGAGATTCCGCTTCTGGTGGTCATCACCGAAGGAATTCCGGTGCAGGACAGCGCATTTGCGTGGGCCTACAACGTGGACAAGGGTCAGAAGACCCGCATCATCGGGCCGAACTGCCCCGGCATCATCACGCCGGGCGAGGCGCTGGCCGGCATCACTCCGGCCAACATCAGTGGGCCCGGCCCCGTCGGGCTGGTGTCCAAGTCGGGCACCCTGACCTACCAAATGATGTATGAGTTGCGCGATTTCGGCTTCTCCACGTCGATCGGCATCGGCGGCGACCCGGTGATCGGCACCACGCACATTGACGCCATCGAGGCCTTCGAGAAGGATCCGGACACCAAGGTCATCGTGATGATCGGTGAGATCGGCGGCGACGCCGAGGAGCGCGCGGCCGACTACATCAAGGCCAACGTGTCCAAGCCCGTCGTCGGCTACGTCGCGGGATTCACTGCGCCGGAAGGCAAGACGATGGGCCACGCCGGCGCCATCGTGTCGGGCTCATCGGGCACCGCGGCCGCCAAGAAGGAAGCCCTCGAGGCCGCCGGCGTCAAGGTCGGCAAGACGCCGTCGGAGACGGCGGAGCTGGCCCGGGAGATCCTGAAAAGCCTGTAACGCCCTTCGGCTTACCCCGGTTGGCCCTCTGCCCGTTCGGCACCGATCAATCCGCGGGCGCCGCCCTTGCCGTCCGCGCTTTCGGGGGTGCCGATCCCGTAGGTGCCCCACAAGACCCCACCGGCCTGGCCGTTCGCCCCGCCGGGGGCGGTGTTTGCGCCGTTACCGATCAGCGGCCGTTCGCCCAGCGCCTCGGTGGGCGCGTTGACGACGCCCGGCAGATCCTGCTCCGCGGCCTACAGGGGCGAGGCATTGTCGGCTTCGGCGGAGGCGTAGGTGCCCGCGCCGGCGTTCATGAGTTGCACGAACTGCCGGTGAAACGAGGCGGCCTGCGCGCTGAGCGCCTGATACGCCTGGGCGTGCGCACCAAACAGCGCTGCGAGCGTCGCCGATACCTCGTCCCCGCCGGCGGCCAGCACCCCCGAGGTGGGGACTAGTGCCGTCGTGTTGGCCTGGGTGATGGCCGAGCCGATGCTGGCCAAATCCGAGGCCGCCGCCGCCACGAATTCCGGCGCCGCGATCAGGAACGACAATTGACACCCCCAGGAGTAGTCGAATCGCCTGCCCAAGGGTGGAAAGGCGACGCCCAGACTTTACGCCGCCACGCAAAGCGCACACCGAATTCGTAGAAATACCGCGAGCCGCAGCGGCGCCGGGAGCCCCGAGTTGGGATTCGGGACCGCCCTAAGGTAGATAGTTGAGCTATGAATCTTGATCCACGCACGCCCGTGGTCGTCGGTGTCGGGCAGGCGGCCGAGCGCATCGACGACCTCGGCTATCGGGCGATGTCGCCCGTCGAGCTGGCCGCCGCCGCGGCCCAAGCCGCCATCGACGACTGCGGCGGCGCCGCGGTGCCCGCGGCGATCGACACCGTCGGTGCCCTCCGTCCGTTCGAGATCTCCGGCCCGGTCGCCACTGCTGTGCTGGGGCGGTCCAACAACTACCCGCGATCCGTCGCCAAGCGGATCGGCGCCGAGCCCGGACGGGCGATCCTGGACATTGTCGGCGGCCAAGGACCCCAGCACATGATCAGCGAGTTGGCCGCCGAGATCGCCGCGGGCCGCTCTGAAGTCGCCATGGCTTTCGGCTCGGACGCGACCTCCACCCTGCGGCACTTCGCGCACGCGGAAACCAAGCCCGACTTCAGCGAGACGGTGGACGGGGATCTGGAAGACCGCGGCCACGGTATCGAGAAGCTCATTTCCCGCTACACGGTCATCCACGGCATGACCAGTGCGCCGATCCAATACGCGCTGCTGGAGAACGCCCGACGGGCCGGAACCGGACTGGGCCCGGCGGAGTATCGGCGGCAGATGGGCGAGCTGTTCACACCGTTCAGCAAGATCGCTGCCGGCAATCCGTTCGCCGCCGCGCCCGTCGAACGCACCGTCGACGAACTGATCACCGTGACTGAGCGCAACCGCATGATCGCCGAGCCCTACCCGCGGCTTATGGTCGCCCGCGATCAGGTCAACCAGGGCGCGGCCGCGCTGCTGATGTCGGTTGGGGCGGCGCGCCGCCTCAAGGTGCCCGAGGAGAACTGGGTGTACCTGCACGGGCGCGCCGACCTGGAGGAGCAGCCGCTGCTCGAGCGCCCGGACCTCGGGCACGCCCCGTCGGCCGTGCTCGCGATGCGCGAGGCGCTGGCCATGGCCGGCATCGGCGTCGACGACGTCGCCACCTTCGATCTCTACAGCTGCTTCCCGGTGCCGGTGTTCAACATCTGCGACGGCATGGGCATCGCGCCCGACGATTCGCGCGGCCTGACCGTGACCGGCGGGCTGCCGTTCTTCGGCGGCGCCGGCAACAACTACTCGATGCACGCCGTAGCCGAGACGGTATCCCAAATGCGAAGCGCGCCAGGGCAGTTCGGTCTGGTCGGAGCTAACGGCGGTCTGCTGAGCAAGTACTCGGTCGGCATCTACTCCACCACCCCGACGGGATGGCAGCCGGACCGCAGCCGCCAGTTGCAGGCACAGGTCGGTGGCTGGCCCACCGAATCGGTGACCGAAAACGCCGACGGCACCGGCACCGTCGAGACCTACACCGTGCGGCGCGACGACGGACGGCCGACCGGAATCGTCATCGGCCGCCTGGAGGACGACAGCCGGTTCCTGTCGACCACCGAAGACGACGAGTTGATCGCACTGCTGACCGACGGCGACCCGCTCGGACATCGGGTTCGAGTGCGCTCCTTCGACTACGGCAACCGCTGCTCCCTATAGCGCGAGCAGACGCAAAAGCCCCTGAAACGTCGGCGTGTCGCGGGCTTTTGCGTCTGCTCGCGCCTAAGCGAACGACGCCAGCTTGCCGGCCAGCCGCTCCACGTAGGCGGCGATCTCGTCGTCCGGGCGGTCGGGCAGGCCGAACAACGCCTCGGTCACGCCGAGATCGGCCCAGTGCGCCAGCTTTTCGGCGACGGGCTTGAAGTCCAGCGCGACAATCTGCGGGGCACCGTCGCGACCGGCGGCAGCCCAGGTGTCCTGCAGCAACTTCACCGGCTCGTCGATGTCGAAGTCGCGCGGAGTGGTGATCCAGCCGTCGGCGCTGCGGGCGATCCACTTGAAGTTCTTCTCGTTTCCGGCCGCGCCCACCAACACCGGAACGTGGGCCTGCACCGGCTTGGGCCATGCCCAGCTCGGCCCGAACTTGACGAATTCGCCGTCGTAGGCGGCTTCTTCCTGTGTCCACAGCGCGCGCATCGCCTCGATGTATTCGCGCAACATGGTCCGGCGCCGCCCGGGCGGTACGTTGTGGTCGGCGAGCTCGTCGGTGTTCCACCCGAACCCGACGCCGACACTGACCCGGCCGCCGGACAGATGGTCCAGGGTGGCAATGCTTTTCGCCAGCGTGATCGGATCGTGTTCCACCGGCAGCGCGACCGCCGTGGACAGCCGCACCCGCGACGTGACCGCGCAGGCCGCACCCAGGCTGACCCAAGGGTCCAGCGTGCGCATGTACCGGTCGTCCGGGAGCGACTCGTCACCCGTCGTGGGATGGGCTGCCTCCCGCTTGACCGGGATATGTGTGTGTTCTGGCACATAAAACGTCTTGAACCCATGGTCGTCGGCGAGTTTGGCGGCTGCCGCCGGAGTGATGCCGCGGTCGCTGGTGAAAAGCACAAGCCCGTAATCCATGGACAGAATTAGAACGTGTTCTACCTCCGATGAGCAAGCGGCGGGTCGGCACGGTCGGCAGGTCGCCGCCCGGTGCACTCGCAAACGTGCGCTAGCGTGGTTGATCGAATCGCGTCGCAATGCAAGCGCTGCCCCGGCGTCCACGGCGAAGTCCTAGGAGGAGTTATGACCTACTCGCCCGGCAATCCCGGATATCCGTCCGCGCAACCCGCCGGGTCCTACCCGGGCGCGACACCGTCGTTCGCCAAAGATGCCGGTGAAAACAAGCTTCCGTTCTTTCTCGCCATCGCGATTGCGGTGCTTGGCCTGCTGGTCTACGTGTTCAATTTCTTCCCGACGTTCGTCCTGAGCGCCGACCTCGGTCCGGCCGCCGGCGGTCGCGCCGGTGACGCCGGCACCGCGGTCGCGGTGGCGGTTCTCGCCGCGCTGCTCGCCGGGCTCAGCCTGCTGCCCAAGATCAAGATCAACACGGGGATCGTCGCCGCGATCGCTGTCTTGGGCGCGCTGTTGGTGATCGCGGAGATGATCAACACGCCCACCGGTTTCTCGATCGGGTGGGCGTTGTGGCCCCTGCTGGGTGCCAGCGTGTTGCAGGCCTTCGCCGCCGTCGCCGCGGCCCTGCTGGAGGCGGGCGTCATCACCGCTCCGGCGCCACGGCCCAAGTACGACCCCTACGCGCAATACGGCGGCGGCGGCGGTTACGGGCAGTACGGCCAGTACGGGCAACAACAGCCGTCGTACTACGGTCAGCCGTCCGGACAGCAGCAACCGCAACCCCAGCAGCCCACGCGGCAGTCGCCGCAGTATGGGGCGCCGCAGTACGGCGGTTACGGTTCCAGTCATGCTCCGAACCAGAGCACGATGCCGACCCAGTCCGCGATTCCGACCACCGGCGGATTCGGTGCCCAGTCCGCGCCGCAGTCGGGACCGCAGCCCGCGGCGCGGTCCGGACACCACGAAGCGTCAGAGGACGGTTCCTCTACCCCGCCCACCGGATTCCCCAGCTTTAGCCCGCCACCCTCGGCGAGCGGGGGCGAGCACTCCGCCGGCCAGGAGCACCAGGCGCCGTCGTCGGGAACCGGGCCGGCGTCGTAATAACCGTGGGGTCTCGCGCGTGTGACTCGGGTGCAGGACAATCGGGCAGCGGGCGCTCGCCAGGCGCGTGACCTAGTCCGGGTCGCGTTCGGCCCGGCGGTGCTTGCACTGGTCATCGTCGCCGCGGTCACGCTGCTTCAACTCCTTATCGCCAACAGCGACATGACCGGCGCGCTGGGCGCCATCGCCAGCATGTGGCTGGGCGTGCACCAGGTGCCGATCTCCATCGGTGGCCGCGAACTCGGCGTCCTGCCGCTGCTGCCGGCCATGTTGATGGTGTGGGCCACCGCGCGCACCACGGCGCGGGCGACCTCGGTGTCCTCGTCGTGGCTCGTCGTCCGCTGGGTTGTCGCGTCGGCGCTGGGTGGCCCGTTGCTGATGACGGCGATCGCGCTGGCGGTCATCCAGGACGCGGCGACGGTGCTCACCGAGCTGCAGACGCCCAGCGCCCTCCGCGCGTTCGTCAGCGTGCTGGTGGTGCATGTCATCGGTGCGACGATCGGGGTATGGTCCCGCCTGGGCCGACGGGCGTTGGCGGCTTCGCCGTTACCCAACTGGCTGGGTGATTCGGCGCGCGCCGCGACAGCCGGCGTGTTGGTGCTGTTCGGGCTTTCCGGGATCGTGACGGTGGGTTCGCTGATCGTGCACTGGGCGACGATGCAAGAGCTCTTTGGGATCACCGATTCGATATTCGGCCAGTTCAGTCTGACCGCGCTGTCGGTGCTGTACATACCTAACGTCATCGTGGGCACCGCGGCGGTGGCGGTCGGCTCGAGTGCCCATATCGGGTTCGCGACGTTCAGTTCCTTCACCGTTTTCGGCGGTGATATCCCGGCACTGCCCGTGCTGGCCGCGGTGCCCACGCCGCCGCTCGGGCCGGTGTGGGTCGCCCTGCTCATCATCGGCGCGTCGTCGGGCGTGGCGGTGGGGCAGCAATGCGCCCGGCGTCCGCTGCCTCTCGTGCCCGCGCTGGCCAAGCTGCTGGCCGCGGCCGTCTCAGGAGCGCTGGCGATGTCCTTGCTGGCGTACGCCGGCAGCGGCCGGCTGGGCAATTTCGGCCATGTCGGTGTGGATCAGGGCGCTCTGACGATCGGGGTGTTCTTCTGGTTCGCGCTCGTCGGCTTGATCACCGTGCTGATGACCGGAGGCATCAGGCGCCGTCCCCGGCGGCGCAAACCCGCCCCGCCGCTCGACGAACCCGAACTCGAGCCAGAACCAGTCGAAGAGCCGAACGAGCCCGCCGGCGAGGCGCCGGACGAGACCGGTGAACCCAGCGATACCGCCGAGACCCCGGGCACCGAAACCCCGGCGCCCGCCGAGCGCGATCCCGGGGATTAGCTCGCCACCTTCGTCGAGCGTGAGGCCGGTGTCAGGCTCGGCGGCCGGGGTGCTGCCCGACTAGGCTCGCGATGTGTCCGAACTCCTGCACGTGCCCCCGAGTGCGCCGGCGCGGGTCGTGGTGCTGGCATCGGGCACGGGTTCGCTGCTGAACTCGCTGATCGACGCCGCCAGCGGCGACTACCCCGGGCGAATCGTCGCCGTCGGCGTGGATCGCGACTGCCGGGCAACCGAGGTCGCCGACGCGGCAGCGCTGCCGAACTTCACCGTCCGCCTCGGCGACCACCCCAGCCGCGACGCCTGGGACGCCGCCATCACCGAGGCCACCGCGGCGCACTCGCCCGACATCATCGTCTCTGCGGGATTTATGAAAATTCTTGGACCGCAGTTCCTTTCACGATTCTGCGGACGCACCCTCAACACCCATCCGGCGCTGTTGCCGGCGTTCGCCGGAGCGCACGGGGTGGCCGACGCGCTGGCCTACGGGGTGAAGGTCACCGGCTGTACGGTGCACCTGGTGGACGCCGGTATGGACACTGGGCCGGTGTTGGCGCAGCAATCCGTTCCGGTACTCGACGGCGACGACGAACAGACGTTGCATGAACGCATCAAGGTCGTGGAACGGCGACTGCTGGTGGACGTGGTGGCCGCGATCGCCACCGGCGGCGTGACGGTGGTCGGAAGAACAGCGACGATCGGACGAAAGGCAAGCACAGTATGAGCAGCGACGACGCACGCAGGGCGATCCGCCGGGCGCTGATCAGCGTCTACGACAAGACCGGGCTGATCGACCTCGCTCGGGGTCTGAGCGCCGCCGGTGTGGAGATCGTCTCCACCGGCTCAACCGCGAAAACCATTGCCGACCAAGGAATACCGGTAACACCTGTGGAGGAGTTGACCGGCTTCCCCGAGGTGCTCGACGGCCGGGTCAAGACCCTGCATCCGCGCGTGCATGCCGGCCTACTGGCCGATCTTCGCAAACCGGAGCACGCCGCGGCCCTCGAGGAACTCGGCATCGCGGCGTTCGAGCTCGTCGTGGTGAACTTGTATCCGTTCAGCCAAACCGTCGAATCCGGTGCGAGCGTCGACGAATGCGTCGAGCAGATTGACATCGGCGGGCCGTCGATGGTCCGGGCCGCCGCCAAGAACCACCCCAGCGTCGCGGTCGTCACCGACCCGCTCGGCTACGACGGGGTGCTCGCCGCGGTGCACAACGGCGGATTCGCCCTGGCCGAGCGTAAAAGGCTGGCGGCGTTGGCCTTTCAGCACACCGCGGAGTACGACATCGCAGTGGCGAGCTGGATGGAGTCCACGCTGGCGCCCGAACATCCCCCGGCCACGTTCCCGCAGTGGTTCGGCCGCAGCTGGCGGCGTTTGGCCATGTTGCGCTACGGAGAGAACCCGCACCAGCAGGCGGCGCTCTACACCGACCCCGCCGCGTGGCCGGGACTGGCGCAGGCCGAGCAGCTGCACGGAAAAGAGATGTCCTACAACAACTTCACCGACGCCGATGCGGCCTGGCGCGCGGCCTTCGACCACGAAGAGACGTGTGTGGCGATCATCAAGCACGCCAACCCGTGTGGCATTGCGATCTCGTCGGTCTCGGTCGCCGACGCGCACCGCAAGGCCCACGAGTGCGACCCGCTGAGCGCCTTCGGGGGGGTGATCGCCGCCAACACCGAGGTCAGCGTGGAGATGGCGGAGTACGTCAGCACCATCTTCACCGAAGTGATCATCGCGCCCGCTTACGCGCCGGGCGCCCTGGAAGCGCTGGCGCGCAAGAAGAACGTCCGGGTGCTGCTGGCCTCCGAGCCCCTCACCGGCGGCAGCGAACTGCGGCCGATCAGCGGGGGCCTGCTGATGCAGCAGCGCGACCAGCTCGACGCGCACGGCGACAACCCGGCGAACTGGACCCTGGCCACCGGCTCACCGGTCGGCCCGGTCACTTTGACCGACTTGGTCTTTGCCTGGCGAACCTGCCGCGCGGTCAAGTCCAACGCGATCGTCATCGCCGCCGACGGCGCCACCGTCGGCGTCGGCATGGGACAGGTCAACCGGGTCGACGCCGCCAAGTTGGCCGTCGAGCGGGGTGGCGACCGGGTCCGTGGCGCGGTCGCAGCCTCCGACGCCTTCTTTCCGTTCCCCGACGGGCTCGAGACGCTGGCCGCCGCCGGGGTCACTGCGATCGTGCATCCGGGCGGTTCGGTGCGCGACGAGGAGGTGACCGCGGCGGCGGGCAAAGCGGGCGTCACTTTGTATCTCACCGGGGCGCGCCACTTCGCGCACTGACGCTCGGATCGCCAATTTCGCGGTTTGTTCATGACGCGTCCGTCAATCTCATCCTTGTGGTGCGGTCACGAACCGCCATAGGCTGCGAAATAGATAGGCCGACGGCCGTCCTATCTGATTTGGAGGATCAAGATGCGCGAAATCACAAAACGAACGGCATTATTTTCTATTGCAATTTCGGCGTTTGCTCTGCTCGGCTCCGCTTGCAGTAGCACGACCAGCACCAGCGGATCGTCAACTTCAGCAACCACGTCAGCGACGACATCGGAAACTTCTTCGTCGGCGACCTCATCCGCCGCCGCGACCACAAGCGCGGGTCCATCGACTCAGATCAACGGTGCCAATGGCACGCCATACACCGTGGAGGGACCCATTCTTGCCAAATTCCAGTCGCTTACCGACGCTCAAAAAAAGGACCTGGGCGCACCGTTTGACAACGAGAAGAAGACCTTGGACGGCAGCGGTGTCTACCAGCAGTTCGATGGCGGCGTACTGATTTACCGGACCGGGAATCCGGTCTATTTCGTCTGGGGCAAGATCCGCGACGCTTGGAACGCCAACCAGGCTTCGCAAGGCAAGCTGGGTTACCCGACTGCTGACGAGCAAACACTCCCCGACGGCTCTTTCAAGTCGACGTTCGAGCACGGCACCATCACGTGGAAGCCGGGCGACGCGGAGGCCACTATCACTACGAGCTGAGTGCTCGAGGGCGGCTTTCGCGGAGGGTGCAGTGCCGTATCGGCCGAGCCGTCGTAGCGTAGAGAGGTGACATCACCGAGCAATCTGCCCCGCACGGTCGGCGAGCTGCGTGCCGCCGGTCATCGTGAGCGGGGCGTCAAGCAGGAAATCCGCGAGAATCTGCTGACCGCGCTGGCCGACGGAGACGAGGTCTGGCCAGGCATCCTGGGTTTCGACGACACCGTGTTGCCCCAGGTTGAGCGCGCGTTGATCGCGGGGCACGACTTCGTCCTGCTCGGTGAACGCGGCCAGGGCAAGACGCGGCTGTTGCGTGCGCTGACCGGGTTGCTCGACGAGTGGACGCCGGTAATCGCCGGGGCTGAGCTGGGTGAGCATCCCTACACGCCGATCACGCCCGAGTCGATCCGCAAGGCCGCCACGCTGGGCGACGACCTCCCGGTGGAGTGGCGGCACCGCAGCGAGCGCTACACCGAGAAGCTGGCCACCCCCGACACCAGCGTCGCGGACCTGGTCGGTGACATCGACCCGATCAAGGTCGCCGAGGGCCGCAGCCTCGGCGACCCCGAGACCATCGCCTACGGACTCATCCCCCGCGCGCACCGCGGGATCGTCGCGGTCAACGAACTGCCCGACCTCGCCGAGCGCATCCAGGTGTCGATGCTCAACGTCATGGAGGAGCGCGACATCCAGGTCCGCGGTTACACGCTGCGCCTGCCGCTGGACGTGGTGGTGGTCGCCAGCGCCAACCCCGAGGACTACACCAACCGCGGCCGCATCATCACGCCGCTCAAGGACCGGTTCGGCGCGGAGATCCGCACCCACTATCCACTGGAGCTGGAGGCGGAGATCGGCGTCATCGCCCAGGAAGCGCACCTGAGCGCCCAGGTGCCCGACTACCTGATGCAGGTGATCGCCCGCTTCGCCCGGTACCTGCGCGAGTCCAATTCCGTCGACCAGCGCTCCGGCGTGTCGGCGCGGTTTGCGATCGCGGCGGCCGAAACCGTGGCAGCGTCTGCTCGGCATCGTGGCGCGATGCTGGGGGAGACCGATCCCGTCGCGCGCGTGGTTGATTTGGGCACGGTGATTGACGTGCTGCGCGGCAAGCTGGAGTTCGAGTCCGGCGAAGAAGGCCGCGAGCAGGCCGTCCTCGAGCACCTGCTGCGCCGCGCGACCGCCGACACCGCGTCCAGGGTGCTCGGCGGCATCGATGTCGGCTCGTTGGTGTCGGCGGTCGAGCGCGGCTCGGCGGTGACCACGGGGGAGCGGGTGTCGGCCAAGGATGTGTTGGCCGCCGTGCCTGGATTGCCGATCGTGGACAAGATCGCGGAAAAGTTGGGTGCCGACTCCGAGGGTGAACGCGCCGCTGCGCTGGAGCTGGCACTGGAGGCGCTGTACCTCGCGAAGCGCATCGACAAGGTGTCCGGAGAAGGCCAAACCGTCTATGGCTAAACCCAATACCCCTCCCTTTAAGGGACACTCGTCACGTTACTCGGCGTACACCGGCGGGCCGGACCCGCTGGCTCCGCCGGTGGATCTGCGCGAGGCGCTGGAGCAGATCGGGCAGGACGTCATGGCGGGCACCTCGCCGCGGCGCGCGTTGTCCGAACTGCTGCGCCGGGGCACCCAGAACATGCGCGGCGCCGACCGATTGGCGGCCGAGGCGAACCGACGCCGCCGGGACTTGTTGCGCCGCAACAATCTAGACGGCACCTTGCAGGAGATCAAGAAGCTGCTCGACGAGGCCGTGCTGACCGAACGCAAGGAGCTGGCCCGCGCGCTGGACGACGACGCCCGCTTTGGTGAACTGCAGCTCGATGCCCTGCCGGCGTCGCCGGCCAAGGCTGTCCAAGAGCTGTCGGAGTACAACTGGCGCAGCCCGGAAGCTCGCGAAAAGTACGACCAGATCAAGGATCTGCTGGGCCGCGAAATGCTCGACCAACGCTTTTCCGGCATGAAGGAGGCGCTGGAAGGTGCTACCGACGCGGACCGCCAGCGCGTCAACGAGATGCTGGACGACCTCAACGCCCTGTTGGACAAGCACTCTCGCGGCGAGGACAGCCAGCAGGACTTCGAAGACTTCATGGACAAGCACGGTGAGTTCTTCCCGGAGAACCCGCGCAATGTCGACGAGCTGCTGGACTCGCTGGCCAAGCGCGCCGCGGCCGCGCAGCGCTTCCGCAACAGCCTGAGCCAGGAGCAGCGCGACGAGCTGGATGCCTTGGCGCAGCAGGCGTTTGGATCACCGTCGCTGATGCAGGCGTTGAATCGCCTCGACGCGCACTTGCAGGCCGCACGGCCGGGGGAGGACTGGGGCGGCTCGGAGCAGTTCTCCGGCGACAACGCTTTCGGCATGGGTGAAGGCGCCCAGGCGCTGTCCGATATCGCCGAACTCGAGCAGCTCGCCGACCAGCTGTCGCAAAGTTATCCCGGCGCCACGATGGACGACGTCGATCTCGACGCGCTGGCACGCCAGCTCGGCGACGAGGCCGCCGTCGATGCCCGCACCCTCAGCGAACTGGAACGCGCACTGGTCAATCAGGGATTCTTGGACCGCGGTTCCGACGGCCAGTGGCGGTTGTCTCCGAAGGCCATGCGCCGATTGGGCGAGACGGCATTACGCGATGTGGCACAACAGCTTTCCAGTCGTCGGGGTGACCGGGAACTGCGCCGCGCCGGCGCGGCCGGCGAGCTCACCGGCGCGACCCGGCCCTGGCAGTTCGGGGACACCGAGCCGTGGAACATCCCCCGTACCCTGACCAATGCGGTGCTGCGGCAGGCGGGTACGGCGACTTTGGAAGGCGGGGCCGGGCCGCTGCGGATCACCGTGGACGACGTGGAGGTCTCCGAGACCGAGACCCGCACCCAGGCCGCGGTCGCCTTGTTGGTGGACACCTCGTTTTCGATGGTGATGGAGAATCGCTGGCTGCCGATGAAGCAAACGGCGCTGGCGCTCAACCACCTGGTGTGCACGCGGTTCCGCTCGGATGCGTTGCAGATCGTCGCGTTTGGCCGTTACGCCCGCACGGTGACCGCCGCCGAGCTGACCGGTTTGGAAGGCGTCTACGAGCAGGGCACCAACCTGCATCACGCGCTGGCGCTGGCGGGCCGTCACCTACGGCGGCATCCCAACGCGCAGCCGGTCGTGCTGGTGGTGACCGACGGCGAGCCGACCGCTCACCTAGAGGACGTCGACGGCGACGGATCGTCCGTGTTCTTTGACTACCCGCCGCATCCGCGCACCATCGCCCACACCGTGCGTGGGTTCGACGACATGGCGAGGCTCGGCGCACAGGTGACGATCTTCCGCCTGGGCAGTGACCCCGGCTTGGCGCGGTTCATCGATCAGGTCGCGCGGCGGGTCGAGGGACGCGTCGTCGTGCCCGATCTCGACGGGCTGGGAGCTGCCGTGGTCGGCGACTACTTGCGGTCCCGGCGGCGTCGTTAGTCCGCTTGCCGGAATTACCGGGCCCTGCGGGCTTTGCGCTTGATGCCGACGCCGCCCCACAGTGCGAAGCCGCGGATCTTCACCGTCGGTGCGCCGGGCGTGCCCGGACCCAGCACGTCGTGCTCGAAGCCGCCCATCACACCCCGGCCCTTGATCTCGACGTTGACTTCGGGTGGCAGCAGGATGGTCTGCAGGCCCATCACCGAATACGCGTGAATCTCGACCTCGGTCGCGGTGAAGTCGGCGTAGCGCAAGTCCAGCACTCCGCTGCCCCACAGCGTGAAGGTGGTCAGCTTCTTGGGCACGTTCCACCGGCCGCGGCGCTCGAACCCGCTCATCAACGCGAGCAGCAGCGTGGAGGGTGCCGGGTTGACCTTGCCGCCGCGGCGCGGGTTCACCGGCGAGCCCAGCAGATCTTCGCGCAGCTCGTCCAGTTCTTGGTACGTCGTGGCCGCATACGCCCTGGTGAGACGGTCTTCGTAGTCCTTCATTTCCAAGCGGCCTTGCTCGGCCGCGTAGGCGAGCAACTGCGCAATGTGGATGCGATCGGTGTCCGAAGCGCGCGACCATTCGTCGCGCGCCTCCCTCGCGTCATTTTGCGCTGAGTTGTTCATCACACACGAGCGTACGACCTAAACATTTGACTGCAAGGGGGTGTAAGCCGGATTGGCTAAACTGCAACCTTAGGTAGCCCAATTAGGCGGTCGTTTTTGCAGGAACGCCAGCATGCCTTCCCGAGCCTCGTCCGAGACGAATAACCGGGCCGATTCCTCGGTGAGTCGTTCGGCGTCGCGATCGAATCCCTCCAGCACCGCGGCAGTAGTGAGCGCCTTCGACGCCGCGAGCCCCTGCGGTGACCCGCGGCCGATGTCGGCGACGAGTGCGCCGACAGCGGCGTCCACGTCGTCGGCCGCTGTAGTGACCAATCCGATCTCCGCGGCCGTGTGCGCGCCGAATGTCTCGCCGGTCAGGTAGTAGCGCGCGGCGGACCGCGCCGAGATCTTTGGCAGCAGTGTCAATGAGATGATCGCCGGCGCGACCCCGATCCGGGCCTCGGTCAGCGCGAAGGTGCTGCGCGGCCCGGCGACTGCGATGTCACACGCACCGGCCAAGCCGAAACCGCCGGCCCGAACGTGGCCGTCGATCGCCACGATCACCGGCAGCGGGCACTCGAGGATGTCGCGCAGCAGCGTGGTCATCTCCCGGGCGCGCGCGATCGCCATGTCGTATGCCGACGGTGGCGACCCGCTTCGCCCGGCACCGCCGCGCTCGCGATCGCCACGCGGTTCGCTCGCGCCGGCCTCGCTCAAATCCGCACCGGCGCAGAATGTTCCGCCCCTGTGCCCCAGCACCACGACCCGCACCGCTGGATCCGCGGCCGCATCCCGCAACCCTTGGTGCAACTGGGTGACCAGTGTGGTGGACAGCGCGTTGCGGTTGTGCGGCGAATTCAGCGTCAGCCGAGCGACCGGGCCTCCACAGGCGTCCGGGCCGGCGTACTCGACGAGGGTGTCCATCAGTAGCTTCGGGGCAAGCCCAGCGATGTCTGCGCGACGAAGTTCAGCACCATCTCGCGGCTGACCGGCGCGATCCGTCCCAGCCGGGCGGACACCAGCATCGCTGCCACGCCGTACTCCTTGGTCAGCCCGTTGCCGCCCATCGACTGGACGGCCTGGTCGACAGAGCGGGTGGCGGCTTCGGCCGCAGCGTATTTGGCCATGTTGGCCGCCTCGGCCGCGCCCGCGTCGTCGCCGTTGTCATAGAGCGTCGCCGCCTTCTGCATCATCAGCTTGGCCAGCTCGACTTCAATGTGGCACTGCGCCAACGGATGTGACAGGCCTTGGTGGGCGCCGATCGGCGTGCCCCACACCTGACGGGTCTTGACGTAATGGGCGGCCCGATCCAGGGCGTACCGGCCCATGCCCACCGAGCTGGCCGCGCCCATGATGCGCTCGGGGTTCAGCCCGGCGAAAAGTTGTGCGATGGCGGCGTCTTCGGCTCCGACAAGCGCATCGGCAGGCAGCCGGACGTCGTCGAGGAACACCTGGAACTGGCGCTCGGGGCTGATCAGTTCCATTTCGATGGGGGTGTAGGTGAATCCGGGCGCATCGGTGGGCACCACGAACAACGCCGGACGTAGCTTGCCGGTCTTGGCCTCCTCAGTACGGGATACCACCAGCACCGCCTGTGCCTGGTCGATGCCGGAGATATAGACCTTCTGGCCCTTGAGGACCCAGTCGCTGCCATCACGACGCGCGGTCGTGGTGATCTTGTGCGAGTTGGATCCAGCGTCGGGTTCGGTGATGGCGAACGCCATCGTCAGGGTGCCGTCGGCGATGGACGGAATCCAGCGCTTCTTCTGTTCTTCGGTGCCGAACTTGCTGATGATGGTGCCGTTGATGGCCGGCGACACTACCATCAGCAGCAGCGCGCTGCCGGCCGCCGCCATCTCCTCCATCACCAGCGACAGCTCGTACATTCCCGCGCCGCCGCCGCCGTACTCTTCTGGCAGATTAACCCCTAGGAATCCGAGTTTGCCTGCCTCTGACCATAACTCGTCGGTGTGCTCGTGTGCGCGCGCCTTCCGGAGGTAGTATTCGCTGCCGTATTTCGAGGCCCATTCGGAGACCGCCTTACGCAGGGCCTGGCGTTCCTCGCTCTCAATAAAGCTGGTATCGGTCATGCTGAATCCCCTTCTGTTTCTGGCGCTTCCACTCGTGCAAGGACGGCGCCGACCTCGACCTGTTGACCGGTCGTGACGTTGAGTTCCGCGAGCACGCCGTCGGCCGGTGCGGCAATGGTGTGCTCCATCTTCATCGCCTCCAGCCAGATCAGCGGTTGGCCGGCGGTGACGGTGTCGCCGGCCTGGGCGCCGAGCCGGATGACGTTTCCGGGCATGGGAGCCACCAGCGACCCCTTCTCGACGGCCGAGCCCGGCTCGGGGAAGCGAGGCAGCGCGACAAAATGGACCGGCCCGCGGGCCGAGTCAACGTAAACTTCGTCACCGTAGCGCTTTACGGCAAATGTGCAGGACACTCCGTCGCCGTCCGTGAGCACGACTTCGTCCGGCGCGGACGACACCAGGCGTACCGACCCGTCTTCGGGCAGCGTCAACCCGGTTCTGGTGAAGCGATATTCGACGCGATGCTCGGTGTCCCCGTTGTACAGGTAGGCCTTGGTTTGGTAGCCCGATGCCAGGTTTCGGAAGCCGCTGGGGATACAGCCGAACACCGGGGCGACGGCGCGGTTGTGCGCGGCGTCCGCGAGAGCGGCGGCGATCGCCGACAACCGGACCGTCGCGTCGTCGGCCAGCGGCGCGGAGAGCTGCTCGAGTCCGTGCGTGTCGAAAAATGCTGTGTCGGTGTCACCGTCGAGGAATGCGGGATGGCGCAGCACGTTGACCAGCAGCGCGCGGTTGGTGGTCAGTCCGTGCAGGCGGGTGCGGGCCAGCGCGTCGGCGAGCACGAAAGCCGACTGCCGGCGGGTGGGAGCGTAGGAGATGACTTTGGCCAACATCGGGTCGTAGTGGATCGATACCACCGATCCGTCGACGATGCCGGAGTCCAGCCGGATCCCGGTCCGATGTCCGAGCGAGCCGAACTCGGCCCTCACCGAAGGTACGTCGATCGTGTGCATCAGACCGGCCTGGGGCTGCCAGTTCTGTGCGGGATTCTCGGCGTACAGCCGAGCCTCGATCGAATGTCCTTGGGCAGCGGGCGGTTCAGGATCAAGGTGTTCGCCGTCGGCCACCGCGAGCTGCAGTTCGACCAGATCGAGTCCGGTGGTCTCCTCGGTGACCGGGTGTTCGACCTGCAGGCGAGTGTTCATCTCTAGGAAGTAAAACTCGCCGTTATCGTCGGCGAGGAACTCCACGGTGCCCGCGCCGGTGTAGCCGATCGCGGCCGCGGCCAGCCGCGCGGCGTCGAAGAGCTTGGTGCGCATGCCCGGCGTGCGTTCCACCAATGGTGACGGAGCCTCTTCGATGACCTTTTGGTGGCGGCGTTGAACCGAGCATTCCCGCTCCCCGACGGCCCACACGGTGCCGTGGCTGTCGGCCATGACCTGCACCTCAATGTGGTGGCCGGTCGGCAGGTAGCGCTCGCAGAACACGGTCGGATCGCCGAACGCGGACTGTGCTTCCCGCTGAGCCGCGGCGACTTCGCCGGGCAGCGCCAACAATTCGCGCACCACCCGCATACCGCGGCCCCCGCCACCCGCGGACGCCTTGACCAACACTGGCAGTTGGGATTCGCTTACCGTGTCGGGGTCGAGTTCATCGAGCACCGGTACACCGGCAGCCGCCATCAGTTTTTTCGACTCGATCTTGGAGCCCATCGCGCGTACGGCGTCTACCGGCGGACCGACCCAGATCAGGCCGCCCTCCTGCACGGCGGCCGCGAATTCGGCGTTCTCCGAGAGGAATCCGTAGCCGGGATGCACTGCGTCGGCTCCGGCGGCACGCGCGGCCGCAATGATGGCCTCGGCGTTCAGGTAGTCGTTCGTCTTGGGCAACCGCACCCGGGCGTCGGCCTCGGCGGCGTGGGGCGCGGCGGCGTCCGGATCGGTATAGACGGCGACGGTGCCCAGGCCGAGTCGCCGGCAGGTGGCGAACACCCGTCGGGCAATCTCGCCGCGGTTGGCAACGAGCACTCGAGTGATCATCGGATTCACATCCTGAAGACGCCGAAGTTCGGCGTCCCCTTGATCGGGCCATTAGCAATGGCGGACAAACACATTCCCAGCACGGTGCGGGTGTCGCGTGGGTCGATCACCCCGTCGTCGTACAGCATCCCGGACAACACCATAGGCAGTGATTCGGCTTCGATCTGGCCCTCGACGGCGGCCCGCATGGCGGCGTCGGCTTCCTCGTCGACCTGCTGCCCGCGTGCTTCGGCGGCGGCGCGGGCCACGATCGACAGCACGCCCGCGAGCTGGGCGCCGCCCATCACCGCGGATTTGGCACTGGGCCAAGCGAACAGGAATCGGGGGTCGTAGGCGCGTCCGCACATGCCGTAGTGGCCGGCGCCGTAGGACGCGCCGATGATCAGTGAGATGTGCGGGACCGTGGAGTTGGACACGGCGTTGATCATCATCGAGCCGTGTTTGATCATGCCTCCCTCTTCGTAGTCCTTGCCCACCATGTAGCCAGTGGTGTTGTGCAGGAATAAGAGTGGCGTATCGGAGCGGTTGGCCAGTTGAATGAACTGGGTGGCCTTCTGCGATTCCTCGCTGAACAGCACACCGCGTGAATTAGCCAGGATGCCGAGCGGATATCCGTGCAACTGCGCCCAACCGGTCACCAGTGCCGACCCGTACAGAGGCTTGAATTCGTCGAATTCGGACCCGTCGACGATGCGGGCGATCACTTCCCGCGGGTCGAATGGGATGCGCAGGTCTGCGGGCACGATGCCGATCAACTCCTCGGTATCGAACAGTGGCTCGGTCACCGGCTTCGGCTTCGGTCCCTGTTTGACCCAGTTCAGCCGAGCCACGATGCGCCTGCCGATGCGGAGCGCGTCGAGCTCGTCGTGCGCGAAGTAATCGGCCAAACCCGAGATTCGGGCATGCATTTCGGCGCCGCCCAGCGATTCATCGTCGGACTCTTCACCGGTGGCCATCTTCACTAACGGCGGCCCAGCGAGGAATACCTTGGAGCGTTCTTTGATCATCACCACGTGATCGGACATTCCAGGTATGTAAGCCCCGCCCGCGGTGGAGTTGCCGAACACCAGCGCGATCGTGGGTATCCCGGCGGCAGACAGCCGGGTCAGGTCGCGGAACATCTGCCCGCCCGGCACGAAGATCTCCTTCTGCGTGGGCAGGTCGGCGCCGCCTGATTCCACCAGGGAGATCACCGGCAACCGGTTCTGCAGCGCAATCTGGTTAGCCCGCAATATCTTTCGTAGGGTCCACGGATTGCTGGTGCCGCCCTTAACCGTCGGGTCATTGGCGACGATCAGACACTCCACGCCGCTCACCGCGCCGATACCGACGACCGTGCTGGCCCCGATTTGGAAAGCGCTGCCATACGCCGCAAGCGTGCTCAGCTCGAGAAACGGGGAGTCCGGGTCGACGAGCAGCTCAATGCGTTCCCGGGCAGTCAGCTTGCCGCGGGCGTGATGACGTTCGACATACTTCGGCCCACCGCCCCCAACGGCTTTGGCGAGTTCGGCGTCGATCTCGTCGAGCCTGTTGGTCGCCGCGCAGGCCGCCTCGGCATAGGTGGCACTGTTCGGGTCGAGCCTGGACTGCAAGACTGTCACGACCACCGCCGACGATGCAGAGCGAAGCGATGAGGAGGAGGCGGTGCAATCATGATTGATACCCCAGGAGTTTGGCGGCCAGTGCGGTGAGGATCTCGGTGGTTCCGCCGCCGATGCCCAGGATGCGCATATCCCGGTATTGGCGTTCGACTTCGGATTCGGCCATATAACCCATGCCACCGAACAATTGGACCGCTTGATTGGCCACCCATTCGCCGGCCTCGACAGCGGTGTTCTTGGCGAAGCATACCTGTGCGATCAGGTTGGTCTCGCCGGCAAGCTGACGCTCAACCACGTTGCGCGAATAGACGCGGGCGACATCGATGCGGCGGGCCATCTCGGCCAGCGTGTTCTGCACCGACTGCCGGGAAATCAGTGGGCGGCCGAACGTCTCGCGGTCGCGGCACCACTGTGCGGTGATGTCCAGGCAGCGCTGAGCGCTCGAATACGCCTGCGCGGCAAGGCCGATCCGTTCGGCGACGAACGCTTCGGCGATCTGAGCGAATCCACTGTTCTCGGCGCCGACCAGATTGGCCACGGGCACTCGGGCGTCAACGTAGGCCAGCTCGGCGGTGTCCGAAGATCGCCATCCCATCTTGTCCAGCTTGCGGCTGACTTCGAAGCCGGGCGTGCCCTTTTCCACAGCCAGCAGCGAAACCCCGGCTGCGCCCGGGTCTCCGGTACGCACCGCCGTCACGACGAAGTCGGCGCGCACGCCGGAAGTGATGTATGTCTTGGCGCCGTTGACGATGTAGTGGTCGCCGTCGCGGACCGCGCTGGTTCGCAGGTGCCCGACGTCCGAACCGCCCCCGGGCTCCGTGATGGCCAGTGCGCCGATCTTCTCTCCGGCCAGCGTGGGCCGAACGAACGTGTCGATCAGCCGCTGATCTCCCGACGCGATCATGTGTGGCACCGCGATTCCGCAGGTGAACAGCGAAGCGAAAACCCCTCCCGGCGCGCCGGATTGGTGCACCTCCTCGCAGATGATCACCGAGTCGACGCCGTCGCCGCCTCCGCCGCCGACGGCTTCGGGAAAGTTGGCTCCCAAGAGCCCGGCCTCGCCGGCGCGGCGGTGCAGGTCGCGCGGCAGGTCGCCGGTGCGCTCCCACTCGTCGGCGTGTGGCAGGATCTCGCGTTCAGCGAATGAGCGCACGGTCTTTCGCAGTTGCTCGCGTTCGGGTGTGTTCCAGATGTTCACAAGAGGCTCTCCGGAATATCGACGTGTCGACTGCGCAGCCATTCGCCTAGTCCTTTGGCCTGCGGGTCGAATCGTGCTTGATACGCGACACCTTGACCGAGGATGCCGTCGATGACGAAGTTCACTGCCCGCAGATTGGGCAGCACGTGGCGGGTGACGTCGTGGTCGGCCGCCTCGGGGAGCAGCTGCTTCAGTAGCTCGACGGTGAGCGTGTTTGCGAGCCAGCGCCATTGGTCGTCGGTGCGGACCCACACCCCGATGTTGGCCGAGCCGCCCTTGTCGCCGCTGCGGGCGCCGGCGATCAGGCCCAGCGGGGCGCGCTGGGTCGGTCCGGCGGGCAGCAGATCCGGCAGTGGTGGTGGGTCGGCTGGTGCGAGTTCCAAAGTGTCGGTGGCGCAGGCGATAGCAGCGCGGGTGCCGTCGTCGTGCACCGCGACGTGCGGCACCTGGGTCGCGTCGACATAACCTGCGGTGAACACGCCGTACACCTGGCCCTCCCCTGGCGGGGCGGTCACATGAAAGCCCGGGTAGCTCGCGAGGGCTAATTCGACTGCAGCTGAGGAGAATTGGCGTCCGACGTTGGCGAGATCGGGATCGCGGACGACGCAGCGCAGCAAGGCGCTGGCGGCTTCCTCGGTATCGGCGTCGCCGTGGTCGGTACGGGCCAGGGTCCAATCCAGCTCGGCGGGCTTGACGGTCAGGCCGGCCTCGAGCTGCCGCTGCACCAGCTTGGCCTTGGCCTCGATGTCCAGGCCGGTCAACACGAACGTCATGGCGTTGCGGAATCCGCCGATGCTGTTCAGCGACACCTTCAGCGTCGAGGGCGGGGGTTCTCCGATCACTCCGCTGATGCGCACCCGATCGGGGCCGTCATCCGACAGTTCGATGGTGTCCATCCGGGCCGTGACGTCCGGGTTGGCGTAGCGGGCGCCGGTGATCTCGTAGAGCAGCTGGGCAGTGATGGTGTCGACGCTGACGACACCGCCGGTGCCGGCGTGCTTGGTGATCACCGACGAACCGTCTTCTTCTATTTCCGCCAGTGGGAAGCCCGGGTATGACAAATCAGGTACTTCGGTAAAGAACGCGTAGTTGCCGCCGGTGGCCTGAACCCCGCATTCGATGACGTGGCCGGCGACCACGGCACCGGCGAGCGGGTCGTAATCGGTGCGGTCCCAACCGAAGTGCGCGGCCGCGGCCCCGACGATCACCGAGGCGTCGGTCACCCGGCCGGTGACGACGACGTCGGCGCCGTCGTTGAGGCAGTCGACGATGCCCCACGCACCCAGGTAGGCGTTCGCGGTTAACGGCGTTCCGAGCCCCAGCTCGGCCGCGCGGGGCTGCAGGTCGTCTCCTTCGACGTGGGCGACGCGGGCGGGGATGCCCAGGCGCTCGGCCAGCGCGCGCACCGCGTCCGCTAATCCCGCCGGGTTCAAGCCGCCCGCGTTGGCGACGATGCGCACGCCGCGGTCGCGGGCCAGTCCCAGGGATTCCTCGAGCTGGGTCAGGAAGGTCTTGGCGTAGCCGCGTTCGGGGTGCTTCATTCTGTCGCGGCCGAGAATCAGCATTGTCAGCTCGGCCAGGTAATCGCCGGTGATGTAGTCCAGCTCGCCGCCGGTGAGCATCTCGCGCATTGCCGACAGCCGGTCGCCGTAGAAACCCGAGCAGTTCGCGATGCGCACGGGACCGGAAACCATCCGCGTCCTCCCTTCTTTGGGATTTGTCGACGCAACCAACCAACCGGTAGGTCAGCATAGCCGGATGCCGCTAGGGGCGCGAACAGCCGTCGGCGCGGTACCGGCAGCACCAGCGGCGCCCAAGCTGCGGTGGGCAATCGAGGGCGAGCGGGATTCCAAAGGCCGCGCACCGGCCACGGCTGGCGACTACGCCATAACCGGCGGCGGCGACGTGTGGACAGCCACGGTAAAGCGGGGCGGCAAAACCACGGTGTTGGTCGACGGCGGGTCGTTTGGCAAGTGCTACAACGCGGTCGTCAGCCACAATAAAGCGCAGGCGAAGTGATTGCCGTGATGGCCTTTGCGCTTGGCGGTGTGACGCTGGCGGTGAGCGCTGTGATGGTGGGCATCCACCGCGCGCTACGCGGGTAAGCGCCGAACAGAAACGACCCGGCTGGAAGAGACAGCCGGGTCGTTTTTTCAATTGTGGTTGCGCCCTCGTCAACGCGGAGCGAGCAAGTTTCCATTCCACGCGGTGGATGACTGTGGCTAACGCCACACTGTGGCGTGCTGTCAACGCAGCGCAGGTGGTGGAGCCCTTCTACGGGAGTGCCACGTCCGCCCACCCCGCTACGTCTACCCGCTCGCCGAGCGCCTCCGCTCCTGAGGGGGCATTCAGCTGGGGTGTTCGAGTGTTGTTCGGGCCTGGTCGATTTGATCGTATGCGTACGTCACCATCTCGGCGATGGTCATCGTCTCACCCTTGCGGGCGAGCGATTCGTAGGTCTGGTCGCCGAGGACATCGCGCGGGTGGGATCTGGCCCACGGTGGCCAGACCATGCTCTCCGGCACGACCGAGGATCTCAAGGGGCACGGCCCGGTCATCATCACCGATCGGTAATCGGCGCCACCCCATCGACGCCGCGGGCTACGTCATCCCGTTATGCCCGGGTAAGCCGAGCAGCCCGGTGCCGCCGGTGCCGGGTTTGCCCGGCGTCGCACCAGTCCCGGGGTTGCCGCCGTTCCCGCCGGCGCCGGCCAGCGTAAAGTTGCCGCCGTCACCGCCGTTACCGCCGGTCCCTGCGCCTGCGCCGCCCTCGCCGCCGGCACCGCCGCCGCCGAAGAACGGGGCGGCATGGCCGCCGTCCCCGCCAGCCCCGCCGTTGCCGGTTGCTGAGCTTCCGCCGGCTCCACCGACACCGCCGGGCCCAAGCAGGCCGGCGACGCTGCCGCCGGTCCCGCCGGCTCCGCCGGTGCCCGTTGAGCTGAATCCGCCGGCTCCGCCGGCACCGCCCCCGCCGTCCAACAGCCCGGCGGCATCGCCGCCGGCCCCGCCGTGCCCGCCGCCGGTCGCCCCGAATCCACCGGTCCCGCCGGCCCCGCCGGAGCCGAGCAGCAGGCCCGCGTTGCCGCCGGCTCCGCCGGCCCCCCCGGTGGTGCCGCCGTGTCCGCCGGCCCCGCCGGCGCCGCCGGCGCTGAACAGCAGGCCCCCATTGCCGCCGGCTCCGCCGGCGCCCCCGACGCCCGTGCCGCCGTCCCCGCCGGCCCCGCCGTTCCCGCCGGGCGCGGCGAGCAACCCGCTGAGCAGCCCGCTGGTCCCGCCGGCGCCGCCGGCCCCGCCGTTGCCGAGAGTTGAGCTCCCGCCGGCCCCGCCGGCCCCGGCGCCGCTGAACAGCAGGCCCCCATGGCCGCCGTGTCCGCCGGCCCCGCCAACCCCGCCCGGCGCCGTGCTCGATCCACCCGCGCCGCCGCCCCCGCCGTAGCCGTCGAACGGGTCGTTGGAATTACCGCCGTTCCCGCCGGCCCCGCCGTTGCCGGTCGCTGAGCTTCCGCCGGCCCCGCCGGCACCGCCGATGCCCAGCAGCCCACCATCGCCGCCATTACCGCCGGCCTGCCCGGTGCCGGGCGCGCCGGACCCGCCGGCCCCGCCGACGCCGTACAGCCACCCGCCGGACGCGCCGTTTTGCCCGGTCCCCGGCGCGCCGTTGGCGCCGTTACCGAACAGCGGGCGCCCCGTCAGGTCCTTCACCGGCGAAAACACCGCCAGGCTCTGGGCACCCTGCACCACCGCCTGCAACGGCGAGGCATTGGCCGCCTCCGCGGCCGCATACGCACCCCCCGCCCCGTTCAGGGCCTGCACGAACTGGGCGTGAAACGCCGCCGCCTGGGCGCTGAGCGCCTGAAAGCCCTGACCGTGGGCGGAGAACAGCGCCGCAATGGCCGCCGACACCTCATCCTCACCGGCGGTGATCACTCTGGTGGTCGAGGCCGCGGCCGCCGCGTTGGCCTCGCTGAGCGACGAACCGATATTCCCCAGATCTGTTGCCGCCGCCGCCATCATCTCCGGCGCCGCGATCACATACGACATGTCTGTCCTCCCGCTAGCTCGTCGGGCCGACCTGGACGAGACCGGAGCGCTGCCCGGCACCGATGAGAGTCTTGCCCTGCTGACGTGGCTCGCGTTCGGGCGTGGTCGCGCTGGCGGTCATGGTGTGACCAGGTATTGCGCAACCCAGCCTCACACGAATCGACGGGGCGGTCTGCAGTAGTCGTCTACTTAAAGACGGGGCGGGCTGCGTAGTTGACTACTTAACCGGACCAAGTTCGAGACCATTCGGATGGACCGCCGTACAACGCGACGGCGCAAACCTCAGTACGCGAAGCAAACTCAGTATGGCAACTGAAATCAGCACCGGCGCCAAGCGCACGCCGTCAGGGCCTTCACTGTGTTGGCGCCTTGGGGCGGGGCAGCAGGGCGGCCAGTTCGTCGCGGCTGGTGGTTCCGGTCTTCAACATCGCCCGATAGAGGTGGCTTTCGACGGTGCGTATTGACAGTGTCAGTCGCTCGGCGATTTCGCGGCTGGACAATCCCTCACCGATCAGCATCACGATCTCGCGTTCCCGATCGGTCAGCGGCAAGGGCTCGCCGGCCTGGCGAAGCGCCGAAGTATCGGCGCCGCATTGTTCGGCCAAAGCGGCGGCGCGTGTCGAGAAACCCAACGCCGATCCCCGAAGGCCTTGCCGTCGATACGTCAGGGCGGCCTGGGCGGCCGCATCGACGGCGGCCACAAGGTCGCCCAGACGCTCGAATTCTTCTGACACCGAGGCCAATTGGGCGGCGTCGCCGTCGAGCAGGGCCTCGGCGAACCGCGCGGCCACGCCAACACGGGGCCCCTCGACGATCCCCTCGAGCTCACGCAACCGAGGTGCGCCCGAACAGTCCCCGAACTGGGTGGCGGTCTGCAGACACAGCACTTCCGCCGCGAATTGCCCCTTAGCGGCGGCCCTTTGGGCCGCCGACAACAAGACGGCGATCGCCTCGCTGACTGCGCCCTCGCCCGCCGCCACCCACGCCCGGGCCAGGCTCAACTCGGAGTCCAGCGACCGAAAAGGACGTCGCACCTTGTCGAGCGCGGCAAGTGCGGCGGCTGCCTCGTCAGTTAACCCGCGTACGGCCAGCGCGGTCGCGCGTGGGATGTGATAGCGGTACCCCCAGCCCAAAGCATGGGTGCCGGACAAACCTACCGCGGCCTGTTCGAGCAGCGGACTCGCGGAATGAAGGTCGCCTGCACCAAGGGCGGCCCGACCCGCCACGGCAGCACCGAGTAATTGAGCTGCTCCCGGGAGGTCGGCTGCCTGCTGCTGCACGCGTTCGGCCACGTTAGCGGCGTCGCCGAGCCGCCCTGATAGCACCAGCGCGCTGACGTGGGAATCAGCGATGTTGAACCTCATGTGCGGAGCGTCGAAAGAGCGAGTCGCAGCGATGTATCCCGCTTCTGCAGTGCCCACAGCTGCGGTGGTGCGTCCTGCGTCCGCGGCTATGGTAGAGAGAGCCCAGGCTATCTCCGCACCGACTACGGCGGGCAGGTCATCGAACGCGAGTTTCTTCGATGCTTGCAACGCCGTGTGGGGCTGGTCCATCGCAAACCAGTACACGGTGAGGAAGGCGTCGATATAGCTGTGAGCCTGCGGTGGTGTGGTGCGCGACGCGTCGTCGATGATTTCTTTCGCGCGTGCGGGGTCACCGAGCGCCCAGAGTAGGTTGCTCGCGCGAAAGAACGCGAATCTCGCGCGGTCGCCGTCGGTCAACTGGCCGGTGTCAATCTCGGCGAGCACCGCGTCTGCCTCTTCGCCACGGCCAAGCCACGAAAGGGCATGCGCGCGAACAAAGTTCGGTTCCAGTCCGGCTCCGACGTGGATAGCCGCCTCCGCGAGTCGATCGGCCAGGGGCAGATCCGCCAGCCAGACGGCGCCGTGGGCTGCCCTGACGAGGAGGTCCGCGTCGGGGGCGAGGTCGGAGTCGAGACTCAACGTGGCCCGCCGCACGACGACCTGGATGTCGTCGCGCTCATTGGACCCGGCGAGTTCGGCGGCGACCAGCCCGCGCAGCCGCCGCAACTTCGTGGGTGGCGCGCCTCTGCGGCGCACCTCACCGTAGAGCGGATGCGCCACCCGCACCTGCACACCAGCAACGCCGGGCTCGAGGGTGATCAGACCGCGGGTGTCGGCCTGCTCGACCGCGGCCGGATCAGTGATCCGCCGCAGCGCCGTCAGTTCGATCGGCTCGCCAACAGCCAGCGCGTCGACCACATCATTAACCGGGGCGGGTAGGTCCCCGATGCGGGATTCGATCAGCTCGACCAAGCTGGGCGGCATGATCGGATCGCCGATCCAGCGCCAGTACCCGTGCTGTTTCACGACGCGCCCGTCAGCGACCTCCTGCTCGACGATGTTCCGTAGATACAAGACGTTGCCACGAGTGAGCATCCATAGCCGCTGAGCGGCACCCGAATCCACCGATCCGCCTAACGTCGCCGACAGCAGTGTGGTGGTTTCGTCGAGTGACAGCGGCTGCAGATCAAGCCGCTCGAAGCGGCCATCCTTCCATATGTCCTGCACCGCGGCGGGAATGGGTTCTCCGTCGCGAACGGTAAGCAGCAGTTTCGCTGCGCCGCGCTGCATGATCTGGTGCACAACGAATATCGACAAATCGTCGAGCAGATGCACGTCATCGACACACACCACCACCGCGGCGTCCGAAGACGCGGCCGTCAGCGACTCGATCACCCCCCGCAGCAATTGAACGGTATCGGTGACACCCGACGGCGCCCACGCGGTGAAAGCACCCAGGGGAATCGCCCGAGCCGACGATGTGCCGACCGCCCATCGGCATTCGCATCCTTGAGACTCAGCAGCAGACAAGGCCTCACGGGCGATCCGGCTCTTGCCCACACCCGCCGCCCCGTAGACAACGATCCCGGAAGCATCCGAAGCCAAGATGGCGGCCTCCATAGCTGCCATCTCCTCCGAGCGGCCAGTTAATGGCCACGGCAAGCGCACCTGAAAAGCCTACGTGCGATCACCGCAGACGCTGGCGCTTATCGCAGTCTCTAATCATGCCCGTTGTTCGCCCGCCGCGGCGGTATCGCGGCCGCGATATCGCACATGCCGGCCGGCCAACGGTGACACGATAGTGACGTGAACGACGGCGGCTGGTCGCGTGACATGACGGCGACAGCCGTGGTGTGCGGGTCGTGCGGTACTGAGCTGCCGCCGAACTCGAAGTTCTGTAACGCGTGCGGTGCGGCGGTTGCCACTGCCACGACAACGGCCGAGTTCAAGCAGGTGACGGTGCTGTTCGCCGATGTGGTGCATTCGATGGACATCGCCGCGGCGGTGGGTGCGGAGCGGTTGCGGGAGATCATGGCCGACCTCTCCGACCGCTGCGCGGTGGTGGTGCAGCGGTACGGCAGCACGGTCGCACAGTGGACCGGCGACGGGATCATGGCGGTGTTCGGCGCGCCGGTGGCGTTGGAGGACCACGCCGTTCGGGGCTGTCTGGCGGCCTTGGGCCTTCAGGAAGAAGCCAAGCGGCTTGCCGTCGATGCGCGCGAGCGCGACGGTATCGATCTGCGGTTGCGGGTCGGGCTGAACTCCGGGGAGGTGATCGCCGGTGGATTTGGTTCGGGCCAGTTCGGCTACGGCACGGTGGGCGAGCAGGTCGGGATGGCCCAGCGGATGGAGTCGGTGGCCCCGCCGGGTGGGGTGATGCTGAGCGCGTCGACGGCGCGACTGGTTGAGGGCGCGGCGAGTCTGGGTGAGTTGGAGCTGGTTCGGATCAAGGGTGCCGGGGCGCCGGTGCCCGCCCGTCGGCTGCTGGGCCTGGGCGACGGGCATCGCGCCGCCCGGCGTGCGGAGTCGAATCTGGTCGGCCGGCGCTGGGAGATGGCCGCGGCCGAGGGACTGTTGGACCGCGCCACCGATGGACACGGCGCGGTGGTCGGCGTGGTGGGGTCGCCGGGCATCGGCAAGAGCCGGCTGGCGCGCGAGGTCACCGCAATGGCAGCAGCCCGGGGTGTCGAGGTATTCACCGCCTTCTGCGAATCACACGCCAGCGACATTCCCTTCCGCGTCGTGGCGCGGTTGCTGCGTGCCGCCACCGGCGTGCGCGGCCTCGACAATGCGGCCGCTCGTGCGGCGGTGCGGGCTCAATTCCCTGATGCCGACCCCGAGGACGTGCTGCTGTTGGAGGACTTGCTGGGCATCGCCGACCCTGAGGTGGCGCTGGCCAAGGTCGATCCGGATGCGCGCCGGCGGCGGTTGACCGCGCTGGTGAACGCAGCCTCGTTGGCCCGCGAAGCCCCGGCGGTCTACGTCGTTGAGGACGCCCATTGGATCGATGAGGTCAGCGAGTCGATGATCGCCGGCTTCGTTACCGTGGTCCTGCAGACGCACTCGCTGGTGCTGATTACCTACCGCCCCGAATACCGGGGCGCGTTGAGCCGGGTGCCTGGTGCGCAAAGCATCGCCCTGGCCCCGCTGAGCGATTCGGAGATCGCGGCACTGGTTGCCGGGCTGCTGGGCCCGGAATCCTCGGTCGGCGGGTTGGCCGCCACGATTGTGGAACGCGCCGCCGGTAATCCGTTTTTCGTCGAGGAGATGGTGCGCGATCTGGCCGAGCGAGGTGTGCTGACCGGAGCCCGTGGTAACTACGTCTGTCAGGTCGATCATGCCGATGCCGCCGTGCCGGCGACCCTGCAGGCCACCATCGCCGCCCGTATCGATCGGCTCGACCTCGCCGCCAAGCAGACTCTGAATGCCGCCGCGGTGATCGGGTTGCGCTTTGGTGCAGAGCAGTTGGCGTTGCTCGATCGTGAGTCCGAGCTGGGCGAGTTGATCGCTGCCGAACTGGTCGACCAGGTGCGGTTCACCCCAACCGCCGAGTACGCCTTCCGCCACCCGCTGATCCGCGCGGTGGCCTATGAATCACAACTGAAGTCGGATCGCGCCGAGTTGCACCGGCGCGTCGCGGCGGCCATCGAATCCACCGACCCGGCAGCGGCCGAGCAGAACGCGGCCCTGATCGCCCAACATCTGGAGGCCGCCGGTGATGGGCACGGCGCCTACGGCTGGCACATGCGCGCGGCAACCTGGGCGACCAACCGCGACATCACCGCGGCGCGACAAAGTTGGGAGCGCGCCCGGAAGATCGCCGACGCACTGCCCGCCGAGGACCCCAACCGGGCGGCCATGCGCATCGCCCCTCGCGCCATGTTGTGCGCGATCGCCTGGCGAGTCCACGTGAATGTTGCCGGTGCCCGGTTTGAGGAACTGCGGGATTTGTGCACCGCCGCCGGGGACAAGGCGTCGCTGGCGATCGCCATGGCGGGGCTGGTGGTGGATCACGCGTATCACGACCGGTTGCGCGAGGCGTCGCAGCTGGCATCGGAAGCGATGGCCCTCATCGAGTCGATCGGCGATCCGACCCTGACGGTCGGGCTGTCCCAGGCCGCCATCCTCGCCAAGCTTGAAACCGCCGAGGTGAATGACGTGCTGCGCTGGTCGCAGCGGGTCATCGACCTGGCCGACGGCGACCCGACTAAAGGCAACTTCATGCACGGGTCCCCGCTAGCAGGGGCCTTTACAGTCCGGGCTATTGCCCGGTATTGCCTGGGTCGTCCCGGATGGCACGACGACATGCAGCATGGCCTGGCCATGGCCCGCAGCGCCGACCCCGTGTCCTACGCGATGGACGTCACCTTCGCCTACTTGGCAATATCGCTTGGCGTGCTGAGGCCCGACGATTCGGCTGTGCGCGAGATCGAGGATGCCCTCCGGATTGCCGAACCATCCAGTGACGATCTCGCGGTGGCCGTCACGAAGCTGACGCTGGGCGTTGCGCTGGTGCACCGCCCAACGGCTGCCGAGCGCGACCGCGGACAGCAGCTGCTGACCGAGGTCAGCGAGCTGTTCCTGCGCCGGGGACACCACCTGGCCGATCGACCGGTCGTCGAGGTCTACGTAGCGCGGGAGGGGGCTCGACGTGGGGATCGCGACGAGGCCATCCCGCTGATGCGCGCCGCCGTCGACCATCTGTTCCGCCAGGGACAGTTGCTGCTCTGGGGCATACCTGGGACGGTTGTTCTGGTGGAAACACTGCTCGATCGCGGGGCCGACGGTGACGTGGCCGAAGCCGAGGCCGCGATCAACAGGTTGGCGGCCGCGCCAGCCGACGACGGGCTGGTTATCCGTGATGTGTGGCTTCTACGTCTGCGTGCATTGCTGGCCCGCGCCCATGGCGACGACACCGCCTACCGCGACTATCGGGATCGCTACCGCGACATGGCGAAAACGCTTGGCTTCGAAGGGCATATCGGCTGGGCCGAGGCGATGCCATGACCGCGGCCGGGTCGGCGTGCGTGCGTCATGGTCGGGGTCGTCTGGGCGCGACGGGCCGGAGCGAGCTCTCACCACGTCGGGGCCGACAACCCCGTGAGCTCGACGATGCTCTGCGGGTAGCGGGACGCAGAGAACGCGACGTACCCGAACAGCTGCAACAGCACCGTGAGGTTCTGCGCCTTGGTTTCCGGTAATACCCTTGCCCTGATCCCCGACTCCCACAGCACAACGTCGGATGCGCGCAACACACACCGGGTCCTCGTCGCCGCCCGTGCCCAGGTTGGTCTCGAGATTGGGGTCGGTCACCACCGGCAGGCCTTGGATACTGCCGACTACCTGCTGGGAGGCGACCTCCTCCAGAATCCCCGCGGCGTTCCACGGGCGGTTCGCGTCGGGCAGGAACAGTGGCCGCTGCTGGTTGTCGAGCAGGGCCAGGAACCAGCCCCAGCGCCGCGGGTGCATGACGACAACCTCGGGCGGCTGGAAGCGGGTCGTGTGCACTTGCTGGGTGGTCGCCGCCCAGTGACCGGAAGACGGCGGCCACCGTCGCGTTCACCGTCGCCAGCGGCCGGTGACATGTCCCGGCGATGATCTCCAGTAGCCGCGATTTCGCGCACCGCTTCTGCGGACTGGTGATCACCAGCCGGGGTGCACATTCGAACGCAGGCAGGGCATGGGTTGCAGCCGTCCACAACGCGACGGCCGCCGGTGCGTGCTCATCGGTGAACACGACGTATTTCGTGAGAGCACAGCGCAGTTGGTCTAGCAGTTCGGCGCCGTCGACAGGCGGCGAAGATTCCGAAGATGCTGCGTCCGCATGACCACATCGGTACCCCAGCTGCACGACGGC
>CAVZSJ010000002.1:0-806758 GCA_963777885.1 uncultured Actinomycetota bacterium
TAGATTTATGGCGATCGATGCGGTGGCCGGAGGCGTACAGTCGACGCCATCACTTAAATCACCTAAGTAATGCGCGGACCGCGCGGAAGGGGGTCGGTGGATGGCCCGCACCGACAAGGACACCTGGGATCTGGCATCCAGCGTGGGCGCGACCGCAACGGCGGTCGCTGCGTCCCGCGCGATCGCTTCCCAAGGTCCGGAGCCGCTGCTTGACGACCCCTGGGCTGATCCGCTCGTCCGTGCGGTGGGCATCGACAGGTTCATCAAGCTGGTGGACGGCGAGATCGGGCCCGCGGACGACTCCCCGCTCAACCGCACGCACATGCGCGAGCAGATCGCCGTGCGCACCCGCTTCTTCGACGACTTCTTCGTGCAGGCAACCGGTTCCGGCATCCGGCAGGCGGTGATCCTGGCGTCCGGCCTGGACACCAGGGCCTACCGGTTGCCGTGGCCGGACCGGCACGGTCGTGTACGAGATCGACCAACCCGAAGTCATCGAATTCAAAACGCGGACGCTGGCCGGCCTGGGCGCCGAGCCCACCGCGGTGCGCCGCACGGTCGCGATCGATTTGCGTGACGACTGGCCGTCGGCGTTGGCAGAGGCCGGACTTGACCCGGGCCAACCCACGGCCTGGAGCGCTGAAGGCCTGTTGGTGTACTTACCGCCAGAGGCGCAGGATCGCTTGTTCGACAACATCGTTGCGCTGTCGGCTCCCGGCAGCGCGATCGCCACCGAACAGATGGACCTGCGCAACGCGCCGCCGGACTGGGCGCAGCGGCTCACGGAGCGGTCCCGGCGCATTGGCTCCAACATCAATCTGGCCGAGTTGTTCTACACCGGTGAACGCAACACCGCCGCCGAATACCTCACCGCGCACGGTTGGCGGGTCGACATCCGACCCACCGAGCAGGCCTTTGCCGCCCACGGGTTTGAAGTGCCCGACGACGAACTGTCCCGGCTCGGCGGCTCCTCGGGCTACCTGACGGCGGCCTTGGCTTAGGAGCAACCAGGATGCCGCGACAGCCGCGTCAGTGCTGGGGCACCTCGATGTCGGAGAACAGCACGCGTTGGATTTCCCTCGCATCGCTGATGTCAAGCCTGGGCTGTGGCGTAACGACAGCACCGAGTCAAGCATGGCGGGGCACGGGGTTCCCGGACTCGCTCAGCTGCTGCGGGCGGTGGCGTCCTGCAACTTGGCCATCACCTGGTCCATGTTGAAGCTCGCAGATTTCTGCCGCTGCGGGAACTCGATCAACGTCTCCAGCATCTTCGCGACGTAAGCCTGAGCCGGAACGAACAGGAAGATGCGGTCAATCATCCAGTCGTAGTAGGTGTTCGACGTGATGTCGGCCCGCTCGTAGGGATCGGTGCGCAGGTTGAACAGCTTCGGCACGCGCAGCTCAACGTAGGGCTCCGCCCAGATCTGCAGGGTGCCCACGCAGCGCTGCTCGAGGAAGACGAACTTCCAGTTGTCGAACCGCAGTGCGGTGAGATCGCCGTCGTCGGACACATAGAAGAAGTGCTTGCGTGGGCTCTCGTCGGCCTCGCCGGTGATGTAGGCCAACTGGTCGTGCCCGTCGAGGTGCACCTTGTAGGTCGTGCCGTTGAGCTCCGTGCCTGCGCGCAGCCGCTCGGCGATGTCGGGCACGCCCGCCGCCGACAAGAGCGTGACGAACCAATCGGCATGGCTGACAATGCCGTTCAACACCGACCCGGCCGGGATGTGCCCGGGCCAGCGCACCAACGCCGGGACGCGGTAGGCGCCCTCCCAGTTGGAGTTCTTCTCGTTGCGGAACGGGGTCATCCCGGAGTCGGGCCAGCTGTTCATGTGCGGACCGTTGTCGGTGGAGTACATGACGATCGTGTTATCGGCGATGCCCAGCTCGTCGAGCAGATCCAGCATGCTGCCGACTGTATCGTCGTGATCCAACATCGTGTCGTGGTAGCGCGATTGCCAGCGCCCTGCGCGACCCACGCTCTCGGGCGCGGTGTGGGTGCGGAAATGCATGTGCGTGGTGTTGAACCACACGAAGAACGGTGTCTCGGCTTCGTGCTGGCGCCTGATGAAATCGACTGCGGCGTCGCGGAATTCGCCGTCACAGGTTTCCATCCGCTTCTTGGTGAGCGGGCCGGTGTCCTCGATGCGCTGGGTTCCGTCGCCGTTGGCCCAGGTGTGCAGCACGCCGCGGGGCCCGAACTTCTTGCGGAACTCCGGATCCTTCGGGTAGTCCGGTTGTTCGGGTTCCTCTTCGGCGTTGAGGTGATACAGGTTGCCGAAGAACTCGTCGAAGCCGTGCATCGTGGGCAGGTGCTCGTCGCGGTCGCCGAGGTGGTTCTTGCCGAACTGGCCGGTGGCGTAGCCCTGCGCCTTGAGCGCCGTCGCGATCGTCGGGTCTTCGGCCTGCAGGCCCAGCGGCGCCCCGGGCAGGCCCACCTTCGTCAGACCGGTGCGATACGGGTTCTGGCCGGTGATGAACGCCGCGCGTCCGGCGGTGCAACTCTGCTCCGCGTAATAGTCGGTGAACAGCACCCCCTCGGCGGCGACGCGGTCGATGTTGGGGGTCCGGTACCCCATCAACCCGTTGCTGTAGCAACTGAGGTTGCTCTGCCCGATGTCGTCGCCCCAGACGATCAGGACATTCGGTTTATCGCTCACTGGTTGGCCTTTCGCGGTCGAAGCCCCGATGCCCTCGCGCCGGGCCAGCTGACACTGGCGCGTAGTGGGCGCCCCTCAGGGATCCTAGACCCTTCTCCGCCGGCGCCACGGGCTTTCGGCCCGCGCCTAGGCACCTCCGTGCCGGTCCGCCAACCCGCCGGGGTTGATGTCCGTTGACTTGCCGGGTCGCCGATACTTTTCGCCGGCGGGCTGGCTTCGCCGTGGCGTTGCTAGTGGGGCGGTGTTGGAGTGGGCGTCGGCCTATCGCAGATTCTCCGCAGACCACGGTCTTGACTGCGAGTGCGGGATGTTCAATTGGTAAGCGCGACAGTCACAATGCGAGATGCAGCCGCACGGCATCGTCGAGTTGCGCAAGCCCAGCCGGAGGAACGCGACCGATGCGGCGGCGAAGTCGTTCGGTCGCAACGGATCTGATCTGCTCGGCCTGCGCTTTGGAGTCGACCGCGAGACCGGATGTCGCGGCGGGCCGGTTTCGCTCGCGATGAACGCTCAGCGTGCACACGTGTCTGAGGTGCCGGTACGTGAGCTGAACCAAAATACCGCCGGAGTGCTCGCCCGGGTCAAGCGCGGCGAGCACATCGACATCACCGAACGCGGAGCCGTCGTGGCCCGCCTGGTCCCTGCCCAGGAAAACCCGCTAGCCGAAATGATCAGCGCGGGAAGGCTTCATCCAGCCACCCTCAGCGGGCCGGCGCCGCGTCCGTCCGGACGGGTCAAGACCGACCATGAAGCCGGCCAACTGCTGCGCGAGCTACGAGACACCGAGCGCTATTGATGCTTTACCTCGACACGTCGGCCCTGATGAAATTAATACGGCGCGAACCTGAAAGCGATACCCTCGCTGACTGGCTCGACGCGCAAACACCGGCGCCGTGGGTGTCGTCGACACTGATCGAAGTTGAGCTCCCTCGTGCCCTGCGCCGAGTAGAGCCTTCGCTGCTCGCCGATGTGCCCGCGATCGTGGCTCGAGTAGCGCGATACGAAGTCGACGAACTGGTCCGGGCCACCGCCGCGGCCTATCCGGACACGGCGCTGGGGTCACTAGACGCGATCCATCTTGCGACCGGGGACGCGGTGTTCGGCACCCAGTTGAGCGCATTCGTCACCTACGACGAACGCCTCCTCACGGCTGCCGCGGCAGTCGGCCTACCGATCGCTGCTCCGGGCCGCTGAGAGTCCTGGGGGCAGGATGAACAAGTTCCTCGACGCCGAGGTTCCTGACATTGCAGCCATCTTTAGTTGTCGTCAGGTTGCCGCGGGAATGAGTACCGCGACATCGCTGTGCAGGTGCGCCAAGCCGCTATCGAGAGTCGCCAACTGCCCCTTGCGGATCCGTGCGAGCTGCGCCAGGTAGGCATCTGTTACCTGCCGATGACCGACCACCCCATCGACCTCTACATCGGCGAAAGAGACCGTGTCAGGCCAGAATTCGTGGCTGCTTGCACTCGCGACGGCGCCGACGACATCCCGAGCAGCGGCCGCGGACTGACCCGTACGGACCAGAAAACGGACAAGGCTTCCTTGTGTGATCGGGCACGTCGCAAATCCGGCACCGGATTCCGATAACCATTCCGCCGCAGCGTCATGATGCACATGCTCGGCGACGACCAGCGCGATGAGCACGTTCGCGTCGAGCAGCGCCGTCACTCCTCGTCCTCCAATGAGCGCACGTCCGCGGAGGTCACCACTGTCCCCACGCTCACTAGAGGCAACCCCGTCCTGGTGTCTGTGGAGATCGCGGCGGGGCCGCCGCCACGCAGGCCGCGTCGCAAGAGGTCGGCGACCGTTTCGCTTAACGTGCGGTGCGTGTCGCGTGCGATCGACAGCGCCTGTTTGTGCAGGTCGTCGGGGAGATCAATAGTGGTGCGCACGCCTGATCCTAACATCACTGCATCATGATGCATCTGTGCATTCACTGCCGGTGAGCTTGGTTAGGCTGATTCGGCACGGAACGTCCGCAGCAAATTGCACGCATCGACGAAGCGGGCCCACTCAGCCTCGGTGGGACGAACTGCGCAGTCAGCGAGGGCGTCGTCGCTCACCACGAGACCGGGCCGTACAGGCGCCAGAAGCTTCGCGAGTTTGAAAATCTGCCCGGCCGGACTATCCGCGAAGCCCTCGAAAACCCTGTTGCGGATGCGCTCCCGAACGCTGTCAACGCCTACGGCCAAATCCAATTCGGGTATCCGCAGAGCATCCATGCATCGGAGGGCCTGTTCCTCGAAGCCATCCTCCCAGCACTCCGTCTGCCACCCGCTCCATAGGTGCGGAAGAGCTCCGAAAATCCCCATGGTGTCGGCGGTTTGCCACGCACCCAACATCTTTCGGGGCACGTCGATGTGGAGGCCACCTTCGGGGATTGTGCCGAGTGTCACGCTTCGTACACCGCGGCCGGGCAGCTTGTCCACCAATGCGGGCCCGTGCCACGCCTGGCTGAGGTGCCACCACAGCGGCCACATCCGAAGTTGTCCGGTGTCATCGACAACAGAAACAAGATGGCACAACGTGTTTGGGTCGTGGGCGAGCCGAAGGCTTGGCTGCTTGTCCCACATGCGAGTTGGCAACTCGGCTCCCACATAGCCCGCCAGTTCGACGGTTCCGTCATATGCCCAACAGATCGCGTACCCAGACCATACCGCCGCGAGCACCCTCACCAGGGCTCGACGTTCTGCCATCACCACCATCAGTTCGTCGCCGAAGAACAACAGCCGACGACGATCGAGATCCACCACCGCGCCTCCGCCGGCCCACAATGGGTCGACCCACTGATTCTTAGGACACGGCCGCAGCGTCTGCGCATACCGGAGCGCGAAATCCGGCCCACCGATCAGCCCATCGAGTATGCGGCCGCCCGCCCAATGTGAGTAGTAGAGCTGCCAATCCTGATTTTTCACAATGACGAAGTTCGCCCGGTTGCCCATGTCGCCCCGATTTCCATTGACGCGATCTCCGGTATCGCGTCGGCTGGGCAGAGTCTCCTCCGAGGGTCCGACACTGTGTAGTCACTATGAAGCCCCTGCGCGTTACAAATCTGGCTCGCCAAACTCCTGCGCGGCTCGTCCCCGGTCGTCGATACTGGCCGCAGCAAGAGGGAGAAGGGTGAGGTGAAGTCGCTCGTCGGCGGAATGTTCGGCAAATACAAAATCAACCGACTGCTCGGTGAAGGCGGTATGGGTGAGGTGTATGAGGCCTACGACACCGATAAAGGCAGGTCGGTGGCCTTGAAGGTGCTCACCGATCGGTACGCGCACGACGAGACGTTTCGTACCCGGTTTCTGCGCGAGTCCCGCGCCGCCGCAACCCTGCAGGAGCCGCACGTCATCCCGATCCACGACTGGGGTGAGATCGACAACAATCTGTACATCGACATGCGCTTGGTCCAGGGCCAAACACTTCATGATCTGCTCAAGACTGGCCCCCTTGACCCGGGGCGCGCGACCGACATCGTCGGGCAGATCGCGACCGCGTTAGACGCTGCCCACGCCCAAGGGCTGATCCATCGCGACGTCAAACCGCAGAACATCATCGTGACGCCGGACGATTTCGCTTACCTGGTGGACTTTGGTATCGCCGCGGCCGGCGGCGACACGCAACTGACGGCGGTCGGCTATCACATCGGCAGCTTCGACTACATGGCTCCCGAACGATTCGACGACGACGGCGCGACGGCGCCCACAGACATCTACTCGCTGGCCTGCGTTCTCTACCAGGCACTGACTGGCGCGAAACCGTTTCCTGCTCACAGTGCAGGGCAAGCTATTAAGGCTCACACGCTATCGGCACCCCCTCGGCCGAGCGAGGTTGATGCGGGCGTTCCGGCGGCCTTCGACGAGGTAATCGCCCGGGGCATGGCCAAAGACCCGGACGACCGTTACGTCAGCGCCGGGGCGCTGGGACGGGCCGCCAAGCGCGCACTCGTCGAGCGGTCCGCCCAGCCCGTCGAGGACACGGGGCCTACCGCGCTCAACGAACCTCCGCCGGTGATTAGTTTCGAGTCATTCAATGCTCAAAACGATGCTCCCTCAGCCGAACCGGCGGTGCTGAGTGACGCCAAGAGCGGATCTTCACGCCAGCTGATTGTGGCCGGCGGCATCGGCGTCGCGGTCGCGCTCGTGGTGGGCGTCGTTGGAGTGGGCATCGGCCTGCTCGCCAACCGAAACTCCGGACCGCAGCCCTCTCCGACAACGGTGATTGCTTACCCCAACCCCGCGCCGTCGACAAATCTGGCGCCGTCGTCCACCGCAACGCAGCAGGTCCAATCCCAACCGACCCAAGTACCCACGATGACCGAGTATCTAGCACCCCCCACAGTGACCACCGCTGCGCCACTGCCTGCTTTGGCGCCCGTCCCCCAAGACCCCGTGCAGCAACTTCGCCAAATCGCCGCCAGCGACGGGCGATTCGTGTACGCGAATCTCGCCGACCGTTGGGTTCCACAACTCAGCTCCAAGCGCCCCGGCGTTCACGATGAAGGCGTCACGTGGAACAACGCCATGACTCTTCAGGAACACCTGCAGCTCAGACAGCGCTACCCCGACGTACGACTACTCTGGTCAGGCGATTGGTCAACGTTTTCCGAGTCAGACTTCTGGGTCACCATCGCGGGCATACCGTTCTCCGATTCCGCGGGTGCGTTGTCCTGGTGCAAGTACCAGGGTTTTGATCGGGACCACTGCTTCGCCAAGCTCGTCAGCACCACGCATCCTGTCGACGGAAGTACCGCATACAACAACTGATTGCTCATCCGCACAGTCACAGTTCGAGATGCAGCCGCAGGGCATCGTCGAGTTGCGCGAGCTCAGCCGGAGGAACGCGACCGATGCGGCGGCGAAGTCGTTCGGTCGCAACGGATCTGATCTGCTCGGCCTGCGCTTTGGAGTCGACCGCGAGACCCGTCGTCGCGGCGGGCAAGAACACCTGGAACGGGTAGACCGTGGCGACGTTGCTCGTCACCGGGACGACCGTCACCACCCCCCGCCCGAGCCGGGAAGCGGTCGCATTGGCGCGGTTATTGCTGACGACGACGGCCGGACGACTCTTGCTGGCCTCGCTACCCCGGGCGGGATTGAAGTCGACCTGCCAGATCTCACCGCGCAGCATCACCGACCCCGTCGTCCGTAGCGCCGTCCCACACGTCGTCCTCGCCGGCCGTCGACCACTCCGCCCACGCGTTGCCATAGTCCTCTTCGAGGGCGGGATAGCGGAGCATGCGAATCGCTCGCTGAACGGCGGCTGAACGCGATGGCAATCCGGTCCGTTTGATGTATGCATCGAGCACCCGGACATCTTCGTCGGACAGGCTGACACTCAGCTTCATACCGTGATGCTACCTGGGTAGGAAACAAGTAGGAGCATCGCGATCGGCCATGCTGAGGGAACGCTCCGCGTCCGAGTCCTGAGAACAATGCGGCGAACCGGCGCTCGCGAAACTGAAGTTGTATCGCCGGTGAGACAGACACATCCAGCCTGAACAGGCCAATGTCTCGTTAGCGGTTTCGACCGCGACCGGCTCAGCCGGAATACCTTCCCGCGGTGCGTGTTTCGACGTCCAGCCCGCTGGCGTCGTCGGGGACCTGTGGCGGGTCCAGCTTCGACATCTCGCCCTTCGAAGCCGCGGCAGAGGCGGACGGCCTAGCGGCCTCGTCGTCGCGACTCTCGGATGCTTGCGGTGTTGCACGTTCCAAAAACCGGAGCAGTTCGACGGGGAAGGGAAGGACCAGGGTGGAGTTCTTCTCCGCTGCGACTTCGACCACGGTTTCCAAGAGCCGCAACTGAAGCGCAGCCGGGTGCACGGTCATCGTCGCGGCCGCTTGGGCCAGCTTTTCAGACGCCTGCAGTTCACCGTCGGCAGTGATCACCCGAGCCCGCCGCTCACGCTCGGCCTCGGCTTGGCGCGCGATCGACCGCTTCATCGAATCGGGCAGTACTACATCCTTGATTTCGACGCGGTCGATGTGAACACCCCAGCCCGCCGCGGGGCTGTCGATCATCAACTCCAGGCCCTGATTGAGACCCTCGCGGTTGCCGAGCAGGTCGTCCAGGTCGCTTTTGCCGATGATCGAGCGCAGCGATGTCTGCGCGACCTGGCCGATAGCGGACACATAGTCCTGTACGCCGACAACCACACGCACCGGATCCGAGACATTGAAATAGATGACGGCATCCACCCGCACGGTCACGTTGTCGCGGGTGATGCCATCCTGGGCGGGCACCGGCATGGTGATGATCTGCATGTTCACCTTCTCGAGGCGATCGGCGATGGGCATCAGCAGCGCGAGCCCCGGTCCACGGACCCCGGTTTGCAGACGTCCGAAACGAAAGACGACGCCTCGTTCGAATTGCTTGACGACCCGAACGTTGGTGCCCAGCAAGAACACACCAAGGCCGAACGCTGCGGCCAGGGCATAAAGGATGGTCACGATGTCCTCCACTTCCGCCTCGACAAGACCCGTCGGTACTTTTCGGCGAGTGCGGGCGACTCAGAGCCGATGAAATGTCGACATCGCTCCAGTATGGACCGATCGCTGGTGGCGTGTCCCAAGCCGGCGATCCTGGTCACGGCTGTGCCGAGCGACCTCGACAGACGCGCATACGCCCGTAGGACGTGACGTTTCCGGTTCAGCCGGAATCACAGTTTCGGTTACCCGGCCTGAGGGGGGCGTGGTCATGATGGCTTCGAATTCGCCTGGGATCACGCGCCCGAGAGCCGCCTGCCGGTGTCAGACGGGGCTAGCACCATGTGACGCGAGTGAACTCGACGCTGCCACGGGACCGCCGGCGACGAGCGCGCCAACCTCAAGAGGGTTGAGACGACTCAGATCTCGACATCTGAGCCGATTTCTTGTCGGACCCTTCCAGGACAATGGGTGCATACGGGAAATGATCAGCGTCGCACGGTAAACATCACCAAGGGACGGCCGTGGGGGGACACACCATCTCCGTCCTGGAGCCGCAGGCCTAGTCGACGTCGTTCGCCCGTTAGTTGGCTCACGAGATCCGGTTCACACGGCCGGGTGAACCAGCGCCGCACCACGTGCGAGCGTCTGCTCGGCACGCTCTGAGAAAGGATGCCCAACATGACCAACCCCGATCTCACCCTGATCGCGGCCCTGCTGGACCGCTCAGGCTCAATGGAGGGCTGCAAGAGGGCCACCGAGACCAGCTTCGATGAGCTGATCGCCAAGCAGCGCTCCGAGCCCGGCAAGGCGATCGTGACGCTGTCGATGTTCGACGATGAGTACGACAACGTCTACGCCAACGTGCCCATCGCCGACGTGGGCCCGCTGACTCTAGTCCCGCGCAACATGACAGCGATGCTCGACGCCACCGGCCGGTTCATCACCGAGATCGGCGAACACCTGGCTGGCCTGCCCGAGAAACAGCGTCCCAGCCACGTGATCCTGCTGATCATGACCGACGGCTTGGAGAACGCCAGCAAGGAGTGGACCTATGACAGTGTCAAGAAGCTGATCACCCAGCAGCGCGAGCAGTACAACTGGACGTTCATATTCCTGGGAGCCAACATCGACGCCGTGGACGTCGGCGGCCGGATCGGGGTGCCGCAAGTCACGGCGTTGACCTACAACGCCGACGACGATGTCGCCGTGCACTCCGCCTACTCGTTAGCCGGTAGCGCGATGGCCAACTCCCGCGCGGGGCTGGCCCCCGAGTTCACCGACGAGGATCGGCGTCGGGCACGGGGCGGAAGCCGCAAGAAGAAGTAGTCTCCACAGCTGTCGACCCCGGTCTCCTGGCTCCTGCGCGGTCCAGGACCGGGGTCGACTCTGTTCCGCCTGCAGGTTCGCATCGGCATGACGTGTCATACCCGCGTGCAAGGGTCAGGGTAAGGGCGGTTCGAAACCGGGTGATTCCGGTCGATTCCGCGTCATTCGCGGTGAAATAAACGGTCGGACTCACGGCCTGCCGCGCATGCATAGCCACGGGGCGAGGCTTGTTTCATCCTGACTGCGACGTCCGCGGAAGCGGCCGCGATGAGCGCAAAGTCAACTGAGTGTTCTGATCTCGAAACGGAAGTCGGGTTGATCGTCGTCATCGGCGACGGTGGCGCGGCCTGAGGCTGCGAGCTGGGGTGCCGACTGGTGCGGGTGGATTACGCGGTCGTGGGTTCGGACCTGCACGGCGTAGGAATTCTCGTCGGCCACCAGGGCCTCGGTGGCGCCCGGCACCTGGCCGCTGGCCGCGGGCGGGACGTCGAAAAACCCCTTCACCTCGAGGTGGTTTCGGCAGTTTGCGCACCCCTCGGCGTTCCAGCGGTTGAACACGCCCTGCGAGCCCAGGTGTACTGTCTGGCCGCTCATCTTGGCGAACGCCGAAATGACAAACGAGCCATGGATTTTCGCGCGGTTGATTCCGGTAACGGCGATTATTGTGCGCGCGCCGGCGGGTGTGCTCGTCGGGGCCGGTAGGTCTAGCAGAGACCCGGCTCCGTACGTGTAACCCAGGTCGGTTTCGATGTTGATGCAGTCCGCGGACGTGTACGGCGTTTCATCCGCTTTATAGAACGGGTAGAGCGGGGTATCAAGGTCTAGCGGCATGTGGGGTGCGATCCCGGGTGTGGGGCCCTGATCGTCGGAGGAGTTCGTTCCCGGATATTTGTCGTAGATGCGCAGTTCGTCGGTGAAGCCGTGTCGTTGCTGCCAAAGCCAAAAGACGCGGTCGATAAAGCAGTGATGGAAAAAGAAGATCGGGTCGAAGCCGGCGGTGTCGGGTTCGCCCATGTCGCCGTTGGCGCCACAGATCGGCGACTCGTCATTCTGACCCGGGATCGGCGGCCCGCCGTCAAGCTGGACGTCGAAGCCGCCGACGGCCAGATGAATGTTGTCGTGTGGCTGCTCCACGGACACCACCATGGGACCGCCACCGAGCGCGGTGACGTCGGCGTTCCAGTGGTTGGCTGATGTCCTGTTGGAAAACAGGGTGTAGCTGGGGGTGTCCAGGCACTGACGGTACATCGTCGCGGTCGCGCCGCCTTTGAGTGGTGCTCCGTCGACGATCACGTTGCCGGCCAGCCAATCGACGACGTTCTGGTTGAGGTCCCGGATGGCAACGTCGTCGGAGAATTGCGCGTTGTGGTTCTTGCTTTCTTGTTTTCGTTCCGGGGTGCCCACCAGTCCCGCGAGTGGGTAGCGGACAGTCTTGTAGCCCTTCGGCTTGCTGTAGATGGACTTGTCATCTTTGATTCGATCGACGATGTCGGCGGTTAACTTGAACGAACGCAACGGATTTGGGATCGTTTTTCCGTTAAGTTTGACGGTCGGACGGGTCAGCGCCCAGGGAATCCCGTTCACCTGGGAATCCGTGCTGGTCTCGTCCCAATAGGGCAACGTGACATCCTGGCAGCCGCGCACACTGCGAAGTGCTTCCTCGAGTTTGAGGACATACATCCGGTGCCAGGTAGGGAACAGCACATTGCCGTGGTGGCAGTAGCCGCCCCAATACTGCGAGTCGGTTTTTCCCGGTCCACGGAAGGGCTCGCCGTGGAAGCCGCCGAGTGCGAAAAACGAGCGCGGGTCTTTGGGCGGAAGCTTCTTGATCTCGATCCACGCCCGCCACAGGTTCTCAAGAGGCGTCTTATTGCCTGCGGTGTACTGATCTTGTAATTGTGTGATCGACTGGCGGACACGCAATTTCGGTTTGGCGCTCACCGTATTGTTCCTCTCGCGACGAGCCGCGGTTGGTTGAAGGGCCGCACATCTCCCGATTTGCTTCATCTTGACCGAACAGATGGCGGAAAGCAGCGGATTCGCCAGTATCACACCAAGCGTGGATCGATATGACGATTGTCAAGTGACGCCCCGGGCCGAAACCTCAGCATCTTCGACCCGCCGCATTTTCACCCGAGCGCGATCACCCCAGGGCTATGCACTCGCGAGCGGGCCGACGTGCAAGGTGGCGTAGGTGGGATTAGCGCACGCGGTGTCGGCGTGAGCGATCACGAGGGAATCGGTCTGACCCGGCGGGGTTACTCGCAGGCCGCTGACCGGAGTCATATTGCAGTCGGGGGGGAAGTTTCCGGCCTCCACGATCCCGAGTGTCGCCGAAGCCGTCTGGCCGGGCGATAGCGTGACAGTTGGAGTGGAGCCGGGGTCCTGGCTGGCGGCTTGGCCGACCTGGTGATTGTCGGCGCCAGCTACGAACGACACGCCGGCGTAGCCCTGGATGGTGCACTGTGCGTTGCTGGTGTTGCGGAGGTTGACGGGGTAGTAGCGGGTGCCGGCGGTTCCGTTCTCCTGGCCCAGGCTGGCCGCCAGCTGGGCGGTGGCACACGGGGAGACAGTCGCAGCCGGCGTACTGGTCGTCGCAGTGCTGGCGGGGGTTCCGGTTTTCGACGAGTGGCAGCCGGCTAGAGCCACCGTGGCGGCGACGGCGAGACACACAGATAAACGCCTCATTGCTTCCTTACCTCCTCTAAATGCGGGCAGTTTCAAAGTTCCCACAACGCCGCGCTTGGCGGCAATAACTCAAGATTTGATTTGCCCACCGCTGCTCCTTTTACCGCTCCGCGGTCGGATTGCCGCTCATAGACGTCGGCGATATCTAAAGCGGCGCCGATGAGGATCCCTGGCGAGGCCCTGGGCGGCCTCGCGGGACACAGGTGTGGCCCGGCGGCAGCTTAGTTTAGGGGCCAATCTTCAGTTCTGATTCTCCTAATTCTGGCGCTCGGGTCTCGAAAGAGGGTTAACCTCGCGGTGCTATGAGCACCGACGATGAACTCAACGAAGAGTTAGGTTGCTACGGCTACAAACTCGACACTTTTGCCCTGAAAGACAGCAACTACCAAGTCAGTCGGGTTGACGGTTACGGCGGTTACACGGCGACGTTCAAAGATGTCCAGGATTTGCGAACATTTCTCAATCACCTTGCTGAGAGCGATAACCCCTGGTGTATCCATCTCGATCTCGGCAACGTCGATGTGATAGGTCCACGGGGGAAGTCACGCCTCGCGACGGGGGCCCGTTGTTCAACCTCCACGACTTGAACTCCGACGAGTGGTCGGGCGCTTCCGATGACGCTCCCCGGAAACTCGGCCGGGCCACTCTGTCAACCGCTCATCAAGTCTGCATCAGGTCCAATTCTCGACCGCCCTACGGCGGATTGTGGTTCAAGCGGACCTAACCACAACCCAATTAATTCGTCCCCGCGCTTGCGCGGGCCCCTCGCCGCCGAGGAAGCGCATGGGTGAACGACGAGTGGCTGGAACGCGCGTTTTTCGCGATCTCGCGGTCAATGGACAAGTTTGTTCGGCTGTTGTACTGCGCTGCGTGTTGTATTGAGCGCCAACGCCTTTCGGCAAGGGGGTCTCTGCAGGTTCACGGCTTGCCGTGATCGGGGTGGGGGACGGTCCGTAGGTCCAGGCGTGGGATCGCGTCAAAGTCTGACGGATTGCAGCTGTATAGCGGCAGGTCATAGGCAATAGCGCTGGCGGCGATCAGTGCATCATAAGCGCGTGCCGCCGGCTTTCGGCCGGACGCTCGCAACGATGCGGCAACTGACCCAAATGCGCGCGCAGACTCGGCATCGAACACCAACACGTCGAAGTCCGACTCCGCCTGCTGCAAATGCGCCTGGCGTGCCGCGCGCTCTTCGTCGCTAAGGGCGACATGCGGCCCCACCGACAGCTCGGCCAACGTGATCGCGCTGATCACGACTTCGTCGGGCAGATCCGCAGGGTCGTCGATCCGCCCAAGCAGGATCACCGTTGATGTGTCGAGCATCCCTCTCGAGGCCGGCTCAGGCGTCACAGCGTGGGATCAATGACGGCGTCGATGTCACGTCGCAGCACGTCGGGGTCAACACGAGGCAACCCTTTCCTGCGCTCAATGAGTTCGACAGGTCCGGCGCTGCGGCGTGGCAGCGGGCGCAACTCGGCGACCGCGCGCCCGTCCCGGGTGACGATCACACGTTCGCCGCGCTCCACACGGTCCAGCACCTCTCCCCCTCTATTACGCAGGTCGCGCACGCTTACTGACTCCACACCGCAGTGTATCACCGGTGAGACAGGAAGGGCGAGCTCGCTGGTGTCGGTGACCGACACCATGTCGCCGAGCTCCATGCCATGTGACACCTACCCAGAGACAGGAACTGCTTGACTGTGTAGGCAACGGCGCTTTGGATCAACGACGCCTCTAGGTCGACGGAAGATTCAACCGGCGGGCGAGATCGGGCCCGCCGACCTCGCGGATGAAGCCCGGGTCGCCACACACGACGAGTTGATCGCGGGCACGGGACAGGCCGACGTAGAGGCGTTCGCGGGAGCGTTCGAGCGCAGACTTCTCGTTGACGACGAGCACGACAGCGCGGCGTTCGAGCCCCTTGAAGCCGAGGACGTGGCCATAGAAAACCTGGTCGGCATCCCAGAAGCTGTCCCAGTAGGCGGCGTTGCCGGCGGCCTGGCGTTCCTTCTGTTCGGGGTGGCGGGTGCCGGTGGTCAGGAGCGCGACGTCTTCTGGGCGCCATCCCTCCTCCAGGAGCAGCTCGACCTCGTCGTCGCCGGCGTTCATCGCGTCGTCTTGCGAACAGGCCACGAACTTCACAGCGGGCCCCTCGCCGCCGAGGAAGCGCATCGGGTGATCGACGAGCGGCTGGAACGCGTTCGCGATCTGGCGGGTGTTGCGAAGGTTGTGGTCGAGGACCAGTGGTACGAGCGGCACCGGCGGAGAGCCGTGCCGGTTGAAGACACGCTGACCTTCGTCGGTGAAGACGTAAAGGCCACCGGTTTCGTCGTCCTTCAGGGCCGCCAGCAGCGGGTCCCACCATGCGTCGGCGAAGTCCTGGGCCTCGTCGACGACGATCGAGTCGAACGGTGGCCGGGCTCGAGTTGGGCTGCCAGATCAGCCATTTGAAGCGGCAGGTCGTGTTCCCAGAACTGCACGGTCACCTCGGTGCGCAAGGATTCGTCGGGCCCTTCGGGTGCTCCCCACTGCACCCCGAGGGCGTGGAACTCGCCGACGTAGGCCAGTTGGTGGCGGCGCCGCCAATTGGCGGTGATGCGCTCCAGGTAGGAGGCCAGGCCGTGGGAGTAGCAGAGCAGGGCCACGCGCTGGCCCTTCGCGGAAAGCCGACGGGCCTGTTCCACCGCGAGAAAGGTCTTGCCGCTGCCCGCTCCCCCGCGGATCGCAACGCGGTTCAGCAGTTGGATGGCGTCGAGGATGACGGCCTGCTGTTCGGTTAGCGCGTCGGCGGCGTCCTGCACTGGCCAGCGCGCGAGCGACGACGTTTCGTTGCGGTAATCCCCTGCCGCTCAAGGCCGTTGAGAGCTGCTCGATGCCTTGCCGAGTGAGCAACGGGCGGTCGAGCTCCTGTTGGACGAGGACGTGTTTGAGCTTGTCGACGAGCGTCGGGAGATCGTTGCGGTCGATGACCTTCCACCGCGGGCACTCCGGCAACGCGAAATCGTCGGCGATCTCGGCGTTCGGCAGGACTATCACGTGGTCCCAGCGCAGCCGGCCCTGAGTCCAGCGATCGTCCTTCTCAACGAATTCGCGCAGCGCATAGCAGGCTTCGCGGGCCTGGCGCACCGGATCGATCTTGTGCTCGCGGCCGCGTCGCCGCTGCCACCACGTGTCACCGTCGTGCCAGACGTCGCCGCCCTTGACCTCGAGACAGACAATGCCGGCGCCCTCGATCGCGACGACGAAGTCCACCTCATGGTCCTTGAGGTGGTCGGTGACACGCTGGCCGGGAACCACCCGGTCGTTTGGTTGAAGCTGTTCCAGCAGGGCTTGGTAGACATTGCGCTCGGCGGCGTTGGCAAGGCGGGGCGTTTCCTCGGGAGTGATGGTCACGGCAGCAGCCCGTACAAGTCCAGCCGGGCTTGGCGGCCGATGCCACGGAACCCGATCACCGAGATACTCGTGAGAAGAGGTTGGTGCCGTATGTGTCTCGACGGTTGTCCTGCGCCTGGCCGACGACCTCCGCGAGCGCATCGAGCACAGCGTCCCTGACCGCGGCGTCAAGCGCGGGATCCTGCTCGAGCATCTCCAGGATGACGTCGTGGACGGACTGCTCTGCCGGGTCGGCACTGGCCGCTGTCGGCTCCTCGGTTATCCCCATCCCACGATTGAACTACGTGCGAGCGGACAGCATGTGGCCTTACCGCGGTCGCGATTTCTTGTCGGTGACCAGTCATACAGTGTGCTCCTCAGCGCGATTTGAGGGGGAGATCATGCGCGGACCTGGGGTTATTGCAGGATTGCTCGCAATATGCGGGGCGGTGGCGTTGTCGGGTCCGGCTCATGCCGACCAGTACGACTTCATCTCGCAGCTTGACAACTCGGGGGTGAGCTACCAGTCGATGATCGACATGATCGACATCGGCAAGCAGCTCTGCCACGATCTGCGCAACGGGGTGACGCCCCCGGCGGTGCTCGGCAAGTTGCAGAGAACGGGATTCGCGCGGGCCGAGTCGGCGATCATCCTGGTGTCGGCGGTGAACAACATGTGCCCGGACACCAAGGCGGGGGTTGTCGGCTGGGCACGGGACAACGGTTATACCGGCCCGGTGTAAGGGCTTTGGGGCCGATTCAGAACGACTCATCCCGGATCGGGTTTTCGTCGTAATCGGCTCGCTACGGAAGGGCGCGGTCGTCGGCCGGGCTGTGGGGGGACCACCGCATCTACCGGTGGTGAAGTGGGAGACAGGAATGATGATCATCTGGTGCGTTGTAGCGCTTGCAGGTCTGGGCGGGCTGTACTTCGCTATTCGTGCTCGCGCTATCAGGGGCCGCAAGCACCCGGAGGTGTCGTCCGAGGTCAGCGCAGAACTCATCCGCCGCGCCGACCAGCAGAACCGATGGGCACTGCGCGGCGACACCAGAGGTGTCTACGGCGCCAACGGCGCTGAGCTCATGCGCAGTATCTCGCCCGAGCCAAACATTGACGCGGAGCTGGACAAGGCCGCAGCGTATCCGCGGACCGCCGCCGTCGCTTGCACGCCGGAGAATCTCGCCGCGCTGCTGGCCGAGAAGCTGCCCTGCTGGCGGTGGGCTGCGTTCGTCTCGGTGTTGGTGCAACGGCGCGCCGAGCTGGAGTCGCGGCTGTATGACAATCAACTCGGCTACGCGGCTCCCAGTGGTGAGCGTGCGCCGGGCGGCGCCGAGGTAGGTCGATTCGTGTTGGATCGCATGGACGAGTTGCTCACGCTCGTCAGCCAGGTGGAGAGCTTGATGCTCACCCCGGCGTTCGTCGGCGTGTTCGGCGAACCGGGTGACGAGGGCAGCGCTGACGACGACGGCATCCTGCATGCGGCCAACCGACTGATGGACTATCACGAAAGATTCCTCGCTCTGGCGGAGCGCTGCCGCGGCCTGGCAGCGCCGAGTCGCTACGCAGGGCTCCTTCGCGACCTGGCGCACTTGATGGACGCGCCGTTAGCCGGGTACCGCACGTTCATCAACGAGTTCGTGGAGCGCGTTGCGAAATGCCAGCACTGCTGCACTACGCATGCGGCACAGTCGAATTAGATCCGGTGCTGCTACACATGGAAGCCGACGACAAGCTGCTCGAGCGGATCAGCAAGCAGCTCAATCAGATTGCAGCCGACTAAGACACGTCATCGGCTTGGCCGGTGGTGAGAAATCGTTGTGATGCTCGCTTTCTTCGAGCGACGTTTACGACGATATCGAGGGCGGCGCCCTGCTCGGTGGCGATCGCCCTGAGGGCTTCGAAGTTCGGGCGGAGCGAATTGCCCGCACCCGATTGGTCGGCGCAGCGCCATCAGCCCCAGCCCGGCTGCCCACGGTCCGACGCACGACACCCCGGCGGTCCGAGCAGACGGTTGTATCTGTCTGTCTGCCCAGCCGGTATCAGCGCCGAGGCTGCCGCGGATCGCGCGGAACCGCGTACCGACCAGCGCTGACGGCCTACGATGCTCTGCATGGCCAACGGCGCGGTCCGCCGTGGGAAAGGGGCGAAATCATGGGCGCACACTCGATCGGAAGCGAGGAAGGCCCGGTGGTGGCTGGGGAAACGCAGTCACTTTATGAGCGGCTGGGAGGCGTCTACGCCATCGCCGTCGTCGTCGACGACTTCATCGATCGGATCATGGTCGACCCGCGGCTGAACGCGAACCCGCGAGTCGACGAGGCGCACCACCGCGTGTCGCCCCAGGGTTTCAAGTACTACGTCACCGAGCAGGTTTGCTGGGCGGCGGGCGGCCCGCAGACCTACTCAGGGCGCACGATGCTCGACGCGCACCGCGAGCTGCTCATCACCGGCGCGGAGTGGGATGCGTTCATGGACGACTTCCACCAGACCCTCGCGAAGTTCGGCGTGCCCGAGCGCGAGCGCGCCGAGCTCGACGCGATCATCGAGAGCACCAAGGACGACATCGTGACTCCGGCGGCGCCCGCCGTGTAGGCAGATCCCTCCCGTTCGGCGGCAGACGGCGGCCGGTATGAAGCCTGAGCGCGGGGGGAGCGATCGCCGACGGTAGGTTCTAGAGACGTCGTGACTGAGCCAGCCCACGAAAGTAGAAGTGCCGCAGCGTTATCGCAAGGTCCTCCACCAATGGAGTATGGGTTCCCAGCTCCGCGAGCCACGCGGATACCGCGCCCGCAATGCCGCCGCACGGGACGTTAACTGTGCGTCCGTCGTGAAGGCGATCAGTGACTTGATACATGGTCACCGTTGGCCCTACCTGCTGTGTCCTCGGATGCCGACAGCGCGACCTGAACCTGGTGCCTCCCTTTTGGAGTGAACGCGAAGGCGAGCTCGAGCCTGAGGAGGACCCTGCGGGCTCGGGTCCTCCTCGACGACGAGCGGGCGTCAACCCGCGGAGACGTGGAAAAGCTGCTCGGCTCGACACAAAATCCTGCTCGATATGTCACTCAGTCGACGATGACTCCGCCGGTCAGATTGGCAACCGTCCCGGTCATTGCAGCGGCCCGATCAGAGGCTACAAAGGCAGCCACTTCGCCGAGCTCCACCAGGGTGGTCGCACGTTTCCTGTGAGTCATTCCGGCCATGGCGGCCCTAAATTCCTCTTGCGTGATGCCATGTCCCTTAGCGTGCAGCCCGAACACCACGTCGATCGTCGGTGTCTCCTCCATGCCCGTCGTGCGCAGACAGACAGCGCGCACGCCGTACTGCGCCCATTCCCCCGAAAACGCGCGATTGAGGGATTCCATTGCGGCCCAGGCTGGGCTCATGCCGCCAAGCAGCGGTGAACCCAAACGGGCAGGCTCTGGCGTGTGCATCAGGACCACCCCAGAGCGCTGGCCGATCATATGACGTGCGGCTGCTCGGCCGGTCACGAAGTGTGCCCGTGCGTAAGTCGTTATCGGCAGCGAAAAACTCTCGACCGAGAGCTCGGTGAAGGGGATGCCCTGCATGCCTTGTTGCGGAATCCCGATGGCGTTGAACGAGATATCGATCTTCTCGGCCTTGTCGACGACGGTATCGAGGTGGCTTGCCACGGCCTGCTCGTCGAGCGCGTCGACCTGCGCGGTCTCGGCCGTTCCGCCGGCGGCTGAGATTTCTTTCGCGAGTGTGTTGATGGCTTCGAGGTTTCGTCCGGTCAGAAAGACGCGTGCGCCTTCGCGGGCGAATGCACGGGCTACCGCGCCGCCGACCGATCCTCCGGCCCCGTAGATGACGGCGTTCTTGTTTTCGAGCAGCATGATGTTCTCTCCATTCGCCGCCACGCGGCATTTGTTCCTTGAAATGTGTTATCAGCGTTGATGTTTCCGAAGTTGGTCTGCGCAGCCGTCGGCCGCGCCTTCTACCTGACGGGCTCTGCGTCTAGGAGCGCCGCGTACTGACGCTCGAGTGCCTTGGCGGCACCGCTGCGCCAGCTCTGCGCCAGGGACTCCGACATCGGATCGGGGAAGATCTCCTCCTGTCCGTTCTCCACTCCGTCGAAGATGCCTCGCGCAACGGTGTCCGGAGAGGCCTTTGGTATGTCGAGGCCTCGGGTCATATCGGTGTCCACGACTCCGGTCAGGACGGCATGAACGCGCACGCCCCGTGCGGCCAGGAGGACGCGCAGCGATTGCGTCATGTTGAAGGCGGCCGCCTTGGAGATCGAATAGGCCGGGATGAGCGGCAAGGGTGCTAAGGCGTTCGCCGACAGGTTGTTGACGATGGCTCCCTCGGAACCGAGTCAGCAACGGCAGGAAAGCCTGAGTCACGCCGTACGCGCCGAACAGGTTGACGGCGAGGTGCCGTTCGAGCACGGCCCGATCGCTCAAGTCGTCGTAGAGCGCCACGCCGGCGTTATTGATGAGGATGTCGAGAGAGTCGACTTCATCGACGGCTCTCTGGATCTGCGCAGCGTTGGTCACGTCCAGGGTCAGGGGTGTGACGCGCCCATCCCCGTGGGTCAAGGGCTGGCGCGCGCCGGCATATACCCGTTTCGCACCTCTGTTCAACGCTTCCTCGACCAGGGCCTGTCCGATGCCGCGATTGGCCCCGGTGACCAGAACTGTCTTGTCTGCGATGGTCATACATCCTCCTGGCTAGTGAATTCCGAGCTGTCAAAGATGTAGATGCGACGACGTCGAGAAACTGGGCTCGCACTTTGCGCCCAGTTCTGGGCTGCGCCGGTGTCGATACTGGAAGGTCGACAAGAAAGGCGAGAGACGTGACGCGAGGGTGGAGTGGCGACAAGTGGTGACAACCGACCTGCTGACCAGGGCGCGGGCCGGGGACGGCGACGCGTTCCGAGAGCTGACCGAGCCGCACCGTCGAGAGCTACAGGTGCACTGCTACCGGATGCTCGGATCTCTTCAGGACGCCGAGGACGCCCTTCAGGACACGCTGCTGGCCGCCTGGCAGGGCCTCGCAGGTTTCGAGGAACGCGCCTCGATCCGCACATGGCTGTATCGGATCGCCACCAACCGGTGCCTCAACGCGCTCCGCTCGGCCAACCGACGCCCGGCTAAGGAGTGGGACGTGCCCGAGGTTGAACCGCCCGAGCCGACGCGGCTCGGCGAAATCGTCTGGCTCGAGCCCTATCCCGACGCCCTCCTCGAGGGTGCGATCAACACGCCGCTCGGCCCGGAGGCACGCTACGAACAGACCGAAGCCATCTCACTGGCCTTCGTGACCGCACTGCAAGTCCTGCCGGCGCGCCAGCGCGCCGTGCTCATCTTGCGCGAGGTACTCGGATACCACGCCGCCGAAGTGGCCGACATGCTCGACTCGACCGTCGAATCGGTCACCAGTGCCCTCAAGCGGGCCCGCGCCAGCCTGCAGCGCCACCTGCCGCCGACGGGCGAGGGCGAAGCGCCTCCCGTTCCCGGTTCACCCGCCGAGCAGGCGCTGGTGGCAAAGTTCGTCCGCGCCTACCAGTCCGGCGATGTCGACGCGCTGGTCGCGTTACTCACCTCCGATGTCGCCGTGTCCATGCCGCCAATTCCCCTCGAATGGCACGGCCGCGACGCGGTGGCCCGCTTCTACGCCAGTGTCTTTCGCGCGGGCCGGACATATGACCTCGTGCCGACACGGGCGAACGGTCAGCTGGCGTTCGGGGCCTACCTTCACACCCCCAGCGGCATCCGCCACGGGGCGGGCCTGCTCGTCCTCACCACCACCGACGACCGGATCCGCGCGCTGACCCGCTTCGACAACGACATGCTCCCGTGGTTCGGGCTGCCGCGCTCGCTCCCCGGCTGACAATCATGGCCTACCTCAGTCAACCGTGGTTCAACCGCGAGATCGTCAACAGGTTCGCGATGGCGACCGGCGTGGTCCACAGCGAGACCCTGACCCTCATCAAGCGCGCAAGCAAGCAGCCGCAGAAGATCCCCGTCACCCCTGTCGAGGTCGACGGCGTGAAGTATCTGGTGTCCACCCGTGGTGAGTCCCAGTGGGTGAAGAAGGCCGATCGTCTGCGTTAACACGTTGCGAACCCGGCCGCGCGCGACGGTGCGAGAGTGCACGCGGCACTAATTCGTTAGGGAGCGACATGCGCCATGGCGCGGGTCCGATGCAGGTTTACCGACGCACACCAAAACCGCCGATAATGTGGTCATTTTCTCGGTGGGGCGGGCGGGGCTCGAACCCGCGACCAACGGATTATGAGCCCCTAGGGACGGGTCGCGCGACCAGGTGAAACAGTTAGCTGATGCGCACCATATCGCCTGGAAGACCATAGATTTGGCCGTTGTCAGTACGTTCGGCGTACGGCTCGGGTGCGGCTTCAAATCGCCCCCGTTCGCCGGGGTGGCGCCGGGGTGGGGCGGGCTGCCTCGGTGTTTGCTAGGCGCGCGCGGGAAAATCCGAAATGTCTCCGCAGCACTCCTCGCCCACACGGCCCGAGGAGTCCGCCACGTCAGAAGCCTGACAGATCTTCGAGCGCGCGGCGCTACTCGGGGCCGCGGACGGACTCGAGGCGTTGGTCGACCCGAGCCAGCGCCTCGTCGAAGACCTCCACCTTTTCGCCACGTCGTTCGTTGGCCGGCTGGGCGGCTCCGCGAGCAGCTTCGGCCTCCACTCGCGCCGCACCCTGCCGCCGCAACAGGCTGAAGTTCTTCTCGCGCGCAGTCCTGAGCCGGCTCTGCAGATCCTTCAGCTGCTTCTCGTCCATGCGCTCCAGAGGGGCGGGATGACTCTCGCCGATCAACGAGTTTTCCAGCTGGGTCAGGTTCACATGGTGGTTGCTCACCGTAGATTCATAGCGTCGCCGGCCACACCGGCGCCACGAATCACCGGACGGCATGCCGAACCGTCACGCAGGTGCCATCTTGAGTTCACGTCGCCAGACGGCGTGACGCACAACGAAGGCGGCTCGCCACTCAGGCCGAGCAACGGCGTCGTAGGAACGGGTCACCGAGAGCGGGCGGTTGATACCCACCGTCGGAACTCGCGATCGTCACACCGGGCGGCACGATCTCGTCGATCCGGTCGAGGAGGTCGATCGACAGCGTCACCTGGGCCGCTCCCATTTGCGACTGGAGATGCTCCATGGTGCGCGGGCCGATGATCGGTGCAGTGACCCCCGGGTGTTGCATGACAAAGGCCAATGCCAAGTGAATCAGCGACAGGCCTGCGTCGTCGGCCAATTTTCCGAGCGCATCGGCGGCCTCGAGTTTGCGCTGATTGTCCGGACTCGACATGTCGAACCGACCCGGTATCCGGTTGCGGCGCATGGACTCCGGCAGGTCCTTGTCCTTGCGGTAGCCACCGGAGAGCCAGCCACCGGCCAACGGACTCCACGGCAGGACGCCCATCCCGTAGTCCTGCGCCACCGGTAAGACGTCGGCCTCGACCCCTCGGACCAGCAGGGAGTAGGGCGGCTGCTCGGTGACGAACCGGCCGAGGCTGCGCCGCTCGCTGACCCACTGCGCCTCCACGATCTGATGAGCGGGAAAGGTCGAGGAGCCGAAGGCCCGGATCTTGCCTTGCCGCTGTAGCTCACTGAGTGCGGACAGTGTCTCCTCGATGTCGGTATCGGGATCCGGGCGATGCACCTGGTAGAGGTCGATCCAATCGGTGTCCAACCGGCGCAGACTGTTCTCTACCTCCCGCACGATCCAGCGGCGCGAGTTGCCTTGCATGTTGGGGTCCCCGCCCTTGGCGCCCATCGGAACACCCATCTGGCCGTGGACCTTGGTGGCCAGGACTACGTCATCGCGCCGGGCCCCGGCCAACGCCTTCCCGACGATGACCTCGGACTCACCCTGCGAGTAGACGTCCGCGGTGTCGATGAAATTGATCCCGGCGTCCAGCGCCGCATGGATCGTCGCGATCGACTTGTCGTGGTCCGGCTCGCCCCACGCGCCGAACATCATGGCGCCCAGGCAGAGTGGGCTGACTTGGATTCCGGTTCGTCCTAAGCTCCGATATTTCACACACCGAGTCTAGGTACGACGACCACCCCACCCCTCAGAGTGCTCGTAGCCACGCAGGGTTCTTCCTATCAGTTCACGTCGTTCGTCGATTGTCATCGAGTCACCAAGGGTGGCGTGCACCCGCAAATAACCCTGTGTAACCAGGTCGTCGAACAGGAATCGTGTCGCACCGAGCGGCAAGGACAGACGTGCGGAGATCTCCGCGACCGTGGTGCTGTGCACAAAGAGAGCTTCTTTGCTCGCGGGTTCGGCACCGGCGTGCGCACCGGGGCGCGGCTGCCGTCGCGCAGCACCGCCAATACTCGACGTCGCGTTGAAGCGCTCACCACGAAGCGCTCGGCATGACGACACTGCATCGCCGCCGCACCGTCGATCGCGATGTCACGTCTCGGCGCCCTACTCCGTCTAACGATTGAGGAAGACAAACACGCATTGTGAAGGGGCGGGATGATGAATCGCTTGAGTGCTCTGGCGCGGGCATACCTGGTCGCGGTGACGGCGCTGGTGGGGGTGTTCACCGGTGGGATAGGGATCTGGTGTCTGATCGAACCGGCCTCATTCGCTCGTGTCGTCGGCTTTGAGACGCACCTGCATTTCCTGCACGACGTCGGTGCGTTCCAGTTAGGTCTGGGTGTCACGCTGCTACTTGCGCTGATATGGGCGGACGCATTGGCCACCGCCCTCGCCGGATTCATTGTGGCCGACACTGTGCACACGGTGAACCACATCACGGACCTCGACCTCGGTGGTTCGGTCGCGCAAGCGTGGGTGCTGGGTGCGGTGTCGGTGGCGCTGGTCGTGGCGTTTCTGCTGCGGCTGCGCCAACTTGGCTACGTCCTGGGCACCGTGGGCGCCGCAGCCAATCAGACGCTGGCACCATTCGTCCGGCAGAAAACCATCAGCCTCACCACCTTTCGCAAGGACGGCACGCCCGGCTCCAGTCCGATCAGCATTGTGGTGGACGGCAACCGCGCCTACTTTCGCAGTTTCGAGCGGGCGATCAAAGTGCGCCGGATTCAACGTAACCCGATCGTCGAATTCGGTCCGGCGACCGGATCAGGCAAGCCCACGGGATCGGTACAACCTGGCGACGTTCGCCTGCTGGATGGGGCTGAGTATCGGAAGGCGGGACGTCTGCTACGGCAGAAGTATCCGTTGCTGCATGGGGTGCTGGTGCCCCTGGCGCACCGACTCATGCGGTCCAAGTTCGGCCGCACCGTACACGCGGAGTTGATTCCGTCGTCTGTCGCGGGATGACGACGAATCAGTAGCCACGATGCTATTTCTGCGCCCTTATGCGCCCTTTGCCTTCCCGGCGACCTGCGAAATCGACAATCCATCGCTGATCACCGCCATCACGGCCTGATACCTCTCCTCGGCCACGCTCAACTCCCTCATTTAGGGAGTGTCAAGGATCAACCGAAGCAACTGTCAAGCATCAGCCGAGGTCATACAGATCTTCTGTGGGGCGGGCGGGGCTCGAACCCGCGACCAACGGATTATGAGTCCTTAGCCAACGGCCTAGCTGCCCACCGCCTTGCAGGAAACCCGCTCTAAGGCCGAGGCGGCAGCGCCGAAAGCCACCCATCCGAAAGCAATTCCAGCAACTGCCCATCCGGATCCCGGATCATCGCCATCGCCTCCGTCACCGTCCCCTCAACCACCGCTCCCCCGAACTCCTCGACCTTCTCCAACACACCGGCGAAGATCGGACACCGAAAACGAAATGTGCGTCAGCCCAATCTGATCCATGACGCGTTCCGACCCGGTGTGAACCTGACGCTTCGAGTAGTCCATGAGTTCGAGCACAAACCCGTCGCGCACCAAGTAGGTCGCATGCACCCCGAGCGGCTGGCGGAAGCTGCACCAGCTGGGCGGTGGGGCCGTCGGGCGGATCAAGCTCCCACCAGAACTGAAATCCGAGCACGACCCTCGTAGAACCGCCGCGACCGCTCGCGATCGGAGACACACAATCCGACATGGTTGAAGGTCGTCCGGTGACTACTCATCGCGGCCTTTCTCGACAGAACCCAAGAGCGTAATAATGCAAAGATAGTGTAAATAGCCGAGCTCTCGTTGCGGTGGAGGACCTTCCAGATGACAACCCGTCCCGACGTCACCGACGACGCAATCGTCGACTTCGACCACCACTCCGACGAATTCAACCAAAACCAACGCACGATCAACGCCGAGCTGCGCCAAAAATGCCCGGTCGCGTGGAACGAGAACTACGACGGATTCTGGTTCCTCAGCAGCTACGCCGCGGTGAGCCAAACCGCCCGAGACGACGACACCTTCTCCCACAAATACGAACCCAACGCCGCCAACGGCGTCAACTACCAGGGCGAGATGGGCGTCCCACGTCCCGAAGGCCAACCGGCACTGGGCATCGGCGAGGTCGACGGCCCCTACCACCTGGCCCTACGTCACGCGCTGGCCCCGTTCTTCTCGCCGGGCGCCGTCGAAAAGATGAAGCCGTTCATGGAGGAACAAGCCCACCAGTTCCTCGACCAAAAAATCGCCGACGGACAGATGGACCTCGTGCTCGACTACGCCAGCCCGGTCCCGGCCATCCTCACCATGAAAATGATGGGCCTGCCCTACGACAACTGGCAGCTCTACGCCAACCTCTTCCACTCCGTCATGGCCGTCCCCCAAGACAGCCCCGAATACATCAACGCCATCTCCCAGGTCCCCGCCATGATGCAGGACGTCCTCGACTTCGCGGCCAAAAGACGCGCCGAGGCCCGCGACGACCTGACCAGCTTCCTCATCCAGTTCGAATTCGACGGCCAGCGCCTCACCGACGAACAGCTGCTCAACATCCTCTGGAACCTCATCGCCGGCGGCGTCGACACCACCACCTCGCAGACCGCGCTGACCCTGCTGCACCTGGGCACCCACCCGCGAGCTGCGCCAACAACTCATCGACCACCCCGAGCTCTACCGCACCGCCACCGACGAGTTCCTGCGCTACTTCTCGGTCAACCAGCAACTGAGCCGCACGGTCACCCGCGACGTCACCGTCGGCGGCCAACGCTTAAGAAAAAACGACCGGCTCATCATCAGCTGGCTGGCCGCCAACCACGACGAGCGCGAGTTCGAGCGCGCCGACGAAATCGTGCTGGACCGCTCCCCCAACCGCCACCTCGCCTTCGGCCTGGGGCCACACCGCTGCATCGGTTCCCACCTGGCGCGGCTCATGTCCGAGGTGATGGTCCGGGCGGTGCTCGACCGCATCCCCGACTACCGGGTCGACCTCGACGGCGTCCAGCAATACCGGGGCAACCCGAGCATGACCGGGCTGGGCACGCTGCCGGTCACCTTCACGGCGAGAAACGCCAGTCAGTCGCCCTGATCGCCTTCTCCGCCTTTGTGTTTCCCTTTGCCCGGAGGACCCTGTCGGGGTGGCGGCGGTGGTGGTTGCGGCGCGGTGCTGCTGAGTGTGGTGGTGAAGGTGGTCGTCGATGGCGGCACCGGCGTGGTATCCGTGGTGGCCGGCCTCGGCGACGGCGATGAGAACGGGTCGAGCGCGAAAAGCATGATCGCCAGGATGAATAAGGAAAGGATCGCCGCCGCCCACAGTTTGCGCCGGGGTTTGGCCGGCTCGTGCGTCGCCCGCCCAACAGCGGCGACTCCATTACCGGGTGCGCGGGCGCGCGGGAATGGGCGCGGGCGCTGTGCGGGCCAGCGTGGCGCGCATCGCATCGGCCCGGTCGAACCGTTGCGCGGGGTCGCGCGCCATCGCCCGTTCGATCGTGGCGGTAAGTCCGGGCGGCACATCCCGGCGTAGCGCGGCAACGGGCGGCGGTGACTCGTGCAGGATCGCGTGTGCCAGCGCACCCAAGTTTTGTTGCGGGAACGGCCGCCGCCCGGTCAGCGACTCATATCCCACCACCCCGACGGCATACAGGTCGTCGACCGGCGTAGCCCGCTCGGAGGTCAGCCGCTCCGGACTCATATAGGGCATGCTGCCGATCACTTCGCCGGCCCTAGTGTGCGCGACGCCCGCCGTCTTGGCGATGCCGAAATCGGCAAGCTTGGGCTCGCCCGTCGCGGTGAACAAAATGTTGCCCGGCTTGACATCTCGATGCAGAATCCCGGCGTTGTGCGCCTCGACGAGAGCGCCGAGGACACAGTCGAGGACCACCTGCACGAACGCCGGTGGTAGTGGCCCGCGAGCGATGTGATCGGCCAACGACACTCCCGGCAGCCGCTCCATCACGATGAACGGCAGCCCGTCGTCTTCGCCGACGTCATGGACCACGACGACGTGGCGACCGGTGAGCCGCGCGGCCGCACGCGCCTCCGTCTCAAACCGCAGGCGGCTCTCGGGCAGGGCGCCAGTCCCAGAATTCAGTAGCTTGATCGCGACTGGGCGGCGCAGCTTCACATCCCAGCCATCGCGCACCTCGGCCATGCCACCGCGCCCCAGAACACCGCGCACTTCGTAGCGGCCGCCGCCAAGGACCGCGCCCGGCCTTCCGTTAGCGCCCAGATACTGAGTCTGTTGGTACCGCGTGTCCATCCCGCCTGTCCTACAGCCGACAACCCAGGATCACTGCAAGCCGGGCGAATCACAGTCTCCTGCGCCGCCGAATAGCCCAACATGCCGGAACCGAAACCTCAAGCCGAGCTACAGCGCCCTTTTAGCTGGCCGAGGCGCACTGCAGCACCGGCTCCGAGGAATCGACATGACCGTTGCTGATGATCCTCAGCCGCTGCGGACGCACCTCGTAGCGCGTGCCGTCGGCCGGGTTGGTGACGTCGAATCCGCCCGAGGTGCGCACCGCGTCGGCGAGTTCGATGTTGGCGCCATCGCTGATCCGCTCGCCGCGGTAATAGAAGTTGCCGGGCCCGGTTTTACACACGACTGCGAGTGACAGGGCGGTGCGCACCACCATCGCCGGCGGATCGCCCGGATCGCAGCGGGCCGACTCGCCGACGAACCCCAGGCCGTCGGCGCCCTGCACCGGACGGGACAGCGCGGGTGTCTTCGTTGTAGGAGCGGTCGTTTCCGCCGTGACTTGCGGTGCGGCCGAGCGTATTTCGGGCCGCGAGGTGTGGTGAATGCTGCCGAAAACCGATATCGCCGCCAGTATCCCTGCGACGGCCAGCACCGCCACCGCGGCCAAAGAGAGAACCAGCGGCACGCGGCTGCGGCCCGGCCGCGCGGGCGGTGGCGCGGGTGGCGGATACGGGCTGTAGCCGGTGTCGTCCGGGATGGGGTAGTGCGAGGCGAACGGCCGCGTGCTGGCCGGCGGGCTTGGGCTTGGGCTCGGGGCCACCGACGCCGCCTCGGTGGCCGCCCTGGCCAGTTCACCCGCCGACGAGAACCGTTCCGCTGGCTCTTTCGCCATACCCACCGCGATGACGTCATCGAACACGCGACTAATTCCCCGGCGCATGATGCTCGGCCGCGGCGGCGGCGAGAACATATGCGCGCTGATCACCTGCGGCAGTTCCTCGTGGTCGAAAGGCGGTCCGCCGGTGAGGCACTCGTAGAGCATGCAGGCCAGCGAGTAGACGTCGGCCTGGGGCCCGACACGGCCTTCGGTAAACCGTTCGGTCGCCATGTAGGCGCACGACCCGATGACCGATCCGCTTGCCGTGACGCTGGCATCGCCGCCGGAGTGCGCGATGCCGAAGTCGACAAGGTAGGCGAAGTCATCGGGAGTCAGCAGCACGTTCTCCGGCTTGACGTCGCGGTGCACCAGCCCCTCGGCATGCGCGGCGTCCAGCGCCGCCGCCACCTGCGCGATGATTCGTGCCGCCCGCGCCGGTTCGAGTGCGCCCTGCGCGCGCAACAGGTCTTTCAGGCTGCCGCCGTCCACCAGCCGCATATCGATGAAAAGCACTCCGCGGATATCGCCGAAATCATGCACCGGGATGACATGCGGTTCCTGCAATCGTGCCGCCATCCGCGACTCGCGCCGGAAACGTTCCTGGAACGACGGGTCGGCGGCCAGCTCGGTGCGCAACACCTTGAGCGCGACCATCCGGCCCTTGATCGTGTCGTGCGCCCGGTACACCTCCCCCATTCCGCCCACGCCGATCAGCGAGCGCAGTTCGTAGGGCCCGAACTGGGTACCGAGACGCGTCCCACGGTACGTGGAAGACATTGGGAATCCTTTCAGCCTGACGAGCGGGCGACACCAGGGTTCCCGGATCGAGCGTTTGCCTAACGCGGCAGCGCAGCCAGCTCAGGCTTTCAAGGTGGGGGTGAGTGCTGCACGCAGGATGTCCGCATCGCGTGTCGCCAGGGTGACGTTTCGCCGAGCGGCCTGGGCGACGAGCATTCGGTCGAAAGGGTCCTTGTGGTCCCACGGCAGCCGCCCGGCCAAGATGGCGTCGCCCGCATCGATCGCCAGTTCCGTGGCGGTCATGTCGGCAATAACATCCGACCACACGGACAACAGCGGCTCCCCGTCAAGGCGACCCAGCCGGGTTTTGATTGCGATCTCCCACGCCGACGCTGCCGAAACCATCAGTTCGGTGTCGGGATCATGGAGCAGCTGACGCGCCGAATCGGAAACCTTGTCCGGCGTACTGACCAACCACAGCAAGACATTCGTGTCCAGGAGAACAGCACGCGGCGTCGACGGGCGCCGTCGTGCAGTCATGAATTGCCTTGCCACGCAGCGATCTCGGCGTCGGGAAGCGGTTCGTCGAAGTTGTCGGGCACGACGAGCGCCGGCAGCTGACCAAATTTTCGCGGCCGGGGATGCGCTGGCGAGAGCACAGCTACCGCACGTCCATGGTTGGTGATGGTCACCGCCACCCCGGTCCGCTCGACCTCCGCCAAAAGTGCATTGAGCTTGGCTTTGGCCTCTGTGCTCGTGACCGTCTTCACGTGTCTAAGAATAGCCTCGTCAGACCTTTCGGACTAGTCGCACTAGTCAGAGTCGGTTACTTGTCGCAGCGAGCCGGGCAAAAGGTGTCACCTCTGCGCTGTGATTCGTGAGCCTGCTGTTCACCCAAAACGCCGATGCTGCAGCCGCGCTGGACTGTGCAGCGCCTCGTAAGCTAGCCCCAATGGGAGGGACACAGCACCGATGACCGCCGCTTACGTGCGATGGGTAGCCGAGGACGTCGCCAAGCCCCTCATCGATGTCTATCGGCGTACCGGCGCCGATGTACCCTTCGGCGACCCGGTGCCCTCACACGGGACCGAAATGGAGGGCTGGTTCTGGCGGCTCACCGATTCGGCCTCGGGTCGCGTCGTCGTCGCGCTGTGCAGCGTGAACCAGAACCCCGATGGAAACTGGGCGACGGTCGCGGTCGCGCTGCACCCCGGCGGCGTCGTGCGCTCGGCGGCCCTTGACGACGCCGAGACCGAGCTGTCCCGCTTCACGGTCCACGCCGGAACCGATCCGAGCGGCCGTATCACGGCGAGCCGCGATAGCCTGCGCATCGATCTCGAGGACATCCACCTTGACCTGCGATTCGCCGATCCGTTCGAGTGGCCCAAGGCCTTCGGCGGCGGCGGTATCGCTTCCTCGGTCCCGTTCCTCAACCAATACTGGCATCCCTACCGCCTCGGCGGAAAAGCCAGCGGAACAGTCGAATTCGCTGGTCAAACCTGGACGTTCGACGGCGCCCAGCTCTATACGGAAAGGAATTGGGGCGCGGGCTTTCCCGAGCGCTGGTGGTGGGGTCAGGCGCACGATTTCGGCGACGCCGACGTGTGCGTCGCGTTCTCCGGTGGCGTTCTCGAGCTGGGCCCGCTCCGTCGCGAGGTCACCGGAGTGGTCGTGCGACTGGGTGACCGCGTGATCCGCATGACGCCGCCGGCGCTGGTGCGCTCGCAGCTCAGCGACGGACGCTGGACGGTGCGCGCCCGCACCCCGCGCTACCAGATCGACCTGGACGGCGACGGCACCCATCTGGACCCGCACGTCCTGCCCGTGCCACTGCCCGCCGAGCGGCGCAACATCGACACCGATTTCGAGCACCTGGCCGGCCGATTACATTGCACCGTACGCAAATTCGGCCGCGTGATCTTCGACGGCACCTGCGAGCTGGCGGCTCTGGAAGTCGGCAGCCGACCGACCGTTAACCCGCGGCCCACTCCTTAGCGCGCTCGAGCTCGTCGAGGCCGAACAGGGACAACTCGCCGGGGACCATCCACGCCAGCGCATGCAGCGTGTGGACGGCCCATTCCTTGTCGGTCACCACCGCGGTTCGTTTAAAGGCCGAATGATGCTTGAACAACGCGCCCAGGCCCAGCTTGAGGTCCTCGACCAACCCGCCGGGGCCGAAGCCCTCGTAGTCGGGCGCGATGACCTCCACGATCCTGATCTCGCCGGTTTGCAGCATCTCGTCCATGGTCGGCTTGAACTCGCGCAGGTCGTCCCCGCGCAGCCGGCCGGATACGCGAATGCCGAAAACTCCCTTCGGCATGTCTTGCAGTACTTCGATCATCTGATGCCCCTTCTTTGAAACGGCCAGGCGAGCTGACGCAGATAACCATCGGGTTGGGTGTCGTCGATGCCGTATTGCGCCGGCCAGCGGTTGCGCGGCAGATACAGCGTGCCGAAAAGCGCGTCCAGGGCCGGGAATTCACCGGCGTAGTTGCTGTTGTAGGCCTGCGGTTCACGGGCGTGATGCCAGTGGTGGAACTGCGGAGTGCCGATCATCCAGCGCAGCGGGCCGAAGCCGAGCCGCACGTTGGAGTGGATGAAAATGGCCTGCAGCGTGAGCAGGGCGACGAATGCGCCCAGGCTGACGCGGCCGAAGCCAAACGCATACAACGGCAACACCGACACTGAACGGGTGAAGACCTCGTCGAGGGGGTGAAGGTGTGTGGAGGCAAGCCAGTCCAGCTCGCGGACGCTGTGATGCACCTTGTGGAAGCGCCACAGCAGCGGCGCCTCATGACACGCACGGTGCCCCGCGTAGCCGCCCACCGTCGCGATCGCGAACCCGGCGACGACCTGCACCCAGCTGGGACTCCCACCGACGGCATGGCGCAGCGGCGCCGGCACGAAAGCCCTTAGCACTAAACCGAATGCGACCGCCGACGCGATCATCCCGACCCGCACCGCGGCACCATTGACCAGAAAGTGCACGACGTCGGTGCGCCAGCCGGCCCGCAGCACTCGTCGCGGATGCAGCGCGAAGAGCCGCTCCAACGGAATGAAGATGACGGCCAGAAACACCAACCCAACAACGATCCGGCTGTGCACGCTGAGGACGGCGAGCACCACCAGCGCAGTCAGTAACACCAACACGACGTCGCCGACGCCGATCCGCGAGCGGATCTCGGTGGTCCGCGGCACGCTGTCTACGGCCGCTACGGCCGCTACGGCCCGCACGGGCTTGGCGAACCGACCCCACCCGGCCAACACCGCGCAGGACAGCACGATCCCGAATACCCCGGCGACGACGTTGTGGGTGGCCACCGCGATCGAGGACACCAAGATCCCCGCTTGAACGAACAGCCCCGACACGTTCAGCGACCGCCGCCCGCGCAGCAGCCGCAAGGCCTGCCATCCGACCAGGGCCAGCGCCACCAGCACCACGAGCGGCGGCAGACCCGCACCGTGCCCCGGATGCGCACGCGCATAACGCGCGGTCACCCCGGCGGCCTTCAGAAGCGTGAGCAGTTCAACCGCGTGCAGCACCACCAATCCCGTCGCCAACCAACGGTCGGCCCGTGAGTCCTGTTGTGGCGGTGCCGCTCCAACCACCGGGTGCACGACGCCTAGCATGCTCCGCACATCTGAGAATCCCCTGAGATAAAGTGAAAGGTTGTGAGAAGCGACTTGACCGCGCGATTCGCCGAAATCGTCGGGAACGGCAACTTGCTCACGGGCGACGCGATCCCCGAGGATTACTGGCACGACGAGGAACTGACGAGCCCTCCACAGCAGCCGAGCTACGTCGCCAAGCCGGCGACGGCAGAAGAGGTTTCGCAGTTGCTGATCGCGGCCTCCGAACACGGTGTGCCCGTCACCGCCCGCGGCTCCGGGAGCGGCCTGTCGGGGGCGGCGCGGCCGCGCGAGGACGGGCTGCTGATCTCCTTCGAGCGGATGAACGCGGTGCTGGAGGTGGACACGACCAACCAGGTCGCCGTCGTGCAGCCCGGCGTCACGTTGACCGAGCTGGACGCCGCCACCGCCGACACCGGTTTGCGGTACATGGTTCACCCGGGCGAGCTGTCCTCCAGCGTCGGCGGCAACGTCGGCACCAACGCCGGCGGCATGCGCGCGGTCAAATACGGCGTGGCCCGGCACAACGTGCTCGGACTGCAGGCGGTGCTGCCGACCGGAGAGATCATCCGCACCGGAGGCAAGATCGCCAAGGTGTCCACCGGCTACGACCTGACCCAGCTGATCGTCGGCTCCGAAGGCACCCTGGCCCTGGCCACCGAGGTGATCGTCAAGCTGCATCCACGCCTCGAGCACAGCGCCACCGTGCTCGCCCCGTTCGCCGACTTCGACCAGGTCATGGAGGCGGTACCCAAGGTCCTGGCCACCGGACTCACGCCTTACATCCTCGAATACATCGACAACATGACGATGGCCGCGCTCATCTACACCCAGAACCTGGAGCTGGGCATCCCGGACCAGATCCGCGACAGCTGCGAGGCGTATCTCGTTGTGGCACTTGAGAGCCGAACCACCGAGCGGCTCGACGAGGACGTCGAGAAGACCGGCGAGCTGCTCGCCGAGCTGGGTGCCGTCGACGCCTACGTGCTCGAAGGAGCTTCGGCACGCAAACTGATCGACGCCCGCGAAAAAGCGTTCTGGACTGTGAAAGCGATGGGCGCCGACGACCTTATCGACACCGTCGTGCCGCGCGGTGCGATGCCGAAGTTCATCTCCGCCGCACGTGGTCTGGCGACGGCCGTCGGCGCCGGCGCGGTGGGCTGCGGGCACGCCGGCGACGGCAACGTGCACCTGGCGATCCTGTGCAAGGACCCGGAGAAAAGACACCAGCTGATCACCGACATCTTCGCGCTGGCAATGGAATTGGGCGGCGCGATATCCGGTGAACACGGTCTTGGCCGCGCCAAGACTCCCTATTTCCTCGAGCTCGAGGACCCGGCCAAGATAGCTCTGATGCGGCGCATCAAGAGCGAGCTTCGACCCGGCGGGCATCCTCAATCCCGACGTAGTCTTCGCGGACGGAATCAGTGTGACGGACTCACATCCCGAAATGAGTGCCATGCACCGCGGCGAGGGCCTCCGCCGGTCCGCTCACGTCGACCTGCGCCGCGCCTTGGCGCCCAAAGAGATACAGAAGCAATTCGCCCGGTAGGCCGCTGAGTAAAGCCGTCGGCTCACCCGGCCGAACCCTAATCCGCTGGTTGGTTCCGGCCCATTCGACCTCGAGACCGCAAGCGAGGCGGCGGCTCAGAAAACGGCCGCCGCTGACAACGTTTCGCCACAACGCGGCATCCATCGCAAGCGTGAGACCCCGGGGCCCTTGGCTATTGGCTCGGCGGACATCCTCGTGATGAACGAAGAACTCGTTGAGATTCGCCATGGAACGCACCCATCCGATGCGGAAGAATCCGATCGGCGGACCGGACCGGATCCGTCCGACAAGCCACGTAAAGTCCTCGCGCGCAGCCAATCTGGCCCGACGCCGCTCGCCGAACCGCGCGAAAGGACCGGGCAGGACGAGGCATGGGCCGGCGACGGGATCGCGTTCTCGTAACACCAGGTGGGCCGCCAGATCGTGAGCAGTCCAGCCCTCGAGCAGCGTAGGAACGGAGGGGCCGAGCTGCTCGAAGAGATCGCAGAGCTCACGACGCTCTTGCGAATCCAACTGAACACCAGCCACGCCGTCGAAGTCTACGAGCCTTTCTCAGTTGACCGGCGGACAACTGCGTGCGAATATTTTGGGTTATGCATCCCAATCCCACCGTCGTGCTCGTCCACGGAGCATGGGCCGACGGGTCAAGCTGGCGCCGCGTCATCACTGAGCTGCAGCGAGGCGGGATCGCCGTCATCGCCGCACCCATCCCGCTGACCTCACTCGATGACGACGTGAACGCGGTCATACGCACCATCGACCGAACCGAAGGGCCCGTCGTCCTGGCCGGTCACGCTTACGCCGGCGGCGTCATCGGCGCGACACGTCACCCGCGCATTCAAGCCCTGGCCTATGTCGCGGCCCTGGCCCCCGACGAGGGCGAAACCGTCGCCGACGTTTTCTACCGCAATGCCCCACACCCACAGGCGCCCGAACTCAAGCCCGACGACGGCGGCTGGATCTGGCTGCCGGACAACGCCTTTCCCAATGCCTTTGCGCAACACGCGACCGCGGAAGAAAACGCGTTACTCGCCGCGGTCCAGCGGCCCATCGCCGTCGGGAGCATCCAAACACCGGTACCGAAACCCGGATGGAAAGACATCCCCACCTGGTTCCTCATCGCCGAAGAAGACCGCATGATCAACCCCGAAACTCAACACTTCATGGCCGGGCGCATGCAGGCCAACACGCAGAGCCACAAGGTCGACCACGCGCCACTGATCACCCGGCCACAGGTCGTCACCGAGATCCTCGAGGAGGCCGTCCGCAGCCTATGACTTCGGGCGCACACATCACTCCACCGTCACGCGCGCCGTGAACGTGCACACTGGCTTTGGATCGCTGCCCACGATGCTGGTGTAGTCGGTGGCGACCGTCGTGCTGCCCGCTTTCAACGCCGCGAACATCCAAACCTCGACACCCGGCGCGCCCAGCGCGGCCGAATCTGGTCGCACATAGTCGTGACTGATCTGCTTCAGGACCGCACCATCACCGATCTTGGCCTCAGCCGTCCAGTGATAGGGCGTGGTGTGATTCGAGCCCAGCGTCACTTTCAGCGTATCGCCGACTGCCAGCGTGACGTCTCGACTGATGGCACTCTGCTTGAGCACGTCGTCCGTTGGGACCTGGATCGTGTTCACGAGAATCACCTCTCGATATCGGAGCCTAACGGGCTCTACGCTGCAAAGGGCCGCTCACATGAGAGGGGTTAGCTCGATGAACATCGCGTCGCGACTTGTCGGCGTGCCGATCGCCGCGCTGGCGACCTGGTCCACGTCCGTACCGGCGTCTGCCGATCCGCCACCCACCCAAGCGATCACCACGGTGGCCGTCGGACCCAATGGTCAACCGATCAACGGCTACCGAGAGGCGCCGTCAAACGGCAACGTCACCGCGGTCAGCGACTGCACCACACCGTCGCCGTCGGCGGTGGCCAACAACGTCTACTACTGCTCACCTAGCGCCGCCGGTGCCGGCACCTGCTGGCCGTCCACGCCGGGATCGCTGTTGTGCGTTGATAATCCGTGGGACAAGCGCATGCACCGGGTGACCTACGGCGGCTCGCTCCCGCCGGTGCAACCCACCGCTTCACCGGACCCATTCGCGCTCCTTCTCGACGGCGGCACCCGCTGCCTGTTCCGTAACGGCGGCGCCTGGGGCAGCCGCGATGACGGCTACGTCGGCGTCTATGACTGCGGCGACCTTGCGGTCCTGTGGCTGCCCAGCCAGGGCGCCGGCACCTGCATCGACCGCTCGGCCGCGGTGTGGACGGTCAAAGTCGGCCAACTGGGCGCACCGACGACGCAGCCGCCCCAGACCCGTGCGGTGACGAGCGCCTGGTTCGCTGGAGCTGTTTGAGACCCAGCGTTTCCGGGCGCGCGGGCCGACGCGACGACGCGAAACTCTCACCCCCGGTCTTGCAATGAATCCGCAAGACTAATCGCGATCGATTTGCAGCTGCACCAGGCTACAAGTGCTACGTTTACCCGTAGCTGCGAATGATTTGCATGAGAAGCCCAGCGAAGTCGGGAGACACTGGCGCGCCATGACAGCATGCCCTCAGCCGCCGGCAGACGCACAGCCTGCCGATGCCGCGGCGCGTGCGGCCAGTGACAGTCAAGGTTCAGAAATAACACCCCCCCGCATATTGGCTGCCCGGCTCGCACTGGTGGTCGCGCTGCTTGGCCCACTGGGAGCGGCAGCGCCGACCGCTCACGCCGACACTGCCGATGACCCGTTCCTTTCAGCACTGAGATCTAGGGGCATCAGCGTCGCGTCACCGCAGGCCGCGATCATTGCCGGTCATGAGGTGTGCGATGAACTTGATCTCGGTAGGCAGCCGTCCGACGTCGCAACTGACGTGACGAAAAACAGCAACCTGGACGGCTACCATGCCGGGTACTTCGTCGGCGCCAGCATCGCTGCATACTGCCCGAAGCATGCCTCTTAACTTGATAGCAATGTCACGCTGACGGCACCGAGACCGCAATGGGGGCTAACACCCGACCCCAAGGCGCGACGACGAAGCGACCGCTGGGACGGCTGCATCTGCTGCTGCGATGGCTGCGACTGCTGCTGCGACTGCGACGACTGTTGCGACTGCTCATAAAGGACGGCCGTACGGCAGTATGGGCTGGTGTTTGGGCTTCAGGTCATCGTTGCGCTGGTCAGCACCGTCATCTTGGGCACGGTGCTGGGCCGGCGCTACCGCGTGGGTCCCCCGGTCCTGCTCATCCTGCTCGGCTCGCTGCTGGGTCTGATCCCGGTTTTCGGCAATGTCCGGGTCAACGGCGAGATCGTGCTGCTGCTGTTCCTGCCGGCCATCCTCTATTGGGAGAGCCTGAACACCAGCTTTCGCGAGATCCGCAAGAACCTGCGCGTCATCTTCATGTCCGCCATCGCCCTGGTGATCGTCACCGCGGTCGCGATCTCGTGGACGGCGCGGGCCATGGGTATGGAATCGCACGCGGCAGCGGTCCTCGGCGCCGTGCTCTCCCCCACCGACGCGGCCGCCGTGGCCGGTCTGGCGAAAAAGCTGCCCCGCCGGGCCCTGACCGTGCTGCGCGCCGAGAGCATCATCAACGACGGAACCGCACTGGTCCTGTACGCCGTGACCGTCCACGTCGCCATCGGCGGGGCCGAGGTCAGCCCGTCCGACCTGACCATTCGGTTCGTCTTGTCCTACCTCGGCGGTATCGCCGCGGGGCTGCTGGTCGGGGGTGCGGTGGCCTTGTTGCGCCGCGGGATCGATGCGCCCCTGGAGGAAGGCGCGCTGAGCCTGCTCACACCGTTCGCGGCGTTCTTGTTAGCCCAAGCTCTGGACTGCAGCGGGGTGGTCGCGGTCATGGTGTCCGCGCTCATGCTCGCCTACTTTGGGCCGGTCGTGATCGGGGCTCGTTCCCGGCTGCTCTCCTTTGGTTTCTGGGATATTTCGACCTTCATGATCAACGGCTCGCTGTGGGTGTTTGTCGGAGTCCAGATCCCCGGCGCGTTGCGCGGGATCTACCACGTCGACGGCGGCCTTCGCCACGCTGCCTACCTGGCTCTGGCCGTCACCGCCGTCACCGTCGTGACCCGGTTTGTCTGGGTGGAATTCAGCACTTTGTTGGGTCGCGCCGTCGACGGCAGCCTGGGCCGGCCCAACCGTGCCGTCGGCTTTCGTGCGCGCTTCGTCACTAGCTGGGCGGGATTCCGCGGTGCGGTATCGCTGGCCGCCGCCTCGGCCATTCCGCTGACCACGCTCAGCGGCGCACCTTTCCCGGACCGCAGCCTGATCATCTTTGTGGTGGTCGCGGTCATTCTGGTGACCGTGCTCGTCCAAGGGATCTCGCTGCCGCGCGTTGTTCGCTGGGCCCGGCTGCCCGAAGATGTCGCGCGCTGTAACGAATTGCAACTGGCCCGCAGCGTCGGCGCCCAAGCCGCCTTGGAGGCGCTGCCGGTGGTGGCCGGCGAACTCGGCGTCGGGCCCAAGCTGCTGGGTCGCCTGCAAAAGGAATACGAAGAACACGCCGCGGTGGTCATGGCCAGCGACGACGACCCGATGGCCCACGACTTGGTCGAGCGAAACGAGCTGGTGCGGAAGGTGCGTCTTGGCGTCCTGAAGCATCAACGCCGGGCGGTCACCGCGCTGAGAAACGAAAACCGTATCGACGACATCGTGCTGCGCGAGTTGCAGAACGAGTTGGACTTGATGGAAGTGCAACTGCTCGACTCGTCCGATAGCCAGTGATATCACCCGCCGCCCGGTAGCGGGAGTTCATGGACTATTCAGTCAATTGTCGGTGTCACCTCGTTGACCGGCCACAAGCACCGGATGTCCTCACGTTATGCGTGTTGTTCAGGTGGCGAACTTCTACGGCCCGCGATCCGGCGGCCTCCGCACCGCGGTGGACCGGCTCGGCGCCGAGTACTGCGCCGCCGGCCACGAGGTATTTCTCATCGTCCCCGGTTCACACGCCGACCGCAGCCAGTTGCCCACCGGCGTCGTGCGAATCACTATGCCGGCCAAGCTGATTCCGTTCACCGGCGGCTACCGCGCGGTGATGCCGGGCCCGGTGCGGGCGCTCCTCGCGGCGCTGCGACCCGATGCCTTAGAAGTCTCGGATCGGCTTACCTTGCGATCGCTGGGTCGTTGGGGCCACGAGCATGGCGCCAGAACCGTGATGATCTCGCACGAACGCCTGGATCGCCTTGCGGGCCAAGTACTTCCGCCGCGTCCCGCGCGCAGCCTCGCCGATTTCGCCAACGCGCGCACGGCCGCCGACTACGACACCGTGGTCTGCACCACGGGGTTTGCGCGCGAAGAATTCGACCGCATCGGCGCCACCAACGTCGTCACCGTCCCACTGGGCGTGGACCTGCAGACCTTCCACCCGCGGCGCCACTCCCCGCTGTTGCGGCAGCAATGGGCCACTCCCACGCAGCTTCTGCTGGTGCACTGCGGCCGGCTGTCGGTGGAAAAGCGCGTGGACCGCAGCGTTGACGCGCTGGCAGCGTTGTGCGACTTCGGCGTCGACGCCCGACTGGTCATCGCCGGCGAAGGGCCGTTGCGCGCCAGACTGCAGCGACAGGCCGCCCGGTTGCCCATCGACTTCACGGGTTTCATCTCCGACCGGCACACCGTCGCCGGGCTATTGGCCTCCGCCGACGTCACGCTGGCGCCTGGGCCGCACGAGACGTTCGGCCTGGCCGCACTGGAATCACTGGCGTGCGGAACGCCGGCGGTGGTGTCGCGGACATCGGCGCTCAGCGAGATCGTCACCCCGGACAGCGGCGCGTTGGCCGACAACGACCCGGAGGCCATGGCGCGAGCCGTCGGCACGGTCATCAGTCGGCCCGAATATGACCGACGTGTTTGTGCGCGCCGCCGCGCGGAGATGTTCACCTGGCGACAGGCAGCCACGGGCATGCTGACGACGTTGAGCGCCGCGTAGCGCCGTCAGCCCGCAGCGACAACGAGATCCAGCGCACTGAGAATTCCCGGGTTCGCCGCGCACACCGCGGGGATCGAATGCACCACTCGCGCGGCGGTGGCGGCTGCTCCAGGCAACTCGCCGCCATTGAGGGCGAAGTCAAGCTGGACGGGGGGATCACCGTCGACCGTGATGCGGGTGAGCCGCCGCGTGGGGCTGCCCGCGGCGATGATCGGCTGCCAGTCTTCCACCGGTTCGTCAGGCATCGACCAGATCAACGAATACTGCACTCGCGGTTGGCCTTCCACGATCGCATCGAATCGCATCCGGACACTCGCGATTGTTCCCGTCGGGATGTCCCCGGCGGCAAAACTGTACTGACGATCGGCCATCGCCACGTCGCGGTGCTCACGAATATCGTCGAGAGTCCAGCCAAGCCCTTGGGCCAACAGCCGCAGCTGCGGCTCATGATGCTCGATCATCGCTCCCGGCGGGTACACGGCGGCGTCCTGCTCAGGTGTTCGCCCGAAGCCCATCATCGCGAAGAACCCCGGCACTCGATAGGCGCCGCACGGAATACGTTCCTGGACAGACACTTTCGTCGGCAGCTCGGTCATACTCGCCGCCTGCACGGCGAGGATGTCGCTGGTGAAGCCGGGAGCAATGCCGGTGGCGAACAGCGAGCTATTGCCCTCGCGGCATGCCTCTTCAAGCCGGCGGCGGGCGTCGTCCGGGAGCGACGCGGGGTGAAACAGTGCGGGGTATGACGGTGTGACAACGTTCTTTCCGCTGGCCAGGTATGCACACAGCTGGTCAACAATGTCGTCGGCGTCGCGGCCGGAGATCGCCGCGAAGTAGGTCACGCAATCGGCGTCCAACGCCAGGAAGTCCGCGACGCTGTCGGTCGCGGCGACACCGGCGTCCGCGTCACCGACCAACTCGCCGGAATCGCGGCCCACCTTTTCCGAGCTGTGCACGAAATGGCCCACCAACTGCAAACGCGGTGAGCGGAGGATCTGCTGAAGCGCGACCGTGCCCGTATGACCCGTGCCGACGTGCGCGACCCGATACCTGCTGCCCATAGTTCGGGATCCTAAGCCGCAGTTAGGCTCAGTGGCGTGGATTCACGTGCACAGGTGCTGATCACCGCCACAGAGCTGGCCGACCTTATCCGAGCCGGTGATCCGATCACCCTGCTGGATGTGCGCTGGCGGCTCGACGAGCCGGATGGGCGCGCGAGCTACCTGCAGGGCCACTTACCGGGCGCGGTGTACGTCTCACTCGAGGACGAACTCAGCGACCACGCCGTCGAAGGCAGAGGCCGTCACCCGTTGCCGTCGGGGCGCAGCCTGCAGGCAGCCGCGCGCCGCTGGGGAATTCGGCAGGACGAATCAGTGGTGGTGTACGACGACTGGAATCGAGCCGGCTCCGCGCGCGCCTGGTGGGTGCTCACCGCGGCCGGGCTGGCGAACGTCCGGATTCTCGACGGCGGCCTGTCCGCGTGGCGGTCGTCCGGCGGACTCTTGGAATCCGGCCCTGTCACCCCGCAACCGGGGAATGTGACTGTGCTGCACGATGATTTGTACAACGGAAGCCGACCGACCTTGACGGCTGAGCAGTACGGGACCGTGACGCTGCTCGATGCGCGCGCGCCGGAACGCTTCCGCGGCGACGTCGAACCCGTCGACCCGGTCGCCGGACACATCCCCGGCGCCGAAAACCTTCCCAGCACGGCTGTCTTGGCCGACGACGGCACGTTTCTGGACGACGCCGCGCTCGCGCGGCTGTTGGATCACCACGGCGCCGGCGTGGGCGCTTACTGCGGCTCGGGGGTCAGCGCAACCGTGACGGTCGCGGCGTTCGCCGCGCTGGGTCGCGAGGCGGCGCTTTTCCCGGGCTCGTGGTCGCAATGGTGTTCGGATCCGAAACGGCCTATTGCGCGCGGTTCTGTATAAGGGCAGCAACCGTTCGGGCGGCGTTGTCCGCTGCGATCCCCTTGTAGTAAAAGAACGTAATCGGAAAACCCGGGAGACGCAGCGGGTCTCCTTGTCCGTCCGAAATGCCGCGGATACCAAGGAATGGCACGCTGTGCGCGTCGGCGACGGCCTGCGCCGCGGCCGTCTCCATGTCCATGGCGTCGAACGCCGGATCCTGCTGTGCGATACGCAGGTTGCCGATCAAACCCCTGAGCAGCCAGGGTCCCGCCGCGCGAAAGAAGTTGCCCGCGTAGAAAACAGAGCGATCGGGTGCGCCGCGCGGCTGGCCGCCAAAGACGCTTCCCCCGTTCGGGATACACGGGAATGCCGTGCCGTTGTTGTTGTCGCTGCTGCAGCCGTCGCCACCGATGATCAGTTGGGGTTGACGCCCGAGTTTGTTGTTGTCCAGCGCGACCGAAAGCGTCTGGGCCGTCGCCAGCATCGCGGGGTCGACCGGATGAAAGGTTGCTCCGTCGTCCAGAGTCCATCGGGCCGGTACGGCCACATCCCCGATCTTGGGCCGCGCGCCGCCACCGGCAACTCCAGAAAACACCACTGCGCCAATGCAGCTGAACCGGGCGAACGCGGCCTCGGTGGTATCGGTTGCGTTCACCAGCCCGATACCGGTCATCGCGACGATCACCTTCTTGCCGCTGATCGTGCCGAGGTAAAAATGCCTGCGGTCCGCGACCACCACCGGGTCGGAATCGAGCGTGGTGTGCGATAAGACCGCATCACATTCGGCCGGAAATGCCGACAACACCAAGATGCGCTGTTCGCGTGAATTCAAGGTCACGTCTCCCGCGGGGCCAACCGTTCACCACCATACCGCGGATGCCCGAATACCGGCGATGATCACGTCCAACCTGCCGTTAAGATCGGCTTTGTGAACCGTGTCAAGGCAGGCTTTTTCAGCCTCACGCCTTCGGCACCCGCCGACGATGACGGCAGTTACCTGCGTTGGCACCTGCTCGATCACATGCCGGAGCAATACCAGCTGCCGGGCATCGTGCACGGATTGCGCTGGACCGCCGACGGCGACTACGTCAATCGTCGCTTGGCGGCACGGGGGCCACTGGAACAGCTCGGCAATGCCGTCCACTACCTCGTCGGCGACCCCGTTGAAGAGACCTTCGATGACTTCGTCACGCTCGGGCGTGCATTGAAGGAAAAGGGCCGCTTCCCGGTTGCGCGACCGTCGCTGCAGATCTCGGGTCTGCGACTGTTGGACTGGCAATCCTCGCCGCACGCACTGATTTCCGCTGAGGTGGTGCCATTCCGGCCGCATCGTGGAGTGCTGCTGATCGTCGAGGAAGCGGTTGACGCCCGCCCGAGCCAATGGCTGCAGTGGCTGCACGCCGAACACTATCCGGCGCTGCTGGCCACGCCCGGCACGGCCGGTGCGTGGACGTTCGGTTCGACCAGCGGGTGGCGCCCTCAGCGAGGATGGCGGACCGACCCCCACTACATCACGGTCATCTACCTCGACGACGACCCGCTCGCGACCACCGAACGCCTGGCGCCGCTCGTCGAACAGCGCTGGCGATCAGCGGCGGTGCGACCGCTGTTCGCCGGACCGCTGCGGACCATGATCAGTTGGGAGGCTTGGGCGTAAGTGGACATCTTCGCGGAGTGGCACAGCGACGGCACTCAACTTCGGTGGCGCTCGTCGACCCCGGCCAATGACGGACAGGACGTCACGGTGTTCAGCCGCCGCTGCGGCACCCCCGGCGCGCCGGCTCTCGTGCTGGTGCACGGCTTTCCCACGTCGAGCATCGACTATTTCGCGTTGACCCGCGAACTCGGCTCAGAGTTCGACATGTTCCTGCTGGACTTCCCCGGCCACGGGCTGTCCGACAAGCCGCCTGAGCCGTACGTCTATTCGCTCTACGACGACGCACGCCTGCTGGTCCACGCGATCACCGCGGAGTGGAAGCTCACGGACTTTCGGATGCTCACCCATGACCGCGGCAGCAGCGTCGGCATGATCGCGCTGGGCATGTTAGCTGCCGAACATCAGCCCCTCGACGTCATATTCACCAATGCCAACATCTACCTACCGCTGTCGAATCTCACGGTGTGGCAAACCGCGCTGCTCGACCCCGCGACCGCGCGAGCGACGGCGGCAGCAACGACGCCCGAAGCTCTGGCGGCCGGCCTGGGAATGACCACGTTCATGCCGCGCCGGACGCCGGCCGACCCGGAGATCGCCGCGCTGGCGAAGTGCTTTGCCCACAACGACGGGATCCGCGTGATGCCCGACGTCATCCAGTATCTGAATGAGCGTGCCGCGGATGAAAAACGTTGGCTTGAAGCGCTTTCCGAGAGCCATGTCAATACCACGGTGGTGTGGGGCCTGCATGACAACGTCTCACCGGTGCGCGTCCCGAACTACGTGTGGCAGACGTATCTCAAGCACAAGCCGGGCCGCAACCGCTACTGGGTGGTGCCGGGCGCCGACCACTATGTCCAATGCGACGCACCCGCACAACTGGCCCAGATCGTTCGCCTCACGGCCAACGGCGAGGACATCGCGTTGCAGACCCTCGGGAACCAACCCGACGGCGCCGTTCTGGTGGATCAAAGCGCACCGCGTATGGTGACGAAACCACTCGAGTGAACGGGAGAAACGTATGGCGGATCGGTTGACCGGCAAAGTCGCCTTGGTCAGCGGCGGGGCGCGCGGCATGGGCGCGGCACACGCCCGCGCGATGGTGGCCGAGGGAGCCAAAGTCGTGCTCGGCGACATCCTCGACGACGAGGGTGAGGTGGTCGCCAAGGAGCTCGGCGACAGCGCCCGCTATGTCCACCTCGACGTTACCCGGCCCGACGACTGGGACGCCGCGGTCGCGACGGCGGTCAGCGAATTCGGCGGCCTCCATGTCCTGGTCAACAACGCCGGGATCATCAACGTCGGGACCATCGAGGACTACGCGCTGTCCGAGTGGCACCGCATCCTCGACATCAACCTGACCGGTGTGTTCCTCGGCATCCGGGCGGCGGTGAAGCCGATGAAGGAAGCCGGCCGCGGCTCGATCATCAACATCTCGTCCATCGAAGGAATGGCCGGCACCATCGCGTGCCACGGCTACACCGCGACGAAGTTCGCCGTTCGCGGATTGACCAAGTCGGCGGCATTGGAGTTGGGGCCCAGCGGGATTCGGGTTAACTCGATCCACCCGGGGCTGATCAAGACTCCGATGACGGACTGGGTTCCCGACGACATCTTCCAGACCGCGCTGGGCCGGGTCGGCCAGCCACAGGAGGTGTCCAACCTGGTGATCTATCTAGCCAGCGACGACTCGAGCTTCTCGACGGGCTCGGAATTCGTCGTCGACGGCGGCTGCACGGCGGGGTTGGGGCACAAGGACTTCAGCGCCGTGGAGACGTCCGAACAACCGGAGTGGGTGACCTAGGGCCTCGCTGGGCCGCCGAGCAGACGCAATTGGGGTTATTACTCCTCGCCGAAGCGATCGACGAGATGGGAGTTGACGCCGTCGGCGTCGAGTCGGCGGGCCACCAGATAGCCGGCGCCCATCCATGCCCGGCGGGTCCAGTTGCCGAAGGACACCCGCGTTCCGGGAGCACCGGACGCTGCCGGCAACATCTTGACGCGCTCGAGCGCCTCCTTGACACCCCGCGGGCTCAGCGGATGCGCATCGGCGAGCGCTTGCAGCAAGGTACACGCAACGTCCCTGTTGACGACCGGCACACACCACTCCGGCCGGCGGCCGTACGCCTCGTTGTACTCGTCCAAGAACGTCTGCCCGACACCGTTGCCCTCGTCGTACTGGTCGATCCCGGTCCAGCCCATGAATGCGTTCCACATGATCGGATTGAGCCACGCGTTTTGGAAGGCGGTGCCGCAGAACCGCGGCGGGTCCCACCCCAGCGCCTGCAGGGCGGGATTGATGAACACAACGCCGAACCCGAACCCGCAATGCACGATGGCCTGCGCTTTGGCCTCGTAGAGGGTGTTCACGGCGGCCGTCACGTCCTGGGCCGTCTGCGGGATCGAGGCCTCCGCGATAATTCGAATCCCCTTGCGCCTGCATGCATTCCGGAAGTTCTTCAGGTACGTCTCGCCGACAAGTGATTGCTCGATGAGCACCCCGACCTGGTCGTGTCCGCCCTTGGCCAGCAGGTCCGACCAGAAGATCGGCTCGTCGGTGTGCGAACCCATCGGGAATGCGAAGAACCATTCGCCCAGCGAGACGTCCGATCCCGTCACGCTGATGCAGGGAACCCGGAAACGCTCCGCGATCGCCTCACTGGTCGGAACCGTGTTGTCGGCGATGTTCGGACCGAAGACGGCCAGGCATCCCTCGTCGCACATTTCACCGTAGGCATCGATGACCGCCTTCACCGATCCCTTCGGCAACCCCTCTACTTCGCGGTAGATGATCTCGATCGGCCGATCGATCAGCCCTTGCTTGAGACCATTTTTGAAGACGAGATCGAACGGTTGGGTCAGGTCGTCGAAGTAGGACTTGGGAAAGCCCTCGGGCAGCAGAAAGTCCATCAGATAGCCAACTTTGATGGGCTGCGCTGTGCTCTCGTACGACATCTGACTCCCGCTGCTAGCCGGTGAAGACGGGCAGCTTTGACCAACCCCGCACGCTGGTCGTGTGGGCTTTGGTGGCGTTGGCGTCATCGATTTCCCAATCGGGCCAGCGCTTGAGGACCTCTTCCAGCACCACCCGCGCCTGCATGCGCGCCAGCGCCGAACCCAAACAGAAGTGCAGTCCGTGGCCGAAACTGAGATGCGCTGCACCACGATGAATATCAAATGTGTCCGGATCGGGATACTTGCGCTCGTCGCGGTTGGCTGATCCGTTGAGCAGCAACATGATCGAGCCCTGGGGAACGGTGACCCCTCGGCATTCGACATCCCGCACGACGTGGCGCGCCTGCACCGGCGAAGGCGCTTCGTAGCGCAAGACCTCCTCGAGCGCCATCGGAATCAGCGACGGGTTCTCCGCGAGCTCTCGGCGCTGATCGGGATGCTGGGCCAGCAGCTGGCCGGCGAAACCGATCAGGCGCGTGGTGGTCTCGTTGCCCGCGGCGGCAATCGTGCTGACGTAGAGCAGCACCTCGCTGCGCGTCAGCCGCCGGGTTCCCTCGCCGTCCTCGAACTCGGCGTTGAGTAACTGCGTCATCAGGTCGTCCGAGGGATGTTCCACCCGCCACTCGATGTAGTCGGCGAACATCTCATGACTGTGCTCGAGGAAGTCCGCCGGGAAGGGCCTAAACGTGCCCTCGTTGAGGGTTAATTGGGCTCCGCCGCGGTCGCGGATCTCCTCCTGGTTTTCTTCGGGGATGCCCAAGAGGTAGCCGACCGTACGCATCGGGACCATCGCGCCGATGTTCTCGATGAAGTCGAACCGCCCCGTGCCCACCAGCGGATCGAGCGCACGCACACAGAATTCCCGCGTGAGCGGCTCGATCGCCTCCATCCGGCGCGGCGTGAAAACCCTTGAGAGCAAACGGCGATGGAGATCATGAATGGGCGGATCCTCGAAGAGGATGATTCCGGGCGGGAAGTCGATGTTGCTCATGATGATGTCTATGGTGGTACCGCGGCCCGACCCGTAGGCGTCCCAGTTGGTCAGTTCGGGGGCGACGTCTTCATATCGGCTCAGTGCGTAGAAGTTGTACTTGTCGTTGCGGTAGAGCGGGGCTTCGTCGCGCAACCTCTTCCAAATCGGATACGGGTCGTCGTCGATCTCGAAATCGAAGGGGTCGTAGTGAACCTCGGTCATTGTCATAGTGGCACCTTCCTCTCCGACAAAGCCTCGGGTAGCACGACCTCGCCGACGCGCTTGAGATATGGCCACGCAATTTCCGGCGGCACCCCACCGCACAGCGGCGAGAGGTTCAAGACCTTGCCAGCGCGAATCCACGAAATCGCCTCGGGGACCGAGAGAATCACGTGCGACGCCGGATTGTCGCGCAGCTCGTCGACGCTTGTCACGTGGGAGAAGCCGGCCGTCGTCTCGTCGCCGGGATTCCACGATGCGTAGGCCTGCACGTCGTGCAGCAGGTGCTCACCCAGTTCCGACCAAGCCTGGTCGATGTCGTCGGCGACGAAGACGACCGACGGGGTGTCCCGGTCGGGAAAGAACGTCCCGCCCGGCGTGTGCCCGTGCTTTGCGCAGGCAGCCTCGTACGCCTCCCGCATGCCGGGCTCGTTCGCGTTGCCCAACATCCCCAGGCCGTACCTGCCCGCGCGCCGCGCCGCCGCCAGCGTTCCGCCGCCCCACATCAGCCCGGGTCCACCGGGGGTCAGCGGACGCGGCGTGACGGCGATCCGGCGTCCGTCGTGAACCACCGTTTCACCGGCGAGCAGCCGCCGCAGCAACGGGAGCTTCTCGTCGGCCAGCCGACCACGATCGCTCAGCGCAACACCAAAGTGCTCGAACTCCTCGGGCCGGTACCCCAGCGCCAGGATGTACGACGCCCGCCCACCGCTGATGATGTCGAGGACAGCCATGTCCTCGGCGAGTCGTACCGGGTCGTAGAACGGAAGAAGCAGTATCAAGCTCAGCGCCAAACGCTGGGTACGGGCAGCGATCGCGGGAGCCAGGATCATCGGTGACGGCAGATAACCGTCCTCGGAGCCGTGGTGCTCACACAAAACGGCGGCAAGGCCGCCATGATCCTCGGCCCACGCACACATCTCGGGCACCGCGGCATACAACTCCGCTGGAGCAGCGCCCCAGGCCGGGTCCCGCATGTCGAAGCGCATCGTGAACACGGCAACTCCTAGACGACCTAAGGTTTTATCCAAAGTACGCTACGTCGGCCCAAAGATCGGCGTCAACGCTCAGTCGAATACGTGCCGCGGCAGGGTCGTCGGGATGTCCAGCGAACTGAGCAGGCCCGGCGCCGCGTCGACGACGTAGGGAATCGCGTTGACCACTCGCATAGCCGTGGACATCATCGCGGCGTGCCCGGCGCCGTGGCCGGCGGCCTGCCCCATCGTCATCACGCAGTGCACGTCGGGATCGCCTTCGATGTCGACCCGGTAGGTCGCGTCGCACTCCGAGGTCGGCCAGTCGGGCGCGACGTCGCGGGCCATCCGAATGATGTGCTCGATGACGATGGCTTCGCGGCCGTTGACCACGCCTGCGGCCCGCGTCCGCACCGCTCCGCAGGTGCCCGCCGGAATCGTGCCGAATGCCACGCTGATGTCACGATCGGTGAGCTGACGGTCCAGTGTGCCGCGCACCTCCTCGACCTCGACCCCGAGTCCGCTTGCCATCAGATAAATCGGTGCCTTCCAAGCCATCTCGATGAAACCCGGCGTTTTGAGCATGGGTTCGAAAGCCAGCGGGTGGCCGAAGCCCATCCCGTTCATCATCACGTCGGCCACCGGGTAGTGATCGTTGAGCGCAACCTCGCTGGCCGTGATGCAGCGAATGTTCTTCGACTGCGTCGTCATCAGCAGTGCGAGCTGATCAGAGGCGAAGCCGGGAAAGATGCCCGAGACGTAGAACGACGCGCCGCCGGCCTTGGCCGCCGCCTCGAGTTGGTCGCGCCAGTGCGGGGCGAAGTACGACGGCGGGTACACCAGGCTCGTCGACGACGTCGACACGACGTTGATGCCGGCCTCCAGCAGCCGCAGGTAATCGGGCACCGCGGCGCCGTCCCGTTCGGGACCACTGGCGGCATACACCACGCAGTCGGGCGCCAAGGTGATGAGCGCATCGGCGTCGTGGGTGGCCGCCACCCCCAGCGGCTCGCCGCCGGCCAGCTCGCCCGCGTCCTTGCCGACCTTGTCCGGAGAATGCACCCATACCCCAACGAGTTCCAGATCCGGTCGGCGCCTGATGGCGTCGATGGCGTTGCGCCCGACTCCCCCGGTGGACCACACAACAACGCGCATAGGCACTCCTTCCTTACTGCTCGTGGGCCCGCGCCGAGGCGGCCGCGGCGACTTCCAGGTAAGGCCATGCCACCTCGGGTGCCACGCCACCGCAGAGCGGGTGCAGCGGCAGCAGGCGGCCGCCGCGGATGTATTCGATGGCCTCGTCGGGCGTGAAAATGCGGTACGGGCCGCCGACCTCCTCGCGCAACGCCGCGACGCTGTCGGCGCGGCTGATGCTCGCGACCGAATCGTCGTGGGGCCGGTAGGACGCGGCCATGATCGCGTCGTGCAACAGGTGCGGCCCCAGCGCGTCCCAAGCCTCGTCGACATCGTCGGCGACGAAAACCGTTGTGGGAGCGCCCTCTACGGGAAACTGAATCATCCCTGGTTCGTGTCCGTGGGCGCGGCACTGCTCTTCGTAGAGCTCCTTGAGGCCCGGCAACGCGGTCTGGGAGACGAACCCGAACCCGTGAGTGCCGGCGCGCCGAGCGGCGGCCTTGCTGCCGCCGGCGATCAACACCATCGGCCCACCGTCGGTCGCGCAGGGCGGGGTGACGCGGACCCGGCGGCCTTGATATTCGACGACCTCACCACGCACCAACGGGCCGAGCACCGCCAACATCTCGTCGGCCACCCGGCCGCGGGTGGCCATGTCGGCGCCGAAGTGCTCATACTCCTCATGCCGGTGTCCGACGCCGAACGCGTACCACACCCGTCCCCGGCTGATCAGGTCCAGCACGCTCATCTCTTCGGCGAGCCGGACCGGGTCCCACAACGGAATCGCCACGGCGGCCAGCAGTATCGCCAACGTGCGCGTCCGCGCCGCGATCGCCGCGGCCAGCGTCAGCGGCGCGGGCAGGTGGCCGTCGTCGGCGCCGTGGTGCTCGGACAGCACAGCGAGCGCCGCGCCGCGCGTCTCGGCCCACTCGCACATGTCGATCGCCGCGCCGTAGAGGTCGGCGGCGGGCCCGGCCCAATCGGGCGCGCGCATGTCGAACCTGAGCGTGAACATCCGGCTCAACCTAACATTTGTTCCCGAATAAAACAGTGGCTGAGTCGGCCGGCAACGGCCTACCCTTCCCCGAGTGACACCTAACCCGCTCGAGGAACTCACGCTCGAGCAACTTCGGGCCCGTACGAGCATGAAATGGCGCGCCCGCCCGGCCGATGTCTTGCCGTTGTGGGTCGCGGAGATGGATGTCAAGCTCGCGCCGACGGTGGCTGACGCCATCCGTCGGGCCGTCGACATCGGCGATACCGGATATCCCTACGGAACCGGGTTAGCCGAGGCGGTCAGCGAATTCGCTTCGCGGCGTTGGCAATGGGACGACCTGGAGGTCGGCCGCACGGCGATCGTTCCCGACGTCATGCTCGGTGTGGTTGAGATGCTTCGGCTGGTCACCGAGCGCGGCGACGCCGTGATCGTCAACTCGCCGGTGTATCCGCCGTTCTACGCCTTCGTGTCACACGATGGGCGCCGGGTGATCGAGGCGCCGCTTGGGGGTGACGGCCGGATCGACCTGGACGCGCTGGAGGAAGCGTTTTCGGGCGCCCGCGCGTCAGCCGGGCCACACGGGAACGTCGCGTACCTGTTGTGCAATCCGCATAACCCCACCGGGTCGGTGCACAGCGTCGACGAATTGCGCGGAGTTGCCGAACGTGCCCGCCGCTTCGGTGTCCGGGTGGTGTCGGACGAAATTCACGGCCCGCTGGTGCTGCCCGGGGCGCGATTCACCCCGTATCTCAGTGTCGCCGGCGCCGAGGACGCCTTGGCCCTGACGTCGGCCACCAAGGCGTGGAATCTGTGCGGGCTGAAGGCGGCGCTGGCCATCGCCGGCCCGGAGGCGGCGGCCGATCTTCGGCGCCTGCCCGAAGAGGTCAGCCACGGCCCGAGCCATCTGGGCGTCATCGCCCACACCGCCGCATTCCGCACTGCTGACGATTGGCTGGACGCGCTGTCGCGTGGTCTGGACGAGAATCGAACATTGTTAGGCAAGCTGGTCGCCGAGCAGCTCCCGGGGGTCATTTATCAACCGCCGCAGGGCACGTATTTAGCGTGGCTGGATTGCCGACAACTCGGATTCGGCGAAGACGCCACGGAAGGCCTTGCGGTGGTGTCGGATTTGTCCGGGCCGGCCCGGTTCTTCCTGGACCAGGCGCGGGTCGCGCTCACGTCGGGCCACGCCTTCGGGACCGGCGGAGCCGGACATGTGCGCGTGAACTTCGCGACCTCTCAAGCCATTCTCACGGAGGCGTTGTCGCGGATGGGCCGGGCCCTGCAGCATCGCGGCCCAGGCTGCTGAAGCCGGCGGCGGGTTCCTTGAGGCCCATCACATACGGCATCCCGCCCGACTCGAACTTGAGCTTCGTGCGTAGCCGGCCGAAAAAACCCCGGTCCGGAACCGTCGGTGTGGCGACCGCCGAGGCCAGGTCGATGTAGTGGGTCGACGTCTCGCCGATGCCCTCGAAGTGGTGCACTAGTGGCTGACACGTCTGGCGCACCGAGTCGTCCAGGCATTCGGCCACCGCGTCGGTCATCAGCACGTATTCCGGTATCGGCACGTCGTTCTTGAGCATGCGATGCACCAGGATGACATCGACGCCGGCCAGCTCGACGTTGCGCTTGACCTTTTGCTCTGCCACCTCGCCCTGATGGGCGACGAACTTCAGCGACAGGTTGTCCAACTGCTTGCAGCTCGCGCACTCACAGGCAATGTCTTTTTTGAGCCTCTCCCGCCGCGCGAGGAACGACTGGCGCATCCCCGACAGCCGATCGCCCACCAGCACTTTGGCGTTGCCGTCGGGCGCCCAGAAGAACGCGGCGTCACCCTCCAACTTCGCCAGCTTCAGACCTTTGCCTGCGTCGATGACCGACTCCAATAACTGCGCCACCGTCAATTGCGCATGGATCAAATGCAGTCGGTTCCAGTTCATATAGCGTGTGTAGCCGCCGATGTCGGCGATGAGAAGCACCGCGTGCCGGATGGCCATGAACTGCGATTTTAGTCGTCTCGCTCCGTCGATCGCGAGATGGTTGTACGTTCAAAAACATTTCGTACTGGACGAAGTCGCGCCCGCGGAGAGAGGCTATCCAGGACGCCGCGAATGGCAGGTCCACCAAAGGAGCTGATCATGGATGTCCTGAGAACCCCGGACTCAAGGTTCGAAAACCTTGAGGATTACCCGTTCTCAGGGAATTACGTCGACGTGGCTGCAAGCGACACCGAGCCGTTGCGCATGCACTACCTCGACGAAGGTCCGCACGACGGTCCGCCGATCGTGTTGCTGCACGGCGAGCCCACCTGGAGCTACCTGTACCGCAAGATGATTCCGCCGCTCGCTGAAGGCGGATTCCGCGTGCTCGCGCCGGACCTGATCGGCTTTGGCCGCTCCGACAAGCCGAGTCGGATCGAGGATTACACCTACCTGCGGCATGTCGAGTGGGTGACATCGTGGTTCGAGCGCCTCAAACTGAAGGACGTCACGCTGGTCGTGCAGGACTGGGGCTCGATGATCGGTCTGCGCGTCGCGGCCGAGCAGGACGCCCGGGTGGGGCGGCTGGTGGTGGCCAACGGTTTCCTGCCCACCGCGCAGCGGCCCACCCCGCCCGCCTTCCACCTCTGGCGAGCCTTTGCGCGCTTCTCCCCCGTTTTGCCCGCGGGCCGCATAGTTGCCACCGGCACCGTGCGGTGGGTTCGGGCCAAGGTCCGGGCGGGCTACGACGCGCCCTTTCCCGACAGGAGCTATCAAGCCGGGGCCCGCGCGTTCCCGCTGTTGGTGCCGACCTCGCCCGACGATCCGGCTGTACCGGCCAACCGGGCCGCCTGGGAAGCCCTGGGCCGATGGGAGAAACCCTGTCTGGCCATCTTCGGGCATCGCGACCCCCTCCTCGGGAAAGCAGACCGCCCGCTGATCAAGCACATTCCCGGCGCGGCGGGCCAGCCACACGCCCGCCTCAACGCCAGCCACTTCATTCAGGAGGACAGCGGGCCGGAGTTGGCCGACCGCATCTTGGCCTGGCTCCCGCCGGTCCCTGACTAACCCCGGTCTAACCCGGCGCCAGCGTGCGCAGTTGTACGCCTGTGGCGGCGTGTCGCTGTACAGGCACGCACGCTCGCGCCACCTCACCGCGCAACCATCACCAACTCGATAACGACTTCGCTGCGCCAGCTGGCCGGATATCCCCCAGATTGAGCAAAGCGTGCTCGTACGGCACCATGGTCATACTCTGTCCACCGGGCACTCACACGAGGCGCACATGCTAATGCCTTCGCGACCGTCGCGCGGCATGGAAACATGTGCAGCGCACCGAGACCGACGAAGGGGCGGGTTGGCGCGAGGCGATGGGCTTAGCTGATGGCCGAGTCAACGAACGCAGAGCAAATCGTCAGCCGGCAGGCAGAAGAGCACGCACTCGTTGACTTTCTGGACTCGGTGCCGCACTCGCCGTGTGCTGTGATCATCGAGGGCGATCCGGGTATCGGGAAAACTACGCTATGGCTGGACGCCGTGGGACGTGCTCGCGAGCGTGGTTTCCGGGTGCTGACAAGTCGCGCCGCGGAGGCCGAATCGGTGTTGGCCTACGCCGCGCTGGCCGACTTGTTGAGTGCGGTCGACGAGTCGGAATGGGCGGATCTGCCCGCGCCGCAGAAACACGGTTTAGAGGCTGCCTTGCTGCGCCGTCTGGACGACGGGCAGGAGACCGATGTCCGGGCGGTAGCGGCGGCTTTCGTGGCCGTCATCGATCGGCTCGCCGCTCAGGACCCGGTGGTGGTCGCGATTGATGATCTGCAGTGGCTGGATACGTCCAGCGCCAACGTCCTCGCGTACGCCGCACGAAGGCTTCCGAAGGGTGCGGCGTTGCTGTGCACCACCCGCACCGAGGATGCGGTGTCGCGGCTACAGCTGCCCAGTCCCGACGCCGTCCGTCGAATCCGGTTGCGGCCGTTAACAGTCGGCGAATTAAGACAGGTTCTGATGTTTCGGCTGGGCTCGTCGGTCGCCCGCCCGACGTTGCTTCGCATTCACGAGATCGCGGCGGGCAACCCGTTTTTCGCGTTGGAACTGGCCCGCGAAATCGGCGCGCGCCCGCGCATCACCGAATTCAGCCTGCCGAACAGCCTCGGCGATCTGGTGAGCTCACGACTCGGCAGGGTCGGCGACGGAGCCGAAGACGCGCTGCTTGCCATGGCCAGCCTTCCGAATCCGACGATCCAATTGGTGGCCCAAGCCACCGAATCCACACCGGACCGCCTCGTCGACCTGCTCGGTGATGCCGAAGCCCAGGCGGTGGTGGCTATCGACGGAAACCGCGTGTACTTCACGCATCCCGTGCTGGCCCATGGGGTGTACAGCGGAGCGACACCGCGCCGACGCCGTGAAATGCACCGGCGTCTGGCCGAACTCGTCACCGAACCCGAACTACGCGCCCGCCATCTCGCGTTGTCCGACGCCACCGGCCAACCGCACACCATACAAGCTCTCGACACCGCCGCCGAGATCACACGCAGTAGAGGAGCCCCCGCCGCCGCCGCGGAACTGCTGGAGCTGGCGATCGGGCTGGGCGGCAACGATCCGCATCGACAGATCCGTTGTGCGGCATGCTATTTCGCTGCCAGTGATGTCGGACGTGCAGGTCAGATACTGGAAGCCGTGGTAGCAGACCTACCGGCAGGTTCGCTCCGCGCCGAGGCGCTACACCAGCTGGTTGTGGTTCGCGTTTCCGGCGACAGTTTCGCTTCGGCCACCGGCTTGCTGGAGCGTGGCTTAGCCGAGACCGGCGATGACCTGTCACTGCGAGTGCAAATGTTGGTCACGCTCTCGTTTGCCCACTTCAATGCGGGGCAGCTGCTCGACGCCGTCAACAGCGTTGAGCAGGCAGTCACCGCCGCCGCGCTGCTCGGACGAGCAGACTTGCTTAGTCAAGCGCTGGGCATGCGGGCGTTGTTGCGATTCCTCTACGGCGACGGCTTCGATGTCCAAAGCATGCAACGCGCCCTCGAGTTGGAGGTCCGCGAAGCGCCCGTCCCGTCGGTGTTCCGTCCCAGCGTGCACAACGCCCTGTTGCTGGCCTGCACCGGTGAGCTCGAGCGCGCCCATTTCGAAATGGGCGCGATGCGCCAGCATTACCTCGACCGTGGCGAAGAGAGCGAACTGGTGTTCATCGATTTTCACACCGTGCTCGTCAATATCTGGCGGGGTGATTTCACCGAAGCCGCGCTACTCGCCGAGGACTTGACCGAGCGCGCACTCCAGCTGGGCGGCAACCTGCCACTGTGCGTGGGTCTGACTGTGCGGGCGTTGCTCGCCGCCTACCTCGGACGAGTCGACCAAGCGCGCAGCGACGCCACCGAGGCCCTGGCCGCCGGCCGACGGAGCGGCTCGCGCAGCTTGTTTCAGTGGCCAGTCACAGTTCTGGGCTTTCTCGACGCGACACAGGGCAACTATTCGACGGCACTGAAAATGCTGCAGCCGGAGGTGTCTCGCATCCTCGCGGCGCCGGACGGTACCGAACTCATCGGCGCCTCATTTGTGCCCGACGCCGTCGAGGCCATGATCCAGCTGGGTCGTCTCGAGGAAGCCGAGCCGTTGATCGACATCCTCGAACGCAACGGCCACCGACTCGATCGCCCCTGGATGCTGGCCGTGGGCATGCGCTGCCGCGCCATGCTGCACGCCGCCCATGGCGACCTGAACACCGCAACAGCCACGGCCGAACTGGCCATCACCCAACACCAGCGCCTACCCATGCCCTTCGAACAAGCCCGCACCCTACTCCTGCTGGGCCAACTTCAACGCCGTCAACGCCGCCGCGACGCCGCCACCACCACCTTGCGCGAAGCCCAGCACACCTTCGAGAAACTCGGCACCACGCTGTGGGCCCAGCGCGCCAGCACAGAACTCACCCGAGGCACCTCAGGCCGACAACGTACCCCCGGACTTACCCCCTCCGAACGACGCGTCGCCGAGCTGGCCGTCGCGGGCATGACCAACCGCGACATCGCCGCGGCGCTGTTCATCAGCCCCAAAACCGTCGAAGTCAACCTCAGCCGCATCTACCGCAAACTCAACATCCGCTCCCGCGTCGAGCTGTACAAAGCACTCGCACCCCCCAAAAAGTAGGAAAAACCCTGATTTAAGACGCGGCTCGGGTCGATAGCGTGAAGCGATGGACGGCAAGGGCACCATTGACGCGAACCTGGAGCGCTTTCTCGTCGAGTGGTACGGACCGCAGACACCAGTCCGGTTCATCGACGAAACGGCTGGGCGGCTCAATGACGGCGCCGCGTCCGTCTCGGCGCAGGGCACCCAGATTCGACTGCTGATGGCGCTGGCAATCCCCGCGGACGACTACGCCTTCGGCGTCTTCGCCGCCGAATCGGCCGAGGTCGTCGCGCAGCTGTGCGCCGATGCCGGTGCGCCGGCGGAACGCATCAGCGCTGCCGTCGGCTGGTCGCCCGCGCTCGGCTGCTGAGGGGGCGAACTACTGCGGCACCTGCGGCGCAATCTTTCGCGCGAGACTGATAGCGGCCGAGTTGGCCTGGTCCGCCGAAAGCTTCAGCACCGCAACCTGGACGGTATTGACCCGGTTAGCGGCGACGTTATTGAGCGGGCACCGTCGGCGCATCAGGGGTTTCCCCATATTTTCGCCTGAGACGGGCGGCTGACCAGGCCACCTTGGGCGACCGGCACAATGAGGCCATGACCACCACGCCAGCCACCCGGGACGCCAACCAGACGCTCGCATACCGAATCGCGACGATGCTGCTCGGCGTCGGCACCCTCCACTTCCTAGCGCCCAAACCGTTCGACACGATCGTCCCTGCCGAGCTGCCCGGCAGCCCGCGGCTGTACACATACGCATCCGGGGTCGCGGAAGTAAGCATCGGAGGGCTCCTGCTGGCTCGCGGCACCCGGCGATTCGCCGCACTGGCGGCCGTCGCGCTGTTCGTCGGGGTCTTCCCGGCGAACGTCAACATGTGCCGGTTGTGGTGGGACAAGCCGTGGCCGATGCGTATCTTCGCCCTGGCGCGGTTGCCCCTGCAGATTCCGATGATCACAGCGGCGCTCAAGGTCAGCCGCAACAGTTAGCTTCGATCTCGATGCGCACGCCGGCGGATATCGCTGCGCTGCTCGCGATAGCGGCCGCCCTGATGACCGGCATCGGCGACGTCCTCGAACAGCGATCCGCTCAACAAGTGACAGACCAACCGGTCGGCACCTTGGCGCTCTTCGGCCGGTTGCTGCGCGATCGCCGGTGGTGGGCGGGCAGCCTGGTGGCCGGGGCCGGATTCGGGCTGCAGGCCGCAGCGCTTGGTCTCGGGTCGGTGGTACTCGTGCAGGCGCTGTCGGTGACGTCATTGCTGTTCGCGCTACTCATCAACGCGAGGGCGAGCCACCGCAAAATCACTCGGGAGCAATGGATTTGGGCCGCGCTACTCACTGCCGCGGTCGCGGTGGTGGTCACCGTCGGCGACCCCCAGGAAGGGAGCCCGCGCGGCTCGCCCCAGGCCTGGGCCATCGTGGCAGCAGTTATGGGTTCGGCTCTGATCCTGTGCCGGATTGGTGCGCGCACCTCCTCGGCATCGATCAAGGCACTCTTGCTGGGGTTGATGTCCGGTTCGCTGTGGGGCTTGTTCTCGGTGCTGACCAAGGGCGTCGTGGACCAACTAGGCCATGGCATCCCGGCGCTGCTGCGCACGCCCGAGGTCTACGTGTGGGTGGTGCTGGCGATCGGCGCCACGGTCTGGGAGCAGTCGGCGTTTCGGGCCGGACCGCTGACCGCGTCGCTGCCTGCGGTCACGGTCTCCGAGCCCATCGTGGGCTCGGTGCTCGGTATCGCCGTGTTGGGCGAGACGCTCAACACCAACACCGTCGGCTGGATAGCCGTCGGCGTCTCAGTCGCGGTAATGGCAGCGGCAACGGTCGCTCTGGCTCACAGCCAGGCTCGGACGAGCCACTAAACGGTCTTACGTTCGACGCAAGAAACGTGAACACTTCTGTCTATTCGTGATCGAAGGAGCGCAGTATGCAGCAAGGAGACCTCACGGTGGTGCGGCACCGAAGCGGAGCGCTGGTGTCCACGCTGCCACACGCCTTTCAGGAGACTGCGGCCCTACAGCCAACTGCGGTGGCCCTCCGGACGGTCGGCGACAAGGTGGCCATCACGTGGCGCCAGTACGCCGATCACGTGCAGAAGATTGCCACCGGACTGTCGGCGCTGGGCGTCGAACGTGGCCACACGGTCGGGCTGATGTTGCGCAACCGTCCCGAGTTCCACCTGACGGACACCGCCGTCATGCACCTGGGTGCAATCCCGTTCTCGATCTACAACACCTCGGCGCCAGATCAGATCCGGTACCTATTCAGCAACGCCGAGAACAAGATTGTGGTCGCCGAAAAGGATTTCCTGCCCGCCCTCGAAGGTGCCGGGGCGGACCTTGCCCGGGTGATCGTCGTCGATGCCGATATCGACGGCTGCATGACCCTCGAACAGCTCGAATCCCTAGGTGCTAAAACCGGTTTCGATTTCGACGCGACGTGGCGGGCCGTACGGCCAGACGATGTCGCAACGCTCATCTACACCTCGGGGACCACCGGACCCCCCAAGGGGGTCGAGCTCACGCACACGAATCTGATAGCGGCTTTCTCGGCAATCGTCGATCTCCTCGACATGCAACCAAGCGACAGCATCACGTCCTACCTACCGCATGCGCACATCGCCGACCGGGTTAGTTCGCATTACGCCAACATCGTTCTGGGAACGCAAGTGACCGACGTCGCCGACGCCACGGCGATCGCGGCGGCGCTGGCCGACGCCCACCCCACGACGTTCCTCGGTGTGCCGCGGGTGTGGAACAAGATCAAAGCCGGGATCGAAACCAAACTGGACACCGAAGCGACCGGCATCAAGCAACGGTTGGCGCGGTGGGCCATCGATACCGGCATCCAAGCCGCCCGCCTAACACTGGCCGGCAGCTCCGTACCTCCGTCGCTCGCCCTGCGCCGTAAGCTCGCCGACCGGCTGGTGCTGGCAAAGTTGCGTCACGCGCTCGGCCTCGAGCAGGTGCGATGGGCGGTCATCGGGGCCGCGCCGAGTCCGATCGAGACGCTCGAATTCGTCTGGGGACTGGGCATTCCCGTCTACGAGGTGTGGGGAATGTCGGAGAGTGTGGGCTGTGGAACCTCCAACCGACCCGATGCATACCAGGTCGGTTCGGTCGGGCAGGCGCTTTCTGGCGTCGAGATCTCGGTTGCCAGCGACGGGGAACTGCTGATACGCGGGCCAGTCGTGATGCGAGGTTACCGACATCAGCCGGAGAAGACGGGCGAAGCGATCGACGCCGAGGGCTGGTTACATACCGGCGACATCGGCACCATCGACGCGCAAGGTTTCGTCACGATCGTCGACCGCAAGAAGGAGTTACTGGTCAACGAGGCGGGAAAGAATCTCTCCCCCGCCAACATCGAGAGGGCGATTCAGGCCTCCTCCGCACTGATCGACCAGGTAGTGGCTTTCGGCGACGCCAAGCCATACGTCACGGCGCTCGTCGTTCTCGATAAGGATGCCGTCGCAGGACAAGCCGCCGCGCTCGGCATGGACGGTTCGTCAGCTGCCGCCTTCGCGCAGCGCCGTGAGGCCCGGGACATCTTGACCGCCGCTGTCCGCGAGGGAAACTCGAAACTATCCCGCGTCGAGCAGATAAAGCGGTTTGTCATCGTCGGCACCCCCTGGGAGCCAGGCGGCGACGAGCTCACGCCGACGATGAAGCTCAAACGCCGCCCGATCGCGGAGAAGTATTCCGCGCAGATCGAACAGCTCTATGCGGCAACCCCCGGGCCCGACGTCATCGACTTGTCCGACTGACCCGCGTTGACCTCATCGGTCATCTCGGTACGGTGGGAAAGATGAAGTACCTGGATGTCGACGGAATTGGAAAAGTCAGCCGGATCGGGCTGGGCACCTGGCAATTCGGCTCACGCGAATGGGGCTACGGCGACAGTTACGCCTCGGGCATCGCGGGTGACATCGTCAAACGCGCTCTCGCCTCGGGAATCACACTGTTCGATACCGCCGAAGTGTACGGGCTGGGCAAAAGCGAGCGGATCCTCGGCGAGGCGCTCGGCGACGAGCGCGCCAAGGTCGCGGTGGCCAGCAAGATCATGCCGGTCGCGCCGTTCCCCGCGGTGGTCAAACAGCGCGAGCGTGCCAGTGCGCGGCGGCTGCAACTGGAGCGCATCCCGCTCTATCAGATACACCAGCCCAACCCGGTGGTCCCGGATTCGGTGATCATGCCGGGAATGCGCAGCCTGCTCGACGACGGTCGCATCGGCGCGGCCGGCGTCTCGAACTACTCCCTCGAGCGGTGGCAGAAGGCCGACGCCGCGCTGGGCCGTCCGGTCATCAGCAACCAGGTGGATTTCTCCCTCGCCCGCCCCGGCGCGCTCGAGGACCTCGTCCCGTTCGCCGAGCGCGAGAACCGAATCGTGATCGCCTACAGCCCACTGGCGCAAGGACTTTTGGGTGGCAAGTACGGCCTGGACAACCGGCCAGGCGGCGTTCGTACGGTGAACTCGCTGTTCGGAACCGAAAACCTGCGCCGCATTGAGCCGCTGCTGCAGACGCTGCGCGACGTCGCCGCCGAAGTCGACGCCAAGCCGGCGCAGGTCGCGCTGGCCTGGCTGATCAGTCTGCCGGGCGTCGTTGCAATTCCCGGGGCTTCCAGTGTCGAGCAGCTCGAATTCAACGTCGCCGCAGCCGAAATCGAGCTGAGCGCGGATTCACGCGACGCGCTGACGACTGCGGCGCGCAGGTTCCGTCCGGTGTCGACGAGGCGCTTCCTCACCGATACGCTCCGCGAGCGGCTTGGGGTTCACTGATGGCGGCTGCACCAACACTGTCCGCCAGCTATTAGGCGACTGAATAATGTGATACTGCAGGGGATGTCAGCCGCGATCGCCTGAATAGATTCGTCCGGCAAGCTGGCCCAGTTCGGCCAGGTCCCGCTCGGCGTGGCTCTGCCGAATATAGATGGACAAGTCGGCGACCCGTTGGGCGTGCCGGCCGTCCTGGCAGAGTGGACCGGGACCCAATGCTCGGCCGGTGCGGGTAATGGCCTCGTCGACCGCGTGTTCCACGATGGTCCGGACGCGCCGGGCCAATAGTTGACCGATACTGGTGCGGTCGAATGGGTCGGCGTCGATCTGGGCCGCCGCGGAGGCGAGGATCGCGTCGCTGGCGGCAAGCGCGGCGTCGACGGCGCCGAGATGCGCCAAGGCGTAGGCGTCGGCCGATTCGCTTCCAGCGCAACGATATAACGGGTCGGCCACCCTGCGTGCTCCCCCGAGCCAGCATGCCGCAACGCCGATCGCCCCGTGCCAGAAGCCGGGCCGACTCAGGTACTCGCCGGGTTCCCCAACTGCGACGGCGTGTGCGTTGTTGAACTGCACTGACCTGGTGTCGCTGCCGGCCATGCCCGGATTCCACCAGGTGCTCGGCAATGGTTTGACGATCGGGTCGACAACGGGCACGGCAAAAAGGCCCCGGCGGCTATCCTCGAGCCGCGCAGTCACCAGCGCGTGGGTGCAGAACCCCGCTCCTGAGCACCACACTTTCGTGCCGTTGAGGCTGAACACGTCATCGCCCAAGTGCGTGGCGGTCAGCACAGCTTCGGACGATTCGGCCGCCCACACACCCCAGAGGTGATCCGGATCCGGGGGCTTGCCACCCAACTCGTCGAGTATTGCCACCGCGTCGAGGTGCGCTTCGGCGATCCGCGCCGCGACGATGTCCTCTTCGGCCAGCAGCCCCAGACGCCGCCAGCGCTCGGCGGTGCGCCCCGACGCGGGTAGCGGGAGCTCGAGTCGCCCGGACTCCAGCCAGTACCGCACCAACCCTGCCGTCACGCGCAATCCCCCATAGCCGACCAGCAGACGCGCTCGTCGTGCGAAGAGGCGGCTGACATAACTCATTGGTTGCCCACTCGAGCGCGTGTTCAACCCTGCGGTGGGTATGCCCAGTGCAGATGGAGAACAAAAATAACTGGTTGCCCGGGCAGGCGCCGGCCCCGGCGATGCCGTTGCGGGAGGCCTTTCAGCACCTTTCGATAGAGGCCAGCCGCGCGATCGGAGTTTCGTCGAGATGCTTCAGCAGGTCGTCGGCATTCTCGAAAACCATGACCGCACCGGCGGTTTCGAGCTCGCCTCGGGACACTCCGCCGCTGAGCACCCCGATGCTTTTCACGTGCGCGCGCGCACACGCTTCGGCGTCCCAGATCGCGTCACCGACGAAGACCGCCCGCTCGGCGGACGCTCCCGCACGCTCTAGAGCGACATTGACGATGTCGGGCTGCGGCTTCGCGGTGTCCACGTCGGCGGACGAGGTGACCTCCGCGACGATGTCGTCACAGTCGAGAACCTTGCGTAATAATGCCAATTCGTCTTCCGGTGCCGACGTGGCCAGTACCACCTGAAGGCCAAGATCTGCCACCCGCTGCAGCAGCGTGCGGGCACCCGGAAGCGGCCGCAGCAACGGCGCCATCTCCGCGTAGTACTGAGAGTGCAAGTCTTTCAATCGTTTTTGCGTTTCATCGGGTGCGTCGTCGGAGAACGATCGGACCAGAGTTGCCCCGTCCATGCCTATCGAGCGGTGGATCCGCCACGTTTCGACATCTATGCCGATCTCAGCGAACGCCCGCTGCCACGCATGGATGTGCAGGTAGTTGGAGTCGACCAGGGTGCCGTCGACGTCGAATAAGATTGCGGGCGCCTTCGAGCCAGTGCCGTTGTCGGGCATCGCGATTACTTGCTGAACAGCATCGACGTGAGCGCGACGTCGCACAGCAGCAGCGCCAACCCCCACAGTGGAACGAGGAAGCCGCGTCGACGGGTCGCGGCAAAGAACGTCGCGACGATGGTCAAGAGGGCTATCACCGGGGCGCCGTACAGCAGGACCCCATACCCCAGACCGTGCGGCCCCAGCGCGGGGCATTGGGCGCCGCTACACGCGGCGGTGCTGACCGCCGCGCCGACGTCGAAGATCATCACCAGCGCCGCAGCGGGCACCGTCAGTGCCGCCAGCGCCCAGGTCACCCACACCCGGGGCTGTCGGCGGGCTGGTTCGTCGCCCGCTGGCGGCTGTGCCCCCGTATCGGTGGTCAGCTCGGTCGTCTCATGGTGTTGGACGTCCATCAGCGCCTCCTTTCGCCATCGCGGTTGCCTTGTGCACGACTACCCGTGGTGGGCACGCATAAACCCTGGTGACGGCCGCTTGCGCGACGGCTATGTCGGCCGGGGATGCAGGCGAATCCCCCCGGTGTCGTCGAAGTGCGCCCATCGCCCGTCGTCGTTGACTTCTATCCGCCAGCCCAGCTCGGTGTTGTCGATGGAGTCGGCAAACCATGCGTGCGCACCCTCGGCGCTGTCGAGATGCCTGGTCGCGACGACTTTGCCGTGCGGATCGATGACTCTGAACGCAACCATGTGGGGTGGTTATCCCTGGGGACCGGTTTTCAATCCGGTTCAGTCCCGTTCAGACTGCTGCGCGGGCCAGCGTGGCCCCGGCGATGTTGTTCAGATGCGAGATGGCGACTTCAATCGCGTTTTGTCCGGACAGGAGAGAAACGCTCTGGTAGCTGACGTGCGGCAGAATGGGCGGGTTAGTGCCGTAAAACCCAACCGCAAGGTCGATCGCCCCGACCAGCGCCGCGCCGCCCACGATCGGATCCTTCACCAGTCTCAGCACCTGGTGCGCCAGGCTGCCCTGACCGGTGAGCCCGGCAATCAGTGCCACCATCGCGTTGATGTCGATGCCGACTTGGATGGCCGCCTTGTACACCGCGGTGATGTCCGCGCCCGCCGTGTCATTTGGCGTGGTGGTGTACAAATCGCCGGGATTGGCGAAATCCCACCACGTGTCAACGCCGTCGATGTCTTTCGGGATCTGCTCGGCCGTCAGGTTCGTGCCGGCGATGCCGCGGCCGCCCGGGTCGCTGCCGCCGGGGAACGTGTGGCCGGTCGGCCGCCACGGGTTTCCAAAGGTGTAGCCGCCGATCAGGTTTGGCCGCACCGACTGCAACGACCCGGTCATGATCTCGGCGAGTACGCGCGAGGCGGCCTCGGCGCCCTGGCTGTAGCCGCCGAGCACAAAGGTCTGTTGCGGGTTGGCGTCAATCCACTGCGTCGCGTTGGCGACAGCGATCTCGACGGATTCGGCGTAGCTCGGCGAAGGCGGCGCGTCAGGCGGTATCTGCCCGAACGACCACGGCGCGTCAATGGGTACCTCAAAGACAAGGTTGGGATCGGCGGCATTAACCACGTCGGACGGATAGCCGGTGCCGGCAGCGGCCGATGAGCCGGCGAACGTGAGCACCGCGTGGCGCTTCCCCTCAGTCACACCGTTTCTTCTCTTCTGCCGCATTCCGCCCGCCCGCTTTCACATATACGACCAAGCGTAGGCGGCGCACGTTGGTGTGTGTCATCGTGGTCGACGGACGAATGGACGTGCCGACCTCGAATGGAATGCACAGTGAATCTCTTCACAATTCTGGATCAGGCCGCCGCGCGCTTCCCTGAGCGCGGCGCCCTCTACCGCGGCGAGCGTCGACTCTGCACGTGGCGTGAGTTGCGCGAACGCACGCTACGCATCGCGGCGGCCATCCGTGTGCAGCACACCGCGGGCGCACGAATCGCCATCGCCAGCGAGAACTGTCCCGAGATCGTCGAGTTGATGTTCGCGGTCTGGGCAGCCGAGTGCGTCCTCGTCCCGATCAATTTCAAGCTTCATCCCAGGGAGATGATGCAAATCGCTGAGGACGCGGGCGTTTCGCTGGTCTTCGCCTCGGAGAAGATCGCCCCCGGCTTGGCTGATCTCACCAGCTTGACCGGCGCTCGCGTCGAAACCCTTGACGCCGAGACCCTTTCACGCTGGCGCCTGGAACCGCCCTGCGTTCCACCGGGCACCGACGCGTCGACCTTGGCGTGGCTGTTCTACACCAGCGGGACGACGGGGCGCTCGAAAGGCGCGATGCTGAGCCACCGCAGCCTGATCGCGATGACGGTCGCCCACCTCGCCGATATCGACGACCCGGACGAGGGATGTAGCCTGATCCACGGCGCCCCGATGTCCCACGGTTCCGGGCTCTACGTTTTGCCTTACGTCCTGCGCGGCGCGCGGCAGGTGGTGCCGGAATCCGGCGCGTTCGATCCCGACGAGTTCCTGGATCTGTGCGATCACCACCCCGGCTCGAGCGCGTTCCTGGCGCCGACGATGGTGCAGCGGCTCGTCGAAACCGGACGGGATCGCCCGGGCACTCTGCGCACGATCGTCTACGGCGGCGGCCCGATGTACGTCGAGAGCCTAAAGAAGGCGATGGCGGCATTCGGTCCGGTGTTCGCCCAGATCTACGGCCAGGGCGAGTCGCCGATGACGATCACCGGTCTTCGCCGTGCGGATCATCAAAGCGCCGACGACGCGGTGCTCGGCTCTGTCGGCTACGCGCGGTCCGGCATGGAGGTCGCCGTCCTGCGCGGAGACGGAACGCCGGCGGCCGTCGACGAAGTCGGTGAAATCGTTTGCCGCGGTGACGCTGTCATGGCGGGATACTGGAACAACCCGGCCGCCACCCAGGACACCCTCAAGGACGGCTGGATGTACACCGGCGACATGGGATCGTTCGACGCACGCGGCTACCTCACCCTGCGCGACCGCTCCAAGGACGTCGTGATCAGCGGTGGCAGCAACATCTACCCACGCGAGGTGGAAGAGGTGCTCCTCGAACACGCGGGCGTGTCGGAGGCGTGCGTCGTTGGTGCACCCGACCCCGAATGGGGCGAAGTGGTGGTGGCCTTCATTGTCGGCTCAGCCGAACCCGGCGACCTGGATGCGCACTTGCTGCAACGCATCGCGCGGTTCAAGCGGCCCAAACGCTATCTGTTCGTGGACGAACTGCCGAAGAACAGCTACGGCAAGGTACTCAAGCGCGAACTCCGGGACCGGTGTCTTCCCGTTACCGATTGACCGCAGGGAAAAATCAGCATTCCAGCAGCTCTTTGAGCTCGTCTGAGAAGGCGTCCGCGATGCCCCACAGATCGGGCAGCAGATCGGGACAGGCGATGATGCCGATGCCCAGTTCGCCGTTGTACGACATCACCGTGATGTTGAGTCCGGCTCCGCCGAGGAGCGGACCGAGGGGATACATCGCCTCCATCCGGCAACCTAGGAAGTACAACTGATCCTGCGGGCCCGGGATGTTGGACAAGATCAGGTTGAAGACCGGGCTGAGGGTCACCGGAATGCGCGGCAGGATGCTCATGGCCGCGCCGAACACCGTCGGGCCGCCGAATTCGGTCCAGTCGTGCAGCAGGGTCGGCCCCATCGCCGCGGCGTGGTCTTTTGCGGCCACGTTCCCGGCGGCAATGGTCCGGATGCGTTCGGCCGGATCGCTGATTTGGCTCTCCAACCGGCAGAACATCCAGGTGGTGTGGTTGCGGCCGGGTCGGTCGGTCTGCGCGTGCACCGACACTGGCACGGTGGCCACCAGCGGAGCCTCGGGCAACTCGCCGCACTCGAGCAGGTGCCGCCGCAACACCCCGGCGCACAACGCCACCACCACGTCGTTAACCGTCACGCCGAACCGATTCTTCACCCTCTTGACGTCGCGCATGTCCAGCAGGGTGTAAGCGATGTTGCGGTGCTTGCTCAGGGAGCCGTTGAACGGGGTTGCCGGCGCCGAGAACGGCGCGGCCATCGTTCGGCCCTCGCGGGCGCGGATAACCGTCTGCGCCAGCGTCACCATCGTCGCCGGCAACAATGTCGCCAATCGCAGCGGCCGCTTCGCGAATCCCATCAGCCCACTCGCCGCGATCTGCAACGGGTGACCGCCGCCCGCGCCGGCGACGGCCTGCGGGGCCGGCGCGTCGGCCTCCGAGCTGCACAACTGCGCGAGCAGATTCGCCCCGGCCACGCCGTCGGCGACGGCGTGGTGCACCTTGAGCATCACCGTCACCACATCCTCGCGGGCGCCACCCTCAATCACCCACATCTCCCACATCGGGCGGTCGCGGTCTAGCGGCAGCCCCGCGATGTAGCCGCAGATCTCGGCCAGCTCGCGCCGGCCTCCCGGCGGCGGCACTCCGATGCGGCGTACGTGGTGCCGCAGCTGCAAACTCTCGTCGTCGACCCACACCGGGTGATCCAGGTTCAGCTGGTTGTCGGAGAGCTTCATCCGAAATTCGGGCACCGAACTCACGCGCTTGACCACTTCAGCGCGAAACCGGTTGTACGAGTAGCCCCCCGGCATCGTCGACGTATCCAACTCAACGACGCAGCACACATTCAGCGGCTGTGTCGGTGTCTCCAGGTAAAGAAAGAATGCGTCGAGCCCACTAAGTCGCTCCATAGCCGCCTGCTTGACTAGTTGCTTATCGAACCGGGCCTGGCCCCCACCACACCGTAAGCACCGAGGTATCGCACGCGTACCCGTGCAGCCACCGACCTAAACTGCGTCCCGCAAAAGTCGCCGCGCGCCGGTCGCCTCGGGTCGCTAACATCGGACATCGTGAGCGTTTTACCGGGCCGTCGATTTCCCGCGGTCATCGCCGCAGCGCTATTCGCCACAGTGCTGCTGACCGCCCCAGTCATGATTCCCGCAGGCAACCCCGGTGCGGTTGCACCCGCCGCCGCGGCCTGCTCCGATGCCGAGGTGGTGTTCGCCCGCGGGCGCCTGGAATCGCCCGGGCCCGGCGAGGTCGGCAACGCGTTTATCAGCGCGCTGCGCTCGAAGGTGTCCGGCAAGTACGTCAGCAGCTACGCGGTGAGATATCCCGCCGACACTGAGATAGATCAGGGCGCCAACGACATCAGCCAGCACGTCCAGAACACGATCAACAACTGCCCGGACACCCGCATTGTGCTGGGCGGCTACTCGCTCGGCGCGGCCGCCACCGACGTGGTGCTGGCGGTCCCGATGCAAATGTGGGGCTTCACCAATCCCCTACCGCCGGGCAGCGATCAGCACATCGCCGCGGTCGCGCTGTTCGGCAACGGAACTCAGTGGGTCGGTCCCATCACGAACTTCAACCCGGCCTACAACGACCGAACCATCGACCTGTGTCATGGCGCCGACCCCATCTGCAACCCCGCTGACCCGCATACCTGGGAGGCGAACTGGCCAGCGCACCAGGCCGGCGCGTACATCTCTTCGGGCATGGTCAACCAGGCGGCTGACTTTGTCGCCGGGAAGCTGGCGGCGGGGCCCAATTCGGGTCCTGGCGCAGTAGTTACTGCGCCGTAACTGCCAATACGGCTTGGGCAAGCTCGGGCCGGCAGACCAGAACGTCGGGCAGCTTTGGATCCGGTTGGTTGTAGGCCAACGCGGACCCGTCGATGCGGGAGGTGTGCAAACCGGCGGACCGGGCGACCGCCACCGGGGCGGCTGAATCCCATTCGAACTGGCCTCCGGCGTGCACGTAGACGTCGGACAGACCTTGCACGACCGACGCCACTTTGGCGCCGGCGGAACCCATTTCCACCAGCGTGCCGTCCAAAGCGTCACGAACGGCGAGCGCAATGGCGGGCGGCCGGGTGCGGGATACCACGATGCGCGGCTTGTCCGGCGCGCCAGGAGGAGGGTCGACGTCGGGTGTCGCCAGCGTGATGCCCTGGGCCGGCAGGGCCACCGCCCCGGCAATGAGTTCACCGTCCTGCCAGAGCGCGACGTGCACGGCCCAGTCGTCGCGCTCGAGCTCGGAGAATTCGCGGGTGCCGTCGAGGGGGTCGACAATCCACACCCGCCGCGAGCTCAGTCGCACCGGATCGTCGGCGCCCTCCTCGGACAGCACCGCGTCGTCGGGCCGCTCATTGGTGAGTGCGGCCATGAGGAAGTCATGAGATCGCTTGTCGCCCGCGGCCTTTCGCTCACTGGCCTCGGCGTCGGCGAATTCCTCCCGAACTCTAAGCAGCAAGTGGCCAGCCTCGGTGGCCAACCGCGCGGCCAATGCGTGATCACTCATCGGTGGCTCGCCTCTCCCTGAATAGTTGGTAGCTTTGACCAAATTAGGCCCAAATTTACAGTGCCGCGACACTGCCAGCAGATCGGGCCCCAGGTGCAATCCACGCCATAATCTGTAAATGTGGTGAATGTGAGGGACGGGGGCGGTCTCAGGTCATTGAGCCGGTACCGGCGCGTCCCGCAACTGCCCCGCATCGCCACCGGTGTCGTCCTCGCCGTCCTACTGATCAGCGCGTTCACTGTCGTCGGCCTGAAGCACACACAGCACAGCCGCGTACCGGCGCAGCCCGCCGCGCAACCGTCGACGTCAAAGGCGGCGGCACCGGTGAGCAGCTTCGCCATTCCGGGCTGCTACAACCGATTGAACCAACCAGCGGCCCGCCCAACGAAGCTCAACATCCTGGGCTGCGCCAGCGTAGCCGTTGCGCTGCAAGACATGTCGTGGAGTTCCTGGGGACCGCGAGGCGCCGACGGGAACGGCACCGCCGTTTTCAAGGTCTGCGAACCGAATTGCGCGCTCGGCTCTCAACTCCGCGAACCCGTCGCGGTGCACGCCTGGAATCCACAGCCGCCGCGAACCGACTCCGGGTGTCCCGGCGGTCTCGATGTTTTTGCCGACATGATCTTGGCCTTCCCCAAAGACATTCCCCCGCCTGACGTCCAGAAAGTCACCGCCCAGTACAACGGAATGCCGGCCGTGCACTACGCCAACTATTCCGTCGACGGCCGCGGCGACACCCAATTCATCGGCGTCACCTTCTGTTCGTAAAATCCCCCAATGGCTAAAGCGGCTGAGGCGCCGGAAACTTTCCTGACCTCCGGGCACGGCGGCGTTCGCATCGTTTCCGATCGCCAGGGCGCTCCCGATGCGCGCGCGGTGGTGTTCCTGCATGGCGGTGGGCAGACCCGCCGCTCATGGGTCCGCGCCGCGGCTGCGGTGGCCGGCCGTGGCTGGCAAGCGATCACGGTCGACTTCCGCGGCCATGGAGAATCGGACTGGCCGGGCGACGGTGATTACCGCGTGGTCAGCTTGGCCGGCGACGTCCAGGAAGTGCTGCGCCAGCTGCCGCCGCGCCCGGTGTTGGTGGGCGCTTCCCTGGGTGGTTTCACCTCGATGCTTCTCGCCGGCGAGATCACGCCGGGCATCGCGAGCGCGGTGGTTCTGGTCGACATCGTGCCCGACATGAATCCGTCCGGTGCGAGCCGAATCCACGAATTCATGGCTGACCGCATGGAATCTGGGTTCGGATCCCTTGACGAGGTCGCTGACGCGATCGCCGAATACAACCCGCATCGGCCCCGCCCCACCGATCTCGACGGCCTGCGGACCAATCTGCGCCTCCGCGATGGTCGCTGGTATTGGCACTGGGATCCGCAATTCATCAACGGCACATCGCCTTTCCCCCCGACCGAGGTGACCGACGTCGATCGCATGCATGCAGCCGTTGACACGATACTGCGCGACGGCGTGCCCATGCTTTTGGTGCGAGGCCAGGTGAGCGACCTCGTGAGCCAAGAGCGGGCGGACGCGTTCCTGGCCCGCTTCCCCAAGGTGGAGTTCGTCGATGTGCAAGGCGCGGGGCACATGGTCGCGGGCGACCGCAATGACATATTTGCCACAGCCGTGTTGGACTTCCTTACCCGGCACGCCGATAACGGCTAGCGGTTTACGCGACTGGAGTGACCTACGGGGCCCGTGGGTCAACTCCAAGAATCCTTCAAGAATCCTTCTAGTCCTCCGCGAAAGCGTCTAGTTACTGGCCGCGATAGAGGCATCAGCAGCGACGTACGTCCGGCCATCTCTACGACAAGAGGACACCGAGATGACCAACACCGCCCGCTACCCGGCGCCCATGATCCGCGATGCGCTCGCGGAGCTGACCCCGCTGCTCGACGCGCTGGCCGCAACAGCCACGCGTGGCGAGGTGCCGGGTCCCGAGTTACTGGCCCGCGTCGCGCAGGCGCGGCCACAGCTCTCCGAGCTGGCAGCACTCCCCAAGGACGACGAGCCGTACTCGCGCTCGATACTGCGGGCCGACGACGAGGTTGAGATCATGCTCGCTCGCTGGCGCCCAGGCCATAGCTGTGTGCCCCACGACCATGGCGGGGCGGGCGGATTCGTGATCCCCGTCGAGGGCACCTTCGTGGAGCGCCGGTACAGCTGGGATGGCCCGCAACTGGTCGTCGCCGAGCTAGCCAATCGGCCCGAGGGCGTACCGATTCGCGTGGCGTCCGAGGACATCCATGACATGACGGCCGGGGAGCGTGGGCTGACGCTGCATTTCTACAGCCCACCCGCATCCAGCATGCGGGTATTCGACTTGCGGCGGGCCGAAATGTTGGAGCTGGTCGGCAACTACGGCGCCTGGATTCCGCCGGGCGACCACGCTCGTGTGCCCTTTGCGCAAGTCGCACCGAAACACCAAGCAAAGCAGGTGATTTGGGTGGCACACACCACCCATTACCGTGGCGGGTCAGCCGAGTTCGCCATCGCCGCGGACACCATGGCTCGTGAACTGGCCGTCGCGCATCCCGACGCCGAAGTCGTCGTCTCGGCGCTGCACCACAAGGCCGACTTCGTCGCCGAGCTGACCGGGTTCGCCAACTCGGACCGACTGCTCAGCCAGCTGCATCTGATCAGCCATGCCGGCATGTACGGGCCGATGTTCGGCTCGACGGACTGGCCCGAGCAGTTCTCCCCGCACGAATGGCGGGAAATGGCAATCCCGTTCGCCGACGGCGCCAAGGCACATTTCCACGCCTGCCGGACGGCGCGCTGGTTCGCGCCCTTCTTCACCGAAGCGTTCGGGGTACTTGCTCTCGGCAACTACAACTACACCACCGTGTCCACTCGCAAAGACAGGTTCGCGTGGGCTGGTCGGCACCCCACGACGCGGCCAAATCTGTACATGATCGCCGTGCCCGGCAAGAAATCCCACGGCTTCAGCGGCAGCGTCCGCAAATATCTCGGACGCGCCGCAGAGCCGATGGTGCAAAGCGCACCCGCGGCGGGGCACACGGAGCGGTCCTACGATCGGGTAGCCAAGCTCTACGACCGCGCCTACCCGGACATCAGCGTCCGCGACGACGAATGGCAGTGGGTTTCCGACCGCGCCGCGCGTGCCCGCGCCGCACTTGGGCGGCCGCTGCGGGTGCTGGAAATCGGTTGCGGCAACGGCGCTTTACTGCGTGCCCTTGACGACAACGGCGTCATCGACTTCGGCATCGGGGCCGACAGCTCCGCCGGAATGCTCGAGCGGGCACGGGAACGCAACCGCGACCGCAACCGGCTGCGGTTCCTCAAAGTCAACGGGCCGGCACTGGATGTCCCTGACAACCATGTCGACGTGGTGATCTCGTTCCTGTCGTTCCGGTACCTGGACTGGGATCCGGTCATGGCCGAGATCCGGCGGGTGCTCGCCCCCGGCGGGCGACTGTGGGTCGTCGACATGGTCGAGCACCCGGTGCGCGTGCGCGAGTTCCGCGTGCTGGCCCAGTCGGCGCTCACGCACCTGCGGACGCGGCGCAGCCACCCGCAGTTCGCCAAAGACCTGACCGCGTTGACCAGCCACCCCGACTGGCGGGAGATGCTGCGGCACAATCCCATCCGGGCTGAGCACGAGTACCGCTGGTATTTCGAAAGCCGGTTCCCGGGGGCCCGTCTCAAGACATTGACAACGAGCATGGCCGCACGCGTGGTGGCCTTCGACTCGGGGCCGCTTCCCAAGGGCCGCACCGCCCCCCTCTCCTACCCCTGACGCGCATGACGACGAATCCTTGCTTAGGAGTAATCGACTGGGGCATCGGGGGCCTCGGGCTGGTGCAGGCTCTCGACCGCGCCGCGCCCGGGCTGCCGGTGCTGTATTGGTCGGACGCCGGCGCGACGCCCTACGGGCGGATGCGTGTCGACGAGCTGGCGGGTCGCCTCACCGCGGTGGTCGACGAACTCGCCGAACGCGGGGCCAGCGAGGTGGTTCTGGCATGCAACGCGGCCAGCACGGTGGTGGGAAAGCTTGGTGCGGCAGGCGATCCCGGTGGAGGGCATCATCGAATACGGGGTGGCCTCCGTCCCCGACGAGCTCACCGGACAGGTCGGCGTAATAGGTGGGCGGCGCACGATCGCGGCCGGTAATTACCGACGCGGGCTGGCCCGACGAGGGCGAGTGGTGTTGTCGCGGGTGGCACAACCGCTGTCTGCACACATCGAGGCGGGTCGGACCGGCTCGGCGGAGTTCCGAAGCGACCTGGCCAAGATTCTCGCGCCGCTGCGACGGGTCGACGCACTGGTACTGGCCTGCACCCACTACCCCGCCGCGCGACGCTGGTTCGCGGCCGCCCTGCCACACGCCCAATTGATCGACCCGGCCGAGCGGTTGGCGGCGGCGATCGCCGAGCGGCATCCGCATACCCGTAGCTGCGCCCAGGTCGGTCCACGCGTGTTTCTTACTACTGGCGACCCGGGATCGATGCGGCGGAATGCTTCACGCGCGTGGGGAACAGCGTTGACGGCTGAGGCTGTCCGAACATAAGGCAGGTTGGCTCGGCGTGCCACCGGTCCACCGGTCACTCCAGTCACCGGAGGGCGAGCATGCTCCAGGTGTGGCGCGTGGGGCTCCGAGGAAACGCGACCCTATGCCGGAAGCGTCTCGCCGCGCGTCTCGGGCGCCAACGGAATGATGAATAACCCGATCACGAAAATGATCGCCGTCAGCGCAACGGGCAAGCCCAGCGTATGTGTGTGCAGCACTGCGGCACCCAACAGGAAGTTCACGCCGGCGCCGACGAAACGGCCGAACGACGTGCAGAACGCAAACGCCGTCGCGCGCACCCGCGTCTCGAACTGTTCGGGCAGCCACAGACTGAAGAGCGCGAAGTTGCCACCGAAGAAGCCGAGCACGAAAAGCCACGCGATGAACGGCGCGAGCCCGTTGGGCAGATAGAACGCCCAGCCAAAGCTGCCGCCAATCGAGATCGCCATCCCCGCAAAATAAATCGCGAGCGTCTTTCGGCGACCCACGCGTTCGGCGATCACCGGCAAGACCAGGCAACCCAGTATGGTGCCGATCGACAACAGGCCGGTGGCCAACGATGCGGTCTTGGTCGCGTCGCTCTTGTCCAGACCCGCCTTCTGCGCCAACTGAATCACGGCCGACGGTTCGTAGACCGCACCAGCCCACAAGCCCACGATCGCGATCGTCACCAGCGCGGCGGCAACCCAGGTGCGGCGCCGGTAGCGTGGCCCGAGGATTTCGCGCAAGGGTTTCACGCGCACCGTCTTGTCCGCCTCGGCCTCCTGCCACTTCCCGGTTTCCTGCACGCGCGTCAGGATCAATATGGCGACTACGACCGGCACCGCGCCCGTCAGGAACATCGCGCGCCAACCAAAATGAACGCCGATCGTGTAGTTCAACGCCGCCGCCAGAAAGAAGCCCGCGTAGTAGCCGGTCTGTAGGTAGCCGGCGCCCATTTTGCGCCGGTCCTCGGGCCACGCCTCGGCCACGTACGTGCCGGCGAGCGCCCACTCACCACCGATCCCGATACCCGCGATGAAACGGAAAGTCGCCAACTCCCAGACGTTTTGGGCCGCAGCGGAAAGCCCGGTGAAGATCGCGAACGTGAAGATCGTCGCGGCCAGCACCTTGGTCCGACCGAACCGGTCAGCAATCGGCCCCCAAATAAACGACAGGCCCCAGCCCACCAGGAACAGGGCAAACAGGATCGACCCCGCGAGCCCGACGTTCGACGTTGTCGCGGCAATGCCCGAACGCGGCAGCAGCTCGGTCAGCGCGGGCGTGAGTACGAGCGCGTAGATGAACGAATCCATCCCGTCGAGCGTCCAACCGGTCCATGCGCCCCAGAACCCGGCGATCTGTGAACGGTTGAGCGGCGTGCGCGTCGGCTTGGGCATGGCTCCGGTTCTACCATCGTCGGAGGCTCAGCCGAAGGCTTCGCGGAGATCTTTCTTGATCACCTTTCCGACCTGATTACGCGGCAGAGCATCCACGATCACCAGGCGCTCGGGGTGTTTGTAGCGGCTCAGACCCTGCGACTGGCAATGCTGCACAAGGGTTTCCAACGACACACCGTCTGCTGCAGCGGGCACCACCACGGCGCACACCCGCTCACCGGCGCTGGGATCGGGCACGCCGATGACCGCGACGTCCGCGACCGCGGGATGGGTGGCTAGCGCATTTTCGACCTCGAGGGCCGACACATTCTCCGCATTGCGGATGATCGCATCTTTGATGCGACCCGTGACACGGACATTGCCGTCGGCATCGAGCATCCCGAGGTCGCCCGTGCGCAGCCAGCCGTCCTTGTCGAACGCGTCAGCGTCCAGTGCGGGGTCGGCGTAGCCGAGAAAGCACTGGGGTCCCTTGAGCCGCAGCTCGCCTTCCCGTCCAGCGGGCAGTTCGTTGCCTCGGTTGTCGACCACGCGGACACTGACCCCCGGCACTGGCGGGCCATTGGTGTGGTCAAGCACCTCCGGTGCAGCCGTAAAGGCCGGCGAGGTCGCCACCGGAAACTCGGTCATGCCCCACGAGTTGGCAATGCCGGCGACGCCGAGGGTTTCGCGGACCTGGCGCCCGAGCTCGGCGGTGACGGGTGCGCCTCCTGCCAGGCACGCGCGCAGGGACGGGAACAGCGGACGATCGCCATGGGCTCGCTGGGCTTCGAGGTAAGCCACGAAAAACGGGGTCGCCGTACCGAGGAACGTTGGGTTGTGCGCCGCGATGGCAAGTGGTGTCGTGGCCGGATCGAATGCTTCGAACAGCACTAACCGCATGCCGGTCAGCAGCGCGGCGGCCAGCATCGCGGCCCCGCCGATATGGGCGACGGGAAACACGATCGGGTTCACATCGCTGCTCGACGCGCCGATCATCGTCAGCACGCCCGCCGAGCCGGCGATCACTGAAGTGTCGGTATGGCGGATTCCCTTGGGGGCCGCGGTGGTGCCCGACGAGTAGTAGATCCAACGGGTGTCGCCGGTGGGTTCGGTGAGCGCTGGGAGGCCATCGATGTCCGCACCGGGCAGCCGAAGCTCATCGCCGACTGGGCGCGTCGCCAGGTCGACAGTGATGACCTTGAAGCCCTTGTCCGCGGACAAGGCGCGGGCAAGGTCGCCGTGGTCGAATCCGCGCCAGAACTCCGGCACCACAAGGAATTCGGTTGCCAGCTGGCCGGTGATGAAGCCGACCTCGCGTTCTCGCAGTATCGGAATGATCGGGTTTTGCACCGCGCCCAGTCGAGCCAGCGCTGCCGTGACGACCATGGTTTCGAGCGTCGTGGGCAGCTGCCAGGACACGACGGTTCCCACGCCAATTCCACCTTCGGCGAATGCGGCAGCCGTCGCGCAGGCGGCGTCGTGGAACTGCCGTGCGGTCAGACTGCGGCCATGGTCGTCGGCGAGAATCCGGCGGTTCGGTTCGCGTTGTGCCGCTTGGGCTATCAACGTCCAGAACGTCTTAACGTCCGACACGCTCGCGATCCTCAACCGACGGTTGACGAAAGCCCGAGTGCGCGATCGACACAGACAGCGCGCTGCCGACGGGACCCTTGTGGTCCAGGACAACGGCCGAACCGTTCGCTATCCCGTCGTCGCTGTAGTGGGTGAGGGCGGCAAGCCCGATGTGTGGGCCTTCGGGCATCCGGCTCAGCGTCAGGGTGTAGTCGACGTTGATGAACTGCAACGCCTCGGTGCCCCAGTTGGCGAGTGAAGCCGTGACGTCAGCACACATCGCCACGCGGGTGAAGGGTGTCATGGGCTCGTCGCCGAACAGCGGCCGGGTTTCGTGCACCCACGTGTATTTCGGTCCGGAGGCGTCCCAATCCGGATCGGGGTTTTGAACCTCACCGCCCCAGCCGTACGTCCGCAGAAAAAACGTTGGGGTGGTGCCGTCAAGTTCTGTGGGCAGCCGCGGCATCTCGACTGGTTGCGACCATACCCGGCCCTCAGGCTGGGCGCCGCGTCGCAAAAACAGCGCACTTGCCCGCGCGACGGGTTCGCCGCGCTGCGTCAGAACCGCTTCCACGAGCCGCAATCGCCGCCGTTCGTGCTGTACCTGGGTGCGCACTTCGATCGGTTCCAGCGCGACGGGCGCAGGAAGATCAACGCTCAATCGCGCAGGAAGCAGCTGCGGGTCGTCGGCTGCCCGTTCGACGGCCCAGGCAAACAGGCCGCCGACAACGTGGCCGCTCATCGTTGGGCCCCATCCGCCGCGCGCGTATCCGGTTGGCATGTAATGACTTTCGTCGCGAAAGAAGTAGGGTGTCGTCGGCGCCAAACCAGGGTCGTCGGGGAGGGTATTCGACTCGGTCACCGAACCACGACTTTCATGGGGCTTCTCCTTCGCAGCTACCAAACCGGAAAGATTACAGTATCCCTTCCAGTCACCCGGTGTTCGGCTTGGGGCAATCCGAATGGCCGTCCGCCGTTTACCCGTTGGTTGTAGATCGAGCCCGCAGACAGGGCGTAGGCTCTGGCGGCTGACCCCGCCAAGCGACGATACTTGCGCCATCACCAAACCTAGGTGTGAGCCCCTACCCGCACACGGCACCGCGATACTGTGCAGCCTGTTGGCGGGGTCAATCCCCAGCGTTGAGGAGGACAAGTGAGCCCATCAGAGACGGCAGCTGAGCCCGCCGGTCGGCCGGTCATCCATCTCTCCCAGCTGCTGCGCGCCCCGGTGCTCGCCCGGTCCGGCGAGGAAGTGGGACGCGTCGAGGATGTGATCGTACGACTGGGCGGCAACGATGAATACCCGGCGCTCACCGGTATTGTCGCCGGGGTCGGCGGCCGGCGGGTATTCATCGGCAGCAAATCCATTGAGGAGTATCTCCCCGACCGAGTCGTGTTGGCCAAGAACAAGATTGACCTTCGTAGTTTCGAACGCCGCGACGGTGAGGTGCTGCTGCGCACCGACGTGTTGGGCCACCGGATGATCGACGTGGCCGCCGTCGAGTTGGTGCGTGCCTACGACGTCGAGCTCGAAGACACCGGTGCCGGCTGGGTGGCAACGCGGCTGGACACTCGCCGCCCGGCCAAGCTGTTCGGGCTGATCAAGCAATCCGGCGGGCATGCGGCCCGAGATTGGAAAGCATTCGAACCGCTGATCGGCCACGCTCGCTCCGATGCCGTGCGGCGACTGTCGGACCGATTCGGCGAGTTCAAAGCCGCCGAAATCGCCGATCTTCTCGAGGAAGCGGACAAGGCGGAGGGCGGCGAAATCCTCGACCGCGTCCACAGCGACCCGGAATTGGAAGCAGACGTCTTCGAAGAGCTCGACCCGGAAAAAGCCAGCCGGCTGCTCAATGGCATGCCCGACGACGAGGTGGCCGCTCTGCTGGGCCGAATGCGCGCCGACGACGCCGCCGACGCGATCATCGACCTACGTCAATCGAGGCGCCGGCGCGTGCTGGAGCTGATGCCGGCCCCGCAGCGCACCAAGGTGATCACCCTGATGGGGTTCAACCCCGAGAGCGCCGGCGGGCTGATGAACGTCGACTTCGTCTCGTGCGCCACCACCGCCACCGCGGGCTCGGCGCTGGCCCTGATCGCCGGCGCGCACAGCATCCAAGCCGAAGCGCTGATCAAGGTGCACGTGCTCGATGAGGGCAGCCATCTCGCCGGCGTGGTGTCGGTCATCACGTTGTTGCAGGCCGAAGCCAGTGAAAGCATTGGGGCGCTGATGGATTCCGATCCGGTGTGTGTGAGCGCCGATGCCGACCTGACCGACATCGCCCTGCTCATGGCCGACTTCAACCTGTACTCCATCCCCGTCGTCGACGAGCAGGACCACGTGCTCGGCGTGGTCACCGTCGACGACGTGTTGGAAGCCACCATCCCCGAGGACTGGCGTCGCCGCGAACCCGCCCCTCGTCCGGTCCGCGAAATCGACGACATCCACGCTCCGGTACCGGGCGGTGACACTCCGTGACCTCGAGCGCAGACAAGACCGCCGACACAGGCGCGCCGCCCGGCCACGCCGAGGAGGCCGCGCCGCAGCACAGCGCCGTGCTCGACACGGCGCACCTGGGTGACATCGAGGGCGCGTTCGGGCGCATCAGCGTCGGCGACACCGACGCGGCGCGCACCATGAAGACCCGACTGCTGACGCTGCTGGCCATCGTCGGCCCCGGGATCATCGTGATGGTCGGCGACAACGATGCCGGCGGGGTGGCCACCTACGCCCAGGCCGGCCAGAACTACGGCTACTCGCTGCTCTGGGTGCTGCTGTTGCTCGTGCCAGTACTGATCGTCAACCAGGAGATGGTGGTCCGGCTGGGCGCGGTCACCGGGGTCGGGCACGCCCGGTTGATCAACGAACGCTTCGGCCGTGGCTGGGGCTGGTTTTCCGTCGGTGACCTGTTCTTGCTCAACTTCTTGACCATCGTCACCGAATTCATCGGGATCAGTCTGGCCGCCGAGTACATGGGCGTCTCCAAATACATTGTCGTGCCGATCTCGGCGGTGGCGTTGGTCGCGATCATGGCAAGCGGCAGCTTCCGCCGCTGGGAACGGGCCATGTTCATCTTCATCGCCATCACCTTGTTGCAGATCCCGATGCTGCTGATGTCGCACCCGCAGTGGGGTCAGGCGGTGAAGTCGTTTGTGGTCCCCGGCATCTCGGGCGGTATCAGCTCGGACGCAGTGCTGCTGATCATCGCCATCGTCGGAACCACTGTGGCGCCGTGGCAGTTGTTTTTTCAGCAGTCCAACGTCGTCGACAAACGCATCACCCCCCGGTTTATGGCCTATGAACGCGTCGACACCGTGCTGGGCGCCTTCGTCGTGATCGTCGGCGCCGCAGCACTGTTGATGACCGGCGACTGGGCAGCGCGCTCCACCAACTCCGTGGGCAATTTCACTGACGCCGGCGCCATCGCGCACCTGCTTGGCCAAAACAACTCGACGCTCGGGTCGTTCTTCGCGATCGTGCTGATGGACGCTTCGATCATCGGCGCGGCTGCGGTGACCCTGGCCACCAGCTACGCGTTCGGCGACGTCTTCGGCCTGAAGCATTCACTGCACCGCGGGTTCGCCGACGCGAAACAGTTCTACCTGTCCTACACGGCAATGGTGGCGTTGGCCGCGGCCATCGTGCTGATCCCCGGCGCCCCACTCGGGTTGATCACCACCGCGGTGCAGGCCCTGGCCGGTCTGCTGCTGCCCAGCGCCAGCGTGTTTCTCCTGTTGCTGTGCAACGACCGGGAAGTGTTGGGGCCCTGGGTCAATCGACGTTGGCTTAACTGGGTTGCCGGACTGATCGTCGGGACCCTGCTGCTTTTGTCAGGCATCTTGATGGCCACGACCTTGTTCCCGCATATCAACGTGGTCTCGGTCGCCGGCTACCTGGCGCTGGTCTTGGTCGTGCTCGGGGTCGGTACGGTGCCGTTGCTGCGGTGGATGGCCCGACGGCAGCCTGCCCCGCCGGCTCCCAAACTTCCGGAACGCGGGGTCGACCGCAATAGCTGGCGGATGCCGCCGCTGACCCTGCTTGAACCCGTCGTCTGGTCACCGTTCACCCGACTCGGCATGATCGCCCTGCGGGGCTATTTGGTCCTCGGAGCGCTGCTACTGGTGGTCAAAGCGATCCAAGTCAGCCGCGGGTAAGCGCGTTAATCGCCGATGCGCGTGTAGGTTTCGTTCTTGCTGAGGCAGCGGGTACTGGGCCGTCCAGCGCCGAAGCGAGAGGTTTCCATCCCGCCGGCGCCCAGCACGCGCTGGATCATCTATCCGGCGAACACCTGACCCACCTCAGGTGCCATTGCCAAATCGTAGGTGGGAATTCGCTAGCGCCCGGTACAACGCGACGGCGGAGCCGAATTTCTGCTCCTTCAATGCGAGGGCTAGCCCGGGCGAAGTCACAGATTCGCAGCGATCGAGGCCGACTCGCATGTTTTTTCAGGACGCGGGGTAATTGACCGAAGTGCGTATATAGGTCCGCTTTACGGCCGGCCTTACGAATCCCCAAAGGGTTTGCAGTGGTACGTCACAGCGGATCCATAGACAAGCTACATAGCTTAGAACGTATGTCGGGGCTTGTTCCACATGCTCACTAGCAGATAGGTGAACGACTATGACACTGAAACAACTGGTCGCGGCGGCGGCCATGGCAGGCGCCTTTGGCGCGGCAGCGATGGGTGCGGGCGCCGGTTTAGCAAACGCCGCGCCCTCCGCTCCGGCCGGCGGTCACAGTGCGCCGGCCGCGGGTGGCTTCCAGACGAAAGGCCCCGGCGATCCGGGCGGGCCCGGCGGCCCAGGCGGACCTGGACCGGGCGGACCCGGTGGAGCTCCGGGCGACCACGGTGGCCCGGGCGGACCCGGTGGACCTGCGCCGGGCGGACCCCCGCCGGGTGGACACGGTGGCGCCGGCGGACCCGGCGACCAGCACGGCGGCCCGGGCGGACCTCCGGGCGCACCCGGCCGGCCGGGCGACCCTGGTCACCCGGGCGGTCCTCCGGGCGCGCCTGGTGGGCCATGGCATGGGGATGGGCAGCGTGGCTACTTCCACGGGGCCCCGTGGGGCGAAGGACCCGCACCTTGGGGACCGGGCGCACCACCGCGGCCCGACTGGGGCCGGCCGCTCCCGCCGCCCGGCGGGCGATGGGATGGTGGCCCGATCAACTACTGGGGCTACCAGGAAACGCCTTACTGGAACACCGGCTTCAATCAGTGGGGTTTCGACTTCTTCGGAGTCTGGATCCCCCTGTGATCCCGCGGTAAAAGAAGCGATTTCGCGCGACGCCCGCTTCGCCTAACGGCGAGGCGGGTGTTGTGCATCTAGGGGCATGCCACGCAGTCCACAACACGCTTTAGACTTTTCACGTGAAACTTGGAGTGACTGTCGAGAGTTTGCGACGCATTCGTGAAATCGGTTTGGACGCAGGGTGTTTCGTGGCCGTCACCGCTGTCGCGGTGTCGACCGTCAGTTGCGGATCGGCGTGGGCGGCCGGCCAGCGCACCATCACGTTGACGTTGGTGCGGCACGCCCAATCGGCTGCCAACGCGTCGGGCCTGATCGACACCTCCGTCCCCGGGCCGGACATCACGCCCAAGGGCTGGTGTCAGGCGACGATCACGGCCACCCAATTAGCTCCCAACCACTACGACGGCATCTACGCGTCGAACATGATCCGCACCCAGGAGACGGCGACGCCGACGGCGCAGGCGCTGGGCGAACCCGTAACCGTGTTGCCCGGACTGCGAGAGATCGAGGCCGGCCAGTACGAAGGCTCGCCCGAGGCGGACATCCGGCAGACCTACTTCGTCGCCCCGCGGCAGTGGCTGCAGGGTGACCGCAGCGCGCGGATGCCGGGCTCGGTGGACGGCAACGAATTCGAGGCGCGGTTCAACGAGGCCGTGCAACAGATCTACGACAGCGGCGAACAGAACCCGCTCGCGTTTTCGCACAGCGCGGCAATCGCGGTCTGGGTACTGATGAACGCGCATAACGCCGATCCGTCGCTGCTGAGCACCAAGCCGTTGCCGAACACCGGCCGCGTGGTGCTCACCGGAAATCCTTCCGACGGCTGGACATTGACCGAATGGGACGCCGATCCCCCGCCGTGCTGACGCCACCTAGCTCTTGATGCCGACCGTGATCAGGTGCGGTCGGGTCCGCCCCCGAGTCGCCCGATCCCCCGACCCCATCCCGGTGCGCAGTCACCGTTAGCCCGACTGATCGCCGGAGACCACCCCGCCGACATCCTGCGCCGGGTCTGGGCGGCGCAAGCCGCATCGAGTGTGCATTCAGGGATTCGAGTGTGCACGCAGGGCGGGATCTAGGCGATTTTCTCGCCCTCTACGCACACGCGATGAGAAGGGGTCAAAAGCGCGCTCTAGATAACGTGCCTTGGCGGCAACACAGCCAGCTCGGGACACCGAAGACCTTGATGGTTCGGAACGTGGAGATCCGGGTACCGCGCCCAAAAGTGCTGTTGTATGCCCCTCTTGCGGCGCAGATTCGCGTGTGGGTGGTGGTCGAATCATTTCGCAAGTCACCGTTTGGGCAAGATACGACTACGGTGCGGCTCGTGTTGTGTCTCGGCTGTGCAACGGATTTGGCTGCTCGTCCAGGAAAGCCTTCGGACAGCGATACAGTTCCGACGAACCTTTTGATTGCGGAATACCCCCTCTAAAGCCGAATTCCGGAGAGTTTGTGAAGATTTTTGATTTATTTGGCATCACGGTGGCCGCCGCGGCTGGATTGTGCGGGGCCGCTTTGACGTTCAGCCCGGACGCATCAGCAGGCGGCGGCGCCGGGTGTGTGTACACGTCCGCAACGGCGCCAGTTGGCGCCGCGTGCGTGAACCAGCTGGCGGGGCTTGCAGCGCCGGCAGCACCGGTGGTCCTGCCTGGCCCGCCTGCGGGTGCCATCCCTCCGGTGCCGGCGGTCGTCCCTCCGGTGCCGGCGGGTTTTCCGGCCGGCGGTCCGATCCTGGGCGCTCCGGTTCCTGCCCCGGTGGCTGCGCCGCTGATAACGCATGCGGGGGCGGGCAAAGGCGTGCCGACCACTTCGGGGCGGTCGGCTGACCCGGTGGTTCTGCCGGGTCCGGCACCGGCGCCTCCGTCGGGGCCCGCGACTCATTCGACGTTGGTCACGGCCACGGGGCCTGCTCCCGCTGGCGGGTAAGCCCTTGATTTCAGCCGGCTCCGCCCCCGGTCATGTGCGCAGGGTCACCCTCAATCCATTTGTCTCCTAACGGAACTCCTTCCTGCACGATGACCGGGTCACCGACCTTGACCGCGTTGAAGTACCACTCTGCGTCGTCGGGACTCAGGCTGATGCAGCCGTGGCTGACGTTCTCGACCCCCATCGCCGGGACCGCCCACGGCGCCGAATGCACGTAGAGGCCATGGTTGTCGATGCGCACGGCGTAATCCACGGTGAGCCGGTACCCGTCGGGGTTATCGACGGGGATGCCGACACTGCTCGAATCCATGGTCACCGAGCGGTCTTTGGCCAAGACCGCATAAGTACCCACAGGCGTCGGATAGTTCGACCTACCCATCGATGCCGGCATCACTCCCTGCTCACCCCAGTGCGGCCGGTGATGTGGCGCCGGTAGTTGAGACGGCGTACCCGAAGGCACGCCGTCAATGCTCACGGTGAACGTGTGCTTCGAGATATCGGCGACGCCGAGCACCACTGCGCCCGTTTGGAACTCGGTCGGCAGACCGCCCACCGAAAGTGCCACCGTGGTGTGCGCCGGCCAGAACCGATCCGGAACCCACTGCACGACGTCGTTGTCGAGCCACTGGAACTTGCCGGTCATCGGAGGCGTCGAGGTGACTGCTATCGCGCGTTCGGCCGCCGGCCGGTCCGCGACCGACTTGCCGAAGGTCACTACGACCGGGTGGGCGACGCCCACCAACTCGCCGCGCATGGGTAGCACTGAGGTGATTGCGAACTCGCCATGCGGCAGGCTGACGGACGCCAGACGCACGTCAGTCGTCCCGCCGACCATCGTCGCGACGATTCCCAATATCACCAGTACAGAACGAACCGCAGCCCGCATCACTTTTATCACCCTTTTGGAGTCGTTGTCGCTTGACGATGTTAGGGGCGACACGACGGGGCGTGCGTTTGCACGCGCTGGTAGCTCGATCAAGTGTTGGACAAGGTTTGATTACGAGTAAGTCGTTGCACGCCTTGCGATTCCTGCTGGGCGCTCGCCGCGTTCAAACTGCCCGTCTTGGCGATCGCGGACAACACTTCGAGTGCGGAGAGTTCGGGCATCCGGGCGCTTAGTGGCACGCCTGATGGTAGCGCCGCAAGGCACGATTCCGGGCTAAAACCGCTGGCTAAGGCGGTGGAAGGCCGCGGTCGTTACAAGGTGCGGTTGTAACCCTGCAGGGACGCGGCCGCTACTGCGAGGCTGTCGCCCGACGAACGATCAATGTCATGAGCACTTCAACAGACACCAACCAGACCCACGACACGCTCATCGGATTCCTGCGCCACTGCCTGGCCGGCGCCGTGCTGGCCATCGGGTTTGTGGCGGTCGGCACGCCTGCGGCCATTGCGCCGGCGCTGATCGCGCCCTGGCTCCCGACGATCGACCGGTACACCGGCCCCTGGCACGTCAACTGCGGCTTCTCCGGCGGGCACGGCGCCGTCCAGTGCTCATATGGTTAGGCGGACCCGAAAGGACAGTCACCCTCGACAGCGCTCCACGATTCCGCACTAGTATTGGTCCTTCAATGACTGGCGGACGTGGAGCGTTTCCCAATTGCCAGGGCTCAGGGAGCCTAGCGAACCGGCGACGCGTGCTCGCCACGAGCGCGGCCGCTCTGTGGATTACCGCCGGACTTGGCTACCTGGTCCTCGAAGCCGTTGCGGCCATTGGCTTTCGGGACCACTACAGCTACGCCCACGATTTCATCAGTGATCTCGGGATCACCTCGCGCGGCATGTTCGAGGGTCACATGATCGACTCCTCGCTCGCTTACCTGATGAACGCGGCGTTTTGTTTACAGGGAGCGCTGTTTCTCATCGGTGCCGTCCTCATCGCTCGGGCTTTCGAGGCCCAGCGGGCGGGAATGTTCCTCGCTCTCGCCGCCGCTAATGCGGCCGGCAACGTCGTGGTGGCTACGTTCCACAACGGACCCGTGGCGCACGCCAACGGAACCCTTTGGGTCCATCAGACCGGCGCGTTGCTTGCGATCGTTGGAGGCAACGCGACAATCCTGGTTGGGTCTTTGATTGTTTGGCGCGCCGACGGGATCTCTTGGTATCGGCGCGTATCGGCCGGCCTCGGTGTGCTAGGCCTGCTCAGCTTCGTGTCGCTTGTTATCGGAGCAAAGATCGCGGCAGTCAACATTCTGCCGCCTGCGGTGTGGGAACGATGCAGCGTCTATTCGATCATCACGTGGCAAATGATGACCGCCGCCTACCTACTCACTCGCCACGCCGCTAGGCAGCGCGGCGCCACTGGCGGACCGCCTCGATCGCCGTCTTGAGCCCGCGCCGGCGTCCCGTGGCTGGGTCGGTGGTAGCGAAACCGGGCCCCAGTTCGGTGAACATCCGCTCGCTGCGCGTTTCCGGCGCGTCGTCAGCGGTGTCGCGCAAGTACTTGTTCGGCAGCGACAGTTTGGCGACAGTGCGCCATGTCCGGCCGTATTGAGTCGCGAAAGAGGCTGTGGTGTAAGGCAAGTCGTACTTATCGCACAGGGCGCGCACCCGCACCGAGACCTCGTGCAGCCGGTTGCTGGGCAGATCGGGGAACAGGTGGTGTTCGATCTGGTGGCACAGGTTCCCGCTCAGGAACCGCAGCACCGGCCCGGCGTCGAAGTTGGCGCTACCCAGCATTTGGCGCAGATACCACTCGCCCTTGGTCTCGCCTTCCATGTCGGTAGTGGTGAATTTCTCTGCGCCATCCGGAAAGTGCCCGCACACAATCACCGCGTGGGACCAGATGCTGCGGATCACATTGGCCAGCGCGTTGGCCTTCAGCGTCGATTTGTACGTCGCGGCCGGCGACAGCGAGGTGAGCGCCGGCAACGCGACGTAGTCTTTGACGATCTGCCTGCCGGCCTTCGTGGTGAACTCGCGCGTGCGCTGACGGGAGACGTCACCCTGCGGCCCAGCCTCGAAAAACTTTTCGAGGTCGACGGTCTGCAATCCGATCGCCCACTCGAACGCGAGCGCCAGGATGAGGTTGTACGGCAGGTTGCCGATGTTGTAGCGCTGCCAGGGCTGGTCACGCGTGACGCGCAGAATGAAGTAGCCGACATCGTCATCCATATCGAGGATGTTGGTGTACTTGTGGTGCTGATAGTTGTGGGCGGAGCGCCAGTGCTTGGACGCCGCCCCCATGTCCCACTCCCACGTCGTGGAGTGAATCTCGGGATCGTTCATCCAGTTCCACTGGCCGTGCATGACGTTGTGGCCAATCTCCATGTTCTCGACGATCTTGGCCAGAGCAAGGGTCAGGGTTCCCGCCCACCACGCCGAGCGCTTCGAACTGGCCGCGAGCATCAGCCGACCGGCCACATCGAGGGCACGTTGCGCGGCGATGGTGCGACGGATGTAGCGAGCGTCGCGCTCGCCGAGGGAATCCTCGATGTCGAGCCGGATCGCGTCCAGCTCGAAAGCCAGGTTCTCGATGTCGGCATCCGTTAAATGGGCGAAGGCCGGAACGTCAGTAATCGCCATGGTTTCCCTTCGTTTGCACCCTTCGTACGGCTATGCGGGATCGCAGCGTTGATGCGCCACCGACAGGTGGTCGATCGACGGGCAAGTGCTTCCCTTTGGAGCGTCAACGCGGGTCGACTGCCCAGCGGTTCCGCGCAGCGGATGTGCTTACGCGATTCACAGGTCCGCAAGCGGTCCAATTTCTTTGCGCATCAACTCTGTTCGTTGCCGTGGTGTGTATACCTCACGAGATGGGAGGCGGCTAGGAACACCATATGCGACGGCTGGATAAAAGTGCGGGAGGCCTCGCGGCGCATCTCAGCGACCTATCGCATCTGTGCAGTGTTAGCGTCAACGACGTGACCCTCAAAGACATCGCCTTGAAGACCCTCGACGGTAGGCCGGTGACGCTAGCTGACTTGTCCGACGGGGCAACACTGATCGTGAACGTCGCCTCTAAATGCGGACTCACACCACAGTACACGGCGTTGGAAAAGCTGGCCCAAGACTACGGCGACCGTGGCCTGACGGTCGTCGGTGTTCCGTGCAATCAGTTCATGGGCCAGGAACCGGGCACGGCCGCAGAGATCCAGGAATTCTGCACGACGACCTATGAGGTTACCTTCCCGTTGCTGGAGAAGACCGACGTCAACGGCGACGCCCGCCACCCGCTCTACGCCGAGCTGACCAAGGCTGTCGATTCCGAGGGACAGGCCGGCGACATCCAGTGGAACTTCGAGAAATTCCTGGTCGCCCCCGACGGTGAGGTGGTCAATCGCTTTCGGCCGCGAACGGAACCAGACGCGCCCGAGGTCATCGGCGCTATCGAGGCCGTGCTGCCCCGATAGCCCGCCGGCGCGAAATGATCGGGCCGAGAAAAACACTGGGCTTTAGCGACTTGCGCTGGAATGGTAACGGTTCATGCGGGTGTGGCTGAGCGGCTAGGCAGCGGCCTGCAAAGCCGTCCACACGGGTTCGAATCCCGTCACTCGCTCCACAGAAGCCCTACCTCACGAGACGCAGCTACAGGTCTTCCGCCATGGCTTCGAGGTAAAACCATCGGCCGGCGCGGCGTTCGAAGCGACTGCGCTCATGCAGGCTGTCGGCGCGGCCGCCGGACTCGAACCGGGCCCTGAACTCCACCTCACCACGATCGTCGTCGGGGCCACCCGCGACGGTGTCGATGACTTCCAGACCGGTCCAGGTGATGCGCGGATCAATGGTTACGTCGATCGGCCTCGTTCGCGGGTGCCAGGTGCGGAACAAATAAGCGGCGTCACCGTAGGCGTACGCCGAGTACCTCGATCGCATCAATTCCTCGGCCGATCGTGCCTGCGACGCGCCATGGTGAAACGGCCCGCAACAGGCGCCATAGCTTTCGTCACTGCCGCAGGGGCACCACAGCCCGACGGATTCATCCACGTCAAGCGGTGCCTCGACGTCGTGGCCTGGCGTGCGCTTTTTGCACGTCCGCGTTCGCCAGCGTTTGCGCCTCAGCGGCCAGCGCCGACGCCCGGTTGGCGTTGGCGATCGCTTCGGCGGCGTTCGCTGCGTGCTTGCTGTGCGCGGCCGCCACGTAGCGCTTCGTCTCGTCGAGTCGGGCCTTGGCCTCGGCGCCGATCAACTCGTGATGCCTGGCCGCATAGTCGGAGATCTGACGCAGCCTAGCGTCCGCCGTCGCCAACGCCGGCCCCAAGGCATCAACGCGCCCGCCAATGGTCGGCTGCCCGTCGCCCGGGCCGATCTGTTTCGCGGCGCGCTTGCGGCGGCGCCTGCGAACGAGCAGCAGAACCACCACGACGACGATCACGACGACGGCGACGCCGATCGCGATCCACAGCCAGGTCCGCTTCGGCGAGCTGGCCGAGCTTGTTGACTTGTTCAGCCCGTCAGCAGCAGCGACGGCGGCACCGCTCCAGTCTTTGGCGTTGACTGCCGGTTGGATCTTGTTACTCTGCAGGCTGTTTAGCTCGGCTGGTGTGAGGCCCTGCGCTTTGGGCGGCACGTCGAGCCTGTACAACTTGGTGTTGGTGGCCACGGCCAGCAGCACGTCGTTGTCGCCCATCCTGCTCGCGTCGCGTGTTTGGTTCGCCCAGTTTTCGGGTTTGAACTTTGAAAAGTTGTCGACGTAGACCACCCACAGTTGGATGTGTTGATCGTGGGAGAGCCGGTCGATGGCCGAGCTGACCGCCGCGCGACCGGAATCCGTCAGCGCCCCCGAACTGTCAGTGATGTGATCGGTGAGCTTGGACGGCGGTTGCGCGCCGGCGGGGGTTGCCAGCAGCAAGCCCGCAGTGAGGAGTGTCAGGACTACGCCGACCAGACGAACAATGCGCATGCCGGTAATCTAGCCCGCCGCCAGCCGTGCTCCAGGGGTGAGCGTCGAGCGAGGTCAGCTCCGGGCGAGCGCCACCCGCTGTATACCGAGTTGAACAGCGCCGTCGAGTGGAACTTCGAGAGATTCCTGGTCGCGCCCGACACCCAGCACCAGTAAATGCAGCTCCGACATGCAGCGTTTCAGCCGCTGCGTGGATTGCCGCAGGCCTCGGATACGTGATCCTCGAAGCCATTGCACCCGCGGGCTTTCGGGACCATTACAGCTACGCACACAATTTCGTCAGTGCAGCTGGCGCTTCGCCGGTAGGGTGAATTCTTGTCGAGGCCGAGCGCCACGATATGAGCGCCGAGCGCGACCGCCCGGACAATCGTTGAACAAGAGAATGGCGTGGGACTTTCGATATCGCAGACCGGCCACTTCCAGCGGCCGGCCGGTGAGCAGGACGGCTGAGAGCGTGCGGTGACCGAGGGTTCGCTACAACTCCAGCCGCTCTATCTGCTGGCCGACAGTCAGCTGCTGTTCTGGGAGCGACGAGGCCGACTGCTCCTCGAGGCGGCCGTCGATGGATTGGCTCGGGACACACCACTCAGCGCGGCCTACATCGGTGCCTCCAATGGGGATCGTCCAGAGTTCTACGGGATCTTCGAAGCTGCGGTGGACGCGGTCGGAATCACCGACCGGCGCATGATCGATTCGTCGTTCGGCCCAGACGATCGCGCATTCTTGGAGCGGGCAAAGTTGATCGTCCTCGCGGGCGGCGATGTGCGTCTCGGGTGGAACACCTTCGAGAAAACCGGCATGAAGGACGTAATCCTGCGCCGCTATACGAAAGCTGCTGTTCTGGTGGGTATTTCAGCCGGCGCAGTCCAGCTCGGACGTTACGGAATCGTCGAGACGCCAGAATCCCTCGTACCCGAAATGCTGGATGTGTTCAACCTCGCGCCCGTCGTCGTCGACACTCACGACGAGCGATCAGGGTGGGCGCGGTTGTCGCGCGCGATCAATGCTCTGGGAGGAGCCGCCACCGGACTCGGAATCCCTTCCGGTGGCGGAGTCATCGTGCACGCGGATGCCACTTTCGAGCCACTCCGGCGGCCCGCGCACGAATTCCGCTTTAAGGGCTCACGTGTCACGCACTCACTGTTGGACGCCGAAGACCATAACTGACCGTCTGGGGAAATCCGCTCAGGCTGCCTCAGGCAACGAGTTCGCCGGATGGCCGATGCCGGCCAACGTAGACGGTGTTGTCACGGGCGGCATTTCAGGTCCGGCCTGCATGACGGCGGCAGACGTCGCACCGCACCTACTCACACCGGTCACCCATTTCTGGGCAGATTTCGTCAACACCATCGGCAACGGCAACGATATCTACGCGGACGCACCTGTCGGCCCCAACCCGTGGACCGCAGGGGCGGGCCCCAGGCGTCATCGAGACCCAGATCTACAACATCGTCCAAAATGATACTAGCCCAAACATTTTCGCGATTCTGCGTGACGCAGTGAAACTGGTGAACCCGACGACGTCGGTCGACGAAATCATCTCCATCACCGAAGCGATCGTCAACGGCGGAATGTTCTTGGCTGATAGCTTCATCGCCGTTGCAGGCCAAGCGACGCCACCGTTGACACCAACCAGGTTTGACTGAGTTAGCCGGGCCCGCCGGTGCCCCCGGCACCGCCCAGTAAACCTTTGAGTTGCTGGCCGTACAGGCTGAGCGATTCGGCAGTCAACATCTCTTCATGTGTGCAGTCGATCGCGAACTCGGTGATGTCGCCGGCAACGTAAGGCCGCCACTCTTCCAGCACAGACGAACCGCTATTGCTGTCATCCCGCCCAGCGGAAAATACGATGACGTCACCGTTCCAAACGCCGGGTTCGTGAGCCTCCTGCAACGCCCGGTTGTCATCGAGGTTTTGATCAATCCACTCCAGCAGCTGTTTGTATCGAGGGAATTCTGCGGCTGCTCGTTCGCGAACGAGTTCTTCTATCTGCTCGTAGGTAAGCGACCCGTCTTGTTCTGGAAGATCGATCCGATAGAACCGCAGGACTTCTTCCAGTGTGTGCTGGTCGACTGGAGCATGGTTCGGTACGGTGACGCTGCCGTCGATAGCGGGTTGAGCGTCGAGAAGGATAAGGCGTTCAATGGCGCATCCGCGTCGCTGGAGTTCGATGGCAAGTTCATGGGCGACGACGCCTCCGAAAGACCAGCCGAGGAGGTTGTAGGGCCCGGCGGGATAAAATTCTCGGATCCTGTCGGCATAGTTCTTCGCCATATCGCGAATTGACCGAGGTTCGGTTTCTTCGCTTCGCAGGGTTTGTTGAATTCCAATGATCGGGCAATCCAGGTGATTGCCGAGTCGCTGATACGGCCAACTCATTCCACCACCGGGATGAATGCAGAACAGCGGAATACCAGTGCCCTCCTTGAGCACCTCGATAGGAACTACTTCCGCCTCGCTGGCATTTGTGCCCAACTGCTGGCTCAAGCTTGCGACAGACGGCGCGTGGAACAAGGTGCGCACCGCGAGCTGAGTACCCAGGCGGTTGTTGATCGCGGCGATTGCCCGCATCGCCGACAGCGAATCCCCGCCCACGTCGAAAAACGAGTCGTCGACCCCGACCCGCTCAAGCCCGAGCACCTCGGCGAAGATGCCGGCCAGGATCTCCTCGGCGCGGGTGGCCGGGGCGCGGTAATGATCGGCGTCCTGGTATTCGGGTGCCGGCAGGGCACGGGTGTCGAGTTTGCCGTTGACCGTCAACGGCAGCGCCGCCAACGCGACCACCGCCGCCGGAACCATGTAAGCCGGGAGCCGCTCAGCCAGCTGGGCACGGATCTCGGCCGGGTCGGCTGCCCCGGTCACATACCCCACCAGGCGCTTGTCCCCGGGACGGTCCTCACGAGCGATCACCACCGCCTGCTGCACCCCGTCCAGCCCAGCCAGTGCTGCGCGCACGTCACCGAGCTCGATGCGATAACCGCGGATCTTGACCTGATCATCAGCGCGCCCGACATACCGCAGCTGGCCATCAGCACCCCACCACACCAAATCCCCGGTGCGGTACATGCGCGTTCCCGGGTCGCCAAACGGGCAAGCCACAAACCGCGACGCCGTCAACGCAGCCCGGCGCACATACCCGCAGCCCACCCCGCTACCGGCCACATACAACTCACCGACCACACCGGCCGGCACCGCCCGCAATCCACGATCCAGCACGAACAACGCCGCCCCTGCCACCGGCGAACCGATCGGCACCACATCTCTTCCTGGTGTTCCTGGCTTCAGCGGCGCGCTGATCGAGGCAATCACGGTGGTCTCGGTGGGGCCGTAGGCGTTGACCATCACATGTTTCGACGTCCACCGGTCCACGAGTTCGGCCGCGCAGGCCTCACCGGCCACCACCAGCGTCGCCGAATCCAATCCCTCAGGTGATAGCGCGCCCGCCGCCGACGGGGTCTGGCACAACACACTGACCTGCTCAGTGACCAGCAAGGCGTGCAACTCTTCGGGAGAGCGCACCACCGACTCGGGCACCACCACGAGCCGCCCACCGTGCAAGAGCGGGCCGAAGGTCTCCCACACCGAGACGTCGAAGGCCAGGGAATGGCACTGCGACCACACCCCCGTTGCCGGCAGATGTGCGTGCAATGACTCCATCAATTGCGCGACGTTGTCATGGTTGATGGCCACTCCCTTGGGGAGACCGGTGGTACCCGAGGTGTAAATGACGTAGGCAATGTCCTCGGGGGCAGGCGCCGGCAAGTCTGTGCAGGGATAGGCCGCGATGCGGGGGTCCTCGACATCGATGACCAGCAGCTCGCACCCGTCCAGCCGGTCGGCCAGCCCGGCCGCTGTGATCGCAGCGATCGGCGCGGCATCCTCCAGCATGAAGTGCATCCGCGCCGCCGGCAGCGCCGTGTCGATCGGCACATAGGCCGCCCCGGTCTTGAGCACCGCCAAGATCGCCACGATCGCCTCAGCCGAACGCGAAAGCAGCAGCGCCACACACTCGCCCGGGCCCGCCCCATGGGCGGCCAAAAGATGCGCCAGCCGATTGGCCGCCTCCTCGAGTTCGTAATACGTCCACGAACGCTCTCCGAAGGTCAGCGCGACCGCCTCGGGTGTGCGCGCCACCTGCGCTGTGAACAACACCGGAATCGACACTGACGTGGTCACCGGCCGGCTCAAAACCGACCGGTTGCCCCACCCATCCAGCTGGGCCCGCTCAGCCTCATCCAGCAGATCCAGTGACGAGAACCGCAGGTCGGGCTGGGCGGTCATCGCCACCAATAGCCGCCGCAACCGCTCGATCAGGGTTTGGATGCTGGCGGTGTCGAACACGTCGGTGCGGAATTCCACTTGCCCGCCGATCCCAGCGGGCTCACCGGCCCCGCTCCAGCGCTCCCCGAGGGAGAAGGTCAAGTCCATGCGGGCGGCGTGGGTGTCCGCCGACAGCGGGGTGGCCTGCAGATCACCCAAGGTCAGCCCGGCGGCGGATTCAGCTTGCGGCTGGGCGTCCCGTCCTGCGAAGTTCTGCCAGGCCAGCAACACCTGGATCAGCGGGTGATGCGCCAGGCTGCGGGTCGGGTTGAGCCGGTCCACCAGCACCTCAAAGGGCACGTCTTGGTTCTCGTAGGCGGCCAGGCTGCGCTGTTGCACCTGCTCGAGCAGCTCGGTGACAGTGGGATCCCCGGCAAGGTCGATCCGTAGGACCAAGGTGTTCACGAATGACCCCACCAGGCCATCGAGCGCGGGGTCGCGGCGCCCGGCGATCGGGAAGCCTACGGCCACATCGGCATTGGCGCTCATCTTCGACAGCAGCACCGCCAGGGCGGCCTGGATCACCATAAAGCTGGTCGCGTTGTGTTCACGGGCCAGCCGGGCGATCCGCTGCTGCAGCTGCGCCGGCCAGTCCACGACCGCACTGTCTCCGCGGTAATCAGCGACTGGCGGATACGGCCGATCGGTGGGCAGCACCAGTCGCTCGGGCATCCCGGCCAGAGCGTCCTGCCAGTAGCTCAGCTGGGCGGCGATGCGGCTGTGGCTGTCGGCAAGGTCGCCCAGGATCTCCCGCTGCCACAGCGTGTAATCGACATACTGCACCGGTAACGGCGCCCAGTCGGGGGCGCGCCCTGCAGACCGGCTGCCGTAGGCCACTCCCAGATCGCGCACCAGCGGGGCGACCGAGCCGCCGTCGGCGGCGATGTGGTGCACCACAATCACCAGCACGTGCTCTTCGTCGGCGATACGGAAAAGCTTTGCGCGCAGGGGGATCTCGCTCGCCAGGTTGAACGCGTAGCCTGCCGCTGCGCTGACGGCCTCGCCCAGCTGGACCGCCGACCAGCCGGTGGCATCGATGACCTGCCAGCCGAAGTCGGCCTGCTCGGCGGACACCACCAGCTGCCGGGGGATGCCGTCAACGGCAGGGAACAGCGTGCGCAGGCTCTCGTGGCGCCCCGCCACGTCGGCCAGTGCCGCACCGAACGCTTCGACGTCCAGGCGCCCGCGCAGCCGCAACCCGGCCGCCATGTTGTAGATCGGCGACGGTCCCTGCAGCTGGTCAAGGAACCACAACCGGCTCTGAGCGAACGACAGCGGCACCACAGTGGGCCGCTCGGCAGCCACCAACGGCTCCAGCCGCACCGCATCCCCACCGATGCGGGGCGCCAACTGGGCAACCGTGGGCGCCTGGAATAGCGCGCGCACCGCGAGGCCGGCATCCAGGCTGTTATTGATCGCGGCGACGAGGCGCATCGCCAGAAGTGAATCCCCACCCAGGTCGAAGAACGAGTCGTCTACCCCGACGCGCACGACACCGAGCACTTGGGCATAGATGCCGGCCAGGATCTCCTCGGTGAGGGTGGCCGGGGCGCGGTAGCCATCGCCGTCCTGGTACTCCGGTGCCGGCAGGGCGCGCCGGTCGAGTTTGCCGTTGACCGTCAATGGCAGCGCCTCCAGCACCACCACGGCGGCCGGGATCGCGTAGGCCGGCAGTCGCTCGGCGAGAGCGCTCCGCACCTCGGCCGGGTCCGCTGTCCCGGTGATGTAGCCAACCAGGCGCTTGTCGCCGGGGCGGTCCTCGCGGGCGAGCACCACCGCCTGCTCCACCCCGTCCTCCGCGGCCAGTGCTGCGCGCAACTCACCCAGCTCGATGCGGTACCCGCGGATCTTCACCTGCTCGTCGGCGCGCCCCACATAGCGCAGCTGCCCGTCGGCGCCCCACCACACCAGATCCCCGGTGCGATACATCCGTGTCCCGCGTGTCCCGAACGTCCCGAACGGACAGGCGACGAACCGTGACGCGGTCAACCCGGCACGCCGCCAATACCCAACGCCCACAGCAGGACCGGCCACATACAGCTCACCGACCACTCCGGTGGGCACCGCCTGCAACCATTCGTCCAGCACGAACAGTGCCGCCCCCGGCACCGGCGAGCCGATCGGCGGCGAACCCGAACCCGCGGTGAGAGGCGCACTCAAGGCCACCCACATCGTCGTCTCGGTGGGGCCGTATTCGTTGATCATGACGCGTCCCGGCGCCCAGCGCTCCACCAGCTCGGCCGGGCAGGCCTCGCCGCCCACCAGCAACGCCGCCGACTCCAAGCCGTCGGGCGACAACATCCCCGCGGCCGAGGGGGTCTGGCTGAGGACGTCGACCTTTTCGGAGATCAGCAGTGCGTGGAAATCGTCCGGTGAGGCGGCTACCGACTCGGGCACCACCACCAGCCGACCGCCGTGCAGAAGCGCACCGAAGATCTCCCAGCCCGAGATGTCGAAGCTGTACGAGTGCCACTGCGACCACACCTGCCCGGGCACCGTCAGACGCGGATCCAGCGACTCCATCAGCTGGGCGACGTTGTGGTGGGTGATCGCCACTCCCTTGGGAACCCCGGTCGTACCCGACGTGTAGATGAGGTAGGCGATGTCCTCGGAGGCCGGTGCCGGCAAACCCGTGCACGGATAGGTCGGGATGCGGGGGTCCTCGACGTCGATGACCAGCAAATCGCTCCGGTCCAGGCGGCCGGCCAGCCCGGCGGCCGTGATCGCGGCGATCGGCGCGGCATCCTGAAGCATGAAATCTATCCGGGGCGTCGGCAGCGATGGGTCGATCGGCAGATAGGCCGCCCCGGTCTTGAGCACCGCCAACATCGCCAGGATCGCCTCGGCCGAGCGGGAAAACAGCAGCGCCACGCAGTGCCCCGGCCCTACGCCCTGGTCGGCCAAAAGATGCGCCAAACGGTTGGCGGCTTCATCGAGATCCCGGTACGTCATCGACCGACCCGTGCAGGTCACCGCCCTCGCCTCGGGGGTGCGCGCCACCTGCGCGGCAAACAACTCTGGGACCGACACCCCCGGCGTAGTGGTGGCTGCGGGACGGGTCAACACTGCCCGGTTGCCGATCTCGTCGAGGCGGGCGTGCTCACCGGCATCGAGCAGATCCAGCGACGACAACGTCCGCTCCGGGTCGGTGGTCATCGCCGCCAACACCCGCCCCAGCCGCGCGACCAACGCCTCGATGCTGGCCGTGTCGAACACGTCGGTGCGGAACTCCACCGCCCCGCCGATCCCGACCGGTTCACCCGCCTCGTTCCACCCTTCGCCCAGGGTGAACATCAGATCCATGCGGGCGGTGTGGGTGTCCACCGGCAGCGGCGTCACCTGTAGATCCCCTAAGGCCGGCCCGGCGGCAGAGTTCTCCTGCCCGGACTCCTGCCCGGCGAAGTTCTGCCAGGCCAACATCACTTGGATCACCGGGTGATGCGTCAGGCTTCGGGTGGGGTTGAGCCGGTCCACCAGAAGTTCAAAAGGCACGTCCTGGTGCTCGTAGGCGGCTAGGCTGCGCTGCCGCACCTGTGCCAGCAGCTCGGCGACAGTCGGATTCCCGGCCACATCGACCCGCAACACCAAGGTGTTGACGAAACACCCCACCAACTCGTCGAGCGCGGGGTCGCGCCGCCCGGCGATCGGAAACCCAACGGCCACATCGCTACTGGCGCTGGCCTTGGCCAGCAGCACCGCCAGGGCGGCCTGGATGACCATGAACGTGGTCGCGTTGTGCTCGCGGGCCACCCGGGCAACCTGCTGCTGTAGCTGCGCCGGCCACTCCACCGACACCCGGGCGCCGCGATAGTCGGCGACCGGCGGATAGGGCCGATCGGTGGGAAGCTGCAGTCGCTCGGGCAGCCCGTCGAGGGCTTGCTGCCAAAAGTCCAGCTGCGCGGCGATGCGGCTGTCGTTGTCGTCGAGATCACCGAACTGCGCGCGCTGCCACAGCGTGTAATCGACGTATTGCACCGCGAGCGGCGTCCAGTCGGGGGCCCGCCCGGCGCACCTGCTGGCATAGGCCACCCCCAGATCACGGGTCAGCGGGGTGATCGACCAGCCGTCGGCAGCGATATGGTGCGCCGCGGCCACCAGCACGTGCTCGTCGTCGGAGACGCGGAAAAGCCTTGCCCGCAAGGGGATCTCGGTGCCGAGGTCGAACGTGTGACCCGCCGCCGCGCCAATGGCCTGACCCAGTCGGTTCGCCGTCCAGCCGGTGGCGTCTACGACGTCCCAGCCCACGTCGGCCCGCTCGGGCGGTGTCACCAGCTGCTGGGGCACTCCCTCGACCGCCGCGAAAAGCGTCCGCAGACTTTCGTGACGTGTCACCACGTCGGCCAGCGCCGCACCCAGCGCCTCGGCGTCAAGGCGCCCACCCAACCGCAGCGCCACCGCCATGTTGTACATCGGGGAAGGCCCCTGCAACTGCTCGATGAACCACAACCGCTGCTGGGCATACGACAACGGGATCCGCTCGGGGCGCGCCATCACCCGTACCGGCGGGAGAGCAGGCCCGCCACGGTGCCGGTTCAGATAGTCGGCGAGGCCCACGACGGTGGAGGCGTCGAACAGATACCGGACGGGCACTTCCCTGCCCAACGCCAACTGCAACCGGACGCTCACCCGGGTAGCGATCAACGAATCCCCACCCAGGGCGAAGAAGTCGTCGTCGAGCCCGACCCGATCGACGCCCAGCACCTCGGCGAACACCTCGGCGACGATCTGCTCGGTCTGCGTGCGCGGCCCGCGGAAGGAGGTGGCGGCAAACAGCGGCGCCGGCAACGCCTTCAGGTCGATCTTGCCCGACGAGGTCAGCGGGAACTCGTCGAGCACCATGATCTGCGCCGGCATCATGTAGTCGGGCAGTCGCGCGCTCAGCTGCTGACGTACCGCGCTGATCTTGGTGTTGGTGTGGGGGTCATTGGCATACGTAGTGCGTTGGTGGTTCCCGGCCGGGGGTAGGTAGAGGTCGGCCAGCGCGAGGCCGGCGGCGGGGGTCATGAAGACGGCGTCCAGCGTGCCCGGCCGTGCACCCCACGTAACGGCGACGTCGTATCCGGCGGCGGCCCCGACGCGATGCAATTCTTCGGGTGTGGCAGGTGTGCCGCCAGTCTCGGCGACCACGCCGTCGGTGGCGAGGGTCTGTTCGGCCAGCACGTCGGCGATCAGTCCGGTGCGGGGTATGCCGGTGACGCGCACAACGGCGGGGTGTTCGGTGGCCAACCGAGAATGCAGGCCGCTCACGCCTGCGCACCGGGTCCACGCCCAGCTGGGTGCCTCGGCGAGTGAGCGCACCGGCGTGGGGTTTTTGCGGATGACCACGTCGTAGCGATACCGGGTCAGTTCGTTGTCGGCCGATCCGCGTTTTACTTCGATGTCGAGGGCGGCCACCGACGCATGCCCGGCGGCCCAGGTGGTGAAAAACTCTGGGGCGAGCAGTAATTCGGGTTCGCTCAGCAGAGCGCGCTGGACTCGTTGCCGAATCTCGGCGGTATCGGCGTCAGGGGTGCCGGAAAGCGCGACAGCGGTTTGGAACGCGCCCTGCAGGCTGTGGTTGCGCACATCGCCGATGAACACCGACCCGCCGGGGGCCAGCAGGGCGATGGCGCTGTCGATGACCTCAGTCAGGTATCCGGCGTTGGGGAAGTACTGGACGACCGAGTTGAGAATGATGGTGTCGAAGTAGCCCTGCGGTAGCGCCCCGGTGACGTGGGCGGGCTGGTTCAGCAACTGGACCCGATCGCGCCACGGGATATCCAGCCGCTCCAGCGAGCGGGTCAGACTGTCGATGACCACCGCCGACATATCGGTGCCGACATACCGCTCACACTGCGGCGCGATCTGGGACAACAGCAGCCCCGAGCCCACACCGATCTCCAACACCCGGTGCGGCTGCACGGCCATGATCCGATCCACTGTGGCCGAACGCCACTCCTGCATCTCCTCGAGCGGAATCGGATCACCGGTGTAACTGCTGTTCCAGCCCCGGAAGTCCATGCCGAATTGCGGGAACCCGCCTTCAGCGCCGTAGAGGTCGTCGTACACGTGTTGCCACTCTTCGACGATTTCGGCGTCGTGATCGCCGCTGCTGGTGTGCTCCAAGACGACGTAGCCGACCAGATGGGAGCTGGTGTTGCCGTGGTGCACGGTGGCGACGGCCTGGGTGACCTGCGGGCAGGCCAGTAGGCTGTTTTCGACTTCGCCGAGTTCGATGCGGTAGCCGCGGATTTTGACTTGCGCGTCGGCACGCCCGACATAGCGCAGCTGCCCGTCGGCACCCCAACTCACCAGATCCCCGGTGCGATACATGCGTTGGCCGGCAACGCCGAACGGGCAGGCCACAAATCGCGACGCGGTCAATCCGGCGCGGCCGACATACCCGGCGCCCAGTCCGGCGCCCGCGATGTACAACTCTCCGACCACGCCGGCCGGGACGGCGCGCAACCACCCGTCGAGCACGAAGAAGGCGAGATCCGCCAACGGCACCCCGATCGGGCTGCCCTGTTCATCCAGATCAGCGGCGACGATCTCGCGGAAGGAGGCATGCACCGTCGTCTCGGTGATGCCATACATGTTGATCAGCCGCGGCAGGCCAGGGTGGTTGTCCAGCCAAGCCCGAAGTCGTTGTGGCTCAAGCGCTTCACCGCCGAACACCACCGCCTCGAGCTGCAGTTGCCGCCCCTGCTCGCGGCGTAGCGCGTCGGCGGCTTGCAGCGCGTAGAACGCCGAGGGGGTGCGGCTCAAGATGCTGACCTGTTCGGTGATCAGCAAATCGTGGAAGTCCTCCGGCGAGCGTGCCACCGACTCCGAAACCACCACCAGTCGTCCGCCGCGCAGCAGCGCACCCCAGATCTCCCACACCGAGAAGTCGAAGGCCAGCGAGTGGGTCTGTGACCACACCCCCGGGTGTGGCGTCTCGGCGTCCAGCGCCGTCAGCAGCCGGGTGACGTTGCGGTGCGGAATGGCCACACCCTTGGGAACGCCGGTGGTCCCCGAGGTGTAGATGATGTACGCGATGTCGTCCGGGCTCGGCGCCGGCAACAAGCCGCCGGGCTGGGTGTGCACAGCGGGGTCGTTCACATCGATGACCGGCAGGCCATGCCCGTCCAGGCAAGCCGCCAGATCAGCCGTGGTGACCGCGGCGATCGGTGCCGCGTCAGCGAGCATGAAGCCGATCCGGTCCGCGGGCGCCGACGGGTCGATCGGCAGATATGCGGCTCCGGTTTTCAGCACCGCCAGGATCGCGGCGATCGCCTCGGCCGAACGGTAAAACAGCAGTGCCACATAGGAACCCGGGCCGGCACCTCGAGCGGCCAGCAGGTGGGCGAGCCGGTTCGACGCCTCATCGAGCTCGCGATACGTCACCGAGCGGCCTTCGAAGGTCACCGCCGCGGCTTCGGGCGTGCGCGCGGCTTGGGCGGCCCACAACGCCGGGATCGACGCCGGCGGCGGTGCCGGGTCGGTCAACACCGCCCGGTTGCCGATCTGGTCGAGGCGCGCGTGCTCGCCGGCGTCGAGCAGATCCAGCGACGACAACCGCCGCGCCGGGTCCGCGGTCATCGCCACCAACACGCGCTCCAGCCGATCGATGAGCGCCGCGATGCTGTCTGCGTCGAACACGTCGGTCCGGTATTCCACGCTGCCGCCCATCCCGGCGGGCTCCCCGGCCTGGGTCCACTGCTGGCCGACGTGGAACACCAGATCCATGCGGGCGGTCTGGGTGTTCGCCGGCAGCGCGGTGACCGGCAGATCGCCCAAGACCGACCCTGCGGCAGGGTCATCGCTGGACCCGGGAAAGTTCTGCCACGCCAACATCACCTGGATCAGCGGGTGATGAGTCAGGCTTCGGGTGGGGTTGAGCCGCTCGACTAGCACCTCGAAGGGCACGTCTTGGTGCTCGAAGGCGGCCAGGCTGCGCTGCTGCACCTGGGACAGCAGCTCGGCGACGGTGGGATCACCGGCCACATCGACCCGCAGCACCAAGGTGTTGACGAAGAACCCCACGAGCTCATCGAGCGCGGGGTCGCGCCGCCCGGCGATGGGAAAACCAACGGCCACATCGCTACTGGCGCTGACCTTGGCCAGCAGCACCGCCAGGGCAGCCTGGATAACCATGAAGGCTGTCGCGTTGTGCGCGCGAGCCAGCAGACGAATCTGCTGCTGCAACTCGGCCGGCCAATCGATCCCCACCGTGGCGCCGCGATAATCGGCGACCACCGGATACGGCCGATCGGTGGGGAGATCGAGGCGCTCGGGCACCCCGGCCAGGGCTTGCTCCCAGTAATCGAGCTGGGCGGCGATGGGGCTGTGGCGGTCGTCGAGGTCACCCAGCTGCGCGCGCTGCCACAGCGTGTAATCGACATACTGCACCGCCAACGGCGCCCACTCCGGAGCCCTGCCCTGCGTACGCGCCCGATACGCCTCGCCCACGTCACGGACCATCGGAGCCCGTGACCACCCGTCAAAAGCGATGTGGTGCACCACAATTCCCACCACATGCTGGTCAGGCCCCACCGAATAGATCTGCGCACGGATCGGGATCTCCGTCGACAAATCGAACCGGTACCGCGCCAGTGCCATCAACTCGCCGGCCACATCCTGCTCCGGCAGCGACACCACCGTCGCGCCCCCGCGCCGCCACATCCCCGCCTGGGCCGGCAAGACCTCCTGGAACGGCACACCGTCGATGTCGGGATATCTGGTGCGCAGCGATTCATGGCGGCCGATGACATCATCGAAAGCCGCACCCAGCGCCTCGACATCGAGCTCCCTGTTGATCCGGAATGCAGTCGGCATGTTGTAGGTCGCAGCGCCACCCTCGAACCGGCTGAGGAACCACAACCGGGATTGGGCGAACGACAACGGAACCACCGCGGGCCGGTCGCCAGCCACCAACGGCTTACGCCCACCCGCATCCCCACCGATACGGGGTGCCAACTGAGCGATCGTGGGCGCGTCAAACAAAGTGCGCACCGAAACGTCGGTATTCAGGCCGGCGTTGATCGCGGCGATCACCCGCATCGCGGACAGCGAATCCCCGCCCAGGTCGAAGAATGAGTCGTCGGCCCCGACGCGCTCGAGCTCGAGCACCTGGGCGTAGATGCCTGCCAGGATCTCCTCGACGGCGCCGGTCGGAGCGCGGTACTGATCGGCATCGGCGTATTCGGGTGCCGGCAGGGCGCGGGTGTCGAGTTTGCGATTGATCGTCATCGGCAGCGCTTCGAGGATCACCACCGCCGCCGGCAGCATGTAGGCCGGGAGCCGCTCAGCCAGCTGGGCACGTATCTGGGACCGGTCGGCGCTGCCGGTGACATAGGCGATCAGGCGCTTCTCACCAGGATGGTCCTCGCGGGCGATCACCACCGCCTGCGTGACCCCGTCCAGCGCCGTCAGCGCCGCTTGCACTTCGCCGAGTTCGATGCGGTAGCCGCGGATTTTGACTTGCGCGTCGGCACGCCCGACATAGCGCAGCTGCCCGTCGGCACCCCAACTCACCAGATCCCCGGTGCGATACATGCGCTGCCCGGCCTTACCGAACGGACAGGCCACAAACCGCGACGCGCTCAATCCGGCCCGGCCCACATACCCAACACCGAGCCCGGCTCCAGCGACATACAACTCACCGACCACACCGGCGGGCACCGACCGCAACCAGCCGTCCAGCACGAAGAAGCCCAGGTGGGCCAGCGGCACCCCGATCGGGCTGCCATAGCTGTCCAGATCACCGGCCACGATCTCCCGGAAGGAAGCATGCACCGTCGTCTCGGTGATGCCATACATATTGATCAGGCGCGGTGAGCCCGCATGATGGCGCAGCCAACCCCGAAGACGCTGCGGCTCCAGCGCCTCACCGCCGAACACGACCGCCTCAAGCCCGAGCTGGCGGCCCTGCTCGCGGCGCAGCGCATCCACGGTTTGCAGCGCATAAAACGCCGACGGCGTCCGGCTCAAGACACTGACCTGCTCTGCGGCCAGCAGATCATGGAAGTCCTCCGGCGAGCGGGCCACCGACTCAGACACCACCACCAACCGCCCACCGCGCAGCAGCGCACCCCAGATCTCCCACACCGAAAAGTCGAACGCCAGCGAGTGACACTGCGACCACACCCCCGCAGCCGGCATCTCATCGTCCAGCGACCCCAACAGCGCGGTGACATTGCGGTGCGGGATCGCCACCCCCTTAGGGACACCGGTGGTCCCCGAGGTGTAAATGAGGTAGGCGATATCGTCGGGGCTCGGCGCCGGCAATGCGATGCCGGGTCGACCCGCCACCACACCATCATTCACATCGATGACCGGCAGGCCATGCCCATCCAGCCGGGCCGCCAGATCAGCGGTGCTGACCGCGGCGACCGGGCCGGCGTCGGCAAGCATGAACCCGATCCGCTCCCCCGGCGCCGCCGGATCGATCGGCAAATACGCCGCCCCCGTCTTGAGCACCGCCAAAATCGCCGCGATCGCCTCCGCCGAACGGTAAAACAGCAGCGCCACACACCGCCCCGGGCCCGCACCAGCAGCGGCCAACCGCTGCGCCAACCGATCAGCAGCCTCATCGAGTTCCGCATACGTCACCGAGTGGCCCTCAAAGGTCACCGCCACCGCCTCGGGCACGCGCGCCACCTGCGCATCCCACAACACCGGAATCGACACCGGCGCCGGCGCAGGCCCACTCAACACCGCCCGATTACCCATCTCATCAAGGCGGTGATGCTCATCAGGATCCAACAAATCCAACGACGACAACCGCCGCTGCGGATCGGCAGTCATCGCCACCAACACCCGCTCCAACCGCTCAACCAGCACCCCGATACCGGCCTCGTCGAACACGTTCATGTCGTATTCGACGCGAATCCCCAGTTCATGGCCGGGCAGGGCTTGGAGGGTCAGCGGGTAGTGGTTGGATTCGCGGCCGGTGACATCGGTGACGGTCACCTCGTGATCGCCTGACAGCGCGGCGGTATCGACCGGGTAGTTCTGGTACACGAAAAGGGTGTCGAACAACTGGTCGTGGCCGGTGGCGCGGTGGATCTCGCTGAGCGCCAGGTGCTGGTGCTCAAGAGTGTCGTTGTAGGCGCCTTGCAGCTGGTTCAGCAAATCGGTGGTCGTGGTTGTCGGCGTGATGGTGGCCCGCACGGGGACCGTGTTGATGAGCAGGCCCACCATCGCGTCCGCGCCGGCCAGCTCGGTCGGCCTACCCGAGACCGGGGTGCCGAATACCACATCGTGCTGGCCGGTCAGCCAGCACAGCAGCCGCGCGAAGGCGCCCTGCAGAACGGTGTTGACGGTGGTGTGACGCGAGCGCGCCAGCTCGCCAACGGCTCGCGTGGTCGTGTCGAGCACCCGGAACGATGCAACGCCTCGACGTCCCAGCCCCAACCGGTCCGGCGGGCCCACCAGCGTGGGGGTGTCGAAACCGGCCAGCACATGTCGCCAGGCCGCTCGAGCAGCATCGAGGTCACGGTCGGCCAGCCAGGTCACAAAGCTGCGATAGGACCCGGCCGGCCCCAGCCGCTGCCCGTAATAGCCGGCGAAGATTTCACGCAGCAGGATCGGCAGCGACCAGCCATCCACCACGATGTGGTGACTGGTCAGCACGCACCGGTGCCGATGTGCTGCGGTGCGGATCAGCGCCACCCGAAACGCCGGCTGGTCGGCCAGCTCGCAGACCGCGGCACGTTCGGCGGCACACGCCTCCTGGATCTGCGCATCGACGTCGACGTCGGGGTCGGCGCCCAATTCCACACAGCTCCACCCGGCCACCGGATCGGCCGGGATGACCTGCACCGGCTGGTCGAACCGGTCACAGAATCGGGCCACCAGGTGCGGATGCCGGTTGACCACCGTGTGCACCGCATCGCGCAGCCGGCCGGGATCGAGCGGGCCCGTCACGGTGATACCGAGTTGCACCACGTACATGTCGCCGTCGGTGGCCTGCGCGGTGCCGGCGTGGAAGAGCAGCCCCTGCTGCAGCGGGGTCAACGGCAAGATATCGGCGATCTCGAATTGCTGCTGTAGCTCGTCGATCTGCCGCTGGTTCAGCCGGGCCGGCGCGATATCCGAAGGCGTCAACCCGCCCCCACCGCGACGCACGTGGGCGCACATGCCGGTCAGTGCGTCGAACCACAACCGGCTCAATCGGCTGACCGCCGCTTCGTCCAACGCTGAGCGCGCCCACGTCCAGGCGGCGTTCAGCTGGGGACCGCTGTCGGTGTCGACGGTGACGGCGTTCAGTTCGACGGTGTGCGAGAGCGGTATCGGCAATGCGGTGCTGGCACCGATGAGTGGCATGCCGTCCTGGCTGATCCGCCACAAATCGGCGAACGGCTCGCCCGCCCCGCCCAGGCGGCCCAGGTAGTTGAACCCGATCGCCGGGTCCGACTCACCTAGCTCGACATCGCTGTTCAAATAGCGCAGCACACCATAGGTCAGTGGGTTGGGCAGGGCGCGCAGCTGCTCCTTGGCGTCTTTGATCACCGCGCCCAGCGCCGCGTCCCCGGCGACCACCTGCGTCCAGGACAGTCCACCGACGGCAAGAGACACTGGGTATTTGGTGGTGAACCACCCCACGGTTCGGGTGAGGTCCACCTCGGGGCTCAGCTCCTCATGGCGCCCGTGGCCCTCCACCCCGATGCCGATGGGCGTGCCATGCACGCCCTGAAATCCCAAAAACTCGGTCCACGCCAGCCCGAACGCGATCAACAGGATCTCGTGGATCCCGGCATGGAACGCCGCAGGCACCTCTCCCAGCAGCATCTGGGTGGTTTCGGCATCCAGCGACTCCGACAGGCGCCCGGCGCTCAGGTAGGTGTCCGTCGCCGGCTGCACCGCGGGCAGCGCCGCCGGGGCCGCCGCCACCTGCCGCCACGTGTCGGCCTGCTGCACGACTTCTGGTGCGTGTGCGTGCTCGGCCAGCAGCGACGCCCACCGCGCAAACGATGTGCCGCCCGCCGGTAGTGCGACCTGTTGTCCGATTTGGTGTTGAGCCCACGCAATGTTGATGTCTTCCAACAGGATTCGCCACGACACCCCGTCGACGGCCAGGTGGTGAATGATCAGCACCAACTGACCCGTCGAACGGTCCCAGAGTGCGCTGAGCATGATCCCGGCAGCCGGATTCAACCGTGACCGGGCCGCCACCAGCGATTCATGGGACAGCACGTCCACCGATTGCAGGCACTGGCCGGCATCGACCGTGCCCGGTTCGGGGACCGTCAGCGCCCAGCCCCCGGCGCCGGCCCCGGTCTCGTCCTGGTCGACGCGCAGCCGCAGCATGGCGTGGCGGTCCAGCAGCGCCTGCAGCACGACGAGCACATCGCCCTCGGTGACCCCGGCGGGAGCCTGCAGCGCCAGCGTCTGGTTGAACTGATCTACCGGTCCGTCCACGGTGTGCAGCCAGGAGACGATCGGGGTGGCCAGGACAGGTCCGATGCCCTCGTCGATCGGGCCGGCCTCGTCGGCCACCCCGGCGACCCGGGCCAGCCGGGCCACGGTCTGCTCGACGAAAATGTCGCGCGGCTTGCAGGTGACGCCAGCGGCGCGGGCCCGCGCGACCACTTGCATCGACGAAATGCTGTCGCCGCCCAGCTCGAAGAACGAGTCGTCCACCCCGACCCGTTCCAGCCCGAGGACTTGGGCGTAGATGCCGGCCAGGATCTCCTCGATCGCGTTGGTCGGCGCCCGGTACCGCTCGACATCGGTGTATTCGGGTGCCGGCAGGGCGCGGGTGTCGAGCTTGCCGTTGACCGTCAACGGCAGCGCGTCGAGGACCACGATCGCCGCCGGGACCATGTAGAGCGGCAACCCCTCGGCTAATTGCGCGCGTATCCCGGCCGGGTCTAGCGTCCCGGTGACGCTGGTGACATAGCCGACGAGGCGCTTGTCGCCGGGGCGGTCCTCGCGGGCGATCACCGCCGCCTGCTTGACCCCGTCGGCAGCGGCCAGCGCCGCCTGGACTTCACCGAGCTCGATGCGATACCCGCGAATCTTGACCTGTTCATCGGCGCGGCCGACGTAGCGCAGCTGCCCGTCCGGGCCCCAAGACACCAGGTCCCCGGTGCGATACATGCGCTGTCCAGGCTGTCCGGCTCCAACGAATGGGCACGCCACAAACCTCGACCCGGTTAGCGCTGCCCGGCCGACGTACCCACACGCCAGCCCGGCACCGGCCACGTACAACTCACCAACCACCCCTGCCGGCACCGGACGCAACCACTGATCCAGCACGAACAGCGCCGCCCCGGGCACCGGCGAACCGATCGGCGGCGCACCGGATTTCGCTGTCCCCGCTGTTAGAGGCGCACTGATCGTCGCGTAGACCGTGGTCTCGGTCGGGCCGTAGGCGTTGACCATCACCCGTCCTGGCGCCCAGCGATCCACCACTTCGACCGGGCATGCTTCAGCGGCGACCACCAATGCCGCCGATTCCAGACCCTGAGGCGACAAGACCCCTACCGCCGAGGGCGTTTGGCTCAACACGCTGACCTGTTCGGCGACCAGCAAGGCGTGGAAATCTTCTGGAGAGCGCGTCACCGACTCTGGCACGACCACCAGCCGCCCGCCGTGCAGCAGCGCGCCCCAGGTCTCCCACACCGAGTAGTCGAATGCATACGAGTGGCACTGCGTCCACACCTGCCCGGGCCCCAGCCGCAGGCCCACGTCGAGCGAATCGAACAGCCGCGTCACGTTGTGATGAGTGACGGCAACACCTTTGGGGACCCCGGTGGTGCCGGAGGTGTAGATGATGTGGGCGATATCGTCGGGGCTCGGCGTCGGCAAGTCTGTGCATGGGTGAGCCTGGATTTGGGGGTCTTGGATATCGATGACCGCCAGGTCGCGCCCGTCCAACCGCGAACCCAGCCCCGTCGTGGTGATTGCGGCGATGGGCGCGGCATCGGTCGAGCATGAACCCGATCCGGGCCGCCGGCAGCGCCGGGTCGATCGGCAGGTAGGCCGCCCCGGTTTTGAGCACCGCCAACATCGCCACGATCGCCTCGGCCGACCGCGAAAGCAGAAGCGCCACAGACTGTCCCGGACGCGCCCCCTGGTCGGCCAGCAGGTGCGCCAACCGGTTGGCGGCCTCGTCGAGTTCGCGGTAGGTCATCGAGTGGCCCTCGAAGGTCACCGCCATCGACTTAGGTGTGCGCGCCACCTGCGCGGCGAACAGCGCCGGAATCGACACCGGCGCGAGGGTCGGCTGGGTCAATACAGCGCGGTGACCGAGCTCATCCAGGCGGGCCTGCTCACCGGTACCGAGTACGTCGATCGACGAGAGTCGCCGGGTGGGGTCGGCGGTCAGCGCCGCCAGCACCCGCTGCAGCCGGTCGATGAGCGCCTCGATGGTGGCCGCGTCGAACACGTCGGTGCGGAATTCCACCGCCCCACCGATCCCGGCCGGCTCACCGGCCTCGGTGAAGCGTTCGGCCAACGAGAACGTCAAATCCATGCGCGCGGTGCGGGTGTCCACCGGCAGCGGGGTCGCCTGCAGATCTTCGAAGGCCACCCCGGCGGCGGGGTCCGTGTCTTGCCCCGCGAAGTTCTGCCACGCCAACAACACCTGGATCAGCGGGTGATGAGCCAGGCTTCGGGTGGGGTTGAGCCGCTCCACCAGCACCTCGAAGGGCACGTCTTGGTGCTCGAAGGCGGCCAGGCTGCGCTGCTGCACCTGGGACAGCAGCTCGGCGACGGTGGGATCACCGGCCACATCGACCCGCAGCACCAAGGTGTTGACGAAGAACCCCACGAGCTCATCGAGCGCGGGGTCGCGCCGCCCGGCGATGGGAAAACCAACGGCCACATCGCTACTGGCGCTGACCTTGGCCAGCAGCACCGCCAGGGCAGCCTGGATAACCATGAAGGCTGTCGCGTTGTGCGCGCGAGCCAGCAGACGAATCTGCTGCTGCAACTCGGCCGGCCAATCGATCCCCACCGTGGCGCCGCGATAATCGGCGACCACCGGATACGGCCGATCGGTGGGGAGATCGAGGCGCTCGGGCACCCCGGCCAGCGCCTGCTCCCAGTAATCGAGCTGGGCGGCGATGGCGCTGTCGCTGTCGGCCAGATCCCCCAGCACCGCGCGCTGCCACAGCGCGTAATCGACATACTGCACCGCCAACGGCCCCCACTGGGGGGGCTGACCGGCGCACCGGCTGGCATAGGCCACCCCCAGATCCCGAATCAGCGGGGTGATCGACCACCCATCAGCAGCGATATGGTGCACCACAGCCACCAACACATGCCCGTCCCCGCCGACACGGAAAAGCGTTGCCCGCAAAGGGATCTCAGTCGCCAAATCAAACGCGTAGCCCGCCGCCGCGCCGATCGACTCCTGCAACCGGGCACCCGACCAGCCACCGGCGTCAATGACGTCCCAGCCCACGTCGACTTGCTCGGGCCGCATCACCAGCTGCTGCGGGATCCCGTCGGGCGCGGCGAACAGTGTGCGCAGGCTTTCGTGCCGGCCCACCACATCAGCCAGCGCCGCTCGCAACGCGTCGGTGTTTAGGTGCCCGTCCAACCGCACCGCCGCGGCCATGTTGTAGACCGCCGAGGGCCCCTGCAACTGGTCCAAGAACCACAACCGCTGCTGGGCAAACGACAACGGCACCACCGCCGGCCGCTCCACCGCCACTAGCGGCGCCAGCCGACCAGCAACCTCGCCGATCCGGGACGACAGCTGAGCGATCGTCGGCGCCTCGAACACAGCACGCACCGCGACACCGGTATCGAACGAGTTGTTGATCGCGGCGATCAGGCGCATCGCCGACAGTGAGTCGCCACCCAAGTCGAAGAATGAGTCGTCGACCCCGACGCGCTCGACACCGAGGATCTGAGCGTAGATGCCGGCCAGGATCTCCTCGACAGCGTTGGCCGGGGCGCGGTACTCGCCCGCGGCGTACTCGGGCGCTGGCAGCGCGCGGATGTCGAGCTTGCCGTTCGGTGTCAGCGGCAGCGCCTCGACCGGCACCACCGCCGTCGGCACCATGTAGGCCGGCAGGCGCTCGGCCAATTGCGCGCGGATCACGGCCGGATCCGCGCTCCCAGTCACATAGGCCACCAGGCGCTTATCGCCGGGACGGTCTTCGCGGGCGATCACCACCGCCTGCCCGACCCCGTCCACCCCGCTCAGCGCCGCCTGCACCTCACCCAACTCGATGCGATAACCGCGGATCTTGACCTGCTCATCAGCACGCCCGGCATACCGCAACTGCCCATCCGGGCCCCACCACACCAAGTCCCCGGTGCGATACATCCGCTGCCCGGGCGCTCCGAACGGACACGCCACAAACCGCGACCCGGTCAAACCCGCCCGGCGCACATACCCCACGCCCACGCCGCGACCGGCCACATACAACTCACCGACCACCCCGACCGGCATCGGGCGCAACCAGCCATCGAGCACGAACAGCGCGGCCCCCGACACGGGCGACCCGATCGGCGGCGCACCCGACCCCGCACTGAGGGCCAGGCTGATCGTGACGTCCACCGTGGTCTCGGTCGGGCCGTAGGCGTTGAGCATCACCCGCCCGGGCGCCCACCGGTCCACCAGCTCAGCCGGGCATGCCTCGCCGCCCACCACCAACGCCGCCGAGCCCAAACCGTCAGGTGATAGCGCCCCCATGGCGGACGGGGTTTGGGTGAGCACGCTGACGTGTTCGGCGACCAGCAACGCGTGGAAGTCGTCGGGTGAGGCCGCCACCGACTCGGGCACCACCACCAGCCGTCCACCGTGCAGCAGCGCACCCCAGATCTCCCGGACCGAGCCGTCGAAGGCTAGGGAATGCCACAGCGTGGATACCTTGGCCACCTTCGCCGGCCCCGGCGCGGTCAGGCCCGCATCCAGTGATTCCAGCAGCTGGGTGACGTTGTGGTGGGTAACCGCGACGCCTTTGGGGACGCCGGTGCTGCCGGAGGTGTAGATGATGTGGGCGATGTCGTCGGGGGCCGGCGCCGGTAGTGCGGTGCTGGGTTGGCTGTCCACAGCGGGATCCCAGATATCACAGACATCGATGACCAGTAGGCCGTGCCCGTCCAGCCGATCGGCCAACTCGGTGGTGGTCAGCGCGGCGATCGGCGCGGCATCGGCGAGTATGAATGCGATCCGCTCGGCCGGCAGTGCCGGATCGATCGGCAGATACGCCGCACCGGTTTTCAGCACCGCCACAATCGACGCGATGGCCTCAGCGGACCGGGTAGACAGCAGCGCCACACACTGCCCTGGGCCTACCCCGTGGCCGGCCAACAGATGCGCCAACCGATTGGCGGCCTCATCGAGCTCGCGGTAGGTCCACGAACCCTGCCCGCAGCTGATCGCCACCGCATCCGGGGTGCGCGCCACCTGCGCGGCGAACAACACCGGAAGCGACACCGGCGCCGCGGGCTGGGTCAACACGGCCCGGTTGCCCCACCCGTCCAGCCGAGCGTGCTCAGCCTCGTCCAGCAGATCCACCGATAGGAGCCGCCCGGAGGGGTCCGAGGTCATCGCGTCCAACACCGTTTGCAAGCGCCGGAACAGCGTTTCGATGCTGGCCGCGTCGAAAACGTCGGTGTCGAATTCGAAACGGAAGCCCAGGTCAGCCCCTGGCAGAGCGGCAATCGTCAGCGGGTAGTGGGTGGATTCGAGGCTGGTGAAGTCGGCGATGGCCAACTCCTGCGCGCCCAACGGCGTGGTGGTGTCGATTGGGTAGTTCTCGTGCACAAAAAGGGTGTCGAACAGGTGTTGCTGACCGGTGATGCGGTGGATCTCGCTGAGCGCCAGGTGCTGGTGCTCCAGGGTGTCGTTGTGGGCGCCTTGCAGCTGGTTCAGCAGGTCGGTGGTGGTGGTTGCCGGCGTGATGGTCGCCCGCACCGGCACCGTGTTGATCAACAGGCCCACCATCGATTCCGCGCCGGCCACCTCGGCCGGCCTACCCGAGACGGTGGTGCCGAAGGCGACATCATGCTGACCGGTCAGCCAGCACAGCAGCTGCGCGAACGCGCCCTGCAGCACGGTGTTGACGGTGACGTGATGTGAGCGGGCCAGCTCGCCAATCGCCCGGTTGAGCCGCTCAGGCACCCGAAATGACGCGGCGCTTTGCAACCCTGGCGCTAACCGGCCCGGCGGGCCCACCAGGGTGGGGGTGTCAAAGCCGGCGAAGGCCTGACGCCAGGCCGCGTGGGCGGCGTCAAGGTCTCGATCGGCCAGCCAGCTGACAAATCTGCGGTACGGGACCGTCGCGGGCAGTCGCTGCCCGTGGTAGCTGGCGAACATCTCCCCCAGCAGGATCGGCAGCGACCAGCCGTCGAGCACGATGTGGTGATTCGTCAGCACCAGCCGGTGCATATCTGCCGCGGTGCGGATCAGCGCCACCCGGAACGCCGGCTGCTCGGCCAGCTCGCAGACTGCGGCGCGTTCGGCGGCACACACCTTCTGCATCTGCACATCGGCATCGACGTCGGGAGCGGCGCCCAGCTCGACGCCGCCCAAGTCGACATAGCGCCACCCCGCCACCGGATTGGCGGGGATGATCTGCACGGGCTCGTCGAATTGGCTGGTGAATCGAGCCGCCAGGTTCGGATGGCGGTTGACCACCGTGTGCACCGCATCGCGCAGCCGGTCGGGGTCAAGCGGGCCGGTCACGGTGATGCTCAGTTGCACCGCATAGACATCGTCGTAGTTGCCCTGCGCGCTGCTGGCGTGGAAGAGCAGCCCCTGCTGCAGCGGGGTTAACGGCAAGATATCGGCGATCTCGAATTGCCGCTGTAGGTCGTCAATTTGGCGCTGGCTGAGCCGGGCGGGCGCGATGTCTGAGGGCGTCAGCCCGCCGCCACCGCCGCGTACATGCGCGCAGATGCCGCCGAGGGCCTCGAACCACAGCCGGCCGAGCCGGGTGATCGCCGGGTGATCGAGAGCCGAGGGCGCCCAAGTCCAGTTGGCCTGCAGATGCCAGCCGGTGTCGGTGTCGACAGCGACGGCATTGAGGTCGACGGTGTGCGCCAGCGGCATGGGTACGGCCGCCGCAACGCGGGTCAACGCCGAGCCGTCCGCGCTGAGCCGCCAACCATCCCCGGACCCGACATCAGCCCCCAGGGCGCCCACCCGACCGAAATAGTTGAACCCGATCACCGGGTCGGAGCCGCCCAGATCAACGTCGCTGTTCAGATAGCGCAGCAACCCATAGGTCAGAGGATCGGGCAGGGCGCGAAGCTGCTCTTTGGCGTCTTTGACCAGCGCCCCTAACCCCGCCTCGCCGGCGATTACCTGGGCCCAGGACAGTCCACCGACGGCAAGAGACACTGGGTATTTGGTGGTGAACCAGCCGACGGTGTGGGACAAGTCCACTCGCTGGTCCGGGGGGGCCAGCTCCTCATGGCGGCCGTGGCCCTCCACGTCGATGCCGATCGGCGCGCTGCCGTTGCCCAAGAATTCCGCCACCGCCAACCCGAACGCAATCAACAGAATGTCGTGGATCCCGGCATGGAACGCGGTCGGCACCTCGGAAAGCAGCAGGCGGGTTGTCTCGGCGTCCAGCACCATCGACAGCTGCCCAGCGGTGGCATAGGTGTCCATCGCGGGATTCACCGCGGGCAGCGCGGCGGTGGCCGCCGCCACCTGTTTCCAGGCGTCGGCCTCGTGCACTACGTGCGGGCGGCCCGCGTGCTCGGCCAGCAGTTCCGCCCACCGGGCATACGACGTCCCAGTCGCCGGCAACGCCACCGCATGACCCTCGCGATGCTGAGCCCAGGCGATGTTGAGGTCCTCCAACAGAATCCACCACGACACCGCGTCGACGGCCAGATGGTGAACGACCAGCACCAGCTGATTGCTGTCGGCCACCCACAACGCGCTCAGCATCATCCCGGCCGCCGGCTCCAGCCGCGACCGCGCCGCCAACACGGCCTCCTCGGACAACACCTCCACCGATTGCAGGCAATCGCGGGCGTCCACAGATCCGGCCTCGGGGACCGTCAGCGCCCAGCCCCCGGCGCCGGCCTCGGTCTCGTCCTGGTCGACGCGCAGCCGCAGCATGGCGTGGCGGTCCAGCAGCGCCTGCAGCACGACGACCACGATCGCCCTCGGTGACCCCGGCGGGCGCCTGCACCAGCATGGTCTGGTTGAACTGCTGCACCGGCCCATCCACGCTGGCCAGCCAGCGGACGATCGGGGTGGCCAGGACAGGTCCGATGCCCTCGTCGATCGGGCCGGCCTCGTCGGCCGCCCCGGCGACCCGGGCCAGCCGGGCCACGGTCTGCTCGACGAAAATGTCGCGCGGCCGGAACAGCAGACCCGCGGCACGAGCCCGCGCGACCACCTGCATCGACGAAATGCTGTCGCCGCCCAGGTCGAAGAACGAGTCGTCCGCCCCAACCCGCTCGATGCCCAGCACCTGGGCGTAGATGCCGGCCAGGATCTCCTCGGTCGCGCCGGCCGGGGCCCGATACTCGCCAGCGGTGTATTCGGGTGCCGGCAGGGCGCGAGTGTCGAGTTTGCCGTTGGGTGTCAGCGGCAGCGCTTCGATCGGCACCACCGCGGCCGGCACCATGTAGGCCGGGAGCCGCTCGGCTAATTGCGCGCGTATCCCGGCCGGGTCTAGCGTCCCGGTGACGCTGGTGACATAGCCCACCAGGCGCTTGTCGCCGGGGCGGTCCTCGCGGGCGATCACCACCGCGTGCTCCACCCCAGGGACGCCGGCCAGCGCCGCCTGGACCTCACCGAGCTCGATGCGATACCCGCGAACCTTGACCTGTTCGTCGGCGCGCCCCAGATACCGCAACTGCCCGTCCGGGCCCCAAGACACCAGGTCTCCGGTGCGATACATGCGTTGTCCGGGCGCCCCGAATGGGCACGCCACAAACCGCGACCCGGTCAGCGCCGCCCGCCCGACGTACCCACACGCCAGCCCGGCACCGGCCACATACAACTCACCGATGACGCCCACTGGCACCGGCAGCAACCAGCCGTCCAGCACAAACAGCGCCGCCCCGGACACCGGCGAGCCGATCGGCACCACCCCCGAGCCCGCCGACCCCGCTATTAAGGGCGCACTGATCGCCACGCACATCGTCGTCTCGGTCGGGCCGTAAGCGTTGAGCGCTAGCCGCCCGGGCGCCCAACGGTCCACCACCTCGGACGGGCAGGGCTCACCGCCGAGCAGCAACGCCGTCGACTCCAAACCCTCAGGCGAGAGCAGCCCCACCGCAGAAGGGGTTTGGGTGAGGACGCTGACGTGTTCCGCGACCAGCAAGGCATGGAAGTCGTCCGGCGAGCTAGTCACCGACTCGGGCACCACCACCAGCCGCCCACCCTGCAGCAGCGCACCCCAGATCTCCCACACTGAGAAGTCGAACGCCAAGGAATGACAGTGCGTCCAGACCCCCGCCGCCGGCAGGCCGGCGTCCAACGACGCCAGCAGTTGGGTGACGTTGCCGTGGGTGACGGCCACTCCCTTAGGTACACCGGTGGTGCCGGAGGTGTAGATGATGTAGGCGATGTCCGCGTGGCCCGGCGTCGGCAAGTCTGTGGATGGGTAGGCCTGGATTTGGGGGTCTTGGATATCGATGACCGCCAGGTCGCGCCCGTCCAGCCCCGAGCGCAGCCCCGTCGTGGTGATCGCGGCGATGGGCGCGGCATCGGTGAGCATGAACCCGATCCGGGCCGCCGGCAGCGCCGGGTCGATCGGAAGGTAGGCCGCCCCGGTTTTGAGCACCGCCAACATCGCCACGATCGCCTCGGCCGACCGCGAAAGCAGAAGCGCCACAGACTGCCCCGGACGCGCCCCCTGGTCGGCCAACAGGTGCGCCAACCGGTTGGCGGCCTCGTCGAGTTCGCGGTAGGTCATCGAGTGGCCCTCGAAGGTCACCGCCACCCCCTCTGGGGAGCGCTGCACGTGTGCGGCGAACACCGCCGGAATCGACACCAGTCCGGCTGGCGGCTGAGTCAACACCATCTGGTTGCCGAGCTCATCGAGGCGGGCCTGCTCACCGGTACCGAGCACGTCGATCGACGAGAGTCGCCGGGTGGGGTCGGCGGTCAGCGCCGTCAGTACCCGCTGCAACCGGTCGATGAGCGCCTCGATGGTGGCCGCATCGAACACGTCGGTGCGGAATTCCACCGCCCCACCGATCCCGGCCGGCTCACCGGCCTCGGTGAAGCGTTCGCTCAGCGAAAACACCAAGTCCATCCGGGCGGTCCGAGCCTCGATGGGTACCGAGGTGGCCCGCAGATCACCGAAGGCCATCCCGATGCCGGGATCAGTGCCCTGTTCAGCGCCCTGTTCAGCGAAGTTCTGCCAGGCCAGCACGACCTGCACCAGGGGGTGATGGGCCAGGCTTCGGGTGGGGTTGAGCCGCTCGACTAGGACTTCGAAGGGCACGTGTTGGTGCTCGTAGGCGGCCAGGCTGCGCTGACGCACCTGGGCCAGCAGCTCGGCCGCCGTGGGATCACCGCTCAGCTCGACCCGCAGCACCAAGGTGTTGACGAAAAACCCGATCAGCTCATCGAGCGCCGGATCGCCACGCCCCGCGATCGGGAATCCCACCGCCACATCGGTGCTGGCGCTGATCTTGGCCAACAGCACCGCCAAACCCGCCTGGACCACCATGAAACTGGTCGCGTTGTGCCCACGCGCCACCCGCGCAACCTGCTGCTGCAACGACGCGGGCCACTCCACCACCACCGTCGCGCCGCGCTGATCAGCCACCGCCGGATACGGCCGATCAGTAGGCAACGCCAGCCGCTCGGGCATCCCGGCCAGGGCATCCTGCCAGTAGTCGAGCTGGGCGGCGATGGCGCTGTCGCTGTCGGCCAGATCCCCCAGCACCGCGCGCTGCCACAGCGCGTAATCGACATACTGCACCGCCAACGGCCCCCACTGGGGGAGTTGGCCGGCGCACCGGCTGGCATAGGCCACCCCCAGATCCCGAATCAGCGGGGTGATCGACCACCCATCAGCAGCGATATGGTGCACCACAGCCACCAACACATGCCCGTCCCCGCCGAGACGGAAAAGCGTTGCCCGCAAAGGAATCTCAGTCGCCAAATCAAACGCGTAACCCGCCGCCGCGCCGATCGCCTCCTCCAACCGGGCACCCGACCAGCCACCGGCATCCACCACATCCCAACCCAACTCGACCCGATCGGGGGCCACCACCACCTGCTGCGCGATCCCCTCAGGAGCGACAAACACCGTGCGCAAGCTCTCATGACGACCCACCACATCAGCCAGCGCCGCCCTCAACGCCTCAGCATCCAGGCGCCCCTCCAACCGCACCGCCGCCGCCATGTTGTACACCGCCGAGGGCCCCTGCAACTGGTCCAAAAACCACAACCGCTGCTGGGCAAACGACAACGGCACCACCGCCGGGCGCTCCACCGCCACCAACGGCGCCCACCGACCCGACTCCCCGCCCACCCGAGCCGCCAACTGGGCAACCGAGGGCGCCTCGAACACGGTGCGCACCGCAACACCGGCATCCAACGATTTATTGACCGCGGCGACCAGACGCATCGCCGACAGCGAATCCCCACCCAAATCGAAAAACGAGTCGTCGACCCCGACACGCTCCACACCAAGGATCTGGCCGTAAATACCAGCCACGATCTCCTCGATAGCCCCCGCCGGAGCCCGATACTCCCCAGCGGCGTATTCCGGTGCCGGCAAAGCGCGAGTGTCGAGTTTGCCATTCGGTGTCAGCGGCAGCGCCTCAACCACCACCACCGCCGCCGGAATCATGTAGCCCGGCAGCCGCTCCACCAACTGCGCGCGGATCACAGCTAAATCCACGCCACCCGTCACATAACCCACCAGACGCTTATCGCCAGGACGGTCCTCACGAGCGATCACCACCGCCTGCCCGACCCCGGCCACCCCACTCAGCGCCGCCTGCACCTCACCCAACTCGATGCGATAACCACGGATCTTGACCTGCTCATCACCACGCCCGGCATACCTCAACTGCCCATCCGGGCCCCACCACACCAAATCCCCAGTGCGATACATCCGCTGCCCGGGCGCTCCGAACGGACACGCCACAAACCGCGACCCCGTCAAACCCGCCCGACCCACATACCCCACACCCACACCACGACCAGCCACATACAACTCACCAACCACCCCGACCGGCATCGGGCGCAACCACCCATCAAGCACAAACAAGGCCGCCCCCGCGATCGGCGACCCGATCGGTGGCGTACCCGATCCCGCCGTCAGCGGCGCACTCTTGGTCACCCACATCGTCGTCTCGGTGGGGCCGTACACATTGACCATCACCCGCCCGGGCGCCCACCGGTCCACCAGCTCAGCCGGGCAGGGCTCAGCGCCGATCACCAACGCCGTCGACTCCAACCCCTGCGCGGGGAGCACGCCCACCGCCGAGGGGGTCTGGGTCAAGACGGTGACGCCGTCATTGACCAGCAAGGCGTGAAAGTCCTGCGGTGAGCGGGCCACCTCGTCGGGCACCACCACCAGCCGCCCACCAAACAGCAGCGCACCCCAGATCTCCCACACCGAGAAGTCGAAGGCGTAGGAGTGGAACTGCGTCCACACCTGTTGGGGCGCTAACTCCACACCGATATCCAGTGCGTCGAACAGCTGGGTGACGTTGTGGTGGGTAACGGCCACGCCTTTGGGGACGCCGGTGGTGCCCGAGGTGTAGATGATGTGGGCGATGTCGTCGGGGGCCGGCGCCGGTAGTGCGGTGCTGGGTTGGCTGTCCACAGCGGGAGCCCAGATATCACAGACATCGATGACCAGCAGGCCGTGCCCGTCCAGCCGGACGGCCAGATCAGCGGTGGTGAGCGCGGCGACGGGGCCGCCATCGGCGAGTATGAATGCGATCCGCTCGGCCGGCAGTGCCGGATCGATCGGCAGATAGGCCGCACCGGTTTTCAGCACCGCCAACATCGCCACAATCGCCTCGGCCGAGCGGCTAAACAGCAGCGCCACACACTGCCCTGGGCCTACCCCGTGGCCGGCCAACAGATGCGCCAACCGGCTGGCGGCCTCATCGAGCTCGCGGTAGGTCCACGAACCCTGCCCGCAGCTGACCGCCACCGCATCCGGGGCGCGGGCCACCTGCGCGGCGAACAACACCGGAATCGAAGCCCCTGCCACCCTTTGGGTCAAGCTCGCCCGGTTACCGATCTCATCGAGGTGGGTACGTTCGCCGGCATCCAGCAGATCCATCGACGACAGCCGCCGTGTTGGGTCGGCCGTGATCGCCAACAGCACCCGCTTGAATCGCTCGACGAGCGCTTCGATGCTGGCCGCGTTGAACACGTCGGTGTCGTACTCGACGCGCAAGCTCAGTTCGGGGCCCGGCTGGGCCTGCACCGTCAGCGGGTAGTGGTTGTATTCGCGGCCGGAGACGTCGCTGATGGACAATTCGTGATCACCCGACAGCGCGACGGTGTCGATCGGATAACTCTGGTACACGAACAGGGTGTCGAACAGTTTGTCCTGACCGGTGATGCGGTGGATCTCGCTGAGCGCCAGGTGCTGGTGATCCAGGGTGTCGTTGTGGGCGCCTTGCAGCTGGTTCAGCAGGTCGGTGGTGGTGGTTGTCGGCGTGATGGTCGCCCGCACCGGCACCGTGTTGATAAACAGGCCCACCATCGATTCCGCGCCCGCCAGCTCGGCCGGCCTACCCGAGACCGCGGTACCGAAGGCGACATCATGCTGACCGGTCAGCCAGCACAACAGCTGCGCGAACGCGCCCTGCAGCACAGTGCTGAGCGTGGTGCGGTGTGAGCGGGCCAGCTCGGCAAGTGCGCGCGTCGTCTCCTCGGGCACCCGAAACGATTCCGCGACCCGACGCCCCAACCCCAACCGGTCCGGTGGGCCCACCAATGTGGGGGTGTCAAAACCGGCCAGCACCTCGCGCCACGCCGCCTGTGCCGCCACGTGATCCCGACCGTTCAGCCATGTGACAAAGCTGCGGTACGGCACGGGCGCGGGCAGCCGCTGCCCGTAATAGCCGGCGAAGATTTCTCCCAGCAGGATCGGCAGCGACCAGCCATCCATCACGATGTGATGGTTCGTCAGCACTAACCGGTGCCGATCCGGCGCGGTGCGAATCAGTGCTGCCCGAAAAGCCGGCTCGTCGGCCAACGCGCACACCGCGGCGCGTTCGGCAGCGCAGAGCTGCTCGATCTGTTCCTCGACATCGACGTCGACATCGACCAAATCGACCTTGTCGAGCTCGACATACTGCCACCCCGGCGCAGCATCGGCCGGGATGATCTGCACCGGGTGGTCGAGCTCTTCGTCGAAGCGGGCAGCCAAGTGCGGATGCCGGCTGATCACCGTGTGCACGGCATCGCGGAGCCGGTGAGGGTCGAGCGGGCCGGCCACGGTGATCCCCAGCTGCACCGCATACACATCGTCGCTAGCCGGCGCGGTGCGGGCATGGAAGAGCAGCCCCCGCTGCAGCGGGGTCAGCGGCAGTACGTCAGCGATCCGCATAGCGCCGCTGAAGCTCGTCGATCTGCTGCTGGCTGAGAGAAGCGGCGACATCGGAAGGCGTCAACCCGCCGCCGCCGCCCTGCACATGCGTGCAAATGCCGGCCAGGGCCTCAAACCACAGTTGGCTCAGCCGGCTTACCTGCGCGTGATCTAGTGCCGAGGGCGCCCAGGTCCAGGCGGCGTGCAGGTGCGGGCCGGTGTCGGTGTCGATGGTGCCGGCGTTGAGCTCGACGGTGTGCGCCAGCGGCATCGGCACTGCGGCCGCGGCTCCCGAAACGGACATGCTGTCCGGGCTCATCCGCCACAACTCGCCGGACGCGGCGCTCACATTAGCCCCCAAGGCGCCCTGCCGCCCCAGGTAGTTGAACCCGATCACCGGGTCCGATCCGCCCAGGTCGACATCGTGGTTCAAATACCGCAGCAGACCGTAAGTCAAGCCGTCGGCGAGGGCGAGAAGCTGCTCTTTGGCGTCTTTGATCACCCTCCCCAGTGCCGGCCCGCCGGCGGTCACCTGCGCCCAGGACAGTCCGCCGACTGCCAGAGACACCGGGTATTTGGTGGTGAACCACCCCACCGTGCGCGAAAGGTCCACTCGCTCGTCCGGGGGGGCCAGCTCTTCGGCGCGGCCGTGGCCTTCCACATCAACGCCGATCGGGGCGGCGCTCCCGCCCACAAACTCCGCCACCGCCAGGGCGAACGCGATCAACAAGATGTCTTGCACCCCGGCATGAAACGCCGCCGGCACCTCAGTTACCAGCAGCCGGGTGGTCTCGGCATCCAGCGACACCGACAGGTGCCCAGCGCTGGCATATGTATCCGTCGCGGGTTGCACCGCGGGCAGCGCGGCCGGGGTCGCCGCCACTCGCCGCCACGTGTCGGCCAGCGCAACCACTTCACGTGCGTGTGCCCGCTCGGCCAGAAGCGACGACCACCGGGCAAACGAAGTTCCCCCCGCCAATAGGGCCACGGGTTGCCCGGCGTGGTGTTGGGCCCACGCGATGTTGAGGTCTTCCAACAGAATTCGCCACGACACTGCGTCGACGGCCAGGTGATGAATGATCACTACCAACTCGCCCGCCGAGGCCACCCATAGTGCGCTGAGCATCACCCCGGCAGCCGGGTCCAAGCGCGACCGCGCATCCGTCAGTGCTGCATCCGATAACACGTCCACCGATTGCAGGCATTTACGCGCATCCACCGAACCCGGTTCGGGCGCCTGCAACGACCAGGCCCCGCCGTCGTCGTCGACGCGCAGCCGCAGCATCGCGTGGCGATCCAGCAGCGCCTGAACCACCACCACCACGTCGTCCAGGGTGACTCCCGCGGGTGCCTGCAGTAGCACCGTCTGGTTGAACTGCTCTGTTGGGCCGTCGACGTCGTGCAGCCAGCGCATGATCGGGGTGGTCAGCACCGGCCCGATGCCCTCGTCGGCCACAACGGCCGCATCGTCGGCCACCGCGGCGACCACGGCCAGCCGTCCGACAGTCTGCTCGACGAAGATGTCGCGCGGCCGACACGTCAAGCCCGCTGCCCGGGCGCGCGTCACCACCTGCATCGCTGAGAGGGAGTCTCCGCCGAGGTCGAAGAAGGAGTCGTCGAGCCCGACGTGCTCGACGCCGAGGACCTCGGCGTAGATGCCGGCCAGGATTTCCTCCACGGCACTGCCCGGGGCGCGGTAATCAGCGCCGCCGGCGTATTCCGGTGCCGGCAAAGCCCGGGTGTCGAGCTTGCCGTTAGCGGTCAACGGCAGCGCCTCCACCACCACCACCGCCACCGGAACCATGTAGGCCGGCAGCCGCTCGGCTGAGTTGCGCACGGATCCCGACCGGATCCGCGCTACCGGTGACGCTGGTGACATAACCCACCAGACGCTTATCACCCGGGCGGTCCTCACGGGCGATCACCACCGCACTGGCGACCCCCTCGATCCCCGCCAACACCGCACGGACCTCACCCAACTCGATGCGATACCCGCGGACCTTGACCTGCTCATCAGCGCGGCCGAGGTAGCGCAGCTGCCCGTCCGGGCTCCCAAGACACCAGGTCGCCGGTGCGATACATGCGTTGTCCCAGCGCTCCGAATGGGCACGCCACAAACCGCGACCCGGTCAGCCCGGCCCGACCCACATACCCGACGCCCACACCGCCGCCGGCCACATACAACTCCCCGACCACCCCGGCCGGAACCGGACGCAGCCACTGATCCAGCACGAACAGCGCCGCCCCAGCCACCGGCGACCCGATCGGCACCGCCCCCGAGCCCGCCGTTAAAGGCGCACTGATCGCCACGCACATCGTCGTCTCGGTCGGGCCGTAAGCATTGACCATCACCCGCCCGGGCGCCCACCGGTCCACCACCTGCACCGGACACGCCTCACCGACTACCACCAACGCGGTGTTTTCCAATCCGCGGTCCGGCAGGACGGCCAGCGCCGACGGGGTCTGGGTCAAAACGGTGACCTCTTCGGCGGTCAGCAGCGCGTGGAACTCCTCTGGCGAAGCCGCCACCAGTTCCGGCACCACCAGCAGCCGGCCCCCGCGCAACAGCGCACCAAAGATCTCCCACACCGACACGTCAAACGCCAATGAATGACACAGCGGCCACACGCCCCGCCTTGGGCAACCGCTCATCCAACGACCCGATCAACCGCGTCACATTGGCGTGAGTAACCGCTACCCCCTTCGGCACGCCCGTCGTGCCCGACGTGTAGATCACATACGCCACTTCACCAGCGGCCACCACCCCCGGCGCCGTCACCGGCTGCACCCCCACCGCGGGATCGTCCACCTCGATCACCGGCACTGCATCGGCCACCCGCGACCCCAACCCCGCCGTACACACCGCCACCACCGGCGCAGCATCCCCCAACACGAAACCCGATCCGCTCCCGCGGAACAGAAGCATCAATCGGCACATACGCCGCCCCGGTCTTGAGCACCCCAAGGATGGCCACCACCGCCTCAACAGCACGCTCGACCACCAGCGCCACACACCGACCCGGACCCGCACCACGCCCAATCAGCTCGTGCGCCAACCGATTCGAGGCCTCATCAAGTTCCCGATACGACACCGAACGCGCCCCGTCGGTGACCGCTACCGCACCCGGGCACGCCGCCACCCAGGCCGCGAACGCCTGTGGAATCGACGACACCGCCGGCCCCGCGGCATCCAAAACCTCACACCGGCCCCACTGCGCCAACCGCACCTGCTCATCGCCATCAAGCACATCGATCGACGACAACCGCCGCCCCGGGTCAGCAGCCATCGCCGCCAACACCCGCTCCAACCGCCCTACCAACGCCTCGACACTGCCGGCGTCGAACACGTCGGTGCGAAACTCCACCGCGCCGGAAATCCCGGCGGGCTCACCGGATTCGCTGAAGCGTTCGGCGAAGGAAAACATCAAATCCATTCGGGCGGTGCGGGTGTTCACCGGCAGCGAGGTGACATGCAGATCTCCCAGAGCCAGGTTTGCGGGCTGGTTGCTCTGCCAGTCCAACGCCACCTGGAACAGGGGGTGATGGGTCAGGCTTCGGGTCGGGTTGAGCCGCTCGACCAGGACCTCGAAGGGCACGTCTTGGTGCTCGAAGGCGGCCAACCCGCGTTGGCGCACCTGACTCAGCAGCTCGGCGACGGTGGGATCCCCAGCCACCTCGACACGCAGCACCAAGGTGTTGACGAAGAACCCGACCAGCTCATCGAGCGCGGGGTCACCGCGCCCGGCGATCGCGTAGCCCAGGGCCACGTCGCTGCTGGCGCTGAGCTTGGCCAGCAGCACCGCCAGGGCGGCCTGCACCATCATGAAACTGGTCGCGTTGTGCTCGCGGGACGCCCGACGGATCTGCTGCTGCAACTCCGCCGGCCAGTCCACGACGACGCTGGCGCCGCGGTGGTCAGCGACCGGAGGGTATGGCCGATCAGTGGGCAGCTCCAGCCGCTCGGGCAACCCGGCCAGCGCCTGCTCCCAGTAGGCAAGCTGCGCGGCGATCGGACTCTCGCTGTCGGCCAGGTCGCCCAGCTGCGCGCGCTGCCACAGCGTGTAATCGGCGTACTGCACGGCTAGCGGGGCCCAGTCCGGGGCTCGCCCGGCACACCGGCTGGCATAGGCCACCCCCAGGTCCGCCACCAGCGGGGTAATTGATCCGCCGTCGGCGACGATGTGGTGCAGCACCGCCACCAGCAGATGCTCGTCTTCGGCGAGGCGGAAAAGTGTCACCCGCAAAGGGATTTCGGTGCTCAGATCGAACGTGTAGCGCGCCGCATCGACCGCTGCCTCTTCCAGCTGGGGCACCGACCAGGCGGTCGCGTCAATAACATCCCACCCGATGCCGGCCTGGTCGACGGGGACGACAACCTGCTGCGGTATCCCGTCGGACGCGACGAACAGCGTGCGCAAGCTCTCCTGACGGCCCACCACATCGGCCAGCGCCGCACCCAACGCGTCGACATCCAGGCGCCCGGCCAACCGCAGCCCCGCCGCCAGGTTGTAGACCGGTGAGGGCCCCTGCAACTGGTCCAGGAACCACAACCGGTTTTGGGCGTACGACAACGGCACCACCGCGGGCCGCTCCACCCGCGCCAGCCGCGACAGCCGACTCGGACCCCCCTCCCCGATGCACGACGCCAACTGGGCAACCGTGGGCGCGTCAAAGATGGTGCGCACGGGAAGGATGGCATCCAGGCTGGTGTTGACCGCCGCGATCAGGCGCATCGCTGAGAGGGAGTCTCCGCCGAGGTCGAAGAAGGAGTCGTCGAGCCCGACGTGCTCGACGCCGAGGACCTCGGCGTAGATGCCGGCCAGGATTTCCTCCACGGCACTGCCCGGGGCGCGGTAATCAGCGCCGCCGGCGTATTCCGGTGCCGGCAAAGCCCGGGTGTCGAGCTTGCCGTTAGCGGTCAACGGCAGCGCCTCCACCACCACCACCGCCACCGGAACCATGTAGGCCGGCAGCCGCTCGCTGAGCTGCGCACGGATCCCCACCGGATCCGCGCTACCGGTGACATAACCCACCAGACGCTTATCACCCGGGCGGTCCTCACGGGCGATCACCACCGCACTGGCGACCCCCTCGATCCCCGCCAACACCGCACGGACCTCACCCAACTCGATGCGATACCCGCGGACCTTGACCTGCTCATCGGCGCGGCCGAGGTAGCGCAGCTGCCCGTCCGGGCCCCAAGACACCAGGTCGCCGGTGCGATACATGCGTTGTCCCAGCGCTCCGAATGGGCACGCCACAAACCGCGACCCGGTCAGCCCGGCCCGACCCACATACCCGACGCCCACACCGCCGCCGGCCACATACAACTCCCCGACCACCCCGGCCGGAACCGGACGCAGCCACTGATCCAGCACGAACAGCGCCGCCCCAGCCACCGGCGACCCGATCGGCACCGCCCCCGAGCCCGCCGTTAAAGGCGCACTGATCGCCACGCACATCGTCGTCTCGGTCGGGCCGTAAGCATTGACCATCACCCGCCCGGGCGCCCACCGGTCCACCACCTGCACCGGACACGCCTCACCGACTACCACCAACGCGGTGTTTTCCAATCCGCGGTCCGGCAGGACGGCCAGCGCCGACGGGGTCTGGGTCAAAACGGTGACCTCTTCGGCGGTCAGCAGCGCGTGGAACTCCTCTGGCGAAGCCGCCACCGGTTCCGGCACCACCAGCAGCCGGCCCCCGCGCAACAGCGCACCAAAGATCTCCCACACCGACACGTCAAACGCCAATGAATGACACAACGGCCACACCCCAGCCTTGGGCAACCGCTCATCCAACGACCCGATCAACCGCGTCACACTGGCGTGAGTAACCGCTACCCCCTTCGGCACGCCCGTCGTGCCCGACGTGTAGATCACATACGCCACTTCACCCGCGGCCACCACCCCCGGCGCCGTCACCGGCTGCACCCCCACCGCGGGATCGTCCACCTCGATCACCGGCACCACATCACCCACCCGCGACCCCAACCCCGCCGTACACACCGCCACCACCGGCGCAGCATCAGCCAACACAAACCCGATCCGCTCCCGCGGAAGAGCAGCATCAATCGGCACATACGCCGCACCAGTCTTGAGCACCCCAAGAATGGCCACCACCGCCTCAACAGCACGCTCGACCACCAGCGCCACACACCGACCCGGACCCGCACCACGCCCAATCAGCTCATGCGCCAACCGATTCGAGGCCTCATCAAGTTCCCGATACGACACCGAACGCGCCCCGTCGGTGACCGCTACCGCACCCGGGCACGCCGCCACCCAGGCCGCGAACGCCTGTGGAATCGACGACACCGCCGGCCCCGCGGCATCCAAAACCGTCCCACCGGCCCCACTGCGCCAACCGCACCTGCTCATCGCCATCAAGCACATCGATCGACGACAACCGCCGCCCCGGATCAGCAGCCATCGCCACCAACACCCGCTCCAACCGCCCCACCAACACCCCAACACCGACCGCATCAAAGACATCGGCGTCGTATTCGACGCGCAGGCTCAGTTCGGGGCCCGGCTGCGCTTGCACGGTCAGCGGGTAATGGTTGTATTCGCGGCCGGCGAACTCCGTAACGGACAATTCGTTATCGCCCGACACCGTGGCGGTGTCGACCGGAAAGTTCTGGTACACGAACAGCGTGTCGAACAGTTGGTCCTGACCGGTGATGCGGTGGATCTCGCTGAGCGCCAGATGCTGGTGCTCCAGGGTGTCGTTGTAAATGCCCTGCAGCTGGTTCAGCAGGTCGGCGGTGGTGGTTGCCGGCGTCATATTCGCCCGCACCGGCACTGTGTTGATCAGCAGCCCCACCATCGATTCCGCGCCGACCAGCTCGGCCGGTCGCTGCGAGACCGCGGTACCGAAGACGACATCATGCTGACCTGTCAGCCACATGAGCAGCTGCGCGAAGGCGCCCTGCAGCACGGTGTTGATGGTGGTGCGGTGTGAGCGCGCCAACTCGCCAAGCTCGCGCGTCGTCTCCTCAGATAACCGAAACGAGGCAACACCGCGGGCGCCCATCCCCGATCCAGCCCGCGGGCCGACCAGGGTGGGGGCGTCAAAGCCGGCAAGCACCTGCTGCCAGGCCGTCCGCGCGGCATCAAGGTCTCGGCCAGCCAGCCAGCTGACGAACCGGCGATACGAGACGGCCGCGGGCAGGCGCTGCCCGTGATAGCTGGCGAAGATCTCGCCCAGCAAGATCGGCAGCGACCAGCCATCCATCACGATGTGATGGTTCGTCAGCACTAACCGGTGCCGATCTGGCGCGGTGCGAATCAGCGCTACCCGAAAAGCCGGCTCGTCAGCCAACGCGCAGACCGCGGCGCGCTCGGCGCCGCACAGCTGCTCGATCTGCTCCTCGAGCTCGACTACATCGACCTTGTCGAGCTCGAGGTAGCGCCACCCTGGCGCGGGATCAGCCAAAATGAGCTGTACCGGCTCGTCGAACTGCCGATCAAAACGGGCCGCCAGGTGCGGATGCCGGCTGATCACCGTGTGCACGGCAGCACGCAGCCGATGCTGATCAAGGACACCGCTCAACGCGATATCCAACTGCACTGCGTACACATCGTCGCTCGCCTGCGCGGTGCTGGCGTGGAACAGCAGCCCCTGCTGCAGCGGGGTCAGCGGCAAAATGTCGGCGATCCCAAAGTGCTGGCGCAGCTTGTCGATCTGCTGCTGGTTCAGCCGGGCCGGCGCGATATCCGAAGGAGTCAGCCCTCCTCCGCCCCGGCGCACATGTGCACAGATTCCGGCGAGGGCCTCGAACCACAGTCGGCTCAACCGGCTGACCTGATCGCCGTCAACTGCCGACGGCGCCCACGTCCAGTTGGCGTGCAAAGACGGACCGGCTTCGCTGTCCACCGTGCCCGCATTGAGCTCCACGGTGTGCGCCAACGGCATCGGTATCGCCGCCGCGGCCCCGGTCGGCGATACGCCGTCCGGGCCGATCCGCCACAGATCATCAGCCGCGGCCTGCGCTGGGGCGCCCAGCCGTCCCAGGTAGTTGAATCCGATCGGCGGGTCAGGCTCGTGCAGGTCAACCTCGGGGTTCAGGTAACGCAGCAGGCCGTAGGTCAATGGGTCCGGGAGCGCGCGCAGCTGCTCCTTGGCGTCCTTGATCACCGACCCCAGCACCGACTCACCAGCGACCACCTGCGCCCAGGACCACCCGCCGACGGCCCCCACCGTCAAAGCCACCGGATATTTGGCGGTGAACCAACCGACCGTGCGCGACAGGTCGACTCGCTCGTCCGGGGGGGCCAGCTCCTCGGCGCGGCCGTGGCCCTCCACATCAATGCCAATCGGCGCGGCAGGGACGCCGCGCAACCCTAAAAACTCCGCCACCGCCAGTGCGAACGCGATCAGCAGAATGTCTTGCACCCCAGCATGAAACGCCGCAGGCACCTCACCCAGCAGCATGCGGGTGGTGTCGACATCCAACGTCACCGACAACTGCCCGGCCGAGGCAAACGTGTCCACCGCCGGTTGCACCGCCGGCAGCGCGGCCGGGGTCGCTGCCACCGCCCGCCACGCGTCCGCCAGCCCCACCACTTCGCTTGCGTAGGCGTGCTCAGCGAGCAGCGACGCCCACCGGGAGAACGATGTGCCGCCCGCCGGTAGGGCCAGCGGTTGCCCGTGGTGGTGTTGGGCCCAGGCAATGCTGAGGTCTTCCAACAGAATTCGCCACGACACCGCATCGACGGCCAGGTGATGAATGATCATCACCAACTGGCCCGTAGCGGCCACCCACAGCGCGCTGAGCATCGCCCCGGCGGCCGGGTCCAACCGCGACCGCGCCGCCACCAGCGCCTCATCCGACAACACCTCGACGGCGTGCACGCATTCAGCGGCATCAACCGCGCCGGGTTCGGGCACCGTCAACGACCAGTCCCCGCCATAGTCGCCATAGTCGCCCACGCGCAGCCGCAACATGGCATGCCGATCCAGCAGTGCCTGCAGAACCACCACCACGTCGGCCCGGGTGACACCGGCGGGGGCCTGCACCACCAGCGTCTGATTGAACTGCTCTGTAGGGCCGCCCACGCCCGCCAGCCAGCGCATGATCGGAGTCGCCGGCATCGGCCCGACGCCCTCATCGATCGGGGCATCCTCGTCGGCGACCTGGGCGACCCGGGCCAGCCGGGCCACGGTCTGCTCGACGAAGACATCGCGCGGCCGACACGTCAGGCCTGCCGCCCGGGCCCGGGCTACCACCTGCATCGACAGGATGCTGTCGCCACCCAGATCGAAGAACGAGTGATCGACCCCGACCCGGTCCAGTCCCAGCACCTGGGCGTAAATGCCGGCTAGAACCTCCTCGATCGCGCCAGCCGGAGCCCGGTAGTGATCGGCATCGACGTACTCCGGTGCCGGCAGGGCGCGGGTGTCGAGTTTGCCGTTGACCGTTAACGGCAGCGTGTCGAGGACCACCACGGCCGCTGGGACCATGTACTCGGGCATCCGCTGGGCCAGCTGCGCGCGGATCTCGGCCGGGTCCGCAGTCCCGATGATGTAGCCGACCAAACGCTTATCACCCGGACGGTCCTCGCGGGCGATCACCACCGCACTCTGGACCCCGTCCAGCCCGGTCAGGGCGACCTGAACCTCACCCAGCTCGATCCGATACCCGCGCACCTTGACCTGCTCATCGGCGCGACCCAAATGCTGCAACTGCCCATCGGCGCCCCAGCGCACCAAATCCCCGGTGCGATACATCCGCTGTCCAGGCTGTCCCGCTCCCACGAACGGACACGCCACAAACCGCGACCCGCTCAACCCCGGCCGCCGCCAATACCCCACACCCACACCGTCACCGGCCACATACAACTCACCGACCACACCGACCGGCACCGGACGCAGCCACCCATCCAGCACAAACAGCCCCGCCCCAGCCACCGGCGACCCGATCGGCACCACACCACTGCCCGCGGTCTGGGCGCTCAGCGGGGCACTAATCGCCACACACATCGTCGTCTCCGTCGGGCCGTAGGCGTTGACCATCAACCGCCCCCGCGCCCACCGATCCACCACCTCGGTCGGGCACGCCTCACCAACCACCACCAAGGCCGCCGACTCCAGCCCCTGCCCCGAGAGCATCCCCACCGCCGACGGCGTCTGCGTCAACACACTCACGCCCTGCTCAACCAACAGCGCCTCGAACTCCTCCGGCGAGGCCACCACCGACTCGGGCACCACCACCAAGCGGCCCCCGCGCAACAACGCACCAAAGATCTCCCACACCGAAACGTCAAACGCCAACGAATGACACAACGGCCACACCCCAGCCTCGGGCAACCGCTCATCCAACGACCCGATCAACCGCGTCACACCGCCGTGGGCAACCGCCACCCCCTTGGGCACCCCCGTCGTGCCCGAGGTGTAGATCACATACGCGACATCCTCAGGGCCCGGCGCCGGCAACGGACCACTGGGCTGGACAGCAACGCCAACATCGTCGACGTCCACCACCACCACATCAAAGCCCTCAAACCGCCCAGCCAAATCCGCCGTGGTAACCGCCACCCCCGGACCAGCATCAGCGAGCATGAACCCCAACCGCGCCGCCGGCACCCCCGGATCCAACGGCAAATACGCCGCCCCCGTCTTCAGCACCGCCAACACCGCCACGACCGCCTCGACCGAACGCGCAAACAGCAGCGCCACGCAGTGCCCCGGGGCCGCGCCATGAGCAATGAGCTTGTGCGCCAACCGATTCGACGCCGCATCGAGCTCTGCGTAGGACATCGAACGCCCGCCGCCGGTGATCGCCACCGCCCGCGGCGCCGCGGCCGCGCATTCGGCGAACACTTGGGGAATCGACAAAGACGTCGAAGCCGCGGCGGTCAACACCGCCCGCCGACCCAACTGCGCTAGCCGGGCATGGTCACTGGAATCGAGCACATCGATTGACGAAACCCGCCGCGTCGGGTCGGCGGCCAGCGCCAGCACCACCCGCCGCAACCGCTCGACCAGCGCCTCGATGCTGGCCGCGTCGAACACATCGGTGCGAAACTCCACCGTGCCGCCGATCCCGACGGGCTCGCCCACCTCGCTGAAGCGTTCGGCGAGAGAAAACGTCAAATCCATGCGAGCGGTCCGGGTTTCCACCGGCATCGACGTGACTTGCAGATCACCCAAGTCCAGCTTCGCCGCTGGATCGGTGTTTGCGGCGAACTGCCAGCCCATGACCACTTGGATCAGAGGGTGATGAGCCAACGACCTCGTCGGGTTGAGCCGCTCAACCAGCACTTCAAAGGGCACGTCTTGGTGCTCGAACGCGGCCAGGCTGCGCTGGCGCACCTGACCCAACAGTTCGGCGACGGTGGGATCCGCAGCCACGTCGACACGCAGCACCAGGGTGTTGATGAAAAAGCCCACCAAATCATCCAGTGCGGAGTCGCGCCGCCCGGCGATCGGAAATCCGACGGCCACCTCGGGGCTGGCGCTGAGCTTCGACAGCAGCACCGCCAGCGCGGCCTGAACCAGCATGAAGCTGGTCACGTTGTGCTCACGAGCCGACCGCACAACCTCCCGCTGCACCTCCGCAGGCCAGTCCACGACGACGGCGGCACCGCGCTGATCGGCGATCGGCGGGTACGGCCGATCGGTGGGCAATTGCAGCCGCTCCGGCATCCCGGCCAGCGTCTGCTCCCAGTAGGCAAGCTGCGCGGCAATCGGGCTCTCGCTGTCGGCCAGATCACCCAGAAGCGTGCGTTGCCAGAGGGTGTAATCGACATACTGCACCGGCAACGGCGCCCAGTCGGGCGCGTGCCCCGCGCACCGACTGCCGTACGCCACCGCAAGATCCCGCACCAACGGAGCGATCGACAGGCCGTCGGCGGCGACATGATGCAGCACGGCAACCAGCACATGCTCGTCGGCGGCGAGCCGGAAAAGTGTTGCCCGCAAGGGAATCTCGGCGCCCAGGTCAAACGGGCGACGCGCCGCCGCGTCGATGGCCTCATCCAGCCGACCCGCCGACCAGTCGGTGGTGTCGACAACTTCCCAACCGAAGTCGGCTCGTTCGGCCGACACCACCAGTTGCTGGGGGATCCCGTCTGGCGCCACGAGCAGCGTGCGCAGGCTCTCATGGCGGCCCACGACATCGGACAGCGCCGCGCCCAGCGTTTCGGTATTCAGGGGCCCGCGCAACCGCAACGCGGTCGCCATGTTGAACACCGGGGAAGGCCCCTGTAACTGCTCGACGAACCACAATCGCTGCTGGGCATACGACAACGGCAATACCGCGGGTCGCTGGACAGGCACCAGCGGCTCTAGCGGGTGCGAACCCACACCGATGTGCAACGCCAACTGGGCAACCGTGGGCGCGTCGAACACGGTAGGTACCGCAACATCAGCGGCCAGTGAGGTCTTGATCGCCGCGGTCAGGCGCATCGCCAGCAGCGAATCGCCTCCCAGATCGAAAAATGAATCGCCCACCCCGACCCGGTCGAGCCCTAGGACCTCGGCGTAGAGACCGGTCAGGATCTCCTCGACTGCGGTGCTTGGTGCGCGATAACGATCAACTTGGTGGGCTTCCGGTGCCGGCAGGGCGCGGGTGTCGAGTTTGCCGTTGACCGTTAACGGCAGCGTGTCGAGGACCACCACGGCCGCTGGGACCATGTACTCGGGCATCCGCTGGGCCAGCTGCGCGCGGATCTCGGCCGGGTCCGCAGTCCCGATGATGTAGCCGACCAAACGCTTATCACCCGGACGGTCCTCGCGGGCGATCACCACCGCACTCTGGACCCCGTCCAGCCCGGTCAGGGCGACCTGAACCTCACCCAGCTCGATCCGATACCCGCGCACCTTGACCTGCTCATCGGCGCGACCCAAATGCTGCAACTGCCCATCGGCGCCCCAGCGCACCAAATCCCCGGTGCGATACATCCGCTGTCCAGGCTGTCCCGCTCCCACGAACGGACACGCCACAAACCGCGACCCGCTCAACCCCGGCCGCCGCCAATACCCCACACCCACACCGTCACCGGCCACATACAACTCACCGACCACACCGACCGGCACCGGACGCAGCCACCCATCCAGCACAAACAGCCCCGCCCCAGCCACCGGCGACCCGATCGGCACCACACCACTGCCCGCGGTCTGGGCGCTCAGCGGGGCACTAATCGCCACACACATCGTCGTCTCCGTCGGGCCGTAGGCGTTGACCATCAACCGCCCCCGCGCCCACCGATCCACCACCTCGGTCGGGCACGCCTCACCAACCACCACCAAGGCCGCCGACTCCAGCCCCTGCCCCGAGAGCATCCCCACCGCCGACGGCGTCTGCGTCAACACACTCACGCCCTGCTCAACCAACAGCGCCTCGAACTCCTCCGGCGAGGCCACCACCGACTCGGGCACCACCACCAAGCGGCCCCCGCGCAACAACGCACCAAAGATCTCCCACACCGAAACGTCAAACGCCAACGAATGACACAACGGCCACACCCCAGCCTCGGGCAACCGCTCATCCAACGACCCGATCAACCGCGTCACACCGCCGTGGGCAACCGCCACCCCCTTGGGCACCCCCGTCGTGCCCGAGGTGTAGATCACATACGCGACATCCTCAGGGCCCGGCGCCGGCAACAGACCACTGGGCTGGACAGCAACGCCAACATCGTCGACGTCCACCACCACCACATCAAAGCCCTCAAACCGCCCAGCCAAATCCGCCGTGGTAACCGCCACCCCCGGGCCAGCATCAGCGAGCATGAACCCCAACCGCGCCGCCGGCACCCCCGGATCCAACGGCAAATACGCCGCCCCCGTCTTAAGCACCGCCAACACCGCCACGACCGCCTCGACCGAACGCGCAAACAGCAGCGCCACAGACCCACCGGGGCCCACGCCCCGAGCGGCCAACAGGTGCGCCAACCGGGTAGCGGCCTCCTCCAGTTCCACGTAGGACATCGAACGCCCGCCGTCGGTGATCGCTATCGCCTTGGGGGTGCGCGCAACCTGCGCAGCGAACGAAGCCGGAACCGACACCGGCGTGGGCGCCGGCCGGGCCAACGGAGCCTGGTTGCCGAGCCCATCCAGCCGGGCACGCTCGGGCTCGTCGAGCAAATCCACCGACGACAATGATCGCTGCGGGTCGGCGGCCATCGCCACCAACACTCGCTCTAACCGCTCTGTTAATTCGCGGACATCGCAATTCGGAAAGAATTGTCCAGCACCCACGGTACTGAGAAAAAGCTGATCTTCGTCCTTGAAAAATACCAATCCAAATTCGACGGGGCCGGCATGGGTCAGGGTTCCCGTGGTTGCAGCCCCCGCAAAATACCCGGTATGTGTGGCCGGAATGAAATTAACGACTACCCGATTGGACGCTTGTCCGGAGCCACGTAAGCTCGCTTTATAGTCAATAGAGTGGACCGGGAACCGCTGGTGCTGCAGTGCTTCTCGCATTCGCGTGTCCACCAGTTGACAAAAACTAGCTACCGCCGATCCCGGCGACGCTTGCAAGATCAGTGGCACAAACCCCGAAATCATTCCGGGCACCATCTGCGCCTCCGGAGCCACCCGCCTGCTTACCGGAAAATCGAGCACCACCTCCGGACTCTCGGTGTCGAACGCGCGCACGAGAAGCGCGCACGCGGCAGTAATCACCGACGACCGACGCACCCCTAAGGCCTGTGACAACACCTGAATCCCGGCGACGGCCGAAGGGTGTAACTGAACCGGCGCGGACGACTCCTCATCGCGCTCACCCGCGACTGCCAACCGGTAGCGCGGTTCGCTTTCCGGCGGAAGGTTTTTCGTCCAGTAGGCCTGATCTTCCAGATAGTCGGTGGACGTTTCGTATCTTGATTCTGATTCGATGAGATCGCTCAACGATCCGAAAAAAGCGGGCGGAACCGGCTCGCCCGCAGCCATTGCAGAGTAAATATCTGCAATCCGATGACAGACCAGGGTAAGGCCGATTCCATCCACCACGATGTGGTGGCAGCACGCAAATAAATAGCATTCATCCACGTGTGTCTGGAACAGAGCGAATTTGAACAGCGGCCCGTCAAGCGACATCACCGTGCGTTGGATCGACGATGCCAACCGATTGGCGTCCTGTACAGGATCCGGTGAGCCGACGAGATCGTAGCGGGCGAGCTCGACGTCCGGGTAGTCAAGCGGTGTCTGGAGAACCTGGCCATCAACTTCGAAAAAAGCGGCTCTGAGTGGCTCGGCCTCACGCACCGCTTGAACGATCGCCTGCTCAAGCAAACCAGGGTCTAGCGTGCCTTCGATTCGCAGAAGCTCGCCGAGCTGCCACTTCGCGCCGAAACTGCCCGTTTCCTGCGCGAGCCAGATATCAAGCTGTCCCCGCGTCAGTGGAAACGTTCGATCAGCGCGACCCATTCACCATCCCCCAAGATCCAAGTACCCCCCCGGGATCACCTGCTATGCCAGTTCTATCCGATAAAGCCCAGACACGCAGCACATTCGGCGTTGTGAAAAGCCGCTCGCCAAGTGCCAGGAGCATCGACAGAGCCCGGCCACGGGATATATTGCCAGCTCGGCCGGGATAGGGCCGATCCTCATTGCTTCTACCGACCATAAAATCGAGCCGAGCAAACCTTTGAGCAAACTGTGTGGCACCTATATCGGCGGCCCAGTTTCGCAGCTCCCGGATCGTGCCTATTGGGAGTCCCCCCGGGCCACATCAACACTCCGGGCGTATTCCCCGTGTCCATCCGCTCAAAACGTCCGGCAACGCCGCCGCCGCGACGGTCGTAACCTTCAGGCGTGGAGTCCGTGGCGCGCACTGCTTCTAGCCCTGCCGTCCGGGTCGACGGTCTGACCAAGCGGTTCGGCCGTGTTGTGGCCGTCGAGGATCTGAGCTTGACCGTCGCTCCCGGCGAGGTGTTCGGGTTCCTGGGCCCCAACGGTGCCGGCAAGTCGACCACGATCCGGCTGCTGCTCGGATTGATTCGCCCGACCGCAGGCAGTGCGGAAATATTCGGTTGCGCCGCGGGTGACGTCCGTCGGTCGCATCGTCACATCGCCTACGTGCCCGCCGATGTTGCGCTGTGGCCGGGACTGACGGGCGCCGAGATCCTTGAGCTGCTCGGCTGTGTGGGCGCCGGTGTCGACACGGCCTACCGCGACGAGTTGGTCGATCGTTTCGATCTCGAGCTCGACAAGCCGGCCAGGACTTATTCGACCGGTAACCGGCAAAAGGTAGCCCTCGTCGCCGCGTTCGCGACTCGAGCTCCGCTTCTGGTGCTCGACGAGCCAACCAGCGGGCTGGATCCGTTGATGGAAAGAGAGTTTCGCGGCTGCGTCGGCGAAGCACGCGAGCGAGGCCAGACGGTATTCCTCAGCTCGCATCAGCTGGCCGAGGTAGAGGCCGTGTGCGACCGTGTGGCGATTCTGCGGGCCGGGCGACTCGTCGAAATTGACGGCATCGCTGATTTGCGGCAGTTGCGCCGGACCGTGGTCGAGGTGTCCTATCGCGGCAATCGACCTTCACTCCAGGACGTCGTGGGTGTGTCCGGTGTCGAGCTGCTGAACCGGGAACGGTTGCGGTTCAACCTGACTGGATCGCCGGTGGCCGCGCTTCGAGAGCTCGCCACAGCAGACGTCACTGCGGTCACGATGCACGAACCGACGCTCGAGGAGATTTTTCTCGACTATTACGGCAAGGCTGCGCGGTGAGGGCCGCGACGCTGCCCGGTTCGCCGGTGCCCGCCGAGCGCCGACTCGCGCCGGGGCGGGCGGTGACCCGACTGACCGTGCGCCAGCTTCGCTTCGGTGCCCTGGCGGTCGCGTTAATTTGCGGGGGTATGTCTGCGTTGGCGGCCAGCCAATACAAGCCGATCAGCGACATTCTCGATACATCAGGTTTGCGCGCGCTTTCTGAGAATCCCGCCATCAGGATCTTGTCGGGTCCACCGGTCGCTCTCGACGACCCCGGCGGTTTCACTGTGTGGCGTACCGGCCAGCCCCTTTCGCTGCTAGCGAGCCTGTGGATCGCGCTTGCCGCCACACGTATTACCCGCGGTGAGGAGGATGGCCGCCGGTGGGATCTGCTCCTCGCGGGACGCCTGCGAATGGCCGATGTGGTTGTCCGCTGCCTGGCCGCCCTCGTTGGATCCGCGACGCTGATCGGCGTGGCCGTCGCGGCGGGTCTTTTGGCTGCGCGTACCGAACCGACCGGGGCACTGATTCATGCGGCCGGAATTACCGGTGTTGCTTTGACTTTCGCGACAACGGCTCTGCTCGCCGCTGAAATTATGCCGACGCGATCCGGTGCCACGGGGCTTGCGGTCGCAGCTCTGGGCGTTAGCGTGCTGCTGCGCATGATCGCTGATGGCTCGCATCGCCTGGCGTGGTTGGCGTGGGCGACACCGTTCGGGCTGACAAGCCGCGCCGCGCCGTACGCCGACAATCGCATGGTTCCGCTGATCGTGTTGGGCGCGTTTCCGATCGTGCTGGGCGCCGCGGCCCTGTTTGCGGCGCGCCACCGCGATTTGGGCGACGGGGTTGTGGCGGTGCGGGATCGCCGTCGCCCACGAATTCGGTTGTTGCACTCGCTCTTCGGGTTCGCACTGCGCCGCAGCGGGCGGGTCACGCTCTGGTGGGCTACGGGCGTCGCCACATACTTCCTTCTCGTCGGCGCGACCCTGGCATGGCTCCTCGAGTTGTTTCAAACGAACCGGCGGTTCGCTGAATTGGCCGCCGCCGCTGGGCTCGGCGGGCACAACTTGGTGAATGTCATCGCTGCGGCTCTATTTAGCCTGCTCGCGGTTGTCACCGGGCTGTACTGCGCGATGCGTCTCGCCGCAATGGTCACCGACGAGAGAGCCGGTCGATGGACCTTGCTGTTTGCCCAACCAGTTTCACGCGTGCGTCTGATGTCCACCGAGATCATTGCAGCGGCGGGAGGGGCCGTGGCCCTGCATTTCTCGGCCGCAATCGCCATGTGGAGCGGCGCCAAAATGACCGGCGCGCCACTGCAATTGAGCGATTCACTTGCCGGTGCGCTGAATTCCGTTCCGGTGGCATTGCTCGCGGTGGGGACCGCCGCGGTGGGCGTCGGGTGGTTGCCGTCCGCGACCGTCGCGATCGGTGCACTGCCAGTTGTGGCCGGATTCCTGGTGAACTTGGCCATACAGACCACGAAAGCCCCTGGCTGGGTAGTCAACCTGTCGCCGATGGCGCACCTCGCCGCAGTGCCCGACGCACCGCCCAACTGGGTGGCCACCGCTGTTTTCCTGCTCGTCGGCACGATCCTGGCCGGGCTCGGGGTGGTCGGGTACGTCCAGCGCGATCTGGCAACGTGAGTAGAGGACACCAGACGGCTCGCGGGCCAAAGGCCGGCTCGCAGGGGAGGGAGAAATCAGATGGCATTGATACCGGGGATACCGGGCTTCACGGAAGTGAGAGAAAGCGCCGAGGAAGCTATCGGTCTGCTCAGGCGTGCAGTCGCGGCATTGGAAAAGCTGGCCGCAGAACAGGAGCGCACTAATGACCTGTACGCCGAAGTGAATCAGGTCGCACTGGCGCCAGTTCGGAACATGACCGAGCGATAGCGCGCCGCCGATCGCGTCGGACACGCAAGTAGTCATCGCACGGGTCAAAGCTGATGGACTTCTCAGCCCCACGCACCGGCAATTTGAGAGATCCGCCGAGCGCGTAACGTTGTCTTGCAACACTTTTGTCGTGCAACGCAATGGAGGCTGAGTGGGAGGGCCCGAGAACCTCGACTTCTTCACCGACAAGTCGCTCGTCGACGACCCGTACGGCTATTACGAGGCGATCCGTCGTTGCCCGGTGTGGCGTGAGCCGGCGCACGGCGTGGTGATGGTGTCGGGTTACGACGAGGCCGTCGCCGCGCAACGCGACACCGACCAGAGCTTGTCGGTGTGCAATATCGTGAGCGGACCGTGGTCGGGCATTCCGAACAAAACCGACGGCGACGACATCTCGGATCTGATCGAGCAACACCGCGGCAGGGTTACGTTCGGCGACTACTTCATCACGTTTGATCCTCCCAGGCACACCGCGCATCGCTCGCTGTTGAGCCGGTTGTTTACGCCGAAGCAGCTCAAGAACAACGAGGAATTTCTGTGGCGCCTCGCCGACGAACATGTCAACAACTTCATCGCGGACGGCCGCTGCGAGATCGTCATTGACTACAACTTCCCGTTCACGCTCGACGCGATTGCCGACCTGCTGGGCGTACCCGAGGCCGACCGCCCGCGTTTTCGCCGCGCTGCGACAGCAAGCAGGCTTAAAGGGGACCGCAGCGGCTTCGTTGGCGTGAAAGAGGAGTGGTTCGTCGACTACATCGAGGCTCGACGGCGCGAGCCGCAGGATGACGTGCTCACCGAGCTTGCGCAGGCAAAGTTTCCCGACGGCGCCACACCCGACGCGCTAGATGTTGCCCGCGTTGCCACGTTCATGTTCGCCGCCGGCCACGGCACCACAATCGACCTGCTGAGTCTCTCGATGCTGATGCTGGCGGAGCGACCGGACCTGCAAGAACAGCTGCGCGAGGACAACTCGAAAATCCCCGCCTTTATCGAGGAGATGCTGCGCTTCGAAAGCCCGATCAAATCGAATTTCCGCCTTGCGCGACGCAACACCAGGATCGGCGACGTCGATGTGAAAGCCGGCACCAGCATACTCGTGATGAACGGCGCGGCTAACCGCGATCCATCACGGTTCGACGAGCCTAACGAATTCCGCCTCGACCGCCCAAACATATTGCAACACATTGCATTTGGCCGCGGAGTTCACACCTGTCCGGGCGCCCCGATTGCCCGCGCTGAAGTGCGGGTGAGCTTGGAACGCATCCTCGAGAGAATGGCCGACATTCGGCTGTCAGAGGCTGAGCACGGTCCGGCCGGAGATCGTCGGCTCAAATGGGACAGCACCTTTCTGTTCCGGCGCCTCAAGGAATTGCACCTCGAGTTCACTCCGGTTCCGTAAGCCGGTTGAGAAACGCGATTCGTACTATTGCCGTGGACTAGCCCGTCGTGGGATTGCCGTAGGGTAGCCCGCGACGCCGACTCTGACCGATGATGAGCTGGCATACATCACCAGACGACACAACGCGCGAAACGAGCCCGATGCCCGTCGAACCGACCACGCCAGGCCGGACGAGCAGATACCTCCCGAGCTGGTTGCCATCACGCTGGTTCATCGCCGCTGTCACCGCGATCGGCGGCACGCAGCTGATGGCCACGATGGATGGCATGATCGCGGTTGTCGCGCTTCCCAGGATCCAGAATGAGCTGGGCCTGTCCGATGCCGGACGGAGCTGGGTAATCACCGCCTATGTGCTGACCTTTGGCGGGCTGATACTTCTGGGCGGCCGCCTCGGTGACACCATCGGGCACAAGCGCGCCTTCATCGTCGGGGTCACGCTATTCACGATCGTCTCGGCGGTGTGCGGCATCGCCTGGGACGGGGGCGCACTCGTGGTGGCTCGGCTGCTGCAGGGCGTGGCCGCCGCGATCATCGCACCGACCGGCATAGCGCTGGTGGCGACCACGTTCGCGAAGGGCCCGCAGCGCAACGCCGCGATGGCGGTGTTAGGCGCGATCGGCGCTGTCAGCTCGGTGCTGGGCCTGGTACTGGGCGGGGCACTGACCGAGGTCTCATGGCGGCTGGTGTTTCTCGTGAACGTGCCGATTGGGCTGCTGGTGCTCAGTCTGGCCCGCGCCGCGCTGCGGGAGACCCAGAAGGAGCGGATGAAACTGGACGCCACCGGGGCTGGGCTGGCCACGCTGGGCTGTACCGCGATGGTTTTCGGTTTCTCGATGGGCCCGGAGAAGGGCTGGCTGTCCCCCCTCACGATCGGTTCCGGTGTGGTGGTCCTCGGTGCTCTCGTGGCGTTCGCCATGGTGGAGCGCACGGCGGAGAACCCCGTCGTGCCGTTCAGCTTGTTCCTCGATCGCAACCGGCTGGCCACGTTCGCGATCATCTTTCTGGCCGGTGGGGTGCTATTCACCCTGACCCTGCTGATCAGCCTGTATGTGCAGGACATCATGGGCTACAGCGCGCTGCGCGCGAGCGTCGGCTTCATCCCGTTCGCCGCCGCGGTGAGCGTCGGTGCGGGCGCGTCATCGCAGCTGGTGACGCGGTTCGCGCCGCGGATGGTGGTGATCCTCGGCGGCGTCCTGATGCTGGGTGGTGTGCTGTACGCCGCGACGTTCACCCGCGGCATCCCATACTTCCCCAATCTGGTGCTCCTGCTTGTCGCCGCCGGAATCGGTATCGGCGTCATCAACGTCCCGCTCGTGCTCTCGCTGATAGCCAGCGTCGAGGTCGACCGGATCGGTCCCACCTCGGCGATCGCGGTGATGTTGCGGAGCCTCGGCGGGCCGGTGGTGCTGGCCGTCGTCCAAGCCGCCATCACGTCACGCACGCTGCACCTCGGCGGCACCAACGGACCGGTAAAGTTCATGAACGCCGCCCAATTGCATGCGTTGGACCAGGGCTATACCTACGGCCTGCGGTGGCTTGCCGTGGTCATCATCCTGGTCGGCGGGGTCGCGCTGCTCATCCGCTACAGCGCGCAGCAGGTCGCGCACGCGCAGGAAGTCAAGAAAGCCGCTGACGCAGCGGAATCCTAGCCAAACACCAGCCGGCACAGGGTCACCCGACTAGGCCAGGCGCCTTGGCCTAATTTCTGTCAGTGTCTGTAGTCCTGCCGAGAAGGCTTTGGTTCGGCCGGACGGGACGGGTCCATTACGTGTCAGAACCCCGCGCCTCCGCCAGCCTGTCGCGCAGACTCTTCGGCCGTATGTCGGGCCAGTTCTGCTCGATGTAGTCCAGACACGCAGCGCGGTCTGCTTCGCCGTAAACGACCCGCCAGCCGGCAGGAACGTCTGCGAAGGTCGGCCACAGGCTGTGTTGCTCCTCGTCGTTAACCAAGACGAAAAAGCTGCCATTGTCGTCGTCGAACGGATTGGTGCTCATTGTTTCTCCCACCCGCATACCGAGATGAATGGTTCCGAACCATAATGCATAACGGTTGTCAACGGCTACGGCAGGGGGCCCGGCAACTGCTCCGCAGCTCAGTGGACGGTGCGCAGCGTTGCGTTCGGCGAGCCGATTTCCGCAATCGCAAAAGATCTCATGCGCGTTAACTCGCGCCTGATCGGGTGCACGACCGAGCGCAGCGATTTATGGCTTGGACTGCGGAGAACGCAATCGACCTCAGGTGAAACGGAGCGAAGGAGAGGACGTGCATAGGATCCCGGTGTGACGCAACCACCACCGCTCACCATCCCCGCGCTCCTCGCGCAGAGCGCCCGCCGGTTCGGCTCCGAAAGCTACATCGTCACGCCAACCGAGCGACTCACCTTCGAAGAGGCGGAGCGGCGCTCGGCGCACGTGGCGCGCTGGTTGCTCCGGGAAGGGGTCGGCAAGGGCAGCCGCGTCGGGCTGTTCTTCGCCAATGGCGTGGAGTGGATCACCTGGTGGCTTGCCGTGTCGCGGGTCGGCGCTCTGGCCGTCCCGATGAGCACAATGTATACGCCTGCAGAGATCGCAAAAGTGTTGAGGCTGGCAGACATTGGGCTGCTGATCGCGCCCACCAAGGTGCTCAACATAACCGTCTCCGAGCGATTGGAAGCCGCACTGCCGGAGCTATCCGGTCAGCAAGCCGGACGCCTGGCACTTGCCGCCGCGCCCTATCTGCGCCGCATCGTGCTCACCGGCCAGGCGGACCGGGAATGGGCGACGCACTGGGATGAGGAGAGTGCTGCGGGCGTCTCGAGCGAGGTCTTGGCCGCGGTAGAGGATGAGGTGTCTCCCGCCGATCTGGCGATCATGGTGCACACCTCGGGATCCACCGCAGATCCCAAAGGCGTGCTGCACACCCATGGCACGGTCGTCCGGCAGACCTCGACATGGGCCGCCGTTATTCGATCGCTCACCGGCCCGGCGTCCGACGCCAAAATCTTCTGCGCGATGCCGTTCTTCTGGATCGGCGGACTGCTGGCCGTGACGGGGGCGCTGCACGAGCCCGTCACGCTACTGGTCATGCCGCGACTCGAGGCCGGCGCGGCGTTGGATCTCATCGAACGGGAACGGGCCACCGGGATTGTCGGATGGCCCGCCTTCACGCAGCGCTTGCGCGAGCACCCGAGTTTCGCCAGCCGCGACCTCAGCAGCGCGCCGTTACTCCGCGACGGCCCGCTCGACCTTGCAATGATCGACGTGCCCGACGGATTTCCGGTGCACCGCACCATGTCTGAGACTGCGGGCGGATTCGTCTTCACCGACATGAGCATCGTGGATGAACAAGGCGCACCGGTACCCGAGGGATCCACCGGCGAGCTCCTGATCCGCGGGATTGGGGCAATGGTCGGCTATAACAAGCGCGAGCGGTGGGAAACCTTCGACGCCGACGGCTGGTATCACACCGGCGACCATGTCTATCGCCGGGAAAATGACCCGCGCTTGTTTTACGTTGGACGCACCAGCGAACTCATCAAAACGGCGGGGGCCAACGTCTCCCCGCTTGAGGTCGAGGCGGTCATCGAGGGATTCCCCGACGTCGCACAGTGCATAGTGGTCGGGCTCGATGACCCCCAGCGCGGCGAAGCGGTGTGTGCGGTCGTCGTCGCCGCCAAGGAAACGATTGACATTCCATCCTTGACTGCGCATGCGCGGAATCAGTTGTCCAGTTACAAGGTCCCCACGCGCTGGGTGATCGCGACAAGCGAGCAGATACCCACCTTGCCGAGCGGCAAGCTCAACCGAAAAGCCCTGCGCACGATGGTGATCGCGGGTTCACTGGGCTGATGTCCCGCCGATCTGATTTTTGTTGCGTGCCGACACATCGGCAAAACGCTCGCCCAGCCCGCTGAGATCGTGCCTGTGCGATCCGGCGATATCACCCTCGGCGGCTAACGCCGGGTCGACCACGGCCGAGGCGCCGCGCACGTAGATTTCCTTGAGCCCCAACATGGTCCCAGCGGGCACCTCACAAATCTGGGCAGCCAACGCGAGGGTCCGGCTCAGTAGCTGGTCGTGGGCGACCACTTCGGTGACGAGCCCAATGCGTTCGGCCCTGGCCGCATCGACCACCTCGCCGGTCATGGACAGGCGCCGCGCCATCGCAGCGCCGACCACCCGTGGCAGGCGAGCCGTCATCCCACCGCCGGGCAAGATGTCGACCCGGGCGTGGGTATCGGCGAACACAGCACGTTCTGATGCGAGGAGAAAGTCGCAGCCGAGGGCCAGCTCGAGACCGCCGGTGAAAGTCGCTCCATTGATCGCGCCGAGGATCGGCGTGCGCATCTCGGCAACGGCTGCGATGCAGCTGTTCGTCTGGAACTCGTTGAAATAGTCCATGCCATCACGTGCGGCTTCCTTGAGGTCGACACCGGCACAGAAAGCCGGGTCAGCGCCCGTGAGCACCACCGCCCGCACGGATTGGTCGGCATCGGACTCCTTGAGCGCCGCGTAAAGCGCCCGAATAAGATCACGGCTCAACGCATTTCGCGCCTCGGGGCGGTTCAGAGTCAGGACACGCACCGGGCCTTCGTCGGTGCAAATCAGGGGATCACTCACGGACCGCTACCTCCGTCACCTTGCCAACACACGGAACCCATCGATGATGCCCGATTGGAGTGCTATTGCCAGCGCTCTGGGCGTTGCGGGTATGGATTCGGTACTCCACGCTACGGCCGCAATTGGGTCAGGGCGGCACCGGCCCGGGAGGAACCACCCGGCGGCATATCTGTGATGGGTCACGTGCCACTGCAGCACGGACAGGCTTCTGATCAGGCCAGCAGGTGGGGCGGGCCGGTGCCGACGCCAGCAACGACGGGTCCTTCGCATGGCACACCGATTCAGCGGCCAAATCACGCGCGAGTCTCCCTGGGCGCCCGATTTCCCGAGGTCACCGTGTATCAAAAGTTCGTCTCAGAATTACTGCCCGTGAGCGGATCCGCAAACGAACCACCGCACCGGACGAGGCGGCCGATATCGTGGTCGTGTCCGCTGTGGTGGTGTATCCGGTTGGGTTCGTTATCGGGTCGCGCCCATCGAAAACGGCCCACCCCCCCTCGTGAATGACCGGGGCTAGCCGGGTCCTGGCACTCCGCAGAGGTTTGCGATCACCTGGCCGGCGGCGTGTATCGGGATGGCCCACGTCTGCATCCACACGATGCCGTCGACGAGGGCATTGTTGAACTCTTGGGTTCCTCTGACGGCTGCTGCGGTGATCGGGCCGAAGATCCCGTCGACGGCGAGCACCGGGTTGGTGTCAGGCGCGAATTCACCCCGGCCCTCGTTCAAAGCGGTCTGCAGCTTGCTGACCACCTCGCCCTGGGAACCCTCTTTCAGAAGCGGGGGCCGCTCTCGGTCCCCGCCAAGGGCACCCCACGTCAGCGGACCGATGATGCCGTCGTCGGCGAGGCCGCTGTCGCGCTGGAACTGCTGAACTGCATTCTTGGTCACCGGGCCGAACTCGCCGTCGATCTGGTCATAGCTCATGGTGCGGCGCACCAGCAGGTATTGCGCCCAGCGGACATCGGGCCCGGTGGAGCCCTCCGACAGAGTTGGCAGAGTCGTCATGTTGCTTGTTCTCCCTTCGATTTCGTCCGAGTTAGCGGATTTGTCTCCGCCGCCAGCCCGGCCGGTCACAAATAGTCTGCTATGCGAAGACCAGCTGCGGTACGTATCGCCGGTAGCCGCCGACCTCGGCGATGCACACCACTACGCAACACCGGGAAATCCCGGCCGGATTCGGCCGCGGCGGATTTCAGGGTGTCGCAGGACGCGTTGCCCACCCGGTCACGCTCGTTATCAGCGCGATGCGCCAGCCTAGTGCGGCGAGGCCATCCGGTCTGGTGCCGAGCCTGACCACATCGCTAACGTCCGGCGACATGTGCCCAGTTGCAACTGACCGGACCCTGGCAATTGATCCACGCATCAGCGCCGTGATGTCGATCGTGTGTTTGTCCAGCCCTTGTGTCCGGACAGCGATCACCAATTGAGACAGTGTTTCAGCGGTGTCATGCCGCGGCCGGCTGTTCTGCGGTGGTCTTTTCGTAGTGGTCGGGTGCTTGCAGCCCGGCGGAACTGTGCCTACAGCGGGTGTTGTAAATCCTGGCACCAGGCGACGATAATCTTGCGGGCCTGGTCTCGGGTGGTGAAGTGGTGCCGGGACAGCACCTCGTGTTCCAACGTGGAGAAGAACGCCTCCGCGGCGGCATTGTCGAAGCACGATCCGACCCGGCCCATCGACTGGCGCACGCCGACACGCTCACATAGGCCCGTGAAACGTGTTGCGGTGTAGGTCGATCCGCGATCTGTGTGAAATACGACGCCCTCGACCTTGGTGCGGCCGCCGCGTATCGTGGTTGCGATCTTGATCGCGTCGCACGCGAGTTCGGCGTCTGGGTGGGTGCTGGTGGGGCCGGCCAGCAGCTTGCGCGAGAACAGGTCCAGCACCGTCGCGAGGTAGAGATTGCCCTCGTCGGTGGGGATTTCGGTGATGTCCCCACACCACTTGATGTTCGGTGCCGGGGCGGTGAAATCGCGGTGAAGCAGGTCCGGGAATTTCGCCGCCGTCGCGTCCTGCTTCGTCAGTCCCTTCCGGTGCTTGGGTTTTCGCCCTTGCAAGCCTTGCCGACGCATGGAGTCGGCGACGGTGTTCACGCTCACCGCCCACCCATCCTCGAGCAGGTCAGCGTGGATGCGCGGTGAACCATAGGTGCCGCCCGAGGCGTCGAACGCCGTCTTGACCGCGGCGTCGAGCTCGCCGCGACGCACCTGCCGGTCTGTGGGTTCGCGGCCGAGCCACTTGTAGAACCAGGACACTGAGAGGTCCAGGATCCGGCAGCAGAACACGTGCGGCACCTGGTGCGTGGTCCTCTGGTCGGCGACGAAGCGGGCCACGCTCACTTCGTCGCCTCCTTCACCCACAGGACCACCGATCGCTTTAAAACATCGCGCTCCATTCGCAGCTCGGCGACCTCCCGGCGTAGCCGCTTGAGCTCGGTGATGTCATCGGTCGACAGGCCCTGCGTGCCGTCGCGTCCGGCGCGTTCGTGGGCGACCCAGTTACCGAGAGTGCCCGCGTTGATACCCAGGTCCCGAGCAACCTGGGAGATCGACTTGTGGTTTCCCGGACGATCCGCACCGCCCCCTCACGGAACTCCGGGTCGAACTTCCGTCGTGTTTCCGGCATGTCACTCCTCTTAGTGCATGCCTCCACGGTTTTGGGGGAGGTTCATCGGGCATCGACACGACTTAATGCGAACGTTCGCTTTTGCGCGATAGCGCCACTCGGTATCCCCTTGCTAGGAGACGGCTGCGACCCGACGGCATAAACTTGCTCCGCGTCGCCGACCACGGTCGGCGGGTCGTCCGGCATGGAGGCCGGTGGCATGGAACATCAACCGGGATGAGTGTGGTTGGCATCGGATCTCATAGCGTGTCGCAACAACCGGCCGAGATTTCTTTCGACAGCCTTATCAGCGCTCGCGCGGACTATGCCGCGGCGTTGCGCGACATCGAATCTGCGGTGTGGGCCCAAGACCTCCTATCCCCGCAGATCCTGGAGCTTTGCAGGTTGCGGATAGCCCAAATCCTGAGATGCGCCACGGCATTGGAACACCGCACCCCTCAAGCGGTGGCGGCCGGGTTCGACGAATCCCTTGTCGACTCGTTAGCGCGGTGGCCGACGGACCCGGGTTTCGACAGCCGCACTCGCGCCTGCCTCGGCTACGCAGAGCAGATTCTCATCGATGCCCAGGAAGTGTCGGACGAGCATGCGCGTGCAGTGATCGCCGAAATAGGAGAAGGGGGCTTCCTTGTGCTCACCTACGCCTGTGGATTATTTGAGACGACCCAGCGCGCCCGGCTGATAATGGGTGCGACGAGGTGGTGACATGAGCAGCGTTCCCCGAACAACCATCACATTGGCAGAAGCAGTGCCCGAGCTCGGCGCGGCGCAAGCCCGCTTCCAGAAAGTCGCCTATCCCGGTTCCGTCGACTTGGTCACGCGCGAACTACTGCGGATCCTGAGTGGGCGGCTGTCGCGCTGCACGTTGTGCCGCAACCTTCGCCTGAACGCCGCGATCGATCGCGGCTTTGACGAATCGATAGTCAACCGCCTCGAAGACCCATCCAACAGCGGTCTGCCAACGCAGCAGCAAGTGGTGCTTCGCCTGACAATTGCATTCTTGACCGCTCCTGAAACCTTCACGGCAACCGACTGGGCCGAACTGCGCAGCTACTACTCCGACGAACAGGTAGCGGAGTTGATGCTCGACCTGATTCGCTTCCGGCCTGGTTCAAAGCTGATGGTGGCGGCTGGTTTCGAACCTGAGGGCGATCAACTCGTCTACGCCTGAGTGCCCGAGAAGTTTCGTCATGAGTCGGGAATGAGGAGCGGCACTACAGTTTCCTAACAGGTTGATACCGATTGATGCACAGCGGTTTTGGGCCCACACATTGAGGCACTATGTGCCCAGGACAAAGTGTCGGCATAAAGATGCGGGGAACAGTCCCGCACGTCCACGCGCACAACAGGGAGAACCATGAAATCCATGAAATCCATTGCCATCAGCGCGGCTGCACTGGCCGTCGTTGGCGGTGGCGCCGCCGGGATGGCATCCAGCGCATCGGGCATTGCGCCTGCGGGCCTGCCTCAGGTTCAACTGGCCTCAATCGGCGCGCCGCTACCACAGGACCCGCAGCAACCCGCGTCGACACTGGACCTGCCGACCCCTGAGCAGTTGACCGAGATCCTCAACAACATTTCCAATCCGGGCGTGAACTATAGGACCAAAGATGGTCTCGTCGAAGGCGGCATCGGTTCGGGCGAGGGCCATGAGATGGATCACGAGCTGAGAGTGGCCTACCGGAACGGGCAGCTCCCGTTGTCGTTTGTCGTGTCCAACATCCAACAGAACGGTCCGACTACGGTCATGTCCGACGTGGCCATCTCGGGGCCAAAGCTGTCGGCACCGGTCACGAAGCCCCTCATGTTCGTCAATCAAAACGGTCACTGGGTGTTGTCAAGTCCTTCCGGGACCATGCTGGTGCAGGCCGTCGCCGGGAACTGACTCTGGCTTTCCGCGCGAGCAGCCGAACGGGGGCTGAAGTGGGGCGGAAGTGAGGCTTTGGTGGGGCGGGCGGGGCTCGAACGTGCGACCGACGGATTATGAGTGTGGGTAAACGCTTACACCGTGGGCCTATCGTGTGGTCATGTCGGTAGCCCAACGCGAACGTGCCGCCCTAGTCGAAAGCCTGCGCGCGGTCGGACCGGATGCCCCCACCCTGTGCGAGGGCTGGACGACCCGCGACCTGGTCGCGCACCTCTTGGTGCGTGAACGGCGCCCCGACGCGTTGCCCGGCCTCGTGTTCGAGCCGCTGGCGTCCTACACCGCACGCGTGCAGAACCGGCTTGCTGCCTCGACGAAGTGGGAGGACCTGGTCGAACTGTTCGCGTCGGGCCCGCCGGTGCTTTCCCTGTTCAAGGTTCTCGACCCGGCGGCGAGCATCCACGAGATGTTCGTCCACCATGAGGACGTCCGCCGTACGCAGATTGGCTGGGAGCCAAGGGAACTCGATGCGAGCACCACCGCGGCCCTGAAGCGGCGCGTCGCAATCATCAGCCGGGCCGGGATGTCGAAGTCGATGGCCGCGGTGCCCGCTCGGCTAACGCTGCGCACCCCCGACGGTCGGACGGTGGTGACGGTCGGCAGCGGTTCGCCGGTGACGGTCACGGGCGAACCGCTGGAGCTGCTGCTGTTCGCGTTCGGCCGCAACGCCGTCCGCGTCGACTTCGGCGGGGATGACGATGTCGTCGCCGCGGTGCGGGCCGCCAAACGCGGCTTTTGAGTCCCTATTCGGCGTTTCGGCGACCAGGCGAAAATGGTCCGCGTCGACAAATGAAATCGCTTGCACGACAACAATTTTACCGTTGCCCGTACGCCGTGGGTACGGCCACAAATCGGCTTCGCTCGCCGGGGTAACACCGGGTGAGATGGGTTTATGGCTGCTAGCTAGTGCCGTGACGGACCAAGGAACAACGAGTATTAATGCTGGTTCAGCATGTTCATCGCGGTGCGGCGCGCCAGGGCCATGACGGACACCATTGGATTCACCCCGGAGCAGCAGGGCATCCCGCTGGCGTCGGCGATCCAGACCCCGGTCGTGTCGTGGAGCTCGCCATCGGGTTTCGCGACGCACGTCTGCGGGTCGCCGCCCAGCTTCGCGCTGCACATCTGGTGGGCACTGAACACCGGTGTGCCACCGGGACCGATCGGGACCTGGTTGACCTTCTCGATGAACGCCTCGAGGTCCTCGCCGCGCCGCCACGGCGCAAAGGGCTGGCCCGCGAGGAAGATCTGTTGCGCACCTGCGGCCTCTTGCATGCGGATCGACGTCACCGCGGCCTCGCGGAAATGACGCCGATCGAGTTCGTCGGTGAACGGATACCAGTGTGCGGACTCACCGTTTTCGTCGATCGTGACCGTTCCGGCGCCGCGGTCTTTGACGATGAACACCCAGTCGGCTCGGTACCGATATTTGCCGGTGAGCTCCTTGTGCTGCGCGCCACTGAGCCAGGGCACGACAGTGGTGAACAGCCCGGGCAGGTGCTGCACGCATTCGACGATGTAACCGTGGCAGTCATTTACCTCGGCGAACTCGTTCATGATGCCGGCCATCGCGGGGCCATACCACGGGTCCTGGGGTTCGTCATAGATGCCGGTGACCAGGCTGGCGGGATGCAGGCGCAGTTCGGCGCCGACGGCGGGCCCACCGATACCCGACCGCAGCAGCAGCGCAGGGGTTTCCAGGGCGCCGGCAGCGGCCACGACCGAGGGAGCGTGGATGACCACGCGGGCGTTCTGCTGCGTCTGCGGGTCGGTGTAGGTCGCCTCGACGCCGACGGCTGCGCCGTTCTTGGTGAGGATCCGCTCGGCGCGGGTGTTGGGCAGCAGCTTCGCTCCGGCGTCCGACGCGTCCTGCAGAAAGGTGCGCATGGTGCCCTGCTTGGCGCCGGTCTGATCGCCCATCCCGCTCCACCCGATCAGGTTCGGATCGTATCTGTCTGGGTCAATGTTGAGCATGGCGACGCGGTAGGAATATCCAAGCTTGGCCGCGCCCGCCGCCAACCGCTGGTGGGGGGCGTTCTGGGTGGCCACCTTGTCGTTGCAATTGATACGGTCGAACACCGCCTGCAGGTGTTCGTCGAACGCCGGGGTGTCGACGTCGGAGAGTCCGTCTGCGGCCCAGCTGCGGCGGACGGTGGGCGGGGTGAGCAACGAGTTCGACCAGTTGACGGTGCTGCCGCCGCCCACGGTGCTCCCGGCGGCGATGCTAACCATGCCGTCGGCGGAGGGGAAGAACCCGCCGCGCAGGAAAAGGTTCTGATACGCCACCGGTTCCAGCTGGACGAAGTCGGACTCATTGAAATAACCGCCTGCCTCGACTATGACGACCCGTTTGCCGGCCTGCGCCAGCACCGCGGCGGCGACCCCTCCGCCGCTGCCCGAGCCGACCACCACCACATCCGCCTGAAGCGTCGTGTCGCCGGACGGCGTGATGACATCAAGTGTCTTGGGTGTTTGGGGCGGGGCCTGGACCATGCCCGGGTATCCCATACCGGCCCACAGCGGGTTGTGGCCCTCTGGGCCCGGCAGGCTGTAGGCGAAGATCACCGAAAGCTGATACAGCGCGGCGATCGCCCCAGCGCTCTCGGGCGAGATGCCCGCGAGGTTGGCGATGATCGCCTCCCGGACGGCCTGGGGTTGATTCTTCAACCCGATCAGGCCGGCGGCATCGAGCAATTGGAGCAAGCCGGCGAGTTGCTCCTCTGGTAAGCGGGTGACGAGATACTGCTCCGTGGCGACGTCGGCGCCGATGTCGCTGCCCTTGGCGGCATAGAACCCCGTCGGGTCGTCCTCGCGTGGAACGGCCGCGACGAAGGTGTCGACGATCGCGGTCAGGGTCTTGCGCTGCAGAGCGTTGAATTCGAGGCCCATGGAGGTGACCTTTCCTGGTCGGTCGGGTGCAGGGACGGCGCAGAGCCCTACGGAAGCTGCATTGATTTGGTCTCTAGGAACTCCTCGAGCCCCCATTCGCCGAACTCTCGGCCATTGCCCGACTGCTTGTAGCCGCCGAAGGGCGCGTGGATGTTGAAGGCCCCGTCGTTGATCTGGACCTGGCCCGCCCGAATCCGACGGGCGACCCTGATCGCGTGGTCCTCGTCGCCCGAGAAGACCCCCGCGTTCAAACCGAAGATCGTGTCGTTGGCCAGCCGAACGGCCTCGTCCTCGTCGTCGTAGGCCTGGATCACCAGAACGGGACCGAAAATTTCCTCGCGCACGATCGCCATGTCCGGCGTGACGTCGGAGAAGACGGTCGGTCGGACGAAGAAACCCCTCTCCAGCCCGTCCGGCGCAGTGGGCCCTCCGGTGACGAGCCGAGCGCCCTCGGCGATGCCCTTCTCGATGTAGCCGACCACCCGGTCCCGCTGTACGGCGGACACCAGCGGGCCGAGAACCGTTGCCGGGTCGAACGGATCACCGACAACCATCGATTCGAGGCCGGCCTTCGCCACCGCTTCGACCTCGGCCAGTTTGGACCGAGGCACGATCATTCGCGTCAGCGCGATGCAGGTCTGTCCCGAGTTGAGGTAGCAGGCCAACAGTCCGGCGGAAACCGCCGCGACGATATCGGCATCATCCAGGACGATCAGCGCTGATTTTCCGCCAAGCTCCAGGGCCACCCGTTTGATGGTTTCGGCGGCGACCGCGCCGATCCGGCGGCCCGCGACCGTGGAACCGGTCAGCGAGACCATGTCGACTTCCGGATGCGCGACGAGCGTCTCCCCCACCCCGGCGCCCGTCCCGGTGACCAGGTTGAACACGCCCGGGGGCAGGCCGATCGAATCGAACACCTCGGCCAGCACGTAAGCATTCAACGGCGCGACCTCGCTCGGCTTGAGAACGACGGTGCACCCGGCGCCGAGGGCCGGCGCAACCTTCGCCGCGATCTGGTGCAGCGGATAGTTCCACGGCGTGATCGCAACAACTACCCCGATCGGTTCGCGCACCACCAGGGAGTTATAGACCCGCCGCTCGAACGGGAAGCTCAGCACGATGTCAGCAATCGACACGAATGACTGCACCGGCAGGCCGACCTGAATCACGTTGCTGAACGCGAAAGGCATCCCGACCTCTTGACTGACCAGCGTCGCGATTTCTGTCTGCCGAAGTTGCAGCCCCTCGGCGGCCCGCTTCAGATAGCCGGCGCGTTCGGCCGGCGACGTCGTCGACCATGAAGCAAACGCCGCGCGGGCGGCGCGTACGGCCATGTCCGCATCCTCGGCGTTCCCAGCCGGGATCGAACCGATGATCTCCTCGGTGGCTGCGTTGACGACCGCGATGGTTTCCGGGCCGTTGGAGGGCTGCCATTGTCCATCGATGTAGTGCGCGCGGTGCTCGAGCATCGGATCCTCCAGCGCGGTTCGGTTGCGCCGCTCAGTGAGTCGACTGTGATGGCCGTCACAAGTAAGACTGCACCCTGGCCCGGGGGCTGTCGATGTGAACGGGAACAAAATCCGAGTCAAGAGATGCGACCGGGACACGTTGCCCGTGAGGACTCCTCTCGGCGGCACGCGAGATCGACAGTCCGTCGCTGAGCACCGCCATCCGGCCTGATACCTCTGCTCAGCCACGCTTAACTCCCTCATTCAGGGGAGTCTCAAGGATCAACCGAAGCAACTGTCAGGCATCACCCGAACCACTGTCGGGCATCACCCGAACACAAAATGTCAAGCATCACTCGACGTCATACAAATACTTGGTGGGGCGGGCGGGGCTCGAACCCGCGACCAACCGGTTTATGAGTCCCTATGCAGCGCCTTCGCGAACAGGCGAAATGGTTAACTGGTTGGAGTTAAATCGCCTGCAGACACCAGATTTGGCCGTTGCCGGTACGTGCGTGGTACGCCTTTGGCACGGCGACCCGGGGTGGCGCCGGGGTGAGCGCGTGGCGGAGGGTGTTAGCTAGCTTAGCTAGCTGTAGTGACCGCGGACGTTGGTCACGGTGTGGCGTGGTGACATGACGAAGACCTCCGTGTGAAGTCGAGCTGTCGAGGAAACGCACTCATTACTGGGGGTCTTCGTGGTCCACGGTACTGCCCCATTGTCTGAAACGGGTCGTCTGAGGTTTGCCCGGGTACTGGCCGGTGCGGCCGGCGGCGGAGCGGTCAGCAGCCGGAGGCATTCAGCTCAACGAGAAGTGGCCCAAGTCAGGGGCCGATCTGGCGTCGACCTGTGGGTCGACACGCCAAACCGGCCGGGTTACAAAGTCCTAATCGAAGGCGATGACGCCGCGGATGTTTCGGCCTTCGCGCATATCCGTGATTGCCTCGTTGATCTGATCAACCGGTAGCGACGACTGACGGCCCGCCGAGCTCGAGTGCCGGCGCTGGGACAGGGCAAGCGCATGGTCGATCGCGAGCTCACGGCCGTATGACAGGCCCTGTGCTTGCACGACTGGATCACGTCGACGAGAAACGGCGGATATCGAAGTCTCGGATACCCGCGGGCCAGCCGTCATCAAGCAGGTAGCGCCCTTGCGCGCAACATCAGCGGCGGGGTCACGAGGTCAGCCGTGATCACGCTAGGTGTCAGCACCACGCGGTCCGCCATCACACCTCGGGTCAGGTCCAGTACAAGTGGGATGGCCTCCCACACCGACGGCTGGTATCCGTCGCGCCGAAGAACTTGGCGGTATCACGTTTAAACTCAACGGGATCCACCGCGATTACGGAGTTGGCACCTGCGGCGCGGGCACCCTGCACGGCGTTGACTCCCACTCCACCGGTGCCAATCACGACCACGGTGTCGCCCGGTTGCGTTCCGACGCCCACAGTGCCGGAACCCCAACCGGTCGTCACCCCGCACGACACCAGGGATGCCGCTTCAAACGGAATCGATTCCTCGATCTTGATCACCGACTCTTCGGCCAATACGGCGTACTCGGCGAACGTGCCCAATTGCGTCATCGCCATTAGGTCCTCGTCTCCGAGGTGGCGGCGCCTGGTGCCATCGTCGTCATCTCCTTGGACAAGATCATTACGCCGGCATCACACAGATACGTCATGCCAGACACACACCATCGACAGGAACCGCAGGCCGGGAGGAATGACATGGCAACGTGATCACCCGGTTTCACGGACCGCACTCCGACACCAACTTCTTCGACAACTCCGGCACCTTCGTGCCCACCAAGGAGGGGGAAGTACTCCGGAGCCGGCGCCCGGTGGCTTCGATCACCGCCACAAGCTCAGGCGGGAAAATGCAGTCCCCGGTGGCAAAGTGATCGTCGGAATGGCAGACGCCCGCCACCGCCATCTTCACCAGCACCTCACCCGCACGCGGCGGGTCAAGCGTGATCTCCTGGATCTCCCAGTCCTTGCCGACGCCGCGCAGCACCGCCGCCTGACACTTCATTTGCGGCGTCCTCCCGGAGCGATGCCGATCCGTCGCAGACCGTGCGCTGCGCTCGCACGCATGAGGCCCAGCGCGACGCGGAACTTCCGTCGCGAATACGGGTACCAGAGCGGCTCATTTGCCTGGGTGGGGATCCGCGGTCTCGTGATGGCTTGTGCGCGGCAGTATTTCAGCAATCCATCGGCACCGCCGTTGCGTGCGCCGATCCCAGAGTGCTTCCGGCTGGCATCGGCAGCGCGAAGTGAAACCCGTTAGCCATCGCGTCGTTGATGTTGACCGCCCCTGCCTCGAGCTGACGCGCTACCCGCTGGCCCCTCGCGTTGTCGCGGGCCCACACGGTCGCCGAAAGTCCGTAGTGGGAGTCATTGGCGAATCGGATCGCCTCGTCCTCGTCCGCCACTTTGACCACCGGCAAGGTCGGGCCGAATGTATCCTCGGTCATGCACGACATCGACTGATCGACGTCGGCGAGCACAGTCGGTTGAAAGAAGGTGCCCAACCCCGTTGGGTGACCGCCAGTTGTCACCCGCGCGCCCGCGGCGACAGCTTCGTCGACGTGGCGCCGCACGATATCGCGTTGAGCCGCAGTGGCCATCGCTCCAACATCGAAGCGGTAGCGATCGTCGTCCTGGCCCTGGCGCAGCCGGCTGACCTTGTCGGTGAGCTTCGCCACGAATTCGTCATAGATGGGCTCCTCGACATAGACGCGTTCGACCGACACGCACACCTGACCGGAGTTGAACATCCCGCCCCAGGCGATGCCGTTGGCCGCGCGGTCAAGATCTGCGTCGGCCAGCACCACCGCCGGATCCTTGCCGCCAAGTTCGAGGCTGCAAGGGGTGAGGCGCTCCGCGCACGCCACGGCCACCTTGCGACCGGTGGCCGTCGAACCCGTGAAGTGGACGTAATCGGAGCTGGCGATCACGGCGACGCCAGTCTCGGCGTAACCAGTTGTCAACGCGAGCACCGGGGGCGCGCCGATTTCGTTCCATCCGCGGACAAATTCAACAGCGCTTAACGGCGTGACCTCCGAGGGCTTCAGCAGCACGGCAGCGCCAGCAGCCAGTGCCGGGAACCCGTCGAGCGGGGCGTTCGCGAACGGGAAGTTCCACGGAATGATCAATCCAACGCCCGGATAAGGCCGGTAGACGGTGGTCAGGCGCTTAGTCTTCATGAGCGGGCTGTGGGGCTTCGGATGGCGGTCGGCCAGGAAGGTCTCGGCGTTACGGGCCCAGTAGTTCAGCAGATCGGCTGTCAGAGGCGGTTCCATGGACGCCTCGGCGCGCGGCTTGCCGGTCTCCGACTGCAGGACGTCGATGATGTGCTCGGCATTGTCGAGCACCCAGCCCTGGAACTTCAATAACCAGGGCTTGCGGCCCTTCGGACCCAGGGCCTCCCATTCAGGTTGGAATAGCCTCAGTTCGCGGGCCTTCGCGGCCACGGTCTCGGCCGAATCGTTCGGTACTTCGCCGACCACGCTGCCGTCGGCAGGGTTGCGCACTTCGATGGTTGTCACCTGCGGTTGCACATGCAGATCCGTCATGCGACAAGCATCCGCCCAAACGGATGAGCCCATAAGGTAATCGACTACTCCATTTTCGGAGCTATCACAGCGCCTGGTCGGTGCCCTGTTAGCCGAACAGCACGACGAATGGATCGAAGGCGGCTGCAACCTCGGACTGGAGGTGCTGCTTAACGGTAAAGCTGGCGTCGACAGGAAGAGTGATACCGGTGACGTAGCGGCGGGACTCCCCGCTCAGGGGAGAGCATCATTCAGGGTCACGGCGACGGCATCGAACATGGGGACAGGTAGCAAGTTCTCTAACGCACTGTTGCCCTCGGGATGTTCGGCAATGTTTTGTGCGACCGCTTCATTCAGAATCATCGGAGTCGCCACCCCTGATGGATGCACGGTATTGACGCGGATGCTCTTTTCGCCCAACGAGGTCGCGTAGTACCGCATCAGTCCAACCACGCCGTGTTTGGCGGCGTGATAGCCGGCAAAACCATGACTTCGAAGGCTGAATTTTGGGCACAAGCTGTTCAAGCCGGCAGCTGGAAACTCGTGATGACGATTGCCCCACCGTCGCCGTGCTCTAACAGTGCGGGCAGCGCCGCCTCGACCGTGTAGTAAACCCCATTGAGCAGAACGTTCACGGCGTCGACATACGCGGCAACGTCATAGCGCTGTTCCCCAACGCCGGGCATGATCCCGGCGTTGGCGAGGACAAAGTCGACCCGGCCCAGCTCGGCTACGCCATTTGCGACGGCGGCCTTCAACCGCTCGGAGTCCCGGACGTCGCCCTCCTCTGCGACGATGTGGCGCCCTGCCTTTTACAGGCTGACGTCGTCGCGGTCATCGCGCTAGCCATCGATACGCGACGCTGTCAATCTGATCACATTAGGTCGAACGCGATAAAGTCTGCGCCCTCTTCGGCGAACCGAACCGCGTGCGCGCGGCCCTGGCCCCGCGCCGCGCCCGTGATGAATGCAACCTTGCCGTCGAACTGCATTGCCATAGCTACTCCGACCGACGCCAGATGGAAAACGGATGAACCCGGGGCGGGTATGAACACTACGGCGATACGTCGAATGCGCTGCGCAACGCGGCGCATTGGCTTTCGAAGAACTGTTGGGACAAACCTGCCGTTGTGGCTATCAGATCGAAGCCGTGAAATGCCCGGGGACAACTTGCGGTGCACATGGAACGCTTGATTTCTTGAGCTGTTCTGCAAATTCGTGGCACTCGTTGAATAGCAGATCCCGAGTACCGACGCCGATCCATGCCGGCGGCAGATTTTCCAGCGAGGCTGCCCGTGCCGGGACCGCCTGCTCAGGATCGACGCCGTTTAGATAGCTCTCCCACCCGAAACGGTTCATACCCTGGTCCATGAGCCGACGCAGATGAGGCTCGGGGTCTGGTTCATAGGCGGGTCTGTCGTCGAGCATCGGGTACACCAGTAGCTGCAAGACCGGTCGTATCATCACCTTTTCACGTGTCCGCAGTGCGAGAGCAGCAGCCAGACCCCCGCCTGCACTCGCACCACCAATGGCGACACGTGAAGAGTCCACGTCGGGCTGTCCGGCAAGCCAATTCAGCGCGGCCGCACAGTCATCGAGCGCAGCGGGATAAGGATGCTCGGGCGCCAGACGATATTCGACCGAAGCAACCACGATGCCGAGCGTCCGGGCGAAACGACGGCACAGCTCATCGTCCTGGGCGGCGGAGCCGATGACATAACAGCCCCCGTGGATCCAGAGCATCGCGGCCGCAGGTGTCTGGAGCCCAAGTGGCCTGTGGACACGTACGCCCGAGCCAATGCCAGGTGGGACGAAGGTGTGCTGTCCGCAGTTTGCTGCCACGGTGGTCCGGCATTGCTTTGCGATAAGCGATAGAGCTGCAGACGTCAATTCCAGCGCTATTTAGGCACTCGCGGTCTGAACGCAGGTCCGGGTGGAAGTCGTCAACCACGACGCAATGGGCCTCCGCCCAGACACACCGATGCCATGCCCTAGAGACAATAAGGCGACCCCGCTGAGTTAGCCCGGTCGGGTTCCCGCCGCGATCCAGCTAGCAAACCGTAAAAGACGGTAGCTCTGAGCTCGTAATTTTAAGGACGTTGCGTGGCGCTGAAGGCGAAATACGTGGGGCGGGCGGGGCTCGAACCCGCGACCAACGGATTATGAGTCCCCAGGCACGGGTCGCGCGACCAGGCGAAATGGTCTGCCCCGACACATCAAATCGCCTGCAAGACAACAAATCTGCCCGTTGCCGGTACGGTTCCGGTCGCCGGGGTGACGCCGGGGTGACGGTGGGTTTATGGGTGTTAGCTACCCGGCGGGAGGAGGTGCCGCCGTAGCTCCAGGGCCAGCCCGACGGCGAGCCGCCGCTCGCCGGGCGGGTAGCCGAGCAGCTCGATTGCACGTGCGATCCGCTTGAGGACCGTATTGCGGTGGGTGTATAGCCGGGCTGCAGCGCGCGGTGCGTTGTCGGCCTCCTCAAGGTAGACGCGCAGCGTTTCTCGCAGTCGGGCGGCGGCGGGGCTGTCCTCGGCAAGGGGGCCGAGAGTCGCCGCGATGAACTCGCTTGCCGCGCGCGGGTCGTGTGCCGCGAGTGCCGTGACCTCAAGTTCTCGATAGGAGCCAAAACGACCGCTTGCAGGGTTGCCCAGCAGCAACCGATGCACGGTCAGCGCGGCCTCGTGACTGTCGCGAAACCCTTCGATACCCCGGCGGGTCGGACCGACGGCGGCCCGCACATCGGAGGGTGATCGTCCCACCGCCGAGCGCAGATCATCGATGGCCGGTTCGCCGGGCGTGCCGATCCACGCCCACAGCGTCGTCGTTCCCGCTGGAACGGTCAGCGGCCGTTGGGATTCCGCGGCCTGGGCTAGCAGCACCGCAGCCGACTCAAGCGCGCCGTGGGGCGCGACAGTCGATTCCGCCCACACCACGACCGCAGTATGCCGGCGGTCCAGTTCATAGCCGAGGCGACGGCTGGCGCCGGTGGGATCGATCGGGGCGCCGTCGAGGATCAACCGGACTGTCTCGGTGCGACGGGCCAGCGCACCCCCGATGATGTCCTCGCGTTCGCGCTGCGCCTCCGCCAGCACGCGACCGAGTGTCTGATCGATGTAGCGGAATGCCAGCGACAATGACAGTTCGGTGACACCGATCAGCTCGGGCCCAGGCTCGACGATCTCATATGCGCACGCCAGCCAGCGCTCGAGCCCGATCTGATGGCCCCTCCGGTAGCCCTCATAGATTCGGTCCAGGTCGATGCCGCGGCGCACGATGGTACGAGCCGCATCCAGCGCCTCAGGCGCGACCGCGTCCGAAAGCGGGGACTGTGCCTGGCGCGCCACCGCCAGGAATCGCTGGAAGTTCCCGCGGTTGGTCGCGGTGAGCTCGGCCGCGATCGCGGCGTCGGCGCCAAACTCCGGGACGACCTCGATCACCGCAGCGTCCATCGCCGCGACGGTCTCCTCGACCTCCAGCGCCATTCGAGCCGCGATAGCAGCAATCAGTTCGAACGTTCGCGCCGTCGGCGCAACCGCTGTCATCGATTTAGTGTGCCACCGCACACCACCCCAAGACCGTTCACTTCCCTTAGCCGAGGAGTGAGCGTGCCATCACCACACGCTGAATCGGGCTGGTGCCCTCGTAGATCTGGATGATCTTGGCGTCGCACATCATCCGGTCGACCAGGAAATCCTGGGTGTAACCGTCGGCGCCGACGGCCATGCGCAGCGGCCGCGCGGCGCCCATCCTTGCTTTCCAGCACGTGCGGGCCAGCGGTAGCAACGGTGTCGCGCCGGGCCAGACCTGCAGGTAGATCTCGATCTGGTAGTCGCGGATTGACATGCGGCTAGCCTGGTACGCCATCACGTCGATCCTGGTGTGCAGTCGCACACTGCCTTGCCTTACAAGTGTGCATGGAGACATTCCGTCCGGTGAACCCGCGCCGTAGGTTCTGCGTCAGAAGAAACACCTTCGGACAAGGACCGGTATGGACGAGGTCAGCTTCATCACTGGCCGCGACCATTGCACCGCTTGGCATTTCGACACGATTGGCGAACCACAACCGATTGGAGTCGCCAGTGAATGTCGAGAACCAACACGCTGCCAATAAGGAGGCACACATGAAAGAACGGAACGTCCGCATGATCGAAACCAACGGCATCAGACTGAAGGTGATCGTGGAAGGCAGCGGCCCGTTACTGCTTCTGCTGCACGGCTTTCCGCAATGCGCTTACCTGTGGCGGAACCAGATCGACGAATTGGTCGCCGCCGGCTATCAGGTTGCTGTTCCCGATCAACGCGGCTATGGCGGTAGCGACAAGCCGGCAGCTCCTAGGCGTACGACGCCTCGCGCTGTCTGCAGATGCCGTCGGCATCGCCGATGCATTGGGACACGAGACATTCACGCTGGTCACGCACGACTGGGGCGCGATCGTCGGCTGGTACATGGCCTCGCTATATCCGCAACGTGTCAACGCGGTGTTCGCGCTGAGCGTGCCACCAACTGTTGGGACGCCCGTCGGCGCCCTGACACGCCAGGAGAATTTCGGCGACAACTTCGTGTACACCGTCTACTTCCAACAGCCCGGTGTGGCCGAGGCCGAACTGGACGCCGACGTGCGAAGGTCGATTCGCATGCTGTACTACTCCGTCAGCGGTGACGCGCCGGAATTTGGGTTTATGCGTCCCAAACCGGCCAGCTCAAAGATGCTCGACGGGTTGGTCGACCCTGATCCGCTCCCAAGCTGGCTCACCGAGGAAGACCTTGACCGGTACGTCGAGGATTACCGCGATGGGTTCCGCGGTCCGATCAACTGGTATCGCAGCATCGACCGCGGCATCGGGCTAACTCGCCGTCTGCAGCAGGCCAAGATCACGCAGCCGTCCCACTTCATGATCGGAAGTCTGGATCCCATGAACGTGCTTCTCGCCGTTGCCATTGCCAACCTTGAGCAGAACGCACCCAATCTGCGACGCAACGTCGTACTCGAAGGTGCCGGCCATTGGCTTCCCCTCGAGCGACCAAAGGAAGTCAATGCCGCGTTACTCGACTTCCTCGCCGGGCTCGAGAGCGCACCGCAGTCCGATCCATAACAAAGGGATGAAACCGAAATGGCTCCAACGACCAATGACTTTGCGCCACCGCTCAATCAGATTGCTTTCTCGGTGGTCGATTTGCGACTCACCGAACGTTGGTTTCGTGAGGGCTTCGGCCTGGTGGCGGCCGGCGGCAGTCGCGCGTTGATGCGCGGCCCGCTGGCGGCCAATGTGCAGGGCCTACCCCGCGCGGCCTCGACCTGCTGGTGGCTCCTCGGCCGAAATTCCTGGTTCCAGCTCGAACTGTTCCAATTCGATCACCCGATCGCCAAACTGATGACCCCGGATTTCCGGCCGAGCGACATCGGCTACACCCGCATCGGGATCTGGGTCGAAGACTTCGACGCCACACTGAAAAAGCTTGCCGGACTTGGCAGCCAGCCGCTGACTGAGGCACAGGGCGAACAAGGTCAACGGCGTGCCTGCGTCCGTAACCCCGACGGCGTCTATGTCGAAGTCATGGAAGACGACCCGCTGCCGCAATTCACCCGAAGTGGGCGCATCGATTGCCCGGCGGCGATCCGTTCGGTGACGTTGTCGGTACCCCAGATAGCCGATGCGGCAGCCTTTTTCGAAGAGGGCATCGGCCTCAACGCGAGCACCGTGGCCCTGCATACACCAGAGCACGAGGCGTTGTGGGGGCTGGCGGGCGCCACGACGGAGAGCAGACTGTTCGACGGCGGCGAGGTGCTGATCGAGGTGGTGCAGTACGTCAATCCCGCTGGAAAGCCGAGGTCCCGTGACTACCGCATTTCCGATCAGGGAATCCTGAACATCGCGTTCGGGGCGCGCCGCAAATCAGACTTCAACACGGTCTATCGACGTGCCGAAGCGTTTGGGGCCAAGCCCAATTGCCGACCAGTTCACCTACCCGGGGCCGGCTCCGTGGTTTACGTCAACGATCCGCACGGTTTTTCAGTCGAAATCCTTCGCACGACGCCTGGACTCGCCGACCGGATCTTCGGGTTCGAGCCACGACACTTAAACAAGCGCACGGATCCGGATACGCGCCGGATCGAACACCGGGTCAACATCAATGCACCGGCCGACAAAGTCTGGGACGCAATCACAGATCAAGACAACATGGCCCAGTGGATCGGTTTTGAGCCGGTTACGGTGCGCAAGGAAGGCTGGACACAGCGCCACGGCGCAGGTTCCGAACGCCTGATGGAGAGGCCCGCGCGGAGTCGGCCAGGTCGTGGAGCAGGTGATAGCCACGAGCCCGCAGGAAAGCCTGCGCTACCGCGTTATTGAGGGGTCACCGCTGACCTGTCACCAAGGCGAGATCACGCTGAAGCAATCCGGCGGTCACACCGAGGTGCACTGGACCATCCGCTTTCGACCCAAGGTCGCCGGCACCGGCGCGCTCCTGCAAAGGGTGTTACAGAACCGGTTGCGCAACATGCTGAACGACCACCTCAAGCCCTACATCGAAAAGTCCACGGCTGCTGGTGCTTTCATGGCGCCGGACTCTGCAAACACAGAAACTGGCGTCAGATGAACGCGAATCCAGCCGGTCCCCACCATGTCGGCATGTTGATCATTCGAACCCGCGACTAACGGATTATGAGTCCCAGGCACGGGTCGCGCGACCAGGCGAAATGGTGTGCCCCGACACATCAAATCGCCTGCAAGACAACAAATCTGCCCGTTGCCGGTACGGTTCCGGTCGCCGGGGTGACGCCGGGGTGACGGTGGGTTTATGGGTGTTAGCTACCCGGCGGGAGGAGGTGCCGCCGTAGCTCCAGGGCCAGCCCGACGGCGAGCCGCCGCTCGCCGGGCGGGTAGCCGAGCAGCTCGATTGCACGTGCGATCCGCTTGAGGACCGTATTGCGGTGGGTGTATAGCCGGGCTGCAGCGCGCGGTGCGTTGTCGGCCTCCTCAAGGTAGACGCGCAGCGTTTCTCGCAGTCGGGCGGCGGCGGGGCTGTCCTCGGCAAGGGGGCCGAGAGTCGCCGCGATGAACTCGCTCGCCGCGCGCGGGTCGTGTGCCGCGAGTGCCGTGACCTCAAGTTCTCGATAGGAGCCAAAACGACCGCTTGCAGGGTTGCCCAGCAGCAACCGATGCACGGTCAGCGCGGCCTCGTGACTGTCGCGAAACCCTTCGATACCCCGGCGGGTCGGACCGACGGCGGCCCGCACATCGGAGGGTGATCGTCCCACCGCCGAGCGCAGATCATCGATGGCCGGTTCGCCGGGCGTGCCGATCCACGCCCACAGCGTCGTCGTTCCCGCTGGAACGGTCAGCGGCCGTTGGGATTCCGCGGCCTGGGCTAGCAGCACCGCAGCCGACTCAAGCGCGCCGTGGGGCACGACAGTCGATTCCGCCCACACCACGACCGCAGTATGCCGGCGGTCCAGTTCATAGCCGAGGCGACGGCTGGCGCCGGTGGGATCGATCGGGGCGCCGTCGAGGATCAACCGGACTGTCTCGGTGCGACGGGCCAGCGCACCCCCGATGATGTCCTCGCGTTCGCGCTGCGCCTCCGCCAGCACGCGACCGAGTGTCTGATCGATGTAGCGGAATGCCAGCGACAATGACAGTTCGGTGACACCGATCAGCTCGGGCCCAGGCTCGACGATCTCATATGCGCACGCCAGCCAGCGCTCGAGCCCGATCTGATGGCCCCTCCGGTAGCCCTCATAGATTCGGTCCAGGTCGATGCCGCGGCGCACGATGGTACGAGCCGCGTCCAGCGCCTCAGGCGCGACCGCGTCCGAAAGCGGGGACTGTGCCTGGCGCGCCACCGCCAGGAATCGCTGGAAGTTCCCGCGGTTGGTCGCGGTGAGCTCGGCCGCGATCGCGGCGTCGGCGCCAAACTCCGGGACGACCTCGATCACCGCAGCGTCCATCGCCGCGACGGTCTCCTCGACCTCCAGCGCCATTCGAGCCGCGATAGCAGCAATCAGTTCGAACGTTCGTGCCGTCGGCGCAACCGCTGTCATCGATTTAGTGTGCCACCGCACACCACCCCAAGACCGTTCACTTCCCTTAGCCGAGGAGTGAGCGTTCCATCACCACACGCTGAATCGGGCTGGTGCCCTCGTAGATCTGGATGATCTTGGCGTCGTACATCATCCGGTCGACCAGGAAATCCTGGGTGTAACCGTCGGCGCCGACGGCCATGCGCAGCGGCCGCGCGGGGCCCATCCTTGCTTTCCAGCACGTGCGGGCCAGCGGTAGCAACGGTGTCGCGCCGGGCCAGACCTGCAGGTAGATCTCGATCTGGTAGTCGCGGATTGACATGCGGCTAGCCTGGTACGCCATCACGTCGATCCTGGTGTGCAGTCGCACACTGCCTTGCCTTACAAGTGTGCATGGAGACATTCCGTCCGGTGAACCCGCGCCGTAGGTTCTGCGTCAGAAGAAACACCTTCGGACAAGGACCGGTATGGACGAGGTCAGCTTCATCACTGGCCGCGACCATTGCACCGCTTGGCATTTCGACACGATTGGCGAACCACAACCGATTGGAGTCGCCAGTGAATGTCGAGAACCAACACGCTGCCAATAAGGAGGCACACATGAAAGAACGGAACGTCCGCATGATCGAAACCAACGGCATCAGACTGAAGGTGATCGTGGAAGGCAGCGGCCCGTTACTGCTTCTGCTGCACGGCTTTCCGCAATGCGCTTACCTGTGGCGGAACCAGATCGACGAATTGGTCGCCGCCGGCTATCAGGTTGCTGTTCCCGATCAACGAGGCTACGGCGGTAGCGACAAGCCGGCAGCTCCTGAGGCGTACGACGTCCTCGCGCTGTCTGCAGATGCCGTCGGCATCGCCGATGCATTGGGACACGAGACGTTCACGCTGGTCACGCACGACTGGGGCGCGATCGTCGGCTGGTACATGGCCTCGCTATATCCGCAACGTGTCAACGCGGTGTTCGCGCTGAGCGTGCCACCAACTGTGGGGACGCCCGTCGGCGCCCTGACACGCCAGGAGAATTTCGGCGACAACTTCGTGTACACCGTCTACTTCCAACAGCCCGGTGTGGCCGAGGCCGAACTGGACGCCGACGTGCGAAGGTCGATTCGCATGCTGTACTACTCCGTCAGCGGTGACGCGCCGGAATTTGTGTTTATGCGTCCCAAACCGGCCAGCTCAAAGATGCTCGACGGGTTGGTCGACCCTGATCCACTCCCAAGCTGGCTCACCGAGAAAGACCTTGATCGGTACGTCGAGGATTACCGCGATGGGTTCCGCGGTCCGATCAACTGGTATCGCAGCATCGACCGCGGCATCGGGCTAACTCGCCGTCTGCAGCAGGCCAAGATCATGCAGCCGTCCCACTTCATGATCGGAAGTCTGGATCCCATGAACGTGCTTCTCGCGAATGCCATTGCCAACCTTGAGCAGAACGCACCCAACTCTGCGACGCAACGTCGTACTCGAAGGTGCCGGCCATTGGCTTCCCCTCGAGCGACCAAAGGAAGTCAATGCCGCGTTACTCGACTTCCTCGCCGGCCTCGAGAGCGCTCCGCACTCCGCATCCATAACAAAGGGATGAAACAGAAATGGCCTCAACGAACCGACGGCTTTGCGCCGCCGCTCAATCAGATTGCTTTCTCGGTGGTCGATTTGCGACTCACCGAACGTTGGTTTCGTGAAGGCTTCGGCCTGCTGCCGGCCGGCGGCAGTCGCGCGTTGATGCGCGGCCCGCTGGCGGCCAATGTGCAGGGCCTACCCCGCGCGGCCTCGACCTGCTGGTGGCTCCTCGGCCGAAATTCCTGGTTCCAGCTCGAACTGTTCCAATTCGATCACCCGATCGCCAAACTGATGACCCCGGATTTCCGGCCGAGCGACATCGGCTACACCCGCATCGGGATCTGGGTCGAAGACTTCGACGCCACACTGAAAAAGCTTGCCGGACTTGGCAGCCAGCCGCTGACTGAGGCACAGGGCGAACAAGGTCAACGGCGTGCCTGCGTCCGTAACCCCGACGGCGTCTATGTCGAAGTCATGGAAGACGACCCGCTGCCGCAATTCACCCGAAGTGGGCGCATCGATTGCCCGGCGGCGATCCGTTCGGTGACGTTGTCGGTACCCCAGATAGCCGATGCGGCAGCCTTTTTCGAAGAGGGCATCGGCCTCAACGCGAGCACCGTGGCCCTGCATACACCAGAGCACGAGGCGTTGTGGGGGCTGGCGGGCGCCACGACGGAGAGCAGACTGTTCGACGGCGGCGAGGTGCTGATCGAGGTGGTGCAGTACGTCAATCCCGCTGGAAAGCCGAGGTCCCGTGACTACCGCATGTCAGACCAGGGCATTCTCAACATCGCGTTCGGGGCGCGCCGCAAGGCGGACTTCGACACGGTTTATCGACGTGCCGAAGCGTTTGGGGCCAAGCCCAATTGCCGACCAGTTCACCTACCCGGGGCCGGCTCCGTGGTTTACGTCAACGATCCGCACGGTTTTTCAGTCGAAATCCTTCACACGACGCCTGGACTCGCCGACCGGATCTTCGGGTTCGAGCCACGACACTTAAACAAGCGCACGGATCCGGATACGCGCCGGATCGAACACCGGGTCAACATCAATGCACCGGCCGACAAAGTCTGGGACGCAATCACAGATCAAGACAACATGGCTCGGTGGATCGGTTTCGACCCGGTTACGGTGCGCAAGGAAGGCTGGACACGGCGCCACGGCGCCGGTTCCGAACGCCTGATGAGAGGCCCGCTCGGAGCCGGCCAGGTCGTGGAGCAAGTGCATAGCCACCGGCCCACAAGAAAGCCTGCGCTACCGCGTCATCGAGGGCTCACCGCTGACCTGTCACCAAGGCGAGATCACCCTGAAGCACTGCGACGGTCACACCGAATTGCACTGGTCCATCCGCTTCCGGCCCAAGGTCGCCGGCACCGGCGCGGTTTTGCAGAAGGTGTTGCAGGCCAAGTTGCGCACCATGCTGGACGACCACCTCAAGCCCTACATCGAAAAGTCCACTGCTGCTGTTGTTTTCACAACGCCAGCCTCGGCGAACACTGAATCGGCGGTCAGATGAACGCGAATGCACCCGGCCCCCACCATGTCGGCGTGTTGATAATCGGGGCCGGGTTCTCCGGGCTCGGCGCCGCGATCACCCTTCAAAAGGACGGGTACACCGACTTTCTGGTGGTCGAGCGGGGAAACAACGTCGGGGGCACCTGGCGGGTGAACACCTATCCCGGCGCAGCCTGCGATGTGCCATCGCACTTGTATTCCTACTCGTTCGCACCGAACCGAGGATGGACGCGTTCTTATTCCAAACAGCCCGAAATCGAGGCATACATCCAGCGGGTCGCTCGACAGCACCAGGTGCTCGACAGACATAGGTTCGGCTGCGAGGTTCACGAGGTGCGCTGGCACGCCCGAGAGGCACGGTGGCACGTGAGCACCTCCCAGGGGACCTTCACGTCGAATTTCGTGGTTTCGGCCGTGGGTCCACTGACCGAGCCGGCATTGCCGGACATTGACGGTCTCGACGAGTTCGAGGGCGAAGTCTTCCACTCCGCCCGCTGGAACCACGATTTCGACCTGACCGGCAAACGCGTCGCCGTCATCGGCACCGGCGCTTCCGCCATCCAGATCATCCCCGAACTGGCCAAAATGGTGCGGCGGCTGGACGTGTATCAGCGCACCGCCCCGTGGGTCCTCCCCCGTTTCGACCGCGACTACACGACCGCAGAACGCCTTGCCTTCGCGCATCTTCCCGGCTACCAGCGAGTGATACGAAGCGCCATCTACTGCAGCAAGGAGCTCGTCGGTTTCGCCTTGACCTACGCGCCCAAAATGCTTGTGCCGGTGCAGAAACTCGCCAAGCGGCACATCGCGCGCGCGATCGGCGATTCCCGGCTGCGCGCTAAAGTCACCCCCCGCTGGCAGATCGGCTGCAAGCGCATCCTGATGTCGAACACCTATTACCCGGCACTAGCACAGCCGAACGTCGATGTCGTCACCGATTACATAGCCGCAGTGCGGCCGAACGCACATTGTCACCGCCGATGGCAGCGTTCGTGAGGTTGATGCGATCGTCGTTGCCACCGGCTTCCATGTCACCGACTCACCGACCAACCAGCGCATCATCGGCCGCGGTGGCCACAGTCTGGCCGACACCTGGCAACGGGCCGGCGCGCAGGCCTACAAGGGGTCGACCGTGCACGGATTCCCCAACCTGATTGTGATGACCGGGCCCGGAACGGGGTCTGGTCACACGTCGGCCGTTTTCATGATCGAGTCGCAGCTGAAGTATCTGCGGGATCTGATCCGCACGACGACCACCCGCGGTATCGCGACCGTCGAGGTGCGCCAGGACGCGCAAAGCGCCTACAACGCTGGTATCCAACAAGGTTTGCGGAAATCGGTGTGGGAAATCGGCGGATGTTCGAGCTGGTACCGCGACAAGTTCGGCAGGATCACCACGATGTGGCCAGGATTCACGTTCCGTTTCCGGCAGCAGACCCGCACCTTTGACCTCAACGCCTACCACACGGTGCGGGCGCGTGATCTGTCCGCCGCCACTGAGAACTACGTGGCCTCGGCATAACTTCCTCGGTTCGGCGTGTCAGGTGTATGCCACGTGGACACGTTCGATTTTGCCGTTGAAGGGGAAGGGCGCTTTGTCGTAGTAGTCCAGCGCCACCGGTGAGCCGAGGCAGATGCCGACGTCGAAGCAGTCGTTGGCGGTGAACAACAGCGGCGCGCTGACCGGCACCCGCCCCGTCGCGAGGGTCTCCTGTTCGACTCGGATGATCACGTCGAGCGGTCCCGCGGGGCGCAGTTCGGCGTAGCGGGTTTCTACGACAATCGTGGTGGGGCCGGGCTGCAGTTTGGAGGTCGAGCGGATCTTGGTGCGGGAGATGATGAAACAGTTGTACTCGTAGCACACGTATCCGTCGTCGAGGTAGCAGGTGACCCCCCCGGCAAAGCCGCCGAGAGCATAGAGAACTCCGCTGGCGTCGGCGGGCAGATCGGCTTCGATGGTGACGGTGTTGTTCTTGCTTCCCAGCGCGGGCGCGCAGAACTCGGGGATGCGGGTGATTTCGCCGGGGAACTCCCACTCGCGATACGGCGGTGTGATTCGTAACTCGGGATGAAAGATCGGCACCCACAAGCCGCCACCGATCGGGAGCACCTGGTTTCGGGCGGCCTCGATGGCAAACAGTTCGCGCATCTGGGCGAGCTTTTCGGGCATCTCGGCGGCCAGATCGTGGGCCTGTGACCAGTCCTCGTCGAGATGATAGAGCTCCCAACGGTCGTTGTCGGGTGTCCAGTCTTGAATTCCGGGTGGCAATCCCGGCAGCCAAGGCACCCGCGGACCGAACGTCGAAGCCATCCAGCCGTCGTGATAGATACCCCGACTGCCCATGATCTCGAAGTACTGCGTCTTCTTGCCCCCAGGCGCCGACGGATCGGTAAGCGTGCGGGCGAAACTTGCTCCCGCGATCGGGATTTGCTGCACACCGTTCACGATGAGCGGAGGCTCTATGCCCACGATGTCGTAAATGGTCGGCACGACGTCGTTGCAGTGCAGGAAGTGATCCCGCGGCACGGGGTCTGGCGCGACTTTCTTGGGCCAGCGGATCGCCAGCGGATTGCGGGTGCCGCCCAGATGCGAGGCGACCAGCTTCACACCCTTGTACGGTGTGCTGCCTGCCCAGCCCCAGCCGGAGTGGTACTGGTTGTCGGTCTTCGGTGAGCCCAGGACGTCAAGGCCACCAAGCTGGTCGAGCGCGTCGATGTGCATCCGCGGGGTGGTCGGAATGCCGTTCTGCGCAAGCAGTTCGGCGATGGTGCCGTCCTGCCCTTCGGCCGAAGATCCGTTGTCGCCCCAGATGTAAAGAAAGAGCGTGTTGTCCGCGTAGCCCAGCCGATCCAGCTCATCGACGATGCGGCCCACCTGGACGTCACAGTGTTCGGCGAACCCGGCAGCCACCTCCATCAACCGGCGTTGAAATGGTCTCTCGTCCTCGGGGATGTCCTCCCACGCCTTCATTCGCTCGTCGCGGTCGGTGAGTTCACAGTCTTGTGGGATCCAGCCCGTATCCTTGGCGCGCTCAAAGACCCGCTGCCGGTAGGCATCCCATCCGTCGTCGAACTTGCCCGCGTAGCGGTCGGCCCACTCCTTCATGATGTGGTGCGGGCCGTGCAGGCAGCCGCTGGCCCAATACATGAAGAATGGCCTGTCGGCCTGCAGCGCCTTGTGATTGCGCAGCCAGTCGATCGCGTCATCGGCCAGGTCCTCCGAAAGGTGATAGCCCTCCTCGGGGGTCTTCGGCGGTGCCACGACGGTGGTGTTGCGCACCAGATGGGGCTCATAGTGCGAGGCCTCCCCCGCCAGGAATCCGTAGAAATATTCGAAGCCCAACCCGGTGGGCCAGTCCTCGAATGGGCCAGCTGCCGTCGTGTCCTCCGCCGGGGTGTTGTGCCACTTGCCCCACGCGCCCGTGCTGTACCCGTAGTCCTTGAGCACCTCGGCCACCAGGGCGCTGCTGCGCGGGATCTTCCCGGCGTAGCCGTCCCAGTCGTTCGCAAGCTCGGCGATCTGCCCGTTGCCGATCTCATGATGATTGCGCCCGGTCAGCAGCGACGCCCGCGTCGGCGAACACATCGCGGTGGTATGAAAGCGGTTATAACTAACGCCTTCCGCGCAGATTCGGTCCATCGTCGCGGTACGCACTTCGCCGCCAAACGTCGTCGGCAGACCCGGCCCGGCGTCATCGATCAAAACGATCACAATATTGGGCGAATCCCCATGCAGCCGAGGCGGAGTAACACGCTGGGCATAGGTGGACTCCTGCAGCGTCCGCCCGGCGATGCTGGCTGACGGTGTCGGCGGGAACGGCAACGTCGCACCGCCTAGCAGCTTCGGCGCCACCACCCCACCAGTCGAATTGATGCTGTTATTTGTGGCCGCGTCCGACATAGCTGCTCCCCTTCTCGAAGCTGCACTGCGAGGTGATCGAAGCGGAATTGCTCGAAGTGAGACCGAATCTACTAGTAACTTTCAGTGCGCTCGACGGATCGACCTGTCAAATCCCGCTGAATCGCTGGGAAATGGCGAGCGACCTCGACCGCTTGAGCGGTCGGTCGTGGGTTGCAAGATCACGCCGCTCACCATTGCCGATTGGGGGCCATCAGGCAGAACCGCGAATTCATCTCGAGCGGCGGCTGACGTGGGGCCTCTGACATGGGCCAGTTGTGGGGCGGGCGGGGCTCGAACCCGCGGCCAACGGATTATGAGTCCCTTTTCAGCGCCCGCGTGACCAGGCGAAATGGTTAACTGGTTGGGGTTAAATCGCCTGCAAGACACCAGATTCAGCCGGTGCCGGTACGGGCGCGGTACGCCTACGGTACGGCTTCAAATCGCCCCCAGTCGCCGGGGTGAAGCCGGGGGTGAGATGCGGCTGGGACGTGTTAGCTACGCCGGGCCCGGGGTGGCGGGACACCTGACACACTGGCGATACGTCAGGAAGCCGACGGACAGCCCTCGGCCCTAGCCGCTTCGAGTTCGGCTGCATCGTGGGCCTAGGCGACACATCGACCAGGCGCTGGTCCGCAGCCGCCTCCGGCTGGGGCTCGGTGCTCAATCTGGCGTAACCCTTGCGCGAGGACCACACGACCTGCACCGCTGTTGCTCCCGAAGCGGTCTTCACGGTGCGCACATACGTCACCACCGCACACTAAAGACCCACAATTAGTGCATACATTCCGGCCCGCCACCACCAGAAACACCAGCTCAGCAGCCCGGGGGCATTCAGATCAACGAGAAGTGGCCCAAGTCAGGGCCGATCTGGCGTCGACCTGTGGGTCGACACGCCAAACCGGCTGGGTTACAAAGTCCTAATCGAAGGCGATGACGCCGCGGATGTTTCGGCCTTCGCGCATATCCGTGATTGCCTCGTTGATCTGATCCAACCGGTAGCGATGACTGATCAGCTCGTCGAGTTTGAGGTTGCCGTTCTGGTACATCGACAACAGCATCGGCATGCTCGCGCGCGGGTTCATCCCGCCGTACAACAGGCCCTTGAGTTGCTTGCACGACTGGATTACGTCGACGAGAAACAACGGAACCGAAGTCTCGGATACCCGCGGGACAGCCGTCATCAAGCAGGTACCGCCCTTGCGCGTCAACATCAGCGCCGGGGTCACGAGGTCAGCCGTGAGCACGCTAGGTGTCAGCACCACGCGGTCCGCCATCACACCTCGGGTCAGTTCCCGTACAAGAGGGATGGCCTCCCACACCGACGGACTGGTATCCGTCGCGCCGAAGAACTTGGCGGTATCGCGTTTAAACTCAACGGGATCCACCGCGATTACGGAGTTGGCACCTGCGGCGCGGGCACCCTGCACGGCGTTGACTCCCACTCCACCGGTGCCAATCACGACCACGGTGTCGCCCGGTTGCGTTCCGACGCCCACAGTGCCGGAACCCCAACCGGTCGTCACCCCGCACGACACCAGGGATGCCGCTTCAAACGGAATCGATTCGTCGATCTTGATCACCGACTCTTCGGCCAAGACGGCGTACTCGGCGAACGTACCCAATTGCGTCATCGCCATTAGGTCCTCGTCTCCGAGGTGGCGGCGCCTGGTGCCATCCGTCGTCATCTCCTTGGACAAGATCATCGCGCCGGCATCGCACAGATACGTCATGCCAGACACACACCACCGACAGGAACCGCAGGCCGGGATGAATGACATGGCAACGTGATCACCCGGTTTCACGGACCGCACTCCGACACCAACTTCTTCGACCACTCCGGCACCTTCGTGCCCACCAAGGAGGGGGAAGTACTCCGGAGCCGGCGCCCCGGTGGCTTCGATCACCGCCACAAGCTCAGGCGGGAAAATGCAGTCCCCGGTGGCAAAGTGATCGTCGGAATGGCAGACGCCCGCCACCGCCATCTTCACCAGCACCTCACCCTCACGCGGCGGGTCAAGCGTGATCTCCTGGATCTCCCAGTCCTTGCCGACGCCGCGCAGCACCGCCGCCTGACACTTCATTTGCGGCGTCCTCCCGGAGCGATGCCGATCCGTCGCAGACCGTGCGCTGCGCTCGCGCGCATGAGGCCCAGCGCTACGCGGAACTTCCGTCGCGAATACGGGTACCAGAGCGGCTCATTTGCCTGGGTGGGGATCCGCGGTCTCGTGATGGCTTGTGCGCGGCAGTATTTCAGCAATCCATCGGCACCGCCGTTGCGTGCGCCGATCCCGGAGTGCTTCCAGCCTGGCATCGGTAGCGCGAAGTGGAACCCGTTAGCCATCGCGTCGTTGATGTTGACCGCCCCTGCCTCGAGCTGACGCGCTACCCGCTGGCCCCTCGCGTTGTCGCGGGTCCACACTGTCGCCGAAAGTCCGTAGTGGGAGTCATTGGCGAATCGGATCGCCTCGTCCTCGTCCGCCACCTTAACCACCGGCAAGGTCGGGCCGAATGTTTCCTCGGTCATGCACGACATCGACTGATCGACGTCGGCGAGCACAGTCGGTTGAAAGAAGGTGCCCATCCCCGTTGGGTGACCGCCAGTTGTCACCCGCGCGCCCGCGGCGACAGCTTCCTCGACGTGGCGCCGCACGATATCGCGTTGGGCTGCAGTGGCCATCGCTCCAACATCGAAGCGGTAGCGATCGTCGTCCTGGCCCTGGCGCAGCCGACTGACCTTGTCGGTGAGCTTCGCCACGAATTCGTCATAGACGGGCTCCTCGACATAGACGCGTTCGACCGACACGCACACCTGACCGGAGTTGAACATCCCGCCCCAGGCGATGCCGTTGGCCGCGCGGTCAAGATCTGCGTCGGCCAGCACCACCGCCGGATCCTTGCCGCCAAGTTCGAGGCTGCAAGGGGTGAGGCGCTCCGCGCACGCCACGGCCACCTTGCGACCGGTGGCCGTCGAACCCGTGAAGTGGACGTAATCGGAGCTGGCGATCACAGCGACGCCAGTCTCGGCGTAACCCGTTGTCAACGCGAGCACCGGGGGCGCGCCGATTTCGTTCCATCCGCGGACAAATTCAACAGCGCTTAACGGCGTGACCTCCGAGGGCTTCAGCAGCACGGCAGCGCCAGCAGCCAGTGCCGGGACCCCGTCGAGCGGGGCGTTCGCGAACGGGAAGTTCCACGGAATGATCAATCCAACGACCGGATAAGGCCGGTAGACGGTGGTCAGGCGCTTAGTCCTCATCAGCGGGCTGTGGGGCTTCGGATGGCGGTCGGCCAGGAAGGTCTCGGCGTTACGGGCCCAGTAGTTCAGCAGATCGGCTGTCAGAGGCGGTTCCATGGACGCCTCGGCGCGCGGTTTGCCGGTCTCCGACTGCAGGACGTCGATGATGTGCTCGGCATTGTCGAGCACCCAGCCCTGGAACTTCAATAACCAGGGCTTGCGGCCCTTCGGACCCAGGGCCTCCCATTCAGGTTGGAACAGTCTCAGTTCGCGGGCCTTCGCGGCCACGGTGTCAGCCGAATCGTTCGGTACTTCGCCGACCACGCTGCCGTCGGCAGGGTTGCGCACTTCGATGGTTGTCACCTGCGGTTGCACATGCAGATCCGTCATGCGACAAGCATCCGCCCAAACGGATGAACCCATAAGGTATTCGACTACTCCATTTTCGGAGCTATCACAGCGCCTGGTCGGTGCCCTGTTAGCCGAACAGCACGACGAATGGATCGAAGGCGGCTGCAACCTCGGACTGGAGGTGCTCAATCAATCACGCATCACACCGAGCCCGCCGACCGAACAGGAGCCCACCACGACAGCTGCACTGACCGCTTAACTGCCATCCGAAAAGGGTGACGCGATCGAGCGAACGCTTACACCACGTCCATGGGCTTGGCCCGCCGTCAACGCGGCGACCGGGATTCCCTGTTGGAGTTAGCTGGCAAATGAAAGGCTCGCCTGCCCGCGTATAAGGCGCGAATAAAACACGGCCTAGCGGGCACGGAGCGTCCTAACAGCGCCTCTACCATGCCTTTTAACGTGGGGCGGGCGGGGCTCGAACCCGCGACCAACGGATTATGAGTCCCATTTCAGCGTGCTCGCGACCTGCGCAGGCGGTTGGCCACGAGCTGCCATATTGGCTGCTAGCCACTACCTTCATGCGTGACCGGTACATTCGCGGTACGGCTCCGGTACGGCTACAAAGCGCCCCCAGTCGCCGGGGTGACGCCCGGGTGAGATGCGGCAGCACGGTTTTAGCTCAACGCGGACGCCGCGTCGAGGCCCGAGCGTCTGCGGTTCGGCGCGACGATCACCGCATTGTGGGCGCGCCATATCGCATCGTCCAAACGGGCAGCTGGCCGGGCACGTACTCATTACCTGCCCAGGGCGTACCGCAGATATGCAAATGCGCATAGGGCGTCCCATCGAACATCACCCACGCGCCAGCATCTCGTACGGTGCTCGGGAGGCCGTCACGCGCCGCATCGTAGGGCCAGATGATCATCCAGTGCGGACCGATGGGAATGGCAGGACTTGATCTGTCGAACGGATCCGTGGTGCTGTGTTGCGTTGCACCGCAAAGCATGTAGATGATCCCGGGGGCCGTATTCGTCGGAGCCGGCTTGGCGGCCATGATATCTTTCATCCACTGCAGCCCCATGGGATCGGCGCACATGGGCACATTGCCAATCTCGTTCTCGTCACCGGGGAAACACACCCAGTGGTTGGTTCCCTGACGAAGCACCACAACATTGCCTTGCGCATCCATATCCGCAACCGTGGCGTCCTCGGTGATGCGGAGGGGCCCCGACGACATCGCGCGCGATATTTTGGCGGCCAGTATTTGTTCGTCCTTAGAGGCCGGAAGGGGTTCTCCGGTGGGCAACGCAGTAATCGCGCTGTTGCTGTAGCTTCCTGATGCGCCAACCGCGTCAGCCATGTCGGCCATGGTGCGCTCCTCTCAAAGGTAATTTCGGCAGATGGTGATCTCACTCATATCGATGGCGATCAGCAGCGGCTCCGGTACGAGCTGATAGTCACCCTCCCAGGCGTAGATCCGCCGCTTGGTGGGGATGATAATCCCATCCACCTCGCGATAGTCGGTGGCATAGTTCAACCCGGGTGCACCGCCCAGAATATCGACGGTGTAATCCTGGCGGCGCAGCAGCCCATCCGGACCAAAGCACGAAATCTGCTCGCGGGTATGGCTTTTAATGTAATCGGGAAACGTCACCTTCAGCCGCCGCCACGTTTCCCCGCCGACCCGGATCGGGGTGATCTCTTCGGTGACGAATCCGGGCCAGGTGAAGACGAATGGCGTATTCAGATACGTCCACAGCGCCTCCCCACTGAAATAGGCGACGTGAATGTCGTCCCACGGGGTGGTGAACGCATGACCTTCAAACGACCTCTCCGGGTCATCGCGCGAGTCGATGAGCGCGCCGTCACCACGCTGCAACACGACGCGGAAGGGCTCGAAGATCGAACGCTTGTCCTGACCGACGAGGTCCATCGTCAGCAGCTCCCGTGTGGTGTCAACCTCGAAGCGGACGTTCTTGAGCGCATCACCCTTGCCTTTGACAAACCAGGTCGCCCCGGTGATCGACGCGGCCACATCGATCGATGTGACGCCGTTCCACCGGTCCAGCCCGCCGTGCGCCGCGGCGGCCTCCTCGAGTAGATCGCTCATCACTTACGAGAACAGGTCGGGGTGTTCGGCGATGTACTCACCAACCGCGGAAGCCCGCTGCCCCGTGACCTTTTCGACGTCATCGGTGGCTCGGTCGTAGCGTCCAGCGCGGTGCAATAGCGCCATTGTGGTGAGGTGCTGCTCCAAGTGAGCGGGCAGGCCGAGCGGCTTAAGGACCTCCTGGACCCAGGCCTCATGCGGAATGTCGATGCCGCGTATCGGCCGGTGCAGTCCCTGTGTGTATTCGGCTGCCAGTCCGTCGATGTCCAGGCTCACGGGGCCGGTCAACTCGTAGATGTCCCCGATGCGGTGGGCGGGGTCGACGAGCACCGCCGCAACCGTGCGGGCCACGTCGCTCGTGGCGATCGGCGAGGTTCGCCCGGTTCCGAATGGCAGGGCCAACAGGTTTCGTTCTCGCAGCGACGGCACTGCAAACCACGTGAATAGCGGATTGTCCAGAAACGCCGTCGGTCTGATGTGCACCACCGGCACCCCCGACCAGTTCAAGACGTGCTCGGCGAGGTAATGCAGCCGATGTTGATGAGACTCACCCTCGCTGGTCAGCGTCATCTGGGAAACAGTCATCTGGGACATGTTCACGACCACCTCCAGATGGCCGTATTCCAGTGCGGCGTCGCAGATCACGGTCGTCGCCGTCAGATAGTTCGGCGAGACGCCCATCGAAAAGAACATGCGATCGACACCGGCCATCGCATCCACTACGTCCCGCGGCTCGGTCAAGTCCCCGACGACGACTTCAGCGCCGAGTTCGCGCAGCGGATCGGCACGGGCATCGTCGTGATGCACCAACGCGCGCACGCGGTACCCGTGCTCCCGCAATTGCTCGATCACTTGTCTGCTGACGCCACCGGTGCCACCACCCGCGCCGGTGATCAGGTACAAGGGAGTACTCATGCTCGCTCCTTAGGGTGTGCCTTCCCAGTGTTTGGCAAGGGGGGTGCCGGCGAACCTCTCGAACATCGCGCGGGACAACACCAGCACGGAGCTGCGCGGCCGGTGATTCACCACCAGGCGCTGAGCCTTACCTTCGGCGTTGAAGACGACCAGAACGATGACGCGGAGAGGCACACCGCGGACCGATGAGGTGTAGTCCTCGAGGAAACTGCTTTCCCCGCAAGGGCCGGCGTAATGGAAGTCCTGAAATTCGTAGATCTCTTTTGCGGCGACCACAACTTCATGGACGGCGGCCGCGCCCTGGATGGCGCCGTCCCACGCCGGCCCCTCCCCGGTGACGTCGTCGGCAAGGTTGTCCAGCCACGCCGGGTAGTACGGCTTTCCCAGATATGTCGATGCCATGTCGCGCCTCCTGTCGCCCCTTACGGAGTGCCTTCCCAGTGCTTTGCATGCGCGGTGCCAGCGAAGGTCTCCAGCATCACGCGGGAAAAATTCAGCATCGCGCTGCGGGGCCGGTGATTCACCACGACGTGCTGGGTCTGCCCGTCTGCGTTGTAGGTGACCAGCACGACGACGTAGGTGGGAACGCCGTGGACCGAGCTCGAATAGTCCTCGAGGAAACCGTTCCCGCCACAGGGGCCGGCGTAATTGAACTCCTGGTGCGCATACTGTTCGCGCGCTTTGACCAAGATGAAGCGGACATCGTCGGCGCCGTGTGCGGTGCCGTCCATCGCCGCGGCCTCCAGGGTGACGTCGTCGGCCAGATTGTCTAACCACAACGGGTAGTAGGGCTTTCCCATGTACGTCATGCGGCGCCTCCGTCGAATGGAGTTTCCCGCGGATCGGCGAATGACATTGTGCTCTCCTCAGCGTTGGCGACGACCGGCGAACCCGGGAACCGCTTGTGCACGTGGGCGGTGGGCGTGTGATCGATGAGCAGGCTTAGCAATTCGGGGCGGCTGTAGTGTCCGCTGGAGTCCATGAACGCCTTGCGTTTGTCAATCAACGCGAAGTCCAGATCCCCGATCACCTCGCCTTCACCGGAACCTAAAGGCTCACCGAGCAATTCGCCTTGCGGTGTGACGATCGCGGTGAAGGAACCCCCCGAGATCGGTCCCACCGGGCAACCGGTGTCCGCCATGATCTGCTTCTGCTGGTCGGGGTCGAGCCATGCGCCTGCGCAGACCACGAAGACGCCCGACTCGAGCGCGTGATTCCGCACCTGGACTTCGGTCTGTTGAGCGAACAAGTCGCCAAAAATGGAGCCCGGGAACATCGCCGAATGGATCTGCTCGCCGTCGGCGATCAGCGCGTATCGGGCCAGCGGATTGTAGTGCTCCCAACAGGCCAACTGCCCGATGCGACCCACGGCGCTGTCGACGGCTTGAAGTCCGCTGCCATCGCCCTGGCCCCAAATGATCCGTTCGTGATAGGTGGGAGTGATCTTGCGGCGACGCTGGATCAACGCTCCGTCGGCGTCGAAAAGCAGTTGAGTGTTGAACAGTGAGCCGCCGTCGCGCTCGTTCACGCCGATGGAGACCACCATGCCGGCGCGGCTCGCGGCGTCGCTGATCGCCAGCGTCGCTGCCGAAGGCACGGTGACTCCTTGTTCGAGCAGCCGCACCTGCTGGGCAAGCATCTGATAAGGCGGCTGTACAAATGAGAAGTACGGGTAATAGGGAACAACGGTCTCCGGAAAAGTGGCGAATTGCACTCCTTGCGTTGCCAATTCGTCGATCTTCGCGACAACGCGCTCGACGGTCCCATCACGGCTGTAGAGGACCGGGCGCAGTTGGACCGCCGCTGCTCGAATAGTGGTCACTGCGCCCCGTCCTCTCCTCGCATTTCGTTCTGCCTAAAAGCCGTTGGCCGCCAGCGATTGCAAGGCCACGTCCGCGACGTCTTTCCACCCATTGTCGATGGTGAGTGAGTGTCCGCGTCCCTCGAAGATGTGGAAGTCGGTCTGGGCCGTTGAGTGGCTGTACATTGCGACGACCTCCCTGGTGAGCTTGAGGGGCACGGTGTGGTCCTCTGTTCCCGATGTCAGCAGCAGCGGCCCGCGGTCGGCTTTGTGGGTGTCGACCTTGGCCGGCGAGTGGCGCGAGAAGTTCGCGCCGGCGTCTTCGAACAACGGCCTGGCCGGCACCGGGGATGGTCCAGGCGGCGTGCAGGGCCTGTGGCGAGTCCCCGATACCGAGTCCATCCGGTTTTAGAGCCGGGTTGTTTGATCTCTCTTCAGTTGATCTCGCAAGCCACGGGGTGGGTGTGCCTGCACGCCGCAGCGTACTCGGTCGGGTGAGGTAGCCCAGCGCTGAGTCGCGGTGTCGGTGATCATGGTCGTGTTGGAAGTCGCGATCACCACTCCCTCGCGAGTGCTGCTCGGCCCTAGGTGAAAAGCTTCAGATCGATACCAAGGGGCAAATCGTCGCCAACATCTAGTTAATTGTGTCGGGCAGCTTCTTGCACGAGTTGCACCCGCGAGCTGACGCCGAGCTTGTTGTAGACGTGGGTGAGATGGCTCTGTACGGTGCGCGGCGAGATGAACAGCCGAGAGGCGATGTCGTTGTTGGCCAGCCCTTCGCTGACCAGGCGCACAACGTCGCGCTCAGTGGGCGTTAGCGCGGGCCAGCCAGTTGTCGGCCGCTTACGGTCACCATGTCCTCGACGGGCATACGCGATCGCCTCCAGTGCGGACAGCGCCGCACCCTCGGCCCAAGCGCTGTCAAAGTCGCTGTCGCCCAGTGCATCACGGACGGCCCCGACCGCGGTCGCGTAACCGTCCTCGTAGATCTTGAACCTGACCGCGCCGGTGTCCTTCCTGACCGCCTCGGCCGCACCGAAGAGTCGCGCCGCTTCACGGTGACTGCCGGCCTCACCTAGAAGCCCGGCAAGACACTCCAGGGCGTCCGCGGTAATCAGGTGCGCATCGGTTGCGGCCGCCATGGCTAGCGCTTCACGGGCGTCGCGCTCTGCCAGCTCGGGCTCACCCTCGGCGGTCGCGACACGAGCACGGGAGGACAGCGCCATCGCCCGATGGCAGCCGACTGCCACCGACACGGCCTCTTCGGCCCAGCGGCGGGCCGCAGCCGCGTCACCGCGCGCCAGCATGACATCGACTATCGGGTTGACAGCGACCATCCTCAGCCCACCCGTGGCGCGGAACCGCTCGGCGGCGCTGGTGCCGGCCGTCACCGCGGACGCGACATCGCCTGCCGCCAAGTGCGCGACGGCCAAGGGCGCGTTGCACAGGGCTTCAAAGAGACCCCCCAGTTCGGATACCGCTTCCAATGCGGCGCTCGCCGCTGCTTGCGCGGCTTCCGGATCTCCCATCCACGCCAGCGTGTGGCCCAGATGGGCCTGGCAGACGGCCCGCGTGCTCAACTCGCGATCCGCCTCCGCCTCAGCCATCAGCTCGTGGAACTGTGCGGCCGCTTTTGCAAGTTCGCCTCGCAGAAACTGTCCCGTGCCCAGCCCCCAGTAACGACACATCCGCGAGACAAACCGATCTCCAATCTCGTTGGCCAGGTCACGTCCCTCCTCGCCGGCCTTGATCGCGGCGCGCGGATCACCGTCGTGTATTGCGACGTAGGCCTGCCACCACAGGATCTGGCTCAATCTCCAATTGTCGCCGGAGTCGCGGGCCAGACCGGCCGCCTCCTCGAGGTAGGGGCGAGCGACCTCGGCGTTGAAGGCCGCGGTGCTACCGCACGCGATGAGAGACTGGATCAACAGACCGGCGTCACCGACCTCTCGTGCGATCTCCAGCGCTCGCTCGGGGTGCTCCATGCCCCCTGGGGCAGCCACCGCTGCGGTGAGCACCGCGTGGTCAGCGAGCGCCCGCGCGTAAGTCGTGGGCGTCACATCCGCCGGGCGCGTGGATGGGTCAGATAGCACTGCACTGATCCAGGACAGGGCTTCCTGGACACGCCCGCTGTTCCACCACAGCCGCTGCAGGGCGCACGCCAGGCGCAGTGCCCCCTCACCGTCGCCGATGTCGCAGCTCCACGTGAATGCGGCTCGCAGATTGTCGATTTCGATGTCGGCCCGCTCGACATGCTGATGTTGGCCGACCGAGCTTGGCTGGTCCACGAGCGCGGCCAGGTGTGTGTAGTAATCGCGGTGGCGCATCCGAACCGCATCGGATTCACCTGAGTCGCCGAGCTTTTCCAGTGCGTATTGGCGAACCGTCTCGAGCAGCCGGTATCGCGTTCGGCCGCTGGTGTTTTCGGCAATCACGAGCGACTTGTCAACCAGCAGGGTCAGCTCATCGAGCACCTGGTGGGGCTGCACATAATCGTCAGCGACGACGACTTCTGCGGCGTCGAGGTGAAATCCGCCGCGAAAGACCGCCAGCCGTCGAAAGATCACGCGCTCGACGTCGGTGAGCAGTGCATGCGACCAATCCACCGAGGCCCTCAGCGTCTGCTGGCGCCGGACCGCGCTGCGCGCGCCGCCGGTCAGGAGCCGGAACCGGTCATGCAGGCTGGTGAGGATGTCGGTAACAGACAATGCCCGCACCCGCGCCGCGGCGAGCTCGATCGCCAACGGCATGCCGTCAAGGCGTTGACAGATCTCCGCCACCGTGGCGGCATTCTCGTCGGTGATGACGAACTCGGGCCTGACCAGGCGAGCACGGTCGGTGAACAACTCAACCGCTTCGTCGGTGATCGACAGCGATGACACCCGCCAGATCACTTCGCCGCTCATGCCGATCGGCTCACGACTGGTCGCCAGCACCGTGACACCGGGGCAGGCGCCGAGCATCGCGACGACAAGGGCAGCCGTCGCATCCAACAGGTGCTCGCAATTGTCCAGCACCAGCAGCATCTGCCTATCCGCGATGAACCGCAGCAGCGCGTCGGTCGCAGAGCGGCCGGGAACGTCGGGCAGCCCTAGCGTGCGGGCGGCCGTGGCGGGGACAAGGTCGGGTTCGGTGATCGGCGCCAGGTCGACACACTGTGCGCCCTCGCGGAATTGCCCGGCGATCTGGCCCGCGACCCGTACCGCAAGGCGCGTCTTGCCCGACCCGCCGGCGCCGGCCAGGGTGACCAGTCGATTCTCGGTGACCATGCGGGACAGCTCCGCTATTTGCGCCGTGCGACCGACGAAGCTCGTCAACTGAAGCGGAAGCCCCTCTGACGCCGCGGCAGGCACCCGCAGGGGTGGAAATTGGTTGTGCAGATCGGGATGGCACAGCTGGATGACCCGCTCGGGGCGACGAAGACCTCGCAACTGGTGGCTGCCCAGCGGAAGCAGCCAGGCGCCGGGCGGTAGGCGGTCGGCCACGATCTCCTCGGTTGCGCCGGACAGCACCGTCTGGCCACCGTGTCCCAAGTCGCGTATGCGTGCGGTTCTGTTGATGGTCGTCCCGATGTAGTTGTTTTCGTCGCGCAACTGGACCTCGCCGGTGTGCAGACCGATCCGCAGCCGGATCGGCGCCAGCGGTGCCATCTGCAAGTCGAGGGCACATGCCACCGCGTCACTACCACGGTTGAAGGCGACGACGAGGCTGTCTCCTTCGCCCTGCTCAACCGGGCGCACTCCGCCATGCGCGGCAACGATTTGGGCGAGTGCGCGGTCGAGTCGTGCGACCGCCTTCTGCATTTCCTGGGGCTGCGCTTCCCAGAGCTCTGTGGACCCTTCGATATCGGCGAGCAGGAGCGTCACCGTTCCAGTCGGTAGCTCACTCACGCCTATGTCGCTCTCGTTCACCGGCGGCGTGTCCGCGCCTAGGTCGATCTCGCTCATGTTAGCCAGCATCGCCGGTCGTCAGCGCCACAACATCAGCGAAACCGCGCAGATTTCGTTTGCCGTCGCCCCGGACCTCCGACCCCGACCTGGATTTTTCCGCCTTCTGACCGATGGTTTTGGTCTGCACGCACCACATAGTCGACGTGACGTGCAACAAGAGAGGTAGATCCATGAAAATTCCGTCCATAGCACCGCCGGTCGGCTTGGTTAACGCGGTGCAGCGCGGCCGTCATCATCTTTTGCGGCTTCACCAGTCGCTTGCCCCCGCGCCGGCCGCGATGACCGAGGTCATCGTCGGCGCCTGGTTGGCCCAGGCCGTGTCCGTTGCCGCCGACCTGCGCATCGCCGATGCACTGACCGAGGGGCCGCTCGGGCTGGACGAGTTGGCGGATAGGGTCGGCGCCAACCCAGACGCGCTCGGCCGGTTGCTGCGGGCGTTGATCAGCCGTGGCATCTTTCGCCGGCGCAGTGACGGCCGCTACGACCTGACGCCGCTTGCGCGCACCCTTCGGTGGGATACGCAGGATTCGGTGGCGGCCTTCGCGCGGTTCGTTGGATCGGCGCACGAGCGCGAGCATTGGAGCCACTACATCTATGCGGTCCAAACTGGTCGGTCGGTCGTTCCCAAGTTACGCGGCGTGGAGGCATCCGAATGGTTCCCAAGTCAGCCGGAACTGAGCGAGGTTTTCAACCAGGCCATGACGAATCTTTCGGAGATAGCCGTCGGGGCGGTGACCGCCGCTTACGGCTTCGGCGGCCACCGCACCATCGTGGATATTGCCGGCGGGCACGGCCGACTGCTGGCCGGCATCCTGTCGGCGAACCCAGCCGCTTCAGGCATCCTCTTCGACCTGCCGCATGTGGTGGCGGGCGCCGAACCGCTGCTCTGCAAACACGGGGTCGCAGAGCGCGTACGAATCGTCGAAGGTTCGTTCTTCGATGCGGTTCCCGAAGGCGGCGACCTTTATGTACTGAAGAACATCATCCACGATTGGCCCGACGATAAGGCCCAACAAATTCTCAAGACGCTCCGCGCGGCGACTCCGACGGGAACAACCGTTCTGCTGGTCGAGTGCGTGATACCGCCGCATGATCGAGACGCGCTCGCCAAATGGTCGGACCTGGAGATGCTGGTCGTAAATGCGGGCCGGGAACGCACAGGCGATGAATACCAAGATCTGTTGGAGCAGGCAGGTTTTCGCATGACTCGGATAGTGTCGACGGCCTCACCGTTTAGCATCTTGGAAGCCACCGCCGCCTAATCGGAGCCGGGTATGCCTGCACACGGCGGCATACTCAGCCGGGGTCAAGTAGCCCAGCGCCGAGTGGCGGTGTCGGTGATTATGGTCGCGCTTGAAGTCACCGATTACCACCCGGGCTTCGCGCAGGGTCGTCCAATGGTTGCGGTTCAGGCACTCTTTGCGCAGGCGGTTGTTGAACGATTCGATGTAGCCGTTGTTCCATGGCGTGCGCGGCGGTATATACGACAGCCCCACCTTCCCATCACAGAAGTGTTGCAGCGCTTGGGAAACTAACTCGGGGCCGTTGTCCATCCGTAGCACCATCGGCACACCGTGAACGGCGAACACCTCCTCAAGTTCGATGATCAGCCGGTCGGCGGTAATGGAGCGTTCCACAAGGTGTAGCAGCGATTCGCGAGTGTGTACGTCGATCATCGAGGCAATCTTGATTGCCTTGCCGTCGATGGTGGAATCGTACTGAAAGTCCAGCGCCCACACGACCTTCGGTGCGTCAGCGACCACCAGGGGGATCGACGACACGCCGGCCCGTTTACGAGGGGAATGCACCCGCACCTGCAGGCCTTCCTCGCGCCACAGTCGGTGGACTTTCTTTTTGTTCACCTCACGGTGTTCGTCGTGGCGCAGAGCGGCCCAGGCGCGGCGGAACCCGTGGCAGGGGTGTTTGACCGCGTAGGCACGCAGCCAGGCACGCAGGTCCGCGTCCGGGTCGGCCGGCGTATGCGCGATCGGCACACGCCGATAGGTGGAGCGGGCAAGCCCGACCGCTTTGCACGCGAGCCGTTCCGACACGCCCAGAACCTCTTTGAGCATGTCCACGGCACGGCGCTTGGCGGCCGGGCTCAGAATTTTCCCTTGGCCACCTCGCGCAGGGCGTCTTTTTCCAGTTCGGCCTCGGCCAACAGTCGCTTGAGGCGGGAGTTCTGCTCGCGCAGCTCTTTGAGTTCCTTGGCCGCGTCGGTGTCCATGCCGCCATAGGCGCGGCGCCAGTTGTACAGCGTCGCCGCAGACACTCCGAGTTCGGCGGCGATCTCCTCGCCAGTCTTGCCTTCGGCAGCCAACTCGTCCGCGCGGCGCAGCTTGCGCACGATGTCCTCCGCGGAATGCCGCTTCCGACCAACCATAACTTTCATCGTCCCTTCCAGCCCGACATCGGGCCACAGGACTCTAAATCCTGGACTGATTCAGTGGGAACACGCCACCTGCCTCGAGGGCGTGCTGCGCTGCGACTGGCTGCGCGCGCATATAGTCCGATTCTGGCTGGCCTCCTCGGGAACCACCAAGAGGATTGCGCATACGAGGCGCGATTGGAAGAGGCCGCACGGTTGTTCACAATTGGCTCGCGCCAATAGAAGCGTTAATCCGTGATGGCAATCTCAGCAACCTCTTTTATCTCTTTCACGACTTCTGCGCCCGGGACCGGGATCGAACCGAGCACGACGTCTGCAGATTTTAGTGCCTTTGCGGCAAAATGGTTAAGCAACTCTTTGGGTTGGCCCAGCACAGTAACCGCTTTACAGGATTCGGACGATCAACCGGTTCTAGCAGGGCCGGCTCTTGAGTGACCATGGTTCCTCTTTAGCGCAGCCCCGGAATTAGGACGGGCGCCGATCAGCCAACGAGTTCGCCCTGGGGCGGCAATCTCATCAACTGCCGCTTAGCCAGGCTGGCTAGTGTGATGTCTTGCCGTTTGGTTAAACAAGTCTTGGTACGTCGGACAAAGGTTTGCCAGTCCATACTGAGAGGTGCTTATGGCCAGGTCGGCGTCCCCTCCCACGTGATTCATCAGGTTTGCAATAGCGTTGTCGACACCCTGCTCGGTCGGATTGTCGTTGATCTCCAAGCAGAAGATCATCGCGTTCTGCAGTCTGGGGTCCTTGGGCTCCTGGGGGTCAGCATTAGCTTTTCCGCTGGGCAACACAATCATGGTTGCCGAACTGACCGCCGCCAGCGCGATCCCGAGTGCTCGAATTGTCATCATCTCTCCTGCACAGCCCATAGGCGACAGCTTCACCGTCTCAGTTGTTAAGCCACTGCTTAACGCCGCCGTGGCCCGAGCAGGTGCCACTGTGGTGGGTGCTGAACGAGTAGTCACCATCCCGGCAGATCGCGGTAGCGCCCGCAGGCGGCCCACTACTCACGAGGCCGGGAGCACCACCAGGCGGCAGACCCGACGATGGGTCGGGGATGCACTGCCCGCTCGAATTCTGGTAGTAGCCCGTGCCACAACTGGCCAGGACCGTGGTCGGCCCGCCCGCGACGACCGCTGGTACAGCGCACAACGCCCCTCCCGAAATAGCTGCCGCAACAATTAGAAGCTGAACCCGCATGTCCCCCACCCCAAAAGATTGATCTTGAATTAACGGGTGCCAACCCCGGACGGGAGCGTAACGGGCTGAGAGCGCACCCCGCATTGAATTCGTGAAAATTTATGTACGAGCGTGCCGTTCTGCCGCCCAGCCTATCGGCGCTCCACGTCGCCCCACGCCGTAGCTAGCACGCCTACGCCCACCTCGTCGCGGCGTGAACGCGAACATCGGGCCTGCGCGACGAGTTAGCTAGCGGAGACCACGCCCGCCTCCTCGCGTACACGCCGCGTACAAAATCCGCCCCCGCGACCGCTGTACAGGCCCAGTCAAGGTTCTGACCAGTGGAAACGAGTGGGGCGGGCGGGGCTCGAACCCGCGACCAACGGATTATGAGTCCCAGGCACGGGTCGCGCGACCAGGCGAAACGGTTAGCCGAAACGGCCTATATCGCTTGGAAGACACCAGATTTGGCCGAACCGCCACCACGAAAGGACTTACACATCAACACAAAACCGCCACAGTGACTTCGGCACCACCAGCGTTCGAAACACCCATTTGCACCGATTGCATGCCCTCTTGGGAAAGAGCCCGCACCCGTGGCCGCCCGCCAAGGCGCTGCCCAACCTGCGCTAAGCAGAGAGGTACGCACATGATTGGGAACGTAGCCGCTGTCGAGGCACACAGCATAACGGCGACGGTAAAAGGCACGCCGGCCCTGGCGCCGAATGGCCTGCAGCGCGATGGCTGACAGCCCAGTCGGGCCTAGATTCGCGCGCCCCATCCACCCAGAGATGCCCAGGACGGCTACGTTGGCAGCTCCCAGCGCCCGAATCAGGTTGTCGACATAGCTTTTAGCGCTTTTTGACCAGTCCGCCCGGTGGGCTTTCGTCAACGTCGTTGAGGATCAGCTCGCGCACGGCGGTACGCGGTCCGTACGGTCGCAGCATGGTGCTGGCCGGCCGTGGACGGACGTGCTGCGGCCACCAGAACCAGCGCCCGAGCAAGGTGGCCAGCGACGGTGTCATGAACGACCGCACGATCAAGGTGTCGAACAACAGACCCAGCGCGATCGTCGTACCCACCTGGGCCATCACTCGCAGCGGGCTGAACATGAACGTGGCCATGGTGGCGGCGAACACCAGACCGGCGGCGGTCACCACCGAGCCCGAACCGGCCATCGCGCGGATCGTCCCCGTCTTGAGCCCGGCGTGGATTTCCTCCTTGAACCGCGATATCAGCAGCAGGTTGTAGTCCGAGCCGACCGCCAGCAGCAGGATGACCGCCATCGCCAGCACCATCCAGTGCAACTTGATGCCCAGGATGTACTGCCAGAGGAGCACGGAGAGCCCGAACGAGGCGCCCAGCGACAGCAACACCGTACCGACGATCACGCAGGCGGCCACGACGCTTCGGGTGATCACCAGCATGATGATGAAAATCAGTGTGGCCGCGGCAATTCCGGCGATCATCAGGTCGAAGTTGGAGCCGTCGTGCATGTCCTTGTACGTCGCGGCGGTACCGCCGAGGTAGACGTTGGCGCCCTCCCAGGGCGTGCCCTTGATCGCCTCATGCACGGCCTGCTTGATCGGTTCGATGTGGCTGACGCCTTCAGGAGTCGCCGGGTCGCCTTCGTGCGAGATGATCAACCGGACGGCATGCCCGTCCGGCGATATGAACTGTTTGAGACCCCGCGCGAAATCCGGGCTCTTGAAAGCCTCCGGCGGAAGGTAGAACGTGTCGTCGTTCTTCGCTCTATCGAAGGCATCCCCCTGAGCGGTGGCGTTGTCGGCCTGCGCTCTCGCCTGCTCGTTGAGACCCATAGTGGTCGCATAGTTCGACATGATGGTGTCGAGGTTGTGCTGCTGGCTCTCAATCTGCGGGGGTATCAACGCTACGAGCTTGGGCTGAATCTGGTCCAACTTGTCCAGATTCTTGCTGAGGTTCTCGATGTTCTCAGCCACCTGGTCGACTCCATCGAGCGCATTGAAGATGGACCGTAGCGTCCAGCAAATCGGAATGTCGTAGCAGTGTTTTTCCCAGTAAAAGTAGGCACGAATCGGCCGGAAGAAGTCGTCGAAGTTGGCGATGTCGTCGCGCAACGCTTCGGTGATCTTCACGGTTTCTTTGGTGAGCTTGGTGGTTTCGTGTGTGGTGTTGCTGAGATCCTGCGTGGTCTGCATCTGCTCATGCAGCAATGCCATCGTTTTCTTGAGCTCGCCCGCCTGGTTCAGCAGGTTTTTCGCCTGCTCGTCCTGATAGTGCTCGGTCTGGAGCCGTCCTGCGGCTTGTGTACCCATTTGAAAACCGAGGGTGCTGTGGTCGAGCGGGGTGCCCAGCGGCCGGGTGATGGTCTGGACTCGGCCGATGCCGGGGATGTGGAAGACCGCCTTGGCGACCTTGTCCAGGACGAGGAAGTCGGCCGGGTTACGCAGGTCGTGATCGGTCTCGATCATCAGCAGCTCAGGGTTGAGCCGAGCCTGGTTGAAGTGTCGGTCGGCAGCCGCATACCCGACATTGGCCGGGGTGTCTTGCGGCAGGAAGTGGCGGGTGTCGTAGTCCGTCTTGTAGCCGGGAAGAGCGAGCAGACCGATTAGTGCGACGGCGATGGTCACCGCGAGAACCGGTGCGGGCCAGCGGACGATGGCGGTGCCGATGCGTCGCCAGCCCCGGGTCTGCAGCTTCCGCTTCGGGTCGAGCAGCTTGAAGAACGATGCCACGGTCAGGACCGCTGGTCCTAGAGTCAAGGCCGCGAGGACCGCGACCAGCATGCCGACGGCGCAGGGCACACCGAGTGACTCAAAATAGGGCAACCGGCAGAAGCTCAGGCAGTACATCGCGCCGGCGATGGTCAGCCCCGACCCCAGCACGACATGGGCCGTGCTGTGGAACATCGTGTAGAAGGCCTGTTCTCGATCTTCGCCGAGGCCGCGGGCCTCGTGGTAGCGGCCGACCACGAAAATCGCGTAGTCCGTTCCGGCGGCGATCGCCATCAGCACGAGCATGTTATTGGCGAACGTGGAGAGCCCCATGATGCCGTAATTCCCCAGCGTCGCAACGACACCGCGAGCCGCGAGCAACTCGACGAAGACCATGAACAACATGATCAAAGTGGTGATCACCGACCGGTAGACGACCAGCAGCATCACCACAATCACGACGAGGGTGACCAGGGTGACCAGCAGGACGCCTTTCTCACCCGCATGGGACTGGTCGGCAAACAACGGAGCCGCCCCGGTGACGTAGGCCTTGATCCCCGGCGGCGCCGGCACCGAGTCCACGATCTTGCGGACGGCCAGGCTGGACTCGCTGGACTGGCCGCTGCCCATGTTGCCGGCGAGGTACACCTGAACGTATGCGGCTTTTTGGTCGTGGCTCTGGGAGCCCGCGGCGGTCAGGGGATCACTCCAGAAGTCCTGGATGTGCTGAACGTGTTTCTTGTCTTGCTCGAGTCGCTTGACGATCTCGTCGTAATAGCGGTGGGCCTCCGCCCCCAGCGGTTTGTCGCCCTCCAGCAGGACCATTGCCGAACTGTCCGAACTGAACTCTTTGAACGTCGACCCGACGCGCATCATCGACTGGAACGACACCGCGTCCTTGGGACTCTGCGACACCGAGTGGCTCTTGGAGACGACCTCCAGTTGGGGCGACACGGTGTTGGTGACGAAGACGATGCCCAGCCAGATCAGGACGATCGGCAGCGCAAGGCGATGGATCATCCGCGGCAGGAACGGCGGGATCAGCGGCTGATCAACGCGCGGCGCAGCCACGGTGGTCTCGCTCACGCGGACTTGTCCAGGCAATAGACGAAGGCATTGACTGTTTCGTTGGCAGGCGAGTGATTCGGAGCCTTAATGACGGCACCGCGCCCGTCGTGGTTGTCCACGACGAATTGGCAGGCAATCCAACTGCCGTCTCCTTGCGCTATCAAGTTGGCCGGGATCCCAGGCTTTGTTGACTTCAACACCGTGTTCCAGGGCAAGGGGACGTTGAGGGCCTGCTGCGGATGGGAGTTCTCGTCGAGGTAGTTGATAGTTGCCGTGCTGCCCGGTGACCCCCAGACCTCGAGCGTAATGGTCTTGGCGTTGAACTGATCGATGACGTCACCGGCTGAGCCACCACCGAACGAACCCTTGTGAACGCCGAAGACGCCGTGCAGTCGGTGGACGACGAATCCCGATAGCGCGACCACAGCCACGATCGTGAGCGTTAGCCAGAAACGGCTCAGCAGCCCCTTCTTCTTGGCGCGCTGTGGGCCGGGTTTTTCCTCGGCGCTTGGGGGAACCTTAGGATCTAGCGACTGTTTCCTGGGCTCGGTGGTCGTCATGGGCGCTTTCCTAACCAGGGGCGAAGGCTACTCAACTAATTAGCTTAGAGGTAACCTTAGCCACTCTAACCTCGACCGAGAAGGTCCGGCTTCACATCCCGAGCTGAGCCCTCTGCGAACTCAGACACTCTCCTGGACCGTCGCTGCTTCGCCAACGACAACTTGTGAAACACAAGTGCGGCGGAACTACAGTATCCACTGCTCGTTCATAATTCGCGCTCGTAGCCAATAGTTCTTGGTTCGGCTGCGCTCACGCGCAGCCGCCTGCTGTCTGGCGGTGGCGAAGCGTTGATACGCAGCTTGACGCGCTCGAGTTTGGGCACCTTCGCGGCGCCACGCGCGTGCGCGCTGGGTGCGTCGTGGCTCGTTACGGTCTACTAGGGCCGCCACGATGTCGGGCAGCAGCCGCGGGCCGGTGTCTGCGGCGACTGTGTGCATGGTGGGGTCGTTCTTCATCGAGTAGCACACGGCGCCAACCGCCTTGCCAGATAAGGAGCCGTGCGGCTGTGTTTCGCACGTGCCACCTTCTTAGGCGGGCCCGCCGCAACGACCCGACCGCCGTCGCTGCCGGCTCCCGGTCCTAGGTCAATCACCCAGTCCGCACCCGCGACCATCCGCATGTCGTGTTCGGCCACCACCACGGTGTTGCCCGCGTCGACCAGGCGGTGCAGTTGACGATCGAGCAGATCCACATCGGCGGGGTGAAGCCCGGTGGTCGGCTCGTCGAGGACGTAGAGGGTATGCCCTCGCCGGGGTCTCTGCAGTTCAGAGGCGAGCTTGATCCGCTGCGCCTCGCCACCTGACAGCTCGGTCGCGGGCTGTCCGAGACGGAGATACCCCAGTCCGACCTCTCGCAGCGTGGTCAGGCTCCGCGCTGCGTTGGCGACGTCGGCAAGAAACTCCGAGGCCTCATCGACGGTCATCGCGAGCACGTCGGCGATCGTACGGTCGCGATAGCGCACCTCGAGCGTCTCGTCGGAGTAACGCGCTCCTTGACACGCCGGGCATGTGGCGTATGTGCCTGGCAGGAACAACAATTCGACCGACACGAACCCCTCCCCCTGACAGGTGGGGCAGCGGCCTTCGGCCACGTTGAACGAAAACCTGCCCGCTGTCCAACCGCGGCGACGCGCCTTCGAGGTCGCAGCGAATTCGCGGCGCACGGCGTCGAACAAGCCGGTGTAGGTCGCCAGCGTCGAGCGCGGCGTACGTCCGATCGGTCGCTGGTCGACTGATACCAGCCGGTTGATCTCCTCCACCCCCGCTGCCGTCACACCGACGCTCGCGTCGTGATCAAGATCGACGACCCCGGTGCCGGCTTCGTCGTCGTCGGATTCAGCCGGCTCGGCAGCGCGTCCCGTGCCGAGATGGCTGTTCACGACATCGCCGAGGACCTTGACGACGAGCGTCGACTTGCCTGAACCGGACACTCCGGTGACGGCGGTGTATACACCAAGTGGCAGGTCCACGTCGAGGTCTCTCAAATTGTGGAAGCAGATCCCGCGCAGCCGCAGCCGCCCGGACTGCGTGCGGGGTTGACGAGACGGCGCCCGGGCCCCCTCGAAAAGGTACCTACGCGTGACCGACCCCTCGATGTCGGCGAGACCCGGCACCGGCCCGCTGTAGAGCACGTCCCCGCCAATCTCCCCCGCCCCAGGTCCAACGTCGACGATCCAATCGGCACGGCGTACCACGTCCATGTCGTGCTCGACCACGAATAACGAATTGCCCGCGCGCCGCAGGCGATCAAGCACTTCGAGTAGCGGTTCGGCGTCCGCGGGGTGCAGTCCAGCTGACGGCTCGTCGAGCACATAGAGCACGCCGAACAAGCCGGCGCGCAATTGAGTGGCCAGCCGCAACCGCTGCAGTTCGCCGGGTGACACCGTCGGAGTGCGGCGATTAAGCGTGAGATAGCCGAGGCCGAGGTCTATGAGTACCTGCAGGCGTGCGACGAGATCGGCGGCGATCATGGTCGCCACTTCCGTCAGCTCACCGGATTTCGTTGACTCGTAAGCGGCGGCGGCATCGGTCCGAGAAGCCGTCGGGCGCAACGTGTCAGCAAGGTCTGCCAACGGCGTCGCAGCGTAGTCGGCGATGGTGCGCCCCGCGAATGTCACCTTCAGCGCCTCGGCACGCAGCCCGGAACCGCTGCATAATGGGCACTCGACGCTGTCGACGAATTGCAGCACGCGGCGACGCATCATCGCACTGTGGGAGTTGGCCAACGTATGGCGGACATGGCGTTCGGCGCTCGAGAACGTGCCGTTGTAGTAATAATCGGCCTGCACGGGATGCCGCCCCGGATCGATTTCTACTGTCGGCTGCTCGTCGGTGAACAGAATCCAATCACGTTGACGCTTCGGAAGTTTTCGCCATGGCTTGTCGATGTCATACCCCAGCGTGACGAGGATGTCGCGCAGATTTTGGCCCTGCCACGCACCCGGCCATGCGGCAACGGCGCCTTCGCGGATGGTCAGCGACGGGTCTGGTACCAGTGTCGCTTCGGTCACCCGATGGATTCGTCCCAGCCCGTGGCACTCGGGGCACGCACCAACCGCGGTGTTCGGGGAGAACGCATCGGAATCCAGTCGTTCGGTGGCTCCCGGCGGGTAGGTTCCGGCGCGGGAGAACAGCATCCTCAGCAGATTCGACAGGGTGGTGACGGTGCCGACCGTCGACCGCGAGGTCGCCGAACCCCGGCGCTGCTGCAATGCGACGGCGGGCGGTAGCCCGGTGATGTCATCTACCTTCGGCGCGCCGGTTGGCAATAGCAGGCGACGGGCGTACGGAGCGACCGATTCAAAGTAGCGGCGCTGGGCCTCGGCATAGATGGTCCCGAACGCCAACGACGATTTGCCGGATCCGGAGATCCCGGTGAACGCGACCAGCGCATCACGCGGCGCTACGACGTCGACACCCCGCAGATTGTGGACCCACGTCCCGTAAACACGCACACAAGGGTCGATGTCGTCTGTGCTTCTGTAGGACATCTCTGTCATCGCGCTCAGACGAGTACCCATGCTGCGGCCGCGCAAGCACGATGTTTGCTGCTTCGACCCCGGGTCCGACGCCTCAATCGTTCCTCGGCTAAGACTCCCCTAAGCTCGATCGGCGCCCGGAGGAATCGCTGTCGGATTCGGTGAAGCGTTCACGCTGCCTGACGCCGTAGGCCGCCGCCCTGACGACGCGGTCGTCTTCGAGTCCAGACCCCAGCGCCCCGCCGACGGTGGAAATCGACCCCAGCAGCCACGCCAACGTCAGGTAGTCGGCAATGCCGACCGGATGGCCGACGGTACTGGCGAACAGTTCAGGCGAAAGGATCACAACTGCGGCGCCCAGCAGCAGGGCGAAAAGGGCCACATGCAGTACCGTGACGCCGATCGTTAGCGTCACTAAAGTCGCGGTGTTGTACGGCACCGATCGGCCGCGCTCGGTGACCGACTTCGGCCGTTCCCAGAGCTTGTGATCCAGGATCAGCCAGGCCACCATCGCCGTGATCGACAGGATGGTCGCCGAGCCCATGCGAGCCGCGCTAGCTGCTGCCCGCCCTTGCCACCGTCCTCACGCGCACTCGCCGCGACGACGCCGCGATGGACGTCTCAAAGAAAATCGCTCGCGTCGCTTCAACCCGGTTGAACAGCTTTTACAGTGGGGCGGGCGGGGCTCGAACCCGCGACCAACGGATTATGAGTCCGCGGCTCTAACCAACTGAGCTACCGCCCCTGATGCTTGACGGGTTCGACCTTAGCGTCAGCTCCCAGTGCCGTGGTCGCCAGCCGACGGGCGAAGTCGAAAGATCCGGATCTGCCGAGGCGCGCAGAGCAGGCGGTAGTTCTCGTATCCGGCGTAGACGTCAACGGCCGTCGCCCAGGCCTCGGCGCGCTCGTCACCATCCAGCAGTTCGGCCCGATAGGGCGCCGGCGGACCGTTGAGCTCGACAATGCACTCGGGGTGCGCCAGCAGGTTGGCGCTCCACCCCGGATGCTTCTCGCGGCCGTAATTCGACCCGATCGCCAGCAGCCCGTCACCGTCGTCGATCAGCGCCAGCGGCTGCGGACGACGCTGGCCCGACTTGGCGCCGGTGGTCGTGACGAGCCCGACCTTGTCCCTCCCCATGGTGCTCAGGTGGCCGTTCGTCCGAGGAATCAAAAACTTGTCGACGCGCGGGGCCAGAAATTTTCCCAGATAGGAGCCGACGTGGGTCATGGCCATGCGCTCCAAGAGGGCCTCGTCCCAGCGCAAAAGCCGGCCGCGATAGGGGCTGAACCGTCGTAGCGACACGACTAGAGCCTAGTCAGATTTCAGCTGAAGACCGTCTGGCCGTCGACATCGAGCAGGTAGCGCTCGGTCCCGTGCTCGACCCTTGGGGCGTCGCCACCCAGCGACACGGCCACCTTATTGCTGGCATTACGCATGACGTCAAAGGTGAGTTCGACGGCTTCGTCGTCGGAGTACCCCGAGCGCACCTCGGCGGCATCGTCGACGTCGAGGTGCGCAGGGGTCCAAATTAACCCATCGGCATACCGCAGCGCTGCTTTAGCGCGGCCGTCGAACAACATCGAGTCCTGAAAGTGCTCGATATCGCCATAAAGCGTCTCCGAACCCCCGGCGTCGAGGGCGGTGCTTTCACGCAGCGACTTGCATAGTCGGCAGTTGTGCTGCGCGGCTCCGCGCAACCGGACCAACTCGGAGGTGACCGGGTCAAGGGCGCGCATCCTGGCCACGGACGGCAGGAAGTCGTTGAACACCACGTCCGACGGGTCTGAGGCGTGGTCCCACTCGACCGAGCCCCCTACCCAGCCGAGATACTCCGAGCCGACACCCAACGCTTCCAACCCGGCCCGTACCCGGGGCACGAAGTCCGCGATGTACATGGCAACGACCACACCAAAGGTGCTGTCCCCCAAAGACTTAAACAACCGGGACCGCTGCTCGCGCGTGATCATCGTGACGTCGGCGCTGAACTGCTCGGCGAATTCGGCGACGACGGCCTCGGCCTCCGACTCCGGCTCGTCGACCGTGACCTCGGCCGGCAGCGCCGGCAATGACAAAGTCCGCGCGCACACATTCCGAACCAATGCGGTCATCCGGCGCGTCTCCCGATGACGCTGCTATCAGCTGATCTAGCATCACAGCATTATTGCGCCTGGCTGACCGACGACATATGAAAATCGGGGATCCGCAGCGTCGGCATCGCCGCCCGGGTGGCCCAATCGCTCCATTCGCGCGGCAGCGTCTTCTCGCTGACACCGGCTTCGGTGGCCCGCCGCAGCAGGTCCAGCGGGCTCTCGTTGAAGCGGAAGTTGTTGACCGCCGCGGTCACCTCACCATCCTCGATGAGGTACACACCGTCGCGGGTCAGCCCGGTGAGCAGCAGGGTGGTCGGGTCGACCTCGCGGATGTACCACAGCGTGGTCAGCAGCAGCCCGCGCTCGGTGGCGGCGATCATGTCGGCCAGATCGGTCGACCCGCCCGTCATCACCAGGTTGTCGGCGGCCACCGCGACCTTGGCGTCGAACTTGGCCGCCGTGGCCCGCGGATAGGCCAGCGCGTTGATCACCCCGTCGCGGATCCAGTCGATCTGACCAAGTTCCATCCCGTTGTCGAACACCGACGACGTCTCCGAGGAGTGGCTCGTCGCGACGAATGGTGTACAGGCCAGGCCCGGCGCCATCGGATCGGAGAACAGCGTCAGCGGCAAGTCGGTGAGCCGCTCCCCCACCCGGGTCCCGCCGCCGGGCGCGGAGAAGGCGGTGCGGCCTTCCTGCGCGCCGCGGCCGGCCATACCCCACGCCATGTAGAGCATCATGTCGGCCACCGTCGCCGGAGGCATGATCGTCTCGTAGCGGCCGGCGGGCAACTCGACCTTGCGCTGCGCCCAACCCAGTCTCATCGCGAGGTCGTCGAGCAGCAGATCGGTTGGCACGCCGACGAAATCGGGCGTACCGACACCTGCCCAGGCGCTGGCCTCGCCGCGCTTGGCGTTGATCTCCACCGCTCCGGCGGGCTGCGTGTAGCGGCGCCGCAGCCCGGTCGAGGACGCCAGGAAGGTCGTCGAAACACTGTGGTGCGCAAAGCCGTACAGCCGGTCAGCACCGCGAAACCCACGGCTCAACGAGGAGGCGACATCGGCGAACACCTCGGCACCGGTGCCGGGCACGGGCGCGTCCCAGTCTGCGGGCACCCCGGTGTCGGCAAGCAGCGGGGCCGCGTCGCCGGCCTCGGGCGCGGAGCGGGCCGCGTCCTGCGACGCCGCCACCAGCCCCGGAATCACGCGCGGGTCGACCTCTGCGGATACCACCGTGCCGATGAAAGCGCTCTGGCCTTGGCGCACAATCGAAATGACGGTTGTGCTGCGGCTGACCGAAACCCCGTTGGTGGTCATCGAATTGCCCGCCCACCGCAGATTCGCCCCAACCCGGTCGGTGACCAGCACCATGGTCTCGTCGGCGCGGCCGGCTTTCGCCGCTTCGTCCAAGACGAGGTTGACGACGTGCTGCGCGGTGATCATCGGCGCCACTCCTCAGCATCGCTTCGCTCTGCATCGTCGCCGGCGCGGATCATCGGCGCCACTCCTCAGCATCGCTTCGCTCTGCATCGTCGCCGGCGCGGATCATCGGCCGCCCTCCGCGCGGGTGTTGAGCACGTTGACGCCGCGGAACAACGCCGACGGGCAACCGTGGCTGACCGCGGCGATCTGCCCGGGCTGGGCCTTGCCGCAGTTGAACGCGCCACCCAACCGCCAGGTCGACGGACCACCCACGGCTTCCATCGAATTCCAGAAATCAGTGGTGGTCGCCTGATAGGCGACGTCGCGCAGCTGACCGTCCAGGACGCCGTCGCGGATACGGAAGAACCGCTGGCCGGTGAACTGAAAGTTGTAGCGCTGCATGTCGATCGACCACGACTTGTCGCCGACGATGTAGATGCCATTCTCGACGCGCCCGATCAGGTCCGAGGTGCTGATATCGTCGGGGCTGGGTTGCAGCGACACGTTGGCCATCCGTTGGATCGGCACATGGTGCGGCGAGTCCGCGTAGGAGCACCCGTTGGAGCGCGGCTGCCCGAGTCGCGGGGCGAACACCCGATCCAGCTGATAGCCGACGAACACGCCGTCGCGGACCAGATCCCAGCTTTGCGCGGCCACGCCCTCGTCGTCGTAACCGATACTGGCCAAGCCGAATTCGACGGTGCGGTCGGCGGTCACGTTCATCAACGGCGAACCGTAGCGCATGGTTCCGAGTTTGTCGGGCGTTGCGAACGATGTTCCAGCGTAGGCCGCCTCGTAGCCGATCGCGCGGTCGTATTCGGTTGCATGGCCGATGGATTCGTGAATGGTGAGCCACAGGTTGGTGGGGTCGATCACCAGATCCGTTGGTCCCGCGGTGACGCTGGGCGCCTTGACCTTTTCGGCGAGCAGCGACGGCAGCTGGGCGAGTTCGTCGGTCCAGTTCCATACCTCGTCGCCGGTCAGCACCTCCCAGCCGCGGGCCATCGGCGGCGCCAACGTCCGCATCGAATCGAAACTTCCCGCCGCGGAGTCGACGGTCACCGCGTCCAGAACGGGCAGCACCCGCACCCGCTGCTGGGTGATCGACGACCCGAACGTGTCGGCGTAGAACACCTGCTCCTTGACCGCCGTCAGTCCGGCCGACACGTGGTCGATGCCGTCGGCAGCAAGCAACCGCCCGGAGTGCTCCTGGAGCACGGCGATCTTGTCGGCCCCGGAGATCTCGAACGGGTCGATCTGGTAGTTCGACACCCAGGTGGCGTTGGCGTAGACCGGCTCGGCGGCCAACTCCACTCGCTCGGCGTTCAGCGCCGCCAGCGCGGTGGCCACGTGCACCGCGCGGCGAGCGGTCTCGGCTGCGACGGCCGGCGCCAACTCGGCGTGCGAGGCGAATCCCCAGGTGCCGTCGACGATCACCCGCACCGCCAGGCCGATCTCGCGGTTGATCACCGCCGTCTCCAACTCGCCGTCGCGCAGCTGAATGATCTCGGTGCTGATCCGTTGAACCCGCAGGTCGGCGTGGCTGGCTCCGGCCGCCGTCGCCGCCGACAACACCGCCTCGGCCAGCTCATGGCGCGGCAGGTCTAGGAAGTCGGCATCGATCCCCCGGTTCGGTGTCACCAGTCCACCCTAGGTGCACGATAACCGCCCGGCTTTAATACACCCATGCCCGACGCGCCCCGTCGATCCACCGCGCTGGCCTACGCGCTGCTGGCGCCCAGCATGTTCGGGGTTCTCGCGTTTCTGTTGTTGCCGATCCTGGTCGTGATCTGGCTCAGTCTGTATCGGTGGGACCTGCTGGGACCGCTGCGCTATGTCGGCCTGGCCAACTGGCGGTCGGTGTTGGCCGACGCCGACTTCGTCAACTCACTGGTGGTCACGGCCATCTTCGTGGCGATTGTGGTTCCGGCGCAGACGGTGCTCGGGCTGCTGGCCGCGTCGATGTTGGCTCGTCAGCTTCCGGGCACTTCGGTGTTTCGCACGTTGTATGTGTTGCCGTGGATCTGCGCGCCGCTGGCGATCGCGGTGTTGTGGCGCTGGATCCTGGCTCCCACCGACGGTGCGGTGGCCACCGTGCTGGGACATCGCATCGAATGGCTATCCGATCCCACCCTGGCGTTGCCGGTCGTGTCGGCCGTCGTCGTCTGGGCCAACGTCGGCTACGTCGCGTTGTCCTTCCTGGCGGGCCTGCTGGCCATCCCCGACGAGATCCACGCGGCCGCGCGCACCGACGGCGCCAACGGCTGGCAGCGATTCTGGCGGATCACCCTGCCGATGCTGCGGCCAACGATGTTCTTTGTGCTCGTCACCGGAATCGTCAGCACAGCACAAGTTTTCGACACCGTCTACGCTTTGACCGACGGCGGGCCGAGGGGCCGCACTGACCTGGTGGCGCATCGCATCTACGCCGAGGCGTTCGGTGCGGCGTCGATCGGGCGGGCGTCGGTGATGGCGGTGGTGCTGTTCGTCATCCTCGTCGGCGTCACCTTCGTCCAGCACATGTACTTCCGACGGCGGATCAGCTATGACCTCACCTAGTCGACCGAGTCGCCACCTGAGCAGCCTGCCGAATGCCGTGGTCTACGCCAGCCTGCTGCTCGGTGCGCTGATTACCTTGGTGCCGTTCGGACTGGCGTTGCTTACCTCGTTCACGTCGGAGCACCAGTTCGTCACGGGCACGCCGCTGCAACTGCCGCGACCGCCCACGCTGAAGAACTACGGTGACCTCGCCGGGGCCGGGTTTGGCCGCGCCGCGGCGGTGACCGCGTTGATGACGGCGGTGATCCTGGTCGGGCAGTTGACCTTCTCGGTGCTGGCCGCATATGCGTTCGGGCGGTTGGAGTTTCCCGGACGCGACGCCCTGTTCTGGGTTTACATCGCGACGCTGATGGTGCCGGGAACGGTCACGGTGGTGCCGATGTATTTGATGATGGCGCAAATGGGTCTGCGCAACACATTCTGGGCGTTGGTGCTGCCGTTCATGTTTGGTTCTCCGTACGCAATCTTCCTGCTGCGCGAGCACTTTCGCCGCATCCCCAACGACTTGATCAACGCCGCGCACCTCGACGGCGCCAACACGCTGGACGTGATCGTGCATGTGGTGATCCCGTCGAGCAGGCCGGTGCTGGCCGCCTTGACGCTGATCACCGTGGTCTCGCAGTGGAACAACTTTATGTGGCCGTTGGTGATCACCAGCGGTCACCGGTGGCGGGTCCTCACGGTGGCGACCGCAGACCTGCAGTCGCGCTTCAACTCTCAGTGGACGCTGGTGATGGCGGCGACGACGATCTCAATCGTCCCGCTGATCGTGCTGTTCGTAGCCTCCCAGCGCCACATCGTCGCTTCGATCGTCGTCTCGGGCCTGAAATGAAGCGGCCACGCTATTCGACGCTGGTCACCGCGGCGCTCGCACTGTTCGCAGCGCTGTTGGGCGCGACGGCGGTGCTGATGGACTGGTCCGGCCAACCCTACGGCGACAAGATCGTGGTGACGGTGCGGATCTGGGCAGAGCCGATCGCCGACGCTTATCGGCAGTCGTTCGCGGCGTTCCACCGGGCGCACCCCAACATCGAGGTGCACACCAACATGGTCGCCTACTCGACCTACTTCAACACGCTGCGCACCGACGTCGCCGGCGGCAGCGCCGACGACATCTTCTGGCTCTCCAACGCCTATCTCGCCGCCTACGCCGACAGCGGCCGCCTGATGAACATCGGCAAGACCCTCGGTCCGGATGCGGCCTCGGCTTGGGAGCCGGCCGTGGTCGACCAGTTCACCCGCGGCGGCGCGCTGTGGGGTGTGCCGCAGCTGACCGACGCCGGCATCGCCGTGTTCTACAACGCCGACCTGCTCGCAGCCGCCGGTGTTGATCCCGCGCAGTTGAACACCCTGCGGTGGGACCCTTCCGGCGATGACACCTTGCGCCCCATGCTGGCGCGGCTCACCCTCGACGCCGACGGAAACGCTGCGGGCACACCGCGTTTCGACGGCGGACGCGTCCGGCAATGGGGCTACAACGCGGCCAACGACCCGCAGGCCATCTACCTCAACTACATCGGCTCGGCCGGTGGCGTGTTTCAACGCGGCGACGAGTTCGCGTTCGACAATCCCGCGGCGATCGGCGCGTTCCGCTATCTGGTAGGCCTGATCAACGACGACCACGTCGCGCCGCCGGCCTCGGACACCAACGACAACGGCGACTTCTCCCGCAATCAATTTCTGGCCGGCCGGATGGCCCTCTTCCAGTCCGGCACCTACAACCTGGAACCGGTGGCGCACTACGCCCAGTTCCATTGGGGCGTGGCGATGCTGCCGGCCGGGCCGAAAGGCCGGGTGAGCGTCACCAACGGCATTGCCGCCGCGGGCAATTCGGCCTCCAAGCATCCGGACGCGGTGCGCCAGGTGTTGGCCTGGATGGGCAGCAGCGAGGGCAACACCTACTTGGGCCGCAGCGGCGCGGCCATTCCCGCCGTGCTTGCCGCGCAACCGGTCTACGACAGCTATTGGGCCGGCAGGGGCGTCGACGTCACGCCGTTTTTCTCCGTGCTGGACGGCCCGCGTATTCCAGCCCCAGGCGGCGCCGGCTTCGCCGCCGGAAATGACGCACTGCACAGCTATTTCAACGAGATGTTCCTCGGCCGCGGCGACGTCGCGACAACCCTGCGCAAGGCGCAGGCGGCGGCCAACGCCGCGGCACGCCGTTAGTCATTCACCGCTCAGTTCCCCAGCATGGCCCTCACGCTGGCGTGTCCCCCGCAAGCGGGCGGTGCCCCCAGCTCGGCAGTCACCGCCACGCTGGCGTGACGCTCGGCATGGTGCCGACCGCAGTCCTAGCCGGGCAGCACCATCACGGGCACGGGACTGTGGCGGATGATTTTGCCGCTGCGGGAACCGAGAAACACCCTGCGGACGTCGCCGCGCGGTGACGTGCCCAACGCCAGCATCTCGCCGTCCTCCCAGTCCGCATTATTGAGTGCCTCTTTCCAGCTGTGTCCGGTAACCACTTCCAGCACAACGTCTTCGCTGACTGTGCCCTCGGTCTTCAGGTTTTCCAGGATTTCTCGCGCTTGCGACGCCCATGCGTCCAGAATCGAATCCTCGACGTCCGTGCCCAGCTCTGGCGGATACATCGTCTTGCCGCGGACCACGAAGGTAAGCACTCGCACCGGCAACCCGAACCGCTCAGCGAACTGAAAGCACCGCCGCACCACATCAATCGAGGCCGGGGTGGCGGAGTAGGCGCAGGTGAGGCGCGCCAATCTGCCGGTGTAGGAACGGTATCCGGGGGGGCTGATCGCCACCGGCACCGGCGACGCGTGCAGCAGCCAGTCGGCGGTCGAGCCGATCACAACCTGCCCGCGCCGTCCGCTGGGCAACGACCCCAGCACGAGTAGCTCGGCGGCAGCGACTTTCTCGAGCACCTCGATCAATCCACCTGACACCGACCGGTGCGCGCGGTGGAAGTAAGTGACCTCGATCCCGTCGACCAAATTGTGGAGATACCGCGCGGCCTCCTTGGCCGAGTTCGCAGCCAGGTGATCTGCCCAATGCTCATATTCGGCGTCAATGCGGCCCAGCGACGGTATCAGCCACGGCTTTGGCGCGATGGTCGCCACTGTCAGCGACGTACCGAGTGTCCGCGCGGCGGCGACGGCGAGGTGCAAACCAGACAGGCCGACCTTGCCGGCGCGATAGCCGACGACGACAGTCACCGCATTTCCTCCGGCTCGTCTTGCTGCCCGGCTTTCCCAGCCAAAGCGGTCGGGATGAGGCCGTCACCGGCGTTGTTGAGCGCGCTGTGACGGCGACCCCACACCAGGTAGAAGATCAGCGCCACCGAAACCCAGGCCGGTGAACGCGATCCAGGTGTACCAGTGCAGGCTGGCGAGGATGTACCCGCACGCCAGCACCGAAAGCACAGGAGTGACAGGGTAACCGGGCACCTTGAACCCGCGCGGCAATTCCGGCTCGCGCACCCGCAGAATGATCAGCCCGATGCTCACGACAATGAAAGCGGTCAGCGTGCCGATGGAGACCATGTCCGCCAACCTGTCGAGCGGTACGACGGAGGCCAGGACAGCGGCGGCGATCGCGACGATCACCGTGTTGACCACCGGGGTCATCGTACGCGGGTTCACCGTCGCGAACCGTTTCGACAGCAACCCATCGCGCGCCATCGCATACAGGATGCGGGTCTGGCCATACAGGGTGATCAGCGTGACCGTGAAGATCGAGATCACCGCGCCCGCGGCCAGAATGGTGCCAGCCCACGTGCCGTGGGTGACGTTATCGAGGATGGTGGCGAGCCCGGCCTCTTGCTGATGGGCGAAGTTCTGCCAGGGCTGGGCTCCGAGCGCGGCGAGCGCGACAAGGATGTACACGCCGGTGACGATCACCAGCGCGGCGATCACCGCGCGCGGCATGGTCTTCTGCGGGTTTCTGACCTCTTCGCCCGCGGTCGACACCGCGTCCAGGCCGATGAACGTGAAGAAGATGGTGCCCGCGGCCGACCCGATTCCCGCAACGCCGAACGGCGCGAAGTCCTTGAGATGGTTGGAGTCGAAGGCGGTGAACGCGATAATCGCGAACAACACCAGTACACCGAGCTTGATCACCACCATGATCGCGTTGACCCGCGCCGACTCGCTGGCACCGCGGCTCAGCAGCAGCGCGCACAACCCGATCAGAAAGACCGCCGGCAGGTTCATGTAACCGGGCGCGGCGTCCCACGGAGCGGCCGAGAGCGCCTGCGGCACTTGGAATCCAAACAGATTCTGCAGCAGCTTGTTCACGTAGCCGCTCCAGCCAACCGCGACCGCCGCGGTGGCCACCCCGTATTCCAGCAGCAGACAGGCCGCCACGCCGACCGCGACGGCTTCGCCCATCGTAGTGTAGGCATACGTGTACGACGATCCCGAAACCGGCACGGCAGAGGATAATTCGGCATAACAGAGCGCCGCCAGGCCGGCCGCGATGCCGGCGATGACGAACGACACCAGGACGGACGGACCGGCCTCGGGGACCGCTTCAGCCAGCACGAAGAAGATACCGGTGCCGACCGTGGAGCCGACGCCGAACATGGTCAATTCGAAGGTGCCGAAGCTCTGCTTGAGGTGAGCCGAAGCCCCGTGTGCGACGGGGGCGCCGGTCGCGGGTCGGCGCCGCAGCAGCTGCTGTGTCAGGCTGATCGAGGGGGCTCCCATCAGCCGATTATCAGGCCTCCCGCAGCGCGGCGGCGAACTGGGCGACCGCCCAGTCGATCTCCTCGGCGGTGATCACCAGCGGCGGCGCGAACCGCAGCGTCGAATCGTGGGTGTCTTTCACCAAAACACCCCGCTCGGCCAACCGCAGACTCATCTGTTTGCCTGCTTGTGGCCCGATGTCCAGCGTCGGCTCGATGTCGACGCCGGCCCACAGTCCCACGCCGCGCACTGCCGTCACGCCCTGCCCGATCAGCTCACGCAGCCGTTGGTGCAGATGAGCACCCAGCTCCCGGGAGCGGATTTGGAATTCGCCGCGCGCCAGGATGGACACCACGCTGGTGCCGATCGCCGCGGCCAGCGGGTTGCCGCCGAACGTCGAGCCGTGCTCGCCGGGATGCAGCACCCCGAGGATGTCGCGATCGGCGACCACCGCGGACAGTGGCACGACGCCGCCGCCGAGCGCCTTCCCGAGTAAGTACACGTCGGGCACCACACCCCAGTGGTCGCAGGCGAAGGTGTGGCCGGTCCGTGCCAGTCCGGACTGGATCTCGTCGGCGATCATCAGCACGCGATGCTGGCTGCACAGGGCGCGGACGGCCGGCAGGTAGTCGTCGGGCGGAACGATGATGCCGGCCTCGCCTTGGATTGGCTCCAGCAGCACGGCGACGGTGTTCTCGTCGATCGCGGCGGCCAGCGCCTCGGCGTCTCCGTACGGCACCGAGCGGAATCCCGGTGTGAAGGGCCCGAATCCGCCGCGCGCGACCGGGTCCGAGGAGAAGCTGACGATGCTGATCGTGCGACCGTGAAAGTTGTTGTCGGCCACGATGATGTTCGCGTGGCCCTCGGGGACGCCTTTGATATCGGCACCCCACTTGCGGGCGACTTTGAGGCCGCTCTCGACGGCTTCAGCGCCCGAATTCATCGGCAGCACCATGTCTTTCCCGCACAGCTGAGCGAGCGCAGCGCAGAAGGGCCCGAGACGGTCGGAATGGAACGCACGACTGACCAGCGTCACGCTGTCGAGTTGAGCGTGGGCGGTCGCGGTGATCTCGGGGTTGCGGTGGCCGAAGTTGACCGCCGAATAGGCGGCCAGGAAATCCAGGTAGCGTCGCCCGTCGACGTCTGTAATCCACGCACCCTCAGCGCTCGCCGCGACCACAGGTAGCGGCGAATAGTTGTGCGCTGCATGCCTTTCCACCAAGTCGATAGCGGCTTCGGATTTCAGGACCGGCCGAGTCCCGAGAATGGTCATGCAAACACCTCCAATGTGCAACATTTCACGGATCCGCCGCCCTTGAGCAGCTCGGATAAATCAACACCGACCGGCTCGAAGCCCGCGTCTCTCAGTTGCTTAGCGAAACCCGTTGCGGTGGCTGGCAGCACAACGTGCAAACCGTCGGAGACGACGTTCAGTCCGAGCACATAGGCGTCGGCGCTGCCCACCACGATAGCGTCGGGGAACAGGACCTGCAGCTGTCGCTGGGCAGCAGGGCTAAATGCCGGTGGGTAGTAGGCGATGGTGCGGTCGTCGAGAACGGCCAGCGCGGTGTCGAGGTGGTAGAAGCGCGGGTCCACCAGCTCGAGGGAGACCACCGGCATTCCCAGCATTGACGAGATCTCGCTGTGCGCGCGCTGGTCAGTGCGAAAACCATAACCGGCGAGCATCATCTGGCCGACCAGCAGCAGATCGCCCTGCCCCTCGTTGACGTGTCGGGTCGTCACCGGGCGATACCCGCGCGACGCCATCCACTCGGCGTAGGCCTTCGACTCGCCGGCACGCTCGGCGAATCGGAACCGGGCGACGATGGCGATGTCGTCGGTCATGAAGCCGCCATTGGCCGCGTAGACCATGTCCGGCAACCCGGCCACCGGCTCGACGAGGTCCACGGCGTGACCCAATTCAACATAGGTCTGGCGCAGGCGTTCCCACTGTGTGTGCGCGACGCCGAGATCGATGGGCTCGCTGACGTCCATCCAGGGGTTGATCGCGTACTCGACGGCGAAGAAAGTCGGCGGCGTCATTGCATACCGGCGCGGCGTGGGGCTGCGCTTGATGGCTTCGGCGTCTTGCCATGCGCCTGGGGCGGCAACATAGTAATCCGTCATGAATCAACGATATTTGGCGGCTATGGCACAATCAAACGACGATTATTGCGTGTCTATGCCTGATCAGTTGCGTTAGATTCGGATATATAGCGATTTATTGCGCCCGATGCGTGAGGAGGGCCGATGTACCGGCTGGATACCAGCGACGAGCAGATCCTCGCCGAATTGGCCGAGCATGCGCGCGCCACCTTCGCCGAGATCGGTCAGAAGGTGAACCTGTCGGCGCCGGCGGTCAAGCGCCGCGTTGATCGGATGGTCGAAGCCGGCGTGATCAAGGGCTTCACCACCGTCGTCGACCGCAACGCGCTCGGCTGGAACACCGAGGCCTACGTGCAGGTGTACTGCCACGGCACGATCGCTCCCGATCAGCTGCGTGCGGCGTGGGTGGAGATGCCCGAAGTCGTCAGCGCCGCCACGGTGACGGGCACGTCCGACGCGATCCTGCATGTCCTCGCCCGAGACATGCGGCACCTCGAGGCGGCCCTGGAGCGCATCCGCTCCAGCGCTGAGATCGAGCGCAGCGAAAGCATCGTGGTGTTGTCGAACCTGATCGACCGGATGCGATCCTAGGTCCACCTCTGACCGATACTCCGAACCCCGCGGTGACTCAAGTGATAGATGTGCTCCGCGTTAAAACGCCCGACGCAGCAAGCGCGCCAACCTTGACGGCGAGGCACCCGGCGCCCGGCGAGATGCGTAGGGCCACGGCGGTTTCGCTCCGGCACGGAACACGCACGGATCCGCTTCAGCTGCATCCGCAGGTGCCACGCAAACCGTGCAGATCCGGATCCGTCCAGCGATTGACGGCCTCGAATCGGATCGGCGGTCAGGTCGTAGAGTTCCGATTGGTCGTCAAGGGGCGACGTCCGGTACGCCTCGCCACCAAAACCGTTGGCCGCCAAGTGCCGCAATGAGCGATCACACAAGCGAGACGCCGTGAACTATGGTCTCGATTGCGATCGCTGCGCCACCGCCGGCGAGAACCATCCCGAGTGTCACCCAATCCGCCATCTTCGGGCGCGGCGGATTGGCAGACAACTGGCCGGTGCCGCCGCGGGCGGTGATCGCGTCCCCCATTTCGTCGGCGCGCCGCAGCGTCACGGTGAGGGCGGCGGCCAGCAGGTCGATCAGCTCCAGAGCATGCCTGCGCCGCCGAGCCTTGCGGCTGCGCGGGATGCGCTTGGGCCGCAGCCGGCGCGCCGCGTAGAGCACTTGGAATTCGTCGATCAGCATCGGGAAGGCGCGCAGCGCGAGCGCCAAGGCCACCGCCCATTCGTCGACCGGAATCCGCAACAGCCGCAGCGGGCGGCCCAAAGCCGCTAGCGCAGGCCCGATTTCGGCGACGTTGGTGGTCCAGGACACCATTGCCCCCAGCCCGAGGAGCACGATCGTCAGCGCCGTGATCCGCAGGAAGTGCAACGTTCCGCCCAGCGCGACGTGCAGTCCGGCGATCGAGAGCACGGGACTGCCGCCGGCCAACGCCGCGGTGGAGCCGCCCAGGGCGATGATGAACCAGAGCCAGCCCGGTACCGACGGCAGAGCGCCGCGCGGAATGTGCGCGATGCGGGCCGCCATCAGTAGTAGGGCCGCCACGAATCCGATCGTCACCCAGCCCGGATAGAAGGTCAGCAGCACCGAAATACCAAACACCACCAGGAGTTTGGTGCCGGCCCACAAGTCGTGAATCGCCGAGGTGCCGGGTATCGGGATCAGCAACACCACCGGACGCGAGGTCCGTCGCGTCCCGCGTTGCTCGTTGGCGAACGACGTGTCGGTCACGCCACCCCCTCGGCCGCGGTCGAGACGGGTTCCAGCACGCCGTTGCGCAGATGCAACGTTCGCGGGCAGAGGTCCTCGAGCCCCGCGAAGTCATGCGAAATCACCACCACCGTCAGACCCCGTTCTCGGCGCAGGTCCTCCAGCAGCCGCAGCAGCCCACGCTGGCTGGCCGCGTCCAACCCGGCCAGGGGCTCATCGAGGATCAGTGCGCGAGGCGAACACGCCAGCAGGCCGGCCAGCACCACGCGGCGCATCTGGCCGCCACTGAGCTGGTCGATGCGTCGTTTGGCCAGGGTGGGATCGAGTCCGACGACGGCCAGCGCGGCCGCCACGCGGTCTTCATCGCGATACGAAAAGCCCGCCGCAGAAGCAACTTCCATGTCGACCCGGCTGCGCATCAACTGCAGCCGCGCGGCCTGGAACGACAACGCCACCGCGCCGACCTTCTCATAGGTGGGCCGGCCGTCCACCAGGCAGACGCCGCTGGTGGGAACCGTCAGCCCGGCCATGATCCAGGCCAGCGTGGACTTGCCCGAGCCGTTACCGCCATGGATGAGGACGCCGTCGCCCTGCTCCACCACAAAACTGACATCGCGCAACGCGGTCTTGGCCCAGGGGGTACCGCTGCTGTATTCGTGCCCGATGCCGATGAGTTCGAGCGCCGGCGCCTCGCCGCGGCGTTCCGTCGTGACGGCCGGCATCGGCGGCTGCGCGGTTTCGACCATGTCGGTGTTGTCCGGCGAGTCGCTGAGGTTGATGGTGCGGTCCGCCGCGGCGGCCTCGTCGTTGTAATGGGTGATGTGTACCAGGGCGGTCTGGTGTCGCTTCGTCAGCCCGGAGAGCACGCCCAGCAGGGCGTCGCGGCCCTGCTGGTCGACCATGGTGGTGACCTCGTCGGCGATCAGCAGCGCCGGCTCGCGGGCCAACGCGGCCGCCAGTGCCAGGCGCTGCAGCTCACCGCCGGACAGGCTGCCGGTGTCGCGTTCAGCCAGATCCTCGAGCCCGACCTCCGCGAGGAGCCGGTCGACGTCGACGTTCGTACCTCTGGGGATCCCCCACACCACGTCATCGGCGACTCGGGTGCCCAGGACCTGGCTTTCGGGGTGCTGCAGGACAACGGCCGTGCCACCCGGCCGGCCCAGGCCCACCGCGCCGGGGCGCGCCACGGTGCCCGATGTCGGCTCGCGCCCTGCCAGGATCAGCATCAGCGTCGATTTCCCGGAACCGTTGGAGCCCGTTACCGCAACGTGTTCGCCGACGCACAGATCCAGGTTGACTTCGCGCAGTGCGTCTTGGCCGGCGCGCGGGTAACGGAAGCGCACCTTGTCCAACCGCACCGGCACCGGTCCGACCGGCAGGTCCGCCTCGCTGGGGCTAGGGGCGTCCAGCTTGTGCACGTCGGGAATCCCGCTCATCCGCTCCAGCACCCGCGACAACGCCCACCAACCGATCAACGACACGGCGACAACCTGGACGACCGAGGACGCGAGCAACACCCATGGCCAGTGCTGCAGCCCGACGGCGAAATAGCGCTTCACCAGGTCAGCGCCCGCCTGCTGATGCAGCCAGCTCAGGACGGAGGCAATCCCGTCCACGTCGGCGGTTATCGCTTTGAAGATCAGGGAGCGCAGCCGGGCGAGCACGGACAATGCGGAAACGTTGCCTAGGCCCGCGAGCACGCCGGCGACCAATGATGTGACGATCACCGTCGGCATGCCGCGGCGAGTGCGTTTGACGAATCCCGTGAGCCCGCCCACGTAGGCGCTGTTGACGACGCCCATCAAGCCGCCCAGCCCGGCGATCAGGAAGGCGATCATCGCGGCGGCAACCGTCGCGGCGGCGAGTACCCGCAGGCGATAGCGGAAGGCCAGCAACCCCATAGGAACGGTGCCGAGCAACGCCAGGCCCGCCGCGAACGGGACTATGACGGAGACGATGGCGGTTGCCGCGCACAGCGCCCCCAATACCGCGGCCTGTGCCAACTCGGCCGGCTGCAGCGGTCCACTCCGACGGTGCGAAGGGACAGGGTCGGGGGCGGACACGGTATCGATTCTGCCAGGCATCGGCGCCGAGTCGCTGCAGCGCACCGTGTGACATGCGTTTTTGGATGGCAAACCGTCCTCGTGGTCTCGCTTAGCAAAGCTATGGAACTATGGACAGATGAACTCGTCCGCCGCCACTCACCCCGCCGGCCCCAATGTCGGCGTCGACGGCACGGCAAACACCGAGCCCGGCCAGGGTCTGGGAGCGGATCTGCTGGCGGTGGTCGCACGGCTCAACCGGCTGGCCACCCAGCGCATCCAGATGCCGCTGCCGTCGGCGCAGGCCAGGCTGCTCGCCACGATCGAAATGCAAGGAGAAGCCCGAATCGGGGACCTTGCTGCCGTCGATCACTGTTCCCAACCGACGATGACGACGCAGGTGCGACGGCTCGAAGAGGCCGGCCTGGTGACCCGAACCGTCGACCCCGGGGATGCCCGGGCGGTCCGAATCCGCATCACGCCGCAGGGGGTGCGCACGTTGTCCGCGGTGCGGACTGACCGCGCGGCCGCTATCGAGCCTCAACTGACCCTGCTCGGGCCGAGGGACCGCCAGGTCTTGTCCGAAGCGGTCGAGGTGTTGCGCCGTCTTCTCGATAATGCCTCCGCTGGGTTTGGCCGCAACACACTCTGATCAGCACACTTTCCGGTGCAGAGACCGCGTGTTACGGGTAAACACGTAAGCATGCGGACCGGGGCCCACCGATGACAGGCGCCTTCTCCGGCTCCCCCTTGACCGTGTGGGTCGGGCCGATCAGGTACGTCTTTCACCCTGGCCGCGACGTGGTCGTCGGATACGGCAGCCAGTGCGACGTCCCGCTGGATGGCCCAGGCAACCCCGGTGCGCCACCGCAGCCCGCGCGCGCGGTTTTTGCGCTGCGATTCAGCGGCACCAACTGGGTGGGCATCGAGAGGAGTCCCGACGGCGTCTTCGTCGACGGCATCCGCATGTCGACGATCGACGTTCGCGATGGTCAGGCGATCACCATCGGCGACCCGCGGCGAGGACCCCGCTTGATCCTTGGTGTTGGTCCCGCCGTTCCCCCGCCCGCAGCGGACCCGCCCCCCAGGCCCAACCCACACGCCCCGACGCAGAGCACTACCCAGCGAATGCGAATCCCGACGTCCCAACCTCGGCCGCCAGCGCCAGCGCCGGCTTCGCCACCGCCGGAAAGCCAGAGACTGATCGAGCGGATAAGCACCATAAAGCTGCCCGTCGTTTCTTCTCCTGCACCCCAGGCCGCGGAACCGAACACGACGAGCCGGTTGCCGCTAAAGCCCGGCGCACGCACCGTCGGGGTGGCCGCACATTGGCTGGGGCTGACCGCCGACGGCCACGAACTGCTCACCAAGGTGTCGTTCACGGCGCGACCGGGCACGTTGACCGCGGTCGTCGGGCCGTCAGCGGCGAGCAACTCCGCGCTGCTCGGCCTGCTCGCCGGCGCACGCGAACCGACCTTCGGCACGGTCACCGTGGACGAGCACGACGTGCACGCCGAGCCCGGGTTGATGCGCGCACGCATCGGGATCGTGTCCGCCGACGACCGCGCCCACCCAAGCCTCACCGTGGAACGAGCGGTGGGATACGCGGCTCAGCTGCGGCTGCCGCCGGACACCTCGGCCGAGCACCGCAACCGCGTGGTGGACCAGGTGCTCGACGAGCTCGGGCTGTCGCCGCACCGCGGAACCCGGATCGGCAAGTTGGCCCCCGACCTGCGCCGGTTGGCGTCGATGGCGATCGAACTGATCACCAGGCCGACGCTGCTGGTGGTCGACGAGCTGAGCGCCGGGCTGGATGCGGCGCAGGAACACCACGTGCTGGCGGCGCTGCGGCGCCAGGCCGAACTTGGCTGCGTCGTCGTGGTTGCACTGACCTCGCAGACCTCGCTGACGCACCTGAACATGTGCGACCAGGTGCTGCTGCTCACGCCCGCCGGCCAGCTGGCCTTCGCCGGGCCACCCGCGCGGATCGAGTCCGCGGTGGGCACCGCCGACTGGTCGCAGGTAATCGCGCAGGTAAGCGCTGGCGCCCAACAGGCGTTGACGGCTCCACCACCCGTGGCTGAACCCGCGCCGCCTTCATGGGGGCTCACCGTAAGTCAGCAGATCCGGGTGGTGGCCCGTCGCCAGTTCCGCCTGCTACTCGCCAACCGCGTCTCCTTCCTCTTCCTGGTTGTCTTGCCGTTCGGGTTGGCGGGGCTGACGCTGCTGATTCCCGGACATTCCGGACTGGACCGGGCCGGCCCGAAGAGCGCGAATCCGCATGAAGCCATCGAGATTCTGGCAGCGCTGAACATTGCCGCGGTGATCCTGGGCACCGCGTTGACGATCGGCGACCTGGTCGGGCAGCGCGGCGTTTTCCTCCGCGAACAGTCTGTCGGGCTGGCGACGTCGGCCTACGTATCCGCCAAGCTGATCGTGTTCAGCGTGGTCGCCGCGCTTCAGGCGGCGATCCTGACCGCGATCGTCATCGGCGTCAAAGGCGGACCCGCCCACGGTGCCGTCTTGCTGCACAACCCCGACGTCGAGCTCTACGTCGCGGTGGCCGCTACCGCTATCGTCTCGGCGGTCATCGGACTGGCGCTGTCCTCGCTGGGCAGCTCGCTGCGCGAGGTCCTGCCACTGGTCGTGCCAGTGATCCTGGCATCGCTACTGTTCGCCGGCGGGCTGGTGCCGCTGGTGGGCACCTGGGGCTTCGACCAGATTTCCTGGATCGTCCCGGCCCAGTGGGGTTTCGCGGCATCGGGGTCCACCGTCGATCTGCACCGGGTCGACCCGCTGGCCACCAACGCACTGACGTGGACGCACTACTCGGGCTGGTGGGTGTTCGACATGGTCATGCTTTTGGCGTTCGGCGCGATGTGGGCCGGCGTCGTCCTGTTCCGCCTGCGTCACAGGACCGCTGCGACAAGCAGACCGATCAGGTAGGTGGCGGCGACGGCGCCGGCCCCGAACAGCAACTGCCGCGACGCGGTCCACCACGCGGGCTTGCGGGTGAACCGGGCGGTGAGGCCACCCGCGATCAGCAGGCCCACCCCGCCGCACGTCAGGCCGGTCGCGAGCGACCCATACCCGAGAAGGTAAGGCAGCAGCGGGATCAGGGCACCGACCGCGAACATCGCGAACGATGCGGTCGCGGCCAGCCGCGCCGACGGCTTCTCGTCGGGATTCACTCCGATCTCCCGGACGAGGTGGACGTTGATGGCGTGGTTCTCGTCGCGGTGGATCTCATCGGTGGCGGCCTCGGCGGTTTTCTGCGTCATGCCCAGGCCGACGAGCATGCTGATCAGTTCGGCCCGCTCGGCTTGCGGACGAGTGCGCAACGCTTTGCGTTCGACGTAGACCTCGGAATCGATCTGCTCGTTGGCCGTGGTCACCGACGAGTACTCGCCCATCGCCATCGAGAACGCCCCGGCCAGCAGGCCGGCGATGCCACTGACCGTGACGGCGTGCACGCTGCCGGCCGCCGCGACACCGGCGATCAGTGCGGTGTTGCTGACCAGCCCATCCATCGCGCCGAAGGTGGCCGCGCGCAACCACCCCCCGCTGATGTCGGGATGGCTGTGCCCCACGTCCAAAGGCGGGCCGTCGGCCGGCTGTGGCTCAGACATAACGTCGCACGTGGCTGCAGTACGCGGCGTATTCCTGGCCGTACCGCTGCCGCATGAACTCCTCCTCGCGCAACACTTGCCGATGAAACAGCACTGCGGCGAACGCCAGCGCGGTGAGAGTAGTCCAACTGGGCAACGCCAGGAACTGACCCAGCAAAAACAGGAAGAAGCCGACATAGATCGGATTGCGGCTCACCGCGAATATGCCCGTCGTCACCAGCCGGCCCGGCTGCTCGGCATCGATGCCGACCCGGAAGCTGCTTCCGAACGACACCAGGCTGAACACCAAGATCGATACCCCGCCCAGGCAAAGCCCCACCCCGACCCACGCGACCGCAGCGGACCGGAAGAACCTGTCGTCGATGGCCAGCGGCCAGCCGAACGCGGTGGCGAACAACGTATAGAAGTAGAACAACACCACCGGCGGGATCAAGAAGTCCGTTTTGTCGATCTGCCCGAAATGCATTGCACGCGTGCCGGTTCTGCGCAACAGCAGAACTCTGCCGACGACCGTACCCAACAGCAGCACAGTCGTCAGAGCGGCCAAATATTGCGGCATCGTTGTCTAGTGTGCGCCAGCAGGAGCGGAGGCGGGAGGGCCCCCCGGCTCGCCGGGTCTATTCCCGCGGCGCGAGCGGCGCGTTACGGTCGAATCATGGCGCCAAACGAGACAAGCACTGCCGAACATCTGCGCGACGCGTTGGACGGGCGCTGGCGTGACGTGAAGAACCAGACGCGGGCCACGTTCGAAACTGAACATTTCCGCCCGCACTACACCCCGAACACGGTGATCGCTCGCGCCAAGGTCTTCGAGCAGATGAAGCTCATCGCCGCCGCCGGCATCGCCGACGAGGGGTTCCGCAAGGAGCACGGCGGCACCGGGGACGTCGGCGCCGCGATCACGATGATCCAGATGTTGGCCATGTCGGATCTGTCCCTGATGGTCAAGGCCGGCGTGCAATGGGGACTGTTCGGTGGTGCCGTCGAGAACCTGGGCACCGAGCGCCACTTTCACTATGTGAAGCAGATCATCAACCTGGAGTTGCGCGGTTGTTTCGGGATGACCGAGACCGGACACGGCAGCGACGTCCAGTCGCTGGAGACGACCGCGACCTACGACGCCGAGACCCAAGAGTTCGTCATCAACTCCCCCACCCCCACGTCCCGCAAGGACTACATCGGCGGAGCGGCCGAGACCGCAAGCATCGCAGCGGTTTTCGCGCGGTTGATCACCACCGAAGAGGGCGCGCCGGTCGACCACGGCGTGCATTGCGTTCTGGTTCCGATCCGTGACGCGGACGGCAACGATCTTCCTGGTGTGACGACGTCGGACTGCCACTACAAGGGGGGTTTGCCCGGAGTCGACAACGGCCGCATCATGTTCGACCACGTCCGCGTCCCTCGAGAGAACCTGCTGAACAAGTTCGGCGACGTCGCAGCGGACGGCACCTACAGTTCGCCGATCGACAATCCCAACCGCCGGTTCTTCACCATGATCGGCACGCTCATCCGCGGCCGAGTCACGGTGGGTGGCAGCGCCGGCGCCGCCACTCAGGTGGCACTGGACATCGCTACTCGATATGCGTTGCAGCGCAGGCAATTCAGTGCACCCGATGACGACCATGAAGTTCTGATCATGGACTACCTGGTGCACCAGCGCCGGCTATTTCCGTTGATAGCGCGGTCCTACGCGTTACAGTTCGCCCAGAACGAGCTGGTGTCCAAGTGCCACGACCTGCAGACGTCGGATGTGGTGGACGCCGATGAGCAACGCGAGCTCGAAGCACGTGCCGCCGGACTCAAGGCGGCGAACACCTGGCACGCCAGCCGGGCTATCCAAGAGGCCCGGGAGGCGTGCGGCGGAGCGGGGTATATGGCCGAGAACCGGCTGATCGCGTTGCGCGCCGACACCGACGTCTTCACCACTTTCGAGGGCGACAACCATGTGCTGACCCAGTTGGTGGCCAAGGAACTGCTGACCGCCTACGCCGACGACATCAAAGGCATGAGCCCGGTCGAGTGGGTACGTTTTGCGGCCAACACCGTCGGGGAGCGGGTGATGAAACGCACTGCGGCCGAGGCGATTATGCAGCGGATCGTGGACGCCCGGCAGGACAGCGAAGAAGAGGGCAGCCTGTTCAACCGCGGTACTCAGGTCAACATGTTCGAGGAACGCGAGAATTATCTGCTGTCCTCGGTCGCGCGCCGACTACAAGGCAAATCCAAAGAAATGTCGGCGTTCGACGCGTTTAACGCGGTGCAGGATCACGTGCTGCACGCGGCGACTGCGCACATCGACCGGGTGGTGCTAGAGGCCTTCGTCGCCGGAATCGAGTCCTGCCCGAACGGGGAGGCCCGCGAGCTGTTGGAACTCGTGTGCGACCTGTACGCCCTGTCGGTGATCGAGGACGACAAGGCCTGGTACATCGAACACACCTACCTGTCCACCGAGCGCGCCAAGGCCGTCACCCGCGGCATCAACGACCGGTGCCGAAAGCTACGTCCGTACGCCGAGACGTTGGTCGACGGCTTCGGCATCCCCGAGCCGCTGCGCTACGCCGAGATGCTGCACCCGGAGAACCTGCCGGACTAAGTTCGGCGAGCAGACGCAAAAGCACCCGACACGCCGTGCGTGCGGGTGCTTTTGCGTCTGCTCGGCATCGCTTACTGGTGCGGGATCTTGCCGAGTGCCTGCAGCTTGCCGTCGGCTCCGATCTGGAATTTCACGGTGCCGGAGCCGGTCGGACAGCACGCCTGATCGCTGCCGACCTGCCATCGGTACTGAACCGTTACGGTGTCATCGCCGGGCGGCAGCACGGTGATGTAAGGCTTGGGGTTCGGGGTGGGTGTGCCCAGCGGCGTGTTGTGATCGAAGAACAACAGCTGCTGCGGAGTCGACTCGTCGGCGATGCTGGGAATGATCTGTACCCAATTCAGCCGGCATTTCTTGGTATGTCCCCGTGCGATTTCGACCCAGATCGAACCCGGCACCAGGACCGGTACCGCGGCAATCGCTTGCCGCACTGTGTCGTTCGTCGGGCCGTCGGAGCTTTTGCAGGTGTCGGCCGGCGGTGACGATGCCGGCGGCTGCGAGCTGCATGCCCCAGCCAACAGGGTCATCACGATCAACAGGATCGTGACCAGCTGACGGCACACACGGTGAGCTTAACGAAGACTGTGAATGTGCCATCGGTTTCGTCGGAAACCCCATTCTGGAAAGCGAATTGCGGTGCGCCGTGGGTAACCTGAATTCGAACCCGGCGGATCAGCGTCGACCCGCGATGACCTGGGGCAACGGTGTTTTTCTTACGACTTCACCGCGTCACTCGGTGCGCTGTGAGAAAGCCGTAAAACGGCCGAAGCATCCGATACCCGGTCCTGAAACATCCTTATCGCACGATTGCGCGATGTCTTTGTTGCGCGCTTGAGAAGGGGACATACGCGTGGCTGCGCAGTCCACCGGCGACACCGTGCACACCCTGTGTGCCTACTGCGGTGTGGGCTGTGGAATGGTGCTGCAGATCACAAGTGATCCCGAAAGCGGTCGGCGTAACATCGCGAAATCGACTGGAAAGAAAGACCATCCGGCCAACTTCGGCCGGCTATGCACCAAGGGGGCAACCACCGCCGATCTCTTTCCCGCACCCGGTCGAGCGGAGTCGGCATACCTGCGCCCCGAGCGGGGCGAACCTCTTGAACCCATTGCGACAGAGACCGCGATCACTCAATGCGCCAAGCGGCTACGGCAGATCATCGACGAACACGGACCGGACGCCGTCGCCTTGTACGTGTCCGGGCAGATGTCGCTCGAAGCCCAGTACCTGGCCAACAAATTGACCAAAGGGTTCATCGGCACCAACCAGATCGAGTCGAACTCACGGTTGTGTATGGCCGGCGCGAGTTCGGGTTACAAGCTGTCCCTCGGCGCGGACGGGCCCCCCGGGTCATATCAGGACTTCGACACCGCCGACGTCTTCTTCGTCATCGGCGCCAATATGGCTGACTGCCATCCCATCTTGTTCCTGCGGATGATGGAGCGCGTCAAGGCCGGCGCCAAGCTCATCGTTGTCGACCCGCGCCGCACCGCGACCGCCGAGAAGGCCGACCTGTTCCTGCAGATCGCCCCCGGCACCGATCTGGCGCTGCTCAACGGGCTGCTGCACCTGATCGTCGAAAACGGGCACACCGACGACGAGTTCATCGCCGAATTCACCGAGGGCTGGGAGGTGATGCCGAGTTTCCTTCAGCAATTCACCCTCGACAAAGTCAGCGAGATCACCGGCCTGTCAGCCGAAGACCTCCGCACGGCGGCGCGCTGGATCGGCGAAGCCAAGAACTGGATGAGCATCTGGACGATGGGGCTCAACCAGAGCACCCACGGCACCTGGAACACCAACGCGATCTGCAACCTGCACTTGGCCACCGGCGCCATCTGCAAGCCCGGCAGCGGTCCCTTCTCCCTCACCGGACAGCCCAACGCGATGGGCGGACGCGAGATGGGTTACATGGGGCCCGGTCTGCCCGGTCAGCGGTCAGTGATCTCCGCCGAAGACCGGAAATTCGTCGAGGAGCAGTGGGGCATAGCCCGCGGTTCGCTTCGTACCGACGTCAGCGACGGCGTGATCGACATGTTCTCCCGCATGGCCGACGGACAGATCAAGGCTTGCTGGATCATCTGCACCAATCCCGTTGCCACCGTCGCTAATCGGAAAACGGTGCTCGCCGGCCTGGATAAGGCCGAACTGGTGATCACTCAAGATGCGTTCGTGGAGAACGAGACCAACGAGTACGCCGACGTGCTACTTCCGGCCGCGCTCTGGACAGAATCCGACGGGGTGATGGTCAACTCCGAACGCAACCTGACCTTGTTCCAACAGGCGATCGATGCGCCGGGGCAAGCGCTGCCGGACTGGCATATCATCGCCCTGATCGCTTGCGCGATGGGGTATTCGGAGTCGTTCAGCTATGGCTCCGCAGAAGACGTATTCGACGAGATCAAGCGGTTCTGGAACCCCAAGACCGGTTATGACCTCCGCGGGGCCAGCTACGACCGGCTGCGGCAGACACCACTGCAGTGGCCGTGCCCACCCGAGGGCACCGCCGACCGCAACCCGATCCGCTACCGCAACGACGGTGTCAGCCAAACGCAGCTCGTCCGCGACGACGGCAGCGTGCCCCAGTTGGCGTTCCCGACCGCGTCCGGGCGTGCGATCTTCTTTGCCCGCCCGCACCTGCTGCCGGAGGAGATGCCCGACGCCGCCTACCCTTTCCTGCTCAATACCGGACGCCTGGCGCACCAGTGGCACACGATGACCAAGACCGGGAAGATCGCCAAGCTCAACAAGCTCAATCCCGGGCCGTTCGTCGAGATCCACCCCGAAGATGCCGCGCGGCTGGACATTTGCGAAGGCGACCGGGTGGAGATCGCTTCCCGCCGCGGCCGCGCCCTACTGCCGGCCGTGGTCACCGACCGGGTGCGGGCGGGCAACTGCTTCGCGCCGTTCCACTGGAATGATGTCTTCGGCGAATACCTCTCGATCAATGCCGTCACCAGTGACGCGGTCGATCCGATATCGCGGCAACCGGAGTACAAGGCGTGTGCGATCAGCCTGATGAAGGTCAGCGTCTCCGAACCCGAGTTGGAAGCCGATGAGAACACCGAAATGAGTGCCTCGAAGGTCGACGCCTTCGCCGAACTCCTCGGGTTGGCGAACGAGCCGATGCCGCAGTTTGGTCCGCTGGGCCGGTCCTACCTCGCGGGTGTGATCGCCGGGCTGCGTTCGGAAGCCGGCCGGCGAACGTCCGGCGTGCCCACGTTGCCAATCAGCGCGCCGTTCGATTCCAACACCCGGCTGTGGGTGGACGGACTGCTTGCAGGGCTGTTCGCGCGCACCCCGATCCCCGACGCAACACCGGCGGCCGGCGAGCCGAGGCCAACGGAGTCCGAAACCGCGCCCCAGCGGGCGCCGATCGCGCTGTTATGGGCCTCCCAGACCGGTAACGCTGAAGAGCTCGCCGCCGACGTGACCGCCCGACTCGAGGAGGCCGGGCTGCCCGTCGTATCGCACAGCATGAACGATTTTGCGCCCGCCGACCTGGCGAAAGCACCGGAATTGCTGCTGATCACCAGCACCACCGGGGACGGCGAGCCGCCCGACAACGGCGCCGCATTCTGGCGGGCGCTCTCCGCCGATGGTGGCCCGCTGCTCCCCGACACCCGATACGCGGTGCTCGCGCTCGGTGACTCCAACTACGACGATTTCTGCGGACACGGACGCAGACTCGACGAGCGCCTGGCCGCGCTGGGAGCATGCCGCATGATCGACCGCGTCGACTGCGAGCCCGATTACGAGGACACCGCGGCCGGGTGGGTCAGCAAGATCATCGACGCGCTCGCCAACACAGCCACGCCGAGTGCGGCGCCGGCTCGCACGTCGAGCAAGCCCACGCGAACGAAGTACTCCAAGAAGAATCCACTGCTCACCAACCTGGTCCGAAACACCACGCTTAGCCAACCGCGGTCGTCGAAGGACGTGCGGCACTTAGTGTTCGGCCTGCCGGAGAAAACCGTCAACTACGAAGTTGGTGACGCCCTCGGGGTATGGCCGCGCAATGGCCGACGGCTCGTCGACGAATGGCTCACACTGACCGGACTGGACGGTGAGACCGCGGTGGAAGTCGCCGACCATGGATCGATCGCATCAATCTCTCTGCGCGAAGCACTCACACACCGATTCGAAATCGCCCACATCAGTCCGGCCCTGCTTCGGTTCGTGGCACGGCACACCGGCGATGAGCAACTGGCCGAGTTGTTGAAGCCGGAAAACAAAGCGGCACTGGCTGATTGGACGTGGGGCCGTCAGTCCGTCGACCTGCTGGGTCAGTACAAGGTCACGGCGTCCGTCGACGAATGGCTGAGCGTGCTCAAACCGCTTCAGCCGCGGCTCTATTCGATCTCGTCCAGCCCGAAGGAGCACCCGGGAGAAGTCCACCTGACGGTATCGCCGGTCCGCTACAGCTTCCAGGGCGTTCCGCGTCGCGGCGTGTGCTCGACCTACCTCGCGGACCGCTCCCCCGGCGACCAGGCCGCCGTTTACGTTCGCGCATCCAGCAGTTTCCGACCGCCCAGCGACTCGCACACCCCGATGATCATGATCGGGCCGGGAACCGGCATCGCCCCCTTCCGCGGCTTCCTTCAGGAGCGACGAGCGCTGGGCCACACCGGACCCAACTGGCTGTTCTTCGGCGAACAGCACGCCGCGACCGACTACTACTACCGCGACGAGATCGAGCAGATGCGTGCCCACGGGTTCCTCACCGAGCTGGACCTGGCATTCTCCCGGGACCAACGCCACAAGGTCTACGTGCAGCACCTGATGCGCGAGCGCGGGTCCGAGTTGTGGCGCTGGCTGGAAGATGGAGCACAGCTGTACGTGTGCGGCAACGCCGATCCGATGGCCAAGGACGTCGATCGCGCGCTGTGCGAGATCGCCGCCCGGCACGGGAACCTCGGACCGGACGCGGCCAGGGCCTATGTGCAGGCATTAAGCGCCGACAAGCGCTACCACCGCGACGTCTACTGACGAATCCGTAATCCGCCGGAAACATCGCACACCTGTCGCTGAAACAACCTCGTCGCACGATTCACTCAAGGACCTGCTCGCTCGAGGGAGGAATCTGCGTGGCCAGAGGGGACGCCGTCAACAGCGACTGCCCGCTGCAGTGCTGGCTGCGAGGTGGCAACGCAAGCGACGCCCTCTCCAACGGGCTGGCGCGGGCGCGCGACCACGTCGACTGGGCCGGGTTGCCAGTCAACCTCGACCTGGCCTTTTCCCAGCAACAGTGCGACAAGGTCTACCGGCAGCACGTAATGCGCAATCGGGGGGCGCAGCTGTCGCGCTGGTTGCCGGACACCGGGCACGTCTGCGTGTGCGAGGCCCCGGCTGGACGCGGGAACCTCGACTCGGACGCGGCGAGGGATTACCTCTAAACCGGACGCTGAGCGGCGATCAAGCGCTCGGCGAGCTGCCGTGCCGCGGTGACGGGCTTGGTGGACCGCTCTATTTTCGACCCGACCAGGGCACCGTCATAGAGGATCTGGATCTGACCGGCCAATATCGAGGGCTGCGTGGTCTTCGCGGCCCGAAGTAGGTCGGTCATGGTCGACCGGACCCAGTCGCGGTGCGCGCGTACCGGCACCAACTCGGCGCCGGGAAACTCCGTCGCGGCGTTGGCGTACAAACAACCCCGATAGTCGCGGGCACGGGCGCCGGCAGCCGCCGCGTCAAAGAATGCGAGCACCTTGGCGACGGGATCGGTCAGCTTCGCCGTGCGCTCGGTCCAGCGGTTGCGATCAGCCTGATCCAATCGCTCGAGGTACGCGATGACCAACGCCTCCTTCGATCCGAAGCAGGTGTACAGACTCGACTTGGCCACGTTTGCCTCGCGCAGGACCAGGTCGATGCCGACCGCTCTAATGCCTTGCTGTGCAAAGAGTTTCGTTGCCGTATCCAAGAGGCGCTCAGCCGGCCCGTCCGGCGTCGGCTGCGCGCGGGCCGGTCGATGTGCGGCGGTAGATGCGGGTGTCATGAATGCAGACTAACGCGAACCGACCTGGACAGACAGGTCTGTCTGTATCAGTGTCGAGGCAGGCTGATCGAAACGAAAGGCACAAGCCATGACGCTATTCCTCTACGAACTCGTTCCCGCGCAACCGGACCGACCCGCTGTCGACGCTCTGCTCAAGACGCTCGACGTCGAGATACACCGCCATGGCGGCGAGTTGATCGAGGCGCAAGTGACCGCCGCGGCGGACCGGGTGTTCGCCGTCGCCGAATTTTCCGCCGACCAGCCGCAGCCGCTGCAGGACTTGGACGTCAGCGACGTCGTCGGACCTCATCCGGTGCGACTGGTCGGTGCCGAGCTGGCGCAGCTCAAGGCGCTACGCCCGTCGGCCGGCTACCTTGTCGAGTGGGACCTGCCCGACGGCCTCGACATGGACTCCTACCTGGCCCGCAAACGGGCCAATTCGCCCAAATACGCTCAAGTTCCGGAGACCAGCTTCCTGCGCACCTACGTGCGCGAAGACATGGACAAGTGCCTGTGCTTGTACGACGCCCCGGACGAGGACGCGGTCCGCCGGGCTCGCCAGGCCGTGGAGACCCCGTTCGACCGGCTACACGGGCTGCAAGGGCCGCTGCCGTGACCGTCGCGGTGGCAGACGACGTCGCAGCCGAACTGCACCGTGTCTCTGCCGCAGTCGAAGCCAGAGCGGCGGCGCTGGACGTGCTGAGCACCGATGTCCGTGTCGACCTCGCCGAACTCGGCGGGGCCGGGCTGTTCGACTTCGGCTTCGGTGAGCGTCTCGACGACATGGTGCGGGTGATCGAGGAAGTGTCGACCCGCAGTCTGGCGGTGGGGTTCTCGGCGTGGGCTCATCGAATGACGCTGCACTACTTGCATCTTGCGCCGCCGGCGCTACGCGAAGCGCACCTCGGGGAGCTGCGGTCCGGCAGCCGGCCCGGGGTGACGGCGATGGCGGCGGGCCTCAAGCACGTTGCCGGTTTGGGACCAGTGCCCATCGTCGCCGAACGCGACGACGCGGGTGGTCTTCGTATCAGCGGGCCGATTCGCTGGGCTTCCAACGTTTTTCACGATGCGTTGATCGTGTTGCCGGCAGCTGACGCTGATGGCCGGACCTATGTCGTCGCGGTCGACGCCAACGCCGACGGCGTGATCGTCGACCCCGCACCGGAGCTGATGGCACTGGCATCGACCGCGTCCACCTCGTTGCAGTTGGAGCACGTAAAGGTCGCTCCTGACCGGATAGTCAGCACCGACCTGCACCAGTTCGTGGCTCGCATCCGGCCCACCTTCCTGCTGTTGCAGACCGCGTTTTGCATCGGTGTGGGACGCGCGGCCATCACCGGCGGGGGCAAGCGCACCGGCGGCCTCGGCGAGCAGTTCCGTGAGGATCTCGACGGGCTGGCCGCGGAGGCCGACCGGCTGCATAACCGACTCTACGAGCTGGCCGCGGATCCGGCGCGCGGCGCGACACCCGACTTCATCAGGCTGCGCCTGCAAGCCGCGACCCTGGCCGTCGAAGCCACCCACCTCGAGCTGGCCCTGGCCGGCGGCGCCGGATACGCGCTGGGCACCGCCGCCAATCGCCGCTTCCGCGAAGCGGCGTTCCTGCCGATCCAATCACCGTCGGAAGGACAGTTGCGGTGGGAACTGAAGCAGTACGAATAGCAGCGGGCGCCAAGCGATTCGGCGAGCACACGGCGCTCGTCAACCTGGACTTGGACGTGTTTACGGGCGAATTCCTCGCGGTGCTGGGTCCCAGTGGCAGCGGCAAATCCACGCTGCTGCGCATCTTGGCGGGTTTGGACACACTCAGCAGCGGCGACATCGCTTGGCCCGCGGATGGTGTCCGGCCGCGCACTGGCGTGGTGTTCCAGCGGCCGCTTTTGATGCCGTGGCTGACCGTCAGCGAAAACATCTTGTTTGCAACGCGATTCGCCGCACAGCGGGGCTGCTTCGACCAGAATTATCCGGCCGAGCTGACGACCCGATTCGGCTTGCACGCGCTGGCCGATCGCTATCCCGATCAACTCTCGGGTGGGCAGGCGCAGCGAGTCGCGGTGTTGCGGGCGGTCACCGCCCGGCCGCGACTGCTGCTGCTCGACGAACCGTTCAGCGCGCTGGATCCGGCGACCCGTGCGGACCTGCAAGGTTGGCTGGGTGAGTTGGCCGCCGCGCTCGAGGTGACGGTCGTGCTGGTCACTCACGACGTCGACGAAGCGCTGCGGCTCGCCGACCGCGTTGTGTTGCTGAGCGGCGGCCGGATCCGCACACAGTGGACGGTGTCCGAGCACGCGAGCGCAGAACAGCTGCGCTCGGACGTGCTCGATCATTACCGCGACCGCGCGGCGACAGCGCTGTGAGCCACCAGCTGTTGTCGCGGCGGCAACTGTTGGCCGTCACCGGCGGCGTCGCCGCCACCGGTGGGCTGTTCGGTGTGGCAGGTCTCGCCCGCAGCGCCGTCGAAACCCCGACACACCCCGGCGCACAACTACGGGTCGGCTATCTGCCGATCACCGACGCGGCGCCTCTGCTGATTGCGCACAGCGCCGGTTTGTACCCGCCCGACGCGGTGAGTTCGGCTCGGCCAGTGCTGTTTCGGAGCTGGGCGGCGTTGGCAGAGGCCTTCATCACGCGCCAAGTCGACATCGTTCACCTGTTGATGCCGATGGCGGTGCAACTGCGGTACTCGCTCGGCGCCGCCGTGCGAATACTGGGCTGGAACCACACCAATGGTTCGGCCGTGACGGTCGCACCGGACATTCGTGATCTGTCCCAGCTGGCCGGCACCCGGGTTGGGATTCCGTTCTGGTGGTCGATCCACAACATCGTGCTGCAGCGGTTGCTGCGCGCCCATGGGCTGCGGCCGGTGGTGCGTCGCAGCGCGTCGCGATCCGAAGGCACCGTCGAACTCATCGTGATGAGTCCCTCGGACATGGTGCCCGCCTTGGCTAACCGCTCCATCGGCGGCTACGTGGTGGCCGACCCGTTCAACGCGGTCGCACAGATCAAGAAGATCGGCCACATCGCCGCCTTTCTCGGCGATGTGTGGCGTGAGCACGCCTGCTGCGTGCTGCTCGCACACGAGGACGTGATCGAACGGCATCCCGAGCAGGTGCAAGGGGTCACCGACGCTGTAGTGGGTGCGCAACTACGCATCGGTGCCGACCGTGCGGCGGCCGCCTCCGCACTGGCCGGCGGATACCTCCCGCAGCCGGTGGGCGCGATCCGGTTGGCGTTGACCTATCCCAAGCCGCCTTACCCGCTGCTACATCCGGACTGGGAGCCGCAGCGGATCGGTTACCAGCCGTTCCCGTTCCCGAGCTACACCGAGCGGTTGGTCGAGGCGATGGGCGATACCGTCGTCGACGGCGATCGGCGTTTTCTCGATCGACTCGACCCGGCGCGGGTGCACGGCGAGCTCGTCGACGACGTCTTTGTCCGCCGTTCGCTCGACAAGCACGGCGGTGCACAGGCGTTCGGCCTTGATCCGACACTGACCAGAACCGAACAGGTGCAATCTCTATGACGACTGACACTTTCACCCCCGTCGCCGTTGGGTCGCCGACGCGGCGCCTCCCGGCTTTCCGCCGATGGCTGCCGCCGCTGATCGCCATCGCGGCATCGATCGGCCTATGGTGGCTGGCCACCAACGTGTGGTGTGAGCCGGCTTCGTTGCTGCGTCAGACCGCGCCGCAGCGAGTAGTGCCTGCACTGGGCGGCCTCCTCAACCGGGGCGTGTTACTGCCCGATACCGGGATAAGCCTGTGGCGCTTGCTGATTGGGCTGCTGGTGGCCGCGGTGATCGGAATCCCCGCCGGCTTGCTGATCGGCCTGAATATTACCGCCGAGCGAGCGGCGGCACCGATCCTGCAGTTCTTGCGGATGATTTCTCCGCTGTCGTGGACACCGATTGCTCTGGCAGTGTTCGGAATCGGCAACCAGCCGGTAATTTTCCTCATCGCCGCCGCAGCCGTCTGGCCGATCCTGCTCAACACCGCGGCCGGGGTGCACACGATCGAACCGGGATACCTGGACGTGGCACGGTCCTTCCACGCCACCCGAGTCGAACTGGTGAGTGCGGTCGTCGTGCCCGCGGTCCGCGGACACATCCAGACCGGTCTGCGGCTGGCCTTGGGGATCGCGTGGGTGGTTCTGGTTCCCGCCGAGATGCTGGGCGTGCGGTCGGGTTTGGGCTACCAGATCCTTAATGCGCGTGACCAGCTGGCCTACGACCAAGTCGTCGCGGTGATCGTCGTCATCGGCGCCCTGGGAGCGGCGCTGGACTTCGTCGCGCGCCGCACGCTGGCGCCGCGCCGGCCCTGAGCCGGACGGGCGGCGGCGTAATGAACTCACCGACCGCTGAAGCTATCTCTGCAACAGAGCTGCGCAAGCTGCTTGAGTCGTCCACAGCTCCGCGCGTCGTCGATGTGCGGACGTTCATGGGCTTCGCGAAGTGGCGCCGTTCACAGGGCCTGCCAATATGACCGACGGTCGATATGGCCCATCGGTTCCCCCATGTTCGTAATTTTTCTAACCTGTTCGTAATTAGCTGACTCGAAGCAACTCCATGTTGTTTGCTTGTCGGCCGATGCCGCCCGTTTGCGCGCATAATCTGTCGGGCAATTTACTGTCAAAGCCATCCGCAACGTGAGGTTTGCAATCACTCAGAAGAAATCTGGACGGGCTATGGCATCACTGCCGTCCGATGGGGTGTTCCCAGGATCATGTCGCCGTGAGCTGTGCAGACCTGAGGGCTCTGGGGCGCGGTCGTCGCATCCGGACGGCAGAACTTCTGCTCGATAGAACACGCGACAGCAATATGACCATTGGGCGGAGACATCTCATTTACCCCAGGAGTCACGGTCACCTCGCGATTCGTGAGGATGGAATCGAGAGGTTTTCACCGACGCAACTACCCGAATTGGCTCCGCAATGCCGAAAACCTCACCAATCTTCACGTTCGAGCCGGAAGCAAGAGTTTGGGTCAGCGTGAGCGTAAACCCATTGTCAGCGACGGGTTTTCCACGCGGTTAGGCTTTTCAGGTGACCGATCGCCTGCCTAGCCCTTCCTCGTACCTGGTGTTGGCTTCCCAGCGCAGCGGCAGCACGTTGCTCGTCGAATCGCTGCGGGCGACCGGGATCGCCGGCGAACCCCAAGAATTCTTCCAATACCTGCAGACCACCAGCCAGGCGCCGCAGCCGCGGGAGTGGTTCGCCGGTGTCGAGGACGAGTCGATCCTGAGCCTGCTCGACCCGTTGGACGTGGGAACGCCGGACCTGGCCACCGCCGAGATCTGGCGCGACTACATCCAAGCGATCGGACGCACCCCCAACGGCGTATGGGGCGGCAAGCTGATGTGGAACCAGACGCCGCTGCTGTTGAACCGGGCGAAAGATCTGCCGAATCGATCCGGTGACGGCCTGCTGGCCGCGATCCGCGATGTCGTTGGCGAGGAGCCGCTGTTCGTATACATCTATCGACCCGACGTGATATCGCAGGCGGTGTCGTTTTGGCGGGCGGTGCAGACGCGGGTGTGGCGGGGCAGGCCCGATCCAGTGCGTGATGCGCGGGCCACCTATCACGCGGGGGCGATCGCGCACGTCGTTACCATGCTGCGGGCCCAGGAACAGGGGTGGCGAAGCTGGTTCGCCGAGGAAGACATCAAACCCATGGAGATTTCATATCCGGTGTTGTGGCGCAACCTGACTGAGGTGGTCGCCACCATCCTTGAGTCATTGGGACTCGACCCGCGACTGGCACCCGAGCCGGTGCTGGAGCGCCAAGCCGATCAACGGTCCGACGAGTGGGTGGAGCGCTACCGCGTGGACGCCGAGAGAGAAGGGCTGCCGACATGACCACCACCACAACGACGGAAGCACGCCGCGTGGACGAACTGCGACTGCTGGAAGCCGAGGCGGTGCACATCATCCGTGAGGTCGTGGCCGAACTACAGCGGCCGGTCCTGCTGTTTTCGGCCGGCAAGGACTCGATCGTACTACTTCGCCTGGCGGAGAAGGCGTTTCGTCCGCTGCCGCTGCCGTTTCCGGTGATGCATGTTGACACCGGACACAACTTCCCCGAGGTGATCGAATTCCGCGACCGCAGGGTCACCGGCCACGGACACAAACTGATCGTCGCGTCGGTGCAGGAATCCATCGACAACGGCCGCGTCCCCGACCCGGGTCCCGGGGCGTCACGCAACCGGGCACAGACCCGCACCCTGCTCGACGCATTGGAGGCAGATGGCTTCGACGCAGCGTTCGGCGGCGCCCGCCGCGACGAGGAACGCGCCCGCGCCAAAGAACGAATCCTGAGCTTCCGCGACGAATTCGGCCAGTGGGATCCCCGTGCCCAGCGCCCCGAGCCCTGGTCGCTCTACAACGGCCGGATCAAAAAGGGTGAGCAGGTGCGGGTGTTCCCCCTGAGCAACTGGACCGAGATCGACGTTTGGCGCTACATCGAGCTAGAAGACCTTGAGATACCGTCGATTTACTACGCGCACGAACGCGAGGTGTTCGAACGTGACGGCATCCTGCTTGCGGTCTCGGACTACGCCAGTCCGCAAAACAGTGAAACTTCTGCCACAGAGTGGGTGCGGTACCGCACCGTGGGCGACCTGACCATCACCGGTGCGGTGCGCTCCAGAGCAGTCGACATCTCCCGGGTCATCGCCGAGATCTCCGCAGCGACGGTTTCCGAGCGCGGCGAGACCCGCGCCGACGACCGCACCTCGGCCGCCGCAATGGAAGACCGCAAGCGAGAGGGCTACTTCTGATGACCGCAGACGCAGAGAAAACCGCAAAAGACTGCCCGCCCAAGGGGATAACCCGACAGCTCCTGCGTATCACCACCGCGGGATCGGTGGACGACGGCAAGAGCACCCTGATCGGCCGGCTGCTGCACGACACCGACAGCCTGCCGTTGGACCACCTGGAGGCCGTCACCGACGAGGAAGGCATCGCCGACCTCGCGGCGCTGTCCGATGGTTTGCGCGCCGAACGCGAACAGGGCATCACGATCGACGTCGCGTACCGATTCTTTTCCACCGACACCCGCAGCTATATCCTCGCCGACACCCCCGGCCACGAGCGCTACACCCGCAACATGTTCACCGGCGCATCCAACGCGCACGTGGCGATCCTGTTGGTCGACGCGCGCGCCGGTGTGCTGCGCCAGACCCGCAGGCATGCCCGGATCGCAAAGCTGTTGGGAATCAAGCACTTCGTCGCTGCGGTGAACAAGATCGACCTCATCGATTTCGACCAGGCCGGATTCGCCGACGTGGAGAACCAGCTGCGCCAGACGACCGCGCGCCTCGGCGAAGTGGACATCACCGTCATCCCTATCGCGGCCAAGCTCGGCGACAACGTCGTGCACCGCTCGGAGAACACGCCGTGGTATGACGGCCCCACTCTGCTGGACTACCTCGAAGCTGTCGAGCTGGGCGCGCCGCAGGCCGAAGCATCGAGGCTGCGCCTGCCGGTGCAGTGGGTGTCGCGGCCAACCGCCGATGTGCGGCGCCGCTACACCGGGCGGCTGGCGGCAGGAACGCTCAGCGTCGGAGATCCGGTGGTGTCGCTGCCTGCCGGCACCCGCTCGACCGTCACCGGGCTGGACACCCTCGACGACGACCGCACGACGGGGGTTGCGCCGCTTTCGGTTTCGGTCGAGCTCGCCGATGACATCGACGTGGGACGGGGGGACGTGCTGGTCAGCGGAGCCGACGACGCGGTGTTGCCGGTCCTGGCCCGGGAGCTGGACGCCACCGTGTGCTGGTTCATCGACGACCCGTTGCGGGCTGGTGCCCGACTGGCACTCAAACAAACCACCAGGACCGTGCGAACAACCGTGCAGGAACTGCATTCCCGGCTTGATCCCGAAACGCTCGACGAGCTCGACAGTCCGGTTGAGTTGGCGCTCAACGACATCGGCACCGTGACGCTGCGCACCAGCTCGATCGTCATCGCCGACAGCTACACCGACAACCGTGACAGCGGCGCATTCATCCTGATCGATGAGACCACCAACGACACCGTCGGCGCGGGCACCATCATCGAGGGGCGGGAGGTCAAGCCCGGCACTCACGCGCGCACCGACATCCGCTGGCATCCGTCGGCACTGGACCGCAAGCACCGGTGGCAGGCCACCGGCCAGCCGGGAGCAACGATCTGGTTCACCGGCCTGCCCGCATCGGGCAAGTCGACGGTCGCGGTCGCGGTCGAGCGTGCTCTGGTCGAATCGGGCCGGGTGGCCTACCTGCTCGACGGCGACAACTTACGTCACGGCCTCTCCGACGACCTTAGGCTTCTCCCCCGGTGACCGCACCGAAAACATCAGGCGGGTCGGCCATTTGACCCGGCTGCTGGCCGACGCCGGCGTGGTCGCGCTGGCGTCGCTGGTGTCGCCGCTGAAGTCGGACCGCGAGACTGCCCGCGCCCTCAACGATGCCGCCAAACTGCCCTTCATCGAGGTGCACGTCGCCACGTCGCTGGCCGAATGCGAAAAGCGCGACCCCAAGGGCTTGTATGCCCGTGCGCGCCGCGGCGAGCTCAAAGGGCTGACCGGTGTCGACGCGCCCTACGAGCCGCCCGAGACAGCCGGATCTGGTGCTGGACACCACCGATGCCGACATCGACGATCTCGCCGCGCAGGTCATCGCCCTGCTCGACGAGCGCAGCCCGCGTCAGCACCAGTGACCTAAATTCACCACGAGCCAATCGGTTGCTCCGCGGCACGCCGCACGCAACTATGTCCCCGACACTGCGGACCTGGTAGACGCGGCTATTGGTGCATGAGGAGCAATCATGAGCGAGGACGTTCCGACGGAAAGTGGCGGGGATGCCAACTCGCTGCGGCCGGGTGGGTTTAGCGAGCGACTCGGTTCGGTCTCGGTGGACTGGTGGGCGACCGCGGTGGCCGGCGTGATCGTCGCGTTGGCGGTGGCCAACGTGCTTCCGAAGATTCCGTGGTGATCGCATGAGCACCACACGCATCGAGCCCGAAGAAGCCCTGGACGACGAGCCCAGCTTCACCAGCAGGCAGCCGCTGGACTACGTACCCGGAATTCTGCTGCTGATCGCCGTGGGCCTGCTCGGCAAGTACGCCCAGATCTGGTGGAACGCACTGGCCAAACACGAGCACTGGCACGCGCCCGACATCGAATATGTGTTGTGGGCCATCGTGATTGGGCTGCTCATCACCAACACCGTCGGTTTGCACCGAATATTCCGCCCCGGTGTACAGACCTACGAGTTCTGGCTCAAGATCGGGATCGTCGCGCTGGGTTCGCGGTTTGTTCTGGGTGACATCGCCAAACTGGGCGGCACCGCGCTGATCCAGATTCTGGTGGACATGGCGATCGCAGGAACCATCATCCTGCTCGCCGCGCGGGCATTCGGTTTATCCGGCAAGCTGGGCTCGCTGCTGGCAATCGGCACCTCTATCTGCGGGGTGTCGGCCATCATCGCCGCCAAGGGGGCAATCCGCGCCCGCAACTCCGACGTCAGCTACGCCATCGCGGCGATCCTGGCGCTCGGCGCGGTGGGGCTGTTCGTGCTGCCGCCGTTGGGTCACGCGATCGGGCTCACCGACTACCAATTCGGGCTGTGGGCGGGCCTATCGGTGGACAACACCGCCGAAACCACCGCGACCGGGTACCTGTTCTCCGATCACGCCGGCAAGATCGCCGTGCTAGTCAAGTCCACGCGCAACGCCCTGATCGGGTTCGTCGTCCTAGGTTTCGCGCTCTATTGGGCCGCCCGCGGTCAGGCCGACGAAATTGCTCCCGGTTTCAAAGCCAAAGCCGCGTTCGTCTGGGACAAGTTCCCGAAGTTTGTGCTCGGGTTCCTGGCTGTCTCGGCGATCGCGACGGCGCACTGGCTGACCAAGGGCCAAACCGCCAACCTCGCCAACGTGTCGAAGTGGGCGTTCCTGCTCACCTTCGCCGGCGTCGGCCTCAACACCGACGTCCGCCAGATCGCGCGCACCGGATGGCGACCGCTCGTCGTCGCGATCATCGGACTCACCGTCGTCGCATCGGTCTCGCTGGGACTCGTGTTGCTCACCACCGAGGTATTCCATTGGGGCTTAGGGAAATAGCGCGAACGCCTGTCTGACGAAGTAGACGACGGCGAGCTTGCCGCAGTGGACGGCGGCGTTTTGACCTCGACTTCGATCGCTTAGCCATTCGGGCCTCTAGGCGCCCTTGAAGATCTCCAACATCCGGTCACCTAGCACCGCAGCCGAGTGTGGGTTCTGTCCGGTAACCAGGTTGCGGTCCTCCACCATGTACGGCTCCCAGATCGGGCCGCGGCTGAAGTTGACGCCGACCTTCTCCTTCAGATCGGTCTCCAGCAGCCAGGTCACCCTAGGGGCCAGCCCGACGGCCTCCTCTTCCTCGTCGGTGAAGCACGTGACGTTGTAGCCCTTGAAGGGCGACACGCCGTGAATTCTGGTGGCTAGCATCGCGGAGGGACCGTGGCACACGATAATCAGCGGGTTGCCCGAGGCCAGCTGCGCGGTCAACAACCGTCCCGCGTCGGCGTCCCACGCCAGGTCGGCCATCGGGCCATGCCCGCCCGGCAGGTAGACGCCGTCGTAGTCCTCCAGGCGGACGTCCGAAAGCTGGAGAGGCCGCCGCATCGCCTCCGCGGAGCGGATGATGGCCTCCAGGTGGAGGGCGCCATCGATGCCGCCCGCCATCTCGGGGCGCAAGCTCATCATGTCGACGGTCGGGATCACGCCCCCGGGCGTCGCGACCACAATCTCATGGCCCGCGTCCGTGAGGATCTCGTACGGGTTCGCGAACTCCTCGGCCCAGTACCCGGTGGCGTACCTGGTGCCGTCCTTCAGCACCCAGTAGGAGGCTCCACTAACGATGAAAAGTACCTTCGCCATAAGTGAATTTCCTCCGAGTTCTCATCTGAGCGTGTCGAGGTTTGCCCTTTTGCAACTCTAGGCACGCGTCGCGACCGCGTGCACTTGAACGGTAGCTTAAATCAGGGCGAAGCTCCTGCACGACTAAGACGATCCGCAGCGTTCGGCTACTCAACGCAGGGCATGCGGATCGTGCTCTACGCCAAGGATTGTGGATGCACCAAGCCCGACGACTACGCCCTGTTCGGCATGGACGGAGATCCCTATGACTGACACCAGACCAGCCCCAAGCCCCCGTCCAAGAAAAGGAATCACCGATGACCAGACAGACAACCGCCCCGTTCGCGTGCGACGGGTGCGACGGCGTCTCGGCAGAACCATCATCCTGACCGACAGCGAACACCTCGTCTGCACCGGGTGCATGGGGAACTCGCATCCCCTGCACGCCAGGTTCTACCCGGACTGCCCCGAGCGTTGGCACGACCTGCACGACCACCACTCGGCGTCCGGCAGTAGGGCCGCTATCCGCTGGGTAATCGAGGCGGGCGGGTACGCCGCTATGAAAGCGCGCCAGTGCCCGCCGCCGACCAACCGAAGGAGAGAACCGATAAACATAGGCTGCGGGACAAGGAGATTCAGCGCGGAAATGGGGGATCGGTCGTGAATACGTGCCGTGGCTCAACGCACCCTGCTCATTTGCCCTGTGCGGCTTGTGAATGCCTGGTCGGTCACAGGCCCAGAGTGACGAAAATTGGGGATAGCGCGCTCAATCCCAACAAGAATAATAATATAAGTGGGAGACTGATTGGGGCAGTGGCTAAGACTAAAATAACTATTAAAGCCTTTATATAAAGCAGCGGATTCGTTATTATCGCTCCGAGTAAGCTGATGGCGTTGTTTAATAAGGTGTTTAGTGACGGGACAGCCAAGGCGGCGATAGCGCCGGCAGACGAGCCCGCACTCGCATTCAAGTGCTGCAACGACGCGGCGTTGGCGGCCTCAGTGGCCGCATAGGAGTGCGCACCCGCAGTCAAGTGCTGCACAAACTGCTCATGAAACACCGCCGCCTGCCCGGCCAGCGCCTGATAGCCCTGGGCGTGCTGGGAGAACAGGTGCGCGACGCCCGCCGACACCTCATCGGCGGCTGCGGGCACCAGTGCGACGGTCGGGGCCGCCGCTACCAGGTGGGCCGCGCTGATATTCGAGGCGATGGTTGCCAAATCCGTTGCCGCCGCGGTCATCATCTCCGGGGCCGCGATCACATACGCCATGTCGGTCCACCTAACTACCAAGCCCCTGGTTGTCACTAGCCCGGCGGTCCTCCACACGTCAGGTGTAAGGATTCTAGGCGGTCTTGAGTTGTCGTTTACTGGCTTTCGCCGAAACGGATTAGTGGGCAGCCCTACCGCCGTGACTGCGCGACATCGAGGTCACTGAAGGCGACCTCCGGCGGGGAACCGGATCGTCCCCGGACACCCCCGGGGCGGCCCCAGATTGGCGCCCGGCCCGCTTTATGGCCCGCGCCGTCGGGGGCTAATCCCGCGCTGCGCGCGTAGCTCTTCCAGCGCCTGGCCTGCCACACTTCGCACACATCCGCACCCTCGCCGAACTGGACCAGCGCGACACCCTCGGTGTTGACGGGATAGTCGAACCACTCGAGCCCGACAACGACCAACACAGCAGACCGCGCGCTGCCGCCACCGTGAGCAGCTGACGGGATAGCCGTCAGCACCGCGACGAATGGCGTGGACGACGACCGGCCCGCGTAGTCGGGCGAACCGCGGGCCGGTCAGCCGTCAAACCCAGTGCCAAACGGACCCTGGGGGAGTCACCCCTGGCCGGGGGGGTACGGCCCGGCTACGCCATAGCGCCTCGAAAGGGGTCGCAGTCGTTGGTGGGTTTGGGCGCTATGCCTGCCGAAGCCGGTCCGCGCGGCGCACACTGGGGCGCATGGCTATGTCTGCCGGTCAGAGGCTGCGACGGTCACTGGACAGCGAGTTGAGGAAGGCCGCGAAGGCGCAGGGGGTGGTGTTGGTGTGGTCTCCCGCCGAGGTGGCTGCCATCGGGACGGCTGTGCGGGCCGCCGATTACGCCGAGGTGTTGCAGGCGCGTTTCGATGCTGCGGCTGCTGCGGACGTGACCGACGCGGCGGCGGCGACGGTGTTGGTGAAGGTGTCCGCGGAGTTGAGGTTGCTGCACCGGCTTGTCGCGGACATGGTGGCGCGGTTGCAGTTTGGGCCCGGTCGGGCTAAGTCCGAGCGGCATGTGCGTTCGGCTCGGACACGTTGGGATCGGGCGGCGGAGGTGTTGTCGTAGATGGCGAGTGTGGTGGGCCCGGCGGCGACACCGAGCAGCGCGCCGCTGCCGACGATGGGGAGTCCGGGGTGGCTGGCCGCGCATCGGCATCCGGTGGGGGTTTGCATTCACGGCTGCCGCCCGCCCGCAGTGTCGTGGGACTGCCCGATGGTGCGCGAGTGCACGAACGACGGCTGCAACTGTCATTACGGCGCGTTCCTGTAGCTGACGGCGAACCCCTGGGCCAGGTCACGCGGTGGGTCGGCTGCACGTGTCGCCGACGACCGAAGGCGCGACCGGAATCAATCGATGGCAGGCACCGAACTGCGGCAGCAAGCGCGCGTGCTGGACACCAGCACGTCATTCGGGCCGGGCCAGGACGCTCACGCGCACAGCGAAGCGGGGGTACCACCGGGCTTGTTGACGCAGCTTCGCAGCCAGGGCCGGACTGCCGAAAATCTTGGACGGCCCCATTAGGGGTGCCCCTGCCCACATCTACTGTGAGTGATCGCGCCGTCAGGAGTTGGGCTAAAACTTCACCGCAAGATCCTGGCGAGCCAACCTGCGAACACCCCAGAAGTAGGTGACGAACGGCATGGTGCACCACAGCAGGTTCAGGACCACAAACTTGATCCACATCTCGACAGGACTGCTCATGCTTTGCAGGTTGTTGGCGATCTCCACCCCGAAGTAAACCGCCGGGAGCGTAACCTCCACGATCATCCCGCCCATGATGAACGACAGTTGAGTGCTGGTGAACCGCTTACCATTTCGGAAGAACTGCACCATCGCATACGCCTCGAACAAGCCGACGAAGAAGGCGATCCACTCAAGCACGACGATTAACGGGTCGCCGTTGAGATAACGGGTGTCGCCGCCGAGCAGGATGGGCGACCACATGTAGGTCCAGAGTGCGCCGTGCTGTACTCCGGTTTTGATCTGGTCGAAAATTAAGAGCCACGGTAGTTCCCAGATGAATCGTGGGATCAGGGCAATGAAGACCCAGACGATGACCATCGCACTTAGTCGTTCTGACTTGGTCCGGTCACGTTGGTCCGGCAGCGGAAACCACGGCAACGCAAGTGCTGTCAAGAAACAGCCCACGACGAAGACGACCAACGTGGTGGACGCGACGACGTGAGACACCCCAGCGTGGAATTCCAAGTACCAAAACACGATGTGGATGACGAAGAAGAACGCGAGGAGACCGAACAGCGCCTTTTGCAGTGCCGAAAGTCCGCGGTTCTGCGGTGACACTTGCATGTCGTCGGCGTTAATCGTCTCAGTCATGATCCGGGCCTTTGGCGAACGGATAGCTGCATGTCCGAAGCATGGCACATGCCATGTTTTAGTGGCAAGGGTGTTGGCCTAGGGTGTCTTCGATGAGGCAACGCGGTGAGCAGGGCGGACTGTGCCGGTGACTGCACGCAGACGCACCCCTCCGCGTCGGCCGATTAGCGGGCGGCAGGAGCGAGGGGACCGGACCCGCGACCTACTCATCGACGAGGCGGTTAGGTGCATTCGCGAGGAAGGCTTCTCGGCGGCGAGTGCTCGGCACATCATCGAACGAGCTGGCGTCAGTTGGGGTGTCATTCAGCATCACTTCGGCGACCGGGACGGTCTGCTGACCGCGGTAATAGAAGATGCCATGGACCGTCTAATCGCATCGCTTGAGGCGTTGTCCGATCCATCGCGGGTCACAGACACAGAAGATTTGGTGCGGGCCACGTGGGAGGCGTTCGCGAATCCAAAGGCGATGGCCGGGTTGGAGATTCTCATCTCGACCAAGGAGTTGCGCGTCGGTCTTGATAGGCGGCACATGGAACGTCTCGGCGCAGCCCTGGCGGCCTTGCTTGCCCGTTTAAATACTGGTGAAAACCGTGAGCATGCGGTCGCGTTGGGCATGCTGCTCTGGACGACACCGGTAGCGATGATGATCGCCGAAATGTTCGCCACGGTTCCGCTGTCCGCTAAAGATGCCCAGAAGGCGGTTGCCGATCTGATCAATGCGCATCGGTGAGCCAGTGCGGATCTGACCACTAGCTATAACTGACCACTTGGAGTGTATTTCACGAGTTCACGGTCACCCCGGAACGAATACCTTCCATCACCCGGACAACTCCTCGCGCCCGACGAGGACGACCCCGTTGACGTCAGGCAAAATGCTTGTGTTACATGCGAGGCGCCTCACCCGCTAGCCGACGTTCGCGCCACCCTCCGCGATCCGACGCACCGCCTTGAGAAACACGTCGATCTCTTCGAACGTGTTGTAGAAGGCGAACGATGGACGAACTGTCGCCTCCAGGCCGTAACGCCGCAGAATCGGCTGCGCACAGTGATGTCCGGCGCGCACCGCGATCCCTTCGGCGTTGAGCGCCTTGCCGACCTCGAGCGGCTCGTGGCCGGCCAGCACGAAGGACAGGACGCTGGCCTTCTCCTGCGCGGTACCTACGAGGCGAACCCCGGGGATATCGGCCAGGCGCGGCGTGGCGTACTCCAGCAACGCGTGCTCGTAAGCCGATATGCGGTCGATGCCGACCCGCTCGACGTAGCGCAGCGCCTCCCCCAGCCCGACGGCATCGGCGATGTTGCCGGTCCCGGCCTCGAACTTGTTGGGTAGCCCTTGGTAGAGCGACCGCTCCAGCGTGACGTCGGCGATCATGTTGCCACCGCCCTGCCACGGCGGAGTCTCGGCCAGCGCCTCCTCGGATCCGTACAACACCCCAATTCCGGTGGGGCCGTAGATCTTATGCCCCGAGAATACGAAGAAGTCGACGCCGAGTTCGGCGACGTCGATCGGCAGGTGCGGAATTGATTGCGCCCCGTCGATCAGCACTCGTGCGCCGTAGCGATGGCCCAACTGCACGATCTTCTCCACCGGCGTCACGGTTCCCAGCGCGTTCGACACCTGGGTGGCCGCCACCAGCTTGGTCTTCGGACCCAGCAGATCCTCGAACTCTGACAGCAGCAAGTTGCCTGCTTCATCGACCGGCGCGACTTTCAGAACTGCACCTGTTTTTTGCGAAAGCAGTTGCCACGGAACAATATTGGCGTGGTGCTCCAGGTGCGTGATGACGATCTCGTCACCGGGGCCCAGGTGCTTGCCCCCCCACGCATAAGCCACCAGGTTGATGGCCTCGGTGGTGCCGCGCACGAAAATATTCTGTTCGGCCTTCTCAGCGCCGATGAATCTCCGCACCGTCTCACGGGCATCTTCGTAGGCATCCGTCGCCCGGGCCGCCAACTCGTGCGCCGCGCGATGGATGTTGGAGTTCTCGTGAGCGTAGAAGTACGACAGCCGATCGATCACCACCTGCGGCTTCTGGGTGGTCGCAGCGTTGTCGAACCAGATCAGCGGCTTCCCGTTGACCGTCTCCTTGAGGATCGGGAAGTCTTCCCGGATCGCATTGACGTCGAACACCTCGTGGTCGTCGGTCAGTTGAGGCACCGGATCGGATGCGGTCAGGAAGTAGTAGTTGGGCTCGTCTCCGACCGGTGCATTCAGCGCTGCCGGCCCGGCGGGGACCCCGTCAGACCAGCCAAGGTCGGGAACCGACGGTGCCCCGGAGAGCCACCCCAGCCCCGAATACGGTGCCGAGCCACGCGGGGCCACCGGAGCGCTCGGCGGCGCCCCGGCCAGCACACCCGGCACCGTCGGAACGATGCCCGCACTGGGGACCTCGAACGCACTGAAGTCAGCAGGCGGCAAGTACGGATCGGCGACGCTGCCGACCGCCTGGGCGCCCGAGGGCGCCGCGGTCGTGTCCGGCACGTTGCCGCGCGGAGCAACCGGCACCGTCTGCGGCGGCGGTTCGGGCTCCGGAGATGTCGGAGCCGGAACATATATGTCGGTGATACCGAGTAGCGGAACCGGCGCCGAGTACAGGTCGGCGCTGCCCGCTGCAGTCTGCCCGGCCGAGGTGGCAGCCGTGGTGTCCGGCACGCTGCCGCGCGGGGCGACCGGCACCGATTGCGGCGGGCTGTCCGGACCCGGCCGGATGCTGGCCGCATAGAGCTGGCTGGCCAGCGCGGCGATTTCCGCAGCTCCCAAGGGCAGGTCGCTTTCGGCGTCTACCGACCGGTACTCACTTGTACTCATGGAACTGGTCCACGGCGACGTCGTCGAGCACGGCGAGTGCGTCGTCAGTTAGGACAGCCAAGGAGTTGTAAAGGGTGACCAGGTAGGTCGCAATCGCCGACTGGTTGATTCCGGTGAACCGCACCGACAGTCCCGGCGCCTGCTCGCCGACCAAACCCGGCTGGAAGAGGCCGACCACACCTTGGCGCTCCTCACCGGTGCGCACCAGGATGAATTTCGTCTTGGCGTCCTCCACCGGCACCTTGTCCGACGGGATCAGCGGAATGCCCCGCCAGGTGATGAACTGCGCACCGAACAGGCTCACGACTGGTGGTGGCACACCACGGCGGGTGGCCTCCCGGCCGAACGCCGCGACACCCAGCGGGTGGGTCAGGAAGAAGCTCGGCGTCTTCCACACCTTGGTGATCAGTGCGTCGAGGTCGTCGGGCGTGGGGGCACCGCCGAGCGTCTGGATCGTCTGCTCGGGAGTCGCCTGCGCCAACAGCCCGTACTCCGGGCTGTTGACCAGCTCAGACTCCTGACGCTCCTTGATGGTCTCGATGGTCAGCCGCAACTGCTGGGTGACCTGGTCGTGCGGGCTCGAGTACAGGTCGGACACGCGCGTGTGGACGTCGAGCAGTGTGGAGATCGACCGGAGCGTGTACTCGCGCGGGCTGGTCTCGTAGTCGACGTAGGTCTGTGGGAGAGGTTCCTCGTCTCCTGTGCCTTCGTAGGCCTGGATCGCGACCTGCTCGGGGTTGACCACCCGGTTGACCCGATAAATGCCTGCTTCCACCGGCACCCAGCTGAGCAGGTGCAACAACCAGCGCGGCGTAATCGTTGAGAGCTGCGGAACCGTCTTCGTTGCGTTAGCGAGCTGCCTCGCAGCAAGATCGCCCAAAGCCTGAGACTCGTTCTGAGCCGACGTCATCGTGGTCCTTCTCTCCTAGTCGATAAATACGGTGTTATAAGGCCAAAGATGCGGCACCTCCAACCGGAAGCGCCGCGCCGAGCGAGGCAAGTGTAAAACTCAGCCTGAATTTATCACCGGCGGGGTGGTCATCAGGACTCGAGCAAGCCCGGTCGAATCATCCCCTATAGTGGGGTCCATGCACCACGCTGCACAGCCGCGCTTTATCCCTTCGCGCTGCCTCGCCGTGGACTGTTGTTGCTGTTGTTGATTTCCTGACGACCCAGTTCTGACGTTCTAATCGTCGCGCTTTTTTCCCGCTAACGGGCGACACCGCCAGCCCGTGCGCATTAAGGCGCGCACCGAGTCGAATTCTTTCAGGAAGACCAGCCAGCCATGACCGTATTGTCTCTACGCAACTGCGCGGTAGCGCAGGTGGCGACTCGCCGGCGCATCCTTGTGCGGCCGACCACCGAAGTCACGCGCATGACGCGCTACCGAGGCGGTACCTACTCGCACACCGTTGACACGATCGTTTTCACCGACGGCACCCGCGCGCGCACCGATCTGATCCGGCTGAACCCCAACCTGCATGCCTATTCGCTGGACTTTGCCGGCATCGCGCCGCACCACCCGTCGCCATACCGCCTGGGAAACTGGTCGGCGTTGCCACATCTGCGCAACCGCGTCTGCGAGGCTGAGGTGGAGTGGATCCTGCGGCGCTCCTTCCCAATGCGGTCAACGACCGAACTGAGCCAACAGCTGCGCCAGGCCGGCTACTCGCTGGGGCTGGCCAACATTAGCGAGCACGAAGCGATCGCCGGAACCCAAGCCGCAATCTGGCATCTGACCAACGGCCTGGCCCTGGACACCCGGCCCCTGAACGTGCCCGTCGCCATCCACCGAGCGCCGGGTCCGATGCTCACGTTTGAATTCGATGGCCAACCACAACTCGGCGGCTACTCGGTGTGCACCAGGTCTGAATCCCCCGTCAGCGTGCAGCTCCAGAAATCAGCCGATGGCGTTGTCTGGCATGACGTTTCCGGCTCAGGCTTGACCGCAGCCGCCGGGAAGGGGAGCCACCAACGCACTCTGGGCATCGGCAGCACCCTCGCGGGTAGCAGTCACAGCCGCGGCGGACACGGCTACCGGTTTTACCGCCTCATCGCAACAGCGGAAAGTGGCACACCGAAAGTCGACCACGTCCGTTTCTGGCTGAGCGGAACTCGCAACTACCGCAACGCCGATCGCGTCGTTCACCTTTATAACTACCTGCTCACCGAGGCGCGCAAAGCGCGAAACGAAATCGCCGAACCCGCACTGATCGACACCGAGGCCACCGTCGATGCCGAACTCGTGGGCCCGTTCCAACTGCGAATCCCGTTGCGGCTCAATACCAGCGACGGGCATGCGGTCGTGGACGCCAACGGGTTCCCCATTGTCGACGTGATCCAGCCGGGAACGAATTTCTACCTGCGCCGCCCACCGGGCGCGTCGGCGACGACATTGACCGCAACCACTCCGCAGAAACTCAACGGGCGGGTGCTGACGGGGGTGGCACACGAGGGCGCGAAGCACCGGCTGACGCCCGTCGCCCTAGCGATACCCACAGAAATGGCAATAGAGTTCGACATTAGCTGGGATGCAAACTGTTGGGCTGAGATGTTGGAGATGACATGAGCATTGCCGAGAACATCACGCAACTAATCGGAAACACGCCGTTGGTCCGGCTGCGCAAGGTCACCGAAGGCGCGGGGGCCGACGTCGTCGCCAAGCTGGAGTCCTTCAACCCGGCGGGCAGCGTGAAAGACCGCATCGGGGTGGCCATGATCGACGCGGCCGAGAAGGCGGGCCTGATCAAGCCGGACACGATCATTTTGGAGCCCACCAGCGGCAACACCGGCATCGCGCTGGCGATGGTGGCCGCCGCGCGCGGCTACAAGTGCGTGCTGACCATGCCGGAGACGATGAGCACCGAGCGCCGGATGTTGCTGCGCGCATACGGCGCCGAGTTGGTCCTCACTCCCGGTCCGGAGGGCATGGCAGGCGCCATCGCAAAGGCCGAGGAATTGGCCAAAACCGACGACCGGTATTTCATCCCACAGCAGTTCGAGAACCCGGCGAACCCGGCCGTCCACGCCGTCACCACTGCGGAAGAGGTGTGGAAGGACACCGACGGCAAGATCGATTTTTTCGTCTCCGGCGTCGGCACGGGCGGCACCATCACCGGAGTCGCCCAGGTGATCAAGGAACGTAAGCCATCGACGAAATTCATCGCCGTGGAACCGAGCGCTTCAGCGGTGCTATCCGGCGGTCAGAAGGGGCCGCACCCGATCCAGGGCATCGGCGCCGGATTTATCCCGTCGGTGCTCGACCTGGATCTGGTCGACGAGGTCATCGCCGTCGACAATGACGACGCGCTGGACCTGGCCCGCCGGCTAGCCAAGGAAGAGGGCCTGCTGGTCGGCATCTCCTCGGGTGCGGCGGTGTCGGCGGCGCTGCAGGTGGCCCGCCGACCGGAGAACGCCGGCAAGCTGATCGTCGTGGTGCTGCCCAGTTTCGGGGAGCGGTATCTGAGCACTGTGCTCTTCGCTGATTTGGCCGACTAGCGATGCTTGAGGCAATACGGCGCGACATCAAGGCGGCCCGGGACCGAGATCCGGCCCGCCCGACCGTGCTTGAGGTCGTCTTCGCCTATCCGGGCGTGCACGCGGTGTGGGGTCACCGAGTCAGCCACTGGCTATGGCAGCGGAACGCGAGGTTGGCCGCCCGGACGTTCGCCGAGATCACCCGCATCTTCACCGGGGTCGAGATCCATCCTGGTGCCCTCCTCGGCCCCGGCCTGTTCATCGACCACGCGACCGGCGTGGTGATCGGCGAAACCGCCGAAGTCGGCGAGGACGTCACGCTCTTTCACGGCGTCACCCTCGGTGGTACCGGCCGGGAGACCGGTAAACGCCACCCCACCGTCGGTGACCGTGTGGTCATCGGGGCCGGAGCCAAGGTCCTCGGCGCGATCAAAATCGGCGACGACAGCCGTATCGGCGCCAATTCTGTTGTGGTCAAAGAGGTTCCGGCAAGCGCTGTGGTCGTCGGGGTGCCCGGGCAGATCGTCAGCCGCTCGACGCGAGCCAAAGCGGACGACTCGATGCTGCCCGATCTGGTGGGCGTCAGCCTGCAATCCTTGCTTACCAGGGTCGCCAGGCTGGAGGGCCGCGACTCCAACGGACAACGCAAAGCCACCGACCGCATCATCCGGCCGCCCGAAGCCGGGGTGTGGCACGGCGACGACTTCTCGATCTAGGGGCGACCCGGGTCATTGGGGTGTGGGGTCAGTGGCGTGACCTCGTCGGTACGCCAGATCCGCAGCGGCATGGACGCGAGCACCTGCTCGAGTTGATGCTCGTCGTCGGCGGCGAACAGTCCGAGGGTGCGCCATTCGCCGGGCTGCAGCGGCGGGCGCCACAGGCGGAGCAGGTGGCCCTGCTCCGCTAATTCGCGGGAATGCGCGGCCTCTCGGGCCCGGACCTCGTCGACTTCTTCGGGCGGGGTTCCCTCTGGGACGTGCGTGGTCATGGTGACCAGGAATTCCAATCGAAGCTCCTCGAAATAGATTGTGCCAAGTTCAGATTCACGGTGGCACGGGTGCGCGGCCGGAAAGCAGCTTCGCGCTCGATACAGTACTTCGATGACATCTGCCATCGTGCTCAGCATCGCCGTGGTCGCCTCCGTCGGGATCACGATTTGGCTCACCCAGCGCGGCGGTCCCAATCGCTGACGGTTGTTGTGCAGGTCGCTGTCCCGCGAGCATGATCTATTCAGTTGGCTTTCTCGGGGAGACAACCATGAAGCACAGCATCGGCCGAGGAGTGGCTGTCGTGCTGATGGCCGGAGCGCTGATGGCCGGAGCGCTGATCGCCTCGGCGCCGCCGGCCAGCGCCGGCTGCAAGTACGGCGGACCCGTTCTCAGCAAGTGCGACGGACCCGTCCAGCCTGACGGCACCTGGCAACGTTGTGTGGCATTTACGCACTGGACGGGCAGCGGCGCCAGCGCCAACCTCGTGCCGGACAGGCGCTGCGACGTGATGGGCCCTGACCAGCGTCCTTGGGGTCAGGACTTCACTGAACCACCGACGCACATCGACTGAACGCTTGCTCCCCCGGGTGGACTCGAACCACCAACCCTTCGGTTAACAGCCGAATGCTCTGCCAATTGAGCTACAGGGGACCGTCTGATCCACGCGAACGAAGGCGTACATCGCGGGACGACTCTAGCGTACTGACCCACCCGCGCCCAACTAAACGGGGCCCGCTCCGACATGACAAACATTGCCAATCCGCAACACCGCAGGCACTATCTATTAGATGAGTAAGGTTACCCTAACTACCGAGCTGCCCATCCCGGCCGAGACGGCGGGCGCGTTGGCACGCAATCCCGAGCTCATGAGGTACGTCCTGGACCCGATCCTGCACGTCTATCGGTTGGACGTGCCGGATCGCGTCGAGGTCGGCACCCAAGGCTCAGCGCGATTCTGGCTGTTCGGAATCATCCCGGCTTGGACCCACCACCTCACCGTCAGGCAACTGGATCCGACCGAGATCTTCACCAACGAACACGGCGGACCGGTCCATACCTGGAATCACCGACTGACCTTCGAACCCATCGACGACGACAGCTGCCGCTACACCGACGAGATCGAAACCGACGACGGCTGGCGCGGCGCCCCCACCCGCCTGTTCGTCCGACTGATGTTTCGTCACCGCCACCGCCGCTGGCAGACGCTGTCCCGGATACTCAGTGAGACTGCCGGCGCGCGCTGAGCGGGGACGGTGAGGCAGGATAGAACCAGCCGCGCCTAGTCGGGAGGGGACCGATTTGATTGGGTATGTCGCCGTTCTCGGAATGGGTTACGTGCTCGGCACAAAGGCGGGACGCCACCGTTACGAGCAGATCGTAGGCACCTGTCGCGCCTTGACCAACAGCCCGGTGACCAAGTCGGTGATCGAACGGGGACGCCGAGAGATCGCCAACCGAATTTCACCCGACACGGGGTTTGTCACCCTCGCCGAAATCGACAACCAGACCGAGGTCGTCGGGCAGCCAGCCGAGCGCCAGGCGAACGGCGCGAATTAACGTCAGGCGGTCAGATCGTCGCCGCTGGCCTGCTCCAAGAGGCTGCGTCGGTAGGCTTCCATCGCGACCAGGTCACCGAACAGCGCGTGATATTCATCGCCCTGCTCAATCGGCGACATGCGCTGCAATTTGGACTTGACCTCAGCGATCTGCCGACCCATCCACACCTCTTGTAAACGAGCCAGCACCCCGCCGATGTAGCGCGGCAGCCTCTCGTCGTCGACTTGGATCGCCTCCACCCCAAGCTCGTTGACCAGGCCGGCGGTCAGCGCCGACCCGGTCTGCTGGCGCACCGCGTCGATCCACTGTGCCCCGTTGACGCCGGTCGACGTGCCGCCGGCCGCGTCGATGGCGGCCCGCACGGCCGCATATCCGGGGTGGGTGAAGCTCTCGACGGTGAGCGCGTCGAACACCGGTCCGGCCAAGGCCGGATACTGCAACGCCGATTTGAGTGCCTCACGCTGCGGCCACAGGGTCGGGTCGCGCGGGTCGGGACGGGGCACGGCAACCTCGGCCGGCTGCGCAGCCGATGATTGCTCGACGCGCGCAGCGCGCTTCTTGCCGCGTTCGGCGCCTCCTCGGCGGCTCGCCTCTTCTCGGACGCGGGTCAGCACTTGCCCCTCGTCCGACCAGCCGGTCCAGCCTGCGAGGCGCCGAGCGTATTCGTCGCGTAAGGCGTAGTCCCTGATCCGGGCGACCAGCGGAACGCACTGGCGCAGCGCATCCACTCGTGCCTGCGGATCGTCGTCGAGCACCGTCCCGTCGGGAATCAAACTGCGGATGGCGAATTCGAACATCGGCTTGCGGCGCGCCACCAGATCCCGCAATGCGTTGTCGCCGGAGCTGAGTCGCAGTTCGCATGGATCCATGCCGTCCGCGGCGACGGCGACGAACGACTTTCCGGAGACCTGCTGGTCGCCGTCGAAGGCCTTAAGGGCCGCCGCCTGTCCCGCCGCGTCGCCGTCGAAGACGAAGATCAGCTCGCCCCGATACCAGTTGTCGTCCATCATCAATCTGCGCAGCATCGCCAGGTGATCGTCGCCGAAGGCGGTCCCGCACGAGGCCACAGCGGTGGTAACCCCGGCTAGGTGCATCGCCATCACGTCGGTATAGCCCTCGACGACAACCGCCTGATGCCCCTTGGCGATGTCGCGTTTGGCCAAGTCGATGCCGAACATCACCATCGACTTCTTGTAAAGCTGGGTCTCGGGCGTGTTGACGTACTTGGCTTCCATCGGGTCGTCGTCGAACAACCGCCGCGCCCCGAACCCGATCACCTCGCCGGACGCGGTGCGGATGGGCCACAGCAGCCGACGGTGGAACCGGTCCATCGGGCCGCGGCGCCCCTCCCGGGACAGGCCTGCGGCCTCGAGCTCTTTGAACTCGAAACCCTTGCGCTGCAAGTATTTTGTGAGCTTTTCCCAGCCCGACGGCGCGAATCCGCAGCCGAAACGACGCGCCGCCTCGGCATCGAAGTTCCGCTCCGTGAGGTACTTGCGAGCCGGCGCCGCTTCCTCGGACTCCAACTCCGCCGCATAAAACTCCGCAGCCGCCGCGTTGGCGGCGATGAGCCTGCTGCGGCTGCCGCGATCGCGCTGGACGCTGGTGGCCGGACCGGAGTACGTGATCGTGTGGCCGATACGGTCGGCGAGCAATTCCACCGCTTCGACGAAGCTGACGTGCTCGATTTTCTGCAGGAACGCGTACACGTCGCCGCCTTCGCCGCAGCCGAAGCAGTGGAAGTGGCCGTGGTTGGGCCGGACATGAAACGACGGGGACTTCTCGTTGTGGAAGGGGCACAGGCCTTTCAGCGAATCCGCGCCGGCGCGTCGCAACTGGACATAGTCGCCGACGATCTCGTCGATGCGGACCCGTTCACGGATGGCGGCGATATCGCGATCGGAGATCCGGCCGGCCATCGGCCCAGTCTAGAGCGCGGGTGCGACCGCGATCCGGCAGTTCGGCTAGCCGGTCCCGATCACGCCGCACGCCACGCGTTCCTCCGACATGCCGGGCATACCGGGCATGCTGCCGTCTCCGGCGCCATGCAGCATCAACGCGGTCTTGTTACCCGCCAGCAGATCGTCTCTGGTGAACGAATCGGTGGTGGTCACCAGGTAGCCGGAACCGTCTGAGCGCACCTCGAACGAGGTCAGATCGCCGCTCTCGGGCTTCGCCGTGTGCCCCGGCGCCTGGTAGTGGCCGCCGGCGGACAAGAAGTTTCCAGGCGGGCCGCCGGCGGGGGCGACCGAGTTGGGTTCGCACTTGCCAATTTCGTGGACATGCATGCCATGGAGACCGGGCGACAAGATGCCGGGGGCCACTGTTTTGACCGTGACGGTCACGTATCCGCCGGTGAAGTCGAAGGTCGCGGTGGCCACCGACTTGCCGTCGGGCGTTTTGAGTTCCGCGGTGAGCGATCCGGCGCCGGGCGCCGCGCTGGTGGTCGCCGCGCTGCTTGTCGCAGCGGGCGAACCGCTCTGGACCGGAGGCGTGGTGCCCGGCTGGGTGCTGGCATGCTGAGGAGAACTGCAGGCGCTGACGGCCAAGGCGGAAGCCGACATCAGCATCGCAGCGGCGGTGAATTTGGTCATGAGGGGCAGCCTAATCCCGCATTACCGACGGGCCTACTGGGTGGGCGAGATGCGTTCCAGCCGACCTTCGGTATAGGACGCAATCTGGTCGACGACGACCCGCAACCGGGCGCCGTCGTCGGCGGCGGCGACGAACACCGCGGCAAAGGCGGGGTCGAGCGTTCGGGGCGCCCCGGCGTACAGCCACTGCGCCACCCGATGAATACGTTCGCGCTGCCGCGCCTGGGCTTCCAGATGCCGCGGATCGGACATGATGAACTGCAGCGCCAGGATTTTCAGCACCGCGACCTCGGCACGCACCAGGTCGGGTACCTGCAAGTCGGCCCGATAACGCACCAGCGGCCCGGCACCGGCCGCCGCCCGCGTGGTCGCGATGGCAGCTGAGGCAAACCGGCCGACCAGCTCGCTGGTCAACTGCTTGAGCGCGACCGCCGCGGCCAGCGTGGCATCGTACTTGCCGACGGCGGCGACCACGGGCAGCCCCGAGAGCCGTTGTGCGGCCTGGGCCAGGTCGTCGGCGCTCACTTTGGAGAATTCGCTCTCCCCCAGCTTGGCCAGCGCGGCCGCGTCATCGTCGTCGGCAAGCACTCGCAGGTCGATGCGTTCGGAGACGACGCCATCCTCGACGTCGTGCACCGAATAGGCCACGTCGTCGGCCCAGTCCATCACCTGCGCCTCCAAGCAGGTGCGGTGCGCCGGCGCGCCCAACCGTGCCCAAGCCGCAGCGTCGTGGTCCTCGTCGTAGAACCCGAACTTGCGTTCCCCGGGTTCACGCGTCCACGGATATTTGGTCACCGCGTCCAGGGATGCTCGCGTCAGATTCAAGCCGGCGCTATTCCCTTGTGCATCAAGCACTTTGGGTTCCAAGCTGGTCAGGATCCGGAAATTCTGGGCGTTGCCCTCGAAGCCACCATGCTCGGCCGCGACCTCGTTGAGCGCCTTCTCGCCGTTGTGTCCATAGGGCGGGTGACCGATGTCGTGGGCCAGGCCGGCCAACTCGACCAGATCGAGGTCGCAGCCGAGCCCGATCGCCATCCCGCGCCCGATCTGGGCCACCTCCAGCGAGTGCGTCAGCCGGGTGCGCGGGGTGTCGCCCTCACGGGGCCCGACGACCTGCGTCTTGTCGGCCAACCGTCGTAGCGCGGCGCTGTGCAGCACCCGCGCGCGATCCCGCGCGAAGTCGCTACGGTGCTGGCCTTCGGTACCGGGCAGACCCGCAGTCTTCGGCGCTTCGAGTACCCGTCGCTCACGGTCGAAGTCGTCGTAGGGGTCTTGCTGATCGATAGTCACCGCAGCACAGTCTGCCAGGACGAGGCAGCGAGGTCCGACCTCGTCTCGCGGCGGAGTTGCAGGGCTAAATTAACCATCATGCGCATCGCTCGCTTGTGTGGCGTATTGCTCGCCGTCCTCGCCACCGGACTGCTGCTGGCGACGCCCGCCGACGCGCAGCCACCCTTGCGGTTGCCCGGGTACGTCACCGACAACGCCGGGCTGCTGTCCGACTCCGGTCGGGCCACAGTGACATCGGCCATCGACAAGCTCTACGCCGATCGCCACATCCGGCTGTGGGTGGTCTACGTCGACGACTTTGCCGGGCTGAGCGCAGTGAACTGGGCGATGCGCACCTACCAGGCCAGCGACCTGGGCGACATCGACGCGGTGCTCGCCGTGTCCAGCACCGGGCGCGCCTATGCCTTCCTGGTTCCCACGACCGTGCGGAGCATCAAGCCAGGTCAGGTCGACGACCTGCGCCGCAACCAGATCGAACCCCGGTTGCGCAACGGCGACTGGAGTGGCGCGGCGGTCGCGGCGGCCAACGGGCTCAACAGGTCACCCGACTACACCGGTCGGATCGTGCTGCTGGCGGTTTTGGCTGTCGTCGCCGTCGCCGTCGTGGTCCTGCTTATTGTGATGCGCCGCCGGGCCCGGCGACGGCGTGCCGCCGCCTTGGCCGCCGCGCGGCGGGTGGACCCGACCGACGCGAATGCGCTGGCCGCCGTCGCGCCGCAAGCCCTTGACGACCTGTCGCGATCGATGGTGGTGGACGTCGATAACGCATTACGCACCAGCACCAACGAGCTCGCCCTGGCGATCGACGAGTTCGGGAACGAGCGAACCCACCCGTTCACCGAGGCGGTGAACAATGCCAAAGTTGCCCTGGCGCAGGCGTTCACCGTGCGCCAGCAGCTGGAAGACTCGGTACCCGAGACCCCGGCCCAGCGGCGCGAGCTACTCGTCCAGGTGATCACGTCGGCGGCGCGCGCCGACCGCGAGTTGGAGTCACAGACCGAGGCGTTCGAGCAGCTGCGCGATCTGGTGATCAACGCGCCGTCCCGACTCGACGGGCTGACTCAGCAGTATGTCGAACTGACCGGCCGCATCGCGCCTGGGGAACAGCGGATCGCCGAGCTGCACAACGAATTCGACGACGCGGCACTGAGTTCGGTCGCCGGCAACGTCACCGGTGCCCGGGAGCGGATGGCTTTTGCCGACCGCAATATCAGCACGGCCCGCGAAGTCGCCGGCCACGCCGAGAGCGGGAAACAGATCGGTTTGGTCGATGCGTTTCATGCGGCCGAGTCGGCGCTGGGGCAAGCGCGTGCACTGCTCGACGCCGTAGACACCGCCGCCGACGACATCCGACACGCCGTCGCCACCCTGCCCTCGACTATGGCCGACATCCAGGCGAACATCGATCGCGCCAACGAGCAATTGACGCGAGCGCCAAAATCGCGCGTCAAGGAGTTGACTGCGGCACGCGATGCGGCAGTCGCCGCTGCCGAGAGCGCCCGCGGCACAGGGTCCGCCGATCCGTTGAGCGCATTCGCCAAGGTGACCAAGGCCGACGCGGACCTGACTCAGCGGCTGGCTGCGCTGGCCGAAGAACAGGCGAGCGCCGAGCGGCTCAAGCGCGCCTTCGAGCAGGCGTTGTTCACCGCTGAATCGCGCGTGCGGGCGGTCTCGGAGTACATCGACACTCGGCGCGGCAGCATCGGGCCCGAAGCTCGGACCCGGCTGGCCGAGGCGAAACGACAACTGCAGGCCGCACACGAAAAGCGGACGACCAACCCGCTTGAGGCGACTGCCTACGCCAACGGGGCTTCGGCCTGGGCCGCCAACGCGCAATCGCTGGCCAATGCCGACGTGCAGTCGGCCCAACGCGCGTATAGCCGCAGACGAGGCGGCGGCGACGACACCGGGGCGCTGATCGGCGGGATCATCATCGGCGACCTGCTCAGCGGAGGCTCGCGGAGTGGATCGGGCGGCGGGTGGATTCCCACCTCCTTCGGCGGCTCTTCAAGCTCGTCCGGCGGAAGCTTCATGGGTGGCGGCGGGCGGTTCTGAACCGCAGCACCCGACAAGACAAGAAAACACCCGCCCACGGAAACCCGTGGGCGGGTGTTTTGCGACTTGCGGTTAAGGCGAGCGCACTGGCACTGGGTGCCAGTGCGCCGCCTCGAACCGAATCAGGCCCAGCTGGACCCGACGGCGCTGTCCGTGCTGGCCATGTTGCTGCCGGCCGACTGGACGTTCGAGCCGTGCTGGTTGGCCTGCTGGTAGATCACCTGGAAGTTACGACCCAACTGGGTGATGAACTCCTGGCAAGCCACCGAACCCGAGCCACCCCAGAAGTCACCGGCAGCCAGCACATCGCGAACGATGGCCTGGTGCTCGGACTCCAAGGAAGCGGCCTGAGCGCGGATAAGCGCGCCGTGGGCGTCAACGTCGCCGAACTGGTAATTGATGCTCATTCTTACGTCCTCTCAAGTTGAATGTTTGTGGAATGCAGTAGTTGTCGGAAACTAGCTGCTGAGGATCTGCTGCGAGGCCTGCTCTTGAGTCTCGTAGTTGTTCGCGTCGCGGACCAGACCGTCACGCACGCCGTGCAGCATGTTCACGATGTTGTTGAAGGCCTGGTTCATCTGGCCCATCGTGTCGTAAGAAGTCGCCTGAGCGGTACCGCTCCAGCCAGCCCCGGCGATGTTCTGCGAGGACGCCCACATCTTGCGAGCCTCGTCCGACACCGTCTGAGCGTGCATCTCGAAGCGGCCAGCCATCGCCCGCATAGCGTGCGGGTCGGTCATAAAGCGTGCCATGTTGAATCTCCTTGTCAGTAGAAACTTCTCGTATGAGTTAGCCGCCGTAGTCGCCAGCTACAGGAGTCCCTAGGGGCACCCGAGCCACCGATTACGATCAGGAACAGCGCTAGTTTTTCCTCTCAACCAGCCGCTGGAGAATGCGGGATTACGCTGCTGCTTCGCGGCACGTCGAAGCGAGGTTCAGCCTCAGCTTCCCACTCGCTCCACTCTCTCCACTCGTCCCATTCATCCATGTCTTCAGGGGTCGCGTCAGTTTGGGCGCCGTCGACCGCCATAGCATCGGGCTCAGAGCCTTCCTCCGGCTCTGGTGCCCATGGATCGTAGTTATCCGGAGGTACCGCAACGCCCCAGCTGAGCGGTACCGACAACGCGCCTAGCATGCCCGACTCGGCCCGTTTTGCCGACACAGCGTCGTCCGGCAAAGGCGAACCTAGAGGCAAGAGCACGTTGTCCCCTTCCAACTGCCGATCCCAAAGGGTCAGGCCCAGCGGTAAACCGTTCACCACCGAGCAATACGAATCGTAAGCGAAACCCGGCCACAATGTCGCCAAATTGCCGAGGCAAATTTGGCGCGATAACGCACGGTGTCATTGGGTGAGGTTAGGCCTGCTTGGAAGCACTCCACTTCATGGCCGGGGGCACCGAATTTGCGGACCCAATGGGCTTCCAGGCAGCAGAGACCGCTGGGTTTTCGGACGGGCGGGTCCGGATTCCTGGGTGGGCATCGACTGCGGGTATGGCACACGATCTGGAACCGAGGCCGCCGCGACGGTCCCCAACACCAGGTTGGGAAAGCACTGCGTGAGCTTCGGAAGCGCGGCCAGCGCCGAGTGCTCGAGGTCGGGCCGCGACGGGTCCGGCGGAACGGCGAAGTTGAACGCCGACATCATGTCGCCGACGGTGTTGTTGCGCCAGGCGCTGATGTTGGGCACGGGCACGTTGAATCGCCGGGAGATGAATTCAGGCGTTGACGTGGTCGAAGACGTCACTGACCTTGAGTGGGCCGCGGCTGTACGGAGAAATGACGCTTCGCCCCCAGCAGGTCTTCGCACTGGTCATTGCCCTGCTGGGGGTGTTCCTGATGACCAGGGGCTTTGAAGCTCGCCTGAGCCCTCGCCGAAGGGCTGAAACCCGGCTAGATGCCGGTGCGGGGGACGACGCTGGGCCGGTTTTGCACCACGTGCGGGCTGGCTCCGCCGCGGCCCATCATGCCCCCGGGCATTCCGCCGCCGGCACCCATACCGCCGCCCATCGGCATCGGCATCGGCGTCATGCCGCCACCGGCCTGAGCGGCTCCGGCCATGGCTGCTGCGGCGTTGGGCATAGCGCCCATCCCCGACATCGCCGAACTGACCATCCGCGCCGGCATTGAACCCTGCCACGTCGGAGGCACCGACATCGCCCCCACCAACCGCGCCTTACCCAAATCCGCACCCATACCGGCCCCGATACCGCCAGCACCACCAAACGGCTTGAGATCAGGAACAGCACTGCCCACAAACTTGGTCCCGTCACCGGCCAACCCGGCCGCGTTGGCCCCAGCCAAACTAGCCGCCCCAGCCCCGCTGTTACCAGCCATCTGGAAAATGCTCATCAACGGCGAAATCGCCATGCTCGCCGGATACATCGCAATCTGCGCCACCGACGTCAACGGCGACAACCCCGAAGCCACCGACTCCACCGACGACAACGACACTCCCGACAACATCGACGTCACCTCGGTGCCCAAGCCCGCCACCGACGACCCCAACGTCTTCACCCACCCCGTCAACCCCGACAAACTCAACGTCGGAGTATCGAACTGCCCCATCGTCGAAGCCACCGCCGCCGACGTCGTGTGATACCCCATCATCGCGGCCACATCAGCAGCCCACATCTCCACATACTGAAACTCCGTGGCCGCAATCGCAGGCGCGTTAAACCCAAAGAAGTTCGTCGCGACCAACGTCGACAACGTCGTGCGATTAGCCGACACCGCCGCCGGATGAATCGTGGCCGACAACGCCGCCTCAAACGCCGCCGCCGCAGCCCGCGCCTGAGCAGCGGCTGCCACCGCCTTCCCCGCCGCCGCCGTCAACCACCCCACATACGGCGTCGCCGCCGCCGCCATCGACGCCGACGCCGGACCCGCCCACGGACCCGACGTCAACCCCACAATCACCGAATCAAACGACGCCGCCGACGCCGACAAATCCTGCGCCAACCCATCCCAGGCCGTCGCCGCCACATGCAACGGCCCCGACCCCGCACCAGCAAAAATCCGCGCAGAATTGATCTCCGGCGGCAACCACGCAAACTCCATAACCATCACAACCCCAACCCAGCCTGGCGGCTATACGAGCGCGACTACTACTGATGCCGGATAGTAGGGCAGTTCCGCCCAACAATCCGCAATTTCACCGAACCTCGACCCGTCCTGACGTGAGGTATTCGCCTCGCGACTCGAACAAGTTACCAACTTTGACGTGTTTGAGGGGTTGACACACCAAAGCGTCGTCAGATGCCGGTGCGGGGGACGACGCTGGGCCGGTTTTGCACCACGTGCGGGCTGGCTCCGCCGCGGCCCATCATGCCCCCGGGCATTCCGCCGCCGGCGCCCATACCGCCCATCGGCATCGGCATCGGTTGGAAACCGCCCCCGGCACCCTGGGCCGCTCCGGCCATGGCTGCTGCGGCGTTGGGCATAGCGCCCATCCCCGACATCGCCGAACTGACCATCCGCGCCGGCATTGAACCCTGCCACGTCGGAGGCACCGACATCGCCCCCACCAACCGCGCCTTACCCAAATCCGCACCCATACCGGCCCCGATACCGCCAGCACCACCAAACGGCTTGAGATCAGGAACAGCACTGCCCACAAACTTGGTCCCGTCACCGGCCAACCCGGCCGCGTTGGCCCCAGCCAAACTAGCCGCCCCAGCCCCGCTGTTACCAGCCATCTGGAAAATGCTCATCAACGGCGAAATCGCCATGCTCGCCGGATACATCGCAATCTGCGCCACCGACGTCAACGGCGACAACCCCGAAGCCACCGACTCCACCGACGACAACGACACTCCCGACAACATCGACGTCACCTCGGTGCCCAAGCCCGCCACCGACGACCCCAACGTCTTCACCCACCCCGTCAACCCCGACAAACTCAACGTCGGAGTATCGAACTGCCCCATCGTCGAAGCCACCGCCGCCGACGTCGTGTGATACCCCATCATCGCGGCCACATCAGCAGCCCACATCTCCACATACTGAAACTCCGTGGCCGCAATCGCAGGCGCGTTAAACCCAAAGAAGTTCGTCGCGACCAACGTCGACAACGTCGTGCGATTAGCCGACACCGCCGCCGGATGAATCGTGGCCGACAACGCCGCCTCAAACGCCGCCGCCGCAGCCCGCGCCTGAGCAGCGGCTGCCACCGCCTTCCCCGCCGCCGCCGTCAACCACCCCACATACGGCGTCGCCGCCGCCGCCATCGACGCCGACGCCGGACCCGCCCACGGACCCGACGTCAACCCCACAATCACCGAATCAAACGACGCCGCCGACGCCGACAAATCCTGCGCCAACCCATCCCAGGCCGTCGCCGCCACATGCAACGGCCCCGACCCCGCACCAGCAAAAATCCGCGCAGAATTGATCTCCGGCGGCAACCACGCAAACTCCATAACCATCACAACCCCAACCCACCCAGCCGCCCGCGCGGCGCCGACAACAAGACACCCCGGCTGCCACGTTCAATGTCCCGGCACGTGACAAGCATCACGGCCGGATCGTATGCCAAACCGCGCCAAAAATCCCTAGTTTTCACCAAACCGTGTTGGGCGGATCGGACCACGCCGGCTTGCGGTTCGTGCCGCCGGAGCTTGTCCGCAACGGTGCTCTGGGGAGCCGGCAACGGGGCCACGCGCGGGCTGTCAGCCTAGAAAAGGTTGTTGAAAAATCGGAAAGCTCATCATCGACGTTGCCGAGGACCGAAGTCACCAGGCGTTACAGGGGCGTCGGGAGTACAGGGGAAAGTGGCGGCGCTAGCTGCCCTTGAGGTGCACAGCGAGATAGTCGGAGAGGTTGGCCATGGCGACGCGCTCCTGTGTCATGGCGTCGCGCTCACGCACCGTGACGGCGTTGTCTTCGAGTGAGTCGAAATCCACCGTCACGCAAAATGGCGTGCCGATCTCATCCTGGCGCCGGTAACGTCTGCCGATAGCGCCGGCGTCATCGAAATCGATGTTCCAGGATTTCCGTAATTCCGCGGCCAAGTCGCGGGCCTTGGGGCTCAGGTCGGCGTGCCGGGACAGCGGCAACACCGCGGCCTTGACGGGCGCTAACCGATGGTCGAGCCGCAGCACAGTTCGCTTGTCCATCCCGCCTTTGGCATTCGGGGCTTCGTCCTCGGTGTAGGCATCGATCAAAAACGCCATGAACGAGCGCGTCAGCCCGGCTGCGGGTTCGATGACGTACGGCGTGTACCGGGTGTCGTTGACCTGATCGTAGAAGGACAGGTCCACACCGGAATGCTTTGAGTGCGTGGACAAGTCGAAGTCGGTCCGGTTAGCGACGCCTTCCAGCTCACCCCACGGATTGCCCTGGAAGCCGAACTTGTACTCGATGTCGACAGTGCGGTCGGAGTAGTGCGACAGCTTTTCCTTGGCGTGTTCGTAGAGTCGCAGGTTCTCCGGATTGATCCCGAGGTCGACATACCACTGCAGGCGGGTGTCGATCCAATACTGATGCCATTCCTTGGCGGTGGCCGGCTCGACGAAAAACTCCATCTCCATCTGCTCGAATTCGCGGGTGCGGAAAATGAAGTTGCCGGGGGTGATCTCGTTGCGGAAGCTCTTGCCGATCTGCCCGATGCCAAACGGCGGCTTGCGCCGCGCGGTCGTCACCACATTGGCGAAGTTGACGAAGATGCCCTGCGCGGTCTCGGGGCGTAGGTAGTGCAGCCCCTCCTCGGTCTCGATGGGCCCGAGATACGTCTTGAGCATCATGTTGAACTCGCGCGGCTCGGTCCACTCACCCTTGGTGCCACAGTCGGGGCAAACGATCTCGGTCATCGGCACCGAATCGGGATCGGCGATGTCTGTTTTGGCCGCTTTCTTAGCTAGATAGGCCTCCTGCAGGTGGTCCTGGCGATGCCGGTGGTGGCAGCTCAGGCACTCAACCAGCGGGTCGTGGAAGACCTCGACGTGGCCGGAGGCCACCCATACCGGCCGCGGCAGGATGATCGATGAGTCCAGCCCCACCACGTCGTCGCGGCCGGTGACCACCGCGCGCCACCACTGGCGCTTGATGTTCTCCTTGAGCTCCACGCCCAGCGGACCGTAGTCCCAGGCCGATTTGGTGCCGCCGTAGATCTCACCCGAGGGAAAGACGAAGCCGCGCCGTTTGGCCAGGTTGACTACGGTGTCGATGACGGACGCCACGAGGATGTCCACTTCCTTCCAGGATTGCGGCGAGACGCGCGGTAGCGGACCGCTGCGCCCAAAACATCAGTCATGGTAGCCATGACACCGCGGTCTTTGACATGCATCATCACGCATGTGACAGTGGAAGTCGGCCGAACCTTTCCTTACAGCGGGTGATGATTTCACATGGCTATATCTACGCCGTCCTCGACGCCGACTGCCGCAGACGGATCATCCCCTGATTTGCTCGGCGGCCACGAGCACGGCCCCGACGGGCTTCCGGGCCTCGACGCGTATCCCGCGCCGCCGCCGCGAGAGATCCTCGACGCCGCTGGCGAACTGCTGCGTGCGCTGGCGGCCCCGGTGCGCATCGCCATCGTCCTGCAACTACGGGAGTCGCAGCGCTGCGTGCATGAATTGGTCGACGCCCTCGACGTGCCTCAGCCGCTAGTCAGCCAGCATCTGAAGATCCTCAAGGCGGCGGGCGTGGTCGCCGGGGAGCGCTCGGGCCGCGAAGTTCTTTACCGCCTTGCCGACCACCACCTTGCGCATATCGTCGTGGACGCGGTCGCCCATGCCGGCGAGGACAGGCCGTGACCCGATGACCGAAACAGGGGCCAGCGTCCGCGCCACCCGCCAGCGGGCCGCGATTTCGACGCTGTTGGATACCCTTGACGAGTTCCGCTCGGCCCAGGAGCTGCACGACGAGCTGCGCCGCCGCGGCGAGAACATCGGCCTGACCACCGTCTACCGCGCACTGCAATCGATGGCGGCGGCCGGAATGCTCGACACGCTGCGCACAGACACCGGCGAGTCCGTTTATCGCCGGTGCTCCGAGCACCATCATCACCATCTGGTGTGCCGCAGCTGCGGCGCCACTATCGAGGTGGCCGATCACGAGGTCGAAATGTGGGCGGCCGAAGTGGCCAGCAAACACGGATTCTCCGACGTCAGCCACACCATCGAAATCTTCGGCACCTGTTCGGACTGCCGGCCGTAACGGGTCAGGCTGTCAGCGCGCGGCGAATCTGGGCGCCGGTGTCCAACACCAGCAAGATCAGAGTGAGCAGCGCCGCGTCGGTCAGGCCGGCGCCGGGGAAGTTGTATCGCAGCATCACGTCTGCCGTCTTGGCGGCACCCCTGCCGGAGTTGCGCTGCACGGCCTTGTCGCTAACCTTCTCCACCAGCGTCACCGTTCCGAGGTTGGACTCGCGCGCATGCCTGGCCACCTGATCGCTGACCTTCTTGGTCAGCGGCAGATCCCACGCCAGCACCTGGTTGAGCGAGACCAGGTCGAGGTCCTCGACGATGTTGACCACCCGCAACGACGCGAACGTGTCGTCGTGGCGCACCGTGAGCCCACCGTCGGATTCCTCCTGCACTTGCATGACTTCGCGGAGTACCGATTCCAGCCGCTCCTGCAGGGTTGGCACTGGATCACTCGGGTGAGGACCCGGTGCGCCCGGCTCCGCCGCGCTTCCGGTCCCCACTGGATCACTCGGGTGAGGACCCGGTGCGCCCGGCTCCGCCGCGCTTCCGGTCCCCACTGGATCACTCGGGTGAGGACCCGGTGCGCCCGGCTCCGCCGCGCTTCCGGTCCCCACTGGATCACTCGGGTGAGGACCCGGTGCGCCCGGCTCCGCCGCGCTTCCGGTCCCCACTGGATCACTCGGGTGAGGACCCGGTGCGCCCGGCTCCGCCGCGCTTCCGGTCCCCACTAGGCGCTCCCGAACCGTCGGTCGCGATAGGCGTACTCCTCGCAGGCCGCCCACAAGTCGCGACGGTCATAGTCGGGCCACAACTTGTCCTGAAAAATGAATTCGGCGTAGGCGGCCTGCCACAGCATGAAATTGCTGGACCGCTGCTCCCCCGAGGTCCGCAGGAAGAGGTCGACGTCGGGGATGTCGGGCCGGTTCAGATGCCTGGCGATGGTGGCCTCGGTGACCCGGTCCGGGTTGAGCCGTCCCGCCGCCGCCTCACGCGCGATATCCCTTGCCGCTTCGGCGATTTCGGTGCGACCGCCGTAGTTGACGCAGTAATTGACCGTGATGACGTCGTTGCCTTCCGTCATGGCCTCCGCGATCGCCAATTCGTTGATGACGCTGCGCCACAGCCGCGGGCGTGAGCCCACCCACCGGATCTTCACACCCATTGCCTTGAGGTTCTCTCGCCGGCGGCGCACCACGTCCCGGTTGAAACCCATCAGGAAGCGGACTTCCTCGGCGGAGCGCTTCCAGTTCTCGGTGGAGAAGGCATAGAGGCTGAGCCACTTGATGCCGAGTTCGATTGCGCCGCAGACGATGTCGATCACCACCGCCTCGCCCATCTTGTGGCCTTCGGTGCGCGACAGGCCACGTTGGGTGGCCCAGCGGCCGTTGCCGTCCATCACGATGGCGACGTGATTGGGCACGCGGTCGGCGGGGATTCGCGGCGCGGCCGCCTTGGACGTGTGCTGCGGCGGCCGACGGGGGCCGCCGCCCGGGGATGGCGGCAGTTCCGGGAAGACAACGGGCCATGTCGAGTTGTCCGGAAAGGTCGGGTAGTCCTCGGGCGCCGCGGGCAGTTGCGGGAAGTCGGCAGGCCTCAGCTTGCGGGCGATCTTAGCCACAAGCCATATCCTGTCTGGCCAGCGCAGCGCGCCGATCGGCAACCGCGCGATCGACCGGCTGATTGGTTCGTTCCACTAGCGGTAGGGTTTTGAGCTTTCGCTCCAGATGCCATTGCAGGTGTGCGGCCACCAATCCGCTGACATGGTTGCGGTGGGATTGCGGCGCCTCCTGGGCGGCCTCCCAATCGCCGTCGTGCAACGCCGACATCAGTTCCAGCACACCCACCGGCGGCGTCGTCGAGCCGGCCGGACGGCAGTGCGCGCATACACTGCCCCCGGCGGCGATGTGAAATGCCCGATGCGGACCGGGCGTCGCGCAGCGGGCGCACTCGGTCAGCGCTGGCGCCCATCCGGCGATGCCCATGGCACGCAGCAGGTAGGCATCCAGCAGCAAGTCGCGGGGTCGGCGTGCATCGGCCACCGCCCGCAGGGCGCTCACCGTGAGCCGGTGCAACTCCGGGGCGGGAGCCCGCTCCTCACCGGCGAGGCGTTCGGCGGTTTCCAGCATCGCGCACCCGCAGGTGTACCGGCCGTAGTCGCTGACGATGTCGGAGGCGAACGCGTCGATGGCGACCACCTGGGTAACGATGTCGAGATTGCGGCCCGGGTGCAGCTGCACGTCGATGTGCGCGAACGGCTCCAGCCGCGCACCGAATTTGCTGCGGGTGCGGCGCACGCCTCTGGCCACCGCGCGAACCAGGCCGTGATCGCGGGTCAATAAGGTCACGATTCGGTCGGCTTCGCCGAGCTTGTGCTGGCGCAACACTACAGCCCGGTCTCGATACAGCCGCATCACAATAGTTTTGCACCCCGCCGCGACATTACGGGTATCCGCGCCGTTAGTCTCGTACCCCGTGATTGGCGCTTATGGGTCCGTTCCGGGGTCCGCTTCCGGGTCCCGCGACCAGCGCCTGCCAACGCTCACTGACCTGCTGTACAAGCTTGCCACCCGCTCTGTGACTTCTGACACGCTGGTGCGCCGTTCGCTGCAAGCCATCGGCATGAGCCAGTCCACCCTGAACGCCTTCCGGGTGGTGCTCACCGAGTCCGCGCTGGCCGACGCGGCGCGGGCCGATCGGCGGCGCGCCGCGGGCGACACGGCGCCGTTGCTGGGCATCCCGATCGCGGTCAAGGACGACGTCGACATCGCTGGGGTGCCCACCGCCTTCGGCACCGAGGGACACGTCCGGCCCGCCACCCACGACGCGGAGGTGGTTCGCCGGCTGAAGGCGGCGGGCGCGGTGATTGTCGGTAAAACCAACACCTGCGAACTGGGTCAGTGGCCGTTCACCAGCGGGCCCGGATTCGGGCATACCCGTAACCCCTGGTCGCGCCGGCACACCCCGGGCGGATCGTCGGGCGGCAGCGCCGCCGCGGTGGCCGCAGGGCTGGTGAGCGCCGCCATCGGCTCCGACGGCGCCGGCAGCGTGCGCATTCCCGCGGCCTGGACCCACCTGGTGGGCATCAAGCCGCAACGCGGCCGGATCTCCACCTGGCCGTTGCCGGAGTCCTTCAACGGCATCACGGTCAACGGCGTGCTGGCCCGCACCGTCGCCGATGCGGCGTTGGTCCTCGACGCGGCGTCCGGAAACGTTGACGGCGACCTGCACCAGCCGCCCCCGCTGACGGCGTCCGACTACGTCGGCATCGCACCCGGTCCACTGAACATCGCGCTGTCGACCCGGTTTCCCTACACGTTTTTCCGGGCCAAGTTGCATCCAGAAATCCTGGCCGCGACGCGGGCGGTGGGCAAACAGCTCGAGATGCTCGGACACAACGTAGTAACGGGCAGCCCGGACTACGGCCTGCGGTTGTCGTGGGACTTTCTCGCCCGATCCACGTCTGGCCTGCGGGACTGGGAGGAGCGGCTGGGCGATGGTGTCATCCTGGACCGCCGCACCCTGTCCAACCTGCGGATGGGCCATGTGCTGGGACAGGCGATCCTGAAAAGTGCGCGCCATCATGAGGCCGCCGACCAACACCGGGTCGGCTCGATCTTCGACATCGTTGACGTGGTGTTGGCGCCGACGACCGCGCAACCACCGCCGTTGGCGCGCTCCTTCGACCGGCTGGGCGGTATCGGCACCGACCGCGCGATGATCCGCAGCTGCCCGGTCACGTGGCCGTGGAATGTCCTGGGCTGGCCGTCGATCAACGTGCCGGCGGGGTTCACCTCGGATGGTCTGCCGATCGGCGTGCAACTGATGGGCCCGGCCAACAGCGAAGGCATGCTGATCTCGCTGGCCGCCGAGCTGGAGGCGGTCTGCGGCTGGGCGTCGAAGCAGCCGACCGCGTGGTGGGCAGCTTAAAACCCTAATCTGCCAAGCTGTTTGGGGTCGCTCTGCCAGTTCTTAGCGACCTTGACCCGTAGGTCGAGATAGATCTTGGTGCCCAGCAGTTTTTCGATCTGACCGCGCGCGGCGCTCCCGACTTCCCTGAGTCGGGCGCCCCCCTTGCCGATGACGATTCCCTTCTGGCTGTCCCGTTCGACGTAGAGCACCGCGTACACGTCGATCAGGTCGTCACGCCCCTCCCGCGGGTTGACCTCGTCGATCACCACCGCCAACGAATGCGGCAACTCGTCGTGCACGCCCTCCAACGCGGCCTCGCGGATGAGCTCGGCCATCAGGACCTCCTCGGGTTCGTCGGTCAGCTCACCGTCGGGGTAGTACGCCGGGCCCGGGGGCAGGGCCGCGGCCAGCACGTCGATCAGCACATCGACCTGCGCGCCGGTCGCCGCCGACACCGGAACGATTTCGGCTGCGTCGCTGGCCAATTCAGCGACCCCGACTAACTGCGCGGCTACCCGGTCTTTGGGGACTTTGTCGGTCTTGGTGACGACGACGACGAGCGTCGTTTTGGGCGCGACCGAACGGATCTGCTCGACTATCCACCGGTCCCCCGGACCGATCGGTTCATCCGCCGGGATGCACAACCCGATGACGTCAACTTCGCTGTACGTGTCGCGGACCAAGTCATTGAGCCGCTTGCCCAGCAGAGTGCGCGGGCGATGCAGGCCGGGGGTGTCGACCAGGATGATCTGAAAGTTCTCCCGGTGCACGATGCCGCGAATGGTGTGTCGAGTGGTTTGCGGCCGCATCGAGGTGATCGCCACTTTGGTGCCGACCAGCGCGTTGGTCAGCGTCGATTTGCCGGTATTCGGCCGGCCGACAAAACACACGAAGCCCGAGCGGAATTCCGTCACGCTCGGCCCGTCGCCGAGCGTGCAACCAGGCCGAAATTTCGGCCGATTCTCCGTCGCGAGTTCACTCTCGACGTCATTGCAGACCCCCCTCGGAACCGTCGGTTTCGGCCGGGCTCAGCAGCACGGTGCCGATCCGCACCCGGCCCCGATGATCGGGGCCGCCCTCGGCGCGCAACCGCAAGCCATGCGAAACGACCTCGGCGCCGGGCAGTGGCACCCGGCCCAATTCCAGCGCCAGCAGGCCACCCACGGTGTCGATGTCCATGTCGTCATCGAATTCCATGCCGTAGAGCTCGCCGACATCTTCGATCGGCAGGCGCGCCGACACGCGGAAACGTTTGTCGCCCAGGTCTTCTACCGGCGCCGTCTCGGCGTGGTCGTATTCGTCGGCGATCTCGCCGACGATCTCTTCGAGCACGTCTTCGATGCTGACCAAGCCGGCTATCGCGCCATACTCGTCGACCAACAGCGCCATGTGATTGCGGTCCCGCTGCATTTCGCGCAGCAGCGAGTCGAGCGGTTTGGAGTCAGGGACGAACACCGCGGGCCGCATCACCTGCACAACCTTGGTGTGGCGGCCGCGGTCGTCCGAGAAGAACGCATGCTGGACAAGATCTTTCAGGTAAACGACGCCGACGATGTCGTCAACGTTTTCGCCGATCACCGGAATGCGGGAATGCCCGCTGCGGACGGCGAGCGTGGTGGCTTGTGCGGCCGACTTGTCATCTTCGATCCAGATCATTTCCGTGCGCGGAACCATGACCTCACGCGCCGCGGTGTCGCCGAGTTCGAAGACCGACTCGATCATCTTCCGCTCGTCAGCGGCGACGACGCCGCGCTGCTGGGCCAGGTCGACGACTTCGCGCAGCTCGATCTCTGACGCGAACGGCCCGTTTCGCAGGCCCCGGCCCGGGGTGAGCGCGTTGCCGAACGTGACCAGCAGCCGCGGGATCGGCATCAAGAGACGAGATATCGCTTGCAGGGGAAGGGCTGTCGCCAATGCTATGGGATAAGCATGCTGTCGCCCGAGGGTGCGGGGGCCAACTCCGATGACCACGAAGCTGGTCAGCACCATGATTGTCGCGGCGCCAACCAGGCCCCACCTAAGGCCGAAGTTGTCGTAGAGGAAGACCACCAGCAGTACGGTGGCGGTGATCTCGCACGTGATCCGCAGCAGCACCACCAGGTTGACGTAGCGCGGCCGGTCGGTCACCACCCGCTGCAGCGCCACCGCGCCGGGCCGCTCGTCGCGCACCAACTCCTGCACCCGCGCCAGCGACACCGTACCGATAGCGGCGTCGATCGCGGCAAAAAGACCGCCGAGGGCGATCAATGCGATCGCACCGAACAGCTGAGACAGGCCCGTCAAAGGTCGAAATGCCTTGACTTGTCCAGCAACTGGCGGTCCCGTTCCTCTTGGCGGTCCAACTGGTAAGCCTCGACCTGTTCGGCGACCCACTCTGCCAGCAACCGGTCCTGCAGGGCGAACATCTCTTTTTCCTCGTCCTTGTCGCCGTGGTCGTAGCCCAACAGGTGAAGCACCCCGTGGACTGTCAACAGCGCCAACTCATGTCCGAGGCTGTGGCCCGCCGCAGCCGCCTGCTCGGCGGCGAATTCCGGGCACAGCACGATGTCGCCCAGCATGGCCGGTCCGGGCTCCGGCGCGTCGGGCCGACCGCCCGGCTCGAGCTCGTCCATCGGAAAGCTCATCACGTCAGTCGGCCCGGGCAGATCCATCCAGCGCATGTGCAGGTCGGCCATCGCCGCGGTGTCCAACAGCACCATCGACAGCTCGGCGCCGGGGTTGACGTCCATCTTGCCGATGACAAACCTTGCGACGCTGACCAGTTCGACTTCGGAGACGTCGATCCCCGACTCGTTGGACACTTCGATGCTCATGCGTTGCCCGTCATCGGCGACCGCGGGGGCCGCCCGCCCGGCGAGCCGCCCGGTTCATCCCCGAGCCCGGCTCTTCGAATTTCGCATAAGCGTCCACGATCTCCGACACCAACCGGTGGCGCACGACGTCCACACTGGTCAGTTCCGCGACGGCGATGTCGTCGATGTCCTCGAGGATGTCGATCGCCGCGCGCAGACCAGACCTCGACCCACCCGGAAGGTCGACCTGGGTGAGATCTCCGGTGACGACCATCTTCGACCCGAACCCCAGTCGGGTGAGAAACATCTTCATCTGCTCGGCGGTGGTGTTCTGCGCCTCGTCGAGGACGATGAAAGCAGAATTTAGGCTCCTACCCCGCATGTACGCCAGGGGAGCTACCTCAATCACCCCGGCAGACATCAACTTTGGGATCAGCTCGGGGTCCATCATGTCGTACAGCGCGTCATACAGCGGCCGCAGGTAGGGGTCAATCTTTTCGCTCAGCGTGCCCGGCAAAAAGCCAAGGCGTTCACCGGCTTCCACCGCGGGCCGGGTCAAGATGATGCGGGTGACCTGCTTGGTCTGCAGCGCATTGACCGCCTTGGCCATGGCCAGATACGTCTTGCCGGTGCCCGCCGGTCCGACGCCGAAGACGATGGTGTTGGCGTCAATGGCGTCGACGTAGCGTTTCTGGTTCAGTGTCTTGGGCCGGATCGTCTTGCCGCGGCGCGACAAAATGTCGAGTGTGAGCACTTCGGCGGGTGACTCATTGCCGGTGCCGACGAGCATGGCCACGCTGTGCCGAACCACCTCGGGTGTCAACGGCTGACCGCTGGCCACGATGGCGACCAGCTCGGAGATCACCCGCTCGGCGAGTGCGACGTCGGCCGGCTCACCCGAGAGGGTGACGGCGTTGCCACGCACATGCAGATCGGCGGTCAGGATGCGTTCGAGGGCGCGCAGATTCTCGTCTGCCGAACCGAGTAGGCCCACGACGAGATCGGGCGGAACATCGATGCTGCTGCGAACCTGAGCGTCGGCCTGCCGGGTTCCGGCTGCGTCAGCAGCGCTGGCCTCGCGGGGCGTCACGTGGTTTCCAAGCCTTCGGGTGCCTGCTTTCTCTGATCTTCTGACGCGGGACTCGTGAGTTGTCAGTCTACCGCTGGCTAGGACCGTGTCCCAATGATTCGACACCCGCCACCAGGATGGCCAGTCCGCGCCCGAAGGTGGCCGGCGGTGCGGCGGCCCAATTGGCCTCGGTGCTGGCCGTACGCCCGTGGGCGCTCGATCAGCGCAGCGGCATCGGTGTCGAGGAGTTGCGAGCGCGGATCTCAGCGCCATAGATCGCCGCGTCCGTCCCAGCGGGAAGTAAGCACGCCCAGCGCACCCAACGCCACGGCCGCAGCGGTTGACGTCCGCAGCACGGACGGACCCAACCGCACCGCCACGGCACCGGCGTCGGTGAACGCATCGATCTCCTCCGTCGTGATACCGCCTTCGGGGCCGACCACCAGCACCAGCGACTGTGCTTGTGCCACAGGGATATCCGTTAGCCGTTCGGTCGCCGACTCGTGCAGGGCCAACACCGCCGCGCCGGCGGCTACGTCGTCGCGGATCCGCTGGGTCAGCGCTGCGGTAGACAGCACGCCGTCCACCGACGGGATATGCGCCCGACGGGATTGCCGGGCCGCCGAGCGGGCCACCGCACGCCAGCGGCGCAGCCCCTTGTCGACCCGGGCGCCGTCCCAGCTGGCCACACAACGGGCGGCGTGCCAGGCGACGAACCCGTCGGCACCGGCCTCGGTCGCCAGCTCGATCGCCAACTCGGAGCGCTCGGATTTCGGCAGCGCCTGCACCACCGTCACCGGCGGACGGCCGGGCGCCACGCTCCAGCGATCCAACACCCGGGCGCGTAGCCCGTCGCGTCCGGCGTGCTCGACCACACAGCTGGCCAGGGCCCCGGCGCCGTCGCCGAGCACCAATTGCTCGCCGGGACGGATTCGGCGGACCGTGGCGGCATGGAATCCTTCGTCGCCGCCCACGACGGCCAGTTCGCCGATATCGGGCAATGCGTCGACGTAGAACAGCGTCGCCACCATGCGGGCGTTAGCGCCCGGTGAATGTCTCGCGTAGCCGGTTGAACAATCCGCCGCCGGCGCTGTGTGTCGAGCGGACCTCGGCCACGTCGCGACTGCGCCGGCTCTTCAGTTCGCGCAGCAGTTCGGAGTCATGGTGGTCCAATCGAGCGGGAACCACCACTTCGACGTGGGCGTGCAGATTGCCGCGCGTGCCGGAGCGCAGCTGCGGCATGCCGTGACCCCGCAGCGTGATGATCGAACCCGGTTGTGTGCCAGGCGGAATGGTGATTTCGCTGGCACCGTCCAAGATGGCGTCCACGGCGATCGAGGTGCCCAGCGCCGCGTCGACCATCGGGACCGAAACCGTGCAATGCAGGTCGTCGCCGTCGCGGACGAAGATGTCATGCGCCTGCTCGTGGACCTCGACGTAAAGGTCACCGGCCGGCCCTCCGCCGGGGCCGACTTCGCCCTGGGCGGCCAGCCGGACCCGCATGCCGTCGCCGACGCCCGCGGGGATCTTGACGCTGATCTCTCGACGGGCCCGTATGCGGCCGTCGCCGACGCATTGGTAGCACGGGTCGGGGATGACCACCCCAACCCCGCGACACGTGGGACACGGCCGCGACGTCATCATCTGGCCCAGCAGCGAACGCTGCACGGTCTGCACCTCGCCGCGACCGCCGCAGGTATCGCAGGGGATCGGCGCGGAATCGCCGTTGGTGCCCTTGCCCTGGCACCGGTCACACAAGACCGCGGTGTCGACAGTGACCTGTTTGGTGGCGCCCGTCGCGCACTCTTCGAGGTCGAGCCGCATGCGCAGCAGCGAGTCCGAGCCCGGCCGGACGCGCCCGATGGGTCCGCGCGATGTCGAACCCCCGGAAAAGCCCCCGCCGAAAAAGGCCTCGAACACATCGCCCAGCCCGCCGAAGCCGCCAAAGCCGCCGGCTGATGCTCCGGCACTGGCGAGCGGGTCGCCACCGAGGTCGACGATCCGGCGTTTCTCCGGGTCGCTCAGCACCTCGTAGGCGACGCTGATCTCCTTGAACTTCGCCTGCGCGGCCTCGTCGGGATTGATGTCGGGGTGCAGTTCGCGCGCCAGCTTCCGATATGCGCGTTTGATCTCCGCATCGCTGGCGCTATTGCTTACGCCGAGCAGCCCGTAATAATCGCGTGCCACGCCTGACTCTCCTATGCCGCGCTTACGCGGCTGTCCACAAAAGCTGCGGGTGCGCGCTCATCGGCCACCCAGGACTTCGCCAATATAAAGAGCAACCGCAGCAACGCTGGCGATAGTTCCCGGATAGTCCATCCGAGTAGGTCCCAGCACACCCATACCGCCATACACGGTATCTGACGTGCCGTAGGCGGTGGACACCATCGAGGTACCCATCATCTGTTCGGCGGCCGTTTCGTGACCGATGCGCACCGTCACCTTGCCGGCTTCCTGCTGGGCCGCCAGCAACCGCAGCACCACCACCTGCTCTTCCAGGGCCTCCAGGATGGATCGCAACGAACCACCGAAGTCCGCTGCGTTGCGGGTCAGGTTGGCGGTTCCGCCCATCAACAGGCGCTCTTCGGTGTGCTCGACCAACGACTCCAGCAAGACCGTCGCCGCCCGCCCCACCGCGTTCCCGAAGGCGCCGGCGCCGCTGAGCTGCGCGGCCAGCTCGGCCACCGCTACCGAGGCCGCCGCGAGCTTCTTGCCGTCCAATGCCTGACCGAGCACCTCACGCAGCTGGGAGAGCTGGTGATCGTCGATGACGTCGCCGAGTTCAACGATGCGCTGATCCACCCGGCCGGACTCGGTGATGACGACCATCAGCAGCCGAGCCGGCGTCAGCGCGATCACTTCCAAATGGCGAACGGTCGAGGTCGACAGCGTCGGGTACTGCACCACCGCCACCTGGCGGGTCAGCTGAGCGAGCAGCCGCACCGCACGCCGCAACACGTCGTCGAGGTCGACACCGGACTCCAGGAAGCCTTGGATCGCGCGCCGTTCAGCCGACGAGAGCGGCTTGACGTCGTCGATGCGGTCGACGAACTCGCGGTAGCCCTTTTCCGTGGGCACCCGCCCGGAGCTGGTATGCGGCTGGGTGATGTAGCCCTCGGCCTCCAGCACCGCCATGTCGTTGCGGATGGTCGCGCTGGAGACGCCCAGGTTGTGACGCTCGACCAGGGATTTCGAACCGATCGGCTCCTTCGTGGCCACAAAGTCGGCCACGATTGCGCGCAGTACGTCGAAACGACGGTCGTCGGCACTGCTCATCGGCTGTTCACCTCCTGGATCACGTTCATTTTATGGTCTCAGAAGGCACCGACTGACGCAGCGGCCGTGCGGCCCAGCGATTCGAGCCTTGAGCTGCGATTCAGCCCGCGTTTCAAGCTAGCCTGTCCAGCATGATCCCGTCGGGGTCGGGCTTGGACTTGCACCCAGACTTCCACACAAGGTCGGAGAGGATCCGCCGATGATCTTCAAAGGCGTGCGCGAGGGCAAGCCGTACCCGGAGCACGGGCTGTCCTACAAGGACTGGTCCCAAATCCCGCCCCAGCAGATCCGGCTCGACGAACTGGTCACCACGACTACGGTGCTCGCTTTGGACCGCCTGCTGTCGGAAGACTCCACGTTCTACGGCGACCTATTTCCGCATGCGGTGAAGTGGCGGGGCGTCATCTATCTCGAGGACGGCCTGCACCGTGCTGTGCGCGCCGCGCTGCGTAATCGGATCGTGTTCCACGCGCGGGTGTTCGACATGGACATGTCGTTGGACGGGCACCACTAGACCGGTCACGTTTGCGTGCCGCCGGGTGTCGACATAGTGAGGACCATCCCAAGTAACACAGGAGGATCGCCATGTCCCGGCTTCAAGGAGTGTCCGACCGCGACGCCGGCTTAGGCGCCAAGATCGCCTTCTTCTTCACCAAGCGCAAACTGGCGAAAATGACCGGGCTCGAAACGGCGGGCATGCTCGAACCGCTGCGGATGTACGCCCACATCCCCCGCCTGCTGAACGCCTACGGCAAGCTCGAACAGGCCGAATCGAAGCTCGACGTCCTCAACCCGCGCGTGCGGGCCCTGGCCGAACTGAAATCGGCTACGACGGTTCGCTGCGAGTACTGCATCGACCTTGGTTCGCAGATCGCCCGCGAGTGGGGCGTCACCGACGAAGAACTGAAGGCTTTATCCAATGAGGCCGATTACCGCAACGCCACGTGCTTCTCCGAGGTCGACAAACTGATTCTGGATTACGCCACCGTGATCAGCCGCACCCCGGTCGAGGTCAGTGACGAGCTGTTCGATGCGCTGCGTGCCCATTTCGACACCGCCCAACTCGTCGGACTCACGCACGTCATCACCCTCGGCAACCTGCGCGCCAGGTTCAACATCGCGCTCGGTATCGGGTCGTCGGGGTTCTCGGACGGCCGGGTGCGCGCCCGGTGACCCTAAGCAAGCCCTCGCTGACGGAGCGCTTTGAAGCGGCCCGGCCCCGCTTAGGCGCCATCGCCTACCGCATGCTGGGCTCTATCGACGACGCCGAGGACGCAGTGCAGGAGGCATGGCTGCGGCTGAGTACCGGGGCCGAGCACATCCAAAACCTCGACGCCTGGCTGACCACCGTGGTGGCCCGGATCTGCCTGAACACGTTGCGTGATCGGCGGGCCCGTGATCGCAAGGAGCTGGTTGCGCACCTGCCGGACCCGATCGTCGAAACGGACGACGAATACGACCCCGAGCACCGCGCGCTACTGGCCGACGCGGTAGGCCTGGCGTTGTTCGTGGTGCTGGACACGTTGCCGCCGGCCGAGCGGCTGGCGCTGGTGCTGCACGACGTCTTCCGGGTGCCGTTCGACCAGATCGCACCGATCGTCGACCGCACCCCCGAGGCGACGCGCCAGCTGGCCAGCCGGGCACGCCGGCGGATCGAAGAGGCGGAGCCGGTTCCAGATGCCGGCCTGGCCGCGCAGCGCGACGCCGTCGACGCCTTCTTCGCAGCGGGGCGCGAAGGCGACTTCGACCGGCTGGTGTCGGTGCTGGATCCCGACGTGGTGTTGCGTGGCGACTTCGGCCCCGGCGCCGCGGTGGTCCGGGCCGAGGGCGCGTCCTCCGTCGCCAAGCTGGCCCGCAGTTACGCGAGACCGGAGCGTGAGGTGCGCACCGCCACCGTCAACGGCGCCGCTGGCGCGGTCATCTTGGTCGCCGGTCAGCCGTCCGCGATCATGGGCTTTTTGGTCCGCAGCGGACGAGTCGCAGCAATCGACGTGCTGGCCGACCCGCAGCGCATCGCGCGGATCGACTTGAGCGCGGTGACCGGCTAGCTCCCGGTTAGCTCTCTTAGCTTGAGGCCGCCTGCAGCAGCGCGAGCGCGGCGTCGTGCTGCAGGACCCAGTTGCCGCCCTGGTTGATGAAGGCGAGGTGCTTGGTGACCGGCCTGGCGAACTTCGGCCCCGAGATGGCGACGTCCGCCTGCGCCGCGTTCGGAGCGGCCGGCGCGATATTCATCACGTTGAACCGTTTCATGCCTTTTTCATGGCGAGACCGTGTCAGTGTTCCGCTGCAGCTGCTGCTTTTGTCGCGGGACGGTCACGTTGCAGGAGCTATTTGGGCAGCTGCCCGGACGGCTCAGTGCCCGGCGGCCTGCAACAGTTCCATCGCAGAGGCGCGTGACAACACCCAGCCGCCCTGGTTGACAAACGTCACGCTCTGGGTGACCGGGCTCGGGATCTTGGGACCCGAAACGGCAACGTCAGCGGTGGCCGAACCCGGAGCGCTGCCCGGGTGGATGTTCGACACGTTGAAGGCCAGCGGCAAGTCGCCGTTCTTGGCTGCCTTCTTAAACTCGTGATCGGCCATGTGCGCCTCGGTTGCGCTGATGCCGCCCTCAACCAGGTTGGTCTTGTTGGCGAACGGAACATTGGGATCGGCCAGGCTGTTCAGCACGCCGGTCAGCTGGTCCGAGGTGGGGACGTCTGCGGCGGGAGCCGGCGATGGCGCCGGGGCCTGCGGCAAGGGCGCGCCGACGGCGACGGGCATTACCCGGACGGTCGGCGCAACGCCCGAGGCGACGGACATCACGGTGGACGTCGTAAAGGCAGCCGCGGCCCCGATTGCGGCCAGCGCCGTTGTGCTGATGGCAATGGCTTTCACGGTGGCTTTCACGGTGGCTTTCACGGTCATTTTCATGGTCAAGTCTCCCCCTGGACTGGCGCCACGTTGCTCGTGGCTCGCGATGCTGGTTGTGACAGGTGTTTCGTGCGCCAGTGCCGTGACGTTACGCAGAACGGCTGTGCAGTACGCCTGAATAATCTGTGCCAGAGCTGTGTGGCAGCCCAATTTGCTGCTGGCTTAGGCTAGTTGGAGGCTAGTTGCAGGCTAGTTAGCTCTGGTCGCTTCATATCCAAAGACGAAAGGGATTGCGGGTTGCGCGCCGTCACATATCCCGATCAAACGCGATTCGCGTTCCGCTCCGGCGTCACCTGCTTGACCACACCGGCCGGAGCGATACTGCTGAACCCTCCGCGCAGCGAGAAGCTGACCCGACTGACCGCCAGTCAGCTCCGCGCGCTCAAGACGCTGAACCTAGGACCCGCAACGGTTTCAGAGCTGTCCGAGCCCCCGGGCACAAAGGAGGTCGGCGCCCTGGTAAGCCAGCTTGCGGCGGGCGGCTGGCTGACGGTCGCGGTGCGTGATGGCCAGAAAGACTTGTATGCCCTTGTGCCATGGGGATTACCGCCCCCGCGAGCGCTATCGTCATCGACATCTCCTAGTGTGCTGTCGAAATTCGCTGTACTGCATCGTGATTCGGATGGATTCGTCCTTGAGCATCCATTGTCGTGGTGTGACGTGCGCATCCACGATGCGCGTCTGCTCACCCTGCTCGACGGCACCGAAAGCACGGACCTGCCGAGCGCGGTCACGTCGCAGTTTGTCGAGGATTTGCGCTGGAGCGGCATGCTCGTTGCGGTCGGCGACGAGGACCGCGGCTTCGACGCTCTCAGCTGGAGCGCACCGGATCTGTGGTTCCACCGTCGCAGCACGCTCGGTGAGCGCAACGTCACATGGGAGCACTTTGGCCCGACCAAGTGGGCCAAGGGTCGGTTCCCACAGCCACCGGCGCGCACAACGAAGTATTCGGCCGAGCCGATCGCGCTGCCCGTCCCGGACCTGGCGGACAAACGGGCGCAAGACCCGACCCTGACCGCCGTCCTCGAAGATCGGGTTTCGACAAGGACATTCGACGATGCGCACCCGATCACCATCGAACAAATCGCCGAATTGCTGTACCGCACCGCGCGAACCCGCAGGACGCTGCCGGTCGGCGAGGGCGAAGAACTGCTGTCGCGTCCATACCCCTCCGGCGGCGGCACCTACGAACTCGAGCTCTACCCGGCGGTGCGAAACGTCGCCGGACTCGAGGCGGGCATGTACCACTACGACTCGTTCGATCACGCGCTGCGGCTGGTGGCCGGCGCGGATTCAAAGGCAGTGTCCCAGTTGATGAAACCAGCGGCGGCGACACTGGCCGGGGGCGCTGAGCCGCAAATGCTGATCGTCATGGCAGCGCGGGCCGGCCGCATCATGTGGACGTACGAGCAGATTGGTTACGCCGCCATCCTCAAGGATGTCGGCGTGCTGATGCAGACGATCTACCTGGCCGCCACCGCCATGGGCCTCGGTGCCTGTGCCCAAGGATTCAGTGACACAGCCGCATTCGTCACAGCCACCGGAGCCGACGAACTGCAGGAATGCAGTGTCGGCAGCATTATCGTCGGCTCCCCTGCGCGGGGTTAGCCCTCCCCCATACACACCCAGCGCCCCTGCGCCGAGCACCCCACAGCGCATCTGCGCGTCACTCGGCCAGGATGCGCCACTCCGCGGCGTCGTGCTGCTGTCGCCAAAATTCGCTGAAACGCCCTCCCGCGGCGAGTAATTCGTCGACAGAACCGTCCTCAACCACTCGCCCGTCGTCGAGAAACAGGACACGGTCGGCGTGACGAATACTGGCCAACCGATGGGCGACGATTACGCGGGTGCGCGGTTGCGGATCGGCCGTCAATGCGTCGACCACTGCCGCCTCGTTCTCGGTGTCCAGCGCGCTCGTCGCCTCGTCGACCAGCAGAATGGGCGCCGGTTTGAGCAAAGCGCGCGCGATGCTGACCCGTTGCCGCTCGCCGCCCGATAGCGCCGAGCCCGCCTCGCCGACCACGGCGTCCGCGCCGTTAGGCAGCCTGTCGGTGAGCTCGTCGACACGCGCCAGTGTGACAGCGCGATTGAACTCGTCATCGCCGGCGCCAGGGTTTCCGGCGAACACGTTCTCCCGAATCGTGCCGTGGAACAGGTAGGGGTGTTGGAACACCACACTGGTGGTGGCGCTCCGGCTCTGCGGCTGCAAGGTCGCGGCGTCCACGCCATCGAGGAGCACGCGGCCGCTGGACGGCTCGTGCAACCCGGCGATGAGCGCCAAGATGGTGCTCTTGCCCGACCCTGACGGACCGACGATCGCCGTGGTCGTTCCCGGCTGCAACGAGAAACCGACCGCGTCGAGCACCGGCGCATTCGCGCCCTCATAACTGAATGCGACGTCGTCGAATTCGATGTGCACGGGCGCGGCGGCGCTGTGCAGCGTGCCGGTCCCGGCGCGGGCGGCGGGCGCGGTGAGCACCGAACGGATGCGGTCGAGCGTCGCGCGCGTGCCCTCCAGAGCTGGGCCGAGCTCGCTGACGGTAGTGAACGGCTCTAAGTAGCGCGCGATCACGATGATCAGAGCGATGGCTTCGGGCACCGTTAGTTTTCCGCTGACCGTCATTGCGGTGGTGGCCCCTGCAAGCACGATGAGAGCCAGTTGGCTTGCCAGGCTGAACAACAGCTGGCCGGGGATCTGCATCAGCAACAGCCGCACAGTGGCGCCGTGCTGCGCGGCCAGCGCATCCCCGACGAGGCTTCTCGCCGGCTCGACGCGCCGGGCAGCGCGCAACGCCTGCTGGGTCCGGGCGAACTCGATGATGCGTTCGGTCAACGCGGTGTTGGCCTCGGCGGCGGTGGCGTCAGCGCGATGGGCCAGGCGCGCCGACCCCCATAACGCCCCCAGCAGCGGTATCACGCCGACCAGCGCGGCCACGCTGAGCTGCCAATTCACCGCCGATAACGCCAACCCGATCGCCACCGGCAGCAGGATCGCGGTAGCCAGCGGCGTGAGTAGATAGCTCACCAACCCGACGAGTTCTGGCCCGGTGGCGGCGATCGCCTGGCGCGCCGTCGCGGTGTTCTCGGCATTGAACCAGCCCAGTCGCACTTGCGGCAGCCGGTCCGCCACGTCGTGCTGGGTGTGGTCCAGTACGGCGAAACCCAGATCGAATCCGATTCGCCCGGCCGCTGTGTCGATCAACCATCCGGTGACGGTCGCGGCGGTCAGCCAACCCAGCCACCCCAGCGCGTGTTGCGGCATGCTGCTGAACAATGCGCCCACCAAGGGAACCAGCAGCACGGTCGCCAGCGCCCGCACGATCACTGAGCACACCGACAAAACTGTGTAGACGAGCACCTTAGAACGCCGATCCGTGGGCACAAGACTCAGCCAAGTGCGGATCACCGCGCCACCTCCTGTGCCGTTGTGACGGCGAGCCGCTCGTCTCGACCGCTGTCCCACAGCCGTCTATACCGTCCATTCGCGCCAAGGAGCTCCTCATGGGTGCCACGTTCGGCGATGCGCCCGTGATCGAGCACCACGATCTGATCGGCGCGGGTGACGGTGTGCAGCCGGTGGGCGATCACCAGCACGGTACGCTCCCGGGTCAACCGGTTAAGCGCTTGCTGCACAAGATATTCCGATTCCGGATCGGCGAAGGCTGTTGCTTCGTCGAGGATCAGTACCGGAGTGTCGGCAAGAATCGCACGGGCAATGGTAAGTCGTTGCCGCTCGCCACCGGAAAGCCCGCTGCCTGCACCCAGCACCGTGTCGTAACCGTTCGGCAGGCGCAGAATCCGCTCGTGGATCTGCGCCTCGCGGGCCGCGGCCTGCACTTGCTCGCGGTTGGCATCCGGAACGGCCAGCGCGATGTTTTCCGCGACCGTGCCGTGCACTAGCTGGGTTTCCTGCAACACGAACCCGACCCGGGTGTAGAGCTCGTCGGCGGTCAACGACCGAATGTCTTGTCCGCCGACATATATCGCGCCTTGATCGACGTCTTGGAAGCGAGCCAACAGCGCGGCGAGTGTGGATTTCCCGGATCCCGACGGGCCTACCAGTGCGGTGACGGTGCCCGGTCGCAACGCCAGCGACACATCGTGAATGACCGGGACGTCCGGAAAGTAGCCAAACGTGATGTTGTCGAACAGCACGGTCGCCGACGAATCGTCGGACGCCGGTTGTTCGGGCGCGGGGAGTTTCGCGAGGTCCGGCTCGTCGAGCGTGACCTGCAGGCGGCGGGCGGCCAGCATACCACCGCCGATGCCGCCGATTCCGTAGGCGATCCCGAGTAGCCTTGCACCAAAGGTGGTCCCTAGCAACAAGAACGGTAGCAGGTTCACGGGATCCATTTGGTGATTGACGATCAGCAGGGTGCCGATCAGGGCGATCAACCACAGGAACGTGGAGGGACGGGTGACCAGATCCATCATGGTCTTCTTGCCCGCGAGCGGTCGCTGCCAGGAGACCAGGAATCCGACGTAGTCGTCGAGGCGGCGGCGGAAACTCGACGCTGCGGCACCACCGAAAACCCGGATCACCGGCTGACCCTCCAGGTAGGCGCCGGCCTCGGTGTTCATCGTCTCGGCCCAGCGCTGTGACTGCGGGACTCGCGGGCCGGACTGAACCGACATAACCGACATCATCACCACGTAGAGCAGGATCGGCCCGAACAACACCAGCGCCACCCGCCAGTCGACAACGAACAGATAAATCAGCACCGTGACGGGCGCGACTACCGCGGCGACCGCGTCGGGAATGGCGTGCGTTACCAGATAGTGCAACGAAAGCGTGTCGTCCTGTATCAATTGTTTGATGGACCCCGACCCACGGGCGGTGAACCAGCCCAGAGGCAGACGAGACAGCTTGCCCAACAATTGGCTTCGCAGTTTCCTTGCATATCGCGCATCGATGACGTGCAGCCACAGTGTGAGCGCAGCGTTGAGCAGTGTGCTCACCGCCAGCAAGGTGACGGCGGCGAATCCGATCGTCCACAACCGGGATGCGTCGGCGCCCGACACCAGTAGCCTGGCCAGCTCGACCAGCAGGAGGAACGGCGCCAGTTGCAGCAGCGTGATCACCGCCTGCAGCACGCCGGAAAGGATCAGCGACGTCCGCAGCGGCGCCAGCAGCCTGCCAGCGGCCTGGGCCCGCCAACTGCCCCGTGCCGCGGGCGTTCTGGCGGATCCGGGTGGCGTCGATTCCAGTTGCAACGCGGCGTCTTCCGAGCTTTGCGGTTGGGTTTGGGCCGGTGCCAGCGTGCTGCTGTGGGATTCGCCACCGGTTTCGCTGCCGCGGTTGGTGCCCATCGCCCGCCCGGCGTTCCAGTACGCCTGCGCGTGGACCTCGGACTTGGGAAATCCGAACTCGTCACGAAGTCGCGTCCGCACCCGCTTGAGCGTCGCGGCCTCCGGCGTCGCCCAGGCATACCAATTCGACCAGTCGCGGCTTTCGATTGCCGCCGCCAGTGACTTCTCGTCGCGGCGAGGAACCCAATGCACCCGCAGCCGGGGGTGCTGCGCGAGCGGGATAAGCGGGTCGTTCTCGTCGTGCTGCTCGAGATACATCTCGATTGGGACGTCGTCGGGGACGGTCCCGACGATGCCGTTGATCCCTGGAATCGACGCCGAATCACCGATCAACAGGTAGCCGGCCGGCTGTTCTTCGGGTACGTCGAAGCGCGAGGACGAACCCATCAGCGACATGACCGCGATCGTGGTGCCGGGCTCCACGTCGCTGGCCCATCTGCAGGCCGGGCCAGCGGGCTCGTGCAGCACGACGTCAATGGCGAAGCGGCCGGTTGAGGAGTCCGCCTCGGTGATCGTGTACGCGCGTTGGAACTCCGTATTCGACCCGTCTGGGTCGGGAAACCAGAACCGCAACCAGGCCGCAGGCTCGGCGTCAGCATCCTCGAACAAGGTCGGCGACGTCATCCGTATCCGCACGAGATGCGGTGCGGTGCGGACGGATCCGACGACCGTCGCGATGTGGTCGCGTGCGCCGAAACCTCGCAGCACCGCACCCTGGATCCCGCGTGCCATCAGCGGTCCTCTCTCGTGGCGGTGAGCTCCCCCACGACTTCGTCAATCGGGCGGCCCGGCGGAATCACCGAAACCAGCCCCCGGATCGAGGCGGCCAGCAGTAGCCGCACAAACTGTGCACTGGTCACCTGCGGCAGCCCGACGTGAGCCGCACCCAACGTCGCATCACCGGCAAGCCGGTCGTCGGCGGCGTCACGTTCGGCCGCGAATCCGCGCGCCTGGTCGCCCTCGGTCGCATTGGCGTTGCTCTCTTCTCGCGCCGCGAGACTGATCGCCACAGTGGCCACCGCGCTGCTCAACACCACCGCTGCGTCCGCGGAGTAGCCGCGCCGGCTCAGCGCCTCGACCTCGGCGGCCAGCAATCGGGTGCCGACGTCGCCGCGCGGAAAGAGCACCTGCAGGTACGACCCGAGTCCGGGGTGCTCGGCGGTGAAGTCCAACAGCTGCATGGCAAACGACAACAGGTGCGCTTCGGTGTCCGCCTTCGGGTCCTCGCGCAGTTCGAGTTCAGCGAGCAAGCTTTCGCCGACCAGGCGCTCGAGTTCCCACCTGCCCTCCACGTACCGGTATAACGCGGTCGCGGATACCCCTAGCTGCGCGGCCACCGCATTGATGCTCAGCCGGCGCAGACCCAGCTCGCGGCCCGCGCGGAGGACGTCGTCCAGCGCGATCACCGGCGGCCGTCCGCCCTGCCGAGCGGCAATGCTCTGCATTCAGCACCACACCCCAAGGAAGTAAGTTACCCCTACAAACTAAGGGTGACCTTACCGAAGGTCAACTCGGGCTGCCGCGCCGACACCGTGGCGAGCTCCGACGAACTAGCCGGCGCGGACACTAGCTTTCGGCCAGAACCTCGTCATCCGACAATGCCGCGACCTCAAGGTAGTGGCGCCCGATGATGGCCAGTCGTTCCGGCGTACCGCGTTGAGCTTCCCGGCGATTCAGCCGCTCGGCGAACCCGGCCACTGTGCGGGTGGCGAACAGGTCAGCGACCACGGCATGATCGATTTCCAGCCAGTCGCGCACCCGGGCGACGACGGTGGTGGCCAGCACCGAATCGCCGCCGAGCGCGAAGAAATCGTCGTGCACGCCAACCGGATTGGCGCCGGTTCGGCCCAGCACCTCGCCGACGATCTGCACGAGCGCGGCCTCTACGTCGTCGCGCGGTGCACCCCCTTCGGCGCCCGATGCCGCCAGGGCCTGCGAGGTTTCCGGTTCGAGCAGCGCGGTCACCGCGCGGCGGTCAAGTTTGCCGTTGGAGGTCAGCGGAAACTGTGCGAAAAGCACTGTGCGCGTGGGAACCATGTAACTCGGCAGCAACTCGGCGACCGCCTTATTAATATCTTCGATGTCGCCGACCTCGCTTGCGTCACCCGCGACGGCGGCCACCAGTTTCGGCGCGCCGACATCGACGACGGCGGCGACAGCATGCCGGACCCCGGGGACGGCGCGCAGCGCGCTCTCTACCTCACCCAGTTCGACGCGGTATCCGCGAATCTGCACCTGGTCGTCGACGCGACCGAGGAACTCGATGGTGCCGTCGGGCCAGTATCTGGCCACGTCACCGGTCTTGTACCAGCGGATGCCGTCGTGCTCGACGAATCGCTGCGCGGTGCGTGCGGGGTCGTTGCGGTATCCCGCGGCGACATTCGCGCCACCGACCCAGAATTCGCCGGGAACCCAGTCAGGACAGTCGCGGCCCGACGGCGTCACCACCCGGCAGCGAACATTGCGCAACGGAACACCGAAGGGCACCGTCGCCCAGTGCGCCGGCGGTTCGCCGGCCACTTCGCAGATGGTGTTGTGGATGGCCGTTTCGGTCGCGCCGCCGAGACCGGAGAACCGGCAGCCCGGTACCTGTTTGGCCAGCCTGCGAACCAGGTCGGCGCCCACCCAGTCGCCGCCGAGCGTGACGGCCCGTAGCGAATCGCCCAGCCGGTCGCCGCCGAGCTCCAGGATCATGTCGAGCATGCTCGGCACACAGTTGAGGATCGAAACCCGATGTCGGCGAATCAGTTCCACCCACGTGGTGGTCGCGGCCTTTTCGTCAGCATCGACGGCAACCAGCGAGCCGCCCACCGAGAACATGCCGAAGATGTCGTAGACCGACGCGTCGAACTCGAGGGCGGACAGCGCGAGCACCCGATCGGCACCGCCGACCCCGAACCACTCGTTCACCGCGTCGATGGTGTTCATCGCCGCGCAGTGCGGTACGTCGACCCCCTTCGGCTGGCCCGTGGAGCCGGAGGTGAAGATCACGTACGCGATCTGGTCGGTGGCAGGGAAGACCGGTGCTGCCAACGGTTCCGGATGCGCGCGCGCCTCGTCGATCGACACGCTGGAAATCCCCGGCCCGATGTTCACGCCGTCGACCGTCAGCGCCGCAACGATGTCGGCGGATTGAAGAATCTTGGTGCGCCGCGCATCCGGCTGATCGAAGCCGATCGGCACATATGTCCCGCCGGCGGCAAGCACGCCGAGCACGGCCAGAACCTGGTCCCGCCCTTTGGGCAGCTGAACGGCGACCGCGTCGCCGGCACGTACTCCGTTGGCGCGCAACGCTCCCGCGACGGCGAGCGCGCGCTCGGCTAGTTCGCGGTAGCTCCACACGCCGACACCGTCGTGCAGACCCCACACCACGGCGGGCGAGTCGGAGCTGGCCGCCGCGTGTTCGAAGAAGCCCTGATGCAGGCACCGCCCGCTGACCGGACCGTCGGTCGCGTTGACGGCGGCGCGCACCTCAGCCTGGTCGATGGGTAGCCGCACCGCGGCGTCGGCGTCCCAGCCCGCGTCGCCGCCGGCGATCCGCTCGACCGCCTCGGTAAATGTGGCGAACATGGCGTCGATGAGCCCGGGCGGGAACGCCGACTCACGGACATCCCAGTTGAGCAGCAATCCGCCCCGCAACTCGGTGACCTGGGCATCCAGCAAGACTTGTGGCCCCTGCGAGACAATCCACACCGGCTCGCCGAAGGTGTCGATCACGTTGTCGGCGAACAGCTCGCCGAGATCGAGGGCGCTGGTGAAAACGATCGGCGCCAGCACTCGTTCGCCCCGGTGCCTGCCCAGATCACGCAGCACCTCGAGTCCGGAATAGGCCGCGTGCGAGCCACTTTCGTACATCGTGCGCTGCAGTTGGCGCGCGCGATCGGCGACCGACATGTCGGCGGTAACGTCGACCTCGAGCATGATCGAAGACGTGAAGTCCCCGATCACCCGGGCGATGTCCGGATGCGCCGATTCGCGGTGAAAGAGCGGCACGTTCAACAGAAACCTGTCCTGCGACGACCATCCGCCTACCGTGTCGGCGAAGACTGCCGCCAACGCCATGGCGGGCGTGATGCCGCGCTGGTGCGCCCCGGACACCAGCATCTGCTTGGCCTCCGGTGACATCCAGTGGTCATAGCGGACGGTGCGATGCGCTGCCGTGCGGTCGCCGAGCGGCACGGTGGGCAGCCCGGGAGCGCCGGGCAGCTCGGGCAATCGCCGTTGCCACCAGTCCCGGTCCCGCTGGTGCGCGGCGGGATCGGGCTGGCATTCGGTGCGATAGCGCCGGTAGCTGTAGCCGGGCGCCGACAGCGTCGTGCCGTGATACGACGCGGCCAGCTCGGAAGCCAGCACCCGATAGCTCAACGCATCGCCGGCCAGCATGTCGATGTCCAGGTGCAGCCTGCTGCGCTCCTCGTCCCACAGGGTCAGCGCGACGTCGAGGACTTGGCCATCTTCAATTGCCAAGCGCTGATGGGTTTTACGTTCGCGCAATTGCGCCAGTGCGGTTGCCACCGCGTCCGGACTCTGTCCGCGCAGGTCGACCACGCTGAAGACGGGCCGGCTCGGCTCGGACATCGTCTGTTGCGTTCCATCCGGCAGGAATCGGGTTCGCAGCATCGGATGAGCTGCGACCAGTTGCGATACCGCTGCTTGCAGGCGCGTTGGATCGATTGCGCCACCGTCGAATTCGACGTAGAGGTGGGCGGCGACACCGCCTAGTTCCTGTTCGTCGGAGCGACCGATCCAGTACGCGTGTTGCATGGTGGCAAGCGGGAACGGCGCTGCTTCCAGGGCCTGCTCTGGCTCGGCCGGCCGAGCGTCGGGCGTTGCTGGGCTTGCTATCTCGCCGCCGCCGAGCAGCGCGTGCCAGCGTTCAATGGTGGGGCTGCCGGCGAGGTCGGCGAAGGTGATACCGGACCCCCGCTTGCGCCAACCCCCGGCCAGCGACATCATGCGCATCGAGTTCAGGCCCATCTGGATGAGATCGTCGGTGTCGGCGATCTCGGTAACCGCGGAGCCGAGTTGGGCCGCGACGGCGGCCCTGATCTCGTCCCTGCTGATGTCCATGCGGCTCCTTCTATGCCACGCTTGCGGCGAGTGCGACGATGCCGCGTTGCCAGAAATGTGTCAGACGGTCAATGTCAGAGAGCGCGAACAGCGCTTCGCTCCACCGCCAGTTGGCGATTAGTTGCGGGCCCTCGGGTGTCGCACTCACGAGCACGCTGATGTTCAGCGCGAAGCGCAGCGGCAGATCGGGTTCGGGATCGATCGGGAGCGCGTCGATATACGGCGCGGTGAGCAGCGACCACGGTTGATCCGTTGCCCCGCTGAGGTCCAGGCGACCCAGATAGCCGAATTGAATCTGCGGCTCCGCCCCGTGCTGCAGCTCGGGTACGCGGTCGACGTAACGGAGCAGCCCATAGTCCAATCCCTCGTGCGGGATCGTACGGAGTTGGGCTGTCACCGAGTCCAGCAGCGCCCGCGCCGTACCCGGATCACGCTCTGCCCGCTCGATATCGACGGCCGCCGCGCCCGCTCCGAGCCGCACTGGGAATGCGGTGGTGAACCAACCGACGGTGTTCGTGGTATCGGTGTCCAACTCCGCATCCGCGCGCCCATGCCCCTCCAGCGCAATCAGCGCGCCCGCACTCGGATCCTGCCCACGCTCATGACGCCAACTTGCCACCGCGATTGTCGTTGCAGCCAAGAGGAATTCGCGCACACCGCCGTCTCGGGTCAGTGTGGCGAGCACGCGCTCGGTGTCGGAGACCGGGGTGCTGACCTGGCGTACTCGCAGCGTGGACCAGGTATCGCGGGTCGGGTCCGGATGCCGCTGGCCCAGCGCAGGATCGGGTTCGCGGACCTTCGTGATCCAGTATCGGCGCTGGTTTTGCACCTCCGGCTCGGTGGCGCGTTCCCACATCAGCTGCGACCAGCGGCGATAAGAAGTGAACTCGGGCAGCATCTTCGGCGCCTCGCCCGGTTGCACCGATCGCCATGCCTCGGCGATATCGCCGAGCATGATGTGCCAGGACACCACGTCGACAGCCAGGTGGTGCGCGGTGATCAGCAGCACATCTCCAGGCTTCAAACCGCGCTCGGCGCCGCAGAACCAGGCTGCCCGCACCATGGCGCCGGTGCGGGGATCGATCTCCTCGGTGATCGCGCGCGCGGAATCGGCGATGGCCGCGCATAGCTCGGCGTGGCTCGAGCTCGACAGCTGCACGCGGGTGAGCACGTCGGCGGCCCCAACCACGCCGGGTTCGCGGGTGACCAGGCGCGGTCCTTCGCCAGTGTCGGTCAGGATCGACCGCAGCGTATCGTGCCCGTCGAGCAGCATCTGCAGTATGGATTCGATTGCTGGCTGGTCTATTCCGGTGGGTAGCCCGAGCAGGACGGTGTGGGTGAAGCGGCGATAATTGCCGTACTCATAGAGCCAGGACACCATCGGCAGGGGCAGCACCTCACCGTATTCGGCATCCTCGGCGGCAATGGCTGGGCCGGCGTCGTCGATCGCCGTGGCCAGTTCGCGAATGGTCGGCGCGGTGAACACCATTCGCGGACTGAGGACCAGACCGCGCCGCCGGGCCTTGTGGACCAACGAGATCGCCACAATGCTGTCCAGCCCGAGGGCGAAGAAGTCATCGTCGACGTGCGGTGCCACGCCGTTGAACTGCTCTTTGCATACTTCGCACAGCGTCCGCTCCGTCTCGGTCGACGCCGACGCCGCCCCGTCCGCGCTGACGCGCGACAGCGCCTCGGAAGCCAGCCGGTCCAAGGCGTGACCATCAAGCTTGCCGTTGGCGTTGACGGGCAGCCGTGGCAACACCACGATCCGCGCGGGCACCATATACGGCGGAAGGCGTTCGGCGAGCCGGGCGCGCAGCCGGACCGGGTCGCCCTCGGCATTCTGTTGCCAGACAACAAAACCCACTAGGCTGGCGCCCGCTGCCCGCCGCACGACGGCGACGGCGGCGTCGTGCACTTCGGCCTGGCCCCGCACGGCGGCCTCGATCTCGCCGAACTCCACACGGTAGCCGCGGATCTTGACCTGGGTGTCGGCGCGCCCCAAGTAGGCGTACCCGCCATGCGGCACACGGCGCACCAGGTCACCGGTGCGGTACATGCGCTGTCCCGGACGCAGCGGGTCCGCCACGAATCGGCTCGCGGTCAGTGAAGATTTGCCGACGTAGCCACGCGTCAGCTGCGCGCCGGACAGGTAGAGCTCGCCGACCACACCCGTGGGCACCATCCGCAGCGTCGAATCCAGCACATAGCCGAGTGTTCCGGCGTTCGCCGTGCCGATGGTCGGCGCCTCGTATTCCTTGACCGCGGCCACCACCGCCTCCACGGTCACCTCGGTGGGCCCGTAACAGTTGAAGACAGCCGGCGGCAGCGCGCGTAACTGCTCCCACAGCGCGGTGTCGATCGCTTCTCCGCCCAGGGCAAGCACCTCGAGGGGGCGGTCCAGCAGCCCGGCGCCGCGCAGCTGTGTCAGCATCGACGGGGTGGTGTCGATCATGTCGATCTGCCGGCTCGCCATGCCTTGCACCAGCCGGTCGGCATCGCGCATCTCCTCGACGTCGAACAGGTGCAGAGCATGTCCGTCGAGCAGGCCGATCATGGGCTGCCAGGAGGCGTCGAAGCTCAGTGACCAGGCGTGCGCAATGCGCAGCGGACGGCCCAGCCGCGCCGAGGCCGCACAGTAGACGCGGTCGCGATGGTCCGCGAGATAGGCGAGTATCGCCGCATTGGTGCCGACAACGCCCTTGGGCTCACCGGTCGAGCCGGAGGTGAAGATGACGTAGACGCTGTGTTCGGGATGCCGGCGCACTGCCGGTGCTGCGGCCGGCAGCCGCGAAATATGCTCGGCCACAGTGGGATCGTCCAGCACCAAGGTGGGCAGCCCCCCGGCCAGTCCCGCGTGGTCGGCCTCGACGATGGCCAGCGCCGGGTCCGCCTGCCGCAGAATCGATTGGACGCGAGCGGGCGGCAGCGTGATATCTACCGGCAGATAGGCGGCGCCGGCGCCCAGCACCCCCAGGATTGCAACGATGGAGCGGCTGGAGCGCGGCATTACCAGTGCGACGACGGTTTCCGGGCCGATGTCACGTCGCGCCAACTCCCCCGCCAGTCGGCTGGCGTCGGCGTGTAATTCGGCATACGTGTACCGCTCGCCACCCCCGGTGGTCAATGCGACCGCGTCAGGGGTGGCGTGGACCTGTGCCTCGAACATCTCCCACACCGTGGTTTCAGGAGCCGACACGGTCACGAGCTTGCTGAATTCGGAACGCTCCGCCGAAGTCAGAATGTCCACCGCGTCAGGGTTTTCATCACCGATGTCGGGGAGCTGACGAAGCACGGAAAGCAATCGCTCCCCGATCTGGTCCGGCCGAAGCTGCGGCAGCGCCTGACGAATCGCTTCGACGAGAACGACCAGCGCTTCGCCTTTCAAGTGCGAGACCACGGTCAGCGGGTAGTGCGTCAGGCTTTCCATCTCGATCGGCGAGAAGCGGACTCCGCCTGGTTCGGTGACCTCGCGGATGGCGTCCTCGATGGGTGCGTTCTCAAAGACGAACATGCTGTCAAACATGGCTCCGCGGCCATGTTCTCGCTGTAGCTCGGACAAGCTGAGGTAACCGACGTCGCGCATCGCCGACGATTCGCGCTGCAACCGGACGCATTGCTCGATCACGGACTCGGCACGGCTGACCCGGTGCACCACCGGCACGGCGTTGATGAACAGTCCGACCATGGTGTCCACGCCGGGCAACTGTTCGGGCCGGCCGGAGATGATGGTGCCGAAGACGACGTCGCGCCGATCGCTCAGCCTGCTGAGCACGACTGCCCAGGCGAAAAGCACCACGGTGTTGAGGGTGAGGCCGTTGCTGCCGGCCCACTCGCGCAGGCGTGCCGTATCCGCTTCGGGCAGCAGGAGTTCTGTCTTCTCCGGTATGCCGTCACCCGCGGCGACCGTACCGTCTGCCACCATCAGCGGCCCGGACGCACCGCGCAGATACTCGTCCCACTTGGCGAGCGCGCCGGCCCTGTCCTGCCCGGCCAGCCAGACGATGTAGTCGCGGTAGGGGCGCGGGGCAGGCAGCCCGTCGGCGGACCCACCCGACCGATACACGGCGAGCATTTCGGTGAAGAAGACCGCGAGCGCCCAGCCGTCCACCAGGATGTGATGCGCGGTGAAAATCATCCGGCGTCTGGTCTCGCCGGGAACCGTAAGCAACACAACGCGCAGCGCCGGGCCACGGCTCAAATCAAACGGCCGGCGCCGCTCCGAGCGCGCGATGGAATCGAATTCGGCTGGCGTCGCGATTCGTTCGGACCACGGCAGTTCCGCTTCGGCGGGCACGATCTGCACCGGCTTGGGCACGTCGCGATCCCAGAAGGCGGCACGCAGGTTCGGGTGCCGCTGTAGCATCGCTTGGGCGCTGCGGCGCAGCAGCGCGACGTCGACCGGCCCGTCGATGTCGACCACGAACTGCATGCTGTAGAGGTCGACGCCGTCTTGGTGCTCAGTGGCCAATCGGGACAGCGCGAACAGCCCTTCCTGAAGGGGGCTGAGGGCAAGGACGTCCTCGATCTGCGGAGCTGACGTCACGAACGCGGCCTCATGACTGTCTCTGCCAGGACGCGGTGAGCTCGGCCAGCGCGTCGGCGCTCAGGCCCGATGCGCTCATCGGAGTGTATTGCTGCTCCGGCTCCGAATCCGATTGGGCTGCAGGCTGTTCGGCGACGGGTGGAACCGCTGAGACCGCCGCGGCAAGTTCGGCGATGGTCATGTGCTCGAACACCATCGCCGGGGTCATGGCCAACCCCTGCGCGTTGGCCTGAGTCGACCATTTGATGGAGATGATGCTGTCACCGCCAAGAGCGAAGAAGTTGTCCTCCGCGTCAACGCCGGTGATCTCGAGCAACTCCTCCAAGAGGGTGATCAGGACCCGCAGGGTCTCTTCGGAAGCCTCGGTGATCGGTTGCGACGGCGCATCGGCCTTCGGGGTGGGCGGGGCGAGCAGCTTGTCCATGTCGGCAGCGGACAACAACTCGACGGTGGACACCGCGGCGTCCGGTCTCGTCGCAAAGGCATCGAGCGCCGCGTCTAGGGCATCGGCGATGAGCGCCGCCGTCTGGGGTTCATAGAGGTCGGCATTGGCGACGATCCGCACGTCGAGTTCTCCGTCGGGTGTCACGTTCATGCCCACGTCGAGATCCAGCAGCGAGACCTCGAAGTCGATCGGAAGCACAACGACCTTGGTATCTCTCGTGCCTCCCGCCCCGGTCAGGTCACGGGGAACCAGTGCCCAGTCCGCGCCGCGGAAGTGGATCATGCTCTGGTACAGCGGGTTCCGGGACCGCAGTCGCGGCGGATTGAGCGCCTCAACCAGGCGTTCGATGGGCAATTCCTGGTGCGCGAACGCGTCGAGGACCACGTCGCGGCTGCGCGCCACCAGAGCGCGCAGACTCGGATCGCCGGTGAGGTCGTTGCGCAGCACCACCATATTGGCGAACAGCCCGATCAGGTTCTCGGTGGCCGGATCGACCCGGGACACCACCGGACTGCCGATCGGAATGTCCGCACCGCCGCCGAGCTTGTGCAACAGTAGGGCCAGAACGGCTTGATAGACCATGAACTCGGTGGCGCCGCTGTGCTCGGCGAGCTGTGTGAGGGCGACGCGGCGGGCGGCCGAGACCGTGAAACTCACGACCTCCCCGGTCTTTGCTATTACCGGCGGGCGCGAGTGGTCCGGGGCCACGGAGATCTCGTCGGGCAACTCGGTCAGCGCATCACGCCAGTACGTCAGCTCGGCCTGTCCCCATTCGCTCTCCGCGTCGAACGCATGCCGTTGCCACAGTGCGTAATCCGCAAACTGGACGGGCAGAGCGGACCACCGTGGCGCGCTGCCTTCCAGTCGCGCGCGGTAGGCCGCGATGAGATCCTCGAAGAGGATGCCAAGGGAGGCATGGTCGCTGACGATGTGGTGGACGAGCACGACCAGGACATGCGTTTCGGGGCCGAGCGCCAGCAGGGTCGCCTTGATCAGCGGTCCGGACTCGGGGGTGAACACGTGCCGGCGCAGTTGGGCAACTGTCTCGTCGAGCCGCTCTTCGCTGACCTGTTCCACCGGCAGCTCCACCCGTAGCGTGGGATGCACGATGTGGTACGGAACACCTTCATGCTCAGCGAAATTCGTGCGCAGCGACTCGTGCCGCGCCACCACGTCGTTGAGCGCCTCGGCAAGAGCGGCAACGTCCAGCTGACCGGTGAAGCGAAGCGCGAGTGGCATGCTGAAGCCGTCCCGCGCGCCTTCCAGCCGGTGCATCAGCCACGCGGCCAACTGTGAATACGACAACGGGGGGTGTTCCGGGCGAACCGCTTCGGCGAGTTGTGGGCGCGACGACGCCGGTAGCTGCTCGTCGGGCTCCATCTCGTCGAGGTCGATATCGAACTCCGCGCGGAACTGCTCGATCAGTCGGGCCGCCAGACCCGCCGGCGTCGGAGTGTCGAACACCGCGCGTACGGCCAGCTCCACACCGAACTCGGCACGGATCTGCGCGACCAGCCGCGCCGCCAACAGCGAATGGCCGCCCAACCCGAAGAACGAGTCCTCGGCGCCGACGCGCTCCCAGCCGAACAGCCCGGCGAAGATCGAACACATCCGGCGTTCGGTGGGCGTCGCCGGCTCGCGGTAGGTCCGCGCCGCGACCAGGGTCGGCGCGGGTAGCGCGCGCTTGTCGAGTTTGCCGCTGACGGTCAGCGGGATTTCGGGGATCACCGCAAAAGCATTGGGCACCATGTACTCCGGCAGCATCGATGCCGCCTGTGCGCGTACCTCGTCGAGGTCTAGCTGGGCACTGCCGACCGGCACCAGATAGGCGGCGAGCAGGGGTCCGGCCTCGGAATCTTCGGTGACGACCAGGCAGTGTCTGACCGCCGGATGCGTCGCGATCACGGCCTCTACTTCGCCGAGTTCGATGCGGAAGCCACGGATCTTGACCTGCTCGTCGGCTCGTCCGACGAATTCCAGCTCGCCGGAGATGTTGCGGCGGACCAGATCTCCGGTCCGGTACAGCCGCATGCCGGCGTTGAACGGATCCGCGATGAATCGCTCCGCGGTCAGCCCGGGGCGCCCCAGATATCCGCGCGCCAACTGGACCCCGCCGAGGTAGAGCTCGCCGATCACCTCGGCGGGAACCGGTTGCAACTCCTCGTCGAGCACGTAGGCGTAGACGTTGCGATTCGGCACCCCGATGGGCACCACGCGATTACCTTGCGGCCCCTGTACCCGCATATGGGTCGAGCAGACCACCGCCTCCGTCGGGCCATAGTGATTGCGCAATTCCGCGTCGAAGTAGCCGGCGAATTTTTCGGCCACCTCACCGGGAAGCGCTTCTCCACCCACCGGTACGTGCCGCATTTGCCGCCATGCCTCGACGTCAAAGACCTGCGGCAGCAGCAACAGGGTGCTCAGCATGGAGGGCACCATGTGCAGCACTGTGACGTGGTGGCGGCTGATCAGATCGGCGACGTAGGCAATGTCGCCGAAAGCCCCGCCCTCGACAGGCTTGGGCACAATCAGCTGCGCGCCAAGCGACAACGTGATGAAGAGGTCAAGCAGCGAGGCGTCGAAGCTCACCGACGACGACTGCAGCAGACGGTCTTCGGCGGTCATGCTCCATTCGGCGATGAAACACTCGACATGCTCGGCGATCGCCTGATGCGAAACCGCCACACCTTTGGGCTGACCAGTCGAGCCGGAGGTGTAGATGACATAGGCCAGGTGCCCGGGAAGCAACGGATGTAGCCGGTCGTCGTCGGTGGGTGCGATGTCCGATAACTGCGCCGCTGCCTTTTCCGCCGCGTCGAGTTCATCGCGCCCGATGACCGTTTTCGGGCGAGCGTCGGAGATCAAGTATTCGATACGTTCGTCCGGGTAGGCCGGGTCGATCGGCAGGTATGCCGCGCCGGCTTTCAACACGGCGAGCATTGCGACGACGAACTCGATCGACGTGGTCATGCGCAGGCCGACGATGTCTTCTTCGTTCCGGGCGCCGAAGCCCTGCCCGATCAGCCAGTGCGCCAGACGATTCGCGCGGCCATGCAGCTCGGCATACGTCAGCTGCACCTCGTCGGAAACCAGCGCGAGAGCGTCCGGCCTGGCGGCCGCGGCCGATTCGAGGATCGCGACCATCGTGGTGGCCGGCATCGGGACCAGGTCGCCGTGCGACTGCTCGAGGACGCTCTGCCGCTCGCCGCCGCCGAGCATGTCCAGGCTGGCGAGGCGGCGTTCGGGGGTTCTCAGCGCGTTGTCCAGTAGCTGAATGTAGTGGGCCAACATCTGATCGACGAGCGCGGCGCGCAGCACGTCGGTCTGGTACTCGAACTCGACGAGCACGCCGTCGGAGTCCTGCACCACCGCGAGGGCAAGCGGAAGGTGGGCGGTCACCGCGCCCAGCTCTAGTTGTCGCACGGTGACGCGGTCCAACGCGAAGTCGCTCGCGCTTTTGCGCATGCTGAAGCCAAGGCGGACAAGGTGATCCATGCCGTCGTGTCCCATGCGTTCCGGGTTGACTTCGCGCACTACCCGATCGATGCCGACGGACTGATGGGCGAAACCGTTGAGGCAGGTATCGCGCACCGCCTCGACGAAGGAGGTAAAGGTGTCCTGCGGTCGCGCGGCGATCCGCAGCAGCAGCGTGTTGCCGAAGTACCCGATGGCGCCCTCGGCTGCGGCTCCGCGATCGGTTACCGGCACCGAGACCAGGAAATCCGTTGCGCCCGTGTAGCGGCGCACCAGTGCGCCGAAGCCCGCCAGCAACACCATGAACGGCGACGCGGCGTGCTCGCGCGCAAAGCTCTCCACGCGGCCGAACAGATCGGTGGGCAGCGGCCGGGTTCGGCGCTCGGCCTGTCTGGACGGATGCGCCACAGCAACACCAGGCAGCTCCAGCGGTTCGGGCGACGGCCGCAGCATGTCGGCCCAGTAGCCGACGTCGGCGATGCCAGGTCCCGCCGGGGTCTCGAGCACCTCGACCGCGACAAATTGCGGCGCGGTCGCGCTCGGTTGGTGGCCGTTGTAGGCGGCGCTGAGCTCGCGGAAGAAGACGTCCCATGAATCGTCGTCCCAACAAATGTGATGCACCGTGAGGAGCAGTACGAAATCGTCGGTTGCGTTGTGGATCAGGGTGATCCGCAACGGCAGCTCGCGCGTCAGCTCGAATGGTCGGCCGAACTCGTCGGCCGCCAGCGCGTCGATCCGCCGCTCCCGGTCCGCCGTCGGCAGCTGCGTCACATCCTCGGTTCGCCAACCGATCTCTGCGCCATCTGGGCCATCGGAGAAGATTTGATAGGGTTCGCCCTCACTGTTCACCCCGTACACGGTGCGCAAAATGGCGTGGCGGGCGACGACATCGTTGAACGCGGAGCGCAAGCGCGCCTCGTCCAGGGCGCCCGTCAGCCGGTACGAAACGCAGATGTTGAGGGTGACGTCGCTCGCGTCCATGGCTTGCAGAAACCACATCCGACGCTGGCCGGCCGACAATGGGTAGCGTTCTCCCGCGTGAATCGCCGCGCGCTTGCCCGATTCGGCTGCGGCCATGCCACTTTCGGCGATGCGTCGGCGCAGCAGCTCCCGACGCCGTTCCTGCATCGTCTTGGCTTCGGCTTCCGTGTCTGCCATGGTTGGTCTCACTTTCGTCGGATCAGATCCGGTCGTTCAGGTACCCGCCGCCCAGGAAGAACTCGTCCCCGCGGTGCTCGACTCCGTCCGAGGTACGGACCGACGTGACAACCAGGGCGCGGTTGCCGCCGCGAAATGCCTGCGGCCCCGATACCACCGCGCCGCCGCCCTCCTGCACGACCACGCGGCCGGGCGTTCCGCCATAGCGGGCCTCGGAAACGCGCGCCTCGAGCACCTCGATGCGTTCGGACCGGTAGAAGGTGAACGGGCGCGGGTATGGCGCGGACAAAGCGCGCACGAACCGCTCGAGATCCTCGGCGGGCCAGCCCCAGTCAATCAAACTGTCGCGCTCGGAGCGCTTGTGGAAATAGGTCCGTTCGGCCTTGTTCTGCGGCCGCCAGACCGCGGTCCCAGACTCCAACGCGCTCAACGCATCCCGCAGCGCGCCGGGTATCAGGTCCATACCTTGCAGCACCAGCTCGGTGCCGGTATCGGTGGGTTTGATGGGCAGCGAGTGCTGGATGAGGATGTCGCCGGTGTCCAAGCCGTCGTCCATCCGGTGCACCGTGAGCCCGAACTCGGATTCACCGCTGATCAGCGCCCACAAAACGGGGGAAAACCCGGTGAACTTCGGCAGCAGTGAATCGTGCAGATTGAGCGTGCCGTGCGGCGGCAGGTTGTACAGCTCCGGCGGCATCCAGGTGTACCAGCTGTTGACGACGATGACGTCGGGAGCCGCGCGCTTGACCAGGTCGATGGTCGCGGCGTCGACGCGCTCGGTCAGATGCACCGGGATGCCATGTGCCTGCGCAAGTTCCTCGACCGAATCCGAAAAGATGGCCCGATAGGAGTGCCCACTGGCCGGATGGGTGACCGCGAGCACGACTTCGTGATCGAGATCGATCAGAGCCTGCAGCGTTTTGCGGCCCCACGTCTGGAACCCGAACATCACGACCCGCATCAAAACGAACTCCTCCAGCTTCCTCGGCATCGCAGGACCAGCTTATGTTAGCCTTCGCTAAGTTCGGGTGCTCCTGCGGCTATGGCGGCAGAGGTCACGCGGCAGTCGAACCGGAGTAGCGAGAGGTGGTGCAATGCCGCGCACGCTGGGGTGGATCCGGCAGTTCCACCAACCGGCCTCGCCCGAGTGCATTCCGTTGCTGGTCTTTCCCCACGCCGGGTCCGGCGCGTCGGCCTACCGGGACTTCTCGAAGGTACTCAGCAGCAAGTTCAGAGTCATCATCTTCCAATACCCAGGACGCCAGGACCGGGCGGCCGAACCCGCGCCGGCCTCGCTGGCAGAGATCGCCGCAGGAGCATTCGCCGAATTCGCCGCGTCGGATCACGATCGCGCCGTCCCGGTGGTCACGTTCGGTCACAGCATGGGGGCGCTGGTCGCGTTCGAGTTCGTCCGGCTCGCCGAGCCCGAAGGAATCGATGTGCGGCACCTGCACGTCTCCGCCGCGGTTGCGCCCAGCAACGCCGCGGACAAACCATCGCATCCAAAGGATGACGAGGAAATCCTCAACCATCTCGCGGCGCTCGAGGGCACCGATGCCGATGTGATCGCCAACCGCGAACTCATGCGACTCGCGCTGCCCGTAATCAAGGCCGACTACAAGGCTTTTGACGCGTATTCCTGCGCCGACGACATCAAGGTGACCGCCCCGATTCACGCGATGGGCGGCGATCAGGACCCGTACATCACCATGGGCGACCTCTATGGGTGGAGCAAACACACCGACACCATCAAGGTCACGATGTTCGACGGCGGCCATTTCTACCTCAAGTCGCACATCGACGCCGTCGCGGAGCTGTTGGCGTCCAGCGCACAATGCGAGCAAACCGCGTGAGCGACAACGACTCTGCCGTGACAATCCCAGCTGTGGCGACCGACCCGGTCGTCATCTCCGGGATGGCCGTCGAGGCGCCGGGCGGAATCGACAGCCCGGGCGCCCTATGGTCGGCCCTCACCGAGTCGCGGGAGCTGCTCGGTCCGTTTCCCCGCGATCGGGGATGGGCCGTTGACGATCTCCTGTCGGCATCCCGGGTCGACGAGGGTTGGCGACAGGTCCGCGATTCCGGCGGATTCTTGGACGGCGCAGCATCATTCGACGCGCCGTTCTTCGGTCTGACCGATCACGAGGCGATGGTGATGCACCCGCAGCAGCGGGTCGCGATGCGGGTGGCGTGGAAGGCGTTGGAAAACGCCGGGATCAATCCTGCGACGCTTGAGGGTTCGGAGGCCGGCTGCTTCGTCGGGATGTCGATGACCGAGTACGGCCAGCGCACAACGACGACGGACGAGTACACCGGATTCCGGACCGTCGGTCTGGGACAACTCGGTGGCGCCGGGCGGATCTCGCACTGCCTCGGCCTGGTCGGCCCATCGATCTCTATCGATTCGGCGTGCGCGTCGTCGTTGACCGCGGTGCAGTTGGCCGCCAACGCGGTTCAGCTGGACGAGTGCGACTGGGCGCTTGCCGGCGCTGTGTGTGTCCTCGGAGAGCCGGCGGCCTTTTACGAGTTCTCTCGACTCCACGCTCTTTCCGCGGACGGGCATTGCCGGCCCTACTCCGACGACGCCACAGGAACTGTGTGGGGCGAAGGGGCGGGAATGGTTGTCGTCGAACGTGAATCTCGGGCACGCCAACTCGGTCACCGGATCTACGGGCGCATCATGGCGATCCGCACCAACCATAACGGCAAGGGCAAACCGATCCTGGTCCCCCGAACGCGGGCGCAGGCGCAGCTCGTCACCAAGACGCTCGATGCGGCCGGAATCGATCCCGTCGACATCGGCATGATCGAGGGGCACGGCACCGCGACTCTGGCGGGTGACCCACAGGAACTGACCGCCCTTTTCACCACCTACGGCGCGGCCGGATCCGAGGCGCTGCTGGGCTCGATCAAGTCCAACGTCGGGCACGCGCAAGCGGCGTCCGGCATGCTCGGGCTGACCAAGCTGCTGCTGGCCGGCCAGCACGGCCACATTCCGCCAACCCTGTTCTCGGACAACCCAACCAAGACCGTTGATTGGGATTCGACGGGCCTGCGGCTGGCGGCGAAACTACAGCCCTGGGAGCCCAAGGACGGCACACGCTACGGTGCCGCCTCGTCGTTCGGCGCCGGGGGCGCCAATGCACACGCAATCATCGCCATGCCCGCGGATTCCGGGGAGTAAGCACGTGAAGCCCCGGACCTACCGCCTCCCGGACGACAGCATCCCCGTGCTGGTGTCGGCGGACACCCGCGATTTGCTGCACGACGAGGCGGCGGCCCTGCTCTCTTACGTCACCGACCATCCCGAGGTGGCACCGCAGGAGATCGCCGACATGTTGTTCCGGACCCGGGTCGCCCGCCGGCACCGGGCCCTGGCCATGGTGGCTGACCGCGACGAATTGCTCGGCGCCCTGCGAGCTGTTCTCGACGGCGGGGAACATCTTGCGCTGGTTCGCACCGAAACTGCCGCCGCGGCCCACAAGCTCGCCTACGTCTTCCCCGGGCAAGGAACCCAGCGGCCCGGGATGGGCCGGGTCTTCTATGACGCGGTCCCCGTGTTTCGGGCCGAAGCAGATCGCTGCGCCGAGGCCTTCGTGAACCTCCTCGGCGAATCGCCGCTGGATTATCTTCTCAACGAGCATGATTCGGCCGAAGATAGCGCCTCCATCGTGCAGCCAGCGCTGTTCACCCAGATGGCCGGGTTGGCGGCGATGTGGCGATCGTTCGGGATCGTGCCGGCCGTCACCATTGGTCATAGTCAGGGAGAGATCGCCGCTGCCTACGTGTCCGGCATGATCGCGCTGGCGGATGCTACCAGCGTTGTCGGAATACGCACGCGCGCCGCCGACGAACTCGAATCCGGTGATTACGCAATGGCAGTCGTCGCCGCCGACCGCGAGACCTGCGAGGACTTGCTGGCGCGTTGCCCGGGTTGGGCTCAGCTGTCGGTGATCAACTCACCGAGCATGGTAGGAATCTCCGGCGATCGGGAAACGGTTCAGCACATCGTCGACACGCTTACCGAGCGCGGCACGTTCGCGCGCGTCATTCGCGTCCAGTACCCCGCGCACACCAGCTTGATCAATGGGCTCGCCAAAAAGGTGCGCGCGGCAACGCAGTGCGAACTACAGAATCCGAAGTTCCTGGATAGCGAAATCGATTGCCTGGGCGCCACTCTCGGCGGCCCCATCACCTCGGACCTGTCGGCCGACGAGTACTGGTTCTGGAACCTGCGCAACACCGTTCGATTCGACAAAGCGATCGCCGCGGCGCTACCGCTCCGCGTCGACACCTTCGTCGAACTGGCCGAGCATCCCACGCTGCAGTTGGCGATCCAGGAGAATCTCGCGGCGCTGCAGGACGAAAACGAGACTCGGGTGGTCGGCACCTCCCTCCGAACGGCCGCCGATCTCAGCGAATTCACCCGCAACCTCGCGCAGCTGGCCGTTCACGACCTGGATTACCCGTGGGAGTGCCTGGGCGCCGAGCCCGACGGCCCCGCCCGACTGCCACTGGTCGATTTCCCGAACACCCGGATGAATGATGCCCGGCTGTGGCAGCTCTACCGCCCGGTTCTCCGCCAGCCGGCGGAGCAGGCCCCCGAACCTCAAACCGCCCCTGAACCAACTGAACCGATAAGGGCGCGACTGTTCGTCGAGGAGTGGGTGCGGCTGTCGCAGCGCTCGCTGGTACCGCCGCGCACCATCGGCATCGTCGATCACACCGGCGCGTGCGCGGAACTGTCCGCCGCTGTGTGCCGCGCGGCGGGAGACGCCGGCGCCACGGCTCGCGCGATCGACGTCGAAAGCGTCCCAAGCGATCTCGATACTCTCGTGATCCTAGTTCCGCAAACGCCGGAACTGGACGATTACGCCGCCGCGGCTGAGGTCGCGAGGTTCTTTTCGCACCGCACGTGGTGGCCAGGACCGAGCGGCGTGATCACCGACTGCTGGCTGGTGACGGTAGGCGGCGAGGCGGCGACGGCCGATGACGCGCCGCCGGATCTGTTGCACGCGGCGGCGAGTGCGGGCTTTCGCAGCATCGGGGCCGACCATCCGGGTGTGGGATTCAAACACCTCGATCTGCCGCCCGGAGCGATCGCGTCCGAAGCCGCGAACGGGATCCTCGCGGCGCTGCACACCGGCAATGAACCAGAGCTGGCATTGCGCAACGGTGGCCTGTACGCGAAGCGGATCGCACCGGGCGACACGACCCCCGCTGTCGATGGTGCCCCGCCCGAACATGTGCTCGTCATCGGGGGCACCGGCAATCTCGGGCTCGAATTCTGCGATCACTTCGCGCGGCGCGGCGCCCGCCGCATCACGCTGGTGAGTCGATCGGGCGAGACGGCCGCCGTCGTCACGGATCGGCTGCGCGAGATCCGTTCGGCCACAAAGTCGGACATCCGCGTCGCTCGGTGCGACGTGGGAGATCAGGCGGCGGTGACGCAACTGGCCGCCGAGCACCCCCCAGCGGATCTGATAATCCATGCCGCCGTCGATTACTCGGCGATCGAACTGGCTGATATCACCATCGAAAAGGTCGACTACGCGATGCGGGCTAAGGTCGTCGGCATCGCCCAGGTGCTCGAGACGTATCCGCGCACCGACAACTGCCGCGTCTTGCTGTGCTCCTCGGCGAGGGCGACGATCGGTGGCCGTGGCCAGGTCGTCTACGCCGCGGCCAATCGGATGCTCGATGCCATGGCGCATCGGTTTCGTTCCGAAGGCCTGGACTGCGTTTCGGTGCAGTGGGGTCAGTGGACGGTCCATTTCGATCTCGACGCGACCAGCACGGCGCAACTGGCCGCGATCGGTGTCATTCCCATGACGCCCGCCGAGGCGCTCGCGGTGGGAATGACGGAGTTCCACGGGAATGCGATCGTGTTGGCGTACGACTTTGATCTCGCGCGCCCGATTCTGGAGGCCTACGGGTACGGCCCCCTGATATCCCGGCTCTCGGGGCCACCCGTGGAAGTCCACTCAGCCGATGCGGATTCGGACATCTCGGGACGACTGCGGGGCCTCCTGGCTACCGCCATCGGCGAAGAGCGTGCCGAAAACATCGACATCACAGTCCCGATGGTCGCGATCGGCCTGGACTCGTTGCAGGCGCTAGAGCTGCGCCGCCGCGTCAAGATCGAGTTCAATCACGACCTGGAGGTATCGGATCTGCTAGGCGGGGCATCGATTGCGGACGTGCTGACCAAGCTGGGTGGATGACCGCTAAATCTCTGTAATCCCTTGTGCCACTTTGGCTTCAGCAGTCAGAGAGAGGGGCATTCTTGTCGGTGGCCCTTGGTGGAATTTTCAGGCATGGGTTGCAGTAGTCGCGAAGATCGTCGCGCTCGATGGCGATGCTCGGGTACTTCCCAGGCCGACGCAAGGTGCGGCGACAAGCCGGTCCACCGGACCCGGTAGCTCGGGCACCGCGCTCTCGTTGTTACCGAAACACCCTTATCTCCAGAGAGCGTTCATGGGTTGGGCGTACATGTCGTTGGCAGTGAGCGGGGCCAGCCCCAAGTTGCCTTCAATAGTGGCCATCAGGCTGTACTCGTTGGCGTAGTTGGTGTCGACGTACGGCCCGGGTTGCATCCCCGCATTTACGGCGGCCTGGTTCGGGATGGCGATCATCACAACGTGGTTGCCTTCGTTGCCGAATCCCAGCGACAGATTGTTGTAGTCCTCGTCCATCGTGATGTAGATCACATCACTCTGCGACGAATTCCACGTTGGCGATGCTTCGATGGTTTGCACTTCTTGCTGGACGAATGCATCGCCGGCCGCAGTGTTGTACTGGTGCGTCGTGACCTGGCTGAGAGCCCAGCGGGCAACGCTGCCGGGAGTATTGATAGGGCCTTCCATATTGTTCGCACTGTCGGCAGCGATCCACGCGAATCTCGGGGCGGTGTTCGGGTCCGCGAAATCGGTGGACAACTGCGTCAGCGGGAGCAGGTGCGTCTGCAGGTAGAGGGGGGTGTTGTGGAAGACGTAGCCGAATTCGAGGAAGGGTAATGCGTCGGTGGCATAGTCACCCTGCGACATCGTGGCACCCGGGAAGGGCATGCCCTGCGCGTAGCCGACCCACGATATGCCTTTCTGATCCATTTCTTGCATGAGGCTGGGTGCGTTGATGACGTTCGAGACGGGGTTGTAGGCGATCCCGAAATCCGATCCGCCCATGACTCGGAAGTAGTTGGGGTCGCTGGGATGGCCCAGCGCGTAATAGTTGGACACATAATCTTGGCTGTTGATCAGGCTGTTGATATACGGCGCGTTGGGGCTGCCGATGATGTTGCCGACGCCTTTGTTCTCCATGTAGATCAATTGCACGTGATCGATTTGGCCGACGTTGGACGTCGGTACGGTGAGTTGCGCCGGGATGAGGCCTGGATCGCCGACGGTAAACGACAGGTTGTCGGCGTAGGCGTCGTTGTAGTGGCCGAGTATCGGGCAGCGGTCGGCGAAGGTCGTGGTCACCACCGCGGAGGTGGTGCCCACCGGGATCGTCCCGGAGACGTCGCGTGGCTGAAACTCGGTGAAACCCAGGCGATCCAGCAGCGTGACCGACCCAGTCGAGCCGGTGCCCAGAACGGCGCCAGTGGAGCTGAGGAAGGTGACCTGCAAGGAAGCCGATGACGGGTTCAAGAGGCGGCCGCCGAGGTCTGCACTCAGCGTGTACGGCGTTCCGGCCGCGCCGGTGAGGTTGACGGTTTGGCTGATGGTGGACGTGGCCACGGGTCCGCCGCCGGCGAAATTGTTGCCGCCGCCCGAGAGCGCGTGTTGTGGAAAGCCCAGGAACTTCGGCAGGTTCGGCAACGGAGACGAGAGTGGCGATGGAAAGATCGGGCGCGGGCTGCCGTAGGGGATCACGGTCGGGGTGCCGGTCACCGTCCAGCCCGGAATGGTCACCCCGCTGTAGCCCGACACCGACGGGTCGGCCACTTCAAAGCCGGGGTTGACCAGCAAGTTCTGACTCATCGGCGTCGCGGGGGTCCCGGGGGTCCCGGGGGCGCCGGGGGCGATCAGCGGGCGCCCGGTCAGCGCGTACGAGGGCGCGTTGATCAAGCCCAGCAGATCCGGCTTCAGGTTCTGTAGCGACGATCCGTTCGCGGCCTCGCTGCCCGCAAAGGCGCTTGCACTATGCAGCAACGTCTGCACAAACCCGACATGAAAGGCCGCCGTGCGCGCGCTGAGCGCCTGAAAATCCGCGGCGTAATCGCCCAGCAACCGCGTGACGGCCGCCGACACCTCATCAGCGGCCGCCGGCGCGATCACCGTGGTCGCCGGCGCCGCCGACGCCCTCGCCGCCCTGATCGCCTCCCCGATCCCGGTCAGGTCGGCCGACGCCGCGGCCAACGCCTCAGGTGCTGCGATCAGCAAAGACGACATCTTGGGCTCCCGTCACCTCAGAGCGACACACAACCGAGGACCTCGACCTGTCCGAAAGTACGCCCACCGGAATCGGTACGCGGCCAATTCCGCACTTTCTACCTTCTGTGCTTCCTCGTCCATTTGTTGTGGGCATTGCGGCGCAACCCGCGCTCCCGGCTCACCTCCGACCTGTCCATTCATCGCCACCGGATTACGGCTGACATTTTTCGCCGCGCATGTGCCATATCGCCGCTGCGATCCGGCCAACGGGTAGCGCGCTAGACCGCGACTCCGGGGGTCTGGGCCGGATTCCGCCAATGGGTGAGGTGGGAGCGTGTCTGTTGTGAGATTCTGCTGGGGGTGTCCGCCCCTGCGGCGACTGCTCCTTCGGGGGTGGTGACGTTCTTGTTCACCGATGTCCGCCCATGACGAGGTGTTGCGCCGCGTGATCGAGGTGCACGGCGACTGGGTGTTCATGCACACCGGTGACGGGGTGTGTGCCGCGTTCGCCTCGTTTTGGCGGCAGCGACTCAACCCATCAAACCGGGCCGCTCCATGATCGCGAGATTGTCAGACGCGACTTCACCTAGCTCGGCGCCAAGCACACGATCGGACATCAGGCCGAGACAGCTCAAATTCGGGAATCCCGGGCCCTCGTTGACGCCAGAAAGGTTGGGCAGCACCAGTTTCGGGGTGACGCCCGCAACGGCCAGATCGTGGCCGATGGAGTCTTCCAGGCGCTCGCAAGTCAGCGACCCGCCCAGCCCGAGCGCCAGCAGGTCAACCGCGGGCTGTTGCAGCAACGGCACGAACCACAGCGGGTCGGCGCCGGAGCCGTCGATCACCAGGTCGAAGTTGTGCAGCATCTCGCGTGGTTCGCCGTTGGTGTCGGTGCTCAGCGTGATCCAGATTCGGTTGTCGCGGTCGATCACGCGAGCCACGCGCCCGCGCAGATGCTTGATCCTTTCGTCGGCAAGCAGCGACTCCTGAACCCGCGCGGAGAACACCCCGCGGTCGGTGCGGGCAATGCATTCCCGCCTTTCGGCCGGCGTGAGGCTGCGCCACCCGGCGGGGTCGGAGAACAGCGAATTCTCGAAGAAGCCCTCACCGCGGGTGAACAGCGTCGCCTGCGGCGAGATCGCCGTAATCGTCGAAATCCGGTGGTGGAACAGCTCGTTGAGCATCGACGCCGCCGTCTCCCCGCCGCCGATGACCGCCACGTTTTCGGCGACGATCCGGTCGTGGCTGTTCGCACGGTCCCAGAACTGCGCGATCGACAACACGCGCGGGTCACCCGGAAGGATGCACCGTTCCGGTTGCCCCGGACCCGTAATCATCAGCGTGTCGGCGGTCAGGCTCGACTCCTGGGTGTCCAGCACCCAGCGCGATTCGCCGACCGAAATCCGAAGCACCTCGCCGCGAACGACTTTCAGGTCCACCTCGTCGGCAACCCAGCGCAGATACCGAGCCCAGGTGTCGTGCGTCGGCGCCGGCCTACCCCGGTCGATCCAGCCCACGAACTGGTCCGAGGCAACCAGATACGACTGCCAGCTGAACCGCATCATCCGCTCGTCGACCTCGGTGTTACGGCCCGGCACCAGCGTGGAGCGGTACGGGAAGCCGACGTCCTTTTCCGGACTGGTGCCCAACCGCTGCCGGCCGTCGGTCCAGCCGCCGCCGGCGCGCCAGTTGGCCGCGACGCCTTGCGTTCGACGGCGACGACGTCGGGAACATTGACGCCCATGTCGCGCAGCACCGCTGCCTTCGCGGCCACAGCCACCGCCTTCGCGCCGGCCCCGATGATCGCTACCGTCCCGCTCACCAGGCTCCCGCCCGTCGCGCGCGAACGCGGGGACGCACACCGGCGAATGATGCGCCAGGCACAACCCCACCTCCGTCGCTTAGCTTAGCTCAGGCTGTCCTAACTTTTGTGTAGGCTACCCTATGGCCGAGGCCCGTATACGCCTGCCCCGAGGGAGCCACTGAGGTGCCAGTAACCCCGCCCCCGCCGTCCGAAACCGCAGGCACGGATGGGTTCGTGGCTTTCCCCCCACAGCGCGCCACCGCGTACCGGGCCGCCGGCTACTGGACCGGGCGCACCGTCGAGTCACTGCTGCGCCATGCCGCGACGACCTGGCCCGACCGCGTCGCGGTCGTAGATGACACGGGCAGCCATACGTACCGCGAGCTGGACCAACTCGCCGACCAAGCCGCCGGCGGTCTGTCCGCCCTGGGTATACAGCGCGCTGACCGGGTGCTGCTGCAGCTGCCCAATTCCCGCCGATTCGCCGTCGCCCTGTTCGGCCTGCTGCGCGCCGGGGCCATCCCGGTGATGTGCTTGCCAGGGCATCGGCTGGCGGAACTCAGCCACTTCGCGGAGGTCAGCGCCGCTGTCGGGCTGGTGACCACCGACACGGCGAACGGCTTCGACTATCGGGCGATGGCCGAGCAGTTGGTCACCGCGCATCCGGGACTCCGCGATGTCGTCATTGACGGGGACCCCGGTCCGTTCACGTCGTGGTCGGCGCTACCCGCCGGTGACCCGCCCGCAATCGTTCGCGACACCGCGTCGCCAGCGCTGCTTTTGGTGTCAGGCGGCACCACCGGCGCACCGAAGCTGATCCCCCGCACCCACGACGACTACGTCTACAACGCCACCGCAAGCGCCCAACTGTGCGGCCTGACGCAAGACGACGTGTATCTGGTGGCGTTGCCTGCCGCGCATAATTTCCCGCTGGCGTGCCCTGGCATCCTCGGTGCGATGACGGTCGGCGCCACAGTCGTTTTCAGCACCGATCCGAGCCCGGAGGCCGCTTTCGCCACGATGGAACGGCACGGAGTCACGGTCACCGCGCTGGTGCCGGCGCTGGCCAAGCTGTGGGCGCAAGCCTGCGACTGGGAGCCGGTGACACCAACATCGTTGCGGCTCTTACAAGTTGGCGGCTCCAAGCTGGAGGCCGAGGACGCCCGGCAGATACGCGCCGCGCTGACCCCCGGCGTGCAGCAGGTGTTCGGCATGGCGGAGGGACTGCTGAACTTCACCCGGCTTGACGACCCGCAGGACCTGGTCGACCGCACCCAGGGTCGGCCACTCTGCCCGGCCGACGAGCTGCGCGTCGTCGACACCGACGGCCATCTGGTGGCGCGGGGCGAAGAAGGTGAGCTGCTGGTACGCGGGCCGTACACGTTCAACGGCTATTTCCGCGCGGAGCGCGACAACGAGCGCTGCTTCGATCCCGACGGCTTCTACCGCAGCGGCGACCTGGTCCGCCTCCGGGACGACGGCTACCTGGTGGTCACCGGTCGGACCAAAGACGTGATCTGCCGCTGCGGTGAAACCATCGCCGCCCAGAGCATCGAAGAGCCGCTGCTGAGTCACGAGGCGATCTGGTCGGCTGCCGCGGTTGCGCTCCCCGATCCTGACCTTGGGGAAAAGATCTGCGCAGCAATCGTTTTCGCCGGGTCCCCGATGACGCTTGCCGAAGTGAACGCGTACCTCGACGAGCGCGGGGTGGCCGCGCATGCACGGCCCGACATGCTGGTCGCGATGACCGCTCTACCGACGACGCCGGTCGGCAAGGTCGACAAGCGGGCGATCGCCCGCCAAGTCAGCGTCGCGGGCACTCAGTGACTTTGATTGCCATACTTGTGTGATGCAACTCGATAATCTTGGACGCCTGCTGATGCGCGCCGCGCCTCTTGTCAATGCGCCGGTGGCCGCCTTGGCTAACTCGCCACGCTTCGGCAGATTAGTGAACCGCAACATCGCAATGGTGACCTATACCGGCCGGCGATCCGGACGGACATTCAGTATCCCGGTGTCCTATCGCCGTTCGGGTGACGACGTGACAATCAGCGTCAACATGCCTGACGCAAAGACGTGGTGGCGGAACTTCCTCAACGACGGCGCGCCGCTCACGTTGCGACTTGACGAGACGGATCGCGTTGGACATGCGGTGGCCAAGCGGGACGACAAGGGACGCGTCACCGTTACGGCGCGACTGAGCAACTGACTCTATGGACGCGCAATCAGATATGGCGCCAGCGTGGACAGCTTCTCGCAGGTCTCTTCGAACTCACGTTCGGGTTCCGACGCTTCGATGAGGCCGGCGCCGGCCCGCAGCCAAGTCCTCCCGTCACATTCATAGGCCGCGCGCAGCGTCAGCGCGGCGTCCAGGCCGCCGTCTGATGAAATCACTACGACCGCACCGGAATACAGGCCGCGTGGGCGTTCGTCAAGGCGCAAGATGGCCTCGACACCGGCGGCTTTCGGAATACCGGAGGCGGTAACCGCCGGGAAAAGCGCCTCCAGGGCGTCCATGCGGTTGCTCGACGGATCCAGACGCGCGCTGATCGTCGAGCCGAGGTGCTGCACACTACCTCGCTCACGGACCGTCATGAAATCGGTGACGGCCGGGGTGCCCGGTTCGGCGATCTCGGTAATCTCCGCAAGCGAACTCCGCACCGAAATGGCGTGCTCCACAATCTCTTTAGAGTTCGATTCGAGGTCCTCACGCGCCGCACGGTCAAGCGTCGGACCACGACCGAGCGCGCGGGTGCCGGCCAACGGCTCGGTGATCACCACACCATCGCGGTGGACCGCGGCAACGAGTTCCGGGCTGTAACCCACAGCGCGAATACCGCCCAGCCTCAGCAAAAATGACCTGACCGGGGTGTTGTGCCGGCGTCCCAGCCGATACGTGGAAGGAAAGTCCAGCGCGAAAGGCACTTCGACGCAACGAGACAGGATCACCTTGTGGTAGTGGCCAGTGGCGATCTCGCGAACAGCCGTCGCGACCCGATCCCGATAGTCGGACGAGTCGTCGGTAACGTCAACCGCGCGGGCCTGCGGCATGGCGCGGATCCCGTCGCTGAGCAAGGAGCGCACCGCTTCGAGGTGGTCGGTCCCGGCGCCAAACAGTCGAATCGCGTGCCGGTTCACCACAATTCGGGTCCGAGGCCAAAAGATCCGGGCGAGTGGTGTTCGCGGCTCAAGCCGCTCCTGCAATCCATAGCGATAGACGCCGAATTCAAAGGCGATCCACCCGAAAACCTGCTCGGTCTCCAGCAACAACCGATCTATAGCTTCACCCAGGACTGGTCCGGGGCGGCCCGACCACTGCTGCCGCTGTGTCGCACCGTCGCGGATGACACGCAATTCGTCGCTATCCAGCTCGACCATCGCGCGCACCCCGGCGGCCAGAACCCATTGACCGTCACGCTCGTAGAGCACGTACTCCTCGCCGACTCGCTCGGGCAACACCGCCGCCAGCTCGGCTGCCAGGTCGGCCGGGTCGATATGGTCCGGAAGCGGAACCGACAGTGACGCGGTGTCGGCGGAACTAAACTTGATGCTGACATCGGTCACAGCTAGTAAATGTAGCCTAACCTATCTAAATCCGCGCAACCCCCTGCCGCGCCCCCTGGTCCACAACGGAACAGCGGCGTTAATTTTCGCTCTGAGCAAAACGGTCGGGCGGCTGGCGCTCTCGGTAGCGGTCCGCGCTGCGCACGTGCCCGCGTGTACTGACCCCCACTTCCTTTCCGCAGGCAGCAGACGCACCGATGCTCGTCGAGAGGTGACCCGCGCGGCATGCGTCGTCGACGCAAACGCCAAAGCTGTCCGCGCGGGTTCGCCTGCTCGTCGGTCAACTGGAGGGGTCGCCATCCCGGGTTTCACCTACGGTCACGTGCTAGTCCCGGGAACCTCGGCGACGACCAAAAGCCTCCGGAAAACCGGCCCCCCGGCGTGTCCCGAGCAGGCTTAACACAACTTTAATGCGGGTGATTGACTCTGCTGAGCGACCGGCGGGTACCGCCGCCACGATGTCGTCGGCTGGGGAATCTGGAGGGCTGGAATCCGGCTCGCTTGGGCGAACGGCGCCCCGGCGCTTTACGGTCGACGTGCTCACGATTACCCGAAAAACGAGCGCATTTGCCGACTTTCGCGTGGACAACACCGAAAAAAGCGCCCCCGCGCACCGAGTCGTCGCCGCACCACGAACGGCACAATTCGGGCGCAGCACGCCCCCGAAAGCGTCGGGCAGCGTTCGCTCATTGCGGCGGCACGTCAGCCCTACAGGTGACGCACAGGCAACTCACACCGAATTCACGACAAGGGCGCTGTATCTGGCCTACCAAAGTGGCCTTTACCAGCGCTTTCACCTGCTCCCGACAGTTCCTGCACGGCGCAGTTACCCCGGCTTCTTTCACGCGTTGCCCGAGTGGCGGTTTGGCAAGGGCAGGTCTAAATTTTTCCACGATCGTCGGGATGTCCGCGTTTCCCCCATTCGCGGGCGGTGCTTCCCGTGATCACCGCACGAGTTAAGGGAGGCACCAAATGCTGCAAGAGTTCTGGCACAACTTCACCCACAACCTGTTCAAGCCGCTCCTGCTGTTCTTCTATTTCGGTTTCCTGATCCCGATCTTCCGGGTGCGCTTCGAGTTCCCGTACGTGATCTACCAAGGCCTGACCATGTACCTGTTGTTGGCCATTGGCTGGCACGGGGGCGAAGAGCTCGCCAAGATCAAGCCCAACGAGGTCGGCACCATCGTGGGATTCATGGTGCTGGGCTTCGTGCTCAACTTCGTGATCGGCGGCTTGGCTTACCTGTTGCTGAGTGTTTTGAGCTCGATGCGAAAAGTCGACAAAGCGACGGTGGCCGGTTACTACGGGTCGGACTCGGCGGGGACGTTCGCCACCTGTGTGGCCTTCCTCGCCGGCATCAACCTCGCATTCAACGCCTACATGCCGGTGATGTTGGCCGTGATGGAGATTCCGGGCTGCCTGGTGGCGCTGTACCTGGTCGCGCGACTGCGGCACCGTGGTCTGAACGAGGCGGGGTACATGCCCGACGAGGCCGGCTACGTCCCGCCGGTCAGGGTCGGCGTGGGTCCCGGCACGGCCGCGCGGCCCGCTAAGGGCGAGTCCCTGGACGCCGAGGACGACCGGGGTGTCGAGCAGGAGCTGGAGCTCTCGATGGAGAAGCTCGAGCATCCGAACTGGGAGCCCGACCACATTCCAGCTCGCGGCAAGGCCAAGAGGATGCCGATTTTCTCCCGTGAGCTTTTGCAGGAAGTGTTCCTCAACCCCGGGCTGGTCCTCCTGATCGGCGGCATCCTGATCGGGCTCATCAGTGGGCTGCAGGGGCAGAAGGTCGTTGCGGACGACGACAAATTCTTCGTGATGGCATTCCAGGGCGTGCTGTGCCTCTTCCTGCTCGAGATGGGCATGACGGCTTCGCGCAAGCTGAAAGACCTGCGCGAAGCGGGACCTGGTTTCATCTTCTTCGGCTGCTCGCGCCGAATCTCTTCGCCCCACTGGGAATGATCGTCGCGCACGCCTACGCCGCCGTCACGCACGTCGACTTCAAGCCGGGAACCTACGTGCTGTTCGCGGTGCTGTGCGGTGCGGCGTCCTACATCGCCGTCCCCGCTGTGCAGCGGCTGGCGATTCCGGAGGCGAGCCCGACTCTGCCGCTCGCGGCGTCGCTGGGCTTGACGTTTTCGTACAACGTCACGATCGGAATCCCGCTCTATATTGAGCTCAATCGCGTGATCGGACACTGGTTCTAGGTAATATCCGGCCGACTGCACGACGAACTCGCGTGTTAATTGTTCGTAAAGGCGTTTGACTCAGATCAGCCCTAGTAGCACGATTCTGTGTGCATGCATCTCGCACTGTGAGGGTCTGCACAGGTATCGGTGGCGCAGGACAGTTAAGAACGGCTCTTCCTGGTTAAGGGACTGAGCCCCAAAAGCTTCCGGCTTGAATCCCCGATGCGCCGTGTGACGCCAAAGCTTCGCGAGAGCGGTGGCGTTTGTCGTCGGAGTGACTGCGATATAACAGAATTCCGGATTGCGGCTTTTGAGCCTACGACGACGGCGCACTTGCGAGCCGGCTATGGGAAAGGCAACACCGTTGCGCCACAACGCAGTCCATCGCGCGCGGTCTCGTTTCGGAGACACAAATGCTATATGAGTTTTGGGACAACTTCACCTCGAACCTCTTCAAGCCCCTGCTGCTGTTCTTCTACTTCGGGTTTCTCATCCCGCTGCTGAAGGTCCGGTTTGAGTTCCCTTATGTGATCTACCAGGGCTTGACCATGTACCTGCTGGTCGCCATCGGCTGGCAGGGCGGCGAAGAGCTCGCCAAGATCAAGCCTGAAGACATCGACAACATCGCCGGCTTCACCCTCATGGGCTTCGCCCTGAACTTCGTGATCGGCATCGTCGCCTACTTCGGGCTGAAGTACATCACCAAGATGCGACAGGTCGACAGAGCAACCGTCGCGGGTTATTACGGCTCCGACTCGGCGGGAACCTATGCCACCTGCGTGGCATTCCTGGCGGGTGTGCACATCGCCTTCAATGCCTATATGCCGGTGCTGCTGGCCTTCATGGAGATTCCGGGCTGCCTGGTGGCCCTGTACCTGGTCGCACGGTTACGGCACCGTGGTTTGAACGAGGCCGGGTATATGCCGGACGAGGCCGGCTACGTCCCGGCCAAGGTCGGGATCGGTCCCGGCACCGCCGCCCGGCCCGACCACGGCCAGAGCCTGGAAACCCTGCCCGACCGCTCGCCCGACCATGGAGTCGAGCAGGAGTTGGAACTCTCGATGGAAAAGCTGGAGCGTCCGGACTGGGAGCCCGACCAGAGCCCGGCTCTCGGGAAAGCCAAGAGGATGCCCTTCTTCTCCCGCGAGCTGCTGCAGGAAGTCTTCCTCAATCCCGGGACTCGTCCTGCTCGTCGGCGGCATCGCCATCGGCTTCATCAGTGCACTGCAGGGCCAGAAGGTCGTCCACGATCAGAACAATTTGTTCGTGTCGGCGTTTCAGGGCGTGCTCTGCTTATTTCTGCTTGAGATGGGGATGACGGCCTCGCGCAAGTTGCGGGATCTCAGGGAGGCCGGGCGCGGTTTCATCTTCTTCGGCCTTCTGGCGCCGAACTTCTTTGCGGTGCTGGGAATTGTGCTTGCGCACGTCTACTCCGACCTCACCGATACGCACTTCGAGCCGGGCACCTACGTGCTCTTCGCGTTGCTGTGCGGTTCCGCGTCGTACATCACCGTTCCGGCGGTCCAGCGATTGGCGATTCCGGAGGCGAGCCCGACGCTACCCTTGGCCGCGTCGTTGGGACTGACGTTCTCCTACAACGTCACCATCGGGATACCGCTCTACATCGAGTTCGCCCGGCTGATGGCGCATTGGCTCCCGGCTGCCTGAGAGCTATCCCAGCAGCGTACGGACGACGCCGTCGGCCAGCAGCCGGCCGCGGGCGGTGAGGACAAGCCTGTCGCCTTCGGTGGTCAACAACCCGTCGGCGACCACCGCTTCGGCACGTTCGCGTTCGTCGGTATCGAGCACCGCGAGAGGAAGCCCTTGGCGCAGACGGGTTTTCAACAGCACGTCTTCGGTGTGCAGGGCCTCGGGGTCGAGTTGCTCGAAGCCAGCGACCGGCAGCGCGGTGCCGCTCAGGGCTTCTGCATAGGTGTTGGGGTGTTTGACATTCCACCAGCGCGTCGTGCCGATGTAACCGTGCGCTCCCGGTCCCGCCCCCCACCACTGGCCGCCGTCCCAGTAGCCGAGATTGTGTCGGCACTCACCACCGGGCCGCGACCAGTTGGACACCTCGTACCACGTCAACCCGGCAGCGGACAGCTGCGCGTCGACCAGTTCGTAGCGGTGCGCCAGCACGTCGTCGTCGGGGGCGGCCAGCTCACCGCTGCGGACCCGCCGTGCCAAGGCGGTGCCCTCCTCGACGACCAGGGCATAGGCCGACACATGGTCGACGCCCGTCTCGATCGCCGTGTCGACCGACCACAACAGGTCGTCGTCCGACTCCCCCGGCGTGCCGTAGATCAGGTCCAGGCTGACGTGTTCGAAGCCGGCAGCCAACGCCTCGCGGGCTGCGGCCGCCGACCGGTTCGGTGTGTGTATCCGGTCGAGAACCCCTAGCACCCGCGGTGCCACCGATTGCATGCCCAGCGATACCCGCGTGTAGCCGGCCTCGCGGATCGCTGCAAAGAATTCCGGCCACGTCGACTCGGGGTTGGCCTCGGTGGTGATCTCGGCGTCCGGCGCCAACGTGAAGTGCTCGCGCACCATATCGAGCAACGTGGCCAACCGCTCCCCGCCCAGTAGCGAGGGTGTGCCGCCGCCGACGAACACGGTGTCCACCGCCGGTGCGTCCACCCGGGTGGCCGCCAGCTCGAGCTCCGCCCGCAGCGCCCGCAACCAGGCGTCGGGATTGACGCCGCCCAACTCGGCCGGTGTATAGGTGTTGAAATCGCAATAACCGCAGCGGGTTATGCAGAACGGGACATGCACGTACACGCCGAACGGGCGCCCGGGGCTCGTCTGCATGGCGGGCAGATCGACCGGTGCCTGGCGAAGGGTCATGCCAAATCTTTGCACGGCGCCGCCTTCACAGCGGATTCTCGGTTTTGTTTACCGAATCACCCAGGCTTCACCGGTAGTTTTAATCACCGTGAGAAGAAATTTGACCTGGTTGTATTGCTTGTCGCCATCCATGGCAGAATAGCCGGGTGATCGCCGCCAACCCGAACCTGCGCTTCCCTTTGCGGACAGCCCTGGTGGCGCGGCGGCATATCGACCTCAAGCGCGTCTGCAGCTGTTGCTGTCTGCCTTGATGTCGTAGACCCAGCCCACCTGTACCTCAGCCTGGCCGCCGGATCTGCGCCGCCGGAAGATAACCGGTGTTCTGCGCGTTCCATGGCTGACAACGTTCACGAAGGAGCCCCCCGAATGACGACAGCCCGTCCGGCGAAAACCCGCGACGAGGGCCAGTGGGCGCTCGGGAATCGCGAGCCGCTGAACCCGAACGAAGAGTTCAAGCAGGCAGGTCCGCCGCTGGAGGTTCGGGAACGTATCGAGACCGTCTACGCCAAAGAGGGCTTCGACAGCATCGAGAAGAACGACCTGCGCGGCCGGATGCGCTGGTGGGGTCTGTACACCCAGCGCGAGCAGGGCTACGACGGCAGCTGGACCGGCGACGAGAACATGGACAAGCTCGAGGCCAGGTACTTCATGATGCGGGTGCGCTGCGACGGCGGCGCACTGTCGGCCGCCGCACTGCGGACACTGGGCGAGATCTCGATCGAGTTCGCCCGCGACACCGCCGACATCTCCGACCGGGAAAACGTGCAGTACCACTGGATCGAGGTGGAGAAGGTCCCCGAGATCTGGCGGCGCCTGGACACGGTCGGACTGCAGACCGCCGAGGCGTGCGGTGACTGCCCGCGCGTGATCCTGGGCTCACCGCTGGCCGGCGAGTCACTCGACGAAGTGCTCGACCCGACCTGGGCGATCGACGAGATCGTGCGCCGCTACATCGGCAAACCCGAGTTCGCCGACCTGCCGCGCAAGTACAAGACCGCCATCTCCGGCCTGCAGGACGTCGTGCACGAGGTCAACGACATCGCGTTCATCGGCGTCAACCATCCCGAACACGGTCCCGGTCTGGACCTGTGGGTCGGCGGCGGCCTATCCACCAACCCGATGCTGGGCCAGCGGGTCGGCGCGTGGGTACCGCTGGACGAGGTACCCGAGGTCTGGGCGGCAGTCACCTCGGTGTTCCGCGACTACGGCTACCGGCGGCTGCGGGCCAAGGCGCGGCTGAAGTTCCTGATCAAGGACTGGGGCATAGAAAAATTCCGTGAAGTTCTCGAACAGGAGTACCTCAAGCGCCCGCTGATCGACGGCCCGGCCCCCGAGCCGGTGGCACATCCGATCGACCACGTCGGGGTGCAACGGCTCAAGAACGGTCTCAACGCCGTCGGGGTCGCCCCGATCGCAGGCCGGGTGTCGGGGACCATCCTGGCCGCGGTGGCCGACTTGGCCGAGCGGGCCGGCTCCGACCGCATCCGGTTCACCCCCTACCAGAAGCTGGTCATCCTCGACATCGCCGACGACAAACTCGACGACTTCGTTGCCGGCCTCGAAGCGCTGGGGTTGCAGTCGCGGCCTTCGCACTGGCGCCGGAATCTGATGGCGTGCACCGGAATTGAGTTCTGCAAGTTGTCCTTCGCCGAAACTCGGGTCAAGGCACAAACTTTGGTGCCTGAGCTGGAGCGTCGCCTCGAGGACATCAACTCGCGCCTGGACGTGCCGATCACGGTGAACATCAACGGCTGCCCCAACTCATGTGCGCGAATTCAGGTGGCCGACATCGGTTTCAAGGGCCAGATGGTCGACGACGGTGACGGCAAGTCCGTCGAGGGGTTTCAGGTGCACCTGGGCGGCAGCCTCGGCCTGGACAGCGGTTTTGGCCGAAAGCTGCGCCAGCACAAGGTGACCAGCGACGAGTTGGGTGACTACATCGAACGGGTGGTGCGTAACTTCGTCAAACACCGCAGCGCCGGGGAACGGTTTGCGCAGTGGGCGATTCGCGCCGAGGAGGGTGATTTGCGGTGAGCGACGACAACGCTAAGCGGACCGAAGCCGAGTTGCGTGGGCTGGCGGCGCGTGGCGCGGCCGAGCTCGAGGGCGCCAGCGCGAACGACCTGCTGCGCTGGACCGAAGAGAACTTCGGTGGCGTGAACGGCCCCCGCGGGTGGGCGACATGCAACTACGTGGTGGCTTCCAACATGCAGGACGCCGTGCTGGTGGATCTGGCCGCGAAGGTGCGTCCCGGCGTACCGGTGTTGTTTCTGGACACCGGTTACCACTTCGTCGAAACCATCGGGACCCGGGACGCGGTCGAATCTGTCTACGACATCCGGGTCCTTAACGTCACTCCGGAGCACACGGTGGCCGAGCAGGACAACCTGCTGGGCCAGGACTTGTTCGCCCGTGATCCCGGTGAGTGCTGCCGGATGCGCAAGGTAGCTCCGCTGGGCAAAGCGTTGAGCGGCTACTCGGCGTGGGTGACCGGGCTGCGCCGGGTGGAGGCACCAACACGTGCCCACGCCCCCCTGATCAGCTTCGACGAGGCCTTCAAGCTGGTGAAGATCAACCCGCTGGCGACCTGGACCGATGAGGACATGCAGAGCTACATCGACGAGCACGACGTGCTGGTGAACCCTCTTGTCTACGAAGGCTATCCATCGATCGGGTGCGCTCCCTGCACGGCCAAGCCCGTCGAGGGCGCCGACCCGCGCAGCGGACGCTGGCAAGGACTCGCCAAGACCGAATGCGGGTTGCACGCGTCGTGACGCCCCTGGCACCCAGGCTGGTGCTGACCGCGCACGGAAGCAAGGATCCCCGGTCGGCCGCCAACGCACGGGCTGTCGCGGGCCGGTTGACGCGCCTGCGACCCGGCCTCGACGTCCGCCTAGCGTTCCTGGAACACAGTTCACCGAGCCTGGCCGAGGCGCTCACGTCGGTTGATGGCCCGGCGGTCGTTACACCGTTCCTGTTGGCAAACGCCTACCACGCCCGGGTCGACATTCCTCGGCAGATCACCAATTGCTCTACCACCCAACATATATGGCAGGCGCCGGTACTCGGCGAAGACGACCGGCTGGTATCGGTGATGCGTCGGCGCGTAACAGAGTTGGGCGTGTCGCACCTCGATGATGGTGTCGGTGTCCTGGTCGTGGCGATCGGCACATCCGACCTGTCCGCGAACGCACGCACGCGTAAAGTCGCGCCGAAACTGTTGGCCACCACCTCGTGGGCCGGAGCAACCACCGCGTTCGCCACCCACCAAGAACGATCACTGACGGAAGCCCTGGGTAGATTACGCCGCCAGGGCGCCCGAAGGGTTGTCATTGCGCCGTGGTTCCTGGCACCCGGTCTGCTGCCGGACCGGGTACGGGCCTTTGCCCAAGACGCCGGCATTCCGATGGCGTTGCCGTTGGGGGCGCACGACTTGGTGGCCCAAACCGTGCTGGATCGCTTCGATCAGACCCTGAAGGCTCGCATCGGCCGCCTCGCGGCCTGACGAACCTAAGTGTCGATCGCCCCGCCGCTGTCCGCCCAGTCGGCGAACCCGCCGAGGTTGTAGACCTCGCCGTAGCCCAGTTCCTTGAGCGCCTGCCCGGCGAGCGCCGCCCGTCCGCCCCCAGCGCAGTACAGGATCACCGGCTTGCCTGTCTCGAAACGTGGGTCGTGAGAAGGCGATTGGGGATCTGCCACGAATTCGAGCAGTCCGCGCGGGACGTGTACGGCACCGCTGACCTTGCCGCTCTGCTGCACCTCCGCCGCTTCCCGCACGTCGACAACCAGGGCACCCCCCGCAGCGATCAGGTCTTGCGCCTGCGCCGCCGCGATTCGCGGTACGACGGCGTTCGCGGCTTGCACTAACTGTGTGACACTCGTGGCCATAGTGGCTCCTCTGCTAGCACTTCACGCTGTGGTCAACGTGCTTGGATCCGCCTCTGAGCCATCCGCTCCACCACCCGCGCCAACGGCCTGGGCGCCATCGGCGATGGGCGGTACCCGGGTGGCGCGCACGTAGACGGTGTCGCCTTCCTTGAGACCGAGCGCTTCGGCGTCGCCGCGGGTGATCTGGGCGGTGAAGTTGCCTCCGGTGGCCGCGCTGGTCAACTCCACGCGCACCTCGAAGCCGAGCATCACGATGCGGTCGATGGTCGCGCGCAGTACCCCGGTGGCCTGCGCGGTGTCGTCGGCGGTGGCGATGGCCATGTCGGGGTTGCGTCCCACCCGGATGTCGTGCGGGCGCACCAGCGCGCCGTTGAGCACCGACACCGCACCCAGGAACGACATCACGAACGCATTCGCCGGAGCGTCGTACACCTGGGTGGGGGAGCCGACCTGTTCGATGCGGCCTTTGTTGAGCACCGCGATGCGATCGGCCACATCCAGCGCCTCGGACTGGTCGTGAGTGACCAGCACCGTGGTCACGTGCACCTCGTCGTGCAGCCGGCGCAGCCAGGCCCGCAGATCCTCGCGGACCTTGGCGTCCAGCGCCCCAAACGGCTCATCGAGCAACAACACCTGCGGATCCACCGCCAGCGCGCGCGCCAGCGCCATGCGCTGGCGCTGACCGCCGGAGAGCTGATTGGGATAGCGGCTCTGAAAACCGGCCAGACCCACCACCTCGAGAAGATTGTCGACTTTCTCTTTGATCTCGGCTTTGGGCCGCTTACGGATCTTGAGGCCGTAGGCCACGTTGTCGCGCACCGTCAGGTGCTTGAACGCGGCGTAATGCTGAAACACAAAGCCGATGCCGCGCCGCTGCGGGGGCACCCGGGTGACCTCACTGCCATTGATGGTCACCGTTCCACTGTCGGGCTGATCCAACCCCGCGATGGCGCGCAACAGCGTCGACTTACCCGACCCCGACGGGCCCAGCAACGCCGTCAGCGAACCGGCGGGCACCACGAAATCCACATGATCCAGCGCGACGAAATCCCCGTAACGCTTGTAGGCGTCACGCACCACGATCGCATGCTCGGTCCCGGCCTCGCTGACTTCCAAGGTCATGTTCAAGTCTCCTTCAGGCCCGTTTGGCTGCCCGCGCCCGCCGGGCATCGAGAACCACCTGGACGATCAACACCAGCACGGCAACGCCCATCAGCAAGGTCGACAACGCATAGGCGCCGTACTCGGCCCCGCGCGTGTAGCGATCCGAGACCAGCAGTGTCAGCGTTTGCGACTTCCCCGGCAGGTTGGACGACACGATGATGACGGCGCCGTACTCGCCGAGAGTGCGCGCGATGGTCAGCACGATGCCATACGTCAGGCCCCACCGAATGGACGGCAGCGTGATCCGCCAAAAGGTCTGCCACCAGCTAGAACCCAGAGTCGCGGCCGCCTCCTCCTGATCGGTGCCCAGCTCGTGCAATACCGGCTCCACCTCGCGAACCACGAACGGCAGGGTGACGAACACACTGGCCAACACGATGCCGGGCAGCCCGAAGATGATCTTGAATCCGAGGTCTTTCTCGACGAAGCCCAGGGCCCCGGCCGCTCCCCACAACAGGATCAGCGAAACGCCCACGATCACGGGTGAGACCGCGAAGGGTAGGTCGATGATCGCCTGCAGCAGTCCTTTGCCGCGAAAACGGTTGCGCGCCAGCACCAATGCCGTCGGGATGCCGAACACCACGTTCAGCGGCACCACGATCGCCACCACCAGCAGCGACAGGTTCAACGCCGAAATCGCCGCCGGGGTGCTCACCCAGTCATAGAACTGGCCCAACCCGGGCTGGAAGGTGCGCCCACAGGATTACCCCTACCGGGATGACCAGTAGCACAACGATGTACGCCAGGCCAAGAGTCCGGAGAAGGTAGCGAACCCGCGCCGACGATGTCACGGGGCCAACTCCTCGCGCTTGGCCGCACGCGCGCCGACGACCCGCAACAGCAGCAGTACGACGAAGGAGATCGACAACAGCACAATGGATATCGCGGCGGCGCCGGTGCGGTCGTCGTTCTCGATCAAAGTGCGGATCCACTGTGACGACACTTCGGTCTTGCCCGGCACCGCGCCACCGATCAGCACCACCGAACCGAACTCACCGATCGCGCGCGAGAACGCCAGGCCGGCACCGGACAGCAACGACGGCAGCAGCGACGGCAGTATCACCGAGGTGAAGATCTTCGGACCGTTGGCGCCCAGCGACGCCGCCGCTTCTTCGGTCTCCCGATCGATCTCCAGCAGCACCGGTTGGACGGCGCGCACCACGAACGGCAACGTGACGAACGCCAGTGCCACACCTACACCCCACGCGGTGTGCTGCAGATGAAGTCCCACCGGGCTGTTGTGCCCGTATAGGGCCAGCATCACCAGGCTGGCGACGATGGTGGGCAACGCGAACGGTAGGTCGATGATCGCGTCGACCAGCCGTTTGCCGACGAAGTCGTCACGTACCAGCACCCAGGCGATGATCAGACCGAACACGATGTTGATCAGCGTGACAGCGATCGAGATGGTCAGGGTCACGCGGAACGACTCCAGCGCGGCATTCGACGTCACCGCCAGCCAGAAGGCGTCCCACCCACCGTCAATGGATTGCCATGCGATCGCGGCCAACGGCAACAACACGATCACCGAAAGCCACACCATCGCCACACCCACCCGAAGCGACGGGTCCCCCGTCCGGCGGGACGAACCGGTGTTGGTCATTGCCCCCGTGGGCACCCGTGTTATCGGCCCGGTCACTGGAGAAGTCATCCGGTGGCCTTCGTATAAATCTTGGTGATGCTGCCGGCGTTCTTGTCGAACAGCTGGGGATCGACTGCGCTCCAGCCGCCGAGGTCGGCGATGGTCCACAGTTTGGCCGGCGCCGGAAACTGGTCACGAAAGTCGGCTGCAACGGCCGGATCGACCGGCCGAAAACCGGCCTGCGCCCACACCTTCTGCGCCTGCGCCGTGTATTGAAAGTTCTTGAAGGCGACGGCGGCTCCGGGGTGCGGGCTGCTGGTTACCACAGCGACCGGATTTTCGATCTTGAACGTCTGCGGCGGATTGATGTGCTCGACGGGCTTGCCCGCACGCTCGGTCGCAATGGCCTCGTTCTCATAGCTGATCAACACGTCACCACTGCCCTGGACGAAGACATCGGTGGCTTCTCGTCCCGACCCGGGACGCAAGTTGATGTGTTCGCGTACCAACCTGCTGACAAAGTCAACTCCGGCTTGGCTATTCCTGCCGCCCTCGCTTTTGACCGCGTACGGCGCGAGCAGATTCCACTTGGCCGAACCCGAGCTCAGCGGGCTGGGCGTGATGACCTCCACTCCCGGCCGCAACAGGTCGTCCCAGTCCCTGATGTTCTTCGGATTACCTTTACGCACCACGAACGTCACCACGGACCCGAACGGGATGCCCTTGGTGGCGTCGGTGTTCCAGTCCTTAGAAACCTTGCCGCCCTTGACTAATCGCGTGATGTCGGGTTCGACAGAGAAGTTGACGACGTCGGCGGGCTTACCGTCGGCGACGCCGCGTGACTGATCGCCGGAGGCCCCGTACGAGGTGATCACCTGTATGCCCTTGCCTTCGTCCGAGGCGTTGAACGCGGGAATCACCTTGCTCCAACCGGGTTCTGGGACCGAATAGGCGACCAGCGTGATGCTCGTGTGTGCGCTGGTCAGCCCCCCACCGCCGACGGCGTCGCTGGCGCCGCCCTGACACCCGGCGACGACGGAGACGATCAGAGCAAACGCGACGAAACCGACAAAGGGGCACCGCAAAGCGCGCCCGATGTCGTTATGCATTCCTGGCCTTCCGGTAGGGGATTTTTCACGTAGCTCCCGTTGTTGCGGAATGGCGCCGAGAACTTCCGGAGAATCGACCGACTCCCTCCCAGACCGCGCACGGGTTCAGGGTCAGCGACAACAGTGCACGAAGACACAGCACGCCAGGAGGCGGGATGCTTCGTACATGGCGCGAAGCCTAACAGAACGGGCCGGGCTGTCAGTCGGGCAGACCGGACGCGTCAGTGCGTCAGCAACCACGTGATGATGACCAGCACGATGAGTATGACGAGAACCAACGTCACACGGGAGCGCGGCATGCCGATTACCCGGACGCCCCGTCGGTGCGGCGCAGGAAGCGCATCAGCTGGATGCCCTTGCCCAGCAGCCGGTCCAGCAACACCGCCGTGACGTATGCCAGGGCCAGCACCACCGGCATGACCACCAGAGCCTGCAGCACGAAGGCGAGCCCGGACAGCCACAGCTCGATGCCGTCCCACCAATTCAGCAGCCCGTTCACCAGGTTCACCCTATGCCCCGGTTCTCCCGTCCCGCCGAACCACCAACTGTGTCAAGATCGGCATGTGTCTCCCGCAGCGCCAGAAACCGAGACGACCAGCTGTTTGATCGCCGGCGGGGGGCCGGCGGGAATGATGCTTGGCCTGCTGTTGGCCCGCGCCGGCGTGAACGTCACGGTGATGGAAAAGCACGCCGACTTTCTGCGTGATTTCCGCGGCGACACCGTGCACGCGAGCACGTTGCGCCTGCTCGACGAACTCGGTTTGGCCGACCAGTTCGCGCAGCTAGGGCACCGCCTCATCGAAACCGCCCGGCTGCAGTTGCAGGGCCAATCCGTGGACCTCGACCTGACCCACCTGCCCGGTGCGCATCAACACATTGCCCTGGTGCCGCAGTGGGATTTCCTCGAGTTGCTCGCATCGGCGGCCGAGGCGGAGCCCAGCTTCCGGTTGATGCGCAGCACCGAGGTGACCGGCGTGGTCCGCGACCGCGACAAGCGTGTTATCGGCGTCACCTACCGCGACGAGGCCGGAATTAAGGAGATGCGCGCCGAACTGACGGTGGGGTGCGACGGCCGCACGTCGGCTGTGCGCTCAGCGGTCGGCCTGCCGCCGCGGGCCTTCGGCGCGCCGATGGACGTCTGGTGGTTCCGACTGCCGCGTCAGCCCGACGACCCGCCCGGACTCGCCGGCACGTTCAAGTCCGGCCACGGGGCCATCCTGATCGACCGCGGCGACTACTACCAGATCGCCTACATCATCCCCAAGGGAACCGACTCCGAGATGCGGTCACAGGGCATCGAATCCTTGCACCGCGTGCTGGTGAGCCTGGTGCCCTGGCTCGCCGACCGCGTCGCCACCTTGACGTCGTTCGACGACGTGAAACTGCTTGACGTGCAACTGAATCGGCTGCGGCGGTGGTACTCCGCCGGTGTGCTGTGCATCGGCGACGCAGCGCACGCGATGTCGCCGGTCGGCGGTGTCGGGATCAATCTGGCTGTTGCCGACGCCGTCGCCGCCGCCCGGATACTGGCCGGACCGCTGCGCGCCGGGCGGGTGTCCAACCGGCAGTTGGCCCGGGTGCAGGTGCGCCGTTGGATACCCACGGCGTTGGTGCAGGCGGCACAACGGATGATCCATGCCAGGGTCATCGCCGTCGCGGTCACCGGCACCGAACGCGAAGCACCGCGCGCCGTGCGGATGGTGGGCCGGACGCCGGCGTTGCAGCGCTTGGTCGGCTACATGGTGGCGATCGGGCCGCTGCCCGAGCACACGCCCAAATATGCCAGGCGGCCCGGCTAACCCGACGTCTCGGGCCGATCAATGGACGCCGGGCAGGTGCACAGATGATGATGTCGTCATGGTCCTGCACGTCGAATCCGCCGACCAGCCCGCCGACGAGGCCGCCCAATCCGACGCCGACGCCGAGGCTAAAGCGGTCGAAGCTATCGAAGTTGCTGGCCGCGGCGGCAAACCCGCTCCGTTCGACTTCAGCGCGCCCGCGCCGTATGCCTCCAGTGGAGCGCTGCGAAACCCGTTCCCGCAGATCGCCGACTACGCGTTCTTGTCCGACTGGGAGACGACCTGCCTGATCTCGCCGGCCGGCTCGGTGGAGTGGTTGTGCGCGCCCCGGCCGGACTCCCCCAGCGTGTTCGGCGCGATTTTGGACCGCAGCGCGGGCCATTTCCGCATCGGCCCGTACGGCGTCTCGGTGCCCTCGGCCCGCCGGTACCTGCCGGGCAGCCTGATCATGGAGACCACCTGGCAGACCCACACCGGGTGGTTGATCGTGCGCGACGCGCTGGTGATGGGAAAGTGGCACGACATCGACCGCCGATCCCGCACGCATCGCCGCACGCCGATGGACTGGGACGCCGAACACATCTTGCTGCGCACGGTGCGCTGTGTGAGCGGCACGGTCGAGTTGATGATGAGCTGCGAGCCGGCATTCGACTACCACCGCTTAGGCGCCGTCTGGGAGTATTCGGCCAATGCGTACGGCGAGGCCATCGCCCGCGCCGGGAAAAACCCCGACGCCCACCCCACGCTGCGCCTGACCACAAATCTGCGGATCGGGCTGGAGGGGCGCGAGGCTCGCGCCCGTACCCGAATGACCGAGGGCGACGACGTGTTCGTCGCGCTGAGCTGGACCCATCATCCGGCGCCGCAGACCTACGCAGAGGCCACCGACAAGATGTGGCAAACCACCGAGTGCTGGCGGCAGTGGATCAACATCGGCAACTTTCCCGACCACCCGTGGCGGGAGTACCTGCAGCGCAGCGCGCTGACGCTGAAGGGGCTGACCTACTCGCCCACCGGCGCGCTGTTGGCGGCCAGTACCACGTCGTTGCCGGAAGCTCCGCATGGCGAACGCAACTGGGACTATCGCTACGCCTGGGTGCGTGACTCGACGTTCGCGTTGTGGGGTCTCTACACGCTGGGGCTGGACCGCGAGGCCGACGACTTCTTCGCGTTCATCGCCGACGTGTCCGGCGCCAACAACAACGAGCCCCATCCGCTGCAGGTGATGTACGGCGTGGGCGGCGAGCGCAGCCTGGTCGAAGAGGAACTGAACCATCTGTCCGGCTATGACCACGCGCGCCCGGTGCGGATCGGCAACGGTGCCTTCGACCAAGTGCAGCATGATATTTGGGGCTCAATCCTGGACTCGTTCTACCTACACGCCAAGTCGCGTGAGCAGATCCCGGAGACGTTGTGGCCGGTGCTCAAGAGGCAGGTGGAAGAGGCGATCGAGCACTGGCGCGAGCCCGACCGCGGCATCTGGGAGGTACGCGGGGAACCCCAGCACTTCACGTCGTCGAAAGTGATGTGCTGGGTCGCGCTGGATCGCGGGGCCAAGCTGGCCGAGCGGCAGGGTGAGACCAGCTACGCCCAGCAGTGGCGCGCCATCGCCGAGGAGATCAAAGCCGACATCCTGGAGCACGGGGTGGACTCCCGGGGCGTATTCACCCAGCGTTACGCCAGTGACGCGCTGGACGCCTCGCTGCTGCTGGTGGTGCTGACCCGATTCCTGCCGCCCGATGACCCGCGGGTGCGCAGCACCGTGCTGGCCATCGCCAACGAACTCACCGAGGAAGGCCTGGTGCTGCGCTACCGCGTGGAGGAAACCGACGACGGCTTATCCGGCGAGGAAGGCACGTTCACCATTTGCTCGTTCTGGCTGGTGTCGGCGCTGGTCGAGATCGGTGAGGTGGCCCGCGCCAAGCGGCTGTGCGAGCGGTTGCTGGCCTACGCCAGTCCGCTGTACCTCTACGCCGAGGAGATCGAACCGCGAACCGGCCGGCACCTGGGCAACTTCCCGCAGGCGTTCACGCACCTGGCGCTGATCAACGCCGTGGTGCACGTGATCCGCGCCGAGGAGGAAGCCGACGGCTCCGGGATGTTCCAGCCCGCCAACGCGCCCATGTAACCGTCAGCTCAGCGCGCTGACTCTGTCCATCATGAGCTGCGCGATGTCGAAAGCGGTGGCGTTGGTGATGCTGGATCCCTGCAGCGACTGACTCGATTCGTTGAAGAAGTCGACCTCGACCTCGACAAGGCAATTGCCCCGGACACCGATGGCCCGCCCCGCCGGAATCGACGCCCGGTCCAAACGACCGGACGCGAACGCGATCGCAACGGTTCCCGCGAGCACGGACGGGGCAACCTGCACGTTGGTGATCTCCGCCTGGAGTTTGAACACGTCGTCCGGCAATGACACCGTGTGACCATCGCAGCTCTGCCACTGCTGAGCGAACCTCGAGAACAGCGCATTGGCGTCGGCGGCGGTGGCCAGACTGACCGCGCCCTCCTTGATGCTGGTCAGCTGGGCGGGCAGCCTGGCATGCCGCCACGTCTCAACCGCCACATCGTTGACTTTGCTTGCGCCATAGACACTTTGGTGCAACATCTCTGCGACGCCGAGGCAGTCGGCGGGCGAAGACGAACCCAATTCCTGCAAGGCCTCCGGACCGCCGAACCGCGGAGGCACGCGAGAATCGATCACGAAGGGCTGGTTGAGAATTCGCGACAGCGTCCGATCACTGAGCAGTACCTGTGTAATCGTCTCACCGGTAACCGACCGGGGCGTCAACCTGGACGGTGGTTGCGCTTTGCCGCCGGCCACCACCGTGCAGCCGACGCACATCAGTCCAACGCCCAATAAACCCAGCAAGGCAGCCGCCCGCGTCAGGCCAACTCGCAGCACTGTCAACGGCGCTTGGCCCCACTTCCCTGATCTTGTTTGCGCGGTTCCACTCTCCACGTTAAGACCGGGATATTTCCTCAATGTTTCCTACAAGTTCACTTGGAGTACGCCGAAGGCACGAGCGGCCATCCAGGTCAGTTCGGCCTGGGAATCTTGCGCAGCATCGCGTTGACGATCTCGACGGCACGGGTCCCGGCGTGCGTGTGGACCCCGAGGGCGACATCCACATCAACGATGAACTCGGAGCCCACTGCGATCGCATGCTCGACCGGGAATGGCGGGGTGTGATGGTTGTCCCAGCCCATCACGATTGCCGAAAGCGTTGCGCCGTCCGGCTTGACGTCGGTGACCTTCGAGTACAACTCGGTGTTTTCGGAGTCGCGGGTATACATCGTGACGGTCGTGCCCTCGCATTGCTGCCATTGCTGCGCAAAGGACGCGAACAGCCGCTGCGCCTCAGGCGCCGTGGCGAGTTTGATCACCGCGGCGTGCGCGCTCGAGGCTGCCACGCCGAAGTCGTAGTTCCAGTACGTCTGCGTTGCCGCGGCGGTCACCGGACCCTTTTCGTAGATGACGCGCAGCGCTACCGAGATCGCCCCGATGCACTCGATCGGCGCTGCGTCGCTGTTGTTGCGAATCCCGTTGGCCAGCACGTCAATCCCGCCGACAAGGGGCGGCTCGTGGGCAGGCAGATCGTTGCCCACCGCGGCGCGGACTTCCTCGGCGTTGGGCAGTATGTCCTTGGCCGACACCGTGATGTCACGCTGCACCGCGCCCGTGTGACTGACGGTGCCGTCCACGACGCGCACGCAGCCCGTGCTCAGCACCACGGCGCTCAGCACCGCGATCACGGGTGTCCATCGCATCAAAGTCATTGCTAGCCAACCGGTCAGCTTAACGCACCGATTTTGTCCATCACGGCTTGCGCGATGTCGATGGCGCTGGTGTTGATGTCGGCTGTCCCCTCGTCCGACGGGTAGCAGAAACCACCAGCACGGCCAACAACCCCGCCACCGAGAACCAGCGGTTGCTCACTTCTTGCCTTTGTCCCCCTTGTCGCCGCCGGCGTCGCTGGACAACGCGGCGACGAACGCCTCCTGCGGTACCTCGACCCGGCCGATGGTCTTCATCCGCTTCTTGCCTTCTTTCTGCTTCTCCAAGAGCTTACGTTTCCGGGTGATGTCACCCCCGTAGCACTTGGACAGCACATCCTTGCGGATCGCCCGGATATTCTCGCGCGCAATGATTTTCGACCCGATGGCGGCCTGGATCGGCACCTCGAACTGCTGGCGCGGGATGAGCTCTTTCAGCTTGGTGGTCATCTTGTTGCCGTAGGCCGGCGCCGAATCCTTGTGCACGATCGCAGAAAACGCGTCCACGGCGTCGCCTTGCAACAGGATGTCGACTTTGACCAGTTGGGCTTCCTGTTCGCCGGCCTCCTCGTAGTCCAGGCTGGCGTACCCGCGCGTGCGCGACTTCAGCGAGTCGAAGAAGTCGAAGATGATCTCGCCGAGCGGCATGCTGTAGCGCAGTTCCACCCGCTCCGGCGAGAGGTAGTCCATGCCGCCCAGCTCACCGCGGCGCGACTGGCACAGTTCCATGATCGTGCCGATGAACTCGCTGGGCGTGATGATGGTGGTCTTCACCACGGGCTCGTAGACCTCGCGGACCTTGCCTTCGGGCCAGTCCGACGGGTTGGTCACCACGATCTCGCTGTTGTCCACTTTGACCACGCGGTACACGACGTTCGGCGACGTCGAGATCAGGTCCAGGTCGAACTCGCGCTCCAGGCGCTCGCGGGTGATCTCCATGTGCAACAGGCCCAGGAACCCACACCGGAACCCGAAGCCAAGTGCCACCGACGTTTCCGGCTCGTAGGTCAGCGCCGCATCGTTGAGCTGCAACTTGTCCAGGGCGTCGCGCAGGTTCGGGTAATCCGAGCCGTCGACGGGATACAGGCCGGAATAGACCATCGGTTTGGGTTCGCGGTAGCCGGTCAGCGGTTCCTTGGCGCCGTGGCGCGCCGACGTCACGGTGTCACCGACCTTGGACTGCCGAACGTCCTTCACCCCGGTGATCAGGTAGCCCACCTCGCCCACACCTAGGCCAACGCTGGGCTTGGGGTCGGGCGAGACGATGCCGACCTCAAGTAGTTCGTGCACGGCGCCGGTGGACATCATCGCGATGCGCTCGCGCGGGGTGATCTTGCCGTCGATCACCCGGACGTAGGTCACCACGCCGCGGTAGATGTCGTAGACGGAGTCGAAGATCATCGCGCGGGCGGGCGCGTCGGCGTCGCCCTGCGGAGCCGGCACCTCGCGCACCACGTGGTCCAGCAGGTCGGCGACGCCCTCGCCCGTCTTGCCGGAGACGCGGAGCACATCTCCGGGTTCGCAGCCGATGATGTGCGCGATCTCGCCCGCGTAGCGGTCCGGGTCCGCCGCGGGTAGGTCGATCTTGTTGAGCACCGGGATGATGTGCAGGTCCCGGTCCAGTGCCAGGTAGAGGTTGGCCAGGGTCTGCGCCTCGATGCCTTGGGCGGCATCGACCAGCAGCACGGCACCCTCGCAGGCCTCCAGCGCGCGCGACACCTCATAGGTGAAGTCGACGTGGCCGGGAGTGTCGATCAGGTGCAAGACGTGTTCTTGATCGCCGACTTTCCAGGGCAGCCGCACATTCTGGGCCTTGATCGTGATGCCGCGTTCCCGCTCGATGTCCATCCGGTCCAGGTACTGGGCGCGCATGTCGCGGTCTGCGACGACGCCGGTCAGCTGCAGCATCCGATCCGCCAGCGTGGATTTGCCGTGGTCGATGTGGGCGATGATGCAGAAGTTCCGAATCTGCGCCGGCGCGGTGAAGGTCTTGTCGGCGAAACTGCTGATGGGAATCTCCTGGACTGGGGTGCTTGAGCGGCGGTTCGCCGATGTCCAGGGTATCTAGGCGGGGTCGCGGAGACACAATTCGCCGCGATCGGCGGTCTGCGCGGACGATTAAACTGCCCAATATGCCGTCGGACCGGAAGTCACCGTGGAAGACGCTGCAGGGATTCGCCGAGGACTTGGTGACCAAACGGGCACCGAATCTCATCCGTCAGGTTCAGCAGTCCCAGGCCGTCCTGAAGGAACTTCAGCACGCCGTCAAGATCACCGTGAACGTCATTTCCGCGATCGCGCCGCCGCCGCCCCCGGCGATCACCGCGGGCCGGCCCGTGACCAACACCAGCTTCCCGACCGCGCATCGCGCCCGCAAGGTGGTCTACGCGCCCAACCTCGATGGCCGGGCTGACCCCGGGGAGATCGTGTGGACCTGGGTGGTCCACGAGGAAGACCCCAGCCAAGGCAAAGACCGACCGGTCCTCGTCGTCGGCCGGGACCGCAGCGTCCTGTTGGGGCTGATGCTGTCCAGCCAGCAACGCCATTCCGCGGACAAAGGCTGGGTCGGGATCGGCTCGGGCGATTGGGATCACGAGGGCCGCGAGAGCTGGGTGCGGCTGGACCGGGTGCTCGACGTGCCCGAGGAGGGCATTCGCCGCGAAGGGGCGATCCTGGATCGCAAGCTTTTCGACGTGATCGCCACCCGACTGCGCGCCGAGTACTCCTGGCGCTAGGTACGCCCGGCGACGATGCAGGCCGTGCAACGGCCTGAGGAGGAGCTGGGCAATCAGCCCCGCCCGGCGACGATGCAGGCCGTGCAACGGCCTGAGGAGGAGCTGGGCAATCAGCCCCGCCCGGCGACGATGCAGGCCGTGCAACGGCCTGAGGAGGAGCTGGGCAATCAGCCCTGCGTGATGTAGGAGTGCAACTGCTCCTGCTCGGCCTCGAGTTCTTCCATCCGCGTCTTTACGACGTCGCCGATACTGACGATGCCGATCAGTTCTTTGCCGTCCAGCACCGGCACGTGGCGGACCCGGTTCTTGGTCATCAGCGCGCTGACGCTGTCAACCGTGTCGGATCCTGCACAGGTGGCGACCATGCTGGTCATGATTTCGGAGATTGGGCGAGACAGTGCGTCGGCGCCATGCTTATGCAGCTGCCGCACCACATCGCGTTCCGAGACGATGCCGACAACACCATCGGCGCCGACGACCACCATGGCGCCGATGTTGTGTTCGGCAAGGCCGGCCAGCAGCTCGGGGACGGCCGCGTCGGCGCTGATGGTCGCCACTGCCGCACCCTTGTTCCGCAAGACGTCCGCAATCCGCATTAAGACCTCCACCTAGGGTTTGTGACCTGCTTCACACCAGGCTACGGCTAACTCGGGCGGCGGGAAAGCGCCCCGCGAAAAGCCGCGAAAAGACCCAGCAGATGCCGACCCACCCGCTCACCGATGGCCGACACGCGACGGCCCCTCCTACGGCTTGCGAGGATGACCCCATGATCGAGGTCACGCTGCTCGGAACCGGAAGCCCTATCCCCGACCCGAACCGCGCCGGACCGTCCACCCTGGTGCGGGCCCGCGGACAAGTGCTCCTGGTGGATTGCGGACGTGGCGTGTTACAACGCGCCGCGGGTCGGTGTGGGTGCCGCCGGATTGTCGGCGCGCAGGAGGAACAGTGGCGGGCGCTGGCCGCGAGCGAATTCGGCGGGCGAATCGAGCTTGGCGGCGACCTGCACCGCGTCGAGGTCCCGGCCCGGACGTAACCCAGCCTCAACCTTGCGCGTGGCGAATATCTTTGCGCCGCAGCGGCAATAGAGCGCCAGCAGCCGCCAGCCAGACCAGCGCCGAGACTCGTACTATCGGCAAGATCACGCCGAGTTCAGGCCAGATCAAAACCAACGTCGCCAACTCCGCCAGCGCGGCAATCGCCAAGCCGATCCAGGCCAGCGTTTTGGGCGTCAGCCCCAAGATCAGGCTGGGCACCGCCATTCCGGCCACCAGCAATCCCAACGCCACGATGTGCCCGGGACCACCGACGAGGAACGCCAAGTAGTAGACCGCGCGAACCAAAGCGTCGTCTGCGCCGATCTCGGGCCGCGATAGCGTCCAGCCCAGCAAACCGGTCAGACCCAGCGCGCCGGCCGCCAAGGTGCCGCCCGTCAGTGCGATCGTCGCTCCGGGCGCGGTGACCCCCAGTTGCCGTAACCGGGCGCTTGCCGTCGCCGCGTAGATCGCCAAGGGCACCGACGACGCGAAGGCTGCGATGGCGATGACTTGCACCGCGACCGGATGGTCTCGCACGTAAGCCTGGACCGCGGCCGCCGATCCGTACGGCAACGGCAGCATGCCCCCTAGTGCAACCCCGATGGCGAGTCCGCCCAAAAGCAGCCCAAGAGAGATCGAGGCCAGCAAGACCAGCGGCGGCCCCCCTTGCCGGCGATAGCTCGCGACCGAGGAGATTCGATCTTTCGGCGAATCATTCATCTAATGAACGATATGCCGGCATCCGTACACCCCAGCTACCGCACGCTTAGGTGATCGGCGGGCCTCAACCCAGCCGAGTGACCTCGACGATGACGTCGAGGTCGGTCGCCCCTTTGCCGGAGTAGATACCTTTCAGCGGAGACACATCGCTGTAGTCGCGGCCCACGCCCACGCTGATGTACTGCTCGGTGATGTCGGTGTCATTGGTCGGGTCGTAGTTCCACCACCCGCCCGTCCACGCCTGGATCCAGGCATGGCTACGGCCTTCGACGGTTTTTCCGATGGCGGCGTCGCGTTTGGGGTGCAGATATCCCGATACGTAACGCGCGGGAATTCCCATGCCGCGCAACAGGATCAGCGTCAAGTGCGCGAAATCCTGACAGACGCCCTTGCCCTTTTCCAGTGCGTCCAGGCCTGAGGACTGCACGCCGGTGGTGCCCGGAAGGTAGTCGAGCTCATTGCGCGCCCATCGGGCGGCGGCAACCACGGCTTCTCGCGGCTCGTGGTTCTTCGCGAGACGTTTGCCCACTGTCGCAATACGATCGCTCGCCGGCGCGTACTCGGTGGGGCGCAACACTTCATCGAACCGATCGATGACCGCCTCCGATTGCAGATCGGTCCACGTCGCGCGCGTCGACGCCGGCTCCGGGCGCTCCGTCTCGACGACGGACGACGACGACACCGTCAGTTCGGTGTGCGGCGCATGCAAATCGAACACCGTGACCGCAGTTCCCCAATAGTCGATGTAGCGGTAGGAGCGGGTGGCCGGAATGGTTTCGACGCGGTTGAGGATGACGTTTTGCCGGGTATTGGACCGCGGTGTGAGCCGGGCTTCGTTGTAGGAGGCCGTCACCGGCGATCGGTAAGCGTATCCGGTGGTGTGCACCACCCGCATCCGCCACATCAGGCTTCGCCCTGCCTGCCGACCAGTCGGCCTTGATCGCCCGCGTCCGACCACGCCACCCACGGAGCGGCGTGAAAATACTGCAACGCCAACGCATCTCCGACATCGTGACAGGTTCTCTGCAAGCTGGCCAGGCGGCTGTCCAGTGACTCCAGCAACACTCCGGGATGCACGAACTCCAATTCACTGCGGGCCTGCCCAAGCAATCGCTGCGCTTCGGCGGTGGCGCCCACCCGGCTGTGCGGACTGTGCAGCAGCTCGTCGAGGTTGTGTTCAGCCAGTTTCAGCGAGTAGAAGACCGAGCGCGGAAACAGCCTGTCGAGCATCATGAACTCGACGACGCGGGCCGCGTCGAGCACACCGCGGTAGGTACGCAGATAGGTGTCGTGCGCGCCCGCCGAGCGCAGTAGCGTCACCCACGCCGGCGACGACGCGCTGTCCCCCACCCGCGACAGCAACAGCCGCACCGTCATGTCGACCCGCTCGATAGCGCGACCCAGCACCATGAAGCGGTACCCGTCGTCGCGGGAGAGCGTCGAATCGGCCAGGCCGGCGAACATTGCCGCGCGACCCTCGATGAAGGACAAAAACTCATGCGGCCCAAGGCGTTTCGACGCGCGCTCGCGTTCAGCGAGGGCGTTGTAGGTGGTGTTCAGACATTCCCAGGTCTCGCTCGAGGTCACCTCCCGCGCCGAACGCGCATTTTCCCGCGCCGACGAAATTGAGTTGACGATCGAGCAACCGCCCTGGGTGTCAGAGTTGAAGGCGACCAGGTCGGTCAGCGACCAGACGTCCAGCTCCTGATCCGGCGCCTCGATGCCGAGCACCTTCAGCAGCACCCGGGAGGCATGGTCGGGATCAACGCTGGAATCCTCGAGCAACTGGTGCACGGCCACATCCAGGATGCGGGCGGTGTCGTCGGCGCGCTCGACATAGCGACCGATCCAATACAACGCCTCCGCGTTGCGGGCGAGCATCAGTGCCTCGCCGTCTGTTGTTGCTGTTGCTGGCGCTGTTGTTTGGGGCGCCCCGGCTTTTGTGACTGCTTTTGTGCCTGCTTTTTTGGAGGCTTCTTTGCCGTTGCCTCTCCGTTGCTATCCGGCTCGGACAGGGACTTGGGCAGCGAACGCACCACCTCGGCGGCACCCAACTCGCGGTCGGCCACCGACGCGCGCGGCGCCAGCACCCAGGTGTCCTTGGAGCCGCCGCCCTGGCTGGAGTTGACCACACGCGACCCTTCCACCAGAGCGACGCGACTCAACCCGCCCGGCAGTACCCAGACGCCGTCGCCGTCGTTGACCGCGAACGGCCTTAGGTCGACGTAGCGCGGAGCCAGCGTGCTCCCGATCTGGGTCGGAACAGTGGACAGCTCCATCATCGGTTGCGCGATCCAGGCTCGCGGATCGTCGCGAATCTTTTTGCTGACTGCGGCCAGCTCCTTGGGAGAGGCTTCCGGGCCGAAAACGATTCCATAACCACCGGAACCCTCGACCGGCTTGAGGACCAGTTCGCGGACGCGGTCGAGCACCTCTTCGCGTTCGTCAGCCAGCCAGCAGCGGTAGGTGTCGACGTTCGCCAGCAGCGGCTTTTCGCCCAGGTAGTACTCGATCATGGTCGGCACATAGGTGTAGATGAGTTTGTCGTCGCCGACGCCGTTGCCGATCGCGCTGGAGATCACGACGTTGCCGGCGCGCGCGGCGTTGACCAGACCCGCGACGCCGAGCACCGAATCGGCACGGAACTGCAGCGGGTCCAGGAAGGCGTCGTCGATGCGCCGATAGATGACGTCGACCTGCCGCTCCCCCTCGGTGGTCCGCATGTACACCTGGTTGTCGCGGCAGAACAGGTCGCGGCCTTCGACCAACTCGACGCCCATCTGGCGGGCCAGCAGCGAATGCTCGAAGTAGGCCGAGTTGTAGACGCCCGGGGTCAGCACCACCACGGTCGGGTCGGCCTCGTTGGTGGCCGCGGAATTGCGCAGCGCCCGCAACAGGTGCGAGGCGTAGTCGTCGACCGCGCGCACCCGATGGGTGGCGAACAGGTTCGGGAAAACCCGCGCCATGGTGCGCCGGTTCTCCATGACATAGGACACCCCCGACGGCGAGCGCAGGTTGTCCTCGAGAACGCGCCAGTCGCCGCGGTCGTCGCGGATCAAGTCGATGCCCGCGACGTGGATGCGCACGCCGTTGGGCGGGACGATGCCCACGGCTTGGCGGTGGAAGTGTTCGCACGACGTAATCAAGCGGCGCGGGATCACGCCGTCACGCAGGATCTCCTGATCCCCGTAGATGTCGTCGAGATAGCGCTCGAGGGCGTTGACGCGCTGGGTGATGCCTCGCTCGAGCTTGTTCCATTCGGCGGCCGAGATGACCCGCGGCACCAGGTCCAGCGGGAAGGGCCGTTCCTGACCGGACAGCGAAAACGTGATGCCCTGGTCGGTGAACGCCCTGGCCAGCGCCTCGGCGCGGGCGTTGAGATCCGACGCGTCCGAGGGCGCGAGCTCGGCGAAGATGCCCTTGTACGGGACTCGGACATTGCCCTCGGCGTCGAACATCTCGTCGAACGCCAGCGAATAGACGTCATCCGACCTGTTGTACCCGCCGAAGATGCGTTCGGAGCGGTTGCGCGACCGCCGCTTGGGCTTGTCTAACTGTTTTGCAAGGCTCACGTCTGACATGCTCTCTCAAAGTTGGCGGCACAGCAGACTCAGAGTTCCACTTTTGGGTGAAAACGTAACCGACTGATAACCTGGACACTCGCTACGGGCGTTACGGCCCCCTGGCCGACCCGATCAGCCCCAGACCAATTAATTAAGGAATCTACCGCGTGGCCAACATCAAGTCGCAGCAGAAACGCAACCGCACCAACGAGCTCGCCCGGCTGCGCAACAAGTCGGTGAAGTCCTCGCTGCGTACCGCCGTCCGCGCGTTCCGCGAGGCCGCCCACGCGGGCGAGAAGGAAAAGGCCGCGGAACTGCTGGCATCGACCAACCGCAAGCTGGACAAGGCGGCCAGCAAGGGCGTGATCCACAAGAACCAGGCGGCCAACAAGAAGTCGGCGCTGGCCAAGGCCCTCAACGGCCTCGGCTGACTGGTCAGCTGCGGTCGGCAGCCAGCTCGGCAACCTTCCTGACCGCGGACTCCAAGGCGTAGTCGGCGTCCGCGACGGCTCCCTTGACGTTGGCGTTGAGCGCCGCCACCACTCGCATCGCGTCGGCGACCGAGTCACGCGACCAGCGGCGGGCTTGTTTCTGCGCCTTCTGCACCCGCCAGGGCGGCATTCCCAGTTCCGCAGCCAGACGATAGGGGTCGCCCGACAGCGGCGCCACGCGGCCGATGGTGTGCACGGCTTCGGCCAGCGCGTCGGCCAACACCACGAGTGGCTCGCCGCGCAACATCGCCCACCGCAGGGCCTCGGTCGCTCCCGCGATATCGCCGGTCACCGCCTTGTCGGCGATGTCGAAGCCCTTCACTTCGGCCTTGCCGCTGTGATAGCGCCGCACCGCGGCGGCGTCCACCTCACCGCCGGTATCGGCGACCAGTTGCGAACACGCCGAGGCGAGTTCGCGCACGTCCGAGCCGATGGCGTCGAGCAGAGCGGTCACCGTGTCCTCGTCGGCCCTGACCCCCGACGCGCGAAACTCTTTGCGGATGAAGTCGACGCGTTCGCTGACCTTGGTGAGGCGCGCGCACGGATGCACCGCGGCGCCGAGCGAGCGCAAGTCGTTGGCCAGCGCTTTGGCGCGCCCGCCGCCCGTGTGCACCACCACCAGCACCGTGCCCGGCGGAAGGTCGGCAGCCGCCGACGCGACCAGCGCGGCGGCTTCCTTGCCCGCGTCGGCGGCGGCCTCCAGGACGATGACGCGCTCGTCAGCGAACAGTGACGGACTCAGTAGCTCGGCGAGCTCGTGGGTGCTGAGGTCACCGGCCCGCATCCGGTTGACCGGCACGTCGTAATTCGAGTCCGTTCCGCCCCGCTTCCGTACCGACCGCAGCACCTCCGATATGGCTCGCTCGACCAGAAATTCCTCGTCGCCGAGCACCAGGTGCAACAGTGAAGCCTCGCCCACCCCACGATGGTGTCATGACGGGCCGACGAGGCCTGACAGCGACCACGCCAGCGCGACCATCGCGGCCAGACCCGTCGCAGCGCGAAACCACCGCCACCGCCACAGCATCACCATTAACACCGCCGTGGCACCCACCACCACCACACCCGGCGCACCCGCCGGCGTGGCCAGCGTCGCGCCAGGCACACTGGCCGCCCCGTGCGCCACCCGCAACACCCACCAGAGTTCGGGCCCGGTGAAACGGATCAACAGTTGCGCTCCGGCCGGCCATAGCAGGCAGACCACGGTCGCCGCGCTGCCTAAGACGGTGATCGGTGCGATCACGGCGGCCACCGCGAGATTGGCGACCACGCCCACCAGGCTGACCCGGCCCGAGATTCCGGCGACCAACGGAACGGTCACCACGTGCGCCGCCCAGGCCACCGCTAGCGCATCCGCGAATGGCTTAGGACAGCCCCGTCCGACCAGCCGCCGTGACCAGACGGGCGCGATGACGATCAGCGCGGCCGTGGCCAGCACGGACAACACGAAGCCCACGTCGACGGCCAGCTGCGGGGCGGTGGTCATCAACACCAGCACGGTGGCCGACAGAGCCGGTATCGCTTGCCGCCGGCGCGACGACACGATCCCGGCCAACGCGATGGCGCCCATCACTGCCGCCCGCAACACGCTCGCTGTCGGTTGCACCACGATGACGAAGGCCACTAGCGCCGACGCGGCCAGCAGCACGGCCACCCGGGGGCCGAGCAGCCGGGCCGACAACAGCACCGCGCCGCACACGATGGTGACGTTGGCCCCCGACACCGCGGTCAAGTGCGTCATGCCCGCCGCGCGAAACTCGCGGCCGGTTTCGGCGGCGACCGCCGAAGTGTCACCGAGAACCAGGGCGGGCAGCATCGCGGCCTGGTCGGGCGGCAACACACCCCGAACCGCGGTGACAAACCGGCTGCGGACGGCGGAGGCGGCCCGCTGCACCACACCGGCCCGGCCAAAGGTGGGCCGGCCCGTCGCGTTGAGCACCGCGACGGTCAGGTCGCGTCGCGACGGGCGGCTGATGCGCGCGGTGAACCGCATCGGCTGGCCGACCAGCACCGAACCGTCTTCCGAACCGAAGTCCGATGTTTGCGCGAAAACCAGTACGCGCCCGGACATTTCGTCGTCACCCAGCCGCTGCAAGGTGGCACGAAACATCAACCGCCCCGAGCCCAGGAACAGCGCGCTTTCGCTGGGGGTGACCGTGACCGGCACGGCCCTTCCCGATGCCGCGGTGATCGGGTGGCGACTAACGGCGTCGGCGCGCAACGCGATAGCGATCCCGAACCCCGCGCCCACGACACCGATCGCCACCAGTCCGGCGCTGACCGACGCGAGCGCGCCTCGACTGCGCCGGCACGTCGCGTACCACCACAGTGCAGCCGAGACGGCGGCCAGCACGACGCAGTACGACGCGAACATCCTGCCGACCGGCCACAAGATTCCGGCGGCCGTGGCCGTCCAGCTGGTGAGCGCGGCCGGGACGAGGCGGACATCGAGTGGCGCGCCACTATCAGACACGAACCAGAGGGCGCAGCTTGTCCAGGCGGGCCGGGCCGATCCCGTCGACGTCGGCGAGTTGGTCGACGCTGGCGAATCTGCCGTGGGCCTGCCGCCACGCCACGATCGCCGCGGCGGTGACCGGGCCGACCCCGGGCAAGGCGTCCAGCTGCTCGACGGTCGCGGCATTGAGGTCGACCACCTCACCGCCCTTGGGTTTGGTCGATCCCGGTGTCGGGCCGGAGCCCGGCGGGCTCGCGGCTGCGGGCACCGAGCCCGAACCCACCGAGCTGCCGAGCACCGTCGGCTGCCCCGCAGCGGGTGCGATCCCGACCACGATCTGCTCGCCGTCACCGACCGGACGGGCCATATTCAGCCCGATGGTGTCCGCGCCGTCCACCGCGCCGCCCGCGGCCTGCACCGCGTCGGCGATCCGCGCGCCGGGCGCCAAGGTGACCAAGCCGGGGGTGTGCACCAGCCCGACCACGCTGACCACCACGGGTCGATCTGAATTGGCCGGCGGACCGGCGCCCGCGGCGGCCGATGATCTCGGACTCGCCGACGCGGCCCGCTCCACCGGGGGCAGCTTGGCGGACATCACCGGCGCGGGCCGATCGCGCATCACGGTGAACACTGTGATCAGCACGGCCAGTGCGGCGACGACGGCCATCGCGATAGCGCCGGCGCGGCCCGGATCGGCGCGCACCCGGGCGAGCCAGCCCGCACGCTGGGATGCGTCCGGCAGCCAGTGCGGCAGCAACGAGTTCTGGTCCTCGTCAGCGTCTTGGGGCCCCGCACTTGGATCTAAGTCCGAGCTGTCGGAGTCGGCAGGCGTGTCTTTGGCCGGGTCGGCGCCTAACTGTCCATCAAGCCGTCCATCAAGCCGTCGGTGCAATCGCTCGGCGGGAAGTTCGGTTCGCATGTCGCCGACCGTAGATCCGATCACCGCCGCCAAGACCGTCGCCGAAGGGTTTCGGAGGCCGGCCTGTGGATCAACGCGAACGTGTGCACAAACGGCGCTGCGATACCCGGTTGGTGCGGGCCAGCGACGGCAGCTTAACGTGCAGGAGAAGCCCCTCAGCTCCCACCCGTCACCTCCCAAACGCAAGGAGGCTGCCATGAAACTGGCGCTCACAGCAGACGAAGCCGCATTTCGCGACGAGCTTCGCAGCTTCTACACCACGAAGATCCCCGAAGACATCCGCGAAATGGTGCGTCAGGGCTTGTCGCTAAGCAAGGACCAGGTCGTCGCCACGCAGAAAATCCTGAACGAACACGGGCTGGCGGTACCGAATTGGCCGGTCGAGTGGGGCGGCAAGGACTGGACGCCCACCCAGCACCAGATCTGGTCGGACGAGATGCAATTGGCGTGTGTGCCCGAGCCGCTGAACTTCAACACCAAGATGGTCGGCCCGGTGATCGCAGAGTTCGGCTCGCAGGAGATCAAGGAGCGCTTCTTGCCGCCGACCGCCAACCTCGACGTCTGGTGGTGCCAGGGCTTCTCCGAACCCGAGGCCGGCTCGGACCTCGCGTCGCTGCGCACCACCGCGGTTCGCGACGGCGACAGCTACGTCGTCAACGGCCAGAAGACCTGGACCACGCTGGCCCAGTGGGCGGACTGGATCTTCTGCCTGGTGCGCACCGACCCTCAGGCACCCAAACGCCAGGCGGGGATCTCGTTTCTGCTCTTCGACATGAAGACGCCGGGCATCACCGTCCGTCCGATCAAGACGATCGACGGCGGCCAGGAGATCAACGAGTTGTTCTTCTCCGATGTTCGAGTTCCAGCGAACCAGCTTGTCGGACAAGAGAATCAGGGCTGGACCTACGCTAAATTCCTGCTGGGCAACGAGCGCACCGGGATCGCCGGGGTGGGCCGGACCAAAGTGCGCCTCGCCGAAGTGAAAAAACAGGCCGCAGAAACCGGCGTGCTCGAAAACCCGCTGTTCGCGGCCAGGCTGGCTGAGGCCGAAAATGAACTGCTGGCATTGGAACTCACGCAGGCGAGGGTGGTCTCGGACTCCTCGGGCGGCGAGGCTAACCCGGCGTCGTCGGTGCTCAAGCTGCGCGGCAGCCAGTTGCAGCAAGTGGCCACCGAACTGTTGGTCGAGGTGGCTGGACCAGACGCGCTTCCGGTTGGCGGGAAAGACATTTCGTCTCCGAGCTGGGCGCAGACGAGCGCCCCGCGCTACCTGAACTGGCGCAAGACGTCGATTTACGGCGGCAGCAGCGAAGTGCAGCGCAACATCATCGCGTCCACCATTCTGGGATTGTGAGGCAGTCATGGACTTTCAGTTAAGCGACGAGCAGACCCTCCTCCGCGACACCACCCGCGACCTGCTATCCCGCACCTACGACCCGGAGAGCCGCATCAAGGTCATCGGCTCGGATCTGGGCTGGAGCCGCGAAGTCTGGAGCCAGCTCGCCGACACCGGCATTCTCGGCCTGGGCTTCGACGACGAGTCGGGCCAGATCGAGATCATGGCGGTGCTCACCGAGGTGGGGCGCAGGTTGGCCCCCGAACCGATCCTGCACGCCGCGCTGGCGCCCGGCGCGTTGATCGCCGAACTCGGCACCGATGAGCAGAAACAGCTACTGGACGATGTCGCCGCCGGCCAGCATCTGCTGGCCTTCGCCCACCTGGAGCCGGGTCACCGCAAGGCCGGGCTGTCGATGGCCGAAACCTCCACTCAGGCTGTGCGGCAAGGTGATTCGTGGACACTGAGCGGACGGAAGAACCCGGTGCTTGCCGGCGACTGCGCCGACACGCTGGTGGTCAGCGCCGCGCTGCCCGACGGCGGCACGGGGCTGTTCCTGGTGGACGCCGACGCGGCTACCCGACGCGGCTACCCAACGTTCGACGGGCAGCGCGGCGCCCAGATCGAGCTGGAATCCGCACCGGCGCAACCGCTGGGTGAAGCGGTCGATGCGTCAAAGGCTATCGGCAACACCCTTATTCGCATCCAGTCCGGGTTGTGTTCTGAAGCGGTCGGGGCCATGGAGGAGGCGCTGCGGCTGACTACTGACTACCTCAAGACCCGCAAGCAGTTCGGCGTCACACTCAACAAGTTTCAGGCGCTCACTCAGCGGGCGGCGGACATGTACGTGTCGTTGGAGTTGGCCCGCAGCATGAGCTTCTACGCGGCGATGTCGATCGCCGACGGTCACCTCGACCCGACGATCGCGTCGCGCGTCAAGCTCCAGATCGGCCGCTCGGGCCGGCATATCGCGCAGGAGGCGATCCAAATGCACGGCGGCATCGGCATCACCGTGGAGTATCCGGTCAGCCACTACGCGGCCCGCCTTACCGCGATCGAGCAAACCCTGGGATCCTCACAGGATCACCTCGGGGTGCTCATCGAGCACATCAGCGACTACGACTGGGTCCGGCTCCAGGACTGAGCTAGGGCCCCTCGACTGATTTCGCTTCAGCCGACTGTGCGGCCAATTGCGGCGTCTGGGCGGCAAGGTACTCGGCGAGCCCACCGATCGTCGGGTAGTCGAATACCGCGGTGGCGCTGATCGTGAAGGCGCCACCGAACTGGCTGTGCAACCGGTTGCGGAGTTCGACGGCCATCAGCGAATCCGTACCCAGGTCTAGGAACCGACTGGTCGCGGCGGGCGGCTGCGCCAGCCGCAGGAAACCCTGCACTTCGCGCTGCAGGAATTCGGAAATGAAACCGGCGCGCTGCGCCACCGGGATCTCCTGCAGTTGCCGGAGCATCTCGCTGTCACCGGTAACCTCCGTGACGGCACTGGGCAACACGAGGTCGAGAATCGGTGGACGGGTACCCCCCAGCAGCTTGGCGGCACGCTGCCAGTTGGCCTTGAGGACGGTCGCCTGTCCGGTTCCGTTGGCGACAACCTCGGCCAGCGCGTTGAGGGCGGCCGTGGGTTCCAGCGAAATGAGGCCTTGGGCACTGATATTGGCGCGCGCAGCCGCCGACGAGGCCATCCCCCCTTGTGCCCAGGGACCGAAGTTGATCCCGGTTGCCGGCAAGCCTCGCGCCTTTCGATCCGCGACCAGTCCATCGAGGAACGCATTGGCAGTCGAGTAGTTGGCCTGGCCGGGTGAACCGAGAATGCTGGACACGGAGGAGGACACGATGAAGAAGTCCAGGTCGTCGTTCGTTGTTAATCGGTCCAAGTGGTCAGCACCAAATGCTTTGGGCGCCAATGTCGTCCGGAAGCGCTCGGGGCTCTGTTGCGATAACAGCGCATCGTCGAGCACGCCGGCCAAATGCGCCACGCCCGCGAGCGGAGGCAGTTCCGCGCGGATCCGCTCCAGCAGCTTTTCGACCTGCGCCTCGTCGCCGACGTCGGCCGCGAAGGTGTGCACACGGCACCGGTGACGCTCGGTGATGTCCGCAATCGCTCGGCGCGCTTGGGCATCGGGCGCCCGCCGACTGGTCAGCACAATGTCACCGGCACCGAGTTGGGCCAGATAGGCCGCCGTATGCAGGCCGATCGCGCCGAGCCCACCGGTGATCAGATAGCTCCGATCGCCCCGCGCCTGTAGTGGATTCGGCATTTCCAGGACGATCTTCCCGATATGGCGCGCTTGCTGCATGCGGCGAAACGCCGTCTTCGCCTCAGTCAGCGGGTAGATCTCGGCGGGCAGCGGCGTCCACTCGCCACTGGCCAACCCATCCGACACCTCGTCCAGCAGGCGACGAATATGGTCGGGGTCTTGCACGGTCGTCCAGTCCAACGCGACGATCTCGTAGGCGATATCGGGACGGGCCGCCGTCATCTGCTCCCGAGTCCAGATGTCTCGCTTGGCGATCTCGACGAAACGGCCATTCTGAGCGGTGGCCCGTACGGTCGCCTCGATGAACCCCTCATTGGTCAGGCTGTTGAGCACCACATCGACCCCGGCACCGTCGGTGTCGTGAAGGATCTGGTCGGCGAAATCCGTACTGCGCGAATCGTAGACGTATTCCACACCCAGCTTGCGCAGTGTCGCGCGTTTGTAGGTGCTTGCAGTGGCGAAGACAATCGCACCTTGGCGTTGCGCCATTTGGATGGCGGCCAAGCCGACACCACCACTCGCGGCGTGGATGAGCACTCGGTCACCGGGCTTCAGCTGTGCCCAGTCGAACGCGAGTCGGGTCGTGAGTGCCGCAGCCGGGATGGTGGCCGCCGCGACCGCGCTGAGCCCGTCGGGCAGCGGCGCCAGCACCTGAACCGGCACATTGAACCGACTGGCGAACGCGCCCTGCATGAAGCCATAGACGCGTTGGCCGACCTCCAGTCCTGTTACACCACTTCCCAACTGGGTGACAACGCCAGCGAAGTCACCGCCGAGTGGGCCTGGATCGCCGGGGTAGAGGCCCAGCACATTGAGCACCTCGCGGAAGTTCAAACCACCGGCCTCAACGCGGACCTGCACGCAGCCCGCGGCGGGCGGCGAAGCTTCCCTGTCGATCAGACGCAGGTTGTCGATGGCGCCGCGTTCAGTAGGCTCCAGCACGTAATCGATCCCACGGGGTACCGCGAGATGACCGCCGCGCGACCATGGCAGTAATCGGGATGCCAACAACTTTCCTTGCCGCAGTGCAAGTTCGGGCTCCTCGATCGGTGCAGCGAGCAGACCGGCCAGCGCGTGCGCGGCCTGTTCTGATCCGTCGTAATCGACCAGCCTGCAGCGCAGAGCCGGTTCCTCGTTGACGATGGTGCGCCCGAGTCCCCACAGCGCCGCCTGCACCGAGTCGACCGGCTCGCCGGATTCTGTTGCCACGGCCCGTTCCGTGATGATCCACAGACCGCCGGGAAGTTTGACCGGCGCCGAATCGTCAGCGGCGGTCAGGGTATGCACCGCGCTGAGCAGGTGGGCGATCTCGGTTTCCAACCGCGTTGCGGATTCAGCGCTCGACTCTTGCGCAGTCGATCCGGCGCTGCGCCAGACAATGCCGGCGCACGGCTCGCCGTCCTCCTGAGCCTGTGCCAACAACTGTCCCAAAGACTGCGGATCCGCATTGCGGTCGAAAGTCATGCAGCCCGGCAGCTCTGCCGCCAGTTCGTCGAATCCGGCAACCAACCAGGTGCCGGTCACGTTTGCCGCGCCCTGGGCATCGTCGTTCATAGGCTGAGGCGGCAACTCGTGCCAGCCGAGGGTATACAGCAGCCGGGTGGCATCGCCGCCGAGTCCGCGCAACAACGCCTCCCGGGGCGCGCGCTTGACCGTGAATTCGCGAACTCCACCTAGGTGTCGACCATCTCGATCGACGAAGTCGAGGTCAAAGACTTGGGTTTCGCTGTCCAGCGGGCTCGCATGCCACTTGCCGCGGCAAAAAAACCGCCGAGGCATCTTCTCCCGCAGTGACACTTGCCCGTAGCGCAACGGCAACAAGAGATCGTTGATCCCCTGTTCGGCCGCGAGAAGGGCAGGGTACGCCGGGAATACGATTCCGGTGCATAGGTCCAGCAGGACCGGATGGATGGGCTCGGTTCCGAGGTGTTCGGCGAGTTCTTCACCGACGGTGACATCACCGATCGCCTCGCCTTCGCCGATCCACAGCGATTTGAGCGACGTGGACCACGTAGTCCCCCATTCCAGTTCACTTTCGGCGAAGCTCTCGAATAGATACTGCGGACGACTGCGGTCCATCCGCTCGATCGCCGCGTCGATGGGTTCGGCCGCATCGGGTGCCAGCTCGTCAGGGTCATCGGCGAGACCAGCGATGACGGTGCCATCGGCGTTCAACGACCATTCAGCATCAGCGACGCCGTAGGGGCGGCTGTGCACGCGGAAGCTCCATCCGGCGCCCTCCAACGGATGCAGGCTCAGCTGCACTTCGCGAGACACCTTCTCGGGCAGGATGATCGGCTCGTAGAAATAGACGTTTTGCACCCGCGCCGGTGGTCCAACGGCGGCCAGGGCCATCGCCGCATACGTCGCGCCAGGGACGACAACGGTGCCGTAGATGACGTGATCGGCAAGCCACGGCTGCGACTTGACGGACAGTCGGCTGGTGTAGACGGAGTCGCCGGAGGCGAGTTCTTTGGCACTACCCAGGAGGCCCGACGCGCCAGCGCCCTGACCATCGATGCCGGCGATACCGGAAGCTTTGGGCCAGAAGCGACGGCGCTGGAACGGATAGGTGGGTAGTTCGAGTCTGCGCATTGGACGACGATGCAGCGCAGCGAATTTGGGGCGATGGCCGCTGACATACGCCGCGGCCAGCCCTTCGGCGATCTGGCGCCGGTCGGCGATGCCCTTGCGGAGCGAAACGATCGCGCGCGGGGCCGCCAGGTGTTCCGGCCATACCTGCACCGCGGCGCCGGTCAGAACGGGTTGCGGACCGATCTCCATCAACACCGAGCACCCCAGCGCCGCCACTGTGCGCACGCTTTCGGCGAATTGCACCGGCTGGCGGGAATGCCGCCGCCAATACTGTGCGTCGAGCGGGGTCTCCGGCGTGAGCACGGCGCCGGTGCGGTTGCAGACCAGCGGCATCGTCGGGATATCGAACTTCAATCGCGCTGCGTACGACTCGAATTCACCAAGCACCGGCTCCAGCAACTCCGAATGGAAGGCGTGGCTGGTTTCCAGCCAGCTGCACCGGATCCCGTCACTGCCACCGCGGGCGACGATCTGTTCGAGATCCGCGCCGGGACCCGACAGCACCGTGTTGGGACCGTTGTAGGCAGCGACGGACACCCGGGGGAATTCTTTTGCGATTTCCTCGACGTATGTGGCGTCGGCGAAGACCGCGGCCATTCGCCCACCGTCGGGCAGACTGCCGAAGAGCCGACCGCGCTCGGCCATGAGCCGGGCCCCGTCCTCGAGGCCGAGAACCCCAGCCACACATGCCGCCGCGTACTGGCCCACACTGTGCCCCAGCACCACGTCTGGCTCGACCCCCCACGACTGCCAGAGCCGGGCCAGGCCCATCTCGACGGCGAAAAGCGCAGGCTGGGCTAAAGAGGTGTGCCGCAGTGCTTTTCCACCCTCAACGCCGGCTTCCCTGTCGGTGGCGAACAGCACCTCCAGCAGCGGACGCGGCAGTATCCCGTCGACCGCTTCCGCGCATCGCGTCACGGTGTCGGCGAAAACCGGTTCAGCGTCAAACAACTCATGTGCCATCCCCGGGTATTGGCTGCCCTGACCGGTGAACAACCACGCCGTCGTCGGCGGGTCCGTGCACTCGCCGCGCACCACGCCCGGGCGCATCCGGCTCTCGGCCACCTCGGCCAGGAGCTCGCGTGCGCTCTGAACCGAATCGACGACGAGCGCCGCCCGGTGTTCGAAATGCGAGCGCCCGGCTCCGGCCGTCAAGCACACATCGGCGATGTCGACCTTGGGGTGGGCGTTCAACCATTCCCCATATCGCTGCGCCAACTCCACCAGCGCCTGCGGTGACCGCGCGGACAACGGCAGCATCGCGACTGGCTCATCTTGGGCGTCCGACTCCGATGCCACGTCGACGTCGGACAAGATGTCGCCGGTCGAATATTCGTCGGCGGTCGCCGATCGTGTCGGTGCCTCCTCGATCAGCACGTGTGCGTTAGTGCCGGTGAACCCGAACGAACTTACGCCGGCACGTCGCGGCCTGCCGTTGGCCTGCCACGGAATCGCCTCGTCCACGACCCGCACCGCCAGCGAGTCCCATGGGATATGCGGAGACGGTGTCTCGAAGTGCAGGCTCTGCGGCAGCAACTCGTGCTGCAGCGACAACACGACCTTGATCAAGCCGGCGACCCCCGATGCCGACTCCAGGTGGCCGATGTTGGTCTTCACCGACCCGATCAACAACGGACGGTCCGCGTCACGAGCGGCGCCGTAGACGGCCCCGGCCGCCTGCACCTCGATCGGATCTCCCAGCGCGGTGCCCGTCCCGTGCGCTTCGAGGTAGTCGACGTCGCCGCCGGTAAGACCGGCGCGAGCCAGCGCAGTGGTGATGAGCCGTTGCTGTGCACCGCCGTTGGGCACCGTCAAACCACTGGAGGCGCCGTCTTGATTGACCGCGCTCGCCGGAATGACCGCGCAAATCCGATCGTCGTCGCGTACCGCATCGCTGAGCCTCTTGAGCACCAGGATCCCGCAACCTTCACTGCGCACATAGCCGTCAGCAGATGCGTCGAAGGTCTTGCATCGGCCCACCGGGGACAGCATCCTGGCGCGCGAGGCGGCGATCGTCGACACCGGACTGAGCAAGACGTTCACACCACCGGCCAGCGCCAAATCGCAGTCCCCGGAGTGCAATGCCTGGCAGGCCTGGTGCACGGCCACCAACGACGAGCTGCACGCGGTGTCGACCGCTACCGCCGGTCCCTCCAGCCCGAGGGTAAAGGCAACCCGACCCGAAATGGCGTTGAGCGCATTGCCGGTGATGAAGTGAGGCTCGATTTTCTCGACCGATTCCGCCGACAGCAGGTGCGAATATTCGTTAGTGGCCACCCCGACGAAGATGCCGCTTCGGCTGCCGCGCAACGAACTTGGGGAATAACCGGCGCGTTCCAGACCCTCCCACGTGGTTTCCAGCATCAGCCGCTGCTGCGGATCGATCCACACCGCCTCGCGCGGCGAGATGCCGAAGAATTCCGGATCGAATCCGTCGATTCCGTCCAGGAATCCGCCGAAGCGGCTGTAAATCTTGCCCGCAGCCTCTGGATCCGGGTCGTAAAACTCGTCGATATCGAATCGATCTTCCGGGACTTCCCGGATCGCGTCGACACCACCCGACAGCACCTCCCAGAAAGCTTCGGGATCGGGCGCGCCGGGGAAACGGCACGCGACGGCAACGATCGCGATCGGCTCATCCGTGCGTGTCGCCGCTACCGAAGCCGGCTGGGGCACGGTCGCTTTGGCCGTCTGGTCGCTGAGCCCGAGCACGTCGCGCAACAGGTAGTCACCCACGTCGGACAAACGCGGGTAGTCCATCGCCAAGGTGGCCGGCAACTCCTGACCCACTGCTTGCTCCAGGCGGCGCCGCAGTTCAACGGCCATCAGCGAATCCATGCCGAGATCGAAGAATCCGGCGTCCTCGCGGATCTCCGCGGCGTCCACTCGCGTGACCTCGGCGACCGCCTCGCGCAGGTAATCCGCGACGAGCTTCTTACGCCGCTGTACCGGAGCGTGGGTGAGCTGCTCGACCAGCTGGGTCTTCCCCGACGGCCCGGATAAGCCCGGCGCACGCACCGACTCCGGCACCTCCCGCTCCAGCTCCGACAGGAATGACCGGCCGCCCGCTTGCTGGTAGAGCGGCAGGAAGCGGGCCCAGTCGACGCGGGCCACAGTGCCTTGAACCGGAGAAGCCGCCAGGAGGTCAGCCATGCCCGCCAGCGCGTCGGCAGGCGACAATGTCCGGATGCCGCGCTCAGCCAGACGCGCACGAGCTTCCTCGCTGGCCATGCCCGCCGACCAGGGACCGAAATTGGCACTGATTCCCGCGACTCCTTGCTCGCGCAGCCGCCAGGCCAGCCCATCCAGGAACGCGTTGGCGGCGCCGTAGGCGGTCTGGCCGAACCCGCCCCATACAGACGCGATCGAGGAGGTGCTGAGGAAGAAGTCCAGCTGCAGGTCGGCAGCGGCTTCGCTCAAATGCCAAGCACCCCAAACCTTTCCGCCGAATACTCGATCCACCTCGGCGTCGTCCAGGGTGCGCAGCGGGCTAGTACCGATCTCGCCTGCGGCATGGACGATGCCAGCCAGCGGCGGTAGTTCGGCCTGCACCGTGGCTAACAGGCGCGCGACATCGTGCGCGTCGGCGACATCGGCTGCGACGACCCGGGATTCACAGCCGTGCTGTTCGCGGAACCCGTCGATGCGCTGTTGCGCGATATCGCTGGGCGCGCGCCTGCCAGTCAGCACCAGCTGCCTGGCCCCGTGCGCGGCAAGGTATCCCGCGATTTCCAGTCCGACCGAACCCAGTCCACCGGTCACCAGATACGTCGCGTCAGCACGCAGTGCCAGCGGTGTTGTGATCGGTTGCCCCGCGCGTCGAACTAGCCGCGGAACGTAAACGTCTTGACCGCGCAACGCGATCTGGTCTTCCTTGGTAAACGAATCGGGCGGTGCCGCCGCCGCGTTGATCAGCTGCGACCATTCGTCCGCAGTGCCTTCCGACAAGTCGGCCAGGCCGCCCCACACTTGGGGAAGTTCCAGTGATGCGGCACGGCCGAAACCCCACAGGCAACCCTGATCCGGTGACACGCGGTCTGCGTCAGCGATTCGTTGTGCGCCTTGGGTTATCACCCAGATGGGTCTGCGCAGGTCCGCGGCAACCGCCGCACGGAAGAGTCGCCGGGTGGCACCCAGCACTCGGTGTTGCATCCGTGCCAGCGATCGCGTCGACGGTGCGGTGTCGGCGCCGAGGGCCGCGACGTGCAGGATCCGCAGCGCCGGTTCGTCTGCCACCGCAGCGCGCAACGCCACCTCGAGTCGTTCCTCGTCGGCGTCGGACAGTGGCAATCCCAACGCCTGATGCCGGTGCCCCTGCGCGCTTAGCGCTTCGACCAACGGCTGAATGGCATTGGCGTCGTCGGCAATGAGGAGCCAGGCAGACCCCTCTCCGGACTTCACACCTGAGACCCCAGCAACGGATTTCTCCCAACGGACCTCATAGCGGTCATCCGCGATGGCCTGAGATCCGCGCTGTCGATTATGCTGCGCGGCAAGCTTTGTCAGCAATTCAACGGCCCGCTTGTTGTCGCCCGTGCCGTCGAGCAGCGCGGCGAGTTCGTCGATCCGCCCGTCCTCGAGAAGCCGGACGGCGTCGGTGCGCGCGGCTGGCGCCTGTTTCGAGTGCTGATGGGCGGACCCGGCCCGCCTCTCGTTGAACCAGTACTGGCGATGCTCGAACGGATAGGTGGGCAGGTCGAGCTTGCGCGCCGGCCCCATGGCGGTACCGAAGTCGGGCAGGTGACCCAGGACGTACGCGTCCGCAAGGGCTTCGGTGATCTGCCGGTGGTCGTTGGTGTTTCGGCGCAACGAGGCGATCGCCCGCGGTGCGGTGGTCGGGTCAGGCCAGGCCCGCAGGGCGGCGGCGGTGAGCACGGGTTGCGGACCGATCTCCAACAGCACCTTGCAACTCAGGTCGGCAAGGGTACGTACGCTCTTGGCGAATTCGACCGGTTGGCGTGCGTGGCGACGCCAATACGCACCGTCGAGCTTCGCGCTCGTGCCGAGCGCGGCGGCGGTGCGGTTGCAGACCAAAAGCCGTTGTGGTGGGGCGAAATCGAACCGGTCCGCGTACGACTCGAACTCGTCGAGGATCGGATCAAGCAGCGCCGAGTGGAACGCATGGCTGGTATCGAGCCAGTCACACCGGACGCCATCGGCTGCCAACCCGGCCACCGCCTGGTGTAGATCGTCGGCGGGTCCCGACAACACGGTGTTTGCACCGTTGTAGGCCGCAACCGAAAGGGTCGAAAACTCGTCGGTCAGGCGTTCGACACGTTCGGCATCGGCGAACACCGCGGCCATCCGACCGCCGTCGGGCAAACTGCCGAACAGGCGGCCACGCTCGGCCATCAACAGCGCGCCGTCCTCGAGGCTGAACACGCCCGCTACACAGGCCGCCGAATACTGGCCCACGCTGTGGCCCAGCACCACGTCGGGCTCGAAGCCCCAGGACTGCCAGAGGCGCGCCAGGCCCATCTCCACCGCGAACAAGGCGGGTTGCGCGTAGCAGGTCTGCCGTAGCGTCGCTTCGCTGTCGGGTCCATCCGCATCGAAAACGACATCCAGCAGAGATCTTTCGAGAATGTCAGCGACCACGGCCGCGCAGCGATTGAGTGTCTCGGCGAACACCTGCTCAGTGTCGAATAGCTCGCGGGCCATGCCGGGGTACTGGCTGCCTTGACCAGTGAACAGCCACGCCGATTTCGGCGTGTCATCGGATACACCGCGAACCAGACCGGGCGACGGGCGGTCGTCGGCGAGCGCGCTCAGTAGCTCACTCGCCGATTCTCTCGAATTGACCACCAACGCTGCGCGGTGCTCCAGGTGCGCTCGCCCGACCCCGGCGGTCAAGCACACGTCCGCCAACGTGGCCTCCGGATTGGCGGTCAACCAAGCGCGATACTGATCGGCGATTTGCATCAGGGCGGAGGGTGTGCGCGCCGAAACCGGGAGGAGGCTGAACCTTCGATCCTCGAGCTCTTCAACCGGACTCGGGGCCTGCGCAACCTGACTCACTTCCTCGGGCGCTTCCTCGAGGATGACGTGCGCGTTTGTGCCGGCAAACCCGAACGAACTGACTCCCGCAATGCGGGGCCGGCCGTTGCGTTCCCACACGGTGGCTTCGTTGACAACTTGCACCGCAAGCCGATCCCAGGGAATGTGCGGCGACGGATTGCGAAAGTGCAAGTGCTGCGGCAACAGACCGTGCTCGAGCGACAGGATGACCTTGATGACACCGGCGATCCCCGCGGCCGCTTCCAGGTGCCCGATGTTCGTCTTTACCGAGCCGATCAACAGCGGCCGGCTCGCCTCGCGCCCGGCGCCGAACACGGCGCCCGCGGCCTGTGCCTCGATCGGATCGCCCAGCGACGTCCCGGTGCCGTGTGCCTCCAGGTATCCGACGTCGCGGGCAGCGACACCGGCGCGCTGCAGCGCCTGGGCGATAACCCGTTCCTGCGCAATACCGTTCGGCACGGTCAAACCACCCGATGCGCCATCCTGGTTGACCGCGCTGCCACGGATAACCGCCCGAATGTGGTCGCCGTCGCGGACCGCGTCCTCGAGTCGCTTCACAACAATGACGCCGCAACCCTCGCCGCGCACGTAGCCATCCGCGGACGCATCGAAGCTCTTGCACCGACCATCGGGCGCGAGCATGTGGGCTTGGGAAAACGTGATCATGGTCGCCGGGGTGAGCAGGACGTTCGCGCCGCCGGCCAGCGCGAGGTCGCATTCCCCTAAGCGCAACGCTTGGCATGCCTGATGAATCGCCACCAGCGATGAGCTGCACGCCGTATCGACAGCGACCGCAGGGCCCTGCAGCCCCAACCGATAGCTGATCCGGCCGGCCGCTGCGGCCGACGATGTCCCGATTGCCGTATAGGCTTCGATCTCGGCGTAAGTCAGCTCGTCGGATGCCATTCCAAGGTAGTCATGGGTGGACAAGCCGATGAACACACCGGTGTTGCTGTTCGCCAAAGCCGTTGGCGCAGTACCCGAATGCTCCACCGCGCGCCACGCCGTCTCCAACAGGAGACGATGCTGCGGGTCCATCAATCTGACCTCGCGCGCCGACATCCCGAAAAATGGCGCGTCGAAACCTGTTACGTCATCGACGAATCCGGCACGACGGGTCACGATCTTGCCGGGCGCGTCGGGATCCGAGTCGAAGAAGTCGTCGGCATTCCACCGGTCCGGGGGCACCTCTGACACGGCGTCGCGGCCTTCGCGCAGCACCTGCCAGAACTCGTCCGCATTGGCGGCACCCGGAAGGCGCACTGCGTAGCCGACTATCGCAAAACCCGATGCCCCCTGCATCGGATCTTCGATGGATGCCATGCGGTTGTCCTCTCTACCCCGGCTGGCGGATGTTCGATGCACGGAACCCGCACAACGCGGGAACCGCGATCGCTACGAACCACGCCTTGGGCCGCTCAGCGCACACATCCCCGACCAGACCTGGCGGAACTTCCCCCCGGTGCACTACCTGCATCCACCGCCTCGAGGCTACATCCCAGCCCGGTTGTGCAGCCCAACTATTTGCCGATGCCGGGTATGAGGTCTTCGCGGCGCCGCGGAGCGTAACCTGCGAACGAACCGGGTACGCCGCCGTTGAGTCTGTATTTCCGCATGTCAGCGCCCGCGGCTGCCGCAGGGGTTATCTTGGTCTCGCTGCCGGTGCGGCTGACCTCGGTCGTAAAAAGCCGTGAAGAGCTAGAAAACCATCGGGAGCTGTGGAAACCGGGGAGAACAGTTTTGCGCATCGGGAAAATTACGATCGGCTCGCCTGCCGATTGGACGCCGACGCCCGGATTAGTCATCTCTTGGCACCCCACGAGCGCGGCCGCCGACAAGGCCCGAAAGGCGCCGGTCAGTCCCGTCCCCGTCAGCTACATGCAGGGCCAACATCTTCGTAATTATCACGAGCGCACAGCCGCGGGGCTGGACTTTTCGCGCCAAATCATCGCTGCCTGCCAGGTGGCAGGCCAGTGCGACATTGCTGCGATGAACCACGCCGTCAACGCGTATTTGCGGCGGCATGACACATTCCGCAGTTGGTTCGAACCCAGCGGTGATGGCGAGTTCGAACGGCATACCGTAACCGATCCCGCCGATATCGAATTCGAGCCGATCGATCACGGCAGCAGGACAGCCGGGGAAATACGCGCTCACGTCGTGGCCATCCCGAATCCCCTGGAGTGGGCCTGCTTCACCTTCGGAATTGTGCAAAGCCACGATAGTTTCACGTTCTTCGCCGCCATGGATCATGTCCACGGGGACGCGACGCTGATCGGCACAACGATGCTTGAGGCCAACGGAATGTATGCGGCCTTAAGCGCAGGCGGTGAACCGCTCTCGCTCGCCGATGCGGGCAGCTTTGACGATTTCTGCACCCGCGAGCGTCAGTACACATCGACATTAACCGTAGATTCGCCGCAGATTCGCGCGTGGATTGACTTCGCCGAGAACAACGATGGCGGATTTCCCGAATTTCCTCTCCCACTGGGTAACCCGTCGGAGCCGAGTAACAGCGACATGGTCTCCGAACTTCTGATCGACGCCGAACAAACGGAGCGGTTCGAATCAGCCTGCACGGCGGTTGGCGCGCGGTTCATCGGCGGCTTGTTCGCCTGTTTCGCCCTGGTGGAGCATGAGTTCACGGGTGCTCTCACGTATTACGGCCTCACGCCGAGAGATACACGCAGAACCACCGATAATTTCATGACGCAGGGCTGGTTTACCGGCTTAGTCCCGATTACCGTGCCGATAGCTGCGGCGTCTTTCGCCGATGCCGCCTGGGCCGCCCAGGCGTCTTTCGATTCGGGTCAGCACCTGGCCAAGGTGCCGTATTACCGCGTACTGGAATTGGCGCCGTGGCTGAAGTGGCCGCAACCCAACTTTCCGGTGTCGAACTTCTTCCATGGCGGTGCTGCGCCCCTCAATGCCGTTCTCGCAGCAGCCGACATGGGTCTTGCGGACAACATCGGGATCTACTCCGACGGCCGGTTCTCATATCAACTCACCATTTACGTGTTCCGGTACGGGGAGGGCACGGCAATGGCGATCATGTACCCCGATAATCCGGTCGCGCAGAAATCGGTCGTTCGCTATATGGAAGCAATGAGGTCGGTGTGCGGGCGGGTCGCCGACAGCGGGCATTGGGGACGCGTTGCCTAGTTCGGAGCAGTTCCCGGGAATGAGGGCGCTATGGAGCGGCTAGCCAATTTTGTGGTGCGATGGCCCTGGGCAGTGATAGGGCTCTGGATCGCTATCGCGGTCGCCCTACCGTTGACATTCCCCTCCCTCAACGACATGTCCCAGAAGCATCCGCTGGCAATCCTGCCCAGCGACGCACCGTCGAGCATCGCCGCTCGAAAGATGACCGACGCGTTCCATGAGTCAGGGTCGGAAGACCTCCTATTGGTCGTCCTGACGGACGACGAGGGGCTCGGCCCGCCCGACGAAGCGGCCTACAGCAAACTGGTGGACGCACTGCGCCGGGACACTCGTGATGTGTTGATGGTGCAGGATTTCGTCAGTACGCCACCCTTGCGCTCGGCCCTGACCAGCAAGGACGGCAAAGCCTGGGTGGTGCCGATCGGCGTTGCGGGCGAGTTGGGCACTCCCCGCGCTCACACCGCGTTCGCCCGCATCAGCGACATCGTCAAACACGGTGCCGTCGGCACTTCCCTGACGGCGAACCTCACCGGACCCGCAGCAACCGTCGCCGACCTCACCGCCGCGGGCGAGCATGATCGACTTCCGATCGAACTGGCGATCGCCGTCCTGGTGCTCATCGTCCTGCTGGTGGTTTACCGCAGCGCGGTCACCATGCTGCTGCCGTTGATGTCGATCGGGCTGTCTCTGGTGATCGCCCAGGCGATGGTCGCGGGCTACTCGCAATTGACCGGCTCGGGCGTTTCGAATCAATCGATCGTATTTCTGAGCGCGATCATGGCCGGCGCCGGAACGGATTACGCAGTCTTCCTCATCAGCCGCTATCACGACTATCTGCGGTCAGGCGTGGATTTCGATCAGGCGGTCAAGAAGGCAATGACCTCGATTGGGAAAGTCATCACCGCGTCCGCCACCACCGTCGGGATTACTTTTCTTCTGATCAGCTTCTCCCGAATGGGAGTGTTCAAAACGGTCGGGGTGTCGTCGGCGATCGGGATCGGAGTGGCGTTCCTCGCCGCAGTGACTTTGCTGCCGGCAATTCTGGCGCTCGCCGGCCCGCGCGGCTGGGTGAAGCCGCGGCGCGAACTGACCGCCCGGTTCTGGCGGCGTTCCGGCATCCGCATCGTGCGCAGGCCGCGGGCGCATCTGGTTGCCAGTGTGCTTGTGTTGATCATCCTGGCCAGCTGCGCCGGCCTGGTGCGTTACAACTACGACGATCGTAAGGCGTTGCGACCGTCTGCTCCGAGTTCCGTCGGGTATGCCGCGCTGGATCGCCATTTCCCGGTGAATCAGTCCATCCCGGAGTACATCCTCATCCAATCGCCGCATGACCTGCGCACACCGCGCGCCCTGGCAGATCTGGAGCAGATGGCGGACCGAGTCAGCCAACTGCCGGACATTGCCCTCGTCAGCGGTATCACCCGTCCCAGCGGAAATGTGCCGGAACAGTTCAGGGCCACCTACCAGGCCGGTGCGGTCGGCACCGTCCTGGCCAACGGGTCCACCCTGATCAACGACCACACCGCTGACCTCAACCGGCTTGCCGAAGGGGCCGGCAAGCTGGCCGACAACCTCGGCGATGTGCACGGCCAGGTCGGCCAGCTCGCCACCAGTATTCAAGGTTTAATCGACGCCTTCTCGTCGATGAGAACCCAGTATGGTGGCGATGCTTTGGTCAAGGAGGTCGACATCGCGGCCAAGCTCGTCGACCACGTGAACTCGCTCGGCAACGCCATGGGCTGGAATTATTCGGCCGTCAAGGACATGTTCGGGTGGATCGGCCCGGTGCTGACGGCGCTGCAGGGCAATCCGGTCTGCGACGCCGACGCATCCTGCAGCGCCACCCGTGGCCAGTTCCAGCGACTGGTCGGTGAGCGTGACCAAGGAGACGTCGACGCGATCAACGATCTGATTCGGCAATTGCAGACCTTCCCCGACAGACAGACCCTCAACGCATCGATAACCCGTCTGCGCGCCGCATTAGCGAACGTCGCCAAGGTGATGCACTCCATGGGGATGGACCAACCCGGTGGTTTGCAGGCGAACCTGAACAGCGTGCAAGATCGCGCCGGCCGATTCGCCGGCGGAAGCCGGCAAGTGGCCAACGCAGTGGCCCAACTCGTCGACCAAGTCAAACAGCTCGGCGCCGGGCTCAGCGAGTCAGCGGCGTTTCTGTTGTCGCTAAAACATGACGCCTCTCAACCGGCAATGGCGGGGTTCAATATCCCGGCCCAGCTGCTGCATTTAGAGGAGTTTCAGAAGGCCGCCAAGGTATTTATCTCGCCCGACGGCCACTCGGTACGGTATTTGGTTCAAACCAAACTCAATCCGTTCAGCGCCCAAGCCATGGATCAGGTCAACGCGATCATTGCGACCGCTCGGGGAGCCCAACCGAACACCGCGTTGTCGGACGCCACGATATCGATGGCGGGATACACCGCAAGCCTGAAAGACACGCGCGACTACTACCAACACGACATCCGTTTCATCATCGCGGTGACCCTGACCGTCGTGCTGCTGACCTTGATCGCGCTGCTACGCGCCATTGTCGCTCCGCTGTATCTGGTTGCCTCCGTGGTCATTTCGTATCTATCGGCGGTGGGTGTCGGCGCCCTGTTCTTTCAGGTCATACTCGGCCAGCAAATACATTGGAGCGTCCCCCCGCTCGCGTTCGTCGTGCTGGTCGCCGTGGGAGCCGACTACAACATGCTGCTCGTCTCGCGAATGCGTGACGAGTCTCCGCACAGCACTCGTTACGGCATCATTCGCACACTGAGTTCGACGGGCGGTGTGATCACCGCGGCGGGTCTGATCTTCGCTGCCTCGATGTGCGGTCTGCTGTTCTCCAGCGTCGGCACGGTGATCCAAGGTGGATTCGTGATCGGAGTGGGCATTCTGTTGGACACCTTCTTGGTACGCACCATTACGGTTCCCGCCGTCGCTGCGCTGGTCGGGCGGGCGAACTGGTGGCCGTCTCAAGTGGGCCGCAGCGGGGTTAGCGCCCGTCCATGATGTATGTGAAACTAGAGGATTCGAGCGGTCAGGGGTAGGGATGAAGAAACTACTCGCAGGAGTTACAACGCTGGTAACTGTCGGCGCCACAGCGTGTTTCGGCGTCGCAACCGTCTCGGCCGATGACACGCCCGCCCCTGGGACCTCAACCGTCGGCCCGCCCGCACCCTCAGCCGACGGAACGGCGTACGCCCTCGGAGGCGCTCACGTTCTGGGCATTCCCTATGACGAGTACATCCGCCGCGAAGGCGCCGACTGGTTTCCCGGCTTGAAGCGACTCAACGTTGACTACCCGGCGGGGCAGGTTCAAGGCCACGTGCTGGAAAGACTCTTCCCCGGCATCGGGCAGCTCGATCAGGCCCTCCCGGGCGCTGGTTTCGACGGTCCCAGCCTCGGTGAGTCGGTCGACGAGGGAGCGAACAACCTCGACGCGGCGATCCGCAAGGGTGGTCGGGGTGTCGCGATCGGCTTATCCGAGGGTTGCCTGGTACTGGACGCCGAACAGGCCCGCCTCGCGAACGACCCCACGGCGCCGCCACGAGATCAGCTGAGCTTCGCGACATTTGGCGACCCCATTGCGCGTACCCCCTGGGGTCAGAGCTTCCTGACTGCGATGTTCCCGGTCGGCGGTGTTGCTCCAGCACTCGACTACCGCGTGCCACCTCCGTTCGAGAGCCAATACGACACCAAGGTTTTCGTTTCCGCCTACGACTCCATCGCCGACTTTCCCGACCGACCAGACAATCTGTTCGCTCTCGGTAATGCGCTCATGGGCCTCGCCACTGGTCACACTGCGGTGGCGTTCACCAGCCCGAGCATGGTGCCGCCGCAAAACATCAGAACGACGGTCAACTCCAAGGGCGCGACCACGACGACGTATTTGATCCCCGAGAAACACCTTCCGCTCGTCATGCCGTTGACGTACATCGGGATCCCGGAGGACACGCTGAATAAGCTTGACGCGATCTTGGCGCCTCGGGTGAATGCCGGCTATGCGCGCAACGACGACCCGTCCACCGCTCCGATCCAAGTGGACCCGGTGCACGGCTTCGACCCCCTGGCCATCACCACGCCGGCCAACGAGGCGACTTTCGGCGGCAGCGACCCCATTTCGCAAATGCTCAACAGTGTCGGGACCGCTTTTTCCCACCCCGCAGGCTGACAATCGCCTCCGAGCCGATGACCAATACGCCTCAGTCGTCAATTCTTTCGATGCTGCACGGACGAGCCAGCCTACGGCCCGACGACGTGGCATTCACTTTTACCGATTACCTCGACGACTGGGCGGGTGTTCCCGAAAGTCTCACGTGGTCGCAGCTATCCCGGCGAACATTGAACGTGGCACGCGAGCTCAGCCTCGATGCGTCGGTCGGCGACCGGGCAGTGATCCTGGCCCCGCAGAGCCTCGATTACATCGCGGCCTTCTTGGGATCCATGCAAGCCGGGCTGATCGCAGTTCCGCTCCCGTTGCCGCACCGCGGCGCGACTAATGAGCGGGTTGGCGCAGTCCTTACCGATACGTCACCCGCAGTTGTTCTCACCACGTCGGCGGTCGCGGAAGATATCGCCGAATATGTTGACCAAGCGCACCTGGACGCTGTTCCAAAGATTGTCGCAATCGACTCGATGGATTTAGACGGAGACGCCACGGCAACCGGTCGAGCGGCTGCATTTCCCGACACCGCGTATCTGCAATACAGCTCGGGTTCGACCCGACTGCCGACCGGGGCGGTGATCTCGCACCGCAACCTCCAGGTGAATTTCGAGCAGCTGATGCGCGGCTATTTCGCGGACTCCCACGTTAAAGCCCCACCGAATACCACGGTTGTGTCGTGGTTGCCCTTTTACCATGACATGGGTTTGGTGCTGGGAGTCTGCGCACCAATCCTCAACGGCTGGCGCGGCGAGCTGACGAGTCCGGTTGCGTTCTTGGAAAGGCCGGCCAGATGGGTGCAGTCGTTGGCCAGCAGTCCTCATACGTGGTCAGCGGCGCCTAACTTCGCCTTTGACTTGGCCGCGCGCAAAACAACTGACAGTGACCTGGCCGGGCTCGACCTCGGGGACGTGCTGGGCATCATCAGCGGTGCGGAACGTGTCGAGCCGGCCACCTTGCGCCGCTTCGTTGATCGGTTTGCTCACTTCAATTTTCGGGACCAGATGATGCGTCCTTCATATGGCATGGCGGAGGCAACCGTCTTCGTGGCCGCTGGCACCTGGAGTGAATCGTCGGAGCCGGTTCACTTCGATCTCGGGGACCTGTCCGCGGGCCGCGCTCGGCGGTGTTCGAAACGGACCGGCACAGAGCTGGTCAAATACAAGGTGCCGCGATCACCCGCGCTGCGGATCGTCGACTCCGACACCAACCGCGAGTGCCCGCATGACGTGGTCGGCGAGATCTGGGTACATGGCGCCAATGTCGCCGACGGCTACTGGCGCAAACCGCCGGAGGAGCAGCGCTGCTTCGGTGCAACACTCGTCGACCCTTCGCCGGGTACGCCCGACGCGCCCTGGCTACGAACCGGCGACCTGGGTTTCGTCCACGAGGGTGGGCTGTTCATCGTCGGTCGCATCAAGGATCTGCTGATTATCCGCGGGAGCAATCATTATCCCGAGGACATCGAGGCGACGGTCCAAGGGATCACCGGCGGTCGGGTCGCGGCGATATCGGTTCCGGTGAACAGTACCGAGAACCTCGTCACTGTCATCGAACTCAAGAAGCGCGGCGATTCCTTCGCGGACGCGATGCGCTGGCTCAGCGGGGTCAAAAGTGACGTCACCTCGGCGATCTCCAATGCGCACGGCCTGACCGTCGGCGACCTCGTTCTGGTGTCGCCGGGGTCGATTCCCACCACGACGAGCGGCAAGATCCGCCGTGCCGCCTGCGTCGAGCAGTACCGCCGCGACCAATTCACCCGGCTAGACGCCTGAAAGTGCAACGCCCGGCTCGTGTGCACCCGGGCCAGGTTGAACATAATGAGTTCAACCGCACCGGCAAAGGAGCCCCCGATGAGCACAGCCAGCACCGACCGCCCGCTGCGGGTGATCCAGTGGACGACCGGCAACATAGGGCAGCGATCGTTGCACGCCATCATCGGGCGGCCCGACATGGAGCTGGTCGGGGTGTACGCACACGGAGCGGACAAGGTCGGCGTCGACGCCGCCGACCTCTCGGGCTGGCCGGAGCCGACCGGTGTGCAGGCGACCAACGACATCGACGCACTGCTGGCGCTGCAACCGGATGCGTGTTGCTACAACCCGTTATGGCCCAACGTCGACGAATTGGTCCGCCTGCTGGAATCCGGCGTCAACGTGTGCTCCAGCGCGGCCTGGATCACCGGCGGCAAGCAGACCCCGCAGGACCGGCAACGCATCGAGGACGCCTGCAAGCGCGGCGGCTCGACCATCTTCGGCAGCGGCGCACACCCCGGGATGACGAACATGGTCGGGATGGTGCTCAGTGCGTCCTGCGAGCGTGTCGACGAAATCCGGATCACCGAGTCCGTCGACTGCTCGACCTACGAATCGGCGGAAACCCAAACGGCCATGGGATTTTCGCAAGACCCCGACACGCCGGGACTGGCCGAGAGCGTGCGCCGGGAAAGCGAGGTGTTCGCCGAGTCGGCCGCGATGATGGCCGATGCGATCGGGGCGAAGCTGGACAAGATGACCTTCGATGTCACCTTCACCGCGGCGACCGGCGACTCCGACCTGGGTTTCATGACCATCCCGGCCGGCACCATCGGCGGCGTCTACGGCTACCACCGCGGCTGGGTGGGTGAGCGCAACGTCGTCAGCGTCGGGTTCAACTGGACCATGGGCAACCACGTGGCCCCACCCAAACCGCTTGAGCACGGTCACGTCATCCAGGTCTTCGGCCTGCCCAATATGCGCACCGTGCTGCACTGCCTGCCGCCGAAGGATTGGACGGAGCCCGGCTTCATGGGCCTGGGCATGATCTACACCGCGATGCCGGTGACCAACGCGGTCCCAGTGGTGGTGGCCGCCGAGCCCGGGATTGTGACGCTCGCCGACCTCCCGCCGGTGACCGGCCGGATGGCGCGCTGACGTGTGCCGTTCACCACTGGTGGCGACCCCGGAGGAACGCTCGCGTGCTCTAAGGTCTAACATACTTAGCCGAACAAAGGTTCCGTTCCGTCGATCCCGGCAATGGAAGCAAGCCCTGCGGTGGCGCGTTGCAACCGGGGATTTGTGCGCGAAGGGCGGTGAATGAAGGTGGGTCGCATTACCGGCTTACTTAAAAGAGCCTGGATGCCCCTGATCCTGGTGGTTGTGCTTGCCGTCTCGGCATTGATCGTGTCCCGAATCCACAAGCTCTTCGGCTCGGAGGACCTCAACGCGAATGCCGGCGGAGGGATCAAGATCGTGCAGTTCAACCCGAAAGTCGTCCTCTATGAGGTCTACGGCTCGCCTGGGAGCACCGCGAACATCAACTACTGGGACGCCGACGCCAACACCAACCAAGTCAACGCCGCCGCACTGCCCTGGTCGTACACGGTCTCCACGACACTGCCGTCCGTGAGCGCCAACATCATGGTGCAAGGTGACGGCAGTCAGATTGGCTGCCGCATCACCGTAGATGGAACGGTCCGCGAAGAGCGGAAGTCCGACGGCCACAACCCGCAGACCTTCTGCCTGGTGAAGTCGGCATGAGTGACCTCGAGAACCGCACGGACGAGGCGGCCGACGCCACAGACCCCCCCACCGGCCCGATCAAAGCCCAAGACGCCAAAGGCGCAGATGTAAGCAACGAGCGCCCGCACCGCCCCTTCATTCCGCACATGATCCGCCTGTTGGCGGTGCCGATCATTCTGGGCTGGGTTGCCATCACCGTGCTCGTCAACGTTGCCGTCCCCACGCTGGAAGTCGTCGGCGAGGCGCACTCGGCGCCGATGGCCCCACTGGACGCCCCGTCGATGAAGGCGATGATGCGACTGGGGCACAACTTCAAGGAATTCGATTCCAACAGCACCATCATGATCGTGCTGGAGAGTCAGGGGCCCCTGGGTCCCGACGCGCATCACTACTACGACAACCTGATCCGCCAACTGCAGCAGGATCACAACCACATCCAGCACATCCAGGACTTCTGGGGTGACCGATTGACCGCGGCGGGCGCGCAGAGCGCCGACGGCAAGGGCGCCTACGTCATGTTGAATATCGCCGGCAACCAAGGCACCACCCAGGCCAACAACTCGGTCGAGGCGGTCCGCAAGGTCATCGACAAGAACCCGCCGCCGGCCGGACTGGGCGTCTATGTCACCGGCCCGGCCGCGCTCAGCGACGACATGCATGTCATCGGGAACGCCAGCCTGGCCAAGATCACGCTGTTCACCCTCGGCGCGATCGCGCTCATGCTGCTGCTGGTCTACCGCTCGATCGGCACCACGCTGATTCAGTTGTTCATGACCTTGGTCTCGTTGCTGTGCGCCCGCGGGGTCGTCGCGGTTCTGGCTTATAACAACGCATTCGGGCTCACCACGTTCGCCGCGAACATCCTCACCATGCTGGCGATCGCGGCCGCCACCGACTACGGGATCTTCCTCGTCGGCCGATATCAAGAGGCGCGGCGCATGGGCGAGGATCCAGAAACGGCGTACTACACCACATTTCGCGGAGTGACACCGGTGGTGCTCGGGTCCGGCCTGACCATCGCCGGTGCGACGTACTGCCTGAGCTTCGCGCGACTGCCCTGGTTCAACACGATGGGCGCGCCGGTGGCCATCGGCATGCTCGTCGTCGTGCTGGCCGGGGTCACGCTCGGTCCCGCCATCGTCTTTCTGGGCAGTAAGTTCGGCCGATTCGAATCCAAGGTGGCGGCCAAGAGGGGTCGCCTATGGGGGCGGGTCGGCACCGCCGTGGTGCGCTGGCCCCTGCCGATTCTGGCGGTGAGCGCGGCCGTCGTCCTGGTCGGCATGGTCACCCTGCCGAGCTATAAGACGAGCTACAACGACCGCTACTACCTGCCCACCAGCGCCCCGTCGAACCAGGGGCAAGCGGCCGCCGACCGGCACTTCTCGCAGGCCCGGATGAACCCCGACATGTTGATGATCGAGGCCGACCACGACATGCGCAACACGGCCGACATGCTGGTCCTGGACAAGGTCGCCAAGAACGTCATTCGCGTGGTCGGTATCGCCATGATCCAGGACATCACCCGGCCGTTGGGCATCCCAATTCAGCACAGCTCCATACCGTTTCAGAACAGCATCCAGAGCCAGACGACCATGCAGAACATGGCCTTCCTCAAAGACCGCATAGCCGACATCCTCAAGTTGGCCGACCAGCTGCAGGTCAACATCGACATCACGGAACGCCAGTACGCGGTGACGCAAGATCTTTCCAGGGCTGCTGACGACAGTGCGAAGACCACAGCGAAAACATCGGAGATCACCGATGAATTACGAAATCATATTGCGGATTTCGAAGATATGTGGCGGCCGATCAGGTCCTACTTCTACTGGGAAAAGCACTGCTACGACATCCCCATCTGCTTCTCGTTACGGTCCATTTTCGACACCATCGACGGCTTCGACCAGCTTGCCGAGCAGTTCCACTTGCTCACGGCTGACATCCAGCACACCGCCGCGGCCACGCACGCGCTGATGGCGCTCTTCCCCGAGCTGATCGCGTCGCAGAAGGCCACCAAGGCCATCACGCTGACGCTGTATCAGACATTCTCGGCGATGATCAACCAGATGGAGGCCATGAGCAACACCGCGATCGTGATGGGACAAAGCTTCGACCAATCGCAGAACGACGACATGTTCTACCTTCCCCCGGAAGCATTCCAGAACCCGGACTTCCAAACGGGCCTGCGCATGTTCCTGTCGCCGGACGGCAAGTCGGCGCGATTCTTCATCACCCACCAGGGCGATCCCATGACGCCGGAAGGGATTTCGCGTGTCGATGCCGAGCGGACGGCGGCGCAGGAGGGCCTGAAGCAGTCCTCGCTATCGGACGCCAAGGTCTTTCTCGGCGGGACCGCGGCGACCTTCAAGGACATGCACGACGGTGCTAAATACGACCTGATGATCGCGGTGGTGGCGTCGTTGACGTTGATCTTCATGATCATGCTGCTGCTCACCCGAAGCGTGGTCGCCGCGCTGGTGATCGTCGGAACCGCGGCCAGCTCGATCGCCGCGTCCTTCGGGCTGTCCGTCCTGATCTGGCAGAACTTGTTCGGCTTCAAGATCCACTGGATCGTGATGGCGCTGTCCGTCATCATCCTGTTGGCCGTCGGGTCCGACTACAACCTGCTGCTGGTCTCCCGATTCAGGGAAGAGATCCACGCCGGACTCAAGACCGGAATCATCCGGTCGATGGCCGGCACCGGCGGGGTGGTGACCGCCGCGGGTCTGGTGTTCGCCTTCACCATGGCGTCCATGTTGGGCAGCGAGCTGACGGTACTCGGCCAGTTCGGGTCGACCGTCTGCATCGGTCTGCTGCTCGACACACTGATCGTGCGCACGCTATTGATGCCGTCGATCGCCACACTGTTGGGCCGGTGGTTCTGGTGGCCGCAGATCGTCCATCCGCGCGGTGATAACGCCCGTGTGCAAGCCCGTCCCCAGGTGCGGGCCTCAAGCTAATCGGTTGGCATAGCGGCAAATTCACCCGTGGTCCGCAACCTTGGTGATCAGGACTCTTCGGCCACGGAGACTCGGTAGCCTGGCTGACCTAGGAAGGCCCCTCATCCCCGCCGACCATCTCCGTGACCAGGTCCCTCGCGTTCGACATGCTGAGGCCGTTCGCGAGCCGAGTCGCCAACTCGATCACCTCGCTAACCAGGTCGGCGGTGCTGCGCAGTTGCTCTTCGGTGTGCTCGCTGGTGACGAAGAACCGCAAGCGTTCCTGCCCGGGCGGGACGCCCGGCGATACCACCGGGCCGACGTAGACGCCGCGTTGCAGCAGCATCGAGGACACGAATCCGACCTGAAACTCGCCCGGAACCAGCACCGGACAGATGGGGGTGTTCTGCGACAACCCGAGGTCCAGCTCGCGGTCGCGCATCGCCGAGGTCAGCCACTTGGCGTTGCGCCACAACCTGGTAAGTCGATCGGGCTCGCTGTCGAGCACGTCGAGCGCCGCGAGCGCGGCCGCCGCGGCCGCCGGCGAGGGACCGCCGGTGAACTGTTCGACCCCGGGCGCGATCGTGCGGATCGCTTCGATGAGATCGCCGTTGCCGGCGATGAAACCGCCGCAGCTGCCCAGCGCCTTGGACAGGGTTCCCATCCAGATGTCCACGGCGTCACCGGGGAGGTCGAAGTGTTCGCGCACGCCGTGACCGCGGGCGCCCAGGACCCCGAATGAATGCGCCTCGTCGACCATGACGCCGCACTCGAATTCACGGGCGACCGCAGCGATCTCAGGCAGTCGGCCGATGTCTCCGTCCATGCTGTAGTGGGCCTCGATCACGACCAGGACCCGCTCGAAGCGATCGCGTGACATCCGCAGGACGTTGCGCAGCGAGTCGGGATCGTTGTGCCGAAACGTCAGCTGGCGCGCCCCCGACCACTGACCGCCCGACACGATGCTGGCGTGATCCAGCGCGTCGCAGACCAGCGCATCGCGCTCGCCGAGCAGGAACCCGATCACGCCCGCGTTGGCGAGGTATCCGCTGGTGGTGATGACGGACTGGTCGACGTCGTAGATCTGGGCCAGCCGGTTCTCGAGTTTGGTGTACAGGTCGATCCCGCCGGAAAATATCCGGCTGGCCGACGCCGATGCGCCATACTGCGCGAGCGCATCCTGCGCGGCGCGGACGACGTCGGGGTGGGCCGCCAGCCCGAGATAGTTGTAGCTGGAGAAGTTGGACATCGTCCTTTTGTGCGGACCGCTGAGCTCGTCGGGCATGTCGATCACGGCCTCGTTGGGGCCACGTCTTTCCAGGAACAACGGACTCGGCATCCCGGTCAGCGCGACCATTTCTTGCGCGCGGGCGCGGCGTTCCCGGGTGGTGACGATGTCGGGATGGTCGGCAAACGTCCGGCTCACATTCCGCCGTGCTGGCGTCGCGGCCTGGATCTGCGCCGCCTGAGCCGGCGCGGCCTGGGCCGGCGCCGGGGCCTGCGGCGTGGCGAGCAAGCGGCGGGCCGTTTCACGCGCCGAGAGGGATTCGTGGCCGTCGGTCACGCGGCGACTCCCTTGCGGGCCAGGATCACGTCGGCGATGTGGGCACCCGCCTGCCGAAGATCGAAGCTGCGTCCCAGCGGTAGCGCGGTCAGTTGCACGCCGAGGGCCTGGCTGGTGCGGGCGCCGAATTCGACGGCCATCAGCGAGTCCAAACCGAGATCGGTCACCGGAACGTCGATGTCGATCGACTCGGCCGATACACCCATCACGACGGCCAGTTGCTCGGCGAGCATGTAGGCGACGACCTCGGCGCGCTTGCCCTCGTCGAGAGCGACCAGCGCGGCGCGCAGACGGTCTTCGGCGGAATCGGCTTCGGCGGCTGCCGCGATGGCGCTGGCGGTGCGGCGCACGTGCGGCAGATGGCCCACCACACCGCCGAGCTTGGTCCAGTTGATCGGGATGATCGCCGCCTGGGTGACGCCTAACCGCATCGTCTCTTCCAGATATATTGCGCCGTCGTCCATGTCGATCGGATCGAAGCCGGCGGCATCCAGGAATTTCGCTGCCGTCTCTTCGGCGGCCATGCCGCCGCCGCGTCCGGACATGTGACCCCAGCCGATGCAGGTCACCGGCTGGCCTTGGCGCACAATGGTTTCGGCGAGAGCCTGGACGGCGGTGTTCGCCGCGATGTAGCTGTATTGCCCCAGGATGCCGATCAGCGAACCGCCCGACGAGAACAGAACGAAATGGTCGAGGGTGATCCCGGCGGCGCTGACGGCCGACCATAGTGCGCGCGCCCCGCCGACCTTGGATTCGTAGACTCGCTTGAGGGCGTCGAGTTCTACATCGGGCACCCGCTGGTCGTGCACGGCGCCGGCGGCGTGGAAGATCCCGCGCAACGGATGCTCGGTGCTGTGACACCGATTCACCAATGCGGCGACAGCGTCGGCGTCCGTGATGTCGATCAGTTCCTCACTGACCTCAACACCCGACGTCCGCCACAGGGCGATCTGCTTGGCGGCGAGTTGCGTGGTGGCACCGCTTCTGCTGGCCAGGACGAGGCGCCGGGCGCCGCGCCGAACCAACCATCGCCCGGTGGCGAGCCCGAAGCCGCCGAACCCGCCGGTTATCAGATAATTGGCGTCGGGGTCGATGCCGAACTCTCGCAACGCGGGTTTGACCGGCACTTCGTCGTCGGCCAGGCGTACCGCCATCCGGCCGATGCGTTCCGAGCGAAACGCCTCTTCGGCGGCCGCGGCGAGCTCGGCGGCGGGAAAGACCTGCACCGGTAGTGGCCGGTAGGTGCCGTCGGCGAATTTGCCGTAGGTCGCCTCGGCGCTCGCCAGGAACTCCTCGAGGTTGTTTTGGATCATCCGGTCCAGGTCGATGGAGAAGTACGTCACGTTCTTCTCGAAAAGCAGCATCTCCATCATCCCGCCGGCGTAGATGCCAGGCTTGGCGACTTCGATGATGCGGCCCGGTTCGGCAACGGCGTCGAAGCTGTGACGAAGGATCTCCAGGGGCGCGGCGGTCATGACCACGTCCGCCCCGCGACCGTTCGTCAGTTCCAGAACGTCGTCGACGAAGTTCAGCGAGCGCGAATCGATCATGTGGTCCGCGCCCGCTGCGAGTGCGTAGGAGCGCCGCTCGTCGGTGCTGGCGGTGCCGATCACCTGCGCGCCGGCCGATTTCGCGACCTGGACCGAGGCGGACCCCACCCCGCCGGCCGCGCCGTGAATGAGCACCGTCTCGCCCGGCTGCAGCCCGGCTTTGTTGAGTAGTCCGTAGTCGGCCGTCAAGAACGACGCGGTGCTGGTGCAGTGCTCGGGTTGGAAATTGCTGCCCTCACCGGTGGGAATCGGCAGGCACAGTGCCGCGTCGCTGATGAGATAGCGCGTCAGCATTCCTCTGGCGACGGTCATCACCACCTCGCCGACATTCCTGTCGACCACGCCGGATCCGACGCGGGTCACCACTCCGACGCCCTCCATGCCGAGCTCGCCGCGGAAATGCGACCCGCTCAACTCGCGTTCGCCAACCAGCCCGAGCGCCTTGACCGAATCCTTGAAGCCCATCCCGACATAGAGCATCGCCAGCTCCACCTGCCCCGGACCCGGCGACCGTCGCGGGCAGCGTCGCCAGCCGAGGTCGGAGAGAATCCGTGACTTCGGCGGCTCGACCGTGTAGTTCGCGTCCAGATCGGAAAGCACTTCTGCCTTGTCCAGAGCCTCGACCCGGTCGGAGAGGCTGCGCGTGACGACAGGGGTCCACCGCAGGCCACTGCGCAGGAACAGCTCGTCGGCATTGTCGCCGCTGAAGGCGCCCGCAACTGCCAGCTCGGCGACCAGGTCGGACAGACCGGTATCCGGTTCAGCGTCAACCAGACGCCACCGCAGACGGGGCTGCTCGGTGAGCAGGACGCGGCGCACTCCGGCCAACGCGGCGTGGCTGGGGTGGGGCGGCGAGTCATCCGTGTGGTGCGTGACGGCCCGTTCGGTGACCAGGCTGACATAGAACGTCTCGTCGCCGAAGGTGGCCGTTTGCGCGGGCCGGCCGGTGAGCTCCTCGTCGAGGAAGGTCTCCACGGCGGTGGCGACGTCTTTAAGCGCCATCAGAGCGGCGGTGTCGTGCACGCCCTCGTCGTCCGCTCCGGCCACGACGCAGATGTGCAGTCCCGGCAGCGTCGGCGCTATCTCGCTCAGCTGCTGCATGACGGCCGCCTGCAGGTCCACCGAAGCGGAGCACTCGAAGTAGGTCGCGTGCGGCAGCGCACTGGACAATTCGCGTGCGCGTGGATGCGGACGGTCACCGAGGGCGACCACCAACGTCGCCGTCTCCTCCGGCGACCGTAGCCAACCGGAGTCCAGTGGGTCGCGCAGGTCCCACACCTCTTCGTAGAAGAACGGCTCCATGTCGTCGAGTGGACCCCGCCCGGGGTTGATCGAATCGCAGCGCATCCCGACGACCTGCGCGCACATGGTGTCGTCGGAGCCCAGCAGCACGATGTCGACACGCAGTGGGTCGGTCGGGTGTTGGCTGGCGACAACCCTGATCTGCTCGGGCAGCGGGCCGAAGATCCGCACGGCATCGACGGCGACCGGGACCAAGGTTCCCATACTGCGGCCGACACCCTGCTCGATGAGCAGGCCGCCGGTCTGCAACGCGGCGTCGATGACGCACGGATGAGCGAAATGCAGGCCGTCGTCGGGTCCCGGCCGCGCGTCCACCGTGGTGACCGCCTGCCGCGAGTTGACCCGGATCTCCGTCAACCGCTGGAAGTGGGGTCCGAAAGCTACGCCGTGGCCCGCCATGTCCTCGTAGAAATCTGCCGGCTCGGCCTCAATCATGTCGCGGGTATCGGGTATTGGACACTTGGTGGCCACATACGTTCCCTCAACCAGTCGCGCAGTGGCATGGACAGTCCAGACGGTGGCGGTTACGGGCCGGGAGCGGATCGTGATGCGGCGGCTCGCCAAGTCGACTTCGGTGCGCAGGACGCTGCCGTCGACAGGGTCGACGATCAGCGGCGCCAGGAACCGGATGTCCTCGGCCGCCACCGACGCCGCCCCCGTGTGCATCGCCGTGGCGCTCAGTGCCGCATCCAGATATGCCGCGCCGGGAAGCATGCACCGACCCTGGACAACGTGGTCGCCCAGCCATGGCAGCGTCTGCTCGCTGACCAGGAGTTGCCAGTTGAGTTCGTTGTCGAAGTCCGGGTCGCCCAACATCGCGTACCCGGCCCGCGTGCCGAACAGATACTGTCGCTGCTCGGCGGACTCGTGGACCAGCCGCTGGCGCTGCCAGGGATACCCGGGCAGCTCTAAATGCGGGGAAGGTTCCGTGAAGAACGTCGAAACATCAAGCGCACCAGCGGAATACAATCCGGCAAGGGTTTGGCGGATGCTGTCGGTGTCGGGGCGCTCACGGTCCAGGGTGGCGATGGTCGCGCCCGAGTCGCCGGTGACCAGCAGAACCTCGCGGATGTTCGCCGACAGCACCGGATGCGGGCCCACCTCGACAAAAATCCGGTTTCCCGCCCGCAACAGCGTCTTGACGGTGTCGGCGAACCGCACCGGCTCTCGCACGTTGGCGCACCAATAGTCGGCATCCCAAAGGTCATCCGACTGCTCGACCGATGGGTCGACAAGCAACCCGGTCACCGACGAGTACAGCGGGATGGTGGGCCGCTGGGGTGTCAGACTGGCAAGCGAGCTGCGCAGCTCGTCGAGAATTGGATCCATGCGGCGGCTGTGGTAGGGCACCTCCACTCGCAGCATCCGGTTGAAAACCCCACGCTCGCCCAGCATCTCGCTTAGGGCCTGCAAGTCGTTCACATCGCCCGCGACCGTCACGGACGACGGGCTGTTGATGGCGGCGATGTCGATCGCCAGCGCACCGAGCTCCCCTTCGAGTAGTCCCCGCGCCTCGTCGGCCGGTAAGCCGACGGCCAGCATGCCACCCGTTCCAGCGGTGGTCGCCTGCAGCCGGGCCCGATGGTATGCCACCAGAACTGCATCCGAGAGCGATAGCATGCCGCTGACGTAGGCGGCCGATACCTCTCCGACGCTGTGCCCGACCACCGCGCTCGGCGTGATTCCCCGCGCGGCAAGTTCGCGGGTAAGCGCTACTTGGACCAGGAAGTTCGCCGGCTGGGCAATCTCTGTCGACGTGACGCGTGACTCATCCTCGGAGCGCAGCAGTTCCTCGACCACCGACCAGCCCGCGACGGACTGGAAGACTTCGTCGATCTCGGCGGCCGCCTCGGCAAACGCGCCGCCCGCGGTCAGCAGCTCACGACCCATCGCCCACCATTGCGGACCCATCCCAGTGAACACGAACACCGGCCCGGCCGACCGCGGCACGACCGAACCGACCGCCGTGTCCCCTGCCGCGAGCCGGCGCAGCTGCTCACCCAGGTTGGCGGCATCTGAGAATCCGACGCCGATTCGATGCCGGTGGTGCGCCCGCCGCGTCCAGGCTGCCTCGACTAAGTGGTCGACATCCGCACCCGCCTGCAGCACATCGGCGTAGGCGCCGGCCAATTCGCGTGCGGCCGTCTCGTTGCGCGCCGACAACGGAAACACCTCGACGACATGGCGCGTCGGCCGCTCGGGAGGCGTCAGGACGCTGGGCGGCTCTGCGATGATGGCGTGCGCGTTAGTGCCACCGTATCCAAAACCGTTGATGGCCACGGTCATTCGAGCCACATCGGCACCGACCGGCTCCGCTTCGGCCTGGATGGCCAGCCCCAGTTCGTCGAACGGTATTTCGGGATTAGGTGCGCCGACCCAGCCCTGCGGTGGCAATGTCCTGTGCCGGACGGCCAGGGCCGCCTTGATGACGCCGGCGATGCCCGAGGCCGCTTCGGTGTGGCCCAAGGTGGCCTTCAGCGATCCCACCGGAAGTGGCTTGGCGCGGCCGGCGCCAGCGCCGTAAACCCTGCCGAGGGCACCCAATTCCACCGGGTCACCGACCGGGGTTCCGGTGCCGTGCGCCTCGACGTACGTCAGCTGATCGGGCGCGATTTGTGAGCGTGCGCACACCGAACGGGCCAGTGCCTCTTGAGATTCGACGCTCGGCACGGTGATGGCCGGGGTACGGCCGTCCTGATTGGAGCCGGTCCCCTCGACGACTGCGTAAATGCGATCGCCGTCACGTAGGGCGTCGTCCAGCTTGCGCAGGAGGACCATCCCGGCGCCCTCGCCGCGGCCGTATCCGTCGGCGGCGGCCGAAAAGGACTTGCACCGCCCGTCTTCGGCCAGGAATCCGCCTTTGCACATCATGATGAAGGTTTCCGGGCGCAGCAACGCGTTGACTCCGCCGACCAGAGCCATCTCACAGTCACCGTTGGTAATCGCCTGGCAACCAAGGTGAAAGGCGACCAACGACGACGAACAAGCGGTGTCAACCGTCAGCGCGGGGCCGGTCAGGTTCAGGGCGTAGGCCAGCCGATTCGACAGCATGGTGAACGACGCGGCCCCCGCGGTGTGCATATCCAGCTGCGCCAGTGCTGTGGGGCCCATCGCGTTGAGTGTGTGATCCCAGGTGAAGGCGCCGACATACACGCCAACTGGCTGGCCGGATACCCGGCCCGCCATACCGGCGTCGTCAAGCGCTTCCCAAGCGACCTCCATGATCAGCCGCTGCTGGGGGTCCATACTCGTTCCCTCGCGGGCTGACATACCGAAGAAATCGGCATCGAACTGCCACGGATCAGACTGGAGAAAGGAGGCGCGCTTGGTGTACATCCGCCCGGCGGCGCGCTTGTCGGGATCGTAGAAGCGACGATGGTTCCAGCGGTCGGCCGGTACCTCCACCACGCCGTCGCCCTTGTTGACGACGAAGTTCCAGAACGACTCCGCGGAATCGATACCGCCCGCATACCGGCACCCGATCCCGACGATCGCGATACGGCCCATAACCAACTCCTGGTGACTCGTGTGAGGGCGCCATCGGTCGACCCGACAACATTGGATGTAGCCGGATGCATCCGAGTCGACCCAGAACTACCGGTTCCCCGAAACCCTTAAACTCGCAGCTTGTTGATCGAATTCAAGTGCAAGCTACGCGAGCGGGCAGCCGCGCGGCGGACATTGGCAATAAATTATTGCTTTGGTCACAAACCGGACGGCCGTGCCGGCGAAGGTTGTTCCGGTTCCTCCCGGGCGGCCCCGAATCCCTCGTCCAGACCGAATCGATCGTGCAGGTAGACCAATGGTCGGGGCGCCCACCAGTTGAATCGGCCCAGCACGTGCATGAACGCAGGCACCAGTAGCATCCGCACCAGCGTCGCGTCGGCAAGAACTGCCAGGGACAGGCCGAGCCCGAACATTCGCATGAACGACACCTGCGCGCCGATCAGCGCGGCGAATGAGATCGCCATGATCAGCGCCGCCGCAGTGATGACCCGACCGGTGTGGGCCACTCCGAGCGCCACGCTCTCGTCGTTGTCGCCAGGGCCGCGGTCGGACGCCAACCAGTACTCGCGTATCCGTGAGATGAGGAACACCTCGTAATCCATCGAGATCCCAAATGCGATACAGAACAACAACACCGGCATGTCAACCTCCAGCGTGCCGGTCACCGCCGTCCCCAGTGCGTGCAGATGCCCTTGCTGGAAGACCCATACCAATGCGCCGAACGCGGCGGTCAACGACATGATGTTCATCAGCACGGCCTTCAGCGGAAGGATCACGCTGCCGGTCAGCAAGAACATCACCACCAGGGTGATCGCAGCGATGATCGACAAAACCATTGGCAGCCGCGCGGTTATGGCATGCACACTGTCGTGGTTGCTCTGGGCGATGCCGGCGAGCTGCACCGGTTTGCCCCTTGGGGCGGGTACCGCATGCAGCCGCTTCAACTGGAGTTCCGAGGCGTCCGAGAACAATGGCGCGCTGCTGCTTACGGCCACGAATGCGCTGCCGTCGTTGAGCCCGGCCGGTGCCGATGGCGGCGAGGCGAGCCTGCCGTCAACGAAGGTGCCGCTAACCGAGGACACCGCCGGCACATCGGGAACCCGGGACAGCGCGGCCGCGTAATCGTCCAAGTCGGCCAAAGTCACGCCGCCCGCGTCCGGCAAAACGACGGCGATGTACGGTATTCCGTTGCCGGGCAACTCGGCCCGTAACTGCCCGTTGACCTGTCGCGCCGAGGCCGACTTGGGCAACACCCGGTCATCGGGAAAGCCCCACCGCACGTCGAGGAACGGCACGCCCAGCGCCAGCAGCAGCACCAACACGCCAGCCCCAATCGGGATCGCATGGCGCATAACAGCTTTCGTCCATCGATACCAGAACCACTGCTCGACCGACACTGCGCGCGGTTCTGGCCGGTTAAGGATGCGGCGCAGCAGTCGTCGCACGTCCAGCGAGTCGAGTCGATTGTCGAGCAGGACGATCGCCGCGGGCGCCACGACGATCGCCGCGCTGGCGGCGAAGGCAACCACCGCCACCCCTGCGTAGGCGAACGATTTCAGGAAGTATTGGGGGAACAGCACCAAGGTGGACATCGACAGCGCAACGGTTATCGCCGAGAACAGCACCGTGCGGCCCGTGGTGACCATGGTGCGGGTCAGAGCTGCATCGTGACTTTGTCCCTCCGCCAACTCATCTCGGTACCGGGTGAGGATCAGCAACGTGTAGTCGATGGCCAGTGCCATACCCATCGCGACGGCCAGGTTTAACGCGAAGATCGAGACGTCGGCGAACAGCGAGATCGCGCGCAGGCACGCCATGGCACCCAACACGGCGAATCCGCCGACAGTCACCGGCAGCGCCGCCGCGATCAAACCCCCGAACACCCAGACCAAGACGAGGAAACTCAGCGGCATGGCCACCGACTCGACGAACACCAGATCCTTCTCGGTCTGTGCGGTCACCTGCCAGTAGACCGTGGCGTCTCCGCCATCGCGCACGGTGACCCCATCGCGGTCGTGCACCAGGAGACCCGACAGCCTCTTCGCGTTGATCGGGGCGCCGTTGTCCCCGCCGGTGACGCCGGCGATGATCACTCCGGTCTTGCCGTCCCGGCTGACGTAGGCAGGTGCTTCCGTCTGCGACACCGTCCACGCCGACAGCACCCGCGCCACATTGGGAGAATTCTTGAGGCGCTCGACGAGCTCGGTGCCTACCGCCGCCGACCGCGGGCTTTGGACGCCGTCGTCGGAGGTTACGGTGATCATCAGATCCATGTCGCCCTGGTTGAACTTCTGCGCGAGCAGATTTGAGGCGTTTGACGATTCGGCATTGGGGTCGCGCATCCCGCCGGCCGACAGCGCGCCGATCACCGGAACGCCGAAGACGCCGGTGGCGATCAGGACGAGCAACGCGATCGCCAGGACCCGCCGCGGGGCGGCGAGGGCGAGCCGGGCGATTCCGTTCAGCACGACACGTTCCTCCCGCCGGGGCAGACACGCTGGGCAGCTGCGTCGTCCGGGTGGCTGGTCCACCGTGACCGGCGCTCCAGCAGTATGCACGGACTGATCGCATACCGAGGCCCTAACCGCTGGATTGAATCCGGATATGAACCTGGTCAGGTCGAGGTATCGACGTCCAGGCACACCGCCACGGCGCCGGCGCCAACGTGCAGCGCCAACACAGGCCCCAACGGCGTGATGATCGCCGGCTCGCAGGCGGGCAGTCGCTGCGCCAGCGTGGCGGCCACTTCCTTGGCGCCGTCGGGATTGGTGACGTGGTGGACCGCCAACGCGGCCGCACCCTCGCCGACGACCTCGCAGACCCGATCGATCATGGCCGCCGTCGCGTGGCTCACGGTGCGAACCCGTTGGGCCAGAACGAGTTTACCTTCATCGATCCGCAACAGCGGCTTGAGCGCCAGTGCCGTACCCAGCCACGCTTGAGGCCCGCCGATGCGGCCGCTGCGCCGCAGATTGTCTAACCGGTGCACCACGACGAACGAGTGACTCCGGCCGACCGCCGAACGCGCCGCGTGCGCAACGGCATCCAGGTCGGCCCCGCGCGCCGCGGCCCGTGCCGCGGCCAGTGCGACGAACCCGGTGCCCATAGCGGCCGATTTGGAGTCGATGACCCGAATCGCGGGGTCGAGGTCGGCGGCCGTCCGTTCGGCGGCGCCATACGTCCCCGACAACGCCGACGAGATGTGCACTGCTACCACGCCGTCGCCGCCGCTATCGCTCAGCGCTTGCTGGTAGGTGTTGGCCAGTTCGGCCGGAGTGGCCGCCGCGGTGGTGGCGTGGCGCTTGTAGAGGTCATCGGGGATCTCGTCCACGCCATCACGCAGATCGACCCCATCGAGCAAGATATGCAGCGGGACGACGCGGATGGCCCACTCTTCGAGTAAATCGGCCGGCAGGCGCGCCGCCGCATCGGTCACCACGATGACGGACATGGTCCTACCCGCGAGATTTCTCGCTCGGCACACCCGCTTCGGCCAGCGCCTTGAGCATCAGTTCCGCAACCCCTTGGTGCGCCTCGAAATTCCAGTGGATCCCGTCTGGATTGCCGCGCCCGCTCATGACCTCGTCGCCGACGGCGGCCTTGAGGTCCACCAGCGGAACATCGTGGCGCTGAGCCCATTCCGTGATCGCCGCCACCGTCCCCGCGCGGCCGCGGTGAGCGTAGCCGTACGTCGGCGCGATGTGCACCGACGGAATCGACGCCACGATCGGAATGCCTGGACGGTTGAAATCGATTGCAGCACGGGTTTGCTCGAGATATTCGGCGGTCAGGCGCGGTGGTAGCGCGGGCCTGGCCACCGGTGACAACCTGGACTGCACCCATGCGTAACCATCGCGCGCCCAGCGCCGCAGCCAGGGTGGTCGCACGTAGCGGATCAGCTCGCGTAATGCGGTCGGCAACACCGACGGCAGCGAGTCCATCCCGCAAGTCGCGAAGATCACCGCGCCCGCCCTGGGCAGCGCCGCCCAGGACCGTGGGTCCTGGGTTGCCGCCCACCAGACGTCGCGGCAGGTCCAGCCGATGCGCCCGATCAGCTCCACGTCCCAACCTAGTTGCGCGGCAACGATATTGGGCCAGATGCGCGGATCGTCGGCGGGCAGACCGCCGGTCGGTCCGTAGTAGGACAGCGAGTCGGCGAAGACCAGCAGCGTCGGCCGTACTTCAGAGGACATCGTTGGCGACCTGCGCAGAAGCGTTCCAGACGTCCAGCCGCCAGCGGATGGTGTCGAAATCGACATCCGAGTCGCCGGAATGCCCACTCAGTTGCACCCAACTGGCATTGCCCATGCCGCCCAGAATGGGCCAGTTGTCTACCGGCAGCTTGAGCAGCGCGGCGCACAGGGCGGCGATCAAACCCCCGTGGGCCACTAGCACCACCGGTCGGTCCGGACCGTCGGGGTCACCCCACTCCGTCTCGCCGGACACCAGCTCGGCGACCACCGGCACGCTTCGGGCGGCCACGTCGACCCTGCTTTCCCCGCCGTGCGGTGCCCACCTGGCGTCGTCGCGCCAGGCCAGCCGGGCGCCCGGAGCCTGTGCGTCAACCTCGGTGTGGGTCAGGCCCTGCCAGTCGCCCAAATGGGTCTCGCGCAGGCGAGGGTCCACCCGGACCGTCAGTCCGGTCTGCTCCCCCAGCGTGATCGCGGTGTCGTAGGCGCGGTGCAGATCCGACGAGACGATCAGCAACGGCTGCAGCTTGCCCAGCACCTCGGCGGCGGCGACCGCCTGAGCGCGACCCAGTTCGGTGAGCGCGGAGTCCAGCTGCCCCTGCATCCGGCTGCCCGCGTTGAAGTCGGTTTGCCCATGCCGCAGCATCAACAGACGACGGATTCTCATTGTGCGCTCGCCGAATCTTGCGGGCCTTCGTGTTCTTCCGTGTCCAGGTTCACCGAGAGCACCGGACAATCGCCCCACAGCCGGTCCAGGGCATAGAAGTCGCGATCGTCCTGATGCTGAATGTGCACGACGATGTCGCGGTAATCCAGCAGGGTCCAGCGGCCTTCCCGGGCGCCCTCGCGGCGCGCCGGCTTGTGGCCCGCCTTGCGCAATCTCTCCTCAACCTCGTCGACGATGGCGTTGACCTGCCGCTCGTTGGACGCCGAGGCGATGACGAAGCAGTCGGTGATGACCAGCTGCTCGGAGACGTCGATGACGACGACGTCGGTGGCGAGCTTGGCTGCGGCGGCACCGGCCGCCACCGTTGCCATGTCTATGGCCTCCTGAGTGGCGGTCACGTGTTGTTCCCGGCGGCCAGACGCACCCCGGTGGGGCCGGTGACCGCACCTTTGCCGCCGTAGAGCCGGCGTTTGGAGACGTATTGCACAACGCCGTCGGGCATCAGGTACCACAGCGGTCGGCGCAGTTCGGCGCGCTGGCGGCAATCGGTCGACGAGATCGCCAGGGCCGGGATCTCGACCAGGGTCAGCGCGCCCTCGGCCAGATCGCCCAACACACCGGTGATGTGCTCGTCGGCCAACTCGTAGCCGGGCCGGCTGACTCCGATGAACCGCGCCAAGTCGAACAGCCCCTCCCAGCCTTGCCACGACAGAATGGAACCCAGCGCGTCGGCGCCGGTGATGAAGTACAGCTCGGACTCCGGGTTCAGCGCGTGCAGATCCCGCAGCGTGTCCCTGGTATAGGTGGGGCCAGCCCGGTCGATGTCGACCCGGCTCACCGAGAAGCGGGGATTGGACGCGGTGGCGATCACCGTCATCAGGTACCGGTCCTCGGCGGCCGAAACGTACCGCTCTTTCTGCCAGGGTTGGCCGCTGGGCACAAACACCACCTCGTCCAGCTCGAACAGGTGCGCCACCTCGCTGGCCGCGACCAGGTGGCCGTAATGGATGGGGTCGAACGTCCCACCCATCACTCCGAGCCTGCGGCGGTGTTTTTGCACGGTTTGCCAGCTTACTTGAGCTGCCGTTCAGGCCTTACAGGCCGAGGAACGCGCGCAGCTCGTCGGCCACCCGCGCCTCGTCAGATTTCAATGCCGATGGCGGCGCCATGGGCCCTCCTGAACTCCAGTTGTCGCCGCAAGCGTCACGCTGGCGTGACGCTGGCGGCCCGCCGTCACGCTGGCGTGACGCTCGGCGCGCGCCCTCCGTCAGACCGGCAACAGCTGATCGATCACCGCGGCCAGCTGCTTGGCCGATCGGCATTCGTGCATGGTGATCACATCTTGGTAGCGCGGCACCGCCGAGTCTCCGCTGCCCCACAGATGTTTCGGCTCGGGATTTAGCCAGTGCGCATGCCGGCTCGCGGTGACCATGTCGGTCAGCACGTCGAGGGCCGGGTCGCGATAGTTGGTGCGCCCGTCCCCGAGCACCAGCAGCGAGCTGCGCGGCGACAGCACGTTCGGGTGGGCCTGCATGAACGAGACGAACGCGTTGCCGTAGTCGGAGTGGCCGTCGCGGCTGTATACGCCGGCCTCCCGGGTGATCCGTTGAATCGCCACGGCCAGGTCGGCATCCGGCCCGAACATGTGCGTCACCTCGTCGGTGGTGTCGATGAAGGCGAAGACGCGAACACGCGAGAACTGTTGGCGCAGAGCATGTACCAGCAACAGGGTGAAGTGGCTGAATCCGGCGACCGACCCGGACACGTCGCACAACACGACCAATTCAGGGCGCGCGGGGCGTGGTTTGGCCAGCACCAGGTCGATCGGCACACCGCCGGTGGACATCGACTTGCGCAGCGTCTTGCGCAGATCGATGGTCCCGGCGCGGGTGCGGCGGCGACGGGCCGCCAGCCGGGTCGCCAGCGTGCGAGCGAGCGGCGTCACCACCTTGCGCATCTGGCGCAGCTGCTCCCCGGAGGCGCGCAGGAACTCGACGTTCTCGGAAAGCTGTGGGATGCCGTACATCTGGACGTGATCGCGGCCAAGCTGCTCAGCGGTACGCCGCTTGGTCTCGGCGTCGACCATTCTGCGAAGTTGGGTAATCCTCTGCGCAGCAAGCGCTTTGGCGATCTGCTCCTGGGTGGGTGTCGGCTCGTCGCCGTAGGGGGCCAGCAGTCCAGCCAGCAGCTTGCCCTCCAATTCGTCCAAGGCCATCGCCTTGAGCGCCTGATACGACGAGAACGACGGACCGCGGCTGGAGTTGTATTTGCCGTAGGCCTCCACGATCCGCGCGATCATCGCGACCAGCCGCTCGTCCATGTCGGCGAGCTCGGGATTGTCGTTGAGCAGATCCAGCAGCATCTGGCGCATGGCATCGACGTCGTCGGGCGGCAGACCGCTGTCGTCCCCAGCGTCTCCGCCTTCCTCGTCCTCCAAGACCACTGCGCGCGCGCCCAACGCCGGCGGAAACCACAGGTCGAACATGGCGTCGTAGGTGTCGCGGTGATCCGCCTGGTGCAAGACCGCGCAGGCGATACCCTCGCGCAGCACCTCACGGTCACCCAGACCGAGCGTGGCCATCACCCGTCCGGCATCGACCGTCTCCGACGGTCCCACCGAAATCCCCGCCCCGCGAAGCGCTTCCACGAAGCCCACCAAATGCCCGGGCAGCCCGTGCGGGGCGAGCGGTCGCTTCGGTCGGATGCGGCGGGCGGCCATCAGTTCAGCCTCAGTTCTCCGGCCGCGCGCTGCTGGTCGGACTGGTGCTTGAGTACCACGCCGAGGGTTGCCGCGACGAGCGCGTCGTCGATGGTGTCCAGGCCCAGCGCCAGCACGGTGCGGCCCCAGTCGATGGTCTCGGCGATGGACGGCAACTTCTTGAGCTGCATCCCGCGCATCACGCCGATGATGCGCACCAGCTCCTCGGCCAGGTGCTCAGGCAGCTCCGGAACCCGGGACAACAGGATGCGTCGTTCCAGCTCGGGACTGGGGAAGTCGATGTGCAAGAACAGGCAGCGTCGCTTGAGCGCCTCGGACAATTCCCGGGTGGCGTTGGAGGTCAGCAACACAAAGGGCGGGCGCTCCGCGGTGAGCGTGCCCAACTCGGGGACGGTCACCGCGAAGTCGGACAGCACCTCGAGCAGTAGACCTTCGATTTCGATGTCGGCCTTGTCGGTCTCGTCGATCAACAGCACCGTCGGCTCCGTGCGCCGGATGGCGGTCAGCAACGGACGCTGCAGCAGGAACTCCTCGGTGAACACGTCATCTTTAGTGGCCTCCCAGTCGCCAGAACCCGCCTGGATGCGCAGGATCTGTTTGGCGTGGTTCCACTCGTAGAGAGCGCGGGCCTCATCGACGCCCTCGTAGCACTGCAGCCTGATCAGGCCGGCCCCGGTGGCCTGCGAGACGGCGCGCGCCAGCTCCGTTTTGCCGACGCCCGCAGGCCCCTCCACCAGCAGCGGCTTGCCGAGCCGGTCGGCGAGGAACACCGCCGTCGCGGTCGCGGTATCCGCCAGGTAGCCGGTTTCGGCCAGCCGTCGCGATACGTCGGCGATGTCGGTGAACAGCGGGGTCGGCCGGGCGGGCACGGTCACGATCGGATTCTCCTAAGCTCAAACGAAACGTCAGACCGGGCGGGTCTGGCCGTCTCCCCACGCGATCCACTTGGTCGAGGTCAATTCGGGCAGTCCCATCGGACCGCGGGCGTGAAGTTTCTGAGTGGAGATGCCGATCTCGGCGCCGAAACCGAACTGCTCACCGTCGGTGAACGCCGTCGAGGCGTTGACCATCACCGCCGCCGCGTCGACTCCTTCGGTAAACCGATGGGCCGCAGCCATATTCGTGGTCACGATCGCTTCGGTGTGTCCGGTGCCGTATTCGTTGATGTGCGCGATCGCCGCGTCCACGCCGTCCACCACTGCCACCGCGATGTCCATCGAAAGGTATTCGCGACGCAGGTCGTCCTCTCCCGCGTCGAGATGGACCGTCACCCCGGCGTCCTGCAGGGCGGCAACCAACCCGGGCATGGCGTGGTCGGCGATCGCCGCGTCGATCAGCAGCGTCTCGGCGGCGTTGCAGACACTGGGCCGGCGAGTCTTGGAATTCAGCAGAATTCGTTCCGCCAACTCCAGGTCGGCGCTTTCGTCGACGAAGACGTGACAGTTGCCGACACCGGTCTCGATGGTGGGCACCTGGGCGTCGCGGACCACCGCGTCGATCAGGCTGGCTCCCCCGCGCGGAATAACCACGTCGACCAGGCCGCGGGCCTGAATGAGGTGGGTGACGGTGGACCGATCGGCGGCAGAAAGCAGCTGGACCGCGTCGGCGGGCAGGTCCTCGCTGGCCAACGCAGTGCGCAGCACGTCGACGAGCGCCTGATTGGACTTCGCCGCCGACGAGCTCCCGCGCAGCAGCACGGCATTACCGGATTTGAGCGCCAAACCGAAAGCGTCGACGGTGACGTTGGGCCGGCCTTCGTAGATCATGCCCACCACGCCCAACGGAACCCGCTGCTGCCGCAGAACCAGTCCATTGGGCAGGGTGTAGCCGCGCAGCACCTCACCGACCGGGTCGGGCAACCCGGCCACCTGGTGCAGACCGGCGGCGATCCCGTCGATGCGATCCGCGTTCAACGCGAGCCGATCGAGCATCGCCGCGGCTGTGCCGGCGGCCCGGGCGGCGTCCAGATCTTGTGCGTTGGCAGCAAGGATCTTTTCGGCATTGGCCGTGATCGCCTCCGCCGCGGACTTCAGCGCATGGTCCTTGGCGACGGTCGGCAACAAGGCGAGCGCGCGGGCGGCGACGCGAGAGCGGCGCGCGGCGTCGTGGACCTCTTGGCGCAAGTCAAGCTCCCGCTGCTGCGTCCCTCCGCTTCGGGATGGTGCTTGCAGACTCATTGAACCAGGGTAACGGTCATTAACTGGGCACGTCAGGCTGACCCACCTGGTGCGGGTGGCCTGACATCAGGATCGCGAACGCGCCGGCACCTCGCCTGACCCGCTCAGTGCGCGCGCCTGCCGCACCTTGCTACGACGCTCTTCGAGGGTGCGGCCAAAGTCCTGTAGCAGCAACGGTTCATGCATCACCATATGCTCGAGGTGCTCGCGGCCGATCACCAGCGCGGTTACCTCTTCCAGCGCGTAGGCGCTGGCAAGGTTCGGTTGCCGAGTCAGCGTGGTCAGCCCCAGAAACGATCCCTCGACCAGGGTGGTGACCGGGACCACGGTTCCGTCGTCAGCCGTGGCGGTCAGCTGTACCCGACCGGCCACCAAGAACGTCATCCCTGGCGGCACTTGACCGGCGCGCTCCACGATTTCATCGGCACCGTATCGGACGATCTTCGCGCACGAGTGCAGTGACCGCTGATTCTCGGGGCTGAGCCGCAACGCCGGAGCCACCACAGTGCGGAGAGCGTGCTCCACCCGATCGCTACGTGGAAAAGTCGTCGTCGGCATCGTCGAGGTGCAGGTTCTCCCGCCGTGCGGCGTACCAGGCCCACCGCAGAAATGTGGCCTTCGCCGCGCTGGCGTCAGCGGGTGAGCTCAGTCCGATCGACGTGCGGTACTCCCCCGCCCCGACCGGTACCGAGCGGGGCACGCTGCCGGGCTTGAGCTGCGGCAACGCGCGAGCAACATCCGAGAGCACCGCGCAGACCCGGTCGGGCGGGTCGGCGGCGGAGAACGTCGTCGTCACGGCCAATTTGTGCGTGCCGGGCGGGCGACTGAGATTGGTGAACGAGGTGGTCGCCAGCATCGAGTTCGGCATGATCCGCATGCCGCTACCGGTGTCGATGTGCACGGCGCGCCAGTTCACCTCGACGACGCGCCCCCGCGCCGTCCCCGTGTCCAGCCAGTCATCGATCCGGAACGGTTGCTCGAACAGCATGAACAGGCCCGACACGACCTGGCCGACGGAGTTTTGCAGCATCAACCCGATGACGACCGACGTGACACCCAGCGCGGTGAAAAGGCCGCCAATCCGGACGCCCCAGACGTACGACAGCACCAACGCCAGACCGACGCCGATCACCGCGAAGCGGGCGACATCGCGGAAGATGGTGGGTAGTCGTTTGCGCCAGCTCTTCTCGGGCGCGCCATCGAACACGGTTGCGTTGAGCCCCGACAGCACTAGCACCAGCACCAACATGCCGAACACGGTGGTGAGGATTCGCACCGGGACGTCTCGGGCCGGGATCTGCGAGGCTTGGACCAGCAGCAGCAACAGTGCGCCGAGCGGCAACAGGTAGTTGCGCACCAGGCTTACCTGCCTGGCCAGACGGCGATTCCTGCGGACGAGTAAGTCGTGCAGCTCAGTGAGCAGGATCAGCCCGACCGGTAATCCGATCGCGATCCCAACCGCCCAATAGAACCAAGGGTCGTCCCAGGTATTCATCAGCGCTCCAGCAAGCGGTAGATCGCCTGATCGGTGCCTGCGACCGAAATCGTCCCGGCCGGCGTGAACTGCCGGACCTCCTGCATTGCGTCATACACCTGGGAGCTGACATAGATGCCGGGCTGCGGTGCGCCACTGTGCATCTGGTAGGCCAGGCTCACTGCACCACCCCACATGTCATAGACCAGGCTGGAGCGGCCCACCAGCCCGCTCACGACGTTGCCGGTATTAACACCGACGCGAAGGCCCAACTGGTGGCCGGTCTCGCTGTTAAACCGGTCGATGATGCGACCGATCTCCAGGGCGAAATCAACGCTGCGATGAATACTGTCCAGCCGGGGGGTGACCACACCACAGCTCGCGAGATAGCCGTTGTGGAACGTGCGAATCCGTTCGACGCCGAGGGATTCGGCGGCCGAATCAAACTGCCGGAACAGCTCACCGATAATCCCGACCAGTTGACTCTCGGGTAGATCGTTAGTGATTTCGTCGAGGCCAAAGATATCGGCATAGATAATGGCGACGCCTTGGTGCTTCTGGGCGATGTTCTCCTCACCCTCGCGATACCGTTGCACCACCGACTCGGGCATCAGCGCCAGCAACAGGCGGTCGTTTTCGCGGCGCTGCTCGTCGAGCAGCTCCTCCTTGATCGCCAGATTCCGGCTCATCTCATTGAAAGCCGCCGTAAGGTCGCCGATTTCGTCGCGTGCCATCACCGGAATGTTGATGTCGTAGTCACCGGAGCTGATCTTTCGCGTGCCCTCTTCGAGCCGCCGAACCGGCCGCACCGCCGCTTGGGCGATAATCAGCGCGGCCACGCAGATGGCGAAAACCATTGTCGTGACCGCAATCACGATTCCTTTGCTGAACCGACCCAGCCGCGCAAAGGCGTCGGAGTTGTCTCGCGTCGCCAGAACCGACCAATGCAGATCGGAGTTCGGCACGTCCAACGGGGCGTAGGCCTCCAATTCTCGGTTGCCCAGGTAATCGGTGGCGCTGACAACGCCGGTCTCTCCGCGTTGGGCGGCGCGAAGACCCGCGGTCGCCACCGGCTGCACCAGCGTCGTGCCACCCAGTCGGATCGCTCGGTCCACGACATCCGGGGGCGTACCGGCGTCGATCGACTCGCGCCGGTATGCCTTCGGGTCTTCCACGAAAAGCCGCGAATCAGAGCGCATCAAGCTATCGGGACCTGCCAAGTACGTTTCGGTCGCGGCGCCCATGCCCGCGGCTTGCCAGTGCCTGTCGGCGGTCATGATCTTGTTGATCTTCGCGATCGGCACCGGCAACGCCATGAGGCCATTGTTTTTGCCGTTCATCCCGACCGGCGAGACCACCCACGCCGTGGGCTCGCCAAGGTGTGGCTGATACGGCTGAAAGTCGGTGATCCAGACGAAGTCGACGTCGTTGGAGGCCAAGGCTTTTTGGTACGCCTCGCGCAGGTTTGATTCGCGGTAGGGACCGGTAAGGATATTGGTCCCGAGATCGGGACCCTTCATGACGCTGTAAACGACATTGCCTTGCATGTCCAGCAACAGCGCGTCCTTGTAATCGAACCGGGTGACGATACCGCGCATGTAGAAATCGAAGCGGGCATTGGCCGCCGACCATGCGCTGCCGTCGCCGGCATCCTCGACGGGCAGCGAGTTGGTGGTCGGTCTGTGCGGTGCGGTGTAGTACGCCTGAACATATCGCTGCGCGTTGGAACTCGGCAGCACCGCGTTGAGATCGATGCCGTCACCGGTCGCCCGTTTGATCGGCTGGATCATCTCGTTGTCGTAATAGTTGACGAGCGCCTGTTGTTGCGCGGGAGTGATCGGGGCGTTGGCCAATTGGGCGAAGCCGTCGGTGAGTGCCGTCGTCGCCTGGTTGATACTGAATCCACTGCTGTAGACGATCAGCGAATTCGTGACCTCCCTGAACAGCGCCTCCACCGCCCGCTTCTGCGACCCTCGCAACTCGATCAGTCGCTCGGACTCGACGTCGCGCAGCGCGCTGCGCCCGGATATGGCTCCGATGGCACCGATCACCCCCACGCCCAAGATGCTCGACAGCAGCAATGCCACCAGGATCTTGGACTGGATGCCGAACCGGAAACGCGTCCACACCACAGGACGGTGCACCCGCTTGCGGGGCTTTGGCGCCGGCACGGTTTCGGGGTCGGATACCACCCGGTCTGCTGCTTGGGCCGACGTCAATCAATTGCCCCCTTGTCCGAGAGGATTCAGCATCGCTAACGCAGCAGACTATCGCGCGGATCTGAAGAAAATAGCGTTTGTCGTATAGCAATTCGACTAGTCGCGATGGTGCGCGGAAATCGCCTCGTACTAACGTCGACGGGATGGCACGGGTCTGCGTGGTGGGCAGCGTGAACATGGACCTCACCTTCGATGTCCATCGCCTTCCGCGTCCGGGCGAGACGGTACTGGCGTCGTCGTTGACCTCTGCACCCGGCGGCAAGGGCGGCAACCAGGCCGTGGCGGCCGCACGCGCGGGCGCCCAGGTGCAGTTTGCCGGCGCGCTCGGCGACGACGCTGCGGCCGAACGTTTGCGGGCTCACCTGTCGGCCAACAACGTTGGACTCGACGGGACGATCCAAGTGCCCGGACCCAGCGGCACCGCGATCATCGTGGTCGACGTTGGTGCCGAGAACACCATCGTGGTGGCGCCGGGCGCGAATGGTCAGGTGGATCTGAGCGAGGCGGCGGCGCGCGCGGTGATTGCCGACTGCGATGTGTTGTTGACCCAGTTGGAGATTCCGGTGCCGGCGGCGGTGGCGGCGGCGCGCGAAGCCAGATCGACCGGGGCTGTCGTTATGGTCAACGCCTCGCCGGCCGGTCAGGACCCGAGCGCGCTGGCCGCACTGGCGGCTCTCGCCGACGTCGTGATCGCCAACGAATCCGAGGCGCACGAATGGCCCTGGAAGCCAACGCACTTGGTGGTTACCCTGGGCGCGCGAGGTGCCCGGTATGACGGCGCCGACGGCCAGTTCACGGTACCGGCGCCAGCGGTACAGGCAGTGGACACCAGCGGGGCCGGCGACGTGTTCGCCGGAGTGCTGGCCGCCAATTGGCCCAGCGACCCAGCTTTGAACCCCGCTGGGCGGGCCCAGCGGCTGCGCGCATTGCAGCGTGCCTGCGCCGCAGGTGCATTGGCGACGCTGGTGCCGGGGGCGGGTGACTGCGCACCGGACGCCGAAGCGATCGAACGGCGTAGCGGCTGAGCCCCGCGCTAGCTGCGCAATTCGCGGCGCACGTCGTGCGTGATCGCCATACCGTCACCGGTCTCCAGCTCGGCAGCCGACTGGCTCATCACCACACGACTGCGGTTCGGGGACAACAGAACAGACACGTAGTGATGCGGCGCATCGCCCACGAACGCCAGACGGTTGAGGCGCAGTAGCGCTGCGCCAATCGGCGTGTCGAGCAGGCGTGCATTGCGCGGACCGGCGATCTCGGCGGTGATCTCATGCTGCACCCGGTCCACGACGACCCCGGCATCCGGGAGCAGTTCGTACAGTGCGGCGCGCTGCAACGCGGATTCGGTCAACGTGTCGGCCAGGGGCGCCGGCAGCCAGGCGTCGGTCACGATCAACGGCTCGCCTGTCCTGCGCTGGCGCCGCACCCGAACGATGTGCAGCAGCTCGCCGGAACTTCCCAGGGCCTCGGCGATGGCCCGCGGTGGGCGACGCGTGTCGAGTTCGACCACGTCGACCTCAGTTTCAAACTGCGTCTGCCGCAACCCATCCATATAGGACCGCCCCGCAGACACCGGCTCCGAGGGCGCATGCTCGCGCACGAACGACCCGACGCCCTGCCTGCGCTCGATGTATCCCTGATCGGCGAGGTCTGCCAACGCGCGCCGCACGGTGATGCGGGACACCCCGAATTGGTCGCACAGCGTCTGTTCGGTGGGCAACGCATCGCCGGGGGCGATGACGCCGCGGTCGATCTCGTCGTGCAGCACCAAAAAGAGCTGCCGATGCAACGGCACCCCGGCCTCAGTCGACAGCACGGTTACCAATGTTTCCACATCACCCCTCTTGCGCGGTCTGTTCAATTGTTATATGTATATAACAACCAGTCAACCATGAGGAGTGCGGAGATTCCATGACCGCAGTGCACCCCCAGGCCGCGACCGACCCGACCGGGCCGACCGGAAGGCTGGCCACCTGGGTCGCCGACCTGACACTGCACGAGATCCCGCCCCACGTCATCGAGCGAGCCAAACACCTGCTGCTGGACGGTCTGGGGTGCGCCCTGGTCGGCGCGCAACTGCCGTGGTCGCGCATCGCGACCGACGCGGTCCTAGGCCTGGAAGGCAAAGGCGACACCCTCGTGATCGGCACCGGCCAGGTCACCAGCGCGCCCGCGGCGGCCGTGCTCAACGGCACGTTCATCCAGGGGTTCGAACTCGACGACTTCCATCCGTTGGCCCCGCTGCACAGCTGCTCACTGCTCATCCCGGCGCTGCTGTCCACGGCGACGACGCTTCCGGGGGCGTGCACGGGCAGCGAAGTCCTGCTCGCGGCGATCGCCGGCTTCGAGGTGGGCCCCCGGGTCGGGTACACGCTGCACGGGACCCAGATGCTCGATCGCGGCTGGCACTCGGGACCCGTATTCGGCACTCACTCGGCGGCGATGACGTCGGGCAAGCTGCGCGGCCTTTCACCGGCGCAGCTGGAGGACGCCCTCGGCCTGGCCGGGACCCAGTCGGCCGGCCTAATGGCCGCGCAGTACGAAGCGATGAGCAAGCGCATGCACCACGGTTTCGCCGCGCGCAACGGTTTTTACGCCGCGGGGCTTGCCGCGGCCGGCTATACCGGCATCAAGCGAGTGTTCGAGCGCGAATACGGTGGATTCCTCAGCGTTTTCGGCGAGGGCCACGATCCCGATGCCTCGTTGCTCACCGGCGAACTCGGCGAGCGCTGGGAGACCACGATCATCATGGTCAAGTCCTACGCCGCCATGGGCGGGCTGCACGGCGCCATCGATGCAGCCAGACAATTAAGGGATTCGGTTGCACCCCAAGATATCTCGAAGGTCGATATCACCATCGGCGAGACCATCTACAAGCACGGTTGGTGGCAGCCGCAGCGACCACTGACCCCGATCGGCGCCCAGATGAATATCGGATACGCAACGGCCGCGGCGCTGCTCGACGGCAATGTATTGCCCGAGCAATTCACCCCGAGTCGCTTGGATTCCGATGACATTTGGTCGCTGATCGCGGCGACCACAGTGCACCTCGACGAGTCGCTGGCCCATGCCGACATCACCGAGAAGTTCCGCACCGATGTCACCGTGACCACTCAAGACGGCGGCCTGCACCGCGCCTGCGTCGACGTGCCGCACGGCGCACCCACCGACCCGGTCACCAACGACGAGCTCATCGGAAAGTTTCACGCGCTGGCCGACCGCGTCACCGATAGCGCTCGCGCCGAGGCGATTGAGCGTGCGGTCGTCGGCCTCGAAGACCTTGACGACGTCGGCTACCTCATCGACCTGCTCGCCGCGCCCGTCGCGGGCGCGCTGGACTGACACGAAAGGCAAAGATTTGGCTACCACACCGGCCCGCCAGCGGCTGAGAGGCTTGCTCGACACGCGCGAACTCGTCATCGCGCCAGGGGTTTTCGACGGCATCTCCGCGCAACTGACCAAGCGCACCGGCCACAAAGCGGCGTACATGACCGGCGCGGGCGTGGCCGCCTCCGGTTTCGGCCTGCCCGACATCGGACTGGTCACCGCGACCGAAATGGCCGGTCGGGTCGCGATGATCGCCGACGTGCTGGGCGATATCCCGCTCATCGCCGACGCGGACACCGGCTACGGCGCACCGATGAATGTGGTGCGCACCGTCCGCTCCTACGACGCGGCCGGGGTGGCCGCGATCCAGTTGGAAGACCAGGTATTCCCCAAGCGCTGCGGCCATCTGGCGGGCAAGCAGGTGGTGGACACGGCGGTCTTCGAACAGAGCCTCGCCGCCGCGCTGGATGCCCGCACCGATGACAACCTGCTGGTGGTGGCCCGCACCGACGCGCGCGCACCGCTGGGATTAGACGAAGCGATCGAGCGGGCCAACCGATACGCCCAAATCGGCGCGGACATCATCTTCATCGAGGCGCCGCAGGACTCCGGTGAAATCGAGCGTATCGCACGCGAAGTCGACGCTCCCCTGCTGATCAATCTGGTGCTCGGCGGTATGACACCGCTGGAGTCGGCATCGCGGCTGCAGGAGCTGGGTTACGCGATCGCGATCCATCCGGGCAATCTGCTGATGCCCGCGGTTTTCGGCATGCTGCAAAGCCTTTGCGAGCTCAACGGCAGCGACATCGCTGCCCACACGCCGAGCAGCCCCGCCGACTTCTTCAATCTCTTCGGCATGGGCGAGTGGCTGGACCTCGACGCCCGGTATGCGCGCAAGGACCCCTCATGGGCATGACCATCATCGAAAAGATCTTCGCACGCAAGGCCGGTCTGGATTCGGTGTCGGTCGGTGACACCGTGGTGGTGGACGTCGATATGACCGTCCTGATCGATCTGCAGTTCGCCACCATGTGGATCGCGCCCAATCGCATCAACGACCCCGACAAGCTGGCTGTCATCATGGACCACGCGGTGCCCGCGCCAACCATCAAGGACGCCACCGGTGGTGTGAACGCCCGAAAGTTTGCCGCTGACTTCGGCATCGAGCGCTTCTTCGACGTCGGCCGCCACGGCATCTGCCACCAGGTCATCGCCGAGAACGGGCTGGCCCGCCCGGGAGAGATCCTGGCCTGCACTGACTCTCACACCTGCGCCGCCGGCGCCTACAACACCGCGGCCCGCGGGCTGGGCCCCGCCGAGGTGTACTCGATCATGTGTACCGGGACCACCTGGTTCCAGGTCGCGCCGACAGTTCGCTACGAACTCGGCGGCGTCAAACCAGACACGGTGAGCGGCAAGGACATCTTCTTGCATATCGCCAACGAGTATGGCGACGCCCCCAACCTGAACCTGGAATTCGGCGGTCCCGGACTGGCCGGCATCCCGATGCACGACCGACGCACCATCGCCACTCAAGGCGCCGAGGTGTCGGCCGATTTCAGCACGTTCGAAGCCGACGAGGTACTGACCCGGTTTCTCGAGGACACCGGAGTCGCCGGATACACCGCGGCCTCCCCTGATCCCGACGCCACCTATCACGACGTCCGGCACATCGACCTGGCGGCGCTGGAACCCTACGTGGCGCGTCCGGGCACCGTCAGCCGCAACGGACTGCCGGTCTCCCGGTTGGAACGCCAGAAGGTGGACCAGGCGTTCATCGGGTCGTGCGCGAACGGTCAGCTCGAGGACCTCGAGATCGCCGCACAGGTGTTGCGCGGCAAGACCGTAGCCCCGGGAGTCCGTCTGCTGGTCACGCCCGCGTCGCAGGCGGTGTACCGCCAAGCCATGCGACTGGGTTACCTGCAGGACATCGCCGACGCCGGTGGCGTCATCACCAACTCCACCTGCGGCGCCTGTTTCGGCTACCACATGGGTGTGATCGGGCCCGGCGAGGTGTGCATCACGTCGAGCACCCGCAACTTCACCGGACGGATGGGCAGCCCCGAGGCCGAGATCTTCATGGCCTCACCGGCGACCGTCGCCGCGTCCGCGATCGCCGGATACATCACCGACCCACGGAGTGTGACGGCATGACAGTGACTTTCGCGGGCAAGGTCTGGGTGTTCGGCGACAACCTCAACACCGACGCCATGTATCCCGCCTTTGCAATGAAGATGGAGCCGGCGGAGGCCGCCAAGCACATCTTCTACGAGGTCCGCCCCGGTTGGACCGATGAGGTGTCGCCGGGCGATATCGTGCTGGCCGGCAAGAACTTCGGACTCGGGTCGTCGCGACCGGTCGCTTCCCTATTCACTGAGCTCGGCGTCGCCGGACTGGTCGCCGAGGAGTTCAACTCGCTGTTTTTTCGCAACGCCGTCAACGCGGGCCTGCCCGCGATCACCGTGCCCGACGCCACCTCGGTGTTCAGCGAAGGCGATACCGGAACCTTCGACCTGTCCGAAGGGACATGGCGCAACGACAGCACGGGCGAGTCGGGGACCGTTCCCAGACTGCCCGACCTGATCCTGGAGATCATCGAAAGCGGCGGCGTCATGCCCCGATTGGCGGCGCAGGGTTATCTGCCGGCCGAGCTCGGTGACCTGCTGCGTTCGAGCACCGTCGCCATGCGCGGCGCCGGAAGCGGCGCATGATGGCCGTCACTCGGAAGGCTTTTCCGTCGCGTCCGTGCCGGCGAGCAGCGCAGTCCGTTGTCCGGCAGCGATTTTGATGCGCCCTCGTCTGTCACGGTCACCAGCGCGGCGTTCACCGATGGCGGTTCGATGCCGTCCTCGAGCGCAGGCAAGGGCGTCGGCGCCGACACATCACCGGCCCTGCAGTGGTCCGGGCTGCCGCCGGGCACCCGCCAGGTGGTGCTCATCATCGATGACGTAGACGTGCCGCTCCCCCGCCCGCTGTACCACACCATCGCGGTGATCGACCCGACACTCGACGGCGTCACCGCGGGTGCGTTGCAGCCGGGAGCAGCGGGAATTCGTTTCATCCGAGCGGATTTGGGGAACCGCGGCTATGCGGGCCCACGCCCGATCCCCGGTCACGGGCCACACCACTACCGATTTCTCGTGTTCGCACTCGACCGCACCGTCCCCGAACAGGTGACCAAGCCCAAAGCCCTGCTCGCCACGATGAGCGGCCATGTGCTGGCCCGTGGCGTGCTGACCGGAACCTACCAGCGCTAGTCCTCCGGGACCTCACGCTCGATCTCGTCCAGCCAGATCCGCGCGGACATGTCCGAGGGGGCGCGCCAATCCCCGCGCGGCGACAACGCACCTCCGTGAGACACCTTGGGACCGTTGGGCAATGCCGAGCGTTTGAACTGACTGAACGAATAGAACCGCTGCACAAACACCTGCAGCCAGTGCCGAATCTCCTTGAGTGAGTAAGACGGTCGCGTGTCGTCGGGAAATCCAGCCGGCCAATCGCCGTGCTCCGGCTCGTTCCATGCATGCCACGCCAGGAAAGCAATCCTGGAAGGCCGGAAGCCGTAGCGCAGCACGTGGAACAGCGAGAAATCCTGCAGGGCAAACGGTCCTACCTTCGCCTCGCTGCTCTGCAGCTCCTCTTCTTCACCGGTCGGAATGAGTTCCGGGGTGATTTCGGTGTCGAGCACCGACTGCAACACCTCGTCGACCTCGGACTCGAATTGCCCTGACGAGATGACCCAGCGGATCAGGTGCTGGATGAGCGTCTTAGGCACGCCGGCGTTGACGTTGTAGTGCGACATCTGGTCGCCGACACCGTACGTCGACCAGCCCAGGCCCAGCTCGGAGAGGTCGCCGGTGCCCAACACGATGCCGCCGCGCTGGTTGGCCAGCCGGAACAGGTAATCGGTGCGCAGGCCGGCCTGGACGTTCTCGAAGGTGACGTCGTAGACCTTTTCGCCGTCCGAGAATGGATGACCGATCTCACCGAGCATCAATTTTGCCGTGTCGCGGATGTCGATTTCCTCGAACGTGACACCCAGCGCACGAGCCAGCCTGGTCGCGTTGTTCTTGGTGCGATCTCCCGTCGCGAATCCGGGCAGGGTGAACGCCAGGATGTCGGCGCGCGGCCGGTCTTCGCGGTCCATCGCGCGCGCGGCGACGATCAGCGCATGTGTCGAGTCCAGTCCGCCGGAGATGCCGATGACGATCTTCGGATAGCTCAGCGCACGCAACCGCTGCTCGAGCCCGGCGACCTGGATGCTGTAGGCCTCGTAGCAATCCTGTTGCAGCCGTTGCGGATCGGCCGGTACGAACGGAAAACGTTCAATCTCCCGGCGCAGCCCGATGTCGCCGGCCGGTGGGTCGAGCCGGAACTCGATGCGTCGGAACGACTCGGTCAGCGTCCGGTGGTGCCGCCGGTTGTCGTCGAACGTCCCCATCCGCAGCCGTTCTGAGCGGAGCAACTCGGTGTCGACATCGGCAACCGAGCGACGCTCCCCCTTGGGGAAGCGCTCCGATTCGGCGAGCAGCACGCCGTTCTCCCAGATCATGGTCTGCCCGTCCCACGCCAGATCGGTTGTCGATTCGCCTTCCCCGGCGGCGGCGTAGACGTAGGCGGCCAGGCACCGCGACGACGCCGAGCTGGCCAGCAGGCGGCGGTCTTCGGCGCGGCCGATGGTGATCGGGCTGCCGGAAAGGTTGGCCAGCACCGTTGCACCCGACAAAGCCGCTTCCGCGCTCGGCGGGATCGGCACGAACATGTCCTCGCAGATCTCCACGTGCAGCACGAATCCGGGCAGGTCGGCCGCGGCGAACAGCAGGTCGGGACCGAACGGGGCCGCTATGTCGCCGACCCGGATGACGCCGCGCTCGCCGTCACCGGGCGCGAGCTGACGGCGCTCGTAGAACTCCCGGTAGGTGGGCAAGTACGACTTGGGCGCGACACCCAACACGGCGCCGCGATGGATGACGACCGCCGCGTTGTAGACGCGGTGTCGGTGTCGTAGCGGCGCGCCAATCACCAGCACCGGCAGCAGATCGATGGAAGCGACGACGATCTCCCGCAGTGCGTCCTCGACCGAGTCGAGCAACGAATCCTGCAGCAAGACGTCCTCGATGGAGTAGCCCGACAGCGTCAACTCAGGGAAAACCGCCAACGCCACACCGTCGTCGTGGCACTCGCGCGCCAAGCCCAAGACCGACGCAGCGTTGGCCGCCGGGTCGCCGAGCGTGGTGTGGTGCGTGCATGCGGCGACGCGGACAAAACCCTGGCGTTAGCGTTGTAGAAGTCCATCGCCCTTCCATTGTCGCCTGTCCGGTGTCAAGACAGGGTCGCCGGGTATCACCGCAGCATGAGCGACACCCGCTGTCCTGGTTGTCGACACGCTGAATAGTTATCAGCATCCCGACGCGGCGTGCACGGTCGACCGGCTGATGGGTGATGAGCGGCTGTCCGGTGTAGTCAGGGACCGCCGCGTCAGCTCGTGCCGCGAAAAGCTGCAAGAGGCACCGGTCCAACTTGGCGGCGGAAGCTCGAACACTACATCTCACCAATGGTTTTCATCATCAGACTGCGCAGGCCGTGGCGCCACCAGCCACTCTTGACGAGTCTTCCCACTACTTAAGAAACGAGGTCCAGCAAATCTTCTCTGTTACAACGGGCGGTAGTTTCCTCTCCACCGGCTGGTTTCAAATCCGTCTTTGAACCGGGCTGCGTGGAATTTATCGTCAAGTCTGATCGAAGGCGCGGTAGCTACCGGAGCAGCTGTCATCAGCGGGTGTGGCCATTCTGGGTCGGCGGTTGGCTGCGACCAGCCGCATCAGGAACCAGGGCTGCATGAGCCGGGCTGGTGGGTCAACAAAGTGCATCACTCGAAGGAGCGCTTCGGCCACCGCCGGATCGTTCGCGGCGGCTACCCCCACCTTGTCCGTCTGCCAGTTCACCAAGCGCCTTAGCACCGAACGCCAACCACCTCCCTGGGCCAGGGTGAAATCGCTGAGCCGGTTCGCCCGCCAAACAGGGGCGATCTGCTTGGCAGTCGCCTTGAAGAATCGCCGACTCAAGTCGCCGTCGCGATCGGCCAAGCAGTTTCGAAGCGCAACGGCCTGCAGCGCGGCCATGGTCATGCCCTGCATAAACACTGGGTTGAAGCTGCAGATTGCGTCGCCCATCACCAGCAGCCCCGCTGGGAATTGGCGCATCTTGTCATAGCGTCTCCAGGTGCTGGCCGGGTAACGCTGCACAGACACCGCACCGAGCGGCTCGGCAGCCCGCAGTGCAGCGATCAGAGGAGGCGGCGCGAATTGCGCGGCGCAGTCGATGATGCCGGCCAGGTCATCGGGTAGTTCGCACCCGCCCACGTCGAACAAGGTCAGGATCCAAGTGTCGTGCTCGTAGGCCAAAACCCCCACCCCGATTGGTCGTTCGGGTATCGGGCCGATCGAGAAGGCCAATTTCTCGCCGACCATGCCCGCGGGGATCCGCAGGAATTGGCTGGCGTAGCGCAGATGCACCGGGTAGCGCTCCTCGACCGGTCGCTCGTAGCCGAGGATGTCGAGGAACGCCGGCGTGCGCGCGGAGCGACCCGTCGCATCGACCACCAGCTCGGCATCCAGCACGGTCTCCTCACCCGTGTCGCGGTTGACCACCCGGGCGCCCGTGACCCGATGGGCCCGGTCGGCTATTGGCTCGACGACATCATGTCCGTCCAGGATTCTCACATTCTCGATGGCGCGGACTCGTCGCCTGACATGGGACTCCAAAAATGGTCGGCTGGGTTGATATAAGACCAGCGATGCCGGGTCGGCAAATTCGCCCAAGCGGTCAAGCTCATGCCGGCCGAACCGCACGTACACACGCGATGGCTCATTGCCTAGAACAGTCGCGCCCGCAGTGACGAGTTCGTCGAGCAGGCCAGGGAATAGCTGGCCCAGGGCTTTCGAGCCCGTACTCAGCAGAGCATGCAGATGCCGTCCCTGGGGTACACCTCGACGCTGCTCAGGACCGTCCGGCAGCCGGTCCCGTTCGACGAGCGTGACCGTCTCGTAAAACTCCGACAGCACTCGAGCGGCGAGCAGCCCCGCCATACTCGCACCGCAGACAATGGCTCGCTGTCCGATCTTGCTCATCGACACTCCCCTCACAAGAACCGCCCGATGACGGTGCCGGTCAATCCGGAGAACTTTGAGGTGCCGGAGCGCCGCAGTGAGCGTCAGATGCTTCCTTAGCCAGTTGGCGCAGGCCATCGACTACATCGTTTGGCAGGGTCGTGGTGATCTTGGTCGTGCCATCACTCATCGGGGTGGCCCTCCTCACAACGTATTACGCACAGCGGGCGTGCCAGGTTCAGGGGATCGGATCGAAACGTCGGGCTGCCAGGGATAAGGTCCCCTCGCCGCCGGTTGTCTCAAGAGGATCTGGTTATCAACTATCTAAAATGTCTAATTCCTGCACCCTTGCGTCGACACCCTCCACAGGAGCGGCGACCCGGCAGCTTTGCCCGTATCGGCTTTCAACCGCGATCCCGGCCGAGCGCGGTGATCCGCGCCTCATTCGCGACCGGGCCGCCGAGCGCCGCATTAGCCCACCGCGGTGACGGGTAACTGTAGTGTGACAGTTGTGCCTGCCCTCGGGAGCTGCACGCGCTGCGCCGCCCGATTTCACCAGCCCAGCCGGCCCGCGATCAACCGGCGCGACAGCGGCAGCGGCCCAAGCGATTACGATGTCCCGCTTGGCGTGCACTGCCGTCCAACAAGGACTGTCCTGAAGCAATAAGCCGATGACTTTCCACCTTCGAGAGTTGTGAGGCCGGTATGACTACTCCAGCAAGCGTTCCCACGATCAGCGCCAAGCGGGTTCGGCTGTCCCATTTCATTTATGACCACGTTATATCGAAGGCCTACGACCTCTCTCAACTTCTCGGAATTCCGTTGAAAAAAGCGGCGGTGAATGAGTTGGATCTCCAACGGGGCGACCAGGTAATTGCATTTTGCTGTGGAACCGGTCAGGAATTCCCCTTCATTCAGGAGCGTATTGGACCTGAGGGAGAAATTCTCGGCGTCGACTGGTCAGATGGCATGTTAGCGCAGGCTCGCCGAAGGATTGCGGACAATGGTTGGACGAACGTCAAATTGGTCAAAGGCGACGTTACCGCCTTGCCGGAGACTGGGGTCGAAACGGCGTCTTACGACGCGGGGATATGTACGCTGGGCTTGTCGATCATCAGTGAGCCCGAAAAAGCTTTCCAAGCGCTGAAGAATGCTGTGAGAGGAGGGGGGAGGATAGTCATCGGCGATATCTGTTCGTTCTCTGGCCTGAAGTCCATCCTGAATCCACTCCAGACCTTGACGAACCTTCCAGGTGGCAATACGCACCGCAGCTTGGCGCGCAGCCGTATATTCGCGGAAGCGTTACCTTCGGATTTATTGGACGCAAAGCTTAAATGGTATCTGGGCGGTTGCTATTACATCGCGTCAGGCAGAGGTCCGATGCCCTCCGAATAGGTAAGAATCGAAATTAATGGCTCAAATCTGGTCTCCAGCCAGCGCCGGGTTATCACCGTAGGCCGATAGGCTCCCCGCCAACGGGCTGTCCTGCGCGCCCCCTCAAGGACCTCAGCGATGTCGAGTAGCCGCTCGTAGAGCAAGCCGCAGCGCTCGCTCGATGCGAAGCCCGTGGATTCGCTACCCAACCTCACATCGGCGGGGTCCAGTCCAGGCAGTCGACACTTTCGGGATCGTCCCGAATGGCGGCGGGCGCAGGTCCGCCGTAGAGCGCCGGCAGTTGCCGAAGAGCTTGAGTCGTCAAGAGGCTGTCGCGCCGAAGGGCTGGGCCGACCTCTGCGAGCCCCGTCCCCGCGTGCAGCATGTCGGGGGCCACGCGCGCGGCAGCTCCACCGCCGACATGAACCGGCGGCGTGGGCATTCGATTGAACCGACCGGCACCTGTGGTCGTGCTCACATAGTGGGGACAGTAAGTGTCATCGCTGGCGTGCAGGGAGCATTGCTGCCACCACACCGCTACAGCCAGCACGAGGTCACCGAATCGTTTATCAGGTTTCCGGGATCTGTGGCCTTCGAGGACATGGCGCGGAAACGGTATGCGAGCTCTAAGGTCTTGGAGTCCATACGAGCGACGGCCCGACTAGCTCTCACACCTCCATCCGCTAATAGAGCGCCTTTTGGCGCGCGAGAGCCAAATCCAGGCGCTGGACCGCGCGCCGCGCCGCGCCGCGCGATCGTCTCATCCAGCCTGTCAGCCAGGTGTGATCCCTTCGGCACCAGCCTCGGAGTACCGTGCCGGCGATCCCGCCCGTGCGTCAGCACTAAATAGGGGGGTCGCCGTCATGCTGAATTACGGTACGCAACCAGAGATGCTGGGATCGTTAACCGCCGCTCAGCGGTCGATATGGGCTGCCCAACAACTCCGGCCCGAAGTGCCTTACAACTTTGCCGTTTTCCTGGCGATCGATCACGATGTCGACGCTGAGAGGCTCATGATGGCGTGTGAATCGGCGGCAACAAGGTTCGGCACACCATGCGCGCGGCTATCCCTCGATGACGGTGAACCGGTCTTCATAGTCGACCGTTCGTTTCCGCGGACCGTACGCTGTATCGATCTGCGCGCCGAGTGTGACCCGGTAACCGCTGCTCGCAGCTGGATGGAAGACGATTACCGCCAGCCAATTGATTTGGTCCGTGACCGACTCACCGACTTCGCGCTGCTGCGGATCACCGACAATTTGTCGTACTTCTATTTGCGTACGCACCACGTTCTCCTTGACGGGTATGGCGCAAACAATTTGATCCGGCACATCGCGGCCGTCTACTCAGGGTCAGCCGCCGGCACCGGCGAAGTCGACTTCTCCGAGTTTGCTCTGATCCGTGACGCCGATGAGAAGTATCAGCAGTCGTCGCGCAGCCATGCCGATGCCGAGTACTGGAAGACCGTCGTGCACGGGCCGCTGGACATCACCGATCTGGCAGGGACGCGGAGGTCGGTGGCACCACGCCACCCGCTGGTGCGCGAGCTGGTATGGACGCATCGACTCTCGGAGAACCGGCATGACCAGTTCGATGTCGCAAGGGTTGTCGCGACAATGGCGGTGTTCATCGCGAAAACAACAGGACGCCAGAACGTCTCGATGTCGCTGCCGGTTTCGGCGCGCACGACTGCGGCGCTGAAAAGATGTGCGGGCATGGTGTCGAACCTGGTGCCGCTGCTCATCTGCGTCGATGACGGCGACACCATTGGTGCACTGACCGATCGGGTCGCCAAGGCCGTGGTCGGTGCGCTGCGGCATCAACAGTTCCGGCGCTGGCCGGACCTCATTGCCGATGCAACCCGCCTCGACATGAACGTCGAGTTCGGCCCGGTGATCAACGTACTCGACTTCGCCGTCCCGTTTCGTTTCGGTCCTTCGGAAACGACGTACAACGTGTTGACCACCTTCCCCATACAAGACATTGCAGTCAACATTTATCCGCGGATGGGTGATGGCACGCCGCGAATTGAGTTCGCGTGGAATCCGGACCGGTACACCGCCGACGACATCGCCAGGCACATAACCCGTCTGGAATTGCTCTTTAACCGACTTTTGGTGGCCGATGCGTCGGTGGTGGTGGGGGAGGTGTCGTTGCTGGATCGCGGTGAGCGTGATCTGGTGCTGTCGGGGTGGTCTGGTGCTGGTGTGGGGGCGCCGGTGGGGGTGGCGCCGCAGTTGTTGGCTGCGGCGGTGGCGGCCGATCCGGACGCGGTGGCGGTCATCGACGGTGCGCGGGGGTTGTCGTATCGCGAGCTTGATGAGTGGTCGACGCGGTTGGCGCGGGTGCTGATCGAGGCGGGGGTGGGTCCCGAGCGCGCGGTGGGCGTGGCGATGGATCGCTGCGTGGAGTTGGTGGTGGCCTGGTGGGCGGTGGTCAAGGCCGGTGGGGTGTATGTGCCGGTGGATCGGGCCCATCCGGTCGAGCGGGTCGCCACGGTGTTGGACGCGGTGGGCGCGGTGTGCGTGTTGACCTGCGGTGCCGACACGGTGGCCGGGGCCGGGACGCGCCCGGTGCTGCGCCTCGATGGTCTGGATGTGTCCGGGCGCTGCGCGGAGCCGATCACCGACGCCGACCGGCTAGCGGCGCTGGGGGTGGACAACACCGCCTATGTGATCTTCACCTCGGGGTCCACCGGTGCGCCCAAGGGGGTGGCGGTCAGCCACGCCGGTCTGCTGGGAGTGGCCGCGGCGCAACGCGCGGTGTATGGGTTGGGCGCGGATGCGCGGGTGTTGATGGTGGCCTCGCCGACCTTTGATGCGTCGATCTTCGAGTTGTTGTCGGCGGTGGGGTCGGGGGCGGCGTTGGTGGTGGCCCCGCCGCAGGTCTATGCCGGGGAGGCGTTGACCGCGTTGCTGCAAGACCAGCGGGTCAGCGCGGCGGTGTTGACCCCGACGGTGCTGTCGTCGCTGGATCGGGCCCGGCTAGACGGGCGCGGGGTTGACACGCTGATCACCACCGGGGAGGCCTGCCCGGAGGAGTTGGTGACCGCCTGGGCGCCGGGTCGGCGGATGTTCAACGGCTACGGCCCCACCGAGACCACCATCTGGGCCACCTGCAGCGCGCCGCTGATCGGCGGGGCAGCCGGTCAGCATCGGCGCCCCGATCCCGGGGGTGTGCGCGCTGGTGCTCGACGCGCGGCTGAACCCGGCCCCGATCGGGGTGGTGGGCGAGCTGTATCTGGGCGGGCCCGCGCTGGCGCACGGCTATGTGGGCCGGGTGGAGTTGACCGCGGAACGGTTCGTGGCCAACCCTTACGGGGCCGCTCGGGCAGCGGATGTATCGCACCGGGGACCTGGTGCGCTGGACTTCTACGGGCACCCTGGACTATCTGGGCCGCGCCGACACCCAGATCAAACTGCGCGGACAGCGCATCGAACTGGGCGAAATCGAAAACACCCTGCTGGCCTGCCCACAGGTCACCCAGGCCGCCGCCACCATTCACCACAGCATCACCGGCGATCACCTCATCGCCTACATCACCCTTAAGCAGACCACCAGCGCCGACCACGACGCCGAAATCGTCGACCAGTGGCAACGCATAAACGACGAGCTGTACGGCGCGGAGGTCGCGGTGCCGGGGTTCGGCATGGATTTTCGTGGCTGGAACAGCAGCTACACCGATGATCCGATTCCGCTTCACGAGATGGTGGAGTGGCGTTCGGCCACGGTGGATCGGATCATGGCGCTGCAGCCGCGGCGGGTGTTGGAGATCGGCGCGGGATCGGGGCTGGTGTTGTCACAGATCGCACCGCACTGTGAACACTATGTCGCCACCGACATGTCGGCGGTGGCTGTCGACAACCTCGCTCGCTCGCTGGAGCAATTGCAGGTCCCGTGGCGTGACCGGGTGCAGCTGCTGGCCCAGCCCGCCCACGTCACCGAGGCACTGCCGCAGAGCTACTTCGACACCATCATTCTCAACTCGGTCATCCAGTACTTCCCCAACGCGGGATATCTGGCCGAGGTCATCGACAACGCCATGGATCTGCTGGCCCCCGGCGGGACACTGTTCCTCGGCGACGTCCGCAACCACAGCTTGCAGGGCGCGTTTCAAACCGGCGTCGCGCTCGCGCGCACCACCACCACCCGAGGCGTTGACGCCGTCGAAATCCGCCAGCGAGCGCACCGCGCCCTGCTCAGCGAACCCGAATTACTGCTGGCCCCCGAGTTTTTCACCAGCTGGGCCGCCGGCCATCCGTCTGTGGCGGGACTGGACATCGAAGTCAAACGCGGATTGGCCGACAACGAACTCAACCGGTATCGCTACGACGTCACCATCCACAAAACCCCCACACCGGTGCGCTCGCTGGCCACCGCACCGACTTGGGCGTGGACCCAATGCGCTGGCCTGGCCGGGCTGCGCACCCGGTTGATCTCCCAACGCCCCACCGCTGTGCGCATCACCGACATCCCGCGCACCGGACTGATCAGCGACGTCCACATCGAACAGGCCCTTGGCGACGGGTTGCCCCTGGCCGACGCACTCGCCCAGGCCACCGCGACCCCTGACACCGCCACCCCCGAACAATTGCACCGCCTCGGCGAAACCATCGGTTACCACGTCGCGGTCACCTGGGGCGCCCAACCCGGCACCGTCGATGCCGTCTTCCTCGCCCCCACCGACCCGGACCGCTGGCACACCCCGGCGCTGACGGACCTGTATCTGCCGCCCGCGCGGACCCATCACCGCAGCACCCACGCCAATGACCCCGACACCAACACCAAAATCACCGTGGTGCGTCAGCGGTTGAGCGCGTGGTTGCCCGATTACATGGTGCCGGCGCAGATTGTGGTGCTCGAGGAGTTCCCGTTGACCTCCTCGGGCAAGATCGACCGTAAGGCGTTGCCGGCGCCGGTGTTTGCCGCCACACCCTTCCGGGCGCCGCAGACCGAAACCGAAAAAAACGTCGCCGAGGTGTTCGCCGAAGTGTTGGGCCTGGACCGGGTCGGGCTCGACGACGATTTCTTCGCCCTGGGTGGGGATTCGTTGATCGCCACGCGGGTGAGCGCGCGGCTGCAGTTGGCGTTGGGCAGGGAAGTGCCGGTGCGGTATCTGTTTGACGCGTCCACCGTCGGGGATCTCGCCGAGTATCTGCACCGGCATCGTGGCGGCCCTGCCCGCCCACCGGTGCGGGTGATGCCCCGCCCGCAGCGGGTCCCGTTGTCGTATGCCCAGCAGCGGTTGTGGTTCCTCAACCGGTTCGAGGGCGGGGCGGCGACCTACAACATGCCGACCGCGTTTCGGATCTGCGGGGCGCTGGATGTCGAGGCGCTGGGTGCGGCCCTCGATGATGTCATCGCCCGCCACGAATCGCTGCGCACCATCTTTCCCGACATTGACGGTGCGCCGTACCAGGAGGTATTGCCGGCCCGGGCGGGGATGTGGCGGCGCGGGGACGCGGCGGTGGTGTCGTTGCCGGAGCGAGATGTGGCCGGCGAGTTGGTGGCGCTGGCCGGGTATCGGTTTGATTTGTCGGCGGAGATCCCGATTCGTGCGCAGATCTATGCGGTGGGCCCCGAGCAGCATGTGGTGGGGATTGTGGTGCACCACATCGCTTTTGACGGGTGGTCCATGGCTCCGATGGTCCGTGATGTGGGCCAGGCGTATCGGGCGCGGCGGCAGGGCCGGGCCCCGGAGTGGGCGCCGTTGGCGGTGCAGTATGCCGATTACACATTGTGGCAGCGGGAGTGGTTGGGGGCCGAGTCTGATCCCGCAGTGTGATTGCCGGGCAGTTGCGGTATTGGCGGCAGGAGTTGGCTGATCTGCCCGAGGTGGTGTCGCTGCCGGCGGATCGGGCCCGCCCGGCGGTGCCCAGTTACCGCGGTGATGGGGTGGAGGTGCGCATCGACCCGCAGCTGTGGGCGGGGGTCAAGGGGTGGCGGCGGCGCATAACGCGACGGCCTCGATGGTGTTGCAGGCGGTATTGGCGGTGTTGTTGCACCGGGCCGGGGCCGGTGAGGACGTGGTGATGGGCGCGCCGATCGCCGGGCGGTTGGATCAGGCCCTCGATGATCTGGTCGGGTTCTTCGTCAACACCTGGGTGTTGCGGGTGGGGGTCAATTCTGCGCAGCGGTTCAGCGATGTGCTCCAGCAGGTGCGGCAGAAGGCGCTGGATGCCTACAGCAACCAGGATGTGCCGTTCGAGCGGCTGGTCGAGCAGCTCAACCCGGTGCGCTCCAGGGCGCATCATCCGCTATTTCAGGTGGCCTTGGTCTTCCAGAACAATGTGCGCCCCGAGGTGGTGGCGATCGACGGGGTCAGCGTCGAGCCGCTGGCGGTGGACACCCGCACCGCCAAGTTCGACCTGGATTTCGATCTGGGTGAGGTGCCCACCGAGGACCCGGCCGCGCCGATGGCCGCCGGGGTGGTGACGTACGCCACGGATTTGTTCGACCGGGCCAGCATCGAGCGGTTGGTCACCTGGTTTGGGCGGGTGATCGAGGCGGTGGTGGCCGATGCGTCGGTGGTGGTGGGCGAGGTGTCGTTGCTGGATCGCGGTGAGCGTGATCTGGTGCTGTCGGGGTGGTCTGGTGCTGGGGTGGGGGGCCGGTGGGGGTGGCGCCGCAGTTGTTGGCGGCGGCGGTGGCCGCCGATCCGGACGCGGTGGCGGTCATCGACGGTGCGCGGGAACTGTCGTATCGCGAGCTTGATCAGTGGTCGACGCGGTTGGCGCGGGTATTGATCGAGGCGGGGGTGGGTCCCGAGCGCGCGGTGGGCGTGGCGATGGATCGCTGCGTGGAGTTGGTGGTGGCCTGGTGGGCGGTGGTCAAGGCCGGCGGGGTGTATGTGCCGGTGGATCGGGCCCATCCGGTCGAGCGGATCGCCACGGTGTTGGACGCGGTGGGCGCGGTGTGTGTGTTGACCTGCGGTGCCGACACCGTGGCCGGGGCCGGGACGCGCCCGGTGCTGCGCATCGACGATCTGGACGTGTCCGGGCGATGCGCAGCGCCGATCACCGACGCCGATCGGCTGGCGCCGCTGGGGGTGGACAACACCGCCTATGTCATGTTCACCTCGGGGTCCACCGGTGCCCCCAAGGGGGTGGCGGTCAGCCACGCCGGTCTGCTGGGGGTGGCCGCGGCGCAACGCGAGGTGTATGGGTTGGGCGCGGATGCGCGGGTGCTGATGGTGGCCTCGCCGACCTTTGATGCGTCGATCTTCGATTTGTTGTGGGCGGTGGGGTCGGGGGCGGCGTTGGTGGTGGCCCCGCCCCACGCCTATGCCGGGGAGGCGTTGACCGCGTTGCTGCAGGACCAGCGGGTCAGCGCGGCATTGTTGACCCCGACGGTGCTGGCGTCGCTGGACCGGGCCCGGCTGGACGGGCCGGGGTGGACACGCTGCTCACCGGGGGGGAGGCCTGCCCGGCGGAGTTGGTGGCCGCCTGGGCGCCGAGTCGGCGGATGTTCAACGCCTACGGGCCCACCGAGACCACCATCTGGGCCACCTAGCGCCGCTTCGGCCGGCCAGCCGGTCAGCATCGGCGCCCCGATCCCGGGGTGTGCGCGCTGGTGCTCGAGCGCGGCTGAACCCGGCCCCGATCGGGGTGGTCGGCGAGCTGTATCTGGGCGGGCCCGCGCTGGCGCGCGGCTATGTGGGCCGGGTGGGGTTGACCGCGGAACGGTTCGTGGCCAACCCCTACGGGGTGCCGGGGCAGCGGATGTATCGCACCGGGGACCGGTGCGCTGGACTTCTGCGGGCACCCTGGACTATCTGGGCCGGCCGACACCCAGATCAAACTGCGCGGACAGCGCATCGAACTCGGTGAAATCGAAAACACCCTGCTGGCCTGCCCGCAGGTCAGCCAGGCCGCCGCCACCGTGCACCACAACAGCACCGGTGACCACCTCATCGCCTACATCAGCGGCGTGCCCCAGCCCGATCCCACCGTGGTGCGTCAGCAGTTGAGCGCGCGGTTGCCCGAATACATGGTGCCCGCTGAGATTGTGGTGCTCGAGGAGCTCCCGTTGACCTCCTCGGGCAAGATCGACCGTAAGGCGTTGCCGGCCCCGACGTTTGCCGCCACACCCTTCCGGGCGCCGCAAACCGACACCGAAAAAATCGTCGCCGAGGTGTTCGCCCAGGTGTTGGGCCTGGATCGGGTCGGGCTCGATGACGATTTCTTCGCCCTCGGTGGGGATTCGCTGATCGCCACCCGGGTGAGCGCGCGGCTGCAGCTGGCGCTGGGCAGGGAAGTGCCGGTGCGGTATCTGTTTGACGCGTCCACCGTCGGGGGTCTCGCGGAGTATCTGCACCGGCATCGTGGCGACCCTGCCGCCCGCCGGTGCGGGTGATGGCCCGCCCGGAGCGGGTCCCGTTGTCGTATGCCCAGAGCGGTTGTGGTTCCTCAACCGGTTCGAGGGCGGGGCGCTCACCTACAACATGGCGATCGCGTTTCGGATCGGCGGGCGGCTGGACGCTGATGCGCTGGGTGCGGCGCTCGACGATCTCGTCGCCCGCCATGAAACCTGCGCACATTTTTCCCGGCGGCGAGGGTGCGCCCAGCAGGAGGTGTTGGCGGCCCGGGCGGGGATTCGGCGGCGCGGTGATGCGGCGGTGGTGGCGAAGCCGGAGCTGGATGTGGCCGCCGGCGGTGGCGCGGCCGGCACCGGTTTGACCTGTCCGCGGAGATCCCGTTTCGTGCACGGATTTACGCCGTGGGGCCCGATACAGCACGTGGTGGGCACGTGTTGCACCATATCGCCGTTGATGGGTGGTCCGGTTCCGCTGGTCAGTGATATAGGTAAGGCGTATCGGGCCGGTGTGCGGGCCGGGCCCCGCATTGGGCGCCGTTGGCGGTGCAGTATGTGGATTACGCGCTGTGGCAGCGGGCGCGCTTGGTGATCTGGAGCGATCCCGACAGTCCCATCGCCGCGCAGTTGGGGTACTGGCGGAGGAGCTGGCCGAGATGCCGGAGCGTGGTTTGCTGCCCACCGATCGGCCCTATCCGCTGGTTGCCGATCAGCGCGGCGCCAGTGTGGTGGTGCAGTGGCCGGCGGCGCTGCAGCAGCGGGTTCGCCGGTGGCCGTGAGCATAATGCGACCACTTTCATGGTGATCCAGGCCGCCCTGGCGGTGCTGCTGTCCAAGATCAGCGCCAGCCCCGAGGTGGCGGTGGGGATCGCGGTCGCCGGGCGTGGTGATCCCGCCCTGGATGAGCTGGTGGGCTTTTTCGTCAACACCCTGGTGCTGCGGGTCAGGTGGCTGGGGATCCCACTTTCGCCAACTTGTTGACCCAGGTGCGGGCGCGCAGTTTAGCGGCGTTCGAACATCAAGACGTGCCTTTTGAGATGCTGGTGGAGCGGCTCAATCCGACCCGTAGCTGACCCATCATCCCCTGATCCAAGTGATGATGGCCTGGCAGAATTTCGCTGGGCACACTGATCCGGCTGCTGGTTTGGTGTTGGAGGGCCTCGAGGTCACGTCCATACCGTTGGACACCCACAGCGCCCGTATGGATTTGGCGTTTTCCTGGTGAACGTTTCACCGATACTGGTGAGCCCGCCGGGATCGGCGGGGCCGTGGAGTTTCGCACCGACGTCTTCGAACCGCCAGCATCGAGGCGCTGATCGAGCGGTTTCGAGCGGGTGTTGGTGGCGATGACCGCCGACCCGGGGCGGCGGTTGTCATCGGTGGATCTGCTCGATGCCGGTGAGCACGCCCGACTGGACGGGTGGGGTAACCGGGCGGTGTTGACCGAGCCCGCGAGCGCGCCGGTGTCGGTTCCGGTGTTGTTCGCCGCGCAGGTGGCGCGGACCCCGGAGGCGGTGGCGCTGGCCTGCGAGGGCCGGTCAATGACGTACCGGGAACTCGAGGAGGCCGCCAACCGGTTGGCGCACCTGCTGGCCGGCCATGGTGCGGGCCCGGGGCAGTGTGTGGCGCTGCTGTTTTCCCGGTCCGGCCGAGGCGATCGTGGCGATCTTGGCGGTGCTCAAAACCGGGGCGGCCTATCTGCCGATCGACCCGGCGCTGCCGGCGGCGCGGATCGGGTTCATGGTCGCCGATGCCGCGCCGATCGCCGCGGTCACCACCACCGGGCTGGCCGAGCGGCTCGACGGGTACGGCCTGCTGGTCATCGATGTCGAATGACGCCCGCCATCGACAGCCTACCCGGGCACGGCATTGCCGGCGCCGGCCCCCGATGACATCGCCTACATCATCTACACCTCGGGCACCACCGGTGTGCCCAAGGGGGTGGCGATCACCCACCACAACGTCACCCAAATGTTGGAGTCGCTGGATGCCGGCCTGCCGCGGCGTCGGGCAGGTGTGGACGCAGTTCATTCCTATGCCTTCGACATCTCGGTGTGGGAGATCTGGGGCGCGCTGTTGCATGGTGGGCGGCTGGTGGTGGTATCCGAGTCGGTGGCGGGCTCGCCGGAAGACTTCCACGCCTTGCTGGTTGCTGAACAGGTCAGCGTGCTCACCCAGACCCCGTCGGCGGTGGGGGTGCTATCACCTGAGGGTTTGGATTCGGTGGCTTGGTGGTGGCCGGCGAGGCCTGTCCGGCCGAGGTGGTGGATCGGTGGGCGCCCGGGCGGGTGATGATCAACGTCTACGGCCCGACCGAGACGACGGTGTACGCGTCGCGATGAGTGCGCCGTTGGCAGCGGGGTCGGGTGTGCCGCCGATCGGTTCGCCCGTGCCGGGGGCGGCGTTGTTTGTGCTGGACGGGTGGTTGCGGCCGGTGCCGGCCGGTGTGGTCGGTGAGTTGTATGTGGCCGGTGCCGGGGTCGGCGTGCGGATATGTGCGCCGGGCCGGGTTGACCGGGTCGCGGTTTGTGGCCTGCCCGTTCGGCGGGGCCGGGGGCGCCGGGAACGATGTATCGCACCGGGGACCTGGTGCGCTGGGGCGCTGATGGGCAGCTGCGGTATCTGGGGCGCGCCGATGAGCAGGTCAAGATCCGCGGGTATCGCATCGAACTCGGCGAGGTGCAGGCGGCCTTGACCGCCCTGGACGGGGTGGAGCAGGCGGTGGTGATCGCCCGCGAGGACCGCCCCGGCGACAAACGTCTGGTGGGTTATGTCGACCGGGACGGCAGACCCGGCCGGGATACGCGCCGCGCTGGCCGAGCGGCTGCCCGGCGTACATGGTGCCGGCGGCGGTGGTGGTGTTGAGGCGCTGCCGTTGACGGTCAACGGCAAACTCGACACCCGCGCCCTGCCGGCACCCGAGTACACCGACCGGTGATGGTTATCGCGCTCCGGCCAACCCCGTCGAGGAGATCCTGGCCGGCATCTACGCCCGGGTACTCGGGCGTCGAGCGCGTCGGGGTGGACGACTCGTTCTTCGATCTGGGTGGGGATTCGCTGTCGGCGATGCGGCTGATCGCCGCGATCAATACCGCACTGGATGCCGACCTTTCGGTACGCACCGTGTTCGAGGCGCCCACGGTTGCCCAGTTGGCGTCCCGTATCGGTGAGGGGGCTCGGGTCGGCTCGCGCCGTTGGTGCCGGTGAGCGGCCCGCGGTGGTTCCGTTGTCGTTTGCCCAGAGCCGGTTGTGGTTCCTCGACCAGTTGCAGGGACCCTCAGCGGTCTACAACATAGCGGTGGCGTTGCGGTTAAGTGGTGGGCTTGATGTCGATGCGTTGGACCAGGCGCTGGCCGATGTGGTGGGACGTCATGAAAGCCTGCGCACGGTGTTTGCCACGGCCGAGGGAACACCCCAGCAGGTAGTTATCCCGGTTGAGCAGGCCGATTTCGGCTGGGACGTTGTTGATGCGACCGGATGGTCGAAGCCAGCTGGATGAGGCCGTCAACGCGGCGGCGTGCTACACGTTTGATCTGGCAACCGAGATCCCGTTGCGGGCGCGGCTTTTCCGTATCGCCGATCAAGAACACGTGCTGGTGACCGTGATGCACCATATCGCTGCGGATGGCTGGTCGCTGAGGCCGTTGGCCGCGCGATTTAAGTGTGGCCTATGCCAGCCGGTGCGCGGGGCAGGCCCCGGGCTGGGCCGATTTGGCGGTGCAGTATGTCGATTACACGTTATGGCAGCGCGAGCATCTTGGTGAACTGCAGGATCGCTCACAGCGCTATCGCCGTTGAGCTGGAATATTGGGAGCAGGCCCTGGCCGGGATGCCCGAACGCCTTGAGCTGCCCACCGATCGGCCCTATCCACTGGTTGCTGATCAGCGCGGCGCCAGTGTGGTTGTGCAGTGGTCGGCGGTGCTGCAACAGCAGGTTCGCCGGATGGCTCGTGAGCATAATGCGACCACTTTCATGGTGGTTCAGGCCGCCCTTGCGGTGGTGCTGTCCAAGATCAGCGCCAGCCCTGATGTGGCGGTGGGGTTCGCGGTCGCTGGGCGTGATGACCCCGCCCTTGATGAGTTGGTGGGCTTTTTCGTTAATACCTTGGTACTGCGTGTCCAGGTCAGCGGTGATCCCACTTTCGCTAACTTGTTGACCCAGGTGCGGGCGCGCAGTTTAGCGGCGTTCGAACACCAACACGTGCCTTTTGAGATGCTGGTGGAGCGGCTTAATCCCACCCGTAGCTTGACCCATCATCCCCTGATTCAAGTGATGATGGCCTGGCAGAATTTCGCTGGGCACACTGATCCGGCTGCTGGTTTGGTGTTGGAGGGCCTCGAGGTCACGTCCATACCGTTGGACACCCACAGCCGCCCGCATGGATTTGGCGTTTTCTCTTGGTGAACGTTTCACCGAGACCGGTGAGCCCGCCGGGATCGGCGGGGCCGTGGGATTTCGCACCGACGTCTTCGATACCGCCAGCATCGAGGCGCTGATCGAGCGGTTCGAGCGGGTGTTGGTGGCCATGACCGCCGACCCGGGTCGGCGGTTGTCATCGGTGGATCTGCTGGATGCCGGTGAGCACGCCCGACTGGACGGGTGGGGTAACCGGGCGGTGTTGACCGGGCCCGCGAGCGCGCCGGTGTCGGTTCCGGTGTTGTTCGCCGCCCAGGTCGCGCGGACCCCGGAGGCGGTGTCGGTGGTCTGCGAGGGCCGGTCAATGACCTACCGGGAACTCGAGGAGGCCGCTAACCGGCTGGCGCACCTGCTGGCCGGCCATGGTGTGGGCCCCGGGCAGTGTGTGGCGCTGCTGCTTTCCCGGTCCGGCGAGGCGATCGTGGCGATTTTGGCGGTGCTGAAAACCGGGGCGGCCTATCTGCCGATCGATCCGGCGCTGCCGGCGGCGCGGATCGGGTTCATGGTGGCCGATGCCGCGCCGATCGCCGCGCTCACCACCACCGGGCTGGCCGACCGGCTCGACGGGCATGGCCTGCTGATCATCGATGTCGAAGACGCCCGCCTCCAGACCTACCCGGGCACCGGCTTGCCGGCGCCGGCCCCCGATGACATCGCGTACATCATCTACACCTCGGGCACCACCGGTGTCCCCAAGGGGGTGGCGATGACCCACCACAACGTCACCCAGCTGCTGGAGTCACTGGATGCCGGCCTGCTGCCGACGGGGGTGTGGGCACAGTGCCATTCGCATGCCTTCGACGTCTCGGTATGGGAGATCTGGGGCGCGCTGCTTGCATGGTGGGCGGCTGGTCGTGGTACCCGACTCGGTGACACGTTCCCCGAAGACTTTCACGATGTGCTAGTTGCTGAACACGTCAACGTGTTAAACCAAACTCCCTCTGCGGTAGCGGTGTTGTCACCCCAGGGGTTGGACTCGGTGACTTTGGTGCTGGGCGGTGAGCCCTGCCCGGCCGAGGTGGTGGACCGGTGGGCGCCCGGGCGAGTGGTGATCAACGGCTACGGCCCCACCGAAACCACGATGTGTATGGCGCTGAGTGCGCCGTTGGCACCCGGGTCTGGTGTGCCGCCGATCGGTTCGCCCGTGCCGGGCGCGGCGGTGTTTGTGCTGGATGGGTGGTTGCGGCCGGTGCCGGTCGGTGTGGTCGGTGAGATGTATGTGGCCGGTGCCGGGGTCGGGTGCGGATATGTGGGCCGGTCCGGGCTGACCGGGGCGCGGTTTGTGGCCTGCCCGTTCGGCGGGGCGGGAGCGCCGGGAATACGCATGTATCGCACCGGGGACCTGGTGCGCTGGGGCGCTGATGGGCAGCTGCGGTATCTGGGGCGCGCCGATGAGCAGGTCAAGATCCGCGGCTATCGCATCGAACTCGGCGAGGTGCAGGCGGCCTTAAGTGCCCTGGACGGGGTGGAGCAGGCGGCGGTGATCGCCCGCGAGGACCGCCCCGGCGACAAACGCCTGGTGGGTTATGCGACCGGGACAGCAGACCCGGCCGGGATACGCGCCCGGCTGGCCGACCGGCTCCCGGCGTACATGGTTCCGGCGGCCGTGGTGGTGTTGGAAGCACTGCCGTTGACGGTCAACGGCAAACTCGACACCCGCGCCCTGCCGGCACCCGAGTACACCGCTGGTGAGTATCGGGCCCCGGGCAATGCCGTCGAGGAGATCCTGGCCGGCATCTACGCCCGGGTACTCGGGCTCGAGCGCGTCGGGGTCGACGACTCGTTCTTCGATTTGGGTGGGGACAGCATTTCGTCGATGCAGGTGGTGGCGCGGGCCCGTGCCGCCGGCCTGATGTGCAGGCCACGCGATATTTTCGTCGAGCAAACCGTTGCCAGGTTGGCCAGGGCGGCCGGTCTGGCCGACGGCGCCAGTGGTCTGATCGATGAGGGTGTCGGACACGTTCCCGCGACACCGATCATGTGTTGGCTGCGTAGCGTTGACGCCCCAGTTGAGCAGTTCAATCTGATGGCTTTGGTGCAGGCTCCCGCGGGCGTCAGCGAGACCGATGTGGTGGTCATGTTGCAGGCCTTGGTGGATCGGCATGCAATGCTGCGGCTGCGCGTCGACGACGGCGCCGGGGACTGGTCATTGACGGTGCCCGAGGCCGGTTCGGTGGATGCGCGCAGTTGTCTGGAGCGGGTCGCGGTGTTGTCCGATGAGGCGCTAATGAGGGCGCAATCTCGGTTGAACCCGGCCGCCGGGATGATGTTGAGTGCGTTGTGGGTTGTCGACACCGCTGAGTTGGTGCTGATCGCTAATCATTTGGCCGTCGACGTCGTGTCGTGGCGGATTTTGCTGGACGACCTTAACACCGCCTGGACTCAACACCGTGCGGGGCAGCAGGTGGTGTTGCCGGCGGCGGGGACTTCGTTTCGGCGGTGGGCGGCGGTGCTGGGTGAATACGCGCGCTGCCCGGAAGTCGTGGACCAGGCGGACGTATGGAGGAAGGTGGCGGCGATCCCTGCTGCGCTGCCGGCGGTGTGCCCTGAGGTGGATACGTTTGCCACGGCTGGGCACCTGTCGATGTCGCTGGATGTCGAGACGACCCGCATGCTGCTCGGTGAGGTGCCAGCGGCCTTTCATGCCGGCATACACGAGATCCTTCTCATCGCGTTTGGGTTGGCGTGGGCGGAGTTTTTGGGCAACGGCGGCGCGCCGATCGGTATCGACGTCGAGGGCCATGGCCGCCACGAGGAGCTAGGCCCCGATGTTGACCTGTCACGCACGGTGGGCTGGTTTACGGCCAAATACCCGGTGTCGTTGGCTGTCGGTGGCCTGCGTTGGGTGCAGGTGGTGGCCGGTGAGGCGTCGCTGGGGGTGGTGATCAGAGACGCCAAAGAGCAGCTTCGAGCTCTCCCGCACCCGCTGACATACGGTGTGCTGCGTTATCTGAACAGCGATGTTGATCTGGCCGGGTCTGACCCGCAGATCGGATTCAACTATCTGGGACGTCTGGGCGTACCGGTGCTCGATGCTTCGGCAGCTGAGGATGTCTGGCGGATCGTCACTTGGGGTTCGTTGGGTTCGCTGTTCACCGATAGCGGCAACCCCGATCGCTCTATGCCGATGGTGCACAGCGTGGATGTCAACGCTGTCACCGTCGATACCGACACCGGCCCGCGCCTGCACGCCAACTGGTTGTGGGCGCAATCGGTACTTGATCACGCGCAGGTCAGCCGGCTGAGCCGGTTGTGGTTTGACGCCCTGGCCGGCATCTGCACACACGTACGAGGCGGTGGGGGTGGGTTAACGCCCTCCGATATCGCACCTATCCGCCTGAGCCAGCAGCAGATCGATGAGCTTCACCACCAACATAAGATCGCCGATATTTTGCCGCTGACACCCCTGCAGGCGGCGCTGCTCTCTCATGCCAGCACCGCTCAGGCTCACGACGACCGACTGTATGCGGTGCAGCTGGACATCACGCTGAGAGGTCGGCTCGAGCCACACCGCCTCCGCGATGCCGTGCATACGGTGCTCAAGCGCCATCCGAACCTGGCGGCCCGATTCTGCCCACAGTTCGACGAGGCGGTGCAGGTTATTCCGGCCGATCCCGCGGTGCAGTGGCGGTATGTCGAGCTTGGCGCTGAAGACCTCGACCAGATAAAGCGGGTGTGCGCCGCAGAACGCACCGCTGTCGGAGACCTGGCCGGCGAGCCGGCTTTTCGGGCCGCCCTCATCCGCACCGCTCCAGATCGGCACCGGTTTGTGCTGACCAATCACCACATCGTGATGGATGGCGAGTCGATGCCGATCCTGCTGCGGGAAATATTCGCCAGCTATCACGGGCAGCGGCTCCCCGCGGCCGCAGCGTATCGCAGGTTTGTTACCTGGCTGGCCGATCGTGATCTCGACGCCGCCCGCACGGCCTGGCGCGAGGTGCTCGCTGGCTTTGACACCCCGACACTAGTCGGGCCGCCAGCCCGGTTAGAGCTACTAGGTAGGCGAGGCGTTGCATCGTTTCGGGTGCCTGAGGAGATCACGCGCGCCCTCGGCGAGCTGGCGCGCTCGCACGACACGACCGTCAACACCGTGCTGCAGGGCGCCTGGGCGCAGCTGCTGATGTGGCTGACCGGCCATCACGATGTCGCGTTCGGTGCCGTGGTGTCGGGGCGGCCAGCCGGGTTGGCGGGCGTGGATTCGATGGTGGGTCTGTTGATCAACACGGTGCCGGTGCGCGCGAAAATCACCGCGGCAACCACCACCGCAGACCTGCTAGACCAGCTGCAAAGCGACCACAACCACACACTCGAGCACCAGCACCTGGCGCTCAACGATATTCACCGCATCACCGGCCGGGAACAACTGTTCGACACCATTTTGGCGTGCGAGAAGTACCCAATCGACACCGCCGCGTTGTTGAGCGACGACGAGTTGGCAATCACCGAGTTCACCAGCCATGAATACAACCACTACCCGCTGGCGGCGCAAGCCGTGCCAGGCCGCGAACTGGGCATTCGCATCGAATTCGACACCGACGGTTTCGCTGCTGGACGCATCGAAACAGTGATCGAGCGGTTGCGACTGGTATTGGTGGCGATGACCACCGCCCCCACCCGGCGGCTCTCGTCGATCTGTCTGCTCGATGCCGGTGAGCCCGCCCGGCTGAATGGGTGGGGCAACCGGGCGGTGTTGACCCAGCGCGCAGCCACGCCGAGAAGCTTGAGCCAGCAGTCGGCTAGACATGCCAGCTCGGTTGAAGTAGTTCCCGCCGTGAGCCCGGCCAGCGGTCTTCAAGACCTTGCCGACGACATCGAGGCCGCGCGAAAGCCCGGGGCCAAAGGGCTCCGCTACGCGGAGTACCTGCACCTCGACGAGCTGCTCGGCGCCGTCCAGCCTGTGTGTGCAGGCGACGACCGTTCCTCTTGGGCCGACGAGAGGTACTTCATGATCACCCACCAAGTCTCTGAACTGTGGGTTTCGCAGATCCTAGTCGACCTCGAGGTCGCGCTGGAGTTCGTCCGTCTGGCAGACTTCGACCGGGCGATCGATCGCTTGACGCGTGCCAACGCCGTACTTGAGCTGATGGTAGCGACACTGAGTGCCCTACAACATCTTGCGGTGGATGACTTCCACCAGTTCCGGCCTCGATTACAGGGAATGAGCGCGGCACAATCGGCCCAGTTCGGGACCTTGCTGGCCGGCGTTCGCTACGCTCCCGTGGCGGCGCTACTGGAGATCGTCGCCGACCGGCGCGACGGCGACAGCGGCAACCGCCGTCAGCGCCTCCAACTACGCGCGCAGCTCGATATATTCATCGCCGGCCTCAGGCGCTGGCGGCTGGCCCACCTGGACCTAGCCCGCCGCTTCATTGGGGACAGTCGGGGCACCGGGGGCACCGCCGGCGCCAGCTACCTGATCGGTCGCCTGGATGAGGCTTCGCGCCCATCGTAGGACTGGCTGTCTCCGTGCTAAGGGAGGAAACGCTCGCGGCCAAGATGGCTGCCCTACCGCAGCTTCTGCTTCGGAGCCCACCGGGACATCGTCGAACCGTGGGTTGCCCGTGACGTTCGTGCGCTACGGCACCCATCCGAGCCAGCACGGCGTTCTCAGCCTTCCCGACGGCCCGAGCCCCTGGCCGGTCGCCGTGGTCATCCATGGCGGGTTCTGGCGGACGGCCTATGGTGCCGACCTCGTCTCCGATCTGGCCGAGGATCTAGTGCGCCACGGCTTCGCTGCCTGGAATCTCGAATACCGCAGGGTGGGCGATGACCCGGGCCACGGAGGCGGTGGCTGGCCGGCCACCTGTCTCGACGTTGCCGCCGCTGTCGACCTGCTCGCCGCGACCGGTCAGACCCTGGCAGCCGGCCGTCTCGATTTGTCGCGAGTAGTCGCGATCGGGCACTCCGCGGGAGGTCATCTTGCCGGCTGGCTGGCCGGCCGAGGGTCGCTGCCCGCCGACGCTCCCGGAGCCTTGCCCGTCGTACCGCTGACCGGCTTCGTCAGTCAGGCGGGAGTCTTGGACCTCGCGCTCGCGCTGAAGGAGGACCTGGGTTCGGCAGCCACCCGGAACTTCCTGGGCGCCTGGGCGGACGACCCCCAGGCCCGCTCGCTGGCTTGTCCCAGCGCCCTGCTTCCCATGGGCGTCCGCTCGATGTGCGTGCACGGCACGGCCGACGACGAGGTGCCACTCAGCCAGTCGCAGCGCTTCGTCGCCGCGGCTCGACGGGCCGGCGACGACGCCCGGCTGCTGGTGCTCCCCGGCACCGACCACTACTCACTCATCGATGTGACGTCCCCCGCGTGGGCGGCCTGCCGCACGGCGGTCCTGGATCTGGCGCGTTGAACGTGTGGTCTCGCCACCGTGACGCCGAAGTACCGGACTATTACCAAGCGCTGCAACGGATTTCGGGTCTCTGGTAACGCAAGCCGCGTGGGGGGCAACACATTTACCGACTTGTCGTGATTCAGAGGGATGCCATCGCCCACATCGATGCGGAGCTGCGCGGGCCGCATTAAAGATGATGGAGCGGAATATGTCCGCCGGGCTCACGACGGCGGCAGACTGCCTCAGGTAGGCCCCGTACTCTCGAACTGGTGACGGCTTGCAGCGCAGAGTCGCCAGAGCTCGTCGCGCTGCTGGCCGGGCGCCGGGTCACGGCGCTAACGGGCGCGGGGATCTCCACCGACTCGGGCATCCCCGACTACCGGGGACCTGATTCGCCGCCGAGCAATCCGATGACCATCCGACAGTTCACGTCGGATCCGGTGTTCCGGCAGCGGTACTGGGCACGCAACCACGTCGGCTGGCGGCATATGGACGACACGCTGCCCAACGCCGGGCACCGGGCGCTGGCCACGCTGGAGCGCGCAGGCGTACTGACCGGTGTGATCACGCAGAACGTCGACTTGCTGCACACCAAGGCCGGCAGCGCGAATGTGGTGAACCTGCACGGCACCTACGCGCGAGTGATCTGCCTTGGCTGCGGCTACACGATGAGCCGAACCGTCCTGGCCGAGCAGCTCGAGGCGCTGAACCCGGGATTCATCGAGCGCACCCAGACCATCGGCGGGCTGGCGGTGGCTCCCGACGCCGACGCTATCGTCGCCGACACCGCGTCCTTCCGCTACCTCGACTGTCCGCGCTGCACAGGCATGCTCAAGCCCGATATCGTGTACTTTGGCGAGAATGTTCCGAAAGATATTGTAGTGCAAGCCTATTCGATGGTGGACGAAGCTGAGGCGTTGTTGGTGGCGGGCTCCTCTCTGACCGTGTTCTCCGGCTACCGGTTCGTGCGCCATGCCGCCGCACGGGCCGTCCCCATCGCCATCGTCAACCGTGGGCGCACCCGCGGCGACGACCTGGCGACAGTCAAGATCGACGGCGGATGCTCCGAATTTCTGGTGCTGCTGTCCTCCGAGCTCACGTTGCCCGGCATCGCGACACAAACACCGTTGTCTTAGAACCGGTTTCCCGCACACACAAAAGGACCCAGCCCATCGTGGGCTGGGTCCCGGTTCCGGTGCGGACTTAGCGGCAGAAGCCTGGGTACCAGTACACCGGAATGCCGTTGTGGTACACCTGGCAATACACCAGCTCGGGGGCGTGGTTGATCGGAGCGGCGTTGGCCGTGCCGGCAAGCCCGAAGGCGGCCAGTCCGAGGCCGGAGGCCATGACGGCCGAGGCGGTGGCGGTGCGGGCGATGGTGCGAATGCGGCTGTTGAACATTGTTGTCACTTTCTGTGGGTATGTCGGTCGGTGCTGACACTCAAAGAATTCCGCCCGACCCTTGTCGAATCCTTGGAAAATCCTTGTCGTCCATAACACCAACCCGATCTGTCCGGACCGGCAGTTCTAATTCAGTTGGTGGTCATCACACAAAAGAACCCAGCCCACCGAGGGCCGGGTCCAGATTCCGGGAGGACCGAGAGGAGCTGTCAATACCCGTGGATTGGGGGCAGGTGGTTCACGGCGCGCGGTGCCGTCTGTTCGCCGGCTGGTGCGCTGGGGCGTGGTTGGCGGCCGGTGTTGGAGCGGTGGATTGGTTGCGGATGAAGGCGGTGGCGATGAGTCCGAGCATGATGACGGCGGCGGCGATGTACCCGACCACGGTGACGCTGTCTGTCATGGCGTCACGTGCGGCGGCGGCGACGAATTGCGTGTGTGGTTGTGCCGCAAGACCTTCGATCGCCGCGCCCGCGCTGTCAGTGACGGCGTGGGTCAGGCCGTCGGCTTGCTGCGGCGGGACGCCCTGGGTACTGAGTGCTGCCTTCAGTGTCGTGCTCAGTGTGCTGAAGAACGCGGTGGTCAGGATCGCGATGCCGAGCGCGGATCCGAGTTGGCGGAAGGCGCTTTGGATGCCGGACGCCTGACCTGAGTTCTGTTCCGGCACGTCGTTGAGAACGACGTTGGTGACTTGCGCGGTGGCGAAGCCGACACCGACCCCGTAGCAGAACAGCATTGCTGCCAGGTGCCACCACGAGGCGTGCACGTCGGCGACGAAGGCCAGCCCGGCGAGTCCGACTGCTTCCAGGAGCAGACCCAACCGGACCAGGTCCAGCGGGGATGCTTTGGCTGCCAGTGCGAAGCTGGCGCCGCTAGCGACGAAGCTGCCGATGGCGATGGGGACGAGGGCCAATCCGGCTTGCACGGCGCTATAGCCGAGGGTGAACTGCAGCCATAGCGGTAGGACCGCGACGATGCCGAACTCGCCGATGCCGATGATGAGGGTGGCGATATTGCCGTTGCGGAACGACCCGATGGAGAACATCCGGACATCCATCAGGGCTCGATCGGGTTCGGAGCTGCGGGTCAGCAGAGTTTGGCGGATGGCAAAACCCATCAGTGCCGCGACGGCGACAACGAGTGCGACCGCCACGGGTGACGGGCCGGCCGACCAGGTGTAACCGAGCAGGGACAGGGGTTGTTTGACGGTCAGCCAGCCGTAGGTGCGGCCCTCGATCAGGCCGTACGCCAGAAACCCCAGACCGACCACCGAGAGCAGTGCACCGAGTGCATCGACGTGCCCGGGGGCCTTTGGTGAGCGGTCCAGGAAGACCAGTGATGCGGCGAAGATAAGGATGGCCAGCGGAATGTTGATGCCGAAGGCCCAGCGCCAGGACACGTGTTCGGCCAGCCAGCCGCCCAAGAGGGGGCCAAGCGCAGCGGCGGCGCCGATAGTCGATCCCCACACCGCGAATGCCTGGCCACGGGCCTTTCCGGTGAACGAGGCGTTCAGCAGAGCCAGCGAGGTGGGCAGGATCATCGCCGCGCCGGAGCCTTGGGTGAAGCGCGCCATGATGAGCAACCCGCCGGTCGACGCGAAGCCCGCGAGCAGGCTCGACGCCCCGAAGATCACTACACCGGTCAAGAACACTCGGCGGGCACCGACGATGTCGGCGATCCGACCGACCAGCAGCAGCAGAGCTGCCAGCACGATCGCGTAGGACTCCTGAATCCACTGCGCCTGTACCGAATTGACCTTCAGATCTTCGATGATCGAGGGCACGATCACGTTCACGATGGTGGTGTCGACCACGATCAGCGCAACCCCGAGCGCGATGGCGATCAGCCCCAGCCACCGCCGGGTGTTCGACGAAATGCTCACAGGCAACCTACTCCGGTCTGGTTTATTGGCGACAAACACCCGAGCTCGATCGGCACATCTGACGACGTTGGTGACGAGACGACCGAAGAGCGTTCAGTTTTCGGCGCGTCGCAACTCGAACAGTGGAATCACGCGCGCCGTTTTCGCCTGGTACTCGGCGTAGATGGGTTCCACGGCCGTGACTTTGGGAAACGTGGCATCTCTCTCGTTGCGTGATAGCTCGCGCGCGAGGACGTCGAACGATTGCGTGCCGAGATCGATGTGTGCTCGCGCATTGGCTCGCAGGTTGTGCGCCCAGGCCGGATCGACATCGGCCCCGGCGAGGGAGCCGACCAGGATCATTGCCCCCTCGATCGTCAGGTAGGACAACGGCACCAATCGAGGCAGACCGGACTTGGCGCCTCGCGTGGTCAGCAGCAGCAAGTCTTGACCTTCGAATGGACCGCTGACTTTGCCGTGGTTGGCCCGAAACTCGTCAACCACCGTTTGGTTGAACGCTCTCTGGGTCGCAACGTCGGGGATCGGGTCGGTCATCAAACTCCTGGGCATAATCTGCGAACACAGCGCAGTAGTCTCTCTTCGAGATAAAGTATCTTTAATATAAAGACTAATGACTGGAGCAAGGTTGTCAACCGCAAGCGGTGATCACCGCATCCGCGACGGAGGTAGGTCGGCGGGCAACAGCGAGGAGCAGGCCACGACCGACCCTCCCGGGCAGCACGCACGCTTGATGGAAGAACTGCGCATCTACGGTTCCATCTTCAATCAGTTCAGTCGCCTATTCGGTGGCTGGCTTGGTTTGCACTCCACCGATTCGGAGGCGCTGATGGAAATCGTGTACGCCGAGGAGCGCAACGCCCCGCTCTCGCCGGCGCGGCTGGGGAGCCGTATCGGCCTATCCTCGGGTGCCACGACATCGCTGCTCAACCGCCTTGAGGAAGCCGGACACGTCATACGCAGCAGAGAAAGCGCCGACCGTCGGGTAGTGACGCTACGCAGCAGCCCGAATGTGCACGCTCGCGCCGACAAGTTCTTCGCACCACTGGCACAGCAACTCGACGCTGCTATGGCGCGCTACTCCCCGGAGCTGCTGAACAGTTTCGAGGGCCTCCTCATCGACATACGCACCACGATGGGCAATCACCTGGCCGAACGCAGCGATGAGCCGTGGCCCCGATCTGCAGCCGAAAGCTGAGCTGGTGCCGTTAGGCACTGTTCCGGCCGCGGCGTCGGCCGCCACTACCGGCGAAGCCCCTCGGCGCGGAGCGATACCCCATCGCGACAGGGTTGATTTCCATGAAGAACGGATCGTCACTGCCGTGCGCCCATGTGCTGCCGACCGGTGCAGCGAGCGAGATCTGGGGTGCTGCTGCGACGACAGGGGGACCGAAGTAGGTCAACTGCTGAATCCGGAACATTTGCGTTCTCCTTGGTATCGAGGTGCGTGATACCAATGTCGGACGACCGCCTTGTCGAGTTCTTGGAAGATTCTGGAAGAGACTAAAAGGTGCAGGGCATACTGCGGATCGCGTGGATGAAATTGCCCGGCACGTAGGCCGGATCGCCGGCCTGAATACCCGGCAGCTGATGCAGCAGCTCACCGAAGATGGCGCGCAATTGTGCGCGTGCCACGTGAGCCCCCAGGCAGAAGTGCACTCCGCCGCCGCCGAAGCCGAGGTGAGGATTGGGATTACGGTTCAGGTTCAAAAGCTCTGGCTGATCGAACGCCTCGGTGTCCGAGTTGCCCGAGGAGTAGAACATCACCACCTTCTCCCCCGCCCGAATACTCTGGCCACTCAGTTCGAAATCCGTTGCGGCCGTGCGGCGGAAAGTCATGACCGGCGTGGCCCACCGGACGAATTCCTCGACCGCCGTGCCGATGCGGTCGTCGAAATCCTCGACAATCCAAGCCTTCTCGTCGGGGAATTCGGTGAGGGCCTTCATCGCGTGGCTGACGGTTTGGCGGGTGGTGTCGTTGCCGGCCACCGAAAGCAGCACGAAGAACGCGGCCACGTCCGCGTCCGACAACCGGTCACCGTCTACCTCGGCGCTCACCAGGCTGCTGAACAGATCATCGCCGGGCCGCTTGCGTCGCTCTGCGGCCAACGCGCCGGCGACTTCGTGCAGGTACATCTGGCCCGCGACCAGCACTTCCAGAGGGTTACGGCCGCCAAGAGAGACGGGGTCCGCCCACGACACCGCGGCTTCCGCCGCATGCGCCACCTGCTGGCGCTCGGATTCCGGAATTCCCGCCATGTCCGACAGCGTGCGGATGGGCAGTTCCTTGGCGCAGTACTCGACGAAATCGGCGCCGCTGCCGGCGTCCCGGAGCTCTTCGACGATTGTCTTCGCGTTGGCCTTGATCGAGTCCTCGATGCGACGGACCTGTCTCGGGGTGAATGCGGCGCTGACCACCTTGCGCAGCTTGGTGTGCCGCGGCGGGTCCATCGCCAGGAAGGACTGCGAGGCTTCGAGCAGCTCTACGGGGACGTTCTCGAACATCACCCCTCTGCCGGATAAGAAAACCTCGTTGTTGCGGCTCACCGCGGCGATGTCGGCGCGGCGGGTGACGGCCCAGTAACCGAAGTCGTCAGGATCGTCCATCAGGGGGTCTTCGACCGGAGGGTGCCAGCTGACCGGGCGCTTGGCTCGCAGTTCGGCGAAGGAGCGCTCCCGCTCGGCCGCGGTCGTGGACCAAAACGCCCGCGACGACAGATCGATCGCGTCGTAGGCGCGCGCAGTACCCGTCATAGCCGTCATCAAGATCCTTCCCAACAGATCGGAACAAAACCTGACTCTATGCCTAGACATCTTGTCTAGTCAACATGTCTAAACATGGGCTATGCTGCGCGTATGCCGTCGGTGACCCGCAAGCCTCAGGTGACGCGCCAGCAGCGCCGAGAGCACATGGAGCGCCGCTTGCTGGACGCGACCGAGCGCCTGATGAGCGAGGGCGCCAGTTTCACCGAGCTCAGCGTGGATCGGCTGTCGACCGAAGCCGGCATTTCTCGCGCCAGCTTCTACATTTACTTCGAGGACAAAGCCCACCTGCTGCGCCGGCTTGCGCGCCAGGTGATGGGCGATCTCGCCGACCAAGGGCAGCGCTGGTGGGGCGCGGCTTGGCGCCACGACCCGGACGACCTGCGTGCCGCGGTGACCGCGATCATCGCCAGCTACCGCCAGCACCAGGCGGTGCTCGTCGCGCTGAACGAGATGGCGGGCTATGACCCATCGGTGGCGGCGACGTATCGCGACTTGCTGGCCGACATGTCGCAGCGGCTAACGCGTGTCATCGAAGACGGCCAGGCCGATGGCTCGATCCGCCGCGAGCTGCCTGCGGCCACCACGGCCAGTGCGCTGACCTGGATGGTCGAGCGGGTGTGCCACCAGGACCTTCCATTGAAACCCCGCGACTATGACGCGGAGTTGGCCGCCACGCTGGCTGAGATAGTTTGGGGTGCTTTGTATTTGACGTCCGCTTTGGCGCCCTGAGGTGTGGCGAGCGCAATATAGCTAGTACGCTAACTACTTGGGTACGATACAAGTTGTGACTGCGCTGTCCGCACCGGAGATCGACCCGCTCGCCCTGGAACGGCAGGTGTGTTTCGCGCTGAGCGTTACCAACCGCGCCGTCCTGGCGGTCTATCGGCCGTTATTGGAGCCGTTGGGGCTGACCCATCCGCAGTATCTGGTGATGTTGACCCTCTGGGATCACCAGAAGGGATCATCAGGCCAGCACAAACCGTTGTCGGTCAAGGAGATCGCGGCCACGCTACAGATGGATTCGGCCACGCTGTCGCCGATGCTCAAGCGCCTCGAGGCACTTGGCCTGATTACCCGTACCCGAAACGCGGCCGACGAGCGTTCCACCGACGTCAGCCTCACCAAGGGCGGCGCCGCGCTGCGGCGACGCGCGCTCGCGATTCCACCCGCCGTCGTCGCACGGCTGGGCGTCGACATGAGCGAACTTCAGCACCTGCACGAGGTGTTGACCCGGATCAACTCGGCCGCACTGGCGGCCGGCGCGTTGCAATAGGAGCCGACATGACCAGCACCAAAGCCACCAAACCTAACCTTGGGCAGTACATCGCCTACTCGTACGGTCGATGCCTTCCAGACTCGATGCGCACCTGGGTCGCTCACGATCTGGCGGGCACAGGAGCGGTGCGCCGGCACATGTTCCGGTGGGCAATACCACCGCTGGTGGTGCTCGCACCGTTTTGGCTGCTGCCCGCTTCGCTGTACGTGCACACCGAGATGACGGTGCCGCTCTATACCTGGGCCCTGCTGGTTTCCCTTGCGCTGAATAAGGTTTGGCGTCGACACCGTCTAGCGCAGCATGGCCTGGACCCTAATCTGGTCGACGTCCTCAAACGGGAAAAGCAAGCCCAGATGCACGAGGACTATGCCCGTCGTTACGGGCCGCGCCCCGAATCGGCCGCCTGGCAGGACAACAGCAGTCCCTTCAGCTAGCCCCAGGCACGGCAACGAGGTCGTCGGCGTGCACGGCTGGCCGGCGCAGCTCGCCGGGTAGCTCGGAGGTCGACCGGCCCATCATGGTGGCGAGTTCCGCTGCGTCATAGGCGACCACACCGCGGGCCACCATCGTCGAGTCTGGCCCGCGTAATTCGACTACGTCGCCGCCATAAAATCGCCCAGAGACCGCCGTGATACCCGCGGCCAGTAGCGAACGGCGCTGCGTCAGAACCGCATTCACCGCACCCTCGTCGAGGGTCAGCGAGCCGGTCGACTCGGCGGCGTAGCGTAGCCAGAACCGGCGCGCCGACATCCGGTCGGGCCGCGCCGCGAACACCGTGCCCACTGCGGCGTCGCTGAGTGCCGTAGCGGCGTCGGTCGCGGCGGCCAACAGCACCGGTACCCCGGCATCGGCGGCTAACAGCGCCGATGCCACCTTCGACACCATCCCGCCGGTGCCGAGTTCGCTGCCCTGGCTTGCGACGACGCCGTCGAGATCTTCCGGGCCGCCCACTTCCGGGATGAACCGTGCCCCCGGGACCTTGCGGGGATCCGATTCGTAGAGGCCGTCGATATCGGAGAGCAGCACCAAGGCTTCGGCGCCGACCAGGTGGGCGACCAGCGCCGAAAGTCGGTCGTTGTCACCGAACCGGATCTCGTTGGTGGCGACGGTGTCGTTCTCGTTGACGATCGCCACCGCGTGCAGCGCGCGCAATCGGTCCAGCGTGCGCTGGGCGTTGGTGTGGGAAGCTCGCATCGAGATGTCGTGCGCGGTCAGCAGTACCTGCCCTACCGTGCGCCCGTAGCGGGCGAACGCCGCGCTCCACGAATTCACCAGCGCGACCTGCCCGACGCTGGCCGCGGCCTGTTTGGTCGCCAGATCCTTTGGGCGACGCGATAATCCGAGCGGCTCGATGCCGGCGGCGATGGCGCCCGACGACACGATGACGACGTCGGTGCCCGCCTTCATTCGCGCCTCGATCGCGTCGGCGAGTCCGGCCAGCCGGCCGGCGTCGAACATCCCCGACGAGGAAGTCAAGGCGTTGGTGCCCACCTTGACCACGAGGCTGCGCGCGGTGCGGATGGCATCCCGCGACTCAGTCACGAGCGCCGCTCCTCCTCATCGCTCCGCTCTGCATCGTCGCTGGCGCGGTCACGAGCGCTGCTCCTCCTCATCGCTCCGCTCTGCATCATCGCTGGCGCGGTCACGCGCGTTGTCACCGTGTTCGTGTTCGCGGCGCCGACGCCGGGCCACCTTACGTTCGGGAGCTCCGACGCGGTCGCTGCGCTCCAGTCGCGTATCGGTGCCACGTCCCGACAACTTGACCTGCTGTCCGGCGGGGGTCTGCGGCTCCCAGTCGAACGTCATGTCGCCGATGGTCACCGCGCACCCCGGCTGTGCACCCAGCCGCACTAATTCGTCTTCCACACCGAGGCGCGCCAGACGGTCGGCGAGATAGCCGACGGCTTCGGCGTTGTCGAAATTGGTCTGGCCGACCCACCGTTGAGGCCGCACGCCGGTGACGACGAAGCCACTCTCGCCGTCGGACTCGACGGCAAACCCGCTCTCGTCGACGGGCACCGGGCGAATCACCGGCCGGCGCGGCACCGACTCGGGGCGCGTGGCGTTGTAAGTCTCGATCATCTGCCATAACCCGAAGATCAAGGGCTGCAGGCCTTCTCGGGTGACCGTCGACACGCTGAACACCGGCCAGCCGCGCGCGGCGATGATCTCGTCGCGGACGAACTCGGCGAGCTCGCGGGCCTCCGGCACGTCAATCTTGTTGAGCACCACCGCCCGCGGCCGCTCGGCGAGGTCGCCGAGCGCCGCATCGCCTTGCAGCGTGGGAGTGTAGGCCGCGAGTTCGGCTTCCAGCGCGTCGATATCGGAGATGGGGTCGCGACCGGGTTCCGCAGTCGCACAATCGACCACGTGCACCAGTACTGCGCATCGCTCGATGTGCCGCAGAAAGTCCAGGCCCAGGCCGCGGCCCGCCGATGCTCCCGGGATCAGGCCGGGCACGTCGGCGACCGTGAAGGTGCGCTCCCCCGCCGAGACGACGCCCAGGTTCGGGACCAGCGTGGTGAACGGATAGTCGGCGACCTTGGGTTTGGCCGCCGAAATCACGGACACCAGCGAGGACTTTCCGGCGGACGGGAACCCGACCAGGCCGACGTCGGCGACGGTCTTGAGTTCCAACGAGAGGTCGCGGGCTTGGCCCGGCTCCCCGAGCAGTGCAAAGCCAGGCGCCTTGCGGGCGCGCGAGGCGAGCGCCGCGTTGCCCAGCCCGCCGCGGCCACCAGCGGCGGCTTCAAAGCGCGTGCCGGCGCCAACCAGGTCGGCGAGCAGTCGGCCGTTTACGTCCAGGACTATGGTGCCGTCGGGAACTTTGACCTCTAGGTCCGGGCCAGCGGCGCCGTCGCGGTTGTTGCCCATCCCCTGCTTGCCTGACGGCGCGCTGACATGTGGGCGGAAGTGAAAGTCGAGCAGAGTGTGCACTGCGGGGTCGACGACGAAGACGATGCTCCCGCCTCGGCCGCCGTTGCCGCCGTCAGGCCCGCCCAGCGGTTTGAATTTCTCGCGATGGACCGACGCGCAACCGTTACCACCGGAACCCGCCCGCGCGTGGATGATGACGCGATCGACAAACCGAGGCATGTGCTTAGTGGAGCGCTAGTACTGCGCTCCCTCCGAGTTCAGTCGCTGGTCTGCGCGGCCGCGACGATGTTGACGGTCTTGCGTCCGCGCTTGGCGCCGAACTGCACCGCCCCGGTCGCCGTCGCGAACAACGTGTCATCGCCGCCGCGCCCGACGTTGACGCCCGGGTGGAACTTGGTGCCGCGCTGGCGGACGAGGATCTCGCCGGCCTTGACGAGCTGACCGCCGAATCGCTTGACGCCGAGCCGCTGAGCGTTGGAGTCGCGACCGTTGCGAGAGCTGGACGCGCCCTTCTTGTGTGCCATTTCTGTCGCCTGCCTACTTGATCCCAGTGACCTTGAGGACCGTCAGCTGCTGACGGTGCCCCTGCCGCTTGTGGTAGCCGGTCTTGTTCTTGAACTTGTGGATACGGATCTTGGGGCCCTTGGTGTGCTCGAGCACCTCGCCGGTTACAGCGACCTTGGCGAGATCCTGGGCGTCGGTGGTGACCTTGGCGCCGTCAACCACCAGGGCAACCGGCAGCGATATCTTGGCTCCGGGCTCGGATTCGAGCTTCTCGACCTTGACGACGTCTCCGACGGCGACCTTGTACTGCTTGCCACCGGTCTTGACGATTGCGTAGGTCGCCATCGTTGCTCCTGCTCTTTCTCTAGCCGTATCACTTCGCGCGCGTGCCAGCGGCCGTGCGCGTGGTGGGTCTTGGGCGCGGGAGCTATGTCCCGCTCGCCGGTCGAACTTCGTCCGTCGGCCTGGCGACAACTGTCCAAGGGTACGTGACCAGCGGCTACAGGGTCAAACCGCCACATCTGACACGCGGTTACCGAAGGTCCGGACGTGGCCTTTTGTCCACTTCAGCTAGTCGCCCGAGTGTCTGGACGCGTTCAGTCGACGTGGATCGGCGGCCCCGCCGGCCTGCCCGCCGCACGCCGCCGACGCGGCCGTCCGAAGGACGAGCCGGTATCGATCACGCCAGTGACCGCGTCCGAGTCATCGTCGTCATCGTCGGTGTCGTCGGAGTCCTCGGAGTCCTCGAGCTCGAGGTCTTCGTCCAGGTCGAGGTCCTCGTCGTCGTCGTCGTCGAGATCCTCGTCCTCGTCCTCGTCATCGTCATCGTCACTGAGGTCGTCGTCAGAGTCCTCGTCGTCGGAGTCGTCGTCAGAGTCCTCGTCGTCGGAGTCCTCGTCATCGGAGTCCTCGTCGAGCTCGTCGGTGTCTTCGGTGTCGTCTGGGCCCGCGGGAATCTGATCGACCGTCTGCTCTTCGGTGTCGGCGGCAGCTTCCTCGAAGCCTGCCTCGGACTCTGTGGTGTCCTCATCGTCATCGGCCCCCTCCGATGTCCCGGTCGAGCCCGCGGCCATCGCCTTGAACATCGGATGTTCGCCGGGAGCATGAGCAGGCACTTTGGCCACCGCGGGCTGGTCGTCGGGTTCATCGGTCTTCTTTTTCCCCCGCCGGCCGCGCCGGCCTGCCGGCTCGGACTTGCGCCCGGTCGCTGCGGTCGAATCGATGGGGTCAGCGTGCAGCAGTATCCCGCGGCCGCCGCATTGGGTGCATGACGTCGAGAACGCCTCGATCAGTCCGGTCCCCAGCCGCTTGCGGGTCAGCTGTACCAGGCCCAGTGACGTCACCTCGGACACCTGGTGGCGGGTGCGGTCGCGGGCCAGCGCCTCGGTAAGTCGACGCAGCACCAGGTCGCGGTTGGACTCCAGCACCATGTCGATGAAGTCGATGACCACGATGCCGCCGATGTCGCGCAGCCGCAGCTGGCGCACGACCTCCTCGGCCGCCTCGAGGTTGTTCTTAGTGACGGTCTGTTCGAGGTTGCCTCCGGACCCGGTGAACTTGCCGGTGTTGACGTCGACCACCGTCATCGCCTCGGTCCGGTCGATCACCAGCGTGCCGCCCGACGGCAGCCACACCTTGCGATCCATCGCCTTGGCCAGTTGCTCGTCGATGCGATGCACCGCGAACACGTCCGGCCCACTCTGCTCGTCCGGCCCCTGGGCGGGTTCGTATTTCGTCAGCTTCGAAACCAGATCGGGGGCAACGGAATTCACGTACTCGTTGATCGTCGTCCAGGCTTCGCCCCCGGACACGATGAGCCCGGCGAAGTCCTCGTTGAACAGGTCGCGGATGACCTTGATCAGTACGTCGGGCTCTTCGTAGAGCGGCACCGCGGCACCGGCCGCCTTCTCCTTGGTCTCGGTCGCCTTGCTGTCGATCTGCTGCCAACGCTCCTGCAGACGGGTGACATCGTTGCGGATGTCGTCCTCTTTGACGCCCTCGGACGCGGTGCGGATGATCACGCCCGCATCGGACGGCACCACCTCCCGCAGGATCTCCTTGAGCCGCTGGCGTTCGGTGTCGGGCAGCTTGCGGCTGATCCCGGTCGACGACGCGCCCGGCACGTAGACCAGGTAGCGGCCGGCCAACGACACCTGGGTGGTGAGCCGCGCGCCCTTGTGGCCGACTGGGTCCTTGCTGACCTGGACCACAACATAATCGCCGGGTTTGAGGGCCTGTTCGATCTTGCGGTCGGACCCGCCCAGCCCCGCGGCTTCCCAGTTGACCTCTCCGGCGTAGAGCACGCCGTTGCGGCCACGGCCGATATCGACGAACGCGGCCTCCATCGAGGGCAGCACGTTCTGCACGATGCCCAGGTAGATGTTGCCCACGAGGGAAGCGGACGCGGCCGAGGTGACAAAGTGCTCGACGACGATCCCGTCCTCGAGCACCGCGATCTGGGTGTACCGCGCGCCCGGGTGGGGCGGCTCCGTGCGAACTCGATCGCGCACCACCATCACGCGCTCGACAGCTTCGCGGCGAGCCAGGAACTCGGACTCGGTCAGGATCGGTGGGCGGCGCCGCCCGGCGTCGCGCCCATCCCGGCGGCGCTGGCGCTTGGCCTCTAGCCGGGTAGAGCCATCGATGCCTTTGATCTCGCCGCCGGCCGTGCCGTTAGAGCCACTGTCACCGCGCGATTTGCCGGAGCGCGGCGCCCGCTCGTGCACCACGGTGTTGGGCGGATCGTCGGGCGAGAGACCGTCTTCGTTGTCATCGCCGGAGCCGGACTTGCGCCGCCGGCGGCGACGACGGCGCTTGGTAGCGCCCTCCCCCGAGCCGTCCTCGTCGTCGCCCTCGGAATCACTGTCTTCGGAATCGGCCGAGTCTGACCCTTCTGCATCGTCGGATTCGGCTGAATCCTTCGTGTCCTTGGTCTTCGACTCGGTCTCGTCATTGTCGGCGCCGTCGGACCCGCCCTGTTCGCCACGGCCTCGGCCGCGACCCCGACGACCACGACGCCGCCGACGATTGGCCGGCCGATCGCCTTGCTCTTCGTCGTCATCGTCGTCGGCATCGGCGTCCGACTCGGATTCCAGGCCACCATCGGCGGCATCGTCATCGGTATCCTCGTCCGCCTGTCGCGGCTGCGGCGACACGAACAACGGCATGTAGTGCGGCCGCTCCGCCGCGGTCTCCGTCGGCCCCGACTCGGGTTCCTCGGCTTCCGAGGCCCCGGAGGCTGGGGTATCCGGTGGGCTGTTGAGCACCGGGAACACCGCGGGGGCCTTGGCGAACAACATGTCGCGCACCCGGAGCGCATCCTCACGGTCTACGCCGGACTGGACGTTGCGCGCCTGCCCGTCGAGCTGCAACAGCGCGTCCAGCACCTCTTTGGTGGTGTTACCCAGCGACCGAGCGAGCTGATGGACTCTCAGGCGGTCCGGCAGTTCCTCGTGCTGTGTCGGCTCTTTTGCTGGTTCTGAAGTTGGGGCACCGTCTACCACGTATTCTCCTCAAGCCCCCGGGCGCGTCCATTCGACGCGGCCACGCGAGGGCTTCACTATGTGCCCGGGTCACTTCTCCCGGGCTTGTAATTGGTCTCGCCCCGAGCAGCTCACTGAACCCAGCGAACCCGCCCGGCGCCGTGCTGAATGATGGCTTGACATGCCGCGCCATATCGCCGGATGAACGATTGTCGCGCTTGTCAAAGTCTTCATTCGGGTGTCCTTAGCCGGTCCGAAGCCGGTCCGACGACGTTCACCCGGAGCCAGTATCCCATACCACAGGCCGAGGCCACGCGCCTGTGATAGGGATGCCCGCTCGCGCCCCCTTTGCGCAACCGAGCCCTCGCGTTATACGCCGGGAAACCAAAGCGCGATCTCGCGCTGGGCCGACTCGGTCGAGTCGGACCCGTGCACGAGGTTGAACTGGGTCTCCAAACCGAAATCCCCGCGGATCGTGCCTGGTGTGGCCTTCTCCACAGGGTCCGTGCCGCCGGCAAGTTGGCGAATCGCCGTCACCGCTCGCGGTCCCTCCACGATCAACGCCACCACGGGTCCCGAGGTGATGAATTCCAGCAACGATCCGAAGAATGGTTTGCCGTCGTGCTCGGCGTAATGCCGGCTGGCCAGGTCCTCGCTGACCTGCCTGAGCTCCAGCGCCGCGATGTCGAGGCCCTTGCGCTCGATGCGGCTGATGATTTCGCCGATCAACCGTCGCTCGACGCCGTCCGGCTTGATCAATACCAGGGTCCGTTCGGTCACGGCGCACAGCGTACAGAATGAGCTCAGTCCGGCGGCGAAAGCCTGTGCCGGACCTCGGACCGCAGGTAGGCGATCAGAGCCCACACTCCGGTAAACAGCAGACCGATGAATCCCACGCCCGAGTAAAGCGCGAAGCCCGCGACCGCCACCAGCTGCGCCGCCAGGTTCACCCAGATCGCCCAGGGCCGGCGCTGCAGCCCCGTCAGCAGGATCAGCAGCACGGCCAGCCCGATCAGATAGCCCAGCGACACCGCGGTCAGCCCACCGCCAACCGCGCCGACCACCGGTATTGCCAGCAGCACCACCACGGCCTCCAGCAGCAGTGTCGCGGCCATGACGCCGCTGAAACTCTTCCACGGGTCCGAAGGCGCAGGGGGCTGATCCTGGGGCTGGTCCTGGGTCACTGCGGGTCACGCCCGAACAGGGTGCGCGCGGCACCGGCGGTGGCGACCGAGCCGGTAATGACGATCCCGGCGCCGGAGAGCACCGGACCTTCCCCGAACGCCTCCTCTGCCGCGGCATCGTCGACCAGGGCAATCGCGGCGTCAATGGCGTCGCGCAGGTTCTCGGCGGCGATCACCCGGTCGGGCCCGAACCGCTCCCCTGCCACCAATGCCAGCGACTCGACATCCAGCGCCCGCGGCGACCCGTTGTGGGTCACGACGACGGAGTCGAACACCGGCTCCAGCGCGGCGAGGATGCCGTCGATGTCCTTGTCGGCCATCACGCTGATCACCCCGACCAGGGTCTGGAAGTCGAACTCGTCGGCCAGCGCCTGCGCCAAAGCGGCCGCTCCGGCCGGATTGTGTGCGGCGTCGATGAACACGGTGGGCGCGCTGCGCATGCGCTCCAGCCGACCGGGGCTGACGACCGCGGCGAAACCGGCCCGGACGGCGTCCACGTCGAGCTGACGTTGGGCGCCGGCGCCGAAGAAGGCCTCGACGGCGGCCAGTGCCACCACCGCGTTGTGCGCCTGGTGTTCGCCGTGCAAGGGCAGGTAGATATCGGAGTACACGCCGCCGAGGCCCTGCAGTTGCAGCAGCTGGCCACCGATCGCGACTTGGCGGCCCAGCACCGCGAACTCGGAATCCTCGCGCGCGACCGCGGCGTCGGCGCGCACCGTCTGCGCCAACACCACCTCCATCGCCGCCGGCACCTGACGGGCGATGACCGCGACGGTGTCCGGCGAACCGTCGGACGCCTTATGGAGGATGCCCGCCTTCTCTCCGGCGATCCCAGCGATGTCGGCGCCGAGGTATTCCACGTGGTCAACGCTGACCGGCGTGATGACGGCCACCGGCGCGTTAATGACGTTGGTGGCGTCCCATCGCCCGCCCAGTCCGACCTCGACCACCGCTACGTCGACGGGAGCGTCTGCGAACGCAGCGAACGCCATCGCGGTGAGGACCTCGAATTTGCTCATCGCCGGACCGCCGTCAGCGTGCGACTGCGCGTCGACCATCTGCACGAACGGCTCGATCTCCCGGTACGTCGCCACGTATCGCGCTGGGCTGATCGGCTTTCCGTCGATCGCGATGCGTTCCACGGCCGACTGCAGGTGCGGGCTGGTGGTCCGGCCAGTGCGTTGCTGCAGCGCGGTGACGAGCGCGTCGATCATCCGCGCCACCGAGGTCTTTCCGTTCGTACCGGCGATGTGGATCGACGGGTAGGCCAGTTGCGGTGAGCCGAGCAGGTCGAGCACTGCGCTGATCCGGGTCAGGCTCGGCTCGATCTTGGTTTCCGGCCAGCGTTGATCCAACAGGTGCTCGACCTGCAGCAGGGACGCGATCTCGTCCGGGGTGGGAACGGCATCGGCCAGCTCACCCGGCCCGTCCTCGTATGGCTCGAAAGTCACTGCAGCGCAGCCAGCCTGGCGGTGATCCGGTCGGTTTCCTCCTGGGCCACCCGCTGGCGGCCGCGGATCTTGGCGACGACGGCCTCGGGGGCCTTCGCGAGAAAGTCGGCGTTGTCCAGCTTCGCGGCGGTCGACGCCAATTCCTTTTGCGCTGCCGCCAAGTCTTTTTCCAAGCGGCGGCGCTCGGCGGCCAGGTCGATGGTGCCCGAGGTATCGAGTTCGACGACGACCGTGCCGGCACTCAGGCGCACCTCCACCGAGGCTGACGGACGGAAGCCCTTCCCGGCTGCGGTGAGCCAGGCCAGCGACGTCACCGCGGGCACCTGGGTGTTCAGATCGGCTTCCGCGATGCCGGCCAGCCGGGCCGGCACCTTCTGCCTATCGGCTAGACCTTGATCGCTGCGGAAGCGCCGAACCTCGGTCACCAGTTTTTGCATGTCCGTGATTCGTTGCGCGGCAACCGGATCCAGACTTATGCCGGCGGGTGTCGGCCAGTCGGCGACGACCAACGACTCGGCTCCCGTGAGGCCCTGCCACAGGGCCTCGGTGATAAATGGGATTACGGGGTGCAGCAGTCGCAACAGCGTGTCCAGTGCCGCGGCAAGGACCGCGGTGGTGTGCGTCAGCCCGTCGGCGAGCTGGGTCTTCGCGAGCTCGACATACCAGTCGCAGAACTCGTCCCACGCGAAGTGGTAAAGCGCCTCGCAGGCTCGGCTGAACTCGTAGACGTCGAGGGCCGAATCCACTTCGGCGCGAACTTCTTCCAGCCGTCCCAGGATCCAGCGATCGGCGTCGGTCAGGTCGTCGAGGGCGGGCAACGGCGCCGGGCTCGCACCGTTGAGCAGCGCAAACCGGGTGGCGTTGAACAGCTTGGTGACGAAATTGCGCGACGCGCGCACGGCATCCTCGCCGACGGCCAGGTCGCCGCCGGGGCTGGCGCCGCGGGCCAGCGTGAAGCGCAGCGCGTCGGCGCCGAAGGTCTCCACCCAATCCAGCGGGTCGATGACGTTTCCCTTGGATTTACTCATCTTTCGGCCGGACTCGTCGCGGATCAGCCCGTGCAGGAACACGTCGGTGAACGGCACCTGCGGGCCGCGGCGGCCGCCGAGCGTGATGGCGTCGTCACCGCCGACGAAGGTGCCGAACATCATCATCCGCGCCACCCAGAAGAATAGGATGTCGTATCCGGTGACCAAAACGCTTGTCGGATAGAACTTTTCCAGTTCCAGGGTCTTTTCCGGCCAGCCCAGCGTGGAGAATGGCCACAGCGCGGACGAGAACCAGGTGTCCAGTACGTCGGGATCCTGTTCCCAGCCATCCGGCGGTGTCTCGTCCGGGCCGACGCACAACTGCTCGCCGCCCGGCCCGTACCAGATCGGGATGCGGTGGCCCCACCACAGCTGTCGGGAGATACACCAGTCGTGCATGTCATCGACCCAGGAGAACCAGCGCGGTTCCAGGCTGGCAGGGTGAATCACGGTGTCCCCGTTGCGCACCGCATCGCCGGCGGCCTTGGCCAGCGATTCCACCCGAACCCACCACTGCAGCGACAGCCGCGGTTCTATCGGCTCGCCGCTGCGCTCCGAGTGTCCGACGCTATGCGAGTAGGGCCGCTTCTCCTCGACGACCCGGCCCTGCGTGGCAAGAGCTTCGCGCACCGCGACCCGGGCCTCGAAGCGGTCCATGCCGTCGAATTGCGTTCCGGTATCCACGATCCGGCCCTTGGTGTCCAGGATCGAGAGCATCGGCAGTTGGTGTCGCAGCCCGATCTCGAAGTCGTTCGGGTCGTGGGCGGGCGTGACTTTGACTGCGCCGGTGCCGAATTCGGGGTCCACGTGCTCGTCGGCAACGATGATGAGCTGCCGGTCGATGAAGGGGTGCGGCAGGGTGGTGCCGACCAGGTGCCGATAGCGTTCGTCGTCGGGGTGCACCGCGACAGCCGTGTCGCCCAGCATCGTCTCGACCCGGGTGGTGGCGACCACGATGTGGGGTCGCGAGTCGTCGAGCGAGCCGTACCGGAACGACACCAGTTCGCCGTCGACCTCGAGGTAGTTGACCTCAAGGTCCGAGATCGCCGTCTGAAGCACCGGCGACCAGTTGACCAGCCGCTCGGCCTGATAGATCAGTCCAGCGTCGTAGAGCCTCTTGAAGATCGTCCGCACCGCGCGCGACAGGCCCTCGTCCATGGTGAACCGGTCGCGACTCCAGTCCACCCCGTCGCCGAGCCGGCGCATCTGACCACCGATCGCACCGCCGGATTCCCGCTTCCAGTCCCACACCTTCTCGACGAACAGCTCACGACCGAAGTCCTCTTTGGTCTTGCCGTCGACTGCGAGCTGCTTTTCCACCACGCTCTGCGTCGCGATACCCGCATGATCCATACCCGGCTGCCAGAGCACCTCATAACCCTGCATCCGCTTGCGGCGGGTCAGGGCGTCCATCATCGTGTGCTCGAGCGCGTGGCCCATGTGCAGGCTGCCGGTCACGTTCGGCGGCGGCAGCACGACCGAATACGCGGGTTTGGCGCTGGACGCGTCCGCGGCGAAGTACCCGGCATCTAGCCACTTCTGGTAGATCACGCTCTCCGTCGCGGCCGGATCCCACGATTTGGGGAGGTCGGCGGCAGAGCTGTGGCTGGCGGTCACCGGTCAATTCTATGGAACCGCCACCGAAGGGCGCGTAAGCGCCCGAAGCTTCGTGGCGATCAGGGAATCGTGAGCACCTGTCCCGGGTAGATCAGGTCGGGATTGGGGACACCGCTGGCGTCGGCGATCACCTGGTACTTGTTGCCGTCGCCGTAGAAGCGCTCCGCGATGCCCCATAGCGTGTCACCGGAGACGACGGTGTACGTCCGCGCGGGCTCCGGCGCCGGCGGCTCCGGGGTGGCCTCCTCGAAAGCCTCCTCGGTGGCCTCCACGACCGGCGCGTCGCCGGTGCCTGATTCGGGCGCTGGTTCGGGAGCGGCCTGCGGCTCGGGCGGCGGCGGGGCGTCAGTCTCGGTGTGCGTCGACCAGGCCGGTCCGTCGGCGGCGTAGAGCACTAGGTTGCGATCGTTCTGCAGGACGAGCTTGACGTTCTTCTTGCCTTTGGTGTCGGTGTGCCAGATCGGCTTGTCCGCGCTGTAAAGGACGAAATTCCCGTCGTTCTGCACTTCGGCGCGGACCACATTCTGGCCGTTGGTCGACGTGTCCCACAGCGCCTGGCCCCGGGAGGCCAGCACCAGGTTGCCGTCGTCCTGCAGGGTGAGGGTGTAGGCCCCGTTGTTCGAGGCGATCGATTCGCCACGAACGAGTTTTTGTCCTTCGGTAAGCGTGTCTGACATGGCTATCCTTTCGATTCCTCTTGAATCCTCTGTCATCCATCGGGGCGGACGCCGCCGCGATGCCCTTTCCTATTCTCGACGCAAATAGAAACCGTTCGGAAACCGCACATGAACACTCCAAATACAGTGCGGCGCAGGCTATTTCTTGCCGCCCAGCAGGCCGCCGAGGATTTCGCCGAGCGCGCCGCCCTTGCCGCCGAGCACACTGCCGAGGACGCCGCCGAGAGACTTGTCGCCGGAAGCGGACCCGCCACCGAGGATGCTGCCCAGGATATCGCCCAGGCCGCCGCCGGAGGCTTCCTCTTTTTTGTGCGCAGTGGTGGTCTGCGCGCCATCGGTTCCTAACCGCTTGCCGATGTACGCCAAAACCATTGGCAGCAGGATGGGTAGCAATTGCTTGAGCAGGTCGCTGTTGCCCGCGCCGCCCTTGGCCAGCGCCGCCGCAACCTGGTCGGTGTCGTTGCCGCCGAACAGCGCCGCGACCGCCTGCTGCCCGTCGCCTTCGCCGGCGGCGTGACTGCTGGCCGCGGATTCGATCTTGCTGGCGTGCTCGGGATCTTGCGAGTTGTGTTGCAGTCCGCCGAGCATGACCGGCACCAGGGTGTGGATCGCACTATCGACTTCCGCTTCGTCGGCGCCGAGCTTGTTCGCGATTTCAGACGTAGGAATTTGAGCGTAGAGATCGTCGAGATCGGCCATCATTGTCCACCTTCGTTGCAGGGGTGTGCAGGCGAATCGATTACGACACTAGACCCATGCCCTCGTCACCGAAAGGCTCCGAAAGGCGCTATCGCATTGAGACTCAAACCAATTGCTCGGTTTGCAGCGATACACCCGCGGCAGGAAACCGCGCCAGCAGTGCGTCACCCATTGCGGACGCGGGAGTTAGCACCCCGCGCAGGTCGGAGAGCTTGTCGCGGTCGAACGCCAACGCAAGACCAGACTCGCCCAGCAGGACTGAGGTCGCCTTATAACCCGGGTCGCCCTGCTGCGCCATACGCGCCACATACCGGGCACCATTGGTGGTGGTCGTGTAGGTCTCGATGCGGTAGTAGCCGCGCTCTCGGGCCGCCGCGCTCGGGCCGGTGCCGGGTTTGGGAACGACCCGCTCCACCAGTCCACGTGGCAGTAGCCGGAAATAGCGGCTCCCGAGCGCGGACACCGCGTTGCCGACCCCGTTGACGACCGCCGACGCCACCGGCGCGCCGACCGACGACCCCAGGCTCATGCTTTCGCTGTACCGGAACCGCCGGCCGTACGCCCAGTCCAACAGCGCGTTGCTGCGGCGCACGATCCGGGTGTTGGCCACGGCCATCATGAATCCGACTGTCGAGACGCCCGCGAGTTCCGGCGCGATCTGACGGCCGGGCCGTCGCGACAGATCCGGCTGGGCGCCGAGCTCGGGTTCGGCGCCGCGGTCGGGGCTCAGTGTGTAGGGATCGGCGAACTGGCGACGCATGTCAGGGTCACCGGAGACCGAGCGCAGCACTTCTAGCACAGACGCGATGGTGCCCCCCGACGCCCCGCCCGACATGGAGCGCAGCACGAAGTCGGTGTCGACGAGCTCGCCGGCGCCGGTCTCGCGCGCCGCCCGATAGAGCGCGTAAACACTCAGATCCGAAGGGACGGAATCGAACCCGCAGGAATGCACGATGCGGGCGCCGGTGTCAACCGCCTGCTTGTGGTAGAGATCGATGCTGCTGCGGATGAACGGCGGTTCGCCGGTCAGGTCGGCGTAATCGGTGCCCGCACCCGCACACGCGGCCACCAGCGGCAGCCCATAGCGTGTGTACGGCCCAACGGTGGTGATGACAACTTGCGTCCGCGCAGCCATCTGGTGCAGCGTCGTCGGCGACGCCGCGTCTGCGGCCAGAAGCGGCCAGGACTGCGCCGACTCCCCGAGAGTGTCACGAACCGCGCTCAAACGTTCGGTGGAGCGACCGGCCAGGGCAATCCGTGCATCCCCGGCGGCCTGGGCCAGGTACTCCGCAGTCAGCTTCCCCACGAAACCGGTTGCCCCGTACAAGACGATGTCGAATTCCCGCGGCGTCGAGGTCACTGACTCGACGCTACTCCCCGGGACTCGGTGCCGAATCCGCCCACAGACGCAAAAGTGCCGGGCCAGATGGCCCGGCACTTTTCCGTGCTGCGTTTGATCAGCCGCGTCGGCCGCAGACCGGCCAGGCGCCGATACCCTGCGAATGCAAGACGTTCTCGGCCACCCGGATCTGCTCGTCACGGCTGGCGCCGTTCGCCGACCCGGAGCCGCCATTGGCCCGCCAGGTGCTGGACGTGAACTGCAGGCCGCCGGAGAAGCCGTTACCGGTGCTGATGCCCCAGTTTCCACCGGACTCGCACTGCGCGATCGCGTCCCAATTGACGCTGTACGCGTGATGAACGGGCGGAGCATCCGGCGCGGGCGGCGGGGGAACGTTCGGGTCGCCCGGCGGCGGCGGCGGGGCGTCCGGCGGCGGAGGAACGTTCGGGTCAAAGCCCACCGGCGCAGGAGGCGGCGGCGGGGCGTCCGGCGGCGGCGGAACGTTCGGGTCAAAGCCCACCGGTGCAGGAGCCGGCGGGGCGGCGTCCGGGGCCGGGGGTGGCGCGTCGGGGCCGGGGCCGGCGGGCGCCGTGTTGGGGTCTAAGCGCGGCGCATCCGCATGGGCGGTCGCGGTGACCGGCAGAGTCACGAGCGTCCCGGTGACCGCGGCCACCATGAGCGTCTTTCGGACGTTCCTCAAATTTGTTCCTTTCGCGGGGCGCGCGCCTAAGCCAGCCCACAAGGTGTGGGTTGGGTGCTTATCCATGAGGGATTGCTGCTTTAGGGACGTGCCATCTCGTTCTGGCACGGCAGCGGGGGGTCTGATCTGCCCGACGGATGCCTCCGCCGGCCGCGGCGGCTCCTCAAGCGTCAGCCGTCGCCACCCCGCTCACACGCGGGTCCGTGGATATTCGATTTTTGGCCCGGCGTGCCGGGCTCTGTACGGACGGTACGAGACCGCAAACATTTCGTCACATTGGCCGAAGGGGCACCCCGCGTCTATAACGGTCCGATTACGGCGCGGTTGCGGAATGATTATTGCAGGTCAGCAGTACGTTTTTTGACTGCACCAATATTTCTGCTGCGGTGCATAATAGTGACCCGAATCACGGCCATTTTGTGACGTGGGCCACGGATTTTGCCCTATACCAATGCCGCCGATTTTTGGTCTCGCACACGCCGCCTCGCCGGTCCGACCTCACCTCGTTACGACTTCACATGGGCTGACTCCGTTGGGTCGTCCAAATACTCAGCTTCACAATGTGTTTGAGGAAGAACAAGCATCGAGCCACCTGAGAGCGCGCGCCATCCGGGTGGACGGACGCCAGCACGAAGGCCCCCATCGTCGGCCCCGCGGCGATCGCCAACGAAAATACGAGGGTGGCCAAGGGTTCACATTAGATTTGCCAGGGCCGAATCTTCTCGCGGGTCGTACGCCAAATCGACACTGCCACAACACAATACGAAATCGCTCCAAGCGCTCAGGCGCAGCCATTTGATGCGAGAATTTGCAACGAGTAAATTGCGGAATTGACACTAAATTCGAGACGTGAATATTGATCCGCTAAATATCGTCAACAATTTGACACAATAAATCAAAGCGACAATCGTCGAGATTAGCGCTACGCCAAGGCCTGCAGGTCCGCAGTGGTGTTGACGTTGGTCAGCGGACGAGAATCCGACAGCACGATCTGTTGAGCATCAGAAGCATCGATCAGCGCGCTCATTCGGCGCTCGCCCGCAGCGACCAGCCGCTCGATCCGATCCGTCAGGTCGGTGCGATACACCGCCGCCAGATAGTGGCTACGACCGTCCCACGGCGACACCACCTCGGCGCCGGTCTCGACGGCGAGGCGGACTAGCTCGTCTATCAAATCTGGTGTCACAAGCGGCATGTCGACGGCACAGACGAACGCGAGCCGGGCGCCGGCTTCGGCGGCGGCGCGCAACCCACGCCCGGTCGCCGGCAACGGCCCCTCTGACCGCGACTCGTCGCGCATGATGCGGGCCTGCAGCGTCGGCAACGGCTGGCCCACGGCCGACATCACGAAAACCGGCTCGCAGCGCTGCGCGATGATCCCGACCACATGTTCGACCATCGTGGTGGATCCCCCGGGCACCCGCAGCGTGGCCTTGTCGCGACCCATGCGCCGCGATTCGCCTCCGGCCAGCACGACCCCAGCAAGTGACTTCGACCGTGGTTCGGCCACGTCAGTCGACGGTCCAGGTGTCGCGCCCACGCAAAAGCGACTGCAGCGCAGCAGTGTCCGACGCCGTCGACGACTGGGCGGCCTGCACCTGAGAGCGGGCTGCGTCGTCGTACGTGGGTCGACTGATGTGCCGGAAGATTCCCAGCACGGTGTGATCGAGGTTCTGGACCGACAGCCGGGACAACGCGAACGCGTAGGCCGCGTCGTCGGTGTGTGCGTCGTGCACAACGATCTCTTCGACAGCGACGTCGGCGGTCTTGGCCACCTCCAGGCCGAAGCCGGACTTCACCACGCAGTAGTCGCCGTTGGTGCCGAACACGATCGGCTCGCCGTGCCGGACGTTGATCACCCGCTCCTCGGCGCCTTCCTTGCGCAGCGCATCGAACGAGCCGTCGTTGAAAATCGGGCAGTCCTGCAGGATTTCAACGACCGCGGCGCCACGATGCTCGGCCGCGGCGCGCAGCACCTCGGTCAGACCGTTGCGGTCGGAGTCCAACGCGCGGCCGACGAAGGTTGCCTCGGCGCCCAGCGCCAGCGAAACCGGGTTGAACGGGTGGTCCAACGATCCCATCGGCGTCGACTTGGTGATCTTGCCAACCTCTGACGTCGGCGAGTACTGACCCTTGGTCAGCCCGTAGATCCGGTTATTGAACAGCAGGATCGTGATGTTGACGTTGCGACGCAGCGCGTGGATCAGGTGATTGCCGCCGATGGACAGGGAGTCCCCGTCGCCGGTGACCACCCACACCGACAGATCTTCGCGGGCCAGCGCCAGACCGGTGGCGATGGCCGGGGCGCGGCCGTGGATCGAGTGGAAGCCGTAGGTCTCCAGGTAGTACGGGAACCGGCTGGAGCAGCCGATACCACTGATGAACACGATGTTCTCGCGGCGCAGCCCGAGATCGGGCAGGAAATTGCGGATCGTGTTGAGGATGACGTAGTCACCGCAGCCTGGGCACCAGCGGACCTCCTGGTCACTGGTGAAGTCTTTGCCCTTGAGTTGCTCGTCGGTCGTGGGCACCCCGGCGTGCTTGGTCAACCTCGGTGTCACACCCAAGTCTTTGCCCGTCAGATTGTCCATCACGTTAGTCACGAGCGCCGCTCCTTCTCATCGCTTCGCTCTGCATCGTCCCTGCGCGTGTCATGCGCTCGCTCCCACTGTCGCTGCCGCCATTCTGGCAACCATCGCCTTGTCTTGCTCGATTTCGGCCAGCGTGCCGCCCAGCGCAGCGCGGATGACGCGTCCCACCTCGTCGGCCAGGAACGAGACGCCCTGAACCTTGCTGACCGACTGCACGTCGACCAGGTACTTGCCGCGAAGCACCAGCGCGAGCTGACCCAAATTCATTTCTGGACACACCACCTGCGGGTAACGCCGCAGCACATCGCCCAGGTTCGCGGGAAAGGGGCTGAGGTGCCGCAGATGGGCGTGGGCGACCTTGATGCCTTTCCGACGCGCGCGCCGGCAGGCTTCTCCAATCGGGCCGTAGGTACTGCCCCACCCAATGAGCAGCAGTTCGGCGTCTCCGGTCGGATCGTCGACCTCCAGATCAGGAACGCGGATCCCGTCGATCTTGGCCTGGCGTATCCGAACCATCAGGTCGTGATTGACGGGCTCGTAGGAGATGTCGCCGGAGCCGTTGGCCGCCTCCAACCCGCCGATGCGGTGTTCCAGACCTGGGGTGCCCGGAACGGCGAATTGGCGAGCCAGCGTCTCGGGGTCGCGTGCGTAGGGCTCGAAGGGCTCGCCCGGTTTGGCGAAGGTGTGCGTGATGGGCGGTAGGTCACCGACGTCCGGGATGCGCCACGGCTCCGACCCGTTGGCGATGGAGCCGTCGGACAACACAATCACGGGGGTGTGGTAGGAGACCGCGATGCGCACCGCCTCGAGGGCGGTCTGGAAGCAGTCGGAGGGAGATAGTGGCGCCAGCACAGCCACCGGTGACTCACCGTTGCGGCCATACAGCACCTGCAGCAGGTCGGCTTGCTCGGTCTTGGTGGGCAGGCCGGTCGACGGCCCGCCACGCTGGACATCGATGACGAGCAACGGGAGCTCGGTCATCACAGCGAGCCCGAGCGCTTCGGACTTCAGCGAGATGCCCGGGCCCGAGGTGCTGGTGACGCCCAGCGCGCCTCCGTAAGAGGCGCCGATGGCGGCGCAGATGCCGCCGATCTCGTCCTCGGCCTGGAACGTGATGACGTTGAAGTTCTTGTGCTTGGACAGCTCGTGCAGGATGTCGGACGCCGGCGTGATCGGATAGCTGCCGAGCACGACCTGGATGTTCGCCAGCTGACCTGCCGCAACGATGCCGTAGGCCAGCGCGGTGTTGCCGGAGATCTGCCGATACACACCGGCGGGCAACGAGGCCTTGGACACCTCATAGGTGGTGCCGAAAGCCTCGGTGGTTTCGCCGTAGTTCCACCCCGCCTTCAGGGCGAGCACGTTGGCCTCGGCGATGTCGGGCTTGCGGACGAACTTCTCCCGGATGAAGGTCTCACTGGCCTGGATCGGTCGTCCGTACATCCACGACAGCAAGCCCAGCGCGAACATGTTCTTGGCGCGCTGGCCGTCTTTCTTGGTCGCGCCGATGGACTCGACGGCGCCCAACGTGAGTGTCGTCATGGGGACCGCGTGGACGACGTACTCTTCGAGCTCGTCGGTCTCCAGCGGGTTGGTTACGTAACCCACCTTCGTCAGGTTGCGCTTGGTGAACTCGTCAGAGTTGGCGATCACCATTCCACCGCGAGGCAAGTCGCCGATGTTGGCCTTCAATGCCGCGGGGTTCATTGCGACCAGCACGTCGGGCCGGTCACCGGCGGTCAGGATGTCGTAGTCGGCGATGTGAATCTGGAAGGACGACACACCCGGCAACGTGCCTGCGGGGGCGCGGATCTCGGCGGGGTAGTTCGGCTGAGTCGCCAGGTCGTTGCCGAAAAGGGCGGCCTCCGAGGTAAATCGGTCGCCCGTCAGCTGCATCCCGTCGCCGGAGTCCCCGGCGAATCGGATGACGACATTCTCCAGGCGCTGCCGGCCTGCGCCGGCGCTTGGCACACCGGTATGAGACTCTGACCCGGCTTCGTTGCCATTGGGATCCACGTTTTCGCCTTCCATCTGTCCCCGGACAGGCACTCCGCGCTGCAGATTCAGGTTAACGCGCCGTCGGAGTGACGCTCGCCGCCTTCAGGATTCATGTCACTGGCAGTACCAATTATGGCACTTTTGGTGCTGTGCATGGCCCTGTTTGGACTCCGTCGAGACCACTATTTAGCTGGTAAAACAACCCGCAGCCGGGAAGCGGGGTCGACCACCCGGGAAAACTGTGGTATTGGTCACTTTCACCGAAACACGTTCGGATTTCCGCATGGCGACCCAGACCCGGCCTAGAAACGATTACGCGCTCTTGTCGCGGCGCTCGCTGCGGGACGGTTTGCGCGGCACGATCGTCGGCAGCACATTGTCCTGCACGGTCTCCTTGGTGACCACTACCTTGGCGACGTCGTCGCGGCTCGGGATGTCATACATCACCGGCAGCAAGACCTCTTCCATGATGGCGCGCAGGCCCCGGGCGCCGGTGCCGCGGTGGATCGCCTGATCGGCGATGGCGTCCAGCGCGTCTTCGGTGAACTCGAGCTCGACGCCGTCCATCTCGAACAGCCGGGTGTACTGCTTGACCAAGGCGTTCTTCGGCTCGGACAGGATTTTGACCAACGATTCCTTGTCCAGGTTGGTGACCGAGGCGACCACCGGGAGGCGGCCGATGAACTCGGGGATCAGTCCGAACTTGATCAGATCCTCGGGCATGACGTCGGCAAAGTGGTCGGCCGTGTCGATCTCCGCCTTGGAGCGCACCTCGGCGCCGAAGCCCAGGCCGCGCTTGCCGACGCGTTCGTAGATGATCTTCTCCAGTCCAGCAAACGCGCCGGCGACGATGAACAGCACGTTGGTGGTGTCGATCTGGATGAATTCCTGGTGCGGGTGCTTGCGTCCGCCCTGCGGAGGCACCGACGCCTGGGTGCCCTCCAGAATCTTCAGCAAAGCCTGCTGCACACCCTCGCCCGACACGTCCCGGGTGATCGACGGGTTTTCGCTCTTGCGGGCGATCTTGTCGACCTCGTCGATGTAGATGATGCCGGTCTCGGCGCGCTTGACGTCGTAGTCGGCGGCCTGGATGAGTTTGAGCAGAATGTTTTCGACGTCCTCACCGACATAACCGGCCTCGGTCAGCGCGGTGGCATCGGCGATGGCGAAGGGCACATTGAGCATCTTGGCCAGCGTCTGGGCCAGATAGGTCTTGCCGCAGCCGGTCGGGCCGAGCATCAAGATGTTGGACTTGGTCAGCTCAACCGGCTCGTAGCGGGAGTCGCGGCTCTTCTCGCCGGCCTGGATCCGCTTGTAGTGGTTGTAGACCGCGACGGCCAGCGTCCGCTTGGCGGTGTCCTGCCCGATGACATACCCCTCGAGGAAGTCCCGAATCTCAGCGGGCTTGGGCAGTTCGTCGAGCTTGACGTCGTCGGCGTCAGCGAGTTCCTCTTCGATGATCTCGTTGCATAGGTCGATGCACTCATCGCAGATGTAGACACCGGGGCCCGCAATAAGTTTCTTGACCTGCTTCTGGCTCTTCCCGCAGAACGAGCACTTCAGCAGATCACCGCCGTCTCCGATGCGCGCCATGATGCCTCAGGGCCTACTTCCTGTTCGTTCTTACTTCGCCGTAAGTCTTGCCGTGCCGCGTGTAATCTTCGACGCTACCCGCTATCTCGGGCCCGATGCGACCGTTAAGGCCGAATCGCGTCAGTGAGATTTCGGGGTAATTTCGAGGACCACTGCCTTTCCGTGTGAATGAACATATAGCTCGATCGCCCCCAGCACTGCCCGAGACGCACAATCGTGTCTTGGCGTGTCGCGGCCGTTACGCGACCGAGGCCCATGAGCTACCTGTGAGCCCGTCTCGTCGTGCATAGGCCCCCGAAAAGTCACCATACAGCGGCGCAGTGCGATCGGCGGCGAATCTGCGCTGATCAGCGACGGCAACATTGCGCCGAGCGTGAAGCCGGTCAAAAAATGCGAAACCTCGCCGTCAGTTCACGCTCGGCGAAAGACTCAGGCCGTCTGCGCGGAGAGCTTCCGGTACTCCAGAACGGTGTCGATGATCCCGTATTCCTTGGCGCCTTCGGCGGTCAGGATCTTGTCCCGGTCGGTGTCCTTGCGGACCACCTCGGCGTCCTTGCCGGTGTGGCGGGCCAGGGTGGTCTCCATCAGGGTGCGCATCCGCTCGATCTCGGCGGCCTGGATCTCCAGGTCCGAGAACTGGCCCTGGATCACGCCGGACAGTGACGGCTGGTGAATCAGAATGCGCGCGTTGGGCAGCGCCATCCGCTTGCCCGGCGTGCCGGCGGCCAGCAGCACCGCCGCGGCCGAGGCGGCCTGACCCAGGCACACCGTCTGGATGTCGGCCCGCACGTACTGCATGGTGTCGTAGATCGCCATCAGCGAGGTGAACCCGCCGCCGGGCGAGTTGATGTACATGGTGATGTCGCGGTCGGGGTCCAACGACTCCAGCACCAGCAGCTGCGCCATGATGTCGTTCGCCGACGCGTCGTCGACCTGGACGCCGAGGAAGATGATGCGTTCCTCGAACAGCTTGTTGTAGGGGTTGGACTCCTTGACGCCGAAGCTGGAGTGCTCGATGAACGACGGCAGGATGTAGCGCGCCTGAGGTTGCATCCGGGGGTCCTGAGTACTCATCGGGCTTCTCCATTGGTGATGTGGGCGGCGCGGGTGATGATGTGGTCGACGAAGCCGTATTCGAGGGCTTCCGGGGCGGTGAACCAGCGGTCGCGGTCCGAGTCGGCCTCGATGCGCTCGATCGACTGGCCGGTGAACTCTGCGTTGAGCCGGAACATCTCCTTCTTGATGACGGCGAACTGCTCGGCCTGAATGGCGATGTCGGCCGCGCTGCCGGTCACCCCGCCCAGCGGCTGGTGCATCAGGATGCGCGCGTGCGGCAGGGCGTAACGCTTGCCCTTGGTGCCGGCCGCCAGCAGGAATTCGCCCATCGACGCGGCCATGCCCATCGCGTAGGTGGCGATGTCGCACGGCGCCAACACCATCGTGTCGTAGATCGCCATGCCGGCGCTGATCGATCCGCCCGGGGAGTTGATGTAAAGGTTGATGTCCTTTTCGGAGTCCTCGGCGGCGAGCAGCAGGATCTGTGCGCACAGCCGGTTGGCGACCTCGTCGTTGACATCCGAGCCCAAGAAGATGATGCGCTCGGACAGCAAGCGCTCATAGACCGAGTCGGTGAGGTTGAGACCCAACGAGTTCGAACGCATCTCAGTCACGGCGGGGATACCTGCTTTCTTTCAGTTCTGTATGCACGACACTAACCAACCAAGCCCGCTGTTTGCTCCTCTCGCACCCCCGGAACGGGGCGCGTTCGCTCACAGCGTCATGCGTCGTGTTCTGGCTACGTGGCGGATTGGTCGGAGGCCTCCTGCGCCTCGACCTCTTCGCTCTCATCAGTGTCGTCGGTCTCGTCGGCTTCGTCAGTCTCGTCGGATGCCGCGGGCCGGCCGAAGAATTCACCGGTATCGATCGTGTTGCCGTCGGTATCGGTGACCGTCGCCGCCTCGACGACCGCTGCCACGGTCAGCCCCCGCCGTACGTCGGCGAACATCGCCGGCAACTGGTTGTTCTCCTGCAGGTAGCTGAACAGCTGCTGCGGCTCGATGCCGTATTGCCGAGACGTCATCAGCAGCCGTTCGGTCAGAGCGTCCTGACCGACCTGGATGTCCAGGTCGTCGGCCAGAGCGTCCAGCAGCAGCTGCCGCTTGACGTCCTTCTCGGCGGCGCTGCGCGTCTCGGACTCAAACTCCTCGCGCGACGAGCCGCGCGCCGTCAGGACCTCAGCGAGCCTGGCCTCGTCGTGGTCAAGGCCGTGCAAGGCGTCGTGGATGGCGGCGTCAAACTGGGCCTGCACGATGGCTTCCGGCAACGGCACCTCGACCTGCTCGAGCAGCGCATCCAACGTGGAGTTTTGAATCTGCTCGGCTTGCCGGGCGCGCTTCATCATGCCGACCCGCTCGCGCAGGCTGTCGCGCAGCTCGTCGATGGTGTCGAACTCGCTGGCCAGTTGCGCGAACTCGTCGTCGGCCTCGGGCAGTTCGCGTTCCTTGATCGACCGGACGGTGACGGTGACCTCGGCGTCCTGGCCCGCGTATTCACCGGTCGCTAGTTGCGCGGTGAAGACCTTGGACTCATCGACGGACAAACCGACGAGCGCATCGTCCAGACCCGCGATGAGCCGGCCGGAGCCGACCTCATGAGACATTCCCTCGGCGCGGGCGCCGGGCAGATCCTCGCCGTCGGCCGTGGCGGACAGATCGATTGTGACAACGTCCTCGAGGGCTACCGGCCGAGTCACCTCGGCCAGGCTGCCGAAACGGGCACGCAACGACTGGAGTTCGGATTCGACGTCGTCGTCGGTGACCTCGATCGAGTCCACCGACACGGTCAGCGCCTGCAAATCCGGCAGGGTGATCTCGGGCCGCACGTCCACCTCGGCGGTGAACGCCAGGTCCTGGCCGTACTCCTTATTGGTGACGTCGATGTCCGGCTGGCCGAGGGGATGGACCTCGGTGTCGGCCACCGCCTGCCCGTAGCGGCTCGGCAGCGCCGCGTTGATGACTTCCTCGATGATCGCCGAACGGCCAACGCGGGCCTCCAGCAGCTTCGCGGGGGCCTTCCCGGGTCGGAAACCGGGCACGCGCACCTGCTTGGCCAGCTCCTTATATGCCTGCTGGAAATCGGGCTCGAGCTCGGCGAACGGCACCTCCACACTGATGCGCACCCGGGTGGGGCTCAGCTGCTGGACACTGCTCTTCACGGGGTTGCTCCTTGTTCTTCGTTGCTGTGCTTGCTAGCCGCCGGGCTGCGGTGCCTGCTGGTCGGGGTGACAGGATTTGAACCTGCGGCCTTCCGCTCCCAAAGCGGATGCGCTACCAAGCTGCGCTACACCCCGGACTGACCTCGCGATCCTACGGCCCGCCAGGACCAGCTCCGCAGGGACCTCGGGGGACCTCGGACCTCACAGAGCGGTCACGTAACGGGTTCGATTAGATTTGATGTCTCCCGACACGTACAGTCTCGCTCGACTAACACACGCGGGCGTAGCTCAATGGTAGAGCCCTAGTCTTCCAAACTAGCTACGCGGGTTCGATTCCCGTCGCCCGCTCGGGCCTAGCCTCTGGCTTGACATTGCGCTCGACAGAAAGGCGCCATGAGCGACCTTAAAGCCGACCTCAAAGCCGATACCGACATCCGAGGCTCATGCGCGTCGGACTTCGCGGGAGTACGCGACGCGTTCGAGCGCAACTTTGCGCTGCACCGCGAAGTCGGCGCTGCCGTCGCGGTGTGGGTCGACGGGGATCTTGTCGTCAACCTGTGGGGCGGGTCGGCCGACGCGGCGGGTACCCGACCCTGGCGACAGGACACCCTGACCACCGTGCTGTCCGGCACCAAGGCTCTGTCCGCCACCTGCGTCCACCAACTGGCCGAACGCGGTGAGCTCGACCTGCAGGCTCCGGTGGCCCGATATTGGCCGGAGTTCGGGCAGGCGGGTAAGGAAGACATCACGCTGGCCATGGTGATGAGCCACCGATCCGGCGTGATCGGGCCGCGCACCCGGATGCGCTGGGAACAGGTCGCCGACTGGGATTTCGTCTGCGAGCAGCTCGCCGCCGCCGAACCGTGGTGGCAGCCAGGGACCGCGCAGGGCTATCACATGACGACGTTCGGATTCATCCTCGGCGAGGTGTTCCGCCGGGTGACCGGTCGCAGGATCGGTCAGTACCTGCGCACCGAGATCGCCGAACCGTTGGGCGCCGACGTCCACATCGGCTTGGCGCCGACCGAACAGCGCCGCTGCGCCGATCGGGTGAACAAGCCGCACGCCCGCGATCTGCTGGCCGACGTGGACGCCCCCGGCTATCCGACCAGCCTGGCCGAGCATCCCAAGGCGGGGCTGTCGATCTCGATGGGGTTCGCCCCCGACGACGAACTGGGCTCCCACGATCTGACGCTATGGCGCCAACTCGAGTTCCCCGGCACCAACGGACAGGTGTCTGCCCTGGGCTTGGCGACCTTCTATAACGCGCTCGCGCAGGAGAAGCTGCTCAGCCGCGAGCACATGGATCTCATCCGGGTGTCGCAGGGCGGTTTGGAGACCGACCTGGTGCTGGGCCCCCGGGTCGCCGACCACGGCTGGGGCCTGGGGTACATGCTCAACCAGCGTTGCGTCAACGGACCGAACCCGCAGATCTTCGGCCACGGCGGCCTCGGTGGCTCGTTCGGTTTTGTCGATCTAGAGCACGGGATCGGCTATGCGTATGTGGCGAATCGCTTCGACGCAACCAAGTCCAACGCGGACCCTCGCAGCCTCGCCCTCAGCGACGAGGTCTACCGCACGCTGGGAGTACCGACGAAAGAAAGAACACCCCCGCCATAAGGAGGGGGTGCTCTTTTGGCTACCTCAGCGGTGGTCCCACCCGGGTCCCCGATCGTCGCGACCGTCGTGCCAGCCACCACGGTCATCGCGCCAGCCACCACGGTCGTCATGCCGCCAGTCGTGGCAACGGCCTCGGTCCCAGTTGTCGCCCCAACCCGGATCCCAGAACTCGCCCGGGCACCATTGCGGGAAGGGCCCGGGCTGGGCCTGGGCGTCAACGGCGGCGCCCACTCCAGCCACACCTAGGGCAGCGCTCATAGCGAAAACCGTTGCAACTACACGTGGAAGTATTCTCATAATGCTCAGCTTGTACTCCAGCGGTCACTATCTAAACAGGATTGCGTTGCACCCTGATAACGAAATCTCCACGGTAACAACCTATTTGATATGTGACCAATCTCATGTTTGACATTGAGTACACCAGAACAAATTCCGACCTTCGAGCACAGTCGTGCTGATTGTTGTCCCACACACCCGGCACGGCTCACCGGCGCGCCGGTACACGTACGTGCGGGGCCGGTCGGGCAAATATGACGGCGCACCGTGGTCGTGTTCGGGGCACACCACGACGATCTTGCCGCCACGCAAGCCCACCTTCATCAGCGCCACCAAATCAGTCCACGCCGTGTCGAATTCGTCTTCGCCGATCCCCCGGCCGGGCCGGAACGGGTCGATGCGGTGCCGAAACAGCAACTCGCTGCGGTAGACATTGCCCACGCCTGCCATCACGGTCTGATCCATCAGAAGTGCCCCAATAGTCCTGCGCGACTTGGCGATCCGAGCCCAGGCCCACGACGGATCCGCATCGCTGCGCAACGGGTCGGGTCCGAGCCTGGCCACGACATGGCCGACTTGGGCTTCGTCGAGCACCTCGCACACCGTCGGGCCGCGCAGATCGGTGCCGTAGTCGGTGCCGATCATCCGCATCCGCACCTGTCCCACCGCCTCGGGCGGCAGGCCGTCGCTGGGGCGGCCCCATTCGGTGAAGGTGCCGTAGAGACCGAGATGAACGTGCACGATCGGGCCGTCGGCGTAGTGGTGGAACAGGTGCTTGCCCCAGACGCTGGTGCGCCGCAGCACGCGGCCGTCGACCACGGCCGCGGAAGGGGCGAATCGGCCCTGCGGGCTGGATACCGCGACGGGCGCCCCCGCGAAGCGACGCTGGTGCAGCCGGGCCAGCCGATGCAGCGTATGCCCTTCGGGCATCCAGCGACTCCCAGTCTCAGGCCGGGGCGCCGGGCACCGGCGGCGCCTCGTGCGTGCGTTCGTACTCGGCGAGAATGTCGATACGCCGTTGGTGGCGTTCGGCTTTCGAGAACGGCGTATTGACAAAGGCGTCGACGAAGGTCAGCGCCTCGGCGACGGTGTGCATGCGGCCACCGATCCCGATCAGCTGCGCGTTGTTGTGTTCCCGGGCCAGCGTCGCGGTCTCCACACTCCAAGCCAGCGCGCAGCGTGCACTGGGCACCTTGTTGGCGGCGATTTGCTCGCCGTTGCCCGATCCGCCCAGCACGATGCCCAGACTGTCCGGGTCGGCCACCGTGCGACTCGCCGCCGCGATGCAGAACGCCGGATAGTCATCCTCTGCGTCGTAGCTGAAGGCGCCGCAGTCGATCGGCTCATGCCCGGTTTTCTTCAGATGCTCGACGATCTGCTGCTTGAGCTCGTATCCCGCGTGGTCAGAACCCAGGTAGACGCGCATGCCCGACATCCTTTCAGCCGCGCGCCGCCCGGGCTAGTCGAATTCGGGCTTTTCGTGGCGAGTGCGCTTCAGCTCAAAGAAGTGCGGATAGGAAGCGAAGGTCACCGAGGCGTCCCAGAGCTTGCCGGCTTCCTCGCCGCGCGGGATCCGCGAAAGCACCGGTCCGAAGAACGCGACACCGTTCACGTGAATGGTCGGGGTGCCGACGTCGTCGCCGACCGGGTCCATCCCGGCGTGGTGGCTCTTGCGCAGCGCGTCGTCGTAGGCCTCGCTGGTAGCGGCCTCGGCCAGGTCGGCCGGCAGGCCGGCGTCGCTGAGCGCCAGCTTGATGACGTCGTCGAGTTCCTTGTTGTTCTCGTTGTGAATCCGGGTGCCCATCGCGGTGTACAGGGGTTCGAGCACCTTCGCGCCGTGGGCCTGCTCGGCGGCGATCGCCACCCGCACCGGGCCCCACGCACGCTTCATGTTTTCGCGGTACTTCTCGGGCAGGTCTTCGCGGTTCTCGTTGAGAACCGCCAGGCTCATCACGTGGAAGTTCACGTCGATGTCGCGGACCTTCTCCACCTCGAGGATCCAGCGTGACGTGATCCAGGCCCATGGGCACAGCGGATCGAACCAGAAATCGGCGACAGACTTCTCGGGCATTGCGCAGTCCTCTCGGGAAAGTCAGAAACGGTTCAAAACACCGCTCAAATACAACCGTAGTGGCCGCAAGCCTGTTCCCATTCTGCAGGGCCAGCCCACCACGCTCTAAGTTGGACCCGTGGCTCTTCCTAACCTCACCCGCGACCAGGCCGCCGAACGCGCCGCGCTGATCACCGTCGACAGCTACCAGATCACCCTGGATATCACCGACGGTAAAGGCGCTCCCGGCGACCCAACTTTCCGCTCGACCACCACCGTGGAGTTCGACGCGCTGGCCGGCAGCGACACTGTCATCGACATCGCCGCGGAAACAGTGCGCAGCGCCACCCTCAACGGCCACGCGCTCGACGTCTCCGGTTACGACGAATCGACTGGCATCGCGCTGCAGGGACTGGCCGACCACAACGTGGTCGTCGTCGACGCCGACTGCCGCTACTCCAACACCGGCGAGGGCTTGCATCGCTTCGTCGACCCGGTGGACGACGAGACCTACCTGTACTCGCAATTCGAAACCGCCGACGCCAAGCGGATGTTCGCCTGCTTTGACCAGCCCGACCTCAAGGCGACCTTCGACATCCAGGTGACGGCGCCCAAGCACTGGAAGGTGGTCTCCAACGGCGCGGCCACAAGCGTCGAGGATGGCGTGCACACCTTCGCCACCACGCCGCGGATGAGCACCTACCTGGTGGCGCTGGTCGCCGGACCGTACGCCGTCTGGGAGGACGCCTACACCGACGAACACGGCGACATCCCGTTGGGCATCTATTGCCGGGCTTCGCTGGCGCAGCACATGGACGCCGAGCGGCTGTTCACCCAGACCAAGCAAGGATTTGGCTTCTACCACAAGCACTTTGGGCTCCCGTACGCGTTCGGCAAGTACGATCAGCTGTTCGTGCCTGAGTTCAACGCCGGCGCAATGGAGAACGCGGGCGCGGTGACGTTCCTTGAGGACTACGTTTTTCGCAGCAAGGTCACCCGCGCCTCCTACGAGCGGCGCGCCGAGACGGTGCTGCACGAGATGGCGCACATGTGGTTCGGCGACCTGGTCACCATGACGTGGTGGGACGACCTGTGGCTCAACGAGTCCTTCGCCACTTTCGCATCGGTGCTATGTCAAAGCGAGGCAACAGAATTCACCGAGGCGTGGACGACTTTCGCGACCGTCGAAAAGTCCTGGGCCTACCGGCAGGACCAGCTGCCGTCTACGCACCCGATCGCCGCCGAAATTCCGGACCTGGCCGCCGTCGAGGTGAACTTCGACGGCATCACCTACGCCAAGGGCGCTTCAGTACTCAAGCAGCTCGTCGCCTACGTCGGGCTGGAGCACTTCCTGGCCGGATTGCGGGACTACTTCCGCACGCACGCGTTCGGCAACGCCACGTTCGACGATCTGCTTTCCGCACTGGTGAAGGCGTCGGGGCGCGACTTGTCGAATTGGGGTCAGCAGTGGCTGAAAACCACTGGGCTGAACACGCTGCGGCCGGACTTCGACATCGACTCCGACGGCAAGTTCACCCGGTTCGCGGTGACGCAGAGCGGCGCGGCGCCCGGTGCGGGCGAGACCCGGGTGCACCGGGTGGCAATCGGCATCTACGACTCCGATGCTTCCGGCGACTCCGGCAAGTTGGTGCGAGTGCACCGGGAGGAACTGGACATCGACGGCCAGGAAACGGAAGTGCCTGCGCTGGTTGGTGTTTCCCGCGGCAAGTTAATTCTGGTCAACGACGACGACCTGACCTACTGCTCGTTGCGGCTGGACACCGAGTCGCTGCAGACGGCGTTGGCGCGGATCGCCGACATCGCCGAGCCGCTGCCACGCACGCTGGTCTGGTCCGCGGCGTGGGAGATGACCCGCGAGGCCGAGCTGCGGGCCCGTGATTTCGTGGCATTGGTGTCGGGCGGGATACACGCCGAAACCGAAGTTGGGGTGGCACAACGGCTGCTGCTGCAGGCACAGACGGCGTTGACCTCCTATGCCGAGCCGGGCTGGGCCCGCGAGCATGGCTGGCCGCAGTACGCGGACCGGTTGCTGGAATTGGCTCGGGCAGCCGCGCCCGCGTCGGATCATCAGCTGGCGTTCGTCAACACGCTGTGCTCCTCAGTCCTGTCTCCACGGCACGTTGAGTTGCTGACGACCTTGCTCGACACTGACCCGGCCGAGCTCGGATTGGCGGGCGTGAATGTGGATACCGACCTGCGCTGGCGCATCGTGAGCGCGCTCGCGGCAGCCGGGGCAATCGACGCTGACGGTCCGGCGACACCGACGATCGACGCCGAGGCGCAACGTGACCCGACCGCCGCCGGCAAACGATACAGCGCCCAGGCCGCGGCGGCGCGACCGCAAGTCGACGTAAAGGAGAAGGCGTTCATCGCGGTGGTCGAGGACGACACCCTGGCCAACATCACGGCCCGGGCGATCATCGCGGGCTTCGCCGGGCCCGGACAGGGCGAGCTGCTGCAGCCGTTCACCGCACGCTATTTCGCGGCGATCCCTGGGGTATGGGCACGCCGATCCAGCGAGGTCGCGCAGACCGTGGTCATCGGCCTGTATCCCTATTGGGACATCAGTGACGCCGCTATCGCCGCCGCCGACGAGTTTCTGACCGCCCCGGACTCCGAGGTACCGCCGGCGTTACGCCGGCTGGTGCTGGAGGGTCAGGCCGCGGTCAAGCGGTCGGTGCGGGCGCGTCGTTTCGACGCCGGAGACGCGAACTGATCCGGTCACCGGTAGCCGCCGTCGGCAAGGCCGGCGTCGTCTTCGAGCCTGTTGGTCTTGCCGAAGGCCCTCTCGCGCACCAGTTCCCAGCCGTAGTCCCGGAGCATGCGTAGGTAGCCCTTGGCGGCCCACTGCGCGGAGTGCCGCTCCTCGTGGTGCAGCACGCGGTCCAGGTTGAGGCGGCTCTGCACGGGCACGCCGCGGCGGTCGGTGTACCAGGCGTGGCCGGAGCGCACGATTTGGCGGAGCTGCTCGCAGGGGTCGCTGCAGCGATCGATGTTAACCATGAAGATGTCGCCCCACGCCGTGCCGCCCTGCTGGCTGAACAGGCCCTGAATCCAGTTGCCGCCCAAGCCCATCAGCATTCCGTTGGGGGTGGCGACCAGGCGACCGCCGTTGCGGTGGACGAAGCAGACGTCGCGGTCATAACTCCAGCTGTTGGCGCGCTGCCGGTCGATGATCCGCTGGACCTCGGCAGCCGAATACGGCGTCTCGGGAAAGTCGTTGGTGACGCCGGGCTGCTCTCCCGCCTTTGCGTAGCCGGTGTCCGCGTTGAAGACGTAGGTCATCAGCGCCGCCTTGCGCGCGTCGCTGCCTGTGGCGCGGCGCGGGATGAGGAAGAAGGACTTGCCGTGGGGGTCGGTGATCTCCTCCATTGCCTGGAGGATGTCGAAACTGTGGGGCGTGATGCCGTGCCGACGGGCGATCTCGGCGGTGACGTCTGCCGACACGCCCCTATCCGCGGCCTTGTCCAACCACTTGCCCAACCACTCGTCCAACCACTCCTGGCGGCGCAATCTAAGCCGGGGAGATCCCCGCACTGAGCACGCGGATCGCACTAACCAGCCCGTCGACCAGGTCGCCCTGCTCGAACGCCGACGAAGCGGCAGCGACCCCAAGCGGTGCGGCCGATTCGGCGCCGCGACCCCGGACGGCAGTGCCGTAGACCACCTCGATGGCACACTGGTCCGGCGAGACGGCGAGCAACACCGCGGCGTCGGGCGTCGGCACCTTGGCCAGGATCTCGCGTGCCCGTGCGGCGGTGTCGCTGCCCAGGTCGCCGATGTAAATGGCGAATCGCGCCAGGGACGCCCGCGAGCCGTACTTCAGCGCGTCGTCGATGGCGACGAGGTCGTTGGTCGAGAACGGGTAGTGCACGGAGAACTCGCCGGGTTCGGTGACTCCGGAGATACGTCCGCTGGTGGTGATTACTGAGCCCCTGCGGAGGTCGGCGGGCTCGATCGTCGCAACTTCACCACGTGCCACTAGCGCCACCTCCGACTGTGAACTCCGATGTGTCATGCCCGCCATGTCCGTGGGCAGAGCCGACGGCCTCGTCGGTGGCGGCCCACAGGATCGGCGGGTGTGTCCAGGACTCCGACAACTTATAGCGCTCGGGGTGCGGTCCCTTGCCCCGCCAGATCAGCGCCGCCAGCGCAGCGACCAGCAACAAGGGGATGCCCACAACCAACAGGTGGATCTCCATAGTGCTCACGACGCAAACCGTATCCCACCCTGCGGGTTACCGGCGCACCTAGGGCGCGAGAAACTTCGGCGGCCCGGCGCCTAGGGGCTTTGTGCGTTTGCCAGGCACCCGGTAATCCGGGTCAGCCGTAGGGCATTTTTTGCTCATCGTGACTTTTACATCGGTGCTGCGCCCCGCGTACAGAGAGGTTTCGCCAAACACAGCAGTCCTCCCCGGTGCGGCCGTTGAGTCCGCGCCCCGGAAAGGCTGGGTCGAACTGGGCTTTCTCGACCCAAGCTCGTGGCATTACGGCGCGCCCCGCCGCTCGGCGCGGCGGACCGAGCCGCCCGTTAGGGCACGTGACCGCGGCGACGTTGCGCGGTTGCTGACGCGCCGCTGCGGAAGCCCGCTGTTAGGCTTCCCGCCATGCGTATGGCGTTTGCTGGCTCGACGTGGCATGCCGTCGCGCGCTGTCGTCGCTGACGCCCGAAGCCCGTATGCGGTCTCGTCCGGATTTGGTGAATTCCGACGTCAAGTGCCTTTCCGCAGCAACGGGACCGAAGTCCAATAAGTCCCGCACCGGAAGGTCACGCAATGCTTAGCTGCGCCGGGAGTGCGTTGCGCAAGCGCCGCGTCCGGTATGTCCTGGTGCTCGCCATGGTCGTAGGAGTCTTCGCGGAAGTAACTGCCGCGTGTGGCGCTGGGGCCAGTGATGCCGTGGGCGGTAGCGCACTGACCAACGCGAACACGAAGATCACCCTGGTCGCCTACTCGGTGCCAGAACCCGGCTGGAGCAAGGTGATTCCGGCGTTCAACGCCTCGGCCGAGGGCAAGGGCGTGCAGGTGGTCACCTCGTACGCCGCCTCCGCCGACCAGTCACGCGGCGTCGTGGAAGGAAAGCCAGCCGATGTGGTGAACTTCTCGGTCGAGCCGGACATCACGCGACTGGTCAAGGCCGGCAAGGTTTCCCCGGACTGGGACACGGACGCTTTCAGGGGCATCCCGTTCGGATCCGTCGTGACGTTGGTGGTGCGCAAGGGCAATCCGAAGAACATCAGGGACTGGGATGACCTGCTGCGGCCCGACGTCGAGGTCGTCACACCCAGCCCGCTGAGCTCGGGCTCGGCCAAATGGAATCTGCTCGCCCCCTACGCTGCCAAGAGCGAAGGTGGCCGAAACGTCAGCGCGGGCATCGATTTCATTAGCAAGCTCGTTCATGAACACGTCAAATTGCGCCCCAGCTCGGGTCGCCTGGCCACCGATGTCTTCATCGAAGGCAGCGGCGACGTCTTGATCAGTTACGAGAACGAGGCCATCGCCGCTGAGCGGCAAGGCAAAGCGGTCGAACACGTCAGCCCGCAGCAGACTTTCAAGATCGAGAACCCAGTGGCGGTGGTGACCACCAGCGCGCACCTCGAGGCGGCCAACGCGTTCAAGAACTTTCAGTACACCGCCTCCGCCCAAACGCTCTGGGCGCAGGCCGGTTTCCGGGTGATCGATCCCGCCGTCGCTAGCGTTTTCCGCGACCAGTTCCCGGTGCCGATCAAACAGTGGACGATCGCCGACCTGGGCGGTTGGGCCGCGGTGGACTCGCAGCTGTTCGACAAGGCCACCGGCCGCATCACCAAGGTCTACCTGCAGGCCACCGGATGACGACCGTTATTCCGGATCCCGAGGCGATCCGGCCCGAGCTTCTGCAACCCGGCAGTGACGCGCCGGGTGCGCCAGCGGGACCGGCAGCGCCGCGCACGCCCACACCCGATCCCGGCACGTCGCTTCGGGTCGGCGTTGCGTCGCTGTGGCTTTCGGTGATCGTCCTGCTGCCACTGGCCGCGATCGCATGGCAATCCATCGGAGGGGGCTGGGAGGCATTCTTTCTGGCGGTCACGTCGCATGCCGCGCTGGAGTCGTTCAAGGTGACAGTGCTCGTATCCATCGCGGTCACGATCATCAACTTGTTCTTCGGCTTGGCGACCGCCTGGGTGCTGGTGCGTGACGATTTCGTCGGCAAGGGCTTTATTGACGCGATCATCGATCTACCGTTCGCTTTACCCACAATTGTCACCAGCCTGGTGATGCTGGCGCTGTACGGCAAAGGCAGCCCGATAGGCGTGCACCTGCAGCACACGCCGCCGGGAGTGGCGATGGCGCTGACGTTCGTCACGCTGCCGATGGTGGTGCGCGCCATTCAGCCGGTCCTGCTGGAAATCGATCGGGACGTTGAGGAGGCGGCGGCGTCGCTGGGCGCCAGCCGCCTCCAGGTCTTCACCACGATCGTGCTGCCCTCGTTGCTGCCGGCGTTGTTATCGGGCGCCGGGCTGGCGTTCTCCCGGTGCATCGGCGAGTTCGGCTCGGTGGTGACGATCGGCGGGCAGGTACCAGGGAAGACCGAAGTGTCGTCGCAATGGATCCGCGCCCTGATCGAGAACGACGACCGCACCGGCGCCGCCGCGATATCCATCGTGCTGCTGTCCATCTCTTTCACGGTGCTGCTGCTCTTGCGGATCGTTGGTGGGCGTAAAGCCAAGCGAGAGGAGAAGGCAACGTGACGCCGGCGCCCTGGATTCGCTTCCTGACCAGGTACACGGTGTTGGCGTATATCGGCATCATGCTGATCGTTCCGGCGTCCCTGATCCTGTGGCGGACGTTCCGGCCCGGCTTTCATCAGTTCTACGCCTGGGTCACCACTCCCGCGGCCATCTCGGCGCTCCACCTGTCGCTGCTGGTAGTGGCGATCGTGGTGCCGCTGAACGTGGTCTTTGGCATCCTGACGTCGATACTGTTGGCGCGCAACCGATTTCGCGGTAGGGCACTGCTGCAGACGGTCGTCGACCTGCCCTTCGCGGTCTCGCCCATCATCGTGGGCGTCGCGCTGATCCTGCTGTGGGGATCGGCCGGGGCGTTCGGCTTTATCGAGAACAACCTTGGTTTCAGGATCATCTTCGGCGTGCCGGGCATCGTGCTCGCCAGCATCTTCGTCACCCTGCCATTCGTGGTGCGCGAGGTCCAGCCGGTGCTGGTCGAGGTGGGGACCGATCAGGAGCAGGCGGCGGCAACCCTGGGTTCGAGTTCGTGGCAGACGTTTTGGCGAATCACGCTGCCATCCATCCGATGGGGTCTGACCTACGGGCTAGTGCTGACCACCGCGCGCACCCTTGGTGAATTCGGCGCGGTCATCATGGTGTCATCCAACCTGCCGGGGGAATCACAAACACTCACGCTGCTGGTCAACGACCGCTACAACCGCGGGGCCGAGTACGGCGCCTACGCACTGTCGACGCTGATGATGGGCGTCGCTCTTACGTTTTTGATCGTCAAGGCGATTCTGCTTATTCGCCGGAGACGCGCGAAAGCGCAAGCCTGACAGGGAGAATCGAACATGACTGATACCGGGACCGAGCACGCGATCGTGGTGCGTGACGCCTACAAGCGTTACGGGGATTTCGTCGCGCTGGATCATGTGGATTTCGTGGTGCCCGCCGGTTCACTGACGGCGTTGCTGGGCCCGTCGGGGTCGGGTAAGTCGACGCTGTTGCGCGCCATCGCGGGGTTGGATCAGCCCGACAGTGGAACGGTGACCATCAATGGCAGTGAGGTCACCCGGGTGCCCCCGCAGCGGCGCGGCATCGGCTTTGTGTTTCAGCATTACGCCGCGTTCAAGCACCTGACGGTGCGCGACAACGTGGCCTACGGCCTCAAGATCCGCAAGCGGCCCAAAGCCGAGATCAAAGAGAAAGTCGACAATCTTCTCGAGGTGGTGGGTCTGGCCGGTTTTCAGAGCCGCTATCCCAATCAGCTCTCCGGCGGTCAGCGCCAGCGCATGGCGCTGGCGCGCGCGCTGGCGGTGGATCCGCAGGTGTTGTTGCTCGATGAGCCGTTTGGGGCGCTGGACGCCAAGGTCCGCGAGGACTTGCGGGCCTGGCTGCGCCGGCTGCACGACGAGGTGCACGTGACCACGGTGCTGGTCACCCACGACCAGTCCGAGGCGCTGGATGTGGCCGATCGCATCGCGGTGCTCAACAAAGGCCGCATCGAACAGGTCGGCTCCCCCACCCAGGTGTACGACGCCCCCGCCAACCCCTTCGTGATGTCGTTCCTGGGTGCGGTGTCGGTGCTCAACGGCGCGCTGGTGCGCCCGCACGACATCCGGGTGGGACGCAATCCCGACATGGCCATCGCCACCGCCGACGACACCGCGCAGGCCATCGGGGTGGTGCCCGCCACGGTCGACCGGGTGGTGGCCCTGGGGTTTGAGGTGCGCGTGGAGTTGACTAGCGCGGCCACCGGAGGTCCGTTCACCGCCCAGATCACCCGCGGCGACGCCGAAGCGCTCAGTCTCAAGGAAGGCGACACCGTCTACGTGCGCGCCACCCGGGTACCGCCAATATCCGACGAGGACCACGTCCGGGTGGCCACAGCGTGACCAAGCCCGATTAAGCCGCGCCCTCACCGAGGTAACGGGCCCACGCCGGGTCCATTTCTTTGACCGTGGACAACAGCCGCCAATGCTGGCCCGTCGGCGGTAGCGGCGCGCGGCGCAGTGTCCAGCCGAGTTCGGTCAGCAACCTGTCCCCCTTGCGGTGGTTACAGGTCGAGCAACACGCGACGCAGTTCTCCCACGAGTGGTCACCGCCGCGGCTACGTGGCACCACGTGGTCGACGGTGTCAGCCCGCCCCCCGCAATAGGCGCAGCAGAACCGGTCGCGGTGCATCAGCGCGGCGCGGGTCATGGGAACGCGGGCCCGGTAGGGAACTCGGACGTACGTCCGCAGCTGAATCACTGACGGCACGACGATCGAGTGCGTCGCCGAGTGGATGACGGGGCCGCCCGGATCGTGGTGCACGATGTCGGCCTTACCGCAGACCACCATGACGATCGCTCGACGCATCGGTAGCGCGGTCAGCGGCTCGTAGGTGGAATTCAGCAGCAGCACCCGCCGGCGACTCCAGATCGACGCGGTTTCATGGCGGGCAGGCGGATGGGTATCGGCCCCCGGGGTGGCGCGGTGGGAATAAACACCGTGCAGGGATGATGCGGTCGCGGGCCCGGTTAAGCCTGCCGCGGCACCCGAACTGCGGTGGCTGCGGCGTCCCTTGCCATGCGCCATAGATCCTCCGCGGATAGTCCACCATGAATTGCCGCCAATCGCACGCCTATGGCCGGTGCGCGCCGTGTCGAACCGGTGAACACCCGGAGGCGGCAGGGCCCGCCGGGCCCCAAACCCGACCATGGACCACAATGGCGGGGATGGATCAGGAGCAACAGTCCTTCTACGACGCCGTCGGTGGAGCCGAGACTTTCCACGCGATCGTGTCCCGCTTTTATGAGCAGGTCCCTGAGGACGAGATACTGCGTGAGCTGTATCCCGCCGATGACCTGCAAGGCGCCGAGGAGCGGCTGCGCATGTTCCTCGAGCAGTACTGGGGCGGCCCGCGCACCTACTCCGACCAGCGCGGACACCCGCGGCTGCGGATGCGCCACGCGCCGTTCCGGATCACGCCCATCGAACGCGACGCGTGGCTGCGGTGCATGCACACGGCTGTGGCCTCGATCGATTCGGAGACCCTCGACGACGAGCGCCGCCGCGAACTGCTCGACTACCTCGAGATGGCCGCGCACTCACTGGTCAATTCCAGCTGGGGCTAGTTACCCGAACAACAGTTATCGAGAAATTGCCGCCAATTTGCGTCCAGATGCAGTGCCCGCGGCGGGCCGTGCGGGATCGTGACGAGCGGTTACGGTGATAGGCAATTCGGCGTTGTGACGTCCGTCCGTCCGAGACTGAACGGAGCGATATGGGCCCCGGTCCTGCGTGGTGGTCGAATGCGGTGTTCTACCAGGTGTATCCGCGGTCGTTTGCCGACAGCGACGGCGACGGCGTTGGCGATCTGGACGGCGTGACAGCCCGGTTGGACTATCTGAAGCAGCTCGGTATCGACGCGATCTGGCTCAACCCCGTGACCGTCTCGCCGATGGCCGACCACGGCTACGACGTCGCGGACCCGCGAGACGTCGACCCGCTGTTCGGTGGAATGGCCGCGATCGAGCGGCTGATCGCCGAGGCCCACGAGCGAGGCATCAAGATCACCATGGACGTGGTCCCCAACCACACCAGTTCGGCGCACCTATGGTTTCAGGCCGCGCTGGCGGCCGGCCCGGGCAGCGCCGCGCGGGATCGCTACATCTTTCGCGACGGTCTGGGCCCCGACGGTTTGCTGCCGCCCAACAACTGGACGTCGGTGTTCGGCGGATCGGCCTGGACCCGGGTGGTGGAACCCGACGGCAACCCCGGCCAGTGGTACCTCCACCTTTTCGACACCGAGCAGCCCGATCTGAACTGGGAGCACCCCGACGTCTTCGACGACTTCGAGAAGACGCTGCGATTCTGGCTGGAGCGCGGCGTAGATGGCTTCCGCATCGACGTGGCTCACGGGATGGCCAAGCCGCCCGGCCTGCCGGACGCCCGTGACGACGTCAAGGTGTTGAGCCACAGCGACGACGACCCGCGCTTCAACCACCCGAGCGTGCATGAGATTCACCGCGGGATCCGCACGATCGTCGACGAATATCCCGAGGCGGTGACCATCGGCGAGGTGTGGGTCATGGACAACCTCCTCTGGGCCGAGTACCTGCGGCCCGATGAACTGCATCTGGGCTTCAACTTCCGACTGACGAAGGTCGACTTCGACGCGGACGAAGTCCGTGCAGCGATCCAGAATTCGATGGCGGCCATCGCGATCTACACATCCATACCGACCTGGACGCTGTCCAACCACGACGTCGGCCGCGAGGTCACCCGGTACGGGGGCGGTGAGGTCGGGCTGCAGCGGGCGCGGGCCATGGCGACGGTGATGCTGGCCCTGCCGGGCGCGGTGTTCATCTACAACGGCGAGGAACTCGGGTTGCCCGACGTGCTGGACCTTCCCGAAGAGGTGCTGCAGGATCCGACGTGGGAACGCTCGGGGCATACCGAGCGCGGTCGCGACAAGTGCCGGGTGCCGATTCCGTGGTCGGGCGAGGAGCCGCCGTTCGGGTTCTCCGCATCGGCTGACACCTGGTTGCCGATGCCCGCGAATTGGGCGCCGCTGACGGCGGAAAAGCAGCAGGCGGACGCCAACTCGACATTTTCATTCTTCCAGCGTGCACTCGAATTACGCAGGGAGCGCTCCGAATTCGACGGCTCGAATGGCACCGACATCGACTGGCTGAGTGCACCGCCCGATGCGGTGATATTCCGGCGCGCCGGCGGCCTGGTGTGCGCGCTGAACGCCGGCAGGCGCCCGATCGCGCTGCCGGACGGCGAGCTCGTCCTGGCCAGTGCGCCATTGGTGGACGGCGAATTGCCGCCCAACAGTGCGGCCTGGCTGGTGTAGTCGAGCGAGAAACGCCGCGGCGATCCTTGCTATATGTGATACATGCCGAGCTACGCGTGGACAGTGATCGGGGCTGGCCCCGCGGGCATCGCCGCAATCGGGAAGCTGCTGGACCAGGGCATCCCAGCCGAAAAAATCGGCTGGATTGATCCGGCTTTCGCCGCTGGGGACCTCGGCCAGAAGTGGCGGTCGGTGTCAAGTAACACCATTGCCGGGACCTTTCTGAGCTTTTTGAATGGCTCCAACGCATTCCGATTTTCCGAGGCACCCCCACTGCCATTGCGAGAAGTCGACCCCGAGGAAACATGTGCTCTCGCGCTGGTCGCCGAGCCGCTGGTGTGGATCACCGAACATTTGCGCAAGCGAGTCGACGTCTTCGAAACGACCGCGACTGCCCTGCGTTTGCAGAACAGACAGTGGGAAATACAGACGGAGCAGCAGCTAGTCGCCTCCGAGAACGTCGTCCTCGCCGTCGGGGCGGTTCCCAAGAAACTCTCCTATCCCCACCTGGACGAGATCCCCGTCGAGGTGGCTCTCGATCCCGAGAAGCTTGCTCAGCAGCCGCTGGACGGCGCAACGGTCGCCGTGTTCGGCTCGTCCCACTCGTCGATGATCGCGCTACCGCATCTGCTGCGCCATCCGGTCGCGAAGGTGATCAATTTCTACCGTAGCCCACTCAAATACGCTGTCTACCTGGATGATTGGATCTTGTTTGACGACACCGGGCTGAAAGGTCGAGCCGCGGCGTGGGCGCGGGAAAACATCGACGGGGTTCTTCCGGAACGGTTAGAGAGGTGCTGGGTTTCTGACCCGCAATTCGACGAGAAGCTTGCCGAGTGCGACCGTGTCGTTTATACCGTCGGCTTCGAACGGCGAAAGCTGCCTGAAACACCGCAATGGGGCCAGCTGGAGTACAACCAGCAGAACGGAATCCTCGCGCCTGGCTTGTTCGGGTTGGGCATCGCGTTTCCCGAGTATGCCGAAGATCCGTACGGGTTCGGACAGCACCGAGTTGGACTGCAGAAGTTCATGGACTACCTGAACTCCGTTCTCCCACTGTGGCTTGTTTACGGGCCCTGAGAAGCTCGAGTTCAACGCAGTACCAGCGCCGGGTGGCCGCGACGCCGATAGACCGAGCCGAACCGAGCGTCCACGCGCAACCACGCCGGCGTCAGCCGCACCCTGATGATCTCGTCAGCGGCCTCGGGCGACTGCGGCAGGAAACCCATTGCGGTTAAAGCGAACACGCAACGCATGGGCAGTCCGACGCTGACGTCGTCGCAGCTGACCCGAATGACCTCCTGGTCGAGCAGTGAGACCGGCGGACCGTGAGAACTGCTGTGTTGCTTGGCGAGTCGCGCGCCTTGCTGCGCCAAGTCGAGCATCACCCGGGCCGGCACGTCGTCGATGTGGATGAAGCCCGACTCCGGGGGTAACGCGCCCCGCCACGCCGAGTCCATAGAAAAACCCGGGTCGACGTAGCCGGAGGCATCCATCGCCGAGAGGCCAAGCGCCAACTCATTTGCGCCGACGGACAAATCATCGGGCCGCACCTTGCCGACCACCACCCGGCTGGCCAGCACATCGAAACCGGTCGCCACCCATGCCGTCAGCAGGCCGGCGGATCGAGCGTGCAGTCGGATGACCGCGGCATCGTCGAGCCGAACTGCGTGATCGACGAATGTGGCGAGATCCGCGCGGTGGGCAGCACTGGATTCCGGGCCCAGCCATAAGCCACGCTCGGTCGTACGCTCTCCCTCTAGTTTCGGAGCCACCGTTGCAGATACTCCCGGTGGTGTGGTGACAGCCGCTCCAATCGCTGTTGCTCGATATGGAACGCGGCCAGTTGCGTCTCGCCAAGGACGGCCGGTCTGGACTGAGGATCGGCGTGGACCGAGCGCACCTCATATCCCAGCGTGAAGTCCACCGTGCGCAGCTGCTTCACCCAGATCGTCACCTGCAGCGGTGAATCAGTCAGCCGCAGCTGCCCCCTGTAGGTGACTCGGACATCAGCGACCACCAGGCCGATGACGGCAACGTCGAGCGCGAACGCCGGGCTCAGAAACGGGACGCGGGCCTCTTCGAGGACGGTGACCATGGTCGCGTGGTTGATGTGCTGGTACATATCGATGTCCGACCAGCGCACTGGCACCGGCGCGACGTATCCGACACTCACCCTGACGATCCCCGTCCGCTGGTTCGCGTCATGCGACGAATCTGCCGCGCCGCCACCGAGAGCGTCGCCAGATCCATCTGGCCGCTTTCGCGCAGCTCGTCAAGTGTCCGGCGGGCCCGTTCGACCCGGGAAGCGCTGGTGTGTTCCCACTCCGCGATCTTCTCCTCGCCGCTCTCGTCGGGCTCCCCGATGGCGAGTACGTCGAAGCACAAGGACCGCAGTGAGGCGTAGATGTCGTCGCGAATCGCCAAGCGCGCCAACGCATGCCAGCGATCGTTTCGGGGTAGCCGGGACACCGCCGTCAGCAGTCCGTCGGTGCCCAATCGCTCCATCAGGGCGAAGTAGGTGTCGGCGACTTCGGCGGTGTCGACGTCGTTGATATCGGCGATGTCGATGATGTCGAGCAGGCTGTAGCGGTACAGCCCGACCGCGACCCGGTAGGCCAGATCCTCCGGCGCACCCTGCGACGCGAATTCCGCGGCCTCCTGTTCGACGATGGCTTTGTCGGCTCCGCGCAACCACTCCCCCATCCGCGGTGTCAGCGCCTTGACTTTGGCGGCGAATCGGTTGATTTCGGCGCCGACCGCCAACGGCTGCGGACGATAGTTGAGCAGCCAGCGCCCGGCACGGTCGATCAGCCGGCAGGTATCCAACGTCAGCCGGTCAGACAGCTCCACCGGCAGGTCCGCCGCGCGGATCCGGCGCCAGATGTGGCCCACGCCGAAGATGGCGTCGGTGGCCACATAGGTGCGCACCGCGTCGATCGATCTGACGCCGACGTCTTCGACTATCCGGAAGGCATACGTGATGCCGGCGGTGTCCACCATGTCGTTGATCAGCATGGTGGTGACGATTTCGCGGCGCAGCTGGTGCGAGCGGATCTCCGGGGTGAACCGTTCGCGCAGCGGCGTCGGGAAGTACAGCGGCAGCCTGGACGCGAACACGTCCTGGTCGGGCAACTCGGTGGCCAGCAGCTCCTCCTTGAGACCCAGCTTGACGTGAGCCATCAACGTGGCGAGCTCGGGCGAGGTGAGCCCGATGCCGGCGTCGGTTCGCCGCTGAATCTCCTTCTCCGACGGCAGCACCTCCAACTCCCGGTTGAGGCCGCGTTCGGCCATGTGCCGGATCTGGTCTGCATGCACCGGGAACAGGCTGACGGCGTTGGCGCGGCTGGTGCCCATCAAGTCGTTCTGGTCCTCATTGTCGGCGAGCACCAGTCGGGCGACCTCGTCGGTCATCGACTCCAGCAGCTGCTTGCGCTCCTCGACTTTGACCTTGCCGGCGGTGACCAGCGAGTCGATCAGAATCTTGATGTTGACCTCGTGGTCCGAACAGTCAACCCCGGCCGAGTTGTCCAGGGCGTCGGTGTTGATCCGCCCGCCCGACAGATCGAATTCGACCCGGCCGCGCGCGGTCACCCCGAGATTGCCACCTTCGCCGATAACCTTGGCGCGCACCTGGTTTCCGTTGATCCGCACGGGATCGTTGGCGCGATCGCCGACGTCGGCGTCGGACTCGGATTCGGCTTTGATGTAAGTGCCGATACCGCCGTTGAACAACAGGTCCACCGGTGCCTGCAAAATCGCCCGGATCAGGTTGGGCGGGGACATCTCGGTGGCCCCCGTTTCGTCTGGGCCCTCGATGCTCAGCGCGGCGCGCACCTGCGCGCTGACGGCGATCGCCTTCTGCTCACGGCTGAACACCCCACCGCCCTCGCTGATCAACGACTTGTCGTAGTCGTCCCAGCTGGACCGGGGCAGGTCGAACATCCGCCGACGCTCGGCCCACGTAGTCGCGGCGTCCGGGTCCGGGTCGAGGAAGATATGCCGATGATCGAAGGCCGCGATCAGCCTGATGTGTTTGGACAGCAGCATGCCGTTGCCGAAGACGTCGCCGCTCATATCTCCGACGCCCACGACGGTGAAATCCTCGGTCTGGGTGTCGACCCCCATCTCCCGGAAGTGCCGCTTGACGGCCTCCCATGCGCCTTTGGCGGTAATGCCCATGGCCTTGTGGTCGTAGCCCACCGATCCGCCGGAGGCGAACGCGTCACCCAGCCAGAACCCGTAGGACTTGGCGACGTCGTTGGCGATGTCGGAGAACGTGGCGGTGCCCTTGTCGGCGGCCACCACCAGGTAGGCGTCGTCGCCGTCCCGACGCACCACCTCTGGCGGCGCGCTGACCTCTCCGGTCGCGTGATCGACGTTGTCGGTGACGTCGAGCAATCCCGAAATGAACAACTGATAGCAGGCCACGCCCTCGTCGCGAAGCGCGTCACGGTCGGCGGCCGCAGAATTTTTCGAGCCGGAGGGCAGCGGCGGCCGCTTGAGGACGAAGCCGCCCTTGGCGCCCACCGGCACGATGACCGCGTTCTTGACCGCCTGCGCCTTGACCAGACCGAGGATCTCGGTGCGGAAATCGTCTCGGCGGTCTGACCAACGCAGCCCGCCACGCGCCACCGGCCCGAACCTCAGGTGGACGCCCTCGACGCGCGGCGAATACACGAAGATCTCGAACTTGGGACGGGGCAGCGGAAGCTCATCGATTAGCTGAGCATCAAGTTTGAGCGACAACACATTTCGGCGACGGGCCGAACCATCTCGGGTGACGAAGTAATTGGTCCGCAGGGTGGCCTGCACCAGCGATGCGAACGCGCGCAGAATGCGGTCGGTGTCGAGGCTGACCAGTGCGTCAATGTCGGCAGCCACCGCCGCGGCCGCCGCCTGCGCGTCGCGGCCGGCCGGCGCACCCGACTGAGCGGGGTCGAAAAGCGCTTCGAACAACGTGACCAGCGACCGCGCGGTCGAGGGATACTCGTTGAGCACCGATTCGATGTAGGACTGGCTGTAGGGAAAGTTGACCTGCCGCAGGTATTTCGCGTACGCGCGCAGGAGCACGACCTGCTGCCAGGTCAGGTTTGCGCGCATCACCAGTTCGTTGAACCGGTCGATCTCGACGCGGCCCTGCCAGATCGCGGTGACCGCATCGGCGAATCGTTCTGCGGTAGCGTCTCTTTCGGCTTCGGTAGACGCCGTCGGGATGGTGGGGTGCGGCGAGATGCGGAACTGGTAGATCCACACCGGCAGCCCGTCCGGCCGGGTCACGGTGAACGGCCGCTCCTCGAGCACGACGACGCCCATGCTCTGCAACATCGGTAGCAGCTGGCTCAGGGATGCGGCGCGCCCACCCAGAAACCAGGTCAGCCGGGCCTCACCTTTCAGGCCTTCCTCGCCATGCTCGGAGAACACCAGCTTGACCGAATCATCGGTCAGGCCTTCGATGATGGTGATGTCATCGATGGCCGCGGCCGGGGTGACAACTTGCTTGTAGGGCTCGGAGAAGGCGCTGGCGTAATGCTCGGCTTTGGCATAACCCACTGAACCGGTTTCGGCGGCGGCGATCAGCCGATCGGCCCAGGTGCGCGCGGCCTCGCTCAGCAACCCCTGGATGCGGATCCGGTTGGCGTCGGAGACGTCAACGGGGGCGGCGGCTTGTTCGGGCAGCCGGACCATGAAATGCATGAGCGCCCAGGGTGATTCACTGACGCGGGCGGTGAATTCCAGTCGGGTGCCGCCAAATTCGCGGACCAGGATGTCCTCGATCTGCAAACGCACCGATGTGGTGTAGCGGTCGCGTGGCAGATAGACCAGGCACGAGACGAAGTACTGCAGCCGGTCCGCCCGCAGGAACAACAGGGCGCGGCGTTCAGACCCCAGATCCACCACCGCTTTGGCCATCGCGAGAATCCGTTCGGCGCTGAGCATGAAAAGCTCCGGGCGCGGGACGGTTTGAATGACGTCGAGCAGGAGCTGTCCCGGGTGGCTGGGGTCGCTGCCCGCCAAATCGAGCGCCTCGCGAACCCGCCGCGAGATCGACGGGATCTCCAGGACGTCGGCGTTCATCGCGGCGACCGTGAAAAGCCCCACGAACCGATGCTCAATGATGCCGCCGTCACCATCCTCACCGTCGTTGAGGTTCTCGCGGATCGCGATGGCATACGGGTAGGCGCCGTAGCGCAGGTAACTGCCGACGGCCGCCTGAGCCAGCACAAGTAATTTGTCGTCGTCGGTCAGCCGGGGGCGGGTACCCGAGCGAGCCCGCAGCACGCCCAGGCCGCTGGATCCGTCGCCGATGACAAGACCGTCGCGCACCCGGCACGGCTGGTAGCCCAGCAACAGGAAGTTTCCGTTGCCCAGCCAGCGCAGCAGCGCTGCGACGTCTTCGCGGTCGGGCGCGGCATAGTGACGCTGCGCGTCGCTGTCGATCGCTGCGGCCAGTTCGGCCATCGTGGCGATCAGCGCCGCCGCGTCGGTGGCGACCCGCTGTACGTCGGCCAGGACCTTGGGCAGCAGGCGTGCGACCTCGTCGAGGGCGTCGTGATCGACGAAGGGCAGCAGGTGGACGTATATCCAGGCCTCACCGACGTAGGGCGACGCGTCACCGGCTTTCGGTTCGACGCTGACCAGCTCCCCGGTGGGACTGCGGTGCACCTCGAACACCGGGGTCATGATGGCGTCGTAGCCGACCCCGAGCCGGTGCAGCAGCACCGTCACCGAATCCATCAGCATGCTGCCGTGGTCGGTGACCACTTGCAACGCCGGGCCGAAACCGGCGGGATCGTTGGCCGGGTAGACGCCAACACAGCTGTCGCCTGCTGGACGGTGTTGGCCGAGCCGGTAGTGCGCGGCCAGCATGGCCGGCGTCACCAGCGATGCGGGGAGGTCGTGGTTGACGGTTTCCGCCGCTTCGGACTGGCCGGACTCGTCGGCGTGCGGGCCGCGATAGCTGTCGATGTAGGCCTTCGCGATCCACTCGGGAATGTCCCGCTCATCCCTGCACGCGGTCCACGGTTCGGTGACGTGCTTAGTCCCGGGATCGATCGTCACACCGATTGCTCCCATCTCGCGACCGCTGGGCTCAAGCGCCCGGCTCCTCAGCGGCCGTGGCGGCCGCGCCGTTGCGGTGGCAGAGCCGACATTAGTCCCGTGTGAGCTTGCGGTGGGTCACCCGGTGCGGCCGCGCCGCGTCGGCACCGAGCCGTTCTACCTTGTTTTCCTCGTAGGCCCCGAAGTTGCCCTCAAACCAGAACCACTTGGCCTCGTTGTCGTCATCGCCTTCCCAGGCCAGGATGTGCGTGCAGGTGCGGTCCAGGAACCAGCGGTCGTGCGAGATCACGACCGCGCAGCCGGGGAATTCGACCAGCGCGTTCTCCAACGAACTCAGCGTTTCGACGTCGAGGTCGTTGGTCGGCTCGTCCAGCAGGATCAGGTTGCCGCCCTGCTTGAGCGTCAGGGCGAGGTTGAGCCGGTTGCGTTCACCGCCGGACAGCACCCCGGCCGGCTTCTGCTGGTCCGGCCCCTTGAACCCGAACGCCGACACGTAAGCACGAGACGGCACCTCGGTCTGGCCCACCTGGATGTGGTCTAGGCCGTCGGAGACGACTTCCCACACATTCTTCTTCGGATCAATGCCCGCGCGGCCCTGGTCCACGTAGCTGAGCTTGACCGTCTCACCGACCTTGACGGTGCCGCTGTCTGGCTCTTCGAGACCGACGATGGTCTTGAACAGCGTGGTCTTGCCGACCCCGTTGGGACCGATGACCCCGACGATGCCGTTTCGGGGCAGCGTGAACGACAGGTCCTTGATCAGGGTGCGTCCTTCGTAGCCCTTGTCGAGGTGGTCCACCTCGACGACCACGCTGCCCAGTCGGGGCCCGACCGGGATCTGGATCTCTTCGAAATCGAGTTTGCGTGTCTTCTCGGCCTCGGCCGCCATTTCCTCGTAGCGCTGCAGGCGTGCCTTGCTCTTCGCCTGACGGGCCTTGGCCCCGGACCGGACCCAGGCCAGCTCTTCTTGCAACCGCTTCTGCAGCTTGGCGTCCTTGCGGCCCTGCACCGAGATCCGCTCGGCCTTTTTCTCCAGGTACGTCGAGTAGTTGCCTTCGTAGGGGTATGCACGGCCGCGGTCCAGTTCCAGGATCCATTCGGCGACGTTGTCCAGGAAGTAGCGGTCGTGGGTGACCGCCAAGATCGCGCCGGCGTAGCTGGCCAGATGTTGTTCGAGCCACTGCACGCTTTCGGCGTCCAGGTGGTTGGTCGGTTCGTCCAGCAGCAGCAGGTCGGGTTTGGACAGCAGCAATTTGCACAACGCGACGCGGCGACGCTCGCCACCGGAGAGGTTGGTCACCGGCTCATCGGGCGGCGGGCAGCGCAGCGCGTCCATGGCCTGCTCCAGCTGCGAGTCGAGGTCCCACGCCTCGGCGTGGTCGAGTTCTTCCTGCAGCCGGCCCATCTCCTCCATCAACTCGTCGGAGTAGTCGGTGGCCATCAGCTCGGCGACCTCGTTGAAGCGGTCGAGCTTGAGCTTGATGTCGCCCATGCCCTCCTCCACGTTGCCGCGGACCGTCTTCTCCTCGTTCAGCAGCGGTTCCTGTTGCAGGATGCCGACGCTGGCGCCGGTGGCGAGGAACGCGTCGCCGTTGTTCGCCTTGTCCAAACCGGCCATGATCCGCAAGACGCTCGACTTGCCCGCGCCATTCGGGCCGACGACACCGATCTTGGCTCCCGGGAAGAAGCTCAAGGTGACGTCGTCCAAGATCACCTTGTCGCCGTGCGCCTTGCGGACCTTCTTCATCGTGTAGATGAACTCAGCCATGCCGCGGTATTGCCGCCTTTCTGGTCTTGCAGAAGTCTCGAGCCGAACTATCCGGGACCATCCTAGGCACCGCGTGAGAACACTAAGCCGACAGAGGCAACGCCTTGGAGTCGTCGGGCCGGACCGGGGCGTCGTCTTCGGCGGGGGCTGCCTCGTCGCAGGCGTCAGCCGGTTGCGGGCTTTCCTGCACCGAAGGCCCGGTATAGCTCGGCTTCTCGATGCGAACGAATACTCGCGACAGATCCGGGCCCACCGCCGTGGCGCGCATCTCCAGCGACGAACGACGGTTACCGTCGCGGTCCTCGTACTCGCTGGTGTACACGTGGCCGGTCACGATCACCGGCGCGCCCTTGCCCAGTGCGGCGCAGACACCGCCGACCAACCTTCCCCAGCAGTTGACCGTGATGAACAGCGAATTGCCGGGCTCCCATCCGCCGTCGGCGGTACGGCGGCGCGAATTGCTGGCCACCCGGAACTTGACGAGGTCCTGATCGCCGACCTTGCGGCGCTGCGGGTCGTTGACGATGTGACCGACCACGGTAAGGGTTGTTTCGAACATTGACTCATTCCTTTCACGATTTGTTCTCAGTAGCGTTCGTGCTCTGGGGCCCATTCAGCGCCCGGCCACCGTCAAACCGCACCGATGCCTGACCGCTGCGATAGACGGCTGTGGACACAGTGGCGACTGTGGAGAAATACGAGCACGGCGGCGGGTATGCAGCGGTTCGCGAGCCGAACCGCACCGCGAATGCCGGCCGAAAATCGCGGTGGCGTTCGGCTCGCGGATCCCCGTTAACGCCCCGGCTCGTCGCGGTGCGCCAGCTGGGCCAGCATCGCGTTGTAGGCGGTCAGATCGGCGTCGTCGTCGAGGTCGGCCGCGCGGTCTAACCGCCGGGCGGTCCGCCGATCGCTGCGCGCCCACTGCACCAGCAGCGCGATCATGACGATGACCAGCGGCAATTCTCCTGCGGCCCAAGCGATTCCGCCGCCCAACCGTTGATCACCCAGCAAGTCGGTGTGCCAGCTCAGACCCAACGACCGGTAGTAGGCAGCGCCGAGCACCGTTCGGGTGCTCATCAGCTCCACACCGAAGAAGGCGTGCAACGGCAGCGAGGCGAACACCACTCCCACCTTGGCCAGCGGCGGAATGGGCCGCGGCGTGGGGTCCACCCCGATCACCACCCAATAGAACAGGTAGCCGCTGAGCAGAAAGTGCACGTTCATCGCCAGATGCCCGGCGTGACTGCCGACCGCTGTGTCGAAAAGGTTCGAGAGGTACAGCCCGTAGAAGCCGACGACGAACAGCACCGTGGCCACGATCGGGTTGGTGACGATTCGCGAGAACCGGCTGTGCAGCGCGGCCAACAGCCACTCCCGCATGCCCGGCGGATCATCACGTCCGGCGGCGGGCAACGCCCGCAATGCCAGACTGACCGGGGCGCCCAACACCAGCAGGATCGGTACCAGCATCGAGAGCCCCATGTGCGCCACCATGTGCATGCTGAACATCGCCGGCATGTAGCGACCGACGCCCGAGGACGTCACGAACAGCAAGGCCAGGCACCCGAGCAGCCAGGCCACTATCCGGCCGGGCGGCCAGTGGTCGCCGCGGCGGCGCAGCCGCAGCACCCCCGCTACGTACACCGCGGCGAGAATGATTGCCGCCGTGCCGAAGATCAGGTCGAAGCGCCAGTCGAACAGGATGCGCGCCGCGGTGGGCGGTCCGGCGAAGTCGTAGCCGATCTCGGCTTCGGGAATCGTCGGTAACCGTAGCGCCGGCGGCGGCGGGGGTGTGCGGCCCAGCCCGACGGCGATGCCGAAGGTCACGCCAAAGACGGCCGCTTCGATGAGCGCCAGCCGGATCAGGACGCGGCGGGCGTCGGGCGGACTCGGATCTGCTTGCAGCGCAACAACTCCGGCGCGTCGCTGGCGCCAGCCGAGGACTCCCAGCGCGCACAGCGCAACGAACTTGGCGACCACCAGGCGCCCGTAGCCGGTGGTCAACAGGTCAGACGGCGGAACCCGGACCAGGGCATTGACGACGCCGCTGAACCCCATCGCGATCCAACACCACAGCGCGATCGCGGAGAACCGCCGCGCCGCCAGGCCGATGTGGTCACCTCCGCGCAAGCCGTGGGCGAGCAGGGCCAGCAGGCCGCCGGCCCACAGGCTGGCCGCCACGAGGTGAATCAGCAGGCTGTTGGTGGCCAGGTCATGCGAGCCGCCGGCCGACGAGTGACCGGTCAGACCGAGCGGGACGAGCGTGATCAGCGACCCCGCGAGCAACAGCGGCGTCCAGGACCAGCGCAACACCGCCAGGCTCGCCAGTGTCACCGCTGCCGCCAGCACCGCGGTCCAGCGCCACGCGGAGGCGGTGTTCACCACGCCGGCCAACGACCAGAGGGTCGCCGGGTTGAGATGATCGGCCAACGGTTGACCGGACACGTCGGAGATGGTCAGCGGCACCAGCAAGGCGGCACATACCGCCCACGCGCCGGATGCCACGGTCCCCAGCCGAAGGGCACGATATCCGCCGGCATCGAGCACCCCGCTGCGCTGCGGCGGCACCAGAAACGCCGCGAAAAGAAACGACCCGACGGCCAGCACCGCGGCGATCTCTCCGGCCGCCCGGACGAACGGCAAGCCCAGCGTGGTCGCCGGGCCCGGGTCGGGCAGCCCGGTGGCGGTCAGCGCGTCCGCCAGTGACAGCGCCCCGATCCCTGCCGCCGTGCAGCCGGCCAGCACCGCGATGCCGGTCAGCAGCGGCCAGACCAGCGCAGCCTTACCGGCTGGTCGTGGGAGCGTCATGCCTCAAGCGTATGGGCGCGGAACCTGGCTACTGAGCTCGGCTTGCCCGTGCCTGCTGCAGTGACTCTGCCTCGCGCGCCACGAATTGCGTGCGCGCGATCTGGCCGACGTAATCGCAATCGCGGACGATGTCGCGCAATTCCCGCCGGAACGCGACGCGCCGTTCGGCGAGATCGGGGCCGGGTCCGATCAGGTCCTGGTCGGCGACGACCTGGCGCGCGGTGGCGAACAACAGCGTCGACACCGACTCGTTGCTGCGGACCCGGGTCTGCGCGACGTACTGGCGGCCGACGCCGAGCGCCAGGTCGGTCAGTTCCTTGTCGCCGATGCCGGGCGGCGCATCGCGCAACACGTCGGCGACGATCTCATACGACTCGAAGACCACCCGCAACATCGCGTCCGACATCAACGGCCGCTTGGCAAAGAGTAAGGCGTCGATCTCATCTCCCCCGGCGGCGACGTGCGATTCCCAATCCGTATGCCACGCCATCTCTTCGGCGATGTTCTTCCGAAACGCCGCCGAATCGGCGAAGTAGAAATCAAATTTCAGCAGATCCCGCAGCCGCATCACTTGGGACCAGAACGCTTCCATCCGGTCGCCGATCGCGCGCTTGGCGTACGCGAGCGCCAACTCGACGATCGAGGTCTCCAGGAAGGCGTGTATCACCGAGTTGCGGTAGAACGCCGCCGCGTGTTCGTCGTCAGATGCGATGCGCCACACCGGTTCCCGCCCGCCGTCGACGCGAGTGATCGGATGCCTGTTGGACAGCGCGTCCACCGCCGCGCGCACACCGTCGCGGGTGCGCAGCCGCAGCGCACTCGTCGACATCGGGGTCTGCTTGCGCTCGAGGTAGTCGAGCGAATCCTGCAGCGTGTGATGGAGCTGATCGAGCGTCAGCGCGGCCCCGCGGGTGGTCAGCAGCAGCGCACACACCAAACCCGTCGCCGTCACCGGTGTCGCCTGCAGAATCCGCCATGCGACTTCGAACGACATCTTCTGCAGCGCAAGACGTTTAGCGTCCTTATCGTGTGCCAGCTGACCGTGCGCCGGGCCGAGGTATTGCCGCATCGAAACGGCTTCAGGGAAGCGAACGTAGATTTTGCCGTAGTTGCGTTCGCCCTGCGCCTTGATGAAGTTGTAGAGCCAGCCGATGCCCTCGGGCGTCTTCTCGCCGCCGCGCGCGTATTCGGCGTACTCGGCGGTCTCGTGCAACTGGTCGAAGCTGATCGACACCGGCTGCAGCAGAATGTCTTCGCTGCGGCCGTCCAGGTAGGCATCGGCCACGTAGGACATCAGGCCGAGCTTGGGCGGCAGCATCTTGCCGGTACGCGAACGTGTGCCCTCGATCGACCAGCTCAGATTGAAGCGCTTCTCCACGATGTAGCCGACGTATTCGCGCAAAACGTATTTATAGAGCGGGTTCTCGCCGATGTTGCGGCGGATGAAGATGACCCCGGAGCGTCGCAACAACGGGCCCATCACTCCGAACGACAAGTTGATACCGGCGAATACGTGCACCGGCGGCAGCCGGTTCTCCTGCATCGCCACCGGGACCACCGCGCCGTCGATGTAGGAACGGTGCGAGAACAGCAGCACCGCGGGATGGGCCTCCAGCCCGGTGCGCATCGCCGCAACCTGATACTCGTCGTAGTCGATCTCCGGATCGAATCCGCGGCTGAGTGCCCTGCCGAGGACGCCAACCAGGTCGACGGACACCCTGCTCCACCCGGTCGAGAGCTCGTCGAGCATCTTCCCGGCTTCTTCGACGGTCGCGCCCGGGATCTTGTTCAGACCGGCACGAAACCGGCTGGACGCCAAGATCTCTGGCTTCACCAGTCGCGGGGACTTGTACTGCGGTCCGAGGATCCGGTACTCGGCTCGTTCCATTGCCAAGTACGCCCGGCGCGTGACGAACTGCGCGAAATCGCGCTCGTCCTCTCCGACGGTGGTGTCGCGCCATTGCTGGCGGAGTTCGGACACTTTGGCCGGGTCGCCGGCCACTACCCGCGCGCGGCGGGGATCCTTGTCCAGGATCTGGCGTTGCAGACGTTGGTTGGGCTGGTAGGGATCCCGACCCGGCAGCAGACCGGTGAGCTTGGCGATTCGGCCGCGATCGGGCGCCGGCAGCCAGAACACCCGCACCGGTACCACGGACCGGTCTTCCCCAGCCTCGGAGTCGGACTCGAGCTGCCCCACCAACGCGGTCAGCGCCGTCGCGGGTGCGTCGCTGGCGGGCAGCCGCAAGACGTCGAACTTCGCATCCGGATTCCGCGCCCGCTGGCGGCCAAGCCAATCCATCACCAGCTGCATTTCCACCGGGGTCTCCATGGACGCCAGCACCAGCGAATCTTGCGCGGTGAGAACAGCGCTGGCGTCTGGAGCCGTTGCCGTCACGGTCGTCCCGCAGGCGACGGTGGTGCCCCGCCGTCTTTAAGTGCGACCTCGGATTCGTTCGGCCGAGTCTTCTTCGCGGCCACCTTCTTCGCGGGACTCTTTTGTGCCGCCGGCTTCTTCGCCTTATTGGCTGCCGGGGCCTTCTTCGTGGCCTTCTTGGGCGCAGCCTTTTTGGCGGGCTTGTACAGACTTACCTGGGGCAGTTCGTCGACCGGCCAGTCAGCCAGGGTGTCGAGGTAGAGCTGGCGCACCTCGGCGATGCGCTCCGGCAGCGTGTCAACCGTCCAGTCGTCGACCGGAATTGGCGGGAACACAGCGACGTCGACCGTGCCCGGATTGATCGTCGTGGAGTTTCGTGAGGCGACGATCTCCGCATTACGAATCACGATCGGGACGATTGGGATCCCTGCCGCCATCGCCAGACGAAACGGCCCCTTCTTGAACGGCCCGACTTCGGTGGTGTCCAGCCGCGTGCCTTCCGGGGCCATCAGAATGGAAAGTCCGGCCTTGGCTCGCTCTTCGACCGTCTGCATCGTCTCCAGCGCGGCGCCATGATCGTCGCGGTCGATGAACACACCGTCCAGCAGCTTGCCGAGCGGGCCCATGATCGGGTCACGCTGCAATTCCTTCTTGGCCACGGCAACCCAGTTGTCGCGTATCAGCGAACCAGAGATGATCGGGTCAACCTGGTTGCGGTGGTTGAAGATGAAGACGGCCGGACGTTGAGCGGTCAGATTTTCTTTGCCAATGACATTCAGCTGCACTCCCGTGGCCGCCAACACGGCCTGGGAAAAGTTGGTGGTGAAGAAATTGACGCCGCGCCGTCTACTGCCGGTCAGCACGCCCATCGCCACTGCGCCCGCCCCGACCGGCAGCATGGAGCCGAAGCCGACAAGTGTGCGCAACTGACGTCGCAGGCCCACAGGACCGCGGCTGCTGAACCGCAAGATCGGCCAACCCCGGCGCTTGGCGACGGCGGCCATCTTGCCCTCGGGGTTGGTCGGCCGCGGATTGCCCACCAGATACATCAGCGCGACGTCCTCGTCACCGTCGGCGTAGAAGTAGCTGTCCTTGAGGTCGATGTCGTGTTCGGCCGCGAACTTCTGGACCGCGGCGGCCTTGCCCGGTCCCCACAAGATCGGCTTCAAGATGCCGCCGGTGAGCAACCCGTCTTCGTTGGTCTCGAATGTGTTGGTGAGCATGTTGGTGATCCCGAGGAAGCGCGCGACCGGGCCGACCTGGATGGTCAGCGCCGACGAGCTGAGCACCACAGTGTGGCCGCGGGCCACATGTGCCCGCACCAACTCACGCATCTCGGGGTAGATCCGGCCCTCGATCCGCTGGGCAAACAGCCGCTCGCCGATCTCGTCCAAATCGCTCAGCAGCCGCCCGCGCAGCGCCGAAGACGCCTTGCCGATGAGGTCTTCGAACTCGATACGCCCGAGCGTGTGGTTCAGGCCCGCCTGAACCATGCTGAGCAGCTCCCCCACCCCAATGTCGCGGCGCCGCAGCCGCTCCTGGGTGAGGATGACGGCGGTGAAGCCGGCGACCAGCGTCCCGTCCAGGTCGAAAAACGCACCGATCTGCGGCCCCTGAGGACTAGCCAGGATCTCGGCGACCGAGCCGGGTAACTGCAGGTCCCGCACGGGCTTGGGCTGTTCGGACGCACTCATGAGCCCAACGCCGATCGAGACGCCGAGTCGGCCCGCTCAGCGAAGGAGGCGGGCACCGCGCGCGGCGCGGGATCACCAGCCAGGGCCAGGATTTCGTTGAAACCGTCCAGCAGACATTGGGCGAATACCGCCTCTTTCCGCACCGACGCCCGGTCGTAGCGCGCGGTGATGGTGCACCAGCCGCCCCGAGAGATCAGCACGACCATCATCGCAACACCGGGCAGCGGGCCGATGCCATACTGCCGCAACACTTTTGCGCCGGCGATGTAGGTATCACCCGGGTAGACCGGCACGTTGCTGGCCTGCACGTCCGAGCCAACCACCGACCCGGTGATCCCCTCCAGGACGGCTGTCGGCAGCACGCTCAGCACCGGCGCGATGGAACCGATGATGTTCATCGCCGGCTCGTCACGGCGCTGGGTCATCTGCGCACGGATCTTCTTCATCCGCGCGACCGGATCGGTGGTACCCAGCGGTGCCGCCAGGTTGACGCCGGTGAAGCGGTTGCCGCCGGCGGTGTCGGCGTCGGCGCGCAGGCTCACCGGCACTGCCATCGGCAGGGTGCTGATCGGCACTCCGAGGGCATCGTGGTAACGCCGCAGGGCCCCACATAGACCAGCGAGATAGGCGTCGTTGATCGATCCTCCGCCGGCTTTTGCGGCCTTGTGCAGGTCGGCGAGCGGGATGTCGATCGAATCGGTGCGCGTGGCCAGGCTGCGGCGCCGCAGCAGCGGCGACGGCTCGGCGGCCCGATTGATCACCCGCATACCCGAGAGCGCGTAGCCCACGATCCCAGAAACCGTGGACGCGGGCTCCAGGACGGCCCGCCCGGCTGCCGATACGACGCCAGACACCGCGCCCAAGGTGCCGCCGAGGATCGCCATGGGCAGGTGGTTGATGCCCTGGCGCATCAGATCATTGGGCGACAGATCCTGCGGGACCGGCAACGGGGGCGTCGGTCTGGCCGGCGGATTGCGCTCGAGATCGTAGATTTCGGCGAACATCTCGACACCGCCGACGCCGTCGGTGACCGCGTGGCTGACGTGCAGGAGCGTCGCCGCCCTGCCGTCGGCCAGACCCTCGACCAGCGTGGCCGTCCACAGTGGCCGCGATAGGTCCATGGGTGACTGCAGAATCAACTCGGCGAGGTCGAACACCTCGCGCAGGGTTCCGGCTCCGGATACGCGCACCCGGCGCACATGGAAGTCCAGGTTGAAGTCGGGATCGACCACCCAGCGCGGTGCGGCCGTCGGCAGCGTCGGCACGACGACCTTCTGCCGCAGCCGCGACACCTTCCGGGAGGCGTTTTCGAAGCGGGTCCGGAACCGGTCCCAGTCCGGCGTGGTGTCGAGAAGTTCGAGCGCCATGATCCCCGACCGGGTCCGCGGATTCGCCTCGCCGCGATGCAACAGATAGTCAACCGCGCCCAACTCGTCGGGGAGGTGAACGCCGTCGACGGACTCAGTCACCGATCAAGCCTCCTGCCTCAGGATCTGTCAATCCAGCTGCCAACCCAACGCTAGTCGGGTTGACGCGCGGGTGAAAGCAGCATCGGGGCGCGAGGTTCAGTCACTGCCACGACTAACGGAGGTCCGATGATGAAACCTCGTGGCGAACAGGCGAGTTCGACGTTGCCGCCGGCTCAGCGAGTCTTCAGCTAGCCGGACTGGCCGACAGCGGCGCGGAGTCCAGTAGCGACTCGGCGCGCCGGCCGTAGATGATTCCCAGGAAGTCCGCGACCGCTTTCGCTGCCAGACGTGACCGGACCGTCGGGGTGATGTCGAAAGCGTGGTGCGCATTGGCGAGTTCGGCGTAGGACACCGAAGCGGCTCCGGCGTCCCGCAACGCCGCGGTGAAGGCCCGCGCCTGGCCGCTGGGAACCACTTCGTCTTTCTCGCCGTGCAGCACAAAGAACGGCGGAGCATCCCTGTGCGCGTAGGAAATCGGCGAAGCCGCCTTGAAGCGCTCGGGCTGCTCGGTGTAGCGGGCCTTCATCACGAACTGCTCGAGGAACGGCAGCATCAGTTCGTGCATGTTGGCGACGTCGGTGAAGTCGTACACGCCGTAGTACGGCGCCGCCGCCTGCACGGTCGTGTCCGCGTCCTCGAAACCGGGCTGGAAGGTTGGGTCGTTGGGGGTCAGCGCCGCCAGCGAGGCCAGGTGTCCGCCCGCCGAGCCGCCGGTGATGGCGAGAAAATCGGGGTCACCGCCGTAATCGGCGATATTCTCGCGAACCCACGCGATCGCCCGCTTTACATCCACGAGATGGGTCGGAAAGGCGCTTCGCGGGCTCTTGCTGTAGTTGATTGACACGCAGATCCAGCCGAGTTCAACCATGTGGCTCATCAGCGTGTAGCCCTGCACGCGTTGGTCGCCGACGGCCCACGCGCCGCCGGGGACCTGGATGAGTACCGGCGCCCGAGACCCGGGCGCCAAGTCATGGCGCCGCCAAATGTCGAGCAGGTTGTCGCGGCCGTGCGGGCCGTAGGAGATGTCAGAGGTCTCTCCCGCGTAGCGCTGGTGCGATCCTTGCCTGCGGAGCCGACCGCTGCGGGGGGCGCATGCGGGTTGAACAGCGGTCGGATGAGACACCAGATCGCGATAGTCGGGCCCGAAGGACCCCTGCAGCGCGGCGGTGAGGGCTTGATCCGCGCGCTGGGCGGCCCACGTCGTGCCGACGCGGCCGATCGACGGCCGTGACGATCGGGACAACGCATGCCCGGTCACGACGTGCGGCGGAAACTCGGTGGACAGCCAGCCGGCGACCCACCCGACTGCGGACGGCGAGCCGCGCAGCAGCAAAGCGCCGGCCCGGAACGTATCTCTGGCGTCTGCCGCCAGTTGAGCCCCTTGTCGCAGCGCTTCGGCACCAGCCCGCGAGCACCGCGAAGTCACGTTCATAGCTATGGTCAACGCCACTCCTCGACGTTAGGCACACGCTCCGTTGCGGTTAACAACTGTTTACCAGTTGATGTTGTACGTGTGTCGAGATCCACACCATAACCGATAATTGCGGTGCGGGAAAAGGCTTTTCGAGCGCGTGCCGCGTCGACTGAACCGATCCACGGCCGCTATTGGCTACACTGACCTGCGCATTGCCTCCGTAGCTCAGGTGGATAGAGCAAGGGCCTTCTAATCCCTAGGTCGCACGTTCGAGTCGTGCCGGGGGCACACATAAAAGCCCAGTTCAAAGCTGGTACATAGCCTGGCTTGTAACTTTGCTGAAGCTGTCTAGTCCGCAGGGAGTGCGCTGACAGGCATGTTAAGGCGCGGGCCGGCGTCGAAGATCGGTGGCATCGACCGCCCCGCAAGGGTGAGCAGCCGGTAAAGGTCGCCCTATGAGCGGCAAGCTCGGCAGGGAGAGTGGTTTATCCGCGCAGCGACGAGTGACGAGTTGAATTTTATCGAGTAGCGGTGCAGCTCCCAGCAAAGATCGCATTACCAGATTGCGAAATTGACGTCAAGGTAACTTACCAAACTCACATGAATTTCATTGACAATTCCTAGACAGGCAGCACAGGACGGCGTATTAGTGGTGCGCGTGAAGGAGCGCAGCACCGAACGACGCCGCAAGCCCGCGCCGAGCACTGTGGACGGATACCTCTACGAGTTGCCTGCGTTGATACTGCTGGACAGATTGCCCACACCCACACTCGCCACCGGACTCGACGGCGTCCTCATCTACACCAACCCCGCCTTCGCCACCATGCTCGGTTACCCCGACACCACCACACTGACCGAACAACCGCTCCCCGCTCTGCTGGCCGGACACTCGGCGACCCCGCCGCGCGACTGTGTCACCGCACTGCGCGCCGCCGGCAACATTGTCATCAGCTGGCTCCACGCCGAAGACTTCCCGATCCGCACCGTGGTATCCGACGCGCTACTCATCCGCGCCACCGACCCGATACTGCTGATCAGCATCACCGACATCACCGAACGGATGTGGACCACCCATACCCTCCCCGCGCAGTAGCAGGCCCGCACCGCTCGATAGGGAACGCCTATCGAGCGATCAAAGGCCAGCCTTGGACCGGGGCCGCATTGATTTTGGTCAGTCGGATGCGCTGGGCAGCAGCCCACCAGGCTAGAAGTCCGGTATAACTACAGATCCAATCTTTTGGTATGCGAAACACGAGTTGAAGCGTATTATCGGTATGGTCGCACTCAGTCACCGCCGGCCCTCAAAGGGGAAGGAGGGCATATGACCGCAATCAAAGGATTACAGCGGGGGCGTTGCATCGGCCCCGTCTGGATCGGCATCTGCTGCGACGCGAGTTGGCGTCACGGCGTCTCGCTCGAGCGCGAGCACCGGATCATCATCGACGTCAACGGCATCCAACACCTAACCGTGGATCAGGCCCGCAGGCTAGGTGAGGAAGCACTCGCATTGGCTGACCAACTGCAGGCCCGGTTAGGCCCCGCGAGCCCCCTTTGAGAACCGACGACAAACACAGCCCAGTTCCAATCAGAGGCTGAGCGCATGCATCCCCACCGGCCGCTCGCGGCCACCGCGCTCTTCGCGCTCCTGCTCGGAGCCAGCGCTCTCGGCGGATGCACCACTGCCTCCTCCGTCCCGGGCGTCGCCGTCGACCCCACCGTCAGCGGCAAGGGCCACCCGACGGTCGCGGTCATCGGCGACTCGATCGAGTCCGGGACGGGACTGCGGCCCGCCCAGGCCTGGCCTGCGCTCGTGGCGGCCGACCGGCAGTGGGGGCTCGAGAACTACAGCGTGCCCGGCGCCGGGTTCGTCACCCGCGCCGACGACGAGCGGGACTTCGGCGCGCAGGTGGACCAGGCGATCGCCCTCCGTGCCGACATGGTCCTGATCGGCGCGTCCGACAACGACCTCGGCCGGGACGTCTACATGGTCTCTGCTGCCATGACCGCCGCCGTCGAACGGCTGCGCACCGCGCTGCCGCATGCCCGCATCCTGGGCTTCAACGCGCTCACGGGCGAGGCGAGCGACGACGACCTCGCACGGCTGAACGAGGCGCTGCACGACGCCGTCACGGCCGTCGGAGGGCACTGGCTCGACCTCGGCCAGCCCTACCGCGGCCAGGCCGGGCTCGTCCAGAACGATGGCGAGCATCCCACGCCCGCTGGCCAGCAGGCGATCGCGGCGGCCGTGCTCGAACGGCTCGACGACCGAGGCTAATCCCACACACGGCCAACGCAAGTCCCCCCGTGTCATTGAGATCCTTGATGGCTCATTACGCGGGGGACAGTCGGACGCGACCATTCCGTCATGGGTGACCGCCGCAATGCAGCCCAAGCTGCGGAGCTGCTCCGCGCGTTGCGCGATCAACTGCGCGACATGACTACCCAGCCGGCCCGGGCCGAAAGCCATGTCCTGCGGGTGACAACCTGGAACCGCCCGGAACACGAGATGCGGTTACAAGCAGCCGCTCTCCGCCGAGACATCGCCGAGGCAAGAGGCACATGGATCGGCTTCAGCGCCGCTACCTGAGCGGCGATGAGCGAGCCCCGGGTCGGCGCCTAGGCGGATGGAGGAGCCGTGACCCCGGTCGGTGGCTAAACTCGGGGAGAGCTGAAACCCGTTGCCCGGCAATGCATTTAGCTCTCAGCGGGAGGGGTGGGTGATGACTTACGCATACGGCGGCGGCCTGACCAGTCCGAGGCGCATAGGTCCAGTCCACTGTGTGCCGGTAACGTGCAATTCGAGGATCGTGGCACGGATGTCCTCGATCACGGCCTGCAGGTCGGCGATCGACTGGTTCAGCCGAGCGGTGATCTCGGTCGTTCGGGACCGGACGGTGGCGCCCTGCAGATCCAAACCGACAGCGAAGATCCGTTGAATCACACCATCGTTCAAGTCGCGGGCGATCCGCTCACGGTCGGCCAGCACCGTCAAATGACGGGCGTGTTCTAGAGGAGCGGTTCTGGGTACTGGCGGAGCTTTCATGATGTCCCCGGGCTGTTGTCAGCAGAGGCGTTCGGCTTCGAGCGACTGCTCAGTGGGGCCGGCGGCGGAACAGCGGCTGGCCTCATTCCGGACTGGCTGAATCATCAGCATCGTCGATGCTACACCCCGCAGCGGCGATCTGGCAGGGGCAGCCAGTCCAACATTTGTTGAAGTCGATCCTGGCCTATTGGGTTTGCCGCGCACTGGGCATGACCTGCCGTCCTGGCTCATGACCTCTGTTGATCGTCTGGCCACGGCGCTCGTAATCTGTTGTGCACCAGTGATATTCGATACCGTCGCGCAGCACCATGATTAACAGAAGACAAAGCCATAAGGGCACGGCGGGTCAGTAATAGGCCTTTAGCGCCTGCTCGAACGCAGGGGGCAGGTTCAGCTGGCTCTGCAGCCGGCCGCCATAGGCGGCGTCATCCGCCACGCAGACAGGGTCGAGGCTGAGGGACTTGGGCGGAGGTGCCGCGGCCGCCGCCGTCAGGATCCGCGCATCCGGCCCCGTGTGCTGCCCGGCAAGGGGCAGGCGGGGACGGAGGGCATACCCGCTCAAGTGCTCTTCGTCGAGTGCCAGGCGCATCTCGGGTTTCGCCCCGGCCGTCAGGCTTCGCCCGGCGGTACCCTGCCCGCGCTTCTCGTCGGCGAGCAGGGTCGGCAACCGCTGCAACGCGTCGGTCAGGGCGGCACTCGCGTCGGCAAAAGTGATGGGCACGACCTTCGGGTCATTCGGCCCGTAGTCCACGACGCGCGTATCGGTCCCGAGCACCAGGGTCTCGCCGGCGGCACCCAAGCCGGACATGAGGTCCTTGGTTCCGATGACCGGGCGTCCGTCGACCAGCACCAGCACGACGTCGGTCTCCTTGGCGCCGATCAAGGCCGCATAAGGATCGGTCGAGGGCGTCGCCGCGATCACGGTGATGTCGGCGCGCTTGGACGGCTCGATGGTTCCGATCAGGGAGCCCCATTTCACGATCGCTGCCGGTGTGCTCGTCGCCATCGCGACGATGTCGCAGTCGGAGAGTCCTATCTGGCTGATCTCATTGACGATCTTGGCAATCTTGAGCTCGTTCAACAGGTTCTTGCTGCCAGATGGCGACCAGTCCGACCCGAGGGCGACGGGCACGCCGGCGGCGCGGGCGGATTTGACGTCCGCGGTGCCGCCATAGAGCAGAAGGTTGCTCAAGGGCGACCACACCATCGACGCCTTGTTCTGGGCCATCACGGCGAAGTCCTCGGGCTTGAGCGCGGCGCAATGGATGCCGGCCAGTGCCGGACCGATCGCCCATTCAGTGCCGTTGTTCAGCGCGAGGAAAGCGCTGCGCGCTTCCTCGTCCAAGCCTTCGCTCAGGTGGAGCAGCAGGCAGGACGCCCTGTCGACCTCTTTCTTGAATTGCGCCCATTGCGACGCTTCCACGTCGGGAATGTGCGTCGTGGCGCGATGGAACTGGGCGTCGTCGGGATCGTCGACCGCCCGTACGGCACCGTGGTAGTACGCCTGCAACTGGTCGGACTTGAGCGAGATGCCCTCGCTGGCCGTCACGCCGCCAAGCAGACACTTGGTTTCGGCGTAACGTGCGACCGCCGCGAGCAGATGCGGGTCCTTGGAATTTGCGATGGTCGTCATCGGGGCGGACACCGAGCTGACATAGTCCTTGTCGTTCTGCCATTGCCCCCGGTTCGTGTAGAGCTTCGGGACTTGCCACATCGGCAAGGCGTCGTAGCTCAGGTGATTGTGCAGCTCGATCAGCCCCGGGAAAATGAACCCGCCCGTCTCGACGACCTGGGCTCCGGCGAACCCCTGGGGCGCCGGCGCCGCACGGTCGCCAGCCGAAACGATTTGGTTCCCGTCGATGTAGACCGCGCCATCCGGCCAGACATCGTAGGCGGCGTTCATCGTGACCACAGAACCGTTCAGGACGAACTTCATGGGTCTGCTCCGTCTGGAATGGTCGCTTTATGAAGAGGCCGGGATGATGCCGTCCGGGACCTCGACCGTAATGGTGCGCCGCTTCAGCGCCGCCGTCGTGCCGGTGCGCGTCGCCCATCCGCTCTCGCCCTGCATCCAGACTGGCGTTCCCGCGGGCAGATCAAATGCGGGAATGGGGGGCAATTCGGTCGGAAGGAACGTGGCGCCATAGGGAGTGAACGGGCGGGTTGCGTCGCGCTGCGTGATGGCGTTGCCGAGAATCTGCAGCGCTGCGTTCCATTCGCTCAGCATGGCCTCGGTCGCGGCGGCGATCTGTGCCGGCGTCCCGCCCGCGCTCTCCGGCGAGGTCGGGTGGGGCACATGCTGATAGGCAAGCGCCTTCCAGGCCGCATTGGCAGGATCCTGAAGAAAGCCATGCCAGGCCCGATCCGCGAGGGATCCGAAGGCCACGACCGCCTCGATCGCCCCCGGTGCCAGCAGCGCAGAGAGCCATTGGTTGCGGTATTGGACGATTGGCGGGTCGCTGACGTGCTGGTTACCCCCGCTCTGGCCGTAGACGCTGTAGAGGAAGGTGTTGACCATCACATAGCTTCGATCGAGGCCGAGCTTCGCCAGAAAGCCCTGAACGCGATGTCCCGCCGTCCCGACAAGGATCCGGCGGACCACCGCCTCGTGCTCGGCTGGATCCTGGCCGATACAGAGGAGACGCGCGGTGCCGTCGAGTCGGCCGCGATGGAAGATCGGGCCCCATTCGACGCGGAATGCGCCATAGGGGTAAACCGCCGCCGGTGCCTGATCGCAGAGGGTCAGGAACGGCTCGCCGACGTAACCGGGATCAAAGGTCTCGGGCATCAGTTATCTCATCCTGCGTCATAAGAACAACGATTGCCCGCGCCATATTGAACGCCGTGTCTAGCACCTCGCCGATGTGTGGGCTCGGTGAGGCGGTAGACGCGAACGCCCGGCTCCATTTCAATTCGGTTGAGGCCGATGGCACGGAGGAATGTGAACATCGACTGACGCGCCGCCTCGTTGCGGCCAGGGATGACGGATACGTCCTTGAGATGGGCGTGGACACGGACCCAGCGTATTGGCGCGAACCACACTGCTCCGCGATTTGGCGGCGCGTGTTGCGAACCCGGAGGCACAGGTGAGCGCAGATGTCGGGGTGGAGGCGATGCTGTTGGAGTTGCGGCGCACTCGACCGTAGTGGGCCCCGCGGCGGCTGGTATACGAGCTGGGCGAGCGCGGCGTGGAGCCGTGAGCCGTTATGCCTGCGCTCGGGCTGGGCCGGGGGGCGGTTCGTCGTCGAGGATGTCGAGCAGGTTGGCAATGGCGTTGTCCCAGCCGATGATGCGCGCCTCGCGCCGGGGGCGGCGTTCGTTCGCTTCCACGCTGTTGGCCATTCCCATAACCCGCCTGGCCGCTCTGGTGAGGTTAGTGGTGATGAGGGCCCAGCGTTCAACGCAAGAACTCGAGCACTCCTGTATCGAACGCGGCCGGTGACTCCAAATGTGGTACGTGGCCGGTGTCGGGTACACCCATGAAGCGGGCCTTGGGCATCTTCGCCGCGAACCCCTCGGCCAACGCCGCGATATTCCCTTTGGCCACTTGGTCCTTGGGCGCCGTGTATTTCGCACCCACATAAGTGCGATCGGAGCACCCGTTCAGGTAGCGCGCGCGCCATGTGCATGCCGATGAGCCCTCCGGTTGAATGTCCAATGAATGCAACGGAATCCACCTTCAGCTGATCGATTAGCGAGCGCAGATGTGTCACCAACGAAGCCGCGGTCAGCGTCGAGGGCTTGGTGGACTTACCCCAGCCGATCAGATCCGGAACGATTACCCGGAAACCCTCGTGGCGCAACGCCTCGATAACTCCCTTCCAGTACGCGCCAAAGAAGTTCTTGCCGTGCACCAACAGGACGGCGCCCTTTGATTGCGTGCTGTCGGGCGGAACGTCCATGTATGCGAGACGCGCACGTCGCTCCCATTCCGGGGCCTGACGGTCGACCCAAGGCGCCTCGGCGACGTGGGTGACATCCAGATAGTGCACCGGGTACGGATAGGGATAACCCTCCAAGCCGATACCAAGGGTGTCGCGATCAGGCCATGGCACCGCTGGTTCACCGCCGCGCAGCACCGCAGGCACGGTGTGACAGCCGGAAACCAGCAGCCCACTCCCCGCCAGCACCCCACCCAACACACGTCGCCGATTAACAACCATCGAGTCCACCATCACACCAATTCGAACACTCCGATACAGGCATACCCATCCCGCTCAGGCACGTGCACCGGTCTGCCTCAACGCCCTTTGGGTACCACATCTCGAACCGAGAACCGTTAGGCAACGGACTGCTAAAGGTCCGGCGACACGTCCTGCGGCACGACGGCTGTTGACGCCAGGTAGCCGAGAATGCGGACATGACTGTACCGCGGGAGCCGACGCGCGAGATCTCGCGGCAGGCGTTCCTGCGCGCGGCGGCCGGAGCGTTGGCTGCAGGGACGGTCCTCGGGTCGGGGCGCGCGACCGCTGACCCGAATGCCTCTGGCTGGCAAGGTCTTTCCACCGCCATCAAAGGGCAAGTGATAACGCCGGACAGCGGTGCCCAGTTTGGCAGTGCCAAGCAGGTTTTCAACACCAACTTCAACGGCTCGTCGCCAGCGGCGGTCGTCACCGTGACGTCGCCGGCGGACGTGCAGAGGGCGATGGCGTTCGCCGCCGCTCACAATCTCAAGGTCGCTCCGCGCAGTGGAGGGCACTCCTATGTGGGGGCGTCCACCGCGAACGGCGCCTTAGTGCTCGACCTGCGTCAGCTGCCTGGAGAAGTCAATTACGACGCCGCCAGCGGGCAGATCACTGTCACGCCCGCCACGAGTTTGTATGCGATGCATCAGGCACTGGCCGCGGCTGGCCGGGGCATCCCGACGGGTACCTGCCCTTCGGTCGGAGCGGCCGGGCACGCACTGGGCGGTGGACTGGGCGCCCACTCCCGGCACGCGGGCCTGCTCTGTGACCAGTTGACATCGGCATCCGTGGTGCTGCCCAGCGGTCAGGCGGTCACCGCCTCCGCCAATAGCAACCCCGACCTGTTCTGGGCACTGCGCGGTGGCGGCGGTGGCAACTTCGGGGTGACTACCTCGCTGACCTTTGCCACGTTCCCCACCGGGACCTATGACGTCGTCAACCTCAATTTCCCGGCGCAATCGTTCGCCCAGGTCCTCGTCGGCTGGCAGAACTGGCTGCGCACCGCCGACCGCAACAGCTGGGCACTGGCCGACAGCACCACCGACGCGATGGGCACGCACTGTCGCATCATGGCGACGTCCCCGGCCGGGTCGGGTAGCAGCGTGGCGAGCGCCATCACCTCCGCCGTGGGAATGCAATCGACCGGGACCGACAGCCACACGTTCAACTATCTGGACCTGGTGAACTATCTGGCCGTCGGCAACCTCAACCCGTCACCGCTCGGATATGTCGGCGGCTCCGATGTCTTTACGACCATCACACCGGCCGCCGCACAGGGAATCGCCTCGGCTGTCAACGCTTTTCCCCGCGGCGCCGGCCGCATGATCGCGATCATGCACGCCCTCGACGGCGCCCTCGCGACCGTCGCACCGGGGGCCACGGCCTTTCCGTGGCGTCGCCAGTCGTCGCTGGTGCAGTGGTACGTCGAAACTTCCGGTGACCCAACGGCAGCCCGTAGCTGGCTCAATACGGCACACCAAGCGGTGCAACCGTATTCGGTCGGCGGTTACGTGAACTACCTCGAAGCGAACCAGCCTGCTTCGCGTTATTACGGCCCGAACCTCTCCCAGCTGAGCGCTGTGCGGCAGAAGTACGACCCGAGCCGAATCATGTTCTCGAGCCTGAACTTTTAACCGGTGTGTAGTTCGATCACTTCGCTCAGGTGACGTCCAACATCGTCGAGCGCAGCTGTCGATTGCGTGGCCAGCGCAATGATTACAGCTCCTTCGATCGCGGCGATCGTGAGGGCGGCCAGTGAGCGCGCGTTGTCGCGATCGGCGCCAGACCGGACCAGCCGATCGGCGAGGAGCGCCTGCCACTCATTGACCGCCTCGCCGGCCGCCTGCGCGGCTTCCGGCACTTCGGCGCGACCGAGAATCGCCGCCACAATCGGGCACCCCGCCTGCATCCCAGTTGCATGCAGCTGCGTCTTCCATGCATCGATGAAAGTCTGGACAGCGCTTGCCGGATCGTCACCGTCGTCTGCCGATCGGAGCACCGCGGTCAAACCCTGACCTGCGATGCGAGTGGCCTCGGCAACGAGTTCGGCTTTGCCGCCCGGGAAATTCAGGTAGACGGTTCTTCGCGCGAGGCCGCTGTCTTCCAGCAGCGCGTTGATCCCGGTCCCTGCGACCCCACGCCGTCGGACCAATCTCGTCACACTGGCGATGAGCACATCTCGCGCAGACACGCCTTGCACTATACCGATCGTTCTACTAGCGTTTCAGCTGAACGGGCCGAACATATTTCGAGTGCGGAGATCAGGTATGACGAACACCCACGAGAAGACGCGACGGAAGTTCCGCAGAGAACGCGCCATCGGTCGCTATGTGCTCAACCCGACGGTGAAAGCCATGGGCCGACTTGGGCTGCGCACCGCCTTGGCCACAGAACTCGAGAGCACCGGGCGAAAGAGCGGGCAAGCTCGGCGCGTTCCCGTGTCAGCGCAATTCGACGACGACGGCGCGTGGGTCATCAGTCAGCACGGCACCCGCTCCGGTTGGGGGCGAAACATCGTCGACAACCCGAATATCCGCATACAGCAAGGGAACCGATGGCGCAGCGGAGTTGCGACGTTCAGACCCGATGATGACGTCGTCGCCCGGGGCCGTAAATTCGGTCGGGTGGGAGCCAAGGTGGTGAAGACACTGGAGACGACGCCGGTGTCGGTGCGGATCGATTTCACCGACTGAAGCACACTGTCAAGCCGAGTTCGGTTGCCGCACTACAGGGGTCGCAGGGGCCGCTTCATGCTGCAGACGATGCTCCACTCGAAATACAACTCTCCGTCTTTGTCATAGCCCTTGAAGTGGTGAGAGACCTGAGTGCGTTGCACCGAGGAGTTGACGATCTCCCACCCTTGTTCTCCGTAGGACTTCGTCAGAGCGCTTACCTCCGCAATCAGATCCTGCAGCGACTCATTGGTGTGATGGATGAAAGTGTTCTCCCAGCGCTGCGGGTACCACTGGTCGTCTGATGCCAGCCACCAACCTGGCCCGGGCGAGATGCTCATGTCCCGGCACCCTACAGCCGCCGGAAGCGGGGAAGAGATAAATTTCTATGAACTTTGCGTGTGCGGACCCTGCAAAGATGGCGGTGTGAACGAACTCGGAGGTGCTCAATGACCCAGTCGGGCTTGGTGTTGTCCAGCGTCGAGAACCGCGTCGCGCTCATCACCGTCAACGACCCCGACCGGCGCAACGCGGTGACTGGAGAGATGTCGGCGCTGCTGCGCGCCGCTGTCGAACAGGCCGAGGCCGACCCAGAGGTGCACGCCGTCGTAGTCACCGGGGCGGGCAAGGCGTTCTGCGCAGGCGCCGACCTCAGCGCGTTGGGTGCAGCGGGCGGCGCGGCTGCGGAGTCGGGGCTGAAAAAGTTGTACGACGGCTTCATGGCCGTGGGCAACTGCAAACTCCCCACTATTGCCGCGGTCAATGGCGCGGCAGTCGGCGCGGGGCTCAATCTGGCGATGGCCGCCGATGTCCGAATCGCGGGACCGGCCGCTGTTTTCGATGCTCGTTTCCAGAAACTCGGACTGCATCCGGGCGGGGGCGCGACCTGGATGCTCCAGCGCGCCGCGGGCCCCCAGGTTGCCCGGGCGGCGCTGCTGTTCGGCATGCGCTTCAACGCCGAATCCGCCGTGCAGCATGGGCTGGCACTAAGCGTGGCCGATGACCCTGTCGCCGCGGCGCTCGAGCTGGCCGCGGGGCCGGCGTCCGCGCCCCGCGAGGTGGTACTCGCGACCAAGGCCACCATGCGCGCGACAGTCAGCCCGGGCTCGTTGGACGACGAACAACACGAACTCGCCATGCGCACGGAGTTGGGGCCGCAGGCGACCTCGATACAGTCCCCCGAGTTCGCAGCCCGCCTGGCCGCGGCGCGAAGCGGCCGCTAGGACGGTAATTCGGTTACGGGGGTTCCGGAAGCAGAGACCCGACGAAAAGCGGGGTCGAGGCGGCGCACGGCGAAGACGAACGTCAGAGCAAGGAGGGGTGCGACGGCCCCATAAATCGCGGCGGGCGTAGCCATTTCGGCGTTGTTCAAAAGTTGCGGACTCAGCGCCACGCCCATCGCCACCACGGCGTTGTGCAATCCGATCTCCAAGCTGACGGCGATGGCCTGCCGCGGAGCGAGGTGCATCCTGCGTGGCACCAAATAGCCGACCGCCAGGCTGACGGCGCAGAAGGAGAGTACGGCTCCGCTCAGCACGCCGAAGTTCTTCCACAGCGTCGTTTTCCCTCCGGCGATCGCCGCGAGGACCACGAGTACCAACAGCACCGCCGCGGCGATCCGGACTGGCTTTTGCAGTCGCCGGGCCAGCTCGGGGAAGCGGTGGCGTATCGCGACCCCGAGCGCGGTGGGTACGAGTACAAGCCCGAACACCCCGAGGAACTTGTCCAGCTGCAGCGGGATGAACCGTCCTTCTCCGATGAACCAGCCCATCGACAACGCCAATATCGCCGGCAGGGTGAACATCGACAGCACGGCGTTGATCGCGGTCAGCGTGAGATTGAGCGCGAGGTCCCCGTTGACCAGATGACTGAGGATGTTGGCCATCGTCCCGCCCGGCGTAGCGGCCATCAGCATCAGCCCAACCGCCAGATTCGGTTCGAGGTGGAATGCTTCGGCAATCAGCAGGCACAGGGTCGGCAGCACCAACGACTGACAGATCAGGGCAACGAGAAGGGGGCGCCGCAGCGTGGCTGCCCGTTGGAAGTCGGCGACGGTCAGCGTCAACCCGAGGGCAAGCATGACTACCACAACGACCAACGGAAAGTAGCGGTTGTCCATAATTAGTTAGCTTGCCTTACTCAGCTGCGCGCTGCAGCGTGCGGCTGGATAAGAGCTGGCCCCAGCCAGCTCGAATCACCGTGAGCGAATGAAAACGCCCGGCAACGGTCAGCCGGAGATAGGTTCTCCCGCTCGTGCCAGCATCGCCGCCGCGTGTTTGAGCACCGGGGAATCGACCATCTGGCCTTCGAAGGCGAAGACCCCGCGCTCGGTCTTGGCCGCAGCCAAAACCCGTCGCGCCCAATCCAGTTTCTCGTCGCTGGGGCGGTAGGCCTGCCGCACGATCTCGATCTGCGTCGGGTGGATGCACACGGTCGCGTCGAAACCCACCGCCACGGCGTCGTCCGCCTCCGCCTGCAGGCCCTCGATGTCGCGGATGTTCAAGTGCACGGCGTCGAGCGCGATCCGGTCGAATGCGGACGCGGCCAGCAGGACCGTCGACCGTACGTGGCGCGCGAAATCGCGATAGGTGCCGTCGGCCCGCCGACTCGAGCTGCCGCCCAGGGCGGCGACCAAGTCCTCGGCGCCCCACATCACGCCCACTGTGCCCGCGGCCGCGGCGATTTCAGTGGCGAATACCGCGGCGCGCGGAGTCTCCACCAGCGCGATCACAGCACGCGGCGCCAGTGCGGTCACCTGCGCGGCCGATTCGGTCTTCGCCAGCATCACAGTCGTGTACGCGGTTCCGTTCAGAGCATCCAGGTCGCGGGCGTGCTCATCGGTGCCGGCCGCGTTAATCCGCACCACGGTGCGCGCCGGGTCGAGCGGGTTGTCCTGCAGCGCCTGCCGGGCGGCGGGCTTGTCCGATTCCGCGACGCCGTCCTCGAGGTCGAGGATCACCACGTCGGCGGCAGCGGCCGCCTTGCCGAAACGCTCGGGTCGGTCAGCCGGGCAGAACAACCAACCCGGGCCGGCGGCACGCAGGTTCATTACTTCTCCACTCTGTCTGCATCGGCCGGCTGCTTCTGCACCAGCGTCGTGCGCACGGCGCGCGCCACCACGTCGCCGTGCTGGTTCCGCCCGGTGTGCTCCAGGGTCACGATCCCTTCGCCGGGGCGGCTTTTCGATTCGCGTTTGTCGGTACACACGGTTTCGGCATAAAGGGTGTCACCATGGAAGACCGGCTTGGGGAACGACACCTCGGAAAAGCCGAGGTTGGCCACGATGGTGCCGAGCGTCAACTGCGCCACCGACAGCCCGACCAGCGTGGAAAGGGTGAACATCGAGTTCACCAGTCGCTCGCCCCGGAAACCCGGCTGTTCGGCGGCCCACGCCGCGTCGAGGTGCAGCGACTGGGTGTTCATCGTCAGCGTGGTGAACAACACGTTGTCGGCCTCGGTGACGGTGCGGCCCGGCCGGTGCAGGTAGGTCGTGCCGACCTCGAATTCCTCAAACCACAAGCCGCGCTGGATGATTGATTTACTGTCAGCCATCAGAGCCCCAGCGATCGGGCGATAAGCATTAGCTGAACCTCGGTGGTGCCCTCCCCGATCTCGAGAACCTTGCTGTCGCGGTAATGACGCGCCACCGGATACTCGTTCATAAAGCCATAGCCGCCGTGGATTTGCGTGGCATCCCGAGCGTTGTCCATCGCCGCCTCCGAGGAAATCATTTTCGCGATCGCCGCCTCTTTCTTGAAGGGTTTGCCCGCCAACATCATTGCAGCCGCTTCGTAGTACGCGGTGCGGGCCACGTGGGCGCGAGCCTCCATCCGCGCGATCTTGAAGCTGATCGCCTGATAGGAGCCGATCGGCTGGCCGAAGGACTGACGCTCTTTGGCGTACTTGACGCTCTCGTCCACGCAGCCCTGCGCCGCCCCAGTCGCCAACGCGGCGATCGCGATCCGGCCCTCGTCGAGGATGGACAAGAAGCTCGCGTAGCCGGTGCCCCGCGCGCCCAGCAAATTCTGTTGCGGAACGCGGGCGTCGGCAAAGGTCAAGGGATGGGTATCGGAGGCGTTCCAGCCGACCTTGTTGTAGACCGGCTCGACGGTGAATCCCGGTGTGCCGCTGGGCACGATGATCGTCGAGATCTCCTTCTTGTCACCGGACGCTCCGGTGACGGCGGTGACGGTGACCAGCGAAGTGATATCGGTTCCCGAGTTGGTGATGAACTGCTTGGAGCCGTTGATGATCCACTCGTCGCCGTCCAGACGCGCGGTGGTGCGGGTGCTGCCCGCGTCCGAGCCCGCGCCCGGCTCGGTAAGGCCGAAACCGGCGAGCGCGCGCCCGGCCGTGAGGTCCGGGAGCCACCGTTGCTTCTGCTCCTCGTTGCCGAACCGGTAAATCGGCATCGCGCCGAGACCAACCCCCGCTTCGAGCGTGATCGCGACCGACTGGTCCACCTTGCCCAGTTCCTCGAGCGCCAACGCCAGCGCGAAGTAGTCGCCGCCCATGCCGCCGTACTCCTCGGGGAACGGTAGCCCGAACAGCCCCATCTCGCCCATCTTGGCGACGACCTCGTACGGGAAGCTGTGCTCCTCATCGTGTTTGGCCGACACCGGCGCGACCACGGTGCGCGCGAAATCGGCAACGGTGTCCCGGAGGTCTTCGTATTCCTTGGGCAGTGTGCCTGCCGTGATGGTTGTCGTCATGATTCTTGATCCTTGATCTTGGCCAGTACCTGATCGACCTTCACCTGGTCGCCGACAGACACCAGCACCTCCACAACTCCCGAAACCGGCGCGGCGAGTGAGTGTTCCATCTTCATCGCCTCGACGACCACCACCGCGTCCCCCTCGGAGACCTCGGCGCCGGAGCTCACCTGCACGGCGATCACGTTGCCGGGCATCGGGCTGATCACCTCGGCTTGCCTGGCGCCCACCGCACGATGAATCTTTTGCTCTTCGGCTTCGCGCAGCTGCCAGGTTCCCCGCTCGTCGGTGATCCACAGGTGCCCGTCGGCCTCCGCCCATCGATATTCGCGACGCAGGCCGTCGATCGTCACGCTCATCTGCGACCCATCGAATTTCGCACTCGCAGAAACGATCTCGCCATCACCGACTCGGACCTTGGCATCATCCGGCGATCCCCACACCGACACCGTTTCGGCACGCAGCGGCGTGTGCATCTCGGTGCGCACCGGCGCCGCCTCGCCGCCCACACGCCATCCCGTCGGCGACGCCCACAGGTCACCGCGCGCGTGCCGGGCCAGAGCCCACTGGCGATACAGACCGCCGGCCGTGAGCACGTCGTCGGGCGCCGGCAACGGCGCGAAGTCGGGCAGCCGCTCCTCGAGCAGCGCAGTATCCAGATCGCCCGCACGGACGCGTTCGTCGGCGAGAAGGAAACGAAGGAATTCGACATTGGTCTGAACACCGAGTACCGCAGTCTGCGCAAGCGCCCGGTCCAGCCGCGCCAGCGCCTCGTCGCGGTCGGCCCCATGCGCGATCACCTTGCTCAGCATCGGGTCGTAATCGCTACCGACGACAATGCCAGCCAACAGCGAGGAATCCACCCGCACACCATCGCCGGAAGGCTCGACCACCTCCAGCACCCGTCCACCGGTGGGCAGAAATCCGCGTGCCGGATCCTCCGCGTAGACGCGCGCCTCGATTGCGTGCCCGTCGAGCGTGATGTTGTCCTGCGCGAAAGCCAGCTTCTCGCCGGCGCCCACTCGCAGTTGCCACTCGACGAGGTCCAGCCCGGTAACCGCCTCGGTGACCGGATGTTCCACCTGCAAGCGGGTGTTCATCTCCATGAAGAAGAACTCGTCGGGCCGCTCAGCGGAGACGATGAACTCCACCGTGCCGGCGCCGACGTAGCCCACGCTGCGGGCGGTGTCACACGCCGCCGTTCCGATCCGCGCGCGCGTCTCGGCGTCCAGCAGTGGCGACGGCGCCTCCTCGATCACCTTCTGGTGACGCCGCTGCAGACTGCACTCGCGCTCGCCGAGATGCACCACGCTGCCATGCGCGTCGGCAAGCACCTGCACCTCAATATGCCTGGGCCGCAGCACAAATCGCTCCAGAAACAGGGTGTCGTCGCCGAACGCCGAGCCGGCTTCCCGGCGGGCGGTCACCAACGCATCGCGCAGTCGGGCCGGATCTTCCACCAGATGCATGCCCTTGCCGCCACCACCCGCCGACGGCTTGATCAGCACCGGGTAGCCGATGTCGTCGGCCGCGGCCACCAGCTCGTCGTCGCTCAGCCCCGGCCTGGCTATTCCGGGAACCACTGGCACGTCGAAGGCGGCGACCGCGTTCTTCGCGGTGATCTTGTCGCCCATCACCTCGATCGCGCGCGCCGGCGGCCCCAGGAACACCACCCCGGCGCGCTCGCACGCGGCGGCGAAATGGGCATTTTCGGAAAGAAACCCATAACCAGGATGGATTGCCTGGGCTCCAGTGCGCCGCGCGGCGTCGAGCACCTTGCCGGTATTGAGGTAGCTCTCCCGCGCCGCCGCTGGCCCCAGCCGCACCGCTTCGTCGGCTTCAAGAGTGTGCCGCGAGCCGACGTCGGCGTCGCTATAGACGGCGACGGACTTGATGCCCAACCGCCGCAGAGTCCGGATCACCCGCACCGCGATCTCACCGCGGTTGGCCACCAACACCGTCTCGAACATCGCACTCACATCCGGAACACGCCGTAGGAGACCGGTTCGAGAGGCGCGTTAGCACACACCGAAAGAGCCAGTCCCAGAACTGTTCTAGTGTCCGCCGGGTCGATGATCCCGTCGTCCCAAAGCCGGGCGGTCGAATAGTATGGGTTGCCCTGGTCTTCGTATTGCTCGCGGATCGGCGACTTGAACGCTTCCTCCTCGCCAGCCGACCAGGGTTTGCCATTCGCAGCGAGCTGCTCGCCACGCACCGTGGCAAGCACCGACGCAGCCTGTTCGCCGCCCATCACCGAGATCCGCGCGTTGGGCCACATCCACAGAAAACGCGGAGAATAAGCCCTCCCGCACATCGAATAGTTGCCCGCTCCATAGGATCCGCCGATCACGACGGTCAGCTTGGGCACGCGAGCACAGGCCACGGCGGTGACCATTTTGGCGCCGTGTTTGGCGATCCCGCCGGCCTCGTAGTCGCGGCCGACCATGAAGCCGGCGATGTTCTGCAGGAACAGCAGCGGGATCTTGCGCTTGTCGCACAGCTCGATGAAATGGGCTCCCTTGACCGCGGATTCGCTGAACAGCACACCGTTGTTGGCGATGATCCCCACCGGGTGGCCGTGGATGCGGGCGAACGCGGTTACCAGCGTCTTGCCGTAGTTGGTTTTGAATTCGCTGAACTCGCCGCCGTCGACGAGCCGCAGGATGACCTCGTGTACGTCGTAGGGCACCCGTGGATCCGGGGGTACGACATCGTAGAGCTCGCTCTGGTCGTGTGTGGGCTCCACCGCACGCAGCACCTCCCACTGCGCCGGCTCACGCGGTCCGAACGTGGCCGCGATGGAACGGACGATCCGCAGCGCGTGCTCGTCGTCGTCGGCGAGATGGTCGGTGACGCCGGAGACTCGCGAGTGCAGGTCGCCGCCACCGAGTTCCTCAGCGGTGACGATCTCACCCGTGGCCGCCTTGACCAGTGGTGGGCCGCCGAGAAAGATCGTGCCCTGCTCGCGGACGATCACGGCCTCGTCGCTCATCGCCGGTACGTAGGCCCCGCCGGCCGTGCACGACCCCAGCACCGCCGCGACTTGCGGAATTCCCTTGGCGCTCATGGTCGCCTGGTTGTAAAAGATCCGCCCGAAATGTTCGCGGTCCGGAAACACCTCGTCCTGGCGGGGCAGGAAGGCGCCCCCGGAGTCGACGAGATAGATGCACGGCAGCCGATTCTGCAGCGCAACCTCCTGGGCGCGCAGGTGCTTTTTGACCGTCATGGGGTAGTAGGTGCCGCCCTTGACCGTTGCATCGTTGGCGACGACCACGCATTCGCGCCCCGACACCCGCCCGATCCCGGTGATGATCCCGGCGCCCGGAGACTCGTCGCCGTACATGCCGCCCGCGGCCAGCGGAGCCAACTCCAGAAACGGACTGCCCGGATCGAGCAGGCGGTCCACCCGTTCGCGCGGGAGAAGCTTGCCGCGGCTGACGTGACGTTCGCGCGCACGCTCGTTCCCGCCGAGAGCCGCCTGCGCGAGCGTGACGTTGAGCTCCTCGACCAGCCGGCGGTGTTCGTCGGCGAAGGACGCGGCGGCAGCTACCTTGGCCACTTGGGTCACGTGGTCGCCAGGTCCTGAAGCAGAAGGGGCGGTTGGGTTTTCGCGCTGACTTCTTCCAGGGACACACCGGGTGCGGTCTCGATCAGGTGCAGGCCGTCGTCACGGATATCGATAACCGCCAGCTCGGTGACGATCCGGTTCACGCAGCCCACGCCGGTCAACGGCAGCGTGCAACGTTCCAGAATCTTGGGGCTGCCGTCTTTGGCGGCGTGCTCCATCATCACGATCACCTTGCGGGCGCCGTGCACCAGATCCATGGCGCCGCCCATGCCCTTGACCATCTTGCCCGGGATCATCCAGTTGGCGAGGTCGCCGGTGACCGAAACCTGCATGGCGCCAAGCACAGCGACGTCCAGATGGCCGCCGCGGATGATTCCGAATGACGCCGACGAGCCAAAAAACGCGGCACCCGGCTGGGCGGTCACCGTCTCCTTGCCCGCGTTGATCAGATCGGCGTCGAGGTCTTCGCGCTTGGGATACGGACCGACGCCGAGGATTCCGTTCTCCGAATGCAAAACGACATGCACGCCGTCTGGGATGTGGTTGGGGATCAGGGTAGGCATTCCGATGCCGAGGTTGACGTATTGACCGTCCTCGAACTCCGCCGCCACCCGCGCGGCCATTTCGTCCCTGCTCCAGCTCATCTGGCGCCCCTCCTCCTCTTGTCTGACTCGAGCGTCACGCTGGCGTGACGGTCGGCACCCAACGTCACGGTGGCGTGACGCTCGGCACCCAACGTCGCGCTGGCGTGTCCCCCGCAAGCGGTTGGTGCCCCCACCTCCGCGGCAGAAACCGCGCTCATGACCGCACCGTCTCCTTTTCGATCCGCTTCTGCGGATCGGGCACATGCACGACGCGCTGGACGAACACACCCGGCGTGTGCACCGTGGCGGGGTCGATCTCTCCCGGCTCGACGAGGTGTTCGACCTCGGCGATAGTGATCCGGCCCGCGCCGGCACATTCCGGATTGAAGTTGGCGGCGGATTCCCGGTACACCAGGTTGCCGTGCCGGTCACCCTTGTAGGCGTGCACCAGCGCGAAGTCGGTACGGATGGCCCGCTCGAGAACGTAAGTGACACCGTCGAACTCACGGGTCTCCTTAGCCGGCGACACCACCGCCACCGCGCCCGACGCGTCGTAGCGCCAGGGCAGCCCACCGTTGGCGATCTGGGTCCCGACGCCGGCGGGCGTGTAAAACGCCGGTATGCCCATCCCGCCCGCGCGCAGCCGCTCGGCGAGGGTGCCTTGCGGGGTCAGCTCCACCTCGAGCTCGCCGGACAGGAACTGGCGAGCGAACTCCTTATTCTCGCCCACATAGGACGAGACCGTCCGGCGAATCCGCTTGTGCAGCAACAGGAGTCCGAGCCCAATGCCGTCGACGCCACAATTGTTGGACACCGTCTCCAGGTCGGTCACGCCGCTGTCGGCCAGCGCGGCGATCAGCGCCTCGGGAATGCCACAAAGGCCAAATCCCCCAACGGCCAGCGACGATCCGTCGGTTATGTCCGCGATCGCCTCCGCGGCGGTCGCCACCACCTTGTCCATGACCGCAGAGCCTCCAATTTCAGTTAATGCTCATTAACCGAGGTGAGAATACCATTACCCACGCGGTGCGTCCAGAGAGGATGCGTCGCCTATCAGGCACTCGGTCCCACGCGGGCGACAGTTAATAGCGACTAACTCGTGCTACGTTAGTGACGATTAACCGAAACGTCCCCGACGGAGACCGTCATGGCAGCGTCCGCCCCGGACGGCCAGCCTGGCCAGCCCGAACCTCCAAACCGTCGCAGTCAGTTGAAATCCGACCGGCGCTTGCAGCTGTTGTCGGCCGCCGAACGGCTGTTCGCCGAACGCGGTTTCCTCGCCGTCCGGCTGGAGGACATCGGGGCAGCCGCCGGAGTCAGCGGTCCGGCCATCTATCGGCACTTCCCCAATAAGGAGTCACTGTTGGTCGAGCTGCTGGTCGGGATCAGCGCACAACTGCTCGCCGGCGCCCGCGACGTGACCGCCCGCAGCACTGAACCGACCGCAGCGCTGGATGGCCTCATCGATTTCCATCTCGACTTTGCCCTGGGCGAACCTGACCTGATCCGTATCCAGGACCGCGACCTCGCGCACCTGCCCGACGTGGCGGAGCGACAGGTGCGCAAATCGCAGCGGCAGTACGTCGAGGTCTGGGTCGGTGTGCTGCGCGAGCTGACCCCGCAGCTGGCCGAAGCCGACGCCCGGTTGACGGCGCACGCGGTATTCGGGTTGCTGAACTCGACACCGCACAGCATGAAGTCCGGCGATGACTCGGCGCGCTACCGCAACGTCATGCGGGCGATGACGGTCGCCGCGTTACGTGCGGCGGATCAGCGCCGGTAGGGCATCCACCGCACCGGTTTCAGCCGATGCTCCGAGCCCACACGCTCAGTCCGGGTACCCTGCACTTCATGGGCGATCCACACCGGACAGAGCGGTTCGGTGCTCCTCAACCGTGGTCGCAATCAGCCGAGCCTCAGGGTTCCAATAGCGCACCGCTCGCCGACCCGGCCTACGCCGAACCGGCGCCGTACGCGTCCACCTACCGCGCGCCGCCGCCCCAGTGGGGGCCGAACCCGACCCAACAGTTGCCACCGTATTGGCAATACGACCAGCCCCCGCCGGATGGCACGCCCACAGCGCGCCTCACTGTCCCGCCACCGGAGGGTCCGAGGTCGCCGCGCTGGTTGTGGATTGCCGCGGCCGCGGCGGTGCTGCTGGTGGTCGGACTGGTTATTGCGCTGATCATCGCCAACGGCTCGATGAAAACGCAGACCGCGGTCGAGCCGCTGCCCCCGATGCCCGGCCCGAGTTCGGCGTTGCCCGCACCGACGACCAGGACGCACACCCCGAGGGCCGCTCCCCCGCCTCCCGCTACTAGCGCCCCGGGTGAGACCACCGAGCCGACGGAACCCGGCGCGACACAGCCCGTCGTCTACAACGTCAGCGGCGACGGCCGCGCGATCAGCATCACCTACCTGGACACCGGCGGCCTCATTCAGACCGAGTTCAATGTGTCGCTGCCATGGATCAAAGAGGTCAGCCTGGCGAAGTCGGCCACGCATCCGGCCAACGTCACGATCGTCAATATCGGCCACAACGTCACCTGCTCGGTCACGGTGGCCGGAGTCCAGGTGCGCCAGCGGACCGGAGTGGGCATCACGATCTGCGACGCCCCGCTGTCCTAGGCTGTCCCGGCGGTCAGACCTGTCCCACCGCAACAGCCGCACGGCGCGGCGGGACACGGACCGCCACCATCGCCACCAGGCCCGCGATCAGCACTAGTGAGATGCCGGCCCATCCGGCACGGACGGCACCGAACCCGTCGACGAAGACGGAGAACAGCCACGGCGCGATGAACGACACCGCGCGTCCGGTCATGGTGTACAGACCGAACGCCACCCCTTCCTTGCCGTCGTCGGCCATCTGCAGCAACAGGGCCCGCGACGACGACAGTGCCGGTCCGATGAACAGGCCCAGCAGCAGTCCGCCGACCCAGAATGCCAACGGGCCGGACAGCGCCAGCAATGCGAGCTCGACGCCGACCATGACGAGCAGTGATCCCATGATGACCGGCTTTGATCCGATCCGATGGTCGACGAACCCACCGAGAATCGAGCCCACAGCGGCCACCACGGAGGCCGCGACGCCGAATATCAGGACGTTCGCTTGCGAGATGCCATAGACATTGACGCCCAGCACCGCACCGAATGCCAAGATGGCCGCCAGCCCGTCCCGGTAGAGCGCGCTGGCGCCCAGGAAGTAGACCAGGTTCCGGTCGCGCTGCCACTCCCGTTTGATCTCCGACCACAGCCTGCGATAGCCGCCGAGCATGCTGGTCGGGTGGTCCACCACGCCTGCGTCAGGCAACCGGTGTGCGACCAACAGCAGCGGCAGAGCGAGCACAGCGAAATACCCCGCGCCCAGCAGCATCGCCGTGCGGACGTAGAGGCCGTCATCGACGGGCACGTGCAGTAAGCCGCGCGTGTCGCCTTTGCCCGAGATGAACCCCAGGTAGATCAGCACCAGCAGGAAAACGCTCCCGAGAAATCCCGCTGCCGCACCGACGCTGGAGACGCGCCCGGCCGTCTCCGGCGTTGATAACTGACGCAGCATCGCGTTGTACGGAACGCTGGCGAGGTCGCAGCAGGCCGCCGTCGCCGCCAGCAGCACCAGCCCGGCCCACAGATAGCTGCGATCAGCGCGGATCAGGTACATCGCGCAGGTCAGCAGTACCGCCGCCCCCGTCAACACGCTCATCGCCACCCGCCGGCGGTGCGGGGACTCCACCCACACGCCGACCGCGGGCGCCAGCACCGCGATGGTCAACCCGGCGATGGTCCCGGCACGACCCAACCAACTCGCCGCTGTGGTGCCGCCGTGCAGGGCGGCCCCGACGGTGCCGGTCAGATAGACGGAGAACACGAAGGTCGCCACGATAGCGCTGAGACCGGCTGCACCGGCGTCCCACAGCGCCCACGCCACCACCGGAGATCGCACAGCTTTCGGCTCGCACTCCGGCTGATTCATGCCCGGCACTCTATCTGCCTGCCCGCGTTTGCGAGCGGCTCGAGCATCGCAGGCGACCCGCTGCGCCCGGCTGCGCCGCGCTTGCGACCGCTCGAGCATCGCAGGCGACCCGCTGCGCCCGGCTGCGCCGCGCTTGCGGTCGCTCGAGCATCGCAGGCGACCCGCTGCGCCCGGCTGCGCCGCGCTTGCGGTCGCTCGAGCATCGCAGGCGACCCGCTGCGCCCGGCTGCGCCGCGCTTGCGGTCGCCTGGCAATGTCTACCATTGGCCGCATGCCGATACCTGCTCCCAGCGCCGATGCGCGCGCCGTTGTGACCGGAGCTTCCCAGAACATCGGTGCGGCGCTGGCCACCGAACTCGCCGCGCGCGGGCACAGCCTGATCGTCACCGCGCGACGCGAAGACCTGCTCACCGACCTCGCCGCGCGGCTGTGCGACAAATACCGCGTCGCCGTGGACGTGCGACCCGCCGACCTCGCCGACCCCGAGCAGCGGACGAAGCTGTGCGACGAACTGGCCGCCCGGCCCGTTTCGATCCTGTGCGCCAACGCCGGAACAGCGACGTTCGGTCCGGTGTCGGATCTCGATCCGGCCGGCGAGAAGGCTCAGGTGCAGCTGAATGCCGTTGCGGTGCATGATCTTACGTTGGCGGTACTGCCGGGCATGATAGGACGCAAGGCCGGTGGCATTTTGATTTCCGGTTCGGCGGCAGGGAATTCGCCAATTCCGTACAACGCCACCTATGCCGCGACGAAAGCGTTCGCGAATACGTTCAGTGAATCGTTGCGCGGTGAACTGCGCGGCTCGGGGGTGCACGTGACGCTGCTGGCACCGGGCCCGGTGCGCACCGATCTGCCCGCTAACACCGAACGGTCGCTGGTGGAAAAGCTGGTGCCGGACTTTCTGTGGATCTCCACCGAGCACACCGCCCAGCTGTCGCTGGATGCGTTGGAGCGCAACAAGATGCGCGTCGTCCCAGGCCTGACGTCGAAGGCGATGTCGGTGGCGAGCGGGTACGCACCCCGCGCGATCGTGGCGCCGATTGTGGGGTCGTTCTACAAGAAGCTTGGCGGCGGGTAGCCGTTACTTCCGGCCCCGTCCGGGGCCCAACAAGTTGCGGACGATCTCGCGTATCGCGGTGTTGAAGCCGCTCTTGACCGTTGGATTCTCCAACACCTCCTTCCACACGGGAGTCCCCTTCGGCTCGAACGGAGCGGGCATCGGCGGTATATCGAAATTCGTTGGCAGTGCCGCAGAGTCGGGCTCAATCTCACCAGAGGCCGGCGACGCCTTCGGCGTCACGTCGGGCTCTAATTGCTGCTCGACCGTGTGTCCGTACTTTTCTTGCAGCGGACTGGCTTTGGCCGCGGCGGTGACCGCGTCCGGGCCGATGGCGCCCATCAGCGATCGAGGAACGCGCATGCGCGTCCATGCGACGGGTGTCGGCGCACCCTTCTCCGACAGCACGGTGACGACGGCCTCGCCGATACCCAGCGAGGTCAGCGCTGATTCGAGGTCGTAGACATCGGTTTTCGGGTAGGTGCGGACGGTCTTGCTCAGCGCCTTCTGGTCATCGGGGGTGAACGCCCGCAGCGCGTGCTGAATGCGCGCTCCCAGTTGCGATAGCACATCGTTGGGCAGGTCGGTGGGCAGCTGGGTGCAGAAGAACACCCCGACACCCTTGGAGCGGATCAGCTTGACCGTCTGCTCGACCTGGTCCAGAAATGCCTTCGAGGCGTCGGCGAACAAGAGGTGTGCCTCGTCGAAGAAGAACACCAGCTTGGGCTTATTTACGTCGCCGACCTCGGGCAGTTCGGCGAACAGGTCGGCCAGCAACCACATCAGGAAGGTGGAGAAGATGACCGGGCGCAACGACTGACCGGTGAACTCGAGCAGCGAGATGATGCCCTGGCCCTTGTCGTCGAACCGCAAGAGGTCGCGCGTGTTGAGCTTCGGCTCGCCGAAAAACGTGTCGCCGCCCTCGCCCTCGAGGTTGACGAGCGCGCGCAGGATGACGCCCGCCGTGGTCGGTGACACTCCGCCGAGGGATTTCAGGTCGACCTTGCCCTCGTCGCTGGTGAGGTGGTTGATGACGGCGCGCAGTTGGTCCAGGATAACGAGCGGACGTTGGTTTTCGTTCGCCCAATGGAAGATCAGCCCCAGCGTGGATTCTTGGGTAGCGTTTAGCCCCAACACTTTTGACAATAGGACGGGGCCGAAGCTGGCAACGGTCGCCCGAATCGGCACCCCAATTCCGTCGGTGCCCAACGACAGGAACTCGACCGGGAAGCCCGTGGCCGTCCAGTTGTCCCCGGTGTCCTTCGCGCGCGCCGCGGTCTTGTCGTTGGCCTGGCCCGGCTGAGAGAGGCCGGACAGGTCGCCCTTCACGTCGGCCATCAACACAGGAACCCCTGCCGCACTGAGCTGCTCGGCGATGAGCTGCAGCGTCTTGGTCTTGCCGGTTCCGGTCGCTCCGGCCACCAGACCGTGCCGGTTGATGGTGGCAAGCGGGATACGGATCTGGGCGGTAGGGTCTGCCTCGCCGTCGACGACGACTGTGCCCAACTCCAGAGCTTGGCCTTCGACGGCATAACCTGCAGCAATCCGTTGGGCGGGCGTCCCTGTTGCTTCTGTGCTCATCGTGCCGCGTCCTTCTTCCGCTGAACTCGCCGCGCCGCTACGCAAAGCCTCACACTACTTCGCAGGGGGACGCAGGCGCAGGTCCGAAGATGGGCCTACTGTAGAGCGCTGTGCGCGACGAATTGGTGTGGATCGACTGCGAGATGACCGGGCTGGACCTGGGTTCGGACAAGCTCATCGAGATCGCGGCCCTGGTCACGGATGCCGATCTGAACATCCTGGGCGACGGGATCGATGTGGTGATTCACGCCGACGACGCCGCGCTGTCCTCGATGATCGACGTGGTCACCGAGATGCACTCGCGCTCCGGGTTGATCAACGAGGTGAAAGCCTCCGTCGTTGACTTGGCAACTGCCGAGACGATGGTGCTTGACTACATCGGCGAGCATGTCAAACAGCCCAAGACTGCGCCGCTGGCAGGCAACTCGATCGCCACCGACCGCTCGTTCATCGCCCGCGACATGCTCAAACTGGACTCGTATCTGCATTACCGGATGATCGACGTCAGCTCGATCAAGGAACTCTGCCGGCGCTGGTATCCGCGGATTTACTTCGGCCAGCCGGCCAAGGGGCTCGCGCATCGCGCGCTGGCCGACATCCACGAGTCGATCCGTGAGCTGCAGTTCTACCGGCGCACGGCCTTCGTTCCGCCGCCAGGGCCGCCGACCAGCGAAATCGCGGCCGCCGCAGCCGCGCTTGGGAACGGAGCCGACGCACCGGAATCAAACGATTCGGCCGACAAGGCACCAAACGGCTAGTATCGACGTCGCCGCGCTTACGCCCGCAAGCTCTCGGGGCCGGCACGGCCATGGTGGGTGTAGTTCAGCTGGTAGAGCGTCAGGTTGTGATCCTGAATGTCGCGGGTTCGAGTCCCGTCACTCACCCCATGGGTCCGAGGGTGTATTTAGACCCTAGGGATCTGAGATTGAGCGCCTGGTGGCGTTCGCCCGCAGCGAAGAACCGCCCCGACTGGGGAGGCTTCAGCGCTCCCGTGCCCTGACCCCGACGCCGAGCCGAACTGGATCGAATAGCGCTGCTATGCCGTAGCAGCCGCAGAATCGCCTAAACTGCCCGGTCATCATCACCGAATCGGTAATCGGTGCCCCCCATCGACGCCGCGCGGGCTATGTCATCCCGTTATCGCACAGGTTTATATACCGAGTTCCTGGTCGATCTGCGGCCAGTAGTGCAACCCGTCCGTGAGTGACCGGAATCCAGTCGTGAGTTTCGCCGTTGGCCAGTACGAAGCTGATCGGGGCACCCTGGGTAACCGCGTTCTGCTGCAGGATGGCCAGGTCGGGGGCGGCGATGTCCTGCGAGCCTGCGTAGATCGTGGTGGGTGGGAGTCCCTGAAGCGACCCGTAGAGGGGGGACACTTCGTAGTCGGTGACCGGGAGCCCACCCACCCACGACTGGCCGATCTGTTTCAGGGTCGAGGTGGGGGGCAGCCAGGAGTTGATGGACCCGATCGCCGGGTTGGAGAACGTCAGGTCCACCACGGGCGACAGCAGCACCATCGCGCCGGGGACGGTCTCGTTATGGGCGACGAGGTATTCGACCGACGAGAGCCCGATGGTGCCGCCCGCCGAGTCGCCGAACACGCTGACGTGGGAAGCCCCGTGCGCGGTGATCTCGGATTCGATCAGCCCGGCTATTTTCGGGATGACGACCCCGGCGGTGCCTCCCTGCTGTATCAACGGGTAGATCGGCACTTCGATGGTGGCCCCGGTCTGGAACGCCATCATCGAGTAGTCGATCCAGTGGAAGATGAGCGGCGGCAGGAAACCCGCCCCGCCGTGGATGGCGACGACGTAGTCCCCGTCCGGGTGAGCCGGGGTGATCTGCACCACCGGCATCCCTTGGTAGCTGGTCTGCTGGACCGTTTCACCGAGCAACAGCGGCAGGAATGCGGGCGGGGAGTTACCCAGCAGCAGTTTCAGCCCCGGAATTTTAGGGGCGTCGGCGAACAGTGTCATCAGCGGGGAGTTCAGGTTCACCAGCTGGTGGTCGACGGGCGGCAGGTTGAAGAAGATTTTCAGGGCCTGCAGGACCGTCGCGTTTTCGATCTTGGTGAGCAGCGACGGCATGCCGCTGAAGCTCGGGTTCAGCGTGGCCGGAACCGGCGTGATGGCCGGCGCTGCGAAGATAATGTTGCCGAGCGTGTTCACCGCCTGGGCCTCGGCGCTGGCATAGGATCCCGCACCCGCGTTCAACGCCTGCACGAACTGGGCGTGAAACGCCGCCGCCTGCGCACCGAGAGCCTGAAAGCCCTGACCGTGGGCGGAGAACAGCGCCACAATCGCCGCCGACACCTCATCCTCGGCTGCGGCCAGAATCCCCGTGGTCTGGGTGGCCGCTGTCATGTGGGCCGCGTTCAGGGCGGAGCCGATACCCGCCAGATCCGTTGCTGCCGTGGTCATCATCTCCGGTGCTGCGATCAAATTCGACATGATGTCCCCCTCAGAGTCCAAACTGCCGCAGGGCTGTGGAACGGCGACGTGGACCTCGGCGAACAGGATCGCCCCGATCAAGATGCCCAAAAACAGCGGACCCAGCACGAAGCCCTCAAGATCCGCGAGCGTGTTCTGTAAATGTGGCGGGCCCGTGAAGCGGCCCAGGTGTTGAAGTCCATGGCCCAGGGTATGGCAGAAGCGACGACGCATTGGCGGCCTCGGTGCCGGTGTAGGCGCTCGCGCTGGCCTTCAGGGTGTGCACGAACTGGTCGTGAAACGCCGACGCCTTCCCGGCTAGTGCCTGGAATCCCCCGCCGTATTGGGAGAACAGGTGCGCGATGGTCGCCGACACTTCATCGGCGGCGGCGGGAATGACCGCAGCGGTCGGGAGCGCCGCCGTCATGTGGGCGGCGCTCAAGGTCGAGCCGATGGTTGCCAAATCTGTTGCCGCCGACGTCATCATCTCGGGCGCCGCGATCACATACGACATTGTTGACCTCCCACTAGCAAACCCATCTCGATTGTCACCAGCCGGGCTTTTCCAATCGGTTGTCCGTCCTCGGCATACTCCTGGTTGCGCGTCGCTACCGGTGAATCGGCCCAATTCACAGGAGAGCTTCAGATTTCGCCAAGGATACTTACAGAAAAAACGGCCATCCAAAGCCTCACGCCGGTTCACTAATGGGCGTTCGGGACGCGAATAAATTCCGTTAACGTCAATATCGCAGCGTCGACACCGGCGCGCCCCACTTCTCGAAATTGCTCTCGATGGGTTCGACCCGGATGATTTCCCATTCCATGCGTGCCGCACCGCGACTCCCCGAGATTTACTGACGGGAAATAGCTTCTGAACTGTATAAACATGGCGTTTTTACATCCAGGTTGTGATCCTGAATGTCGCGGGTTCGAGTCCCGTCACTCACCCCATGGGTCAGAGGTGGTGTTTAGCCCCTCTGACCTTTGTATTTCAGAAGCCCTCGTGTCGCTAGGTAGCTACTTGCCCTAAGCATGCGTTCGCAGCGGCCCACAGTGGGCTGCCCCGCTAGAGTCCAAAGTTCCCCAGAAAGTTAATTAAAGATTCCACAATTGCAGCCACCGCAAAAATGAGCACAGTGAGGCTTATTCCTAGTACCGCACGAATTGGTGCAAGTATATAGCTCAGCAGTTGAAAGAATAGGCTATTGCTTTGTAGCTCTTCGAATAGCGTACGCACGGCGGTATATAAGCCCGCATTCTCAACCAACCAACGCAGATAAGGGACGTCGATGGCCTCAGCGCTGGCATACGAGTGCGCGCCTGCAGTCAAGTGCCGCGCAAAGTTCTCGTGAAACGCCGTCGCCTGCCCAGCTAGCCCCTGAAAGCCCTCGGCGTAGCGAGAGAACAAACGTGCTACGACGGCTGACACCTCGTCACCGGCCGCGGGGACCAATGCGACGGTCGGGACTACCGCCGCCGCGTGGGCCACGCTGAGGTCAGACCCGATGGTTGCCAAATCGGTTGCCGCCGCATCCATCATCTCCGGAGCCGCGATCACAAAAGACATGGTTGCTCTCCTTCCGCGTCATCACCCCGCGCTGGCAAAGAGTGTCGCGCCGATCTGTCACATCCACCCTTGGACTTTCCCCACTCATGCACGATTCATAGAAAGGCGGCGTTATACGACATCTGACTGTCGCGGGTTCGCGTCCGGTCACCTGCCCCATAGGGTCAGACGTGGCTATTCGCCGCTTCTGACCTTTCATTTAGCGAGGACCCACGCGATTCGCGTGGCTGACTCACGGTTTGTCAGGGGTGCGGGTGGTTATCTATGTAGCAATTTGTGAAATTAGGGCGGCAATAAAGGCCATAGGGCGGAGGCGGCTTCGGTGGGGGGTTGTCGCCATCCCAGATCGTTTTCGCAACATTGCCGTACGGGTACGTGAAGTAGTACGTGTGACAAATCGTCATGTCCCAGCGCAGTGGGTCGGTGACTCGATTACCAGTGTCCGGTAAGGGTTGCCCTGGGCACCAATGGTGCGCCGGACCCCAGTCGCCGTTGTCGGTGTGGACCGGACCAGGAGACAGCGGAGCGGGAGCGGGAAGGGCCTGGGCAGTATCTTGCGTCAGCCCTAAGCCGGCCCACCCCAAACCGGCAGATACCAGCAGAGCGGTTGCTGACCCCTTGATGAATCGGTTCATGTTGGTCCTTTCTTCGCCCGTGTTGTGACGCTAACGCCGGTCACTTGTGGAATTCTTGCGTCGACCTCGGGCTACCGATCCCAACATCACAAGTTCCAGGCAATCACCGATCGGCGAGGCCAATGAGGGTGTCAGCGAAGGCGGCGGCCGCGCGGCTGATGTATTGCGGGGCAGCAGAAGCGATAGACAATGTCCACGTCAGCGCCGGACTCACCGCGATTTTTCGTAAGTCGGGGAATCGGTTGGCCGCACTGGTGGGCAGGATCGTCGTCGCCAGTCGGTGTCTGACGAGTTCGGCGGCGATCGCGTAATCGGCAACCTCGTAGGCATTGACCGGACGAACCCCGGCAGCGGCAAAGCCGGCGTCGAGGCGTTGCCGGATTCCCCATCCGACCGGGAACTGGATGAGATCTTGTCCGTCGAGGTCGGCGAGCTCCAGGCGCGCGCGACCAGCCAGCGGATGGCTGGCCTCGCAGACCAAAACCATGGGCTCCCGCGTCAGCTCACGCAACGCGACAAGCGGAGACGGCGATGACTGGATCGAGACCAGCGCCAGGTCCATCTGGCCGTCGGCGATCGCGGCCAAGTGCGCGGCCGAACCGGTGAGGCTTTGCCGCAGATGGACCTTGACCAGGGGGTTAATGCGGCGGAACTGTTGTAGTGCGCCCGGCAGGTTAAGCGTCCCCCACGACATCAGGATGCCCAGCGTGACCGTGCCCGTCAGCTGAGCACGGTAGTCCTCTACCGAGGATCGGGCGCGATGAGCCGCGTGGATTGCCTCCCGGGCGTGATCGAGGAACACCTCACCGGCCGCGGTGAGCACGATCTGGCGCTTGGAACGATCGAACAGCGCGACACCGAGTTCCTTTTCCAGTTTGGCCACCGCCGCCGACAGCGCCGATTGCACGACGTGAATCCGCTCGGCCGCTCGGGAGAAGTTCAGCTCGGCGGCCACGGCGGTGAAGTACTCGAGTTGGCGCAGTTCCATCGAGAAATCCTATCGCCGATCGCGATCGCTCAGATCGAAATCCTTCGTTGGACGCGATCACATTTTGAGCGTTGCCTGGAGGGTGTTCACACTGATGTTCAGCTCACCGGAAGGCCTGATCATGGGCACGCTGCAATCAGATTTCGCCACAGCGCACCGGCGCGATTTCATTAGCCCTTGACGACCAGATGGGCTACTACTGCCCCTGTGCCAACTGTGGAGGCTGCCATGCGGGTGTCTGCGGCGTCCAAGTCCGGGTCATCCTCTGGGCACTGGGCGCGACCGCAGTCACTGTCGTGATGTTCGTCCTTGCGCTCATGGGGGTAATTCAATGACAGGACTTTTCACGGTCTGTCCAATCCCGATGAGGGGCAACGCAATACGTAAAGGACTGAAAGAGTGGAATGCCGAATCTTCTCCGATCCAAGCAACGGCGGTACCTACGACGAATTGCTCCGATCCGCACAGTTGGCCGAGGAACTCGGGTATGCCGGGTTCTTCCTTTCTGACCATTACACGCCCTTCGCAGGTGATGGAGAACCCGGTCCGACCGACGTGTGGACGACACTGGCTGGTCTGGCCCGCGAAACCTCTCGCGTGAGACTGGGTTCGTTGGTGACCTCGGTAACTTTCCGCCACCCTGGGCCACTCGCAATTGTCGTGGCGCAGGTCGATGCGATGAGCCGTGGCCGCATCGAGTTCGGTCTTGGCGCGGGCTATTTCGAAGCGGAGCACCGTGCCTATGGAATTCCGTTTCCGCCTGTTGGCGAACGGTTCGATCGCCTAGCCGAGGCGCTAGAGCTGATCACGGGATTGTGGAAAACCCCCAGCGGGCAGCAATACTCGTTCTTCGGCAAGTGTTTTCAACTGTTCGATTCGCCGGCACTGCCCAAACCGATGCAACAGCCAGGTCCACCAATCATTCTCGGCGGGACGGGCAAGAAGCGCACGCCGGCCTTGGCGGCCCGCTACGCCAGCGAATTCAACTTGCAGACTAGTCGCCGTCGCGCGCCGCAGGCCCAAGACTGGCTCGACGGCGGACCCTCCAGCCAAACTGTCGCAGGCCAGATGGAACGGGTGCGGGCAGCTGCCAGAGCGATCGGCCGGAACCCCGAGGAGATCGCTTTCTCCATGAGCGCAGCCGTCGGGGTCGGGCACACTCCCGATAAAGCGGCCGCCGCGCTCGACCCAGAAAACTTTCGCTCGCAGACCTTCGACGGCACCGCGTTGTGCGGGTCTCCGGCGCAGATCGTCGACCAACTCGGCCCGTACGCGGAACTGGGCATCACACGGGTCTATGTGCGGGCGCCTGCGCGTATGGAAACGCTGGCGAGCAATTTCGAGCTGTTTGCCGACGACGTACTCCCCCAACTCGCTGGGCTGTGAGGCGCCACGTTCACTGATATTTGCTTCTCCTGCAGCGTGATTGCCGACCGCGCCGAGAACACGTGGACGCCAACTGACGCGACTACCATCGGATCACGGACCAGGAGAGGGATACGCCATTGACTAACCCACCACCTCCCCACGCCGCCGCCGAGGAACGGGACCGCGCGCTCGGGTACGTGCTGGTTCGGCTGGTTATCGGGGCCAGCCTGTTCGGGCACGGGTTGGTTCGAGTGCCCAAAGTGAGCGCGTTTCACGCCCAACTGATGCCCGAGTTCACGACGTCGATCTTGCCCGAGATCCTCGTCTCACCAATCGGGTACGCGCTTCCGTTCGTCGAGCTGGCCGTCGGTGCGTCGTTGCTCGCCGGCGCGATGACCCGGGCGGCCGCGGTCGCCGGCGGCGTCGTCATGATCATCCTGGTGTTCGGCTCCACGACGGTCGAGCACTTTGGCGTCATCGGCGACCAGCTCGTCCACGCGAGCCTGCTTGCGGCCCTATTGATGTTTCGGCGGTACAACACGTATTCGATCGATTATTTCGTCGCCATGCGCCAGCGACGCCCTTAGTCTGAGCCCATCGCGGATCGCGATCGTTTCAATCACTTTTCTTCGTTGGACGCGATTGAAGATCGGGTGTTGTCTGGAATGCGTCAGACGACGACCATCAGTTCACGGGAGGCCGCGATCATGCGAGCATTGCGCTTCGACCACTTCGGCAACCCGGCTGTTTTGCAACTTGCAGATATGGCAGACCCGGTAGCGACACCAACGGAAGCACTGATCCAGGTCAAAGCCGCCTCGGTCAACCCCTCCGACGTGAAAAACGTCGCCGGGGAAATGCAAGGCACGGTGCTGCCGCGAATCCCCGGGCGTGATTTCGCTGGCGTGGTCATCAGCGGCCCGCCCGAATGGCACGGGGTTGCGGTCTGGGGTACCGGCGGAGACGTCGGGTTCACCCGCGACGGTTCGCATGCACAGTTCATGTCGCTGCCGGTGGATGCGCTGGCGCGTAAACCCGAACGGCTGAGCTTCGAAGAGGCCTCCACGGTCGGAGTCAATTTTGTGGTGGGCTGGCTGGGAGCGGTCGAAGCCGCGCAACTGGACGACGGTGAGACGATCGCCATCTTCGGCGTTTCCGGCGGGGTCGGAGGGGCCGTCGCGCAGATCGCCCGCGCGCGTGGCGCGACGGTGATCGGGATAGATCGGCGCCCGCCCGGCCCAGCGACACCGGCCGCGGCCGTCATCGACGACTTCATCGCATTCGACCCGGCCGTCGACATCGGCACCGAGGTCAAGCGGCTGACCGGCGGAGCGGGCGCGCAGGTGGTCTATGACGCTGTGGGCGGGGTGAGCACGGCGGCCGCGCTGGCTTCTCTGGCTCACCGCGGCAGGCTCGTTGTGATCAGCGCCGTGGGCACCCGCACCGTCGAAATCGATCTGGTCGAGCTGTACCACAACGAAACCCGGATTCTCGGCTCGGACAGCCGGAAGCTCGATGTCGTCGAGTCCGCGCGGCGCCTGGAACGGATCAGCCCGTATTTCGAAAGCGGCGCTTTCCGGCCGCTTCCCATAACAGCGAGTTACTCGCTGGAGGACGGGGCTGCCGCATACAAGGCCGTCGCCGATCACATCCCCGGCCGCGTGGTCATTCGGCCCTGACATCCAAGAACCAATCTCAGAGAGGCAACCAAAATGGCGAGCAACCTGACCGAAGAGACCATCACCGAGACCGTTCAGCGGACCTTCGACACATCCACCGACGAGCGCTTCCGCCAGGTGATGGTCAGCCTGGTGCAGCACCTGCATGATTTCGCACGTGAGGTGCGACTGACCGGCGACGAATGGTTCACCGCAATGGATTTCATTGAGCGCGTGGGCAAAGTCTCCAGCCCAACCCGTCAAGAAGTCATGCTGCTATCCGACATTCTGGGATTCAGCATGCTGGTAGACACCATCAATCAGGAGAGCGGGTCATCGGTCACCGACTCGGCGCTGCTCGGCCCGTTCTACGTCGACGGCCGTCCCACCGCGGCAAACAGCTCCGACATCGCCAACGGCGTAACGGGGACACCGATGTTCGTCACCGGCCAAGTCGTCGACCAACAGGGCACGCCGATTGCCGGCGCGCACGTCGACACCTGGCACAGCGACGGAGAAGGCTTCTACGACGTGCAGCAGACCGAGAAGCTGCACAACGAGTTCGCCATGCGGGCGCTGCTGACCACCGACGGCGACGGGCGGTTCTGGTACCGGTCCATCACGCCTCGCTACTACCCAGTGCCCACCGACGGCCCCTGCGGGGAAATCATGCGCGCGGCAAACCGGTCCGTGATGCGGCCCCAGCACGTGCACTTCTGGATCCACGCCGACGGCTGCCAGCCGTTGATAACCCAACTGTTCTACCGGGACGACCCCTATATCGGCCGCGACGCGGTGTTCGCGGACGTGCGATCGCTACAAACCGATTTCGTGCGACACGAGCCGGGGATCGCCCCGGACGGCACAGCTGTCGACGAGCCGTTCGTCACCTTGGACTGGACCTTCGTCCTCGCCGCACAGATCGACGGAAAGTAGAGGAGCCGAGCCGATGTCACGAATACCTCTCGCCACTGTCGATCAGCTATCCGAACCGATCCGCGAGTTCATGGCTCGTCGTGGCGAGTTGAACGTGTTCCGACTGCTCGCCCACGCGCCAGCAGTGTTTGTCGGATGGACCCAGATGGTCGATGAGCTGCTCGACAGCCCTACGTTCAGCCTGCGGACACGCGAACTGATCGTCCTGCGGGTGGCACATCTACAAGACGCACCATACGAACTCAGCCAGCACATGAACCTGGCCCGCGCCGCCGGTCTGACCGAACGCCAGATAGAGGTCATCCTCGACGACGGCGACAACGTTGACTCTGAGGAGGCCGGTTTCAGCCGGATCGATCGCGTCTTGTTGGACACGGTCACTGAGTTGTGCACCACGCGGCACCTGCGCGAAAAAGCCTTCACCGCAATACAAGCGGAGCTCGGCGACGAAGCGACCACCGAGCTGTTGATGATCGTCAGCTGCTACTACGGTCTGGCGCTCATGCTTAACGCCGTCGAACTCGACATCGATACCACCTCCCGACTGCAGGTCCGAACAGGAGAAAACCAATGACTCGAACCGCTTATCGTCGGCCCGAAGAGATGACCGCGAAGGCCCGCCAACTGACCCTGGAACGGGGCAACCTCAACGTTTACCGGGCGCTGGCCAACGCCGCGAAGGTCTACACCGGCTGGATGGAAGCCGGGCGCGCCGCCCTGGCCAGCCCGGTGGTGCCCGCCAGACTGCGCGAACTTGTCGTGCTGCGCACGGCCTATCTGATGGACTGCCGCTATGAGCTGGGCCAGCACCACGACATCGCTCCCACAGCCGGAGTCACCTACCCGGAGATCAATGCCCTGACCTCCGAATCGGGTTGGGAGCAAGCCGATTTCAGCGACACCGAACGCGCGGCCGTGGGCCTGACATCCGAACTGTTGACCACGCGCAGCATCTCGGCCGGACTGTTCGATCAGGTACACACCGCCCTTGGATCCGAGGCCACCATCGAAGTACTGATGCTGATCAGCCGCTACGCGGGACTGGCGCTAATGCTCAACGCGCTCGACGTCGACTTGGACGACAGCGCCCGGTTAGAACTCCCGACGGTCTCCCGCTAGGTGCTGGCGTTGCCGGCCTTCCACTGCGGCCATGGGATGTTCCAGTCGCCGAGGCCCTCGGTGCCGGAAAGCGTTGGCCCGACCGTGTTGACGACCTCGACGATGTCACCGCGTTTGATGTGGTCGTAGAACCACTCGGCGTTGCTCGGGCTCACGTTCAGACACCCGTGGCTGGTGTTGGTGTGGCCTTGGGCACCTACCGACCACGGCGCGGAGTGCACGAAGACACCGCTGTAGGACATCTGGGTGGCCCACTCGACGTCGGTGCGATATCCGTTGGGCGAGTTGACCGGTACACCGTAAGTCGACGAGTCCATGATGATGTGCTTGAACCGACCACCGATGATGTAGGCACCGTTGGCCGTCGGGGTACTGTCCTTGCCCATCGACGTCGGCATGGTCTTGACCACTTCGCCGTTGACCCGCACGGTCACGATTTTGGTGGTGTCGTCGGCGGTCGCGATGACCTCGTCGCCGATAGCGAAGTGCGTCTTGACGTTGTCCTCGCCGAACATTCCGTCACCTAGGTCGACACCGTAGGTGTTGACCGCCACATCGATAGCTGTCCCCGGCTTCCAGAAATGTTCTGGGCGCCAACGTACTTCACGGTTGTTCAGCCAGTAGAACGCGCCCTCGACGGGCGGGTTGGTGGTGATGACGATGGCCTTTTGAGCCGCCGCGCGATTGGCGATGTTCTCGTCGAACCGGATCGCCACCGGCTCGCCGATGCCCACCACCTCACCGTCGCCCGGATTGACGTAGGGCATCGTCAGGTGCGCGGGGGAACTGGTCTCGAAGGTCATCTGGCGATTCGCCGCGCCGCCCATGCCGAGCGCCTTCGCATTCAGCGTGTAGCGCCGGTTGTATCCGAGCTGCTCGGTGGTCTGCCAGTGCAATCCGTCGGGGCTGAGCTGACCGTTGATCGTCCGCCCGCTTTCGTTGACCATCGTCACCGAACCCAGGACCCCGTCGGCAACACTCACCGTGACGGGCGCATCCACGGTGACTCCGACGGCGCCGTCGCTCACCGAGGACGTGAGCTTGGGAACAAGCAAATCGGCGAACGGCGTGCCCTTGTCGAAGATGACCTTCCCAGGGGCCGCACTGTGGCTGCTGCTGCAGCCGGCAGCGATCACAGCAAACACAACGACGGCAGCAGCCAGCCACGATTGACGGCTGCGCAAAGGCGTAATCAAGTGATCTTCCAATTTTCGACGGGCTACTTTTGGTCACCGCTGACCACCAACAGTGCCGATATTCTAATGGCTTTTCGCCGCCCCTCATGCCGCCATGTGGTCGGTCAGCGGTTCAGTGTCGCCATCGTGACAGATCCTCCATTTAGTCGTGCCAAAGCGGGGCTAGAACGCGACAAACTAGATGAACCGCACGTTTGGCGATCGCACAGTCGGGTATCGAAACCGTGGAGCGGCGCCCTGAGTTCGTTGAGTGCGTGAAGCGCCCGTTCGGCTGGCCCGGGGCTATCCGATCATCTGCGGCGTCCCAACGCAGACCGCGATGTACGACAGTCTCGGCGCGGGCGTCGCGAGTTACAGCCGTACTTTCTCCATTGACCGCCGTCTCGCGGAGCTGCGAGCCAAGCCGGGCAAGATTCGGGCACGCGAGGTCAACGCCGTTGAGGCGCAACGCTATTTACCGGGAATCTACGAGAGGTGGTGCGCCCAAACCAATGGGGCGATAAGCCGAGACAAGGCATGGTGGGCCGACCATCTGGAAGACCGGCCGACGCACCGAGGTTAAGGATCTGCGCTGAATTGCACGATCCATCCCGACGGCTTTTGACGTATCGCGTGACGGGCCAGTCCGATCATGGATATCGACCGCCGCTTGGCACCGTCGTCGTGCAGGATTTTTGCGCGATCACGGATGAAGCTCATGCCGAGCTGCTAGAGACGCTGTTCGTTCTGGAGATGTTCGACAAGGTGGAGCTCGATCTGCCGGTCGATGATCCCCTTCCGCTCAAGCTGACCGACCAACGCACCGCGCAAACCACCGGCGTCAACGATTTACGGATCAACGATGTGCCCGAAGTGCTTGGCGCGCGGGCGTATACCGCTGACGCTGACCTCGTCCTGGGAAGTCTCAGACCCGCTGGACCTGGCGGGAGGACGGTTCCTGCTTCAGGTTCGTGACGGCATCGGAAAGTGCATGCCGCACGACGGGCCGCCCGACATCGAAATCGGTCTGGCTGATCTGGCCACCGTGTATATGGGTGCGCATCGCGCTTCGCAGCTTCTGCGGGCCGACCGCATCACTGAACTACGTCCGGGTGCGCTCCACGAACTGGATGCCTCCTTCACCGTCGAACGGGCACCGTACTGCGGAACGCTTTTCTGATCTCAGCCGCTACCCTGGAAGGGTTCCATGATTTCGTTCTGCGACAGAATGCCTGTTATTGTCGCAACGCGGTCACGGCCGACCAGGCGCCGTTAGCTCAGTTGGTAGAGCAGCTGACTCTTAATCAGCGGGTCCGGGGTTCGAAACCCTGACGGCGCACCGTAACGAGGGTATCTAGCCCGGCTAGGTAGTCCGAGCCATCGTTAATTCATTCCGAAATGATCCGGTCCAGAATCGGTGGGAACCGCTGCGCACCGATCGTCTGAATAGGTTGTTGACCCGAACGGCGATGTGGTTCTGGAAGCTTCGGGGTGGCGAAAAGCATGCACGCGCTCGCTCCGCCGGTCGGGGGACCCGAGATTCATCCCTTGCACTGGTCGCTCGGCGGACAGACAGGACGGGACCGCGCCGGAATAGTCATTGTCATCCTGTGAACGCAGGGATGACCCGTTGGGTTGGCCCAATGAGCGCCCGGAAGTAGGAAGGTCGGCAATGCTGGCGGATGCGCTAGAAATGCTGCACCACGGCAACATCGCTCTGCGCAAAGCGCAGGTGTACGCGGATCTCGCGCGAGCCAATCTGGCTGCTGAGGGCCAAGGTCATCGTGGCGACGATCTTCGCAGCATCCTGACCGACGCGCAGCAACACCTTCAGCGGCTTGTCAATTGCATCGAAGGCGATATAGGCGCAGCCCGCGCCTACGGCCCCGGCCGTCCCCGCCCCGTCGGGTCTCTTTCCATGGGGGCCTGACAACTGACGGCGATCCTCGCTTAGTCGAGGCGCGTAACCCGCCATACCCACGACGAACGGCCGCCACGGCGCCCACACCGTACGGGCTGGTACCCGACCAACACGGTTCTGTGCGAGCCGATTTCCCTTGCTGAACTCTGCGTTCGCCTGGCCTAAGGACCGGCACGAACGCGGGAAGCGTTTTGCAGTACAAGTCGGCTGTGGTCGCTAGTCTTCCGGCTAAACCATCAGGCCTCTCCTGAGGAGAATCCGTGGACGTGCCGGTCAGCAGACGCACGATGCTCACGCTGTCAGCGGCCGGCGCGCTCTCGGCAGCTCTTCCGTCCTGCGGCAGCCGCCATAGGAGCAGCAGCCGGCAGGAAAGCAGCGGCCAGCCGCCAACCAGCAGCCAGCCGCCAGACGAAGACACCTACGACCTGGAATTCCACGGATACGATCCCGAGGCCGGAGAGGGAGGGACAGCCGAACCCCCCAAGCACACAGGCAAGGTGCCTGCGACGGCATCCGTCCCAGTCGAATGGTTACCGCCGGTCGGCTTCCAAACCCAGTCGAATTGTTTCGCATGGAGCTGCGTGTACGGCCTAGCGACCTTTTACGCGGCTCGTAAAAACAAAACATCCCCAAAGAGCCGCGACCAGCAGGCTGGCCCCGACTACGCCTACATCCGATACCAACTGGCTAACAAGATCCCCGCCAACACCTGTCAAGGCGGCCAAATCACGAAGATCCTCGATTGGCTTCGATCCAATGGCGGAACGCCATCGTTGGCCGCCGCCCCCAACGTCCCGAAGAAGCGCACTGACGCAGCCTCTTGTGGCGTCGACTGGTCGGACTACGGCTCGCGCACGATCGCACCCGATCCCCGCTTTCTCATCCCGGCCTACAAGTTGACGCAGATAACCGGAGCCGACGGCCTGAAGAATCTGCGCACCGTCATCGCCGCCGGCCAGCCGATGGCTTTCGGTACCTCGCTGTACAAAGACTTCAAGCACTACAGCGGGACTCCCTCGCCGTATGTCGGCAACGGACAGCTGTGGAAAGACCCCAACGGCAAGAACACCGGGCACGTCATGCTCATCGTCGGGTATGACGACGCCCGCGGCGCAGTTCGCATCCAGAACAGCTGGGGCACGAAATGGGGCGAAAAAGGGTTCGTCTGGATGGCCTACGACACCTTAGAAAAACTCGCTCAAGGCGCCGGCGTCTACATACCTGACTCCGCCTAAATTCGGGGCATCTCCTCGGCCCACGCGCTATGTCCTTCGAAGTCAAGGGTTTTCGCCATCTCGCCATAGCGGTCCCGCAGGCGCGCATACGCCGCGTCATCACCGCGAGCCCGCGCCAGCGAAGCCTGCAGCCAGAGCAGCCAACTCTCGCTGATCGCTAACCCCCTGTTGGCTGGTGCGGCCGCTAACCGCTCGATCGCGGCCTCGGCTTCCGCGATGTCACCGTCGTCCCCGCGATCGAGCAGTGTCTTTGCCAAAATGCCCGTCGCCGGAACACACCACTGCAGCAGGTGTCCTCCGCGGAACTGATGCTCGACGGCGGCACGCAGCAACGGTATGGCGCCATCCCAGGTAGACGTTCACCAGCGGGACATCGCACAGGAGGAACCCTTTACGCGGGAACAGCTCGCCGACCTTGACGTGCACCAATTCCGGCTCACCCAATGCCGCCGAGTTGCCCACGAGTCGCGCGGTGGACTCGCTGAGCATCACGTACGGCACGCGGTCGCTGCGGTCATCGGTCCCTCCGCCGCTTCCACCCCCCCGGTGTCTCCCGGTTCGCAAGCATAGGGCGCGAGACGCTTGGCAGCAGAGATTTAATCAGGCCTTCATCATCGACGGCCTAACCTCGCCGCCGCCCAACGGGATACAGGACGACGCACCAGCTTTCACCAGCCGCGATTGTTCAGATCCCGGAGCCACAATGGGCGCGCGGCGACGATCGCGGGAATCGCGTCTATGCACATTATTTGTGTGGAGTCATATGGCTCCGGACTTGCGGTCGGTGGGGTAGCTTCTTTCGAGGTTTGCCGAAGGAGCCGCAATGGGGTTCATCCAGCCCAATCTGCCCGTCGTCGACATGGCCGAGTGGAGCAAGGGCACCCGCGCCGAGCGGGTCGTGCCGATGATGCGCCACATCGCCGAGAACGGCTTCGGCACGCCGCTGATCATGCCCATGATGTACGGCCTGAAGATCGTGCTGTACGTCCTGGGCGCTTGGCTGTTCGCGTGGTCGACGAAGGGTATCGGCGACTTCACCAATGTGGCGGCCTGGTGGACGGAACCGATCGTGTTCCAAAAGGCTGTGCTCTACACGATGCTGTTCGAAGTCGTCGGTCTCGGTTGCTGCTTCGGACCGCTGGCCGGGCGTTATTTCCCGCCGATCGGTTCACCCCTTTACTGGTTGCGACCCGGCACCGTCCGGCTGCCACCCTGGCCCCACCGGGTGCCGCTGACCAAGGGCAACAACAGGACTCCGTTCGACGCGTTGCTCTACGGCGTCCTGCTCGTGTTGCTCTCGATCGCGCTGGTGTCCGACGGCAGCGGGCCAATACCCGCTCTGCACAGCGTGATCGGCGTGCTGCCGCGGTGGCAGACCATCGCGATCCTGGCGGTCCTGGCGGTGCTCGGCTTGCGCGACAAGGTGATCTTTCTGGCGACTCGCGGTGAGGTATACGCGCCGCTGGCGCTGGTGTTCCTGTTCTCCGGGGCGGACATGATCATCGGGGCCAAGGTCGTGTTCATCGTGATCTGGCTGGGCGCGGCGACCTCGAAGCTCAACCGGCACTTCCCGTTCGTGATCTCGACGATGCTGGCCAACAACCCATTCATCCCGTCCGGGCCACTCAAGCGGTCAATGTTCAAGCACTATCCGGACGACCTGCGGCCCAGCGGGTTGGCGGGCTTCATCGCCCACTTCTCCACCGCGGTCGAGGGTCTGGTGCCCCTGGTGCTGTTCTTCTCGCACGGCGGCTGGCCAACGGCCACCGCCGCGTTCGTGATGATCGTCTTTCACCTGAACATCCTGCTGGCCTTCCCGATGGGTGTGCCGCTGGAGTGGAACGTATTCATGATCTTCGGAGTGCTCTGGCTGTTCGTCGCGCACGCTCACCTGGGCTTGTCGGATGTCGCCAACCCGCTACCGATCGCCGTCCTGTTCGTGCTCATCGCCGGAACCGTCGTCATCGGAAACCTGCACCCGCGCAAGGTTTCCTTCTTGCCCGGCATGCGCTACTACGCCGGCAATTGGGACACCACGGTGTGGTGCGTCAAGCCGGCGGTGGACGAGAAGATCCGCCTGGGCTCGCGCGCGCTCGGCCCGATGTACCACATACAGCTCGAGCGGTTGTACAAGAGCAAGGAAGAAACCCTGGTGCCCATTCACCTCGCCTTCGCGTTCCGCGGGATGAACACCCATGGCCGAGCGCTCTACACCCTCGTGCACCGCGCGTTGGCCGGCTATAACGAGGACGACTACAACCTGTGCGAGGGCGAGAATCTCTGCGCGATGGTTCTCGGCTGGAACTTCGGCGACGGCCACATGCACAACGAGTGCCTGATCGAGGCGCTACAGGAGCGGTGCGGGTTCGAGCCTGGGGACGTCCGAGTGGTGATTCTCGACGCGCAACCCATCCACAAGCAGACCCAGGAGTACCGGCTCGTCGACGCGGCGACCGGCGAGTTCGAGCGCGGCTACGTCAACGTCGCCGACATGGCCGACGCTCAGCCGTGGGCGGACGACCTGCCGATACACGTCCACAGCAGCACGGGTGCCGTCAGCGATTCCTGACCCGGTGCACCACGACCACGACGACGAGGGCCCCGACTCCGGCCAGCGACGCCGTCACCACGGGTTTTCTGACGAACTCGATCACCCGGGCCTTGAGATCTTCGGCGAGGCGGCGGGGATTGGCGCGTTCAGCAAGTGAGTCGACGGTCGCCGCGAGCTGATCGCGGGCGACATCGATGTCCTGCTTGATGGCTTCGGGATCCCGGTCCGCCACGTGTCTGTCCTCCAAATCCCCCAGTCGGCCTCCTGCACCTGAGGAACTACCCTAATGCCGACAATCCCGTGAGCCGAAAGGGGAAGCACGTTGACCGAGACAACGCGGCTGGCGCCCGGTGACAAGGCGCCCGCGTTCAGCCTGCCTGACGCCGACGGCAAGAAGGTGTCGCTGTCCGACTACAAGGGGCGCCGTGTCGTCGTGTACTTCTACCCGGCGGCCTCGACGCCGGGATGCACCAAACAGGCCTGCGATTTCCGCGACAACCTGCGCGACCTCAACGACGCCGGCCTCGATGTCGTCGGCATCTCCCCCGACAAGCCGGAGAAGCTGGCGAAATTCCGTGACGCAGAAGGGCTGACGTTCCCGCTGCTGTCCGATCCCGACCGCAAGGTGCTGACCGCCTGGGGCGCCTACGGGGAAAAGCAGATGTACGGCAAGACCGTCCAGGGCGTCATCCGCTCGACATTCGTCGTCGACGAAAAGGGCAAGATCGCCGTCGCGCAGTACAACGTCAAGGCTGCACATACGACAACAAACATCCAGAAGATCATCAAGCAGGTTGGATAGGTAGTAGTAACCTGCACGAAGCACCCGCGGATTATCGCCGGGGGTGTTTCGGTTACTTCCGCGCGTTCTGAGCGCCGTTCTTCCGCTGCGTGATTCGGCTCAGTGCTATCCGGCCGGCTGGATGTTTTGGTTGATGCGGAACACGTTGCTCGGATCGTATTGCGCCTTAATCTGGCTGAGCCGCTGGTAATTCGGACCGTAGGTCGCCCGGACTCGGTCCTGGCCCTCGTCCATCATGAAGTTGACGTAAGCACCGCCAGCCGAGTAAGGGTGGGTGGCGTCCCAGTAGTCCACCGCCCAGCGCTTTATCAATTCCGCGTTGGCCGGGTCCGGATCGACGCCCGCGATGACCTGTGAAAAGTTGACGTCCCGATACGCCCACGCGGTTTCGGTTTGACCGACCTGATGGACCGCGCCGTCGATCGGGTAGAGGTGCATCGTGGAGTGCATGGTCGGCAGTTCCTCGGTGAAGCGGGCGTGCGCTTCGACCGCGTCGTCGGGCACCGTCCGGACGAAGTCGCCGCGCCAATACCACTGCAACCCTTTGGGATACAGGCCATCAAAGGTGGACTGCAGCGCGGGATACGGGGCCTCATGGAGGCCCTCGAAGGCCGGCTCCATGTGCCGGATCGGCGCGAACACCTCGTCGACCCGGGCCGGATCGCCCGTGTAGCACCAGACCACGGCGCACGCCTTCTGCAGGTGGAAGGCCTCGGGGAAGGGCGCCACCGGCGGGACGGTCATGGCTGCGAAGAACCCGTACAGATCCTCGTCCTGAGCCGGCATGAAGTCCCGGTACCACCCGAGAACGTCGGCGGTGGCCGATGCGGGCCAGGCTGTGGGACCGCAGATCACGGTGTGCACCGGATGCAGGCGGAACGTAAACGACGTGACCACGCCGAAGTTTCCGCCGCCCCCGCGCAGCGCCCAGAACAGGTCGGGATGCTCGGATTCGGACGTCGTCACCGCGCGACCGTCGGCTAGCACGACCTCGGCCTCCAACAGGTTGTCGATGGTCAGGCCGTATTTGCGGGTCAGGTAGCCGTGGCCACCGCCGAGGGTGAGGCCGCCGACGCCGGTGGTGGAGATGATGCCGAAGGGCGTCGCCAGACCATGCGCGTGCGTTGCGTCGTCGACTTGACCCGAGGTCGCGCCGCCTTCGACACGGGCGGTGCGCCGGTCGGCGTCCACCTCGATGCGGTTCATCGGGGACAGATCGATGACGAGGCCGCCCTCGACGCTGCCGAAACCCGGGCCGTTATGACCGCCCCCGCGGACGGCGAGCGGCAGGTTCGACGTTCGCGCGAACTCGAGGGCGGCAGCGATGTCGGCGACGGATCCGCAGCGCGCGATGACGGCCGGCCGCTTGTCGATCATGGCGTTGTGGAGCGCCCGCGCTTCGTCGTATCCCGGGTCAACGGGGAGGATTATCTCCCCACCCAGCCTGGTGCGTAGTTCGTCGGTCTCGGTTGTGAGGCTCATGCCCGCATCTCCTCTTTTCAGTTTGGCAGGTGATGATGCCGCGACGCTACGAGGCGAGGAGGTGGCGCGTCATGACCACAATGAGTCTTTTTCGAGGCGCCGCACGATAGTCAGATCTGACTATCGACGGGCCACCGGTGGCACGGTTACCTTGAAACGATGGCGCAGTGGGTGCCACCACCGCTTCCACCCGAACTGATCGCACGTCGCCGCGGCCCACTCGTGGGTCGCGCTGCGGAACTCGCGGCGTTCGAGCAAGCCTGGGAACGGGTGGAGACCGGCAACCGCCAGGCAGTATTCATCGGCGGTGAACCCGGAGCCGGTAAAACACGCCTGGCCGCCGAGGTAGCCAGCACGCTGGTGGACCACGGCGTTGCGGTGCTGGTGGGCAGCTCGACGGCCGAGGCGGACGTGCCGTACGCACCGTTCGCCGCGGCGCTGGATCGTCTGCTGATCGGCGCTGCACCGGGTTCGATGGCGGACGCGCTGGCGGACGCGGGACCACAGCTGCGGCGGCTGACAACCCAGGTGGATCGGCATCTGCCCGATACCGGCCCGGCAGAGGACGCCGGCACGGCCCGGCGCGCTCTTTTCGGCGCGTTGACCGGCTTCCTGCGGCGCTTGGCAATCGATCGCCCGATCGCGTTGATCCTCGACGACCTGCATTGGGCGCAGCTGCCCACCCTCGCGATGCTCGAACGGGTACTGATCGGCTGTGCCGATGTTCGCATGCTGGTGGTGGCCACATTCCGCACCACCGAACCGGATCGCTCCGACGAGCTCATCACCCGACTGGCCGAACTGCACCGGTTCGACGGGATCCGACGCCTGGATCTCGCAGGCCTGGACACCGAGGCGATCGCCGAGTTCGTCTGCCAAACCCAGCAATTGGCCCCTGCATCGGCGCGCACGACCGCGGCCCTGCTGCGCGACAAGACCGGTGGCAATCCGTTCTTTTTGACCGAACTGGTCAACGACCTGCAAATCCGGGGCGGGATAGCCACGTTGAGTTCGCAACAGAGGGTTCCGGCGTCGATCGGTGACGCCATTGCCCGCCGCCTCGCCGGACTGGGTGCCGCCGTCCGGAAGGTCATCGAGCAGGCAGCGGTGCTGGGCGAGATTTTCGATCTGCCCGCGCTCATCGCCGCGAGCGAGACCGATCTCACCGCGACGCTGGCAGCCATCGATTCAGCCGAAGGCCTCGGGCTGATCCGGCCGGTTCACGACTCCGACGGCGAGTTCTCGTTCGTGCACGCGCTGACCCGCGAGGCGGTGGTCGGTGGGATGGCGGCGTCCCAGCTGCGGATCATGCACGCGCGGGCCGCCGAAGCGCTTGAGGGGCGCGCGGACCAATCGCTAATTCCCCGCCTGGCAAACCACTACCTGCGGGCGCACGTGCTGGGCTACCACGAGCAGGCGTTGCGATACGCGCGTCAGGCGGCCCGGATGGCCGAACAGAGCCTGGCCTATGAGGACGCGGCGAAATGGTTCGAGCGGGCGGCGTCGCTTCCCGAGATGAGCCTCGCAGATCGGGCACAGCTGGACCTCGATGCGGCAGCAAATCACGTGCGGGCCGGTGATTTCGCCCGAGCGCGGGCCATCTACGAACGCGTTAGCGCGATGGACGATCCGCTCATCCGCTTGGAGGCGGCCGTCGGCTACGAGGACGCGAATTGGCGTCGCGGGAAAGCCAACTCGAAAGCGGCCGACCTGCTGGCGTCCGCGCTGGAATCCTGCGGGTTGAATACCGACGACCCACATTATGTGCAGGCTCTCGGCAGTTTCGGACGAGCGCTGGCTTTCGCCGGCGAGGCGGTGCGTGCCCGCGAAATCGGCAACAACGCGATCGACCGGGCGCGGCTCGCCGAGGATCCAGCGGTGCTCATGCACACACTGAAGACGAGCCTGTGGCACGGGCTCACCCCGGAGATGTGCGAAATCCAATCGGAGCGTTCAGCCGAGGTCTCGCGCATGGCGTTATTGCGCCGCGACTACGAGGCGCTGGGTGCGGCATCGCACTTTCGCGCCATGGTGAACTATCTGGCCGGCAGGCCCGATGACCTCGCCGCGTCGACCGCCGACATGCGGCGAGTGGCCCAAGCCTCCGGACAACCCGTCTTCGGCTTCGTCGGCGCGTGCGTCGAGCAAGCGCTGGCCTATCTGCGCGGTGACTTCGCCGGCGCCGAACGGTGGGCCGACATCGCTTTGCGCACGGGTGATTTGTTCGGCGGAGACGACATTGAGGGCTCAAACGGGGTTCAGATGTTCATGATTCGCCGCGAAACTTCAGACCTAAAGAGATTCGCCGGGTTTGTCGACGGCAGTGAAACATTCACCGGACGCTGGGTGCCCGGCCTGCTTGCGCTGTATACCGAGCTCAACTGCGAACGTGGCATGACCCGTGCGCTGAATCAGCTGCTCAACCGCAATCTCGGCGGCCGCACCGACGACGCGCAGTGGCCGATGGAGCTGGTCTTCATGATCGAGGCGGCGTTGGAGCTGGGCAACCGCGAGGCGGTCCACACACTGCGCCCGTACGTTGCCCGATATGAGCGGCAAGAACTTGGTGGCCGGCCAGTTCGTCGCACTGTTCGGCAGTGCCGACCGATATCTCGCCCGAATCGCCGCTCTCGGCGGTGACAGCAGCCGCGACCGAGCGTCACTTCGAGCGCGGCACTCGAGATGGACCGGCGGATGGGCTCGGTAGTTCATGTCACGGAGACGCTGGCACGGCAGGCGTTGTTTGCGGCGTCACGCGATCGCATCGAGGAGGCCCGGCGCCTGGCCGATGAGGCCCGCGCCACCGCCGCGCAGATCGGCCAAACCCGGGTTGTCGACCTGGTGGATGCGTTGCTGACAATGGCTCCCGAGGGCCCAGACGGTCTGACGGACCGGGAGGTCGAAGTGTTGCGGCTGCTGGCCGCGGGGCTGAGCAACCGGGCAATCGGTGAACGCCTCTACATCAGCACCAATACGGCGGCCAACCATGTTCGCAGCATCCTGATCAAGACCGGCGCCACAAATCGTACGCAAGCGGCGATGTACGCCGCCGATCACGAGCTGCTCGGGTGAGGGCTCTCAGATATCGGACAACGCACCGTCGGGCATGACGCGGTCACGCACCTCGACGATGGCATCGGCGGGAAGACCGGCCCGCACCGCCGCGGTTCTGATGGCTTCCGGCGTCGGTGCCTCATAGAGGCAGTACGTCTTTCGTTTGTCCGCTGACAGAAACGAGTAGAGCCAGCGGACACCCTCCTCGGCGTTGATCCGATTGATTCCATCGGCGGCCTCCAGGCTGGGTTCCAGCGCTTCGGCGTAGTTGCGCTCGACCATGAATATTGGCACGGCGGACTCCTGTTCATTGACTTGGAGTCGAACCTACGCCGCGAAGAATAGTCAAGACCTGGGATCATGCGTGTTCGAGGTGGCCGGGTTCTGCCAACGGCACCGGCCATTCAGGAAGAGGTCATACGCCTCGTGGCCGAGGTTGAGAGTGGCGACGGCGTGCTTCGCCATATTGTCAAGATCTCGGTCGCCCAGTACAACGTCAAGGCTCCAGGATACGACAACAAAAATCCAGAAGATAATCGCCCAGTTCGCGTCTTAGGCCAGCACCAGTTTCTTTGCTGGCATCGAGGCGGATCTGCTGACGGCGATATCTGTCGATACTTCCCAACCCACCGCCGGGCGTCGATAATTGCAACGTCCCAGATCACGAATCAACGGGGCGTGTTTCGGGAACAAGCGCGCCGACGGATTCCACCGGAGGCGCCGTATGACGTACATGGGAAAGCCGTACTACCCGGTGTGGTTGGACAAGCTGGCCGATGACGTCACCTTGGAGGCCGCCGCGATGGACGGCACCGCGCACGGCGCCGAGGATGTCCGTTTCATCTTGGTCAAAGCCCGCGAACAGTATGAGCACCAGGAGTTCAACTACGCCGGCCCTTGCGGCGTTAACGGTTTCCTCGAGGACTACTCCAGCTCAGTGCGCGGCATGCCTACTTACGTTGTCGTGCTGGTCACCTTTAACGCCGACGGGCGAACCCAGCACGTCGTGGTGAACCACCGGCCGCGCAGCGCGATGCTGCAGTTTTCCCGCTTGATGCTAGAGACATTCTCCGGGACTCCGTATGCGAAGCACTGGGAAGGCACCCCGTAAAAGGGGGCCACGGGAGGCGCGACATGGCATCGACATACCTGGGAAAGCCCTACTACCCGGCGTGGCTGGACAACCTTGCCGACGACGTAACCGGGGAAGGGCCGGCGTGGGACGGCGCCATCCAAGGCGCCGCGGCCGTCCATGAAGTCGTGGTCGCCGCAAAAGAGATATACGAGTTTCAAGAGTTCCACTACGCCGGCCCCTGCGGGGAAAGCAGCTTCCTCGAGGACTACACCTCGTCGGTCCGCGGTGTGCCCCTTTACGTCATCGTCCTGGTCGTCTTCAATGCCGACGGGAAGGCCCAGCGCCTTGTGGTGAACCACCGGCCGCGCAGCTCTGTGCTGGTGCTGTCCCGCGCGATGCTCGAGAGGTTCGCCGGCACGCCCCATGCCAAGCACTGGGAAGGCACTCCATAAGGACCACCGCACGACATGCGACGAAAGGACGGCGGCAGTGACAAGCATCCGGGCCGCGGCGGTTCAACTGAGCCCCGTGTTATACAGCCGTGAAGGTACCGTCGAGCGGGTCGTCGCGAAGATCGACGAACTGGCTGCGCTGGGAGTCCAGTTCGCGACTTTTCCGGAAACCGTTGTTCCGTACTACCCGTACTTTTCGTTTGTGCAGCGCCCATATGAGATGAGCGCCGAACAAATTCGATTGCTGGAGCAGGCGGTCACCGTCCCGTCGCCGACGACCCACGCCCTCGGGGAAGCCGCGCGGCGCGCCGGAATGGTGGTCTCCATTGGCGTCAACGAACGTGACGGCGGCTCGCTGTTCAACACTCAACTGCTTTTCGATGCCGACGGAGAATTGATCCAGCGTCGTCGCAAGATCACCCCCACCTATCACGAACGCATGATTTGGGGCCAAGGCGACGGCAGCGGACTGCGAGCCGTCGACAGCGCAGTAGGTCGCGTCGGTCAGTTGGCCTGCTGGGAGCACTACAACCCGCTCGCCCGATACGCACTGATCGCCGATGGCGAACAGATCCATTCGGCGATGTTCCCCGGATCTATTTTCGGCGAGCTGTTCTCGCAACAAACCGAGATCCAGGCGCGCAATCACGCGCTCGAGTCGGGTGTCTTCGTGGTTACGGCGACCGCATGGCTGGATCCTGATCAACAAGCGCTGATCATGGCCGACACCGGCTCGCCCCTGGGACCCCTCTCGGGTGGCTGCTTCACCGCAATCGTCACACCGCAGGGCGAACTACTCGGTGAGCCCGTGCGCTCCGGTGAAGGTCAGGTGATCGCGGACCTGGACTTCGCGCTGATCGACAAACGCAAGGCTTTCATGGACTCCAACGGGCACTACAGTCGACCCGAATTGCTCAGCCTTCTCATCGATCGCACTCCCAGCGCCCACGTCCATGAGCGATCCCCCGGTTCATCGGACTCCGCCGACGTCGAGGCGAGGGACCATGTACCCCACTGACTTTCGGAAACCTTTAGGTTCGAGAGGAGCACGCCATGGCCGATAGTGAATCCAACCGGGAGAGCCAGCTCGTAGCTGCCGTGGCCGACATGGCGTCGGGCAGCTACAGCAATAGCGCGATTACGGCGTTGCGCGCCGGAGAACCCCTTCCCACCTCCAGGGACGAACAGATACTGGCCGCGAAAATATCGCGCGCGATGATGTCGGGGCCTTTCCATATCACCCGGGACGCAACGGTTGCGGACATGGATGCCCAAGGCAATGTCGTAGTGCTTCGTCAGGGAACCAACCAGTGGGTGTGTTTCCCCGGCGATGAGAACGAAATCGGCAACGTGCCCATGTGCGCCGATCCCATGGGGCTGCAGTGGATGAGAGATATCATGGCCGGCAAGCCGGCTCCGACGAATACCGCCCCGGGGATCATTTACATGCTTTGCGGTGCAACGCAACACAGCAACACCGATCCGTTCGACAAATCAAGTCCTGCGATTCCCATCGGTCCGCATTGGATGATCATCTGGCCATACGATGCGGCGCGTGACGGCCTCCCAAACACCGTACGAGATGCCGGCGCATGGGTGATGTTCGATGGGACGCCCTACGCGTATCTGCATATCTGCGGTACGCCCTGGGCAGGAAATGAGTACACGCCCGGCCAGGTGCCCGTTTGGACAATGCGATACGGCGTACCCACAGAACTACCGATGGCGGCGGCATCCACAACACCAGAATGAGTCGAGGCCAACGTCGCCGATGATGCAATGACCCGCTACAACGTCAAGGCTGCACATACGACAACATTCATCAAGAGAGTTCTCAGCGCCTCGTAATCACTCGATCGAGCCGCAACGCTGGCTCTCGAGCTGATTCGAAGCCGGAGCAGAATGGAATCGGACCGCAGTCCGTTTAGCAACCGAAGGCGTCGGACAAGCCGACACCTCGAAGAAGGACGACGCGAATATGACTGCGACTGAGCGAATTATTGAACTTCTCTATCGAAACCTTCAGGCGGTATTCGGGGACGGTGATGCGGCCGGCCGGCGCGCCGCCATCGAAGAGTTCTACACAGACGACTGCGTGCTCCACGTTCCGGACGGCGTCCTCGTTGGACACGCCGCACTGGACAAATTCGCCGGGGAACTACGTGCGACCCATCCGCATTTTGCCTATACACCGCATGGGCAGGCCCAGGCCCTACACAACGGGGGAATTCTTGCTTGGGGTTCGGGCCCGAAAGGCGAGCCACCCGAGTACACCGGGCTCGATGTAGTCATTGTTCGTGAGAGCACGATTGCTGAGCTGTATGTCTTTCTCAATCCGAAATTGTCCGCTGCCTAGTACAACGTCAAGGCTGCACATACGACAACAAATATTAGGAAGATTCTCGCGGCGGTCACATAGACAGCGTGTCCGTGCACCTGTCTAGGTGGGGCGGCCGGCGACGCTGCGAGGTCTTTGCCTAAGGCCGGCGCGGCGTACAAACGTGGCACGCTCCGCGAGGAATAGGCGGCGCAACCAAATAGCTTCCTCCAGAGTGACTCAAAAACCCGATACCGAGACGCTCAAGGCACTCAATGACAGCATCACCGACGAGTTTCGAGCCAACGCCGGCAAGGTCGGCGGGCGATTCGAAGGCAACCAACTGTTGCTACTCACTACGAAGGGTGCGAAGTCCGGCAAGCCGCGCGTCGCGCCGCTGGTGGTCTTCCGAATCGACGGCAAGCTGCTGATCGTCGCCGGTTACGGCGGCGCCGACGTCAACCCTGCGTGGGTCCACAACCTGCGAGCCAACCCGCGGGCGCACGTTGAAGTCGCCACCGACTCGTTCGAGGTTGTCGCGCACGAACTCAACTCTTCCGAACGTGAGACGATCATCCCCAAAATCAACGCGGCCGTACCCGCGTTCGCATTCGCGAACTACCAGTCAAAAACTAAGCGCACCATCCCGATATTCGAGCTGCAGGCGGACGAGTCATGACCGACTGGAATGGCTCTCGCCCTGGCGATGAGCCTACGGTCTACCGAACAACCTTGTCCGGTAACGCAGTACAACGTCAAGGCCACCGGGCACGTGGCCAAGCTGCGCCGCGACCTATCCGTGTAGTCAGGCCAGCTTGGCCAGCAGCAGCGCTTCGGCGATCGCTGCGCGTTCCAGCACACCCAGATCCAGGCTCTCGTTGACGCTGTGCGCCTGTGTTGCGGGGTCTTCCACCCCGGTGACGAGGATCTTCGCCTCCGGGAACGCGGCGGCGAACTCGGCGATGAACGGGATCGAGCCGCCCATCCCCATGTCGATGGGGTCGGTGCCCCACGCCTGCCGGAACGCCGCCCGCGCGGCGTCATAGACCGGGCCGCGGGCCTCGATGGCGTACGGCTCGCCGACGTCGCCGCGGATGACGCTGACGTGCGCGCCCCATGGCACATGCTGCTGCAGGTGGGTGGTCAGCGCGTCCAGGTGAGCCTTGCCGTCACCGCCGGGCGCAACGCGCATGCTGATCTTGGCACGGGCCCGCGGGATGAGCGTATTGGATGCTGCCGCAACCGATGTGGTATCGATGCCGATCACGGTGATCGCCGGTTTGGCCCAAAGTCGCTGCGGCACCGAACCGGAGCCGATTTCGGACACTCCGTCCAACATGCCGGAGTCTTCACGTATCCGCTCGGGTGGATAATTCACGTCCGCGGCCGTGCTTTCGTGCAGGCCCGCCACCGCCACGTTGCCGTCGTCGTCGTGCAGGCTGGCCAGCAACCGCACCAGCACGCTCAGGGCGTCGGGGACCACTCCGCCCCAGATCCCGGAGTGCAGCCCATGGTCTAACGTGGCGACCTCGACAGTGCAGTCGACCATCCCGCGCAGCGAGACCGTCAGCGCCGGGACCTCGGTGCTCCAGTTATCCGAGTCGGCGATGACGATCACATCGGCGGCCAACGCGTCACGGTGGGCGGCGAGCAACCGGCCCAAAGACGGCGACCCGGATTCTTCTTCGCCCTCGACGAAGACCGTCACGCCCACCGGGGGTCGGCCGCCATGCGCCCGAAACGCCGCCAAATGCGTTGCGATACCGGCCTTGTCATCGGCGCTGCCGCGGCCGTAGAGTCGTCCGCCGCGCTCCGTCGGCTCGAAGGGCGGCGACACCCACTGACCACGATCGCCTTCGGGCTGCACGTCGTGGTGGGCATACAACAACACGGTGGGTGCGCCGGGCGGCGCCGGATACCGGGCGATGACCGCCGGCGCACCGCCCTCACTGACGATGATCACCTCGTCAAAACCAGCCTGCGACAACAGTTCTAGCACCGACTGAGCGCTGCGGTGCACCTCGTCGCGCCGGCCGGGGTCGGCCCAGACCGATTCGATCCGCACCAAGTCCTCGAGATCGCGACGCACCGACGGCAACACGTCGCGCACGCGCTCAACCAGATCAGTCATGCTGTCGAGGCTAGCGAAAGCTGCCCCCTAAGCTGGGCCGGTGACCCGCGGTATTGACCCGACCGCGCCGCTCTGGCGGGCGGCGCAGGCGTTCCGCCTTTTGAGCTGCCTTTACGCGCTCGGCTTCCAAACGGCGATCAATTCCGACCTGCGACACCCCACCGCCGCCTGGGTGCTGTTCGCCGTGCTGATGGCGTGGAGCGCTGCGTGCGCGGTCGCCTACCTGCGTGGGTTCGGGCGCCGGCCGTCCTGGGTCATCGCGGAAATCATCGTCGTCGTCCTGCTCATGTGGTCCAACAAAGTGGTCGCCTCACCGCAATGGGCGGCCGACAACCAGACCTGGCCGACAACGTTGTGGGCCAGCAACCCCACGATCTCGGCGGCGCTGCAGTTCGGCCCGGTCGGCGGAATGCTGACGGGCCTGATAGTCATGGCCACCAACTTCGCCGTCAAGAACTACTTGACTCTCGACCTGGGGCATAACGCCACCATCATCATCGAGCTGTCGATCGGCTTGGCCATCGGCATGGCCGCGCGCACCGCCCGACGCGCACACGACGAGCTACAAAGAGCTGCACAACTGTCCGCCGCGCAGGAGGAACGTGAGCGGCTGTCGCGGCAAGTTCATGACGGTGTCATCCAGGTGCTGGCGCTGGTGACCAAGCGCGGTCACGAAATTGGTGGCGCCACATCTGATTTGGCGGATTTGGCGAGCGAACAGGAACGCGCGCTACGACGATGGCTGTCGTCCACCACCGTCGACCATGACGGAGACCAGGCCATCGACCTGCGCGGGCTGCTGCGCCGCCGGGAGTCCGACCGCGTGTCCATGAGCCTGCCCGGAACCGCGGTGACACTGGAACGACGGGTCGCCGCCGAGCTGGACGCCGCCGTGGGCAATGCGCTTGACAACGTGCGCTCGCACGCTGGTCCAGAGGCCCGCGCGTTCGTGCTGTTAGAGGACTTGGGCGATTCGGTCTTGGTGAGTGTGCGCGACGACGGCCCGGGCATCCCGGCCGGACGGCTGGAAGAGGCGGCCCGTCAAGGACGTCTTGGCATCTCGAAGTCGATCGTGGGCAGGTTGGCGTCGTTGGGTGGCACCGCGCAACTGCGTACCGGCATCGGCGAAGGCACCGAATGGGAGCTCTGCATGCCGCGTCAAAATGGAAAACATGCCTGAGCGAGCGCTGCCCACCGTGATGGTCGTCGACGACCATCCGATCTGGCGCGACGCGGTTGCCCGTGACCTCGCCGACGACGGGTTCGACGTGGTGGCCACGGCCGACGGGGTGGCCGCGGCGCGACGTCGAGCGGCCGTCGTCAAGCCCGACGTGGTGCTGATGGATATGCAGCTCTCGGACGGCACCGGCGTGCAGGCCACGACGGAAGTGCTGGCGGTCTCGCCGGCCTCACGGGTGCTGGTGCTGTCGGCCTCCGACGAACGCGACGACGTCCTGGACGCGGTCAAGGCCGGGGCGACCGGATACCTGGTCAAGAGTGCGTCGAAGGCCGAACTGCGCGAAGCCGTGCAGGCCACCGCGGCCGGGCGCGCGGTCTTCACCCCGAGCCTGGCCGGGCTGGTCCTGGGCGAATACCGGCGCATCGCGCACAGCAGCGACGACGGACCGGTTCGCCCCAGCCTCACCGAGCGTGAGACCGAAGTGTTGCGCTATGTCGCAAAGGGGTTGTCCGCCAAGCAGATCGCCGAGAAACTCTCGCTGAGCCACCGGACGGTGGAAAACCATATCCAGGCGACCTTCCGCAAGCTGCAGGTGGCCAACCGGGTGGAGTTGACCCGTTACGCCATCGAGCACGGCCTGGACGAATAGCCGGCCGCGAGCAGAAATTTCTCAGATTTGGGTAGTCCTACTCATCCATTCCGCGGCGCGGCGCGGCATCGTGGCCGCCATGACCGAATCGCACTCTGCTGACCGTGCTGTTTTTAGTCGGCTTTCGCAAGAATTCGACGCCTTGTCCCGACAGATGCATCGGGTCTCCAGCGAACTCGTCGAACTTGACCGGGTAATCGCCGCCGTGGGCACAGCGCCCCGGCCGGCACCGGCGGCCCCGCCCGCGCCGCAACCGCACGTGGCCTCTTACTGGCCCCAGTACGGGCCGCACTACCGCCACCGGTCGCGCCGGCGGCCTCCCCCTCCACCACCACCGCCGCCGCGGCGCATGCCCGCCCAGCCCGCGCCCCCTGCGCCTGAGGATGAGAACGAGTCCGGCTGGATCGGCAAGCTGCTGGCCGTCGCCGGGGTGGCCGTGACGCTGGTCGGCGTGGTGCTGCTGCTGGTGTTGGCCGCCAAGGCCGGCTTGCTGCGGCCGGAGATCCGCGTCGTCGGCGGTGTGGCGCTGTCTGGCGCGCTCGTCGGAGTCGGCGTCCGGCTGCGCGGCCGGCCCGGTGGGCGGATCGGTGCGATCGCGCTGGCCGCCACCGGCATCGCCGCCGCATACCTGGACGTCACCGCGATCACCACGATCTACCACTGGGTGCCGGCGCCCGTGGGGCTGGTGATCGCCGCCGTCGTCGGCGCCGCAGGCCTCACCCTGGCCCGGCGCTGGGATTCCGAGGACCTCGGGCTGCTGGTGCTGGTCCCCCTGATCGGCCTGGCGCCGGTCCTCACCCACGGCGTCGACCTGCAGCTGGTCGCATTCATGCTCGCTTTGTCGGCTGCCGCCCTGCCGGTGCAACTGGGCAAGGACTGGACCTGGATGCACGCGGCCCGGATCGCGGCAGTCACCGTGCCGCTACTGATGGCGCTGATCGGCACCAGCGCGTACGACAACCCCTCGCTCATCGGCGGCGCCTGCGGGGTGGCCGCGCTGCTTGCGCTCGCCAGCGGCCTGATCCTGCTGCCGAGCAGCACCAAGCCAACCGCGCTGGCTCTGCTGACGGCGGCGGGGACCGTGCCCGTGCTCGCGTCCGCGATTACCGTCAGTCACCTGCTGGCCGCGGTGCTGGCGGCCGCGCTGGCAGCGGGCATGCTCGCGATCGTGCTTCTGGACACCGGGCTCCCCCGCATCGTCACCCAGATCTGGTCGGCGTTGTCGGCGGTGTCGGCGTTGATCGCCGTGGCGGTCGCCTTCGACGGCTACGTGGAGGGCCCGGTCCTGCTGGCGCTGGCCATCATCGTCGCCCTCGCCGGCCGCCGACGTCGTAGCGCGTTGGGCCGCAGCAGGATTCGGCGTGTTCGGGGTCGTCCTGTTCTTCGGCTACGCACCACTGCATGCGCTTTTGAGGGCGACGGCGGTGCCCACCCACATCGCGGTATCCGTGCTGGTCACCAGCCTGCTGGTGACGGCGTTCGTGGCCGCGATGACACGGGCGTGCGCCGACCTGGGACGCCGCAACGCCGATCTTGCCCGCGTGCTGGGCGCGGTCGCCGGCGGGCTGTTCGTATACGCCGTCACGGCGTTCACGGTGACCGCCGGCGTGCTCGTCGGCGGCACGGGCGGCGGATTCCTGGCCGGCCACATGGCGGCCACCATCTGCTTGATCGGCATCGCGGCGGCGCTCTTTGTCTACGCGGTACGACGGGCCGGCCGCGAACGCCGCACGGCGCCGATCACTGCCGGGCTGGCGCTGACCGCCGCGGCCACCGCGAAGCTGTTCCTGTTCGACCTGGCCACGCTGGACGGCATCTTCCGGGTGGCGGCGTTCATCGTCGTGGGCCTGGTGCTGCTGAGCATGGGCGCCGGCTACGCCCGCAGCCTCGCGGACCGGTAGCGCGCTGGGCGAGCAGACGCAAAAGCACCCGCACGCCCGGCGTGTCGGGTGCTTTTGCGTCTCAGTGTCAGGGTGAGTAGTGCCGGGTTGCGGCGTGTCGGCGTGACAGGTGCTGTGGCGCGGTGGTTGGTTCCGGATCACCTGGTGTCTGGCTCATTTTGCGTCTGCCGCCTTTGGGGTTGGCCTGGAGCAGTAGTGCCGGCACCGGGTGAGACGGACCGGCCGGCGTGACTTGATAGGAGCGTGGCTACCGCCCCGACTGAGATGTGTCCGCCGACCGGCCCAACCTCACCACCCTGTCCACGAGTGAAGGAGGCAACCACCATGGTTGTTGTTGGAGTCGATGTACACAAGCGCAAACACACCTTTGTCGCCCTCGATGAGGTGGGTCGCAAGCTCGGTGAGAAGACCGTCCAAGCCACCTCGGCTGGACACATCACCGCCCTGATGTGGGCCCGCGAGCAGTTTGGTACCGAGCTGATCTGGGGTATCGAGGACTGCCGCAATATGTCGGCGCGCCTGGAACGTGACCTGCTCTCAGCCGGGCAGCAGGTGGTGCGGGTCCCGACCAAGCTGATGGCCCAGGTGCGCAAGTCGGCGCGCACGCGGGGAAAGTCTGATCCCATCGACGCTGAAGCGGTCGCGCGGACGGTGCTGCGCGAACCGACCTGCCCATCGCCTCTCATGATGAGGTATCGCGGGAGTTGAAGTTGCTCACCGATCGCCGTGATGTCCTTGTCGCCCAACGCACCTCGGCGATCAACCGATTGCGTTGGCATGTGCATGAACTCGACCCGCAGCGGGCACCGGCCTCGCTTAACGCCGCCAAACACCAGCAGGCCCTGCGGGCCTGGCTAGACACCCAGCCGGGATTGGTGGCCGAAATCGCTCGCGCTGAGCTGGCCGACATCATCCGACTCACCGCCGAGATCAACGCGTTGGCCAAGCGCCTCAGCGACCGGGTCCACGCGCTGGCCCCCACCCTGTTAGAGCTGCCAGGCTGCGCAGAGCTGACGGCGGCCAAGATCGTCGGCGAGGCCGCCGGAGTGAGCCGCTTCAAAAGCGAGGCGGCCTTCGCCTGCCACAGCGGAGTGGCCCCCATCCCGGTATGGTCCGGCAACAGCGAAGGCCACATGCGGTTAAGCCGCTCGGGCAACCGCCAACTCAACGCCGCTCTGCACCGCATCGCCCTCACCCAGATCCGAATGCAAACCAGCCAAGGCCATAGGTACTACCAAAGACTCACCACCACCGGCAAAACCAAGGCCGCAGCACGACGCTGCCTCAACGCCGCATCGCACACACCGTCTACCAGGCCCTCCTCACCGACCACCACTCGCCGTCTTAAGGCGACTCGAGGATGGCCACTGCGGCGGCGGTGTCGCCCTCGTGACACAACGAAACGTGGATCGTCACTTCGGCCAGATGCTTGGCGATGTCCCCGGTCAGCCTGACCCGGGGCCGTCCCCACATGTCGGTGACCACCTCGATGTCGCGGTGGATGTCCTCGCGCAACACGGGCCGCTGGGCGAACCGCGATCCCGACCAGGCCTTGATCACCGCCTCCTTGGCGGCCCAACGGGCCGCCAGGTGACGCGCCGCCGACGAACTCTTGTCCGAGGCGTCGCGGCGCTCACCGGGGGTGAAGGTCTCCGAGAACGCGGTCCCCGGTTGATCGACCTGCTCGGCGAAATCAGGAATGGAGACGAGGTCGATCCCCACTCCGACGATGCCCATGGACGGGAACGTTAACGGATGGCCAAATTCACCCGGCAGACACCTCGTAGGCGCCACCGTCGCCGAGCCGAGCGGCCGGATCCAGCAACATCGCCGCCTCCTGCCGCTTTTCCGGCGCCTCATGGTCGAAGCGGCGGTCGGCTGGCCGCTCGTACATCGGGTCACCGCCGGCGATGGCCGAGACGAGCCGGCGCTGCCCGGCCAGCAGGCGGGCGTCAGCACGCCGCTGGTAGTCCGCGCGCTGCTCCGGTTCCAGCGCGGCGATGAACGCCTGCGGGTGCACCAAGGCGACCAGGCCGGACACGTGGCCGAACCCGAGACTGGTCAGCATCCCGGCCTTGAGCGGGAACTTCCCGCCGAGCCGCAGGGTGTCGCGGACCCACACGAAGTGCGCCGAGCCGTTGAGTTCGTCGTCGACGCAGTCCAGGCTGCGGTTGGGCGGAATAACCCCGTCGCGCAGCATCTGGCACAGCCCCATCATCTGGAAGACCGCCGCGCCGCCCTTGGCGTGGCCGGTGAGGCTCTTCTGCGACACCACGAACAGCGGAGCACCCTCGGAGCGGCCCAGCGAGTCCGCCAGCCGCTCATGCAGCTCGGTCTCGTTGGGATCGTTGGCCAGCGTCGAGGTGTCGTGCTTGGAGATCACCGCGACATCGTCGGCGCCCACCCCCAGCTTGGTCAGCGCCCGCGCCAGCGGCGAGTCCTTACCACCGCGCCCGGCGCCCAAAGCGCCCAGACCCGGCGCCGGGATCGAGGTGTGCACACCGTCGCCGAAGGACTGCGCGTAGGCCACGACCGCGAGCACCGGCAGACCCATCTTGAGCGCCAGGTCGCCGCGCGCCAGCAGGATGGTGCCGCCACCCTGCGCCTCGACGAAGCCCAGTCGGCGCCGGTCGTTGGGCCGGGAGAACTTCGAGTCGTGGATACCGCGACCGCGCATCATCCCGGTGTCGGCGGTGGCCGCCATGTCACCAAAGCCGATGATGCCCTCCAGCGTCAGGTCGTCGATGCCGCCGGCCACCACCATTTCGGCCTTGCCCAGCCGGATCTTGTCGACACCCTCCTCGACCGACACCGCCGCCGTCGCGCACGCGGCAACCGGGTGGATCATCGCGCCGTAGCTGCCGATGTAGGACTGAACCACATGCGCGGCAACGATATTGGGCAGCACTTCCTGGAAGATGTCGTTTGGCTTGTTACGGCCCAACAGGTTTCCGTGATACATCGTCTGCATCGAGTGGCCACCACCCATGCCGGTGCCCATGGTGTTGCCCACCAAACTCGGGTGCACATAGCGCATCACCTCGGTCGGGCTGAAACCGGCGGTCAGGAACGCGTCGACGGTTGCCACGATGTTCCACACGGCCAACCGGTCGATGGAGCTCACCATGTCCGGGCTGATGCCCCAAACCATCGGGTCGAACCCGGTCGGGACCTGGCCGCCAACGACACGGGACAGCTTGGTCTTTCGCGGCACCCGAATCTCGGTGCCGGCCTTGCGGATGACCTGCCAGTCGCTCGAGTCGGGAAGCGGCCGGATGACGGTGTGCTCCGGGTCGAAGTCCACGAAAGCGCGCGCGTCGGCCTCTGATGACACGACAAACGCGAAGTCCTTGTCCAGGAACACCGACACCAGCAGCTGGGACGCGTGGTCGGCGTCGATCGCGCCGTCGTCGACGAACTCGCGGATACCGCAGCGCTCCACCACGGTGTCGTGGTAACGCTCTACCAGCTCGGACTCGTCGACCAAATCGCCGGATTCCGTGTCGTACCAACCCGGTTGGGGGTCGTCCTCCCAGCGGATCAACCCAGTGGTCCAGGCCAGCTCCAAGACGCCGGCCGCCGACAGTTCGTTGTCGACCTCCATCTCGAACCGGGTGCGCGACGAACCGTACGGGCCAATTTCGGCGCCCCCGACGATCACCACCAGGTCGGCCGGATCGATGTCGAGGTCAGCCCACTCCGGAGGTGGTGCCGGCGTGAATCCGCGTGGCGGCGAGGGCAGCGCGGCGATGGTGCCCTCAGCGGAACCCTCGTCGTCGGTGGCCGGCTCGGCCGACATCTCTTCGCGGGCTTTGGCTGCCAGCTCGGCCATATCCAGATTGGCCTCGCCGAGCCCACCGGTCAGGTCCGCCTTGATCGGCGCCACGGCCGCGGCCACCTTGGACTCGACGTCGCACAGATCCAGCAGCATCGCCGCCATCTGGTCGGTGGAGTAGGTGGTGACGCCGGCCTCTTCGACGGCGGACACGATGGCGTCGTTGTGGCCCATCAGTCCGGTGCCGCGGGTCCATCCGATCAGGGCGTGCGCCAGGCTGACCCGCGCCGCCCACGACGACTCGGCGTGCCAGCGGCTCACGACGGCGTCCAGCGCCGACTTGGCTTCGCCGTAAGCACCGTCACCGCCGAACATTCCGCGGTTGGGCGATCCGGGCAGCACCACATGCAGCCGCGACGCGATGTCGCGTTCGGCGCCGATCGTCGACAGGCCGCCGATGAGCCGCTGCACGGCCCACAACAGCACCTTCATCTCCATCTCGGCCCGCGAGCCCGCCTCCGACAGATCACCGACGACACGCGGTGCCGCGAAGGGGAACAGCAACGTCGGGGTCTGCGCATCCTTGATGTGAATCGACTGCGGCCCAAGGCTTTCGCTCTGCTCGTTACCAATCCACTCGACCAGTGCGTCGATGTCGGAGTAGGACGCCATGTTGGCCGCGACCACCCACAGCGTCGCACCGTAGCGGGCGTGGTCGCGGTACAGCGAGCGATAGAACGCCAGTCGCTCGCCGTCGAGTTTGGACGTCGTGGCGATGACCGTTGCGCCGCCGTCGAGCAGCCGTGCGACCACCGAGGCCGCGATCGAACCCTTCGAAGCGCCTGTCACGACGGCGATTTCGTTGATGGAAGGACCCGGGTCAGGGTTCTCTGCGCCCGCGGCGATCCGACCGTACAGCGACGCGTGGATCTGACGGCCCGCCGCCAGCGCCTTGCCCTGCCACCAGGTCGCCTGGGTCGCGACGATGTGGCCGGCGCCCTCGAACCGCTCCGACAAACGGAACCAGTCGGCGTCGATATCGCCCTCATCCGTCAGCCATAGCTTGACCAGATCCTCACGAGCGCTGGCCCAGCGGTCGTCGAAGACGACGGCCTTCTTGGCGTCGAACACCGGCGCCACCAAACGTGGCCAGTCCGAGCCCAATTCAGCGGTCACCAGGTCGATGAGCTCGGCGTCGGTGGTCGCCGGCGAAGCGCTGACCGGGTCGTCCAGCCCCAGTTGACCCAGCACCAGTCGGGCCGCCGAGGCGAGCACACCGTCGCGACCGGTGATCTGGTCGGTGAATTCGCTCAGCGCGGCCGCGTCGACGGTCGCGCCGCCACCACCGCCGGCAGACGGCAGGGCCACCGAGATGCCTTGGCGCGCAGCGACCGCGGCCACGGCGGCGTCGACGACCCGGTCGACGGACGCGGCGTCGGCCAGCGCTCCCTCGTGCAGGTTGCCCAGGGCGCCGCCGCGAACGCTGGTTCCCTCGCGGGTGCCAAGCGCGACCTCGACGGTGACGTGCTTAGCCCAACCCGCGCCCAGTTCCCAGGCCTTGTTGACTCGCTCGGCGATGGCCCCGGGCCGCTTGCCTGACGGACCGAGGACCGTGCGCAACTGGTCGTTGATCGCATCGGAAAGCACTGGGCCGTAAGGCTTGTACGTGCGGGCCAGTTTGCTCACCTGTGACCGCAGTGCCGCCAGGTCAGCCTCGGCGGCCCCGTCGATGGCGCCCAGGTTCAGCTCGGAGCCCAGGTCGACCAGGAGCTGGTTGCGTCGCGAGGACGCGCCGTCGGTGATGGACTCGATGGAATCGAGCTGCTCGATCTGGTCGATTCGCATCTTGGCCGACAACGCGACCAACGCCAGCGTGGCGTCGGCGGCATCGAACCCGATGTCGTCGGGTCGCGGAGCGCCCGACGGAGCTCCGGCGGGAGCCGGAGCGACGGCGGGCGCGACATCAGGGCTGGGCCCGTCCGCCGCGACAGCGGCGGAATCCGCCGGCGTCTCGTATTCCGGCTCCGGCTCGGGGTCCGTGTCGGTGGCGAACAGCACCGCGGCATCGCGCTCGGCATTGAGCACTTCGACTGTGCTGTGGGCGTATTCCGGCAACTTGAGAGTGTTGGTGGCAAGGCCCGTTACCGTCGGCGACGTCTTCACGCCGATCTCGACGAACCGCTCCACACCGAGGCCGCCCGCGGCCTCTTCGGTGAACAGCAGGTCCTGGGTTTCGATCCAGCGCACCGGGCTGGCGAACTGCCACGCCAGCAACTCGATGAAGACCGTGCGCGCCAGGTCTCGCGGGCGCTCGCGGCGCCACGTGTCGTAGTCGGCGAGGATCTCGTCGAGCGGTTCGGCCGGCACCAGGTCGCGGATCTCCTGGATGAAGTCGCGGTCCAACGTGAAGGGCCGCGGCACCAAATTAGGGATGTAGCGCCCGATGATCAGGTCGGGATCCTTGTCGCGCGGCACGAGGCGCTCCAGCGACCGGCGGAACTCGGCCACACCGATCCGCAACACCCGCGAGTGGAACGGAACGTCAATGCCCGGCACGAGAATGAACGATCGCTTGCCGCCGCTGATCTCACGGCGCCGCTCCACCTCGGCTTCCAGCTCCTCCAGACCACGCACCGTGCCCGCGATCGCGTACTGCGACCCGCGCAGGTTGAAATTGACGATCTCCAGGAATTCGCCTGTGCGCTCGGCGATCCCGGCGACAAACGCGGTCACTTCGTCGTCCGGCAGGTCGATCTGCGACGGCCGGATCGCCGCCAACCGGTAGTTCGAGCGGCCCAACTCGTCGCGCGGCACGATGTCGTGCATCTTCGACCCGCGGTGGAAGACCGCCTCCAACATGGCCTCGAGTTCGAAGAAGCCGCTGACGCAGGCTAGCGCGGTGTACTCGCCGACCGAGTGGCCGCAGGCGATCGCGCCGTCGACGAAGGCGCCCTGCTCACGCATCTCGGCGACCTGCGCCGCCGCCACGGTCGCCATCGCCACCTGGGTGAACTGCGTCAGGAACAGCACGCCATCGGGGTGGTGATAGTGCACAGCGCTGGCGATGATGCTGGTCGGGTTGTCGCGGACCACGTGCAGCACCGAGAAGCCCAGCGTGTCACGCGTGAACTTGTCCGCCCGGTCCCACACCTTGCGGGCCGCCTTGGACCGGGCCCGCACGTCCATGCCCATGCCCTTGTGCTGGATGCCCTGGCCGGGGAACGCGTAGACCGTCATGGGCGAAGCCAGCCGCGCGGTCGCCGACATCACCAGATCCGAACCGATGCGCGCAGCGACGTCCAAAACCTCTGCGCCCTGGTCGATTCCGACGCGCTCCACGCGGAACTCCACCTCGTCACCGGGGCGCACCATGCCAAGGAACCGTGCCGTCCAGCCGATCAGCCGGGCTGGCGGCCGGGCCTGGCCGTCGGTTGCCGTGACCGCGTGCTGTGCGGCCGCCGACAGCCACATGCCGTGCACGATGGGTGATTCCAGGCCAGCCAGCAGCGCGGCCGCACGGTCGGTGTGAATGGGATTGTGGTCACCGGAGACCATCGCGAACGGGCGCATGTCGACCGGCGCGGTCAGCGTGACATCGCGGCGACGACGACGCGGTGTGTCCGTTGCGTTCTCGGACACGGCGCCACCGGCCCGGGCCGGGTCGGTGAGTGCCGCCGAACCGGTGCGGCCAAGGATCGCGAACCGCTCGTCGAAGTGAGCTATTGCGGAGCCGTCGGGTCCCGTCACCGTCACCGACACCGGCACAACGCGGCCCATGTCGGTGTCGTTGGCGCCGGAAGCCGTTGCAGTGACGCACAATTGGGCCGGGACGGCAGGCAGCTTGCCGACCATCCGGGCGGCGTGATCCAGGTGCACCAGGCTCAGCAGGCCCTCGACCACCGGGATCCCGGCGTCGGTGACCGCCGAGCCGATCGCGGCGAAAACCGCGGGCCAGCACGGGCCGACGAGGGCGTCGGGGACGGTGGTGAGGCTGGGCGCCAGCGGCTCGCCGAACGTGGCCGTGACCCCGGTGTGGTCGGCGACCCGCTCGGGGTCCCAATCCACCGTCGCGGTCGCCGTCCCGTCCTGTACCTCGGGCAGGTCGTCTGGCCCATCTACGCCGGCGGCGATCGCCAGCACCGCGCGCATGGCGGTGGCGGCGTCCTCGGTCGAGACCACCGGAGCGCCACCGTCAATGGCGTTGGGGGGCAGGATGAATGGGATCTCGATCCAGGTGCCCGACACCGGGACGCTGAGCACCACCCGGTCTTCGGCAATCACCTGTAGCCGAGCCCCGGTGGACGAGTGTGTGGCGCGCTGACTTTCGGGGCCTTCGTGCACCTGCCAGTCGGCCGAGTCGGCGATCCGGTGCGCCGGGTTGGTGGCGGTGCGGCCGGCCCAGACCACGTCCGGCGCATCGAGCACGACGGCCAGCGGTCCGGTCACGTCGGGGCGACCCCGCCGACGCGAAGTGACCTCGCGCGCCTCGGCCCCGGCGGCCAGCACCTCGTCGACGGCGGCCTGCTCGAAGCGGTCCAGCAGTTCGCCGACGGGCTCGTCCATCCGGGTGATGCCGGCCACCGCCGCAGTACCCGGGATGATGCACACCTGGTCGGCGTCATAGCGGGCGTCGTGCGCCTGCCATAGTGAGTCACTGCGCCACCAGCGCCGCACGTCCTTGTCGATCACCGGCACGAAGTTCACCGGCTTGCCCAACGTCTTGCACAGCGTGACGAAGAAGGGCACATCGGCCGGATGCAGTTGCACGGTCTCGGCATCTGGGTAGCTGCCCCGCAGCCGGTCAATCGCGGCCGCGGGGTCCTCCAGCAGTGCCGCGTCTTCGAATAACGTCTCGATCGGGCCGAAATCCTTGAGGTGCAAACGGGCTTCGGCGCGCTGCAGCATCTCGTGGAAGCGGTCGCGCCAGGTGTCGGCAAGCCATGGGCTGCCCGGGGATGAGGTGTCGGCGGTCGAGTTGCCCTCGCCGATCGCCAGCTCGACGTAGCGCTGCAGCCACTGCAGGTAGGTCATCTCCGCGACGTCGCCGAAGTAAGGCTTGGCGGTGTTGGCCATAGCGGCGATGATCTCGTCGCGGCGCTCGGCGACCGCGTCGGCGTCGCCGGCCACCTCGTCAAGCAGCCGGCCGCAGCGCGACGCGGTGTTGTCGATCTCGTGAATGTCCGCACCCAGCTGGCTACGGCTGGAAGCCATGCCGCCCTGGGCTTTTCCGGCGCTGATCCACTGGTCGGTGCCCTGGGTTTCGACCAGCATCTGCTTGACCGACGGCGACGTGGTGGACTCCAGCGTGGCCATCGCGGCGGTGCCGACCAGGATGCCGTCGATCGGCATTGACGGGAACCCGTACGCCTGCGCCCAGCGCCCGGACAGATAGTCGGCCGCCCGCTCCGGGCTGCCGATGCCGCCGCCGACGCACACGGTGATGTTGGGCCGCGAGCGCAACTCCGAATACGTGGCCAGCAGCAGATCGTCGAGGTCCTCCCACGAGTGGTGGCCACCGGCGCGCCCGCCCTCGACGTGCATGATCACCGGCTTGGTGGGCACCTCTGTCGCGATGCGGATCACCGAGCGGATCTGCTCGATGGTTCCCGGCTTGAACACCACGTGGCTGATGCCGATGTCGTTGAGTTCGCCGATCAGCTCGACGGCATCCTCGAGGTCGGGGATGCCGGCGCTGACCACCAGGCCGTCGATCGCCGCGCCGGATTGACGCGCCTTCTGCACCAGCCGCTTGCCACCGACCTGCAGCTTCCACAGGTAGGGGTCCAGGAACAGCGCGTTGAACTGGTAGGTGCGGCCCTCGTCGAGCAGCCCGGACAGCTCCTGAACGCGGCCGGCGAAGATCTCCTCGGTGACCTGCCCGCCGCCGGCCAGCTCGGCCCAGTGCCCGGCGTTGGCGGCCGCGGCGACGATCTTGGCGTCGACGGTGGTGGGCGTCATGCCCGCCAGCAGGATCGGTGAGCGACCGGTCAGGCGGGTGAATTTCGTCGACAGCTTGACCCTGCCGTCGGGCAAGCGGACGACGGTCGGGGCGTAGCTGGACCAGGCCCGAGCCACCTCCGGGGTGGCTCCGACGGTGAACAGGTTGCGTTGACCACCGCGGGTGGCGGCCGGCACGATGCCCACCCCGAGACCACGGATCACCGGCGCCGTCAGGCGGGTGAGGATGTCGCCGGGCCCCAGGTCGAGGATCCAGCGGGCACCGGCCTCGTGCACCCGGCTGATTTCTTTCACCCAGTCGACGCCGTTCACCAGAATGGCCTCGGTCAGCTGCCGGGCCAGCGCCACGTCGAGGCCAACCTTCTCGGCCCAGCCGCCGACGATGTCTATACCGTCGGCCAGCCGCGGCGTGTGGAAGCCGACCTCAACCCGCACCGGATCGAAGACCGGGGAGAAGACGTCGCCGCCGCGGACCTTGTTCTTGCGGTCGGCCTCTTCCTTCTCGGAGATCTGGCGGCAATACAGCTCAAACCGCGATAACTGCTCGGGGGTGCCGGTGATGACGACAGAACGCCGCCCGTTGCGGATGGACAGCACCGGCGGCAGGACGGTGCGCACGTCCTGCGCGAACTCGTCGAGCAGCCGGCGGATGCGCTCGGGATCGGCGTTGGTCACCGACACCATCGGCGGCCGGTCACCCAGTACCGAGATGCCGCGCCGACGAGCCACCAGGGTGCCAGCCGCACCGATCAGCTGGCCCAAAGCCAGCAGCTCGACATCTCGCGCACCCCCGGACTTGAACGCCTCGACGGCAAGCACACCTTGCGAATGGCCCGCGATGGCCACGGGCGGCGTGACGGCCCAGTCCATGCCCTGACGGGCCAGGGCGCGCACGGCCGCGATCTGGGTGAGCAGAACGCCGGGAATCGACACGGCGGCAGACGTCAGGTGCTTGTCCGACGGGACCGGATCTTCGGCCGCCAGCGCACGCACCCACTGCAGCGGCTCGAAGCCGATGGGACGCATCACGACCAGCTCTTTTGCCACCGGCTGCAGCAACAGCTCCACCTCGCCGGCCAGCGCCGCCAACTCGGATTCGATCCCGGCCGAGGACACCAGCTCTTCGAGGGTTTCCAGCCAGGCGCTGCCCTGGCCGCCGAACGCGACCGCGTAGGGCTCGCCGGCCGTCAGACGGTCGACCAGGGCATGGCTGCTGTGCGGGCCTGTCCCGTCGCGGTCTGCGGACACCCGGTCGTGTTCGTGGATCGTCACGTTTCGTATCTCCCCTGTGCGTCTATTCGTATCGGTTCGTTCCCCGCTGGGATCGCCTTGCGGCGGCCCCAGCTGGTTGGGGGTCGATTCCGCGTTGAATCGCAGCCGAAAAATCGCCTGACCGGTGTGCTGTCGGCGGGCCGCCGCGTGGGTCGAGCGGCGCGGCGCACTGCATCGGCTCCAATAAGGGTGTCATAGGGATTTGGGCCCTTTTTGGCTGGTGAGTGGTTACTGGTGAGTTCTACGCACGGGTAACCGTGTCGTGGATAACACCCGGCTTAACCGCGGCCGCGGGCGCCGCGAACAAATGTCCTGCATGTAGGTGGTTACGGTCGAGTAGCTACAACTGCGCTGATCAAGGCAGTTTTGTTATCAAATCGTTATGTAAGAAATTTCCGTGGTGGCGGACGTGAGATGCGGCACTTCCCGGCGCTGTTGAACTGAGGCGGCCGTCAGCCGCGCGGCAGTATGAGCGAACGAGTGTTTGCTGGAACGCGCCGTTCTAGACCCATTGCCCAAATTCGGGCTTGAGGATTTCGTTGATGTCCACCCCGACGCCGCCGACGCTGCGCTTATCGATCTCGACTTGGTGCAGATGAGCCGCCGGGTGCGTGTAGCCCTTGGGCGAGCCCCAGTTGTGCTGCCAGAAATAGGAGCCCAGGCCGTCGTGCAGGGCCCAGTCAATCGTTTTCGAGTTCGCGTAAACGCCCGTGCGCTGATGTCCGATCACCGACTCCCAGGAGCGCAGATACGGAATGACCTGGTTTTTGTACTGCTCGTAGGACGGGTCGTCATCGATCGATGCGTAAATCGGGGCGTTCGCAGGCCCGCCCGCCACGGCGTGCAGCTCGGCGCCGCGCTTGGCGTGCTGCATGCCTGCACTCGCGCCGCCCAGCCAGTCAGAAGTGCTGCCCTTGCCGAATTGATAATTCGACACGATCTTGAGCCCGTTGCTGCTCAGGTCACGCGCCTCAGTAACTTGGATCGGCTTGCCCAGCATCCAGTTGCCCCCGGGCCGCCGATCGGAGACGTATCGGATCGCTCCCACGGCGCCGGCCGCTCGGATCTCGCTGGCGGGGATGACTCCGGCCGCATAATCCAACAAGGTGCCCAGCGAGGCCGCCGACACCGGTGCGGCGCGCAACGATGCCGCCGCGACGCCCAGACCTAGCAAGCCCGGGGTCGCCGCCGCGAATTTGAGCACCTCACGCCGCGAGACAGGCATGCGCCAAAGGGTACGGCAGAAACACCATTCGACACACGGGCCCCACTGGTCACATATGTGTCACATTGACGCATCACGCGTTTAGGACGCGGTCGCCTAGTGCGTGCGCCGAGCGTGAACTCATGGCGACTTTCCGACGACAGATTTTCGCCCTCACTTCGCGCTCGACGCATCAGGGTCGGGGGGTGTCGAACAGGCCCAACCTCAGTCGGTTCACGACGTCCGCGACGGCGAGCCAACCGCGCACACTGTTGCCGGCCGAATTCAATTTCGGCGAGAAGGCGGCCACCGCGAGCCGGCCGGGTACGACGGCCAACAGGCCCCCGCCGACGCCGCTCTTCGCGGGCACTCCAACCGTGTAAGCCCAGTCCCCGGATTGCGTGTACATCCCCTCCATCACCATTTCGGCCAGCACATAGCGGACATTGGCGCCCGACATGACGCGCACGCCGGTGCGGGGATTCACCCCACCGGCGGCCAGGGTCGCGCCCATGCTCGCCAAGTCGGCGGTGTTCAGCATCGTCGAACACTGCTGGGTGTACACCGTGCAGGCTTCCATCGGGTCGCAGAAAAGCGTCCCCGTGCTGTACATCAGCCAGGCGATGGCCTTGTTGTGGGCGTTGGTGGCTTGTTCGGAAGCGTTGATCTCCTCGCTGATGGACAGCGGGCGTCCGGCGAACGCGCTCTGGGCATCCAGAATTTTGCGCCATCGGTCCGCGGAGTCCGAGGCCGTCACGAAGCTGGTCGCCGCCATCGCGCCCGCGTTGACCAAGGGCGACGTCGGCTTGTCGTGGTGCAGTTCGAGAGCCAGCACCGAATCGAACGCTCCCCCGGTGGGGTTGGCGCCGAGCTTGGCACGCACGGCACGAGGGCCCCGCTCCTCGAGCACCAATGCCAATGTGAATATCTTCGAAATGGACTCGATCGGGAACTGGTGCTCGACGTCTCCGATCGCGGCGGTGTGGCCATCGGGCGTCGTCGCGCACAACGCGAAAAGGCTCGGGTCGACGTCGGCGAGCGCCGGGATGTACTTCGCGGTGCGTCCCCGGGAGTTGTGTCGATGCGACGAATAGGCATGCGCCACAGCGGAGTCGATGGCTGCGGGGTCCACGGGGTCAGCGGCCATGGCCAAACACCCTCCCAGCCCGGGGCGAAGCAGTTGACGCGCGACAGCACGCGTAGCAGAGGTCGAAATTACCCTGTCACTATTAACTTAATAAAGTTAGGGTCGAAGGTGCAGGCGTCCCGGCAGGCAGGGGAATTTCGATGGATCGCGACCAACTCATCGATCTGACCCGGCGTGCCCTGAAGCTGGCCCGCGACAGAGCGACTGACCTCGCGCCCAACCAGCACACGGTCGAGGCGCGCGACTACACCTCGCAGGAACGACACGACAGGGACCGAGCCATGCTGTTGGCCAGCCCACAGCTGGTCGGCTACGTCTCGGAACTCCCTAACCCAGGTTCGTACTGCACCAAGACCGTGATGGGCCGATCGATCCTGCTGACCAGGACGTCCGACGGGTCGGTCAAGGCGTTCGACAACGTCTGTTTGCACCGGCAGTCGCAGGTGGCGACGGGATGTGGCAGCGCCAAACGGTTCAGTTGCCCGTACCACTCATGGACATACGACAACGCTGGACGGTTGGTTTCGGTACCGGGCCGCGAGGGCTTCCCCGAAGTAACCTTCACGTCCGATGGTTTGACGGAGCTTCCGGCCGCCGAGTTCGCCGGTTTCCTTTGGGTGTCGCTGGATCCCGGCGCCCCCTTGGACGTGGCGGCGCACCTCGGGGAGCTTGCCGACGAGCTCGACTCGTGGGGTATCGGGCGGTGGTCTCCGCTGGGCGAGAAGGTCCTCGACTGCCCCATCAACTGGAAGCTCGCCATCGACACCTTCGCCGAGAATTACCACTTCGCCACGGTGCACAAGCAGACCTTTGCCACGATCGCCCGCAGCAACTGCACCGTCTTCGATGCGTTCGGCCCACATCACCGACTGATCTTTCCGCTCAACACGATCCTCGATCTGGACAACGTTCCAGAAGAGCAGTGGGACCCGTTCCACAACATGGTCGTGATCTATGCGCTCTTTCCCAACATCGTGCTGTCCGTGACGATAGCCAACGGCGAGCTGTTCCGCGTCTACCCCGGTGAGCAACCTGGCAGGTCGATCACCGTGCACCAGAACTCGACGCCGCTGGACGTGTCCGACGAATCCGTCGCGGCCGGCGCCCAATCCGTCTTCGAATACGCGCATGCCACAGTCCGCGACGAGGACTATCGGTTAGTCGCCGGGCTGCAGGCCAACCTCGAGTCGGGCGCCCGCGACCATCTGGTGTTCGGGCGCAACGAGCCGGGGCTTCAGCATCGTCACATCACCTGGGCGCAGGCTCTGCCTCGTCCTGCGACAACACACCGATCAGATCGTCGATAAGCGTTGCGAGAGCTCCGTTTTGGTCAGGCCGCACCTTCGCTAGCAATTCGCGCGCCTCGTCCCGCCGGCCCGCGGACACCAACGGCGCCAGCTGATCGACCGCGGTCCGCAGATCCGGATCGTGCGGTTCGAGGTTCCCAACGGTCGTGGCCAGCACCTCGACCAATTCCCAGTCGCGATACAGTGCGAGCGAACGCTCGTTGAACGCGAAGCCGGTCACCGGTTCGCCCCGCAGTGTTCCGCGGTAGCGGTACGGGCCTTCCATGTATTCGATCGGCAGGCCGTGCGCGGGAGCGGGCACCAGCGGCTCACCGACGACATCCAATTGCAGGGTGTCGCAGGTGATCCGATGACGATCAGCCATGTACCGGGCGGTAGCGAGCGGGCGCACCAAGGGCCGTATCGAAATCGGCCACTTCACGTAGCTGCTGACCTCGACCTCGACGTCCTCGGCGCACTCGGGCGCCCCAGCATCGTCGGGATAGCTGACGGTCACACCGGTAAACGGTTGCAGCGCATTGCCATTCGTGCGGTCGAACTGCCGCCAGATGCTCATGTCGACGCCGTTGTCGAAGTTGATGGTGCGCCATTCGTGCGAGCGGGCTCGCGGGTCTCCCCCGGTTCCCCCGCCGCCGGCATAGCGCGGAAACCACTGCCGGTCGATGTGCCCAGCGGTGCCGCTGACCTGCTCGACCGACTCGCCCCAGCGCAGGGTTCCGGTCATCGCCATTCCGGTCTGGAAATAGGAGTAGGTGTCGGGCTGGCCGAAGCAGGCGATCTTGCCGTTGTAGGTCGAGGCGCCGACTGGTGTCGGTGCGCGCGTTGGTGTTACGGCCAACTCCAGTTGCATGGATCGACCGGAATGGTCCTCACCGACGAGGTTGACGGAATAGGTGTAGGGCAGCAGCTCCCCGTCCGCGCCACGGCGGGCGACCCATGACGCGGTGCCGGCGCTGCTTTGATAACTGATGTCCAGGTAGCCCGCGGCCATCGTCAGCTTGCGCTGCGCACCCGGCTTCATATTGGCCGGTGGCATGTCGTAGTCGGTGTAGGTGCCGTAATCGCCGGTATCGAGGTCGAAAAGCGCCAAGGTGTAGAAGTCCGCGACGACGGTCCCACCCGGCTGGTTCTTGTTGAAGATCGTCAGGAAGGCAAATGACCGGCCGGTGTCGGCCGCGTCGAGTTGTCCGGCGATAAACCAGGTGTCGGACTCCTGGTCCGGGTGTTCCCCTTCGGCGGCGGGAAATTCTAGCTGGCTGTCACCACCCACCAGCTGGAAAGGGTAAGCGCGCCAATTCATATCAGGCGGCTTGCCAGACGTTCGTCGCTCACGATGTCGCTTCCAATCGTTTTTTTGCTATGTTAGCAGGAATAGCGAAATTACGGCCCTAGAGGTAGTCGCCCGATGACACAAGATCACCGCTCCTATGACGAAGTGTTCATCGGAGGGCACTGGCGCAAGCCCGCCAACCCGCAACCGCTCGCGGTCATCTCTCCGCACACCGAAGAGCCCATCGGCCACGCGCAGGTAGCCGGTCCCGAAGATGTCGACGCGGCCGTCGCTGTGGCTCGGCAAGCTTTCGACCACGGCCCCTGGCCTCGGATGGACCCGCAAGAACGGATGAGCAAGATCGAGCAGTTGGCCGCCGTCTACGCCGGGCACCTCGACGACATGGCCGACCTGATCACCGCGGAAATGGGTTCTCCGCGCAGCTTCAGCAGACTGGGTCAGGCGGCCGGCGCGGCCTCGATGATGCATTTGACGCTGGCGGCCGCCCGCGAGTTTCCGTGGGTGGAACGTCGCCAAGGTGTGCTCGGCCAAGCGCACCTGCGCCGGGCCCCGGTGGGCGTGGTCGGCGCGATCGTGCCATGGAACGTGCCGCAAAACCTGATCATGCCCAAGCTAATACCGGCCCTCATCGCCGGTTGCGCAGTCATCATCAAGCCGGCACCCGAAACACCGCTCGACGCTTTGTGGCTGGCCGAGATGATCGAGCAGATCGGTCTGCCCGAAGGGGTCGTGTCGGTGCTGCCCGGCGGGGCGGATGTCGGCGAGGCGCTGGTGCGCCATCCCGGTGTGGACAAGATCGCCTTCACCGGATCCAGCGCGGCGGGGCGTCGGATCGCTGCGGTGTGCGGAGAACAGCTCAAGCGGGTGAGTTTGGAACTGGGCGGCAAGTCGGCGGCGATCATTCTCGACGACGCCGATATCGCGAAAACCGTGGCCGGGTTGAAGATGGCCAGCCTGATGAACAACGGGCAGGCTTGCGTCGCGCAGACCCGCATCCTGGTCAGCGAACGCCGTCACGACGAGGTCGTCGACGCGCTGTCCGAGATGATGTCGGGCCTACGCGTCGGAGATCCCGCCGACGAAACGACCGATATCGGACCCCTTGTCGCGCAACGACAACAACATCGGGTCCAGGATTTCATCCGGTCCGGCCAGCAGGAAGGCGCCCGCGTCGTGCTCGGCGGCTTGAATACTGGGCGAGACGGTCCGGCCGAGCGGGGCTGGTATGTGCGCCCGACGCTATTCGCCGACGCCAGCAATGACATGCGCATTGCGCGGGAGGAGATCTTCGGCCCTGTGTTGACCGTCCTGCGCTACACCGACGAAGACGACGCGGTCCGGATCGCCAACGACAGCGACTACGGCCTGGCCGGTTCGGTGTGGACGGCTGACGTCGCGCACGGACTAGAGATTGCCACCGGCGTGCGCACCGGAACCTACGGCATCAACATGTACATGCTTGACATCAGCAGCCCGTTTGGCGGCTTCAAGCAATCGGGCATCGGACGCGAGTTCGGACCCGAGGGGCTCGACGAGTATGTCGAGCTGCAGTCGGTGGTGTGCAGCGGGAAGATGCCGCCGCTTTAGCGCAATCACCACACCTGTGTTTACCTTCTTCAATGCCGTGGAAGAAGGCCGCCCTGACCGCAGCAGTCACCGCAGCAGCAATAGTTCTCACGGGTTGTGGCGGGTCAAGCCAGAGAGCGGCGGTCACGGTGACATCCACTGTGGAAATCACGAAAACCGTTACAGTAAGCGGCCCGCCGCCACCATCGGCCCCCAAAACGATCATCGAAACCGATGGCACGTATCGAGTCGGCATCGATATCTTGCCGGGTCATTATCACTCGGGCGGTCCCAGCCCGACCGGAGAATCCGATTGCTACTGGGCGAGGCTGCATAGTCTCAATCCCGGCGACGTCATCACCAACAACATCAGCAGTGGTCCGCAGGACGTGACGGTCGAGCCAAGTGACGCGGCGTTTTTGACGCGCAGCTGCCAAACCTGGCAGAAGGCCAATTAACCCGGAAGCTGCAGGGTCAGCTCGACCGGACAGCACAGCTGGCCGTGCTGGTTGGTCACCTCGATCTGGAGGTCGACGAGGTAGCGCGGTGGCTCGACCGAGGTGTCACATCGCTTGGCCACGGCCCGCCCCCGCCCGATGACGGTGTCGCCGGCATAGACCGAGCCGGCCAGTCGCAGCGAGCGGCGCACCACGCGCGCACCCGGGCCGGCCCAATCGGTGGCGACGCGGTCGGCGAATCCGGCGAGGTGCATGGTGTTGACGTAAATTGTTGAATTGCCCTGGCTTTGGGCATAGACGGGGTCGAAGTGACCGGGGAAATAGTCCCACGTCGCTCCGGCGTTCTCCACCACTCGCTGGTATGTGATCTCATCGACCACTTCCGGCAACTCGACCGGAACGTCGATTTCGTTCCAGTCCAAATCGTCTGCGGTCACGACGCTGTCGCAGGAGTGAAGCGGAACAACGTGTTTCGGTTCCTGGCGACTACCGTGCCGTCCTGGCGGCGAAACGTCTCCAGCGTTTCAACGAAATGGCCGATGCCCAGGCGGGTCGTCTTCTCCGGCGACACCGACACCAGCTCCTCGACCACGGTGAGCAGATCGCCCTCGACGATCGGCTCGAGGAACTCGACATCGTTGGCCGCATTGATGAAGGTAGTGCCCGGCAGCGGCACCCGCAGCACTAAGCCCGCCGGCCGCGCGCTTCCTTGGTACGACGGCTGCGGCGGCTCCCAAGGCGGAGGTATCAGCCATCCCATCAACAGAGCGGGCGGAGCCAGCAGACCACCCCATCGCTGCCGGGCATATTCGGCGTCCCAGTACGAGCGATTGCCGTCGTGGACCATCGCGGCGAACAACTGGATGCGCGCGCCACTGACGGGGGTCGCCGCGGTGCGCGGTTCGCTTGCTGCGCCGACCATTTGCAGCGCATCTTCATAGGTACCGAAAGCCAGTTGGTAGCTCAGGTCCCGCTCCACGTATCCCGACCGCTTACATGACGAGCGGGTGCCGGCTGGGCACCGAATCCCACGCAAGTTCACGGGAGGTGTAGTACCAGCCGCCGCGCTCGTAGATCAACTCGTCCCGGAACGTCCCGGTGGCCCGCAGCGCGACGTCACCAAACATGGAGGCGTACAGCACAGCGACGCAGCGTTGTAGGGCGTGCACGCCGTCGATCTGGATCTCGTGATCGACGCAGACCAAACGCTGGTCGTCGCCGCCGTCGAAGGCCATGCGCAGATCGGTGAACACGTCGTGGTCGCGGATGTAGGTGGCGCCGGAGTGGCGGAAGGTCGCGATCCAGGCATCGCGGTCGCCATCGGAGTAGGCGCGGTTATGCCGGGCGCTCAGATTCAGGATGGCGGCCCGCCCCGTCGCGGCGGCGAGCATTTGTTGTTCCTGATAGCTCAAATTGGTCATTTGTGCTCCTCAGCCTCTCTGGGGAAGACGGCGGACAAAGGGACGCGCGAACGAGTGGACGTAACAATAACTTAACTTTAACAGCTCCTACGTAACATCGGCGTAACTTACCGGCTAACGCTATAACCGTGTTTTTCGCGGTCCCACACGGCCGGACTGAGACCCCGGGTTCGCAAGAGGTCTTTGCGGACCCGTCCGATGACGTTCTTCGGCAGCTCGTCGAGGGTCTCGACGAATCGGGGAACGCAGAAGTACGGCATGCGGGCGGCGCAGTAGTCCAGCAACTCCGCGCAATCCAGCTCGGCTCCGGGGCGCAACGTAACGATCAGCAAGATGTCGTCCTCGCCCAACTCGCTGGGCACGCCGACGGCCGCGGCCTCCAGCACCGCTGAATGGCCCATGACCACCGTCTCTACTTCTACCGACGACACGTTCTCGCCGCGCCGGCGCAGCGCATCCTTGATCCGGTCCACATAGGTCAAGTTGTGATCGCTATCGAGCTTTCCCAAGTCGCCGGTGCGAAACCATTCCCCGTGCGGCTCGACCCCTGCACCCTGACCGACGTAACCCTCGCTCATCACGTGCGGGTACCTGGGTCGGCAAGCGATTTCCCCAACGGCCCCGACCGGCAGTGGATTGCCGTCGCCGCCGACGATGCGCACGTCGAAGTTCGGGTTCGGCCGGCCCGACGTCCCGGGCACACCGTCGTCTGCCACCCCCTTGACCGCGATCGGAAAGGCCTCCGTCATCCCGTACATGGTGACAATCTTGCAGCCGTAACGCTTTTCGATCTCGTGGTAGGAGTTCGCCGCGATCGGCGCCGCGGAGATGAAGCGCAGCGGCAGTTGCGCGTCGCGCGGGCCCGCGGGCAAGTTCTGCAACATCGACACCATCGCGCCTGCGCCGGCGAAGCCGATGGCACCGCGGGCACGCACGTCGTCCCACACCTGCCCGGGATGGAACGCGCCGGTGAGAGCGGTTGTCCCGCCGACGAGCATTGGCGCCAGCACGCTCGGCGCCGCGCTCAGATGAAACAGGGGCATCGCGGTCCACAGCACCTCGCCGGGACCGAATTGCCAGGCCGACGCGACAGTCGCGGCCACCGAGAACAGGTAATGCCACGTGGTGGCAACGGCTTTCGACGGCCCGGTGGTGCCGGAGGTGAAGAACAGGCATCCCACGTCCTCGGCCAGCGCGGAGCCGTCGGGCACGGTGGCCGGACGCATCAGCGCGTCGGTGAGCGAATCCCCTTGCACCAAGACGTCAGTCACGGTCTGCAATTGGCCGACAATCTCGTCCACACGGGGTCGTCGCTCGGTGTCGGTGAGGATCACCTTGGCCCGTGACAACCGAAGGGTGTGTAGCAGGAAGTCGCCTTTGTTCGCAGCGTTCACCGCCGCGCTCACCGCACCGATACGCGCCGCGCCCAGCCAAAAGTAGACCCATTCGGGGCAGGTAGCGGTGAACAGCGCGACGCAGTCACCGCGGCCAATACCCAAGTCCGACAAAATATTTGCTGCTGCACAGGACCGCAGCCGCATCTGTTCGAAGGTGACCTCGACACCGGCGATGGACATCATCACGCGGTCGGGATGCTGCTCGGCCCGGCGATCCAGCACCGCGGGCACGGTGAAACGATCGACACCGAAATCGGAGGGGCCCCGGGGTCCGCTCCGGTCAGCACACATCAGGCTTCCGGTCAGGCCCCGGCGCCGGCGGGATCGGGCTCGCCCTGGGCGGTGTAGCCAAAGTCGGTGGCCGACGGCTCGGTGCCCGGGTAGAAGCGGTGCGCCCAGCGGCGCAGAGCGGCGTAGTCGCGCGCCTCCTCAGGCGCGAGGTTCGGCTTCTCCAGATACTTCATGTTCTCCCAAGTGAAGAAGTCTTGTTTGATGACTTCTTGCTGCAGCGCCAAGAACTTCGCGGCGCGACCGGTGGGCGCGTCGCCGGTGTCGCCGGGCTCCCGGATGGAGGCCTGGGTGTAGAAGTAGTCGGTGTAGTCCTCGTCGACGGGCGTTTGTCCGGTGACCTCGATGGTGGCCACCAGCTCGCTGGGGAAACGGACGATACCCAACCCCAGCGAGTAGTTGTCATAGACGATCTTGGCGTCGACCGGCCCGTCGGGCGTCAGCCAGGTCGTCGCGCGACCGCCGCCGAAGTGGGCACTGACCGTGGCGTGCAGGTGATAACCGGACACCTCAAACGATGTGGTGTTCGCGGGGTTGGCGGCCTTGTGCACGTACTGGACGTGGTACGGGTCGGCGGCGTTCTCGATGATCATCTGCGCGTGCACCTTGACCCGGTTGAGCATCCGGCTGTGCGGGTGCAGCGGGTAGTACTCGTCGGTTTCCAGCTCGGGCAGTACCGGCGGCTGCCAGTACGGCGCCCGGCCGTGCCGTTCGTGCCACACCACGACGAAGCCATACCACTCCGCGGTGGGATAGGTGCGGATGCGCACGTTGGTCTTGCAGCCGATCTTGCTGTACGGAATCTCGGCGTTGGTGCCGTCACCCCGCCACCGCCAGCCGTGCCATGGGCAGACGATGTTCTCGCCTTCCACCTCGCCGCCGACGCCCATGTTGGCGCCCAGGTGCTGGCAGTAGGCGTCCATCACGTGCACCTGGCCGGACTGGGTGCGGAACATCACCAGTTCCTCGCCGAAGTAGTGGGCGCGCTTCACTTGACCGACGGCCAGGTCGGAGGCGAAGGCGACGATAAACCATCCCGTCGGGAACCGGTACTTCGACAGTGCGATACCCGATCCGAACTCTTGGTCCGAAGGATCCAGGCTCGAATCTGAAGCCGAGTCCGAAATCGTATTAGTCACGAGCACTCCGATTCCCACGCGGCCGAGCGCAACTGGGCCGCCCTTAAAACACACCGTGGTTCGACGGCTAGGTCTATTTTTACTATTTTAAGCATTGAACGTCAACGCGGCACATTCGGTTGCCGGGTGGCGTCGGGCTGGAGTGAGGTTACCGATGACCGATGTCGCAGTGGATCTGTCTGATTTCACCTTGTGGCGCAATGGTTTTCCCGATGAGCTGTTCGCCGAATTGCGCGGCACCCGGCCACTTTTCCGGCACGAGCTCACCCCCGGCGTCGAGAAGCTGTTTTCCGGGACGGTTCCGCGTAACTTCTGGGTGACCACCAAGCACCGGCACGCGGTGCGCCTGCACCGGGACGTCGATTCCTTCACCGCGGTCGACGGCCCTCTTATTCAGCCGGTGGGGATGTTCGCTTCATACCCGACCATCATCAATATGGACCCGCCGGGACTCAATAAGCGCCGCAAGCTCATCTCCAACGCGTTCAACCCGCGCGCCATCGCCAAACTGGAGGACGGCATCCGGGCGCGCGCGGTGCAAATGATCGACCGCCTGCTGGCCAACCGTGGCGGGGACTGGATCGAGGATGTTGCCGACGCGCTGCCGATGACGGTCATCGGCGACATCATCGGCATACCGGAAGAAGATCGGCTCCGAATCTTCGATTCCCTGGACCACATCCTGAAAGCCAACTCGCCCGGTGCGCGTCCGAGCCGGCAGGACTATACCGATCTCTACGCCACCATCTTTGGTTACGCGATGGAGCTCACCGCGGAAAAGCGGCGTAATCCCACCGATGACATCTGGAGCACGCTGGCGTCCGCGGTGATCACCGGCGAGGACGGCGAGGAATTCAGCCTGCCCTCCAACGAACTCGAGTTCTTCTTCTTCGTGCTCACCTTCGCGGGCAGCGACACCACCAAGAACTCATTGGCCATCGGGCTGCAGGCGTTTGTTGATAACCCCGAGCAGATCGAACGGTATCGCGCCGAGGAGGCGCTGCGATCCACTGCCGTCGAGGAGGTGCTGCGCTGGGCGTCACCGGTGGCGTACTGGACGCGGACCGCCAAAGTCGACGTCGAGATGGATGGCCAGCAGATACCGCAGGGCGATCGGGTGGTCTCGATGCTGCGTTCGGCCAACCGGGACGAGGAGGTCTTCGATTCGCCGTTCACCTTCGACATCGGCCGCCACCCCAACCCGCACGTCGCCTTCGGCGGCGGGGGCCCACACCATTGCCTGGGCGCGATGCTGGCGCGCGCCGAACTACGCGCGGTGTTCGACGAGTTGCTGTTGCGATGCGACGGCTTCGAGATCGGTGCGACCAAAGTGGCTTATCCGAACCTGACCACCAACATGTCGATCTACGACGAGATGCCGCTATCGCTGAATGAGCGCTGAGCGGTTAGTGCGCGCCGGGCGCCGCCGGCGTTCCGAACGCGGCAAGCACCGCCATCGGGTCCAGGTAGTCGCGCCACTGCGTGATCTTGCGATCCTGCACCGTGATGACCGAGACGAATCGATTGAGGTAGGGCGCACCGGTCCTCACCACCGTGCCGTGCATGGTGTACTCGAGGACTACGACGGACTTCTCGGGGTCGTAATAGCGGTAGACGTCGCTGCTTCCGGTCTGAACGATTGACTCCCCGTAATCGGAGTACAGCTCTGCCAGCGCCTCGCGCCCGACGATTGTGCGCGGGTAATCCGGGACGGTGATGACGTACTCCACCACTACATTTTCGGCGTGCATATCGAAGAAATCGGTCCCGTCGACCAGACCCTGTAGGCCCTCGGCGACGACCTCGAAGTACGGCCGCATCGCCGCGTACTTCGTCATATCTCGGGATGTCATGGGACCTCCTGAGAACCGATCTGGGTCAGTCGACTAACCGCAGCGCGGCCTTGGGGCATTGGTCCACCGCGGCACGCACATCGATCTCGCGGTCCGGCGGCACTTCGCCTTCCGCGATCTGCACGACGTCAGCGTCGCCCAGTTCGAAGATGTCCTGCGCTATCGATTCGCAGAAGCCGTTGGCCTCACACGAGTTCTCGTCGACGGTTACGCGCATCAGCTGCTCCCTTTCTAGGCGCCCTTGGGTCGGGTCCCGATGACCCCGCCGGCTGCAAGGCGTGCCACTTCTTCGTCGGTCAGCCCGCACCGATCTCGCAGCACCTCTTCATTGTGCTCGCCGAGGGTCGGCGGTGGCCGGTGCAGCCACCTGGGCTGTCCGGTCAGCTGGGCGAAGGGCGGGCACGGATACAGGCCGGCCCCGGTTCTGGGGTGCTCGAGTTCTTCGAAAAATCCTCGATCGCGCAATTGCGGGTTCTCGGTGACCAGCGATGGCGATACCACCGGGGCGGCGGGAATGCCCGCGCCGGCGAGCATTTCGACCGCCGAGTCCAAGGGCTGGGCCGCGAACCAATCTTGCAACCGGCTATCGATCTCGTCGGCCCGTTCCCGGCGCCCGACGACGGTGGCCATCCCCTCGTCGCACCACGAGGGTCGGTCCATCAGCTCGACCAAGGCGCTCCACTGCTGGTCGTCGCGCACGGTCACCGCGATCCAATCGTCGCCCTCGCCGTCGCATCGGTAGAGGTTCTGGATGGCCCAGCCCTGGCCGCGGTTACCCCGCCGGCTCAGCGTCGTTCCGAACACCTCGGATTCGATCGGCTGGATTGCGGTGACATTCAACACCGTTTCGATCATCGGCAGCTCGACCTGCTGGCCCACGCCGGTGCGCTCGGCGAAGTTCAGCGCGGCCAGCACCGCGAACGCGGCGTGGACGCCGGCCAACGGGTCGCAGGCTCCGCGCGGCGTCACCGGCGGATCGTCCGGTAATCCGGTCACCCAGGCCAGCCCGGCGATCTGTTCCATGGTGGGAGCGAATCCAACCCGCTCGCGCCAGGGACCATCGAGCCCGAACGCCGGCATCCGCGCGACGACGAGTTTCGGGTTGATGTTCAGCAGTACATCGGCGGTGAGTCCGAAGTGGTCCATCACGCGTGGCGAGAAGTTCTCGATCACGACGTCGGCGCCGGCCACCAACTGCGTGAACAGGCGACGGCCGTCATCGGAGCCCAAATCCAATGTGACTGAGCGCTTGTTGGTGTTCATCGCGTGGAACACCCAGCCGTACTCCCACCAGTCGTCGACATCTTTGCGCATGCCGCCCGAGTAACGGATGCCGTCGGGCCGCTGGATCGACTCCACCTTGACGACGTCGGCGCCGAACGCGGCCAGCAGATGGGTGGCAGCGGGGCCGGCCCAGAATGCGGTCAAGTCGACGATGCGAACGCCCTCGAGCGGCGACCCGCTGCATTCCGACTTGCGTTCGAGATCACGCTTCTGCCAAGGCGATCCACTATCAGTTGCGCCGAGGGCCGCAGTGGGGCGAACCGGTGCGGGCGCGCACTGCGACATCAGCCAGGGCGGACGGGGCTGATGAAAACCGGAAGGGTTGCGGACGAACACCTTGCGCTCGGTCGTGTACTCCATGTGTCGGATGGTGGCGCCGTTGCCCAGCGCCGCGACCGGCAACCGGAATAGTTGACCGAGCTCGACGATCTCCTCGACGGTTCTTTCGGCCATCCAGGGACCGATCTGCTCCCGGATGAAGTCGCGGTAGTCCCATCGGCCGATCTGAAATTGCAGCTGTTCGATCTCCCCGAGCTGTGGGGACTCGACCATCGCCACGAAGTCGAGCCACTGCTGGCCGGTGACCATGGTGATCCCGACATAGCCGTCCTTGGCGGGTTCGATCGAGGGCACTTCGAGAGTGCGGCGGACCGGCGGCACCCGCAACAGTTGGGAGTGCAGCCATTCGCTGCTCTGCATCGTGGTGATCGCTTCGAGCATGGACAGATCGAGATGCTCACCCGAACCGCCGTGCTCGACGCGGCGGCGCATGGCCAGCGCGCCGAACGCGGCGAACACCCCGCCCATGTACTCCCCCAGGTCGCCACCGATCGCGATGGGTGGCCCGGCGGGGTTGCCGCGAAACCCGGGCGAGCCCGCCCAGGCTTGCAGCGTGAACTCGCTGGCAGCGCGGTCGGCGTAGGGGCCGGTCCAACCGAAATCCGAAATGGTGACGATGACGGCTTGTGGTGAATCGGCCAGCAGCCGCTTCGGATCGATACCCAAGGCCGCCGCCTGCGAACGGTTTGCGGTGACGATCACAACATCGGCGGCGGCTAGCAGGTCGCGCAATTGCGCCTGGTCTTCGGCGCCCGATCCAAATGTCATGCTGCGTTTGCCCGCGTTGAGGTAGCTATAGAACGGCGAGGAGTCGCCGTCCGGCACCGGCGAGCAGCTGGCCGAGTACTGGCGCAGCCAATCCCCTTGCGGCGGTTCAATTTTGCAGACTTCCGCTCCCGCGTCCAGCAACAGCTTTCCGCAGTAGCTGCCGGCAATGCGGTCACTGATCTCGACGACCCGTAACTCCCGCAGCGGCGTCGGGCGGCCGTCGGGCCCTGAACTCACGTTGGCCTCACGTTGGAAGAGCATAGTTGGATGCCTATTGAAGCAGAGACGCTATTTATGCCATTACTGCTAAAATAGCTAAGCCAGTCGAGTACGCGATGTTGCGCGCTCTCCCCTGCTGCTTGTTGCGAGGACCGGATGACCGCCCTGGGTATTGGCCCCGACGCCCGTCGCCGGTTGTCGGCGCCGAGGATCGCGGAAATCGTCGCTGACGAGCTGCGGCGTCAGATTATCGACGGCGAGCTTGCCGATGGGGACCTACTGCCCCGCCAAGAAGTGCTGGTCGAACAGTTCAACGTGAGCCTGGTCTCGCTGCGCGAGGCGCTACGGATCTTGGAGACCGAGGGCTTGGTTTCAGTTCGGCGCGGCAACCGGGGCGGCGCGGTCGTGCACGCGCCCGCCAAGACCAGCACCGCCTACATGCTGGGTTTGCTTCTGCAAAGCGAGTCGGTCGAGGTCGCCGACTTGGGCTTTGCGTTGCAGGAACTTGAGCCGGCCTGCGCGGCGCTGGCGGCCCGGCGGCCCGACCGGGCGGACACGTTGGTGCCAGAGCTCAAGAAGGTCAACGACGCCATGGCCGAACACCTCGAAGACGGACGCCGCTTCACCGAAATCGGCCGTGAATTCCACAATCTCGTCGTTCAAGGTTGCGGCAACCACACCATCATCGCGGTCGTCGGCAGCCTGGAGACACTGTGGACCAGCCATGAAAGACAGTGGGCCGACGAGACCTCGGCGCGCGGCACCTATCCCTCGCTGACCCAGCGGCGTGCGGCGCTCAACACGCACATCAAGCTTGCCGAGACGATTGCGGCCGGTGATGTCGACCGGGCCCGCCGGATTGCGGGCCGCCACCTCGCCGATACGCAGACCTATGTGCTGAACGGCCGTCCCGACCAACGGATCTATGCGCTATCACCGCAGGCTTTGTCACGCCCACGGGACATCCGCCACTCATAATGCGAACCGCATTGGTCACCGGCGGCAGCGGCGGGATCGGAAAAGGCTGCGGCCGCAAGCTCGCTGAGCTGGGCTACGACGTCGTGCTGGCGGCGCGACGCGAAGCCCCGTTGCGCGCGGCCGCCGAGGAGATCGGTGCGCGCCACATCGTCGCCGACGCCTCGGACCCCGCCGGATTCGCCGATGCGATAAGCGGACTCGAGCTGATCGACCTGGTTGTTCATGCGGCCGGCATACTCGGCGGAACCTATGCGCGCAAGCAAACCTTCGAGCAGTGGCAGGCAATCATCTCGGCCAACCTGGATTCGTGCTTCGTGGTGACCTCCGCGGTTTTACCGCGGATGCGCGCAGGCTCGCGACTGGTGTTCATCTCGTCGTCGTCGGCGCACGAGCCGATGATGGCCCGCACCGCCTACTCCGCATCCAAAGCCGGCATGAACGCGTTCGCCCGCGCCTTGGCGCTCGAAGTCGACCGTGACGGCATCGCGGTGCACATCGTGACGCCGGGCCCGGTGGAGACCGAGCTGCTGCAGGATGTTCCCTTCGAGATGTACGCAATCCAGGTATCCGATGTCGCCGAGGCGGTCGCGTGGCTGGACACCGTCGACCCGTCCGTCGATCTGCCCGAGATCCGGCTTTCGGCTGTGCAGCGTGGGCCGTATGCCCGGCCCCCGGTTGTTCCTAACGAAGTCCGGCGGCGCCAGAAAACGGTTTGATCACCGACTCACCGAATTCGGCAAGCGAATCCGGGACGGCGAAATCGGCGAACCACACGTAAAAGCGCTCCACCCGCTGCGCCGCGAGGCCGTTGAAGTGTGCGATCAACTCGTCGGCATCGCCGCAGACCAGCCCGGGCCCCAAGTTCCCGAACCGGCGGGCGCTCACCTCGCGGACCTTGTTCGGGTCGCTGCCCGACCTCACGAACCCCACCATCTGCTGTATCGATATCCGAGCGTTTCCCGCCGCCGAAGCCAGCTTGGGCAACCGGTCAAGGTGATTTGCCTGCAGATTCCACCAATCCGCGTAGGTACGAACAAGTTCCATCATGCGGGGTCCGCTGCCACCCAGAACCAGCGGTATCGGATGCGTGGGTTTGGGTAGCTGAACTGCGTCCGCATCCTCGCCGTCGTCGCCCCAGTACTGCTTGATCAAGGCCAGGTGACGGCCCAGCTGCTCGACCCTGGCCACCGGATCCTGCTGACCGACATCGAATCTGGTGAACTCGGCGGGCCAGGAGCCCGAACCGAGGCCGAGCTCGAATCTGCCGGCCGACGCGTCCGACAGGGTGACGGCCTGTTTGGCGAGCACGGCGGGATGGCGAAAAGCATCGCACAGGACAAGATGGCCTACCCGCAGCCGCTGGGTCTTGGCGGCTACCCAGGTCGCAATAGCCATTGCCTCCCAAATACTTTCGCCCGGCAGCCCGGGTGCCTCGAGATGATCGATGAAGGCAATTCCGTCGAAGCCACTTCCCTCGGCATAGCGCGCACGCTCCGCGATGTCGGCAGCCGTCAACCGCACCTGCGGCAGGAACAGAAACCACTCGACCATGCGCCCACCTAGGGGTTCTCGTGCGATTGCGATAGGAGCGCTAGTTTACTATTTTAATTATGTTAGGGGTCTTATGGATGTCGGACTGAACGCTGAGCAATTATCGCTGCGCGCCACCGTGCGCGACATTTTGCGTACCGAATGCCCGTCCGAAGCGGCCCGACAAGCTCTGACGGATCCAGACCGCTGGCGTCCGCTCTGGAAGACGGTCGTCGACCTCGGCTGGACGGAACTCGCCTCACCCGGCGCACCCGCTGAGGGCGACTACGGACCCGTCGAGCTGGCCGTGGTCCTCGAAGAGTGCGGCGCGGCCCTCGCGCCCATCCCGTTGCTCAGCAGCATCGGTCTGGCCGCAGGCGCATTGCGCGGCATCAGCACAAGAGGGGGCCTTGACTCGGTGCTCGCCGACATCGCCGGCGGTGCGGTCGCCACCCTGGCGGTGCACTCGCCCGGTCACCGGCTGCCCGGTCCGACGACGACTCTGCACGGTGGGCGGCTACGCGGCCGCGCGGTGGCCGTCCCCAACCTGTCACGCGCCGAGCTGATCGTCACGCTGGCACAAGAGGGCGACAACGTGTTGGCCGCCGTCGCACGCTGCGGTGACGGGGTGAGTATCCACGGCTCGGAGTCCGCCGAGTCCGCCGATCCCGCGCAACCGGTGGCCGACGTCGACATCGACACCGAACCCTTGGCTGTCGCCCCCTTGAACAGCGGCGGCGTCGAGTCGGCGCTCAGCACACCGCTGGTGGCAGCGGCCGCCGACCTGATCGGCGTGGCCGGCGCTGCGCTCAACCGCTCCGTCGAATACGCGAAGTCACGGCGTCAGTTCGGCTCTCCGATTGGCGCATTCCAGGGTGTCAAACACGCGCTGGCCGACAACTACGTCGGCCTGGAACGCGCCCGCAGCCTGACCTATGCGGCGGCGGCTTTACTCAGCGATCCGAGCGCGGCCCCCGCCGAGGTGTGGACCGCCGCGGCCCTGGCCAAAGCGGCGGCCGGCGATGCGGCGACGAACTCCGCGCGCACGGCGGTCCAGGTGCACGGCGCCCTCGGGCAGACCTGGGAGCACGACGCCCACCTTTACGTCCGGCACGCCTGGCAGGGCGCCGCGATGCTGGGCGACAGCCGTAGCCTCTATCACGAGGTCGGCCGGCGGTTCTGTGGAGGCGCCGCGTGAGCGCGGTGGTCGAGGAATTCGGCGCATGGTTGGCGGAGTTCCTGCCCGACGACTACTACGAGAACTATCGGCATTACCGCTGGGACCTCTCCTTGCGGCGCGACCACCAGCGAGCCGCCTTCGAAGCCGGCTGGCTCCAACCGACCTGGCCCCGCGAACATGGCGGCCGGTCGCTGGGCCTGCGCGACGCGATGGAAGTGCGGATCGAGTCCGCGCTGCGGTCTGCGCCCAAGCTGCCCAACGTCCAGGGTCCCGGCGTCGCGGCGCCGGGGATCCGTCAGTTCGGCACACCCGCCCAGATCGACCGCCTGCTGGTACCCGTGCTGCGCGGCGACGAGTGGTGGGCGCTGGGCATGTCCGAGCCGGAAGCCGGGTCGGATTTCGCCGGTCTGCGCACCCGCGCCGAACGCGAGGGAGACGTGTTCCGGGTCAACGGCCACAAGATCTGGACCACTCAGGCCCACGAGTCGCGTTGGTGCACACTGTATGCCCGTACCGAACCGGATGCTCCGAAACACCGCGGCATCTCCTGCTTCATCCTCGACATGCATTCACCCGGAGTAAAAGTCGAGACGATTCGGATGGCCTCGATCTCCGACGAGACGTTCTGCGAGGTGTTCCTCGAAGACGTTGAGGTGCCTGCGGAAAACCTGTTGGGGCCACTCAACGGTGGGTGGAACGTCGCGTTGTCGTCGCTGCACCACGAACGCCAGATGATCTGGATCATGAACTGGGTCGAGATCAAGCGCGGACTCGACTCGGTTCGCGGCTCCTTCAAGACCAACTTTGAAACCAATTCGGACATCTACACCGAGCTCGGCTCGCTGATCGCCGACGCCGAAGCGCTGCGAGCCACCGGATATCGCGCACTGGGCAACGAGCTCGCCGGACGACCCAGCCCCGAAGCCGACACCATGAAACTTCTCGGATCGCTTACCTTACAGCGTGTTTGGGAACTCAGTGCCGCTGCCGCCGGCCCGCCGTCGGTCGAGGATCCGGACCTGCTCTTCGAACGCCAGGACGCGTTGGCCGCGACCATCTACGGCGGAACGTCGGAGGTGCAGCGCAACATCATCGCCGAGCGACTGCTCGGGCTCCCGAAGGGATGACTCCATGGACTATGACCTCGGCGACGACGCCGGACAACTGCGAAACCACTTGCGTGAGCTGGTAGCCAACCATATCCCGGCCGGCTTCCTCGGCGCGTGCACCGACAACCCGCAGGACCTCGCGACCACCGAGACATTCTGCAAGCTGCTGGCCACCGAGGGCCTGCTGGCGCTGGCCTGGCCGAAAGAGCATGGCGGCGGCGGCGGTTCGGTTTGGCAGCAGACGGTGCTCCGCGAGGAGATGTGGGCCCAGCACGAACCCCGCGGTCCGCAATACATGGGCGTCAACTGGGTAGGCCCGGCACTGATGCGTTACGGGACGGCCGAACAGAAGGCCAAGCACCTGGCGGCCATCGCCTCCGGGGACGTGATCTGGTGCCAAGGCTTCTCAGAGCCGGAGGCCGGAACCGATCTGGTGTCGTTGCGCACCCGCGCGGTACCCGATGGGGACGGCTGGCGCATCACCGGCCAGAAGGTATGGACGTCGTATGCACAGATGGCGTCCTGGTGCGTGCTGGCGACCTGCACCGACCCCGACGCGCCAAAACACAAGCGCCTCACCCTTTTCCTGATTCCAATGGACCGGCCCGGATTCACTGTCCGGGGTATCCCGTCGATGCTGGGGCCCCATCACCTCAACGAGATGTTCTTGGATGACGTGCAGGCATTCCCCGGCGACGTCCTGGGCGAGGTCGGCGACGGGTGGCGGGTGATGCGCGAAGCCTTGGCATTCGAGCGGGTGGGCATCGCACGGTACGCCCGCTGCGAGTCACTGCTCGACCGGCTCCGCACCCAGCTGGGCGACGACTGGGACAAGCTACCGGAAACGATTCGTACCCGCTGGGTGCGCGCGCTCGTCGACCTACGGGTCGCCCGGCTGCTGGCCTACCGCGCCGTGTCGTTGCAGGACGATGCGGCCGCCGGAGCGGCGGCCAGCGCTGCCCGCATCGCCACCACGACGTGCGATCAGCAGGTCGCCGAGCTCCTTTTCGACGTGCTCGGTCCGACCGCGCTGGACAGCGGCACCTCCGCCCCGCTGCACGGGGCCATCGAAGACCATTGGCGTTACGCACAGGCGGCCACTGTGGCATCGGGCACCATCGAGGTGCAGAAAATGATGGTGGCACGCGACGTATTGGGAGCGGGAGAACAGCGGTGAAAACCGATTTGCCACAAGACATCAGCGACTTCGCTGCCATCGCCGCCAAGCGGCTCGCCCGGTTGGGTGGACCACCGGCGGCGCTGCGCGCCGAGACCGACGACGGTATCCGGGAGTCGGCGCGCGCCGCCCTGGGTGAGCTCGGCGCGTTTGAGCTCGACGTCCGGTCGTCAGCCGACGACGCGCTGGCTGCCGCGGTGCTCTGCCAGGCCGCCGGCGCTACCGCGCTGCCCTATCCACTGGTGGAAGAGCTGCTCGCGATCGATGGCGCGCGGCTGGCCCTGGTCAATCCCGAAGCCCCGCGCATCGATCACGGCGATTTGGCCGGCGACTGGATCGCCGCGGACTTAGACGGCAATCGCTACCAAATGCAACCGGCCTCGCGCACGAGCGCCAAGCTGGGGCCGTTCCTGGTCCCGGCGACCCTGAGCGCACCCGAGGGAACCGTCCCGGCCACCGACGTTAACCTTCATCTCGTGCTGGGATCATGGCGGATTCTGGGAGCAATGCAGCAGTCGTTGCGGATCGTCACCGAACATGTGCGCGCTCGCATTCAGTTCGGCAAGCCACTCGCCGACTTCCAGGCCGTCCGGTTCGCCGCCGCGGAGGCTGCCGTCGGGGTACGCGGCCTCCATGAACTAGCGAAGTACACGATTTGCCGGCCGGAATCAGTTCCGTTACAGGTCCTTTCGGCGGACGCCCTCGTTCTTCGGCTCAAGGCCGCCGACACCGCACGGCAGGTACTACGCACCTCCCACCAGTTGCTGGGCGCGCTCGGATTCTGCGATGAGTCCGACGTCAGCGTCCTCGACCGACACACCCAGCCGCTGATCCGGTTGCCCCTGGGCAGCGAGGGGCTCGCATTGCGCCTCGTGTCCGGCGTGCCAGACGGCTCGCTGGAGACGCTGTTCAGCGGGCCGGTATTGGCGTGAGCCGCGCCGGCGACGATGCAGAGCGAAGCGATGAGGAGGAGCGGCGCAGATGAGCCGCGCCGGCGACGATGCAAAAGCGACGCGGATGACGACGTGATGAGGAGGAGCGGCGCACATGAGTACCGAGCCCGTCGCCGCCGCCTCGCCACCCAACCCGTTCGAAGACGGAATCCCGTTCGCGACCAAGCTGCACGAGCTCGCCGAACAACGCCGGAACGACACGGCTGTGACCGTTGTCGCCCTGGACGGGACCGCGCAGTCGTTGACGTTCGGCGAACTCGACGCCCGCGCCAACCAGTGGGGCCGGGCGCTGGCCGCCGGTGGGGCCGAGACGGGTTCCTATGTCGCACTGGCGATCCCGAATTCGCAGCACCTGGTGTTGGCCACGTTGGGGTGCTGGAAAATCGGCGCGGTCCCCATCCCGATGCACTGGGATTTGCCCGAATGGGAGCGTGACCGGGTGCGCGCGGTGATCGACCCCACCGTCGTCGTCGACGAAAAGAGCCGCTGGGAGCTGGACGCGCGCGCGGCCGGCGAATCCGAAAGCCCCTTGCCCACCGCCATTTCCCCGACCGCAAACGGAATCTGCAGCAGCGGATCGACCGGTGTTCCCAAGGTGATTCTCAACCTGGCGCCGTCGCTCTGGATCCCACAGCAAGGCGAACCGTTCATGACCAACTGGACGCCGGTCGAACAGCCCCAGACCATCATGGTCCCGGCACCCATGTACCACACCAACGGCTTCGCCACTTTCCTCATGCTGCTGGCCGGCGACCATCTGGTAATACTCGAAAAGTTCGATGCCGCACTGGTTTTGGATGTGATCGAACGCTATCAGATCACCAACTTCACAGCCACACCCACGATGCTGTCACGCATCGCCGCACGGCCCGACGTCCGACAGCGGGACCTGTCCAGCGTCGTGTTCATCCTGCACGGTGCCGCAGTAATGCCGCCGCCGCTGCTGCATACCTGGTTCGAGCTACTGAGCCCCGAACAGATATTGGCTGCATACGGCATGACCGAGAACCTCGGCCTGACCGCCTTGCGCGGCGACGAATGGCTGAAACATCCCGGCAGCGTGGGCCGCGGCTTCCGCGACACTGAGATCCGCATTCTGGATGCCGAGAAAAGACCACTGGGCCCCGGCGAGGATGGCGACATCTACCTGCGGGCGCCGATGAGTGCCGGCTACCGCTATCTGGGTGGGGCGCCGCCACTGCCGTCGACCGAGGATGGGTTCCGTTCCGCCGGCGATATCGGCCACCTCGACGAAGACGGCTATCTGTACATCGTCGACCGCCGCGTCGACATGATCGTCAGCGGCGGGGCCAATGTCTTTCCGGCCGAAGTCGAATCCGCACTGGCAGGCCATCCGGAGATCGCCGATGTGGTGGTCATCGGACTCGCCGACCCGCAGTGGGGACGACGGGTGCACGCCGTGGTGCAACTCGCCGACCCAGACGGTCAAGCCGCGCTCACCGAGCAGCAGGTGATCGAGTACGCCAAAAGTCGGCTCGCCCCCTACAAGGCGCCCAAGACCGTCGAGTTCGTCGCGGCGATTCCTCGGACCGCGGCAACGAAGGTCAATCGTTCGGCGATGATCGCCGCGCGCGAAGGGTAGCCCTGACCCGCCCCCTTTCTCCCTTCGCGGATATCAACCGGGACGCGGTAACCTCATTCTCGGAGCGCGATAGCGCAGCGAACAGGAGATACCGCCGATGGCCAGCCCCAGCGAGGAAGCCGAAGTGACGCGCGCCGACCGGTTCATCAAGACGGCGGTCGAGATACTCGGCGAGACCGGGCGCACCGACTTCACGGTGCAGGAGGTCGTCGCACGCTCCAAGACCTCGCTGCGGGCCTTCTACCAACATTTCTCCGGCAAGGACGAGCTGCTGCTCGCGCTGTTCGACCGGACCATCGCGCAGTCGGTGCAGATCTGGCGCACCGAGATCACCGGTTTGGACAGCACCGCGGCGCTGAAGTTTCTGATCGACCGCATCAGCCAACAACCAGAATCAACCACCCAAGACAGCCTCAATCGTGCCTTGACGCTGTACAACCAGCATTTGGCCGAAACCCGTCCTCGCGAATACGCCCGGGTGCTTTCGCCCCTGCATCAACTGATTCGCGACATCGTTGGACAGGGCATCACCGAGGGCGTTTTCAACCCTGGACTAGATGTGGGCGCGTCAGCCGCCATCGTCATGCAGACGGTGATGGGCGCGCAGCGATTGCATTGGCTGGGAACGGAGTTGAACGGCGCACCGGTCGACGACGGCCAGCTGTACGACTTCTGCAGCCGCGCCCTCGGCATCCGCGACACCCGTGATGCTGATGAAGAGGCGGTCGCGCCCTCGTTGGCCGAGTTGTTCGCTCTGATCGGGATGCGTCCGGGTACCCGCAACGGCGAGTTCGCCATGACACTGCCGGTCAGCCCTCAGGTGGTCAACACGTCCGGCGCGCTACAGGGCGGCTTGATCGCCACTCTCGTCGACGTGGCAGGCGGACAGTTCGGGATCAATTACCTACAGCCAGGCACCACGATGACGACGGCCGACCTCTTCGTCCGTTACCTACGGCCGATCCGGCAGGGCTCGGCTTACGCGGTGCCCCGGATGCTGCGAGCCGGCAAGCGCGCAATGGTCATGCAGATCGACATCTACGGCGACGGCGAGGATGAGCTGCTGGCGACGGCGACGGTGAACTTCGCCGTGATCAACGGAGCGACACCGGAGCTGCCCACCACCTGGACGGGCAGCTAGCCGGTACACCTTATTGCGCAGCAGTGGTAACGTCGTTACCGCCTACCGAGAATCCAGACTTTCCCGAGGAGATCGCCATGCCCTCTCGCGAGCTTTCCTTCCCCGTGTTCGACGCCGACAACCACATGTACGAACCGCAGGAAGCCCTCACCAAGTTCCTCCCCGACAACCGCAAGCGCGTCATCGACTACGTGCAGGTCCGCGGTCGCACCAAGATCGTGGTCCGGGGCCACATCAGCGAGTACATCCCCAACCCGACGTTTGAGGTAGTGGCCCGTCCGGGGGCCCAAGAGGACTACTTCCGCAACGGAGCGCAGGGCAAGAGCTACCGCGAGATCCTGGGCGAGCCGATGAAGGCCATTCCCGCCTTCCGGGAGCCCGGCGCTCGGCTGGAGGTCATGGACGAGCTCGGCATCGACTACGCGCTGATGTTCCCGACGCTGGCCAGCTTGGTCGAAGAGCGCATGAAGGACGACCCGGAGATGACCCACGACGTCATCCACGCGCTCAACGAGTGGATGCACGAGCAATGGACCTTCAACTACAAGGACCGCATCTTCGCCACCCCGGTGATCACGCTGCCCATCGTGGACCGCGCGCTCGAAGAACTGGAATGGTGCCTGGAGCGCGGCGCCCGCACCGTGCTGGTCCGCCCGGCACCAGTGCCGGGCTTCAAGGGCAGCCGGTCGTTTGGCCTCGAAGAGTTCGACCCGTTCTGGCAGGCCTGCATCCAGGCCGACATCCCGGTCTCGATGCACGCCTCCGACAGCGGCTACTCCGAATTCGCGAGCGTGTGGGAGCCCGGCGACGAGTTCCTCCCGTTCAAGCCGACCGCGTTCCGGAGCTTTGCCATGGGCCACCGGCCGATCCTGGACGCAATGGGCGCGCTGGTGTGCCACGGGGCGCTCTCCCGCAACCCTGACCTGCGGATTCTGTCCATTGAGAACGGCGCCGACTGGGTTCCGGACCTGTTCAAGGGCCTCAAAGGCGTATACAAGAAGATGCCGCAGTCGTTCAGCGAGGATCCCATCGAGGCGTTCAAGCGCTGCGTCTACATCACCCCGTTCTGGGAGGACCGGTTCACCGAGATCGTGAACATGGTGGGCACCGACCGAGTGCTGTTCGGCTCCGACTGGCCGCACCCCGAGGGGCTGAAGGATCCCATCACCTTCGTCGACGAACTCACCGACTTCAGCGAAGAGGACGTCGCCAAGATCATGGGCGGCAACCTGATGAAGCTGATGAAGGTCGCCAATCCCGTCTCGGCCTGATCCCTCCGGGAACGCAGGCCGGATCCTGCGGAGAACGCACAGTGACGCGCCTGCAAATTAGTGGGGGTAGTAACTGACCCTCATTGATAATCTGGTACATGCGCTTCGGCGATGCCGCCGCGTAGCTGTCCAGTTTTCGTGGCGGGGTCCGTGGCTGGGTCCGTGCTAAGTCCTAGGAGGGGGCGGCCAAATGGCGGCCGAAATGGACTGGGACAAATCGGTGGGCAAAGCCGAAGACGTGCGGCGCATCTTCGAGAACATGCCCGCCATAGTTGTCGGCCTGGAGGGGCCGGACCATCGCTTCGTCGCGGTCAACGCGGCTTACCGAGTTTTCAATTCGACGTTCGACGCAGTCGGACTGTACCGCCCGGGAAGTCTTCCCGGAGCTCGAGAGCCAGCAGATCTACCACATGTTCGACCGGGTCTACGAAACCGGTGAGCGGCAAACCGGCGCAGAGTGGCGGCTACAGGTGGACGCCGACGGTTCGGGACTTCAGGAACGATACTTCGACTTCGTCGTGACGCCGCGCCGCGGCAGGAACGGGTCGATCGAGGGCGTGCAGATCATCTTCGACGACGTCACCAGTCGGGTACAGGCACGGCTGGCCGCCGAGGCGCGCGTCGAGGAGCTCTCCGAGCGGTACCGCAACGCCCGCGACTCGGCCACCGTCATGCAGCAGGCGTTACTGGCCCCGTCGGTGCCTGTCGTTCCCCACGCCGACATAGCGGCGGAATACCTGGTCGCCGCCGAGGACACCGCCGCCGGAGGCGACTGGTTCGATGCGGTGGCCCTCGGGGATCGATTGGTCCTGATCGTCGGCGACGTGGTCGGTCACGGCGTCGAGGCCGCGGCGGTGATGTCGCAATTGCGGACGGCCGTGCGGATGCAGATCGCGGCGGGACACGGCATCGTCGAAGCGCTCGAGGCGGTCGACCGGTTCCAAGAAAACGTGCCCGGATCGAAGTGGGCCACGCTGTGCGTCGGCTCGCTGGACTTCGCGACCGGCGAATTCGAGTACTGCACGGCCGGGCACCCGCCCCCGCTGGTGGTGGCCGCCGACGCGAGCTCGCGGTACGTGGAGCCCACCGGCGCGGGTCCGCTGGGAAGCGGCGTCGGTTTTCCGATTCGTACCGAGATGCTCGACGTGGGTGATTCGATCCTGCTCTACACCGACGGTCTGATCGAGCGTCCGGGCCGTCCGCTGGGCGCCAGTACCACAGAATTCGCCGACCTGGCCGCGAATATCGCCAGCGGCGCCAGCGGCTTCGTCATCGACTCCCGGACGCGATTCATCGACCGTATCTGTTCGGAGACGCTTGAACTGCTGCTCCGGTCGACCGGTTACAGCGACGACGTCACTTTGCTTGCGGTGCAACGGCGTACACCTTCACCACCGCTGCACCTGACCTTGGATGCGACGATACGCACCGCGCGCGAGGCGCGCGCCAAACTTCGCGAATGGTTGACCGAGATCGGTGCCGACGCCTCCGACATCTCCGACGTCGTACACGCGGTATCCGAGTTCGTCGAAAACGCAGTCGAACATGGTTACGGCACAGAGGTTTCCGACGGCGTTGTCGTCGAGGCCTCGTTAGGCGGCGACGGCAACCTGCGCGCCTCGGTGACCGACCGCGGCCAGTGGAAGGACCACCGCGAAGGCGAGCAGGGACGCGGACGCGGACTCGCGATGGCCGAGGCCTTGGTGTCCCATTCCCACGTGACGTCTGGACCCGATGGCACGACCGCGACGGTGATACATCGCTTGTCGCGGGCCGCCAACTTCGTCACCGACCCGGTAGTCGGCCGCTCGACGTATCGACGGGCGATCGACTCCGAGTTCGTCTCGATGGTCGGCTCCCCCGGTCACATCGTCGTCAGTGGTGATATCGATTCGCACACGGCGCCGACCCTGGATCGCCAGATCGCCGTCGAAAGCCGTTCGGGCACAGCCCCTTTGACGATCGACTTGAGCGCAGTCACCCATCTAGGGTCGGCGGGGGTCAGCGCCCTGGCCGCCGCCCGCGACCGGGCGCGCAGTCAGGGCGGTGACTATGTGCTGGTAGCTCCGCCCGGGAGCCCCGCGCACCACGTTTTGTCGCTGGTCCAGATCCCCTTCGTCACCGGCGAAGCCAGTGCCGGTTCCGGTGCCGTTTCCGGCGGCGAAACCGAGGGCATCTTCGCCGAAGAATAGGTCAACCCACCCGGCCGTGCCGCACCTGATTGAACGGCACGCCGCGGTCAGCGGCGTATTCCCGTGGGAAGTTCAAGACCCGCTCGCCAATGACGTTGCGGGCCATCTCGGTTGTGCCGCCACCGATGGCGATCGATTGCCGCGCCAGATATCGCAGCCCGGTCTGCAGACCCTCGCCCTGCTCCCCCACGACGCCGGCCGGCCCGGCGATCGTCATCGCGGTGTCCATTTCCAGCATCACGGTGTCGGCGTGGAAGAGCCTGATCAGCGTCCCAGCGGCCGGCGGCAGTAGGCCGTCCCTGACATTGTGGTACACGTGATCGGTCAGCTGCTCGGCCACCGCGCGGTACACCAGTGCGCGGCCGGCGATTTCACGTATACGCTCGCTGTCGGCCTGTCCGGTTTTCGCCGCTAAGTCGGCATAGTCGACGGGTACGGTGTGGCCGCCCTCGCTACCTGAGCCGCTGATGAATTCCGAGCCCTGCCCGACCGCCCGGCGCTCGTGGTACAGCTGCCGCGATGCCACCGCCCAGCCGCCGTCGACCTCACCGACGACGGCATCGTCGCCGACGTCGACATCGTCCAGAAACTCCTCGCAGAATTCGGAGGCACCGTTGACGTGCGTGATGCGCCGCAACGTGATTCCCGGATGGGCAATCGGCACCAAGAACATGGTCAGGCCATCGTGTTTGGGCACATCCCAATTGGTGCGGGCCAGACACAAGCCATAGTCAGCGGCGAACGCGCTGGTGCTCCACGTCTTGGCGCCGTTGATCACCCACCGGTCGCCCCGCCGCTCGGCCCGCGTGATCACTCCGGCCAGATCCGATCCGCCGCTAGGTTCACTCAACAGCTGCACGAGCACCTCGTCGCCACGTAGGGCGGCCGCGATGTGCTGCCTCTTCTGGTCTTCGCTGCCCGTGTCGAGCAGCGTGGCGCAGCAGATGGCGAATGTTGGCACGTTGAGGATCAGCGGCATCTCGTAGCTGAGGGATTCCTCGTCGAACGCCTTCTGGTATTCGTAGGCCAAGCCCAGGCCGCCATACTCACGGGGAAAGCAAATCCCTGCGAATCCGCCTTCGTAGAGCCGCTTTTGCAGTTCTCGAGCTCGTTGCCACGGGCCGTGCTCGTGGCGCGGGGCGTCTGGCGGCGACTCGGGGTCGATCGCAGGCATGTTGTCCGCCAGCCATGTTCGGGCGCGGGCGGCGAACTCGGCAACTGTTTCGATCATGCGCCCCGGCCGGCTTTCTCCGCCTCGAAGACGCGCAGGTTGTGCTCCTCCGGGGTGCCAAACATAGAGCGGTACAACGTAACCCGCCTGAGGTACAGATGCAGGTCGTGTTCCCAGGTTACGCCGATGCCGCCGTGCATCTGGACGCAAGCCTGAATGATCTGGCCCGCCGTCTCCCCCACGTAGGACTTGGCGATGCTGGCCGACAGTCCCGCTGCCGGCGAGCGCGCGGCAACATCGGAGACAGCCGCGGCCGTCGTCGCCCGGCAGGCTTCCAGCCACATCTTCATATCGGCGAACCGGTGTTTGAGCGCTTGGTAGGACGCCAAGGGCCGGCCGAATGTGTACCGATCGAGCGCCCACTGGACAGTGAAGTCGAAAACTGTTTGCAAGACACCGACCACCTCGGCGCACTGCAGCACCTGCGCGATCTGACTCTGCCGGTCGATCAGCGCGGCGGTCTCGCCGGGCGTGCCAACCGCCGCGGACGGCTCCACGACCACACCGTCGAAATGCACCCGCGCATAGTGCTTGACCAGATCGATTGACTGCTGTTCCTCGACTCGGACGCCAGCCGCGTTAGTCGGCACGAGGAATTGGCGTACGTCGTCACCGCTTCGCGCCACCACCAGCAGCACATCGCTCTGGGCGCCAGCCTCGATACGGTGCTTGATGCCGTCAATGCGGTAGCCGGAGTCGGTGGCGGTGGCGGTCACCGTCGGCTCGTGCGGCGCCCATCCGCTGCTCGGCTCGTAAACCGCCCACGACGCCACCGTTTCACCGGACATCAGCGATTCGATGGTCGCGACGTGGGCTTGCGGGTCGGCGCAGTCGACCAGTCCCGCGAGGACGACGCTGACCGGATACAGCGGTCCGGGCGCCACCGTCTTGCCGAGCTGTTCGGCGACCATGGCCAGATCCGCAACACCGCTTTCCGAAACGCTGCCGCCGCCCATCTCTTCGGGAACGAGCAGGCTTGTCCACCCGAGTTCGGTGGCCTGCCGCCACCACGCCGGGTCGAAGGACATCCCCGCGGCGTGCAGCTCCCGGATGTAGCGCAGCGGCGCCTCTTTTTGCAGAAACGCTTGAGTGGTTGAGGCGAAGAGTATCTTTTCGGGAGAGTCGACAGCGGTCATGGTGCCGGGGGGTTCTTCCTTGACATGGGTTCACCGCTGCGGAGCAAGCAAGGGAGATAGTCCGGGTGAATTATCATCCGCTTGATCGGTCTTCGTCGGAGTTGGCTGGCGACTCCGATGGTAGCAATCGCCGATACCGTAAGTGATACCGGAGTCCAATCGATATGGCGTCTGAATCCAAAGCCGAGGCGATGGCGTTGGTCGCGGAAGCCGAGGCGGAGGCCGCCGCAGCCGACGCACTGGCGGCCGCCGCGCGTGCCCGAGCCCGCGCCGCCCGGCTGCGACGTGAAGCGTTGGGCCTCGACGGAACCGGTGACGAGGTAAGGGAGCCGGCGCGCCGCTGGACGCGGATGCCGTGGGTCTCGAAGCTTGCCAAGCTGGCCGCGATCATTGTCATCCTCGGCTTCGCCGGTACCAGCGGATACATGGTGTGGGACCACCAGGAGGCCACCCGGCAACAGCAGCGCATCGCGGCGTTCGCCGCCGGGGCCAAGCAGGGCATCATCAACCTGACCTCGCTGGACTTCAACAGAGCCAAGGAAGACGTCCAACGGGTGATCGACAGCTCCACGGGCGAATTCAGGGACCAAATTCAAGAGCGGGCCACCGATTTCATCAAGGTCGTGCAGGAGTCGAAATCCATCACCGAAGGAACCGTCAACGGCATCGCAGTCGAATCTATGGCCGCGCATTCCGCGAAGGTATTGGTCTGCGCGACATCTCGCGTCACTAACAAGCCCGACTCCTCCAAGGATGCGCCACGGACATGGCGGCTCAAAGTCACCATGGACGACGACGGCGGGCAGTACAAGATGGCGAAGGTCGAGTTTGTGCCGTGACTGAGGCGAGGAACGAAACCGACTCGGCTGCAACCGGACCGCGCCGCGCGCCGCGTCGCAGGTTGTTCGGTGTGGACCTCGTTCCCGCCATTCTGGTCCTGCTCACACTGGTCACCGGTGGCCTGACGGCATCGCTGTACTTCAAGCAGTATCGACCTAGCCAGCAAACTGACCCCGCCGTCGCCGCGTCAGTGGTTGCCGCCGCATCCGAGGGTACCGTCGCGTTGCTGTCGTACTCACCCGACTCACTCGACAAGGATTTCGCCGCCGCCAAATCACACCTATCGGGGGATTTCCTGTCCTATTACAGCGATTTCACCCAGCGCGTCCTCGCTCCGGCGGCCAAACAAAAGTCGCTGAAGACCACCGCTCATGTGGCGGACGCCGCGCTTAGTGAGCTACGGCCCGATTCGGCCGTCGTGCTGTTGTACGTCAATCAGACGACCACAAGCAAGGACAGTCCCGATCCGGCGATGTCGACCAGCAGCGTGATGGCCAGAATGGCTCGTGTTAACGGCAACTGGCTGATCGTCGAGTTCGACCCGATCTAGCTCGCCAGACGGCTACACCTCGAAGGCTCTGCGCAGCGTCTGGGCATGCAAAGCCCGATTCTCCTGGGAGACAACCCAATCCGGCACCAACGAGTCGAAGCTGTTGAAGGTCGCTGCGACAACATGCAATTCAGTGTGGACATACGCGTGCAACAGACGATTGGCGTAGCCGATAGCTTCGTCTCGGCACGGGTCGATCTCGGAGCAAGTGATGAACGTAGGAGGCAGACCCTCCAGGTTCGCCCGGTGCGCGGGAACGCACTGCCCGTTGGCGCTGGCGTGGCCGAGGTAGTGGCCCCATGCTCTGCTGACGGCTGGGCCGTTGAGGCCCGGGGTGCGCTGGAACTCGCGCCGCGAGGGCGTTGCGTCGGAGTCGAGCATCGGCTGGTGCAGAATCTGTACCAGGATGGGCGGGCCTTCCTCGTCGAACATGCGCTGGGCCAAGGCGGCGACCACCGCGGCGCCGGCATCCCGGCCCATCACCGCGACGCGGCTGCCATCCGCATTCAGGTCAGAGCTGTTCTGGATCGCATAGCGGAGTCCCGCTTCGACGTCATCCATTGCCGCCGGGCAGGGATGCTCGGGCGCAAGCCGGTAGTCCACCGAGACCACCAGACAGCGCGCGTCGCGGGCCAGCTCCACGCAGTGGGCATGGTCGGTGTCGAGGTTCCCGGTCACGAAGCCACCGCCGTGCGCATACACCACCAGCGGTGTCGGCGACTGGGTTTGGCCCTGATACAGACGAAGTGCCAGCTGCTGGCCATCGGGACCGGTGATCGTCCGCGATTCGACGGCGACTCCGGTGACATCGACCGGCTCGGCTCGCGCAGCTGCCGTGCGGTTCGCGTTTTCCCGCTCGGCGGGCAGTGATTCAGCAAGGAATTCGACGATGTCCAGACCGGCGGCAGCGTCTCGCAGTGCCGGATCGATGCGGCTAAGACCCTGTGGCCGCGCGAGATTCGTTTGTGTCATACCTTCTTACTCTCAGGCTCAACGTGCAGGCTCGTCGCCGTCGTAGCCTAGGGTATCGCGCTCTCCGGGAAGGGCCTTGACGGTCGCCGGTAGTCCGTAGAGAGCCGTCGCATTACCACGCATGATGCGCTCCCGCTGGTCGGGCGGGAATCGGTTGATCGCGTACGCGGGCGAGTCGTAGCTCCAGTGCGGGTAGTCGGTAGAGAACATGAGGTTGTCCCCCAGGTCCATCATTTCCAGGTACTCGCGGAACTGCACCGTGTCGGCGTCTTCTAGCGGCTGGGTGGTGAACCGGACGTGGTCGCGCACATAGTCCGACGGTCGGCGACGCACGTGCGGTAGGTCCCCACGGCGGGCTTCCCAGATCCGGTCCATCCGCGACATCACCGGCATCGCCCACGTGAAGCCGCCTTCGATGAAAACCACCCGTAGCTCGGGATGCCGGTCGAAGGCACCGTCGAACACCAGGCTCATCAAGTGCGACACGTACAGCAGCGGCCACGACGCGAAGAAATCGTGCCAGTGCGCGGGGTTCCCGACGGGGTATAGGGGGATCAACTCGAACGGCGTCTGGCCCATCAGATGCGTGGCAACCGGGAGCCCGTTTCGCGATGCGGCCTCGTAGAGGGGATCGAAATGCGGGTTGCCGAAAGGGATTCCGCGGGTCTGCGGTGTCATCAGCACCTGGGCCATATAGGGATGCCCGGCCCACCGTTCGACTTCACGCGCCGCCTGTTCCGGGGTCTGCGCGCTGACGCTGATCGAGCCGCGCCAGCGGCCATGTGCGTTGTGTTTGTCGAGCCACACGTCGGCGAGCCAGTCGTTGTACGTCGACTTGAGCACGTGCTCGGCCTGCGGCAGCTGGGCATCGCACATGGGCTCCAGCGACGCGATGCTCACACCGGCGTCGAGAAGCAATTGTTTGGCGGCGAAATCCGGGTCACTGCCGGCCACCCCGCCATTGGGCGGGGCGGCGTCCATACGAAGCGACGACGTCTTGAACGAGTCCGGGGTGTCGTAGAAATGCGCCACCGGGGCAACCGCATTCCCGGTCGGCCAGATTTTGTCCACCCATTCGGCGGGCGCATAGGACTTGAGCACCTCGGTCGAGACGGGCAGCGGATGCACGTCCGTGTCGACGATGGTGACCGCGATGTCGTCTTCTTGACCTACTGGAGATTCCGCCGAGTCGACGCGCTCAATGGTCGTCATCGCACACTCTCCTTTAACCCATACAGCTCACTGGCGTTTCGCCACAACACCTTGTCGCGCTGCGCGGCATCGAGTCCCGCGGCGAGCGCGCCCGGCGAGGCTGTGGACCAATGCGGGTAGCTCGAGCCGTACATCACCAGCTCGGACTTGTTGGTGAAGTCCATCCACCGCCCCATCGTGTCCACCTCGACCGGCCCGTCGAAGGCCGACGAGCAGAACCGGACATGGTCGGGCAGGTACTCGCTGGGATAGCGGTCGACCCACGGCGTCTGGTCGCGCATCGAGAGCCAAAAGGTGTCCAGCCGCCACATGAACGGGGTCAGGATGTCATATCCGCCGTCGGCGAAGACGAACTTCAGGCCGGGGTGCCGGCCGAACATGCCCTCGACGATCAGCGTGGCCAGGTGGACGAAGTAGTTCAGCGGCATGAATGCCGCATATCCCGGATAGGTGTGCGCATGCCCGGCGAATGTCGGTGGATGGTCGACGCCGTTGCCGCCGTTGATGTGAACCGCGACCGGCAGCCCATGGGCGGCGGCCGCCTCCCAGATGGGCTCGAACATCGGCTTGCCGTAGGGCTCGCGTGACTGCATCGGGACGCCGACCTGCACCAGCTTCGGGTGGCCGGCCAGCCGCTCGATCTCGCTGACCGCGCCCTTGGGGTCTTCGGGGTTCACCCGGATGGTGCCAAGAAATCGGTTGCCGGTGTCGGGTTCGAGCCACCGGTCGAGCAGCCAGTCGTTGACGGCGGCACAGATTCTGCTGTTCAGCAGGTAGTCGGCGATGTTGCCGCGGGTCAGCGGGTTCAGGATCGCGTAATCGACTCCAGCGTCTTCGAACAGGTGCCGGGCGACGATTTCGGGCTCCGAACCCGGGTAGTGCTCGCCGTAAAGGTCTTGTCGGTAGTCGCCGCCGGGCGCCTGATACCACTGCGTCTCGACGTCGGGGATCGCCCGCAGCTGGTGCGCATCGGGGAGATACCGCCGGATCTCGGCGTTGTAGCGGAAGTGTGGTTGCACATTGGTATCAATAACGAGTTGGCTCATGCGGTGAGATACACCTCCCCGTCGCTGACATCCACTTGGTAGGTACGGACCCGGCGCCGCGGATCGGCGACGTTTTGACCCGTGGTGAGATCGAATTCCCAGTTATGCCAAGGGCATCGCACGATCTGCCCGTCCCGGACCCGACGCAGCCGGTCAGGGCCGTCCGGGTCGGATTCGTTGGTGCCGCCGAGCAGGCCCTGACACAACGGGGCGCCCTGATGCGAGCAGTAATTGACGATCGCGTACAGCGCACCGCGCACGTTGTACACACCCACGCCGAATTTCCCGACGTCGACCAGCTTCATCCCGCCCGGCGGCAGCTCGTCAAGTGTGCAGACGAATCGGCGTTGAAGCACTTGAGAATCACCGCCTCCTGACCAGCAGTCAACTCCATACTGTGCCCGTTACGGTAACGTCCACAACCCATTGGGCTTCGTTGCTATTTATATTATGATAGCGATATTCCCAGCGCCTAGAAGGAGCGGCAATGACGCTGCGCATCGAACCGGACGACCAGCCCGTCTTCCTTGACCCCACCGGCGAAATCAGCCCCTACCCCTTCTTCGAACACATGCGGCGCACGGACCCGGTCTGGCATGGCTCCTTTATGGACACCGACCAGATGCCGGAGGAACTGCGGCCCAGCGACGAGTGGGTGCTCTTCGGTTACGACGAGGTGTTCCAAGGCTTCCGCGACGACCGCGTCTTCACTTCGGCCACCTATGACAAGACCATCGGTTTGGTCATGGGCCACATGATCCTGGCGATGGGCGGCAAGGAGCACCATGACCACCGCAGCCTGGTGGCCAAGGCCTTCCGCGCCACCGCGCTGGAACGCTGGGAGCCGTCGGTCATCGGCCCGGTCTGCGATCAGCTGATCGACGAGATCAAAAACGACGGTCACGCCGACCTGGTCAAGGCGCTGACCTTCGAGTTTCCGACGCGGATCATCTCGGAGTTGCTCGGGCTGCCCCCGGAGGATCTCGACATGTTCCGACGTTTGTCGATGGACATCATCTCGATCCCGACCGACATCATGGCGGGGTTGACCGCGGCGACCGAGCTGCATACCTACTTTCTCAGCCAGGTCGAACAGCGGCGCCGCAAGCTCACCGACGACATCATCGGCGATCTGGTCGCCGCCGAGATCGACGGCGAGAAGCTCACCGACGAGGCCATCATCGCGTTCCTGCGGCTGTTGCTACCCGCCGGGTTGGAGACCACCTACCGCTCTTCGGGCAACCTGCTGTACCTGCTGCTGACCCACCCCGAGCAGTTGGCAATGGTTCGGCAGGACCGGTCGTTGATACCGGCCGCGATCGAGGAGGGGCTACGGGTGGAGACGCCGCTGACGATGGTCATGCGAACCACCACCGAGGAAGTCGAAATCGGCGGCAAGACAATCCCCGCCGAGGCACAAGTCGACATGTGCATGGGCTCGGCCAACCGTGACGAAAGCCGGTGGCCCGATGCCAGCACGTTCAACATCCAGCGGCCGCGGCAGGCCCACATCTCCTTCGCCGGCGGCATTCACATGTGTCTGGGCATGCACCTGGCCCGGATGGAAACACGGGTGATGCTCAATAGCCTGTTCGACCGAGTCACGAACCTGGCATTCGTTCCCGACGACGCCACCGGTGAGGAATCCAAGATCGTCGGACTCATTTTCCGGTCACCCAACAAGCTGCCCGTCACCTTCACCCCGGCCCCATGAGAAGTCGCGCGGCGATCCTGCACGACGTCGGCGGCCCCTGGTCCGTCGAAGAATTCGAGCTGGACCCGCCTCGTGCCGGCGAGGTCCTGGTCGAGATGGCGGCCGCCGGGTTGTGCCATTCCGACGACCACATCCTCAAGGGTGATATGTCGGCGCCCAACGAGGTGTTGAAGTCTCTCGGGCTGCCGACCATGTTCCCCACGATCGGCGGTCACGAGGGTTCCGGCATCGTGCGTGAAGTCGGCGAAGGGGTCACCGATCTCGCGCCGGGCGACCATGTAGTGATGTCATTTGTCGCCGTGTGCGGCCAATGTCGCTGGTGTGCAACTGGAATGGAGTACATCTGCGACGAAGGGGCAACCGTCCTTACTCCGGGAATGCCGACCGACGGAACCTTCCGCCATCACACCGCCGATGGCAAGCCACTCGGCCATCTGGCGAAGGTCGGCACGTTCGCCAAACACACTGTGGCTTCGCCAAATTCACTGGTGAAGATCGAGCCGCACCTGCCACTGGTACCGAGCGCGCTGCTGTCGTGCGCCATTCCGACCGGCTACGGATCGATGGCCAATCGCTCCGGTATGCGTGCGGGCGACACCGTCGTCGTGGTCGGCGTCGGGGGAATCGGAACGGGTGCCGTCCAGGGCGCCCGGATCGGGGGCGCCGCGCAGATCGTCGCCGTCGATCCGGTCGAGTTCAAACAGAAGTCGGCATTGCAGTTCGGCGCTACCCACACCGCCGCTACGGCCGCCGAGGCGCTGGATCTGGTGCGGGACTTGACGTATGGGGTGATGGCCGACGCGGTGGTGGTATCGCCGTCGTTGATCACCCCCGACGATGTCCGCGATGCGCTGCAGCTCACCCGTAAGGGTGGGACCTGTGTGCTCACCGGCATGACCTCGCAACTGACCAGGTCAGTCAACATCGACCTGCAGGACTTCATCCTGATGAACAAGTCCCTGGCGGGCACCGTCTTCGGCTCGTGCAATCCGAGGGCCGACATCTCCCGGCTTGCCAGGCTGTTCACGACCGGGCAGCTCCAGCTCGACGAGATGATCACCCAACGCTATCGCCTCGACGAGATCAACGACGCCTACGACGATCTGCGCAACGGCAAAATCATCCGCGGCGTCATCGATTTCGGGCTCAGCTGAGCCGATCTTTCTTCGACATCACCCGCTGCATCTGGCCGTACACGTCGATCGGGCTGTGCAGCGCCAGGCCGCCGTCGGCATGCACCACCTGCCCGGTCACCCACGGCAGCTCGAGGACTCCAATAATGGCGCCGGCCACGTCGTCGGCTTCACCCAGCCGACCCAGCGGGGTGCGCTCGCTCAGGCCGTCCACCCAGCCGGGAAGTCGTTGCGCGTCTACCATCATCGGCGTTCGGGTGACGCCGGGTCCGACGGCGTTCACCCGGATGCCGTGGCTCCCCCACTCCGCGGCGGCGACTTTGACCAGCATGTCGACTCCGGCCTTGGAGACGCAGTAGGCGCCCATATCTCGGTCGGCGAGGGTGCCGCTGATGCTCGAGACAGCCACGATCGAGCCGCCCACCCCGGCGTCGATCATGGCTTGCGCGCCGGCGCGAATCGTTAGCCAGGTGCCGGTGAGATTGACGGCCAGCACCCGTTCCCATTGCGCGGGCTGCTGTTTCAGCAACAGACCCGACGCCCCGATTCCCGCGCACGTCACGATCCGGGTGGGCACACCGTGCTCGCGCACCGTCTGCTCCATCGCTACCGACACCGCGTTGGGATCACTGACATCGCAGGCGATATCGGCGGAGTTGGCTTCGCGAGCGAGATCCCACACGACGACGTCGTGGCCCGCGTCGCGCAACCGCCCGGCGACTTCCCGCCCGATTCCGGATGCTCCGCCGGTCACCAGGGCGGTCGGGGCGCTCATGTCGCGGGGCCGATCAGCTCGACGAGCACGCCGTCCGGGGCAGTGATGACCGCCATCGCAACGGTCTTGCCGCCCGGGGCCGGCATGGTGATACGCCGTACGCCGTCGGCGAAACCCAGTGCGGCCAAGCCGGATAGCGTCTCGTCGACGTCGCGCTGCAGGGAGAGTAGAAAGAATCCGTACCGGGGCGCCGGGTGCGCGGGCAGCGCTTCAACGGCGCCCTGCAACTGCACCAGTTCGACGATCGCCGCCGTCGGGTGATTGCGGATCGCCCAGGAAGATCGACCGCAGCCGATCGCCTTTGGCGCCGAAGAGTTCTGGCCAATCGCCGGTAAAGGTGTGGTCGAACAGCTGGCACAAGCCGAGGCCGTCGCGCCAGAATCGAAGGGACTGTTCGACATCGGCGGTGCAGATCGCCGAGTGGTGTACGCCTATCACGCGTTTCCCTTGACTTTAGCCAGCGTCCTATCCCACAACTCGGCGGCAAGGCGGGGATTGTTGGCTAAGCGGCTGGCTTTGGCGGCCTTGTGCTTCGAGTAGTATTCGCCGGGCGTCCAATCGACGCCGGGTGTACTGGACGCGAGCCAAACTAGCTGGTCAGCTCCGTCGTCGCAGGTAGCGTAGAGCTTTGTCGGCGTGTATTTCTGGTTGAACGCAAGAAGCCGCGATCCGGAGGCCAGGCCAAAGTTGGAGGCGACGTAGCCAGGGTGGACTGTCGCAACCGCGATCCCGTCACCGTGGTATCGCCGGTGCAGTTCCTTGGTGAACAAGACGATAGCCAGCTTCGACAGAGCATAGGCGGTGCTGGGGCGGCGCCTGGCCGTGTTCTCCAGGTCATCGACAGTGGCCCGGAAAACCAGCCGGTGCGACGAACTGGTCGTGTTGACGATGCTGGCTCGGGACTCGACGAGCAGATCCATCAACTGCGTGGTAAGCAGAAACGGCGACAGATAGTTGACTTGATACGTGTTTTCGTAGCCGTCGGGTGTCTGATGAATCTTGGTACCCATGCCGCCGGCATTGTTAAGCAGTACGTCGATGCGCGGATACTGCGAACTGAGTTTCTGCGCTAAGGCTCGCACCTGCGACAGCTCGGCGAAATCGACCACGAAATGGTCCGCGTCCAGTTCCGCGGCCACTGCGGCCGTCTTGCGGTGTGATCGGCCTATCACGACGACATTGTCGCCGCTCTGACGTAGCCGACGGGCCGCCGCGGCGCCTATGCCGTCACTGGCGCCGGTGATGACAATCGTCCTCATATACGGCTCATAATGAGTAGCGAACCGGCAGGTGCTTGAGTCCTCCGACGAACGTCGTGGCGACGAGTTGCGGATCGCCGCTCAGTTCAATGGATTTCAGCCTCGGCAGCAGCTCGGAGAAGAAGCTGCTGACCTCCATGCGAGCCAGCGCGGCGCCCATGCAGAAGTGCACACCGTAGCCGAATGCCACATGTTTGTTGGGCTCGCGCCGGACGTCGAAGCGGAAGGGGTCGTCGAAGACCTCCTCGTCGCGGTTGGCCGACGCATACGACAGCAGCACGGATTCGCCTGCGGCGATGGGTGTTCCGCGTACGGTGGTGTTCTCGGCGGCGGTCCGCATGAAATGCTTGACCGGGGTGACCCAGCGGATCATCTCTTCGGTGGCCCGCGGCATGAGCTCGAGATCGTCACGCAGTAGCGCCAATTGGTCCGGATTCTCGATGAGTGCGTGCATGCCGCCGGAGATAGTGGAGCTGGTGGTGTCGTGGCCGGCGGTGGCGACGATGAGGTAGTAGGACACGGTGTCCAAGTCCGACAAGGGCTCGCCGTCGATGCGGGCATTGGCGATCGCCGATGCGAGATCTTCGGTCGGCTGCGCGCGGCGCGACTCGGTGACGCCGTTGAAGTACTGGAACATATCCAGCAGCGCCGGCAACTGGTCCTCCTCGGAGTTGCCACGCTTGAACTCGCTGTCGGCGCTGCCGAACAACTCCTGGGTCAGCTTGAGCATGCGCGGGAAGTCGGCCTCCGGTATGCCCAACAGCGACATGATCACGTAGAGCGGGTAATTGACCGCGATTTGCTGAACGAAGTCGCACTCGGGACCGGCCGCCATCATCTTGTCGACGTAGATCTTGGCGAGCTCGTCGACGCGCATCTTCAGCGCCCGCATCGCCTTGGGCCGGAACCAATCCGCGCCGATTGCGCGCACTCCCCGGTGCTGCGGATCGTCCAGATGAATCAGCGTGCGAACGCCGGCGGCCGTCTGTATCTCATCGCCCTCAACGGTCGCCAGCACCGGGCGCGGCCAGTTGGTGAACAGCGTGTTCTCGCGTTCGATGTCCATGATGTCGGAGTATTTGGTGATCGCCCAAAACGGGCGATAGTCCGGGACGTCGACCCACGACACCGGGGCGTTGCGGCGTAGGTGCGTCAGCGCCGCGTGCAGTCGGGGTTCGTCGGCGTACGCCAGCGGATCTGCGAATACCTTGGCGGCGTCATCGACCGTCGGTGCGTTCATGCTCGAAACTCCTTCAGTGCAGCGGTAATACAGTCTTGTGATGCGGAATAGAAGATGGGCAGCACCCGGTCGACCGCTCCATGGCAGCGCTTCCGGAGTCCGGCAGCGATGGTGTCGACCGGACCGACGACGACGAAAGCATTCAGCATGTCGTCGTCGATGAGCGAGGCCATGGCATCCCACTCACCTTCCTTCGAGAGTCGGTTCAATTCGGTGTGCAGGTCACCCCAGCCATGCAAGTCAAGGACCTTGCGGTAGGCCGGTGTTGAGCCGTAGAAGGCGATCTGTTTGCGTGCGGCGGCGGTCGCGGTGGCCAGTTCGTCGTCGCTCTGCCCCGTCGCCACCATCACCTCAGCGGACACCTGAAAATCGTTGCGATCGCGGTTGACTCGCTGCATGCCACGCAGCAACGCCGGCATGGTCACCTCGTCGAGATAGCGCTTCGAGACCATCGGGTGACCGAGGTGGCCGTCGGCGACCTCGCCGCACATCTCGGTCATCGCTTCGCCGACGGCGGCCAGGAAGACTCTCGGCGCGGGATGCGGGTGCGGCTCGGGGGTGAACATCGGGGTCATGATCTTGTGGGTATAAAACTCACCCTCGAAACGCAGCTTGGTGCCGTCCATCCACGCCGACCAGATCGCGTGTAGTGCGGCGACGAACTCGCGCATCCGGGGTGCCGGATGGCTCCACGGCATACTGAACCGCTTCTCGATATGCGGCTGAATCTGCGTTCCCAGACCAAGGATGAACCGGCCCTTCGAGTACGCCTGCAGGTCCCAGCCAACGTTCGCGACGATCATCGGGTTACGCGCGAACGCCACCGCGATGTTCGTGCCAAGCTCAAGTCGCGACGTGTGCTCGGCGGCCAGCAGCAGCGGCAGAAACGGGTCATGACTGGTTTCGGCCGTCCAGCCTCCGTCATAGCCGTCTCGTTCCAGGGCCGCGGCCCCGCCCGCAGCCCGTTCGAGCCGAAGGGGGATGCCGCCATCGATCTTCAGGCCCGGCCTCATGGGAGCGAAGTTACAGTAAGCGATTCGGTAGGGTCAACGTCACGACCGCGGTCCCGCGCTGCGCGCTGCGAGACGAGCGTTGTCCCACGTCAGGATCTTGCCTTCGGGCACGAACCGCAAATAGACCGAGTTCGCGTAGCGTTGCTGCGTTGCCGCGGGTAGGCCGGCAGACGGCGGGCGAAACGCAGCGTACTTCGCGTCGATGGCCTCCTCGATGCGGTCGATCGCCGGCTCGTCGGTGACGAATTCGACGCGTCCCGTTAGATGGACGGCGCGCAGGTCGACCCAGCGCTCCCCCGATTCGACCAGAAAAGAGGCCCTGGGGTCGTGCCGGACCCGGGCGATCTTCTTGGTGGCGGCCGGCGTCCTCACCGCGACCGTACGATCCTCGGCCACGAACCACACCGGCAATGCGATCGGCATTCCGTCGCGGCGCAGCGTGGTCAGAATTGCGGTGTGCGCGGACGCAATTTCTGCCCACGCTTCGTCTTCGGTCAACCGGATCATCGTTTGCCTTCATCGTGCTCGGTTTTCGCAGACGCTACAGTAAGCACTTCAGTTTGACGTCCGCCGGCGAGGTAGAACGGAACGATGACTAAGGGCCCGGATTGGGCGGAGACGCTCGAGGATCTCGACCGTCGACGTCAGCGCTCCTGGGGCATGGGTGGCCCGGAGCGGCTCGACAAGCATCGCGGCAAGGGCAAGCTCGACGCTCGCGCGCGAATTGAGCGGCTACTGGACCCGGGAACCTTCCGGGAAATCGGGACCCTGGTCGGCGGCGAAATCGCGGCCGACGCAATCGTCACCGGGTCCGGGCTCATCAACGGGGCGCCGGTAATGGTGGGTGCCGAGGACTTCACCACACTGGCCGGCAGCATCGGGGGCGGGGGAAACTCCAAGCGCTACCGGATCGCAGAGCTGGCAGTCCGGGACAGGATCCCCCTGGTGATGCTCCTCGACGGGGCCGGCTTTCGCGCAGGCGGTGGGCATTACGGTCGCAGCCCCACCGACTTGCTCGCCCAGACCCGGTGTTCAGGCCGGGTTCCGACCGTCGCCGCGGTCCTTGGACCCTCCGCCGGCCACGGTGCCCTGGTCGCCCCGGTCTGCGACTTCCGCATCATGAGCGATCAGGGGGCCATCTTCACCGCCGGGCCGCCGGTGGTCAAAGAATCCACGGGCGAGGAGATCTCGAAAGAAGACCTCGGCGGTCCTGGGGTGGCGCTGCCCAGCGGTGTGATCCACAACGTCGCCGACAGCGACGAAGCCGTGCTCGACGATGTCCGTCGCTATCTTTCCTACTTTCCGCAGAGCGCGTGGTCCTACCCCTCGTCGCGGCCCAGCAGCAAGGCCACCCAACCGCGGGCGACGCCAGAATTGCTCGACATCGTCACGCGCGAAAACCGCCGGGTCTATGACATGCGCGCGGTGCTCGATGTGGTCTTCGATGAACCCGACTGGTTCGAGGTGCAGCCACGCTATGGCAGGGCGATCATTTGCGCGCTGGCCCATCTCGGCGGGCATCCGGTCGCGGTGGTGGCGAACCAGCCACAGGTGCTGGCCGGCTCGATCGATGCCGACGCGGCCGACAAGGCCGCCCACTTCATCATGGTGGCCGACTCGTTTCACCTGCCGATCGTCTTCCTGGCCGACAATCCCGGAATGCTGCCCGGTAGCCGCTCGGAACGCACGGGCGTCCTGCGTGCCGGCGGGCGAATGTTCGCGGCCCAGACCATCGCTACGACCATCAAGCTGCATCTGACGTTGCGCAAGGCGTACGGCTTCGGCTCTATGGTGATGTCGCTGCTCGGATTCGACCAGCAGGGCGCCACATTCGCCTATCCGGGCGCAACGATGGGAGCCATGAGCGCCGCAGCGCTGAGCCGCGCGTCGCACGCCGGCGAGGACTTGTCGGCCAAGCTGCGCGACGCCGAGTTGCAGGCGTCGTTCCGGTCGGCCGAACAGATGGGGTTCGACGAGCTCATCGATCCACGCGAAACGCGCGACGCGCTGCTGGCGTCCCTTCAGCGCGGGTTGTCCAGCCGGCAGGCCGCGGCCGAACCGGTGACCCGCACGGCGATCTTGCCGTAACTGAGAAGATGAAATCCGTGGCGGAACGATGGACGCGGCAACGGCGCCTCCAGCACACTCGCGATGTGTTGCTGGACGCCGCCGGGGAAGTGTTTGCCAAGCGCGGGTTCGGCGGCGCGGCTCTGGAAGACATCGCGGAGGCCGCCGGCTACACCCGCGGCGCCATCTACTCGCATTTCGGCACCAAAGAAGAACTTTTCCTGGCCGTCATCGAGCGCCACCTCCTACGGTTTCTCAACGGCTTCGAAGACATCATCGGCGCATTCGAGAGCCTCGCCGATCTCGACGTGGCTCAATTCGCCGAGCGGTGGCGTGAATTGACCATCGCCGGATCGGACAGCGCGGCACTAGGTTACGAGTTCTCACTGTTTTTGCTACGCAACCCCGGCGCACGCGAACGGCTGGCGGCCAAGCGCGAAGAGACGATCCAGTCGCTGGCCGATTACATCGGCACAAATATCGCGCGGCTGGGCGGTACGCTGACGATCCCGGCCGACGCCTTGGCCCGTGTCCTGATCGCCAGCCATGACGCCGTCACCATCAACGCGCATCTGGATGGCAAGGATCTCTACGAGCCGTTCCTGCAGATGGTGATGTCCAACGTGGCGCCCAAGCCTGCCGCGGTCAAGCGACCACGCGCCCAGCGAACCGGTTGACAAGAGGCGCCGTGGCTCAGGGCAGCTTGATCACCGATACGTACATCTCCAGGATCGGCCGATAGAGGTCAATGTCGTCCAGTTGGCTGCCCAGCATGACGGAATCGCTTGTGGCGATGAGGATGTGCGCGAACGTCAACGGAGGGACCAACAGGGTTCCACCAAGTCGGTCGACGCCCTCGGCGATGAACGTCCCCAGCGCCTCGACGACCTCTGACCTCTTGGCGGCAACCCGTTCGCGCGCCTCCGGATTGCGCCGCAAATACAACGTGAACTCCAGGCCCAGCGCGGCATGGGCGGCACCGCGGTCATAACTGAGCTGGCGCCACCGCTGGGCGATGTCGTCGAGTTCGCGCGCTCCCAGTTCGTTGGCTCCCGACAGCACTTCGGCGAAATTGTCGAAGTAGCGACGCCAGTACCGGTCGCTTACCGCCAGGAACAGATCTTCCTTGGCGGCGAAGTGTTTGTAGATCGCGCCTTTGGTGTAGCCCGCCGTATCCGCGATGTCGTCGAGAGTTGCTGGCGTGAAGCCCTTTTCGGCGAACACTAGCTCCGCTGCGTCGAGCAGAAGCGATCGGGTGTGTTCGACGCGTCGCTCCCGCGTCCAACGCTCAGCCATGCGAGCGATTGTGCCACGCAGATTTGAGAAACACTCTTGTTATTGAGATACCAGTTGGTATATTCACGCATGCCGGAAGGAGACATCAGTCATGACCGAGCTGTCCAACAAGAAGAGCGCACCAGTGGTGACCGAGTCGCTCGGTAAAGTCGCCGGGCTCGGTACTCAGCCTGAAGCGACGGCCAAGCCCGTGCGGATGTGGGCCATCGCCGGCGGCGCCATCCTGGCTTTTCAGCTCTACGTCTGGATCCGATGGATGACCGGACCCTATTTCAAGCGGGTGCCCGCGGGGCCGAGCGATCCGCCGACGCTGATGAAGGTGGTCCTGCTGACCTGGACGGCCGTCATCGTGCTCGGTCTGCCGGTCGGGATCTATTACTTCATTGTCCGGCCGTGGCGGCGGGAACGGCGAATCACCCTGGACGGCATGCTGCTGGTGGCGTGCGGCTTGTTGTTCTTTCAGGACCCGCTGCTGAACTACTTGAACACCTGGAGCACATACAACAGCTGGATGTTCAACCGGGGCTCATGGGTTCAGCACATTCCGGGTTGGGTGTCCTACGGCGAACCGGGCCGCATGATGGCCGAACCGCTATTGATGAATGCGCCGGGTTACTCGTACGGGGTTCTGCTGTGCACGATTCTCGGATGCTGGGTCATGCGCCGAGCGAAATCGCGCTGGCCGAACATCAGCAACGCCGGCCTGATCGGCGTCTTGATCGTCTGGACGTTTTTCTTCGACTTGGTCATGGAGGGCTTGTTCCTGATGCCGATGGGGCTGTACATCTACCCCGGCGCGATCAGGTCCTTATCCATCAATGCCGGCACCTACTACCAATGGCCGGTGTACGAAGGCCTGATGTGGGGCGGCGTGCAAGCGGGGCTGTGCGCCTTGCGCTACTTCACCGACGATCGGGGCCGGACGTTTGTCGAACGGGGACTGGAGCGAGTCCAGGGCGGGTTTGCCAAACAGCAACTCACCCGCTTCCTGGCGATCTTCGCCGCGTGCAGCATGTTCTTCTTTGTGTTCTACAACATTCCCGCGCAGTGGTTCGCCCTGCATCAAGACCCCTGGCCCGCCGATATCACGAAGCGGTCGTACTTCCTGATGGGCATCTGCGGCGACGGAACAGATCGACTCTGTCCCGATCCCGCGCTGCCGGTGCCGGGCAAAAACTCCGGCTACACCAACCCCGATGGCAAGCTTGTCCTTCCCGACGGCGTAAAGCTTCCGACCGTCGTTCCATTCGATCGAGGGAAGTGACATGCCGATCAAGCCCACAGCGTCATGACTGAACTGTCGAGCAAGAAGAACGCACCCTATCTCACCGAGTCCCTGAGCGGAGGTGCTGAGCTCCAGGCCCAGGATCAATCCAAGATCAAACCCGTCCAGGTCTGGGCCGTCGTCGGCGGCGCGCTGCTGGCTCTCTACCTGTATGTGTGGATCCGGTGGATCACCGGACCCTATTTCGAGCCGGTACCGACCGGGCCCGAACGATCCGCCGATGTACATGAAAGTGCCGCTGATCGCCAACGCGGTCATGGCCTGGGTCGGCCTGCCGTTCGCCGTGTGGTGGTTCATCATCCGGCCGTGGCGCCGCGAGCGGCGGATCACCCTGGACGGCATGCTCCTGGTGTCATGCGGCCTGATCTTCTTCCAGGATCCACTGCTCAATTACTTCAACACGTGGTGCACGTACAACACCTGGATGCCCAACCACGGCGCCTGGTCGTCGAACATCCCGGGTGGCTGTCCCGGCGAGCCGGGCCATCATGTTGTCGGAGCCGCTGCTGACCAACGTGCCGGGCTACTCGTATGGGGATTTACTGATGGACATCCTCGGCTGCTGGGTAATGCGCAAGGCCAAGGCGCGCTGGCCCAACTCAGCAATATCGGCTTGATCGGCGTGTTGTTCGCTTCGACTTTCTTCTCGATTTCATCATGGAGGGCTGATCTACCTGCCGATCGGGCTCTTCGAATATCCCGGGGCTATTCGGGCTTTGTCGATCAATGCCGGCACCTACTACCAATGGCCGCTTTATGAAGGGCTGATGTGGGGCGGCGTCTGGCCGGTTTGTGTGCCTGCGCTACTTCACCGACGACCGCGGCCGCACCTTCGTGGAACGCGGACTGGACCGTGTCCGGGGCGGGTTCGTCAAGGAACAGTCCATCCGCTTCTTGGCGATGTTCGCCGCGTGAGCGCATGTTCTTCTTCTATTTACAACGTTCCCGCGCAATGGATCGCCATGCACGCCGACCCGTGGCCTAAGACTTCACGAAGCGCTCGTACTTCATGGGCGGCATCTGCGGTGACGGAACCGATCGCCTGTGCCCTGACCCCGCCCTACCGATGCCGACAACAACGTCCGGCTACATCGATCGCGACGGCCAGCTCGTTCTTCCCGCGGGCGCAAAGCTTCCGCAGGTCGTGCCTTTCCAACACGGAAAGTGAATGTCGCTCCAGGAAATCGAGATGACGACCCCGCATCCCGTTGCGGTTCCCGGTACCTCCGAGGCAGCCACCGAGACAGCCTCCGATGCGCCGTTCTACAAGGCAGTCGGCGATGAGGTGGAGGTCTTTCGCGCGGCGGCGCGCCGCGGTCTGCCCGTCCTGTTGAAGGGGCCGACGGGATGTGGGAAAACCCGCTTCGTCGAGGCCATGGCTCACGAACTCGGCCGCGACCTGATCACCGTCGCGGGCCACGAGGACATGACATCGGCGGATCTGGTGGGCCGTTTCCTGCTCAAAGGCGGCGAAACGGTATGGGTGGACGGGCCGTTGACCCGTGCCGTGCGCGCGGGCGCCATTTTCTATCTGGACGAGGTGGTGGAAGCGCGCCAGGACACTACGGTGGTCATCCATCCGCTGGCCGACCACCGCCGTGAGCTTCCGGTCGATCGGCTCGGCACGACATTGCGCGCGGCACCCGGGTTCCAGCTGGTGATCTCCTACAACCCGGGTTATCAGAGTGTTCTGAAGAACCTCAAGGAGTCGACCCGTCAGCGTTTCATCGCCATCGAGCTCGGCTTCCCGCCCGCCGAGATCGAGACGGACGTGGTGGCCTACGAGGCCGGCATCGACGCCCAGACCGCGCGCGCTCTGGTCACGCTCGCCAATGCGATTCGCAACCTGAAGGGCTCGCCCCTGCGCGAGGCGTCCTCCACCCGGATGCTAATCCTGGCGGGCGGGCTTGTCGCCGAGGGGCTGAGCCTGCGCAGCGCCGTCCAGTCGGCCATCGTGCAGGCCCTGTCCGACGATGCGGATGTCATGCGCGCCCTCGGCGAACTTGTCGACGGCATCCTGCCCCGGACGTGACAGACTTCCGCTACCCAGAACCCTGACCGGTTTCGGCTCCTCGCCAGCTTCATCGCCGGCAGGTCTGTGGGTATTGCGGAGGCAGCGCCCGGCGAATCGGCGCACACGAACGGCCAGGTCATCTTCGTATCGGCGGGCCGACCGCCGAAGACCAGCGCCGCGAGATCCTGGTCCAGAGCGCCCTGCTGGGCGCGGGGAGCCTGGATGAGCGATTGGTGAAGGGGCTACGGGCGCGTCCCCAGGCGGCGCGCCGCTACCTGGAACTCGAAGGCCGTCGCGCGCTCGCCGACCTCGGTGCACGGGTTCCCGTCGCGGTAGCACTCTGCGCAGACCGGCGGCCGAACACCACCAGCCCACAGGAGTCACTCGAGATCGCCAAAGGCCGGGCGACTCTGGCCGAACCACCCGAATGGTTCGGGGTCATCAGACCGTCGAAATTGCTGGCTCCTGCCGCCGGGCCGGGCACGCGGGCCACCGACAAGGAACTGCGGCTGGAATTCGACCCTCTCGACCTGCCCGAGGCCGAGGACGAGGACGGCGACGACAGTGAGGATCCGGCGAACAGCAAGATCCTCAAACTGTTCGAGAATCCGCTGATCAAGTCGCAAGCCATGGCGGACTACTTCCGCAAGCTGCTAGGCGCATTCACGGTCCGCCGGGGACGGCGCAGCCGGCGCGGAGATGCAGGCTCGGTCTGTCCGGCGGGTCCAGAAGGTCGGGGCGAACGCCCGGCCGACTGCCCACCCGGATTCATTTCACCGACGACGGGAAGCCCGGCGGGGCCGTCGGCGTGGGCGGCGCCCTCTATCCGGAGTGGGACGTCTACAACCAGCGATACCGGCCGGAGTGGTGCCGGGTCATCGATTTTCCCCTCACGGTCGACGCCGACATCGCCGACGCCAGTGTCCCACCGGACGACGTGCTGCGCCGCCGCCTGTCTCGGGTTGGCCTGGGTCCCAAGGTTTTGCGCGGCCGCGCCGATGGCGATGAGCTCGACATCGGGCCACTGATCGACCTGCACATCGATCTGCGCTCGGGCTTCTCACCGCCCGAACACATTTACCTGGAACGCCGCAAACTGGCGCGCAACCTCGGTGTCCTCATCCTGGTCGATGCCTCGGGGTCGGCCACCGACACCGATCCCGAGGGCTTGGCCGTGCACGATCACCAGCGGCGCGCGGCCGCCACGCTGGCCGTCACACTCGAAGAGCTCGGCGACCGCGTCGCGGTTTATGCCTTCAGGTCACAGGGGCGGCGCGCCGTCCATCTGCCGGCGATCAAACCGTTCGAGCATCGTTTCGGCGCTATCGGCCGGGCCCGGCTGAACCAGCTCCGGCCGTCGAGCTACACGCGCCTGGGCGCGGCCATCCGCGGTGCGGGCGAAATTCTCAAAGAGGAAGCCGGCACACCGAATCGACTATTGGTCGTCCTTTCGGACGGCGTGCCCTACGACGATGGCTACGAAGGCCGTTACGCCGAAGCCGACGCCCACAAGGCCCTCGAAGAGCTGCGCATGGACGGCGTTGCCTGCCTGTGCCTTTCGATCGGCGCCACCACGACCAGCGATGCGCTCGAACGGGTATTCGGCTCCGCCAGCCACGCCAGCGCCGCTACGCTTGCCGAGTTGAGCCCGCGCATGGATGAGTTGTTTCTGTCTTCCCTGCGAGAACTCGCCGCACCACAACCACGGAGAGGATGAGGCATGCAGGTGCTATTGACGGGCGCGCTGGGCAACATCGGTTTCTCCACGCTGCAAGCGTTGCTCGCCGAAGGCCACGACGTCGTCGCCTTCGATCTCGAATCACGCAGGGCGCAAAAGCTTGCATCGGAGTTCGACGGACGAGTGCGCTTCGTCTGGGGCGACATCACCCGCCCGGAATCGCTGTCGCACGCTCTGGAGGGCGTCGATGCGGTGATCCACCTGGCAGCCATCATTCCGCCCTTCAATGAGAAGGTCCCCGAACTGGCCCGGCGGGTAAACCTCGACGCCACACGCACCCTGATCGAGCAGATGGAGGCCTCGCCCACGGCCAAGCGGCTGGTCTTCGCGTCGTCCCAGGGAGTCGTAGGCGACATCCAGGATCGCGAGCCGCCGCTGCGTGTCGACACGCCCGTCGCCCCGACCGACGACTACGGGCGCCAGAAGGTCGCGTGCGAGGAAGCGATCCGCAAGTCCGGTCTGCGCTGGAGCATCCTGCGGCTGTCCGCGGTGACCCCCATCCACCTGCCGATTCAGGGCCCCGGCATCATGTTCGACTTCAGCCCCGACGCGCGATTCGAGTTCCTCCACCCGGCCGACGCCGGAACGGCATTCGCCCGCGCCGTGGCCTGCGGCGAGTCGATCGGGAAGACCTTGTACCTGGCCGGCGGCGCTAATTGCCGGATGACCTTTTACGACTTCGTCAGCGCGCTGATGAATGCGATCAATATCGGCCCCATTCCAACCGACGCGTTCGTGCGTAAAACGCCGCCTCGCTTCTTCGGCGACTGGGCGGACACGGAGGAAAGCCAGCGGCTGCTCAAATACCAGCAACGAGGACTCAGCGAGCAACTGGAAGATATGAAAAAGGACTTCGGCATCCTGGTGCCTGGTCATTCGTCTCGTTCGCCGGCCGGCAACGTGGTTCGTGACCCGCAGCTCTCCCTACCTCAAGGAGAACCGGCGCCTCACTGTGAGCTGACCGCGCCCGCGCGATACGCCGCGACGATCGGCGCAAGCTCGTCGGGAGTCGCGCCGTGCATGATCACCGCGTCGGCCCCGTAACCGAACTCGGCGCGGATGCGGTCGACGCACTCACCCGCCGACCCGGTGGCTGAGGGCTCCAGCCACTCGTCGGGAATCAGCGTCGCGATGTGCTCAATCTGCTCGGGTGTGGCCTTGTGGTCGATCCCGCCGGCGATCGACGTCACCACCGAATCTTCTCGGAAGTGTTGTAGCACAGCGGGATCCCAGCCGTTGGTGCTCACCAGCAGGTCGCCGTACCCCTGCAGATAGGTGGCCAGACGCGCGACGGTCTTCTTGAGGCGCAATTGTTCCGGGAGGTGGTCGCCGACGGTGGCGAAACACGACCACACCCGCACGCTGTCGGGGTCGCGGCCCACCTTTTCCGCGGCCGACTTGACGGTCTTGACGCAGCGCTGCAACGTTTCCGGGGTGAAGTAGGTATGCAGGATCACGTCGTCGAACGCCCTGCCGCCCAGCGCGAGTGTGTTCGGCCCGAAGGCAACGAGCGCCAGCCGGATGTCCTCGTTGAAGTCCGGGTCGAGAAACAGGATGGGGTACTTGCCCATTGGGCCGTCGTGGTTGAAGATCAGCTCGCCGTGGAACAGCCGCCGCATGACCTGAGCCCAGTCCTCCATCTGCGCGGTCGTGACCGCCGGTATGCCGAACGCCCCGTAGATCGCGGCGATGCCACGGCCGATACCCAGCGTGAACCGGCCACCGGACAGCCGGTGCATAGTGGTCGCCCACGACGCGGTGATCAACGGGTGGCGGGTGTTGTGGTTGGTTGCGGCCGTTGCGATCTGCATCCGGTTGGTCACCGCGCATGCGGCCCCGACAAGCGACGAGGCTTCCTTGACGTTCCAGCGTTCGGAGATGAACGCCGTGCCGAAGCCCAACTCCTCACCCCGGCGGGCCTCATCCATCAAGGTTGCCGGTCCCTCACCGCCGGCCCCCGCCAGCAAGTAGTAGCCCAATTCGTCGAGTGTCTTGGTCAACTCCAAACTCCTTGCTTGTAACCACAATTCCAGACTTCGGTGATCTTCCCGGCCACGACGCGAAAGATCTCCATGCTGCCGATCTCAACTTCTGCGCCATCCTTGAGCGTCATCGGAGACTGGTAGACGATGGCGACGTGTTCGCCATCGTCGCCGGCGACCACCAGGTTCAGCTCGAATCGAATGGCCTCGAACATGGCCCAGTGCTCGATGATGCGGTCCACTGCCTGCTGGTGCGTGAGCAGTGTCGACTCGCCCACCTCATGCCGGATCACCGTGTCGCCGATCAACTCCTCGGCAAGCGCGAAGTCGCGTTTATTCCACACCACAAGGTTGTACAACTCGACGACCTCGCGGGCCGTCCGAGTGGGAGTCATCAGGCCGCGACCGCGCGCAGGAATCGCTCGGACACCCGCTGCACGCGGCGGGAGAAGATGTGGCCGACGTGGCTGCCGTCATACCAGTACAGCTCGCCACCCCACCGCTCCTGCAGCGCAGTCGTGGGCTCGCGCATGGCCATTCGGTCGTGCCATGCTCCGACGATCAGCCGGCGCTCCGGCGGGGGCGCCGGGTCCACCGCCAGGGGGTCGATCACCGATGTCAATTGTGAAACGACCGGCGAAGTCAGCAACTTTGTGAGTTCGCCCCTACCCCGCCCAAAGCGATTCACGTGGCGCGCGATCATCCCGTTGAGCCCCAGGATCGGCGTGTAAAGGCCGACCGCGTCGATGTCCCGCTCCAGATGTGAGACCAGGGCGGCCACCGGGGTGCCCATCGAAATGCCCGACACCACAACGGCGGTGGCCTCAGGTTGTACCCAACGCACCACGGCACGCACCTCGGACACCGAGCGCATCATGCCCGCCACGTTGCCCAGCGGATCCATGTCCGGGTAGGCCGGCCATTCCCGGCGCCGGCACCCATGGCCGGGCTGCACGGGCATCGCGACGTTGAAGCCCAGCTTGTGGTGTATCCGGCCGATGCGGGACAGCACCAGGTCCTCGGTGCCGCCCTGGCCAGCGCCGTGAACCCAGACCAGCCACGGCCGCGGCCCGTCGGTATGCCGGCACACGTGCACGACCCCCCGCGCCGGACCGCCTAGCCCTTCGTCCGCCAGCGTCTTGGGGAGTGCCGGATCGTGCTCGAACGTCACCCGCTCGAAGGCCAGTCCGGCGATCCGCCGCCGCTGTATCGATGTTGGGCGCAACGGTTTCGGGTCGGCGTGGGCACCGTCGATGCCCAGTTGCGACAACTCCTCGGCGGCGGCCTCGCACTCCACCAGGGGCCGCACCTTTTCGGTCAAGTTGCCGCCCAGCAGCGAAAAGCCGCAGAGCACAAGCTCGTCCAGCATGACCTCGCCGAACTGGCGCGCGCCGCGCGGCGACACCGGATTCCAGCCGGTCGACTCTCTGAGCCCGGCAGCCGTCCTCGGCAGCACCATGGCAAAGTCGCGCGCTACTTCCCTCGTCCGTGTCACCAAAGACATGCCTTTGTCCTCCGTTCACGCAGCTAAGTGAGCTTGAAACCGGCGTAGCCGGCAGTCGCGATCTCATCGCAGCGGCGCCGGTATTCCGGAATCCCGCCGACATAGCCCATATACATCCGCTTCTTGCCGGGAACGTTGCCGCCGTTGTACCAAGAGTTGCAAGTCGGATGAACAAGCACCGTCGGCGCGACGAGCTCCGTGGTGTGATCGACCCACTCCTGCTGCGCGGTGGCCAGGGCCTCTATCGTGCGAATTCCGTTGCCGCGCAGATAGGCGATGCAGTCGCCGATCCACTCCACGTGCTGCTCCATCGCGGCGACGAAGTTCGTGGCCGCGCTCGGGCTGCCCGGGCCCTGGACCGTGAACAGGTTCGGGAAGCCGGCGACCGCCAGCCCGAGATAGGACAACGCGCCGTGGCCGGACCAGAATTCGGCGAGCGACAGCCCATCGCGGCCACGGATGTCGATGCGGCTCAGTGCGCCGGTCATGGCGTCAAACCCGGTGGCATAGACAATCACGTCGAGTTCGTAGCAGCCCTGATCGGTGCGGATGCCAGACGATGTCACCTCGAGGATCGGTTCGTTGCGCAGGTCGACGAGCGTGACGTTGTCGCGGTTGAATGTCTCGTAGTAGCCCTGGTCGATGATCGGGCGCTTGCACGCGAAGGGGTACTCGGGCACCAGGGCAGCGGCGGTCTTCGGGTCTTTGACGATCCGGGCCACCGCCTCGCCGTACAGTTTGGCGGCCAGCTGGTTGGCTTCGATGTCGAAGAAGACGTCGCCCCAATTCAGTGCGCCCAGAACGCCGTTCTCCTCGATCGCGCTTAATTGCTCCTCACGCGACGCCGATTTCAGTGGCGGCTTGTCGAGCATGCCGAGCAGCACCGAGAAGGCGCTCAGCCGCGCGGCTCCGATCGGGTGCGCCCGTTGGGCCGCACGAATTTCGGTGTAGTTGGCCTTCATCTCGTCGAGCTCGCCGGGCTCGAATAGGCGCACCCGCCACGGCAAGGTGTATGCCGCCGAACGCTGGAAAACGCTGAGCTGCAGGGCTTCTTGGGCCACGATGGGGATGAGTTGAATCCCGGTCGAACCGGTGCCGATGACTCCGACGCGCTTGCCGGCCAGATCGATGCCGTCCTTCGGCCATCGGCTGGTGAACAACGAGGTTCCAGCGAAGGACGCCATCCCGGGGATGTCGGGTTCCAGCGGTACCGAGAGGATGCCCGACGCCGCGACGACGAACGGAACCCGGAAAACTTCGCCGCCCTCGGTGTGCACCGACCACTCGGCGGCGTCCTCGTCGAAGGCCATTGCGACGACCCTGGTGTTGAACTGGATGTCGCCGCGCAGGTCGAGCCGGTCGGCGACGAAGTTCAGGTAAGCCTCGACCTCGGCTTGGGCCGGCATCGTTTCCGTCCAAACCCATTCCTGCTGGACCTCTTCGGAGAAGCTGTACGAGTACTCGATGCTCTCGATGTCACAGCGCGCACCCGGGTATCGATTGAACAACCAGGTGCCGCCGACGTTTTCGGCCATCTCCAACACCCGGGTTCGCAATCCGAGCGCCCGCAGCCGATGGAGCATGTACAGACCGGAGAACCCGGCGCCGATAACGAGCACATCGAGGCGCGAGTCCGATTCAAGATTAGCCGACACGGGACCGGTTCGCTGCCCACGCGTGCCCTGCACTCATCCAAAAGCTCCTTGTCGCACCCTGGACTTCCGTCGACTTGCTGAAATCTATACTGTAACGATCTTAGTATCAGCGAAACCACCGAAACCAGCGGGGAGGCGCCGGCGTGAGGGCTCAACTCACCGACCTGGTTGATCCCGGCCAGACCGCGATCGTCGCCCAGGAGTGCCAGGGCGCGGTCATCGGCCCCGATGCGGGACTGGCCATGCTCGCCGAAGAAGCCCGCCGCATCGCATTGCCCAACATCGTGCGGCTGTTGCCGGCGGCGCGGGCCGCTGGCGTGCACATCGTGCACTGCCTCGTGCAGCGGCGCCCCGACGGACTGGGGTCCAACCACAACGCCAAGATCTTCACCATGAGCCGCGGCGCGGTCGACATCTCCCCGGGCACGCCCGGGGCGGAAGTGCTCCCCGAATTAGGGCCCGAGCCAAGCGATCTGATACTGCGGAGGTGGCACGGCGTCGGCCCGATGGGTGGTACCGATCTCGATGCCGTGCTCCGGAATCTCGGCGTGTCCACGATTGTCGTAGTGGGTGTCTCGCTCAACATCGCGATCCCCAATCTCGTCATGGACGCCGTGAACGCCGCCTATCGGGTCGTGGTGCCCAAAGACGCGGTGGCCGGGATTCCGGCCGATTACGGAGATGCCATCATCGCCAACACGCTGTCCCTGCTGGCGACCATCACCACCACAGACGATCTGCTCCAGGCGTGGAAACGGCCGTGACCGGCACGGCGCCCAGAGCGCAGGGCGGCTTTCCGGAAGTGAAGGCCGCCGACTACGCGCCCCCCGGCCTGGACCGGTTCGTGGCTGCGATGCGGCGGCTGCAGGATCTGACGGTCTCGACGAACCCCGACGAATCGGCATGGGCCATCGCGGCCCAGCACGTCGAAAACGCCTGCGTGCTGCTGGACGGACACCAGGTGCCCGAAGGACAGGCACCGGCAGGGCGGCTTCTCGAAGTGCCCGGATTGGGTCATCCCCTCCTGCCACCCTGGACACTCGCGGAATCCGGACCGGACGGCGTCACCATGCATGGGCACTTCACCCGATCCCATGTCGGCGGAAATAACGCGGTGCACGGCGGAATAATCCCGCTCCTGTACGACTGGCTGTTCGGCATGGTGGTCTCCACCGCGAACTACAGCGCCACGCGGACCGGCTTTTTGCATGTCGACTACCGCAACATCACCCCGATCTACGAGCCGCTCACCGCATCGGGACGTGTCACCGAAACCGAGGGCAGAAAGGTCTTTGTCTCTGCCACGATGGTGGCCGGTGACGGGACCCTGCTCAGCGAGGCTACCGGTCTCATGGTCAAGTTGCTCCCCCACCAGCCTTAGAGAGTGACCAAGAGGGAATAGATGTCATATACCGCAACGCAATTCACCGTCCACGACGTCGCTGCGGCCGTCGCCGCGGCCATTCCGGACCGGGACCTGCTGATCCACGGCGACCGGCGCTACACGTATGCGCAGGTGATCGAGCGGTCCAACCGCCTCGCTGCGTATTTGCACTCCCAGGGGCTGGGCTGCCATACCGAGCGTTGCGAACTGGCCGGTCACGAGGCGGGCCAGGACCTGCTCGGCATCTACGCCTACAACGGGAACGAATTCGTTGAGGCACTGCTCGGCGCCTTTCACGCGCGGGTCGCCCCGTTCAACGTGAACTTCCGTTACGTCAAGAGCGAGCTGCAGTATCTCCTGGCGGATTCGGGTGCGACCGCTTTGGTGTATCACGCCGCGTTCGCGCCGCGCCTGGCCGAGGTCCTGCCCGACCTCCCGCAGTTACGTGTGCTGATCCAGATCGCCGACGACTCCGGCAACGAGTTGCTGGACAGGGCAATCGATTTCGAGACCGCAATCGCCGCGGGGGCACCTGAGGGGCCACCGGTGCAACCCTCGCCGGACGACCTCTACGTCCTCTACACGGGCGGCACGACCGGAATGCCGAAGGGCGTCCTATGGCGCCAGCACGACATCTTCATGACCTCCTTCGGCGGGCGCAGTCTCATGACCGGCCAGTCCGCGGGCTCCCTCGACGAAATCGTGTCGACGGCGGCAGGAGGACCCGGCACCAAGCTGATGGTCCTACCTCCGCTGATCCACGGTGCCGCCCAGTGGACGGTGATGACGGCGTTGACCACCGGGCAGACGGTCGTCTTCCCCACCGTCGTCGATCACCTCGATGCCGAGGACGTGGTCCGCACCATCGAACGGGAGCGGGTGTCGGTGGTGACGACAGTCGGCGACGCAATGGCGCGCCCCCTGCTGGCGGCCATCCAGCACGCCCTGGACAAGGGGGCGGATCTGTCGTCGCTCGCCGCGATCACCAACGGCGGGGCGCTGATGACCCCGTACGTCAAGCAGCGCCTGATCGAGGTGCTGCCGAACATCCTCGTCGTCGACGGCGTCGGATCGTCGGAGACGGGAACGCAGATGCACCACCTGTCCACGGCAGGCGCGGTGTCGACCGGCACGTTCAATGCCGGTGCGGACACATCCGTGGTCGCCGAAGATCTCAGCGTCGTACTGGGACCCGGTCACGACGGGAACGGGTGGTTGGCGCAGCGAGGCCACGTCCCGCTCGGCTATAAGGGCGACGCCGTCAAGACCGGCAAGACGTTCCCGGTTATCGACGGCGTGCGATACGCGATCCCGGGAGACCGTGCGCGCCATCATGCCGAGGGCCACATCGAACTGCTGGGCCGTGACTCCGTGACGATCAATTCCGGCGGGGAGAAGATCTTCGTGGAAGAGGTCGAGACCGCGATCGCGTCCCATCCCGCAGTGGCCGATGTTGTGGTGGCCGGGCGGCCGAGCGAACGCTGGGGCCAGGAAGTCGTCGCCGTCGTCGCACTCGCCGAGGGCGCCCACTCGGATGCCGACGAGCTCGTCACCCACGCCGCGCGATCGCTTGCGCGCTACAAGCTTCCCAAGTCCGTCGTGTTCCGCAAAGTCATCGAGCGCAGCCCTTCTGGCAAGGCCGATTACCGTTGGGCCCGCGAGCAGGCAGAGAACGGCTGAGACATGTCGCTACTGCAACAAGACGAAACGCTGTCGGCGTCGACCGAGGTGCGCGCCTCGGCTGAACAGGTTTACGCGGTGGTCTCGGACGTCACGCGAATCCCCGAGTGGAGTCCCGAGACCAAACGCGCGGAATGGCTATCCCCGGAACGTTTTCGCGCTTGGAACCGCCGAAGGCTGGGCCGTTGGAAGACCGAAGCGAACATCGCGGCAGCCGAACGCGGACGCACGTTCTCCTTCATCGTCCAATTCATGGGCGGCGACTGGACGCAATGGACATACTTGATCGAGCCGGGATCGGCCCCGGGCACCACACGACTGACCGAGACCGTCCGGATGTGCATCGCCTTGCCGTTGGGCGTGCTGGCCTTTGAGCGTCTCTTCCTGTTCGTCTGGGATCGCCGACCGGATCTGCAACACAACCTTGAAGTCTCGGTGGACAGGATCCGGGCGATCATAGAAAAGCAAACGGCGGGCGCGGGCTCATGAAGACATGTGCTGGGCTTCCCGTCACCTTGGACGCCAAGTAGCGTCCGCAATAGTTGGTTCTGGAACATCCGGTCGGAAGAAGGCGGAGTCGGTACTGAAATGGTCAAGGTAATGGAGGGCTTTCGGGTCCTGGAGCTGGCGCAGTTCACGTTCGTTCCGGCGGCGGGGGCGATCCTCGCCGACTGGGGCGCCGACGTCCTCAAGATCGAGCACCCGCTGCGTGGTGATACCCAACGCGGCTTCCTCAACATGGGTGGCATCCAGGTCAACCCGGACCGGCATCCGCTGATGGAGCATCCCAACCGGGGCAAGCGCAGCGTCGGGGTCGACGTGTCGACGCCGGGCGGCCAGGAAGTCATCTACGAACTTGCCAAAACCTCCGATGTGTTCCTGACCAACTACAAGCCCGCGCAGCGTCAGCAGCACAAGTTCGACGTCGAGCACATTCGTGCGGCCAACCCGAACATCATCTATGCGCGCGGTTCGGCGTACGGCGACAAAGGCGCCGAGCGCGACATCGGCGGCTACGACGGCACGGCATTCTGGACCCGCAGCGGCATCGGGTACGCGCTCACCCCAGAGGAATTGGGCGGCGCACTCGGACAGGGCATTCCGGCGTTCGGCGACTCCATCGGCGGCATGTTCATCGCCGGCGGCATCTCAGCCGCGTTGCTGCATCGCGAACGCACCGGCGAAGCGGTTGAGCTTGACGTGTCGTTGCTGAGCACCGCGTGGTGGGCGGCGGGCGCGAGCATGACGCAGGGCATGGAGACCGGAGAAGTCATGCGCACGTTCATGCCGGGCTCCGCTGCCGCGATGTCGGTGAACCCCTTCATGGGCAACTACCTGACCTCCGACGGCGGCACGATCAACCTGTGCATCATCAGCCCGACCGGCTTGATCCGCGACACCTTCGAGCACCTCGGTATCCCCGAGGCCGCTGACGATCCCCGCTTCTCCGAGGTGCTACCGCTGATACAAAATGCTGGCGCGGCCGCCGAACTGATCGGAAAAGCATTTGCCACTAAGCCCTTTGACTATTGGCGGCAGCACCTGAAGACGATGAAGGGGCAATGGGCGCCGTTCCAGAGCCTCCTTGACCTGGCCGATGACGAGCAGGCCATTGCCAACGACATGATCTCCGAGGTCGAGCTCGCCAGCGGCGGAGAACCGTTCAAAGTCGTACGCGGGCCGGTCCAGTTCAATCACGAACCGCTGGTGACCACCCGGGCCCCGCAGGCATCGGAGCACACCGAGCTGGTGCTCATGGAGATCGGCATGGATTGGGACCGCATCGAGCAGCTTAAAGAAGCGGGAGCTATCGCCTAGACCGCGCCGCTCATCAGTCGTCGAGTGTGCGCTTACTGCGACGACACGCCGGGCGTCGCCGCCATAGGCGCACACTCGAATCCGTATGCGCACACTGGAAACGCGCGCCGCCGCGACAATCCTGAACGCCTGACTCAGACGGCTCTGGGCTTTCGGAATGTGACGATGTCTTTCAACCGATTTCCCGACTTCTCAACGAATTCGAAGCCCTCGGGCTCGGCGAGGTCGCGTAGCTCCCGCTCGCTCAGCCGGTCGGGATCGGGGAACATCTCCAGGAAGACCAGTCGGCCACCCGGTTTCAACACGCGGCCAAGCGATCGGACGCACGCTTGTTGGTCGGGCACCTCCCCGATCACCGCGGCAAGGAAGGCGAGGTCAAAAGTGTTGTCCGGGAAGGGAAACCCCTCGCTCGCTTCTCCGGCGGTGAAGCCGACGTCAGCGAAGCCGGCCCGGTCCAGTCGCCTCTTAGCCTTCGCCAGCATTTCCGGCTGAAGGTCGAATAGGTCGAGTCGGCCGTAGGTGAGCCGGCGTGCGATCTCCACGCTGAAGAAGCCCGGGCCAGGTCCGAGTTCCAGTACGTGTTCAGAGCCGTTGAGGCCGACGCGCGCGATGATGCCGGCCGGTTTGATCAACGCGCGGCGGAGCGGGTTGTCGAGGATGAACGTCGCTTGGTGCGGGAAAGGAGAGTGGGCTTCACGCGTTTTGCGCAAAAGCGCACCCACCAGTGTTGTCGCCATCAGAGCTCCTAACTACGGATTGAAGTTAGGGTACCCTAAATTCAGGGCGGTGTCAGGACACCTTTTTGGCCGGCGGTGAGTAATTGGGCTTGCCCAGGCCAAGCACGTGCTGGCCGATCATGTTGCGGAACACTTCCAGCGTGCCGCCGTAGATTCCTACCAACGGGGCGAAGCGGTAGATGTACTCGGCGCAGCCGTCATCGGCGGCCCCGTCAGTCCCATAAGGCAGCGTCGACGCCGCCCCGAGTATGTCCATCAGGTCCGGCGAGATGTCTCGCATCGTCTGAGCGATGGCCACGCGCCCGAAGATGCTGGGCGAGCTGAGCGCCACCTCTAGCCGGGCGGCGCTGCGGCCCAGCCGATAGGCGACGGACTGGTCGTCGAGCAGGCGGCGGCCATTGGGATCCGGCCGTGTCACGCGCGCGGCGGCTTGATCCACGGCCGTTGCCATGAACCCGGCCTGGTGCATCATGATCGAGTTGTCCTGCAGGCCGTCGGGTGCGGCCGCGACGTCGCCATGTTCGGCGTTGAGTGGCTCTCGGACCACCGTCCAGCCCCCGTTCACGTCGCCCAGCCGGTACTTGTCATCGACGCGGACGTCGCTGTAGTAGACGATGTTGGTCCGGTCGCCGTCCACGGTGCGGATGCCCTGGATTTCAATTCCCGGCAAGTTCAGCGGAACCAGGAACATGGTGATGCTCTTGTGCTTTGGCGCATCGGGAGCGGTGTTGGTGATGAGGAAGACATATTGGCAGTTGTGCGCACCGGTGGTGAACATCTTGGAGCCGTTGATGATCCAGCCTTCACCGTCACGCACTGCGCGGGTCTTGCAGGTGGCGACATCGGAGCCACCTTCGGGTTCGGTGTAGCCGAGGCACAGTCGGACGTGGCCGCTGAACACTCCGGGCATCACCTCGTCCTGTAGCTCAGGTGAAGCGAACTTGGCAACCGACCGCGCCACCATGGCGGTCGTCCCCCAAGTCACCCACGGCACGTGCGCCCGCCGCTTCTCCTGCTCCCAGATCCGCCGCCGCACCCGGCTGAAGCCGCCTTCGGGCGTCGGCTTCCATTCCCCGGCCAGGTAGCCTGCGGCGCCGATCTCGAGATGCAAGCCCTCGTCGAAGTTGTCGCCCGTCTCGCGGTCGCGACGCCTGACCTCTTCGGTCATGTGCTTGGCCAGAAAGCTTCGTGCCTCGTCATAGAACGCCTGGTCCTCGTCGGACAATTCGACCCGTGAGAAATCCACTGTCAAGCTCCTGTCCTAGGCCTGCACGGCTTCGCGCGCGGCCACAATCTCGGCGACGCGCAGAGCCGTCGCACCCGGATCGCCGCCCGCCAACGGCCAGCCCCTGGCTCGCACCAGATATGCCGTCGCGGCGGCTTCAGCCGAAACCCCAAGGCCGCCTTGAACATGCACCGCCATGGTTGCCGCCTTCGCGGCTTCTTCGGCCATGAACACGAATACCGAGGGCGCCAGGTCGCGGCGCTCGTCGGGTTCGTTGTCCAGGAACCAGGCGGCCCGACGCGCGAGGTTGCGTCCACCCTGGACGGTGATCGCCATGTTCGCCAGCGGATGCGAGATACCCTGCAATGTCGAGATGGGCACACCCAGCGTATAGCGCGTCTTGGCGAACTCGGCCGCGATGTTCATCGTCTCCTCGACCAGACCGACCAAGGCGGCGGCGGTCAGCAGTCGCCACTCATCAAGCGCCAATTCGTAATTCGCCAGCGCGTCGGGGCCCTGCGCCACGACGGTGCGGGTGTCGGCGGCCGACGGATCCACCCAGGCCATCGGCAGCCGACCGAGGTTGTCCACCTTGGCCGGCCTCGTGCTGAAGGCCAAACGCACAATCTGGTCTCCGTCGCGGACGATGATGTGATCGGCGATCGACCCGATGGGAATCAGCCGAGCCCCTTGGACGCTGTCGAGTCGCGCATCGAGCGCGGCGAGTTGTTCTCCTTCGGCAACCCCGGCCGTAACGGCGCTCAGCGCCCCTAGGCGCGCCAAGAGTCGCGCCGCGCAGACGTGGTCGATCCACGGAACCGGCGCGAGCGCCCGGCCGATCTCTTCGGCCACCAATGTCAGGTCGACCAGCGTCGCTCCGTCGCCGCCACTCGACTCGGGGAGCGCCATCGTCGAAGCACCCATTGCGCAGAGCCGCTCCCAGAGGTTCTTGTCGAAGCCGGAGGGCTCTGCGGCACGGACGGTTTCGATCGAACAGTGGGTTTTGAAGAACTGTTTGTAGGCGGTCTGCAGGTCCACGTGGTGTTCCGACAGGCTGTAGTCCTGTCTGCGCAGTTCGTAGCGATCCATTATCAGTGCTCCTGTCCGAAGAAGAATTCCTAGGCGTTGTCGTGGCGGCAGTTGTCGACCGCTTTTCCAGTCATGAGGGTCCTTGTGCGTCCACGCCAGCCAGCGCCCCGGCCGGAAGCTGCTCTACCGCAGCCCGTTTGGCCCACCCGTAGTTCGCCTTCCCATTGCCAAGCCGCTGGATTTGGTCGACGAACAGAATCGCCTTGGGGGCTTTGAAGTTGGCCAGCTGCGACTTGCAGAGGGCGGCCAGGTCGGCTTCGTCGACGCTGCCCGAATCCGGCTGCAGTGCAACCAATGCCACGACTTCTTGGCCCCACCGCTCGCTGGGCCGCCCGACCACTAGCGCGTCGGCGACGCCGGGATGCGTACGCAGCACCTCTTCGACCTCCTCGACGAAGACTTTCTCACCCCCGGTGTTCACCACCAACGAATCGCGTCCGTACAGCCGCAACGTGCCGTCGTTTTCAAGGCTCGCCCGGTCACCGGGGATCACCACGCGCGTGCCGTCGATCTCGGGAAAGGTGGCCGCGGTGGCGTGGGCGTCGTTAAAGTAACCCAGCGGAATCCGGCCGCTGCGAGCGACCCAGCCGATCTCGGGATCACCGGGCTGCAAGAACCTGCTGCGATCCTCCGATACCACCGCTCCCCCTTCACGGAGGCGGAAGGTCTCGCTCTGCGTGCCGCGCCGACTGTTCCCGAAACCCATGTTCCCGGACTCCGACGAGCCGTAACCGTCGACGATGGTGACTTGCGGCAGCTTTTCCATCAGCGCGCGCTTGAACTTCGGATTGGTGGCGGCCCCGCCCGTACCGATCGAAGTCAGCGATGACAACTCGTACGAACCCCGTTGCAACTCAGCGACCAACGGACCGGCATAGGCGTCGCCGACCATCGTCATCCGGCCGACCCTTTCGCGCTCGGCGGTCTCCCACACAGCCCGTGCGTCCAATTTGCCGCGCCCGTCGTAGAGCACCACCGTCAACCCTTGCATGATCGCCGCGAAGGCGGTCCACATGCCAGCGGCGTGCATCAGCGGAGAGACCGCGAACCACGCCGGTCCGCCGTCGCGCACCTTGGCGTGGATCTCGTCGACGCTCTCGTGGTCGGCGCCGACCATCGATGCCACGTACATGTCGCTCTGACGCCACAACACGCCCTTGGGGCGACCGGTCGTCCCACCGGTGCACATCATGATCAAGTCGTCCGGCGATCCCGGTGCCGGATCACCCGAATCACCTTGCGCCAGGCCATCATTCAGCGATATGGCACCCGGCAGCTCGGGGGCATCGCTGCCGTCGTCGATCGAGATCAGCAGCTCGGCACCGTCTGTCGGCAGCACTTCGGCGAATCGAGCACCGAGGGACCGGTGATAAATGACGCCGCGCGGCCGGACGTAGGCGAGCAGATCGGCGATCTCGCGCGGCGAGTAGCTGTAGTTCACGTTGACCGGCACGGTCCGCGCCTTGAGGCACCCGATCACCGCGTCGGGGTACAGGTCGTTGTACATGAGCAACGCGACCCGGTCCTGGCCGCACTCCCAACGCTTGAGCGCCTCCCGCTCTTGGTGAACTCCAAATCCTCTAGCGCTCAGGAAGTTTGCTAATTGCGTAGTCCGGCGTGCGGATTCGGCGAACGTGCTGCGACGGTCTCCGCATATCGTCATCGGCCGATCGGGGATGACCTCAGCGATAGCATCCAGCACCGCGCCGACGGTCCATTCGCTCATCGAGTGCCTAAACGTCCGTCGAAGCGAGCGAGGGAAACTGCGGCGGCCGCTTCTGCAGGAAGCTGGTGATTCCCTCGATGACGTCCGGCCGCGGTAGCGCCTCACGCAGTAGCACCTCGGCGAGCGCGGTCGCTTCCGCCACATCGCGGGTGGCGTCACCGTACACCTGCCGCTTGATCACCGCCATCGAGGCCGGCGAGCAGTTCTGGGCCATGTCCTCGGCGTAGTCCAGAGCTCGCTTCATCAGGTCTTCTGGCGCAACGACCTCTTTCACCAGACCTAGCTCGGCGGCCTCCTCGGCGAGAAAGGTGCGGGCGCTCAACAGCAGGTCGAGCGAGACGGCCCAGGAGGTCAGCCGAGGAAGTATCCAAGAGATGCCGAACTCGGCGATCAGCCCGCGGCGGGCAAACACGGCGCCGAACTTGGCTCCGGCGGCAGCGAACCGCACATCACACATCAGCGCCTGGGTCAGGCCGATGCCCACACAGGACCCGTTGATCGCCGCGATGACAGGCTTGCGCAGCGTGGTGACAAAGTGCGGCGGGCGCTCGCCGACCAAGTCGTCCAAGTTCGTCTTGCCCGCCTTCTCCATGGTCTCGCCGTAGTTCTCCGCAGCGCTCGGCGCACCCAGATAGGCACCGGCGCAGAAACCCCTGCCGCGGCCGGTCAGCACGATCACCCGGATCGCCGGGTCCTGCTCGGCGCGGTCGATGGCGGCGTAGAACCCGGCGGCAATGTCGGGACCCCACGCGTTAAGGCGATCGGGGCGGTTGAACGTGACGATTGCGACGCCCGTGGACGTCGCCTCATAGAGCACCGCTTCATCGCCGTCGGCGCTGCTCATCGACGTCTCCTCACGCACGGCTAATGGTCCGATAGAACGGAGTTTCCCGCAGACTTCGCACCCATACTGTATACCTATCGGTACTGCATTCCACAACCGCCGCCGAGGCCATTGCCGACCCGCGATGAACAGCGAATTTCGGCTTGGCGAAGTGCAATTTTCAGGCGTCGATGAGCCCGAGCTTGCGATAAGCATTCTCGATCTGCGTCTTGGCCTCCGGTGGTAGCTGCGCTTGCGGGGGCCGGGAGTGCGGATAGTCGCCTATCGGCAAGCCCAGCACGTGGGCGGCGTACTTGAACGCGCCACCCCAGTGGGTGAAGTAGTCAGCCCGACCGGGATAGCAGGTCCACCACGACCCGACGTCGAGGTCGAACTGGTCCATACCCGAGTCACGCGCGTAGTCCATGGCCTCCAGGAGCTTGTCGTTGAGCACCAGAATCCCAGTACTCGGAGAACAGCCGCTTTTCGGGTGTCTCGAACAAATAGCCTGCGGTGCCCAGCTGTGCCGGGCACACGATCCCGGCGCGCAACCACCCGGCGCGATAGACCGTCCTGTCGCATTCCCAGACCGCGAGATTGGGCGCCAACTCGTGGAGGCGCCGGCTCGCCTCCGGCCGGAAGGCGCCCTCCTTGGTGGCGCACACCGCGGGCACCTCGTCGTAGATTCGCGCGCTTTCGACGGGTGTGAGCACATAACCTGATGACGGGGAGTTGAACATGCCTAGCGCGATGTCCGTGCGGTCGGCGATGTATTTGAAGAATCGCAGCACACCCTCGCCGCCGTGTGCTTCCATCATCGGCGTTTGGATATAGGCGATGTCGGCACCGACCTGCGCAGCGTGCAGCGTCAGATCCAGGCAATCCTTGGCGCTCGTCGCAGCCGTGCAGGCCTGCACTACAACGTCGGGATTAAGGCGGCGCGCCTCCTCTATTGCCACCTCCAGCAAGCGCTTTCGTTCTTCAAGCGTCAACGACCAGAACTCGGAGAGACCGCTGGTGCACCACAACATCGGGTGCCCAAGGTCACCGACGCAGTAGCGCACCAAAGTCCGGTAGGCGTCCCAATCGATGTCATCACCATCGGTGCCGGAGAACGGCGTGTAGAGGGAATCGCCGATTCCCCGCAATGCGCCGCGCGCCCAACTACGCGCCTCAGCGGCAGTCGCCATGATTCACTCCCTTTATCGGTCCTGCTGTCACTTCGATGTCACACATCCACGGGGTGGCTACAACACGACGGCCCAGACGGCGCTGTAGTGGCAGACCGCTGCGGCCACCGTGAACGCATGAAAGAACTCGTGATAGCCGAACGTCTGTGGCCATGGGTTGGGCCAGCCGAAGCCGTAAAAGATGGCGCCAACGTTGTACAAGACGCCTCCGGCGACGAGTAAGACGACCACAACCACACCTGCGCCGTCGAGAAGTGTTCCGGCGAACCAAATCGCCACGTAGCCCAGCAGTAGGTACAGGGGCACGCCAACCAGTCGAGGCGCCGACGGCCACAGCATCTTAAGCACCACACCAGCAGCCGCGCCGGCGCACACCATCGTGAGCACCTCCGTCCCGGTGCGCGGCGGCATCGCCAATAGCGCGAAAGGGGTGTAGCTTCCGGCAATGAAGATAAAGATCATCGAGTGGTCGACACGCTTCATCCATTTCTGCGCGCTCTGAGAGCGCCAGTGCACCCGGTGGTATGCCGCGCTGATGCTGAACATGGCGACGGTCGTGGCGGTGTAGGCCAGTGTGGCCCACACGGCCCTCGGCGACGCCTCCATCGCGGCCACCGACACCAGCGCTGCACTGGCCACAATGGCGGCGGCCGCCGAGAATAGGTGAATCCAGCCGCGTGCGCGAGGCCGGCCAAGCAAGTCGGTCACGGTGTCCGCGACAACCTGGGGCAGCTCGTTGTGGATACTCACGGGCGTGTGACCACTCACGGGAACGGGCGCCGCCGGGTCGGCTGGTACGGATGCGTTGATCACGTCACTATTGTCACCGGTAAGTGGTGGTTCAGGAGGTCTTTCTCGTCGACGGGCGTATCTGCAGATATGACGCAGTAGCGCGCGACGTGGCGAATCCCGCCACTACACGACGGCGGCAACGATTCGTAACCGGCCATCGCCACAGTCCACTCCTTCTGTCAGCCAACCGATTTCGGGCCAAGTCAGTTGAAGTCCGAACCACCGTCAACGTTGATGTTCGCTCCGGTCATGTAGGAGTTGCGTCGGGATGCCAGGAAGGCGACGACCGGCCCAATTTCCTGCGGCAGGCCGGCCCGCGGCATGTGCGCCGGATGCCCGAAGTGCTTGGCGATGGCATCCATCAGCGCATAAGGGTCGTTGCCGTCGACACCGACCGATGTCGCCCAACCGACGAGCGCCTCGGATGCAATGCTGCCGGGCGACACCACGTTGACCAGGATTTCGTCCTTGGCCAACAACAGGGATAGGTTTTTCGACACGCTGGTCAGCATCGACTTGGCCGCGGTGTAGGCGGGCAGCATGACACTTTGCCGCTGAGTCGAGTGCGCCGAGAAGTTGACTATCCGGGCCCATTCGGCCTTGCGCAACAGCGGAAGTGCCGAACGGACGCAGCGGACCATACCCATCACGCCGTCTTCGACGGATTCGCGCCACTGCTCGTCGGTCAGGTCTTCGAAGCTGCCGGGCGCTCCGGGCCCGACCGTATTGACGAGCACGTTGAGTTCGCCGCTCCAACGCTGTCCAAGCTCGGCAAACACATCGCCGACCTGACCGGCATCGCCGATGTCAGCTGTCAGCCCAAGGGCATCCGGGCTACCCAGACGGGTCAACTCCGCGGCAGCGCTCTCGAGAACGGCTGGCGTGCGGCCGATCACCGCTACCCGGGCGCCTTCCTCGGCGAAGCATCGGGCCGCGGCAAAGCCCATCCCGCGACTGCCACCGACCACCACCGCCGCAGCATTTGCCAGCCCTAGATCCATGGCTCAGTACGCCTGTCCAGCCGTATTTACCAGAAACCCTACGATAGGTATTACAGTAGCAGACAGAAAACCGCACGAAGAACACTACCGAAGGGCGAAACGGCCAACGGCCGCATGCGCAACATACACCTTGATGGAGGTGCCCGTAGTGGCAAAGCAGGCAACTGCCGACAAGCGTCAGCGCCGCGAACGCGGATCCATCAATCCTGATGACATCATCAGTGGCGCATTCGAACTCGCGGAGCAGGTGTCGATAGACAACCTGAGCATGCCGTTGCTCGGCAAACACCTGGGCGTCGGCGTCACCAGCATCTACTGGTACTTCCGCAAGAAGGACGATCTGCTCAACGCGATGACCGATCGGGCCTTGGGCAAGTACGTCTTCGCCACCCCTTATGTGGAAGCCAGCGATTGGCGCGAGACGCTGCGCAACCACGCGCGCCTGATGCGTAAGACGTTCATGGGCAATCCGATTCTGTGCGATTTGATTCTCATCCGCGCCGCTCTGAGTCCCAAAGCTGCGCGAGTGGGTGCCCAGGAGATGGAAACGGCGATCGGCAACTTGGTAGAAGCCGGCCTCTCGCCCGAGGACGCTTTCGATACGTACTCCGCCGTGTCGCTTCACGTCCGCGGATCGGTGGTGCTGCAGCGGCTCTACGAAAAGAACCAGACGCCGGACAGCGGGCCGCGCGCCATCGAGGACGCCGTGGCGATCGATCCACAAACCACACCCTTGATCACTCAGGTGACCGGGAAAGGGCACCGCATCGGGGCGCCTGACGAGACGAACTTCGAGTACGGCCTCGACTGCATCCTCGACCATGCCGAGCGACTGATCGCGGAAGGCGCGAAGGCCGCGCCCGCCAGGCAACGCAAGGCGGCCAAATCAAACACTCAACGAGGGCGCACCCAGCCCCCGTCAGCCCGTTAAGCGGGCGCGAAACGCGTTATCACGCTTCAGGTTCCGGGGGTTCCGGTACGTGGAAGTGTTCGTCGCGGAGCCGAAAGGCTTCCTTAGCCCCGTGCTGCGCGCGCGTTTTGACGAAATTGAACTCGTCGGGTGCAAACTGCAGATTGGTACCAAAGGCGTGGAACAGATAGCTCGCGACTTCTTCGCCTTGATAGGCTTGGCTCTGTTCGACCAGGCGGAACGCTTCCTTGGCGATGACCACTCCGTCGGCGGGCATCTTCGCCGCCTTCTCGGCCCAGTATCGGGCGCGCGCTGTTACTGAGCCGGGATCGCATGTGTCGGTAAAGATTCCGAGGTGCTCGATCTCGCCGGCTTCGATGATGTCGCCGGTCAGTAACAGCCGGCGGGCCAGGACCGGTCCCAGTCGATGAAAGAACATGTGCAGGCTGCCCAGCGCGGGTCCGAGAAAGCGTGTTGCCGGCATGCCGATTCTGGTGTCGCGCGCGATGACGGAGATGTCGGTCATCAGCGCCATCTCGAAGCCGCCGCCGAGGGCGTAGCCGGCGATCTCCCCTACCGTCACCTTCGGGAAGCCCATGAAGTTGTGGTAGAAGCTAAATGACTTGCGGTCCACCGTAAGTCGCCGACGCTGACTGGGCCGACGCGTGGTCGCGGCATCAGCGGAGGCTTTGCCCTTCGCGCCCTCGCCATACCAGCCATAGGCGTTGTTCATGTCAGCCCCGGTGCTGAAGACTCCGCCGTCTCCGCGCAGCAACACCACGGTGAGGTCGTCGTCTTCGGCCACCTGGTCCAGACAGCGTGCAACCGCCTCTCGCATGGTGGCGTCATAGGAGTTGCGTTGCTTGGGGTTGTTGAACGTGATTGTCGCGATTCGCTTGTCGCGATCCGCCTCGAACAGCACGCGATCGTCGGACGCCTCCGAGAGGGTCATGTAGCGGACTCCTTTCGCCGCCTGGCGAATTGAAATACGGACAGCTGCTCTGGCGGAGACGCCACGGTGTTGACCTCACCCGTGCACAGCACCTCGTCATTCAGCAACAGCCGGGCGGTTGATGTGACACTCCGGTCGACTTGCGAACGTACGATGTCGAAGCCAAGCTCGGTCAGCAGTGGGGTCGGACGGCGGAAGGTCACGGTCAGTGAGCGCGTCTTGCCGGAGAGGCCGGTAACGCAATTGTGATGCTGTATCACCGAATCGAAGAACACCCCGAGGAAGCCGCCGTGCACCAACCCGGGCGGGCCTTCGTAGATCAGCGGGAAGGTGACCCGGCCGACCGCCTTCTCGGGATCGAGGTCATCGAAGCCGTATTCGGGGAAGCACGGATTGTAGGCACCGATATCGGTGGCGTGGTTGAGGTAGATGCGCCGAGGGTCGTCGGGGAGCGCACCGATTCGGGGTTCGCTGTCGGCCGGAGCGGCTGCGGCCAGCTCGCTTTCCCACTCGGCGAACTTCGCGATCATGGTGTCCACCGCCGGGTGCGCGTGCTCCAGCGAGAGCAGCAACGAGCCTAGACGGCGCATCGCACCGGCCGCCGTCACGGTCTGGGCAAGGGGAGCCTCCCCGAATTTGGCGTCACCGGGAGTTGCGGTGGCATCAGTCATCTGCGCGACTCCTCCTCATCGCTTCGCTCTGCATCGTCGCCGGCGCGTACCATGCGCGCCACTCCTCCTCATCGTTTCGCTCTCCACCGTCGCTGGGAACTCACCCGTTGTTCCGCCGACAACGTATCCTTGCTAACTTATACAGCGTATCAATCGTATTGCCTACTGTATGGGTAACCGTAACGGCGAGAAAGGCCGGATCCGACCGTGAGTCACGAGACCGACACGGCCGACGCCGAGGGCTCGGTGACAGCAAACCGGGACGGCGCGGTCCTGCGGATCACGCTCGATCGCCCCTCACGCCGTAACTCGTTGAACCACTTGATGATCGATGCGTTGGTCGACATATTGACCGCGTCCGCCACCGACGACTCGCTCCGCGCGATTCACATCCGAGGTTCCGGGGACGACTTCTGCGCCGGAGCCGACTGGGTGGCCACCAACAGCCCCGGCGGACAACGGCCCCGCACTGGCAATCTGGTGCGTCGGGTTCCCCACACCGCCCACCGCGTGATCGAGCTGGTGGGAAGCATCCAGCTGCCCGTCGTATGCAGCGTGCGGGGGTGGGCCGTGGGCATGGGCTGCAATCTCGCACTGGCCGCCGACTTCGCCGTCGCCAGCACCGACGCCGTGTTCTGGGAGCCCTTCGCCGACCGGGGTTTCAGCCCGGATTCGGGATCTACCTGGCTACTCCCCCGGCTAGTCGGCCTGGCACGAGCCCGCCGAATGCTCCTTCTCGGCGAGAAAGTGAGCGGGACGGACGCGGCCGACTGGGGACTGATCCACCAAGCCGTCAACCCGGCCGAGCTCGACACTACGGCCGAAGAGTTGCTGGGACGCTTGGCCTCAGGCCCGACGGTGGCCCTCGGGCTGGCCAAACAGGCGCTGAGCCTAGGCCAGCATGCGTCGCTGAGCCAATCCATGACGCAAGAGCTTTTCAACGTGGAACTGTCCAGTAGAACAAGCGATTTCAAAGAAGGCCTAGAAGCGTTTCGGCAGCGACGAGCGCCGAAGTTTGAGGGCCGATGACCCCCCACGAAGGGAACACCCATGCCGACTGACTCGTTCGACAGCATCAAATACGAGGTCGACGGACACACCGCCACCATCACGTTGAACCGCCCCGAAGCGCTCAACGCGCTCAGCCCGCACATGATCACCGAACTCCGCGCCGCCTACGACGAGGCGGAGAACGACGACAACGTGTGGCTGATCGCCGTCACCGGCACGGGTCGTGCCTTCTGCACGGGCGCCGACGTGAAGGAAATTCCGGAAGACGGCAAGGTGATTTACGAACGGCCATACCTGTCGACGTATGACCAATGGGAGGCGCCGCAGGAAGGCACACCTCCGTTTCGCACCATGGCCAAGCCGGTGCTGACAGCCGTCAACGGCTTGTGCTGCGGCGCCGGCATGGATTGGGTCACCACGACCGATATCGTCATCGCGTCCGAGCAGGCGACGTTCTTCGACCCGCACGTCAGCATCGGACTGGTCGCCGGGCGCGAGATGGTTCGGATATCCAAGGTGCTCCCCCGCTCGATCGCCCTGCGCATGGCGTTGATGGGCAAGCACGAGCGGATGAGCGCACAACGTGCCTACGAGCTTGGCTTGATCAGCGAGGTTGTCGAGCACGAGCGGCTGCTGGAACGGGTGCATGAGATCGCCGATATCGTCAACTCCAATGCGCCGCTGGCGGTCCGGGGAACCCGGATGGCCATTCTCAAGGGCCTGAATGTGCCGCTACACGAGGCCGAGATACTCGCCGAAACCTTCCGCGAGCGCGTGCTGCGGACCGAGGACGCGCAGGAAGGCCCCAAGGCCTTCGTCGAAAAGCGGAAACCGAATTGGCAATGCAGATGAGTTTCGAAACCATTCTCCTCGAGGTCGATGCCACCGATCACGTCGCCACGATCACGCTGAATCGGCCCGAGCAGTTGAACTCGTTCAACCGCACCATGTGCGAGGAAATGGCCCGAGCCTGGCGGCAGGTCAAGCTCGACGAGTCGGTGCACGCGGTCGTGCTGCGAGCGGCCGGCACTCGGGCGTTCAGCGCCGGATTGGACATCAAGACGCCCTACGGTCAACCCGAAAACGTCTGGAACCACGAAGATCCCGGCGAAGCACTCAGCCCCAAGTGGCAGAAGATGTGGAAGCCCGTGGTATGCGCCGTGCAAGGCATGTGCACTGCCGGGGCGTTCTACTTCATCAACGAATCTGACGTTGTGATCTGCTCAACGGACGCAACATTTTTCGACTCGCACGTCTCGGCAGGACTGGTGTGCGCGCTGGAACCGATCGGACTGATGCGCCGCATCGGCCTGGGCGAGACGCTGCGGATAGCACTGATGGGCAACGACGAACGCGTCAGCGCCGAGACCGCCCTGCGGATCGGTTTGGTCTCGGAAGTTGTTTCCGCAGAACAATTGTGGGCACGCGCCCACGAGATCGCAGCGACGATTGCCGCTAAGCCGCCGACGGCGACGCAGGGCACGGTAAAGGCGATCTGGGAGTCGCTGGACAAGCCCTATCGTGCCGCCCTGGAACAGGGCCTGATCTACACCCGGCTGGGTAACCCGCTCGGTAAGGCCGAACTGGCCGGGCAGGGCGAGGCCACTTCGCGCCAACCGAAGATCCGGTGACGATGGGTCATCCGCTCAGTCATCGCATCGCCGACGTGCTGGACCTCGATCCTGACGCGCACGCGATCGAGTACGACGGCCGATGGTCGTCGTGGGGCCAGGTCGGTGCCGCCGCCCGGCGAATCGCGTCGTTGACCACCGAACTCGGCGCCGACCCCAAAGTCGGGATGCTTTTGCGCAACCGGCCGGGTCACGTGGCGGCATTCCTGGGTGTGCTGCTGGCTGGCGGCACGGTGGTCACCATCAACCCGTCGCGTGGCGACGACCGCACCCGGGCCGACATCGCAGCGCTCGGGCTCCCGCTTGTCGTCGGTCAACCCGACGACCTGACGGCGCTGGTTCCCCCGGGGATCCCGACGGTGTCGATTTCAGGTCTGTTAGACGACGAGGCCGGCTTGATGCAGCACTCCGGCCCGCCCGCCGCGCCGGCCCAGGTCGCGGTGCTCATGTTGACCAGCGGAACGACCGGACCGCCCAAACGAGTCAGCCTCAGCTACGACATGCTGGCGCGCAGTGTGATGGGACCCGAGTCGCAGCGGGCGCCGGCGCCTACCGAACTGCGCAACGGCGTTGCGATCGTCAACTCTCCGCTGGTGCACATCGGCGGCGTGTTCCGGGTGCTGCAATGCATCGCGGAGGCGAGATCGTTTGTGCTACTTGAGCGATTCGAGCTCGAAGCCTGGGCGGCGGCGGTACGCAAACACCGTCCCCGCACCGTGTCCCTGGTACCCGCCGCGCTGCGCACGGTGTTGCACTCCGACCTGCCGCGCACCGATCTGGAAAGCATCCGCGCGGTCACCTGCGGGACCGCGCCGCTGTCGGCCGAGGATGCCGATGCCTTCACCGAGAAGTACGGCATTCCCGTCCTGACCTCTTATGCGGCAACAGAATTTGGCGGCGGAGTGGCGGGCTGGACGCTCGCTGACTATCAGCGGCACTGGCGCGCTAAACGCGGCAGCGTCGGCCGCGTCAACCCCGGCGCACAGCTGCGGGTGGTCGATGACAACGGCGCGGCGCTGGGACCCGACCGGGTCGGCCTGCTGGAGGTCAAGCCAGGTCAGATGGGAGCATCGGCGGAGTGGATGCGGACGACGGACATGGCGCGCATCGACGCCGACGGCTTTGTCTGGATCGTCGGGCGCGCCGATCAGGCGATCATCCGCGGAGGTTTCAAAATCATGCCCGACGATGTGCGCAACGCGCTGGAGGGCCACCCCGCGGTCGCAGGCGCGGCGGTGGTCGGACGTTCCGACGCGCGTCTGGGGGAAACCCCCGTCGCGATGGTGGAACTGCGCACATCCGCATCCGCCGATGCCGCCGAGCTGGTCGAGTATCTGCGTAAGGGACTGGCGCGCTACGAGATTCCCACCGAGATCGCGATCGTCGACACGATCCCGCGGACACCGTCCGGCAAGGCGGACCTCAGCGCGATCCGGCGCTTCTTCGATGCGGACCGCAGCGACCATGCCCGGTGATACGGTCGCCGAAATCCTGCGTCACCAAGCCCAGGAGCGCGGAGACCACCCGCTTCTTGTCTGCGACGGCGACCGCATCAGCTATGCCGCGGCCGATCACCATTCCGCGGAGCTGGGTCGCGGGCTGATCGCGCTGGGCGCCGGCAAGGGAACTCACGTGGGGCTGCTCTATCCAAACGGGACCGACTTTGTCGTCGGGATGCTCGCCGCAGCGCGGATCGGCGCTGTGGTTGTGCCGTTTTCCACGTTCGCCACCGCCCGCGAACTCCGTGAGCAATTGGTTGACAGCGATGTTGAGATCCTATTGAGCGCTGCGTCTTTCCGGTCCCACGATTACGTGCAGCGGCTCGCCGAGGTGCTTGCGCTCCCAGACTTCGACTCCCGGTTGTTTGTCGCCGCCCTACCGCAATTGCGCTATATCGCAGTCAATTTCGAGCGTGCGTACCAACTCGCCGCGACAGTCGAGCCCACGCTGCTCGCAGCTATGGAAGAGGATGTCGAGGGCTCGGACCCGCTGGCCATCGTGTACACGTCGGGCTCCGCCGCCACACCCAAGGGAGTACTGCACACACACCAGGCGCTGCTGCAGCACCAGAAGGATCTCAACACGATTCGCGGCTTGACCGCACGCGACAAGCTGTTCTGCAACTCGCCGTTCTTCTGGATCGGCGGGTTCGCTTTCGGTCTGCTGGCGACGGTGGTCGCCGGGTCCACGCTGATCTGCTCCAACGCCACAGACGCGAGTGAAACGCTCGACTTGCTCGAGACCGAAAAACCCACGATGACAAATGGGTTCGCGGCCGGGGTCGCGCATTTGGCCGCGGATCCGAGCTTTGCCGGGCGCGACCTATCGTCGATGCAACGGGGGAACCTGTACCCGATCATGCCGCCCGCCGCCCGACCCGCCGACCCCGAATTGCGGCACAACATGTTCGGACTGACCGAAGCCGGCAGCGTCCTGCTGATCAGTGGTGACGAGTCCGATCAGAACGAAGAGCGGCGCGGGTCCTTCGGCAAGCCGGCACCCGGATTCCAGATCAAGATCGTTAACCCCGACCCGGACGGAGTCGGGGAACTGTGCATCCGCGGTCCGTTCGTCATGCAACGCTATTACCGGCGAAGTCGCGAAGAGAGCTTCGACGCCGACGGTTGGTTTCATACCGGCGACCTGGTGCGCACCGACGACGACGAATTCGTGTACTTCGTTGGACGCCGTAGCGCGATGATCAAGACGGCGGGCGCCAACGTCTCGGCAACCGAAGTCGAGAAAGCCATCGCGAAGGTCACGGGCGCGGACGCTCACGTGGTGGGCATTCCGGACGCCGAGCGAGGAGAGTTGGTGGCCGCCGTCGTCATCCAGCGCGAATTGGACCCCGAGTTAGACCTAGGGGCGCTTCGTACGCGGCTGAAGGACGAATTGTCGTCGTACAAAATCCCCAAGCGGTTCCTCGGCCTGCCCCGCGCCGAGCTTCCACTACTGTCCAGCGGCAAGGTCGACACCCGGCGACTGAAGAAGCTATTCGATGCCTGAGCCGACCGCCGCGCTCACGATCGACCAGCTGGTGCGGTCGCGCGCGGTCAGCTACGGCGACAAGCCGATCGTGATCGATCCCGCGGCGCGGATTACTTACCGCGAACTTGACACGACCACCAGGGGTTTGGCAGCAATCTTCATCGAAGCCGGCGTGACTAAGGGCACCCGGGTCGGGCTGATCATGCCCAACAACACCCGCTGGGTGCAGCTCGCCACCGCGCTGACCCGCATCGGCGCCGTATTGGTTCCGTTGAGCACGCTGTTGGCCGCCCGGGAACTCGTCGCGCAACTGCGGGCGGCCTCAGTGCAATTCCTGGTGAGCGTCGAGGAATTCCGCGGCCACCGCTACCTAGACGATCTGAAGTCCATGCCGCCGCTCGAACTGCCTGCCTTGAAGCAGGTTTGGACGACGGATCGGCTCGCCGAGCTGACCGCGGGCGAACACGCCCGCGGGATCGTCGATGCGCTGAGCGGAACTGTGACCGAGTCCGACCCGATGCTCATCGTATTCACCTCAGGCAGTAGCGGACCGCCGAAGGGGGTCATCCAGTCACACGGAAGCGCGTTGGGCGCAGTGCGGTCGGCGCTTGCGGCGCGATGCATCACCTCCGACACCCGGCTGTATCTGCCGATGCCGTTCTTTTGGGTGGGCGGCTTGGGCAGCGGGATCTTGTCGGCGCTGCTGGCCGGCGCCACCCTGGTAACCGAAGAGGTGCCGCGGCCCGAAACCACCCTGCGTCTGTTGGAGAGCGAGCGGGTCACGCTGTTCCGTGGCTGGCCGGACCAAGCCGAAGCGTTGGCGCGGCACGCCGGCCCGGCGGGCGTGGATCTCTCGGCGTTGCAGCCGGGCAGCCTGGACGCGCTGCTCCCACCAGAGCAACGCGCCCAGCCCGGGGCGCGCGCCAACTTGTTCGGGATGACCGAGGCGTTCGGACCGTACTGCGGCTACCCCGCCGACACCGACATGCCGCCTGCCGCGTGGGGTAGTTGCGGAAAACCGTTCCCCGGCATGCAAGTCCGCATCGTCGATCCCGATAACGGCGAGCCGACCGCGACGGGAACCGTTGGGATGATTCAGATCCGGGGACCGCACACGCTGCGTGGCATTTGCCGCCGCGCGCGCGAGGAGGTGTTCACCGCCGACGGCTTCTACCCAACCGGCGACCTTGGCCATCTGGACACCGAAGGCTTTTTGTTCTACCACGGCAGATCCGACGACATGTTCAAAGTCAGCGGTGCCACCGTCTACCCCAGCGAGGTCGAGCGGGCGCTGCGCGCTATCGACGGCGTCGATAACGCCCATGTCACCAACGTTCCTGGCGCCGCCGGCGAACGCGTCGGTGCCGCGGTGGTCTGCAACGGGCTCACCGCCGAGCAGTTACGCGGTGCGGCGCGCGAACTCTTGAGCGCCTTCAAGGTGCCGACGGTATGGCTGCTTCTGGAATCCGACGACGACCTCCCGCGCGGCGCCACTGGGAAAGTGGACACCCGCCGCCTGCGGGAGCTGTTGGTCGGTCAAGCAACCTAGGTTTGCCAACGGTTTTGAAGTTCGGGGTCCGCTGTCGAGATCCGCGCCCCCAACCCCAAACCGCCCCCTAATTAGGCTATCGAGCCACCCGCTTCTTCGACCACACCACGTTCGACGAGATGCTCGATCAACGGAACCGCACCGGCCGCAAGGTGTTCAGACATCGCGATGCGCGCGAGCTCGTGATCGCGTTTCATCAACGCCGACAACAACCGCCGATGGTCTTTGATCGACTGGCGGGGCCAGCCCTCGATGGCGGGGAACACTGATTCGGGCGCGTAGCGGGTGATTTGGGACATCAGCTGAGCGAGTTTCGGCGAGTCCGCGGCGACGTTGATGGCCTTATGGAACTCGTGGTTGAGGCGGACTGTCCGTTCGCCGTCATCACCCGCATAGGCGCGTTCCAGCTCGGCCTGGATATCTTTGAGTTCGCGCAGTTGTTCGTCGGTGATGTTGGCCGCAGCGCGTGCGGCGAGCTCGCCGCCGACGTGCGCCTGCACGTTGGCCACATCGGCGAGGTCACGTCCGGTCACCGGCAGTACGACGAAGCCGCGGTGCGGCTGTTGGGCGACCAAGCCTTCGGCGCGTAGGGCGAACAGCGCCTCGCGCACCGGAGTGACACTGATGCCCAGTTCGGCAGCCAGTTGGTCCAGCCGGACGTACTTCCCCGCGGCGTAGGTACCGTCGAAAATCCTTCCCCGCACAAAACGGGCGACGTCCTCGGAAAGTTGAGGTCGTGCAACGAAATCCGGGCCCGACATGCTAGTCATGGCGTCAGATCCGATACTCCGCGAGCAGTCGCTTGCTGATGATCTGCTTCTGGATTTCGCTGGTACCCTCACCGATCAACAGGAACGGCGCGTCGCGCATCAGCCGCTCGATCTCGTACTCCTTGGAGTAGCCATAGCCGCCGTGAATCCGGAAGCTCTGCTGGGTGACCTCCGAACAGAGCTCGCTGGCAAGGTATTTCGCCATGCCCGCAGCCACGTCGTTGCGTTCCCCCGAGTCCTTCAACCGCGCGGCGTTGACCATCATCAGGTGTGCCGCCTCGACCTTGGTAGCCATCTCAGCGAGCTGGAACGCGATGGCCTGATGCTCGGCGATCGGCTTGCCGAACGTTTGGCGCTGCTGAGCGTAACGCGCAGCGAGCTCGAAGGCGCGGATGCCGACTCCGCAGGCGCGCGCCGACACGTTGACCCGCCCGACCTCGATGCCGTCCATCATCTGGAAGAAGCCCTGCCCCGGCGTGCCGCCCAGAATGTCGTCCGCGCCAGCCTGGTAGCCGTCGAAGATGAGCTCGGTGGTGTCGATACCCTTATAGCCGAGCTTGTCGATCTTGCCCGGGATCACCAGACCGGGCGCCACTTCGCCGAAACCCGTTGGCTTCTCGACGAGAAACGCGGTCAGGTTGCGGTGCGGCTTGTCCGCACCTTCGTCGGTGCGAACCAGTACCGCGACCAGTGTCGAACTGCCGCCGTTTGTCACCCACATCTTCTGGCCGTTGATGGTGTAGGTCCCCTCCGGGTTGCGTTGGGCCCGGGTTCGGATCGCGGCGACATCGGAGCCCAGCTCGGGCTCGGACATGGAAAACGCGCCGCGAGTCTCGCCGGTTGCCATGCGTGGCAGGAAGCGCTGCTTCTGCTCGTCGGTGCCGTGCTGGCGCAGCATGTACGCCACGATGAAGTGGGTGTTGAGCACCCCGGAGATGCTCATCCAGCCGCGGGCCAGCTCCTCGACGCACAGCGCGTAGGTCAACAGCGACTCCCCCAGCCCGCCGTACTCCTGCGGAATCATCAGGCCGAACAAGCCCATGTCGCGCATCTGGTCGACGATGTCCTGCGGGTAGCTGTCGGCGCGTTCGAGCTCGGCCGCGTGGGGAATGACCTCTTTGTCGACGAATTGCCTTACCGTAGCGATGATCTCGGCCTGGAACTCGGTCAGGCCCAGTGTCTGTGCAAGTTTCGTCATTACTGTCCTTTGATCGTGTTCGCGTCCAACAGGCGCGTGATGTCGTTGGCCGTCAACCCCAGGCACTCCGTGAGGACATCGGCAGTGTCTTGTCCCAACGCGGGCGCGGGCCCACTGGCTGGGTGGACGCCATTGAAAGCGGCGGGCATCGCGGGCGCCAGGTAGTCCCCGAGTCCCGGCTGGCGCAGTTTGGAGAACAGCGGATTAGCAGTCACTTTGGGTCCCTGGGCGACTTCGGCGAAGGTGCGGTACCGCTCGAACAGCACGGTGGTATCCGACAGCGCGGCGGTGACTTCGTCGGCCGTGTGGTCCCCGAACCAGGTGGCGAACAACCCGGACAACACATCGCGATACCGGTAGCGGTCGCCTTCGGTGTTGAAGTCCGCGCCCAGCGCATCGGCGAGCGCCGCCACCGCGGCATCGGTCCCCGTCACGTCGACCAGGTCACGAAAATGCCTGCCGGTCAACAGAACAACCATGAAGGCGGCACCGTCGCGGCTGGAGAAATCCTGGCCGTATTGGCCGTAGATGGTATTGCCCAGACGCTCCCGTTGCGTTCCGATCACCTGAGGTTCGGTCAACAAGCCGAGGTTTCCGGCGGTCGCCAGCGCAACGTCCTCCAGCGCCAGGCTGATGCGCGCACCCTCACCCGTCTGGTCGCGACGGCGCACCGCGGCGACGACGGCCAGGGCGGCATACAGTCCGCAGCACACATCCCAGGCCGGCAACACGTGGTTGATCGGGCCCGCGTGGTTGGCCGGGCCGGTGACGAGCGGATACCCGATACCCGCGTTCACCGTATAGTCCACGCCGGTGGATCCGTCGCCGCGCCCGAGCAGCTGGACGTGGACGACATCGGGACGGTTGACGGCGAGCGCGTCGTAGTTCAGCCAGGGCAGCACGGCGTTGGTGACGACGATGCCGTCGCCCTCGATGATGAGCCGCCGGACCAGCTCCTGGCCGTCCGGCGACCGCAGATCGATGGTGGCCGAACGCTTTCCCTTGTTCAGCCCAGTCCAGTAGATCGACGTACCGTCCGCCGTCAGCGGCCACCGTTGGGTGTCCGAGGCACCACCGATCGGGTCGACGCGGATCACCTGCGCGCCAAGTTGGTTCAGCGTCATGCCGCACAGCGGCGCGGCAACGAAGCTGGATACCTCGACGACGGTGATACCGGTCAGCGGGTTCACGTCGAAGTGACCCGCTCGAAAACCGCGGCCAGCCCCTGACCGCCCCCGATGCACATGGTTTCAAGGCCATAGCGCAACTCGCGGCGGTTGAGTTCGCGCGCCAGGGTGGCCAGCATTCTGCCGCCGGTGGCGCCGACCGGGTGGCCCAGCGAGATGCCCGAGCCGTGCACGTTGGTCCGGTCGTGATCGGCGGCGCCGAAATTCCATTCCCGCATCACCGCAAGCGCCTGCGCGGCGAAGGCTTCGTTGAGCTCGATGACGTCGATGTCGCTCAGCTGTAGGCCGGCCTTGGTGAGCGCGACCTCCGTGGCGGGCACCGGACCGATGCCCATGATGTTGGGCGCCACACCCGCCTGGCCCCAGGACACCATGCGGACCAGCGGGGTCAGTCCGTATTCGTCCGCCTTCTCCGGAGTGGTCACCAGACACATGGACGCCGCGTCGTTCTGCCCGCTCGCGTTGCCGGCGGTGACCGTCGCATCCGGGTCTTCGGACAGCAGAACCGGTTTGAGCTTGCTCAGCGACTCCACCGAGGTGTCTGCACGGGGATGCTCGTCGGTGTCGATCAGCTCTTCGCCGTGACGGGTCGGCACGATTACTGGGACGATTTCTTCGGCCAGGATGCCGTCCTTCTGGGCGGCTACCGCGCGCTGGTGTGACGCCACCGCGAGCTCGTCTTGTTCCTGACGGGAAATCCCGTACTGGCGGCGCAAATTCTCGGCGGTCTCCATCATTCCGCCCGGGACCGGATAGTGCCGGCCGCCGGCTGTCGTGCGGCCCCGAGCCAACCCGTCGTGCACCTTGACCCCGCTGCGGGCGCCACCCCAGCGCATATCGGTGGAATAGAACGCGACGTTGCTCATGCTTTCGCAACCGCCGGCGACCACCAGGTCGTTGTTGCCGGTGGCCACCTGCAGACATGCCTGGATCACCGCCTGCAGGCCCGACCCACAACGGCGGTCGACTTGCATGCCCGGAACCGTCACCGGCAGGCCGGCATCCAGCGCCACCACGCGTCCGATTGCGGGGGCCTCGCTGCTGGGGTAGCAGTGCCCCAGGATGACGTCCTGCACCGCCTCGGGTGCCAGCCCGGTCCGGTCCAGCAGTCCCTTGAGCGCCGCGACGCCGAGGTCAACGGCACTGAGCGACTTGAACATTCCGCCGTAGCGACCGATCGGCGTCCGCACGGGTTCACAGATGACGGCTTGACGCATTTCACGTACCCCTCAATCAAAGATGGCGGCCGCCGGTGATCTCCATGACGGTGCCGGTCATGTACGACGACAGATCGGAGGCCAGAAACAACGCGACGCTGGCGACCTCGCTGGGCTCACCAGCCCGACCCATCGGCACCTCGGCCACCTTGGAGTCCCAAATCCGTTGCGGCATAGCCTCTGTCATCGCCGAACGGATCAGACCGGGAGCGATTGCGTTGACCCGGACACCGAGGTAGGCGAGCTCCTTGGCGGCGGCCTTGGTCATTCCCACGATGCCGGCCTTGGCGGCGGAGTAGTTCGTCTGGCCGACCATGCCGACCTTCCCCGAGACCGAGGACATGTTGATGATCGCGCCGCGCTTGTTTTCCCGCATGATCGCGGCCGCCAGGCGAGTGCCGTTCCACGTTCCCTTCAGGTGCACGGAAATGACCTGGTCGAACTGCTCTTCGGTCATCTTGCGCATGGTCGCGTCACGGGTGATGCCGGCGTTGTTCACCATGATGTCCAAGTCACCGAAGCGATCGACGGCGGTCTTCAGCAGCGCGTCGACCTCGTCCGCCTTGGCCACGTTGCATTGCACCGCAAGGGCGACGTCGTCACCGCCCAGTTGTTTGGCCGCGACCTCGGTCGCTTCCAGATTCACATCGCCGAGCACAACTCGGGCCCCTTCGGCGATGAATCGCTCCGCGATGGCGTAGCCCAGTCCCTGCGCTCCACCAGTGATCACCGCGGTCTGACCGCTCAGCAATGGCAACTGGATCACAACCCTTCAATTCTAATTTCATATTTCATATAGGATCTTGCCCAAACCAGGGTACCTAAGGGCAACCAGCTGCCAATAGAGGAGCGTGGGCCAATGACAATCGAACAGGTCTCAGACGACGATTTCCAGGAGATCCTGGCCCAGACGCGACACTTCGTCCGCAGCGCCGTTGTCCCGCGGGAGCAGGAGATTCTCGACGACGACCGGGTGCCCGACGATCTGCGCGACCAGGCTAAAAAGATGGGGTTGTTCGGCTACGCGATTCCGCAGGAGTGGGGCGGGCTCGGTCTCAACTTGATGCAAGACGTCGAGCTGGCCATGGAGCTGGGCTACACGTCGCTGGCGCTTCGCTCGATGTTCGGCACGAACAACGGCATCGCCGGCCAGGTGCTCGTCGGGTTCGGCAGCGACGAGCAGAAGGCGCGCTGGCTCGAGCCGATCGCGTCCGGGGAAGTCGTCGCGTCGTTCGCGCTGACGGAACCCGGCGCCGGATCCAATCCCGCCGGCCTGCGCACCAAAGCCGTTCGCGACGGACAAGACTGGGTGATTTCCGGGCAAAAGCGCTTCATCACCAACGCCCCCGTCGCCGATCTATTCGTGGTGTTCGCACGCACCAGGCCCGCCGACGATGACGGCCCAGGCATCGCCGTGTTCTTGGTGCCCGGAGATTCCGCGGGCGTCGAGGTAGGCGCGAAGGACGCCAAGATGGGCCAGGAGGGCGCATGGACCGCCGACGTCAGCTTCACCGACGTCCGAGTCGGCCCCGACGCGCTAGTCGGCGGGAGCGAGGACATCGGCTATCGAGCGGCGATGACGTCCCTGGCGCGCGGCCGCGTCCACATCGCGGCGCTCGCGGTCGGCGCCGCCCAACGCGCCTTGGACGAGTCGGTGACGTATGCCGCCACCGCGACGCAGGGTGGTGCGCCGATCGGCAGCTTTCAGTTGGTGCAGGCGATGCTTGCCGACCAACAGACTTCCGTGCTGGCCGGCCGCGCACTCGTCCGAGACACGGCCCGGCAGTGGGTCAGCGGCGAAGATCGCCGGATAGCCCCGTCGGCGGCGAAGCTGTTTTGCACCGAAATGGCCGGCAAGGTCGCAGATCTCGCGGTTCAGGTGCACGGCGGCAGTGGCTACATGCGCGGCGTACCCGTCGAACGAATCTACCGAGACGTTCGCCTGCTCCGACTGTATGAAGGCACCAGCGAGATTCAGCGGCTGATCATCGGATCGAACCTGGTCAAGACGGCACAACGCTGACGCGGGCGGTCACACGAACTGCTGGCCGCCATCGATGTCGTATGTCGCGCCGGTGAGCGCCGTGTTGGCCATGATGTGCACAGCCAGCGCCGCGACGTCGGCAGCCGTGACGACGCGGCCGATCGGCAACGTCGCCCGAAGCTCGTTGCGGCGCTGCTCGAGCTGATCCCCGAGCAGCGATGCCGACAACGGGGTGTCGACGAAGCCGGCGGCGATGAGGTTGACGCGAACCGGCGCCAACTCAAGTGCGAGTGTCGCCGTAAACGGTGGCAGCGCGGCGGTGGCCGCCGAGACGATGCCGAGGCCGTGACCGACGCGGCGTCCGCCGGTGCCGCCCATGAACACCAGCGTGCCGCCGGGCCGCATCTTGCCCGCGGCGTTGCGCGCCACGTCGAGGCAGCACACGAGGTGCCCGCTGATTGCCCCTCGCACCTGATCCGAGTCCATTTCGAGCAAAGGCCCGTAGCTCGGGCCGCCGGCGGTGACCATTACGTGGTCGATCGGTCCGGCCAGCTCGGCAAAAAAGCTCCGTACGGCGGCCGAGTCGTTGGCGTCGAAGGCCGCGGTGCGTTGCGCACCGACGTCGCGCGCCGCTTGGTCCAGCCGGTCGGGATTGCGGCCGGTGAGGATGACATCGGCCCCCTCAGCTCTGGCGCGTCGGGCTGTCTCGAGCCCGATGCCCGCGCTGCCGCCGATCACGACGACGGTCTGACCCTGCAATTCCGGTTCGCTCATGATTCCTCCGAGATCCGGCCGGCTCAAGAAACAGCGCGCCAAGATTATCCCCCGTTATATGAGGTACATCACAGCGCTTAGCGAACAGTGATGGGCAACACGCCTTTTGGTTTAGCTTGTCGTCGGGCAACACTTCTATTCTCTGTGCATGGGTCGGGCCCCCTCCTCGATTTGCGCTGCGCAGCCAGCCGTGGTCGATATCAACGAGTACGTTCTCGCCGACGGCACGATCGTCCTGCCGGACGACGCGAAGCTGACCAAGTATTTGGACCAGAACCGGGCCGCGTTCGGCGACCTTCTGTCCTACAGGTTCATCGACTATGCGAAAGAGCTCGACGGGCGCATGGTCGAGCTCAGCTGGAATGGGCTGTGGTCACGGCTCCGAGCGATCGGCGCGCGCCTCCAGCAGGTCACCGAGCCGGGTGATCGGGTGGCGATCCTGGCGCCGCACGGCCTTGACTACGTGGTCGCTTTCTTTAGCGCGATCCACGCGGGCCGGATCGCGGTCCCGCTGTTTGCGCCAACTTTGTCCGGGCACGCGGAGCGGTTGGCGGCGGTGCTTGGCGATGCCCGGCCTGCCGCAGTTTTGACCACCACCGCGGCGGCCGAGTCGGTGCGCGAGTCGCTCCGCACACTTCCTGTCGCGGAGCGGCCGCGACTGATCGCGGTCGACGCAGTCCCCGAGACCCTCGCGTCGATGTTCACCGAGCCGATAGTCGGCGCCGACGACGTCGCCTACCTGCAGTACACGTCGGGCTCGACGCGCACGCCGGCCGGGGTGGAGATCACCCACCGTGCCGTCTGCACCAACGTGCTGCAGATAATCCTGGCCGGTGGGTTGGACCGCCGAACCCGCAGCGTGAGCTGGTTGCCGCTGTATCACGACATGGGATTGATCATGATTATGTTCCCCATGTTGTGCGGTGGCGGATACCTCACGCTGCTGGATCCGATGGCATTCATTCGTCGCCCTTTCCGATGGATCAAAGAGCTGAGCGCGGAAGCGACCAGCGGTCGGACATTTGCGGCCGCACCTAACTTCGCCTTCGAGTTGACCGCTGAGCGGGGTCTGCCCCCGGAGGGCTACGCCATTGACCTCAGTAACGTCGGCGGCTTGCTCAACGGCTCGGAGCCGGTGACGATGTCGGCCATCGAGAAATTCAACGCTGCGTTCGCCCCCTATGGCTTGCCCGCGAACGCGGTCAAGCCGTCGTATGGAATGGCGGAGGCGACGCTGGGGGTAGCCAGTATCGGCCCGGATGCAGCGACCAGCGCCATATTCCTCGACCGCGTTCAACTCGCCGCCGGGCGCGCGGTGGTCGTCGCGCCCGAAACCGAAGGCGCGGTCTCCTATGTCTCCTGCGGCCAGCCGATTCAGGACGTCTGGGCCGTGATCGCCAGGTCAGGCGGCGAGGTGCCGGATGGCACTGTCGGAGAAATCTGGCTGCACGGCAACAACATCGGCCGCGGATACTTCGGACGCGAGGAAGAGACACAGCGCACATTCGCCAACAAGCTGCAGTCCCGGCTCGACGATTCCAGCCATGCCGAGGGCGTCCCGGACAACGGCTGCTGGCTGGCCACCGGCGATCTCGGCGTCTACATCGACGGCGAGCTGTACTTGACGGGGCGGATCAAAGACCTCGTCATCATCGACGGTCGTAATCACTACCCGCACGACATCGAGACGACCGTCAGTCAGGCGTCGCCCGCCATCCGGACCGGTTATGTGGCCGCGTTTTCCGTTCCCGCCGATGCCCTCGGCCCGGCGGACGGCAACTCCGGAGAGCAGCTCGTCATCGTCGCCGAACGCGCCGCGGGTGTCGGGCGCGCGGATCCGGATCCGATCGCGGCGGCCGTGCGCGCAGCAGTCTCGCACGCGCACCAGGTCCGCGTCGCCGACTTCCGGCTCGTCGCGGCCGGCATCATTCCCCGTACCACCAGTGGCAAGCTCGCGCGCAATGCTTGCCGGGCCGACTACCTCGCAGGTCGGTTCAACCGATAAGTTCCAGGGTCTCCAGATCGCGGATGGCCTGGCAGCCCCGCCCGAGCATGGCCAAGACCATGTCGTCGCCGCGCTCGGTGGCAGCGGCAAACGCGAACCCCAGGGCGGAGATCAGCAGGGCGTGCGGCACCCCCAACCGGTAATCACGCCAACACGTTTCACCGTCGTAGTCGGTGACTCCGTAGCCCAGTAGCGCCCGGTGATACTCATCGACGAGGTCTTTCTCAATCGCGGAGCGCAGCTGCGAGTCCAGGCTGGTCGCGGTGAAATACGCGAGATCCCTTGCCGGAAGGCCCACACCAAGCGTCTGCCAATCGACCACGCTGACCCGGGTTCGGTCGGGATCGAACAGCATGTTGTCGAGCCGATAGTCGCCATGAATCAGAGCGAATCGGTCGCGCTCGGCAAGCAGCCACGGTGTGACTAGACCCATGGTCGTAGTGAAGGTTTCGCGGTCGTCAGCACTCATTCGGTCGCCGAGCTTCTCCAGCGTGATGTCGGCGCTCATCTTCGCTACCTCGCCCAGACCCTTGGCGGAAGCTTCGTCCGGGCGTCCGAAAGCAATGGCGGGAAAATCGAGGTATGCCGGATCGCGCCAACTCGGCCCGTGTAATCCTGCCAGCGCCACGACCGCGAGCCGCGCCTCCTGCTCGCCGCAGCCCGCAATCTGATCTCCCTGGACCGCGGGTGCCTGGTCGGCTAGCAGCAGCGCGTATTCCATCGCGTCTTCGGTGATCTCGCTGTAAAAGCACTGCGGCGTGGGCACCTGCACGCGGTCGGCCACCGTGGCGTAGAACGCGCACTCACTGCGATATCCGAGGACGACCCGGTCGCGCACAGCGTCGTCCTGGGCCGGCAGTTTGATCACGAAAGTTCCCGGTAAACCACCCGGATCCGTCGCATAGCTGGCGGTCACCCGGTAGGTCGCTCCGGTCTGCCCGGTGCCGATGCCGACAACGTCGACCTCTGCCACATCGACGGGGGTGCCGCGCTCGCTGAGCACCGCCGACAGCCACCCCGGGGTCACGTCGCCGGGATACCGGGGTAACGACATCGTCTTGGACAACTGCGCCTCCAATGCCTGCTACGCGCACTAAACGGGTCCGACTGGCTGGTCAACTGTAAGCCATACGGCATCGGCCGCGGTGCGGTGACGGGTCATACTTTCGGCATGGCACCGACCTACCTCGTTACCGGCGCAGGCGGTGGCATCGCCGGTATCAGCCCGCAAGTAGTGGCGCGACTTCGTGATCGCGGCCTGACCGTTCGGGCCATGGTCCACCGCGACGACGCCCGAGCCGACGCGCTGCGCGCACTGGGCGCCGACGTGATCGCGGGAGATTTGACCAACCCGATCGACGTCGCGGCGGCGCTCGACGGCGTCACCCGGATGTTCTTCAACATGAGCGTCTCACCGGATTACCTCGAAGCCACCGCCGTGGTCTGCGCGATCGCGAAGGAATTCGACAACCTCGAAGTGCTGGTCAACATGTCGCAGATGACGGTCTCCCAGATGACCGCGACCAGCACTGAGGAATCGAAGCAACAACGCCTGCATTGGCTCGCCGAGCACGTCATCAACTGGTCGGCCATCCCTGCTGTGCACATCCGGCCGACGGTTCTGCTCGAGAATCCACTGTTCGCCATGCTGGCCGCTCGCTCGATCCGGGAGACCGGACAACTCACGCTGCCGTTCGGGACCGGCCGCACCTCGCCCGTCGCTTCTAGCGATGTCGCCGAAGTCGTTGCCGCTGTGCTGTGTGCACCCGAGGACCACCTCGGTGCAGTGTATGAATTGACCGGCCCGGCGACGCTTGACGTCAACGAGATCGCCGAGCAGTACTCCCAAGCCTTGAGCCGACCCGTCACCGCGGTCCAACCGCGGTTTGAGCAATTCCTCGGGCAACTGGACCAAGCGGGACTGCCGCCGCATGTGCAGCAACACATCGCCACCATGGCCAGGCTGCATCGTGAGGACCGCTACAACCGCTCAACTCACGACTTCGAGGACATCACCGGCCACCCCGCACAGAGCGTGCGGCAATACGTCGAGCAACACCGCGCGCTGTTCGGCTGAACGCGACGGCCAGTTCACATGGTGCGGGCGGACGGGACTCGAACCCTCCCCGGGCCGAGGTCGGAGCGCTAAAAAGGCTGTGACCTGCGAAATAACATTCGATGAGATTCGCTGGCATTGCCTTCGTTTGTGCCCAAGTGTGCCCAAAATGTGCCCACGGAACCCGTGCCGCGAGCGGCCGAGGAAGCCACAGAGGCGGCGCCAACGGGCTACGCATGCAAAAAACTCGCCCCCGGTGAGCAGGATTCGTTCGCACTGAAGCGGGTAACACCCCAGCATGAAAAACATCGCACGCGCCGCAGCATCGACGGTCGTAATGGCCGCAGGTTTAGGGCTCGCGGGTTTGGGGGCGGCTGCCGTCGCCCAGGCCCAACCCGCGCCGTTCCCGGATTATCACTGGTGCCCCGGCGAGTGGTGGGATCCAGGGTGGGGCGACAACTGGGACGGGGGCCGCTGCCACGATGACCACTGGCGCGACGGTGAGTTCCGCGACCGCGACCACTGGAACCATGGCCCCTACGACGAACACTGGCAAGGCGGCGACCAACACTGGCAAGGCGACCACCCCGGCGAAGGCGGCCACCCCGGGGAAGGCGGCCACCCCGGCGACCCAGGTCACTGGCACTAGGTGATGTAAGCGGGATCCGGTAACAACACAGACAATGCCCTCAGAGCAATCTGGGGGCATTGTCTATTGTCCCGGAAATCCCCTTGATCCCCTTTTGTCGGGCTCAGCCTAAACGGCGCTCACGGAACGAGTAGTGAGGCAAGAATGGTGCCAGCGAGTCGGGGAGGCACTCGCCTACTGCGGAATCAGGTGGGGTGAAGCTGTGGCGCTGCGGGTCCGTGATGTCCAGTTCCTGCGCCGCAGGCTTAGCGTCCACGACAACGCCGTGCAGTTCGGTAGCCGTCACCTGGTTGGGCAGACGAAGTCCCGCAAGGAACGGTCGGTGCCAGTGCCGCAGTTCGTGCTCGACGAGCTGGCGGTGCAGTGCGAGTGCCGCAGCCTCGACGATCTCATGTTCGGCGACGGTGATAATTACTTGCCGCGTCCGAAGTCCTCGAACGGTGGTTTACGCGCGCCGTCAAAAGCGCCGGGGTGCAGGCCATCACGCCGCACGATCTGCGCCACTCCTGCGCCTCGATCTCGATCAGCTCCGGGGTGAACGTGCTGGCGTTGTCGCGGATGCTCGGACACCAGTCAGCAAAGATCACCCTGGACACCTACGCCGACCTTTTCGACACCGATCTCGACGCCGTCGCGGAGGCACTGGATTTGAAGTGTGCCCAAAGTGTGCCCAAACCGCGCCCAGTCGCAGCGCCCGGGGCGTGAAATAAGCCCCCTACCTGCGCAAATACCGGCACAGCATCAGTGCGGGCGGAGGGACTCGAACCCTACTCAGCTACCTAGTCAGAGGGCCAAAACCACCTCTAGCTGCTGAAAGACATAACGGTTGTTTACGCCAGCTATCCGATATTTACGTGTTACTTCGGCCAAAAACCGGCCACGGACGGCCACGGACGGCCACGGACGCGAGAATCGGGAGTGATTACAGGGGAGGTAACTGACATGGGGGGCGTGTTTCGCATCTTGCTGGTCGTCGGGTTGGTCGCGAAGTTCTGGCCGTTGATCCTGGCGGCGTTGGTTGTCGTGGTCGCTGCCTGTCTGGGGTGGTGGAGCTGTAAGCAGAGCGACGCCGCGGATGAGCGGGAGTGCCGCGAACACGCCGCGTTGGTGGCACGGGCTGATCAGCAACACGCCTGGGTGCTGGCCGGCGACGACCGCGGCACCTACGGCGACTATCCACCAAAGCAAATCGCTTGAGCTGGCTTCAATCCCAGTGTCGCGCACGAGTATGACCGCAGCTAAAGACCTATATTTAGGCTAGCTGTATAAAATGCCAAGACGATACCGGGACGATGGTGGGCTGAACCATCAAGGAAGGGTTCATGCCCACAGCCACACCCCCGGCTATGTCACCCGCCCCCCGGCGCCTCGTTCGTGGACGACTGGCAGCCCGGAGACCGCCGCTGCTATTTTCACTGCCCCGGCCAATTTCGTGAACTCCCCGTGAACTTCCCGCTCTCGATCGCCGCGGGCTATGTCATCCCGTTATTCCCGGGTGGGCCGAGCAGCAACCCGCCGGTGCCGCCGGTGCCGGGTTTGCCCACCGTCGCACCAGTCCCGGGGTTGCCGCCGTTCCCGCCGGCGCCGAGCAGGCCGGCGTTGCCGCCGTCGCCACCGTTGCCGCCGGTCACTTCGCCTCCGCCGCCCTCGCCGCCGGGCCCGCCGGTGCCCAAGAGTAGGCCGCCGCCCTGGCCGCCGGTCCCGCCGGCCCCGCCGACCGTGCTGTCGCTGAATCCGCCGGCCCCGCCGGCCCCGCCGGGCCCCCAAAGCAGGCCGGCGTCGCCGCCGTGCCCGCCGGCCCCGCCGGTGCCCATTGAGCTGAATCCGCCGGCTCCGCCGGCACCACCGCCGTTGGCGATCAGTACCGCATTGCCGCCGGTCCCGCCGTTCCCGCCGGCGGTCACCCCGAACCCGCCGTCCCCGCCGTCCCCACCGGAGCCTTGCAGCAGACCGGCGTTACCGCCGGTCCCGCCGGCTCCGCCGGTACCGGCCGCGCTGGCCCCGCCGTCCCCGCCGGCGCCGCCGGGCGCAAAGAGCGGGCTGGAGTCGCCGCCGGGTCCGCCGGCACCCCCGGTGAGGGTCCCGAATCCGCCGACCCCACCGGCCCCGCCGCCGGAAGCGGCCACGCCGATCAGACCACCGGTCCCGCCGACCCCGCCAGCCCCGCCGGTACCGCCGATGCCCATTGCGGCCCCGCCGGACCCGCCAGTCCCGCCGTAGGCGATCAGTCCGCTATGCCCACCGGCCCCGCCGGCACCGCCGAGTGCGTCTACTGCCGTGGTGAGCCCGCCGTTGCCGCCGACGCCGCCATGGTCTAACGGGGCGTGCCCGCCGGCCCCGCCGGCCCCGCCGTTGCCGGTCGATGAATCTCCGCCGGCCCCGCCGCGCGCCGGCTTCACCGAGCAGCCCGCCAGCCCCGCCGGCACCACCGTTAAGGCCCGGCCCACCCGAGCCGCCGGCGCCGCCGTCGCCGAGCAGCCACCCGCCGGGCGCGCCGGGCTGCCCGGTGCCCGGAGCCCCGTTGGCGCCGTTGGCGAACAGCGGGCGCCCGGTGAACTGCCTAGGATGGGCGCGTCGATTGCGTGGAGCACCTGCTGCTGCAGGGTGTGCAGGGGCGAAGTGCTTGCAGGAGCGTTGAAGCCGTCGACACCCAGCAGTAGCCCGCTGATACCACCGGCGCCAGTGTGACCCAGCGCCGTACCGGTCCCGGGGTTGCCTCCGTTGCCGCCGTTGCCGATCAGCAGGGCGTTGCCGCCGGCCCCGCCGGCACCACCGACGCCACTTAAGCTCGATCCGCCGGCGCCGCCGGCCCCGCCATTAAGCACCAGCCCGGCCCTGCCACCGGTTCCGCCGTTCCCGCCGGCGCCGAGGTCGCTGGCCCCGCCGGCCCCGCCGGCCCCGCCGGGGGTAAGCACGGTGCCGTTGCCGCCGGCCCCGCCGGCCCCGCCATGCATGCCGCCGACTCCGCCGGTCCCGCCGGGGCCACCGTCGCCGATCAGGAAGGCAGTGCCGCCGTGCCCGCCGGCCCCACCGACCCCAAATTGGCTGGTTCCGCCGGCCCCCCCGGCGCCCCCATCGCCATACAGCAGGGGGCCATTGCCGCCAGCCCCGCCCACCCCGCCGACACCGGCTTGGCTAGATCCGCCGGCCCCGCCGGCCCCGCCGGGGCCGACCAGCAGACCCGCATTGCCGCCGGCGCCGCCGGCGCCCCCGACGCCAGCATCACTGAATCCGCCCGCCCCGCCGTTCCCGCCATCCGCACCGAACAGCCCGCTGACCAGCCCGCCGGTCCCGCCGGCCCCACCGGCGCCGCCGGTGGTCGCGCCGAATCCGCCGGTTCCGCCGGCCCCGCCGGCGCTGAACAGCAGGCCCCCATTGCCGCCGTGTCCGCCGGCCCCGCCGGCCCCGGCGGGCGTCTGAATCCACCCGCGCCGCCGGCCCCGCCGTAGCCCAACAGCGGGTCGCCGGAATTACCGCCGGCCCCGCCGGCCCCGCCGGCCACGGTCGCTGTGCCCGAGCCGCCGGCCCCGCCGGCCCCGCCGTAGCCCAGCAGCCCAGAAGCGCCGCCATTGCCACCGGCCTGGCCGGTGCCGGGCGCGCCGGAGCCGCCAGCGCCGCCGTCGCCGAGCAGCCACCCGCCCGGCGCCCCATTTTCCCCCGTCCCCGGGGCCCCGTTGGCGCCGTTGCCGAACAGCGGGCGCCCAGTCAGGTCCTTCACCGGCGAAAACACCGCCAGGCTCTGGGCACCCTGCACCACGGCCTGCAGCGGCGAGGCATTGGCCGCCTCGGCGAGTGCATACGAACTGCCCGCGCCGCTCAACGACTGCACGAACTGGGCATGAAACGCCGCCGCCTGAGCGCTAAGCGCCTGAAACCGCTGGCCGTGGCCGGAAAACAGCCCGCGATCGCCGCCGACACCTCATCCTCAGCGGCGGCCAGCACCCCAGTGGTCTGGGTCGCTGCGGCCGCGTTAGCCTCGCTGATGGTCGAGCCAATATTCGCCAAATCTGTTGCGGCATTAGTGATCAGCTCCGGTGCCGCGATCACACTCGACATTTCAGCCCTCCTACGGTCATTCATCGACCGATCGGGGATGGCAAAATTATCGCGCGAGCCTATACCGTCCACAAGGACCGTTACGAACGGTAAACGAACGCCGGCCACATGATTTGTTGTCGGCGCTGAGGGTTGAGGGTTGCTGCGACGACTGTATTCCCGGGTACTGTTCCTGGCGGCCATCGTCCTGTCCCTCCTAGCGGCCCGACCAAGGGGCGCCCTGCGCGCTCAGTGCCGGTGCCCGAGTTCGTGCTCGATGAGCTGTCGCTTCAATGCCGCGGGAAGGCGCCAAGCGATCTGGTATTCCCCGGCCGCGATGGTGGCTACCTACCGCGGCCGAAGTCGGAGACTGGATGGTTTCAGTCGGCGGTCAAGCGGGCGAAGGTCCAGAAGGTCACTCCACATGATCTGCGGCACACCTGCGCGTCACTGGCGGTGTCCGCCGGGGTGAATGTGCTTGGGTTGCAACGCATGCTCGGCCACAAGTCCGCCAAGATCACACTCGACACCTATGCCGACTTGTTCGATGACGACCTCGATGCCGTAGCGGTCAGCCTGCACGCGCGGTACTCAACGCAAAGTAACTGTGACTGCCCTAAGTTACCCGCAAGTTTCGGCCAAAAACCGGCCACGGGCCGGTCACGGGGTTAGCTAGCAAACATGAAAACCGCTATCTACCAGCGCAAACACCTGCACTGCATCAGTGCGGGCGGAGGGACTCGAACCCTCACGCTCTTCCGAGCACCGGCACCTAAAGCCGGCATGTCTGCCAATTCCATCACGCCCGCGGCGTGGCGATCGTACCGCTCGGGTAACGGACAAAAGTCACTCAGGCGGTACCGTCATGAAGTGTCCACTACACGTCGTCGCAGGCCCGCGCTGATCGCTTTGGTGATCCTCGCGTCCTGCGGGTGCCTGGCCCTGGGCTGGTGGCAGTGGACGAGATTTCAGTCGGTCTCGGGCACGTTTCAGAATCTCGGCTATGCGTTGCAGTGGCCGTTGTTCGCCTGGTTCTGCGTCTACGCGTATCGCAAGTTCGTGCGCTATGAAGAGGTGCCGCCGGAGCCGCGGAAAAGCGGCGTCCTGACCGAGATACCCGCCGGACTGCTGCCCGAGCGGCCCAAGCCCGCTCAGCAACCCGCTAGCGATCCCGCGCTGCGCGAGTACAACGCTTACCTGGCCGAGCTGGCGAAGACTGACGCCGAAAAACAGAACAGGACGACCGCATGAGCGCACCCGAGACCCCCGAAGCACACGCGCCCGCTTTCCCCGTCGACAAGATTCGCACCGCCTTGCTCGGCTACCGCATCATGGCGTGGACGACGGGTCTTTGGCTCATCGCCCTGTGCTACGAGATCGTCTCGCACGTCGCCTTCCACCACCAGATCCGGTGGATCGAAGTGGTGCACGGCTGGGTGTATTTCGTCTATGTGTTGGCCGCGTTCAATCTCGCGATCAAGGTTCGCTGGCCGATCGGCAAGACGATAGGCGTGTTGCTCAGCGGCACCATCCCGCTGCTGGGCATCATCGTCGAGCACTTCCAGACCAGGGACGTCAAGACGCGCTTCGGGGTGTAGGCGCGGCCGAGCGTGAAGCTGGCTTCACGCTCGCAAGGGCAGTGCTCGAAGCGCCGGAACCAACAAACCCAGCGCACGGCCGCGATGCGATACCGCGTCCTTGTCCGCCGGGCTCAACTCCGCTGCGGTGCGGTCATACCCGTCGGGAACAAACACCGGGTCATAACCGAACCCACCGTCGCCGCGCGGCTCGCGGGCGATCGTGCCCGACCACTCCCCGCGCACGACGACTTCTTTGCGGGCGTCGCCCGCGCCGTACACCAGCGCACAGGCCGACACGAAGGCCGCACCGCGCCGGCCGTCGGGCACATCACGCAACTGCGCCAACAGCAGCGCGGTGTTGCCGGCGTCGTCGCCGTGCCGGCCCGACCACCGCGCGGACAGCACACCGGGCATGCCGTTCAACGCAGCCACCGCCAAACCCGAGTCGTCGGCGACACTTGCCAGACCCGTCCCGGCGTACGCGTCCCGCGCCTTGGCCAGCGCGTTCTCCTCGAAGGTGGCACCGGTTTCTGGTGCTTCGTCGAATGACGCGACATCGTTGAGCGACACCAGCGTCAACCCCGAGAGTCCGGCACCGTCGAGGACCCGGCGCAGTTCGGCCAGCTTCTTGAGATTGCGGCTGGCGACCAGTAGTTGGGTCATCGACAACAAGTTAGCCGGAATGGCCGCACCGATCCTCGCCGGCAGCTCAGTCCAAGTTCATAAGCCTCGAACGGTGCCGCCGACCATGGAGCAATGTGATACTCGTCATATGACCATCTGGTCATACCTGGGGCAGATAGGCGGCAGCTCATGACCACGAGGGACAAGTACACGGACGTGCCCACGCCGTACTCGTGGGAGGTTCCTTGTGCCGGCGACGCGCGCTTCACCTGGGAGTACGACGAGGGGCGCGCTCGGCTCCTTTCCCTGTACCAAAAGGGGAAGGACAAGCAGTGGGATGCGCAGTCGCGCATCGACTGGACGCAAGACGTCGACCCGATGAACCCGGTGGGCCTGCCCGACGAGTTGCATCCGCTGTTCGGCAGCCCGATGTGGGACGCCGCAGACGATTCACGTCGCGCCGAGATGCGCCAGCACTCCCAAGCCTGGCAGTTCTCGCAGTTCCTGCACGGCGAGCAGGGCGCGATGGTGTGCTCGGCCAAGATCGTGGAGGTCGTCCCTGACCTCGACGCGAAGTTCTACGCGGCCACCCAGACCATGGACGAGGCCCGGCACGTCGAGACCTTCTCGCGGTTCCTACAGGAGAAGGTCGGCCTGGTCTACCCGATCAACAAACACCTGACCGCACTGCTGGACGACACCCTGCGCGACTCGCGCTGGGACATGCCCTACCTCGGCATGCAGGTCCTCATCGAAGGGCTCGCACTCGCCGCCTTCGGGGTGTTGCGCGACTTGACACCACACGACTCGCTGGCCAAAAAGGTGCTGGCCTACGTCATGCAGGACGAGGCCCGGCACGTCGCCTTCGGCCGAATCTCGTTGAAGGACTACTACTCCGCGCTGACCGAAGCCGAACGGGACGAGCGCGAAGAGTTCGTCGTAGACGCCTGCTACCTGATGCGCGACCGGTTCCGCGGCGAAGAGGTTTTCGAGACGCTCGGCCTGGACGTCCAAGCGTGCGCCGAATGGGTCGACACGTCGCCGCTGATGATCCAGTTCCGCTCGCACCTGTTCAGCCGCATCGTGCCGATCGTCAAGGACATCGGGTTGTGGGGCGACAAGGTGCAGAAGGCCTTCGCGGAGATGGGCGTCCTCGACATGGCCGGCTTTGACATCGAGGCACTGATGAAAGCTGATGAGGATCAGGCCGACGCGCTGGACAAGGCACACGCCGAGATGGCCGATCGGGCCCTCGAAGTGGACCAGGTGATCGCGGCGGGCGCGGGCTAACTCAGCTTCCGAACGCCTTCGCCGCTGCAGGTCCCTCGGGCAGCACGCCGGGGTACGGCCCCGCCAAGGCGTCGCGCTGTGCGGCGAACAATTTGTCGCATGCGCCCAACGCCATGTCGAGCAGCTTGTCCAACGTCGAACGCGGGAACGTCGCACCCTCGCCGGTCCCCTGGACCTCCACCAGGGTCCCCGTGTCGGTGGCGACGACATTCATGTCCACTTCCGCGCGCGCGTCTTCCTCGTAGGGCAGATCGACCCGGACCCTGCCGTCGACCACCCCGACGCTGACCGCCGCGATGGCGCACGACAACGGTCTGGGATCCGACAGCTTGCCCGCGGCCGACAGGTACGTCACCGCGTCGGCCAGCGCCACATAGGCACCCGTGATGGCCGCGGTCCGCGTGCCACCGTCGGCCTGCAACACGTCGCAGTCGACGGCGATCGTGTTCTCCCCCAGCGCCCGCAGATCGATGCACGCCCGCAACGACCGACCGACCAGCCGGCTGATCTCCTGGGTACGCCCGCTCACCCGGCCCTTGACCGACTCGCGGTCCGATCGGGTGTGGGTGGCCGACGGCAGCATCGCGTACTCCGCGGTGAGCCAACCCAGCCCGGACCCTTTGCGCCAGCGCGGCACCCCCTCGGTGACGCTGGCGGTGCACATGATTTTGGTGTGACCGAACTCGATCAGTACCGAACCCGCTGGGTGTTCGGTGAACCCTCGGGTGATGACCACTGGGCGAAGCTCGTCGTCAAGGCGACCGTCATCTCGTTTGGACACGAACCAACCCTAGACGGGTTGCTCAGAGGTGTTCAGGTCGCCCGATATCGAACGTCTCACCCGACACCACCGCGTGCACGGGACCATCGAACTCGGCCTTGGCTTCGCTGATGACATCCTCACGCGAAGTCCACGGCGGAATATGCGTCAGCAGCAACTCCCGGACCCCCGCTTGCGCCGCGGCCCTGCCGGCCTCGGTGCCCGACAGATGCAAGTCGGGCGGACGGTCCGGCGAGTGCGTCCAAGAGGCCTCGCACAGGAAGACGTCGGCGCCGCGGGCCAGCTCGACAAGCTGGTCGCAAATGCCCGTGTCGCCGCTGTAGACCAGCGACGCGCCGGTGGGGTCGGTGATGCGGAAACCGTAGGACTCGGTGGGGTGCGCGAGCACCCGGGGCACGACAGTGAGCGCGCCGACGGTCACCGGCTCACCGTCGACCCAGTGCCGGACGTCGAAGATGTCCGAGCAGTCGTCAATCTCGCCGCCGTACGGTGACGACGCCGCCCCCAACCGCGACCAGGTATCGCTCGGGCCGTACAGCAACGCCTTGCCGGCCGGGCGCGACGGGTGATAGCGACGCCAGACGTAAAGGCCGGGCATATCCAGGCAGTGGTCCGCGTGCAAATGAGACAACAGCACGTGCACCGAGCCGGGGTCGGCGTGCCGTTGCAGTGCACCGAGCACTCCGCCGCCAAAGTCCAATACCAACGGTGGCGTATCCGGCGCCCGGAGTAGATAACCCGACGCAGGCGAATCCGGACCCACGACACTGCCGGAGCAGCCGAGCACCGTTAATCGCACGGACACTACTGTGCCATGCCCGATAGCACGATGTAGAAAACATCGCCGCTTTGGTGTGAGGAGAATCTCCGCATGTTCATTTAATGAACACGAAAATGACGGTGCACTGGTTGAACGCCGGTGAAGGCTGGGCCGAGGAATCGCGCCGCCAGTTTGGTGAACTCCTCGGGGTCACCGGTGGCCTCGAACGCCCGGCTGGCGGGGGGCGCGTCATGGGGGCGCAGCAGGTCTCTTTCGGAGAGCACCCGCAGCACTTCCTTCGCGGTCTCCTCCGCGCTGGAAACCAGCGTGACGTTGTCACCCATCGCCAGCTGAATCAATCCGGACAACAGCGGATAGTGCGTGCATCCGAGGACCAGCGTGTCCACCTCGGCGCGCTGCAACGGCTCCAGATACCCCTCCGCCAGTCCGAGCACCTGCCGTCCGCTGGTCACTCCGCGCTCGACGAAGTCGACGAAGCGCGGGCAGGCCACCGCGGTGATGTCGGTGTCGCGCGCGGCGGCGAAGGCGTCTTGGTAGGCGTGCGATGTGATGGTGGCCTGCGTGCCGATGACGCCGATGCGCCCCGTGCGGGTGGTGGCGACCGCACGTCGCACCGCCGGCAAGATCACTTCGACGACGGGCACGTCGTAGCGCTCGCGAGCGTCTCGCAGGCACGCCGCAGACGCCGAGTTGCAGGCGATCACGAGCACCTTGACGCCCCGCTCGACCAGGTCGTCCCCGATGGCCAGCGCGTGTGCGCGGATCTCCGGGATGGTCAGCGGACCGTAGGGGCCGTTGCCGGTATCGCCGACGTAGACGATGTCCTCGTCGGGCAGCTGGTCGATGATCGCGCGGGCAACGGTGAGTCCCCCGACGCCGGAGTCGAAGACCCCGACGGGCGCCAGCGGGGAGCTCATGTCGTCAGACGCGGCGTACCGGTGCCGGCCTTTTTCAGGGCGCGGCCCTTGCGCTCAGGAGCGGACAACAGGTAGGCGGCGACGACGCCGGCGACCGCGCCGGACAGATGACCTTGCCAGGACACACCGGCGGTGCCGGGCAGCACACCCAGCAGGATGCCGCCATAAAGAAACAGCACCACCACGCCGATGACGATCTGCCAGACGTTGCGGGTAAACAGGCCGAACACGAGTAGGAAGGTGAGCCAGCCGAGGATCAGCCCAGACGCCCCGATGTGGGTGGTCTCAACGCCGCCGGGCGCGCCAATGTTGCCGATCAGCCAGGTGCCGAAGCCGCCGACGATCCAGACGATCGCTGTCGCCCAGACGAACCGCGACAGCCCGGCCAGCGTCATCAGGAACCCGAGCACCAGTACGAAGCCGGCGTTGCCGTTGAGGTGTGTCCAGCTCGCGTGCAGCAAGGGTGCCCAGATGATTCCCCAGAGCCCGTCAGCTTCCAATGGTCTGATGCCGTCATAGTCGAGCGAATGTTGCCTCAGCTGATCGATCAATTCCACCAGGTACAGCAGCGCCACGAAGGTGACGATCGTCGCCCCGCCCACCATCCACCCGGGGCGTTTCTTCGCCTGCCGGGCCGGTGTGTGCGGATATCCGGAGCTCATTTGCGCCGCTCCTCCTCATCGCTTTGCCCTGCATCGTCGCCGGCGCGGCTCATTTCATCGTTCCAGGCTACCGTCAGGACGCGGCCGTGAATGCGCCCGGCAGCGTGCCCCGATAGGTCGGTATCCCGGCGACCGATTCGGCGGCGAGCACACCGGTCAGCACCGCGCGAGCCAGGCAGTCAGCAGCGGCCGCACCCACCGCGGTGACGAGCCCGATGTCCTGGGACATCGCGGCGGGCGTGTCGGTCGCCGGTGGCACCTCGACCGCGCCGGTTGCCAGGGCGAAAATTGTGTCGCCGTCCAGGGGCGTATGCACTGGCCGGATGGTTCGGGCCAGGCCGTCGTGGGCGGCGATCGCGACCCGCCGGCACGCCGCCTTGCTCAGCGCAGCGTCGGTGGCGACCACCGCGATCGTCGTGTTGAGGGGGTTCAGTGGGGACGGCAGCAGCGCGAGGGCGCCGAGCTCCTCGGCCGGCGGCGAGGTCAACGCGAACTCCTCGATCAGGTCGGCCTGCCACGGCAGCCCGGTGGTCCGGTCGACGATGTCGCCGGCGGAGTTCACCACAACGACCGCGCCGACGGTCACGCCGGACGGCAGCGTGGTCGACGCGGTCCCGACGCCGCCCTTGAATACCCCAGCGCGTGCACCCACTCCGGCGCCGACCGTTCCGACGGCCAGCGGGCCGGGTTGAGCCGCGGAACCTGCAGCGACCGCGGCGTAACCGAACTCGGCCGTCGGGCGGCACTCCCAGCCGCCGACGGGCAGGTCGAAGATCACCGCCGCAGGCACGATGGGTACCAGACCGCCGCGCATCACCAGGCCGCGGCCGTGTTCCTCCAGCCAACCCATCACGCCGTCGGCGGCGGCCAGACCGTAGGCGCTGCCGCCGGCGAGCAACACCGCATCCACAAAGCGCACGCTGTTGGCTGGATCCAGCAGATCGGTCTCCCGCGTGCCGGGCGCACCGCCGCGGCAATCGACGGCGCCGACGGTCCCCGGCGGTGTCAGGACCACGGTGACGCCGCACGCCCAACCGGAGCCGAGCGTCGCGTCGGCATCCAGCCGCTGGTAGTGGCCGACGCTGATACCCCCGACATCGGTGATCGAATTCGCCACGATCAGCGGGCTTCCATCAGCACCAGGACCAGATATTCCTGCAAGACCGTCAGCCATTGGTACACATCGAGATGGGCAGACAAGGGATGGTCGGCGGGCAGTCGGCTTGGACCGTCGGGGCCGACATCGAGCATTACACCCAGCGACAGCCGGATGTCGTTGACGGCGGCGATCCAGGCGTTCGCGTCCTCCTCGGTCAGCTCAAACCGGCCGCCATTCTCCGGAAGCGTGTCCAATAATTGCTGTGCGGCAAGACGTTTGGCCTCGATGATCTCCGGCTCGTGCAGGCTGCGCAGGGCGGCGTTGAGGCTCTCGGCGGCATTGATGTCCAGGGGATCCAGGTCGAAGTCCTCACCGACGGGCTTGTGGAAGTCGGGCAGCAGCCGGCGCAGCGTCGGGTCGCCGGGCGGCTCGGCGTTGCCGGTCTTGATCCCGGTGATCTCCTCGAGTTCGTCCGATGGCGCCGAAGATTCGCGCTCGTCGAGCAGGCCGATCATCGAGTTGACCAGGTTCTTCAGCAGGGCCGCTTCATGTGCGGCCAACGCCGACCGAAAACGGGGACCGCCGGCGCTCGCAACGCGCTTCCATTTGCGCACAGAGGATCCTGGCTGCCCTCTGATCTCAGCTGTCCTGCTGCAGCGTCGCCCACAACCCGGCGGCATGCAGCTTGGACACGTCGACTTCCATGGACTCTCGGGTACCCGCCGACACCACTGCCTTACCTTCCTGGTGCACCTGCAGCATCAGCTTGGTGGCATGCGGCTCGCTGTATCCGAACAGTTTCTGGAACACGTACGTCACGTAGGTCATCAAGTTGATGGGATCGTCCCACACGATGGTGACCCATGGCCTGGCCGTGACGTCTACCGGAGCTGACTCGCGTTGCCCGGTAGTGCCCGGTTTGGTGGGCGCTGACGCAACAACCATGGCGTATACGATACCGAGCTTGCGTTGACAGCCGATACGGTTGCGGAATGAACGACGCGGCCTTGGGCGGGCTGCTCACCGACAGGTACGAGCTGACGATGCTGGCAGCGGCGCTGCGCGACGGCACGGCCGCGCGCCAAACCACGTTCGAATTGTTCGCTCGCCGACTGCCGCCGGGACGTCGGTACGGCGTGGTCGCCGGAACCGGCCGGCTGCTGGAAGCGCTGCCGCAGTTCAGGTTCGACGACGAGGCCTGCGAGTTGCTGGCGCAATTCCTGGACGCCGACACGTTGAGCTATCTGCGCGGTTTCCGGTTCGGCGGCGACATCGACGGTTATCCCGAGGGTGAGTTGTATTTCCCTGGGTCCCCCATATTGTCGGTGCGCGGCAGCTTCGCCGAATGCGTGGTGATCGAAACGTTGGCGCTGTCGATCTTCAACCACGACTGCGCGATCGCGTCCGCGGCCGCGCGCATGGTCAGCGCCGCTGGAGAGCGCCCCCTGATGGACATGGGAACGCGACGCACGCATGAGCGCGCGGCGGTCGCCGCGGCCAGGGCCGCGTACATCGCCGGTTTCGCCGCGACGTCCAACCTGGAGGCTCAGCGGCAATACGGGATCCCGACCGAGGGCACCGCCGCGCACGCCTTCACCATGCTCCACACCCTGAAGGACAGCCCCTCTGAAATGGGGGAGGTCGCCGCGTTTCGCGCCCAAGTCGACGCGCTGGGCCCCGACACCACGCTGCTGGTGGACACCTACGACGTGACGATCGGCGTGGCCAACGCCGTGGCCGCCGCGGGGCCCGCGCTCGGCGCGGTCCGCATCGACTCCGGCGAACTGGGCGTGCTGGCCCGCCAGGTGCGCGAGCAGCTCGACGGGCTGGGCGCCAGGCAAACTCGCATCGTGGTGTCTGGCGATCTCGACGAGTTCTCCATCGCGGCGCTGCGCGCCGATCCGGTGGACAGCTACGGCGTCGGCACGTCGCTGGTCACCGGCTCCGGGGCCCCCGCCGCGGGAATGGTCTACAAACTCGTCGACGTGGACGGCATGCCGGTGCAGAAGCGCAGCAGCCACAAGGAATCGATCGGCGGCCGCAAGGAGGCGCTGCGGGTGTCACGACCGACCGGCACCATCACCGAAGAGGTGGTGCACCCGGTGGGCCGAGCGCCGGCCACGACCGAACCGTCCCGGGTGCTGACCGCCCCGCTGGTCCGCGACGGCCACGTCGTAGCCGCCACGGGCAGCGAAGCCCTATTCGCGGCCCGGCAGCTGGTCGCGTCCGGGCTGCGCAGCCTGCCGTGGGAGGGACTGAGTTTGACGCACGGCGACCCGGCGATTCCCACGACGCAAATTCCGGCCTGACTCGAGGAGCAACCACGCCCGAGGTATCCGTGTCCGAGCTACTAGCCATCGCGGTGGCCGCGCTCGGCGGCAGCGAACGCAGCGGCCAGCAGCAGATGGCCGACGCCGTGGCGCAGGCCTTTGAAACCGGTCCCGACACCGGGGAGCACCTGATCGTGCAGGCCGGCACCGGGACCGGCAAGTCGCTGGCATATCTGGTTCCGGCGATCCTGCGCGCCGTCGACGGCGACGGACCGGTCGTCGTGTCGACCGCGACGATCGCGTTGCAGCGCCAGCTCGTCGATCGGGACCTGCCGCGGCTGGCCGATTCGCTGACCGATGCGCTGCCGCATCGGCCCGAGTTCGCGTTACTCAAGGGGCGACGAAACTACTTGTGCCTGAACAAAATTCACGGCGGCGCTGTGGCCGGTGAGGCGGACGGGGAGGACGAGCGGCCGCAAGAAGAACTCTTCGATCCGATGGCGGCCACCGCCTTGGGCCGTGACGTGCAGCGGCTGACCGCCTGGGCGTCGACCACCGATACCGGTGACCGCGACGACCTCAAGCCGGGTGTCCCCGACCGGTCCTGGTCGCAGGTCAGCGTGTCCGCGCGGGAATGCATTGGCGTGGCCCGCTGTCCGTATGGCACCGAGTGCTTCTCCGAACGAGCCCGAGGCCGCGCCGGCGCCGCCGATATCGTGGTCACCAATCACGCGCTGCTGGCCATCGACGCCGTCGCGGAATCTTCGGTGCTGCCGGAACACTCGCTGCTGGTCGTCGACGAAGCACATGAACTGACCGATCGGGTGACGTCGGTGGCCACCGCCGAACTCACGTCGGCCGCGCTCGGTCTCGCCTCCCGGCGGATCGCCCGGCTGGTGGATCCGGAACTGACCGATCGGCTGGAGGCATCGTCGGCCACGTTCGCGTCGGCGATCCACGACGGAGCGGCGGGCCGCATCGACTATCTCGACCAGGAGATGGGGACCTACCTCACGGCGTTGCGCGACGCGGCCAGCGCGGCACGGTCGGCGATCGATGCCACCAGCGACTCCAAGGCGGCCGCGACGCGCGCCGAAGCGGCGGCTGCTCTCAGTGAGATATCTGAGACCGCGTCGCGCATTTTGACGTCGTTCACCCCTGCCATCCCTGATCGGACGGACGTGGTCTGGCTGGAGCAAGAGGACAATCGCGGTTCCCCGCGCGCCGTGCTGCGGGTGGCTCCGCTGTCGGTCGCGGATCTGCTGCGCACCCGGGTGTTCTCGCGTTCGAAGACGGTGTTGACGTCGGCGACGCTGACGATCGGTGGCACCTTCGACGCGATGGCCGCCGCGTGGGGGCTGGCTGGACCGGACCCCGGGAAGTATCCGCGCTGGCGTGGCCTCGATGTCGGATCTCCTTTCCAGCACGCCAAGGCCGGAATCCTCTACGTCGCGGCCCATCTGCCGCCGCCGGGCCGCGACGGCGCCGGGTCGGCCGAGCAACTGGGCGAGATCGCGGAGCTCATCACCGCGGCCGGCGGGCGGACCCTGGGGCTGTTTTCGTCGATGCGGGCCGCCCGGGCAGCGGCCGAGGCTATGCGCGCACGGCTGTCGACGCCGGTGTTGTGTCAAGGCGACGACACCACCTCCACGCTGGTCGAGCAGTTCAGCGCCGACGCGGCCACCTCGCTGTTCGGCACGCTGTCGCTGTGGCAGGGCGTCGATGTGCCCGGGGCGTCGCTGTCGCTGGTGCTGATCGACCGCATCCCGTTCCCGCGGCCGGACGACCCCTTGCTCAGCGCCCGCCAGCGCGCGGTGGCCGCCCGCGGCGGCAACGGCTTCATGGAGGTCGCGGCCAGCCACGCCGCGCTGCTGCTCGCGCAGGGTTCGGGCCGGTTGTTGCGCCGGGTCTCCGACCGCGGTGTGGTTGCGGTGCTGGACTCCCGAATGGTCACCGCCCGCTATGGCGGTTACCTGCGCGCCTCCCTGCCGCCGTTCTGGCCGACCACCGATGCCGCACAGGTCCGAGCGGCGCTGGAACGGCTGCGCAACGCGCCAGACAACCTGTCCGCTTAACGGCCCGTTAGGCCCATCAGCCGAGGTCAGGCCAGGGTCACCAGGCCGAGCTCGCTGCCGTTGGCAAGCATCGGATGACGCGGTAGTACCCGCACGGTGTATCCGAGCGCGCCGGCCAGCGGCAGCGGCGTCGTCGTTGAGAAGACCTGGTTACCTGCGTCGGCGGCGCCCGTATACGACATTTCGACCGTTACCGGATCCACCAACAGGTCGCCGGAGTCGACCCGGCCCAGCACCGCCTGCACCGTCACCTCGTCGGGCGCCAGCCCGGCTAAATACACCGTCGCGGTCAAGGTCAACTTCGAGCCCAGCACGGGGGTATCCGGCAGCCCGGTGCTGTCGACGTCGGTGACGACGACCTTCGGCCACGCTGCCTCGGCACGCCGACGATAGGCAGCGAGTTCGCGGGCACCGTCGTATTCGGCATCTTTCCCGGCGCCGTCCGGCGCCGCGACGGTCTTGCGCAGCGATTGCGCCGCCGGCACGTAGTACTGCTCGACGTAGTCGCGCACCATGCGCGACGCCAGCACCTTGGGCCCGAGCGTCTGCAAGGTGTGGCGCACCATTTCGATCCACCGTGGTGGGACCCCACGGTGGTCGCGTTCGTAGAACTTCGGCACCACCGCGTGCTCGAGGAGGTCATACAGCGCGCTGGCTTCCAGGTCGTCGCGACGGACCTCGTCCGTCAATCCGGTGGCGGACGGTATCTCCCAACCGTTTTCGCCGTCGTACCACTCGTCCCACCAGCCGTCGCGGATGGACAGGTTCAAGCCGCCATTGAGCGCGCTTTTCATTCCGGAAGTGCCGCACGCCTCCAGGGGCCGCAACGGGTTGTTCAGCCACACGTCGCAACCCCAATACAGAACCCGGGCCATGGACATGTCGTAGTTGGGCAAAAACGCGATGCGGTGGCGTACGTGCGGCCGATCAGCGAAACGCACCACCTGCTGGATGAGCGCCTTGCCGCCGTCGTCGGCGGGGTGCGATTTCCCGGCGACGATCAGCTGAAGCGGCCGATGCTCGTCGAGCAGCAGCCGCTCTAGACGCGCGGGATCGCGCAGCATCAGCGTCAGTCGCTTGTAGGTCGGTACCCGCCTGGCGAACCCGACGGTCAAGACACTGGGATCGAACGCAGTCGCGATCCAGCCCAGTTCGGCATCGGACGCGCCGCGTTCCAACCACGACTGGCGCAGCCGCCGCCGGACGTCCTCCACCAGCAGCGCTCGCAGCTGCGAGCGAATCCACCACAAATGGCCGGCATCGACCTGCTCCAGTCGCAGCCAGACGCCGGGGTCAGCGAACGACGAATCCGACCCCGCCAGTTCGCGTCCCAGCTGCAACCACTGGGGCGCCGCCCACGTGCGAGCATGAACGCCGTTGGTGATCGACCCGATCGGCACCTCGTTGCGGTCGAACCCGCGCCACAAACCGCTGAACATGGCCCGGCTCACCCGGCCGTGCAGCAACGAAACGCCATTGGCCCGTTGCGCCAGCCGCAGACCCATGTGGGCCATGTTGAATTTGGTCGGATCCTCCTCGGCGCCCAGCGCGATGATCCTGGTCGTCGCCACGCCCGGCAGCAGCGCCGACACCCTCTTCGCATCGGCCGTGCCGCTCGGCTTGCCGTCCGAATGGTCATCGAAATAGCGCTCGACCATGTCGACGGGGAAGCGGTCGATCCCGGCGGGCACCGGCGTGTGAGTGGTGAACAGGGTGCTGGACCGCACCACGGTCAACGCCGTGTCGTAGTCCAATCCCGCGTCGGTGATCAATTCCCGGATGCGCTCGGCTCCGAGGAACCCGGCGTGGCCCTCGTTCATGTGGAACACCTCGGGCGCGGGCAGACCTTCGACCGCGGTGTACGCGCGGATCGCACGCACCCCGCCGACGCCGGCCAGAATCTCTTGCTGGATGCGATGCTCCTGGTCGCCGCCGTACAGGCGGTCGGTGACGCTGCGCAGCTCGTGCTCGTTTTCGGGGACATCGGAATCCAGCAGGAGTAGCGGGACGCGGCCCACCTGCGCGACCCAGACCCGAGCCCGCAGCTGCGCCGAGTCGGGCAGCGCCAGCTCGACCAGCACCGGGTCGCCGGTGGCGGTGGTCAGCAGCCGCAACGGCAGCCCCTGCGGATCCAGCGACGGGTAATTCTCGTGCTGCCAGCCGTCGGCGGTCAGCGACTGCCGGAAGTACCCGGAGCGGTAGTACAGGCCGACCGCGATCAGCGGCACGCCCAGATCGGAGGCGGACTTCAGGTGGTCGCCGGCGAGGATCCCCAGGCCGCCCGAGTAGTTGGGCAACACCTCGGCAACGCCGAACTCCATCGAGAAATACGCGATGCCGGTTGGCATCGCCACACCGTCCTGCTGCTGTTGCTGATACCACAGCGGACGGCTCAGATAGTCGTTCAATTCGCCAGCCAGCCAGTCGAGATGACCCAGGAACCCCTCGTCGAGGGCCAGCTGGTCGAGCCGTGCGGGGTTCACCACCCCTAACAACGCCACTGGGTCATAGCCGACGTGCGCCCACAGCGCAGGGTCAATGCTCGCGAACAGCTCCTGCGTCGGTTTGTCCCACGACCAGCGCAGGTTCGTCGACAGCTGCTCCAGCGCGGCGAGGCGCTCCGGAAGGTGGGCACGGACGGTAAATCGCCGGAGGGCTTTCACGCATCCTTACCTTACTGAGGATTGCGGAGCGCGCAGCGCGACCGAGTGAGGGTTTACCTCCGTTTACCTGGGCGGCGTGTGACCGGACACTAGGGTGGGTATCGGGTACTTATTGGGGCCGCAAAGATGCTCCCCTGGAGGGGGAAGTTCCCCAGGAGAAGAAGTTTCCGGACGAGAGCACACAATCGGAACGGAGCTGTGGTGCCCGGTCGTGTCGAAATCGATAACGTCCAGCCCGTCGTCTCATGCGGCGCCTACCCTGCCAAGGCCGTAGTTGGTGAGGTTGTCCCGGTCAGCGCGGCGGTATGGCGGGAAGGCCACGAGGCGGTGGCAGCGACCTTGGTCGTGCGCTACCTCGGGCCGCGCTATCCAGCGACGGAGACCCGTCGGATCCAGGCGGTGCAGGCTCCCGAGAAAGTGGCGACCGCGCCCCGTGAGTCCACGGTGGATCCGCAGAAAATCAAGCCACTGCGGCTCCCGATGACGACCGGCCTGGAGCCGTACGTCTTTTACGGGCAGTTCACCCCGAACGCCGTCGGACTGTGGAGCTTCCGGGTCGACGGCTGGGGCGACCCGATTGAGAGCTGGCGGCACGGGCTGATAGCCAAATTGGACGCCGGGCAGGGTGAGAAAGAACTGTCCAACGACTTGCTCGTCGGCGCTGCGCTTTTCGAGCGCGCCGCGATGGGCGTGCCACGCGCGCAGCGCGATCCGCTGTTGTCGGCAGCGACGGCGCTGCGCACTCCCGGGGATCCGGTGACGCGCACCGCGCTGGCACTGGCACCCGAAATCGAGGAACTCCTGGCTGTCTATCCGCTGCGCGACATCGTCACCCGCGGCGAGCAGTACTTCGTGTGGGTTGACCGGCCCGCGGCCCGATTCAGCGCGTGGTACGAGATGTTTCCGCGTTCGACCGGTGGCTGGGACGCGGACGGGAAGCCGGTGCACGGGACCTTCGCCACCGCGACCGCGGCACTTGAGCGCATCGCCGACATGGGTTTTGACGTCGTGTACCTGCCGCCGATCCATCCGATCGGCAAGGTACACCGCAAGGGCCCCAACAACTCTCCCACCGCAGCTCCCGGCGACGTGGGGTCGCCGTGGGCGATCGGTAGCGACGAGGGTGGTCACGACGCGGTTCATCCGGACCTGGGCACCATCGACGACTTCGACGCCTTCGTCGCCGCGGCACACAAGCTGGGCCTGGAGGTGTCCCTGGATCTGGCGCTGCAATGCGCGCCGGATCATCCATGGGCCCGCGAGCACCGGCGGTGGTTCACCGAGCTGCCCGACGGCACCATCGCCTACGCGGAGAATCCGCCCAAGAAATATCAGGACATCTACCCGCTCAACTTTGACAACGATCCCGCAGGCCTCTACGACGAGGTACTGCGCGTGGTCCGGCACTGGATTGACCACGGCATCAAGTTCTTTCGGGTCGACAACCCGCATACCAAGCCGCCGGACTTCTGGACCTGGCTGATCGGTCAGGTCAAGGCCACCGACCCCGACGTGCTTTTCCTGTCGGAAGCGTTCACCCCACCAGCGCGCCAGTACGGACTGGCCAAGCTGGGCTTCACGCAGTCCTACAGTTACTTCACCTGGCGCATCGCTAAGTGGGAACTCACCGAGTTCGGCAATGACATCGCCGGGCTCGCCGACTTCCGCCGGCCAAACCTGTTCGTCAACACTCCCGACATCCTGCACGCGATCCTTCAGCACAACGGCCCGGGCATGTTCGCCATCCGCGCGGTGCTCGCGGCGACGATGAGCCCAGCCTGGGGAGTGTATTCAGGCTACGAGTTGTTCGAGCACCGCGCGGTGCGCGAGGGCAGCGAGGAATACCTGGACTCAGAGAAGTACGAGTTGCGGCCCCGCGACTTTGCCGGTGAGCTCGCAGCTGGCCGATCATTGGAGCCGTTTATCAAGCAGCTCAACGCTATTCGTCGACTTCACCCGGCGCTGGAGCAGCTCCGCACCATTTATTTCCATAACGTTGACAACGACGCGTTGCTCGCCTACAGCAAGTTCGACCCGGTCACCGGCGACTGCGTCCTGGTGGTGGTGACGCTCAACGCATACGGCGCCGAGGAAGCCACCTTGTGGTTAGACATGGAGGCATTGGGTATGGAGTCCTACGAGCGCTTTTGGGTGCGAGACGAGATAACGGGCGCGGAATACCAATGGGGGCAAGCAAATTACATCCGCATCGATCCTGGGCAAGCAGTCGCCCACATCATCAACATGCCCCTCATCCCGCCCGAATCCCGAACCACGCTGTCGCGCAGGAGGTGAGCGGATATGAGCAGAACTGATCAACTCGCCGGGACACACCTGGCGCCCGATCCAGCCGACTTGGAGCGCCTGGTGGCGGGGTCGCACCACAACCCGCACGGCATCCTGGGTGCCCACGAATACGCCGACCACACCGTCATCCGGGCATTCCGGCCGCACGCGGTCGAAGTGGTCGCGATCGTCGGCGACGACCGGTTCCCCCTGCAGCACGTCGAGGCCGGCTTGTTCGCCGTAGCGCTGCCGTTCACCAACCTCATCGACTACCGGCTGCAGGTGAGTTATGAGGGTTCCGACCCGTACACCGTCGCCGACGCCTACCGGTTCCTGCCCACGCTGGGCGAAGTGGATCTTCATCTGTTCGCCGAGGGACGCCACGAACGGCTGTGGGAAGTCCTTGGCGCCCATCGCCGGTCATTCACCACGGCAGACGGGGTGGTCAACGGGGTGTCTTTCGCCGTCTGGGCGCCGAACGCCAAGGGCGTCAGTCTGATCGGCGAATTCAACGGCTGGACCGGTAGCGACGCCCCCATGCGGGTGCTGGGCTCCTCGGGAGTCTGGGAATTGTTCTGGCCCGATTTCCCCGCGGACGGCCTGTACAAGTTTCTGGTGCACGGCGCCGACGGCGCTGTGACGGACCGAGCCGACCCGTTCGCCTTCGCCACCGAGGTGCCGCCGCACACGGCATCACGGGTCACGGCGAGCAGACACAGCTGGAACGACGACGAATGGCTGACGAAGCGCGCGCAGCGCAACCCGGTCTTCGAGCCGATGAGCACTTACGAAGTCCATCTCGGCTCGTGGCGTCCTGGACTGAGCTATCTTCAACTTGCCCAAGAATTGACGGATTATGTTGTAGCACACGGGTTTACCCATGTGGAGCTGCTGCCGGTCGCCGAGCATCCGTTCGCCGGATCGTGGGGATATCAAGTCACCTCCTACTACGCGCCGACGTCGCGCTTCGGTACACCCGACGATTTCCGGGTGCTCGTCGATGCCCTGCACCAGGCGGGCATCGGCGTCATCGTGGACTGGGTGCCGGCGCACTTCCCCAAGGACGCCTGGGCGCTGGGACGATTTGACGGCACCGCGCTGTACGAGCACTCTGACCCCAATCGCGGGGAGCAACTCGATTGGGGCACTTACGTCTTCGACTTCGGCCGCCCGGAGGTGCGTAACTTCCTGGTGGCCAATGCGGTGTACTGGCTCGATGAGTTCCACATCGACGGCTTGCGGGTGGATGCGGTCGCCTCGATGCTCTATCTGGATTACTCGCGTCCCGAGGGCGGGTGGACCCCCAACATCTACGGTGGGCGCGAGAACCTAGAGGCAGTGCAGTTCCTGCAGGAGATGAACGCCACGGCACACAAAGCGGTGCCGGGCATCGTCACCATCGCCGAGGAGTCCACATCGTGGCCCGGCGTGACGCGACCGACCAACCTTGGCGGCCTGGGTTTTTCGATGAAGTGGAACATGGGCTGGATGCACGACACGCTGGACTACATCAGCCGCGATCCGATTCACCGCAGCTACCACCACCACGAGATCACGTTCTCGATGCTGTACGCGTTCAGCGAGAACTTCGTGCTGCCGATCAGTCACGATGAGGTAGTCCACGGCAAGGGCACGCTATGGGAGCGGATGCCGGGCAACAACCACGTCAAGGCCGCCGGACTGCGCAGCCTGCTCGCTTACCAGTGGGCACACCCGGGCAAGCAGCTGCTGTTCATGGGACAGGAGTTCGGCCAGCGCGCCGAATGGTCAGAACAGAACGGCTTGGATTGGTGGCAGCTGGACGAGCAGGGCTTCTCCAGCGGCATTTCGCGTTTCGTGCAGGACATCAACGAGATCTACCGCAGCCATCCCGCGCTGTGGAGCCGAGACACCACTCCCGACGGATATTCGTGGATCGACGCCAACGACTCCGGCAACAACGTGCTGAGCTTCCTGAGGTACGGCAGTGACGGCTCGGTGGTGGCCTGCGTGTTCAATTTCGCGGGCGCAGAGCACAGCGGCTACCGGCTCGGCTTGCCTTTGGCCGGCCGCTGGCGCGAGGTGCTCAACACCGACGCGACCGTCTACCACGGCTCCGGGATTGGTAACCTCGGCGGCGTCGATGCCACCGAGGATCCGTGGCACGGCCGTCCGGCATCGGCGGTGCTGGTGCTGCCGCCCACTTCGGCAATATGGTTGGAACCCGAGTAGGCGGCGCGCCGCTTAACCCTGAGCAGACGCAAAAGCACCTAAAACCAGAGGTTTTAGGTGCTTTTGCGTCTGCTGGCGCTAATACAGCGCGTTGGCGAGGTTGCGACGGCCGGCGACGACCTCAGGATCGGCAGGATCGAAGAGCTCGAACAGCTCGATCAGCCGTGTCCGCACGGAGCTGCGTTCGTCTCCAGATGTGCTGCGCACCAACGCAATCAAGCGCTGAAACGCCGCGCTCACGTCCTGATTGAGGATTTCCACGTCGGCGGCGGCGAATGCGGCCGCAACGTCACCCGGCGTGGCGTCGGCGACCGCGACAGCGTCGGGGCGTTGCTCCGTTGCGCGAGTGAGGAAATCAATCTGTCGGATCGCTCCCTTGGCTTCGGCGCTACCCGGATTGGTATCCAGAACGGCCTGATACGACTGCTTGGCCGCGGCGAAGTCGCCGGCCTCTAGCTGTTCGCGAGCCAGGGCAAGCTCGGGGTCGACTTCCTCGCCATCATCGGAACCATCTAAGCCCTTGAGCTTTCCGTCCATCGCCGACAGCAGGGAGTCCACCCAGCGCCGCAGCTGATCGGCGGGCTGTACGCCCTGGAAGCTCGACATCGGCTGTCCCGCAGCCAAAGCCACGACAGTGGGAACCGCGTCGACACCAAAGATCCGGGCAACTCTGGGCGCCACGTCGACGTTGACCGTCGCCAGCGACCACTTGCCATTGTCGGCAGCGGCCAATCTGGCGAGCGTGTCAACCAACTCGACGCACGCCTCGCTGCGCGGCGACCACAATGCCACCACAACCGGCACTTCGTCTGACCGGGCGATCACTTCCTCTTCGAAATTGGCCTCGGTGATCTCCGTACCGCCCGGCTGTGTTCCGGGCCCAGCGGGCCCGGACGGCGAAGCCTGCTGCTGGGCCCGTTGCTTGAGGCCGGACAAGTCGACGGCACCGGCCATCGCAGGACCGATCGAAGGTCGCGGACGCGTCATATGTTCAAGTTTGGCACGTCGCTGCGCCTACCGGTCCACCCGGGTACCGGCAATCTCGCAAAGCCGGAACCAGCCCAAAATCGCTGTTCAAGCGACTCATATGACGCAAATCACAACCGCTGGCGACCGTCGGACCACAGCAAAGTTACCGGCCGGTTTTTTGTCGATCAGCCGGCCCGAAGAATCAGCGCGTCCCCCTGGCCGCCGGCCCCACACAGGGCCGCAACGCCGATACCGGAGCCGCGCCGCGCCAATTCCAGCGCCACATGCAGCGTGATCCTGGCTCCGGACATGCCGATCGGGTGGCCCACCGCGATCGCGCCGCCGTTGACGTTCACGATCTCGGGATTCACGCCGAGTTCGCGCGTCGAGGCCAGCGCCACGGCGGCAAATGCCTCGTTGATCTCGATGACGTCGAGCTGGTCAGCCGTGATTCCTTCGCGGTCGAGTGCTTTCTTGATCGCGTTGGCCGGTTGGGACTGCAGCGTCGAATCCGGTCCAGCCACGACGCCGTGCGCGCCGATCTCGGCCAGCCACGTCAGGCCCAGTTCCTGCGCCTTCTCCTTGTTCATCACGACCACGGCGGCCGCGCCATCGGAAATCTGCGACGCCGAGCCGGCCGTGATGGTGCCGTCCTTGCGGAATGCTGGCTTGAGACCGCCCAAGGAGTCGGCAGTGGTATTGGCGCGGATCCCCTCGTCCTCGGCGAACTGCAGCGGATCGCCTTTGCGCTGCGGGATATTCACCGGCACCACCTCGTCGGTGAAGACGCCGTCCTTCCAGGCTGCGGCGGCCTTTTGGTGCGATAGTGCGGCGTACTCGTCCTGTTCGGCGCGAGTGAACTTGTCGACGTCGTTGCGCTGCTCGGTAAGCGCGCCCATCGGCTGGTCGGTGAACACGTCGTGCAGGCCGTCATAGGCCATGTGGTCCTTTACCGTGACGTCCCCGTACTTGTAACCGGCCCGCGAATCGATCAGCAAATGCGGGGCCTTGGTCATGGACTCCTGGCCGCCGGCCACCACCACGTCGAACTCCCCGGCCCGAATGAGCTGGTCGGCAAGGGCAATGGCGTCGATTCCGGACAGGCACATCTTGTTGATGGACAAAGCGGGAACGTCCCAGCCGATGCCGGCAGCAACGGCAGCTTGCCGGGCGGGCATCTGACCCGCCCCGGCGGTCAAGACCTGGCCCATGATCACGTACTCGACGGCCGACGCCGGCACGTTGGCCTTCTCGAGTGCACCTTTGATAGCAACGGCGCCCAGGTCGCTGGCCGAAAAATCCTTCAACGAGCCCATCAACTTGCCGATGGGTGTCCGTGCTCCAGCAACGATCACCGACGTCGTCATGAATACCTCCAAAGCGGGTGCGGAAGGCCCATTCGACCTACCGGAGAAGCGCAATCTTCTCCGTCAGGTTACCGTTATGTGATGACGACCGATCAAGTTGACGCCCGTCGCGTTCTGGCCACCTCACTGGTGACCGGGCTCGATCACGTTGGCATTGCAGTCGCCGACCTGGACGCGGCCATCGAGTGGTATCACGACCACCTTGGCATGATCCTTGTGCACGAGGAAGTCAACGAGGACCAGGGAATCCGCGAAGCGATGGTGGCCGTGCCGGACGCGCCGGACTCGGCGCAGATCCAGTTGATGGCCCCGCTCAACGAGTCCTCGACGATCGCCAAATTTTTGGACAAGCGCGGCCCGGGCATCCAGCAGCTGGCCTGCCGGGTGAGCGATCTGGACGCCCTTTCCCAGCGGCTGCGCGCGCAAGGGATGCGGCTGATCTATGACGCGCCGCGGCGCGGCACGGCAAACTCCCGGATCAACTTCATCCACCCCAAGGACGCCGGTGGGGTGCTGATCGAGTTGGTCGAGCAAGGCTCAGAGAACTAGGCGAACTAGCTCCACTTTCGGGTCGGACTGCGCGTCGCGCGGTTGGCCCAGCATGGCGTATGCCAATGCCGCCGGTCCTGCATCGCACCCGGTGATTCAGCTGGCCACACCACCACGTGCGCCGTGCCGGGACGGACTTGGTGATCGCAGCCCGGACAGCGATAGTTCTTGACGGCCCTTGATGCCGCGATCGGGCGCACTTCATACTCGTGGCCGTCGGGCCCGGTTTCCACCCGCCGCCGCGACGGAAGTGCCGGCATCGGGCGCGGCGGTTTGCGGCGGCGAGCCATCAGAACAGCCGGTACTCGTCGCTGTCCATCCCGCGCATCTTGTCATAATCCAGTGTGAGGCAACGGATTCCGCGATCGGTAGCCAGGGTGCGCGCTTGCGGCTTGATCTGCTGAGCGGCGAACACCCCCTTCACCGGCGCCAGGACGGTGTCGCGATTGAGCAACTCGAGATAACGGGTGAGCTGCTCCACGCCGTCGATCTCGCCGCGCCTTTTGATCTCCACCGCGATCGAACCGCCGAGTTCATCCCGGCACAACAGGTCGACGGGCCCGATCGCGGTCATGTATTCGCGGCGCACCAACGTATATCCCGCGCCCAGCAGCTGGACGTGCTCGGCGAGCAACGCCTGCAAATGGGCCTCGACACCATCCTTGACCAACCCGGGGTCTACGCCCAGATCGTGGCTGGAGTCGTGCTCGATCTCCTCGATGGTGATGCGCAGCTGTTCGCCGGCCTTGTTCTCCACCACCCACACCGGCGTTTGGTCGCCGGACTCCTCGGTCATCCAGCACGGCGGGCTCATCCAGTTCAGCGGCTTGTAGGCGCGGTCGTCGGCATGCACACTCACCGACCCGTCGGCCTTGATCAACAACAACCTGCGGGCCGACGGCAGATGAGCGGTGAGGCGGCCGACATAGTCGACGGTGCACCGAGCGATCACGAGACGCACCCGATTCACCTTAGAGCGTGTCCGACAAATTAGGCTGACGCACGATGCCTAATAAGGCCCACATCAGTCCTTGGCGCATCGCCTGGGCCGGGTGCTCGAGCGAGTCACCCGTCAAAGCGGCCGGCTGCAAGAGACCCCGGCCTACGGTTCGCTGCTGCTTGGCCGGGTCACGGAGAGCCAACAGCGTCGTCGGATACGCATCCAGGTCATCTTGACCGTCGTCGTCATGGTGGCGAATTTGGTCGGCATGGCCTTCGCCACGCTGCTAATCACGGTCGCGATTCCCGAACCGAGCATCTTCTCCGACGCGCCGGCGTGGCTGACATTCGGAGTAATGCCGGGCTATCTCGTCTTCGCCATGATCGTGGGCACGTACTGGATCACCCGACGGACGGTGCTGGCGTTGCGCTGGGCGATCGAGGAGCGCAAACCGACGCGCCTCGACGAGCGCAACACCTTCCTGGCCCCGTGGCGGGTCGCGGTCGTCGACCTGAGCCTGTGGATCCTCGGGACGCTCCTGCTCACCACTCTCTACGGCCTGGTCAACACGCAATTCATCCCGCGGTTTCTGTTCGGCGTGGGCTTTTGCGGTGTTTTCGTCGCCACCGCGTCCTACCTGCTTACCGAGTTCGCGCTACGACCGGTGGCGGCCCAGGCGCTCGAGGCTGGGCGACCGCCACGGCGGCTGACGTCGGGCATCATGGGCCGGACCATGATGGTCTGGTTCGTCGGTTCGGGGATACCAGCCATCGGGATCGCATTGGTGGCTTTCTTCCAGCTCTCGATGCGGAACCTGACCGAGACCCAATTCGCCGTGGCGGTGATGATCGTGGCGATCGCGGCGTTGATCTTCGGTTTCGTGCTGATGTGGATCGTTTCGTGGCTGACCGCCACACCGGTGCGGGTGGTGCGCGCGGCACTCAAGCGCGCCGAGCGGGGCGACTTGCGCGGCAATCTGGTGGTCTTCGACGGCACCGAACTCGGTGAGCTGCAACGAGGTTTCAACGCGATGGTCGACGGTCTGCGCGAACGCGAACGCGTGCGCGATCTTTTCGGCCGGCATGTGGGCAAGGAGGTCGCGCTCGCCGCGGAACGCGAGAAACCGAAACTGGGCGGCGAAGAACGCCACGTGGCCGTCGTCTTCATCGACCTGGTCGGCTCCACCCAATTGGTGACCAGCCAGCCTCCGGCCGACGTCGTGAAATTTCTGAATCGATTTTTCGCGATTGTGGTCGAGGAGGTTGATAGCCACTGCGGCCTGGTCAACAAGTTCGAGGGGGATGCGTCGCTGGCCATCTTCGGCGCCCCGAATCACTTGGAGTGTCCCGAGGACGAGGCGCTGGCCGCCGCACGGGCCATCGCCGACCGGCTCGCCAACGAAATGCCCGAGTGCCAGGCCGGCATCGGCGTGGCCGCGGGTCAGGTCGTCGCCGGCAACGTCGGTGCCAAAGAGCGCTTCGAATACACCGTGATCGGCGAACCGGTCAACGAGGCGGCCCGACTGTGCGAGCTGGCCAAATCGCACCCGGGACGATTGTTGGCGACCGCGGACACGGTGCAAGGCGCAAGCGAGAACGAAAGTGCACGTTGGTCTTTGGGCGAAACCGTGACGCTTCGCGGGCATGATCAGCCCACCCGGCTGGCGGCGCCCGCTGGGGCCGATCAACCCGCGCGATAAGCCACAGAAAGGACAGATGGGCCGTGGAATTTCGTGTCTTCGTCGAGCCACAACAAGGCGCCCGCTACACCGACCAGCTCGCTGTTGCCCAAACCGCCGAACAGCTCGGCTATGCGGCCTTCTTCCGATCCGACCACTACCTGGCGATGAGCGGTGACGGCCAGCCGGGGCCGACCGATTCGTGGGTGACGCTGGGCGCGATTGCCCGGGAGACGTCAAGCATCCGGCTCGGCACGCTGGTGACCTCCGCGACGTTCCGCTACCCCGGCCCCCTGGCCATCTCGGTGGCACAGGTGGACGAAATGAGCGGAGGGCGAGTCGAATTGGGCCTCGGCAGTGGCTGGTTCGCGCCAGAGCACGAGGCGTACGGGATTCCGTTCCCGTCGGTGCGGGAGCGGTTCGAACGGCTCAGTGAGCAACTGGCCGTCGTCACCGGATTGTGGACCACCAAACCCGGTGAGACGTTCGACCATGCCGGCAAGCACTACACGCTGGCCGGGTCGCCAGGGCTTCCCAAACCGGTGCAAAGCCCGCATCCACCGATCGTCATCGGCGGCACCGGCGCCAAGCGCACCCCGGCACTGGCCGCCACCTACGCCGCCGAATTCAACATCCCGTTCGCGCCGCTAGACACGGCGACGACCCAGTTCGAGCGGGTGGCCGAGGCGGTCGCCGCGGCCGGCAGACCGGCCGACTCCATCGTGTACTCGGCCGCGTTCGTAATCTGCGCGGGCCGCGACGACGCTGAAGTGGCCCGCCGCGCGGCGGCGATCGGCCGCGACCTGGACGAGATGCGCTCCAACAGCCCGCTGGTCGGCACGCCCGCCGAGATCGTCGACAAATTGGGTCCCTGGAAGGACATCGGCCTACAGCGCGTGTACGCCCAACTGCTCGACCTATCTGATCTGGCACACCTAGAGCTGTTCGCCGACGAGGTCATGCCACAGTTGCGTTGACGCAAACCGGTTCGGGCGCAGTCTCTTTCACCAACAGCGCCACCAGCAACAGGCCGGCTAACAGCAGCGTGCCCACGAACATGACGGCGCCCGGCCAGCCGCCGAGGCTGTAAACAAGCCCGCCGAAACCGCCGGCCACCGATGCGCCTAGGTAGTAGCTGAACAGGTACAGCGATGACGCCTCGGCGCGATCCCGGTGCGCAACGGCGCCCACCCATCCGCTCGCCACCGTGTGCGCCGCGAAGAATCCACCGGTGAACACTCCGGCGCCGACCACTATCGCGACCAAGGTATGCGGGACCATCAGCGACAGACCGATCACCGTGACCGGCAGGGCGCCACCGAGCACCAGCGCGCGTCCCCTGCGGTCGGCGAGCCGCCCCGCCACCGTCGACGTCACCGTGCCCGCCAGATACAGCAGGAACAACAGGCCCACCTCCGACGAAGTCAACGCGAACGGCGGTGCAGTCAATCGATAACCCAGGTAGTTATACACCGTGGCGAATGCGCCCATCAGCGCGAAGCCCAAGCAGAAAAGCTTCAAGAGCAGCGGATTTCGTAGATGCGCCATGAGGCTACGCATGGTGACCCGGACGCTCGCCGTCTTCGGAGTGAAAAACCGAGACCGGGGAGCTAACACGGCGAAAACCACCGTGCCGGCCAGTGTCATGAGCGAACACACCAACAGCGCGACCCGCCAACTGCTGACGTCGACGATCAGCGACGGGACGATCCGCCCGGCCAGGCCACCGATCGTGTTCCCGGCGATGTAGCGTCCCATCGCCGAACCAAGCGAAGAAGCGTGCACTTCCTCGGACAGATACGCCATCGCGACCGCGGGTATCCCGGCCAGCACGATGCCCTGCAGTGCGCGTCCGACGAGCAGAAAGCCCAGCGTGGGACTGAACGGCAACAGCAACCCGATAATGCTGGACAGCACCCCGGACGTCATCATCACGGTGGTGCGTCCGTAGCGCTCGGACAGCACGCTCGCCGGAATGATCGACAGCGCCAGCATTCCCGTCGTCAACGACACTGAGAGCGCAGCGGTGGCCGGCGTGATGCGGTAATAGGCCGACAGGGCCGGCAGCAGGGCCTGTGTGCAGTACATCGCGGCGAAACTGGCGAGGCCGGCACCGTAAAGCGCCCCGGTCACCCGCCGATATCCCCGGCTACCGGCCTGGTAAGCGCTGGGAGCCAAAGCGAGGTGCGGCATGTTCTCGATGCTGCGCGCCGCCGCCATGAAACGGAAATGAATTACTATGTGTCTATTCATGCGTATATCGCATAAATAGAGGTGGTGGGCATGCGTGCGGGCGACTACGAGTGGTATGTCACACTCGCCGAGCTCCAACACGTCACGGCCGCGGCCGAACAGCTGCACATCGCCCAGCCGACCCTGACGCGCATGCTCTCCCGCCTGGAGCAGCGGCTGGGGGTCGCGTTGTTTGATCGCCGCGGCAAGCGGCTCGCACTCAACGCCTACGGACGGATCTTCTACGAGCACGCGCGCCGGGCCCAGCTGGAGCTCGATTCAGCCCGACGCGCAATCGACGACCTGACGAACCCGGCTGTCAGTGAGATCCGTTTGGGGTTTCTGAGTTCATTCGGAACCAGGGTGGTGCCGCACTTGATCGCTGGGTTCACGGCAGCGTCGCCGCGAGTGGCTTTCACGCTGCAGGAGGGCGCTGCCGAATCGCTCGGCGATCTGGTGGAGTCCGGGTCCGTCGACATCGGAGTGGTTTCGCCGCGGCCGAAGAAGCCAACGTTGGCCTGGCGCAGCCTGTTTCGTCAGCGACTTGGTGTCGCCGTCCCTCGCGACCACCGGTTCGCCAGCCTTGCGGCGGTTTCGATGAACGATCTCAGCAATGAGCGCTTCGTGACCATGCACCCCGGGTTCGGCATGCGACGGCTGCTAGATGAGCTTTGTGCCGCAGCACAATTCCAACCGCGGATCGTCTTGGAGTCGGCCAACCTAACGACGGCCGCGGGCCTGGTGGCCGCCGGACTCGGCATCAGCCTCGTGCCCATTGACGGCAGCGACGACACACCCGGTGTCAGCGTGCTGCGGCTGGCCGACGCCGATGCCTACCGCGATGTGGGGATGATCTGGAATTCCGCTCGCCCGTTGTCGCGGCCTGCTCGCGACTTCATCGCGTCAGCCGCGACCGTGCAGTATGACTAGGGCTCAGATCCCGTCGGAGAAGTCGGCCGTAATCCACCGGTCCGGTCGAATGGTGAAGAGCACGCTCTCCCGACCCTCGAGGCCTTTGACGAACGCCCGTCCAAGTTCCTCACCCAGGTAACGGATGGCTATCTCTTCCCGCACGTCCAATGGCGTGGGCGTGGTGGTCTCGACGACGGTGCCCTCGACCACCACGTACTGATACGGCGGCTCTTCGCGCTGGGCCACCAGGGTCACCGCGCCGGCCTGCTCGATGAGCCTGGCCTTGCGCGACCCCGCGCCGGTGTTGACCAGGATGCTTCCCCCCGGGGCGTAGCCATACCAGATCGGAACACTGGCCGGTGGCCGGCCGTCGGTGGCAGCGACGGACAGCACGCCGACGTGTACTGCCGCGAGGAACTGCTGGCGTTCGGACTCGGTGAACGGTTTCATGTGTGGCGGAACACAACACCCCGGCAAGCTTATTCCTCAGGCGCGACGGAAGACTGATCTCATGCCAACGAGCAGCGGGCTAGTCCGGCCGGCGTCCGCACAGGACGCGGCCGCCTGTGTTGCGATCTACCGCCCCTACGTGCGTGACACCACGATCAGCTGGGAAATAGAAGTACCGACCGTCGATGAGATGGCTGCGCGTATCGACTCTGCCCGCGAGGCCCACGAGTGGCTGGTCCTCGAACGCGAAGGTCAGATCCTCGGCTTCGCTTACGCGCACGCACTGCGGCGCCTGCCTTCTTACCAGTGGTCGACCGAAACGGGTATCTATGTCAGCGGCGACCACCACCGCGCAGGCGGCGGCCGCATGCTTTATACCCACCTGCTGCGGCGCATCACCGAACGCGGCTATCGACGAGCCTTCGCCGGCATCACGCAGCCGAACGACGCCAGCAACCGCTTCCACCGATCGTTCGGCTTCCAGGATGCCGGCTTGCATCGCCGCGTCGAATGGAAGCACAACAGCTGGCACGACGTTGCGTGGATGCAACTCGATCTGGTCGACACAACCGATCAGGACGAGGCGCCCGGCCCCATTACTTGACGGCCGAAATTGCGCTGTGCCAAGCGGTTCGGTCCGTTATGACCGGCCGCCGCCACCGCCCACGCTCGGCCACCGCCTCCACCCAGCCTGCCGCCACCGCCACCCAGGGCAATTTCGGCTGCGAATTCGGGGGCAAGAAGATCCAACATGAGCCGCTCCTAGCGAGACGGTCACCTGTCCCTCCCGACGAGGCGACACTGGGTGACCGGGCCAGCCTACCCCCGTAGACCCTCCTCCTGAAGGGTCGGTTCAGTAGCCTGGAGGGCGTAAACCCAAGAGCGACAAGTGTTCTGCTGCACGTCATCCAGTTTTAATTTGGGTGGTCCGAATGATTCATCCATCCGTGCGACCGCCGAGCGCCAGCCAGCAGACTGCGATGTCGCTTTTCCGCCAGTCTTGTCGGTGGGTAGGTGTAACTGTTGTAGCGTGCACCGAGATTTCGACCACTGCTATCGGGCGGTTCAGTCCAAGGACGCCCGGTTCGACGGCTGGTTCGTCACCGCGGTCTTGACCACCCGGATCTACTGTCGGCCCAGCTGCCCGGTGCGGCCGCCCTTCGCGCGCAACGTCCGCTTCTACCCGACAGCGGCCGCGGCTCAACGGGCGGGGTTCCGGGCGTGTAAACGCTGCCGTCCCGATGCGTCTCCCGGATCGCCGGAATGGAACGTGCGCGGCGACGTCGTCGCGCGGGCAATGCGGCTCATCGCCGACGGCACGGTGGACCGCGTGGGCGTCGGCGGCCTTGCCCGCCAGCTCGGCTACACCACCCGGCAATTGGAGCGACTCCTGCAGGCGGAGGTCGGCGCCGGTCCGCTGTCGCTAGCCCGCGCGCAACGAGCGCAGGCCGCGCGGCTACTGATCGAGACGACGCAGCTGCCGTTCAGCGACGTCGCGTTCGCCGCCGGATTTGCCAGCATCCGCCAGTTCAACGACACCGTGCGCCTCGTGTTCGAAAGCACACCGACCGAGCTGCGCAAACGCGCCGCAGTCCGGTTCGGGTGCGGCGGGGGCACGCCCGGAACGGTGTCGCTTCGCTTGCCGGTCCGGACGCCGTTCGCCTACGAGGGCGTCTTCGGCCATCTGGCCGCCGGCGCCGTACCGGGTTGCGAGGAGGTCCGCGACGGTGCGTACCGACGCAGCCTGCGGCTTCCGTCAGGCAGCGGCGTGGTCACGCTGACACCGTCGGACGATCACGTGCGCTGCACCCTTAGCCTCCAGGATTTCCGTGACCTCACTACCGCGATCGCTCGCTGCCGACGGCTGTTAGATCTCGATGCCGATCCCGAAGCGGTGGTCGAGGCGCTCGGTCGCGATCCCGCCCTGGGCCCGGTGGTCGCCAAGGCGCCCGGACAGCGCATCCCCCGCACCGTCGACGGGGCCGAGCTGGCCATCCGCGCGGTGCTGGGCCAACAGGTGTCGACGAAGGCCGCCCGCACCCACGCCGGCAGGTTGGTCATGGCCTACGGGCAACCGGTCCATGACCCCGACGGGTCGTTGACGCACACGTTCCCGTCAGTCGAGCAGCTCTCGGAAAACGGCGGCATCGACCCCGCTCACCTGGCCGTCCCCCATGCACGACGACGCACGCTGACGGCCCTGATCGCCGGCCTCGCCGACGGGAGCATCGCGCTCGACGCCGGGTGCGACTGGAACAGCGCGCGCCAGCAGTTGCTGGCGCTTCCGGGCGTTGGGCCGTGGACCGCGGAGGTGATCGCGATGCGCGGCCTCGGCGACCCGGACGCTTTTCCCGCCGGCGACCTCGGCCTTCGGTTGGCCGCCGAACAGCTGGGCCTGCCCGCCGACCAGAAAAAGCTGACCGAGCTCAGTGCTGACTGGCGCCCTTGGCGCTCCTACGCCGTCCAACATTTATGGACCACCCTGGTCCATCCGGTAAACCAATGGCCACCTCAGGAGGTCGCATGATCCAGTACCGCACCATCGACAGCCCGATCGGGCCGCTGACCCTGGCCGGCCGCGGCTCGGTTTTGACCAACCTGCGGATGGTCGACCAAACCTACGAACCCAGCCGCGCTGACTGGTCACCCGATCCCGGAGCATTCGCCGACGCCGCCGACCAACTCGGCGCGTATTTCGCCGGCGAGCTGACCGATTTCGATCTCGAGCTCGATTTGCGGGGCACTGAGTTTCAGCAGCGCGTATGGAAGGCGCTGTTGACAATTCCGTACGGGGAGACGCGCTCCTACGGAGAAATCGCCGTGCAAATCGGTGCGGCCGGCTCCGCGCGTGCCGTGGGCTTGGCCAATGGGCGGAACCCCATCGCGATCATCGTTCCGTGCCATCGCGTTATCGGATCGGGCGGAAGCCTCACCGGTTACGGCGGCGGGCTCGAGCGAAAACAAACTCTGCTCGGATTGGAGAGACAGCGGGCCTCAGCGAATCTGACATTATTCGACTGAATTTCGGCGCCGAGGGTGCGCAGTTGCACGCCTATTACGGCGAGTCGCCGCACAAACACGCACGGTCGCGGAATGCAAAAACACCCCCGGAGAACCGGGGGTGTTTTTGTATGTTCGGCGGTGTCCTACTCTTCCACCCGAATTGGGCAGTACCATCGGCGCTGACAGGCTTAGCTTCCGGGTTCGGGATGGGACCGGGCGTTTCCCTGTCGCTGTGACCGCCGTAACTCTATTACGGTAACACTATTTTGTTGGTTGTACTGGTGGCAGGGTGTGGTGTTTAACGCCTTGCGGCGAGAAACGAATAGTGGTTGCGATTTGTGTGTTGGTAAGTTTTCGGCCGATTAGTGCCAGTTCCCTGCACCCGTTGCCGGGCTTCCAGGTCTGGCCTATCAATCCCGTGTTCTGCGGGGGGCCTTATCCCTCTAAAAGGGTGAGAAGCCTCATCTTGGAGAAGGTTTCCCGCTTAGATGCTTTCAGCGGTTATCCTGTCCGAACGTGGCTATCCAGCGGTGCTCCTGGTGGAACAACTGGTGTACCAGAGGTTCGTCCGTCCCGGTCCTCTCGTACTAGGGACAGGTTTCCTCAAGCTTCTGACGCGCGCGGCGGATAGAGACCGAACTGTCTCACGACGTTCTAAACCCAGCTCGCGTGCCGCTTTAATGGGCGAACAGCCCAACCCTTGGGACCTGCTCCAGCCCCAGGATGCGACGAGCCGACATCGAGGTGCCAAACCATCCCGTCGATATGGACTCTTGGGGAAGATCAGCCTGTTATCCCCGGGGTACCTTTTATCCGTTGAGCGACACCCCTTCCACTCAGAGGTGCCGGATCACTAATCCCGACTTTCGTCCCTGCTTGACTTGTAGGTCTCGCAGTCAAGCTCCCTTGTGCATTTACACTCAACACCTGATTGCCGTCCAGGTTGAGGGAACCTTTGGGCGCCTCCGTTACATTTTAGGAGGCAACCGCCCCAGTTAAACTACCCACCAGGCACTGTCCGTGAACCGGATATACGGTTCGACGTTAGGGGTCCAATACGATCAGAGTGGTATTTCAACAGCGACTCCACCTCAACTAGCGTTGAAGTTTCACAGTCTCCCACCTATCCTACACAAACCGTACCGAACACCAATACCAAGTTGTAGTGAAGGTCCCGGGGTCTTTTCGTCCTGCCGCGCGTAACGAGCATCTTTACTCGTAGTGCAATTTCGCCGAGTCTATGGTTGAGACAGTTGAGAAGTCGTTACGCCATTCGTGCAGGTCGGAACTTACCCGACAAGGAATTTCGCTACCTTAGGATGGTTATAGTTACCACCGCCGTTTACTGGGGCTTAAATTCTCCGCTTCACCCTTACGAGTTAACGGGTCCTCTTAACCTTCCAGCACCGGGCAGGCGTCAGTCCGTATACATCGTCTTGCGACTTCGCACGGACCTGTGTTTTTAGTAAACAGTCGCTTCTCACTGGTTTCTGCGACCGGTTCCCGCTCCCAGCGCAAGGCTGTTCACGGTAAGCCGGCCCCCCTTCTCCCGAAGTTACGGGGGTATTTTGCCGAGTTCCTTAACCATAGTTATCTCGTACGCCTTGGTATGCTCTACCTGACCACCTGTGTCGGTTTGGGGTACGGGCCGTGTGTGAACTCGCTAGAGGCTTTTCTTGGCAGCAGAGGATCACCGAATTCGCCTCAATCGGCTATGCGTCACCTCTCAGGAATATGAGCGACGGATTTACCTATCACTCTCCCTACAGGCTTGCCCCAGTATTACCACTGACTGGTACGGCTACCTTCCTGCGTCACCCCATCGCTTGACTACTACCAACCCGGGTCCCACGCAGCCAGCGGTCCTCGCACCCCGAAGGGATTGATAGACCACCTTTTGGGTGGTTAGCAGAATTGATTCATCACGGGCGCTCATACACGGGTACGGGAATATCAACCCGTTGTCCATCGACTACGCCTGTCGGCCTCGCCTTAGGTCCCGACTCACCCTGGGCGGACTGGCCTGGCCCAGGAACCCTTGGTCTTACGGCGGGCAAGGTTCTCACTTGCCTTATCGCTACTCATGCCTGCATTCTCACTCCCCCACTCTCCACCACCGGTTACCCGGAGGCTTCTCAGCATGGGGGACGCTCCCCTACCCAACCTTTCGGTTGCCGCGGCTTCGGCGGTGTGCTTGAGCCCCGCTACATTATCGGCGCACAATCACTTGACCAGTGAGCTATTACGCACTCTTTCAAGGGTGGCTGCTTCTAAGCCAACCTCCTGGTTGTCTTTGCGACTGCACATCCTTTCCCACTTAGCACACGCTTGGGGGCCTTAGCCGGCGATCTGGGCTGTTTCCCTTTCGACGTACGGAGCTTATCCCCCGCCGTCTCACTGCCACGCTATACACCACGGCATTCGGAGTTTGGCTGACGTCAGTAACCTAGTAGGGCCCATTGGCCATCCAGTAGCTCTACCTCCGTGGTGAAACACGTAACGCTGCACCTAAATGCATTTCGGGGAGAACCAGCTATCACGGAGTTTGATTGGCCTTTCACCCCTACCCACAACTCATCCCCTCAGTCTTCAACCTAAGTGGGTTCGGGCCTCCACGCGGTCTTACCCGCGCTTCACCCTGGCCATGGGTAGATCACTCCGCTTCGGGTCCAGAACATGCCACTAAAACGCCCTATTCAGACTCGCTTTCGCTGCGGCTACCCCACACGGGTTAACCTTGCGACATGTCCCTGACTCGCAGGCTCATTCTTCAAAAGGCACGCCATCACCCCACGAAGAGGCTCTGACGGCTTGTAGGCACACGGTTTCAGGTACTATTTCACTCCCCTCCCGGGGTACTTTTCACCATTCCCTCACGGTACTAATCCGCTATCGGTCATCGAGAAGTATTTAGGCTTACCGGGTGGTCCCGGCAGATTCACAGCAGATTCCACGGGCCCGCTGCTACTCGGGAATTGATACAAGGCAGGTGCCGGGTTTTCGCGTACCGGGCTCTCACCGTCTGCGGCGGACCGTCCCAGGCCACTTCCGCTAACTACGACACTTTCTGACTGCCTCTCAGCCAGGTAGAGCTGAGATGTATCCTCCCACAACACCGCACGCACAACCCCTACCCGGTTATCCATGCATGCGGTTTAGCCTGTTCCGCGTTCGCTCGCCACTACTTGCGGAATCACAATTGTTTTCTTCTCCTACGGGTACTGAGATGTTTCACTTCCCCGCGTTACCTCCCGCACCCTATATATTCAGGTGCGGGTAACACGACATCACTCGTGCTGGGTTTCCCCATTCGGAAATCCTCGGATCCACGCTTGGTTGACAGCTCCCCGAGGCATATCGCAGCCTCCCACGTCCTTCATCGGCTCTCGATGCCAAGGCATCCACCATGTGCCCTTAGAAACTTACAAACACTACAAAAAACCAAAGAAGAAATTGCATTAATGAACACGCCACCAAAGGCAGCGCATTCGTTTGATGCTCGCAACCACTATCCAATTCTCAAACACCACACCCCACCACCAAGGTGGCGGGACAACGCCCTCAGACAAACAGGGTGTTGTCTCAGGACCCAATAGTGTGTCTGGCGCTTCGCTTTGTTGTCGCGCACCCGGCCCTCGCCCACTACAGGCGAGAACCCCTCACGGCTCACACTCCACCAATTGGAGTGTTTCTCGTGGTGCTCCTTAGAAAGGAGGTGATCCAGCCGCACCTTCCGGTACGGCTACCTTGTTACGACTTCGTCCCAATCGCCGATCCCACCTTCGACAGCTCCCTCCCAAAGGGTTAGGCCACTGGCTTCGGGTGTTACCGACTTTCATGACGTGACGGGCGGTGTGTACAAGGCCCGGGAACGTATTCACCGCAGCGTTGCTGATCTGCGATTACTAGCGACTCCGACTTCACGGGGTCGAGTTGCAGACCCCGATCCGAACTGAGACCGGCTTTAAAGGATTCGCTAAGCCTTGCGGCATCGCAGCCCTTTGTACCGGCCATTGTAGCATGTGTGAAGCCCTGGACATAAGGGGCATGATGACTTGACGTCATCCCCACCTTCCTCCGAGTTGACCCCGGCAGTCTCTCACGAGTCCCCGGCATTACCCGCTGGCAACATGAGACAAGGGTTGCGCTCGTTGCGGGACTTAACCCAACATCTCACGACACGAGCTGACGACAGCCATGCACCACCTGCACACAGGCCACAAGGGAACGCCTATCTCTAGACGCGTCCTGTGCATGTCAAACCCAGGTAAGGTTCTTCGCGTTGCATCGAATTAATCCACATGCTCCGCCGCTTGTGCGGGCCCCCGTCAATTCCTTTGAGTTTTAGCCTTGCGGCCGTACTCCCCAGGCGGGGTACTTAATGCGTTAGCTACGGCACGGATCCCAAGGAAGGAAACCCACACCTAGTACCCACCGTTTACGGCGTGGACTACCAGGGTATCTAATCCTGTTCGCTCCCCACGCTTTCGCTCCTCAGCGTCAGTTACTGCCCAGAGACCCGCCTTCGCCACCGGTGTTCCTCCTGATATCTGCGCATTCCACCGCTACACCAGGAATTCCAGTCTCCCCTGCAGTACTCCAGTCTGCCCGTATCGCCCGCACGCTCACAGTTAAGCCGTGAGTTTTCACGAACAACGCGACAAACCACCTACGAGCTCTTTACGCCCAGTAATTCCGGACAACGCTCGCACCCTACGTATTACCGCGGCTGCTGGCACGTAGTTGGCCGGTGCTTCTTCTCCACCTACCGTCAATCCGAGAAAACCCGGACCTTCGTCGATGGTGAAAGAGGTTTACAACCCGAAGGCCGTCATCCCCCACGCGGCGTCGCTGCATCAGGCTTGCGCCCATTGTGCAATATTCCCCACTGCTGCCTCCCGTAGGAGTCTGGGCCGTATCTCAGTCCCAGTGTGGCCGGACACCCTCTCAGGCCGGCTACCCGTCGGAGCCTTGGTAGGCCGTGACCCCACCAACAAGCTGATAGGCCGCGGGCCCATCCCACACCGCAAAAGCTTTCCACCACAAGGCATGCGCCAAGTGGTCATATTCGGTATTAGACCCAGTTTCCCAGGCTTATCCCGAAGTGCAGGGCAGATCACCCACGTGTTACTCACCCGTTCGCCACTCGAGTATCTCCGAAGAGACCTTTCCGTTCGACTTGCATGTGTTAAGCACGCCGCCAGCGTTCGTCCTGAGCCAGGATCAAACTCTCCAAACAAAAACTCCTCGCAAAACGAGGTGAATTTCGAATCAGAGAAAATCTGACCTTAACAAAAAGACGCCAAAACTGGCATCTAAAAAAAGCGACCACACCGACACACGGGGAGTGTTTAGGCGTGGTCAAAAAAACAACAACAAAAAAATGAAACCACCAAACACACTATTGAGTTCTCAAACAACACACTTGCTTGTTTTTACCCGATTCCGGGCAACCCTGCCAGCTTAATACAGCTCTGGTAGGGGAGTCAAGTCCCGGTTTCGGCCATCCTGTGCGGTGACCGCGTCAGTCGGGCAGCGCTTACTGTACACGCTCGATCTCCGCTCCCAAAAACGCCAGGTTCTCGACGAAAAGCGGGTAGCCGCGGTCGATATGAAAGACGTCGTGGACCTCGGTATCTCCGTCGGCGACCAGGCCGGCGAGCACCAATCCGGCGCCGGCCCGGATGTCCGAACACCAGACCGGCGCGCTGGAAAGTTGCGGAAGACCCCGCACGACGGCGTGGTGCCCGTCGGTGCGAGCGTCCGCGCCAAGGCGAATCATCTCTTCGACGAAGCGGAACCGCGCCTCGAAGACGTTCTCCGTGATCATCGACGTGCCGTCGGCGATCGACGCCAAAGCGATCGCCATCGGCTGCAGATCGGTCGGAAACCCGGGATACGGCAAGGTTGCGACGTTGACCGCCTTGGGGCGCTCGTAATGGGTAACCCGGAAACTGGTGTCGGTCTGAGTGACGGTGGCACCCGCGTCGTGCAGCTTGTGCAGCACCACCTGCAGATGCGCCGGATCAACACCTGTCACCGTGATGTCGCCACGGGTCATGGCGGCGGCAATACCCCAGGTGGCGCCCACGATGCGGTCGCCGATCACGCGGTGCTCGGTCGGGTGCAGCCGCGGGACTCCGGTGATGGTCATCGTCGGCGATCCCGCGCCTTCGACCTGCGCGCCCATCTGGTTCAGCATGGTGCACAGATCGACCACATCGGGTTCGCGCGCCGCGTTGTGAATTGTGGTGACACCCTCGGCCACCACGGCGGCCATCAGGATGTTTTCGGTGGCGCCGACCGACGGGAATTCCAGCTGAATCTCCGCGCCGCGCAACGTATCTGCGGAGGCGACCACGCACCCGTGCTCGATGTTGCACTGTGCGCCGAGCTGCCGCAGGCCCGCCTGGTGCATGTCCAGCGGACGCGATCCGATCGCGTCGCCACCGGGCAGCGCAACCTTGGCGCGCTTGCAGCGACCGACCAGCGGTCCCAGCACGCAGACCGAGGCCCGGAACTGTCGCACGGCGGCGAAGTCGGCGTCGTATTTCGGCTCGTCGGGAGAGGTGATTCGGGCGACGTCGCCGTCGAGCTCGACGGTGGCGCCCAGGCCGCGCAGCACCTCCGCCATCAGCGGTACGTCCAGGATGTCGGGGCAGTTGGTGATTGTGCTGGTGCCCTCGGCCAGCAAGGTCGCGGCCATCAGCTTGAGCACGCTGTTCTTGGCGCCGCCCACTGCGACTTCGCCCGCTAACCGGTTGCCGCCGGTCACCATGAAACGCTCAGCCACCCGGGTCAGTCTAGTGAAGCGGTTTCAGCTTGTCAGTCAGCAAAGTCGGCCAGCCGAGTACCGTTTGGCTCATGGCCGTACACCTGACCCGCATATATACCCGGACCGGCGACGACGGAACGACGGGATTGAGCGATTTCTCACGGGTCTCCAAGAACGACCCTCGCCTGATGGCGTACGCGGACTGCGACGAGGCCAACTCGGCGATCGGCGTCGCGATCGCCCTCGGCCAGCCCGACGAGGAAATCGCGGGTGTGCTGCGCCAGATCCAGAACGACCTGTTCGACGCCGGCGCGGACCTGTCTACCCCGGTCATCGAAAGCCCCGAATACCCGCCGCTGCGAGTGCCTCAGGCCTACATCGATCGGCTCGAGGCATGGTGCGACAAATACAACGAGCCCTTGCCTGCACTGAATTCCTTTGTGCTGCCTGGCGGTTCGGCGTTGTCGGCGTTATTGCACGTCGCGCGAACCGTGGCGCGTCGGGCCGAGCGATCGGCGTGGGCCGCGGTCGAGGCATATCCCGAAGGCGCCAGTGTGCTGCCGGCGAAATATTTGAACCGGCTATCGGATCTGCTGTTCATCCTGTCTCGGGCGGCCAACCCCGACGGTGATGTGCTCTGGCAACCAGGCGGCGGCGGGGCAACAGCGGATTAGCCGAAAGCTTAAGGCCCGCAATGAAACACAACAGATCGATACCGCCGGTGACGGTCATCCCGGTGCTCGTCTATCCCGACGTGCGGGCGGCGGTGGACTGGCTCACCGCGGTTTTCGGCTTTGCTGAGCGGGTTCGGATCGGCGAAAGTCACCGAGCCCAGCTGAGCATCGGCGCCGATGGTGCGGTGATCATCGCCGATGTGGGAAGTCAGCGGCAAGCACCGCAAGCCAACATCGTGACTCACGAGATCAAGGTGCGCGTGCAGGACGTCGACGCCGCACCGTTGAAGACCTCGCGCGCCATCGCTGGCAATTCAGCGAAACACTGCGCGACGTCAGCCCCGAAGAGTTCGGATGCCAGACCGTCGCACCGCGGTGGACCCGTTCGGGCACCTAGCGTTTCAGACGCTACGGCGACGTGCGCGAGGCGAAGGACGAGATTCCAGCCAGGACAAAAATGCGGTCAACGCGCCTTGATCCAGCGCGATCTCGTACCCACTTCTGCGCTCCTGCGTCGAGTCACGCAACTCCAGTACGACGTTTTCGTCGGTCATGATGTCGAACTCGTCGCCGCGGGGCGGGCGCCGGGCCACAATCTCCACGCCTCGCCTACTGAGCCGACGGTCCGGCCACAGCCGCAGACTGGATAGCCGGTAGAATGCGGCTTCGCCTCCGCGATAACGGATTACACCGTGGCGCCAGCCATGGCCTCTGACCGCGGGCATATCCCGCATGATCCCGGCCGTTCCGCCCGAGCGTAGTTTCCACAACCGGTAACTCAGGGCCAGAACGGCCGCTCCCAGCACGACGACGAGCGCGGCCATGCCGATCATGGGCGCGCTCATCGGCGGTTTAGTCGAGCGCGCCGACGGCGCGCAATCTGGCACGGCCTTTCGCGGCGACCTTCGGATCGTCGGACTCCGAGTCCTCCCTGGCGGATGACTCATCGATCTCGGATTCGAATTCCGCGGACTCCGCGAGGATGGTGACCCCCTCCTCGGTCACCGACAGGAAGCCGCCATCCACCGCGATCCGCAGGTCGTCGTCGCCCTCCCGCTCGACGCGCACCATGGCGTCGTCGACCAATTGAGCCACCAGCGGGATGTGCCGGGGCAGGATGCCGATCTCGCCGGCGGTGGTGCGGGTGAACAAGAACGTTGCCTCCCCCGACCAGATCTTGCGGTCGACGGCGACGATCTCAACGTTCAATTCGGCCATGCCACACCACCTTTCGATACCTTTCGGTCTAGCTGGCAGTTAGAGCTTGGCACCGAGGGTCTCGGCCTTCTTGGCCAGGTCGTCCAGGCCGCCGATCAAGAAGAAGGCCTGCTCGGGCACGTGGTCGAAATCGCCCTTGCTCAGCCGGTCGAATGCCTCGATGGTTTCCTTCACCGGGACGGTCGAACCTGGCTGGCCGGTGAATTGCTCGGCCGCCATCATGTTCTGCGAAAGGAACCGCTCAATGCGGCGAGCCCGGTTGACCAGCTGCTTGTCCTCTTCCGACAACTCGTCGATACCCAGAATCGCGATGATGTCCTGAAGGTCCTTGTAACGCTGCAGAATTCGAATGACTTCCTGCGCAACGCGGTAGTGCTCATCGCCGACGACGCTTGGGTCGAGGATGGTCGAGCTCGACGCCAGCGGGTCTACAGCGGGGAAGATGCCCTTCGAGAACACGTTACGGGACAGCTCAGTGGTGGCATCCAGGTGGGCGAACGTCGTCGCCGGCGCAGGGTCGGTGTAGTCGTCTGCCGGCACGTAAACGGCCTGCATGGAAGTAATCGACTTGCCGCGCGTCGAGGTGATGCGCTCCTGCAACTCGCCCATCTCGTCGGCCAGCGTGGGCTGGTAACCCACCGCCGACGGCATCCGGCCGAGCAGCGTCGAGACCTCGGATCCGGCCTGGGTGAACCGGAAGATGTTGTCGATGAACAGCAGCACGTCCTTGCCCGCCTCGTCGCGGAACCATTCCGCCATCGTCAGCGCGGACAGTGCGACTCGCATACGAGTGCCGGGCGGCTCGTCCATCTGACCGAAGACCAGCGCGGTGTCCTTGAGCACGTCGGCTTCCTTGAGTTCGACCCACAGGTCGTTGCCCTCGCGGGTGCGCTCCCCCACGCCGGCGAACACCGAAGTACCGGAGAAGTTACGCGCGATGCGGTTGATCATCTCCTGGATCAACACCGTCTTGCCCACGCCGGCGCCGCCGAACAGTGCGATCTTGCCGCCACGCACGTACGGAGTGAGGAGGTCGACGACCTTCAGTCCGGTCTCGAGCATCTCGGTGCGCGGTTCGAGGTCCTCGAAGGCGGGCGGCTTGCGGTGAATAGACCAGTGCTCGAAGTCTTCTCCGTATCCCGGCTTGTCCAGGCAGTGTCCCAGCGCGTTGAACACGTGGCCCTTGACGTCCTCACCGACCGGCACGGTGATCGAATTACCGGTGTCGGTCACCTCGACGCCGCGCACTAGGCCGTCGGTGGGCTGCATCGAGATCGTGCGCACCAAGCTATCGCCGAGGTGGTTCGCCACCTCCAACGTGAGGGTCTTCTTGAGCTCCTCGAACGTGATCTCCGCGTGCAGTGCGTTGAACAGTTCGGGGACCGAGCCCCGCGGGAACTCGACGTCAACGACCGGCCCGGTCACCCGTACCACGCGGCCGCTGGTTTCCGATTTTGTCGGCTTGTCGGTCTTCTCGGCCGTAGCACTCATATCTTTTTCGCTTCCTTGTGGGGCTACTTAGCGGCGTCGGCGAGCGCGTTTGCGCCACCGACGATTTCGCTGATTTCCTGGGTGATCTGGGCCTGTCGCTCGCGGTTAGCCTCTAGCGTCAGAGCCTTGATGAGATCGTCGGCGTTGTCGGTGGCCGATTTCATTGCCCGCTGACGCGATGCCAGCTCCGATGCGGCGGACTCGAGCATGGACGCATAAACCCGCGTGGTCAGGTAGCGCGGGAGCAACGCCTCAAACAGCGTCGTCGCGTCCGGCTCGAACGAGTACAGGGTGCGCGGTCCGGTGTCTTCCTCGACGTATTCCACGACCAAGGGAGCCATCCGGTGGGCCACCGGCGTCTGCGACATCATCGACTTGAACTCCGAGTACACGATGTGCAGTTCGTCGACGCCTTGAGTGTCGTCGGCCTGCAGATCGTCGTCATCCTCGGTGCCCTTCATGAACGCCTCCACCAGCGTCGAACCGATCTCCGCGGCGCTCTCGTATTGAGGTTGCTCGGAGAAGCCCGACCACGACGCGGCGATGTTCCAGTTCCGGAAGGTGTAGTAGTTCTGCGCCTTGCGGCCCACGGTGTAGAGGACCGGTTCTTTTCCCTCATCTCGAAGCTGGGCAAACAGCTGCTCGGAGCGACGGAAGATGCCGGAGTTGTATGCGCCGCACAAACCGCGGTCGGAGGACACCACGAGAACGCCGGCCCGTTTCGGTTCCGCACGCTCGACGAGCAACGGATGGTCCAGCGCGGCCTCGCCGGCCAGGGTGGTCAGCATCCGGGTGATCTCGAAGGCGTAGGGCCGGGCGGATTCGAGTCGATTCTGCGCCTTGGGAAGGCGCGACGTCGCGATCAACTCCTGGGCCTTGGTGATCTTCTTGATCGAGCCCGCGGAGCGGATCCGCCCGCGTAGTTCGCGAAGTGTGGCAGCCATGGTTAGCTACTTCTTGTCCTTCTTGGACTCGTCCTTCTTGGGCTCGGCCTTTTTGACCTTCACCGATTCTTTTTCGTCTGCGTCCTTGGGCTCGGCGTGCTCGTCGGGCACCACCGACCCACCGCCGGTTGCCGCGAAGCCCTTCTTGAAGTGATTGATGGCGTCGGTGAGCGCTTTCTCGTTTTCCTCACTGAGCTTCTGGCTCTTACGGATCTCTTCGAGGATCGACTCTTCGGAGCCCCGGATGTGATCCAGCAGTTCGGTTTCGAATCGCCTGACGTCCTCGACCGGCACCGAGTCCACGTGCCCACCGGTGCCCAGGAACATGGAAACCACTTGCTCCTCGACCGGCATCGGCTGGTTTTGCGGCTGCTTGAGCAACTCGACCAACCGCGCGCCGCGCTCCAGCTGCGCCTTCGATGTGGCGTCCAGATCGGAGGCAAAAGCCGCGAAGGATTCCAATTCGCGGTACTGCGACAGGTCCAAACGGAGGCTGCCTGCCACCTCTTTCATCGCCTTGATCTGCGCCGCGCCACCGACCCGGGACACCGAGACGCCGACGTTGATGGCCGGCCGGACACCCTGGTTGAACAGGTCAGTCTCTAAGAAGCACTGACCATCGGTAATCGAGATGACGTTGGTCGGAATGTAGGCCGAGATGTCATTGGCCTTGGTCTCGATGATCGGCAAACCAGTCAGCGAACCGGCACCGAGCTCGTCGGAGAGTTTGCCGCAGCGCTCCAACAGCCGCGAGTGCAGATAGAACACGTCGCCGGGATAGGCCTCGCGGCCGGGCGGGCGGCGCAGCAGCAGCGAGATCGCGCGGTAGGCCTCGGCCTGCTTAGTCAAGTCGTCGAAGACGATGAGCACATGCTTGCCCTGATACATCCAGTGCTGAGCGATCGCCGAACCGGCGTACGGCGCAAGCCATTTGAAGCCTGCGGCATCCGAAGCCGGCGCCGCGACGATGGTGGTGTAGTCCATCGCGCCGCCCTCTTCCAGCGTGCGGCGCACGGACGCGATCGTGGTGCCCTTCTGTCCGATAGCCACGTAGACGCAGCGCACCTGCTTCTTCTCGTCGCCCGTCTCCCAGTTCTGGCGCTGGTTGAGGATGGTGTCGACGCAGACCGTGGTCTTGCCAGTTTTTCGGTCGCCGATGATCAGCTGACGCTGGCCACGGCCGATCGGTGTCATCGCGTCGATGGCCTTGATCCCGGTCTGCAGCGGCTCACTGACGCTCTGCCGCTGCACCACCGAGGGCGCCTGGAGTTCCAGCGCGCGGCGCGTCTCGGCTTCGATCTCGCCGCCGCCGTCGATCGGCTGGCCGAGGGGGTTGACCACCCGCCCCAGGAAATTGTCACCAACGGGAACCGACAGGACTTCGTTGGTGCGCTTGACCTGTTGGCCTTCTTCGATCTTCTCGAAGTCACCGAGAATCACCGTGCCGACGCTGTGCTCGTCGAGGTTGAGGGCGACGCCGAGGACACCGCCCGGGAACTCAAGCAGCTCCTGGGTCATCACCGACGGCAAGCCCTCGACGTGCGCGATGCCGTCTCCGGCGTCGATGACCGTGCCGACCTCCTCGCGGGAGGTGTCGGAGGTGAAGGAATCTACATACTCTTCGATCGCGCTCTGGATGTCATCAGCGGAGATCGTCAACTCGGCCATAGCTTTTCGTCTTCCTACTTCGGTTATTCCTGATTAGTTCGTGTTCAGTCGGGCAGTTGAGCCTCGGCCGCGGTCAGGCGCGAAGAGAGCGTCCCGTCGATCACTTCGTCGCCCACGGAGATCAGGAGCCCACCCAGCAGTGCGGCGTCGATCTGCAGCTGCACGGCCACCGGATGCCCATAGATGCGGCTAAGGACCTCGGTGAGGCGAGTGCGCTGTGCATCGCTGGGCTCCGCCGCCGCACTTACCTGCGCGACGACTTCGTTGCGCCGTGCCACGGCCGCTTCGGCCAAGAACGTCACGGCGTCGTCGGCCGATTGGCCTCTCAACAGCTCAATAGTCTGGGCCAGCAACGCGTTGGTGATCCTGTTGCTCCTACCGCTCGCGTGTTTCAGCACGTTGCGTAGCAACCCGACTCGGCCTTCCGCAGGAGCCCCGTACTCGCCCAAGAGGACGCTAAGGCGTGGCTGCGCCTCAAGGATCCGGGCAAACCGGAACAACTGGTCTTCGACTTCGTCGACGCGATCCTCGCGTGCGGCGACTTCCAACAACGCTTGCCGCGACACGTGTTCGACCGCGTCGATCAGATCTGCGTTGGCAGACCATCGCTCGGAAACGGCCGCCTTCAACAGCTCCAGCGTGGGGTCGCCGACTTTGCCGGAGAGCAGCCGCTCGAGCAACGTGACCCTGGGCGCTGCGTCTTCGGAAGGCAGGGTGAGATACCGGGTGACGACGATTTCGCCGTCCAGCATTTTGGCAACCGAAACCAGCTCGGCGGAGAGCTTTTCCAGTCCCGGATTGTCGAGACCCCCGGCTACGGTGTCGAACCGGTCCGTGACCTCTTTCAGCGCTCGCCGACTGGCAGAGCGCATCTTCGCCATCAAGGGGTACTTGACATCAGCCGGCGCGGGCGCCATGGCATCCAACTCGTCCAGGAGGCGATCCACAGTGGCCGCCTGCTGGTCCGCGTCGGCAACATAGTTGCGCACCAACTCCTCTGCCTGGCGCACAGATTCGTGCCCGAGCTCCAGCCGAAGCTGACGGCTCAGCTGTGCCTTGAGCAGTTCGGCCTGGCGGGCACCCTGCGCCTTGATGCGCTCCGCGTCGATCTCCGCCTGGGCCTGCAGCTGTTCGGAAATCCGTTCGGCGTCTGCTTTGGCCTCTTCGACGACCTGCTCGGCGTCAGCCTTGGCGGCTTGCACAGCCTTGCTGTGGGCTGCGGTCGACTCGGTGAGGCGCTCAGCGGCCTTTTCCGAATCTGTCAACTGCTGACGAACGGTGTCCTGGCGGGCGGTCATCATGTTGCGCACGGGCGGCACGACGTACTTCCAGATCAGCAGCACGATGGCTGCGAACCCGATCAGCTGTCCGATAAATGTCGACATGGTTGGGCTACTTCGTCGCGGCCGAGGTGGTGACGTCGACGCCGAGGATCCGACTGGCCAACGTCGCCGACATTGAGGGCACGTTGGCGCGCAGATCCAGCTCCACGGCGTCCCTTTCGCGTTTCAATTGCTCGGCGGCCGTCTGCAACGTCGACATCACCTCTTGCTCGGCACGGGCGCGCGCGTCGTCGACGACCTTACGGCCTTCGGCCCGGGCATTATCGCGAAAGGATGACGCCTGAACGCGGGCGTCCTTCATGGCCTCTTCGTAATCGGCTTGGGCGGCTTCGAACTGCTCCGCCGACTTCTTGGTGTCAGCGACGGTCTTAGCGACCATGGCGTCGCGTTCGCGCAGCACCTTCAGGACCGGGGGCACGACGAAGGTGCCGATCACGCCGAGCACCGTCAAGAAGATCGCCAGCACGAAGAAGAAGGTGCCGTTGGGGACGAGGAAATTGCCGCCCGCCTCGGTTGCCTGGCTGGACGCCAGAACACTCAGGGTCGTCTCACCCATCACGACGAACTAGCCGACGGGTGTGGCGAAGACGAACAGCGCCATGAACGCCAGGTTGATGAAGTAGGCCGCCTCAACCAGACCAACGGTGATGAAGAACGGCGTAAACAGCCGCCCTTGTGCCTCGGGTTGCCGCGCGACGCCTGAGATCAGCGCGTTACCGGCAATACCGTCACCGATACCGGCGCCGATGGCGCCGCCGCCCATGATGATTCCACCGCCGATAAGGGCAGCGGCCGCAATCTGAGGGTCAAGAGCCATTCTTTCCTCCTATATAACTGGGTTTTCAAGTTCAGATGGTTTAGTGGTGCTCTTCGTCTAGCTCCATCGACTGGCTGAAGTACAAAATCGTCAGCAGTGCGAAGATGAAGGCCTGAATCGCGCCGACGAACAGGTCGAACGATTTCCAGATGGCGTTCGGTAGCCACAGCACGTACGGCGGGAACATCGCGATCAGCGCGACCAGGATGCCGCCGGCGAAGATGTTGCCAAAAAGTCGGAGCGACAACGAGATCGGCTTGGCGAGTTCTTCGACGACGTTGATCGGCGCCAGCAGAGCCACGTGCCCCTTGAGCACCTTGATCGGGTGGCCGATGATGCCGCGGCGCCAGATCCCGGCCGCGTGATAACAGACGAAGACGAACAGCGCCAACGCCATCACATAGTTGATGTCCGCTGCCGCCGAGGACAGCAGCTCGGTGGTCTTGCCGTCCTTCTCGTACTGCAACGGCAGAACCGAGAGCCAATTGGAGATCAGAATGAACACGAAGATCGTCACCGCAAGCGGCAGCACGAAGGGCGCGATACGCATGCCGATGGCGCTTTCGACCTGATCGCGCATCTGGATCGTGATCGCTTCGAAGAACAACTGCACCCCGCCCGGCACGTCTGTCGAGGTGACCTTGGAGCGCAGGTAGAACGCCATCGCGATGACGATCGCCGCGGCGATCGCGGTCGAGTAGATCGTGTCGGTGTTGACGGTCAGGCCAAGCCAGGTGGCTTGGTGGTGCTCGCCGACCTCGATTGCGCCGGCCAGGATGGAGCTAGTCATCGCTGGCGCTCCCTTCTTCCGTTCCCTCGGTTCCGGTGCGCAACTTCTTCCAGACCGGGAGCGCAGTCGATAGCACAAGCAGCACTTGAAACAGTGCCAATCCGAACAGCACGCCCAATCCGGAGGGCCGGAAGGTGAAGGCGATGATCAGCCCGATCACGGTGATAATGGCCAGCCGGGTCGCCGAGTTGATAGCCATCGAGCTTTTCATCGGATGGTCTTTGGCGGTGATCGACGCGACGGAACGCTGCACCAAGACGGCGTTGAGCAAACCCAGCAGTAGCCCTACTCCGAAAAACACCCCAACCATCGGATGACCGCTGAATGCGGCCACGGCTATTGCCACCGCCGTGACGGCAATGCTGATGACAAAGAGGCGGACGGGGCGGAAAGCAACAGAGGGAAACACCAACGGCGCGTCCTGCGCTGGTGTCGTCACTGCAGCACCTCATCCCAGGTTGATAGAGCGGGAACCCTCCGACCGATTGATCGGTGGCCCGCCGAGCGTATCGCAATGCTCTTGCAGGAAACGCAAGGGGTCGCCCCCTTTGTCGGTCGTGATCCGGCACGCTCGGATTGGGGTCCGACGGGCCGGGTGGCCGGCAACCCACGGGCTTGTTTTCGGGGTTCTACCTGCACCGTACCATATACGGGACGCAGCTACTACTGCCTGTCGTAGGCTTCGCTAGTCGGTGTCGTAATAGTCGTCTCGACGGCGCAACAGCGGGATCGCTGTTGCGATGCCCGCGATGACGATCGCCCCCAACATGACGGCTCCGGTGTCGCGGGGATTAAAGAAGATCGTGCTGGCCGCGCCGAACGCGACGATGCCCACCCAGAGATAGATCAGTAGCACCACGCGGCGGTGTGAGTGGCCGATTTGCAGCAACCGGTGGTGCAGATGCATCTTGTCGGGGCTGAAAGCGCTGCGGCCCGCGCGGGTCCGGCGCACGATCGCGAGCAGCAGATCCAGGATCGGCCACAGCATGACCGCCACCACCAGCAGGAACGGTGACAACAGAGCAAACACGTCGCGGGCGCCGTAGGCGTTCTGCGAGATCGGGCCGGCGGCGGTCGTGGAGGCGGCGGCGAGCATCAAGCCGATCAGCATCGACCCGGAATCGCCCATGAAGATCTTGGCCGGGTGAAAGTTGTGCGGCAGAAAGCCCAGGCAGGCTCCCGCGAGCACCACCGAAATCACGGCCGGGGGGTAGAACAGCACATCACCGCCGTGGTCGCGCAGCAGTCCCACCGAGAAGATGCAGATCGCCATCGCCGTGATCAGTCCCAGTCCGGCAGCTAGTCCGTCGAGGCCGTCGACGAAGTTCATCGCGTTGACGAACGACACCGTCAGCGCCAGCGTCAGCAGGATCGATGACGCCTGGTCCAGCACGATGGTGCCGACGCCACCGAGTGGAATGTAGAGGACACTCCAAGCCACGCCCATGGTGACGAGCACGCTGGCGGCGGTGATCTGGCCCGCGAACTTCGTCAGCGCGTCCAGGCCCCAACGGTCGTCGATGAGCCCGATACCCATGATCACCGCGCCCGCCACCAACACCGCGGGCATGCCGCTGGAGTAGACGAACCCGCGGGTGAGCGCCGGAAGTTGGGATGCCAGAAAGACAGCGGAGACCACGCCGACAAACATCGCCAGCCCGCCCATCCGCGGTGTTGGTGTCACGTGCACATCGCGTTCGCGCGGATAGGCGACCGCTCCCAGCCAGGTAGCCAATACCCGCACCGGGCCGGTCACGAAGTAGGTGATGATCGCTGCGGTCAGGCCGACCAGGGCGAGCTCGCGGAGCGGGACGCCGGCGCTGCGATCAGACAGGGCGAGTAAACCACCGGCCAGGCTGGTGATGTCGCTGGACACCTGCAGACCGTACTGCACCAACCTGAGACGGCGAGCGAGCGGCTCGGCCCGGCGAGCTCGGCGTTGATTCTGCGGCTAGGGCGACAACGTGCGAGTAGCCCTCGCCACTAGCGCAGAGTGAAATTCAGGCGGTCAAACTCTTTGGGTCCAAACCGAGCACGTCGCCGATCCGCTCAGCCGTCACCGGACCCGGCCGCAGGATCCGCGGGGCGGCTCCGGTGAGGTCGACGATCGTCGAGGCCGCCTGCTGCGCGGCCGGACCCGCATCCAGATAGACCTCAACGCGATCGCCGAGTTGGTTGCGGGCCTCCTCGGCGTCGACGGCGGGCGGGTGCCCGGAGATGTTGGCGCTGGACACCGCCATCGGGCCCACCTCACGCAGCAGCTCAATTGCCACCGGGTGCAACGGCATTCGCAACATCACGGTGCCGCGGGCATCGCCGAGATCCCAATGCAACGACGGCGCCTGCTCCACCACCAGGCTCAGCGCGCCGGGCCAGAATGCGCGGATCAGTTCGCGGGCGCCCTCGGGCATCACGTAGACGAGTCCCTCGATGGTGTGCCAGGAACCGACCAGCACGCCCACCGGCATATCGCGACCCCGCCCCTTCGCCGACAACAGCGCACCCACCGCGGCGCTGTCAAAGGCGTCGGCACCGATGCCGTAGACGGTGTCTGTCGGCATGACAACCAGCCGCCCACTCTTGAGCGCCCCTACCGCCGAAGCGATTCCGCGCGAACGCTGCCCGGGGTCGGCGCAGTTGAATACGTCAGTCATCCGCGCCACTCCTGCGCGCCGTCACGAACCTCGGCCGGCCAGCCAGGTCCCGGCGCGCGTGGACGTCATCGAAACACCCCGTGCTGCATGTCAATTCGACGGTCTCCGACGAAGTGGCGTCGTCATGTTCGACAGCGAACAGGCCACCGGGCCGAAGCCAGCGCGCGGCGAGGGCGACAACCGCGGTGATCACGCTCATGCCGTCGGGACCGGCGAACAGTGCGTGATGTGGATCATGGAGGGCCACTTCGGGATCCAGCTCGACACCGTCGGGAATATACGGCGGGTTGGCCACCACCACGTCGACCCGGCCGTCGAGTTCGGGAAGCAGGCCATCGGCGGTGACGTCGGCATGCAGGAGTTCCACCCCTGTTCCCTCGCTGTTGCGGCGAGCGTAATCCAGGGCGGCATCGGAGTCGTCGATGCCGATGACCCGGGCCCCCAATCCGAGGTTGGCGCGGTGATGGGTCAGCGCGACCGCGAGCGCGCCGGACCCTGTGCACAGGTCGACGATCACCGGCTGTGCGGGAAGTTGTTGCGCGGTGACCCATTCCAAGAGGGATTCGGTTTCCGGGCGCGGGATGAACACGCCCGGCCCGACATGCAGCTGCACAGGCCCGAACGCCACCGTCCCGGTGACATGTTGCAACGGCACACGGCGCGAACGCGTGTTGACGACCTCGCGGTAACGCTCGAAGAACCCGTCGCCGGGCGAGTCCAGCAGAGGCAACCGACCGCGGTCGACCCCGGCGAGATGCGCCGCCAACTGTTCGGCATCGCAACGCGCGGAGTCGATTCCCGCGTCGGCGAGGAGTGCCGCCGCGGAGTCGATCGCGCGCCGGAGTTTCATTGCGCCGCTCTCCTCATCGCTTCGCTCTGCATCGTCGCCGGCGCGGGGGCGTCATGCCTGTTGCAGCCTGGCCTGTTTGTCGGCGGCGCTCAGCGCGTCGAACAGCGCATCCAGGTCGCCATCCAGGACCTGATCGAGATTGTGGGCCTTGAAATTGATCCGGTGGTCGGCGATCCGGTTCTCCGGGAAGTTGTAGGTGCGGATCCGTTCGCTGCGGTCCACCGTGCGAATCTGGCTGGCCCGATCGGCCGACGCGTCGGCCTGCGCCTGCTCCTCGGCAAGCAATTGCAGCCGCGCGGCCAGCACCTGCAGCGCGCGGGTCTTGTTCTGCAGCTGCGACCGTTCGTTTTGGCAGGTGACGACGATGCCGGTGGGCAGGTGGGTGATTCGTACCGCGGAGTCGGTGGTGTTGACCCCCTGACCGCCCTTGCCGGACGACCGGTAGACGTCGATGCGCAGATCCGATTCGTCGATCTGCACCTCCCCGACCTCCTCGGGCTCTGGGTAGACGAGCACGCCCGCCGCCGAAGTGTGCACGCGGCCTTGGGATTCCGTGACGGGAACGCGTTGGACGCGGTGTACCCCGCCCTCGAACTTCATGCGTGACCACACACCATCGACGTTGTCGCCTTTGCTTGCGATGGTCAGCGTCGCGTCCTTGTAGCCGCCCAGGTCTGACGTGGTCTCGTCCAGCACCGTGACGGTCCAGCCGTGTCGCTCGGCGTAGCGGATGTACATCCTGGCCAGATCGGCGGCGAACAACGCCGATTCTTCGCCGCCCTCACCGGATTTGACCTCAAGCACGATGTCGTCGGCGTCATGCGGGTCGCGCGGTGCCAGCATGTCGGTGAGTTGGGTGTCCAGCTCGGCGACCCGGGATTCGAGCTCAGGCACCTCAGCGGCGAACGACTCGTCGTCGACGGCCAGTTCACGCGCGGCCTCCAGATCGCCGCGCGCCGACACCAGCTTGCGGTGTGTGGCGACGATCGGGGCCAGGCGGGCGAACCGGCGCCCGACTTTGCGCGCCTCGTCGGGCTTGCTGTGCAATTCGGGATCCGCCAGCGCATGCTCGAGCTCGGCGTGTTCGGCGAGCAGCACGTCGATCGTCTGTACCGGCTGCGTCATGTCACACCTCCTGCCTCAAACGCGAACCGACGCCCGGCCTGCGCACGTTGCGGCACAGTTCGGGCGTCGGTAGGGCAGCTATTTGTCGGCTTCGGCCTTGCGCTTGCCGTAGCGCTTCTCGAAACGGGCCACGCGGCCGCCGCTGTCGAGAATCTTCTGCTTGCCGGTGTAGAAGGGGTGGCACTGCGAGCACACCTCGACCGTGATGTGACCGCCCGACTTGGTGCTCCGGGTCTGGAAGGTGTTGCCGCAGCCGCAATGCACTTCGGTCTCTTCGTACGCGGGGTGAATCTCAGCTTTCATGATGTCCTCTTCGATCGTCTGCCGCCCGCCGTCTTGAATCCGACGAGGGGAGATGAGCTCCGCGAACCTGGACTGGTTCGGAAGTGGTCGACCGTCGATTATGCCAGGTCAACCTACACAAGCCCAAACACCGAGATGCGCCCCCGCATTCCCGCGCAAACGAGCGCGCTACGCCCGCGCTATTCGTAGCTCCTGCTGCGCCCGTCGCGCGTCCACAGCACACCGCCGTCGGGGTTCGCGCCGCGAGCGATCAGCTCCCGTTTGAGGATCTTGTTGGTCGCGGTGGTCGGCAGCTCGTCGGCCAGCCAGACGTAACGCGGCCACGCCTTGGGCGACAGGTCGTGCTGATCGGCCAGGAACCCGCCGAACTCCTCGGGCGTCAGCTTGGCGCCTTCAGCTAGCACAACCGCGGCCATGACCTGGTCACCGACGTTTTCGTCGGGCACCGCATACACGGCGACCTGGCTGACGGGCTCCAATCGCTGCAGGATCCGTTCGATGGGTGCCGTGGTCATGTTCTCCCCGTCGACGCGCAACCAGTCGCCGCTGCGACCGGCGAAGTAGATCCACCCGTCGGCGTCCCGGTAGGCGAGGTCGCCCGACCAGTACATGCCGTCCCGCAGGCGTGCGCCGGTAGCGTCCGGATCGTTGTAGTAGCCGGCGAACATGCCCGCACCCGTCGTGTTGACCAGCTCCCCGATCGCTTCCTCTGCGTTGGTCAGGACACCGTCTTCGCCGAACGTGGCCACGGGGCACTCGGCCAGCGTGTCCGGGTCGTAAATGCCGACGCCGGGAAAACCCTTGCCCAGCGACCCCGGCGGGCATCCGTCTTCCCGGGTGATGATGATCGCGCCCTCGCTAGAGCCGAAACCGTCCCACACCGTGCAATCGAAACGGCTGCTGAATGCCGCGATGTCGCGGTCACTTGCCTCGTTGCCGAACGCGACGCGCAGCGGATTGTCGTGGTCATCGGGCTTTTCGGGCGTGGCCAGCACGTACGCGAGCGGCTTGCCGACGTAGTTCATGTAGGTGGCGCCGTAGCGACGCAGATCGGGCAGCAGGCCCGAGGCCGAAAACGTGGCGGGGACCATGGCGGTGCCGGCGCCGACCGCCACGCTCCAGCCCGCGAGCAGCGCGTTGGAGTGAAACAGCGGCATCGAGAGATAGCAGACGTCGGAGGCAGCGACCTCGAACCGTTCGATGAGCGAAAGGCCGGCAAACAGCACGACGAGGTGGGTGATCTGCACCGCCTTCGGCTCGCCGCTGGTTCCGGAGGTGAAGATCATCATGAAGGTGTCTGTGGGCGCGACCTCGCGGTGTGGGGTCAGCTCGCCAGCACCCGCGAGCTGCGCCGACCACGACTCGCTGGACACGTCCACCACCTGGACACCGGGTAGTTCGAGACCGTCGAGCAACTCGTTGTGTGCGGGGTCGGTGAGCAGAATCTGGCAGTCGGCACGCAGGATGTCCCTGGCGAGCGCTTCGCCTCGGCGGGTGTCGTTGATGCCGCACAGCACATAGCCACCGAGCGCGGCCGACGCCATGGCCGTGAGCATCTCGGGGGTGTTGCCCAGCAGAGCGCCGACGTGCAGCGGCCGGTCCGGATCCGCGATGCGAATCAGCGCGGCGGCAGTGCTGGTCGCATCGGCCAGGTGTTCACGCCAGGTCCAGGCCCGATCGGCGTACTTAACCGCCGTCGTGTCTTGATCCACCCGCTCACGAAGTAGTTGCTGCAGCGTCTCCGGCACAGCTGGTAAGGCTAGTCGGACTAATCGTTGTCCATGGAACCTGGTGTTGTCTTGGACACCTGGACCAGGAATTCGTAGTTGGTCTTGGTCTTGCGCAGCTGCGACATCAGCAAGTCGATGGCCTGATGGGAATCCAGACCCGAGAGCACGCGGCGCAGCTTGTGCACGATGCCGAACTCGTCGGGCGAGAGCAACAGCTCGTCCTTACGGGTGCCGGACGGGTTCACGTCGACCGCGGGGAAGACCCGGCGTTCGGAGATCTTGCGGTCCAGCTTGAGCTCCGCGTTGCCGGTGCCCTTGAACTCCTCGAAGATCACCGTGTCACCGGTGGACCCGGTCTCGACCATCGCGGTGGCGATGATCGTCAGCGACCCGCCTTCTTCGATGTTGCGCGCCGCACCCAGGAAGCGCTTGGGCGGGTAGAGCGCGGTGGAGTCGACGCCGCCGGACAGGATGCGACCCGAGGCAGGCGACGCGTTGTTGTAGGCGCGGCCCAGGCGGGTGATCGAGTCCAGCAGCACCACGACGTCCTTGCCCTGCTCGACAAGCCGCTTGGCACGCTCGATCGCCAGCTCGGCGACCGCGGTGTGGTCCGACGGCGGCCGGTCGAACGTCGAGGCGATGACCTCGCCCTTGACCGAGCGCGTCATGTCGGTGACCTCCTCAGGGCGCTCGTCCACGAGCACGACCATCAGGTGGCATTCCGGGTTGTTCTTGGTGATGGCGTTGGCGATGTCCTGAAGAATCGTTGTCTTGCCCGCCTTGGGCGGCGACACGATCAGGGCGCGCTGGCCCTTGCCGATTGGCATGATGAGGTCGATGACCCGCGTGGTCAGCCGGTCGGGAGTGGTCTCCAAACGCAGCCGCTGGTTGGGGTACAACGGCGTCATCTTGCTGAAATCGGGACGCCTCTTGGCGTCCTCGACGGGTCCGCCGTTGACGCTGTCCAGGCGCACCAGCGGGTTGAACTTCTGCCGCTGGTTGGGCTGCTCGCCTTCTTTAGGCACCCGAACCGCACCGGTAACCGCGTCACCGCGGCGTAAGCCGTTCTTGCGCACCATGTTCATGGACACGTAGACGTCGTGCGGGCCAGCCAGGTAACCGGAGGTGCGCACGAAGGCGTAGTTGTCGAGGACGTCAAGGATGCCGGCTACCGGTTGGACGACGTCGTCGTCACGCAGCTCGGTGTTGTTGTCGCCACCCTCGCCAGTGCGCTCACCGCGGCGGCGGCGATCGCGGAAACGCCGGCCACGGCGACCTCCCCGGCCCTCGCCGTCGTCGTCTTGCTGATTGGAGCCCTGATTGGAGCCCTGGTTCGAGCTCTGGTTCGAGCCATTGCCGCGCTGCTGGCCGCCCGAGCCTTGCTGATCCCCGCTCTGGTCGCCAGAGTCCGATCCGCGCTCGTCGTTCTTGGTGTCCTGTTGGCCGCCGCGTCGGTTCTCGTTCTTTTCGTTCTTGTTGGTCTTGTCGCCGTCGGACCGTGTGGACGATCCCGCTTCACGGGATGCGCCGCGTCGTTCCCGACGCTGCCCCTCTACTTCAGGGCCCCCTGAATTAGCCGAATCGCTCTGTTCCCCTTGGGTCTCCGCTGCGTCAGCGCTTGGCGCGGGGGCGGATTCAGTGGATTCCTTTTGGTTTTGCTCTGACGGAGCATGGCTGGTGGACGCCCCGTTGGCCTGTCCCCTGGTCTCTTGTATCGCGGCAATGAGTTCGTTCTTGCGCATGCCCGACGTCCCCTTGACGCCGGCCCGGTTGGCCAGCGCGCGCAGTTCGGGCAGCACCATGGTGGACAGAGAACCGGTCGGCTTGTCGGCCGAGTTGTCCGCCCCGTTGTCCGCCGAAGCTGTGGTTGGGGCGTCTTGATTGTTCGTGGTCACGGTGCCCGACTGCTGATCGCCGTCGGTGCTTTCGCCAGCCGTGATGACGTTGAGGTCCGTATCAGTCACGGATTTCCTTTCTTTCCCCTGCTGATCAGTTCAAACACGGGGGTTCGTTGCATTCAGCCAATTCGCCGAGTGCGCCCAATCATCGACTCTCCAACGGTGATCGCCGGGATCGGCGGTCAAGCGGCGAACCTCGTTTACGAGAAGAATTTGGTAGTCGTCCTAGCGGCAAGGCAGTATTTATGCAGATGCAGATGCTGCGATTGCTGGACGGGTCCGAGGATAGCCCGCTTCCGGGTGGGAAGCAAGCAACCCCTCCCGCAATGGTACCGATCAGCCTGGAACTGTGACTCCCGGGCTCCAGCGAACTCCGTCACCGGCGGTCATCTCGGTGATCGCGAATCCGTTTGCGGGACCGTACTCCAGCACCTCCCGCGGCAACTCCGGCTCGGTGGTGAGTGCGATAAGCGAAGGACCTGCCCCGGACAGGGTCGCCGACACTCCACAACGCCGCAGCAGCCGCAGGTATTCCGCTGAGGCCGGCATCGCCGAGGCACGTTGAGGTTGATGAAGCGCGTCTTCGGTGGCCGTCATCAAGAGATCGGGTCGTTCGGTGAGCGCTACCACCAGCAACGCGGCGCGGCTGACGTTGAACCGCGCCTCCCGGTGGCTGACCTGGGCGGGCAGCAGCCCCCGGGTCTGCGCGGTCAAGGAGCGTTCTTCGGGAATCGCGAGAAATAACCGAATATCCGAATGGAGGTGCAGCGGAACCGCCGAATAGCCTGGCCGGTCACCGCTTCGGTCGATCCACGACACCACCGCGCCGCCCAACACGGCGGCCGCTGCGTTGTCAGGGTGGCCCTCGAACTCCGACGACAGTTGAATGAGTTGCGCTACGCCGAGTGGTCTTGAATCCGTTTGCGCAACAAGCCCATTGGCTGCCGCCAGGCCACCGACGACAGCCGCCGCTGAGGATCCGAGGCCGCGGGAATGCGGAATGACGTTGCGGCAGCGCACCACCAGGCCGCCGACGCTGGCCCCTGCGGCCTGCAGCCCGTGTTGGATGGCGCGCACCACGAGGTGTTCGGGGCCCCGGGGTACCTGGTCGGCACCCTCGCCGTCGACCTCCACCAGCAAGCCGGAATCCGTTGTCTCAACGACGATCTCGTCGCACAGGCTCAGCGCCAGGCCGATGCTGTCAAATCCTGGGCCGAGGTTGGCGCTCGACGCCGATACCACGGCGGTGGTCACCAGGCCGGCGGGAAGCGCGATCATACGTGCCGACCCACTAAACGAGCCCTAGCTTCTCGACGACGAGTTCCGGGTCCACCGGCAGCGCGGACACGCTCGGCATGTCCTTAAGCGCGGTATCGGGATCCTTGAGGCCATTGCCGGTCACCGTGCACACCACGGTCGACCCGCGCTCCACCCAACCGTCGTCGATGGACTTGAGCAGACCCGCGATGCTGGCGGCCGAAGCGGGTTCGACGAACACGCCTTCGGAACTGGCGACCCAGTGGTAGGCGGCCAGGATCTCCTCGTCGGTGGCGGCCAGGAAGCGACCGTTGGATTGCTCCTGCGCCTTCACCGCCGCCGTCCACGACGCCGGTGAGCCGATGCGGATCGCGGTGGCGATGGTTTCGGGATTCTTCACCGGTTCGCCGTGTACGAGGGGCGCTGCGCCTGCCGCCTGGGTGCCCAGCATCCGGGGCAGCTTGTCGATCACGCCCTCGTGGTGGTACTCGGTGTATCCCTTCCAGTACGCGGTGATGTTGCCGGCGTTGCCGACCGGAAGGGCATGGACGTCCGGCGCGGCGCCCAGCGCGTCGACGATCTCGAATGCCGCGGTCTTCTGGCCCTCGATGCGCACCGGGTTGACCGAGTTCACCAACGAGATGGTCGGGAAGTCGGCGGCCATTTTGCGGGCGAGTTCCAGGCAGTCGTCGAAGTTGCCGTCGATCTGGATGATCTTGGCGCCGTGCATAACTGCCTGCGCAAGCTTGCCCATCGCGATCTTGCCCTGGGGTATCAGGACGGCGCAGGTGATGCCGGCGCGCGCGGCGTAGGCCGCCGCGGACGCCGAGGTGTTACCGGTCGAGGCGCACAACACGGCCTGCTGGCCGCGCGCCACCGCGTCGGTGACCGCCATCGTCATGCCGCGGTCCTTGAAGGAGCCGGTGGGGTTGAGGCCCTCGACCTTCAAGTAGACCGTGCAGCCGGTGCGTTCGGAGAGCCTGGCCGCGGGGATCAGTGGGGTGCCGCCCTCCAGCAGCGTGATGGGGGTCCAATCGGCGGCCACCGGTAGTCGATCGCGGTAGGCCGCGATCACACCCGGCCACGGTTGGTGGATGGCCGTGCGCGGGGCGCTCATTCGTCGGTTCCTTCCAGTCGCAGCACGCTTGCGACATCGTGCACGACATCCAAATCGGCGAGCGCATCGACGGTTTCGGAGAGCGCGGCGTCGGTGGCGTGGTGGGTAACGACCACGATGCGGGCCCCCACCCGTCGACCGCCCTCGTCCTCCACGCCTTCTTGGCGCACTTCGGCGATGCTCACTTCGCGCTTCGCGAATTCCGCTGCGACCGAGGACAATACGCCAGGCTTGTCCGCGACGTTCATGCTGACGTAATAGCGGGTAGAGATGAAACCCATTGGCGCGATGGGAAGTTCAGCGTACCGGGACTCTTTAGGCCCGCGACTGCCCAGCACCCGGTTGCGCGCGGCCATCACCAGGTCGCCGGCCACCGCCGAGGCGGTGGGCGCTCCCCCGGCCCCCTGCCCGTAGAACATCAGCCGCCCGGCGGCTTCGGCCTCAACCACCACAGCGTTGAATGCTCCGTTGACCGTGGCGAGTGGATGCGACAAGGGAACCAATGCGGGATAGACCCGGGCCGAAACCCGTTGCTGCCCTTCGTCGGTAGTGATGCGCTCGCAGATGGACAGCAACTTGATGGTGCAACCCAGTGCGCGTGCGGTTTCGAAGTCGGCCGGGGAGACCTTGGTGATGCCCTCGCGATAGACGTCGTCGGCGGTCACCCGAGTGTGGAACGCGATGGATGCCAGAATCGCGGCCTTGGCCGCCGCGTCATAGCCCTCGACGTCAGCGGTGGGGTCGGCTTCGGCATAGCCCAGGGCGCTGGCGTCGGCCAGAGCCGCGTCATAGCTGGCTCCGGTGCTGTCCATCTCGGACAGGATGTAGTTGGTGGTGCCGTTGACGATGCCCGCCACCCGCAACACTGTGTCGCCGGCCAGCGACTGGGTGAGCGGTCGGATCACCGGGATGGCGCCGGCCACGGCGGCCTCGAAATAGAGGTCGACATGGGCGTTCTCAGCAGCCTGAGCCAGTTCGCCGGTGGAGATGGACAACAGGGCCTTGTTCGCCGTCACGACGGACTTGCCATGCTCGAGCGCCGAGAGGATCGCCTTGCGGGACGGCTCCACCGGTCCCATCACTTCCACGACGATGTCGACGTCCTCGCGGGAGACGAGTTCTTCGACGTTGTCGGTGAGCAGCTCGATCGGCACACCACGGTCGTCGGCAATTCGGCGCACTCCGATACCGCGCAGCACCACCGGCGCGCCGACGCGGGCCGCGAGATCGTCGGCGCTCTCGCCGATGATGCGGACAACTTCGCTGCCGACGTTGCCCAACCCGAGCACCGCGACACCGACTACCTTTTCGTCACCGGGCACTAGTCACCTCACTTCTAGACTCAGCAGATCATCGACCGTCTCCCTGCGCAGGACCAGGCGGGCCTGCCCAGCGCGCACTGCCACCACGGCGGGACGGCCGACCATGTTGTAACGGCTCGACAGTGAATAACAGTAGGCCCCGGTAGCCGCGACCCCGAGGAGGTCGCCTGGCCGCAGGTCGTCGGGCACCCAGGTGTCGCGCACAACGATATCGCCGCTCTCACAGTGCTTTCCGACGACACGTGCCGACGTGGCCGGTGCGTCGCTGGTCCTCGAAACCAGTCGGACGTCGTACTGCGCATCGTAGAGCGCGGTGCGGATGTTGTCGCTCATGCCGCCGTCGACGCTGACATAACGCCGGTGCGCCGTGGCGCTCACGTCGACGTCCTTGACGGTGCCAACCTCATAGAGCGTGACGGTCCCCGGGCCCGCGATGGCGCGCCCGGGTTCGACCACCAGCCTGGGCACGGGCAGTCCGACCGCCGCCGACTCACTTCTCACGATGGCGCTCAACTTGGCAGCCAGCTCGGCTACCGGCGGCGGGTCGTCGGGCGGCAGATACGAGATACCCAGTCCCCCACCAAGGTCCACCGTGGAAAGCTGCGCCGTCTTTTCGGGGCCGAACTCGGCGACAATCTCGCGCAGCAGGCCGATGACGCGATGTGCGGCGAGCTCGAAGCCGTCGACCTCGAAGATCTGCGAGCCGATATGGCTGTGCAGCCCGACCAATCGCAGGTGATCGGTGGCGAATACCCGCCGGATGGCTGCCATCGCCGCGCCGCTGGCCACCGACAGGCCGAATTTCTGGTCTTCGTGTGCCGTAGAGATGAATTCGTGGGTGTGCGCTTCGACGCCCACGGTGAGGCGCACCAGGACATCCTGGACGATGCCCGCCTCGCCGGCGATGGCGTCGAGGCGCTCGATTTCGGTCATCGAGTCCACCACGACGTGGCCCAGTCCAGTTTTGACCGCCGCGGTCAACTCTGCGACCGATTTATTGTTGCCGTGCAAGGCGATTCGCTCCGGCGGAAAGTCGGCGTGCAGCGCGACGGCCAGTTCCCCGCCGGTGCACACGTCCAGCGAGAGGCCTTCTTCGTCGATCCAGCGCGCTACTTCGCTGCACAGGAAGGCCTTGGCGGCGTAGTGCACGTTCACACCGCCGCCGAATGCGGCGGCGATCTCTCGGCATCGGCCGCGGAAGTCGTCCTCGTCGATGACGAACAGCGGGGTCCCGTACTCGTGCGCGAGGTCCGTCAGCTTGACACCGGCGATGCCGGCGACTCCGTCGTCGTCACGAGTCGTGTTGCGGGGCCAGACATTCGGCGCCAGGTTCAGTAGCTCTTCGGCCGACTGCGGGCGCGGCGGCCCGCTGGCGTGTCGGGTCTCTTCGGCGTGCCGCGGGCCGGCGGGATGGGCGTTCACATTCGCTCCGGGGCGCTGACGCCGAGGATCTGCAGGCCGTTGGCGATCACCTGACGGGTCGCCTGACACAGCGCCAGACGCGCGATGTGCAGGTCGGTGGGCTGCTCGTCACCCTGCGGCAGAACGCGGCACGCGTCGTAGAACCGGTGGTAGTCACCGGCGAGGTCTTCCAGGTAGCGGCATACCCGGTGCGGTTCCCTTAGCGTCGCGGCAGTTTCAAGCACGCGCGGGAATTCACCGATGGTGCGCAACAACGTGCCCTCTTTGTCGTGGCTGAGCAGCTCGAGGTGATTCGTGTCGGCGATCAGGCCGAGTTCGGCGGCGTTGCGGGCCAACGCCGACAGCCGGGCGTGGGCGTATTGCACGTAGTAGACCGGGTTTTCGTTCGACGCCGAGGACCACAGCGCCAGGTCGATGTCGATCGCGGTGTCCACCGACGACCGGATCAAGCTATAGCGCGCCGCGTCGACGCCGATCGCTTCGACCAGGTCGTCGAGTGTGATCACGGTGCCGGCCCGCTTGCTCATCCGGACCGGTTGACCGTCGCGGACCAGGTTGACCATCTGCCCGATGAGCACCTCGACGCATGCCGGGTCGTCGCCGAACGCGGCGGCGGCGGCCTTGAGCCGCAGAATGTAGCCGTGGTGGTCGGCACCGAGCATGTAGATGCACAAGTCGAAGCCGCGTTCGCGCTTGTCCAGGTAATACGCGAGATCGCCGGCGATGTAGGCGGGATTGCCGTCGCTTTTGATCACGACGCGGTCCTTGTCGTCGCCAAAAGCGCTGGTGCGCAACCAGGTTGCGCCGTCCTTCTCGTAGATGTTGCCGGTGTCGCGAAGCCGGGCGATGGCCTGGTCGACGCGGCCGCTGGTGTGCATCGACTCTTCGTGCGTGTAGACGTCGAAGTCGGTGCCGAACTGGTGCAGCGATTCCTTGATGTGGGTGAACATCAAGTCGACGCCGATCTCGCGAAAGGTCTCGCGCATCTCGGATTCGGGCCGGCTCAGGGCGTCGGGGGCCTTCGCGAGTACCTGCGCGGCGATGTCGGTGATATAGCTGCCTGCGTAACCGTCTTCAGGGGTGGGCTCGTCCTTGGCGGCCGCGATCAGCGAACTGGCGAATCGGTCGATCTGGGTGCCGTGGTCGTTGAAATAGTATTCGCGCACCACGTCGGCGCCCTGCGTGGACAGCAGCCGACCCAGCGCGTCGCCGACGGCGGCCCAGCGCGTGCCGCCGATATGGATCGGTCCGGTCGGGTTGGCCGAGACGAATTCGAGGTTGACCTTGCGTCCGGCGAGATCGTTGGAGTTCCCGAAGCTCTTGCCTTTGTCGAGGACGGTGTTGACGATCGTGGCCTGCGCCGACGCCTCGAGTCGCATGTTGATAAAGCCCGGCCCGGCCACTTCTGCCTGCGAGATACCGTCGGCGTGGGCTAGCGCCTCGGCGAGCCATCCGGCCAGCTCACGTGGGTTGGCGCCGACTTTCTTGCCCAGCTGCAGGGCCAGGTTGCTGGCGTAATCGCCGTGCTCGGGATTGCGCGGTCGCTCCACCGTGACGGTCTGCGGCAGCGCGCACACGTCGAGGCCGTGCTCGGCCAGCACCGCAGATGCGGTGCTTTTGAGCAGCTCAGCCAGGTCGGCGGGGGTCACGAGCGTCCATCCTATGGTCTGAAGTGGTCCCGCCCCGAATCCATTGCGGTGGCCGAGCGGTCACCACGATGCGTTAGTCTATCGGGGCCCATTGGCGCACGATCCATGTCGGTGCGCCCCCGTAGCTCAGGGGATAGAGCGTCTGCCTCCGGAGCAGAAGGCCGCAGGTTCGAATCCTGCCGGGGGCACCACTTGACCAGCGCATATGCGATGGCCTGCAAGACAAGTGCAACATCGGGGCGGCTCCAATACTGATTGGAGACACCGAATGACCACCACCAGCCACACCGCCCCGCTGGACGCGCTGGCGGCGTGGAGCCGCTCGTTGGGCGCCGCCCTCATGGACGCGACGAACGCGGTAACCGGGTTGCGTGGCTCCGGCGAAGCAGAGCCTGGAACTCGCCGATCAGATCGCGGCCGCCGTCGACCACTGCGAGCGCCTCACCACCGTGGTCACCGGCGACGTGCGCGCTGAGGAGGCGACACAGGGAACACCCGGGCCGTTTCAGCCAGCTCGTAAACGTGGGTCCAGTACGGATGCATCGGCGGAGGTGATATCTGAATGCGACTCAGCTGTCAACGATGTCGAGGACTCAGACACCTCCAACCGCACTGACCCCGGCTCTTCGGCTGCGGCCGGTGGCCGGGGCCGGCGGGTGAGCCTTGGCCCAGGCGGCCAGGAACTTGCCCGCCGCGGCCTGGCCGTTGGCGAACAGCTTGTCGCGCTGGTCGGTCGTCAGTCCGAAATCGGTGCTGGCGATGCCCATCGTGTCCACGAACACCGTCCGGGCGCCGACGCCCTCGTCGGCCAGTGGGTAGCGGTTCCACTCGCCCGTGGCCGTGTGCGCGATCGAGACGACCTCGCGGACATCGCCCCGCACCGGCACGTCCGGGGTGTTCAGCCCCGGCTGCGACGAGAGCTTGATCCCGAACGTCGGCCACCGGTTTTTCCGGCCGTCGGTCCGGTCGAACACGGTCACCGCGAAGTTCTGCAGCAGCCCGCCGTCGACCCAGGTGCAGGCGCCCAGGGCCGTCTTCTGCTCGAAGGGCTGGAAGAAGAACGGGATCGACATCGACGCGCGGACCGCGTCCACGATCGGGTAGTCGTCGATGACCGCGATCTCCCGGGCCGGATCACCCTGATCCTTGCTGCTCAGCAGGTAGTAGGGCAGGTCCCAGGGCAGCCGGACCAGGGCGCCGCGGGTCAGGTCCGAGGTGTGGGTGACCAGCCGGTAGCGCTGGTACGGGGCCAGGCCGGTGCCGTCGTCCCCGGTGATCTTGAGGTCGGCGAAGGTGCGGATGCCCAGCGGCTCCAGCTTCGAGGTCAGCCACTGCTGGACGTAGGAACTGGCGTACACGCCCTGGTGACTCACCAGCGCGGTGACGTCCCCGATCAGGCCCAGGTGCTTCTCGGCCCAGGTCTTCTGCATGAACTGGGTGTAGTCCAGCTCGGCCATATCCGCCTGAAGCTGGGTAAGCGGGACGTTCCTGACCTGATATGCGGCGACAAGGGCGGCCACAATGGCGCCGGCCGACGTGCCGCCGATCCGGGGAAAGACAAAGCCCGCATCATGCAGGGTCAGGACGGCCCCGACCAGGCCGATCCCCTTGACTCCCCCGCCCTCGAGAACGAGGTCCGCGCCCGGCCCGGCCTGCGCTCGCTCTTCCAGTGTCATGTCCTGACCCGCCTGACCGCCCGCTGTTGTCATGCCTGCCTCCGCGCATTCCCGGTAACCCAGTGAAAATGTGACCCAAGTACAGACCTGAGGTCCGCCCGCTGTCCAGCGAATGCCGCTTTCCGGCGCCGGGCGCAGGGTGCGTACGACGTGTCCGCCACCGCATGAGCGTAATGCTGATCCCACCGCTCGGCGGGGCACGAGTGATGTCCACATTGCCCGCGCGGGCCTGAACCCGGTGCGCGATGTCTTGCTGCGTTCGGCGCCGTGCCCGGCCGCTAGCCGCTAGTCGTCAGGTCCGCGCTTCTTTCCGACGATTGATCATCCAGGCGACAAGGCCCATTGCTAGCCCAAACCCCCCGTAGCCCAGCGCCATGGGCCACCAGGGTCGGGTGGCTTGGGTGGGTTGGGTGGACACCTCGTTGAGAGCGGCCAGCGCCACTAAGAAGCTGCCATTGTCGGTGGACCCGACGCCCGGCAGCGACTGGGTCTTGGTCACCTTGATCTGGGCGCTGCTGCTGGGATCGTTGATCTGACCCCAGGCCAAGGTGGAGTCGTCGAGCAGGAAGGTGTCCTGGTTGCCCGGGGGTTGGCTATCGTCGTGGCCCACCACCTGCACTTGGCCGACTTCCACGGTCTGGTTGTCGGCGGGAACATAGGCCGAGACGTAGTGGTACACCTCCGGGGGCGCCGGCGGAATGTAGTTTGGCGGCGGTGGGCCGTCCCCGCCTTCCGGCGGTATCGAGGCCCCGCCGTAGAAGCTGCCCGACGCCACATAGCTGTCGCCCACCGCGGTGAACGGGAACAGGCCAGCGGTGGCGACATCGAGCACGATCCGGCCACCGGCCGGCACGTACGCCTCCCGGTCGGCGCCGTTGTAGAAGTAGCGGAAGGTCATCGCCTGATTGAGCGGGTTGTACACGCTCGGGCGGTGAGAGTTGTTTTCGTAGTCGAGATAGTCCCAGTGGCGGGGACGGACCAGCGCCTGGTTGTCGACCTTTACGACGTCAACGTTGCCGCTGTGGGCGTTGACCACATTCTGCACCTGGTGGTTGAAGTCCACCTGCGTCGGCGGCTTCGGTGGAGCGGCGGGGTTAACCCGCGTCGCCGGTGCGGCCTTGGCAGCCGCGACCGCCTGCGGCGGCGCATCCAGCGCCTTCGGCGGTGCCACCAGCGAGGCGTTTCTTGGCGCCCCGAGGGCCGGCGGGATCGTGCTCGGGGGCGGGGGACTTGGCGGAACGACCGGTGGGGCCTGCACCGGCGGCGCGGGCTCCGGCGGCGCCTGCGGAGTCAGTACCGGCACCCTGCTCGGGGACGCAATGACCGGGGGCCCGTCGTCGTAGCACTGGCGTGTCGTCTGAATGTGATATTCCGCCGTCAAATCCAGACAGAGCTGGCAAGGTACTTGGGTTGGTTTGACAACGCCGGCACATGGAGCCGCCTGCGCCACACCTGGTGTGGTGGCTACCACCGAGAACGGTACGAAAGCCAGGGCGGCGGCCGCCCCGATAACCTTGCCCATGCCGCCGCTGGCCGATCAGCGTCGGCAGCCGGTAACGCTCGAACGCCACCTCACCCACTGCCAGACCTTCTCACACCCCCACCCGGACATTCTAATGGTTTGGTGCCCACGTCGCCGCGCCGCGCTCACGACATCGCGTTCAGACGCGCGCAGGCGCTGCATAGTCCGGACGCGAGTCCGCAGTTTCCGCGGGCTGGCAGGGCCCATACCCGCGGTCTCTGTCTCCCCAGGTCACGCGGAGCCGTGTTTGCTGACCGAGTCAGTTTAAGTACGGAGGGCCGGGGAGATCCGATTCCGCAGGCAGCTCCATGACCTCGACCTGCCACTCCTCCGTGCCAGGTTGATCCGGTATCGGAGTCCCCGCTGAACGAGAGCACTCCCCATCGTGATCTGTACGCACTCATTGACCAGGGACTTGGCCTTCCCCAAGGCGCGAGCGTTCGCCGTTTCGTAGTCCGTGCCTGCGGGCGTGATGATCGTGGTGTAGCGCGCCCTAGACTTTCCGACCATGCGTCCATGCTCCCCCGACGTGACCGGGAGAACGAACGCCATCACCGTTTGGCCGCGCGTTTGATCGCCAGCAACTCGACCTGTTGAATCGGACTGTGCCCATAGTGCTCCGGCTGGGTGGAAGGTCGAGTGGGTCGCCGCTGATTGTCGTGAAGCGCGGCCCCAACGCCGGATCGCGGTTCGTGCTGGATCAGCCCGTCACATCCGCTGGCTGCGACCCCGGTTGTGACATCATCCTCGATGACGTCAGCGTCAGCCGTCGGCATGTCGAGTTCCGACAGGAAAACGGCGAATTCCGGGTCGTTGACATCGGCAGCCTCAACGGCACCTATGTCAACCGCGAACTGGTGGAGTCGGCGGTGCTGGCCAGCGGCGACGAGATCGTTATCGGCAAGTTCCGTCTGGTGTTCCTAACCAGGACCACGACACGTTGACGTCAAGGGCCTTGAGGCGAGGTTGATGCATCACCTGGGGCACGCACTGGCAGTAAGGACGCACGGCATAACCGCAGTTCAAGGGGTAAATTGGCCGGTCGGAGCGTTGCACAAGTTGGCGGGACCGGCCACCAAGCTGCTCGCGGTCGATGGCGACGGCGACGACTGGTGGTTGGCACCAGCCCGGCGCTGGAACTTCGCGGGCGGCTGGCAGCCAGACCCCAACGCGCAGTTAGACATTCGGTGTTTGGGCGACTACTTCCTGATCGATGAGTCCAAAGTGATTGAGGTACAGCACGAGATGCTCGTGACCTTCGAAAGGTTTCACGCGAAATGACCGACGCCGCACCAGTTTTCGACGCTGTGTTCGACGGACCGCCGCTGCAGCAGTTCCTGACGCTCAGGACGCGATGAACTAGGCCGAAGCCCTCGACCGCCCCACCGGCACAATCGCATTCGAGGGCCAAGGACTCATCCGCTACGTGAGCGGCGTTGTCGCTTTTGTTGACTAGCTAGGGCACCGCAACACAATTCAGTCCTGCCGAACCAGCCGGGGCTGGTCGTGCCCCGCGACGCCGTCGCCGGCACCCCGGCCGATTATGCGGGACAGGTATTGGACCACACCATCGCGCTGCTGGGCCGGATCACCACTGTCGACGACCTCATCGCAGAATGGGCATAGCGCACGTCAGGTTGGATCGAACCCCGAGACTAAGCAATAGCCGGCCCCTCAACAGAGCCACCCCCGCCACTGCGTAGGGGTGTTCTTTTTATCCGGGGCGGATTCGTCCGTTGCCTGGCCAAGCTACCGGGTGCACAATTGCGCTGAGGCCGCTGACTCCGACCAAGACTCCGATTCGGTAGCTGCACATTTGGGTTGGACTAATTGGCCGAGCCGTCGATTCGTGACGGTTCGCGTGATAACCGTGGACCAGAGTGAAGGATGGACACCGCCGCAGCACGAGATCGCAGCGACGGCTTTAACGACCGCGACGTTCGTCGAGGACCGCGCTGTCATCGAAGAGGCGAAGGGCGTCTTGATGGCGGTCTACAGCGTCGACGCAGAAGGCGCGTTTGACCTGCTCAAGTGGGGCTCTGAACACACCGGCACCAAGCTGCGAGCCGTGGCAGAACAACTCATCACAGGCTTCCGGTCGCTGCGGTGAGACCGCGGCGCGCACGTAGGTGTAGGTAAACGGCGAATCTCTCCGCTGGGCGTCGATTCGATGCCACGCAAGCCGAAACGGGCTGTTAAGGCATGCCTTGTACGGGCTTAGTATGGGTGCGGAGCTGGCAAAGCCCCCCAGATCTGGCCGGATCAACAGGGGGCCTCGCACTTTCGACCGTACGCTCCGCGCAGAGCCCGGGTATTTCCGTTGCGGGTGCGCGCCCCGTTACGGCTCAAGCATCCGCGTGCGCCTGCGCTGTGTCGGCGCGGGGGGCGGATACCTGACGGATGAGGTCGCATTTGACGGCCTAAGGCGATTACGCCTGTCGCAGTTGGATGTTGTCAGTCACCTGATAGCCAGCCGGATCGCCGCATTCCGCTGCGTCAGCGGTTGTCTGCACTGTGCCGGCCAGGGTGCTCGGGTCCCAGGTGTAGTGCGCGGACAGCGCGTTGGGAACCTGGGTATTGTCCGGACACGTCGCGGTCTCGCCGGAGACATCCAGTACCCATTGTCCACCCACCAGCTTCGCCTGCCCAAAAGGCTTTTGACCTTTACGAGCCACTGATTCACAGCCGTCACCGCAGGGAGTGAAGTACCAATCGTCAGCCCCGCTTCGGTCATTGCCAGCAATTTCGGTCTCGACGTAGTGGCCTCTCATTTCGGGAGCAGCGGACGCGGGAGCAGCTGCCCCGACCGCGACAGCGGCGAAGGCGGCACTTACGGCAAAACTCCGGGTGAAGTTCATCTATGACCCCTCTGATGAGCTGACAACGACGGTCCGCAAGCCGGTCTACCACACGCAGCGGCAGCACTGCCACGGAAATTCAGGTGAATTGTTGAGGGCTGCTTAGCGACCCCAGCCGGTCATGGCCAGTAATGCGAGCGAAATTTCAGGCACTGAGCGGCGCCGGCGAGAGTTGTTGTTGCGCAGGTCCTGTCGCTGGGGATGTCCCGGCGCCTCGCCGCGGTATTCGGTCGCGCCTTAGCCAACGGTGACATCGACATCGAAGTGCCGGGAGACGGGACAGGTGTCCGCATTGTTTTGGTCTACCAACGCGACATGCACGGTTCCGGGGCCCATCGCTCGATACCTGGCCGTATAGGTGCCACCGGAGGTGCTACCGGGGGCCGTCCGATCCGCTTGATACCGCTGGCCCAGATCTCGCAGGATCGCCCAGTCGTGGTTCCCCAAATCGTGCCATCGGCAGCCTGTCGTCGGGTAGTCGTCTGACAAGACGATGTCGAAGAGATCGCCGGTTTTGAGCGCAACGTGGTGGTTGTTGTCGGCTTGGGTGGCTGTCACGTCCGGCTGCGGCGAGCAGCCCGCCATTGACAGCGCAAAGCCCAACGCCGTCAACGGTTTCCACCGCATGTCAACCCCGGCTGAGGACGAACGCCTCGATGTGCCGGTTGCCGGCACGTGTTTCGTACTTGCGCCAACCGGGATAGATGTTGATGCCTTTGGCCCAGATCTCGTCGCGCTCGCGGGGCTTGGCGATTCGGGCGACGGCGTCCCAGGTGTCGCCCTCGACCGACACCGTCGCTCGCGGGTTGGCCTTGAGGTTGTGATACCAGGCCGGGTGCTTTGCGCCGCCGAAGTTCGACGCGATCACGGCCAGGCCCTCGGGGTGCGGGATTCCGTACACCGCGACGGTGCGGGGCTGCCCCGACTTGGCCCCGATCGTCGTGAGCATGACGGCAGGAACCCCGGTCAAAAACCAGGCGATGCTCCGTCGACCGCCGGTGAGCTTGCTGACCAACCGGTCAAGGTGATGTGCCGTCGGGCGAAATAGTGTCACCCCGACCTTCGTGGCGATGAAGCGACGCATCGCCCGATGGAATGGGTTGGCATCCTCGAAGGACTCACTCCGGCTTGGCGGCATCGACCTGATCCCCGCTGTACTCGATGACGGGCAGCGAGTCGCCGTAGACGTCGAGGGTGTGGATGAAGCGGTGCAGTCCCATCACCCCGGCGCAGGTGAACCCCAGCTCGACGATCTGTGCGGCACTGAAGTGCTCCCCCAACCGCTTGTAGAACTCGTCGTCCATCGCGTGATGATCAGCCGAAAGCAGGTCGATGAACTCGACGGCCATCTGTTCCTGCGGCGTCAGCTCGCCGTGGCCCGGCGCGAGCAGACAGGCGACATCCTCGTCGGTGATCGAATCGTGCTTGCGCGACTGGCTACAGGGTTCGCACTCGCCGAGTTGGGCGCTGCGGATGCGCAGTAACTCCAGGATCCGGCCGCCGAGCAGGGTACCGGCACCGAGATGCGTCCTGGCCATGTTGACCTGCTCGAGCTGGGCACTGCGATAGGCAAAGATCTGCAACGGCACCGGCGTCGCATAGAGTCCGGACGCGACGCCGGCCTCCACGATCTCGCGGGAGCGTGAGCTGAGTTCTTCCACGGGGATTGGCGCAATACGCGGCATCGAATCAGGCTAACTTTCTTTAGCGTCACCGAAAAGAACCGGACTCAGGAGACCTCGATGTCCACACTCGCCGGCAAGGTCGCGATAGTCACCGGAGGTGCCGGCGGAATTGGTGCCGCAACGGCGCACCAATTGGCACGCGAAGGCGCCGCCGTCGCGGTCGTCGATATCGACGAGGGGAAAGCCGCCGAGGTCGCCGACGAGATTCGGCGAACGGGGGCGCGCGCGATCGCACTCGGCGGCGACCTCGCGGAAGAAGACACGGCGCGACACGTCGTGCAATCCACGGTGGCGGAGTTCGCCCGACTCGATGTCTTGCACAACAATGCGGCGCTGACCACCAGTAGCTTCCTGTCCCGCGACACCACCGTGAGCGAGATGCCGCTGGATGTGTGGCAGCGGTCCTTGGACGTCAACCTCGGAAGTCAGCTGCTGATGTGCAAGTACGCGGTCCCCGAAATGCGAAGCAGCGGCGGCGGTTCCATCGTCAACATGTCGTCGGGCGCGGCGCTGTCGGGTGACCGGACCCGCCTGGCCTACGGTGTGTCGAAGTCCGGAGTGCACGCCCTGACGATGTACGTCGCGACCAGCGAGGGGAAGGGCGGCGTGCGGGCGAACACCGTGGTGCCCGGGCTGATCCTGACCGACGCCGTGCGCGCGCATCTGTCCGAGGACATCATTGGTCGCCTCGGCCGTGCCACGTTGACGCCGTACTTGGGACAACCACAAGACGTTGCTGACCTTGTCGTTTTCCTGGCTTCCGAGCAGTCCCGCTACATCACCGGACAAATGATTTCGATCGATGGCGGAATGTCGGCCCACGTCGCGATGGACACCGGTGATTAGCTGCTCGGACCGAGCACGTACCCGGCGGTTTCCGGATGGTGGTACCAGCCGCTGGCGGCCTGCGTGCCGCCGTCGACGTGGATCGTTTGGCCGGTGACGTAGCTGGACATGTCGGACGCGAGAAACACTGCGGCGCCTGCCATTTCGTCGACATGACCCGCCCGGCCCATCGGGACCGTACGGCCGAATCGCTGCTCGGAGCCCGGCGGGGCGATTTGCATGATCCCCTCGGTCAAGGTGATGTCGGGCGCCAGCGCGTTGACCCGAATCCCATACGGGGCGAGTTCGAGTGCCGCGGTCTTGGTGTAGTTGATGACACCGGCCTTGGCCGCCGCGTAGGTCGCGTAACCCGGCGCGGCGCGGACACCTTCGATCGAGGTGACACTGATGATGCTGCCCGGCAATTTCTGCTCGACGAGGACGCGGGCTACCCGCTGCGTGCACAGGTAGACGTGGCGCAGGTTCGACTTGTACAGCGCGTCCCAACCGTTCTCACTGGTGTCGAGGATGCCTGACCAGAAGACACCGCCGGCGTTATTGACCAGGATCGTCACCGGTCCGAGTTCGGCGGCGGTCTGGGCCAGTGCGGCGTCCACCGCGGCACTGTCGCGGACGTCGACCGTGATACCCAGCGCACCGATCTCCGCCGCGGCGGAGGCACACGACTCGGGGTTGCGTTCCCAGATCGCGACCCGCGCACCGAACGCCTTGAAACCCGCCGCGATGCCGCGGCCGATGCCGGCGCCGCCGCCGGTGACCACCGCGACGCGGTCGGTGAGAAGAACGCTTGAAGGATCGAGGGCCATGAAGCTGAATATAGAACAATCCCTCGTCAAGGTTTACAGTCTTGACTAAATATGTTCGATATGTAACACAGGAGGGACGGCATGCCCAGCACGATTTTCGTCACCGGAGCGACCGGGCAGACCGGCGGCAACGTCTGCGAGCAGTTGATCCAACGGGGCGACCAGGTGCGGGCCTTGGTCCGCGACCCGGACGAAGCAGGCGCGCTTTCTGACTTAGGTGTCGACCTCGTCAAGGGCGACATTCGCGACGCCGACGACGTCCTGCGCGCGGCCAAGGGCGCCGAGGCGGCTATCCACTGCGCGGCACTGCTGGGCGGCGCGAGCCAGGACCTCGAAGACTTCAAAGCCGTCAACATGGTCGGCACCACCAACGTCCTGGACGCCGGCAAGGCCCACGGCATGCGGCGGGTGGTGGCGCTGAGCACCGCCACGTTTCTCGATCTGAGCACCGGCGTCGACTTCGAAGAGGCGCCCGTTCTGGACAACCCGCCACGCGACCCCTACACCGTCACCAAGCTGGCCGCGTTCTCGGAAGCACACCGGCGCGCTGCCGCGGGCGACGACGTGCTGACGTGTCATCCCGGCGCGATCTTCGGCCCTGCACCGGTCGTCGCGCGCGCCTTGCACCGCACCAGCTTCAACCGGGTGCTGCTGGCGGGCATGCGGGGAAAGATCAAGCGCTACCTCGCTTTTCCGGTGACGTGGGTGGCGGGCAAGGACGTCGCGACGGGCTCGATCGCCGCGCTGGATCGCGGGGTGGCCGGTGAGCGCTACCTGTTGGTGGGCCAGCCGCATGAGAACTTCAGCACGGCCGGCGGTATCAACCGTGCGTGCGAGGTCGCCGGAATCGACCACCGTGTCGAGGATCTCGACTACCGCACGGATCCCGAGGCATTGACCGCCGAATTCGGGCCCACCTTGATGGCCATCGCGAAAGCCGCGGCTAAGAGCGAGCGCACGCCGCGAGGTGACGACAACCTGACCCACCGACGCCTCGGGTATGAGCCCACGTCCTTCGACGACGGGCTACGGCTGCTGATCTCGTGGCTGCGCGAACTAGGCAAGCTGTAGGGGCTGTCGTGGATCTGGCCGATCGGATCCTCGACGCCGCCCAGCGGCTCGTCTTCCGGACGGGTGCGCGCAGGATGTCGCTCTCCGACGTCGCGACCCTAGCCGGAGTCTCTCGGCCGACCGTCTACCGCTACTTCACGTCCAAGGAAGAACTCATCGACGCGCTGGGCACGCGCGAGCGCCGACGGCTCGATGCGGCGATGGACGAGGCGACGTCCGGGGCCGTCGGGATGGCACGGCTGGAGGCCGCGATCGACGTCATCGCCACGTTCGTCGAGGCCCAGCCGCCCGGGCGGTTGCTCGACCTCGAGCCGGGGTTCGCGCACGAACAGATGGCACAAGCGTTGCCCGCGCTGACCGACGGCTTGACGTCGGTGCTGCGGCGCTGCGCCCGCGAGGGCGCCTTGGGTACCGCGGTGAACCCCCCAGACCTTGCCGGCGCCATCGCACGAACCGCGTTGAACCACTACATTTTTCCCGATCCGGACCGCGGCGCTATGCGCCGTCAGATCCGGGCCGCCGCCGGGCTTTCCGCCGGCTAGCTCGCTTCAGCAATCACGTGGGCCACATGAGTACCGTCCGGCAATCATCAGGCGATTTTCACATGCGGTATCGCCGGTGATATCGCGCTAGTCAGCGCCCGCACAGCAGGAACAAGCCGTACGCGGCAATCGACTGCGCGTCGGCCAGCACTCCCGAGCGGATCATCTCCTCGACGTCTTCGCGAGCGAACCACTCGCTGCGCATGTCCTGTTCCTCGTGTTCGCGCTCCGCATCGCCCTCGGAAATCCCGGTGGCCAGGAAAACCCACCCGCGTTGGCTGGTCATTCCGGCAGCCACATCAAGCAATCCGAGCGCCTCGAACGACGTCGCACGTAATCCGGTCTCCTCGCGCAGCTCCCGCGCGGCGAGCTCGGAAGGTTCGAGGTCGGCCAAACCCGGAGCGCTGCCCTGCGGGAATTCCCAGCGCCGCGCGCCGAGGGGATACCGAAACTGCTCGACCAACCGGAAACGCCGCCCGTCATACGGCATCACGAGCGCATAAGTCGGCTTGTCCACCACGGAATAGATGCCGTGGCTGCCGTCGGGGCGACGAATGTCGTCTTCTCTCAGCACCAACCACGGGTTGCGATAGACCTCACGGGATGCGACGCGTTCGATGAAAGACACGCAGCCAGTATCACGTCCGCGTTTCGGTCGACTCAGCTGGGGATGCGGCCCAGGATTCGCGACACGAGAATGGTGGCGTCATCGCCGAGATTTCGCCCGATGACGGTCACATCGACGACGACGTTGGCCTTGGCCGCCACCGCCCGCATCGCGCTGGTGTTCAGCTTTTTGACGTCGGTGGTGGACCCGTTTTGGAGCACCGAGTCGAGGGTGCTGCGCACCGTCGTCACACCACCGGACTCCACCGGATTTCCCACGCTGTAGATACCTGTGGTTCCGGGATGGGCGTAGTTCAACTGCTTTCCAGCGCAGCGGCGCATCTGATCAACGGCGCCTGCGGCGAATTTCTTTGCGGCGTCGCCGTTTTGGAACGTCGCGACGAACTCGGAGACGCCGAGGGGGAAGCCGTTGGTGTGCTGACCCACGTCCAGGCCGTAGATAGCGTGATAACCGCTGCCGTTATAGGCGTCGGTCAGGCCGTTGAAAACCGCGGCGGTGCACTCGGGCGGATCGAAGCTGTCGCCGGGCAGCGGCCCGTGGGGCTGCGTCCATGTCTTGTTGACGAACATGCCGGGCGCTTTCAGCGCGTCGGCCACCTCTTCGGCGGTGAGCACCAGCGTTGGCAGGCCATCGTCCGTCACCGAAGGCCCCACCGGCGCAGACGAACTCGGTTGTGCCGCAGCCGCCGTGGTGGCGGTGGATGGCGATGCCGTCGGCCTGCGAGGCGTGCTACCTGTGGACGCCCACACCACCAGCCCCACGACCGCGACCACCGTGACGGTGTAGGACAGGGTGAGGCCGACTACCGCACGGTTGCGGCCACGCTCGCCGCGGCGCCGGATGTCCCGCAGAGCGAGGTGCCCCAACACCGCGCCCACCGGGGCCAGCACGAACGCGAACACCACCGACAAGGTGGCCAATGTGTTGGTGTGTTCAGGAGGCTGCTCGGAGGGAGAGGCCTGCGGGGGCCGGCCCGGATGCTGGGGCGGCGGGCTGGGATCGAACGGATTCGCCCAGCCGCCCCCTTGCCAGTTCGAAGTCATCAGGAGAACGGGTCGTCATCGGGCACGGGGGGCGGCGGCGCGGGTGGCGGCGTGTGACTGGGCCGCGGTTGCGAAGGCGTCCACGCCGCAGGGACTTTCGAGGCTTTCGGGAGTGTCGGCTCAGGCTTATGTCGCGCTGTGGAAGTAGGCGTTCGACGCGGGAAGGGCCAGCAACAGCGCGGATGCGACAGCCACGATGACCGTCAATCCGGCACCAAGCTGCACCAACTGAGCCGAACCACGTCACCGAGTTGCCCGGCTCGAGGACGAAAACGGCGACCGCCGCGGCCACGGAGAGACCGCACACAGCCCAGGTAGCGGTCCGGGCCCAACGCCGGCCGCGTTCGTCAAAGAGGCCCAGCCAAAGACAATTGCGGCTACGGCGACGGACGCGACGGCAAGGGCGATGATCACCAGGCCCGACACGCGAAAGTCCGACATCGCCACCAACAACGCGATCGCATGGCCAACAAGACCGCAGCGATGCCCGCGAACGCATAGCTCCCGACGAAGACGGTAATCGGCGACATGCCGACCGAATCCGATTTCTTGACGCGCAGGCGCCGGCGGATGCGACCACCGGGGCAGGGGCCGGCGGCGGTGCCGAGAGCCGGCGGCGGTGCGACGGGTGCCGGACATGGCCGGTTCGGGGCTGAACGGACCGGGGCTGAACGGACCGGAGAACGGGTCGTGGTCGGACACGTCAGCGCCTCCCGACAAACGACGCCGTTCGTCTGCGTCGCCACCACAGCGCGCCCCCGACCCCGACCCAGGCGGCCAACGGCAACATGATCGCGGCGTACATGATCGGACTCAGCGACGTGCCGAACAGCGATTTGGGCATCGGGAAGAGCACTGCCGGATCGCCCTTCCACACGTCAGTGATGGGTCGCTCGCTGGTCAGCCCGCCCAGCCAGACCTGCTGTCCAGAATCATGCTGCCCGGAATCTAGTAAGCGCGCCCCGAACAACGAATTAGTCGCCGTCGCAGGCAGATTCGGATGGTCTTTAGTGAAGTCGGCCGGCGTGAGATTGACCATCGGGATGTTGGTGAAATCGACACCGCCGATGGTCGTGGTCCAGGTGGTGCGGTCATCGGACTTCCACGTGTAGGTGGCATCGCCTTCGTAGAAGGACTTGCGGTAGCGGTTGAAGACGTCCTTCGGGTCCCACGGCTGCCTGGCTGGCCAAGCGTCGATGTTGCCGGAGTTGATGATTTTTGAGTAAGCGGTGGTTTTGGTGGCGCTGCGCTGCCGGTACCACTCGGCGGCGACGCGGCTGGCGTACACGCGGCGCAGGTCGGCGTACTCGGGCGCGTGGTTCACCTCGTCGACGATCTTGGGCAAAATGGTCGTCCGGTAGAGGTCGTCGTTCTGGCGGGTGATGGCGGCGTCTTGGGAGTGGCAGCCGATGCCGGGTTTGAGATCGTCCCCCAGAATCTCGAGCTTGACGTCCAGCGGCGCGTCCAGGAGGTACATCGAGTCGCCCTGCTGGGCCACGCTGGCCGGCAACGGAACGATCCACTTGCGTTGCGCGGAAAAACATTTCCCGCCCTTTAGTGCCGTCAGGAAGTCATGCCCGAACGGAGTGGCCGGGTCAATCAACCGTGCCGTGGCCCGCTTCATCGTGAAATCGGCCTCCAGCAGGATCCGCCCGGCGTCGGTGCGGCCGAACTGCGCATCGATGATGCGGTCGGGTTCGTTGGGCATCAGGTTCACCGTGAACGACTGCGGCGGCAACGACATCCACACAAAGAACGAGTCCGACGCCATGTTGGCGTTGTCCTCGCCACCAAACGACGGCGCGGTCCCTGTTTGCGTGTTGGCGGCGAACGCATAGCGCACACCGGTCCCGCTGTAGTCCGTGTCCGCGATGTAGCGCAGCTCCAGGGTGGAGAAGTCGACACCGCCCAGCACGCCACCAATCCCGCGGCCGACGGCACCGACCCCGCTGGCAACGCCGGTACCAACGCCGCGGGCCGCGCCAGCGGCAGCGCCGGCAGCAGCGGCCGCACCGCCGACGAGGCCTCCTGCCACATTGGGTATCACGCCGGCGGCCCCGCCGATGGCGGCACCCATGGCGCCCGCGAGCCCCTTTGCCGCCGCAACGCCGCCTTGCAATCCAGCGCCCACGAGCGGACCAATAACGCCTCCCGGGTTGGCCGGCAGGGTCGGAGCCGAATGGGGTGCTTGCGGCGCGTGAGCCGGAGCCGAATTAGGCGAACGCGGTGCGGGGGCAGTTCCCGGCACCGAAGCGGGCTCCTGTGGTGCGGGGACGGATCCTGGCGCAGAAGCAGGAGCAGATGCCGGTGCAGAAGCAGGAGCGGAGGCGGGTACAGATTCCGGCGCAGAGGCAGGCACAGATTCCGGCGCTGAAGCGGGGTCCTTTGCCTCCTCCTCGGCGTCCATGTCGCCGTTGACTTGCCCTCCGACAAAGGCTCGTTCGATCGCCGTCTCGGCGTTGGCCGGGGAATCGCCGGTAGTTTGGTCGGCGCTGCCGGCGACTGGTTTCTGCGTAGAGCTGGCAAGCGCACCTTGCCCTGGCGGGTCTGCTGTGCCCACCGCCGGGACTTGCCGGAAGAAGACGCTGTCGGCGAAGTCCATCTCCTTGGCGATGTCCATCATCTCGTTGTAGGTGGCCGGCGACAGCATGTCCGGAGTGATGTAGATCAGTCGGCGGCCAGTCTGTTTAGCAATACGGATGAAATCTCGGTACTGCGCCTTATCGATCGCCCCCGTCTTCACCTCGATCATTTCTTCGTCATTGTGGAAATCCGGCCGGCGATTAATATCGACACCTTTGACTTTTCGATTGCGGACGTAACCGTTTTCGGTCAGCGTCAACTCTCTGTCGAGTGCGGTTTCGAAGCTCTCGCCGACGTTGCGGTTGTTGAAGGCGTTGATGTAAGCGCTGCGGTACCCCTCCCAGTCCAAGGGGTTTGCCATCGCGGGCGCCCGCTGCTGCTGGTAGACATCCCAGCTCTTGAAGAGATGGTCTTTCGTGCCGGACTTGGCTCGGCGGTTAATCTCCGCCAACTCTTCGGCGGTCGGACGACCCAGCGACGATAGGGCATTCGCCGACTTATATGGGTAACTGAGTGGCTTCGCGCCCGGCGGAGGATCCTGGTTGGCGGCGTACCCGGGCAGTTTCGGCGGGGCTTTTGCGACGACCTGCGGTGTGGGAGCCAGCAGAAGAGCCAATGTCAAAACCAGAACGGTCCCGATGACACGACGCCACATCAGCCACAGCCCAGCCATATGCGAACCTTCCCCCGGTCAAACTCCTCGCTCAACGCGAGCAGACGATGCCTCGATCCTAAGCGGTATCGAGTGGCCTAAAAGTCATGGAATTCAGTCGACCCACTGGTCGTAGTAGGCGCGGGTACGGCCGGGATCGCCATTCTTGATCATGATGGAGAGCAGATGGAAGGGGCTGGTATACCCCTCGTCGTCATTGAGCTGAATTTTGAAGTTAGCGGTAACTGGATCGCCCTCGTCCCGGAGTTCGCGGTAAACCCAGCGGGAAGGATACCCGCGACGCAGCATCTCACCGAGGTAGTAGCTGGCGCCCTCGACGAAGTCCGCGTTGGCGGGATCCCGGAAAGCGTCGGCGGTAGGTGTAACACGCAACACGAGGGCGGCAAGGCGATTGATGCTGTCCGGACTGTAATCCCAGTTCTCGCCGGTGCTGGCCGCCCAGTCCGGGAAGCGCTGCGCCTCGCGGGCCAGCCAATCGTCCAGCACCGCCGAGGGCGGCGGTGCAGTAAACAGGCCGTCCGCGAGGGTGCGCTCTTTGGTGGGTGTCCAGCCGGGATGCGCGGCCGCGTAGTCCTGTACCACCCGCTTCCAGCGCTCGTAGGAGGTCACCCACACTGCACCTCCGCCACTCGCCAGCGCCTCCAGTAGCAGATGCGTCGGCGACAACACCTCCAACCCGGTGGCGGGGTCGGGGCGGATGATCGGAAAACCGCTTGCGTCCGGATCCCCCGCGCTGTCGATACGCCAGCGATGCTCACCCAGCCGCTGTCGCAGCAACGGGTCGCTGACCGTGACCTCAGCGGGCGCCTCTGCGGCCCAGTCCCAGCGTCCACCCCCGACGCGCATCAGGGCTTCCCCCAGATACGCCACCACCGAGGCCGTGAAAGGCTGCTCGTCGTCGTAGAGCGCCTCGGCCGGATCAGCCAACCGATCCCGCGCCGCAGCCTCCAGCGCCGACAACGACGCCGGCGAGTAATCCAGGGCAAGGGCCCCACCCAGATCGACGTCTCCCATCATGTCGATCAGCAGGTTGATGCGATCCAACCACCAATCGAGTGGCTCACCGTTCACCGACGTCCTCCCGTCCCGTTCCAGCCCCGGCTCTCCCCGAATCGTCAACGAGGCCAAGCAGCGTCGCGCCCCCCAAGCTACGTTTGTGCGGTCGGCCGCGGCAATTCGTGCTGTCGTAGCGACGTTCTGGAATTCAGTTGGTCCATAACCCTATGGAATCGCCCGCGCAGCGCCGTGGCAAATCACCTCTGCCGCGATACGTTCGAGAACATGCACCAGCACATCATCGTCAGCGGTGACGACTCGCTGGCAACGACGATCGTCGCGGAGCTCAACAACGCCGGCGCGAGCATCGTCGAGATCGCGACCGCCGCCGAGCTCGCCGACGCCGAGGTCAACCGCGCGCTTGCCGTCATCTGTGTCGGCGACGACGACGCGGTCAATCTCGAAATCGCCTTGCTGGCAAGGAAAGCCAATCCGCGCGTGCGGGTGGTCGCGCGGCTGGCCAATGACGTGCTGCGCGGGGCGGTGGCCGCGGACAACGGGCCGGGCGCCATCCTCGACGTCGCCGACCTTGCGGCGCCCTCGGTCGTCGAGGCGTGTCTGGCGCACACCGCGCACCCGCTGCAGGCGGCCGGAATCGAGTTCGTCGTCGCCGGCACCGAGGCACCGTACGGGGCGACGCTGCGCGAGATCTACGGCGATCTGGCGCCGGTGGCGGTGATTCGCGGTGAGAACTCCCCCGAACCGGGCCTGGTGATGACATGCCCGGGCCGGGATCTGCGGGTGTACCCCGGGGACTGGGCGGCGATGATCGGTACCGCCGATGAGTTGGCCGCCCGTGGCATCGGGGTCCGCCGCCGTACCGGGACGCGCACGCATCAGCCGTGGGTGCGCCGAGTGGTCGACTCCGTGTTCACGCTGCGCAGCGACTTCAACCCGATGTTTTTTCGTGCTATCGCCGCTGCGCTGCTGCTGTTGGTCGGTTCGACGATCTTGTTGCGCTTCGCCTATCAGCGTCCGCCGGGGATGACGTGGATCGACGCGTTGTACTTCACCACCGAAACGATCGCGACCGTCGGCTACGGCGACTTCAGCTTTGTCCATCAGCAAACCTGGCTGCGTCTGTTCTCCATCATGTTGATGTTCGCCGGCGTCCTGGTGACCGCGGTCCTGGTTGCGTTTGTCGTCGATCTGCTGCTGTCGCGCCGCTTCGCCTATTCCGCCGGACGCCGGCGGGCGCGCCACCTGCACAACCACGTGATCGTCGTGGGCCTGGGCTCGTTCGGCATCCGCGTGGTGAGTGACCTGGCCGCCGCGGGGCACGACGTCGCGGTGATCGAGCGCGACCAGAACAACCGTTTCCTGTCGACGGCGGACGACCTCGATGTGCCGGTGATCTTCGGCGATGCGACGCTGCGCCGGACGCTGCAAGCCGCGCGCGTCGACCAGGCCCGCGCGGTCGCGGTGTTGACCCAGGACGACATGGTCAACATCGAGACCGGGATCGTGTTGCGCGAGATGCTGGGGCCGCGGGTGATGCCCGAGGTCGTCCGGCCCGACGTTCCCCTGGTGCTGCGGGTCTATGACCGCGCGCTGGGCGCGGCGGTGGCGCAGCGGTTCGGCTTCGACCACGTTCGGTCGACCGTCGAGCTGGCCGCGCCCTGGTTCATCGGCGCCGCGATGGGCCTGCAGGTGCTGGGCACGTTTTCGGTGGGGCAACGCTCCTTCATGGTGGGCGGAATGCATGTGGCCGCCGGGAGCGAGCTGGACGGGCTGCAGATGTTCGAGCTGTCCACGCAGACCCGCGTCATCGCGATCACCCGCCAGGACGCGCCCGTCAAGCTGCATCCGCGCCGCGACGCCCGGCTGCGCGGCGGGGACACCGTCTACGTCGTCGGGCCGTATCGCGAGCTGCTGGCCACACTGCGCAAGGGGCAGCCGCCGCAGCAGGCCGACGTCAGTGACGAGCGCCGGGGGGCCTAAAACCCGGCCGCTACGTCGGCGGCGCGGCGCAGCTGGTCGAGGTCCGAACTGGTTGGGATGAGCTGGATTTCGTCGGTGCCGATCTCTTCGAACCTGCGCAGCACCGCTACTAGCTCATCTTCGCTGCCGGCCCAGCCTGTGGTCGGCGCCATCGCGTCGACGTACTCGGCCGGTATCCAGTTCATGTAGCGGAGCAGATGACGATGGACCTGGGCGCGGGCTTGTTCATGCCGCCCGAACGCGAACCAGAACGACGTCGCCAGATGGGGTTTGGGCTTGCCGGCCTCCGCCCACGCTTTCCGCGCCACGTCGAACAGCTCGTTCTGCTGGACGACGTCAAGGTCCAGCGCGGCGCCCGCGACTCCGTCGGCCCAGGCCGCTGCGCTGCGGATGGTCTTGGGCCCGATGCTGCCGATCAGCAGCGGCGGGCCACCGGCCTGCACCGGCTGTGGGCCGACCGGCAGGACCGAATTGGTCAGCTTTTCGCCGGCCCACACCCGCTTCATCAGCGCCACGCGCTCGGCCATACCGCGCATCGTCTGCGTTTTTAGGTCGGCGCCGACGGCGTGGTAGTCCTCGTGCCGGCCGCCCACTCCGATGCCCACGGTCAGCCGCCCGCCGCTCAGCACGTCTCCGGTGGCGAGCGCCTTGGCCAGCATGGTCGGGTCGTGCAGCTGCGGCACGATCACCGTGGTCACCAGCCGCACCCTCTGCGTCCACGCGGCCAACGCACCGAGCAGCGTCAGGCTGTCGGGGTTGTCGAACGCGATGCGCTCGCCCCAGCACAGCGACGAGAACGGCCCCTCGTCGATCATCTGGGCCCAATTCCGCAGCACCGTCGCGTCCAGATCCGGTTCCATCACCGGCATGGTCATAGCCACCTGCACGAGGGCGATTCTGACACGCCCACGACGCGCCCCGGGCGGGGTGGCAGCATGGACTGGGTGAGCATCCTCAGCTCGTCCGTCGCGCATGTCCGCCTGACCGTCACCGACATCGAGAGGTCGCGGCAGTTCTACGAGAGAGTGTTCGGTTGGCCGGTCCTGATCGAGGTCCCCGAGAATGCCGACGAGAAAACCCGCGAACAGTTGAGCTTCCTGTACGGCGGGGTCATCTACGATCTCGGTGGCACCTTGCTCGGGCTGCGCCCGGTGGCCACCGACCGCTTTGACGAGAATCGCGCCGGGTTGGATCACATCGCGTTTCGGCTTGCCAGCAAGGACGAATTGGACGCGGCCGTCGCGCATCTCGACGAGCTCGGCGTCGAGCACGAACCGATCAAAGACATTGGGCCGTCGTACATCCTGGAGTTTCGCGACCCCGACAACATCGCTTTGGAGCTCACGGCTCCGAAATGATCTGGTCCGCGAGCGTGCGCAGAATGACAGCGTTTACGGCGTGTCGCCGTACAAACACGCGCGCTCGCGGAAGGGGAGCCCGCGGGAAGGGAGAAGGGCTATGAGTATCAGTTTCAACCACACGATTGTCGCGGCACGCGACAAACAGGAATCCGCGCAGTTCCTCGCCGAACTCTTCGACCTGCCGAGCCCGAAGCCTTTCGGGCACTTCATGGTCGTCGCGCTCGATCATGGCGCCAGCCTCGACTATGCCGACGTCCCCGAAGGCGAAGAGATCAAGCGGCAGCACTACGCATTTCTGGTCTCCGAGGACGAGTTCGACGCGATCTACGGCAAGATCCAATCGCGCGGCTTGCCGCACTGGGCGGACCCGGGTGCCAAACACCCCGGGGAGATCAACCGCCGCGACGGCGGCCGTGGCGTGTACTTTCCGGATCCCGCCGGGCACGGCATGGAGATCCTCACGCGACCGTATGGCTCGGGCGGCTGAGCGGGTCGAACGTGCGCCGCACAGACACGCACGCTGGCGAGGAGCTAGTCGCCGCCGCGCGATGAACGGTGCCGCACGCTCTCCTGACCTTGATAGTCATTGGCAAGCTGCGCGACGTGCTTGGGCAGGGCGCCGGTGGCGACGTCAGCCAGCATTGTCTCTTCCAGCACCGATCGCATGCTGGCGCGTAGCGCCCGCCAGACGTCGCTCAGGGCCGTGGTGGGGCCGGAGTACGGCAAGTCGCCGAGTCCGATGTCGCGGACGCTGGCCAGCGGGCCGTCGATACAGCGCAGCACGTCGGCGATGCTGATCTCGGTCGCCGGACGCGCCAGTTCATAGCCGCCCTCGCGGCCGCGGTGGCTTCGCACCAGGCGATCGGTGCGCAGATTGGTCAGGATGTCGACCAGGAACTGGGCCGGGATGCCCTGAGCCTGCGCCAAGTCGTCCGTCTTGACCAACGTGCCACTGGGAGCCGTGGCCAGCTGGACCATCGCCCGCACGGCGTACTCCGCCTTGGCCGACATCCGCATGCTGGGCCATTCTGCCATTCATCAGCGGCAACGGCTTGCCCCTAGCGTTGCGACTGCACCAGATCGATGATGAGTTGCGCCTGCTCGTCGATGGTGCGATCCGGGGTGAGTCGCAGGTCCGGATTCTTCGGCCGCTGATACGGGCTGTCGATGCCGGTGAAGTGGGTGATCTCGCCCGCACGCGCTTTGGCGTAGAGCCCCTTCGGATCGCGCTTCTCACACTCCGGGAGTGGGGTGTCGCAGAACACCTCGACAAAGCCAAATCCCGCGTCGGCGTGGACTTTACGAGCCAGGGCGCGGTGTTCTTCGAGCGGACTGATCGCCGGCACCAGCACGATTTGGCCCGAGTCGGCGAGCAACATCGCCACATGCGCCAGCCGGCGCAGGTTCTCGGACCGGTCGGCCATAGAGAATCCCAGGTCGGCGTTGAGGCCGTGCCGCAGGTTGTCGCCGTCGAGAACGTAAGCGGGCACACCCTTTTCGAGTAGCTTGCGTTCGACCAGCATGGCCACCGATGACTTGCCGGCACCCGACAGGCCGGTGAGCCACACCGTCGTGCCCCGGGCCGCCCGGTCCTGGGCGGTCACCAATGACTGGTGCCGCACGATGTTGGGACTTGCCTGCGCCGTGACGTCACGCAACACCATGCCCGCCGCCACCGTTCCGTTGGTGTCGGGGTCGATGAGGATGAAGGAGCCGGTGCTGGCGTTGCGGGTGTATTCGTCGAGCAGCAGCGGCACCTGGGTGCGCAGCGAGATGCGGCCGAGTTCGTTGAGCTTCAGCGCCGTTGCGCTCTTGTCGCGGTGCAGGGTGTTGACATCGAGGCGGTAGTCCAGCGCGGTGATCCGTGCGCGGGTGGTCCGAGTGGTGTGTTTGATGACGTAGTCGCGGCCGGGCTCCAGGGCGGTGCCGTCGGCCATCCAGCACACGGTCGCGTCGAATTCCTGCGCGACCCTGGGGTGGTTGTTGGTGCGGGCGATCAAGTCGCCGCGCGAGATGTCGATCTCGTCGGCGAGGCTGATCGACACGGCCATCGGTGGAAACGCTTCTGCCACTGAGCCGTTCGGCCCGTCGATCGCGGTGATCCGGGTGGTCTTGCCGAGCGGCAACACGACCACTTCGTCACCCGGGCGCATCACTCCGCTGGCCACCGTTCCGGCATAGCTGCGGTGATCCTGATGCTCGAGGGTGTGCGGCCGGATGACGTACTGCACCGGGAACCGCACGTCGACCAGGTTGCGGTCGCCGGCGATGTAGACCTCTTCCAGGTGCGACAGCAGCGCCGGTCCGTCATACCAGGGCGCCCGGTCGGACTTGGTCACCACGTTGTCGCCGTGCAGCGCCGAGAGCGGGATGGAGGTGACGTCCTGCACGTCGAGGCGCGCGGCGAAGGCGTGGAATTCGTCGCGGATCGACTCGAATCGTTCTCTGTCCCAATCGATCAGGTCCATCTTGTTGACCGCGAGCACAAGGTGACGGATGCCCAGCAGCGACGCCAGGAAGGCGTGCCGGCGGGATTGCTCCAGCAAGCCCTGCCGGGCATCGACGAGCACGATCACCAGCTGGGCGGTGGACGCACCGGTCACCATGTTGCGGGTGTACTGGATGTGGCCCGGGGTGTCGGCGATGATGAATTTCCGCTTGGGAGTGGCGAAGTAGCGGTAGGCGACGTCGATGGTGATGCCCTGTTCGCGCTCCGCGCGCAGGCCGTCGGTGACCAGCGCCAGGTCGGTGTATTCGTGACCGCGCTCTTTGGACGTCTTCTCCACCGCCGCCCACTGGTCTTCCATGACGGCCTTGGAGTCGTACAGCAGGCGCCCGATGAGCGTGGACTTACCGTCGTCGACGGAGCCGGCGGTGGCCAGCCTCAACAGAGTTGCCATCAGAAGTAGCCCTGCCTCTTGCGGTCTTCCATGCCGGCCTCCGAGATCCGGTCGTCGGCCCTGGTCGCCCCCCGCTCGGTCAACCGGGACACCGCGGTCTCGGCGATCACTTCGGAAACGGTCGCGGCCGCCGACTCCACACAGCCGGTACACGTGACGTCCCCGACGGTGCGGAATCGCACCGTCTTTTCGAACACCGGCTCGTCGGCGCGCGGTTGTAAGTGCCGGTCCACCGCCAGCAGCATGCCGTCGCGGCTGAATACCTTGCGCCGGTGCGCGAAATAAATCGACGGCAACTTGACCTTTTCGGCTCCGATGTAGGACCAGATGTCGAACTCGGTCCAGTTGGACAGCGGGAACACCCGGATGTGTTCGCCCTTGTGATGGCGCCCGTTGTACAGGCTCCACAGCTCCGGCCGCTGGGCCTTGGGGTCCCACTGGCCGAACTCGTCGCGGAAGCTGAACACCCGCTCCTTGGCGCGCGCCTTCTCTTCGTCGCGCCGCGCCCCGCCGAATGCCGCGTCGAACTTGTTCTCCCGGATGGCGCGCAGCAGCGTCACGGTCTGGATCGGGTTGCGCGACGGGATGGTCTCGACGACCCGGCCGGCGTCGATGTCCTCCTGCACCGAGGCCACCACCAGGCGCACCCCGGACTCTGCGACCAGCTCGTCGCGAGCGGCGATGACTTCGTCGAAGTTATGGCCGGTGTCGACATGCATCACCGGGAACGGCAGCCGTCCGGGCTGAAATGCCTTGAGCGCCAACTGCAGCATGACGATGGAGTCCTTGCCGCCCGAGAACAACAGCACCGGCCGCTCGAACTCGGCGGCCACCTCCCGAATGATGTGGATGGCCTCGGCCTCCAGCGAGCGCAGATGGCTCAATTCGTACTGGCCGGCCGCGGGGGCCGCCGTCAGGTCAGTGGTCATGGTTTCCTTACCGGAATTCAACTAATTCTGGTAGAACTGGTCAAGTTTATGGTCATTGTCGAATATAAAACCAGGCCGATCCGTGCGTGTCAATGAAGTCTGCGAAATGCCGGCTGCTGCAAGCATGGACGGATGACTAGTACTTCCGGGCCGTCCAGCGGCCGCGACGTCATCGCCGAGTTCCTTCCCCAGTCGCCCTTCGTGGTGAAGCTGGGGATCGTCCCCGATCAGCTTGCCGACGACGAGGTGCGGCTGCGGCTTCCGTGGGATCCGTCCAACACCACGGTCGGCGACATGGTGCACGGCGGCGCCATCGCGACCCTCGCCGATCTGACCGTCATGGCGGCGGCCTGGTGCGGCGCCGAAGCACCGCCCGTTTTCAGGGGCGTGACGGTCTCGATGACGGTGGACTTCATGGCTCCGGCCCGCGCGACCGATGTGATCGGCGTGGGCAGGGCGCTGCGGCGCGGCCGGTCGCTGGTCAACTGCGAGGCCGAGATTGTCGACCCGGAGGGCAGGCTGCTGGCTAAGGCGCTCGCCACCTACAAGATCGGGTGAGCGTTAGTAGCGCGAGCAGACGCAAAAGCACCCAAACCCTCGGCGTGTCGGGTGCTTTTGCGTCTGCTCGCGCAATGGAACTAGAGCGTGACCTCGATGAGCTTGCCGGTGGCGACGTCGAACACGAAGCCGCGGGCCGACACGTGCTTGGTGACGAAGGGGCTGTTTTCGATGCGGCGCAGCGACTGCCGCACGTCGGCCTCGAGGTCGGGGAACGCTTCGGCCGCCCACGGCGGCTTGACGCCGGTCTCGTCCTGGATGTCGCGCTTGAAGTCGTCGTCTGTGAAGGTCAGCATTCCGCAGTCGCTGTGGTGGATCAGGATGATCTCCTGCGTCCCGAGCAGGCGCTGGCTGATGGCCAGCGAGCGAATGACGTCGTCGGTGACCACCCCGCCGGCGTTGCGGATGACGTGGGCTTCGCCCTCGTTGAGGCCGAGGATGCGGTAAACGTCGAGGCGGGCGTCCATGCAGGCGACGACCGCGACGTGCTTGCTCGGCGGCAACGGCAGCGGCCCGTTGAAGTTGCTCGCATATTGGGCGTTGTTGGCAAGGTAGTCATCGGTAACCGTCACGCCGGTGAATCATAACGACCGCCGGCCCCGATTTCACCGGTGTGAATCAGCTCGATCCCAACGGTGGGGCGGGCAAGGCATCGGAGGGCTCGCTAACCTGTGCTGGTGCAGCGCGGTGGTTGGGCATGATCCGTTTTCTGGCGCGGCGATTCTTGAATTACATCGCGCTGCTACTGGTGGCGTCGTTCCTGGCCTTCTGCCTGGCCTCGGTGAACTTTCATCCGCTCGACGCCTACACGCAGCGCCACCCGACGCCGCCCAAGGAACTCGTCGACCGCAAGCGGGTTGAGCTTGGCTTGGACAAGCCCATACCTATTCGGTATGCGAAATGGGTAGCCGGCGTGGCCCAGGGGGACTTTGGCACGACCGTCACCGGTCACCCCGTCTCCCGCGAGCTCTGGCACCGCGTATGGATCAGCTTGCGGCTGGTGGTGACCGGTTCCTTGCTGGGCACCATCAGCGGCATCATCCTGGGGGCCTGGGGAGCCATTCGGCAGTACCGGCTGAGCGACCGCGTCATCACCGTGCTGTCGTTGATCCTGCTCAGCGTTCCGTCATTCGTGCTGGCGGGTCTGCTCATCCTGGCCGCGTTGCGCTTGAACAACCTCATTGGTATCCGGATTTTTCTCTACACCGGCGAGACATCACCGATCCCACCCGGCGGAGTGTGGGACCAGTTCGTCGACCACCTGCAGCACCTGGTATTGCCGACGCTGACACTGGCCCTGCTGGGGATGGCCGGCTTCAGCCGCTATCAGCGCAATGCCATGCTCGACGTGCTCGGCGAGGATTTCATCCGGACCGCGCGCGCCAAAGGCCTGACCCGCCGGCAAGCGTTGTTCAAACATGGCCTGCGGACCGCGTTGATCCCAATGGCCACCCTGTTTGCCTACGGAATCAGCGGGCTGGTTGTCGGCGCGGTGTTCGTCGAAAAAATCTTCGGGTGGCACGGCATGGGCGAATGGTTCGTGCTGGGCATCTCGACGCAGGACATCAACGTCGTCGTGGCGATCACGCTGTTTTCCGGGTTGGCGATTCTGATCGCCGGCCTGCTGTCCGACATCTTCTACGCAGTGCTCGACCCGAGAGTGCGAGTGACATGACCACTCAAGAAGCCAGCGTGGAAGTTGAGGCGGGAATCCACGCCGCCGCTTTCACGTCGCGGCGAAACCTGGTAATCCGCAGGTTCTTTCGCAACACGCCCGCGGTCGTGGCGGCGATCTTGCTGGTGGTGGGGTTTGTCGGCTGCTACGCGCTGCCGCCGCTACTGCCCTACGACCCCAACCATCTTGACTACGACGCGCTGCTGCAGCCACCGTCGGTCAAGCACTGGTTCGGCACCAACGCGCTCGGTCAAGACCTGCTGGCCAGGACGCTGCGCGGCATGCAGAAATCGATGCTCATCGGCTTCTGTGTAGCGCTGATCTCGACCACTCTTGCCGCCACCGCCGGGTCGGTTGCCGGTTACTTCGGCGGCTGGCGCGACCGGGCCCTGATGTGGCTGGTCGACCTGCTACTGGTGGTGCCGAGCTTCCTGATGATCGCCATCTTCAGCACGCGCACCAGAGGGTCGAACAACGTCCTCTGGCTCATCGTGTTGCTCGCGGCGTTCGGCTGGATGGTCAGCTCGCGGATGGTGCGCGGCTTGACGATGAGCCTGCGTGAACGCGAATTCGTCCGTGCAGCACGGTATATGGGGGTGTCCAGCCGCCGGGTCATCGTGCATCACATCGTGCCGAACGTCGCATCGATCCTCATCATCGACGCCACCCTCAACGTCGGATCGGCGATCCTGGCCGAAACCGGGCTGAGCTTCTTGGGGTTTGGTATCCAACCGCCGGATGTCTCGCTGGGAACACTGATCGCGGAAGGCACTCCGTCGACCACCACGTTCCCGTGGGTCTTCCTGTTCCCGGCCGGCATCCTCGTGCTGATCGTGTTGTGCGCCAACCTCGCCGGCGACGGCCTTCGCGACGCACTCGACCCACGCAGCCGACCGCCGCGCCGCAAGAGGCGGGACGCCAAGTGACAGCGCTGTTAGAGGTGACGGATCTGAACGTCACTTTCGAGACCGGGGACGTGTCGGTATCTGCGGTGCGCGGCACGTCGTACCGCATCGATCCGGGCGAAGTAGTTGCGATCGTCGGTGAATCGGGTTCGGGCAAAAGCACTGCCGCGATGGCCGTCATCGGATTGCTGCCCGAGCACGCGAATGTGTCGGGATCGGTGCGCTTGCAGGGAGCCGAACTGCTAGGGCGCAGCGACGATGCGATGTCACGAATCCGCGGCAAGACGATTGGCACCATATTTCAAGACCCGATGTCGGCGCTGACGCCCGTCTACACCATCGGCGACCAGATCGCCGAAGCCATCAAGGTCCACAACCGCGAAATCCGCCGGGCCGATGCCCGCAAGCGTGCCGTCGAGTTGCTGGATCTCGTCGGTATCTCGCAGCCGGAAAGCCGGGCGAAAGCCTTCCCGCACGAGCTCTCCGGCGGGGAGCGCCAGCGCGTGGTCATCGCCATCGCCATCGCCAACGATCCCGACCTGCTGATCTGCGACGAACCGACCACTGCACTGGACGTCACTGTGCAGGCCCAAATCCTGGATGTGCTGCGAACCGCGCGCGATGTCACCGGCGCCGGCGTGCTGATCATCACCCACGACCTGGGTGTGGTGTCGGAATTCGCCGACCGCGCAATGGTCATGTACGCCGGGCGCGGGGTTGAGACTGCCAGCGTAGAAGATCTATATGGTGACCGCCGAATGCCCTACACGGTGGGGCTTTTGGGATCGGTACCGCGGCTGGACGGCCCGCAGGGCACCCGGCTGATTCCGATTCCGGGTGCGCCGCCGACGATGTCGTCGCTATCACCCGGCTTGTGCCCATTCGCGCCTCGCTGTCCGCTGGCGATCGACGAATGTCGTTCCGCGGAGCCCGAGCTCGTCGCCGTTGCGGATGACCACTGGGCAGCCTGTATCCGCACGGACGACGTTGCGGGCCGCAGCGCAGCCGAAATCTTCGGCGTCTCAACGCAACCGGTTCAAAGCGAGAAGGCCGTCGGCGAACCGCCGCTAGTGCTGCGCGTGACCGACCTAGCCAAGACCTACCCACTCACCAAGGGTGCAGTATTCCGCAGGCGGGTGGGTGAGGTACGCGCGGTGGACGGTGTCACCTTCACCCTGGAGCAGGGCCGTACCCTGGGCATCGTCGGCGAATCCGGTTCGGGGAAATCCACGACGCTGAGCCAGATACTCGAGCTCACCAAACCGCAGTCTGGTTCCATCGAGATCCTTGGCGCCGACGTCGCAACGCTCGACGGCGCCGCCCGTCGTCAGCTGCGCACCGAAGTGCAGGTGGTGTTCCAGGACCCGGTGGCCTCGTTGGACCCACGCCTCCCGGTGTTCGACATCATCGCGGAACCGTTGGTGGCCAATGGGTCTGGCAGGGCGCGGTGCGAGGAGCGGGTCGCAGAGCTGCTGGCGACCGTCGGGCTGGACCGGGGCGACGCCAACCGCTACCCCGCCGAGTTCTCCGGCGGCCAAAAGCAGCGGATCGGCATCGCGCGGGCACTGGCGCTGCAGCCGAAGATCCTTGCGCTCGACGAGCCGGTGTCGGCGCTGGATGTGTCGATTCAGGCGGGCATCATCAACCTGCTGCTGGATTTGCAGGCAGAATTCGGGTTGTCGTATCTGTTTGTGTCGCATGACCTTTCGGTGGTCAAACACCTGGCGCACCGAGTGGCGGTGATGTACCGGGGAGCGATCGTAGAGCAGGGCGACGGCGACCAGGTGTTCACCAATCCGCAGCATGAGTACACCCGCCAGCTGCTTGCCGCCGTTCCGCGGGCGCGTCCGGATGTCGCCCATGGCTAACGTCGTGCGGATGACGCGCCCGCCTATGTTTCGTAAGATCGCGCTGCTGGCCCTGGCACTGGTCGTGACCCTCACCAGTTGCTCAGACGGCTATCGGAACCTCACAAACGTGCACGCGACGCAGGTCGGCGACAGTGATGTCAATCCGCGTGATCCGGCTACGCTGCGCGACGGCGGCAACCTGCGCCTGGCGCTGGGGTTGTTCCCGGACAACTTCAACGGGCTGAACATCGACGGCAACACGGCGGACACCGGCGATGTGCTCGGGCCGACGCTGCCGGGGGCGTTTATCAGTCAGCCCGACGGAAGCCTCAAGCTCAATACCGATTACTTCACCGGCGCCGAGCTGACCGGCACCAACCCGCAGGTCGTCACCTACACCATTAATCCGAAGGCAACCTGGAACGACGGCACCCCGATCACCTGGGAGGACCTCAAGTCGGAGGCTGAGGCGTGCAGCGGCCGCGACGAGCGGTTCTTGATCGCCAGCGATGCCGGGTTCAATCGCGTGGCGTCGGTGACCAGGGGTGTTGACGATCGCCAGGCGATCGTCACGTTCAGCCAGCCCTACGCCGAATGGCAAGGAATGTTTGCCGGCGGTATCGAGCCCCGCAGCATGACGGAGAACCCGGACATCTTTAACAAGGGCCAACTCGACGCGCCCGGCCCCTCGGCCGGACCGTTCATCGTGTCCAAGATCGACAGGGCCGCCCAACGAATCGTGCTTACCCGCAATCCGCGGTGGTGGGGCCGCAAACCGCGATTGGACTCCATCACGTTCCTGGTCCTCGATCCCCTCGCCGCGATTCCGGCCTTGCAGAACAACGATATTGACGCCGCCGGTGTCAGCACTCTCGACGAAATGGTCACGGCCGAGCGCACCCCCGGAATCGCCATTCGGCGCGCCCCGACCCCCACCTGGGCCCATTTCACCTTCAACGGCGCCCATGGATCCATCATGGAGAATAAGCAGCTGCGGCTGGCGATTTCCAAGGGCATCGACCGCCGCGCCATCGTCGATGTCGCCCAACACGGCCTGACCAATCACCCGACGCCGCTGAATAATCACATCTACGTCGCCGGCCAAGCGGGTTACCAAAACAACAGTGCGCCAGGCGACTACAACCCCGACGAAGCCCGTAAAGAGTTGGACGCCGCGGGGTGGAAGCTTAACGGAGACGTGCGCGTGAAGGACGGCAAACAGCTGGTCGTTCGCGACGTCGTCTTCGATGCACCGGCGGCCAAGCAGATCGCCCTTGTCGCCCAGCAAAATCTGGCTCAGATCGGTGTGAAATTGCAGCTCGACATTAAGAGTGGCAATGGTTTCTTCAGCCAGTACGTGACCCCCGGCGACTTCGACATCGTCCAATTCAGCTGGGTGGGTGGTTCTCTGCCGCTATCCGCGCTCCCGCAGATCTACGCCTCCAAAGGCAGCAGCAACTTCGGCAAAATCGGCAGCCCCGAGATCGACGCCAAGATCGATGAGACACTCTCCGAATTGGATCCGACCAAGGCGCATGCGCTTGCCAACGAGGTTGACACGATGCTGTGGAATGAAGGCTTCAGCTTGCCGCTGTACCAGTCGCCCGGCAACAGAGCGGTACGCAGCAACCTAGCCAACTACGGTTCGTCGGGGTTGGCCGATGTGGACTGGACGGCCGTCGGGTTCACACAGAGCTGATCGCTGTCACTGCTGTCTGCCGTTTCGAGTGTGCGCGTAGGGATTTGAGTGTGCGCCTATGGTGCGGCCGCCCGGCGTGTCGCCGCCGTCAGACGCACACTCGATGATAGCCGCGGTCAGGTCGCGGCCAGCCTGCGCACCAAGCGTCCGGGCAGCACACCCTCGGCTGTCACCGCCACATCGAGCGCCTTGCAGAGCAGACGCATGGCCGGGCGCGGCGGGAGTGCGTCCAGCGCCTCCCCCCGGTCGGCAAGCCCGTCGAGCTCACCACGGCACACCGCACCGGCAATGTCCAGGGCGGCGGGCTCGTGCGAGTCCAGCGCGCCGTGCGCTAGCGTCGGCAGCTTCACCAGCACCGCGTTGGGCACCAGCGACACGATGCGCTCAGCCACAGCGCGCGGGGTGACCAGATCGCGACCACCCGAAATCACCACCGTGGGCCAGGTGAATTTCGGCATCTCGGCTACCAGGTCATACGGCTCGGCCTCGAAAGCAGTTGTGTCCGGCATGATTTCACGCAAAGCGGCGGCTGGGTCGAGCGGCAGCCCGTCGGGTTCGGCGGCGTAATCGAGTTCGCGGAAGGCGATGCGGCCAACCAAGTCGGTTTCAAAACGGTACGGCGCGGCGCGGGTCAGGAGGCTGCCGATCCGGAGCAGCCCGCGCCACAGCACAATTCGACCATCGAGCAACAAGTCGAGTTGGCGCTCGAGCAGAGCGGTCCCACCGTAGCCATACAGTCTCGCGGCGACCTGGCCGCCCGCGGCGGTCATCACACCGTCGTCGACCAGGCGGCGAACCTTGGGCGCCAGCGCGGCAGTCTCGGGTTCATCGCCCGTGAGCAGCAGTCGGCGAATGGCGTCGCGCACGTCGGCGACGTCATCCCGCGACAGCAGCGGTGAATCCAGGATCATCGCCCACACTCGACCCGGATGGCGGACGCCCACTCCGGCCGCGATATACGTGCCGTAGGACGTGCCGAAGATGACGGCCGACTCCACGTGCGCGTCGTCGAGTACCGCAGCGACATCGTCCACAACCTGATTGACCGTGAGCGCTTGGGGTGGCAAGTCGGCGCCGGAGTCGTCGTGCCGCGACATTCCCACTCCGCGGTGCTCAATCATGATGACGTCCAGACCCGCAGCCGCGAAGCGCCGACGCAATCCCTGGTATATGCGCATTGACCCCACTCCCGGACCTCCGGGCAGGATCACCAGCGGGTGTGCGGACTTACGGCCGGTGCGCACGTAGTAAAGATCGAACTCGTCCGCGCTGCCCGGCGAGACCGGCCGGCGGATCGGCCGCACGCCCGGCAGTCTCGCCAGCTTGTCATGGACCCGGCGGCGCTTGGCGCTCATCGCCATTGGCTTGCCCAATCATGTCCTCCAGAATCAGGCGAGAAGCAAATCAGCGGCCTTTTCCCCAATCAACACCGACGGCGCATGCGTATGCCCGCGTACCGTGCTGGGCATCACCGACGCGTCGGCCACCCGCAGACCCTCGACTCCGCGGACCCGCAACTGCGGATCCACCACACTCGCCTCGTCGCTGCCCATCCGGCAAGTGCCGAGCGGGTGATACAGCGTGTGCGCGCACGTGGCCAGGGCCCGCTCGAGGGTAGCCTCGTCGAGTTCGGTGCAGTCTCGCGGTCGCGCGAGGGGGCCGAGCAGGTCTTTCAGCGCGGGAGCTTCGGCCAGCCGGGCGCAGATCCTTAACCCTTCCATCATCGCGGCACGGTCCACGCCGCCGGGATCGGACAGGTAACGCGGTTCGATGACCGGCTTGGCGTGCGGATCGGCGGACCGCAAGGTGATCTGACCGCGGCTTTCCGGCGCGACGAGGATGGGTCCGATGATGATCCCATGCCCCTCCGGCGGGATGAGCGCTTCGTCGTAGAACGGCGCCGGCGCGAAGATCAGCTCTATGTCGGGCAGTTGAAGCTCCGGTCGGCTGCGCAGGAAGCCATACGCCTCGCCGACGTTCGAGCTGAGCATGCCGCGCCGTCGCAGTAGGTAATTGACCAGCTCCTTGGGCTTTTCGGCGGCGAACAAGCTGCCGTCGCCGACAGCGAAGCCCAGCCCCGCGACGAGGTGGTCGAGCAGGTTCTGGCCCACCTCGGGCGAGTGGTGAAGGGTGTCGATGCCATGCTCGGCAAGGTGCTCGCGATCGCCGATGCCGGAAAGCATCAACAGCTGCGGGCTATTGATGGCACCGCCGCACAACACGACCTCGCGGCGGGCGGTGGCCACCCAGGGTTGGCCGTCACGCTCGAATTCCACGCCGACGGCCCGCGCGCCGTCGAAGACGACTCGGGTCGCGGTGGCTCCGGTGAGCACGGTGAGGTTTTTGCGGCCCAGCGCCGGCTTCAAGTAGGCGTCGGCGGTGCTGCATCTGGCGCCTCTGCGCTGCGTCACGACTGTCTCGCAAAAGCCTTCCGGTGCACGAGAATTCGGCTGTGCGGCGGGAAATCCACACTGACGCGCCGCGGCCAGGAACGCTGCAGTCAACGGGCGCGGGCTGCGCTGACGGGAAACGTGCACCGGGCCGGTGACCCCGCTCTCGTCGCCGTTGACGAAGTGCCAGGCGGCGGTGACGTTCTCGATGCGGCGGTAGTAGCCAAGCACCTCGGCGAAGGACCATTGCGCGCCGGCGTGCGCCGCCCACTGGTCGTAGTCGGCGGCGAATCCGCGCACCCACATCATCGCGTTCATGGACGACGAGCCGCCGAGCACCTTGCCGCGCGGCCAGTAGATCTCGCGACCGTCGAGCTCCTTCTGCGGTTCGGTGAGGTAATCCCAGTCGTACTCGCTGCGAAACAGCTTGGCGAAGGCCGCTGGGATGCGAATGAATTTGTTGTTGTTGGACGGGCCCGCCTCTAGCGCCACGACCTCGGTGGCCGGGTCGGCGCTGAGCCGACTGGCCACGACCGCGCCGGCCGAGCCGGTACCGACGACGACGTAGTCGCACTGAATGTTCATGGTTTCGACAGTGAGTCTAAGACGTGAGATCGATGCGGTGCGCGCCTTTGACACCGTCGTAACGGTCGGGGCTGCAGGTCAGCACAATTACCTGCCCGTGCTCGCCCACGGAGTCGAACACCTCGCCCATTTTGGCCAGCCGGTCCGGATCGGTGAACCCCAGCGCATCGTCGACCACTACCGGGACGGTGTCCTCCTTGGCGACCAACGACGCGCCGGCCAGCCGGGCCAGGATGCCGAGCTGCTCCTTGGCCCCACCGGACAACGACTCGTAGGGCACCGTGATGCCGTCCATGGTGCGACTGCGGATACAGAGATCGCTGTCGATGTCGACCTCGAAGCTGGGGCCGAACACCGGGCGACCCAGCCGCTGCAGTTCGGTGCGGTAGGGCTCGACGTAGCGCTGCCGGGTGGTGTCGCGGTGGCGCGTCATCACCTGCCGCAGCAGCTGAGCGGCGCGAGCGCGCCCGCCCACCCTGGAATGCTGCCCGGCGGCGTGTTCGCGCTCGGTCTCTGCGTCATCGAGCTTGCCTTGGCGACCCTCGCTTCCGAAGACTGAGAGTTCGATGCCGATCTCGCGTAGCGCCCGGGAGCCGTCCTCGTAGCGGTCGCGTAGCGACTCGGCCGCCTTGGCGGCTTCGGCCAATTCGGCGTTCACGGCGTCCGGCGCCGCGGCGGCCAACTCGTCGGCCAATTCGGCGGCTCGCCGCCCGGCGGTTTGCGCCTGTTTGAGCGCGGTTTCGGTCGCCGCGGCCAGGTCCGCGTCAGTGACCGACGCGCGCTCCTGGGCCAGCTGCTCGGTGGCCTTGTCGAGTTCGACGCGCTGAGTTGCCGCGTTGTTCAGCAGTACCGTTGCCCGAGTTGCTGTCTCGGTGAGCTTGGCGGCTGCGGCCGCCGCGGCCTGGTGATACGTCACGACGTCGGCTTGGGCCGCGTCGAGATCGGATTCGCCCGGTTGGTCGACGCACAGCTCCGCGAGCCGGGCGCGCATTTCGTCGACCTGCTCGTCGCCGCACAGCCCTTCCAAGGTGGCGTGCAACTGGTCGCGGCTGCTCTGTAGTTCGCGGTGCCGCTGGATGGCGCGGCGTGCGGCGGCAAGATCGGCGACGTCGGCGGCTGCCAGCGCCGTCGCAAGCTCTTGTTGTGCGGCAACGTGTTTGGCCTGAACGTCGAGCGTTGTCGCGCCGGGGGTGACGCGGGCGGTCACGACCCCGACAACCTCGACCTCGGTGGCACCGGTGACGTTGGTGGACCAGCTTTGGCCGGCGGCCACGGACACCCGTTGGTCACCGACGGCAAGTGTGATGTCGGTGGCGGCGGTCAACTCCACCGCCGCCGAGATCAACGCCAACTGGTCGCTCGTGCGATCGACTGCAGCCGCGGCTTTTTCGATTCGCTGCAGCAGCTCCTCGGTGAGGGTGATGGTGCTGAGCTCCGCGCAGACCCGGTCACGGTCGCCCTGGAGGGCGTCGATCTTGGCCAGTCGGGCGGTCAAGCGGGTCAATTCCACGCGCCGTTGGGCGGCCGCGAGGACTTCTGCGGCTTTCTCAACGGCGACGTCGGCGGCTTCAGCGTCGACGCGTGCCGCCGACTGCGCATCAACAGCCTGTTGCGCATCCGCCTCGGCGGCCGCGATCGTTGTTGCGCGAGTTTCGATTTCGGATACCAGCCGCGCCCGCCCCGCGTGGGCGGCGGCCGCAGCGGCGTTGGTTGCGGACGCAGCGTCAGCGACCAGCTTGGCTTCCCTCGCTTGACGGGTGAGTGCGGCGATCCTGTCGGCGGCGGCCTGGGCGACCGCGAGTCGGGGGCCGGCGGCGAGCCGCAGTTGGGATAGCTCGGCCACCTGCTCGGTGAGGACAGCGTGGCGTCGCACTCGGTCGTCGACCTCGGCGACCGCCACCGCGCACTGCTTCACCGCCGCCTCGGCGTCATTGAGGCGGGAGATCGCGGCCGCCCACTCCCCCGTCGCGCGCCCGGTCGCGGTGAAATAGCGCCCGTACTCGGCGTCGATCCGTTCGATGAGCACCGGCTCGGTGCCGGACAGCTCCGAGTCGGATTGCGCCGCCGCGACATCCAGTGCCCGCGACAGCGCGTCACACCCGGACAGGTCCACCGGGGCGATCGACGCGGCCTGCAACACCCGTTGGGCGTGCCAAAGATCGTTGTCCACCGTTTCGGCCAAGATCGCGCGAACCCGTTCGTGTGCTTCGTCGCCGGTCAGCTGCTCGCGGCGCGGCGTGAGCACCGTCAACTCCGTCTCGCACTTCTTGTGGAAGCGCTTGCGGTAGACGAAACGGTAAGAGCCGCTGCTGATTTCGGCAATGACCTCGGAACCGACATCAGAGTTGGTCGGCTTGACCTGCTTGACTTCTTTCTTTGTCGACCGGTCCCTGGATTCCAATAGCAGGTCCAGCGCTTCGATCATCGACGACTTGCCGACTTCGTTGGCGCCGCAGACCACCACCACGCCGCGGTCGGGAAACTCGATCTCCCGGTGCGCGATGCCGCGGTAATTCGTCAGAACAAGCCGGTGCAGCTTCATGCCGACCTCCGGTCGGCGGGCCGCGCTTCTGCCGATTCGGCGAGACGAAGCAAGAGCGCCAGCGCCGCCTGAGCGACCTCGGCATCCGCGGCCGCGTGGGCGCCGTCCGCGCGTGCCGTCGCGACCAGCTCTTCGACGGCGGCGGCCGCGAACCCGCCGATCCCGAGGTCAGTGAACTCGCCGTCGGCGGGCACCACCACCAGGTCGGTGTGGCTGTCCCACATACCCAGGTGGGCGAACAACCGTCCGTATCGGTCCAGGCAGGCGTCCAGCGCGGCACGGTCGGTGACCGTCAACGAGCCGGTCAACGCCAGCCGCACCACGGTGCGTTCCTTGTCGGCGAGCTGGTCCAGATTCATGTCCAGGTCGGCGATGTCGCGGTTGGTGTCCATCTGCCGACGCATCGTGACGAACCGCCAGTGGCCGACACGCCTGGCCGTGACGGTGACGGCGTGATCGGTTTCGTCGATGTCGACGACCAGGACATGGCCGGGGTCGGATTCGACGTCGTCGAAGTTGGTGACCTCCGGCGCACCGGAGTACCACACCCGGCCGCTGCCGCCGACCTGGGTGCGCGAGTGCTTGTCGCCCAAGGCCACGTAATGCAGCGCGCCGCTTACCAGCGCGGCTTCGAGCGCGGCGAGCCGGATCAGCGAGGGTTTGTCGCGATCAGGGTCGAGCACGTCGACGCCACCGTGGGCGACGAGCACGCGGGTCGCTGGACCCGGTGCCAGGTCCTCGATAACTTCGGCGACCAGGTCGGTGGTGGGGGCCTTGGAACGCCACGGCGCGGCGACGATCTCGAGCCCGGGCCGCACCTGATGCACGCCGGCGCGGTCGAGCACCACGACATTGTCGGGGCGTTCGGTGGTGAACAGCGTGCTGGTGTACACCGACGACGCGTCCAGCGGGTCGTGATTGCCCGGCAACAGGTACACCGGAATACCGATGGCGCGCATGGCTTCCAGCGACTGGCTGATGACCTGCGGGGCGAGCTGGTTGTGTTCAAACACGTCGCCGGCCACCACCACGAATTCGGCGCCCACCTCGGCGGCCAGCGCACCGAGGCCGGCCACCGCGTCGCGGCGAGCGGCCGAATACCGCGGCTGGGCGTCGCCGGCCAGGAAGTGCCGGGTCATGCCGAGCTGCCAGTCGGCGGTGTGCAGGAATCGCATCCCGATCCCCTTCCTGAAATAGCGTGGCTGTCGAAGCATCGCAAGCCTAGGTCGGGTCGCCGACAAGTTCGGGGACGCGCACCGGCATGCCTGCCAAGCCAGTGTGTTTTGATACCGCGGATAGGCGGTGATCGCGTTGTATGAGGAGTATCGGCCCGATCGACGGCTTACGCCGTTGGTGGAATGCGGCTGGGCGCGCTCCGCACCGGCGGCCGGGTTCATCCGGGTGATACCGGACGGCTGTGTGGACGTGTTCGTCAGCTCGCGGGGCCAAGCCCTGCTCGCCGGGCCCGCCACCACTTTCTACGATCTGCCCGCGGAGAAAGACGGTGTGCTCGTCGGTCTGCGACTGCGGCCAGGCGCGGCGGCGGCGGTGTTTGGGCGGCCTATTCGTGAGTTCACCGACTGCGTCGTTCCCCTCGATGCGGTCTTCGGCGCCCGGGTGGCCGAAAAGGTCTTCGCCGCAACGACTCCCGGTCAACGGGTCGCGGCCATGCAGCAGCTGTTGACCGAACACCTGGCCCACACCGAACCCTTCGTCGACACCGCGGTCATCAGGGCGATCGGGATGCTGCAACGGCGGCCGCATTGGCCGGTGTCCGACCTGGCCGCCGCGGTCGATCTCAGCGAACGACAACTGCGCCGCCGATTTGAGGCCGCCGTCGGCTTCGGCCCGAAACGACTCGGGCGGATCTTGCGACTGCAGCGGCTGCTGGACTTGATCCACGCAAGCGGCGACCGAGTTCGCTGGTCTGAGTTGGCAATCGAAGCCAGTTACGCCGACCAGCCGCACATGATCAATGACTGCCGCGCGCTGGCGGGCGCCTCCCCCGCCGCACTTCCCGGCGGGATGTCCGTTTCCTCCAATACCGCCGCGGGAGACACGTCCTAGGCTGCAACGGATGACGAGCCCGCCGACCCCGAAAAGCATTGCGCTCGAGTCCTTCCGGCTCATCGAGACCGGAGACGAGCAGCTCGCCCAGCGCATCATCGCGCCCGACTTCGTGAACCAGGAAGCCGACGACGACCCCGACGACCCCGAGCGTCAGCTCCCCGGCCCCGCCGGATTTCTGGCAACCAGCCAATGGCTACGCGACGCATTCGCCGATTTGCATTTCGAACTGGAAGAATCAGCTGACCATGACGGTGTGGTGATGGCCGCGGCCACCATGACCGGCGCACATGTCGGCCTGTTTAACGGAATCGAACCGACGGGCAAGCGGATCCGGCACCAGCAGGTGCACATCTTTCGGGTCGCCGACAGCCGGATCACCCACCACCGCGCAGTCCGCGACGACCTGGGGCTGCTGCTACAGCTCGGCTGGCGTCCGGGCGGCGCCGGTTAGCCGAGTCCCAACGACTCGATCGTCACATCGGCGACCGGTGGCCGAGCGTCGCGATGTCGTATCTGATAGCACGGCGATGCATGCGACTTCGGTCCCTTAAGGCCCGGCATTCATTAGCCTGTTTCGGATGACGGCACAACACCGCAGCCTCGTGCTGCTGCGCCATGCTAAGTCGGCGTATCCGAACGGCGTCCCCGACCATGAGCGCCCGCTCGCGGAACGCGGGATCCGGGAGGCAGCGCTGGCCGGTGACTGGTTGCGCGCCAACCTGCCGGCGATCGACGCGGTGCTGTGCTCGACGGCGACGCGCACGCGGGAAACCCTGGAACGCACCGGTATCGACGCGCCGGTGCGTTACGTCGACAGGCTTTACGGTGCCACGGCCGGCGCGGAGATCGAGCTGATCAACCAGGTGCCCGACGACGTCCGCACTTTGCTCGTCGTCGGGCATGAACCGACAACCTCCGAGGTGGCGATCATCCTGGCCAGCGCCGATGGCACCGATAGCACTGCGTTGGAACGCATCTCGGAGAAATATCCGACCTCGTCGATCGCCGTGCTACGGATTGACGGCGGCTGGGCACAGGTGGAACCGGGCAGCGCCGCGCTCGTCGACTTCCACGTTCCGCGCTAGGTCGAACGTGCGCAGTTGCACGGCTCGACCGGCGTGTCGTCGTACAAACACGCACGGTCGCGGGTAGGAAGTCGCGGGTAGGAGGTTGCGGCTAGGAGTTGGTGGCCAGGGTCAGCTCCATGAGCTTGAGAGCCTGCCCGCAGGCGTCGATGCCGGGCGCCTGCGGGTTGATCCACCAACCGACCACGCCCGCCGCGTCGCTGGCGACTCCGCAGGCGCCGTTCGCATCGTCGGGGCGCATGATGATCGAGTCGATGCCGGCGATGGGGCGGCTCTCGACCTTGTACTTCAGGAAGTCGGCGACCTTGCGCTCGTTGCTGAGGCTGCCCTGTTCGAACCAGAACCGGGAGATGTCGATCAGGCCGACCGGATTGGCCGCCTGCCACCGGCAGATCGCGCCCACGAACGTGCTCTGAATGTCGAGCGGATCGGCGCCCACCGTCTTGGCCAGGATGTCGGTGGTGAGAACCTCACATTCCTTGAGCAGGTTGGGGTACTGGTGCTCGGAATTGTTGTTACGCGGGGTGCTGCCCAAGCCGGCCTTCACCGCGTTGCCGCCGATCGACCGCGAACAACCGGTCAACACCAAGACCACACTGACCAAAAGCGCGACGCAAGCCCTCATTTGGAGTTCGCAATCGACTGGCGCGTCAGCTCTTTGGCGATGTCACACGGCGGCGGGAACGGCTTTTGGCTGAAGCTCACCGACCATTCGATGAAGTCGTCCTGGAACTGGATCCCCACCTCGCACAGCGAGTCACCCAGGTTGGGCTCGTTGCCGATGGCGATAAAACCTCCGTGGCCGTCGATGTTGATGTCCTCGACGCTGGCGCGCGAGAGTTCCTCAGTCTTGCGCTCCCGACCGATCGGGCTGCCGCGATACCACGAAAAGGAAAAGTGCGGGCCGAGGATCCCACCGCCGGCCAACCATTGGCAGCCCACCGAATTCCGTGCGGTGTTCTTCAGCCCGGTCACCTTGGTCAGGTCGGTCACCGTCGAATCGTTGATGCCCCCGCACTGCGGGAACATGGGTCCGTGGTGGCCTTCCGAGCCCGCCGGCGCCGACGTCGTCGCCCCCGGCTTGTTGTCGCCGGAACCGGAGCAACCCACTAATAGCGTCACGGCCGCCACGGCGTAGATCGCCAGGGCAAGCTGTTTCGCGTTAGGCCGGGCCACACGATGCACTGTAGCGGCAGCCCCCGGGGTCAAGCACCGACACGCCACTTGAACAGGCATTTAAGGCGCATCGACGGCGGCGGCTCGGACGTTGAGCGCGCGGCGTGTGCGACAGTTAGCACATGCTCCTGGCACTGCTGCGCCAGTACATCCGGCCGTACCGCCGGCTTGTCGCGGTGCTCATGGTGCTGCAGGCGATCAGCACGCTGGCCACGTTGTATCTGCCCACCCTCAACGCCACGATCATCGACGACGGCGTCGCCAAGGGCGACACGGCCACCATCGTCAGGCTCGGCGTGGTGATGCTCGGGATCACCGGCGTGCAGGTGGCGTGCTCGATCGCGGCGGTCTACGTCGGTTCGCGAACCGGGATGGGCTTCGGGCGCGACCTGCGCTCGGCCATGTTCCGTCACGTCACCACCTTCTCCGAGCACGAGACCGCCCGCTTCGGAGCGCCGACGTTGCTGACCCGTACCACCAACGACGTGCGGCAGATCCAATTTCTGGTGCAGATCAGCTGCCTGGTCTTGGTCACTGCGCCCATCATGTCGGTCGGTGGCATCATCATGGCCATCCACCAGGACGCCGGGTTGTCCTGGCTGCTGTTGGTCAGTGTGCCGATCCTCGCCGGGGCCAATTTCTGGATTTTCTCGCATGTGCTGCCGATGTTCCGCAGCATGCAAGGCCTGATCGATGGCATCAACCGGGTTCTGCGCGACCAACTTTCCGGTGTCCGGGTGGTGCGAGCCTTTGCGCGCGAAGGCTTTGAGCGCGACAGGTTCGCCCGGGCCAATGCCGCGCTGTCGAACACATCGCTGCGGGCGGGCAACTGGCAGGCGCTGACGCTGCCGGTCACCACGTTGACCATCAACGTCTCCAGCGTCGCCCTGATCTGGTTCGGCGGGTTGCGGATCAACAGCGGACAAATGCAGGTCGGCTCGTTGATTGCGTTCCTTGCCTATTTCACCCAGATCTTGATGGCGGTGATGATGGCGACGATGACGCTGGCGGTGCTGCCGCGAGCATCGGTGTGCGCCCAGCGAATCACCGAGGTGCTGTCCACTCGGGCCGCCGTCGTCAGCCCGGAGAACCCGCAGTTCCCTGCTGGCGGCAGGGCGGGCGTGGTGCGGTTCGACGGCGCAACATTTAGCTATCCGGGCGCCGACCGGCCCGTGCTGCAAGACGTCTCGCTGACCGCGCTGCCCGGTACCACCACCGCGATCGTGGGCAGCACCGGTTCGGGCAAGTCGACGCTGGTGTCGCTGATCTGCCGGTTTTACGACGTGACCCGTGGCGCCGTTTTGGTCGACGGTGTCGACGTGCGCGACTACGACACCAAGCGGCTGTGGTCGGGCATCGGGTTGGTGCCCCAGCGCGGCTACTTGTTCTCCGGGACCGTCGCGCAGAATTTGCGCTACGGCAAATCTGATGCGACCGAGGCCGAGATGTGGGAGGCCTTGCGGGTGGCCGAGGCCGACTTCGTCGGGGCGCATGATGCCGGGCTGCAGATGCGCGTCGCGCAGGGCGGTATCAACTTCTCCGGCGGGCAGCGCCAACGCCTGGCGATCGCGCGGGCCGTCATCCGCCGTCCCGCCGTCTACCTCTTCGACGACGCCTTCTCCGCTTTGGACGTGCACACCGAGGCGCGGGTACGGGCGTCGCTGCGGGAGATATCCGGGAACGCCACGACTATCGTTGTTACGCAGCGGGTTTCGACGGCGTTGGCGGCCGATCAGGTGGTCGTGATCGATGCCGGAAAAGTGGTCGGCGCGGGGACTCATGAATCGCTGCTGGCCGACTGTCCCACCTACGCCGAATTTGCCGACTCGCAATCGTTGAGTGCCGGAGTGCCGGGACAGTGAACCGCGCGCCTGCACTTCGCCTCATCAAGCGGCTGGGGCCGCAGCGCCGGCTGGTCGCGGCGGTGATGACGCTCGGAATCACCGGAACCGCAATCGGAGTCGTCGTTCCACGGGTTCTGGGCCACGCGACCGATCTGTTGTTCAACGGCGTGATCGGTCGGGGACTGCCCGCGGGGATCACCAAGCAGCAGGCCATCGCCGCGGCACGGCGGCACGGCGACAACGCGTTCGCCGACCTGCTGTCAGGAATGAATGTGGTGCCAGGCCGCGGTGTCGACTTCGCCGCGGTGGGCCGGACGCTGTGCCTCGCGTTGACGTTGTATCTGGTTGCCGCGCTGCTGCTTTGGGTGCAGGCCCGACTGCTCAACGTCACGGTGCAGCGGACCATGGTCGCGCTGCGGTCCGAGGTCGAGGACAAAGTGCACCGGCTGCCGCTGGCCTATTTCGACACGCGGCAGCGTGGCGAGCTGCTGAGCCGGATCACCAACGACGTCGACAACCTGCAGTCGTCGTTGACGATGACGATCAGCCAGGTGCTGACCTTGCTCCTGACCGTGGTAGCGGTACTGGTGATGATGGTGTCGATCTCGCCGCTGCTGGCGTTGATCACGCTGCTGACGGTGCCGGTGTCGCTGTTGGCGACGCGCGCGATCGCACGGCGTTCGCAGCGGCTGTTCGTGGCGCAGTGGGCCAGCACCGGACGGCTCAACGCCCACATCGAAGAGACGTATAGCGGGTTCACCGTGGTCAAGACGTTCGGCCACCAGGAGGCGGCCCAAGAGCAGTTCCGCGCGCTCAACGACGACCTCTATCAGGCCAGCTTCGGTGCCCAGTTCGTCTCCGGTTTGGTGTCTCCGGCCACGACGTTCGTCGGCAATCTCGGCTACGTGGTGGTGGCCGTGGTGGGTGGGGTGCAGATCACTACGGGGCAGATCACGCTCGGCAATATCCAGGCGTTCGTTTCCTACGTCCGGCAGTTCAACACTCCGGTGAACCAGGTGGCCGGTATGTACAACGCGCTGCAATCCGGAATGGCCAGCGCCGAGCGGGTGTTCGGCCTGCTCGACGAGGCCGAAGAAGCGCCGGACCCCGTGGCCCAAAAAGCCCTGCCATCCAACGGTCAGCGGCTACGGGGGCGCGTCGAGTTCGAGCACGTGAGCTTCGCCTACCGGCCGGGCACCCCGGTGATCGAAGATCTGTCGCTCATCGCCGAACCGGGCAGCACGGTGGCGATCGTCGGGCCAACCGGAGCGGGCAAGACCACGCTGGTGAACCTGCTGATGCGCTTCTACGAGGTCGATTCCGGCCGAATCCTCATCGACGGGGTCGACATCACCTCGCTCAGCAGGCACGCGCTCCGCTCAAGAATCGGCATGGTGCTGCAGGACACCTGGCTTTTCGACGGCACGATCGCCGAGAACATCGCCTACGGACGCCCGGAGGCCGGCGAGGACGAGGTGGTGGCGGCCGCCAAGGCCGCCTATGCCGACCGGTTTGTTCAGACCTTGCCCGACGGATACCAGACCCGCGTCAGCGGCGATGGTGCCAGCCTCAGCGCCGGCGAAAAGCAACTGATCACCATCGCGCGCGCATATTTATCGCAGCCGCAGCTGTTGATCCTCGACGAGGCCACCAGTTCCGTCGACACCCGCACCGAGGCCCTCATCGCGCACGCTACCCACGAGCTGCGTCGGGACAGAACGAGTTTCATTATCGCGCATCGTCTTTCGACGATCCGGGACGCCGACCGCATCCTTGTGGTGGAGGCCGGCAAGGTCGTCGAACAAGGCAACCATGCCGAACTGGTGGCCCAACGGGGCGCTTACTACGCGATGACGCAGGCGTAGATCTGGGCCGAGACTGCGGTCACGGCGTACTTTTGCTTGGCCGACGCGTCCTCACCACAGGTTGGGTGCATTGCGCACAATAGGAGCCATGGTGGACAGACGTCTCGAACTCGGTCTGCTCGGACCGTTGGAGATGAGGGTTGACGGCGCCTTGGTGGCATTGGGTACGCCCAAACAACGGGCGGTGCTGGCGGTGCTGTTGATGAACCGCAACAGCCCGGTCGGCGTCGACAGGCTCATCACGGCCTTGTGGGAGGGATGGCCACCGTCGGGCGCAAGGGCGAGCATCCACTCCTACGTGTCCAACCTGCGCAAGCTGCTCAGCAGCGTCGGGATTGATCCCCGGGAGGTCTTGGCGGCCGCACCGCCCGGTTACCGGCTCAGCATCGCCGACGACGCGTGCGACCTGGGCAGGTTCATCGCCGAGAAGACGGCGGGCGTGCACGCGGCCGCAGCCGGCCAATTCGAACAGGCCAGCCAGCATCTGTCCGCCGCTTTAGCCCAGTGGCGCGGGCCAGTGCTCGAAGACCTGCGTGACTTTGAGTTCGTCAACACCTTCGCGACTTCGCTCGTCGAGGACAAGATTCTCGTCCACACCGCTCAGGCGGAGGCCGAAATCGCTTGTGGCCGAGCCTCTTTGATCATCGCCGAACTAGAGTCCCTGATCGCCGAGCATCCCTACCGCGAACCGCTGTGGGCGCAGCTGATCACGGCGTACTACCTCACCGACCGCCAGTCCGACGCGTTGGCCGCGTATCGCCGCGTGAAAACCACTCTGGCCGACGACCTCGGGATCGACCCCGGCCAGACCCTGCGCGACTTGAATGAGCGGATCCTGCGTCAGGATCAGCTGGACGTGAAGAAGAGCGCCACGACCACCGCCGTCGGCACGATCACGGTGCTCGATCAGCGCACCATGGTCTCCGGCCAGAAAGTCGTCGCCTACCTACACGGCGCCTCCGGGCGCAGCTACCCGCTGCAATCGGCGGCGACCCGAATCGGGCGGCTGTCGGACAACGACATCGTCCTCGACAGCGCCAACGTGAGCCGCCACCACGCCGTCATCGTCGACACGGGCACCAACTACATCATCAACGACCTGCGATCGTCGAACGGCGTGCACGTGCGGCATCAGCGGATCCGCGCTGCCGCCGCCCTCAACGACGGCGACCACATCCGTATCTGCGATCACGAATTCACGTTCCAGATCAACGCGGGGGCCGGTCAGAACGGCTGAATATATCTGTTGCGCAGTTGATCTGAATATTTGCGATTAGCGTGCAGATGCGCTGGTCGGGCCCTAGCGTCATGATTGCTAGATTCCGACGAACATATTGATATCGTCGGCGGGGCGGCGGGTCGATATGGAGGATCAGCAATGAGCGACGAGCAGAGCTCGCGGGTGGGCTCGATGTTCGGTCCTTATCACCTGAAACGGCTGCTGGGCCGTGGCGGGATGGGCGAGGTCTACGAGGCCGAGCACACGGTCAAGGAATGGACCGTCGCCGTCAAGCTGATGTCGGACACCTTCAGCAACGACCCGGTGTTTCGCGAGCGGATGAAGCGCGAAGCGCGGACCGCGGGCCGGTTGCAGGAACCCCACGTAGTGCCCATCCACGATTACGGCGAGATCGATGGGCAGATGTATATGGAGATGCGCCTCATCGAGGGCACCGACCTGGACAGCGTGCTCAAGCGATTCGGGCCGCTGACTCCGGCGCGTGCGGTGGCGATCATCACCCAGGTCGCCTCGGCGCTGGACGCCGCGCATGCCGCCGGTGTGATGCACCGCGACGTCAAACCGCCGAACATCTTGGTGACCCGCGACGACTTCGCATACCTGGTCGACTTCGGGATCGCCAGTGCCACCACCGACGAGAAGCTCACCCAGCTGGGCACTGCGGTGGGCACCTGGAAATACATGGCGCCCGAACGCTTCTCCAACGACGAGGTCACCTACCGCGCCGACATCTACGCGCTGGCCTGCGTGCTGCACGAGTGCCTGACCGGTGCCCCGCCATACAAGTCCGACAGCGCGGGCACCCTGGTCACCGCCCACCTGCGGGACCCCATCCCGCAGCCCAGCGCAGCGCGCCCGGGCGTTCCGAGGGCCTTTGACACGGTGGTCGCGCGCGGGATGGCCAAAAAGCCCGAGGACCGCTACGCCAGCGCCGGCGATCTGGCCATGGCCGCCCACGACGCGCTCAGCGAGCCCGACCAGGACCACGCCGTCAACATCCTGCGACGCAGCCAGGAAGCCACCCTCCCCGGCGCCGAGTTCGCGAATCCCCCGCCGCCGCCGCCGAGATTCACCACGCCACCGCCCGCGCCGGCGCTCACACCGCCGGCGAGCCCCCCGGGCTGGGCGCCACGGAGCGGCCCGATGCCGGCCAGCCAACCCACCCCGATGCCGCAGTACTACCAAGGCAGCAGCTGGCCCGGCGGCCCGCAGACCCCACCACCACCGCCGCAACAGTTCGCCGGCCAAACACCCTGGAACCAGCCCCCGGCGCCGAAAAAGCGCAGCCCCTGGCCGATCATCGCAGGCGTCGCGGTGCTGGTGGTGATCCTCGTCGCGGCCGCAATCGGCATCGTCATGGCGACCAGCGGCGACGACAACAAGCACACGACCGCCAGCACCACCACGACCTCGACGCCGACATCGAGCAGCACCCCCACGACGACGACCGCCGCGTCGAGCGAGCTGCAAGCGAAGCTGCGGAGCCTGCTGCCGACCGGCTATGGGAGCGGCGTATGTAAAGCGACCACCCCGAAGCCGTCCAGCATCTGGGTCAATGCGGTGGCCATGCTCGACTGCGGGCAAAACACCAACCCGGGCGGGCCGGCCCGCGCGGTCTACGGCCTGTTCGCCGACGTCGACACGCTCAACAAGGCCTTCACCGATGACATCGGCGCGAACGGGTCCCAGCTGATGAACTGTCCCGGGGAAGGAGCGTCACCCGACAACTGGCACTACGACAAGACGCCGAACGACACCGCCGGCCAGATCGCTTGCGCCACATACAAGAACCAGGCCAATGTGATCTGGAGCAACACGGCCAAAGTGACGCTCAGCGACACCTTCTCGGACGGCGCCATGGACGACCTGCACACGTGGTGGACGAAGTTTTCGGGCTGACCTGACGGGCCGACTTTTAAGGCGAGCGCCGCCGGAACGTCCAATAGGCCCTACACTCGCGAGCCGCACGACCGACCGTTCTGCCTGGAAGCTATTGATAATGTCGGCGGGGCGCAGGGTCGGTTTGGAGGGAAGCGATGAGCGACGCGCGGGGCTCGCGGGTGGGGACGATGTTCGGCCCCTATCGCCTGACACGGCTGCTGGGCCGCGGCGGGATGGGCGAGGTCTACGAGGCCGAGCACACGGTCAAAGAATGGACCGTCGCCGTCAAGCTGATGTCGGAGAACTTCAGCAACGACCCGGTGTTCCGCGAGCGGATGAAGCGCGAAGCTCGCATCACCGGCCGTCTGCAGGAACCCCATGTGGTGCCCATCCACGATTACGGCGAAATCGATGGGCAAATGTTCTTGGAGATGCGCCTCATCGAGGGCGTCGACCTGGACGCCGTGCTCAAGCGGTTCGGTCCGCTGACCCCGGCTCGTGCGGTAGCCATCATCACCCAGGTCGCCGCGGCGCTGGACGCCGCGCATGCCGCCGGTGTGATGCACCGCGACATCAAACCGCCGAACATCTTGGTCACCCGCGACGACTTCGCCTACCTGGTCGACTTCGGGATCGCCAGCGCCACCACCGACGAGAAGATCACCCAACTGGGGACCGCGGTGGGCACCTGGAAATACATGGCGCCCGAACGCTTCTCGAACGACGAGGTCACCTACCGCGCCGACATCTACGCGCTGGCGTGCGTGCTGCACGAGTGCCTGACCGGCACTCCGCCATACAAGTCCGACAGCGCCACCACGCTGGTCACCTCCCACCTGATGGAGCCGGTCCCGCAGCCCAGCGCGGCGCGCCCGGGCGTCCCGCGAGCGTTTGACGCGGTGGTTGCGCGCGGGATGGCCAAAAAGCCCGAGGACCGCTACGCCAGCGCCGGCGATCTGGCCATGGCCGCCCACGACGCGCTCAGCAACCCCGACCAGAACTACGCCGCCAACATCCTGCGCCGCAGCCAAGAAGCCACCATGATCGGCCCCGAAACGGGCACGGCCGGACCCACTGTTCAAACCGCTCGTCAAGCCGCTCCTCAGGCCGCTCCCCCGTCCCCCGCGCCCGCGCAGCAGCCGCCGACGGCACCACCATCGCTGCCCTGGACCTCCGACCCGTTCAGTTCGGGCCCGATGCCGGGCGCGAGTCAACCCACGCCGCCGTACTTCCAAGGCGGCGGCAACTGGGGCGGCACGCCCCCGCCGGGCGGACCCCCGCCGGTGCAGCACGCGTCCTGGAACCAGCCCCCGGCACCGAAGAAACGCAACCCCTGGCCCATCGTCGCCGCCGTCGCGGTCGTGCTCGTTGTCGTCGTGGGCGCCATCGGCATCTGGCTAGTGACCAAACCGAAACCCGTGAAGCCTCCCGACCCGATTCAGTCCGAGCGCCTCGGCGCACTGCTGGCGAGCCCTCAAGAGGTCAACGGCATCATGGGCTCGTCGGGCATGCAGCCCGGCAAACCCATTACGCAGATGGACAGCTCGCCGGTGACGGTGTCACCGTCGGAATGCCTGGGAGCGCTCTACACCACTCAGGATTCGGTCTACGCGGGCACCGGATTCACCGGAATGAACGGCGTGGTGTCCTCCGAAGCTGGGGACAACTACGACCACTGGGTCAACCAGGCCGTGGTGCTATTCCCGTCTGCCGACAAGGCCAAGGCGTTTTTGCAGGCGTCGGCCGACAAGTGGAAAGGCTGCGCCAACAAGACGGTGTCGGTCACGAACACCAACAAGGGCAAGACCTATCGGTGGTCGTTCGCGGACATCGCCGGCGAGCCGCCGAAGTTCAGCGTGGTGGAGATGCAGGAGGCCGCCGACGGCTGGGGCTGCGAGCGCGCGCTGGGCGTGGCCAACAATGTGATCGCCGACGTCAACGCGTGCGCCTATCACGTCGACAAGGATCAAGCCGGCCAGATCGTCGACAAGATCGTCGCACGCATCAACAACCAGTAGCCGGTTTAGCTCTGCGGATCCGGACCCTGCGCACGCAGATCGTCGACCGCCGACATGGCGGTGCGCAGCTTGGCCAGCCACTCCTCGGTGTGCTCGCCGACCAGCTTGACCGACCAGGCCAGCGCGTCGGCACGCGACCGGGCGACGCCCGCGTCGACCAGCGTGTCGAGCACCTGGCGTTCCGGTTGCTTCAGCCGGGTCATCACGGGCACCGCGATGTGCGTGAACAGGATGCGCTCGGCCCCGACCTCTGAGCTCACCTCCAGGCCCCAGGAAACCTTGCGCCCGTAGCGGTCCTGCGCTTCGTCGGCGATGCGCATCCGCTCTGACCGGGTGTCTTCGCGGAATCGCGAGACGCGGCCTTCGGTGCGGGCTGGGCTTTCTTCCGTTTCGGCGCTTTCGGGGTCGGCCAGCTTGCCGACGACGGTGATCTCCTCGCGGTCGACGGTGACCGTGGGGTCGCCGTCGAACCAGCCGTCGGGCAGGCGCCCGGCGAACCATTCCGCCGCGCCGGTGGCATCGGGCTGGTGCGCTTGCTGCCAGCCGCCGGGGCGCCCGGACCGGTATCCGTGTGTGTGATGTGGCTTCATGATTACATGATTACACCGTTACAACAGTTATGGAACTGAGTTTCACCGGAGGCGAACAAACCGTTGATTGTGGGGTACCGGGAGGCGTAGTTTTAAGGGCGAAGCAGGCCCGGAAGCGATCATTCTCGAAGAGCCGGAAGATGGGGTGGACCCGGCCGCGTGCGACTTGCGCAGTACGCAGTCGACGCCCCCAGAAATCGCTCCGGGCCTGCGCATGCGCCGACTATTCGAGCGGGTCAACCGCGGCGGACCCGAAACAGCTTGGTGATGCCCTTAATCCCCTTGAGGTGACGTAGGCCGGCGAACGTCCACTCGTAGCCGGCGTCATCACCGACGGTTTCGCGCACCGAATCCGCGACCAGCACGGTGCCCGGCCGCGCGACCCCGGTGACCCGGCTGGCGACGTTCACCGGGCTGCCGAACCAGTCACCGGCCCGGCTGACCGCCATCCCGCAGGCGACTCCGCCGCGCAGCCGAGGAAAATCATTGTCGGTGTCGACGACCTCCACCAGCTTGAGGACGGTGTCCAGCAATGGAGCCGGCTCGGGACAGACAAGCATCACCGCATCGCCGATCGTTTTGATGAACCGCACCGGCGGTGCGGTCAGGTCACGTGCCAGGTCGGCCAGCCGACCGGCGAGTTGCCCTAATTCCTCGGCCGATACCACTTCACCCAGTTTGGTGAATCCGACAAGGTCGGTGAAGGCGACGCTGACTTCGCGCGCTCCCGGCAGCGGCTGGCCTGCGGCGCGTTCCGCGCCGTTGATCGCTTCCGTTTCCATCGCGTGCCGCAATTGCATGAACAGCATGTCTCCGACCATCGGGCCGACCAGCGGCGCGATCTGGCTCACCAGCGCCCTGGCCGCCTGGGCGATCTGCAGTTCCGTGACTCCCGGTCGCAGGATCGTCGATAGGGCCGTGTAGCGCATGACCTCGGCCGCATTCGACAGCCCGTCGGCGAGCACGCGCATCACCAGCACCACCTGGTCGGGATCCAATCCCAGCTCGACGAAACGTTGCGCGTATGCCGAGGCCTCGCCGTCGGCGCGCATGTGCACGGCCGCGTCGGGGTCGTCGACCGCGACCAGGCCGCTGGCACGCTGGATGCGCTGAAGGAACTCGAGATCCATGCCATGGCTCTCGCTGATCTCACGAGTGGACACGTAGGTGCCGTCGTCCCCGAACAGGCGGCGGGTGGCCAGCAGCAGCGGCAGGGTGGTAGCGCGGATCTCGTCGGCGGTGATGCCTTGCTCGAGCAGCCACTCGACGAGCTCGGCGCGCTCCGCACGGGCATCGCCCTCGAACCCGTCGAGCAGATCGTCCACGTGATCAAACGTATAACGACGGCGGCCCGTTATGTAGGGCCAAGTGTGCCGAAACAGCGGGCGCGCATAGCGTTACGAACCGGTTGGTGCACATCGTTTTTCAACCCTGAGGGGTTCGCCGGGCGCTGGCCCGCGTTATGCCGAGCAGACGCAAAAACCCCGGCTCGTCCGGCGTGTCGGGGGTTTTTGCGTCTGCTCGGCAAAGGACGTTATGACACCGGCGGTCGCTGGTGCGCCCACGGTCGCGCGGCCTCGATCTGCGCGGACAGCGACAACAGCGTCGCTTCGTCGAACGGCCGGCCGACGAGCTGCACGGAGATCGGCAGCCCGTCGCCGTCGAAGCCCCACGGCACCACCGCGGCGGGCTGGCCGGTCACATTCCAGACCGGGAAATACGGAACCCGCTGCCCCACCAGCAGCAGCGTCGACACCGCGCCCCGGTGCTGGTAGGCGCCGATGCGCGACGGGCCACGCGCGGTGCCTGGAGTGACGACGACGTCGACGTCGTCGAAGATCGACTCGATCCTGATGCTCACCCGCGCCTCGGCGGCGCGCACGGCTTCCATCCTTCGATCGGAGAAGAACGAGCCCACGCGGGCCATGGTGCGGGTGCGTCTTTCCAGGCGTTCGGGGTGGGCCTGCGCGTCGGCTTCGTCGCTGGTGCCGCGCAAATAGCGGGGCAAAAAGCTCGCGTAGATCGAGACCAGCGGATACGCGGGGTCGCGCACGACGACGTCGTGGCCCAGCTCACGAAGCAGTGCACCCGCCGCGTCGACGGCCGCCAGCTCCTCGCCGCCAACCCGCACCAGCGGCTGAGGGACCTTGGTGCTCAAGGCAATTCGCAGCTTGCCGGGGTCGCGGGTCGCGGCCGCCACGAACTCGCCTTCGGGACCGGACAGGGTATTCGTCGCATCGAGGAACAACGCCGCGTCCAGCACCGAGCGCGCTATCGGGCCGTTGACGCTCAGTCCGTACCACACGTCGTCGTGCGGCTCGAGCGAGACCCGATCGCGCTGCGGCTTCAGGCCGAACAGGCCACACCAGCTCGACGGGATGCGGATCGAGCCGCCGCCGTCGGATCCCAACGCCAACGACGCCAGCCCGGCGGCCACCGCGGCGGCACTGCCGCCGCTGCTCCCACCCGGAGTGCGCTTGAGGTTCCACGGGTTTCGGGTGGCCCCGAACGCCAGCGATTCGGTAAAAGGGAAGATCATCAGCTCGGGCACCGCGGTTTTGCCGATGATGACCGCGCCGGCGGCCCGCAGCCGGCGCACCACCACCGCGTCGACGGTGGGCGCGGGCCGGTGCCCCGCGCTGCCGCACGTCGTCACCTCGCCGGCGACGTCGACATCGTCTTTGATCGCGATCGGTACGCCGAGCAGCGGCAGCCGCTCACCGGCGTCTAGGCGGTCCTGCGCCGCGTAGGCCTCGTCACGCGCTTTGTCGGTGCGCACCACGCGGTAGCTGCGCAGCTGGCTGTCCAGGCGCGCGATGCGTTCCAGATAGATTTCGAGCAGTTCCGGCGCGCTGACTTCGCCGTCGGCCAGCATCCGGGCTTGGGCGGCGGCGCCGGCAAAGGCGAGATCATCAGCGTCCACCGCCAGTAGCCTAGCGACATGTCTTGCGTGTTCTGTGCGATCGTCACCGGGGAAGGTCCGGCGATCCGGATCCACGAAGACGACGACTACCTGGCGATCCTCGATATCCGCCCGTTCACCCGTGGACACACCCTGGTGATCCCGAAACAACACACCGTGGATCTGACGGACACCCCGCCGCAGACGCTGGCCGAGATGATCACCATCGGCCAGCGGATCGCGCGGGCAGCCCGGGCTACGGAATTGGCCGATGCGACCAATATCGGCATCAACGACGGCCGCGCCGCATTCCAGACGGTGTCCCACATTCACCTGCACGTGCTGCCGCGCCGCGACGGCGACAAGCTGTCGCTCGCCAAGGGCCTGGTGCTGCGTCGCGACCCCGACCGAGAAGCCACCGGGCGGATCCTGCGCGAGGCGCTGGCACGGATCGATGCGAGCCAATAAGGCCATGAGCAGCCAATGAAAGCACCGGGTACCCCATCCTCGGGCGCGCAGCGGTTTATTCTGCTCTAGCGCGGTGACGCTCACTGATTCACCCGGAAAGGACGTCTGGAGCGGCTATGAAGGGGGCGACGGGGAATCCCTGGCGGCGCCTCGGCCTGCCCCCGCGCGTTGGTTGGCTCGTCGTCGGGGGATACGGCGTCGCGGCGGCGCTGGTCGTAGCATCGTCGGTCTGGGGGTGGCAGGGCGCCTACGCGACTCGGCCGATCGACGAAATCGTGTCGGTGCTGTGTCTGGTGTTCACAGCGGGATGTGCCGGCTATGCGGCTCGCTTCGCTGCTGACCGCCGCAGATCAGGATGGCTGGCGCTGGTGATCGCGCTGCTGGGATGGGCGGTCGGGGAGACCGTCTGGGCGGTCTATGAGGCGCGACCGGAACTCGAACACGCCACTCACCCTGCGGCAGCTGAGATTGTGCTCCTCTTTTACCCCGTCGGCGCCATGGCGTCTTTGATTCTGCTGACCGATCGTATTCACCGCTTTTGGCAACTCTTGCTTGACGGTGCCATCGTGGCGAGTTCACTGTTCGTGACCTCGTGGGTATTCGCGCTCGACAAACTGATACGCGAGGGCGGTAACTCGCTGCTCACGACGTTCGCGCACATTTTCGCCGACGTCATCGTCATCACGACGGCGCTGGTGATGTTGTCGCGGGCTCGTCCTGGCCGCCGGGTGAGCCTGAACCTATTAGCCGGCGGAATCGCCACGATCGGTGTTGCCGACATCGTGATCGTGTTCCAGACCGGCGTCGGCAGCTATCACACCGGCGATCTGGTCGATGTGACCCGAGTAGCAGGGTTGGGAATGGTGGCGCTGGGAGCGCTGACCAGTGTCAACGAGTCGCCTACCGCGCCGCCGCGGGAGGGGATGACATCCCGTGTCCGGCTTTGGTTGCCGTACTTGCCGCTGCCGTTGGCCGCCGCGGTGGGATTGGGCCGCGCGGTGGGCCGGATGCAGCACGGACCGTTGCTCGCCGCGCTGGGAATCCTCGTCGCCGCGGTGCTCGCCCGACAGTTCGTCATGCTCGTCGAAAACCAGAGGCTGTTGTCCGAAGTGGCCCAGGAAGCTTTTCGTGACAGCCTGACCGGTCTGGCCAATCGGGCTCAATTCCTCCATCGGTTGGAACAAGCCATCGCCCGTCGCGGATCCGACGCCGCACCGATTGCGGTCTTGTGTCTCGATCTCGACGACTTCAAGTCGGTCAACGACGCCTTGGGCCATCCGGCCGGCGACGAGCTCCTGGTCCGGATCGCCGGGCGGCTCACTGCTGTTCTGGGGGGTAACACTACTGTTGCACGGCTTGGTGGTGACGAATTCGCGGTGCTCATCGAAGGTTCCGTCGAAGAATCACAAGCGGCAGCGCATCGAGTCCTTGAGTCATTCAGCGCAGCCATCGTGATCGACGGCGTTCCGATCGCGGCCCGTCCAAGCATCGGGTACACAGTGGCGACGGCCGCATCCGGTTGCACCGTCGACCAGCTCCTCCGGTACGCCGACCTGGCTATGTATGCCGCCAAACGCGAAGGCGGCGAATGCATCCGCAGCTTTGTGCCCGATCTGCCGTTCCCGTATGCATTTCCCGAGCTCATCGATTCGACGGTATCGGCCGTTAATTCATTGCCCGCCAGCACCTCTGGCAGCCAGGCGACGCCGGCACGGACGCTGCAGCCGAGCTCCGAAGTCGCGACAACAACACGAGACAAATCGAACGATGCGCCCAACGCCATTCGATGGCCCCCGTGGGCAATCCGGATTGCCTTGGTGGTGTTGGCAATCGGCGTGATCGCATTCACCGCGTCGAGCGTCCTTGAGGTCAGTGCCGGTCGCGTATTCTTCGACGAATTCCTGTATCCGGCATTGAACCTGTTGGCGGCTGGGCTGATTGCCGTTCGCGTCTACCGCGTCACGGCCGAGCGGTTGGCTTGGACTCTCATCGCGGCCGGCATGACATGTTCGGCGATGGGCGATTTTATCTATTCCGTGTGGGTGCCGGACGGCCAGTCACCATCGGCGGCTGATCCCGCGTACCTGGCGTATTACCCGCTCGTCTATGCCGGGCTGCTGCTGCTCCTGTGGGCACGCCTGAAACGGGCATCGCTTCTGGTTCAGCTCGATTCCGTGGTCTGCGCGTTGACCATGGCCGCGGTGGCCGCCGCGCTGACGGCAGGTCCCATCCACGCGGCGGCGACCCGCGAGCCGGCGACCGTGTTGGTGGGCATTCTCTATCCGTGGGGCGATCTGGTCCTGCTGGCTCTGGCCGCCGGCATGCTGCCAATCCGCGGGTGGCGCAACGAGTTTCGCTGGATCCTTCTGGTCGCCGGATTTGTTCTGTTTGCGGCCGCGGACACGGCGTATCTCTTCGAGACCTCCGCCAACTCGTACCGGGTTGGCACCTTGCTCGATGCCTGCTGGCCCGCGTCGTCATTATTGGTGGCGATGGCCAGTTGGGCGCCTTCGTCGTCGGTGGTCCCATTACCGAAACGCGGGCTCGGTCCCTACGTCAAGTCCGTGGCGTGCGCTGTCGTGGCACTTGCAGTCGCAATCCTGGGTCACGACTCACGACTCGCCACGACCTTCGCCGCGTTGAGCCTGATCGCGATAGCTGCGCGATTTGCGGTGACATTCCGAGACGTCAGCATGCTGGCCGAGAGCCACAAGCACGCCATGACCGACGAGTTGACCGCGCTGCCCAATCGGCGCTCGCTGGCGACAGCCCTGACCGCGGCGTCCGCCTCCGAGTCGTTGGGGCCCTCGTTGACGAGGACGCCATCGCGTCGAGCGCTGCTGTTGCTGAATCTCTATGAGTTCCAAGAGATCAACGTCTCGGTCGGTCGTCACTTTGGCGATGAACTGTTGCGCCACATCGCGGATCGACTGTCAAACAGCGTCCGTCGTGAAGATCTGCTTGCGCGCACAGGTGATGACGAATTTGCAATCCTGACGGCCGAAGGGACTGACCTCATTGCCGCACGGGCCCAGGCGGGTCGTTTGCTCGAAGCCTTGAGCGAACCGTTCGCGCTGGATCCGATCACCGTGCAAGTCGATGCCCGCATCGCCATTGCGCTATGTCCCGGCCACTGTGACCATCCGCAGGAGCTGCTGAATCGCGCCGAGACGGCGATTCCGCACGCCAAGTCCGCCAAAAGCAAGATCGTGGTCTACGACTCGGCCTTTGAGCTGTATCACGAAAACGACCCCAACCTCACTGAGGAACTACGCACCGCGCTGCTTGATGGTGACGAACTGACGTGTCATTACCAGCCCAAGATCAACGCAAGCGACGAAAGCGTCCACAGCGTCGAGGCGCTGCTGCGCTGGCACCATCCCAGCCGTGGGTTGCTGCTACCGGAGGAAATCCTGCCCGCCGTCGAACGCGCCGGGCTATTGCGCAAGTTGGCCAACCGCACGATCAACCTCGCCCTCGAGCAGATACAGTCCTGGCGCGAGCAAGGCATCGCTGAGACCGTCGCGGTAAACCTCTCCGCGACGAATCTGCTTGACCTCGATCTGGTCGGCACGATCGAGCGGCTGCTGCGAACTCACGGTTTGCCCGCCGACGCTCTCATCATCGAGATCACCGAAAGTGCCCTCGTCGATTCGGTGCGGTCCCGTAATACCGTCGCTGCGCTGCAACAGCTCGGCGTCCACATCTCGCTTGACGACTACGGCACCGGATGGTCATCGCTGGCGCGCCTGCAGGATGTTTCGGTCGACGAGTTGAAACTCGACAGGATATTCGTGGCACGACTGGCCCAAGACCCGCGATCGGTCGCCATCGTGCGGTCCACCGTGGCACTTGCGCAGAGCCTGGGCGCGGACCTCGTCGCCGAAGGAGTCGAAGACGAGGTGACCTTGAGCGCGCTGCGATCATACGGCTGCACCATCACACAGGGCTTCGTGCATACTCCGCCGTTGCCCCCGGATGACCTGCAGCATTGGATCACCAGCCGGCAGGCGGCGGCGAAAGACGGTTAGAAGAGCGCTAAAAGAGTTCTTTAGCCAGCAGCTCCAGCGTTGCCACCCGCGCCGGCGCGGTGGCAGGGTCGGTGCCGCGGTGGGCCGATGCGACCGGGTGCACCATCACCTCGTCAACGTCGAAGCGCTGGGCCAGTGCGCGCAGCTGTTCGGCGGCCTCGGCGGGTGAGCCGACGACGGCGCGCGCCAGCCCGCTGTCCACGATGTGCTGCTGCTGTTCGGTGAGCTCGGCTTGCGCCGCTTCCTCGACCAGCGGCACCGGCTCGAGTGGCTGCCCGGTGCGCAAGCGAGCCATCGTCTGCAGGTTGGGCAGCATTAAAGCCATTGCCTCGTCGCGTGTTTCGGCCACCGCGGCGTTGACCGTCAGGAACGTCAGCGGCTCGGCGGTCAGGGTGCTCGGCACGAACCGCGAGCGGTAGAGCTCGAGCGCTTCTTCCGTGCCCTTGCCGGAGAAGTGGTGGGCGAACACATACGGCAATCCCTTGGCGGCGGCCAGGTGCGCCGAATACATCGACGAGCCGAGCAGCCAGAGCCGCGGTTCGCTGGCCGCGGCCGGGGTGGCTTTGAGCCGGTAGTCCCCGGAGCGCAGCGGCACCATGACGCCGCGGCCACTCATCAGCGCGGCCACGTCGTCGAGGTAGCTGGGGAAGTTCTCGATGTCGCGATCGTCAGTGGTGCCGCGCAGGGCGTACGCCGTCACCGAGTCGGAGCCCGGCGCGCGGCCGATGCCCAGGTCGATGCGGCCCGGAGCGGCCGCTTCCAGCAGCGCGAACTGCTCGGCCACCGCCAGCGGCGCGTGGTTGGGCAGCATCACACCGCCGGATCCGAGCCGCAGCTGCGAGGTCTGCGCGGCCAGGTAGGCGATCAGCACCGGCGGGCTGGTGGCGCCCACGGACGGCATGTTGTGGTGTTCGGCGACCCAGTAGCGCGTGAAACCCAGCCGGTCGGCGGTCTGCGCGAGGGCCACGGTGGCCGCCAGCGCGTCGGCTGTGGATTGGTCGGTACGCACCGGGACGAGATCGAGGACGGAAAGACGCACGATGGCCTCAACGCCGTGGGCCGCGCGAACGTTCCCGGCAGGCTGGGCCGAGCGTCAGTACGGGCGCAGCGTGATCGAGTTGACGATGGCCTCGAATTGCTCCTGCGAGATCGGTGCACCGCCCGGGATGTTGTCGGTGGCCAGGAATTGGGTGCGCTCGGTGTACCCACGGAACGTCCGGAAGTAGTTGGTGAAGGCCGCACCGTGGTCGACCCAGCCGTCGTGGCATGCGGATTTGAGCTCGCCGGCCAGAATGTAAGCGCCCAGCAGCGCCACACTGGTGCCCTGACCCGACAGCGGCGAGCAGCAGTACGCGGCGTCGCCCACCAGTGCCACCCGGCCGATCGACCAGTGGTCCATCACGACCTGCGACATCTCGTCGAAGTAGAAGTCATGCGCGTTGCGCATGAACTTCAGCAGCTGCGGGCGCACCCAGCCGTCGTCGGCCATTCGCCGTTCCACCTCGGCGAACTGGGCCTCGGTGTCGCGGTAGTCGATGTGCAGGTCGGGGTCCATGAAGCCCAACATGGCCCGGGCCTCGGTGTTGCTGCGCGCGCTGTAGACCCCGGCCATGCTGTTCTCGCCGTAGTGCCATTTCTGCCAGTGGTCGAGGTCCAAGAAGTTAGGCACGGTGAAAATCGCGGCGAACGTCCCCAGCCTTTTGACGAAACGCTCCTCGGGGCCGAAGACCAGCGCCCGCACGTTGGAGTGCAGGCCGTCGGCGCCGATGACTAGGTCGAAGCTGCGGTCGCGCGTGTTTTCGAACGTCACATCGACGCCGGGGCCGCGGTTTTCCAAGGTGACGATGGTGTCGTCAAACAGGAATTCGGCGCTGTTTTGTGTTGCCTTGTAAAGCAATTGGACCAGGTCGTCGCGCAACAACTCGATGTCGGGGTTGTCGATGAGTCCGCCGGTCGGTGTTGATTCGGTGTCGCTGGACAGCTCGTTGCCATCGGCGTCGACCATCGAGGAGCCTTGAATGTTCGTCTTGCGGTCCTGCGCGGCGGTCAACAGCCCCATCTGGTCCAGCACTTGCAGCGCGGGACCACGCACGTCGATGGCCTGGCCACCCGGCCGCAGGCCGGGGTGGCGCTCCGCCACCGTGACCGAAAAACCGTGCTGCGCAAGCCAATACGCCAAAGTTGTCCCGGCCACGCTAGCGCCGGAAATCAAAACTTCCGTCACCGAATCCCCGCCTGCTTCCTCGCGTCGGTAAAAATGTCGTCGAGCATCATCGGAGTCAACCTACCGGTGAACATATTTTGCTGGCTCGGGTGGTAGCAGCCGAGCAAACGCACACCCGACGGTAACTCGGCCACCACGCCGTGCCCGAACCGCGGCTTACCGACACCGGCCAGGCCCGGCAGCCGCAGCGCGACCTGCCAGGCAAACCCCCCTAACGCGACGATGACACGGACATTGTCGCTCACCAACCGCCATTCGGCATCCAGCCACGATGAGCAGGTGTCCCGTTCCGCAGGCGTCGGGGCGTTGGCCGGCGGCGCGCATCGTACCGGCGCCACGATGCGAATCTGGTTGGCCCGCAAACCGTCTGCGGCGTCGACACTGGTCGGCTGGTTCACCAGCCCGGCCCGGTGCAGCGCGGCGTACAACTGGTCGCCGGACCGGTCGCCGGTGAACATCCGCCCGGTCCGGTTAGCGCCGTGTGCGGCAGGCGCCAGCCCGACGATCAGCAGCCGCGGCCGCTCCGAGCCCCAGCCCGGCACCGGCCGTCCCCAATAGGGCTGGTCAGCGAAGGCGCGGCGTTTGACCGTCGCCACCTCTTCGCGCCAGGTGACCAGCCGCGGGCAGGCACGGCACACGCTGCTGCGGGCGTCGAGTTCGGAAAGCGAGCCGGCTTGGGCGGCCAGCGTCGCGACCCTTGCGGCGTCGGCGGCCACCGGGGTCCGCGGCGTGGCCGGATCGCCCGGCCATCCGCTGCCGGGCGGCACCGGAGAGTCGAACGCCTGGCCGGTATTCGGATGGACGAGCACATGAACATCCTGCATTCGCTTCGTACCGGTGTCGAAATTCGCGATAAATTCAGCCCCGATATCCATGCGCCATTCCAGCCGCGGTCCAGCGTTTTTGATCCTCTTCGCCACGCTGATGGCGACGGCCGGTACCGGCATCTCGATCGTCGCGTTCCCGTGGCTGGCGTTGCAGCACGACGACAGCGCGCGCGACGCGTCGATCGTGGCCGCGGCCATGACGCTGCCGCTGGTGGTCTCCACGCTGGTCGCCGGCACTGCGGTCGACTTCTTCGGGCGGCGCCGGATTTCGCTGGTCTCTGATGCGCTGTCCGGGTTGGCGGTCGCCGCCGTCCCCCTGACCGCGCTGTTGCTCGGTGCGGATGCGATCAACCTGGTGGAGCTGGCCGTGCTGGCCTTCCTGTCCGCCGGTTTCGATCCGGCGGGCGCGACGGCGCGCCAGTCGATGCTGCCCGAGGCCGCCGCCCGCGCGGGCTGGTCGCTGGACCGCACCAACAGCAGCTACGAGGCGATCCTCAACCTCGCCTACATCCTGGGTCCGGGCGTCGGCGGACTGATGATCGCCACGGTGGGCGGCATCAACACGATGTGGATCACCGCGGGGTTCTTCGGGCTGTCCTTCCTTGCGGTTGCCGTGATGCGGCTGGAAGGGACCGGCAAACCGCACCACACCACCCGACCCGAGGGGCTGGCGTCGGGGATCGCCGAAGGCCTGCGATTTGTTTGGAACCTGCGGGTCTTACGCACACTCGGGCTGATCGACCTGGTGGTGACCGCGTTGTACCTGCCGATGGAAAGCGTGCTGTTTCCCAAATACTTCGCCGACCGGCACCAGCCCGCGCAGTTGGGGTGGGCGTTGATGGCGCTCGGGGTCGGCGGCGTGGCGGGCGCGCTCGGCTATGCCGTGCTGTCCAAACACACGCGGCGGCGCACCGCGGTGCTTGTTGCGACGCTGACCTTTGGTGCGGCGACGGCCGGCATCGCGTTCCTGCCGCCGCTGCCGGTGATCCTGGTGCTGTGCGCGATCACCGGCCTGGTCTACGGGCCGATCCAGCCGATCTACAACTACGTGATGCAGACGCGGGCGCCGCGCGCGCTGCGCGGCCGGGTGGTCGGGGTGATGACGGGCCTGACGTACGCCGCGGGGCCGCTGGGATTGCTGGTGGCCGGTCCCCTGGCCGACGCCGCCGGGCTTCGAGTTACGTTCCTGGCGCTCGCGGTGCCGATCCTGGTGGTCGGGCTGATCGCGTGCGGGCTGCCGTCGCTGCGTGAGCTGGACCGCGCGCCGGAGTTTGCTGAGGAGCCGGGGGCCTAAGATCTGGGCGTGGACGTGTTGGCCGCGCTGATCGCCGAGTTGCCCGACGGGATGGTTGTCACCGATCCCGCGGTGACCGAGGGGTATCGCCAGGACCGCGCGTTGGACCCGTCGGCCGGCAAGCCGCTGGCGGTGGTGCGGCCGCGCCGCACCGAACACGTGCAGGCCGTGTTGCGCTGGGCTGCTGCGAACAAGGTGCCGGTGGTCACCCGCGGGGCCGGCAGCGGCCTGTCGGGCGGGGCCACCGCCTTGGACAACGGGATCGTGCTGTCCACGGAGAAGATGCGTGACATCACGGTCGACCCCGTGACCCGCGTTGCCGTGTGTCAGCCCGGGTTGTTCAACGCCGAGGTGAAGAAGGCCGCCGCCGAACACGGGCTGTGGTATCCGCCGGATCCGTCGTCGTTCGAGATCTGCAGCATCGGCGGCAACATCGCCACCAACGCCGGCGGGCTGTGTTGCGTGAAGTATGGCGTCACCACCGACTATGTGCTGGGCATGCAGGTGGTGCTGGCCGATGGCACCGCGGTGCGACTGGGTGGTCCGCGACTGAAGGACGTGGCGGGGCTGTCGCTGACCAAGCTGTTCGTCGGCAGCGAGGGCACGCTGGGCGTCGTCACCGAGGTGACACTGCGGCTGTTGCCGGCACAAGGGGCGTCGAGTGTCGTGGTGGCGTCGTTTGCGTCGGTGGAATCGGCGGTTGATGCGGTGCTCGGAGTCGCCGCGCGGCTGCGCCCGGCGATGCTGGAGTTCATGGACTCGGTGGCGATCAACGCCGTCGAGGACTCGTTGCGGATGGGCCTGGACCGGTCGGCGGCGGCCATGCTGGTCGCGGGCTCCGACGAACGGGGCCGGGCGGCCGCTGAGGACGCCGAGCTGATGGTGGCCGTGTTCGCCGAAAACGGTGCGCTAGAAGTGTTTTCGACCGACGACCCCGACGAGGGCGAGGCGTTCGTCGCGGCCCGGCGGTATTGCATTCCAGCGGTGGAGTTGAAGGGTTCGCTGTTGCTGGAGGACGTCGGGGTGCCGCTGCCGGCGCTGGGGGCGTTGGTGAGTGGCATCGCTGCGATTGCGGCCGAACGCGACCTGATGATTTCGGTGATCGCGCACGCCGGCGACGGCAACACGCATCCGCTGATCGTGTACGACCCCGCCGATCCCGACATGGTGGAGCGCGCCAACCTCGCGTTCGGCGAGATCATGGACCTGGCCGTCGGGCTGGGCGGCACGATCACCGGCGAGCACGGCGTCGGACGGCTGAAGCGGCCGTGGCTGGCCGGCTATCTCGGGCCCGACGTGATGGCGCTGAACCAGCGCATCAAGGGCGCGCTGGATCCGCTGGGCATCCTGAATCCCGGTGCGGCGATTTAGCTTTGGCGCGCCGAGGGTGCGTAGTTGTACGTCTGCGGCGGCGTGTCGCGGTACAGACACGCACGCTCGCGAGTTGCGGCGGCGTTGACACTGCCCTAGATCTGTCGTACGAATAAGACATGACTGCTGTTGTGTCTCACGGTGCTCCGGCGGCGTTTCGGCTGGCCACGGCCGCGACGTGGCCCGACCCCTGGCCGATGTATCGCGCGCTGCGCGACCACGACCCGGTGCACCATGTGGTCCCCGCCAAGCAGCCGGAGCAGGACTACTACGTGCTGTCCCGGCACGCCGACGTGTGGGCCGCGGCGCGCGACCACGAGACGTTCTCCTCGGCTCAGGGATTGACGGTCAACTACGGCGATTTGGAAATGATTGGGCTGCAAGACAATCCGCCGTTTGTCATGCAGGACCCGCCGGTGCACACCGAATTCCGCAAGCTGGTGTCGCGCGGCTTCACCCCGCGGCAGGTCGAGGCCGTGGAGCCCAAGGTGCGCGAGTTCGTCGTCGAGCGCCTCGAAAAGCTGCGCGCCGCCGGCGGCGGCGACATCGTCACCGAACTCTTCAAGCCCCTGCCGTCGATGGTCGTCGCGCATTATCTCGGGGTGCCCGAGCAGGATTGGGCGCAGTTCGACGGCTGGACCCAGGCCATCGTCGCGGCCAACACCGTCGAGGGCGGTGTCGCCGGCGCGCTGGACACCGTCGGCGACGCGGTCGGGTCGATGATGGCCTACTTCACCGCGCTGATCGAGCGGCGCCGCACCGAACCCGAGGACGACACCATCTCGCACCTGGTCGCGGCCGGAGTGGGCGCCGACGGCGACATCGCAGGCGTCCTGTCGATATTGGGCTTCACGTTCACCATGGTCACCGGCGGCAACGACACCGTCACCGGCATGCTCGGCGGCTCGATGCCGCTGCTTCATCAGCGCCCAGACCAGCGCCGGTTGCTGGCGGATAACCCGGACCGCGTCCCCGACGCCGTCGAGGAACTGCTGCGGATGACCACGCCGGCGCAGGGATTGGCGCGCACCGCCACCCGCGACGTGACGATCGGCGACGCCTCCCTACCACGATCCCAGCCGGGCGCCGGGTGCTGCTGTTGTATGGGTCGGCCAACCGCGACCAGCGGGTGTACGGACCGGACGCCGACGAGCTCGACGTGACCCGCTGCCCGCGCAACATCCTGACCTTCAGCCACGGCGCACACCACTGCCTGGGCGCGGCGGCCGCGCGCATGCAGTCGCGGGTAGCGCTGACCGAGCTGCTGGCCTGCTGCCCCGACTTCGAGGTCGACGAGGCCGGAATCACCTGGGCCGGCGGCAGCTACGTGCGGCGTCCGCTTGCGGTCCCGATCATGATGCGGCGCTGATGGGAGCCCCGGTCAAGAAGAGCGATTGGCTGGCGGCGACCCGCACCGAAGTGGCCGCCGACCGCATCCTCGACGCCGCCGAACAGCTCTATACCCAGCGCGACCCGGCGTCCATCGGGATGAACGAGATCGCCGGGGCCGCAGGCTGTTCCCGCGCGACGCTGTACCGGTATTTCGAGAATCGCGAGGCGTTGCGTACCGCGTATGTGCACCGCGAGGCCTACCGGCTCAGCCGCAAGATCAAGCGCCGGATCGACGGGGTTGACGACCCGCGCGAACGGTTGGTCGCGAGCATCGCCGTCACGTTGCGGATGGTCCGCGAGAGCCCGGCGCTGGCGTCGTGGTTTGCCATCACCCGCCCACCGCTCGGCGGCGAGATCGCCGGACACTCGCAGGTGATCACGGCGCTGGCCGCGGCGTTCGTCAATTCGCTCGGATCCGAGGACCCGGCGACGACCGAGCGTCGCGCCCGCTGGGTGGTGCGAGTGATCACCTCGCTGCTGATGTTCCCGGGTCGAGATGACGCCGACGAGCGGGCGATGATCGAAGAATTCGTCGTCCCGATCGTTACGCAGGTCACGGCCGCCGACAGGCGCTGAACCGATGGGTTAGCGCCCGCCGGGCCGGACGTCAATAGCGTGGTAGAGCGAATCTTTCGACTGTCAACGCGGGTCGCCTAGTCAGCAAAATATCTCCACTGCATGAACGCGGCATTTTTCCGGCGAAAGTGCCGGACTCGGCGCGGAATTGGACTATGTTATGGCTCAGCGGTCATCAGTTTGATGGCCGGTTGCTCTGGGTGCCGTAGGGGAGGCATGGGAGCGGATTCACGGTTGCGGCACTGCCACCGTCCGAGGAAGGGTTGCGATGCAATATCCCACTTTGCCTCCTGAGCTCAATTCGCTGCGGATTTTCTCCGGTGCCGGGTCAGGCCCGATGCTGCAGGCCGCGCAGGCATGGGAGTCGTTGGGCAGTTCCTTGCGCCAGGCGGCGAGCTCGTTCGGAAACGTGACCTCTAACCTCACGAACGGGGCGTGGCAGGGCGCGGCATCGCAGGCGATGGCGCAAGCCGCGGCGCCCTACGTGTCCTGGCTGACCGCGGCGGCGGCCCACTCCGAAACCGCGGCCATGCAGTCCCAGCTCGTGGCGGCCGCGTTCGAGGCGGCGCGTTCCATGACGGTGCCGCTGCACGCGATCTCGAACAACCGGAACACATTTGTCCAGCTGATCAGGTCGAACCTTTTTGGCCAGCTCACCCCGGCGATCATGGCCGTTGAGGGCTTCTACGAGGAGATGTGGGCCCAGGACGTGTCGGCGATCGCCGGCTACCACGCGGGGGCCTCGTCTGCCGCGGGGACGCTGGCGCCCCTGTCGCAGCTGATGCAGAGCCTGCCCGGGATGCTGGGCGGCATGGGTGGCATGGCTATGGGCGGCGGCGGCGCTCCGATGGCGGGCGGCAGCGGTCCCATGTCGGCAGCCGGGGCGGGAGCAGCGCCGGTTTCGGGCGGGGCGACCACCGGCGCGGCAGCAGGCGGAGGGGCAGCGGCGGGTGCGGGACCCGTCGCCGCGGGCGGTGCGGCACCCGCGTCGTCGGTGGCGGCCTCCTCGGCAGCACCGGCCGATGCGGCGGTTGCGCCGGCCGCTGCGACCTCTGGCGCCGCTGCGGCGCCCCCGCCGGTTATGGCAGCCGGGACACCCGGGATGTCCACTTCCGGCCTACTTCCCGGGGTCATGATGGGCGCGATGATGGCCTCGCGGGCTGCGCAGGCGAGCAACGGATCCGTTGGTGCGGCCGGGCCGGCTCCGGCGGCTGCGCCACCAGCACCGCCGGTCGAGGTCGAAGCAGCCGTGGCGGAAGCGGCTGTGGCCGCACCGCCCGCGGCGCCGGTCCAGCCGCCGGCGGCAAAGCCCATCACGACGGCACAGGTTGCTGCCGCGCCCTCGGCGGCGGTGCAGGCACCCAAGCCGGCGGCGAAGGCAGCCGAGGCCGAAGGGGAGCGGATGGAAGGCGAGCGAATGCTTGCCCCGGAACCGCTGCCCCTCGAAGACGTCGGCTAAGCCTGCTCGATAATCATGACGGCACCCGCGTGACGCGGTGCAGCAGCCAGGCCAGCGGGATCGTCGGCACCAGCGTCGCGACGAACAGGTACAGCATCGAGCCGGTGTAGACGTGGGCCCTGACCACGTAGACCATCGTGAACTCCATCGTCACCAGATGGATCAGGAAGATCTCGTAGGAGATCTCGCCCAGCCACACCATCGGCCGGCTGGCCAGCAGCCGCCAGTAGATGCCGTGATCGCCCAGGGCCAGCGGAGCCACCGCCAGCGCAGCGATCACGGCGTAAAAGCACGTCTTGACCACCGCCTCCCACGCCGACGCCGGCGAGGTGGTGGGCGCGCCCCCGATCGGCGTGGCGACGATGACATAGCAGATGATCGCGAGCGGTATGGCCGCGAACGCGTAGCACCGCACCCCCATCGCCTGCAGCACCGCCAACAACATGCCGGCGAGGAACCAGGCCAGGTAGGTGGGCAGCCACAGCCGGGCGCCGTCGGGGAACCAGTGATCGATGTGCACCAGGACCACCCAGACCGGGCTGATCAAGGCCATCGCCAGCAAGGCGCCCACCAACAGCCGCGGCCGCCACGTGCGCCTGCAGATCAGCACGAGCAACAGGTAGGCCAGCAGCGGGAGCACTAGATAAAACGACGCCTCTACCGCCAAGCTCCACATCTGGGTCAGGCCCTGGTGCAGATACTTGCCGAGATAGCCGTTGCAGTAGATCTGCGTCAGCGTGAGGTTGCGGACTAGTCCGTACCAGGAGTGCCCGGGGTTGGGCCCCGCCTCGCGAAAGTGATAGAGCACGTAGGCGATCAGCACAGTGATGACGTAGGCGGGCATGATGCGCCGAACCCGGTGTCGCGCATAGCGACTCAGCGACGGCGGTGGCGCGCCCGTCGCTGCGGATTTCACCCACGGTCGGAACAGCAGGAAGCCGGACAGCACGAAGAAGATCGGGACGCCGATTTCCAGCCGCGCGCCGACCAGCCCCCAATAGCCGTGGGTGTATTTGCCGGTGGTGTAAGCCGCGTGGGTTCCGACGACCAGCAGCGCGGCGACCGCGCGGACACCGGTGAGCGAGGCGACGCGGTCGACGTGGGCGGTTTGCTCGAGCCCGCCTTGGGCGTCCGTCTCCTCGGACAGCGTCATCCCGAGTGTTTTCTGCGTGGCTTGGTGTCGCGTGGCTTGCTAGTCGACCGTTCCGGGCGAAGGTCGATGAGCACGCCCGAGATACGAGTGCTTTCCAGCTTTTTCAGTGTCGCGTTGGAGAGCTTGGCTGGCAGCTCCACCAGGGAGAAGTCCGGCCCGATGGCGATGTGGCCGAAATCGCTGCGGTGCAGACCCCCCTCGTTGGCGATGGCGCCGACGATGGCGCCGGGGCCGATCTTGTGCCGCTTGCCCACGGCGATGCGGTAGGTGGTGAGGGGTTTGGCGCTCCTTGGGCGATCGGGGCGTTCGGGACGTTCCTGCGCTCGCTGCGCTCCCTGCGTTCCCGTCGTTCGGGCGGCGGTTCGGGTGCCAGCAGGAATGCCTCGCCGTCGCGGGACTGCACCGCCAGCGCCGCAGCGATGTCGGCCATCGGGACGTCGTGCTCGCGCTCGTAGTCCTCGACCAGGCGGCGGAACAGCTCCAGCCCCGAGCCGCCGAGCGCGTCGGTGATGGAATCGGAGAATTTCGCGACCCGCTGCGCGTTGACGTCCTCGACGGTGGGCAGTTCGACCTCGGTAATCGGCTGGCGGGTGGCCTTTTCGATCGACTTGAGCAGGTGGCGCTCCCGCGGCGAGACGAACAGCAGCGCGTTTCCAGGCCGGCCGGCCCTGCCGGTGCGGCCGATCCGGTGCACGTAGGACTCGGTGTCGTGCGGGATGTCGTAGTTGAGCACGTGTGATATCCGCTCAACATCCAACCCTCGGGCCGCCACGTCGGTGGCGACCAGGATGTCGATGCCTTTGGAGCCGCCTCGCTTGAGCGCCGCGATGGTGCGCTCGCGCTGTGCCTGCGCAATGTCGCCGTTGATGGCGGCGGCGGAAAACCCTCGGGCCCTTAGCTTTTCGGCGACCTCCTCGGTCGCCTGTTTGGTGCGGACGAAGACGATCATCGCCTCGAACGGCTCAACTTCCAGGACACGGGTCAGGGCGTCCATCTTGCGCGGGTAGGCGACCTGAACGTAGCGCTGCGAGATGTTCTCGGCGGTAGCGGTTTTCGCTTTGAAGGTGACTTCGACCGGATCGTGCAGATATTTGGTGGTGAGCTTGCGGATCGCCGCCGGCATGGTCGCCGAGAACAGGGCCACCTGCTTGTATTCCGGAGTTTCGGACAGGATGCGGTCGACCTCTTCGGCGAAGCCCATGGTGAGCATCTCGTCGGCCTCGTCGAGCACCAGGTAGTCGATGTGCGACAAGTCCAGCGTGCCGCGTTCGATGTGGTCGATGACCCGGCCGGGGGTGCCGACGACGATTTGAGCGCCACGTTTGAGCCCGGCCAGTTGCACGACGTAGGACGACCCGCCGTAGATCGGCAGCACGGTGAGCTGCTTGAGGTGCGCGCCGTAACGGCTGAACGCCTCGGCCACCTGCAGGGCCAGCTCACGGGTGGGCGCCAGCACCAACGCCTGGGTTGCTTTGCTGGTGACGTCGATCTTGGACAGGATCGGGATCGCGAACGCCGCCGTTTTGCCGGTGCCGGTCTGCGCCAGCCCCACCACGTCGGAACCCGCCATGAGCGGCGGAATCGTTGCCGCCTGGATGGGCGTCGGTGACTCGTAACCGACATCGACGATTGCCCGCAGGACTGCCTGATGAATCTGCAGGTCGGTGAAGAGTACAGGGGACGCCACGGGCGAATTTTCGGAGGAGGCCATTATTTCATGGAGTTTAGTGGTGACCGGTGCAGGGCTCGCGGCTTCGGCCGTCGCGAAGGCGCGTGTCTGTACGGCGACACACCGTGTGTGCCGTACATTTGCGCGCGCTCGCGACGGCCACGCCTGCCGCACCTGCCGTCCCGATGCCGGTACGGTGCGCGTTGTGGGGTGGCTACCTTGTCGTGCCGAGCCGGTGATGGGCTTGGCCGCTGTCCTAGTTGCCGGCGCGACGTTGACCGGCTGCGGTTCGGGCGATTCCACGGTCGCCAAGACGCCGCAGGCCACGACAGCCACCGCGACTGCTTCGATCACTGCTCCCCCTGCACGCGGCGCGACCTCCGCGGCCGCTGCCCCGCCCAGCAACGCAGCGCCGGCCGATCCGTGCGCGGTCAATCTCGCGGCTCCCACCATCGCCAAAGTGGTCTCCGAGCTACCGCGTGATCCGCGCAGCACGCAGCCCTGGAACCCAGAACCGCTGGCCGGTAACTACAACGAATGCGCTCAGCTGTCCGCCGTGATCATCAAGGCCAACACGAACGCCGATAACGCCACCACTCGGGCGGTGATGTTTCATCTCGGCAAATACATACCGCAAGGGGTGCCGGACACCTACGGGTTCAACGGGATCGACGCCTCGCAGTGCACCGGCGACACCATCGCGTTGACGTATCCCAGCGGTATCGGGTTAGGCACCACAGTGAAGTTCCGATGGAACGGCAACGGAGTCGAGATCATCGGTAATCCCCCCGGCGCCTGAACGAGCCGACAGGCGAGCGAAGCCGCGAACTCCCATCACAGCACGGAAGGCCCAGCGCTGTTTGGTCGCCGGCCTGCCGAATAGACCTACTACGGTCACTCTCGGTGGGAGCCCTGCCGGCGGGTGCCCTGGACGGCCACGTCGGTGTCCAACACGGTCGGGCGCTGATGCCCGAGCCGGTGGTCGCCACGACGAGCGGACCCCGGGCTGGCGCAGGCCGGCCGACCAGCGACGCCATCGCGGTGGTTTGCCACACCGGCGCGGGAACGCGTCACCACCGTCACCGACCGCCGGTGCCGACGCGTGCGCATCGAGCGCCAACGGGTCGTGACGGTCCGCCGCCGCTCCAGGTGCCGACTGCTCGATGGTCCCCCTCGGGTTTCTCAAGCCGAGGTATCGGACCGCCCCACGTCGCCTCCACGCCGCCGCCGAGCTGCCCCCGCCCGCCGCGGCGCCGTCATCGCATCCGGACCGCACCTAATCGACGCGATGGCGCCCTCAGCGCCGCGCTGGCCGTCACCGGGCCGTCCCACCGTCCGTTGTGCGACGCCCGCCTGCGCGGCCGTGCGGCCCCACAAGGTCGGTGCCGCCACCGCGAGCGGTGGCGCCCCCACCCGCGTGCCGGGCGGCGCCGCCCGCCCGCGCGCGGGTAGCGGGCCACCGGATCCGGGTACGCCGGCCCCGCCTAGCCGCGCCGTTGCCGCCGTTGCCCGTGCGCCGCCGGTGCCGGCATGCGCGGTGCCGGCCCGCCTGCCCGCCGGCGCCACCAGTCAGCGCCCAGCGACGGGCGTGGCCTACCAACCGCCGCCACCGCCGCCACCCGCCGGTAGCACCGCCGATGCCGCCCCGGACATCGGCGGCGCCGAGCCGCCGGCGCTATCTGCTACCAGGCGATGCATCAACCAACAATGGTGACGGCCGCCGCCGCCGCCGCCGGCGCCGCCCGATCCGCCCACGCCGGCAGATGCGGCGGCACCCGCGCCGCCGCCGCCGCCGAAGCCGCCGTCGCCGGTACCAGCGCCGGTGCTCGTGGTGGTGGCGATGCCGCCGTCGCCGCCGCCACCGCCGCTACCGCCGGCTCCGGCGGCGCCGACATTGCCGCCGGTGCCGACATTGCCGCCAGCGCCGCCAGCGCCGCCGCCACCACCACCGCCGCCGTTGATGATGAGTCCGACGGTAGCGGTCGTGTTGGTGCCGCCGACACCACCGGTGCCGCCGACGCCGCCGCCGCCGCCGAAGCCGTTGGTTCCGGTGCCGCTGGTGATGTCACCACCGTTGCCACCGGTACCGCCTTGGCCGCCGAGGCCGCCGTTGCCGCCGTCGGTGACGCCGTCGCCGGCGCCGTCGCCGCCGGTACCGCCGCCGCCGCCGTTACCGCCGGTGCCGCCGTCGCCCGCGGTGGCGCCGTTGCCCGCGTTGCCGCCGTTGCCGCCGGAGCCGCCGGAGCCGCCGGTGCCGGCCACGCTGCCGTTGCCGCCGGCACCGGCGGTGCCGCTGCCACCGTTACCGCCGTCGCCCGCCTTGCCGCCGTTGCCGTTGGTGCCCGCGGTGGCGCCCGTCCCGCCGGTGCCGCCGTTGCCGCCGTTACCGCCGTTACCGGCGTTGTCGCCGGTGCCGGCCAGGCCGTCAGCGCCTCGGGCGCCGGTGCCGCCGTTACCGGCGTTGCCGCCGTTGCCGTTGGTGCCCGCAACGGCACCCCCGGTGCCGGCCGCGCTGCCGGCGCCGCCGTTGCCGCCGTTGCCGCCATTACCGCCATCACCGGGGCCGGTGCCGCTGTCCGGGCTGCCCGAGCCGCCGTTGCCGCCACTGCCGCCTTTGCCACCGTCGGCGCCGTTGCCGTTGGTGCCGGAGGGGCTGCCGGCGTTGCCGGCGGTGCCGGCCTTGCCGCCGTTGCCGCCGTTACCGCCGGATCCGCTGCTGCCGTTACCGCCGGTGTCGCCGTTGGCGCCGGCGCCGCCGCTGCCGGCGTTGCCGCCGTTGCCGCCCACACCGGTGGTGCCGGCGTTGCCGCCGTTGCCGCCCTGGCCGCCGCTGCCGCCGTTGCCGGCTACGCCGGTGTTGCCGTTCTCGGCGGCGGCGCCGCCAGCACCACCGGTGCCGCCGGTGCCGCCGTTGCCGTTGGTGGCGACCGCGCCGCCGGCGTTACCGCCGGTGCCGCCCTTACCGCCGCCGCCGCCGTCGCCACCGTTGGGGGTGGTGGTGGTGCCGGCCACACCGGTGCCGCCGTTAGCGCCGTTGCCCGCGTTGCCGCCGTTGCCGTCGGTGCCCTTGCTGGCGTCCGTACCACCGGCCGCCCCGCCGCCGCCGCCGCCGCCGCCGTTACCGCCGCTGCCGCCGGCCTGGCCGGTGCCGGCCGCGCCGGCCACACCGGTCCCGCCGGTCCCGCCGTTACCGGCGTTACCGCCGTTGCCGCTGGTGCCGGTGCCGCTGGTGCCGCCGGTGCCGGCCGCCCCGCCGGCCCCGCCGGTGCCGCCTTGGCCGCCGTTACCGCCGGATGTGCCCGCTGCGCCGCCAGAGGTGGACGGGTCATAACCCGCACCACCCGTACCGCCCTGGCCGCCGGTGCCGCCGTTGCCGTTGGTGCCGGTGGCGCCCCCGGCGTTACCGCCGGTACCGCCCTTACCGCCCTGGCCGCCGGCCGTGCCGTTCGGGGTGCCGGCCGTGCCGGCCACACCGGCGCCGCCGTCAGCGCCGCTGCCCGCGTTGCCGCCGTTGCCGTCGGTACCCGCGGTGCCGGCGTTACCGCCGGCCGCCCCGCCGACGCCGCCGCCGCCGCCGTTACCGCCGCTGCCGCCGGCCTGGCCGGCCGCGCCGGCCACACCGGTCCCGCCGGTCCCGCCGTTACCGGCGTTACCGCCGTTGCCGCTGGTGCCGGTGCCGCTGGTGCCGCCGGTGCCGGCCGCCCCGCCGGCCCCGCCGGTGCCGCCTTGGCCGCCGTTACCGCCGGACGTGCCGGCCGGCGCCGGCGGTCGGTGGACGGGTCATAACCCGCACCACCCGTACCGCCCTGGCCGCCGGAGCCGCCGTTGCCGTTGGTGCCGGTGGCGCCCCCGGCGTTACCGCCGGTACCGCCCTTACCGCCCTGGCCGCCGGCCGTGCCGTTCGGGGTGCCGGCCGTGCCGGCCACACCGGCGCCGCCGTCAGCGCCGTTGCCCGCGTTGCCGCCGTTGCCGTCGGTACCCGCGGTGCCGGCTGTTACCGCCGGCCGCACCGCCGACGCCGCCGCCGCCGCCGTTACCGCCGCTGCCGCCGGCCTGGCCGGCCCCGCCGGCCACACCGGTCCCGCCGGTCCCGCCGCTGCCGGCGTTACCGCCGTTGCCGCTGGTGCCGGTGCCGCTGATGCCGCCGGTGCCGGCCGCCCCGCCGGCCCCGCCGTTACCGCCTAGGCCGCCGTTACCGCCGGACGCGCCGGCCAGCGCGGCGGGGTCGGTGGACGGGTCATAACCCGTACCACCCTGCCCGCCGGTGCCGCCGTTGCCGCCGGAGCCGTTGGCGGCGGTGCTGTTGCCGTTGCCGCCGGTGCCGCCCTTACCGCCGACGCCGCCCTGGCCACCGTCGGGGTCGGCGGCGGTGCCGGCCGCGCCGTTGCCGGCGTTGCCGCCGTTGCCGCCGGTGCCGCTCTGGCCGTTCGTTGCCGGCCTGGCCGGAGCCCTCGCCGCCGGTGCCAGCCTGGCCGGCGACACCGCCGTTGCCGCCGTTACCACCCTGCCCGCCGTCCCCGCCGGCCCCCAGGTTGCCGCCCGAACCGGCCGTGCCCTGCACGCCGGCCGCGCCGTTGCCGCCGCTGCCACCCTGGCCGCCCTGGCCGCCGTTGCCGGCGTTGCCGCCGACGCCGATCGTGCCGCCGGTGCCGCCGTTGCCGCCGTTGCCGCCGACGTCGTTACTGTCACCGCCGGCGCCGCCGGCACCGCCGTTCACGCCGGACATACCGGTGCCGCCCTGGCTGCCCTGGACGCCGATGGCGCCATCGCCACCATTACCGCCGTTACCCGCCGGACCGACCACCGCGGCGCCCTCGCCGCCATGCGCACCGGCGGTTCCGCCGATCAGCGACTCGTTGGCGCCACCATCGCCGCCGGCGCCGACGCTACCGGGGTTACTACCGCCGTTGCCGCCGTCACCGCCGGCGGCGAGCACACCGCCCGAACCGGCCACGCCCTCCACGCCGGTCGCGCCGTTGCCGCCGTTGCCGGGCGCCCCGGCGTTGCCGCCGGTGCCGCCGGCGCCGCCCTGGCCGTTCAGCGAGAACAGCTGCGTGTTGGCGCCACCAACGCCACCAGTCCCACCGTTACCGCCATCACCACCGTTACCGCCGGCACCCAAGTTCACGTCCGACACACCCTTGGCGCCCGTAAAGCCGAGACCGCCAGCACCGCCAGCCCCGCCGACCCCACCGTTACCGCCGCCGATGATGCCATTGGCCCCACCGTTACCCCCGTTACCGCCGGTACCGCCAGGCGTGGCAGCGTCGATGCCGGTAACGCCGGACCCGCCGGCACCACCAGCACCGCCAGCGCCCCACAGGCCCGCCGCCCCGCCGTTACCGCCATTCGCGCCGGTGCCAGCCGCCCCGGCGCCACCAGCACCGCCGTTGCCGATAATCCAGCCGCCGACCCCGCCGTTACCGCCGGCACCACCGTTCGTGCCGGCCACGCCGGCCGCCCCAGCGGCGCCGTTGACGAACAGCGAGCGCCCCGTAATCGACTCAACCGGCGAGAAAATCCCGAACGGCTGGGCAAAGTCGACAATGTTCTGCAGCAGATCCGAACCGCCCACCTCGGCGGCCGCATACGCGTTCCCGCCCGAGGTCAAGTTCTGCAGGAACGAACTATGGAACTGCCCCGCCTGCGCACTCAGCGCCTGAAACTCCTGGCCATAACCGCCGAACAACTTCGAAATCGCCGCCGACACCTCATCCTCAGCCGCAGCCACCACCGACGTCGTCGAGGGCGCCGCCGCCGAGGCGGCCTCCTTGATCGATGAGCCGATCCCGCTCAACTGCTCAGACGCGCTGGCAAATTCCTCCGGCACTACGTTTACAAAAGACGACATGTTGGTCTCCTAGTCCACCCCGGTGTAATAACTCTCACAACAGCTTTCAAGACTGCGCCGAAGATTACGCGCGACAGACTGGACGCGCAGTCATTTCGGCGAGTTCAAACTTTTAGTTTTTCTCACGGGCCAGCAACCACCGCGACTAGGTGCCGCGACCTGGGCACGCGCGTAACTCAGCGCCAGCGGGGATCCCGGTGCGACGCCTCTCGGGGTATCGGGCTGCGGTGCAGCAGCGCCGGCGCCGGCGGTAGCGAGGTCCAGCCCGCCATCGTCGCCCAGTTGCACCCGCCAAGCTTCGAGGTTGCCTTGCATACATCAGGGGCATCGCGTCGGCGCCGGCGATTCTAAGGCCCTGCGACTGCGCCTTCCGTTACCTGCTCGTTGCACAGCGGCCCAGCGAGCTGCGTCAGCCACCCACCCGTATCGCAAGCGAGATCGAGGCCGAACCACAAATCTGGACAACGCGGCGCCGATCGCCGAGGGATTTGGCCGCTCACCCCCGGCCCGTCTTCACCAATTTGCGTGCTCCACATGCGATGCGACCTCGCGCCGCGCGCGTTCGATCGCCTTGGCACGAGACAGGTACGGCGCCGATCGCGGCGGATTCGGCCGCCCACCCCCGGCGCGCGAAAACCTTGACGTCGCCACCGTCATCGACCACAACGGCGCCTACGACACTGTGCGCATCGAGCCCCAGCGGGTCGGGCCGGTCCACCCCGGCCCCAAGGGGCCCGATCTGCTTGATTTGTCGCGTCGCACACACGGTTTCGTCAACCTCGCAGGGTACGGGAGTTACCGCACGTCGCGTCCACACCACCGAAGAACTCGCCGACTCCCGCCGCGGCGCCTTCATCGAACCCGGACCCGCACCCAATTGCCGCCAAAGACCGCGCTTGCAAAGCGGTCGTTGCCAATGATGGCGCCGGCGTCGCCCCTGTTACCGCCATTGCCGCCTAGGCCGCCGGTGCCGTTAGCGCGGCCACGCGGCCCTGCCTGCCACAGCAGCGGGCCGGGTAACGGTACGGTGCGCGTTGTGCGTTGTCTACCTTGTGATTTCGGGCGACTGACCGGCCTGGCCCTCGTCGCATCGACCGCTGCTGCGTTGACCGGCTGCGGGTCAGGAGACTCCACCGTCGCGAAGACGCCGCTGGCAACGACGACGAGTGCGACCCCGTCGATCACTGCCCCGCCAGTAGCGAGCCCCGCACCTCGGTCCACCGCTGCGCCGCCCGATCCGTGCGCAGTCAACCTGACCTCGCCCACCATCGCGAAGGTGGTCTCCGAGCTGCCGCGCGATCCGCGCACTCAGCAGGCCTGGAACCCCGAGCCGCTGGCCGGCAATTACAACGAATGCGCCCCGCTGGCGGCGGTGATCATCAAGGCCAACAGCAACGCCGATAACGCCACCACCCGCGCGGTGCTGTTTCATCTCGGCCAGTTCATCCCGCAAGGCGTGCCAGATACGTACGGGTTCAACGGGATTGACGCGGCGCAAACCACCGGCGACACCGTGGCGTTGACCTACCCCAGCGGGATCAACGGCCTCAACACCGATGTGCGGTTCCATTGGAACGGCAATGCGGTGGAGCTCATCGGCAATACTGCAGGCCACTGAGGGCGAGCTGACGAGGGCGGCCGAGGCCTCACACGACTTGCAACCCGGCGGGAATCCGCTGCGAATCGCGCCAGAAAGCGTCGTTGGCGAAACGCTTGAAAAGCTCTGGGGGCAGCAATGTCTCGCGCGGTTCGGCCTTGACCGTGCCGCGCACGGTGTGCAGCCCCGGAGTACCGGCGCGCTCGTCGAAATCGGTGACGTCATAATCGACGCGGTCGAAGTCGTGCTCGAAATCCGGCTCACCGAGAAAGCCGGGTCGCTGGTCAACGTTTCGTCCTGCACCAACAACAGACGATCCCGTGCGCGCCAAAGCACGCCTTTGGGCTAGCGCTGTAGTTCGAGCGCATCGGCTAAAGACGTTGTGTTGGACCAACCGCTCGATGCTGTCGACTACCCACGGCAATTCCCGCACGCACGCAACCACTTTCGCATCGGGAAACAACCGCGCGATCGCCGGCATCCACCTGCACCAGGCGCGGTTCGTGCCGGCCTAGAAGTTGTCGAACAACCCACGGAGAATGCGCTCGCGCTTGGCGTCAGTGATAAACACCGAGTGCTCGGGGGGCCGCGGGTACCAACGCTCGATTTGCTTTGCCCCACATAGGGTTTGGTCAAACCAGCCCAGATATAATCATTGCCGCGGTCTAGTTCAACATCTGACGAACGGTGCGCCGACGTCCGCCGGGGCACGATTGCGAACCTGACCCGTCCGGTGATCGCGGTGCATCTTTTATTGCTAGACAGCAAATATTGCCGTCTCAGGCCTACGGCGTCTCGATCACCTGGAGCCGGCCCGGGTTCTCACTCCTGCCCTACGGGTTATTCGCGCCGTTCGGAACGGTAGCGGTCTCGTTGTCCAGGTTCTGGTCGTTGATGGCGAAGACATTGGCGTTTTCAGGAGCGTTGCCGCCGGTTTGGCCGGCGCTGCCGTTGCCGCCGTTGCCGCCGGTGGCGTGGGCGTTATTCGCAGACGGCGAGTCGGCGTTCGTCCCAGCGCTGTTGAGCCCCGCAATGATGTTTCCGTCGGTGCCATTGCCGCCGGCGCTGCCATCACCGGTACCGGTGCCGCCGTTGCCGCCGGTAGCAGTCCCGCCGGTGGCCGAGCTCTGCGCGTCCGGTGCGCTAAGCGAAGCCAGCGCGCTAATCCGGCTGGCTCCGGCGTTGCCGCCTTGCCGCCATCGAGGCCGTCACCACCGCTGCCGCCGTGAGACGTGCCGCTGGAGACAGCGTTGATCCCACCGGAGGAGATAGAGGCGTCGCCGCCGGTGCCACCATGGCCGCCACTAGGCCACAGTGGCGCTGCCGCCGGCACCGCCAACCGACGTACCGCTAGACGTCCCGCCGGGGCCGCCTGCGGTGCCGGTTAGATCCTCGAAGGAAGTCGTCGCGCCGGTTTGGATATTGGAGCTTCCACCGTTGCCGCCGATGCTGCCGGCGCCGGTACCGTCACCGCCGGCACCACCGGTGGAATGACCGTCAGAGGTGCCTTGCGGCCCGGCCTCGAGCTCACCAAAGCCGCCGTTACCGCCGTGACCGCCGTCAATGCTGGCTCCACCCTGGCCGCCCGTGGCAACGGCAGCGTTGCCGGCACCACCGATTGTGCCTCCGGCGCCATCGACGACGAGGAAGCCGTTGCCGCCGGTGCCGCCGGTGCCGCCGGTGCTGCCGGCCCCGCCATTACCGCCGGTGGCAATGCCGTCAGTGACGGAGCCGATGGTGCCGATGAAGCCAGCGCCGCCGCGGCCGCCGATGCCGCCGGTGCCGCCGGCGGCCCCGCCATTACCGCCGGTGGCGGTGCTGTCAGTGACGGAGCCGCCGATGGTGCCGACGAAGCCGAGCCCACCGGTGCCGGCGGTGCCGCCGTTGGCGCCGGTGCCGCCGACCCCGCCGGTGGCGGTGCTGCCAGCGATGTCGCCGAAGATGGCGCCGACGAAGCCGATGCCACCGTGGCCGCCGGTGCCGCCACCGGTGCCGCCGATCCCGCCGACCCCGCCGGTGGCGGTGCTGCCAGTGATGGTGCTGCCAATGGCGCCGACGAAGCCGGTGCCACCGGTGCCGCCAACCCCGCCGGCCGCGGTGGTGGTGCCGGCGCCGCCGGCTCCGCCGGCCCCGCCGACGGCGGTGCTGTCGGTAATCGTGCCGCCGGCGACGGTCTGAGACGCGGCCGGTGCCGCCACCACCGCCGCCGCCACCGCCGTGGCCGGCGGCACGCCGTGCCGGCGCCGCCGGCGCCGCCGGCCCCGCCGACGCCTCCGGTCGCATCGAGACCGGAGGAACCGTCGACCGGCGCCGCCGGTACCGCCGTTACCATCGGTCCCGCCGACACCCGCGCTGCCCGTCGGCGCCGGCTTTCCCGAACAGCAACGCATGGTTGGCGCCACTGGCCCGCCGGCCCCGGCGCCACCACCAGTCCCGCCAGTACCGCCGATCGGCGCCGGTCCCGAGGCCAAGGCCAGCACCTGCGCACCGTACCGCCGGTGCCGCCCAGCCCGCCGGCCCCGCCGACCCCGCCATTACCGGCGGCGCCCAGCAGAAACGCGTCGTTGGCGCCACCTGCCCCGCCGACCCCGCCGTGCCCGCCGTTACCGCCGTTAAGGCCAACCCCGCCGTCGATGCCGAGAACGCCTCCGGCGCCGGTAAAGCCGACCCCACCGGCCCCACCGGCCCCACCAGCCCCACCATGGCCGAACAGCGAGAACAGCTGCCTGTCGGCGCCGCCAATCCCGCCGTTACCGCCCAGGCCGCCGGCCAAGCCGGGCGCGGCGGCCCCACCGGCCCCACCAGCCCCGCCGGCCCCGCCGGTCGCGCCGCCGAACGGCCCAAGACCGCCGCCGATCAACCCATTGGCCCCGCCGCCACCACCATTACCGCCGGTCGCGGCATCCAAACCGCCCATCCCGCCGGCCCCACCTGCCCCACCGCTGCCCCACATGTCCGCCGACCCGCCCAGACCACCGCCACCACCGGCCGCGCCGAAGCCACCGCCCCCGCCGACCCCACCAGCCCCGCCGGTACCGAACAAGCCCGTCCACCCACCCGCACCGCCATTTCCGCCGGCCACACCAATCACGGTGCTGGCCCCGCCGGCCCCGCCGTTCCCGCCGTTGCCCCACAGCCACCCACCGGCGCCACCTCTACCGCCGCTTGCCCCTGCGCCGCCCGCACCGCCCATACCGCCATTGCCGATAATCAATCCGCCGGGGTGACCGGCACCGCCGGCGACACCAGCGGCCGTGCCGTCCGCCCCCGCGGCGCCGTTGCCGAACAGCGCGAACCCAAAGATGTTCAGGAAGGGCGAGAACGGCGCCCCGCCGACGTCGGTGAAGGCCGCCACCGTTGACGCGGCGCTCGCCTCGGCGGCCGCATACGCGTTACCACCCGAGGCCAAGGACTGCACGAACGAACTATGAAACAGCCCCGCCTGCGCGCTCAGCGCGTGAAACTCCTGGCCGTAGCCGCCAAACAAGTTCGAGACAGCCGCCGAGATCTCATCCTGGGCCGCAGCCACCACCGACGTGGTCGAGGGTGCCGCCACCGAGGTCGCGGACTTGATCGCCGACCCGATCCCAGTCAACTGCTCAGACGCACTGGCCAATTCCTCAGGCACTACGTTCACGAAAGACGACATGTCGGTCCCCTGTCCCCGCCCGGTGTGATATGTCCCACAATCTTCAAGATTGCGCAAAGGAACAGTACGCGCGTCGGCCTGGGTTCGCAGTCGTTTCGGCGATACACGCCGTTGCACGGTGACCTGGTGCCCGACGGCTGCGAGGGCACACCCCCAGGTAAAGCAACGGGGAGCCTATGACATTTTGCGCATCGACCCGCATCGGATGGGGGCCGGGTCCGCCGCGGGTCCCGAGGCACTGGATCTTCTCGATATGTCATGTCCCCACATTGGATTTCACCAAGCTTGCGAGAGGTCTGGGTTGCTGCACAGCGCGTCAGAAGCGCCGGGGAATTCGCCGACGCCGTGCGCGCCGCCTTTGTCCAGCCCCGGTCACACCTGATTGACGCGGTGGTGCCCCTCGCACCACTGGGGTAGTCATCGCTGGCCGTCCAGAGGCCCTTGGAGACACCCGCTCGCGCGGGCTGGGACCTCCCGCGCCCCGGAAAGGGCGGAGGGGCTCCCCCACGAGCGGGGGCCCCCGTTGCGACCGAGCCAGCGACCGGATCTGGCTAGGGCGCCAGCCGGGCCGGTACCGGCTATCAGTTCGGACGGGCCGGTCTCAGGTGGCCAGATTGGCCGTGCTGACCGCGGCTGCCAGATGCCGAGGGGTGTGGCCCCGGGCCGGCTCGGGCACCGCACCGTGTAGCTCGACCGCGACCGCGAGACGGAAAGCCAACGGCGAGGAACGCGACACGACAACGGTCGCCGGGTCCAGGACCCGACGACCGTTGTCGTATTAGCCGGCTTCAGCCGGGCACTACGGGGTTGGGGTGCCGTCGGCGCCGGGCAGGCCGTCGGTGCCGTTCGCGCTACCAGCGTTGCCGCCGGCGCCAGGGCCGCCGCCGCCGGGCGACCCGCCGGCACCGGGCGCTCCGCCGGCGCCGGCGGGAGCGACGGTGGCACCGCCGGTACCGCCGGCGCCGCCGAAGCCGCCGAAGCTGCTCGGCGAGTTGGCGTTACCGCCGGGACCGCCGTTACCGGCGTTACCGCCGTTGGCGCCGTTACCGCCATTGCCGCCGTCACCGCCGTCGAGGCCGGATGCGTTCGCACCACCGGTGCCGCCCTGGCCACCGGAGCCGCCGGCGGCGCCATTGCTGCCGGTGCCGCCGTTGCCGCCGTGACCGAACCCGTCGGCGAAACCGCCTTTACCGCCCAGGGCGCTGGTACCGGCGGTCGCACCGGCTCCGCCGCTACCGCCTTGGCCGCCGTGGCTGGTGCCGGCACCGGCGGTGCCGCCCTGGCCGCCGATCCCGCCATTGCCGCCAGCCCCGATGTTGCCGGCGTTACCGCCGTTCCCGGCGTTGCCCGTGTCGGTAGACGCGGGGCCGGTTGTGGCGCCGCCGTGGCCGCCGGCGCCGGCGGCGCCGCCGAAGCCGCCCTCACCGCCGGTGCCGCCCTGGCCGGCGTTGACGTTGCTGTCGCCGGAGCCACCGACGCCGCCCTCACCGCCGGTCGCGCCGGTGGCGCCGGTGCCGCCATTGCCGCCAGCCCCTGCGTTGCCCCCGTTGGTTCCGGCGGCGCTGCCGCCCGTACCGCCCTGGCCGCCGGCGCCGAAGGTGGTGGCGGGGGGCGTGCGGCCGCCGGTGCCGCCCTGGCCACCGTTGCCCGCAACGTGGGTCGCGGAGGCGTTGCCGCCGTTGCCGCCGGTGCCGCCGGGCCGTGTCGGTCCCGCCGTTGCCGCCGTTACCACCGACCCCGCCGTTCCCGGTGCCGGCGGCGCTGCCGCCGGCGCCGCCGATGCCGCCGGAGCCGGAGTCGGCGCCGATGCCGCCGGTGCCGCCCTGGCCGCCCGCGGCGGTGGTGGTGGCGTTGCCGCCGTTGCCGCCGGTGCCGCCGACGCCGTGGCCCTCACCGCCGTTACCGGCGTTACCGCCGGCCCCGCCGTTGCCGGAGCCGGAGGCGTTGGTGGCGTTGCCGCCGGCGCCGCCGGCGCCGCCGGCGCCGGAGAACCCGATGTCGCCACCTTCGCCGCCGGTGCCGCCACCGGCGCCGTTGCCGCCGTTGCCGGCGACCGCCGGTGCGTCGTCGACCGCGGTGCCGCGGTGCCGTCGGTGCCGGCGGTGCCGCCGTCACCGGCGTGGCCGTCGGCGGCGCTGACACCGACGCGTTGCCGCCGTTACCGGCGACCGCAGCGGTGGCGCCGCCGGTACCGCCGTTACCGCCGGCCCCGCCGTTGCCGGTTGTGCCGAGAGCGTTGCCGCCGGTGCCGCCCTGGCCGCCCTGGCCGCCGATGAAGCCAGTGCCGGCGTCGCCGGCGTTGCCGCCGTTGCCGGCGCCGGTGGCGTTACCGCCGTTACCGCCGGCGGCGCCTAGGCCGCCGTCCCCAGCGTTGCCGCCCGCGCCGCCGTTACCGCCGGCGTCGGACGTGCCGCCGGCCCCACCGTTACCGCCGCTACCGGCGGCGCCGGCGAAGCCGCCGTTGCCGCCGTTGCCGCTGGCGTCGGTAGCCGACGAGCCGTTGCCGCCGTTGCCGGCGGCGCCGCCGACACCGCCGGTGCCGCCCTGCCCGCCATTGCCGCTACCGAGGGCCGCGCCGCCCTTCCCGCCGTTACCGGCGGAGCCGCCGAAGCCGCCCTGGCCGCCATCATGCCCGGCGAAGCCGCCGGCGGAGTTGCCGTCCGTACCGTTGCCGGCGTTGCCTCCGTTGCCGCCGGCGCCGCCGATTCCGCCGTCGAAGGTGCCCGAACCGGTGCCGCCGGTGCCGCCCTGGCCACCGCCGCCGCCCAAGCCGCCGTCGCCTCCGGCGGAGTTGGCGCCGACGGTCTCGCCGTTGGCGCCGCTGCCGCCGCTGCCGCCCTGACCGCCGTTGCCGCCGGCGCCGGGCACTGCGGTGCTGTTGCCGCCGGCGCCGCCGGCGCCGCCGGTGCGGCCACTGTTTCCGAAGCCTAACGTGGAGCCGGTGCTGTTGCCGGCGTTGCCGCCGTTGCCGCCGTTGCCGGCGTGGGTGGCATCGGCACCGCTGTTGCCGGCGAGGCCGTCAGGGTCGCCACCGGCACCGCCGGTACCGCCCGCGCCGACATTGTCGCCGCCGTTGCCGCCCTTGCCGCCGGCAGTGCCTTGGTCGCCGGTGAAGCCGTTACCGCCGTGACCGCCGTCACCGGGCGTTCCGGCGGCGCCGCCGTTGCCGCCGTTACCGCCGATACCGACCCCGTTGACGCCGACGCCGCCGGCCCCGCCGGTGCCGCCCTGGCCGCCGCTGCCGTTGGCGCCGCCGTTACCGCCGGTGCTGCCGTTGACCCCGGCGGTGGTGCTGTTGCTGCCGTCCGCGCCCTGGCCGCCGTTGCCGCCCGTGCCGCCTTGGCCGGCGTTGCCGCCGTGCCCGCCGACGCCGCCCGCCTCGCCGCTGACGCCGCCGGCGCCGCCAGCGCCGCCGGTGCCACCCTGACCGCCGGGGTTACCGGCCGGGAAGCCTTCGTCGCCGTTGTTGCCGGTGCCGCCGGTGCCGCCCTGGCCACCGATGCCACCGTTGCCGTCGCTGGTCGGACCCGTCCCGCCCGCGCCGCCGGTGCCGCCCTTACCGCCTTGAGCGCCGATCGGGTTGGCGTCGGTGCCGTTCGCGCCGGCGCCACCAATGCCGCCGGTGCCGCCGTTGCCGCTGTGGTTGGACGTGCCGGTCGCGCCGTTGCCAGCACCGCCGGTGCCAGCCGTGCCGGCGAGACCGCCGACACCGCCGTTACCGCCATTGCCGCCGTCCCCGCCGGCCCCGTCTAGGCCCTCCGAACCGGGCGAGCCAAACGCGCCGGCCGCGCCGTTGCCGCCGGTGCCGCCCTGGCCGCCCAGGCCGCCGTTACCGGCGTTGCCGCCAACGCCGATCGACCCGCCGGTACCGCCGTTACCGCCATTGCCGCCGGCGTCGCCGTTGCCGCCGACGCCGCCCGCAGCACCGGGAGTAGACCCGTTCGCGCCCGTGCTGCCCTGGAGGCCTTGGGCGCCATCGCCACCATTACCGCCGTTACCGGCCGGACCGACCACCTCGGCGCCGTCGGCGCCATGCGCACCGTCGGTTCCGCCAATCAGCGAGTCGTTAGCGCCACCAGCGCCGCCGGTGCCGACGGCACCGGGGTTACCGCCGTTACCGCCATTACCACCAGCCGAAAGTTCGCCGCCCGCACCGGCCACGCCCAGCACGCCGGTCGCGCCGTTGCCGCCGGACCCGGGCGCCCCGGCGTTGCCGCCGGCACCGCCCGCGCCGCCCTCGCCGTTCAGCGAGAACAGCTGCGTGTTGGCGCCACCATTGCCGCCGACCCCACCGTTGCCGCCGTCACCACCGTTACCGCCAGCACCGAGGTTCGTGCCAGACACACCGGCCGCGCCCGTAAAGCCGACACCGCCAGCACCGCCAGCACCGCCGACCCCACCGTTACCGCCGCCGATGATGCCATTGGCACCGCCGTTACCGCCGTTACCGCCGTTACCGCCAGGCGTGGCAGCGTCGGGGCCCGCAACGCCGGACCCGCCGGCACCACCAGCACCACCAGCGCCCCACAGACCCGCCGCCCCGCCGTTACCGCCATTCGCGCCGGTGCCAGCCGCCCCGGCACCACCAGCACCGCCGTTACCGATAATCCATCCGCCGACCGCACCGTTACCGCCCGCACCGCCGTTCGTGCCGGCCACACCGGCCGCCCCAGCCGCGCCGTTGACGAACAGCGAACGCCCCGTAAGCATCTCAACCGGCGAGAAAATCCCGAACGGCTGGGCAAAGTCGACAATGTTCTGCAGCAGATCCGACCCGCCGATCTCGGCGGCCGCATACGCGTTCCCGCCCGAGGTCAAGTTCTGCAGGAACGAACTGTGGAACTGCCCCGCCTGCGCACTCAGCGCCTGAAACTCCTGGCCGTAGCCGCCGAACAACTTCGAAATCGCCGCCGACACCTCATCCTGGGCCGCAGCGGCCACCGACGTCGTCGAGGGCGCGGCCGCCGAGGCGGCCTCCTTGATCGATGAGCCGATCCCGCTCAACTGCTCAGACGCGCTGGCCAATTCCGCAGGCGCTATGTTCACAAAAGACGACATCGTGGCTCCATCTCGTTCGGGCGGACAAAATCTCGGGGAAACTCCAGACAGTTCCAGGACGGTACGCCGTCCGGTGGAGTTTGGAATTAGATTTTCGAAAAAGATTTTTTGATCGTGCTCCGGCTCGCCCCAGCCGCCGCTGAAAACCGCTGGTAGCGATCCCTTGTCTGGCTTCACGCGGCGACGATTGGGCGTGTCGGCGTGAACCGAGGGGGTTGACCAAGGCTGATCACGGCGCGCCGCCGGCATCCGGTCGAGCGCAAGCGGCGTGCCGAACAGCCCCAAAGTTGGCCGCGACGTTGCAACCCACGAGAGCACGGGCCGGATGCGAGGAGGCTAGGCCTGTGGTCGAGCGTCCCGACCCCGCTTCTGGTAGACGAGCCAGCGCATGTCGATCGGGCATACCTCCCGCTCGACGTCGAACACGTCGAGGCCGCGGACCCAATCGGCGTACCAGCCGGTGGGCGGCCAGGCGCCTTCGGGCAGGTGGGTTTTCTCGTACTCGTAGACGGAGTCGTCGGCAACGAGCTCAACAGGTAGCAGCTCCGCCGCCCTCATCATCTCGTCGCGGGTGAAGATCATGCTGTAGCACTGCTGCGCGAGTTCAAGCGCGGCATTGTCGGGGGTGTAGCCGTGGCGCGCCAGGAAGGCGTTGAAAACCAAGCGTCCACCGGGAGCCAGGCAACGGGCAGCGAGTTCGAATATGCCGCGCAGCTGCTGCGTCGTCCGGAAGTCGGGCACCACCTCGGAGAGCAGGATCAGCTGATAGTCGGCGCGCAGCGCATCCGTGGTCGCGAAGACGTCGCGCTGGATGACACGGACGTCGAGTGATTCCTGTTCGGACTCCGCGCGAATGATGTCGGCGAACTTCTGGGTCATCTCGACCGCGTCCACCGGGTGGCCGCGTCGGGCCAGGGCCAGGGCGTTGCGGCCGGTTCCTGCGCCGACGTCGAGTACCCGATGGCTCCCCGGATCGGTTGTTTCGCCGGCCAGCGCCCACACCCGCGCGTCCGGTTCGGTGCCGAACAGCGGCGGCTGGCGGGTGGCAAACCAGCTCTCGTAGGTGGCCTCGATCGTCCGCCATTCGGGTTTAACGTGGTAGTTCAGGGTCGTGCCGACGGGAGAGTCGTACGAGATGACGATGTTCGATCGCGAGGAGGCCGTGTAGGCCTGAGCCAACTGATCCTCCAGCACCGCCCTGAGGTGACCGAGTTGTTCGGCCGTGAACCGCACACCGACATCGGTAAACAGGCTGTCGCACATCCTGACGTACTCGTCGATCATGCCCGGAACCGCCGGCAGCGTGATCTGCCCCGTCGCCACCGATCGGCGATACAGCCGCCGGGCCATCGGTTCACGCAGCAGCGACGGATCGAACGGTCCGACCGGCGGATTCTCCATCAGGCTCTTCTACACGACCCGATCCGATTCTCGCCACAGTGCGTCAGCCAGTCACCTCTAGCGGAAGCGAGAACGTTCCAATGCCGCCAGTCACCACAAACACCCAACGGCCGTTTACCGGCAGCCTCACCTCGAGGTTGAAGAACGCGAATCCGATTTCACCGCCGGCCGCGGCCTCCGGCAGCTCGTACTCGATAACGAGCGGGTCGTCATCCGTGGGCGGCCTGATCTCGACCTCGATACGCCGGACCGGAGCGTCGGTCTCGGACTGCGTGAGCACCACAAGCGCAAACCGGGCCTGCCGGTCGGCCTCGACCCCGAACCCGGACAGCACGCCGCCTGACACGGTGAGCTTGTTATCCACGACGGAAGCCGCTTCGGCGAGGAAGGCCCCGGTAATCACGCCGCTGAAGGTACCGCTTTGTGGGCCGTCAGCAGAAGGTCGGGCGCGGCGCCGATCGTGGCGGGTTTTCCCGCACAACGCCGGGCTCGAGGGTCGTTTTTCGATCGCCCGAAGGGTGCTTCTATACCTCTATATATGTGTGCGTCTATACCTCTATATATGTAGCCATAAACGCGCCTAGCCACATGCGCGCACATCTTGATGCGCACACGTCGTTCCATAAACGCATTCGTCCAGGTCAGGGTAGGTCTGCAGGTGGACCTGGCGTGGCACGTCGAGCGTCGTCCGAACACCGCCGGCGACGGCGGCGACTGGTCGCAGCGGCTTCGTCGCGTTGAAACGTGCTCGCCGCGCGTGCCGTCGCCGCTGCCTTGCACACTTCTAGGGCGCAAGTCGGCGAGGCGCCGCGCAGACGGGGTCGTTCCCGAATCGATCTCGGGCTCGCTTATACCTCGAGGTCTGTAGCCACAAACTAGGTAGGTAGTTTGATGCGCACATGCCGTGCACAAATGCATTAGGCCAGGTCAGGGTAGGTCTGCAGGATGGCCGCCACCACTAGCGCCTGCAGGCTGGTGTCCTCATCGGCCGCCAAGCGCCTGAGCGTCCGGTGCAGAGGGCGCGGCAGGTCCAGTGTGGTCCGAACGCCGCCGCTCGCGCCGCGGTGCTCCATCGACGCCAGAGCCAACCCCGAAGGAACCCGCAGCGAGGAGCTGATAGCGGTGCGGATCAGCTCGCCCATGGTGGTGTCGAGGTCCAGTGCGCGCCGTTTGAGGGCGGTACGCATCGCCGGAACCAGGTGCAGGGTGGTGCGCATCGCCTCGTACATCGGCGACGCCACCGGAGTGATCGGGGCGGCTTCGTCGCCCTGGAACGTACTCGCCGCCCGCGCCGTCGCCGGTGCCCCGGTAGGCCGGCGGATCACAGAGGCCCGCACCCCGCCGCCCGTCGAAAGCTTCTCCGTCATAGCTTCGCGGCCTCTCTGCCGATTCCAGCCACCGTCATGAGCTCATCGAACACCTCTGCGTAGTCTCCCAGACAACGTGGGATCCCGTGGCCAAATGCGCGCTCGATTCGCGCTGCATCGGCGCCGCAGCCAAAAACATCGCCGTCGTCGTCTTCCCGACGCCGCCCTTGGTGTGCACAAGCGACCAAATCACGACGCACTGGCTCTCTGCACACGCATATGGATGCGTATACGTGCGCCGGTAAGGCCGTGCATCCTCCCCCTTCGGGACGCTCGATCGCAATCACCGGGTGGCGGCAACATTCAAGGTCAAATGCCGCGACGCTGCCGGCAATCCACATCCCGCCTGCACCATGCCGCGGAGTAAGGCGCGATGAGGGCAGGTTCAGTCAAATAATTACCAAGCCCCATTAAGGGGAATGGCGACCGGAGGCGAGCTCTTCCGTATCGGTGCGAAAGTGCTTGTTGCGCGTGGCGTGCGTCCCTTCGGAACCGGTCTGGCGCCGCGCCGGCCGCGACGCGGGTCGCGAGAACTGGGCGACCGGACGCAAACGCCGCCCTTCGTCGACATGGAAGCCGTTGCGCGCGAAGCCAATCGGTGCGGCTCACGGCATCCAAACGCGCTCATCGGGGACGCTGTGCCACCCACCGGCCTGCAGCGGCTCGGTGTCGCGCGCCGGCTCTTTGGTGTCCGGTTCGCGACGAAGTATGTACTCGACATAGTCGTCATCGTCGTCATAGCCGTCAGCGTCTACAGCGTCTGAGCGTCACTGCCACCCTCGCGTGTCGTCGCCGAACCGATCACGTCGACCAAAAACAGTGCGGCGATCACCCCGAACAAGGCGACGAACGCCGGCAGCAGTATCGACTGCGACATCGCGGCGGAGAATGGTTCGCGCAGGAACGAGGGCAGTCGCAGGGCGCCGGCGGGGGTGTGCCCGCCGCCACCCGGCAGCTCTGCCCCGATGCGCGACGTCATGAAGGCGGCCATCGCGGCGCTGCCGAGCACCGCGCCGAGCTGTCGCGTGGTGTTGTACACCCCGGAGCTCGCGCCGGCCAACTGCGGCGGCAGGTTTCGGGTCGCGGTGGCGGTCAACGGCGCCCACACAAACGCCATCCCGACGCCGATCGCGCCGAATGCCAGTGCGAGCCGCCAGACCGGCGTGCCCGGCGCCATCTCGAAGGACAGCCAGGTCATTCCGATCGCCAGCATCGAAAAGCCGAAACCGAGCACGGGCAGCGGCGGAAACCTGTCGATGATCATGCCGACGAACGGCGCCAGCGCTCCGCTGGCGATCGCCATCGGAGCGATCAGCAGCGCCGATCGGGTCGGCGACAGGCCGCACACTGCCTGCGCGTAGAACATCATCGGCAGCATCATCGCGGTCGTGGTGAACGCGATGATCGCGGCGCCGACGTTGCACAGGCTGAAGTTGCGGTCGCCGAAGATGTCGAGCGGGATCAGCGGCTCGCCGGGGTTGACCGATTGCCAGTACACGAATGTCGCTATCAGCCCGATGCCGGCCACGATGACGGCCCAGATCCACGGCGCCCACCCCGCGGACTGGCCCTGCTGCAGCCCGAACACGATGGCGAACACGCCGGCCCCGGACAATGCGACGCCGGGCAGGTCGAACCGGTGCGTCCGGGTGGGCAGGACCGGGACTAGCCATACCGCCAGCGCGACGCCGACGACGCCGATCGGGAGGTTGACGAAGAAGATCCACTCCCAGCCCAGGCTGTCGACCAGCAGGCCGCCGGCCAGCGGCCCGACCAGGCTGGCGACGCCGGCGGTCGCCCCCCACACGCTCATCGCGGCGCCGCGGCGCTCCGGGGGGAAGATCCGGGTGATCGTCGACAAGGTCTGCGGGGTAAGCATTCCCGCGCCCACCCCCTGCACGACGCGGGCCGCGATCAGCATGGCCGCGCTGCCCGACAGCCCGCACCACAGCGACGCCAGGGTGAACGTCACCAGGCCGATCAGGTAGAGGTTCTTGGTGCCGAACCGGTCACCGAGCCGCCCGGCGACCAGCAACACCACCGCATAGCCCAGCAGGTAGGAGCTGGTCACCCAGATCACCGCGTCGTAGCCGATCCCCAGGTCGGTCATGATGGTCGGGTTGGCGACGGCGACGATGGTCGCGTCGACCATGATCATGAAGAAGCCGATCATCATCGCCCACAGCGCGTTCCAGGGGCTGTCGCGGTTCCATCGGCCGAGGAAGCTCGACAAGTAGGTCATCGATAGTCCATCCTGCCCGACCCACGCCGAGCCTGCATTAGCCTGGGAAGATGAGCGCTCGACGTAAGAGGTCCGCATCGGATGAAATGGCGGTCAAGACGGGCGGCCGCCCCAAAGTGTCCACGCGAGCGTTGGCGCAGGTCATCGAGCGTAGCTCGCGGATACAGGGTCCGGCGGCCGAGGCGTATGTCGCCCGCCTGCGCCGCGCCCATCCGGGCGCCACCCCTGCCGAGATCGTGGTGAAACTCGAGAAGCGCTTTGTGTCCGTCGTGACGGCCGGCGGGGCCGCCGTGGGTGGGGCCGCGACACTGCCCGGCATCGGCACGGTGGCCGCGTTGTCGGCCGCCGCCGGGGAAACCGCGGTGTTCCTGGAGGCCACCGCGCTGTTCGTGCTGGCCCTGGCCTCGGTCTACGGCATCCCGCTGGATCACCGGGAGCGGCGCCGGGCGCTGGTGCTCGCGGTGTTGGTCGGCGATGACAGCAGGACGGCCGTCGCCGAGCTGATCGGACCGGGCCGCACCAACGGCGCCTGGATGTCGGAAAGCGTCGCATCGCTGCCGCTGCCCGCGGTGTCGAGGTTGAACTCGCGGATGCTCAAATACTTCGTCAGGCGGTTCACGGTGAAACGCGGGGTGCTGGTGTTCGGCAAGCTGTTGCCGGCCGGCATCGGTGGCGGTATCGGCGCGGTGGGCAACCGGTTGGCGGGCAAAAAGATTGTCCGCAATTCACGGATGGCATTTGGCCCGCCGCCGGGGCGCTGGCCGGTCACTCTGCGCGTACTGCCGCCGATTCGCTCGACGGGCTAAGAGGGCAAACTCGGGCTGTTGACGGTCATCCTGCAGCTATTGCCGGTGATCTGCGCGGCTGGTCAGCGCACCAGCAACGGACGAGGTGACGCCGGTTGCGTCGCCGATCCGTCGGCTCGTTTCCCAACTCGATCCGCGTCGGCGGTAGGCGATAGGCGGCTTGGCTTGCGGGCGTTTGGGTTAGGCAGAAGCCCCAACAGTGGCGCCTCGCGACGATGGCGGCAACACGTTAATTTCCAACCCAATTCAGATGTAAGCGGTTAACCTCGCCTCGTCGTACCCGCGGGAGAGACAACCACGGATCCACGTGTCGTGAGGACGTGGCATAATCGAACACATGTTCGATGAGTCGGGTCCTCGGTCGCGGCGGGAGGTGATCGCGCGCTTTGATGCGCTGGCCCAGCAGATGGTGGAGCGCTGGCAGCAGCGGACCCCGACGGCCGAGTCGGCGGACTGGATGGGCCAGATCAGTACCGCGGTGCGTATCGAGAATCAGGTGGTGGCCGCGCAGTTGTGCGCGATCGGAGGACTGTTCCGCTACCGGCTTGGGCAGTCTTCCTCTGAGACTGAGGATTGGGCGATTGACACCATGGCCGCGGTGGCCGCCGAGGTGGCCGCGGGGTTGCGGATCAGTCAGGGGTTGGCCACCGACAAGGTGCACTATGCGCGCGTGATGGCCGAGCGGCTCCCGCAGACAGCTGCGGTGTTCGCCGCCGGCGATATCGGGTTTCAGGTGTTTAGCACGATCGTGTCGCGCACCGATCTGGTCGTCGATAGTGAGGCGTTGGCGCGGGTGGATGGGCTGGTTGCGGCCAATGCGGCGCGTTGGCCCTCGCTGACGCGGGGGCGGGTGGTGGCCAAAGTCGATGCCATCGTGGCCGGCGTGGACGCTGATGCGGTGCGCCGCCGCAAAGAACGCGCGCTGGAGCGTGAGATCTGGATCGGCGCTGACACTGAGGGGATCTCCCAGATCACCGGGAGCCTGTTCACCGTCGACGCGCACGCGCTGGATCAACGCTTGAACGCTCTGGCGGCCACGGTGTGCGAGCACGACCCGCGCACCGTGGCCGCGCGCCGCGCCGATGCGATGGGGGCGATGGCCGCCGGCGCCGACCGTCTCGGCTGCCGCTGCGGGCGCGCCGACTGCGCCGCGGGGAAGCGGCCTGCGGCCTCGCCGGTGACCATCCACGTCATCGCCACCCAGGACACCCTGGATGGCACCGCGACCACACCGGGCTCGCAGTTCAGCGCCGACGGGCTGATCACCCCGGAGCTGATCGCCGAACTGGCGAAGTCGGCCAAAATGGTCCCGCTGATTCACCCGGGCTACGCCCTACCTGAGCCCGGCTACATCCCGTCCAAGGCGCTGGCCGATTTCGTGCGCGCTCGGGATTTGACGTGTCGTTGGCCCGGCTGCGATCGCCCCGCCACCGACTGCGATCTGGACCACACGATCCCCTACTCCCAAGGTGGCAAAACCCACAGCGCCAACCTCAAATGTTATTGCCGCACTCATCATTTGGTGAAAACTTTTTGGGGCTGGCATGAAAAGCAACTATCCGACGGCACCTTGATCCTGACCTCACCGGCGGGACAGACCCACGTCACCACCCCGGGCAGCGCGTT
>CAVZSJ010000003.1:0-424225 GCA_963777885.1 uncultured Actinomycetota bacterium
AGATCGAGGCTTCGCGCGGCGAGAGCGACAGGGCTTACATCCGGCGCGTCATTGCATTTCAGCGATTCCTCGACCTCGCAGCGAGACTGCTTATCGCCAGCAGCCGCGGCAAGATCGGCTGGGCACTGGGCACCGGCGCGCTTGCCGCGGCCAAGAGCATCGAGAACATGGAACTTGGCCATAACATCGGCCACGGTCAATGGGATTGGATGAACGACCCGGAAATCCATTCCAGCACGTGGGAGTGGGACATGGCCGGCGTCTCATCACAGTGGCGGTATTCCCACAACTATCGTCACCATATGTTCGCCAACGTCATCGGCGTCGACGACGACCTCGGGTTCGGCGTTCTGCGAGTCACCCGCGACCAGGAGTGGCGGTGGAGTCATCTGATTCAACCTGTTCGAAACATGTTGTTGGCCAGCCTGTTCGAATGGGGGATCGCGGCGCACGGCTTGCACTCCGACCACGAGCGCGCGGCAACTAGCACGGAGAAGACCGCCATGACCCGAGCGCTGATCCGCAAGGTGGCCCGGCAGGCCGGCAAGGACTACGTGTTCTTTCCCGCTCTTAGTCTCCGACGATGGCGTCGCACACTCACTGCGAACATCGCCGCAAACTTGTTACGCAACCTTTGGGCGTACGCGGTGATTGTGTGCGGACACTTTCCGGACGGTGCGGAGAAGTTCACCCGCACCGCATTGGAGGACGAGACAAAACCCGAATGGTACCTGCGACAAATGCTGGGCGCCGCGAACTTTGACGCTGGGCGTGTGCTGGCGCTTCTCAGTGGCAACCTTTGCTATCAGATCGAACACCACCTTTTCCCTGACCTGCCCAGTAACCGCTATGCCGCGGTCGCCCAACGGGTTCGGCAGGTATGCGCCTCGTACGACCTGCCGTACACGACGGGTCCGCTGGTTCGCCAGTTCCTGCTTACCTTCCGCACCATTTCCAAGTTGACTCTTCCGGATCGGATGCTGACCGCCACGTCTGACGATGCGCCCGAGACGGCATCGGAACGGAAGTTCAGCAACGTCGACGTACGCCGTGCACCGACTGACGGCATTGGCGAGAGGAGGCGGGGGCTGGTAACCGCAATACAGGACGTCCGGATTCAGCGCCTATCACGGAGATTCGCGCATTCGGGCAACGCTGTGCATTAGGCGCGACGGGAGTCAGGTGTTGTGGCTCTCCACCGACTGCGATCCCTTTTGAGGGAGAATGGCTCGACAATCGCCCGAACCCCTGGGGCGGACTCAATGCGTTGCCCGCAAAGCCAACCGGGCGAAATCCATTGCACCCCAGGGGTTTTCAGGACGAATCGTTAGACGGCGGTCACTTCCACCGCCTGTGGACCTTTAGGCCCTTGGTTAATTTCGAACTGAACTCGTTGATTTTCCTCAAGGGAGTGAAACCCCTCGCCTTTGATTTCAGAATGGTGAACGAACACGTCCTTTGCGCCACCGTCGGGGGCGATAAAACCGAAACCCTTGTCGTTATTGAACCACTTCACAGTTCCCTGCGGCATACTAACTTCTCTCTTTCAAATTGGATGCAATTCGATACATCCATCCTCAAACCGTAGCACAAACCAAGTAAGAAAGTCGTGATATCTTGGAGGACAACTGGTTTGGCGCTTTATAAGCGCCCGCAAGGATTGATCTGGCTTGTAGGGCGTTGCCTCAACGCTTCTTGGTGTGCAGCACAGCCTCGGTCTGCGAGACCTGGGCGGACTTGTCGCGCTTCGCCGCGCGTTTCTGCTTAAGGGAGTTAGCCGATTTCTTGGTCATAGTTTGACGGGGAGATTTATCAGACATTTTGGGCCCTTTGATAATTGGGGGCCTGTGTTGGTCCCGGTTCACAAAGTGTACGCCAGTTGGTCCCGTGTCGGTCCGGCAAAGTCATCGGGGCGCTGTTAGAGAAACGGCGCGAGGCGATGCGGCCGAGACGTCTCGCCAGCCCGGTGCGGCTGCCGGCAGACCAATATTGCGCCGGCCGCACCGCCGACCGTGTGGTCCGGGTCGCCCGAGGAGAGCGGGTTTGACTAGTGCGAGATCCGACATCGAACGGGATTCGCTGATTCCCCAACGTCATTACGCGGCGGCGGCCTAACCGGGGGAGTTCCCTACTTCCGCGCTGGTCTTGAGGAGGCCCTCGACCGTCAAGGCATTGTCCGGGCCGGCCGCGGTCATCAAGATGGCGTGTGCCTGGTCTGGGTCGGCCTGCGGGGAAATTACCAGGAGGACGATTTTGTTGTGGTTGAACCCGATGGCTTCGACGGTGTGGACGGGTTGGAGACGATATCCGTCGAGTCGTACCGTTCGTCCCCCGGTCGCGAATTTTGCGGGTGCTGGCCCCCATTCGTTGACGTTGTAAATCACGCGGCCGATCGGCCCGAGTCGAACTGACAGCACCGACAACAGGTCTGGCAGCTCTGCGGTCAGGTCCGCACTGTGCGGCCACCAAGCCCCATCGACATAACCGCTCTGAGGCGCTTTGGGCTTTAACTTTAGGCGTGGTGTGTGCGTCGGCGGGGTGTGCCGCTGCCCGCCGTCCATTCGGTCTTTTTTCAGCGTCATGGCGACGCTCCCGTCTTGACCGCTACGTCGGCCAAACCGCTGGAATCGGCGACGAAGTGGCTTCAAATAGTCACATACGAGGTACCGCCGATGGGTCAACCTTACTCGGGTTGTCCAGTACCAACGGGAGTGGCGAGAGATAGCCGTTCAGCCGAGTCGCGGCTTGGGGTTCATCGAGGTGTCTGGAAATCAACCGAGAGGTGAAGCGAAGAATGCGGCCCGATCAGTGGCTGATGTAAACCGCCTTGGTGTTGAAGTATTCCTCGATGCCCTTCTTGCCGCGCTCGCCGCCCCAGCCCGACTGCTTGTGGCCGCAGATCGGCATTGCCGGGTCGGCGCCAAGCGCGCAGTTCACCCAGACCTGGCCGGCGCGAAGCTCATTCGCGACGCGGTGGGCACGCCCGACGTTTTCGGTCCAGATGGCGCCGGCGAGACCGTACTCGGTGTTGTTGGCCGCGGCGAGGGCCTCTTCCTCGTCGTCGAACGGGATGACGCTGCCGACCGGCCCGAAGATCTCCTCGCGGATGAGCCGCATGTCGGGCGTCGTGTTCGTCATGATCGTCGCCTCGTAGAAGTAACCCTTGCGGTCCATCCGCTTGCCGCCGGTGATCACCTCCGCGCCCCGCGAGACGCCCTCGGCCACAATGCCTTCCACACGCTGGCGCTGCTTCTCACTGATCAGCGGCCCAAGGACAGAAACGGGATCCTCGCTGCCGCCCATCGGCAGCATCTTGGCGAAGGCGGCGAGACCTTCCACGACCTGGTCGTAGATGGGTCGCTGGACGTAGATGCGCGAGGTGCAGGAACAGTTCTGCCCCGACCCGACGAGCAGGCCCAGGCCCGCATTCATGATCGCCTTGTCGAGATTGGCGTCGTCGAACATGATCAGCGGTGACTTGCCGCCTAGCTCAAGCGTCAGCCGCTTGAGGTTGCCCGCCGCCGCATGGACGATCAGCTTGCCGACCTCCGTCGAGCCGGTGAACGAGATCTTGTCGACGTCCGGGTGCGCGGCGAGTGCGGCGCCGGCGGTCTCGCCGTAGCCGGTGATGACGTTGAAAACCCCGTCGGGCACCCCAGCCTCGCGGAAGATCTCTTCCATCTTCAGCGCGGTCAGCGGCGTCTCCTCGGCCGGCTTGAGCACGCAGCTGCAGCCCGCCGCGAGTGCGGGCGCGGCCTTGAGCATCGCCACGAAGAACGGCCCGTTCCAGGGGATGATCAGGCCGGCGACGCCAATCGGCTCGAGCTGGGTGAAATTGTGGTAGTTCTCGTAGTGGCCGAGCAGGCCGTCGGACACCACGTTGCTCGACTCTCCGTGGATCTTCCCGACCCAGCCGGCGTAGTACAGCAGCATGTCGTTGGCCACCCTGATTATCTGCTGCGCGGCCGTGGCGTTCATCCCGTTGTCTTGGGACTCGAGCGCGGCGAGCTCTTCGATGCGTTCCTTGATGATGGCGTTGGCGCGGAAGAGGACCTCCGCGCGGTGCTGGGCGGGCAGCTTGCGCCATACTCCCGACTCGAAGGTTTCGCGGGCCCGGGCCACCGCGGCGTCGACGGCGGCCTGGTCGGAATCGGGGACCTCGGCGATCTGCTCCTCGGTGGACGGGTTGAAGACCTGAACGATCCCCGAGCTCCGGCTCTCAACCACAGGATCGATGATGGTGTCACTCATTTGTCGTTCTTCCTTTCGTCGAGCCGCTCGACACGGAGAAGTGCGATGCTTTGAATCGCGACTCCGGGCACGCGGTCGCCCCGCGCGTGCGTTACGCCCGTAACCAACGGGAGATTACGCGCTTAACCATGGAGCGTCCAGTAGGTCTACGAGTCGATTCGTCGGGGAATCCGCGGGTACTGCGGAATACCGCAGCGGCGCGTAGGGAGATGCACGTCTTGCTCCATAAACTAGTCTCGGGATTTCCCGGCCTCACGCTTTGCCAAGCCTGTCGTACTGCGCTCGGCGTTCGTCCAAGTCATCAAGGAAGGCATCAGGAAGCGGCCCAGCGCGCTCGGCAGACGGGTCTACGCTGAAAGAGAAATAACGAAAGGTACGCGATGCTCGCAGCGTTCGGATTCGAAACCCTGGGTGTAGTCGTTGGGGACATGTATTTCGTCGATCCGTCCCCGCTCGCCGGTCAGGAAACTCCGGAACGGGGAGTCAGGCTGGAACTTCGCCTTGTCGACCGGGACAAGCCGCAGGGGTCGATCTACGCCGGCGTCCCGATAGCCTTTACCCGCCCGGTGTGGCGGGTGGACCTTTTCGGGTCTACCGAGAGCCCGCCCGGGACCCTGGACAGGGCCCATCACCATCCCCGCTTCAATGGTTGGGAACCTGGACGCCGGCAGTTCGTCCCCGAGCTGTCGGCCGACCCGGTGGCATGGCTGGCCGATCAGCTGGCCGACCCTGCCGCCGTGCTGACCCGGGCAGGCGTCGATTCGGATGAAGTGAGCGAAGCCGATAGGGCCGGGCTCGCCGCGTCCGCTCCGGAGATTGTCGCCGCGGTGAAGCGGATGCTTGACGGCGTGCGCGACGGGGAATTGGCCCCGTCGCCTCCCGAGCCTGTTGCGGCCGCGCGCACCGGCTGGCTTTGAGTTCGACCCGGCCCGCACACTAGGCGCGCCAAGCCTGTTGGGCCACCCGAATGAAGTTGCCGCCGAGCACCGCACGGATGTCGTCGTCGCTCCAACCACAGTTGTCTAGGTGCTTGCCGAGGGTGAGCAGCGTCTCGGGCGCCATCCACTGGATCGGTCCCCAACGCGTGTAGCTGTCGTCGAACATGTCCGGGTTGCGGGCGACTTCGTCGATGAAATCGGCTGCGTCAAAGGAGAAGTCGCTGCTGATTCCGACGTGGTCGATACCCACCAGGTCGACTGCGTACTCGAGGTGGCGAGTCATCGCCTCGAGGGTGGGCGTGTTGGGTCCCAGGAAGATGCCGACGCCGGTGATCCCAATGACACCGCCCGTGGCCGCGCAAGCGCGGGCTTGGTCATCGCTGATGTTGCGAGGGTGGTCCCAGATCGCTCGCATGCATGAATGACTGTAAATCATTGGGCCGGAAGATATCTCGCACATATCCAGTCCCGTTCGGGCACTACAGTGTGAGCCGTCGGGAACGATGCCGACGTTGTTCATCTCAGTGACGATCGAACGCCCCCACGAAGTGAGGCCGTTATCGTTGGCGTCCAGACATCCGCTGCCGGCTCGGTTGGCACGGTTGTAGGTGGGCAGCAGGGTGCGCACCCCAAGGTCAGCTAGAACGGCGAGGTTGTCGAGATCGTCGTCAAGCGGATGCGAGTCCTCGAGGTCGAACACCACCGCGATTCGGCCGCCCGCGGTGATTGCTGCGACAGCGTCCACGTTGGCCGCCAGCTCTAAGTCCGGGTGGGTCTCGACGCCGCGACGGTAGTGCCGCAGCAACACCAACGTGTCCTGAAGGGTGTGGGGTGAGTACCCGGCGTTGACGGATACGAATGCGCCGCCTGCACGCAAGTAGCGGGCCAGCGGAGCGATATCGGTGTCGGCTTGCAGCGGCAGACACAGATGCTGGTCCCACAGAAGGGAATTCATTAGTAGGTCTCGAATGCCGGCAGGGTGTTCCAGCTCGGCCACGTTGTCTCCCAGACGCGGCAGATCCGGCCGTCAATGAACGCGGCGATCACCACGACTTCGATACGAGTGGGGCTTTCGCCGGCGAGGGTGGTCGTGATCCACACGCGGCCGGCGACCTTGTCGGCCGTTTCAACCCACGCGTCTTCGTCGTACTCCACGGAATAGGAGATCGGAGTGTCGTAAACGGTGCGGTGGCTTGCGGCGAAGGCGTCGAAATCCTGCGTGAGGCCATTAGAGAACATCACAAATGACGGATGATAGAACCGGTCGATAGCGGTAGCGTCCTTGCTTACCGCCATCTGCTCGGACATCTCACGCAACACCGCGACACTCATGAGCCGCTAGTTTCATCTGGTGACGGCCAGCCGTCAAGCACGTCAGCCGTCCCGTACAACGAGGCGAAGACCGGCGTCGATGGCGTCCCGATTCAGCAGATTCTGGTGGCGGGTCTGCCACGCGCCGGTGTCGAGATCCTGGCGAAGATGCTCCAGTCCCGGGTGCAGGTCCTCCATGGGAAGCCGTGCCAGTCCTGAGATGCACCGGCGCACGTCGGGATCAAGATAGGCGGCCGGTCGCCGCCAATAGGCCGGCCCGAAACCGTCCGAGCAGTCGTGTGGCACCAGAACGGTCTCGACCCGCTCGGCGCCAATGATGTCTGCCGCTTGATTGATGGGCAATTCGGAGGCGGCGGCGGGGGCAGCGGCGGCGGGAAAGTACTCCTGCCATAGCCAAAATGCGCTGTGCACAGTGGGTTCGTAGGCAAAGACGATCACTCGCCGAGCAACGCGGACAAGTTCACGCAATCCTGCGACCGGATCGGACCAGTGGTGAATCGTGAGGATCGCTGTGGCCGCGTCGAAGCTCTGATCGCAAAGCGGTAACCGCTGCGCCGTGGCCCGAATGCACGGCGCGGCATCTGGGGTACGTTGCCTGATCATCTCCGCCGAGGGCTCCACCGCAAGGACAAAGCGATCGGTGGGCTCATACGAACCGGTACCCGCCCCGACGTTGACCACGGTCCGCGAGCAGTCGAGCGCGGCCGTGATGCTGGCCTCGATGCGCGGATCGGGATTGCGAAAGCGGTCCGTATCCCAAGCCGATACGGTCATACGAGCTGTTCACGGAGCATCCTCCCGTCGCCACTCGCATGGGCGACCTGTGAATGAGGCTTAGGGTTCATCAAAGATCGTCGTCCCGACGCCGCTGGGGCTATTCGAGATGTACACGTCGAGCAGTCTGCAACGGCGAGGCATGGGCCGCCTCGGCGGCGGCATACGCACTCTCCGCCCGGGTCACCGCCTGCACGAATTGCGCGTGAAACGTCGCGGCCTGCCCGCTCAGCCTCTGGAACTGCTGGGCGTGGCAAGAAAACTGGGCCGCGATCGCCGCCGACACCTCGTCCTTGGCCGCCGCGATCACGCGGTGGTCCGGGCCGTCGCCGCCGTGTTTGCCGCATTCAACGAGGAGCCGATGCCCGCCACATCCGTTGCTGCCGTTGTCAACATCTCCGGCGCAGCGATCACGTACGACAATTCCATCCCTATCCGGCCAGCGACCCGACCACCGCCATGGCTACCACGATGACGTGCCAGATTGGTGGACTTTGGCCACGAATTAAGGGACCGTTCAAGCTGGTGAGGACGCCGCGACCGGTGCCCCGGGGACCCGAAGGGCAGCAGACCCGAATCCAACAATTAGGTTTGTAGGTATGGCAACGACGACCGGGGATCCACCTGCACCTGGCGCGAGCCGGTGGGTCGAGTGAAAGAACAGCTCGACGAGCTGGTCGCCGCCCGCGAACAGATGGAACACCTGGTGCGGGTCATCGTCGATATTGGTTCCGATCTCGACCTGGACGTGACGTTGCATCGAATCGTCAGCGCGGCGATGGAACTGACCGATGCCCCGTACGGAGTGCTGGGGATACGCGCAACCGACGGCACCCTGGCCTCCTTCGTTCACGCCGGAACTAACGACGACACAGCTCGGTGGCTCGGCGATCTAGACGTCGGCGAGGGTCTCCGGATAAACGATCTGAGCGGCCATCCGCAGGCAGCCGGGCTGCAAGCACACAAACCCCCGTTGCGGGCCCTCCTCGGCATACCGATCACCGTGCGCGCAGCGGACTTCGGGAGCCTTTATTTAGTGGATGACCGGACCGGCCGCGTGTTCTCCGACTTTCAGGAGGGCGCCGTGCGGGCACTGGCCACCGCCGCCGCGGCGGCCATCGACAATGCGCGGCTCTTCGAGCGAGAACGCGAATCGGCCAAGTGGACCAAGGCCAGTCGCGAGATCACGACAGCGCTGTTGTCCGGTGACCCACAGACGGGGCCGTTGCAGCTCATCGTTAACCGGGCGCTGGAGTTGGCCGGCGCCGAGCAGGCCATCTTGCTGGTTCCCCGGGAGCCCGATCTGCCCGCCGATGAAGTCGATACCCTTATCGTCGCCGCTACGGCCGGCCGGTACTCCTCCGAGGTGATTGGCCGGCAGGTCCCAATGGCCGGTTCCACCACTGGCGGCGTTGCGCGCCGCGGACTGCCGCTGATCACTGATTCGTTTCAATATCCGATCGAGGGGTTCACCGATGTCGGTGAACGCTCGGCGATCGTCATGCCGCTGATCGCGGACGACGCGGTCCTCGGCGTGATCGCTGTGGCGCGCGACCATCATTCACCATTCGGCAACGACTATCTGGAGCTCGTCAGTGATTTCGCGCGGCACGCCGCGATTGCCTTGGCGCTAGCGGCGGGTCGCGAACATGCGCTCAACCAGGAACTGGCGCAAGCGGACACCGTCGACGAGGCAGTGCACGCCGCCGCCGAGGAATTGCGTCGACTTTGGCGAGCCCGTCGCGTGCTCGCCGTGACCTTCCCCGCCCACGTCTCCTACGCCGAAGCCTCGTCTGGGGCGCCACGGCTGGTTTCGGTCGGCGAGCCCGCGCAGTGGTTCGACCTCCCCCCCGACACCCGACAGATGCTGGGCTCGCTGGGTGACGGCGACCTGCTCACTCCCAACACCACCAAGCCCGGTACGGCGGCCATTGCGCTGCAGCATCCTGAGGGCGTGCTCGTCGTCTGGATCGATCTGGCAGAAGAACGGCCGTTCACCCTCGAGGACCAGACGCTGCTCACCGTGCTTGCCGGCCGCCTCGGCCAGGGCCTGCAGCGGGTGTATCAGGTTGACCAGCAGCGGGAAACGGCGCTCGCGCTGCAACACGCCATCCTTGGTCCCGCTGATCTGCCGCACGGGTTCGAGGTCCGCTATCAGGCCGCTGCGCGGCCGCTGCAGGTGGGCGGTGACTGGTACGACGTCGTCGAGTTGGACGATGGCCGAATCGCGATGATCGTCGGCGACTGCGTCGGCCATGGGCTGGCGGCGGCCACCGTGATGGGGCAGGTGCGCAGCGCCTGCCGCGCGTTGCTTTTCCAAAACCCCAGTCCCGCAACGGCTCTTGAGTGGCTGGACCGGTTCGCCGCACGGTTGTCCGGTGCCCAATGCACCACGGCCGTCTGCGCGGTGCTCGACCCCGAAACCGGTGAACTGGTGTACTCCAGCGCTGGGCACCCGCCGGCAATCCTGGTGCACGCCGACGGGACCATCCGGTTGCTCGACGATGGCCACACCATTGCATTGGGGATACGGCCCCACCGGTCCCGACCCGAAGCGAGCGTGACTGTGCCTGCGCGCGCCACCCTGGTGCTCTACACCGATGGTTTGGTCGAACGCCGCCGCACCCCACTCGATGACGGCATCGCCCGCGCTGCCGACTTCATTCAAGAGGGTCTCGCGGCCCCGCTGGATCACTTGGCGAACCAGATCATGTCACGGCTCGCGCCAGGCGGCGGCTATCAGGACGACGTGGCGCTCCTCATGTACCGGCAGCCCGCGCCGCTGGAGCTGGAGTTCCCGGCCCATGTCAGTCAGGTCTCCACGACCCGGCGCGCCTTGCGCGGTTGGTTGAAACGAGCCGGCGTGGACCCGGGCGAAACGATGAAGGTGCTCATCGCCGCCGGAGAAGCCGTTGCCAACGCCATCGAGCACGGACACCGCGAAAGTCCGGAGGGCAGGGTTCGCCTGGATGCGACCGCACTGGTTGACGAGGTGCAGTTGACCATCACTGATACCGGCGGGTGGAAGACGCCTGAGCCGGCCAGCAATGCCCATCGCGGTCGCGGCATCACCCTCATGCGCGGCCTCATGCAGGACGTCACCATCGAGCCCGACGCCGCTGGGACGACAGTTCACCTAACCGCGAGGATCACATGATGCCCACGATGCTCACCCTCGACACCGCGCGCAGCGAGGGGAAGCCGCTGCTGATCGCGGCGGGGGAAATCGACTTAAGCAATGTCGATGTCTTCGACCAAGCCCTCAGCGCGGCCACGGCCGAGGCCGTCGGCAGCGGAGAAACGCTCACGGTCGACCTCAGTGCAGTGGAGTACCTGGACAGCGCCGCCATCAACATCTTGTTCACCCGCGCAGACCACATTCGCGTCATCGCCAACCCACTGCTGATGCCCGTCCTCAAGATCAGCGGCCTATCCGAACTGGTCGCCGTCGAGCCTGCAGCGCCCGCCGGGAAAGCCTGAAAGCGTCGATCGCAGCGGCGGCAGCGCTATGCATGTGACGTCGTATTCAAGATTTGTCTCATCGGTCCCAGCGTGGTGGTTCGGTCCAGACCTGTTGCGCGCGGGGGCGATTAGTCCGGCGGAGCGGGACTCATGGAGCCGATGTAATAGGTTTCGTGCCCGGTCGGGTATCCGCCGCCGTCGGTCGCGATGTGAACGTGATCGTAGTGGTTGGCGGTTTCGTTACCAAGGTCGGCCGTCCAGCTGCCTGAAGCGGGACCCAGATAGATTTTCTGTCGCCAGATGACATGGTTGATTCCCCATCGCTTGGCGTTCGCGAGGGCATAGCCGGCGATCTGGTTGCCCAGCTCGATGCCTTCCGGGCTGCCATGGTCCGGGATCATCACGTCGATCGCCAGCCCGTTGGGATGCCACGGCAGCGGATCCTGCCGGTACCCATAGATGGTTTTGATCTGTGGGAAAAGCAAGCTGATCGCGCGCGCCGCCCAGATGGTCTTGACCTGGAGCCTGTCCTCCGCTGCGACGCCGGGCGCCAAGGCGACCTGGAACTGCTGGCCCGCGGCGGGAGCGCTGGCGGCTAACGACTCCACCTCGGCGGGGCTGGCGACGTGTGGTCCAGCGGCCGGTGCCGGCCCCGGGCCTGGCGACGGATTCACTCGGGTGGTTTCGACGCGGCTCTGCGGTTCCTGCACCTGGGCGTGGGGCTCGGTGACTTGTGCGTAGATCATGGCGGCAGACGCGATGAGCGAGGCCGCCACGGCCGACCAGCCGCCCCGGCTCTTGACTAACGCGCCTCTGCCTTCAAACAAGCCCACAAACAGCTACTTTAGTGTCGCGTGCGACGGGTGTGGCGAACTTTGTCATCTCGAACGCGCCAAATTTTGGCTTCCACTGCAGCGCTTGGTTCGGGGGCCGGAGACGGACCTTGGCCGCTGGCGGCGCCGCGCCCGCCGGGTGCTGTTCGGCCATGCCGACCCCCGACAGACGGGTCTAGAGTGGATGGCCGAACAAGTGACGGGACCGGCCCGTCGGGGGACGGGGTGTCGATGACTGAGCCTTCGCTCCCTGCTGTGCTGCGCGAGCGTGCCGGTTTGCAGCCCGATGACACGGCCTTCACGTTTGTCGACTACGAGCAGGACGATTCCGGCGTAGCCACCAGCCTGACCTGGTCGCAGCTTTACCGGCGGACGCTGAACGTCGCGAATGAGCTCACGGAGTGCGCGTCGCCCGGTGACCGGGCGGTGATCTCGGCGCCGCAAGGACTCGAGTACATCGTCGCGTTTCTGGGCGCGCTGCAGGCCGGACTCATCGCGGTTCCGTTGTCGGTTCCGATGGGCGGGACGGCCGATGAGCGCGTCAGTTCCGTGCTGCACGACGCGTCGCCGTCAGTCATCCTCACCACGTCCGCAGTCGCGGGCAACGTCGCCGACTCGGTGAAATCGCAGTCCGACGAACCATCGCTCGTCGAGGTCGATTTGCTGGATCTCGACCGCCCTGGCTGCACCGCGACGATGCCCGAGGATCGACTGGGCACGGCATTCTTGCAATACACATCCGGGTCCACCCGGACACCCGCGGGTGTGATGGTGACGCACCGCAACGTGATGGCGAATCTGGGGCAGTTAACCTCCGACACCTTCGCCGACCTCGGCAAGGTCGCACCGCCAGACACCACCGTGGTGACGTGGCTGCCCTTCTACCATGACCTGGGCCTGATGTGCGGCATGGCTTTTCCGATAGTGGCCGGCCTGAGCGCGGTCGTGATGAGCCCGACGGCGTTCCTGCAGAAGCCCGCCAGGTGGATACAGACGGTGGCCCGCAACACCCGCACATACACGGGCGGACCCAACTTCGCGTACGAGCTCGCCGTCAAACGTGTTACCGACGAGGACATGGCCGGGCTCGACCTGGGCCACGTGCACACGTTCGCTTTCGGTGCCGAACGCGTTCACGCGGCCACGATCAGGCGTTTCACCACGCGCTTCGCCCGGTTCAACCTGCCCCACACCGCGCTGCGGCCGGGATACGGCCTCGCGGAGGCGACGGTGTACACGACATCGAACCCTCCGGGGCGCGCGCCGATGACGGCGCGATTCGACTACGAGCGGCTGTTGGCCGGTCATGCGGAGGCGGGCGGCGACAAAGGTGCCGTCGATCTGGTCGGCTGCGGCGTGCCGCGCGCGGCCACGGTGCGGATCGTCGACCCGGATACCCGGGCGGAGAAGCCCGCGGGTCAGGTCGGCGAGGTCTGGGTGCACGGCGACAACGTCACCGCCGGCTACTGGCAAAACCCGCAGGCGTCGGAGGACACCTTCGGCGCGAAGCTGGTCGATCCGTCGCCGGGCACGCCGGCGGGGCCGTGGCTGAGGACCGGCGATTCGGGCTTCTTTTATGACGACGAATTGTTCATCAAGGGCCGGATCAAGGATCTGCTTATCGTGTACGGCCGTAACCATTCGCCCGACGACATTGAAGCAACGGTCCAGGAAGTCACCGGGGGCCGCTGCGCGGCGATCGCGGTCACGCAGAACAAGACCGAGAAGCTCGTCGTCATCATGGAGCACATGAAGCGAGGCGACTCCGACGAGGAAGCGATGGCCAGTCTCGACGCGATCAAGGGCGAGCTGACTTCGGCGATATCGAGATCGCACGGCCTGAGCGTCGCCGACCTCGTACCGGTGGAACCCGGCTCGATCCCGGTTACCACGAGCGGCAAGGTCAGGCGGGCAACGTGCGTCGAGCGATACCGCAACGACGAGTTCCCGCGCCTAGACAGCCCGTGAGAGCTAGGTGATCGAGGCTTGCGATATGCCGTGGGTGGGTAACTTCCTGTCGACCCAGATCGGAGGCAGATGAGCGAACGCGCGCGAACCGGAACCATTACGACCCAAGTCCCGGCACGGCTGGACCGGCTGCCCTGGTCGCGGTTTCACTGGCGCGTCGTCATCGGGCTCGGCGGTGTGTGGGTCCTCGACGGGCTCGAGGTGACGATGGTCGGCAACGTGTCGTCGCGGCTCACCGAGCGCGGCAGCGGCATCGGACTCAGCCCGTCGGACATCGGTCTGGCGGCCGCGTTTTATATCGCCGGTGCCTGCCTGGGCGCGTTGTTCTTCGGTCACCTGACCGACCGCTTTGGACGGCGCAATCTATTCATCCTCACCCTCGCGGTCTACCTGACTGCCACCGTTGCGACCGCGTTCGCATTCGCGCCGTGGTACTTCTTCATCGCGCGCTTCTTCACGGGTTCCGGCATCGGAGGCGAATACGCTGCCATCAATTCGGCGATCGACGAGTTGATCCCCGCGCGGGTGCGCGGTCGGGTGGACTTGATCATCAACGGGACCTACTGGCTGGGCTCGGCCGCCGGAGCGGCCGGCGCGCTGGTCCTGCTCGACACGTCGAACTTCCCGACAAACATCGGATGGCGGCTTGCCTTCGGCATCGGCGCCTTCTTCGGCATCTTCGTGCTTCTCGTCCGGCGCAACGTTCCGGAGAGCCCGCGCTGGCTATTCATCCACGGGCGCGACGAGGAAGCCGAGCGGATCGTCGAGGCCGTCGAATCCGACGTGGAAAGGGAAACGGGCCGACCGCTGCCGGAGCCGCAGGGGCCCCCGCTGAGAATCCGTCAGCGCCAGACGATTTCGTTCATCGAAATCGCCAAGGTGGCGTTCACGCTCTATCCTCGCCGCGCGGTCCTGGGACTCGCGCTGTTCATCGGGCAGGCGTTCCTGTACAACGGCGTGACGTTCAATCTGGGCACATTGCTCAGTGGGTTCTACGCAATTCCGTCCGCAACGGTCCCGCTGTTCTACATCCTGTGGGCGCTGAGTAATTTCCTGGGCCCCTTGCTGCTAGGGAGGCTGTTCGACACTGTCGGCCGTAAACCGATGATCACCTTGTCCTATATCGGCTCCGCTGTGGTGGCGCTCGTACTCGCGGTGGTTTTCGTGACCCAAGCCGGCGGCGTCTGGGCGTTCATCGGCGTCCTGGCTGCGGCGTTTTTCCTGGCCTCGGCAGGTGCGAGCGCGGCCTACCTCACCGTCAGCGAGATATTCCCGATGGAGACCAGGGCGCTGGCGATCGCGTTCTTCTACGCGATCGGTACGGCGCTCGGCGGGATCACCGGCCCGCTGTTGTTCGCGCAGTTGATCAATTCCGGTGAGCGTAGCGAGGTGGTGTGGTCATTCCTGATCGGAGCGGCGGTGATGGCGATTGCCGGCCTCGTCGAAGTGTGGCTCGGGGTGGCGGCCGAACAACGCCCGCTGGAAGAGTTGGCGTTGCCCTTGACCGTGGCCGACGCCGAGGACGACCAGTCGGCGGATAACTAGCACCGTGTAGCGTCCGAATAATGCCGTCCCAGGAAGCCATCGCACAGACCGTCAATCGCTATCTCGAGTTCGTCGCCAAGGGCACCGCCGACGATATCGTGACCCTGTACACCGCCCAGGCCACCATCGAGGATCCGGTAGGTTCGGACCTCCGGCGCGGCCAGGACGCCGTTCGCGAGTTCTATGTGGCGATCGAAGGTGTCAAAAAAGAGACCGAACTCGCGCAATTGCGTATTTCGGGCAGCGAGGCCGCGTTTTTGTGGCACCTCACCCTCGACGGCGGGGACAGTCGCACGCGCATCTCGCCCATCTCGACAATGTTGTTCGACGAAGACGCCAAAATCACGTCGATGCGGGCGTTTTGGTCGCCTTCCGACGTTCAGGTGTTGTAGTTAGAAATTCCGTCGCAGCGTCATCGGTGTGACGGCGGGCATGTCGCCGCCGGCGATCACGGTTCGCGCGATCGGTGTCAACGCATGCAACAACGCCTCCACCTCGGCGTCGCTGAGTGCGTCGAACGCACGCAGCGTCAGCGTGTCAGTGGTGGTCTCGACGTGCTCTTTGAGATCGCGTCCCGCCGGGGTCAAGGATCCGGCGTCGGTGAGCAGACCGCGACTGATCAAGCTGTGCTCACAGGCGCGCCACTCGGCGTCGTCATAGTGACGGGTCCGCTTGATGTATTCCTGGGGGACCGCGCCGGCCGCGGATTGCAACACGTTGGACTCGCGCCCGGAGATGCCCGCGGCGACCAGCGCCGCGACGTGACCGTCGCCGCGGTACTCGCGCAGCAGCGTTGTCGCGTGCCAGAGCGCGGCAACCGGATCGGTCGGCCACGACAAGGCGCGGTTGGCCGCGAACAGCGGCCTGCCGTCCATGGATGCCTGCCGCGCGGCGTTGCAAGCCAATTGTGCTGCCGCGCTGATATTTCCGTCATCGGTGACGCCGTAGCGCCGCAACGCGGCGACCGCGGAGGCTTCGCGGGCCCGCAACACGACCTGCGGCCCCGCGATGTCCCATGCCGCGGGAAGGGCCTTCGCCACGCGCGCGGGCGCGAAGTTGTAGAACAGAGCCGTCACGACCTCGGGAGCCACCTGGCCCAGCGGGGCCGACCGGGCCGCGAAGTAACCCATCCAGAACCCGCGGTAACCGAGGTCGTCCATCGCGCTGCGTGCCTCCGGAGCGAAATACGTTACGGCGTGAATCGGCTCGAAGCGGTCGTATAGCTGACGGGCCAGCTCTGGTACGCGTCGCATTCCAGAAGCTAACCACCTCCACCCGCACTACGATCACCCCCATGGGCCGACTGCCGTCAGTGGTTGGGAGCAGTCAGTGATGCGCTCACGACGTGTCATCCAGATCCGTCGAACCCGCGAGTGGCTGGCTCTGTGCGCCTCGATTGCATTGATTCCGTGGACTGTTTACCTAGGGTTCACCCTGCCGCAGAGCTACAGCGCCCAACATTGGCAGCTGACTTGGGTTGGTTTCGATATCTTGCTGCTGGGCTTCATGATTGCCACCGCGGTACTCGGCTTCGTCGGTCATCACTTGCTGACTTTGTTCGCATTCGCGACGGGTGTGCTCCTGGTGTGCGACGCCTGGTTCGACGTGCTGACCGCCAGACGCGGGGACTTCGCGGTGTCGATTCTCACCGCGGTGCTGGGAGAGTTGCCGATCGCGGCGGTGCTGATCTTCGGCACCGTGCGCATCGCGCGCCTGCAGGGCTCGCCGATGGGCCGGGCACGGTGGCCGTTTCGGGGGAGCAGGGGTCCGTCCGCGCGGTCCGCCCGCAGCATGCGAGTGCGGCGATTGGGACAACGCTCCATAGCATCGACCCGGTGACGTCAGATCGTTGGCGACTGCCGTAAACGGTCTGTGGAATTTCTTTGTGCGCCTACGTGTTGCCTCTGGGTATAGCCCTTCATACTCAGATGTACACGAGGGAGGAACTCCATGCCCGAATCCGACGTCAAGCTCTTCGAATCCGCGCGTATGGACCGAGAGATGGCACGTGAAATGGGCCAGAACTCCCAGCGGCAGAACAAGAAGTCGGCGATCGCGACTGCGCTGGCGAACACGTCGACTCCGCGCTTGCTCATCCTCACGGCCGGGGTCGTGCTGATGGTGGGCGCAATGTTGGCGCTGCGGTTCCCCGTCTACCTCGCCGACTTCGACCAGTGGGGATTTCAGATCAACTGCGGCAGTGGGTTCGGAAGCGAGTGGACCCAGGCCGCTACCGCGGACGCGGCCGGAACCCACTTCGTGCAGCAGTGCCACGCGGCCATCGCGATGCGCCGCGCGTGGAGTGTCCCCATGCTCGCGACAGGCGCGCTGCTGCTGAGCGCACTGGTGCTCAGGCCGACGTTCGCAAACTCGGCTCAAACTCAAAGGGCATCAGAAGCCTTGTCGGTGCGGTTGTCGTGGTCGTCGTCCGTGCCGGCGTAATCCTGAGAATAATCAACATTTTCGGCCGCTCCTCGGGCATGCTTGCTCAGCATGACGGAGCGGCGGAACGACAACCTGCTTATCGTGCACTGGCACGACACCGGCCGCTGGCTGGGGGCCTACGGGCGTCGTGGGGTGGCGAGCCCGTGCCTGGATCGCTTGGCCGCCGAGGGCATCTTCTTCACCTTCGCCCACGCGGCCGCGCCGCAGTGCTCGCCGTCCCGCGGCGCGATATTCACCGGTCGTTACCCGCACAGCAACGGTCTGATCGGGTTGGCCCACCACGGTTTTGAGTACCGCGAGGGGGTCCGCACGCTACCGCAGATCCTGTCGGACGCCGGCTGGTACTCGGCGCTGTTCGGGATGCAGCACGAGACGTCCTTCCCGGCCCGGCTTGGCTTCGACGAATTCGACGTGTCCGACTCGCACTGTGACTATGTCGTCGCCAAAGCGCAGCAATGGCTGACCGAGAGCGCGCCGCTCGACGGGGGTGACCCGTTCCTGCTGACGGCGGGATTTTTCGAGACGCATCGGCCCTGGACGGGGGAGTCGCGTGACCGGTATCAGCCGGCACCCATCGACGACGTCGAAGTGCCGCCCTATCTGCCGGACGTGGCGGAAGTCCGCAGCGACTTCGCCGATTTTTATGGTGCGATCGCGGTGGCGGACGCGGCGGTCGGCCGCCTGCTGGCCACGCTTGATGACACCGGATTGGATGCCACCACATGGGTGGTGTTCTTCACCGATCACGGCGCACCGTTCCCGCGCGCGAAGTCGATGCTGTACGGCGCCGGCACCGAGATCTCGTTGATCATCCGACCGCCCACGGGGCTGGGCATCGGCCCGCGCGTCTATGACGAATTGTTCAGCGGTGTCGATCTGCTGCCCACACTGCTCGAACTGTTCGGCTTGGAGGTACCCGCCGACGTGGAAGGCATCTCCCACGCTGGCCACCTGCTGGCGCCCATGCCGGATGCCGTGCCTCTTCGCCGGGAAGTGTTCACCGAGAAAACGTTTCACGATTCCTTCGATCCGATGCGTGCTATCCGCACCAAGAAATACAGCTATATCGAGAACTACGCGCCCCGACATCTGGTGGACCTACCGTTGGACATTCAGGACAGTCCTTCCGGGAAGGCGGTATTCGACGATGCGGAAGGGCCGCGGCCGGCGCGCGAGCTCTACAGCCTGCTCGACGATCCCAACGAATTGAACAACCTGCTCCTCGGACATGACGGCGACGGATTAGCCACCGTCGCAGACGATCTCGCGCTTCGCCTGCACCTCTGGCGGGAACGGACGGGGGACGTGTGTCCGTCGGAGTTTGCCGGACCGCGAATCCTGTTCGAGCGCAGCGAAACCTATGTCGAAGCCTCCGTGCGTATCCTTGGCCTCCGGCCGACCTCGCGTTCGCCGCGGGGGACCGAACGCGGCTTGCGGCAGGTGACCGGGACCAAGGAGTAGCCGCAAGAATTTCGCAAGGCTGCCTTCGCACGGGCGATCGCTGCTTGAGCTTTTTCCATCGGCCACCGGCTTCTGCCATGGCACTGATATTCGCTGACGGCTGATTAAGAGCGGACGCGCAATGCTCGGGACTCGAAGCGGCGGAACAGCGGCGGTCGTAACGGCGGCAGCGGTGGCGGTGGCCGGCTGCTCGTCACCGTCGAAGGCAGCGACGACCTCGTCGGCGACATCAACGCCGGTCTCGGCGCCGTCTTCGAAGTAGGCCAAGATACACCCACTCCATCGAGCAAGCCCCCACCACGTTTCCGATCGGCCGACCGAGCGCTGGCCTTCGTGCACACATCAGCCGGCAGGTGGAAAGCATGCGCCGGGCAAGACGTCAGCGAGACACTCAACGGTTGGCAGCACGCGGCCTAGACCTTCGGAAACCTGGTCGGGGATCCCCCGAAGGTCTCGATGATCATGAACAGGCACAACGCACGAGGCTGGACCTGACAGCGCGTGCTGAGTGCGGTACCCAACGCGGTCATCGACGTCAAAGCCTGCGCATTCAAAATCGCTGACCAGGGTGTCCAGGCCGCCGATAAAATCGCGGCTAAAGCGACCCAGTAGGCAGGCTCAGCAGCGCTCCTCGTCGTCGGCGACGCGTTCGAGGCCCTCCCTCGATAGCGCCCGGAGGAATCCGAACGCGTGCATCCCAGCCCTACCTGGATTTTTCACGATCCAATCGTTGATCTTTTCCAGCGCATTGGCCACCTCGTCACGCTTGACCCGGATGAGGTAAGTCTCGCGATCATCGTTCGGATCGTCGCTGGCTTTGGCGACGGCCACGGGGTTCTTGAACGCATAGGCGATCCCATGCACGGCATCGTTGTTCAGCGCCCATTGAATTTCGCTGGGGCGTAGCCCGTTGACCGCCAGATTGCGGTAGTCGTTCTCCTCGCTTGAACTGCTCACCTGGTTGACGGTCCTCCTCCGCGTGGTCGCGAGAAGATGGACCACGATGCGCTGAAAGTGATGCCGCGTGGGCAATTCGAAACACCTTTCCCACCGCGACGCTTCCATCATAAGAAGGTCGGGATGGTGGCGCACGACAACTGAGCCGAAGCAGACTCGAGCGTCGTAGAGTAAGCGCTGGGAGGAAGCCATGACCGAACGTATCGAGGTCCAGCGCACCATCGCAGCGCCGGCGTCCGACATCTTCGCGGTGCTCTGCGACCCGCAGGGCCACGTCGCGATCGACGCGTCTGGGATGCTGCAGGACGCCGACGGCGACCCAGTACAGGCCGTCGGCGACAGCTTCGTCGTCCACATGGATCGCGAGTCGTTGAACGACTTTCCACAGCTAGGCAAGTACGACGTGACGGTCGAGATCGCCGAGTTCGAAGAGGATCGGCTGATCACGTGGACGATTCTCGGCCAGATCCGTCCCCAGATCGGTCACGTCTACGGCTACCGCCTCGAGCCAGACGACGCAGGCACGGTAGTCACCTCGTTTTACGACTGGTCGAACATAGACGCCAAGTGGCGCGACGCCAAGATCTTTCCGGTCATCTCTGAGGGTGCGTTGCGGGCGACGCTTGGCATCCTCGACCGGACCGTCCGCCGGGGTTATCCGCAGGCATAACTGCGAAACCCGGTTTGCTCAAACGGCTCTCGCGCAGTTCCGTCGTCTTCACGATGACCAACGGGATCGAGATCGTTCCCGAGCTGCCGGACACCAATATCAGCCAGCGGCCGTCGACGGGCAGGTTACCTCGATATTGAAGAAGGCGAAGCCCGGGAACTTCCCGATGGCGGCTTCGGGCACTTCGAAGCTGCCGTATGCGCTGTACTACGTTGCTGATCCGATGAACGGTGTCGAGCATCGCGTGGTGTGGACCCAGGTGCCAGCGTTGATGTGGCCGATACTGGGTCGCGACGCCAAGAGCTTCTGGCATCTCGTGATCGCCGTCGGAATATGGATCTCCGGGACTGTCGCGGCCGCCCGCTTTCGTAGATTGCAGATCAGGTAGCGCTACCGAAAGGACGGTTCTCCCGCACGCCGTGATACATGCCCCATCGGACGATCCACGGCATCACCACCCGCTCGACCGACCAGTGCGGGAACCGAAACATCTGGCCGCTCGGCAGGAAAACCTCCAGACCGTCGGACTGGATGCCCAACACCGAACCCCACCGACGTCGCGGCGCCCGATAGGAGCGCAGCTGTCTGCCCGCGAAGTCGGCGCGAATGTTGTGGGCCAACAATGCATCCCCGCGATTGCGGGCGGAGCTGCGCAGCGGGTCGGTTGCGGCGACGTCGCCGATCGCGAACACACCGCGCTGCCCGGGCACCCGTAGCTCCGGCGTCACGCGCACGAACCCAGCGTCATCGAGCAGTTCCGGGGGCAGCCATCCGGTGTTGGGGCGCACCCGCCCGATCGCCCACAACACGGCTTCTGCCGACGACGGGGGCTGGCCGGTGCTCCACTGGACCGGTCCGCTGGTGATTTCGTCGCCGGCGAAGCCGTTCGAAAGCACGGCGCGGTGCCCCGGATACAGGCCGACGCCGAGGTCGGTCAGCCGGCCCTGAATGCGATTCCAGATCCGCGGGTGATGCCCGCCTAGGGCGCGTTCTCCCGGGAAATACAAGTCGACCCGCTTACCCGGCCACGCGGTTGCGATGTTGGCGGCGCTGCTGACGGCCGCCGCGCCGCCGCCCACAATGAGCACGGACCCGGCGGAGGCCAGCCGGTCGTGCGCATCGCGCAGGTCGGCGCCGATCTCAGCCGCCGACTGCAGCGTCGGCCGGCGCCAGAAGCCGTTGGTCACCCCTGTCGAGATGACCAACGTGTCGTACCGCTCGGCGATTGTTGCGCCGTCGTCGCCTCGGGCGAACACGGTGCGGGCGGCCAGGTCCACCCCGGTCAGCGATGCCTGCACGGTGTGCGCTTTGTCCAAGGACCGGAACCGGTCGAACGGAATCCAATTGTCGCGGGCCCAGTCTTGCGGCCGCGCGAGTCGGACGCCGAGTTCTTGCCCGCTGACCAGTGCGGGTTTGGCGGAGATGCCGACGACGTCGGCGTGCCGAGCCAGGCGGATCGCTGTCAGCACACCCGCGTCACCGAGTCCGGCGATGACGACGCGTTTGCGGCTCATCTACGCCCGGTCGGTTTCTGCTGCTGCTCTCCTGGAATGGATAGCAGTGGAATCCATGCGGGCCTCCTCAGCCTCCCTCGACAGGGGCAAACTGTAACACGTTCTACCGGCACCCCTTGATGAAGCGATCCTGCGATAAATCGGATAAACAGGGGCCGGAATTCACGGAAAAACCCAGGCGCCGCACGAGCACTAATGGTGCACTGGCCCGATTAACGCCATAGTTTGCCAGCACGGCAGGCATCGCGGCGGTGCGCGCTTTCATTGGCTTTCCAGTGTCTGTCTTGTAGCCGCGTGTGGCTCGGGAAGTGAGCCGGCCATGCAGGCCGCGTCGTCGACCACCCCCGGCAGCAGCACGTCCGGCAACCCGTCATCAGCGTCGTCGTCGGTCGCGGCGCCGGCCGCAGCAAGCGGGGTGTACGGGCGACCCGTCCGCGTCTGCCAAGTACTGGCGGGCGCAGAACACTCCGTCGGGGACCAACCCGGGGCCGATCTACGCGCCATCGTCTGACCCGGGCCACGCGGGCGCCAACGGTGGCGTGGAGATGGCGGACCTGGTCGTGCTGCTCGACCATTTCGGGCATCAAATCGACGATGAACTGGACGGCGCAGCACCCCGAAACAACCGGAATGCCGGCGGTGCAGCGTTACCTCGCCGAGAACCGCAAGGTCATCGCCTGGGTCAACTCCGCGGTCATCTGGAACACCAGCGACCAGCGCGCGAAGGCCGATCACTACCTCGTCATCACCGGGCTCGATACCAACACCTCGACCATTCACCTCAACGACTCGGGTACCGACCATGCGACGAACAGGTCCCCGTGGCCACGTTCGTGACGGCGGGGAGCGCGGTTATCGCGCCGGCCCAGAGGCTCAGCGGCGGCGTGCAAGTCGTTTCGTAGTCCATCACGAGCTTAGAGACTGAAGCCGCAGCACTTACCAACGGCCTCAACACCTTCGGTGCCACCATCGCCGCCCCAGTGCTGATCGCCGACGGTCATCGAGTTCCGGCCAGTTGCCGCGCGAACGCTTGTTGAAGGTGCGCGACGATTTGTCGGCGGGCCCGTCGAGCTCCGCGGTTAGCTCCCGGTGTTGCGATGAATGCGTGTGCGGCATGCGGATATTCGGTCAGCGCTTGCAGGGAGCCGGCATCGCGCAGACGATTGGCGTAGGCCGTACCCTGGTCGCGAAGCGGATCGAAGCGCGCCGTCTGCACCAGTGCAGGGGCAACACCACACAGGTCTGAAGTCAACAGGGGTGAGACCAGCGGGTCGGCGGGATCCTTGTCCCGCAACCAGATACGCCGGAAGGTGGCCAACGAAGCGGGCGTCAGGATCGGGTCGGCGCTTTCGAGCGCCGACGGGTAGCGCAACATCGCGTCGGTGAAATCCACGACGGGGTAGATCAGCACCTGAAGTGCCACATCAATACCGTTGTCGCGGGCATGCACGGCGGCGACGGCCGCTAGGTTCCCGCCGGCGCTGTCACCCATCAGCGCCGGCGGGCCGGGGCAGATGTTCAGATCCGAGCGCGGATCGCGCAACCAATCGAGGGCATCGAACGCGTCCTGCGTCGAGGCGGGGAACGAATGTTCCGGAGCGAGGCGGTAATCCACCGACACCACCAGCGCCGGGGTCCGTGCCGCGACACCGGAATTGAGCCAATCGGTCTGCGCCGCCGTCCCGAAGGCGAAGCCACCGCCGTGAAAATGCACCACCAACGGCAGTGCGCCCTGGTGTCGGAACGGCCGATATACCCGCATCGACAAGGTGCGGTCGCCCAGGGGCAGCGCCCGCTGCTCGATCGTGACATGACGATGCGGAAATCCGGTAACGACGCGTGCCAGCCTCGAGGCGCGCAACCTGTTCAACCGATCTCGCGCGACGATCAGTTCGTCGTCGGTCATCTCTGAGAGCGGTTTGGTCGATCGGCTCACCAAGCCAAGCAGGCGAACTCCCAATGGTGGGTTCGGTGCCACCGACGGATCCTAACGTGGCCCGCTCGCGCGCTGGGGGATAAGGCCCGAACAAAAGGGTCGCGACACGGTCTCGGATACATACCTTTTCGCGCCTCACCGGTCACAAGAGCCCCGTTGATCACTATCGTCACATGAGCCCGCTACCGACGTCAATGACGTCAAAGCGACGTTCGTAGCTATGGGGAACCGGGAAAGGTGTGACATTGTCGGCGATTCCGCGAATCATGTCGGTATTTGTGGCGTCGACGGCCGCTATCGGACTGACCGCTGCTATAGGCCTTGCGCCAATGGCCAGCGCCACGCCCTGTGAGGCGCCCGAAGCGAACATCGACCCTCCAGCCAATTCGACACCTATGCCCGCGCCCCAGCCGGTCGTCCGGCCACCGACTGGCCGCAGGCCCCCCAACGCGAACGACCACGCGCCGCTACCCAAGCTGGGTCCGCTGATCTCTTCTCTGCTCAAGCCGGGTACCGGGGGTACTCGGTACTCCGCGCCGATGACACATCAAGCCGAGGTGGTACCGCCGGGGCCGAATCCTCCCGGTGGTGGCGCCGCACCGCCGCCGAACGCTGCCCAGTTGGCTCCCAACGCAGCCCCAGTGCAGCCACAGCCGCAGCCAGCGCCGCAGCCGGCAGCGCAGCCGGCACCGCCGCCGCCCGCGCAGATCGGTGGGGCTCCGACCTCGCTCGTCGACTGGATCACCGGTATGAACGGCCCGAACAAAACGCTTGAGCGTTTCGGCATCTCGGGAACCGACCTCGGGGTCGTCTGGGACAACGGGGATGGCGCGAACCGTCAGGCGCTCATGGCCTTTGGTGATACGTTCGGCTACTGCAAGGTGCACGGCCAGCAATGGCGATACAACACGCTGTTCCGCAGCTCCGACCATGACCTGTCAAAGGGCGTTCACATCACGCCCGGGTCGGCTTCGGACCGCTACTCGGGCTCGCCCGCATGGCAATCGGGGCTGTCCAAACAGATCATCAACACCCCCAGGGTGGCACCCAAAGAGACGGGCCTCATTCCGACGTCTGGCATCTCCCTGGGGGGAACCCAAGTCATCAACTTCATGTCCATCCGGGAATGGCTCCGCGATGGCGACTGGTCGACGAACTACTCGGGGATCGCGATGTCCCGCGACAATGGCCAGAATTGGACGGTCTCTCCCGGCTCGCTCCGCCCGTCCTCGCCGGACAACGTCCCGGGCGGCAGGTTCATGCCTGGAAACGAGCATTTCCAGATGGGCGCCTTCATGAAAGGCAAAGACAACTACCTGTATTCGTTCGGGACGCCATCTGGGCGCGGCGGTGCGGCGTTTCTGTCCCGGGTCCCCCCGCGTTATGTGGCGGATCCCACCAAATACGCATACTGGAACGGCGATTCGAACAACTGGGTCCCGGGTGATCCGGGGAAGGCCACACCTATTTTCCCCGGACCGGTGGGCGAGATGTCAGCCCAATACAACGACTATCTCAAGCAGTACCTGGTGCTCTACACCGACGGCGGCAGCAACGACGTCGTCGCGAGGACGGCGCCGTCTCCGGAGGGACCATGGAGCCCAGAGCAAATGCTCGTCAGTTCGTGGTCGATGCCCGGCGGCATCTATGCGCCGATGATCCACCCCTGGTCGTCGGGTAGGGACCTCTACTTCAATCTGTCGTTGTGGTCCGCATACGACGTGATGCTGATGCACACCGTGCTGCCCTAGGAGAGTTCAAGGCTCGCAGGTGGTACTGGACGGTGCGCGGGGTGATGAACAGCGTTCGCCAATCTCGTTGTTGGACAACCATTCCTGGGCGAGGCGCGCAACCTGCAGCTCCTGTGGGGTCAGCTCGGTGGCCGGTAGTGGCGGAACGCTTACGTGCCGATTCGCCGGTGGGCGGCAGCTCGCGGCGAGCCCGGTCGGCGAACGCCTTGGCACCCATCGCCGAGTACATCTCCTCGGCCGTCCTCAGTTTCGGCGCGCGCATCGATAAGCCGATTCTGGCGCCGCAACCACTCGTGCAAGATATTTCGCGCCGCGTGGTGGGCAAGCCGCGCCCTCAGCGCGGAATCGACAGCCTGACCGACAGCGAGCTCAGGGTCGCCCATCTGGTGGCCCGGGGGCTACGAACCGCACAGTGGCGCAACGGTTTTTCCTGTCTCCGCATATGGTGAACTCTCACCTTCGCAACGCGTTTGCCAAGCTCGGCATCAGGTCACGCAAAGAGTTAAGCCGTTTTATCAACGCTCAGCACGAGGCGGCGGCTGACGAGCCATCGCCGAATTAGGCGCTGCCCAGTCCGTTGATACCTTGCGGTGATTGATCAGCCACGTGTCGCCGTCGGGCACCAAAACGTCGCGGTAGCGGCCGTAATGGTCGAGTCCGATGTGGGTGACCACGGTGAAGTACGACGAGACGTGGGCCTGGTCGGGGGTCAACTCGGTGAACAGCACGTTAGTGACGTTGTGCCGGACGATGGGTTTGACGTTCGCGTCGGCTCCGCCCGAGACACTGCTGGCGACGTTGCCGGTGACACCCCCGAGGAAGGCGGTAATTTCGGAGCGGCCGTGTAGTGGCTCGAACCCGCGTATCTCCAAGACTCCGTCGGCGCAGAATGTGTTCGCGAGACCGTCGATCCGGCCGGCGTCGCCCGACCAGTTGTATCGCGCGAGCGTATCCCGAATCTGTTCTCTGGCAACCAATTGCCACATTTCCATCGTTGGGTCCACCGCCGTTATCTCCTTATGAAGCGGCGTCACTGTGCAGCCGCACCATGCGGGTCGTACTGCTCTCGTCGAGGTCCACCAGATCACTGCGCGAACGTAAGAAGTCGCTGAAGGACTTGAATCCCAACGACTTCTCGCTGAACGAGGGGTCCATGCGCTTCATCTGGGCCTTGACTTCGGAGTTGTGCAGCCAGTCGGCGTCGTCCTTTTCCTGACCGATGCGCAGAGCCCGCTCGAGCAGCCCGGTGGCCGCGGCTTGCGGGTCGGCGGACGGTGGCTCATCGTCCGGCGCGGAGTCGATCACCGGTTTATCGCGTTTGGCGGACTTTGGGGCCGGGGCGGCGGCGGGTATCCCTGGCAGCGCGTCGTAGGTGACGAACTCGTCGCACGCGGCGGCCAGGGACCGGCTGCTGGCACCTGCCACCCCGATGCCGACAACGTAGCGGCCGAGGCGCTTGCAACGCTGGGCGAGCGCAATGTAATCCGAGTCGCCCCCAACGATCACCACATGAGTCAGATCGGGCAGCCGGAACATGTCTTCGACCGCGTCCACAGCCAACCGGATGTCGGCGCCGTTCTTGCTGTAACCGGATGCCGGAAACAGCTGCACCAGATCGACTGCGCGGCCGACCAGCTGACCGTGGTAGGCGGCGTTGACGCCGGCAGACCAGTCCGCATAGGCGCGGGTGAGCACGAGGGTACCGAAGGACGAGGCGAAGTCGATGACCGCGCCGACATCGACAGTCGCGGCCTTCAGCCGTTCGTCGTCGAGACCCTTCGCTTTGTCCCGGTGAAATGAGCTGCGCCCGTGCACCTGGTCATACCGCGAGATCACGATGTTGTCGAAGTCGAGGTAGACCGCGACGCGAGTAGGACCGGATTCCATCCGCTCATCGTGCGCTACCGAGTCGGTCCCATCAAACACCGGGGTGCGCGTCGGTACCGGACGGTATTGGTGCTTGGCGCGATGCAGTGGCGCCTACGCGGTCTTGGCCAGGACCGGCTGCCCAGACACGTTGTCGCTCTTGGCAACTCGGCGGATCAACATGCGTGTGGCCTTTTCCAAGATTTCCTGGGCTTCATCAGGTCGACGGGCACGCTCGGCGCGCCGAGCCGCCGTGGCGATGGTCATGCCCTGCTCGTAACCGGTGACCACTCGGGGATCCACATAGGAGCCGCGCGCGACCGCCGGGGTGTTACCCAGCCCCTCGGCGACCTCCTTCATCACGGCGGACTCAACGCGTTTGGCCACCCGTTGGGAAACGGCCGGGTCCGCGTCGACGAAGGCCGCAGCGGCCAGCACCGTTCCGTGCCACGTTCGCAAGTCCTTGACGGTGTAGTCGTCGCCGACAACCTCCTTGAATCGGGCATTGAGATCATCGGCCTGAATATTTATCCAGCTAGAACCCTTGCGGCACACCAGAAGACGTTCACCGCTTTCCGTACGGCGGATCAGCGAGCGAACCGCACGGACTACGTCGGAATCTTCGACTTCCACGGTGCGTCGGACGCCGCTCTTGGCGGGGTAGTCGAATTCGACCACGTCGCCCCGGACCGCAGCGTGCTCACACAGCAGGGTGGCTATGCCGTAGGACTCGTTTTCCTCGGCGTACTCCTCGCCGCCGGCGCGGAAGTAGCCGCGATCCAGCAGACGCAATCCCAAGGCGAGCACCCGTTCCCGGGTAAGTCCCCGGCCGGAAAGGTCACGCGCAATGGTGGCTCGCCAGGCCGGCAACTGTGTCGACATTTCCAGGACGCGGTCGAATTTCTGCTCGGCGCGCTCCTGCTGCCAGGCAGGGTGGTACAGGTACTGTCGGCGCCCGGCCGCGTCAGTGCCGACGGCCTGAATGTGGCCATTGGGCTGCGGCGAGATCCACACCTTCCTCCAGGCCGGGGGAATGACCAGCGCCTTGATCCGCTCCACGGCGTCGCCGTCGGTCAGCAGTTCGCCTTCTGGACCGTAGTAGGCAAATCCTTTGCCGCGGCGCTTGCGCGCGATCCCCGGCTTGCTTAATTCGCTGCGACGTAGCCGCACCTCCGCCTCCGTTTCCCTTCAGCCAGTCACGTGGAGCCGTTTCCCGGTCAGATCCGCCGGACGGGCTGCGTCATGCCTGTCTTAACGCCCAAGGCCAGGGACGGATCCATGACGGACCGGATACCCCCGAGCTGACAGCGTCAATCGAGAAGGTTTGGCTGCCGGATTACTTAACTGAAAATTGGTTTTAGCCGCGCGTTCAGCGGGTACGCTTGCTGGCATGGTTAGCGGGTGCCAGCTCGGGGTGGATCGATCGCCCGCTGCTGTCTTTAGGCCGTTTTAGCGGCCGATTGCTCGAACAAAATGGGGGTCTGAACAGTGATCAATGAAGCAACGCTGAGGCACTGGCGGCGGGTGGGCCCTCCACCGATCTTTGAACGCCAGCTCATCGACTCCCATTTGCAGGCCTACGAAGAAGTTCGGCGCCTGCGTAGCGCGCTGGAAGCAGTGCTGGGCACGCTCGACGCGGTCGACAGTGGCGAGTTCGACACCGCCATCGAGGGGCTCCTCAAACTCGATCGCTTGAATTAGTAGTGATTGCGCGGCTTCCTACCCTGAGCTTCCGTGCAACACAACACTTCTCGACTTCTCGTGATTTCGTTCGAGCACCTGCTCCTCTGTGTCGGCGGTGAACCCGTCCCGTCCGGGATTGCGCTCGGCCGAACCGGGTCCCCGCCCTGCGGAAGTCGCCATGGATGTAGCTTGCCTACGCGGCCGCACGACAATCGACCCAAGGCTCGCAAGACTCTCGAAAGTAAGGTGTTTCCGATGCCGAAGACAACAAAGAGCGGCGCGGCGAAGAAGGACGAATTGCCCAGCACGTTGCGCCGTTCCAGCGGTAAGGCGCAACGCACGTTCGCCAAGGCCCACGATTCGGCCGCGGACCAATACGGCAGCGAGGAGCGCGCGCACCGCGTCGCCTATGCCGCCGTCAAGCACAGCTTCGAGAAAGTCGGCGACCACTGGGAAGCCAAAGAGCAGCAAGGCCCATCCGACGAACACGCCGAGCGTGGCGGCCTAGACAACCCGCTGCCGACGGCCGAAGGCGTGGACGCCAACGCCAGCAAGAAGCATCTGCTCGAGATCGCTCGCCGGCTCGACGTCCGCGGCCGCTCCACGATGACGAAGCCCGAACTCGTTGATGCGATCAAAACGCACAACCGCCGTGCCAGTGCCCGCTAGGCAAAGAATTCGGCCGCACCGCGATAACGGTATTGTCACGATCCGAGATCACGATCTCTTAAGAATCGACCAATGTTCCTGAGAGCCCTTAATTTTGGCCTGGGGTTTTTCGCCGCAGGCTTAGCGAACGGGCATCCGTTTGCGTGGCCCGGATCACGTTGCAGGCACCGATAAGCGATTAACGCTGTTCGTTGACGGCGAACACCGACCGCGCCTCGTTTCGCCTCAGCTACTTTGGATTTCGGGGGATCGGGCGCCCTGAAGATCCATTCGCGCATCCGAAGGAAAATGATGATGAGATTCAGCAGTATGCCCGCGCGCCGCCGTGTGGCCGGCATCAGTGCCGGCTGTCTGCTCGGGGGACTGACGATCGGCTTCGTCGCGGCGCCGACGGCGGCGGCAGCACCCGACTGCAGTCCGGGCGGGGTCAACGCCACCGTTTCGTCGGTGACTGGTGCAGCGCAGCAATACCTTGGCGCCCACCCGGGCGCTAACCAGGTGGTCATGGGAGCGTACGGCCAGCCTCGTCCGACAGCAGCTGCCAATTTGCGGAGCTACTTCACCGGACACCCGCAGGAATACAACGACCTGCGCGGGATTCTGGCACCTATCGGGGACACTGAACGCCAGTGCAATGTGACGGCACTGTCGCCGGAGCTGGAGTCCGCCTACCACGAATTCATGGCTGGCTGATTCAACAGGCTGTGGCAGGCGCTCCGCACGTGGAGCGCCTGCCACAGTATTGACGCTCAGCGCAATCCGTCATCTCTCTACGTTGAAGAACGAGTCGCCGTCCTCCGGCGTCCCGTCGATCTGGCCGCTTTGCCGGCCGTGCTGAGTCGGGTCGATGCGGTCCAGCTCGTCGCCGCTGACGACGTCGAGTGCCCCGCCTTCGTCGGAGTCGTGTGCCTCTTTGGACGGCCAGTTGTCGCCCGGTTCGTCGGAAGTCTCCGCCGCGAGCTTCTCGTCGAGCGACTCGTTCTCGCGGACTTCGATCCATCTCCCGGGCGGGTCGACCACTTCGTCGCCGTCGTCGTTGCGCACCTCGTCGGAGTCCAGGCTCTCGCTCTGCTCCAGCATGTTGTCGTTGTTGTCGCTATCCACGGTGGCCGATTGCCCGCGCGGCACTGCGTTGAAACGCGCGGGCCGCCGAGATCGACGACACCATCCGTAAGCTCGCCGCCATCAGCGGTCGCCAGCATGCAGTGGCGCGCCGCGCCGCCAACCACTTCGAGTGCCCCACCTTCCGGCGTTATCTTGAGCTTGTAGCGGCGGGTTCTTTGACCCCCTCCCACCAGATGCGCATAGCTGGCCATGCATCGGGTCAGGGTGAGGCGGGGCGGTTGGTCCATTCCCGGTCGGTCCGCCGCGAGGAGCGGAACCATCCACCCGCCGCGCCGGTGCCGCCATCCGTCGGGATGGTGTGGCCGGTGACGAACGACGAAAGATCTGAGGCCAGAAAGAGGATCACCCGGGCCTGGTCCTTCGGGAGCCCCATTCGCCCGACCGGAACCCACTGCGGCCACTGCGCCTGCTCCTCGGCGGACAGCCACTGTGAGTAAGGCACCTGAAGTGATTCGGTGACGTCGGGGCCGATTGCGTTGACCCGCACACCGTCGCGGCCCACCTGGACCGCCAGGCTGCGGGTGAAGTGGATGACCGCCGCTTTGAAGGCGGCGTACACCGGATCCTCCGGGTAGCCGCGCAGCCCCTCGACGGACGAGACGTTGACGATCGCCCCGGCGTGCCGGTCGATCATCGACGGCAGAAACGCGCGGGTGACGAGAAAAACGTGCTGCAGGTTCACCCGGTAGAGCTCATCCCAAAGCAGCGGGTCGGTGGTGGCGAAGCTGCCCGGGTGCCGTACCCAGTGGCCGACGTTGTTCACCAATACATCCACCCGGCCGTAGCGATCCAGCACCGATCGCGCCAGGCCGGCAACTTGATCGGCGTCTCGGACGTCGGCGACAACCGCCAGAGCCGACCCGCCCGACGTCGTAATCTCGTCGGCGGTCTGCTGCGCCAGCTGTGCATCGATATCGGCGATGACCACCCGGGCGCCATGTTGGGCGAACAGCCGCGCGGTCGCCGCGCCGATGCCGCCGCCGCCGCCGGTCACCACCGCGACCCGGTCGGCCAAAAGCGGACCCGTGTGCGCTGTCTCTTCCATGGATATATGTTGGGACAAGCTGCGCCCGATCAATAGTTTCGGCGCGCCCGACCTTTGTCAGGCGCCACTGCCTAGCGCCGGTAAAGCGGACGAAATATGCTGTACCGTAACATCTTTCGTCATAGCACGGCCGGTGGAATCGAGAACCTAAAGAAGCGGTCCGGCTGACGCCGAACGCGAAGCAGCGCCCATGGTGCCGGCCAGGCGGGCAACCGTAACCCACGAGTTCGTGACGCGACGATCTGCTTCCGCGACGAGCTGCTTACACGCCCGGGGCCGCGAAACCCTGTCAGCGCGAACCCTTTTCCCGGCTCCGCGATCGGCAACGCGCGCGAAACTGGCGCCCGCGGCCTCAGGCGCCCTTGCGGTCCACCAACTCGGCGGCAGCGCGCATCCGATCCGACAATTGCAGCAGATTGTGCTCGCCTATCCCGTCGGGCAGCGTGTACGCCAGCTGCCGCAACTCCACGGCGTAGTTCCGCAACTCCTGGCGAAGCGTCTCAACGGTGTGCATGGCTTGTTCCTGTGCGAGTGGAGTGTCCGGAACGCCGACGATGCGACCGGCTCCTCTAAAAGCTACGCAGCCCCTCGCGTGCGCGCGAGGCTCCCGAAGGGTTTTAACGGGAGCTTGACAGAACCTTTACAGCGTGGACCCGCGGGAAAGAGGGTGCACAGGCAGACGCACGAACGCCGTCAGCCAGTAGCGACGCTAAACCGTGTCGTCGACGTACTCTGCAGTCGGCCGCATTTTGGATACAGTTGGTGCCCGTGAGCACATCAGCCCCACCTGTGCTGACCGTGCGGTATGACGCATCGGAGCGCACCTTCGCGGCAGGCAACGACGTCGTCATCGGGCGTGACCTGCGGGCCGACGTTCGCGTCGGGCATCCGCTCATCTCCAGGGCGCACCTGATTGTGCGATTCGACCAGGGCCGATGGATCGCGATCGACAACGGCAGCCTCAACGGGATGTACGTCAACAATCGACGCGTGCCCTACGCGGACATCCAGGACGGCCAGCGGATCAATATCGGCAACCCCGACGGTCCGGCTTTGACCTTCGAGGTCGGTCGACACCAGGGCTCGGCCGGACGTCCCCCGCTGACGACGTCGATACCGCTGGCCACCGCGGCCGAGGCGCACCCCGCGCCCCCCCACGGAGACCCGTCTCGTCCGGCACCGCCTCAGCAGTCAGCGCCGACAACGCGGAGGCCGCCCGCGTACCCGCCCAACGGTCCGCAGCCGGCCCATCCGCCTAGCAGTCCGCAGCCTGCCTACCCACCCAGTGGCCCGCACGCCGCCCACCCGCACAGCGGGTCACAGACGCGATATCCGGCCACCGGGGCGCCCCAGCAGGCGCCGCAGATCTACCGTCCGCCGTCACCGGCAGGAGAGCACGCGGCGCGCCCCGGCGGTGATCTGGCGACGTCGATGATGAAGATCCTGCGGCCGGGTCGAGCGCCGGGGACGGAGGCGCCGGGGGCCATCAAGGTCGGCCGCGCCAACGACAACGACATCGTCATTCCCGATGTGCTGGCCGGCCGCCACCATGCCAGCCTGGTGCCGACGCCCAGCGGCACCGAGATCGTGGACAACCGCAGCATCAACGGCACGTTCGTCAACGGCACCCGGGTCGAACAAGCGTTGTTGCACCAAGGCGACGTCGTCACGATCGGCAACGTCGACCTCGTCTTTACCGGCGGCACGTTGGCCCGGCGCCAGGAGACTGCGGCAGCGACCGGTACGGGCGGCCTCGACGTGCGCGGGGTCGCCTGGACGATCGACAACCGGAAGCTGCTGGACGACATCTCGCTGATCGCGCGGCCGGGGATGCTGACGGCCGTCATCGGTCCGTCGGGGGCGGGCAAGTCGACCTTCGCCCGGTTGGTGGCCGGATACACGCAGCCCAGCGCCGGCACGGTGGTGTTCGAAGGTCACAACATTCACGCCGAATACGCGTCGCTGCGCAGCAGGATCGGCATGGTGCCGCAGGACGACGTGGTTCACGGCCAGCTGACCGTCAAGCAGGCGCTGATGTACGCGGCCGAACTGCGGCTGCCACCCGACACCACCAAGACCGACCGCGAAGAAGTGGTCGCGCGGGTGCTCGAGGAACTCGAGATGACCCAGCACCTCGACAAGCGGGTCGACAAGCTCTCCGGCGGCCAGCGCAAGCGCGCGTCGGTGGCGCTGGAGCTGCTGACCGGCCCGTCGCTGCTCATCCTGGATGAGCCGACCTCCGGTCTGGACCCCGCGCTGGACCGGCAGGTGATGACCATGCTGCGCCAGCTGGCCGACGCGGGGCGCGTGGTTCTCGTGGTCACCCACTCACTGACGTACCTGGACGTCTGCGACCAGGTGCTGCTGCTGGCCCCCGGCGGCAAGACGGCGTTTTGCGGGCCGCCGAGCCAGATCGGCCCGGCGATGGGGACGACGAACTGGGCCGACATCTTCAGCTCAGTCGCCGACGACCCGGACGCGGCCAAGGCCCGGTACCTGGCGCGCACCGGTCCGCAGCCGCCGACGCCACCGGTGGAAGAGCCCGCCGAACTGGGCGAGCCCACGCACACCAGCCTGTTCCGGCAGTTTTCCACCATCGCCCGACGGCAGGTCCGGTTGATCGTGTCCGACCGGGGCTATTTCGTCTTCCTTGCACTGCTGCCGTTCATCATGGGTTCGCTGTCGATGACCGTGCCCGGCGATGTCGGCTTTGGCAGGCCGGACCCGCTGGGCGACGCGCCCACCGAGCCCTCGCAGATCCTGGTGCTACTCAACGTCGGTGCGGTGTTCATGGGGACCGCGCTGACCGTCCGCGATCTGATCAGTGAGCGCGCCATCTTCCTGCGCGAACAGGCGGTCGGCCTGTCCACCACCGCATATCTGCTGGCAAAGGTCTGCGTCTACACCGTGTTCGCGGTTGTTCAGTCGGCGATCGTGACGTTCATCGCGATCCTCGGTAAGGGCGGGCCGACCCAGGGCGCCGTTGCGCTGGGTAATCCCGAATTCGAGCTGTTCGTCGACATCGCCGCCACCACCGTCGCCTCGGCGATGCTCGGGTTGTTGTTGTCCTCCCTCGCCCGGTCCAACGAACAGATCATGCCCCTGCTCGTCGTGGCGGTGATGTCGCAGCTGGTGTTCTCCGGGGGCTTGATTCCCGTCACCGCGCGTGTCGGGCTGGACCAAATGTCCTGGGCCACACCGGCGAGATGGGGTTTCGCGGCGTCAGCCTCCACCGTCGACGTGCTCAGTCTGCAGGACAAGGTCAAACAGACGCCGCACGACGCGCACTGGCAACACACACTCGGCGCGTGGTGGTTCGACATGGCGATGCTGGCCTTCATCAGCATCTGCTATCTCACCTTCGTGCGGTGGAAGATCCGACTCAAGGGCGGTTAGGGCTCCTCGCCATAAGCATCACGATGCCTGCCGCGCCGAACAGGAGATCGCCGAGGATTTCCAGAATCGCGGTCACCCAGGAAAACCAGGTGACCGCCTCGACCGGAGCGGCATGGATGAAGCTGTCACTGAACGCGCCCCAGGTCGGCAGCAGGTGTGCGGCGGTGAAACCCGCGGCGCTGACGAAGCCGACGAGGATCGCAGCGTGCGGCGCCATCCGGCTGCCCCGAAAAGCCAGGCCGACGGCGACCACTGCGAGGACGCCCTGAATCATCCCGGCGGTTAACACCGCCGGAGGGACGACGTCCATCCCTCTGCGTAGGTGATCCGCGGTGTGTAATGACAGACCTACCGCAAAAATGAGTGCGGCACAACGTAATCGGAACTCCCAGCTGGACCTGCCCGCCCTGTGTCGCTCGGTCATCTCGCGGCCTCCTTCTGCGGCCCGACCAATACATAACTACTACGCATTGTAGTACTTCGCCGTTGTTGTTGTTTACAGGGCCCATTCGATGGCCGGGGTTACGCCGAGGCGCGTTTGGAGTTTCGGGCCCGGCGGCGAGGCGAAACCGCCTCCGGCAGGCCAACAATCCGGCGCGCCAGCTCTAACAGATGCGTGCGCAGCGTGTCGTCACCCAGTTCCGCGACGAGGGGATGGGACACCGTGCCGCCGATCACGCACGTCAGCGCGGCGAGCCGCACCTGGGTATCGGGTCCAGGCTCGTCGCCGACCAGCATGCCGTAGAGCCGCTCGATGAAACGCTGGAAGGGTTCGTGCTCAGACAGCAGCCGAACGATCACCGGATCGAACTGCAGCGTCCTGGCCGCACGCCGATGATCCACGGCGTGGTCGATCACCAGATTCAGCAGCAGTTCACGACCCTCGACCCGGCAGTCCAATGCTTCGGCAGCCTCGAGTGCGTCTTCGAGCGTGGCCAGTTCCATCTCCGCCACGGCGATGATGATCTCGTCCTTCGTGTTGAACTGGTGATAGATAGCGCCTTTCGTCACTCCGATGGCGTCGGCGATCATCTGGTAGGACGTCGCTCCCACGCCGTGTTCGGCGAAGAGTTCCGTCGCCGCGCGCAGGATGCGCATCTGCGTGGCAGTTCGTGGGATCGAACCAAGCCGTGTGGTCGATGGTTTCGGGGACGGCACCGGTCAAGGTTATCTGGCCGGGTTCGAGGTTAGCCGGTCGTCTAGTTTTCGATGTTTGCGCTGCGGAAACTATGGGTAGGAGCACAGGAGCGCGTTCCGCGCGAACAATCGATACGCGACCGGATTTCAGGAACAGTTTGGGCGAACGCATGTGCTTATTTAGTAGTACGACCCAAGATCTGTATCACGTTGATTATCAACCATATTCACTGAGTTGTTGTAATTCAGTGTACAGTTGTATACCATAACGTCATGGCGGAACGTGGCGCACAACCCCAAGTCCCGCGCGGTCGTCGGTTGTTTTTGCGGGCGGTGCGACGGCTGTTCAGCCCGCTGGAGCCCGACGATTACCTCGAGATGATCAACCCGCTTTGGACGACGAAGGAACTGCGGGGAAAGGTCGAACAGGTCGAGCAGCAGGGCTCGGAGGCGGCGAGCATCCTGATTCGGCCCGGGTATGAATGGCCGGGTCACAAACCCGGCCAATACGTGCGGCTCGGCGTGGTGATCGACGGCGTGTACCACTGGCGCGCCTACTCGCTGACCTCTGACCCCTCGCCGGAAGACGGTCTGATCAGCGTGACGCCCAAGAAGGTGGACAGCGGCGTCGTGTCGCCGTATCTGGTGCAAAAGATCCAGCCCGGCGATCTGGTGCGGCTGGGCGAAATCGAGGGCGTTTTCACGTTGCCTGAACCGCTGCCGTCCAAGATGCTGTTCATCAGCGCCGGCAGCGGCATCACACCGATCATGAGCATGCTGCGCAGCTTGGATAGTCGCGGTGAGCTTAAAGATGTACTGCACATTCACTCCGCTCGCACCCGCGAGCAGGTCATGTTCTTATCGGTCCTCGAAGACCTCGATGACCGACATGAGCAAATGCGTCTAGATGTGCGCCTTACCGGGGAGCGTGGTCGCCTCGAACCCGGCGACTTGGACGAGGAGTGTCCGGACTGGCGCGAACGCGAAGCGTTCTGTTCCGGCCCCACTGAAATGCTCGATGCGCTCATCGAACATTGGGAGAAAAACGGCGATCCGGATCGCCTGCACTTCGAACGGTTTCAACCGAAGATCGGTGGCGACGGCGAGGCCGGTGAAGGCGGCGACGTCAACTTCCTCGACAGCGAGAAGAACGTCGAATGTGACGGTGGCACATCAATTTTGGAAGCCGGCGAGAAGGCCGGTCTGAACCTAGCATTCGGCTGCCGAATCGGCATCTGTCACACCTGCGTAGGCACGCTCAAATCGGGCAAGCTGCGTGATCTGCGCTCCGGTGACGTCACTGAACCCACCGGGCAGGACGTGCGGATCTGTATCAACAGCGCCGAAGGCGACGTCGAACTTGAACTGTGATCGAAAGGACCCGCAGTGACTTCTACTCTGCAACGACCCGAACACCCGTTCGCCCATCTGGGGGAACAGGAACGGGAAAAGCTTGGAAAAGAATTGGACGCGATCCACGACGAGGTGTTCGCTGATCTGGGCGAGCGCGACCGCAAGTACATCAAGCAGGTGATTACGGCGCAGCGGCAGATCGTGGTGGTCGGCCGTGTACTGCTGCTGGGATCGCGATCCAAAGCCGCGTGGACGCTGGGCACCGCGTGCCTAGGTATGGCCAAGATCTTGGAAAACATGGAAATCGGCCACAACGTGATGCACGGCCAATGGGATTGGATGAACGACCCCGATATTCATTCCTCGGTCTGGGACTGGGACACCGCCTCGAGCGCCGAGGCCTGGAAGCATTCGCACAATTTCATCCACCACACCTATACGAATATTCGGGGCAAGGACAAGGATCTCGGCTACGAGATCATGCGGATCGATCCGAATCAGAAGTGGAATCCGGTCTATCTGGCGCAACCGTTCTACAACATGTTGCTCACGGCGTTGTTCGAGTGGGGTGTGGCGGTACACGACCTGGATATCGAGGCCATAAGGGCCGGCGAGAAGCCATGGTCGGAGGTGCGCAAGGATCTGAAAAGCATTGGTGTTAAGGCCCGTTCGCAGATCATCAAGGACTACATCGGGTGGCCACTGATCAGCGCCGGCGCATTTGCACTAGTACAGCTCGCGTTGCGGGGGCGGCTCGATCAGCCGGCGGAGTCTCGTGTCGGCAGGAGACTTCGCAGGATATCGGGAAAGGGACGGACCGGCGCAGCGGCGACCTTCCTCGACCGGGTGCTGCCCGGCGTGGAAAGCACGTTCCTACGTACGCTGGCGGCCGACGCATTGGCCAACGTCATCCGCAACGTATGGGCGCACGCCATTATTTTCTGCGGCCATTTTCCGGACCAGACTTACACATTCAGCCAGGACGAAGTCGAGGATGAGACGCGCGGGGAGTGGTATCTGCGCCAGTTAGTCGGCGCGGCCAATATCGACGGCAGTCCGCTGTTTCACGTGATCAGCGGCAACCTCGGCTATCAAGTGGAGCACCATCTGTATCCGGATATGCCGGCCAGTAGGTACTCGGAGATCGCACCGATGATCAAGGACATCTGCGAACGCTATGAGCTGCCGTATAACACCGGGCGGTTCTCGAAGCAGTGGTACATGGTGCACCGCAGCATCTTCCGGTTGGCGTTCCCGGGCGGCAAGCCACGACAGAAGCCTGGCCCGTACCACAGCGAGGAGCGCCGCACCGGGCCGAAGGACGCGGGGGAGGCCGAACGGTTCCGTGAGCGCGTCCCCGCCGACCACCCGGCCGCGGGCCCGGAGCACGAGTCTGGCGGCGTTGAAGTGGCACCGCCGGCGCGCGGAAACGACTGACGCAACTCAACTGGCTTCTGCAGACGTAGGCGCTTCGCCGAACCGGGCCAGCACCAACGTGGCGGATACGGCGACGACGAATCCCGCGATCACCAGCCATCCGAAGCCAGGGCGGGCGCGATCGCCCAGCCACACCACGCCGACGAGCGCGGGCGCGAGTGTCTCACCGACAACCATGGCGGCCACTGTTGTCGTCACCGACCCGCGTTGTAATGCGGAGGTGAGCAGCAGGAATCCCGCGGCCCCGCCGGCGGCCGCCGCGTACAGGGCCGGGTTGGTGTAGAAAGCGCGTTTGGTGGGATCGATTTCATCGAGCAGGCGAACACCGATCTCCACAACACCGAAGCCGGTTCCGGATGCGAGGCCCAGGACGAGTGCGCGCTCGCGGTCGGGCAATCGGCCTGCGACCGCACCGACGATGAACACGGCGGCGACAACGCCCACCAGCGCCCAGCCAAGGCCCGCGGGGGCACGCCGGAAATGGGCGGGTCCGGCGGCGCAGGCCAGCACGAAAAGGCTCACACAGACGACGCCGACCGCGGTCCATTCGGGCCGTGAAAGCCGTGCCGACAGCAGCCAAGCGGACACGATGCCCGTCACCGCGATCGACGCGGCCAGCGCCGCGGCGACGACGTAGATCGGCACCAAGCGCAGGGCCGCGACCTGAAGCAGAAATCCAACTCCGTCAAGAGCAATGCCGGCGAGATAGCGCCACTGTCTGGTGGCGCGGATCAGGAGCGCGGCGTCGATACCCGAGCCGCTACCGGATTCGACCGATCGTGTCGCGACTGCCTGCAACACCGAGGCGCATCCATAACAGACCGAACAGCCCAGGGCGAGGAGGAAGCCGACTAGCACAGAACGACAATACGAGATTCAGCCGGTTTCGGTCGCGCGCTTCGCGCCGGCTCGAATGACCTCGGCGCCGGTTGGGTCCAAGATCTGCCCGTGGCGCGCCAGGTTGCTGGCATGCCCCAGGTTGTGCAGCGCGATTGCCGCGTCCAGCGCCGTGGATTGCCCCTGAGCATCGAGGCTGCGGTTGACGCTTTCCTTGGCCAGCCGAAGCCCGAATGCCGGTCGCGAGGCGATCTGCCTCGCCAGCTTGGTGGTGAACGACTCGAGGTCCGCCGATGCGACAACGTGATTGACCATGCCGACCTCGCGCGCCTCCTGAGCGGTCAGCGCACGCCCGGTGAAGAGAATTTCCTTGGCCTTGCGCGCACCGAGTTCCCAAGCGTGCGTGAAGTATTCGATGCCGTTGACCCCAAACGCTGTCACCGGGTCGGAGAACGTCGCATCCGAAGCGGCCACGATGATATCCATCGGCCACAGCAACATCAGCCCGGCGGCGATGGTGCGGCCGTGTGCTTGTCCGATGGTGGGCTTGGGAATTTCGCGCCACCGCCTGCACAGTCCGAGATAGGCCTCGCATTCAAAGGCGTAGTGTCCCTCGGCACCTCCGGCGTCGAGTCCCCCCGCCATCGTGGCCGCCGGTGCGCACGGGAGATAGAACCCGGCCCGCAGATCGTGGCCGGAGGAGAAGTCGGGGCCGTCGGCGGCGAGCACGATCACTTTGATCGCGCTGTCCGCGGTTGCCGTCGCGAACGCGGCATCCAGTTCGTACAGGAGTTCGGGGCTTTGGGCGTTGCGCTTCTCGGGTCGGGCGAGCACGACCCGAGCGACTCCGGGTGCCGGATCTTCGCGTCGGATGAATCGTTCGGGCATGTGCTTGGACTACCTCCGACTTCTCACAGTGACCGGGCGATGATGTCCTTCATGACTTCGTTGGCTCCGCCGTAGATCTTCTGCACCCGCGCGTCTTCGTACATGCGCGCGATGGGGTACTCGCGCATATACCCATACCCGCCGAAGAGTTGCAGGCAACGGTCGATGACCTGACATTGCTGTTCGGTGAGCCACCATTTGGCCATCGCCGCCGTTGTCGCGTCGAGCTCGCCGCGCAGGTGTCGCTCGATGCACGAGTCGAGGAAGACCCGCGCGATGTGTGCCTGAGTCTGGCACTCGGCCAGGGTGAACTTCGTGTTCTGAAAATCGAACAGCGTCTGGTCGAAGGCGTTGCGCGACTTGGTATAGGCGATGGTCTCCGCGACCGCGGCCTCCGTCGCGACGACCGCACTGGCCGCGATGGTGAGCCGCTCCTGCGCCAGCTGGGTCATCAACTGGCCGAACCCCTTGCCCTCGACGCCGCCCAGGACGTTGTCGACAGGCACCCGTGCGTTTTCGAAGAACAACTCCGAGGTGTCGGCGCCGTGTTGGCCCACCTTGTCCAGAATCCGGCCGCGGGTGAACCCGCCCAGGTCGGCGGTCTCGGCGACGATCAACGAGACCCCCTTGGCGCCGCCCTTCGGGTCGGTTTTGGCGACCACCACGATCAGATCGGCCAGCGACCCGTTGGAGATGAAGGTCTTGGCGCCGTTGATCAGGTACTCGTCGCCGTCGCGCAGCGCGGTGGCTTTGATGTTCTTCAGGTCGGAGCCGGCGCCGGGTTCGGTCATCGCGATCGCGGAGATCATCTCACCGCTCGCCATCCGCGGCAGCCAGCGCCGCCGCTGCTCTTCGGTGCCGTAGGCCAGGATGTAGTGCGCCACGATGCCGCTGTGCACGGAGTTGCCCCAGGCGCTGTCGAGCGCGCGAGCCTGCGCTTCGATCACGGCCAGGTCGTGGGCGAAGTTGCCGCCGCCGCCGCCGTACTCCTCGGGGATCGAGCAGCACAGCAGTCCGAGCCTGCCGGCCTCCAGCCACACCTCCCGGTCTACGTGCTGTTGTGCATCCCACCGGTCTCGGTGCGGCACAAGACTTTTGGCGAAAAACTTGTCAGCGAGCTCGCCTAGTGCGGCGACCTCGTGGTCGCACCATGCGCTGGTGTAGGTCATGCTCATCGGTATCAGGCCTCGAATCCGCCGCCGGCCACCAGGATTTGGCCGCTGACGTAATCGGCCTCCGGGTAGGTCAGCATCACTACCGCGCCCGCGGCCTCGTCCGGGGTACCGGCCCGCCCAAGGGGAATCATCATTTGCGCCGCGGCCAGCAGGCCCGGGTTGACGCCGACCTTAATCTCACGGCCTTCAATCTCGATGGTCGAGTTGCCGTCTGCGGCTGCTGATGTCAACCGGGTCTCGATGAACCCGAAGGCCACCGCGTTGACGTTGACGTTGTAGCGACCCCATTCCTTGGACAAGGTGCGGGTCATGCCGATGATGGCCGCCTTGGCCGACGAGTAGTTGATCTGGCCGGCGTTGCCGTACAGACCCGCCACCGAGGAGATGTTGACGACCTTGCGGTGCACCCGGGTGCCGGCCTCTTTCTCCGCTTTGGCCGCCTTACTGATTACTGGCTGGGCGGCACGAAGAATGTGAAACGGCGCCTTCAGATGCACATCCAGAATTGCATCCCATTGGTCGTCGCCCATCTTCTGGATGACGGAGTCCCAGGTGTATCCGGCGTTGTTGATGATAATGTCCAGGCCGCCGAACTCAGAGGTCGCGGTCCCGACGAACCGGTCGCCGAAGCCTTCGGCGGTGACACTGCCCGCACAGACGACCGCGTTGCCGCCGGCATTGGTGATCTCCTCGACAACCGCGTTGGCTGGGTCGGTATCAAGATCATTGACCACCAGGTTGGCACCTTCGGCAGCCAATTTGAGCGCGATCGAGCGCCCGATACCGCGGCCGGAGCCACTCACAATGGCGGTCTTGCCGTCCAGCTTGCCCATCTTTGTCGTCCTCTCCGGGATTTACGGCGCTGCCGAGCAGCGTAATCCCGGTCTCCCCGAGGCTTGAGCGCGATGTGGCTCAGGCGCAGCCGCTGACGCTAACCCGCCGGCCGACGTTGGCGCACACGTTGACGCGGGGCGGAGGGGGCGGCGGGGGGTAGTCCTCCGGCAACGGCGCGTAGGCCGCGGGCGGCGGAGCGTAGGGGCCGACCGCGTCGGCGACGTTGGTGCACCCGCTGACCGAGATACGCCTGCCGGCGTTGACGCATACGTCCGCGTGTGCGACGACGGGGAAAACTTCGGGAACAGCGGTGAGCATGAAGGCTCCGACCGCTACCGCAGCCCACGTCCGTCTGGTCAGACTCATCGCGATCTCCTTGCTGCCGCCCGGGTGAGTATATCGGCGGTTGTCGCCGGTTTCTATCATTTGCTGATGAGCGTCGGTGCGCTGGATACCCTTCAGGCCGGGGTGTCGCCGGCATTCACCGCGCAGGACGCGGTCCGGTTTCGCGCGGCGGGCTGGTGGTCGGACTCGACGCTATCGGACGCAGTGCGTCGCCATGCTCAGACGTCACCGGAGCGTCTCGCCTATGTCGATCATCCCGGTGGGTCTTTGACTTGGCGCGAATTCAACCATGCAGCAAGCGCTTTGGCGGAACAGCTGGCTGGCGTTGGCGTGACGCGGGGCGACCGGGTTGGCGTGTGGCACGGGGATTCGGCCGCCCTCCACGTGCTGTTCGTGGCGATTGAACGTTGCGGCGCTGTCGTCGTCGGTATCGGTGCCCGTGCCGGTGCCCGCGAGGTCGTCGCGATACTGACGAATTCGCAGCCAAAGCTGCTGATCAGCGACCAGCAGCACAGCGGCACCGCTGCGGCAGCGGCCGCCGAAGTGCGCGTGCCGGTGCTGACGATGGGACGCGAAGCCGACACGGCGCGCCTTGATACCGACGCTGCGCCCAAGACGGTTGCGAGTGAGTCGCAACTCGGCGCCGACGAAGTATTCCTGATCAATTCCACTTCCGGAACAACGGGGCTGCCCAAGTGCGTCGTGCACACCCAGAACCGCTGGCACTACTTTCACCAGAAGGCCGCCGCAAACGGGCTGTTGACCTGCGACGACATCTTTTTGCCGGTCATACCAATGCCGTTCGGCTTCGGAATATGGACCAGCCACACCAGCCCGATCTATCTCGGTGCCACTTCGGTCATCCTGGAGCGGTTCACCACCAAGGCCGCGTGTGAAGCCATAGCCCGTCACAAGGCCACCGTATTGTGTTGTGTCAGCACGCAATTGACGATGCTGATGGCCGACCCAGCGAGCCGCGACTACGACCTGAGCTCGCTGCGGGTCGTATTCGCCGGCGGTGAGGCATTGCCATATCGCCCCGCCGCCGAATTCGAGGAACTCACCGACGCCAAGATCTTGCAGTTCTACGGTTCGAACGAAACCGGTCTGCTGAGCGGGACTACGTTGGACGACCCGCTGCAACAACGGCTGCGCACGGGCGGTCGCATCGTGCCAGAAATGTCGGTGCGCCTTTTCGAAGGCGATCGGGACGTTACTGACACGGGCCGCGGACAACCGGCGTGCCGGGGTCCGGCGACGAGTCTCGGCTATCTCGGCGGGACCGATCACGACAAGCTGTTCACCCGCGACGGCTGGATGCGGATGGGTGACATCTGCGAGATCGACGCCGAAGGCTATCTGACCGTCACCGGCCGAACCTCAGATTTCATCCTGCGGGGCGGCAAGAACATCAGCGCAGCACAGGTCGAGGACGCCGTCTCCACATTTCCCGCCGTCGCGGTGGCGGCAGCGGTCGCAATGCCCGATCCGGTGTTCGGCGAAAAGGTTTGTGTCTACACCGAACTCGCGCATTCCCACAGCCTGGAGCTCCCCGAGCTCGTCGAGCATCTCTTGGCGTTGGGGGTGTCCAAGGAACTGCTGCCCGAACGACTGATCGTGGTCGATGAACTACCGCGATCGTCCGGTGGGAAGATCGCTAAAGGCAAGCTCCGTGAGGAGATCCGGATCAGGATGGAGGCCGGCGATGAACTCTCCTAACGCGCGGCGCGGCGGCTTGGAGGTCTGGGCGCCGTCGGTGGTGCCCCCGATCGGCGTCGAGCTGTCCAACGAGCAGGCGCTCGCGGTGGCCTTCCGGCATCTGGCAGGCATCGGCTTCGCCGAGAACATGGCCGGACACATCACCTGGCAGCTCGACGGGCAGACGGACATGTTCGTCAATCCGTGGGGCCTGTGGTGGGCCGAACTCACCGCATCGGATATCTGCGTGGTCGACGCCGATGCGCGCGTGGTGCGCGGTCGTTGGGACGTCACTCCAGCGATCCATATCCATACCGAACTGCACCGTGTCCGCGGCGACGCCCGAGTCGTGATCCACAACCACCCGTACTACGTCTGCGTGCTTGCCGCGCTGGGCCGGCTGCCCGAACTCGTGCACCAGACGGGGGCCCTGTTCCTGGACGACTTGCGCCTGGTCGACACCTATGACGGTGAGATCGACAGCCCATCCCGCGCGGCAGAACTCGCGGCCCGCATCGGGGGTGCGAACCTGACGATTCTGGCCAACCACGGTGTGATCGCCACCGGCCGCAACCTGGCCGAGGCCGTCTACCGGGCGGCCTCGATAGAACGGGTATGCAAGCTGGCCTATGACGTCATGCTCACCGCCCAAGAGCCGGTGAAGATCAACTGGTCTGACATGGCGGGCATGCAAAGATCGCTCATCGAACGCGCCGCGGACGTCTACTGGGCGGGCGCGGCGCGGATGACCATCAAAGCGGATCCCGATGTGCTCACCTGAGTACGGCGAGCAGACGCAAAAGCACCCTATTCGGGCCGAATTCGGGTGCTTCTGCGACTGCTCGCGCCATCGCAAGGAGACTTACCAGTGAAGTCGATCGACGAGCTGGCGGCGAACCTGAACTTCACCACCGCCAAGACCGGCGAGGACCGTTCGGTCACGTTTCTGCCGGACCCGCCGCGCGCGCAACGCCGCTACACGGTGATCTCGGCCGACGATCACATCGTCGAACCCCCGGACACCTTCACCGGACGGCTCCCACGCAAGTTCGCCGACCGCGCGCCCAAAGTTGTCGACACCGACGAGGGCGGACAGATCTGGGTCTACGACGGGCAGGAATTGCCCAACGTGGGATTCAACGCCGTCGTCGGGCGGCCAGTCTCAGAGTATGGCTTCGACCCGGTTCGGTTTGACGAAATGCGCAGGGGCGCATGGGATATCCACGAGCGCGTCAAGGACATGGATCTCAACGGCATCTACGCGTCACTGAACTTTCCGTCGTTCCTGCCGGGTTTCGCCGGCCAGCGGCTGCAGCAGGTGACCAAGGATCGCGACCTGGCGCTGGCCTCGGTCCGCGCATGGAACGACTGGCACCTCGAGGCCTGGGCAGGCGCGTATCCGGACCGGATCATTCCCTGCCAGTTGCCGTGGCTGCTCGACCCCGAGTTGGGCGCAACCATGATCTACGAGAATGCCGAACGTGGCTTTCATGCAGTCACGTTCAGCGAGAATCCGGCGATGCTGGGCCTGCCGAGTATTCACTCGGGTCACTGGGATCCGATGATCGCCGCCTGCGCCGAGACGGGCACCGTGGTGAATCTGCACATCGGGTCCTCCGGTTCTTCGCCGTCCACCACCGAGGACGCACCCCCGGACGTGCAAGGCGTGCTGTTCTTCGCCTATGCCATTTCGGCGGCCGTCGACTGGTTGTACTCCGGCCTGCCCAGCAGGTTCCCCGATCTCAAGATCTGCCTGTCGGAAGGGGGAATCGGCTGGGTCGCGGGGTTGCTGGATCGACTTGACCACATGCTCAGCTACCACGCGATGTATGGCACCTGGCAGGACTTGGGCGAAAGCTTGACTCCCGCAGAGGTTTTCACGCGCAACTTCTGGTTCTGCGCGGTGGAGGACAAGTCGTCTTTCGTCCAGCGTGACCGAATCGGTGTGGACAACATCATGTTGGAAGCCGACTATCCGCATTGCGACTCGACCTGGCCGCGTACCCAAGAAACGATCCACGAAGAAATCGGAGATCTGCCGGAAGACGTGATTCGTAAGATCACCTGGGCTAACGCGTCACGCTTGTACAGCCATCCCGTACCGATCGAAATACAGCGCGATCCTGACGCATTCTGACAGCTTCACCCAGTGCCGTTGAGGCGGAAACAAATCCAAACGCCGGACAAACCGGCGCGAATTCTTTACGGTTGCTGAGTACGGGCTTAGCGATGGACGCGTCATTGGTTTGACCATCGCCGGGTCGACACAACAATGCGCTGGGCTGCGGAAAGACGAGCTGATGACGTACGTGCTCGCTCAGCCGCAAGCGATGGCGGCGGTTGCCGACGATGTGGCCGGAATAGGTTCGGCAATCAACGACGCCAACGCGGCAGCGGCGGGCCCCACGACCGGTCTGCTGGAGGCGGCGGCCGACGAGGTGTCGGTATCGGCCGCGATGCTGTTCAACTCATACGCCCGGGACTACCAGGCGGTTCTCAAGCACGCGAGGGCGTTTCACGACGAGTTTGCTCGATTGCTGGCTGCGGCCGGCAACGCCTTCGCGCAGACCGAGGCCGCAGCGTCCAAGGCGTTGGCAGCGCCATTCACCGGAGCCGGCGGGAGCGTGACGGCGACCGAGGAGGCAGTGGTGCGCCCCGCGCCCACGCCCGTCGGGATTTCGTTGATCATGGGTGACACCGGTGTGCCGACGCCGTCGCAGCAATACCTGAACGAGGTCTACAACCTCTATATTTCGCCCAACTTCACTACCGGCAACCTTCAGGCATTGACCACACCGGAGCAGCTATATCCGCTTACCGGTGTCAAAAGTTTGACCCTCGACCAGTCTGTCAGCCAGGGCGTCACGATCCTGAACAACGCGATCCTGCAGGCGTATAACAACGGGATCACCCACATCAACGTTTTCGGCTACTCGCAAAGCGCGGTCATCGTCTCGCTGGAAATGCCGAAACTTCTCGCCGCCGGCATCCCGAGTACAGATGTGAACTTCGTGCTGATCGGGGATCCGATGAATCCCAACGGCGGGATGTTCACGCGCTTTCCCGGTCTGAGCTTGCCAAGTCTGGGTGCGACATTCTCCGGTGGTACCCCGGTAAACGACTACCCGACCGTCATCTACACCGGAGAATACGACGGCTTCGCCGACGTCCCTCGGTACCCAATCGATTTCCTCGCTGACGTCAACGCCGTGATGGGCATCCTTTATGTGCACAACTTGTATCCGACGTTCACGGCCGCACAGCTTGCGTCGGCCATCGAGTTGTCGACATCGGAACCCACGATGACTTCCTACTACATGATTCCCACCGAAAACCTGCCACTGTTGGACCCTGTGCGGGCGATCCCCTACATCGGAAAACCGATCGCCGACCTGCTCCAACCCGATTTGACCTATCTCGTCAATTGGGGTTACGGCGACCCGGCCTATGGTTATTCGACAGGGCCGGCCGATGTGAACACCCCGTTCGGGTTCTTGCCGCCGCACGCCGCGACGGTTGCTCTGGGGCACGATCTGGTCAGCGGCACTCAGCAGGGAATCGCCGCTGCTGCAAGCGACTTCCGTGCCGAGGGATTCCCGACGCTGCCCACCACGTGACCTCAATCTGTTCCTGAACGGAGCCGTCCAAGCGTTCAATGGGCAACCTGTTCAGGGCATTATCAATGCGATTGGCGCTCCGATCGCTGCTGACATGGCGCTGGTCACGCTCGGAGGCGTGCTCGAGTTGTCCGTCCTGGTGAAGGCGGTCCAGTCGATTCTTGACGACCTGTTGTGAGGGCAAACGTCTTGTAGGGTAGCGACGTTCGCGGCACAATCGTGATCGGTTTACGCGCAGGAGGCGAACGTGGCGGCGGGCAAAGTTGATTTCAGCTCGGTCGGTTGGGGTTCGGTGGAATGGACCAATCTGGTCACGCTGTACCTGCGTGCGTATGAAAGCCGTTCGCGGCAGCCAGTTTTGGGGGACCACACCGCTGCGGAAGCGGTCGACCGCATCGACTACGATTTCAAGCGCATACGTCGGACATCGCTGCCGGCCGCCAACCAGTATCTAGTGGCGTTGCGCGCGAAACAACTCGACGACTGGTGCGCTGATTTTCTCGCGCGCCACCCCGACGCGGTCGTCCTGCACCTCGGTTGTGGCCTCGACGGCCGCGCCTTTCGGCTTGCTCCACGGCCGTCCGTGCTGTGGTTTGACGTCGATCAGCCAGCGGTCATCGAGTTGCGTAGCCGACTGTACGGCGACACCGACGGCTACCGCATGGTCGGCTCTTCGGTGACGGATCCACAGTGGCTGAATGACATTCCAACCGGCCGCCCGACGCTCGTCGTCGCCGAGGGGCTATTGATGTACCTGCAGGAGAGCGAGGTCCGGCAGCTGCTTGCGCGGCTGACCGATCGGTTCGACACCGGCGAGCTGGAGTTCGACACGCTCTCGCGATTCGCGCCGCTGCTGTCAAAAGTGCTCACCAAGGGAATCATCAAGTGGGGCATCGGTGACGTGCGCGACCTGGAAACATGGAACCCGAGGCTGCGATTCATCGAGCAGACGCCCGTGCTGGCCGGCTACGCGAAGATCGAATCTATACCCGTACGGCTGATTTACAGACTGCACGCCGCGACACCCGCCCGTAACTACGACGTGCTGAACCGCTTCGCGTTCTGACGCCATGCAGGATGTTGAGCGTGCGCAGAATGTCACGGCTGCCCGCGTGTCGGCGGCCAAACACGCACGCTCGCCGATCGGAGGCCCACCCTATGCTTGAGCGGTAATGGTGCAGACAACCACGTGCGCGATCATCGGCGGTGGTCCGGCGGGCATGGTCCTCGGACTGCTGCTGGCCCGGGCGGGTGTAGAGGTTACGTTGCTGGAAAAGCACGGCGACTTCCTGCGCGACTTTCGCGGCGACACCGTGCATCCGACGACGCTGCGGCTGCTCGACGAACTGGGCTTGTGGGAGCGCTTCTCGGCCCTGCACTACAGCGCGGTTCGCCAGGCCAAATTCGAAACAGACGGGCGCTCCGTCACGTACGTCGACTTCGGACGGCTACGGCATCTGGGGCAGCCCCATCCCTTTGTCGCAATGGTGCCGCAGTGGGATCTGCTGAACCTGCTCGCCGACGCCGCCAAGGACGAGCCGAGCTTCACGTTGCGGATGGAGACCGAGGCCACCGGCTTGCTGCGAGAAAACGGCAGAGTCACCGGAGTGCGCTACCAGGGGCCTGACGGGCCAGGGGAGTTGCGGGCCGAGTTGACCGTTGGATGCGACGGCCGGTGGTCGATCGCTCGTCGCGACGCCAGTCTGAAGACGCGCGAGTACCCCGTGACGTTCGACGTGTGGTGGTTCAGGTTGCCGCGCGAAGGCTATGCGGAATTCTCCTTCTTGCCCCGCGTCGGGCCGGGCAAGGCCCTGGGCGTGATCCCACGCGAGGGTTATGACCAGATCGCCTACCTCGGGGCAAAGGGGACTGACGCCGAGTTGCGCGCGCGAGGCATCGAGGCGTTCCGCGACGACGTCAACGCGCTGCTGCCCGACGCGACGGACGCGGTGGCGACGTTGACGTCCATGGACGACATCAAGCACCTCGATGTCCGGGTCGATCGGCTGCGCCGTTGGCACGCCGATGGGTTGTTGTGCATCGGGGACGCCGCGCACGCGATGTCCCCGCTGGGCGGTGTCGGCATCAACATGGCGGTGCAGGATGCCGTGGCGGCCGCAACGATACTGGCCGAGCCGCTGCGGCAGCACCGGGTCACCGACCGTGAACTTGCTGCAGTGCGCCGCCGCCGCGCATTTCCCACCGCGGTGACCCAGGCAGTCCAACGATTCCTTCAGGGCAGACTGATCGGACCGCTGCTTCGGGGCGCGGATCCCACCCCGCCCGCGGCCCTGTTCGGCCTAATCGAGCGCCTGCCATGGCTGTCGTTCCTGCCCGCGTACTTCATCGGCGTGGGCGTCCGGCCCGAGCGGGCCCCCGCGTTCGCCCGTCGGGCAACCCACTGACAGGATCGTTGACCGTGAAGCGGCCTAACTTCCTGCTGATCGTGGCGGACGATCTCGGGTTTTCCGATATCGGCGCATTCGGCGGCGAAATCAATACGCCCAATCTGGACCGGCTCGCCCACGCGGGCATCCGGTTCACCGACTTTCACTCGGCACCGGCCTGCTCGCCCACGCGGGCGATGTTGTTGACAGGAACCGACCACCACATCGCCGGCATCGGCACGATGCTGGAGGTCGCGGGGCCCGAGTTCCACGGCGCGCCCGGCTACGAGGGCTACCTGAACGACCGGGTTGTGGCGTTGCCCGAATTGCTGCGCGATGCCGGCTATCTGACGCTGATGTCGGGCAAGTGGCATTTGGGTTCCACGATCGAGACGTCGCCGTGGGCCAGGGGATTCGAGCGTTCGTTCGCACTGCTGCCGGCGGGCGCCAGCCACTACGGCGGAGCCGGCGCCCGCGGGTTCTCGCCTGTGCCAACGCTTTACACCGAAGACGACCGCTTCGTCACCGTCGGCGACGACTTCTACTCATCGGACTACTACACCGACAATCTGCTGCGCTACTTCCACGAACGCCCAGAGGATGACGACCGGCCGTTCTTCGCCTACCTGCCCTTCCAAGCGCCGCACTGGCCGCTGCAAGCCCCCGACGAATCCATCGCGTCCTATCGCGGCCGCTACGACGACGGACCGGACGCATTGCGCGAGGCACGGTTGGCTGCGCTCAAGCAGCTCGGCCTGTGCCCGCCGGATGTCGCGGCCCACCCGGTCGTGGCCGACGGCGCCCCCGAGTGGGCCGACATGACCGCCGACGAGCGCGCCCGGTCAGCTCGCAGCATGGAGGTCTACGCCGGCATGGTGGACCGGATGGACTGGAACATCGGTCGAGTGATCGACTACCTGCGCGAGACCGGAAAGCTCGACGACACGGTCGTGCTCTTCATGTCCGACAACGGCGCCGAGGGAGCGATCGTCGAGGCCATGCCGCTTCATGGGGCCCAGATCGCCGCGCAGATCGAAAAGCATTGCGACAACAGCCTCGACAACCTTGGCCGGCCCACGTCATTCATCTGGTACGGACCTCGCTGGGCGCAGGCTGCCACCGCGCCGTCGCGCCTGCATAAGGCGTTCACCACCGAAGGCGGGATCCGCGTGGTCGGCTTCGCCACCTGGCCGGGTTTTGCCCGGCAGGGTGAGATCGGCACCGCGTTCGCGACCGTCATGGACATCGCCCCGACCCTGTTGGACCTCGCCGGCGTCGCGCACCCCGGCACGGCCTACCAGGGCCGTGCGGTGGAACCCATGCGCGGGCGCTCCCTGGTGGAATATCTGTCTGGTACGGCCGACGCGGTGCACGATGCCGAGACCGGCACTGGTTGGGAGTTGTTCGGCCGCCGCGCCATTCGGCGGGGTGACTGGAAGGCGCTGCATCTGCCCGCGCCGTACGGTCCGGGCACCTGGCAGCTCTACGACCTGTCGATCGACCCGGGCGAGATCGACGATCTGGCCGCCGCTCGGCCCGACAAGCTGGCCGAGCTTCTCGCGCTCTGGGACGACTACGTCGCGGACTGCGGCGTCATCGTGGATCCCATCTCGGTCTTCGAAGTGGACTAGCAGCCCTGATGGCGACTGCATCCGAGCCGCAATCGCAGCGCTCGTATGGCTGGCCGATTTTCATCCTGGTCGCGATCGCCGGCCTGTTCTACGTGAAGTGGTTTCCCTACTATCACCGCGTCTTCACGGCTGAAACGACCCACTCGATCGGGAAATCGATCCTGATGGGCCGCGCGGCGAGCCCGCCCGCACCGTCGCTTGCCGCCGCGTTCGATTACGCGTGGGCCTACGGCAAGGCGATCTGGCAGGCGATGGTGCTGGGCCTGCTGCTCGGTTCGGCCGTTCAGGCGCTCGTGCCCATGCGGTGGGTCGCGCGCGTGCTGGGCCGCCACGGCTTCGGCAGCGTCGCCGTCGGCAGCGTGCTCGGGCTACCCGGCATGATGTGCACCTGCTGTGCGGCACCTGTTGTGGTGGGTCTGCGTGCACGCCACGCCTCGGCGGGTGGTGCGATGGCGTTCTGGCTCAGCAATTCGGTCCTCAATCCGGCAACGCTGGTGTTCATGGGTTTCGTGCTGGGCTGGAAATGGAGCGCGCTACGGCTCTTTCTGGGTGTGCTGATGGTGCTGGGCACCGGCTGGCTGGCGAACCGGCTGGCGACACCGCGGGACGCCCGGGCCGCGGACGACCGGCTTGCGCTGCTCGGGCAGCAGCAGGTCGAGGCCGGCAACGTGTTCATCCGCTGGCTGCGCATCTTCATGCGCATGACAGTGCGACTCTTGCCCGAATACATCGTGCTCGTATTACTGCTTGGCGCGGCGCGGGCATGGCTATTTCCGCACATCGGACCCAACGTGACGAGCAGCATCGGTTGGATCGTGGTGTTCGCGGTTGCGGGCATGTTGTTCGTGATCCCGACCGCGGGCGAAGTGCCGATCATTCAGGCAATGCTCGCGCTGGGCATGGGCGTGGGCCCGGCGGGGGCGTTGCTCATGACGTTGCCGCCGGTGAGCCTGCCGTCGTTCGCGATGCTGTGGGGCTCATTCCGGCGACGTGCGTTGGCGGTCGTGGGCACGGTGATCGTGCTGTTCGGCGTGATTGCCGGGCTTGCGACGGTCGCGCTGGGGTTTTAGGCGGGCGAGGCGGTAGCAGCGAAACACACATCAGCGCACAATATTTCGAGCAGACATCATCGGTGCACACGCACAGCGAGGTAGTAGCCGTGCTTTCGGGTGTGGTCGACGGTATAGCCGATCGCCTTGGCAACGCCATCCGAATCGAAATCCAACCACCGCTCGGTGCGCTGACGCTCGAACTCCGACCAGGACGCCACGGTGAACCTCTCGAGGAACGTGTCGGGTTGTTCCACACTGTGATACAGCCGCCAACTGTGGCCGCCGGTTCGCAGCCGCGATCGCCTGACCGCGCTCATCGCCTCGACGAAGCTTTCGAGGTTCTCGGTCTGCACTCGGTAGCGGACCGCTACCAGCACAGGTCCATCGTTGGGACATGGTTCGAACACGAGCGTCGGTGTCGGCCACGCGCTGGAAACCTCGACGTTCAGCTTCCCAGTCGACGGCCGGAACGGAAGCACGGCAACGCTGAGCGCAACAACGCCCAACACCACCGCCGACCAAAGCAGGGCGATGTGGAGTCCCGCCCGCGTGGCGACGGCCCCCCACATGTACGCGCCGATTGCCTGAGATCCCGTGGAGACAAGGAGATACACCGACAACCCGCGGGCCATGACCCAGCGCGGCAGCGACAACTGCGCTGCCGCGTTTAACGTTGTCAGCGTCATCAGCCAGGCCGTCCCCGACATCACCAGAAAAGGTGTCGCCGCAGCGAACGGCAACGAGATCACTGCCAGCGGCGCAACCCCGTACGCGGCGGCGAACCCGCCAGCAGCACGTCGTCTGAAACCCGCTGGCGTAACCGTGTGGCGATCCCGACAGCGAGTACGGCGCCAAAACCGATCGCGCCTAACGCCACACCGTAGCCACTGGCCCCCAGATGCCAGCGGCGCGCGGCAACCACCGGCAACAGCGCCAACAGAGCCGACGCGGGAAACAGAAACAGGGCTGTACGCGACAAGATCCTGCGGAAAATTGGGGCGTTGCGAACGTATAGCAGTCCGCTAATGATGGCCTGGCCGAAGTGTTCTCGTTCAATTGGCGGGCTTTGCCTGGGTCGTTTCCATGCCCTCAGGGCGACGATAATTCCCGCGAAAGATACCGCGTTGATCGCGAAGACTGCCGCGGGGCCGGCCAATGCCACAGCAATGCCGCCGACTGCCGGTCCAATCGCTCGGGCGGAGTTTGCCGAGACGCTGGCCAACGTCGCGGCGGCTGGAATCTGCTCGCGCGGGACAACCTCGGGCTGAATTGCCTGCCAGGCCGGACCAGTTAACGCAGCGGCGCAGCCAATGCCCACGGTATACAACAACAGTGATGTCGGGCCGAGGCTGCCAAGGTATGTCTGCACCGCCAGGGCCAGCGTGACTAGCACTGCATAGGACTGCAGAACCATCAGGAATCGACGCCGGTCGAACAGGTCGGCGAGCGCTCCGGCGAACAATGCTAAAAGCAACGTCGGCCCGAGACTCGCGGTCTGGACCAGTGCCACGACCACGTCGCTGCTGTGCTTTTCCACCAAGAACCATTGGGCCCCCACACTTTGCATCCACGTCCCGATGTTGGAGACGAACTGCGCGATAAACAGGTATCGGTATATGCAATTACGCAACGGTGCCCATGCCGACACCCGCTCGCTGTCGGCCCGCCCCTGAGCCTGAATCACTGTTGAACCGACTGCCGGCAGCCGGTCTGCCCGCTCGGTCCGCAACAACGAAGCGGACCGACACCACTCGTTGCCGGACCAAACAATACGAGCGTCGTGGGCAAAGGCAGTGCGAGATTGATATCTGACATACGGGCAACGCCTTTCGCGTTGTACGGGGATAAAAAGTCTAAGACACGTGGCCAAACCGTGGACGTCAACGCGACAGTCAAACCGCACGTCACACCGAGATATGGCGCGCCCATTGATTCTCCGGAGTGCTAGCGTCGGCTGATGTCTGGAAACGGAGCCGCCCCGCTGCGGATCGGCATTCTGGGTGCTGCCCAGGTTGCGCCGCAGGCGCTGATCAACCCGGCTAAGCAAAACAGCGAGGTCGTGGTAGCCGCGGTGGCGGCACGCGATGCGTCGCGCGCTCGGGCGTTCGCCGCCAAGCACGACATCGGCCGGGTGCACGACGATTACGACAAGCTGATCGCCGACCCGGATCTGGACGCGGTCTACAACCCATTGCCGAACGGCTTGCACGGCCGGTGGACCCGCGCCGCGTTGGCGGCCGGAAAGCACGTGCTGTGCGAAAAACCGTTCACTGCCAACGCCGCCGAAGCCCGTGAGATCGCGGAACTGGCTGCACAATCGGACCGGGTGGTGATGGAGGCATTCCATTACCGCTACCACCCGTTGGCTTTGCGAGTTGAGGAGATCATCGCCTCGGGGGAGCTGGGCAAGCTTGAACGCGTGGAGGCCGCGATGTGCTTCCCGCTGCCGAAGTTCTCCGACATCCGATACAACTATGCGCTTGCCGGTGGCGCGACAATGGACGCCGGCTGCTACGCGGTCCACATGGCCCGCACCTTCGGCGGTGCAACCCCGGAAGTCGTTTCGGCACAGGCGAAACTGCGCGATCCACAGGTCGACCGTGCCATGACAGCCGAATTGCGGTTCGCCGACGGCCATACCGGCCGGGTCCGCTGCTCGATGTGGTCGTCGCATCTGCTGCAAATCAGCGCTCACGTGGTCGGCGACCGCGGCGAGTTGCACGTTCTCAATCCGGTGCTGCCGCAACTTTTCCACCGGCTCTCGATACGATCAGCCGACGGCAAGCGAAGCGAGCGCTTCGGGCGCCGCGCCACCTACGCCTATCAGCTTGACGCTTTCGTTGCCGCGGTGCTGCGTGGCGAACCGGTGAAGACCACGCCGGAGGACGCGGTCGAGAACATGACTGTCACCGATGCGATCTACCGCGCCGCCGGACTCCCGCTCCGCGAACCGAGCTGACGGCGTCCTTGCCGGGACATGGATATCCGGTGTTCGTCGCGTTAACGGCGATGCACGTGTCGTAACGTCTGCGAGGATTGAATCCGTGCACGCATTCGCCTGTCCCGTTTGCCGGGGCTTCGCCCCGTTCGAGTCGCGGCGCTGCCCGAATTGCTCAGCCGAACTTGGATTGCATGTCCCAAGCCGCTCCATGATCGCAACCTCGTCGGGCAGGGCTGTCATCGACGGCCAGGCCTGGATTGCGTGCACGAGGTCAGTGAGCTTGGGCTGTAACTGGTTGGTTCCCGAGGAACAGGAATTCGGTGCCGAGCAGGGGCAGTGCCTCGCCCATTCGCTGATTCGCCGCGAGCCCGAGGCAGACGACACCATCGCAATGGAAAAGCTGGCATCCACCGCGTTCGCGCTGCGGCGGTTGATTTATCAGCTCATCGACATCGGGCTACCGGTCGAGCCGTACTGGCGTCGTAACGGAGGGCTGGCATTCGATCTGCTGTCCAGCTATAGCGGTGGCGAACGGGTGGTGATCGGGCACGCCGGTGGAGTGATAACCATCGATCTGGTCGAGTCGCTGGACGCCTACCGTGAGTCGCTGCGGGTGCACCTCGGTGAGCCCTACCGGACCATGCTGGGTCATTTCCGCCACGAGGTCGGCCACTACTATCAGAACATCCTCGTGGAAAGCGGTCCCGGCGCTCAGCGCTATCTCGACGAGTGCCGCGAGATCTTCGGCGACGAGCGCGCAGATTATCAGGGCGAGATCGCACGCCACTATAAATTCGGTGCTCCCGCGGGCTGGAGCGACTCCTACATCTCCGAGTACGCGACGATGCACCCCTGGGAGGACTTCGCCGAGTGCTTCGCGCACTACCTGCACATCACTGACATCGTCGACACGTCCCGCGAGGCCGGGCTGGTGCTGCACGGTGACAGGGTCCGTTTCTCATTTCCAGGCGACATCGTTCCGCTAGCCTCCTATGCGGGCATCCCGACCGAGCAGCTGCTAGATGACTGGAAGTGGTTGTCGCTGTTCTTCAATCGAGTAAACGCAGCCATGGGCAAGGGCCCGCTTTATCCGTTCGAAATCCCACCGCCGGTGGCTCGCAAACTGGGGTTCGTCCACAAAGTGGTCCGCGAGACCGCGCTCAGACCCGCCGCCGATCGCTGAATTTCCAAGGAGAGTCGAATGTGTCGATGGGTTGGATACCTGGGCAGCCCGATCGCGCCCAGGGAGTTGCTCCACGATCCGCAGCGCTCACTCATCGAGCAGAGCCGCAGGCACGCACCAAACATGGATATTCCCAACGGCGACGGCACGGGGTTGGGCTGGTACGAGCACCGCGCAGAACCGGCGCTCTTTCGCAGCATCATCCCGGCGTGGGGCGATGAGAACCTCTTGGAACTCGCCACCGAGATCCGCACCCGACTGTTTCTTGCCCACGTTCGCGCCGGGACGGGAACACCAGTGCAGCAGACCAACTGTCACCCATTCCGGTACCGCAATTGGCTTTTTGTGCACAACGGACACATCGCCGGATACGAGAGGTTGCGCAGGGATCTGCTGCTGGCTGTGCACCCCGACCTGTTCGGTAATATAGCCGGCTCCACCGACTCGGAGCTGATGTTCCACCTTGCGCTGACCTTCGGTCTCGCGGACGATCCGATCACCGGGATCGCCCGGATGGCAGGTTTTGTCGAGGAGATCGCTGCCGCCGCCGGAGTTGAATCTGCCCTCCAGATGACGGTAGGGGTCAGCGACGGCATGCACCTGTACGCGGCCCGTTACGCCAGCGGACCGGAAGCGAACACGCTGTTCGTGAGCGAAGATCCGGAGGCGGTGCGGATGCTCTACCCCGACAACGACGGATTAGAGGACGGACTAGAGCACTTCGGTGATGACGCCCGAGTGGTCGTCTCTGAGCCGTTGACCCGTTTGCCAGGGATGTGGCGGGAAGTGCCCGCTGGGACCGCACTGATCATCGGCAAGGACGTTGAAGAGCGAGCCTTTCGGCCCATCAGCCCGGCGGCCGCCTAATCGATGCGGCGGCGCTCCCGCCGCTCGGCCGGAAGTCATTGCGGCCAAGCGGAATTGCCGGATCAATGGGCGATCTCCGACAACAGTCGGCGTCCCGCTTCGACGCACGGCCGCAGTCGATCGATGGGGCTGACCCCGGCCAAGGCCAGTGATCGTCTGGGTACTTCGATCTCGATCACGACGCCGGGGGGAAGCGCTGAGAGGATGTCGAGCAGGGGTAGTTCGCCTTCACCGGGAACCATGCGCTCGAACATGGCTTCCTCCATGTAGTTGTCGATGCGCGGCTGTAGCGTCGTGTCGTTGAGTTGGGCGTAGCCGATGAGGTCAGGGTCAACGGCAGCCAGATCGGCTGCGCTGGAACCGGACCGGACCAGGTGCATGGTGTCGATCAGCAGCCGGAAGTCGGCTCTGGCGACGTGTTCCACAGCAGCCAGCGCGGTGGGCAGGTCGCCGACGGTCAGCCCGGGCACCGCTTCGACGGCCGTTCGAATGTTGCGCTGCGCGGCCAACTCTGCCAGCGCAGCGAATTGGTCGAAGGTGTGGCTGAGATCAGGGTCAAGGCTGACGGCGTTGATCCAGGGAACGCCGAGCTCGGCCAATACATCGAGATCCGTGGAGAACGAGCGCATCTCGGCGCCGGGCAGCACCAGGAAGCCGTCGCCGAGCGAGATCGTCACACCGCGGTGTTCCATCGCGGCCTGCACATCTCGCCGCAACGCGACGTCATCCCTGAGCGAATAGGGGCCGAAGTCGAGCGGCACCAACGGTTGTCCCTGTACGACGGTCGAGATGTAGTGGCAGCCGAGGTCTGCGGCGAGATCGACCAACTCCACTGGTGGAAGCGCGAATACGCTCAGGAATCCGATGCCGAGGCGGTCCATTTAGCAGATACCGCTAGGAATCCCGCGAGCGGGTGAAGTTTCCTGAGTGGGCATCGTCTGCGGGTAGGGCACCCGATAGGGCCGCCCATCGCCCAGGTACGCCGGCACGACGGTGGGCACACACTGCGACAGTTTCGGCAGCGCCGCCATGAACGGGTGATCCAAGTTTGGGTTTGATGGGTTGGGCGGGACAGAGAAGTTGAATGTCGACGTCATGTCGCCGGTCACGCTTCTGCGCCACGGGGTCAGGTTGGGAACCGGCACCCCGAATCGGGTCTCCAACAAACGCAACTGTGAGGTGTGGTCGAACGTGTCATGGACCATCAGAGGCCCCCGGCTGTACGGAGAAATGACCAGGCAGGGAACACGGAAGCCCAGACCGATCGGGCCACGTATGCCTGCGGACCCCGGCACTGAGTTGATGTCGGGGATGGTGATGTACTCGCCGGGGGTGCCCGCGGGAGCTGTCGGCGGGACGACGTGGTCGAAGAAACCACCGTTTTCGTCGTAACTGACGATCAGCGCGGTCTTTTCCCACACAGCAGGATTGGACAGCAAGATTCTCAGCGCGTCCACGATCGCGATAGCACCAGACGCCGACGGAAGTGAAGGGTGTTCGGACGCAAAGAAACCCGGAACGAGCCAGGAAACCTTCGGAAGTCTGTTGGCTGCGACGTCGGCGATGAAGTCCGCGGGATAGGTGGGATCGAGGCCGTAGCGAGCCAAATCCGACGCCGGGTTCGCGGCTTGCTTAAAGTTCGCAAATATCTCGCCGTAACCGACAACCGTGTCGACCACCGGGCCGAATTTTTTGGTCTCATAGAGCTTCCAACTGACGCCGGCGGCGCTGAGGTTCTCGGCCATGGTGGTCCAGCTGAACTGATGAATCGGGGGAAGGTCGGGGGTGGTCAGCTGTGGGCCGCCGTGTGTGCCGTCGAAGCCAAGCGCGGCACTAACCCAGTACAGCCGGTTCGGAATCGTCGGGCCCAACACTGAGCAGTGGTAGTTATCGCAGACCGTGAACGTGTCGGCCAGCATGTAGTGCACGGGGATGTCCTGGCGCGTGTAATAGCCCATGATCACAGCGACATTGGCTGCCGGAAGGCTGGCGGCTTGCGATGGCAGCCAGTTGTTCATGGCGCCGTTGTTCCACGAGGTGTGCATCGGGCCCCAGTCGTGGTTCGGGTCGTTGACACACGCGCCATTGAGCAGGGGCCCGCGGGTGGTGTCGAATCGGTAGGGCAGCGTGATTCCGCTCGGATCAAGCGACTGCGTCTTCGGGTTCCAGCCAGCCTGCTGGAACAGCGGCGACGCCGCGTTGAACCCGTTGGTACCGGAGAGCGTGCCGAAGTAGTGATCGAACGACCGGTTCTCCTGCATCAATAACACGAAATGTTCGATGTCGCTCAAGTGACCCGAGCACGGGCCCGCCCCATACGCCTTCTCGATCACCGGACCGGCCAGCGACAGCAATGCCCCGGCTCCGCCGGCGGCTGCCCTCGCCAGAAATTCACGACGCGAAACCCCGTCGAGCTGGCTGTCGGTCACCGCGGCGGCCTCCTGCAGAGCCTCCTGTCGGACATTCAGCTCAAGGTAAGGGACCGGAGCTATCTGTCATGACGCCCGAGCGGTGTGTCGCGCGGAATTTCCTGTTGATCGAACAAAAGGCTGTGCGCAGGGTAAATCCGACGGAGTCCGAACCCCTGGGCATCGGCCTGGCGGGCCGCTTTACTCACACTACGAACATAGAGTAGTCTCGTGATCCATCAGTCCGTTGGCACGAAAGCTACCCCGTATGGTCCGACAAACGCCCGCCGCACCGCAGCGACGAAAGCCCAATCCTGCGGAGCGTCGTCGGGACCTGTGTGACGCGGCGATCCAGCTGCTGGCCGACGACGGGGCAAAAGGGCTGAGCCATCTGAAGGTCGACCGCAAGGCCGGCGTGCCCGACGGCACCACCTCTTTCTACTTCCGCACCCGCTCTGCGCTGCTGCGTGCGGTGGCCGAGCGACTGGCCGAGTTAGACATGGCGAGCCTGCAATCGGTCGCTGACAGCGCCGACGGCCGAGGCGGCCACAATCCGACGCCGTCGCGGCTGTCGCAGGTCGTCATCCAGGCTGGCATTGAACCGCAGTTCTCCCGGACGAAGGCACGATACGAGCTGACGATGCAGGCCACCCGCGACCCGGCGCTGGCCGGGATCTTGCAGCAAGCCACGGACGAGTTCACCAAGCTGCACCGGGAAATCCTGGTCCAGTTGATGCCGCACGGCGGCGAGCTCGAGTCGGCTGTGGTCGACGATCTGAGCAACGTCACGCTGACGTTCATCAACGGCCTGCTGCAACGCTTTGCCCACGGCGACCGGATCATCGACAGCCCCGAACAACTCGACCTGATCTTGTCGGCCATCGCCACCGGCATCCTCAAGAGCCCGGACAAGGGTCGGTTCACCCAGCCCGACGATGTGCGCATCGCACGCCGCAGACACCAATGAGCATGAACCTATGCGGCACTGGGTCTTGCCACGGCACCCACTATGTGATTCTCTACGCAAATAGAGTAATCCGACGGCCGGCCGTCCCCAAGCCTGTCTCAGCCCAGCCCATGTGCTCGTCAGAGCAATATCCGGAAATAGCACCGGTAGGAGGAAATTCGTGACGACGACGAGCACCGAGAGTGAGGTTCGGTTCGACCCGTACGACGTCGAGCTGATCGCGGACCCGTATCCCATGTTCGCGCGTCTGCGCGATCAGGCGCCGCTGTACTACAACGCCGAATACGACTTCTACGCGTTGAGCCGGTATGCGGACGTCAACAAAGGCATCGTCGACCACGGGACATACAGTTCCGGCCGGGGCGTGATCATGGAGTTGATCAAGGCCAACCTCGAAATCCCGCGGGGCATGCTGATCTTCGAAGACCCGCCCATCCACGACGTGCACCGCAAGCTGCTGGCACGAATGTTCACCCCCCGCAAGATCGCCGCGCTGGAGCCGCTCATCCGCGACTTCTGCGCGCAAGCATTGGATCCGCTGGTGGGTTCGGGTCGATTCAACTTCGTGACCGACTTGGGCGCGATCATGCCGATGAAGGTCATCGGCATGTTGCTCGGCATTCCCGAGGACGACCAGGAAATGGTTCGTGATCGCGCCAACGCCCAGCTGCGCACGGAGGCGGGCAAACCCATGGAGCATAAGCATGGCTTGTCCGTCGGGCAGCAGTTCGAGGCCTACATCGACTGGCGAGCCGAGCATCCCTCTGACGACATCATGACCGAGTTGCTCAACGTCGAGTTCGTCGACGAGACCGGCACCACCCGCCGGCTCACGCGCGAGGAGATCCTCGTGTACCTCAATGTGGTGGCCGGCGCGGGCAACGAGACGACGACACGGCTGATCGGTTGGGCCGGAAAGGTTCTCGCGGAGCATCCCGAAGCGCGTCGCGAACTCGTCGACAATCCCGCGCTCATCCCGCAGGCGATCGAGGAACTGCTGCGCTTCGAGCCCCCCGCTCCGCACATGGCGCGCTACGTCACCCGCGACGTCAGCATGTACGACCAGACGGTGCCGGAAGGCAGCGTGATGTTGATGCTGATCGGAGCGGCGTGCCGCGACGAACGGCAATTCGGTCCTGATGCGGGCGAATTCAACATTCACCGGACCGCTCGGCCACACCTCACGTTCAGCGTGGGCGCGCACTTCTGCCTTGGGTCGGCGCTGGCGCGTCTGGAGGGCCGAGTGGCTTTGGAGGAGATCCTCAAACGCTTCCCGGAGTGGGACCTCGACCTGCCCAATTCCAAGCTCAGCCCGACATCGACGGTGCGGGGTTGGGAAACCCTGCCGACGGTGGTGGCGTAATGGCCGGGCGGGTAGAAGGGAAGGTCGCCCTGATCAGCGGTGCTGCGCGCGGCCAGGGCCGCAGCCATGCGGTGCGGTTGGCGCAGGAGGGCGCCGACATCATCGCGTTCGACATCTGCGGACCGATCGACAACATGGCTTACCCGCACTCGACACCGGAGGACCTCGCCGAGACGGCCGACTTGGTCAAGGCCCAGAACCGGCGCATCGTGACCGAGCAGGTCGACGTGCGTGACTACGACGCTCTGAAAGCCTTGGTGGACAGCGGCGTCGAGCAACTCGGCCGACTCGACATCATCGTCGCGAACGCGGGCATCGGCACTTTCGGGAACAAACTGCACAAGATCCCGGAGCAGATCTGGCAGGACATGATCGACGTCAACCTCTCCGGCGTCTGGAAGACCGTGAAAGCCGGTGTGCCGCATATCCTCGCCGGCAAGCGTGGCGGCTCCATCGTGATGACCGGCTCGGTCGGCTCGCATAAGGCGATGGCGTACACCGGTCACTACATCGCTGCCAAACACGGCGTGCTGGGCTTGATGCGCAGTTTCGCCGTCGAGCTGGGCCAGTACAACATCCGGGTGAACTCAGTGCACCCAAGCCAGGTCAGCACGCCGATGACCATGAACGACATTACGTACAAGCTGTTCCGGCCGGACCTGGAGAATCCGGGGCCGGAGGATTTCGCGCCGCACTCGCAGCAGACGCACACGTTGCCGGTGCCGTGGGTGGAAGCCGGCGACGTCAGCAACGCCGTCCTATTCCTCGCCTCTGACGAATCTCGTTACATCACCGGCGTTTCGCTCCCCGTCGACGCGGGTGCGTTGCTCAAGTAATTACTGCTTACTCAATTAGGCACAACGAAGTGGAGAAGTCATGCCGGAATACGACTACGAGAAGCTCAAGAAAGAAGCCGAGCAGTACATCAAGTTCGAGAAGGACAAGAAGAACCGGATCGCTTACATCACCTTCGATCGCCCCGACGCGCAGAACGCCACAAGCCTGGGTATGCGGCAGAACTACGCGGACTTGATCCACAAGTGCAACGTGGACGACGACGTCAAGGTCGTCGTAATCCGTGGCGAGGGGCAAGATTTCGGTAGTGGCGGGGACCTGCCCGAACAACGCCCGATGCTGGAAAACCCGGGCTTGCCGCTGCATCACGAGCTCGCGATCAACGACGACGACGTCAAGTACCCTCCGGGTGGGACGTATCGCTACCTGTCCACCGTCACCGACTTCTACGCCAAGGCCCGTGCGGGAAACCGTCCCCTGCAAGAACTTCGGAAGATCAGCATCATCGAGGCGAAAGGCTACTGCTACGGATGGCATTTCTATCAGGCCGGCGACGCCGACCTGGTGATCTCTTCTGACGACGCGCTTTTCGGCCACCCGGCCTTCCGGTACGTCGGTTGGGGCCCGCGGCTGTGGTGGTGGGCCGAGACGATGGGCCTGCGCAAGTTCTCCGAAATGCTGTTCACCGGGCGGCCATTCAGTGCCAAGGAGATGTACGACTGCGGCTTCGTCAACAGCGTGGTACCCCGCGACAAGCTGGAAGCGGAGACAGCAGAAGTACGCGCTGGCGTGCTCCCGGTCCCGCCCGACCGACACCGTCGCGGTGCAGAAGACCTTCCTGGAGCTCTACAAGCAGCACAAGGGCGAATACTTCGGCAGCCTGCTCACCGGCATGGTCGAGGGCATGTTGCCAATGATCAAGAACGACGCGGAGGAGGTCGACCTCACCGGGGGCACCTTTGAAAAGGGACTCAACAACGTCGTCAAGGACAACGACCTCAACTTCCCGCCGGAGTGGCGCCTGAGCCGCTCGGGTCGCGCGAAGCCCTGACCGTTTGGGGAGTGTGGCCATGTCGGCGCTGACCGGTATCAGAGTCGTCGAACTGGCCGGGTCGGTCGCAGGTGAGTACTGCGGGAAGCTGCTGGCCGATTTCGGCGCCGAGGTGATCAAGATCGAAGCGCCCAGGGGCGGTAGCCCCACCCGGGCGATGGCGCCCATCCTCGGTGACGGTGGCGGATGCGAAAACAGCGCACTGTTCGCCTACCTCAACACCAACAAGCGGTCCGTGGTTCTCGGCGGCGCCGCGGCGGAACGCTTGGACGAGATCATCGGCGCGGCGGATGCTGTCATCGACGATCGCGTGACGACTCGGGCCGAGCGCCATCCGGGTGTGGTGTTCTGCTCGATCACCCCGTTCGGTCAACTGGCCGATGCCGAGTTCGGCAATGCCAGGAGCATCAACGTGTTTCACGCCAGTGGCTGGGGGTTTCACACACCCAGCCATGCCGACCCCGCCGAACCGCCGTTGCAGGGGCCGGGCCGCTTCCTCGCCGACTACGAAGCCGGGCTGGAAGCGGCGCTGTGCGTCGCCTCCTCGCTGTTCCGGCGTCTGCATACCGGTCAGGGCGACATCATTGACGTGTCGCAACATGCCGTGCTCGTGTCGCGCTCCGATTGCATCGTGGGCCGATTCATCGCGGGCGAGGTGCCGGCCGACGGTGCACGCAGCGATTTCGACCAGCAGGGCCCGGCATCGTTTTTCGCCTGCGCCGACGGTTTCGTCTACCTGTACATGACCAGCCGCGCACATTGGCTGGGCGTCAAGGCCCTGCTGGAGCATCCGGGCTGGCTCGACGACTTCGACGACGATTGGCTGGAGTTCTCCGTCACGCAGGAAAAGGTCGCCGCGTTCCAGCGGGGGTTTGCGGCGTGGGTCAAGGGCTTGGCTAAAGAGGCTGCGGCCGAACAAGCTCAGCAGCTCGGCGTGCCACTAGTCCCCGTCAACGAAGCCCCAGATCTGCACGACTCGGCGCAGTACCGTCATCGCCGGTTTTTCCAGGATGTGCACCACCCCGTGCTAGGCACCGCGGCCTATCCCACCGTCCCGTACTTGCTCAGCGCATCGCCGGCTGAAATCAAGTCTGCCGCACCGGCTCTCGGCCAGCACTCCGCACCGGTGCTGGAGTCACTCGACAGCCCGCGCGTGGTGCCGACCGTCAAATCTGCCCAACTTAAGCCGGCCAAGAACCCGCGTGGCGGACCGCTGCAAGGCGTACGGGTCGTGGAGCTGACCAAGGTGTGGGCCGGCCCCTACGCCGGGAAGCTGCTGGCGCTGCTGGGCGCTGAAGTGATCAAGGTCGAAACCGCTTCTCACCCAGATGAAATGCGTGCCTACGGCGGCACAGATATCAACCACGCACCCTTCTTTTTGAGCATCAACCCCGAGGTTCTCAGTGTCGACCTCGACATCAAGTCGCCGGCGGGCATGGCGCGGCTGCGCGAGCTGATCGCCCACAGCGACATCGTGATCAACAATCTTCGTCCGGGAGCGATGGAACGCCAGGGCCTGGGGTACGAGCAGCTGACCGAGATCAAGCCGGACATCATCTCGGTGTCGATCAAGATGTGGGGCAACGATGGTCCGCTCGGGCATCAAACCGGCTACGCGCCGTGTTTCGCCGCGTTGGCCGGGCTCGCCTCCTTGGTCGGTTATCCCGGTGGGCCGCCGCTGGGGGCAAGCATGCGCTACGGGGACTCTACCGTCGGCGCTGCTGCCGCGTATGCGGCCGTGGTGGCGTTGCTGCATCGAGAACTCAGCGGCGAAGGACAATTCGTCGACGTGTCGGCTGTCGAGACCCTGTCGACGATGATCGGGGACTGCCTGCTCGAGCAGAGCCTTACCGGAAAACGCCTGGGGCCCAGCGGAAATAATCACCCCGACATGTGCCCGCACGGTTGCTACCCTTGCGCGGGCGGATCCTGGGTCAGCGTCGCCGTGGCCGACGATACCCAGTGGCAGCGGTTGTGCGACGTGCTTGATGCCGCAACGCTTTCCGCTGACCCGCGCTACTCCACCTTGGGTACACGGCGCGACCACGTGGGGGCGCTCGATGCCGAGCTCGCAGGGTTCACCCGTAACCACGACGCCGAGCAACTGGCGCAGCGCCTGCGGGCGGCGGGTGTGCCGGCCGGCAAGAGCGCAACCTCTGTCGATGTGATCGTCGACCAAAAACTCTGGGACCGCGAGTTGTACCGCTTCGTCAGCGATCACCGCGAGGGTCAGCGTCCGATTCTGGGGCCGTCATGGCGGATGGCGCGCGACGCCGCGCGCATTGAGCGCGGTGCTCCCGACCTCGGCGAGGACAATGATTATGTGCTCCACGAGATTCTGCGTGCCGAAACCACGACGATGTTACGGGGAGGCCGACGATGACCCAGACGCTGGCGAATACCGTCGCACTTGTCACCGGAGCCAGCAGCGGTATCGGCGCGGCGACGGCGAGGGCCCTCGCCGCAGCAGGCGCTGCGGTGGCGCTGCTGGCCCGCCGGGCCGATCGGCTGACTGAGCTGAAGACCTCCATCGAATCCGCCGGGGGTACAGCACTACTGGTACCCGCCGACGTCACCGACGCCGAGCAGGTCGGAGCAGCGGTGCAGCGCGCGGTCGCCGAATTGGGGCGCCTCGACACGTTGGTGAACAACGCCGGCACGATGCAAATGGGCACTGCTGCCGAGGCTTCCCTGCAGGACTGGGACGACATGGTGGCCGTCAACGTGCAAGGTGTGCTCTACGCGACCAGGGCTGCGCTTCCGCACCTGATCGAGGCGGCTGCCGACTCGCCCCGCGGGGTGGCGGACGTGGTGACAATCAGCTCCACCGCGGGCTGGGTGGCCCGACCCGGTACCGCGGTGTACGCACTGACCAAATTCGGTGTCAACGCCTTCAGCGAAGGCATCCGTCAAGAGCTCATCGGCAAGCGGGTGCGCGTCGGCGTCGTGGGCCCCGGGACCGTCGACACCGAGATCTTCACCCACTTGGCCGAGTCGTCGCGGGCGACGTTCGAGAACCAGACGGCCGGCATGGTCAAGTTGCAGTCGGAAGACATCGCCGACGCGGTGCTTTTCATGGTGACGCGCGACCGTCGGGTGGCCGTCAACCACATGCTGGTGCGTGCGGCCGAACAGACGTGGTGATTCGTTGATGTCCATGGCGACTCAGCGCTGGGCGACCGGTGACCAGTTCGGTCTGCCGTTCCCCGCCGACGCCGCGGCGTTGCGCGACGGCGGGGCACAGTTCCTCACCGACGCGTTTCGGGCATCAGGTGCGCTCGCCCCGGACAATGCGGTCGCGGGCATCACCGATTTCCGCGAGATCGCGGAGGGCAGCACGGGTCGCAAAGTCGTGCTGTCGGTTGAATACGGTGAAGCCGAGTCGGGCCTGCACACCGAGCTGTTCGTCAAGTTCTCCCGCGATTTCGACAACCCGATACGCGACCGCGGAAAGACCCAGATGGAGCCCGAGGTGCGGTTCGCGTCGCTGTCACGAGAGCCTGGATTCCCCATCGCGGTGCCGACGGCATTGTTCGGCGATTACCACCTCCAAAGCGGCACGGGAATATTGATCACCGATCGAATCCCGTTTGGCAGCAACGGAATCGAACGCCAATATCACAAGTGCCTGGACTACGACATGCCTGAGCCGCTGGACCACTATCGCGCGCTGCTTACCGCGGTCGCTCGTCTGGCCGGCGCGCATCGAGCCGGGCGTCTGCCAGCCGACCTCATCGCACACTTTCCGCTGGACGTGCAGGCCGCGACGGTGGGCAACCGTGCGCCACTCAGCCCGGACGCGCTGGACCGGCGGTTGACTCAGTTGGCCGAATTCGCCGAGGCCCAGCCCGGCCTCTTGCCCGCCAACGTCTCCTCGGCAGAGTTCTTGTCGCGCCTGCGCGCGGACGCACCGCGGATCTCAGCACATGAGGACTTCGTGGCGCACCAACTCGCAGCCGATACCGACTATGTCGCGCTGTGCCATTGGAATGCCAACGTCGACAATGCCTGGTTCTGGCGCGACACCAACGGCCTGAATTGCGGTTTGATGGACTGGGGTTGCGTCAGCCAGATGAACATGGGCATGGCCTTGTGGGGAGCCATGTCGGGTGCCGAAACCCCGCTGTGGGATCGGCATCTCGACGAGCTGCTGCACGTCTTCGTCAGCGAAGTCCGCCGCGGCGGCGGTCCGGCTCTCGACCCGGACCGGTTGCGAAGGCATACCCTGCTCTACGCGGCGACGATGGGCGTGGCGTGGCTACTGGATGTACCGGCATTGATACGCAAGCGATTTGGCGCTTCGGTACCGGGCGATCGCACCGACCCGCGCATCAGGGATGACGAAAGCGTGCGCGCGCCGCTGCAGATGTTCGCGAACCTGCTGAACCTGTGGGAACGGCATCACGTCGGTGACCTGCTCGATGCGGCACTTGCCGAAGGTGCTTGCTCGTAACAGGTCAGTCAGGGCTATAGAACAGGCCCGCGCCGGGAAGGCCTGGCGCGGACCTGTCTGGGTTGCCTTACTGCAGTGCGGCGCTCCCAGGCCTCCATGGTGCGTCCGTTGTCGGCTCCGCCGCCGCTCAGTTCGCTGTGGGCGAAACCGGGCCTAGCTCAGCCGCGTAGCAGCGCTGTCAGGAGCTGGTTGAGCCAGTCCCGCGCAGCCGTCGTGTCGTTATCGAGGAGAAGCTGCACGGTCACACCGTCGTAGGCGGCGACGACGGCCCGCGCGGCGTCCGCGGCGGTACCCAGCGGCGACGGCGAATCGACGGGGACTGCGGCCGCGGTGGCCGCGAGGCGCTGTTCGATCGCGGCACGCAATTGACCGCGATGATGCAACAGGCGTTGGGCCACCACGGGGTTGCGGGCCGCATGCATTAAGAAGTCGGTTTTGATCAGCAGCCAATCGCGGTCCAACAGCAGAGTCGCGGCGACCCGGTCGAGGGCCGCTTCGATCGTGTCTGGCCCGTCCACGTCGGCCAGCGCGTCACCGACTTGGTCCGTGATGAGCAAGGCGCGTTCGTCGTACAGACTGAAGAACAATTCGTCGAGGCTGTCGAATTGGGAGTAGAACGCGCCGCGCGTATAGCCGGCCGCCGAGCACACATCTTCGATACGCGTGCGCCCAAATCCCTTGTCGGCGAACACCCGATAGGCAGCACCGAGTAACCGCGCCCGCGTCTCGGCACGGCGCTTCGTCACCCTGGTGGGTTTCACGGGGTTTCGGGCTGTCGCTGTCATGCCAATCCCATCGGATACTACAATACATCCGATACGTTAATGTATTCGATATACCCGATCGTTCTGGAGGATGTCCGATGGATGCTGACGTCATCGTGGTCGGCGCTGGCCTCGCGGGCCTGGTGGCCGCCCACGAATTGACCCGCCGCGGCAAGAAGGTGGCCATCGTCGACCAGGAGAATGAGGCCAATCTCGGTGGTCAGGCGTACTGGTCGTTCGGCGGCATCTTCCTCGTCGACAGCCCCGAACAACGCCGCCTGGGCGTCAAGGACTCCTTCGACCTGGCGTGGAACGACTGGCAGGGCAGCGCCGCATTCGACCGGCTCGATGGCGAAGACTACTGGGCCAGCCGATGGGCACGGGCCTATGTCGAGTTCGCCGCCGGCGACAAGCGCGCCTACCTTGCCGAACACGGCATCACGTTCCTGCCCACCGTCGGGTGGGCCGAACGCGGCGACCTGAGCGCTGCCGGTCATGGCAACTCGGTGCCACGCTTCCACATCGCGTGGGGCACCGGAACAGGCATCGTCGAACCGTTCGTCGACTCGGCGCGTCAAGCCGCGGCCCGCGGACTGGTCACCTTCCACCACCGGCATCAGGTCGACGAACTTGTCTTCATCGATGGCGCGGTGACCGGGGTTCGCGGCACCGTGCTAGCTGCCGACGACGCCGAGCGAGGAGCACCGTCGAGCCGGGAGGCGGTCGGTGACTTCGAATTGTCCGCCCAGGCCGTCGTCGTCACGACCGGCGGGATTGGCGCCAACCACGAAATGATCCGGCGCTACTGGCCGCAGCGCATGGGCACCGCACCGAAGGAGATGATCACCGGCGTCCCGGCCCACGTCGACGGACGCATGCTCGACATCGCGGCGGACTGCGGTGTGCGCCTGGTCAATCGGGATCGCATGTGGCACTACACCGAGGGCATCATCAACTGGAACCCGATCTGGCCCGACCACGCGATCCGGATCCTGCCCGGTCCGTCATCGATGTGGTTCGACGCCCTCGGCCGGCGGCTGCCGCAGCCGTTCCTGCCCGGCTACGACACCCTCGGCACGCTGCGCTACCTGCGGACCACACCCGACATCGCACCGTATGACCACTCGTGGTTCATCCTCACCCAGAAGATCATCGAGAAAGAGTTCGCACTGTCCGGCTCGGAACAAAACCCCGACATCACCTCCAAAAGCAAGAAGGCGGTGGTGCAGCAGCGCTTGTTCGGCAAGGGAGCACCGGCGCCGGTCGAAGCGTTCAAGACCCGTGGCGCGGACTTCGTCGTCGCGGACAACCTGGACGAACTGATCGCAAAGATGAACGCGCTGACCGACGAAGCGTTGCTCGACGCGAACGCCATTCGCCGCCAAATCCACGCCCGCGACCTACAACTGGCCAACCCGTTCAGTAAAGACGCCCAGGTTCAAGGCATCCGCAACTCGCGGAAGTTCCTCGCCGACCGGCTCGGCCGCACCGCCGCACCGCACCGCATCCTCGATCCGGACTCCGGCCCGCTCATCGGGGTCAAACTGCACATCCTCACGCGAAAGACGTTAGGTGGCATACAAACCGACCTTTCTTCCCGCGCGTTAGGCCTCGACGGAGAGGCCATCGGTGGGCTCTATGCCGCCGGTGAAGTCGCCGGTTTCGGCGGCGGCGGGGTGCACGGCTACAACGCCCTGGAAGGAACCTTCCTCGGCGGCTGCATATTCTCCGGCCGCGCCGCCGGGCGCGCTATCGCCGACGCACTCTGATGTATCAGCCCGGCCAGGATGGGCTGTGCGTCAGCACTTCCGGGCCGGCAGCGGTGACGTGGACGGTGTCTTGGCGAAATACGGCGCCGACGCCCTCCCGCCACACATAGCCGGTGACTGCCAGCACCATCCCCGCCTCGAGGCGGTCATCTTCGCCTGCGGCCGAAAGGGTTTCGGACACGACGGGCGGATCGAAGCCCAGGCCCAGTCCGTGCGCGATCGGCATCGGCGGAATCGGTTCGCCTACCTTTTCGTACGCCGCAAGCAGCTCGCGGGTGGATGCGCCGGGGCGGCATGCCGCAATAAGCTTCTCGTGCAACGTGTGCGAACGCTGGTGGAGCTGACGTGCCTCGTCCGTGACCGTGCCGATCGGCCAGGTCCGGCCCACCTCGCCGACGTAACCGCCGGCCAACGCGCCGGCAGCGAAGGCGACCAGGTCGCCGTTCTGCACCGTGCCGTTCGGCTGTGCGCGTTGCCAGGGATGTTCGCGCGAGGTCACCCAGGCAGCGTCCTGCGTGGCGGGCGTGCTGACCCCGCCGGCGGCCATCGCTTCCAGCACCGCCCCGGCGAGTTTCTGCTCGGGTAAACCTGCTTGCAATTGGGTCACCCCGGCGGCGAGTCCGCCTTCGGCGATGCGAATCGCCTCGCCCATTACCGCGATCTCGTCGGCCGTTTTGATGCGACGTGCCGCGCGCATGGCCAGCTCGCCATCCACCAGCTCGGCCTTGGGGAACGCGTCGGGCAGCAAGGCGGCGAAAGTGGGTGTGATCGCGTCGGTTCCGACGCGGAGCGCCGTCTCGGCCCCGTCGACCTTCTTCAAGACGTCGATCAGTGTCATCGGATTCCAGGTCAATCCATAGAGGTGATCGTGGCTAATCTCCTCGGGGACACCTTCGTCATCGGTGGTGTTGAGGTAGATATCACCGCTGGCGCGCACCACGACACACACCGGGCCGAACGGTCGCGTCCCGGCTATCCACAGCTGCGGGGCGCCGGTGACATAGCGGACGTTGGCCTGGCGCCCGAGCACCAGGATGTCGAGGTCGTGTGCCTCCATTTGGGCCAGTGCTCGTTCCCGACGCCCGATCCGCAATTGCAGGGCGTCAGGCGAAACCTCAGTCACCGTAGGGGGAGTAGGGGTAGTCGGTGATCGGCAGGTAGCCGTCTTCGGTGATGACCACGATCTCCTCACTGCGATAGCCGCCCGTGCCGTCCTCCCACACCACCGGTTCCAAAACCAGCACCATGCCGGGCGGGAAGACGAACTTGTCGTCAAAATCTTCGCCCAGATCGGTTCCGATCATGGGTGGTTCGGCGGGGTAGGTGCCGATGCCGTGGCCCAGATAAAAGTGCGGCAGCCACGGTTTGTGACCGCCGTTAGCGGCTATCGCCGCCCGCGCCAGGTCGCCTGAGGTCACGCCGGCTTTGGTCACCGCGAGCACCGCGTCCAAAATGGTTCGCCACTGGCGGAATTGGGCTTGCTGCGCGGCTGTCGGTTGTTCATCGACTATCCAGGTGCGGCCGAAATCCGAACAGTAGCCGGCATAGCTGAAGCTGATGTCGGTCCAGAGCACGTCGCCGGCTGACAACTCGCGATCGGTGGGCAGCAGTGGCAGCGCCAGATCGCCGTGGGTGGTCCACACGCCGGCCTCCCGGGAGGCCGGCATCACCTGCCAGATGGCCTCCAGCATGTTGGCGGTGGCCCCCAGTTCGAACGCGCGTCGCACCAGCAACGCCGAAAGATCAATCTGCCGCACCCCGGGCTTTAGCGCTTTCTGCACATCCGCCATGGCCCGCTCGGTGATCCGGGCTGCCCGGCGAAGACAGGAAATCTCGTCGGGGGTCTTGATCAGCTGCGCGGCGCCCACCACGATCGCGGCCTCCTGCGGCGGGCCCGACGGGAACAGCGTGGCCTCCGACCTTCGCATCGCTCCGGTCAGTTCGTCGACGGCGATGGTCGCGCCCGGCGCGATCAACCCGGCGAGTTGGCGGGCAAAGTCCGCTACACCGCTGTCGAATTCGAGATAGACCGGTCCGTGCAAGTGGTCGCGGGGGACTGGCGGCTCCGATGAGGCGCCGCTCCGGAAGGGCAGGAACAGATGCGGATGTTCGTCGTCGGCCAGCACGACCGCGACCGGGCGTTCCACGTGCGACAGGCCGGCGTCCAGCAGCGGCCAGCTGACGCCGGTCGCGTATTGGACGTGGCCGTTCATCAACAGGATCAGCGCATCGACGCCGTGGTCGACCATCGCCGAGCGCAGGCGCGCGCCGGTCTCGGAGCGCATACGTGCCCAGTCTGGCTTTTCGGGGATCTCGACAGCCGAGGTCATCGTGTTCGTCATCTAGATACCTTCTAAATACTTAAGAATTCTTTGATGTTGCCGCCGACGACGCGGACGGCGTCTTCGGGGCCGACGGCGTCCACCACCGCGGCTAGCGACCGCTCGGAATAGCCGAAAGTGCTTTCATTGTGCGGATAGTCGGATGACCACATCACCTTGTCGATTCCGATCTCGTTGACCTGTTTGAGGCCCACGCCGTCAACCATGAACGAGGCACACATGTGGGTGTCCCAGTAGTAGCGGGGGTCGTGCCCGGGCTGATGTTTGAGCATGTGCTGGTATGACGCCTGCACGTGTTCGGCGTCTTGCAGTGCTGGGAGCACCCAGGCGATCCCGCCCTCGAACCAGCCGACTCGCAGGCTGGGATGCCGGTCCAGGATGCCGCCGAAGATGTACTTGGAGAACATCTCCCGGAACGAGTCGATGTTGACCATCATGGCGACCGCGACGCTGTTGACCTCGCTCGGGCACTTCGGCTGGCTTTCGCCGATGTGGTGGGTGACCGGCAGGCCGGCGGCTTCGATCTCGTCCCACACGGCGCTCATCTCTGTGCTCGAGAAGTCGATGACCTGCCCGTTGTCGTCGATGCCCGGACTGATCGGCATCAGAAACGTCTTGAGCCCCAGCGACTTCAGCTCTTCGAGCGTGCGACGAGCGCCGCGCGCGTCCCACCAGTTGATCAGACCGACGCCGTAGCAGTGTCCGTTGGAGCGTTCCTGCACATCGGCGATGTGTTCGTTGTAGATGCGAAAAATCCGTTCGCGCAAGTCCTTATCCGGGTAGTGGAATAACGCCAGGACCGCGTTGGGGAACGCCAATTCCCTGTCGACGCCGTCCTCGGCGAGTTCACGGATGCGGGCTTCGATGTTGTTGGTGGCCGCCCCGGCGAGATCGTCGTATTGCATGAGCACGGCGCTGAAGTCGCCGACCACCATGGAGTTGCCCGGCGGGCCGAGCAGGTAGGCGCCGTCTTCGTACCAGATCCGCGGCGCCTTGTCTTTGAGGTCGTCGGGGAAGTGGTGATAGAAGATGTCGTCTGCCACCGAGATGTGGTTGTCGGCGGAGAAGACCTCGGTGCCGGCGGGCAGGCCGGTGTCGAATTCTGTTGCCTGACCGTGCCGGTGCTTGGGTGCGCCGAGCGGGCCGGCGGGGTAGAGACTTGTCATCATCGTTCCTTCGGGTCCAGCACGCCAAGCTGTTCGAGGTCGGTGAGGTACTTACCGATCAGCTGCTCTGACAGGTGGGGGATTGCGCGCCCCGACAATTCGACCGCCCCCTGGAACCGTGCGCCGGGCACCGGCGAGCCACCCACGGCGGCCATGGGCTGGCGGTACACGTCCAACACCGTAAGCACCGACTGGGCACGCTCGCGTTCCGGCAGTGCACGCATCGCCGTCTCGAACCGGCTCAGCCAGTCCGAGTAGTCGTCGATCCGTTCGATGGGATAGCCGGCGGCCACGATCCAGTCCACGAAGGTGTCCAGGGAAATGCCGTCGTCGTGCGGGTTAGTGGTGTTGTAGGTGTCAAAGCTGCTGCCGTGCTGCGGGCCTATCGCCGCGATCGCATCGGCGAGGAAGTCGACCGGCAGGCCCTCGTAATGCGGATGCCGGTCTTCTTGGCCGGCACGGTAGAACGATCGCGGGGCGGTACCGGTGGCGACCAGACTGAACAATAACCGGGTGAAGATGTCGGGCACGTTGAGCTGCCCCGCATACCGGCTGTCGGCGAGGATCATGCCGGGCCGGAACACCGCGACGGGCAGTCCGCACAGATCGTGTGCCTCGCGCATCAATACCTCGCCGGCCCACTTGCTGATCCCGTAACCGTTGGCGTAGCTGTCGTCGACGACGCAGGTGGGTACCGCCCGGCGGATATCGGTGTCCTCGTCGACGAGATGGTGCGCCACCGCACTCACGCCCATCGTGGAGATGTAGTGGATTGGCTTGAGCCGGTGCGCGATTGCCAGTCGGATCATCTCGGCGGTGCCGACGACATTGGCCGTGAACAGCTGCTGGTAGGGCAGCACGTGATTGACATGAGCCGCGGGGTGCACGATCAGATCGACAGTTCGGGCGAGGCGCTGCCACGTTCCGTCGTCGAGGCCGAGGTTGGGTTCGCCGATGTCGCCGGCTACGACCTCGAGATGGCCGTCGGCCAGGGTCCGGAAACGGTCGAGCAACTCAGAATCGGAGCCCAAGGTGGCCTCGATGCGCTGCCGCGCCTGCGTGGCGTCGGCGCCGCGCGTCAGACAGACCAGCGTGCCGCCCGAATCAGCCAGTCCCTGTAGCCATTTCATCCCGAGGAACCGCCCCAGGAAGCCAGTCACGCCGGTGAGAAGCACGGTGCGGATCTCAGTGGTGGGGCGCGGCAGCGTCATCGCTGTCTTCAGGACATCGTCCTCGATGAACTTGTCCAAGGAGAGGTCGGCGGCGTCGACCTTCGGGCTGCCGGTGTGCACCCAAGCGTAGGTGGGCCGCAAAGCATCTGAGGAGCGGTGACGTTCGATGTTGTTGGCGATCGCAAGCAGATCCCCGGTCGGGTCGATGATCACGCCCACCGGAACATCGACGCCGTAGATGTCGGTCAGCAGCGTGGAAAAGGTCAGCGCGGCTAGCGAATCGCCGCCGAGATCGATAAATCTCGCCTCCGGTGAGATGTCGGAGGCCGCGACGCCGAGTGTGGCCTGCACCGCTTTGGTGACCGTCGCCAGTACCGGTTGCTCGGCGCCTCCCAAGCGCAATGCCCGCAACTGGCTGAGCTGATCGGAGGCCATGGACGCGTACAACTGTTCGAGGCTGTCGCCGTAGCGGGCTTTGAGCTTGGGCCGCAAGAACTTTCCGACGCCGGACAGCAGCCCGTTGGCGAGGCTGAACGGCTCCTTCTCGATCAGGAAGTCCCGCGGGATCTCGTAGCCGTTGAGGTGATTGTCGCGGGCGATTTGCCGCAGCGATTCGTGTATCACCGCTGCGTCGACTACATCTTCGGTAGGAACGACCACAGCGAGCAGGAAGGAGCGTTCACTGTTGCCGTAAACGTAGATTTGGCGGATCACCGGGCTCGTCGCGTACAACGCCTCCAGGCGCGAGACAGCGACGAATTCGCCTTGCGCGAGCTTGATGACGTTGTTGCGCCGGTCCACGTAGCGCAGCCGGTCGGGACCAACCTCGGCCATGACGTCGCCGGTCTTGTAGTACCCGTCCTCGTCGAACATCGTGGCCGTCAGATCGGGACGGTTGTAATACCCGGCCATGAACCGTGATGACTTGACGGCCAATTCTCCGCGAGGATAGGGCTTGTCGGTGTTGAAGTAGCCGAGTTCGGGAACGTCGAGAAGTTTGTAATCGATGACCGGTGGCCGCAACACCTGCTCGTCGGCCACGATCATGCCGCCGGCGATTTCGGTGGACGAATAACCGATCAGCAGGTGCTGGTCGAGAACCTCTTCCATGAACACCTTGATCTCCGGGGAAAGCGCGGCCGACCCGCAACCGACCGCGAGCACCCGGCCGCCCAGAATGTTCTCGCGGATAGCCGTTTTGATCTCGCCGCTGACTTCGTCGTTATCAACTCCGGGAACCGTTTGCCGGTCGAGCTCGCGCTGGTAGTAGTGGAAGAACATCTCACACACCCGCGGCACCAGGCTCATCGAGGTGGGCCGGACCAGCGCTAGGTCCTCGAACAGCGTCGAGAGGTCGCTCTTGGCGGCGAAGTAACTTGTGCCGCCGTTGGCCAGCGTCAGGATCACGTAGCCGTAGCCGATCAGATGACTCATCGGCATGTAGCTCAGGGTGATGACCGGCTGATCGGACTGCGCGAGCCACGTTCCGATGCACAGGCTTTCGGTGAACATTGCCCCCTTGGGTGTGCCGGTACTGCCCGACGTGTAGAACACCCAGGCTAGTGGATCCTCGCCCGCGGGCGCGACATGCAGTGGCGGGGTCGGCAGCGATTCCCCGTGCGCGACGACATCACCGATCGTCTCGAGGGTGAGTGGGCCGCCCGCTGCTGCCAGCCGTGCGCGCGCCGCCTCGTATATGGCGTGTTGGTCGTCGTCGCGGGGCTCGTAGTCGAAGACGATCAGGCGCTGCGGTACGGTACCGGTGAGGGCGGCCTCGACTGCCGTCTCGAGATTGTCGAGTCCCACGGCAAAGATTCGCGGTTGCGTCTCATCCAGAATTGGCGCGTGTTGCGCGGCCGGCGCACTGGTCTGTAGCGGCACCACCACGGCGCCGAGGTGAATGCATGCGCATTCGAGCACCGTGTAGTCGATGCTGGCGAATCCCAGTACGCAGACAAAGTCCCCCGGCTGCACGGGATGCTGGTCGTGGTGGTGCCAATCGCTGGCCGTCGCCTGGATGCGGGCCCATAACTCGGCGTAGGTGATTGCCTCGAAGCGCGGCAGGAAGCGCAGCGTCGAGTGTCCGGCAGCGTCGGTGACGATCTCGCGGACGCGCTGCCCGAGCGCCGGACGGTTCGTGTAGCCCTGCAGGACTTTCGCCATCACCTCGGCGATGCGTTGTCCGCGTACCCGTGTAGCGGCGGCGATTTCGTCGTCGGGCTTGGTAATGCGGAACTGTTCGTCCTCGGCGTACAGCCGCTCACGCCGACGTTCCACCCGTTCCCACTGGTCCGGTTGTGTGCCAGGATCTTTCGCGTCACTGCGGCCGATAAACGGCATTGCCTACCACCTTCTGATCAGTCTTCGTAGGTGACACCGGTGAGTTTTTCGGACAGCTGCCAGAGCCGTTCCCGGTCAGGTTCACTTCGGGCCAATCGGGGGACGCCAGCGAACGTGACTCCGCCACCGGCGGTTTCGTAGAAGCCGCGCGGACCGTAGTAGCGGGCGCCTTCGGCATCCGGCGATGCCGCGGCATAGAGCGTGGGCTTGATGCCTTCGTCGACGTCGAGCCACATGAACGGCAACAGCCACCAGGTGAGCTGTGTGAAACGCGCTTGCAGCGTCGGCTTGTCACGACCATAAGAAGCGCCGCTGAGCAGGTTGGTCTTGCTCAACCCGGGATGCGCGGCGTTGGACATCACGCCCCAGCCACGCGCGCGGCTGCGTCGATCCAGCTCCGTCGCGAACATGAGTTGAGCCAGTTTGGCCATCCCGTAAGAGCGCATCGGCTTGTAGGAATGCTGCGCGTTGGCGTCCTCGAAGTCGAGATTCCGCTGAGCCGCGGCAATGCTGCTGACGGTGACCACCCGTGCGCCTTCGGCTGCGCGCAACAGCGGCAGCAGGCGCCCGATCAGCGCGAAATGCCCGAGATGGTTTGCCCCGAACTGCAATTCGAAGTTGTCGTCGGTTTCCTGTCGCTGCGGTGGCGTCATGACCCCGGCGTTGTTGATCAACATGTCGATCGGGCGGCCTTCGGCGGCCAGCTCGTCACCGAGCGCCGCCACGCTCTTCAACGACGACAAGTCCAGCTGCCTGATGGTCAGCTTGGCGGACGGCAGCTCGCGGCGAATCTCCGCGATCGCGGCCTCGCCTTTGGCGCGGTTGCGAATCGCCATGACGACGTCTGCGCCCGCGCCTGCAAGGCTTTTCGCCAGACCGAAACCCAGGCCGCTATTGGCGCCGGTCACGACGGCGAATCTGCCGGACAGATCCGGCACATGCAGCGCCAGGTCGGGCTTTACCATGTGACGGGCAGCTCGTACACGCCGTAGGCCAACGTGTCGTGCTTGAACGGAAGCTCCTCGACCGGCATAGCCAGCCGCAGCGTGGGGACGCGGCGGAACAACGTGGGCAGAGCGATCTGTAATTCCATGCGGGCCAACTGTTGTCCCACGCATTGATGGCGGCCGTAGCCAAACCCGACGTGGGCACCGTCCTCGCGGAGCAGATCCAGCCGGTCCGGGTCGGGGAATTGGCGGGGATCCCAGTTCGCCGGCGCCACGTCCAGGATGATGCCTTCACCGGCCTTGATCGTTTCGCCGCCGACCTCGATGTCTTCCACGGCGATACGACGCTGACCGGTCTGAATGATGCTCAGATAGCGCATCAACTCTTCGACCGCGGTGGCTACCACTTTGGGACCCTCGGGACCTGTCGCGTCGCGGATCAATGCCAGTTGGTCGGGATGTTCGAGGAGGGCCGCGATGCTCAGGCTGATCATGTTGGCGGTGGTCTCGTGGCCGGCGATCAGTACGCCGAGGGCCAGCTGGGTCGCCTCGCGCACGCTGATTTCCTCAGCATTGACGCGTTCGGCCAGATCGGAGACCAAATCCTCTGAGGGGCTTTGCATCTTGGTCCGAATCAGGTTGGCGATGTACTTCGCCAGCGATGCGGCGCCTTGAGCCGTGTCCTCTTCGGTGGCGTAGCGGCCCGTGCCACGTTGGGCCTGCTCCTGGAAAAAGTCCGCGTCCTCGTAGGGGACGCCCAACATCTCACTGATGACCAGCGTCGGGATCGGCAGTGCCAGGGTGCTGACAATGTCGCCCGGTTTGGGGCCGGCCAACAAGACATCGACCCGATCGTCGGCGATCTTCTGCACCGCCGGACGCAAACCTTCTACCCGCTTGAACGTGAAGGGTTTTGACAACATCCGGCGGAACCGGGTGTGTTCCTCGGCGTCGGAGGTGAAGACCGAACGGGGCCGCTTGTGCACGGTCGCCAGCATTCCCTCATTCCAGTGCGGATAGCCCGGCAGTCGATCGTCGACGCTGCTGCGCGAGTCGGTGAACAGCGCGCGAATCGCGTCATAACCGTGAATCAGCCACGGCGTGCTGCCGTCCCAGATGCGGACTCTGCTCAGCTGCTTGGTGTCGTTGAGCTCCAACACCTTTGGCGGCGGAGCGAATGGGCAGCCGGCTGCGCGCGTCATCGGAAACTCCGGGACGTCGGTAGCGGTATCCGTCGAGATGTCGGTCATCGTTCTCCTTGTTGTCTAGTCGCCAGCAGCGCTGACATGGACGGGCGCGCGCCACAGCCCGACAATCGCGTCGACCAGGCCCTCACCCGCGACCGGCCATGCCGAGCGTGACCGCAATCCGTGCTCGGCCAGCGCCCCTTCGTGTTCGGCGCAGGTGTGCATCAGCAGATTGCGCGCCATGACGCCCCGTTCCGAACGCACCCGCTTGGGCAGGTTGGGCAGGCAGCGGTTGATGCCGTCGATCGTCTGCACCAGTAGCGGTGACGTGAGCGCATCCTTGGTGACCACGTGGCGGTAGGTCGGGTCTGCCATGGCCTGAGCGGCGAAGCGCGCATACCAGCTGGGCGTGCCCAGCGCCGCCAGATGATCGGTGAGGGGCCGCACCAGGGTGCCCACCCAATCGCGCAGCTCGGTCGAGTCGCTGATGTCGGCGAGCATCCGCCCGCGCAATTCTTCGATCGGCTCGCGGTGCTTGCTCTCGATTGCCCTGAGCAGCTCGGTGCGGGTGCCGAAGTGATAGCAGGCCGCCGCGTTGTTACCTTGACCGGCCGCTTCGCTGATCTGCCGGTTGGACACGGCGTACATCCCGCGTTCGGCGAACAACCACTCCGCGGCCGTCAGGATCGCCTCGCGGGTGGTCGTCGACCGTTCGGAACGAGCCGACGGCACGGGTTTCACCGCCTCAGTGAACACCGCGGGCCCGTTTAAATCAAGCAATTGATTTAATTGGGGTCCATCCAACCGTGGCGAGGGTGCGCAGTTGTACGCGCTCGCGCGGTGTGTCTTGAGCAAACACGCACGTTCGCGGGTAATGCGTCAGCGTCGGCGCGGGATTACCTTGCCCACTGACGTGCCGCCGTCGACCGGCAACACGACCCCGGTGAGATAGCGAGCCCGCTCGCCGGCCAGGTACGCGACGGCCTCGGCGACGTCGTGCGGTGTCCCGTCGCGTTGCAAGGGCCGGTCGGCGCGCATCCTGTCCCGTATCGACTTCTCGTATTGTTCGAGTTCTTCCGGGCTCTTGTCGCGGGCCGACGACGTAAGTAGCGGTGTCGGGATACTGCCGGGCGCGATCGTATTCACGCGGATGTCGTAGCGCGCCAACTCAATTGCTGCCGACTTAGTGAATTGGATGACAGCGGCCTTCGACGCGCGATACGTCATCACCCCGCCGCCCGCCAGGGTGCCACCGATTGAGCTCATGTTGATGATGGATCCGCCGCCGTGATCGGCCATGTGCCGCGCTGCGAACTTGGTACCTGCCATCACGCCCAGCACGTTGACACCCATGACGCGATGGAAGTCGGCCAGATCGTCGTCCAGGAGGCTGTGCAGCGGACTGGACACGGCGGCATTGTTGACCATGATGTCCAGCCCGCCGAAGCCGGCGACGGTGCGCTCGACCAACGCGGCGACCTGTTCCGGGTCGGACACGTCGACCAGGTCAAACCGCGCGCGGTCGCCCAGTGCTCGAGCCAACTCCGTGCCGTCGCCGTCACGGACGTCGGCGATGACCACCGAAGCGCCCCGCTGGTGCAGCGCTTCGACAGTCGCTTCCCCGATACCGGACGCTCCGCCGGTAACGATCGCTACCTTGCCCTCGAATTCGTGTTCCACCAGGCGCACTCTACATCTCTAGAGTTGAGGCGATTACTGGGTGGATGGAACGGTGATGTTCCGGTGAACTACGTCGTCCATCTGGATCGCTCCGTTCGCTACAGCCGGAAGCGACTGCGCCGCTGCGGGATTCGAGCGGCGAACCCAAGGTCAGCCGCCGAGCCCCTTCTTCACAGCCGCGTCTTGTTTTTGGCCGACGTCGCTGAGGAAGTCCGGCGGCGGGAGCATGCTGGGTGGCCCGTCGAATTGCAGCGTGACGAAAGCCCTGCCCTCGGTGAACAGCAAGACGGCCACTCCTTTGTTGCCGTCCGGTGTGTTGCCCGAGACAAGTGTTCCGCCGGTGCCGATGTCTTTCATCGGCTGCGATTGCGGATCCTTGATTGCGTTACCCTGCCCCGTCTTCGCTGCGTTGAGCGCGTTGGTGGCGGCGGCGGCGTCGGCCAGCACTTGGATGGTGTCGTGAATGACGTGGTTGCTGTCTGAGGTGCTGAAGGTCGTCGCGATACCCGGTTGGCCGTTCGGGTTGTTTGTCGGTGGGCTTGCGGTGAACGTTTCTGGCGCCTTGATGTCGGCCGCCTGGATCAAGAGCCTGGCGTAGTCATTCGGCTGTGCCGGCGCGGACGACGCCGGGCCGGAGCTGCTGCTGGTGGCCGGGGTGGCCGAAGTGGCCGAGCCGGACGGTGACGTCGACGACGTCTTGCTGCCGCAGCCGGCCAGCGCGACCGCCAGCGTCGTCGCGGCCACTAGTCCGGCGACCGTCGTTTGAGAAATCCTCATCGCAACCATGCTCCTTGCGGCACGCCGAACTGCCAGGTCCCGAAACGCACAGTACATCGCTTGCTGGACACAGCGGTCGGTCGGTTGCGGGATGGACGGGGACGGCCTGCTGGCGAGGGGGGTTGACCTTGTAACGACGGACCGCGCGCCGGTAGCGTCCGCTGTGATTCATTTCGAGGCGCGCAGGAGGCTGTCGAATGAGCCAGAACCTCCTGGCCGACCGTGGTGCTGTGGTGACCGGCGGCAGCCGGGGCGTCGGTCGGGCGGTCGCTGAGCTGCTGTGTCGCCTAGGCGCTGGCGTGGTGGTCAACGGACGCGATCCCGCTGCCGTGGACGAAGCCGTCGCAGGGATCACGGCGTCGGGAGGGCGAGCCGTCGCGGTGGCCGGGGCCGCCGACGACGAGCGCATCGCGACGACGCTGATGGAAGAGTGCGTGAGCGCGTTCGGGCGGTTGGACGTCCTGATCAATTGCGCGGGAATCGCCGAGCCTCCGGGTGCCTCGATCCTCGATATTTCGCCCGCAGAATTCGACCACCTGATCGGTGCCCACCTCGGCACGGCGTTTCACACCTGCCGGGTCGCGGCGCCCATCATGGCAGCCCAGGGCTCCGGCTCGATCATCAATACCAGCTCCATCGCGTTTCTCGGCGACTACGGCGGCACCGGCTACCCCGCGGGCAAGGGCGCGGTCAACGGGCTGACGATGGCGATCGCCGCGGAACTAAAGCCCTCCGGGGTGCGGGCCAACGTGGTGTGCCCGGGCGCGAAGACGCGGCTGTCCACCGGTGCTGACTACGAAAACCAGATCGAAAGCCTTTTCCGTCGCGGGGTCATCGACGAGACGACCCGGCAGGTCTCACTGGACGCGCCTCCCGCCCCGTTCGCGGCGCCGATCTACGCGTATCTGGCCAGCGATCTGGCCGGCGACGTCACAGGTCAAATATTTGTTGCCGCGGGCGGATTCGTCGGCCGATTCGATCGGCCGACGCCGCGGGTGCTGGCCTACCGCGACCATCACGACGCCGAACCGTGGTCGGTAGAGGATCTGCACGCGTTGATGAACTGATTCGGGGCCTGTTACGTATCCAGAAGCGTGAGAGCCCGGCGCCAGCGTGCGCAGATGTACGCCTCTGACGGCGTGTCACCGTACAGACACGCACGCTCGCGAGAAGGAGGGGCGCTGCGGGTGCTGGTCGTCGGGGCGGGTGTGAGCGGCATTTCGGTTGCTCGTGGGCTGCTTCGCGACGGGCACGACGTCGCCGTTTTCGACCAGCGCTCGGATACGCAGGCAGGCGGCGGTGCGGTAACCATCTGGTCCAATGGCGAGACGGTTCTGCGCCAGCTCGGCGTGGACATGTCCGGGGCGGGTCAACTGCTGTCGAGTGTGCGAGTGACGACCTCCTCGGGTCGCCCGCTTGTGACGATGGACGTGAGGGCGATGGTGAACCGGCTGGGCGCCCCCGTCCGCATGGTCCCGCGGCGTGACCTGCTGGAAAGGCTGTTGGACGGCTTTCCGGCCGATCGCATCCGGTGCAACTCCCGCGTGGTCGGCGTCGTCACCACGCCCGATGGTGTGCGGATCGAGTTTCAGGACGGCAGCACCGCCGACGGAGACGTCTTAATCGGCGCGGACGGCCTGCACTCGGTGGTCCGGGACATCGTCGGCGCGCGCAACGCGCAGCCGACGGGCTGGTGCAGCTGGCAGGGCCTGGTCACCCTCCCCGACATCGCTAATGAACATGTCGCGGCGATCATCATCGGCGAACGGGGGAATACCGGCCTGTGGCCGGCCGGCGCCTCCGATTGGCAGTGGTGGTTCGACTTGCCCTGGTCCTACGGCTACGCCAGACCGCAACACCCGATCGAGTTGCTTCGGTCCCACTTCACCGGATGGTCCGATGCGGTCGACCGCGTGCTCGCGACGCTGACCGACGAGGATCTGGCCGCCTCGCCGTTCCCGCATTTCCGGCATCCGATTCCCGAGCCGGGCAAGGGGCCGGTGACGTTGCTCGGCGATGCCGCGCACACGATGCCGCCCACGCTGGCTCAAGGAACCAATCAGGCGCTGCTCGACACCATGGTGCTATGCAAGGCACTGTCGGATCTCCAGCACGATCCTTCGAGTGCGCTGCGCTGGTACGAAAAGACCAGGCGGCGCAAGGTCAGCGCGGTGTCGCGGCTGGCATCGCTGCAGGTCTCACACGGCGAGGCGGTACTGAAACCGGCGACCTACGTCTCGGACCGGTTGCAGACCTGGGCACTGACCACGTTTCTGCGTTGGACGAGTCATCACCGGCTGTCCACGGAGATTAGCCGTGAGTTCTACGGCACATCGCCTGTCCCGTGGCCGGCAGTGAACCTGCGATGAACACGTCGGAGAAGTTGAGAGCGCGACCGGTGGCCGATCCCATCCGGGTACGAGGCGATGTCGACACCCCGTCGCGCTGGCTCTGGCTCGTCAAATGGTGCGTGCTGGCAGTCCCGCACTATCCGATCTTGATACTTCTGTACCTGGTCTATCCGTTGACGACGATCGTTGCCGGCGTTGCGATCTTGTTCACCGGACGTTATCCGCGTCCCATCTTCGACTTCAATGTCGGCGTGCTGCGCTGGTCGTGGCGAGTCATGAATTACCGATTCCCGATGAACAGCACGGATAAGTACCCGCCTTTCACACTGGCACCTCGGCCGGACTACCCGGGCGATCTGGAGGTCGACTATCCGGAGCACCTCTCGAAATGGGCCGTGCTGGTGAAGTGGTGGCTGCTGGGATTGCCGCAGATCCTGCTGTGCTGGGCGATGGAGCCGCTTTTGCAAGTGCTTACGGTCATCGCGGCGGTGACGTTGTTGTGTACCGGAACGATCCAGCGGGATATGTACAACCTCCTCATGGGCATCGTTCGGTGGCGTTATCGGGTGGCGGTGTATGTCTCGCTGATGCGCGACGACTATCCACCATTCCGACTGGATCTAGGTGGCAGATACGAACGCTAATCCGTTGTTCCCCTTCATATATCGATATGGTTCGCCGATCTTCGACCGGCTTTTCTACAACCGGTATCGGCGGGCGGCGCTCGCACATGCGACTGGCCGGCTGCTGATGGTTGGTCTCGGACCGGGCGCCGACTTGAAGTTCGTGCCGCCCGCGGTGACCTCGGTCGCCGCAGTGGAGCCGGTGGCCGTGTTCCGGCGAACGGCGTCTCGCCTTGCCCTGCGCCACGGCCTCACGGCCGACATCGTCGACGGCACGGGTGAGTCGATTCCCTTTCCGGACGACAGCTTCGACTCGGTCCACATCGGGCTGGTGTTGTGTTCAGTGGACGATGTCGCCGCGACGCTGCGCGAGATCCGCCGCGTTCTGAAACCCGGTGGCCGGCTGGTGGTCCTCGAGCATGTCCGCGGCGACGGCGCGGTGGGCCGGTTCCAGGACCTGATCGCAAAACCGTGGTCCTGGTTGGCCGCCGGCTGCGAGCCGAACCGCCGCACCGTCGACTCCATCGCGGCGGCCGGCTTTGATACCAGCGGATTGCGCAGCATCCACACCCCGGTGCCGTTCCCGTGCAAACCCCATCTGCAAGGTTTCGCCACTGTCAGCACGGATTGAACCACCCAGCTGTGTCACACGTCACTGAAGTGATCGAGTTTTGTCACGCCGGTTCAGGGAGGTCGTGCGATGAATTTTTCTGTGTTGCCGCCGGAGGTCAATTCGGCGCGAATGTATCTCGGTGCGGGGTCCGGCCCGATGCTGGCGGCCGCGGGCGCATGGGGCGGGTTGGCTGGTGAATTGAGCTCGGCTGCCGACTCCTTTGGGTCCTTGACCTCGGGGCTGGCAGACGGGCCGTGGCAGGGCGCGGCGTCGGCGGCGATGACGTCCGTGGCCGCACGGTACGTGGGGTTTTTGAACACGGCCGCCGCCCAGGCCGACGGGGCGGCCAGCCCAGGCCAAAGCGGCGGCGGGCGCGTTCGAGGCAGCGCGGGCGGCGATCGTGCATCCGGCTGTTGTTTCGGCCAACCGCACCCAACTGGTGTCGCTGGTGACCTCCAACCTGTTCGGGCAGAACGCGCCCGCGATCGCGGCGACCGAGGCGCACTACGAGCAGATGTGGGCCCAGGATGTGGCCGCGATGGCCGGCTATCACGCCGACGCTTCGGCGGCGGCCACCCAGTTGGGGCCGGGGCTGCAGGCATTGAACCGTGGGGCCACTAGGCTCGCCGGTCTTCTGGGTCTCAACCCGGTCGTCACGCCCGTGCCGAGCAATCCGGGCCTGATGAGCCAAACACTCAATGTCGGAAAACTGTCGCTCACGTCTTCCGCCGATCTTGACCGAAACTTCGATGCCGCCATTCTCTCGACCCCGAGCTTCACGGCCAGCTTCACATCCGGGTCCGAGCCGGTATTGGGTTTGGGAGCGACCGGCCAGACGGTGATCAGTTTAGGAAGTTCGGTTCTCCCGGCCCTGAACAGTCAGATCGCCCTCCCCGTCACCGACCCGTTGACCAAGCTGTTCGCCGCGCTGCTCCCACTGAACTTCTGACGGCGGCGAGGTCCTACTCGACGTCCAGGGCCTCGATGATGTTCAGCCGCGCCGCACGCCGCGCGGGCGGCACCGAACCGAGCAGGCTGATGACCACCGCACCGACGGTGAACACCAGCGCCATCGGGCTGGGGCGGAATCCGACGTGGAAATTCATGGTGTCCCCACTGATGAGACTGAAGAGCCACTGATCGGCCAGGCCGAACATCAACCCCGCGACCCCACCGACGACGCCGATGCCGGTCGCCTCGGCCAGCACCATCTGCAACGCGAACCGGCGGGTGGAGCCCATGGCGCGTAGCACGCCGAGCTCGCGGCGACGTTCAAGTACCGAGAGCGTCAACGTGTTCAGCAACGCAATCGCGGCCACGAACACGACGATGATCCAGACGGCATTCGCGATGAACATGCTCTGGTGCATTGGCGCCTCGAGGCCGGCTAACTCGGTGCGGCCGTCGTAGACGTAGTTTGGCGCGGGCACTACCTGTCGGATGTCGGTCAGCAGCCGGTGCGGGTCCACCCCAGGGCTCGCGGTGATCTGCAACGTGGTTGTCACCGGACGGTCGAACCAGGCACGCATCTGATCCAAGCTCATCCCGACGGTGCCGATGACCGTAGAGAAATACGGCACCAGCGCTGCCACGGTCGTCTGTTGCACGCCGTGCGGCGTTTGCATCCGTAATTGGTCGCCGGCACGCACGTGGAACGTCTTACCCAGGTTCTGGGTAAGCACAACGCCACGGCCGGCGAGCACGTCGTCGCGAATGCGTTGGTCGAGCGCGTGATACAGCGGATCGGCAGTTGCGGGGGAAAACCCGTCGAGCATCACGCGTGTGCCGCCAACGACGGCGAAGCCGAACGCGCCCTCGGCGACACGTGCTACGCCCGGAACTGCTGCCAGCTTCTCGGAAAGGCCTTGCGGCAGAGGGTCGGTGGAGTAACCATCGGGCGGATTCGCGCTCACCCACACGTCGGCGTCCGCGGCCGATGACAGGATGCCTCGGGCCGAACGGATCATGTCGTTGTTCGTACCGGTGATCACTATCGTGGTAACCACCGCGATCAACACTGTCATTGCCGTCGCCCAGACACGTCGGGGCGCACGTTCGATGGTTGCCGCCGCGAGTGCGCCGACCGCACCGAACCGTCGGGCCGTCGCGGCCGTAGCGTTGACAATCGGTGTGGTCAGCGCGAAGCCGAGCGCGATCTCGGCGCAAAAGACAGCGTTCATCGCGACGAAGCTCAGCGCGCCATGTTGACTGAAAACGAGCACGATTGACGCCGCCAAGACGGCGACGGCCCCGACGCCGCACGCGATCCGCAGCCATCGAGGTACACGGTCGGCGGCGGACACCCCCACGGGCGCCAACGCCTCGATCGGCGAGACCTTGTAGACCTGTCGCGCCGCCATCGCCGATGCCACCACGCTGGTGAGGGCGGTGGCCGTGATGGCAGCCGGTATCGCATATTCGGGCAGCCCGTACTCAACGCGCGCCTCGAGCCCCTGCGTCAACGCCGACGGTAGTCGCCCAATTGCCATGCGTCCCATCAGTATTCCCAACGCCGACCCGATCGCTCCGCCGAGCACGCCCAGAATCGCCGCTTCGGCCAGCGTGTCGCCAACGATGGTGGCGCGCCGGGCGCCGATCGCGCGCAGCATCGAGATAACCGGTCTGCGTTGGGTGATCGCCATGGTCACCGTGGTGTAGATCAAGAAGGCTCCCACCACTAACGCGACGCCCGCGCCCATCAGCGCCATGTAGTTCATCATCTTGACGCCGTCGCCGGCTCGAGCGGCCCGCACGCTTGGGTCGGCGACGACGGCCCGGCCGTTGACCGCGGCGGTAACGTCGGCGCGAATTTTCGTAAGGTCAGCGCCGGGTTTGGTGGTGATCAGAATCGAGTCGAGCTGGCCTTGGCGCCCGACGACGTTCTGCGCCAAGGCAAGTGGGGCGAGGACGTAATGCCCGCCGTTGAGGTCGGCTAGCCGCTGTCCTCCGAGGACCTCGGTGACCGTGGCGGTCTGCGAGCCGAGCTGGAACGTCTCGCCTTTCTTGCGGCCGACGCCGGGCCCGACGCGTACACCGTTGGGTTCCGAGGGCGCCGCCAGCTGCTGTTGCGTGACAGCATCTTTCAGAGCGCCGCCGAGCGCGGCGACGTTCGCGTCCGCACCGATGAGAAGGACGGGTACCGAACCCGCCCGCGCCGACGTTCGTATCATCGGCACCGCGGCCGCGACGCCGGGAACCGCGGCCAGATCGGCGGTGACCGTGTCGGGAAACCCGGCGTCAGTGATACCCGATACCTCCAGTGCGGCCACGCCGGCGATCTCATCGGATAGCCGATCGACCGATCCGCTGATCGACCCGAAGATTCCGAAGATCGCAACCAGATACATCGCCGACACCGCCATCACGGCGATCGAGGCCAGCGTGCGCCGTCGATGCACGGCCAGTTCACGCAGGCTGAACACGCGCAACCGGCTCGCCGCGGCGGTCAGCGCCGAACCCGCCTTCATCGCGCTAACGTCGCCTCGTCGGCGCTGACCCGACCGTCTTGCAAGGTGATCACTCGATCGGTCTCGCCGGCGGCCTCGGCGTTGTGGGTCACCATGACGACCAGCCGCCCGCGGCCGGCTTCGTGGGCTACCTCGGCAAGCAGCGCCAAGATCGAAGCGCCCGTCGTCGAATCGAGGTTCCCGGTTGGTTCGTCGGCCAGGATCAACGGTGGGTCCATCATCATCGCGCGGGCCACGGCGACCCGTTGCATTTGCCCACCGGACAGCTCCGCCGGTCTGTGCTCGGTCCGGTCGCCGAGCCCGACCCGTTCCAGGAGCCGGATCGCGTCGGCTTTGGCTCTGCCCAGTCGAACGCCGTCGAGCAACTTGGGGACGGCCACGTTCTCCCACGCCGACAGGGTCGGCAAGAGGTTAAAGAACTGGAAGATGAACCCCACGCGGTGATGACGGAATGCTGACTGTTGCTCATCGCTGAGGCGGCCGATCTCCTGGCCGTCGAACTTGATCGACCCAGCATCGGGGGTGTCCAATGCGCCGAGCAGATGCAACAGCGTGCTCTTGCCGGCGCCCGACGGCCCGACAATCGACGCGAACTGCCCACCATCCAGGCTCAAGTTGATCTCGTCGAGCGCACGCACTGGTTGACCGCCAACCCGATATTCGCGCATCACATCGCAAAGCTCGACGGTCAGCAGCTTGTGCTTGGGCCGGTCTAAGGTGTCGATTCGTTCGAACATGATGTGAGGTACACGAGGCAGAGTCCGGATTGGTTCGACGTCAAACCGCCTGCCCGAGCCCGGTTTGAGCGATTTGACAAGTGGTTATTATCGGGTGGTGAACGCAAGGGTTCTTCTTCGATTGGCCGGTGCCGCGTTGTTCGGCGCGTCCGCACTGGTGACCGCGTCAGTTCCGTCCGCGTCTGCTGCGCCGTCGGTAACCAACCCGGGGTGTCCCAATGTCGAGGTCGTGTTCGCCCGCGGCACGGGTGAGGCGCCTGGTGTGGGGTACTTCGGGCAGGCGTTCGTCGACGCCCTGCGCGCGAAAGTGGGCGGGAAGTCGTTGGGCGTCTATGGGGTCAACTATCCGGCGACGATCGATTTCCACACCGGAATGGAGGGCATCGATGACGCCGGCATTCACGTCGAACAGACGGCGGCGAGTTGTCCCACCACCAAAATGGTGCTTGGCGGCTTTTCCCAAGGGGCGGCCGTGATGGGTTTCGTTACCTCGGCAGCCATCCCCGATGGAGCACCCGCGGACGCACCCAAGCCGATGCCGCCGGACGTTGCCAATCACGTCGCCGCGGTAGCCCTGTTCGGGACGCCGTCGAATGGGTTCATGACCCAGGTCGGTATGCCGCCGATCGTGATCGGCCCGCTGTACGTGGCCAAGACCACGGAGTTGTGCGCCGACGGTGACCCGGTCTGCGCCAACGGCGGGGACTTCGCCGCGCACAACTCCTACGCGGACAACGGGATGGTGGACCAGGCGGCCACCTTCGCCGCGAGCCACCTTTAGATCAATCGCCGGCACGGCGAAATCCTTACGGCGAGAGCGTTATCGCCTGCTCCGGGCAGTTCTGCTCGCCGGTAACGGCGTGTTGTTCAAGTTCACCGGAGACGAGGGCAACACGCACAACCGCGTGTCCGACCTCGTCGGCGTCGAAGATGTCGGGCGCCAGCGAGTAGCACCGCCCGTGCCCGGTGCACCGGTCGGCGTCGACGAAGACGCGCGTCATCAGTTCGAAACTGGGAACGTCAGCGGCAGCGATTCCACCGACCGCAGCGCGGCGGTGAAACTCAGCTCCGTACCGGGCGTGATCTCGTAGTCCGGGATGCGCCGGTGGAATTCGCGCAACGCGACCCGCAGTTCCATCCGGGCCAGGTGGGAGCCGAGGCAGCGGTGCGGCCCGCCGCCGAACGCGCGGTGGCGGTTCGGGTTTCGGCTGAAGTCCACAACGTCGGGATCCGGGAATTCGGCCGGGTCCGTGTTGGCGGCACCGAGCAACGGGCTGACCCGTTCGCCCTTGCTGATGGGACAGCCGCCCACCTCGACGTCCTGGATGGCGACCCGGGCAACGCCGGGCACCGGGGTCTCCCAGCGCAGCAGCTCCTCAATCGCATGCGGCAGGATGTCGGGCTGCTCGACGAGCTGATGCCGATGCTCGGGGTGTCGGGCCAGGTAGACGAAGAAGCAGTCCAACGAGTCGGTGACCGTGTCCAGCCCCGCGATGAGGAACAGGATGCAGATGTCGAGCAGCTCCTCGCGGGATAGTGGCCTGCCCTCGCTCGCCACGTTCGCCGCAATCATTGCCGACAGCACGTCGTCGCGCGGGCTGGCGATGTGGTCGTCGATGGCGCGGTCAAAGTAGTCGTAGATCTGTTCCGCTACGGGCGCCGAGGCCTCGTGCCGGCGGGCGAAGCTGGTGTCGCCCTCTGGGCGGATCACACCGTCCTTCCACTCGAGAAACTTCTCCATATCTTCCAGCGGCAGGCCGAGCAACTGCAGGAAGACGGTGCACGGAAGGGGGACCGCGAACTCTTCGTGGAAGTCGCATTCGCCCCGATCGGCGAAGCGGTCGATCATCTGGTTCACCAGCTCGGCGACCTGTGGTTCCCGGCGGGCCATCTCGCGCGGAGTGAAGAGCGGATCGAGGATGCGACGGTACTTCGCGTGCTCGGGCGGATCGACCTGCAGCGGGATCATCGGTCGGATGTTGCCCAGGTCGACCGCGTCCATATTCGACGAGAACAGTTCGGTGTGCTTCAGCGCCATCTCGATGTCGGTGAGACGGCTGAGAACAACCGCCCCCCCTGGCGCGCGAAATATCGGCGTCGACTCGCGCAGCGCCTTGTACATCGGCTGTGGCTCGGCAAGCCCTGTCAGCGACTGGTCGACGTACCCTTCGGTTTCTGTCATCCGGCTAGCGTGACATCGGCCACAGTGGCGGGCAATACCTGCGGCCCAGAAAAATAGACGATCTAGCAATTGCGGACTTCCGCTGAACGGCCGCGCCCTGTTCTACGCTGTCGGGGGACCGCAGGAGGAAGGTTTGACCGTGTCATCGAATCCGCTCGATCCAGTCGCCAGCGAACGGCTGTCACACGCCGGCAAGGTGTTCACGTCCGACCTGTCGATCAACGAATTCGCGCTGCTGCACGGCGCCGGATTTGAACCGATCGAGCTGGTCATGGGCGTTTCGGTGTATCACGTCGGCTACCAGTTCACCGGCATCAGGCAGCAATCGGAGCTGCCGGTGCTCACCGAGGCGACCTACCGCGCGCGCTGGAATGCCATGTCGCGGATGCAGGCCGAGGCCGACTCGTTGGGTGCGGACGGGGTGGTTGGCGTCCGGCTGGATTGGCGTCACCAGGGCGAGGGCGAACACCTCGAGTTCATCGCCGTCGGCACCGCGGTGCGCTACACGGCCAAACCGGGCGCATTTCGACGGCCGAATGGGCAGGCGTTCAGCAGCCACCTGTCCGGGCAGGATCTGTCGACACTGCTGCGGTCGGGGTTTGCGCCGGTCGCTTTTGTGATGGGCAACTGTGTGTTTCACGTTGCCGTGCAGGGGTTTATGACGACGCTGAAGCAGGCGGGTCGCAACACGGAGATGCCGCAATGGACGCAGGGCAGCTACCAGGCCCGCGAGCTGGCCATGTCGCGGATGCAGAGCGAGGCCGAGCGAGACGGCGCGAACGGGGTTGTGGGTGTGCATTTCGCCATCTCGAACTACGCGTGGGGACACCACACGGTGGAGTTCTACGTGGCGGGAACGGCGGTGCGGCGCAACGGCGAGCCGCAAACCATCGCCCCGTCGTTCGTGCTCCCCATGAGCGATTGAGAGTGACTGATGAGCGGTTACGATCACGAACGCGTCAGCCGCGCGGTCGGGGCGGCCCTGGCCGGACCCGGCGGAGTTGGACTGGTAGTCAAGGTGTTTTGTGGGCTGCCCGGAGTCATTCTTACGCCGGCGCGTCGAGGCTTGTTCCGATCGCAGCCGGAACGGATTCAAATCGGCGCCTGGCGGTATGAGGTGACCCAGGACGGCCGGTTGAGCGCCGCGCACGTGGTGAACGGGATCGTCCTGGCCGAGGAAGTTCTCGCCGCGGCCGCCGTCGGTCCGCATGTCGCGCGGGCGCTCGGTCAGGTGGTGAACAGCTACGGTCCACCGGTGATGCCGAACGTCAATGCGGCCCTCGAGATGCTTGAGGACGCGAGCCCCGGCTTCTGAATTTATAGTTGCGCCTGGTCGATCGCTAAGAGCCAGCGGCCACCACCGCTCGCCCTCCTCAGTCCCGAGCCCGCCGATGCACGAACGACCTGGCCGCACGCAGCACACCGCGCAGTGCGTACACGGCGGCCACCACCGACAACACGATCAGCAGGATGAACATCGCCAGCCAATTGGCCCGGTGGTGGTCGACGTCCCACCAGACGATGGTGAACAACAGCGCGCAAAAGAAGAGCACAATGTCGCGCCAATTGCCCTGATACGACAGCGCGGTCCTGCGCAGCGCGCGGCTCCGATCGGCGGCGTCGATCAGGTCATCGATGCGTGCATCGATGCTGCGCTGCAGGTCGGCGCGTCGAGTTGTAGCTTCTGGCGGGAGCCGATCCAGCAGGTCCATGTCCGTTTTGATGTCCTCTCGGTAGTTCGGGCCTCTGAATTGCCCGGCCGCAATGCCCAGCACCGCGCCACCAACGAGGGGCGCACTGCTCATCGCGATCTGTCCCAAACCCATCGCTCCACTCCCCGTTCGGCTAAATGTCGACGTCGGCCCGTTGAGGATCGCCGAACCAAGCGAGCAGATCAACCGCTTCGCCCCTGTGTCTCGCCCGCGAATTCTCCCTTGTCCGTGCTTGTCCGTGTCAGGCGGCGTCGAATTCGATGGGAAGCGCTGTGGGTCCGGAGAGTTCGGTCGGCAACCGCCACGGGGCCGGGCCGGTGCGCCGGGCGTTGGGCATACGCCGGGTAATCACACGCAGCGCCTCGCACAGTTCGACCCGGGCCAGATGAGCGCCGAGGCAGTAGTGCGCGCCGCCGCCGAAGGTCGTCAGGGGCGGCGGCGCTTCGCGGGTGATGTCCAAACGCTCGGGATCGTCGTAGACCGCCGGGTCGCGGTTGGCGGACGCGGTGTTGGCGGCGATGTACGTCCCCGCCGGAAAGGCGATGCCGCCGAGTTCGACGTCCTCGATGGGAATGCGCGCCGCCGCGTAGATGATCGGGGTGTGACGGATGAGCTCGTCGACGGCTTGCGGCGCGAGTTCGGGATGCGCTGCGAGCAGCGCCCACTGGTCGGGGTGCGCGCAGAGCACCTGCACGGCGGCGGAAAATTGGCTGCGGGTGGTGTCGGTTCCGGCGTTGAGCAGGATGGCGGCAAGGCTGACCAGTTCGTCGTGCGTGAGGCGGTCGCCAGGATAAGTCGGGTCCTCGGCGCGGATCAGCTCGGAAATGAGGTCGTCGCCCAGGGACCGGCGCCGGCGAGCGATCAACTCCTCGACGTAGGCGTCGAGGTGCTCCCACGCCTGCACGATGGCCGGCGTCTCCTCGGCGACGTTGCAGCCGAAGGCCTTGCTGATGTCGGAGGCCCAGGTCGAGAATAGCCGCCAGTCCTCGCGCGGGGCGCCCAGCAGCGCGCAGATGATCGGGATCGGGTAGGGCTGAGCGATATCGGTCACGACGTCGCAGTGCCCCGCTGCGGCATGGTGGTCGACGAGCTCGGTGATGACATCGACGCATGCCGCGCGCATGCGCTCGGCGGCCCTCGGTGTGAAGGCTCGCGAGACGAGGCGGCGCAGCCGGTGATGCTCGGCCCCGTTCAGACTGATCAGCAGGCGGCAGACCCGGTCCCAGACCGGGCCGGAGGTGATGCCCTGGGCCATCAAGCCGATGCCTTGCGGCATAGCGAACCGGGAATCGCGCAGCACGGTGCGCACCAAGTCGTAGGTCAATATCTCCGGCCCGTAGGGCCCCATCGCGATCGGTGACCGCTCGCGAGACTGCCCGATCAGGCGATGGACTTCGTCGGGATCGGTGGCGTCGTGATAGGCGATCGGTGGAAGTGCGAGGTCAAAGGCGTTTTTATGGTGGATATCGACGGTCATGGCGGCCTCCTGGGTCGGAATAGCTCCGACTATCCGGTGGCGAGCGCGGTGCATCATCGGCCAACGTGCCCATTTGCTGGGACCCACGAATGCGTATGTAGGCATAGCCGCACAGCAACTATTAGCCATTTCGCTGATGTTTTGCGATCTGTGTCACCGCAAGCTGGCTAGCATGAGCGCAACCGAATGGAGCGATGTTGGTGTGAGCGAGCTGCCGACTGGGACGGTGACTTTGCTGCTGGCGGACGTCGAGGGGTCGACGCGGCTCTGGGAGACCCAGCCCGAGGAGATGGCCGCCGCGGTGGCGCGCCTGGATCAGGCGCTGGCGGGCGCGGTCGCGGTCCACGACGGTGTTCGTCCGGTGGAGCAGGGTGAGGGCGACAGCTTCGTGGTCGCGTTCGGGCGTGCGTCTGATGCGGTGGCGTGCGCCTTGGATTTGCAGCGGGCACCGTTGGCGCCGATCCGGCTGCGCATCGGCCTGCACACCGGCGAGGTGCGGTTACGCGACGAGGGGAACTACATCGGCCCCACCATCAACCGGACCGCGCGGCTGCGCGACCTGGCCCACGGCAGCCAGACCGTGTTGTCGGGCACCACCGAGGACCTGGTGATCGACCAGCTGCCCGCCGACGCCTGGCTGACCGACCTCGGTACCCATCCGTTGCGTGATCTGCCCCGCCCCGAGCGGGTGGTGCAACTGTGTCACCCCGACTTGCGCAACGACTTTCCGCCGCTGCGCTCGCACACCAACCTCGCAGCCCATAATCTTCCGGCCCAGCTCACGAGTTTCGTTGGGCGCCAAGCGGAAATCGGGCGCCTGCGCGACGCCCTGGCCGGCAACCGGCTGATCACCCTGATCGGGGCCGGCGGCGTGGGCAAGACCCGGTTGGCGGTACAGGTGGCCGCCGAGGTCGCGGGAAATTTCAGCGACGGCGCCTGGTACGTCGACCTGGCGCCGATCACGGTCACGGAGGTGGTGCCGGTGACCGTCGCCCGCGCTTTGGGCCTTCCCGATCACCCCGGCCGTTCAACGATGGACACACTGCTGCGATTCGTGCCCGAGCGTCACCTGCTGGTAGTGCTGGACAATTGCGAGCACCTCCTCGATGCTTGCGCGACGCTGCTCGTTGCGCTGCTCGCGGCGGCACCCAAGTTAACCGTGCTGGCCACCAGCCGCGAACCCGTCAACGTGACGGGCGAAGTGATCTGGCAGGTTCCTTCGCTGTCGCTGGCCGACGAGGCGATCGAGCTGTTCGGCGAACGCGCCCGCCTGGCCCGACCCGAGTTCGCCATCACCGACGACAACTCGAAGGCTGTAGCCGAGATCTGCCTGCGTCTGGATGGCATGCCCTTGGCGATCGAGCTCGCCGCCGCGCGGGTGCGCGCGTTGACCTTGACCGAGATCGTCGACAGCCTGCACGATCGCTTCCGGCTGTTGACCGGGGGTTCGCGTACCGCGGTGCGCCGTCAGCAGACGCTGCGCGCGTCGGTGGACTGGTCGCATGCGCTGCTCACCGAGACCGAGCGCATCTTGTTTCGCCGGCTCGCGGTCTTTCTCGGCGGATTTGACTTGCAGGCCGCGCAAGCCGTGTGCGGCGACGTCAGAATCGAGCGCTATCAGGTCCTGGACCAGCTCACGTTGCTTGTCGACAAATCATTGGCGGTCGCAGACGAGAGCAGCGGGCGTACGCGCTACCGCCTACTGGAAACCGTGCGCCAGTACGCGCTGGAAAAACTCGGCGAGTCCGGCGAGGCCGATGCCGTTCGGTCCCGCCATCGTGACCACTACTCGGCGATCGCCGCGCTGCTGGACGAGCCGGCCGGCGCTGACTACCGGCAACGCATCGACCGGGCCGAACTCGAGACGGACAACCTGCGCAGCGCGCTCGGCTGGAACCTGGAAAACGACGACACCGAGCGGGCTTTGACGCTGGCGTCGTCGCTGCGGCCGGTCTGGCTGACCAGAGGCCGGTTCCTGGAAGGCCTGGCCTGGTTCCACGTCATCCTCGCGGATTACGACGAGCACATCGACGTCGCGCCGGCGGTGCAAGCGCGGGCACTCGCCGACGAGGCGGTGCTGAATGTGTACGTCGGTGAGCGGATGAATCGCGCGCAACGCGCGGTGGAGATCGCTCGCGAACTCGATGATCCGGCCCTGCTTGCCCGGACGGTCTCCGCTTACGGCTACATTGCCGGTGCCCGCTACGACTACGAGACGGCCGCAAGCTATTTCGCGGAGGCGCTCGAATTGGCCCGGGCACTGGACGACCGATGGATGTTGAGCCAGATCCTCGCGTGGCAGGCCAACACGGGGCTGACCACCGGTGATCCGATCGCCGCACGCTCGGCGGGCGAAGAAGGCCGCGACATCGCCGACGCTATCGGCGACCGATCAAACTCGCGGATGTGCAGGCAGGGGATCGGGTGGGTACATCTGTTGCAGGGCAACGTGGTTAGCGCGATCTCCGAATTCAGCGCCGTGGCAGCCGAATGTGAGGAGGCGCACGACGACGTTCTTAGACCGGTCAGCCTGATGAGTCTGGGAATGGCGCTGGCGCACCACGGTGAGGTGGCAGCGGCCAGCGCGATAGCCGCCGTGGGGCTGGACGTTGCAGCCGATCTGGGCGAGTACTTCGTCGGGATGGCCTACGCCCAGTCGTCCCTGGCAAGCCTGGCGGCGGGCGATATTGCGGCGGCACATGATGCCGCCGAGGCGGCCTGGGAACGCCTGCGTGTGGCCGTGCCCGAGTTGGCTGTAGCGCAGCGTTCCTACAATTCCGTCGAGGTCGCCCTGGCGCGCGGTGATCTCACCGTGGCCCGCGAGTTGGCCGACGCCGCGGTCGCGATGGCGACGGGCTGGCACCTGATTACCGCGCTGCTCGCCCGTGCCCGGGTCGTTATCGCAGCAGGTGCGTCAGCCGATGGTGAACGTGATGCTCACGAAGCGCTGGCATGCGCGGCCAGTGATGGCCTGTACCTATACGTCCCGGGCATTTTCGAATGCCTGGCCGGCCTGGCCACCGCGGACGGCAACTATGCATTGGCGGCACGACTTTTCGGAGCGGCCGATGCGATTCGCCGACGCATGGGCGTGGTGCGCTTCCAGATCCACGACGCAGCGTGCGACGCCTCACTGGCGATACTCCGCAATGTCATGGATGACACGGCATTTGACGCAGCCTGGGCCGAGGGCGCGGCGCTGAGCGTCGAGGATGCAATCACCTACGCGCAGCGTGGCCGGGGCGAACGCGGACGACCCGCCAGCGGCTGGGCCGCGCTGACACCGGCCGAGCGTGACGTGGCACGTCTGGTGTGTGAAGGGCTGGCCAACAAGGAGATTGCGACACGGCTGTTCGTATCACCCCGCACGGTACAGGCGCATCTCAGCCACGTCTACGCCAAGCTCGGTATCGCATCGCGGGTGCAGCTCGTCCAAGAAGCGACCCGCAACAGCGTTTAAGGATTGGGCCCGCCCTCCGGGGCATGGTCCGGCGGCGCGGCAGGGGGCCGGGGGTGCGGGGTGGGGCAGGTGGTGCGGGGAATGCATCCGCAGTTGAGGCCGATAAAGCAAGGGGGACGAAGGGACCGCCGGCGGATCCTCGCCCGGGCCGTATCCGACCGTAAAGGCAAGCGCGGCCGCAGCGCCGCGTAAGGCGATCGCGGTCTTGCCTTTGCGGCGAGTCACACCCGCCGATTTTTATGGGCGGACCTGGGTCTTCGCCAGGTGGAGCGACTCAATACGCCGAGCAGGACTGGACAGCGTTCTGATCGCGCGGGACAGCTGAGGGTAGGCGATCAGCGCGGGTCGACCAGAAAGACGTGCAGGGTAGCGTCAGCTACCCGAGTCCGCTGTGCTGGAAAGGCTTTCGACGGCAATGTCTTTGGCCCAGCGATAGTCGGCCTTGCCGGCCGGCGAGCGCTGCACTTTGGCGGTGCGGATAATGGCCTTGGGCAGTTTGTAGCGCGCGACATGCTGTTGGCAGGTATCCAGCAGATCCTCGTCGGAGGGATCGCACCCTTCGCGGAGTTGCACGATCGCAACTACCTCGTTGCCCCAGCGTTCGGATGGACGTCCGGCCACCACCACGTCGTACACATCGGAGTGCTCGGCCATCGCGGCCTCCACCTCCTCGGCGAAGATCTTCTCGCCACCGGAGTTGATGGTGACCGAATCGCGGCCAAGCAGTTCGATGCGGCCATCGGCGAGGAAGCGGGCCCGGTCACCGGGCACCGACCAGCGCACGCCATCGATGACGGGGAATGTGCGGGCCGTCTTTTCAGCGTCGCCCAGGTAGCCGAGCGGGATAGAGGTGCGGCGCGCCAACCAACCTTCGCCACCGCCGGGGCTCAGGACCCGACTGAAATCTGCTGCAACAACCGCGGTTTCGGTGCCCGGACTGAAGGCGGCCATGGCGTTCGGCGCGGCCTCGGCAGACGTCATGTTCATCTGCATACCCGACTCGGAGGCGCCGACGGCATCGATGATTAAGACGTTCGGGAGCGCGGCGGCTAGGCGGCTTCGGACGGCGTGCGTGAGCGGGGCGCCGCCGTTGCTGATGGATACCAGACCCGAGAGGTCGTAGCGGCCTCGCTCGATCTCATCGACGAGTGGGCGTGCGATCGCATCGCCGACAACCGGGATGCTCATGACGCGTTCGCGTTCCGCCAGCGCCAAAATCTGGTCGGCGCGGATGCTTTCGACGTCGTCGGGAATCGCCAGCCAACCGCCCATTGTCATGATCTGAAACGACGCCCACTGGGCCGCCCCGTGCATGAACGGCGCGATCAGCAGCACCGAGGCGAACCCGGCGGCTTGCGCCGCACGTTCGGCAAGCTCGTCGTAGGACGTCAACGTGTCATCGGTCCCGAAAGCTCTTCCGCCCATTGAGGACACGAAGATGTCGTTCTGACGCCACAGCACACCCTTGGGCATTCCGGTGGTGCCACCGGTGTACAGGATGTACAGGTCGTCTCCACTGGGAATGGGCATTCCGCTGGCGGGAGGCGGTGTGGCGACGATTGATTCGTAGTCGACGGCGCCGGGCAGCAGAGGTTGCCCGGTGTGGTCGGCGACCTGGATCAGAAACTCCAGGTGGGGGAGTCGGTCGCGGATCGCCGCGACCCGTGGCGCGAATTCAGCGCTGTAGACCAGCGCCCGCGCCTTTGCATTGTCCAGCAGATAAGCGAGTTCGGCTTCGACGTATCGGTAATTGACATTGAAGGGTGCGACGCGGGCCCGATAGGCGCCAATCATCGATTCCAGGTATTCATTGCCATTGCGCAAGTACAACCCGATGTGGTCCTGGCCGGATTCGTGGCCCTGCAGGCGATCGCGTTCGGCGTGGCATCCCAAGCCCACCGATGCAAGATAGTGTGCGACCCCGTCGACGCGAGTATCGAGCTGCGCGTACGTCCATTCCCGGCCTCGCCAGATCAGCACCCGATGATCGGGAAGTGTCTCCGCCAGGGTCGCGAATACCGTCGACAGGTTAAAGCCGCTGTCATCCATGAAACTCCTCGAAGTTCGTTGATTTTCTTTCACGCAACCGATGCGCCCAAAATGAGGTTGACCGCCTCGTCGAGCTGGCCGGCGATTTCGTCGTAGCTGATAAAGCGGGCCGTCATCAGGGCGCCGGCAAATGTCATCTGCAGTGTGGACTTGACTGCGCTCGGCCAACCCGGACCCAGCGCAGCACCGAGCCGCCTGGACACCTCGTCGCCGATCTGCTCGCGCAACGGCTTGACCGCCGGGTCGTCGGCCATCAGTGCCGCGCCGCATGCGGTAGTCAGCTCGGGTTCGTCGGCGACCACGATCGCCATATCCCGCATCGTCGCGCTCACGCGGGTTTTGGTGGTGTCGTTGACGTCGGTGTGCAGTGGCAGGGCCTGCAGAAGGCGCAGATAGACCGCCGCCACGAGCGCGCTTTTCGACGGGAAGTAGGTGTAGGCGCTGGCCGGAGACACACCGGCGCGGCTCGCGACCGCACGCATCGTCAGGCGGGCATACGACGTCTCTCGCAGTTCCTCCAAGCCGGCGTCGAGCACCTTGCGGATCGTCTGACCCGGCCGACGATCCGACCGGCGGCCCGCGCCAGCGGCGGTGCCGACTGCGTCGGCGGAAGAAGCCGCTTCTCTAGACACCCGTCCAGTTTAGGGCCAACCGCAGGTCGGGCGACGGCCTGGTCGAAACTTCGTCTGGTCGGTGATATCCGCACTGATGGTGGCTCTCGCAGTGAGGTTGCGTCTTGCCACCAGACCCGCGACTCAGTGTCCGGCATCATCACTTAAAGACAGGTGTCCAGAAAAGCTGTGCGCCTGCATGACCCAGTGTCGCGTGTTACCAGCCGACTCCCAGTTGCTGGCACGCGGCGAGCGGGCCACCGTAAGCCACGATGCTGTCAGTCCACGCCGCCTCGTCATATTGGTGCCCGGGCGGGACGCGCACACTGGGGACAAAGCCCCCCACCCAAGCCTGTGCCCACCGCCGCAAGGTCAACGGGAAAGGCAACATCACTCACCGCTGCAGCGATCGCGGGCCCCGTGGCCAACTCCACCCCGTAGGGAACCTGACGAAGTTGGTTACGGTATTCCCCGACGCTTGTCGGGCCTAATCGGCTGGGGCTTAGGAGCTCCTGTGACGCAATTAAGTGGGCGCTGTGACGAAAGTTTCGGCTAGAAGCCGCCGCACATCAGACCGGCGATTGTGACCGGAGAAGACCGGCGCCGCTGGGATGAGCGGTATGCGAGCCAAGCACCGGCACCGTTCGATGCGATCGAGCCGCCCAGCTTGTTCGCCGAATATGCAGACGCGTTTCCGACCTGCGGAAACGCTCTCGATCTTGCATGTGGCCAGGGGCTCGGCAGCGTGTGGCTGGCCCAGCGCGGCCTGGACGTCCTTGGGGTGGACATCTCGTCGGTGGCCGTCAACAGGGCGCGAGATCTGGCTCGGCGCAGTGGGGTGGAGGAGCGCTGCCGATTTGAGGATCTTGATCTTGACAAGGGCCTACCGCCCGGTGCACCCGTCGATGTCATCCTGTGCCATTTATTCCGGGACCGCCGCCTTGACCGCGCGATCATCGAGCGCCTGGCTCCGTGCGGGCTGTTAGCGATCGCCGTACTCAGTGAGGTCGACGCTGCACCGGGGCCTTTTCGCGCGACGCCGGGCGAATTACCTGCGGCATTCGCCGAAATGGAGATTGTTGTCGCCGGCGAAGGGCGGGGTCGCGCCTGGCTGCTGGCGCGAGCATGACGAACAGATCAAGCGACATCATTTCGCCATCGATTTCCGCAGCGCCTCGCGTTGAACCGGAGCGCTCAGCACGTATTTGGCGAATTCTGGTAGGCGAGGGTCTTTCGCCAGTCGTCGCTGAAGAACAAGCGCTGGCGAACGACACGGCGTCGGGCTGAATCGTGCACTCGCCGATCGCCGCGCATTACATCAACACTTACGGCAGCGACGACCAGAAGCAGCGGTGGCTGCCCAACGTCATCAGCGGGGATGCGGTGCTGGCGATCGCGATGACCGAGCCGGGTGCCGGTTCTGACCTGCAGGGGATCCGTATCACCGCGGTTCGCGACGGCTCCCACTGCGTGATCAACGGATCGAAGACCTTCATTTCCAACGGATCTCACTGTGACCTGCTGATCATCGCCTCCCTGTGCGCGGGCCTGGCCGAAAGCGCGGTACTCGAGGCGATCCGCTACACCAAGCATCGATAATCGTTCGGCAAGTCGTTGATCAAGTTCCAGCACAACAGGTTTGAACTCGCCCAGCTCAATGCCGAGACCCTGTCCATCAAGACGACGGTCGACCACTACATCCAGCGGTACATCGACGGCAATAACGACCCCGCGATCGCGTCGATGGCCAAGCTGATCGCCGCGAAAGGCGGTCGACGTCGTCGACCGGTGCCTGCAAATCTTCGGTGGCAACGGCTACATGATGGAATACCGCATCGCGCGCTTATGCGGCGGCGTGAGTCACCAAGATCTACGGCGGCACAAGCGAAATCATGAAGGAAATCATCAGCCGCTCGCTGTAGCCCGTGCCTTGTGTCGGGTAGTGTCACGGGGATGGAACGGCGCGTCCTCGAAGCGGTCATCTATGAGCGCGAACCACCGATTGCACGGATCATTCTGAATCGGGTCGATAAGGCCAACACGAAGGATGCGGTGCTGGTCACGGAAGTCGACGAGTGCCTGCATGAGGCCGACCGCGATAAGGAGATCAAGGTCGTCATTCTCAAGGCCAACGGAAAGGGCTTCTGCGGCGGCCATGTCGCGCGTTGGGGGCCGGACGAAAACCCTTACCCCGATTTCGGGAACACATTCGAGGACCTGTACAAGGGCACCGCTGACCTGTTCCTGTGGCCGACGTTGTACCTGTGGGAGTTTCCCAAGCCGACGATCTCCCAGATCCACGGCTACTGCATGGGCGGCGGGATCTATCTCGGCCTGCTGACGGACTTCTGCGTCGCGTCGGAGGACGCCTATTTCCAGATGCCACTTGCCCAGAGCCTCGGGGAACCCGGCGGGCACACCATGATCGAACCCTGGCTGCTGATGAATTGGCACCGCACCATGGACTGGCTGCTGCTCGCGCCGACCCTGTCCGCCCAGCAAGCCCTCGACTGGGGTCTCCTCAATAGGGTGGTGCCGCGCGAAGAACTGGAAGACACCGTCGAGGAGATGGCCCGCAAGATCGCGCAGATCCCGTTGACCACGCTGATGGCGGTGAAAAGCAACGTGAAGCGTGCCTGGGAACTGATGGGAATGCGGGTGCATCTCCAGGTCAGCCACATCTTGACGAACATGGTCGGCGCCGCGTCAGATGTCCAGGCGCGGCGGGCCGAACTCATGCAATCAGGGATGAAGCCGCGCGAATTCGTTGACCGCGACGAGTAGCGCGAGCAGACGCAAAAGCCCCAAAATCATCGGCGTGTCGCGTGCTTTTGCGTCTGCTCGCCCCTAGTGGCCTGCGGCGTGCCGCGCGGCGACGTAGCCGAACACCATGGTGTAGGCGATGCTTCCGCCCGCCCCAAGATAATTGCGGCCCATTACCGTGGCGGTGATGTTGCCCGTCGCGTAGAGCCCCTCGATCACGCGGTCGTTCTCGTCGAGGACCTGCGCGTGCTCATTGGCGATCAGGCCGCCGCACGTCCCGACATCGGCGGGGACAACCTTCGTCGCGTAAAACGGTGCCCGGTCGAGCGGCCCGAGTGCGGCGTTCGTTCGGTACCCGGGATCACCCAGGCAGTCGTTGTACGCCGACTGGCCGCGGCCGTAGTCGGGGTCGAGGCCCTGGGCCGCAAAACTGTTGAATCGCTGCACCGTCTGCTCCAGCGCGCCGGCCGGGACCTCCATCTGGCGCGCGAGATCGGCGATGGTCTTACCGCGCAGAACCGCACCGCGCTCGATGAGTTCTTCGGGGAGGGTGCGCTTCTTGAACGGGTTCGCCCCCGAGACGTATCGACGGATGTAGCCCTCGTCGAAGACCATCCAGCAGGGGACCGCCTTGTTCGCGTACATCGCCTTGCCGACCTCGACGTATGAGTTCGACTCGTTGCAGAACCGCTTGCCGGTGCCGTCGACGTAGATGGCCCCGGGCCGCTGGCGCCCGCTGCCCAACGCGCGGGCGGCATCACCGCCATCGGCGATGAAAATCGATGGCAGCCACCAGGCTTCGTCCAGCAGGTCGGTTTTCGCGCTGAGTTTCATCGCCGCCTCGAGCACCTCGCCCGTGTCGCCGGCGTTGGCGATTGACCACCGCGCATCGTTGGGCTGGTCGCCGCCGTAGCGGCGGCGCATGTCCGCGTTGCGGCTGAATCCGCCGGCAGCGAGCAGGACGCCCTTGCGCGCCTGGATATTCAGTGATGCGCCGTTATGGGTAACGCGCGCGCCGACGACGCGACCGTCGTCGACGATCAGGTCCTGCATCGCGGCGCCGGTCCAGATCGGCGGCTCGGCGCGCAGATCGATTAGCGCCTTGAGCATCTGGCCAATCAACGAGGCGCCGTTGGTGAGCATCTCTCGATTACGCACCTTGGCCGCCCTGGTGCGTGCGAACACCCGTGCCGCCACCGCGAACGCCCGCGGCGATCGGTTGAAGTACTGCACCGCGCGCAGCTCGTTCGTCTTCAGGACGAACCCACCGTAGCCCTTGGCCATCGACGGCTGGACCTTGTCGCTCCAGGTGCCCAGCGCTGCCGCGTCGTACGGGATGCCCTCGATCGCGCGGCCGGCGGCGTTGCCGCCCTTGTGGTTGGGGTAGTAGTCGCTCCAGCCCGGGCAGCGTACGAGCCGAACACCCTTGCGTATCAGGAAGTTGATCATCTCGTAGCCCGCGGTGAGGAACATCTCGCGGCGTGCCGGCGATGACGGCTCACCGATGTCGCCGACCACGTCGTCGAAGTACGCCAGTCCGTCCTCGTGCGAGTCCGGGATGCCGTCCGCACGCATCAGCGGGTTGTTCGGCAGCCACACCATGCCACCGGAAAGGCCCGTGGAACCACCTATGAGAGATTGCTTTTCAATCACCAGCGGCTCGATCCCGGAGTCGAGCGCCGCCAGCGCGGCTACCATGCCGCCACCGCCGCTGCCCGCGATGAGCAAGTCGACGGAGCGGTCCCATTGCATGGTCATCGTGCCTCCGTAGCTGCGGTCAGGCCGAGATCGGCGATCGGCACGTCGATAGTGGTGTTCGTCTTCTGGATCGCGGGGACCAGCGCGTCGTAAGGCAGGCCGGCGAGGAACCCGTCGATGACGCGTTCGAAGTTCGAGATCAAACCTTCGATCCGACTGGACAATCGCATGTACTCGAAGCCCTTGGAGTGCAATCCTTTCTGCTGCCTGGGCAGATTGGAAAAATCTTGGGCGGGGATCGGCGGCCAACGCGGGTCGTCGGGTGCCATCGGCTCCGGTGGTGTCGGCTTGGCGGTGATCTGGTCGGGTGGGATGCGGGTCAGTGACCAGATCTCGAACAGTGTCTCCTCGGGACCTAGCGGACGGATGCGGTATGACGAAGCGCTGCTGTATTGCGGTAGCAGAAAGTAGTGTGGGAACGCGAAATTGATCGCCTCGACGATTCCGCGGCGCGCCAGCTCGTTGAGGTCGGGGATATCACAGCCGCGGGCCCGGTGCCATTGCACGATGGCGTCGTTGAGGGTGCTGCGCCAGAGGGCCATCGCGGCAGCCGGATCGGCCGGCAACTCCATGTTCTGCAGGCCCTCGGCGATGCGCACGTCGTTCTCGTGCGTCATGCCCGCCATGCCCTCTCCGAGGGTGCGCATGAAGTACAGGCTGGTCTGCGTGAGTCCCGGCGGTTTCGGCGAATTCTTTGGCTGCGAGGACGGCAGCAGCTGGGGGTGGGTCTGCGGGACGTGGTAGCCCTCCATGAACGCGGCCGTTGCCAGCTTCCAGTTCACCGGGAGCCGGCACGACTGCCACCACTCGACGCGCAGCGACTCCACCTTCCAGGCGTCATAGATGGACGCGAAGGGCTCGAAGCACTCGCGTAGCGGCGGGGCGTCGTGATCAAGGTTGATCCACGCGCACCCGCCCCAGAGCTCACATCGGACCGCCACCAGGCGGAGATCCTCCGGGTCGAGATTATGTTCGTCGAACTCGTCGGGCCGCAGCACGAAGGTGTTGTGTCCGTCGATGCCCCAACACCAGCCGTGGAAGGGGCACACAAAGGTGCGCCGATTCCCGTTGCCTTCCACCAGCTTCACGCCGCGATGGCGACAGGCGTTGTGATAGGCGCGTACGTTTTCGGCATCGAGGCGGACCACGATGATGGAATCATCAAGGATCTCGTACTCGATGTAGTCGCCGGGCTTGGGGATTTCCTCCAGTCGGCAGGCCATCTGCCACACCCGCGGCCACAGCAACTCGTTTTCGAGGGCGTAGAACTCCGGGTCGTAGTATCGCTGTTTGGGGATCCGGTCGGCGGTTTGCACCGCCCACGGCACCGGAAGCGGAGTCCAATTCGCATCAATGTTCTGGGTGGTCACCTGTCCATCCCCTCGTTCATACGATCCGTGACGTCCGGCCCTGCCAATAACGTTCGCGGATGCGCCTCTTGTAGAGCTTTCCATTCGGATCCCTGGGCAGTTCCGGATCGAATTCGATTGTGCGCGGGCATTTATAACCCGCCAGACGGGATCGGCAGTACTTGATGAGCTCGGCCGCGAGGTCGGGCCCGGGCGTGACCCTGTCGGCCGGCTGGACGACGGCTTTGACCTCCTCGCCGTATTCGTCGTTGGGTACGCCGAACACCGCCGCGTCAACGAGTTTGGGATGCATGATCAAGAGGTTCTCTGCCTCCTGCGGATAGATGTTCACCCCGCCGGAGACGATCATGAAGGTCGACCGGTCGGTCAGGTACATGTATCCGTCCTTGTCGACGTATCCCATGTCGCCCAGGGAGCGCCACCCGCGTTCGTTCGACACCGACGCGGTTTTGGCGGGGTCCTTGAAGTACTCGAAATCGGGGCCACCTTCAAAGTAAAGCTCGCCGGACTGCCCGACGGGAAGCTCCGCTCCGTCCTCGCCGACCACGTGCACCGGGGCCATCGGTATGCCCACCGAGCCGGGGTGCGCGAGCCAGTCCTGTGGGCCGATCGTGGTTCCGGCGAACCCCTCAGTGCCGCCGTAGTATTCATGAATGATGGGCCCGAACCACCCCATCATCTCGTGCTTGACGTCCACCGGACAGGGGGCGGCAGCGTGGATCACGCAGCGCAGGCTCGACACGTCGTACTTTTTCCGGATGGCTTCCGGCAACTTGAGCATCCGCACGAACATGGTCGGCACGAACTGGGCGTGGGTGACGCGGTGGGTCTCGATCAGCCGCAGGACGGCTTCGGCGTCGAATTTCGGCATGATGATCGCCGCGGCCCCGACGCGATTGACCGCCATTGTGTAGTTCACCCCGGCGGCGTGGTACATCGGCGCGGGGGAGAGGTAGCTGCTGGATGGGTCCATTCGATAGTGGTGGATCAGCGCTAGCTCCAGGACCGACTGTGCCCACGAGCCGTTGCCGTCTGCCGGAAGCGGGCGGCGCACCGCCTTGGGCCGCCCGGTGGTGCCCGACGAGTACAGCATCTCCGACCCGTCCGACAACGCAGGCGCATCCCCGGCCGCCGCCACGGCGTGCGCATAGCATTGCCAGCCGGGCAGCTCGCCCCCGACGGCGATGTGGACGTCGACGGCGCTGTTGACCTCCCGCACGTGTGCCGCGAGGTCGGTCATCGAAGAGTCCAGGAAGACCGCCTTGGCGTCGGAATCATCGATCACATAAGCGATTTCGTCGGGGGTGAAGTGCGTGTTGACCGTGGTGTAGTAGAGCCCGGAAAGCTGGCAGCCCCAGGTGATTTCGAAGAACTCCGGCCGGTTCGGCAAAACCAGGGCCACGCCGTCGCCGCGGCGCAGCCCGGCGTCGTGCAGCACCGCGGCGACCCGCTGGCTGGCGGCGTACAGCTCGCCGTAGGAGACCACGCGGCCGTTCACGATCAGCGCCGGCGACGACGCCGCCGTGATCGCGTGGTCGGCGATGTTCACCATGGGGCCCTGAAGACCTAGTCGGCGGGTGCTGCGCCGTCGGCCGGGGCAGCCGCCGCGGCCGCCTGCCGTCGAGCCTGCTCGGACGGCAGCACCTTGTCCTTGAACACCGTCTGAATCAGTTGCTGCACGTCCTTGCTGATTGAGGCGAGGGCGACCAGGTCGTTGGAGCTCTGCCAGTGCACCCGCATCCCCATCAGCTCCCACGCCCGTTTGAGGTTGGCCTTGGTGAGCATCAGCGTCGTCAACGGCGCCTGGGCAATGTGGCGGGCGATCGCGTCCACGCGGTCGTCCAGGTCCTCCCGCTTGACCACCTCATTGACGAGGCCGACCTCCAGCGCTTTCTTGGCGTCGATTACTTCGGCAGTGAACAGGTAGTAGGCGGCCCGGCGCCAGTTCATGAACACCCAAGGCTCTATGGAACATTCACCGGATGGCATGCCGAAGCCCTGCAGGGGCGGGTACGAGAAGTAGGCGTCCTCGGAGGCGATGACGATGTCGGTGGTCAGGCCCATATGCGTACCGCCGCCCACACAATAGCCGTGCACCTGCGCGATGGTGGGCTTGGAGAATTCCCACAGATTCAGGGTCGGCTTGACGAAGAGGTCCGACTGCGCCTTCCACGGATGGCCTGTCACCATGGCGTTCTCGACGAACGATGGATAGTCGACGGCGTTGTTGCCGATGGCGTGCCCGGAGCAAAATCCCTTGCCGTTGGCCTTGAGCACCAAAACCTTGATGTCGTAGTCACGGTCGGCATCGAGTAGTGCGGCGTCGACTTCCTCGGCCAGCTTCTGGTCTTGCGCATTGGCCTTCTCGGGCCAGTTGAGGGTGATCTTCGCGATCGGCCCGTCCTTTTCGTAGATGATTCTTTCGCGGGTCTCTTTGAGATCCATGTCTGGCTTACCTTTCGCTATCCGGTTATGAAGTGATGACGCCGATTTCGGCGCCGATGTCGTAGGTGGTCCCGATTTGGCCCGTCCACTGCACGGTGCCCGAAGCTCCGGCTTCGATTTCTGATTCCGCCTTCTCGGTGGCGATCACATACAGTGGAGTGCCCTCCGCGACGTGCTCGCCGGCGTCGACAAGAAAGTCGGTGAGCTCGGCCTCGGAGACAGCCACCGATACCCGCGGGATGCGAATGATGAAGTCACCCATGAGCGTTGGCTCTCTGCATCGCTCGTTGCGCGGCCTCGACGATGCGCGGCGGCGACGGGTACACCTGCGCTTCGAGCGCGGCCGCGGCCGGGTTGGGGACGAACCGCGCGCCCACCCGCTCGATAGGTGCGGCCAGTTCGCCGAACAATTCGGACTGCAGGATCGCGGCGATCTCTGCGCCCGGCCCGGCGAATTGCACCGCGTCGTGGACGATTACGGCCCTGCGTGTGCGGCGCACGGAGTCGACAATCGTCTCGACGTCGAGGGGAACCAATGTGCGCAGGTCGACGACCTCGGCGCTCACACCTTGCTCGTCCAGCGTGACTGCGGCCGCGAGTGCGTCGTGCACGCTGCGCCCATAGCTGATCAGCGTCACGTCGGTACCGGGTCGTTTGACGTCGGCCTGCCCCAACGGAATCGAGAAACCGGGTTCGACCGGAACGGGTCCCTTCCTGCCCTGCAGGCGAATCGTTTCGATGAACAGGCACGGGTCCTCGTCGAAGATCGCGGAGGTCAGTAGGCCTTTGCCGTCGCGCGGGGTGGAGGGCACGATCACCTTCATGCCAGGGATGTGCATGAACCACGCCTCCAGGCTCTGCGAGTGCGTCGCGCCGGTGGCCAAGCCGGCGTAAACCTGGGTGCGGATGGTGATCGGCGCCGTCGTCCGGCCGGCGGTCATGAACCGCAGTTTGGCGGCGTTGTTGATCAGCTGGTCGGCGGCGATACCGATGAAGTCCATGATCATGATCTCGGCGACCGGCAGCATACCGTCGATGGCGGCACCGATCGCCGCGCCGACGATCGCGGCCTCCGAGATGGGTGTGTCCAGCACCCGGTCGTGCCCGTACTTCGTCGACAATCCGGCTGTGGGCCCGGAGGCGCCGGGATCGGCGATGTCCTCGCCAAGCAAGAAGACCCGGTCGTCGGCGTTGAGCGCCTCATCGAGCGCGAGGTTCAGCGCCTCGCGCATCGTCATTTCTCGTTCTTGCGTCATCTCTTTTTCCTGCGGAGCCTCACACCGGGAACTTGATCGGGGTCGCGTAGACGTCGTGGTCGAGTTCGTCGACAGATGGGGAATCAGCGGCCATGACCGCCTGCAATGCGGATTCCACCGTCGCGAGGGCCTCCTTGTCAATGCGGTCGAGTTCGTCTGCGCCGATGCCGTTTTCGGCGAGATGATCGCGGAAGCGCGGCACCGGGTCTGCCGCGATCGCCGCCGCGAGTTGGTCCTTGGGGATATACGGCATTCGGTCACCGAAGTAGTGGCCGCGGAAGCGGAATGTCACGCACTCGAGGAACGTCGGACCGCCGCCGGAGCGCGCCCGCAGCAGTGCTTCGTCGAGCGCGGCTTTCACCGCAAGCGGGTCGTTGCCGTCGACGCGGACCCCGGGCATGCCGTAGCCGGCAGCCCGGTCGGCGACGTGTTCGAGCTTCATCGTGTCCGAGGTGGGAGTCATTTCGGCGTAGAGATTGTTTTGGCACACGAACACAATCGGCAGATCCCACAACGCGGCCATGTTGGCCGCTTCGTGGAATGAGCCGGTATTGGTGGCACCGTCGCCGAAGCTGACCACCGTGACCCGGTCCAGCCCCTTGCGTTTGGCCGACATCGCCAGCCCCACCGCCACCGGCGGCCCGGCGCCAACGATCCCGGTCGAAAGCATCACGCCCTTGTCGGGGTTGGCGATGTGCATGGTGCCGCCCTTGCCGCGGCTGGCGCCCACCGTGCGGCCCATCATCTCGCCGTAGATTTCAACGAGCGGCACACCTTTGCCGATCAAGTCGTGCAGCCCGCGGTAGGTCGTCACCAGCTGGTCGTCGGGGCGCAGCGCGACACCCATCGCGGCGGCGATCGCCTCCTGGCCACGAGACGGCCAGTACACGCACATGAACTCCCCGGTGCCGATGCCCTTCGACAGGCGGTCGTCGGCGGCCTTCATCAGAACCATCAGCTCATAGAGGCGGAGCCGTGTTTTCGTGGAGTCGGTCATTGAGGTCACCAGTGTGCTCCGCTTCCCTTGCGGGCCAACATGCTTCGCGCAGCCGTCACGAGCCCGACCAGGGCTTGACCTTGAGGAAACCGCCGGCGTCGACGCGCAATTGCTGCCCGGTGATGTAGCGGGCCGCGTCGGAGGCGAGGAACAGCACGGCCTCGCTGATGTCCTCGGGTTCGACGTAGGGCACCGGCATCGCCTGCACAAACGGGAATATCGGTTCGGCGTCCTCGCGCGTCGGGTTCTCGAGATCGGGCCGGAACGCGCGGTACATCGGCGCGCTGTGCAGCATGTCGGTGTTGACGTTCGTGGGGTGCACCGCGTTCATCCGGATGAAGAAGGGGGCCAGCGCCCGGGCGAAGTCGTTGACGTAGTGCGACGCAGCGAGTTTCGCGAACGCGTAGCCGGCGCCGCCGGGTCCGCCGTCGATACCGGTGGTGTTCATCGACGACATGAAGGCCGCGTTGGATCCGGTCACGATGATCGAGGCACCGGCCTGAAGATGCTTGAGGCTTGCGTGCACGAGGTTGAGCACGCCGATCAGGTCGACGTCGACGGCGTCGGCGAAGGCCTTGGGCGGTAGGCCCGCGGTCAGCGGGCAGATGCCTGCGTTGGCGATCACGATGTCCAGATGTCCGAACTCGGCGACGCCCTGGTCGATCGCGGTCGACAGCGCCGCGCGGTCCCGGACGTCGGCGATCGCGGTGAACACTCGCTGCCCTTCCTTTTCCACCAGTCGCGCGGTCTCGTCGAGATCTTCCGGCCGAGCCAGCGGATACTCGTTGGTGTCGATGTCCTCGCACAGATCCACCGCGATGATGTCGGCGCCCTCGGCGGCCAGCAACCGCGCGTGCGAGCGCCCCTGCCCGCGAGCGGCTCCGCTGATCACCGCCACCTTGCCCGTCACCCTGCCCATAGCCCGTCCTTTGTGTCAAAGCCGTTTGCTGCCAAAGCGTCTGGGACGGTAGGGAAGCCACGCGGTCAGCGCATCGCGGAGCGGGATCGGACCAGTGGTCGGCTCCATCGCATCTCTTCCACGAAATACTGCCGCGCAAAACTGGGCGCGGCTGCCGCCGGGGCTAACAGTGTTCCCTACAGTAACTAGAATACCTAAAATAGCAAGAAAGCCCCCTCGACCGAAGGGTTGGGCATTGAGATGATTGGGTCAGGCGCCCACGATGGCGTTCTCCAAGGCGTTCTTCAAGGCGTTCTTCAAGGTGTCCGGGTCATCGAACTCGCCTCGTGGACCTATGTACCGTCGGCCGGTGCGGCCCTGTCGGACTGGGGCGCCGACGTCGTCAAGGTTGAGGGCGTCACCTCGGGTGATCCGGGGCGGGCTTTGGTTGTCGGCGGGTTCACCCGCGAAGCCGCCCGCGTCGATGCCGACTTCATCCTGGAATTGGGTAACCGCGGAAAACGCAGCATCGCAATCGACATCAAGACCGAAATCGGCCGCGAGTTGTTCGGTCGCCTGTTGGCCACTGCTGATGTCTTCCTGACCAATTGGCTGCCGGGGGCGCTGGAACGCGCCCGGCTCACCGTCGAGGACATCCGCGGGTTCAACCCGAAGATCATCATCGCGCGGGGCACCGGCCTCGGCGTGCGCGGTCCGGACCGCAATCACGGTGGCTTCGACGCGGCCACCTACCTGGCGCGCGGCGGGGTCGCGTACACGCTCACCCCGTTCGGGACCGAGACTCCCGCCGTTCAGGGCCCGGGATTCGGTGACCTGCAGGGCGGGGCGACGCTGGCGGGCGGGGTGTGCGCCGCGTTGTTCCACCGGGAGCGGACCGGCGAGCCGACCATCGTCGACTCCTCACTGTTGGCGCAAGCGATGTGGGCTATCGCGCCGTCGATTTCGGCCGCCGACTTCTTCAACATCGATGGCATTCCCGGCGCACCGCCCGGCCTGGCCATCAATCCGCTGGTAAATCGATACAAGACGAAAGACGGTCGATGGATTCAGCTCGTCTTTCTGCAACCTGACAAATTCTGGGCCGGCTTCTGCGAGCGCATGGGTCTAGGGGATTTGGCCACCGATGAGCGATTTGTGCCGTCCAGCAACCTAATAGCCAACGCATCCGAAGCGACGGCCATTTTCGCGGACGCTTTTGCCAGCCACGACCTCACGCACTGGCAAAAGGCGTTAGCAGACGAACCGGGTGTGTGGGCCGCGCTCGCGACGCCCCGAGAAACCCTCAATGACCCGCAGGTCGAGCCCAACGGCTATGTGGTGACAAATGTCGACGACGACGGTGAGAAATACCGGATCGTCGCGGCGCCGGTGCAGTTCAACGAAACCCCGCCGGCCCCCGCGCGTGCCCCCGAGCACGGGCAGCACACCGAGGAGATTCTGCTGGAGCTCGGCGTGGACTGGGACGACATCACAAAAGCAAAAGGTCTCAAAGCCATACTTTGAGGGCCAAAACGAAACGCCGGTAGGTCACGCGCAAACGCGGGATGTGCCGACTCGGCGGCGATACCCTTTGCCGAGGATTTGACCGAAGGTCTCCTATGTCGTTCCTCATCCCGGCGCCGGAGATGGTGGCGGCGGCAGCCACGGACCTGGCCAGGGTCGGTTCGACGCTCAGCGCCGCTAATTTAGCCGCGGTGGCGCCGATATCGTCGGTCATCGCGGCCGGCCGACGAGTTTCGGCGACCATCGCGGCCCTCTTCGGTGCGCACGCCCACGCGTATCAGACGCTGAGCGCCCAGGCTGCGACGTTTCACCAGCAATTGGTGCGGCCCCCCGCCGGCGCCAACCCTATGCCGGCGCGGAAGCGGCGAACGCCTCGCCGCTGAGACGGAGCAAGACGTGCTCCACGCGGTCAACGCGCCCAGCAGGCGCTCACCTGGCGTCCGCTGATCGGCAACGGCGCCAACGGGGCCACGGGCACCGGCCAAAACGGCGGCAACGGCGGCTCTGGCGGCACCAATCAGAGCGGCGGCAACGGCGGCAAGGCCGGACTGATCGGCAATGGGGGAATGGGCGGCGCGGGCGGCGTCACGACCAGGACGGGCGCCACCGGCACCAGCGGCGGGGCCGGCGGCAACGGCGGGCTGCTTTGGGGTAATGGTGGTGCTGGCGGCAACGGCGGCAACGCGGGGCTGTTTTACGGCTTCGGCGGCGCGGGGGGCATCGGCGGGGTCGGCGGGGTCGCCCCGGCGTCGGACCCTCACCCCCGGAATCCAGCCCGCGGGTGGGGTCGGCGGGGCCGGGGGCGCGGGTGGCGAGGCCCGGCGGCAACGGGGGCACCGGCGGCCTGCTGTTCGGCCAGGACGGCACGAACAAGACGCCGTAAATCGGTACCAAGACGATCACGCCTGCATACCGATACGGACGACAGCCTGGCGCAACGGCTTTGAGCCGCAAATCATGGCATAGGGCGCCATAGGTCTCAGGGTCGTGACGGGCGCACTCGCAGCGATCCTTCTTCCGCTAGGTGGGTTAGCGGATGTCGGTGCGGCACCACAGGGAGGTTTTCACGGCATGACGGCGAATTGGGTTCCGGCCCAGGCTTCAAACGGTCCGAACTCTGATCGAATCCTCAACACGGCGCGGGGCATTCTCATCGGCCTTCGCCGATGCCGGTCAGACGCAGCGTTCGACGAATTGCAGGGTGCGGCGCAACGCCACAAGGTGCCGGTGTTCGCGATCGCATGGGCGCTCGTTCACCTGGCCGGCGGGGGCGAGAAGACGACCAGCTTCAGCGACGCGCAGTCGGCAGCTCGTCACGAGTGGGGTCAGCTGTTTGGCCGCTCCGCAATGTCGATCTGCTGAGGGCCACCGAGCGCATAGGTCGACGGGCACTATTGCCTGGGCGTGTCCGTCTGGTCCCAACAGCCGACCCCAGGATTTGACGGAGCGCAGCACCACGCGCGTGTCGAGCACCTCCACGCCGGGGAGCTCGGCCGGCAGCCGATGAAGCACGGCGTCGAGGGCAGATAGTTTGTGCAGCTGCATGGTGACGAAAAGGTTGGCCGCGCACTGCCGCACAGTACGCGACGCAGAAGCGGGTCTCGGGGTACTGGACCAGTGTGCGCCGACCGCTGCGACCGGCGATCCGCTCGACGCACAGCTTGATCGCCACGCCCGGTCAGCCAGCCGGCTTCCACCCGCGCGAAATCGGTTCGGAAAGCCAGCAACCCGGAGCTGGGTCAACAGGACCGAAGCGACGACGCACGACCGGCTCCGGATTGACCGACCGCCGCGGCCAGATCCCGGCAGCTGAGCCGCCCGTCGTGCTGCAGCGCCAGGAACAAATTGCGATCGAAAGCATCGAACTCGTGTACTTGATGCGGTTGTGGTCGGCTCGGGCGTCACCGCGCGCACCTGGCCAGAGCTGAGACCGCCTAGCCGCCAGCGGGTGCCGCTGAACAGCTCAGTGATAAGCGAGGACTGGACCGGAGCAGCCTGGCGACTGAGGGCAGCACGTCGACGATCAATTCGGCTAGCAGCGGTTGATCGGCAGCACGAGCAGGGCATAGATGTTGTCTTGTGCCGGTAGTGATGTTGACGCTGAAAACCTGTGGTCTGGAAGCGAATTCGGCGGCCACGGCAGGCGCGGCCCGGGTTGGCACTCGGCCTCGAACAGCGCGGCCCGCATTGGCAATCGCGGACCGAGCGCAGAGGACACCCATGCTCGCCCGGTGGATACGAACCGACGCCAGCGCCGCGCGGCGGTGACCGGCGAAAATCGAGAGCCGTGCCTAGTTCTTCGAAGCTCGCTAGCGGATTGAGGTGGAGCGCATCGAGCAACGCGATGTCGAGCTCGTCTACGCCTTCGCCCACGACGACAATTGTTACCCGAGGCAGATCGCTCGAGGCGTTGCTGGACCATTCGGGTCGGCTGGATCCGCGGGGGACCAGGATCGGATCGGGCCAACGAGGTGGGGTGTGGCTGAAAGTGACCGGTGGGGCGAGCATGTGGACGCGGCCCATGGGGCTGTCAGTGTCGTAAGCGACGGGTACGCCGATGGTGTGATCGTCGTCGTAGCCGGCATCGGCGGGGTCGACCAGGCCGAGGGTTTGATACCACATGGCATTGCGGGTGAGGTTGACGGTGACGTGCCAGCTGCCGCCTTCGGTCTGTTGTTTGATCAGTCCGGCGGCGGCGCCGAGGGCGCCCATGTAGCCGGTGATGAAGTCGTTGATCAGCCCGGTGGGCGGCAGCTGAGGGTGGTCCTGGCTGCCTTCGAGGACCATCAACCCGGACGCCGCCGAGCCGTTCATGTCGAAGCCGCCGCGGTGGGCCCATGGCCCAGTGGATCCGTAGCAGGTGACCGAGACATGCACCAGCCCAGGATGGGTGCGCGCGAGTTCGTGAGGATCGATGCCGAGCTTCTCCAGCTTGAGGTCGCGATGGTTGTTGACCACGATGTGGGCGTCACGTAACAGGCGATCGACGTTGGCCTTACCGGTGTCCTTCGTCAAATCCAGCCAGGCGCTGCGGGATCCGATGTTGGCTTCGAAATAGACCCAGTCATGTTCGAAATCGTTGGGGCGGGTCGCGCCCAGCACGTCGGCGCCCTGCTCGGCGAGCACACGTCCCACCGTGGGCCCGGCGACGGCATGGGTGAACGACAACACCCGCACCCCGCCAAACGGCCGATCGGAGGGGCCCAACTCGCGCGGCGGCGCGTCGCCGATGCGCGTCAGCCCGATGACGGGCTGGCTGGCCAGCAAGGCGCCGTGCGGATGAGCCAGCCACTCCTCGGGGCTGCGGGCAACACACGCCGGCAGCCCGGCGGCATTGGCGGCTTCTTCCAGCTCAAAGGCATCCCAACTGCTGAACGCCGTGATCGACCTTGGCGAAGTCCGGCGGCACGTCGAGGAAGCGGCACCACTGGGCCGCCTGATGCGGATACACCGCCGAGGCCATCACGGTGCGCCCGTCGCGGGTGCGGTACGGGAATCAGTCGCGAACGGGTTGTCCAGCAACAGCGCGATCGACGGAAATTCACCGGCCAGGGTGGGCTTCCAGGCGAAGCTGGGGTTGATGTGATGGACGGCCTGACGTAAATCCAGGTGCAGGTCCTGCGCCGGACCGCCGCGGTGGCGGTGCATCGCGGCTGCAGCAACGGCATTGCCCAGCGATAGGGCACACTTTCTGCTCGAACGTGTAGGCATCGCCGCGAGTTAGGTTTGGGCCGATAAGAACCCGCATTGAACCCCGATGAGAATCGTGCTGGCAAGCTACGGAAGCCGCGGCGACGTCGAGCCTTGCGCGGCTCTGGGTCGAGAGCTGCAGCACCGCGGTCATGAGGTGTTCATGGCGGTGCCGCCCAACATGCTCGGCTTCATCGAATCGACGGGACTTACCGCGGTCAGCTACGGGCCCGACTCCCGGGAACAGATGGCCCCGGCGGCCGATTTCGTCCGTGACTTTTCGATGAAAATGCGGAATCCGATCAGCATGTTTTCCGAAGTCGTCGAGCGGGTCAGCCGGGTCAAGACAGTCAAGACCGCAACGCTGAAAGCCCTCGCGGAAGGGGCCGACCTGCTCGTAGCGGGCTTCAACGAGCGAGACCTGGCCGCCAATATCGCGGATTACTACGGCATTCCGCTGGCTGCCGTGCACTTCTTCCCGGAGAGTGTCGCGCCGTCTGAGGGTCTCTATGCGTCGGTAGCCAAAGACACCAACGATGCCCAACGCCGAGCGCTAGGTCTGTCGGAGCCACCCGGACCGTCGGCCCGACCGGTGCTGGAAATCCAGGCCTACGACAAGCTCTGCTTGCCCGGCGCCGCGGCCGACTGGGTGGAAGCAGACGGCCGACAGCCTTTCGTAGGCGCGCTGACGCTAGAGCTGCCCACGGTTGCCGACGACGAGGTCCTGTCGTGGATTGCGGCGGGGACGCCGCCTATCTACTTCGGATTCGGCAGCACGCCGGTCGAACCTTTCGCTGACACCGTCGCGATGATCAGCGCAGCCTGCACGCAATTGGGTGAGCGGGCGTTGATTTGCAGCGGCCCCAACGACTTCGCGTCCGGTCCGGATCTCGAGCAGATGAGAATTGTGACCGCGGTCAACCACGCGGCCATCTTCCCGATGTGCCGCGCGGTTGTCCAGCACGGCGGCGCGGGTACCACGGCCGCAGCCCTGCGGGCCGGGACTCCGACGCTGATTCTCTGGCTCTGGCTTGATCAGCCACTCTGGGCAGCCGGTGTCGCAGAGTTAAAAGTCGGTGCAGGACAACAATTCTCGGGGACAACCCAGCAGTCGTTGATCGCCGCCCTACGGTCCATCCTCACTCCGCAGTATGCCGGCCGCGCCGATGAGGTCGCGGCCCAGATGACGACGCCCGCCGAAAGCGCCGCCGGCGCCGCCGATTTGCTGGAAGAGGCTGCGGCCACCGGCTAAGGCGTCACTTCACCCAAGGCACGTCGGGCAATAGCGGTCGAACGCGACTCCGGTGCGCCGGATGTTGGCGATGTCGCGTTGCAGCCCGTCGGCGACCTCGGGGTCGAAGCTGTCTAGGGCCGCCTGGGCTTCCGTGTCGTCACGGGCAGCCAGGGCGGCTTTTCCGTTGGCGGTCTCGTCCAGCGGGAAGCGGACGCCGACCGCCGAAACCGCCCGCAGTCGATGCGACGATTCGATGTGTTGGTGCACTGCGCGCAGGAAATGAATCACCTCGCGGGCTTACTGCCGGAGCTCTACGAGGCCTTCGGCAACGAGTGACCAAAGCTGTTGGCGAGCTTGATATCACAACCCAGGCGGCGCAGCAGGGTGGCCGATCACTATGAACGGCTCGACCGCGGTGGCCCTCTCGAAGCCCTCGACCTCGACTCGCCACTCGTAGACTCCCGGGTCCAGCGGTATCCCAGGCGGGATGTTCAAGGTCATCGGCATGCGCACCGAAGTGCCGTGGATCGCTCCCGGAGGCCGGCCCGCCTCGGCGGACGCTTCAAACAGGATCCGCTGGGGCCCCTGCGGCCCGGGCACGGTCACCGCCTCACCGTCGGTGGTCAACAGTTGGCATTTCAGCCGGTGCTGCTCATTCGTCTCGTCCCAGTCGATGTCGAGAAACACCACTAAAGCGACAGCGGGCGTCGGCGTTTGGCACTGCCGCCAACCCAGGCCGAGAGCATTGACTTTTCCCGATTGGGCATCGGCCTGTGCGGCGTCGGCGAGGAGCAGGCTGATCTTCATATGCGCGCCTTTGTGTGCGCCTTTGTGTGCGCCATTGCCACGACCGAATTTTCGGATATCACCGCGAGATTCCGCCCTGTCATTGCCACCGTCGCGGATCCCCGTGATCCACGAGATATTTCCGTGGGGCGGATACTACGCTTCGCGCGGGCGCAAACGTCACCCGCCCAGCACGCCAATAGTTAGTCGGCGGGCGGCAATTGGCGCGGGCCCTCGGGCGAACGCAGTTCGTGTAGTCCGTCCCGTCCTGCGAGCTCGCGATTGCCGCGATCGGCCGACTCCACGGACAGCTCCGCCAGGTCGTCGCGGGGCGCCGCCGCGAGGGATGCCGGCTCGTAGCGCTGGTCTTGGGGTCCCGGGAAGGACCGGTCGCGCGATGATTCGATACGGGTGGTGCGGTCCTGCTCTTCGGCGGGCGCGCCTGCGGTCGGTGGCTGTTCGCTGAGGTCGGAGCTCTCGGTGTCGACCGTGATCTTGCGGGTGCGCTTGAACGAGAACGCGATCTCCTCGACCTCTTCGAATACCTGACGCGCGGTGCGCAAGGGCCTAGTCAGAGGTTGAGTCGTGTTGTCGATGACGCGCCCCACGATCGGCGGCACCAACGGACGAATCCAGCGAGCCGCCGCTCGGGTCGCGTCCGGAATCGACGGGATCGACGGGCCGCGCTCAATGTGCGGCTCGACGTCGCCCCTTGGCTCGACGCGCGCCGGCAAGTTCTCCGGGGCCACCCGGGGATCCTCTGGCGGAGCCGGCAATTCGGCGACTGCCCGGCTGGCGGCCTCGGCTTCGGCGGCGATCGGCAGGTAATTGTCTTCCTCCACCGGCTCGAAGGTACGCGCCGACGCCGCGCGCGCCGGCCCCTCGATGGCCTCGACTACTCGACGGCGCTGCTGTTCGCGGTCGATCTCGGCCTGGGCCTCGATAGCGAGCCGGGCCTGCGTGAGTTGGTGTTCAGCCCACATGATCTCGGCCGTGCGGCGCACCTCGGCGCGTTTAATCGCGATCGCGGTGTCGGCCTCGAGTTCGGCACGTTCACGATCCGCCCGGGCGGTGGTGTGGCGGTCATGGGTCGTCTCGCCGCGCCACTGCCGCAGAATCAATGGCAGCAGGTAAAGGAGCGTAAAAAGCGCGATTGTGAGCAGCCGCAGCAACAGTGTCGCGGCGCCGGCGGAGGTGAGCTCATTCATGGCCACCCAGCGCGCGCCCACACCTCGGCCGGCGTCCGCGACGACGCCTTGACGTGCCGCTGCAAGCGATTGCTCGTCGCGTGCGATCTCGGCGTCCAGTCCGGGTGTCTGGCGATCGCGGGCCGCCAGCGCGTTGTCCAACTCGCGCTGCGTGTCGGCGAGAAGCTCGTTGGCCGTGCGTGTTTCGGGTCCGACACCGGGTATGCCGGTGATTCGGGTCTGGGGGCAGGCCGGCGTGGGGTTGTACTCGCAGCGAGCGACGACTAACGCTTTGTCCTGGTTCTCGCGGGCCTGCTGGACGGCGTTATCGAGGGCATAGCGAGCGGCTTGCGACTGCTGCAACGCTGCCGACGCCTTGGCGACCGCCGGCGCCGAGTCGGCGGTGGACAAGGCCCGCTGGTCCAGCCGATGCTCGATCGAGCCGGAGAACAGGACGAGGGCGGCGAGCTCGCCGACGACGGCACCGAGCGCGACCGCGACCGCCGCGCGGCCCACCGTGCCCGGCCAGCCCCGACGTGGGCCGCTCGCGACGCCGCGGGTCACCGCCCCCACCAGCAGACCGAAGACGAGGGTGAGTGCGACGATGCCGGGCATCGCCACTGCTGCCGACTCGCTCACCGCCAAGCTGGCGACCAGCCAGGCCAGCGCTGCCCCGAACAGGACGACAGCACCGGCAACGGCGTGGTTGGACCGCTCGTGACGTTCAGCGAGTTCGCGCCGGTGTCCACCGCCAAGCCAGGTGAGCAGCCCCTCGATCCGGGATGCGACGGAGCGCGGCTCAGCCAATTCGTGGGCGCACATGAGATTGCAAACCTCCCCAGTGCTCCAGCCTGGCAGGCCACCGCGCGACACACCGAACCGAAGCGGGCGCTTGTGGCGTTCATCACAAGTCGATGACGGCGCGGGCCCGCGCACATCCGAGCCGCAATTCCCGGGACGCGCAGCAGATCAGCGGCGGTTCAGGGAGGCGGCGTGAGACGGTATAAACCTATGGAAAACCAGGACTACCTCACCTACGAAGAGTTCGGACGCAAATTCTTCGAGGTCGCTGTCACTCCGGAACGCGTCGCCGACGCGCTCGCGGAAATCGCGGGCAGCGAGTTCGCGATGGAGCCGATCGCTCAGGGTCCCGGGAAGATCGCGAAGGTCAGCGCCAACGTTCAGATCAAAGATCCCCGGGTTACGCGCAGCCTTGGCGATCTCATCACGTTCGTCATCCACATTCCCCTCGTGATCGATCTGCTCCTGGATTTGCGGCTCGACAAACAGCGGTTCGCCGTCACGGGAGACATCGCGTTGCGTGCCACGGCGCGCGCGGCCGAGCCTCTGGTTTTGATCGTTGACGTCGCCAAACCGCGGCCGTCAGACATCACCGTCAATGTGTCGTCCTCCTCCATTCGCGGCGAGGTGGTGCGCATCATCGGAGGCGTCGACGGTGAGATCCGGCGATTCATCGCCCAGTACGTCGCAGACGAAATCGACGCTCCGCAGTCCCAAGCCGCACAGAAGATCGACGTCGCCGCATCGTTGGACGCCTTCTGGAGCGGTTCCTAAATCCTCCAAGATCCTCAGCCCCTGGGTTTATGCGGTCACAGCAACGGGGTATGCCCAGCCAGCAACCGGTAATGCCCCAGGGAAAGCGGATAGATGTCACGAGTAGATGTTTCGACGTCTTCGGATCTTGAGCCCGAGGCAGCCTGGAAGCTGGCCTCTGATCTGCGCCGGTTCGATGAGTGGATGACGATTTTCGGCGGCTGGCGCGGAGAGGTCCCATCGACGATCAAGGAGGGAACCTGTGTTTCCTCGTGCATCAGGGTGAAGGGCTTCCGCAGCGTCGTGCACTGGAAGGTCACCCACTACGACGAGCCGAAATCCGTTGAGCTGCAAGGTCGGGCCAAAGGCGGAATTCGGGTTTCGGTAGCGCTGGACGTCGCCGCGGACGAGCCGGGGTCGGTCTTCCACCTCACGGCCGACCTCAAGGGTGGTGTGCTGAGCGGGCCGGTAGGAAAACTCGTGGCCAGGGTTCTCCGCTCGGACGTGCGGACCTCGGTCGAAAACCTGGCAGCGCTGAAGTAGTTAGCGTGCCGGGTGATTGATGAACCAGTCGCGTTCCGCCTGGCGGACACGCCTGCTGTCCATGGCGAGCCAAGACATTCCGGCCCCGAAGGCCAGCAATCCGGCGATGACGGCCGCAACGCCGGCCCCGGCGTGCCCCAGAGCGAAATTGGCGAGGCAGACCACAAACGCCAGTCCTACTGTTGCCACCACGACAAGGCCGTGGCGCCGCACCGAGTCCTGCATCGATTTATCCGCGTGCCCACGGTCGCGCGAGTCGTCCCTCATGAGCGTCTCCTCTGCAGTCATCCTGACAGGAACTACCCGAAAGCGCTTCTGAGCAAACAAGTTCGATGCCACGAACGCAGATCTCAGGGACGCTAGGACGGGTCGCTCGGCAACACGCGTCGCACCGGCCGAGTCTCGATGGCGAGGATCGTCAGATCGCGGCGGCTGATGCGCCAGCCGGCGTCGGTCAGCTCATACTCGTCGTCATAGCGCAGGTGCCAGACCACATCGATGAACTCGTCCCCGCGTTCACTGAAGTGATGCGCGGCGCACGCGATACGTCCGCGCGCAGCGCGGGACTCGGGACCGGGCACGTCTACGGAGAGCTGACTGTAGACCTCGCCGACGATCGCGTGCTGGGTGCGCACGGTCTGCGCGACGGCGGCGACCGCCGTGGCGATGGCGGTCCGACCCCGATGTGAGTGCACCGGCCGCAGCTCGACCGGTGGCTCGGGTACCGTCAACTCGGCCGTGCCAGTGAAAAGCTCTGCAACAGCGTCGAACTGGCGGTCGTCGACGTTGGCCGCATAGCGATGCACCAGATCGCTGAGGGCCGCCCGGTCGGCTGACTGGAGAGCGCTCATGAGGCCCCCCGGAGCGTGCTGACGTCGATCGGAAGTCGTTGGCCCGCAGCCAGTTCAGGGCTACCTGCGGCGGATCTCGTTGCGGCCTTCATGATCCTGAACCTGAGCGGGGCGCGATCTCAGCGCGCAGCGCGTCGGCCAGCATGGCGGCCCGGCGATCGGTGAACACGTCCTCGAGCATCACCGCCCGGCCGTCGGGGCCGGTCAACGGAACTCGCCAGTTCGGATATTCGTCGGTCGTGCCCGGTTGGTTTTGGGTTCGACGGTCACCCACCGCGTCGGTCAGCGCCACCCCCAACAGCCGCGAGGGTGTTCGGCCGAGGTAGCGGTAGAGGGCCAGAATGACCTGCTCTGCGTCATCTTCGGAATCGTCTAGCAAACCCACCCGGCGCAATTCGGCCATCCAGGCCGCCAGCTCGGCCCGGTCGGACTCGAGTTCGGCCTCGACCGGCCGGGTCAGCAGCCCGAGGGATTCCCGCAACCGGACATGGTCGCCGGCCAGGTAGCCCGCGGTCGGCGGGAGATCGTGGGTGGTGACCGACGACAGGCAGTACTCCCGCCAACGCTCGGCGGGTAACGGACCACCGGTTCCGTCGCGATCCAGCTCGAACCACAGAATCGAGGTCCCCAGCAGGCCACGCAACAGCAAGTAGTCGCGGACCCATGGTTCGACCGTGCCCAGATCCTCGCCGACGACCACGGCTCCGGCCCGGTGCGCCTCCAGGGCCACGATGCCGATCATCGCTTCATGGTCATAGCGGACGTAGGTGCCTTGGGTCGGAAGTGCACCCTCGGGGATCCACCACAGCCGGAACAACCCGATGATGTGGTCGATGCGCACGCCGCCGGCATGGCGCAGCACCGCCCTGATCAGGGCGCGAAACGGTCGGTATTCGTGCTCTTCCAGCCGGTCCGGCCGCCAGGGCGGCTGCGACCAGTCCTGGCCGAGTTGATTGAACTCATCCGGCGGCGCACCAGCGGTCACGCCCAACGCCAGCACATCCTGCAGCGCCCACGCGTCGGCGCCATTCGGATGTACACCGACAGCCAGGTCATGCATGATGCCCAACGCCATGCCGGCGCGCACCGCCTGCGACTGCGCGGCAGCGAGCTGCTCGTCCAGTTGCCACTGCAACCAGCGGTGGAAATCGACTGCGTCGGAATATTTTTCGGCGAAGCGTCCGACCCCGATCTCGTCGGGGTGCTGCACGGAACTCGGCCAGGTATGCCAGTCGTCGCCGTATTTCTCGGCCAGCGCGCACCAGGTTGCGAAGTCGTCGAGCGCTCGCCCTTCCCGCTCGCAGAAGGCGGCGTAGGCCAATTCCCGGCCAGCCGATCGCGGCGCCTCGTGTAACAGCTTGAGTGCCACCCGTTTAGCCGCCCATGCACTGTCCCGGTCGATGGCGTCGAGCCTGCCGGCGCGCTGCTGCACGCCGGATCGCAACCGCCGCACCCGACCGCGCTTGGTCAGGTCGGCCAATTCGGGGATGGACTCAACACGAAGATAAAGCGGGCTGAAGAAGCGACGCGACGTCGGCAGGTACGGCGACGGCTCCATGCGGGAGGTCGGACAAGGAGGCGAAGCCGCGTGCAACGGGTTGACCAACAGATAATCAGCTCCGTGCCGGGACGCCGACCACACCGCGAGATCGCTCAGATCAGTCAGGTCGCCGACACCCCACGATTGCTGTGACCGCACGCTGTAGAGCTGGGCGGCCAGTCCCCACGCGCGGCGGCCGCCGAGTTGCTCGGGCAGCCCAAGCCAGTCCGGCGTGACGATCAACGCGGTGCTGGTCTGCAAGTCACCAGAACCTAGATGTAGGCGGTGGTAGCCCAGCGGCAGGTCGCCGGGCAGCACGAAGCTGGCCTCACCGATCCAGCACCCGTCCAGTTCGAATGGCGGGGTGAAGTTGTCGACCTGCTGCACTCCGCCCCGGACCGTGCCGTCCTCGAGCTGTAACCACACCTCGGCGGGCGCGCCGTGTGTCACGTGCACCCAGAACCGCGTCGGCGAACCGGTGCGCGCAACGATCGTGGCTGGCAGATGACGCGTCCAGTAGGACCTCGAGTGCGCGGTCAGAGCCGCATTACGGTCCTGTTCGGTGCCGGCGGCCACGCCGAGGGAGGCCAGCACCGCCACCAGCGTCGTCTCGGGGACCAGCACGTGCCGGCCGGTCCAGTCCGCATACCCCGTGGCGATGCCGAATCGCCGGGCAAGGTCGACCAGCGAGGGTGCGAGGTCAGTCATGCCGCCCATCTTGCGTCGGGAACCCGCCCGGTGCCGACACGGGCCACCTATCGGTGTCGCGGGCGCTTCGGCCGAAATGGGACGAGCGTTTGCTTTGGTTGACGCTCGTCGCGATGATCTTCTCAGCTCAGCCCTCAAAGTTCGCAAGCACTTTTGCGGCACTGAAGTGGGCATTCGGCAGGACGACACGACTCCGGGCCGCTACCATGCGCTGTGAAGGCACGACCAATCCGGTGAAAATCGGACAGGGGACGCGGGGGACATGAGAAGTTGCAGCTCGGTGTTGCAGGCCGCGATGCGCAGGTGAACGCTGGCCTAATCGCGTGGCGAGGTCGGTGCGGGTGCCTTACCGTTATCGAGGTGATGCGCGCCTTGCAGCACAAACAAGCGCGATATCCAGGCTTTTTTTGGACCTTAAGTTGGACCGGAAGGTGAACTAACGTGGCTGAAGAACGCCGTGGGCAACGGGGCACGGGTTACGGCCTCGGGTTGTCGACGCGGACCCAGGTGACGGGTTATCAGTTCCTTGCGCGCAGAACCGCAATGGCACTGACCCGGTGGCGAGTCCGCATGGAGATCGAGCCCGGACGCCGACAGACGTTGGCCGTCGTGGCGTCGGTTTCCGCGGCGCTGGTCATCTGCCTGGGGGCCCTGCTGTACTCGTTCATCAGCCCGTCCGGCCAAATCAGCGAGTCGCCCATCATCTCGGACAAAGACTCGGGCGCGTTGTTCGTCCGCGTGGGCGACCGGTTGTACCCGGCGCTGAACCTCGCCTCGGCGCGGCTGATCACCGGGCGGCCGGACAACCCGCACCCGGTGCGGTCGAGCCAGATTTCCGCCCTACCGCACGGGCCAATGGTCGGCATTCCCGGCGCGCCCTCGGAGTTCGCGCCAAAGGCGCCGCAGACCTCGTCGTGGATGATTTGCGACACCGTAAACAACGGAGCCACCTCGAGCGGGGCCGCGTCTTCGCAAGGTGTCACCGTCACGGTGATCGACGGGACTCCGGACCTCTCCGGCCACCGGAAGGTATTGACGGGTTCGGGCGCGGTGGTGCTGAACTACGGCGGCGACGCGTGGGTCATCCGGGAGGGACGCCGGTCCCGCATCGACGCGACGAACCGGTCGGTGCTGCTGCCCCTGGGGTTGACGCCGGAGCAGGTCAGCCAGGCGCGCCCGATGAGCCGCGCGTTGTTCGACTCCTTGCCGGTGGGACCCGAATTGGCCGTGCCGGAAGTGCCGAACGCCGGTGGAGCGGCGACGTTCCCGAACGCTCCGGGCCCGGTGGGGACGGTGATCGTGACGCCACAAATCAGTGGTCCGCAACAGTATTCGCTCGTGCTGGCCGAAGGTGTGCAGACGCTCCCGCCGCTGGTGGCCCAGATCATGGAGAATGCGGGCAGCACGGCGAATAGCAAACCGATCACGGTCGAACCCGCCGCGTTGGCGAAGATGCCGGTGGTCAACAAGCTGGATCTGTCCTCTTATCCCGACAATCCGCTGGAGGTCGTCGACCTTCGGGAGAACCCGTCGACCTGCTGGTGGTGGGAACGGACGGCCGGGGAGAACCGCGCCCGCGAACAGGTGGTGACCGGGCCGACCATTCCGGTGAAAACCTCCGACCTGACCAAGGTGGTGTCGCTGGTGAAGTCCGACACCTCTGGCCGCGAAGCCGACCAGGTCTTCTTCGGCCCCAACTTCGCGAACTTCGTTGCCGTCACCGGTAACAACCCGGCGGCACAGACGACCGAATCGCTATGGTGGCTCACGGAAGCGGGCGCGCGGTTCGGGGTGGACGACACCCGCGAGGCGCGCGAAGCATTGGGGCTGAACGGGACCCCTAGCGTCGCGCCGTGGGTGGCCCTGAGGCTGCTGCCGCAGGGACCGACGCTGTCACGCGCCGACGCGCTGGTACAGCACGACACGCTACCGATGGACATGACCCCTGCAGAGTTGGTGGTACCGAAGTGAAACGTGGATTCGCGCGACCCACACCCGAAAAGCCGCCGGTTATCAAGCCGGAGAACATCGTCCTTCCGACGCCGCTGAGCATTCCGCCACCCGAGGGCAAGCCCTGGTGGCTGATCGTGGTGGGCGTCGTGGTGATCGGTCTGCTGGGCGGCATGGTCGCCATGACCTTCGCCAGCGGCTCACACGTGTTCGGCGGCGCGGGCTCGATCTTCCCGATCTTCATGGTCGGCGGCATGATGATGATGATGTTCGGCGGCCGGATGGGCGGCCAGCAGCAGATGAGCCGGCCCAAACTGGACGCGATGCGTGCCCAGTTCATGCTGATGCTGGACATGCTGCGAGAGACCGCCAACGAGTCGGCGGACAGCATGGACGCCAACTACCGCTGGTACCACCCCGCGCCCAACACGCTGACGGCCGCGGTGGGCTCGTCGCGGATGTGGGAGCGCAAGCCCGACGGCAAGGACCTGAACTTCGGGGTGGTCCGTGTCGGCGTCGGCATGACGCGCCCCGAGGTGACCTGGGGTGAGCCACAGAACATGCCGACCGACATCGAGCTCGAGCCGGTGACGGGCAAGGCGCTGCAGGAGTTCGGCCGCTACCAAAGCGTCGTCTACAACCTGCCGAAGATGGTGTCCTTCCTTGTCGAGCCCTGGTACTCGCTGATCGGGGAGCGCGAGCAGGCACTGGGACTGATGCGGTCGATCATCTGCCAGCTGGCCTTCTCCCATGGGCCCGACCACGTGCGCATGATCGTCGTCAGCTCGGATCTGGAGGAGTGGGACTGGGTCAAGTGGCTGCCGCACTTCGGTGACCCGCGGCGGCAGGACGCGGCCGGTAGCGCGCGGATGGTGTACGGCTCGGTGCGCGAGTTCGCCGCCGAACAAGCTGAACTGTTCGCCGGCCGCGGGTCGTTCACGCCTAGGCACGCCAGTTCGGCGGGACAGACTCCGACGCCGCACCACCTCATCATCGCGGACGCCACCGATCCCCAATGGGAGTACGTGATCAGCGCCGAGGGCGTGGACGGGGTGACGTTCTTCGACCTGACCGGCGCTTCGATGTGGTCATCGGTCCCGGAGCGGTCGTTGCAGTTCGACAAGAAGGGCGTGATCGAGGCGCTGCCCCGCGACCGCGACACCTGGATGGTGATCGACGACAAGCCGTGGTTCTTCGCTCTCACCGACCACATCAGCATCCCGGAAGCCGAAGAGTTCGCGCAGAAGGTGGCCCGCTGGCGAATCGCCGAGGCGTACGAAGAGATCGGCCAGCGGGTTACCCACATCGGTGCGCGAGACATCTTGGCGTACTACGGAGTCGACGACCCCTCCGACATCGACTTCGAGGCATTGTGGGACAGCCGCACCGACACGATGGGCCGCTCGCGGTTGCGGATCCCGTTCGGTAATCGCTCCGACAACGGCGAGCTCCTGTTCTTGGACATGAAGTCGCTGGACGAGGGCGGCGACGGCCCGCACGGCGTCATGTCCGGAACGACCGGTTCGGGTAAGTCCACGCTGGTGCGGACCGTGATCGAGTCGCTGATGCTCGCCCACCCGCCGGAAGAACTGCAGTTCGTACTCGCCGACCTCAAGGGTGGGTCCGCGGTCAAGCCGTTCGCCGGTGTGCCGCACGTATCGCGAATCATCACCGACCTCGAAGAAGACCAGGCGCTGATGGAGCGCTTCCTGGACGCGCTGTGGGGCGAGATCGCCCGCCGCAAGGCGGTATGTGACAGCGCCGGCGTGGACGACGCCAAGGAGTACAACTCCGTGCGGTCCAGGATGCGGGCCCGCGGCCAGGACATGATGCCGCTGCCGATGCTCGTGGTGGTCATCGACGAGTTCTACGAGTGGTTCCGCATCATGCCGACGGCAGTCGACGTTCTCGACTCGATCGGCCGCCAGGGCCGCGCGTACTGGATCCACCTGATGATGGCATCGCAGACCATTGAGAGCCGGGCCGAAAAGCTCATGGAGAACATGGGTTACCGCTTGGTGCTGAAGGCGCGGACCGCCGGAGCGGCGCAGGCGGCCGGCGTGCCGAACGCGGTGAACCTGCCGGCCCAGGCAGGCCTCGGGTACTTCCGTAAGAGCCTCGAGGACATCATCCGGTTCCAGGCCGAGTTCCTCTGGCGGGACTATTACTCCCGCGGCGTCACCATCGACGGCGAGGAAGCGCCCGCGTTAGTGCACAGCATCGACTACGTCCGCCCGCAGTTGTTCACCAACTCGTTCACGCCTCTTGAGGTGAGCGTCGGGGGCCCGGACATCGAGCTCGTCCACAGCAACGGCAGCAATGGCGAAGTCCTCGAGGTGGAAGAAGCCGAAGAAGAAGAGGACGAAGGACACATCAGGACCCCGAAGGTCGGCACGGTGATCATTGATCAGCTGCGCAAGATCGACTTCGAGCCATACCGGTTGTGGCAGCCGCCGCTGACCCAGCCCGTCGCCATCGACGACTTGGTCGACCGGTTCCTGGGCCGCCAGTGGAACAAGGAGTACGGAACTTCCAGGGATCTGGTGTTCCCGATCGGGATCATCGACCGTCCGTTCAAGCATGACCAGCCGCCGTGGACGGTTGACACGTCCGGACCCGGCGCCAACGTCCTGATTCTGGGCGCCGGCGGTGCGGGTAAAACGACGGCGCTACAGACGCTGATCTGCTCGGCCGCATTGACCCACACACCCGAGCAGGTGCAGTTCTACTGCCTGGCCTACAGCGGCACCGCGCTGACCACGGTGGCCCGCCTGCCGCACGTCGGCGAGGTCGTCGGTCCCACCGATCCGTACGGCGTGCGCCGCACGGTCGCAGAGATTCTGGCGTTGGTCCGCGAGCGCAAGCGCACCTTCCTCGAATACGGCATCCCGTCGATGGAGGTGTTCCGGCGCCGCAAGTTCGCCGGCGAGGCCGGCCCGGTGCCCAACGACGGGTTCGGCGACGTCTATCTGGTGATCGACAACTACCGGGCGCTGGCCGAGGAAAACGAGGTGTTGATCGAGCAGGTCAACGTGGTCATCAACCAGGGTCCCTCGTTCGGCGTGCACGTGATCGTCACGGCAGACCGCGAGTCCGAGTTGCGGCCGCCGGTGCGCAGCGGCTTCGGTTCCCGCGTCGAGCTGCGCCTCGCTGCTGTGGAAGACGCCAAGTTGGTGCGTTCCCGGTTCGCCAAGGACGTTCCGATCAAGCCGGGACGCGGCATGGTCGCGGTCAACTACGTCCGACTCGACGCGGACCCGCAGTCGGGCCTGCACACGTTGGTGGCCCGTCCGGCGATGGCGAGCACCCCCGTCAACATCTTCGAGTCCGACAGTGTGGTGGCCGCAATCAGCCGGGTCGCGACGAGCCAGGCCCCGCCGGTGCGCCGGCTGCCGGCGAAGTTCGGCGTGGAACAGGTGCGCGAGTTGGCCGCCCGGGACACCCGTCAAGGGGTGGGCGCGGGCGGAATCACCTGGGCAATATCGGAATTGGACCTGCAGCCGGTCTACCTCAACTTCGCCGAGAACTCGCACCTGGTGGTCACGGGTCGACGCGAATGCGGACGGACCACGACGCTGGCCACGATCATGTCCGAAATTGGGCGCCTCTACGCGCCGGGATCCACCAGCGCACCGCCGCCTCCGGCCGGACGGCCCTCGGCGCAGGTGTGGCTGATCGACCCGCGGCGTCAGCTCCTGACCAGCTTGGGCTCCGAATACGTGGAGAAGTTCGCCTACAACCTCGACGGCGTCATTGCCATGATGGGCGAACTAGCCCAGGCCTTGGCCGGCCGTGAGCCGCCGCCCGGTCTGTCCGCGGAGGAGCTGTTGTCGCGGTCCTGGTGGAGCGGTCCGGAGATCTTCCTGATCGTCGACGATATCCAGCAACTGCCGCCTGGTTTCGACTCGCCGCTGCACAAGGCCGTTCCATGGGTGACCAGGGCCGCCGACGTCGGCCTGCACGTGCTCGTCACCCGCACTTTCGGCGGTTGGTCGTCGGCGGGCAGCGACCCGATGCTGCGGGCACTGCACCAGGCGAATGCGCCGTTGCTGGTGATGGACGCCGACCCCGACGAGGGCTTCATCCGCGGCAAGATGAAGGGCGGCCCGTTGCCTCGCGGCCGTGGCCTGCTGATGGCCGAGGACACCGGGGTGTTCGTACAGGTCGCAGCGACCGAACTGCGCCGCTAGCTACTAGTTGTTTCAGCCCCACAACGGCGAGCGCCGCAACGGCGCGAGCGAGGAGTCGGGCAATGGGGTTCAGCCGCTGCGCTGGGCTTGGCTGTGTTCAAGTCCAGTGCAGCGGCAATGCTTTGAGCGCGAACGACTTTGACGGGAACTTGATTTCGGGGACGTACCCGTCGGGCAGCTCGAAGTCGGGGATCTGCGTGAGCCATTCCGCGACGATCACGGTCAGCTCTATCCGGGCCAGATGAGACCCCAGGCAGCGGTGCGGTCCGCCGCCGAATCCCCAGTGCCGGTGCACCTTTCCGTCCATCACCACATCGTCGGTTGACCACTCGTCGCTGCCGTCGCGGTTGACCACGGCCATGCACAACCGCACCTGCGCGCCCGGCGGTAGTGTCATGCCGCCGACGTTGACGAACTCGGTGACGATCCGGGGCGCCACCGGGGCTGGTGGCTGCAGTCGAATGATTTCTTCGATGAAAACCCTGATCTGCCGAGGGTTGTCGCGAAGCTCCGCGCGCAGCTGAGGTTTGCGCGCCAATTCGAACAGGCAATATCCGATGATCGCCGTCACGGTGTCCAGACCCGCCAGGATCAACAAGTGGCTCATGCCCAGCAGCTCGAGATCGGTGAACTCGCCCGGGCCGGTCATCACCTGCGACAACATGTCCGAGCCCGGGCTTGCCCGGCGCTGTTGGATCACCTTGCTGAGGTATTCGAACATTTCGACCTGGCCGGCTTGGAGCTCGGCGATGGTGAGGTATTCCTTGTCACCGATGATCGAGTCTTTCCAGCCGATCAACGTGTCACGATCCTCCAACGGTAGGCCGTAGAGGTCGAGGAAAGCCTGAAAGGGGTAGAGCCTGGCGAAATCCGCCATGACCTCGCACTCGCCCTGCCCGGCGAAGGCCCCGATCATCTCAGCGGCGTGGCGCTGCAGCACCGGCCGGGACTTGCTCAACCCGGTCGGGCTGAAGTAGGGCTGCAAAATTTGGCGGTATCGGGTGTGCTGGGGTGGGTCGAACGCCAGCGGGATCACCGGCAGCGGATTGGTTGGGGGCTGCAGGACCGTTGACGAAAACACCTTCGGGTTGCGCAGCGCGGCAAGCACATCCTCGCGTCGGGTCAGGTAGTAGTACCCGTTCATGAACACCACGGGCCCGGCGTCCCGCAACTTTTTCCATCCGACCCCGCGGTCTTCGGCCAACGGCAACTCCGCGTATTCAAGCCGCGGCAGGTAGAACCCGCCGGCCTGGCCCTGGCCCAGAGTGCTCATGCGCTCAAGATTCTTTCCCTTGTGATTGGTGGTTGTCCGTGACGCAGTATCCCAGACGCCGACGCAGCCAAGCGGTGCTGCCACAGCCCAATATTGCATGCCCGGTGAGCACCCACCAATCGGCTGCTGAGGCCAGTCCAGGTGAAGGCGGATGTTCGCGGATAATCTACGTATCGACCTGTCCACCCCGATCTGGCCTGGTGTGGTCGAAGAGAGGACGCCGCAGTGAAGGTTCGTCTCGAACAGTCGAAATGCGTGGGACACGCCCAGTGCTATGCGGTCGATCCCAACCTGTTCCCGATCGACGAGTCGGGCTACTCGATCCTCGAAGAGCACGAGGTACGTCCCGAGGACGAAGAGGTGACCCGGGACGGCGTGGCATCCTGCCCGGAGATGGCATTAATCCTCGAAGAGGACTAAATGCAAACCGGAAGTGAACGCAGCGTGTCCGCGGTGTACCGGTCCGCGGAGGCGAATTTTGCCATCTCCGCAGGTCGCGGCCGCCCCTTGAGACGCGCGGTTTAACGGCAGTTAAATAAAAATCTGCATGGAATGAACAATTGGCTTCCTCGGCGCACAAGCCTCGTCGCGCCCTTTAAAGTCTTTGCCGAGCGGCAGTTCGATCGGGTAGAGGTGTCGCTCGAAGACGTTCGACCCTGACGGGATATCGAGGCAGAAAGCAATTTCCGCGGATGATCCCTGTATCGGCTCAGCAGTGAACGCCCGGAGCGCGTCGGGCTGCCGACAAGCGCGGGCCAGAGGACGAGAAGTGTTCGCAGCGGTGCGGCTGCAAGTGCGGAGGTGGCGGCGAAAGCGTCGAGATGGCCGGTTGAGGAGGGGTGGTGTTTGACTTCGGAGCGTTGCCGCCTGAGATCAATTCGGGTCGGATGTACTCCGGCCCGGGTTCGGGGCCGATGATGGCGGCCGCGTCAGCCTGGGATTCGGTGGCGGCCGAATTGAGATACGGCGGCAACGGGTTACAACTCGGTGATTGCGGAACTGACGAGTTCGCCGTGGTTGGGTCCGGCCGTCGCGGGCGATGATGTCTGCGGTGACGCCGTATGTGAGCTGGATCAGCGCGGCGGCCGCGCAGGCCGAGGAGACGGCGAGTCAGGCCCGCGCGGCGGCGGCCGCTTATGAGACCGCATTCACGCGTGACGGTGCCCCCGCCGGTGATCGCGGCCAATCGGGTGTTGTTGGCGACGTTGGTCGCGACGAATTTCTTCGGGCAGAACACCCCGGCGATCGCGGCCACTGAGGCCCAGTACATGGAGATGTGGGCCCAAGACGCCGCAGCCATGTACGGCTATGCCGGTTCGTCGGCGCTGGCCACCGAACTGAGCCAATTCATCGACCCGCCCAACACCACCAACCCGGAGGCGGCGGGCGGCCAATCGGCCGCGGTTGCCCAGGCCAGCGCCACGCCGGCCGGACAGTCCGCGCAGACAGCATCGTCCACGGCCAGCCAGCTGATCGCTTCGGTGCCTCAGGCGCTGCAGCAACTCTCGGCGGCGGCGGCGCCGGCGGCGCCCCAGCACGGGTTGATTTGGAACACGATCCAGGACTTCCTGACCATGGGCTTGCCCACCCCGACCAACAACTGGATCGGACTTGCCCCCGGCCAGTACACCGCGATCATCAAACAAACCCTGCAGGCCTATTTCGCGATCGGCATCGCCAACTTCGGTTGGTCCATCGGGCAGCAGACGTTCAACGGTCCGCTGGGTACGACGGCCGGTGCGGGTGGTGCGTTCATCCCGTCGCCGCAGTTCGCCGCCCTGGGTGCCGGTGGCTGGCATTTCCACGCGGCCGGATCGGTCGCGAGTCTGTCGTCGGCCACCAAGGTCGGCGGGCTGTCGGTGCCGTCGAGTTGGCTCAATGCGCCCGGTGCGCCGGTCACCGCGGGGGAGCAGGCCGCGACCAAGCTGGTGAGCGCCAACTTCGCCACGCCGGAGGGCGCCAACGCCGCCGGAGCGAACGCCGCACTGCGCGGAATGCCGCTGGTCGGCGGAGGAGGCCGCGGAGCCCAACGCGCGGGCAACCTCGGCGTGCGATACGGATTCCGCTACAGCGTGCTCACCCGGCCTCCCTCGGCAGGATGAGCCAACTTGGAAGCGAAAGTGGCCAACAAATGAACAGTGGTTGTCCGGTGATAAGTATTTCGCAGCGAGAGGGTGCTGCGACCCAGATCGAATTAACGTTGATAACAACCAATCCCGAAGGTGTGAGCCCGAAGGTTACCGAGGAGGAAATGGCATGTCGTATGTGACTACGCAACCAGAGGCGCTGGCGGCGGCGGCCGGCACCTTGCAGGGGATCGGCGCGGCGATGAGCTCGCAGAACGCGGCGGCGGCGGCGCCGACCACGGGTGTGGTGCCCGCGGCGGCCGATGAGGTGTCGGCGCTCACGGCGGCGCAGTTCACCGCGCACGCGCAGATGTATCAGGCGGTCAGTGCTCAGGCCGCGGCCATCCACGAGTTGTTTGTTCACACCCTGGGCTTGAGCTCGGGGTCTTATGCGGCCACTGAGGCGGCGAACGCCGCCGCGGCCGGTTAAGGGGTCACGGCATGTCGGATTTAGGCGCTTTGCCGCCCGAGGTCTCCTCGGCGTTGATTTACTCGGGTCCGGGGTCGTCGTCGTTGACGTCGGCGGCCTCGGCCTGGAACGCGGTAGCCGCCGAACTGGCTTCTACCGCACAGGGTTTGGACACGGTGGTCAGCCAGTTGGCCAGCGACTCCTGGTTGGGGCCGGCGTCGGCGGCGATGGTCGCCGCGGTGGAACCCTATGTGAGCTGGGTGTCCACCACGGCCGGCCAGGCCGAGCACGCGGCCACTCAGGCCTCGTCGGCGGCGGCGGCCTTTGAGACGGTGTTCGCCTCGGTGGTGCCCCCGCCGCTGATCGCGGCCAACCGCGCCGAGCTGGCCCAGGCCGTATCGGCCAATCTGTTGGGTCAGTACAACAACCTGATCTCGCAGCTGGAAGCCCAATACGCCGAGTTCTGGTCGCAAAACTCCTCGGCGCTGTACAGCTATGCGTCCTCCTCGGCGGCGGCGACCAAGATCACCTCGTTCACCGAGGCCCCGGCGATCGCCAACCCGGCTACCGCGCTGACCTCGGCGGTCAAGTCGGCCACCGCGACCCCGGCCACCTCGATCCAGACCTATATTCAGGGGCTGCTGACCAACGTGCAGGCCCGGATCCAGTCGCTGACCGGCCCGTTCATCGGCAACACGGCGACGTCAAAATCGGCGCTCAGCGAGATCTGGTTCTTGTTGACCGGCCAGACCGTCTTGCCCACCAACCTGGGCACGCTGGTCAACGGCTATGCGCCGTTTGCGAGCTTGTTCTACAACACTGAAGGTCTGCCGTACTTCAGCGTTGGTATGGGCAACTTCGGCACCCAGATCGCCAAGTCGGCGGGTTGGCTCGGCGGTGCCGCCCCCGCGGCCGCGGCCGCGGTGCCCAAGGGCATCGGCGGACTGGGCGCGGCCGGCGGTCAGGTCGCCGCCGGCCTGGGTCACGGAGCCCACGTGGCGGGGCTGTCGGTGCCCAACTCCTGGCCCGGAGCCCAACTGGCCAGCGCGACCAAGCCAGTGTCGGCCATCCCGGTCAGCGAACCGATCACCGCGGGCGAGCACGGCACCGGAAACGTCCTGGGCGGCTTGCCCGTCGGCGGAACCGGCGCGGCCCGCGGGGCCGGCACCGGCCCACGCTACGGATTCAAACCAACCGTCATGGCCCGCCCCATGTCGGCCGGCTAGTCAGGCCGACCCCACACCGCACCACACCCGAAGGCGCGCCCGCCGCACCCCCCGCGACGGCGCGCCTTTTGGGCATTTCAGGGGCCGACTACTGCGGGCGGATCGTGCGTCGTCCGGGTGAACGGCGAGTGACCTTTTGCTGCGGCCGGATTTTATCTGTTCGCCCCTGCGGCTTCGCCTTGCGTTGCCGGATCGAGCCGCCCCGGCCGCGCGTTCGGAGGTCGGCGTTACCGGCGCGTTCCCAGAGGTCGCGGCGTTTTCAGGGGCGGCACGTCCTCGCCGAGCCTGCCGTGTCTGCCGCTGATCCCGGACTAGTCGCTGCACCGACGCCGCGGTAGGCCGCACGACGTCGGGCCGGAAAGGGAGCGCGGCGATCTAACCTCACACGAGATCAACTTCCTCCAAGTTCTCAAGCGAAGGTGGCGTGTGAGCGCATCCATGGCGTACCGATGGGGCGGTTCGTAGGTGCTGGATTACGGGGCGCTGCCGCCTGAGATCAACTCGGGTCGGATATACACGGGTCCGGGTTCGGGACCGCTGATGGCGGCGGCGTCCGCCTGGGATTCCGTGGCGGCCGAATTAGGAACGGCGGCAACGGGTTACGACTCGGCGATCTCCGAGCTGACGAGTTCGCCGTGGTTGGGTCCGGCAGCGCAGACGATGCTGTCCGCGGTGACGCCGTATGTGAGCTGGATCAGTGCGGCGGCCGCGCAGGCCGAGGAGACGGCGAGTCAGGCCCGCGCCGCAGCGGCCGCCTATGAGACCGCATTCACGCTGACGGTGCCCCCGCCGGTGATCGCGGCCAACCGGGTGACGTTGGCGACGTTGGTAGCAACGAATTTCTTCGGGCAGAACACCCCGGCCATCGCGGCCACCGAGGCCCAGTACATGGAGATGTGGGCCCAAGACGCCGCAGCCATGTACGGCTACGCCGGCTCCTCCGCGCTGGCCACCGAGCTGAGCCGATTCATCGACCCGCCCAACACCACCACCCCGGAGGCGGCGGGTGGCCAGTCGGCCGCGGTTGCCCAGGCCAGCGCCACGCCGGCCGGACAGTCCGCGCAGACCGCGTCGACCACGGCCAGCCAGCTGATCGCCTCGGTGCCCCAGGCGCTGCAGCAACTCTCGGCCGCCCCGGCGGCGATCACCACCCAGCACGGGTTGATTTGGAACACGATCGAGGACTTCCTGACCTACGGATTGCCCACGCCGACGAACAACTGGATCGGGCTTGCCCCAGGCCAGTACACCGCAATCCTGAAACAAACCACCGGCCTGGCCTATTTTTCCAATGGCATGGCCAGCTTTGGCTATGAGTATCGGTCAGCAGACATTTAACGGTCCGCTGGGTACGACGGCCGGTTCGGGTGGTGCGTTCATCCCGTCGCCGCAGTTCGCCGCCCTGGGTGCCGGTGGCTGGCATTTCCACGCGGCCGCGCCGTCGGGGGCGCTGTCGTCGGCCACGAAGGTCGGTGGCCTGTCGGTGCCGTCGAGTTGGCTCAACGCGCCCGGCACGCCCGCCACCGCGGGAGAAACAGCGGCCACCAAGCTGGTGAGCGCTAACTTCGCGACGCCAGAGGGTGCCAACGCCGCCGGAGCCAATGCCGCACTGCGCGGAATGCCGCTGGTCGGCGGGGGAGGCCGCGGCGCGCAACGCACGGGCAACCTGGGCGTGCGGTACGGATTCCGATATAGCGTGCTCACCCGCCCACCGTCGGCGGGATAACACCATGGACCGAAGTGACGTCAGGAGTAATCAGATTCCCGAGGGTCTCGATGACCGGCGGGTTATTGAGAGGGAGATCAGATGTCGTTTGTGACTGCGCAACCAGAGGCGCTGGCGGCGGCGGCCGGCACCTTGCAGGGGATCGGCGCGGCGATGAGCTCGCAGAACGCGGCAGCGGCGGCGCCGACCACGGGTGTGGTGCCCGCGGCGGCCGATGAGGTGTCGGCGCTGACCGCGGCGCAGTTCACCGCGCACGCGCAGATGTATCAGGCGGTCAGTGCTCAGGCCGCGGCCATCCACGAGTTGTTTGTTCACACCCTGGGCTTGAGCTCGGGGTCTTATGCGGCCACTGAGGCGGCGAACGCCGCCGCGGCCGGTTAAGGGGTCACGGCATGTCGGATTTAGGCGCTTTGCCGCCCGAGGTCTCCTCGGCGCTGATTTACTCGGGTCCCGGGTCGTCGTCATTGACGTCGGCGGCCTCGGCCTGGAACGCGGTGGCCGCCGAACTGGCTTCCACTGCACAGGGTTTGGACACGGTGGTCAGCCAGTTGGCCAGCGACTCCTGGTTGGGGCCGGCGTCGGCGGCGATGGTCGCCGCGGTGGAACCCTATGTGAGCTGGGTGTCCACCACGGCCGGCCAGGCCGAGCACGCGGCCACTCAGGCCTCGTCGGCGGCGGCGGCCTTTGAGACGGTGTTCGCCTCGGTGGTGCCCCCGCCGCTGATCGCGGCCAACCGCGCCGAGCTGGCCCAGGCCGTATCGGCCAATCTGTTGGGTCAGTACAACAACCTGATCTCGCAGCTGGAAGCCCAATACGCCGACTTCTGGTCGCAAAACTCCTCGGCGCTGTACAGCTATGCGTCCTCCTCGGCGGCGGCGACCAAGATCACCTCGTTCACCGAGGCCCCGGCGATCGCCAACCCGGCTACCGCGCTGACCTCGGCGGTCAAGTCGGCCACCGCGACCCCGGCCACCTCGATCCAAAGCTATATTCAGGGGCTGCTGACCAACGTGCAGGCCCGGATCCAATCGCTGACCGGCCCGTTCATCGGCAACACGGCGACGTCAAAATCGGCGCTCAGCGAGATCTGGTTCCTCTTGACCGGCCAGACCGGGCTGCCCACCAACATCGGCACACTGATCAACGGCTACTCACCGTTCGCCGGCTTCTTCTACAACACTGAAGGTCTGCCGTACTTCAGCGTTGGTATGGGCAACTTCGGCACCCAGATCGCCAAGTCGGCGGGCTGGCTCGGCGGTGCCGCCCCGGCGGCCGCGGCCGCGGTGCCCAAGGGCATCGGCGGACTGGGCGCGGCCGGCGGTCAGGTCGCCGCCGGCCTGGGTCACGGAGCCCACGTGGCGGGGCTGTCGGTGCCCAACTCCTGGCCCGGAGCCCAACTGGCCAGCGCGACCAAGCCAGTGTCGGCCATCCCGGTCAGCGAACCGATCACCGCGGGCGAGCACGGCACCGGAAACGTCCTGGGCGGCTTGCCCGTCGGCGGAACCGGCGCGGCCCGCGGGGCCGGCACCGGCCCACGCTACGGATTCAAACCAACCGTCATGGCCCGCCCCATGTCGGCCGGCTAGTCAGGCCGACCCCACACCGCACCACACCCGAAGGCGCGCCCGCCGCACACCCCGCGACGGCGCGCCTTCGGCGTCAGGGCAGGCCCCGTGTCGCGGGCGAGTTAAGCAGCCGCAAGATTTTTTCCCACCGCACGGCAACAACCCCGCGAAATGCCTGGTCAGCCAGTTTTCAGCGGGCTAAGGCAACGCCCTGTCCGCGCGCGGGGCGTTCACCACCTAAATCGCACCACAATTCCAGGTCAGGCCCTGTTACTGTGTCGTTACTGAAGGTGAATTCGTAGTGCCATCCCGTGAACAGTTGTGAACGGTGGCCGCGAAAAGCAACTGAGGCCTGAACAGTCATCTAGTCTCTTGCACAGAACAGACGCTGGGATTGCTTTAAGGGAGGAAACAGCATGTCGTTCGTGACAGCACAACCAGAGGCACTGGCCGCGGCCGCCGGGACCCTGCAGGGGATCGGCTCGACCATGAGCGCGCAGAACGCCGCTGCGGCGGCTCCGACGACCGGCGTGGTGCCCGCTGCCGCCGACGAGGTTTCGGCGCTGACCGCCGCTCAGTTCGCCGCGCACGCCCAGATGTACCAGGCCGTCAGCGCGCAAGCCGCGGCGATTCACGAGTTGTTCGTGAACACACTTTCGACCAGTTCCACCTCCTACGCGGTCACCGAGGCCGCTAACGCAGCCGCTGCCGGCTAACCAGGCCGGTAGACGAGGCAAGGGTTGCGATGGATCGCCACGAACCGTTAAGGACTGGCCTTCCGAACCAACCCCCCAGCAGCCGGTGATTCCGGGGATCGACTGCTGGGGCATGGAAGCGCCCGGGACGGTACGAGCAGTTCACGCTGCTTGACCGTGTTGGAACGGCCGGTGGTAACCGGCAACTCACGGAGAGGGGTACATCCTTAGTTACCGGTTCGGCCGTTGCGCCATCAGCGTGATCGGCCGAGTCTCAGGCCTTCTGGGCCTTCTAGGCCTTCCAGCACAATCAACAACTTCAATAAGGAGATTCAACATGGCACGCTTTATGACCGACCCGCACGCTATGCGGGCGATGGCTGGCCGCTTCGAGATGCACGCTCAGACGGTGTCGGACGAGGCTCGCAAGATGTGGGCGTCCTCGCAGAACATCGCCGGGGCTGGCTGGAGCGGTACCGCTCAGGCGACCTCTTACGACACGATGGGCCAGATGAACCAGGCCTTCACCAACATCGTGAACATGCTGCACGGCGTGCGTGACGGTCTGGTCCGCGACGCGAACAACTACGAGACTCAAGAGCAGGCCTCGCAGCAGATCCTCAGCAGCTAGCGCCACAACCCGCAGCTGCGTACCCTCATCAATCGTTAGGAGAAAATCGCTATGAGCATCAATTACCAGTTCGGCGACGTCGACGCCCACGGTGCGCTTATCCGCGCTCAGGCCGCTTCCTTGGAGTCCGAGCACCAGAACATCGTTCGCGATGTGCTGGCTGCCGGTGACTTCTGGGGTGGCTCGGGTTCGGTGGCTTGCCAGGAGTTCATCACCCAGTTGGGTCGTAACTTCCAGGTGATCTACCAGCAGGCCAACCAGCACGGCTCGAACGTCCAGTCGGCCGGCAGCAACATGGCCAGCACGGACAGCGCCGTCGGCTCAAGCTGGGCCTAGTAACCAACCCCAGGCGCGGCAGCACACCACAGGTGGGTGTGCTGCCGCGTCCTGCGGTATACGAACACATCAACACTGAGGGACTACTGAGGTACTAATGGATCAACAGAGCACCCGCACCGACATCACCGTCAACGTCGACGGTTTCTGGATGCTTCAGGCACTCCTGGACATTCGACACGTCGCGCCAGAGCTGCGGTGCCGGCCATTCGTATCCACGGACAACAACGACTGGCTGAACGAACACCCCGGCATGGCGGTCATGCGCGAGCAGGGCATCGTCGTCGGGGACGAGGTACAAGAACAGGTCGCCGCGCGGATGCGCGTGCTCGCCGCTCCCGATATTGAGGTCGTCGCCTTATTGTCGCGTGGCAAATTGCGTTACGGCATCGTCGAAGACGAGAACCAGCCGCCCGGTTCGCGCGATATCCCCGACAACGAATTCCGGGTGGTGTTGGCCCGTCGCGCCAACCACTGGGTGTCGGCGGTGCGGGTCGGCAACGACATCACCGTCGACGACGTCGCCATCGCGGACAGCGCCTCCATCGCATCACTGGTAATGGACGGCTTGGAATCGATCCATCACGCGGAGGCCGCCGCGATCAATGCGGTGAACGTGCCCCTCGAGGAGATGCTGGAAGCGACAAAGTCGTGGCAGGATTCGGACTTTAACGTGTTCTCCGGTGGTGATCTGCGCCGGATGGGCATCAGCGCCGCTACCGTGGCCGCGTTGGGCCAAGCCCTGTCAGACCCTGCGGCCGAGGTCGCTGTGTATGCGCGCCAGTACCGTGACGACGCCAAGGGCCCAAGTTCCTCGGTGCTCTCGCTCAAGGACGGCTCCGGTGGCCGCATTGCGCTCTACCAACAAGCACGGACCGCCGGTTCGGGCGAGGCGTGGCTGGCCATCTGCCCGGCGACCCCGCAACTTGTCCAGGTCGGCGTGAAGACGGTACTGGACACGCTGCCTTATGGCGAGTGGAAGACGCACACCCGGGTTTGACGCCAATTGCGAAATGCAAAGTTAACCAGCCTCATTGAACAAAGCCTGCGCTCGGGATGCGAACCGGTCATACTTCTCTAGAATCAGCAGCGACGTTACTAAGCAGTGTCACCAAACCACTAAATAAACCGAGGCGAGGCAAATGAGTTCGGAAATGGTCGAGCTGCCCCACCCGGCGGCAGAGGGCCCCGCGCGGCTAGAGCCCCGGGGTTACACATTCACCACGGCAGGGGGTGCAGCACGATGACCGCGATCGCTGAATCGCTACAAGCTGACGTTGAGGGTATTTCGGCGCCCAGGGCGGTAGTGGTTGGCATCATGGCCGGCGACGGTGTCCAGATCGGTGTGTTACTGGATGCCAACGCCCCGGTTTCGGTGATGACCGATCCACTGCTCAAGGTTGTCAACAGTCGGCTCCGGGAGCTCGAAGAGGCCCCTCTGGAGGCCGAGGGACGCGGCCGGTGGTCCCTGTGCCTGGTCGACGGCACGCCGTTGCGCGCTACCCAATCCCTGACCGAGCAGGATGTCTACGACGGTGACCGGTTGTGGATCCGCTTCATCATGGACACCGAGCGGCGCTCGCAGGTCATTGAGCACATCTCCACGGCGGTTGCCTCCGACCTGAGCAAGCGGTTCGCCTCGATCGACCCAGTCATTGCGATTCAGGTCGGCGCCTCGATGGTCGCGGGCGGCGTGGTGACCGGGTCGGCTCTGCTGGGCTGGTGGCGCTGGCACCACAACTCGTGGCTGACCACCATCTACGCCGCGGTGATCGCCGTGCTGGCATTGACCGTCGCGGTGTTGGTGCTCTCGCGCGCCAACACCCGACAGGATCGCCGTGCCGGCGACATCATGTTGCTCGGTGGGATCGCGCCCCTGACGATTGCCGCGGCGTCGGCGCCCCCGGGTCCGGTCGGCTCACCGCAGGCATTGTTGGGTTTTGCGGTGCTCACTGTCGCTGCGGCGATCGCCCTGAAGTTCACCGGTCGTCGATTGTCGACCTACACCGCGATCATCACCGTCGGTCTGGTGGCCACGATTGCCAGCCTGGCCCGGATGGTCGCGGCGACTAGTGCGGTCACGTTGCTGAGCTGTGCGGTACTGGTCTGCGTGCTGGCCTACCACTTCGCACCGGCGTTGTCCCGTCGGCTGTCGGGCATCCGGCTGCCGGTCTTCCCGTCGGCCACCAGCCGGTGGGTCTTCGAGGCACGGCCCGACCTGCCGACCACGGTGACGCGCGCCAGCGGTGGCCCCCCGGTCTTGGAAGGACCCGCGTCGGTGCGCGACGTGCTGCTGCAGGCCGAGCGTGCCCGGTCGTACCTGTCGGGTCTGCTGGTGGGCCTCGGGGTGTTGATGGTCTTCTCGTTGACCAGCTTGTCCAACCCGCACACCGATCAGCGCTGGCTGCCGCTCCTGCTGGCCGGCTTCAGCGCGGGCTTCCTGATGCTGCGCGGCCGCTCCTACGTCGACCGCTGGCAGGCGATCACGTTGGCCGGGACGTCGGTGCTCATTGTCGCAGCCGTGGTGATGCGCTTCGTGCTGGTGCTTGACTCACCGCTGTCGGTCGGGATCGGGGTCGGGATCCTGGTTTTCCTGCCGGCGGCAGGCCTGATGGCCGCGGCGCTGGTGCCCAACACCATCTACAGCCCGTTGTTCCGCAAGTTCGTGGAATGGATCGAATACCTCTGCCTGATACCGATCTTCCCGCTGGCATTCTGGTTGATGGATATCTATGCAGCGATTCGCTACAGGTAGTAGGAGGCGGTGGTACGGTCGCGCGTCGCGCGCGACCGTCGCCGCGCTCCTGCTCACCTCGGGGGTTTTTGTTGGGTTGCCGCCGGCGTCTGCGATTACGCCGCCGACGATTGATCCCGCGGCAGTACCGCCGGACGGTGCGCCCGGACCGCCGGCGCCGATGAAGCAAAACTCCTACTGCACCGAGGTAGGGGTGCTGCCGGGCACGGACTTCCGCCAGCAGCCGAAGTACATGGACATGCTGAATCTGCAGGAGGCATGGGCGTTCGGCCGGGGCGCTGGCCAGAAGGTCGCTGTCATCGACACCGGCGTGACGCCACACCCCAGGTTTCAGCACCTGATCGCCGGCGGCGATTACGTGATGGGCGGCGACGGCTTGTCGGACTGCGACGCCCACGGCACCATCGTGGCGTCGATGATCGGCGCAGCGCCGGCGAGCGGAGCGGTGGCACCGCCCGCGGCACCGCGCAAGCCCGTCACCATTCCGACCACCGAACCTCCGCCGAAAGCGCCACCGCCGCAGACGGTTACGTTGTCGCCGTTACCCCAGACCGTGACGATGGTTCCCGCGTCGCCGGCTGACACGCCTCCTCCGTTCGGAGCACCGCCGCCCCCGGCGTCCCCACCAGCGCCACCAGCCCCGGCCGGTGCGCCTCCAGGGCCCGCCCCGGCTCCGTCGGCCAACCACGGCGGCGGAACGGTGACTATTCCTAATTGGGGTCCTAACTTGTCGTCTGCCAGCGGCGGACGGGTGATTCCCGTCGATAACCCGCGCCCGCTGGACCCGACGCCCAAACCGCCTCCGCCGCCACCACCCGCGGCACCGGCGGCCGGGCCGGGCCCGGCTGATGCCTTCAGCGGCATCGCGCCAGACGTCGACATCATCGCGATCCGCCAGTCCAGCAACGCTTTTGCGCTGAAGGACCCGTACACCGGCGATGAAGATCCGCAGACGTCGCAGAAAATCGACTACATCCAGACGATGGCGCGGGCGATCGTGCACGCCGCCAACATGGGCGCGACGGTCATCAATATCTCCGACGTGGAATGCATGAGTGCGCGCAACATCATCGACCAGCGCGCGCTGGGTGCGGCGGTCCGTTACGCGGCGGTCGACAAGAACGCCGTCATCGTGGCCGCGGCCGGGGACAGCAGCAAGCGGGACTGCAAGCAGAACCCTGCCTTTGATCCCTTGCAGCCCAACGACCCTCGTAACTGGAACGCGGTCACCACGGTAGTCACGCCGTCCTGGTTCAGCGACTACGTGCTGACCGTCGGCGCGGTGGACACCAATGGCCAACCCCTGACCCAAGGCGGTAGCGGTCAGGGCTCGATGAGCATCGCCGGACCGTGGGTGGGGATCGCCGGCCCGGGCAGCGACATCATCGGACTCTCACCGCGTGACGACGGCCTGATCAACGCGATCGACGGCCCGGACAATTCGTTGCTGGTTCCGGCCGGCACCAGCTTTTCGACCGCCATCGTTTCCGGGGTGGCCGCGCTGGTCCGCGCCAAGTTCCCTCAGCTGACGGCATACCAGGTCATCAATCGTCTGGTCCGGACGGCGAGGCCGCCGGCCCGCGGGGTGGACAATCAGGTCGGTTACGGTGTCGTCGACCCCGTAGCGGCGTTGACCTGGGATGTACCGGAAGGTCCGGCGAAACCATCACAACAGTTGTCGGCCCCGTTGAACCTGCCCAAGCCGAATCCGCACCGGGATATGTTGCCGGTGTGGGTGGCCATCGGAGGGTTCACCGCGGCACTACTGATAGGCGGTGCTGCCTTCGGTGTTGCGATGATGGTCGTGCGAACGCGTAAGCAGAAAGCAGAGCAGTAATGAAGGCTCAGCACAGATTTGGCCTGGCTTTGGCCTGGCCGCGGGTCACCGCGGTGTTCATCATCGACATCGTGATCTTGGTGTTGGCCAGCCATTGCCCGGAGTCGTGGCAGGCCAACCACCATGTCGCGTGGTGGGTCGGTGTAGCAATCGCGGCGACAGTGACACTGCTGGCGTTGGTCACTTATCACGGCCTGACCGTGGCTTCGGGACTGGGCGCATGGTTATGGGACTGGTCCGCCGATCCGGGTTCGGCCCTGGCCGCGGGGTGCACACCGGCGATCGATCACCAACGCCGCTTCGGGCGTGACACGGTCGGCGTGCGTGAGCACCGAGGCCGGCTGGTCACCGTGATCGCAGTCGAGGACCGCGAGGACGACCCGTCGGGTCGGCATCGGCACCGGGCCACAGCGGACGCGATGCTGCCGGTCTCAGCGGTTGCGCAAGGTCTGCGCCAGTTCGACATCCACCTCGACGGCATCGACATCGTCTCGGTGAAGGTGCGGCGTGGGGGCAACGCGGCGGAGTTAACGGCGCTCGAAGACTGGGGACCCGAAGAGTGGGATGTGGTGGGCGATCAGCCCGCGTCCTACCAGCGCCACACCTGGCTGGTGTTGCGGATGAACCCGCAGCGCAATGTCGCCGCGATAGCGGCCCGTGACTCGCTGGCTTCTACGCTGGTGGCGGCCACCGAGCGGCTCGCTCAGGACCTGGATGGGCCGACCTGCGTGGCCCGGCCCCTGACGGCCGACGAGCTCGCCGAGGCCGACAGCGCCTTGCTGTCCGACCTGGAACCGACCTGGAGCCGCCCGGGCTGGCGTTACCTCAAGCACTTCAACGGGTTTGTCACCAGCTTTTGGCTTTCGCCGGCGACCATCGACTCCGAGCGGCTGGATGAGCTGTCGCTGACCGAGACCCCCGAGATCGGGAGCACTATCCTCACGGTCCGGCTCGTCTCTCACGCCGGTCGACCACACGTCTCGGCCTGGGTGCGCTACCACAGCGACAGCCGGCTGCCCGGGGACGTCTCGTCCGGGCTCAACCGGCTCACCGGTCGCCAATTGGCCGCGGTGCGCGCCAGCCTGCCCGCCCCGACGACTCGCTCTCTACTGACCGTGCCCAGCCGTGAGTTGCACAACGAAGAGGACCTGGTGCTCTCGGTTAGTCAGGTGCGGGAGAACGCAACGAGCGTGCCTGCCGGGCAATGAGTCGCCCGCAAACACCCGCTGAAGACGCCCGCAACGCGATGGTCGCCGGTCTATTGGCGTCCGGAATCTCTGTCAACGGACTACAACCCAGCCACAACCTACAGGTGGCTGCGCAGATGTTCACGACGGCCACCTCGCTTGATCCGGCGATGTGCGACGCCTGGCTGGCCAGGGTATTGGCCGGCGATCAGAGCATTGAAGTGTTGTCCGGCGCTTGGGCGGCGGTGCGGCAGTTCGGCTGGGAGACCCGGCGTCTGGGCGTCACCGACCTGCAATTCCGTCCCGAAGTCTCCGACGGGTTGTTTTTGCGGCTGGCGGTCACCAGCGTGGAGTCGCTGACGTGCGCCTATGCCGCCGCGCTGGCCGGGGCGAAGCGCTACGAAGAAGCGGCCAAGCTGCTCGACGGCGTCGAGCCGCGCCATCCCTTCGACCACGAGCTGGTCGCCTACGTGCGGGGCGTGTTGTACTTCCGCACCCAGCGTTGGCCCGAGGTGCTGGTTCAGTTTCCCGAGGGAACACAATGGCGCAACCCCGAGCTGAAAGCCGCCGGCGCCGCGATGGCGACGACGGCGCTGGCGTCGCTGGGGGTGTTTGAAGAGGCGTACCGGCGCGGCCAGGACGCCGTCGAGGGGGACCGGGTGCCCGGCGCGGCCAACATCGCGCTGTACACCCAGGGCATGTGCTTGCGGCACGTAGGCCGCGAAGAGGAAGCCGTCGAGCTGCTGCGCCGGGTGTACTCGCGGGACCCGAAGTTCATTCCGGCCCGCGAAGCGCTGGACAACCCCAACTATCGGCTCGTGCTGACCGACCCGGAAACGATCGAGGCCCGCACCGATCCGTGGGATCCGGAGAGCGCACCGACCCGTGCACAAACCGAGGCCGCGCGGCACGCGGAGGCAGCCGCCAAGTATCTGGCCGAGGGAGACGCCGAGCTCAACGCGATGCTGGGCATGGAGCGTGCCAAGAAGGAAATCCGGCTCATCAAATCGACGACCAAGGTGAACCTGGCGCGCGAAAAGATGGGGCTCCCGGTCCCGGTAACGTCGCGCCACACCTTGCTGCTCGGACCGCCCGGTACCGGCAAGACGTCGGTGGCGCGCGCCTTCAGCAAGCAGTTGTGCGGGTTGACCGTGCTGCGCAAACCGGTGGTGGTGGAAACCAGCCGCACCAAGCTGTTGGGCCGGTACATGGCCGACGCCGAGAAGAACACCGAGGAGATGCTCGAGGGAGCATTGGGTGGGGCGGTCTTCTTCGACGAGATGCACACGCTGCATGAGAGGGGCTACCACCAGGGCGACCCTTACGGCAACGCGATCATTAACACGCTGCTGCTGTACATGGAAAACCATCGCGACGAGCTGGTGGTGTTCGGTGCGGGTTACGCCAAGGCTATGGACAAGATGCTCGAGGTGAATCAAGGTCTGCGGCGACGCTTTTCGACGGTAATCGAATTCTTCAGCTACACCCCGGATGAATTGCTGGATCTGACTAAATTGATGGCGTTGGAGAACCAAGACGTCGTCCCCGACGAAGAAGTCCAGACATTGCTTCCGTCTTATACCAAGTTCTATCGCGACGAGAGTTACTCCGAGGACGGAGACTTGATTCGGGGCATCGATACTCTCGGCAACGCCGGCTTCGTGCGCAATGTTGTGGAAAAGGCGCGCGATCACCGGAGTTTCCGCTTGGACGACGAGGACCTCGACGCGGTGCTGGCAAGCGATCTCACCGAATTCAGTGAGGACCAACTTCGCCGGTTCAAGGAACTGACCGGCGAAGACCTGGCCGAGGGCCTCAGCGCTGCGGTGGCCGAGAAGAAGTCGAGCTAGGCGCGCGCGGTGGCAGCCGGTACTGGCCACGTTCGCCTATGAGCCGGATTATTTGTGTCGTCTATGGGTTGGGCCTGAACAGGGGTCCGGCACGAGGGCGCGCGGGTAGGCTTCGTGACCAAAGCGCTGAGAAAAGGGCGCCGCGCCTGACAAAATTTGCTGGGTGACGACAGTTAATGCGCGCAATCACCACGGCGCCCTGTGCCTGTATGTGATGGGAGGGGGCGGACTGGTCAACTTGACAGTTGCTGTAGAAAATCGATGATAATTTCTCTCCGATCTGGTCGCGGCGCTTTTTGCGGCTGAAACGGCTGGCGCCGGCTACGTGATGCACGCCTCGCGACGATGCGTACGCGCTGTCAGTAGTACCTCGATACCGCCTGCGGCGGGGGCCCGTAGCCGGGTCGGACTTTCCCAGAAGGAGAAGTCCGATGTCATGCGTTGTGACACAACCGGAATCCACGCATTCATGTATTCACCACGTGGCGGCGGGAGTCGTCACTGTAGTCGCGGTCGGCTAGGGGGTGCTGGCGATGGACTACGGAGCACTGCCACCGGAAATCAATTCTGCCCGTATCTATTCCGGGCCGGGCTCGACGCCCATGCTGGCGGCCGTCGCCGCATGGGAGGGGCTCGCCGCGGAGCTGAGTTCGACGGCGGCCTCGTACCAATCTGTGATCGAGCGGCTTGCCGATGAAGGATGGCTGGGGCCCGCATCTGTATCAATGGCGGCCGCGGTGACCCCGTACATGACGTGGATGAGCCGTACCGGGGCGCAGGCTGAACAAGCCGCCAGTCAAGCGTCGTCGGCGGCGGCCGCCTTCGAGGCCGCGTATGCCGCGACGGTGCCCCCGGCTGCGGTCGCGGCCAACCGCGCTCAGCTGGCGACTTTGGTCGCGACGAATTTCCTTGGGCTCAACACGGCCGCGATCGCGGCGACGGAGGCGTACTACAGCGAAATGTGGGCGCAGGACGCGGTGGCGATGTACGCGTACGCGGCGAGTTCGGCCACGGCGTCGTTATTGAAGCAGTTCAAACAGCCGCCGCAGACCACCAACCCCACCGGGCAGGCCGATCAGGCCGCAGCGGTCGCGCAAGCCAGCGGCACTCCGGCGGCTTCCGGTGCGCAAACATTACTGAGTCAGCTGTCGTCCTCGATTTCGAATGCGCTGCAATCACTCTCGTCACCGGCGGCGGGGTCGTCGCTGGGCTTGCCGTCCGACCTGTGGAACTTCTTGGACTCCAACTTCGTCAACGGGTTCGTCTCGGCCGGGTACACGAGCCCCGCCATCATCCAACAGACCGTCACCGGATCGATGGCCGACCTCAACGCGGTGGCGATCGCCGGAGCGCCCGGGTCCACCGCACTGCCACCCATGGGCGCCGGCACCGGCAATGCGACGTGGCTGCCGATAGTGACGCCAAACGCGGCGGAAAGCTCGCTAGCGACGCCGTTGGGGTCAGCAGGCCTATCGGGGGTAGGCCAGGGCGGGCCTTCGGCGGAACTAGCTCGAAGCGTGTTCGTCGGGCGGTTGTCTGTGCCCCAGAGCTGGACCGCTGCCACCCAGGTGGAGAACCATGCGGGCTCGGCGCTCGCGGGCGGCGGGTGGAACAGCACCGCGCTGCCGGAGAATCCGGCGGGCGGCGTGCCCGGCATGCCGGGGCTTCCCGCTGCGAACGCGGCCGGGCGTCACTTCGGCAGCGGGCCGCGATATGGCTTCCAAGTGACCGTGATGCCACGGCCGCCGGCCGCCGGCTAATTCAAAAAGTGCTTCGCTGTATCTGTTTCACGCGGTCGAGCCGGCAGCCGGCTTGACGCGCTCGTAGTCCGAGTGCAACCATGACTCTCGTATGCACCTCGCTAGGTGAGGCGTCTACGCGGATATAGGCCACTGACCTCGAACGTCGAAAGACGCCCAGGGTCAGGACAGCTCCTCCCGGATTAAGGGTTGAGCCCAAGTGGCTTCCGGCCTGATCGGCCGGATACGCCGTGTGGTGTCGAAGCTCTGTCGAGAGGGGTGCCGGACTTGGCTTTTCGCTGAGCCGCCGTCCCGTGTGCGCTGTGTTGGCATCCCCGTATGCCCTGGCCGCGAGGAGGTGAGGAGCGAAATGAGTCTCGACGATAGTCCGTATTCCAGATCAATGACCATTTCGTTGCGAGCCGACCCCGGCACTGCTTTCCTGGTCTGAATCGCCCTCTCCGACAGACATTTCCGCATTGCGGCTCTGCGCGTTTGAGTCGCCCGATGCGGACATGGAAGCCACGTCAGTCAGCACGACGCCCGGGTTTTCGCCTTTCCGTTGAGGAGAAACCCGATGTCGTTTGACGCCTGTGATGCTGTATCACATTTGGCCGCCACGCATTTCGAAGCCATTTATGCCATCGCAGCAAGGCAAGGGAGCCAATGATGACCACTGCACTGGATTTCGCCATGCTTCCGCCCGAAGTCAACTCGGCTCGCATGTATTCGGGGTCGGGCTCGGGCCCCATGCTGGCTGCCGCGTCGGCCTGGAATGGGCTGGCTGCCGAATTACGTTCCACTGCACTGTCTTACGGCAAGGTACTTGCCGCGCTGACCGGCGAGGAATGGCACGGCCCGGCATCGGCCGCGATGGCGACCGCGGCGATGCCGTACGTGGCGTGGATGAGCAGCACCGCCGCCCAGGCCGAGCAGACCGCGACGCAGGCCACAGCGGCAGCGGCGGCCTACGAGACGGCGTTCGCCGCCACGGTGGCCCCGGCGCTGGTCGAGGCCAACCGTTGCCAGCTGTCTTCGCTGGTCGCGACCAACGTCATGGGGCAAAACACCGCAGCGATCGCGGCCACCGAGGCGCAGTATGCCGAGATGTGGGCTCAGGACGCGGCGGCGATGTACGGCTATGCCGGCTCTTCGGCCTCGGCCAGCCGGCTGACGTCGTTCACCCAGCCCGAGGAGATCACCAACTCCACCGGACCGACGGCACAGGCGGCCGCGGTCACTGCGGCTTCCGTTACGTCGGGCGGCACCGGGCAGAGCACGCTGTCACAGCTGCTCTCCGCGGTGCCCAACGCGCTGCAAAGCCTGGCCTCCCCGGCTTCGTCGGGGTCCGGGCTGAGTGGACTCCTCAGCGGGCTCAACATCTTCTCGTCGGGGTCGGGCTCGTCGAGCTCCGGGCTGTCCGGACTGTTCAACACGGTTTCCGGTTCGAATGGCTCGGCCTTCGGAAATTTCTTGAATGCCAACATCTGGAACACCATCTTCTCGTCGGGCTTCTACATGCCCGGCAATTTCATGGGCACCGCGGCCGACTTCATGGGCATGGCCGGGGGACAAGCCGCCCAACAGGCCATCGGCGACATCGCCCAGGGCCCGCTCGGCATTGCACTCGCCGGACCACTGGGAGCCATGTCGAGTTTCGGCAACTCCGTCGATATGGGCTTAGGTCGCGCGGCCCTGGTTGGCCCGCTGTCGGTACCGCCGAGCTGGACCGAGGCCACCCCGCACGCGCCGTTGTCCTCCACGCTGGGCGCGACACCCATGGTGGCGCCGCCGGCGATGGCGGCTGGCGTGCCGGGGGTGCCCATGGGCGGCTTCGGCGCGCAAGGCGTGGGGCGCAACGTCCCGCAGTACGGCGTCCGCCCCACCTTTGTGGCACGCCCACCGGCAGCGGGATAGCCCACCGGGGCGTCGCTCATCAGCTCACGGGAGGAGGCTAACGATGACAGCAGCACTGGACTTCGCAACGCTTCCGCCCGAAGTCAATTCGGCTCGCATGTATTCCGGGGCGGGCTCGGGTTCCATGCTGGCCGCCGCATCAGCCTGGCATGGGCTGGCCGCCGAATTACGTTTGACAGCAACGGGTTACGGCTCAGTGCTGTCAGATCTGACGGGTCAAGCATGGCACGGCCCGGCATCGGCGACGATGACGGCCGCGGTCGTGCCCTACGTGGCGTGGCTGAGCGCCACTGCTGAACAGGCCGAGGAGACTGCGGCACAGGCCGAGGCGGCTGTGGCGGCCTACGAGGCCGCGTTCGCGGCCACGGTGCCCCCGCCCGTGATTGCGGCGAACCGTGCGCAGCTGATGGTCCTCGTCGCGACCAACTTCTTTGGTCAAAACACGCCCGCGATCGCGGCCACCGAAGCCCAATACCTTCAGATGTGGGCCCAGGACGCGGCGGCGATGTACGGCTACGCGGGATCCTCGGCGGCCGCCAGCCAGCTGACTTCGTTTACCCAGCCTGAGCAAGTCACCAACGCCGCTGGATCAGCGGCCCAGGCCGCGGCCGTCACCGAGGCTGCCGGCGCAGAAACCGGCACCGCGCAGAGCACGTTGGCGCAGGTGCTGTCGGCGCTCCCCGGTGCCCTGCAAAGCCTGGCTTCCCCGGCCGCGTCGGGAACCGGATCGAGCGGCGTCTTGGCGTCGAGTACGGGGTCGTCGACCACCGGCCTGTCCGGGGTACTCGACTTGATCTCCGGACCGAACGGATCCGCTTTTGGCGGGTTCTTGAATTCCGACGTCCTCAACAGCGTCTTTGCCTCAGGCTTCTATATGCCGGGCAAATTTCTTGGCAGCGCGTCCGACTTCATGGGTCAGGCGGGAAAAGGCGCGGACGCAGCGGCCGAGGACGTACCGGGCGCGGTCGCCGGTCCGGCGGCCAACGCGCTGGAAACTCCACTGAGCAGTGTCGGAGCTTTGGGTGATTCAACGGGGTTGGGCCGAGCGAGCTTGATCGGCCCGCTGTCGGTACCACCGAGTTGGGCGACCCCGGCCCCGCTGCACAGCCCGCTGTCCTCGACGTTTGGGCCCGCACCGTTGGCCGCCCCGTCCCCCGGGCTGGCGGCAAGCACGCCGCCGGTGCCGCTGGCCAATTTGGCCGCCCAGGGCGAGGGCCGCGCTGTGCCGCAATACGGCTTCCGCCTCAGCTTTGTGGCGCGTCCGCCCGCTGCCGGGTAGCAAGCTTCGGCGGGCCGAAGCTCACACCTATGGCGCCGCTGACGAGAGCTGATGGCAACCTCAAAAGCACCTCGCAGAGACACTCGACTGCGAGTGCAATACAGCTGTGAACTGCACAAATAATTCTCACAAAGGTTCCCAGGAAACTCCCAGCAGCAAATCGGCTGACTCCCAGCCTGTGATACGTACTCTTGATGAAATTTAGGGGAGTGCGAGATGACAGCTGGCTATCCAGTTAGTGACGCCTCGGCAAAGTTTTGCACCCGGACCGTGCCACCGGACAATCCGGACAACGTGGCCGGCTCGAGTCGGAGCTGACACGACGATGGCATCCGGTAACAGCGCCTGCACCCGCCTCCTGCCGAACGCCTGCGTAAACGCGCCAGCCATCGAACGTTTCCGGCCGCCAGTTGGCTCAAGCCGGCGGCACCCGGGCCTGGACCATCGCAGACTCGCGACGCATACCAAATTCCAGCCATTTGCACCAAGGGATATAGGGGGTTCACAGAGCCGGGGATAGATATGGGTAGTAAATAGCCTCGAACCACAGTTAACACATCTCTTAGATGCCGATGTGTGGGTTATTTTTGCGCTCTAATGGCGATCTAATATCCACCTCGGTTTATTCAGCGACGGTTGCTCATAATGGCTTTAACTGCGTTGTTAGGGCCTACACGGTTAGCTGTGGATAAATCTGAGTCTGAAGAGCGCGACACCTGTTATTTACACTACGTTACACGGCAGGAACTTATCCAAACGTATTTTATTCACCGTGATCGATATGTTGAGCGCGGCAGCGCGGCCGGGCTCAGAACGCCGATCTGTTGACGTGAATAACGCGGATCAATGCCTAGTCGAAGGAGGAGATTGATGTCTTTTGTGACTGCACAACCGGAGGCGCTGGCGGCAGCGGCCAGCAGCCTGGCCGGCATCGGTTCGGCGATGAATTCCGGAAACGCCGCCGCGGCTGCCCCGACGACCGGAGTGCTTCCGGCTGCGGCCGACGAAGTATCGGCGCTGACCGCCGCGCAGTTCGCCGCCCATGCACAGATGTATCAGGCGATGGCTGCGCAGGCCGCCGCTATTCACGAGCAGTTTGTGGCCACGCTGGGCGCGAGCTCAGGTTCGTATGCGGCCACCGAGGCGGCCAATGCGGCCGCGGCTCTCTAGAGCAAGGAAGGCAGTCGATGCTGGATTTCGGGGTGCTTCCGCCGGAAGTCAATTCCGGCCGGATGTATGTCGGCGCCGGGTCGGGGCCGATGTTGGCCGCTGCGGCAGCCTGGGACTCGTTAGCTGCGGATTTACAGTCCGCGTCGTCGTCGTACGGGTCGACGGTCGGCAGCTTGGTCGCCGGCGCGTGGACAGGCCCGTCGTCGACAGCGATGGCGGCGGCGGCCTCGCCCTTCGTGGCGTGGGTCAGCGGCGCGGCCGCCCAGGCCGAGGCGGCTGCCTCGCAGGCCAAGCTGGCCGCAGGCGCCTACGAAACCGCTTTCGCAGCAACGGTGCCCCCGCCCGTCATCGCGACCAATCGCGCGCTGTTAGCAGCGTTGGTCGCCACTAACATCTTCGGCCAGAACACCCCAGCGATCGCTACCACCGAAGCCCACTACCTGGAAATGTGGGCGCAGGACGCCGCCGCGATGTACGCCTATGCCGGCTCGTCGTCGACCGCCTCGCAGCTGACGCCGTTCACCGAGCCGCCGCAGACCACCAACAGCGTGGGCACGGCCGCACAGGCGGCTTCAGTCTCGCAGGCCAGCACCCAGAGCGGCTCGAACGCCGCCTCGGCGCTGTCCAACTTGATCAACTCGGTGCCGACGTGGCTGCAACACCTTTCGACCACCCTCGGGTCGTCCGGGAAGGTGGGCGGATCGGGCAACCTGTTGTCGGGCCTCGACTTGCCGCAATTAAATCCCTCAGTGACATTGCCCGCCGGACTGCAGGCCGACCTGAACAACTGGAACACCATCTTTTCGACCATCACCTCCGGGTCGTACTCCCTGCAGGGGCTGACTTCGATTCCCGGTGGTCCGTTCCTGTCGTTCGGGCAGACGTACGCCTACGCCCAGAACGGGCAGGCTCTGCAGGCGTTCGGCGCTCCCGCAAAAGCCATCTCCGGGGCGTTGGCGCCGCTGGCAAGCGAGGCGCCGGCACATCTGAGCTCCGCGCTAGGTGGGGGGCAAGTATCGGGGTCTATGGGCCGCGCGGCCCTGGTGGGAAGCGTGTCGGTGCCACAGGGCTGGACCCAAGCCGCCCCGGCGACGGCGATCAAAACCCTGGCCTCGGCGCTACCCGCCAACTTGGCGGCCGTGCCGGAGGCGTCACTGGGCGGCGAGGGCGGGATGTTCAGCCAGATGGGCCTGTCGAGCCTGGCGGGACGCGCCCTGGGCGCTTCCACGACCTACTCCGGAAGCGGGGCCGCGGCGAGCTCGCTCGGGGGCGTCATGGAGGCCGACCCCGCCACGGCCACGATCATCGTGATTCCGGTCCTCGAGGACTGATGCGGTGAAAGCGCTAACGGCCATGACGACGACGCAGATCACGCGAGCCCAGGTGTGCACGACCAGGCAAGGGGTATAGACAGATGTTTTATGCAGCGTTTCCGCCGGAGTTCAACTCGGGCAGGATGTACAGCGGCGCGGGATCGGGGTCATTGCGGGCGGCCGCAGCGGCCTGGGAGGGGCTCGCCAGCGAAATTCAGTCCACCGTCGGCTCGTATTCGTCGGTAGTCGAAACCCTGGTCAGCGGGTCGTGGAGTGGTCCGACATCGATGGCCATGTTGGCCGCGGTCACACCGTACTTGAGCTGGATGCAGGCCGCCGGCGAAACGGCCGGCGAAGCCGCAGCCCAGGCCACCGCGGCGGCAACCGCTCATGAGACGGCGTTCGCCGCGCACGTACCACCCGCGGAGATCTCCGCCAACCGCACCCAACTGGCGCAGCTGGTGGCGACCAACATCTTCGGGCAGAACACCCCGGCGATTGCGTCCACCGAGATCCAGTACGCCGAAATGTGGGTTCAAGACGCCCTGGCGATGGATGGCTACGCCGGCTCGTCGGCGGCCGCCACCAAGTTGACACCATTCACCACGGCACCTCAAATCACGAACGCGGGAGGGCTGGCGAGCCAGGCGGCCGCGGTCGGCCAGGCCGTCGGTACCTCGGCGGGCAGCGCGCAGTCGATCGTGTCGTCGCTGTCGTCACTCCCCAACCCGATCTCATCGCTACTGCAAGCGGGCGCCAACCTCGCCACGGACTACACGGACACATTGAATGGGTTTTTGAACTCCCTGTTTGGAGCAGGCACGTCCACGCTGTATACCAACTTGTACAACGCCATCAAGGTCCCGCTCGGGTTTACCACCGGGTACAACGACATCGGGTTGCTGATCAACTTTCCCGTATCGCAGTTCCTCAAGTTCGCTCCTAAGCCTGGGCTGGGCGCGATCCCGAGAGACGCCCTGGGGGGCGGCCTTGTGCCGCACTGGGGCCGGGGCACGCTGTTCGGCTCGGTGACGCCTGAGGCGAATTTCGGCCAGGGCACCCTGGTTGGAGACTTGCGAGTGCCGCCCAGCTGGGCCACGGCCACCCCGGCCATCAGGACCGTCGCCGCCGCATTGTCGGCCGCCGGACCGGACGCAGTGCCGGCGGCGGCGCTGGGCGAGGGAGGACTGCTTAGTTCGACGTCCCTAGCGGGCATGCTCGGTGCCGCGGCGGGCGCCGGGGCCCCCGACGTTGCCAAGGCCGGCGGCTCCGGCGTCCGGGGCCGGCTCACCCCGCTCAAGGACCTCAAGGACAGCACCTCGCCGGAGAAGTTGAAGCGGCTGGTCGCACAGATATCGGAGAAACCCGAAAGCGTGCAGCACCATCGTGTCGATCAAGAAGGCCTGGACAGCCTGCTGGAGCAGCTGGCGAAGAAACCCGGAATCCACGCGGTGCACCTGTCCAAAGGCGACAAACCCAAAGTCGTGCCGGCCGATGCCCAATTGGGATAGGGGGCAACCTAATCCAGTGCACGAGCTGCTTGTTGTTGGACCCTGATGCCGCCTGCTGCAGTGATCTCGGCGACCGTGACCCTGCGTGGGTGCGGCGTTGAGATCCGCAGCGGCCGCAACGATTCTGGCGCGGATCAGCGGCCCAGATGGCGGTGCAGTCGCGGATCTGCAACGGCGACCGACCCGATCTGTGCAGATGGGATCGACGGGTCAAAACCGTTGGTGCAGAACGTCTTTACAGCACTGCACGCGCCGCAGCGACATTTCAATTCAGGCCCATTTGATCGTAAGATTTTTGGGGCAAGGAACCTCGGAATGGAAGAATGGTGAGTTATGAAACTGCTAATTGCGACGCTCGGCGTTTCCGCCATGATCGGTTTCGCCGCGCCTGCGTATGGCGACCCGGACGACATGAGCGGTGACGACGCCGGCTTCCTCGCAGCTCTGCAGCAAGACGACCTCGGCTACACCAACCCAGCTCAAGCCATCACGTCCGCCAAGGCGGTGTGCACTTGCTTGAACAACGGCGAATCGGGCCTTGAACTCGTCCACGACGTGAAGACCCACAATCCCGGACTCGATATGGAGCGCGCATCCCACTTCGCCTTGATTGCGGCGAAATACTACTGCCCCCAACACCTCTCAAAGGCTTGACAGAGAAGCAAAGGTCGCGCTCTCAAGTCACAGCTGGGCTAAACGTGGTCACCGTGGGAGTTATCAGATTGCTACCAGCGCTGCTCGGCGTCGCCGCCATGGTCGGCCTCGCCGCGCCCGGGTACAGCAATCCAGACGACGGCTTCGATGACGCGGGCTTCCTGGCGACTGTGCGCGACGCGGGCCTCAACTACGCCAGTTCAGATCAAGCCATAGCATTTGCCAAAGGGGTGTGCGGGTCGATGGGCAGCGGCAAATCGGGCCCGCAGCTAATCCACGACTTGCAGAACACCAATCCCGGATTGACCATGGACCACGCGGCCCTATTCGTGGCGATCTCAGCGAAGTACTACTGTCCGCAACTCGCCAAACAGTCCTAGTGCGGCAAAGCAATGCAGCCAGTTTGGCCGGGGGCTACCTATCGTTTACCTGGACGTGGTTAGCTCCCGCCGGTTAGCAGCGCGCCGGGGGCCGGTACCAGAATCGTCCGGACTGATGCAGACATTCCTACCGTCGGGAAGGGTGGGCGCCGTCATGCAGACATTGAGCGTTGCCGATTTCGCGCTTCGCCTGGGCGTCGGCGTGGGCTGCGGCGCCCTCATCGGCTTGGAGCGGCAGTGGCGGGCGCGCATGGCCGGGCTGCGCACCAACGCATTGGTGGCCGCCGGTGCGACCTTGTTTGTGCTGTACGCGGTCGCTACCGAGGACAGCAGCGCCACCAGGGTCGCGTCCTATGTCGTGTCCGGGATCGGGTTCCTCGGCGGAGGGGTGATCCTGCGCGAAGGCGCCAACGTCCGGGGCCTCAACACGGCCGCCACCCTATGGTGCTCCGCGGCGGTAGGCGTGCTGGCCGCGTCGGGACACCTGCTATTCACCGTGATTGCCACCGGCACCGTCATCGGCATCCACATGTTCGGGCGCCCACTGGGTAGGCTGATCGACCGCGACAACACGGGCGACGACGACGAAAGCTTGCAGCCCTACTTGCTACAGGTAGTCTGCCGTCCAAAACACGAGCAATACGCACGCGCCCAGATCATCCAGCACGCCAGCAGCAAAGACATCACGCTGCGCGGAATCCGCACCGGGCGCGCCGCCGATGACGAGGTCACGTTGACCGCACACCTACTCATGAACGGTGATGTTCCAGAGAGGCTTGAACGGTTGGTCGCCGAGCTGTCGCTGCAACCGGGAGTTCGCGCGGTGCAGTGGTATGCCGGCGACGAAGCGCACTCCGACGAGCGCCCCTAGGGACGCGGCTGCAGCTCGGGCGCGGCCGCGGCTAGCAGGTCGGCGCGGTCGCCGGTCAACGGTGGATAGATCCGTATGGCGTTGATGGTGTGCTTGGTCGACTTGGCCTTCGCGCCGTCCGCCACCACTATCCGATCCCAGCCCTCGGTATAGACCGCGCCGGCCGGACCGAGATCGAGAACCGTGACATACCAAGGGATCCGAAGGGTCAGCATCGGCTCGCCGTACAGGTCGCTGATGACGTTGTAGCCGGCGTAGCGCCCCATCGGACGGCCGTGCTGACACGACATCACCGACAGGTGTTCGTCGTCTATGCGAGCGGCGGCCACGTCGCCCGCGGCGAAGATCGACGGCACCCCGATCACCCGCAGGTGGTCATCGACTGCCATTCGGCCCAGCCGGTCGCGCGGCACCGGTAGCTGCTCGGTCAGCGGACTGGCCCGCATGCCGGCACACCACACCACCGTGGCCGCCGGCAGCCGCTCTCCCGACGACAGGGCTACGACGTCCGCGCTGACCTGATCGACGCTCACTGACGTCCTGATCTCAACACCGTTGTCCGCCAACGCCCGTGCGATCACCGGGCGCGCAGACGCGCCCATATCGGAGCCGACATGCGCGTTACGGTCGACCAATACGACTCGGCCGTCGCGGCCGAACAACGTTCGCAACCTCGTCGGCAGCTCGCAGGCCGTCTCGATTCCGGTCAGCCCGGCACCAACGACGACGACTGTGGCGGCCGCCGTACTTGGTGGGCCGTCGGCCAGCCGTCGCAGATGGGCGTGCAGCGCAAGGGCTCCGTCATGCGTGTCGACGTCAAAGCCAAACTCGCGCAGGCCCGTACCGTCGGGCTTGACCACCTGACTGCCCGACGCCAGGACCAGACGGTCGTAGCCGTAAGTCGCACCGCCTGACGTGGAGACGGTGCGTGCGTCGGTGTCGATCGCGGTCACCTCGGCGGTGACGTGCCCAACGCCGACGGGGGCGAGCAGATCGGCGAGCGGTACGCGACAGCCGCTCAAGTCCGCCTCATAGTTGCGGACCCGGATGTCGTGAAAAGGCTTGGTGCTCAACACGGTGATGTTGACAGTGCCCGCGGTCACGGCGAGCTCGTCGAGTCGTCGGGCGGCGCCGAGCGCCGCCCACAGCCCCGCGAACCCGGCGCCGATCACCACCACTGAGGTCAACCGCTCAACACCTCAGTGATTCGGTCCAGCGCCTTGGCGGCGTCCCGACCGGGCAGCAAAGGCCACGCGTGCACACCCCCCTCGAGTTCATGCCAGCCGATGTCCAGACCTTCGGACGCCGCACGCCTGCGGAACGCGCGGGCGTCGGGGTTGAGCACATCGTGGGTCCCGGTGAAAACGGTCAGCCGCGGCAGACCGGTCAACGGTCCCACGCTGGGGCTGAGCAGGGGATTCTCCAGTGAATCGCCGCCGGCGTAACGGATTCCGACGGCGCGCAGGTCCTCTGGGTTGAGAAACGGATCGAGCTTGGCGACAACCGGCACATCGGGGTCCGGTAGCGCGAGGTGCATCCACGGCGAGATCAGCACGGCATCGGTCGGCACCGGAAGGCCGGCGTCCCGCACCGCGTGGCACAGCGCGAAAGCCAACCCGCCACCCGCCGAATCGCCCATGAAGGCAATCGAATTGGGATCTCGGGTCGTCAGCTCGCGGCGGTACACCTGCAGCAGGAACGGGAAAACCTCACGGTAGGTGTGCTCGGGGGCGATGGGGTAGATCGGCACGGTCACGGTCCGCCGCAGAGCCGTCGCGAGCTTCGCGATGGCCGGCCAATGGACGTGGGGCAGCAGGTCCAGCACGTAAGCACCGCCGTGCAGATAGAGCAGGTGACCGGCGATCTTGCCGCCACCGTCTAGTCGCGGGCTGACCTGATAGACCGGATGCCCGTTGAGGTCCGCGCGGGTCACGTCGATCCTCTTCAACGCGCGCTTCGGCGGCCGGCCGGCGTAAGGCTGGCGCGGGTGGGCCGCCCAGTGGTCCAGCTTCGCCACCGGAAACAGCCGGTTCCGGACACCGGTGGCGCGCAGCAGCCGCTGCGTGGCACCGAGCTTGAGCATCCCTCGATTTTTTGGAGTCATCGCCTCAACAGTGTGTACCCACCTGTGAATGTGGGTCGTTGTGCCAGCACCGATGGATCGGCTGACTCCGGCTGCTCAGCTGCGACGGGAGGCTGGTGCGAGGCGGGCCATCTCGCGCAGGATCCACGGTGTCCGCTTGGCCATGACCGCTACGGCGCGGTCCGAGCGGCGCATCGCGGTCCGAGGGCCGGGGGTGGGCGTTGACGCCAGTTCTTCCTCGGCCGATCCGGCCCGCGGGCCGTGGCGATCGACCGCCAGGAGTTGCCAGGTGCCGGGCACGCCACGCAGCTCGACGCTGCCGCGGTCCTCGAAGCCCGTGCCCGAGCCGACGACCAGGTCACGCACCGTGCGGGAGACGAGGATTTCACCCGCTCCAGCGTTGCCGAGGATGCGCGCCGCGATGTGCACGGCGATCCCGCCGATGTCGGCGTCGAGCAGTTCACACTCGCCGGTGTGGATGCCTGCGCGGACCTGCATGCCCAGGGCCTCGGCGTCGACGCGAAGGGCCTCGGCGCAGCGGATGGCCTGCGTCGGCCCGTCGAAGGTGGCCAGATGGCCGTCGCCGGTGCTCTTGACCACCTTGCCGCCGAATCTTTCCGTCAGGTCGGCGGTGATGTCGCCAAAACGCTGCAGCACCGCACGCCACCGCTCGTCACCCGCCGCCGCGGCGTGTGCCGTCGAGGCGACCATGTCGGTGAACAACACCGTACGTAGGGCTCGATGTGCCTGCGCTGGTGCCGCGCGGCCGCCGGTAAGGAACTCCTCGATTTCGGTCAGGACCTTGTCAGGCTCGGTGAACCAGGGCAAGTGGTCCAGACCGTCGACCTCGAGGTAGCGCGCGCCCGGGATGTGGTCAACGAGATAGCGGCCAGCCTGCACCGGTGCGATGGGGTCCTCGCGGGCATGGATGACCAGGGTTGGCGCGGTGATCGTAGGCAGCACGGGCCGCACATCGAGCCGAAACGACGCTTCGAGTGACGCGCGCGCCATCCCCGGGCTCGCGCACATCCGCTCCGACATGGCGAGCTGGCGTAATCGACCGGACACCGACGGCAGGGCGATGCTGAATGTCGCGCCGCTGCCCCACTCGAAGCGGACGGCGCGGTTGATTGCCTGAAGCCGGGCGATCTGCTTCACCGACGGCATATAGTCTTCGCCCATCTCGGAAACGAGCTGCGCCCACAGCTCGGTCGGGTCGCGGTCGATAGTGTCCCACCCGTTTGGGTTAAACGCGTATGTGCCGCAGAGGATCAACGCCCTCGTTCGCTCCGGCCATGTTGCCCCGAACATCATCGCGGCCGGGCCGCCATCGCTCACAGCGATAAGTGCGACTCTGCTGAACCCGACGGCGTCCATGACGGCCTCGATCTCAGTCACTCGATCTTCTAGCGTGCGAACATGCGGGACCGGGTCCGACAGCCCGACCCCGGCCTTGTCGAACACCACGATGCGACAGAACGTGGCGAGCTGGTCGAAGAAGGCCTTGAATTCGGGCACGGTCCAGAACAGGTCGATGTGGCTGAACAATGGGCCGACGAAGACCAGCTCGACCGGCCCGTCGCCGAACGCGTGATACGCCAGGCTGAGATCGCCGCAGGACGCGTACGACGTTTCCGGCACGGCATCAGCGTACTGCTGTCGAGCAGCTATGACTCGCGTTAGACCGCGCCCTGCTGCCGGGTATTCCCAGTTGGTAATTGCCCAGACAGCTGGTGAAAGCCGCGTCGTAGTCTGTGGGTGTGAACGCGGTGACGGGATTCTGGTTCGGGCTGCCTGAGCAGGTCCGCGATCCGGTCCTGTTCGCCATCCCGTTTTTCCTGTTGCTGCTGATTCTCGAGTGGACGGCGGCGCGCAAGCTGCAACGCATCGAAGAGTCCGGCGCCGCAGGGGGGCCTTCCGGCGCGTATCTCGCCCGCGACGCCTGGGCGAGCATCTCGATGGGCCTGGTCTCGATCGCCACCAGCGCGGTCTGGAAGGCGCTCGCGCTGCTGATTTACACCGCGATTTACGCCTACGTGGCGCCGTGGCACCTGTCGCCATCCAAGTGGTACACGTGGGTGATCGCGCTGCTCGGCGTCGACCTGCTGTACTACGGCTACCACCGGATGGCGCATCGGGTCCGGCTGATCTGGGCGACACATCAGGCGCACCATTCCAGCGAGTATTACAACTTCGCCACCGCAGTGCGCCAGAAGTGGAACAACAGCGGCGAGGTCTTGATGTGGCTGCCGTTGCCGCTGTCGGGGCTTCCGCCCTGGATGGTCTACTTCAGCTGGTCGCTGAACCTGATCTATCAGTTCTGGGTGCACACCGAACGGGTCGACAAACTGCCGCGGCCCTTGGAGTTCATTCTCAATACGCCGTCGCACCACCGGGTGCACCACGGGATGGACCAGGTGTACCTGGACAAGAACTACGGCGGCATCCTCATCCTCTGGGACCGCCTGTTCGGCAGCTTTCAGCCCGAGCTGTTCCGCCCGCACTACGGCCTGACCAAGAAGGTCGACACCTTCAACATCTGGAAGCTGCAGACCCGCGAGTACGTGGCGATCGCCCGCGACTGGCGAGCGGCGAAGCGCCTGCGTGACCGGCTGGGCTACGTCTTCGGCCCCCCGGGCTGGCAACCACGCGGCGCCGCCCACCCCGCCGGCTCCGCGCCGGCGGTAACGGTGTCGTAACGCTGGCGACTTATCACGCGAAGACTTCAACAGGGGAGGTTCACGCCGCAACCCAAGCTGCGGCCGGTGCTTGCACCGGCCCCAACGGATGGGAGTCCATGATGCGTCGCCTGACGATGCGCGCACTCGCGGCGCTGGCTTCTGCCGCGGCGCTCGCGGCGGGACTGTCGCCCGTCTCCGCCAGCGCGGATCCCACGCTGGTCTTTCCGGGCATGGAGATCCACCAGGACAATCGGGTCTGCACGTTGGGCTACGTGGACCCGGCGACCCGGATCGCGTACACGGCAGGGCACTGCCGCGGCGGCGGCCCTGTCGTCACCGACAGGGACCACGACGTGATCGGTCGCCTGGCGACGTTCCGGGACAACACGCCCACTGGCACCACCGTGGCCACCGACCAGTCGATCTTCGACTACGAGGCGATCGTGCTGGACGACCACGTCACCATCAGCGACATCCTGCCGGGCGGGCGCCAACTGGAATCCAACCCGGCCGCGTCGCTGTCGCCCGGCCAGCCGATCTGCCACTTCGGCGTCATCACCGGTGAGACCTGCGGAACCGTCGAGAGCGTCAACAACGGCTGGTTCACCATGTCTCACGGCGTGCAAAGCCAAAAAGGCGACTCCGGCGGACCGGTGTACCTCGCTCCCAATGGTGGCCCCGGGCAGCTGGTGGGCATCTTCAACAGCATGTGGGGCGAATTCCCGGCGGCGGTGTCCTGGCGGGCCACCACCGACCAGGTCCGCCAGGACCTCGGCGGGGCGGCGCCGAACCCGGGCTAGTCAGCTCGACGGCGCGAGCCGAAAGACCGGGATCGACGGCGCCGCGGCGAGCAATTGCTCATCGGTTGACTCCGGCGTCAACCCGGCGACGTAATCCTTGACCTGCCAGTACCACCTGGCCAGGTAGCGCCTGAGAATCTCGGGCTTGGCGGCGTCGCTCAGCTCGGCAATACCGGTAGTGGCCCGGTGCCAGCGCGGACCGATCTCGACGACGCCGGCGGCCCTCACGTTGCGCGCCCACTGGGTGTTCCCGCGCGGCGAGACGACGTAGTCCACGCTGTCGACGGTCAGCAAATTGATCACGACACCGCGTTGTTTGCCACTCTTGCGGCCGCGGACGCGCAGCGCCGTCGTCCCGGCGATGCTGATGCCCAGCTCGGCCAGCCACCGAATCACCGTGTTGCCAACCTGCGCGGCCCGCCCGGGTTCGTCGTATCGCGTGGACATGCTGGGATCCTCTCGGCTTGGGCTTCGAGAGCAGTGCTCTCGTAGACCACCGTGACACAGCCCTGACCAAAAAGCAAGAGCGGTGATCTCGGTTGTGCCAGACTGGCCGCGTGGGCAAACGCCAGGAGTCGCGGGCGCAGATCGAGGCCAGGATCGTCGAACTCGGTCGCCGACAGCTGGTGGACCACGGCGCGGCCGGGTTGTCACTGCGCGCGATAGCCCGCGACCTGGGCATGGTGTCGTCGGCCGTGTACCGGTATGTGTCCAGCCGCGACGAGCTGCTGACCTTGCTGCTGGTCGACGCCTATTCCGAGCTCGCCGACACCGTGGACAGGGCTCGCGACACCGTGACCGATCTGTGGAGTGACGACGTCGTCGCCATCGCACGCGCGGCGCGGGGATGGGCCGTCGCACACCCCGCCGGCTGGGCCCTGCTGTACGGGAGCCCGGTGCCCGGCTACCACGCGCCGCCGGAACGGACGGTCGGCGTCGGCACCCGCGTAATCGGAACGTTCTTCGACGCGATCGGCTCCGGAATCGCTACCGGAGACATCCGGCTGACCAATGACGTTGCGCCGCAACCGATGTCGTCGGACTTCGAACGGATTCGCCAAGAATTCGGCTTTCCCGGCGACGATCGCGTCATCGCCAAGTGCTTCTTACTCTGGGCCGCTGTCGTGGGTGCGATCAGCCTGGAGGTGTTCGGGCAGTACGGCGCCGACACACTGACCGACCCGGAAACCGTGTTCAACACCCAGGTGCGACTCATGGTGGATGTGCTAACCCAGGATCGTGGGCCGAATTAGAACGTGTTCACCTACCTTTTCCCGGCCCGATCCGGCTGATCACGGCAAATATCTCGAGCGCCTGTCTACTGACCCACGGGCTGGGCTATCCTGCCAGACGATGAACCTGACCGTTCAGTCCCCGATGCAGATCGCGTGGGTTACCTCCGACCTGGACGCCACCGAAACGGCCCTCACCGGCCTGTTAGGCGTTCGCAAGTGGGTGCGGATACCCGACGTGCACTTTGCTCCGGACAAATGCAGCTACCGCGGGAAGCCGGCCGATTTCCTGGCCAGCATCTCGCTGAGCTATCTCGGGGACATGCAGCTGGAGTTGATCCAGCCGGTCAGCGGGGAGAATGTCTATAGTGACTTTTTAGCCGACGCCGGGCCCGGTTTGCACCACATCTGCATGGAGGCCCGCAGCCCGGAAGAGTTCGACGCGGCGTTGGCCGACGCCGCCGATCGTGGCGCCCCAGTGGTGCAGCAGGGCGTCATTGCCGGCGGGCTCCAATTCGCTTACGTGTCGGCGCCGCACGCCGGGGTGCCGTTCATCGAGATCACCTACATCCCGCCAAAGATGCAGGCCTTCTACGACTACATCAAACAGGAGCAACAGCGGTGAACCGCGCCAGCGACGATGCAGAGCGTAGCGATGAGGAGGAGTGGCGCCAATGAACACCGAGATACCGGAGACGGTCGGCGCGGACACAGTGACGTCGTGGTCGGATGACGTCGACGTGGTGGTGATCGGATTCGGCATCGGCGGTGGTTGCGCGGCGGTCAGCGCCGCCGCATCCGGCGCACGCGTGCTGGTGCTCGAGCGCGCCGCCGCGGCGGGCGGCACCACGTCGATGGCCGGCGGCCACTTCTATCTCGGCGGCGGGACGGCGGTGCAGAAGGCGACGGGCCACGACGACTCATCCGAGGAGATGTACAAGTACCTGGTCGCGGTCTCGCGCGAGCCTGATCACGCCAAGATCCGCGCCTACTGTGACGGCAGCGTCGAGCATTTCGAGTGGCTGGAAGACCTGGGTTTCCGGTTCGAGCGCAGTTACTACCCCGGCAAAGTCGTGGTGCCGCCCGGCACCGAGGGGCTGAGCTACACCGGCAACGAAAAAGTGTGGCCCTTCTGCGAGCAGGCTATACCGTCACCGCGCGGGCACTCCGTGCCAGTGCCCGGCGAGCTGGGTGGGGCGGCGATGGTCGTCGACCTACTGGTCAAACGCGCCGACGAGTTGGGCGTGCAGGTCCGCTATGAGACCGGGGCGACCAACCTCATCGTGGACGACGGCGGCGCGGTGGTTGGCGTCACCTGGAAGCACTTCGGCGAGGCCGGCGCGGTGAAGGCCAAGGCCGTCATCATCGCCGCCGGCGGCTTCGCGATGAACCCCGAGATGGTCGCCGAGCACACGCCCGCGCTGGGACAGCAGCGGCGCACCAAACACCATGGGCTGGTGGCGCCCTACATCCTGGGCAACCCCAACGATGACGGCTTGGGCATTTTGCTGGGGGTCTCAGCGGGCGGGGTGGCCAAGCACATGGACGAGCTGTTCATCACCGCGGCGGCGTATCCGCCGGCTGTTCTGCTGACCGGCGTGATCGTCAACGCCCAGGGCCAGCGCTTCGTCACCGAGGACTCCTACCATTCGCGCACCTCGGCGTTCGTGCTGGAGCAGCCGGAGCAGACGGCCTACCTGATCGTCGACGAAGCGCACACCGAGATGCCCGAGATGCCGCTGATCCGGTTCCTCGACGGTTACGAGACGATCGCCGAAATGGAGACAGCGCTGGGCATCCCGGCGGGCAATCTCGCTGCGACGCTGGACCGCTACAACGAGTTCGCCGCCAAGGGCGAGGACCCCGACTTCCACAAGCAGCCGGAATTCCTTGCGCCACAAGACAATGGCCCGTGGGCCGTGTTCGATCTTTCTCTGGGACGCGCGATGTATTCGGGATTCACCATCGGCGGCCTAGGAGTCACCGTCGACGGCGAGGTGCTCCGGGAGGACGACACGGTGGTGCCCGGCCTGTATGCGGTCGGAGCGTGTGCGTCCAACCTCGCCCAGGACGGAAAGGGCTACGCCAGCGGCACCCAGCTGGGCGAGGGATCGTTCTTCGGGCGCCGCGCCGGAGTGCACGCGGCGAGCTAGTGTCTTGAGTCATTAATTCGTCGGCAGTAGATTGGGCCGATGCTGGCGATGGATCTGAGTCGGCGGTCTTGAGTCGACGACGTAGGGCCGGGCGGTTGTCAGTCCAGGTTTCGATGCAGGCCCGAATGTCGGTGTTGAGTTGGCGCACGCGTAGCTGTGTGGGTGCCCCGGCGTAATATGCAGATTGGTGGTGAGTTCGGCGTAACCAGCGGGATGGTCGACCAGGTGGAGCCATCGATGCGCTGGTCGGGCGCCTCGATAGTCTGCAAGACGAACCGCGGGTGGCCCAGCAGCCATCGTTTAGGACCGCCGGAGTCTTGTGAGTGGAGGCGTTGTCGAGCCACGAGGTGCACGTCCAGGTCGGCGGGTACCGAGGCCTCGATGGTCTTCAAGAAGGCGATGGAACTCGCGTGGCCCGGTGTTCGCGAGTGGCAGCGCGCCGATCAGGACCTTGGAAGCTACTCAAGGATCCTAGTGCGGCATAAAGGCTTCGAGGTGCCGTGACGGACGTAGTACGTGGACTGGCCCGAGCGGGCCTGGGGTTGCGTGGCAGCATCGGAAACACCGGATGCAAGTTCGGTTCAGTGCTTGGATCTGGGTGTTCTCATCGACACACAACACCAGGGCCCGCTCGGCGCGGGTTCAAGTACACGACCGACGTACGTCGCGGCACCTTAGGCCTTGACGACGCAAGGGATCCTTGGATAGCTGCCAGGAGTCCTGATCTGTGCGGTGCCAATCGCGAACGCCCGCCACACTCGCGAGTACCATCGACTGGCTCAAGACCACGAGGTGCTCGGCCATCGACCGGGTCGACGCACTGCGTGGCATCTCGAGGAACGGTCTCCAGCGTCGCGGTAATCAACTCTTCGATCCGAGCGTCCTCGACGATGCGCTGGCCGGCCCGGCCGTGGCTCATCGAGCAGACCATCGAGGCGATCGACAGCGAATCGATTGCGCCACTTGGTCGACCATCCCGCGGGTCACGCCCAACTCCCGGGCAATCTGCGTATTGCTCGAATCACCCTCACAGGCAAGAACTATGCGTGAGCGCAACGCCAAAGCCTGCGCACTCTTGGGCCTGGACCGAACCCATGACCTGCAATTGCTCGCGCTCGTCGTCGCTCAACACCACGACTCATAGCCACCGGACTAGGCACAGGCCCAGTCTACTAGCTGAATGCAGATTAATGACTCAAGACACTAGACCCGCGCCTCCACCCGGCCCAGCCGCCACTGGCCTTCGCCGAGCAACTCCAGCATCTGCTCGTGGTGCTGTTCGATCGTCGGCCGGTGGCTGACGCTGACCACGACGCAATCCGGTAACTCGGTGCGCATTAAGTGGTAGAGCGCGTATTCCAGCCCGGGATCCAGCGCCGAGGTGGCTTCGTCGAGGAAGACCGCCTGCGGTCTGGTGAGCAGGATGCGGGCGAAAGCAACGCGCTGCTGCTCGCCTGGGGAGAGCACCTTGGCCCAGTCCCGCTCTTCGTCCAGCCGGTCACACAACGGGGCCAACGCCACCTTGGTCAGTGTGTCCCGCAAGTCATCGTCTGTGATGTCGTCCGGCGAATTCGGGTAGCACACCACACCCCGCAAAGTGCCTAGCGGCACATAGGGCAACTGCGACAAGAACATCGTCTCCTTGTCACCGTCCGGGCGACGCAGCGTCCCAGAGGCATACGGCCACAATTCGGCCAGGCTTCGCAGCAGCGTGGTCTTCCCGGCCCCCGAACGTCCGGTGATCACCAGCGAGTCGCCTCGCTCCAGCCGCACGTCCAACGGGTCGACCAGCGGATCGCCGTCGGGCGTGCGGACTTCGATGCCGTCAAGCTCCACCGACCCGTCATCGGTCGGCCTGGTGAGCACTGCAGGCAGTTCGCGCCCCTTCGCGTTAGCGTCGACCAGCCCGTACAACCGCAGGATCGCCGCGCGGAAGGCCGCGAACGCATCGTATTGGTTGCGGAAGAACGACAGCGAGTCATTGATATTGCCGAATGACGTTGCCGTCTGGCCCACGTCACCGAAGTCGATCTGCCCCGCGAACAGCCGCGGCGCCTGGATCACCCACGGCAACGGCACAATGACCTGGCCCACCGACCAGTTCCAGCCGTTGAACACGATGGTCCGACGGACATATTTCCGGTAGTTCTCGATGATCGGGGTGAACCGCCGCCACAGCTGCGCCCGTTCGACCTGCTCGCCGCGGTAGAAGCCGACCGCCTCGGCGGCGTCGCGCAACCGCACCAGCGCGTAACGAAATGCGGCGTTGAGCTTCTCGTTGGCAAAGCTGAGCCAAATCAATGGACGCCCCAGCCAGATCGCAACGACGGTCGCTATAAACACATAGACAAATACGACGCAGAACATTGCCCGCGGGAGTTCAAAGCCGAAGATGTCCAGCCGCCCGGACAGGTGCCACAAGATCGCGGCGAACGAGATCACCGAGGCCACCGAGTGGACGGCTCCGAACAGCAGGGTGCTTGTCGTGCCGTTGGACGGCACGTTGGGCATGCCGCCCGCACCATTTCCACCGCTATTGGCGGTGAAGATGTCGACGTCTTGTTGGATGCGCTGGTCCGGGTTGTCGATCGTGTTGTCGATGAAAAGGTCCCGGTAGTAGGCCCTCCCGTCCAGCCAGTCGTCGGTGAGATTGGCGGTGAGCCACATGCGCCACGCAATGATGAACCGCTGCGTCAAGTAGATGTCGAGAAGGATCCGAATGATGAATAGGAAGGACATCAGGGTGAAAATGGCCAGCGACATCCAAAAGCCGTGGATCCCAGAGTTTTTGACCTCATCGTCGCCCGATGCGAGGCCCTCGAATGCCTTCTGCACCGCGGTGTACAGGTCGTTGCTCTGATAGCTGAACAAAACGTTGAGCCGCACCGAGACCAAGACCGACAACAGCAGCACCCCGAGCATCAGCCACACCCGCGTGGAATGGCCGCCGGTGAAATAGCCGCCAGTGATACGCCAGAACTGCCGCCCCCACACCGTCAGGTACCTGACCAGGACCAACGCGACGAACAGGCAGACGGCGCTGATCACCCAGGCTTCGGCGATCCAGCGCAAAGAGTCCATCGGCGCGGCCGCCCAGTTGATGGAAGGCGTAAACGGCTTGGCGCCCAATTCGATATCTCCTTGATCGTGCGTGCTTCCCGCGAAGGTACCCGAGAGCTGCGGCTAGGCTCCGGGCATGAGCATCGACGCTCCCTCCACCCAGACCGTGCACGCCGGCCAGTTGATCGCGCGGCGTCTACGAGCCAGCGGCATCGACACGGTGTTCACCCTGTCCGGCGGCCACTTGTTCTCCATCTACGACGGCTGCCGCAGCGAAGGTATCCGGCTGATCGACACCCGCCACGAGCAGACCGCGACGTTCGCCGCCGAGGGCTGGTCGAAGGTAACCCGGGTACCGGGGGTGGCCGCGCTGACCGCCGGTCCGGGCGTCACCAACGGGATGAGCGCGATGGCCGCCGCGCAGCAGAACTCGTCCCCGCTACTGGTGCTCGGCGGCCGGGCCCCGGCGCTGCGCTGGGGGATGGGATCGCTGCAGGAGATCGACCACGTGCCGTTCGTCGCGCCACTGGCCCGCTTCGCCGCGACCGCGCAGTCCGCAGAAGACGCGGGCCGGCTGGTCGACGAGGCATTGCGCGCGACGGTCGGCGCCCCGTCGGGCGTCGGTTTTGTCGACTTCCCGATGGACCACGTGTTCTCCCATTCGTCCGCGTCCGACGGTGCCAGCCGACCCGGCGCGCTGGACGACCTGCCGCCCTCGCCGGCCGCCGACCCCGACGCCCTGGACCGGGCCTGCGCGTTGCTGTCCACGGCGCAGCGCCCGGTGATCATGGCGGGCACCAACGTGTGGTGGGGCCGCGGGGAGGCCGCGTTGTTGCGCCTGGCCGAGCAGCGGCAGATCCCGGTGCTGATGAACGGGATGGCCCGCGGCGTAGTGCCGGCCGATCATCCGCTGGCCTTCTCCCGCGCACGCTCAAAAGCGTTGGGCGAGGCCGATGTTGCCGTAGTGATCGGGGTGCCGATGGACTTCCGGCTGGGTTTCGGCAAGGTGTTTGGGGAGCAGACCCAGCTGATCGTCGCCGACCGTGTCATCCCGCATCGCGAGCACCCACGGCCCGTCGCCGCCGGACTGTATGGGGACCTGACGGCGACGCTTTCGGCTTTAGCGGCGGGTTCGGCCGAGCACCAGGACTGGATCGGGGAGCTGCGCACGGCCGAGACCTCGGCGCGCGATGCTGAGAAGGCCGAGCTGGCCGACGACCGCACGCCGCTGCACCCCATGCGGGTGTATGCCGAGTTGGCGCCGATGCTGGACCGCGACGCGATCATCGTGATCGACGGTGGGGACTTCGGTTCCTACGCCGGTCGGGTGATCGACAGTTATCTACCGGGCTGCTGGCTGGACAGCGGGCCGTTCGGCTGCCTCGGATCGGGGCCCGGCTACGCGCTGGCAGCCAAACTCGCCCGGCCCGACCGCCAGGTTGTCCTGCTGCAAGGCGACGGCGCATTCGGGTTCAGCGGCATGGAGTGGGACACCCTGGTGCGACACAACGTGCCCGTCGTCTCGGTGATCGGCAACAACGGGATCTGGGCTCTCGAAAAACACCCCATGGAGGCGTTGTACGGCTATTCGGTGGTGGCCGAGCTGCGGCCCGGCACCCGCTACGACGAGGTGGTGCGCGCGCTAGGTGGCCACGGCGAGCTCGTCGCCGCGCCGGGCGAGCTGCGGCCCGCGCTCGAGCGGGCCTTCGCCAGTGGGCTACCCGCTGTCGTCAACGTGCTGACCGACCCGGGCGTTGTGTACCCGCGCCGCTCAAACCTGGGCTGACTCCCCCGGCGAACGTGCGCGTTTGTACGCCTCCGCCCGGTGTGTCGCGCACAAACACGCACGCTCGCGACGGAAGGCCCACCCGGTACCGTTGACCTGTGCCTAAGACCACCCGCGCCCAACCCGGCCGTCTGAGCAGCCGTTTTTGGCGCTTCCTCGGCGCCAGCACCGAGAAGAACCAGAGCCGCTCGCTCACCCAGGTCACCGCGTCGGAGGAGTACAACGACGAGGCCGCCGAGCTCAACGACGAGAAGCTGCGTAAGGCGGCGGGCCTACTCAAGCTCGAGGACCTCGCCGAATCCGAAGACATCCCGCAGTTCCTGGCGATCGCCCGGGAGGCGGGCGAGCGGGCAACGGGGTTGCGGCCCTTTGACGTTCAGCTGCTGGGGGCGCTGCGCATGCTCGCTGGCGACGTGATCGAGATGGCCACCGGTGAGGGCAAGACGCTCGCCGGGGCGATTGCCGCCGCCGGCTACGCGCTGGCCGGCCGGCACGTGCACGTTGTGACCATCAACGACTACCTGGCCCACCGCGACGCGGAGTGGGTGGGCCCTCTGATCGAGTCGCTGGGCCTCACGGTCGGCTGGATCACCGGGGAGTCGACCAGCGAGGAACGCCGGGCCGCCTACGAGTGCGACGTGACCTACGCCTCGGTCAACGAGATCGGTTTCGACGTGCTGCGCGACCAGCTGGTCACCGACGTCGCCGACCTGGTGTCGCCCAATCCCGACGTGGCCCTTATCGACGAGGCCGACTCCGTGCTGGTCGACGAGGCGCTGGTGCCCCTGGTGCTGGCCGGCACCACGCACCGCGAGACACCGAAGCTCGAAATCATCACGCTGGTCGGTGAGCTGGTCCCCGGCAGCGATTACGACACCGACTCCGACAGCCGCAATGTGCACCTCACCGAGCACGGCGCGCGCAAGGTGGAGAAGGCCCTGGGCGGCATCGACCTGTACTCCGAAGAACACGTCGGCACCACATTGACCGAGGTCAACGTCGCGCTGCATGCGCACGTGCTGTTGCACCGCGACGTGCACTACATCGTCCGCGACGACGCGGTGCACCTGATCAACGCCTCGCGCGGCCGCATCGCGCAACTGCAGCGCTGGCCGGATGGCCTGCAGGCTGCCGTCGAGGCCAAGGAGGGCATCGAGACCACCGAAACCGGCGAAGTGCTCGACACCATCACGGTGCAGGCGCTGATCAACCGCTACGCCACCGTGTGCGGCATGACCGGCACCGCCCTGGCCGCCGGCGAGCAGCTGCGCCAGTTCTACAAGCTCGGGGTGTCCCCGATACCACCGAACACCCCCAACATCCGCGAGGACGAATCCGACCGGGTCTACATCACCGCCGCCGCCAAGAACGACGCGATCGTCGACCACATCGCCGAGGTGCACGAGACCGGCCAGCCGGTGCTGGTCGGTACCCGGGATGTGGCCGAGTCCGAGGAACTGCACGAGCGCCTGGTGCGCCGCGGCGTGCCAGCGGTGGTGCTCAACGCGAAGAACGACGCGGAGGAGGCGCAGGTGATCGCCGAGGCCGGCACCCACGGCACGGTCACGGTGTCCACCCAGATGGCCGGGCGCGGTACCGACATCCGGCTCGGCGGGTCCGACGAGTCCGATCACGACAGGGTCGCCGAACTGGGCGGGCTCCACGTCGTCGGCACGGGCCGCCACCACACCGAGCGGCTGGACAACCAGCTGCGCGGCCGCGCAGGACGTCAGGGCGATCCCGGCTCGTCGGTGTTCTTCTCCAGTTGGGAGGACGACGTCGTCGCGGCCAACCTCGAGCGCAACAAGCTGCCCACGGAAACCGACGGGGACGGGCGGATCGTCAGCGCCAAGACCAACAGCCTGCTCGACCACGCGCAGCGCGTCGCCGAGGGCCGGCTGCTGGACGTGCACGCCAACACCTGGCGCTACAACCAGCTGATCGCCCAGCAGCGCGCCATCATCGTAGATCGGCGAAACACGCTGCTGCGCACCGCAACTGCGCGCGAGGAACTAGCCGACCTGGCGCCGGACCGCTACGACGAGCTGTCCAAGGAGATCGACGAGGACCACCTCGAGACCATCTGCCGGCAGATCATGCTGTTCCACCTCGACCGGGGCTGGGCCGATCACCTGGCGTATCTGGCCGACATCCGCGAGAGCATCCATTTGCGTGCGCTGGGCCGGCAGAACCCCCTCGACGAGTTCCACCGGTTGGCCGTCGACGCGTTCGCGTCGCTGGCGGCCGACGCCATCGAGGCGGCCCAGCAGACGTTCGAAACCGCGAACGTCCTCGAGGAGGAGCAGGGGCTGGACCTGTCCAAGCTGGCGCGGCCGACGTCGACGTGGACCTACATGGTCAACGACAACCCGCTGTCCGATGACACACTGTCCACGCTGAGCCTGCCCGGGGTATTCCGCTGAGCTAGTGTCACGGCTCATGGAGGCCGAGCTTCCGCCGGATCGGGTGCTGACCGTACCCAACCTGCTCAGCGCTCTTCGCCTGGCGCTCATACCGGTCTTTATCTACCTGTTGCTGGTCGCGCACTCCCAGGGGTGGGCGGTGGGAATCCTCATTTTCAGCGGCGCGTCTGACTGGGCCGACGGCAAGATCGCCCGGTCGTTGAACCAGTCGTCGCGGCTGGGAGTCCTGCTGGACCCGGCCGTCGATCGCCTCTACATGGTGGCGGTGCCGGTCACGATGGCGGTGCGCGGGATCGTGCCGTGGTGGTTCGTCGTCACGCTGCTGGTGCGCGACACGCTGCTGGCTGCGACGCTGCCGCTGCTGCGCAGTCGCGGGCTGTCGGCGCTGCCGGTGACCTACGTCGGCAAGGCCGCGACGTTCGCGTTGATGTCGGGCTTTCCGCTGGTGCTCCTCGGGCAATGGCCCGCGCTGTGGAGCCGGGTGGTGGGAGACTTCGGGTGGGGCTTTTTGATCTGGGGTTTGTACATGTACCTGTGGGCGTTCGTGCTCTACGCAGTGCAGATAACGCTGGTCGTGCGCGAATTGCCCAAGCTCAGCAAGGCCGATCAGCGACTCGCCCAAAAAGCAGGTGACCATGGCTGAACCCGACCGCGTGCTCGGGGGCTATGACCCCAACGCCGGATACAGCGCGCACGCGCCGCGGCCCCAGCACATTCCGGTGCCCTCCTTGCTTCGCGCCCTGTTGTCGGAGCACCTGGATCCCGGCTACGCCGCTCAAGCCAAAGTGGCCGCCGCGCGCTCGACCAGCCCGCCGAGCAAGGCGGCCCGCGTCTTCGGCTGGTTCTGGCAAGCGCTGGCCGCGGCCCTGGTCGCCGCGGTGTTCGCCGCCGCGGTCGCGCAGGCCCGCTCGGTTGCCCCCGGGGTGCGCACCGCCCAGCAGCTGCTGGCCACCAGCGTGCGGTCCACCGAGGCCTCAGCCACCAAGCTGGCCCAACGACGCAGCGTGCTGACCAGAGAACTCGACGACGACCAGCGCCGCGCCCTGGCCAGTGATGCCGAAGGGCAGCGGCTGCTGAGCCGCCTCGACGCGCTCAGCCGCGCGGCGGCCAGCACCGCCGTCATCGGGCCGGGCCTCACGGTGACCATCACCGATCCCGGTGTCAGCCCGAATCTGTCCGACGTCTCCAAGCAGCGGGTGACCGGCAGTCGGCAGATCATCCTCGACCGCGACCTGCAGCTCGTCGTCAACTCGCTGTGGGCCAGCGGGGCTGAAGCCGTCGCGGTCGGCGGCGCCCGGATCGGACCGAATGTGACCATCCGGCAGGCCGGCGGCGCGATCCTGGTCGACAACAACCCCACCGGCAGCCCCTACACGATCCTGGCCGTCGGACCGCCGCATTCGATGCGCGACGTCTTCGACCACAGCCCCGGTCTGCAGCGGCTGCGGTTGCTGGAGGTCTCCTACGGCGTCGGCGTCACCGTCAACGTGTCCGACGGGCTTTCGCTGCCGGCCGGCTCGGTCCGAGATGTCAAGTTCGCCAAGCAGATTGGCCCCTAGTGAAGGAAGCCCCCGCAGCATGATCGGTATCGCGGCGCTTGCCATCGGCATCGTGCTGGGTCTGGTTTTCCACCCCAGCGTGCCCGAGGCCATCCAGCCCTACCTGCCGATCGCGGTGGTCGCCGCGCTTGACGCGGTGTTCGGCGGGCTGCGCGCCTACCTCGAGCGGATCTTCGACCCGAAGGTCTTCGTGGTGTCGTTCGTGTTCAACGTGCTGGTGGCCGCCCTCATCGTTTACGTAGGCGACCAACTAGGAGTCGGCACACAGTTGTCCACGGCGATCATCGTCGTGCTGGGCATCCGCATCTTCGGCAATGCGGCCGCACTGCGCCGCCGGCTGTTCGGGGCCTGACGGAGAGCTGATGAACGCGAGCCAGGATCCCCCAGAGCACGGTCGGCACGAGCTGCCCGCCGACCAGCCGCGACCCGAGATCGGGCCGCTGCACGCCGGCGGAGTGGCCGGACTGCTGCGCGGCGGCCGATCCCGGTTGGGGTTCGGTGCGCTGGCGATCGTGTTGTGCCTGGTCCTGGGGATCGCCATCGTCACCCAGGCGCGCCAGACCAGATCCGGTGATTCGCTGGATTCCGCCCGCCCGGCGGATCTGTTGGTGCTGCTGGATTCGCTGCGGCAGCGCGAAGCCACGCTCAACAGCGAAGTGACCGACCTGCAGAACACGCTGAACTCGTTGCAAGCCTCGGGCAACACCGATCAGGCCGCTATTCAGAGCGCTCAGGCCAAGCTGGCTGCCCTGTCCATCCTGACCGGTGCGGTGGGCGCCACCGGGCGTGGCGTGACGTTGACGATCGACGATCCCGGGCCCGGGGTGGCGCCGGAAGCGATGCTCGACGTGATCAACGAGTTGCGTGCGGCAGGCGCCGAGGCGATCCAGATAAACGACGCGCATGATTCGGTGCGCGTCGGCGTCGACACCTGGGTGGTCGGCGCGCCCGGTTCACTGACTATCGACAACAAGACACTATCGCCGCCGTATTCGATTCTGGCGATTGGTGATCCGCCAACACTGGCCGCCGCGATGAACATTCCCGGCGGTGCTGAGGACAGCGTCAAACGCGTCGGCGCGCGGATGTCCGTGCAGCAGGCCGACCGGGTCGACGTAACCACCTTGCGGCAACCGAAACCGCACCAATACGCTCAGCCCGTCAAGTGAACCCGCCCCACCAACCAGACAGAACAGGATCACCGTGAGCGATATCCCCGCCGATCTGCACTACACCGCCGAACACGAATGGGTGCGCCGCAGCGGGGAAGACACGGTGCGCATCGGGATCACCGACTTCGCGCAGTCGGCACTGGGTGACGTCGTCTTTGTTCAGTTGCCCGACGTCGGCAGCGAGGTGGCCACGGGCGAGTCCTTCGGTGAGGTGGAATCGACGAAGTCGGTGTCGGACCTCTACGCGCCCGTCTCGGGCAAGGTAGTGGCCGTCAACGGCGATCTGGACGGCAACCCACAGCTGGTGAACTCCGACCCCTACGGTGAGGGTTGGCTGCTCGACGTCCGGGCCTCCGACGTAGCCGTGTTGGAGTCGGCGGTCGCGGAGTTGCTCGACGCTGAGGCCTACCGCGGCACGCTGACCGAATGACGGTTGCTAAGTTTTTTTCCAAGGTGCCTGCCAGCGCGCGCCGATGCGGGCCGTCAATCATCCTGTGGTGGGGGGCACAATGCCCGTCGGTGCGCGGTACGGTCAACGCACCGGCGTTGGAGGGCCCTGGATGGTTTCAGGGAACTTCAGAACGGTTGAGACGGTAGTAATCGGTAAAACAAGGCGGAGAATCTAGCTAGGAAGCCGGCCGAGCGGCCCGGTCAGACAACGCCACAGCGCCAGAAGGAGCAGCGGGTGACGGACACGGACTCAGGAAGTTCGCAAGACCACACTTCGGAAGAAGTCACGGTGGAGACGACTTCGGTCTTTCGCGCCGACTTCCTCAACGAACTGGATGCCCCGGCGCAAGCGGGCGCCGAGAGCGCGGTATCCGGGGTCGAAGGACTCCCGGCCGGCTCGGCGTTGCTTGTCGTCAAAAGGGGCCCCAACGCGGGGTCGCGCTTCCTGCTCGACCAGGCCATTACGTCCGCCGGCCGCCACCCCGACAGCGACATCTTCCTCGATGACGTCACCGTGAGCCGTCGCCACGCCGAATTCCGCTTGGAAGGCAACGAATTCCACGTCGTCGACGTCGGCAGCCTCAACGGCACCTACGTCAACCGCGAGCCGGTAGATTCAGCGGTGTTGGCAAACGGTGACGAAGTACAGATCGGCAAGTTCCGCTTGGTCTTTTTAACCGGGCCCAAGCAAGACGATGACGGGGGAACCGGAGGCTAGGTGAGCGCACCCGATAGCCCGGCGCTGGCCGGGATGTCGATCGGGGGGGTCCTCGAGCTGTTGAGGCCGGATTTCCCCGATGTCACCATCTCCAAGATCCGCTTTTTGGAGGCGGAAGGGCTGGTGACGCCGCAGCGTGCCGCATCGGGCTATCGGAGATTCACCGCGTACGACTGCGCGCGGCTGCGCTTCATCCTCACCGCCCAGCGCGATCACTACCTGCCGCTTAAGGTCATCCGCGCACAGCTGGACGCCCAGCCCGACGGCGAGCTACCGCCGTTCGGATCGCCTTATGGCGTACCGCGATTGGTGTCGGTGACCGACAGCCCGGACGAATACCAAGACGAGTCCGACACGGCATCGGAGTTCAAGGCCGTGTCACGGCTGAGCCGGGAAGACGTCCTAGAGCGCTCAGGGGTGGACGACAACCTGCTGACGGCGCTGCTCAAGGCGGGCGTGATCACCACTGGGCGGGGCGGTTTCTTCGACGAACACGCGGTCGTGATCCTGCAATGCGCGCGTGCGCTGTCCGAGTACGGTGTCGAGCCGCGCCATCTGCGGGCGTTTCGATCGGCGGCCGACCGGCAGTCCGATCTGATCGCCCAGATCGCCGGGCCGTTGGTGAGAGCCGGTAGGGCCGGCGCCCGTGACCGCGCCGACGACCTGGCCCGGGAAGTCGCCGCGCTCGCCATCACTTTGCACACCTCGCTGATCAAGTCTGCGGTACGCGACGTTCTGCATCGCTGAGGATTAGACTTCGTTGGAAGCTTTGGTGTTCGGCGGCATGGCGGAGGGCAAACACAGATGGGTGAAGTTCGTGTTGTCGGCATTCGTGTCGAGCAGCCGCAGAACCAGCCGGTACTGCTGCTGCGCGAATCCGACGGCGACCGGTACCTGCCGATCTGGATCGGCCAGTCGGAGGCCGCCGCGATCGCGCTGGAGCAGCAGGGCGTCGAGCCGCCCCGCCCACTGACCCACGACTTGATCAGGGATCTCATTGCCGCGCTGGGACATTCGCTCAAAGAGGTGCGGATCGTCGATCTGCAGGAGGGCACTTTCTACGCTGATCTGATCTTCGACCGCGACATCAAGGTGTCGGCGCGCCCGTCGGACTCCGTGGCGATCGCCCTGCGGGTCGGCGTCCCGATCTACGTCGAGGAGGCGGTGCTGGCCCAGGCCGGCCTGCTGATCCCCGACGAGAGCGACGAAGAGCCCGACACCGCCGTCCGCGAGGACGAGGTAGAGAAGTTCAAAGAGTTCCTCGACAGCGTCTCGCCCGACGATTTCAAGGCCACCTAGGTTTGGGCATGGCGGCCGAGGTGAATATCACAGATGCGTCTCATCTAGCACCGGAATGCGACACGCCTGGCGGGCAGCCGCGCGCCGACCCAGGCGGCGGCCATACTTTGATGACGACTTAGGGCACGGCAGCTATCGAACAGCAGTAAGCTTTTCTAGCACTCGGGCCTGACCAAGGGTGGCTGCCCAGGCAGCCAGAGACGCAGCTAGCGACCACAGCGCGATCGGCGAGAGGAACCACCGTGAGCGAGCAGCCACGTCAAGGCCAATTAGACCTTGGTGACCATGCCGACGGCGCGAGCAGTGTTGAGAGCGGCCCCACCCCGGCGCCCGTGCAACCCGGCCTGTTTCCCGACGACTCCGTTCCCGACGAGTTGGTCGGCTACCGCGGACCCAGCGCCTGCCAGATCGCCGGCATCACGTATCGCCAGCTGGACTACTGGGCACGCACCTCGCTGGTAGTGCCGTCGATCCGCAGCGCAGCGGGCTCGGGCAGCCAACGGCTCTACTCGTTCAAGGACATCCTGGTTCTCAAGATCGTCAAGCGGCTGCTCGACACCGGCATCTCGCTGCACAACATCCGCGTCGCCGTCGATCATCTCCGCCAGCGCGGCGTGCAGGACCTGGCCAACATCACCCTTTTCTCGGACGGCACCACGGTGTACGAGTGCACTTCGGCCGAAGAGGTCGTCGACCTGCTGCAAGGCGGGCAGGGCGTGTTCGGCATCGCGGTGTCCGGCGCGATGCGCGAGCTGACCGGCGTCATCGCCGATTTCCACGGCGAGCGCGCCGACGGCGGCGAGTCGATCGCCGCCCCGGAAGACGAGCTGGCTTCTCGTCGCAAGCACCGCGACCGCAAGATCGGCTAGCTGCCCGCGTTTCTCGCGGCCCGAACGTGCGCAATTGCACACGTGCTGGGGCGCGTCGCTGCACAAACACGCACGCTCGCGGACTAGTAGACTGATCAACGCATCACACCCGCGCGGGAGAGTTCTGTGGCCGCCAGCTACAGACGCCGAAGGAGCAATACCTCTCCGTCAACCTCTCAGGCACCCGGACCGCGCGGATAACGATGCCTCTGGAAAGCGGCTAGACCGGTACCGGTCATAAATCACAGCCCGCCGATGGGGAAAGGCGACCGGTCCGCACCGGCGCTGAATCTCTCAGGCACCCGCTACGGCGGGGGAAGACAGAGGGAGAGGGCCCGTGTAGTCCTCTGCTCGTCTTGTCCAGGGTCAAGGAGTTTTTATGTCCGACGCTTCAACGTTCGCAGACCGCCACATCGGGCCCGACCAGGCCGCCGTTGCCGCCATGCTCGCGGTGATCGGTGTCGACTCGCTGGACGCCCTGGCCGCCAAGGCGGTCCCGACGGGCATCCTCGACAAGCTCACCAACGGTGACGCCCCCGGGCTCGACCGGCTGCCGCCGGCCGCCAGCGAGGCCGAGGCGCTAGCCGAGCTGGCAGCGCTGGCCGACTCCAACACCGTGGCGGTGTCGATGATCGGGCAGGGCTACTACGACACCCTCACGCCGCCGGTGCTGCTGCGCAACATCATGGAGAACCCGGCCTGGTACACGGCCTACACGCCCTATCAGCCCGAGATCAGTCAGGGCCGGCTGGAGGCGCTGCTGAATTTCCAGACCATGGTCACCGACCTCACCGGACTCGAGATCGCGAACGCGTCCATGCTCGACGAGGGCACCGCGGCCGCCGAGGCCATGACGTTGATGCACCGCGCGGCCCGCGGCAGCACGAACCGGCTGGCCGTCGATGTCGACGTTTTCGCCCAGACGGCGGCGGTGCTGGCCACCCGCGCGCAGCCGTTGGGCATCGAGATCGTCATCGCCGACCTGCGTGACGGCCTGCCCGATGGTGAGTTCTTCGGCGTCGTCGCCCAGTTGCCCGGGGCGAGCGGCCGGATCACCGACTGGTCGACCCTGGTGTCGCAGGCGCACCAGCGCGGCGCGTTGGTCGCTGTCGGGGCGGACCTATTGGCGCTGACGCTGATCACACCGCCGGGTGAGATCGGCGCCGATGTCGCGTTCGGAACCACCCAAAGATTTGGCGTGCCAATGGGATTCGGCGGTCCACACGCCGGATATCTTGCGGTGCACGCCAAGCATGCCCGGCAGTTGCCGGGCCGGCTGGTCGGGGTGTCCAGGGACCAGGACGGCGCCGACGCCTACCGCCTGGCGCTGCAGACCCGCGAACAACACATCCGCCGCGACAAGGCGACCAGCAACATCTGCACCGCGCAGGTACTGCTGGCGGTCATGGCCGCGATGTACGCGAGCTATCACGGCGCCGACGGGCTGATCGCGATCGCACGCCGGGTGCACGGCCACGCGAAGGCAATCGGCGCCGCTTTGGGCGACGCGCTACTGCACGAGGAGTACTTCGACACCGTGCTGGCCCGGGTGCCCGGGCGCGCGGACGAGGTGGTCGCCGCGGCCAAGGCAAAGGGCATCAACCTGTGGCGCGTGGATGACGACCACGTCTCTGTAGCGTGCGATGAGGCCACCACCGGGTCGCACGTCAATGCGGTCCTAGACGCCTTCGGGGTATCTGCGGGCAGGCCGGCCGAGAGCCAAATCGCCGCCCGCACTTCGGAGTTCCTGACGCATCCCGCGTTCACCCAATACCGCACCGAGACGTCGATGATGCGCTACCTGCGTGCGCTGGCGGACAAGGATATCGCCTTGGACCGCAGCATGATTCCGCTCGGCTCGTGCACCATGAAGCTCAACGCGGCGGCCGAGATGGAGTCGATCACCTGGCCCGAATTCGCGCGTCAGCATCCGTTCGCCCCGGCCTCCGACACCCCGGGGCTGCGTCGGCTCATCGCCGACCTAGAGGAGTGGCTGGTCGACATCACCGGCTACGACGCCGTCTCACTGCAACCCAACGCCGGCTCGCAAGGCGAGTACGCCGGACTGCTGGCGATCCACGACTACCACCAAAGCCGCGGCGAACCACACCGCGACATCTGCCTGATCCCGTCCAGCGCGCACGGCACCAACGCGGCGTCGGCGGCGCTGGCCGGCCTGCGGGTGGCCGTTGTTGCCTGCCGCGCTAACGGCGATGTCGACCTGGACGATCTGCGGGCCAAGGTGGCCGAGCACGCGGACCGACTGGCGGCTTTGATGATCACCTACCCGTCCACGCACGGCGTCTACGAGCACGACATCGCCGAGATCTGCGCGGCCGTGCATGACGCCGGCGGTCAGGTCTACATCGACGGCGCCAACCTCAACGCACTGGTCGGTCTGGCCCGGCCGGGGAAGTTCGGCGGCGACGTGAGCCACCTGAACTTGCACAAGACGTTCTGCATTCCGCACGGCGGCGGCGGCCCGGGCGTCGGTCCGGTGGCGGCGCGCTCGCATCTGGCCCCGTTCCTACCTGGTCACCCGTACGCCCCGGAGCTGCCCGACGGTCGGCCGGTGTCGTCGGCGCCGTATGGGTCGGCCTCGATCCTGCCGATCACCTGGGCCTACATCCGGATGATGGGCGCCGACGGTCTGCGCGCGGCGTCGCTCACCGCGATCGCGTCGGCCAACTACATCGCCCGCCGACTCGATGAGTACTTCCCGGTGCTCTACACCGGCGAGAACGGCATGGTCGCCCACGAGTGCATCCTGGACCTGCGGCCGATCACCAAGTCCACCGGCGTGACCGTCGACGATGTCGCAAAACGCTTGGCGGACTACGGCTTCCACGCACCGACGATGAGCTTCCCGGTGGCCGGCACGCTGATGGTGGAACCCACCGAAAGCGAAAGCCTGACCGAGGTCGACGCGTTCTGCGAAGCCATGATCGCCATCCGCGGCGAGATCGATCGGGTCGGCGCGGGGGAGTGGACCGTTGACGACAATCCGCTGCGGGGCGCACCACACACCGCCGAGTGCCTGCTGGTGTCCGAGTGGGATCACCCGTACACCCGCGAAGAGGCCGCCTATCCGCTCGGTAAGGCGTTTCGGCCCAAGGTGTGGCCGCCGGTGCGTCGCATCGACGGGGCGTACGGCGACCGCAACTTGGTCTGCTCGTGCCCGCCGGTGGAGGCGTTTGTATAAAGTTGCCTAGGCAGCGTGGCGAACGAGCGCGATGCCTACTCGGATCTCGACATCGCTGATGGTGACCGCTGGCGCGCGGGGTGGGGCGCCCGACCGATATCGCCGACCTGTGGGTGTAGTGAATTCAGCTGTGTGCGTGTGGTTTTCGTCGATGCTGGTGCTGACCCGCCAGCCGTCGGCTTCTTTGGCGTAGTTGCAGCCCTCGCATGACCCGAGCCCGTTAAACGCCGTGGTATCGCCGCCTTCGGACCAGGGTTGGGCATGGTCGCGGTGTCGAATCGGGGCGTCGCAGTAAGGAGTGCGGCACCGCTGATCCCGTAACTCGATAAAGGTGGCCAGGCCACGGGGAAACAGTCGAGCGCGTGACTCCATCGACACCAGCGCCCCGGAGCGGGGATGGGCATAAAGCCGGCGCAGTGTCGCCCGGGACCGTCGATCCTCGGTGGCGCGCGCCACCATTGCGCGCGCGACAGCCGCCGGGATGGGGCCATAGCCACACATGTCGGCCGGTGCGCTATCAGCACCCAACAGCGTCTCGTCCGTGAGGACCAGGTTGACCGCGATCGGAGTCGGAATCTCCGCGGCGCGACCGGTGACGCGCTCGACCAGCGTGTCGGCCATTACCTGTCCGCGCGAGCGCCCGTCGCCGCGCAAATCTGCTTCGCGACGCAGCGCCGCATACACCGAGACGCCCTGGGCTACCGGCAACAGCGCGCTCAGATACGTCATGGTGTCGGGTGCGGGCCGGAGGGTGACGGTGCGTTCTTCCTCGGCCTTGGCCGCCCGGTCGACACGGCATGCGGATCCAGCCGATAGGCGATCGCCTTGGCGGCAGCGGTCACCCGCGCATCGCCCATCCCATCAAGACGTGCCGGGTCGCCACACAACTCGGCATCCAGCGTGCGCCGATCCTCAACGTCCAGGCAGGCGCTCTCGCGCACAATCAGGGTGGCGCGCCACTCCGACAGCGCTCCGGATTCCAGCGCACACAGGGTGTGCGGCATCTCGTGCACCAAGGCCTTGGCAAAACCCAAGTGCCGACCGCCCCGAGCGGGCGAGTCCCGCCGGGCCAGCGCGATCTCATGAGCCAGACCACGTCCGCGCCGCGCCGCGGGCACACCGGACTCCGCTTCAGCGGCACGACGCACCGACTCCAAAGCGGCGCCGCCCGAGCCTGACCCGCCGCAGCCGCCGACTTGACTCGCTCCAGCTCAGCGATGCGCTCGATCAACGCCGAGTCGTCCGCTGCCGGATCAACCGCCACCAAGATATCGAACATACATTCGATCCTAGGCGACCCCGGCGACAATTATTGTTGGACGGCCCCACGCCGACGTCTAGCCAAAGCGCTCGCTGATCGCCGCGGCGATCTCATCCGGCGCGTCCTCCTGGATGAAATGCTTCGCTTTCGGCAGCTCGACGAGGACATGATCGGGAAACGTCGCAAGCATCCGCGGCAGCGACGGGCCGGGTCTGAACGCAAAGTCTTTCATGCCCCAAACGAACAGCGCGGGCTTGGCACCAAGCTTGGCCGGCACTTCGCGGCCAAGCCGTTCCAGCAGCGGACGGGCTTCCAAGAGCTGTTTGGGCATCTCGGCGACGCCCATCCGTGCGGCGGGGCTGGGCTGCACCGCCCGGTAGTGCTCCATCACTGCGGCACTGGGGCGGCGCCCGGTTCCCGCGGGAATCATCTGCTCGACGAAGAAATTGCGCCGCAAGATCGCCCACTGCATCGGCGGGCTGGACATCACACGGGAGAAGATCTTCGTCGTCAGCACGTCGGTGGGCCAGAACCAGGTGTTGCCCAGGATGACGCCGCGCACCCGATCGGCACGCTGCACCGCGACCGACATGCCGATCGGCCCACCCCAGTCCTGGCCCATCGTCAGGTAGCCGTCCAGACGCAGGTGGTCGACGAATTCGCCCACGACGCCGGCGTGCTCGTCGATCCTATAGCCGAATCCCTCGGGGCGCTCCGACAGTCCGAACCCGAGGTAATCCGGTGCGATGCAACGGAATCGGTCACGCAGTGCGATGATGATGTTGCGATACAGAAGCTCCAGGTCGGGTTGCCGTGACACAACAGCAGTGCCGGGCCGTCTCCCTCGTCGATGTAATGCAGGCGACCCGCGAGCTGTCGAACCAGCGTGACTCGAACGGATAGAGCTGCGGATCAGGTGTGAAATCAACCGTCATTGCATTCCTGCTCTCATCGTGGCGGGCGCCGGAACTGTCTTCTCACCTTTGTAGCAATCCGATTCGAGATTCGGTGGCCGCGTAGTTCGTCGTCGGCACTGCTGCGCATCCGTGAGCCTGAACCTCTCGGGGGTAGCATCCGGATAGGCGACGAAGCCCCGGCCCACGGCTTCTACCAAGCAGGCAACTCGCGGTACGAGGCAGGTGAGCGACAGATGGCGGGCTTTGCCAGCATCCTGTTCCCACATGGCGGCGCCCCGAAGGGGGTTGAAGAAGCACCCGATTGCTTCCCCGACTTGCACTTAGACGAAATCATCACCGCGGTGACCGCCGGGCATCCCACTCACGTCGACCGATTCTTTTACCTCCCGCTGCACGAGGTTTCCACCGTCGAGTACCGGCACCAGGTTTTTCGAGATCTCGAACGCGACCAAACCCGGCAGGCGATCCTGAATTTCGCGACCGGCATGCAAACGATGCGGCACCGACTTCAGCAGGGGAAGCAGCTGTCGAATCCGCTGCAGCGGCACGGCTGGTTTATCGACGCCGTCCAAAGGTTCTGCGAAACTGTGGCATTGCTGCGAGACGATCTCGCTGACGCCGAGCTGACCTCTCCTGGGCTACGCGACTTTGACCACTATCTGGCCGAATACGTCGAGAGCGACATCTTCCGAAACCTGGTGCGCGACAGTGCGGCCGTACGAACCGAACTGCGCGGGGTTCGCTACACCGTACACGTCCAGGATCTTCGGGTACACGTTGAGAAGTATGACGGCCAAACCGATTACAGCGAAGCGGTAGTGGCGACGTTCGGCAGGTTCGCCGCCGAGGCAGGCAAGGATTACCACGTATCCCTCAAGGATCGCGCCGATATGAACCATGTCGACGAACAGATCCTCGAGTGCGTCGCCAAGCTTTATCCGGACACCTTTGCCCTGCTCGACGGATTCTGTCGCCGAAACGCGGGCTTCGTCGACCCCACGATCGCCCACTTCGACCACGAGATCTCGTTCTATTTGTCCTATTTGGCCTTTGTCCGCCGGTTTACCACTGAGGGCCCGGAGGGCCTCAACTTCAGCTATCCCGAGGTCACCACCGAGCCCGGGGCGCTGTCCGCTGATGGCGCCTTCGACCTGGCATTGGCGATAAAGTCGGATGACGCAGGACAGTCTTTGGTAGGCAACGACTTTCGCCTGTCGGGGTCCGAAAGAATCTTTGTCGTCACGGGACCGAATCAGGGCGGCAAGACGACTTTTGCCCGAACTATCGGCCAATGCGCCTATCTCGCGTCGCTCGGCTGCCCGGTACCCGCAGAGCGGGCCAGGTTCACGTTGGCCGATCACATCTTCACTCACTTCGAACGGCAGGAGAACCTCTCGGCGCTTCATGGAAAGCTCGAGGACGAGCTGGAGCGAATCCACGACGCGCTGTCCCGCGCCACCGCGGCGAGCGTCATCATCATGAACGAAAGCCTCTCATCCACCACCGTGAGCGACGCCCTGCTGATCGGCGCGGAAATCCTTGAACGGATCATTCAATTGCGCTGCATCGCCGTCTACGTCACGTTCCTCGACGAGCTTGCGAGCCTGGATCAGGCGTGCGTCAGCATGGTCGGAGAAGTAGCGACCGACAGTCCTACCCAACGAACCTTCCATTTCACCCGTCGCCCCGCCGACGGCTTGGCCTATGCCGCTGCGTTGGCCGACAAATACGGACTCAACTACGACGTCCTGCGACGGAGGATCCGCCCTTGAAAGTGCGCCTGCTCCATCCAGCAAGTGACATCGATCTGGAGTCCCAGTTGCCTTGGCAGCTAGCCGCACTCACCAACGATGATCTGGAACTGAACAGGCTCTACGACGCTATGGCGGCCGGCGACACTTTTCTGCTCGAGATCGCCAAAAAGGTGGTCCCACTCTCTGTGATCGATCCTGATGTCATCGTGTACCGCCAACAGGTGCTGGCCGACTGTCTGACCAATCGTACTGTGGTGCAACAGATATACGACATCGCGGCCGCGGTCGACGGTGTCGAACTACGGCGCAAGGTGTTCCTCGGTGGGCTGATGTCGCGCAACCCGGCACTGATCCTCCGCCGTTCGGTCCGGGTCTTGGGGCTGCTCACGAAAAGCCTCAGACAATTGAGCAGCCTATCCGGCGAATGCACCGGACAGTTCCGCTCCACCGGGTTCCGGCAGTTGTTTGCGACGCTCTCCGAGCAGCTGTCCGACGACCATTTGACCCGGGTGCAGGAGTACCTCAGCGACTTGCAACTGGCGGGCGGTGTCCTGTTCAGCGCCGGGCTCGGCCCAGGCAACGAAGGCGAAGGCTATGTGCTGCACCAACCACCCCGGCCCAGGTGGTGGGCGAGGCTGACCGGAAACCACAATGACGGCTACGGGTTTGTGGTCGACGAGGCCGACCTGGCGGGTGCGCAAGCTCTCAGCAAGTTGACGGGCCACGCCATCAACGACGTCGCCAACACAGTCACCCAATCGGCGGACCATCTCCAAAATTTCTTCGGACGGCTGCGGACCGAACTGGGGTTCTACCTCGGGTGCGTGAACTTGCGTGACGAGCTCACCAAACGGCGTGTGCCGACATCTTTTCCCGTACCAACGCAGATCGGGACGCCGAGGTTTGCCTGTCGCGGACTGCGCGACGTAGCACTGTGCCTGACCACCAGCAAGAAAGTCAGCGGCAATGACATCGACGCCGACGGCAAAGCATTGATCGTCATCACTGGCGCAAACGAGGGCGGTAAGTCGACGTTTTTGCGCAGCGCCGGTGCCGCTCAGGTAATGATGCAAGCCGGCATGTTTGTCGCCGCGGAAGCGTTTGCCGCTAACGTCCGTGACGGTGTCTTCACCCATTTCAAACGGGAGGAAGATGCCACCCTGACGCACGGCAAGCTCGAGGAAGAACTCGCCCGAATGAGTGCGATCGCCGAGTACATCGGGGCCACGTCACTGTTGTTGTGCAATGAATCCTTTGCTTCGACCAATGCGCGAGAAGGATCGGAGATCGCCCGCGGCATCGTGCACGCGATGGTGGAGAGGGGTGTGAAAGTGTTTTTCGTGACCCACCTCTACGACCTCGCCCAAAGTCTGTACGAGCGCCACGATCACGCGGACTTGTTCCTGCGGGCCGAGCGGCGTCCGGATGGTGTCCGGACATTCCATCTGACTCCTAGCGCGCCCGAACCCACCAGTTATGGTGAGGATTCTTTACGGCGAATCTTCGGCATCACTGCGGACGCGGACCAAGGGCAAGTGGCATCGAGCTGAAGTCCCCCGAGGCGGGCAGTCATGTCCCCATCAGATCCAGCTTGGTTGCCACGAACCGAACGGGGTCAATGGATACTTGTATTCGCCTGGCGTCTTTGACATCTCGATCATCTCTTTGACGCCGGTATAGCGGCCCATCGGCGTGTCGACCACGAATCCGTCGGGATCCGGATAGAGGTGCTCGTCAGTTGAGCCGGCCGTCTGTGTCGCGTAATCGCGATCGAAGATGCCCAACTCCGGAAGCCAGAGAGCGGTGCGTACCAGCGAAACCCGCACGCGGTAGCTGCCGCCCTCCTTGGCGCGTCGTAGCAGTGCCGACAGGATGCCGCAGGTCGCGAGCCAACCCGCGGCGTAGTCGCAGGCCACGTAGATCGACGGGTGGACTGGCTTCTCGTCGCTACCCTCGATGTTGTCCAGGCCCAATGCGAAGGTGGCTGTGACGTCGAAGCCGACGCGATCCGACCACGGCCCGGTTTCGCCGGCCCAGGTGATCTGTGTATCGATGAGACCCGGGCGCTTCTCAACCACTTCCTCCGGCGTGATGTGGAAACGCTGCCGCCATCCCGGACGACGGTTGGTGACCAATACGTCAGCGCCGGAAAGGAGCTCACGGAATTTCGCCTGGCCTTCGGCGCTGCTCAACTCGAGCACGGTGGACCGCACTCCGACATGCGAGGTGTAGTGCCACAGCGAATGCTCGACATCGGATGGCCGCCACACGTTGAGCGCGTCGGCGCCATGCAGGGCCATTGCGCGACCGATGGAAGGGGCTGCAATGACGTGGCTTGACGAAAGCAGCCGGATACCGTCGAGCGGCGTCGTCGGATTGGGCGTAAAGGGTATTGGATCGCTGTCGCCTACTTTTTCGACACTGACGAGAGGTAGCAGGCCCAAGTTCTTTGTGAAGGCCTCCATCTTGAGCACGTCTTTGATGTTGCGGGCGAGCGGCAGGGGGACGCCCGCCTTCTCCGCGGCGTCTTCGAGTTCCTCACTGTTCCACTCTTTGACCGCGTCGCGTAGCGCTTCATACGTGCCGCCCCGGGGTTTGAGAAGCTCCAGTGCGCGCTGGCGCAATGCGGGATAGATCTCAGCGAACATCATCCACTTGCCGTCCCCGGTGGGAACGATATCCGGGCCACCGCCGAATGGGCTGTATGGATCGGTTCGCCCGGGGAATCCATTGACTAGCTCCCACTTCCCTTCGAGGAACGGCGTCAGGCGTCGCAAGGCCTTGCGTACGTCGATGTGAATATCCTGCCCCTCGCCGGTACGCTCCTTCCATATCTTTGCGACCAGGATCGCCTTGGCCGCAAGCGATATCGCGCTGATGGCGCCATACGGCAAACGGTCCGGCGTGATCGGATCGGAGCCGTAGTAGGTGACCTTGCCCCCAGAATCGGAAGTCGTCGCCCCTAAGCTCTGCAGTAAGGACTCAACATGTGCGGGTACGTCAATCGTGCTGCCCTGCAACGGACTGTCGTAGTTGGCGATTATGCGTTCCGCCAACTCTTTTGCAGCACTCACAGTCCATCTCCTCATTCGGGGATCTCCCCAAATAGTCGGGTGCAGCCCCGACGGGTTCAATGGCCTGCGCACCGACGATTGGCGGCCGATGTTGTCTCAGCTCACACAGCGGCTGCGACCGCGCGGCACTCAGCTCAGATACGTGCTGATCGCCGTGGCGAGGTCAGGGGTGGCCGACGTCGGCAAGTTCTGGTAGCTGCCGCTGCTGAGCTGGGCGACGGCTTCCCAGGTTGCCCGGTCAGGGTCGGCGCCGAAGTCGATGACGTTGACCGCGACCGGCTTGGCCGGATCGACGCTGCGCTTGATGAAGTCCTGTAGCCCCGGCCCGTCCAGCGATTGGTCCGTGTGTGGCCCCCCCGTGATCACCAGCACCGAATTTGTCTGGCCGGCGCGGTAATTGGCGAGCATGTCGCCGTAGATGATGCGCAGCGTGGTGAACGAGACGGCACCGCCGTTGGAGGAATACTGCTTGTCGAGCGCGGCCTGCAGGGCGGCCGAGCGGGGCTGGCCGTTAACGGGGTCGGCCAGCGGCCCCGTCGCCACCTCCGCCCGACTTTCGTGGCCGTCGAACGTCCACAACCCCAGAACCGAATTGGGCGGCAGCGCCCTGATCCGGTCTTGCAAAGCCGCGACCACGTTGGCCAGCCGGGTCTTTCCGCCGTCATCGGCGGGCAGCGATTGGTCGAGCATGATGGTCGACGCCACCCCGTTCGACGGCGCGCTCATGGCGTCGGCCAGCGTGGCGCGCACGGCGTCGTCACCCACCGAGAGGGTGGACGGCAGCGCCGGGAAACTGGTGACGGTGCTGCTCGGCGGTTTGACGTCGTTGACCCGGAAACCGGCCTTGGCCAGTTTGTCCAGTTGCTCGGGCTTGCGCAGGTATCGGGCGAACTCGCTGGCCGCCTCGGTCTGCTCCTTCGACAGCCACGACCCACTCAACAGCACCGTGGGATAGTCGGCGACCGGCACCGGGCCCGACGGCAGCCAGGAAGCCAACGCGCCCTTGGCATCCGGAAGCGACTGACCGCGCTGGAAAAGTTGCTGCTCGGTGGTCACCACTGCGTGCACCGGGGCCGCTGCGGCATCACCGGGCTTGAGCAGCGCGTTCATCGCCTCTGTCAGCGTGCTGTCCGCCAGTTTGGGTTGTGCGCCGATCAGCGTGCGCACCGCCCCGACGCCCTGGGTCGGCGGTGCGCCCGCGGGCACCGACGCGGCCGCCACGGCCTCGCCGGCCAGCGATGTCGCATCGGCGTTGCCCTTGCTCGGCAGCGCAAGCCGCAGTGAGCCCCACGCCGGTAAGTTCAGGCCGCCCAACGAGTTCGGGTTGGTTTGCAGTCCGGGCAGCGCAGCCCAGCTCTGGTTTGCCAGCGCCGGCTGCAATTCGGGCCGCACCGCGAGCAGCACCGGCGACGTCACCAACGAACGGCTATCGGTAATGGCCTTCTGACCCGAAGCCGCGGCGAGACGGGCCGCGGAGACGGAGCTGCCGGGGATCCACAGCGCCGGCTGGCCGCCCAGGTCTGCGGGCCACTTGGTGGCCAAACCGCTCAGGACGGCATCGGAGCCGGCGGCCTTGATACTGACCGACATACAGCGATCGCCGACCGGGCCGGCCGACGTATTGAAGCCTTCGACGAAGCCCTGCAGGTGATCGGCGATCGACGGGTCCGCGACGACGGCGACCGTCTCGTTGCCGCCCACGCAACGCACCGCGGCCAAGTGTCCGCGGTGCGACAGCGCGTCGCCGAAGAAACTCCACACGATCACCGTGCCCACGACGACCACGACCGCGACCAACGCCACGATCAAGCCGATGCTGACTCCGCGTCTGCCGCCCGTGCTGCGGTGCCCGGCTTGCCAGGCTGCGAATCGCTGGGATGGTTGCGCCGGAGGGGTAGGCGGCTCCGCGGTGACAGCGCTGGGCTGCCGGGGCGGGAAGTCCGGGTACTCCGGGTACTCCGGCGACTCCCTGGGGTCGTCATCTAGTCCGGAGGCGAATATGCCGCCGACGGGTTCCTCGCCGTGGTCCTCGAGGGCCGGAACGTCATCGGCGGGAGGCTGGACGTCAGCCGCCGGCTCGGTCTCCGATCCGGCGTCCGCATTCTCAGCGGCGGCTTTATCGGACAGGTCCCCGACGGACAGCGCGTCAGCGGAATCCTTCGGGTCTGGCCTTCTGTGCCTACCCACGGTGCCCGCCGCCTTTCCGCCGAATCAAGCCGCGATCAGGCACCGTTCCGGGCTTTGGCTTCACGACGACTGCGGTGCAGGATCGGCTCGGTGTAGCCGTTGGGTTGCTGCCCTCCGGACAAGATCAGCTCCTGTGCGGCCAGGAAGGCGATGCTGTCGTCGAAGTTGGGCGCCAGCGGCAAGTACGCCGGGTCGCCCTCGTTCTGCTTGTCCACCAGCGGCGCCATCCGCTCTAGGCTGGCCCGCACGTCCTCGCTGGTGATGACGCCGTGCCGCAGCCAGTTGGCCAGCAGCTGGCTGGAGATCCGCAAAGTCGCGCGGTCCTCCATGAGCGCCACGTTGTGGATGTCGGGTACCTTCGAGCAGCCGACGCCCTGGTCGATCCAACGCACCACGTAGCCCAGAATGGACTGACAGTTGTTGTCGACCTCCTCGCGGATCTCCTCGGAAGCCCACGCCAGTTCCTTGGCCAACGGAATGGTCAGCAGCTGGTCGATCGTGGTGCGGTTCTGGCCGGCCAGTTCCTGCTGGACCGCCGCCACGTCGACGAAGTGGTAGTGCATCGCGTGCAGAGTGGCCGCGGTGGGCGAGGGCACCCAGGCGGTGCTGGCGCCGGCGCGGGGCTGGGCGATCTTCTGTTCGACCATGTCGGCCATCAGCTCGGTCATGGCCCACATGCCCTTACCGATCTGCGCGCGGCCGATGAACCCGGCGCCCAGACCGGCGTCGACGTTGTGGTCCTCGTAGGCCAGGATCCACGGCTGGCTCTTCATGGTGCCCTTGCGCACCATCGGGCCCGCCTCCATCGAGGTGTGGATCTCGTCGCCGGTGCGGTCGAGGAAGCCGGTGTTGATGAACACAACGCGGTCGGCGGCGGCCTTGATGCACGCCCGTAGGTTCACGGTGGTGCGGCGCTCCTCGTCCATGATGCCGACCTTCAAGGTGCCTTGCGGCAGCCCGAGCACGTCCTCAACTCTGCTGAATAGCTCGCAGGTGAACGCCACCTCGTCGGGCCCGTGCATCTTGGGTTTGACGATATAGATCGAGCCGGTCCGGCTGTTAACCAGCGGCCCGTTCCCGTCGGATTCCTTGAGCCCGTGAATTGCGGTCAGGCCGGTGAACAAGGCGTCCAGGATGCCTTCGAAGACTTCGTTTCCGTCCGCATCGACTATGGCGTCGTTGGTCATCAGGTGACCGACGTTGCGCACGAACATCAGGCTGCGGCCCGGCAACGTGAACTCGGAGCCGTCGGGTGCGTGGTAGCTCCGGTCCCCGTTGAGGGTCCGGGTGAAGGTCTTGCCGTCCTTCCCAACCTCTTCGGACAGGTCGCCCCTGTTCAGGCCGAGCCAGTTGCGGTAACCGAGCACTTTGTCGTCGGCGTCGACGGCGGCCACCGAGTCCTCGAAGTCCATGATCGTGGTGATTGCGGACTCCAGGACCACGTCCTTGACGCCCGCGCGGTCGGTCTTCCCGATCGGTGACTCCGGATCGATCAGGATCTCGATGTGCAGACCGTGGTTGACCAGCAACACCGACCAGCTCGGGGCGCCAAGCTCGCCGGTATATCCGATGAACTGACCGGGCTCGGCAAGCCCCGTAGAACCCTCAGACCCTTCGGGCAGGGCGACGGCCAACTGGCCGTCCTCGACCGAGATACCGGTGGCGTTGGACCACGAGCCCGACGACAGCGGCACGGCCCCGTCCAGGAACTTGCGCGCGTAGGCGATCACCTTGTCGCCGCGCACCTTGTTGTAGCTGGAGCCCTTTTCGGCGCCGTCCTTTTCCGAAATGGCGTCGGTGCCGTAGAGCGCGTCATACAGCGATCCCCAGCGCGCGTTGGCGGCGTTGAGCGCAAACCGCGCATTGAGCACCGGCACCACCAGCTGCGGGCCGGCCATGGTCTTAATCTCGTCATCGACCCCGGACGTGGTGATGGTGAAGTCTTCGGGTTCGGGTTGCAGGTAACCGATCTCCGTGAGGAACTCCCGGTAGGCGTCCGCATCCACGGGCGCGATGACGCGTTGCTTGTGCCACCTGTCGATCTGGGCCTGCAACTCGTCACGACGGTTCAGCAAATCCTGGTTCTGCGGGGTGAGGTCGGTGACGACTTTGTCGACGCCCGCCCAGAAGCTGTCCGGGTCGATATCGGTGCCGGGTAACGCCTCTTTGTTCACGAAATCGTGGAGCACCCGGGCGATGCGCAGGTTGCCCACCGACACGCGATCGGTCATTGTTCTCCTCCATGTTTGCCTCGCCGGCAATTGCTCCAGCCTACCGACCAGCCGCCCGGAGAGCCTAAACGCCGACCGGCAACACCGGGTCACGACGCGCTGACGGCTGCGGCCATCCCAACTGCAGCGGTTACGGGAATCGCTTCTGGCGAACTACCGCGCTGTCGCGGGCAATCCTGCGGGCGATTCCAGGGTGTCGGCCGCCGCTGGTGATCATATTCCCAGCCTCGAGCAGGCGGCAGTATTGGTCGAGCGTTGTCGCCATGCCCGGTTTGTCTGGAATCGTGCCGTCGAGCAACGTCAAACTGGCTAGCCGTCGCGCATCGCGCCGACCAAGTCCTCCACCAGGTCTTCCATGGCGACCATCGCGACCAACTGCCCGCCATCGACACTGCCCGCGGTGACCAGTGCCAGGTGGCTGTTGCTGCGCCGCATCCGGGACAGGGCATCGGCCAGCGGCAGGGACTCGAGGACCCTCGGCAGTGGGCGCACCAGCGCCAGGTCGATGACGGTCGCTGGATCATCGCCCAGCGTCAACACGTCCTTGATGTGCAGGTATCCGATGTAGTCACCGCCGGGGCCCACGACCGGGAACCGGGAGTAGCCGGTCTGGGCCAAGGCCTGCTCCACGGCGCCGACGGTCGGCCCGGCACCGGCTCCGGAACCCGCCTGCACCGCCCGGATGTCGGCGAGCGGCCGCGCGACGTCTGCCACCACCCGGGTGCGGATCTGCAGCGCGCGGGTCAGCCGGGTGTGCTCCTCCTGATCCAGCAGCCCTTCGGACACCGATTCGGCAATCATCGCGGAGAGTTGCGTCATAGAGATCGCGCTGTCCAGCTCGTTTTTCGGCTCCACGCGCAGCGCGCGCAGCACTGCGTTGGCGCACTTGTTGTAGAACACGATGAACGGTCGGGCGGCCCGCACATAGGCCAGGTAGGGCGGTACCAGCAGCATCGCCGTGCGCTCCGGTCCCGCCAGGGCGATGTTCTTCGGCACCATCTCGCCGAGCAGCACATGCAGCGTCACCACCACCGCCAGCGCGATGGCGAAGGCCAGCGTGTGCGCCAGCGCTGGATGCATCTCGGTCAGCGCGAACGATTCGCGCAATAGGTCGGCGACCGCCTGCTCGCCGATCCGGCCGAGCAGGATGGAAGCAACCGTGACACCCAGCTGCGCGCCCGCCAGCATCGAGGAGAGCTGCTCACCCGCTCGGATTACGGTCACCGCGCTGGCCTTGCCCTGCTCGGCCAGCGCTTCGAGGCGGTCGCGCCGGGCCGAGATCAGCGAAAATTCGGCTCCGACAAAGAACGCGTTGGTCGCGATCAGCAGGATCGCCGCCAGCACTCCCAGCGCTTCGTGCATCAGTGGCCCAGCTCCGCTTCGTCATGACCCTCCGGGAGAGCGCCCAGTTCGGTCAGCTCAAGGAGGTCGATCCGGCGGCCGTCCATCTGCACAACCGTCGCCTGCCAGCGCATGTAGTCGTCCGGCAGGCCGTCGGCATCCAGCGCTGGCAACTCCACCGTCTCGCCGACCTCGGGGATGTGGCCGAGCTGTTCGAGCACCAGGCCGCCGATCGTCTCGTATTCCCCCTCGGGGGCGCGGTATCCGGTCTCGCTGGACACCTCGTCGATGCGCAGCAGGCCCGAGACGCGCCATCCGTCGCCGGCGGCGACCACGTCCGGGGTGGCGTCGTCGTGCTCGTCGCGCACGTCGCCGACGATCTCCTCGATCAGATCCTCGATCGTCACCATGCCCGCGGTGCCGCCGTACTCGTCGACGACCAGCGCGGTCTGCAAGGGGTTGGCGCGGATCTCGGCCATCACCGCGTCGCCGTCCAACGTCGAAGGCACCACGGGAACCGGTTTGACCACCGTGGTGAGCAGGGTGCTCGCGCGGTCGGCAGGGGGAATCGCGAAAACCTGCTTGACGTGCACGATGCCGATGGTCGAGTCGAGGTCGCCGTCGACGAGCGGGAATCGGGAGAACCCGGACTCGGCGGCGGCGGCGATGAGGTCGGCGACGGTGTCGTCGGTCTGCAGCGCCACTACCTCGGTGCGCGGCGTCATCAGTTCCTCGGCGGTCAGGTTGCCGAATTGCAGCGATCGCCGCATCAGCGACGCGGTGGCAAGGTCGAGGGAACCGCTCCGGGCCGAGGTCCGCACCAGTGACAGCAACTCCTGCGCCGAGCGAGCCGAACGCAGTTCCTCGGCCGGCTCGATGCCCAATCGGCGCACGATCCAGTTCGCCGCCCCGTTGGTGGCCCGGATGGCCGGGGTGAGCAGCGCTGAAAACAACATTTGCGGGCCAACGACGGCGCGGGCGGTACGCAACGGACGCGCGACAGCGAGGTACTTCGGGACCAGCTCACCGAAGACCATCGACACCGAAGTGACGATCACCAGCGCCATCACCGCGGTGATCGCGTCGGCCACCGAATCGGCTACCCCAATAGCGTCGAACCAGGGGTGCGGCAAGTTCGCCACCAGCGGGTCGGTCAGGTAGCCCGTGACCAGGGTGGTGATCGAGATGCCCAATTGCGCGCCGGACAACTGAAACGACAGCCGGCGCTGGGCGCGTTGGATGAAGCGGTCCTGCAGGCCGCCGCTGCGGGCGTTGGCCTCGACAGTGCTGCGATCCAGCGCCGTCAGCGCGAATTCGGCCGCGACGAACAGCGCGTTGCCACAGATGAGCACCACGATGGCCAGCACGCTGGCGGTGGTGACGGACAAGCTCACGGCCGGCTCAGCTCATCCCTTTCGCTCGATTTCACGCAACATGCTAGCGAAGTGTTTGCTAAGACCTCTCGCGCCGCACGGCTAGCCGTGTCACCAGCCGGTGGGCAGGGGATGTCCCTCGGCGTAGCCGGCCGGCGACTGCACACCGAGTACCGCGCGCTCATGCAGCTCGGCCAGGGTCGAGGCACCGACATACGTGCAGGTGCTGCGCACGCCAGAGGTGATGTGATCGAGCAGGTCCTCCACGCCGCCGCGATCAGGGTCGAGCCCCATCCGGGCCGTCGAGATGCCCTCCTCGAACAGCGCCTTGCGGGCACGATCGAACGCGGTGTCGACGGCGGTGCGGGCGACCACCGCGCGCTTGGAGGCCATGCCGTAGCTCTCCTTGAAGGGCCGGTCGTCGCGGTCGCGCATCAGGTCACCGGGAGACTCGTACGTGCCGGCGAACCAGGACCCGATCATCACGTTCGACGCCCCGGCGGCCAACGCCAGCGCCACATCGCGTGGATGGCGGATCCCGCCGTCAGCCCATACGTGCCCACCGAGTTCCCTTGCTGCGGAAGCGCATTCGAACACCGCGGAGAATTGCGGGCGGCCGACACCGGTCATCATCCGGGTCGTGCACATTGCGCCCGGGCCGACGCCGACCTTGACGATCGTGGCCCCGGCGCCCAGCAGGTCCCGGGTGCCTTCGGCCGACACCACGTTGCCCGCGGCCAGCGGGACGCCGGTATCCAGCGACGCAACCGCCTTGATCGCGGCCAGCGTCTTCGCCTGATGTCCGTGGGCGGTGTCGATGACGAGCACGTCGACTCCGGCTTCCACCAGGGAGCGGGCCTTGGCGCCGACGTCGCCGCTGATGCCGACGGCAGCGCCCACGCGCAGCCGCCCCCTCGCATCGGTGGCCGGGGTGTACAGGCCCGCGCGAATGGCCCCGGTGCGGGTCAGCACGCCCGCGAGAGTGCCGTCCGCATTGGTGACCACCGCGACCCCGATTGGGGCGTGCTCGAGCAGGTCAAAGATCTTGCGCGGCTCGGTGCCCACCGGAGCGGTGACGAAGTCGGTCATCGCGATATCGCGCACACGGGTGAACCTGTCCACGCCGAGATAGCTGGATTCGCTCACCAGACCGATGGGCCGGCCCTCGAAGACCACCACCGCGACGCCGTGGGCGCGCTTGTGGATGAGCGCGATCGCATCGGACACCGAATCTTCCGGCTCCAGCACCACGGGGGTGTCCAAAACCAGGTCACGACTTTTGACGAACTCCACCGTCTGCTGCACCGCTGTGATCGGAAGGTCTTGCGGCAGAACGACAATGCCGCCGCGGCGCGCCACCGTCTCAGCCATCCGCCGCCCGGCTACCGCGGTCATGTTGGCCACCACCACCGGGATGGTGGTCCCAGAACCGTCGCCGGTGGACAAGTCCACGTCGAACCGCGAGGCGACGTCGGACCGGTTGGGCACGATGAAGACGTCGTTGTAGGTCAGGTCGTAGGCGGGCCGATGGCCCTGCAGAAATCTCATCGCCCTCGATTGTCCCCCTTCAACCGCGTACCCGGGCTAGGCAGGCACTTCGCTGCGGTCGCCGCTCCAGAGGGTGTGGAAGCGTTTGTCGGGGTCGTCGTCGATGCGGCCGTAGGTGTGCGCTCCGAAGAAGTCGCGCAGCCCCTGGGTCAACGCGGCGGGCAGTCGCTCGGTGCGTAACGCGTCGTAGTACGACAGCGCCGAGGCGAAGCCGGGGATCGGGATGCCGAGTTCGGTGGCCTTCACCACGACGCGTCGCCAGCTATCGATGGATTCCTCGATAGCGGACCGGAAGTACGGCGCGACGACGAGCGACGGCAGATCGCCGTCCTCATCGAAGGCCTCCTTGATCCGGTTGAGGAATTTGGCCCTGATGATGCAGCCACCGCGCCAGATGGTGGCCATGTCGCCGGGCGTGATTCCCCAGTCGTACTCAGCGCTGCCGGCCTGAATCTGGTTGAAGCCCTGGGCGTAGGCGATGATCTTCGACGCGTACAACGCCTTGCTGACGTCATCGATGAATTGTGCAGCGTCCGTTGGCTTCTCGCCGAGGTCGCCCGAGGCCAGTCCCGTGGTGGCCTTGCGCTGCACCACCGAACCCGACAGGGCGCGGGCGAAGACGGCCTCGGCGATGCCGGTCACGGGCACACCGAGGTCGAGCGCGGACTTCACCGTCCAGCGGCCGGTGCCTTTCTGCTCGGCCTCGTCGAGGATGACGTCGACCAGCGGCTTGCCGGTCTTGGCGTCGGTCTGGCGCAGCACCTGCGCGGTGATCTCGATGAGAAAGCTGTCCAGGTCGCCCTTGTTCCATTCGGCGAAAACGTCAGCGATCTCGGGCGCGGTCTTGCCGAGGCCGTCGCGCAGCAGTTGGTAGGCCTCGCCGATCAGCTGCATGTCGGAGTACTCGATCCCGTTGTGCACCATCTTGACGAAGTGACCGGCGCCGTCGGGACCGATGTGGGTGCAGCACGGCACGCCGTCGACGTGCGCGGAGATCTCCTCGAGCAGCGGCCCCAGCGACTTGTACGACTCGGCAGGCCCGCCGGGCATGATCGATGGCCCGTTCAGCGCGCCCTCTTCGCCGCCGGAGATGCCGGCGCCGACGAAGTGCAGGCCGCGCTCGCGAATCGCCTTCTCGCGGCGGATGGTGTCGGTGTAGAGCGCGTTGCCGCCGTCGATGATGATGTCGCCGTCTTCCATGGCGTCGGCAAGCTCATTGATGACGGCGTCGGTCGGGTCGCCGGCCTTGACCATGATGATGACCCGCCGCGGCTTTTCCAGGGCGTCCAAGAACTCCTCGATGGTCTCCGACCGCACGAAGTTGCCCTCGTCGCCGTGCTCTTTGAGAAGAGCGTCGGTCTTGGCGACAGACCGGTTGTGCAGCGCCACCGTGTAGCCGTGGTGGGCGAAATTACGGGCGAGGTTCGACCCCATCACAGCCAGGCCTGTGACGCCGATCTGGGCGGTCCCCGTCTTAGATTCCTCAGATTTTGGGGCACTCATGTCTCTGCCTCTCAGATTGCAAACAAGCTGTCGGATCACACTGTGGCACAGCCGACTCCGACAGGCATTCCGGGGTTCGAGCCGGGGCCGACGCTATCCGCGGCTAGACATTCAACAGCCGGCGCAGTTCGGTGAGCCACGGGACGGCGACTGCCACGGTGGGCAACACGAATACGGCGACCGCGGCCAGGTATGCGCCCGCTGCCAACACCGGACTGTTGCCACGTCCAGACAGCCGGCGCACCCGCAACACCGTGCTGGGCCCGTTGGCGGCCAGCGCGCCGGACGGCGCCCGGCCGGACGCGCAGGTGACCAATGCTCGGGCCAGGGGAGTGCGCCCGGTCGCGCGCACGGCGGCGTCGTCCGCGAGCAGCTCGACAAGCAGTTGCACCGAGCGCAGCGCGTTGGCGCTGCGAACCAGCCGCGGAAAAGCGGCATGCGCCGCGGTGAACGCCTCCAGAACCAGGTCGTGACGGGCACGCAGATGCGCCCGCTCGTGGGTGAGGATGGCGGAGACTTCTGCGTCGGTGAGGTTGTTCAGTGTTCCCTCGCTGACCACGACACGACTACGCACGCCCGGCAGGCAGTAGGCCAGCGGTTGCGGGACGTCCAGGATCCGCAGGTCACGCGTCTTCGCACACGACTCCGCCAGGGCCGCATCGTGGCCGACCCCGACCAGATCCACGACCATCCGGTGGTGGGCCCGCCGGCGCCGATTGGCGATTGCCACTTTCGCCAAAGCCAACGTCAGCCGGACGCCGACCAGCACGGTCAACGCGAAGACCGCGATATAGGCCGCCCACCGCGGCCACCCCAGCCGGCCGGCCGCGCCGACGATGCTGGCGGTGGGTCGCCCGTCCGGGCCGGGCATCAGCACCCGGGTGGCGATCGCGATTCCCGCGCTGAAGGCGGAAAGAACGGCGGCCAGCGCGACGGCCTGCCACAGCACCATCGCGGCGCGAGGAGCGCGCAACGGCCACGTCGCGCGTGCTAACAGGGCCGGCACCGGACCGACCAGCAGCACCGCGAAGATGGTGAAGGCCAGCGCGGACACGCCGTAATTCTCCCTTAGTCCTCCGCAGTAACGCCAACTGACGTCTTATTACGTTGAGTTGCTTCCAATTCCGCTAGTGCCCGGCGCAGCGCATCGGCCTCGTCGGCGCCGACACGCTCGACGAAATGCACCAGCGCCGCCTGCCTGCCCCCCGGGTCCTCGGCTTGGGCCAGGGCGTCGACCATCAGGCCGGCCACCAGTTCGTCGCGACCGTGAACGGGCGCGTACCGGTGGGCCCGGTCGTCGCGAAGCTGCGAGACCAGATTCTTTTTCGCCAGTCGCTGCAGCACGGTCATGATGGTCGTGTACGCCAGGTCGCGTCGTGTCGATAACGCTTCATGGACCTGTCGCACGGTTTGCGGTTCCGGCGTGGACCAGAGGTGGTCCATGACGGCGCGTTCCAGGTCCCCAAGTCGCGTCAGCTTGGCCATGTCTCATTCCATTTCCCGAGCATCAAAATCAGCGTACTCCCGCTTACTACCGAGTGTCGTATGCGTGGCCGATTGCCGATACGCACCGTTCCCATGCTTGCAAAATTAGGGCAGCCTTGCCTATGCTAATTGCGGTCGAGCGACAATGGCCGCGGAGGTGTCCTGAGGGCTGCAGTGACCCCCGGTCTACTCGATCGGCGAGCCCCGTGCGTGCAGCACGGGGCTCGCCCGTTTCTAGTGGCCCGACGCGAGCCGAACCAGGCCGCGACTTCCGACACAGATTTTCGCTGCCCGGTTCGGCTCGCGGGAGTAAAGGTCGCGATGGTGTAGACAAAAGGACGTGCAACCGCCGGACTCGGTCATTCCGCCAGATTTCACCGCGCCGTTCGACCAAGAGCTGGGCCTGCAGTTCACCGAACTCAGCCCCGACCGCGCCCGCGCGCAGCTGCAGGTCAGGCCCAAACTGCTGCAGCCGATGGGCCTGGTTCATGGCGGCGTCTATTGCTCGATGATCGAGAGCATGGCCAGCGTTGCGGCATACACCTGGCTAAATTCACCCGGCAGCAACGGCTGCGGCGGCAACGTCGTCGGCGTCAACAACAACACCGATTTCCTGCGCTCCATCAGCTCGGGAATCGTGCACGGGACCGCCGAACCCATCCACCGCGGCCGGCGCCAGCAGCTGTGGCTCGTCACGATCACCGATGACAGTGACCGGGTGGTGGCGCGGGGTCAGGTGCGGCTGCAGAACCTCGAACCGTAACGCGGGTTAGCTGGCTGCCCGGGTCGTCGCCGGATCTCGAGCCTCGGCGGCGAGCTCGGCCAACTGCTCAAGCCGTGTTCGAGCAAACGCCTGCTGTTCGGTGATGGTGAGCTGGCCGCGGTGCGTGCTCAGGAACGTCACCGTCCAGGACAGCAACGTGCTGACCTTCGTCTTGAAACCGACGAGGTAGACCAGGTGCAGCAACAGCCAGGCCAGCCAGGCGATGAAGCCGCTGAACTCCAGCGGACCGATCTTGGCCAATGCGGAGAACCTCGACACGGTCGCCATGGAGCCCTTGTCGAAGTACTGGAACGGCTCGCGTGCGGCGGGATCGGCGCCGGCCAGTTCGGCCTTGACGTTCTTGGCGACGTACTTAGCGCCCTGAATGGCGCCCTGCGCGACGCCCGGCACACCCTCGACGGCGGCCATGTCACCGACGACGAACACGTTCGGGTGCCCCGGGATCGACAGGTCGGGCCGCACCTGGACGCGGCCGGACCGGTCCAACTCTGCTGTGGATTGTTCGGCGAGGTCGCGGCCCAGACGGCTCGCTTGGACGCCGGCGGACCACACTTTGCAGGCCGATTCGATGCGCCGCTCGGTGCCGTCGGGGTCTTTGACGGTAATACCGGTCCGGTCGACGTCGGTGACCATCGCGTTGAGCTGGATCTCCACGCCCATCTTTTCCAGCCGCGCAGCCGCCCGATGGCCGAGCTTTTCGCCCATCGACGGCAGCACCGCCGGCGCCGCGTCGAGCAGGATCACCCGTGCCCTCGTCGTGTCGATGCGCCGGAACGCGCCCTTCAGGGTGTGGTCCGCCAGCTCGGCGATCTGCCCGGCCATCTCGACGCCGGTGGGGCCGGCGCCGACCACGGTGAACGTCAGCAGCCGCTCGCGCCGCTCCGGGTCGCTGGACCGCTCGGCCGCCTCGAAGGCGCTCAGAATCCGGCCCCGCAACTCGAGCGCGTCGTCGATGGACTTCATGCCGGGCGCGAATTCGGCGAAATGGTCGTTACCGAAATAGGACTGGCCGGCGCCCGCGGCGACGATCAGGGTGTCGTAGGGGGTGTCGTAGCTGTGGCCGAGAAGGTCGGAGACGACGACCTGGTTCGCGAGATCGATGTGGGTGACGTTGCCCAGCAGCACTTCGACGTTGCGCTGCCGGCGCAGGACCACACGGGTGGCGGGGGCGATTTCACCCTCCGACAGAATCCCGGTGGCCACCTGGTACAGCAAAGGCTGAAACAGGTGATGGGAGGTCCGGGCGATCAGCTTGATGTCGACGTCGGCGTGCTTGAGTTTCTTTGCCGCGTTGAGACCGCCGAACCCTGAACCGATGACGACCACACGGTGACGCCGCGGTGCTTCAGCTGTGACTTCTGGCTGGGGGCTCATGTTCGGCTGCTCCTGACGGGGGCTCCTCGGCGCGCGAAATGCAGTTAGCTAGTAACCCTTTCCAGCCTAGTCAAACGCGGTCGGCAACCCCAAGCCGCGAGCATGTGTCATCAACCACAAGCCAGGGAGCGGAACGGCCTGGGTTACACCCCTACGCCCAGCAGGGGGCGCAAGACCTCCGCGACGGCGGTGATCACGCCGGGGGTGTGACCGTTGGGCAGGTTGATGATCACCCCGCCGATCCCGGCGCCGAGCACCTTTTCTCGCACCTGGTCGGCGATCTGAGCCGGGGTACCGGCCGCCATCCGCTTGCTCACGTTCTCGGGCAGGTGAGCGGGATCGAGGTTCTCGTCGACGATCACGGTCAGCATTACGCTCGTCTCCAGCGTCGCCGGGTCTCGACCGACCTCCTCACAGCGCGCGGCGACGGCGTCCATCTTGCGTGGCAACTCGTCGAACGCCGCGATGACATTGAGATGGTCCGCGCTGCGGGCGGCGATCGCAAAGGTCTTCTTCTCGCCGCTGCCGCCGATCAGGATCGGGATGCGGTCGCGGTAGCGCGGCTCGGCCATCGCGTCTTGGGCGGTATACCAATCCCCGGAGAAGGTGGGCCGCTCGCCCTTGATCATCGGTTCGAGGATCTGCAGCGCCTCTTCCAGCCGATTGAACCGGTCGGTGAAGGTGCCGAACTCGAAACCGAGCTGCTGGTGTTCGAGCTCGTACCAGCCGGCCCCAATGCCGAGGATCGCCCTACCGCCGCTCACCACGTCGAGCGTCGTGATGATCTTGGCCAACAGCGCGGGGTTGCGGTAGGTATTGCCGGTCACCAGCGTGCCCAGCTGCAGCCGCCCGGTGGCGGTCGCCAGCGCACCCAGGGCGGTGTAGGCCTCCAGCATCGGCTGGTCGGGCGTTCCCAACATCGGCAATTGGTAGAAGTGGTCCATCACGAACAGCGAGTCGTAGCCCGCCGCCTCGGCCTCTTGGGCCTGGGCGATCACCGTCGGGAACAGCTTTTCCACACCGGTGCCGTAGGAGAAATTGGGAATCTGGAATCCCAGCCGGATAGTCACGGTGTCTACCGTAGCTTCGGGCTCCGAAAGCGGAAGAGACTCAGGCGAACTGGGCCAGCGCGCCGTGGCTGACGTGCAGCGTCTGGCCGGTGATGTGGCGGGCGGCGGGGGTGGTCAAAAACAGTGCCAGCCGCGCGATTTCGGCCGCGACGGACGGCGGCGTGCGCGACAGGCCGTCGTAGCCTGGCTGAATGCTGCGCCCGCAGGCCACTGCGTTGACTGTGATCCCGCGAGTCCCGTACACGCCCGCCTGCCCGGCGACCCAGTTGGACAGCGCGGCTTTGATCGCGGCCTCGGCGCTGCCCGCAGGCGGGTTTTCGGCCATCACGCTGATGATCGAGCCGCCGGAGCGCAGGTAGTCGCCCATGGCCTGCACCGTCAGCACCGCCGAAAGAACCGTCGCATCCAGCGTGTTACGCCACGCGTTGGCGGTGTCGGACAGCGCGTAAGTGCGGGGGTCGCCGGCGTCGAAACTCGGCGCCGGCACGTTGACGATGGTGTCCAGCTGGTGGGGAAACAGCCCGCGGACCTCGCTGAGGCTGGCTGGGTCGGTGGTGTCGCAGACGATCGCGTCGACGTCGAGCTCCTTGGCGGCTACCTCGAGGTCGCCGCGGCGGGCACCCACCAGGATCACTTTGTGGCCGTCATCGCGGAAGCCCTCGGCTACCACCTGCCCCATGTCGGTATCGCCGCCGGTGACCAAGACCTCCACTGCTATGACCTCCCTAGTGTTCAACCTGGTGCCTAGACCCGGCGGTAGCAGCACTTTCGCGGAAACAGCACTGCATCATTGCCTGGGATCTCGGCCTGTTAAGGCTTCAATCGACGTCGATGTTACTGGACAGTAGCTATTTAGGGAAATCTTAATTGGCACGACGCGCCCATTGTTTTGGTAACGATTCGGCCTAACTGCTCGCCGGGCGCCCCATTAGGGTTCGTCCATGTCGCGGACCGGAGTGCCGACCGGTTTGGTGTCGACCATGCTGGTGGCCGGATTGCTGACGGGTACGGTTGCGTGCGGTTCGAAATCCCCCCCGGCGTCCTCGGGGGCGGCGTCTTCCGAGCCTTCCCAGTCGTCCCAGTCTTCCCAGTCCACCCCGCAGGCCTCCGGCACGATCGTGGTGTACGCCGCGGCGTCGTTGAAGCCCTCATTCACCAAGATCGGTCAGCAGTTCAAGGCCGACAACCCCGGCAGTGACGTCAATTTCGACTTCATGGGCTCCTCCGAGCTGGCTACGCAGTTGACCCAGGGTGCGACGGCCGACGTCTTCGCATCCGCGGACACCGCGCAGATGGACACGGTCGTCAAGGCCGGACTGGTGGACGGCAATCCGACGAACTTCGCCGCCAACACTTTGGTCATCGTCACCGCGCCGGGCAATCCCAAGCAAATCGGATCCTTCGCGGACCTCAACAAACCCGGGCTCAACGTGGTCATCTGCCAGAAGCCAGTGCCATGCGGAACGGCGACCCAGCGCGTTGAGGACAGCACCGGGGTGCAGTTGCACCCGGTCAGTGAGGAACTCAGCGTGACCGACGTACTCAACAAGGTCACCACCGGGCAAGCCGACGCCGCGCTGGTCTATGTGACCGACGCGCTCAGCGCTAAAGACAAGGTGACGACGGTGAAGTTCCCCCAGGCCGCGGGCGCGGTGAATGTCTATCCCATCGCCGTGCTGAAGAAGGCGCCCCAGCCGGCGCTGGCGCAGAAGTTCGTCGCCCTGGTGACCGGTGACGCCGGTCAGAACGTCCTGGCCCAGTTGGGTTTCGCTAAGCCCTGACGAACTGTGCACCGCGGCCTACGGATCTCTGCCGGTTTCGTAATGGTGTACGGGCCTGCTACTCGCTCAGTAGCTGAGCGTCGAGAGTTTGGCCCCCACATCCGCCAGCAACACTCCCTCGCAGCTAATATAGTCTGTTGTGCCTCGATGGCGACGGTCACAGCTTTGAGACTCGCATTAACCACCCACGTAAATCGGTTGGTCTCCGCGTCTGCGAACAACGACAACCACCCGGATGTTCGAGGAGTCCGACGATGACCGAGACACCGTGCAAGACTAGGGTGACATGGGTCGAATTCATTGATGACGTACTTGAAGCGGTTGTGATCGTGAGTACCGCGGCAATCGAGGAACCATGCCGCGCGACCTAAACTTCGTCGCCTCCGTTGCCGCCCAGCTGATGGAGGCTCATACATTCACCGCTACCACTGTGAGCGAACAGATACTAGCGACCCTCGTCCATCGGTTCGACGCCGACACCGGCTTCCTGCGCCACAACGACCAAACCATCGGGATCTCGAAGTTGATCGTCGAATGGCCGCCGCGACCCAACCGTTCAAAACCGGATCCCCTGCCGATTGTCCCCTTCACTAACGCCGACGACGTCTTCGCCCCTTGCGCGCATGGCAAGGAACCGCTTCTGATCCAGCCCACGGAACCCGTCGTGATTAGGCCGTCGGCTTCCACAAACTATGCTTACAAGGCGTTCCGACGCGAGATCACGGGAAAGCGCCGCGTCGCGACCCCCACAGTGGCCACCGCACCGCTCGTTTCAAAGGCGGTGACCACCGGCGTGCTTGGCTTGGTTAGCTTGCGTGGCAGGAAGTGGACGAAACAAGAGGTCGGCACGCTCGGGTCGGTCGCCTCTTTGTTCGCACAGTTCCAGGCCCGCATCGCCGCTGAAGAAAAGCTCCGCTACCTAGCCGAGCATGACGAACTGACCGGTCTGCACAATCGTCGTTCGGTTGTTGCGCGCCTTTCCGCCAGACTCGCGGCGGGACACCCCGGACCCGTGGCGGTCTTTTATCTCGACCTTGACCGACTGAAGTCCATCAACGATTACTACGGGCATGCCGCCGGCGATTTTTACCTCCAGGTATTCGCCGAACGGCTTCAGGAAAGCATGCGAGGGCTGGGCACGATCGGTCGGATCGGCGGGGACGAGTTCCTCGTCATTCCGGACCGGGCCATGCTAACTGAGACCGCGGAATCACTCGCGCACCGCCTTCAGACGACTTTGCGCGCTTCCTTGAAGATCGGCGAGGAAGTGATCAGCCCCTCCGTCAGCATCGGGATGGCGGCGGGCAGGCCGGGACGCGACGACACCGCCGACCTACTCCGTCGCGCCGACGAGGCCGCCCTGACGGCCAAGCGCGCGGGCGGCAACCAGGTCGCGGTGTCCACCGACGACATCTCCCGCAGCAGCGTCTTGCGCAACGACATCGAACTCCATCTGCAAGCGGGCATCGAGAGCGACGCTCTGCTGCTGAATTACTTGCCCGAGGTCGACCTGCTGACCGGCGTGATCCTGGGGACCGAAGCGCTGGTCCGCTGGCGGCACCCGACGCGCGGGCTCCTGCAACCGGATTCGTTCATCGGTGTAGCCGAATCGACCAATCTCGCCGGAGAGTTGGGCCGATGGGTCATGCGAAGCGCCTGCGCCGAATTCAACCGGTGGCGATCGCATGGCGTGGGACGAGACCTCACACTGCGCGTCAATGTCTCGCCTCGTCAATTGGTCACCTCCGGTTTCGTGCGCACTGTCGCGGACATCATCGACGAGTTCGGCATCAACGCTGAGTCGGTGTGCCTGGAGATCACTGAGCGCGCACTGGTTGGCGATATCGAAACCACGCGCAGAACGCTTGCGAAGTTGAAGGACGTGGGGGTCCAGATCGCCATCGACGACTTCGGCACCGGCTACGCCGTCCTGTCGCACCTGAAATCGCTTCCTATCGATACGCTCAAGATCGACGCCGGGTTCGTCCGCGACGTGGACACCAACGCCAGCGACCTGGCGATCGTTCGCTCTATCGTGGTACTCGCTGAGGCCTTCGGCCTGCAACTGGTCGCTGAGGGCGTTGAGACGCCTGCTGTCGCAATGACTTTGATAGAGCATGGATGTCACCGGGCGCAGGGTTTCCTGTTCTCGCGCCCCGTGGCAGGCGAAGCCATGGAGTCACTGCTGTCCGGGCGCCGGTTGCGGATGAGCGGCTTGGCTACCGACGAGGCGCTGAGCGTTGAGGCAATCTAGGACAGGATCGCTGTCCCGATATCACAGGCACGTCTGGTCAGCAACGTCCGCGCAGTCTAACCAACGTGCTCAGTTTCAAATGTTGCTGCCAAACCCGTTACCGATCGGGTAAATCTCCCGACCATGGCTAGGGGGGTGCGTATTAGCGAGCGTTGCGCGGAACAGATCCGGCGGGTGTGTTTGACGCTGCACGACAGCTCACTGCTGAACCATCTCCGCTCCTGAGAGGCATTCAGCTGGGATGTTCGAGTTCAGTTCGGGCCTCGTCGATTTGGTCGTAGGCGTAAATCGCGATGGCGGCGGTGGTCATCGTCTCACCCTTGCGGGCGAGCGACTCGTAGGTCGGGTCGCCGAGGACATCGCGGAGGTGAGTGATCGCGGGGGTGATTTGAGGGGGCCCGGCTGCCATCACGCGTGCGGCCCGATTCAAAACCGCTCCGAAATAGTCGCCCGCACGCAGCTCGGCTTCGCCTGTCGCCAAACCCATCCGCACCGGCAACTCCAGTCCCCGCTGCGCAGCCACGGCGGCATCAATCGCGGATCTGGGTGACGCGAAGGCGGCGCACACCCCGTCACCAGTGTGTTTGAACAACCAGTCCCCGCGCGCCTCGATCGCCGCGCGCAACACCTCGTCGTGGGCGGCGAGGGCGATCCGCATCGCGTCCGCGTCGGCTTCCCACCGACGGGTTGAACCCTCAACGTCGGTGAACAGAAACGTCACGACACCCGAAGGAGCGGGCACCCCCGCAGAATCTCACACCAAATGCACTCCAAACTCATACATCGGCGGAAACTACCGCGCCGCGCACAGGACAGCTAGCCGATTCGCAACTCACGCAGCGCTAGGTTTGAGGCGTTTTGTATCTCCCGACCACGGTTAGGGGTGGACGTATTAGCAGCCGTAGCGTGGATCTGCCTCGTTGGGTCTACGTGCCCGCGGCCCTGGGGACGCTCTTCGTGGTGCTGCCGCTGCTGGCTATCGCGATCAAGGTTGACTGGCCGAATTTCTGGTCGTTGATCACCAGCGACTCCTCGAAGACGGCACTGTGGCTGAGCCTGAAGACCGCCGCGGCCAGCACCGGACTGTGCGTGCTGCTGGGGGTTCCGATGGCAATGGTGCTGGCCCGCAGCCGCGCGCGGGTAGTGCGGTTGCTGCGGCCGCTGATCCTGCTGCCGCTGGTGCTGCCGCCGGTGGTGGGCGGCATTGCGTTGCTTTATGCGTTCGGCCGCCTCGGACTGATCGGGAGGTACCTCGAGGCGGCCGGAATCGGCATCGCATTCAGCACCACCGCCGTGGTGTTGGCGCAGACCTTCGTCTCGTTACCGTTCCTGGTGATCGCCCTCGAGGGGGCGGCCCGCACCGCGGGAGCCGACTACGAAGTGTTGGCGGCAACACTCGGCGCGCGGCCCAGCACCGTCTGGTGGCGCGTCACCCTGCCGCTGCTGATGCCAGGCATGGTGTCAGGCGCGGTGCTGGCGTTCGCCCGCTCACTGGGGGAGTTCGGTGCGACGCTGACGTTCGCCGGTTCCCGCCAAGGAGTCACCCGCACCCTGCCCCTAGAGATCTACCTGCAGCGCGTGACCGACCCGAATGCCGCTGTGGCCCTGTCCATTTTGCTGGTCCTGGTGGCCGCGGTGGTGGTACTTGGTCTGGGTGCACGCAGGCTCTCCGGGACCGAGCCGAGGTAACCGGCCGTGAGTGAGTTGCAGCTTCGCGCGGTCGTGGCCGATCGCCAGTTGGACGTGGAGTTCTCGGTGTCCGCGGGGGAGGTGCTGGCCTTGCTCGGGCCCAACGGCGCGGGCAAGTCCACCGCGCTGCACGTCATCGCGGGACTGGTCCATCCCGACGCGGGCCAGGTGCGCCTGGGCGACCGGGTGTTGACCGACACTCAGACGGGGGTGAACGTGGCAACGCACGACCGACGCGTTGGGCTGCTGTTACAGGACCCGCTGCTCTTTCCGCACATGAGCGTCGCCGCGAATGTGGCGTTCGGGCCGCGCAGCCGGCACGGGATCTCTCGCATGTTCGCGCGCAGCAAGGACAAGGCGACCGCGCTGCGCTGGCTGCGCGAGGTCGACGCCGAGCAGTTCGCCGACCGCAAACCACGCCAGCTGTCCGGCGGCCAGGCTCAGCGGGTAGCAATCGCGCGGGCGCTGGCCACCGAACCGGCCGCGCTGCTGCTCGACGAGCCGCTCAGTGGGCTCGACGTCGCCGCGGCCGCGGCGATCCGGGCGGTGCTGCGCGGAGTGGTCAACCACCGCGGCTGCGCCGCCGTCCTGATCACCCACGACCTGCTGGACGTGTTCACCCTGGCCGATCGGGTGCTGGTGCTCGAGTCGGGGAAGATCGCCGAGATCGGCCCGGTCGCCACGGTGCTAACCGCGCCGCGCAGTCATTTCGGTGCTCGCATCGCCGGAGTCAACCTGGTCAACGGCATCATCGCGGCGGACGGCTCGCTAGAGAGCCCGTCGGGCCTCCGGTGGCATGGGACTCCGGCGCCCGACCTCGGCGAAGCGGTGTCGCAGGGGCACAACGCGGTTGCGGTGTTCGCGCCAACGGCGGTGGCCGTCTACCGAGACCAGCCACACGGCAGCCCACGCAACACCGTCGAGCAGACCGTCGCGGAGCTGGATGCCCACGGCACCACCGTTCTGGTGCGCGGTGCCGAGCAGCCCGATGGCGCTCCCGGCCTAGCCGCGGAAATCACCGTCGACGCTGCCACCGAGTTGCGGCTGACACCCGGAGAGCGCGTGTGGTTCAGCGTCAAAACCCTCGAAGTGGCGCTGTACCCGGCGCCGCATCGATGACCTGCGGCGGTTTGCATAGCGGTATCAGGAAAACCGCACGACATCATCAGCACGGCATCCTTGCGTCACAGCCGTAACGCGGTAGGTTCGTCGCCATGGAGCAGGTGGACCCGAGCCCGACCCGTCGTAAGGGACTATGGGCGATGCTGGCCATTGCCGCGGTGACCAGCGCCAGCGCGGTCACCTTCGCGTTGCCGGCGACCTCGAAGGCCGATCCGGTACCCGCGCCGCCGACCACCGCCGCGGCCCCGCCCGCGGCGGCACCGGCACCGGCCCCGGCCGCGCCAGGCGCCCCCGGCGCGCCGCCGGCCCCGCCTGGTGACCCCAATGCTGCGCCACCACCACCCCCGATCGACCCGAACGCACCGCCGCCGCCCGTCGTCGACCCAAATGCCGGTCGCGTCACCAATGCGGTCGGTGGATTCAGCTTCGTCCTGCCTCCCGGCTGGGTGGAGTCCGACGCATCTCATCTCGACTACGGCTCGGCGATGCTGAGCAAGACGACGGGACAGCCGCCGGCGCCCGGACAGCCGCCGCCGGTAGCCAACGACACCCGCGTCGTGCTCGGCCGGCTGGACCAAAAGCTCTACGCCAGCGCCGAAGCCAACGACGCCAAGGCCGCGGTCCGGCTTGGCTCGGACATGGGTGAGTTTTTCATGCCGTATCCCGGCATGCGGATCAACCAGGACAGCACGCCGCTGAACGCCAACGGGATAGCCGGCAGCGCGTCTTATTACGAGGTCAAGTTCAGCGATCCGGCCAAGCCGAACGGGCAGATCTGGACGGGCGTGATCGGCACGCCGGCGACCAACGCCGCCCCGCCGCAGCGATGGTTTGTGGTGTGGCTCGGGACCGCGAACGACCCCGTGGACAAGGGCGCGGCCAAAGCGCTCGCCGAGTCGATCCAGCCCTGGAATCCGGAGGCGGCCCCGGCTCCCGCTCCGGTCGCTCTGCCCCCAGGGGCTCCGGTCATCGGCCCTCCGCCTCCTGGCGCTCCGGCCCCGGCGCCCGCGCCAGCCGCCCCCGCCGCGCCCGCGCCAGGCGCTCCCGCTCCCGCTCCGGCGCCCGCGCCGGGTGCTCCGGCTCCGGCGCCTGGCCAGGCACCGGCCGGTGACGTCACGCCGACGCCCACACCGATGCCACAGCAGACCTTGCCCGCTTAAAGCCACCGTCCCGGGAAGTAACGAGACCCGCATGGATGCCACGGCAGCTACGCAGTACTTGGCCTTCGCTCCACCCACCGCAGTAAGTTGGCTCGCCTACCTCATCATTGGCGGAATCGCTGGCTGGATCGCCGGCAAAATCGTCAAGGTCGGCGGGTCCGGCATCCTGCTGAACATCGTCATCGGCGTGGTCGGCGGATTTATCGGGGGCATGATCCTCGGCTGGCTGCACGTCGATGTCGAACATGGGCGCAAATGGTTTACGTTCTTCGTGTCCTTGCTCGGAGCGGTCATCCTGCTTTGGGTTGTCAGTCTGGTTCGCAGGCGTTAGATGGGGTGATGGCCGCGGCCGCGATCACCAAAAGCATGACGGCCTGGCAGGTGCGCCGGCCCGGGCCGATGAAAACTGGCCCGCTTGAGCGCGTTAGCGCCGACGTGCCGCGCCCGGGGCCAGCGGAATTACTGGTGGCCGTGCTCGCCTGTGGGGTGTGCCGCACCGACCTGCACGTCACCGAGGGCGACCTGCCCGTCCACCGCGAGCACGTCACCCCGGGCCACGAGGTGGTGGGGGAGGTCTTAGAGGTAGGTTCAGCGGTTGGCGCCGAGGCCGGTGACGGGTTCAGCGTGGGGGACCGGGTGGGCATCGCCTGGCTGCGTCACACCTGCGGCGTCTGCAAGTACTGCCGTCGCGGCGACGAAAACCTGTGTCCGAACTCCCGCTACACCGGCTGGGACGCCGACGGCGGATACGCCGAATTCGCCACGGTCCCTGCGGCTTTCGCGCACCATCTACCGAGCGGATATAGCGACAGTGAGTTGGCGCCGCTGTTGTGCGCCGGCATCATCGGATACCGGTCGCTGCTGCGCGCCGAGTTGCCAGCCGGTGGGCGGTTGGGCCTCTACGGCTTTGGCGGCAGCGCCCACATCACGGCACAGGTCGCGTTAGCCAAAGGCGCCGAGGTGCACGTGATGACCCGCGGAGAACGGGCACAGGTGCTCGCGATGGAGCTGGGTGCCGCGTCGGCCCAAGGTGCCGCGGATCCGCCGCCGGTGCCGCTGGACGCCGCGATCCTGTTCGCGCCGGTCGGTGATCTGGTGCTGCCCGCGCTGGACGCGTTGGACCGTGGCGGGACGTTGGCGATCGCCGGGATTCACCTCTCCGATATCCCGGCTCTGAACTATCAGCGGCACTTGTTCCAGGAGCGTCAGATCCGTTCGGTGGCGTCGAACACCCGCGCCGACGCGCGCGAGTTCCTCGACTTCGCGGCGGCCCATCACATCGAGGTGACCACGCCGGAATACCCACTCGGACAAGCAGATCGCGCGCTGACCGACCTCAGCGAAGGACGTATCGCCGGTGCCGCAGTGCTGCTGGTGTAAATCAGGTCAGGTGCCAGACCAACGCGGCCGCCAGCGCGCCCAGCCCGTTCAGTGACCAGTGCAGCGCGATCGGCGCGATCAGGCTGCCGCTGCGCCGACGCAGCCAGGTAAAGACAAACCCGGCCGCCCCCGTGGCCAGGACCGCCATTGTGACCCCGGCCAGCATCCCGACGACGCCGCCGCCGAACAGCCGCGTGAAGCCGACGTTGCTGCTCGTCAGGCCCAACGATGTCGCAACGTGCCACAGGCCGAACAGCAGTGAACCCGCCAGCGCGACACCGCGAAATCCCCAGGCCCGATTCAGCGCGCCGTGCAAAACACCGCGAAACGCCAGCTCTTCAGGAATGACGGTCTGCAGTGGAATGACGACCAACGAGGCGACCAGCGCGCCGGAGATGGTCGCGTAGTGATGGTTCAGGAACATCGGCCGGGTCATTGGCAGCAGGACACCGATCCCGATCACCGCCCCGACGACCGCTACGGCAGCCATCGCGTAAGCCAGCCCAGACTTCCAGTGCTCGCGGCCCAAGCCCAGCTCCGCCCAGCCCAGTCCGTTGCAGCGCACCAGAATGACGAGCCCGACGGCGGCGGCCGGGACAGTGGCGATGCTGGCCCACGGCGTGGTGAAGTGCGCGATCAGGTTCGTCAGCACCAGGATCAGCACGATCACCGCGATGTCGACATGAATCCGGAACCTGGTGTTGGTTGCAGTCTTGGTTGCAGCGGTCACGTCGGGCACCTGGCAAGTTTACCCGCGCGACGGGCCCGATCGGCTTACTCGGCGTTCGAGGCGACGCGCCTGCGCGCGTAAGCCTTCAGTTCTGCCGAAAGCCCGTCGGCCACCAACAGCCGAGGGAGCAGCTCCGGTTCGGACATTCGGGCGCGAAAGACCAGCCCGACGGTGACCTCGTGGTCTGGGCGGTGGTCGATGATGATGGCGTCACCGGCACGCACGGTCCCCGGCGAGATCACCCGGAAGTAGGCGCCGGGTTTTCCCGCTTCGGTGAAGGTTTTGATCCACCGGTTCAGGTTGAGGAACGCTTGAAACGTCCGGCACGGTGTCCGCGGGGCGGAGACTTCCAGCAGCAACCCGTCTGTGCCGACGCGCCAACGTTCACCGATCAGCGCGCCGGTCACGTCGACGCCCGAGGTGGTCAGGTTCTCGCCGAACATCCCGTTGGTGAGTTCGCGCTGCAGCTCAATCTCCCACGCGTCCAGGTCTTCTCTCGCATAGGCGTAGACGGCCTGGTCGTCGCCGCCGTGCAGGTTTTGGTTGCCGATGGTGTCGCCGACGAGTCCGCTGCCGGCACCGCCGTGCATCGGCCCCGGTGCGCGCACCATGACCGGCTCGGCGGCCGCCACCTTGTCGATGCCGGTGACGTTGGACTGCGCGTGCGGATCCGGATTCGTCCGCACCCGCGCCACGTTGACCGACAACACCCTTGCCACGGTCTACACGGTAGTGCCGGTGTCCAGCGTCGAATCTGCAGACTCAACGACTTACTCCGTCGACCCACCTCCAGTCGGCGATCTGCGGGTCGTCTTCGCCGTGCTCGCGCGTGTAGCGGCGTGCGGCCAGCCGCGCATCGACCATGCGCTGACGCAGCCCGGCGGCTTGGCTGGCCAACCCGTCCACTCGGTCGATGACGTCCGTGACCAGATGGAAGCGGTCGAGGTCGTTGAGCATCACCATGTCGAACGGCGTGGTCGTGGTGCCCCGCTCCTTGAACCCCCGCACGTGCATTCCGGCGTGATTGGCGCGCCGGTAGGTGAGCCGGTGGATCAGCCACGGATAGCCGTGGTAGGCGAAGATGACCGGCCGGTCGACGGTGAACAGCGCGTCGAATTCATTGTCGGGCAACCCATGTGGGTGCTCGGAGTCGGGTTGCAGGCGCATCAGGTCGACGACGTTGATCACCCGCACCTTCAGGTCGGGCAGTTCGCGGCGCACGATGTCGGCGGCGGCCAGCGTCTCCAAAGTGGGGACGTCGCCGGCGCAGGCCAGCACCACATCGGGCTCACCGGTGGCCGTGCTGGCCCATTGCCAGATGCCCAGCCCGCGGGTGCAGTGCAGGATCGCGTCGTCCATCGACAGGTAGGACAGCGCGGGCTGCTTGCCGGCGACGATCACGTTGACGTAGTCGCGGCTGCGCAGACAGTGGTCGGCCACCGAGAGCAGCGTGTTGCCATCCGGCGGCAGGTAAACGCGCACCACCTCGGCGCGTTTGTTGGCGACCAGGTCGATGAAGCCGGGGTCCTGGTGCGATGCGCCGTTGTGGTCCTGTCGCCACACGTGCGAGCTGAGCAGGTAGTTCAGCGACGCGATCGGCCGGCGCCACGGCAGCTCGCGGCTGGTAGACAGCCATTTCGCGTGCTGATTGAACATCGAGTCGACGATGTGCACGAACGCCTCGTAGCAGTTGAACAGGCCGTGCCGCCCGGTCAGCAGGTAGCCCTCCAGCCAGCCCTGGCACAGGTGCTCGGAGAGCACCTCCATGACGCGGCCGTCGGGAGCCAGGTCTTCGTCATCGGGACTGGTATCCGAGAGCCAGACCTTGCTGGTCGCCTCGAAGACGGCCGACAGCCGATTGGAGGCGGTCTCGTCGGGACCCATCAGCCGGAAGTTGTCGAGGTTGCGGGTGATGACGTCCCGCAGGAAGGTGCCCAGCACCCGGGTCGCTTCGTGGGTCGCGGCGGCCGGTTGCTCGACGGGCACCGCGTAGTCGCGGAAGTCGGGCAGGTCCAGGTCGCGCAGCAACAGGCCGCCGTTGGCGTGCGGATTGGCGCTCATCCGCCGGTCGCCGTCGGGCGCGAGCGCCCGCAGATGCGGCAGCAGCGCGCCGTTGCCGTCGAACAGTTCCGACGGCCGGTAGCTGCGCAGCCATTCTTCGAGCTGCGTGCGATGCTCCGGGTTCTGGTGCGTCTCGGCCAGCGGCACCTGGTGTGAGCGCCAGGTGCCCTCAACGTGCTTGCCGTCCACCACTTTTGGTCCGGTCCAGCCTTTGGGAGTGCGCAGCACGATCATCGGCCACACCGGCCGCTCGGTCTGATTCGCATCGCGCGCCGCGCGCTGAATCGCCGCGATGTCATCGAACGCGTCCTCCAACGCGGCGGCCAGTTGCTGGTGCACGGCGGCGGGCTCGTCTCCAGCAACGGTGATCGGACGGTAGCCGTAGCCGCGCAACAGCGATTCCAGTTCGGCCTGCGGGATGCGCGCCAGGACGGTGGGGTTGGCGATCTTGTATCCGTTGAGATGCAGGATCGGCAGCACCGCCCCGTCGACGGCCGGGTTGAGGAACTTGTTCGAGTGCCAACCGGCGGCCAGCGGTCCGGTCTCGGCCTCGCCGTCGCCGATCACGCACGCCACCACCAGATCCGGGTTGTCGAAGGCGGCGCCGTAGGCATGCACCAGCGCGTAGCCGAGTTCACCGCCTTCGTGGATCGACCCTGGTGTCTGGGCGGCGACGTGGCTCGGGATCCCGCCGGGAAAAGAGAACTGCCGGAACAACTTTCGGATCCCGTCGGTGTTTTCGGCGATGCCGGTATACACCTCGCTGTAGGTGCCCTCGAGATAGGCGTTGGCCACCAGGCCGGGGCCGCCATGACCGGGCCCGGTGATGTAGATGACGTTGGCGTCACGGTTGCGGATGATGCGGTTGAGGTGCGCGTAGATCAGGTTGAGCCCGGGCGTAGTGCCCCAGTGCCCCAACAGCCGGGGTTTGACGTGCTCGGCGGACAGCGGTTCGGCTAGCAGCGGGTTGTCCAGCAGATAGATCTGCCCGACCGATAGGTAGTTGGCGGCGCGCCAGTACGCGTCGATGAGGGCGAGTTCGTCGTCGGAGAGGGGCGTGGGTGCCGTTGTCGTTTCGGTTTCGAGGATCACCCGGCCGATTGTCCGCGCCGCCGGTGAACGCTGCTAGAACCGAAAGTCACTCTTCGCCGCGGGCCCGAGTCTCATAGGCCTTGCGCTTCTCGACGTCGACGTCGTCGGTGAACACACGATCGCCGCCGAGCTTGCGGTTTAGGGCCTCGGCGATGCCGCGCGGCCAGAACTTCTGTGACACGACCATGGCGCCGGCCACCTTGGTGATTCGCACTCGCGGCTTGGGCTGGGCCACCAGCCGCACGATCGCGTCGGCGATCTCGGCGGGCTCGGCGTTCCGGAATCCTTTCGTCCCGGTCGTCCCGGACGTGAGTTCGGTGTTGACGAATCCCGGCAACACCATCGAGAACTGCACGCCCGCCGAGCGGTACTCGAGCCGGGCCGAGTCGGTGAAGCCCACCACCGCGTGCTTGCTGGCACAGTAGGTGGCCAGCCCGACGACGTTGAGCTCCCCTGCCAGCGAGGCGACGTTGATGACGTGCCCGCGTCGGCGGGCGACCATGCGTTGGGCCGCCAACTTGCTGCCCAGGATCACGCCGTAGACGTTGATGTCCAGGATCCGCCGGGTGACGGCGTCGGGCTCGTCGATGATGCGGCCGACGGGCATGATGCCTGCGTTGTTGACCAACACGTCGATAGGACCGAGCTGGCGCTCCACCTGGTCGAGGAAATCCGCAAACGAATCCTTATCGGTCACATCGAGTTTGCCGTACACGTCGAGCCCGAGGTCGACGCCCGATTCCTTCACCTTGGCCTCGTCGATATCGCCGATGGCGACCTTGGCGCCCATGTTGTGCAGTGCGGTGGCGGTGGCCAATCCGATTCCCCGTGCGCCGCCCGTGATCACGATGACTTTCCCGTGGACCTTGACCCCGATCGATGCCGTATCTGCCATTCGATCAGCACAGCACTCCACTTCGGGCCGCGCAATGACTCAGAAAATATGAAGTCTTGCGGTACTCGTGACAGCTGCTGAGCGCGGGGTGATCATCAGATGATGACTGATGCCGCCGCGACAGACCGAACGACGCCTGACCTCGACGTCGTCGTAATTGGCGCTGGTATCGCCGGCCTGTACCTCGCCTACCGCCTGAGCCGCGCCGGCTACCGATTACGCGTATTCGAAGCGGCCGACGACATCGGTGGAACGTGGTACTGGAACCGGTATCCGGGCGCCCGGGTCGACGTGCCCAGCGTCGATTACATGTACAGCTTCGATCCCGACTGGCAGCGGGACTGGCAATGGTCGGAGAAGTACGCCACCCAGCCGGAGATCCTGCGTTATTTGAATCACGTCGCCGACAAGCACGACCTGCGCCGCCACATCACCTTCTCGACGCGAGTCGAGCAGGCGGACTGGGCCGACGATGCCTCGTCATGGCGCGTGCGCACCGACAGCGGCGAAGACGTCACTGCCCGTTTTGTCGTGATGGCCACCGGTTGTCTGTCCATTCCCAAGCCAGCCGAGGTCGACGGACTCGAGCGGTTCGCCGGTGAGGTCTACTTCACCAGCCGCTGGCCGCACGAGCCCGTTGATTTCACGGGTAAGCGGGTGGCGGTGATCGGCACGGGTTCCTCTGGCGTTCAATCGATTCCGGTCATTGCCCAGGAAGCGCGAGAGCTGGTGGTTTTTCAGCGCACTCCGAATTTCTCGATCCCGGCGCGCAATGGTCCGTTGTCGCCCGAGAAGCTGGCGCAACTGGCAAATGAGGCGGAATACCGCGCGGCGGCGCGGGTGTCGTGGGGCGGGATTCCGGGGGAGCGCAGCATCATTCCGACATTCAGCGTGTCGGCGGCTGAACGCCAAGAACGCTATGAACACGCATGGCAGAGCGGCCTACTGTTCGAGACGTTCGTCACGTTCGCCGACGTACTGAGCAATCCCGCGGCCAACCACGAGTTCGCCGAGTTCTTCCGGAACAAGATCCGCGGCATCGTCGACGATCCCGAGACGGCGGCCGAGCTGTGCCCTACCGATCACCCCCTCGGGACGAAAAGGCCATGCCTGGACACGAACTACTACGCCACCTACAACCTGCCGCACGTGCGCCTTGTGAACGTCCGAAAACATCCGATCCGACAGATCACGGAAACGGGCATCGACACCGCCGACGAGTCGTTCGCCTTCGACACGATCGTCTTCGCCACCGGTTTCGACGCCGTGACGGGCGCGATCACGGCCGTCGACATCACGGGCCGAAACGGCTTGGCGCTGAAGGACAAATGGTCGAATGGGCCGCAGGCCTACCTCGGGTTAAGCACCGTCGGCTTTCCGAATCTGTTTTTCATCACCGGTCCCGGGAGTCCCTCGGTGCTGTCGAACATGGCCGTTTCGATCGAACAGCACGCCGACTGGGTGCTCGACTGCCTCGGCCACCTGGGTACGGTCGGCTTCGACGTCATCGAGCCCACCGAGACGGCGGAAGCCGGGTGGACGCAACACGTCAATGACTGCGCCGACATCACCCTCTACCGGACCGCGAACTCTTGGTATATGGGCGCCAATGTGCCGGGCAAGCCACGGGTCTTCCTGCCCTACTGCGCGGGCGTCGACTTCTACCACCTCAGCTGCGACGAGGTCGTCGCCCGCGACTATCTGGGTTTCCGGCTGTCTGGTCCCGACGGGTCGCGGTGCAGTGACGGAGTGGTGCGCCGGTTGCAACCCGACGTCGAGATGGTCCTGAACGAGGTGGCTGCGTTGCAACTGCCGCCGTTGGAATCGATGGCCGTGGCCGACGCCCGCGCCTTCTATCAGCAGATGTTCACTGCTCGACCGCCGGGACCCGACGTCGGCGAAATCGCCGACGGCGTCTTACCCGGCGCCACAGGCGATTTGGCGTACCGAATTTATCGTCCGTCGACCCCGGGCCCGCACCCGATCGTGGTGTACTTCCATGGCGGCGGCTACGTTCTGGGTGACGCCATCGTGGATGATCCGCTCTGCCGGGACCTTTGCGTGCGCAGCGACGCGGTCGTCATCTCGGCGAACTACCGCCACGCGCCCGAACACCGATTCCCGGCGGCGATCGATGACGGGATGGCCGCGGTGCGGTGGGTCGCCGACAATGCCCAAGCGCTGGGCGGCAGGCCGGGCCAGCTCGCGGTATGCGGCTGGAGTGCAGGCGGTGGGATCGCGGCCGTGATATGCCGGCTGGCGCGGGACATGGGTGGGCCGACCATCACCGGGCAGGCGCTGTTGACGCCGCTCACGTCGGGCGACATGACGCGCGCGTCCTTCGCCGAGAACGCGCACGGCTATGACCTCACGACGCCGCTCCTCCGGTGGTTCTACGACCACTACATCGACGCGGCTGACCGTAGCGATCCCCGCTTCGCGCCCTTGGATGCTGTCGATCTGTCCGGGCTGCCCCCGGCGATCGTGGTGACGGCCGAGTTCGATCCCCTGCGTGACGTCGGTGAGGCCTATGCCGCCGCTCTCAATGCGGCCGGCGTCCCGACGGAGCACGTCCATGCCCGCGGCCACACCCACCAGTCGCTGACGATGGTCGACGTGGTCATCTCGGGCGCACCGATACGCGCACGGCTGGGGGAAGCGCTGCGCCGGTTCTTCGTGGCGGCGCGCACGCCCGAACCTGCCTCCTGACGGCTGCGCTGAAGCGCTCCCATTCACCTAATAGCCAACATCGTGAAACGAATTCCGTCCGCCTAGCGATAACAAAACGTAACGGGTTGTTGGTTTGGCGCCCCGGCTGCGAGGGTGAGTGGAATGAAAACCACCGGAATTGTGGCTGCCGTCGTTGTGGGCAGCGCACTCTCGCTCGGGGCATCAATGACTACGGCACCGGCCCACGCGGACCGGACCAAAGGCGCCACGACCGACCGCAACCCCTGAGCGGCGAGTGCGAGGGCTACTGCACTTGGGGTGCCCAAGAGCAGATCCACGACCACACCGGCTACTACGTCAAAGCGCTCAGCGGGAACGCCGAAAACTGGGCTTACCGGGCCGAAGCGGCAGGCTGGACGGTGGTGGGCGCAGCTCAGGCACATTCGATCGCCGTCTTTCAATAGCTCGCTCGTCGGGGGCGTCGGACACGTCGCCTGGGTCGACGCCGTCAACGGCCGACAAATAACGATCACTGAAATGACCACCGGCTACGGCGCCACCGCCGCTAACGGCCATCACACCACGGCTTCGACCAATTCGACACGCGCACCGTCCAAGACCCCCGGGGATGAGCTACATCCTGATTCCCTGAGATGTTAGGCCTCATACTCTCTAAAATGACCCCCATGAAGATGGCGCGCGCGGCGTGTGTCGGAATCGCCTGTGCGCCACTGGCGTTTTCGCCGCTGGCGAGCGCCGATCCTACGGTGGGGCACAACGCGAAGGTGAACACCCAGACCCCGCAAATGCTGTGTGAGATCGGCTCCGATGATGCCGATCCGGGCATCGGCCCCAATGTCGTCTGCCAAGGGGGTTTCGTCCAAGCCTCGACGGACGACGATCAGGCCGTTGTCACCGCGTCGGGGCAATTCAGCTACCGGAGTGCGAACATCGGCGTCGGCGACGCCCACGCTCCTTTTGACATCCTCATCCCGGGCCAGACCTACCACATCCAGGGCTGGACGGTCGTGGCGGGCAACGACGGCATTCGCTTCACGAACGACGGCACCGGTCACGGCATGTTCATCGGCAGTAATACCGCCGTGAATCACTTCTGATTCGGGCGATTGACGCGATCGCGGTCGCTGGCTATTTGGATGGCCGTGGGAGTCCTAGATGGTCTCGCAGCGTGCTCCCGGTGTACTCGGTGCGAAATCGTCCTCGGCGTTGCAGCATCGGCACGACGTGGTCGACAAACGCCGTTAACTCGTAGGGCAGTGTCGATCCCATGATGGTGAATCCGTCGACGGCACCCGCATCTTGCCAAGCGATTACGTGATCGGCGAGTTGCTCGGGTGTTCCGATGAAGTGCGTCTGTCCCGCGCCTCCGCTCACCCGTTGGGCGATCTCACGCAATGGAGCGTCGGGCTGCGACCTTGCGGCCGCGAAGAGTTGATCTGCCCGAGTTGACGGTGATTGCTCAGCCCACAGATGGGTGGGCAGGGGAACGTCCGGGTCGTAGGCGTCGGGGTCGAGCCCGGCTGTGTAAAGCGCGTTTTGCCAACGGAACTCGGGACTGGCCAGCTCTTCCAGCTGCCGCGCCCGGGCGTGCGCCTCGGCCTCGGTGCCGCCCAAGGTCACCATCAACGCCGGCAGGACCAGTAACTGCTCGGGGTCACGGCCGAAGGCGGCGGCTTGGGCGTGCAGGTCAGCCCGGAAGGAAACCGCCGACGCCAGCGAGGGCGGCCCGGAGAACGCCATCTCGGCGTAGCGCGCGGCGAGCCCGACGCCTGCCCCAGATTGTCCCGCTAGGACCAGCACCGGGTGACCTTGCGGGGAGCGGGGGAATGGTTGGACTCCTTCCACGTCGTAGTGCTCGCCGTGGAAGTGAGGTGCGTGCAGCTTGCTGCGGTCCGCCCACACGCCACGTTCGCGGTCACCGATGACTGCGTCGTCGTCCCAGCTATCCCACACCCGCAGCACGACCTCGACGAATTCGTGTGCGCGCGCGTAGCGGTCGGCGTGATCGGGATGGATGGATTCACCGAAGTTGGCTGCGGCCAGCGGCGTGACGGTGGTGACGAGGTTCCAGCCCGCGCGGCCGCCACTGAGGTGATCCAGTGTTGCGAATCGGCGGGCGAGCTCCCACGGTTTGTTGTAGGTCGTTGAGCCGGTGCCGATCAGCCCGACGTGGTCGGTGACGGCGGCGAGCGCTGACAGCACCGAGATCGGATCGAACTGTGTCTGCGGCAGGTGTGTGGCTCGGTACTCGGCGATGGCGATGTTGTCGGCCAGGAAGATCGAGTCCATCAGACCGCGTTCGGCGATGCGCGCAATGTCGGTGTAGTACGAGAGCTTTAGTACGTTGTGCACGTCGTCGTCGACCACGCGCCAGGCGGATTCGTGGTAGCCGTTGGGCCAAATGAACGCGTTGAAGTGAAGTGCCCGTCCGTTCATCGGATTGGCTCTTCGTCGTTCATCACGCGGGAGATGGGCCGGGGCATATATGTCACAACCGCCGGCCCTGCCGTGGAATTTCGTTGCGCGCCGTTCGACTTCGAGCGGCTCGCCGGGCCGCGGACTAGCGAGGTACTCCTCGACGAGGTCAGGCTGCCGACATGCCGCCGTCGACTTCGAAAACCGTGCCGGAGATGTAGGAGGCTTCGGGGGACGAAATGAACACGATGGCGTTGGCGATTTCCTCTGGTTTCCCCCGGCGAAGCAAAGGCACGGTCGATATCAGCGCCTCATTGCCTTCTGCGGTGCCGGTGAAGCGGTCCAGCATTCCGGTGTCTATCGGCCCCGGTCCGACCGCGTTCACTCGAATACCTGAATTCCCCTGTTCGAGCGCGACGGTCTTGGTCAGACCCTCCACCGCGAACTTGCTGCTCACATAGGCCGCCGCGCCAGCCGCCGCTTTATGCCCGTAGGTCGAGGCGATGTTCACGATGCTGCCGCTGTCTTGGCCGGCCATCGCGCGCAGTTCGTACTTCATGCTCAGGAATACGCCGAGAACGTTGGTGTCGTGGATGGCCCTGAAGTTTTCAACGGTGAGGTCCTGTATGGGTCCGGTCTCGCCTTCGAAGCCAGCGTTGTTCACGGCGACATCAAGACGGCCAAATCTCGCGACCGCTTTGTCGACAAGGTTGCGGACCTGGTCTTCCTTCGTAACGTCGGCCCGAACGAATTCCGCTTCGGCTCCAAGGGCTTTCAACTCCGCGACGAGGGCTTGCCCTTTGTCGTCGTGGCGGCCGGACACGACCACATTCGCGCCTTTGCCGGCGAATGCAACGGCGGTGGCGCGTCCGATGCCGGTGAGGGCGCCGGTGATGAGGACAACCTGTTGAGTCATCGTTTTCCTTCGACTGTTGCGGGAAACATCCACCAGGGCCAACGGTTGATCGTGGCTGTTTAATCCTCACATGATCTGGAGTTAGGTCGCTACTTGGACCAGCGAAGATCACTATCGAAGCCGGACAGCGCACTGCTCGGTGGATTCCGGCCCAACGCGGCGGGGATATCGGTCGAAAATGCACCACGTGAGCCGCAAGACTCTCCTGGATCAACCAACCGGGGTCAGGCCACTGCCGGGTATCGCTCGGCGCCGCAGCACGATTCGGCTGGCGGCGGCGCCCTTGCCGTGGGTCAGCTGTGGCGGACCGCTTCCTGAGCGAGCTGCACCCGGGAGGTGAGGCCGAGTTTGGTGTAGACGTGGGTGAGATGGGTCGCCACGGTGCGTGGCGAGATGAACAGTCGCGTGGCGATGTCTTTGTTGGAAAGGCCCTGCCGGACAAGCTTGATGACGTCACGCTCGGCCGGGGTCAATGATGCCCATCCGCTGGTCGGCCGTTTGCGTTCCCCTCGCCCGCGTCCAACACCTTGAACCGCACGATCCCCATGGAGTGTCGCAGGGCGTCGGCGACGCAGAGCAGGCGGGCGGCTTGCCGCTGACTGCCGGCAGCGTTGGCCACCGCGGCCGCGGCGACATCGCGTACGAGATGGGCGACTGCAAACATGCCACAACCCCAGGCCCTTCCGGAGAATTTCGTATCGAGCACAATTTCGATCGGCATATGAGAGCCGCAACATTTTGTCGCGCTCGGGTCCGACTGGGACTGGCTGCCGCCCGCGAGACCGCCCTCAGCGGATGCTGGGCTAAACAGACGGCAAATCAGGGTCTCTGAGCTTGCTTCTCCGGGTTGGCAGATGCCGAACCGTCTGACTGGAGCATGCGTCGCGGCCCGTAGGACTTGACTCCGGTCAGGTAATTGCAATTGCTGTTGAGAACGGTTCGGGCGCTTTGGGTTACACCGCCGTCGGCGAGTAATTAAGTACTGCCCAGCGGATGGAGTCGGTGCCGCCACCAGGGTGCCTAGCTTCCCGTAGCGTGTTGAACGTCGGTCGTCGTTCGGAGAGGGGCGGTGGTTGTAGGTGAGTACCATTACCTGGCGGCGGGTCATGATCGCTCTGGCCGTCGTGGCGCTCGTGACCCCAGTTGCGGTGGTCGGTGTGCGGCTTCTCATGCATCCGGCTGCGGGTTCGGCACCTGCAGCCACATCCGCGTCACGACCTGTTACGTCCACTTTGGCTTTGACCGCGCCTCAGGCCCCGCCACCACCAGGCTTTCCGGATCTCGATGGTCTTACTGACGTGTCGCAGGATCACGCTGTGTCCCGCTATTACGCCTTGGCAACATTTACCAGCCCGACGGGATTGCAGTGTGCAATGTGGAGCAGCCGCGGAGATACGGCAGCATTCTGCTTCGGGGCGATCCCTGGCCTCGATCATCCAGCGAACCAAGTTTACGCGGGGGACTACAAGGCATATTTCGACCAGAACAGGCCTCCCGACACCGACAAGCTGAACGGGAAGCCCTTGGCATCAGGCGAGAAGGTGACCTTGGGCGCCGGAGGCAACCTGATGGGCGGCGACCAGATCACCTGCGGTGTACGAGGCGTTGTAGTCGCGTGCATGTTAATCAGGGGATTCCGCCAGAACCACGGCGACGACACGGCCCAACGGCACGGCTTCGTCCTCGACCCGCAGCGAAGCTGGACGTTTTAAGCCCTTGGCCCGCGCGGCTGCCGTTGGCGGCCAACGATATTGGTCGCAAAGGGCAATTTTCCGGTGGCCCCGGATGGTGTCCTTATCGGCGGCCGCGATTGCGCCATTCGGGCTCGTGGTGCGAATTGATCCGCTACATTGACGCCTACTTGTTGAGCCGCCAACCAAGGACGGGACCACAATGCCCGAAAAGAAGCCACCCAAGAAGGTCTCAACAGCAGGGCGCGCCAGTGCCGGATCGAAGAAGAAGACGCCACCGAAACGTGTCGCCAAACGCCCACCACCAGCACCCAAGTCAGGCGCCCGCCCGGTGGCGCCCGCCGTGCTCGCCGCCGCTGTGCAGTCGCTGGCGCTGCCGCAGCTGCCACAGCCCGCGCCAGGGCAAGCCATCAATCTCGGGCCCATTGCCGGGACCAAATCACCCACCGGCGCGTTCGGCGCCGGAGCCGTCGACCTCTGCGAAATATCACCCAGCGGCCTGGTGGCCCTGGGCGGCGACACCTTCTCGGGAAACGCTTGCTTGAGCGGAACGTGGAGCCCATCGATAGCCCTGCAAGTCCAGTCCGGCACCCTTAGCGGCAACCCAATCAAGTTCAGCGGCTCGTTTGGCCAGAATGGCACCCTCTATGCCGAGCCCCCGCCTCCCGTCACAGGCGGTAGTCAATTGCCGGCCGGGACCGTCCAGGTCTTCGGCATCGACTATGCCTTCGTGACAAGGACGGCGAACTTGCAACCCATCGATACACGACTGGTAACAATCGACCCCAAAAACCCGGGCTGGCAGACCGTTCCCGGGTCCTTGCGGGACGCAGCCAGCTGGCAGAACGGCAATGAAACACAGATCAGCGGGTACCAGGATCCCGACGGCAATGTGTATATCGTCGCCGACGGGTTCGCCCGCGATCACGGCGTGTGGCTCTATCATTGCCCGGCGGAGAGCTTCACGGACCGGAATACATGGTGGGCCCGGGGAATCGGGGACGACGGCAATTGGGCTTGGAATGTGGACCCGACACCTCTTAGCAGCGACCTCTGGGGCGAGCTAAGTCTCCGCTTGATCGAAGGCATGAAAGTACTGTCCGGGTTCAATGCGAGCACGGGGAATGTCGAGGTTCGGGTGACTGACGACGTGACGCAAGTGTTGGCGCCGGAAACACCAGTAACGGTCGTTGCGACCCAAGAAACCGTTCCGCAAAACTACGGCGGCTACATCGTTCCCGGCTCCACCCTGGACCAGGCGATCATTTTAGTGAGTCAGTGGAATACCACGACGCACAATCCGTACAACGTGCAGCAGTTCGTCGTCAATCTCAATCGCTGACACAGCTTTTCAAGGAAACGCTTAGCTCCGATTGCATCATCACAACCTCCAACTCGCCATCTTGACCCCGTTGACGGAGACGAGATCAGGCGCCTTGCTTAACGTCAACGTGTTCGGCTTCATCAGATCCGTGGTCAGGCAAGTGGTTGTCTTGTCTCGAAAGAGACGACATTCGCGGGTCTCGAAAGTTAGTCGCGATTGGCCACATTGAGGAGTGCTCTGTGTGAGCCCGAACTCAACGGCGATGGTCGCTGGGGCAGCCCCGCTGGAGTTGAGTTCGTTGGGTGCCGTCAGTGGTGCCTGAGCGATACCTCACACCATGCCTTGCCAAGGGTGCCACGATATCGAGGTGAGCGACGGTCGAATGCGCTCGACGAGAGACCGTGAAGCCCGCCCGGAGGGTGGGGCATCGATTGACGAGCTGCTGGATCGCGCGGTGGCGGCGATCAACCGCGGTGATCGTGCTGTCGCGACGGCCTTGGCGGGACAGGTGTTGGCCATCGACCAAGACAACGTCGAGGCCGAGGACTTGCTGGCCGCGCCGAGCGATCCGGGTGAGATTCGGCGGTTGACGATTTTCTTTGCCGATCTGGTGGATTCGACGGCGTTGTCGACTCGGGTGGAGCCCGAGACGTATCGACTCCTGGTGGGCCGCTATCGCGAGCAGGTGCTACGCGCCGTGAACCGATACGAGGGGCACATTGGCTCCACTAAGGGTGACGGAGTGCTGGCGGTATTCGGATACCCGATCGCCCACGAGGACGATGTGCGCCGTGCGGTGCATGCCGGGCTGGAAATCACTCAGGAGGTGGCCCGGCTCAGCGATCAGGCACGACGCCGCTTTGGGATCGAGATCAACGTCCGCGTTGGGGTACACCGCGGGTTGGTGTATCTGGACACTGCCCAAGACGACGTCTACGGGTTGGCGGCCAACCTTGCTGCCCGGGTCTCGGGCCTGGCCCCACCAGGGGCAGTCGTGGTTTCTGACGCAGTCGAGGTGTTGATACGCAACAACTTTGAGTTGGAGGCCCGCCCCGCGGCGCTGGTGAAGGGCGTCGAGGAACCGATCGCCCATTACCGCGTAGTGGCCGAGCGAGCACCGGCGCCCAAGTCGGGTCAAGGTCCCCTGGTGGGCCGCGATCGGGAGCTGGCACAGCTAGCACGGTCTTGGGCGCAGGCGCGGGCGGGCACGTTGAGCACTCCTGGGGTGGTGTTTCGGGGGGAGCCCGGAATTGGGAAGTCCCGGCTCGCTTCGGCGGCCGCCCAGCTGGTCGAGGCCTCTGGGTCGGTGATGTTGGAGTTGGTCGGGTCGCCGTTTCACACCGACGCCGGCCTGCACCCGGTCCGCACGCTGTTAGAGCGTCGCTGTGGCATCGGGCGCAGCACTGATCAGGCCGAGCGACTGCGGCTGCTGCACGCCGAGGTTCGCGCCTGCGGATTAGATCCGCAGAGCATTGTGCCGTTGTTAGCGCCGGTGCTGGGCATCGACGCGGCGGCCGGCTACGAGCAGGTGGCTGCCGAGGGCCGAAGACTCTACGAGCTGATCGCGCAGGCGGTGCAGACCTATCTGCTGGCGGGTATCGGCGACGGCGCCGGGCTGGTGGTAGCCGAGGACGTGCACTGGTTCGATCCGTCCACCAGCGAGGTGCTTCGCGCGCTGCTGAGCTCTGCCGAGGGCCGGCTCCTGGTGGTGATCACGGGTCGGCCCGGCGACTGGCCGCCGGATGACTTGCCGCACAAGGTTTTCCACTTGGCGCCCTTGACCGACGAGCAGACTGAGGCTCTGATCACCGCACTAGATCCGAACCTCAAAGCCGATGAACGGGCTGCGGTGGCGGCACGCTGCGACGGGGTGCCCTTCTACATCGAGCAGGTCGTGGCTGGACTGAGTCAGACCGGGGTGCCCGAAACACTGTATGAGCCGTTGTTCGCCCGGCTGCGCGCGAGCCCGAAGGTGGTGCCGGTGGTGGAGGCGGCCACAGTTATCGGCCGTCAGTTTGATCTGGGCCTATTGTGCTCGGTCGTGGACCTGAGCGAAGACGAGGTCGTTGACGTCATCGACGAGCTCGAAGATGCGCTGGTGCTCGAACCGTGGGGAACCGGCAATTGGCGTTTTCGCCATGAGTTGCTGCGCGAAATCGCCGCCGAGTTGGCACCCCCAACCGTGCAGCGCGGGTTACACGCCAAGGTGGCCGACGTGCTGAGCGGCGGTGCGGGCGGCGAGCCAGATTGGGGGCTGGTCGCCGGCCACTACGAGCGAGCAAACCGGTTCGACCAGGCGGCAGCCGCCTACCAGCAGGCATCCAACGATGCGCGGCTTCGCGGCGCTCTGACCGAAGCCCGCGCCTACCTGACTCGGGGCCTCACGCAGCTCGACCGCGCTGCACCCGGCCCGGACCGCGACCGCCGCGAGACCGCGCTGCGGATGGAGCGAGGATTTCTCACGTCGGCCGCGGAGGGCTATCAAAGCCAGGAGGCTGCCGCCGACTTCGAGCGGTGCCTGCGGCTGGGCGGGACCCTGCGCGACGACGAGCTGTTCGCGACATTGATCGCCCTGGGGAACTACTACCAAGTCCGTGCCGACCTGCGCCGGGCGGCACAGGTGATCGAGTCGCTAAGGCGGGGCCTCGAGGGGCAGCAGTGGGCCCGCCCGAAGATCGACGTCTTGTTTGGGACGATGGCGTATCTGCGCGGCGATTTGAATGCCGCCACTTCCGCCCTCGAGGCGGCAACCGCGGGCGTGGTCACAGCAGACCAGCACAAGGTCGACGCCGAGTGGTCGCGGGTCAGCGAGCCGATCTCGTCGGGCTGCCTGCACCTGGCTTTGGTCGCGCTGGTACGCGGCGATCTTACGAAAGCGGAGGCCGAGCTGGCCCGGTCGGCACGCCTAGCCGAAGGGTTCGGGTTCCCCGAGGGTCCGTACATGCGCGCCTACATCCGGTCCATGGAAACGTGGGTGCGCGTCGAGGCCGCACAGCTCGACCGTGCCGCGCTCGTGGCTGCAGACATGATCAGTGAGGGCGAGCGGCACGGCTTCGATGTTTGGCGGGTGGCGGGGGCCACCTGGCAGGCCGCCGTCGGCGGTCTGGCCGCACTCGGTGACGATGACCTCGACCCGAGTGACCTCGGGACGCACATCGCGACCGTCACCGCGTTCCTCGACAATCTGCGCACGATCGGAGTGAACATCTACACCACCGTCTTCGACGCCGTCCTCGGGCGGCTGTTGATTGCCGCCGGTCGACCCGAGGCGGCACGCGAACGCCTCGACACCGGGCTGGCGCTGGCCCAAGACACCGGGATGTGCTTCTACGATGCCGAATTGTTGCGGGTTCGCGCTCAGACCCGCGACCACCTGGCCGCACGCCAAGCTGACATCAACGCCGCCCTCGAACTCGCTCGCCATCAGGGCGCGACCTTATTCCAATTGCGCGCTGCGCTGGATGATTTCGCGCTGCGGGGTAAGCCAGCCCGCACAGCCCTCGCCGGCGCCGCCAATAGCCTCCCCCGCAACAGCGTATTGCCGGAGTTGGCGCGGGCAACGGCCTTGCTCGCATGAAGCGTGAGGGCCGCCCACGTTGTCTCGAAACAGACGACATATGAGCGTCTCAAACTTTGTGCCGGAATCACCATGAACGCCAACAGCCCCTGGCGAGTGTCAAACGGCCTATCCTTTGAGGACCTGCAAATGCCGGGGCCGGGATGGGCGGAGGGTCGGATGACGACCGTAGCGGCATGCCTGACGTGTGGCGCTGAGCCTCTAGAGAACGCCCGGTTTTGCCATGGCTGTGGCTCACCAATCAACGACGTTGATACCCGTGCGGAGTACAAGCAGGTAACCGTCCTGTTCGCCGATGTGGTGCACTCGATGGACATCGCTGCGACGGTCGGAGCTGAGCGGCTCCGCGAAATCATGGCCGAACTCGCCGACCGCTGCGCGACAGTAGTGCAGCGTTACGGCGGCACGGTGGACAAGTTCACCGGCGACGGGATCATGGCGGTGTTCGGTGCACCGGTCGCGTTGGAGGACCACGCTATCCGTGCGTGTCTGGCTGCCTTGGGCATTCAAGATCAGACCGCCCGACTCGCCGCTGAAGTCAAAGACCGCGACGGTGTCGACCTCCAATTGCGGGTGGGACTTAATTCCGGTGAGGTCATCGCCGGTGAAATCGGTTCGGGGCCTTTCGGCTACACCGCTGTCGGTGAGCAAGTCGGGATGGCTCAGCGGATGGAATCGGTGGCACCTCGGGGTGGGGTGATGCTCAGCGCGTCCACGGCGCGGCTGGTGGAGGGCGCGGCGACTCTGGGTGAAGCTGAGCGTGTCCGCATCAAAGGCGCCGAGCAACCAGCCTGCGCCCAGCGGCTGCTGGGCGTGCCTGAAACGCGTCACGCTGTCGGGCGCGCTGAGTCGAATCTTGTTGGTCGGCGATGGGAGATGGGTGCTGTCGAAGGCCTGCTGGAACGTGCCATCGACGGCCACGGGGCGGTGGTCACCATGGTGGGATCACCGGGTATCGGCAAGAGCCGCCTGGTGCGTGAGGTCGCGGCAATCGCCGCTGAGCGCGAAGTCGAGGTGTTCGCCGCCTACTGCGAATCGCACGCTAGCGACGTTCCCTTCCACGTGGTGGCGCGGCTACTGCGGGCAGCCACCGGCGTGCGTGGCCTGGGCGGCCCAGCCGCTCGTGAGCGAGTGCGCTCGCGGGTGCCGGAGGCAGATCCCGAGGACTTGCTGCTCTTTGATGACTTGTTGGGTATCGCCGATCCCGAGGTGGAGCTGCCCAAGATCGATCCCGATGCCCGGCGGCGGCGATTGACCGCGCTGGTCAACGCCGCCTCGCTGGCCCGCCAGTCCCCGGCGGTCTATGTCATAGAAGACGCGCACTGGATCGACGAGGTCAGCGAATCGATGCTGGCTGAGTTCCTCACCGTCATCCCGCAGACACCCTCGCTAGTGCTGGCCACCTACCGCCCCGAATACCGGGGTGCGTTGAGTCAGGTCACCGGTGCTCAGACCATCGCCCTTGCGCCGCTGAGTGATTCGGAAACTATGGCACTGGTCACCGAGCTGCTAGGGCCGGACCCCTCTGTCGGCGGGGTGATCACCAAGATCACCGAGAAGGCCGCCGGAAACCCGTTTTTTGTTGAGGAGATGGTGCGCGACCTAGCCGAGCGCGGCGTGCTACGGGGCAACCGCGGCGCTTACGAATCGAGCGCCGATGCTGGCGAGGTCAGTGTGCCAGCGACCTTGCAGGCGACCATTGCCGCCCGCATCGACCGGCTTGTTCCGGCGGCCAAGCGCACCCTGAGCGCAGCGGCGGTCATCGGATCGCGTTTCAGCCAGGAATTACTGGAAACACTGGGGATCGATCCAGCCCTAGCGGATTTGGTGGGCGGCGAGTTCGTCGATCAGATCCGCTTCACCCCACGATCCGAGTATGTGTTTCACCATCCGCTGATCCGCACGGTGGCCTACGAATCACAGCTCAAGTCGGATCGTGCCGAGTTGCATCGGCGGTTGGCCGCGGCGATCGAAGCCCGCGAGCCGCAATCCGCCGACGAGAACGCTGCGCTGATCGCCGAACATCTGGGGGCCGCCGGTGATGGGCAAGCCGCCTATGGCTGGCACATGCGCGCCGCAACGTGGGCGACCAATCGCGACATAAGCGCCGCGCGACTGAGTTGGGAGCGCGCCCAAGCGATCGCCGACGCATTGCCCGCCGAGGGCCCCAACCGAGCGGCCATGTGCATCGCCCCGCGCACCATGTTGTGCGCGACCGCCTTTCGAGCCCATGCACAGTTGGCCGATGCCCGCTTCGAGGAATTGCGGCAGTTGTGCGCCGCCGCCGGGGACAAGGCGTCACTGGCCATCGGGATGGCGGGGCTGGTGATGGATCACGCGTTTCAGGACCGGCTGCGCGAGGCCGCGCAGCTGGCATCCGAAGCCATGGCCCTCATCGAGTCCGTCGACGATCCGAACCTGACGGTGGGGCTATCCTTCACGGCCATCTACGCCAAGGGGGAAAGTGGCGAGTGGCCTGTCGTGCTGCGGTGGTCACAGCGGGTCATTGACCTGGCCAACGGGGACCCCTTAAAAGGCAACTTCATTATCGGGTCCCCATTGGCGCACGCCTTGACGACGCGGGCTATGGCCCGTTATTGCCTGGGTCGTCCCGGATGGCGAGACGACGTGCGGCAGGCCCTGGCCATGGGCCGCGACACCGATCCCGTGACCTTCGTCAGGGTCGTCATGTACGTCTACCTCGTGGGAATACCGGGTGGAGTCCTTGCGGCCGACGATCGGGCGGTGCGTGAGATCGGGGATGCCCTACAAGTTGCCGAACGATCGAGTGATGACCTTGCGTTGGCCCACGCCCGGGTGACACTGGGCGTTGCGCTGGTTCACCGCCCAACGGCCCCAGAGCATCACCGTGGACAGAAGCTCCTGGCCGAGGTCAGCGACGTGTTCCGGCGCCGGGAACACAACCTGGCCGAGTTAGCGATCGTCAACGTGTATTCGGCACGTGAGAAGACTCGGCGCGCAGATCGCGATGACGCCATCCCGCTCATGCGCGCCGCCCTCGACGATCTGGTCCGCGAGGGGAAGGTGTTGGCGTGGGGTATTCCAGCGACGGGTGTCCTGGTGGAGACACTGCTTGAGCGCGGGTCCGACGGTGACGTGGCCGAAGCTGAGGCCGCGATCGAGCGGTTAGCGGCCGCGCTAGCCGACGATGGTCTGGTGGTACGCGACATCTGGCTGCTGCGGCTCCGCGCGTTGCTAGCGCGGTCCCACAACGATGCCTCAGCGTATGCCCAGTTCCGGGATCGCTACCGCGACAAGGCGAGAACCCTTGGCTTCGAAGGACATATCGCGTGGGCCGAGGCGATGCCATGACGGCGGTCGCACCTTCGGGGGTGGTGACGTTTGTCTTCACCGATGTCGAGGGTTCGACCCGTCGGTGGGAGAAAGACCCCGATGAGATGCGGTTGGCGCTGGCCGCCCACGACGAGGTGCTGCGCGGGGCGATCGAGGCGCACGGGGGCTGGTTGTTCAAGCACACCGGTGACGGCGTGTGTGCCGCGTTCGCCTCGCCGAGATCTGCGGTTGATGCGGCGGTGGCCGCACAGCGGGCACTGCAGTTGCCGGTACGGATGGGCATTGCGACCGGTGAGGCCGAACGGCGGGACGGCGACTACTTCGGTGCGGTGCTCAATCGCGCGGCGCGGGTGATGGCCGCCGGACACGGTGGTCAGATCCTGGTGGCCGATTCGACGGCGGTTCTGCTCAGCGAAATGGATCTCGTCGACTTGGGGCCGCGACGGTTGCGGGATCTGCCGACCCCAATCGGGGTGTTCCAGGTACGAGCGGCGGGCCTGCCGACGGACTTTCCTGTGTTACGGGCGCTCGATACAAGTCCTGGGAACCTGCGCCCTCCGACGACCAGCTTCATCGGGCGCGAGTCCGAAGTCGCCGAGCTGCAGACAACGCTGAAAGCACACCGGCTGGTGACGTTGACCGGGGTGGGCGGGGTCGGCAAGACCCGCCTGGCTTTGGAGGTGGCCGCCCGGCTGGCCGATGAGTTCCCTGACGGTGTCTGGCTTTTCGAACAAGCGGCTGTCGCTGATCCGGCGGCGGTGCCCGATGCGGTGGCGGCGGTGTTGGGCATCACTCAGCAACCGGGCAAGAGCGTGGCTGAGAGTGTGGCCGCCGCGTTGGAGGGCAGGGTTCGACTGTTGGTGTTCGACAACTGCGAGCACGTCCTCAATGCCGCCGCCGATCTGGTCGAGGCCATTCTCACGCACTCGGCGACCGCCAAGATTTTGGCTACCAGCCGCGAAGGGCTCGGGATCGCCGACGAACAACTGTGGCCGGTGCCCTCGCTGGACGCCGACGCGGGAATCGACTCCGCCGCAGTGACATTGTTCGTCGAACGCGCCAGTAGCATGGCCCCGCGCTTCTCGCTGGCCAAAGTCGACGAGGCGAGCGCTGTGGTGGAGATCTGTCGCCGTCTCGACGGGATCCCGTTGGCCATCGAGCTGGCGGCCTCGCGGATGGCGTCGATGACGGCCAGCGAGGTGCGTGATCGTCTCGATCAGCGGTTCCGACTGCTGGTCGGGTCCCGGCGCGGACTCGAACGCCACCACACGCTGCGTCACGCGATGGCGTGGTCCTACGACCTTCTCGACGACACCGAAAAGACAGTGCTGGACCGCTGTTCGGTCTTCGCGGGCGGATTTGACCTGCAAAGCGCCTGCGCGGTAGCCGGATCAGATGACCTCGACGAGTACGCCATCCTCGAGGTACTCGACGCTCTTGTGCGCAAGTCGCTGCTGATCGCCGACCGATCTTCGGGGCGGACTCGGTTTTCGATGTTGGAGACGATCCGCCAGTTCGCCGAGGAGCAACTCGTCGCCGGTGGCGAAGCATCCGAGATTCGGGCCGCCCACTCGCGGTACTTCGCCGGGCGCGAAGCCGACATCCTGGCCCTGTGGGACAGCCCCCGCCAGCTTGCGGCCTACGGCTGGTTCACTGTCGAGCTGGCCAATCTGCGCACCGCGTTTCGGTGGGCCGCCGACCACGCCGATCTGGATGTCGCCGCCACCCTCGCCAGCTTTGCGGGGTGGCTCGGCCTTATGGTCCAAACCTATGAGCCGATCGCCTGGGCTGAAGAGCTGATCGAGCCCGCCCGAGCGGTCGAGCACCCTCGGCTGGCGTTCCTGTACGTGATTGCGTCGCGGTGCTTCACGACCGGACGGATCGAGGCGGCTGTCGGCTACAGCGAGGCCGGGCAGATCGTTCTCGGCAGCGGCCGCGAGGCGCTGCCGTACGGCATCGAAGCCTGGCTTGGACTTGTCTACCTAGTCATCGGCCAGCCCGAGCGGTTGGCCGAGTTGTGCCGCGCCCAGCTCGCACGCCGCCGCGACACCCCGGTCAACATCCGGGCATGGCTGGTTGGCGCCCTTGCATTGGCCGGTTCCGGTGGGGAGGCGATGGATTCCGCCGATGGCCTCCTCGAGGCTGCGGAGGCGACAGGCAACCCGTCCTTGCTCGCGTTGGCGCTCGGTGCCTACGGTGTGGCTTTCCGTGACGCGGATCCCGTCGGGGCGCTTAACGCGGGCGGCCGGGGTCTGGTGATCGCGCAAGACAGCGGCAACCGCACCATCGCGTCAGTCCTGGCGAACGTTCTGGCACGACTCGAGGCCGAACAGGGCGACACGCTGGCCGTGCTCGATCACCTCACTCTGTCCATTCGCAACTTCCACAATGCCGGCGACGCCACGACGATCCGCGTCCCGCTGGCCATCCTCGCCGCTCTTTTCGACCGGCTCGGACGCTACGAACCGGCGGCCACCATCGCCGGGTTCGCGCTCAGTCCTCTCTCTGCATCGGGGGTCCCCGAAATTAGCACCGCCATCACCCGCCTCCGCGAGGTGCTCGGTGCGACCTACGAATCGCTCACCCGCGAGGGTGAGACGATGACCACCGCCGCCATGGTGGCCTACGCGTACGACCAAATCGACCAGGCCCGAGCAGAATTGAACGCGGTCTCGGAATAGACGAGTTCGAGAGTCTCAAAAGTCACTCGCAGGTTTCAGTGGTCCGCGTTTCTCCCTGCCAGCCGGGGCCTCTGGGGCGCACCATCGCCGGTAACGGTTTCACCGTTGAGCGCTAGCCATAGACGAACTGGGTCTGCGAGGCCGTGACGGATTTGTGCGGCAAGATCGCGCGAGGTCGTTCTAGCCCGTCCTCACGTGCACGGCCGAAGCCGCGCGCCTCGGCGGCGTCGCGCCATACGACGACCTCGCTCTGTCCCTCCGAGTGCAGGAAGACCGCCGGACCGGCGTCCGGCCGCCCGGGCGACCGCGCGATTCTCGGGCTCGGTGACCGCTGAAAATCTGGAGACACTGCGCACCCAGGACATTGTCGCCGCGGTCACCGACGCCTGCGCGGAAAAGGCACATGCCGATTCGGCTTTAGTGGCCGTAGCCGATCAGACAAGGACTCCCTCGTCCGCGCCCACACCCGTGCCCTCGCCTTCGTCGTCGTCGACGATGAGGAGCGGCTTGCGATTGGAATCCAAGCCGTCATCATCGGTAAACGCCGCCTTGATCTCCTCGTTGTCAACGCTCAGATACACCGCTAGATCGGTGAGTCGGATTGCTGCCATGTCCTCGTCGAAACCGTCGACCGCAATCATCTGGTTCTGGTCAAATAGCGCAAGGTAAGGCTGGTCCGCGTCGTTAACGAGTTCGAGGTCAGCCAGATCTTCATCGTCAGCCGGGCCAATGTGGAAGCGGCCATCGCGTCGGCGCGCGTTCGGCGTCAGCTCGGTCATTTCGGCGGTATCCCTGATGTCCGAGCCGAAAGATCCGTAGAAATACGTCTCGATCGTCGACAGCGATGGCGCTGCCAGTTCGAATTGTTCTGGCCCCATCCGGTTCGAGGAGGTGACACGGAACCAGCTTTCACCAACCTTCCCGACGAAGTAGCGGATCTCACCGTCACTGGTCGAGAAAACCGCGCGGCCATCGTTATCGACTGGCGTCAGGGAAAAACCTGCATCCGAGGCCCAGGTCGTGAGGTCGCTGGAAATCCCGACGCCATCAGCCATAGCGCTACTGGACATGGCGCAACGCCTTACTCCTGGTCAGTTGCCGGGCACTCAACCGTTTACCTTTGCCGTCGAAGAAGATCAGTCCTAGGGAGCCACCAGGCTGACCCAACGCGCGCGCCGTCTCCATGACACATATTCTCCACCGGTCGCGAAACTTCTCCGGATTTAGCGTGTAGGTGCGGAGCCTCCGGTAGAGCGATTTGTAATGGAGGGCGCGTGCCTCGTAGGAGACCGATTCGTACTGAATGGTGCGTCCCTGGTAGGGGTCCGGGCTAGGGTCCTCCATCAGCCCGAAAAACTCGCCACTCGTGAAACCTATGCGATCGATTCTGTCGCCGAACTCCGTAACAAATTGTTGGGCGTTGCTGTAGAGGAGCCTGGTGTCCCGAACTGCGCCTTCATTCGGTGGCCAATTGACGTCGGGCTCTCCACCGGCGCCCTGCCTGTGATATCGCTCCGCATATTGCTCGTACGTGTAGGGCGTTCCGCCCGGTTTCGGGCGGCCATACCATGCGTCGCGGTCCTTCCAGAGCGGGTCCACACTCGGGTGTACACGATCCTCGTTTAGAGGAGGGGGGCACGTCGAATCCCACGCCGGAAGAGGCTTGCCGTAGCTCGGATCGTCGGGCAGGTCTGGCGCGCGCGTCCAACCAGCCCCTGCTTTCGCCTTTGAATGCAGGTGTATCCGGCCCGGTGCTGGCATGGCATTCAGGGTAGAGCGCTTCGTCGGCTAGGTCGGGTCGAATCTGAATACTGCGATGCGGCCCGGCCAGCGCTTCGAACTCGTCGGGCGTTTCGTCGACGACCATCCCCGAACTCTTGGCAAACGCCACGCCAACCGGGACCTGCACCGGGAACGCCCGAAGCATCGGGCCCGCCTGTGCGACAGTCAGTTCAACGGCTCGGGAGCGGTGGCCACGGCTCAGCGTGCCGGTGTCTGGGCCAATCGCTGGCCCGCAAGGGTGAGGCGATGACCACCGCCGAAATGGCGACGTACGGCTACGACCAAATCAACCAGGCCCGAGCAGAACCGAACACTGTCTCGAAACAGACGACATATGAGGCTCTCAAAACTTTGTACCGGATCGCCGTCAAGGCCAACGGTCCCTAGTGGACGTGTCCAGCCGCCTATCCTTAGAGCACCCCGCAAACGCTGGGGCCGGGATCGGCGGAGGGTCGGATGACGGCCATTGCACCGTGCCGCACATGTGGCAGCGAGCCGCGTGAGGGCGCTCGATTCTGTGACGGCTGTGGTGCACCAGTCCAAGAAGCCGATGCCCGGGCGGAGTACAAGCAGGTAACCGTCCTGTTCGCCGATGTGGTGCATTCGATGGACATCGCTGCGGCGGTGGGGGCGGAGCGGTTGCGCGAGATCATGGCCGAGTTGGTCGAGCGTTCGGCTGCGGTGGTGAAGCGTTACGGCGGCACGGTGGACAAGTTCACCGGCGACGGGATCATGGCGGTGTTCGGTGCGCCGGTGGCGTTGGAGGATCACGCAGTCCGGGCGTGTCTTGCGGCGTTAGGGGTTCAGGAAGAGGTGACGCGGCTCGCCACAGAAGTAGCAGAGCGAGACGGTGTGGACCTCCGGTTACGGGTGGGACTTAACTCCGGCGAGGTGATCGCCGGTGAAATCGGCTCGGGGCCTTTCGGTTACACCGCCGTCGGCGAGCAAGTCGGCATGGCGCAACGGATGGAGTCAGTCGCCCCGCCTAATGGCGTGATGCTCAGCGCGTCCACCGCCCGACTGGTCGACGGCGCTGCGACTCTGGGCGACGCTGAGTTGGTTCAGATCAAGGGTGCCGACGCACCAGTCCATGCCCGGCGGCTGTTGAGTGTGTCGGACCGGGATCGGTCTGTTGCCGCTTCTCAGTCGGCTCTTGTGGGCCGGCGCTGGGAGATGTCTGCTGTCGAGGGCTTGTTGGACCGCGCTGTCGATGGCCATGGCGCGGTGGTCACCGTGGTGGGATCACCGGGCATTGGTAAGAGCCGCCTGGTGCGTGAGGTGGCGGCAATCGCTGCTGGGCGCGAAGTGGAGGTCTTCAGCGCCTACTGCGAATCGCACGCCACCGACGTTCCCTTCCATGTGGTGGCGCGGTTGCTGCGGGCAGCCTTCGGTGTGCGTGGCCTGGACGGCCCGGCTGCTCGTGACCGAGTGCGCTCCCGGGTGCCGGAGGCAGATCCCGAGGACGTGCTGCTCTTCGATGACCTGTTGGGCATCGCCGATCCCGAGGTGGAGCTGCCCAAGATTGATCCCGATGCCCGGCGGCGGCGGTTGACCGCGCTGGTCAATGCCGCCTCGTTGACCCGCCACACCCCAGCGCTCTACGTCGTGGAGGACGCGCACTGGATCGATGAGGTCAGCGAGTCGATGCTGGCCGAGTTCCTCACGGTGATCCCGCAGACGCCCTCGCTGGTGCTGATCACCTACCGCCCCGAATATCGGGGCGCGGTGAGCCAGGTGACCAGTGCTCAGAGCGTCGCCCTTGCGCCGCTGAGTGATTCGGAAACCGCAGCACTCGTTTCAGAGCTGCTCGGGTCCGACCCCTCGGTCGGCGGGATGATCACCATGATCACCGAGAAGGCCGCCGGAAACCCGTTTTTCGCCGAGGAGATCGTGCGCGACCTGGCCGAGCGCGGCGTTCTACGGGGCAACCGTAGCGCCTACGAGTCAACCGCCGATGCTGGCGAGGTCAGTGTGCCAGTCACCCTGCAGGCGACCATCGCCGCCCGCATCGACCGGCTTGACCCGGCTGCCAAACGCACCTTGACCGCAGCCGCTGTCATTGGCTCACGGTTCAGCCGGGAACTACTGGAAACGCTGGGAATTGATCCTGCCCTTGAAAGCCTGGTGCGCGGCGAGTTCATCGATCAGATTCGATTCACCCGACAACCCGAGTATGTGTTCCACCATCCGCTGATCCGTACCGTGGCCTACGAGTCCCAACTGAAATCCGATCGGGCCGAGCTGCATCGGCGGCTGGCCGCCGCGATCGAAGCCCGCAACCCCACAATGGCGGAGGAGAACGCCGCCCTGATCGCCGAACATCTGGAGGCCGCCGGTGATCTGAACCCCGCCTACGGTTGGCACATGCGCGCCGCCACGTGGGCCACCAACCGCGACATCACCGCGGCGCGACTGAGTTGGGAGCGTGCCCGAAAGATCGCAGACGCCTTACCCGCCGATGACCCCAACCGGGCAGCCCTGCGCATCGCCCCGCGCACCATGTTGTGCGGGATCGCCTTTCGAGTCCATGAACATACGGCAGGCGACCGCTTCGATGAATTACGTGAGTTGTGCACCGCCGCTGGGGATAAGGCGTCGCTGGCCATCGGGATGGCGGGGCTGGTGGCCGATTACGCGTTGCACGACCGGATGCGCGAGGCGTCGCGGCTGGCACCTGAAGCCATGGCCCTCATCGAGTCGCTCGGCGATCCGACCCTGACGGTGGGGCTGTCCTTCCCGGTGATCTTCGCCAGGCTTCAAACCGGGAGCTCTGACGTGCTGCGGTGGTCACAGCAGGTCATCGACCTGGCCGACGGTGACCCGTCTAAAGGCAACTTCATTGTCGGGTCTCCGTTAGCGCGCGCCTTCACGACGCGGGGTATTGGCCGTTGGTGCCTGGGTCGTCCCGGATGGCGCGCCGACCTCAGGCACGGCGTGGCCTTGGCCCGCAGCGCCGACCCCGCGTCCTACGCCACGGTCGTCACCTACGCCTACTTCGCGGGGATACCGCATGGCGTGCTAAGGCCCGACGATTCCGCGGTGCGCGAGAGCGAGGATGCCCTACGGATCGCCGAACGATCCGGTGATGACCTCGCGTTGACCCTCGCCCGGATGACGCTGGGCGTTGCGCTGGTGCACCGCCCAACGGACGCCGAACGTGGCCGCGGACAGCAGCTCCTAGACGAGCTAAGCGGCGTGTTCCTACGCCTGGGATACTTCCTGGGCTATTTCCAACCGATCGTCCAGGTCTACTCGGCGCGTGAGAGGGCTCGGCGGGGAGATTGCGATGACGCGATACCACTCATGCGCGCCGCCGTCGACCATCTGTTCCGTGAGGGACAGCTGCAGGCGAATGGCATTTTAGCGACCGGTGTTCTGGTGGAGACACTGCTGGATAGCGGGACCGATAGTGACGTGGCCGAAGCCGAGGCCGCGGTCACCAGGCTGGCGGAAGCGCCAGCCGATGAGGGGCTGGTGATACGCGACATCTGGTTGCTGCGGCTGCGGGCTCTCCTGGCGCGGGCTCACGGCGATGACGCAGCCTACACAGACTTCCGGGATCGCTACCGCGACATGGCGAAAACGCTCGGCTTCGAGGGACATATCGCGTGGGCCGAGGAGATGCCATGACGGCGGGCGTCGAGGGGGGCGCCCACTTTGTCTTGAAACAGACGACATACGAGAGTCTCGAAACTCCGTGTCGGAATCACCGTGAACGCCGACGGCCCTCCTGGAAGTGTTCAACCGGCCTATCTTTAGAGGACGCTAAACGCGGGGGCCGGGATTGGCGGAGGGTCGGATGACGGCCATTGCAGCGTGCCGCACATGTGGCAGCGAGCCGCGTGAGAGCGCCCGATTTTGTGATGGCTGTGGTGCGCCAGTCCAACGAAGCCGATGCCCGGGCGGAGTACAAGCAGGTAACCGTCCTGTTCGCCGATGTGGTGCATTCGATGGACTCGCTGCGGCTGTCGGGGCGGAGCGGCTGCGCGAGATCATGACCGGGCTCGCTCGACCGGTGCGCGGCGGTAGTAACAGCGTTACGGCGGCACGGTGGACAAGTTCACCGGTGACGGCATCATGGCGGTGTTCGGTGCGCCGGTGGCGTTAGAGGACCACGCCGTTCTTGCCTGTCTGGCGGCCTTGGGCATTCAGGAGGAGACCAAGCGGTTGGCCGTTGAGGTGCAGAGAGCGCGATGGTGTGGAGCTGCGGTTGCGGGTGGGACTTAACTCCGGTGAGGTGATCGCCGGTGAAATCGGTTCTGGCGCTTTCGGTTACACCGCCGTCGGTGAGCAAGTCGGGTGGCGCAGCGGATGGAGTCGGTGGCACCGCCGGGTGGGGTGATGCTTAGCGCGTCGACGGCGCGGCTGGTCGAGGGCGCGGCGACTCTCGGTGACGTTGAGCTGTCAGCATCAAAGGCGCCGATCGGCCGGCCTGTGCCCAACGGCTGTTGGGCGTGCCGGAGGGGCGACACGCTGTCGGGCGGGCTGAGTCGAATCTGGTCGGTCGGCGGTGGGAATGGCCGCCGCTGAGGGCCTGTTGGATCGTGTCAGTCGATGGCCACGGCGCGGTGGTCACCGTGGTGGGATCACCGGGTATCGGCAAGAGCCGTCTGGTGCGTGAGGTGACGGCACTCGCCGCTGGACGCGAAGTGGAGGTTTTCAGCGCCTACTGCGAATCGCACACCACCGACATTGCCTTCCACGTCGTGGCGCGGCTGCTGCGGGCAACCACCGGCGTGCGTGGCCTGGACGCCCCGGCCGCTCGTGACCGAGTGCGCTCCCGGGTGCCCGATGCCGACCCCGAGGACGTGCTGCTCTTTGATGACTTGTTGGGTGTCGCCGACCCCGAGGCGGAGCTGCCCAAGATCGATCCCGATGCCCGGCGGCGACGGTTGACCGCGCTGGTCAATGCCGCCTCGTTGGCCCGCCAAGTCCCAGCGGTCTATGTCATCGAAGACGCGCACTGGATCGATGAGGTCAGCGAGTCGATGCTGGCCGACTTCCTCACGGTGATCCCGCAGACGCCCTCGCTGGTGCTGATCACCCACCGGCCCGAATATCGAGGTGCGCTCAGCCGGGTGGCCGGTGCGCAGACCATCGCCCTTGCGCCGCTGAGTGATTCGGAAACCGCAGCACTCGTTTCAGAGCTGCTCGGGTCCGACCCCTCGGTCGGCGGGATGATCACCATGATCACCGAGAAGGCCGCCGGAAACCCGTTTTTCGCCGAGGAGATGGTGCGCGACCTGGCCGAGCGCGGCGTGCTACGCGGCAACAGCAGTGCCTACGAATCGACCGCCGACGCCGCCGGGGTCAGTGTGCCAGCCACCTTGCAGGCGACCATCGCCGCCCGCATCGACCGGCTTGACCCGGCTGCCAAACGCACCTTGACCGCAGCCGCTGTCATCGGCTCACGGTTCAGCCGGGAACTACTGGAAACGCTAGGCATTGATCCTGCCCTTGAAAGCCTGGTGCGCGGCGAGTTCATCGATCAGATTCGATTCACCCGACACCCCGAGTATGTGTTCCACCATCCGCTGATCCGCACCGTGGCCTACGAATCACAGCTCAAGTCCGATCGCGCTGAGCTGCACCAGCGCATCGCGGCCGCAATCGAATCACGTGACCCGGAAGCCGTCGACCACAACGCGGCGCTGATCGCCGAGCATCTGCACGCCGCTGGGGATCTGCACGCCGCCTACGCCTGGCATATGCGCGCGGCAACGTGGGCGACCAACCGCGACATCGCGGCAGCGCGACAAAGTTGGGAACAGGCCCGAACGATGGCCGACGCCCTGCCCATTGAGCACCCCCACCGAGCGGCCATGCGCATCGCCCCGCGCACGATGTTGTGTGGGATCGCCTTTCGAGTCGATGAACATGTGGCCGGTGACCGCTTTGATGAACTCCGGCAGTTGTGCACCGCCGCCGGGGACAAGGCGTCACTGGCCATCGGCATGGCGGGGCTGGTGTTTGATCACGTGCTTCAGGGCCGGATCCGCGAGGCGTCGCAGCTGGCATCCGAGGCCACCGCCGTCATCGAGTCGGTCGGCGATCCGACCTTGACGGTGGGGCTGTCCTTCGCGGTGATTCTTGCCAAGTTTCTAAGTGGTGAGGCTCATGACGTGCTGCGGTGGTCACAGAGAGCTATCGACCTGGCCGACGGTGATCCGTCTAAAGGCAACTTCCTTGTCGGGTCTCCGTTATCACTCGCCTTCGCGTACCGGGCTGGGGCCCGATATGCCCTGGGTCGTTCTGGATGGCGCGACGACGTGCGCCTTGGCCTCGCCGTGGCCCGCAGCGTCGACCCCTTGACCTACGCCTACGCCATCTCACAGACCTACAACTTCGTGATGCCATTTGGTGCGCTGAGGCCCGATGATCGCGCGGTGCGCGAAATCGAGGATGCCTTACAGACTGCCAAACGATCCGGTGACAATCTCGCGTTGGGCCTCATTCGGATTGCGCTGGGCCTTGCGCTGGTGCACCGCCACACGGATGCGGAGCGTGAACGCGGACACACGCTCCTGGTCGAGGTCAGCGAGGGAGTACTGCGCCGAGGACAAAACCTGGTCTGGTTACCCATCCTCAACGTGTACTCGGCGCGTGAGAAGGCTCGGCGTGGGCATCGCGATGACGCCATACCGCTCATGCGCGCCGCCGTCGACCATCTGGTCCGGGAGGGACAGCTGCTGGCGTGGGGCATTTTTGCGACGGGCGTGCTGGTTGAGACAGTGCTGGATCGCGGGGCCGAGCGTGACGTGGCCGAAGCCGAGGCCGCGATCGCACGCTTAGCGGCTGCGCCAGCCGATGACGGTCTGGTGATACGCGACATCTGGCTGCTGCGGTTGCAGGCACTGCTGGCGCAGGCTCGTGGCGACGACACCGCCTATCGCGACTACCGGGATCGCTACCGCGCTACGGCCACAACGCTGGGCTTCGAGGGGCATATCGACTGGGCTGAGGCGATGCCATGATTGCGGCTACCCCCTCGGGGGTGGTGACGTTTTTGTTCACCGACGTTGAGGGGTCGACCCGTCGGTGGGAGGCGGACGCGGATTTGATGCGGAAGGCCCTCGCCGCACATGACGAGGTGTTGCGCTCGGCGATCGAGGGGCACGGGGGCTGGTTGTTCAAGCACGCGCTCTGGTCGCCCCGCGTATCGTCAAAAGCAACCCATCCACGGTCCCAACCAATTACCGAAGGGGATCGCCGTGAAACAGCCCGAACTGACGCAACTCATCGGTCTGCAGGACGGCGACGGCGACCGAGTGTTCATCTCACGCCTACACCGGCCCGACGGCTCCCGCGGCTACCTGCTCGCCATTAGGTCGGGAGAAGTGCACGGCGGTGTGTCTCTCACCGCCGGCGATCTGGACCGGCTGAGCACTGTCATCCGGCACGAAGTGGGCAAGGCTGATGATGATCTAATGGCCGAATTCAGGTTCTTCGCCCGGGCGATCTGGCTCCTGATCTTTTGCGCACTGATGTCGCTCCTCTTATTTGCAGTCACCGGGCCATTGTTTGCATATCCCTGGTCGAACTGAGATAGGGGACGATCCGCAACTTCCACAATGCGGGCGACACCACGACGCTCCGCGTCCCGCTGGCCAGCCTCGCCGCTCTTTTCGACCGGCTCGGACGCTACGAACCGGCGGCCACTATCGCCGGGTTCGCGCTCAGTCCCCTCGCCGTAACGGGGGTCCCCGAAATCACCACCGCGATCACCCACCTCCGCGATGTCCTCGGCGAGGCGACCTACGAATCGCTCGCCCTCAAGGGCGAGACGATGACCACCGCCGCCATGGCCACGTACGCCTACGACCAAATCGACCAGGCCCGAGCAGAACTGAACGCCGTCTCGAAATAGACGACATTTGCGAGTCTCGAAAGCCAGTCGCAGTTAGCTACGCGGTAGGGGCAGCCTGTGACATCCTGTGCGGGTGTCCACGGGTATGCCCCCTTTGGGGGTTGTGACGTTTCTATTCACCGATGTTGAGGGTTCGACCCGTCGGTGGGAGGCCGACGCGGAAGCGATGCGGATCGCGCTGGCCGCCATGACGAGGTGTTGCGCGGGGCGATTGAAGCGCACGGGGGCTTCCTGTTCAAGCACTCACCCACCTCCGCGAAGTCCTCGGCGACCCGGCCTACGAATCGCTCGCCCGCAAAGGTGAGACGATGACCACCGCCGCCATGGTGACCTATTCTTACGACCAAATCGACCAGGCCCGCGCGGAGTTGCCGCCGTCTCGAAATAAACGGGGTGTTTCACAAACGTGGATGTGACTTTCCGACCGCGACCGAGGCTGCTGCGACGGTCGAAGATCTCCGCTTACGCGCAAGGCTGGGCAATCGTCTCGGGTGCGGCACGCGAACAAGGGGTGGGGTATGCGTTCGCGCGGCAGCTCGCCGTCGAAGGATTGAACCTGGTCCTGGTCGACATCCTCGAAGAGGAACTGCACGCGCGGGCGAACGAACTGCGGCAACAGTTCGGTGTTGAAGTGCGCACGGCCATATGCGATCTGGGCGCACCAGCACCCTACATGGCTCTCGAAGAGGCGGTCGGCGGTCTCGATATTGACGTGCTGGTGTGTAACCACATGTTCACGCCTGCGGACACCCCGCCGATCCTGGACATGCCACTGGACATCCACAGTCGGATGATCGACATCAATGCCCGGGCCTACACCAATCTTATTCACCGCTTCGGTCGTGACATGCGCGAACGAGGCCGAGGCGCGATCGTCATCGTCGCGTCGGGTGCAGGACTCACTTCGGCTCCGTATACCGGGGCATACGCGGCTAATAAGGCTTACCAGATCACGCTCGGAGAGGCGCTCTGGTACGAACTACAAGGCAGCGGCGTGCACGTGCTGGTCATGATCGGCGGTCTGATGAACACGCAGGGCGACGCCTTGGCGAAATACCCGCATTGGATGATTGCCGAACCCGCGCCCGTGGTGCGCGAGGTGCTGTCGGCGGTCGGCCGCAAGCCGATGGTCATACCCGGATTTACCAGTCGCGCCTTCTTGTTCGTGCAGACCCGTTTGATGACGCGACGGCGGACAATCTCGTCAATCGGACGTTTCATGGCCTCGGGGCTCGGCAAGACGAATTAGGTAGCAGGCTCACAATGTCTCGAAATAGACCACATACGAGACACCGATCAGGGGACGGCTGGACATCGCATCCTTCCAGGTCACAACGCCTCAAAAGTTTGTCTCAGAAATACTTGTCTCACCTAGCGCGCTTCGGCCTGGATGAGTCACCTGCTACGACGCGGCGGCAACCGGCACCGGTCGCGATGGAAAGGCCGGCCGAGTCCGCCGATACTGCAACGATGACCGAGGTGCGCGCGGCCGCCCCCGAGGACGCGTACGCCGTCGCCCGCGTCCAGGTTCGGTCGTGGCAGTGGGCCTACCGGGGACTCATCGCCCAGAGCTACCTCGACAGCCTCGAACCGGAGACCTGGGCCGGCCGATACGCGTTCGGCCGCATAGGGATTGGGCTGCCATCGACCGTGGTCGCGGTCGACGGCTCGACGATATGCGGCCTAGCCACTACTGGCTTGTGCCGCGACGACGACCTACCGAATTTCGGTGAGCTGATGGCGCTCTACGTCGATCCCGCACACGCCGGCACCGGAGTTGGACGTCTGCTGATCGCCGCAGCCCGAGAGCGGCTCCGCGCGGTCTCCACGCAAGCCGCGCTGTGGGTGCTGGACGGCAACATCCGCGCCCGGCGGTTCTACGAACGCGACGGGTGGAGCGCCGACGGGACAAAACGCGCCCGGACGTACGGCGACGCACCAGTGCACGAAGTGCGCTACCGCCGACCGCTCTAGCGCAGGGTCAGCCAGGCCAAGCTGGCCGCGCCGGCCAGCGCGCAGTAGATCGCGAACGGCGTCAGGGTGCGGGTTTCGAAGTACCGGGTCAGATAACGCACGGCGAGATAGGCGCAGACGAACGAGGCCACGCTGCCGGCCAGCACCTGACCGCCGATCCCGCTGCCCAGCGGCCCGAACAGCTCCGGGACTTTATACACCCCGGCCGCCAGGATGATCGGCGTCGCCAGCAGGAAGGAGAACCGCGCGGCGTCTTCGTGCGACAGCCCGCGCCACAGCCCGGCGACAATCGCGATGCCGGACCGGCTGATACCGGGAAGGAGCGCCAGGATTTGCGCCGAGCCGATCAGCACGCCCCGGCTCATGGGCATCTCGGCGAGCCGGTTGTCGACGGCTTCGCCACCATGCTCGGCTTCGTCGCTAGCGGCGGAGCGCTTGCGCAGCACCTCACCCGCATACAGCACGACGCCGTTGAGGATCAGGAACACCGCGGCCGGAATGGGTTTGCCCAACGTCGTGCGAAATGTCTTTTCCAGCGCCAGCCCGGCCAGACCCACCGGAATCGTCCCCCCCACGATCAGCCACGCCAATCGCTCGCCCGACGTCTGGATTCGGCGATGCCGCACCGAGCTGACGAAGCCGCCCAGCACGCGGACCCATTCCCGCCAGAAGAACACCAACAGGGCCGCGGCGGTGGCGACGTGCAACCCCACCAGGAACGCCAGATAGGGCGATTGCGGTGCGGAAACGTTGAGGTCTTGGGCCCATTGCCCACCAGCTAGCGCCGGCACCAACACCGAGTGCCCGAGGCTGGATACCGGGAACAATTCGGTGACGCCCTGGGCGGCGCCAACGATCACGGCTTCGAGGTAGCTCAGGTGCGCAGTCATCCGGGCGAGCGTAGTTGGCGGCCTAACTAATACGGTGAGCAGATGGCCGCCAGGTTGCTCGACGCCGTGCGTGTGCTCGACTTGTCGAGCGGGGTCACCGACACGGTGACCCGCCTGCTCGCCGACCTGGGGGCCGACGTCCTCAAGGTGGAGCCGCCCGGCGGCAGCCCGGCCCGCCACGACCTGCCCGCTCTGGCCGGCGCCAGCATCCCGTTCGCCGTGCACAACGCCAATAAGCGCAGCACCGTGCTGGACCCGCACGACGACAACGACCGCGCGAGGTTCTTCGAGCTCGTCGAGGGCGCCGACATCGTCGTCGACGCCGGCGCGCGGGCCGACGCGTTCGGGACGTCGTGTGCCGAGTTGGCCGACCGCTACCCGCACCTGGTGGCGCTGTCGATCACCGACTTCGGTACCACGGGTCCGCGCTCATCGTGGTGTGCGACCGATCCCGTGCTGTTCGCCATGTCGGGCTCGCTTTCGCGGTCAGGCCCGCCCACCGGCACCCCAGTGCTGCCACCCGACGGCATAGCCACGGCCACCGCCGCCGTGCAGGCCGCCTGGGCCGCACTCGTCGCCTATTACCACCGCTTACGTTGTGGCACAGGTGATTACATTGACTTTGCCCGCTTCGACGCCGTCGTGACGGCGCTTGACCCAGCGTTCGGTTCACACGGGCAGGCCAGCGCCGGACAGCGCACCAGCCCGTGGCGGGGCCGCCCCAAGAACCAGGACCCCTACCCGATCTGCCCATGCAAGGACGGCTACGTCCGGTTATGCGTGTTGGCGCCGCGGCAGTGGCACGGCCTGCGCCGCTGGCTGGGGGAGCCCGAAGAATTCCAGGACCCCGCCTATGACGGGCTCGGCCCCCGTTTCGCCGCGTGGCCGCAGCTCAGCGTGCTGGTCGATGCGTTGTTCGCCGACAAGACGATGAAGGAACTGGTGGCAGAGGGTCAGGCGGTCGGGGTGCCGATCGCGGCGGTGCTGACGCCGTCGCGCATCTTGGCCTCCGAACACTTCCAGGCCGTCGGCGCCATCACCCACACCGAACTCGTGCCCGGGGTGCGCACCGACGTGCCCACCGGATATTTCGTCGTCGACGACGAACGCTGCGGCTTCCGCACCCCGGCCCCGGCCGCCGGGCAGGACGAGCCGCGGTGGCTGGCCGATCCGGTGGCGCCATCAGCGCATTCAAGGCCCAAGCCAGGCGGCTATCCGTTCGCCGGAATGCGCATCCTCGATCTGGGCGTCATCGTCGCCGGCGGCGAGCTGAGCCGGCTGTTCGGCGACCTGGGCGCCGAGGTCATCAAGATCGAAAGCGCCGACTACCCCGACGGGCTGCGGCAGTCGCGCATCGGCGCGGTGATGAGCGAGTCGTTCGCCTGGACGCACCGCAATCACCTCGCCCTGGGCCTCGACCTGCGCAGCGAGCCGGGCAAGGCCATTTTCGGCCGATTGGTCACCGACGCCGACGCCGTGTTCGCCAACTTCAAGCCGGGAACCCTTACCGCGCTTGGGTTTTCCTTCGAGAAGCTGCGGACCTTGAATCCCCGGATCGTGCTCGCGGGCAGCAGCGCCTTCGGCAACCGCGGGCCCTGGAGCCGACGGATGGGCTACGGGCCACTGGTGCGCGCCGCCACCGGCGTGACCCGGTTGTGGACGTCGGAAGAGGCCTCGGAGGAGGCGCGAGCCGCCGGGTTACGGCATGCGTTCTACGACGCGACGACGATCTTCCCCGACCACGTGGTAGGTCGGGTCACCGCCCTGGTGGCGCTGGCCGCGCTGATCCGCCGGGATCGCACCGGCGACCCGGCCCACGTCCACATCTCGCAGGCCGAGGTCGTCGTCAACCAACTCGACACGCTGTACGTCGAAGAGGCCGCGCGCGCTGCGGGTGACGGCGAGATCCGCGACGACACCAGCGTGCACTCGGTGTATCCATGCGCCGGCGACGACGAGTGGTGCGTCATCTCGATTCGCTCGGACGTCGACTGGCGTTGTGCTGCAGCAGTTTTCGGACCCCCTGCAGAAGATCCGCGGTTCGCCACCGGCGAGGCCAGGGTGACCCACCGCCGGGAACTGGTGGCGCTCGTGTCGGACTGGACCCGCCGCCGCAGCCCGCTTCAGGCCGCCGAAGCGCTGCAATCGGCAGGGATTCCGGCCGGCCCGATGAACAGGCCAGCGGATGTGCTGCTGGACCCGCAGCTAATACTGCGAAAAGTCCTGCGCGACATGACACATCCGCTGATCGATCAGCCATTGCCCGCCGAGACCGGTCCGGCGCCCTTCCGCCACATCCCGCCGGCACCGCAGCGTCCGGCGCCGCTGCCCGGCGCGGACACCCGGGAGATCTGCCGAGACCTGCTCGGAATGAGCACCGAGCAGACCGAGCGACTGATCGCCGAGCGCGTGCTGTTCACGCTGCGATAGGTTCGACGGATGCCCGTCGACCCGAGGACCCCGGTGTTGATCGGCCACGGACAGGTCAACCACCGCGACGAGATCGACCCGGACAAGCGGTCCGTCGAACCCCTGGACCTGATGGTCGCCGCGGCCCGCAAGGCCGCCCACGCCGCTGACCCCAAGGTGCTGGAGGCCGTGGATTCGGTCCGCGTGGTGAACATCTTGTCGGCCCAATACCGCGATCCCGGGCTGCTGGTGGGTCAGCGGGTCGGCGCCACCAAATTCAGCACGCTGTACAGCCCCGTCGGCGGCAATGTGCCGCAGTCCCTGGTCAACCAGGCGTGCCTGGACATCCAACAGGGGCGGGCGGGCCTGGTGCTGCTCACCGGCGCCGAAACCTGGCGCACCCGCCGGGGCCTGCGGGCCAAGGGCAGCAGGCTCGAGTGGACGATGCAGGACGATTCGGTGCCGATGGCCGAGGTCGCCGGCGACGACGTCCCGATGGCCGGTGACGCGGAGATCAGGATCGGGCTGGACCGGCCTGCCTACGTGTATCCGCTGTTCGAGCAGGCGTTGCGCATCGCCAACGACGAGCCGGTCGAGGAGCACGCCAAGCGCATAGGCGAGCTCTGGGCGCGTTTCAACGCGGTCGCGGTCGACAATCCGCATGCGTGGATCCGCGAACCGGCGACCGCCGAGGAGATCATCCGGCCCGGCCCACGCAACCGGATGATCAGCGCGCCCTACACCAAGTTGATGAACTCCAACAACATGGTGGACCAGGGCGCCGCGTTGCTCCTAACCTCGGTTGAGCAGGCGAAACGCCTGCAGATTCCGGCCGATCACTGGGTCTACCCGCAGGCTGGCACCGACGCGCACGACACGTCTGCGATCGCCGAGCGCGACGAGCTGTACCGCTCCACCGCCATCCGGATCGCCGGGAAGCGGGTGCTCGAGCTGGCCGGGCTGCGGCTCGACGACCTCGACTACGTCGACCTGTACTCCTGCTTCCCGTCCGCCGTGCAGGTCGCGGCGGCCGAACTCGGCCTGGACGTCGACGATCCCGCCCGCCCGCTAACCGTCACCGGCGGCCTGACCTTCGCGGGCGGGCCGTGGAGCAACTACGTCATGCATTCGATCGCCACCCTGGCCGAGTTGCTGGTCGCCAACCCCGGTCGGCGCGGCCTGATCACCGCCAACGGCGGCTACCTAACCAAACACAGCTTCGGTGTGTACGGCACCGAGCCACCGGCAGAGTTTCGCTGGGAAGACATGCAGCCGGCGGTGGATTGTGAGCCCACCCGCGACGGCTTGGTCGAGTGGGAGGGTGTCGGTACCGTCGAGGCATGGACGACACCCTTCAATCGGGACGGACAACCGGAGCGGGTCTTCCTGGCTGTTCGTACCCCCGACGGGTCGCGGGCGCTGGCGCAGATCAGCGATCCAGCCGCGGCTGAAGCGACCGCGAGTGAAGACATCGGCGGCGCCAAGGTTGCCGTCGCCGCGGACGGCAGTGCGACCCTGAAATAACCGGCCGGAACCGACCGAAGCTCGGCCCCGCAAAGACGTAGCGGTCGCGCAAGTCATACCGACGCGCCTATTGTCAAAGGTGGACGTTGGGGGAGGTGAGCCCAGGTGCAGATCCTGGTTACCGCCGCCACCGGCACGGCCGGCCGGATGGTCGCTCGGCAGTTGATCGCGGCCGGACACACGGTCAGCGGCATCGCTGAGCACCCCCACGCCTGCCTGGACCCCGCCGTGGACTTCGTCTGCGCCCCCTTATCCGATCCCGTCCTGCAGGATCTGGCCGACGAGGCCGACGCGGTCATCCATCTCGCACCGGTCGACGCGACAGCGCCGGCCCATGCCGGCATCAACGGCGTCGCCCAGGTGGCTCATGCGGCGGCCCGCGCCGGTGCCAGACTGCTGTACGTGTCCCAGGCCGCGGGGCGGCCCGACATGTGGCAGCCCGCCGAGGCGCTGGTGTCCACTAGTTGGGGGCCGAGCCTGGTAGTTCGGATTGCGCCGCCGGTCGGCCGCCAGCTCGACTGGATGGTGTGCCGTACTGTGGCCGCGCTGCTGCGCACCAAATCGTCGGCGCAGCCGATGCGGGTACTGCACCTCGACGACCTGGTTCGCTTCCTGCTGCTGGCCGTCGGCACCGACCGCAACGGCGTCGTTGACCTGGCCACCCCGGACACCACCAACATGATCACCGCGTGGCGGCTGTTGCGATCCGCCGACCCGCGTTCGCGCGCACACCGGGTACAACCTTGGCCGCAGTTGGTTCCCGATCTGGATCTCGCTGCGCTGCAAGAGGATTGGCAGTTTGAATTCGGCTGGCGCGCGTTGGACGCGGTCGCCGACACCGCGCGCGGACTTGTCGGCCGCAGACTCGACCCCGCGGGGGCGGTCAGCCAGGGCGCTCAACTCGAGCTGCCGGTCGAAACGCTGCCACGATTCGGGACGACCGACGGGTTGCGTTGCGCGGCACCCCACGGGCTGGAGGGCGAATTCGACGACCGGATCGATCCGCGGTTCCCGATCTTCAGCGCGAAGGGCCTCGCCGAGGTGCTGCCCGGTCCATTGACCCCGATGACGCTCGACGTGCAGCTGAGCGGACTGCGCACGGCGAGCCGGGTGATGGGTCAGCTGCTCGCGCTCGGCGGCGCGGTGGCCGACGAATGGTGGAGCAGGTCCATCGCGGTGTTTGGTCATCGCCCCTACGTCGGGGTGTCCGCCAACGTCGTCGCCGCAGGCCAACTGCCCGGCTGGGACCAGCACGCGGTAGCGCAGCGCGCCCTCGGCGAGCCGCCGCCGGCTACCGAGCTCTTGCCGTTCGGACAGCCCCAACTGGCCGGCGGAGCACGCGGGTCGGTCGCCAAAGCCGTTGTCGCCGCGCGGTCTGTGGCCCTGCTGCGCCACCTCAGAAGCGACACCCGCGCCTACAGCGCCGCCGCCACCGCGGAGCACTTGGACGCCCAACAGCTGGCATCTCTGCCGGATCCCAGCCTGGAAGTCCGAATCCCGCTGTTGCGGGACCGCATTCACCAAGGCTGGATCCTCACCGCGATGTGGGTAATCGACATCGGCGTCACCGGCTCCACGGTGTCCGGGGTCGACGCCATCGTGCACAGCGACCGCGTTGCGGCGGAAACCGCTTCCCTGGCAACGGTATTGCGCGGCGACCAGCTGATGCGGGCGCTGGCCAAAGAAGGCGACCTGGTCAGCGTACGCACTTTGTCTGCGACCGGGACCGCCGCGCTTTCCGCGGCCCTGGTCCAGATCGGGCACCGCGGCCCGAGGGAGGCCGAGCTGGCCAGCCCGACGTTTCTCGATGATCCGGCGATGCTGCTCCGCGCGGCCTCCGAAGTCGTCGAGGCCGGTGGGCCGGTCAGCAAACCGCAGCCCGCGCCGACACTGTCCCAGCGGTGGTCCGCCGGCGCTCAGGATTCGCGGGAGTTGGCGTACGACACCACGATCCGCTTCACGCATGAGCTTCGAATGACATTGCGCGAGTTGGGTGCTCGTCGGGTCGCTGCGGACCTGATCGACGTGGTCGACGATGTGTACTACTTGACCTGCGGCGAGCTGGTGACGATGCCGAACGACGCCCGGCTGCGGATCAAACGTCGGCGCACCGAGCGAGAGCGACTGCAGGCCCAGGGGCCGCCCGATGTCATCGACAAAACCTGGCTTGCCGAATGCTCGGAGCCTGACTAACCCAAAAGATCGCGCAGCAACAGCGCATTGCGTACCGCGTGGCCATCCGGGTCGTTGTTGAAGTACATCCACACGTCACGACCCTCGTCGTCCCATCCGGCGATCAGGTCAGCCCAGTGCCGCAGGTCTTGTTCCGGGTAGGAACCGGCATACATGGCGTCCGGGTCGGGGCCGTGCATCCTGACGTACACCAGGTCCGTGGTGGCTTGCGGAATGCGCGGCAGGCCCGCACCACTCATCACCACATAGGCGGCGCGGTGACTGGCCAGGATCGCATACACGGCCGGGTCGTTCCAGGATGGGTGGCGCAGCTCGACAGCCACCCGGATGAACGCCGGCACGCCGCCCAGGAAGGAATCCAGACGCTCGTCGTCGCGGCGCTGCTCCGGGTGCAGCTGAACCAACAACACACCGCGGCGATCACCCAAGAGCTGAAAACAGCGTTCGAACCGCTCGATCCACGGCTCGGGTGTGCCCAACCGGCGGTAGTGGGTCAGGCCGCGATGCGCCTTGACCGACATGGTGAACCCGTCCGGCAACCGATCGCGCCATCCTTCGAATGTCGAATCCTTCGGCCAGCGATAGAAACTCGCGTTCAACTCGACGGTGTCGAAAACCTCGGTATAGCGGGCCAACCGCCGTGCTGCCGGCATCCCGGGTGGGTACAGTACATCCACCCAGTGGTTGTAAGACCACCCCGAAGTGCCGATCCGTACCGTCAACCGGCGACCTGTTGGTGCACGTCGTCGTCCAGTGAGACCCGGACCAGCGCGGCAGCCAGCCGCGCATTAGCCTGCGGCGCAAGGTCTCCCAGCTTCTCCGGGTCGGCGGGCAGGCCCAGCCGCTTGGCGGCGACTTTGGCTCGATCGTCGAAGTGGGGCCGGACCCAGGTCCAGACGTCCTGCACCTCACGCAGAAAGATGTCGGCGCCGGTGTCACCAATGCCCTTGAACTGCTTTAGCTTTCGCGCTGCCGCTTGGACATCGTGTTGACTACCCCGGGCGAGCTCGCGCAGGTCACCCGAGTATTCGTCGCTGACCAGCTGGGCGATGTCGGTGAGCCGAGTTGCCGAGCTCTCGTCGTAGCGGACGTAGTGCGCACGGCCGAACGCCTTAATCATGGTTTGCCGATCCGATGCCAGCACGGCCTTGGGCGTGCGCAGGCCCGCCTTGAACAGTTCACGCCCGGCGCGCATGGCGGTGCTGGCATCGATGGGCTTGCTGGCCAGCATGCACAGCACGAGCAACTGAAATAACGGCATTGGCTTGTCGTTGATCCGGATTCCGGCCTCGGCTGCGTAGGTGGTGCCGGCGACGTCGAGCAGGCGTCGCACCACTTGCTCCGGCTTGTCCATACCCCGCGGCGTACCCGCAGCGGAAGCGGGCAAACCGGACGACTCAGTGCCCGAGTGGGCAGGTGAATTCCAGGTCGAACGGCTTGGACGCCGTTCCCGAAACGTCAGGACTCTGTGCCACGCCGACGATCTTGTAGGTGGACCCGGTCTTGGTGACTGTCGGTCTGGGGCCGGCCGCCGAATCGGTGTAAGTCAGCGGCTTGCCATCAACCTTGACGACGGTGAAATCGTGCAACACGGGATTATCACCCGCGCTGGGCCATCACCATGTTGGCCGCCGTCACGCACTCGACTTTGTTCTGGATCGGCCGGGGCTTCCCGTTTACCACCAGCTTGGCCGTGGCTGTCGGCGCGCGGGCGGGAGTCGGCGCGCCGGTCGAACACCAACGACCGCGGTTAAGACCATGGCACCGCCGACGGCGACGACATATGCGCGCCTCACAGGACGAACGCTAGCTACTTGGCAGGCAGGCTGCGCGCATAGCCCACACCCTTGGTGACCCAACCCTGAAGCTGCCGTTTGGTCCGCACTCCCTCGGCCGCAACGCGTAACCAGCCGCGGGTTTCCCGACCGGCCATCACCATCGGACCAACGTGGGCGCGTTGCAACAGGCTGTCGGTCTCGTCCGGCGGCACCCGCACCATCAGGCCGCCCTCACGGCTGACGGCAACGGACATGTTGCCGTTGACCAGAAACGCCAGACCGCCGAACATGCGCTTTTCGTCGATGCCCTTCTCGGTACCGAGCAATTCGCGGACCCGGTTGGCCAGATCTTCGTCATAGGCCATGACGAAATCAGTCCAAGTCCACCCGGATACTCAGCAGGTCGCTACCCATCAGCCGCACGACGGCGCTGTTGAGCTTCGGTAGGTTGCCGAGCCGCTTCAGCGGGTCATCATCGGGCAGCAGATGAGCTGTCCCGTTGCGCCACTTACCGCCAAGGCGTACCCGCACAGCCGGATGGGCTTTGATGTTGCGGACGTAATCCGCATGGTCGCCGTGTTCGGACACCATCCAGAATTGGTCGTCCACGACGCGCCCGCCCACCGGGGTATGTCGCGGCTGTCCGCTCTTGCGTCCGGTCGTTTCGAGCATGGTCACCGGCAGCTGCCGGCCGATCGGATTCACCGCGAGTCGTTGAACGCGGCGCACTACTTCCCGTTTGAGACTCACGTTCCCCATTCAACCCTGATTCCATGCCGAGGGCCACGCCCTGTCGCGGACGTGGCCCTCGGCGTAGGTCAGGCGGCGTCTGTCACGGCCGCTGCGCTTTCCGAAGGCGCCAGCGCCTCGGCGACGATCTCAGCGACGTCGGTCATCGGCCTGACGGTCAGCGCGTCGAGCACCTCGGCCGGCACGTCATCCAGATCCGGCTCGTTGCGTGACGGGATGAAAACCGTTGACAGACCGGCACGTTGGGCGGCCAGCAGCTTCTGCTTGACACCGCCGATCGGCAACACCCGTCCGTTCAGCGTGACCTCGCCGGTCATCCCGACATCGGAGCGGACCTGGCGTCCGGTGGCCATCGACACCAGCGCCGTGACCATCGTGACACCGGCCGACGGACCGTCCTTCGGAATCGCCCCCGCGGGCACGTGCACGTGGATCCGGCGGTCCAGCGCCTTGGGGTCCACGCCGAGCTCCGCAGCATGCGAGCGCACGTAGGACAGCGCGATCTGCGCCGACTCCTTCATCACGTCACCCAATTGACCGGTCAATTGCAGACTCGGCTCGCCGTCGGTTGCCCCGGCTTCGATGTAGAGCACATCGCCGCCCAGTCCGGTGACGGCCAACCCAGTGGCCACGCCGGGCACCGCCGTGCGTTCGGCCGACTCCGGCGTGAACCGCGGCCGGCCCAGATAACCAACCAAATCGGGTTCATCGATGGTTTTCGGCCCGCTCTCTTCGGCCAGCTTGGTCGTCACCTTGCGCAACGCCTTGGCCAACAAGCGCTCGAACTGCCGAACCCCTGGCTCGCGGGTGTAGTCCGCGGCAATCTTGCGCAGCGCCGCGTCGGTCACCGTGACCTCGTCGTCGTTCAACGCGGCCCGGTCCCGTTGGCGCGGCAGCAGGTAGTCGCGGGCGATGGCGACCTTGTCGTCCTCGGTGTAGCCGTCGATCTGCACCAGCTCCATGCGGTCCAGCAACGCCGACGGGATGTTCTCGATCACGTTGGCGGTGGCCAGGAACACCACGTCGGACAGGTCCAGGTCCAGATCCAGGTAGTGGTCGCGGAACGTGTGGTTCTGCGCCGGGTCGAGCACCTCGAGCAACGCCGCGCTCGGGTCACCGCGATAGTCGGACCCGACCTTGTCGATTTCGTCCAGCAGCACAACGGGATTCATCGAACCCGCCTCGCCGATGGCCCGCACGATGCGACCCGGAAGCGCGCCGACGTAGGTGCGCCGGTGCCCACGGATCTCGGCCTCGTCGCGCACACCACCCAGGGCGACGCGGACGAACTTGCGGCCCAGTGCTCGCGCCACGCTCTCGCCCAGCGACGTCTTGCCGACGCCAGGGGGACCGGCCAGCACCATCACCGCGCCGGAGCCGCGGCCGCCGACGACCTGCAGCCCGCGCTGCGCGCGCCGGGTCCGCACGGCCAGGTATTCGACGATGCGGTCCTTCACGTCGTCCAGCCCGTGGTGGTCGGCGTCCAAGATCGCCCGGGCGGCGCTCAGGTCGGTCGAGTCCTCGGACCTGACGTTCCACGGCAGGTCCAGCACGGTGTCCAGCCAGGTGCGGATCCAGCCGCTTTCCGGGCTCTGGTCGCTGGCGCGTTCCAGCTTGCCGACCTCACGCAGCGCGGCCTCGCGCACCTTCTCGGGCAGCTCGGCGGCCTCGACACGGGCCCGGTAGTCATCGGACCCGTCGGGCTCGCCCTCGCCTAACTCCTTGCGGATGGCGGCGAGCTGTTGGCGCAGCAGGAACTCCTTCTGCGTCTTTTCCATGCCTTCGCGCACGTCCTCGGCGATCTTGTCGTTGACCTCGACCTCGGCCAAATGTGAACTGGTCCAGTCGATCAGCACACGCAGCCGCTCGGCGACGTCCACGGTCTCCAGCAGCTGGCGCTTCTCCACATCAGTCAGGTACGACGCGTACCCGGACGTGTCCGCCAGCGCCGAGGGGTCGGTCAAGCTGTTGACGTAGTCGATGATCTGCCACGCCTCACGCCGTTGCAGCATGGCCAGCAGCAGCTTCTTGTACTCCGCCGCTAGGGCCCTGACCTCGTCGGTCGGCTCGACGTCGGGGACCTCGGTCACCTCCACCCACAGCGCGGTGCCGGGCCCGCTAGCGCCCGCTCCGATGTGCGCCCTGCGCTCGCCGCGTACGACGGCGGCGGTACCCCCGCCTGGCATCCGTCCGACCTGCAGAATCTTCGCGATCACGCCGTGGGTCGGATACCGGTCTTCCAGGCGTGAGGCGATGAGCAACTGCCCCGATTCGCTGGCCTGCGCAGCGTCGATCGCCGCCCGAGCGGCGTCATCCAGTGCAATGGGCACGACCATCCCCGGCAACACGACGGTGTCAGTCGCGAACAACACGGGAACTGATTTGGGTTCCGACATTAATCCTCCAAAGTTAAGCCTGTTGCGCTCAACCCCGCCGGGGGGCGGTTTGTTCCCGGGCCGCTCGCCACCGACGCCTTGAGACCGCGGATCGACTTCCAAACCACGCAGCCTCACTCACCGCACCGCCGCGACGCGGTTCAGCATGGCTGCAATCTCGCGCCGGCCACGGGCTAGGCCGAACCAAGGCGGCGGCGCGCTGGCGGGCCCGGAAGGCCTGCACCTTCACCTTGTTGCCGCAGGTCCCCATGCCGCACCAATGCCGGTTCTTGGCGCGCGACGAATCGAGGTAGAGCCGCGTGCAATCGACGTGGGCGCAGTTCTTGACGTTGGCGATGTCGTCTCCGGCCACCAGGTCCAGTACGTCCGCGGCCAGGGTGGCCAGCAGTTGCGCTGCGGTGCCGTCACGGCTGGTCGATCCGTCGACGTCCAATCGCGGTGTGAGTCGGGGTTGCGAGGCACGGTCGTTGATCAGGTCCACGTCGGCTGCCTCGTGCGGGTTGTGCTCGAGTCGGGCGGTAACCACCCGGTAGATGGCTTCGCGAAGCTCGATTGCCGCCGCGAGGGCGCCCGGAGGGACCGTAATCTCGGCATCCACCAGTCCCGCCTGGACCGCCCACGCCGACAACCGCTCAGGCTCGGTCAGCAATTCCTCTCGCGTTGACCTGCGGCGTTTCAGCGTGCCGACGAAGTCGAGGCACAGGCGACCGCTCACATAGACGAACTTCATGTAACCACCTTGACAGGTTTCATCGGGTCGTGCAATATGTAACTTGTTAAGACGGTTACATCACTGGAAGGTTGCACTCTCGTCGCAAAGGAGCGGTAGCGCGAACGAGTAAGGCATCTCAATCGTCCAAGAGAGTGACCACCGGTCTTAGCCATTACGAAACGGAAGGAAATTCCAAAAATGATCGCGAAATTGCTTTTCGGCGGAGCCATCGTCCTGAGCGCCATGGTGGGAGTCGCGGCACCGGCCAGCGCTGACAACCCGAGCCAGCCAGGCAACGACCCCAACCCGTTTGCCGCCCTGACCGCCGGCGCCCCACGGACGACTCCTCCCGGCCCAGGTGTGACGCAAGAACTCAACCAGGGGATCTTGGCGGGCCTCGGCCACTAGGCCGCCATTGTCCCGACCATCGCGGTTACTCACTCGGTCAGCGCGATGGTCGGGATCGACGGGGATTTCCTAATCTTTCGGGAGTTCGGTCCGGTGCATGGAGTCGAGTGCTCGATAAAGCTCTATGCGTGAACGGATGCCCAGTTTGCGGTAGACGCGGCTGAGAGTGATTTCGACGGTCTTGGGGCTGATGAACAGCGTCGCAGCGATTTCGCGGTTGGTCATTCCGGAGAAGACCAGTTCGGCGATGCGTTGTTCGGCCGGAGTGAGGCCTTGTGCGCGCTGTCTGCCTGGCTTGCTGCGGGCCAGCTCGGCGGCGGCGCGGTTGGCCCAAATGGGCGTGCCGAGGTATTCGAATGTTTGCTGCGCTTCGCGCAGTGTGCCGAGGGCGGCATCGCGATGGCGTTGGCGGCGTAGGAGTTGCCCGAGCAGCAATTGGGTTCGAGCCCGTTCGAATGGCATTGGCTGCCGATCATGTTCGCTCATGGCGAGTTCGGCCAAGGTGGCGGCTGCGCCAAGGTCGCCGCGCGCGGCGAGCAGCATCGCCCGACAGCGCAGGCCTACCACCACCATCCACACACGATCAAGGCGGCGGCCGTTGCTCTCCAGCGCATCGATCAACGGTACTGCCTCGTCGAGGCGGCCAAGCCCGATCAGCGCCTCGACGGCGTCTGGAACGAACGCGGCGACAAAGATCTCTGTCGCCTCCGGCGCTGCCCGGACCCTGCCCAGCAGCGGTTCCAGCTCAGCAAGCGCCTGCTGATAATTACCCAGCGAAACCTCAAGGAAGCCCAAAGCCGCGACAGTCCACGCTGTCAGAAGTTGGGAGCCGCTGCGCGAAATAGGTCCGATCGCCCGGCTTACGTCGCGGCGGGCGTCGGGTTCTCGTCCGGTGTAGGCGCTAACCATCGCTCGGGCAGTCAACGCCGCCGAGAGCTGCAGCGCGCCCTCCAACTGCTGTGCCCGTTCACACGTGTCCTCGGCGATCAGTGTGGCGGAAGTAAAGTCTGCTCGCCAGATCTCGTTGAGAACGCAGTGAAATGAGACGAAGACCAGGTCGCTTTCCTCGCCGCGCTCGATACAACTTTGCCTGATGGCCACGTATTGGTCGTGCGCCGCGTCGTGGTGTCCCGTCCAGGCCAGAACCATGGCGCCATGAAACCCCGGATGCAAGGTCACCGAAATCACCGGTTGACGCTCTGCAATCTCCAACGCGCGCCGCAGGTTTCGATCTTCTACACCGTAGCCGAGGAGCAAGTGCACCACCTCGCGCATGCCGAGAGCCTGGCTCATTAGTTGAGGGTGTCCCAGCCGGTTGGCGCCCGTAACGGCGTCGGCGATGCTGCACGCCGATTCAACATTCTTGCCGATACGGATCTGGACCCATGACAAGGCGACCAGGACCTGCACGCGCAATGCGAGGTCGTCGCCTGTTTCCACGAGAGCGCGCTCGAAGTAGTCGGCGCTAGCGAGCAGACTGTCCTCGAGCTGGCCCATGACCGCGAGTAGGTTCAAGGCCTGTGCTCGCAGCGAGGACGCCGCAGGCTCTTCGATAGTCCGCTCGAGCAAGCTGCGTGCCTGGGCGGCGTTTCCAGCGTTGAAATGCGATGCTGCACAACGGATTCTGCGGTCTGGGGTGTCGCCGCCCAGACCGATTGCCAGTTCAAGCAGCTCGGTAGCGGCGGCGGGCGCTCCTCTGCTGCGCGCAATTTCAGCCGCGGCGTCAAGGGCTTGGAGGGTACGCGGTTCACCGGCGGGATCGGACAACGCGAGGTGACGCGCCCGTAGTTCGGGTTCGACGACGAGTTCGGCCAGCCGCCGGTGCATGGCGCGGCGGCGGCGAGGCGCTGCGCTGCTGTAGACGCCATGTGCCAACAAGGGGTGGGTGAAGTGGACACGGTTTCCATCGACGGCCACCACCGCCGTTGTTTCGGCGTCGGCGAGCGCTTCCAAGACGCGCTCGGGTGTGGTGCCGGTGGCTTGGGCCACCAGCTGAACCGTCGGATTGGGTAGGCACGCCATCGCCAGCAGCGCGTCTTCGGCACCCGCGCCGACGCGGCCGATCCTGGTCCGCACCAACTCACCGAGGCTGGCCGGCAAGGCCAATTCGGTGGTGTGGCCTCCGGTACCGATTTCACGCGCCAATTCCAACGCATAAAACGGGTTGCCGGCGGAGATCTGCTGAATGCGCAGCAACATGGACCGAGGCAACGGCCGTCCTAGGCGCAACGTCAGGACCTGATGCAATTCGCCGATCGTCAACGGCTGCATCCGGATTCGGTGCACGGCGTCCAGGCTGGGAAGCTGCAGCCGCAGGGCCGCCTCGGCAGTGCGAGTCGTGCACAATAATGCCGCACCAATCGGAAGCCTTCGCGCCGCGAATGACATGGCGTTGGCGCTGGAGACGTCCAGCCACTGAAGGTCGTCGATAGCAAACAGCACCGGCCCCTCGGCGGCAAGCCGATCGATAACGGCAACGAAAGCTGCCGCTACCGCCCGCGCGTCGGTCTCGCGCGCGCCGTCGCGGCGACGCAACGTCGCGGCATCCAGGCCCTGCTGCTGCGGTGCGGGCAGCTCCGCCCATATCGCGTCGTCGACTTCGTTGAGCAGATCGGCCAGCGTGCAGTAGGCCAGTACTGATTCGGCAGCGGCGGCGCGGCTGGCGAGTACGCGAAAGCCACGGTCACGGGCTCGTGCCACCGCATCCAGCCACATCGTCGTCTTCCCGATGCCCGGATCTCCCTCGATGACGAGAGCGCATGGCCGATGGGGCGCCATGTCGAGGAAATCGATGAGCGCATGCTCTTCTGCCTGCCGACTGATGATCTGCTCTGACATCGTTACCCGCGCCCCTCAGCGGCGCGCCTTGCCGCATTCGCAATTGACCAGCCCGACGAAAACACGTTCCCATAGCGGCGCTCACCTTGCGCGGCCGACGCCACTTGTTCGAGCTTTGCCGCCGAAGGAACACAGGATAGACGGTAGCGAAATCCCAACTGCGTCATAACGCAAACCCGCCTGATTCTGCGCGAACTCGAGGCCTCCCTCAGGTCGGCGGAACGATGGGGCCCAGCCGCCGCAATTGGGTCACATGCTGCGGCGACAGCTCCTCCAGGCAGGTCACCCCCAGCAGCCGCATCGTCCGGGTCACCCCGCCTTCCAGGATCTCGATCGCACGCCGCACACCCGCCTCGCCACCGGCCATCAGCCCATAGAGGTAGGCCCTCCCGACCAGCGTGCACCGGGCGCCCAGTGCGATCGCCGCCACAATGTCGGCACCCGACATGATGCCCGTATCCACCAAGATCTCGGTCTGGCTTGCCGAGCTCGCGCGCGACCGTGGGCAGCAGGTGAAACGGCACCGGGGCCCGGTCAAGTTGGCGCCCACCGTGATTCGACAGCACGATGCCATCGACGCCGCGCTCCACGACCTTGCGCGCGTCATCGAGCGTTTGGATTCCCTTCACGACGAGCTTGCCCGGCCAGGCGGCCTTGATCCATTCCAGATCGTCGAAGGTGAGGCTGGGGTCGAACATTGTGCTGAGGTACTCGCCGACGGTGCCCGGCCAGCGGTCCAGCGACGCGAAGGCCAGCGGCTCGGTGGTCAATAGATCGAACCACCATTTCGGGTGCGGCACGGCGTCGAGGACGGTGCGCAGCGTCAGCGTCGGCGGGATCGTCATCCCGTTGCGGTTGTCGCGCAACCGTGCGCCCGAGACCGGAACGTCGACGGTGGCCAGCAGCGTGTCGAATCCAGCGTCGGCCGCGCGCTTGACCAATGCCATTGAACGGTCGCGATCCCGCCACATGTACAGCTGAAACCACTTGCGGCCCTGTGGAACAGCGGTCACCACGTCCTCGATCGCTGCGGTGCCCAGGGTAGACAACGAGAACGGGATCCCGGCGGCCGCCGCCGCCCGCGCCCCGGCGATCTCGCCCTCGGTGTGCATCAGCCGGGTGAATCCGGTCGGCGCGATCCCGAACGGCAAGACGACCGGATGACCCAGCACGTCCCATCCGGTCGCCACGTTGGTCACGTCACGCAGGATCGTCGGGTGAAACTCTATGTCGCGGAAGGCTTGTCGAGCGCGCCCGATCGACAGCTCGTCCTCGGCGGCACCGTCGGTGTAGTCGAAGGCCGCTTTAGGGGTGCGCCGCTTGGCGATGCGGCGCAGATCCTGGATGGTCAGCGCGGCGTCGAGGCGGCGCTTGGTGCGGTCGAGCTCGGGTCGTTTGAACTGGATCAGCGGCGCCAGTTCTTGGATCTTGGGCACTCGTCGTTTGACCGCCATGTGTGCCACGGTAGTCGTATGGAATCGGCAGGCGACCCTTTCGATCTGAAGCGCTTCGTCGACGCGCAGGCTTCCGTCTACCGCAGCGTCGTCGAGGAATTGCGCGACGGGCGAAAACGCAGTCACTGGATGTGGTTCGTCTTTCCGCAACTGCTCGGCCTGGGCAGCAGCCCGATGGCTGTGCGCTACGGTATTTCATCGCTGGATGAAGCCCGCGCGTACCTACGGCATGAGCTGCTCGGGCCGCGACTGCACGAATGCACGCGGCTGGTCAACCAGGTGCAGGGCCGTTCCATTGGCGAGATCTTCGGCTCGCCAGACGACCTCAAGCTGTGCTCGTCAATGACGTTGTTCGCCCGCGCCGCCGACGACAACCAGGACTTCGTCACGCTGCTCGATGAGTACTACGACGGCCGCCAAGACGAACTGACCGTGGCGCGGCTGATCAGCTAACCGGTTTGAGTATCCGCCAGCCATGCGGCTCCACGACCACCGCGTCGACGACCTCCTGGGGCGGCGCCGCCGATCCGGCGAGCACCTCCGCCCGGTGCACGCCCAGGTCTTTGAGCGCCAGCCGCAATGGCTCGTCATCGATGTTCAGCGCGACCAGCAAGGAGTCGTCACCGTGGCTGGTCCGGTAAACGTAATGGCGATTGTCCAACCGCAACGCGGTGGTCGACGCGGCGTGTAGCCACGGGTGGCGGCGACGCAGTCCGACGAGATATTGGTGCAGGCCCCAGACCCGGGCACCCGAATGAGTCCAGTTGCAATGGGGGAGAGCCGAATTCGGGGCGCACCGCGTCGTCTCCGCCGTAGCGCTCCTCCTTGACGCCCGCGAAAGCCGAACTCATCACCGGCGTACACGCTGGGCACCCCGCCGACCGTCAGCTGGACCACCAGTGCATGGGCGAGGTGGGCGGGGTTCGTCAGCTGGCTGGCGATGCGGGTGACGTCGTGATTGCCGATGAATGTGAGCGGGGCGAAACTGGCCAGAAACTCGTTATGTCGCTGCAGCCCCCAGTCCAGCTCGAAAAAGTTGCCGTCGTTGAGGCTGCTCCACGTCGCCTTCCACAGCTCGTACTGGGTTGCCGAGTCGAATCCGGCGGCCTGGACAACCGCCGCGTAGTCGCCGTGGATGAGCTCGCCGACGAACCACGCCTCTGGATGCCGCTCACGGACCGCCGGCAGAACGGCAGCCCAAAATTGTGGTGGCACGGAATAAGCCGCGTCCAGGCGCCAGCCGTCGGCGCCACGTCCCAACCAGTGCGACATGACGTCGACGGTGTAGTCGACTACTTCGGGGCTGTCGTGGTTGAGGGCGACCAGCTCGGAGTGTCCCTCGAACGTGCCGCCGCTGAACCAGCCCGGCGCCGCCTCGCGATAACGCGGGAAATCGACACCGACGTGATTGAACACCCCGTCGAGCAGTATGCGCAGACCGCGACCGCGCGCCTCGGCGACGACATAGTCGAAGTCGGCGTCGTCACCGAGGCGGGGATCGATCCGCCAGTGGTCGGTGGTGTCGTAGCCGTGGGTACGCGAGGCGAAGATCGGGCCCAAGGCGATGCCCGACGCGCCTAATTCGATGGCGTGGTCGAACCACGCGACCAGCCGCCGGAACCGGTGCTCATCCGGCCCCGGCGGCTGATCGGCGGGGAAGGCCCCGACGAAACCCAGCGGGTAGACCTGCCACCAGATCGCGTGCGCGACCCACGATGCCGTCACCACGCGGCGCTCAGCCGACGGCGGTCAGTGTCTGGGCAGTGGTGATGGCTTGTGCCACACCGGAAACGATCGCAGCGACTCGCAGCGCCTCTAATACGGCTTCCCGGCTCACGTCCGCTTCGCGCAGGGTGTGTTCGTGGGCGACCACACAATGCGAGCACCCGTTGATCGCCGACACGGCAAAGGACCAAAGCTCGAAATTCGCCTTGTCCACACCGGGATTCGCGATGACGTTCATGCGCAGCCCGGCGCGCAGGTCGTCATACTTACCGTCGAGGAAACCGCGGCCACGGTAGAACACGTTATTCATGCCCATGACGGATGCCGCGGCTAGCGCGGCGTGGTACGCGTCGGCGGACAGCTTGTCGGCCGCTTCGGCGCCGATCTCGGCCAGTACCTGAGTGTTTCGCGTTGCCGCGGCGCTGGCCAGCAGGGTGCCCCACAGCTGCTCCTCGTTGAGCGTGGTGCTGCGGGCGATCGCGCCCAGGTTGAGCTTGAGGTCCTTGGCGTATTCGGGCAGCGCTTCCTTGAGATTTTCGATGCTCATCATTACCTCCTGGTCACGCCGACTTCTTGAGCAATTCGCCGGCGTCCAGCGTCGGGTCGCCCTTGCGCCAGTTGCAGGCACACAGCTCGTCGGATTGCAGTGCGTCCAGTACTCGCAGCACCTCATCGACGTTACGCCCGACGGATCCGGCGGTCGCCGAGACGAATTGGATCTCGTTGTTGGGGTCGACGATGAACGTCACCCGGTCGGCGACGCCATCGGCGTTGAGCACACCGGTCGCGCTGACCAGTTCGCGCTTGATGTCCGAGAGCATCGGGAAGGGTAGCTTCTTGAGGTCCTCGTGCTGTGCGCGCCATTGGAAGTGCACGAACTCGCTGTCGATCGACGCACCGAGGATCTGCGCGTCACGGTCCTCGAACTCGTCGTTGAGCTTTCCGAACGCCGCGATCTCGGTCGGGCACACGAAGGTGAAGTCCTTCGGCCAGAAGAACACCACTCGCCACTTGCCGGCGTGGTCGTCGCTGGAGATCGTGGTGAAGTAGTCCTCGGGTTGCTGCGCGTCGACCTTCGACAGGTCGCCGCCGACCAGCGCGGTGAGTCGGTAGGCGGGGAACTGCTCGCCGATGGTGAGCAAAGACATCTGTGCTCCTTTTCTGGATTAATTCAAGATTAGCTGCCTGTTCCCATGGTGGCCTCACCCTATCGAGAAGTAAAGGTGATATTTGCCACTACACTAATAGGTATGACCGATAAGAGTTTTCAGCCGACCCTCGCCGGCCTGCGGGCGTTCGTCGCGGTGGCCGAGAAGCGGCATTTCGGCAGTGCGGCAACAACTCTCGGGGTAAGCCAATCGACGCTGTCGCAGGCGCTGGCCGCACTGGAAACCGGCCTCGGCAGCCACCTCGTCGAGCGCTCCACCCGTCGAGTCCGTGTCACGCCCGAAGGCATGCAGCTGCTGCCGCTCGCCCAGTCCGCTATCGACGCCGTGGAGGCGTTCACCGCCGCGGCCGCGGGCGCGTCGGATCCTCTGCAGGGAAGCTTGCGGTTGGGTCTGATCCCCACCGTGGCGCCCTACGTGCTGCCGGCCGTCCTCGCCGGACTGGCGGAAAGACTGCCCGCTCTGGCCCTGCAGGTGGTGGAGGACCAGACCGAGCGGCTGTTGACGGCCCTGCGGGAAGGAGCGCTGGAGGCGGCTCTGATCTCGCTGTCCCTGCCCAAGCCCGCGGGCACCGACGGCCTCACCGCGATCCCGATCTACGACGAAGATTTCCTGCTTGCGCTGCCGCCCGGGCATCCGCTGTCGGGCAAGCGTCGAGTGCCGGTGTCGGCGCTGGCCGACTTGCCGCTGCTGTTGCTCGACGAGGGTCACTGCCTGCGCGATCAGGCCCTGGACGTCTGCCAAAAGGCGGGTGTCCAGGCGGACCTCGCCGACACCCGGGCGGCTTCGCTGGCGACAGCCGTGCAATGCGTGGCCGGCGGATTGGGCGCGACGCTGATCCCGCAGACCGCGGCGCCCGTCGAGGCCACGCGCAGCCGGCTCGGGATCGCCGAGTTTGCGGCGCCCCGCCCAAGCCGGCGCATCGGGCTGGTGTTCCGCTCGTCGAGTGGCCGCGACGACGCCTATCGGCGGCTGGCGGCGATGATCGGGGAGCTGATCAGCGCCGAGCAGAAGGTGCAATTAGTCGCACGTTAAGTTCGGCGCATGGAGAAGGTAATCGCGGTGCTGATGCGCGCCGAGCCAGACGATGATTGGTGCGGTCGCCAGCGCGGCCCCGTCGCCGACGCACTGTTGGGCTTGGGCATCGGGGGGCTGTCGGTCAACGTTCGCGACAGCGCCGTCGCCCACTCACTGATGACGCTGACGACGCTAGACCCGCCGGTCGCCGCGATGGTGAGCCTGTGGACCCAGCAGTGCTACGGCGAGCAGACGACGGCGGCGCTGAATCTGCTGGCCGACGAATGCGAGCAACTCGCTGCGTACCTGGTGACCGAATCCGTTCCGCTCCAGGCGCCACCGGAATTAGGTTCCCGCACAACGGGTTTAGCTAACATCGCGCTGCTGCGCCGACCGGACGGCATGGACCAGGCAACCTGGCTGAACCGGTGGCAACTCAATCACACCAGCGTCGCCATCGAGACACAGTCGACCTTCGGTTACACCCAGAACTGGGTGGTGCGAACCCTCACGCCAGACGCACCGGGAATCGCGGGCATCGTCGAAGAGTTATTCCCCGCGGAGGCGGTCACCGATGTGAAGGCGTTCTTCGGTGCCGCCGACGACAGCGACCTGCAGGACCGGCTGGGCCGAATGGTCGCCAGCACCGCCGCATTCGGTGCCAACGAGAACATCGACACCGTGCCCACCAGCCGCTACGTGCTCAAAACGCCGTTTGGAATGTGAGGACCCGACAATGACCACACTCGACGAAGCCGCGGCGCTCGCGGCGGGGGAAAGCGGCCTGGCGGTGGTTTCCACCGTTCGCGCCGACGGGTCTGTGCAGGCTTCGCTGGTCAACGTCGGCGTGCTGCCCCACCCGGCCGGCGGGCAGCCGTCGCTGGGCTTCACCACCTACGGCAAGGTCAAACTGGGCAACCTGCGGGCGCGACCGCAGCTGGCCGTCACTTTTCGCAACGGATGGCAGTGGGCGACCGTTGAGGGTCGCGCGGAACTGGCCGGCCCCGACGACCCGGCACCGTGGCTCGCCACTTCATCTGGGGCCGACCAGTTGCGGCTGCTGCTGCGCGAGGTGTTCACGGCCGCGGGTGGCACCCACGACAACTGGCCGGAATACGACCGAGTGATGGCCGAAGAGCGTCGAGCCGTGGTGCTGATCGATCCGAGCCGGGTCTATAGCAACCGTTAGGCTGCAGCGGTGCTGCAGATCGAGGACGACAAGCATGTCCGCACCCTGACGCTGAATCGGCCCGAGGCGCTCAACGCCTTCAACGAAGCCCTCTACGACGCCACCACCGAAGCGCTGCTGGCCGCCGCCGACGATCCAGAGATCGCCGTGGTGTTGCTGACGGGCACTGGCCGCGGCTTCAGCGCCGGTACCGACCTCGCCGAAATGCAGGCCATGGTCACCGACCCGGACTTCAAACCCGGAAAGTACGGCTTCCGCGGGCTGATCGACGCACTCAGCAGCTTTCCCAAGCCGCTGATCTGCGCCGTGAACGGTGTCGGGGTGGGCATCGGCGCCACCATCCTTGGTTACGCCGATCTGGCGTTCATGTCGTCGACGGCCCGGTTGAAATGCCCGTTCACCAGCCTGGGTGTGGCGCCCGAAGCGGCGTCGTCATACCTGTTGCCTCAGCTGGTGGGCCGCCAGAACGCCGCCTGGCTGCTGATGTCCTCGGAGTGGGTGGACGCCGCTGAGGCGCTGCGGATGGGCCTGGTGTGGCGCGTCTGCGAACCGGAGGAGTTGCTGCCGGAAGCCCGCCGTCATGCCGAAATCCTTGCCTCACGGCCGATTTCGAGCCTAATGGCGGTCAAGCACACGATGCTCGAACCGGTCCGTCCGGACATCGCGGCCGCGACCGCGCGAGAAAACGCTCACTTCGCCGAACTGATGGGAACGCAAGCCAACGCGGCGGCCCTGGCGGATTTCACCCAGCGCCGCGCGACGTGACGCGGTCAGAGCGCGGGGGCAGCTTCGGTTTCTCGTGATGCGGCGATGATCGCCCGCAGCGTGCGCCGGCAGCGTCCGCAATCACCACCCGCTCCGCACAGGGCGGCGACCTCTTTCGACGTCGACGCGCCGTTAGCGACCGCGTCGGACACCGTTTGGTTGGTGGCCCCCACACAGAGGCAGACGTACATCAGACCTCCACCGACAGCACAGCCCGCATGTTAGTGGAGTCTAACCTAACTAAGTTAGTGAACGCTAACCTAAGTCCCTCGCGTCACACTGAGCACAGCCAAACCTTGCTGGAAGATTCGAATTCGGCGTGGCAGAGTTCTGCTACAGCCCCAGCGTGGCGTGCTCCAGCCCAGCCCACGCGCGGCGGGTCCGACGTGACAGCCTTCCTACGCCCAGGAGTGTGATCATGCAAGGAGATCCTGACGTTCTGCGCCTGCTCAACGAGCAACTGACCAGCGAGCTGACCGCGATCAATCAGTATTTTCTGCATTCGAAGATGCAGGACAACTGGGGCTTTACCGAGCTGGCGGAATACACCCGCAAGGAATCCTTCGACGAGATGCGGCACGCCGAGGCGATCACCGATCGCATTTTGCTGCTGGACGGGCTGCCGAACTACCAGCGCCTGTTCTCGTTGCGCATCGGCCAGACGATTCGCGAGCAGTTCGAGGCCGACCTGGCCATCGAGTACGAGGTGATGGAGCGTCTCAAGCCTGGCGTCATCATGTGCCGGGCCAAGCAGGACAGCACGAGCGCGTTCCTGCTGGAACAGATCATCGCGGACGAGGAACAACACATCGACTACCTGGAGACCCAGCTGGAGCTGATGACCAAGCTGGGCGAGGAGCTTTACGCGGCACAATGTGTCTCCCGGCCGCCGGGATCTCAAAACTCGCCCGGGTAGCCTCGGGAGGCTATGACAAGCCCGAGACCGGCGGCGGCGACCACGGCTGCCCCAGCCGCGGACCGCGGCTCTAACGTCGCGCAGATCAGCCCGCAGCGGCGCAACCTCATCTTCCTGGCGATCGTGCTGGGCATGCTGCTGGCGGCTCTGGACCAGACCATCGTCGCGACCGCGCTGCCAACCATCGTCGCCGATCTGGGCGACGCCGGTCATCAATCGTGGGTGGTGACCAGCTACCTGCTGGCCTCGACGATCGTCACCGCGCTGGTCGGCAAGCTCGGTGACCAGTTCGGCCGCAAGCGGGTCTTCCAAGCCGCGGTGGTGTTCTTCGTCGTCGGGTCGGTGCTGTGTGGCCTGGCGAACTCAATGGCCATGCTGGTGGGATCGCGGGCGCTGCAGGGGATCGGCGGCGGCGCGATCACCGTCACCGCGAGCGCACTGATCGGTGAGGTCGTCCCACTGCGCGAGCGGGGCCGCTACCAGGGCATCTTGGGCGCAGTGTTTGGGGTCACGACGGTGATCGGGCCGCTGCTGGGCGGTTACTTCACCGACTATCTGACGTGGCGGTGGGCGTTCTGGGTCAACGTTCCGGTCTCGGTCGTGGTCATCGTGGTGGCAGCCGTGGCGATCCCGCAGCTCACCGCGGCAACGAAGCCGGCCATCGACTACGCCGGCATCGTGCTCGTGGGCCTGGGCGCGGCCGGGTTGACGCTGGCCACCAGCTGGGGCGGCACCCTCTACCCGTGGGGATCGGCAACGATCGTCGGGCTGTTCGTCGGTTCGGCCGCCGCGCTCGGCGCTTTCGCGTGGGTGGAAAGCCGTGCCCCGGCACCGATCCTGCCGACGCGGCTGTTCCGCAGCCCGGTGTTCACCGTGTGCTGCGTGCTGTCGTTCGTCGTGGGCTTCGCGATGCTGGGCGCTATGACCTTCCTGCCCACCTACATGCAGTACGTGGACGGCGTCTCGGCCACCACCTCGGGTCTGCGCACGCTGCCCATGGTGGTCGGGATGCTGATCACGTCGACCGGCAGCGGCGTCCTGGTCGGCCGAACCGGCCGCTACAAGATCTTTCCGGTGGCCGGCACCGCGCTGATGGCGCTCGCGTTCCTGCTGATGTCGCGGATGGATCCGTCCACCTCCGCGCTGGTGCAGTCGGCCTTTCTGGTGGTCCTCGGCGCCGGCATCGGACTATCCATGCAGGTGCTCGTGCTCATCGTGCAGAACACCTCGAACTTCGAAGACCTCGGCGTCGCCACCTCGGGCGTGACGTTCTTCCGCACCATCGGCAGCTCGTTCGGGGCCGCGATCTTCGGGTCACTGTTCTCGAACTTCCTCAAAGGCCGGATAGGTCCGGCGCTGGCCATCAGCGGGGTGCCCCCGTCCGCGGTCGCCTCGCCCGAAGCCCTACACCGCCAGCCGCATAACGTGGCGGCGCCCATCGTCGCGGCCTACGCCGAGTCCCTCACCCAGGTGTTCCTGTGCGCGGCGCCGGTCGCGCTGCTCGGCTTCGTGCTGGCGCTGTTCCTGCGCGAGGTGCCGCTGCGCGATATCCACAACAGTGCCGTCGATGTCGGCGACGGGTTCGGCATGCCGACCACCGATAGTCCCGAACGCCTGTTGGAGAACGCGATCGCCCGCATGTTGCGCGGCGCCCCCGGGATGCGGCTGCGCAGCATCGCGATGCGACCCGACTGCCGCCTCGACGTGGCGGGGCTGTGGGGTGTCATGCGGATCTACCGTTTCGGGCAGATGTACGGGACGGCGCGGCTCAGCGACATCGGCGACTCGCTGCGCATACCTTTCGAGGTGCTCGAACCCACCATCGCCCGGCTGGTCGCCACCGGCTATGTGCAACGTGACGGCGAGCAGATGTGGCTGACACAATCCGGCGCTCAACAGGTCGATTACGTGTACTCGCTGCTGTTGGCGTGGATCAGCGACAAGCTGGCCCGCTCGCCCAGCTTCGAAGGGCGGCCGGACCGCCGCGATGTCGAAGCCGCCCTGGAACGGATCGCGCATCGCGTTCTGGCCCAACGCGATTGGCACGAGGAACCACCGGCTCCAGCGTTGGCCACCGGGAGAGGCCGGACCGCGTGAAGCGCGGGCGTACCATCACGCCATGAGTCGAATCGGATCATTCGCTGACGACGACGTCTACAGCTGGGCAACCAAGTCGCCTGACCTCGGCGTCGCGCTCGCCAACTTCAGCCAGGCCGTCTACACCAAGAACCGCCTGCCGCTGCGCACCCGCGAAATCGCGCGAACCGTGATAGCCCACAACAACCAATGCATCGTCTGCGTCAACACCCGCGACGCCGATGGTCCGTCCGCAGGCGTCGACGAAGAGCTCTACGAGCACGCCCTGGAGTGGCGGACCTGGCCCGGGTACAGCGAACAGGAGCGGCTGGCGGCGGAATTCGCGCACCGGTTCGCCACCGAGCACACCGTGTTGCGCGACGACGAAGATTTCTGGAGCCGGTGCATGGAGCACTTTTCCGAGGAGTTGCTCGCCGACTTGGCCTTATCCTGCGGTCTGTGGGTCGCCATGGGGCGGGTGCTGCGGACTTTGGATATCGGTCAGTCCTGCGTGTTGACGTTGCCCAGCCGCGTCTGACGGCTATCAAGCACCATGACCGCCACGCCGCTCGCCGCGGCGGCGATCGCCCAACTCGAGGCTGAGGGCGTCGACACCGTCATCGGCACCGCCGTGAACCCCGCCGGGCTCACTCAAGCCAAAACCGTGCCGATCCGCCGGACCAACACGTTCGCCGATCCCGGCTTGGGCGCCAGCCCGTCGTGGCATGCCTTCGTCATCGACCAGACAGGCATCGCCGACGTCGCACCCGTAGTCGGCGATCAGCGGCTTCGCATAGACCTATCGGCTCTGCGCATCATCAGTGACGGGTTGGCCTGGGCGCCCGCCGCCTTCTTCGAGCAGGATGGCACACCCGTCCCCGAGTGCAGCCGCGGGACGCTCGGCCGTGTCGAAGCCGCGCTCGCTGCGGCGGGCATCGAAGCGATGATCGGCCACGAAGTCGAGTTCCTGCTGGTGGATTCCGATGGGGGCGCACTGCCCGCAGCAGTATGGACGCAGTACGGCCTGGTCGGAGTGCTTGAGCACGAAGCATTCGTTCGCGATGTCCACGTCGCCGCAGCGGCGGCCGGCGTCGGAATCGAGCAGTTCCATCCCGAGTACGCGGCCAATCAGTTCGAGATCTCGCTGTCGCCGCTGCCACCAGTCGCCGCTGCCGACCAACTCGCGTTGATCCGGCTCATCATCAGCCGTGTCGCGCGCCGGCATCAGCTGCGCGTTAGCCTCTCGCCGGCGCCGTTCGCCGGCAGTGTGGGATCGGGTGCACACCAACACTTCTCGTTGACCACCGATGCCGGCCCACTGTTTTCCGGCGGATCCGGGCTGGCAGGCATGAGCGCGGCGGGAGAGAGCGCGGTTGCCGGGGTGATTCGGGGACTGCCCGAAGCTCAGGGAGTGCTGTGCGGATCGGTCGTGTCCGGTTTGCGGATGCAGCCGAGCAACTGGGCAGGCGTCTATGCGTGTTGGGGCGTAGAGAACCGGGAGGCGGCCGTGCGATTTGTCACGGGCGGCCCCGGCAGTCCCTATGGCGGACATGTCGAAGTGAGAATCGTTGATCCCTCGGCGAACCCGTACCTCGCGTCCGCGGCGATCCTCGGGCTGGCACTGGACGGCATTCGACACAAGGCCGCACTGCCGCCAGAGACGACGCTGGACCCGGCGAATCTGTCGGAGTCGGACCGGGATCGTGCCGGCATTCTGCGCCTGCCCGAAGCTCAGCCTGAAGCCATTGCCGCACTCGATGATTCGGCGCTGATGCGAGGGATCCTCGGTGATCCCGCGGTCGACATGGTGGTTGCCGTACGGCGTGAGGAGCACAAGCGCTACGGCGACCTCGAACCCGAGGCGCTGGCGGACAAGTTCCGGATGGCCTGGAGTTATGAGTTTGTGAGTGTTTATGAGTGTTTGTGAGTGTTTGTGACTTCCGCGCTGGCCCAACACATCGACTCGGTCGCGCTGATCGACCAGCATGTGCACGGATGCTGGTTGACGGCGGGGGACAGGCGCCGGTTCGAAAACGCCTTGAACGAGGCCAACACCGAACCGTTGGCGGACTTCGACTCCGCGTTCGATTCCCAACTCGGCTTCGCGGTACGGACCCACTGCGCTCCCGTCCTCGGGCTACCGAAACACGTAGCTCCGCAACAATATTGGGAGCGTCGCAGCCAATTCAGCGAAGCCGATCTGGCCCGGATGTTCCTGCCGCCCGCTCGCGTGTCCGACTGGCTGGTGGACACCGGTATCGATGCGGACGTGGCAGATGTTCCGGCGATGGCCGACCTGTCCGGCGGGCGGGCGCACGAAGTGGTCCGGCTGGAGCAACTCGCGGAGCAGGCCGCGCGGGCGCCGGGGGAGTATGCGCCCGCGTTCTGCGAAATCCTGGCCGCGCGCGCAGCCACCGCGGTCGGCACCAAGTCCATCCTGGCCTACCGCGGAGGGTTCGACGGCGATCTGAGCGAGCCGTCGTCGGGGGAAGTCACCGAGGCCGCCGGTCGGTGGCGCGACCGCGGTGGGGTCCGGCTCGATGATCGGGTGCTGTTGCGTTTCGGGCTGCACCAGGCGCTGCGGCTGGGCAAACCGTTGCAATTCCACGTCGGCTTCGGCGATCGGGACTGCGATCTGCACAAGTCCAATCCGCTGTATCTGCTCGACTTCTTGCGGCAGTCCGGTGACACCCCGATCGTTTTGCTGCACTGCTATCCCTATGAGCGCGAGGCCGGTTACTTGGCGCAGGCCTTCAACAACGTCTATCTCGACGGTGGATTGAGCGTGAACCACCTGGGGGCACGGGCGCCCGCGTTCCTCGGCCGGCTGCTGGAACTGGCGCCGTTTCGCAAAATCGTCTACTCCTCGGACGGCTATGGGCCCGCGGAGCTCCACTACCTCGGTGCCACGCTGTGGCGCAACGGTATTCACCGAGTGCTGCACGGTTTCGTCGAGGCTGGCGACTGGAGCGAAGCCGATGCGATCCGGGTGGTCGACCTGATCGCGCGCGACAACGCCGCCCGCCTGTATCGCGTTTGACCACTCCGGTCTCGTGGTATACGGCGGTATGAGCGCCCTGGGCGATGTCATGAATTGGACTCGCGAGCAAGTTGTGTCACGAGTCCCCAAAGCCGACCTCGACCAGCGGGATCCCGACTATATCCGCGACCAGCTGCCGGGAACCTGGCTGCTCGCATCGCTGTATTTCCGGGCCGACGTCAAGGGCCTGGACAGAATTCCGGCCGAGGGGCCGGTGTTGCTGATCGGCAACCACAGCGGCGGCAACGTACCGCCGGACACCTTCATATTCACACTGGCGTTTTGCTCGTATTTCGGTGTCGAGCGGCCCTTCTATCAGCTGGCCCACAACCTCGTCGTCTCGGCACCCCCGCTGGGCTGGCTGCGCAAGTTCGGCACCGTAGCGGCGAACCACGAAAACGCCCGGTTAGCCCTGGAGTCCGGAGCGGCACTGCTGGTCTACCCAGGCGGTGATTATGAGGTGTTCCGCCCGTCGTGGGAGCGGCACAAGGTCGACTTCGGCGGACGGATGGGTTACGTCAAGCTGGCCCGCGATGCCGGCGTGCCGATCGTCCCTGTCGCCAGCGTCGGCGGCCAGGAAAGCGCGCTGTTCCTCAGTCGCGGGCAATGGCTGGCCAAACTGCTCAGGACGGATAAGCTGCTGCGGCTCAAGAGTATCCCGATCTCGCTGGCGTTCCCATGGGTGCTGAACATCAGCGACCTGGGCGGCCATATTCCGCTGCCGACCAAGATCTCGATCGAAGTGCAGGAGCCCATCGAAGTCGACGCTGACGACGAGATAGTGCACAAAAAGGTGCTGGCCAGTCTGCAGGACGGCGTCGACCGTCTGGCCGCCAAGCGGCGCTTTCCGGTGCTCGGCTGATGCGCGTCGAGCGCCGATGCGTGATCAACGCCGACCGCGACGTTGTTTGGAAGATCGTCGGCGACCCGGACTGCTACCCGTCGTTCATGTCCAACCTGGAGCGCTGGGAGTCGGCGAACGACCAGAACAGCGGTGTCGGGGCACGCTACACCGTGCACTGGAAGATTGGTTCGGTGCCGGTCGGCGGGCTGATCGAGGTGGTCGAGTACGACGAAGGTCGCGACCTCGCGTTCGTGGGCATCACCGGTATCACCGTGCGAGGGCGGATTCGGCTGCGTGACGGTGGGCAGGGCCGAACCAATGTGACGTTCCGGCTGTCGTATCAGGCACCGGGTGGGATCTTCGGTTACATCGCCGACCGGATCGCCGTGCGCCAGGTGGGTCGCACCCTGGCCGGCACGCTGAAGTCCCTCAAAGGACTTGCCGAGTCATAGCACGCCTGCGAATCCCGCCAAACTACAGATCCAGGCCCTGGCTTTCCGCCGCGAGGTGGTTGCTGCGAAACGGCGCGAGCCAGCCGCGCGGTCCGGGCGCGGCCGGCCGAGACGGTCGCCGAGCTTGCGGCCCGAGCCTCCCGGAACCTGGGCGATTCACTGGAGCGGAATGAACCGTCGCAGCTTGCCGCTGGCCTGATGGCGTTGCAGGCTGTCGGTGATCCGGATCCGAATAGTCGGCTCGGACAATCCGTGCCTGCGCATCTCGGCGATCAGCGCGACAGTCAGTATGTCGGTGTCGGCCTCGCCCACCACCACAATGTCGGCCCCTGTGGCCGTCTGGGTGACCTGATATTCGGACACGTGGGGATCGGTACCCAGCACATGTCGAAACGCGATCGGCGGCACCGTCGTTGCCCCGTAACGGAAGTCGTCATCGCGTCTGCCGCCGATGTCGGCGATTCGAGTGAACGCACAGCCGCATGCACAAGGTGTGGCCAGCGGCGTCACTTGGTCGCCGAGGTCATAACGAATGAACGGGAAGGTCCAATTGCTCAGCCCGGTCGCCAGCGTCCGCGTCGCCGGCTCGTCGGGTCCGACCGGGTTGCCGCCGTCGTCGACGCGCTCGATGATGACTTCGTCCTCGCAGACGTGCAATCCGTCGCCGAGCCCGCACCCAACGGCCTGCACACCGATTTCGGTTGAGCCCCAAACGTTATGGATCTGCACGCCCCAGGCTGCGCCGATTGCTTGCCGATCCTCGTCGAGCAGCGGCTCGGAGTTGGTGCTTACCCGCACGGGCTCGATTCGAAGGTCACCGGCCAGAGCCGCGCGCGCAAGCCGCCCGATCACCGACGAATAGCCGACCAGGTGTGTGGGCTGGGCAGCCCCCACCGCGGCCAGCACTTCGTCGAACGGCGCACCCGCGCCAATCACGACCGTGTCCATGCCTGGGGCCGTCGGGATGTCGAACAGCGGTGTGCTGGCGTGTGGCGGGACACCGGCCTCCAGCACCGCGAGCCGGCTCGATACCCCACTTTTGCGGCGCTCTTCGCGCACCTGCATACGCCAGGCCAGACACGCAGCCGAGACGAAGAACTGCCAGTCCCACACGTACACACCGCGCACCCCGCTGGAGCCGCCCGAGCTGAAGATCTGCTGACCGTCTTGGGTGTAGGAAAACCATTGCTGCTCAACAAGAATACGTTCGGCAGCGGCGCGGTCGAGGCCAGTCGCGGTGACGATGGTGTCCCACTGCTCCTGGGCGTCCTGCTTCGTCATGATCGGCAGCGACGCCAGGTCGGCGACCGTGACGCGCGACGTGTCGAGCGCCTTGAGCCGCCGCGCGTGAAACGGTGAGCGGTTTTGCGCGTAGGTCAGCAGCGCCTGCAGCCGGTGGTTCTGGTAACGCTCGATCCGTCGGCGCGACCAATCCAGGCGCGTGACGTGCTCTTCAAGGGCTGCCCGCACCGCAGTGAGATGCGCTGCACGCGTTCGTCGGTAGGCCGCTGGGGCCGCTGCCTCCACGAATGCGAGTTTTGCACGTCGCACGGCTTTCGGGTTGCCCGCATGGACCTTTAGCATCTGCCAGCTCGCGAACTGTTTCATCTGATGACGAGCCGCTAGTGCACATACTCCGGGCGGAGCGAGGGAGTGTCGCTCGCCGGGACCATTGGAGCAGACGGGGAGCCGGTTATCACCGGCGGATCGATCAGCGTCGACGGTTTCAGGTTTTCGTTTTAGGGACCGCATTTCGGCATTAGGCTTGAGTTTATGAACACAAGCAGCGCCCCAAAAATCCTGAGGGCGAGAAAAATTGCGTTTCAAACGCCGCCAGGCCGCTGGCTGGCCATATTTACCATCCCCATGTTGGCTGGCGCTGCCTTCGTTTCAAGCTCGGCTATTGCGACTGCCGATCCCACCAACGACGCGTACCTCGCTCAACTGCGCGCCGCAGGCGTCAATTTCCCGCCGGAACGCGACGAGGCCGTCATCGCAACGGCGCACCTGATCTGTTACGACAAAAACTCGGGTTACACATCAGACGCCATCGCCCAGGACGTCCACAACATCTTGGCTCCGAGAGGCCTTACGCTCGACAACGTCACCTCCATGGTGGGCCTCGCAGAATCGACCTATTGCCCGGATTAGCTCGATAGCGGTGGGTTCGGGCCACTGCCAGCAGATCGAGCCGCGAGAAATTCTGAGTGGCGGGCCACCCGCGCCTGATCTGGGGAAAGTCATCAGCGCATGAAGCGCATTTCCTTTTAGGGCAATGCTTTTCGGCGTAGTGTTCCGTGCGGATCGCGGCTGCTTCGTTGCGGATCTATGCTCTCACCGCAGGCGACCACCCTGGTTACCTCGGACTCACCGAAAGTAGGCGCTGAAATGACCAATAGGGGAGTCCTGACCATGGACCTGAGCTGTCCCGAGGGCCACGTCGTCGGTCAACTGATCCAGGAGGTTGGGAATCAGACGATCGGGATCCAGCTAGCCGGTGCGGCGCGCGAGGAATGGCCGCGCGGCGGCGACAAAATGTTTACCTATGTAACTTGCCCAGATTGCGGTCGCCGGGTGTATGGATCGACGGAATCGATCGGCGAAAAAGCTACCTGGCTGTCTGAAAGTGAGTCCGAGTCGCAGGGCAGATACTCGCTGCGATACATGGAGGACGGCCTGACGTAACTGGGGTCGCTGGTGGCCGCCGCGCGGGCCAGCTCGCACGTGCGACGGCGTGTTGAGTTCGCCGACAAGACGATCGAGTCTGCTGGGGCTTTCAGGCGCCGGCCACGAAGGTGGCGCCGTTTCACGAACAGTTTGTTCAGAACCTGAAAGCCGGCGCGTAACCCCGAATGCATAGTTGAGCCATGAGCGTCTACGCGTGGAGCGAGGTGGAGAGGATTCGGCCGCTGAGGGTTCGTTCGCACTGAAGCGGGGAATGCTGCCGGCATGAAGAACATCGCACGCGCCGCAGCATCAACGGTCGTAATGGCCGCAGGTTTAGGGCTCGCGGGTTTGGGGGCGGCTGCTGTCGCCCAGGCCCAACCCGCACCGTTCCCGGATTATCACTGGTGTCCCGGCCAGTGGTGGGATCCAGGCTGGGGCAACAACTGGGACGGGGGCCGCTGCCACGACGACCACTGGCGCGACGGTGAACTCCGCGACCACGACCACTGGAACAATGGCCCCTGGGACGAACACTGGCGCTGAGGTGATGTAAGCAGGCACAGACAATGCCCTCAGAGCAATCTGGGGGCATTGTTTTGTTGTCCCGAGTCCCCTTTTTTATCGAGTAACGCCTAAACGGCGTTCACAGACCCACCGGAACGTTATGGGCGTGGTGGAGTGTCGTAAAAGTGTGTCGCGGAGGATCTCATCAGACCAGCCCCGAAGCATCAAATACCCAGCTCACATCCGCATTCGCAAGGTTCTCGAAATGATTCGGCGGCGCGAAGCTCACGAGGCTGTTCATGTCCCAATAGTCTTTCCAGACAGTGATTTTCCCATCCACTACCTGATGGACTGTGACGAATCGAAGCACACCTTGCTCGCCCGTCTCGAACGTCCATGTCTCGGAGTGCTCATACATCACGTCGGAGCCGTTTGACAGCAGTACGCCGTCGTGGTTCTCGTAGCCGGCCAGCTGGGCGAGCCCCATCTTGAGCCGCGTGACGATGTCGTCGGGACCGCGCGCCGACAGGGCCGGCACCGGCATATCGACGTAAAGGCAATCCGGTGACAAGAACGACTTGACCGCATCCCAATCCCGCCGCGACAGCGCCTGCCATAGCCCAAGCACCGCCGCGGTCTCGACCGCTTTTGTAGACACCTCTGTCATAGTCGCCAATAACACCCGGCCACAGCACCCGTGTCAACAGGCCACAGGCGCATACTCGCCACAGTGAAGCCGTTACAGCGTTACCTCGCCGAAGAGATCGCGATCGACCACGTCGACGGCCTGCTCACTCGCCGCGAAGCAATCAGACGGCTTTGCCTGCTCGGCTTGACGACGGCCGCCGCTTCGGCACTCATCGCGTCCTGTAGCGAGGAGCCCGAGGAGGCTTCCGTCCCTCCGCAGCCGGCGCCCGACACCAGCGGCTCGGCACCGCAACCGCCGGGAATGGCCCACACGCTGCCCACTCAGCCGATCACCTGGCCGGGGCCCACGGGCCAGCTGCAAGCGGCGTGGTCGCAAACCGCCGACTCCAAGGGCGCCGTGCTGGTCATTCACGAGAACAAGGGGCTGACCGACTGGGTGCGGTCGGTGGCGGGCCGACTGGCCGGGGCCGGGTACTCGGCCATGGCCATCGACCTGCTGTCCGAACAGGGCGGCACCGGTGCGTTCGCCGACCCGGCTCAGGCCACCGCGGCGTTGGGCGCGATCGCGCCGGGACAGTTCATCCACGACCTGAATTCCGCTGTCGCGCAACTGAAGTTACGCGCACCAGGGCAGAAGGTCGCCGTGGTCGGCTTCTGCTTCGGCGGCGGTCTGGTGTGGCGACTACTGGCCGACGGCGCGCTGGGAGTCTCGGCCGCGGTCCCGTTCTACGGCCCGTTGCCCGACAACCCCGACTTCACCGGGTCCAGGGCCGCCGTGCTGGGCATCTACGGCGCCTTGGACACCCGCGTCACCGGGTCGCAGGCGGCGGCCAAGGCGGCCCTCGAGCGAGTGGGGTTGGTCCACGAGTTGGTGGTTGAGCCCAATGCCGACCATGCGTTTTTCAACGACACCGGCCCACGTTATAACGCGGTGGCGGCGGCCGACGCGTGGCAGCGACTGCTGGACTGGCTCGGCCGCTACCTCACCGGCTAGCCGGCGTTGACTCTGCGGTGAGCGTGCAATTGTTCGAGTGACCCTCGCCGTGAGCGCAGAGTCAACGGTCGACTGCCGCCTATGGCGCAACCATCGACCGCGCCGGTCCCAACCTCACCGGCAACCTCGACCACCCACGCAGCACTCGCGTATCCCGCCTGCTTCCCGCCCCGGCGGCGCGCACCTGGGGGAAGCGCTCGAAGAACGTCCGCAGCCCCACTTCACCCTCGGCGCGGGCGAGGGCTGCTCCGAGGCAGAAATGCCGGCCACCGGAGAACGCCAGATGCTTGCCGGCGTTGGCGCGTTCGATGTCGAAGCGGTGCGGATCGGGGAATACCTCGGGATCCCGGTTGGCGGCGGCCAGATAGACCACCACCATCTCGTCGCGGTTGATCCGCGCGCCCGCTATCTCGACGTCCCTGAGGGCCACCCGCGCGGTCAGCTGCACGGGCGATTCCAGACGCAGGATCTCCTCAACGGCGTTGGGCCACAATTCAGGACGCTGCCGAAGCGTGTCCAGGTGTTCGGGCGTGTCCAGCAACATGCGAATTCCGTTGCCCAACAGATTGACCGTGGTCTCGAACCCGGCGGCCAACACCAGACCGGCGAGGGCTTGAAGTTCGCTCGCGCTGAGATACGTTTCGGCAGAACCACTTTCAGATTTCTGAATCACCTGACTCATCAAATCGTCACCCGGATTGCGCCGCAGTTGCTGCAGATGGTCAGCCAGCCAGTAGTTGAACCCGGCGATCCCATCCTGCACGCTGCGGTACTGCCGCCACGGCACTCCGAAGTCCAGACTCGGCGCGGCCAGCTCACCGAACTCCAAGACGCGCCGCCGGTCCCGCTCGGGCACACCCAAGATGTCACTGATGATTGCGACCGGAAGTTGCGAGCAATACCGTCCGACGATGTCCACCACATCGGAGACGCCGGAATCCCCGGCCAGCTGGTCCAAAAGCTCCGTCGCCGTCTGCTCGACACCTTCGCGCAATGCGGCGACCGCCCGGGAGGTGAACACCGCCGACACCGTCTTTCGGTAGCGCGTGTGATCCGGCGGCTCGACGGCCAACAGCGACGGGGCCCGCAACGGGTGAAGGAGATCGTCGCGCAAGCGGGTTTCCAGCCAGCGCATCGGCGCCGGGAGATTGCCGCCGTACATCAACACCCGAAAGTCATCGGAGCGCAGCAATTCGTGGGCGGTCGCGTGGCCCACGGCCAGGTAAGCGGTGGCGCCCTTCAGCAGGGGTCCCAGTGGCCGCAGTTCCTTGATGAACGGGACCGGGTCTGCAATCACCTCCGGATCGGCGACCAGCCTGGCCGGCGGTTCACCCCGCCGGACCCCGATCTTCGCGGCGCCGCGGATAAACCCATGCAGCGCAAGCCAGTGCAGTCTCTGCTTCACGACACCGAGCCTAATCAGCACTCGGCGGTGAACTTGAAGTCCGTCGTCACAACCTTATTGGGGTTGCTGTTATTGATGCCGTACGCGCTGCCGGTAATGGTGTAGGTGTTTTGGGCCAGGTCGACGTGCGCGTCACCTACCCCGCCTGTCCAGAAGCTGCCGGTGAATCCGCCGATGTTGCGGATCTTCACCCACTGGGGGATCACTTTCTCGCCGCTGAGCAGCACCACGGCTTCCACCCGGCCGTCGGGAATGTCTCGAATGTCCAGGGTCCGGTACCCCTGCAGCTGGCTGCACGCGGGCGGACGCGCGGTGTGGGTGTTGCCGTCGATGGTCAGCCGTGCTGCGTGTCGGGGGACCGTTTCAGCCGCCCCACACCCTGCGACGGTGGAGACGAGGACCAAAGCAGCAGCGGCCCGTGCGACCAACCGGTTGCGCATCTGTTCACCCGGATTCTTTTGGCATGAGCCGGGGTAGCGCTTTGACCATGCTGCGCCGCACCAGTTCTGGGCTCAGACCCTTGATTCGATCGATCCAGCGAATGCTGTTGGGCACGTACCAGTGCAACCGGGTCGGATGCTGATAGGCCTGCCAGGCCACCTCGGCCACGCTGGTCGCGGGCATCATCCGCATCATGCCCTTCTTGGGTGCGGTAGCGCGGATCTCGTCGGCAGACCTTTTCGACGGGGCGTCCTCGGAGTGATTGGGTGTCGAGGTGAGGATCCCGGTGTCGATCAGACCGGGTAGCACGTCGGCGACCCGCACACCGTGTCGATGCCACTCCACGCTGAGCGCTTCGGTCAGCCCTTTGACCGCATGCTTGGTCGACGAGTAGACGGCGATCCTCGGCATGCCGTAAGTGGCCGCCGACGACGACGTCGAGAACATCAGACTGCCCGGAGTCTTCTTCAGGTACGGCAGCGCGGCGTAGGCACCGCTCAGCACAGCTTTGTAGTTGACGTCGACGACGCGCATGGCGTCCTCGTATGGCACGTCCTCGAACCAGCCGGAGTGGCCGATGCCGGCGTTGTTCCACATCATGTCCAGCCCGCCGCCAGCGTGGCCGGCGCAGAAATCGGCCAGCGCACCGTCCAGGGCCGCCTTGTCGGTCACGTCGACGACGCGGGTCCAGAGTCGCTCATCGCCAAGCTGACGGGTCAACGCGGCCAGACCCTCATCGTTGCGGTCCACCGCGCCGACGCGCCAGCCCTTGGCGTGGAACAGCTTTGCGCCCTCGCGGCCCATGCCGCTTCCCGCTCCGGTGATGAAGACGGACTTCACTCCTCAACCACGGCCTTGATCCGTTGCAGCGTCTTGGTCATGTCACGAATATTGCGGCGCTTACGGAGCCAGCCACCGAACAGCCAGAAATAGACGCTGTTGAACGCGGACGGGGACATCCGGAACGACTCGGTAACGTCCGTACCGTCGCCCGCAGGTGCCAATCTGTAGTGCCAGTTATTGACCGGTCTGCCGCCGAGCAGAACCGCGAAGCCGAACTCGCGGCCCGGCTCGCAGGCGGTCACCTCGCACGTCGTCCAGTACACCGGGCCGATCTCGTTGCGCTTGACATGCCCCCGGAATTTGGCGCCGAGCGCCGGTCCGGTCGCATCGCCCACCCACTCCGAATCGAACACTTCCGGGGAGAACCGCGGTGTGTTGCGGACGTCTGCGATCACATCCCAGACTTTGTCCGCGGGTGCCGCCATGTGCACCGTCGCCGAACCTTCCATGACCCGATCCAAACACAGGTTCGCGCCGGGTCATAGGGCTGACTAGTGCGGGACCCCGATATGAATCAGCCCGTTGATGATCTGCTTGATGCCCTGGGCGGGGTGCGAATACCAGGCCGTCGGCAGGCCGGAGCTTGAGCCGCACTTCGGCCATGGGTCCAGACCATCCTCAGCGAAAAGCCGGTTCGCCACAGCGATTTGTTGATCCTTGGACGCGGCAGCCGGGTTGCCGACCCCGCCGTATTGGGCCCAGGTGGCCGGCTTGAATTGCAGGCCACCGTATTCGCCGTTTCCGGTGTTGGCCGCCCAGTTGCCACCGGACTCGCACTGTGCGATCGCGTCCCAGTTCGGGGCCGCGGGGGCGGCGTTGGCCACACCGTCGGACACAGTCATTGACGCTGCAAGGATGCCGCCGATCATGACGGACCCGACGAAAGGCTTGCAGGTTATTTTCATGTCAAGCTTTTCGGCAGGCGTGTCCGAAGTGTTACTGATTCGAATAAATTGCGAGATAAGAAATCTATGGCAATGAAATCGGCACGTCAGATGCCGAATGAATACCTATTCGACTCAAATCTTTTAAGAGCAATAAGACCGAGTCGCCGCAGAGAGGGCTTGTTGGTAAAGGTTGTCGAGCCGACGAGCGCCGACGACGTCGGTCGTGGCCGCGTCGAGGGCGCCGGCACACGCCGGTGAATGCAGAAGGTCCCAGTTCAGGGCGATCTGCGCAAGCATCGTCTGATCGAGGCGATCGATCGTCGAGCGGGACGCCGACAGGTCCGGTGCCGCAGCCGGCGCGTCGGACGGATTGAGCTTCCAATCGGCGAACCGGCTGTATTCGATGGCTTCGGTGGCCTCGATCTGGTCTCCGAAAACCCGCGCGACATAATTGGCGTCAACACGCTTAGCTGCGGCATCGGCGCGCAACGCGGCGAGCTGTTGCTCAACGCGCGCCGGGTCCTCAATTGAGCCGTGGCCCAGCCATTTGAAGGCCGCCACCGGTTCGGCCACCTGCAACCGCGCCGCGGCGGCGTCGATCAGCTCCCTCAGCGGGCTTGTGTTGTCGGCTCGCGCCTGCGGTGCGGCCAGTAGGACGAGCAGCGCGAGGATAGCCTGGCTGACATAGCTATCCGCGGAGAATGGTTGCGCGCGCGGCAGGTTCGGGCGCTGATGGCTGCCGCGTTGGCGGTGTCGCTGCTGTTGGGCGGGGCCTTTTTGCTCGTAAGCGCGCTGCGTCCGTCGCCGTCGGAACAGCTCGACCATCCCGCCAGTCCCGTCAGCGACGAAGCGACCGCGGCCCAGGTGGTCGGTTCGGCCAAACAAATCGCGAGCCTTGCGGGACTGCAGACCAAGTCGGCCGGCTATCTGCTGATGTCCTGTAAGAACCAGAACGACCCTCCCTACCAAGGTGCGGTCTATCTGACCTTCACACTGCCCGCTGGGGCCCGCCCCGACACCTATTTCAAGACAATGGCGGCGATGCTAAAGACCCAGGGCTGGATGGAGGGCCTGCCGCCCAACGATCACATCTTCGGCATGACCGTCTCCAAGGACGCCGTCACCGCCATCATCTATCCGCACGACTATCCACCCAGCGACCCGGGCCTGGGAGTCCTGCGCGCCTATGGCGAGTGCCGCGACGTGAATGATCACCGTAAGGACCCGTCGGGCTGGATCGACATCACCAGTCAATTCCCGAGCCCTTAACGCGCTACTGCGCTCGACGGGCTGGCCGTCAAGCGCAGTAGCGGACGCTCAAGAAAGGGGAGAAAGGGGAGGTTAGCCGCCGCCCCCGGGGGTAGCGCCCAAGGTGCCCTGCAGGTCGCCCTTCATCGCGTTGAGCTGGGCACCCCAGTACTCCCAGCTGTGCGTGCCGTTGGCGTTGAAGTTGAACGTCGCGTTGTGGCCACCGGCGCCGTTGTAGGCGTCCTGGAACTTCAGGTTGCTGCTGCGTACGAAGTTCTCCAGGAACTCGGCGGGCATGTTGGCTCCGCCCAGTTCCGAGGGGGTGCCGTTACCGCAGTAGATCCACAGCCGGGTGTTGTTGGCGACGAGCTTGCCGACCTGCAGGGTCGGGTCGTTGCGCTGCCAGGCCGGGTCGCTCCTTCGGTCCCCACATGGCGTCGGTCTTGTAACCGCCGGCATCACCCATCGCCAGGCCGATCAGGCTGGGGCCCATGCCCTGGGAGGGGTCCATGAGGGCCGACAGCGAGCCGGCGTAGATGAACTGGCCGGGGTGGTTGATGGAAAGGATCAGCGCCGACGAGCCGGACATGGAGATGCCGATAGCGGCGCTACCGGTGGGCTTGACCTGCCTTTCAGACGACAGGTAGGCCGGCAGCTCGCTGGTGATGAAGGTTTCCCACTTGTACGTGGAGCAGCCGGCCTTACCGCAGGCCGGCTGGTACCAGTCGGCATAGAAGCTGGACTGCCCACCTACGGGCATCACGATCGACAGGCCGGATTTGTAATACCACTCGAACGCAGGGGTGTTGATGTCCCAGCCGTTGTAGTCCTCTTGTGCGCGAAGCCCGTCCAGCAGGTACACGGCGGGGGAGCCGTTTCCGCCGCTCTGGAATTGGACCTTGATATTTCGGCCCATTCCGGCCGACGGCACTTGCAGGTATTCGACGGGCAGCCCTGGCCGCGAGAACGCCCCCGCGGTCGGCGCTCCGCCGGCAAGACCGACCAGGCCCGGCAGTGTGACAGCCGCTGCGGCACCGACCAGCAGCCGCCGCCCCCAGGCCCGGACCTTCTCGCTCAGCTCTGTCATACCTGCCCCTTGTCATAAGTCTGTGATATCTCGGGCCGCACTCTGGGCTGGAATTTACCGTGCGAATAGCCCAAATGTCGATCGGAACGCGAACGGATCTCGGTTTTGTATCGGTTACCGCTATGAATACGGCAACTGCGATATCCGGTCGCCGACGGCGGCACAAGGCTCGCACGCGGCACGTTGGCGCCCCCGCACAACGCGAGAACGCCCAGCTAGCAGCCGGATCTGCGCACAGAAGTTCCTGAAGTAGGCAACGCCCCGCCAAAAACCGCAAAGTGTCACAAAGCAAATAACGTTTCCGTTTTTGGCTAACTACATCCTCTGGCGCAATCCGCTTGCGGCTTTAGCCGTGTCGCGGCGCCCGCGACGCAGCTGGGCCGCCACTGCTCGCCGGGTTTATCGCTGTGGGTCTTGGGCTGGTCTGAGGCTGGTCTTAGGCTCGTGTTGGCCATGGGGGCTCCCCAACTTGCGCCGACCGCGTAGGCTCACACGAAGCAAGCCGAGAGACCACGCTAGCCCGGTCCGTTCCGGCTCTCACGAAACACCGCACCAGCGGGCTTTATGGTGCGCGGCGGTGTACTGAGGGCAGGAGTTCCGGGGGCCGATAGAGGTGCAAATTTTGGATACGGTACTAGGGGTATCAGTCACGCCGACCACCGTCGGGTGGGTCCTCGCTGCAGGACATGGCGCTGACGGCACGATCCTGGACCATCACGAGCTGAAGCTGCGCCGCGGAGGCGGCGTGCGCGCGGTGAGCACTGCGGAGCAGGTGGCAGACGAGGTATTGCGGGTAGAGGCGCTGGCGAGCGCGAGCGATCACCGTCTGCGGGTCGTCGGAGTGACGTGGAGCGACGACGCGTCCGCCGAGGCCGCCCTGTTGCTGGAGGCATTGACCGATGCGGGCTTCGACAACGTCGTGCCCATTCGCTACCTCGAAGCCGTCGAGACGCTTGCGCAGGCCATCGCGCCGGTCATCGGCTATGAGCAGACCGCGGTGTGCATTCTCGAGCATGAGGGGGCCAACGTCGTCATGGTCGACGCCCACGACGGCGAGACGCGCACAGCCGTCAAGCATGTGCGCGGTGGTTTCGACGGGCTGACGTCCTGGTTGAGCGGAATGTTCGACCGCGACGGCTGGCGCCCGTCAGGGGTGCTCGTGGTCGGCTCGGACCTCGACATCAATGCCTTGTCATGGCAACTCGAAAAGACTTTGCCGGTACCGGTTTTCGCGCAAAGCATGGCGCAGGTGACGGTCGCTCGGGGCGCCGCGTTGGCGGCGGCGGCCAGTACCGAGTTCACTGACGAGCAGCTGTTGGTGGCGACGGTCGGCGAACCCGAGCCCGAGCCGGCCGCGCGGCCGCGACAGTTCTCCTACGCCGGCGCGATGACCGTGCTGGCGGCCGGTGCGATCACGTTCGTCACGTCGTTGTCGCTGGCCGTGGGCCTACAGCTGGTGCCCGGCAACGCGTCCGGAAAGACACACTCGGTGCATACGTCGACACCACCCGTCGAAGCGGCCGTCGCGCCGCCGCGCGCGCCGCGGGACGCGGTCCAGCCCATGTCGCAGGTGCAGCCGCCTGCCGCGCCGATCGAACAACAAAACGCGAGGGTCCTCGAGCACATCCCCGGCGCCTACGACGATTCGGACTCACGGCCGTAACGGGCGGTGAAGGACACCGTCACCTCGTCGACGACCCGCACCGACCCCACCAGTAGCGAAAACGGCTTGATGCCGTAATCCGATTGGCGAACCGTCGATTCGGTAGACATTTTCCACGAGTCGCCGAGATCGTCTGTGCGCAAGTCGATGACGTGTTCTCGTGCCTTCCCCCGGATCTGCAGTGTCCCGCTGAGGCGATACCCGCTGTCGGTTTTGTCGATAGCGTCGGCGGCGAAGCGGATTTCGGAAAATCGACTGGCACTCAACGACTTCAACGCATTCGAGCGGACCACCGCCTTCTCCGGTCCGGACAACCCCTTGACCCCGCCCTCGCCGCGCAGTACCTCGAGCGAATCAGTGTCGACGACGAGCTCGGCGGTGACGGGTTCGCCTCCGTCCCAGTTCACCGTGGCCTGCCAACGTGTCATTACGATCGTCAGCCGGTGGCCCATGCGCGCGGCCCGGCCCGTCACACCGGTGCGAAGCTGCAGCTCGCCGTCGGAAGCGTCGAGCGTCCACACCATTTCGTCGGCGCGGGTCACATGGTGAGCACGGTACGGTAGTGCGCGCGACCCTGCTCCAACGCAGCGTAGCCTTCCGCAGCCTGCGACAGCGGCAGCTCCTCGATCCACGCGCGCACGCCGGACAAGACCGCGAAATGCATTGTGTCTTCGACATCTTTGGCGGTCCCGGAGGGATGGCCGACGATGCTGACGCCTGGTGTGATGAGCTGAATGGGACTGATCGGCAACGGTTCTGCCGTGACGCCGACGGTGACGAGCTCGCCCTGGGGCGATATCCCAGCGACCGTGGCTGCCATCGCCCCCGAGTTGCCCGCGGTCGCCAACACGACCGCCGCACCGCCCAGAGCCTTGAGCGCTTCAGCCGGGTCACTGGCGGTGGAGTCGATATAGTGGTGAGCGCCCAACTTTCGCGCGTCGTCGGCTTTTCCGGCACCGCGGTTGATCGCAATGGTTTCGAAACCCATCGCCCGGGCGAACTGCACACCGAGATGCCCCAACCCACCGACGCCGAGGATCGCGACCCGGTCACCGGGGACGGCCTTCGTGTGACGCAGGGCGTTATAGGTGGTGACGCCGGCGCAGCCCAGCGGGGCGGCTTCCGCGTCGGAGAGTCCGTCGGGAATCCGGGCCAGCGCGCTGCCCGGCACGGTGACCGACTCCGCGTAGCCGCCGGGGTACTGGTAGCTCGGTACTTTCCCGTTCTCGCAGTGAATGAACTGGCCTTTGCGGCACTGATCGCAGTGGTAGCAACATCCGCCGAACCACCCGACGGCGACCCGATCGCCGACCGCGAAACCCTCGACGCCCTCACCGAGTTCGGCGATGGTTCCGGCGATTTCATGACCGGGCGTCAACGGCCATGACATGCCGGGAAAGCCGCCGGAGACGAAGTGGGCGTCGGTGCCGCAAATGCCACAGGCGTTGACGCTGATGCGTGCCTCGCCGCGCGCCGGCGGCGTGGTGTCGACCTCGACCAGCTCCAACGGCGCGTTTGCAGACTTTACGTGGACCGCCTTGTGCGTGGGCACGTTGTTATCCCCTGTCGTAAGTTACTGTGCGACAGGGCATTTCGCTGCCCCGTTGGTGTGGTAGTCGACTTGCCAGTGCTTAATACCGTTGAGCCAGCCCGATCGCAGCCGCTCGGGCTTGCTGATCGATTCCAGATCGGGCATGGCGTCGGCGATCGCGTTGAACATCAGGTCGATGGTCATCCGCGCCAGGTTGGCCCCGATGCAGTAGTGCGCGCCAGTGCCCCCGAATCCCACGTGCGGGTTGGGGTTACGCAGGATGTTGAAGGCGAATGGGTCGTCGAAGACTTCCTCGTCGAAATTGGCTGAGCGGTAGACCATTACCACCCGCTGGCCCTTCTTGATCTGCACTCCGGACAGCTCGTAGTCCTCCACCGCGGTGCGCTGGAACGACGTGACCGGCGTGGCCCACCGGACGATCTCGTCGGCCGTAGTGACCGGGCGTTCTTTTTTGTAGAGCTCCCACTGGTCAGGGAAGTCGGTGAACGCCATCATGCCTTGGGTGATGGAGTTGCGGGTGGTCTCGTTGCCGGCCACCGCCAGCAGGATGACGAAGAAGCCAAACTCGTCGTCGGAGAGCTTGTGGCCGTCGACGTCGGCCTCAATCAGCTTGGTGACGATGTCCGGCCCGGGGTTCTTGGCCCGGTCGGCGGCCATCTGCATGGCGTACATAATCAGGTCGACCGACGCAGCCATCGAGTCGTTGGTCGCGAATTCCGGATCCTGGTCGCCGACCATCTGGTTGGACCAGTGGAACAATTTCATGCGGTCTTCCTGCGGTACGCCCAGCAGACCGGCGATGGCCTGCAGCGGCAATTCGCAGGACACCTGCTCGACGAAGTCGCCGGATCCTTCCGCTGCGGCGGTTGCGACGATCTGCCGGGCCCGCTCGTCGAGGTCGTCGCGCAACCGCTCGACGGCTCGTGGGGTGAACCCGCGGGAGATGATCTTGCGCAGGTGGGTGTGCTGCGGGGCATCCATGTTGAGCAACACGAACTTGCTCGGGTCGAGCTGCTCGCGGACTGTGCCCTCTTTGTAGCGCGGCAATGCGGTGTTCTCCAGGCTGGAGAAGACGTCGCTGCGTATCGAGACTTCCTTGACGTCTTTGTGCTTGGACACCACCCAGAAGCCGCCGTCGCTGAACCCGCCCGTGCCGATCGGCTGTTCGTTCCACCAGATCGGCGCGGTCTTCCGCAGCTCGGCCAGTTCTTCCACCGGCAACCGTTGGGCGTGGACGTCTGGGTCAGTGAAATCGAACCCGGCAGGCAGATTGGGCGTTGGCATGCGGGCCGCTCCTCGATACGAATCGGTCTAGTTGTCTTCCAGTGCAAATAAACCATTGCCACGCCACGGTTGGGAAGCGTTAGAGCAAGATCGCCGAAGCGGAATTGCAACGTGTTCCGCATTGACGCTCTTGTGGCGCGCCCCACAATGATTATGCTTTGTTCCAGGTCAACGGCGGTATGGCACCGCTGAGAAAAGACACCGCAAAGACACCGCAAGACAGCGAGGGTGGGACATGATTCGCGAACTACTCGCCACCGCGGCGATGACAGGCGGCGCGATCGGCCTGGCGCCGTGCGCGGCCGCCTATGAGGGCGACGTACCAGGCATGAACCCTCAGGCTTCGCTGGGCGCGCCGTGCGACAACTATGAGCGGTTCATCTTCGGCCGCGGTCCCAGCGGCCAGGCCGAGGCCTGCCATTTCCCGCCCCCCAACCAGTTCCCGGCCGCCACCACCGGCTACTGGATCATCTCCTACCCGCTGTACGGGGTTCAGCAAAACGGTGCGCCCTGCCCGGGTCCGCAGACGGCGGCACAAACCCCCGACGGATTGCCGATGCTGTGTCTGGGAGCCCAGGGCTGGCAACCGGGGTGGTTTACCGGGGCGGGGTTCTTCCCGCCGTCCGGATAACCTGAAATATGCGCACCGGCGAGCCCGTCGAAGCCACAGTTCCACGCTGGTTGCGCTTCGTCTTGGCCTCGGATCGCGCCGGCTCGGCGTGGTACATCGGGACTGGCTTCTTCTTTGCCCCAGTGCTCGCCGTGCTCTCGCCGTGGCCGACGGTTACGGCCGTGCTGTGGGCGATCATCGCGCTGGCGGGGTTGTGGCTGGGCTTGCTCGGCATCGCGATGGCCGTCGGATTGGCGCGAATAATGCGCTCCGGCAATGAGATCCCGGAGGAATACTGGCGCGACCTGGTGAACTACCGGGTCTAGAGTCTAAGTAAGCATTCGCAACCGTTAGGAGATCCCGATGGCCTTCAACCCCAAAGACGCCGTCGATGCGGCGAGGGACATCGCGACCAATGCCGTCGAGAAAGCCTCGGACATCGTCGAGCACGCCAGCGACATCATCCGCGGCGACATCGCGGGCGGCGCCAGCGGCATCGTCCAGCACTCGATCGATATCGGCACTTACGCGGTGGAACGCACCAAAGAGGTGTTCACCGGCAAAGATGAGATCGACGAGTAGCCGTTAAACGGCGGCGGCCTCGTTGAGCTCGTCCAGCCGCGTCGTCGCCGCGAGGTACTCCTGTACCCAGCGCTCGATCACGGTCGCGCTCTTCTCGACCTTGGTGAACTGCCCGACCACCTGACCGACCGGATTGAACGCGACGTCGACGGACTCGTTCGGGTACCTGTTCGTGGCCCGTACGGCCATGCCGGACACCATGTACTGCAGCGGCATGCCCAGGGGCTTCGGGTTGTCCGGCTGCTCCCAGGCTTCGGTCCAGTCGTTGCGCAGCATCCGGGCCGGCTTGCCGGTAAACGAACGGCTGCGGACGGTGTCGCGGCTGCCCGCTTTGACGTAGGCCTGCTGCTGAACCGGCGTGTTCGAGGATTCCTCGACCATCAGCCACTGCGAACCGGTCCACGCCCCCTGCGCGCCCAGCGCCAGTGCCGCGGCGATCTGTTCGCCGCTGCCGATACCGCCGGCGGCCAGCACCGGTACCGGGGCGACCTCCTTGACGACCTGGGGCCACAACACAATTGAGCCCACCTCGCCGCAGTGCCCGCCAGCCTCACCGCCCTGGGCGATGATGATGTCGATGCCCGCGTCGGCGTGCTTGCGCGCCTGCGAGGGGGAGCCACACAACGCGGCCACCTTGAGTCCGGCGTCATGGATGTGCTTGATCATCTCGGCCGGCGGAGTGCCGAGCGCGTTGGCGATCATCTTCACTTTCGGGTGTTTGAGCGCCACCTCGACCTGGGGTGTGGCGGTCGCTTCGGTCCACCCGAGCAGTTGCAGGCTGTCGCCGTCGCTGTCCTCGATCGGGACACCGTGGTCGGCCAGGATCTTCTTCCCGAAGTCCAGGTGCTCCTGCGGCACCATCTTGCGCAACGTGTCGGCGAGCTCCTCAGCCGACAGGTGAGAATCCATGCCCTCGTACTTGTTCGGGATGACGATGTCGACCCCATAGGGGTGGTCACCAATGTTGTCGTCGATCCAGTTCAGCTCGATCTCGAGTTGCTCAGGGGTGAAGCCGACAGCCCCGAGCACGCCGAAACCGCCGGCCTTGCTGACCGCGACGACGACATCGCGGCAGTGGGTGAAAGCGAAGATCGGAAACTCGATGCCGAGTTCGTCGCAAATGGCGGTGTGCATGCCTACTCCTGGGAAAGCTAGACCGATGCGAAAAATTGGAACGTGTTCTAGTTTAGTACGCGCGCCGCCGCTGCCCAACCAGGGTCCGTCAGATCACCACACTGTGCGCGGCCCATAGCACCAGGAACGCAAGCATGGTGCCGGCACAGATGACGTGATCCCGGCAAATCGCCCTCGCGAGACGGGACTGTTCGCGCGGATCGTCGGCGCGCCACCCGAGCCGAACCGCGCAGGGCACCGTGTGCGTCAGAGCCAGCAGCATCGGGACTGCCGCCAGAATCACCGAGGCGACCAGAAGCCAGCCCGGGTCGCGACCGCGGTACGCCTGAAACCCTAACGCGCTCAACAGGATCAGCATGACCACGACAATCAGCCGGCTCATCGGCCGCGAGGTGGTGGTCGCCCGGTGGTAGTAGGCGGCGACGGACGCGAGCACCGGTTCGGGCAGGTGGGGGTCTTTGTTTCGGCGGACCTGAACGTCGAAAATGAGGTCCATCCACAACACGGCGAGCAGGAATCCGCTGCATGCCGTCAGTAGCGGGGCCACAGCGCTCACCTCCGAACAGCTATTAGAACAGGTTCTAGCGGGTTTTGGCGCTGAGGTAGCGTGACCCGACATGGGACGCGTGGCCGCAAAAGTGGCTCTGATCAGTGGTGGAGCCCGGGGGATGGGGGCATCTCATGCACGTCTGCTGGCGGCCGAGGGTGCCAGTGTGGTGATCGGCGACATCCTCGATGACGAGGGTGCGGCGCTGGCTTCCGAATTGGGCAGCGCGGCGCGCTACGTGCACCTCGACGTGACGAAGCCGTCGGACTGGGCGGCTGCGGTCGCGGTGGCGATGGAGCAATTCGGCAAGCTCGACGTCTTGGTCAACAACGCCGGAATCATCAATTATGGGCCGCTGAAGACGTTCGACCTGACCAAGTGGCAGCAGATCCTCGACGTCAACGTCACCGGCACGCTGCTGGGCATTCAGGCCGTCGTCGATCCCATGATCGCGGCCGGCGGCGGCTCGATCGTCAACATCTCATCCATCGAGGGCCTGCGGGGCGCCGCCTGGGTGCACGGCTACGTGACCTCCAAGTGGGCGGTCCGCGGTTTGACCAAATCGGCGGCATTGGAGTTGGCGCCCAACAACATTCGGGTCAACTCGGTCCATCCGGGGTTTATCCGCACGGCGATGACCGAGAAGCTTCCGCAGGACGTGCTGAACATCCCGTTGGGCCGGGCGGGGGAGCCCCAGGACGTGTCGGCGTTCGTGCTCTTCCTGGCCAGCGACGAGTCGTGTTATGCCACCGCGGCCGAATTCGTCGTCGATGGCGGTCTGGTGGAGGACGTTTCGCACAAGGGCTGAGTTCCACCGGTGACAGGAAGTTCGGGTACGCGATAGGCGCGAAATCGATTATGCCCACGCGCGGCTAAGCTGCGTCTTTGCCCAGTGACTGGAGGTCTGCGGTGCGCGTAGGTGTTCGTGCGGTGGCGGTGGCTGTGGCAGTGTCGTTGGCCACCAGCTTGGTGCTCGTGGGGTGTGACCGCCCAGCCGAACAGCCGCCTAAGCCCAAAGTCGGTTCCTGGGGTGTCGACATGACCGGGACGGACAACTCGGTCCGGCCCGGGAACGACTTCTTCGACTATGTCCTGGGCGCGTGGGTGAAGAACGCAAAGATCCCGCCCGACAAAACATGCGCGGGCGTCAATCTCGATATTCAGGACCAGCTCGACGCGGACCTCAAGACGATCATCGAGGGCGCCGCCGCCAAACACGCGCCCGCCGGTGACATCTCGCAGCAGATCGGCGACTACTACGCGTCGTACCTGGACGAGAGCCTGCTGAACAAGAAAGGCGTCGAGCCAGTGCGGCCGTTCCTGGCGTCGATCGACGCCATCAACGACAGACCAGGCCTCAATGCGGTTCTCGTCTCGTTTAACGGCAAGACTCAGGTGGACGACCCCTTCCCGGTGTCGGTGGTCATCGATCCGAACAAGCCGACCCGCTACATACCCAGCATCTGGCAGGGCGGGCTCTCGCTCGGTGACCGCGGCTACTACGTGAACACCGACTCCGAATCGGTCGAGCTGCGCAGTAAATTCGTGGCGCATGCGGCCCGGCTGCTCGGCCTCGCCGGTTATGGCGATTCCCAGCAGCAGGCCGAACAACTGCTCGCCCTGGAGACCAAGCTGGCAGAGGTGCAACTGCCACGCGAGGACGCGCGCAACGTCGCGAAGACGAACAACATCATGTCGCGCCCCGACGTCGAGCAGCTTGCCCAGGGCGCGCCGCTGCGGGAGGTGTTTGACGCGCTACAGCTGCCGGCAGCGACCGACTTCCAGGTCGGCATGCCCGACGTATTGCACAAGACCGCAGGGCTTTTCGCTAATGAGTCGCTAGACGCGTGGAAGGCCTACCTGCGCTACCACGTGCTGGATGCATACGGCGGCAAGCTTTCGACGCCGTTCGCCGATGAGCTCTTCGACTTCTACGGCCGAACGATCGCGGGCGTCCAGCAGCGCGCACCGCGAGACAAGCGCGGTGTTTCTCGAGTAAGCAGCGAACTCGGCGACCCCGTAGGAGAGCTTTACGTCAACGCACACTTCAGCCAGCAGACGCGCGACAAGGCACGAGCGCTGGTCGAAAACCTCCGTACGGCGTTGGGCAAGCGCATCGACGCCGCCTCGTGGATGGCACCCGAAACCAAGAAAGAAGCTCAGGCCAAGCTTGCAGCACTGGTCGCCAAGATCGGCTACCCGGACAAGTGGAAGTCGTATACGACGGTCGCGATCCACGCTGACGATCTGGTCGGCAACGAGAACAACGTGTCGGTGTGGTCGTGGAACGACAACGTCAGCAAGTTGGGTAAGCCCATCGACCGTGCCGAATGGGGTATGACGCCGCAGACCAACAATGCGTATTACTCTGCGCAGCTCAACGACATCGTGTTTCCCGCGGCGATCCTGCAGCCGCCGAAATTCGATCCCGCCGCCGATCCCGCAGCGAACTACGGCGCCATCGGGGCCACCATCGGTCACGAGATGAGCCACGCGTTCGACGACCAAGGTCGCAAGAGCGACGGCACCGGCATGCAGCGCGACTGGTGGACACCGGCCGATGCCGAGCGTTATGTGCATGAGTCCGACAAGCTCGTCGCGCAGTTCAACGGATATGAGCCGCTACCAGGCAACAACATCAACGGAAAGCTGACGCTCGGCGAGAACATCGCCGATCTCGCGGGACTGCGCATCGCGTTCGACGCCTACAAGCTGTCGCTCGGCGGAAAACAGGCGCCGGTCATCGACGGCCTCACCGGCGACCAGCGCTTCTTCATCGCCTTCGCGGCGAGCTGGAAGGAGATCTGCCGGCCCGCGGCCATGCGCAACCGATTGCTGTCGGACGTCCATAGCCCTGCCAAGTTCCGGGTCAACGGGATCGTCCGCAACATGGACGAGTGGTATACCGCGTTCCACGTCCAGCCCGGCGACTCCCTGTTCGTCAAGCCCGAGGACCGCGTCCGAATCTGGTGAACTCCGACCTTGATCCGGTCCGGCGGCGGAGGTAGCGTAGTCCTGCCAATTACGAAACTGCGGGTAGCGTAATTGCACTCCACGCGAAAGGATCGGGCCGATGCGCAGCCGCTACGCCGGCCGACCGTTCACCACGTCAACAGCGGAGATCGCGGCCGCGCTGGAGGATGTCAGCATCCCCACGCTGCTGCTGTCGCTCGTCCACATCACCGGCGACCCCCGATTCATCCGCGACTTCAAGCAGATGGGCCTCTTCCTCAACGAGGTGCAGGGGTTCATGTCTGAGGAGGACAAGACCCGGGCCCGCGCCGAGGCGCTATCGGCGATTACCGAGTACCGCGACCGCGGATGCCCCGAGCCGGAACCGCTCAGCCCCGAGCTCATCAGGGAAATGATGGACTGGACGGCGTGCGAGCACGTCCCCGACGACTACCTCGCGTTGGTCTCCGAGGAACTCGACCTCGACGGGGTCGACCCCCGCCGCCCCGCGGCGCTGCCCACCGAACGCACGGATGAACTGCCGGTCCTCGTCGTCGGATGCGGCGAATCGGGCATCCTGGCGGGAATCCGGTTGAAGCAAGCCAACATCGGCTTCACCATCGTGGAGAAGAACCCCGGCCCGGGCGGAACCTGGTGGGAGAACAGCTATCCCGGGGCCCGCGTGGATGTGGCGAACCATTTCTATTGCTACAGCTTCGAACCCAACAATGACTGGACACATTTCTTCGCCGAGCAGCATGAGCTGCGCGACTACTTCACCAAGGTGATCGACAAGCACGACTTGGCCGAGCAGATCCGGTGGAACACTGAGGTTGTCGAAGCGAAATGGAATGACGACGACGGCATGTGGACCGTGTCACTACGCGCGGCCGACGGCCAGACGAGCACAGTGCGCGCGCGGGCCGTCATCACCGCGGTCGGTCAGCTCAACCGACCGCACATCCCCGACATCGACGGCGCCGACACCTTCGAGGGACCGTCGTTTCACTCCGCGGCCTGGGACCATGCCGTCGACCTGACCGGCAAGCGCGTCGCACTGATCGGGGCCGGCGCCAGCGGCTTTCAGATCGCGCCGGCCATTGCCGACGACGTGGAGCACGTCACCGTCTTCCAGCGCACGGCCCAGTGGATGTTCCCCAATCCGATGTACCACGACCAGGTCGGCGACGGAGTGCGCTGGGCGATGCGCCACCTGCCGTTCTACGGAAGGTGGTACCGGTTTTTGGTGCTGTGGCCCGGGTCCGACAAGGGTCTGGACGCCGCCGAAGGCGACCCGAACTACGCCGATCAGGACCACGCCGTCAGCGACATCAACGCCGCCGCCCACATGATGTTCTCGCAGTGGATCACCAGCCAGGTCGGCGAAGGCCCGAACTCGCAAGAATTACTGGCCAAGGTGATGCCCGACTATCCCGCCTGCGGCAAGCGGACCCTGCAGGACAACGGAAGCTGGTTGCAGACCTTGCAGCGCGAGAACGTCGAACTGGTGCGCACCCCGATTCGGGAGATCACCGCCCGCGGGGTGGTCACCGACGACGGTGTGGCACACCACGCGGACGTCATCGTGTACGCCACCGGATTCCGACACACCGACGTGCTGTGGCCGCTAAAAGTGACCGGCCGCAACGGAATCGACCTGCACGAGATGTGGGGGAGCCGACCGTATGCCTACCTCGGCATCACCGTTCCGGATTTCCCCAACTTCTTCATCGTCTACGGGCCGGGCACGCATCTCGCGCACGGCGGCAGCCTGATCTTCCAGTCCGAACTGCAGATGCGTTACGTGGACCAGTGTTTGGCGCGGCTGGCCGACGCCGACGTGCATTCGCTGGAACCAACCGCCCAAGCCGCCGTCGACTGGCATCAGCGGACGCAGACCCAGATCAAGAAAATGGTGTGGGCGCATCCCGCGGTCAAGCACTCCTATTTCAAGAACGCCGACGGGGAAATCCACACCGTCAGCCCCTGGCGGCTCAATGAGTATTGGGCCGCGGTACGCGAGCCCGATTGGTCACAGTTCGTAATTCGAGAAAGAAAGTGAGCACGTCACCATGCGCTCAGTAGTTGTCGACGGGCCGCGTAGCATCCGCGTCGAAACGCGCCCCGACCCAACACTTCCCGGCCCCGATGGGGCGATCGTCCAGGTCACTGCCGCCGGTATCTGCGGCTCCGACCTGCACTTCTACGAGGCCGACTTTCCGGTAATCGAGCCGCTCACGATCGGCCACGAAGCGATCGGCACCGTCGTGGAAACTGGGCCGGACGTGCGCACCGTCAAAGCGGGCGACCAGGTCATAGTGTCGTCTGTGACCGGCTGCGGCGCCTGTCCGGGCTGCGCCACCCGCGATCCGGTCATGTGCCACGCGGGTTTTCAGATCTTCGGCGGCGGCGTGCTCGCCGGTGCGCAGGCCGATCTGCTGGCCGTACCCGTTGCCGACTTCCAGCTGCTCAAGATGCCCGAGGGCATCAGCACCGAGCAGGCGCTGCTGCTCACCGATAACCTGGCCACGGGTTGGGCCGCGGCGCAGCGTGCCGACATTCCGTTCGGTGGGACCGTGGCGGTAATAGGCCTGGGAGCGGTCGGTTTGTGTTCGCTGCGAAGCGCGTTTTTTCAGGGCGCCGCAACGGTTTTCGCCGTCGACCGAGTCGACGGCCGGCTGGACCGTGCGGCCAGCTGGGGAGCGACGCCGGTCACGGCTCCCGCAGTGGACGCCATCCTCGCCGCGACGGGCGGACGCGGCGCCGACTCGGTGATCGATGCCGTCGCCACCGATGCGTCCCTGACCGACGCGCTCAACGCGGTACGGCCGGGCGGCACCGTCTCGGTGGTCGGTGTGCACGACATGAATCCGTTTCCGCTCAACGCCCTGGGCTGCGTGATTCGCAGCACCACGCTGCGCATGACCACCGCGCCCGTGCAGCGCACCTGGCCCGAGCTCATCCCACTGCTACAGTCTGGCCGGCTCGACGTCGACGGCATCTTCACCACCACACTGCCGTTGGACGAAGCGGCCAAAGGTTACGACCTCGCGAGCTCACGCTCGGGCGACAGCGTGAAGGTGCTTCTGACGCCCTAACCGGTAACGCAACGCGTGCACCGGACCCCGACGTCCGGAGGCAAGGCACATCACCGGCCACCCGTGCACGGCGGCCGCCGCGGCGAGTCCGGAACGCGGGTTCACCGGTCGCGGGCAGCCGACGACTGACATCGACGCGGCGTCCTCGTCGCCGTCGGCGTAGAAGTAGCTGTGTTGCAGCGCAACGTCGTTGTCGGTGCAGAACTGTTGGACCGCGGCCGCCTTGGTCGTGCCCCAGACGACGGGTTTGACGATTCCACCGGTCAGTCGTCCGTGCTCATCGAGTTCGAAGTGGTTGCACTGCACGTTGGCGATGCCCAGGAAACGGGCAACGGGCAGCGCCTGAATGGACAGCGCCGACGAGCTCATGACCACCGTGTGCCCGCGTTCCTGGTGGGCTTGGACGATGTCGCGCATATGCGAATAGAGCCGGGGGGCAACACGTTCCACAAACAGCCGCTGACCCAACTCGTCGAGCTCGGCAAGCGCTTCACCGTGAAGGTATCCGGCGGCCCGCATAATCAAGCGCTCGAACTCCAGTCGCCCGAATTTGTACCGGAGCGCGGCGTCGAACACGCCGAGCACCTCGCCAATCCCCGCCTGCCGTCGGCGGATTCGGTCGCCGACGTGAACCGCGGCAGTGAAACCGTCGACCAGTGTGCCGTCCAAGTCGAAGAACGCACCGACCCCCGGGCCGGGCGCACTGGCGCGGATCTCCGCGATGGCTTGGGCGGGCGAGAAGTTCATGACCGGACCGCCGTGATGTATTGCGAGTGCATGAACGCGTCGATCTTGACGTCGACGTCCGGCGGCGACATTCGGTACCGCGCCTGCAGATCCAGCGTGTTGCGAACCGGTTCGACGCCCCAGCCGTGCGCGGCCAGCCACTCCGCAGGGTCGCCGTTCGTCTCGTAGGTGAGTTTCGAGAAGTCGACGTTGCCCGACTTGTTGACGCCGGGATGCGTCGTCTCCAGAGCGGATAGCTGCGAATGGTCTAAGCGTGTTCCCAGTGCGCCCACAGCAACCCGGCTGCCCGGAGCGCACAACTCACTGATCCGGGTGAAGAGCGTCGCTTGTGCGTCGTCGGTCAGGTAGGGCAGGATCCCCTCGACCGACCAGGCGCTGGGTACCTGCGCGTCGAATCCGGCCGCCTTCAGTGGCGTAGGCCAATCGGTGCGTAGATCGGCCGCCACCTCGCGCCGGCGGGCCTTGGGCGTGGCGCCCTGCTCGCGCAGCACGCGTCCCTTGAATTCCAAAACTTTCGGCAAGTCGACTTCGAAAACCGTTGTCCCATCCGGCCAGTCAAGCCGGTAGGCCCGGGAATCCAATCCCGCGGCGATAATGACCGCCTGCCGAATGCCGCCCGCGACGGCCGAGTTAAAGAAGTCGTCGAAGAACCGAGTCTGCACGCCGTAGAGACGGGGAAACGCGGTCTCGTCCACGGAGGTGCCCGGGTTGGCCAGCACGCCAGCCAAATACGGGTCCTGTGAAGCTGTTATGAAAAGTTTCGCGTAGTCGTCGCGGACCAGTGCCCGCGGGCTCACCGCGTGCAGGGCGCGCCAACCCGCCACCAGCAGGGCGGTGTAACCCACGCCGCTGACGATGTCCCAGTGGTCGTCGTCGGAACGAAGCGACCCATACTCAGGTGACGCGGATGACGTGGACGTCATAAGCCCTCCCGAAACACAGCCGTCCTCACCAAAGTACCCGCGGCTGCGCCGTCAGAGCTCCAAAATCACGGTAACCGGACCATCGTTTATCAATTCGACATCCATGTGTGCCCCGAACACACCGGTCTCCACCCGGGCGCCCAACCCCCGCAACGCGTCCGCGAAAGCGTCCACCAGCGGCTCGGCGACCGCACCCGGAGCGGCCGCATTCCACGACGGCCGGCGGCCTTTGGCGGTGTCGGCGTAGAGGGTGAACTGGCTGACCACAAGGATCGGCGCGTTGACGTCGGCCGCGGATTGCTCATTCGCGAGAATTCTTAGATTCCACAGCTTTTCAGCGAGCCGCCGGGCCTTGTCATGGTCGTCGCTGTGCGTGACGCCGATGAAGGCGAGCAAACCCTGACTTGCCGGCTGGATCGCACCGACGACCTGGCCCTCCACCGACACCGTCGCGGACGAGACCCGTTGCACCAGAAGCCGCATGGGTCGATGCTGCCAGGTACGCTCATCGGATGTCTGTGCTGGTCGCGTTTTCGGTCACCCCGCTGGGCGTAGGTGAAGGCGTCGGGGAGATTGTCGCCGAAGCGGTTCGGGTGGTCCGCGACTCCGGGCTGCCCAACAAGACGGATTCGATGTTCACCGTGATCGAGGGCGATACCTGGGAAGAGGTGATGGCGGTGGTGCAGCGCGCGGTGGAGGCCGTGGCTGCTCGCGCGCCACGGGTCAGCACGGTGATCAAGGTTGACTCGCGAGCCGGAGCGGCCGACGCGATGACGCAGAAGGTCGCCTCCGTCGAGCGATACCTGTCCGGCGGTTAGGACCTACCGCCGCTCGAAACGCCTGTACGCCTCGGGCCAGCGACGATCCACCGGCGTCGTAGGGCCGGGGGATCGACGTTCCTGATTGCCAGACACCCACGGCCATCTAGTTAAATCGCCCGATTCCTTTTGCCCACCCCCGCAATCGATGAGTCCGCGGCGTCGGTGCCGCGTGAGGGCTTAGCAGTGCGCCTGCTCACCATGCTGGCCGTGCCCACCATCAAGCCGTCTTCGTCGTGTTCGCCACCGACTCAGCCGATGCCGTCGCCCGGGCGTGCCAACGGGCCGGCATCCCTGCCGAACGGCTCACCGCCGCCACTGTTTTGGGCCAGAGAAAGCAATACGGCGAGGCACCGAGCCAGGACCTAGGGATCATCGACGGACGCGCTCGGCGTCGCGCGCGAGCTGCGTCGCGTCAGCCTGGAGTACCTCTAACTCGATCATTTGCCCACTGTCTCGCTGTCGCTTCGGCCATCGGCTCCTTGGAGTAGCGTGAGTGAGCCGAAGAATTTCGGCGCTGAGAGGGAGGCAGACTCATGGCTCGACTCGCAACCCCAACATCGGTGCGGACCCCATGAGAGGCGACATGCCCGCCAATGGCGGCAATGGCACGGCGGGCCGGGGTGGCGCCGGGGGAGCCGGTGGGGCCGGCGGTCGAGGCGGCGACGGCGGACGAGGCGGCGACGGCGGACGAGGCGGCGACGGCGGTCGAGGCGGCGACGGCGGCCTTGGCGGCGACGGCGGCCATGGCGGAGCGCCCGGACAAGGCGGCCAGCCCGGCCAGGGCGGCCAGCCCGGCCAAGGCGGCGAGGGTCGCCCGGGCGGAACCCCCGGACAGCCCGGCCAGCCCGGGCAGCCGGGCCAACCTGGGCAACCGGGCGGCCACGGCCACTAGGAGACCTGACGGCCCCGCGAACGTCCTAGTCGCCTGCTCACGCAGCAGCGCGTATAACGCCACCGGTGTGCGGCTCGCCTTTACCTGGTACTCACCGCGTTCGACAAACGTGCGCCGCGAACCGGTGACGGCGGCGCCGCCGGCGTCCAGACCAACGGTGGGACCAACGGCACCCCAGGCACCAACGGCAGTGTCGGCACCGAGGGCCCCACCGGTCCCAACGGCCAGCCCGGCCACCCGGTCTGACACCCGCCAGTAGGCTCACTCCGGTGAGCGCACGCGCGGGCATCGTCGTCACCGGAACCGAAGTCCTCACCGGCCGCGTCCAGGACAGAAACGGCCCGTGGATCGCCGACCGGCTACTGGAACTGGGTGTCGAGTTGGCCCACATCACCATCTGCGGTGACCGACCCGGCGATATCGAGGCACAGCTGCGCTTCATGGCCGACCAGGGTGTGGACCTGATCGTGACCAGCGGCGGCCTCGGGCCCACGGCCGACGACATGACCGTCGAGGTGGTGGCGCGCTTCGCCGGTCGCGAGCTGGTGCTCGACGACGAGGTCGAAAACAAGATCGCCAACATCCTCAAGCGTCTGATGGGCGCTCGCAACGCCGCGTTGACACCCGGCAGCTTCGACTCGATCAGGGCGGCCAACCGCAAGCAGGCGATGGTGCCCGCCGGCGCCGAGGTGCTCGATCCGGTGGGCACCGCGCCGGGCGTCGTCGTCCCCGGCAAGCCTGCGGTGATCGTCCTGCCGGGGCCGCCGCGCGAGCTACAGCCCATGTGGCAGAACGCAATCCAGACCGCCGCGGCGCAGGACGCGATCGCCGGCCGGACGGTCTACCGGCAAGAGACCATCCGGATGTTCGGGCTGCCTGAATCGGGGCTGGCCGAAACCCTGCGTGGCGCGGAAGATTCCGTCCCAGGCTTCGACCAGCTCGAGATCACAACGTGCCTGCGGCGCGGAGAGATTGAGATGGTTACCCGCTATGAGCCGGACGCGGCCGAAGCCTACGCCCTGCTGACCCAGCTGCTGCGCGAAAAGCACGGACAGCAGCTGTATTCCGAAGATGGCTCGCAGGTCGACGATCTGGTGGCTCAATTGCTGGCCGGCCGCAAGATCGCGACCGCGGAATCGTGCACCGCGGGGCTGCTGGCGGCCCGACTGACCGACCGGCCCGGGTCGTCGGAGTACGTGATGGGCGGCGTGGTGAGTTACTCCAACGACGCGAAGGCCGAGCTGCTGGGCGTCGACACCGCGCTGATCGAGGCCCACGGCGCGGTGTCCGAGCCGGTGGCCGAGGCGATGGCATCGGGAGCCCTGCAGCGGTTCGGCGCCGACGCCGCCGTCGCGATCACCGGAATCGCCGGACCGGGCGGCGGAACGCCCGAAAAACCCGTCGGGACAGTCTGTTTCACCGTCAAGCTCGCCGGCTGCCTGACGGTCACACGCACTCTGCAGCTCCCTGGAAACCGCTCGGACGTCCGCGAGCGCTCGACGACGGTGGCGATGCACCTGCTGCTGCGCGCGCTGACCGACGCATCCGGCTAGATATGGCTTTATATGACCACTGGTGAATGTGCCCTGGCGGCTGCCTAGCTGTGGCATCCTGCCTGAGTGCCCGCCGATCACGCGCCTTCGGGGATCGTGACGTTCCTATTCACCGACGTGGAAGGTTCGACCCGCCGGTGGGAAACCGACGCTGAGGCGATGAAGCTGGCGCTGGCCGCGCACGACGAGGTGTTGGGCGCGGCCGTCGAAACCCACGGCGGCCGGCTCTTCAAGCACACCGGCGATGGCGTTTGTGCGGCGTTCGCCTCGCCGCGGTCGGCGGTCGATGCGGCCGTGACGGCTCAGCGCGCGCTGGAGCTACCGGTACGGATGGGCCTGGCGACCGGCGAAGCCGAGCTCCGGGCAGGCGACTATTTCGGAGCCGTCCTCAACCGAGCCGCCCGAGTCATGGCCGCCGGCCACGGTGGTCAGATCTTGCTGGCCGATTCGACGGCGGGTCTACTCAGCGGAATTGATCTGCTGGATCTGGGGCCCCGGCGCTTGCGCGACCTGCCGGCCGCAGTCGGGATATTCCAGGTCCGCACGTCCGGCCTGCGCACCGACTTTCCACCGCTGCGGACTCTCGACACCGCCCCCGGAAATCTACGACGCGCGCCCGGCAGCTTCATCGGACGTGAAGCTGAACTCGACGCGGTGGCAACAGAGCTGAAATCGCACCGGCTCGTCACGTTGACGGGAGTGGGCGGAGTCGGCAAAACCCGCCTGGCCACCGAAGTCGCGACCCGCCTGGCGGATGAATTCCCGGACGGGGTCTGGCTTTTCGAACTGGCTCCGGTCGGCGATCCGGACGCGGTTCCCGATGCGGTGGCCGCAATCCTCGGGGTCACCCAACAACCCGGCAAGAGTGTGAGCGAGTCGGTGGCCACGGCGCTCGACGGCCGAATCCGGCTGCTGGTCATCGACAATTGCGAACATGTACTCGACGCGACGGGCGATCTGATCGACGCAATCCTCGCGCACTCGACAACGGTGAAGATCCTGGCCACCAGCCGCGAAGGGCTTGGCGTCGCCGACGAACGGCTGTGCCCGGTGCCGTCGCTCGATGTCAGCGCGGGCATCGACTCGGCTGCGGCGGCGCTGTTCCTCGAACGTGCGCGCACCGTTGGGCCGAGCATCTCACCAGCCATACCGGACGAGGCATCCGCAATCGTGGAGATCTGCCGACGCCTCGACGGGATCCCATTGGCGATCGAGCTGGCGGCCTCGCGAATGGTGTCGATGAGCGCACGCGAAGTGCGCGACCGGCTGGATGACCGATTTCGTCTGCTTACTGGGGCACGACGCGGCCAGGAACGCCACCAAACCTTGCGCCATGCGGTCGCCTGGTCCTACGACCTTCTCGACCACGACGAGAAACAACTGTTGAATCGCTGCTCGGTGTTCGCCGGTGGATTTGACCTCCAAAGTGCCTGCGCGATAGGGATATCCGGCGAGGCCGACGAATACACCATCCTCGATCTGCTGGACGCGCTGGTCCGCAAGTCGCTGCTCGTCGCCGACCGATCGAGCGGGCAAACACGATTCTCGATGCTGGAGACGATCCGCCAATTCGCCGAAGAACAACTCGCCGCCAGCGGCGGCGCCGATCAGACCCGCACAGCCCACGCCAGACACTTCGCCGACTGCGCAACCGACATGCTCGCGCTGTGGGACGGCCCGCGACAGCGCGAGACCTACACCTGGTTCACCACCGAGATTCGCCAACCTGCGCGCCGCGTTCCGGTGGTCTGCCGATAGACGGCGACTTGGACAGCGCAGCCACGATCGCCACGCACGCCACCTGCCTGGGCATCTGGCTCGAACAGTACGAGCCCGTCGCCTGGGCCGAGGAGCTGATCGAACCTGCGCGCGCGGTCAATCATCGGCGCCTATTGCAGCTGTACGCGCTGGCCGCGCAGTGCTACGCCGCGGGGCGCGCCGACGACGCTTTCGGATATCTCGAAGCCAGCCAACAACTAACGGGCAACGCGGATTTCGACCAAGACTTCTACGAGACTACAAACCTCGAGCGGCATCGCGTACGTGGCGGCGGGTCGACCCCAGCGATGGGTCGAGGTATGCCGCGAGGCGATCGCACGAGGGCCGGGCCCGCGCACGATTACCCGCGCATGTCTGGTGCATGGCGCTGAATTTCATGGGCGACGCCAACGGCATGGAGGCCGCTTCGGAAGGCCTGCTCGCCGCGGCCGACGGCCACCACCAATCCCACTACCGCCTGCTTCGCGCTATTTCGCGCACGGAGTCGCCCACCTCAATAGTGATCCGGCCGTCTTCTCCGAAGCCTCACGCCGGGCCCTGGCGATCGCTCAAGACTGCGGGAACCGACAGATGGAGGCGGCGATAGCGGTCATGCTGTCGATTGGCGGCGTCCACTCGCGATGACCCCGAGCGACTCGCTCGACTACCTGTCCCTGGCGATCCGTCACTACTACGACGCCGGCAGCGTCTCCCTGATGCATAACCCACTGGCGATCCTCGCCGGCGTATTCGACCGTCTCGGACACCACGAACAGGCCGCCACCATCAGCGGATTCGCCGCATCCCCGATGGCGCTTGGCCGGCTACCCCCAACTCGAGGCTGACGGTCACCCATCTTCGCGAAACTCTCGGCGACGACAGTCTACGAATCATTCGCCCGCGCAGGCGAAACGATGACGATCGCAGCTATGGCGAACTACGCGCTCGACCAACATCGAGCGTGCCCGTAGAACGGGCTAGCTCAAGTCACTTTCGTTGGGAGAAACGCGGTTTCGTCTAGTACCGAAGCGAATTCCGGTCGCGTCCTTGCCGATCAGCGTCAGCGCCGCCACGGCGAGTAACACCGGCACGATCGTGGCGGCCAGCGCAAACGGATAGCCGTGTGACTCGGCCAGGCGTTCCTGGATGGGCAGGTTGAACGCCGCCAGCAGATTGCCGAGCTGGTAGGTGACGCCGGGGTAGAGCCCGCGGATGGCGTCGGGCGACATCTCGGTCAGATGCGCCGGGATGACGCCCCACGCGCCCTGCACGCACAGCTGCATCAGAAACGAGCCGAGGCACAACATTGCCGCGGTGCGTGAGTACGCGAAGAGCGGGACGATCGGCAGCCCTAGCAGAGCACAGAAGACAACGGTGTAGCGCCGGCTGAACCGCTGGGACAGCGTGCCGAAGAACAGCCCTCCGATGATAGCGCCGACGTTGTAGACCACCACGATCATCTTGACTGTCACGCTGGACAGGCCGGCACCGTGGTTGGCGTGCGCCCCCAAGAACGTGGGATAAACGTCCTGGGTGCCGTGGCTCATCCAGTTGAAGGCGGTCATCAGGGCCACCAGGTAGAAAAACCGGCGGACGATCGCGCCATCGCGCAGCACGTCGCGGATTCTGGTGTTGGTCAGCTTCATCTGGTCCTGGGCGGCTTCCCATACCTCGGACTCCTGCACCCGGTACCGGATGATCAGACTGATCAGCGCCGGGACGATGGACAAGCCGAACAACCAACGCCACGACAGCCCAAGCCAATCCATCACCACCAGCGATCCCAGGCTCGCCAGCAGATAACCGAACGCGTAGCCCTCCTGCAGCAGTCCCGGAGAAAAAGCCGCGCCGCTCGACGGGGACCTTCTCCATGGCGAGCGCCGCACCCAGCCCCCACTCGCCGCCCATGCCAAGGCCGTACAGCAACCGCAGGATCACGAGGACCGTGAAGTTGGGCGCGAACGCGCACAGGAAGCCGACGACCGAGTAAAAGATCACGTCCACCATCAGTGGGGTCCGCCGACCGACCCGGTCGGCCCAGAGCCCAAACAGCAACGCGCCCACCGGGCGCATGGCCAGAGTGGCCGTGGTAATGAACGCCACCTCGGCCTTGCTGATGTGGAAAGTCTTTGCGATATCGGCATAGACGAACACCACGATGAAGTAATCGAAGGCATCCATCGTCCAGCCCAGCATCGCCGCAATGAACGAGTTCCGTTGATCGCCGGTGAGCTTCTTTTGCGGACTTTGAGTTGTCACGCCAGCATCGTGTCGCACTTCCAAGCCGTTTGACCAGACAACCCGCGAGAGTAAGTTCGCGAATTATGCGAATCATCGATGCCGACGGACATGTCGCTGAGAATTCCTCGCTGGCGGTCGAGGCGATCAAACGCTGGCCGGATCATGTGAAACCCAGTACCGACAGGTCGCTGCGGTTGATGTTCGAGGGCCGCAACTACCCGGAGGACCAAGGACCCGGCGCCGGTTGCCCGCCCGAGCACGGAATCAGCAAGGCGCCCGACATGAATTGCCGATCGCCCGAGGGCGTGGTCACCGACGCCGACCGCGACCACATCGACACGATGGTGCTCTATCCCAGCCTCGGGCTGTGCGTTCCCAGCCTCGAAGACCCTGATTTCGCTGCGGGTTTCGCGCGGCTGTACAACCAGTGGATCGCGGATTTCTGCGCGCCGACGAATGGTCGGCTGCGCGGCGTGGCTGTCACCCCGATCGAACACGGGCAGCTGGCCATCGACATCATGCGCGAGGCCAAGGAGCTGGGGCTGGTCTCGACTCTGGTGCCGCCGGCGCTGAAGACCCGCAACCTCGACCACCCCGATCTCGACCCGTTCTACGCCGCCGCCGTCGAGCTCGACATGCCGTTAGGCATTCACGGCGCGCCCGGTATTCACCTGCCCAAGATCGGCGTCGACCGTTTCACGAACTACATCCAGGTGCACTGCATCAGCTTTCCGTTCGACCAGATGACGGCGATGACCGCGCTGGTCTCGGGCGGCGTCTTCGAGCGACACCCACAGCTGCGGGTCGCCTTCCTCGAGGCGGGCGCCGGGTGGGTCCCGTTCTTCGTCGATCGGCTGCACGAGCACTACGAGAAGCGTGGCGACTGGGTCGATCGCGGCTGGCGCCGCGATCCGCACGAATACCTACAAGCCGGCAACGTCTGGGTGACCTGCGAACCAGAGGAACCGATCCTGCCCGGCGTGATCGACGTGCTGGGCGCCGACTTCATCATGTTCGCCAGCGACTACCCGCATTGGGACGGCGAGTGGCCGGAAAGCACCAAGCATCTGCGCACCCGCACCGACATCAGCGAAGAAGCGCGCGAAAAGATCGCTTGCTTGAACGCTGAGCGTTTCTACAGCCTGGCCTAAATCGGCTCAGCACCTAACGAATTCGGCCGCTCAGCGTGGCAGGATCTGCGACATGGGCTCTTTTGTGCTGCGTGCCGCATTAACCGGATTTGCATTGTGGGTCGTCACCCAGCTATTCCACGGACTTAGTTTCGTCGGCGGCGTTACGACGTTTCAGAGGGTTGGCATCATCTTCGTCGTGGCGGTGATCTTCGGTCTGGTCAACGCATTCGTCAAGCCAATCGTGCAGTTTCTCTCGATCCCGCTGTACATTTTGACCCTTGGCCTTTTTCACATCGTCGTCAATGCGCTGATGCTGTGGATCACCGCCGGGATCACGGCACACACCACCCACTGGGGCTTGCAGATTGACCGTTTTTGGTGGGACGCGGTGTGGGCCGCAATTCTGTTGTCCATCGTGAGCTGGATTCTGTCGCTGGTTGTTCGCGATGTCGGCCGCGCCGCGAAAAGATAGCGGTACGAGTCGGCGCATTCCTTCGTGGCCACTCGCTCTAAATAGTGGGCTGCGGTCAATCACCGAGTTGAGCGGCTCGGCCGTCGTTATTCACGTCGGCGGCGAGATCGACGCAAGCAACGAGAGTGTGTGGCAGCGCATGGTGAGCCGAACCGCGTCTCTCGCCGTCGCGCCGGGTCCCTTTGTCATCGACATTCGGGAGCTCGAGTTCATGGGGTCCTGCGCCTATGCCACGCTGGCCAACGAGGCGGTGCGGTGCGGTCGGCGCGGCGTCAACGTACGGCTGGTCAGCAGCCAGCCGGTCGTCGCGCGCACTATCGCCGCGTGCGGACTGGGCCGCCTGCTGCCGATGTACACGTCGATGGAGAACGCACTGTTGCTCAGCGACCGCGACTGACCAGACGCACCACGTCGCGCGCGCAACCCCACGACAGGGTCACGCCATTGCTGCTGTGGCCGTAGTTGTGTACGCACAGCGCCGACCCGAGCGGCTCGGCCTCGACTCGCACCGATGGGCGGTCGGGTCGCAGCCCAGTGATCGTCTCGATCACCTCGGCGTCGGCGAGGCGCGGCTCGATCCGGCGACAGCCTTGCAGGATCCGTTCGCTGATCTCTGGCACCGCGGTGGTGTCCCAGCGGTCAGGGATGCTGACGCCGCCACACACCACGCGCTGCGGGTGGGGGAAGTAGCAGATCCATTCGGGTTCGCTGTTGATCTCCAGAAACAGTTGCTGCAGACCAGGATTCGTCAACACGATGTGCTGTCCGAAGAGCGGCCGCACCGTGTTGTCGCCGGCCAACGCTCCCGCGGCCAGACCGGTGCAGTTCACCACTATCGGTGCGGCGTCGGCGGCCTCGGCCAGCGACCGCACTGGGTGAATCTCGACCTCGCAGCCCGCGGTGGTTAGTCGCTTCGTCAGGTAATCGAGGTAGTGAGGCATGTCGATCATCGGCATGGTGGCGCGATAGCCGGCGCGGACACCGTCGGGCAGGTCGGCAGGGTCGGCTGGCCGCAGGTCGGGGATCAGTGCGGCGGCAGACGACATCGCATCGGCCCCGGATAGGTCGCCGACGGCCAGCGCCGGCGCCATCAGAACGCCGGAATTGACGTCGTCGGCCAGCCCACAAAACACCCGTAGCGAGTGCTCGGTCCAGCCCAGCGTTTGAGCGGCGCGCTCGGACGGCCGCGGGGGAGCCCACACCGCGCCCGCCACCCGCGAGGTCGTCTGCTGCGGCGGCGCGGCCGCCCACACCCGCACCGGCCACCCTGCCTCGGCCAGGCAGATGGCCGACGTCAGTCCGCTGACGCCGGCACCGACGACGACGATCTGTTGCACCGACCGCAAGCTCCCGTCAGGAATGGGGCGGAGGCGGACCATTCTGGCCGCCGAGCAGCCCGTTGAGGATGCCCAGCGTGCCTTGGACACCCGCAGGTGGCGTACTGGGCGGCAGAGCGGCGTCGGGAGTCAGCTGCCAGGGCTGGCAGCCCGATGTCTTGAACGACTTGTCCGTCGGGTCGATCTGCACTACCTGCGGCTTCTTGCTGATCGCGTTGTCGATCAGGTTGCCATCAGGGTTGCCGGACCGTTTCCAGTAGCAAGTGCCGTCTCCGACTGGTCCCGCGGAACTGTAGATACCTGGGACGATGTCGGACCCGACGGCGTAGATGCCGTCCTTGTCGATGGTCGTCTTCCCTGCCGGCGCCGGTGATGGTGCGGGCGCCGGTGACGGTGCTGGTGCTGGTGCCGGTGCTGGCGAAGGTGATGGCTCCGGATCCGCGCCGGCGATACCCGCGGACGCCACCGAGCCCGCAACGATCACACCCGCGGCAACCAACCGCGCCGGGCGGGATACTGCCTTTAACCACATAGAAGACCAATGTACCGGGCTGAACGACCTCGGTGCACCATCCGCTCAGTCGGGCTTGACGCTAACTCAGCCGCGTCACGTTGCCCGCGTAACCAAGGGCATGCTGGTACGTGTCGAGATTGTCGCGAGAGATCTTGGCGTGGACGGGACGTTCGAGGAAGAACCGCAGCACCGGGTTGTAGGCGTGATACGTCTCGTGGAACGTGAGCACGGTGGTGCCGTCGGGTTGTTCCTCGAGTTCGTGGTAACCCTCCGCCCGGGACCACAGCGGCGCGCCGACCGCGGTGTACCGCGACAGCTTGTTGATTTCCGCCTCGGTCACGGTCTCCCACGATCGGGCCCTGCCACCGGACAGCAGGTATTTGGGGACCGGGAAGATGCAGGTGCGCACCAAACCCTCGCCGGCCTCGTTGCCTTCGTTGAGGATCTTCATGCTGCCCGTGGGCCACTTGAGGACGCGCGGCCGCGGCGAGTTCGGCGGCACCGGCGGATGCAAAACCCGCCACACCTTCCTCGGGGGTGCGTCGACATGAAACCGCACGGTGTAGGACTGCATCAGCTATCTCCCCAACTGTCCCAGTAAGTGATGCTCTCCGCGGGCGGCCGAGAGGCGGGCCGGAAGTCCGTGCCGATCGTGTAGGCCACCGGAAACAGTGCGGCCTGCGTGACGGTAGCGGGAATGCCGAGCAGCTCGGCCACTTCCCTTTCCTTGAATAGATGCATCGTCGTCCACACCGATCCCAAACCGCGCGAACGAAGCGCAAGCAAGAAGCTCCAGCCGGCCGGGATGATCGACGCCCAGGCCGCCGCGGCGATGCCCAGTTCGGCGCCGTCGATGCGCTGCTCGATGCACGGGATGACGTGTACGGGAACTTGGGCAAGGGTGTCGGTGAGGCTCATCGCGCTCTGGTATACGCGCCGGGTCTGCGGGTCGTCCGCGCTGTCGGCGGCCTGCGCCAGGTATTGACCACCGATGCTCTGGTAAATCTCGGCGATCGCGGCACGCTTGTCGGGGTCGGTGACGATGATCCAGCGCCAGTCCTGCGTGTTGCTGGCCGTGGGCGCCTGCATCGCCAGCCGGATGCATTCGAGGATCACCTCGCGCTCGACCGGGCGGGTCAGGTCAAGCCGTTTACGCACCGCCCGAGTGGTGGTGAGCAGTTCGTCGACCGTCGCCAAGTCCATGCTGTCCATTCCGTCCTTTTCCCGTGTTTCAAATGTCGATGGGGCACGACTGGTCGACGCCCAACACCGTCAAAGACCGCCCCAGGCCAAGGAATACCGCGACGCACAAAGTGAGATCGAGGATTTCCTCATCTGAGAACGCGCCCTTCAGCCGTTCGAAGAAAGCGTCGTCCATCGACGCGTGGTCGGTGGCGAAGCGCTCGGCGTACTCGATGGCCAGGCGCTGACGAGGCGTGTAGCCGGGATAGCTGGCGTAAGCGGCAACGTTGTCGTAAAGCTCTTGTGCGACACCGGCATCCAGCACCGAGGGGGCCCGGAAATCCGCGCACGCGACACAGTCATTGATCTGCGCGATTCGCATTCTGGCCAGTTCGCGTTCGTCGGCCGGCAGGATGCTCTGCTGGTATGCGCCGCGGATCATCCGCTCGACCATGTCACCCAGCTGAGGCCGCAGCGTCCAGATCATCGCGGCTTCGCCACCGGGGCCATCCGGCACGTCGAGTCGGGCCATCAACGGACTCCTGCTCTGTGAATACCAATACCGCTCTGAGGAAACCAGATTCTCAGCTCAACTGTCTAGGTCACCCGCGCAAGCTCATTGTGCATACGTAGACACGCGGTATACCGTCCGTGGAGCAATGGGCGTTCAGAAGTCCAGCGCCCCGGTCTGAAAGGTCACAGGCGTGCTGTTCATGCACGAGGTGCACACGGTGCGGGGCCGCGCAGAAGACGACTTCGAGGCCGCATTCCGCGAGGGCTGGATGCCCATGCTGGCCGCCGGCGACGACGCCCGGTTGCTGTGGTACACCAACCAGGCGCATGGCAGCGGTCCGGCCTACACAGTGATCACCGTGACCGCCGTTCGCGACGGAGCGGCCTGGGAGCGCCTGACTTTGCGCGTCCAGAAGGGCGATCTGCAGCAGTGGATGCGCGGCCTGGACGAGTTCCGCCATGAGGTCGACGCCAAGCTGCTGATGCCCCTCCCGTGGTCGCCCCTGACGGAAGTCCCGTTCGACGACGTACCCGTCGATGGGCGAGAGCACGAGATGAGTCTCTACATGGAAGACACCATGTGGCCTTACGAGGACAAGTTCGAGGAATACATCGCCCGATGCGGTGAGGTGTACGCCAAGAGCCTCGAGCAGCCCAAGTCCATGCTGTCGATGCACGCCGCATTCCAGCCCGCGCTCGGGAGTCACGTTCGCCGTGAGGTGATCCTGATGCAGCGCATCAGCAGGCCCGAGGCGCTGCTCGATCTGCTCCGGACCCATATCCCTGCCGAATACCGCGCCCCCGGAACCTGGATGCACGACGCCCTGGACCTGCGCGACCAGTGGACCAGCCGGTTGCTGCGGACGTCCGAGTGGTCGCCTCTTTTTTGACGGGTATTTCGTGGCCATGAATACGGGAACGATCCTCGACGCCGCCGCGACAAGCGATCCCGCCCGGACCGCGCTCTTCATCGACGGGCGCGCCATCAGTTACGGCGAGCTCGCGGCGACGGTCCGGCAGTGCGCGGCCGCCCTGGCCGCGCGCGGCGTGGTGGTCGGCGACCGGGTTGCCATCGTCGACGGCGGAAGCCTGCTGTCGATCGCGATGTTGCTCGCGGCGGCGCGCATCGGTGCGGCAGGGGCGCTGATGAATCCCGCGCTGACACCGCTCGAGCTGCGGGGGCTGCTGAAGAACGCCGGCTGTGCCGGGGTCGGCGTTGCGGGGGAGGCCTACGCCGAAAGGCTCCACGAAGCGGGGGCGACCACGGTTTTGACCGAGTCCGACCTGGCAAGCCACCCCGTGCCAGCGTCGGAACCCGACGCCACCGACACGCCAGACGACGCCGACGCGCTGGTCCTGTTCACCAGCGGCACGACCGGACTACCCAAGGCGGTCGGCATCACCAGCGGGCAGCTGAATATGCGGATCACCGGATTCGCGGGATCGTTCCGTGCGGATGTGACACCGTCGGTAGGGATGATGTGCGTTCCGTTTTTTCATGTCGGCGGCTCCCTGGGCATGCTCGGGAGCTTGTATGCGGGCAACACCTCGGTGGTGCAGCAGCGGTTCGATGCCGGCGAGTGGTTACGCCTGGTGTCCGAGCATCGAGTGGCCTCCACGTTTTTGGTGCCGACCATGCTGCAACGGATCCTCGATCATCCCGACTTCGCCGACGCCGATCTGACGTCTCTGGTCGCCATCGCCTACGGCGCCGCCGCCGCGCCGATCGCGTTGGTGCGCCGGGCGATGGCCGCGCTCCCGAAGGTGGCTTTTGCCAACGTGTTCGGCCAGACCGAGACGCTTGGCGCCTACACCACGCTGCTGCCTGCCGACCACCGCGATGCCGCACGCGCGGGATCCGTCGGCCGGCCGCTACCCGGGGTCGAGGTGCGAGTGGTGGACCCCGCGACCGGTGAGGACGTCGAGCCCGGGACGGTCGGCGAGTTGTGGGTGAACACCGCCCAGAACGTCATGGGCGGCTGGCTGCACACCGGCGACCTGGGCCGCCAGGACGCCGACGGTTACCTCTTCCCGAGCGGCCGGCTCAGCGACACCATCAACCGCGGGGGAGAGAAGTTCGGGCCAATCGAGGTCGAGGAAGCGCTGCGTTCCCATCCAGCAATCACCGACGTCGCGGTCGCCGGCGTCGCCGACGAGGAACTAGGCCAGCGCGTCGGTGCCGTGGTGGCGGCTCGCGCACCGGTGACGCTCGACGAGCTGCGGTCGCACTGTCGCGATCTGCTCGCCTACTTCAAGCTGCCGGAGCGGTTGGCGGTCGTCGACCAGATCCCGTACAGCGCGACCGGCAAGATCAGCCGCCAACAGATCGCTGCGCTGATCGCTGAAACATAGGGGGTACCAGTGCTTTTCCTCCACGAGACGCACAAGGTGGTCGGCGCGCGCGACGTCGAGTTCGAGGCCGCTTACCGGGAGGGCTGGATGCCCGCGCTGGCCGCCGATGACGACGCGCGGCTGCTCTGGTACACCAACCACGCGCACGGCTCCGGAATGGCCTACAACGTCGTCACCATCACCGCAATCACCGATGGCGCCGCGTGGGAGCGGCTCGCTCGCCGTACGCAGACCGGGGATCTCAACCCGTGGATGCGCGAGCTGGACCGGCTGCGCCACGACGTCACCGCCAAGATGTTGTTGCCGGTCAACTGGTCTCCGCTGCAGACGGTCGACCTGGCGGCCGTGCCCACCGATGGCGCGACGCATCCGCTGAGCCTGTTTATGGAGGACACCGGCTGGCCCTCCGCGCCGCTCGATGACTACATCCAAATGTGGGACGAGATCTACTACCGGCTGCTGTCCAAAGCCCCACCCGGCATGCGGATCCTGGATATCCAGGCGTGTTTCCAAGTCGCTCACGGCAGCTACCGACGACGAGAAGCCATGCTGTGGCAGAAGATTGAGGACACCGACAACTACGCGGCGCTCGTTCGGCTACTGAGCACCGAGACCGCGCCCCAGCACCGGGTACCCGGCAGTTACATGGTCGAGGCCCTCAAGTATCGCGATCAGTGGGAGAGCCGTCTGTTGCGGACGTCGGACTGGTCACCCCTGTACTAACGGCGCCTCCGCGCGGTTGAGGATTCGCGCGGCGTCTCTGGCCATCTCGTGCACGATGTCTGCGGCGGGACGAACGTCGTGAATGAGCGATATCGCCTCGCCAACCAGCGGGGTGACGACGTCGAAGTCCTGTGCCGCGACGGCCTTTTCGAACGCGCTCACGGTCTCCGGTAGGCGCGCCAGCAGTTCCGACTCGTTGCCATGCCATCTCTCGATTAGCGGGTTGATCACCAGCCGCGCGTCGTACTCCTCGGGCCAATCCCGTTGCCGCACAAGATCATAGATCCGAGTGCGAAGGGTGTCGTCGCCGCACGCATCGACGGCTCGCTGCTGGGCTTGCGGTGTTACCAGCGCCTCCGGGCTGGCCCACAACCGAGTGCCGACGAGCACGCCGTCGGCACCGAGCGCCAGCGCGGCCGCCAGTCCGCGGCCGTCGGCGACGCCACCGGCGGCCACCACCAGCGTTGCGGGCGATTGCTCGGCGACGAGGTCGACGATGTCGGGCACAAGCGTAAAGGTTGAGCGAGCGCTCATTCCGTGCCCGCCCGCCTCGCCGCCCTGCGCCACGACGACCTCGGCGCCGACTTCCACGGCTCGGCGCGCCTGCTCAAGGGTCTGCACCTGGCAGATGAGCGGCACGCCAGCCCGGTGGACGCGCTCGGCGAATTTCTTTGGGTCACCGAACGACAACATGACTGTCGCGGGACGCCGCGTCCAGGGCGACGTCCAACAGCTCCGGATTACGGGCGAGGCTCCAGGTGATGAATCCGACGCCGATCCGGGCACCCTGCGCCTCGTCGAATTGGCTTTGCAGCCAATCGGCGTCACCGTAACCGCCGCCGATCAGGCCCAAGCCGCCGGCCGCCGTCACGGCCGCGGCCAGCCGGCCGCCGGAGACCTCGGCCATCGGGGCGAGCAGGATGGGGTTTTCGATGCCGAAGAATTCGGTGAGGCGGGTACGCAGTGTCATTTCAACTCTCCGGTCAGGAACTGCGCCCGGCCGTGGCCGAAAGACCAGTCCTCATAGCCGTTTTCGGTGATCGAGACGATCAGGTCCGCCGGGTCCACCCCGCACCGGTCGGTGAGGTTGGACGCGAGCAGCTCATAAAACTTTTCCTTCATTTCGCGGGCGCGTCGCCGGCTCACCACGTGGACCACCACCAGTCGGGATGAGCGGTTGATGCCCAGACCCGTGTCCCACGCCACGATCTCGTGGGCCGGATGGGTGTGCACCACCTGGTAGCGGTCGCGCGGCGGAACTCCGAACGCGTCGACCACCGCGTCATGGATCGCGTCCAACAGCGCCTTGACCTCGGCTGGCGTGCGCCCCTCGACGAGGTCGATATACAACAACGGCATTTGTGGTCCTTCCTTTTCGTGCTTGTTGCAACCGAATTTAGGACTCGAGAAGTCCCGGGTGAAATGCCTGGTGTAATGCATCTATGCTTGTCAGGCATGAACGGCCTTGCGAGCGATCGCGTCGAGCTGCGTCACCTCCGGGTGTTCGAGGCGGTGGCGCGACTCAAGTCCTTCACCCGCGCGGCCGCCGAGCTCAGCATCACCCAGCCCGCGCTGAGCCGCACCGTCCAGCAGTTGGAAGACGCTATCGGAGTGGCACTTCTGGATCGCAGTTCGCGGCACGTGGAGACCACCGAGGCCGGACAGCAGTTCCTCGACCACGTCGAGCGTGTCCTGGCCGAGCTGGAACGCGGATTCGCCGCCGTGCGGCGACAGGCAAGCATTCGCCTCGGGTTCAGTTGGCTGTTGCCCGACCCCTGGGCGCAGGACACCGTGGCGCGGTTCGAGCGAGCCACCGGGACGAAGGTCAGCCTGGTCCGCACCGACGACGCGCTGGCCGGCGTACAGCAGGGGAAGGTCGATATCGCCGTGGTGCGTGGGCAGATTGCGTCCACCGCCGTGCGGGTCGTGCATCTGTTTGACGAGTCACGGGTGGCGGTGTGTTCGGTTCACTCGCGCCTGGCGGAGAGATCGGAGCTGGATTGGGCCGAGGTCCCACGCTGGCCGTTGGTGGTCAACGTCGCCAGCGGGACCACCGGGCCGTGGTCGTGGCCCGCGGGTGAGGGCCCCGAAACAGTGGTCGAGACAACGAATTTCGACGAGTGGCTCGAATCTGTCGCCGCCGACCGCGGCATCGGCGTGATTCCCGATGTGGCGATCAGGCGCAACATTCACCCGGGCGTGAAGTTCGTTGCACTGCGGGGTGCGCCCGCAAGCCCGGTCGCACTGGCGTTTCTGCCACGCGCCCGAAACGCCGTGCTACGTCGCTTCGTCGAGGCGGCGTTGGAAAGCGTTCAGTGATCGCCACGCTCAGGAGCCTGGCCGATGACACGTCGGTGCAATTCCTCTGTGAGCACGTGGATTTGGCGAGTCAGCTCCGTGTTGGTCTTGAGCTCGAGCTCCTGTGCCTCGAAGTCGTGGTCGGCCCTGGCTTGCTGGAAAGCCGACTGCCGGTTCTGGCCGATCATCACGAAGGTCGACAGGAAGATCGCCTCGAGCGACACCACCAAAGTCAACGTCGGCCAAGGGCTGCGTTCCAGCACGATCATCCATAAGGCAAACAACGCCGCATGAATCCAGACGAAGTTCATCGACCCGGCGAACGCGGTAATCCGGTCGGCCAGTCGTAACTGAAGATTCGCGCTTCGTCTCTTGGCCTCATCCAGGACCGCCGGATGGTGAACCTGCCCGCCGCGCAGGAGCTTGCGGGGGATCAGTTGCGGGTTGTGCCGATGGCGTTGGCTCTGGGTCGTCATGCTGACTCATGCTAGTGCGGGCACCCATGCCGAGCAGACACAAAAGGCCCTATTTCCGAGCGAAATCGGGGGCTTTCGCGTCTGCTCGCCGACTCTAGGAACGGCTCGGCGACGGCGAGGAACCCTTGCGGGTCCGACGAAAAGACCACGTGCCCGGTATCGAGGATCTCCAACCGGGAATCGCGGATGGCTTCGTGAGCTATCCGCCCCGAGCTGAGCGGTATCGCGATGTCGCGCTTGCCCCACACGATGAGCGTGGGAGTGGTCAGCCCGGCGGCGCGGCCGCGCAGGTCGTGCTCGGGGGTGGCGAAGCTTCGCCACAGGCCGGTGGCGGTCCGCACGCCGTCGTCGGTCCTTGCCCGCGCGATCGCGCGCTCGACGACCTCGCGGTCGTTGTCGCTCTTGGCCTTCATGTAGCCCCGGATGAACAGGGGAGCGGTTCGCCATACCGCGGGCGTGCTCATGACGCGACAGAAGGTGCGGGACAGTGGATTCAGCGGAACGAAGCCGCCGGTGTTGACCAAGACCAAACCCGCGACCAACTCCGGACGGGTGATCGCCAGCCGCGCGGCGGCAAACCCACCCACCGAATTCCCGATCAACGCCGCACGCGACAGCCCAAGGCCGTCGACGACGTCTTCGAGCACGTCAGCGAACAGTGACGCACTGGGCTCGATGGCGGCGTCGACAGGTTCCGAATCGCCGTGCCCCGGCCAGTCCAGCGCGATGGTGCGATAGCGCCGGGCCAGCGTGTCGATGATCGGGTCGAAGTCACGCCGGTCGTGTAGGGTCGCATGCAGCAACAAAACCGTTGGGCCACTGCCTACTTCGCGATACGCAACGCGTCCGGCCCTTGTTTGAACGGTCGTCATGGGAATCCCCTTCCGTAGCGTTGACCGACTGGTCGGTCAACCCGTACGCTACAACGAAGACATCGCGGTGACAAGGAGGAATTCGACGATGCAACCGCCCCCTGCGCCGGACGCGCCGTTTGCCGACAAGATGGCCTACTACCGGTCTCAGCACACGTCGAAAGGGGTACGGGCGACCCATCTCGTCGGCACGCCGATCATCGCGGCCGGCATGCCGCTACTGTTTGCCAAGCCGAAAGTGGGCGCCACGATGTTCATTGGCGGATGGGCCACGCAGATCATCGGCCACCGGCTATTCGAGAAGAACCTCCCATCGACACACAAGGGCTGGATCACCTATCAGCTCACCGGGGTGATTCACGTCTGCGAGCAGTACGGCGAGATGCTGGCGCGACGCAGCAAGCGCAGGTTCCCGTGAGACCTCCCGAGCCTGGCCGCAACGCGCTGCTCGACGCGGGACAGCGCTTGTTGAGCACCTCCGACCTCGCCAGGATCTCCGTCAACGCGATCGTGGCCGAGGCGGGCATGGCGAAGGGCAGCTTCTATCAGCACTGGCCCAGCCGGACCGACTACGTGCGGGCGCTGCACGTCCGCTTTCACGACCGGCTCGAGGAATCCATCGCCGCCGCAATGGCCGACCTGCCGCCCGGGCGCGACCGGCTCGAGGCGGGGGTGAAGGTCTACCTCGACGGGTGCTTGGCCGATGCGGCCACTAAAGCGTTGCTCGTGCAGTCACGCACGGAGGCCGGGCTCAGCGATCTGGTTGCGACCCGCAACAAGACCGCAGCCACCCTGTTGTTGCCCGACCTGGTTGCGCTTGGATGGTCGCGACCCGAGCCGATCGCCGCGCTGATCGTCGCGGCCGTTGCCGAAATCGCGCTGCTCGAGCTTGCCGCCGGAAAGCCCGACAAGGTGTTGCGCAACGGACTGATTCGTCTGGCCACCGGCGACCGGGGTGATCAGGTTAGCGGCGCCAACCCGGAACGAACCAGATCGAGGCTTGCGGCCACCAGTTCGCCTAGGTCACCGAGGCAACCATTGCGGCCCCAATTCTCCACTGCCACAACGAGAGCCGCCGCCAGAGCGGAGCCCGCGACCTCGGCAGCCAGGTCGATGTTCGCCACGCCCGGGTTGCGGTCTCTGACGAAGTCGGTCAGCACGTCGGCAAACGACGATTGCACCACCCGAAGATGGCTCGCGATGCGATCCGCGTCGATCAGCTCCGCGCGGGCGGTTGCGGCCTGGCGGACAACTTCCAGGTCGTGCGGGAACGCCGCGACGCTCGCCAGGACCGCAGCGAACATCGTCTCGGTGGCGGGACGCTGCGCGAGGGCTTCGGCCAGCCATTCCAGCTGCGTCTCGTAATCCTGAAAGAGCACCGCTTCCTTGGTGGCGAAGTGCCGGAAAAAAGTGCGCTCGGTGACGCCGGCTTCGGCGGCCAACTCGGTCACCGTCACGTTCGCGAACCCTTTGCGGGCGAAGCTTTTCAAGGCGGCCTGGCGAAGTGCCTCATGCGTCGATCGGCGGCGCATTTCGTGGCGGTTCATCGGCGACATCTTCCAATTATGTCAGTACTGACATATTCTGTCACCCGAACAGCCTTCGAGGAGGGTTTAGAGGATGACGGACTTTGACGCAATCGTCGTGGGGGCGGGGCACAACGGGCTGACGGCCGCGGCGATTTTGCAACGCGCGGGCCTGCGCACCGTGTGCCTGGAGGCCAATACCTACGCAGGGGGAATGGCGGCGACGGTCGAGTTGATCGATGGCTTCCGCTACGAGATCGCCGGATCGGTGAAGTTCCCGATGCCCAGCCAGATCACCAAGGATCTCGGACTGGACACGCTGCCCGAAATCGAACCGGACGTGATGTCGATCAACATCGGCGAAAACGGCGAAGAACCGATGGTCTTTTATCGCGATCCGATGCAACTGATGACCCACCTCGGCGAAAAGCACGGCTTCGAGGCCGTCACCGGCATGGCCGAGCTAGTCGGGTGGAGTCAGGGTCCCGCAAAGGCGCTGGGCCGCTTCGATGTTCGCCAGCCGCCCAAAACCATCGACGAAATGTACGCGTGCGCGGCCAACCAGACTGAACGCCGCGCGATTCACGAAATGCTGTTCGGGTCGGCGATGGACGTGATCGACCGCTACCTACCCGATAAGGACAAGCACGCCGTCATGCGCGGCATGCTGGCATTTCTTGCCGTCAACTCCACCTATCGGGGGCCCTATACCCCCGGTAGCGCCACCTGTTTGGCTTTCGCGCTTGCGGTGCCCGACGACAGCACCGCGATGATGACCAAGCTCAAGGGCGGGATCGGTGCACTCACCGAACACCTGCGTGAGCTCTTCCTGTCCCATGGCGGCGAAATCAAATTCCGCACCAAGGTCGAGCAAATCCTGGTCGAAAATGGGTCGGTAACCGGTGTCAGGCTGCGCGACGGATCGACGATCGCCGCGCCGGTGGTGGTGTCCAACCTGTCGCCGGATGTCACTTTCACCGACCTGATCGCGCCCGAACACGTTCCGGCCGAACTGGTCTTGCGTCTCTCGGGCCGCGATCACCGCGCATCGTTTGTCCAGATCCACTTCGCGCTGGACGGGCTGCCCGAGTTCGCCCCACCCTATGAGTTCCTGAACGAGGAGGGCATGCAACAGTCCATCGGTATTTTCGGCTCACCCGAGGAGCAACAACGGCAATGGGAGGTCTGCCGGCAGGGCCTCGTGCCGGACAATCCGTCGATGGGCATGCAGATCCCGTCGGTACACGATCCCGGCATGGCGCCGCCCGGTAAGCACGCCGCGAGCGCGTTCGCCTACGCGTTCCCCGTCGAAGTCAGCCGAGACCAGCATGGGCACCTCAAAAACGAGATGGCACAACGGGTTATCGACAAGATCACCAGGTTCGCTCCGAACTTCAAGGACATCGTGATCCGTCACATCACGTTCGCGCCGTATCACATGAACACCATGTTCGGCGCGCCCGCGGGCGACTTCTGTCACGGCCTGTTGCACCCGGATCTGATGGGGCCGAATCGCCCCGGGCCCAGGGGTTTCCTTGACATGCCGATTCCGATCGACGGCCTCTACCTCGGCGGGGCGGGATGCCATGGCGGCCCGGGCATCACGTTCACACCCGGGTACAACGCCGGCTATCAGGTGCTCGACGATGTTCAGGGTTGACAGGCGGCCTCGAGCGGTAGCACCGGGCCGCCGGATTGCAGGGACAGCAGGTAGAGATACGTCGCCAGCGAGTGTTCGCACGACACGGTGGACTTGACCAGAATCTTCGGCGGAAGCGGCGTTAACCGAACCGGAATCAGCTCAAAGGGATTGAGCACGTGGTCATAGTCGATTGGAGGGGGCAACGCCGGGACGATGTCGAGGCGGTTCGCAATCCGATACGAGTTGGTGACTACCTGGTCGTAGGTGCTTGCGAACAGCGAGTCCCCGGTGCGGGGACTGCCATAGGTGTAAACCGTCGGGTGGTTGAACGCCGTGTTCGCCGCGACGTCTAGAGCGAGCAGCGTCGCAAGGGCTCCGCCCAGGCTGTGCCCGCAAACTGTCACCGAACTAACGGGACGGGGGAACGAAAGCTTCGCGAATGCGTCGACCACCTTGGGTGAATCCGAATCCGCCGCGGTCCTCAGCGACTCGTACATGGCGGTGAAGCCGTCTTCGGTGTTGCCGGCGCCGACCAGGAATGGGCAAGGCACCTGCGAAAAATCGGCGTCGTGAACCCACTCCAGGATTCCTTCGGTACCCCTGATCGCGATCATCACATCGCCGGTTTGGCTCTGCTGGCACATCAGCCCGATGGAGACTTCGTCATCGGCGCCGCCCGGATTCATGTCGGTCGCCAGGTCGTTGGCATAGATCGTGGTGAGCACGTCGTAGTTGATGCCGCCGGCGCTCAACGCCTGACCGGCCGCATTCGTCAGATCGCTGGGCTGCGTCGCGTACGTCGCGTTTACCAGTTGGGCGAATTGGATTGCCTTCACAACATTTAACGTCAACGGCGCCGGCATAGTCAGGATCCAAAAGTTCCGACAAGCTGGGCTTGCGCGTTCGCCGCACCGGCGATCGTCTGCGCCGCTTGCGGGCCGGCCAGGCCGCCCGGAAGCTGGTAGTCGTTGGGCAGTTGGTACAGCGTGAACCGGTAATGGTGCACACCGCTACCGGGCGGCGGGCAGGGGCCGTTGTACACGGCCTGGCCGGCGGAGTTCGGCAGGGTAACCCCACCGCCGGGAGTCCCACCGTCGCCGATCTGGCCCGCACCCGGGGCGATTCCGATCACGATCCAGTGGATGTAGGTTCCGCCGGGGGCGTCGGGGTCGTCGACGACAAGTGCTGCTCCCAACGGCGCCGACCAGGTCAATGGCGGCGAGGTGTCGGTCCCCTTGCAGGTGTACAGGACTGGTATCGGCGCACCGTTGGCAAAAGCCGGACTCGAGATCGTCAGCGGCCCGCTGGGCGCTGCCGCTGCTTTCGGCGCGCCGTAGCCGGCCAGCAGCGCCAGGGCCGCGATAGCCAATGTGATTCGGTAGGAAATGCTCGGCGCCGATTTCATACTGAACATTCTGTGACTGTTCAGCTCAGGGCACCAGCACCACCTTGCCGATGTTCTCCCGTGCCGCCAGAATCCGGTGCGCCTCGGGCGCTTCGGCGAAGGGAACGGCGGCGTGCACGATCGGGGAGGCGGTGCCGTCGTCGAGGGCCTTTTTCACCGGGTTGATCCACGGCTCGAGGGTGCCGCGGTCGTCCCACAGCCGCAGCATGTTCAGGCCGATCACGGTTTTGGACTCGGAGAGTTGGTCGAGCAGGTTGAATCCGCGCAGCATCGCCAACGCCTGTGGCGCCGCAGTGCGCAGCGAACGTTTCTCCCCCTGCTGCAGGTTCGAAATCCCGTATACGACAAGCCTTCCGCCCCGGCGCAGCAGGCCATAGGAGCGCCGCAGCGACGTCCCGCCGAGGGCGTCGAGCACCAGGTCATACGGGTCAAGGCCCTTCCACCAGCCGTCGCGGCGGTAGTCGATCGCGCGGTCCACACCCAACTCGGCCAGCTTCTGGTGCTTTCCGGGCGATGCGGTGCCGTGCACCTCGGCCCCGGCGGCCTTGGCGAACTGGATGGCCGCGATGCCGACGCCCCCGGCCGCGGCATGAATCAGCACCCGCTCGCCGGCGCGCAGCGACCCGTAGCCGTGCAGCGCCGCCCACGCGGTCGCGTAGTTGACCGGGACGGCGGCGCCCTGTTCGAAGCTCAGCGCATCGGGGAGCGCCACCGAGTCGCTGGCCGACACGTTGACGATTTCGGCGTAACCACCGAATCGGGTACCGGCCAATACGCGCTCGCCGAGTCGGCTCGGGTCGACCCCGTCGCCGACGGCCTCGATCGTCCCGGCCACTTCGTAGCCCACCACCGCCGGCAGCTTCGGCGCGTCCGGATACAACCCGACTCGGGCCATGTGATCGGCGAAGTTCACCCCCGCCGCCCGCACCGCGATCCGCAGCTGGCCCGTGCCGGGCGGAGGCGGGTCCGGCCGCTGCTGCACCTGCAAGACCGACGGGTCGCCGTGCTTGGTGATGACGACTGCGCGCATCGCTTACGTCCTGACTTCCGCGAGGCGGGGGAGAACGACGTCGCGCCACCCGGGTTCCATGCGCTTGAATGCGTCGGCCATTCGTGTGTCCTCGAGGTCAAAGCCGCTGTGCTCCAAGAACACCCGGGTTCCGATATCTTCCGCCTCGAGCCGCCAGGTCAGCGTCCACGCCGGGGTGAAGGTGTAGACGAATCGGTGGGGCGCATCCACCTCGAGCACCTTGCAGAGTTGCCTGCCGTAGCCGGGCATGTCGAGGGTGAATTCGTGACCGACCACCGCAGCCACCTCACCTTCGGCCCACCACAGTCGCAGCAGCTCGGGCTCGGTCAGCAGTCGCCATACGGTCTCCGGCGCGGCCGCGACGAATTGGTCGACGCAGATCGTCTCGGTCATTTCAGCTCCTCTGCCGACTCGGCGAGGGCGGCCAAACGCGTGCGCCAGAACTTCTCGAACGGGTGCAACCACTCACCGAGCTCGGCCAGCGGTTCCGCGGTCAGGCGGTAGATGCGCCGGCGGCCCTGCGCCTCGTCGGCCACCAGCCCGGCGTCGCGCAACACCTTGAGGTGCTCGGCGACGGCGGGGCGGCTCAGCTCGAACCGCTCGCTGAGTTCGCCGGCCGAAAGTGGCCGGCCGGTCAGTATCTCGAGCAATTGCCGTCGCACCGGGTTGGCCAGCGCCGCGAAAACGCCGCAAATGGGGTCGTCAACGCGATCGAACCCGGCCACGACTGACAACATATGTCGGAGAAATCCGACATGTCAACGCCCTCCGACTAAGCGAATCGCACAAACACCACTTCATGTTGTGGCTGAAAAGAACGAACGAAGATGACGGCGAGTCTGGTGATCCGGTGCCCCGGCCTCGCCGTCAGTGTGTCTGCCTCGCGTGTAGTCGCCTTGCCACTGCACTTGCTCTCCAGCGGCGACCCTCGCTACCTGCTCAATTTGCTTTGCCGCGTCACGTGAGCGAAGAAAGAACTCATGCTTACGCTGCAGATTTTCATCAGACTCAATGCGCCTGACTTCAGGGGCGAACTCCTCAAGCTCGGCTCGGCGCTGCGGAACGATCATGCAGATCGGCTCGTCGACCTCGAATCGCACCGGCATCAGTTTGCGGGTGAGTTTCCAGCTCATACTGAAACTCGCGCTTGCCCAGTCGGTTTCGACTATGCCCTCTAAAGGACACACGGCGTCCTTCGGATAGTTTGCCGGTCCGCGGACCAACAAGTTGTAGCCCGCCGGAGTCCGAAACAGCATCGGCAGATGCCAGGTGAGGATGCCGTCACCGAAATGGCTGACGGGCAAGAACTGACCGGTGTCGCTCTGATCGGGTGTGATCATCACGTCCGCGCCGTTTTCCTGACCGAGCCACGTGGCGGTGAACGCGCACCGATTGCGCAGCTCCCAGCCGCTCTGGTTGGCGGTGAGCATCGGCAAACACCGATTCGGCCAACCTTTGCGCGTCTCTGACAGCTTTGACATCCACGTCCGGCTAATCGGCGCCGGGGCAATCTGCGGCGCGGTATCACGGGTCATGAACACGATCAGGGGACGGGCCGGCCTGTCGGACCTGTCAGCCATGCAATCCTCGATTTGCTCGGACATCGGTTTCGATAGACGTTGGCCTTCCCGGGGAAACATTGCGCACGTCATGCTTCGGCGGCTTCGGCCCATCAGTAATCCGAACAGTATTACTTACAACGCGTCCGTGGGCAGTAGTAACAATCTTTGCGCGTTTTACCACCGATCATGAGCAGTTCATCGAACACTTGAATGCGAGTGCCCACTCTTATGCCAGCACTGAGGCCGCCAGCCGCAGGGAATGGCTCACCGCGGACGCGGTAATGCGTACGCCCGGTAATGCGCTGCCGCTGTTTCCCTCGTCAGCCGTCAGCCCGCGGTATCTCAGAAATTTGCGTCGGTGCCGATCCGGGTCCTGTCAGCCCCGGAAACTCGGGAATATTCGCCGGGGCCGGCGCGGGTACCGGCGGTGGAGGCGGTGGTGCGGGCTCGGCGAGTGCGGCAGGGGAACCGACCAGGGCGCCGATTGCGGCCGCCGTAACGAATCCTGCACAGCGGCGTCGTTGGCGAGAGCCTTTGTGGTGCAGTATAATTCGTGACGGGTCAGCGCTATTCTCGGGGAAAGCCGCCGGGAAAGGGGTGCCCCCAGGTGGATCGCAAATCGCTACATTAGGCCTTGGCATACGACTGTTCCGGGGTATGGGGTGGTGGTGGTCATGGTCGTTTTCCTTCCGCGCGCCTGGCTGGAACCCTCCCGGTTTGCCACGGTACGCCACCGATCACGTTTCGGCAAGCGAAATAGACTGGCAGCCAGTTGATTTCGCTACCTACCGTACTAGGACGCCCACCCGTTATCCGTACTAGTACCGTATGTGTACGCCTACCGCGTCATTGGATACGCCCACTTGCATGAAAGTTGCACGGCTATGCATTACCGCTGGTCAGACCTCGCAAATGGCAGTGTTCAGCGCTGCCGATTGCCGTTCTGCGACGTGACGATCGGGCTGGTGCAGGGCCGCAGCGCAGCGCTGCTCGTCGACACCGGGACCACCCTCGTCGAGGCGGCCGCCATCGACGCCGACGTGCGCGAGATCGCAGGATGCGCGGTGACGCATGTTGTGTTGACGCACAAGCACTTTGACCATGTTCTGGGCTCATCGCAGTTCGCCGGAGCTGAGGTCTTCTGCGCACCCGAGGTTGCCGAATACCTCTCGTCGGCAACCAGTCACCTTCGCGACGACGCGCTGAGCTACGGTGCGAACGCCGACGACGTCGATCGCGCGATCGCGGCGTTGAAACCACCGCGGCAGGGAATCTGCGACGTCGTCGTCGATCTCGGCGGCCGCAGCGTGACGATCGCCCACCTGGGCGGCGGCCACACCACCGCAGACCTGGTCGTGGTGGCGCCCGCACCGGACGGCAAGGCTGGTCTGGTCGTGGTCTTCACCGGAGACCTTGTCGAGGAGTCCGGCGACCCGTGCATCGACGCCGACTCGGATCTGCAGGCCTGGCCGGCCACGCTAGATCGGCTGCTCGCGGTGGGGGGACCCGACGCCATCTACGTCCCAGGCCACGGCAATGTCGTCGACGCCGAATTCGTCCGTCGCCAGCGAGATTGGCTACGGGACCGTGTGCACCGCGAAACCCGTTGAACACGATCCAGTTTGATCGCCGAACTGTTGGCGCGTGATTCAAGTCACAGCATCGGGGATACACTGCACATCGTTAATGGAATTGGGGCTGAAGAGGAGCGTGAGCCCATGGCTATCGACACGGACACTGAAGTCCACTCACCGTTCGAGCAGGATGTCGCGGCCACGCAGCGATACTTCGACAGCTCGCGCTTTGACGGCATCATTCGCCTTTACACCGCGCGCCAGGTAGCAGAGCAGCGGGGCACCATCCCCACCGACTACACCGTTGCCCGAGAAGCGGCAACGGCGTTCTACCCTCGCCTGCGCGAACTGTTCGCCGCCAAAAAGAGCATCACGACGTTCGGTCCGTACTCACCGGGTCAGGCCGTCAGCATGAAGCGGATGGGCATCGAGGCGATCTACCTCGGCGGCTGGGCGACCTCGGCGAAGGGCTCCACCACCGAAGACCCCGGCCCCGACTTGGCCAGCTACCCACTGAGCCAGGTGCCCGACGACGCCGCGGTGCTGGTGCGCGCCCTGCTCACCGCCGACCGCAACCAGGAGTACCTGCGCCTGCGCATGGACGAGCGGCAGCGCGCGACGGCGACGCAATATGACTACCGGCCGTTCATCATCGCCGACGCCGATACGGGCCACGGCGGAGATCCCCACGTGCGCAACCTGATCCGTCGCTTCGTCGAAATCGGCGTGCCCGGTTACCACATCGAGGATCAGCGCCCGGGCACGAAGAAGTGTGGTCACCAGGGCGGCAAGGTTCTGGTGCCTTCCGACGAACAGATCAAGCGCCTCAACGCCGCCCGCTTCCAACTCGACGTCATGCGCGTGCCCGGCATCATCGTCGCGCGCACCGATGCCGAGGCGGCCAACCTGATCGACAGCCGCTCCGACGAGCGCGACCAGGCGTTCCTGCTCGGCGCCACCAACCTGGACATACCTTCCTACAAGGGGTGTTTCCTGGCCATCGTGCGGCGCTTCTACGAGCTCGGTGTCAAGGAGCTGAACGGTCACCTCCTCTACGCACTTGCCGATGCCGAGTACGCGTTCGCGAACGCGTGGTTGGAGCGCCAAGGGATCGTGGGCTTGGTCTCCGACGCAGTCAACTCCTGGCGGGACAACGGCCAGGAATCCATCGACGATCTCTTCGACCAGGTCGAGTCCCGGTTCGTGGCCGCGTGGGAGGACGACGCCGGGATCATGACCTACGGCGAGGCCGTGGCGGAGGTGCTCGCATTCGGCGAGAGCGAAGACGAACCGGCGAGCATGAGCCCCGACGAGTGGCGGCAGTTCGCCGCCCGGACGTCGCACTACGCGGCCCGGGAAAAGGCGAAGGAGCTGGGCGTGAACCCGCCGTGGGACCCCGAGCTGGCGAGAAGCCCAGAAGGCTACTACCAGGTCCGTGGCGGCATCCCGTACGCGATCGCCAAGTCCCTCGCGGCGGCGCCATTCGCCGACATCCTCTGGATGGAGACAAAGACCGCGGATCTTGCCGAAGCCAGGGAGTTCGCCGAGGCGATCCACGCCGAGTTCCCGGACCAGATGCTGGCGTACAACCTCTCGCCGTCGTTCAACTGGGACACCACCGGCATGTCCGATGAGGAGATGAAGGCATTCCCCGAGGAGCTCGGCAAGATGGGCTTCGTCTTCAACTTCATCACCTACGGCGGACACCAGATCGACGGCGTCGCCGCCGAGGAGTTCGCCACCTCGCTGCAGCAGGACGGCATGCTGGCGCTGGCCCGGTTGCAGCGCAAGATGCGTCTGGTCGAATCCCCTTACCGCACACCGCAAACGCTGGTCGGCGGACCGCGCAGCGACGCCGCCCTGGCCGCGTCCTCCGGACGCACCGCGACCACCAAGGCCATGGGCAAGGGCTCGACTCAGCACCAGCACCTCGTGCAGACCGAGGTGCCGAAGAAGCTGCTGGAGGAGTGGCTGGCGCTGTGGAGCGAGCACTACCAGCTGGGCGAGAAGCTGCGCGTGAAACTGCGGCCACGCCGCGCCGGCTCGGATGTGCTGGAACTCGGAATCGTCGGCGACGATGACGAGCAGCTGGCCAACGTCATCGTCGATCCCATCAAGGACCGGCACGGCCGCAGCATCCTTCAGGTGCGAGACCAGAACACCTTCGCCGAGAAGCTGCGGCAGAAGCGACTGATGACCTTGATCCACCTCTGGCTCGTGCACCGCTTCAAAGCCGACGCGGTGATTTACGTGACGCCGACCGAGGACAACCAGTACCAGACGGAGAAGATGAAATCCCACGGCATCTTCAGCGAGGTGTACCAGGAGGTGGGCGAGATCATCGTCGCCGAGGTCAACCGCCCGCGCATCCAAGAACTGCTGGCGCCCGATCGGGTGGCGTTACGGAAGTTGATCACCAAGGAAAATTAGCCAGCCAGGTCACGGCCCGGAGCATATGAGCTAGTCACCATTCCTGGCAGAAACAGTTGCACAGGCGCAGACTTTCGGTCATCGGCAACAGCTACGACAGGAAAGTTCGATGACTGGAACCAAGAAAATCGCGATGTTCGGTAGTGCTGCCGCGCTGGCTTTCGCGGTGGGATTCGATGGCGTCGGCGTTAACTCCTTGGGCAACACCCCGACGACGAATGCTCCCTCTGCGCCCAGCGTCGCACCGGCGCCCGCCCACCCGGCGTCCGGCGTGCACTACGCCAACCTCACCGGCTGCATACCCGGCCTCGACTGCTGCGCCAGTCCTAGGGTCGGGCACCGAATTCGGGTTATGGTTCGGATTGAGCTCGATGTTGGCGACCCGCTTCGCCCGGTTACACCGCGCTCGCGATCGCCAAACTCGACCGCAAAGGGGACCTTCGATGCCGAAGCTCAGGTTTGGATATTTCATCGCGCCGTTTCACCGCGCCGGGACTAACCCGACGCTCGCCATACAGCGCGATCTGGAGTTCGTCCAACACCTGGACGCGCTCGGCTTCGACGAAGCGTGGATCGGCGAACATCACTCGGCCGGTAGCGAATTGATCGCCTCGCCGGAGATCTTCATTGCCGCCGCCGCGGAGCGGACCAAGTGGATCAAGCTCTGCACCGGGGTCATCTCGCTCGCTTACCACAACCCGCTATGGGTCGCCGACCGGTTGATGATGCTGGATCACCTGACGCACGGTCGGGTGATCGGCGGCCTGGGTCCGGGCTCGCTGCCCAGCGACTCGTCGATGATCGGGCTCACGCCCACCGACACACGTGAGTTGCTCGAAACCAACCTCGACATCTTGGTCCGGCTGCTGGCGGGGGAGACGGTGAGCGCCAAGACCCCGACGCACGAACTGCACAACGCCAAGCTGCAGCTCGCCCCCTACTCCGACGGCGGTGTCCCGCTGGCGGTGGCGGCGGTCGCCTCGCCGACGGGTGCGCGGCTGGCCGGCAAGCACGGCATCGGCCTGCTGTCCATCGGGGCGACGCTGATCTTGGAGGGCTTCAACGCACTGCAGTACCACTGGGACATCGTCGAAGAGCGCGCGGCCGCGTTCGGTACCACGGTCGACCGCAAGAACTGGAGCCTGGTCGGGCCATTCCATGTCGCCGAAACCGACAAGCAGGCCCGCGAAGACGTGAAATTCGGTCTCGAGCCGTGGTTCCGGTACTTCCAGAAGGTGGCCGCGTTCCCGCAGATGACCATGCCCGGCGAGCAGATCGACGAGATGATCGACGTCATCAACGACAACGGCGCCGGCGTCATCGGCACGCCCGAGCGAGCACGGGCACAGGTGCAGCGGATGTGGGATCAATCCGGCGGGTTCGGCTGCATGCTGCAGATGGGCCATGAATGGGCCAATCCGGCCGCCACTAAACGGTCGGCCGAATTGTTCGCCGCCGAGGTGATGCCGCACTTCCAGGGCCAAGCCCAGCCGACGCTGGATGCCGCCGCGCGCGCCAGCGAGGTGCGCGAAGGTCTCGCGCAGTCACAGAATCAGGCCGTCGAGCACATGACCAAGAAGTACCAGGACGAACTCAAGTCGAAGTAGCGGTCGCGATTCCCAACCAGTGCGCGCCTCAAGGGTTTTCCGTGGTCACCGGGTTGGGGGTTGCCGGATTTGTTACAGCGGGAAGTGGCCCCGGCCACGGGGGCAGCCCGATATCCGGTTCAGACGTCGGCGCAACTTCAAGCGGAACACATTTTTTTGGGGTGAGCGCGTTTTTCCATGCGCCGGGTGGGTTCGGCGCGGCCGACAGCGAGCCGTCGGGGCAGCGGAACGAACACGAACCCTCCAGCGCGCCCAGCGGAGTAATGACCGAGGCGTTGAACATGAAGATGTTGATGCCGCCGACACCCTGCACCGCACCGCCGCCGTACTCGCAGTGCCAGCGACTGCCGTTCTCCTCAACTGGGAAGTCGCACCAGTAGTGATAGGCCCCCATCTCCATGCCCGTTCCCCCCACCCCGGGATAATCGCACAACCCGGGGCCGGGTACGTTTCCGCCGATATCCGCCTGCGCCACGGGAACGCTCAGACCTAGCCACGCAGAGGTCACTGTGCCGAAAATAGCGAATCTTTTCATTCATTCACCTCATCAAGGCGACCAAAAATCACCGCTAGATCACAGGCTATTCCCGGGCGTTATGAACCGGGACTAATTCGGGTGACTTTGTTTGCTGCAGGACGAACTCAAGTCGAAGTAGCGGCTTTGATCCCGAACCACCGAGCGAGCACGTCACGCAGATCCTCGGTGGCCGGTACGCCGTCGGATGACGCCCATGCCACATAACCATCCGGACGCACCAGCAGCGCGGTGGCCGACACGTCGCCGACCGCGCGACCCACCGCCACGGTCAGCCGGTCGGCGATGGCGGTCAGCGAGGCAGCCACCACCCCGCCCTCGGTGAGGTCGATAAGGAGCGGCCGCCCGTCGCGCGCGAGCTCCGCGACGCGGTGGACCGCGTCGGCGTTGGCGACGGAGAAGTCGGGCACCCAGTGCCCGGCAAGCGGATGCGCGTCGGCGCCGACGTAACGGTTTTCCGCTCCCGACACCAAGTCGACGAGGCGACGAACGACAGCAGGCTCGGTCACCAGTTCGGAAAAGAGTTCCCGCAGCGCCGTGACCTCCGGACCGGGCCGAACCATCGCCAGCTGAGCTCGGGTATGCATCACGACCCGCTCGCCGGCGGGCCGTCGCTCGGCCTCATAGGTGGCGAGCAGGGCGGGACCGACGTGTCCGTTGAGGACCGCCGCCAGTTTCCAGCCGAGGTTCACCGCGTCCTGCAACCCCAGGTTGAGCCCGGGTCCGCCCATCGGAGAGTGCACATGCGCGGCGTCGCCGACCAAGATCACCCGGCCCAGCTGATACCGCGACGCGATCCGAGAGTTGATGCCGTGAAAGCGGCGTAGATCCAGGGGGATGTCAGGCGTTGCCGGTCGCAACGGCACCTCTACGCCGATGACCCGTTCGAGGCTGGCCTCCAGTTCTGCCAAGCTCATGGGCGGTTCGTCACCGTTTCGGGCGGCCGGGTGCTCGCGCGCCGTGGGATCCAATTCGAAGACGATCACCGCCGCCCGGCGCCCCAGGGCGCCGCAGGCGAAAACGCCCCGCTCGGCCCGATGGAACCCCAACGGCGGGATGCGGCCGAAGCCGGGCACGTCCAACGCGCCGCTGATCGGATCGACCCACTCGGCTGGCGGCAGCACGTCGAATCCCATCCGGGCGACCACCTCGTGCGACGTCATGCCGGGGAAATCGATGCCCGCCAACTTGCGGGTCGGGCTGGTCCCGCCGTCGGCGCCGACGAGATACTTGGCCCTCAGCGCGTAGTCCCCATCCGGCCCGCTGACCTGCACACTCACGCCGTCGGCGTCCTGGTCGAAGCCGATAAGCCCATGCCCCCAGCGAATGTCGGCCTGGTAGTGACCGGCCCGCTCCGCAAGCACCTGGACCAGCTGGGGTTGCTGGATGGGCAGCATGAACATCTGCGGGTTCGACACCAGCGAGAGGTCCAACGGAAAGGCCGAGAACATGGCACGCGGCGCACGTTGTGGCGGCCCTTCCATTCCCGCAATCGGGCTGTACAGGCCGCGGTGGTCCAGAATCCGAACCCCTTGGCCCACAATGCCATTGGCGCGCGGTTGCGGATTGGGGCCCGACATCGGGTCTAACACCACGGGCCGGATACCGGCTAAACCCAGTTCGGCGGCCAGCATCAGGCCGTTGGGACCGCCACCCGCGATGGCTACATCAATCACTGTCAATCACTTAGCCCAGCTTAGTAGCATTTCATATTTGAGCGACAGTCGCTGCCCAGCGGGGGGCTAAAACCGGGGCGCAAACCGGAAGTATGAGCCAATTACGATCGAAACAAACCATTTTCGCCGGTGCCGCCACCCTGGCTATGCTCGCCATGCCTGCAGTGTTCTGCGCGCCCCAGCCCGACGCTCCGCAATCCGAGCGCGTCTCGCAATCGGTGCGCCTGGTCGATGACAGTAGCGACCAAGCTCAACAACAGGAACAATTTGCGATGCAAGAAATGCAACAGGCCGAGCAGCAAGCCGAGGAACAGAACGAGGCAGCCGAGCAGCAGGCTCAGCTGGACGAACAGCAGGCCCAAATAGACGAACAGCAGGCGAACGACCCGTAGCCCATGAAAAGGGTTGAACGCCAGTGGAACACGTTAGCGTCCGCCACCCGACTGACGCTCGGCTTCCTTCACCAGCTGGCTGGCAAAGTAGCGGACCGCGCCTCCCAGTGCGGCGCGCATCACCCGACCGGTCCCCGGAACCCCCTCGGTGAACGCACCACTCCAGTGAATGTCGGTGCCGCCGGCCGCGTTCGGCGTGAAGACCACCTCGCCGAAGTAGTCCTTGGCCGGGCTGGCGGGCCCGATCAGTTTGTAGAGGTGGCGGCGATCCTGTTCGTACTCGACGGTTTCTTCCTGCACGAGCATGGGCCACATCCCCACCTTGCGAACGGCGCCGATACCGCCCGGCGCCGGATCGCCTTGACGCGCCCAGCTCGATTGAAGGACGATCGGCTTGGCCCAGGTGGACCAGTTGGCACCGTCGGTCTCCAGCCGGAACAACGTCGCGGCGGGCGCGGTGCTTGTCTTGTTGACCTCGAACGTGAACTTCCGACCTGACATGCCTGACTCCCTGAGTGATCAGCTGTACTGTCGCGTACCCTACCCCGGATACTCGAAGCTCCGGAAACCACACCTGTCACAGGCAGTTTGGGGTATATCGACTCGTCCATCTCACAGGCCTGTCAGAGCACGTGCGGCGCAATGAGTACCGCGGCGCTGGACACCGCAAAACCGATTAGGAACGCAATAACCGTAAAGCCCATCACCTGACGAACATTGAGCTTTGCGATCGCGAGCAGGGGCAACAGCCAAAACGGCTGAATCATATTCGCGACCCCCTCGCCGACCGCGACCGCCATGGAGATCAGCCCGAGGTAAGCCGGCGAATGCTGATGCAGCGCAAGCGCGGACTGAACGGCGATTGGCCCCTGCACGCCCCAGTGGCCGCCGCCGGAGGGCACGAACAACGAGATGATGACCGAGCCCACGAATGTCAGGAACGGCAGTGTGTACTGGTTGGCGCCCGTCACGAGCGCCTCAGCGAGCACGGTCTGCAGCGGCTTCCCCGAACCCCCTCCAGTTTGCGAAGGCAGATACGCCAGGAGACCGACGATGCCGCCGTAGAGCGGATACTGCAACAACAGTGGACCAGACACCTTCGCTGCGCCGGAGAATGCACGGATGAAGCGAATCGGAGTGCGGTGCAGCAACGCGCTTGTCACGGTGAACAACATGATCATTGACGAGATATTGAGCTGAAAACCGCTCAGCACGAAGTACGTTATGCCCGCCACGAAGATCAGAACATTGATGATCCACAGGTCTTCCAACCATTCAGCAAACGTCCGCTTGCCGGCGGGCGGGGTAGCTTCCGGCTCCTCCTCGAAGACCGCAGGGTCGGGCTCGAGGCTCTGCGTCGGCGCCATCCGCCAGATCGCGATGGCCAGCAGCGCGAGCACCACGATCGCCGACACCCAGCTGTAGGGCTCGAAGATCGTGAGCGTCAGCGGAACGTTCGCGCCAGTCATCTTGTGTATCACGTTGATTGGGCTGCTCGCGTCGGTGTTCGCCAACGCGATCGACGACGACAGGCCTTGGGTCCAGACGATGAAGCCCATGAACGCGGCGCCGATGAGGTAACCGAAGTGCGCACCGGTAAGCCGCTTCGCGACCTGGCGCGCGACCAGCGCACCCGAGACCAGACCCAGCCCCCAGTTCAGCAGGGAAAGGACGGCGCTGACGCCGAAACACAGCAGGGCGCCTTCAACTTGGTTGCGCGGCTTGCTCGCGATGTACACGATGGCCCGCTTCAGGACGGGCGCCTCGGCGAGGGTGTAGCCGGTCACCAGGATGAGCACCATCTGGAACGCGAAAGTGAAGATGTTCTGCGATCCCCAGACGCCGCCGTACCACGCCTTGAGCACCCCGGACGGCGTCGCACCCCGGACAAGCCACGCGACGAGTCCCACCACCAGGACGGTGAGGATGACCGCGAACAAGTACGGGTCCGGCATCAAGCGTTCGACGTACCGCACACACAGCGCGGTGAACCAGCGCAGCACGCCACGTCGTTCGGTCTTCTGGTCCTGTTCTTCCGGCTCGTCCGTCTCGTTGGTCATAAAACCCACCTTCGCCAGCGGTACGGCACGGACTCTAACGCACGCGGCTTGCCTAGACTGCCGGTTATGGATGGCAGTCCCCCGCAGTTGGAGCCTCCGAAAGGCATGCTCGAGATCGAGGATTGCCTGGACGCCGACGGCGGCGTCGAGATGCCCCCGGGCACGACACTGATATCGCTGATAAAGCGCAACATCGCGAATGTCGGTGACATGGTCGCGTATCGCTACCTCGATTACAGTCGCGCGGCTGACGGGCAGGCCCTCGAAGTGACCTGGACCCAACTCGGCGTGCGGTTGCACGCCATCGGTGCGCGCGTCCAACAGGCCGCGAGCCGCGGGGATCGCGTCGCGATTCTCGCGCCGCAGGGCATCGACTATGTCGCCGGGTTCTACGCGGCGATCAATGCGGGCACTATCGCGGTGCCGTTGTTCGCGCCCGAATTGCCCGGACACGCCGAACGTCTCGATACGGCGCTTCGCGATTCCGAGCCGACCGTCGTGCTTACGACCGCGGCGGCCAAGGATGCCGTCGAGACTTTCCTGAGCAATGTCGCGCGCATCCGTAGACCACAGGTCATCGTCATCGATCAGATACCGGACACGGCGGGGGAGGACTTCGTCCACACCGAGCTCCGCATGGACGAGGTTTCGCACCTGCAGTACACCGGGGGCGCGACGCGGGCGCCGGTCGGCGTCGAGATCACTCACCGCGCGGTGGGCACCAACCTGGTGCAGATGATCCTGTCGATCGACCTGCTGGACCGAAATACCCACGGCGTCAGCTGGTTACCGCTCTACCACGACATGGGTTTGTCGATGATCGGGTTTCCGGCGGTATACGGCGGCCACTCGACCTTGATGGCGCCCACCGCCTTTGTCCGCAGGCCGCTGCGGTGGATTCAGGCCATGTCGGATGGGTCGAGGCAGGGCCGCGTGGTCACCGCCGCGCCGAACTTCGCCTACGAGTGGACCGCGCAACGTGGCCTGCCCACAGCCGGCGAGGACGGGGACGTTATAGACCTCAGCAATGTGGTGATGATCATCGGGTCCGAACCGGTCAGCATCGATGCGATCCGGACCTTCAACAAGGCGTTCGCGCCGTACGGGCTACCGCGTACGGCGTTCAAACCCTCTTACGGCATCGCGGAGGCGACACTGTTCGTCGCGACCATCGATCCTGACGCGGAGGCGGCGGTCGCGTATTTCGACCGCGAACAACTGGGCGCCGGTCACGCGGTGCGCGTCGCCGCTGATGCCCCGAACGCCGTGGCGCAGGTGTCGGTCGGTCGAGTGGCGCGCAGCCTGTGGGCGGTGATCGTCAACCCCGACACCCACGCGGAACTACCCGAAGGCGAGATCGGTGAAATCTGGTTGCAGGGCAGCAACGTTGGCCGCGGCTACTGGAGAATGCCCGACGAGACGCGAACCGCGTTCGGCGCCAAGCTGAGTTCGCGGCTCGGGGAGGGCAGCCACGCTGACGGTTCGGTCGCCGACGGCACTTGGCTGCGGACCGGGGACCTGGGCGTGTATCTCGAGGGCGAGCTCTATGTCACCGGCCGAATCGTGGATCGGGTGACCATCGACGGTCGCAACCACTATCCCGACGACATCGAGGCCACCGTCGCGGACGCGTCGCCGATGGTGCGACGGGGATACGTCGCGGCATTTTCCGTTCCTGCCGACAGCGACCGTGGCGACAGTGGCGACGCCGGCCGACGGCTGGTGATCATTGCCGAACGCGCCGCGGGCACCAGTCGTGCCGATCCCCAGCCGGCGATCGAGGCCATCGAAGCCGCGGTGTTGCGCCGTCACGGTCTGACCGTTTCCGACGTGCGTTTCCTGCCGGCCGGCGCCATCCCGCGCACCACCAGCGGCAAGCTGGCCCGCCAGGCTTGCCGCGCTCAATATCTCAGCGGCACATTGGGCACGCATTAGCGCAGACGGTGGTGGCATCCTGGCCATGTGGGTTTGCTATTCCGGTTGGCAGAGCTGCTGCTGCTGATCCTGCCGCTGGCGGGCATGGCCGTCGCCGCGATAAAAGCGTTCGGTGCCGCCAGGCGGCGGGTCGAGGAATCGCGGGATTCGGGTCGGGCACGCATCCCCGACGATGCGACCGCCGCTGCGCCACCCACCAATCACGCCGCTCAGTGGCGGTCGATCAGACGCGTCCTAGACGAGCACGCTCGCACGGACGAACGCTGGCTTGAATACGAGCTCGACGTCGGCAAGCTGCTCGACTTCCCGCTCATGACCGACATGCGCGATCCGCTCACGGTCGGCTTCCACAGAGCCAAGCTCCGGGCGGACTTCCTGCGGCCCGTCAAAGCCGAGGATCTCCTCGATGACCGAGACGGCGCGGCGCGGTATCAGGCAGCCGTGGAGGACTACGTGACGGCGTTCAATGTCGCTGAGGCCGAAGCGATCCGCAGACGCCGCAGCGACTTCGCATCAGATGACCAGCAGCGGATCGCCCGCGCTCAGCGCCTGCTACGTGTGGCCGCGGATACCGCCGCGGCGCCACAGGAACGCCAGAATGCTTACGATCTAGCCGGTAAAGAGCTCGATGGCCTCATCGTGTTGCCGTCCACGACACAGGCCAGCATCGAGCATGGGATCTCCGGCCAACTTGAGCAATAGCGCCAAAATGACCCCATACCCCAAGAGGTCGCGGGTTACCGGTCACGCCGCCGCCCCTGCCCAGCCCGGTAACCTTCGACCAGTGCTGGAGTGAGCTGACACAACATCCGGCTGTACTCGGTCGATGACGCCGGGCGGCACAGATCGTCGAACTCGATGACGAGCTTCTCGGCGCCAGCGGTGTAGCACCCGTCGGCGATCGGATGCGCGCGCTGTTTCCCTCCGGTGTCCGAACACGTTTCGGCCGTCCGCGCCTGGTTGCGTGACGCTGAATGACTCCGTCAGGGACAGGTGTAGCCGCCGTCGATCACGACGTCGGAACCGGTCATGTAGCTGGAAGCCTCGCTGGCCAGATAGAGGTACAGCCCGGTGAGTTCTTCCGGACGGCCTAGCCGTCCCAGCGGGATCTTCGGCTCCCATAGCGAGTGGTATTCGGAGTAGGGCTCGACGAGTTCGGTGAGGATATAGCCGGGACTGACACTGTTCACGCGAATGTTGTGCGGGGCCAACTCCACGGCCATCGCCTTGGTCAGGTGAATGACCGCGGCCTTCGAAGCGCAGTAGTGGCCGACCGGCTGCGGGATGTTGATGATGTGGCCCGACATCGAGGCGGTGGTGATGATGACCCCGCCCCGCCCTTGCCGAACCATTGCCTTGGCCGCCGCCTGAGCCGTGAGAAATACGCCGGCCACGTTGGTGTCCTGGACGCTCTGGAACTCTTCCGGTGACATGTCCAGCAGCGGGGTGAGGGAGATGATGCCGGCATTGCAGACCGCTATATCGATCCCGCCCAGCTCCGCGGTGGTCTCGTCCAGCATCCGGCTCACCTGCGCCGGTTGGGTCACGTCGCAACTGATGCACACGGCTCTACCGCCGGCAGCAGCGATCTCGTCGGCGACCGTCTGCAGAGCCTCGGCATGCCGCGCCGCCAGCGCCACGTGGGCCCCGGCCTCGGCGTACGCGATGGCCACTCGTTTGCCGATGCCACTGGACGCCCCAGTCACCAGGGCCCGTTTGCCGTGCAAGTCGAACAAGTCCAACACGCTCATTCGTTATCGACTCCTCCGGAGTTCTCAGCCCGCGACGATCTCGTCCCTCTAAATCGAAACACGTTCTAGTCTGTCCGCTATGGGCAGATTTAGTCGGGCAGAGATCGAGCAGGCCGTCAATAACTACACGACCGTCGTCGATGGGTGCAGCGCGTCGGGCGACTGGCGACCTTTCGCAGACCTCTTCACCGAGGATGTCGTCTACACCGAGCATCATTACGGCGTCTATCACGGACGCGAAGAGGTGCGCGACTGGATCGTGGCCGTCATGGCCCCGTTCCCGCACATGCGATTTCCCTCGGATTGGATTGCCTACGACAACGACAACGACGCCGTTGTCATCATGATCAAGAACCTGCTCGACCACCCGACCGACAAGAACGGGGAGCCGTTCTGGTTCCCGAACTGGACACGGTTGGTCTACGCGGGTGACGGCCTGTTTTCCAGCGAGGAAGACATTTACAACCCCGACCGTGATGCGCCGGGCGCTGTGGGCGCCTGGTTGCAGGCCGGGGGCAAGTTCGCGTCGAACGAATTTCTGCAGCCCAAGGCGTAAGCGCCAGTCAGGCCGGATGCTTGCGACGCCGCGACCGCGCCGCCGCCAGGGCCTGCTCCCAGGCGAGCATCGTCGCGGCCTTCACATTCGCCGGCTTGACGCTGTCCTTGGATAGCAGCGCGGTGGCGGCGGCTTTCGTCGCCCCGGACGCCTTCGACATGTGACCGGAGTCGAACGGGGGCTGCGGGTCGTATTCGATCGCGAGCTGGATCGCCTTGGCGCGGCCTTCGCCGCCGATCTCCCCGGCCAGCCACAGCGCGAGATCGAGCCCCGCGGACACACCGGCACTCGTAACGATGTTGCCCTGGCACACGATTCGCTCGTCGGCGACCGGGATCGCACCGAATGCCTTCAGTGCCGGAACCGTCAGCCAGTGGGACGTGGCGCGCCGACCCTCCAGCAGCCCGGCGGCCGCCAGGATCACCGAGCCCGAACACACCGACGTCGTCCAGCTGGCGGTCTGGTGGGCGTGGCGCAGCCAGTCGAGCAGCGCCTCGTCGCGAGCGTGCACCGGGGTGGCCGGTCCGCCGGGCACGAGAATCACATCGGGAGAAGGCGTTTCGGCCAACGAGTGGGTGGCGCCGATGATCAGCACACCGGAGTCGGCGGTGATCGGTCCGGCTTCGTGCCAGACGAACCGCACCTCGGCGCCGGGCAGGTTGCGCAGCACCTCATACGGGCCGATCATGTCGAGCGCGGTGAAGCCGGGGTAGGCGACGAACGCGATTTGGGTCATCGGTGCTCCTCTTTGGTCAGGCGAACGCTTTGCGGTACTGATCTGGCGAGATGCCCACTCGGCGAATGAAGTTGCGCCGCATGGTTTCCGCGGTGCCGAAGCCGCAGCGCGCGGCGATCGCGACGACGGTGTCGTCGGTTTCCTCCAGCTGTCGGCGCGCGGCTTCGGTGCGAACGCGTTCGACGTACTGGCCTGGGGCCTCACCGATTTCGTCGGTGAACACCCGGGTGAAATGGCGCGGGCTCATTGCCGCGCGGCGAGCCAGGTCATCGATGCTGTGTGAGCCGCCGGGTTCGGTCTCGATGGCTTCCTGTACCTCGCGGACGGAGGTTCGTTTGGCCCGCGGCATCCATACCGGCGCCGCGAACTGTGTCTGACCGCCGGGCCGGCGCAAGTACAGGACGAGCCAGCGCGCGACCGTTTGCGCGATCTCGGTGCCGTGGTCGTCCTCGACCAGTGCGAGCGTGAGGTCGATTCCGGCGGTCACGCCGGCGGCGGTCCATACCGTCTCGGAGCTCCGGATGAAGATCGGGTCGGCGTCGACGTCGATGGCGGGGAATTCGCGGGCCAACCGTTCGGCGAAGGCCCAGTGCGTGGTCGCGCGGTGGCCGTCCAGCAGGCCGGCCTCGGCCGCCAGGAAGGTCCCGGTGCAGACGGTGACGACGCGCCGGGCGGTGCGGGCGACGCTTTTGACCCAGCCGACGAGTTCGGCGTCGGCTCGCGCTTCCTGGATACCGCCGCCGCCCGGCAGCACGACGGTGTCGACAGGGTCACGCGGGTCGGGCAGCCGCACGGAGGCGAACGCCAGGCCGGTCGGGGTGGTCACCGCCTGGCCGCCGACCGAGGCCATCACCACGTCGTAGCCGCCGTTGGTCAGCAAAGATGCGCTGCTGAACACCTCGTGCGGCCCCACCACATCGAGCGGCTGTACACCGGGGAAGCCGACGATCACCACCTTGCGAGCCATGAAGTCAGTGTTGGCCAGACACCGGCGTGTCGTCTACGCCATGCACCCCACTATTTAGGCCATCCCGGACCTGGCCGACAGCGGTCGTCCGGGCCTTGGCAGACTGTGCCCATGGCACAGATAACCATGCGCGGAAACCCGATCAACACCGTCGGCGAACTTCCTACCGTCGGATCCAAAGCCCCGGCGTTCAACTTGACCGGCGCCGACCTGAGCACGGTCAACAACGAGCAATTCAACGGTAAGGCCGTGTTGCTGAGCATCTTTCCATCCGTGGACACACCGGTCTGCGCCACGAGCGTGCGGAAATTCAACGAGCTTGCCGCCGATAGCGGTGCGACCGTCCTGAACGTGTCGAACGATCTGCCGTTCGCACAGAGCCGATTCTGCGGGGCCGAGGGCATCGAGAACGTCACGACCGCGTCGGCGTTCCGCGACAGCTTTGGCGAGGACTACGGCGTCAGCATCGCCGAAGGTCCGTTTGCCGGGCTGCTGGCCCGCGCCGTCGTGGTGATTGGCGCCGACGGCAACGTCGCGTACACCGAGCTGGTGCCCGAGATCGCGCAGGAGCCCAATTACGACGCCGCGCTGGCAGCCCTGAGCACCTAGCCCCCTAGCGTCCTAACCTCCTAGGCGCGAGCGTGCGTGTTTGTACAGCGACACGCCGTCACAGGTGTACAACTGCGCACGCTCGAGCAGGGCTAGTTCGCTTGGGGCGCAAGGAAAACGGTCTCGGCGAGCATGCGCCGCAACCATGCCCGGTAGGCGTCCACGCTCCACCTATCGCCGCGCACCATCCGCAGGTAGATCTCGACGCTGCAGAGCACCGTAGCGGTCTCGACGAGTTCGTCGAACGGGACGTCGTCCCGGAGCCATCCGCGCTCGAGGAACACGTCGAGGACTCGCCGTACTTGCCCCTTGATCCCGGCGAAGAACTCGTTGAGGTACCGATCCAGCTCTGGGTCGGTGCTGGCGCCACCAAACAGCGCGGGCGCCAATTGCGCCGTCCGCTGGTGCACGTCCGTTGCCATCGAGGCAACAAGGTCGAGCGCCGCCCCGGGGTCATCGAGGGCGATCAGTTCACGGCCGATTTCCAGGTTGAGCAGGTTTTCTTCGCCGCTCACGCCAACTCCGACGAACTCGGCGGCGGCGATCAGCAGGGCGGCCTTGGGCCCCTGCCCCTGGACCGTTTCGGTGGAAACACCTGCCGCCGCAGCGATTTTCACCAGCGTAGTGTGCGCGTAACCGTCGTTGGCGAATAATTCCGCCGCGGCCGCGACCACCCGCGACCGCGTCTGCTCCGCCTGCTGCTGACGCAGCTTGGATCGGTAAGTTCGAGTCTTTGTCGATATTGACTCCGGTGACACAGTAATGAATACTACCACCACGCAGCTAACGGCGAGCCCAGGGAGCCCCAGTGTCATCCATCATCGTCGCCAGCATCCCTGCCCACGGGCATGTCGCGCCGATGCTGGCCGTCGCCGAAAACTTCGTCAAGCGCGGTGACGACGTACGGTTCGTGACCGGGGCGCGCTATGCCGACAAGGTCGCCGCCACGGGCGCGACCTTCGTGCCGCTGCCCGCGGAGGCTGACTTCGACGATCAGGATCTATTAGCAAGCTTTCCCGAACGCGCAGAGTTGAAGGGCATCAAAGCGATCGCGTTCGATATCGAAAATGTCTTTGCGCGGCCCGCCAAGGCTCAATACCAGACACTTATGACGGCCATTGCGGCACAGCCCGCCGACATCGTGCTCGCCGATCCCGTTTTTCTTGGCGCCACATTCATGCTCGAGCATCGGCGTCCAACGCGCCCCGCGGTCGTCATGTGCTCGGTAATCCCGCTGCCGACCGACAGTCGCGACACCGCACCTTTCGGCATGGGATTGCGGCCGGCCCGCTTACTGAACCGTCAACGCAACGCCGCCCTCGCCGCAGTGAACCGTCGGGTAATCGCACGCGCCACCCAACTCGTTAACGACCTGCACCGCCAGGCGCACGGCAAGGACATGCCGGGCACCTTGACCGATTGGGGCCGCCGGGCGGACGCGATCGTGCAGTTCAGCGTTCCCTCGTTCGAGTACCCCCGGTCCGATGCGCCCGCCAACCTCCATTTCACCGGGCCGCTCTCGTCTACCGGTTCGGTTGCCCCGCTGCCGGATTGGTGGTCAGATCTGGACGGAACGCGGCCGGTCGTGCACGTCACCCAGGGCACGGTCGCCAACTTCGACTACGACCAGGTGATCGCACCGACGCTGCGCGCACTCGCCGACGAAGACGTCCTGGTCGTGGTGGCGACGGGCGGTCGCCCGCTGGACACGCTGCCCCCGCTGCCGGCCAACGCGCGCGCCGCAACTTTCCTGCCGTACGACGAATTGCTGCCCCGCACATCGGTTTACGTGACCAACGGCGGTTATGGCGGCGTCCAGTACGCGTTGCGCTTCGGGGTGCCGATCGTGGCCACCGGCGGCAAGGAGGACAAACCGGAGGTCGGCGCTCGCGTCGCATGGTCCGGTGTCGGGCGGCGCATCAAAAGCGAACGACCGTCACCGCACGCACTGCGCCGCGACATCCTCGCCGTGCTCAATCAGCCGCGCTACCGCCAGGCCAGCCGACGCATTGCGGCTGACATCGCGGCGGCTCCGGGATTCGCCGGCATAGCCGATTTAGTCGATGAATTGACTACTCGCCCGGCCCAAGCCGATCCGCCGCGGCGGCCAACACCTCTCGGCACCCAGTCCACATCTGCTTGATGATGTCGGCGGCCGGCGGGAGGTCGTCGATCCGTCCGGCCACCTGACCGGTATTCGCGACGCTGGCGTCCATGTCGCCGTCGAAGTACAGGCGCTGAACACGTTGCAGGGCCGCGCCGCCCTCCTCGAAAGATGCTGAAGCGTCGAGCTTTTCGGCGGCAGCCGTCCTGATCACCCGCATCATCCGCTTGCCGTCGAGGGGGAGGAGCACGGTGCCGGTCTCGTCCGCACGCACAACCGCTTCCTTGAGATTGCCGTGCACCGGCGAGTCCGACGACGCCAACAACCGCGTGCCCATCTGCACGCCTTCGGCGCCCAGGGCGAACGCCGCGGCCATCGACCGGGCGTCGCAGATCCCGCCGGCCGCCACGATCGGCACGTTGACATGGGCCGCCACCAAGGGGAGCAGCACCATGGTCGACGCTCCGAACCGGTTCTTGAACCCGCCGCCTTCCACACCCTCCACCACTAGGCCGTCCACTCCGGCGTCGACGGCCTTCTTGGCCGCGGCCAGGGTTCCCACCACGTGGAACACCGTGATGCCCGCGTCGTGCAGGCGCGCGGTGAACAGCGCGGGGTCGCCCGCAGACGTGGTCACAAAACGGATGCCGTGGGCGACGAGCAGATCCACCATGCCCGGATCGCGGTTGAAGAGCAGCGCGATGTTGGCTCCGACCGACCCATCGGTGAGGTCGCGGACCCGTCGCAAGTCGGCGCGGCCCTGATCGGACGTGGTCTCGATGATGCCCAGCGCACCCGCGTTGGATACCGCCGCGGCCAGCTGCGCACCGGCGATGTAGGTCATCGGCGCCTGGATGATCGGGATGTCGATGTCTGCGAGCGCGCAGATTCGGTTGGTGACGCTCATCGCGCCTCACGAGGGTCGACGAGTTCACGAAAGCGATCGGCCGGGTAAACGGACGCACCCAAACTTCGGACCCGCTCAGCCAACCCCTTGTCCGAGGTTACGACGCGAATTTCGTCCGACCGGTCGTCGGCGTGCACGAGCCGCACGATTTCGTCGTCGGCCGAATTCGCCGCAGCCCTGGGGGCATGCGTGACCTCGACCCGCGATGTCGGGATGGCCTGCGACAGGGGCCGCTCGAACACCACCGTTACGTGGTCGCCATTAATCGGAGCCCATTGGTCGAGCTTTTCCACCAACGCGATCATCGCAGCGCCGCGGTCTTTCCACCATCCGTCCGGGCGAGTTCCGATGACGTTCATGCCGTCGACGATCCAGCGCACACCTCACCGTACGGCGAAAAGAGATCGGCCCGGTCCGGGATCGCGCTTGGGGGGCAACTGCGAATCTCGGAACGGATAGCTCACAGATGAGTCAGGATCCGCTCGGCGAACACGTCGGGATGCTCCCGGTGCATGAAGTGCCCGCCCGGCACCTCCTCGACGATGTACTCGTTCTCGAACATCCCGGCGGCGCCCCGATAATCCGACGGCTCCGCGACCGGATCATCGAGCCCGGCGAAAACCACTGCCGGCACCGTGATCCGCGCCCGCAATGACGCGCTGGGTACGGGGGAGAGCTTTCGGTAATAGCCAAACGCCGCATTCAAGCTGGCGGGATCTGAAAAGCTCTTGCGCACCGCATCGAACTCCGTTAGCTGCGGGTTCCATGTTGGAGACCATCGCCGGTAGATGGCGGGTAGCGCGGCGAAGTCGTTGTGCGCGAAGCGTTTCGGAGCTCCCGGCAGCTTATAGATCGCGAAGTGGCGCACGCCCCACAGCTTTTTCGGCGACGGCTTGAGCGCCGCTGGGTGCGGAATGGCGATAGTGATGAGCTTTTTCACGCGATCCGGGCCGAGCCCGGCCGCACCGTACGCGGCCGCAGCGCCAAAGTCGTGTCCGATGACGATGGCCTCGCTAGCGCCGAGCGCTTCGATCAGAGCGAGCGCGTCACGGGCCAACGTCTCCTGATCGGTGTCGCGATCGGGAATACCGCTGGGCGCGTAACCGCGCATGAATGGGCTCACCGCCCGATACCCTTTGGCGGCGATGCGCGGGCGAAGCTCGTCCCACGTGTGCGCCGTGTCCGGGAACCCGTGCAGCAGCAGCACCAGCGGCCCCGAGCCCTCCTCGAGATAGGCGAATCTGAGTCCATTCGCTTGGACGAATTGCATCGCATCGGCCATGGCCTGTGAACTTTACGCCGCACCTCCCGCCGCGCGGTCGTGCTCCGCGGGGTAGGCGTGGATCAATGCCGTCGTGAGCTTGGGGACGGCGTGCGTGAGCTCGTGCTCGGCGTCGTGTGCGATGCGGTGCGCCTGCGTGAGGTTGAGGGTGGGATCGACGTCGAGTTCGGCGTCGGCGTGCATGCGGTGCCCGATCCAGCGCATCCGCACACTGCGCACCGCCTGCACCCCAGGGTGGGCGGCCAACGCGCGTTCTGCGGTGTCGACCATTTCCGGGTCCACTCCGTCGAGTAAGCGGCGGAACACATCACGGACAGCGGTGCGCAACACGGCCAGGATCGCCACGGTGATGACCAGACCGATGATCGGGTCGGCCAACGGGAACCCAAGCGCGACACCGCCGGCGGCGAGCACCACCGCCAGGGAGGTGAGCCCGTCGGTGCGGGCGTGCAGTCCGTCGGCGATCAGGGCGGCCGAGCCGATGCGCCGCCCAACCCCGATTCGGTAGACCGCGACCAATTCGTTGCCAATGAACCCGATCAACCCGGCCAGCGCGACCCAGCCGATGTGCTCAACCGGTTGGGAAGCCGCAAGCCGCATGATCGCTTCATATCCGGCGATGATCGCCGACAGGAAGATCATCGCCACCACGAACAACCCGGCCAGGTCCTCGGCACGGCCGAGCCCGTAGGTGTACCGGCGCGTGGCGGCCTTGGTGCCCAGCGCGAACGCGATCCACAACGGCACCGCGGTCAGGGCGTCGGAGAAGTTGTGGATGGTATCGGCAGCCAACGCCACCGACCCGGAGATGATGACGACAGCGATCTGGGCGATCGCGGTCAACCCGAGGACCACCAGGCTGATCTTGACCGCACGAATCCCGGCGGCGCTGGATTCGAGTGCTTCGTCGACCGTGTCAGCTGCATCGTGGGAGTGGGCACCCATGATCCCTTTGATTGCCCCGAGCACACCGCGCGGGTGAGGGTGGTCGTGCACATGAGCGAGGGCCGTGCAACTATCTGCATGCATACGCAGATAATAAGTCATGGGGCCGCGGGTCGGCCAAAGGCAAGTCGCCTACCATCAGCGGATGCGCGGCTCGAAAATCCTCATCACCGGTCCGACCGGCCAGGTTGCCACCCCCATCGCCAAGTCCCTCGCAGCCGACAACGAGGTGTGGGGCATCGCCCGCTTCACCAACCCCGCGGTTCGCGAAGACCTGGAGAAAGCGGGGGTGCGATGCCAGACCGTCAACCTCGCCGCGGGAGACTTCACCGGGCTGCCGTCCGACTTCGACTACGTGCTCAACCTGGCGGTGGCCAAGAGCGGCAGCTGGGAGAAGGACCTCGGGGCCAACGCCGAGTCGGTGGGCCTGCTGATGTCGCACTGCCGCGGCGCCAAGGGCTTCCTGCACTGCTCCTCGGGGGCCGTGTATGACCCGCCGGGTGACGAACCCCGGACCGAGCACGCCGCCCTCGGCGACAACCACAAGGCTTTGTTTCCCACCTATTCCATCTCCAAGATCGCCGGCGAAGTCGTAGCCCGGACAATGGCGCGCGTCCTGGGTCTGCCGACGACCATCGCCCGCCTCAACGTCCCGTACGGCGACAACGGCGGATGGCAGTTCTATCACATGGAGATGATGCTGGCCGGCATCCCGATCCCGGTCCCGCCCGGCGGAGCAGCGAACTACAACCCGATCCACGAGGACGACATCATCGCGACCCTCCCGAAGCTGCTCGAGGTCGCGTCGGTCCCGGCGACCACGCTGAACTGGTGTGGCCACCAAACCGTCAGCCTCCAGGAGTGGTGTGGCTATCTGGGCTCGCTGGTCGGCAAGGAACCGATGTTCGAGGAGAGCGCGCAGGCGCTGCGCGGTAATCCCACCGACTCGAGCCGCATGCGCGAGCTCGTCGGCCAGACAACGGTCGACTGGCGCGATGGGCTACGACGGATGGCGGCTAAGTTCCATCCGGAGTTGGTCAGCTCTTAAGGAGCGGTTGCTAGCCGAAAGCTAGGAAGCTCCGTCCGTTCCGGGGATAGCGATAAGGCCCGGGTCCCCGCCCGTTCCGCCGATGCCACCATTGACGCCGTTGCCGCGGTAGTGCGCTACCAGACGCGTACGTAGTCGACAAGCATTTGCGCGGGATAGCTGCCCGGTCCGGGGTCGCCGCCGCCGGAACCGGCGACCGCGAGGTTGAGGACCGGATACACGGTGTAGCCGGGGTTATTGAACGGCCAGTCCGGCAGTGAGTTCGCCGGAACGTTGAAGTACGGCTGAGCACCGTCGGAGTAGTCCTGCCAGAATCGGATTCCGGCCTCGTCCCACTGGCATCGCCAGGTGTGCCATCCGCCGTCGACGGCAATGTTGTGCGTCTTCCACTCGGAGCCATTCGACTTGGCGTGGACAGTAGTGGCCGACGGCCAACTCCCGTTGCCGTACCACTCGAGGATGTCGATTTCGCCACCGGGATCGTCATTTCCCAGCCACCAGGCCGGCCAAGCACCGGGGGTCAGGCAGTCGAGTTTGACCCGGGCCTCCCAGTTGTGGCCGATGCCTCCGCGCCAGTTGCTGGTCAGCCTGCCGCTGTAGAAGGTGGGGCCGTCCTTCGCGGCGCGGATGACAAGGTTGGAGTTGCCGTCCAGGAATACGTTCTGGCGATCGTCCCGGTATTGCCCGACGTGCTCGGGCAACTCCCAATACGTCGGATCCTTCATCGGCTCGCGGGCTCGCGCCACGTGCCACTTCGCGCCATCGGGGGCCGAGCCGGCGGGGCCGTCGAACTCGTCCTGGAAAATGTAGGCACCTTGACCCGACGGCGCGGCGGGCGGCGGCACAGGTCGGGCCGGACTGGCGCTCGCGCCGGGCGGGGAAGCCGCGGAAACCGCGGCTGCCAGCCCCCCGAAACCCGCGACCCACATCATGGTGCGACGATCCATCTCTGGCATAAGCAACCGACGATAGCAGCCCACCCCGGACGAAGCTAAAACGCGATTGGTGCCAGCAAAACGGCGCACTACTCGTCGGTTAATCGTCCTCAACGAGTCCCTTCACCTGTTGGTAGTAGACGATCTTGCCTGCCCCCGCCCAATTGCCCTCGGGTATCTCGTGAATCAGCGTCCACACGTGATAGGCGCGGGGGCCCGACGGGTCAATGCCCGCCGCGGCGCAGATCGCCGCGTGCACATCGGCGGCGAGTTGTTCTTTGCGCTCTTTGTTAAGCGCCCCGCCGAACACCGTCATATCGGCCCGAAATCGGGGCTCGCCAGGTTGGCGACCGCCGACCAATTGCGCGTCAGGCTCCAGCGCGTGCAGGTAGACCATTGTGTTCTCCCGCATGAACGCGGTGTCCGGCGCCCGTTCGGCACGCAGGAGTGCCGTGACCAGTTCGTCGGTCAGCGTGCTGAGGGCCTCGTCGTGCAATGAACCACGCACAAACGTCAAATCGATCATCGGCATTGGGGGATCACAGCTTTCTCAAACCTCGCACCACCTTGACGTACGGCGCCGCGGAATCGCACCGGGAGCGCAGGGGCGTAACGCGAATTGATGGTGTTGTTCATGACACCGACGCGCATGCCTGATACTCCTCTGCCCGCGACTAGCCGATCGGCTACTCCGCGACCATAACTGAGGGTGCTTAGTCGATCAATGCTTTCCTGGCGGGGACTGGCTACCAGTAGCGCAGGGCGTTCCGAAACAGTTCCGCCAGAACCGGTTTCGTCATGTCCCGTGGCGCGTTCTGCAACAGGCGCTGCTGCGGGTGAGCCCCGTCCGTCAGCGCCGTCACGTCAGCGTCGGTGTAGCCCACTCCACTTAGCCCGTTCGGCATGCCCACCGCGCGCATGATGCGGATGAGTTCGTTGGCAAGCACCTCGCCGGCGTCGTCGGCATCGGCGTCCTGGGGGTCGGCGCCGAGCAGCCGCGCGCCCTCCAGGTGCCGCTCGGGGCTCGCCTCCGCCGTGAAACGGAACACCGAGGGCGCGTTGACGATGACGGCCATTCCGTGCGGCACCAGCGGCTCATCGGCCGGGTAGCCCGACGGCCGAAATTCCCGCACCAGCCCGGCCACCGCGTACGCCATGCCGTGGGGCGCGTGAACACCCGCGTTGCCAAAAGCGATGCCGGCAAGCGTTGCGGCCCACATCATTTGCTCGCGGGCCTCGATGTCATCGGCGTCGCCGACCGCTCGCTCCAAGTACGTGCCCAACAAGCGCAGCGCCTCTCGGCAGCCTAGATCGCTCCATGGATTGGCACCCTGACTCATGGGCCGCAGGCTCGGGCGTTCGGGGGCGGACCGCAGGGCGTAGGGCCTCGCGGTATAGGACTCTAACGCGTGCGACAGCACGTCGAGGCCCGCCGAGGCGACGACCTCGGGCGGCAGGCTCGCGGTGCAGTCGGGGTCGACGAGCGCTTCGCTGGGACGCAGCGCGTGCGAGGCGATGCCCGTCTTCGCCTTCAGCGACAGCAGGTCGAAGATGGTGATGCCGGTGACCTCGCTGCCGGTGCCCGCCGTTGTCGGGCACGCGATGTGCGGCTTGAGTGGACCGGGCACGGGTTTGCCCTCGCCGACGGGCTTGTTGACGTAGGCGAGGAAATCGGCAGGGTAGGTGGCATATAGGTTGGCGGCCTTGCAGGTGTCGATCACGGAGCCGCCGCCCAGCGACACATAGCCGTCGGGGGTCGACTCTTGCGCGAAGCGCGCGGCGTCCAGAAAGGACGCGTCGGTGGGCTCGACGTGCGCGTCGGTGTAGGTGATCACGTCCAGCCCCGCCGCGAGAAGCGAACCGTGCACTTTGGCGAAGATGGGCAGTTGAGCCACGGCGGCGTCGGAGAACAACGCCACCCGCCGCAGCCCGAGCGCGCGGGCCCGGTCACCCGCCTCTGCCAGACAGCCACGCCCGAATGTGATCCGGGACGCGTCAACGGTAAAGGCTCCGTCGCAGCCCTCGGCAGCGACTGGGAATTCGCAGCAGGCCATCGCGACGGCAATCTACCGCACGAGGGGTCACGCCCGCGGACCGGCGGATACCATCGGGCAAGCCATGGAGACTTGCTACGGCGATGTGCCTCTGGACGACGGCATTCGCTCACGCCGCGTGGACGGCGTGAACGGTTTATCTGTGCACATACTCGAGGCCGGATTCCGTCATCCCGGCCGGCCGGTTGTGCTGTTGCTGCATGGGTTTCCCGAACTGGCCTTCAGCTGGCGCAAGCTGATGCCCCTCATCGCCGCGCGCGGCCAGCTCCGCGACACTTAACTCACGCACACGACACGCCGTCGCGAGTGTGCGTGGTTTAAAACTCGGCGTCGCTGACCAGCAGCGGCCCTCGTGGCTAACTCACGTCCAAAGGTTGGTTCATCTCGGCCTGGAACCGACGGTACCGCTGCGCGCGTCCCGGGCGGCGTCGCGCGATCAGCCACCCGACAGCGAGGGCAACGAACCACAGCGGGAACCAGGCCAAGGCCACCGCGGTTTCGTGATCGGTGATGAGCGTCCAGATCACAAACACGAAGAAAACCAGGACGGCCCAGCAGCTCACCACTCCGCCGGGCAACTTGTACGTCGAGCCGGCGCGACGCTCAGCGTGGCGGCGAGCGTAGACCAGATAGCTGACGATGATCATCGTCCACACGAACAAAAACAGCAGCGACGCGACAGTCGTAACCAAAGTGAAGACGTCGATCACCGAATCGCCCGCGTAGAGCAGCGGCACCGAAACCAGCAACACCGGAGCCGTGACGAGCAGCGCCGGCGCCGGCACGCCGCCGCGGTTGAGTCGGCGGAAGATCAACGGGGCGCTGCCTTCGTCGGCGAGTCCGAAAAGCATGCGCCCGGTGGAGAACAGGCCCGAGTTGGCCGACGAAGCCGCCGACGTCGTCACCACGAAGTTCACCATTGACGCTGCGGCGCCGAATCCGGCCAGGGAGAACATCATCACGAACGGAGACTCTCCGCTGGAGAACCGCCGCCACGGGATGACGACGAGGATCGCCAGCAGCGCGGCGATGTAAAAGACCGCGACCCGCACCGGTACGGCATTGATGGCACGGGGGAGGGTGCGGCCGGGGTCGGCCGTCTCGGCCGCGGCGGTGCCGACGAGTTCGACACCGACGAAGGCGAAGAACGCGATCTGGAAGCCACTGACCACGCCCATGAATCCGTTGGCGAAGAAGCCGCCGTCGTTCCAGAGGTTGTCGATCGTCGCGTGGTCACCGTGCGGTGAAACGAAGTTGGTGGCCGCCAGGATCGCACCGACGATGATGAGGCAGAAGATCGCGGCGATCTTGATCAACGCGAACCAGAATTCGATCTCTCCGAAGTGCGCGACCCTGAACAAGTTGAAGAGCAGAACCAGCCCGACTGTGGCCACTGCCGGTAGCCAGGCCGGCAGGTCGGGCCACCAGAACTTCGCGTAGCCGGTGATCGCGATGATCTCGGCGACACCAGTGACCACCCAGGCGAACCAGTACGACCACCCGACGAAGAAGCCCGCGGCCGGCCCCAACAGGTCGGCCGCGAAGTCGACGAACGACTTGTAGTTGAGATTCGACAGCAGCAGCTCGCCCATCGCACGCAGCACGAAGAACACGAAGAGACCGATGATTGCGTACACCACCAGTACGGCTGGGCCGGCGTGAGAGATCGTCCGCCCGGAGCCCATGAACAAACCGGTGCCGATCGCACCGCCGATCGCGATCAGTTGAATCTGGCGGTTGGAAAGGCCGCGGCGCAGATGCGCGCCGGCGTCGGGGGCTCCGCCGGGATGGGGGGCGGCGACCTCGTTCAACATGGCGAAGACAATAGAGGTCGGTGACCTCCGCTGTTGCCGATTGCAAGAGGTCGCCGGCACGGCGGCCGACTGGGGGCGGCTGGCCTACACCGTGAGCAGCCGATACAGCCCGATCACGCCGACCACCACGATCGTGGCCCGCAGCGCCTTGGGCGACAGCCGACGCCCATAGCGCGCTCCGAAAAATCCGCCGACCAGCGAGCCGGCCGCGATCAGCCCGGCCACCGGCCAGCTGATCCGATCGAAGGCCACCAACGTATAGCCCGCGGCGGCAACCATATTCACCAGCAGTGTCAGGAGGTTCTTCGCCGCGTTCATGCGTTGCACGGACTCCGGCAGCAATGCCCCCATCACGCCGACCAGCAGGATGCCCTGCGCGGCCGTGAAATAGCCACCGTAGACCCCGACCGCGAACGTGCCGATCACCAGAGCGGTCATCCGCGCCGGGGTGATCTCCTCGGCGGAGCGCCCCTCCTGCTCGGCCCGCCCGCGGGCCCACGACTGAATCCGCGGCCCGAGCACAACCAGGACCAAAGCCAGCACCAACAGCACCGGAACGACCTGAACGAACACCGTCTCGGGCAGATGCAGAAGCAAGAAGGCGCCCAGCACACCTCCGGCCAGCGACGCCGGGATCTGCCACCGTAAGCGATCCCACTGACCGGAAAGCTCGGCTCGATAACCCCAGGTGCTCGCGGCGTTGCCCGCCACCAGCCCGACCGCGTTGGACATGGTGGCCGTGACCGGCGGGTAGCCCAGAGCGACGAGCGTCGGGAAGGTGATCAGGGTCCCGGATCCGACCAGCGCGTTGATCGTGCCGGCCGCGAGCCCGGCCAAGACGATCAAGACCATGTGGGAAACCGACACCGAGAAACTCTAGTCGGTCGCTTTGGTGGCCTTTGGTGGCCTTTGGTGGCCTTTGGTGGCCTAGGTGTCGCCGGCCCGTGACCTGCCTGCGACAGCGACAAAGGACGCTCATCTTCATGGCGCCGATCGTGGTTATCAGTGTTGCGGTGATAACACTGTGCATCGGCTACCACTTCGGCCACCGGGCGGGCTCCCGAACCGCGGGGCCTGTGACTTGGAAGAAAAGAACAAAGAAAAGAACATCGCGCACGGCGCTGGCCCGGGCCGCACTGAGCCTGGTTCTGTTGCTGGGTGCTCGTCGGGCAAAGCGGAACTATTTGACCTGGGCGCTGAAATTCGCTGAGCCGCTTGAACTTTTACGCGGTGGTCTTTCGCTGTCGCGCTTCCACTGAGCACCCTGCGCTGGCGCGACGGGCACCGGTCAGGCCGACAACGAACCACAAGCCATTCCGGCACTGGTTACCACTTCACCTACGAAGCGAAGGAATAAGCCGCGCCGAGCAGGTGCTATAACGCAACGTATGACAAGCACTGGGCACATCAGCCACGTTTCCGATACGGCCAGATGGACGGCGCTGTATCGCGCGACCGAAACGGCACGTCCGGATGCGTTGTTCAGCGATCCGCTCGCCGCGCGCCTCGCCGGCGAACAGGGCCGCGCCATCGTCGCCAGGTCCCCTCGCAGCGGCCGCAACGGCTGGTGGCTCGTGGCGCGTACCAAGATCATCGACGACGCGATTGCGCGCGCGATCGCCGACGGATGCGACCGGGTGTTGAACTTGGCCGCCGGCCTCGACACGCGGCCCTATCGCTTGGACCTGCCGGCTGATTTCACTTGGGTGGAGGCTGATCTGCCGCAGTTACTCCAGGAGAAAACAGAGCTTCTTGCCGACCAGACGCCGCGCTGCCGGTTAACTCGCATGGCAGTCGATTTGGCTGATGCGCGCGCCCGCGAGAACTTCCTCAACGAGGCGCTGAGCGGTGCGACGAAAGCCCTAGTGCTGACCGAAGGCCTATCGATGTATCTAGAAGACCGCGACATCGCCGCGCTTTCAGAGGCGATCACCCGACCCGAAGTCGCCTGGTGGATGCTCGACTTCGTTCCTCCGGGCCTGAGGAACCTGATGAACACGAAGATGGCCGGCTTGCAGCAGAATGCGCCGTTCAAGTTCGCGCCCGACAACGGGTTGGCGTTCTTCGAAGACCTAGGTTGGCACGTCGCGGAAGCGCAATCGGCGTTTCTGGCTGCCCACCGGTTCCGTCGCTTGCCGCTGTTTATGCGCCCGCTCGCCTGGCTGCCACAGCGAGATCTACGGAATCCGGGCAACTCACGCTTTAGCGCGGTTGCCCTGTTGACTCGACAAGCCGGCTGATGGCGGGGCAGGCGCGCCCCTGGGGTGCGGCCGCCCTTTTGACTCAAGATAGGTTCGGCTGATGAATCAAGTCGACGCGAGTTCCACCGAGCGCCTGTTCGCGCTAGCCGAACAGGTGCAGGGCTTTATGCCCGCCGACGAGGGACGCGCGCTGCACGACGCGGCGCTGCGTTACCTCGACGGCGGCGTCGGTGTCGAGATCGGCACCTACTGCGGCAAGTCCACCCTGTTGCTAGGGGCAGCGGCGCAGCAAACCGCCAGCGTGCTGTACACGATCGACCACCATCACGGCTCGGAGGAACACCAGCCCGGCTGGGAATATCACGACGCGTCACTGGTCGACGAGGTCACCGGCCTGTTCGACACGCTGCCCATATTCCGGCGCACGCTCGACGCGGCCGGGTTGGACGACCACGTGGTCACCATCGTGGGCAAGTCACCGATCGTGGCCAAGGGCTGGGGGACGCTGCTGCAACTCTTGTTCATCGACGGCGGTCACAGCGAAGCCGCCGCCAATCAGGACTTTGACGGCTGGGCGAAGTGGGTCGCCGTCGGCGGAGCACTGCTCATCCACGACGTGTTTCCCGACCCGCGCGATGGCGGCCGGCCGCCCTACCTCATCTATTGCCGCGCAATCGATTCCGGTCAGTTCCGCGAAGTGTCGGCCACCGGGTCGCTGCGGGTGCTCGAGCGCATTAGCGCCCAGTAGCAACGCATTCGCAATCGAAGTCGGTCTGAAGGCCCATCGGCAGACGCTCACCCCGGAAGATCCCGGCGCCCGCGGTGGTGTCCGATAAGGCATCCGCCGCCAGGATCATCGCCGCGCCGGTCCAGGTTGTCCGCTCCTCGGGCCACCGTTTCCCGTCCGCGAACACCAATCCCGTCCAGTACGAGCCGTCTTCTTCGCGCAGGTGCTGCATCGCGGCGAATTGCCGATGCGCGGCCGACCGCTGGCCAATGGCATCGAGCGCCATCACCAGTTCGCAGGTCTCGGCGCCGGTCACCCAGGGCCGGTCGCTCACACAGCGGATGCCCAGGTTGCCGACCACAAAAGTGGCCCAGCGCTGCTTGATTCGGGCGGCCGCGGCTGAACCGCGAAGTGCCCCGCCCAAGATGGGGTAGTACCAGTCCATCGAGTAGCGGTCTTTTTCGGTGAACGCCTCCGGATGCGCGGCGATCGCGTGGCCCAGCGCCCCCAACGCCAGTTCCCACTCCGGCTGCGGTTCGCCCATCAGGGCGGCGAGGGCCAACGCGCAGCGGATACTGTGAAAGATGCTGGCACATCCGGTCATCAGCGCTTCCGGAACAGGACCGGATTCGCTTCGGGCCCAATAGATCTCGCCGTAGCCGACCTGCAAGTCGATGACGAAGTCGATCGCCTTATGCACGACCGGCCACATCGCCGCGGCAAAAGCCTCGTCGCCGGTGACCAGCACGTGGTGCCAGACGCCGGCGGCGATGTAGGCGCAGAAGTTACTGTCGCTGTTGGCGTCTTCGACTGTCCCGGAACGGGTCTGGAGGGGCCAGGAACCGTCGGCCCGTTGTGTTTTACGGCTCCATTCGAAGGCGGCCTGCGCGGGCTCCAGTAGCCCCGCTGTGGTGAGTGCCATCGCACATTCCACGTGATCCCACGGATCGGTGTGACCGCCCTCAAACCAGGGGATCGCGCCCGATGGTTCTTGCGCGGCGGCAATAGATTGCGCGGTTTGCCTGCACTGCTCGCGAGTGAGCACGCCCGGAACGGCCGGCGGCTTAGAACGATGCAATGGAACGTCCCCGGGCCTCGGCTGCATCATTGACGGTCTTGACGAAGTACATCGCCACACTCTTACCCACCAGCGGGTTGAGCAGTGACTCGGCGACCTGCGTGATCTTGGGGCGCTGCATCAGGTCCCACACCAGCAGCTTGTGATACGCGGCGACCACGGGGTGGTCGGGCTTCGAAACTCCCACAGCGCATTTCAGCCACCAGAACGGCGAGTGCAGCGCATGCGCATGATGCGAGTGCGTCAATGTCATCCAGGTCATTCGGCCTAAGCCGGCCTTGACGATCTTGTCCTGCAACTCGTTGGCCCGGTAGATACGCACATGGCCGCCCTCGTTGCTGTGGTATTCGTCCGAGAGCAACCAACACACCCGCTCGGGCAGCCACCGCGGCACGCTGATCGCCAGTGTCCCACCAACTTTGAGCACTCTGATCAGCTCGGCGATGGCAGCGTCATCTTGCGGCACATGCTCGAGGATTTCCGACGCGATGACACAGTCGAAGGTCCCGTCGGCGTAGGGCAAGCTGAGCGCGTCACCGACGACCACCTCGGCCGACGCCGTGGCCGGTGCTTCGCCGTTTTCGGCCATCGCCTGCAGGATGGTCTCGACCGAACGCAGCTCGCCCTCGTCGTGGTCGAAGGCGACGACGTCAGCGCCGCGCCGATACGCTTCGAAGGCATGCCTGCCCGCTCCGCAACCGACGTCGATGACCTTGGTGGACGGCCCGATGCCCAGCCGGTCGAAATCGACTGTCAGCACCGTGATTCGCCTTCGGAGACGGCCTTGCGCGCGATTGCCCGCTCATAGACCCGCACAGTTTGGGCGGCTACGGCTTCCCAGCTGAACACGTTGACCGCGCGCACCCTGCCCGCGTTCCCCAGGCGCCGGCGCTTTTCCGGCGAATCGAGCAGCTCGCCGAGCGCGTGGGTCAGCGCATCGACGTCGGCGGCCGGCACCAGTTCCGCGCACGCGCCGTCCGTCCCCAAGACTTCCGGCAGCGCGCCCACCCGACTGGCCACAATCGGGGTGCCACTCGCCATGGCTTCCACCGCCGGCAGCGAAAACCCTTCGTAGAGCGAAGGAATGCAGGCGACTTCGGCTGAGGCGAACAGCGCGGCCAACTCGGCGTCGGTCAGCCCGTTGCTGATGTGGACGATGTCGGAGATGCCCAGCTCGGCGATGAGTTTCTCGGTGGGCCCATTGGGTTCCACCTTGGCGACGAGCCGCAACTCGAGATTCCGGCTCGTGCGAAGCTTGGCGACCGCATGCAGCAGCGTGCTGACGCCCTTCAGTGGGGTATCGGCGCTGGCGATGGCCATCACCCGGCCGGGTTGGCGCGGCAGCGATCCCGGCCTGAACAACTCGGTCTTCACGCCCAACGGCACGACGTGCAGTTGATCCGGCGAGACGCCGAAGTCGGCGACGATGTCCGTCGCGGACGACGACGAAACAGTAAGCAGGTCGGGAATTTGGCGCGCCACCTGCTTTTGCATGTTGGAAAATCCGTACCACCTGTGCACCAACGGCTTTCGCCACCAACGTGCGGCCGCCAAGTCGAGCACCCGATCGCGGGTGATCGGGTGATGCACCGTGGCCACCACCGGCAGACCCGCGGCGGCGATACCGAGCAGCCCGGTCCCCAAACTCTGGTTGTCGTGCACGAGGTCGAAATCGCCGGCACGTTCGGCCAATAACCGCGCGACACGCATGGTGAACGTGCGCGGCTCGGGGAAGCCCGCGGTCCACATGGTGGCAAGCTCCAACAGGTCGATCGAGGTGCGGATCTCGCTGGGGCGCGGCACCCGAAACGGGTCCGGTTCTCGGTAGAGATCAAGGCTGGGCACTTCGGTCAATCGCACCCGCGGGTCGAGCAGGTCCGGGTAGGGCTGGCCGGAGAAAACCTCAACGTCGTGGCCGAGCTCCACCAAACCTTGGCTGAGGTGGCGCACATAGACGCCCTGGCCGCCGCAATGGGTCTTACTCCGATAGGACAGCAGGGCAACCCGCATACTCAACCCTTCTGCGCTGGATGAACGTCGGCGAAGTGCGCCCCCATCCATCGCGATCAACCGACCGCCCGACCCCTTGCTAGCAAATCGCTAGCAAACTGGACACCTGTCCAGACTATAATTCGATGTACTAAACGACGCAACGCGACCCCTTGGGATCAACTGAACTAGCATGTCATGGGCCGGTTCTTGCGATCGACCGGGGTAGCCGTCCGCCTGCTACCATCGCGCCGTGCCCGGTTCGGCTACCCCAGGTCAACGCGACGGATGGCGGTCCGTCTCGAGACGCGACGCCTTCAAGTACGCCCTTTCACCGGCGCTGCTGGGCCTGGGAACGCTCGCCGCAACCGCCGGTGGGCCGACGGCGTCGGCTGCGGCGACCAGGCTGATCGATTTCGCCGAGCGAAGGATCGCGCCGGACGAAATCAAAGCGGCCGGCTACGACGGAGTGATCAACTACGTGTCCGAAGAGCGCCCGGGCGCGCACTTCGAGGCAAAGCCCATCACCCGGGACTACGCGGACGCGCTGCGCGCGGCGGGGCTGCACATCGTCAGCAACTTCCAGTACGGCAAGCCCGGCTGGCCTACCCCGTCGGATTACACCCGCGGGCATGACGGTGGCGTGGCCGACGCTCAGACGGCATTGCAACTGCACGGTGCAGCCGGTGGCACGAGTTCGGCGCCGATTTTTTTCAGCGTCGACGACAACATCGACCTGGACACGTGGAATGGCACTGCGGTCGACTGGTTTCGGGGAATCAACTCGGTGCTGGGCGTGGAGCGCACCGGTATCTATGGACACGCCAACGCATGTGGGTGGGCGGTCAGGGACGGCGTGATCGGGCACTCCACCAGCCCCGGATTCCGTTGGGGGTGGCAGACGAAGGCATGGTCGAATGGCGAGCGCGAGCCGACGGCGGTGCTCTACCAGGGCATCATCGAAGGCCCCGTCCTGAACGGCATCAAAGTGGACGTCGACGATGTCCTTGCGCCCGATTACGGGCAGTGGGATCTCGATCGCTGACCTGACGGCTTACCCCGTCTTCTGGTAGACGAGCCAGCGCAATTCGATCGGGGAATGCTCACGCTCCACGTCGAAGATGTCGAGGCCGCTGGCCCACCCGTCGAACCAGCCGGTGGGCGGCCAAGCGCCCTCGGGCAGGTGGGCCTTTTCGTACTCGTAGGCGGGGTCGTCGGCCACGAGCTCCAGAGGTAGCTGGGACACGGCGCCGTCGACCTCGTCGCGGGTGAAGATCATGCTGTTGAATTGCTGGCCGAGCTCGCGTGCCGCGTCGTCGGGGGTGTAACCCAGACGCGGCAAGAAAGTGTTGAGGACCAAGCGTCCGCCGGGAACCAGCAGCTGGGCGCACAGTTCGAACAGCCCGCGCAGCTGCGACGCCGTGCGGAAGTCGGGCACCACCTCGGAGACCACGATCAGCTGATATTCGGACTCGACCCCGTCGGTGGCGGTGAAGACGTCAGCCTGGATGACGCGGACGTCGAGCGATTCGGCCTCGGCCTCCGAGCGGATGGTGTCGGCGAACTTTGCGGTCATCTCGACCGCGTCCACCGGGTGCCCCCGCCGCGCCAGGGCCAGTGCGTTACGCCCGGTACCGGCGCCGATATCGAGCACGCGATGGGTTTTCGGATCGACCGCCTCGCCGGCCAATGCACACACCCGTGCGTCCGGCTCGCTGCCGAACAGTGGCGGCGGCCGAACCGTGACCCAGCGGTCGTAATCCTCCTCGATCGTCAGCCAGTCCGCTTTGACGCGATAGTTGAGGGTGGTGCCCCAGGGGACCTTGAACTCGATGACGACGACCGAACGCGAGGAAGTCTTGTAGGCCTTCGTTAGTTCGCTTTGTAGCACCCTTTTCAGCTGGGCGGATTGCTCGGACGTGTACTGAATGCCCATGCCGACAAAGATGTTTTCGCACATCTTGACGTACTCGTCGACCATGCTGGGAACGGCCGGTACCGTGAGCTTGCCCTCGGCCTCGGCTCGGCGATGCAGCCGTCGGGCCATCCCTTCGCGCAGCGCCGACTCGTCGAAAGAACTGGAGCGCGGGTCATCCACCAGACTCTTGTACACGACCCGACCAATTCACACCAGCGGTCTTTAGTCAGCCCCGGACGTGGCCGCGCCGATGTCCAATACGCCGCCGCCGTCCGGGTCGACCACTTCCACGACCGGATCGTCGGAGTCGTCGAACTCGAGCCGCAACGCGCGCGACATGGTCGCGTGCATCACGTACATGGTGGTGACGTAGGTGAACTCGAGGATCTCGCTGTCGGTCAACACCTCTCGCAGTTGGGTGAACAGCCGCTCGGGGACTCGACCCTGTTGGCCTGCAAGGCAATCGGCGTACGCCAGCAACAATCGCTCTTTGTGATCGAAACAATCGGCGGTCTGCCACGAGGGAATGGCGCGAATCTTCTCTTCGGACAGTCCTGCCGAACGGCACGCCTTGCAGTGCTGGGAGAACACGAACTGACTACCGACTAACCAGCCGGCCCTGATCTGGCCCAATTCGCGGTCTTCCGGCCGCAACTGGACTTCTTCCCGGTAGAGCCGGAAGCCGCGCACGGCATGGCGCAGGGCGGCGGGGGACTGCGCCATCACCGTCCACCAGTTTCCCGGGGTTCCCCCGATGGTGCCCGGTTCCGCCACCGGGTCGCGGTCGCCGAACATGACGTCGTACATCTTCAGCGTGAATTCGTCGCTGACTTCGCCCCGAGGAACAGGATTCAGGCGTGGCATAGCGCTTCCTCTCAGTCGGGTTTTGCCGAGTCAGGGACGCAGGCCGCAAAGCACCATGTCGGCGAAGGCGTCGCCGATCTCGGCCAGCGTGTTGCGTCCACCGGGGACGTACCACCGGTGAATCCAGTTGTGCATGCCGAGAATGCCGAGCATGACCAGCCGCGGGTCGAGGTCGTTGCGAAAGCGTCGGATTCGAGCGCCTCGCGACAGTGTCGCATCATCGCGTAGGCCGGCTCCTCGATCAGCGCGACGAGCAACTCGCCCTTCGTGCCGACGTAGTAGTACAGCGAGGCGCGGTTGATGCCCACCTCGACGGCGACGTCCTCCAAGCGGGCCCGGGCGTACCCTTCGCGGCGAAAGACCTCCGCGGCGCCCTTGAGGATTATCTGCCATCGCTCGCCGGAGACGTGGCGGTCGGCGTTGCGGTGAGCATGGCGTCGGCGCTCGTTATCGCTGTCCTGAGATCCGCCTGGGCCAGGGGATGAGATGTCATCCTCCTGTTTGGATCGTCGCGTTGATAACGTGCGACATCGCGGCTCGGAGCTGCACAAAAGATGAGACTATCAACGTGAACGTTGACGTTATTGCGCCAGTGCGCCGCGTGAGTCCAGGGAGGCTGCTGCGCAGCTGAAGTTCGGAGCGCCGCTGATGGCGGCAATCAAGAAGGCCTACGAGGACGCGGGCGCTACCGCAGGGCTGCCACGTCTGTCGCGGGAGTGGTTGTGGCGATGAAGTTTTCGAGGATTTCCGCCACCGCCGCCGGCGCCTCGACGTGCGGAAAGTGGCCGATCCCCTCGAGCACCTCGAGACGACTGCCGGTCAGGGCGTCGTGTGCGGCGTAGGCGTGCGAGACCGGAATGATGCGATCGTCATCTCCCCAGATCAGCACCACGGGCAAACCGGCAGTCAGGTGCAACTTGTTCAGCGCGCTGACCGCCTGACCACGGTGGTCCACCACCGAGCGCAAGGTGCGCAAGAACGCGTGGCGGCCTGCAGGATCCGACAGCGAGCTGTACGCCTGCCACATTTGGCCGGCACGCGGCGCCTGGATCCCGGCCGAGGTCAGCCAGGAGCCGAGCTTGTTCCCGAGGTTAAGCACGGATTGCGGCGCGACCACGGGCAGCACCAACTCTGCGCCCGGTGCCGACAGCAGTCGCAGCATCGGGCTGAGGTCGGGGCCGAGACCGCCACTGCCGATGAGGGCCAGCCGTTCGCAGTAATCACGATGCTGATAGGTGAACTGCATTGCGATGCCGCCGCCGAGTGACTGGCCGACGACCGTTGCCCGGTGCACCCCGAGTTCATCCAGAAGGTCGCGAAGAAAGACCGCGAAGGCGCCCAGCGAGTAGTCCCCGCGTGGTTTCGCGGACATGCCATGGCCGAGCAGGTCCGGCGCGATGACACGGTATTTCGTGGACAACTGCGGAATGATCGCCCGCCAGGTGGCCGAGCTCCCGGCCATGCCGTGGATTAGCAACAGCACGGGACCGTCACCGGCATCCCGGTAGGCGATCCGGTCTCCGTGCAATTCCAGATACGTCAATTCGCTCATGTTCATCCAGTCTCGGTTGTCGGCGACCAGGACAAGCCAGGCCCACAACAACAACTTACGCGATCGTAGGTTACCGGTGGGTAATATTGTGGCGGGACTCACGGCTCCGTGACGTCGGGCCGTTGCGCCCAGTCATCGGCCCAGGCCTGGAGCGGTTTTAGCGCCTTCATCAGCGCCAATCCGTGATTGGTGAGGTGGTAGCCGCCCGCGGAGTGGTCCACGATGTGCAGCGCCCGCAGTTCCTTCAGACGAGTATTGAGCGAACCGGGATTCATCTCGGATGCATCCTGAAGAGCGCGAAAGGTCAACGGATCGCCGCGCAATTCCCACAGGATCCGCAACGCGCCGCGCCGGCCTAGGGCATCGAGCGCCACCATGATGGGCCGCCCCGAGGCAGACCCCCGTACCGGCTTACCGAACCGTGGAGCTGACATGCTTCACATTTTGTAGCATCCACGCGTAGTGTGCCAGTATGGGATGCTATAAAAAAAGTAGCGCGCGCATGGCGCCCGCTGCGCCACCGTTGCCCGCCGACATCCAGCAGGCCATCGACGCCATCATGCGGGGCAATCCGCCGCTGGTGTTGTTCACCACCTTGGCCCGCGACCAACGCTTGTTCTTCAAGTTCTTCAACTCAGGCCTGCTCGACCGTGGACACCTGACGATCCGCCAGCGCGAGATCGTCATCGACCGCGTCACCGCGGCCTGCGGCGCCGAGTACGAGTGGGGAGTGCACGTGAGCACCTTCGCCGCCAAAGCCGGCTTGAACGAGGAGCAGATCACTTCACTGACGACCGGAGGACCCCAGGATGCGTGCTGGGATGACGAGGATCGCGTCTTGATCCAGCTTTGCGACAGTCTGCACTCTGGTTGCTCCGTCGACGACGATCTGTGGGCGCAGTTGAGCGCAAACCATACCGACGAGGCGATCCTCGAGCTACTCATGCTTGCCGGAAACTATAGAACCGTAAGCTATCTCGTGAATACGCTGCGCCTGCCGCTCGAACGGGGCGCCCGCACATTTCCGGCATAGCACGGCTCGACTGTGAAACACGCTGCGGGCCAGTCTATTTGACGCCTTTGAGGCTTCCTATGTTGAGGGAGCCGTCGGCGGGCTTGGCGCGGTTTGATGGCGGAGCGTTCTCGAAGTCCTCGATGTAACGCTGCGGATCGCGGTCAACGATCGCTAAACCATCGGTGGTGGGGTGTTGATCCATGAACTCGCTGTACTTGCGCCCTAGCGATTTGCGAAGGCCTGCTGGGGCGTGCCGGCGAAAGTCAGACAGGCCTTCGCGTTCCTCTTCGCCCATGTGGTCGTCGTTGGCCACCCGGGTGCGGCCGACCGCAGCCCACCACTCCTCGGTGCCAACTTCGGCTGCGTTGGCGTCGCGCACTCCGTCGCGAATGTCGTTGTGATCGCCGATGGCATCAAGGGTTTCGTCTTCGGGATCGTCGACACCGCGCTTCAACAGTTCGGGGTAGAAGATCTGCTCTTCGATGTAGGCGTGCACGTCGAGCTTGTCGGCGAGGGGACGCCATACCCGCTCGAGTGCGCCGCGGTTAACCGGCATCTGCGCCTGCAGATAATCCAGCTCGGCGAATTGTTCGCGGAACCAGTCGTGGTCGGCGAGGATCAACGTGGTGATGTCAGCCATTGCGTGCCATTCTGATCCCCAGCATCCCTTGAGCACGGCACCCCCGCAAGCCGGTGGCTCGCGGGGGTGCCGCTCAGTTGTCGACGAACCGGTGTTACGAGAGATCGAACCGGTCGTTGTTCATGACCTTGACCCACGCTGCGACGAAGTCCTCCACGAACTTGCCCGCGTTGTCGTCCTGCGCGTACACCTCCACGAGTGCCCGCAGGATCGAATTCGATCCGAACACAAGGTCATTGGCGGTCGCGGTCCACTTGAGCGCCCCGGAGCTCCGGTCGTGGCCTTCGTAGACGTTCTCCGTGGACTCCGACGGCTTCCACTCGGTGCCCATGTCGAGCAGGTTGACGAAGAAGTCGGTGGTCAACACGCCCGGCTTGTCGGTGAACACGCCGTGCTTGCTGCCGCCGTGGTTGGCGCCGAGGGCACGCAGCCCGCCAATGAGCACCGTCAGCTCCGGCGCGGTCACACCCAGTAGGTAGGCCCGTTCGAGCAGTAACTGCTCCAGCGGCGCCTTCTCGCCCGGCCGCGCATAGTTGCGGAACCCGTCGGCCTGCGGTTCGAGCACGGCGAACGACTCCACGTCGGTGTTCTCCTGCGAGGCGTCGGTACGCCCAGGGGAGAAATGCACCGAAATCTCATAGCCCGCGTCCTTGGCGGCCTTCTCCACCGCCGCCGAGCCGGCCAGCACGATCAGATCGGCCAGCGAGATCTTCTTGCCGCCGGACGCCGAACCGTTGAAGTCCTGCTGGATCTTCTCCAGGACCGGCAGCACCTTGGCCAGTTCCGAGGGCTCGTTGACCTCCCAGTTCTTCTGCGGCTCAAGGCGAAGCCGTCCGCCGTTTGCCCCGCCGCGCTTGTCGGTGTTGCGGTAGCTTGCCGCCGCCGACCACGCCGTCTTGACCAGCTGGGGAACCGACAGACCGGATTCGAGCACCTTGCTCTTCAGCGCGGCAACGTCCTTCTCGTCGACCAGCGCGTGGTCCACGGACGGGACCGGGTCTTGCCACAACTGCGGCTCGGGAATCCACGGGCCGAGGTAGCGGCTGATCGGGCCCATATCGCGGTGCAGCAGCTTGTACCACGCTTTGGCAAAGGCGTCAGACAGCTCCTCGGGGTGGTCCAGCCAGCGCCGGGTGATCTCGCGGTAGATCGGGTCCTCCCGTAACGCGACATCAGTGACCAGCATCGTCGGGGCACGACCCGGCCCGCCAAACGGGTCGGGGATGGTGCCGGCGCCCGCGCCATCCTTCGCGGTGAACTGCCAGGCTCCGGCAGGACTCTTGGTCAGTTCCCACTCGTAGCCGTACAGGTTCTCCAGGAACCCGTTGCCCCACTTGGTCGGGGTTTTGGTCCAGACCACCTCCAGCCCGCTGGTGATGGCGTCCTTGCCGCTGCCGCTGGCGTAGGAGCTCTTCCAGCCCAGACCCTGTTGCTCGATGGGGGCGGCCTCCGGCTCGGGACCAACGTGATCACCGTCGGAGGCGCCGTGGGTCTTGCCGAAGCTGTGACCACCGACGATGAGGGCGGCCGTCTCCTCATCGTTCATCGCCATCCGGCCGAACGTCTCACGGATGTCCACCGCCGCGGCGACCGGATCCGGCTTACCCTCGGGGCCTTCCGGATTCACATAAATAAGACCCATGGTGGTCGCACCGTAGGGCTCGGCGAGGTCACGCTTGCCCGAGTAGCGCTTGTCGGTGCCCAGCCATTCGCCCTCTTCGCCGAAGATAATCTCCTCGGGCTCCCAGACGTCTTCGCGGCCGAACGCGAAGCCGAAGGTCTTGAACCCCATCGAGTCCAGGGCGACGTTGCCGGCGTAAACGATCAAGTCCGCCCAGGAGATCTTGTTGCCGTACTTCTTCTTGACCGGCCAGAGCAGCCGGCGGGCCTTGTCCAGGCTGGCGTTGTCCGGCCAGCTGTTGAGCGGGGCGAAGCGCTGCATACCCTGGCCGCCGCCACCACGACCGTCGAAGATGCGGTAGGTGCCCGCGGCATGCCAGCTCATCCGGATGAAAAAGCCGCCGTAGTGGCCATAGTCGGCGGGCCACCAGTCCTGCGAGGTGGTCAGCACCGAAATCATGTCGGCCTTAAGGGCCTCGACGTCGAGCTGGGCGAATTCCGCTGCGTAGTCGAAGTCGTCGCCGAGCGGGTTGGCCTGCGGCGAGTGCGGGTGCAGTTTTGCGACGTCGACCTGGTTGGGCCACCAATCCTGGTTGGTCAGGGGAGCGCCCTCTTTCGGCTTGGGCGCGTCGATTACCGGGTTTTCGCTTTCGGACACAACATTCCTTTCGGGGTTAGGTGAATCGGGCTGTGATCAGGAAATTGCAGTCGAGCAGTCGGGGCAGAAGCCCCAGTAGATGACTTCGGCCTCGTCGAGAACGAACCCATCCAGAACGTTGTTGACATCCGCGGGGGTTAGACACGGCGCCTCGCCCACCGCGCAGTCGATGTCAGCGATGGCCCCACACGATCGGCAGACCAAGTGGTGATGGTTGTCGCCGACCCTCGACTCGTAGCGAGCAACCGAGCCCAGTGGCTGGATCCGCCGAACCAGCCCCACCGCGGTCAGCGCGTTAAGCACGTCATAGACCGCCTGGCGGGAAACTTCGGGCAGCCCGATGCGCACCGCGGAAAAGATCGTCTCGGTGTCGGCATGGGGGTGGGCGTCCACGACCTCGAGCACGGCGACCCTGGGCCGGGTGACCCGCAAATCGGCCATCCGCAGCCGGTCCGCGTGCTTCGCCGTTGAGGACACCCTGACAATATGGTCCCTTAACTGGAATCAGTCAAGAGTTCATTTTGGTGCGTCGCACCTGGCTGGCTACACCTGACGGTATGACGGCTGCGCCGGGTCAGTCAGCTGCATGTCCACCGGACCGAGCCCGAAAATGGCGATCACCGCCGGGTCGCGTCGGTTGGCCGGAACGCCGTCGTAGTGCGGGGTGCGAGCAGCCCTCTTCACGTAACCACCCGGCCCGACAGGTACCGCGTCCTGCGGCTGAAAATCATTCCCGCTGTTGACAAACCAGGTGCCTGACACCACCACTTGAATCCGGTCGGTGGCGTAGGTATGCGGCGCGCTGAACCAGCCCGGGTTCCACTTCATCATCACCAGGTAAGGTCCGGGTTGGTCGAAATCCCCATAGAGTTTCGCCATTTCGCCACTGTGCGGCGGCAGGTTGCCCCAGGACTGAAAATTCATTTGCTCGAAGGGCAGGGTGAACGTTTCGTTGGGATCCGGACCGGTTTCGGGTGCCGGCGCCAACGGCTTGTCGCCAGCGGCCACCGCCGCTAGCAACAGCGGGGCCGCCATCAGCAGCGACCGCCGGTTTGATTCCATGTCGCCCATTCGAGGCCTCCGATAGCTCGTCACTTCAAGGCGCTGCCGTTGCGCCATTGATCCCAGCTGAGCGTCCAGTCGCCGTTTTGCGCAAGTTTCAATGGCGGTCCGCCGCTGTTGCGGATCTCGACCACGTCACCCGGCACCGAAAAGCCGTAAAACCATTTCGCGTTATCGGCGTTGAGGTTCAGGCAGCCGTGCGAGGTGTCGGTGTGGCCCTGGGCCCACACCGTCGCGTCGAGTTCATGTAGGTAGATGCCGTCGGTACTGATTTTTGTCGCGTAGTTGATGGTCTCGCGATACCCGAGGCGCGAATTCTTGGGCAGCCCGAATGTCGAGGAGTCCATCACCACCGGGTTGCCCTTGTCGAGCACGGTGTAGATGCCCGACGGCGTCCACAGCGATATACTGTGCGCCCCAACGTTTTCCGTGCCACCCATTCCCATAGATGTCGGCATGGAACGGACCAGTTTCCCGTTGTCGAATACGCTCACCACCTTGGTGGCATCGTCGGCGATCGATACGTGCGAGTCCCCGATCCGGAACGACACTTTGCTGTCTTCTTGCCCGAATAGCCCGTTCCCCAAGGGGATTCCGTAGATCTTAGCCTCGGCGTTCACCGTCGTGCCGGGTGTGTAGTAGTGCTCCGGACGCCAGTGCGCATTCTGGTCGTCGACCCAGAACCAGGAACCCTGCACCGCGGGGTTGGTCGTCACCGCCAACTGTTTCTCCGCGGCAGCGCGGTCGGCGATCTGCTCGTCGAAGTGGGCGACGAGCACCGTCCCGACGCCGTAGGTACTGCCGTCTTTCAGCGCCGCCTCCGAGGTCGTGGTGAACGAAACCTTGGTCTGATTGGACGGCTTCAGCGTCGAGAACGACGACACCTGAGTCGAGTCAACGCCATTGGGCCCGTGGCTGCTGACCTTCAGCGTGTAGGTCCTTCCGTAGCCCAGCGGGACCGTGGGTTTCCAAACCGTGTTATCCGGAGTCATTACGCCGTCGATCGGTTTGCCGTCGTCGTTGACCATGTGAACCTCGGTCAGCGTTCCCGCGTTGGCTTTCACCACAACGTCTGTGACCGGCTCGACATCGTGCGCATTGGTGGCAGGCGTGATCGTCACCTGTGGCCCCCCAAGCATTTTCGACGGAAGTCCAGGGCAGTGCGGGCAGTGCGGCAACAACACAATCTGGAGCGCGCCGACCACTCCTACGACGACAAACACGGCGAGCAGCAGCCAACGCGACCGACTGACGCGGACGAGTCGGCTGTTGTGGGACGTCAGTGAAGTTGGCAAACCGTAGCGCTTTCTCGCTTGCTGGCTCGCGAGTGATCTCGAGCACCGACAATGTTGTTTTCCGTGTAGCCCGGAGGATGCGCTCGGTAAACCTCGCCACGCCGCAAGGAGGAGCGGTGAACCCACATCACAGCGCCATCGTGAACTGGAATGACGCCGGTAACGCGTGGGCCGGACCCGCAGTCAAGGCCGATGTCGGTTTGTTTCAAAGAAGTTCGCATGGGTAAACAACTGGGATTTTGCACGCTACCCGGGGGGGCCTCACGGTCCAGAAAGGCACGACACGACATGGCCCAGAGGCTGACACCGCATTTCGCCAACGTCCAGGCACATTACGACCTATCCGACGACTTCTTTCGCCTGTTCCTCGATCCCACGCAGACATACAGTTGCGCGTACTTCGAACGCGACGACATGACGCTGGAAGAGGCGCAGATCGCCAAGATCGATTTGGCGCTGGGCAAGCTGGGCCTGCAGCGCGGCATGACCCTGCTCGACATCGGCTGCGGCTGGGGAGCGACCATGCGCCGGGCCATCGAGAACTATGACGTGAACGTCATAGGCCTGACGTTGTCCAAGAACCAAGCCGCCCACGTGCAGAGATCGTTCGACGGGATGGATACCGCGCGCAGCAGGCGAGTGCTGCTGCAGGGCTGGGAAGAGTTCAGAGAACCGGTCGACCGGATTGTGTCCATCGGTGCGTTCGAGCATTTCGGCCACAATCGCTACGACGAATTCTTCGAGTTGGCCGACAAAATCCTGCCCGCTGATGGCGTGATGCTGTTACACACGATCACCGGATTAAACAAGGAGGAACTCGATCAACAGGCCCTGCCCATCTCGATGAACCTGGTCCGCTTCATCAAGTTCATCCTCACCGAGATCTTTCCGGGCGGCCAGTTACCGTCGATCGACATGGTGGAGGAGCGCTCGGCGGCGATGGGTTTCACGTTGACCCGCCGGCAATCGCTGCAACTGCATTACGCAAAGACCCTCGACCTGTGGGGCGAGGCCCTGCAGGCACACGAGGCCGAGGCCATCGAAGTTCAGTCGCGAGAGGTCTACGAGCGATACATGAAATACCTGACCGGCTGTGCAGACCTATTCCGCTCCGGCTACATCGACGTCAATCAGTTCACTCTGCAGAAGTGACGCAGCGGTCCAGGGTCGCCAACGACGCAGCGAGGTAGTCCTCCGGGAACGGAGCCGTCCCGCCAAAGCGGTCGCGGAAATCCTGGGACGTGCCGCTCCAATCGTAGGTCAGAGTGACGTCGGTATCGTTCCCGTTCGGAGTGAGGTCGTAGCGCCACAACCAACCGCCCGCAGAGTGATTTCCGGCGTCATCGAGCCGACCTGGCAGCCACCCAATGGCGCGGTCCTCATCAAACACCGTGACCAGGTTGTGCATGACGTAGTGACCACCGGCCTGCTCGTGGAACATGTTCATCGCGAACATCTGTCCCGTGGTCTTAATTGGTGCGGTGTCCACCGCGTCGCGCACCCAGTCGCCGGGCTCGGTGTCCTGGTGGCGGGACGGGTCGGCCAACACCGCGAAGATCTGCGCCGGGGAAGCGGCGACGGTGCGGGTGACGACGAAACTGTCGATGGTTGCGGTCATGAGTCCTCACTTGTCCCGTAGGCTTCGGCGATATCGGGGGAGTCGAGCCAACCCGAGTATGTGGGCCGCGAGGGCCAACCGTCAGGCGAATCGAGCCATTCCTCTTGGCGGCCATACGGCAGGACGTCGAGCAGCGCGAAGACGTGGCTGAGCTGCTCGGTGCCCCGTCCGTTGGTATGCCAGGTGCGGTACACGGTGTCGCCGTCGCGCAGGAACACGTTGACCGCAAAGCCTCCGTTCGGGGGCGCGTCCATGTCGGCGCCGAACGGGCTCTGCGATGACGAGTACCACGGCATCCGGTTGCCGACCTTCCGCCGGTAGGCCAGTGCCTCATCAATCGGTCCATTGGTGACGACGACGAAGCGTGCGTCGTAGTTGTCGAGGAACTCCAGCCGAGTGAACTGCGACGTGAAGCCCGTGCAGCCGCCGCACTGCCACTCCGCGCCGTCAGACCACATGTGGTTGTAGACGATGAGCTGCGATCGGCCACCGAACACATCGACGAGGCGGATGGGCCCGTCAGCGCCGATCAGGGTGTAGTCGGGCAACTCGACCATCGGCAGGCGGCGCCGCTGGGCGGCAATCGCATCCAGTTCGCGGGTGGCGGCCTTCTCGCGCGTGCGCAGCTCGTCGAGCTTGGCTCGCCAGGTCTGGTAGTCGACGATGCGCGGAAGAGCCGGGAGGGCAGTGGACATGGAGGATCTACTCCTTTCTCGAATTGTGCGTCAAAGGTATGACCGCCGGCGCGACCGGAATTCATCGGTGCGCGACGAGATCCCGCCTGCAAGGGCTCATCCAAGGCCTCATCCAAGGCCTCAGTCTGACAGTGCGATCCGCACGATGACCCGCGGCTTGCGTCCCCGCGCCAGGATCGTTTCGACCAACGTCACCAGCAGGTATTCCAGGCCGTACTTTCTGCGGATCTCACGTTCGAGTCGTTGCACCGTCGCCGCATCGGTGACCACCTGCGCAGTGCCCTGGGCAGCCGAAACCCCGTCACTCACCTTGCCGAAGCGATTGCTCGGTGCCAACAGGACACGTGGATCGTTTTGGACCCGTTTGACTTTCCAGCTGTCCGCGGGTGTCCACACGAACAGCTCAACGCCGTCACGCCCGATCCACATGGGCGTCGACACGCCCTCCCCGCTGCGCTTGAACGTGGTCAGCGAGACGAAGCGCGTGTCACCGAGGATGCCCGAGGGGTCGCTTGTCACCCGTCCAAAGTAGTTGAACGGGACCGGCGGGTACGGGAAACAACGACACGGTCAACGAACTGCAACGAAGAGTAACGATTCGCGCACCGGACTGGCTCGACGGCCGCGCCGATGAGAGGGTGGTGTTTGTGAGTGTCGACCTTGGCGACCAGGTGCGCTGCTCGCGCACGCAATGGATGGACAGACCACCCCAACGCTGCGCGCGTGGGCACTGGCTGCTGCCCGGACACATGCTTGTCGCCACCGTCCCGTGCTCATGCGGCCCCCACGTCAGCTGGGAATGCGAGTGCGGCGCAGCCACTTATGAACCGGAATTGGTCGATTCGTGCAGCCTGCTTGCCGGTCTGCGCGGAAATTGACACCACCGCAACTAGCTTGAAAACGAACCTTTCTACGGTGGGGCGGTTCACGGCTCGCGCCACTCACCGCGTTCATTGCGTTAACGCCTCGGGATTGGCGATGCGAATGGGCGTCCCGTTGAGCCACGCCTCCACGGCCACAACGGTGTCCGAGTAAAAGGCGCTGAGCATTTCGCGCGTGACGTATCCCAGATGGGGGGACAACGTCACGTTCGGAAGGAGCCGGAACGGATGATTAGACGGAAGTGGTTCGCTGTCGTAGACGTCGAGCCCGGCTCCGGCGATGCGCTCTGTCCTGAGGGCAGCGATCAGAGCGGCCTCATCGACGATCGGGCCTCTTGAGGTGTTGATCAGGTAGGCGTGCGATTTCATCAGGGCCAGCTCCGTTTCGGCGACCAAGCCACGGGTGCGCTCCGAGAGCACCAGGTGGATGGAGACGACGTCGGACTCTTCGAACAGCGCGGCCTTCTCGACCCGGCGAGCGCCGACCGCCGCCGCGGCCTCGTCGGTGAGATTCTGACTCCACGCAATCACTTGCATACCAAAGACTTTCGCGAATTCAGCCATCCGCTTGCCGATCCTACCCAGCCCAAGAAGTCCTAGCGTTTTGCCCGACAACGTCATACCGATACTGGCCTGCCACCCGCCGGCGCGCATGCGCAGATGCTCTTCGGCAAGGTTGCGCACCGTCGCGATCATGAGCCCCCAGGCGAATTCGGGTGTGGCGTCGCGCATTGACTGGAATCTCGGATTGGCGAAGTCGGAATGCGCAACAAGGACACCCTTTTCGGTGGCCGCGGCCATGTCCAGGTTCGGCAGGCTCTTGCCGACGATGGTGATCAGTTTGAGGTTTGGCAGCCGCTCAATGAGGGTGCGCGGTAGCGCCATACGTTCGCGCAGGGTGCAGAGCACATCGAATGGCCTCAGCGCCTCCGCGGCCTCCTTCTCGGAGAGGTGCCGGTCGAAGACCGTGATTTCGGCTCGGGCCTGAACCCGCGACCAGTCGGCGAGGTCGAGAGCCACGCCGACATAGTCGTCGAGTATCGCTACTTGGGGCATGCGGATTTTCTACTACCGCATGAGTCAGTTTCCAAAGCCCCCATGTGGCGACCGCACCACGCTCACCGGGCCGCCAGGACCTGCGCCGAGCTTACTGACCGCAAAGTCGGCTCCTTGGTCAACGATGCTGGCGTTATCGGCGTACGTGTCGTGCGCAGCAAAATTGACTCCGTCGGAGCAGACCGGGTCCTCGGGGGCGCACACCTTGAGTGTCTTGGCCTGATAGGTCGGGCCGATGGCGATAGGTGGCTGGCCGAGGAAGTTCATGGCGCGGACGTTCGGCGTGCCGAAGAGGACGACAGCCGCGACGTGGTCGGCCACCTCGGGCGCCAGCGGTTTGGGTACGGTCGCGGGATCAACCCCATCGGGTACCGCCGCTGAGGTGACGAAGCCCATCACAGCCGCGCCCTGGGAAAAGCCGCTGAGCACCATCTTGGTCTGGGGGCAGGCAGCCGCCTCCGAAACGACATGGGCGCCCGCGTCTCTGATGCCATCAACGCCGGTGGACCACTCGTTGCTGGCCGGGTAGGTGACCGGATACACGTCGAGCGATTTCCCACCCGTGCGTGCGCGCAGGGAGTCGACGAATGCCTGGCCGGTCGGGCCGACGCCAGGCGGCTCACCGGTACCGCGGGCGAACGCCACCTCAATATCGGGGCACGGCTGAGCGGACGCGCTCGGGAGAGCAGGGGCAGCAATCATCAGAGCGCCAATGCCCGATGCAGCGAGGGTTGCCGAACAGCAGAAACGACTGATGTGAAGTGCACTCATGCCGCATAAGTGCCCACGGCAGCGCATCGCAAAACCAGGAATTTTCGTGCCTATTCACTTAACTATTGCCCAAGAGCACACGTTAATCCAAAATTAACCGACTGCGGCGGGGCTAACGTAGAACCAATGCGGTTCGGCCGGAACAGAGTTCACGGGCCGGGCACTGACACGATTCACTCACCGCACCGCCGGCGTCACGGCGGTAGACGAAGGGTTTGCCATGAATCCGACTCCCCGTCCGCGGTCGCGGCGTGCGTTGAGCGATGATCTCGAGATGACTGCTGCACAGCGCCGTGGAGCCAAGGTCGAGGCCCCGTCGTCCGACCAGATCGACGCTGTGCTGCGCGCAACCCGGGCATTGGTGGGCATCGCTGCTGCTTCCATGGCATCGGTGGACGCCAACGTAACCATGCCGCAATGGCGGGTGCTGGTCATGGTGGACAGCAGGGGCCCGCTGAACCTGGCGGCGGTAGCCGCTGGTCTCGATGTCAACCCGTCGAATGCCAGCCGCATCTGTGACCGCCTGATCAAGGCTGGTTGGCTTGACCGGCAGGAATCACCGGCGGACCGACGCAACATCACCTTGAGCCTTACCGCCGCCGGACGGCAGCTGGTTACCAAGGCGGTCAGATATCGACGCCGCGCGATCACTCGGGTCTTGCGCGGGGTAGCTCCCAAGGAGCGTGAACTCATCGCAAAGACTTTTGATTCGTTCGCGACCGCTGCCGGCGAACCGACCTATGACGCGGTGTCTCTCATCTGGCCCGAGGGTTAGTCGGGGTTGGTTACCGCCACTTGATGCCGCAGCCGATCGAGGGCCGCTGGTCGGGGTCGACCGCGCGGCCGGCAAGCACCGCGTCGACCGCCGCCCGGACGTCGGCGCCGGTCACCGGTAGGTCGTTGCGGGGGCGGGAGTCGTCGAGCTGGCCGCGGTAGACGAGCCGACGCTCGCCGTCGAAGACGAACGTGTCGGGGGTGCAGGCCGCGGAGTAGGCGCGGGCGACGTCCTGGGTCTCGTCGTAGAGGTACGGGAACGTCCAGCCGCGGCGACGGGCCTCGGCGACCATCTCATCGGGTCCGTCCTGCGGATAGGTGATGACGTCATTGCTGGAGATGCCGACCATCGCGACGCCCTGGTCGGCAAGGTCCCGACCGAGCGCGGCCAGGCCGGCGGCGACGTGCTGGACGTAGGGGCAGTGGTTACAGATGAACGTGACGACGAGCGCGGGTCCGGTCAGCTCGTCGAGGCTCACCGTTTTGCCGGTGGCGGGCTCGGGAAGTGCGAAATGTGGGGCGGGGGTACCGAGAGCGAGCATGGTGGACTCAATTGCCATGCCCGCCAGAGTAACTGGCGCCCGGGGCGCGGGTCGATCAGAGCTTGGAGCCCAAACCTGCAATCAAATTGATCGTGACGGCCAGGACGACCGCGCCCAGCAGGTAGGACAGCAGCGCGTGGCGCAACACCGTCGCCCTGATCGATGACAAACAAATCTCGGTGTCCGACACCTGGAAGGTCATGCCGACGGTGAACGCGACGTAGGCGAAGTCCCGGAAGCAGGGCGGCTCCGGATCGTGGAAGTTGATCCCCCCGGGTTCGCCCGAATAGTAGAGCCGCGCGTAATGCACGCTGAACAGCGTGTGCACGGCAAACCAGGACGCCGCGACGGTCAGGACGCCGACGATGGCGGCCGCCAGGGCGACCGCACCGGAGTGCGCCCCGGCCGCGACCACGTAGCCGACCCCACCCAGGCTCGCGACGCTCGCCGACAGGACAACGACGTCAGCGACCCACCGCGTGGGATCCTCCCGGGTCACCCATATGCGGGTTTGCTCGGCATCCATGCCACGCAGGATGAACTGCGTCCACGCCACATACACGCCGGCGGCGACGATCCAACCCACGAGCGCGAACCGCCAACCGACCGTGTGCCCGACCGCGACAGCGACGCCAACCCCCAGCATCACGGTGACCGAAATCCGCACCGCGACCGTATCGCGCAACATCTCAACGACAGGTTTCACATTGCCAACCGCGTTAACGCCCCTGATTGACCTTGTTGGCCGCGAACGTCGCGGCCTGGTTGATCATGCCGGACTCGATGTAGGAAACGTGCGCAATGATGTTGCCGCCCCCGGAGCAGATGGGGTCGTCGGGAGCGCACAAGCTGATGACCTTGCTGCCGTAAATCGGGTTGATCGTCGGCAACGGCTGGCCACCCCACAACATGGTCGAGAACCCGCTGGACGGCTCGCCGAACAGGGCGACAGCGGCGACATGGTCAGCCACCGGGGGCGGCATCTGCGTCGTGGCCAAATCGATCACCGTCGAGCCCTGCGAATACCCACCAAGCACAATCTTGGAGTTCGGGCAGCCGGCGACGACACCTTGAATATGGGCACTCGCGTCATTGGCGCCGGCGTTCGCGCTGTTGTGGTAGTCGTCGTTCGCCGGGTAGTTGACCGCGTACACATCGACGGACTTCCCGCCAAGCTGCGAGGTCAGCGAGTCGACGAAGGCCTGTCCCATGTTGCCGAGGCCAGGTTCCTGATGCGTGCCGCGAGCGAACACCACCGCGACGTCGGAGCATGCGTCAGCACTAGCGGCGGGACTGCCGACGGGCGCGATCAGCAGCGCCCACGCCGTCACAACCGAGAGCCCCAGGAAGCGAGCAAAGCTGCGTGAACTCATCTCCAAATGCTGACATACCCTCGCCGAGAGCCGTGCGGCGGTCAGCGCGGGCGGGGCGGGAGCAGCGTAAGTGGCCAAAACCACGATGCTGAGACAGGATCCGGATAGTCTGTACGCGCACATAAATCGGTGATTGAGGGGGCGGCGTGTCACTTCTGGTCGTGGGTCCCGAGTTTCTGGCGTCGGCGGCGGCGGATTTGAAGGGCATCGGCGCGGAGCTGAATGCGGCGCATGCCGCGGCCGCTGGTCCGACCACGGGGCTGCTGGCCGCCGGCGCTGACGAGGTGTCGACGGCGGTGGCCTCGCTGTTCTCCGGGCACAGCCAGGCGTTTCAGGCGATCGGTGCGCAGGCCAGCAAGTTTCATGCCCAGTTCGTGCAGGCCTTGAGCGGCGCGGGCGGCGCGTATGCGGCCGCGGAGGCCGCCAACGCCTCGCCGCTGCAGGCCGCGGAGCAGGCGGCGGCGGGGGTCCAATGGTTTTCGCCGTGGGAGAGCCTCACGGGCCGCCCGCTGGTGGGCAACGGCGCCAACGGAGTCGCCGGTACCGGACAGGCCGGTGGGGACGGCGGGTGGATTCTCGGCAACGGCGGCAACGGCGGCTCGGGTGCGTCCGGACAGGCTGGTGGGGCCGGTGGCGCGGGTGGGTTGCTTGTCGGCAACGGCGGGAACGGTGGTGCCGGCGGAGCCAATGCCCCCGGTGGGGCCGGAGGCATCCCCAGCAAGCTGTTCGGCCACTACGGGACCGGCGGGCAATCCGGGACCCCGCTGGGGACCGGCGGGGTGTCGATGCAGGTGTTCCAAGGCACCGAGCCGGTGGTGGACGTCTCCGTGGGCGGCGGACCGAGCGTGCCCTTGTTGGTGGACACCGGATCCACTGGTCTGGTTATCCCCCTCAGAGACGTCGGGCTGTTCCACCTCGGCCTGCCCACCGGGTTCGGTACGGGCGCGTTCACCGGGGGAGTGACGTATGGCTACATCACGTTCGACACGACGGTGAACTTCGGAAATGGCATCGTCTCCTCGACCCCCGTCGACGTCGTCCTCTTCGGATTACCGACATCTTTTGCCAGCTTCGCCAACGGCAACGGGGCCGCCGGCATCCTGGGCGTCGGGGTGAACGCGGGAGGCCCGGGCCCCAGCTCACCGGTCACGGGATTACCCGGCAATCTCAATCAGGGTGTTCTCATCAACGAACCGAAGGGCTACCTGCAGTTCGGTCCCAACCCGCTATCCCCCGTGAACTCAGTTACCGGAGCGCCAGTCGGCAACCTGGAGGTTCAGGTCGGTAACGGGCCGAAGGTATCCGTTCCCGGCACGTTTATCGACTCCGGCGGCGTGGACGGGACCATTCCGTCATCCGTAGCCGGATCCCTGCCGTCGGGGTCAGTAATCACGGTCTACAACAGCACCGGTAGTACGGAGCTGTACCAGTACACGACGAGCGCGACGAACACCCCAACGGTGGTGTCAGGCGACTCGATGAACACCGGGTTTGAGCCCTTCGCGCTGGGACCCGTGTACATCTCCAACAGCCCCGGCGGTACCGGGACGACGGTCTTCGATTATTAACCGACCTGAGGTGCCCTGTCGTAGCCGGGCGACCGGGCGCGAGGGCGTCTCGACGCCTCGACGTCTCGCGTCTTAGCCCACGCGCTTGACGGTGTAGTGGGCAGTCGTCCGGTTGGGATCAGCCGCGAGCCGGTCTACCTCTTGTCGGATTGGATCGACGGCACCGCCGAAAGCGCCGGGGCAGCCGTCGGGGCACGAGACTTCCCACCACATGTCCGTCTGGTGTGGTGGCCACGCCCCTAGCTGCTGTCCGCCTCGCGGGCGATAGCCGATCTGGGTTGCGTTCTTCACGAGATTGCCGACGTGATGTTGCGCCGGACAGAAGAGCGATACGTCAATTCCGTTCATGGTCGCTATTCTGCGCTGTCCGATATGCCGCCCGAGCGCTGACGCCTACTCCGTGGCGATAGGGGGGACTTACAAAAAGGTAGGCGCTTGCCGTCGGGAAGGAACTGCATTTTTCTTCAGTTTCAACGTAGGTGACTAGGCAAGGCCGTCGTGCTACGACATGAAATCCAAGACGCCATCTTCGGTTACGACCACTTTCACAAACGGTTTGTCGAGATCGTCGACGGCAGCCCGCAGCTCGATGACGAACAACCGGATGTCAACAACTTCGAAGGGTGGAGCGCGTTGGCGTCGTGGGGTGAGATCACCAGCCATCGAACGCGCGATGGCGTGGACTGACGCCAAGACCGCCGACGTATTTGCCGACGAGGGCGTCAGCCTGTTCAGCACCGAAATCCACCCTGACAGCAATGGTTATGACTCCTCCGAACTTGAAACGATGCTCGCCTGGCGCGACCGATAGACACCATGAGGTTCACCTCGACAAATGGCTTTTTTATGAACGCCGAGGCATCAGTGCTGCGAACACGGCGCGGCGGTGGAAGTATCGCGGGAGTGGCCACCAAGCAACCGCAGACGATCTCGTACCCGGCGCCGGGCTCACGTCCGCGCCGTCACGACGCCGACCCGACCGACCCGCACGTCATCGTCCTGTTCGGCGCGACGGGGGATCTCGCCAAACGCAAGTTGATCCCGGGCCTGGCTTACCTGGATCAGTCCGAACTCGCGCCCGATATCCAAATCATCGCGACGTCGCTGGAAGACCTCACCGACGACGAGTTCCGCGAGCTTGCCAAAACGGCGCTCGACTCGTTCGGCACCCACAAGCTCACCGAGGAACAGTGGGCCGACTTCGCGAAAATCATCAGGTACGTCCCGCAGGGCGCCGGAGCCGCATCACTGGCCGCCGCGGTCGCCGAGGCCGAAGTCAACTTGGGTCCGAACACGCGGCGGCTGCACTACTTGTCGGTTCCCCCAAAGGCGGCGCGCGACGTCATCACGACGCTGCGCGAGGCCGGCCTCGTCGAGCGCTCCCGAGTAATCATGGAGAAGCCGTTCGGCACCGACTTGGCCAGTGCGGTGGCCCTCAACGATTTCGTGCACGAGACATTCGACGAATCCCAGATCTTCCGCATCGACCACTTCTTGGGCAAGGAGGCGGCCCAGAACATCTTGGCGTTCCGCTTTGCCAACGGTCTGTTCGAGCCGATTTGGAACCGCAACTTCATTGACCACATCCAGATTGACATTCCCGAAACCCTCGGCCTGGATGAGCGGGCGAACTTCTACGAGAACACCGGCGCCTATAAGGACATGGTCGTCACCCACCTGCTCCAGGTCATGGCGTTTGTCGTCATGGAGCCGCCGACGGCGCTTGAGCCGTATGCCATCAGCGAAGAGAAAAATAAGGTGTTCCGCTCGATGCAGCCCGTCAGCTGTTCGGACGTGGTGCGCGGCCAGTACAGCGGCTACCGCGAAACTCCCGGGGTGGCAAGTGATTCCGACACCGAGACGTTCATCGCGCTCAAGGTCGCCATCGACAACTGGCGGTGGGCCGGCGTGCCGATCTACCTGCGTACCGGCAAGCGGATGGCCGAGGGCATCCGCGTTATTTCCATCGCGTTCAAAGAGGCCCCCCGAAGCATGTTCCCGCCGGGCTCCGGCGTGGGGACACAAGGCCCGGACCACCTCACGTTCGACCTCGCCGACAACTCGAAGGTGTCGCTGTCCTTCTACGGCAAACGACCCGGGCCCGGCATGAAGCTCGACAAGCTGTCCATGCAGTTCTCGTCGAGAGAGATCGCATCGTCCTCGGCCACCTTAGAGGCCTACGAGCGGCTTATCCTCGACGCGATGCGGGGCGATCACACGCTGTTCACCACCGCCGAGGGCATCGAATCGCTTTGGGAGCGTTCGCAGGCGCTGCTCGACGATCCGCCGCCCGTGAAGTCGTACCCGCCCGGCACGTGGGGCCCCAACGCCATCCATCAGTTGATCGCGCCCAATGCATGGCGGTTGCCCTTCGAGCGGGGATGGCGCGAATCCAAAACCTAGCGAGCCGAAACTGAGTCTTCCTCTGGCACTGGTCGACGCCTATCGTCCCCTATTGTCGAAGGCGTACCGCTGACCAGCAAAGGATGACGAGATGGCCACAAGTGTTGCAGCGAAAAACGAGACCGAACAGCTCGTGGTCGATTTTATTCATGCCGCTTACGGCGAGCGCATGGATATCGATGCGATGACCGCACTGGTCTCTGACGATTTCGTCTGGCAACTCCATGTGCCGCTGTCACCGGTGGTCGTCGGACGCGACGCGGCGCGTGCCGAGCTCGAAAAGCACAGCCAGCTGTCGACAGGCATGATCGAGGGCAGCGAAATCCGCACCATCGTGTCCAACGATGACACCGTCATCGTCGAGCGCGTCGACGTCAACGAAATGAATGGTGTCGCGGTCACGTTCAATGTCGTGGCGATCTTCGAAGTCCGCGACGGCAAGATCAGCCATTGGCGCGAATATTGGGATGCTGCCCACGTTGCTCGCCAACTCGGCATCGACCCTGCGATCATGTTCGATCCGCTAAATGCCTGAAAAGCCGGAAAATGTTGGATAATAAGGAATTTCAGCAGCCAATCTAGCGCGCGCGACCCAGATTGGGGTCTCGGCCATCCGGTTCTCGCCGGGCACCTATTGTGGGCGGAATGGCCGAATCCTCCAGTGAGACATCTGCGCCAGCGTTGCGCAGACGCCTGGACGGCCTCACCATCCGCGATGCCGCGCACTTTGGCAGGCGCCTGAAGAACCTCCGCGGCGCGACGCCCGAGAAGCTGCAGCAGCTGGCGACTCAGATCGCCAAGGCCGAAGCACTCGTGGCCACCCGACAGGCCGCCGTCCCGACGATCGGCTATCCCGACTTGCCGGTCAGCGAGCAGCGGCAGGACATCGCCGACGCGCTGCGGGCGCACCAGGTGGTCGTCGTCGCCGGCGAAACCGGGTCGGGAAAGACCACCCAGTTGCCCAAGATCTGCCTGGATGCCGGCCGCGGCGTCCGCGGAACCATCGGGCACACCCAGCCCCGGCGGTTGGCCGCGCGCACCGTGGCGCAGCGCATCGCCGACGAACTGGGCAGCCCGCTGGGCGACGTGGTCGGCTACACCGTCCGATTCACCGACCAGGTCAGCGACCGCACCCTGGTCAAGCTGATGACCGACGGCATCCTGCTCGCGGAGATCCAGCGCGACCGCCGCCTGCTGCGCTACGACACTCTGATCCTCGACGAGGCCCACGAACGCAGCCTCAACATCGACTTCCTGCTCGGCTACCTACGCGAGCTATTGCCGCGTCGCCCAGAGCTGAAGGTGATCGTCACGTCGGCGACGATCGAGCCGCAACGTTTCGCCGCCCACTTCGGCGGAGCGCCGATCGTGGAGGTGTCCGGCCGGACGTACCCCGTCGAAATCCGTTACCGCCCACTGGAAGTCGTTAAGCCGGCAGATCCGGCGGACAATTCGGCCGATCCCGACGACCCCGACCACGAAATCGTGCGCACCGAGATCCGCGACGAAATCGAGGCGATCGTCGACGCGATCCACGAACTCGAGGCCGAGCCGCCGGGGGACGTGTTGGTGTTCCTGTCCGGTGAACGCGAGATCCGCGACACCGCAGAAGCTTTGGGTGGACTCAAACACACCGAGGTGCTTCCGCTCTACGCGCGGCTGCCGACCGCTGAGCAGCAGAAGGTATTCGCGCCCCACACTGGGCGCCGCGTCGTGCTGGCGACCAATGTCGCCGAGACGTCGCTGACCGTGCCTGGCATCCGGTACGTCGTCGACCCGGGCACCGCCCGCATTTCGCGCTACAGCCGGCGCTTGAAGGTGCAGCGGTTGCCGATCGAACCGGTCTCGCAAGCATCGGCCGCGCAGCGGGCCGGCCGGTCCGGCCGGCTGGCGCCCGGCGTGTGCATCCGCCTGTATTCCGAGGAGGACTTCGCCGCGCGCCCGCGCTACACCGACCCCGAGATACTGCGGACCAACCTTGCCGCGGTGATCCTGCAGATGGCGGCGCTGCAACTCGGTGAGGTCGAAAATTTCCCGTTCCTCGACCCGCCTGATCCGCGCAGCATCCGCGACGGCGTACAGCTGCTGCAGGAGCTCGGCGCCTTCGACACCCAGGGTGCGATCACCGCCCTCGGCCGTCGGCTGGCGCGCCTCCCCGTCGACCCGAGGCTGGGCCGGATGATTCTGCAGGCCGAAACCGAGGGGTGTGTACGGGAGGTGCTGGTACTGACCGCCGCGCTGTCGATCCCCGACCCGCGGGAAAGGCCGGTCGACCGCGAGGAGGCCGCGCGCCAGAAGCACGCCCGTTTCGCCGACGAGACCTCCGATTTCATGTCCTACCTGAACCTCTGGCGGTATCTGCGCGAACAGCGAAAGACATTATCCAGCAGCGCTTTTCGGAGGATGTGCCGAAGCGAATTCTTGCACTTTCTGCGCATCCGCGAGTGGCAGGACCTGGTCGGACAGTTGCGCAGCATCGCCCGCGATCTCGGAATCCGCGAGTCTGATGTGCAGGCCGACCCGGCCCGGGTGCACGCGGCGCTGCTCGCCGGACTGCTGTCGCACGTGGGGATGCGACGCGAGGATGCGCGCGACTATCTCGGCGCGCGCAACTCGCGATTCGTCCTGGCGCCCGGCTCGGTGCTCAGCAAACGGCCGCCGCGCTGGGTTGTGGTGGCAGAGCTGGTCGAGACCAGCCGGCTGTACGGACGGACCGCCGCACGCATCGGGCCGGAGGCGGTCGAGCGGGTCGCCGGCGACCTGGTGCAGCGCACCTACAGCGAGCCGCACTGGGACGCCCAACGCGGCGAGGTGATGGCGTTCGAGCGGGTGACGCTGTACGGCCTGCCGCTGGTGGCGCGCCGGCGCGTCGGCTACGCCGCCGTGGAGCCCGTCGTCGCGCGGGAATTATTCATCCGGCATGCGCTCGTGGAGGGCGACTGGCAGACCCACCATCATTTCTTTCGCGACAACGCGGTGCTGCGCGCGGAACTCGAGGACCTCGAGGAGCGGGTCCGCCGCCGCGACCTGCTGGTCGACGACCATGACATCTACGCTCTCTACGACGCCCGCATCCCCGCCGATGTCGTATCGGCGCGGCACTTCGACGCGTGGTGGAAAAGGCAGCGGCACCGGACACCCGGCCTGTTGACCTTCAGTCGCGACGACCTGTTGCGTGCTGACGATGCCCGAGACGCCGGAGCTGCCGATCGGCCGGACACCTGGGAGACGGGCGATGTGGCGCTGCCGCTGAGCTACCGCTTCCAGCCGGGCGTCGCGAACGACGGCGTCACGGTGCACGTGCCGGTCGATGTCCTCGCGCGGTTGGGCGGCGACGAGTTCGCCTGGCAGGTGCCGGCGCTGCGCGAAGAGCTGGTTACCGCGTTGATCCGCTCGCTACCAAAAGAGCTGCGGCGCAACTTCGTTCCCGCCCCCGACACCGCGCGCGCAGTGCTGGCCGCGATCGACCCGGCGAAAGAGCCGCTGCTGGATGCGTTGCAGCGCGAATTGCGCCGTCGCACTGGGGTTCTGGTGCCCACCGAAGCCTTCGACCTGGACAAGCTGCCCGCGCATCTGCGGGTGACGTTCGCCGTCGAATCCGCCGACGGCGCGGAGATCGCCCGGAGCAAGGACCTCGGCGCGCTGCAGGAGCAGTTAGCGACATCGGCTCAGCGCGCGGTGGCCGACGCTATCAGCGCCGAGGCCACCGGGCTGGAGCGGACCGGACTGCGCAGCTGGCCCGACGACCTGGACGAACTGCCGCGCGTCGTGGAGCGCTCGGTGAGCGGACGTATCGTGCGGGGTTTTCCCGCGTTCGTCGACGCGGGAACCGTAGCGGACCTGCGCGTGTTTGCCACGCCCGCCGAGCAGGACGGCGCGATGGCCCCGGGCACCCGACGCTTAGTGCGGTTGAGTGTCGCCTCGCCTGTCAAACCGGTTGAGCGGCAGCTGGACCTGCGGACACGCCTGGCGCTCGGCGCTAACCCGGACGGCTCCGTGTCCGCGTTGCTCGACGATTGCGCCGACGCCGCGACGGACGCGCTGGTGCCTGCCCCGGCGTGGACGCGCGCCGAATTCGCCGCGCTGCGCGATCGGGTGGCCCAAGATCTCGTGCCGATGACCGTCGACATCGTGGGCCAAGTGCAGAAGGTGTTGTCCGCTGCGCAGGAAGTGCAACTTTTGCTGCCTGACCAGCCGCCACCAGCTCAGGGTGACGCGATCACCGACGTCCGAGCCCAGTTGGCCCGGCTCATGCCGCCCGGGTTCGTCACCGTCACCGGACGTCCACGTCTGGCCGACCTCACCCGCTACCTGACCGCGATCCGACGCCGCCTCGAGCGGCTGCCGCACGGCATCGGGGCCGACCAGGAGCGGATGCAGCGGGTGCAGGCCGTGCAGGGCGCCTACGACGAACTAGTGCACGCTTTGTCACGGGCGCGAGGGAGAGCCGCAGACGTCCGCGACATCGCGTGGCAGATCGAGGAGTTGCGGGTGAGCCTGTGGGCCCAGCAGCTCGGCACCCCCCGTCCGGCCAGTGAGCAGCGGATTTACCGCGCGATCGACGCCGTGCGCGACCGGCTCTGACCTGGCACAAGCCGCCGATGGCCGTCCTTCAGATTGCCGAGCCATGCCTCGGCCCGAATATTTAGGACGCGCGTGCCAGAAAACCGTTGCGCAATCGGTGCCGAACAGCTACCTTATGGACACGGGAGATCTTCCTCACACCGACGCGAGTCCGGCGTGGCGACGAAACCCAGCACGATCTTCACCGAAGGGGAGCGGCCCGCAAGCTGCGGGCCGGGATGAAGGGAAGACTGCGTTGTCAGAATCACGACCCGCCGCGCGACGACTGAACCTTGTGCCGGTCAACAGCAATCTGCGCGCAGTGACGGAAGGCGACCGTGCGTGGGTCTCAGAAGGCCTGTGCAGAACCGCCGACCCCGACGAACTCTTTGTGCGCGGTGCCGCGCAGCGCGCGGCTGCGGTCATCTGCCGGCACTGCCCCGTCATGCAGCAGTGCGCCGCCGACGCGCTCGACAACCAGGTTGAATACGGCGTCTGGGGCGGCCTGACCGAACGTCAGCGCCGGGCACTGCTCAAGGAGCACCCCGACGTCGTGTCATGGTCGGAGTTCCTCGAAAAGCGCAACAACCGCTCGATCGGATAGGCGGCAGGAGCGCTAGCAGCGCTATTCCTCATTGCTTTTCTGTTACGGCTCTCGGGCGATAGAGAGCTCAGGCCGTCAGAACGCCGTCCAGACGCAGACCCAGCCACACCCCGGGCAAAACCACTGGACGGCTGAACAACCGCGACCCAGTGCCCGACGATGCAAAGTCGGGTAGTTGACTACGCTACTTAGCTCCACCGGCGGCAGTGACGATATAGCCGACTCGTCGTTTGCCAGCTCGGAGGGGTATCCATGCCGGTCAGCACCTTCAGCCGTTCAAATCCAGTGGCAGTTTCTTCTCGGCACGGCCATCGCAGCCTGCGGTCGGCGTGAAGGTAAGAATCCGATGTCGGAAATAGGGCCTTCACCGCTACGGCCGAACCTTGTCGACGTAAACGCCAATCTGCCTCTGGTCACCGAAGGGCAGCGTGCTTGGGTCGCGAAAGCGCTGTGTACCACCGCAGATCCCGACGAACTCTTTGTCCGGGGGGCCGCACAGCGCAAGGCCGTGGTTATCTGCCGGCACTGCCCGGTTGTGCGAGAGTGCGCGGCCGACGCGCTCGACAATCAGGTCGAGTACGGCATCTGGGGCGGTATGACCGAGAGGCAGCGCAGGGCGCTGCTAAGGCAGCACCCCGAGGTGGTGTCGTGGTTGGAGTTCCTCGACAAGCGCAGCCCCCGCTCCGCCGGATAGTCGCCCCTGAAGGAGCTTCTGAAATCAGTTCTGGCGGTGGCCATCTCGTCGTAGCCGCACGGCTCGACTGACCGCGGCCGCCGATGCCAGCACCGCCATCGCAGCCAGAATGATCGCCGTACCTTTCGCCGCCGTACTCAACAAAAGCGGCAGGCCGAAGCCGACGTAAGACACGGTATAGAACGCTCCCGTGAGGGCGCCGCGCACCCGTTGGGGTGCCGTGGCTTCCAAGTCGATCAGGCCCTCGCGCAGCAGCAAGCCGGACGCGCACCCCAACACCAGCAGCATCGAGAAGCCCAGCGCGAGCGTCATCGTCGGCGGCGCCATCGCGATTACCGCGTAGCCGAGTGCCGCCAGCAGCGCGCCGACCGTCCCGGCGTGCGGCCCCCAACGACGTGCGCGGGCGACGATCTGGATGAGCGCGCTGACACCGTTGACGATCAGCGTGGCTATCCCGGCGACCATGGGGGCCGCGAACCCGGTGTGGACCCGGGTGGGGATGGTGACGAAAGCCAGCGTCGCCGAGGCGAACACCCACGGCGCGAGCGGCAGTGCCCAGCTCAAAGCCCGCGCACTGCCCTGACCCAACGATATTGACCACCCAGGATCGGGCGCTGCTGCCGGCGCGGTCGCCGGCGCACGCTGCGCGGCCAGGACAGCAGCGAGCGTCGCCAACACGACGATGGCGGCTGCGATCGCGAACGACACCCGGATCCCGGATTGCCCGGCTGAGGCGATCAGGCCCGAAGCGAATGGGCCGATGGCGAAACCTGCAGTCAGTACTGCTCCGGCGATGGCCGCCCCGGCCGGACCTCTCAGGTCGGCAGGCCCATGCGGTGCAGGAGCTGATCGCAAGGCCCACTCCGATTCCGACAACCACGCGGCCCACCAGAAGCACGGCCGGGTCCAGCGAAAACAGCATCGCCACGGTGCCCAGCAATGCGGCCGCCGAGCCCAGCCACGCCACTGGCTGACGCCCCCATGCGTCCGATGCTCGCCCGCCGACGAGCAGCCCGGGCAGCAGGCCCAACGCATAGATGCCGAACACCGCGTTCACCGTGGACGCGCCCAGGTGTTGCTGGTCGCGGATCGCGGGGAGCAATCCCGCGAAATGGTTGGCGGCCCACCCCGTCGCCAACAGAACGGCCAACACTCCGGCAAACAGGCTCGTCATAGGCCCGCGACTCTGGTCGCGCCCTTCGGTGGCGGTCACCGCCGACGGCGAGCCGCCGGCAGCCACATTCGACCAGGTCACTGGCTTCCTCCCCAAGGCAGTATTAAGTATGTGGGCGATGTCTTCCGGAGCGAATGCCGCCGGCGCTGTGCTTCGGCCGCCACCTCTAATGATCAGTTTTGACATAAATCGGCCGGGTGGCCGAATGTCCCAACTGAAAAAATCCTCGATGAGGATCGCCCTGAAATCCGGGTACTGAGCTTAGGGCCTCGTCTGGCCTTTATCCGGAGATCTCGCTAGCGCACAGAATGGCTGCCCGTTCTTCGGAGTCAGGAAAGATGGGTGCGGTGATTCTCGCCATCGACTTAGGCAAGACGTCTTGTCGGGCCGCGGCGCGCGGCCGGAGGGTCGAGGGAGCGGGTGCGCCGGGTCTGGCGGCGCCGGGCGGGATGCGGGCCGCCGAGGCCGCGATCCTGGCCGTCACGCGCGAGTTCGACCCAGTCGACGAGGTGGTCGTGGGCGCCGCCGGGGCGCTGGCTGCCCCGGACGCGGCGCGTGCGCTGGGCGATGCGCTATTGGCGTCGCTGCGCGCAAAGCGCGTCGCAGTGACAAGTGACGCCGTGATCGCACACGCGGGCGCACTGGACGGCAAGCCGGGAGCCGTACTGGTCGTCGGCACCGGCGTCGCGGCACTTGCGATCGACGCGGACGGGACGTTTCGTACCGCCGACGGCTGGGGCCCGTGGCTGGGCGACGAGGGTAGCGGTGCGTGGATCGGCGCTGCTGGCCTGCGCGCGGCGCTGCGCGCCCACGATGGCCGCGGCCCGACCACCGTTCTGCTCGACGCCGCCCGCGCACGCTTCGGCGCGCCGGAGACCTGGCCTGCCCAGCTCACCGGTGCCGCCGCGGTCGCGGCCTTTGCGCCCGACGTTCTCGCTGCAACGAACGACGCCGCCGCGGCGGTCATCGTCAGCGCCGCTGCCGACGCGCTTGCCGCGACCGCCCGCGCGGTGGGGGATGGTCCAGTGGCGATGGTCGGCGGTCTGGCGGGTGCGGCGGCGCTGCGCGCGCGACTCGACCTCGTCCCGGCCGCCGGCGACGCGCTCCACGGCGCGCTGCGGCTGGGGAAGATCCACGAGCCGCACGTGATCCGCGTGCAGGCGCACGGCGCTTGGCACGAACTCGACGCACTCGCCACCGAGGCCCACCGGCCGGACTTGGACGACCTCGACGCGCGGCCTATCGGCGAGATCGTCGCGTTGCTCGTCGCGGCCGAGGGCGAGGCGCACGCGGCGGTGGCGGCGGCGGTCCCGCGGATCGCGGCGGCGGCCGAGGCGATCGCCACGCGGCTGCAGCGCGGCGGTCGCCTGATCTACGCCGGCGCTGGGACACCGGGACGGCTCGGCGTGCTCGACGCGGCCGAGTGCGGGCCGACCTTTGGCACCGACGTCGTGCGCGGCGTGATCGCCGGGGGAGCCGCCGCCCTGACCGCGGCCATCGAGGGTGCAGAGGACACCTTCGATCCCGCCGATCTCGCCGACGTCACCGCCGCCGACGCGCTCGTCGGAATCAGCGCGTCGGGCCGCACGCCCTACGTGCTGGGAGCGCTCCAGCACGCGCGCGCGGCCCGCGCGCTGACCGTCGCAATCGTCAACAACCCGTCCCGTGCGGCGTCCGCCGATGTGGTGATCGAACTGCTGACCGGGCCGGAGGTGCTCGCCGGCTCCACGCGGCTGACCGCGGGTACCGCGCAGAAGGTTGTCCTCAACGCACTGTCGACGAGCGTGATGATCGCGCTCGGCAGGGCCTACGGGCCGCGGATGGTCGATGTGCGGGTGACCAACGCCAAGGTGCGCCGGCGCGCAGTACGGATCGTCCGCGACGCGGCCGGCGTCGACGAGGAAACCGCGTCGGCCGCACTCGCCGCCGCGGGCGGTCACGCCAAGACCGCGATCGTCGCGCTACTGGCTGGAGTCGACGCGGCCGAGGCCGCCGTCCGCCTCGACCAAGCACGAGGACGCGTCCGCGACGCGCTCGGTGGGACATGAGAGTGATCGGGTTGATGTCGGGGACGTCGATGGACGGCCTCGACGCGGCGGTGGCGGAGATCGAGTGGGACGGCGGTGCGGTCGCGATGTCGCCGCTGCGTCATGTCGAGCGGCCGTGGCCGGACGAAGTGCGCGCGCGGCTGCACGCCTCACTGGGTCCGACGACGGCGGGGGAGCTGTGCGAGCTCGACCAGCTGATCGGGCAGGCGTCGGCGGAGCTCGCCGCCGGGTTGCTACCCGCCGACCTCGTCGTCAGCCACGGGCAGACGGTCCACCACTGGGTGCAGGACGGCGAGGCGAAGGGGACGTTGCAGCTCGGACAGCCCGCGTGGATCGTCGAGGCGACCGGGCTGCCGGTCATCTCCGACGTCCGCGCGCGCGACATCGCCGCTGGCGGTCACGGCGCCCCGCTCGCCGGGGTCCTCGACGACCTGTGGCTGCGGGGCGAGCACCCGCGCGCGGCGCTCAACCTCGGCGGGATCGCGAACGTGACGATCGTCCGCAGCGGCCGTTCGCCGCTCGCATTCGACACCGGCCCGGCCAATTGCCTGCTCGACGAGGCGGCACGTCGCACGACCGGGCGGCCAAGCGATGAGGACGGCCGGCTCGCAGCCCGCGGCACGCCGGACGCCGCGCTCCTCCAAGCCCTGCTCGACGACCCCTATTACGCGCTCGCGCCGCCGAAGTCGACCGGCCGCGAGCACTTCCGCCTCGACGACCTGCCGGATCTCGCGCCCGAGAACCTGCTGGCGACGCTGACGGAGCTGACCGCGATCACCGTCGCCGACGCGCTCGCGCCGTACGCGCCCGCCGAGGTCGTCGCGTCCGGAGGCGGCGTCCGCAACCCGGCGCTGCTAGCCGCGCTCGAGCTGCGCCTGCCGCTCACCATCAGCGATGAACGCGGCCTGCCCGCGCAGGCCAAGGAGGCCTACCTGATGGCGCTGATCGGCTTCCTCGCCTGGCACCGGGTGCCGCTGCTCACCGGACCGCGCGTGCTCGGACGCATCTCTCCGGGCGACGCGCCGCTTGCGCTCCCGCCGCCGGCCGCCCCGCCCACCGGCCTGCGCATCCGAACGGCGTGAAGCCGATCACCGAGAGGTCGGGGACGTGGTTGGCGCCAGGCCACCGGTAGGAGACGAGCAACCGCAGAAATCCTGAGCGCATCGCAACGCTAGTGGCGAGTGTGCGCCGCGGGTCAAGATCGCCTGGCAACAGTGGGTTCGCCGTTAGCGGCAGATCTTCGGCTGCTCAACGAGGCAGGAAATACGATCCGCTTCCTGATGGAGCCCAAAAGGATTCGCTTTCACTCGGTTTCGGATTTACCGCGACAGTGTTGACATAGCTAGTTCGACAGCATGTGCTGCAGAAACTGAGCGCTGGAGGCGTCCGGGCAGCGCTCACATCGTCGTCTTGATGGGCGCCAGAGTCGATGCGATCTCGTCCAGCGCTCTGATGTTGCTCGCGACGTTCCGGCTCTCCCGCGCCGCGATCGTGCCGACAATCGCGTCGAGCGGAACCGGTGGGTTGTACATCACCGCGCCCTGCTGGGCTACCTGAAGATCCCGCGCCAGGATCGTGCCGGGTTGGAGGACATCCGGCTCGCCCGCTAGAACCGTGGCGAACGTCCAAGCGTTGTCGCGGAACGAGTTCAGTGTTTCGGTGATCAGATTGATCTCGTTGTCCTGCAGCACCGCGTAGAGATCGGCCAAGACGGGCGACAGTTCGTTGATACTTTCCACGACGCCGTCCACTTGGCTGCCGAGGACGGCGTTGATCCGATTGAAGTCCGTCTGCAAAGAGGGTAGCTGCGCGTGCGGAGCAATGGACTGGGCAATGATCCCCAGATCGAGACCGATGTGCGCGTTGACGCCACCAAGCATGTGTTGCACGATGATGGGCTCACTGCGGGTTGCCGCATCGAATGTGACCTGCCACGCATGCGTCGGCGTGGGATGCTTGTCTGGGTAGAAGTATCCGTTGAGTGCGGCAAGGTAGCGGTTGGCGAACGCGACATCGAAGCTTTCCATCCTTGGGTTGTTCTCAAAAGCTCCTTGCTGCAGCGCAACGCGAACGGCGGCGGTGATCCGTTTGTAAAGCGCCGCGAAATAACCGAGGCGACTCTTGGCGGTGATCGACCAGTCGATGATCGTGTCAATCGACTCGATGACTTCGTCGATCGTCTTTGCAGGCGGTATTGGAGGAGGCTTTTGCGGCATCCGGGTATTATCGCGCAATTCGTTGGTGACACAGGCCGATTGGTTCGGTTGGGTTAGCGATTTCAGGTCGGTTGACATCGGCCGGCCAAGGCTATTCGGTGGCGCTTGTGCGTCGGCGAAGCCGAAGGGATTCGACGCAGAGCCGAACGATTCTGTGAACCCGCCGCCGGATCCAACAATCCGTTCTACCGGTAACCCGCCTCAAAGATCAGTTCGGGGAATCCGAGATGGCCATCCGCCGCCGCCCATACGTCAACGTCGTCGCGTGAAACGCCTCGGCCGTCACCGGCAGCCTGCAGGCCGCCTTCCACCCAGATCAAAGGTCACCGCGTCAACAGTCTCGCTATGGGAGAACTCGTGCAGCTCCTGCAACGTGATCACACTGGCCATCAAATCGCGCGGCACGCTAGGCGTCCCCGCCCAGTCGGAACAAGTCGGCGAACATCTCATCGGGAAACAGCTCCCGTCGATGCGGCGCAGCTGAAACCGAAGGCCGGTCCGCTTATCGGACCAGACCCTTGCCGCCACCACCCGAATCGATGTGCAATGAAAACGATCTCGCCGTTTCGCACGGAATCAAACAGTGAAAGGAAATGCCATGACCGCGACCAAGCCAAAATTCGGCAGCGCGCTGGACGGTTACTGGGGCAGCCACGGCAGTGTCCACGTCAATTTCATCGGCACCGACGACCACCTGCATGAGCTCTACATCGCCCCGGGGGCCGGCTGGGTGGACAACGACCTGTCAGAGTTGGCGGGTGCTGCGCCGCCCGGCAACACGGCGCTGGTGCACTATTTGGGCAGCGACGGCAGCCAGCATGTCGACTTTTTCGCACCCGGCACCGATTACAACCATGTGCAGGAGCTTTACATCGCTCCCGGCCTCGGCTGGTCTAACCATGACTTGACATCGTTAGCGGATGGCTTCGTGCCGAAAGCGGGCAGGGCCCTGGCCGGCTATTGGGGCAGCGACAGCAGCCAGCATGTCAATTACATCGGCTCCGACGACCACGTGCACGAGCTCTACGTACACCCGGGCGCCGCCGGCTGGGTGGACAATGACCTGACAGCTCTGTCGGGGGGCGCTGCCCCGCTGGTGGGGTATCCAACAACCGCACTGGTCGGGTATTGGGGCAGCGATAGCAGCCAGCATGTCAACTTCGTCAGCTGGACCGGCAGTGAGGCCCACGTGCACGAGCTCTACATCGCCCCAGGTGCCGCTGGCTGGGTGGACAACGATCTGACGGCATTGGCGGGGGCCGCGAAGCCCAGGACGGGGCCGCCGCCGTCGGCGTTAGCCGGCTATTGGGGCAGCGACGGCAGCGTGCATGTCAACTTCTTGAGCGTCGACGGCCACGTGCACGAGCTCTACATCCGCCCCGGCGCCAGCTGGGTGGATAACGACTTGACAGCTTTGGCGGGGGCCGTGCCAGCCGCGGAGGCCTCGCCGTTGGCCGGCTATTGGGGCAGCGACAGCAGCGTGCATGTGAACTTCATCGGCACCGACGGTCACGTGCACGAGCTCTACATCCGCCCCGGCGCTGGCTGGGTGGACAACGACTTGACAGCGTTGGCGGGCGCCGAGCAGCCGGCGCTGGACACGGCGTTGGCCGGCTATTGGGGCAGCGACAGCAGCGTGCATGTCAACTTCATCGGCACCGACGGCGACGTGCACGAGCTCTACATCGCCCCCGGGGCCAGCTGGGTAGACAACAATCTCACGGCACTCGCATAGCTCTGGCCGCGATTTTCGTCGAGAAGGTGCCAGCCGCGCGGCGCTAGATTTCTTGACGCCCAAGCTCTTTCGCGCTGCCCTGGGTCGCGCGAGAACTGTCATCTTTTCCCGGATTACCGTCACCTTTTCCGGATCGGACAATAGCCCGCAGGAGGATGCTTGCATGGCGATACGCTGTGCACTGCAAGACTTTTCATGATTAACGACAGTTACCCATGATGGTGAAACATGCTGAGCGCCAGCATGGGTGGACGGGGGAGACCGCGAGAAACGTCGCAGTGACGTAATTGCCGGGGCGAGAGTGCGTTTCGGTCTTCGCCGCTATTGGCATCGGAGGCCATCGCGAGACGAAATGTCGCCGCAGTCGAACCGGACCGGATTCAGACCAAATGCTGCGAGGACGACGCACGACCCCAGGTTTCGCGACAATCAAAAAGGTCTAGACCGCGGGACTGGTCGGCCCGGGTGATGATCTGGTCATCGACCGCGGCGCGGCAGCGGGTTGCGAGCGCCTGTGGAAATGCCGCCCGTCATTTTGATAAGAAAGCGTGCGGTACCGGCTAGTCTTGGCGTGGCTCATCCTCGGTCCCGATCCAGGAGGCATACATGGCTGGCGCGTCTAACTTCGTCGTCGAGCACAAGCGGTTCGATCCCAGCGACCCCCGCCTGGGTCGCCACGTCGAGCACGACTCGCGCTCCAAGCAACCGCGCTTCGTGGTGCGTTCGATAGCCAAGACGAAACTCAAGACCACCTACTGGCCCACCGAAGCGCCCGGCCTGGACCAGGGCCAGGTCGGCTCCTGCACAGGCAACGCATCCGCGCAGCTGATCAACTGCGAGCTGTGGACCCCGATCCGCGAAAAGATCCTGGGGCACGGCGTGTTCGCCGACGAGGAGTACGCGCTGAAGATCTACCACGAGAACACCGTCCTCGACGGCTACCCCGGTTCCTACCCGCCCGACGACACGGGGTCATCCGGTCTGGCCGCGGCCAAGTCGCTGCAGAAGTTCGGGCTGGCGGGCTCATACAAGCACTCGCTGTCCATCTCGGCGATGATCTCGGGCCTGCAGACCGGCCCGTGCATCGTCGGCACCAACTGGACCCAAGACATGTTCAAAACCGACAAGAACTTCTACGTCAAGCCCACGGGGAAGGTGGCCGGCGGGCACGAATACTGGTGCGTCGGATGCGACTTGGAGAAGCAAGAACTGTGGTTCCGGCAGTCGTGGGGTGACAGCTGGGGCACCGAGATTCCCAACGTCTGCCCGAGCCAGGCGTTCCGCATGACCATCGCGAACTTCACCAAGCTGCTCGCCACGCAGGGGGACGCGACGTTCCCAGTTCCGGTGGCTGCGTGAGCGCCTGCCCGGCATAAACCTACGACGCCTGGCTGCCGGAGGGCGGGACGTGCTCGGTGTGCCTACCGCACCGACTAGACGCGCCAGGACCTAGGACCGGCCGAGGCCGGCACCGGCAGCTGCTCGCCGCCGAACTGGGCAGCGTAGGCATCGAGGGACTGGACAAAGGTTCGTTCCTGCGGCGCCGCTTGTGCGATGAGACTGAGAACCTCGGTCTGCTTCCTGTTGCACATGCTGGCCGAGGCGCAAGACAGGGCATCGAGCGTGGTCGCAAACTCTTCTGTCGCGTTCTGCAGACGGGTCAACACGGCATGGTCGTAACAGCCGTACAACCGCGGGACATTCACCAGGCGGGCGTCTGCCCGTATGTCAGTGTCGAGCGCAGCTGCCCCGTCGCCGATGCGGTGCGGATCACCGGATGACGCCGCCGAACCGTACGTCTTCAGTCGCTCTTCGAGCGGATTTGCCAAGCCGTCCGCGTACTGCTGGCGATAAAAGTCGGGCGTCGCGTCATTTGGACCCGTCCGCCCCTGACAGGTGTCAGCGCCGGCAATCGTCGTGACAACTCCTCCGCTCGAAGACGAGGACGCAGATGTGCGTGACGAGCCGCACGCGCTCAGGGTCAGCACGATACCCACAACGGTCAATCCAGCGGCCGCGCGCCGACTCACTCCGGTCAAGTCCCACCCTTTCCTTCCTCGGGTACGTTATCCGGCTGACGATCCCCTCGCAGCATCTTTGATCCCGGCTTCTAACCGGACGGGCGCGCGAACTGCTGATGTGGATGCACACCGTGTAAATCTCGGCACGACGGTGGTTGGCGACCGTGCTCATCGGTGATGCCATAGCGCGTTGCGAGTTCGGCCCCGATGAGCGTACTTCCCGTGACATCCATCAGATTCGGGTCGTTATACAAACTCCAAATGATGTGCCCAGTGAGCTCCGGCGTTTCTGCGTTGTCGAGGATGTGGCCGAGCTTGTCGGGAGCGGTGGCGACGATGTCGCGGACACGTTGGGTCAGCAGGGTGCCCATCCAGATCGAGACCGCCGCGATTCCTTGAGCCTTGAAATCGACGGCCATGTCGGCTGCCATCTTGTCCGTTCCGGCCTTGGCGACGCCGTAGGCCGGGCCGAACATGTAGTGCGTGGAACCCGAGGCTGACGTGAATGCCACGAGGCCCTTGCCGTTCGGGATCATCAGGGGAGCGGCCAAGGCGGTGGCGACGTAGCTGCTGCGCAACCCGACGTTGAGGGTGTCGATCACGTTGATCGGCTCTTCCCAGAACTTTGTCGGGCCCATCATCTCGTCGCGGATGAGCGCGGCGTTGTTCACCAGGATGTCGATGCGGCCATGCTCCCGCTGGATCCGATCGACCAGGGCCCGAACCTGATCGTCGTCGGCGTGGTCCACGGCCGCGGCGATACCCGTACCGCCCGCTGCGCTGACCATGTCAGCGGTCTCGTGGATGGTGCCCGCGAGTGTGGATTGGTCAGCGCGTTCGGTGCGTCCGGTGACGTAGACAACGCATCCGTGGCTGCCCAGTGCGTGCGCGATGCCGCGGCCGGCGCCTCGGCTAGCGCCGGTCACGACGGCGACGGGGGATGGGGTCGCCATGCTGTTGCCTTCCGTTCGGGGCACGCCACACAGACACACCGACCTGCATCAGCCATGCACAGGCAACGCCGATCAACGCGAGTAATCGCATCGTCGGAGATCAGCTTGAGGCGTTGAGGATCTTGATCGCGAAGATGAGCGTGTCACCCGGGCGGATTCCTGCGCTCGGCTGGCCGTCGGGGTAGCCGTCCGCAGGAATCATTGCGACGGCAACCGTGGACCCGACTTTTTGTCCCGTGATGGCCTTCTGGAAGCCCGGCACGACTCCGTCGAGCGAGAAGGCAACCGGGGCGCCCTGCTGGTAACTGCTGTCGAACACGGACCCGTCGCGTCCATTGACGCCCATGTAGCAGACGGAAACCCTGGCCGTGCCCGGGACCACCGGTCCATCTCCGGCGTGCAGCGTGTGCACCTGGGTCTGAGTCACGCTGAACGGTGCCGTCACGTTCACGAGCGGCGCCGTCGTATCCGTGGATCCGGTGACCGCGATGCTGCCCGTGTTCCCGGACAGCGTCCAGTCCGGCGTTCCGCCGTTCTGCGGTGCGGCGGTTGGGCACGAGCCGGCCGCCGTTGCCGTGCCCGATGCAGCGAACGTCAGAACGAACGCCGGGACACAAGCAGCGAGCGCGGCAGTGGAATACACCCGGGAGAATTTCACGGCCGTCACGCTACAGCCCTGCTCGGCTTCTGGCGGCACCGGTTATCCCACGCCTACACCAAACTCGGGCTGACCTCGCGGGTGCAACTCGTTCAGGAAGCAGCCCTGCATAACTGACCGACACCGACAGTTGATATCGAAGACGTAGCCGTGCAAGCCCTGTGACGCTGCGTCGGCTGGCGCGACTTTCCACGGTGCGCAGCCCAGCGATTGTCAGCGGCCCCGCACCGCCCTCGTGTGCCACACGTCGGCGATGCCGGATCACCGCCACAACGAGACCGCACAAATCGATCCTCCGCATGGGGGCGGTCGGAAATTAACCGCCCAAAAAGTGTGCGAGCTTGCCGTGGTCGCTGCTCCTACCAGTGTCAGCGGCCCACCCGGGGCCGCGATCACAACAAAGGAGAGAACACCATGAACACCGACGTCAACCCCGACCCCGCCACAGTCACCGCCGCGCCGAACGCGGCGACCGCGGTGGCGCGACCCAAGCCGCGAGGCAAGCGTGCCGCGCTGGCCGCCGCCCTGCTGGTCTCGGGCGGTTTGACGCTGTCCGGGTTGGGACTGGCCGCCACCGCCCAAGCCGCCCCCGGCCCCGCGCCGCAAGCGCCCAGTTTCAGCGACTGCTGGTGGGGCGCGGGCTGGGACCACGACCACTACCACCACGACCACCACCACCACTGGTGGTTCTGACCGGCCGCCATCCCTGACGGAGCCCTCAGGTTGCCCTGAGACCGTCACGGCAGGTCGTCGGGGCACAGACCAGGCCAGGTGATGATCCTGGTCTCGTCTGTGCCCTCAGCCGATCTTCTCCGACATCGGATCGATAGCCCTCAGCCATCCGCCCCGGCGCGATGGGACCCATTCAGTCAGGGGCATGCACGTCCGCAGGCAGGCCGACGTGGACAATCACCCAACGCGAAACCCCACAACCACCCAATAGCCTCGGCGATTGCCCGGTGTCGCGGCTTGCGCCCGTTGGATGGGAATTCAGTGCTGCAAGTTTGGGTCTACCTGTCCGGAAGAGCCCGGCAGTGGTGTGCTGACGGCGATGGCACTCGGGCCTATCACAGGGGGCGGCCGAGCGCGATCTCGGTGGGCTTGGCGTGCTTGGATATCCCGCCCTGCCAGTAGAACGCGGTGGGTGCGTCGCGGTCGTCGACCACCAGCCCGATCGTGCCGGTGCCCAGGCCGGTGGTGCCGGGATGGCGGCTATCGCTGGCGTGCGGGTTCATGGTGGAGTCGGCAACCCGCACCAGCCACTCACCGGGCCGTGCCGGGTTTCGGGTCGGGGCTTCTCGCACGATCATCACGTGCCCGGTGTCGCCGGTCGTAGAGTCCTCGGTAGCCTGCCACGCGATGACATCGCCGGCACCCAGTTCATCGACGCGGGTCAGCGCCTGCCAGCCTTGGACCGGGTGGGTCAGTCCCCGGTGCAGGTAGCCTTCGATGTCGCCGGCCAGGGGCCGTGCCTTGGTGCTGGTCGGTAGCGTTTTCGCGTCGGCGGGCCGCGCCCGCCCTATCGCGAAGTCGAGCAATCCCGAGCAGTCGTAGAAGAATGTCCCGTTGGCCGCGTCAACTTTAGTGGTGTGCTGGTAGTGCGTGACGCGCATTGCGGCCAGTTCGCGTTGGACCTCGCCGATGAGCATCGCCGCGCCGATCTGGGTCACACGCGCATGTGCCGGTCCGGCCGCCGCCGGCGTCGTGAGTGCGGCCGGAGTGGTCTGCTCACTGCCCGCGCATCCGGCTGCGGCCACTGCCGCCAGGATCAGCCATGCAGGCAGGATTGTTGTGGCTCCGTGTCGCAAAGCCTTGATCATCGCAACCTCCTTGTGCGTGCTGCCTGGCTCAACCAGCGCAAGGTTTGGTACGTACTGCCGGCGGGCTGTGGTGCGCACAGCACGGTGGCGGCGCCGCCTTCGAGCCAACCCTTGGCCGGCACACTCTCGCGCGTTCACTAGCGGCGGGGCCCGTGTGCCGGGGGTTCGGAGACAAACGGTGACGGCAGTGGAGTTCGGCCGAGTCCGCCTCGGGGCCACGCCGGAATAGTGTGCTCGGACGGCGGCGGGGGCGGTGGCGGGGGTGCATTGGCGCGTCCAGACCACGGTGGGGGCGAGACCGGCTGCGGCAACGCGGGAATCGGTGAAACCAACACCGGTGGACGCGTCGGCCCCGATGGGGCCGCAGGAATGACGCCCTGCGCCTGGCTCGGGCCGACGAGCACGGGCGTCTGCACCGGCGCGCTGGCCGGAGCCGAGGGCACGGTAAGCACGGGAGCGGGGCTTTGCGGCCGGCCGCCGGAGCCGATGGTGGGTCGTTCGGGATGACCGCGGCGGGTGCGTGCGTGCGGGGTAGGGGCGCGGGCCCGTTGAGGACCGCCGGCGTGACCGAGGTGCTGGCACGGTGATGGTGCAACCAGAGGAAGGTCGAGCCCCATGGATGTGGCAAGGGCGGCGACCAGCAGCGCAACCAGCAGCATCACGCGGCGCGCGTGATGGTCGTGGTCGAGGTGCTCGTGGTCGAGGTCGTCGTGAGCGGCTGCGGCCTCTTGGTGGTCGGCGGCCATCCCGGCGATGCCTGCGGGCGCGCTGACCGTGTCGGCGTAGGCCAACGCGTCATCGGGCGGTTGCCGGGTCAGGCGGTCGAGCTCGGTGGCTGGGCCGGGGAGGCCAGCCGGCGGGGGGGTGGTCGCCGGTTGCGGGGGACCGCTGCCGGGGCCGGGGTGGGCCCCGGAGTCGGCCGTGGCACTGGTGCTGGCGCTGGTCAGCCGGATCTGGCCCAGGGTGCTTTGGCGCAGCCAGCCGGGGGCGGGGATGAACACCGGTGCCCCGCCCAGCAGCGCTGCGGGACTGACCAGCCGGCGGCGCTGCTGTTCGCAGGTCGGGCAGGATTCGATGTGGCGGGCGATGCGTTTGCGCATCAGGACGCTGAATTGGCCATCCCAGCGGTCTAGGATCGCGGCCAGCTCGGCGCAGCCGGCCGGGTTGGTGCGAGCCTGGCGGGCCACCAGCAGCGCGCCCAGGGACCGCTCGATAGTCTCGCGAACCCGACCGACCAGGTTGTTGGCGTTGCTTTGGCTGACCCCCAGCGCCTGGGCCAATTCGGGTCCACTCAAACCGTGACGGTAGGTCAACTCCAGCACCGAGCGGTCCCGCTCGGACAAACCCCCGGCGGCTTGGGCGATCAGATCGGCCAACTCGCTGCGCGCAGCCAGGGTGTCGGGGCCGGGCTCACCGGATGCGGCCTCGGGCAAGTCGTCGCACAGTCGTTCGCGCCGGCGGTCGCGGATGCGGCGCAGCGCCTGGCTGCGCGCGATCGCATACAGCCACGGGCGCAGTTTGTCCGGTTCGCGCAACTGGGACAAAGTGGTTGCGGCGGTGCAGAATACGTCCTGTACGCAGTCGGCGGCGCCGTCGCGGTCACGCAGCATACCGACGCAGAAGTCGTGCAGCCGGTCGGCGTAGCGGTCATAGATCTGGGCGAAGGCCCGACGGTCCCCGGCGGCGGCCGCGCACGCCAACTCGGCATCGGTTGGGCCCGCGATGTGCCAACTGGGTAGTGCCGTCATGACATCTCTCCCATACCGATCAATCGCCGGCATCCGCTGACGGGAGGTCCCGACCAGGCGAACACGCGTCCGTGATGGTGGGCATCGCCGCCATGGGGGCTGATAAAGGTGGCACAGCGACCGGTGGGGACACAGGCCAACCCGGGTCCACACCCGGGGCGAGCCTGCACCCCGCCACCGGCCACGCCGCTAGAAGCATTCCTCATGCCCCCCCACCCAGTGCGGCGCACCCATGATGTAGACCTTGTGACCAGGGTCCCAATGGCAGTGCTGGTGATGCTCATGGTCACGGAAATACCCGCCCCCGCCGCCGACGATGACGCTGGTGTTCCCGGGCGCGGGGGCCGCGACGACCGGGCCGGGATCCGGCGCGGCCGGTGGCGCGGGGGCGGGCGCTGGGGCCGCGACGACCGGGCCGGGATCCGGCGCGGCCGGTGGCGCGGGGGCGGGCGCTGGGGCCGCGACGACCGGGCCGGGATCCGGCGCCGCGGGTGGCGCGGGGGCGGGCGCTGGGACCGCGACGGGCAGGCCATTGCTTGGGGCCACGACCGCGGGGCGAGGCTGCGAGCCGGCGTAGTCGAACACGGCGAAGCCCAGCGCGGCGCCTACGGCGATGGTGCCCAGCAGGATCGCAGCCAGTGCGCCCTTGCCGATCGGCAGCGCCTTGGCCTGCACCGCGGCGGGCGGCTCGGGGTAAAGGCCCGGCTCGGGCGGGTCAGAGTACGCGTACGCGACCGGGCGGGCGTCGGGCTTATCGAAGATGGTCATGATGTGCTCCTTACTTACCTGTGTTGGGTGGGCCCTCGTCACAGGTAGGAGCCGCCACGCGGCGGTTCCGTCACACTTTTTGGAGAACTTTCCGGCGCACAATGGATTTCGGCCCGCCAAGGCCGCCCGCCCGTTGATGCTTGCCCTCCTTGGACCGTCCAGGGTGGGTCAGTCGGTCGTGCTGCGATGTCATCACGAAGCGATGCCGCCAGACCAGAACGTGTGCACCACAATTGGAGGTGGTGCGTACATCACCAAACGCAACGCCACATCGAAGCCACTCCACGCCGCGGGTTCCACTGCGGCTCGGGACATTCCGGGTCACTGGGCCGCCCGACTCGCGGATCAACCCCGCGTCGAAGACGTTCGGGCGGATGCTGGTTGGGACGGTATCGATGGTCATGGTGAGCTCCTGGAGTTGCACTCGAGTCGACTATCCGGCGTCGCGATGCCCAGACGATCCGCCGAGCCGAGACTGCACCACGACGCTCACCAGTGGTGGTGATGCCAGTGGTCGTGAGGGTCGCCGTCATACCAGTACTCGTCGTGGCAGCGCCCCCAGTCCCAGTTGTCGCCCCACCCCGAATCCCAGTACCCGCCGGGACACCAGTGATAATTCGGGACCGGCGCCGGTTGGGCCTGGGCGACGGCTGCCGCCGCCGAACCGGCGAGCCCCAAACCTGCGGTCGCTAAGACTGTTGCTGCTGCGACGCGTGCGCTTCTTTTCAGTGATGCAAACATTTCTTTTCCTCGCTGTTCGGCTAATGGCCTTCTGAGCCTTAGTTTTCCGAGGTTTGGCGGAGCGCGCCTGCGTAGTCAACTACCTGATCTTCCGCGGCGAGGTACTCGTCCTTAGCGCTGAGTGAAGTTTGTGGCGTGAGCCGTTAACGACGTCGTCGGCGCGATGAAGAGCTGCCCGCTCCCGAGGACGCCCGATCCCCACTCTCCGTACACACCAATACGACGGAATCGAATATGCAGGGTTACCAGCAAAGCACCGCTTCGCTACAACAGATGAATCAGGAGTTTGGGTTAAGCGGATCTCCCCCAACTTGACCTAGTTGTTCCGTTGTGCCCCAGCCTGTTTCGACGCACCGCAACATCATCCGCGGTTAGCCCACAGTCCAGGGACACATGGAATGCGGTTGCTGCCAGAGGAAAATTCGAAGCACTGCTGCGACTCGGCCCGATGGCAGGATCCGTCACACCGCCGCACCGGCGCCGGCGTCTGCTTCATCGCCCGCTCAGCTCGGCACCGAGGTTGGGGTCAAGTCGCCACGGGTGCGGAGTAGGCGTACCAACTGCTCGAATTCTTCGGCATCGAAGCGCTCCCGCACTTGGCCGATCACGACTTCGCGACTTCGGCGGCATCATCAAGGCGGCGGTAACCGGCGTCGGTGAGTTCGATGATGCGGCGGCGGCGGTTGGCGGGGTCCATCGTGCGCAGGTTCCCGTTCGATCAGGTCTTCGACCTTCGCGGCGGGAGCGCTCGTCTTGACTGACTCAATGCCCTTCTCCGCGTTCGCCTTCGTCTCTTCTGGCTGGCGGCGGTGATCTCGATGTCGCGCACATGCGGCGCGTAGGTCCGCGAGGCGGCGAGCGCACGTCACCTTCACGGTGGGCCGGGGCACAGGCCAGACCAGGATTACCACCTGGCCTGGCCTGCCCTGGCCTAAGACCTGCCGGACTCCCTCAGGGCAGCCTCAGCAATAGGGATCGAAGAAGGGGTCGCAGGGGTCGAACGGGTCGAAGGGATCGCCGAAGTGGTGGTGATGGTGGTGGTGATGCTCAGCAAAGCCCGCGTTGATCGAGCTCGGGGCTTGCGGGGCCGGGGCCGGCGCGGCTTGGGCGGTTGTGGCCAGTCCGAGACCGGACAGGGCTAAACCTCCCGAGACCAGCAGGGTCGCGGCCAGGGCGGTGCGCTTGCCGAGCGGCTTGGTGACGTTGGTGCTCATAATGTTCTCCTTTGTTATGTGCTCGCGGCCCCGGGTGGGCCACGCTTACATAGGTAGGAGCGCCGAACACGGCACAGAGGCACACTTTTTTGGGTAGGACTTTTTGGGTCGAACCAAAAATGCAAACCGGGCCCGCCGCTTAGGAGACTGGCGGGTCGGTCTGTGAGAGTCGGTGGGTCTGATCTACCCCGTCGAACATCGGGGTATTGGTCGGTGGTGGTCATGGGTGAACCTTTCTGGTTGGGTTCAGCCCACTCCTTGTCCTGGTATGGTCTTGGCATTTTATGTAGCTAGCCTAAGTATATAGGCCTTGGCCTGCGCAATGTTGGCGCGAACCGCGCCGCCGGGCCGTGAGAAGGGCCGTGACAACCAGCGCAGTGCGTGAGTGTCGGCGGGAATCACTGTGGTCGGGCCGTCGCCAGTTGTCGACTGCGCGAATCTTTACCCCATAGTCCAACGCCGGCCCCGAAGATGCGGGCCGAGCGGCTCGTCAGAAGCTTGCTCGCGTCGGTGTCGCGATCGCGCACCACGCGCAGCCTCGGCCCGGTGATGCAGCTCGCCAGGTCCGCGCACTTGCCAGGTCGGACCGCCGCACACAACTTTTCAGAAAGTGTGCGACTGGGGCCGAGTCGGCGCTCCTACCTTTGACCGCGGCCCACCCCGGGAGCGGACCACAAAGGAGCACATCATGAGTACCGGACATCGTCGCCTCGCCAGCGGTTCGCTCGTGCGAGTAGACATCGAGCTGGGTCGTTGGGTGGGCACGCTTTACACCCCTCAGTTGACTGTTAAGACCCTCATCGTCGGCACTGAAGCCGAGGTCCGTGCCTGGGCCGACCGCATCGCCGCCTAGCGCCCGCCCTTGCCGTGGCGGTGCGGTCGCCGTACTCGGCCGGCACACCAACGGGCGTCGCCAGCAGACCCTTGCTCATCCCCACGTGCAGCTTTCATCGTCCCGGGTAGTCCTACCCCTGTGGAGCGACTCTTGGTGTCCGACGTGTCAGCACAGCCGAGATCTGATCCTTTGGTGTCCGAACGGAGTAGTCAATTACTCGTGTGGTGCGGCGTCGAGGATGACATCGTGCTTTCGGGACCACTTCGGTCGGTCCCGAATTCTCCGCGAATGGTCATCTGCCACACTAAAACCACATGCCGAAACGAAACACGTGAACACCATCTGCCGCAGAAAGAAACGACTCACCTCGACAACCGCCGTCGCAGTCGCTGTCGCTGCCGCACCCACAATATCGATTTTGGGTGTGGCGCCTGTGCACGCCGATAATCCCTTGCCCGGACGGTTTCAGTCGCCGTCGGGAAACATCGCCTGTGCTGTGGGGATAGGGCCTCAAGGCCCGATGGCCGGAAAAGGCGCCGCCGGCTGCGAGATTCGTGACTACACCTGGACTGCCGCCACCTGCCCGGGCGGAGCCGGGCTGCTGGATCACTTCCTACTCAACCAAGGGGAGCCAGCACAGCTGATCTGCGACGCGAACACTGACCCCCAAACCAAACAACCTATTCCAGGGCACAACACCCTTTTTGTCCCCGGCCTGCCAACACTGGACTACGGCCAAACCCGATCCGCAGGCCCGATCACCTGCGAGAGCGAGCCGTCGGGGATCAAGTGCACCGACTCCAGCACCGGCCACTTCTTCCAGGTGTCACGCGACTCCTACCAAGTCGAATGATCACGCCCGCGACCGAAGGCGCCAACACAGCGGCTTCAATCAGTTCGTCGACCAGCTCCCCACACCGCCTTGCTTATCGCAGCACTACACGGCTGGCCCAGTGAAGACCTCTTTGACCGCATCGGGATGCGACATCATCACCATGGCCCTCGCCGGCCAGCCACAATGTGGCGCCGTAGCGTGCGCGCAACTTGCTCCATGAACTCCCGGCGGGCTATCCAGCGCGCTGTCTGAACGGGCGGCCGGGAGTGGGTAGGCTTGGTAGCGGCTCATGCGTGCGGCGATGCGTGTCGGTCGACCAGAGATAGCCACAATCCGAGCACTGCAGGTGCACCAACGTCCCCTTGTTGCTCAGCAGGTACTGCCAGTGCGTATCGCAGTTTCGGCTGTCCCGGCAATCACCACATTCGGCGCCGTGATCGCAGCACGGGCAGCGCAGCCATGCGCGGCGGCTGCGGTCGGCGGTCGGATCAATCGGCAACACGATCAGCCGTCCGTTCCGGCAGAACGCCGGCGCGGACCAGCTCGTCGTAGACCCGCTGCTGCTCCTCGTCCAGATCCGAGTACAGCATGTCGTAGGCCTTCTGTTCCTCGGCGAGCACGGCGACGGGATCCCAGTCGTCACCTATCGCTTCGAGCACTGCGCTGCGTCGACGCGCCTCGTCGAGGGTCAGGTCATAGGCAAAGTCAAGGTTGGCCATCGTGCTCCCAGCCGTTAGATATCCAAACGAACGGTTAGGATCGCCTAATTGACGCTGGTCAGGCTATGACGTAGCTCACTTTTGCCGGTTGAAGTTCGTCACATTCGGCCGGACCAGGCCCGGTGGCGGTGAACAAAGGTGGCGTCCACCGGTTCTTACTTAACTCGCCATATTCGATTCGGTCGTATTCGCCGCCGGGTTAGCGGCCCTGGTTTGTTGAGGTGCGAGGAAGTAGCGGGTGGCGGGCTCAGAAGCAAGCAGCCGTTCGAGTGTGTTTGACAGCGGTGCCCTATCCCAGCACCACAGTGGCTCCGTCGCCGGGCACGTGCGTGATGCCGCGGCGCCGCGGCCGTTCGGATCGCTCGCTGGCGGGCCCCACCGCGCAGCTGCCGAACAATGTGCCGAGCACGAGGCGCATCTCGTATTCGGCGAACGCCGCACCCAGGCAACGTCGGACGCCGCCGCCGAAGGGAATCCAGGTGTAGGTCCCGGCTCGTTGTTCAAGAAATCGCTCAGGCCGGAATTGGTCGGGGTCGGGGTAGATGTCGGGTCGCCGGTGCATGAGGTAGATCGAGGGCACCGCCGTCACCCCAGCTGGCAGCTGGACGCCGCCGATGTCCATCGGCGCTTTGAGCCCGGCGGGCGACCAGTGAGAGCACCGGCCGCAGCCGCAGCGTCTCCTTGACCACGGCGTCGCAGAACTGGTGTTCGCCCGCATGGGTTTCCTCGATTAACCGGGTCTGGTAGCCGGGATGGCGGGCAAGCCGCTCCACCGCCCAGGCGAGCGCGGTCGCCGTGGTTTCGTGCCCGGCCACCAAGAGGGTGATGAGCTCGTCTCGGATCTCGATATCGCTCATCGGCCGACCGTCTTCGTGGCGGGCTTGCAACAGGATGGAAAGGACGTCGCTGCGCTCGTCGAGACGCTCGGCTCGGCGCCGCTCGGCGATCTCGGCGTAGAGCAAGCCGTTGAACTTTCCAAAGAGTCTGCGGGCCAACGCACCTCGCGCACGCTGCGGCCCCAGGGCCAACACAAACTGGCCCGCGACCGCCGATGAGAACCCCAGTGCACGCACCAGCTCCGCCCGCAGCTGGTCAAGGCGCGGCCCCTCGGCCAGCCCGAACACTGCGCGCAGGATGACCTCCAGCGTTAACGCCTGCATACGTCCGTGCAGACGCACCGGTCTCCCGCGTGGCCAACGCGCGATCTCGGATTGAGCGACGGCGGCCATCGTGTCGCCGTAGGCCGCGAGCTGGCTGCCGCGAAACGGCGGCATCAGAAGGCGGCGCTGCTCTCTATGCGGCTCTTCGTCAAGCAGTAACACCGAGTTCGACCCAACCATCGGGAGCAGGATGCGGTTGCCTTCCCCGGCATGTAGCAGTTCGGACGGCCCCGTGAAGATCTCTTTGACCGCATCGGGATGCGACATCATCACCCACGTGCCCTCACCGGCGAGCCTCATCGTGAATGTGTCGCCGTAGCGCGCCGCACACCGCTCCATGAACTCCCAGGGGCGGGCTACCCAAGCCGCCGTCTGAACGGCGACCGGGAGCCGGGGACCAGGCGGCAAAGACGTGTTCATGACGGGGCGATGATCCGTTGTTCGTAGGCGAAGACGATTGCGGCGGCGCGGTCGCGCAGACCAAGTTTGGTGAAGATGCGACCGATATGGGTTTTGACGGTCAGGCCCGAGATATACAGCTCATCGGCGATTTCGGCGTTGTTGTGGCCTTTGGCGATCAGTGTGAGCACGTCTTTTTCCCGAGGGGTGAGCTCCGTGAGCGCGACGGTGGGCGATGGGGGAGCTGCATTGCTGCGGTAGGTGTTCAGTACTCGTGCTGTGACGGCGGGATCGAGGTAGCTTTTTCCGCTGCCGACGGCCCGCACAGCGCGGATGAGCTCCTCGGCCGGCGAGTCTTTGAGTACGAAACCGACTGCGCCAGCACGCAATACATCGGATAGCAGTTCGTCATCATTGAACGTCGTGAGAGCGAGGACGGGTGGTCCGTCGCACTGGGCGAGGAGTCGTGTCGCCTCGATCCCGTCGACGCGTTTCATTCGCAGGTCCATGACCACAACATCGGGTTGGTGCCGCGCGACGGCGTCGAGAACCTCGTCGCCGTCGGAGCATTCGCCGACCACGACAATGCCGTGTTTCGCGCGCAAAATCAGCGACAGGCCCGACCGCACCAGTTCCTGATCGTCGACGATCAAGGCGGTCACCGCCTCGCCGTTCATGACGCGCGCATCCGGGTTGGCATCTCGGCCTCGTGAGCGCCGGATGGCACGCGGGCATCTACCGACCACCCGTCACATCCAGGACCGATATCGATTGTGCCGCCGAGGAGTTCGATGCGCTGTTTCATGCCAAGCAATCCGCGCCCGTACGTGACGGCCCGATCGTCGCCGCCGCCGGGCAGCTCGTTGACGACGTTGAGTCTTGCCGCACTGCATGAAGTCGTGAGGGACATCCTCGACGCCGCCCCCGGAGCGTGCTTGGCGATGTTGGCCAGCGACTCTTGCGCGATGCGGTACATCGCCAGTCCGGCAGCTGCTGAAACGTCGTCGAGGCTTCCGCTGACATCAAAGGTCACGTTCAATCCCGCACGACTGAAATCCTCGACGAGGTTGGAAATGTCGGCGATCCCGGGTTCTGGTGTGAGAGCGCCGGTGTCGGCGTCGAGCAACCCGACAGTGCGGCGGATATCGGCCATCGCTTGGCGCCCGAGGTGCTCGGCGCGCTGCAGGGCGCGGACTGTGTCGTCGTCGACCTCGTCGTATTGCAGCGCATGACGCGCGCCAGTCAGATGGAGCAACGTGACGCTCAGCGAATGCGCGATGACATCGTGTACTTCGCGGGCGATGCGCCGGCGTTCATCAGCGACGGCGTGCTGGGCCAACTGGTCTTGCATCTCACGTTGTTTGATGAGGAGTTCTTGCTGGCTGCGCATGAGAAAGCCGACGAGCCAACCGATTGCGACGAAAGAAAGATATAGGGCCGGGGTATTCAAGCGGTGCATCGCCGTCGCGCATACCAGCAGGGCGGCGGCGGACGAGGCGGCCAGCGCGCCGCCCCGGATCGAGGTGATTCCGCTGACGACGCCGACGGTCAGGCTGAGTAGCAGGGGGGCGAAGTCTCCAGTGATGGGCGTGGGTGTCGCGAACATCAGGATCGCGGTGCCCAAGGTCCAGGCCGCCCAGATTGCGGGACCCTCGTATTTGCTGGAATTACTGAGATCGAAAGTGAAGAAGATTATCTCGGGGGTGAAGGCGATCACCATCGCGATCAGCACGAACGGCCACTGGGAAAGCGGACGCTGCAAAGCGGCGATGCCGCCGATCACGGCCATGGTCGCGTCGATTGCCGCGACTATCGTCATGCTGAAGCCCGACGGCAGCATCTGCTCTTTGCGGCGCACCCAATCTTGCAGGTGGCGCTTCAGCGCTTCCGGCATTTCACGATCCTATGCGCTTCGGCACGCGACGGACATCGTCTCCTGGGAGGCATCGAATGTCCTACCGTGGTAGGACGTTACACAAACTTCGACACGGTCGTCAGAGCCGGTACATCTCGCGCGACATCGCGGCATCCTCGAGGAAACTTTCGCGGTGCGGATGGTAATAGCGCCGTTCGGGTCGGTTACGCGGGTCTGGGAGTGCGCACCATGGCGCGGACCGCTTGGAGGGTATTGGCGGCCCAATCCACGATGCGGCGGCCAATATCGTTGCGAGGGAGGGAAACTGTCGGATGCGTCCACAGAACGCCGATGTCAGCCATTGGATCGCTCTTCGTGTCGTGTCATACCTTGACGCTACGAATTTTGGCCGCCGGCACGCATCGTGCCGAGGTTCGATCTTGGTCTGCGACCGCAGTAGGAGCCCTACCCCATAGCTTCTGCGACCGCCGTATCAGTGCGGCTGTAGGAAGAAGTCGGAGAGAACATCGACGAAGAGATCGGGCTTGTCGAGGTGCACGACGTGCGTGGCGTCGACCCGGCGATAGGTCCCGTTGGGGAGCAGAGACATCGCTTTGTCGGCGTCTTCTTGAGTCATGGCGCCGTTGAGCGTGCCGTCGGGGAGGAACGAGAAATTGGCGTGCAGGAGAAGCGCCGGGCAGCTGATCTTGGCGAGGTGTTCGGCGTGGTCGAATCCGGCGTTCCAGGTGCCGTCGTAGAAGGCGGCGCCGAAGCGCGGGTCGTACTGGTCCATGCCGCGCACGAACAGTCGTACGGTGTCGTTTGGCAGGAGCCCGATGTCCACCGGCTGGCCGGGGTGCGCCGCCCGATAGAACTTGACGAGCTGGGCGAGCAGGGTGGCTGCCCCAGGGGCGACGTGGCTGCTGAAAAACTCTCGGTTGCTGTGGATCCAGTAGAGCAGGAAGTCGTCGACGTCATCTCGCACGGCGTCCGAGCAGGTGGCAAACGATCGGAACGGGATCGTGGTTTTGATCCGCGGATACTCGGCCGCGAACAGCGGGGGATCCTCCAGCACAATCGCCCGGACCAGCTCTGGACGGTTAGCGGCCAGCCAGGCGGTGAGCAGTCCGCCGGAGGAGTTCCCGGTTACGTATGCGGGCCCCCCGATCATGGTCTCGATGAAGGTCGCCAGATCGGCGCCAATCCGATTCGCCGTCATCGGATATCCCTCGGGTACGACGGTCGTGCCGTGGGCGGGGTAGTCGACGACGAAGACGTGGAACCGCTTCACCAGGGCGGGTAACACTCGGCTGTAGCTGTGCCGGTCCATGTGCTGGGCGTGCAGCAGCAAAAGTGGGGGGCCCTTGGATGTCGGGACTGTCGGGACTGTCGGGCCCCTCCGCGTAGCCGAGATTCACATCGCCGATCCGCACGGTCTTCGCCGTGCACCCGGCTGCGGCCACCCGCGCCGTCCAGGGGTCGACGCGCTTAGTCATTATGCGGGCCGCGACGGCGAGCCCGGCGACAGTAAGACTTCCGCCGACGATCGCGATGGATTTCTTCACTCACTGCCTCTCGTCGTCGCCCACTTCGTCACGCTTTCGCACGCGCCGCCACGGATTACGATAATCAGGCCGTCAGA
>CAVZSJ010000004.1:0-573886 GCA_963777885.1 uncultured Actinomycetota bacterium
GACCCGTCAGTACCCCCAACCGCGCTCGGCTTCGGGGACTGCGGCTGGGCGGTCGAGTTTTTCGGCCTGGTATTCCACGGCATCAACGTGACCCATATCGACGCCCTTGCGCATTTGTTCTGGAAGGGCCGGCTGTATAACGATCGGTCCGCGGGCCTGATGACCTCCGAGCACGGGGCGCTTTGGGCATCCATCATGCAGATGAGCGACGGCATGGTGACCCGCGGCATCCTGATGGACGTGGCCGACCGCCGAGGGCACTGACGCGCTGGAACCCGGACGCGCCGTCAAACCCGATGACCTGGAGGCCACCGCCGCCAAACAGGGCGTGACAGTGGGGCGACCGGCGACATCGTCCTGCTTCGTACCGGCCGCTGGCACCAGGGAAGCAGCGCGTCGGGAGGCTCGACTGAATACGCGGATGCACACGACCAAGCCCGGTGGGGACAGGTGGCCGGTTGGCACCAAGCGTGCGTGCCCTGGCTGCGCGACCGCGACGTCGCCGCCATCGGCTGCGACGGGCCGCAGGAGGTGATTCCGCCGACCTACCCCGATGCCCTGGGCGCTTCCGTGCACGTCCTCGCGCTGAATTCCATGGGTATGCCGCTCATCGATAACTGTGACCTCGAGGCCCTCAGCGCGACATGTAAAGAACTGGGTCGCTGGGAGTTTCAGTTCATCATCAGCCCGCTTCGGCTGGTTGGCGGCTCGGGGTCGCCCATCAATCCGATAGCAGTGTTCTGATGGCTCTGCCGGATGGGGCGATCAGCTGGGTTGAGGAACGTTGCGGTGGGCGCGTCGTCGACATTGAACAGCAGGTTCGGTGGCGACCGCACCATTTCCTGACGGTTGATCTACCCGACGGCACTATGCGAGTGCTGGTCCGCTCGGAGCGACAGGCCATCGGCGGGCGGTTCCAAGTTACAGCAGCACTTTGATCTCGCCCACGAGGGCCGAGTCCTGGAGGCGCTCAGGGCCACGGACTCAAAGTGCCCACGTTCTATGGCTTCAATGACGAGCACCGGTTCATCCTGATGGAACGCGTCGACGGCACCAACGAATTGAAAGAAGCACCCGACGAGAAACCCGCGCAGCGAGTGATGGCCGAATACATCGAACAACTCGTCAAACTGCATAGCATGGAGTCGAGTCGATGAAACTCTCAGGCCTCAAGATCCCAACGACACCGGAAGAGACCGCGTTCGGCGCCAAATTCGGCTTCGTCGAAGAAGACTGGGGCGTGTGGAAGCCCCACTTGAAACCCGAGCCGTTGCTCGAGCTGGGGATGTGGTGGCTGCACGCCAATGTCCCCCGAGGTGAGAGGCGGGTCGCTTAGTTCAAGGCGATACCGGTCCTGGCCAATTCATGTTCGCCGATGGGCAACTGACCGCGCTGATCGACTGGGAACTGTCCCACATCGGCGACCCGATGATCGACCTCGGCGTGATCCGGATGCGCAACATGCTGTATCCGACCGGGTCGTGAGTGCGCCGATCGCGCCACTACGAAGAAGTCAGTGGCCGTCCGCTCGACTGGCAAGCACTGTGCTTCTCACGGTGATGTCGATGCTGCTGACTCCGATCGGCGTGTCGATAATCATGCAGCACCCCTCGGCGCACATCGAGCCAGCATTCCCCTCCTTCGGATGGAACGCAACCTTGCGTCGCGGTTTGACCGACGCCCTTGCGGAGGCGATCGGCATGGAAATCGAGCCGCCGGAGTTGCCGGAACCGACGGCGCCGGAGTGGCCCTGGCTCGTCGACTATCTCGTGGAATATCTCGACATCAAGTGCCCCCAATCGAAACCGACGACGCCGGTCGATTCGAGATCTCCGCCGCAACCTCGATCGCCCGCGCTGCACAACTCGAATCCCATGTCGGCGCAGCGCTTCTCGACGACGACCTGAGTGACATGGGCAAGGTGCTCGGCAGGCGCCACATCCAGACCGTGAGGAAGGGCTCGCGCGGCTGAACGAGCTCGTTGCCGCCGGCCCAGCAGCGGCTCGAGGAACTTGTCTGGCTGTTCGGCGCACCGAGCGACGTCGAGAGTACCTGCACAAGCCGATGATGATCGCCCAGGAATCCGGCGAATTCGAACCCTTACACCCCAGAAGGTGACACGATGACCACCAAAACCGGCGCTAAAGGCGATCTCGACCCGTTCGAACTGCCCGACACGTTGCAGCTGGGACCGCCCTTGGACCCGTACCCCTACGTGGCAGAAGCACTGCGCCGCAACCCAGTTCAGCGCGCCTGGCCGCTGCCGATGGATACCGCCCTGGGCCCCGAGGGAATGATGGGCGATGACGACGACGTCAACGCGTTCTGCGTCCTTGGCTACGACGAGTTGTCGGCGGTCTTCCGCGACGGAGAAACCTACTCGTCAGCCTTGATCGGCCAAGCGATCGGCCCGCTGCTGGCGCACACCATGGTGGCGATGGACGGCTCCGAGCACCGCGCACACCGTGCCCTGGTGGCGCCGGCGTTCCGGCCGAAGTCCGTCTCCCACTGGGAAAGGAAATCGTCGTCCCGATTGCCCACCAACTCATCGATTCCTTCGTCGGCTCGGTTCGGTTGATCTGGTCCGGCGGTTCACCTTCGCCCTGCCGGTGCGGGTAATCACGCAAATCTTCGGCGTGCCAAAGAAAGATGCGCCCAAGTTCCAACGCTGGTCGATCGAGATGATCAGCATTCCGCTGGATTGGGACCGAGGCATGGCAGCGTTCGAGGCCCTACGCAGATACTTCAGTGAGCAGATCGAACTAAGACGCCGCGAACCAACAGACGATCTGATCACCGAACTCGCTCAAGCCGAGGTCGACGGGCAGAAATTGACCGATGAAGAGATATTCGCCTTCCTGCGCCTGCTGTTGCCGGCCGGTGTCGAGACGACCTACCGGTCACTGGGCAATTTGCTGTTCGCGCTGTTGACCCACCCGACCAACTCGCCGAAATTCGCGACGACCCCGCACTCATCGCCTCCGCTATCGAGGAAGGCTTGCGATGGCAGCCGCCGATCTTCCATACCGGCCGCATCAGCACCAAGCCCAGTCGACTCGGCGGCGTGGACATTCCCGCCGGCTCATTGGTGAACCTGTTCGTCGGGTCCGCTAATCGCGATGAACGCGTGTTTACCGATCCCGACAAGTTCGATGTACGCCGAAATCCGAACCCCCAGATCGCGTTTGCCGTCGGAGCGCACGCCTGCCTCGGCTGCACCTGGCCCGCATGGAGAACCGGATCGCGCTGGAGGCCATCCTGCAACGACTGCCCGATCTAAGATTGGATCCTGACGCGCCGATGCCACAAATCGTCGGTATGCCTTTGCGCTCGCCCGACGCCTTACCGGTGCTGTTCACAGCAGGCGGCTAAACCAAGTAGCCGCCCGCGTGGAGCGCCGGGCCAGGTTGTTGATGAGACCCGAGGGTGCGTTACACACTGACGGGATGGCGTTGAGAAGCAACGTCGCGACGGCCAGCGAGACGGCCCGGCCGGCACCGAGCTTCGTCTTGAGTGTCACCTCGGACTCGACGCTCATGTCTCCGTCGATGCTCAGCAGCCAGCGGCTGTCGCCCGTGGGCCACTCGGGTGCCACGTCTCGGTAATTCGCCAGATCAGCTCGAACACGATGGCCGGCCTACCGTGCACGATCCCGTCAAGGCTCATCTTGAGCGCCGCAACCATGCCCGCTTCGATGGTGCCAGCCGCGATGGTCAGGTCACGCTCGGTCACTGCGGCTTCTCGGCGTATTTCACGTCATCGAGGTGGACACCCATCGCGTCGGTGAACATCCGCATGGACAGGTAGTAGGGCGAATTGAACACCTGACTGAAGTGCGCGTCCAAGGGCGTTTGGGCGTCGGGGGCGAGGCCGAATCCTATTGCGTCGCGCACCATGCGAATTGATTCATACAGGCGCATGTCGACGATCTCGCTGACCCGGATGGTGTCGATGCGCCCACAGAGCCGGGTCATCAGCATCGGCCACAGGTCCATCGCGAAACCAGGATTGATGCCGACGTGAAAGAAGGACGAGCCGCCGTGGGCGCATGCCTGCGTCATACGTTCGTAGACCTTGGGATCGGCGCCCGGCAGATCGACGTCCGGTCCCAGGTACGCGAGACCTTCATGGGCGCTGGACATTACGTTCTTGCCGGACGCAAGGAGCCGAGTGATGTCCTCGACCGCGCTCACTCCGCCGTCGAGGGACCCGCCCAACGGGCTGTAACACACGCAGTCGGCGTCCAGCGCCAGGAGCACTTCGACGTCATCGGTGGCGAAGACACCGGTCGGCTCCACCCCGACCAGCTCACCGGCGTCGTGTCCGACCTTGTCCGGGTTGTAGACCCGGACACCCGCCAGCTCGAAGTCGGGGCGCTGGATGATGGTGCGCAACGCATGCTTGCCGACGCTGCCAGTCCCCCCATTGAATGATGCGATACGACATACGATGTCCCTTTCGCTGGATTGACGGATCGGTCAGGTCGAGACGGACGGCCCGGGTAAAAGCGACTGCAGTTCGACGTATTGATCGATGCCTTCGGGGCCGCCCTCTCGGCCGATGCCGCTGTCCTTCCATCCGCCCAGCGGTGCGGAGAAGTCGGGAATGTACTGGTTTATCCCGATAGAACCCGTCCGGATCTGACGTGCGACATCCATTCCACGCGTCACGTCGCTTGTCCACACCGTGCCCGCCAGACCGTAACGCGAGTCGTTGGCAATTCGGACTGCGTCATCGACATCCTCATAACGAATGATCGACAACACCGGCCCGAAGATCTCCTCTTGAGCGATGCGCATTCGACTGTCGACATCGGCGAATACCGTTGGCCGCACGTACCATCCGGTGTCGATGGCCTCCGGGCATACCGCTGCCGCCGACGACGAGTCGCGCACCCTCTTCGTGACCCGCCGCGATGTACTTCTCCACCCGCTCCTGCTGACGACGCGTGACCAGCGGCCCGATCTCGGTCGTCGGATCAGCAGGGTCACCGACTCTCAAGCTCGACGCAAGTCCCGCTACGGCGTCCACCACGGCGTCATATTTACTGCGAGGAGCAAGGATCCGCGTCTGAGCTACGCATGCCTGGCCGTTGTTCGCGAACAAGACCAGCCGCAACGATTCGACCATCACGCCGACGTCGGCGTCGTCGAGGACGATCGCCGCGGACTTCCCGCCGAGTTCTAGACTGACTCGCTTGAGCTGTTGTCCGCACACCGAGGCGATATGTCGCCCAGTCTCGGTCGAGCCGGTGAAGGTCACCTTGTCTACGTCTGGGTGCCGGATGAGATGCTCGCCGACGACGAGCCCACCGGTGACGATGTTGATGACACCCTTGGGGAAACCGACTTCCTCGATGATCTCGGCCAGCCGCAGCGCATCTACTGGTGTTTCGGCGGCCGGCGTGAGCACCACGGTGCACCCGGCAAGCAGGGCGGGAACGATCTTGGTCAGCGCACTCAGTTGCGGCATGTTCCATGGCACGATCGCGGCGACGACTCCGACCGGCATCCGGCGCACGGGAGTGTAGGCCATATCGCCTCGACGCAGCTCCTCCCACGCGTAACCGGCCGCCAGCTTGACGCCCGAGTCGATGATCATGACGCCGACGAAGGCCTGGCCGATTTGGCCATCAAGGAATCAGGCTGCTCCATTTCTTCGGTCACCAGCGCGGCCATCTCGCCCACGTGAGGCTCGTAGCCCCGAGCAAGCGCAGTCAGGTACTCGGCGCGCTTCTCGGCGCCATTCGCGGCCACTCGCCTTCGTCAAAGGCCACTCTCGCCGCCCGAACCGCGCGATCGACGTCGTCGGCCGTCGCCTCGGGCGCATGGCCTATCACTTGTTCGGTAGCCGGTGAGATGACGTCGATAGTGCTGGCCCCCGTCGACGGAACCCACTCGCCACCAATGAAGAGTCGGTCGTACGTTCGCATAGCCTGTCGGCTTGTCGTGTCCGCCACCGTCTGAACTCCTTCGGTTTGGTCAGCGCCCGCGTGCGAGGCGAAATGGCAGTAGCGTCATATCCAGAATCTCGGGGGTCGACATCTCGCCGGCGTACTCCACCCAGCACCAGCTCCGCTCGGGCATCTTGCCGGAGGAGCTTGGGTCAGGGGTCCAAAGTAGTGGAGCGGGCTACCTGGTCGTTTCGAAAGTCAACGAGTAGGAGTCAGGGCCGATCGCGGCATCCAGATCGGTCATCCGGCCCGCCTCGGCGAAACTCGGAGTCGCCACGACGTCGTGATGCACCGTGGTAATCCTGTCTTCGATCTGGTATCCGGGGCCAAACTCGCGGCCGTCCTTACCCTGCCAAAAGCTTCCCCCACCGAAGTTGCCGTCGCCATCGTAGTACAGCCAGGAGACCCACATGCCTTGCAGGTGACGGGCAATCGGTAGCTCGGGGTAGGCCTCCCCGGCGGACCGTAGGCGAGGTCTTGGTGCCCGTACCCGGAGACCTCGACGCCGTTGATCGTCCCGGTGACGTACATCAGCTCGTGACGGTAATAGACCTCGGCGTCGATGCCGGCCTGGTCAGGTACACGGGTCATGACGACGTCGCTGACCGTTTTCGCCTGAAGTTTCCGGCGGCCGCTGACATCATGCCAGTGAAACCCGACGGCGTCGTGCTCGACTCTGCCCGCGGGTAGAGCCACTGCAGCCGATCGCCGTTCTCGACGTATTGCAGGGGTTCGAACCAGTCGATCGACGCGTACTCCTTTACAGGTGCCCGGGTTCGGTGTCAAGGAACTCGGAGAGCGACCGAAAACCGCAGACCGGCGCAACCACATGGGTCATGCCGATCATCAAGTCGTCGGGTCCCCGCAAGCCCCAGTAGCTTGTCCGGATGAGTCGGAGACGATCGCACCCAACCAGATGCCCGCCAAGGCGACTCGGCACTCGGCATCCAGCCTCGACGGTAGTGCTCCAGCCCCGGCGTCTTCGCGGTGACGTCGAATTCGATCTGATCCGGCACTCGGATCTCCCTTACTCGTCATGATTGCACTCGTCAAGGCTTTTCGAGCAGACCGAAAAGCTCGAGGCCATCGAGGTATTTCGCGATATCGGCATGTCGATCGGAGGGATGTCGCCGTCGCGCCCAGGCCGGCGGCCTTCACCGCCGCACTGAAGCGCTCCACCGGCGCGACCATTCCCCGGCTCCGCGGCATCGGGTACCGGTAGTGTGCAGCAGCGGCAGCAGCGACGCCTGCCGTTGTCGGTCCGGGAAATCGCGTATCGCGGTCTCGAAGCGCGCATACCACTGGTCGTGGTCGCCGATGCGCTCGATGGGCCACCCGGAATCCGCCATCCAGTCGACGAAGTCGTCGAGGCCGATGCCATCGTCGTGCGGGTTCAGCACGTGAAAAGTCTGGAAACCCGCTTGTCGGCCGTGACGCTCAAGCGTCGTGATCGAGTCGGCGACGAAATCGACGGGGAGACCGTCGAAATGCGATCGAGACCGGTTGCCTCCGCGTCGCGGGCACATAGAACGATGCCGGCGCCAGGCCGGTCGCCGCAACGCTCAAGATCAGCCGGGTGACCATGTCGGGAACATTGAGCTGCCCGCGATAGTCGTGTGCGGCCATGATCATGTCGGAGCGGAACACCGGAACGGGCAGCCCACACAGGTCGTGGGCTTCGCGGAGCAACACTTCGGCCGCCCATTTGCTGCTGCCGTAACCGCTCGCGTAGCAGCGCCGACGGGCGCGTCGGCACTGACCTGCCGGACGTCAGCGTCCTCGGTGAACTCCCCGGGGCGATCGCGGTCACCGCCGACACCGAGCGAGGACACGAAGGAGAAGGGTTTCCGGCGGGTCGGTCAGGGCCAGGCGGATAAGCTCCGCCGTGCCGACCACGTTGGGCCCGAACAGCTGATGGTAGGGCAGCATATCGTTGACCAGAGCCGCGGGATCGACGATCAGGTCCACGGTGTCGGCCAGGCGTTGCCAGCTCGGTTTGTCCAATCCGAGGTCGGGCGCGGCCTTGTCGCCGGCGATGACCTCGAGATGGTCGGCGGCCAGCCCCGGTAGTCGTCCAACAGCTTGGGGTCGCCACTGTCGAACACCGCATCCAGCCGCCCGCGCGGCCGGATCGTCTGCGCGCGGACCAGACAGATGAGCTTGCCGCCCGACGCCTCACCCAGTCCAGCAAGTCCAGTAATAGGTAGCGACCCAGATAGCCCGTCGCGACGGTCAACAGGACGGTGGAAAGGTCCGCGCGCGGACCCGGGAGCGTCGGGGCATCGGCAAGGGTTGCCGGCGTCGATGAACTTGTCCAGCGTGAGATCGGCGGCGCGGACCGTTGTCGAGGCCGCGCCGTGTACCGAGGCGAAAGTGCACCTGTCTGAACTGTTTCCTGGTGAGCCTCGACGTAATCGGCGATGCCCTGCAGGTCGCTCGACGGGCTGATGACGACCCCCACAGGTACCTCGAGGTCGAAGATGTCCTCGAGTGCAACGGCGAATGTCAACGCCGACAGCGAATCTCCGCCGAGATCGGTGAAACGCCGATCAGGTGCCAGAACGCCGCCGACGGTACCGAGAAGCGGCGCCCGCGGCCGCACGCACAGTGTCGATCACGGGCGGTCGATCCGAGCTCGCGACTCGCGCAGGCGATCGTCCTGTGCTTCGGCGAGCTCGGCGTACCGGCGCTCAAGGCGCTCACCGTAGAAACGTTTTGAGTTAGGCCGAGAGGGCTTTCCAGTCCCGGTCAGCAAGCCGTTGTCCACCGTGAACGGCATCGGCTCGACGATGATGTCGCGCGGGAGTTCGTAGCTTTGCAGTTCGGCGGCTCGTGCGGCTCTTTGCAGCGAACGCAGGATGGCGGCTTGATCGCATCATCGTCGTGCTCGGCCAGGGCGTCGTCGGTCGGCCCACCACGGCCAGCAGGAATGACCGTTCGCCGTTGCCGTATACGTAGATCTGACGGACGGGGTCGCAGTTCGCGAAAATGGCCTCCAGTCGTGGGACGGTGACGAACTCTCCCTGGGAGAGTTTCAGGACGTTGTTGCGCCGGTCGAGGAATCGGAACCGGTCGGGTCCAAGTTCGGCGAACACGTCGCCGGTCCGGTAAAACCCGTCCTCGTCGAACACCTCGGCGGTGAAGTCCGGTCGTTTGTAGTAACCAGCGAACAAGGTCGTGGATTTGATCAGCAGCTCGCCGCGCGGATACGGCCGATCGGTGGCGAAGTAGCCGAGGTCCGGCACGTCGACAAGCTTGTAGTCGGTGACCGGCGGGCACGGCGCCGTGCCGTCGAGGATCACCCGGCCCGACTCGGTCGCACCGAGCGCGTCGACAGGGGTGATTCCAGCAGCCGCTCCACCCACGCGGCGAATTCGGGCGAGATCGGCGCCGAACCGGTCAACGCCGTGACATACCGACCGCCGAGGACACGCGAGCGAAGCTCGGCGAGGACCTCCCCCTCTTCGATGTCCGGCTGGGCGTCTTCGCGTGGTCGCGGCGAGAACAGTCGTTCACAAATTCGCCGTAGAGCAGCTCCCATACCCGTGGCACAAAGTTCAGCTGCGTGGGCCGGACCATCGAAAGGTCCTCGAGCAGCGTTGAGAAGTCGGTCGTTCCGGTGGGATATGCAGTGCCGCCGGCACCCAGGGTCGCGAAGAGCATGCCGCGCCCCGGTGTGGCTCATCGGCAGGTAGTTCAGGGAGATCGTCGGGATGCGAGATTCCGTTCGGCCATCGTCCTCGCGGCCTGCGACCATACCCCGCTCGCGAGGCCCTCGGGCGGCATCGCCCCTTTGGGGTTACCGCTGCTGCCCGACGTGTAGAGGATCGCTGACGACCACCTTGTCGTCCGAAGTGGGAAGAGCAAGCGGCGCCGAACCCCTGCGCGCGTTCCACCACCTCGGTGAAGGTTTCCAGCGCAACGGAGCTGCGGGCTTCGCCGATGCGTGCCCGTCCCCTTTCGAGCGTCGCAGTGTGGTCGTTGAGATCGGGCCGGTAATCGAACACGATGAGCCGGGCCAAGCTTGCCGCACCAAGCGCTAGGCGCACGCCGGCATCGAGATACGCTGTACTGCAAGCAATCACGCGCGGCTCGGCTTCCTCGACCATCTCCGCGAGCACCCCGACCGGTGCACCGGCATGCAGCGGCACCGAAGCGCAGCCGAGCGACGCGATGGCCATCTCGACCGCGGTGTACTCGACACTGCAGAAGCCCAGAACGGCCACCCTGTCGCCCTCGTGCAGACCGTCGGATGCCAGGGCTGCCGCAAGTCCGCGGGCCTGCTGCCAGAGCTGGCCGTAGGTGACCATGTCAAAACGCGGCAAAATCTCGAGGACCTGGCCCCTCCCATCGGCCGCCGTGTCGAGCCTCGTGGCCCGCTGGCCGAAGGCTGGACGGTCGGCATAGCCTTCTGCCACGGTTCGGATGATCCCCGCCAGCCCGAGACCGGGCGCAAGCATCGATTTGCAAACCTGCCTTCGGGCAGAGCGGTCACGAACTCCTTGTCGTTGGTCAGCAAGTCGCCACCTTGCGCGCCATTTTTCGGCCACCGCCTCAGCGAGAAGTCGTATCGCCAGCAGCCCACTGTCTCCTTGTAGGAGAAATACCCGGTTCACGCAGGCAAATTCCAAAGTGCAAATTTTCACCAATCCTGCAATTGACGAGGGTACCGCAATGAGGCGGCGGCGTGAACGGCCTTAGATAGAAGCCATCTCCAATCGGAAGCTGCGCGAGCTCGCCTGGCCTGAAGAGAAGGGCAAGTGACTTCCCTCCATTTCGATCACATCGGTCTTCAGCAGCTCGCGAGCCTGTCGTCGTGACCACTCCGGATTCACCAGATGGTCGTCCCGCGGGAGTATGTAACTCGCCGGCAAGTGAGCAGGTCGTGCTTCGCCTCACGATCGCATTCCTAACCGCTCCGGAGACCTTCACGCCAGCCGACTGGGCCGAGCTGCGCGGTTATTACTTCGACGAACAGGTGGCGGAGCTGATGCTCGACCTCGTGCGCTTTCGGCGTGGTTCGAAGCTGATGGTCGCGGCTGGTTTCGAACCTGAGGGCGATCAACTTGTACGCATGAGCGCGCAGGTTCGCCACATGACACCCGGTCGTCCCGCCCGGTCCGGCGCGCGCCGCATTGCGTGCTCTGAACAATCTCGACCGCGTACCCCTCGAAATCGACCACTCAACGTCTGGGTCGCCGTCACGGGCGTATGGTCACCGGCGTGAAATATCGCAGCCTCGGCCGAACCGGAATGCACGTCAGCCCACTGTGCTTGGGCGCGATGATGTTTGGCGCTTTCGGCGAAACCGACCACGACAAGTCGATCGCGATCATCCACGCCGCGCTCGATGCCGACATCAACTTCATCGACACCGCCGACGTCTATTCACTGGGCGAGTCGGAGATCATCGTCGGCAAGGCGCTGGCCGGCGGGAAACGCGACGGCGTGGTGCTGGCCACCAAGGTCAACCTCCCGATGGGTTACTCCCCCGGCATGCCACCCGGAGCCAAGGTCGATCCGAACAAGGGCGGCAATTCCCGGCGCTGGATCGTCACCGAGGTCGAGAACAGCCTGCGCAGACTGAATACCGACTGGATCGACCTGTATCAGATCCATCGGCCCGACCCGAATACCGATATCGAGGAGACGCTCGGCGCGCTGACCGATTTGCAGGGCCAGGGCAAGATCCGGGCGTTTGGTTCGTCGACATTCCCGGCCTACCAGATGGTGCAGGCGCAGTGGGTCAGCGAACGGAGAGGTCTTGGCCGGTTCAGCACCGAGCAGCCGCCCTACTCGCTGCTGGCGCGCGCGATCGAAGCCGATGTGCTGCCCGTGGCGCAGGAATATGGCTTGGGCGTGCTGCCGTGGGGCCCGCTCTCCGGCGGTTGGCTCAACGGCAAGTACCGCAAGGACCAGGGGCTGCCCGAATCTAGACGCAGCGCGATGACGCCAACCCGGTGGGATATGTCAAACCCGGACAATCAGCGAAAGCTCGACGCAGCAGACGCGTTCGGCAGGCTTGCCGACGAGGTGGGACTCTCGTTGATACACCTGGCACTGGCGTTCGTGATGCAGCATCCCGCGGTTACCGCCCCGATCATCGGGCCGCGCACCATGGAACATCTGCAGTCCCAGATCGGCGCCGCGGAGGTGACGCTGTCGAAGGATGTTCTCGACAAAATCGACGAGATCGTGCAGCCGGGCACGACGGTGTCACGCGGGGATATCAGCTACGTGCCGCCCGCAATGGCGGATCCGTTCCTCAGGCGCCGCCGGACCGCCTAGCCGGTCGGACCCCGTTTGGAGCCACTCGACGATGAACGTCATGCGCCCGGGCTCACCTCGACGCGCAACGTGCCGGTGTGGGCGCCGACGAGAGCCGCCGCGATGGCCAGTCCAAGACCTGTGCCACCGGCGCGGCGGGATCCTGCGTCCCGTCGAGCATTAGCAGCACTAATGTTCCCAAAAGTGTTTCCAACAGACATGAAGGCGGCCCTTGGAGTAGTCGCCGAGGGCCGTTTTCGGGAAGGACGCACCCATCCAGAATCGACGGCGATGCGCAACTCCGAAGTCGGATCCTTTGGCGCCAACGTCCGGGGAGATGCTGCCCTACTTACGGTTTGATGATGCCTCGATGCGCTGCCGAGTCCGAGGGTGCGTGCCGATGCCCTCCGGGGCAGGACCGGCAGGGTCCAATGGTCTTGTACCGGAGAGCGTTTCGGCTGATGCTTGACAGTTGCGTCGGGTGATCCTTGACTCTCCCTGAATTCGGTCTAGTTGAGTTTGATTTCGCTCTCCGCAGCCCAAGCCATATACCGCTTCGCTCGGTCGTGCACTCGATCAGGCGTGAGCCCGTAGAGCGCGGGATGGCGCTTCGCGGCCCGGCTCCGCTCGTCGCGCAATCCGTCGGCCACCGTAAGAGCGCCGGACGACTCCGCCGTCAATGGCATGTCTGCGAATCGATAGATGCGCTCGACGCTCGAGATCGCGTCATGCAGGATGTCCCGAAACGGAAGCTCGAAGAAGGTGCCCTCGGGGAACTTAGTTCTCGCATCTACCGAAGCGTTAAGCGCGCGGGCTGCCTGCTCAAGCGTCTCGTCGCCGATCGCTTCGGGGTCCGCATCGGTCGTATAGAGGCCGTGAAGGCTTTCGCGCAACATAGCGAACGAGTGGATTGCGAGAAAGGGATCCCGGTGGGTAAAGACTACCTTCGCGTCCGGAAAGACCTTCAACAGGAGTTCGATGTTGCCAAGATGGGAGGGTGCCTTGAGGCAGAAACGGGGCGCTGCTTCTCCTGGCCTTCTCATCTGGAACTGAAACACTTGAAGTGCGCGATGCAGATCATGGTAGATCGGCGTGTTATCTTGCGCTGCAACCCAATTGCCGAACCCACTGTTGATTTGCTTGGCTTCGACTAATCGGAAACTGGGCGTCATCAGTGGATATTCTTCGCCGGGATCAAGCGCTTCCACCGGGTGCGCCAGCCAGGCCTGCGGCGCAGCTTGCTTGAGGAACTCGATGCCGGCGCGCGAGATCGCGATGCGCGGATCTTCTTCACCGTTCGCGCCCTCGGTCATGGGAACCGGCCGGGTGGTCTGCCACGTCCGGAGGTAGAGCCAACGGTCGTCGCTGCAGATCAGATTCTGCAGCTTGGTAGTGCCAGATCGGTATGGGCCGGTGATGAACAGCGGCTGACTGATCTTTTCGTCAGTGATCTCAGGATGCTGGCGGATATAGTCCTGGATCCGAAGGCGGTTTTCGAGCGCGCCGACGATCTCCTCGAACGCAATGAGCGTGCCGAACTCGGTGAATCGCGGGATGTTGCGCTGCAGCGCCTCGGTATACGCCGCCAGCGCTTCGAAAAAGTCCTCTGGTCCGAAGTTAGTCAACTTGCTGCGCTCCCGCGCAGTATCCATAAGCGATTCGGGGGAAAAGTCCAACGACGCCATCGTCACCTGCCTTTCGGATCAGAGGGGATCAGAGCGGAAAGGAGGGCCGCATGGGCCCGAGCTGCGATAGAAGCTGGATGCCGGGTTCGGCCGCAATCACATCCGGGATGCGATTGAGCACCGAAGCCGCCGAGGCGGAGATGGAATCCTTGCGCTCGATCACCAGCCGGTTGCGTGGCAACCCGTCGATCTCCCAGACCATGTGCTCGATCTCGTCGTCGCGTAGCAGGCGCATGTCCATGCGTGATTCGGCGGGAACGCCTTCGAGTGTTTCGATCGTGCTGCGATAACGCCAACCGACCACGCGCCCCGGCTCGATGTCGCGCTGCAGGGCCTTGCAGAACACCGGTTCCTCGGAGGTGACCGGCTCCTGCACCTCGCGTCCGCCCGTGACGTGGTAGCCCAGCGCCGTCAGCACCTGCTCGGGAATCGTCTGGTATTTCCCGGCCAGGCCGTAATCCTCGACGCTGCCCGGGGTGCGCACGAAGTTCGCGACATACTCCTCGGGCGTCAGGTCGAGACCGAAGGTCGCGATCAACCCGGGATGAGGGTAGTTGACCTGCGTGACGCTGTAGTGCGTGAGCGAGCGGATCGAGACCGACGGGCCCGCGAGCAGGATGCCGGCCCAGATCCGCGACATGTCCCAGATGCCGGTGCCGGTGAACGTCTTCCCGTTGGCGCGCGCAATCGCATCGAGGCGGCCCGCGGTCTCGGGGTCGTAGCGGAACGGATAGTAGGACTGCAGGCCGTGGCAGACCACGTCGAGTCCAGCGTTCAGCAACTGTTCGTAGGCAGGCAGATTCGCGCCCAGGCTGTCGGTGGTGAAGACCACGCCGACGTCGGCATCGAGTGCCGAGACGTTGGCGGTCGAGCAATCCTGCACGATCACGCCGTTCGCTTCCGGCAGCCCGGCGAGCACGCTGAGATCCTGCCCAACCTTGTCGCCTGCCCGATTGAGCGCTGCCACAATCGGCCACCCCTTGATGCGGGCCAAGCGGGCAAATTCTTGGCCATAGTTGCCAACCCCGAACACGACGATGCGGGGGGGCGACGCGCTTCTGCCTGTCACGGTCTGCATTTCCGTTTAGGACCGAGCCGACGGCCTCGAATCTGATGACGAGTAACACCACGACGGAAAGATAGGATTCTGCTCACTTGGCTACGCTTTACCGCCGACCCTCTCCGATCTGCAAGATGTCGGGCACTTCGAACGGGTCAGCCTCCTCGTTGAATAGCTCCCAGGCGGACCTACAGTCGCCGAAGCCACCATCACCGCGACGGTTCGAACTCAATGATTCCGCGAATATTTCGGCCTTCGCGAAGATCGTCGATGGCGTCGTTGATGTCCTCGAGCCGATATCGACTTGTGACCAGTTCATCGAGCTTGAGGTTTCCTGACTGGTACATGGACAACAGCTTTGGGGTATCGGTGCGAGAGTTCATGCCGCCGTACAACGCCCCCCTGAGCGTCTTGTGGGAGTTGACCATCTCCACCAACAGCAGCGGCACCGAGAGATCGGTGAGCTTGGTCATTCCCGTCACGACACAAGTCCCGCCCTTGCGGATCAGCATCATGCCGATTGGGATCAGGTCCGCCGGCACGACACCGGCAGTGATCACGACGCGGTCTGCCATCACGCCATGCGTGAGTTCTCGGACAAGTTCGATCGCCTCTGCCGCAGACGGGCTGGTATGAGTAGCGCCGAATTGCGCAGCCGCGTCACGTTTGAACGCGACCGGATCGACGCCGACGATATATTGGGCACCTACCGCGCGGGCGCCTTGAACCGCGTTCATGCCGACGCCACCGATGCCGATGACTACCACCGTGTCACCAGGTTCGGTACCTGCACATACCGTCGCCGACCCCCATCCGGTCGTCACACCGCACGACACCAAAGACGCGGCATGGAAAGGAGTCGACTTATCGATCTTGATCAGTGAATTCTCAACGGCGACAATGTATTCCGAAAAAGTACCCAATTGCGTCGTCGCCATCAGGGCCTCATCACCTAGGTGACGGCGCACCGTGCCGTCGGTCGTCATTTCCTTGGCGAACAGGTCCGCGCCCACGTCGCACAGGTAGCTCTGCCCACGTACACACCACCGGCATCGGCCACATGCGGGGATCCACGACGTTGCGACGTGATCACCGACTTGCAGGGTCGTCACCCCTTCGCCGACCTGTTCCACGATGCCCGCCCCCTCGTGTCCCCCGATCAAGGGAAACCAATCAGGCACTTCCATACCCACGGCCCGCATCATCTCCTCCATCTCAGGAGAGGGAACCGTGTCACCAGTGGCGAAATGATCGTCGGTATGGCAGATGCCGGCGACCGCCATACGTACGAGTACCTCGCCCGGGCGTGGATCATCAAGTTGGATGTCGCAAATCTCCCACGGTTTACCGACACCTCGAAGAATGGCGGCACGTGATCGCATCGTTGATGCCTTTCTGTCAGTCCAGCGGCGACTACTCGAGTGATCTAGACGAATCGTGACAGTTGGGTCAGGTCGCAATCCGTTCTTGCGCTATCAAAGACCTGAATGCGTCCGTGGCGAAATCGAATTCGAGCACGGGGCCAGTGACATCCGGCACCGGTTGATGACAACCACGCGACGACTGTAACGTGGACCACATGTTTGGTCAACGCTAACATCGCAGCGCCTGAAGGCGACCCCGGCTGTCAGCAGCGACAGGGGTCCGGGTGATCGCACAGCACTCGGCGACCGAACCACTTTGTCGGTTCATCCAAGCCAGTCGTGATTCGTCCTGCACAGATCCCAGGACGTCGAGTCCCAGGTGTTAGTTTTAGCCCTGGATATGCGGCATTTGCCAGTGCCGGCGGCTCGAAGAGGAAGGGCGAAAAGATCGTCAGCACGCTGTCAGCGTCCGAGTCAGGACTCAATCCGGGCCACTCACGTGATGGCCGGAACATCTAGAGTGGGCGACTCTGCTTCTAGTACGCGATCGAAGCGGTCCGCCAAGCTCGCAGTATCCAACGACGATGCCGACGACACACGCCGCGCCGAGATCATGCAGATCGCCAGCTCCGTTGTTGCCGCTTCAGGCTTGAAGACATCGCTGAACCAGATCGCCGAAGCGGCGGGCATTCTGCCCAGCAGCATGTATCACCACTTCGACTCCAAGGAAGCGATCTTCGTGGAGTTGATGCGGAAATTTCATTCCGAGCTCGACCTTGTCGGAACCCTGGCACTTGAGCGGATGCGAGAGCACGGAGACACGTCACCCGAGGAATCGATCCGACGACTCTGCATCGACATTGCCCGGTGCGCTGACGACAATCGCGCAGCGTTGCAGATGTCGTTCTACGAGATTCCAAGCGCTCATAAAGAGCTCTCAGCGCTGACCCGTCGCCCGCCGACCACGATCTACGACGCAATGTTGGAAGCCCTGCGTGCAGCGAGGCTTAACAAGTTCGTCAGGGCAGACGTCGAGATACCGATCCTCGCCGACCGGCTATGTCAATCGATGTTGCACGTCGGCCTCGATGTTATCCGCCACAAGGCGCCCCCCGAGCAAACAGCGATCAGGCTATACCAAATCGTCCTGCGCGGGTTGGCCGCTAAGCCGCCGACTGACGCCGCACTGGACAAGTCGGCTGCGCTCGCCGCAGCGGAACGGGCGATCAGCACTTGGGTCGGCGACGACCATGTCGACGTCGACGACGAGCGGATGACTCATATATTCCGGGTGGCCAGGAGGGAGTTCGGACGCAAAGGCTACGAGCTCACGACGACACGCGATATTGCCTCTGCAGCCGGGTTGACCGCCGCCACCTTCAACCGCCTGATCAAGTCGAAGGAACAACTCCTGGGCGCGGTGATGCACGGTTTCGACCAGAAGGTCAGCGCCGGCTGGAACGCCGTCCTCAAGTCGGACTCGACCGCTGTTGAGAAACTCGACGCACTGACCTGGGTCAACATCAATGTCCTCGACAAGTTCAGCGACGAATTCAGAATTCAGCTCGCGTGGATGCGACAGTCGCCCCCGAGCGCACCAACGCCGGGCAAATCGTTCGCGACTCGAATTCGTCAGGTGAAAAGCGTTCTCGTCGAAGGTGATCACGCCGGGGAACTGCGAATAGACACGCGCTCGGTCGAGTCCCTCGCTCGATGCGTTGTCGACATCATGTGGATTCCCGACACCATCCTCGGCAGCGTGGGCCAACGCTCAGCTTTGCTCATCGCGCGCGACTTTCTATTGCGCGGGTCGGCGGTACGCGGCTAGAAGTTGTCGGGACTACAACGGCCATTCTCTGCTGGTAATTCGTATTCGGGACGTCCGCTAGGTTGCCCAGTCGCCCATCCGGACAAGATGCCGGCCGAGTAGGGCCCCGGCTGCCCGCTCTTCTGGTAAAGCCCTTGGGGGTCATAGACCTTGGCCTCGGGATAAGGCCACGGACACGCGACGGCAGTGGCCGCATTCAGCCACCGAATGATCGTGAACTCCACCACGTAGCCGAAGTAGACGACGTTCATGATCGCCAGCATCACTACAAAGGTGCCCAACTTCGGATACCGGACGAAGATTTGCGCTCGCTTTGCCAATTTTTCCGCGACAGATTGTCCTGTGTCATCGACATAAAGCAGGACACCGACAGGGACCATGACCAGCGCGACGCCGAGCGACACCCACAACAGCGGGAATTGGAAGGGGGTGCCTGTGAACACAGATCCGAAAGGGACTACCTGGGAATAGATGTACAGGCCAGTTCGTACGGCAGAGATTTCGAGCATAGCGTCGAGAACAAACCCTAACGGCAAAATAATCGCAGCCAGGCTGAGCAGCGGGTGCCGCCAAACGAACGCGTCAGGTTGCCGACGCGCTTGAAGTCTCCTCAGGATCCACGCAGCCGGGAAGTACGGCGCGAGGTAGAACGTCGCATAGCCGAGGACGACGAATGGCTGGACGGTCGGAGATATCGACACCAGCGGCCAATCCTCTGGCAAGTGCCATACCTGCGGGTTGTACACCCCGTATGGGGCCCAGTTGGTGATGGGATCCAGCCAAATGATGAGCGTTGTCACGATGGCCATCAGGAGCACGGGATGACCAGGGCGCCGGCGCCACGCTAAGACGAAGACGATTACGACTGCGGTCATCGCGATGAGCGTGCCGAGCTGTGCCACAGTCGCCCAGGTGGATCCGCTGATGCCGAACAAGTACTGGACCGGACGCGGTGCTCCTGAGACCCCGGGGTTGCGGATTCGATCTGAAACAGCACCTGTCCGTGCGTGGTAGGTAAAGAAGATTGCGATAGCCAGGACGACGACCACCACGCCGGTGGTCCACCAGGAGCGTTGCGCCTTCGCTCTTGTAACCGAACCATCCATCAACGTCGGCAATTTCGCCAAAGTAGCTCCCTTGCGGTGGAGGCGCTGCTCCGCCGTCGTGGACGGTCGGTTCTGTGTGGTGCGCTGAAGCTAACTCGGTCCCAACCGCCTCCTTTGATGGGAACGAGGACAGGTCGCGTTGCGCCGTACCGGTAGCCAGAGTTGAGGATGCCGATCAGTTCCCCAACGCCGGGTTTGTCCGGGTGAAGGGAACGGTCTACCTCGTCGAGGAGCAGCGTGCGCATCGCGGACTCGAGCAGCCGCGGTATCAGCGCCGGCGACGACAGCGTCGCGGCTTGAACCGGGCTCTCGCACAACCGCTGCAAGTGGTCGAGCACAGTGGTTTTACCGCTGCCGAAGATCACCGAGTCGACCTGTAGCCGGGGTGTCGTGTACAGCTCGACCGCCAGGTGGGTGTGGACGGTCCACAGCGTCAACAGGTTCAAGTCATCAGGGTCGGTGACGCGGATGAATCGCCCGTACCAAGCCACGATGTCGCCGAGGAGCTCGGCGCCGTCGGGATTGTCGTGTGCATGCCACTCGCGTAGCTCGTCGGAGCGGTCGCCGCCGGTCATGACGTGGCCCGCTTGAGCCACGGCCGCGCGGAGTAGAACTCCGCGCGGTCTCGTATCTGCCGGCTGATGTGACCCCAGTCGCAGGCGGCCGAAACCGCGTGGGACGCTTCACATTCCGCCTGCTGGCATGTTTCTAGCCGCAGTGCCCAATGCTGGGCAGCGTCATACAACGCGGCAATTTTCGCCGGCGCCCCGTCAGGCAGTCCGCACCATTCAGGAGTGCCAACGGTGGGCCAGGAGCCCACAGTCTCGAGCCACGGGGCCACAGCGCTATGAACGTCCCACCAGCTCACCTGTTGCGAGGAAACAAGATTGCTCATGCCGCACGCGCCTTGATGCGCAGCTTGCGCCAGCAGACGGGGCCGCGTTGGCGCGACACGGAGCGTTCAGCCCAGATAGGGCGCCGGCAGAGGCGGCATCGGGTACGCTCAGCGGTATTGGTGGCGTTACGAATGGGCCGGTTCTGTGGTGGGGCCGGCCTTTTTCGTGTCGGCGGGCTCATGCTCCACCGACCGGGGTAAGGAACTTGTCAAGGTCGGATTGCTTGACCTTCAGCAGCTTCGGGCCTACACGAGTAGCAGGCAGCTCGCCGCGTTCTACCCATCTCCGAGCAGTTCGATAGTGGACGCCGGCCTGTTCGGCAACTTCGGTGAGCCCGATGAGTTCGGGATGACGACGTTCGCGGCGATTAGAGGGTGCAGCCATTTCCAGGGCCTTTCAGCATCGTGAATGATGCCGTTCGGCCGGACGAACCTGGAAACGGGGCGCGCGTAATGCGCAAAATCACTATATGCCCGAATGGGCTACTCCGCGCCTGACACGCCGGGCTGTGTCGCCCGCTTACACAGGTAGAGGAGCGAGATGATCTGACCGGCGGCCTCGATCTTGATGAGTTCGTCGGCGATGCGCTGATAGGTTGCGTCGGTCATCACCGCTTGTTTGGAGCATCGGTCACAGTGGATGGTCCACGTCGAGCGCCCTACGCCCACGGTATGGGATACGGCACATTCCGCCCAATGGCGCTTGGCGCTTTCCTGCGGTATCCCGTTAGGCCAAGGATTCGGCAGAAAGGGGATGTCGGGTCCGGTCGTGATGATGATCTGCGAGGACCCCGGCGCCCCCTCGACGGTCAGCTCACCTTGCGGCCGGTCATCGGCCAATACCGCGATCACGCGGTCACAGCAGGTCACCGGATAGTTGGTCATTGCTTTTGTCCCGCAGCAAGTTTCGACAGGCGTTCGGCGATTTCGGCGTCGCGGCCTTCGGCGACGTGCTGATAGCGCAGCGCCATCTGCGGCGTGGTGTGCCCGAGCCGGTGCATGAGTTCGGCCGTGGTGGCGCCGGATTGGGCTGCGAGCACCGCGCCGACGTGGCGTAAGTCGTGCACCCGGAGATTGGGTTTACCGATCGCTTTACGTGCCTTCTCCCAGTGGGTGCGGTAGAGATCGGCGCGCAGATGGGTACCGTCGTCGTCGCCGAACAACAGCGATTCGGCAGGCTTGCCGACGTGGTTCTTTAAGTGCGCCTTGAGCATTGGCCTGATGTGCGGGGGTATGGCGACGTCACGCAGCCCGGCCGCTGTTTTCGGCGGCCCCACGGTGAACTTCCCGCTCCGGTAGGTAACCGCCTTGCGTACATGCAGCACAGCGCAATCCGCGTCCACGTCGGCCCTGCGCAGCTCCGAAGTCTCGCCCCACCTCAGCCCGCACCAGGCGGCCAGCACCACGCTGGCACGCAGCCGGGCGGGCATCTTGGCGGCGAGACTGTCGACCTGGGCGGGCGTGAGTACGTCGACATCGCGTTTGCGTTTGGTCTGCATCGCGGCCCGGATTCGGCAGGGGTTGGCATCGAGCACTTCGTCTTGGACGGCTGTGGCGCAGATGGCGTGCAGCAGGGCGTAGGCGTGGGCGTTGCGGGTCGGGTGGGTGTTCCCGAGACCGGTGTGCCATGCGCGCACCTTGGCCGGCGTCAACGTCACCAGCTTCGCGTCACCGAGTTCGGGCAGGATCAGCCGCTCGAGCATGGACTCGTAGTGCGCGCGGGTACGCGGGCGCAGCTGGCGCTGCCCGATCCACTTGTCGGCGTAGTCCCGTAGCGTGATGCCGTCTGATCGTTCGACGGCACCCCAGGTACCCAGGTCGATTTTGCGGCGCTCAGCGGCTACCCACGCCTCGGCGTCGGTTCGATGGAGATAGGTGCGCGGCCCGAGGTGAAGCTTGCCGTCCGGGCCGACATAGGCCGCGCTGAAGCGACCGGAGCGCTCCGCGCGGATACGCCCGAATCCACGACGCTTGGCGGCCATCAGGGACGAATCCTGCACAACATTTGCACAACAAAAGTATTACACAACGCCCGGCAATGCCATATACTGCCGGGGTGGTTGAGGTGTCATTTCAGCAGGTAGAAGCACCTAAACCGCATGTCCGAAACCCAGCCATGCCGGAATGTCTCGTCAGGTTCGAATCCTGCCGGGGGCACTATCTGACCAGCGTAGATACCTGCCCGTGCGAGATTCGTGCAACTTCGTCTCAGGATCAGCGATAGCACCTGGGCGCCCGGTCATCATCACCGATCGGTAATCGGCGCCACCCCCATCGACGCCGTGGGCTAGGTCAGCCCGTTATTTCCGGGTATGCCAGCGAAGATGAACAGCGCGCCGGTGCCGCCGGTGCCGGCGGTGCCCACTGTCTCACCAGGACCGCCGTTGCCGCCGTGACCGCCGTTACCGATAATCAGCCCACCATTGCCGCCGTTCCCGCCGGCACCGCCGGTCACCACGCCTGCGCCGCCCTCGCCGCCGGCACCGGCGCCGCCGATCAGATGCATGAAGGCATCGCCGCCGGCCCCGCCGGCCCCGCCGACCGTGCTGTCGCTGAATCCGCCGGCCCCGCCGGCGCCGCCGTCCGAGCCGGAGATGCCACCGGCCCCGCCGGCCCCGCCAGTGCCGAGGACGCTGAACCCGCCGGCTCCGCCGGCACCGCCGCTGGTGCCCAGTCCGCCGACCCCGCCAGCCCCGCCCGTGCTGTCGACCCCGCCGCTGAACCCGCCGTTCCCGCCGTCCCCGCCGGCGCCGAAGACCAGCGTGTGAGTCACCCCGCCGGCCCCGCCGGCCCCACCGGCCCCGCCAGCACCGAGATCGCTAAGACCGCCGTCCCCGCCATCCCCGCCGGGGCTGGCGAGCAGGCCGCCGATGCCGCCGGCACCGCCGGCACCCCCACTGAGGTCGCCGACTCCGCCTACCCCGCCGTGCCCACCGCCGCCGCCGACCAGCCCGCCGGCCCCGCCGGCCCCACCGGCCCCGCCGTCCCCGCCGGTGCCGGCCGCGCTGACTCCGCCGGCTCCGCCGCTCCCGCCAGCGCCCAACAGCCCGCCTGCTCCGCCGGCCCCGCCGGTCGCGCCGGTCGCGCCGGCAGCGAGCGTGAATCCGCCGTCGCCACCGACCCCGCCGTCACCGGACAGCAGCCCGCCAGCCCCGCCGTGACCGCCGACCCCGCCGTCGCCAGTCGCTGAGCTTGCGCCGGCCCCGCCCGCACCCCCGGTACCCATCAGCCCGGCAACCCCGCCATTACCGCCGGCCTGGCCGGTGCCGGGCGCGCCAGACCCGCCAGCGCCGCCGCTGCCCAGCAGCCAGCCGCCCGGCGCGCCGTTTAGCCCAGATCCCGGGGCCGCGTTGGCGCCGTTGCCGATCAACAGGCGCCCGGTCAGCGCCTGGACGGGGCCATTCACTGCATTAAAGACCGGCTGCAGCGGTGAGGCGACGCCATTGAGACCGGTACTGCCAATGGCGGGGCCAAACCCGCCGTCGCCCCCGTTGCCGGGGGTGCCGATCAGCGCGGCAGTGCCGCCAGTGCCGCCGGCACCACCGGTCCCTGAAAGGCTCCCCCCGCCGGCGCCACCGGCGCCGCCGCCGCCCACCAGGAAGCCCGCGTGGCCGCCGCCGCCGCCGGCCCCGCCGGTGCCCACGCTGAATCCGCCGGCCCCACCGGCGCCGCCCTCCCCGAAAAGCGTGCCCGCGTTGCCGCCCATCCCGCCAGCCCCGCCCGTCGTCTGGCCCTCTCCACCGGCCCCACCGGCGCCGCCGCTGAAGACGTCGAGCACGCCGGCGTTGCCGCCAGTCCCGCCAGCGCCACCGGTGCTGCCGCCGACTCCCCCGGTCCCGCCGACCCCGCCGGCGCCAAAAAATAGGCCGGCATTGCCGCCGGCACCGCCGACGCCACCAGTGCTGCCGCCGACTCCGCCGGCCCCGCCGCCCCCGCCAGGGCCGGAGAACAGGCCGGCGTTGCCGCCGGCTCCGCCGTTCCCGCCAGTCGTTTGGCCAAAGCCGCCGGCCCCGCCGGCCCCGCCGCCCGCACCGAACCCGCCGAGCAGCCCGCCGCTCCCGCCGGCCCCGCCCGCCCCGCCGGTGCCCGCTAGGCTCGCCCCACCGACCCCACCGGCCCCACCGGCGTTGAACAGCCCGCCCGCATTGCCGCCGCGTCCGCCGGTTCCGCCGACCCCGCCGGCCGCCGAGGTGAAGCCACCCGCGCCGCCATGCCCGCCACTGCCGAACAACTTGTCGCCGGTCCCGCCGTTACCCCCCGCCCCGCCGTTGCCGGTCGCTGAGCTTCCGCCCGTCCCGCCCGCACCTCCGGTGCCGTCCAGCCCGGAAGCGCCGCCGTTACCGCCGGCCTGGCCGGTGCCGGGCGCGCCGGACCCGCCGGCACCGCCGTCGCCGAGCAGCCACCCACCGGGAGCGCCGTTTTGCCCCGTCCCCGGGGCGCCGTTGGCGCCGTTGCCGATCAGCGGGCGCCCGGTCAGCGCCAGGAAGGGCACATTGATCGCATTGAGCAGATCCTGCCCTATCGTCTGCGCGGGATTCGCCGTAAACGCCGCAACATTGGCGGCCTCCGCGCTGGCATAGGATCGCGCGCCCGCGGTCAACGCCTGGACAAACTGGTCGTGAAACGCCGCTGCCTGCGCACCGAGTGCCTGAAAGCCCTGGCCGTGGGCGGAGAACACCGCCGCAATGGCCGCCGACACCTCATCCTCGGCCGCGGCGATCACCCCCGTGGTTGGGGACGCTGCCGCCGCGTTGGCCGCGCTGATCGTTGAACCGACATTCGCCAAATCCGAAGCCGCCGCCGTCACAAATTCCGGCGCCGCGATCATAAACACCATTCCACACCTCCATGGGCGTGCCACGCCCCGGCGGTCGCCCAGCTCAGGTGATCGTCAAGCCCTGCGGAAACCGCGAATCGTATCGCGACCACGGCCGACGTGGGTCCGGCGGTGGGAGATGTTACCCGCGAGAGTCATCCCGTGCTCTGGATCGCATGGACGAGAAGCAACTGAAGGATCTACAAGGCCGGCTTAGGACTGCGCGGGAGAAGAACTTCAGTCTGTTGCGGCGCCAGGGCGCGGCCCGAGTGCAGGCCGAAGGTTCTCGCGGTGCCGTACAGCCAGCGAACGAACGACGCAGCGAAAAGGTGGAGGTCTTCGACGAGGCGTTGACTCAGGTAAACCAGCGCCTCGATTCCGTCCGCGATACCGAGTAGCGGACATCACCGGCAGGGAAACCTCCTTGAGGTAAGGCTGCTCCCAGAGTTATTGTCAATAACGCGATTCGGCCTTTTGCCGATTAGGGTCTGATCCTTGACACCGGTTTCGGTTGATCCTTGACCCGATGCCCAGTCCCCCAATCGGGGGAAGCGCGATTCATCCCGTGCACCGGTTAGTTGGCGGACAGACACCGCGGAACCGCGCTGGAATAGTCATTGTCAGGCTGGCGGACTCTCCGGTAATTCAGGGATGGCCCGTTGAGGGGGCCGGGCCGCACGCGGCGCACCATCGCCGTGACATCGTGGCAAAGCATCGTTCAGACAGATACCCAAGCGAGCGGCCCGCCCCCCCACGGGCCATCCCTGCGTTCAAAGTCCTTGCCAGGCTGGCGAACACCGAGCACAAGGATCGAGACCCATGAAGAAACGACTCCAACTCGCGGCATTGATTTTGGCGCTCGCCGCAGGGTTTTCGGTTGAGGCGATCGCCTGCCGTCTGCTCCAAACCTTGGACGACGACCCGTCCCCTCTTTAACCGGGGCGGACAGTTCGCCGTTATTGCTTAGCGCCCCCCACCACAGTTGGGGTTCGCGGGCTTTGACGGCCATGCGCAGACACTGACGTCGGCATTGCTCGCGTTGCCTCCGCCGCTGAATACGCCATAGGTGTCGCCCTGGGTCGCGGTGTAGGTGGCGCCGCCACTTCCTTGCCAGCCGCCTGAGGCTACGACGGTCACCGTCCAGCCCTTGCCTTCGAGCGCGGTCTTATAGGCGTTCATCACATCTGCCGACGCTTGGTTGACCCGAAAATGCATATGGATGCCGCTGTTCGGAATGGAGTCAGGGCCGTCTGCGCGCTGGGTGTTCGCCGGTGTCGGTATCAGCGATTGCGATTGCCCCGCTGAGGCCGGCGAGTCTCTTCGTGGGCTTCGCGCAGCGCGGCTCGCTCGGCCCGCCCTTTCCCCACTAATGGGCTGATATGAGCAGGCGAGCGAAAGCCGCCCCGGCCAACGTCGGGGCGGCTTTTCGTCGCTTGCGCAAGATCCCGTCAGCCCGCCCCGCGAGCGGGCAGACGCCCTGCGCAACGGCGCCGGGCCCGGTACGCTGCCATCCGCCCCGGTCAGCGGTCCGGGCGGGCGATTTGCCGAGGAGAGCAACGGATGAACAGTCCACCGACCGGTCTTCGCAGGGTGGTGGCCGCGTCCATGGCCGGCACCGTCGTCGAATGGTACGAGTTCTTCCTCTACGGCACCGCGGCCACGCTGGTATTCAGCAAGGTGTTCTTCGCCAAAAGCGGCAACGACCTCGACGCCATCCTCGCCGCCTTCGTGACCTACGCCGTCGGCTTCGCCGCCCGCCCCCTCGGCGGGATCGTCTTCGGCCAACTCGGGGACCGGTACGGACGCAAGAGGCTGCTGCAGTTCAGCCTGCTGCTGGTGGGCGTCGCCACTTTTCTCATGGGCTGCCTGCCCACGTTCGCGCAGATCGGGTACTGGGCCCCCGCCCTGCTGGTGGTGCTGCGCTTCTTCCAGGGCTTCGCCGTGGGCGGGGAGTGGGGCGGCGCCGTTCTGCTCGTTGCCGAACACAGCCCTAATAAGAGCCGCGGCTTCTGGGCCAGCTGGCCACAGGCCGGCGTGCCGGGCGGGAACATGCTGGCCACGGTGGTGCTGCTGGTTCTGACGGCGACGCTATCCGAGACGGCATTCCTCAGCTGGGGCTGGCGCGTTGGCTTCTGGTTGTCGGCGGTCGTCGTGCTGATCGGCTACTACATCCGCACCAAGGTCACCGACGCGCCGATTTTCCTTGAAGCGCAGCAACAAACTCGACAGGCCGAGGGCAGATCGCTCGGCGCGGTCGAGGTCTTCAAGCACTACCCACGTGGTGTCTTCACCGCCATGGGCCTGCGTCTCGGCGAAAACACCATGTACTACCTGGTGGTCACCTTCTCGATCACCTATCTCAAAGTGCACGTCCATGCGAACACGAAGGCCATCCTGCAGTGGCTACTGGTAGCGCATGCTGTGCACTTTGTGGTCATCCCATTGGCCGGACATCTCAGCGACCGATTCGGCAGGCGCCCAATCTATTTGGTCGGCGCCCTCGGCGGCTGCGCATGGGGATTCTTCGCATTCCCGATGATGGACAGCGGCCACAACGCCATCATCATGTCGGCGGTCATCATCGGGCTGGTCTTCCACGGCTGCATGTATGCACCCCAGCCCGCGGCGATGGCGGAGATGTTTCCCACCCGGATGCGTTACTCAGGGGTGTCGCTGGGCTATCAGGTCACCTCGATCGTGGCGGGTTCGCTGGCTCCGATCATTGCGGTTCGCCTATTGGAGACGTACAAATCCGCGGTGCCCATCGGCTGGTACCTGGCAGCCTGCACCGCGGTCACCGCCGTGGCCGTCCTGGCCTCCCGCGAGACCAAGGGCGTGGACCTGACGGCCATCGACCTGGCCGATGCTCAGCGCCTAACCGGAGTTGCGCAAACAGTTGCCGGGGCCTCCGCAGACTAACGGTCCTGCCTTCGCCGTCGGCCCGAGATGTTTGTCAATCGATAATGGGGGCAATGTGTCCTTAGAGGCTTGGGCGGCAGCCGGCTGCTGCGCTCGCCGAGGTCCCGTCGGTTCAGCCCGAGAGCCGACGGGACCGCCCAAATCTTCGACTCCGCATCGCTGACTCGGAGTACCGTGCGCCTTATGCATGGCGTGTGGATTCTCGGCGGCTACCAAAGTGACTTCGCCCGGAATCTCAGCAAAGAGAAGCGGGACTTCGCAGCCCTGACCGCGGAGGTCGTCGAGGCCACCCTGGCCGCGGCGAAGGTGGACGGCGACGACATCGGGGTCATCCACGTCGCGAACGCCTTCGGTGAGATGTTCGCCCGGCAGGGCCACCTCGGGGCGATGCCGGCCACGGTGTGCGAAGAGTTATGGGACACACCCGCGTCCCGGCACGAAGCCGCGTGCGCGTCGGGCAGCGTGGCGGCGCTCGCGGCGATGGCGGACCTGCGCTCCGGCGCCTACGACAGTGCGCTTGTCGTCGGGGTCGAGCTGGAGAAGACGGTGCCCGGCGACCTTGCCGCCCAGCATCTGGGCGCCGCCGCGTGGACCGGGCACGAGGGTGCTGACGCGCGTTATCTGTGGCCGTCAATGTTCGCGCAAGTCGCCGACGAATACGACCGGCGCTACGGGCTAGACGACACACACCTGCGCGGGATCGCGCAGCTCAACTTCGCCAATGCGCGGCGCAACCCCAACGCTCAGACCCGCGGCTGGACCGTCCCCGACCCGATCACCGACGACGACACCACCAACCCGATCACCGAGGGTCGGTTGCGACGCTTCGACTGCAGCCAAATGACCGACGGCGGCGCTGGATTGGTTCTGGTCAACGACGCCTACCTGCGCGCGCACCCGGATACGCGCCCGATCGGTCGCATCGACGGCTGGGGACACCGCACCGTCGGGCTGGGTCTGCGACAAAAGCTGGACCGCGCCGCCGACGATCCGCACGTGCTGCCGCATGTGCGCGACGCGGTGCTCGACGCGCTGCGCCGCGCCCGGGTGACCCTCGACGACGTCGACGGGTTCGAGGTGCACGACTGCTTCACACCTAGCGAGTACCTGGCCATCGACCACATCGGACTGACTGGCCCGGGCGAATCGTGGAAGGCGATCGAAAACGGGGAGATCGAGATCGGTGGCCGGTTGCCAATCAACCCCAGCGGCGGTCTGATCGGCGGCGGGCACCCGGTCGGGGCTTCCGGCGTGCGGATGCTGCTCGATGCGGCAAAGCAGGTCAGCGGCGCGGCGGGCGACTACCAGGTCGAAGGCGCGCAGACCTTCGGCACCTTGAATTTCGGCGGCAGCACCGCCACCACGGTGAGTTTCGTTGTCAGCAAAGGTGGTTGAGATGGACTTGCAGAAGGATGTAGCGGTTGTCGGCAAGTTCCTGTCCACCCTGCCCGAGGACGACGACCACCCCTACCGCACGGGACCATGGCGCCCGCAGACCACCGAGTACGACGCCGACGACCTCACCGCGGTGGAGGGCGAGATTCCCCGCGACCTGGACGGCATCTACCTGCGCAACACCGAGAACCCGCTACATCCGGCGTTCAAGAACTATCACCCGTTCGACGGCGACGGCATGCTGCACGTCGTCGGCTTCCGCGACGGAAAAGCCTTCTACCGCAACCGCTTTGTCCGCACCGACGGTTTCCTCGCGGAAAACGAGGCGGGCGGACCGCTGTGGCCGGGGCTGGCCGAACCGGTGCAACTAGCCGAGCGCGAACAGGGTTGGGGTGCCAGGACTTTGATGAAGGACGCGTCGAGCACCGACGTTGTCGTGCACCGCGGCGTCGCGTTGACCAGCTTCTACCAATGCGGTGACCTGTACCGGATCGACCCGTACTCGGCCACGACGCTGGGCAAGGAGACCTGGAACGGCGGCTTTCCGTTCGACTGGGGCGTGTCGGCACATCCCAAGGTAGACAACAAGACCGGCGAACTGCTGTTCTTCAACTACAGCAAGCAAGACCCCTACATGCGCTACGGCGTCGTCGATGCGAACAACCAGCTGGCGCACTACGTCGACGTCCCACTGCCCGGTCCGCGGCTGCCGCACGACATGGCGTTCACCGAGAACTACGTGATACTCAACGATTTCCCGTTGTTCTGGGATCCGCAGCTGCTGGAGCACGATGTGCATCTCCCACGGTTCTTTCCGGACATTCCGTCGCGCTTCGCGGTGCTGCCGCGCCGGGGCTCGACCGACGATATCCGCTGGTTCGAAGCGGACCCGACGTTCGTGCTGCACTTCACCAACGCCTACGAGGACGGCGACGAGATCGTGCTGGACGGCTTCTTCGAAGGCGATCCGCAGCCGCTGGATACGGGTGGATCAAAGTGGGACAAGCTGTTTCGCTTCCTGGCGCTGGACCGCTTGCAGACCCGGCTGCACCGGTGGCGGTTCAACCTGGTCAGCGGCGCGGTGAAAGAGGAGCAACTCTGCGAGTCGATCACCGAGTTCGGGACCATCAACGCCGATTATGCGGCGAGTCCCTACCGCTACACATATGCGGCGACGGGCCGACCGAGCTGGTTCCTGTTCGACGGGCTGGTGAAACATGACCTGCTCACCGGCGGTCAAGAATGCTATTCGTTCGGTGAGGGCGTCTATGGGAGCGAGACCCAGATGGCACCGCGGGTGGGAAGTACCGCCGAGGACGACGGCTATCTTGTCACGGTGACCACCGACATGAACGCCGACGCGTCGTACTGCCTGATATTCGATGCCGCCCGGGTAGCCGATGGGCCCGTGTGCAAACTGCAACTGCCGGAACGGGTTTCTAGCGGCACGCATTCAGCTTGGGTTGCGGGCGCGGAGTTGCGACGCTGGGATCTGTAACCCGACAGCAAATTACCCTGCATGGGAGTCCATGGGAGTCGTAGTGGGAAATCACAAACGCCGGACCACGCACTGGCCCGCGCAATTGGCGCCGATCGGCAGTATTCGCTTCGCCCGTCGCTCGTCGAATTTCGAGGAGACGGTCCGGTTTTACCGCGAGTTGGTGGGGCTGCCGTTGTACGAGACGTTTGGCGAAAGCTACGGCAGCAACGGCGCGATCTTCGGCTTGCCCAGCTGGAACCTGACGATGGAGATCGTCGAAGCGGTCGACGCCGTCGCCGTGGACAACCACGAGCAGCTGTGTCTGTACTTCCCCGACCGGCAGGCACAGCAGGCGGCGATCGCACGTCTGCAGCAGGCGGGCCTGAAACCCGTTGCGCAGCATCCGTACTGGGAGGCGACGGGAGCCGTTACCTATCGCGACCCGGATGGGCGCGAAGTGGTGTTCGCGCCCTTCGTGTTTGGCGTCAACGAGCCCGGCGAGAGTGCAGCCTCGGGCAGCCACGAGTTCCCGTCGACCTGAGCCCTCAGCGGCTGGCTCGACCAGCGAGCGCCGCGGCCAGCGTCCAGATCGAGCACAGCACCGCGCATAGCGCACCAACCGCACCGACGTAGAGCCCGTATTCGGCCGACACCGACGGGCCGACGTTGAGCTTGTAGTACCACACCGTCAGCGCCGCGATGAGCAGCGAAATGAATAGTGCGGCGACCGAAGCCAGTCGCACCGACAGGCCACGCCCAAGCAGCGCCCCGGCTACCAGCAGCGTCGAGGACAGCACAACGATGAGCTGGCCGGCGCCGAAACCGGGCGGAAGTACCAGGCTGCCGTGGGTGCCCCCGACCGCGCTGGCCCAGCCGCCGCCGTTGCCCTTTGTCGTCAGCCACGGCATCCAGGCGCTCCCCCACACGACCAGGCCAAACAGCGCCACCAGCCAACCAGGGTGTAGGCGCCGACTCATGATTCGAGATTAGCCGACCTCGGCTCGCGCCTGCTCGACCGAATCTCGGCTCAGCGCGGCGTGCAGGACCCTCAGCTCTGCAGCGAGGACAGGTTAAACACCGCACCCGTCGGGTCGGCGGCGCCAGCCAACCGACCGTACGGGGTGTCCTGGGCCGCCCGCAGCACCGCGCCGCCATTGTCCGCGATTACCTGCAGCGTCTTGTCGACATCCTCGGCGCCGAGGTAGACGGCCCAATGCGAGGGCACACCGTCGGGCAGGAACGCCGCACCGTCCATCATGCCGAGTAACTGTTGATCGCCGAACCACGCTGTGGTGTAACGGAATTCGTCGGTGTCGGAGATCTGCTCGGTCCGCCACCGGAAAACCTCCCGGTAGAACTCGACGGCGGCGCGGTGGTCGCGCGTGCTCAGCTCGTGCCACACCGGCGCACCGGCCTCGCCGACCACCTCGAAGCCGCGGTGCTCGAGCGGCTGCCACAACCCAAAGAACGCTCCGGTCGGGTCGGTCGCGAGCGCCATGAAGCCCTTCGCGGGCACCTCGTGGGGTTCCATGAACACCGAGCCACCGGCCGCCGTCAGCGTCGACACCGACGCGTTGATGTCGGCGGTGTCGAAGTAGGTGTTCCAGCCGTCGGGCGCCTGCGACTCGGGATTGTTGGCCATCATGCCGGCGACGGGATGGCCGTCCTTGGCGGCGTTGATGTATCCGCCGTACTCAGGTCCGGTGGATTCGAAAGTCCAGCCGAACACCGTCCCGTAGAAATCCTGGGCATGGTCGACGTCCGATGAAGCCAGATCGATCCAGCAGGGAGCGCCAGCCGGCGCGCCGTTACGGATGGGCACGATTACCTCCTGGTTGTAGGTCCCCGAATCGGGGTTACTCGTACCGACTTGCGGCGAACCCAAAACTCATCGGTGCCCGTTCATGCTCGGGTCGGGCCCGGTGAACACGGTGACGAAGTTCTGCAGCGATTGGCGGATATCGGTTTTCAGCGCGGCGGCGACGATCATGCCGATCGGCCCGAACAGTGCCGGGCCGCCGAGGTGCACGTTGAAGCTGACAACGGAGGCATCGCCTTTCGGCGTGATCTTGGCCATCAGCTTGACCTTGACACCGCCGACACCGTCTCCGTTGAGCGTCATGGCTTCCGGCGGCTTGTAGTGCACGATCTTCCACTTGATCCGGTTGGGCATGCCCTTGACCTCGACGTAGGACTCGACGACCGTCCCCTTTTCCAGGACGTCGGGCAGCTTGCTCCGCCAAACCTTGTGGATGGTCAGCCAGTCCTTGTACCGAGACAAATCCGAGGCGTGCTTCCACGCCTCCTCGGCAGGCAGCGGTACGTCGATGGATCCGGACAGTTTCGCCATGGGCTACTCGTCGCCCCCGGCCCCCGAACCAGTCGCCTTTTTGGCCTCGTCCCGCACCTTGTGGATAGCCTCGGTGTACTTGCCCTGCGTCTTTTCGTCGACGAACTCGCCGACCTTGTCGATCGCGGTCTCGACGTTGTCAGCGTTCTGCGCCAGCAGATCCTTCGCCTTATCCAGGAACCCCATGGCCCCCGAGCCTAACGCTCTCGCCACAACCGCGGCTGCACGCCCAGCATCCTGGCCCGGATCCACCACAGGGCCTCGATCAGCGCCGCCCCAAGCACGCCGATACCCAACGCGGTCGACGTCACCAGGGGATTCGATCCGCCTCACCCGCATCGAGTACCACCTCGCTCGGCAACAACGTTGTCACACCGGACTGCCTGCGCACCAACGGTTTCGCCTGCCCGGAGATGGTCATCGGGTGAACGTCCCCAATTTGTTCGCATCGTAATACTCGAGATTCAGCGTGGCGCTGGGGGAACCAGAAAACGTGGCCTTGGAAATCGTTCCGGGCGGGGCGTTTTCACTCGTCAAGGTGAACGTGAAGATGTCACTGTCCCAATGCGTCAAGGCGAACGTCTGGTTCCTCGGCCCCAGGGCAAGCTGCAGTCCGCCGTCACGTTCGGTCACGGTGGCCGGGCCCCAGTAGTCATTGGCGTACACACCGACGTAGTCGCTGAGCGGCCTGGGCGGTGCTGGGTTGTCCGGGGGTTGCTTGCCGACCAGCGAGCCCTCCGGGTCAGTCATCGGCCCGATTGCCTTCTTGTACAGAGGAGCCCAGTCCTCCCGAACTTGTCCGTACTGCACCAGATCCATGAACTGCGCGGTCAGTGTCTCCGGCACGCCGAACGGCGCGGCGTTGGTCAGCGCGATGATGGCGAGGTCTTCGGACGGCATCGCCACAAAGTTGGTCGCTTCCCCCAACGCGAATGCGCCCGAATGGCTGATGGTGGTGCGCCCCGACGAGTTGACTGACACGCCGAAGCCGTGACCGTAGAAGCTGGCCCGCGTCTTCGGGTTGGCCGAGGACACCGAAATCACCTGCGGGGTAACGGCGGGCAGCAGGGCCTCCGGCGAGGTGATCCGCTGACCGTTGTAGGTTCCGTTGGCCAGCAACATCGTCAGCCAGCGCGCCATGTCGTTGACCGACGAACTCACCCCACCGGCGGGAGACTGCGGATCGGGATTGCGCTGGAAGCGCGGCACCCACTTGTCCCCGACCTTGACGTGGTTGACGGCATGGTTGGGCCGGGCCAGGAACTCGGCGAACCTCGAACTGGTCGACGCCATCCCCAATGGGCGGTAGAGCACCTCGTCGGACAGGTCCTCCCATGACTTGCCGGCGGCAGCGGACACCGCCTCGGCGGCGGCCGTCAGCCCGAAGTTGGTGTAGGCGTAGCTGATTCGAAACGGCGCCAGTGGCAGGTGCCGCATCCGTTCCAGCGTCTGCCGACGGTCGTAGTCCAAATCCTCCAGTTGGTCACCGGCATGGTCGGGCAGGCCGGAGCGATGCGAGTACAGGTCGGCGATGGTCACATTGCTAGTGACATAGGGATCCGAGAGTGCGAACCACGGGAGCTTGGACACCACCGGTGTGTCCCAACCCACCACATTGTCGGTGACTTCATGAGCCACCACCGTCGCACCGACCGATTTGGAGATCGACGCCAACTGAAAGACCGTGTCGGCGTCGACCTTGTTGTCCGCGGCATCACCCTTGCTGGTATCTTTGATACCAAATCCCTTGGCATATAATGTCTTTCCGCCCTGCACGATCGCGACCGCCATTCCAGGGATACCGCTGCTCTTCATTAGATCGGCAACCAGGCCGTCGACCTTGGACACGGCGTCGTCGATACGGCCGGCGGGGATGTCGCCTCCCGACACCTCGTTGGGAGGCGCGTCGGACAACGGGGAAGGGGGCGGCGGGGGGCCGGCCACCGGCGGCGCGGGTCGACATCCCGTCAGCGCAAGCAACAGCACGATGACAGCCACACGTTTCGTCATGGCCGAACTCTAGATCAGAGTCGCCACCACGGGTTGAACCGCAACGGCCCGTCCGGGTCGATGCGCTGGCCAGGCAACGGCACTGCCACCTTGACGTGCTCAGTCTCAGCCGCAGCGAGAACCCTCTCCACCGGCTCGGCCCACGGATGCGGCGCCAGCCGGAAGGTGCCCCAGTGGATCGGCACCAAAAGCCCTGAGCCCGAGTCGGTGACGTCCTGGTGCGCCCGGACCGCCTCCTCGGGGTTCATGTGAATGTCCGGCCACGCGGTGTTGTAGGCGCCGATCGGCAGCAGGGTCACGTCGAACGGGCCGTGGTCCGCGCCGATCTGGGCGAAGCTCTTGGTATAGCCGGTGTCGCCGCCGAAATACGCGCGATGGGAAGGACCGATCAACGCCCACGACGCCCAGAGTGTGTTGTTGCGGGTAAAAAAGCGTCCGGAGAAGTGCCGCGCCGGCATGCAGACCACAGTCAGCTCGTCGACCTTCGCGCTTTGATTCCAGTCGAGTTCGACGATGCGATGTTCGGGGACGCCCCACGCCCGAAGGTGCGCGCCGACGCCGAGCGGCACGAAGAAGGGGGCTCGCTGGGTGCGGGCCAGCGTCATTACGGTGTCGAGGTCGAGATGGTCGTAGTGGTCATGGCTGATGATGACCGCGTCGACGGCGGGCAGCTCTTCGAGCTGGACGGGCGGAGGATGCAGCCGCTGCGGGCCGACGAGGTCCGACGGGGAGCAGCGGTTACTCCACACCGGATCGGTGAGCACGCGGTAGCCGTCGATTTCCAGCAAAGCCGTCGAGTGGCCGAACCAGCTGACAGCCAGCCGGCTGGCAGGGCTGGCGCTGCCGCGATAAATCTGCGGCGCGGCCAACGGGATTGGCCCCGTGGGGCGGCTTTCGCTGCGCGGCCCGAACAGCTCCCACGCGATGAGCCGCAGTTGCTCGCCGCTCATCAGGTTCACCGAGGCCGGGTCGAGGTTCTCGAAGACACCGTCGTGGTAGTTCGGCGACCCCTCCGAGACCGCCTGGATCGACGCGGGATCGCCACCGATGGCCGCCACCGAACCATGCAGCGCCCGCAGCAGCCACCCGCCAGTGGCCAATGACGCCGTGCCGGCGGCAAGTCGCAGCGCTGAGCGCAGCATGAATTCCCCTTAAGTGCTCAAGCCCCCTGAAATTTCGGCGGCCGCTTCTCCACCCGCGCAACCTGCGCTTCGATGACATCCTGGCTGCCCCAAGCCTTATCGAAGAGTTCCTTATGCTCCGGCCACGGTTGCTCGATGGAGCCGTCGTCATTCAGCACCCGCTTGGCGTGCTGGATCGCCAGCGGCGCCAGGCCCGCGATCTCGGCGGCCCACGCCTGGGCGTCGGCCAGGGTGCCGATGCGATTGGCCATCCCGGTCTGCAGCGCCGTGTCGGCGGCCAGCTTTTCGGCGCTCAGCAGCATCGCGCGGGCGCGTCCATGGCCCACCAGCGATGACAACCGACGGATGCTCCAGTTATCAAGAGCAAGGCCGTATTTCGACGTCGGAAACTGAAAAAACGCATCCGGTGCCACGACCCGTAGGTCGCACTGCATGGCCAACTGCAGCCCGGCACCGATGGCGGGGCCGTTGATGAAGCCGATCACCGGTATCGGCGCGGCGTCCATCACCTTGTGCAGTTCGATGAGACGGTCCGGGTAGTCGGCGGCGAAGGCGTCGCCGCTCAAGTCCGCGCCGGCGCAGAACACCGTGCCCTGCCCGGTCAGCACGACGGCGCGGACATCCTCCGTGGCGGCTTTCTGCACGGCCTCGCGCAGCTCTTCGACCAGCTGGGAATTCAGCGCGTTGCGGCGCTCGGGGCGCTGCAACTCGATCGTCATGACGGCTTCGGTCTGAGTAATACCGATCATGGTGGCCAGGATATATAAGCGCAGGTGACGACGCGAAGTCCCATCCGTCGCACGCGCATCCGGACGAAAGGGCACAGTCTTGTGTCCAGCTACTCGCGACAGCACGACTTGTCGCTGGTACGTGGACACAAGGATAGGTCCCTGGCCTCGGGACCCAAGTGACGGATGTGACATCGCGGTAGCCTCGCAAAGTGAGCCGTATCACGACGGACCAACTGCACGATGCGGTGCTCGATGAGGACTCCTTCGAAAGCTGGGACAGCCCGCCCCTCAAGCTGCCGATAAAAGACTCCTACGCCCAAGAGCTCGCCAAAGCCCAGCGCGCCACGGGCCGCGACGAATCCGTGCTCACCGGCGAAGGACGCGTCTTCGGACGCCGGGTGGCGGTGGTGGTCTGCGAGTTCGACTTCCTCGCCGGGTCGATCGGGGTGGCCGCCGCAGAACGGATCACCGCCGCGGTGCAGCGCGCCACCGCCGAGCGGCTGCCGCTGCTGGCCTCGCCGAGTTCGGGCGGCACCCGCATGCAGGAGGGCACGGTGGCGTTCCTGCAGATGGTCAAGATCGCCGCGGCCGTCCGCCTGCACAAACAGGCACACCTGCCGTACCTGGTGTACTTGCGCAACCCCACCACCGGCGGGGTCTTCGCGTCGTGGGGCTCGCTGGGCCATGTCACCTTCGCCGAGCCCGGCGCCTTGATCGGCTTTCTCGGGCCCCGGGTCTACGAACTGCTCTACGACGAAGCGTTCCCGTCCGGTGTCCAGACCGCGGAGAATCTGCAGCGGCACGGGGTGATCGACGCCGTCGTCGCGCTCGACGATCTGCGACACACCCTGGACCGTGCGCTGACGGTGATCGCCGACGCCCCCGGGCCCGCGCCGGCACCCGAGCCACCCGAACCCACACCCGACGTCCCGGCCTGGGACTCCGTGCTGGCATCGCGGCGCCCGGACCGGCCGGGCGTCGGGCACCTGTTGCGCCACGGCGCCACCGACCAAGTGCTGCTCTCCGGTACCGGCCCGGGCGAGGCCGCAACGACGCTGCTAGCGCTGGCCCGGCTCACCGGCCAGCCCGCGGTGGTGCTGGGCCAGCAACGCCTAACGGGCGGGCTGGTCGGGCCCGCCTCCCTGCGCGAGGCCCGTCGGGGCATGGCGCTGGCCGCCGAGCTGCACCTGCCGCTGGTGCTGGTGATCGACACCGCCGGCCCGGCGCTGTCGGCCGAAGCCGAGCAGGGCGGGCTGGCCGGCCAGATCGCCCAGTGCCTCGCCGAGCTGGTCACGCTGGACACCCCGACGGTGTCGGTACTGCTCGGTCAGGGCAGCGGCGGGCCGGCGCTGGCCATGGTGCCCGCCGACCGGGTGCTGGCCGCGCTGCACGGGTGGCTCGCGCCACTGCCGCCGGAGGGCGCCAGCGCGATCGTCTTCCGCGACACCGACCATGCAGCGGAACTGGCGGCGGCCCAAGGCATTCGGTCGGCCGACCTGTTGAAGTCAAAAATCGTCGATGCCATCGTTCCCGAGCGTCCCGACGCCGCCGACGAGCCGGTCGAGTTCTCCCAACGACTATCGGCCGCCATCGCCGCCGAGGTCCACGCCCTGCGCGCGATCCCGGCCACCGAGCGCATCGCCGCCCGGCTACGTCGCTATCGCCATATCGGCTTGCCCTGACTCGCGGGTGAGCATTAGCCGGCGCAGTGGGTACTCGCCTTGTCGTGACTGCTATGGATGTCCGCCGCCGGGCCGGCTGGTTGCCCGACGATCAAGACGATCTCGAGTCGTGGCTCGCCGGGCACCGCGAGCGGGTGGAGGCCCGCGGCGAGGAGGTCGTGCTTCATCCTGTGCTCGTCGAGTTTCAGGAACTTATCGACTCCGATCCCGTGGTGCGGATGTACCTGAACCAGATGATCTCCCAGGTGCCCACCACCAAGCGGTATCGCAAGCGGCACCTGGAGAGCGTGCCGCAGCTGCTGCGCTTGATCAACGAGGTGCTGACAATGGCACCCGAATTCGGCCAGAACATGGTCGCCACACCGCTCGGCGCGATCCTCGACTGGACGATGGGCACGCCGGCCGGCTTCGCCGCGTTCCGCGACCCCCGCATCAACGCGATGCTGAAAAAGATCCTGAACGCCTGGTGCGAGTTTCTCGACAGCGCCGACTCGCGGTACGTGCTGAACGAGTCACCGTCCGGCTGGAAAAGTGCTGCGGCCCAACGGGCCGTCGGTATCGAGCAGTTCCAGCACGACCCCGACGACGACTTCTGGGGTTTCGCCTCCTGGAACGACTTCTTCACCCGACGCTTCAAGGACGGCCAGCGTCCGGTCGCCGCTGCCGACGACGACGCGGTGATCGTGAACCCCTGCGAGTCGACCCCGTATGGCATCGCTACCGACGTCGCGCGCCAGGACCGGTTCTGGATCAAGAGTCAGCCCTACTCCTTGCTGGACTTGCTCGCCCAGGACGAGTCGGTGGATCAGTTCGTTGGTGGAACCGTCTATCAAGCCTTCCTGAGCGCGACGAACTACCACCGGTGGCACAGCCCGGTCGCCGGCACGATCGTGCGGGCCTTCGTCGTCGACGGCACCTACTACTCCGAGGCCGACTCCGAAGGCGCCGACGCGGTCGAGCCGACGAACTCGCAGGGCTACATGGCGCACACGGCGGCGCGAGCAATCATCTTCATCCAGGCCGACAACCCGGCCATCGGCCTGGTGGCCTTCGTGCCGGTCGGCATGTCGGAGGTCTCCTCCTGCCTCATCCACTCGAGCATCACGCCTGGTCACCGCGTTGCTAAGGGGGAAGAGCTCGGCTGTTTCCAGTTCGGCGGTTCCACCCACTGCCTGGTCTTTCGCCCCGGCGTCGTCGCCGATTTCGCTCTCAGGGCCATTCCCCAGCCGCACGACCCCAACGCACCGCTGATGCTGCTCAATTCCAAACTCGCCGCCGCCAAGGGGCCTTAGCAGGCCGTCAGACCTCTGGCAGCCCAAGGTAGCGCTGGATCGTCGGACCAAGCCACTCGACAACCTCGTCCGTGGTCAGCTCGACGACAGGCGGCAGCCGTAACACGAAGCGGCACAACGCCATACCGAGGATCTGCGTGGCGATCAGCCCGGCCCGCGCGCCGGCCTCCGAAGCCGGCACGAAAGAGGCAACCAGTGGCTGCAGCTGAGTCCCGAAAATGTCCTGCATCCGCTGCCCGGCTTCGCCGTTGGTAGCGCTGGAACGCAGCAGGATCACCAGCGCCTCGTCGCCCTCCCAACGTTCGAGAAAGTGCCGAACCAGCGCGCGGCCGACCTGCTGCCGATCCGTCCCGGCGAAATCGGGGAATCTCAGGTCGAACTCCGCCGCGGCGGCGAACAGCTTGTCTTTGGAGGTGTAGTAGCGCATCACCATCGCGGGGTCGACCCCGGCGTCAGCGGCGATCGCGCGAATCGTGGCGGCCTGAAAACCGACCGCACCGAACCGCTCGCGGGCCGCCGCCAGGATGACTGCCTTGGTCTGATCCGACGATCTCCTCATGTCAACAATTGTAGGCCAACAAGTGTTGACATCGCGCGCGAACCGCGCCAGGCTGGAGCTATGCCAACAAGCGTTGACTAATTCCACCGAAGGGAGCCAACCATGAACGACACCGACGTCCTGGTGGTAGGCGCGGGCCCCACCGGCCTCACCGTGGCCGCCGCCCTGATCGCCCGGGGGCACCGGGCGGTCGTGGTTGACAAGTTGCCGGAAGGCCAGAACACCTCCCGGGCGGCAGCCGTGAACGCCCGCACCCTGGAGGTGCTCGAAGACCTCGATGTGGCCCGCCGAATGGTCAAGGCCGGGCTGATCGCGCCGCGATTCACCATGCGGGAAGGACCGCGCATCCTGATCGCCGTCGATTTCAGCCAGCTGCCGACCGAGCACCCGTACACGCTGATGCTCTCCCAGGCCGACACCGAGCGCCTGCTGCTGGAACGACTGCACGAACTAGGCGGCCAGGTGATCCGGCCGAGGACCCTGAGCCATATCACCCAGGACGCATCCCGGGTTACAGCCACCTTCGACGACGGCGAGACCATCAGGGCGGCCTATGTCGTCGGAGCCGACGGCATGCACAGCACGGTTCGCGAACATGCCGGAATCGGTTTCACCGGAGGCGAATTCGCCGAATCATTCGTGCTGGCCGACGTTCGCGTGTCCGGCGAGGCGCCCCGCGACCAGGTGATCCTGTTTTACGCCGAAGACGGCTTCAACGTGTTGGCGCCGCTTCCCGACGACATCTTCCGCATCGTCGCGCCGACCCCGGACGCACCGCCGGAACCATCGGCGGCATTCGTGCAGTCGCTGCTGGACGCCCGCGCCTTCGGGCCGGGCAAGACGCAGGTCACCGAGCTGCTGTGGGGAACGCGGTTCCACATCCACCACCGCGTCGCGGACAGCTATCGGGCCGGTCGAGTACTGCTGGCCGGCGACGCCGCCCATGTGCACAGCCCCGCCGGCGGCCAGGGCATGAACCTCGGTATCACCGATGCCATCGCCCTGGCCGGAGCACTCTCCGGCGTCCTGCACGGCGGTCCCGAAGCCGTGCTGGACGCCTACAACGCGTCGCAGCGGCGACGGGCCGAGCAAGTACTGAGGCTGACCGGACGGTTAACCCGGATCGCGACGCTACCGCACCCATTGCGCCCGATCCGCAACTCGGCAATGCGGCTGGCCTCCCGGGTTCCCGCCGTGCGACGGCAGTTGGCGTTCCAATTGAGTGGCCTGGTCTACCGCTGATCCCAACGACCGCCTGCAAGCGGCCGCACTTCGCCGCGCCCCGGTGACCTCCCACCGCCACAGGCAATAATCAGGCAAAATGGGCTCCATGGACACTGGCTCCACCTCACCTCGAGTCTTGGTGGTCGACGACGACGCCGACGTACTCGCCTCGCTGGAGCGCGGACTGCGGCTGTCCGGATTCGAGGTGTCGACCGCCGTCGACGGCGCCGAGGCCCTGCGCAGCGCCACCGAGACCCGCCCGGACGCGATCGTGCTGGACATCAACATGCCGGTGCTGGACGGCGTCAGCGTGGTCACGGCACTGCGAGCGATGGACAACGACGTCCCGGTCTGCGTGCTGTCCGCGCGCAGCTCGGTCGACGACCGCGTGGCGGGCCTGGAGGCCGGCGCCGACGACTACCTGGTCAAACCGTTCGTGCTGGCCGAACTGGTCGCGAGGGTCAAGGCGCTGCTGCGCCGCCGTGGCTCCACCGCGACGTCCTCCTCGGAGACCATCACGGTCGGCCCGCTGGAAGTCGACATCCCCGGTCGCCGGGCCCGGGTCAACGGCGTCGACGTCGACCTGACCAAGCGGGAATTCGACCTGCTGGCGGTCCTCGCCGAGCACAAGACCGCGGTGCTGTCCCGCGCGCAACTGCTCGAGCTGGTGTGGGGCTATGACTTCGCCGCCGACACGAACGTCGTCGACGTGTTCATCGGTTACCTGCGCCGCAAGCTGGAGGCCAACGGCGGTCCCCGGCTGCTGCACACCGTTCGCGGCGTCGGGTTCGTGCTGCGCATGCAATGAACATCCTGTCGCGGATCTTTGCCCGTACGCCCTCGCTGCGGACCCGGGTGGTGCTCGCGACGGCCATCGGCGCCGCGATCCCGGTGCTCATAGTCGGAGTCGTGGTCTGGGTCGGCATCACCAACGACCGCAAGGAGCGGCTCGACCGCCGGCTCGACGAGGCTGCGGGCTTCGCCATTCCGTTCGTGCCGCGCGGCATCGACGAAATCCCCCGCTCCCCCAACGACCAGGACGCCCTGATCACAGTCCGGCGCGCCGACCTGGTCAAGTCGAACTCCAACATCACGCTGCCCAAGCTGGAAGCCGGTTACGCCGACACCTACATCCATGGAGTGCGCTACCGAGTGCGCACCGTGGACCTCCCAGGCCCCGGGCCGACATCGATGGCTGTGGGCGCGACATACGACGCCACCATCGCCGAGACCAACAACCTGCACCGCCGCGTGCTGCTGATCTGTGGGTTCGCCATCAGCGCGGCGGCGGTGTTCGCCTGGCTGCTGGCGGCGTTCGCGGTGCGCCCGTTCAAGCAGCTGGCCCAGCAGACCCGATCGATCGAGGCGGGCGACGAGGCACCGCGCGTGGAGGTGCACGGCGCCAGCGAAGCCGTCGAGATCGCCGAGGCAATGCGCGGCATGCTGCAGCGCATCTGGGATGCGCAGAACCGGACGATGGAGGCGCTGGCCTCCGCACGCGACTTCGCGGCGGTGTCGTCCCACGAGTTGCGCACCCCGCTGACCGCGATGCGCACCAACCTCGAGGTGCTGGCCACCCTCGATCTACCCGAGGACCAACGCAAAGAAGTGCTCAGCGACGTGATCCGTACGCAGTCGCGGATCGAGGCCACGCTGAGCGCGCTGGAACGGTTGGCTCAGGGCGAACTGTCGACGTCCGACGATCACGTGCCCGTCGACATCACCGAGCTGCTCGACCGCGCCGCGCACGACGCGATGCGGATCTACCCCGAACTCGATGTGTCCCTGGTGCCTTCGCCGACCTGCATCATCGTCGGGATGCCGGCCGGGTTGCGCCTCGCCGTCGACAACGCGATCGCCAACGCCGTCAAACACGGCGGCGCCACGCGCGTCCAGCTGTCTGCGGTCAGCTCACGCGAAGGGGTGGAAATCGCGGTCGACGACAACGGCAGCGGAGTGCCCGAAGACGAACGTCACGTGGTGTTCGAGCGATTCTCGCGCGGATCGACGGCCTCGCATTCGGGGTCGGGTCTGGGACTGGCATTGGTGGCCCAGCAAGCGCAGCTGCACGGCGGTACGGCTTCGCTGGAGAACAGCCCGCTGGGCGGCGCGCGGCTGCTGCTGGACCTGCCCGCCCCGAGCTAGCCGCTTTGATCTCGAGTGTGGGGCTGCCTTTACTTCTTCGAGCTCTGGCGCCACGCCGTGAAATAGGCCCGCTTCGCTGATTGCTCGTCCTTGAACCAGACCTGGGCGACGGTCCGCTCGTACGTCGTGTCATCGGGGGTGTAGTAGAGCCGCGTGTCTGAGCGGCCCTTGACCAGCCAGCCGGAAGGTCCGGCGCCTTCGGCGGTCGCACGCGCCGAGCCCGGGCCGTACGGTGCAAACGGCGCCGTCGGAATCTTCTGTGTCGGCGTCTCTTTCGCGACGGGGATTTTCGTCGTCGGCGGTTCCTGTGCGATGGGGATATTCGTTGTCGGGGCCTCTTGCGGGAGGTGAATCTTTGTCGTCGGCGGGTCCTCGGCGACGTGGATCTTTGTTGTCGGCGGGTCCTCCGCGACGACGATCTTCGTCGTCGGCGACTCGGATTCCGCTGTCCGCTTGCCCTTTCTCAGCAGCACGAACGTCAGCCCCAATCCGAGGAAGAACGACAACGCGAACAACCACCAGTGCACGTGCTGCATCACCGGGCGACCCTCGCGATCACCCAGGCAACCGCGGACCCTGCCACGAAAGCCAGCAGGTACCACAGCCACTGGATCACGAAGTCCATGCCGAATTCTCCTTAGCCGACCACGATTTCGACGCGGCGATTCTTGGCGCGGCCATCGGGAGTGCCGTTGCTGGCGACCGGGTTGATCGAACCCAGGCCATGGACCACGAGATGATCGCGGGCGACGCCCTGGCCGGCCAGGAAGTCGGCGACCGTGTTGCCCCGCTGGGAGCTCAGCGGAATATTGATGCCTTCGGTGCCCGTGTCGTCCGTGTAGCCGTTGAGAGTGATGTGCGCGTTCGGGCAGGCCTTCAGCTTGCCCGCCACCTGGGTCAGGATTTGCTTGTCGGCCGGCGTCAAAGTGAACCCGTCGGCCGCAAAGGCGACCGGCCCGCCCGTCACGGCGTTGATGTCCGCGTGCAGGTTGGCACACGAGTCAGGAGGTGGAGGTGGGGAGGCGGCCGGCGGTGCGGGTGACCCCGCCGGTGGTGGCGGCCCGTTAACCACAAGGCGATCAACGACATTCAGGTTCGACCAGGTGTGCGTGGCGGCTTGGTCGATTTTGTTCTTCTGGTCTGTCGAAGCGGCGGTGCCCGCCAAGGTGACGGTGTCCACGTTGACCGTGAGGTTGAAATCGGTGATCGACGCACTGTCGGTGAAAATCGGCCCCGCTTTTGAGAAATCAAGCGCATCGACGCTGGGGTCGATCTTGATTTGGTCGATGACGTTGACCCCCGCGCCCAGGGCGCCTTTAAGCGTCTTCATCAGCACCGCTTTTGCGGAGTCATCGGGAAAATCGCCACTGAGCGTCATGTTGTTGCCGCTGCGGCTAATTGACAGCGGCGCCAGGGACAACTTCGAAGCCCCAGGCTTGCTCGACGGCGTGGCCGAGCCTGACCCGGCGTGGTCGGAGACTGCATAGCCAATTGCCGCCATCAGCAAAGGTATAACCAGCAAGCCAAGCAGCCAGGCAAGGCCAAGCGACCGCACTCGCGGCGCTCGCCATGACCCGAAAACCACCATTCGCTCCCTCCGGTGCTACTCGGGCACACTAGAGCAATGAGTAAACCGACCGACAGCGACACCCTGGCTCGCATCCGCGACTTGGTCGCCGAGGAGAAGGACCTGCGGGCACAGCTGCAGCACCGCGACATCACCGAGTCGGACGAGCATGACCGCCTGCGCCGCGTCGAGATCGAACTCGACCAGTGCTGGGACCTGTTGCGGCAGCGTCGGGCATTGCGGGAAACCGGCGGCGACCCGCGAGAAGCGGCGGTGCGGCCGGGTGACCAGGTCGAGGGTTACCTGGGCTGACCATGTCCTTGAAAAAGGACTTGAAAAAGGACACAGCCGTCGACGTCGTCATCGTGGGCGGCGGCCACAACGGCCTGGTCGCGGCCGGATACCTGGCCCGCGCAGGCCTGCGAGTGCAGGTGCTGGAGCGGCTGGGCCACGTCGGCGGGGCCGCGGTGTCGGCACAGGCCTTCGACGGTGTCGAGGTCCGGGTGTCGCGATATTCCTACCTCGTCAGCCTGCTGCCGCCCCGCATCGTCGAGGACCTGGGTGCCACGGTGCGGCTGGTCCGACGCCCGTTTTCGTCCTACACACCCGACCCGCAGACGGCCGGCCGGTCCGGACTGCTTGTCGGGTCGCTCGGCGCACCCGAGTTCGCAGCTATCGGCGCGGCCTACGACGAGAACGGGTTCGCCGAGTTCTACCGGCGCTGCCGCCTGGTGACCGACAGACTGTGGCCCACGCTGCTCGAACCGCTGCCCACCCGGGAGCAAGTGCGTCGCACCCTCGAAGGCGCCCGAGAAATAGATGCGGGGGCCGCATGGCGAGCAATCAGCGAGGATCCAATCGGGCGCGCCATCTCCGACGCGGTGCGCAACGATCTGGTCCGCGGTGTGATCGCCACCGACGCGCTGATCGGCACCTTCGCTCGCCTCGATGACCCGTCTCTGCATCAAAACATCTGCTTCCTCTATCACGTGCTCGGCGGGGACTGGGACGTGCCCGTCGGCGGCATGGGCGCGGTGACCGCGGCCCTGGCTACCGCCGCGGTCGGCCATGGCGCCGAAATCAACACCGGCGCAGAGGTTTTCGCCATGAATCCGGACGGCGAGGTGCACTACCGCACCGGTGACGACGAGCGCCGCACCCGGGGCCGGTTCGTCCTGGCCGGCGTCACGCCCGCGGTATTGGCCCGCCTGCTGGGCGAGCAACCCCCGCCGTCGGCGCCGGGCTCGCAGGTCAAGCTCAACATGGTGCTGCGCCGACTGCCTCGCCTGCGCGACGACAGTGTCACCCCCGAAGAGGCCTTCGCCGGGACGTTCCACGTCAACGAGACCTGGAGCCAACTGGATGCGGCGTACTCGCGGGCGGCCGCAGGACAGTTACCGAATCCGTTGCCGTGCGAGGCCTACTGCCATTCGCTGACCGACCCGAGCATCCTTTCGGCCGCACTGCGCGACTCGGGTGCGCACACGATGACCGTCTTTGGCCTGCACACGCCGCACTCGCTAGGTGCGGAATCGCGCCGGCTCACCGACGCGGTGCTTTCGTCGCTGAATTCCGTTCTGGCTGAACCGATTCAAGATGCGCTACTCACCGACAAGCACGGCCAGCCGTGCATCGAGACGACGACCACCGCCGACTTGCAAAACACCTTGGGCATGACCGACGGCAACATCTTCCATGGTGGCTTGTCGTGGCCGTTCGCCGAAGACGACGACCCGCTGGACACCCCCGCGCGTCAATGGGGGGTGGCCACCGACCACGAGCGGATCATGCTGTGCGGCTCGGGCGCCCGTCGCGGCGGGGCGGTGTCGGGAATCGGTGGCCACAACGCCGCGATGGCGGTGCTGGCTTCCCTCGCGAGCAGACGCGAAAGCACCCGCAAACCGCCCTTTTAGGGTGCTTTTGCGGCTGCTCGCCGAAAGTTACCGGCCGTCGATGGAGACGTAGTCGCGTTCGGTGTAGCCGGTGTAGATCTGGCGCGGACGGCCGATCTTGCTGTCGCTGTCGTCGTGCATCTCACGCCAGTGCGCGATCCATCCGGGTAGGCGGCCCAACGCGAACAGCACGGTGAACATCCGGGTCGGGAACCCGAGGGCCCGGTAGATCAAGCCCGTGTAGAAGTCGACGTTGGGGTAGAGCTTGCGCTCGATGAAGTAGTCGTCGGTCAGGGCCGCCTCTTCGAGTTCCTTGGCGATGTCCAACAGGTCGTCGTCGCCGCCGAGCTTGGCCAGGATCTTGTCGGCTTGCTCCTTGACGATGCGGGCGCGCGGGTCGTAGTTCTTGTAGACGCGGTGGCCGAATCCCATCAACTTGACGCCGGCCTCGCGGTTCTTCACTTTCCGGACGAATTCGCTGACGTCGTCGTCGCTCTCCCGGATCTGCTCGAGCATCTCGAGCACCGCCTGGTTCGCACCGCCGTGCAGCGGGCCCCACAGCGCGTTGATGCCCCCGGAGATCGAGGTGAACAGGTTGGCTTGCGACGACCCCACCAACCGCACGGTCGACGTCGAACAGTTCTGCTCGTGGTCGGCGTGCAGGATCAGCAGCATGTCCAGCGCCCGCACCACCTCGGGGTCAGGATCGTAGGGCTCGGCGGGCAGTCCGAACGTCATCCGCAGGAAGTTCTCCACCAGCGACAGCGAGTTGTCCGGGTAGAGGAATGGCTGGCCGATCGACTTCTTATAGGCGTAGGCGGCGATGGTCGGCAGCTTGGCCAGCAGCCGGATCGTCGACAGCTCGACCTGTTCCCCGTCGCCGGGGTCCAGCGAATCGGGGTAATACGCCGACAGGGCATTGACCGTGCTGGACAGCACCGGCATCGGGTGGGCGTTGCGCGGGAAACCGTCGAAGAACCGCTTGAGGTCCTCGTGCAGCATCGTGTGCAGCTGAATCGAGCGGGTGAAGTCCGCCAGCTGCTCGGTGCTGGGCAGCTCGCCGTAGATCAGCAGGTAGCTGACCTCAATAAACGTCGACTTCTCGGCGAGCTGGTCGATCGGAATGCCACGGTAACGCAGGATGCCGGCGTCGCCGTCGATGTAGGTGATGGAACTCTTGCAAGCAGCGGTGTTGACGAAGCCGTTGTCGAACGTCGTCAGGCCGGTCTTGGCCAACAGCGAACCGAGCGCGACGCCGTCGTTGCCTTCCGTGGCACGCACGATGTTCAGGTCAATATCGCCACCCGGGTACTCGAGTTTGGCGGTGTCGTCGGTGTCTGCCACGAGAACCCCTTTGCGCTCTGGCTGTGCTGGCTGCCCGCACGAAGTGCGTACTGCTGAAGGTAGTCGTTATCGCCTCGGCGCGCCTGTCCGGGGTGGGCGTGCATTGCAGGTGCAGCGGCTTTACCAGATCTTGACCGGCTATTGAATTGCCCCACCGATGATGGCTGACATGAGTACTGTTCCATCGGTGGAACTGGGGGTTTTGGGACCTCTCCAGGTCCGGCAGGACGGTGCGACCGTCGTAATACCGGGCGCCAAACCGCGCGCCATCCTCACGATGCTCGGGCTGCACCATGGGTCTAGCGGGTCGGTTGTGTCCGCCGACACACTGCTCGCGCTGCTGTGGGGCGATGATCCGCCGCGCACCGCCGCCAAAGCCCTGCAGACCCACATCTCCTCGCTGCGCCGCGCCCTAGGCGATGGCGTCGTGGTGACCGAGGGAACGGGCTGGACCCTGCATGGGCCCCAGGTGGATGCGACGCGGTACAAATCGGCGGCCAAGGCGGGACGTGACGCCGCCGCCGCCGGCGACACCAGCCAAGCGGTGGCCCGCTTCGAGGAGGCGCTTGCCCTGTGGCGCGGAATCCCCGAACTGCCCGAGGGCCGACGCGGAACATCGGAAAAGACGCGGTGGATCGAGGGCTATTCCGCGCTGGTGGAGGATCGGGCCGACGCACTGCTGTCCACCGGCCGCGCCGCGGAACTCATCGGCGAACTCGAAGGCGCGGTGGCCGACGCCCCGCTGCGCGAGCGGCGCTGGGGCCAGCTGATGCTGGCCCTCTACCGCGCCGGCCGGCAGGGCGAGGCCCTCGGCGCGTATCAACGGGCGCGCGCGCTGCTCGCCGAAGAACTCGGAGTCGATCCGGGACCGGACCTGCGCCGGCTCGAGGCCGCGATCGTCACACAGGATTCCGCGCTGGAAACCCCTGCGGTACAGCATGTTCCGGCCGTCACTCGCGCCGTCACCTTTCTGCTGACCGACATCGAGGGGTCGACAGCGGCCTGGGAGGCAGACGCCGACGCCATGGCGGTGGCGCTCGCCCGACATGACGAGCTCATCGAACAGGTCGTCACGTCCCGCGGCGGACGGCTGATCAAGACGCGCGGCGAGGGCGATGCCACGTTCTCGGTCTTCGACCGTCCGTCGGCGGCTGCCGCCGCCGCCATCGAGCTGCAGGAAGCGATCACCGGCGAGCCGTGGGCGCTGCGGGAGCCCATGCGTGTCCGGGTGGCGTTGCACACCGGGGAGGTGGAGTTTCGCGACGGCGACTACTTCGGACGTGCGGTCAACCGCGCGGCCCGACTGCGGTCGCTGGCCGCGGGCGGCCAGATCTTGTGCTCGGGTGCGACGGCCGAACTCGTCATCGACGCACTGCCCGACGACGTGGTGCTCGCCGACCTGGGGACGCGCGAGCTGCGCAACCTCGCTCGCCCGGAGCGGGTTTTCGAACTCCGATTCGAAACCGCCGACGACACCCGTGAGCCAATTTCAGCCGAGGCGCCGTTGGTGCGCCCGGTGTTGCATCCGGTGCTGGCCGGCCCCGGGCCGTTCGTCGGGCGCGTGCACGAGCTCGCGCAACTATTCTCGGCATGGCAGACGGCCCTCGCGGGTGCCACCAACGCCATGCTGATCGCCGGCGAACCGGGTGTCGGCAAGACGCGGTTGGCCGGCGAATGGTCCCGACAGGCCTATGACCAGGGCGCACTCGTGATTTACGGCCGCTGCGACGAGGACCTCGGTGCGCCGTACCAACCGTTCGCGGAAGCGCTGCGTTCGCTGGTGCCGTGCCTGGGTGCCAGCAAGCTTCGCGGGCTGCGCGGCGTCGAGGCGCTTCTCACGCTGGTCCCCGGCCTGACCGACGTCCTGCCCGATTTGCCCTCACCTACCCGCGCCGACCCGGACACCGAACGCTACGCACTCTTCGACGCCGTCGTCGCGGTGTTGGGACTCGCCGCCACGAGCGTGCCCGTCGTGCTGATACTCGACGACCTGCACTGGGCAGCCAAGCCCACGCTGCTGCTGTTGCGGCATCTGCTGCGCTTTGGCGAGCAGGCCCGCGTGCAGATCATCGGCACGTACCGCAGCACCGACCTCGACCGCTCCCACCCACTGGCCGCGATGCTCGCCGACCTGCACCGTGACGGCACCGCCACTCGCATTCAGCTCAGCGGCCTCGACGAGAGCGACGTCACCGCGTACGTCGCCGAAGCCGGCTACCACGACGAAGAGCTGGCGCGGGCATTGGCGTCGGTCACCGGTGGCAATCCGTTCTTCCTGATCGAGGCTCTGCGCCACGTCGACGAAAGTGGCGGCAAATGGGATCCCAGCACGTTGCCGCAGGGGGTTCGTGAAGCGGTGAGCCGGCGGCTGTCGCGGCTTCCGGCGGAAACGAACAAGGCCCTTGCGGCAGCCGCGGTCGTCGGCAGCCGGTTCGCTTTAGAACTGGTCGAGCACGTGGTCGGAGACGATCTTGTCGACGCGTTCGACGAGGCGTGCAAGGCCGGCATCGTCATCGAAGAGCCCGGTGGTCGTTACCGGTTCAACCACGCCCTGGTCCGTCAGTCGCTGCTCGCCGAGCTGCCGTCCGTGCGGCGCATGCGGTTGCACCAGCGCATCGCCACGACGCTGGAAGAGCAGCCAGGCACCGACGACGAGCGGCTCGGCGAACTGGCGCACCACTACTTCGAATGTGCGTGGGCGGGAAACGCGGCCAAGGCCGTCGAATACTGCCGCCGCGCGGCAGATCAGGCGATGGCCCGGCTGGCTTACGAAGGCGCCGCCGACCTGTACGACCGGGCCCTGCACGCGCTGGAAGAGATCGATGACGAGCTGCCCGACCGCGACGAGCAGATCGCCGTGCTGCTGGTCGCGCGATGCGAGGCCCTGCTGGCCGCGGGTGACGTGGCTTCGGCGGCCAGCGCGGTGTCGCAATTGCAAGAGGCGACGCGCGGTTCGGTCCGTCTGGCGGCATGGGCGGCGTGCTTTGACGGACAACTCTCGATGCTGATCCATCCCGACCGATTGGACGACGCCGAGGCCGCGGTGGGCGCGGCCGCCGAAAAGCTGGCCGAACTGGGCGACACCGCCGGAGAAGCCAAGGCGCACACCGTTCGTGCCGGGTGCCTCGCCCGCCTCGGCAGAATCGGCGACTGCGAAATCGCGTTGGACGACGCCCTCACCGCGGCGCGCCACGCGCGTGAACACCGCCGGGTGAACGCGGTGTTGGCGAATGCGCCACTCGCGGCGCTGTGGGGACCCAACCCGGTTCCGCGCGCGGGTGGGCGGTGTCTGGACGTGGTGCGGCTGCTGCGAATCACGACCGATTCTCCGGCGGTCGAAGCGACATCGACGCGCTGCCAGGCCGTATTGGAGGCGTTCCGCGGACGCGCCGCCGCAGCCCGGCGGATGATCGACTCGGCCCGGCGCACGGTCACCGAACTCGGCCTGCGCCATGCTCTCCTCGAGGTCGAGCAATTCGCCGGCATCGTCGAGCTGGTCATCGACGATGCCGCGGCGGCCGAGCCGCATCTGCGCCAGGCCTACAACGGTTTCCGCCGGATGGGTCTCGACGCCGACACCGCCGAGACCGCCGCACTGCTGGGGCGCACCTGTCTCGCGCTCGGCCGAGAAGACGAAGCCGACGAATTGTGCACGGAGAGTGAGCGTCTCGCCGGTCACGCGCTGAAGGCATCAATCGCCTGGCGCACGCTTCGGGCGCAGCTGCTATCGCGCGGCGATGCCCACGAGGACGCCCGTCTGGTCGCCGAAGCCGCCATCAGCCGCGCCGAGCGCACTGACGCGTTGGTTGATCACGGCGACGCATGTCTCGCGCTGGCAACGGTTTTGGACGCCGCGGGGGACGCGCGGGGAGCGCGCGCCGCGGCCGAGCGGGCGGCGGGCCTGTACGAACAGAAAGGGGCTGCGGCGCTTGCCGAGAAGGCGCGCGGCATTCTCGGAGGGCACGTCCAGCCGGTTGCCCCGGCTGCACCCGAAGCGCCGACCGTCGAGCTAGACAACGCCTGCGTGCGAGTGATCCGACGGGGGGAGACTGTTATCGATCGCGAGGCATGGGACGAGTTCCAGGAGCTGCTCGCGCCCGACGGCTTCCAGGAGAGCCGACGGAAGATGGTCGGCTTTACCCGGGACGATATTCGGCCTGACGGCGTGAGACGTCTGATGGAGAACGGCGCGATGCGAGTCCGAATCGCGGTTATCGCCATACGGGGCGAGCGCTTGGCCCTCACTCGACTTGAAGCGGGGACGGCCGATGCGAGCCCTGGGGCGCCGTATGACGAGTTTCTCCACCTATTCGGCCTCGATGAGAACGGTCGCATCGCGCTACAGGTGTCGTTCGACGTCGAAGACATCGACGCCGCGCTCGCCGAACTCGACGCCGCTCACGCCCGATTCGAGGAAAAGCAACCACACGCGCGGCGGCTGGAAAACGCGGCAAGCCAACTGATTGAGCGCTTACTGGCGTGCTTTGCGGTCCGAGAATGGGACACCTTCGCCGAGATCCTGGCCGACGACATTTCAAGGGAGGATCGTCGTCGGGTGGTGAATGCCGGCATCCGGCAGGACCGCGACGCTGAGATCAAAGATTTCCGGTCAGCCGCCGAGCTCGGGGTCACGAATGCGACGTCGGACGTCATTGCGACCCGTGGGGAGCGCCTCGTCCTTATCCGTTCTCGGTTGTCCCGCAGCGACGAAGAACTCGAGGCGTTCCACGTCGATGCTCTAATCGGGTAGTCGAGATCGACGCTCGACGACCGGATCGCGGCATGCGTCGCGTTCGACGCCGAAGGACTTCGAGGCCGCCATCGCGAGCTCGATGCCCGATACCTCGCAGGCGAAGCGGCGCCGTACGCGCACACGTGGTCGGTGATCACGCGGGGCTTACGCGGCGTTCAACCGACACGAAATGCCCTGCCACGACGCCGGATTGGGTGAACATCGACCACCGGCGGAGCTACAACAGTTCGCGCCTGGTGAACATGGCCGAGATACTATCCGCGCCACGTGGGACGCTCGCGCCAAGACATCATCGCTACAATCGAGGCTGTGCATCGGCTGAGACAACTTCGGAGCGGTGAGTCACCCATGCAGGCGCATGGGACGTCGCAAGAGGGCTTTGACGCCGAGTGGCGGCGGTGTCGACCTTTCTGACGTTCGACAGGCGACCTGATCAGCCGCTGCCGAGCTCTTCGACGAGGCAGACCTGGACGCCGCGCTCGCGAGATTCGATCAGCTCAGCCGGCCGGCGCCGCGACTGGAAAACGCGGCAAGCCAAGCTGATCGAGCGCTTACTGGCGTACTTCGCGGTCCGCGACTGGGACGCGTTCGACCGAGATGCTGGCCGACGACATTTTCAACCGAGGATCGTCGTCGGGTGGTGAACGCCGGCATCCGGCACGGACCGCGACGCCGAGATCAAAGATTTGCGGTGCGGCCGCCGACCTCGGGGTCACGACATGCGACGTCGGACGTCATTGCGACCCGTGGGGAGCGCCTCGTCCTTATCCGTGTCTCGGTTGTCGCGCAGCGACGAAGAACTCGAGTCGTTCCACGTCGAGTCTCTTATGGGTAGTCGAGACCGGCCTCGACGACCGGATCGCGGCCTGGGTCACGTTCGACCCGAACGACTTCGGGGCCGCCATCGCCGAGCTCGACGCGCGTTATCTCGCGGGCGAAGCGGCCGCCCACGCGCGCACCTGGTCGGTGATCACGGGTGGCCACGCCACGGTCAACCGGCACGAATTGCCCCCCATGACACCGGACTGCGTGAGCATCGACCACCGGCGGGGCACATCATTCCCGCCCGGCGAACTCGCCGAATACTTCCGTGCTGGGTTCGAGCTCGACCAAGACATCCGAACCTACGTCGAGGTTGTGCATCGGCTCAGCGACCTTGGAGCTGTGTGTACCCATGCAGGGCATGGTATTTCGCACGAAGGCTTCGATGCCGAGTGGCGCGGTGTGGACCTCTTGACGGTCGAAGGCGACATGGTCAACCGTTGCGAGGTCTTCGACGAGGCGGATCTCGACGCCGCGCTCGCAAAATTCGATCAGCTCAACCGGTCAGCACCCGGCTGGAAAACAAGGCCAGCCAAACAGTCGAACGCATGCAGGCGCATTTCGCGGCCCGCGAGTTGGCCGCGATGACCGACATGCTGGCCGACGACTTTTTCAGTGACGACCGCCGCCGAGTCGTAAACGCGGGGATCCGACGCGGCCGGGACGCCGCGGTCCAAGATGCGTTTGCGAACGCCGACATCGGAGTGAAAGACATAACGTCGATGGTTATCGCGACGCGTGGCGATCGGCTGGTCCTTATTCGGGGCCGATACTCGGGAAGCGCAAAGCAGCCCGAGTCGTACCACATCGAAGTTCTCAACGTCTGCGAGATCGATGCCCATGAGCGGGTCGCGGCGCTCGTAATATTCGACCCGGACGACTTCGATGCCGCGATCTCCGAGCTCGACGCGCGCTACCTGGCCGGAGAAGGAGCCGCAAATTCCCCGACGTGGTCTGCCATCGCAAGGGGATACGCCGCGCTCAACCGCGGGGAGTTCCCGGCGACAACGCCAGACTTTGAGAACCTCGACCATCGCCGTGCGGTACCGTTCGCGCCCGGCGAGCTCATCGAATACATGCGTGCTGCATGGGATCTCGGTGTACACGCCAAGATGTACATCGACACCATCCACCAGCTAAGCGACTTCGGCGCGGTCGTCACTCACTCGGCACACGGGACTTCGCCCGAGGGTGCCGACTTCGAGTGGCGCGAAGTCAACCTCTTGACGACTGATGGCGAAAGATTCAGTCGCTGCGAATTATTCGATGAGGCGGACCTCGACGCCGCGCTCGCGAAGTTCGAACAAGCGAGCCCCCCGGCGCGCCGACTGGAAAACGCGGCGACGAGGGTATGCGAGCGGCTCAGTGCATGCTTTGCCGTCCGGGAGTGGGATGCGCTGGCGCAAATACTGGACGACGACGTTTTCACCGACGATCGCCGGCGGGTGGTGGGCGAAGGGATCCGACCCGGCCGGGGTGCGGTGATCGCCGAAATTTCGGCACTCGCCGATGTCGGCGTCAAGAACTCCACGTCCGAGTTTATTGCGACCCGCGGATCTCACCTCGTCCTCAGGCGCTTCCACACCTCGGGGCGCGACCAGCGACCCGAGCAGTTCCATGTCGAGGTGCTCGACGTTATTGAGATCAACGCCGACGAGCGGGTCGCGGCACGCGTTGTGTTCGACCCCGAAGATATAGACGCCGCCTTCGCGGAACTCGATGCCCGCTACCTCGCCGGCGAAGCGTCCACTTACGCGCGCACGTGGTCGCTCGTCGCGGCCGCCTTCGACGCGATCAACAGGCACGAATTCCCCGAGCTGACGCCAGACTGGGTCAACATCGACCACCGGCGCGGGGCAACGTTCGCGGCCGGCGACATGACCGCCTACCTCAACGACTTGTTGGACGACACGCCGGATATCAATGTCTACAGCGAGGCCGTGCATCGCCTGAACAACCTCGGAGCCGTCATCACCCAAGTAGGGCATGGCACATCCCAACAGGGCTTCCAGGCCGAATGGCGGGAGATCGGAATTTTCGCGTTCGACGGCGATCTGCTCAGCCGTTACGAATTGTTCGACGCGGCGGACCTCGTTACTGCGCTCGCGAAATTCGAGGAGCTCAGCCGCGTCGCGCGCTGGAAAACGCGGCGAGCCAAGTGGGGCGCTGGGCGGGGGACTGGGACGATGGGGCTGTGGGACGATACAGTGACGATCGCCGGCGGTGAGGGCGGGTCCGACAGGCGAGATGCGTGATCGCGGAATGGGCGCGCCGATCGGGTACGAACAGGGACGTTCGACGCCATCGCGACCCGGGGGAGCGCCTGCCCTGTTCGCCCGCTCTCAGGCGCGAGAAGCACCGCAGGCATTCCTACGAGACTCCGGCATCGGCGAGATCGACGCAGCGGGCGGATCGGCGCGATCGTCACGTTCGACGCGACGACTCGACGCCGCATCGCGAGCTGGAGCGCGCTACCTCGCCGGCGAGCGGCCGCCCACGCGCGGCTGGTCGGCTCGCGGGGCTACGCGCGTCACCGGCGCGAGCCGCGGCGACGACGCCGGACTGGGTGAACATCGACCACCGCGCGGCGGCGGCTTCGCGCCCGGCGAAGCACGAGTACTCCGCGGCTGGGACGCACGCCGAATCAAATCTACGCGGAGGGCGTGCACGGCTGAACGACCTCGGAGCGGTCGTCGCCACGCGGGCGCGGGACTCGCGAGGGCTTCGACGCCGAATGGCGGGGTCAATTTACGGTTGAAGGCGATGTCAGCCGACGAGTGTTCGACGAGGCGGACGTCGATGCGGTCGGAAACGAGCTCAGCCGTCCGTCGCCGCAGCTGGAAAACGCGGCGAGCCAAGCGTATAGGCGCTTCCAAGAATGCTTCGCGGCGCGCGACTGGAACGCCATGAACGAGGCGCTGGCCGACGACGTTTTCCACGACGATCGCCGGCGGATGGTGGGCGCGGGATTTCGAGCGGGCCGCAATGCAGTGAAGGCCGAGATGTCAGCACTCGCCGAAATCGGCGTAAAGCGCATTACTTCAGACACGATTGCGACCCGCGGCGGGCGGCTCACCCTCAGTCGTTCGCGCGCCTCCGGCCGCGACCAGCGACCCGATGCGTTCCGCACCGATGTCGTCAACATCGTCGAGATCGACGCCGACGAGAACATCGCGGCGCTCATCACCTTTGACTCCGACGAATTCGACGCAGCCATCGCGGAACTCGACAACCGCTACCTCGCCGGCGAGGCGGCCGCCCACGCCCGCACCTGGTCGGCCGTTTTGAGACCTTACACCGCAATCAACCGGCGAGAACTCTTCGCGACGACGCCCGAATGGGTCAATATCGATCACCGTCGGGGAGCAGCATTCGCGCCCGGTGACGCGAATGCGTACGTCCGCCAGTCGCTGGATGACGGCGCGGGCAGCATCTACGTCGAGACTGTGCATCGGCTGGATGACCTAGGGGCAGTTGCCATCTGGGTGGCGAATGGGACCACGCAGGAGGGCTTTGACGCTGAGTGGCGCGGGATCCACGTTCTGACTGTCGACGGTGAGCTGCTCAACCGCTTCGAGGTCTTCGATGAGACGGACCTCCACGCCGCCCTCGCCCGCTTTGATGAGCTGCACGCGCAGACACCGCGGGTGAAAAGCGCTGTGGCAGAGCGTCTTGTGGCGCACTTTGCGGCCCGTGACTGGAATGCGATGGCGCAGTTGTTCGCCGCTGATTATTATTGCGACGATCGTCGTCGAGTCGTCAATGCCGGTGTCCGACGCGGTCGAGATGCCGCGATCGAGGACCTGCGGGTAGCGGCCGACATCGGGTTGGCGACCAACGTCACGTCGACGGTCATCGCAGCGCGAGGCGAACGCCTCATTCTCACGCGCTTTCGCGCCTCGGGCCGCGAAACTGACGCGGTTCAAGTCGATGTCCTTCAGGTCGTCGAGCACGACGCAGACGAACGGATCGCGGCGGCCGTCGTGTTCGACGTCGACGACATCGCCGCCGCCCTTGAAGAACTCGAAAGCCGTTACATCGCCGGTGACGCAGCCGCCTATTCGCATACATGGTCGGTCATCGCCGAGACTTTCGCTGCTATCAATCGCCACCAAGTTCCCCCAACGACGCCCGGCTGGGCCATGGTCGACCATCGACCGATCGCCACGTTCGAGACGGGCGATCTGGCCGCGTTCCTCGAAGCCTCATGGGCCCTCACTGCGCACGCGAGCATCCACATCGAGGCTGTCCATCGACTGAGCGAACTCGGAGCCGTTGTCACGCACGCGTCGCACGCGACGTCGCAGGAGGGCCTCGACGCCGAGTGGCACGACATCAGCATTGTGACGGTCGACGAGGGTCTGATCGACCGCTGCGAGATGTTCGATCACGCAGACTTGGACGCCGCGCTCGCCCGCTTTGCGGAATTGCACCCGCAAACGCCGCGGCTGAAAAACACGGCAAGCCAAGTGGGGCAACGGTATCGGGCGCACTTTGCGGCAGGCGACTGGGACGCAATGGCGGCCATAATCGCCGACGACTTCGTCAGCGACGATCGCCGTCGGGTAGTGGGCTCGGGAATCCGAACCGGTCGGGAAGCCCAGATCGCGGACATGCGAGCGATCTCCGATCTGTTCATCGCGGATATGACGTCGACGGACATCGCGACTCGTGGGGACCGCCTCCTACTTTTCCGTGTGGGCTTTTTGGATCGCGATCAAAGGCCTGACGCTTTTCGCACAGAGGTGCTCTGCATCCTCGAGATCGACGCCGAGGAGCGGATCGTCACATCGGTCTCGTTCGACCTCGACGACATCGATGCCGCCTTCGAGGAACTCGATGCTCGATACCTCGCCGGCGAAGCGGCTCACCACGCGCGCACATGGTCGGTCATCTCGTTGGCCTACACCGCAATGAACCGGCACGAGCTCCCCGCGACAACGCCGGACTGGATCAATATTGATCACCGCCGCGGAATAGCGTTCGCGCCTGGGCAGGCCACCTCATATCTTCTTGCGTCGCACGATCCTGAAGGCGGCGTTTACGTCGAGACTGTGCATCGGCTGGGCCGCTTCGGCGCGGTATTTACCTGGGCCGGACGCGGGATCTCGAAAGAGGGCTTTGAAGCCGAGTGGCGGGGGATCAATGTTCTGACCGTTCAAGGTGAGCTGATCAGTCGCGGCGAAATCTTCGATGAGGCAGATCTCGACGCCGCCCTCGCCCGTTTTGAGGAGCTGCACCTGCAGACGCGACGGCCCCAGAACGCGGCGAGCCGAGCCTCCGATCGGTATCTAGGACTTGTCGTTGCCCACGACTGGGACGCAGTGGCGGAAATGCTGGCCGACGACTACTACACGGACGATCGTCGTCGTGTGGTAGGCGGCGGGATCCACGGTCGAGATGCCGAGATCGCAAGCGTGCAAGCGCAAGCCAACCTCGGCGTCACCCACGCATCGGCGACCGTTATTGCGGCCCGCGGCGAGCGTCTCGCCCTCAGCCGTGTCCGCTACTCGGGCCGCGATCAAGAGCTAGAGGTTTTCGTCGCAGAGATATTGATCGTCTTCGAAATCAACGCAGACGACCGGTTTGCGGCGGCCGTCGCGTTCGACCTCGATGACATCGACGCCGCCTTCAAGGAACTTGATGCTCGATACCTCGCGGACGAAGCGGCTGCCCACGCGCACACGTGGTCGGTCATCACCGGGGGCTACGTGTCACTCAATCGACGTGAAATGCCTGCGACAACGCCCAACTTCGTGGACATCGACCACCGGCCCCTGGCGATCGCAGCTGGTGACCTCAAGGCATACGTCGCTACCGCGTTGAGCGACGACATGCACGCCAGCCTTTATGTTGAGTCCGTTCATCGGTTGAGCGACCTCGGCGCGGTCGTCACTCATGCGGCGAGCGGGACCTCACGAGAAGGCTTCGACGCTGAATGGCGCATGACCATTGTCTTCACGGTCGAAGGAGGCCTGCTCAGCCGCTGTGAGATCTTCGACGAGGCAGACCTCGACGCCGCTCTCGCCCGCTTCGAGGAGCTCCACCCGCAGGCGCCGCGGCTGGAAAACGCGGCAAGCCAACTAATCGAGCGCTTCCAGGCCTATTTCGCGACGCGCAACTGGGCTGCAATCGCTGAGAACTCGGCCGCCGAGATCTTCACTGACGATCGCCGTGCGGTTGTCGGCAGCGGGTTCCTAGGCGGACGAGATCTCGACATCGCGAACATGCGGGCGGCCGCCGACCTTGGATCGGCCAATCTAACGTCGGCGGTCATTGCAACCCGTGGCGAGCGCCTTGCCCTTGCCCGACTCCGCATGTCGGGCCGCGACCAGCGACCCGAGGCGTTCCACAGTGACATGCTCGGTATCGTCGAGATCGACGCGGACAACCGGGTCACGGCGCGCATTCTGTTCGATCTCAACGACATCGATGCCGCTTTCGAGGAGCTTGATGCGCGGTACCTTGCGGGCGAAGCGGCCGACCACGTGCACTCCTGGTCAGTCATCGCACAGACCTCCGCCGCATTCAACCGGCACGAACTGCCCGTCGCGGACTGGGTCGTTATTGACCACCGCCGGCTCGCACCGGTCGACACGAGTGATCTGCCGGCAGCGATCCGCGCCATTTGGGACCTCACGCCGGACCTCAGCACGCGCATCGAGGCGGTGCATCGGCTCGGCAGCTTCGGCGCAGTCGTGACCTATACGGCGCATGGGACCTCAACAGAAGGCTTCGCCGCCGAGTGGCGAGTGGTTGACCTTCTCACTGTCGAAGGCGATCGCATCAGCCGCTTCGAATTTTTCGACGAGGCAGACCTGGATGCCGCGCTCGCGAGGTTCGACGAGCTCAGCACCAGGTCTCAGCCGAAGTAACGGATCGCAGGGGAAGCACCCGCGGCTGACCCCGCTTTGTAAGAATGGTTCGCTATGCCGCGTTCATTCGACATCGTGACCGAGTCGCCCGCCAGCGTTGAAGAAATTCATGCGGCGTTCGGCAGCGAGGACTACTGGCTGGCCCGCATCGAGCCCGGCGCCGCCATCACCACGCTGGATTCCCTGACCGTCGACGACGACGGCACGGTGAAGGTCCAGGTCACCCAGCACGTGGGCCGTCAGCTACTACCCGCGCCGGTAGCCAAACTCATCCCCACCGAGCTGAAAATGGTGCACATCGAAACGTGGCGACCGGTCGGCGACGGCCAGGTTCGCGGGCAGGTCAGAATCTCGGCTTCGCCCGGGTTGGGCTCAGGCCATGCCGAAGCGTGGCTGGAACCCGTAGGCAATGGCTCGCAAGGCTCCCAGCTGCGCTGCGCCGTGAAAGTGCAGGTCAAAATCCCGTTGGTAGGCGGCAAATTCGAACAGACCATCGGAGACGGTTTGGCGGAGAGCATCCCTGAGATGCAGCGCTTCACCGCCAAATGGATCGCCGAAAATGCATGAGTTCGGGGCGGATTAAGGCTGCAGACGCTCGACCTGGCCACCAACAACCCGTATCCGGTTGTGCACCCGGTTTTCCCGGCCCTGCCAGAACTCCACCACCTCGGGCGCGAGGAGGTAGCCGCCCCAGTTCGGCGGCACCGGGACGCTCTCCGAGTTGGCGAATCGCGCCGTCACCTCCGTGAGCTGCTCGAGCAACGCCGCGCGCGACGCGATCGGCCGCGACTGGTGCGACGCCCACGCGCCCAGCTGTGAGCCGCGCGGCCGTTTGGACCAGTAGTCCTCGGTAACCTGCGGATCGACCTTGCTCACCGAGCCGCGGAGGTGGACCTGCCGCCCCAGCTGATACCAGGGGAAGGTCGCCGACGCGTACGGCGTCGCCGCCAGCTCGTCGCCCTTGGCCGAGTCGTAGTTGGTGAAGAACGTGACTCCGGTCTCGTCGGCGCTCTTGCACAACACCGTCCGGCTCACCGGCCTGCCAGCGGCGACCGTCGCCAGCACGAACGCGTTGGGCTCGGACAGACCGGCCTGTTCGGCGTCGTCAATCCACTTGCGAAACAACGCAAGCCAGCCGCCGTCCAGCCAGTCCGCGTCGAGGTCGGGGCTGCGGTCCTTCTCGATGGATCCGTATTCCACCCGCATCCCCGCGAGGTGGTCGTTCTCTGAGCCCGCCATTGCGCCCACGCTACTTGGGGGCCACCCAGCGTTGCTACCGGCCGGTAGCGTCGGCCTGAGGGTGGGGTGCGAGAATTTTTCCATGACTGTGGTCCCGGAAAATTTCGTCGCCGGTCTGGAAGGTGTGGTGGCCTTCACCACCGAAATCGCCGAACCGGACAAGGACGGCGGTGCGCTGCGCTACCGCGGGGTGGACATCCAGGATCTGGTGGATCGGCAGGTCACCTTCGGCGACGCGTGGGCACTGCTCGTCGACGGCAGGTTCGGCCACGGGCTGCCGCCCGCCGAGCCGTTCCCGCTGCCGATCCACACCGGTGATGTGCGGGTCGACGTACAGGCGGGGCTGGCGATGCTGGCGCCCATCTGGGGATACAAGCCGCTGCTCGACACGGACGAAGGCACCGCACGCAATCAGCTGGCCCGGGCGTCGGTGATGGCGCTGTCCTACGTCGCCCAGTCCGCTCGCGGCATCTACCAGCCAGCGGTCCCGCAGCGAGTCATCGACGAATGCCCGACGGTGACAGCACGTTTCATGACCCGCTGGCAGGGCGAGCCGGACCCCAGGCACGTCGAAGCGATCGACGCCTACTGGGTGTCGGCCGCCGAGCACGGCATGAACGCCTCGACGTTCACCGCGCGCGTGATCGCCTCGACGGGTGCGGACGTGGCGGCGGCGCTGTCCGGCGCGATCGGCGCAATGAGCGGGCCGCTGCACGGCGGCGCGCCCGCACGGGTGCTGCCGATGCTCGAAGAGGTCGAGCGCACCGGCGACGCACGCGGGCTGGTCAAGGGAATCCTGGACCGCCACGAGAAGTTGATGGGCTTCGGCCACCGGGTCTACCGCGCCGAGGACCCGCGGGCGCGCGTGCTGCGCGCGACCGCCCAGCGGCTGGGCGCACCGCGCTATGAGGTCGCGGTCGCCGTCGAGCAAGCCGCCCTGGCGGAGCTGCGGGAACGTCGCCCGGATCGGGCCATCGAGACCAACGTCGAGTTCTGGGCCGCCGTGATCCTGGACTTCGCCAGGGTGCCGGCCCAGATGATGCCGGCCATGTTCACCTGCGGACGCACCGCGGGATGGTGTGCTCACATTCTCGAGCAGAAGCGCCTGGGCAAGCTGGTACGCCCGTCGGCCATCTATGTCGGACCCAGTCCACGCAGCCCGGAATCGGTCGAAGGCTGGGACCGGGTTCTCACCGACGCGTGAGTCCGAGCGTGCGTGTTGGGACACGACACGCCGGGTGGCGGCGTACGAACGCGCACCCTCGCGATGAATTGTTGTCGCCTGGGCAGTCTTAGATGTGACCTTAACCCGAGAACAAGGAGACCCTTATGGCGATCAACGTCGAACCTGCACTGTCCCCGCACCTCGTCGTCGACGACGCCGCCGCGGCGATCGACTTCTACGTCAAGGCTTTTGACGCCGTGGAACTGGCGCGCGTTCCCCGCCCCGACGGCAAACTCGTGCATGCGTCGGTGCGCATCAACGGCTTCATGGTGATGCTCAACGACGATTTCCCGGAGATGTGTGGCGGCAAGTCGATGACGCCGACGTCACTGGGCGGAACCCCGGTCACCATCCATCTCACGGTCGACGACGTCGACACCAAGTTCCAGCGGGCGCTCGACGCGGGCGCCACCGTGGTCACCGAGCTGACGGACCAGTTCTGGGGCGACCGCTACGGCATGGTCGCCGACCCGTTCGGCCACCACTGGTCCATGGGACAGCCGGTTCGCGAGGTCAGCATCGAAGAGGTCCAAGCGGCGATGTCAAGCGCTGGCTAGACGGTCACGCAGCCAGCGCCGCAGCGGCGGCGCCGGCGCGGTGGCCCTGGCAGTAGCGATGGCCGCCAGCATGTCGCCGACATCAGTGAACTTGCTGCGCGGCCGGCCCTCGTCGGTGCCGCGCGCAATCTCGGCGGCGTCGATGGCACGCCATCCCGCCGAGTCGACGACATCGGGCTGGCGAGCATGCACCAGCTTGGTCAGCGCCGCCGGCTTGTCCACCGGGTCGGTCAGCTTGCCGGCGTTGAAGTCGGCGACCAAAGCCTGAACGGTCTGCAATGAGCACGACTTGTTCGTGCCGATAAAGCCGGTCGGCCCGCGCTTGATCCAGCCCGCGACGTAGGTGCCGGCCACTACGCGGCCACCCTCGTTGGGGACCACGGCCGCCGCCTCATCGAACGGCAGATCGCGAATCGGCTTGCCGCGGTAGCCAATCGACGTCAGCACCAGGCCTGTGTCGAGCCGCCGTACCTCGTCGGTGCCGGTGATCGAGAACTCCACGCCGGTGACGCGCTGCTGTCCTAGAACACGCTTCGGCGTGAGCTGATAGGCCAGCCGGATGCTGGGTCCGGGCGCCGAAGCGTCGCCGAGTGTGCTCAAGATTTCCAGCTTGCTGCGGGTCAACCCGTCCGAGGCGGTCGCGAGGTCGCGTTCCACCAGCTTGTGGTCGTCGGCGTCGAGCACGACGTCGCGCGTGCTGGTCAGCCCGATCAGCTCGGGCAGTGTGAACGCCGAGTGGGCGGGTCCGCGCCGGGCTGCGATCACGACCTCGCGGACCGCGGAGCCGCGGAACACTTCCAGCGCGCGGTCCGAGATGTCGGTGCGAGCCAAGTCATCTGGGTCGGCGGTGAGCACCCGGGCCGCATCAAGGGCGACGTTGCCATTACCGACGATCACGACGCGCTCAGGACTGAGATCGACTGGCAGCTCGGCGAAGTCGGGATGCCCGTTGATCCACGCGACCAACTCTGTGGCGGTTCCAGTCCCCGGCAGACCCATGCCGTCGATGTCCAGCCGACGATCATCGGGCGCGCCGACCGCGTACAACACGGCGTGATGATGGGCCAACAGGTCAACGTGGCTCAAATGCTTGCCGATCTCGACGTTGAGATAGAACCGGAAGTGGCGATGGCGGCTGACCCGGTCGAAGAGCCGGGTGACCCGCTTGGTGTTCTGGTGATCGGGTGCCACCCCGGCGCGCACCAAACCATAAGGGGTAGGCAGCTTTTCGAAGACATTGACCCGCACACCATGCTGGGTGAGCAGCTCGTCGGCGGCGTACATCGCCGCCGGCCCGGACCCGACAATAGCCACGGTTAGCGGCTGGCGCCGAACCCGCACCTCGGCCGCCGGGATCACCGGCGCCAGCTTCGACGTCGGCGGAACCTTCACTCCCGCGGGCCGCTCGGGATAGAACGACGCATTGATCTCGACGAACGGCAGCTGTTTGACATCCAGCCGAGTGTCGGGCGCGATCGCACCGACCGGACAGGCGCTCACACAGGCACCACAGTCCACGCAGGCCACCGGATCGACGTAGAGCATCTCCGCCGTCGCGAAGCCCGGCTCGTCCGGCGTGGGGTGAATGCAGTTCACCGGACACGCGAAGACACAGGACCCGTCGTTGCAGCACGATTGGGTAATAACATGCGGCATGAAGGAACTCGCAGTTGGTTAGGCGGCCACGTGCTGACGCTGCGGCTCGCTGCGGTAGCGCGACGGCTTGCCGTACATCTTGAACATCCGCCACACCAGCTTGGCGATCGGATTCATCAACCCCGTGTCATAGGCCAGCATTCGGACATCACCGAACATGTCGCGCAACCACTTTCGCGACTCCGGCGAGCCAAAGAACAACTCCTTCTTGACCTCGCGCGGGATGTCGAACTTCACCCAGAACTCCTTGGGCGGCACCACGATCGCCCGGCACAGCCGCCACATCGTCAGCGGCAGAAAGATCGAGACCACGAACCGCTTCATCGGGGTCAACCGCGGTATGCGCTTACGCAGGAATTCGTGGGCAAACGAGATATGCCGCGCCTCCTCGGCCACGTGAATGGCCATCACCCGTTCCATGATCGGGTGCAGCGACTTGCCCTCCCGCAGAACGTTCTTCTGCGTGTGGTCGATGGGTTCCTCGCCGGCGAGCACGCCGATGAAGAACGCAATAGGCAGCGGACCGGCCGCCAGCGGCACCACCGGCGAAATCCAGCGCAGCTTGCGCGGCATTCCCGGCACGTCCGCCCCGACGCGGTTGATCATCTCCTGGAACATCATGGTGTGGTTGCACTCCTCGACGGATTCGTGCAAGCAGTACCGATATTCCGGCGAACCGTTGGGCACCCAGAACGTGTAGTTCATCAGCCCGCGGATCAGGATCGACTCAAAGTGCAGTCCCACCTTGGCCACATTGGCCTGGCGCCACATGCCGATTTCGATCTTGCGTTCTTCCGACTGCGCCAGGTACCAGGGGTGCCGGCCCAGCGGGTCGGTGGTCGGCAGGATCCACCGCGGGTCGTTGTCGGTGACGGCGAACTCCGGCGAGTCCCAATCGATATCGGTGTACGGGTTGAAGTTTCGCCGCACAGACCCCTCGGACAACGTGGCGAGCATGTCGACATATTCGGCGTCGTCGCGCACCTCCATATTGGCGCGCCAACGCTGAACGGTTCGCGTCCTAGCCTTCACAGCATCCTCCTCGACGAGGTCGTTCGGACGTATGCAGAACACGGTACCGCCGGTACTGGGAATCCGCTAGGCCGGTTCGGAGCCCTGTGGCCTGACCGGTGGTCACGCGCGCGGTGTGTGCGGAGTCACACATCGACGGCTCATTACGCTGGTGTTCATGGCTGACCAGCTCCAGATCCCCGCAGACCTCAAACCCCGCGACGGCCGCTTCGGGTGTGGCCCCTCAAAGGTCCGACCCGAGCAGCTACAGGCACTGACCACCACCGCGGCGTCGTTGTTCGGCACGTCGCACCGCCAGGCGCCGGTCAAGAACCTGGTGGGTCGGGTGCGGTCGGGAGTGGCCGATCTGTTCTCCGTGCCGGACGGCTATCAGGTCATCCTGGGCAATGGGGGCGCGACGGCGTTCTGGGATGCCGCGGCGTTCGGGCTGATCGACAAGCGCTCACTGCACCTGTCTTTCGGCGAGTTCAGCTCGAAGTTCGCCTCCTGCGTCGCCAAGAACCCGTTCGTCGGCGACCCCATCATCATCAAATCCGACGCCGGCAGCGCCCCGGAGCCGCAAAGCGACCCATCGGTCGACGTGATCGGTTGGGCACACAACGAGACCTCGACCGGGGTCGCGGTGCCGGTGCACCGCCCGGACGGCTCGGGTGACGCCTTGGTCCTCATCGACGCGACGTCCGGCGCCGGCGGCCTGCCGGTCGACATCACCGAGGTCGACGCCTATTACTTCTCGCCGCAGAAGAACTTCGCCAGCGACGGCGGCCTGTGGCTGGCCGTCATGAGCCCGGCCGCGCTGGCCAGGGTCGAATCCATCGCGGCTTCGGGTCGCTGGGTCCCGGACTTCCTGTCGCTGCCGATCGCGATCGAGAACAGCCTCAAGGACCAGACGTACAACACCCCGGCGATCGCGACCCTGGCCCTGATGGCCGAGCAACTGGACTGGCTGCTGGGCAACGGCGGCCTGGACTGGGCGGTCAAGCGCACGGCGGACTCGTCGCAGCGGTTGTATTCGTGGGCGCAGGAGCGGCCCTACACCACGCCGTTCGTCGCCGACCCCGGCCTGCGTTCTCAGGTGGTGGGCACCATCGACTTCGTCGACGACGTGGACGCCGCGGCCGTCGCCAAGGTGCTGCGGGCCAACGGCATCGTCGACACCGAGCCGTACCGCAAACTGGGCCGCAACCAGCTGCGGGTTGCGATGTTCCCGGCCGTCGACCCCGACGACGTCAGTGCCCTCACCGCGTGCGTCGACTGGGTAGTGGAGCGGCTCTAACCCGGTCAATCGCCGAGCGTCACGCTGGCGTGACGCTGGGCGCCGAGCGTCACGCTGGCGTGACGCCCGGGCCCGGCGGGCGACGAAAACGCCACCTCCAGGCAAAACCGCTTCCGCGTGTCAGCCAGGTGAACGACGCCTGGCGCATTAGAGTGCGCCCTGAAGGGTCCGGCGCTGATCTGCCCGGAACCTGCGAGGAGAAGCCATGCGGGAACTCAAAGTGGTTGGACTCGACGCCGACGGCAAGAGCATCATCTGCGAGGGCGGCGGTTCCGGCGAACAGTTCAAGCTCCCAGTCGACGACCGATTGAAGGCCGCCGTGCGCGGCGAGGCGGCAACGCCTGACCAGCCGGCACTCGACATGGAAATCACCAACTTGCTGAGCCCCAAAGAGATTCAGGCGCGGATCCGCTCCGGGGCGTCGGTCGAGCAGGTGGCCGCGGCATCGGGCTCCGACATCGCACGGATCCAGCGGTTCGCCCACCCGGTATTGCTCGAACGGTCGCGTGCAGCCGAGCTCGCCAGCGCCGCACATCCACTTCTTACCGACGGGCCCAGCGTGCTCACCCTCCTGGAAACCATCTCCACCGCGCTGGTGGCACGCGGCCTCAACCCGGCCAAGCTGGGCTGGGACGCCTGGCGCAACGAGGACGGCCGTTGGACCGTGCAGCTTGGGTGGCAAGCTGGCCGATCCGACAACCTCGCACACTTCCGCTTCACTCCCGGCGCCCACGGCGGAACCGTGACCGCGATGGACGATCCGGCCAGCGAGCTGATCGACCCGGACTTCAAACCCCCGCTGCGGCCGCTGGCGCCGGTGGCGCGCCTGGCGTTCGACGAGCCCACGGTGACCGCCGAACCCGTGGCAGCCCCCGTAGCTACCGAAGCCCCCGAAACCCCGTTAGCTCCCCCCGCCGAACAGCCCGCGAACGCCCCGGCAAACAGCCGACGCGGCAAGCCAGCCATTCCGGCCTGGGAAGATGTGCTGCTCGGGGTCCGTTCCAGCGGCCGGGGCTAGTGCGTTCCGCGTCTTGATGGCGCATGGTAACGACCTCGCCGTCGGTGCTGGTGGCTCCTGGAGCTAGCCGGCAGCCGCCAAAGCGAGCAGCGTCACCCACGCGCCGGTCACCCCTACCGCGGCACCAAGCACAAACCACCGCAGAACTGCAGCGCGCCGCCAGCCCCACAGAGTCGGCGCCAGCCCGCCGGCCGCCACGATATTGAGCCCAACGGCCAGAAGTGGATGAACCCGAATCAGTCCGAGGCTGAGCACCACAACTGCCATGGCGGTAACCGCGGCGACAAACCCGGCGACCGTCAGACCCGTCCCCCAAGGCACGGGCGCGTCAGTCACGAGCCCACCCTAGCCCGCTCATAAAAGGCCAGCGCCGCGGCGGTTGCGACGTTCAGCGAGTCGGTGCCCCGCGACATCGGGATGCGCACCCGCATGTCGCTCAACCGCTGAGCGGGTGCCGTCAGCCCGGGACCTTCGGCCCCCACCAGCACCGCGATCCGTTCGTCGCGCACGGCGGACATCGCCTCCGGCAGCGCCCGGGCTTCCCGGTGCGGAGTCATCGCCAGCAGCCGAAAGCCGCGTTCTGTCAGCGTCACTAAGTCGGCCGGCCAATCGGCAGAACGCGCATACGGCACCAGCAACGCATGCCCCATCGATACCCGGACGGCGCGACGGTACAGCGGGTCGGCGCAGCCGCTGCCGAACACCACCGCGTCCACACCCAGCCCCGCCGCGTTGCGAAAGATCGAGCCCAGGTTCTCGTGGTCGTTGACGCCTTCGAGCACCGCGACGGTGCGGGCACCGTCGACGACCTCGGCGACGGTCGGCTCGGATACCCGCCGCGCGGCGGCAAGCACCCCGCGATTGAGGTGGAAACCCACCACCTGCGCCATCACGTCGGCGGACGCCCGATAGTAGGGTGCTCGGACCCCGCCGTCAGTGCCGGCCAGATCGTCCTGCAGCTCAGCCAGCCGGCGATCGGTGCCGAGCATCGCGTGCGGGGTGAACCGCGACGCCAGCATGCGCTGCACCACCAGCACGCCCTCGGCGATCACCAAGCCTCTACCGGTCGGCAGATCGGGGCGACGGTCGACGCTGTTCAGGTCGCGGAAATCGTCAAGCCGGGGATCGTCGGGATCAGTGACATCCTGAACGTCCGGCGCAGTCACGGGCTTTCGTCGACCAGCGCGGACATGATGTCGGCGGCCTCGCGCAGGATGGAGCGCTTGTCGCTGTCCAGCGTCGCGAGCCGCTCGGCCAACCACTCCTGACGGGCCCGCCGCACCGCCTTGACCAGTTCGGCGCCCGACTCGGACACCGACACCACCACCTGCCGGCCGTCGACGGGGTGCGGTGCGCGATCGACGAGGCCGTCCTCGGCCAGCGATGCGATTACCCGGGTCATCGACGGCGGTCTGACGCGCTCACGAATCGCCAGGGCTCCCGGCGTCATCGCACCCTCGTTGGCCAGGGTCGTCAATGCTGAGAGCTGGGACAACGACACCGGCGATTGCGGATTCCGAAACCGCAGTTGGCGCGACAGCCGCATGACCGCTAGCGACAGGTCGGCGGCCAGCCGCGCATCGCTGTCAGCCATGGCGCGAGGTTACATGGGAACCTATGAATCCGTTGTGAGAAACGGCAGACTTCAGCTTTGGTCCACATCGCGGCCGGGCTATGTTTGTCGCGATGAGCACACGTCCGAGCCCCGAGCCGCCGCCGCTGCCGGCCCGGCTGCTCGCAGTGTGGCCGATCATCGCGCTCGGCGAGCTGGGCTGGCTGCTCGCGACGGTCGCGGCGTTCGTCGTGCCCACGCTGCAGACCTGGCGTCCGATGATGCTGGCCGGACTGGGCGTCGGGTTCGTCGGGATGAGCATCTTCCTGTTGCAGCTTGCGGCTGCGCGCCGAGGCGCGCGCGGTGCACAGTCCGGACTCGAGAGCTTCCTCAACCCGAGCTAGTCGGTTTGCTCAGATTCGGACGGCTCAGCTGGCTCGGGCGAGTCGGACGCCGGCGTTTCTGTGACGTCCAGGACGCCGTCGTCGTAAGGGTTATACATGGGCGAACCACCGCCAGCCGGTGCGGGCGTGTCGGAATGCGCGCCGCAACCGTAGTGCCTGTCGACGACATGAGCGTCGGCGGACAGTTCGTTGCCGCACACGCCGAACATCGCGCCGAGCGACCCCGCCAGCGGCAGGAAGAATCCGCAGTCGCGGCACGTCCGTTTGGTCGACCGCGCCATCGCCGAGTCCGGGCCGTAGTCGCCGTCATGCCAGCGCTCGGCGGCCTCCGCACGGCCCCATTGACTCATCACCCAGCGACGGCCCAACCCGATTTCGGCGGCGGTCTCGTCGACCTGCGGGTCACCGCTGGCGGTGTAACCGGGAACCAACCGCGGATCGTCCTTGGCCGGCGCGAGCAGGTCTCCGGGATTGAGGTCACCGGGCCTGACCCGCTGGTCCCACGGCACCCATTCGGGCGCCAGCAGCGCCGTCGGTCCGGGGACCAGCACCACCTCGCTGACCGTGGCCTGCTCGGCACCGGGATAGGCAGCGATCACGACGGCCCACTGCCAGCCCTGGTAGCCGGGCAGGTGCGCCAGGAACCGGTGGGTGGCGGCGGTGGGATCTTCGTAGCCGACGCCCAGGTAGTCACCCACCGCGTCGGGGCCACTGAACTCCGCGACGGCGGCCCTGGCCTGATCGACGGCACCGGTGAGCAGCGCCGCCGTCTCCGCGGGCCACTCGGCCACGGCCACGGCCTCAGCTGGTCCGGTCACGCTGTCCCCTTTCTGCGATGCGCCTCCATACTAGGTTGGCGAGCCACGCCCGGTTGCCCTACGGCATAGGACAGAATTGATATGTGTCCGGACGGCGGCGTGATCCCTCCCGCAATGGATCGGCCAACCAGCATCCCGGCATGGCCAACTACCCCGCCGACGACCCAGACAATCGCCACACGCGCCGACCGCCATCGATGCCCAGCGCCAACCGCTACCTTCCGCCCTTGGGCGATCAGCGCGAAGAGCGGCGCTCACAACCCAAACCCAACGGCGCGGCGCCCCGCGGTCCCAGCTCCAACGAACGCATTACCGTCACCCGCGCCGCGGCGATGCGCAGCCGCGAAATGGGTTCCCGCATGTACTGGATGGTCCAGCGGGCCGCGACCGCCGACGGCGCTGACAAGTCCGGGCTGACCGCGCTGACCTGGCCGGTGATGGCGAACTTCGCCGTCGACGCCGCAATGGCCGTCGCGCTGGCCAACACGTTGTTCTTCGCCGCGGCCAGCGGGGAGAGCAAGTCGAAAGTCGCGCTGTACCTGTTGATCACCATCGCGCCGTTCGCGGTGATCGCGCCGCTCATCGGCCCGGCACTGGACCGGCTGCAGCACGGCCGCCGGGTCGCGCTGGCGGCGTCGTTCGCGCTGCGCACCGTGCTGGCGGTGGTGCTGATCATGAACTACGACGGCGCCAGCGGCAGCTATCCGTCGTGGGTGCTTTATCCCTGCGCGCTGGCCATGATGGTGTTTTCCAAGTCGTTCAGCGTGCTGCGCAGCGCGGTGACGCCGAGGGTGATGCCGCCGACCATCGACCTGGTGCGGGTCAATTCCCGGCTGACGGTGTTCGGCCTACTGGGCGGCACCATCGCCGGTGGCGCCATTGCGGGCGGCGTCGAGTTCGTCTGCACACATCTGTTCAAGCTGCCCGGCGCGTTGTTCGTCGTCATCGCAGTGACGGTCGCTGGCGCCTTGCTGTCGATGCGGATTCCGCGCTGGGTGGAGGTGACCACCGGCGAGGTGCCCGCCACCTTGAGCTATCGCCGGCACAGTGACCCAGTTCAACGAAGCTGGCCGGAGGAAGTCAGGAAGGTCCCAAAGAGTGCCGCTGCGACGCTTCGACAACCATTGGGCCGCAACATCATTACCTCGCTGTGGGGCAACTGCACCATCAAGGTGATGGTCGGCTTTCTGTTCTTGTATCCGGCGTTTGTCGCCAAATCGCACCAAGCCAATGGATGGGCTCAGCTCGCCATGCTGGGCATGATCGGCGCCGCGGCCGCGATCGGCAATTTCGCCGGCAACTTCACCTGCGCGCGCCTGCAATTGGGCAGGCCGGCCGTCTTGGTGGTGCGCTGCACCGTCGCCGTGACGGTGTTGGCGCTGGCCGCCGCGGTGGCCGGCAACCTGGTGGTGGCCACCATCGCCACCCTGGTCACCTCGGGCTCCAGCGCGATCGCAAAGGCGTCGCTGGACGCCTCATTGCAAAACGATCTGCCCGAAGAGTCGCGCGCGTCGGGCTTCGGACGCTCGGAGTCGACCCTGCAGCTGGCCTGGGTGCTGGGCGGCGCGCTGGGCGTTTTGGTCTACACCGAACTGTGGGTCGGCTTCACCGCCGTCAGTTCCCTATTGGTCCTGGGCCTCGCCCAAACCATCGTCAGCTTCCGCGGCGACTCGTTGATCCCCGGCCTCGGCGGTAACCGACCCGTCATGGTCGAACAGGAAAGCAAGCACCGTGGCGTTGACAGCGCGTCGGGGGTGCGCAGGTGAAGCGGGGATTCAACCGCGGCTTGAATCGGGGCACCGCCGCGCTGCTCGCGACGGTCGTGGTGCTGCTGTCCGTCGCGGCCGGGGTCGGCGCGTGGCTGCTGGTGCGCAAGCCCGGTCCGCAGCCACCCGAGATCAGCGCCTACTCACACGGCCACCTGATCCGCGTGGGGCCATACCAGTACTGCAACGTTCTCAACCTCGACGACTGTCAGACACCGCAAGCGCAGGGCGAGCTGTCGGCGAGCACGCGCTATCCGGTGCAGCTTTCGGTGCCCGAGGCCATTTCGCGGGCGCCGTGGCGCCTGCTGCAGGTGTATGACGACCCCACCAACACCTCCAGCACGCTGTTTCGGCCGAACAGCCGGCTGGCGGTCACCATTCCCACCGTCGACCCGCAGCGCGGGCGGCTGACCGGGATCGTCGTGCAGTTGCTGACGCTGGTGGTCGACCCCTCCGGAGAGCTACGCGACACCCCACACGCGGAATGGTCTGTGCGTCTTAACTATTGACGCGCCGACGGTGGTGTCTCGGTCCACGTCAACGGCTCGGCATCGGGCAGGTCCGGCGTCCAGGTGATGTGTATTTCAGCTGGCTGATTGTCGGCGGGCTGCATCGTCGAGAACAGCCGGGCCTGACCCGCCGCGACATCCACCGAACTCTGCCCGTCGACGAACGCGAGTTCCTTGTAATCACCGGTCAACGAGACTTCGCGCGCGTTGACCGTGCCGACATTGCGCAGCGTGTAGAACCTGCGCGATTTGTCGCTGGTTCTGGTCTCGATGCGCCAGCCGTGACGCCTGCCCCGCTCGACGATCTCGGCAGCGTTAGCGGATGCTCGCGCAAAGCGAGCCAAAATGATCGCGGCAACCATCGCGCCCAGTGACGCGATCAGCGCGCACAGCCCCAAAACGAATGCAGCCACCGCCATGCGCGGACTCTAGCACTCGTTACGCGCTGTGAGCGGACGGCACTCGCTCGCCGTCGACCGGCGGCCCGGGAGGGGATCCGTCACCGAAAGGCTTGCCGCCCAGAGCTTCCCGGCCGTGCGCTCGCAACCAGCCGCTCAGGTCGGGGCCGTCGGGCACAATGCCGGTCGGGTTGATGTCGGAATGCACGATGTAGTAGTGCTGCTTGATCTGGACGAAGTCGACGGTGTCGCCGAAGCCCGGCGTCTGGAACAAGTCGCGCGCGTAGGCCCACAGCACCGGCATTTCGGACAGCTTGGTCCGATTGCACTTGAAATGCCCGTGGTAGACCGGGTCGAAGCGGGCCAGGGTGGTGAACAGCCGCACGTCGGCCTCAGTGATGTTGTCGCCCACCAGGAATCGCTGCTTGTTGAGGCGATCGCTAAGCCAATCCAGCGCGGTGAACAGCCGGTCGTAGGCGGCATCGTAGGCCTGCTGCGAGCCCGCGAAGCCGCACCTGTACACGCCGTTGTTGACCTCGGTGTAGACGCGCTTGCTCACCTCGTCGATCTCGTCGCGCAGCGGCTCGGGGTATAGCTGCGGTGCGCCCTCGCGGTGGTAGGCGGTCCACTCGGTGGAGAAGTCCACCGTCATCTGCGCGAAATCATTGGTGACCACCGCACCCGTCGGGACATCAACGACCGCCGGGACGGTAATGCCTTTCGGGTAGTCGGGAAACCGCTTGAAGTAGGCGTCTTGGAGCCGTGGAATTTTGAGCACCGGGTCGACTCCGCCCGGGTCGAGATCGAACGTCCAACTGCGTTGGTCATGGGTCGGGCCGCAAAACCCAATGGAGAGAGCGTCTTCGAGGCCCAGCAGCCGGCGGACGATGATCGCGCGGTTGGCCCACGGGCAAGCACGGGCCACGACGAGCCGGTACCGGCCGGGTTCAACCGGATAGCCGTCGCGCCCGTCGGCGGTGATGCGGGTGGCGATGTAGTTGGCGTCGCGGGTGAACTCGCCGGCGCCGACGTAGGAGGCTTGGGTTTTCATGACTCAAGACACCGTCAGAAACCGCCGGGCCAGGTTGGGCTCGGTGGACGGGCCGGGTTCCCAGTGCGCGATCCACGGTCCGGTGCCCTCTGACTGGTCGATGATCCCCCGCTCCAGCCAGGTGTAGCGGCCCTCCAAAACGTCATTGGCCAACCGGACGTCGGTGCCGTCGGTGTTGTTCCAGAGCCCGTGGAACAGAGCCTCCACTCGCAGGGCGGCCTGCTGGCAGAACGCGTCGGCAAGTTCGTATGCCTGTTCGCCCTCGCCCATGGCGGCGGCTCGCTGCGCCTCAGCTCGCACACAGGCTGCGGACATCGCGAACAGCTCCGCGCCGATGTCGACGACGCGTCCGAGGAATCCCTGCTTTTGCTCCAAAGCTGCTTGCCAGCGCGCCATTCCGTAGAAAGTGTTGCGGGCCAACTTTCGAGATGAGCGTTCGACGAAACGCAGATGAGCCGCTAAGGCATCGAATTCGCGGTATGCGGTGGGCTTTTGGCCCTCACCAAAAACCAGCTTAGGCAACCACTTTGCATAGAATCCACTCGCACCCGCCGCAGCCGCGGCCTTCTGCCGCAGGTCGGCTTTGGGGTTGGCGAGATCCCCGGCGGCGGTCAGGTGGGCGTCGACGGCCTCACGGGCGATGAGCAGCCGCATGATCTCACTGGATCCTTCGAAGATGCGGTTGATCCGCAGGTCCCGCACGGCCTGCTCCACCGGCACCGCGCGCTCCCCTCGGGCCGCCAGGGACTCCGCCGTCTCGTAGCCGCGGCCACCGCGGATCTGCAACAGCTCATCGACGATCTGATCGGCCATCTCGCTGGACCACAATTTGGCCAGCGCCGCCTCGATCCGGATGTCGTTGCGGCCTTCGTCGGCCATCTGACCGGCCAGTTGGAGCACCGCGTCGAGCGCGTAGTTGGTGGCGGCCATGAAAGCGAGCTTGCTGGCAACCGCCTCGTGCTTGCCGACCGGCTTTCCCCACTGCACTCGCTCACGGGACCATTCCCGGGCTATCTTCAGCGACCACTTCGAGGACCCGGTCACCACCGCAGGTAAGGACAGCCGTCCGGCGTTGAGGGTGGTCAGCGCGATCTTCAGACCCTCGCCTTCTCGCCCGATCAGGTTTTCGGCGGGGACTCGAACGCGGTGGAGCCTGGTCACGCCGTTTTCGATGCCGCGCACTCCCATGAACTTGTTGCGCCGCTCGACGGTGATCCCGGGAGCATCGGCCTCGACAACGAATGCGCTGATTCCCCCGCGGTGCCCCTCACTCTTGGGGACCCGAGCCATGACCACGAGCAGTTCGGCGACCACACCGTTGGTGGTCCACAGCTTCACGCCCTCCAGCTCGTAGGCCTGCCCGTCCTCGATGGGCGTCGCGGTGGAAGCCAGGCGCGCCGGGTCTGAGCCCACGTCCGGTTCGGTGAGCAGGAACGCCGACACGGCGCCGGCGGCACAGCGCGGCAAGAACTTTCGCTTCTGCTCCTCGGTCCCGGCCAGCTTGAGTGGTTCGGGTACCCCGATCGACTGATGCGCCGACAGCAATGCGCCGAGACTGGGATGAACCGTCGAAACCATCATCAGGGCGCGGTTGTAGCCGACTTGCGACATGTCCAGGCCGCCGTACTCGGACGGTATTTTGATGCCGAAGCAGCCCAGCTCGGCCAGGCCCTTCACATACTCGTCGGGAATCTGGGCATCTCGCTCGATGACGCTGCCGTCGACGGTCCCGAGAAACTCCCGCAGCTTCTCGAGAAACGCCGCGGTGCGCGCCTCCTCCGCGTCAGACGGCTTGGGGAAGGGGTGGATGAGCTCCAGCGGCAAGCGGCCCAGAAACAATTCTTTGGCGAATGACGGTTTATCCCAACCACTTTCGCGAGATTCCTCCGCCAGGGCTCTCGCTTGTTCCTCGGTGACTTGCGCTTGCTGTGCCATTGCGGCCTCCTCGCCAAGATGCACATCGACGTAGTGATGTCCAAGTTACGCGCGAGTAGCTTTGCGGCGCACATGCCAGTTTTGGAGGTCGCCCTCCTCACACCTGTCACGGGACGAGCGACAACAGATTTTGGCTCAATAGGTGGACAAAAGAACACCTGCCCGGACCAGATACCAATGTGGCGGATGTGACAACCGCCGGAGCGCAGCTAGGCGTCGAGCTCCCGCGCCACCGCCCGGACCACCTCAGACACCCGGCGGGCCACCTTGCGGTCTGGGTAGCGGCCCTTACGCAGTTCGGGCTGCACCGCGCTCTCCAGCAGGGTGATCATGTCCTCGACCATCCCGTGTAACTCGTCGGGTGAGTGTTTGTGCTCCGCCGGCACCTCTCGGCGCGTCCGCGTCAGGCTCGGCGGCGGATCGATCAACTTGAGGCTCAACGCCTGCGGCCCACGCCGGCCGGAAGCGACGCCGAATTCCACCTTCTGCCCGGCCTTCAGGCCCTCGACACCCTCAGGCAACGCCGAGGAACGGACGTAGACATCCTCGCCGTCCTCCTGCGACAGGAAGCCGAACCCCTTTTCGGAGTCGTACCACTTCACCTTGCCGGTCGGCACTGCTCTCACCTGCTTGTCTGACGGGTCACTCTGATGGCCAATAGAAGAAGCGTCCCGCCTGCGCAGGACGCGATATCGAAGTGTGATCCTACTCGGATCGTTGTTCGGCAAGCACCCCAGTTCAGCCAGGTACTCGGTAGGCTGGCTTCACCGCTGGAGGAGATATGTCCCTGATCATGAGCGCCGCATGACGCTGACCGCGCTGGGGGTACCGACCGTGCGCCGGGGGAGCTCGGAGGCGGTTCCAGCCGACGTCCCCACCGCCGGTCCGCTGCGCGACACCTTCGGAAGGGTCGCCAGCGATCTGCGGGTCTCGCTCACCGACCGCTGCAATCTGCGGTGCAGTTATTGCATGCCGGCCGAGGGCCTGGACTGGCTGCCCGACCGTGATCTGCTGCGGCCCGACGAGCTGGGCCGGCTTATGCACATCGCCGTCACGCGGCTCGGGGTGACCAGCGTGCGGTTCACCGGCGGCGAACCGCTGCTGGCTCGCCACCTCCCGAAAGTGATCGCAGCGGCCGCCGGCCTGCGGCCCCGCCCCGAGATCGCGCTGACCACCAACGGCGTGGGGCTGGCGCGCAAGGCGGCCGCTCTGGCCGAGGCGGGTCTGGACCGGGTCAACGTCTCGCTGGACAGCGTGGACCCGGCTCGCTTCGCGGCCATCACCCGGCGGGATCGGCTCGCGGACGTGCTCGCCGGCTTGGCCGCCGCCAAACAGGCCGGCCTAGCGCCGGTCAAGGTGAATGCGGTCCTCGATTCCGTCACCGGCCGCCAGGACATCGTTGAGCTGCTGCGTTTCTGCCTGCAGCACGGCTACCAGTTGCGGGTCATCGAGCAGATGCCGCTGGACGCCGGACACCAGTGGCGCCGGGACGCCGCGCTGAGCGCCGACGACGTGCTAGCGGCGCTGCGGCCGCACTTCAGGCTGCGGCCGGACCCGACGCCGCGCGGGTCGGCGCCGGCCGAGCTGTGGCTGGCCGACACGGGCCCGGACACGCCGGCTGGCAAATTCGGCGTGATCGCCTCGGTTTCGCACGCCTTCTGCTCGACCTGTGACCGCACCCGGCTGACGGCCGACGGTCAAATCCGCAGCTGCCTGTTCTCGACTGAGGAGACTGACCTGCGCGGCCTGCTGCGCGCCGGCGCGGCCGACGATGCAATCGAAGCGGCGTGGCGGGCCGCGATGTGGGTCAAACCGGCCGGCCACGGCATTAACAACCCGGATTTCATCCAGCCCGACCGCCCAATGAGCGCCATCGGTGGCTAGCTCCGATAAACCGGACGGGATCCACGTGACGGTCCGCTACTTCGCCGCGGCGCGCGCGGCCGCCGGCGCCGACTCGGAGACGGTGGCCCTGAGCACGGGCACCACGGTGGCCGAGCTGGTGAAGACCCTCGCCGCGCGCGACGAACACCTGGCCAACGTGCTAAATCGATGCTCCTACCTACGCGAGGGGATCGCGGTTCGTGACGAGACCATGGCGTTGCGTTCCGGAGAGACGATCGATGTCCTTCCCCCGTTTGCTGGCGGATAACACTGTGAAATACGTCACGTAACGGAACGATAACGGTGCGGACACGGCTCGATTTCGTCTCTATTGACCTGCGCAAACCGTATGTGTTCCTGGGGTTTTCGCAGATGGCCGTGAGGGAAACGCCGAGTTCCGTAGGAAGTGACTGGGCCAACAGAACCCGCTAGCGTCTCCGGAAGTTCGCCAGGCAACCGGTGGCGGACTTCCCTCTCTATCGCGCCGAGCTCCATCCAGATAGGCAGGGACACCGTATGGATGGAGGCGGGGGACCCACCGGTCCACCGTGATCGACCGGAGCCGGAAACGGCTCCTTGGGGTGAAGTCGGCGTCGTCTCCTGGTAGGGAAACGTCGCTGGCCGGGTAGCCTCTCCCACCCGAACCCGACAGCTGACCTCGCAGGCGCACCGAGAGAGGAATTTTCGGCGCGTATGAGTGGACGTCACCGCAAGCCCACTAGTTCTAACATCAGCGTCGCCAAGATCGCCTTCACCGGGGCGGTACTTGGCGGCAGCAGCATTGCCCTCGCTGGCCAGGCGGCCGCGGCCACCGACGGCGAGTGGGATCAGGTAGCCCGCTGCGAGTCCGGCGGCAACTGGGGAATCAACACCGGCAACGGCTACCACGGCGGCGTGCAGTTCAGCGCCGGCACTTGGGCCTCGCACGGCGGTAATGAATTCGCCCCGTCGGCCGAACTGGCCACCCGCCAACAGCAGATCGCGGTCGCTGAGCGTGTGCTGGCGACGCAAGGCCGCGGCGCGTGGCCCGTCTGTGGTGGCCCGCTGTCGGGTCCGACCCCGCGCAACGTGCTTCCGACCATCACTGTCGGGATGGACGCACCGCTGGACGCGCCGGGAATCAACGGCGACCCTGCACCGCAGGCCCCGCCGCCCCCGGACGCGCCCCCGCCGGACGCTCCCCCGCCGCCTCCGCCTCCCCCACCGCCCGCCGACCCGGCTCCGCCGGTGCAGCTGGCTGCCAATGACCAGCCCGCTCCAGTGGCCGACCCAGCGCCGGCACCGCCCGCGGACGCCCTGCCGCCGGCACCGCCCGCGGACGCCCTGCCGCCGGCACCGCCGGCGGACGCCGTCCCGGCCGATGCGCCGCCGCCGGACGCCGTCCCGGCCGATGCGCCGCCGCCGGCACCCCAGCAGGCCTCGACCGTCGGCTACACCCAGCAGGTCTGGCAGGCGATCCAGTCCGAGGGCGTGCAAGGAAACGACGCACTGGACGCACTCGCCCAGCCGTCGCCCGCCAACTGAGGGTCAGCTAGGCCGAGCCCACCCATTCGTCGGCACCATCGGCGAAGAATTGGTGCTTCCACACCGGTAGTCGCTCCTTGATGGTGTCGACCAGTTCTGCGCAGGCGGCAAAGGCCGCCTGCCGATGGTCGGCGGCGACCGCAGCCACTAGGGCCGCGTCGCCGATGTGCAGGGCACCGATGCGGTGACTGGCCGCTATCGCACGTACCCCGCTGGACTGCTCGGCGACCTCGGCCACCACGTCGGCGAGCACCTGCGCGGCAGACGGGTGCGCGGAATATTCGAGCCGCAGCACTCCGCGTCCGCCATCGTGGTCGCGGACCGCGCCGACGAATCCCACGATGGCTCCGGCCGACTGGTGAGCCACCAGATCCTCGTGCTCGCGAAGCGAGATGGGCTGGTCGGTCAGCGCGGCGCGCAGCACCAGCGCCATTAGCGCCGCTCCTCCTCAACCTCTTTGGTCGCTGCGCGCCATATCATCGCCGGGCGCCCGTCATGACCGGTGATCTTCACCCGCGAGTTGTTCGAGGGCGTGGTCGAGCACGTCGGCAAGCACACCGAGGCCATCGCGCACCCCGCCGGGTGAGCCCGGCAGGTTCACGATCAGGGTGCGCCCGGCCACCCCGCACACCCCGCGCGAGAGCACCGACGTCGGCACCTTCGGCAGGCCGGAGTTGCGGATGGCGTCGGCCAGACCGGGAATCATGTAGTCCAGCACCGCCACCGTCTGATCCGGGGTGGCGTCGGTGGGCGAGATGCCGGTGCCCCCTGAGGTGATGATCAGATCGACTTCGGCGTCCAGCGCGTCGTTCAACGCCGCGCCGACCGGTCCGCCGTCGGCGACCACCACCGGCTCCCCCGGCGAAAACCCTCGCTGGCCAAGCCATTCAGCGATGATCGGCCCGCACTCGTCGGCGTATTCACCGGACGAGGCGCGGGTCGAGGCGATAACGATCCGCGCGGATCGGGCGCTCATCGACGTTCCCACGTTCCGGTCTTGCCGCCCTCTTTGCGCAGCACCCGAATGTCATCGATGCGGGCGGCCGGGTCGACCGCCTTGATCATGTCGTAGAGCGTCAAAGCGGCCACGCTGACGGCTGTCAAGGCCTCCATCTCCACTCCCGTCCGATCTGTGCTGTGCACCGTCGCGGTGATCTCGACAACCGAGTCGCCGACCCCGAATTCGACGTCGACCCCGGTGAGCGCCAATTGGTGACATAACGGAATGAGGTCGCTGGTGCGTTTGGCCGCCAGAATGCCTGCCACCCGCGCGGTAGCCAGGGCGTCGCCTTTGGGCAGCCCGGCAGTCGAGATCAGCTCGACCACGCGCGCCGAGGTCCTTAAGGCGCCGGCCGCGACGGCAGTGCGCCGCGTGGCCTGCTTGGCCGTGACGTCGACCATGTGCGCGGCACCACGCTCATCCAGGTGCGATAACGGGCCGTTGGTCCGAGCCATCCCGGCGGCTTACCTGTTGACGACGGTGACCGGATGCACGTAGGGCAGGCCGTCGGCGGGCACCGGGAACACCACCTCACCAAAGGGCGACAGCGCGCCCGTGCGGTCGGCCACCAGTTCACTCACCGCGTGGTCTTCTGGATCCTCCGTCGGCCAGCCCGGGTCCACATACTTGGTTTTTTGCGCGTCGCTCTCAGCATTGTCAGCCACGGGGTCCATTCTTACAGGTCTGACATCCGCACGTGACGCCAAGCTGTGAGCGCCCGACTCTTGCTGGACGGCTCACTTGCCTACGCTGGTCATCAAATGACCGACAACACCACCCCGGACATCCCGCTGGGGTCCTGGCTTGCCGACTTGGCTGACGAGCGGCTGATTCGGCTGCTGGAACTGCGGCCGGACCTCGCCCAGCCGCCGCCGGGCAGCATCGCCGCGCTGGCCGCGCGCGCTCAGGCCCGCCAATCGGTCAAAGCCGCCACCGACGACCTCGACTTCTTGCAGCTGGCCGTGCTCGACGCGCTGCTGGTGCTGCAGGCCGACGCGACGCCGGTGCCGACGAGCAAGCTGTTGGCGCTGATCGGCGACGGTGCCCCCGAAGCCGACGTGGTCGGCGCGCTGGACGACCTCCAGCAGCGCGCCCTGGCCTGGGGCGACACGGCAGTGCGGGTAGCCGCCGATGCCGCCGTGGCGTTGCCGTGGCACCCGGGACAGGTCACGCTCGAGGACACCTTGCGCAGCGGCGAACAGATCGCCGATCTGATCGATGGGCTCAACCCCGCCCAGCGTGACGTGCTGGAAAAGCTGCTCGAAGGCTCCCCAATGGGGCGTACCCGCGACGCCGCGCCCGGCGCCGCGCCGGACCGGCCGGTGCCGCAACTGCTGGCGGTGGGCCTGCTGCGACAGGTCGACGCGGAGACGGTGATCTTGCCCCGCCACGTCGGGCAGGTGCTGCGCGGCGAACAGCCCGGCCCGATGCAACTGACCTCGCCCGACCCGACTATTTCGACTACGACGGCCGAGGACTGCGACGCCGTCGCGGCCGGAGCCGTCGTCGATCTGCTGCGCGAACTCGACGTGCTGCTCGAGCACCTGGGCGCCGCACCGGTGTCCGAGCTACGCAGCGGCGGATTGGGCGTGCGCGACGTCAAACGGCTGGCCAAAAGCACCGGCATCGAGGAGCCGCGGCTGGGCCTGATCCTTGAGGTCGCGGCCGCGGCGGCGTTGATCGCCAGCGGCAGGCCCGATCCGGAACCGCCCACCGGCGACGCGCCTTTTTGGGCGCCGACGGCGGCCGTGGAACGGTTCACCGCGATGTCGTCCGCCGAGCGATGGCACCTGCTGGCCGGCACCTGGATCGATCTACCTGGCCGGCCCGCGCTGATCGGTAGCCGCGGCCCGGACGCCAAACCCTATGGCGCACTGTCAGATTCGCTGTACTCGACGGCGGCGCCACTGGATCGTCGGCTGTTGCTGGGCATGCTCGCCGAATTGCCGGCCGGCGCGGGCGTCGACGCGACCTCGGCGTCGGCGGCGCTGATCTGGCGGCGCCCGCGGTGGGCCAGGCGACTGCAGCCGGAACCCCTCGCGGATCTGCTGGCCGAGGCACACGCGCTGGGACTGGTCGGACGCGGGGCGATCAGCACGCCCGGCCGGGCGCTGCTGGGCGAGCCGCCAGACCCCGGTGCGGCGGTCGATGCGATGACACGCGCGATGCCCAAACCCATCGACTACTTCCTGGTGCAGGCCGACCTGACCGTCGTGGTGCCCGGCCCGCTGCAACGCGGACTCGCCGACGACCTGGCGGCGGTCGCCACGGTCGAATCGGCCGGCGCCGCGATGGTATACCGCATCAGTGAGCAGACGATCCGCCATGCGCTCGATATCGGCAAGACTCGCGACTGGATGCATGCACTGTTCACGAATCACTCCAAAACTCCTGTGCCACAAGGGCTTACCTACCTCATCGATGATGTGGCGCGCCGGCACGGTCAGCTTCGGATCGGGGTGGCGACGTCGTTCGTGCGATGCGAGGATTCCGCGTTGCTCGCCCAGGCGGTGGCGGCTGCCGAACAGCTGCAGTTGCGCGCGCTTGCTCCCACGGTGGCGGTATCGCCCGCGCCGCTTGCCGAGGTACTCGCGGCATTGCGGAGCGCGGGCTTCGCCCCCGCCGCCGAGGATTCTTCCGGCGCGATCGTCGACGTCCGGGTTCGCGGCGCCCGAGTGCCCACCCCGCAGCACCGACGGTCCTACCGTTCCCCGCCGCGCCCCAGTGGCGAGACCCTCAACGCGGTCGTCGCAGTGTTGCGCAAGGTGACGGCCGCACCGTTCGGCAACCTCCGCGTCGACCCGGCGGTCACCATGTCGCTGCTGCAGCGCGCGGTCAAGGATGAGGCGACCCTGGTAATCGGTTACCTCGACCCCGCTGGGGTGGCTACCCAGCGAGTGGTGTCACCGATCGCCATCCGCGGTGGCCAGCTGGTGGCCTTCGATTCGGCGTCCGGCCGGCTGCGCGACTTCGCCATCCACCGCATTACGTCGGTGGCTTCCGGATAGTGTCGGCAGCATCGGGATAATGGATCCATGACTGACGGACCCCTGATCGTGCAGTCCGACAAGACGGTGCTGCTCGAAGTGGACCACGAGCTGGCCGGCGCGGCACGCGCCGCCATCGCACCGTTCGCCGAGTTGGAACGCGCACCCGAACACATCCACACTTACCGCATCACACCGCTCGCGCTGTGGAATGCCCGCGCCGCCGGTCATGACGCCGAACAGGTCGTCGACGCGCTGGTCTCGTTTTCGCGCTACGCGGTACCTCAGCCGTTGCTGGTCGACATCGTCGACACCATGGCCCGCTACGGCCGGCTGCAACTGGTCAAGAACCCGGCATACGGTCTGACGCTGGTCAGCCTGGACCGTGCGGTGCTCGAAGAGGTGTTGCGCAACAAGAAGATCGCGCCCATGCTCGGCGCTCGCCTCGACGACGACACCGTGGTCGTCCACCCCAGCGAACGTGGCCGGGTCAAGCAGATGCTGCTCAAGATCGGTTGGCCCGCGGAGGATCTCGCCGGCTACGTGGACGGCGAGGCGCACGCGATCAGCCTGGCGCAAGATGGCTGGGAGCTGCGCGACTATCAGCAGCTGGCAACGGACTCGTTCTGGGTCGGCGGCTCCGGGGTGGTGGTGCTCCCGTGCGGCGCCGGTAAGACGCTGGTCGGTGCGGCCGCGATGGCGAAAGCCCAAGCCACGACGTTGATCCTGGTCACCAACATCGTGGCCGCCCGGCAATGGAAGCGCGAGCTGATCGCACGCACCTCGCTGACCGAGGAAGAAATCGGCGAGTACTCCGGCGAGCGCAAGCAGATTCGACCCGTCACCATCTCCACCTACCAGATGGTCACCCGCCGCTCGAAGGGCGAGTATCGCCACCTAGAGCTCTTCGACAGCCGCGACTGGGGCCTGATCATCTACGACGAGGTGCACCTGTTGCCTGCCCCGGTGTTCCGGATGACCGCCGACTTGCAGTCCAAGAGGCGACTCGGCCTGACGGCCACCTTGATCCGCGAGGACGGCCGCGAGGGCGACGTGTTTTCTTTGATCGGGCCGAAACGCTATGACGCGCCGTGGAAGGACATCGAGGCGCAGGGCTGGATCGCGCCGGCGGAGTGTGTGGAGGTCCGGGTCACGATGACCGACAGCGAGCGAATGCAATACGCCACCGCCGAACCCGAAGAGCGCTACAAACTTTGCTCGACGGTGCACACCAAAATCGCCGTGGTCAAGTCGATTCTGGACAAGCACCCCGGCGAGCAGACCCTGGTCATCGGCGCCTACCTCGATCAGCTCGACGAACTCGGCGCGGCGCTGGACGCTCCGGTGATCCAGGGGTCGACGCGGACCCGTGAACGCGAAGAGCTGTTCGACGCCTTCCGCCGCGGCGAAATCTCCAGGCTGGTGGTGTCCAAGGTCGCCAACTTCTCCATCGATCTGCCGGAAGCCAGTGTGGCGGTGCAGGTTTCGGGTACGTTTGGCTCACGTCAGGAAGAGGCGCAACGGCTGGGCCGGCTGCTGCGGCCCAAGGCCGACGGCGGTGGCGCAATCTTTTACTCGGTGGTGGCCCGCGACAGCCTGGACGCCGAGTACGCCGCGCACCGCCAGCGATTCTTGGCAGAGCAGGGCTACGGCTACATCATCCGCGACGCCGACGACCTGCTGGGGCCGGCTATTTAGGGCGAGCAGACGCAAAAGCACCCGAAACAGCCCATTTTCGGGTGCCTTTGCGTCTGCTGGCGTTAGCTAAAGCGAGAGGATCGTCGCCGACGCGGTGCCGGGAGCCCCGTACACCTGCGCGAGGCCGACGCGCGGGTTGCCGGGCACCTGACGCTCGCCCGCCTCGCCGCGCAGCTGGCGCACCAGCTCGTGCATTTGCCGCAGGCCCGACGCGCCGATCGGCTCGCCGTTGGCGATAAGCCCGCCGTCGGTGTTGACCGGAATCGAGCCGTGAATCTCGGTGGCGCCGTCGGCCAACAGCTTCTCCTGTTCGCCATCGGCGCACAGGCCCGTCTCGGCCATGTGGATCACCTCGTTGCCGGCGTCGGTGTCCTGCAGCTGCGCCACGTCGACGTCCTCGGGCCCGATGCCAGCCGCCTCATAAGCGGCCTTGGACGCGTACACCGTCGGGGAAGCATCCCCGTCCAGCGGGGCAAACGTGGCATGCACCTCATACGCACCGAACGTGCGGGTGCGGATCTCGCAGGCGCGCACATACACCGGCTTGTCGGTGTACTTGTGCGCGATGTCGGCGCGACACATGATGACCGCTGCCGCGCCCTCGTCCGGCGCGCAGAACATGTACTGCGTCAGCGGGTAGTTCAGCATCGTCGAGTTGAGGATCTCGTCGACGGAAATCTCCTTGCGGCGGAAAGCATTCGGGTTCAGCGCGCCATTGCGGAAATTCTTGTTGGCCACTCGTGCCAGGGTCTCCTGCGAGATGTTGTGGTCGTGCAGGTACTTGTTAGCCTTCATCCCGAAGAACTTGGTGGTGACGAACTGCCCGTTCTGCGCGTACCACTGCGGCAGCGCCAGCTTGGCGGGGTCATCGGTGAAGGCACCGCGCGGGTGCTTGTCCAAGCCGATCGCGATGCCGATGTCGTACTTGCCCAACCGGATGGTGTCGGCGGTCTGCTGAATGGCGCTGGCCGCCGTGGCGCAGGCGTTGAAAACGTTGGTGAACGTGATGCCGGTTAGCCCGACCAGACGCGTCACCGCGTCCGGGTTGGACACCTCGTGGCTGCCCCCGAAGCCGAATTGGATGTCCTTCCAACCCACACCGGCGTCGTCGAGGGCGAACTGAATCGCCTCGGCGCCCATCTGCATCGCGGTCTTGTCGAACCGGCCGAACGGGTGCAGGCCCACGCCGATGATGGCGACGTCGTTGGTCATGTCAGGACTCCTCTAAACGGGCTGGAACGCGAACGTGACGATCTCGTCGCCGTCCGCGTCGGTGATCAACGGCACCATTGTCAGCTCGACCTGCTGGCCGAACTGCAGCTTGGCCGGGTCATTCTCGGTCAGCCGGCCCTCGACGCGGATCACGTCGCCGAGCTGCACCAGCCCCACGCCGAACGGCACGAAGTCTTTGCCGGTCGGACCGGCGTAGGGAGCGCCCGGCGGGAAACCCTGGGTGGTCCACGCCACCAACGTGCCGCTGCGAGGTAATAACAGCTCGCTCATCTCGCCGCCGCTGCACCGCGGGCATCGTTGCTGCACCGGGAAGGTGGTGGCGCTGCAGTCGCCGCATTGACTGCCGATCAGCTGCGGGTTCTCCTCGGGCCACGTTGAGATCTCAGGGGCCAGTGCTTTCTGCATCGAGCAATCCTTCTGTCGCCTACCAGCGGAATATTGCGCTCACTAAAAGTACAACAGCGTTCCATAAAAGTGGAAACCGCATTCTCGCACGACACCCGGTCTGCCTTTTCCCGTCACACAGAGCCAAACCCTTCAATCTCCCGGCCGAGTCCACCTACCGTCGTGGACATCCCCGCAGCCGTATCGATTGCCCTCGCCCGGCTTGATTTCAGAGGTCCCCCGGAAAATCGTGAGCACGCCAACGACCCTCCCCGCGCCCGTGGCTAACAAAGCCCGGGCGCAGCACCGGTGGACCATCATCCGCATCTCGTCCCCCGTGGTGCTGCTGGCGTTGTGGCAGATTCTCAGCGCCACCGGGCTCATTCCTCAGGACGTCCTGCCGGCGCCGCAGTTGATCTTCGATGCCGGGCTACAGCTGATCCGAGACGGCAAGCTCATCGAGGCCTTGGAAGTCTCCGGGCTGCGCGTCCTGGAAGGCCTGGCACTGGGTGCTGCCATCGGAGTCGCCCTGGGTGTGGCCGTCGGTCTGTCGCGCTGGTTCGAGGCCACCGTCGACCCGCCCCTGCAGATGGTGCGCGCGCTGCCGCACCTGGGGCTAATTCCGTTGTTCATTCTGTGGTTCGGCATCGGCGAGCTGCCCAAAGTCCTGCTGGTGGCCCTCGGGGTCAGTTTCCCGCTCTATCTGAATACCTATTCCGCGATCCGGCAGGTTGACCGAAAATTACTGGAAACCGCTGACATACTTGGCTTTTCGCTCTGGCAGCGGTTGCGCATCATCATCCTGCCAAGCGCGGCACCACAGGTCTTGGTGGGGCTGCGGCAGTCGCTGGCGATCGCGTGGCTGACCCTGATCGTCGCCGAACAGATCAACGCCGACAAGGGCATCGGCTTTCTGATCAATAACGCGCGCGACTTCCTACGCATCGACATCATCATCTTCTGCTTGGTCATTTACGCGCTGCTGGGAATAACCACCGACGCCTTTGTCCGCGTCCTTGAACGTCGAGCCTCGAGGTACCGCGCATGACCGTGACATCCGAGCGGCAGACCGCCGTCGTAGGTCGGCTCAGCAACGTCACCCAGTGGTACGGCGCCAGCCAGGTCCTCGACGCGATCTCCCTGGAAATCCGCAGCAACGAGATCGTCGCGTTGGTCGGCCGCAGCGGCTGCGGCAAGTCCACGGTATTGCGGGTGCTGGCGGGGCTTTCGCCGGACCACACCGGTGCGCGCGAGGTCGCCGGTGCACCGGCCGTCGCCTTTCAGGAGCCGCGGCTTTTCCCATGGCGCGACGTACTCACCAATGTCAGCTACGGCCTGAACCGTACCGGGCTGTCCAACGGCGCGGCCCGCAAACGCTCCGAGCATGCCTTGGCCGAGATCGGCCTGAAAGACCGCGCCAATGCCTGGCCGGTGACGTTGTCGGGCGGTCAGGCACAGCGGGTGTCGCTGGCGCGGGCGCTGGTAGCCGAGCCTGAGCTGCTGCTACTCGACGAGCCCTTCGGGGCGCTGGACGCGCTGACGCGGCTTTCCATGCGAGCGCTGCTGCTCGAGTTGTGGCGGCGGCACGGGTTCGGGGTGCTGCTGGTCACTCACGACGTGGACGAGGCTATCGAGCTGGCCGACCGGGTGTTGGTCATGGACGACGGCCGGATCTCCCACACCATTGAGATCGACGACCCTCGGCCTGCTGCGTCCGAGCGCACCGCTCGGCATGACCAGTACCGGGTAGACCTACTCGACAAGCTCGGCGTCCGGCATTGAGGCCCCGAGGTCGATTGAGGGCACAAGGTCGAGTTGCGGTGCTGTTGACGGTTGTCGCCACCGTGTCGGCATGCGTGTCGCGGTCGTTGGGACCACAACTGATCGGGGTGCCGGCTCCGGTACCAGTGTCGGAACTATCCGGTGTAACGCTGCAAGTCGGCGACCAGAAGGGCGGCACCGAAGCGTTGCTGCGCGCGGCAAATGCGCTCGCCAATTTGCCTTATAGGGTTGCCTTTTCGACTTTTACCTCGGGTCCGCCACAGATCGAGGCCCTGACGGCAGGCAAGATCGATTTCGCTGTCACCGGCAATAGCCCGCCAGTCTTCGGTGCGGCCGCCAACTCGAAGACTCGGGTGGTCGCCGCGTGGGACGGTGCCGCATCGGGGGAGCAGATCCTTGTGCGCGCCACTTCGTCGATCACCTCAGCCCGGGAGCTGCGGGGTAAGACGATCTTGGTGGCCAAGGGCAGCGCCGCGCACGCCAATGTGCTCGAGCACCTCGCCGACGTCGGGCTCAAACCGGGAGACGTCAAACTTGTGTTCCTGCAGCCCGCCGATGCGTTGTCGGCATTCGCCAGCGGACAGGGCGACGCCTGGGTCATCTGGGAGCCGTACACGTCACAAGCCGTTCTCACGCTGAAGGTGCGCAGTATCGGGTCCGCCGAAAACGGCTACTGGTTTGGCAGTGCGTCCGTCCGGGCACTGACCGACCCGAAACGCAATTCCGCGCTGGCCGACCTGTTGATCCGATACGAGCGCGCGGCGCAGTGGGCGCGAGACAACCCTGCGGAGTGGGCCCATAAGTACGCCAAGGCCGTGGGTCTGGACGCCCACGTCGCCGAGCTCGCCCAGAGCCACCTGCCGCGGCTCCCGATCCCTTTGGACGACAAAGTTGTCGCTGCCGAGCAACGCCTCGCCAACCTGTTCGCGGCCGCAGACCAGATTCCCGAGGCGCCCGACTTCGTCAAGTGGGTCGACCGTAGGTTCAACAGCGTGCTGGTAGGTAGCAGCACCTAGAGACCGAGCGAGCAAGCGAGGAGACGGCGAATGGCAGTGACGGTATTACTCGAGCTCAAGGTGAAGCCCGACGCTGTCGGCGAGGCGCGAGCTGTTCTGGGCCGGGCGCTGCAAGACACCCGGGCGTTCGACGGCAACATCCGCACCGACGTGCTGGTCAACGAAGACGACGAAGCACACTGGATCATCTACGAACTGTGGGACACGGTCGAGCACGACGAGGCCTACCGCGGGTTCCGTGCCGGTGAAGGCAAGATCGCCGCGCTCCCCCCGCTGCTGGCCGCGCCTCCCGTCAAGACGCGCTACGTCAGCGCCGACTTCTAGCTCAGCGCGGGGATCACTTCGCGTTCGAACAGCTCGATGCCGGAGCGGTCGTAGGCGGCTTCGGGGAAGTAGCAGATCGCGTACTCGCAGCCGAGGTCGCGGACCTTGGTCATCCGCTCGACCACCTGTTCCGGTGTGCCCGTCGTCGAATCCGGGCCGCTGCTGGCGGCGACCATGGAGTCCAGCAGGGCGTCGGGCATATGGCCGGCGAGCCGGTCGCGGATGCGCTGCTGGCGGTCTTTGACGTCGGCGTCGGAGATGCCGACGATCACGCTGAAGTTGGCCGAGCGGACGATGGCGTCGTAGTCGGTGCCCAGCTTGCTGCAGTGCTGCGCCAGCACCTCGGACTTGTGCGCGAACTCCGTGAGCGCCGGGGTGAAGTTGGTGTATTGCGCGTACTTCGCGGCGATGCGCAGGGTCACCTTCTCGCCGCCGCCGGCGATCCACAGTGGAATACCGTTGTCCTGCAATGGCTTCGGGGCGACGATCGCGCCGTCGACCTGGTAGTGCTTGCCGTCGAAGCTGACCTTGCCGTCGCGCCAGGCGTCCCGCATGATCTGCACGCCTTCGTCCAGTCGGGCCAGTCGCTCCCCGGCCGACGGAAAGCCGTACCCGTAAGCGCGCCACTCGTGTTCGTACCAGCCGCCACCGATCCCCATCTGAATCCGGCCGCCCGAGATGACGTCTGAGGTGGCCGCCACCTTGGCCAGGTAGACCGGATTGCGGTAGCTCATCGCCGTGCACATCTGGCCGAGCTTGATCCGCGACGTGACCGCGGCGTAGGCCGCCATCAACGACCATGCCTCGTGCGTGGCTTCCTCGCTCGGCAACGGGACGGTGTGGAAGTGGTCGTAGACCCATAGCGAATCCCACGCCGTGCCGTCGTCGGCGTAGGTGGCCAGATCGCGCATCACCGCCCAGTGGTTCTCGGGTTCGATACCGACCAGATCCATCCGCCAGCCCTGCGGAATGAAGAGACCAAAGCGCATAGTCAGGGAGCCTAGCCCGCCCTCACAGCGGATCGATAGCAAGGGCTCACGCTGCCGCTACGTCGCGGCGATAACCATGATGCATGACCACAACACCCTCAACCCGTTCAGCCGCCGAGCGCCGTCGGCAAATCCGTGCCGCGCACGCAATTTTCGCCGGGGGCAATACCATTTCGACACTCGCGCTCTTCAGCTTTGCGCGAACCGGAAACGCCGAAGCCGCCGCGGTCGACGGCACGCCCAATCCGTGACGCTGCGTGCGAGAGGCACTGTCCCGAAACGCTTTCCGCGTCTCACGCCGTCATGGAGCCGGCTTAGAAGAACACGGAACCTGATGGCCGCAGAACTAACCCATGCTCGCCGTTGAAGGTCTCCAAGCAGGCGACAAGCCGATCGTCCCCGACCGCGCAGGTGACGTTCAGGAAAGACACCTTCTGCCCTGAGCCCATCAATCTGGCGTACGAGAACGTATTGGCCCAGTTGCTACCTTCCCAGGTCCGGGCACACGAGGATTTGGACGGCTCCCAGTAGATCTCCCCGAATGCGCGGGGATCAGCCGAATCTGCCATCCGGCGTGCAGCGCAGATACTGCGAATATTTGCCGTCGCCCTCCCTGCTGAACGAGCAGGTGCTGTTGAAAGGCGTGGAGAAATCCAGCTCCCTGATCTTCTTTTACGCGAAACGCGCAGAAGAATGCGAGAGCCGCTGTCGCCAAACCCATTTCCCCGCACTAGCCGTCGAGGAGCCGGCGCATCTGACGCGGGTTGTGCAAGATATGCACGGTCGCGTGCGGAGCGCGAGTCTCGATCGCTTCTCTGATCTTGGGCAGGCTGTTGCGGCGGTAGCGATAAACCCACGTCCAGAACTCGCGGGTTTCTCGCGACCGTCGTAGCGCTCGCCATACGCAGCGCCACAGCGCGAAGTCCAGCACGATGACGGTATCTGCGGCACTCAGACGTAGTTCGAGGCCGCTGTCGTAGGGGCCAAGGTCGCCATCGATGATCCAGCGCTCGCGTGCGACGAGCTTGCGTTGGATCTCCGCCCACTCCGGTTCCGGTGTCGGCCGCGGGCCGGGTTTCCAGAAGATGCGATCCAACTCGGCGACGGGAATGTCCAGATGTCTCGAGAGCTTCTGCGCCAGAATGGATTTCCCCGCACCACCGCGGCCGAGGATGACGACGCGTTTCACACGCCCAGCGCCGCGAGCGCGGCTGCCACGGATTTCTCACGCAACTGTTTGTAGGGCGTGTCGGGGAACTGCAGGCAGCAGTCCTGCAGGCCGCCGAACGCCACCACGGCGCGGGTGGACTGCGCCAAGGTCGGTCGCGCGCCGAACACCAGCTTGCCGAGCCGGTCACGCCACGCCAACACCTTGTCGATGAGGCCGAGGTCGGCCAGCATCGTCAGTTCGGCCAGCACCAGCATGAGGTCCTGACGGTGTCGGTAGTGGAAATCGAAATAGCCCCCCAGCAATGCGCGGGCATCGGTGTGGACGAGGTTCTCTTGCTCGGCGACGAATCGCTCGCCTTCCTCGATCAGCGGAACCACGATGCTGCGCACCAAGTCTTCGCGCGAGGCGAAGTGGTAGTACAGCGCGGGTTTGGTGATCCCGAGCTCGTCGGCGATGTCCTGCAGGCTGGTGCGCTGCACGCCCTGACGGGCGAAGAGGCTGCGAGCGACCTCTTGGATGCGATGCCGGGTGCCCGACCGAGGCTTAGTCACAAAAAGAGCTTACTGACTTACCGATAGGTAAGCAGTATGTTAGGGTTACCTAACTCCCGGGGAGGTCGTCATGCGGATTCTCATCTCAGGGGCCAGCATCGCCGGCCCGGTACTGGCGTACTGGCTGACTCGGCACGGTTTCGACGTCACCATTGTCGAGCGCGCGCCGCAACTGCGTAAGACCGGTGGCCACGCCGTCGACCTGTTCCGACCGGCCATGGAGATCTCAGAAAAGATGGGCGTGCTGCCGCAAATCGAGGCACTCGCCACCGGGACGGACCGGCTGACGATCTATCGCGAGGGCGTGCCACAACCTGCTCGCGTCGATCTCACCAAAGTCGTCGGGGGCATATCCGACCGGCACGTGGAGATCATGCGAGACGATCTCAGCGAGGTCTATTACAACGCCGGCCGCGACGACGTCGAGTACATCTTCGGCGACTCGATCACGGCCATCTCCGCCGACGCCGAGGTGACTTTCGAACACGCGGCGCCACGCAGGTTCGACGTAGTGGTCGGCGCCGATGGGCTGCACTCGAACGTTCGGCGCTTGATTTTCGGCGAGGACGCCGGACGCACCCGCTTCCTCGGCGGATACCTGGCGGTGCAATCCGTGCCGAAATCGCTTGCGCCCACTGGGGAGATGGTCATGCATGCCAGCGCCGGCCATCTCGCGGGGATCTACACGGCCCAGCCGTTGGACGACGCGCGTGCCTTGTTCATGTTCAAGAGCAAGGAAGAACTGCAGTACCACTACCGAGATGTGGAGCGGCAGAAGGAATTACTGCGTACAGCATTTGCCGGCCGGCATCCAACGGTCGACACCTGGCTCGACGAGCTCGATCGCACGCCGACGTTCTACTTCGACTCGATCACCCAGTTGCAGCTGGATACCTGGTCGCGCGGGCGGGTCACACTGGTGGGCGACGCCGGCTACTGCCCGGGCCCCGCGGTCGGTGGCAGCACCAGCATCGCGGTGCTGGGCGCATACATTCTGGCGGGAGAACTCGCGCAGGCCAACGGTGACTACACCCGGGCGTTCGCGGCGTACGAGGCCGAGATGGGTGAACCGGTGCGTCGCAGCCGGGCCATGGCGCGCGGCATCGCCAAGGGCCTCATCCCGAACTCACGAGCCGGAGTTTGGGCGTTGACCCGTGGCGCACAACTGATCTCGATGCTGCCCGCCAGCCTCACCAAGGCCGCAGCAAGGTTGAACACCAAGACCGTGCGGCTCTACGACACGATGCACTACAAGGAGTACAGCGCGCCCACACCTTGAGCGCGAGCAGACGCCTACGTCAGCGAGTCCGGCGGCAAGAAGCGGTCGCCGTACTTGGCGGCCAGCTCTCGGGCCCGCTCCACGAAGGCTTCCTTGCCCGTTCCACCGGGACCCGAGTAGCCGACGATGAACTGCGCGCTGCCGCCGGTCCACGGCGGGAACCCGATGCCCATGATCGACCCGATGTTGGCGTCGGCCGTCGAGGTCAGCACGCCTTCGTCGAGGCACTTCTGTGTCTCCAGCGCCTCGGCGAACAGCATCCGGTCGATCATGTCCTGCAGCGGCGGCTCCGACGCGCCGGACTTGAACGTTTCGCGCAGCCCCGGCCACAGCCCGGTGCGCTTGCCGTCGGGATACTCGTAGAAGCCCGCGCCCTTAAGCCGGCCCGACCGGCCGAGCTCGATCATCTTCTCGACGACGGCTTCGGCCGGGTGCGGCTCGTAGGTGCCGCCGGCGTCCTCGACACCCTTGCGGGTCGCGGCCGCGATCTTGTGCATCAGCTCCAGGTTCAGCTCGTCGGACAGCTGCAGCGGCGGCGCCGGGTAGCCGGCCTGCGAACCCGCCTGCTCGACGCTGGCCGGCTCGACGCCCTCGCCGAGCATCGCCAGCGCCTCGTTGACGAAGGTGCCGATGACACGGGAGGTGAAGAACCCGCGGCTGTCGTTGACCACGATCGGGGTTTTGCCGATCGCCAGGGTGTAGTCGAACACGCGGGCCAGCGCCTCGTCAGAGGTCTTCTCGCCCTTGATGATTTCCACCAGCGGCATCTTGTCGACCGGCGAGAAGAAGTGGATCCCGATGAAGTCTTCCTGACGCTTGACGCCGGTGGCCAGCCCGGTGATCGGCAGCGTGGAGGTGTTGGAACCCAGCACCGCGGTGGGCTCAACGACGTCTTCGATCTCCTGGAACACCTTGTGCTTGAGGTCCTGGCTCTCGAACACCGCCTCGATCACGAAGTCGACGCCCTTCAACTCAGCGGGGTCAGCCGTCGGGGTGATCCGGCCCAGCAGCGCCTTGGACTTCTCCTCGCTGGTGCGCCCACGCTCCAGCGCCTTGGCTTCCAGCTTCTCGGAGTAGCCCTTGCCCTTCTGCGCCGCCTCGAGGCTCACGTCCTTGAGCACCACGTCGTAGCCGGCCTTGGCCGAGACGTAGGCGATGCCCGCGCCCATCATGCCGGCGCCGAGCACCCCGATCTTGTTGATCGGGGTCTGTCCGATGCCGTCGGGCCGCGACCCACCGTTGTTGATGGTCTGCAGGTCGAAGAAGAAAGCCTGAATCATGTTCTTGGACACCTGGCCGGTGACCAACGTGGTGAAGTAGCGGCTCTCGATGCGGCTGGCGGTGTCGAAGTCGACCTGCGCACCTTCGACCGCGGCGGACAAAATCGCCTTCGGCGCGGGCATCGGCGCGCCCTTGAGCTGCTTGCGCAGCAGCGCCGGGAACGACGGCAGGATCGACGCAAGCCCCGGAGACGACGGAGAGCCGCCGGGCATCTTGTAGCCCTTCTTGTCCCACGGTTGCTCGTGCGAGTCGGGGTTGGCTTTGATCCATGCCTTGGCGGTGGGCACCAGCTCCTCGACCGTCGGCAACACCTCGTCGATCAGACCGAGTTCCTTGGCCTTGTCCGGCTTGAACCGGGTGCCCTGCGACAGGATGTTGACGAAGGCATTCTGGATACCGAACATGCGCACCGAGCGGGTGATGCCACCGGCACCCGGCAGCAGGCCCAACGTCGCCTCGGGAAATCCGAACTGCGACCCCTTGACGTCGGCCGCGATGCGGTGATGGCAGGCCAGTGCGATCTCCAAGCCACCCCCGAGCGCGGCGCCGTTGAGGGCCGCCACCACCGGCTTGCCCAAGGTCTCGAGCGTGCGTAGCTGCCTCTTGACGTTCTCAACCAGATCGAAAGCCTCACCGGCGTTCTCGGGCCCGATCTGGATCATGCTCTTGACATCACCACCGGCGAAGAACGTCTTCTTCGCACTGGTGATGACCACGCCGGTGATCGAATCCTTTTCGGCGACAAGGCGATCCACAGCCTTGCCCATGGACTCGATGTAGGCCTCGTTCATGACGTTGGCCGACCCCGACGGGTCGTCCAGGGTCAGTGTGACGATCCCGTCGGCGTCCTTGTCCCACTGAATTGTGTTGTCGGCCATGTGCTTAAACCCTCTCAATGATCGTCGCGACACCCATGCCGCCGCCAATACAAAGCGTCACCAACGCGCGCTGGGCGTCGCGGCGCTCGAGCTCGTCGACCATGGTGCCCAGGATCATGGCGCCGGTGGCACCCAACGGGTGGCCCATCGCGATGGCGCCGCCGTTGACGTTGAGCTTTTCGTCGGGGATGTCCAGGTCCTTCTGGAACTTCAGCACCACCGAGGCGAAGGCCTCGTTGAGCTCGAACAGGTCGATGTCGTCAACGGTCAGACCGGCGCGGTCGAGCACCTTGCGGGTGGCCGGCGTCGGTCCGGTCAGCATGATCACCGGGTCCGCGCCGCTGGTGGCCGTGGCCACGACGCGCGCCCGCGGGGTCAGGCCCTGAGACTTGCCGGCCGCTTCGGAGCCGATCATCACCAGCGCTGCGCCGTCGACAATGCCGGAGCTGTTGCCGCCGGTGTGGACGTGCTCGATCTTTTCGATCCAGTGGTACTTCTGCAGCGCGACGTCGTCGAAACCGCCCATCGCGGCCAGACCCTCGAAGGCCGGCTTCAGCTTGGCCAGACCCTCGGCAGTGGTGTCGGGCCGCATGTGCTCGTCGTGGTCCAGAATCAGCAGACCGTTCTGGTCGCGCACCGGCACCACGGACTTGGCGAAGTACCCACCCGACCAGGCCTCGGCGGCCTTCGCCTGGCTGCGCAGCGCGTAGTTGTCCACGTCGTCGCGCGAGAAGCCCTCGGTGGTGGCGATCAGGTCGGCGCCGATGCCCTGCGGGACGAACATCACGTCGTAGTTGGTAGCCGGGTCGAGTCCCATCGCGCCGCCGTCGGAGCCCATTGGCACGCGGCTCATCGACTCCACGCCGCCGGCCAGCACCAGGTCGTCCCAGCCGGAACGCACCTTCTGCGCGGCGGTGTTCACGGCCTCGAGGCCCGAGGCACAGAACCTGTTGAGCTGCACGCCTCCGGAGGTGACGGGCATGCCGGAGGCCAGCACCGCGGCGCGGGCGATGTCGCCGCCCTGGTCGCCGACGGGTGAGACGCACCCCAGGATGACGTCGCTGATCAGGTTTTCGTCGAGGTCGGGGTTGCGCTTGCGCAGCTCCTCGATCAGGCCGACAACCAGGTTCAGTGGCTTGACTTCGTTCAGCGCACCGTTCCTCTGCTTGCCGCGCGGAGTGCGGATGGCCTCGTAAATGAAGGCTTCTTCGGGCATATCGGATTCCTTGCTTCGCCAAAAGTGGGGTGTTAGATCCGAGTTACACCCTAACAGCGCCCCCGGCCAACCTGTTGGTTGGGAGCATTGGCGCTGTTCAGTGCCCCGGAAGCACTCACACGTGCAGTCGGTCCGTCGAAGGTCGGTTTGTTCTGTTTATTAGCGGATGAGCCCCAACGGGGTCTCAACCAAAAACAATCACGTCACGATCGGCGCGCAGAGAGCAGAACTTCCCTGGTCAATACCCCGCTCCGCGCGGTTGGTTGGCCATAAAACACTGCACTCGGATAGCGGCATCGCTCGGCTTGACCCCCATACCCACCAAAATCTGAACTACTTGGGCCGGGGAATCACCTGAATCGATATCCGTCTGGATCACGTGAACGCTGGGAAACCAATCCTCTGCATTTACCCCGAGCGGCGGGGGCTTCGCGTCGCCTCCCAGGCAACTGGCGTAACCCTTGACGCCAGTGTCAGCGTGGGCAGACCCGATCAACTCCAGCGGGGCGACCAGCTGGACGGCGATGGCCGTGCCCACCGCCGCAACGACGTGGATAAAGCGCATGATCACGAATACCACAAATACCCAGCGTGGGCCAGGTTCTCGACACCACCACCAGGTAGCGACCATCACCGACACGGAGACCAATGTGGCGGATGTGACAGATGCCGGACCTTTAAGCTCAACCACTATGACGGTGTCGCGGCTGCGGCCGTACGCGACCACGGTGTTCGCCGAGATGTCCGCGCTAGCCGCGCGCATCGGTGCGGTGAACCTGGGGCAGGGCTTCCCCGACGAGGACGGGCCGCCGGAAATGCTCAAAGCCGCCCAGGACGCCATCGCCGACGGCGTCAACCAGTACCCGCCGGGGTTGGGCATCACGCCGCTGCGCCACGCCATCGCCGCCCAGCGCAACCGCCGGTACGGAATCGACTACGACCCCCACACGGAGGTGCTGGTGACGGTCGGGGCCACCGAAGCGATCGCTTCGGCGGTCCTCGGCCTAGTCGAGCCCGGCGCTGAGGTTTTACTCATCGAGCCGTTCTACGACTCCTACTCGCCGGTGGTCGCGATGGCCGGCGCGCATCGGGTGGCCGTTCCCCTGGTCCCCGACGGTCAAGGCTTCGCACTGGACACCGAAGCCCTACGCAAGGCGGTGAGCCCGCGTACCAGAGCGCTGATCGTGAACTCGCCGCATAACCCGACTGGCACGGTGCTGACCGAGGCGGAACTGGCGGCCATCGCCGAGATCGCCTTAGCCGCAGATCTGTTGGTTATCACCGATGAGGTCTACGAGCACCTGGTGTATGACGACCGCGCGCACCTACCCCTGGCCACCTTCGACGGCATGGCCGAGCGCACGATCACCATCTCTAGCGCCGCCAAGATGTTCAACTGCACCGGCTGGAAGATCGGATGGGCATGCGGCCCAGCTAAACTCATCGCCGGGGTACGCGCAGCCAAGCAGTACCTGAGCTACGTCGGTGGCGCACCGTTTCAGCCGGCAGTGGCCCTGGCGCTGGACACCCAGGACGCATGGGTGGCCACGCTGAAGAGCTGCTTGCAGGACAGGCGCGATCGATTGGCCTCCGCGCTGAGCGACATCGGCTTCGCCGTGCACGACAGCCGAGGCACGTATTTCCTGTGCGCCGATCCGCGCCCGCTGGGCTACGACGACAGCGTGGCGTTCTGCACGACGCTGCCGGAAAAGGTCGGAGTGGCCGCCATCCCGATGTCCGCGTTCTGCGACCCGGACGCACCCCACGCACATTTGTGGAATCACCTGGTGCGCTTCACCTTCTGTAAACGCGACGCCACCCTCGACGAGGCGATCCGGCGATTGTCCGCACTAAAAGATGGTTCGGCTACTTCTTCATGATGAAATCGCGCAGGCCGTCAGTTGCGGACTGCAGCACGCGTTTACGCGCCCGGTTGACCAGAAACTCCGGCAGCGGCGCCGACGGTTCCAGGGTGATGTCGAAACGCAACCGCGTCTTGTTCTCGCTCTCGCGCCGCAGCGTGTACTCGACGTGCTGGCTGTGCTGCTGCATTGTCTTCCGGGCGTCCCACACCACCCAGTCAGGCCCCCAATGGAATTCGAGCACTTCCTGATCGACGATTCCGATCACCTTGACGGTGACTTGGACATGTCGCGGTCGCCCGTCGGGATAGGTGTCGATCACTTCGGCCTTCTTGTGCACCGAAGACCAGAGCGGAACCAAGCTGATATCGGCGAGCACGTCGAGGATCGCTTCCGGCGGCGCATCAATGATGATTTCGCGTGATGCTTGGACGGCCACTATGAGAAAGGCGCACTCGACAAACGATCAGTCCTCCCCGTGGCGAACAACCGTCTTGTTCGCGACCCATGCGCGCAACCCCTCGGTGGCGGCATCCAACACCATCTTGGTTGCGCGCTTGACGATGAAAGCCGGAACCGGCCCGGCGGGTTCGACGGTGACATCGAAATGCACCCGGCTCTTGTCGACACCCTCGGGATGGACTCGGTACTCGATGTGTTGACCACGCTGCTGGAAGGTCGCTTTGGCGTCGTATACCACCCAGTCCGGGCCCCAGTGGTATTCGAGAATCTCGTTATCGACGAGTCCCATAATCTTGATCGTGGCCTTGACGTGGTGGGGCCGGCCGTCCGGGTAGCGGTCGAGCACTTCAACTTTCTTGTGCAGCGGAGACCACTCCGATATGACGCCGACGTCTCCCAGCGCCTCCAGGATCACTTCCGGCGGCGCATCGATTACTACTTCCCGCGATGCTTGTACAGCCACTTATCCCAAGCTAGCAACGCGGACCGGCTCACGGGTCGTGTTCGCGCAAATAGTTTGTTACCAGCCTATTTCGCTGATGGGTGTGGTCAGCGCTGGCGGCGGCCCGACAGGTCCGGTCGGCGTGCGGGAAAAACGCGGGGCAGGTGCGGCCTGTTCGACGCCGTGGGTGGTGATCACCGTTGACCGCGCGATCAGATGGGCGTTATCGGCGGCTTCGCTCCACGTCAACACCGGCGTGACGCACGCGTCCGTGCCGGCGAAAACCTGTGTCCACTCTTCGCGGGTCCGGCTAGCGAACCGCGTGGTGAACAGGTCGTGCATGCGTGGGTACGACGCGCGGTCGAGCTGGTTTGGCACGTCGGCGGCCGACAGGCCGAGACCGGACAGCAACTCAGCGAAGAACTGTGGCTCGATGGCGCCGACGGCCATGTACTTGCCGTCGGAGGTCTCATAACAGCGGTAGAACGGAGCGCCTCCGTCGAGCAGAAACGACTCGCGCTCGTCGCGCAGGGTGCCGGTGCCCTTCATCGTCCACATCATCTGGGCGAGCACACTGACCCCGTCGACCATAGCCGCGTCGACGACCTGACCCTGACCCGAGCGCTCCCGGTCGTACAGCGCGGCAACGATGCCCAGCAGCACCAGCATGGATCCGCCGCCGAAGTCGGCGACCAGGTTCAGCGGCGGCATCGGCGGCCGATCGCGATATCCCAGCGCCGAGAGGGCACCGGTCTGCGACAGATAGTTGATGTCATGGCCCGCGGTCGAGGCCAGCGGGCCGTCCTGCCCCCACCCGGTGATGCGGGCGAAGATCAGCCGAGGGTTGACCGCCGCGCACTCGTCCGGACCGATGCCGAGCCGCTCACAGGTACCGGGCCGGAAGCAGTCGAGCAGCACATCGGCCTTGGCGGCCAGGTCCAGCAGTGTTCCCGGCCGCGTCTTGACGTCCAGATCGACGATCCGCTTGCCGCGGTGCATCAGGTCGAGGTCCTCGGACGGCATCTGTAGGCCGCCTGCTCGGTGGCGACCCGCCTCGCCCGGCTTCGGCGCGCTCGCGATCGCCACGCCTGGCCGCCGAACCCGCACCACGTCGGCGCCCAGGTCGGCAAGCACCATTCCCGCGTGTGGCCCCGGTCCGATGCCGCCGAGCTCGATCACCCGCACCCCGGCCAGGGGACCCGCGCCGGCCACCGGCTGCTACTTACCCTTCACCTGCAGCACCCGCTTGCGCAGTTCCTCGGTCGCGGCGTCCATGGTCCCCTTGACGGCACGCTTGAGCACGAAGCCAGGTAGCGGCACATTCGGGTCGACGCTGACCTCGAACTTAACCAGCGTGCTGTCGCCCTTGGGGGCAAGGATGTACTTGCCGTCCTGTGCTTTCTGCTGGCCCGAGCTGACCAGCGTCCAGCTCACCTCGTTGCCGCTCCACGTGTAGGCCACCACCTGTTCGTCGGTGATGCCCGCGACTTTGACCTTCATCTTTACTTGAGTCGGCCGACCGTCATCTCCGGTTTCGAGCACTTCTGCGCTCTGATGCGGTCCCGACCATTCGGGCATTGCTTCGACATCGGCGATGACGTCCAGAATCTCCCCGGAGCTGGCTTCGATGACGATCTCGCGGGTTTCTTTGATTGCCATGGCCCGCACGATAGGCCAATCGGCGTCCGGCCGGGAGAGGTTTGGACCAAGCGTACCGTCGTCCTCGTGACCGATCCCTCACCTGATCCCGTCTACACCGTCGGTGACTACCTGTTGGACCGTCTCGCCGAATTCGGGGTCTCAGAGATCTTCGGTGTTCCCGGCGACTACAACCTGGAATTCCTCGACCATATCGTCGCGCACCCGGTCATCCGGTGGGTGGGCAGCGCCAACGAACTGAACGCCGGCTACGCCGCCGACGGCTATGGTCGATTGCGCGGAATGTCAGCTGTGGTAACGACATTCGGCGTCGGGGAACTCTCGGCTACGAACGCGATCGCCGGCAGCTACGCCGAGCACGTGCCGGTCGTGCACATCGTCGGCGGTCCATCCAAGGACGCGCAAGGCGCCCGCCGGGCTCTGCACCACTCGCTCGGCGACGGCGACTTCGAGCACTTCTTCCGAATCAGTCGCGAAATCACTTGCGCGCAAGCCAACCTCATGCCGGCAACGGCCTGCCGAGAGATCGACCGGGTGCTGTCCGAGGTGCGCGAGCACAAGCTGCCCGGATACATATTGCTGTCCACTGACGTGGCGCGCTTCCCCACCGAACCCCCGGATGCCCCGTTGCCGCGCTACACCGGCGGCACCAGCCCTCGCGCGCTGGCGATGTTCAGACGAGCCGCCACCGAACTCATCGCCGACCACCAGCTGACGGTGCTCGCCGACTTGTTGGTCCATCGCCTGCAAGCGGTCAACGAGCTGGAAAAGCTGCTGGCCGCCGACGTGGTGCCACACGCCACCCTGATGTGGGGCAAGAGCCTGCTCGACGAGAGCTCACCCACCTTCCTGGGAATCTACGCCGGGTCGGCCAGCGCCGAGCCGGTCCGCACCGCGATCGAAGATGCACCCGTGCTGGTCACCGCGGGGGTGGTGTTCACCGACATGGTCAGCGGATTCTTCAGTCAGCGGATCGACCCGGCTCGCACCATCGACGTGAGCCAGTACCAAAGCATCGTGGCCAGTGAAGTTTTCGCGCCGCTGGAAATGGGCGCGGCGTTGGAGGCACTGGCCGACATATTGACGGGTCGCGGCATACAGTCACCGCCCGTGGTGTCTCCGACCGACAGCCCCGCCGTTCAAACACCGGCCCGCAACCAACCGCTCAGTCAGGAGATGGTGTGGAACAGGCTGTGTGCGGCGCTCACGCCGGGCAACGTGGTGCTCGCCGATCAGGGCACCTCGTTCTACGGGATGGCGGATCACCGGCTGCCGAACGGGGTCACCTTCATCGGCCAGCCTTTATGGGGCTCAATCGGTTACACGCTGCCAGCAGCGCTCGGAGCGGGGGTGGCGCATCGGGAGCGCAGGACGGTGTTGCTGATCGGCGACGGCGCCGCACAGCTGACCGTGCAAGAACTCGGCACCTTCTCCCGTGAGGGGCTGTCCCCCGTCATCGTCGTGGTCAACAATGACGGCTACACCGTAGAACGGGCAATCCACGGGAAAACCGCGCCCTACAACGACATTGTCGGCTGGCGATGGACCGAGATTCCCAACGCGCTGGGAGTGGCCAATCACCTTGTGTTTCGGGCGGAGACGTACGGCGAGCTGGACGACGCCTTGACCGCGGCCGCTCAGCATCAGGACCGCATGGTGTTCGTCGAGGTGGTCTTGCCGCGACTCGATGTCCCGCCGTTGCTCGCCCAACTCGCAGGGACCCTGGCGCCGCCGGTCTAGGCGATCGCAAGCGCGGCGAAGCCGGGCGCAGCGGGTCGCCGCTCGGCTAGGCGATCGCAAGCGCGGCGAAGCCGGGCGCAGCGGGTCGCCGCTCGGCTAGGCGATCGCAAGCGCGGCGAAGCCGGGCGCAGCGGGTCGCCGCTTGATAGGAACCGACTAGACCGGACGGGCCGATCGATCCTGACTGGACGACCCGATCATCGCCCGAACGGTACGTCGACACCGCCCGCAATCGGCGCCCGCTCCGCAGGCCTGGGCGACCTCCTTGGTCGTCGAGGCGCCGGCCGCGACGACGTCGGCGACCGTTTGGCTGGTGACGCCGTTACACAGGCAGACGAACATCGAGCGATCCGCTCACTAAGTCTCGATACGCATCACGTCGAAGAGGCGGCCGACGAACAGCGGCGGGTAGGGGCCCACTCCGGTCCTGCTCGTCCATTGGGCAGCGGCGTCAGGATGGTCGATCCAGTGCCTGGCTTCCTCTTCGTCGGAGAACTCCGACAAGATCAACACTTCCCGCTCATCGTCAAAAGCTTGGAAAATCCACATCTTGCGAACACCGGCCGCGGCAAACCTGTCGGTCGCGCCGTGAACCCCTGCGGTGACGGTCGAGACGTCGTCGACGGACGCGATGGTAGCGACCACGACCCCGGGCGCCTGTGAATTCGATTGCGGCTCCGCGACGAAGCGGTCGATGATCTCACCGGCGAAGACCGCGGGGATGTCCTCGACGCCGGCCTCGTCGAACCAGTCGAAAAAGATTCGCGAACGCAGCAGCTCCACGATCGGTTCGCGGCTGTGCACCCCGATCATCACCAGCACACGGCCGTGATCGTGCGTTGACGTGTAGACCAGAACGTGGTGGGCGCCGATGTCGGCCAGGGCTGCTTTGTTGCGCTCTAGTAGCGGCCACACCCGCGTCGGATCGGGGACACGATAGTCCGATGCGATCACCATCGAGTGAATGTCGCCGCTAGTCAACGAAGTTGGTCCTTCATCACTTTTCCGGTGGCGTTGAGCGGCAGCTCGCCGAGGAACTCGATGGATCTCGGCGCTTTGAAGCCTGACATCCGCTCTCGGCACCACGTAAGGAGGTCATCTTCGGAAATCTTACTTTTGGCCACCACAAAGGCCTTACCCACCTGGCCAAGGCGCTCATCGGGAACTCCTATCACCGCGGCTTGCGCCACCGCGGGATGCTCAAGCAGGAAGCCCTCGATCTCGGCGGGGTAGGCGTTGAAGCCGCCCACGATGAACATGTCCTTTTTGCGGCCGACAATGCGCAGGCGGCCTCGTGGTGATTGCGAGCCCAGCGCAGCTGGGCGCGGCGGGTCACCACCATCAGACCCGTCGGTGAAGTTACCGAGGTCTCCGGTATGCAGCCAGCCCTCGTCGTCGATCGCTTGGGCGGTGGCGTCCGGATCGTCGAGGTAGCCCTGCATGACGCCGTAACCGCGGACCAGCACCTCGCCGTCGTCGGCGATGCGCACCTCGACCCCGTCGCAGGGCACGCCCGCGGTGGTCGCAACGTCCTGGAAGGAATCGCCGGGCAGCGACAGCGTGACGTTGCCGGCTTCGGTAAGCCCGTAGCCGGTCATCAACGTCTGGAACGGCAGTTCGCCGTGGATACGGTGGACCAGTTCGACGGGAATGTCGGCGGCGCCGGTCACGCCCGCCCGCAACGTCGACAGCTTGGATTTGTCGCCGACCGTCAGCAGCGAGTGATACAGCGTCGGCGGGCCGGGCAGCATCGTGATGCGTTCGCGTTCAATGAGATCCACCACTGTGTCGACGTCGAAGACCGCGACCGGCAGCATAGTCGCACCGCGCAGGAAGGAGGTGATGAGTCCGGCTTTCAAGCCGAAGGTGTGGAAGTAGGGGTTGATCTGCAAATAGCGGTCACCCTCGCGCAGGTCGGCGAGCGTCGCCCACTCCTCGTACATCCGCAGCGTCTGCTGATGGTTCATCATCGCGCCCTTCGGACGGCCGGTGGTGCCCGAGGTGAAGATGATGTCCGAGATGTCGGTGCCGCTCACTGCCAGCTCGAACGGCGAACCGTTGGAGAGGAAATCGGATTTCAGGTCGACGACCGGTATGCCTGCGGGCGCGGTGAAGTCCTGATCCAGGAATCCCTTTTGCACCAGGACGGCCTTGGCCCCGCTGCGGACGATGATGTCGCCCGCTTCGTCGGTCTTGAACCGCGTGTTGACCGGCACGAGCACGCCACCCGCGGTCAGCAGCCCGAACGCCGCGATGATCCACTCGGCCGAGTTGGGCGCCCAGACAGCGACCCGATCGCTCTTCTCGATTCCCAGATCAGCGAACGCCCCTGCGGCGCAACGTATTCGCTGGATAAGTTCGGTAAATGACAAGCGCAGCGGACCGTCGACAACCGCTTCCGCGTCGCCGAAGCGGTCCGCCGCGCTCAGGACCATCTCGGGGATGGTCCGCCAGTTTGTCTGGTCTGTCACACGGTGACGAGGCGAGAGAGATTCCCGCCCATGATCTTCGCCTGGTCGTCGACGGACAGGTGCGACAGCGCGTTGACGTAGAAGGTCGGCTCCGCCAGCCCTTCCGGGTGCGGCCAGTCCGAGCCGTACAACACCTGATCCACACCGACGAGGTTGACCAGATCGTCGATGCCGTCCTCGAAGAACGGGCTCACGTGGATTCGGTTCTTGACCATCTCGACCGGGTCGCTCGGGAAGGCTTCCGGGGCCTTCCGGAAGACCTCGGCCAGACCTTCCAGCAACGGGGTCATCCACTTCGAACCGGCCTCGACGATGGCAACCTTCAGCTTGGGATGGCGGTAGAGCGCGCCGTGGATCACCCACGACCCCACCGAGTCCTGGATCGGCCGCCACTCGTTGAGGATGCCCATCGCGTTCGTCTGGAACGGCAGCATCTCCTGGTCGGCACCGTCCCACTCGGAGGTGTACCGGGAGTAGCCGCTGTCGCTGGAGTGCATGCCGACCAGCAGGTCGTGCTCGACGACCCGCTCCCAGAACGGGTCGAACTCGGGCAGCGCGAACGACCGGGGGCCACGGAATCCGGGGACCGGAGCCGGGCGGACCAGGATGCAGCGGGCGCCACGCTTGACCACCCACTCCAGCTCCTCGATCGCCTTCTCGACGATCGGCAGCGTGATGACGGGGGTGGTGAAGATGCGGTTCTGGTAGTTGAAGCCCCAGACCTCATCGAGCCACTCGTTCAGCGCGTGGACCAGGACGTGGATCGCGACGGGGTCGTCCGACAGCCGCTCCTCGAGGAGGCTGGCCAACGTCGGGAACATCAGGGTGCGGTCCAGGCCGAGTTCGTTCATCTTCTCCAGTCGCGGGCCGGGCTCGAAGAACGCCGGGATGGCGCGCATGGGCTCACCGAACAGCTCGCGCTTGGTCTTGCCGTCCGGGTTCCCGAACTTGAAGTATTCCTCCCAGGCACCCGGGCGGGCGACGACCTCGAAGGTCGGGTTGGGAATGTAGTTGCTGATCTGGCCGCGGATCGCGATCTTGGTCCGCCCGTTGATCTGCACGTATTGGACGTAGTCCTTATACGCCTTAGGCAGGAACTTGGTCAGCGCCTCCGGCGGCTCGTAGAGATGGTTATCCGCGTCAAAGATCGGAAACGGGACGTCTTCCCGATGCGACAACTGGCCCATGGAATCCTCCTTCGCAATTTTTGAGAATACTATTCTCTTCAGCAGTTCACCGCAACGTGCGCCCCCGCTGGGGCTTCGACAGACCTCAGCAGGTGGCGCTGATTTTGAACGGTGCGGATGCCGGTTCATACGGCTTGTCGGTCATGAAACCGTTGGCGGTACCGCTGATCGTGTATTTGCCGCCGCTGAAGCTCATGTTGGCGTCGCCATTGCCGCCTTGTGAATACGCACCGGTGAAGCCACCCACGTTCTTGATGTGGACCGAAATCGCGGTCAGCGGCTGCGCGTGTTCGTCGACGACGGCGGTGACGCCCGCCAGATCCCCGCCGACGTCAATCGTGCGGTACCACTCCAACTGCGAGCACTTAACCGTTTGCATCCTGGCGTCTTTTCCGTCGACGGTCACCGATGCGTGGCTGGAGATGGCGGTCTGCGAATCGCAGGCGCCGAGCACGACGATCGCCAGCGACGCGGCACCTACGGCCGCAATTCGGTTGGGCATCTGGCTACCTCAATCCTCGGACCGTGGGCATCCTGAGCCCGCTGGGGTGATGCTATTCTCCCTGGATGAGAATGCCAATATCGGTGTTTTCATCCCGCTGTTTCAGGGAGCGCTAGCACTGTGGTGGACCTGGAGTTCGACCAAGAGTCCGATGGGCTGGCGGTACTCACCATCGACCGCCCGCACGCGCGCAACGCCATCGCGCTCGACACCATGGCGCAGCTGGAAAATGCGATAGACAAGGCAGCGGGGGCTCACGCCTTGGTCATCAAGGGCGCGGGCGATCGCGCTTTCGTCTCGGGTGGTGACCTCAAGGAGCTGAGCGCGCTGCGGACCGAAGAGGACGCCGCAGCCATGGCGAAACGGATGAGGTCCATCTGCGATCAGCTCGCGGGCTTCCCGGCTCCGGTGATTGCGGTGCTGAACGGCCACGCGTTCGGCGGCGGCGCGGAGGTCGCCGTGGCCGCCGACATCCGGGTGGCCGCCGACGACATCAAGATCGCCTTCAATCAGGTGACGCTGGAAATCATGCCGGCCTGGGGCGGCGCCGAGCGGTTGGCCGCACTGGTGGGAAAGGGCAGAGCGTTGTTGTTGGCGGGCAGTGGACGCCCGCTCGACGCCGCCGAGGCAGAGCGGATCGGCCTGGTGGATGTGGTGTTGCCCCGCTCCTCCTTCGATGCGGGATGGCGAGCAGTGGCCAGGTCGCTGGCTCGCCGCCCGGCGGCCGAGATAAAGCGGGTAATCAGCGGAGTTTCGCCGGACGAGGCGATAGCATCTTTTGCACGTCTGTGGGTTGCTGACGCCCATTGGCAGGCCGCAGATCAGGTGATGAACCGCACCCGCGGTTCCCGCCCGGCAGCCGGAGGAGCGACATGATGACGGTGTATCGATGGTGCGGCGTGGGCTCGGCGATGTTGGTCGCGATGGCCGGTTTATTCGTGAGCACCGGACGGGCACATGCCGATGAACCGGTCATGCATCACGTCAAGTACACCGTCACGGCGCAGAATCCGATCTACACCGATATCTATTACCTCGACCACCAGCCGGCCATGTTTTCCGATTACAGCCACAACCCCTACTCGTTCACGCCACACGTCGATGTCGATCTCGGCCCGGGCAAGCCGTGGAGCTTCGATCTAGACATGTCGAGACCCGACGATTACGCGATGGTCGTGGCGAGCACAGGCACGGAGCCCGGCACGCCGGGGCTTCACTGTGATCTGGCGGTGGACGGAGTCGTCGTCGTATCCAAGGACGGCCCCAAAGGCGTGCTGTGCTCGCTGCGGAATTGGTGAACCGTCCAGGCCGGCGGTATATCGGCGATCGGCTGCGGCTCGCCTTCGAGGCGGCGCAGGTGGCTCTCGACCAACTCGCACGTTTCGGCGTGACCACCGGACACCCCGATCGACTGCTCGAGCACCAGAAAACGCGACAGGCTGGTCATCAGAACCGTCCACACCGCTGGCGGCATGTCCCGGCTGTCCACACCGTAGCGCTGCAGTGCGGCCGTCACCGCTTGGCGCTGCTCATCGCGGAAACGTTCTGCGTAGTAAGCGATTTCGGCTCGCAACTCCTTGCGGTGGTTCGCCAGCGCCATGAATTCCATCGAAATCCGAGTGAACGCGGGATCGGTGCCGAAGCTCCACAGCGCCCACAACGGTTGCGGCGAATTAAGCGCTGCCGCCTGTATCTGCAGACCTTCTTCGGCGCGCCGACGGAACACCTCCAGAAACAGCTCCTCCATGGTGCGGAAGTAGTAGTGCACCAATTGCGGTTTCAAGCCCGCCTTGCTGGCGAGGCGCCGGGACGTCACCGCGGCATAACCCTCTTCGAGCATCAACTGCTCGGCCGCGTCGAGCAGCAAGCCGCGGTTCTTCGCCTCAGGCGCCCCGATCCGTCGCGGCGATGTCATGCCCCTGCTCCGTCTTCTCTGCGCTTGCGCGCCAACCCAGACCGATCCAATGCCGATCGTAGCCCGAGCCCGCCGGCTCGCCTTGACCACGACATTACCGCCATGCTAAGCAGATGCTCAGCACTTTCTGATACCGGAAGGGCGGCCGCAGCGTGCCGCTGAGGGATCACCGGTGAATCCAGCTCTGGGAGGGGCACTGACGATGACCAACTACGACTCGATCGACTTCTTCACGGACGGGTCCCTGGTTCCCGACCCTCATCCGTACTTCGACTACCTGCGCAGCCAGAACCCGGTGCTGCGCTTGCCGCACTACGGCGTCGTCGCCATCACCGGCTACGAAGAAGCCACCGAGGTCTACAAGGACCCCGAGACTTTCTCGAACATCGTCGCGCTCGGCGGACCATTCCCCCCGCTGCCGTTTACCCCCGAGGGCGACGACATCAGCGCCCAGATCGACCAGCACCGCGATCAGTTCCCGATGAACGAGCACATGGTCACCATGGATCCACCCGACCACACCCGGGCCCGGTCCGTGTTGAGCCGGCTGCTGACGCCGAGTCGGCTGAAGCACAACGAGGAGTTCATGTGGAGCCTCGCCGACCGCCAACTCGACGAATTCCTCGGCACTGGTGAGTGCGAGTTTATCGCCGAGTACTCCAAGCCGTTTGCCACTCTGGTGATCGCCGATCTGCTCGGTGTCCCGGAGGAGGACCACAAGGAGTTCCGCAGCGTGTTGGGAGCCGACCGACCGGGCGCCCGGGTGGGCGCGCTCGACCACGAAACGGTCGGCATCAACCCGTTGGAGTGGCTCGACGACAAGTTCTGTTCCTACATCGAGGACCGGCGCGCCAACCCGCGCGAAGACGTGCTGACCTCGCTCGCCACGGCGAAGTATCCGGACGGCTCCACACCGGAGGTCATCGAGATTTCCCGTTCGGCCACCTTCCTTTTCGCCGCCGGACAGGAGACCACGGCCAAGCTGCTCAGCGCCGCGCTGCAGGTGATCGGCGACCGGCCCGACATCCAGCAGCAGTTGCGTGACGACCGCAGCCTGATCCCCGGGTTCATCGAGGAATCGCTGCGGATGGACAGCCCGGTCAAGAGCGACTGCCGCCTAGCCCGCAGGGCCGCAACGATCGGTGGAGTCGACATCGCTCCCGGGACCGTGGTGATGGTGCTGCCCGGGGCCGCCAACCGTGATCCGCGCCGGTTCGACAACCCGCATGAGTTCAACCTCCGTCGTAAGAACGTTCGCGAGCACATGGCGTTCGCTCGCGGCGTGCACTCCTGCCCGGGTGGACCGCTCGCCCGCGTCGAGGGTCGCGTATCGATCGAGCGCATCCTCGACCGGATGCCGCACATCCAAATCAACGAGGCACATCACGGGCCGGCGACCGAGCGCCGTTACAGCTACGAACCGACGTACATTCTGCGCGGCCTCAGCCAGCTGCACCTGAGCTTCACGACCGCCGATTCCGTTGCGGCGGTGGGTTAATCAGATCATCGCGTCGATGAAGTAGCCGCTGGGCATGGCCACTGCCATCGGCACAACCCAGGAATGAGGCGGCAACCGACCAGCGCAGCGAAGGTCCGGTCACCAGGCCTGTAGACATTGCCGTGGGGTCCGGCGCACAGTAGGCGGTGGACAACAGGGAGACCACTATGTCGTTGATGCAGAGTCCGCAGCGGGTGCACGCCGCCGAGCGCATCGCTGTCCGGTGCGTCGACGCCGACGTGCATCCGTATCCGAAGCGTGGTCAGCTGGTCGAACACATCCCGGAGCCGTTGCGCAGCAAATACTTCCTGGCGCGTCGGGTCGGCGAGACCATTTTCTACGATGCGCCGGATTACGCGCATGCCCGTGCGATGCGCGCCGATACCTTTCCACCCGACGGCGGATTCGCCGGCAGCGACCCGGACATGGCATTCCGGCAACTGATTATCGAGGCGGGCGTGGACATCGCAATCCTGGAACCCCTCGCGGGGTCAACGCGCCTTCCCGAAGCTACCCATGCTTTCGCCCTCGCGCTCAACAACTGGCAGGCGAACCACTGGCTGGACGGCCGCAACAATTGGCACGAGCGGTGGCGGGGGTCGATCGCAGTCGCGATCGAGGATCCGGGCGCGGCTGCTCGCGAGATCGAGCGCTGGGCCGGCCACCCATACATGGCACAGATTCTGATCAATGCGGAGCCCCGGCCATCGTGGGGCGACCCGAAGTATGACCCGATCTGGGCAGCCGCCACTAAGCACGACATCACGGTGAGTTGCCACCTAGCGCGAAGCAGCTTCGAGATGCTTCCGATGCCGCCGGTCGGATTCCCCAGCTACAACCACGATTTCATGGTGACCTACTCGCTGCTGGCCGCCAATCAGGTGATGAGCCTGATCTTCGACGGCGTCTTCGAGCGCTTCCCGACGCTGAAGATCATCTTCGTCGAGCACGCATTCAGCTGGATCCTGCCGCTGATGTGGCGGATGGATGCGATCTATGACGCCCGCAAGTCATGGATGGACATCAAGCGCAAGCCGTCGGAGTACGTCAAGGAGCACATCAAGTTCACCACCCAGCCGCTGGACTATCCCGAGGACAAGACCGAGCTGACCCGTGCGCTCGAGTGGATGCAGTGCGACAAGATCCTGCTGTTCTCCTCGGACTACCCGCACTGGACGTTCGACGATCCACGCTGGCTGATCAAGCACCTACCCGTGGCCGCGCGGGAAGCCGTCATGTTCAAAAACGGCATTGCGGCATATCACCTCCCAGAGACGGTTCCAGCGCTCGAAGGCCAAATACGGGTATCTTGCGAGTGAGTCGCCGCCCAGGTTCGTCAACGGATTCCTCGGTGCAGGACACCAATGCGCCGGTTATTCTCAAACGCGAGTTTAGCCAGGCGGCCGAGGGAGGCTGGATGTCCGCACTTCCTGCTAGTACTCCTGCTGCCACCCGCTCCGTCGAGCAGTTTCGCAATCGAACCCTGACGTTTTTTCCCGCCGAAATGATGTCGACTCTGTATCGCCGGCGTGGATCGATCACGGTGGTCGGCCCTTTTACTTTTCTGTTGGGTCCGGAGGCCAACCGGTTCATTTTGGCGAATCCCGAATTGTTCAGCTGGCGTGCGGCCTTCCGAGCGTTCATTCCAGTGAGCGGTGAGTCGGCGCTGATCGTCAGCGACGGGGCGGCCCACCGACGTATGCGGCGAGTCCTGCAGCCCCTCTTTCACCGGCGCCAAATCGAGCGCCATCTGGCAGTCATTGCGGAGAACGCCGACGTCGTCATCGACCAGTGGCGCCCCGGGCAGCGAATCGAGGTCTTCCAGGCATTCCGCTCCGCGATACGGCGCAGCACCATTGACTCGTTATTCGGTCGGGAGATGGCCAGAGATACTCCGTTCATTTCGGAGCACATCCAAGACTCGCTGGATCTCGCCAGAAGCGGCGTGCCGCAGGTCGCGGTGTTGAAGCGGCGGCTGTCCACGCCGCAGTCGCGCCGGGCGATGGCTGGGATGCGCAAGATCGACGCGCGGGTGTACGCGGAGATCGATCGACTGCGCCGGGATGGGGCCGACGAAAATACCTTCCTTGCCACACTGGTGCACGGAGCCGATGGCTCTGGAGAACCACTGAGCGACAAGGAGATTCGCGATCAGGTGGTGAACGTGATCCAAGCGGAAGAGACCACGCATCCGGTGCTGGCGTGGGCAATCTACGGAATGCTCACCGGCCCGGGGGTGTGGGATCGCGCCGCGGCGGAGGTTCGTGAAGTCCTCGGCGACCGCCGGCCCGAAGCAGCGGATTTGAAGCGACTGACGTATCTGAACGGCGTGGTGCACGAGACCTTGCGACTGTACTCGCCATCCGGGATGTCGCTGCGCCATGTTGCCCAAGACTTCGAATTCGCCGGCACGCGGGTCAAACAGGGCAGCACACTGATATTCAGTCCTTATATCACGCATCGGTCGCCGGAAGCCTGGCCCGAACCCCTGGCGTTCCGGCCGCAGCGGTGGGATCCGGCCGAACCCGGTTACCGGATCCCAGGGACCGACGAGTATCTGCCGTTTATTCCGGGGCCGCACCGGTGTCTCGGTGCAGAGCTGGCCAAAACAGAGATGACCGTGATGCTCGCGCGGCTGCTGTCTCGCAGCTCATTAAGCCTTCCCGATCAGCGTCCGATCCGGATGGCTAGCCTCCCTGTGATGCATCCAGCGCATGGCATACAGGTCGACGTCCTCGATTGCCTTGGCTGCAACGAGAATTCGGTGCGGTCACGACCACGACACCGGTAGTTCAATGAGGCCGCCGGTAATCGAGTCATGCCGCAGGGGCACTGCGGCGGGGTCGCAGGTCAAATGCATAGACGGGAACCGTTGGATGAGTTGAGTGAAAACCGCCTTCAACTCGAGACGCGCTAAGGGGGCACCTACGCAATAGTGTGCACCGTGTCCAAGAGCGAGGTGACCGGTCTGCTCGCGCGCGATGTCCAGCCGCTCAGGGTCGACGAACACGGCCGGGTCGCGGTTGGCCGACCCAAGGTCCAGTAGCACGAGGTCCCCGGTCTGAATCGTGACACCGTCGAAGTCAAAGTCGGTGCGCGCGTAGCGAGGGACACCCCCGAGGGTGTTGAAGTTCGAAGCGCGCATGAGTTCTTCGACGGCTTTGGGAACCAGCGCAGGCTCGTCCTGCAGAGTTCGCCACTGGTCGCGGTTCGCCAGCAACCTCAATACTCCCTGATCGATCTGGACCACCGTGGTCTCGTGTCCGGCGAAGATCAACGCCAACGTCAACAATGTGGCCCCAGTGTCGTCGACGTCCTCGCCGCAGAGTCGCGAGATCACGTCGTCTTCGGGGTGGGCGCGCTTGTGCTGCACCAGTTGCAGGCTGTAGCCAAATAGCGCAGCCAGCCCGTTCTCGGAACGCGTGCGATCCTCCACGCTGCCCGCGTCCTCGCACCAAGACCTGAATTGGTCGCGATCGGAAGTTGGCACCCCGAGCAGCTCGCAGATCACCAGAACCGGCAGGGGCACCGCCAATTTCGAGTGCAAATCAGCGGGCGGACCCTGCTCTGCCAGTTCGTCCAGCAACGCGGTCGTGAGTTCTTCTACCCTCGGCGCTAGTGCGTGCAGATGCCTGGGCGAGAAGTGAGGCTGCAGCAACTCGCGCATCTGCGCATGGTCGGACGCTTCAGTTTCGAAGTTGCCCACCGGGTTCCCGAACAACGCCGATTCGGCGACGCGAGGGGCGTTCTCGGGATCGGGATGCGACCGGCCGAGACGATCGTCAGCGAGCAGTCGTCGCACCTGCGCGTAATCGATGACTAGCCAGGCTTCGTCGCCGGTGGCAGTGCGGACCCGATGAACGATGCCTCGCTGCAGTGCGCGCAAGTCGGGAGCGATATCCAGTGGCGATGCCTGGCGAAACGGCAGTTGAGGAATGGTCGTCACCGTTACACCTCCAGGTCGATACCGACAGAGCGGCCAAAAGCATTCACAAGCAAATCATTGCAGATCGACCCCTGACTGACGAGGCTAAGAATGGACCACCCGCGGCGCCTGAGGTTTTCGCCCAAATGCGCGCGGCCTCCGACCAGGATCTGCTGGTTGGACTTGATGCAATGTTCGATGAGCGGTGGGGTCTGTTGTCGGTGACCCGCCTTCGGGGTGTTCCCAAACCGCAGCCGAGAAGCGATAATTCCGATCGGCAATAAAGTTATCATCTGTCGAGCCGGCACGGGTTAGGCTTGCTGGACAATCGCGTCGTGGCCTGGCACAGGTGGCGGCCGCCGGTCCATGTGGGACGGCGGTACCGCCTGGAGCGACATCCGGAGGACCACGTTGCGGGAGGTCCTTATAGGGAGGATGCGTTGACAACCTTCGAAGCTCAGGACGCGGCGGCGCACGTCGATCCCGTCAGTCAGTCGGACGTCACAGCGGCGAGATCGGTGTCGCTGCAAGAGGCGCGACAGCTTCGCGATGCACCTCCTCCTTTCCCGTTCGGGTGGTATGCGGTGGCGCTGTGTCACGAGCTACGTGCGGGCGCGGTGTTGACCCGTCAGTTCATGGATCGCGAGATTGTCATCTATCGCACGAACTCAGGAACAGTGTGCGCCGCCGAGGCGTACTGCCCGCATCTGGGAGCCCATCTGGGCCACGGTGGCGAGGTGTGCGGCGAAGAACTGCGTTGTCCGTTTCACGGCTTCCGGTTCTCGGTGACAGGTTCGTGCGTGTACTCGCCGTCGGGTGCCCCGCCTCCTGCGGCGCGCCTGGGCCTTCTCGAGGTCCGCGAGACCCACGGTGCGATCTTGGTGTGGCATGGCCCCGCCGGACAGGTGCCATGGGAGATTGATGCGCCCGACGATGAATCAGACTGGCGCAAGGTGGGACACAGGGCTCGCCACGTCCACAGCCATCCGCAGGAACTCCTCGAAAACAGTATCGACATCACGCATTTCAGTGCTTTGCATGGGTTCGGAAAAGTTGGGGTCTCTCGGCCCGCCACTTTTGACGGCCCACGGTTGGGCGTTGACTACGCGCTCAAACAGAAGACCCCATGGAGGTCTGATGTTGATGTCACACTGCGCATTCGACTGAATGGTCTGGGCTTTGCCATTACCGAGGTGGAGACACTCGGCTTCACGCTGCGGCTCGTCGGTTTGGCGACACTCGTTGCTGAGCGCGACACGAGCCATTTGCTGTTGATGAGCATGCGCAAACAAGGCCGAAGCCTCCCGGGCAAAGCCTTCTGGCGTTGCGCCCAAATGGTGCTCGGACCGTTCGTTATGGGCGGACTGATGAACCAGATCAACCAAGATGACCCGGTGTGGACTAACAAGAAGTATCTGCGCCGTCCGGCCATTGCTGATGGTGATGGTCCGATCCACGCGTATCGACGATGGGTGAGTCAGTTTTATCCAGAAGGTGCAGCCTGGTGACGGCGGGCAGAACCCGGCCGCAACCGTACCCAACCAAGGCCGACACTGATGGCGCTTCGCTGGCGGGGCGGGTCGATCCCGTCAGTCAGTCGGACGTCACAGCGGTGAAATCGGTGTCGCTGCAAGAGGCGCGACAGCTTTGCGATGCGCCTCCTCCTTTTCCGTTCGGGTGGTTCGCGGTGGCGCTGTGTCACGAGCTGCGTGCGGGTGCGGTGTTGACCCGTCGGTTTATGGATCGCGAGATTGTCATCTATCGCACGGAGTCTGGAACGGTGTGCGCCGCCGAGGCGTACTGCCCGCATCTGGGGGCCCATCTGGGGCACGGTGGCGAGGTGTGTGGCGAAGAGCTGCGTTGTCCGTTTCACGGCTTCCGGTTCTCGGTGAAAGGTTCGTGCGTGTACTCGCCGTCGGGTGCCCCGCCTCCTGCGGCGCGCCTAGGGCTTCTCGAGGTCCGCGAGATCCACGGTGGCATTTTCGTGTGGCATGGCCCCGCCGGACAGGTGCCATGGGAGATTGATGCGCCCGACGATGAATCAGACTGGCGCAAGGTGGGACACAGGGCTCGCCACGTCCACAGCCATCCGCAGGAACTTGTCGAAAACAATATCGACATCGCGCATCTCAGTGCTTTACATGGGTTGCGGAATACTCAACTGGTCGAGCCACCGATTTTTGACGGCCCGCGACTGCGCGTTGACTACACCTACACTCAGCTGACTCCGTGGAATTCTGGTGTTGACGTCAAAACACGCCTTCGAATCGACGGTTTGGGCTTCGTTATTCACGAGGGCGATAGACAAGGTTTTTCGCTGCGGTTCATCGCCTTGGCGACTCCGGTCGGTGAACGCGACACGATCCAGTATGTCCTTGTGAGCGTGCGCAAACGGGGCCGAAGCCTAGTAGGCAAAGCGTTCTGGCGTTGCGTCGAAAAAATGAGCGGGCCGTTCATCCTGCGCGGAGTGGTCGACCAAATCAAGCTAGATGACCCGGTGTGGGCTAATAAGAAGTATCTGCGCCGTCCAGCCATTGCTGAGGGCGATGGTCCGATCCACGCGTATCGACGATGGGCGAGTCAGTTTTATCCAGAAGGTGCAGCCTGGTGACGGCGGGCAAAACCCGGCCGCAACCGTACCCGGCCAGGGCCGACACCGGCGGTGCTTCGCCGGCGGGGCGGGTCGATCCCGTCAGTCAGTCGGACGGCATTGCGGCGAGATCGGTGTCGCTGCACGAGGCGCGGCAGCTTTGCGATGCGCCTCCGCCTTTTCCGTTTGGGTGGTTCGCGGTGGCGCTGTGTCACGAGCTGCGTGCGGGTGCGGTGTTGACCCGTCGGTTCATGGATCGCGAGATTGTCATCTATCGCACGGAGTCGGGAACGGTGTGCGCCGCTGAAGCGTATTGCCCGCATCTGGGGGCCCATCTGGGGCACGGTGGCGAGGTGTGCGGCGAAGAACTGCGTTGTCCGTTTCACGGCTTCCGGTTCTCGGTGAAAGGTTCGTGCGTGTACTCGCCGTCGGGTGCCCCGCCTCCTGCGGCGCGCCTGGGCCTTCTCGAAGTCCGCGAGACCCACGGTGCGATCTTGGTGTGGCATAGCCCCACCGGACAGGTGCCATGGGAGATCGAGCCACTGGGTGATGAATCAGACTGGCGCCATGTAAAACACACGGTTCGGCACGTCCACAGCCATCCGCAGGAACTTATCGAGAACAATATCGACATCGCGCATCTCAGTACCCTGCATGGGTTGCGGAATGCTCAACTGGTCGAGCTGCCAATTTTTGACGGCCCGCGAATGCACGTTGACTACACCTACACTCAACCGACTCCGTGGACGTCCGGTGTTGACATCACAATGCGCCTTCGAATGGACGGTTTGGGCGTCCTTGTCGACGAGGTCAACATACTCGGTTTCTCAATGCGGTTCATCGGCTTGGCGACTCCGGTCGGTGAACGCGACACGATCCAGCATCTGCTTGTCAGCGTACGCAAACGGGGCCGAAGCCCAGTGGGCAAAGCATTCTGGTGTGGCGTCGAAAAAGTGTTCGGACTGTCCGTGATGCGCGGGCTGGCCGACCAAGTCAAGCTAGATGAATCGGTGTGGACTAACAAGAAGTATCTGCGCCGTCCGGCTATTGGCGAAGGTGATGGTCCGATCCATGCGTATCGACGATGGGCGAGTCAGTTCTATCCAGAAGGTGCAGCCTGGTGACGGCGGGCAATAACCGGCCGCAACCGCACCCAGCCAGGGCCGACACTGGTGGTGCGTCGCAGGCGGGGCAGGTCGATCACGTCAGTCAGTCAGACGTCATGGCGGCGAAATCGGTGTCGCTGCAAGAGGCGCGACAGCTTCGCGATGCACCTCCTCCTTTCCCGTTCGGGTGGTACGCGGTGGCGCTGCGTCACGAGCTGCGTGCGGGCGCGGTGTTGACCCGTCAGTTCATGGATCGCGAGATCGTCGTCTATCGCACTGAGTCTGGAACGGTGTGCGCGGTGGAGGCGTACTGCCCGCATCTGGGGGCCCATCTGGGGCACGGTGGCAAGGTGTGTGGCGAAGAACTACGGTGTCCGTTCCACGGCTTCCGGTTCTCGGTGAGCGGTTCGTGCGTGTACTCGCCGTCGGGTGCCCCGCCTCCTGCGGCGCGCCTGGGGCTTCTCGAGGTCCGCGAGATCCATGGTGCCATTTTCGTGTGGCATGGTCCCGCCGGGCAGGTGCCGTGGGAGATTGAGGTGCCCGATGATGAATCGGAGTGGCGCCACGTAAAGCACTCGGCTCGGCACGTTCACAACCATCCGCAGGAACTTGCCGAAAACAGTATCGACATAACGCATTTCAGTCAGTTGCATGGGTTCGGAAAAGTTAGGGTCACTCGGCCCGAACCTTTTGACGGCCCGCGACTGCACGTTGACTACACCTACACTCAGCTGACCCCGTGGAAGTCCGAGGTTGAGATCACACAGCGCATTCGAATCGACGGTTTGGGCTGTGCCATTACCGAAGCGGATGTACTCGGTTTCTCGCTGCGGCTCGTCGGCTTGGCGACTCCCATCGGTGAACGCGACACGATCCAGCGTCTCCTGGTAAACGTACGCAAACGAGGCGAAAGCCTCCCCAGCAAAGCATTCTGGCGTTGCGCCCAAGAAGTGCTCTGGCCGTTCGTTATGCGCAAAATGATGTACCAAATCAACCAAGATCACTCGGTATGGAATCACAAGAAGTATCTGCACCGTCCGGCTATTGGCGAAGGTGATGGTCCGATCCATGCGTATCGACGATGGGCGAGTCAGTTTTATCCAGAAGGTGCAGCCTGGTGACGGCGGGAAAACCCTGCCACTCAGCAGGCTGGACACCTTGCCCTCCGTACTGATTACTGGCGCAGCCCGGGGCATCGGAAAGTCGACCGCTACGCAAATGGCCGCGGAGGACTCAGACGTCATCGCAGCGTCCGAACGGAGCAAGATGGCAAGGCAATCACCGCGACGAACCCGCGCTGGATTAGGCCGGTACTGCTCGACGTCACTAATGGCGAACACATTAGCGCGCTTGCCAATTCGTTACCGACGCAGCTCAATGCAATCGTGAACAATGCCGGGATAGCGGTGAGCGGACCAGTGGAGGCCGTCCTGCCAACTGAGGTGCGCCGGCAATTCGTTTTGCGGGCGCTGCTGCCCAATTGACCTGGCTCGAGTTGCTCCCACCTCGCCACATAAGACCCTGCAGCGTTGACCGCCAGAGCAACCCCGGTTTAATTTCGGTCTGTTGTATGCTACTGCGACAACGGTTCAGTGGCGGGTGCGACCCGAGAGGTACTCGATGACGGCGACCTCGGATACATTCTGGATTACCCGGAATCCTGTCGGTCGTGGCGGGATTGGTTGCAGTCGCGGCGGCGGATTGATGCGCCGCGCCCGCCCGGCCCACGTGGGCGGCCTTTCGTCGGCGTGATGGGCGACTACTGGGCGGATCCCTGCGGATACCTGCGGGAGTTGAGAAACCGCTACGGTGACGTCTATCGGCTTCCGTGGCCGATGGCTGAAGTGGTGGTGGTGAACCATCCCGACCACGTCGCCCACGTCCTGAATAGCCGGGAGGGCGAGTACGGCCGCATGTGGCGATACTTCTCCCCCAGCGGCGCAAGGCGCTGGCGCGCGATGTTCGGTCGTCGGCAGCTCACGAGGATCGCCACCTGTCTCGCCGACGAGTTCGACAAAAGCCTGGCCAGATGGGATCGGTTCGCCGAGTCCGGCGAACGGATCGATCTGCACGAAGAGCTGCCCGCTGTGATCATGCCGGCGTTCATGCGAATGGTGTTTTCGATAGAGCTCACCGACGCCGAGCTGCACCAGGTTGACGTCGATGTCCGCGCCTGGATATCCCCGTTTACGTATTCCTTGGGCTTTTCGGTCACCCCCGGCTGCTACTGGAAGCCGGGAATATCGCACAGGCGTGGTTGCGGATGCGGCGCTGGGTGTTGCGGCGAGTGGACGAACGATTGGCCGACGGTCAATCTTACGACGACGCGATGCAGGTGGTTCTGGACGCGCACCGCCGGGACGGCAGGTCCATCCGTCGGCGCGACGCCGTCATGGACATCATGGGCCTGATGGGTGGCGCTTGGGACAGCGTCGACGCGTCGTTGGCGTGGACGCTGGGGTTGCTCCCGCAGAATCCAGCAGCTCAGCAGCGGCTCTACGACGAGGTTGATGGGCTTGGTGGGGCGGTGCCCACTTTCGATGATCTGGATCGGCTGCAGTGGGCGAGGGCGTGCTTCGCGGAGGGTCTGCGGCTGCAGGCCCCTCCCTTCCTGCTGCGGGTTGCAAAGGTTAACGACACCATCGGTGGGTACCATATCCGTCGCGGAAGCCGTGTCGCAGTATCGCCGTATGCCCTGCGTCGTGATGCACGCTGGTGGGGTCCTGATCCCGACAGCTACGATCCGATGCGGTTTTACGACAAGGACACCATCGCGGCGCGGCCGAACCTGGCCTACGTCGCCTTCGGCGCCGGACCACACCGTTGTCTCGGTGCGCCGATGACCGAGATGATCGCGCAACTCCTGCTCGCCCAACTCCATCAGCGGTTCCGGGTACAAATTCCCACTGACTGGATTCCCCGGTACGATCCTTCTGTCTCTCGGCCGTGCGTGCCCGCCGTCATCACCAAGGTGCCCGCGGCAGCGAATTGAATTGAGGCCGACCGCTTTCACGGCATGAACCGGGTTGGACTCGAGTCAGCTCGCGTCCAGCAGCTCCTTGAGTGCGAGGCGCAGACCGTCGGCAGGTCCCATAGGTCAGGCAGCAAATCCGAACAGGAAACCAAACCGACGTCGAGGCTGCCATTCAGCGACATCACGGTGATGTTGAGCCCGGCTCCGTAGAAAACCGGTCCGAATGCGTACCGGGCCCGAACCGTCGCACCCATCAAATAGCATTTCTCCTGCGGCCCGGGCACGTTGGACAGGGTCAGATTGTAGATTTTTCGGTTTCCGCCTAGCTTGGACCACCGGTAGAGCCGCATTCCCAGCACTGACAACCCCGGGGCGCATTGCCACCAGTCTTGCAAAAGCGTGGGCCCGAATGCCGAACTATTGGCCTTGGCAACCGAACTTGCCGCGGATGGTGTTTCTTTCGAGCATCGCAGGTAATGTGTCTTACCCATTGCACGGTGCTCACTCCGCTTCGCAATTCGCGATTGATGCGTTCGCGACACGCTACGAATTGAGCTCCGCCCGTAGAAGATTGCGGTCAGCGTCGTTCAACCAGCTCAGATCGACATCGAGATGTTAAGCTTCGCTGGCTGGCTGGTCGATGAAATGACTGCGGTGATCTCACCGGAGTATCGCAGTCTGTATGCGCGACACCTGACGGGGGCTTGTGCAATCGATCCCCGAAGCGGAGCGGTTGGTATTGCCGGCAGACAGGGTGGCCGAAGTGGCGCAAGCCCTTACCACTCGTCGACCACGGGCACGCTATGCCGTCGGGCAGAATGCGCGAATGCAACTCGCTGTCCTGCCGAACTTGCCCGCTACGGCGCGAGACCGCCTGTTTCATACCCTCGCTCGTCAGCCGCGATAAATATCGACGAGTCGCACTTGCCGTCACCCTGCGGGTCAGCCCGGCCCTAGTTCGAGGTTGCTGGATTTGCTCAACGATCCGTATGTCATTGCCTGACTTTCAGACTGCATACTTGCTAGCCTTCTGAATAATGCATGGGCTAAGCGGAACCGACACGAACCACCTGCGCATGGAGACGCCGGAACAGCCGATGACCGCCTGCGGCATGTTCATGCTGGACACTTCGACGATGCCGAGTGGATACAGCTTCGAGGCCTTCCGCGACAAGCTATCCGGGCAAATTGCCGCACTGCCCGAATTTCGTATGAAGCTGGCGGACAGCGCGCTGAATCTCGACAACCCGGTCTGGGTCGACGATCCTTCCTTCGAACTTGACCACCACCTGCACCGCGTCGAGTTGCCGGCACCCGGTGGCCCCCGAGAGCTTTCGGAATTGGCCGCCCGTCTGGTCGCAGAGCGGATGGATCGCGACCGACCGGTCTGGGACATGTGGGTGGTCGAGGGCCTCGTCGATGCCGATCCGGGCCTGAAGGCAAATGTCGCCGTGATATTGCGCATGCAGCATGTTCTCGCGGACGGCCCGACCGCCCTCAACATTTTCAGTCGGCTTTGTAGCACCCAATCCAACCCGGCACCGCCGAAGCCTTTTGCCGGGGTCGGGACTGTGAGCAAGCGGCGGATCGTGCTGGATGGGTTGGTCCGGTTTGCCTGCAAGCCTTGGTATCTGATCAAGACGCTGTCGTCGGCGTTGGTCGCCGTCCTATTCAACGCCAGAAAGCTCCGTCGGTCTGCTGGGGGCAAAACCGCGCCGGGCTGGTTCGGCCGAATGCCAAATGCGCCGCAAACTCCGTTCAATGGCAACATCACGAATCGCCGCACCGCGGCGTACGTCCAGCTGAATCTAACGGATGTCAAGGCCGTCAAGGACAGGTTCGGCGCTACCGTCAACGATGTGATGTTGGCTGTGGTGTCAGGTGCGCTCAGACGATTTCTGCTCGACCGCACCGCCTTGCCCCAAGCCGCACTCCTCGCGATGATGCCCGTCGCGGATTCCGACCCGGCCCGCGTGAGCCGTAACCAGTCTGCAATCCGGATGACCAGCTTGCACAGCGACATAACCGATCCGGCGAAGCGGATCGAAGCCATCGCCGAGATGAGTTCGCTTGCCAAGCAACATACTTCGGCTATCGGAACCTCACTGCTCCAAGACTGGCTGCAATGCTTTCCCGGCCTGTTTGCGACCAGAGCACGCTTTTACAAATGGTCCGGGCTCAGCGAGAGCCGGCCCGTGTACAACTTGGCTATGTCTAACGTGCGGGGAGCGGAGACGCAGGAATACCTTCTGGGGGCGGCGATTACAGGCAGGTACGCCTTCGGTCCGATTGTCCACGGCGGCGGACTCCAGATGATAGTGATGTCGCTCAACGGCAAGCTCGACATCGGCCTAGTGTGCTGCCCGGATTTCGTGCCCGACCTTTGGGGTCTGGCAGACCGTATACCAGCTGCACTACTCGAATTGCAGACTGCGGCGGCTGACAACGCCTAATCTCCCAACACGACTTCCGCGAAGCGATCACTCACATCTGCGTCGAACTTGAACACTAAGTAAGCCTTCTCAGGGGCTAGCACATGGTCGGCCGATTATGAATTGCCGGTCCGCTGACCTGCGGAGTAGGCAGCGAGCATTGGGTAGGTTCACCCACCACTACCCCGACATGGTTGACGATTGCATAAGGTGTCTCAGCCTGCTGATTGGCAGTGTTATCGAGGCCGTGACCGAGGACTTCCCAAAGCCTGCGAAACGCCGCCGGTGTCGGCCCTGGCCGGGTACGGTTGCGGCCGGGTTCGCCGCCGTCACCAGGCTGAACCTTCTGGATAGAACTGACTCGCCCATCGTCGATATGCGTGGATCGGCGGTATTCCCCTCAGCAATTGCCGACGCCGGCGCGGATGTTCTTCTTTGTGGCCCACACCGGGTCATCTTGCTTGAGTTGGTCGACCAGTCCGCGCAGGATGAACGGTCCGCTCATTTTTTCGACGCAACACCAGAATGCTTTGCCCACTGGGCTTCGGCCCCGTTTGCGCACGCTGACAAGCAGATGCTGGATCGTGTCGCGTTCACTGACGGGCGTCGCCAAGCTGAAGACCCGCATCGAAACACCGGGTGTTCTGAGCACGTTGACGACGACGCCCAAACCGTCGATTCGGATGCGCATTTTCGACGTCGGCATCAGACTTCCACCATCAAGCTGGGGGTGTCAGTCATCAACGCGCAGTTGCGGGCCGTCAAAAATCGGCGGATTCGTCGGTTGTGCATTCCACAACCCATGCACGGCACCAAAATGCGTGATGTCGATACTGTTTTCAACAAGTTCCTGCGGATGGCTGTGAACGTGCCGAACCGTGTGTCGTACACGGCGCCAGTCCGATTCATCACCAGCCAGAGGCTCAATCTCCCATGGCACCTGTCCGGCGGGGCCATGCCACACGAAAATGGCACCGTGGTACTCGCGGACCTCGAGAAGACGCAGGCGCGCCGCAGGAGGCGGGGCACCCGACGGCGAGTACACGCACGAACCTTCACCGAGAACCGGAAGCCGTGAAACGGACGACGCAGTTCTTCGCCACACACCTCGCCACCGTGCCCCAGATGGGCTCCCAGATGCGGGCGGTCGGCCTCGGCGGCGCACACCGTTCCTGACTTCGTGCGAAAGACGACAATCTCGCGATCCATGAACTGACGGGTCAACACCGCACCCGCACGCAGCTCGTGACACAGCGCCACCGCATCCCACCCGAACGGAAAAGGAGGAGGCGCATCGCAAAGCTGTCGCGCCTCTTGCAGCGACAGTGATCTCGCCGCTGTGACGTCCGACTGCCTGACGGGATCGACGTGCGCCGCCGCGTCCTGAGCGTCGGACCTGGACGGCGGACTCCCTTTGGAAGGACCCTCCGACCAGCGATCAGGTGGTCCACCCGGATACCGCTAAAGCCGCACCGCGTCCGCACCGGACCGGCAGCTACGCTTCGGCCGGACCGCGACACGATCATGTCGCAGTCTATCCCGGTGCCGCGACGTTGCAGTCTCGATAGGCTGATAATCTCTGCCTCGAGACATCCCAGGTGGCTAATTCGTCAAGCGGCGCCGGGTGTGCGGTTCACCCTGCCCTTGTTTTCGTCATAGAGCGTGTGGCGCCATCTCCCAGGACGGCCATCGGCACCAGGAATTCCTCAGTTCCTCAAGCGCGGAGCGCATGCCCGCCCCCGACCAGCGGCATTCGGTGATGGACAACTACGCCGCCAACAAACACATCGAGGTCCGCGACTGGTTGGCCAACAACCCGCGTATCCAGGTGTGCTTCATTCGATGACTTGGATGAATCTCGTTGAGGTGTGGCAGCTTGGCATCATCGAAACCCCTTCGCCTGGACAAAGACCGCCGACCAAATCCTCAAGAAAGCGAACCGTCATGAGGGATGAACGGTAGGCTCGCCCGACATACACCAGTTCGAGATACGATTCTCCAGGGGATGACGATGCCAACGTCCGAGCGGCACTCAGAAAATTTACTCGCCCGACAGGCACGGTGGATGTACGAGCTGTCGCAATTGATGAGCTTTGGCTTCAAAATTACAACGCCACAGCGTGTGGGTAAATTGTACGACACGGTGTTCAACGACGCGAATAATTTCGCCGAAGACTCCATGTTTTTGAATTTCGGGTATTGGAAAAACAACCCGACGACTCTCGATGAGGCATGTGCTGAATTTGCGCGCTTGGTGGGAAGAGAAGCAGACATCCAGCCTGGTGACATCGTGGTCGATGCTGGACCCGGATTCGGTGACCAGGATTTCCTCTGGGCAAAAGAGTTTCAGCCCCAGGAGATTATCGGAATAAACGTATCGAGAAAGCAAATCGAGATAGCTTCCGGAAGAGCACAAGCATTGGGCCTCGCGAGTACCGTACGGTACCTCCACGGGTCGGCCAGTGAGTTGCCCAGGCCGGACGAATCTGTGAACAAGGTAGTTGCGCTTGAATCGCCCTTTCACTTTCCTTCGCGTCGCGACTTCTTCAGTGAAGCTTTCCGGGTTCTCAAGCCCGGCGGTCGCCTCGTGACTGCGGATATCATTCCGCTGCCCAAGGAGGCAGTCCCACGACCTAAGGCCCGGTGGGGCATCGTGGGATCGGCTGCTCGCTCGTTGTATGCGCACGGTCAAGCGAATGATTTCGACGCTTCGGGATATAGCGACGTCTTGCGAGAAACAGGCTTCGAGAAAGTGAATGTGTATTCAATTCGGGACTACGTCTTCGACGACTTCGCAAATTTTGTCCGCCATCGCCTCAAGAATTCGGATTACCGGAGTGTCCATCCTTGGCTACGGCGCATGAACGGTCCCACCGCAGTAGCGATATGGAGCCCGTGGCTAGATTATTTGATCGCGGTCGCGCAGAAGTAGAGCTATGAGCGCATAGCTTAGCTCGGGCCAGGTAGGCACGCGGCTGCGGTCGGTGATTGGGGCGAATTTCTCCGTGCTCCAACCGGATTGGGGCTTGGTGTAGAGAGGCTGACCGCTATCGCCGCGACCAGGGAGATCAGGTGGTCTTGGAAGGTCTGCTCGATGCGGCTACACGTGAAGTGTTGTGCCGGTTTCTTTTTCCGCGAACTCCCACAACCTACGGGCGGCTTCGTAGTCACAGGCCTTCGCAGGGCGTCCGGCCAGCGTCGGGCCGCCTTTGAAGCCGAGCCGGCCGTCGACACCTACGTAGCTACCCGGTGCGATCGGCTCGCTGATGCAGTACAGCGTTGGCGCGGCACCGGCTTCGGGGTCGTTCCCGATCGTCTTGGTAACCCATTGCCACATCCAATGCCGGGCTGACATGACGCGGGTATCAGACATTTTCATCAGATTCGACGACACCCAGCCGGGATGGGTAAGTTGACTGATCACCGGCGATCCGGCGGCACGTAGACGCCGGTCCAATTCGAGTCCCCAAAGCATCACCGCCAGCTTCGAGCGGCCATAGGCCGGGTACCGCGACCACTTGCGAGCACGCAGATGCGGGTCGTCGAACGCGATCACCGACGACTTGTACTTGTGACGGTCGGAGCCGACGTTGATGATCTGCGAGCGCACCCGGTCGAACAGCAGGTTGGTCAGCGCGAACGGTCCGAGGAAATTCGTGGCCAGCGTGATCTCAAAGCCGTCCACGGTGTCGGTCCGCCGCGGCGCGATCACGCCGGCATTGTTGATCAGAATGTCCACGTCGCCCTCGAATAGGCCCGGAAATGCGCGCACCGACGATTGATCGGCGAGATCCAGTTTGACCACCGACGTCTCGCCACCCATTTCGGCGGCACGCTGCGCACCCAACTCGAGATTGCGGACGGCCATGATCACGTGCGCTCCAGCCTTGGTCAACTCGCGTGCCGTGGCCAAGCCCACGCCGTTGGTTGCGCCGGTGACGATGATCCGCTTGCCGCTGAGGTTGCCGAGTCGGGTCGGCGACCAGTTCGATGTCATCGCCTGAGATGTACCAATCTGAGAACAAAGACTGCAAGCGGCCAACACGCGCGTCCACAGTCGTTTTCAGGTGTATCAACCCCCGTCGGTGGGGTCGCGGATTCAACGGCAGCCATCTCCGAGCAATTACCCCACCCGCACCGGCAACTGCCCCCATCCGGCGACCGTCGAGGCGTTAACTCTTCGACACTCGTCCCAAATGATCTCGTATCGCGGCATGAAGTCAAGCAAATGGTCAAGCGCGATAACGGTTTCCATTCTGCCCAGTGCGGCGCCTAGGCAGCTGTGAACGCCATACCCGAGGGCGAGGTGCTGCGCGCGCGCGTGGTCACGATCTATGTCGAAGACATCAGGGTCATTGAAGACGTCCGGGTCACGGTTGGCCGCCACCTCGCAAAGGAATACAGGCTTCCCCGCGGGGATCGTAACCCCTTGCAGCGTAACCTCTTTCGTGGTGCGCCGCAGGGTATACAGTACTGGGCTGTCGTATCTCAGCACTTCTTCCACCGCCGCGGGGATCTTGGTGCGATCCTCGTACAACATCTGCCACTGGTCGGGATGCCGTGCGAAGGTCGCTATCGCGTTGGCGACCAGCTTGGTGACGGTCTCGGTGCCCGCACCGCCGACCAACATTGCAAACAGGGTGATCTCGTCATCCGCAAGACTGGTCATCCCTCCGTCGTCACGCTCGATCTCGGCGGCGATGAGTGTGCTGATCATGTCGTCTTGTGGCTGCGCGCGACGCTCCTGGACCAGGTTGTAGCAATATGCGGCCGCGTTCAACAGCATCGTCACCGTGGTCTCGTCCGGCGCCGTCTGGCCCGGCTGGTAGGTCAGCGCCACTTGGACGAACTCCCGGAACTGTTGACGGTCGGGGGCGGGTACTCCCACCATGCGAGTGATGACCTCCCCGGGAAACACAGACGAGAAGTCTTGCACCACATCGAATCGGCGAGGATCAGCATTGGTCAGACACTGCTGAACTGCCTCGACGACGGTGTTCCGCTGAGCTTCGACAGCGCGCGGTGTGAAGGCCTTGTTGACCAGACCCCGCATGCGCCTGTGCTCGGGTGGGTCCAGGTACAGGATCGCTGGCGGCGGTTCCTGGCCGCTTCTCATCATCGCCAAATCGAGGCCACCCGCCGAAGAGTACGTCTGAAAGTCTCTGGCGGCTGCTGCCACGTCCTCGTAGCGGGTGAGCGCGTAGAAGTCTAGGTCCTCGTGGTAGTAGACCGGTGCCTCCGCACGCATTCGCCGGTAGATTTCGTGCGGATGGGCGAAGAATTCCTCGGAGTACGGGTCGAACGTCAACTGCGACTGGATTGTCATCGGACTCCATATCGGTGTCGAGGAGTGCTCGGTAATTGCGCTTTGCCGAATCTAGAGCATAACCCAGGCGTCACCAACGTTTTCGGTACGTTTATGCTGGACAACGCATCGCCCGAGGATTTCGAATGTCGCTGGGGCCGGCCTCATCCGAGCACCACACTGGCCCCGCGGCCGGGCACCGGGATCATCATTCCGCGCCATCGCACCGGCTCGGGGCGCTCGTCGGCCGGACGAACGTTGCAGGTATTGAATAACGTTCCGAGGACCACCCGCATCTCAAGCTCGACGAAGGTCGCGCCCAGGCAACGCCTTACGCCGCCGCCGAAGGGAATCCAGGTATAGGTTCCTGCCGGTTGGTCAAGGAAACGCTCCGGGCGGAAACACTCTGGGTCGGGGTAAAGGTCAGGCCGCCGGTGCATGAGGTAAATCGACGACACCACGCTCACCCCGGCCGGTATTCGGAAGCCGCCAATTTGCATCGGCGCTGTGAGCTGCCGCGCGACCATCGAGATCACCGGTCGCACCCGCAGCGTTTCCTTGACCACGGCATCCGCGAACCGGTGGTCCCCGACGCGGGCTTCCTCGATCAGTCGAGCCTGGTGCTCGGGATGACGGACAAGACGCTCCACCGCTCACGCAAGCGAGGTCGCAGTGGTTTCCTCACCGGCCAATAGCATAGTTACCAGCTCGTCGCGAATCTCCGTATCGCTCAACGGCTGGCCATCAGCGTGGCGGGCTTGCAGAAGAATTGACAGCAGGTCGCCGCGCCCGGCCCAGTCGTCAGCCTTGCGTCGGTCGTCGATCTCGGCACGAACCAAGCGGTCGATCTGACCCATGAGGAACTTGCGCGTCAGCGCCACCCGCATTCGTGGCGGACCTACAGCCAGCATCAGCAGTCCCGCCTTCGTCGTTAGCATCCGCTTCAGTTCTGCGCGCAGCTGGCCAAGACGGGCCCCCTCGCTCAGCCCGAGAACGCCGCGCAGCATGACCTCTAGCGTCAAGGCTTGCATTCGCGGGTGCAGGCGCACCGGCTTGCCGCGCGGCCAACGTGCGATCTCCGCTTGGGCGACGGCGGTCATCGTGTCGGCATAAAATTTGAGGCCGTTGCCGCGGAACGACGGCAGAAGGAGTCGACGCTGCTCCCTGTGCGCATCCCCTTCGAGCAGCAGCAAGGAGTTCGTCCCCACCACTGGTTGCATGATGCGATCGCTCTCCGCGGCGCGCAGCAGTTCAGGCGGACCGCTGAAGACCTCCTTCACGGCATCGGGATGCGACACCACCACCCAGGGACGCTGGCGGGGAAACCGCAAAGTGAACACGTCCCCGTAACGGGCCGCGCACCAATCCATGAATCCCCATGGCCGGGACGTCCATGCAGCGAACTGAATGAACGTCGGGAGCCGGGGGCCCGGCGGCAGAACATCGCGGGGCATTCGGTTTACCTCCACCTGGATGCTTGTTCATGATCTGTGCTCACACGCCCAAGAGATAACGACAAGAGTAAGGCTGGCCCGGCCACGCGACGGCTGGTTGCTCCAGGCTATCGGTCGACTATTTGCCGACGCTGCCTTCATCTTTGGCAAGGCAGTACATCCGATAAGACGATCGACGAGGGCCAAGCGTCGCCTTGCCATATACGACCAACCCATAACGGATTACGTCGAGCACATACCTCGGACCGCGGCCTGCAACGAGGTCGTGCAGCCGTTGGGCAGTTCCTATGAGTCCGCGCGAAACCTCCTCATCGATGCACCTTTCCGACAGCACCCGCATCGGGACGTCGGCAAACGCCGCTTCCCACTGCGCTATCCACGGCAGCGGTCGCAGATCGGCGTAGAGAAAATGCCCTCCTGGGCGCACCACACGCGCTACTTCCGCAAGGAAACGAGGAAAGTCGGGATAGCCGTGCGAAGCTTCGACATTGAGCACTGCGTCGAAGGAGTCGTCGGCGAAGGGCAGGCTCTGGGCGTCGCCATGCACAAAGCTCAGGCCGGGCAGGTCGTAGGCTCTCGACAAAAGTCGATTCCAGCACGGTTTAAATCCAGACCCGTGTAAGAAGCGGGGCCCAAGGTGCGCACAACGTGCGAGGCCCCGCCGCCGTGGCCACAACTGACTTCCAGCACCCTTTTGCCAGTCAGATCGACCTGCGCCGCCGTGCGGTGGTAGAGCTGAATCATGAACCGGCTGGATTCGTCGGACTGCGGCAACGACAGGCCCATAGGCGGATCCTCCTCGTAGCCCAAATTGATCAAGCGGACTTGATCTGCGAACCGGCGCGTGAAGAACGGGTAGAAGCGCTTGGCGAATATCTGCGTCAGGCGGTCGGAGACCGTTGTGAAGGCGAGCGTCAGCCGGCCAAATGCTAGCCCCGCGGAGAATCTCGGCTGTTTGATGCACGAGCCGGGGTGAAGCTTCAGAGGACTTCGGCGTTTCATGTTGCCCAATCGCTGCTGCTTGTATCGGGTTTCTGTGCTGCCCGGCGATCGGCGCAGCCCTCGATCCGTCCGGCCATGTCCAGTAGTTCCTTGAGAGCGATAGGGAGACCATCAGCAAGCTCCCAGAGGTCGGGCAGCAGGTCCGTACACGAAACAAGGCCGACATCGACCTTGCCGTTGAGCGACATAACGGTGACATTCAGACCGGCGCCGTGGAAAACCGGTCCGAACTTATAGCTCGCTTTGACCTTCGCTCCCATCAAGTAGCACTGCACTTGTGGTCCGGGGACATTGGACAGGGTCAGGTTGTAGATCGGTCGGCGGTCGCTGAGCCCAGACCATCGGTAGATCCGCCAACCCACCTCTAACAACCGGGGAGCGAATTGCGTCCAATCGAGCCCCAGCGACGGACCGACCGCCGAAACATGGTCTTTCGCGACCGAACTCGCCGCAGCGATAGCCCTAAGCCGCGCCATGGGATCGGCCACATCGGTGCACAAACTGGAAATCATGGCAGACAATTGATTGCGGCTCGCGCGGTTCGGCTGAAAAATCGACACCGGCATCGCCGCGGCCAGCGTGGCCTGCGGCAGCGCGGAACGATCAAGCAGGAATCGTCTGACCGCACTTGATACCAGCGCCAGCATCACGTCGTTGAACGTGACTCCGAACTTGTTCTTGACGGCCTTGACGTCATCGAGGTCCAGTTGGACGTAGGCCACGGTGCGACGGCTAGAGACGGTGCCGTTGAACATGGTCCGTGGCGCGTTGAACAGTCCCGTCATGGTTTGACCCCGGGCATTCCGACGGATCGTCGTGATCGCCCCGGCGATGGTTGTGAGCAGCACCTTGAGCAGATACCAGGGCCGTCGCGCGAACCGCACCAAACCGTCAACGACGATCTGCCGCTGACTGAGAGTCCCTACCCCCTCAATGGGTTCCGGCGGCGCCGGGTCGGCTTCGGTGCTGCAGAGCCGCGCCAAAATGTCGTTGGCGGTGGTCCCGTCCGCGAGCACGTGATGCATACGGTGCATCACCGCCACCCGGCCGCTGATGCGTGAATCGGTGCCAGACAATCCCTCGATCACCCACATCCCCCATAAGGGCCGGCTGCGGTCCATCTGCTCGGCGATCAAGCGCCCCACGAGCGCCGAAAGTTCATCGCTGCTGCCCGGCGCCGGCAGCTCGACGCGGTGCAGATGGCGATCGAGATCGAAGTCGGGATCCTGCACCCACACCGGAGTGTCCAAATTCAGTGCGCTGTCAGCCATCTTCATCCGGAATTCCGGCACTGCGACGAGTCGCTGCGATAGCGTCGCACGGAAGTTGGCGAAGCTATATCCCCCGGGCATGGTCGAAGTGTCCAATTCCCACAACGCGCATCCGGTCATGGGCTGTGACGGGGACTCCAGATGCAGCAAGCTGGCATCGAATCCACTGAGTCGATGAATGTTCATCCCGCCGTCCTGATGGAACAACCGGACCGGCGGACGAATGCCGACGATTTAGCGCGTTGACGGACTCGCTGAACAAGTCCGTAGCGGGCCATGGAATCAAGCACGATCGCATCTCCCGGTAGGCGTGGGCGCTAGCATACTGTGCCAACTCGTCGGGGACACTCGCTACTGCTCCCAACGGCCCCATCCGGCCGTCAAGTTGTTCGAACTTCAAACTTTACCCAGATTCGGAGCGTGGGAATTGAGCACGCAGCCAGCTGACTTCAGCCGACACTTTCGGGGGCGACACATGGCCCGGACAGCGCGGCGCGAAACCCATTTCGGCTGTCCCCGCCGAGGCACCGAAACTGGGATCAGCCGACCGATGCCGCGCGGTCATCGGGCTATCGGGCTATCGGGCTATCGGGCCATCGGCTGAAAAATAAACCTCGGCGACATTTCTGGGCGCGTCGGGTTCACCGATCAGCCGGGCAAATTTCTGCCCCTCGTAGGCGGCCGTCGCCAGCGGCCGTACCCCGAGTGCGTCACCGATGGTGAATAGTTGTGCGACTTTGCCTTCGAGCTCGCGCGCGATTCCATCAACAGGGATCCGGCCCGTTGCCAAGACGACGGCATCGACGTCCGGGATCGTAGACTCGCGTTCGCTGTTGACATCGAAGATCTGCAAATCATCATCACCGATACGGCGAACCCAGGTCGCGGGTTGGAACACGACATTGGCCTCGGCCATGCGCTTGGCGATCGAATCCCCTTCCAAGCTCATGACTTCCCGGTGGGAATAAGGAGCATAATTGGGCGACAGCAGAATCGCTTCTGCGCCGCGGCACCCAGAGCAGCTCGGCCACACCGCTACCGGCATGCGTGGCCTCGGCGTCTACCACGACCACCTTGCCCGACGGCTGCACGCGGTCCTCCAGGGATCTCTCAGGGACAGCAGACATGCGGCTTGTCTGCGCCGGAGATGTCCTGGTCGAGAAAGGCACTCCGCCCCGTCCGGCTATAGCCGGCGCCAGTCGCCACGATGACGGCATCGGGAGCCAACGCCAGCACCTCTGGGCCGGCTGCCGGTTTGCCCTGCCGGACGGTCACGCCCAGCCGGGTCAGTTCGCGCGTCCACCAGTCGATCGCATGGCGGTAGAACTCGCGCCCCGGTAACCGCGACCACAGCGCCAGCGCCCCACCAAGCTGCTGGCGCACTTCAAGCAACGTGACTCGTGGCCTCGCAAAGCCGCAACCCGAGCCGCCTCGAGCCCGGCCGGTCCGCCGCCGATCACGACCACCTTCGACGGCTGCGCCGCGGCAGCGAATGTGCCTTCACCCCAGAAGCGTTCCCTAAAGGACGCCGGGTTGATAGTGCAACCAATCACGCGATAGTTGATGCCGCCAAGGCACCAGTTGCAGGCGATGCAGGTGCGCGCCTGGTCTTCGGTTCCCTCACGGGCGTGCTTGACGAACTGCGGCTCGGCGATGAGTTCACGTGCTGACCCGACGAGATCGCACAGACCCGCGGCGATTGCCGCTTCGGCATCGGTCATCTTGGTCACCCGGCCGAGCACACTGAGCACCGGCACATCACCCGCCGCTCCGCGGACCTTCTCCACGAAAGGCCGATAGCTGAGCTCCTCGATAAAGACCGTGGGCATACCGTATTTCAGCTGGAGCGGCTCCATGCCGACGTCAAGATCGACGAAGTCGACCAGCCCCCGCGAGCAGATCGATCGAACCACGTCATACGCGTGGGAACTCTCATAGCCGCCCTCGATTAGCTCATCACAGTTAATCCGCGCGCCCACAGCCATCCCGGTGCCCGCCGCGTCACGCACTGACTGCAGCACGTCGACCAGCATGCGCATTCGGTTCTCCAGCGGCCCGCCGTATTCGTCGGTGCGGCGATTGTAATAGGGCGACAGGAACTGCTCGATGATGGTGGCGTGCGCGGCGTGGACTTCAATGCCATCGAATCCGGCTTCACGTAGATGCACTGTCGATTGGTGATGCGCGTCGACGATCATCGCAACCTCGTCGCGTGTGGCCGCGCGGGTCGAGCCGCTGATCCCGTTGAATGCGAACTGCGAAACCGACGGGCCAAACGACGGCGCTTGCGGTGCCATCGATTGCCAATGACCGGGAGTCATCCGGTGATACCAAATCTCACCAAAGATTTTCCCCCACCCGCCCCGTGCACGGCGTCGGCCAGCGCGGCGAAGGCAGCAATGTTCTTCTTCGGATACGGAGAAGGCTGAAAGGAGCGCCCGCGCTGATGCGCCGTGCAGCTCAAGATCACCAGACCGCAACCGCCATCCTTCACCCGCTCGGTGCAATACGCCACGAAATCGTCAGAAGGGGCGGACCCGACGTTCAGCGGAATAGCGTGCGGCGCGAAGTAATAGCGGTTGGACAGCTCCACCGGTCCAATCCGCACCGGGCTGAAAACATTGGGGTAACGGGGATGCATCCTCGTTTCTCTCCCTCCGAGCGTGCACCGGCCGCAATTATCAGCGGCCCGCCGAAAAATGCTTGCTATGCGAAACGCTTTAGCATCGATAGCGGAACCACACGCAACAGCGGGACTATCGGCGCCCACGGCCACCAGGGCACGACGGCCCGGCCCCGTTCCCGTTCGATAGCTTCGACTAATGCCTTGACGCCAGTTTCGTTGTCCACCGCGAACATCGAGGATTCAGATTTAGGTTTCATCTCCGACTCGATATCGCCCGCCCCGATGGCCGAAATCTTGATCGGGCCTTCGGCGTATTCCGCGCGTAGTGATTCGCCAAGCGAGCGCAGTCCGGCTTTGCTGACAGCATAGGCAGCCCAAACACCCGGTATCCCTCTCGCGCTGACGACCGAGGACATGAGTACAAGATGCCCCGAACCGGCCGCCTTGAACATCTCCAACGCCGTCTCGGTCTGTACCAGCGCGGCCACCAGGTTGGTCTCGATGATCGCCGTGTTGGTCGGCAGCTGGCCCGAACCCAACGGCGCGCCTTTTCCGACACCCGCGTTGACGATCACCCGGTCGATCCCGCCCAAGGTGGCGTTTAACTCGGCGAACACTTGTGGCACCTGCTCATGGTCATTGACGTCCAGTGCGGCAAAAGCGATGTTAATGCGCGGATACCGCAGCGAAAGCTCAGCTTTCAACTCGGCCAGCCGATCGGTGCGGCGAGCAGACAGCGCAAGGTGGCGTCCCTGAGCCGCGAACTGCCGTGCCATCCCGCCGCCCAAGCCGGAACTAGCGCCGGTGATGAGGATATTTTGTCGGGTCACTTTTGCCGCATCATTACGCCGACAGAAGTGAACATCCGTCGGTCAGCCAACACGCTTGCCAAGGGTCTCACGTGTCAGACGACCGCCGAGTCAACGTGGGGCCGCACCCTTTCATCTCACTTCCCGCGGAAGGGTAAACTCAATGTCTTCGTCGGCCACGACCGCCTCCCGGACGGTGATCTGCCCCAGTCCAGACAGAGTTCGCACCAGCTCGTCCACCAGGTGCGGCGGCGCGGATGCCCCCGCGGTCACACCCACCCGGCGAGCACCCGCGAGCCAGCGCAAATCGACGGCACGAGCATCCTCCACGAGATATGCCGTGGTGCCGCATCGTTCGGCCACTTCCACCAGACGGTGGGAATTCGAGGAGTTGCCCGAACCTAACACCAGAACCAGTTCGCTCTGCGCGGCCACCACACGGACGGCCGCCTGTCGGTTGGTCGTCGCGTAGCAGATGTCCTCCTGCGGCGGCGAGGCGATCGCCGGAAAACGTTCTCGGAGCACCGCCGCGGTGCGGTCGGCCTCATCGCTGGCGAGGGTGGTTTGCGTGACGTAAGCGACCTTGCGTGGGTCTGCCGGCTGGACAGTCTCCGCCTCGGCGGGATTGGCCACAGTGACAACGTTTCCCGGTGCTTCGCCGCGAGTTCCCACCACTTCCTCGTGCTCGTCGTGGCCGATGAGGAAGACGGTGTTCCCGTCGGCCGCAAACCGGCGCACTTCGGCGTGCACCTTTGCCACCAGCGGACAGGTCGCGTCGATCACACGCAATCGGCGCGCGTAGGCGTCCCGACGTACCGATGGCGCCACTCCGTGCGCAGCGAGGACCACGGTGCTGCCCTCCGGGACCTCTTCGACCTCAGCCACGAATACCGCGCCGCGCGTCTCGAGATCACGCACGACGTAACCGTTGTGCACGATCTGACGACGCACGTACACCGGTGCGCCGAAACGTTCCAGTGCCCGTTCGACGATTTCGATTGCCCGATCCACACCGGCGCAAAAAGAGCGTGGGCTGGCTAGCAAGATTTCGCGGTCGCCCACCGCGGCCGCCCACTGGTGAATCGCCGGTCCGGCGGCGCCCAAAGTAGTACGAGCCTCAGCTGGGCTGCGGGCGGTGACGCGTAGTGCGACGGTCTGCTCACCGGCCGCACTGGCGGCACATGCCCATTCGGGATCAACGGCAAGAGGACCGACATGCACCCAAAGTCCCAGCCGCCGCAGGGCACTCGTGACGAGCGGGGCAGCGTGAGTCGTCCATACTGTTCCGTCGCAACGTATTTCGTCCGCCACGACGAGGTCTGCGGTAAGCGGCCCAGCGGTCGGAGGGCCCGCGATCTCCGCCACCAGCACGGGCCCGGACGGTCCGGGCCGCTCCTGCCTCATCGGCAGGTAGACCACTGCCGACTTCACGTGCGTGCCCGCAGATAACGGCCAAGCGCCCACATCGGAAAAACGAGCTTGTACATCTCGTAGTTGATATACATGTCGACGGGGAATCCAGTACCAGTGAAATACTCCTCGTCCCATCCGCCGTCGGGGCGCTGGCTTTCCACTAGCCACACGATCCCTCGCCGCACTGCATCGGTGTCATCCCCGACCGCTAACAGGGCGAGCAACGCCCACGCGGTCTGCGAGGGCGTCGACGCCCCACGCCCCGCCCAGGCACGGTCTACGTACGAGCGCGCATCCTCCCCCCACCCGCCGTCGTCGTTCTGGTGCCGCTTCAACCAATCCACCGCGGAACGGATAGGTACCGCCCCAGCATCGACCCCGGCCGCTATCAATGCCGGCACCACTGCGCCAGTTCCGTAGATGTAGTTGACACCCCAGCGGCCGTACCAGGATCCGTCCGGTTCTTGGTGATCAAGCAGCCATCGCACGCCGCGCGCACGTCGTTCGGGGTGCACGCCCTCGATGGCAAGCATCTCGACAACGTGGGCGGTGACATCGGCGGAGGGCGGGTCGGTGACCGCACCGAAGTCGCAGAACGGGAGTTTGATCACCAGTCCGCTGGTGTTGTCGGCGTCGAACGCACCCCAGCCGCCGTCACGCGATTGCATGCCCGCAGTCCACTCGACCGCCCGGTCGACCGCGGCGGCCACTTGGGCGGTGGCGGGGTGCGCGACCCGGGTCAGGCCCATGATGACCTCGGCGGTGTCGTCGGTGTCGGGGTAGTTGTCGTTGGCGAACTCGAAAGCCCATGCGCCCGGGGTTAATTCGGGGCGGCGCACGTGCCAATCTCCGGGCCGGGTGATCTGCTTGTCGAGCAGCCAGTCGGTGGCGCGCAGCACCGCCGGGTCATCAGGAGCCACACCGGCATCCAGCAATGCGGCCAGCGACAGCGCGGTATCCCACACCGGTGACTGGCAACCCTCGAGCCGGCGGGTTGGCCCGTCGGGAGTGTCCTCGTGGATAAGGAAACCCTCGAGCCCGGCGAAGCCGGCGCGTACCGCGGGATGGTCCATCGGATAACCCATGAGGTGCAGGGCCAGCAGCGAATACACCGTTGGGGGCTGGATCCCGCCCCACGCGCCGTCGGCTTCCTGACGCGCCAAGATCCATTCCAGAGCCTGCTTCATCGCCGACCTTCGCAGCGGTTGGAACGGATGCCGCGCGTACCAGTGCAGTAATTTGTCGAGCCGCTGGAACATGCCCGCGATGGTCCACGGTCGGTCGAGCTTGCGGTCGTGGCCCGAACGCAGCTCGCCGATACCAAATGAGATAGGGCGCATGGGTTTTAGCGTGCAGACGATCATCAGCGGCACAATCGTTCCGCGTGCCCAACAGCTCCAGTCGTAGATGTTCAGCGGCGCCCACGAGGGAAAAAATATCAGCTCCGGCGGCAGCTCCGGGCAGTCATCCCAGGACCATAAACCGCAGAGCGAAAACCATATTCGCGTGAATACGCGGCTGTTTTCGACCCCACCTTCGCCGCGCACAAACTCGGCCGCTTTCGCCATGTGTGGCTCCTCGGGCCCGTCACCGGCTAGCCGCAATGCCACCCATGCCTCGGCCGAGGTCGATAGATCCCCCGGACCGCCAGGGTAAACCGACCAGCTGCCATCCGCGCGCTGCTGTGAGCGGATCCAACGCGCGGTTGGCACGGTCGCCTCGGGCGTCAGGATGTCCAGGAACGCGCGCATCAGCAGGTCCTCGGCGTCCATCGTCACATTGGTGTCGAGCGCGCCCTTCCACCAGCCGTCCGGCTGCTGCTGCGACCGCAGTTGGTTGACCGCGGCGTCCAGCGCGGTTTGCACATCGCCTAAATCGTCTGGTGCGGAGGCTGGCTCGGGCACGCGGCTCGCGGTAGTCGACATCTATGCCTTCCTATCGATGAGGTAACGAGCCAGCGCCCGAAGCCGGGCGGCCGGCTCCGGCGGGGCACCGGCGTGTGCGACGGCCTCTTCGGCGAGTGCGGCACGGCGGCCGGCCTCTTCCGCCGCCCAGGCACGCCCGCCGCCTTGCCCGACAAGCTCAGCGACGTCGGCGAGTTCGGCATCGGTCGGGTCGTCGACCTCCTCGGCCAGCCATGCGGCGAGTTCGCGGCCTGCCGTCCCGCCGTTCTCGATGGCCCAGGTTACCGGCAGGGTCTTCTTGTGCGACCGTAGATCGGAATACACTGGCTTGCCGGTGATTTCGGGCCGGCCCCAGATCCCGAGCAGGTCGTCGACGAGCTGAAACGCCAGGCCCACGTGATCGCCGTAGGCCGCCAGCGCGTCGGTCACCACCGTAGGGGCACCGGCCAGCACCGCGCCGATTGCTGCGCTGGCCGACATCAGCGCCCCGGTCTTGCCACGGGCCATCGCTACGCATTCGTCGAGGCTCACTGCGCGACGGCTTTCGAATGCGACATCGAGAGCCTGGCCGCGGATCAGTTCACGGGTCGCGATTGCCACGACCATTTCGGCGGCGCGCGCATGCGGCGTGGGCACGTCCAACAGCACTTCGTGGGCAAGCGATAGCATCGCGTCGCCCGCCAGTACCGCGGTCGCGTCATCCCATTGCGCCCACACTGTGGCCCGATGCCGACGTTCGCTGTCCCGGTCCATCAGGTCGTCATGGACGAGTGAAAAGTTGTGTACCAGTTCGACTGCGACCGCGCCGGGCAGCGCGCTTTCCGGCTCGGCGCCTGCCGATTGCGCACCCAATAGGGCTATGGCAGGTCGAATAGCTTTGCCGCCATTGGTGTTAACGGGGATGCCGTGTTCATCGCACCAACCGAGATGGTAGGAAACAACGAGCCTGGTGCTCGGGTCGAGCCGGTGCACCACCTTGCGCAACAGCGGGGTGATGAGTTCCCGTGCATCATCCAACGTTTGGACTATCGACGTCATGCCGCCTCCGTCGATAACGATCTCGCGTCGGCAAGCAGCGCGGCCGCCGCGGCGTCACCGCTGCGCACCGCGCCCTCCATCGTCGCCGGCCATTCGGTGGCCGTCCATGCCCCGGCCAGGTATAGACCTGGTGCCGCTGTGCGCGCGGGTGGTCGCAGCCGGGCGGTCCCGGGTGACGGCCGGAAGGTCGCCTCTCGCTCGCGTGTCACGAAGAAGTCTTGCAGTGCGGCGGATTCGAGCCCCGGCAGGATCGACTTCAGGGCGGGCAGGAAACGGTCGCGCAGCGCAGCGGTCGGCACGTCGATCAACTCATCGGCGGCCGAGAGCGACACGGCAAGGTATTGGCCTGAGGCCAGGCCGCTCTGGTGGGTGCGGTCGAACACCCACTGCACCTCGCTGTCGACGGCCGCGATGAACGGCTCCTGCAGCACTGTTCGATCGAGGATCAGATGCAGGTTGATAATCGGAGAACTGCCCAGTCGTTGCGACCATCCCGGCGCTAGGTGCAATGCGCCATCGGGCAGCAGATCTTCGGCGCTACTCGGGGGCACGGCCAGAACGATGGCGTCGAAGCGGGCCTGGCCGGTGTCAGTTTCCACGATCCATCCGTCGCCGTCCCTGTGCAGCGACCGCACAGTGGTCCGGAGGTGAACGGCGGCACCCGATTTGGCCAGCGCGTCGGCGGCGGTGTCACCATGCAACCGCTGCAGCGGCACGGCAGACCAGCCGATGTCGCCGCCACAATTGTCGCGCAACATGCCGATCTGAAACACCGTGGCCGCCAAGGCCAGCGACGCGTCGTCGGCGCGGGCGTTGAGAGTCGCGATGCCGACGAGCTCCCACAGGGTATGCACGGCACTGGCGCTTTGACCGTGCTCGCGCAGCCAGTCGCCGAAGCCGCGCAGGTCGGTGGCCGGGTCAGCGGCGTCGACGGCGCGCAGCGCCAAGGCGGCGCGGGCGAAGCGCAACCGATCGGCGAGGTTGAGCCACGGGTAGCGTGCCAGCGATCCGGCGAGGTGCAGTGGCGCGGGCAGGCGAGAGCGCCGCAACCGCGCGGCACGGGAGGGGCTTCGTACAGCGATGTCGAGTCGCGGCTGCAGCGTGGTCAGGTGCTCGGCGCCGAGTCGTTGCACGAGTGAGCGGTAGGCAGTGCAGCAGCGTAGGAAGACGTGTTGGCCATTGTCCACCCACAGCTCACCGCGCCGGAACGAACACGTCAATCCACCCAATCGCGGCCGGGCCTCGTACACCGTGACCGCGGCCCCGGCATCGGCGCAGCGCATCGCGGCGGTGATCCCGGCTAGGCCGCCGCCGATTACGGCAAGGCGGCACGACCCGGTGCCCGTCACAACGCGGCCCTGGCCAACGCGACGGCGGCAACTCGCGCCTTTTGGGTTCCCGACAGGGACAGCCGCCGGTCGTACACGCTCGCCGGCGACGTTTTGATGATGGTAAGCAAATGGCGGTAGATGCCCGACATGGCCAGGCAGCACGCGGCGCTGCGCCGGTCCAGATGCGGAATCAGCCTGAGCCCCAACGAGTACCAATCCTCGGCACGCACGGCGCAGAACCGAAGGAGCGCGGCAAGCTGTCCGTCCGGGTCGTCGAGTTCGCCGCGCTCGTCAACCGTCAAACGGACGCCGAACCGGTCGAGTTCGCCCTGTGGCAGGTAGATCCGACCGTTGAGGAGGTCCTCGCGCACGTCGCGCAGGATGTTGGTCTGCTGCAGGGCGATGCCGAGCTGGTCGGCGTAGCGCGACGTGTGCGGTTCGACCGGCCCGAAGATCGAGAGACACAGCCGTCCGATCGATCCGGCGACCCGCCGGCAGTACACCACCAGGCCGGAAAAGTCCTGGTAGCTAATGCCTTCCACGTCCATCTGTACACCGTCGATCAATTCCGCGAACGCGGAAATCGGAATGGGGAACCGGCGGGCCGAGTCGGCAAGCGCTAACAGCACGGGATCGGACGGATCTTCCAGATTCTCAAGCGATTTGCGCACCAACGTTAATTCCGCCAGCTTCTGCTCTGGCGGCAGGTCGCCGTCGCCGATGTCATCGATGCGCCGCGCAAGCGCGTACACGGCACACAATGCGGACCGTTTACCCGCCGGCAATAGCCGGATGCCGTAGTGAAAGTTCCGCGCCTGCGTGCGAGTGATGTCCTCCGCGATGCGGTACGCGTGCTCCACCGTGCTCATCGGTGGCTCGATTGCGTTGGAGCATGCAGCAACAGTGCGGCCGCCGAGACGGCGACATCTCGGCGGCGAGTCTTTGCCGGACAGCCCAACACGTCGCCGCCGGTGCGGCGCAGTCCCTGGGCGGCGGCACGCCCACCCGCGACGTAACCGGCAACCACGACGCGTGCCCAACCGGTCAGCCGCCCGACAAGTGGAGCGCCGGATTCGAGTAGCGACGCGGCGCGGCGGATCTCAAACAGCATCAATTCGCGGACCGCCTCGGTTGCGTACGGACGGTCAAGGTCTGCTTCCCCGACGCAGTACGCGTCAAGGTCTTCTTGAGGCAGGTAGACGCGGCCCGCGCGCCGATCTTCGGCGACGTCTTGCCAATGTTCAAGTAATTGCAGCGCTCGGCATACCCGATCCGACAGCTCCGCCGCCTCCGACGAATACTGGTCAAATACATCAAGCACCAGCCGTCCCACCGGGTCGGCGGAGAGCCGGCAATACCCAATCAGCTCCTCGAATGTCTCGTACCTTGCGACCCCTTGATCGATCAGATTTGCCTCGATGAGCCGGTCGAATGGTTCGGCAGTCAGGCCGTGCGCCTGCACTGTTGGCACGAGTGCCCGCAAGACTGGCGATCGCGGCGTGCCATCGCGCCAGATCCGGTGGAGGTCGGCGCGGAATTCGTCCAGCGCGGCAACGCGGTCCCCAGGTGCGGCGTCGCCGAGGTCGTCGATAGTGCGGGCCACCGCATAAACCGCGTGGAGGTCTTCGCGCAGTGCTTTCGGCAAGAAGCGCAGCGCGACCGGGAAGTTCTCATCCTTTTCGCGGCGCCGCAACGCATGGGATGTCGACGATTCAGCGAGGTGGCCGCGCGGCGGTGACTGCGCCGGGCCCGCAACCAGTTGCCCCAATCGTCTGGGCTTGCCGCCAGACACATCGCTATTGCCCGAAATGTTCACCCGCATCGGCCGGCGCCCAGGTCACAAATTTCAGAGTTACCGGCAACGTAGGCCATCTCGCGAAGAGCACTGAGCGGGCGCGACGAGATCAACGGCGCCACTCCTTGCCATTCAGCCATAGCACCTATCGATTCCGGGCGGTCATCTCGGCCAAATTGATAGTGCAACTGCTTCTTCGCCAGATTGACGACCAATAAAACGCTGATAATAGTCGCGATGTCAGAACTTCACCCGCCGTAGCTCAAGGGAAAGCGCCGCCGCGTACCAGCCGGACGGGAAAGCGGGGGCGCATCTTGAAGCTGTCGCGCATCCTGCAGCGACCGCGATTTCGGGCCTGCGTGATCCGACTCGTCGTTGTGCTCGATCTGTGCCTGTCCTGAGTTTCGAACGTCGTCAACGCATCCCCTACGTGTCGGCGCGGATCCAGCTCATCATTCCATCGTGGGCAAAACAGATGAGGAACAGGCCATCGGGTGCCTGCGCGACGTAGTTCTGGTAATTCTGGCAGCCGGCACCTTCGTCCTTGATGCCCGCCATGGGAGGTGACCGGAACCATCGCGGCTGGTATCTCCTCGGAGAGCCGCAGAACATCAGTCGTCCGGGCTCCGAGGCGAAGGAGACGTACCCGTCGGCGACACCGAAGGCATAGTAGGTCGTGTTGTCACACGGGGCGCCTAAAACCTGGTGCGGCATGATGCCCGGGGTGCAGGCGGGGTAGTCACAGACAGTCGGCCCAGCCGAGGATGGCGGCGCCGTCAGCACACTGGCGCCGACCAACGCGGCAGCCATTGCCACGATTAATCGCACCCGATTACTTTGCCACACCCGAAAAGAAAATTCTCGTGGTTGGAGAGCATCATCTCAGTCAAGCGGCCGTCGAAGCCGGGCCACTCCCACGCCGCTATGCCCCGTCCCCGGGCGAGCGAGCGTTTCCGCATGTAAGGGGCACGAAAGCGGCTGCCCGATGACAGCGTCGGGCCAGGCCGAAGTGATAAGCTTCTTCTCCGTGCACGATGCGGAGGGGTCTGACGCCGACCGTCGTGATGACCCAACGGACGTCACCGATCCCGACGAGGACGACGTTGCCACGGCTGAAGCGCGCGCCGAGGCGGCTCGGGCACGACTCTTGAATCTGCGCGAGGCAGCCGAAACCGGGGACGCGAACGACGCGGACGACACGGACGACGCAGCCGTGTCCCAAGATGTCGAGCAACGCCGCGCAAAGTCGGCCCGCGCACGACTTCGGTTCGGCGTCCGGCGTCCCGGGCGGCCAGGGTGGCTGCGACGCCCAGGGCGGAAAACAATTTCTGTTGGCGTCGGCGTCGTGCTCGCCTCCGCTTCCCTTGGCGCGACCGGCTACATGCTGTGGCAGCACCACGCCGCCGTGCATAATCGGCAGCTCGCCGCGGAGTTCAATGCAGCCGCCCGGCAAGGGATCACGGTGCTGATGTCGATTGACCCCGATCATGCCAAGGAGGACGTCCAGCGCATGATCGATGCCTCTACGGGCGAACAGAAGAACACGCTGTCAGTGCTGTCATCCCTGATAGTCAAGAAGGCCGAGGAAACGAAGGTCGGCAGCAAGGTCACCGTGGAAGCAGTCGCCATCGAGTCGTTGAGCGAGAATTCGGGAGTCGTGCTTGTAGCGGCTAAAACCGATGCCACTGGGCCGGATAACGCCAAACCACCGTCGGCCTTGTTTCGGCTCAGTGTCAATATGGACCGCGACGGCGGTCAGCTCAAGATGTCGAAAGTTGATTTCCTGCAATGACTGTCGAGCATGGCTCGTCGCTGGACAGCACCGAATCGGCGATCGACGGTGTGGAGAATCCGCACGCCGAAGAGGATGGACGGCCACAGGCTGGCCAGGGATCGGCACGCTTGCACCGGCTGGCAGCGATTCGGCGCCGGGCCCGCCGGCGTTTGGCAAGGTGGCGTTCGATAGTCGCGACAATGTTGGTCGTTGCCGCCGTGGGAGTCGCTGCAGGCGTGTACTTCATTCTGTACCAGCCGGATCAGCGGGTCGACGATGCGGCGGCACACCGGGCAATCCAGGCGGCGTCGGATGGCGCCGTGGCGGTGTTGTCCTATTCCTACGACCATTTAAATCGCGATTTCGACAACGCGAAATCGCATCTGACCGGCGATTTTCTGACCTACTACAAGAAATTCAGCGACAATGCCGTCGCGCCCACCGCGCAGCAGGGGCAATTGACGGCGTCCGCCAAGGTGATTCGGGCAGCCATTTCGGATTTGCATCCCGATTCGGCCGTCGTGCTGGTTTTCGTCGACCAGACCACGGCAAGCACGAAAAAGAAAGATCCCGAGAAGACCCAGAGCGCCGTACGTGGTCACGCTGACAAAGATCAACGGTTCCTGGCTGATCGCGAAATTTGACCCGGCCGCATGAGCGCGGCAAATCTGGTTCTAACCGTTACCTGGCCGGCCGAAGCGGTGTAACGTCATCGCTCGAGAATGCCGCAACCGATGGCGAAAAGCTGCCAGAGGCACTGTCGGATTATGCGCTTCGAGGAGCACCTGATGCGTTCAGTCAAAACACTCACCACCGCAACGCTGCTGGCTGCCACTGCATTCGGCGGTTTGGGCACGGCATCCACAGCCCAGGCGACAACCAAGGAAGAAGTGGCCATCAACGGGACGTTCCGCGCCACGTCCATCGGCGATTACGCCCAGCTCAATGATCAGTACCACGGCGAGCCGACGGTCTACCAAGTATGGACCATCAGCTCGACGTGCGAGACGTTTCAGGAATGCCACGGCACGGTGACGAGCGACCATGGATGGAGCGCGCCCTTATACATGAACGATGGGCAGACGTGGAAGGTCAGACATGCCGTGCCGAACTGGGAGCGGTGCGAAGACGGTACCGCGTTCACCGGGGAGCAGACCTACACTTTCATTCCGGTGAACGACAATGGTGGATTTCAAATCGGGTCGCGGGTTTTATCCGGCAAGGACAAGACGGTCGGCCCGAGCGGTGCCTGCGGGCAAAACCAATGGCTTGATATCGCAATGCCGTTGCGCCTGGATCAGCTCTCCTGACCGGGCGTTCGTAGTTCTATTTCGCGGCCCGCTTCGCGGCATGCGTCGCTGCAGGCGGCTTCAGCTGGGAAGCATGTCCTTCCACGTCTTGGGCGCTGCCGGGGTCGAACGAGATCCGACTGCTGATACAACTTCCCGTCCGGACCGACATAGCGCCCGGTGTGCGGATCGTACTTTGCCACCACGATCGAGGGCGCGGGCTTCGATGCGTTGGCTCCGAACGAGCTTGGTGCCGCCTGGGGCTGTCCACCACCGACCTGATCCGGTGGTGCGGGAGCAGCAGGTGGCGGCGGCGGCGCGGGCGCGGCGGGCGGCGGGGGAAGTTGCCCCGGCTGAAGGAACGTCGAGTGGCGCGATCGGCGAAAGGTCAGCCGACATGGGCGACATGGGTGCCAGCGCGGGCGGTCCCGACGACGGCACCGGCGGAACCGCCGCCCCAACCGCGTCCGGCGGTGGATTTTCTCCCCTCGGCCCCGCGGGTGTGCCGCGCGGCACCGCTCCCGGTGGCAGCGGCGTCCCCCCGATAGGGCCGAAGATTCTGTCGTTGGAGGTAACCCGGTCATCGGGCGGGACGCCCTGGGCGAGCAGATTCGGATCCAGTGGCGAGGGGCCTAGCGTGTGCTGTTTCATCGCCAGCGGCATGAACGGCTTGTCGCTGTTGCAGATTTCGACGGTAGGGGCGCGCTTACCCGGGTGACCCATGCAGGGATAGTTGCGGGCACCGCGGACCGAGAGCGGTGAATCCTGCGGGAGTTTGCAGTACAACCCGTCCGGTGTGTCGATGTCGCTGAGGTCGTCCGGGGATCGCCATGAGCTGGGTGGCATGAAGCCGACCGTGCAAATAGGCGGATCGTCGATCGTGAGTGCGAAGTCGCCGATGGCCTTTCCGTCGGGATGGTTTTCGCCCGCCGCAGCCTGCTCAATAGCAACCGCGGACGGCAGCAACACCAGCAGCTGCTCGATCGAGGGGTGATAGGTGACGCCGATCTGCCCGATGGTCGTCAGGTTGGCCAGCAACACCGGCAGCGTCGGTTTGATTTGATCGAGCAGCCGGGACGCTTCGTTCGCAGCCCCAGGACCGTTTTGCAGGATGGTGCGGAAGTGGGAATCGTCGTTCACCAATACATCCGAAATTCCGGCGAAGCTCCGTGCCCACGTTCTGATCGAATCGGTCGTGCGTGCTTGCGTATCCAATAGCGGCCCAGTGTCTTCGGTGAGGGCTCGGGTGCGATCGACGACACCGTTGGCGTCGCGGGAGATTGTCTCGGAGGAATCGATCAGTGACCCCAGGTCGTAACCGGTGCCGTTGAAGCCCTGGAAGGTCTCGTCGAGCAATTGGCCGAGTTTGGTCTTCGGGATGCTGCCGACGAAGGTATTGAGCTGGTCGAGCATCGGCCCGACCGCCTGCGGAATTGTCGTGTCGTGGGCGGCGATGACCGAGCCGTCGTGCAGGTAGGGCGCCGAATCGGTCTTGGGCTGCAAGTCCACGTACTGTTCACCCACCGCTGAGACACTCAGCACTTTCGCGGTCAGGTCCGCGGGGACCTTCGGTGAAGTGTTAAGCGACAGCGTCGCTTTCGCGCCGGTCGGCGTCAAGCCCACCGCGGTGACCTTGCCCATCTGAACCCCGCGGTACGTCACGTTGGAAAACCGATACAGGCCGCCGGTGGCCGGCAGCTCCAGCGTTACCGTCATCCGACCGATGCCCAGCAGAGTCGGCACTTGAATGTAGAAGAGCACCATCGCGATCACACCAATGGTCCCGACGATCGCGAAGATCAGCAGCTGGATCCGAACGAAACGCGTCAGCATCTATCCGCCACCTCCCGGTCCAGGCGCCTCTGCGGGCGGCGGCGATTGACCAAGACCTGCGCCAGGCAGCGGGCTGCAGATGGCGGAGGTCCGGGCAGCGGGACCGCACTCGGCGGAGGTCCGGGCAGCGGGACCGCACCCGGCGGAGGCCCGGGCAGCGGCAGCGCATTGGGATCGACCCACGGTGGCCTCACGGGGTTGTGCAAAGGATCGAGTGTGTAATTCAAGCGATACGGATCCCCGGGCTCCGGCGGTGCGGGCATGTCCAGCTGCCCCCAGTGGGTTCCCAAGAAGAATGTCCGCTTGAGCCGTGGAATCGTGAGGTCAAGATCGACATGCAGGTTGAAGTAGTCGCCTCGGACCGCTCGGTCGACGAAGTTCTGGGTGAACGGGAACACGAACCCCGCCGCGATCGCCATGCCGAACTCCGGCCCGACGTCGGCGAGTGCTTTGATGGTCGGCTCCAAGTTCTTGAGGTTCTTGACCAGGTCGTCCTGAGCGTCGTTGACCAACCGGGTGGCGGTGTTGCTGAACACGCGCAGATGATCGAGGGCGGCCGTCAGGCGCGGTCGCTCCTTGAGGAGCACATCGAGGGCGGGCGGTATCTTGCGCAGCGCATCAGTGAGAACGTCGCGTTGTCCGGCGAATGTGGCCGCAAGCCGGTTCAGCGCCTGGATGGAGTCGACGATGTTGTCCCGCTGATCGTCCAGAGTTCCCACGAATGTGTCGAGGCGAGTAAGCAGATCACGGAAGGCGCCCTCGTGCCCGGACAGGGCGGCGGAGAAATTGTGGATGACCTCCCCGACCTGCCCCAGTCCCCCACCGTTGACGACCGCTCCCAGCGACGACAGCGTCTGCTCTGTCGACGGGTAGGCCGATGATCGACTGAGCGGGATGGTGGCGCCCGGCTGCAACCGTCCGCTTCCCTGCTGGCCGAGCGGCGTATTGAGTTCCACGTGCATCGACCCCAGCAGGCTGGTCTGACCGACGGTGGCGACCACGTTGGCCGGGACGACGACATTGCGCTTTACCGAGATCTCGACGTCGGCGTGCCAGCCTTGCACCCTCATCGTGCCGACACTGCCGACTACGACGTCGTCGATCATCACCGGCGAATTCGACTCCATCGTGCCGACGTTCGGGAGCTCGACGTGGTAGATGTCGGCCCCCGGCCCGCGCCCGACCGCACCGGGCAGTGGTAGTGAGTTCAGGCCGTGGAATGCGCATCCCGTCGCCGTCAACACCACGCAACAACCGACCACGAACATCCGCCGAGCTAAGCCTGATGGGCCAGCTCCTCCTCGGGCCAAGGGCCCGCATCGTCGCAGGGCCGCCACCCGGGCGATCATTGTTGTGTCCCTTCGGCCGGCAACAGCATGCCCGACACGTTCGGCGCCGGCGGCGGGGGCATCGGTGTCGACGGTGGGGGCGGCAGCGGCATCGCCGCACCCGGTATCGGCGCAGGTGGCACCGCCCCCGGCGGCCCCACCGGATCACCCGGCAGTCCGGTATAGGCCGACACTGCGGGCGGGGTCTCGGGTGGTCCGGGTTTCGGGCCCGCGCCGCCGGGCGCCAGGCGCGGTTCGGTGTAGAGAATCTTGGACGGGTCTATCGACTTGGCGATCCATGGGTTGATGGGAAGTGGCGATTGATTGAAGTTGAGCAGTCGCAATCCGGGACCGAGAAACAGGGCACACAGCTTGCCCGATTCGACCGCGGTGACGTTCTCGATGCTCCCGATTTGGTCGCAGCCCGGAAAGGCAAACAGGAGCTGACCGCCCCACGTGGGATTGGCGAAGTTCGCCAGCCCGAACCCGCCCACGATGCTTCCGGTGTCGGCGTTGTAGTCGTTGAAGAAGTTGCCGAACGCGTTCGGCGCGCCGTGCAGAATGTTTTCCAGGGCCATGTGGTGATCGACCAGGTTCTGTGTGACGTCGGCCAACCTGGCGATCTGCTCGCTGGTCTGGTCGCGCGTGCCGGCGATGAACCGCTGCACCTCGCCGACCGCCGTCGACAGATCTGTCAGCGCCGCGTCCAGGTCGGATTTGCTGTCGTTGACCACGCTGGTGAGGGTCGCCAGGCGGTCGTTGAATTGCACGAGTTGGACGTTGCTATCGCGCAGCGCGCCGACGAAGGTCTGCAGGTTTTTGATGATGTCAACGATGTTGCCGCTGCCGTTGGCGAGGATGCGTCCGACCCCTGACAATTGGCCGAGTGTTTGCCGCAGCTTGTCGCCGTTGCCGTCGAGGGCACTGGCGGCGCTGTCGATGAACCGGCCCACCGACGTTCCCGATACACCGCTCTTGGGTCCCAAATCCGTTGCCAACCGCATCAACTGGGCTTTGACCTCGTCCCACTCGACCGGCACTGCGGTCCGTTCGACCGGTATCACTGCGCCATCGCGCATGACCGGCCCACTATCCCGATAGGCCGGTGAGAGTTGGACGTAGCGGGCGGCCACCAGATTCGAGGCGACGATTACTGCCTTCGCGTCCGCCGGAACGGACACGCTGTGGTCGACCTTGAGGGTCATCTTGGCCTGCGTGCCCTGCGGCTGAATGGATTTGATGGTGCCGACCTTGACACCCGAGACCCGCACCTCGTCGCCGGGGTAGATCGCGGTGGCGGTGGTGAAATATGCGGTAATCGTCCGCGGGCCGAAGAGCTTATTGCGGACGAGCAGGGCAGCGCCGGCAACGACGAGCCCGACTAGGACAACCGCCGCCACGGCCGTCAGCCTGCTGCGCGGGATCCGGGCGATCATTGCGATCCCCCGACCCTGCCACCCAACGTACAAGTGGGGCACATCGGAATAGCGTTGTACGGCCAGGGGGTCAGCGACCGAGGTACCTGCGACGGGAAGCCGGGACCGCGAGCCGTGTCGAAGGTGCGGAATCCCCAGAGGTAGTCGAACAACGGCTGGAAGAGTTGCGGGGCAAGGAAGTTCGGGACGAACGCCGAGTAGGCGTACATGCTCGAGATGCCCTCGCCCACCGTGATCTCGAATTTGGCGAGACCCGGCAGCGCTTTGGCGATGTTGTCGCGGTTCTTCTCCAGCACCCCGGTCACCCTATTCAGCCTCTCCAGCGTCGGTGCCAATGTGCTTTCGTTGTCGTGCACCAACCCCGTCAGCTGCTTGGCCACCACCGACGTGTTGGCCAGCAGGTCCACGATCTCTTGTCGGCGCGCCACCAGGACTTGGAGCAGAGAGTCGGAGTTCAGGATGAGTTTGTTGACCTGCTGGCTGCGTTCGGAAAGTATCCCGGTGAGGTCGCCAGCACCCTTGAACAGCTCGGCCAGGTTCTTGTTTCGGCTGTTGAGGGTGTGTGACAGCCGGGTGAGTGCGTCGAAGGCCGGCCCCATCTGAGGCGCGATCTGATCGAGCGTCGCTGACAGCGTGTCCAACGACTGGTTCAGCGCCGTCGTGTTGGTTCCGGCGGTGTCGGATGTCAGGTCGCTCACCGCTTCCGTGAGCGAGTAGGGCGACGACGTCCGCGAGACCGGAATGAGAGTCATCGGACGCATCGTGCCGCTGCCGGCGGACTCCAACGTCAGCATTCGCTCGCCTAGGAGCGAGCCGGTGCGAATGTGCGCGGTGCTCTCCGACCCGAGCAGGATGTCGCCCTTCATCACGAACGTCACCAGCGCATCGCCGTGGCGCAGCTTCACATCCGACACCGTGCCGACCTTCATCCCCGACACCGTCACGGGGTTGCCATTCGCAAGGCCGCCGGCTTCCGTAAACAGCGCCTGGTATCTGACCATCGTCGCCCACGCGATGAACCGGTCGGGCGACAAGCCCACGAGGATGACCATGGTGATGAGGGCAACGCCGATGAGTCCGGCCTTGACGAGCCCAGCTCCGCGATACTTGAGCATTAGGGTTCCGTGCACCTTCCTGCATCTGACCTGAAGATATTGGAGTGCACCGTCTTGCCCGAAAGATCCGTGCCGCGGAGCTCTAACTGGCAGAGGTAGTACGGGATGGTGGCGCCGTCCGCGCCGAGTCGGACCAGCTTTCGGTAGTTCTTTGGCGCCTTCGCGATTGCGGTGTCGAGGCGGTCCTTGTCGCCATCGAGTATCGGCGCCAGCCGATTCAACTGAGCTATGGTGCCGGACAGCGGCGGCCGCGCGCTGGCCAGCAGATCCGCCAGCGAGGCGGTTCCCTTGTCCAGGGCGTCGATCGCCGAGCCGATGGTGTCGCGGTCGTCCGACAGCCCGGTGACGAGCTTCTCGAGGCGATCGATTGCGCCGGAGAACTGGGTGCCGTCCTTGGAAACCGTGCCGACCACGATGTTGAGGTTGTCGATCAGTTGCTGCACGGTTTGATCGTTGTCGGCCAAGGCATTTGAAAACGAGGTCGTCTTGGAGAACAGCGACTCGAGAGTCCCACCTTGACCCTGGAACACCTGCAACAATCCTGACGTGAGCGCGTTGACATCGCGCGCATTCAGGCCCTGGGTAACGGGTTTCAGTCCGCCGAGCAGCAGATCGAGGTCCAGCGCCGGCGCGGTGCGGTTGACGGGAATCTGACCGCCGGCCTGCAGGCGCGTGGTCGACCCGGGACCATCGACGAGTTCGAGGTAGCGATCGCCCACCAGGTTGAGGTAGCGGACCGCCGCCCGGGTGCCCTCGGTGAGGACGATATTGCGGTCGGCGTCGAATTTCACCACAACTTTCTTGTCCGGCTGCAGCGAGACGCTGTCGACCGTGCCCACCCGGACCCCGGCGACCCGCACCGACTGCCCCGGCTTGAGACGCGACACGTCGGTGAACACCGCCGAATATCCGGTCGTCGAACCCGTCCGGTACTGGCCGAAGATGAAGAACAGGAACGAGCTCAAGATGGCCATCACGACGGCGAAGATCGCGAACTTGATCAGCGTGGCGCGTGTCCTCATCCGGGTTGTCCAGTCTGAGCGGAGTTGCGTGGCGGGCCCGCGATCGGTCCGTACAACAGCTGTTTGAGGAGATCGGAGTTGATCAGTACCTGTGGGTTTCCGTACCCCACCGGGTTGGCGCCGATATCGGTGACCAATTGCGGCGGGTTGGTGTTGAACGGCAGCTTCGGCATACCCACGCACCGCGGGCCGCCCGTCGCCGCAACCTTGGGCAGGTTCGTCGGATACCGATAACGTTCGGCGCCCAAGGTGAGACTCGCCGATATGTTGATGCTCGGTTCCGACAACGGCGCACCGTGCCCACTCTGTACGAGGCCAGCGAAACTGCAGGTGAGCGCGGGGCCGTACTCGTTGGTCAGATCGGTGGTCGGCACCAGCAGATGCAGCGCACTCGTGAGCAGTGGGCGGTTCGCCGACAAGACGTCGTTGCCGATGTCGGCCAAGCCGATCGCGCTGATCAGCAACGCATCGAGGTTGTGCTGCTCATCGACGATCGTTTTGCTGATCCGGGTCGCGTTGGCCGCGGTCTTGACCAGGTCCGGTGCCGCGTCGGCATAAGCGTTGGACACCGCCGGTAAGACCGCCAGGTCATGACGGAATGCGGGAAGGCTCGGCTCCAGCCTGGCCAGAAACGAGTCCAAGTCGCTCAGCGACTGACCAAGCCGCGGGCCCCGCCCACTGAACGCTTGTGCCAGCGCGCCCAGTGACTCGTTGAGCTTCGGCGGGTCGATGTGCGCGAGAACCGATACCAGTTGCTGGAATACCGTGTTGATTTCGACCATGACGTGCTCGCCCCGCAGCGTCTGGCCGCCGTGCAGCCGCACCGCCGAAGGTTCGGCGGGGGGCACCAGCTCGACGGACTTCGCGCCAAACACTGTCGACGAATTGATGTCGGCGAGCACGTTGCCGGGAATGAATTGCAACTGCGATGGGTCCATCGCCAAGTGAATGGCCGCTTGGCCGTTGGGCAGCGATTCGATCGTGTCGACCTTGCCGACCTGTACGCCGCGCATCTTGACCTTGGCGTCCGGATTCATGACCAGGCCGGCGCGTTGCGCGATCACAGTCACCGGAACGGTTTGGGTGAAGTCGCCCGCGAACAGGCCCAGCGAGACGGCGACGACGGCGCCGATCACAAGGATTGTCGCCAACCCAGCCAGCGGCCGCGCATACGATCGCGGGCCGGGGTGGCGGCCGGACGATGCCGCGACAGGCCGGGCTGGCCGGCCGGTAGGCCCGGGCCGCGGATTGTGCGTCACTTTCCTTTCACCACCTTTCGCTAGCCGGAGAGGTTGAAGTTGCCGTTGGAACCGTAGATCGCCAGTGAAACCAGCAGGATCACCGACACGACCACGATCAGCGATGTCCGCACCGCGTTACCGGTCGCGACACCCACACCGGCCGGTCCGCCCGACGCGAAATAGCCGTAGTAGGTATGGATCAAGAGGATCGTGATCGCCATCGCGATCGCTTGCAAAAACGACCACAACAAGTCGATCGGGTTGAGGAACGTCGTGAAGTAGTGGTTGTACAAACCGCTCGATTGACCGAAGAGAACCGTCGTGATGAATTGGCTGGCGAAAAACGACAGGACAACGGCGATGCTGTACAACGGCGTGATCGCCATCATTCCCGCAACGATCCTGGTGCTGACCAGATACGACACGGGCCGGATCGCCATCGCTTCCAGCGCGTCGATTTCTTCGTTGATCCGCATGGCGCCCAGCTGCGCGGTCACACCGGCGCCGAAGGTGGCAGCCAAACCGATCCCCGCGACAATTGGCGCCGCGATCCGGACGTTGATGAAGGCCGCCAGAAATCCGGTCAAGGCTTCGATGCCGATGTTTCCCAGCGAGCTGTAGCCCTGGACCGCCAGCGTGCCACCCGCGGCCAGCGTCATGAAGCCAACGATCGCCAGCGTCCCACCGATCATCGCCAAAGTCCCGGCACCCATGCTGATCTCGGCGATCAGGCGGATGATCTCCCGCCGGTAGCGCGTGACGGCGAACGGTATCCCGCCGATCGCCTTGCCGTAGAACAGCGTGTGATCGCCGAGTCGGCCAAGAGTGCCGACCGGCTTCTCGAGTTGTCGCGTCAGTCGCGGATAAACGGCTCGCAGTTGTGCCACAGCTGTGTTTCGACCCTCCTTTGGTTACTTGGCCGACATGCGGATGCCGATGGCGGTGACCACTACATTGACGACCAGCAGAGCCATGAACGCGAACACCACCGTTTCGTTGACGGCGTTGCCGACCGCCTTGGCGCCTCCGCCGGAAACCGTCAGCCCGCGATAACACGCGACCAATCCGGCGATCAGGCCGAAAAGCGCCGCCTTGACGCACGAAATGACAACCTCGGGCACCCCGGTCAGCAAAGTGATGCCCGCCGCGAACGCGCCGGGATTCACGTCTTGGACGAACACCGAAAAGAGGTATCCGCCCACGATGCCGATGATGACGACCAGGCTGTTCAGCAGCAAAGCCACCAGGCCAGCGGCCAGCATGCGCGGCGCCACCAGGCGCTGGACCGGGTTGATACCCAACACCTCCATCGCGTCGATCTCTTCGCGGATCGTTCGCGAACCCAAGTCCGCGCACATCGCCGTCGCGCCGGCACCCGCCACGATCAACACCGTCACCAGCGGGCCGACCTGGGTGACCGCGCCGAATGCGGCGCCCGCACCGGACAGGTCAGCGGCGCCCAATTCCCGCAACAAGATATTAAGGGTAAAGCTGACAAGCACGGTGAACGGAATGGCCACCAACAACGTCGGCACGATCGCGACACGTGCAACAAACCACGACTGCTCTAGAAATTCGCGCCACTGAAACGGCCGGCGGAACAAGAACTTGACCGCGTCTGCCCCCATCGCGAACAGGCCGCCGACGGCCTGCATCGGCTTGGCCCCACGCCCCAATGAAATTCCCGCTGTCCAGCGGTCCACTCCCTTAGTCGCCATCGGCTCGAGACGCTTCCGGGCTGGTGAGGGCGGACTCGGTCTTCACGCCGGCCCCTCCATTCTGTCGCGCGAGTTGGCGCTCCCGAGGAATGCTGGCCGGCCCAACCCCGACTCCTTGAGGCGTTGGGTCATTGTGACTCATGCCATGTGCAGCTGGAAGCAAAAACTGCAGAACCGTTATCGAAGAACCGGTGGCTCCCTCAACAGCTACTTGCGGCTTGCACATCTGGGCCCTGCTCCTAGGTGACGGCGCCGGCCGTCTTCAGTTCGATGATGCGGTCCCAATCGAGCCCGAGTTCCATCAGGATGTCGTCGGTCTGCTCGGCGAATCCGGGCGCCGGTCCGGTCTGCGGCGCGGCGACGTCGAACTGTACCGGGTTGGCGACCAGTTCGAGTTCGCCTGCGCGTACGAGATACTCGTTCGCCCGGATTTGTGCGTCGTCGGCCGCCTGCAGCGTGTCCTGCACCGGCGCCCATGGTCCCGCGAGCGTGGCGAAGCGTTCGCTCCACTCGGCCAGCGTGCGGGTCGCCATGGCCTTGGTCAAAAGCTCCACCGCGTCTGACGTGTTGGCGGCGATGCTGTCGACGGTGGCGAAGCGTGGATCGTCGGCCAGCTCCGGCAGGTCGACGTGGCGGCACACGTCCGCCCAGAATTTGGTGGGCTGCATCATCACAAAGGAGATGTAGCGGTCGTCGGAAGTCGCGTACAGACCCACGAGCGGATTGATGGGCGAGCCGTGCACGCCCGGCGGGAAGGCTTCCATCCGCTGACCCAGGTGCACGGTCAGGGCCACGGTGTGCCCCATCGACCACAGCCCGCTGCCGAGCAGCGACACGTCGACGACGGACGATTCGCCGGTGCGCTCACGCTTGAGCAACGCCGCCGCGATACCGCCGGCGAGGTTGGTGCCCGAGATGGTGTCGCCGTACGCCGGCCCCGGTGGCGCGATCATGCCCGGCATCCCCGCCGGGGTGATGGTGGCCGCGGTTCCGGCCCGACACCAGAAGGCGGTCATGTCATAACCACCCTTGTCGGACTCCGCGCCACGGGGGCCGAGCGCGCTTCCGCGCGCGTAAACGATCTTCGGGTTCACCGCCCGGATGTCGTCGACGTCGATGCCGAACTTCTTACGCGCGTCGGGCAGGAAACTGGTCAGGAACACGTCGGCTCGCCGGGCCAGCTCGTAGAGCACTTCGCGGCCCTCGGGGACCGACATGTCCAATCCGATGCTGCGCTTGCCGCGGTTGGCATGCTCGATGTTGGGATTGGGGTCGCCCTCCACCCGCAGCAGGCCGGTCTGGCGCAGCCCGCGCTGCGGATCGCCGGTCACCGCATGCTCCACTTTGACGACGTCGGCGCCCCATTCGGCCAGTACGGCGCCCGCCGATGGGACGAACCCATACATGGCGACTTCCAGGACTTGGATGCCCTCCAGCGGCCTCACCGTTCGGCCCCCAGAACAACCCGCGCACCCGCCGGGGTCCGCGCGATGGTGGCAACTGTGACCTGAAACTGCATCCAGCCCCCTGTGTGGTAGTCGTCACGATAATTCAATTCTCGGTCGTCGCGAATCTTACATTCGCGTCTCGATAATTCAAGAAACTCTCAGGAAGGGCCCCCGGCCGCTGACATGCTGTGCGGCCGCACAGCGCTAGCCGGTTGAGGCGTTATTTGGCTGGCGGAGGGCGGTTTTAGGGCAACGTTGCGAGCCGTTCCGGCGTGAGAGTAAGGTTCTCATAATTGCGAGGGAGATTCTTTGTGGTTGAGACTGTCACATTTTCGGTTGAGGCTTGGATGTTGTGGTCATGAAGACAGCGGTGGTCACCGGTGGCGGATCCGGTATCGGCGCGGCGGTGGCGGATCGTCTGCGCGCCGACGGTCTTGATGTCGCCGTCGTTGACCTTAAGGCCGTCGGATACCGATCTGGCTTTCACCGCCGACGTGACAAACCGGGCGCAGGTCGATGCCGCGCTGTCGGCTATCCGTGACCGGCTGGGTCCGGTCACCGTGTTGGTCAATGCCGCCGGCCTCGACGGGTTCAAGCGTTTCGGCAACCTCACGTTCGAGGACTGGCAGCGGGTGATCGACGTCAACCTCAACGGCGTCTTCCACACCATCCAGGCGGTGCTGCCCGACATGGTCGAGGCCGGCTGGGGACGCATCGTCAACATCTCGTCATCGAGCACCCACTCCGGCGCGCCCTACATGTCGCATTACGTCGCGGCCAAGTCCGCGGTCAACGGACTCACCAAGTCGCTGGCACTCGAGTACGGGCCCAGTGGCATCACGGTCAATGCCGTGCCGCCCGGTTTCATCGACACCCCGATGCTGCGCAACGCCGAGGCGCAAGGGTTCCTCGGCGACATCGAGCAGACCATCGCCCGGACCCCGGTGCGCCGGATCGGCAAGCCGGAAGACATTGCCGCGGCGTGTGCCTTTCTGATATCCGAGGAAGCCGGCTACATCACCGGTCAGATCCTGGGCGTCAACGGCGGCCGGAACACCTGAAACCACGAGGAGACACCGTGAAGGTCTGGGTTGATCCCGAACGCTGCCAGGGGCACACCCTGTGCTCGATGATCGCTCCGGATTCGTTCGAGCTGAGCGACCTCGACGGCAGTTCGTCAGCAGTCAACGAAGTGGTGCCGCCCGACCAGGAGGACCAGGTGCGGGAGGCCGCGCAGTCCTGCCCGGAGCAGGCGATCATCATCACGGACGAAACGTAAAGGGAGACAGCACGTTGAGTGTCGAGGACGTCGTGAGCGATAGCGACGGTAGAGAGCCCGGAAAGAAACCTACGTACCATTTCGACCGAAACGCCGCGGAGTACCGGTCGCAGTTCAAGCAGATCACCGAGGAGATGCACGCCAAGTGCCCGATGGCGTGGACCGAAACCTACGGCGGGCATTGGGTCGCGGCCGGCGGCACCGAGGTGTTCGAGCTCGCTCGTTGCCCCGCTGTCTCCAACGACCACGACATCAACAACGAGCGTCGCGGCTACGGGGGCATCTCGATCCCGAAGGCCAAACGCGTCAGCACGGTGCGCGGCGGCATCCTCGAGATGGACGACCCCGAACACCGCACCTACCGCACCGTGCTCAATCCCTATCTGTCGCCGGCCGCGGTCAAGCGCTGGGAACCGTTCATTCACGACATCACCCGCGCCTGCCTCAACGAGAAGATCGAAGAAGGCAGCATCGACTTCGTCGACGACTTGGCGAACATCGTGCCCGCGGTCCTGACCCTGGCGATGCTGGGCATCCCGCTGAAGAAGTGGAACCTGTACAGCGAGCCGGTGCACGCGGCGGTCTACACGCCGGAACACTCCCCCGACATCGAGCGCGTCACCGCGATGCACCGCGAGATGGGGCTCGACATGGTCAACAACATGCTCGAGATCCGCGAGAATCCACGCCCCGGCATCGTGAACGGCCTGCTCCAGATGCGGATCGACGGCGAGCCCGCACCCGACCTGGAGATACTGGGCAATCTGGGGTTGGTCATCGGCGGCGGCTTCGACACCACCACGGCGCTGACTGCCCACTCACTGGAATGGCTCTCGGAGCACCCCGACGAGCGCGAGCGGCTGTCCAAGAACCGCGACACCCTGCTCGATCCCGCGACCGAAGAGTTTCTGCGTTTCTTCACCCCGGCCGCCGGCGACGGGAGGACCTTCTCCGACGACGTCGAAATCGAGGGCAACCACTTCAAGGAGGGCGAGCGACTGTGGATCTCGTGGGCCATGGCCAACCGCGATCCCTCGGTGTTCGCCGACCCGGACGAGGTGGTCCTCGACCGTAAAGGTAACCGGCACTTTAGCTTTGGCATTGGTGTGCACCGCTGCGTGGGATCGAACGTGGCACGCACGGTGTTCAAGTCCATGCTGACCGCGGTCCTCGACCGGATGCCCGACTACCGCTGCGATCCGGACGGCACGGTGCATTACGAGTGCATCGGGGTCATCCAGGGCATGCGCAAGCTGCCGGCCACCTTCACACCCGGCCCCAAGATCGGCGCGGGACTCGACGAGACCCTGGACAAGCTGCAGCGCATCTGCGACGAGCAAGAGCTGGCCCGCCCCGTCACCGAGCGCAAGGAAGCCGCGGTCATCGACTAGTGGCGATCGGCGAGCGCGGCGCAGCCGGGCGAAGCGGGTCGCCACCATCGATTGAGCTGCTCGCGGGCCGTTGACTGCTCCAAATTTTCCGGGTAGCCCTTGTTTCGGCACGGTCGCGCTCTATATTCAGGCAAGCTCGTGCAGAGATGGGAGACGAATCGGTGAAGACTTTCGCAGTGAGCCTCGCGCTTGCCGCGGTCGCGCTGACTGTCACGCCGACCGCCCACGCGGACATGCTGTTTGGCAACTACAGGCTGGACACAAACCGGGATCCTGGCCACAGCTGGATTTGGTCGATTAACCCGTGCACTCCTACGGGGCCGGGATGCGCGACCGTGTTCGCAACTCCGCAACCCAACGGGCAAGCGGCGACCTGGAGATCGGATGCTCACCTGTCCAACGGCCGCTACACGATGGCCGTCGATGTGCCCGACGGTGTGCGTTGCGTGGTCCAGTTCTTTCCCTCACATGATGTCTACACCTGGGACGCGGTCTCACTGGGCGGTCAAGTGGTGTCCACATACGACACCGGCTGCGGTGGCGGACCGGGGGGCTCCGACACGTACCCCTTCTCGCTCGTGCGATGGTAGGCGCAGCTTCTGTCTGCGCACGGATTCGCCGGCGATTCCGGTGCTAGGAAGGGCCGGTACATTGAGAGACAACGGGGTTCAGGTCAACGATGATGATGGTGACGGACGGCAAGCGCAGTGAGTGAGGCGAAACCACCGCCTGAAGATTCGGACATCTCAAAAGCCGAAGCGATGGCGTTGCTCGAAGAAGCCGAGGCGGAAGCCGCCGAAGCCGAAGCCGAGGCCGCCGCTGCGCGCGCCCGCGCCCGCGCCGCCCGGCTGCGTCGTGAAGCGCTGGAAAAGGCCTCAGAAAAGGCGAAGGAAAAGGCGAAGGCCGCCGAGGCGGAGAAGCGAGCCGCAGACGCCAAAAAGGACGACAAGGAAGGCAAAGACGACGCCGTCGAATCCGCCGACGCGGACGACACCGTCGAATCTGTCGATGGGGAGATCGACGAAGAAGAACCCGACGAGACCGTCACAGCCGGAGAAGTCGCAGAAGCGGACACCGGGCCGGCGAGACGGCGACGACGGTTGCCGTCACTGTCGCTGTCGGCGATTTCCAAAGCGGCCGCGATAATCCTCATCTGCGCCTTCGCAGCGGCCACTGGGTACATGATGTGGCAAGACCATGACGCCACCGAGCGAGCGCAGCGCACCGCGCGCTTCGTAGCCGGGGCCAGGCAGGGCATCATCAACATGACTTCCCTCGACTTCAACAGGGCCAAGGAAGACGTCCAGCGCGTCATCGACAGCTCCACCGGCTCGTTCAGGGACGACTTCGCGCAGCGTGCAAAGGATTTCACGTCGGTCGTCGAGCAGTCGAAAGTGGTCACCCAAGGAACGGTCAGCTCGGCGGCCCTTGAATCCATGGACGAGCATTCCGCATCGGTACTGGTCTTGGCGACATCGAAGATCACCAATGCCGCAGGCGCCAAGGACGAACCGCGCATATTTAGGCTCCGCGTAACCGTGACCGAGGATGGCGGACAATACAAGATGTCGAAAGTGGACTTTGTAGTGTGACCGATCCCAGCCGCGATACTGAAACCGCCGATACCGCAGAAGCAGTCAACGACGCGGAGGAAGCGCAAACCGAGGCCGACGACTCGGTGACCGAAGTACCCGCCGAACCCGACGAGTCACCCGAGCCAACCGTAAGCCGGCGACGTGGCCGCCCCCGCATCCCGCGCAACGTGAAGCTCAACCTAAAAGTCGTTCCCGTGATTCTGGTGGTGTTGCTGCTGATATCCGGCGGCGCTGCGACGTGGGCGTACTTCACGCGGTATCAGCCAAATCAACGTACTGATGCCAGCGTCGCCCGCGCGGTGGTCAGTGCGGCGTCAGACGGAACCGTTGCATTGCTGTCCTACTCACCCGAATCGCTCGATAAGGACTTCACCGCTGCCAAGTCGCACCTGTCGGGCGATTTCCTGTCGTACTACAGCCAATTCACTGAGCAGATCGTGGCTCCCGCGGCCAGAGAGAAGTCGCTGAAGACCACCGCTCACGTGATCGGGGGCCGCGGTGTCGGAGTTGCGTCCGGATTCGGCCGTGGTTCTGGTGTTCGTCGACCAGAGCACCACAAGCAAGGACAGGCCCGATCCCTCGATGTCGTCCAGCAGTGTGCTGGTGAGCCTGACCCGCGTCAACGGCAACTGGCTGATCACCAAGTTCGAACCGGTCTAGAACTCGCGCTACCCTCGCGGCAAACCCAGCACGCGCTGGGCGATGATGTTGCGCTGGACTTCCGACGTGCCCCCGGCGATCGTGCCGCCGAAGCTGCGGGCGTAGCGCTCGAACCAGCTGGCGAAATAGTGGTCGAGGTTCATGTGCGCATACGGGCCCGTCTGGCCGGGGTGGATGAGCCCATCGGATCCCGCTGAGGTAAACGCGAGATCCATTCCGCGCTGCTCCGCTTCGGAACCGAGGAGCTTGAGCACCGAAATGGCGGCCACGTCGTCTTCGCCACGGGCGGCGCGGGCCAGCGCCGCCGAACCCAGTAGGCGCAGCGCCTGCCTGTCCATGATCGTGCAGGCGTACTGGTCGCGCTCCACCTCGGTGCTGGGATGGAAATCGGCGATCATGTTTTCCATGCGATCGGCGAAGCCCAACCACATCATGGTGCGCTCGTGGCCCAGCGAGCCGTTGGCTACCCGCCATCCCGCATTGAGCTCACCGACCAGGTTCTCGGCGGGCACCCGGACATCGGTGAAAAACACCTCGTTGAAATCCAGGTCATCGCCGGCCACGATCGACGGGAACGGCCGGCGCACCACACCCGGGGTATCCGTCGGGATCACTAATACGCTGATGCCCTTGTGTTTTGGCGCGTCGGGATCGGTACGGACAAAGGTCAGCAAGAAGTCGGCGTCGTGGGCTCCCGAGGTCCACACCTTCTGACCGTTGACGACGAAGTGATCGCCATCTAGCACGGCCCGGGTACGCAACGACGCCAGATCGGAGCCGGCGCTGGGCTCGCTCATCCCCAGCGAAGCGGTGATCTCGGCCCGCAGGACCGGCAACGCCCAGCGGCGTTTCTGCTCCTCACTGCCGAACGACAACAGTGATGCCGCAATGATATTCACGCCCTGCGGGTTAAAGCTGTGGTAAATCCGCCGGCGGGACAGCTCCTCGAAGTAGACGAACTGCTGAATTACGGTCGCGTTGCGGCCGCCGAATTCCGGGGGCTGACTGGGCAGCAGCCAGCCGTTGTCGAACAGCAGCCGCTGCCATTCGCGTGCCCACTGCGGCATGTGCGAGACCGAGCGGGGACGCTCCAGCGTTTCGCTTGCGGGAGGAAGGTTTTCGTCAAGGAACGCCGAAAACTCCGCGCGAAACTCCTCAACGTCGGGATCAAAAGTCAGCTGCACGGTACTCCTCCGCGATCCGCGCCCGATGCTCCGCGGCACCGCCGAGCAACAGCTCACCGGCCTTGGCCCGCTTGAGCGCAAACTGCAGATCGTTCTCCCACGTGAAGCCCATCGCGCCATGCAGCTGTAGGCCGTGCCGGAACACCAGGGCCTGGCACTCGCCCGCCGATGCTTTGGCCATCGCGGCCGCCAGCCGGCGGCGGGGGTCGTCGGCGGCAATCGTCAGCGCGGCAAAGTAGGCCAGCGCCCTGGCCCGCTCCACAGCGACGTGCATGTCCGCGGCCTTGTGCTGCACGGCCTGGAAGGATCCGATCGGGACGCCGAATTGCTGACGGCTGCGCACATGCTCGAGCACCAGGTCGAGGGTGCGCTGACAGGCACCGACCATGGTGATCGCCATGCCCGTCAGTGCCAAGTGGTGGGCACGTTCCGGGTCGACGATCACCCGCGTGGTGTCGGGCACTCGGACCGCATCGAACGACAGGTCGGCGATGTGCAGCACCGGGTCGAACACCTCCGACCGCCGGGCGGACACCTGGTCGGCCGCGATGATGAACACCCCGGCGTCGGTCAGCACCGCCAGGCGGTCAGTGCGGTCCCCGTCGAGGACGTGCCGGGCCGTGCCGTTCAGCACCCAGCCGTCGGCGTCGCGATGCGCCGTCACGCCGGTGTACACGGCGGTGCCCGATTCCTGCGGGTCGAACCGATCCCCGGCCAACGGGGCGAACTGGCTCATGGTCGCCAGGTACGGAGTGGGGTCGGTGGCGCGGCCCAGCTCTTCGAGCACGATCGCCAACTCCACTGCGCTGGCCGGATCGTTCAGCTCGGTCCAGCCCAGGTCCACATAGACCTTCCATAACGGGCTGGGGTCTGCGCCGTCCTCGGCCACGCTGCGCACCAGCGAAGCGGGACACTCCTTGGTGACGACGTCTCGTGCGGTCTGCTGCCACAGCCGCTGATCAGCATCGAACTCCAACAGCATCCGAGCCGCCTCCTGTCCTCGTCACCCAGGCGAGAATAACATTCTCCCTTGCGGAAGTAGTAATCTCGTAAATCGGTTACGAGGTGCCGATGCACCCGGAAGGGGGCCGTGATGGCGGACGCCGCAACGACGCTGTTGGAGATCGAAGCGATCAAACAGCTCAAGGCCCGTTACTGCCGATTCCTGGATACCAAGCAATGGGACGACTGGCGAGGGCTGTTCGCCGACGACTTCGTCAGCGACACCTCACCGTCCGGTGGCAAGAGGATCGCCGGCGCCGACGAGTTCGTGTCCTTTGTTCGGGGCGCGCTGGAGAAGCAACCGACCGTGCACCAGGTTCATGCGCCGGAGATCACACTGACGTCGGACACGACCGCTACCGGAGTGTGGGCGCTCGAAGACGTGGTGCGGTTGGCGCCGGGCGTCAATCTCAACGGGCGAGGGCACTATCACGAGACCTACGAAAAGGTTGATGGCGAGTGGCTGATCAAGACGTCTACGCTGACCCGGTTGCGCGAGGATATGTTCAATGCGCTGTTCTCCGTGCGCATTTCGCCGCGATTGCGTGACATGGGGGCAGCCGTCGCGCGCAGGTTCGGCGCATGAGTAGCCAAACCATCCTTGTCACAGGCGCTTTCGGTCAAGTCGGTAGCCGGTGCACCGAAATCTTGCTGAGCCGCGGCCGCACGGTGATCGCGATGGACGTCCGCAACGAGCGTTCGGAGGCCGCCGCCGCGGACCTGGCCGCAACATCGCACACGGGCGAGCTGATCCCGGAATACACCGATCTCACCGACGCCGACGCCGTCGCCGCGGCGATCGAGCGCCATCGACCCGACGCGATCGTGCACCTGGCGGCCATCGTTTCGCCGACCTCGTACCGCAATCCTCGGCTGGCCCGCAAGGTCAACGTAGACGGCACCCGACACCTGGTGCAGGCGGCGCAGACCCTGAGCGATCCGCCGCTGTTCGTGTTCGCCTCGAGCGCGGCGGTGTACGGCTCGCGCAATCCGTATCGGCAACCCGAACGCATCACGGGCGACACCCCGGTGAATCCCATCGACCAGTACGGCCAGGACAAGGTCCTCGCCGAGGCTGTCATCGCCAAAAGTGGTCTGCCGTATACGATTTTGCGGCTAGGCGGCGTCTTTTCCCCCGACGGCCAGGCCAACCTGGACGGCGATTATCTGCTGCTGGTGCGCGCCACCCCGACGGACAACCGCATCCACTCGGTCGATGCCCGCGACGTTGCGCTGGCCTTCGCCAACGCCGTGGACCGCCGGGACACCATCGACGGCAAGGTACTGGTGATCGGCGGCGACGACACGTACGTCCACCTGTGGAGCGAGATGCAGGACGACGTCATGGCCGCGGTCGGCATCGGTCGGCTCGGCCCGTCCGCGGGCCTGCCCGGCGATTCCGCCGACGACCGCGGGTGGGCCTTCACCGGCTGGTTCGATACCACCGAATCCCAAGCCCTGCTTGACTATCAGGAACACGACTGGCCCGCCACCCTCGCGTGGGTCGCCGACGCCATGGGCCGGCGCCGCCTGCTGCTCAAGGCGCTCGGCCCGGTGCTGCGCCCGACCATGCGCGCGCTGCTGGCGCTGCAACGCCGCCTCGAACACCGCGGGCCCTACGCCGACCCGTGGACGCTGATGGCCAACAAGTACGGACCAGACATGCTCGCCTCCAGCTCATGACAGCAACGAAACTTGTCATCGGCGCCAGCGGCTTCTTGGGCTCCCACGTCACCCGCCAACTCGTGGCCGCAGGTGAAGACGTGCGAGTTATGTTGCGGCCCACCAGTTCCACCAGGGGAATCGATGACCTTGCCGTGGAACGCTGTTACGGCGACGTTTTCGACGACGAGGCGTTGTGTGCGGCGATGGCCGGATGCGACGTCGTCTACTACTGCGTGGTCGACGCCCGGATGTGGCTGCGCGACCCTGCTCAGCTGTTTCGCACCAATGTCGAAGGCCTCGCGCACGTGCTCGACGGCGCCGTCGGCGCGGGCCTGCGCAAATTCGTATATACCAGCACCACAGGCACATTGGCGATCAGCCAAGCCCGGCCGGTCACCGAGGACGACCCGCACAACTGGACCGACGGAGGCGCCTACATCGAGGCCCGCAAGGCCGGTGAGGATCTGGTGATGCGGTACGCGCGCGACAAGGGGTTGCCGGCCGTCGCGCTGTGCATCTCGACCACCTACGGCCCGCGCGACTGGGCGCCAACCCCGCACGGCTCGGTCATCGCCCGCGTGGCCGCTGGCCGATTCCCCTTTTACATGGGCTTCTCATCCGAGGTGGTCGGCATCGAAGATGCTGCCCGTGCAATGCTTCTCGCTGCCGATCACGGCCGCGGCGGGCAGCGTTACATCATCTCCGACCGCTATATGAGCACCCGCGAAGTCCACGACATCGCGGCCCGCGCCGTGGGCCGTCGACCGCCACGCATCCCGATTCCGATGGCCGTCATGCGCGGCGGTGCGCGCGTCAATGATCTCGCCGCGCGGCTGCTACGCCGCGACCTTCCGTTCGCCTATGTCGGCGCACGCATGGCGGAGCTGATGTCGCCACTGGACCACAGCAAGGCCGAACGCGAACTCGGCTGGAAACCCGAGCCGGTCGAAGAATCCATCCGCAAGGCGGCGCGGTTCTTCGCCGAACAGTCAGCCAAGTAGCTCGCTCGCCGGCTCGTCCCAACGGTCCAAATTGACCGCCTCGGCCAGCGGACGGCGACGGACCGGCCCGTGCTTACCGTTGGGCCACCCGACGACGACGTGACCGGCGATCATCCAGTCCTCGGGTACACCGATCGCGTCCCGGAGCAATTGCTCACCGCCGTAGGACGCCCAGCTGGTCGCGCATGCCCCCAGACCCTGGGCGCGTGCGGCGAGCAGAAAGTTCTGCATAGCAGGGAAGATCGAACCGCCGAGCAGCAATTCGGACGCCATTGGGAAGTGCTTCTGCGCGAACAGGACCGACGTGAACTCGCCCGCCCGATCATGCAATTCGTAGGTCGCGCGGTAGGTGCGGGCGCGGCGGCTGTTGTCGTCATCGGCGGGTCTGCTCATCCCGTAGACCGGTTCGATCACCTCTAACGCATGCGCGGCGGCCTTGGCCACGACCGCCCGCTGCTCGGGCGAGCGCAGCACCACGAACCGCCAGCCCTGAGCGTTGGCGCCCGACGGCGCCCACCGCGCCGCTTCGAGGCAGCGCGTCAGGGTGACATCATCGACCGGCTTGTCGGAAAATCGCCGAATGGTCCGAGAGGTTGACATCACCTCCCACACGTCAGCACTGGCTCCCGTCATGCGCCGGTCCTTCCTCGAGTTCGGCTAACCGCGTACCCATAGCCGGCAGCGGTCGATCAATATTTCGGCCAGGCCCGCGGGGTTGCTGACCATGACGTTGTGGCAGCCGTCGAGACAGATCATCGTGTCGACGCCGCCGAGGGATTCGACCGCAGCGAGCTGCTGTCGCATCGATAGCGCGTGGTCGCGCAGCGTCATGATCCACGTCCGCGGCACGTCGTCGGGCAGGCCGCTGCGATCCACCGATTCGAAGATCACGTTCGCCGCCTCGCCACACAACCGCGAAAGGACGAACGCCCGCTGCTCGCGTGTCATCCCATTGCAGAAGGCGTATCGCGCCAAAGCCTTGGGTATTGACGACCTTTGGACAGTCCGAGCCGATCGCGCCAAGGGCGCCAAGGGGCCACTAAGCGTGTCCACTACCGACAATCCCTGCGGCGGAACGAACGCCGCGAGCAGAATCATCTCGCGAACCCGCGCGGCTCCGAGCTTTGCCACGATGCCCGGCACGGTCAGCCCAGCCATCGAATGTCCCACCACCACAATGTCGCCGAAGCCGGCATCCTCGATGTCGGCTACCGCGGAGTGCACAAAGTCGCTGATCCCCAAAGACGTCAGATCCGCAGGCCTGCCGCCGCGGCCCGGAAGATCCACCGCGAGCACCGGCAATCCCGGTGCCTTTCTGGCCAATTCGGCGACCGTCAGGTCCCAGCAGTCGCCGGCGTGCCCGCCACCGTGGACCAGCACCAGACCGGGCAGGGTCATTTCGGGGCCATCTCGGCGCGGGTGACTTGCTCAGTCGCGGCGCAGAATGCCGCGAAGGAAAAGATTGACGGCGTGCTGCAAGTGACGCTCCTCCTCCTCGGCGCTGCGATAGATACCGCACTCGGCCAGCCGCGCGGGCAGATGCTCGATCATCGCAATATAGTGGCCCGCGGCCAGCTCCAGGTCATCCACCTCGGCAGTTCCGGCATCTTGGTGGTGGCGAAGCAGATCCACGACCTGTCGCTGCCGGCCCGACCACATCATCGAGTGCGCGCTGATGGCGAACTCGGGAAATCGTGCCGACTCGGTCATCGCGATGCGCGTCAGACGAACCACGCTGGGATGGATCGCGCGCGCAAGCCCGGCCCGCCCGATCTCGATCAGGGCGGTGCGCAGGTCGGCGTCGTAGACGGCTTTGTCCGGGTCACGCTCTGTCCTGCGCGTGAGCGCCCACGGGATGACGTCGACGAAAACGGCGCGCTTGTCCGGGTAGCGGGCGTAGAGCGTGCGACGGGTGATTCCGGCCGCTCGCGCGATCGCTTCCATGGTGGTGCCGTCATAGCCGTATTTGATGAAGGTCCGGACGGCGGCCTTGCGCAGCTTTTGGTCCAGCTTTTTCGCTTCGGCCTGCGTCGGGCGGCCCCGTCGGGTAGTCGTCACCACGATTCAAAAGTATCCAGACTTGTATACATTCGGCTATTAGTTGACAAAAATATACAGCAGTGGATAGATATTTGACAGAGTCGCTCACCGTAAGGAGAAGCCAATTGGATCGCGAGACATACCAGCGCGGCCTGGAGATTCGCTCCGCGGTGTTGGGCGAGGAGTACGTCAACAAAGCCCTGGCCGAGGCGGACGACTTCACCAAGCCCCTGCAGGAGCTGATCACCGAGTACTGCTGGGGGGCGGTGTGGGGGCGTACCGAACTGCCGCTCAAAACCCGCAGCATGCTCAATCTGGCCATGATTCCGATCCTCAACCGCCCCAACGAATTACGCACGCATATCAAGGCGGCACTGACCAACGGCGTCACCCGCGACGAGATCCGCGAAATCTTCCTGCAGGTCGCCATTTACGCCGGCGTGCCAGCCGCGGTCGACAGCTTCCGCATTGCCGGTGAAGTGTTCAACCAGCTGGACGAGGGCTAGGGCCGGCCGTGGAGGTCGGATTCATCGGCTTGGGAAACATGGGATTTCCCATGGCGCGCAGGCTCATCCAAGAAGGTCATGACGTCGTCGCCTTCGACACGAGTAGCGCCGCGCTCGAGCGCGCCGTCGCGCAAGGAGCGCAAGGCGCGTCGTCGTGCCGAGAAGTCGCGGACCGTTCCGAAACCGTCATGGCCAGCCTGCCCTCGCCGATGGCTTCCCTCGAGGTGGCAACCGGCCCAGCCGGAGTGATTGAGGGCTCGCGGGTCAAGCGCTACGTCGACCTGTCGACCGTCGGTAGTCAAACGGCGGTCCGCATCCACGACCTGCTTGCCCAGCGGGACATCGTCGCAATCGACAGCCCGGTCAGCGGCGGCGTCGGCGGGGCTGAAAAGGGGGCGCTGGCCGTCATGGTGTCCGGCCCGCGCGCTGAATTCGACGCCATCCGAACCGCACTCGACGCAATCGGCCGGCCCTTCTATATCGGTGAACAGCCCGGCTCGGCGCAGACGATGAAGCTCGCCAACAACATCCTGGCGGCCAACGTCCTGGCGGCGACCGCGGAAGTCGTCGTGATGGGCGTCAAGGCCGGGCTTGACCCCGCCGTGATGATCGACGTGCTCAATGCGGGCTCGGGTGCGACGAGCGCCAGCCGCGACAAGTTCCCCCGCGCGATCCTGCCGCGCACCTTCGACTACGGCTTCGCCACCGGCTTGATGGTCAAGGATGTGCGGCTCTATCTCGAGGAGGCCAAGGCGCTCGGCGTGCCAGTCGACGTCGCCGAAACGATCGGCCGACTGTGGGAAGCCACCGCACGCGAGCAAGGGCCCGATTCCGACTTCACCGCGGTCATCAAGCCCATCGAGAACGCGGCCGGCGTCACCGTCGGCGGAGAAGCGGCACCCGCCAGAAAGTGAGAGAATGGTATTATTCCAAATGAAGAAGATACTTACCCAAAAGCACCGCAATACCGGTGACTACCTGGGCAGATGGCTAAACGAAACGCTTACCGGAATTCGATTGATGGACCCCCGATGAGAATGTTAGATTGTCTATCATATAAGTCTGCGAGGCCGGCTCTAACCGCCGGAGCCGGAGGGTGGATTCAGTGATCGAACACGCTGACGGAACACGCATGCCCGTCATCGACGCGAGCGTGCACATCTTCTTCTCGTCCACCAGGGACCTGCGGAAGTTCCTACGTGAACCATTCAAGAGCCGCGGATTCCCGGACTACGAGATGGACTGGTATGGCGCGCCGGGCGGCGAGTACGCCCCTGGAACCGAGGGTCCGGATGGTCAATATCCCGGCTCTGATCCGAGTTTCGTTGGCAACGAACTGTTTTCGAAGCGCGGTGTCGACGTGGCCGTCCTGCACCCGATGGGCCGGGGCATCATGCCGGACCGGCATCTGGGCAGCGCGCTGCACGCCGCGCACAACGAGATGATGGTGGCGCGCTGGCTCGAGCACGACGAGTTCGGTGACCGATTCCGCGGCACCATCCGGGTGAATCCCGACGACATCCCCGGCGCCCTGCGGGAGATCGAGAAATGGCGTTCCCACCCGCGCGTTGTCCAGATCGGCGTGCCGCTGCAATCCCGCGAGCTTTTCGGCAAGCCGCAGTTCTGGCCGATTTGGGAGGCCGCGGTCGACGCGGGTCTTCCGGTGGCCGCGCACATCGAAGTGGGGAACGGGATCATGTTCCCGCCGACCCCGTCCGGCAACACCCGCACCTACGAGCAGTACGTCAGCTTCATGGCGCTGAACTACCTCTATCACCTGATGAACATGATCGCCGAGGGCGTATTCGAGCGGTTCAGCGGCCTGAAGTTCGTATGGGCCGACGGCGCCGCGGACATGTTGACGCCGTTCATCTGGCGGATGGACACGTTCGGCCGGCCGCATCTGGAGCAGACGCCGTGGGCCCCGCGCATCCCGAGCGACTACCTGCCCGATCACGTGTATTTCGTCCAGGGCAGCCTCGACGGTCCCGGTGACGTCGAGTTCGCGGGCGAGTGGTTGGGCTTCACCGGCAAGGAAGACATGGTCATGTTCGGCTCCAGCTACCCGCACTGGCAGTTCGGTGATGTCAAGAAACTGCCCCGTGCGCTGTCGGCCGAACAGCGCGAGAAATTGTGTTGGCGCAATGCGGCCGACCTGTACGGCATAGACATCGCCGTCGGCTCGGGCGCACAGTAGTACTACGGAATACCCAGGAGATTCAGATGACGTTGACCTCTTCGCAGGAGCGGGTTCCCGCTGCCGAGCGCATAGCCGTCCGCTGCGTCGACTCGGATGTGCACCCGGCGCCAAAGCGCGGCGAGCTGGTTCCCTACATCCCCGAGCCTTGGCGTAGCAACTACTTCCTCAACCGCCGCGTGGGCGAGCTGATCTACTACGACGCCCCCGATTACGCACACAGCTATGCGATGCGCGTGGACTCCTTTCCGTCCAACGGCGAGTTTCCTTGCAGCGACCCGGACATGGCGTTCCGCCAGCTGATCATGGAGGCGGGCTCGGACATCGCGATCCTGGAACCCGCCGCCTACCCGGCTCGCCTGCCCGAAGCCCAGCACGCGATGTCGTATGCGTTGAACGACTGGCAGGCCAACCACTGGCTCGACAGCCACAACAACTGGCATGAGCGGTGGCGCGGTTCGATTTGCCTCGCCATTGAGGAGCCGGAAGAGTCCGTGCGCGAAATCGAGCGCTGGGCCGGGCACCCCTTCATGGCGCAGATCCTGATCAAGGCGGAGCCAAGGCCGTCCTGGGGCCATCCCAAGTACGACCCGATCTGGGCTGCGGCGACCAAGCACGACATCCCCGTCAGCTGCCACCTGTCGCGCAGCCAGTACGACGAGCTACCGATCCCGCCCGTGGGATTCCCCAGCTACAACCACGACTTCATGGTGACTTACTCGCTGCTGGCCGCCAATCAGGTGATGAGCCTGATCTTCGACGGCGTCTTCGAGCGCTTCCCGACGCTGAAGATCGTCTTCGTCGAGCACGCGTTCAGCTGGATCCTGCCGCTGATGTGGCGGATGGATGCGATCTATGAAGCCCGCAAGTCGTGGACAGACATCAAGCGCAAGCCGTCCGAATACGTCAAGGACCACATCAAGTTCACCACGCAGCCGCTGGACTACCCCGAAGACAAGACCGAGCTGACCCGCGCGCTCGAATGGATGGAATGCGAGAAGATCCTGCTCTTCTCGTCGGACTACCCGCACTGGACGTTCGACGACCCGCGCTGGCTGGTCAAGCACCTTCCCAAGCACGCCCGCGACGCGGTGATGTACAAGAACGGCATTGCGACCTATCACCTGCCCGAGACCGTTCCGGTCCTCGAGGGTCAAGTTCGGGTGCTCTGAGTTGACTTCTGAAGAAAAACGGGCAGCCACGCGGCCCGAGCCCCGTCTCGCCCAGGGCCGCGAGCACGTTGTTGCCACGGTGGACGAAATCCCGCCGGGCAAGCACAAATTGGTACCGATCGGACGTCACGGCGTCGGTGTCTACAACGTCAACGGCAGCTTCTACGCGATCGCGAATTACTGTCCGCACCAGGGCGGCCCGCTGTGCTCGGGGCGGGCCCGCGGGCGCACCATCGTGGACGAGACCGCCGCCGGTGACGCCGTCATGGTGCGTGATCTGGAGTACATCTACTGCCCCTGGCATCAATGGGGTTTCGAGCTGGCCACCGGCACCACCGCCGTCAAGCCCGAATGGAGTATCCGTACCTATCCGGTCCGCGTCGTCGGCAACGACGTCCTAGTACAGGCCTAACTACAGGAGAATCGGTGTCTTCCCTCGAGATCAACGGCGGCAACGTCGTGTACGAAATCCTCGGCGACTCAGGCGATCTCATTGCCCTGACGCCGGGTGGCCGGTTCAGCAAAGAGATTGACGGCCTGCGTCCATTGGCCGAAGCGCTGGTCGCCGGTGGCTACCGGGTACTGCTTTGGGACCGCCCGAACTGCGGCGCCTCCGACGTGCAGTTCTACGGTCAAAGCGAATCGCACATGCGCGCCGAGACCCTGAAGAAGTTGTTGAACGGCCTCGGTGTCGAGCGGTGCATCCTTGCCGGGGGGTCAGGTGGCGCAAGGGATTCCATGCTGACTACCATGCTCTACCCCGAGCTCGTGGAGAAGCTGGTGGTGTGGAACATCGTCGGCGGCATCTACGGCAGTTTCGTACTCGGGTCCTTCTACATCATCCCGAGCATCCTCGCGGTGCGAGGTACCGGGATGGACGGCGTGGTGAAGGTGACCGAGTGGCGCGAGCGCATCGAAGAGAACCCGGCCAACAAGCAGCGGCTCCTCGACTTCGATAAGGACGAGTTCCTTAAGGTGATGCTGCGCTGGCTCAACGCGTTCGTGTCTAAGCCCGGCCAGACGATCCCGGGTGTTCCCGACGAGATGTTCGACGAAATCCAAGTCCCCACGTTGATCATTCGCGGTGGCGAGAACGACATGGATCACCCCAAGCGCACGTCTCTGGAGGTCAGTTGCCTGATCAAGGGTTCGAAGCTGATCGACCCACCCTGGCCGGAGGACGCGTGGGAGCGCGCCTCCGAGGAGCGCGCCGCGGGCAAGGTACAACGCTTCAATATGTTTGACACCTGGGTGCAAGCGGCGCCCGCAATCCTTGAGTTCCTGGGCAGCTAAATGCGTTTACACCGTACGGATGTGGACCTCACAGTTCAGCGACGCCTCCAGCGCCGTGTGGACCCGGCTTTCCGGAATGCGTTCGAGGTCCTCCTCCCGCAGGGTCACATGCACGATGTCGTAGCCGTCGTCGCCGGGCATCCGCGTGACCTCGCCGTTGAGTCCGAATGCGGACAACACGCCGTGGGCGTCGTCGTCGGTTCCCCTGCTCACGAAGGTGACCACGCCGGGCACCGGTACGGTACTGAAAGCCTTGGCGCACATGTCAATTGCACCCTGCTTAGCGGTGTCGACATCGTCGGCGGCAATGAGCACCTCGACTTCGCGGCGTCCGGCCGGCATCGTCGCGAGGTTGTTATCGACGACGCCGGCACCTACCTGACCCACCAGCCCGAGGAGCAACTCCATGCCCTCTTCTAGTTGCGCAGGCGTGAGCACACTTGCCGGGTCGACGTTGACACGCACCACCGCAGTCCGCATGTGTGCAAGCCTAACGATGGCGGCATAGCGAATGGCAACCACGCAAGCCTCGACCATCACTCTCGGTATCTCGCCCGGGTGCGAACCTAGGATGCTGGGCGAGCATCCCGGGCAAGGCCGTGAGGACCTCGCGGCGTACCGAGGACTCGGTGGCTACCGCGCACTGGCCGGTGCCGACGAGCTGTTGACCGAAGTCGAATCCAGTGGGCTGGTCGGCCGCGGCGGCGCCGCCTTTCCGCTCGCGGTGAAGTTGCGTACGGTTCGCGACAATGGGCGTCAAGGGCGCCTGATCGCCGGTGCGCATGGCACCACTGTCGTCGCCAATGGCGAAGAGGGAGAACCGGCTTCGATCAAGGACCGCTGGCTGCTGCGGAACCGGCCGCACCTGGTGTTGGACGGGCTGCGGTTGGCCGCGGCGATCGTCGAAGCCAAGCGTGCCTATGTCTATATGTCCGACGCGGACTCGGCTCGCAGCGTCGAAGCCGCGCTGAGCGAACTCGATGCCGACACGTTCGCCGGGGTCATCGTCGACGTCCGACTGGTGGAGCCCGGCTACGTGGCCGGTGAAGAGACCGCCGCGGTGCGTTCACTGAACGGCGGCCCGGCCAAGCCGACCGACAAGCCGCCGCGCCCGTTCGAGGAAGGCGTCGGCGGGCTGCCCACCCTGGTGAGCAATGTCGAAACCCTGGCCAATCTGCCCTACCTACAGCGCCACGGCGCCACGGCGTTCCGGGCGCAAGGCACGTCGCTGTCGCCGGGGACGTTCCTCGCGACCATCAGCGGCGCTGGCCGGCCGTCCGCTCTCTACGAGCTCCCGCACGGCTTGCCGTTCACCGAACTGCTTGCCCTGCATGGGATTTCGCCCGGCGACGTGCGAGGAGCGCTGATGGGCGGCTATTTCGCCGGGTTACTCAACCAGCGGGTGCTCCAGACCACCCTGGACCACGAGACCTTCCGAGGACTCGGCAGCGGACTGGGCTGCGGTGCCATCTCGGTACTCACCGACGACTGCCCCGTCGCGGTCGCGGCATCGGTGCTCGCCTACTTTGACCGGGAAAACGCCGGGCAGTGTGGCTCTTGTTTCAACGGGACAGCGGCGATGGCCGCGGTGGCCGGGGCGTTGCGCGACGGCGCCGCGACGACCGAGGATCTCGACCGGTTGCGCCGCTGGTCGGTAGTGCTGCGCGGGCGTGGAGCGTGCGCGACGCTGGACGCCGCCACCAATATCGCGGCCACCCTGCTGGACCAGTTTCCCGACGAGGTGACGCACCACCTCGGCGGCAGCTGCCAATCCTGCAGCCGCAGCGCATTTCGCGCAGACCGTCCCTACCAGGCCGAGCCGCTTTTGAGGTCCGCATGAAAATCCGACTCGACCGCACCGTGTGCGACGGCTTCGGCGTGTGCGTCAAGCACGCCCCCGGCTACTTCTCGCTGGACGACTGGGGATATGCCTCGCTGATCGGTGATGGCACCGTGCCAGAAGAAGACCGTGACGCGGCGATGCGGGCGTTGCTGGACTGCCCCGTGCACGCCATCACCGTGCTCGGCGAGCGCAGACCCGAAGCCGCGCATCCATATTCGAGCAGCTCCGAGGATCCCGCGGAGCACCTGCGCACCGAGTCCAACGAGGCCGAGTGGGGTTTCACGCGGTGAGCCGGCGTGCGACTCACCTTTGACGCCGAGGTAGAAGCCTTCCGCGCGGAGTTCGTCGGCTTTCTGGCCCAGCACCTTCCGACGGAGGCGCAGGCCGCGGAGCGGCCGACGTCGACGGCGGGCGTACCCGAATGGTCGCGCCGCTGGCAGCGCCTCCAGTTCGACCACGGCTGGCTGCTCCCGGGCAATCCACCCGAATTCGGCGGGCGCAACGCCAATATCCTGCAGCAGTTTGTGCACCGCGAGGAACTCTCACGGCGCCGGATCTATCACTGCTTCAACCCGCAGGGCGTGGGCATCATCGCGGCGTCGCTGCTGTCCTTCGGGACCGACGAGCAGAAGCAGCGCTGGGCGGTGCCGATCCTGCGCGGCGATATGACAGCGTCGCTGGGGATGAGTGAACCCGGCGCCGGCTCGGATCTGGCCGGGCTGCGGACCACCGCCGAGTTGGTCAACGATCACTTCGTGGTCAACGGCCAGAAGGTCTGGACCTCCGGTGCCCACGACGCTGACGTCGTGCTCACATTCGTACGCACCGACCCAACCTCGCCCAAGCACAAGGGAATCAGCGCGCTGCTGATCCGCACCGATACTCCCGGGGTGGTGTGCCGGCCCTTCGCGTCGGTGTATGACCGCGACGATCTGGACTTCAACGAGGTGTTCTTTACCGACGTGCAGGTGCCCGCGGAAAACCTTGTCGGCCCGCTCAATGGCGGGTGGCGGGTGGCCAACGGCTCGCTCGGCCACGAACGCACCTTGATGTGGATGGCGTTCGCCAACCGGCTCGAGCAGCTGCTGGAGAACTACCGGCCGGCCGATCAGGTGAACCGAGACCACTACGCCACCATCGTGATGGACTACTACGCGCTGCGGCTACTCGGTTCGGCGGCGCTGGGCCGAGCCGCCCGCGGTGACGTGGATGTGGCGAGCTTGTCTGTGCTGAAAGTCCTCGGTTCGGAAGCCGAACAGAACGCACTCAGGCATGCGTTGGACGCGGCCGGACTCGATGGTTTGCGCGACAACGCCCTGACCGCTCCGTACAACCCTTACGCCCCAAACCTTTTCACCGCCAGCTGGTTCGCCCGCTACAACAGCAGCTATGCAGGCACCATCGCGGGCGGGACCTCCGAGATCCAGCGCAACATCATCGCCCAGCGGGTCCTCGGTCTGCCGTCACGCTAAATCACAGAGCGGGAAAACGTTCCTTGTCGGAGCCCACCATCACCCCGACGCGCACGCGACCCAACCCTTACGGCACATACCGGTCCCATTCGTAGGGCACGACCGCGAAAAACGGTGCGGCAAAAAGTGGTTCGATGTCGGGCTTGGCCCACCGGGTCGTTAGCGCCGGGCGTAGCCGTTCCGCGACGGCGAGCGGGTCGTCGTCAAGGAAGCAGTACGTGATCGACTGATCCGGCTGAGCGCTCGCCAAATTGGCGTCGATCTCCTGCGAGAGGCCGGACCAGACGCCGGCCACGCCGTCGACTTCGATCAGCGGAGCCACCGGTGCCTCTCCGCGCTCTACCAACAGGAACGCGCCTCGCGCGGGCACCCACGGCAGGACATCCGATCCGGCCTTGACCCGCGGCGCGGCCATTTGGATTGCACCTCGTACACACCGCGCTCCACCGGTGGCAGCAAAGGGAGTTTGCGGCCGGCATCCCCGAGCGCCGTGGACAGCTCGTTGAACCGTTGAAGCCCCGCCTGGTCGGTGAAGAAGTACGTCATCACATGGTCGACCGCGTCCAACGGTCCACCGTTGACCGCGCGCGCAGAGCGACAGGCCGGCGTGGACACCAACCGCAACGACGCGCGCACCGCGGCCAACCGGTGTTGTTCCGGGCGGTGGTCGAGGGTGTGCCAGCGCAGGTAGTCGGCGTCAATTCCGTCGGGATGGCGGGTCGCCATGGACACGAACAGGGTAGTGATCTCACCGCGCCCGGCGGCGAGGATTCCCGCGACCTCGTCCGACGGCGTGCCGGGAAGTTCTATCACTTACGCTCCTAAGATCTGGCCGAATTGGGCTGGCGCAGTGCGATTTCAGGGTGGCGGGCCGCAATCATCCGCCGGAAGCCGTCCCGCCAGGGCACCTTCGTGCTGCCGAGCACCTCGTGCATGTGGGTGACGTCCGGCCATAGCGGGGTGTGCGCCTTGGGCGTGTATTCGAAGATCGGCTCGACACCGATCAGCTGGCCCATGTACGTGCAGTAGTCCTCGACGCTGACCGTCTCGCTACCGGCCCAGTTCACCACGACCGGCGGCGTCGCGGCCACTTCCATGGCGCGGATGCCGAGCTCGACATAGTCGTCCTCGTAGATCGGGTTGTAGTTGTTGGGCTTGTCGGGGTGGAGCCGAATCGCCTTGCCCGCCAACATCGCATCGAGACGATCGGCGGGCGCGCCGCCCTCCGGTCCGTAGGTGGAACAGATCCGGATGATCGTCAGCGGAATCCGGAAATGCTTAGCGATCCACGTGCAGACCGCCTCCGCTGCGACCTTGGAGATGCTGTAGTTGGCCCGCAGGGGGACGCCCGGTGGATCGGTTTCGGTCAGTGGGCGCTGGCCCTGGTAGGCGTAGATCGAGCCGGTCGAGCAGAAGACGAAACCCTGGGCGGAGCGGCAGTGGTAGAGCAATTCGCCGGACATCTGCGCGTTGGTTTCCACGCAGCGGTTCCAGTCGGCTGTGCCCGTGTCCACGGCCGCGTGGAAAACGTAGGTGAAATCGTCCGGCAGCTCGGAGAAGTCGCCCACGCTGACGTCCAGCGCGACGGGTTTGATGCCGGCGGCGACCAGCTTCTCCCGGGCTGCGGGGTCTTTCAGCCGCGCGGCGCCCCACACCTCATTCTTTGCGGCCAGAGCGCGCGCGATGGGAAACGCGATCTTGCCCGTCGCGCCGGTGATCAGGATCTTCTCTGAGTCGAGCAACGAGTACTCCCGTCGGCAGCTTTGCCAAATATAAAGTAGTTGATACCTCGCAGGAGCATAACTGCCCTTCCTGGCCCGCGAATCAGCGCCGTCACTACGTCTCAGCAGCGGTGAAGGCATAAACTCCAGGCAGCCGTAATCCGGATGGTCCTCTGGGAGGCTCACCATGAGGTGGTTCAGTCATCGCCTGGTCGGCGTCATCGCAATTGCGTTCGTGCCCATGGCGGCTGCGGTGCTGGTGACACCCGCCGTTAGCTCGGCAGGGTGCGCCTCCAACATGTCTTTTAACCCGGCCACCATCGAATGCAAACAGCCGACCCCGCCGCCGCCGTGGTACACACCCGGGCCGGCGTATGCGCCGTCCTTTGCGGGGCAGGATGTGCCGCCTCCTCCGCCGTGGCCACCGTGGTCACCCATAGCTCCGACGTGGAGCGTCGGTTTTCATCAGTGGGGCGTCTACCTCAACGGCGTCTGGGTGCCGCTCTGACTTGCCCCTTAGGCAGTTGCGGCCTAGATCGTGCCTGCTGGGCAGTGATAACGTAATTCTCCGATTCGTATAACGGCCCTACCAGACCCTGTCGTCGGGGCCGCCCCGACTCCCGGAGGTGACGTGTCAGCAGCACCGGATCGCCCGCTGCCCCTGGTCACGATTGAGAACGAATACTTTTGGACCTCCGGCGCCGACGGCAAACTGCGATTGCAGGAATGTAAGGCGTGTGATTCGCTGATCCATCCGCCGGCGCCGGTGTGCCGCTACTGCCGCTCGCGCGACATCGGTGTGCGGGAGCTCTCCGGGAGGGCGACGCTGGCCGGCTTCACGATCAACGAGCGGTTCAGTCTGCCCGGGCTGCCGGCGCCATACGTGATCGCCGAGGTGGCGATCGCGGAAGATCCCCGCGTTCGGCTGACCACCAACATCGTGGACTGCGATCCCAGCGGGCTCGAACTCGGCCAACAGGTCGAGGTCGTCTTCGAACAGGTCGGCGACGTGTGGTTTCCCCTGTTCCGGCCGATAGCGGGCGCTGAGCGCGCTCCCCTGCCTACCGACGAAATCGCGCCGGAACGCTTCGGCGAACACGTACGGCCGATGCTGACGACGGAGAAATTCGAGGACAAGTCCGCCCTCACCGGGATCGGCATCTCGAAGATCGGGCGGCGATTGATGGTGCCGCCGCTGTCGCTGACCATCGATGCGTGCGAGGCGGCGATCGCCGACGCCGGGCTGACTTTCGCAGACATCGACGGCCTATCAACTTATCCGGGCCCGCTCAACGTCGCCGGCATGGGGGAAGGCGGTGTCACCGCGCTGGAGGCCGCGCTGGGAATCCGGCCGACGTGGCACAACGGCACTATGGAGACGTTCGGCCCCGGCGGCTCGGTGATCTCGGCAATGCTTGCGATCGCTTGCGGGCTGGCGCGTCACGTGCTCTGCTTCCGGACGCTGTGGGAAGCGACCAATGGTGAGCTGATGAAGCAGGGCAAGATCACCCCGTCGATGAGCCGTATGTCGGGCTGGCAGATGCCGTTCGGCGCCACCTCGGCGGCTCACACGTTGGCGATGAACGCGCAGCGGCACTTTCAGCGTTACGGCACCACCAAAGAGACGCTGGGCTGGATCGCATTGAACCAGCGGGCCAACGCCGAACTCAATCCGACCGCTATTTATCGCAGCCCGATGACGATGGACGACTACCTGAGCGCGCGGCCCATCACCACCCCCTTTGGGCTGTACGACTGCGACGTGCCCTGTGACGCGGCGATCGCGGTCATCGTCTCGGCCGTCGATGCCGCGCGCGATATGCCCAAGCCACCAGTTTTCGTGGAGGCGGTCGGGACCCAGATCGTCGAGCGCCTCGATTGGGACCAGAGCACATTGACCCATGAGCCGCAGGTGCTAGGCCAGGCGGCGCACGTGTGGACGCGCACCGCGCTGCGACCCACCGACGTCGACGTCGCCGAGCTGTACGACGGCTTCACCTTCAACTGCCTGTCCTGGATCGAGGCGCTGGGATTCTGCGGAATCGGCGAAGCCAAGGAATTCCTGGACGGCGGCAAGAACATCGCCCGCGACGGCCTGCTGCCACTCAACACGCACGGCGGTCAACTGTCGCACGGCCGCACCCACGGCATGGGTCTGCTGCACGAAGCCGTCAGCCAGTTGCGCGGTGAGGCGGGCGAACGCCAGGTCGCCGATGCCCGCGTCGGAGTGGTCAGCAGTGGCGGCCTGACGCCGAGCGGAGTGCTGCTGCTACGGGCCGACGCATGAGTGCGGCTCCGCGTCCGCGGCTGGTGATCGTCGACGGGGTGCCGATGTCGGCAGTGGTCGCCGAACCGGAGAACCCGGAAAACCCGAAGGCCGTCATCCTGGCCATCCACGGCGGCGGTACCACCGCCATCTATTTCGACTGCCCGGGCCATCCGTCGTCGTCGCTGCTGCGGACCGGCGCGGCGGCCGGATTCACCGTCGTTGCCCTCGATCGGCCCGGATACGGCAGCTCGGCGCCCTACCCGGACGCCATGGCGACACCCGAGCAGAGGGTCAACCTCGCGTACGCCGCGGTGGACAGCATCCTCGGCGAGCGACCGCGCGGTGCCGGATTGTTCGTGATGGCCCATTCGGGCGGATGCGAACTCGCGATGCGGATGGCCGCGCACGAGCGCGGCGCCGACCTTCTCGGCGTGGAACTGGCGGGCACGGGCCGCCACTATCACCCCGCGGCCCGCGACATTCTGAAGACAGCAACCAGAGAACGCCGGCCGGCGGGCATCTACGACATGCTGTGGACTCCAGAGCGGCTGTATCCACCCGAGGTGCTCAACGGGTCCACCATTTCCCCGTCGGCCCCGTCCTACGAGGACCAGATGGTGTCCGACTGGGCCCGCCAAACCTTCCCGGAGCTGGCCCCCGCTGTGCGCGTTCCGGTGCAGTTCAGCATCGCTGAGTACGAAAAGGTATGGCAGGCAGACGATTCAGCGATGACCGAGATCACCGCACTGTTCTCCGGCTCGCCGCGGTTCATCGTCAACAGACAACCCGACGCGGGACACAACATCAGCCTCGGACACAGTGCGGCCGACTATCACCGCAACGTCTTTAAGTTCGTGGACGAATGCGCGACTCGGTCGCGGGAGGCGTCCTCGGCAAGCAAAGAGGCCGGTTGATGCAGATCGGGTTCATCGGATTGGGCAGCCAAGGCGGCCCCATGGCGCGGCGGATCGTCGAGGCCGGCTATCCGACAACCCTGTGGGCGCGCCGACCCGAGACCCTCGAACCGTTCGCCGGCACGGCGGCGAAGGTTGCCGGGTCGCCGGCCGAGGTTGGCGCCGCCAGCGATCTGGTTTGCCTGTGCGTCGTCGGCGACGGCGACGTCGACGAGATCACCGGCGCCGAGCACGGTGTGCTGGCTGGGCTCAAGCCCGGCAGTGTGATCGCGGTGCATAGCACGGTGCATCCCGACACTTGCAGGGAGCTGGCGAAGAAGGCGGGCGCCCAAGGGGTTTCGGTCATCGACGCGCCGGTGAGCGGCGGGGGCCCGGCGGCGGAGAACGGTCGGCTGCTGGTAATGGTGGGCGGTGACGCCGATGTGGTCGAGCGTTGCCGTCCGGTCTTCGCGACCTACGCCGATCCGGTCGTCCATCTCGGCGACCTTGGCTCCGGGCAAACCACCAAGTTGCTCAACAACCTGTTGTTCACGGCCAACCTGGGCACGGCGGCCGCCGCGCTCTCGTTGGGCAAAGCCCTCGGCGTCGCGCCCGATCGCCTCGCCGAAGTCGTCGCTCGCAGCAGCGGAAACAGCTTCGCTCTCAACGTGATCGGCGGCGACGAGGGCCTGAGTCGAATGGCCGAGCTTGCCGGAACACTCCTGCGCAAGGACGTCAGGCTGCTCGTCGACCTTGCCGACCAGGCCGCGGCGAATGGTGGTGTCGTTCTCGATGCGGCCGATGCCGCACTGGCGCAGATGGGCTTTGTCAGATGACGGGTCAGATGACGGGTCAGATGACGGTCAGATGATGGGTCCGATGACAACCCCTACTCGGTGCGCCACGAAACCGCTACCGTTAGCATTACAGTCAGGCCTTCCGCTGTAACGGTTACAGCCCGCAACTCGTCAGCCAGGAGTATGCAATGACCACCTCGAAGATCGTCTTCGATCCGTTCTCCCAAGAATTCTGGAACGGCGCCTGGGACACCTACCGGCGTATGCAGGAGGAAGAGCCGGTCTACTACAACGAGCAGTACGACTTCTACGCGCTGACTCGGCACGCCGATGTGGCGGCGGGGCTCAAGGATTTCGAGACGTACTCGTCGGCCTACGGCATCGACCTGTCGATGGTGCGCTCCGGACAACGGCCGCCCCAGTCGATCATCTTCATGGACCCTCCCGACCATCGCCACATGCGCAGCCTGCTTAACAAGGTCTTCACGCCGCGCGCCATCCAGTCTCAGCGGGAGATGGTGATCGAGAAGGTCGACAAGTACCTCGACAAGGTCAACCCCGACCGTTTCGACGCCGTGCAGGACTTTTCCGGGCCGTTCCCCGTCGAGGTGATCACGACCATGCTGGGAGTGCCCGAGGAGCACGCGCAGCAGGTCCGACACTGGCTCGACGTGTCGCTGACTCGCGAGCCCGGGCAGGTCGAAGTCGGCGAAGAGGGCATGCAGGCCAACATCAACACCGCGATGTTTTACTACGAGTTGGTCAAGCAACGCCGTGAGGATCCGCAGGACGACCTGTTCACCCAGCTGATCGACGCCGAGCTGGAACGCAGCGACGGCGAAATGACAAAGCTGGACGACATCGAAATCGCGGGTTTTGCAACGTTGTTGGGCGGTGCGGGCGCCGAGACCGTTACCAAACTGGTCGGCAATGCGCCGGTGGTGTTCGGCCGCAATCCCGAGCAGTGGCAGAAGCTGCTCGACGACCGCAGCAAGATTCCGGCAGCGGTCGAAGAGCTACTGCGCTACGAGGCGCCGTCGCAGTACCAGGTTCGCCGCTCGATGAGAGACGTCGAGCTGCACGGCGTCACGATTCCGGCTGGCAAGCCCATCTTCCTGATCAACGGCGCCGCTAACCGCGACCCCGAGGCCTGGACCGATCCCGACAAATTCGACGTCGACCGCGACCGGACCGAAGCACAGAACATGGGTTTCGGCTACGGGATCCACAGCTGCCTCGGCGCGGCGCTGGCCCGCATGGAAAGCGCGGTCGCGCTGGACAAGTTGCTTGATTTCATGCCCCGCTTTGAGGTGGACTGGGATGGTTGCAAACGCGTCCAGATGCAAAACGTGATGGGCTGGCAGAACGTACCGGTAAGGGTGCTGCGATGAGAATCGAAGTCGATTGGGATCTCTGCGAAAGCAACGGGGTGTGCATGGGCATCATCCCGGAAGTCTTCCAACTCGGAGACGACGACATGCTGTCGGTCCTGCAGCCAGAAGTGACGCCGGAGAACGAATCCCTCGTGCGCGAGGCGGTCCGTCAATGCCCCCGGCAGGCGATCTCGATCGAGGACTGACCGCTTAGAAGCCGGACAGGATGACGGCGTTGCAGTCGGCTGCCGCCTGCCGCAGTTTCGCTGCCTTTTGGTAGCCCTCGGACTCGTACCAGGCGCGGGCCGCGTCCACCGATTCGAATTCCAGCACGACGGTCTGATCGCCGTGCCAACTGCCTTCGAGCACTTTGGGGGCCCGATCCACCGCGAGGACGTTGACGCCGCCCATCGCTGATCCCGCCGCCTGGGCGTAGGCCTTCATGCCCTCTGGGTCTTTGATGGCTTCGGTCAAGATGACGTACCCTTTTGGCACTCGGAACTCCTTGCGTGTCTGTGTATTTGGTCAGGTCTCGCTAATGGCCTGCTCGGGGCAGCACTGGATGGCCTCTTGAGTGTCGGCCTCCAATTCCGTTGGGACATCGGAGTCTATGGCCACCGCGTAGCCGTCGTCGGTCAGGCTGAACACATCGGCGCACAGCGTGACGCAAACGCCGTGACCGCGACAACGCGAATCGTCGACCCAGACTTTCATGCCGGCGTGAACTCCAGGTGCAACGCGGTCAGGCCACGCAGGATGTAGGTCGGAACATATTGGTAGCGACGGTCATTCGCCGGGCCGTGGAATCGCTCGTTGATCCGAATGTCAGATGTCCGGTCGAGCAGCCGCTCGATCGCCACCCGGGTCTCGGCGCGCGCCAGCGGCGCTCCGGGGCAGCTGTGGATCCCGCGTCCGAACGAGATGTGCTGGCGCGCGTTTTTGCGTCCCGGATCGAACGTGGTGGGGTCTTCGAACCGGCGCGGATCACGGTTGGCAGCCGCCTGCACGACCATCACGGTGGTGCCCGCGGGCAGGTCCACGCCACCGATGTTGACGGGCACCCGGTTCATCCGGAAGTCGCCCTTGACCGGGCTTTCGTGGCGAAGCGACTCTTCGATGAAGTTGGGAATCAGGCTGCGATCCTTGCGCAACTGCGCCTGGATGTCGGGCCGCTCCCCGAGCGTCTGCAGGGAGGCACCAAGCAGCCGTACGGTGGTCTCCTGGCCCGCCGAGAAGACGTTGCTGGCGACGCGGGCCACGTCTTCGGCCTCGGGTATCGAGCCGTCGGGGTAGGTGGCGGTCGCCAGGCCGGTCAGTACGTCGTCGCGGGGCTCGCGGCGGCGATCGGCGACGTAGTCGGAGAACAGGCCGTAGAGGAATTCCAGCGGGCTGTGCGCCAGCGATTCCTTGCCGGTGCCCCCGACTCCGCCACCCGAGTGCTGGCGGATGCCTTGGACGAACTTGTCGCGATCTTCCATGGGCACGCCCAGCAGGTCGGCGATGACGAGCAGCGTGAACGGGCTGGCGAAGCCCTTGATCCAATCGCCCTCGCCGGGCGCCAGGTACTCGTCGAGCACCTGGTCGGCGAGCGCCCACATGGCGTCCTCGTTCTCCTTGAGGCGCTTCGGGGTGATCAGCCGCATCAGCAGCGAGCGATGGTTGGTGTGGGTCGGCGGGTCGAGGGTGGGCAGCTGGTCGCTGAATGGCAGCTCGTCTCGATGCTGCTCGATCAGGTCGGTGATGTCGTCACCTTCGATCGGTACCGGAAAGCCGGGGAACGGACCCGTCACCGAGATGCACGACGACCAGGTCTCGGCGTCGTTGAGCACCGCGCAGGCCTCGTCCCAGCCGGTCACCATGGTCACGCCGTGATGGTCTTCCCGGGTGACGGGGCACTGCTGCCGCAGCGCCTCGTAGTAGGGGTAGGGATCCTCGACGAGCCGTTTGTCGCGGAAAAAGTCCATCTCGATGAAGTCGTTCACCATCGCTTGCTCCGTTTCAATCTCGGCCTGTGAGAACGTGCCTCTCAGAGATGAGTATTAGATTTCCACACCAGGTGTGTGGGCGTCAACGCGCCCCCCTGCGACCTGATCGAATCAGGGAAATCCCCTAGAGTTTCGGGCAGCCGCCCACTCGGGCGAGGGCTTGGCCGCCTACTTGTCGCGGCGTCAGATCATCGCGGGTGAATCCTCAGCCGCACGCGTAAGTCCGCTCCGAAAGGTCTCCGTGTGACCGATCGGCTCCTGCGGCACCGTTTCGACTGCCAGGGCGGCGGCCAGTGCCTGAGCCTTGAACGTTTGAGCTGCCATGCTCAGCCGATGCTCGACCAAGCCGACACTGCCCTCGAGTTCGGCCGGCCAGGTCTCCCCCCACAGGGTGACTTCGGTGACGCCTTGATCGAGGGCTTGCAGGACTCCCTGCCGGATTCGCTCGTCGCAGCCAAACAGGTCCGCTGCAACCGCAACGGCCTGAGGATTCGGCCGAGTATCGACCCCTGAAGCCCTCGCTGCCAGCGCGTATTCCAGGTCGAGCGCCTGAGCACCCAGGATTTGCAGTGGCCGATCGTCGGACTGCTCGTCACCACGGTCGGCGACGAGGACGGTGACATCCCATCCCGCCATCGCCCGGTCGAAGAGCCAACCGCCCGCGGACTGCACCACGTCGGCCACGCTCGCGGCGACGACGTCTAGGCGGTATCTCATGTCTTCGGTTTCATCGTCGGCGTCGCGAAGTCCCGCGCCAGAGCCTCGGCGTACTCCTTGAACACTTCGGTCAGGGGTATCGACGGGTCGAGTAACCATATTGTTTCCATTCCGTGGACGAAGGCGAGAATCTCTACAGCTTTGACGGCGGGGTTCAGGTCTGTGCGGTACTGACCAGCTGCCTGACCGCGACGGATGGCCTCGGCGACGATGTCGATCGCGTCGCGGTGCCGGGCCAACAGGCGGTCGTGCAGCGGAGCTTCCGGAAGGATGTTCTCCGCCAGCAGCACGGTGAACGTACCGACCAGTTCGGGCGCCCGGGCGAAACGATCGGCGGCCTGAGCGATCTCGCCGAACAGATCGCCGCCCCGATCGGCGTGGGTCTCGTCGTCGAAGTCACGCGCGTCGAGCACCGCGTGCAGCAGCTGCTCCTTGGACTCGAAGTGGTGCAGCAATCCGGCCGGTGTGACCCCGGCTTCCCGTGCGATCTGAGCCAGTGTCGTGTTGCGCCAACCGTGGCGCGTGAGCAGCCGCTGCGCCACGTCGAGGATTCGCTGCTTGCGGTCCTCCCCTTTGGCGAGCAACGCGTCATACGGCCGTGCGGCGGGCACCCGGGCTCCCTTTGACGTGATCAAACCAACCAACTGAACACACAGTAGGTTGGTTTGGTCGCCCTGGCAAGGGCCTTGCTGCCTGGCCGATTGATACGCGGGTTAGGTGACCAGCTCGACGAGCGTGGCGTTGGCGGTTCCGCCGCCTTCGCACATGGTTTGCAGACCGAAGCGGATCCCGTTGTCACGCATGTGATGGGCCATGCGCGTCATCAGCACCGCACCGGAAGCACCCAGCGGGTGGCCGAGCGCGATCGCGCCGCCCAGCGGGTTCATCAGGTGCGGGTCCGCTCCAGTTTCAGCGAGCCACGCCATGGGGACTGGCGCAAAGGCTTCGTTCACCTCGAAGACGCCGACTTCCGACAACGAGACGCCGGCCTTAGTCAGCACCTTCTCGGTCGCCGGGATCGGTCCCGTGAGCATCAGCACCGGGTCTGCTCCTGTCACCGCGCCGGCCCGATACCGCACCAGCGGGGTCAGCCCGAGTTGTAACGCCATCTCCGACGTGGTCACCAGCAGCGCGGCAGCGCCATCGGAGATTTGCGAGGAGTTCCCCGCGTGGATCACCCCGTCTTCGGCGAATGCGGGCTTGAGCCCAGCCAGCTTCTCGACGCTGGTCCCGCGCCGCACGCCCTCGTCGGAGACGACCAGCCCGTCACCTTCATCGGTGAACACCGGCACGATCTGTTCGGTGAAGGCGCCCGCGTCCTGGGCTGCGGCAGCCCGCTCGTGCGACGCGGCGGAGTATTCGTCGAGTTGGGTCCGCGAAAAGCCCCACTTCTTGGCGATCATCTCCGCCGACAGACCCTGGTTGAAGGAGAAATCGTCATAGCGGGCAAGGACTTTCGGGCCGTAGGGCATCCCGCTCGCCCTGGCCGAACCGAGCGGCACGCGACTCATGACCTCCACGCCGCCGGCCACGACGACATCTTGCTGGCCGGACATCACCGCCTGTACGGCGAAGTCGAGGGCCTGCTGGCTGGATCCGCATGCCCGGTTGATGGTGGTCCCCGGGATGCTCTCGGGCCAGCCGGCGGCCAGAACCGCGTAGCGGCCGATGTTGCTCGACTGGTCACCGACCTGGGAGACGCAACCCCAGATCACGTCGTCGACGACCTCCGGATCGACACCGGTGCGTTCCGCCAGTTCGTTGAGGACGACGGCGGACAGGTCGGCGGCGTGCATGCCGGCCAGCCCGCCGTTTCGCTTCCCGACCGGTGTCCGCACCGCCCCGACAATGACCGTTTCTCGCATATTTCTACTCCGAATGCTCTGAGTCGCTGGATTTTGAAAGCAACCACTGACCAGTAAACGACGGCTCTCGTCGTTGCGCGAAGGCGGTATAGGCAGCGCGGGAATCTGCGGTGGCGAAATTGCCGACCTGTGCGCGCGCCTCGTTGGCCAGCGCGTCGCGCAATGTACGGTCCGCGCCCTCGTTCAGCAGCGCCTTGCTCTGGGCTATCGCGAAGGGCGGCCCCGCCGCCAACCGGTCGGCGAGGTCGTCGACGAACGCGTCGATCTCCGCCGCCGGCACTACCCACGTCACCAAGTTCAGTGCGTGGGCTTCGACGGCGTCGATCGTCTCGGCCAGCAGCGTGAGCCGCTTAGCCTGTTGCAAGCCAACAAGTTTCGGCAACAGCCAGGAGCCGCCGAGATCGATCGACAGCCCTCGTTTGGAAAAGATCTGGCAGAAGGTCGATTCGGGCGTAGCGACCACCAAATCGCAACCCAGCGCCAGGTTCCAGCCGGCACCCACGGCGACTCCGGCGACTTTGGCGACCGTCGGGATCGGGAGTTCGTGCAACGCCAGCGCCACGTCGGTCAGGCGCTGCAGCTTGTTTTTGGGATGAATGTCCTCGGGGACCGAGATGTCGGCGCCGGAGCAGAAGCTCCCGCCGGCGCCAGCGATCACGAGTGCGCGCACGTCGGGGTCGCGGCCGGCCGCGTTGAGCGCGTCGCGCAAGGTGATCCACAGTTCGGGATCGATGGCGTTCTTGCGGTGCGGACGGTTAAGCGTCAGGGTGCGCACCCCGCCGCTGTCATCCGACAGCAGGACGGGTTCTTCGGTGGACGTCAGTAGCTCCTCGGCAATTTCAGCACGTTGGCTCCCAAGAAATTGAGGATCATCTCCTGGCTCACAGGGGCGATCTTCATCAACCGAGCCTCACGGAAGTAGCGCGTGATGTGGTACTCCTCCGCGTAACCCATGCCGCCGTGAGTTTGCAATGCCCGGTCCGCCGCAGTGAAGCCCGCGTCGGCGCACAGGTACTTTGCGGTATTCGCTTCACGGCCACAGGGTTTCTTGTTGTCGTAGAGCCAAGTGGCCTTGCGTAGCATCAGTTCGGCAGCGTCGAGGCGTGCCAGCGAGTCGGCAAGCGGGAACTGCAGACCCTGATTCATGCCGATCGGGCGACCGAACACCTCGCGCTCGTTTCCGTACTTCACGGCTTTCTCCAGCGCCACTCGGCCGATGCCCAGCGCCTCGGCGGCGATCAGCATCCGCTCCGGGTTCAGGCCATCCAGGATGTACTGAAAACCCCTGCCTTCCTCGCCAATTCGATCTTCGACCGGAATCTCCAGATTGTCGATGAACAACTCGTTGGAGCTCACGGCGTTGCGACCCATCTTACGGATCGGGCGGATGTCGATGCGGCTGCGATCGAGATCGGTGAGGAACAGTGTCATCCCGTCGGTCTTCTTGGTTACCTCTTCGTAGCTTTGGGTGCGGGTCAGCAGCAGGATCTTGTCGGATTCCATCGCTTTCGAAATCCACACCTTGCGACCGTTAACGATGTAGCGATCACCGTCGCGTTTGGCGAACGTGGTGATCCGCGAAGTGTCAAGCCCCGCACCGGGTTCGGTCACACCGAAGCAGACGTGCACTTCGCCGGTCGCAACCGACGGCAACGTGCGCGCCTTGAGTTCGTCGGATCCGTGTACCACCACCGGTTGCATGCCGAAGATTGACAGGTGGATCGAGCTGGCGGCGTTCATGGCGCCGCCGGATTTGGCGACCTCCTCGAGCAGGATGGTGGCCTCGGTGATGCCGAGGCCGTGGCCGCCGTACTCGGTCGGGATCGTCATGCCCAGCCAGCCGCCGTCGGCTATGGCCTTATAGAACTCGGACGGGAATTCGTGCGCCAGGTCCTTTTCCATCCAGTACTGGTCGTCGAACTTGCGCGCCAATTCCGCAACCGACCGGCGAATCAACTCCTGGTCATCGGTCAGCTCGAAATTCATCCCAGTGTCGGCCACGAAGCGTGACTCCTTTCAGTGCGAGCAGACGCAAAAGTGCGCAAAACGGGCAGGTTTCGAGTGCTTTTGCGTCTGCTCGCCGCCATTTGGCGACTCAGTCCTGGTTGCCGGTGAGCGCTTTCGCGTTGGCGGCAAAGTCCGCGAACGACGAACCCGCCCTGGTGTCCTTGTGGTGGCTGGATGACCGGATCGACACGTCGTGCCCCTCGGCGGCCTTGCGCAGCGCGCCGACAGTCGCCTGCTCCGGCGTGATGTGGGTGAACGGGTCGAACGAGTACCAACGCATCGCGTTCTCGTACGTCATCTTGTTGATCTCGTCGTCCGGAACATTGTTCAGCGACAACACATCCCACAGCTCTTCGGGTGCGCCCGGCCACATCGAGTCGCTGTGTGGGTAGTCCGCCTCCCAGCAGATGTTGTCGATGCCGATCTCGTTGCGCAGCGCCACGCCCACCTTGTCGCTGATGAAACAGGTCAGGAAGTGGTCACGGAACACGTCGGACGGCAGCTTGTCGCCGAAGTCCTGATGCGTCCACGTGGAGTGCATCTCGTAGGTGCGGTCGGCGCGCTCCAGGAAGTAGGGGATCCACCCGGTGCCGCCCTCGGACAACGCGACCTTGAGGTCGGGGTACTCCTTGATCGGCCGCGACCACAGCAGGTCCGCGGCGGCCTGCACGATGTTCATCGGCTGCAGCGTGATCATCACGTCCATCGGCGCATCGGGGGCGGTGATCGCCAACCGGCCCGAGGACCCGATGTGAACATTCATCACGATGTTGGTGTCGCACAACGCTTCCCACAGCGGATTCCAGTACTCGTTGTGGAAGCTGGGGTAGCCCATCGCGGCGGGGTTCTCGGTGAAGGTCAGGGCGTGCACGCCCTTCTTCGCTACCCGCCGCACCTCCGCGGCGCAGGCCTCGGCGTCCCAGATCACCGGTATGGCCATGGGGATGAACCGCGCCGGGTACGCCCCGCACCACTCGTCGATGTGCCAGTCGTTGTACGCCTGCACCAGCGCGATCGAGAAGTCCGTGTCGTCGGTGGCGAACAGCCGCCCGGCAAAGCCTGGGAACGACGGGAAACAGATCGAGGCCAGAATGCCGCCGGCGTTCATGTCCTTGATGCGTTCGTCGACGTTGTAGCAACCCGGCCGGATCTCGTCGAGCCCCGTTGGCTCGATCCCGTACTCCTCCTTGGGCCGGCCAGCGACCGCGTTGAGCGCCACATTCGGAATCACCGTGTCGCGGAACTTCCACATGTCCGAGCCGTCGTCGTTGTGCACCAGCCGCGGCGCGTCGTCGATGTACTTCTTCGATAAGTGGTTCTTGAACATGTCCGGCGGCTCGACCGTGTGATCGTCGACGCTGATCAGGATCATGTCTTCTTTGTTCATAACCGTTCCTTCTGTATCGAAGTCATCGGACGCGCTGCTCTATCCAGCCTCGGCGAAACCGCCGCCCAGCGCAAAGATCACTGTTGTGAAAACTATCTTCTCCCGAAGTGAGAATCAACATCCAGCGTAGCCGCTCACGGTGGGCCGGGCCTCCTCGCATCTTGGCCAACAGGACAAACTGCCCGCCGCTGAGGGCAAGACGTTGACGAGCCGAAGCCCCCAGCACAACGGCAGAGAGCTGGGCATCGGTACGCGCCAGGATTGACCAAAAGAGCGAATCATGCAAGTCTGTTAGTTGTAAATGAGAATATGATTCTCCTACACCGAGAGGAACCGCGCGCAATGCGCCTGCCGCCGCTGCCCGTCGATCAGTGGGACGAGGCTGTCCAGCGTTCACTCGCTCCCATGCTGCCCCGGGAGGGCCCGAGGGACGCCAACAACGCACTTGCCACCTTCGCCCACCATCCGGCACTGGCCAAGGCGTTTCTCCGATTCAACGTGCATCTCTTGTACTCGTCGACACTGCCGGCTCGCATCCGCGAGTTGGCCATTTTGCGGGTCGCACATCGTCGCGACTGCGAATACGAGTGGACACACCACATCGAGCTGGCCAAGAACGAGGGGATCACCGACGAAGAGATCGCCGCGGTGCGCTCTTATGCCGGCGACGGCGCCGGCCCCTTCGATCCGTTCGAGGCCGCGGTGCTTGTCGGCGTCGACGAGCTCAACGATAAATCGGAGTTGTCCGACCAGACCTGGGCGGCGCTCGGCGAGCGCCTCGACGACCAGCAACGCATGGATTTCGTCTTCACGGTCGGCTGCTACACACTGCTGGCCATGGCCTTCAACACTTTTGGCATCCAGCTCGAGCACGCCGCCACAGCCGCGAACAACGTCAAATAGGAGAGGTAAGAACGTTGGCACACTTCCCGAAGCCAGCCGCCGGCAGCTGGACAGAAACCTACCCAGAGTTGGGTACCGCGCCGGTCGATTACACCGACTCGATCGATCCGGCGTTCTTCGAGGCCGAGCGCGAGGCGGTGTTCAAGAAGACCTGGCTCAACGTCGGCCGGGTCAACCGCCTGCCGCGCACCGGCAGCTACTTCACCAAAGAACTGCCGTCCGCCGGCACGGGTACCTCGGTGATCATCGTCAAGACCAAAGACGGGACCGTCAAGGCCTACCACAACGTCTGCCGGCACCGCGGAAACAAGTTGGTGTGGAACGACTTTCCCAACGAGGAGACTTCCGGCACCTGTCGGCAGTTCACCTGCAAGTACCACGCCTGGCGCTATAGCCTCGACGGTGACCTGACCTTCGTTCAACAAGAAGACGAGTTCTTCAACCTCGACAAGGGCAACTTCGGCCTGGCACCGGTCCGTTGCGAGGTATGGGAAGGCTTCATCTTCATCAACTTCGACGACAACGCAGCGCCGCTCACCGATTACCTCGGGCCGCTGGCCAAGAGCATCGAGGGCTACCCCTTCGGCGAGATGACGGAGACCTATTCCTACCGGGCCGAGGTCGGCAGCAACTGGAAGCTGTTCATCGATGCGTTCATCGAGTTCTACCACGCGCCGATCCTGCACCAGGGGCAGTACACCAAGGAAGAAGCCGCCAAGATCCAAAAGTTCGGCTACGAGGCGCTGCACTACGAGTTGGCCGGCCCGCACAACCTGCAGTCGACCTGGGGTGGCCAAGCACCGCCCACGGATATGTCCATGGTCAAGCCGATGGACCAGGTGCTGCGCAGCGGCTTGTTCGGGCCGTGGGATAAGCCGGAGATCATCGAGAACCTGGAGCTGCCGCCCGGCGTCAACGTGAAACGGGTGCCGCAATGGGGCATCGACTCGTGGCTCTTCTACCCGAACTTCATGCTGCTGATCTGGGAGCCGGGCTGGTACCTCACCTATCACTACTGGCCGACCGCGGTGGACAAGCACATTTTCGAGTCGTCACTGTATTTCGTGCCGCCGCGCAATGCGCGGGAACGCCTGGCCCAGGAGTTGGCCGCCGTGACGTTCAAGGAATACGCGCTGCAGGACGCCAACACTCTGGAAGCTACCCAGACCATGATCGGCACCCGCGCCGTCAAAGAATTCCTGCTCTGCGACCAGGAAGTCTTGATCCGTCATCTGCATAAGACGACCGGTGACTACGTAAAGGAGTACCAGGGCAATGTCGCTACCGTCTGAATTCGCGGCCCTGGAGCCCTATTTGGAGTGGGACCTGGCCACCGAGCCCGAGCGCTACGCCAAGCGGCTGGCCTCGACGATGGCTGAGATGCAGGCGTTTTACGATGTTGCATTCCCGTTGCTGAACGACATCATCGCGTACTGCGACAACTATCCGCTGGACGATCTGCCGGATGACGCGAAGACTCTGATGCACATCATGCAATCGTTGGTCATGGTGTCTTTCCCGATTGAGGCATGGAAGCAGCCGCGGGTTCCCGACAGTGGCGCGGCCTGGGTTGAAGTGCTTCGGGAACCGGTGATCTAGAAGGTGTTGACGCTCAAGGCCGCCGGGCTGCTCGACGTCGACGCCGGCGAGATCGTCTCGCCCGGCATCCTGCGCGTAGACGGCGACCGGATCGTCGGCGTCGGCGGCAACGACCCGTCCTCAATCCAAGGCGAGCTCATCGACCTCGGCGACCAGATTCTGCTGCCCGGTCTGATGGACATGGAGGTCAACCTCCTGATGGGTGGGCGGGGCGAAAAGCCCGGCCTGTCCCAGGTCCAGGACGATCCGCCGACGCGGGTGTTGCGCGCGGTCGGCAACGCGCGCCGTACGCTGCGGGCCGGGTTCACCACGGTGCGCAACCTCGGGCTGTTCGTCAAAACCGGCGGCTATCTGCTCGACGTGGCACTGGGCAAGGCCATCGACGCGGGCTGGATCGACGGTCCCCGGGTGGTGCCGGCCGGGCACGCGATCACCCCGACCGGCGGGCATCTGGATCCCACGATGTTCGCGGCGTTCGCCCCGCACGTCTTGGAGCTGACGGTCGAGGAAGGCATCGCCAACGGGATCGACGAGATCCGCAAGGCGGTGCGCTACCAGATCAAGCACGGCGCCGAGCTGATCAAGGTGTGCTGCTCGGGCGGGGTGATGTCGTTAACGGGACCACCTGGTGCGCAACACTATTCGGACGAGGAACTGTGCGCGATCGTCGACGAGGCACACCGGCGCGGGCTGCGCGTCGCCGCGCACACCCACGGCGCCGACGCGGTCAAACACGCGGTCGCGGCCGGTATTGACTGTATTGAGCACGGCTTCCTGATCGACGACGAGGCGATCGCGACGATGGTCGAGCACGGCACGTTCCTGGTGAGCACGCGTCGTCTGGCCGAGGGGATGGACGTTTCGCACGCCCCGCCCGAGCTGCAAGCCAAGGCCGCCGAGATGTTCCCGAAATCGCGCACCTCGATCCTGGCCGCCTACAAAGCCGGGGTGAAGATCGCGGTGGGCACCGACGCGCCGGCGATACCGCACGGCAAGAACGCCGACGAGCTTGTCACCCTTGTGGATTGGGGCCTGCCGCCGTTGGCGGTGCTGCGCGCGGCCACGGTGACGGCCGCCGAGCTCATCAATTCAGAAGACCGGGGCCGACTCGCGCCGGGCTTGCTTGCCGATATCATCGCGGTGCCGGGGAACCCGTTGGAAGACATCACGGTAACGCAGAACGTGGGCTTCGTCATGAAAGGCGGCAAGGTTTATGCCAACAAGAACTGAAGATCTGGTCGAGATTCAGCAAGTGCTCGCCCGCTATGCCGTCACCATCACCCAAGAAGACATCGACGGTCTGGTCAAGGTCTTCACGCCGGACGGAACCTACAGCGCATTCGGATCCACCTACACCCTGGACCGGTTCCCCGACCTAGTGGCCGCCGCGCCAAAGGGCTTGTTCCTCACTGGAACAGCGGTGGTGGAGGACTTGGACGGCGACTCGGCGAGCGGGACACAGCCGCTGTGCTTCATCGATGGCGCTACCCACGACATGCGGATCGGCTACTACCGCGACACCTACCTGCGCACTGCCGACGGCTGGCGGCTCAAGACGCGAGCCATGACATTCATTCGGCGTAGCGGCGTGCACGACTCGGGGCGCCCGCACGCCATCGGCCGTCCCACGCCGTGAACGTCGAGGAGTTCCGGAGCGGTCTGCGCGCGTGGCTCGACGAGCACGACCTGACCCCGGGGCCCGACCACTCGCTGCAGGGCCACATGGACCAATTCGCCCGGGTCAGCCGGGCGCTCTATGACGCCGATTGGATGCGCTACGGCTGGCCCGTCGAGGTCGGCGGATTGGGTGGTCCCGCGCTGCTGCGCGCGATCGTCGGCGAGGAAGTGGTCGGCCGGCGCCTCGCCGAACCCGGGCCGTACTCGATGCTCGAGGTGCTCGCGCCGACCATGATCGATTACGCCCCAACCGAACTCGCCGCGGAGATGGTGCCGCGGCTGCTCAGTGGCCGCGAGCAGTGGTGTCAGGGCTTTTCCGAGCCGGGCTCGGGCAGCGACCTGGCCTCGCTGACCACCCGCGCCACTCAGCAGGGAGACAACTGGATCGTCAACGGGCAGAAGGTGTGGACCAGCTTCGCGCAGTTCTCCACACGATGCGTGCTGCTCACCCGCACCGCACCCGGGATACGACGGGATCACCGCCTTCTTCGTCGACCTGGACACCCCGGGTATCACGGTCCGGCCGCTGCGCACCATGCACGGCGTCGACGAATTCTGCGAGGTCTACTACGACGACGTGGTCATCCCGGCGAGCCGGATGCTCGGCAAGCCGGGCGACGGCTGGCGCCTCGCGATGGACCTGCTGCCCTACGAGCGCTCCAGCTGCTTTTGGCAGCGGATCGCCTACCTCTACGCACGATTCGACGAGCTGATCGAAGAGACTGCCGGCGATTCCACGTTCGACGGCCACGACGAATACGAGCTCGGTGCGGCGTATCTCGGCCTGCACACGCTGCGCTGCCGCTCCCGGATCACCCAGCACCGGTTGCGCGACGGGCCCGGCTCGGCCCCGACACTTCCATCGACAAGGTGCTACTCGCCAGCGCCGAACAACGGCTTTACGACACCGTCCGCGACCTGCTGCCGGGAACGCTCGAACTCGAGGACACACCGTGGCGCTCCGAGTACCTGTATTCACGCGCGGCCACCATCTACGGCGGCACCGCCGAGATTCAGCGCAACATCATTGCCCGACGACTGCTCGACCTCGGGAAGGAGTGAGCCGTGCACGAGGCACCAGATCCCGAGGCACTGCAGATGCTGGCCGACTCGCTGCGCACGACGATGAGCGCGGCGTCCGGAGCCAAGCTCGACGCGGCACTGTCCGACCTCGGCTGGTCGGACATGCTCGACGAAATCTCGGATGTGGCAATCCCTTTGGTGTTCCGACTGCTCGGTGAGACCGGCGCGCACGCGCCCGTGCTCAACGACGTCGTGCTGCGCGCGGGAGGGCACGCAGCCGGCGCTACGACGCCGTTGCCGTTCACAGGCGGCTCCTGGGTGACGTGGGAACGTGGGGACGGACCCACTTCGGCGATCGACGGTGAGCTGCCGATACATCCTGTACGCGAAGGAGATTCGTTGTCTTCGGCAGCGTTGGCGTCGGGCCGGCGAGCCTTGGGGTGGTGGCTGGTGGGCTCCAGCCGCGCCATGCTTGCACTGGCGCGCCAGCACGCGCTGGACCGTGTTCAATTCGGCCGACACATCGGCTCGTTCCAGGCCATCCGGCATCGGTTGGCCGAGACGCTCGTCGCGATCGAAGGCGCCGAAGCAGCGCTAGAGACCGCCAGCGCCGAACCGGACGAGCTGGCCAGCTTGCTGGCCAAGGCCGCGGCCGGCCAGGCGGCGCTGACCACCGCGCGGCACTGCCAGCAGGTACTCGGCGGGATCGGATTCACCGCCGAGCATCAGCTGCACCGCCACGTCAAGCGGTCGTTGATCTTGGACGGATTGCTCGGCAGCGCGCGCGAGCTGACAAGGGAAGCCGGAGTAGCGTTGCGGACCAAAGGTTTTGCCCCGCGGTTGGCGCAACTTTGACGCCTACGCCCAGCCGGCGATGAGGCGACCCAGAAATGGGATATCGCATCTGATACCACATTCCTGAGTCGTCTGGTGGTCGGCCGCGGTCTAGCATGAGCACACATGAGCAGACCCGTTCCGCGTCGGCAAACCCCGGACAATCCTCGAAACGAGTACGGCGTCGCATCCGTGCTGTTGGGCCTGGTCGCACTCATGACCTGCTGGTTGATGATCGGGATTTTCTTCGGCATCGCAGCTGTCATTACCGGCGACCTCGGCCGAGGACGGGTCAAGCGCGGCGAAGCGAACAATCCCCGCACCGCGACAGCTGGCATCGTGTTAGGGGCAGTAGCCATCGCGGCGGGATTGGCAGCCATCGGGTACTGGGCCTGGCGGGACACTCAGTAGAGGATTTGCTCGCCGCTAAATGCTTTGTAGTGCTAGAGATTTCGCGGCAGCCCGAGTACCCGTTGGGCGATGATGTTGCGCTGGATTTCCGACGTCCCACCCGCAATGGTCGCCGCGAAGGTACGGATATACCGGTCGAACCAGCTGCTGTAGTGACTGTCCAGGTTGAGCGGAGCATATCGGGCGGTCACCGCATGGAGCACGAGCCCATCTGGCCCCTTGGCGCTCAGCACATCATCGCAGGCGCGTTGCATGGCCTCCGAGCCGAGCAATTTGAGCACCGACTGGGCCGGCACATCCTCTTCACCGCGAGCGGCCTTAGCCAACGTGGCCGACCCCAGCAGCTGCAGCGCGTGGCGGTCCATCACCAAGGTCGCGTAGTGATCGCGTTGCAGTGCGCCCGTCGGGCTGAATTCGGCCGTCAGCGCGTGCAACATGTCGGCATAGTCCATCCATAACATGGCGCGTTCGTGGCCCAGCGAACCGGTCGCCACCCGCCACCCGCCATTCAACTCCCCCACCAGATTCTCGGCCGGCACCCGCGCGTCGGTGAAAAACACCTCGTTGAAGTCCGTGTCTTCGTGGTCCGACACCGATCCGAACGGACGGCGAACAACACCGGGGGTGTCCGTCGGAATGAGTAAAGCGCTGATGCCCTTGTGCTTTGGCGCCTCAGGGTCCGTACGCACGAACGTCAGAAGCACATCGGCGTGGTGCGCACCAGACGTCCACACCTTCTGCCCGTTGACCACGAAGTGGTCGCCGTCAAGTACCGCCCGAGTTTTCAGCGACGCCAGATCCGATCCTGCGCCGGGTTCGCTCATGCCGAGCGAGGCGGTCATTTCAGCTCGCAGAATCGGCACTGCCCAGTGCTGCTTTTGGGTCGGCGTTCCAAACGACAACAACGAGGCGGCGATAATGCCCACGCCCTGCGGATTGAAGCTTTGATACATCCGCCGCCGGGCCAACTCTTCCGTGTACACGTATTGCTGCAACAAGGTGGCGTTGCGTCCACCGAACTCCGGTGGGTTGAGGGGCAGCAGCCAGCCGTTGTCGAACAGCAATCGTTGCCAACGGCGGGCCCATTCCGGAATGTGCGAACTCGACCGCGGGCGCTCCAGCGTGTCCGCTGAGCCGGTTACGAAGGCGGGCAGGTGCGTATCCAAAAAGGCCACGAATTCGGCCCGGAACGCCTCGACCTCGGCGTCAAAGGTCAGCTGCACGCAATTCTCCGGTCGGCAAGTTCAAGATTTCGACATTCTCCGCAACGGCGCGTTCGACTCTTTGCGATTACGCTTCCATCCACACGGGTAAGAGAATACTATTCTCGTCGTGGGAAAGTTACAATCTCCAACACGTCGTCCGTGAGGGGGTCGAGCGCAGCGATGGCACGGCGTTCTCCGGTAGAGTCCAACCATGTTCTCCCATTGCGGCAATCAGCAGAGCCGCCGGTGACCAGCCCCAACGAGGAGCCGGCCTGGAAGCAGCGCGCTGTCGAGCGGTCCATCAAGACCGCGAAACTGCGCGCGGCACAGCGCGTTCAGCGCTTCTTGGACGCTGCGCAGGCCATCATCATCGAAAAGGGCAGCACGGACTTTACTGTCCAGGAGGTCGTTGACCGCTCCCGTCAGTCGCTGCGGAGCTTCTACCTGCAGTTCGACGGCAAGCACGAGCTGTTGCTCGCGCTGTTCGAAGACGCCCTGAGCCGGTCCGCCGACCAGATCCGCGCCGCCACTGAAAGCCAGCCCGATCCGCTCGAGCGGCTCAAGGTCGCCATCGAGTTGCTCTACGAGGCCTCGCGTCCGGATCCGACAGCCCAGAGGCCGCTGTTCACTGACTTTGCACCGCGTTTGCTGGTTACGCACCCGGCCGAGGTCAAGATCGCTCATGCGCCGCTCGTGGCGTTGCTGACCGAGCTGATGGAAGCCGCCTACGACGCAGGTGAGCTGCGCAGCGAGGTCAACGCCAAACGGATGGCCGCGATGACGATGCAGACCGTCATGTTCATCGCCCAGTCCAGTGGCGGTTCCGACGACGCGACGGTCCATCCCATCTCCGCCGACGAGGTGTGGGACTTCTGCTCACGCGGATTCGTCCGCACGTCAGCCTGAACCAAGCCCGGCCGCCGAGCTGAGCAACTATCGCACCGCATTTGCCTGTGAGAATCGGGTTCTCTAATATTCAGAATCACAAATCCCTGGCCCAACGCGGTTCCGGCGAGAGGCGATAATCGGTGACAGTCAGCGCGGCCAACGACGTCTACTTCGACCCCTACGACGTCGACCTGAACGCCGACCCCTACCCGATGTTTCGGCGGCTGCGCGAAGAAGCGCCGCTGTACTACAACGAAGAGCACGACTTCTACGCCTTGAGCCGGTTCGCCGACGTCGACGACGCGCTGGTCGATTATCAGACCTTCAGTTCGGCCAAGGGCGCGATCCTGGAAATCATCAAGGCCGATATCGAGCTCCCGCCCGGGACGGTCATTTTCGAGGACCCCCCGATCCACGACATCCACCGCAAATTGCTGTCCCGGATGTTCACTCCACGCAAGATCAACCAGCTGGAGCCCAAGATCCGCGAATTCTGCGCTCGCAGTTTGGATCCGCTGATCGGCACGAGCGACTTCGACTTCGTCGCCGACCTTGGCGCGCAGATGCCCATGCGGGTGATCGGCATGCTGCTGGGCGTTCCCGAGGAAGATCAAGAAGCCGCACGCGATTTCGCGAACGCGCAGCTGCGCACCGAGGCCGGCAAGCCGATGGAGGCCTCGATGGATAACGTCGCGAGCCCCGACTTCTTCGGCCAATACATCGACTGGCGCGCCGAGCATCCCTCCGACGACATCATGACCGAACTGCTCAACGTCGAATTCGAGGACGAGACGGGGACCCTCCGTCGGCTGACGCGCGACGAGCTCCTCACCTATCTCGGCGTGGTGTCCGGTGCCGGTAACGAGACCACGACGCGGCTGATCGGCTGGGCCGGCAAGGTGTTGGCCGAACATCCGGACCAGCGGCGAGCGCTGGTCGAGGACCCGTCATTGATTCCGGCGGCGGTGGAGGAGCTACTGCGTTACGAGCCGCCGGCTCCGCATGTGGCGCGCTACGTCACCCGTGACATCGAGTACCACGGCCAGCGGGTGCCCGAGGGCAGCGTCATGATGATGCTGATCGGAGCGGCCAACCGCGACCACCGCCAATTCCCGCCGGACGGTGACGTTTTCGACATTCGGCGCGAGGTGCACCAGCATCTGACGTTCAGCGTCGGCACCCATTACTGCCTCGGCTCGGCGCTGGCGCGCCTGGAGGGCCGGATCGCGCTCGAGGAGATCTTGAAGCGCTTCCCCGAATGGGATGTCGACGTTGACCAGTGCAAGCTTTCCCCCACATCCACCGTGCGGGGTTGGGAGACAATGCCGGCCGTTCTCCTTTGAGACGTGCCGGTCGGATCAAGTCAGGAATTGAGGTATGTCATGACTGAAGACCGTGGACGGGTGGCAGGCAAAGTCGCTTTCGTCACCGGGGCGGCGCGTGGTCAGGGCCGTAGCCACGCGGTGCGGTTGGCCGAAGAGGGCGCCGACATCATCGCCGTCGACGTCTGTAAGCCGATCGTGCAGAACACCACCATCCCGGCGTCGACGCCCGAGGATCTGGCCGAGACCGCCGACCTGGTCAAGGGCCTTAACCGCAGAATCTTCACGGCCGAAGTCGATGTGCGCGATTACGACGCACTGAAAGCCGCTGTGGATGCCGGCGTGGAGCAGCTGGGCCGGCTGGACATCATCGTGGCCAACGCAGGCATCGGCAACGGCGGCGACACTCTGGACAAGACCAGCGAATACGACTGGCAGGAGATGATCGACGTAAACCTGTCGGGTGTGTGGAAGTCGGTGAAAGCCGGTGTGCAACATATCATCACGGGCGGCCAAGGCGGTTCGATCATCTTAACCAGCTCGGTGGGAGGGCTGAAGGCCTACCCCCAGTGCGGCAGCTACGTTGCGGCCAAACACGGCGTGGTGGGCATCATGCGGTCCTTCGCAGTGGAGTTGGGGCAGCACATGATTCGGGTCAACACCGTCCACCCCACGCATGTCAGCACCGCGATGATCATGAACGAGGGGACCTGGAAGCTGTTCCGGCCGGATCTGGAAAACCCGAACGCCGACGACATGGCTCCGATCTGCCAGATGTTCCACACGCTTCCAGTTCCCTGGGTGGACGCGATCGACATCAGCAACGCGGTGCTGTTCTTCGCGTCCGACGAATCGCGCTACGTCACGGGTGTCACCCTGCCCGTCGACGCGGGTAGCTGCCTGAAATAGAGTTCCGTCATATGGACGGATTCGTTTCTGGTTTCGGGGGCCGCGGAACCGTTATCACCGGCGGTGCGAGTGGCATCGGTTTGGCCACGGCCACCGAGTTTGCTCGCCGCGGCGCCAAAGTCGTGCTCGCTGACGTCGACAAGCCGGGCTTGGAACAGGCCGTCGCACGGCTGACCGCCGAGGGGTTCGAGGCCCATGGCGTGATGTGCGATGTGCGGCATCTCGACGAGGTCACTCATCTCGCGGATGAGGCATTCCGCTTGCTCGGGCAGGTCGACGTGGTGTTCAGCAACGCCGGCATCGTTGTCGCGGGCCCGCTCGCGCAGATGACGCACGAGGACTGGCGCTGGGTGATCGACATCGACCTGTGGGGTTCGATCCATGCTGTCGAGGCGTTCTTGCCGCGGTTGCTCGAGCAGGGGACGGGTGGCCACTTTGCTTTCACGGCGTCCTTCGCCGGCCTGGTGCCCAATGCCGGCCTTGGTACATATTGCGTTGCCAAATATGGCGTCGTGGGCTTGGCGGAAACACTCGCCCGCGAGGTCAAGGACAACGGCATCGGTGTCTCGGTGCTTTGTCCGATGGTCGTCGAGACCAAACTGGTCTCCAACTCAGAACGAATCCGGGGCGCGGACTACGGACTCGCATCTTCGCCCGTCGCGACCAGCGGAATGGGGCCGCTCCCGGCGCAGGACGACACTCTCGACGTCGACGACGTCGCCCGGCTCACGGCCGACGCAATCGAGGCCAACCGGCTGTACGTCCTGCCGCACGAAGCCGCTCGTGCCTCAATTCGGCGCAGGTTCGAACGCATCGAGAGCGCGTTCGAGGCGCAGGCCGCCGCGGGATGGCACCACTAACAACCGCGAGCGTGCGCGTCTGCGCAGCGACACGCCGTCATAGGCGTACAACTGCGCACGTTCGACCCTTGATCAGCCGGGCGCTTGGCCGATGATGCCGTCGGCTTCCAAGTCGGCAATTTCTGTTGACGTCAGGCCCAGCTCGGTGAGCAGCTCGTGGTTGTGCTGCCCAAGCAGCGGCGCGGGCCGAGTATGGACATGTTTGGGGTCGCTGGAAGATTTTATCGGCACGGTGCTGAGCCGCGCCCGGCCACCGATCGGGTGGTCGACGTCTTCGAAGAAACCGCGGAAGGCCAGTTGGTCCAGTTCCGTTTGGCGGTGTGGCTGCATCACCTTGGCTACCGGAACACCGGCTTCCCAGAGAGTGGCGACGATCTCGTCGCCGCCGCGGTGCTCACACCATGCGGCGAGACGCTCATCGATCAGATCCTGCTCGGCGCGGCGCCCAGCCTCGGTCGATAGCTTGGGATCCATTGCCCAAGAGGGTGATCCGAGCGCATCACACAGCTTTTCCCATTGGTCGTCGGTGGCTACCGCGATGGCCACCCAGCTGTCGAGCCGGCCGAATTCGTCCACGTCGGCGCTGCGGTAGAGGTTCTGCGGCGCCGCTGTTGGCCCGCGGTTTCCGGCGCGGTCGAGCAATGCACCGTACGCGGAGTACTCGACGATCTGTTCGGCCGAGATGCTCAGCGCGGCATCGACCATCGCCGCCTCGACAAGCACACCCTGTCCCGTGCGGCGGCGGTGCTCCAGCGCCAGCAGCAGCGCGTTGATCGCGTGCACGCCTGCGTTGGGATCGCCGACCGAGTACGGCTCGACGGGAGGGCGGTCAGGGTAGCCCGTCAGCCAGCTCAGGCCGGATGCGGACTCGATGACATAGGCGAACGCCGGATTGTCGCGCATGGGCCCGTCGAGCCCGAAGCCGGGCATGCGCACCATCACTGCGCTGGGCTGAATCGCTTGAATTGCAGCGAAATCCAGCCCGAGCTGCTCCAGCACCCGAGGTGTGAAGTTTTCCACGATTACGTCGCAGGTTGAGATCAGCCGGCGCAGTACCTCTCGTCCGCGCGGCTTCTGCAGATCCAGCGTCAGGCCCTTTTTATTGGTATTGAGCGCCATGAATATTGGCGACTTCTCCCACCATTGGTCTTCGCTTACCGGCACCCCGGCGATCAGTCGGGTGCCGTCGGGGCGACGGGTCGATTCCACGTGGATGACCTCAGCGCCGAGCATGGCCAGAAAATGGGTGCACGACGGGCCCGCCCAGAACGTTGTCATGTCCAGCACCCGAAGCCCGATGAACGGCAACCTATTTGCGACGTCAGTCGGTAGCGGCCGGGGGGTCAACTGCGCCGCCCGGTAATGCTCGGTGTGCTCACCGAGCCGTGGCGCCGGGTGCGGTCGTCGCAGCTGCGCCGCTCCCACCCGATATGGAGGGCCTGGCTGCTGAAATCCATCGCGCGGATTGCGCACAACTGAGCCGCGCTCAGCGAACTGATCCAACGCCGCGATGTTGGCACCGTTGCCGACGGGCGCGTTGGGGATCCGGAAAGCCGTTGCAAGCTCACGGATGTCGTCCACGGTGTTGCTAGCCACCCATGCATAGATCTCGTCGGCGTAGAGGTTGGCCGACTCGGTGATCGTCAGCGGCGACTCCTCGTCGATCCACTCCGGGTGGCCGACCATCGCACACAGGTCGAACCACTGCTGCGCGGTCCCGCACCCTAGATCCACCAAACCATCTTTGGCGTGTGCGACGCCCGGCACCGTCAGCCGCCGAGCATCGCGCCACGGCCGGCCAAGGACTTCGAAGTAGGTGACCGGGTAGTACGTCAAGCACAGGATTTGTGTTTCCAGCATCGACAGGTCAAGCAGATCCCCACCGCCACCGTTAATTTGGCGGTATCGCGACGCGAGGGTCGCGGCGCTGGCGTAGGCTCCCGCCAGGTATTCACCGACCTGACCCCCGACGAAGACCGGCGCGCGCTCGGGGTCGCCGCGTCCAAGCCCGACAATTCCGCCCGACCACGCCTGCAGCGTGAACTCAGTTGCGGCGCGGTCCCGCCATGGCCCATGAAGTCCGAACGGCGTAATCGAGGTGACGGTGAGGTGTGGGTTGCTGCGGTGGATTGCCTCCGGTGTGAAGCTAGCGTGCTCAGCCACTTTCGAACCGGCAGACCACACCACGGCGTCCGCCGACGCCAGCAGTCGGGTGACGATTTCGATATCCTCGTCGTTCGCAGGGTCGACGACCACGCTGTGTTTCGAGGTCGCCAGATAGCTGAACAGTGCGCCGTCACTGCCAGCCTCGATGGCGGCTCCCGAAGCCGACCACGAACGCAGCCAATCACCTTCTGGCGGTTCGACTTTGATGACGTCGGCGCCGCCGTCGGCCAGTAGTTTGGTGCAGTAGGCGCCCGCTATTCCGGTGGACAGATCGACCACCGTATAGCCGTCCAGCGGCGGTTCGATCACTAGTGCTTTCTCTTCCCCTTGGAGTCCTTCTTGCGCGCCTTCTTGCTCAGGCGCCATTCCGGGGGAAACTTGCCGTCGTTGTCTTTAACCGCGTCGCCCAGACCGCGTTCCATCGCGTCCGCAAGCGTCAACTCGTCGCCGCCGTCCGGCCGGACCGTGCTGCCCAACGACTCGAAAACGCCGCTGAGCATGCTACCCAGATATTCGCCCTGAAACTGCTTCATGATTTCGAAGAAGACCTTCTGCATGAAAACGGTGTCGGTGGGGCGATTGCGCGCGCAGGCCAGCGCGTACTTCTCCACCTCGGCGTCCAGCTCGTCTCGGGGTACCACGCTGTTGAGGAAGTTGCAGTCGTACATCTCGGCGGCGGTGAAAGCCCTTCCGGTGAAGACCATTTCCTGAAACTTTCGAATCCCCATGGTCTGCGCCCACCACCACATGCGCGGACCCCAGCCGTAGTAGCGGAACGACGGATGCCCGAACAGTGCGTCGTCGCTGGCGATCACCAGGTCGGCGTCGGCCGCCTGATAGAAATGCCAGCCGTAGCAGTAGCCCTTCGCCTCGAGGATGCTGATCTTTTTGAAGTCCTGCAGTCCGCGTATCCCGGAGTTCGGGTTGGCATACCACTGGCCGAGGGTGGCGCCGCTCCGGAACGAACCTTCGGGAGGATATCTGACCTCATCAGCACCGACTCGGTACTCGGCGAGCCGCGAACGCTGGTCCGCCGAATCGCGCACCCGCATGGCCTCGGTGAGGTCCGCGCCCGAGCCGAGGTCGTCACCGGCTCCGCGGACCACCAGCACCTTGACGTCGTCGTCGATACCCGCTCGGTGCAACAGATCTGCGTAACGCAGGCGCGCGGCAATAGTCGGCGCGTTGAGGTAGTCCGGTCGCTCGAACGTGATGGTGGCGATGCGGGTCTTGGCGTCCTTGTCGTAGCGGATGATCTCCTCCGCCGAGGGTTCCGCCTTGTCAGCCATCGTTAGGCATGCCAGAACGGGCTCGACGTCAGCACCTCGGGACCATCCGCCGTGATCAGCACCGCTTCCCGCCCGTACACCGCTCCGACTCCCTGTTCCCAGACGTAGCCCGTCACCGCCAGCACCATGCCGGGTTCCAAGCGTTCCCCGGCCGCGGTCGCGGGCAGATGCTTGGAGACGACGGGCGGATCGAAGCCCATGCCCAGCCCGCGCGCCACCGGCATCGGCGGCTCCGGCTCGCCGGCCGCCTGGTACGCCGCGAGCAATTCCTCCGCCCCGGCACCGGGTCGGCAGGTGGCAATCAGCTTCTCCCACAAGTATTCCCAGCGCCCATAAAGCGGCGCGGCACCGCCGACTGCATGGCGTTTGTCCGCGGGCCAGGTTCGCCCGACCTCGCCGACGTAACCATCGGCCAGCACTCCGGCGGAGAAGGCCACCAGGTCGCCGTCCCGGACGCGGCCGTCTCCGTTGGCCCGTCGCCACGGATGCTCGCGAGAAGTCACCCACGCGACATCCTGATTCGACGGGGTGCTCACCCCGCCGGCCGCTGAGGCTTCCAACAACACGCCGGCCAGCGCCTGTTCGGTGACCCCGGGCCGCAATTCGGAGACCGCGACCGCGAGCGCGGACTCGGCCACTGCAATCGACTCGCGCAGCACGGCCACTTCCTCGTCCGTCTTGATGCGCCGGGCGGCCCGCATCGCGAGTTCCCCATCGACCAGCTCGGCGTTGGGAAACACCATCGGCAGCAGTTGCGCGAAAACCGGTGACAGCGCATCGGTTCCGACGCGACGAGCGGTGGCTGTGCCTTCGATGCGCTGCAAATTGGCCACGGTGGTCATCGGATTCCACGAGATGCCGTAGAGGTTCTCGTGCGGGATGTCCTCGGGGACACCTTCATCCCAGGTGCTGAGCAGATGGATCGCGCCGGTCTCGCGGATCAGCACGCAGGACGGCCCGAACGGCCGGGTCCCGGCAACCCAAAGCTGCGGTGCGCCCGTCACGTATCGGACGTTGGCCAGCCGTCCCAGTACCAGGACGTCAAGATCGTGGGCGGCCATCTGCTCGAGCGCCCGTTGGCGGCGGCCCGACCGGAGCGTGCGGCTCGTCAGGGCAAACTTCAACTGACATGGGAGCCATACGGGTCATAGGGGTAGTCGGTCAAGCGGATCCAGCCTTCCTCGGTGATCACTAGGACCTCTTCACTGCGGTAACCGCCGGTGCCGTCTTCCCACACCACGGGTTCCAGCACCAGCACCATCCCGGATTGCAGGATGAAACTCTCGTCGAACTCCTGCCCGAGATCGGTTCCGATCATCGGCATTTCGGCGGCGTTAACACCGATACCGTGTCCCAGATAAAAGTGGGGCAGCCACGGCTTGCTGCCGCCGTTGGCCTTGATCGCGGCCCGGCCCAGGTCGGCCGCTGTAGCGCCGGCCTTGGCGACGCCCAGGACCGCGCTCATGATCTCGAACCACTTGTCGAACTGCGCCTGCTGGCGCGGCGACGGGTCGCGGCCGACGATCCAGGTGCGCCCGAAGTCTGAGCAGTAGCCCTGGTAGGTGATGCTGACGTCGGTCCACAGCACGTCACCTTCAGCCAGCTCGCGCTCGGTGCTCAGCAGTGGCAGCGCGAGATCGCCGTGCGTGGTCCATACGCCCTCGGCCTTGCTCGGCGGCATCACCTGCCAGATCGGTTCGAGCATGCTGGCCGTGGCGCCCAGCTCGAACGCACGTCGCAAAAAGCTGGCCGACAAATCGGTCTGGCGTATCCCGGGGGCTAAGCGCTTCTGCACCTCGACCATCGCCTCGTCAGTGATCCGGATCGCCGTGCGCATGCAGGACAATTCGTCCGGGGTCTTGACCGACTTGGCGGCGCTGACGATGGCGGCGGCGTCGACCGGAGCGCCGTTGGGAAACAACGACTTCCCGGCCCGCGACATGGCGCCGGTGAACTCGTCGACCGCGACCACCGAGCCCGCCGGAATCAGCTCGGCCAGCACCCGCGCGAAATCGGCGACGCCTTCGTCGAATTCGAGGTAGACCGGCCCGTGCAGGTGATCGGCGGGCAGCTCCGATTCCTGCGAGGCTCCTTCGCGGAACGGCAGGAACAGGTGCGGCTGGTCGTCGCCGGCGAGCACCACGGCCACCGGCCGTTCGACGTAGGACAACCCGGCGTCGCCGAGCGGCCAACTTGCGCCGGTCGCATAGACCACCGCGTTGTTGCCCAGCAGGATCATCGCGTCGACCCCGCGCTCGGCCATCGCCGCGCGCAGGCGGGCGCCGGTCTCCCGCCGCATCCGGGCCAGGTTGGGTATCTCGGGGATCACCAGTCCGTCTCCGGCTCTGGTGCCGAAATGCGCGAACGTTGTCACTAGAGACCCAAGAACTTCGTGATGTTGTCGCTGACGATCTTCTTCGCATTCGCCGGCCCGACCGCATCCACGACGGCCTTCAGCGACTTTTCCGAGTAGCCGTACGTGCTTTCGTTGTGCGGATAGTCGCTGGACCACATGACCTTGTCCACCCCGATCTTGTCGATCAGCTGCAGACCCAGCGGGTCGACCATGAACGATGCGCTCATGTGAGTGTCCCAGTAGTAGCGGACATCGTGTTCGAGCGGCCGGTTGAACATGTGCTGGTAGGAGCCGACCAGGTGCTCGGCGTCTTGCAATGCCCACGGCACCCAGGAGATGCCGCCCTCGAACCAGCCGATGCGCAGCGCCGGATGGTCATCGAGGATGCCGCCGAAGATGTACTTGGAGAACGTCTCTCGAAACCCGTCGATGTTGATCATCATGCCGACGACGACCTGGTTGAACTCGCACGGGCTCTTCGGCGGAGTCTCCCCGATGTGGTGCGTGATGGGAACGCCGGAGGCCTCGATCTCGTCGAAGACCGGCCTCATGGCAGAGCTGGAGTAGTCGATCGGGTTGCCGTCGTCATCCTTGCCGGGATTCAGCGGCATCAGGAAAGTCTTGAGCCCCAATGATTTCAGCTCCGCCAGTGTGTCGCGGGTGCCCTTGGGATCCCACCAGTTGATCAGCCCGGCGGCGTAGAAGTGTCCGTTGGAGAGCTCCTGTAGCTCGGCGATGTATTCGTTGTAGATGCGGAACGCCAGTTCCCGGAGTTTCTTGTCCGGGTAGTGGAACAGCGCCAGCACCGCGTTGGGGAAGGCGAGCTCCTTCTCGACACCATCCTCGCGCAGCTCCTGAATCCGCGCCTCGATGTTATTGCTTGCCGCGCCGGGCAGATCGTCGTATTGCATCAGCACCGCGCTGAAGTCGCCCGGCAGAAACGACTGGCCCTTGCGGCCGACTTGGTAGGCGCCGTCCTCGTACCAGATCCGCGGCGCCTTTTCCTTCAGGTCGTCCGGGAAGCGGTCGTAGAAGATGTCGTCGGCCAGTGAGATGTGGTTGTCAGCTGAGAAAACCACGGTCCCCGCGGGCAGGCCTACATCGGCGCCGGCCGCGTGGCCGCGGCGATCCTTGGGAGCTCCGTAACCTCCGGGCGGATAAAGCGAAGTGGTTGTCGGCGTTGACATTTGTTGACCCTCCAATTGGTAATCTTGGGCTGCTCAAGCGATTTCGAGTTACCAGGGCCTACCACGTCACGGGCAGTTCGTAGACGCCGTAGGCGAGCCGGTCATGTTTGAACGGGACTTCCTCGATCGGGACGGCCAGCGCCAGGGTGGGGACGCGCTGGAACAGCGTGCGGAAGACGATCTGCATCTCCGCTCGCGCGAGCTGCTGGCCGACACACTGATGCCTGCCGTAACCGAACGCGACGTTGCGGTCAGCACCCGAGCGGTGCAGGTATAGCCGATCGGGCTCGGCGAAGGCGCTCGGATCCCAGTTGGCCGGAGCCAGGTCGATGATGATGCCTTCGCCGGCGCGAATGACCTCGCCCGCGATGTGAATGTCGTCGACGGCGACGCGGCGCTGACCGTTCTGGATGATGCTGAGGTAGCGCAGCAACTCCTCAACGGCGCAGGCGACGATCTTCGGGTCATCGGAGTCGCGGATGACGGCGATCTGGTCCGGGTTTTCCAGCAGGGCCAGCACACCCAGCCCCAGCATGTTCGCGGTGGTCTCGTGTCCGGCGATCAGCAGCCCGGTCCCCAGCTGTGCGGCCTCTTTGACGGTGAGCTCACCGGCGTTCACTCGCTCGGCCAGATCCGAAACCGCGTCTGGCGCAGAATCTGAGGCAGGGTTTTTCATCTTGGTCTCGACCAGCTGGGCCAGGTATTTGCTCAGGCTCATCGCACCTTTGGCGGTGTCCTCGCCGGTGGCGTAGCGCGCCAGCCCGACGTTGGCGTGGTGTTGGAACATCTCGGCGTCCTCATAGGGCACCCCGAGCAACTCGCTGATCACCAGCGAGGGCACGGGGAGCGCCAACGCCGCGACGATGTCGGCCGGCTTGGGGCCGGCCAGCATGGCGTCGATGTGGTCGTCGGTGACCTGCTGGATGGTCGGCCGAAGTCCCTCAACCCTTTTGAACGTGAAGGGCTTCGATAGCATCCGCCGGAATCGGGTGTGCTCTTCGCCGTCGGAGGTGAACACGGATCGGGGGCGCTTGTTTACGGTCGACAACATGCCCGCGTTCCAGTGCGGAAAGCCGGGCACCCGGTCGTCGACGCTGACCCGCGAGTCCGAGAACAGCTCCCGGCACTGCTCGTAGCCGGTGATGAGCCACGGTGTGCTGCCGTCCCAGATTCGCACCCGCGACAACGGCCGTTCTTCCGCCAGTGCCATGACGTCCGGTGGCGGGGCGAACGGACAGCCCGCCGCTCGGGACATCGGGTATTCCGGGATTTCCGAGGCCGTTTCGGCGGCGGTACCCGTCAAAGTGTCCGACATCGTTACTCGGGTCCCCTCATTCCTCGATATGTATGGCCAGCGCGGGACACGCCGCAGCCGCTCGACGAGTGCCGTCGGCCTGCTCGGCCGGCGGGCTCTCGTTGAGCAGGACGACGACGCCGTCGTCATCGCGCTGGTCAAAAACTTCGGGCGCATTCATGACGCAGTTTCCCGACGATGCGCAGACGTTCTGGTCGACAGTCACTTTCATTGCAGGCTCTTCACTCGTGTGGCGTCACGGGCGCCAACCAAAGGCCCACGATCGCATCGATGAGGCCGGCCGCGGCCGCCCGCCAGGACGGACGCGCCAGCGACGCGCCCGCGGCGAGCGAGCGTTCGAGGTCAGCGCAGGTGTGTATCAAGAGGTTGCGCGCCATGATATTTCGTTCGTATCGGACGGCGGTCGGCAGGTTGGGAATGCAGCGGTTGATGCCGTCGATGACCTGAACCAGCGACGGCGAGCTCAGCGCATCCCTGACGACGATGTTGTAGTAGGCCGGATCGGTCATCGCTTGCGCCGCGAAGCGCGCGTACCACGTGGGTGACCCGTCTTGGCCAAGCGCCGCCAGGTGTTCGGTGAGTGGGCGCACCAAGCATCCGACCCAGTCGCGCATCTCGGCGCGAGCCCTGTCCGCCACCATCTCCTCGCGGAGCTGCTCGATGTGCTCTCGATGTTTCTGCTCGATGGCGAGAACCAGGTCGGCTTTGGTGCCGAAGTGGTAACCCACCGCTGCGTTGTTGCCCTGGCCGGCGGCCTCGCTGACCTGCCTATTGGATACCGCGAACATGCCGTGCTCGGCATATAGCCGCTCGGCGGCCGCCAGGATCGCCTCCTGCGTCGAGGTGGCCCGCTCACTGCGAACGGTCCTGCCGGCTGCGGTCATCCCGCTAGTCAACCCCGAGCCTAGGCATTAAGTCAAGCGATTGATTTAATTCGGTCGGGTTACCGCGTGGGCGGTTGAAAACGTGCCGTCATCGGCCCGAGGATGCGCTGATAGCCCGCCGGGAAGACGCGCACCGCCAGGTCGAACGCTCTGGCGTCCAGCCCCACCACGACGCGGGCCTTGTTCTTGCGGACCCCCTGCAAAATGGCCCGAGCCGCGCGGTGGGCGCTGGTGATGGCAACCCTGTCAAAGACCTTGATTCCGGCTGCCATGTCGACGCCGTCTGCAGCCCCGGCATTGCGTGCGATTGCCGTCTTCACGTACCCGGGGTGCACCGCTGTGACACCGACGCGGTGGCCCGCCAACGTCATCTCCTGGCGCAGTGCCTCGGTGAAACCACGCACCGCGAACTTGGCTGAGTTGTACGCAGCTTGCCCCGGAACGCCGAACAAACCGAACATGCTCGACATGTTGATGACGTGACCGTCGCCCGAGGCGATGAGGTGCGGCAAGAACGCCTTGGTTCCGTTCACCACGCCCCAGTAGTCGACGTCCATCACGCGTTCGATGTCCTTGAACTGACTGACTTCAACGTCGCCTAGGAACGCGATGCCGGCAATGTTGTAGATCTGATTGACCGTGCCAAAGTGGGCGTTCACGATGTCGGCGTAGCCGAGGAACGCCGCGCGCTCCGTAACGTCGAGCCGGTCGGCCCGCACATCCGCACCGATCTTCTGAATGAGTTTTTCGGTCTGGGCAAGCCCGTCCGCGTCGAAGTCGCTGATCGCCAGCCGCGCGCCCGATCGACCCAATTCGACTGCGAGCGCTCTGCCGATACCCGAGCCAGCACCGGTGATCGCGGCCACTTTCCCACTAAAACCCTTCATTGCCAAGTCCTCTCGCGGCAGCCCGTCATCCTTCGCGCTTCGTGGAGCGGATCGGCTTACCCGCAACCGTACCGCCGTCCAGCGGCAGCACCATTCCAGTGACATAGCGTGACCGATCGGTGGCAAACCGCCCCACCATTCCGCGGTAGATACCTGAGGCGCCGCCGGCGTTAAGTCAGCCAGTTGAACGTCCGGGGAATCAGCACTTCCGAAGACCGAAAGTCAAGACGAGAATCGAGCCCGCAAACGCATCGGGCAAAGCTGAAAGGTTATAGAGGTCATGAAGGTCGTAGTCGTCGGCGGCACTGGACTCATCGGCTCGCAGGTCATCGCCCAGCTCGTCGAGTTGGGCCACGAAGCGGTGGCGGCCTCGCCGCGCTCGGGTGTCAACGCCGTCACGGGCGAAGGTCTCGCCGAAGCCCTCGCGGGCGCACACACCGTGGTGGACGTCGCCAACTCGCCGTCGTGGGCCGACGCCGACGTGCTCCAGTTTTTCACAGCCTCTAGCCGCAACCTCCTCTCGGCAGAGCGGGACGCCGGCGTGCAGCACCACGTGGCGCTCTCGATCGTGGGTTGCGACCGGGTACCGGAGAGCGGCTACATGCGGGCCAAAGTCGCCCAGGAGAAGGTGATCAAGGAATCGGGTGCTCCGTATTCCGTCGTGCGAGCGACTCAGTTCTTCGAATTCGTTGGTGGCATCGCCGACTCGATGGCCGACGGTGACACGGTCCGTGCGCCGCATGCCGCGTTCCAGCCTATCGCCGCCGCGGATGTTGCCACGGCCGTCACCCGCGCCACGACCGGCGACCCGACCAACGGGATCAACAACCTCGCGGGGCCGGAAAAGCGCGCTATGGACGACTTCATCCGAACCCAGTTCGCGCACACGGGCGACGCGCGGCGAGTAGAGAGCGACCCTCAAGCCCGTTATTACGGTGCGGTGCTCGACGACCGCAGCCTCGTTCCCATCGACGGTGAGAACACGACCATCTCCCCCACGCACTTCGCCGACTGGCTGGCCTCTCGCGCGAGCGCCGTCTGAGCTTCATTACGTCGACGAGTCTGGGGGATAGGGTCGTCCACACATCGAAATTCGTCGATAGGCCCCCCGCTCGACTGCGGCGCGGGAGAACCAGACAACGAGGAGCTGTCCATGCCTATGCCGCCCACCAGCGAAGTCCGCTTCGACGGGGCGCGGCTCACCAGACGCGGTTTCCTGGCAGCCGGCATCGCGAGTGGATTCGCGGTGGCTGCTTGCAGTCAAAATCAGCCGGCCAGCAGCCAAGCCAAAATGGACGCCGCGATCAAGGCCGTCGAGGCAGCCCGGCCGCACAGTGGGCGCACCGTGACCGCTACCTTGACCGCCGAGCAGACGGATATCGACCTGGGTGGGGTCACCGCACGAACGTTGGCCTTCGGCAGCACCATCCCGGGCCCGCTGATCCGGGCCAACGTCGGTGACGAGCTTGCGATCACCGTCCAAAATCGCCTGGGCGGCCCGACCTCGGTGCACTGGCACGGAATCGCACTGCGCAATGGCATGGACGGCGTTGAGCCTGCCACCCCGAACATCCCTGCCGGACATGACTTCACCTATCGGTTCTCCGTTCCTAATGCCGGTACCTATTGGGCCCACCCGCACGTCGGACTCGAAGAGGACATGGGACTTTATCTGCCGTTCATCGTTGATGACCCGACCGAGCCGGGCAATTACGACGCCGAATGGATTGTCGTCATGGATGATTGGACCGATGGCGTCGGCAAAAGCCCGCAGCAGATCTACGACGCCCTGACGTCGCCGGACAAGCCCACGATGCAAAACATGCCCCCGTCGGCTTCCATCACGCCGACAACAACATCAGCGACGACCACGACCAGCACGACCACGACGAGCGGGACTTCGGGGACAACCTCGACTAGCGCAGCGGCCGGCGCGCCGGGCGAAGTCGGCACCAGCGACCTGCTCGGTGGCGACGCCGGTGACGTCGTCTACCCCTACTATCTGATCAATGGCCGGATCCCCGCGGCCGCCACCACACTCAATACCAAGCCGGGCCAACGGATCCGGATTCGCTTCATCAACAGTGGCTCGGACACCGCATTTCGCGTGGCGCTGGCCGGGCATTCGATGACGGTCACCCACACCGATGGTTTCCCCGTGGTGCCTACTCAGGTCGACGCGCTGCTGATCGGAATGGCCGAGCGCTACGACGTAATCGTGACCGCCGCCGATGGCGTCTTCCCACTGGTCGCGGCTGCGGAAGGGAAGAACGCCGTCGCACGTGCACTGCTCGTCACCGGCTCGGGCAGTCGCCCCGATCCGCAATTTCGGCCGGTGGAACTCACCAAGCTGGTGGGAACCATCGACATGTTCACCGCGACCACGGCAGTCAACTTGGGTGCGGCCGAACCCAACCTGAACCTCCCGGTCGTGTTGGGCGGCGACATGACGAACTATGCATGGACGATCAACGGCGAGCCCTACAGCAAGACCAACCCGCTGCACGTCCGACAGGGCCAGCGGCCGATCATCACCTTCGACAACCCAACGATGATGTGGCATCCAATGCACTTGCACGGCCACACTTTTCAACTGATCAAGTCCGACGGCACACCGGGCGCACGCAAGGACACCGTGGTCGTGCTACCCAAGCAGAAAATCGACGCCGTGCTGGTCGCCGACAACCCGGGGTCGTGGATGTTGCACTGCCACAACACCTATCACGCAAACGCCGGGATGCAGACTCGGCTGGACTACGTCTTTTAAAGTCAGACTGTCGCGAGAAAGCCCAGCAGCAACTCGTTGACGAACGACGACTGCTCGATCTGCGGGCAGTGGCCGGCTTCGTCGACCACCGCTGAGCGTGCGTTTCGGATCTGCTCGGCGGTCTCAGCGGCCCAGCCGTTGGGCAGAAGCTTGTCGTTCGCCCCTTCGACGACAAGCGTCGGCACATCGATGCGGTCGTAGGCCCGCGCGCTCGACGGAGTCGGGGGCCGCGACGAACCGGGGCGGCGGAAGCGGGCCGCGGCGATCGCCTCCCACGCCCCGGGCGCGACGCTCGACTCGTAGCGCCGGCGCACGTAGTCTTCGTCGCCCGGATAGCTGGCAGCGTAAAAGAGCGCCTCGACAATCCGCTGCATGCCCGGGAAGGTCGCGTCGTACTCCTGCAGCGCCTCAAAGTGCTTGTTCTGCTGGATCTCTCCGCCGCCGCAGATGATCACCAGGCTGCGGACCGGCAGCAGCGGCGCATCTGACGTGGCGTCGTTGAGCAGGTTGATGGCGCCCATCGAGTTGCCCACGAAATGCGCCGACCGGACGCCGAGTGTCTCGCAGAAGCGCGCAATATGCCGAATCCGCATCCCGCGGCCGTCGACGAAGTCGATCACCTTCGCCGACTCACCGAACCCCAGCATGTCGGGAGCCAGCACTCGATATCGCGCAGCGAGGGCGGCGATGTTGCGTTCCCAGCCGAGTTCTGCGCTGCCACCGAACTCGCCGCCATGCAGCAGTACCACCGGATCGCCCTCGCCGGCCTCCAAGTAGTTGGTGGCCAGACCGTCCACCAGCATGGTCTTGCGCGCAAAGTCCATCACTTGATCGCGATCGGGTTCACCGGAGAGCCGACTGCGCCGACCACCCTCAGGGGCGGGGCGACGAGCTGGAACTCGTAGACGCCGTCGGCTGCGCAATCCTCTGCCAGTGCCGTGAGATCCCAGTATTCGCCGAACATCATTCCCATGTCGCGCAGGCAAAGCAGGTGTAAGGGGAAGGTGATCCCCTCGACCCCGGATTCCAAGTCTTCGACCTGAAGGTTGTCTGCGGCCACCGCGGCGATCTCGTGATCATGCAGCCACTGTGCGCATCGCCAGTCCAGCCCGGAATAGCCTTCAGTCTTGTTCCCGGTCATGAGAAACCTTGTCCACCAGCCCGTCCGGATCAGCACGATGTCGCCTCGCCCGATTGTCACGCCCTGGGCGCGGACCACGTCGTCGAGTTCTTCGGGCGAGATCGGGTTGCCGGCTTCGAGGAAAACCTCGGCTCCCCGATGACGGACCAGATCCAGCAGCACGCCGCGGGACGTGATGCCCTTGACGTCTACTTTGTCGATGCCGCAGTGGTATGCGCCCATACTGGAGACCGAATCCGCCGGGAACCCGTTGTAGAGGTAATCGTCGTAATAGACGTGGGATAGCGCATCCCACTGGCTGGCTGCCTGCAACGGCATGATGATGATGTCATCGTTGAAGCGGAACGGGTTGTCGGCCGTCATGTAGCCGCTCAACTGTTGGGCCACCGGGTTACGCGGCCAGGTCGGCCCGTACTTGGCCAGTGTGTTCACATCGCCGCCGTCGACGGTCATGATGTGCACTGGGTTGTGCCGGAACTCGAAGGCGCCCTGTGGACCGGAGGCGCCGAAATCAACACCGAGTGGGAACACCTTGCCATGCCGGACCAGGCTCGCTGCCTGTGCGACCTTATCCGCGGTGATGAAGTTCAGCGTGCCGAGCTCGTCGTCGTCCCCCCAGCGGCCCCAATTGCTGACATCGCGGGCGGACCGCCGAAAGTCGGTCATGCTGGCCATGGGGCCCGTCCTTCCTGAAGCTCACTGGCAACGGCGGCGCCGACGTTTCCGCCGTCGACCCAGATAACCTGGCCCGAAATATAGCTGGCTGCACGGCTATTCAGGAAGACCAGCACCGCAGCCTGTTCGGCGGGTTCGGAGACCCGGCCCAGCGGCTTCGGTATGTCGTCAAGGAAGCCCTGCCCGTATGCGGTTCGCAGCTGGTCGAGGATCGGGGTTTCGGTGACCCCCGGCCCGGTGCAGTTGATGCGGATGCCCCGCGCGCCGAGTCGGGTGGCGCTGGCCATCGTGTAAAGGATGAGCGCTTCCTTGGACAATTGATAGCCGGTACCCACCACCTCGGGATGTTCCCGACACCAGTCGATTCCCTCCCCCATCGTCGCGGTGTGCAGCAGCGGCGCCACATCACGCAGATGTTCGCGATACGCAGCAGCCGCGAGCGACGAGACGCTCACCACGGAGGAGCCATCGGTCAGCTTCGGGATCAACGCCTCGGTGAGGTGGCGCAGGCCGAGGAAATTGATGGTCACGACGAGCAACGGGTCACCGATGCCCGAGGAGACCCCAGCGACGTTGAACAACGCGTCGATGTGGTCGCCGACGCACGCGACGGCCGCATCGATGGACGCCGGGTCGGCGAGGTCAACCTCGTGAAAGTCGTTGATCTCGAACGCGGGACGACGTTTGTCGAGCCCGACGACGTTCGCCCCGAGTTCGGCGAGCTGGCGCACCACGTGTTCGCCGATACCTGACGCACATCCGGTCACCACCACACGGCGGCCGTCGTAGCGCCACAGCCCGTCGATCTGTGTCAACGATCAGCCCTTCGTTTCGCGCTGCTCCTTGAGCCGTTGCGCCGCCTGCACGCGGCCCTCGTTGATCTCGGCCATGGCCTCGGGGATTTCGCTGGCAGTGAAGTTACCGCCACGCCCGGTCGGAAGCCCACCGAACGAGTAGTTCTCGTCGAACTGCGGTGCGGTCGACTTCGGGCGCCGCGCCTCGACCTTCTCGATGACCGGCGCCAACCGCGTGGCCTTGTCGGCCACCGCCTTTGCGTCGCGTTCGATAAATTCAGGCAGCACTTCCTTGCCCATCAGCTCGATGGACTCCATTGTGCCCTCGTGACTGCGGGGGTTGAGCAGCAGGATGATCTCGTCGACGCCGCTCTCCTCGTAACCGCGCAGGAACTCGCGCACGGTGGCCGGCGAGCCGATCGCGCCGCGTCCGGGACCGTAGGCCAGCGTCGGGTCCTTCTCGACCTCTTCGAGATAGCGCTTCCACACCCCGGTCCGCCCGGGGGTGTGCACGCCGGTCATGTAGTAGTGCATGATCCCGAACGAGAAGAATCCGCCGCCCTGCCCGAGGCGTTCGAGGGCCTGCTCGTCGGTCTTGGCGACCATCATCGACAGGTCACCACCGATGGCCAGGATGTTCGGGTTGATCGCCGGGGTGACCGGCACGCCGTTCTCCTCGAATTCCTTGTAGTAGCCGTTGACCCGCTCGGTGAGCGGCCCGGGGCCGGTGTAGGCGAAACTCAGTGCGCCGATAGCCTTTTGAGCGGCCATCTGCACGCTGGCCGGCCGGGTACACGCCACCCAGACCGGCGGGTGCGGCTTCTGCAGCGGCTTCGGAACCACGTTACGGGCCGGCATTTGGACGTGCTCGCCCTTGAAACCCGTGAAGGGCTCCTCGATCATGCAACGGATGGAGACCTCGAGGGCCTCTTCCCATTGCGCTCGCTTATCGGCGGGATCGATGTTGAAACCGCCGAGTTCACCGACGGACGAGGATTCGCCGGTACCGAACTCGACGCGCCCGTTGGAGAGTAGGTCCAGGGTGGCGATGCGTTCGGCGACCCGCGCCGGGTGATTGACCGCGGGCGGCATGTGCATGATGCCGAATCCCAGGCGGATGTTCTTGGTCCGCTGGCTGGCCGCGGCCAGGAAGATCTCCGGCGCCGTGGAGTGGCAATACTCCTCGAGGAAATGGTGCTCGGTGAGCCAGACGGTAGAGAAGCCAGCCTTGTCGGCGGCCTCCACCTCGTCCAAGCAGTCCTGCAACATGACGTGCTCGTCCTCGGGGACCCAAGGCCGCGGCAGGGCGAATTCGTAGAACAGCGAGATCTTCATGGTTACCTCCTATGAGAACTGATGGCTTGTTTGGCAGCATGTTTGGCCGCGACGAAGCCAAAGGTCATGGCCGGGCCGATGGTCGCTCCGGCGCCTGCGTAACTGCGGCCCATCACGGCCGCAGACGTGTTGCCCACCGCGTACAGGCCCGGCACGACGGAACCGTCCGCCCGCAGCACTCGCGCGTATTCGTCGGTCAGCAGACCGCCCGACGTCCCGAGATCGCCGAGAACGATTCGAAACGCGTAGTACGGCGGATCCCCTAGCGGGTACAGGTTGGGATTGGGCAAGGTGGGGTCGCCGTAGTAGTTGTCGTAGACGCTGTCACCGCGGTTGAAATCGTCGTCGTGACCTTTTCGGGCCAGCTCATCGAAACGCGTTGCGGTTGCCCGAAGTTGGCCGGCCGGGACATCGATCTTGCTCGCCATCTCGTCCCAGCTCATCGCGGCTTGGACGACGCCCGATTCCAGCCAGGCGGCCGGGACCTTCCGACCGGTGGGCACCGGGGCAAACGGGATCTTCGGTATCGGCAGGTGGCCGCCGACGACGTAGCGGTTGAAGGACCGGTGATCGGTGATGAGCCAGCACGGGATGTGGGTGATCCCGGACTTTTGGCCATCGATCATCGCGTGACCGAAGTCCATGTAGGGCGCCGCCTCGTTGATGAACCGCTTACCCGCGCCGTTGACGATGAACTGCGCAGGCATCATCCGCTCGTTGAGCATGAATTGCATTCTGCCGTCTGGCCATTGGATCGCCGGGAACCACCAGGCCTCGTCGAGCAAATCGGTCTGGGCGCCCACCTGTTCGCCCGCGCGGATGCCGTCGCCCATCGAGGCAGGATTTCCGAAGCTCCAATCCTGATCCACGACGGGCTGATGCTCCTTGCGCCAGACCATGTCGTGGTCGAAGCCGCCGGAGGCCAGGATCACCCCGCGGCGCGCGCCAACTCGTAGCTTTCTACCGTCTCGCTCCACCAGCGCGCCGGTCACCGATCCGTCTGCGTCGGTGAGCAGTTCGACCATCGGCGCATTCAGCCACAGCGGGATGTCGCGTTCCCGCATCGCCAACCTCAGTCGCGCGGCCAGGGACTGACCGATCGCCGCCATCCGCTCGCCGAACACCCTCGCCCTGACCATGCGCGCGATCAGCTTGAGCAGTACACCCTTGCCGGCCCACGATTGCCGCACCCGGTAGAAGGAGCGCAACTCCTTGGGACCCAGCCAGATCCCCTTGGGGGCAAGCGCCAACGGCTTGAGTAGCGTCTCCTCGTCATCGCCCAACTCGCGCAGGTCGATAGGTGGCACGTTGATGGTGCTGCCGAGCTCGGAGCCGCCGGGCAGTTCCGGGTAATAGTCGGCATAGCCTGGCTTCCAGACGAATTCCAACCACGGCGAGAGCCGTTCGAGGAACTCCAGCATCTGCGGCGACGACTCGACGTACTGGCGTAGGCGTGCCTCGCTGACCAGGCCTTCGGTGATCAACTTCAGGTATCCGACGACGCCGTCCGGATCGGGGACGTAGCCCTCCCTGCGCTGCGCGGGCGCGCCGGGCACCCAGATGCCGCCGCCCGACAGCGCGGTGGAACCACCGAAGCTCGCGGACTTCTCCACCACCAGCGCGTCCAGACCGGACGCTTCGGCGGTCAGCGCGGCGGTCATGCCGCCGCCGCCGGACCCGACGATGAGCACGTCGACGACCTGGTCGAAGGAATCACCTGGTGCCACAGTCATTTCGGCACCGCCGTCCTGATGGCGAAACCGGCGATCAACTCCGCGGCCGGCTTGTAGTAGCGCACCGTGGTTTGATAGGACCCCGCCGTCGCCAACGCCGAGAAGGCAGCAAGCCACGTCCTGACTTCGTGAGCGGAGCCGCCGCCCTCGTGGAGCACGAACTCGTTCGACCAGGAGTCGAACTCGGAAAGCCGGCCCCCGTCGAGGATCTCCAGGAATTGGTGATCCCACGCCGGGTTGAGGGGTTGCAGATCGCTCAAGCCACCGGCGAAGCTCCTGGCCGCGTCGATCACCACCGTCTGCCGGGCTTGCCGCTGTTCGGGCGTCATCGGTTCGCCGTGCACGATCCGTTGCAGTACGGCAGGACCGGCGGTCGCCAGCGTCGGCACCGGGGGGCTATGCGAGAGCCCACCGGATCCGATCACCAGAACTCGCTTGTCCAGGGTCGCCAGGAAATCCCCCACCGCCGTGCCCAGCGCGCGGCAGCGGTGCAACGGCCCCAGCGGCACACCGATGGCGTTGACGAAGATCGGAATCACCGGACGCGAAGTGGCGTCACCGAGCAGCTTCTCCAACGGCTGTACGGTGCCATGATCCACGTCCATGCTGGCCGACACCGCGACGTCGACACCCGAGCCGAGCACGGCTTCCGCGCAGTCGGCGGCGATGTCTTCGGGTACATCGAGCGGGCCGAGATGCGTGCCATAGTCACCAACTCCGCTGGCGTGCAGGCCGATACAGAACGGCGGCATCGCCCTATAAAAGAAGCCGTTGTAGTGATCGGGGGAAAATATGACGACGAGCTCGGGGTCGAATTCTTGCACAAACCCTCGCGCCTGCGCGATTGCGCCGTCTACGTCGTCAAGCAGATCCTGCGACGGCCCCGGTAGATTCAGCAGCGGGCTGTGGGACATGCAGCACAGAGCCAGTGGCACTTGGGGATTCACCCCCTCTCGGCGTCAGTGTGAGGGTGTCAAGCAGCGACGCGGACAGGTCTGGTGCGAGCTGAGCGATACAGGCCCCGGCGATGCAGCGATCGGGGCGCAGGAACACCACCGATTCCTTGTGGGCGTCGAACCAGGTTTTGACACCACCGGTGCGATCGCCGACGACAACCACATCGGGGTCGTCGGGCGTCTCAGGGCCAGTTTCAGCGCCCGTCCAGTGCAACTGAGTGAGCGGGCGCAGCGCAATAAAGCTCGCGCCCAAGGCTTTCCACCGCGCAAACGCGTCCTCACCCAAGATCTTGCGTGGATTGTTGTTCCAGCACAGCACGGCGAACCAGGGGCCCAGCACGTCGTCCAAAAGAACATTCTGCTGCGCCCGGGTATCCACCCGCGGCTGGATGAACAGGGTGCCGGCCGGCGAACCGGGGTCACGCGCTTCTCCAGCGAGGGAGTGAACCACGGCGCCCTGCTCATAGCGCGGCATCGGCTTGAAGCGCATCTCCAGCACATAACGCTTGAGCGACGGCACAATTGACGCGGATCGCACCAGCAGGTCTCGGGCGGCGGCAACTCGGCGGTCGGTCGGGGAGATCACCCGACCCACCATGGTAGAAAGGTCGATCATCGCCCGCGCGTGCTTGCGCCGTTCGACGTCATAGGTGTCCAGGAGTTGGTCGTCGGCCCTGCCGCTGACCACCGCCGCGAGCTTCCATCCCAGGTTCGCCGCATCCCGGATGCCGCTGTTGTACCCCTGGCCCTGCCACACCGGCATCAGGTGCGCGGCGTCTCCGGCGAGCAGCATGCGACCGCTGCGGAACGCGCCGGCGATGCGCGAGTGATGCGTGTAGACGCGGCGCCGGATCACATCTACCCGGTCCGGGTGCGGCACCATGCGAGCCAGCATCCGCGTCAGGAAGACCGGATCCTCCGCCTGCTCGTCCGTCTCGTGGGCGTGAATCATGAACTCGAACCGGCGAATTCCGTGCGCGATCGAGATCGAAGCGTAGGGGCGTTCCGGGTCGGCGCCCACCTCGCTGTTCGGGTGACCCAGCGGATCGTTGGCGATGTCGACGACCAGCCACCGAGTGGACGACGTCGTTCCGTCGAACGACACTCCCATCATCCGCCGCGTTATGCTGCGCCCGCCGTCACAGCCGACAACATAGCGTGCGCGGATAGTTGACGCGTTGCCGTCACTGCCACACTCGACGGTCACCGCATCGGCGTCTTGCACGGACGAGCTCATCGGATGGTTCCACCACACCTCGACGTGCCCGAATCTGTCCAGGCCGCGCAGTAACTCAGCGTCGACCAGCGGCTGCACGAACCCATTACGCTTCGGCCAGCCGAAACGCGCGTCAGGCGGCGCCATTTCGGCGAGCACCCGACGTTTGGCGTCGAAGAAGCGCAGGATCTGGTTGGGCACGGTGTGCGGGAGGACGTGCTCGACCAGACCGATCGACTGGAATGTGCGCAACGACTCGTCGTCGAGTCCGACCCCACGCGGGTAGTCGATGAGGTTTTCCCGCTCCTCAATGACTAACGTTCGAACACCCTGCTGCCCAAGGATGTTGGCTAGGGTCAACCCGACTGGACCCGCACCGACGACGAGAACGTCGACGTCAAAACCGTGCTCGCCTGCGCCCATTAACGCCCCAGCAAGAAGTCGAGATGCAGGCGATTGAACGTCTTGGCATCCTCGTACTGCGGCCAGTGTCCACAGCCCGGCATCACCTCGAAGCGCGCTCCCGGAATCATCGACGCGATCCGGCGGCCCTCGGTCACGTCGGCCGTCGGGTCGTCACTGGTCCAGAGCACCAGCGTCGGAGCGGTGATGGATCCGTATTCGTCGGGGCCGAGCAGGTTGCGGGCACGGATTTCCGGGTCCTGCAGCGCCATGATGTCGCTCATGGCCCCAACGAATCCCGGTTGACGGTAGACCCGTTGGCGGCTGGCAACCAGATCGTCGTAGTCCTTGGACTTGTCCGCCATCAACCATTTGATGCGCGCCTGAACGGTTTCCCAGGTCGGGTTCTCGGCGGCCGCCATGGACAATGTGATGATCCGCTGCATCACATCGGGATCGGCCTGGGAACCGCCGGCCGTGTTGAGAACCAGTCGCTCCACCACGTCCGGATGGTCGACGGCGAAACGGGCGGCCACCCAGCCTCCCAGGGATTCACCACTCACGCTTGCCCGGTCCACGCCGATGGTGCGCAGCACCGCCATCAGGTGCTCGACATAGTGATGGACTTCCAGCGGGTGACCCGGCTTGTCGGTGTAACCGTGGCCCAGCATGTCGATCGACCAGGTCCAGAAGTGCTCGCCGTGCACCGCCAGGTTGCGCACGTAGGCCTCGGCGTGGCCACCAGAACCGTGCAACAGCACCAGCACCGGCTTGCCCGGATCGCCGGCACGCAAAAAGCGGGTCCGAACTCCGCCGGCTTCGAGGTAACCCTGCTCAAACGCGACGCCCTGGAGATCGCTCCAAATACTCTCGAACTCGCTCACGATCCCTCTCTGGCCTGCGATCCGGATGGAAATCTGGTTCTCGTTTTCGGCGTACTAGTGTGCTAATATCGCACGGTCATGTGCGTTATATATAGAGCTTCGCTCCCGCAGGAAGGTCTGTCAAGGCTGTGACGGGTTCGGGAACGGGTTCGCAGACACTGGCCAGGGGCCTGACCGGACTGCACATGGTGGCGGCCGCGCCCGGCGGGCTGACCGTGCAACAACTCGCGGACCAGGTGGGCGTGCACCGCACCATCGCATACCGGTTGCTCCTGACATTGGCCGAATTTCGGCTGGTCGCCAAGGGCGAGGACGGGCGCTATCGACCGGCGGCCGGCTTGGCCGTCCTCGGCGCGTCATTCGACCGCAACGTGCGTCAACTGAGTCTGCCGACGCTGCGCGCCTTGGCCGACGAACTCGGCAGCACCGTGTCGTTGCTTATCGCCGAGGGTGACCAACAGGTGGCAGTGGCCGTCATCGTGCCGAGCCAGGTGGCCTACCAGCTCGCCTTTCACGAGGGCAGTCGATACCCACTGGATCGCGGGGCCGCCGGAATCGCTCTGCTCGCAAACATGCCCGCGCGGCCCGGCGAGCGGGAGCTGGTGGCCCGCGCCCGCGAGCGCGGCTGGGTGATGACCTACGGTGAGATCGAGCCGAACACGTACGGCCTGGCCGTGCCGGTCCGCCGCCCGGCGCCGTCTCCCCCCACCTGCATCAACCTCATTTCGCACCGGGAAGACGTGGTGCTGCGCGGCAGGGACGCGGTCCTCAAAGCCGCAAAGCAGTTGGCCGAACTATTGAGCTAGCCAGTGAGCTGAAGGGATAACCGCCGATGTCTTGGGACCATGAAGTCGATGTCGTCGTACTCGGCAGCGGCGCCGCCGCGCTCACGGCCGCATTGACGGCGGCGGTTGCCGGCGCGTCGGTAGACGTGTACGAAAAGACACCGACCGTCGGCGGCACCACTGCAGTATCCGGTGGCATCGTGTGGATACCGGCTCATAGTCGTTGTCCGGAAAGGGAATTGACCGCTGACGATGCGCTGCAATACCTTCGCGCGCAGTCGTTCGGTTCGATGGACGACGCGCTGGTGGAGACGTTCGTGCAGACGGGCCCGGCGATGCTGGACTTCGTCGAGGCACACAGCGGTCTGCGTTTCGAGGTCGCCGACGGTTTTCCCGATTACCAGCCGGAGTTGCCGGGCGGACAGCCCAGCGGCGGCCGATCGCTCAGCGCCGGCGCCTTCGACCTCACCCAACTCGGCGAATGGGCAAGCCGCATCACAACATTCCCCGCTGACTGGTCCAATGTCGGCTTCGATGCCGAGACCCGGGCACGTCTGCACGCCGCGGTGGACCAAGTGTCGGCCGAACTGTGCGTGGCCGGGGCCGCGCTGATCGCCGGACTGCTCAAGGGACTGCTCGACGCCGGGGTGCCGATCCACACCGACGCCCGTGCCACCGAGCTGATCGTGGAGTCGGGCGAGGTCACCGGCGTACGGATCGAGCCGAACACCACCGTGCGCGCACGGCACGGCGTCATTCTTGGGACCGGCGGCTTCGAGTGGGATCCCGTTGCGGTGCAAGCTTTTCTGCGCGGACCGATGCACGGTCCGGTCTCACCGCCGAACAACACCGGCGACGGACTGAAGATGGCGATGGCACACGGTGCGGATCTGGCCAACATGGGCGAAGCCTGGTGGGTGCCGATCGTGCGGATTCCGGGCGACACCATCGACGGTCAGCAACGCAGCCGCAGCGTACGGCTGGAACGAACTCGTCCCCGCAGCATCATGGTCAACCAGGCCGGGCGGCGGTTCGTCAACGAGGCCTGCGATTACAACTCGATGGCGGGCGCATTCCACTACCTCGATCCGCGCGGCGGCTACGTCAACGACCGCGCGTGGATCGTGTTCGACTCAGTTCACCTGCAGCGCTACGGCTTTCTCGGGATCGCCCCTGGGGAGCCAGTGCCGGACTGGTTCTGCGAGTCAGCGGACCTGACCGAGTTGGGCGGTAAGACCGGCATCGACGCCGACGGCCTGATCCGGACAATCGAGGCGTGGAACCGCCAGGTCGCGACCGGTGCCGACCCTGACTTCGGCCGCGGCTCAAGCGCATACGACGGCTACTGGGGTGACGACACCGCGACCACGCAGGCCGGCAAGACTCTCGGCCCCATCGACACCGCCCCTTTCTACGCGGTGCCGGTGTCGATCGGGGCCATGGGCACCAAGGGCGGACCGCGCACCGACCGCGACGGCCGTGTGCTCCACGTCAGCGGAGAGCCCATCCCCGGGCTGTTCGCCGCGGGCAACGCGATGGGCGGAGTGACCGGCCGGGCGTACGGCGGCGCCGGCGGAACTATCGGTCCGGCAATGGTTTTCGGTTACCGCGCGGGCCACGCGGCCGCCACCGGTAAGTCCGTCGATCTGCAGTAGCGGCGGGCGTTACCGCTGCGGCGATTCAGCAGGCCGGGGCGACAGCAGCCCGTCGGCGGCGGTGTACGGGTCGTCACGGCCGTCGACCACCGATTCGGCGAGCCGGTCGAGATCAGGATGGGTCCGCAACCGGGTTTGCGCCATTGACAGGATCTGCGCTCGCGCACGGGCCACGCGCCGATCGCGGCTATCAGTGCGGTGATGATCGTCGATCGCGGTCACCAGGTCCGCTACACCCTCACCCCGGGCGGCGATCAGACTGACAATCGGCGCTGTGGTCTCGGCCCGCAGATCCCGCACGGTCTGCTCGGCGCCCTCCCGGTCGGCCTTATTGACCGCCACGATATCGGCGACTTCCAGCACACCGGCCTTCGCGGCCTGGACCGCATCGCCCGCGCCCGGATTGAGGACGACGATGGTCGGGTCGGCGACGGCGGCAATCTCGATCTCGGACTGCCCCACCCCCACGGTCTCCAGCAGGATCACGTCGTAGCCGATTGCACCGAGCAGGCGAATGGCCGCCGGGACCGCGGCGGCCAGACCCCCGAGATGACCACGCGTTGCCACCGAACGAATCAAGACGTCGGAGTCGTTGATGTGGGCGGCCATTCGAATGCGATCGCCCAGCAGCGCACCGCCACTGAACGGTGACGACGGGTCCACCGCCAGCACGGCCACACGGCGCCCGCGGTCCCGGTAGGCGCTTACCAAAGCGGCGATTGTTGTCGACTTACCCGCGCCTGGCGGCCCGGTGATCCCGACGACAAGACCCGTGTCAGTCTGTGGCGGACCGATACTCGCCAGCACCTCGCTGCGCTGCTCACCCTCGACGAGGCTGAGTAGTCGACCCGCCGCGCGTTGAGATCCATTGCGCGCGCTGGTGATCAGGTCGGTAATCGTCATTTCCGGGTCGCCTGCTTTTTACGGAGCAGCGACCTCGATGACCGTCGCGGAACCCATGCCACCGCCCGCACACATCGCGGCGACACCGATACCGCCACCGCGCCGGCGCAATTCGTGCACCAAAGTGACCAGCATCCTGGCGCCGGTGGCCGCCACCGGGTGGCCCAGGCCGCAGCCGCTGCCGCTGACGTTCACCTTGTCCGGGTCGAGCTCGAGCAGCTTGATGGTGGCCACACACATCGACGCGAAAGCTTCGTTGATTTCGAAGAGATCCACATCGGAGACCGAAAGACCAGCGCGAGCAAGGGCTTTCGGGATCGCGTCTACCGGCGCCAGGCCGGTGATCGCGGGATCGACACCGACGGACGCCCAAGACCGCACGGTGGCCAGCGCGGGCAGCCCCAGTGCGTCGCTTGCGATGACCAACGCCGCGGCACCGTCGTTGGCGCCGCAGGCATTGCCGGCGGTGATGGAGAAGCCTTCGATTTCCGGATGCAGCGGCTTGAGCGCGGCCAGCTTCTCGATTGTGGTGTCACGCCGCGGGTGCTCGTCGACCGAGAACAGCCCGTGCGGCGTCTCGATGGGAACGATCTCCTCTTTGAAACGTCCTTCGTCGATGGCAGCGAGCGCATTGCGATGTGACCGCAGCGCCCACGCGTCCATCTCCTCGCGACTCACGCCCGCCTTGACCGCGGCATTCCAGCCCACCGTGATCGACATGTCCATGTTCGGTGCGTCGGGTCGGTCCGGGTGGGTCGGCGGGAACCAGTCCACCCATTCGCCGTCGATCTGTAACCGTGACCGCGGCGAGGTCGATGCCGCGTTCACGCCGCCGGCGATGATGAGCTGGTCCATCCCTGCCCGCACACTGGCCGCCGCGCTCTGCACCGCCGCTTGGCCGGCAGCGCAGTGGCGGTTGTTGGCCAAACCGGGTACATGGGACAGTCCCGCCGTGAGGGCCGCGTGGCGGGCGATCACGCCGCCACCGTAGAGACCCTCGCCCAAGATCACGTCGTCGACCTGCGCGGGGTCCAGATCCGTCGCCGCCTCGGACACTACGTGGTGCGCAAGGTCGAATGCGGTGGTGTCGCGCAGCGTTCCCTTGCGGGCGGTGCCGATGGGGGTGCGCAGGGCGGACACGATGACAGCTTCGGGCACAGGTCTTCTCCTGTTCGGCTTCGACAAACTCGGGCGAGGGCTTAACAGCCGGCCGTACTCAGATGAGAATCTTATTCTCTCAGGTTGAGAGCGTCAGTTGCAAGGATGGTGGCGTTGCGCGGCCCTGCCCGGGTCCCTGCTCTACCATCAGCTAGCAATGACTGAGCTGGCGGGAACGATTCCGGTCCCTGGGGGGAACGTCTGGTTCAAGAGGATCGGTGATGGACCCGGTCTTCCGTTGGTTGCGGTTCACGGCGGTCCCGGTTTGCCGCACAACTACATCCGTTCACTCGAGCGCCTGGCCGACGAGCGCGAGGTCATTTTCTGGGATCAGCTGGGTTGCGGCAATTCTGAACGCCCTTCGAACATCGAGCTGTGGACGATGGAACGCTCGGTGGCCGAAATGGACGCCGTGATAAAAGCGCTGGATCTCAACCGTTTTCACGTCTTCGGCAACTCGTGGGGCGGGATGTTGGCACAGCAGTACGTGCTTGACGTGACGTCCAATGCGGCCAGCCTGACCATTTCCAACAGCATCGCCTCCATCCCTCGGTTTTCCGGAATGGTCGACCGCCTGAAAACGCAGCTGGACTTGGCGACGCAAGCCGCGATAGACCGCCACGAATCCGCCGGCACGACCTCTTCGGCCGAATACCAGGCCGCGATCCGCACCTGGAACGAGACCTACCTGTGCCGTCAGCTGCCGTGGCCGATGGAACTCCAGGACGCGTTTAGGGGCATGGGAGTCGAGATCTTCGAAACCATGTTCGGGCCTAGCGACTTTCGCATCGTCGGCACCATACGAAACTGGGACGTGTTCGAGCGCTTGCCCGAAATAAAATTGCCGACCCTGGTGGTCGCGGGCAGGTTCGACGAATGCGCACCGGAGCACATGTGGGAGATGCACCGGCGCATCGGTGGCTCGCGGTTCGAGCTTTTCGAATCGAGTGCGCACATGCCCTTCATTGAGGAGCCACACCGGTTCGATCAGGTGATGCGCGAGTTTCTACGGCTGCACGACGGCGTCTGACAAGGGTCCGTGCTGGTAGGCGACGTGAGTGAACCTGGAGTGATCGAAGCCACAGCGCTGTCTTCGGTTAGGACGATTGCTACGCCACCCTCTGGGTAAGCGCTATAAGACCGCCAACGAGAAAGGACCTCAGTTATGAGTGACCGCGACAGTGGACCGGTGGCAGCCATCAGGGGCGTCATCGAGGACGCGATCGGCAAGGCCAAGGAGATCATCGGCATTGTGATCAGCCACGAAGGTCTGCGCAAGGAGGGCCGCGCCCAGCAGGACAAGGCGCAAGCAGAGCGCGATGTGGCCAAGAAGGAGACCCAGGCCGAGGCGGCGCGTGCGGCTGCCGGTACGGCCGAGGCTCGCCAGAAGGCCGCCCAGAAGTAAACCGACGATTGCAGGAACTGGCGCCGGAAATCGGCGCCAGTTTTTGCTGTCTGCTTGTTGTCCTAGGTCCTGCGAGTTCAGTAAGGGGGTTTCCCTGATTCGACGCGGGACACCACGAGTCCGATCGCCCATTCGATCGCTTTGATGGCATCGGCCGAACTCGCTCCCCAATGCACGACCAGCCGTTCGTAGGACACCGGACTCCACAGCACGTCCAGCACCCCCGCCGCCAGGGCTCGCTGCTCCGGTGACCAGTCCGGCGCGGCGGCCGCGACGGCACCGTGCAGAGCATCACCGCGGGCTCGATCCATGGCCGTAAACGTGGGGTCGTCGGGCTCGCCGCCCCAGGACGCGACCGCGAAGGACGACATCGCCTCAAAGACGCGACGAGCCACCCCGGCCACACTCCGCAGGTCGACGTGCTCGTAGCTCACCCCGGCCCGCTCCTGAAATCGCTGCATCACGGCATCGCGTAACTCGCGCTCAGTTGCGAAGTGCCGGAACACTGTTCGCTTGCTCACCCCGGCGCGGTCAGCGACCGCCTGAAACGTCATGGCGCCCCAATCCATGGCGGGCAGGCGTTCGACAATCCCTACGCCGGCGCGCACGATCCGCTCTCGCGTCTCGGCCGTCTTCTGTTCACGCACTCGACTGCGGTAGGGACGCGGTCCGTGTGTCCGCGCATCGGGCGAACTCGCCATTGACAGCCCCTCGTCAGTCACGTCATCATGGTGACACCAATTAGCTGGTGGGTAAAGCCGGCGTTGAAGGAGAAGCTGCCCGTGGAGTCAGTCGTTGAACTGCTCGATGCCGCGCGCCGCGATACCGGGCTGCACGATTTCGGTGTCGACTCGTTCCGCGAGGGACTGGACGTTCTCGTCGAATCACTGGGCACCGAAGCAGATTTGAATCCGGTAGGCCAGTTCATCGTTCACGACTTGATCATGAAATCACTGCAAAACCGGCTGCATATCGAGGACTGGTACCGGCGACACCCCGAGATTGAGGACGAGGTGATCGAGCGCCCGTTGATCGGGCTTGGTCTGCCGCGCACGGGTTCGACAGCGCTGTCGTTTTTGCTGGCCGAAGATCCGAATGCGCGTTCGCTGCGCCGATGGGAGGCCGGCGAGCCGTGCCCGCCGCCGTCGACCGTCGATGGCCCCGATCCCCGCATCGCCGCCGCCACGGCCCAGCAGGAGATGATGGACGCGGCCGCACCACGACTGGCCGCGCTGGTGCCCTCGACGCCGACGGGGCCCGAGGAATGTCAAGACCTGATGGCGCTCGACTTCAAAAGCCAGTACTTCCAAGCGTTCGCGAACATCCCGTCGTATTCGCGGTGGCTCCTAGAGGCCGATCTCACATCGACCTACGCCTACGAACGGCGGGCGCTGAAGCTGTTGCAATGGGGCCAACCTCGCCGGCCCTGGCGATTGAAGTGCCCAACGCACCTGTTGTTTCTCCCGTACTTGGACGAGGCGTTCCCCGACGCCCGCTACCTGTGGACGCACCGCGACCCGACGGAAGTGATCCTGTCGGTCGCCGACCTCTACGCCGAGTTCGGGCAGATGACCTCGAACACGGTAGACCGGCATTACCTCGGGCAGCTCAATGTCGAACAGTGGTCGGTCGGTATGCGACGCGCATTGGAATTTCGCGATGCCGGCAATGACGACCGGTTTTTCGATCTGGATTTCGCTGCCGTGCAACGTGATCCGATTAGTGAAGTGAAACGTCTGTATGCGTGGCTGGGCGAACCGGTGTCAGCCGAGTTCGAGGCGGGCATGCAGCAGTGGTGGGCGGTCGCCGGGGCGTCGCGGTTGCCGAACGAGCATCCCGACGCGTCGGCTTTCGGGTTGAGAATGGAATCCGTGCGTCCGCTGTTCGCCGGCTATGTCGAGCGCATGACGACCTGGACCGCACCGAAGGTCCAGTCATGACTGTCGATGTCACGGGCGGCCTGAGCGATGACTGGGAATACGTCTGGGCCCACCAACCCGATGACCCTGAGGCCCGCGAATCGGTGAACGCCTGGATCTGGGACGCCGGCGGCGGTTTCGGCATACCCCGCGTCGGAATCGAGGCCGTGGCTGACCAGTGGGACACCCACGACATCCAGGTCAACCTCGCATTCGCCGACGGGCGCGTATTCAACGTCTTCGGCAACGGACCTGTGCACGACCCGCTGGGCGCCGATGGCAAACCGCGGATCCTCGGTGCCGGGCCGCTGTCCTTCGAGATGGTCGAGCCCTATCGGCATCTTCGGCTCACGCTCGACGGGCAGGCCGTCGCCACCACTGTCGACGCTCAAATGGCCGGGTGGACGCCCTGGGCCGCTGAGGGTGAGCACGTTGCGATCAAGGCGCAGATAGACATTCGCCCCATACTCCCGCCCTGGGAGAACGGCTCGACTAGTGCGGAAGCCCGGCACGTTCTGTCGACGCAGGAGGAGGGTTACCTGATCGGCTATCCGTGGCGATTCGAGCAGCTCTGCCGCGCCACGGGCACCATCACCATCGGGAGTGAGACCCATACGCTCGACGGCGGCGCAAACCGGATCCGGCGCCAGGGTGTCCGTCGGCTGGCCCCATTACGAGGACACGTCTGGCAAGCAGCCGCGTTCCCAAGCGGTTTCGGGTTCGGATTCCAGATCTATCCACCGCGCAAGGACGGGAAGCCGACCTACAACGAGGGCTACATCGTCGCGGAGGGCGAAATCGTGCCCGCCCGGGTCGTCAAAGCGCCGTTCTTGACTCGGCTGCAGCCGCACGGCGAAGATGTCTCGCTCGTGCTTGATGCCGCCGGCAAGACTGTCGAAATCAAAGGCGAAACAACGGCTTCCACGTTCATGATCATGCCTCCCGAGGTCGGAGGCGGGCTGCAGTTGCAGCAGGGGCTGGCCCGCTACAGCTACAACGGTGAGACGGTGATCGGGATGGTGGAACGCTCCACGGCCCGCGATCAAGTCGCGCCCTGACTGGGTTACCCCTTCGCTCGAGCAGACCTACGTCAGTTCTTGCCGGCGTTCAGCTTGGCGACGATCGAACGGAAGTCCTCGGTCAGGAAAGACTGGCTCTCCGCCGAAAGGGCGTAATCCAGGCTGGCCAGCACCGCGCGCTCGAGATGAATATTGAGCAGCCGCTTGGTGCTTTCCACCGCTTGCTGCGGCAACTCCAAAATGCGCTTGGCACAGGCGGTGGCTTCGGCGACCGGGTCCTCGGCGACGTGATTGGCCAAGCCCAGCTCGACGGCACGTTCAGCACGAATCTTGGTACCGGTCAACGCGTACTCCTTGGCCAGCAGCAGGCTGATATGCAACGGCCAGGTCAGTGGCCCCCCGTCGGCAGCTACCAAACCCACCTGCACGTGCGGGTCGGCGAGGAATGCATCTTTAGCGATGTAGACGATGTCGCTCAGTGCGACCAGACTGCAGCCGAGGCCGACAGCCGGGCCATTGACGGCCGCCACCACGGGAATTCGGCAGCGAGCCATCCCGAGCACGATTTCGCGACCGTCGCGGATCGTTTTGGCGCGCAGGTCGGCATCTTGGGCTAGTTCGGCCAGATAGGCGAAATCGCCGCCGGCCGAAAATGCGCGACCGGCTCCGGTGATCACCGCGGCGCGGGCGCTGGGGTCGTCGGTCAGCCGCTGCCACAGCCGCGCGAGGCCGACATGCAGATTGTCGTTGACGGCGTTGAGATCATCCGGCCGGTTCAGGGTGATGATCCGCAAGGGCCCGTCCGCCTGGACATCGATTTCAGCAGGCATGTCGTACACGTCAGACTCCCAATCCCAAGATTCGCGATGCAATGATGTTCTTCTGTATCTGTGACGTTCCGCCCATCACGCTTTGCGCGCGACTGTACAGATAGGCGCTGAGCAGATCTTCGTCGCGGGTCCCGGCGACCGCCAGTGCGGCGTGCCCGACGGACTGCTCCACCCAGGTCATCAGCAGCTTGTCGAGCGAACCCTCGGGCCCGTGCGACATGCCATCCAGCTGTTCGGATAGCCTCCGTCGCACGTGATGAGTCAGCATGTCCGATTGGACGGCGGCCCAGGCGAGCTCCTCGGGAACCGGACCTTCGTTTTGCGCCAAGAGTTCTCGCACCAGCTTGCCGTATCTGGCCGCGTAGCCCAGTGTCGACGGCTCACGCTCATGTCCCACCACAGTCATGGCGACGGCCCAGCCGTCACCGGGAGCACCCACCATCCGGTCGGCGGGCACCGTCGCGCCGTCGAAAGCCACCTGGCCGAACTCGTTGGTGACCCCGTTCATCATGCGCAGCGGACGCTGTTGCACCCCAGGCTGTTTCATCTCGATGACGAAGGCCGAAATGCCACGGTGCCGCTTGGCCTCGGAGTCGGTGCGAGCGAGTAGCAGACACCAGTCCGCGACATCGGAGTAGCTGGTCCAGATCTTGTGTCCGTGCACTACATAGTTGTCGCCCTCGCGGGTGGCGGTGGTGGTCAGCGAGGCCAGGTCGGAGCCGGCACCGGGCTCGCTGAAGCCCTGGCACCAGCGCTCGGTGCCGTTGATGATGCCGCGCAGGAAGCGTTTCCGGAGTTCGTCACTACCGTGCCTGCCGATGCCGTAGACCAGATAGCCCACGCTGGGCCGCGGCGGTGCGCCGGCGCGTACCAGCTCTTCATCCACGATGACGTCATACACCGGCGGCAACTCCTGCCCGCCATAGTCGCGAGGAAAGGACAGGCCGAAGAAGCCATTGTCGTACAGGGCCCGATGCCAGTCGGCCATGCGCGCCCAATATTCGTCGCCCGAGCCGGAAAATTCCTTGGCGTGCGCGGAAAGCCACGACCGCAGCCGCTTCCGGAAGGCGGCCTCGTCGGAGGAGTCACGAAAGTCCAAGATCGATCTCCTTCAGTGTTACTGGCCACAGCTCGGTCGAGGTCAGTGCCCGGCGCAGGTAGACATGCACCAGGCACTCCCAGGTATTGCCGATGCCGCCATGCACCTGCACGGCGGTCTCGCAGACGGTTCGGGTGGCGCGCGCACAGTAGACCTTTGCGATCTGGGCGGCCCTTATTGCTTCGGCCTGCGGGAGTTCGTCGACCGCCCAGGCGGCGTGCCGTAGCACGCTCACCGAGCCTTCGATCAGCGCCAGGCTTTCGGCCAGCAGATGGGCGATGGCCTGATACGAGCCGATCTGTTTGCCATATTGCTCGCGAATTTTCGCGTAGTCGCAGGCGACGGCTTGTGCACCCCGGGCGATTCCGACCAGGTCGGCCGAGGTGATGACCAGCGCCAGGGCCTGCCACCGTGCGGCGACCTCGGCGGAGATCTCGCCCAGGGTCTTCGGGGACCCCGTTAATCCTGCTTCCAACCTGGTTAAATCCGCTGCGGCGCTGGCGCTTTCCAGCTCGGCCGTCAGAACGGTGGTCCCGGAGAGCTGCAACGCCCGCTGGCACCCGCGCGCGTCGATCGCTCGGTCGTCAACGGCGGTGGTCGCTCCCCGCGCATCAGCGTCGAGGTGGCGGCCTAGATCGTCGGCGAGCACCGGTCCCAGAAACGGTGTGTCGACGAGTCGGCGTCCGAATTCCTCAGCGACGATGGCTACTTCGACGCCGGAGGCACCGTCTGAGCGCAGCGATCGCCATCCCGTCATCTCAACTTGCTTGTCCAGCCGGGCAATTCGACTCGCGTCGTCGAGATCCTGCACCGCACCGGGTCCCAGGTCGTCGGCCAGCTTGGCGGCGGCGTCACGCAGTTGTCGTTGTTCAGCCGTCAGACGTACATCCATGAAGCTCCTTTAAGATTCTGCGCAACACCTTGCCCGACGGCAGGCGCGGAATTTCGTCTACGAATACGACGCGGCTCAGCCGTTTGTACGACGCCAGCTTGGCGTCGACCCGCGCCGTGAGCTCGGCCGCGATCGCTGGGTCACCGGGAGCGTGCGTGGCGACCGCAGCTACGACCGCCTCCCCGTTGGCCCCGTCCGGAATGCCAAAGACCGCACAGTCTTTGACGGCCGGATGCCCGTGCAGCACGGTCTCGATTTCGGCGGGGGCGACCTGGAAGCCGCGCACTTTGATCATCTCTTTGAGCCGATCGGTGATCCGCAGCCAACCGTCGGCGTCGAGCCAGCCGACGTCGCCCGTCCGGTACCACCCGTCGCAGACCACCTCTTCGGTTGCCTCCGCCGGCAGATAACCGGCCATCATCGACTCTGACCGCGCCTGGATCTCGCCAATCTCGCCCGGGCAGACCGGCTCCGCGGTCTCCATCGACACCACGCGCAGGTCCACACCCGGCACCGCGCGCCCGACGGAGTCGAGCCGCGGCCCGTCAAGGGGGTTGCACGCGACGACGGGTAGTTCGGTGGTGCCGTAGGCGGGAACCCAGCCGACGCCGCTTCGCCGCGTCACCGTCTCAGCGATGCTGGCGCTGACCGGGGTCGCGCCCCACATAATAAAGCGCAGCGACGAGAGGTCGAAGGACTCGAGGTCGGGATGCGAGGCAATGGCCAGCGCGATGGGTGCGACCGCCATTTCGACAGTGATGCGGTCGCTTTCGATATGACGCAGCACCCGGTCGAGATCGAATCGCGGATGCAGTCGTAGCCAGGCGCCGGTCCGCAACGCGGTGATGATATTGAGCAGGCCGAGGATGTGCGACGGCGGCGTGGTGATCTGGATACGGTCGCGGCTGGTCAGTTGCAAGGCATCGCGCCAGTGCCCGACGGCCGCGTCCATTGACGCGTGGGTGTGCCGCACAGCCTTGGGCAGACCCGTGGTGCCGGAACTGAAGACCAGCAGCGCGTCGTTTTCGGGATGGTGCGCGCCGGCTATCGGCTCAGCCGGGGTGATCGGTTCGTCCAGGTGCAGCATCGGCATCAGGCCGGCCAGCACCGGGTGGTCACCGACCGCATAAGCCGGGTCCGTCAACCCCAGGGCGTGGTCGACCTCGTCGCGCTTCCAAGCGGGGCTGATGAGCACCGCGGCGGCGTCCAGCCGCCAGATCGCCAGCAGCGCGGCGACGAACTCGGGCCGGTTGGACGCCATGATGGCGACCCGCTTACCTGCGGTTACACCCGTTTTGGTCAGGGTCGCGGCCAGCCCGCTGGTCAACTCGTCGAGCTGAGGCAGGGTTAATTGCCGATCCTCGAACACGAGCGCGGCCGGCGCGGTCACGTCCTGTTCCTCCCGGCGGTCTCAGAAGATTATCGCGTAGTGAGAATACTATTCTCTATAGTGAAGAATACAAGTACGGCAGGGGAGACAGGTGACAGGTCCGGTAAATGGCGTCGACGTCGGCACGGTGACGATCCTTCTGGATCGTAAGAAGGTATCGATCCCGCTGGTTCCCGGCGAGACGCTGCTGGAGAGCGCGCGCCGGGCCGGACTCGAGCCGCCGTTCAGTTGCGAGGCCGGAAACTGTGGCACGTGTATGGCCAAGCTCGAAGAGGGACATGCGACCATGCGGGTCAACGACGCCCTCGACGACGACGAGGTGGCAGAGGGTTACATTCTGACCTGCCAGGGCGTACCCGACACGGCGTCGATCACGGTGCGCTACGAGTAGCAGTCACAGGAAGGCGGCGACCCATGGCCAAGGGGATTATGTACGTCGAGAGCTTTCCCAGTTCGCCCGAGCGGGAGCAGGAATACAACAACTGGTACAACGAAGTCCACCTGCCCCAACTTCTGGCCCTCGACGGAATCGTCGGCGCTCGCCGACTACGTCCGGTGGACGGAACCGGCCCCTATGTCGCCCTGTACGAACTCGAGGGCGACGACCTGCAGGCGATCCTGGACAACATGATCGCCAAGGCCGGTCAGCTCAAGATGTCCGATGCCCTGCTGTTGGATCCTGCGCCCGTCCCGCGACTGCTCGAGACGACATTCGGGGTCGGCGTCAGCGGCTAGGCCGGCAGCGCAGCATCACACCTTGAAGTAGTGCCCCGCGTCGAGGTCCTCAATCAACCTCGGCCTTTCGGGATGCCAGTCCAGAATCTTCTGCGTCAGCGCGTTCGAGGTCGGGTTGTCGAGAGAAGCGAACGCCGACAGGAAGCCGAAGTGGTCCGCCTCGTCGGCGGAGATGCTGACTTCGGGCACGTTCAAATGCCGGCCGATGACCGCGGCGATGTCGCGGAACGGCACGCCCTCGTCGGCGACTCCGTGCAATCTCGTTCCGGCGGGCGCCATTTCGAGAGCAAGCCGGTATAAATGCGCGGCGTCGAGCGTGTGCAGCGCGGGCCAGCGGTTGGAGCCGTCGCCGAGGTAGGCGGACACGCCGGTGTCGCGTGCCGTGTTGATCAGATGATGAGCAAAGCCGTGGTGATCGAGGTCGCTGTGCACCAAGGGCGAAAGCCGCACAACCGATGACCGCACGCCGCGCTCGGCCAGCGCGATCACGGCATTCTCCGAGTCGATCCGCGGGCCGGCGGGCAGCGTGTCGTGTTCGGTCGCGGTGGCGCCCTGCGACACGAATGCCAGCATGAGCGTTCCCGAGGTGATGACGAAAGGCCGATCGGAACCGACAAGCGCCTCGCCCATGGTTTCGACAGCACGCAGATCCGTCTGCGCGGCGCCCGCAAAGTCGTCGAAGTCGTGCCGGAAGGCGAGGTGGATGACACCGTCGGCCGCTGCCGCGGCAGCGCGCAGGCCCTCGAGGTCGTCGAGGTCCCCCCGCCGCACGTCGGCGCCTTTAGCGGCCAAGGCGGCGGCGGACTCATCGGAGCGGGCCAAACCGGTGACCTGATGGCCACTTTCCAGGAGTTCGTCGACGACGGCCGAACCGATATGTCCGGTCGCGCCGGTCACAAAAACATGCATGGCTGATCCCTTCACTTGCTTCGCAGTCGCATCACCCAGTCAACGGCCCGCATCGGGGCCTGTCCAAGGCCTATTTCAGATGGCGCGATGCAAATCAGGCATCACTGCTGCTCAATACCCCTGGTAGGGCGATACGCCGCGAGCACGCGATTACACTGGGCGCATGACCGACTCTGCATCATCGGTGATAGACCTCGATTTGCGGCTGGTCGGGTATTTCATCGTGGTGGCCGAACAGCGGCACTTCGGCCGCGCGGCCGCCGCCTTACGTGTCGCCCAGCCGTCGTTGAGCCGGCAGATCCGCCGCCTCGAACAACAGCTGGGCGTCCGATTACTGGACCGCTCGCCGCAGGGCACCCGACTCACCGAGGCCGGCGAAGTGTTCCTGCCACGGGCCAAGGTGCTGCTGCGCTCGGCCGCCCAAGCGACCGCGCAGGCCCGGGCGGCCGCCCAACCGAGCCGCATCACGATCGGCTATACGACGGGTTTGATCGTCACCCCGGCGGTACGCGAGTTACGCCGGGAGAATCCGGACGCCAATGTGCAAGTCTCGCACCTGGATTGGGACCAGGCCCGTGACGCACTGCTCGACCATCGGGTGGACGCGGTGGTGACTCGGCTGCCGTTTCCGACAGACCAGTTGCACGTCACAATCCTCTATGACGAGCCGCGGGTGCTGGCGGTGCCTATCGATCATCGCTTGGCGGGCAGGACATCAGTAACCCTCGACGACATCGCCGACGAGCCGATGCCCCGGGTGCGGCACTCCGATCCGGCGTGGAGCGCGTTCTGGCGCATCGATCCTCGGCCCGACGGGCGCCGCGCACCCGACGGCCCATTCATCGACGCGATCGAGGACAAATTCGAACTCATCGCCTCCGGGCAGGCGGTCGCCATCACGGCGGACTGGCGCGGACATAGCGTGCGACCGGATATCACCTCGGTCCCGCTGGAAAACGTCGAGCCCAGCCATGTGGTTTTGGCGACTCGCGCCGGGGACCGCAGCCGTTTGGTGGCCGCCTTTCGCAAACTCGCCGAAGCCCACCTCACCTGTAGCGCGGGCGAAGACTAGCTGTCGCTCAGCTTCGGCGGTGGCCGGTAGTCAGGCTCATAACCCGAAACGTGGATCGGACTCCCGACGAGGCGGAAGTCGCCCGCAGTCACAACCACTTCCGGCGTCGCCTTGAGCGCCTCGGGCAGCGACCTGACCGCGGCCGCGGGAACCCCGAGCGGACGCAGTCGCCGCTCCCACGATGCGGCGGTGTCGGTTGCCAACATCGCGGTGACCACCGCAAGCACCTCGTCGCGGCGGGCCACTCGCTCGGACATGGTTTCGAAACCACCGATACCCGCCTCGGCGGCAAAGGATTTCCAGAAGCCGTCGTGGGTGATGAACAGCGCTAGATACCCTTCGGCCGTCGGGAACAGCTGAGCCGGAACGTAATACGAGTGCGCCCCATGTGGTCGTCGCTGCGGTTCGATGCCGTTGTTGAGGTAGGCGGAGGCGTGGTAGTTCAGCTGCGACAGCATCACGTCGCGCAGCGACACATCCACCTGACCGCCGGTACCGGAGATGATCTTCGCCAAAAGCCCCAGCGCCGCACACATGCCGGTGGAGTTGTCGGCCGACGAGTAGCCGGGCAGCGTCGGCGGACCGTCCGGATCGCCGGTCAATGCGGCGATACCGAAACCCGCCTGCACCACGTAGTCGAAAGCCGGATCGTCGCCACCGTGTAGACCGAATCCGGTGATCGCCACACACACGATCCGGTCATTGTGCCGCCGTAAGTCCTCGTAGGTGAGACCCAGCCGGCGGATCGCCGATGGTTTCAGGTTGACCAGCAGCGCATGGGATTCCGCGACCAGTTCGGCTAAATGTTGCTGCCCCGCATCGGAAGTCAGGTCCAGACAGATGCTGGACTTGTTGCGGTTAAGGCTGGCGAAGTAGGTAGGTCCGACACCGCGCGAGATCTCACCGCCAGCGGGTTCGATCTTGGTGACTTCGGCGCCGAGATCGGCCAGCAGCATGGTGGCATACGGTCCGGCCAGCATGGTGCCGACCTCGAGAATGCGGATCCCCGCCAGCGGCCCGAGGTTTGCTTGGGTCAACGCAACTCCGTTGCCAGCGCAGCGATCATCTCTCGGGTCCGGCGTTTCGAGGCGACGAGTTCGTCCCGGTTCTCGCCGATCGGCAGCAATCGCACGGACAAGTCCGTCACGCCGGCATCGGCGAATCGGCGCATCCGCGCCAAAATCCCCTCCTCGTCACCTGCCGCACACAGATCGCCGACATCGCGGGCATCGCCGCGGTCGAGCAGGCGCTGGTAGTTGGGTGACACCTCGGCCTCGCCCAGGATGCGGTTGGCCCGCTCCTTGGCCTCGTCGACTTGCGAAGGCGCACAAAGGCATACTGGGATGCCCGCGACGATCCGGGGGGCGGGGCGCCCGGCGTCCGCGGCGGCCTTGGTGATTTTCGGTGCGATGTGATCACCGATCGCGCGCTCGTCGGCCATCCACAACACGGTGCCATCGGCAAGCTCGCCGGCAAGCTGCAGCATCACCGGGCCCAGCGCGGCGACCAGCACGGGCATCGGGGGCTCGGCCCCGAGCGCCGTCGGGTTGTGCACGGCGAACGAATCATTCTCGACGTCAACCGGTCCCGGGCCGGCAATGGCGGCGTTGAGCACCTGCAGGTAGTCGCGGGTGTACGCGGCCGGCTTCTCGTACGGCAAACCAAGCATGTCCCGGATGATCCAGTGGTGCGACGGTCCGACACCCAGCGCCAGCCGTCCGCCGGCCACCGCATGCGTCGAAAGTGCCTGGCGGGCAAGGGCAATCGGATGCTGAGCCTGCAGCGGCACCACCGCGGTGCCCAGCTCGATACGCGAGCTGTGCGCGGCCATCAGCGACACCATGGTCAAACAGTCGAAGTCGTCCGGCACCTGCGGCATCCAGGCGGTGTCCAGGCCCGCAGATTCGGCCCATTCGATATCGGAGGCCAGCTTGGCCACCTTACGTGCCATGTCGCCACGCTCGGCTCCGATCATCACTCCGATGCGCATGGTGTTTCCTTCTCTGCTGAAGCCTCGGGGGTGCCGGTCAATGCGCGGATGTCACGCACCAAGTCGGCGAGCGGGGTTCCAGTGGGGAATACCGCTGCGGCGCCTGCTGATAGCAGCTTGGGCACGTCGGCGTGCGGGATTGTCCCGCCGACGACGACGGCGATGTCGGCGGCATCGGCCGCGCGCAACGCCTCGACGGTGCGTGTGGTGAGCGCCAAGTGCGCGCCGGACAGGATGCTCAGCCCTACGACGGCGACGTCTTCCTGCACCGCGATTGACGCGATGTCCTCGATGCGCTGCCGGATGCCGGTGTAGATCACCTCGAATCCGGCGTCGCGCAAGGTGCGGGCGACGATCTTGGCGCCGCGATCGTGCCCGTCCAAACCGGGCTTGGCGACGAGGACGCGAACGGCCATCTAGAACACCACCGGTTGCTGGAATTCGCCCCACACGGCTTTCAGCGTCGAGACCATCTCACCGACCGTGCAGTACGCGTTGGCGCAGTCGACCAGCTTGTGCATGAGGTTGTCGGTGCCCTCGGCGCTGCGGGCCAAGGCCGCGAGGGTGGATTGCACTGCGGCGCTGTCCCTTTCGGCTTTGACCTTGGAGAGCCGCTTGAGTTGCAGATCGCGGCCCTCGGCGTCCAGTTCGTAGGTGACGACGTCCGGCTCGGGCTCTTCGGACACAAATCGGTTGACCCCGACCACCGGGCGCGTGCCGGCCTCGATGTCCTGGTGCATCTTGTACGCCTCGTCAGCGATCAAACCCTGCAGGTAGCCGTCTTCGATCGAGCTGACCATGCCGCCGTGGCGCTCAAGGTCATCCATGATCTCGATGATGCGGGCCTCAGTGGCGTCAGTGAGCGCCTCGACGAAATAGGAGCCGCCCAGCGGGTCCGCGACGCTGGCCACCCCGGTTTCCAAGGCAAGAATCTGCTGTGTGCGCAGCGCCAGCGTGGTGGACTCCTCGGTGGGCAGCGCGAACGGCTCATCCCATGCCGCGGTGAACATCGACTGCACACCCCCGAGCACCGCCGCCATCGCCTCGTAGGCCACCCGCACCAGGTTGTTCTGAGCCTGCGGGGCATACAGCGATGCACCGCCACACACGCAACCGAACCGGAACATTGATGCTTTGTCCGTCGTCGCTCCGTAGCGTTCCCGCACGATGGTGGCCCAACGTCGGCGTCCCGCACGGTATTTGGCGATCTCTTCGAAGAAATCCCCGTGGGTATAAAAGAAAAACGAGATCTGCGGGGCGAACTGGTCGATGGTCATGCGCCCCCGTTGCACCACCGTGTCGCAGTAGGTGACGCCGTCGGCCAGGGTGAACGCCATCTCCTGCACCGCGTTGGCGCCGGCGTCGCGAAAGTGTGCCCCGGCCACGGAGATGGCGTTGAATTTGGGCACCTCGGCCGCGCAAAACTCGATGGTGTCGGCGATCAACCGCAGCGACGGTTCCGGCGGCCAGATCCACGTGCCGCGCGAGGCGTACTCCTTCAGGATGTCGTTCTGGATGGTCCCGGTGAGTTTGGCTCGCGGTATCCCCTTTTTCTCAGCGGCAGCGACGTAGAACGCAAGCAGGATCGCGGCGGTGCCGTTGATCGTCATGCTGGTGCTGAGCTTGTCCAGCGGAATGCCGTCGAAAAGGATCTCGAAATCGGCGAGGGTGTCTACCGCGACGCCGACCCGGCCGACTTCCTCACCGAATTCCGGGTCGTCGGAGTCGTACCCGCATTGGGTCGGTAGGTCGAGTGCAACGGACAAGCCGGTGCCGCCCTGTTCAAGCAGGTATCGATAGCGACGGTTGGACTCCTCGGCGGTGCCGAAGCCGGAGTACTGCCGAAAAGTCCACAACTTGCCCCGATAGCCGGATGCGAAGTTACCCCGGCTGAACGGAAACTCTCCGGGCGGCGGAGGCTCCACGCTTCTATCCCCCGGCCCGTATACGGGCTGCAACGGCAAGCCCGACGGCGTCTGAGTCTGGTTATCCATCGACTGATAACGTACTTGCAAAAAAAGAGAATGCCAATACCGCCGCTTGACCAGGCAAAGGAGACGAATGGCTAACAGTAAACTCGCCGGCCGCACCGTGGTGATCTCCGGTGGCAGCCGCGGGATCGGCCTCGCGATCGGAATCGCGGCGGCCAAGCAAGGGGCCAACGTGGTGCTGCTGGCCAAGACCGACACGCCCCATCCGCGCCTGCGCGGAACGGTGCACACCGCGGCCGCCGACGTCGAGGCAGCCGGTGGCAAGGCACTCGCGGTGGTCGGCGACGTGCGTCGCGAAGAGGACGTGCAGCGCGTTGTCGACGCCGCGGTGCAGCGGTTCGGCGGCATCGACGTCTGCGTCAACAACGCCAGCGCCATCGCGGTGGAACCGACTGCCGCCCTGTCGGCCAAAAAGTACGACCTGATGCAGGAGATCAACTGCCGCGGCACCTTCCTGCTCACCAAAGCCTGCGTGCCGTATTTAGAGAAATCGGCCAACCCGCATGTGCTGACCGTCTCGCCACCGATCAACATGAACCCGCGCTGGCTGGGCGCCCACCCGGCCTACACGTTGTCCAAGTATGGGATGACGCTCCTGGCACTGGGCTGGGCAGCGGAATTCACCGACGCGGGAATCGGGTCGAATTGCCTTTGGCCCGAGACATATATCGCCACAGCGGCCGTGGCGAACATGGCCGACGGTGAGCGGCTGGCCAAGTCGTCGCGCAGCCCCGAGATCATGGGTGATGCCGCCGTCGAGATCATCTCCCGACCCGCTCGGGAGGCGACCGGCAATTGCTACATCGACTCCGCGGTACTGCAGTCCAGCGGGATCGCGGACCTGTCCCGCTATGGCGGCGGCGCGCAACCTATTCCGGATCTTTTCCTGGACTGACGACTAAGCTGCTGTCGACATGACCGTTTCCAGGCCATCGGCAGCCGACATCGACGCCGCGGCCAGACACTTCGGTTTCCACCTCGACGCCGACGCCCAGCGGGATTACCTGGCGGCCGTCGGGCGCTCACTGCACTCCTATGACATCGTCGACGAGCTGTACGACGAGTTCGTGCGTCCGCAGGCCCCAGTACGCGCCTACCGGTTCCCGGAGGCGGGCCATAACCCGCTCGGCGCTTGGTATGTCACCGCCGAGATCGCCTCGGGCGCCCAGGGACCGCTGTCGGGCAGGGCGGTGGCGATCAAGGACAACATCGCCGTCGCCGGACTTCCGATGATGAACGGGTCGCATGCGGTTGAGGGGTTCGTCCCCAGCCGCGACGCCACCGTCGTCGAGCGGCTACTTGCCGCCGGGGCAACGATCGCCGGCAAGAGCGTCTGCGAAGACCTGTGCTGCTCGGGTTCCAGCTTCACCTCGGCCAGCGGGCCGGTGCGCAACCCATGGGACACCACGCGCGAAGCGGGCGGGTCGTCGAGTGGAAGCGGCGCGCTTGTCGCCGCCGGTGAGATCGACTTGGCGCTCGGCGGCGACCAAGGCGGATCGATCCGGATCCCGGCGTCGCTGTGCGGCGCCGTCGGACTGAAACCCACCCACGGGCTGATCCCCTACACCGGGGCTTTTCCGATCGACCGGACCATCGATCACCTCGGTCCCATCACGCGCACCGTCGCCGACGCCGCGCTTCTGCTCACCGTGCTCGCCGGTCCCGACGGCTGGGACCCGCGCCAGCCGGCGAGTATCCCTGCGGTCGATTACCGCGCGGCGCTCACCGGTGACGTGGCCGGTCTGCGGGTCGGAATCCTCACCGAGGGATTCGGGCAGCTCGGCTCGTTGCCGGAGGTGGACTCCCTGGTCCGGTCGGCGGCGGAACGGCTCACCGAAATCGGCTGCAGCGTAGGCGAAATCAGCGTGCCCTGGCACCGCCACGCTGTGCATGTTTTCACCGTCATCATCACCGACGGCGCCACCGGTCAGATGCTGGACGGCAATGGATACGGAGTCGGCGTGGACGGCCTCTACGATCCAGAACTCATGGCGCATTTCGCAAGTCAGCGAATTGCCAAGGCCGACCAATTGGCCAGCACAGTCAAGGCGGCGGCGCTGTGTGGTTACTACGCGCTGAACACACTCGGCGGTGCGTCGTATGCCAAGGCGCGGAACCTGGTGCCGCAGGCACGCGCCGCGTATGACCATGCGCTCGCGCAGTACGACGTGCTGGTGTTGCCCACCGTGCCCGGCACGGCCGAGACACTGCCGACGGGCAGCCCGCAAGAGGCCGCGCCGCTCGAACGCGCGCACGGCAAGGCCCTCAACACCGCACCGATGGACATCACCGGTCATCCCGCGATCTCGGTTCCCGCCGGCTTGGTCAACGGGCTGCCCGCCGGAATGATGCTCGTAGGCAAGCGATTCGACGACGCAACCGTGCTGAAGGTCGCCGATGCGTTCGAGACTCTGTGCGGCGGCTTCCCCACGGCTTACTAGGCCCGGCAGATGATTTCGCCGTGCGGGATCGCCAGCCAACCGTCCGGTGCCGCGGCCCAGGCCCGCCACGCCGCGGAAATCTCTTCGAGCTGCACGGGAGTGGCCAGACCTAACTGCAGCAGCTCGCGAGCCACGCCCGAATGCAGGATTCGGTCGGCCCACATTCCGCCCCACCATTCGCGGGTGGCCGGCGTGGCGTAACACCACAGGCTGCCGGTGGGCGTGATGTCGTCGAAGCCCGCCTGCTGGGCCCACGACAGCAGGCGCCGGCCCGCGTCCGGTTCGCCGCGGTTGGCGCGAGCCGCTTGCTGGTAGAGGTCGCGCCACAGATCCAGCGCAGGAAGCTGGGGAAACCAAATGAAACCCGCGTAGTCCGCATCGCGGGCCGCGACGACTCCGCCCGGCGCGCACACTCGCCGCATTTCCCGCAGTGCCTGAACGGGATCGGCGACGTGCTGTAACACCTGGTGGGCGTGTACGACGTCGAACGCATTGTCGGGAAAGTTCAGCCGCTGCACGTCGGCTGTCGCGAAGGTGACATTCGACAGGTTGCGCCGCTGGGTTTCGGCATGGGCCACGTTGAGGACATTGGCGAATTGATCGACGGCCGTCACCGGTCCGGGCGCGACCCGTTCGGCGAGATCGGCGGTGATTGTCCCTGGGCCGCAACCGACGTCGAGCAACGACAGCCCCGGCCGCAGGTGGGGCAACAGGTAGCCCGCGGAGTCCTCCGCGGTGCGTCGCTGGTGGCTGCGTAGCACCGACTCGTGGTGTCCATGCGTGTACTTGGCCTGCTGTTCGTCGCTCACATGCTGTCCCTTGATCGGCGCATTCTCTTCCGCAGTTTACCGGATCGCGCCATATTATGAGATAATCGTCTCAATATGTGAGATCAATCGACGGGTACGTTCAGGATCGGACGGTCGTCCTTGGCGCCCGCGCCGTCGAAATGCCACCACTCACCCGAATACGGGGTCAGCCCGCCGTAGGTCATCGCGTCCCGCAGGCGCGCCCGGTTCGCCTGCTCGTCGGCGCTGATGCCTTGAGTCGCGTAAGCCGTTGCGCGCGAGGTGAAGTCGTCGAAGTCAGTACCCATGTCGGCCAGACAGAGACCGCTCACCTGCCGTTCGGGCGGGCACTGTTCTTGTGCGGTGGTGAATGTCACGTCGACCGAACGGCCGGACTCGTGACTATGCGCGTATTGACCTGGCCGCGCGACCCAGGCCGGGTTGGGCACGACGTTGAACATCTTGACCTGAACGTCGTGCGGCCGGTAGCAGTCCCAGAACACCAGCAGGTGTCCCTGCGGCCGCAGCGCGCCGGCGGCCGCAGCGAGGCCCGGGGCCATGGATTGGTGCACCAGGCATCGGGCGTCGGAGGGATAAAGCTGAGTGTGGGTGAAGTTGTTGGTCGTCGCGTAGCGCAGGTCGATCACCGCGTCGGGAATCGCGGTGCGTACGTCGACGAAGCCGGCCGCATGCGCCGCATCGCTGACCGGCGGGACGCCGGGGTCGGCCGACGTGGTTGCGGTGCAGGAAGTCGCCATTAGTGCGACGATGACCACTGGCAAGGATCGCCGAATGCCAATCATCGGTTTATTGTCCCGGTTTCAACCCCCAAAGCGTGGGACAACGGGCAATGCTAAACGTTCAGGCGATATTCGTGCGGGGCGTGATCTTCTCCCACTGGACCGACGCCTGCTTGGTGCGGCCGTTGGCCTGGGCCGCCGCCGCCCACGTCGGTGAACCGGGGTGATCGTCGAGCGGATGAAACAACCGGGCGTAGGCCGCAAAGCCCGAGCAGACGGGGTTGGTCACCCATTTTTGACCGTCTACGCCTGTCCGATCGGTCAGCCACCGGGCCGGCTCGGCCGACGTGGCCGCGGGCGGGCGGGGGTCGATAAGCCATTGCCTCACTATTCCTGAGTCGCAATGTCTGGATTGGCCCAGGCGTGACACAGCGCGACTAGCAACTTCACCTGGTGGCCAGGGGCGGGATCGAACCGCAGACGTTCCGCTTTTCAGGCTGAGGCGAAGTCAGAAGTCAGATGTTGGTCCTGGTCAAGCGGGACGAATGGGGCCCAACCCGAGGTTCAGAGCACGCAGTCCGAACGCGCCTACGACCCCGTCAAACTGGCACTGGTGGCGGTGTTTTTTGGGCGTGCATCGGTGACTTATTTGGTGTCGGTGACGACGACGATCTGACGGATGAAGGTGTTTTCCACGGCGGAGTGAAGGAGAAAATCGGCGACGTTTGCGCGGGATGCTGAGGGGAGGATCGGCAGTTTTGTGACATTCTCGAGCACGGTAGCGGTGTATCGGGTGCTGTCCCGGTTGTTCAACGCCCCAGGGTATTCGAGGGTCCATTTCAGATCGCTCGCAGTCAAGAGAACTTCCGACGCGGCTTTGTCGGCGTATTTTTTGCGCAGCGCTGTGCGGAAGATCAGGCCAGCCAGAAATGATGCCTTGGCAAGAGAGTCGCCGACTCCGAACGCGGAGACGACGACGAAGCGATCGACCCCTGACGTTTTCGCAGAAGCGATGACGGCACGGATGGTGTCTGTGATCAACGTGGGGGTTTCGCGGACGTTTTTCACTCCGAGCGTGCTGATGACCGCGTCGTGGCCGTGGGCTGCCGTCGCGATCACGGCGGCGTCGGTGACGTCGCCCCTGACGATTTGAGCGCGAGAGTCAACGTTGGCGTCGGCCCGCCGAACGAGGGCGGTGACCTGGTGTCCCTGGTCGAGTGCCTTTTTGACGAAGGGGACGCCGGTGCGGCCGGTTGCTCCAAGGACAAGAAACTTCATAATATTTCACTTTCTGTTGAGGGATGAATGGGCGTGCTGGTGAATGCGGGTTTTGGGCCTGCATCGTGGCAACCACCCATCCATCGCCGGAGAATCGTAAGAATCATTGACGATACTAGTCAATGAAACTGACTAATGTCAACAGGGGCGCCCGCAGGCCCCTGGCGGCTCGGGCGAACGGGAAACGGGGGCGGAAGGCTCAGCGCGGCCGGGTTTACCGCTCGTAGGGGTCGGTGATCTCGCGGAGTTGATCCAGGATCTGGTGCAACAACGTGAAGTTGCGGGTGCCCAGGTAGGCCTTCCACTCCGAGAGGATCTCGTCGAGTGTCACCTTGGCCACCTCGCGCGCCCGCCGGCCACGTTGCTCGATCACGATCAATCGGGCGCGGCCATCCGTGGGATCGGGGACCCGGCGGACATAGCCCAAGCGTTCCAGTTGATCGACCAGCACGCCGGCGCTCTGCTTGCTCACTTGCGCCTGGTCCGCGAGGTCCGTGAGGCGCGAACCGTCCTGGGCGATGCGTTGAAACACCCGGCACTGGGCGAGGGTCCAGTCATCGAATCCGGCATCCTGGATGGCCCGGAAAATCCGGTCCTCGGTGTACCGGTACGGGATGAACAACGACACCCCTAGATCAACCCGCTGCTCGTCGTCCATGCCGCTCTCGGCTCCATCGCCCACTCTGATCCCACGGGATTCACACCCCTACGCCAATGCTGCCGAGCCAGATCGCCGCAGACCCGACCGCGGCGGCGCGTGCGCAGCGCTGCGCACGCGCCATCTGGCCCACAGCGAATTCGTACTTCTTGCTGCTGTCAACGGTACTGCTGTATGACTACGGTAGTAAAGATATTTTACTAGTATGGGTGGTTGGAGGGTCGCATGACAAGGGGACCGGCCAATTCGCACCCAATGCGAACGTGCCGGAGATTACTGGTAACCCCGCGTATTCGTTTTCCGACACTCTCGATTACGAAGAGCCGTCAAACTTCGCGCCCTGAAGACATTGCTCAGCCAGGATCAACACCGGGCGGTTTGACACAGGGCAACTCATGCCTACTCGTCGTCGTTCATCAACGCCGTATTGACCAGGTCGTCGAGGTCCATGTCCGCGATATCTTTTTCGGTGGTCACTGCAGGGCCTGCCGGCTGCCCGCTGCCGTCGGTTTCGTTTGCCAACGCGAGCAACAGTTCTAGAACTCCCGCCTGCCGAAGGCGCTTTACCGGAATCGACCCCACTACGCGCTGGATTTCGACTTCGCCGGGCGCGGCGGCCGATTTGTGGTGCTCCGATGTGGCGACGAGTTCTCGGTGCATGTAACCGGCCAGCGCGGCGGAGTTCGGGTAGTCGAAGATCAGTGTCGGTGAAAGTGCCAGCCCGGTGGCGGTTTTGAGCCGGTTGCGCATTTCGACAGCGGTCAGCGAGTCAAAGCCCAACTCCTGGAACGCCCGGTCCGGGTCGATGGTCTGCGGGTTGGAGTTGCCCAGCACAGTGGCGACGTTGGAACGCACCAAGTCCAGCAGAACCGCGTGTTGCTCGTCTTCGGGCAGCCCTTCGAGGCGTTGTAGCAGAGCCGATTTCGATTTCGCCGCGGCCAGCGAGTCGTCAACCTGACGCCGGGTCGGCGCGTTGATCAGATCAACGAACATCGGCGGCAACGTGCCCGCGTCGAACTTGACCCGCAACGCCGCCAAGTCGATATGGGCAGGCGACATGTAAGGCTCGTCGATGATCAGGGCGGTGTCCATCAATTCCAGCGCCTGATCCGAAGACATCGCGACAATCCCGTCCCGACTGAACCGGGCCAGGTCGGCGGCGCCAAGGGCACCGGTCATCGCGCTGGCCTGATCCCACAGCCCCCAGCCCAGCGAGATCGCCGGCAGCCCGTGAGCCCGCCGGTGCGACAGCCAGCCCGTCCAGGAACGAGTTCGCCGCCCCGTAGTTGCCCTGACCCGAGGACCCCACCAGACCGGCCATCGAGGAAAACATCACGAACGCCGACACATCCAAATCCCGGGTCAGCTCATGCAGGTTCCAGGCCGCATCCACCTTGGCCCGCAACACCACATCAACGCGCTCGGGCGTCAGCGACGTCACCACCGCATCATCGAGCACCCCGGCGGCATGGACCACCCCCGACAAGGGATGTTGCACCGGAATATCGGCAATCACCTTGGCCAACGCCGCACGCTCGGCCACATCACAAGCCAGCACCTGCACCCGGGCGCCGGCCGCCTCCAAATCAGCCACCAATTCGCGCAGCTCCGGGCGCATCCGGACCACGCCGGCTCACCAACATCAAATGACGCGCCCCATGACGGGCCACCACATGACGAGCCAACGCCGAACCCGCCATCCCGGTAGCCCCGGTGATCAACACCGTGCCCGCCGCCCACGCATCCGGCATCGTCATCACAACCTTGCCCACATGGCGGGCCTGACTCAGATACCGCAACGCCGCAGGCGCGCGCCGCACATCAAACCTCGTCACCGGCAACGGCCGCAGCACGTCTTCGCCGAAGAGCGCAGCCAACTCGGCGAGCATCTGTTGAATGCGCTCCGGGCCCGCTTCGAAGAGGTCGAAGGCGCGGTAGCGCACACCCGGGTACTCCCGGGCGATGACTCCGGGGTCGCGGATGTCGGTCTTGCCCATCTCCAAAAACACCCCACCGGGGGCAACCAACCGCAGCGATGCGTCCACGAAATCACCGGCCAGCGAGTCCAGCACCACATCCACGCCACGCCCACCAGTGACCGCCCGGAACTTGTCCTCAAACTCCAGGCTGCGTGAATCAGAAATGTGATCCTCATCAAAACCCATCGCCCGCAAGGTGTCCCACTTGCCGCGACTGGCCGTGGCGAACACCTCCAGCCCCAAGTGCCGCGCCAACTGCACCGCAGCCATCCCCACCCCACCAGTGGCCGCATGCACCAACACCCGCTGCCCCGGCTTAAGCCCGGCCGGATCCGAGGCTAGGTCCACCAGCGCGTAGAAGGCGGTGGCGAAAACCACCGAGGTGGTGGCCGCGGCAGTGCTCGACCACCCCGCCGGCACCTTCACCAGCAGTCGGTGGTCGGTGACGGCGACCGTCCCGGTGCCGTCCGGGAATATGCCCATTACCCGGTCGCCAACCGCGAAACGGCCGTCGTCCGAAGCGGTGTCGACGACGACGCCGGAGCCCTCAATGCCCATGACGGCATCCTCCGGGTAGAGACCCAAGGCGATCATGACGTCGCGGAAGTTAGCGGCGACGGCCGACAATGCGACCCGAACCTGGCCGGGCCCCAGTGGCGCGTCGGCGTCGGGAATGCGCTCCAGCCGCAGATTCTCAAAGGTGCCGGAGCTGCTCATGCCCAACCGCCAGGGTCCATCACCCGGCGGCATCAGGACACCGCTGACCGCCCGACTGCCACGCACCCGCGCGGTGTAGACGGTTCTGCCGCGCAGCAACACTTGCGGCTCACCGGTCGCCAAAACGGCGGCTACCGCTTCATCGGCTGAATCACCCAGGGGTGAATCGGAATCCACGAGCACGATCCGACCGGGATGCTCGGTCTGCGCCGACCGCACCAAACCCCACACCGCGGCGCCCGCCAAATCGGTGACATCTTCCCCCGCCAACCCCATTGCGCCGCGGGTCGCCACCACCAACGTCCCGGCCCGGTCGCCGGCCAACCACGACTGCAGCACGGTCAGCACCGCACGCGTAGCCTCGTATACCTGCCCCAAGACGTCACCGACCACTGACGCCGACTCGAACACCACCGCCGACGGCTCGGCCACGGCGGTCTCCAAGTCCTTCTCCAGGTCCTTCTCCAAGTCCGTTGCCCCCCAGGCGCATACCGATACCGGCTGCACCGTGTCCGATGGCTGTGCGGACCAGATCACCTCAAATAGCGCCGTCCGGACCCGACTGCGACACCGCGGCCAGCAACTGCTGATCGGTCACCGGCCGGGCTACCATCGACGCCACCGAGAGCACCGGCAGCCCCAACCCATCGGCCAATTCGATGGACACTGCCGTGGGGGTGCCGCCCGCTTGCGGGGGAGGGCCCACCGGCACGATCCGCGCCCGTACCGCCGCCGCACCGGCGGCATGCAACGACACCTGCTGCCAGGAGAACGGCACCAATATCGAGCCGTCGTCAACCCCCGTGCCCTCGACACCATTGGAGGCCAAGATCACCGAATGCAACGCCGCGTCCAGCATCACCGGGTGGACGCCGAACCCGGCCACGGATACACCGGCGTCCGCGGGGAGTGTCACTTCGGCGAATATTTCATCGCCGCGACGCCAGATCGAGGTCAAGCCGCGAAATGCGGGCCCGTACCCATACCCGCGGTCGGCCAGCCGTTCATACCCGTCGCCTACGTCCAGTGGGACCGCCCCCACCGGCGGCCACACGGACATGTCCGCGCTCGGCGGCACCGACCCTGGCCGTAGCATTCCCTCGGCGTGCAATAACCAGCTGGAACCAGTCTCGGCACGAGAGAATATCGATACCGCACGAACACCTGAGTCGTCCGGACCGCCGACCACGACCTGCACCGCCACCGATCGACCAGAATCCACGGCCGGCAACACCAGCGGCGCCGCCAAATTCAGCTCGTCGAGAATTCCGCAGCCCACCTCGTCACCGGCGCGGATCGCCAACTCCACGAACCCCGCGCCCGGGAACAGCGCCACGCCACCAATGGCGTGATCGGCCAACCAGCCCTGCGCGCCGGAAGACAACCGACCCGTCAGCACCACCCCGCCCGATGCCGGCAGCTCCATCACCGCGCCCAGCAACGCGTGCTCGCTGGCCACCAGTCCCAAACCAGCAGCATCGGCGACCGCTCCATCGCCGCTGAGCCAAAACCGCCGCCGGTCAAAGACATACGTGGGCAATTCCACGAAAGTGGCGTTACCGAGCGTGCCACGCCAGTCCACGTCCATCCCGGCGACAAATCCCTGTGCGACCGCGTCCGTCAGGGTGGCCGGCTCTGGGCGGTCTTTGCGCAGCGCGGACATGATGGTGACTGGCGTGATTGCCGCTTCTGGGGCCAGCGATTCGTCGATCGCCGCGGTCAGGCTGCTCGGCCCGACTTCCAGGAACCGGGTTGCCCCGGCCGCATGTACGAAGCGGACGCTGTCGGCGAACCGCACCGCGTCCCGGACATGCCGTTGCCAGTAGCCCGCGGTTCCGAAGTCGTCTTCCGCTTGCCGTCCGGTCAGGTTCGACACAATCGGGATGGTGGGACGCCCGACGGTGAGACTGCGGGCAACGGTGCCGAATTCGGCGATCATGGGATCCATCAACGGGGAATGGAACGCGTGCGAAACGGCCAGCCGGTGCACCCGGCGCCCCTCGGCGCGCAGCCGTTCCGCGATTGCGGTAACCCCGTCCTCGGAGCCCGAAATCACCACTGAGGCTGGACCGTTGACCGCGGCGATACCGACGGTTTCGCCGAGCAGCGGCCGCACCTCGTCCTCGGTGGCCTGCAGCGCGAACATGGCCCCGCCCGTGGGCAGCGCCTGCATGAACCGGCCGCGGGCAACCACCAGGACCGCAGCGTTCTCCAGGGAGAGGACGCCGGCGACGTGGGCGGCGGTCAACTCGCCGACCGAGTGGCCCATCACGAAATCGGGACGCACACCCCAGGAATCCAACAGCCGGAATAGGGCAACTTCCACCGCGAACAGCGCCGGCTGAGCGAATTCGGTAGTGCTCAAAAGGCTTTCGTCGTGGCCCCACATCACCTCGCGCAGCGGGCGCAACAGGTGGCGGTCCAGTTCGCCCACCACAGTGTTGAACGCCTCGGCGAAGACCGGATACGCGGCGTGCAGTTCCATTCCCATTCCGAGCAGCTGGGAACCCTGACCGGGGAACACGAACACTGTCTTGCCGCCTGTTTTGGCGGTGCCCCGAATCGCCGAAACCACTGCGTCGCAGGCCACCTCGTCGAGCCCGGCCAACAACCCCTCGCGGTCGGCGCCGAGGATGACGGCCCGATGTTCGAAGGTCGACCGGCCCGCCAACGACCACCCCACATCAGCGGCATCAAGCTCGGGATGCGCGCCCACATGCTCAGCCAACCGAGCGGCCTGAGCTCTCAACGCGTTCGCCGACTTCGCCGAAACCACCCACGGCACCACCGGCACTCGGGGCCCGGTCTCGACCGGTTCTGGCGCGGGCACGGGCGCGGGCGCCTCCACAATCACATGGGCATTGGTGCCACTAATCCCAAACGACGACACCCCGGCCCTTCTGACCCGGCCCGGCACCCCACCCGCCGCCGGCCATGGTCGCGCCTCGGTCAACAACGACACCGAACCCACTGACCAGTCCACGTGCGGGCTGGGCTCATCGACGTGCAGCGTCGCCGGTAGCAGTTCGTGGCGCAGCGCCAACACCATCTTGATCACACCGGCGACGCCGGCGGCGGCCTGCGTGTGGCCCATGTTCGACTTGATCGACCCCAACCAAAGCGGTTCGGTTCTGCCCTGCCCGTAGGTCGCCAATAGCGCCTGAGCCTCAATGGGATCGCCCAACATGGTGCCCGTTCCGTGGCCTTCAACGACGTCCACTTCCGTCGCCGACAACCCGGCATTGGCTAGCGCCGAACGCACGACTCGTTGCTGGGAGGGGCCATTTGGTGCGGTCAGCCCGTTGGACGCGCCGTCCTGATTAACCGCGGAACCCCGCACCACCGCCAACACCGGATGACCCAACCGCCGCGCATCCGACAACCGCTCCACCACCAGCATTCCGCCGCCTTCGGAGAATCCGGTGCCGTCGGCGGCCCCCGCGAACGCCTTGCACCGGCCATCCGCAGACAACCCACGCATGCGGCTGAACTCGACAAAGATGTCGGGTGTGGCGTTGACGGTGACACCGCCGGCCAGCGCCAGGTCGCATTCACCCGAACGCAACGACTGCGCCGCCATATGCAACGCCACCAACGAAGACGAACATGCGGTATCCACCGACACCGCCGGCCCCTCCAGCCCGAGCACATAGGACACCCGCCCCGACGCCACACTTGACGACTGACCGGTCAGCCGGAAGCCCTCCATCGCTTCGGAGGAGGACACACCCCCGGACATGCCATAGCCCTGCGCGATAATTCCGGCGAACACCCCGGTGGCGCTGCCTCGCAGCTTGCCGGGCTCAATTCCCGCTCTTTCCAATGCTTCCCAGGACAACTCGAGGAACAAACGTTGCTGGGGGTCCATCGCCAGCGCCTCACTGGGCGACACCCCAAAGAAGGCGGCGTCAAAGTCCGCAACGCCGTCCACGAAGCCGCCGGTGCGAGTGATGCACGCACCCGCAACGTCGGGATCCGGGTTGTACAACCCGGCCAGATTCCAGCCGCGATCGCTCGGGAATTCGGAGAGCACGTCGCGACCCTGCGTCAGCATGTCCCAGAGATCGTCGGGGGAGTTTATCCCGCCCGGGTAGCGGCACGACATGGCGACGATCGCGATCTCATCGTCGCCCGTGACACGGACCGCTGGAGCGTGGCTGATTTCTTGGGGGACTCCGGCGAGTTCGGTGCGGATGTAGCCGGCCAGGCTGTTGGGTGTCGGGTAGTCGAAGATCAGTGTCGGTGAAAGTGCCAGTCCGGTGGCGGTTTTGAGCCGGTTGCGCATTTCGACAGCGGTCAGCGAGTCAAAGCCCAACTCCTGGAACGCCCGGTCCGGGTCGATCGCCTCGGGCGTGGTGGTGCCCAAAACGGTGGCGATGTTTGCGCGCACCAGGTCCAGCAGGATGGCATGCTGTTCGGCTTCGGGAAGCCCGTGCAAGCGATGCGCCAGAGCGGATTTCGACTTCGCCGCCACCAGCGAGTCGTCGACCCGGCGCCGGGTCGGCGCCTTGATCAGTTCGGCGAACATCGGGGGCACCGCAACGGCATGTGCCCGCAGCGCCCTGAGGTCGATGCGGGCGGGCGCCATGAATGGTTCGTCGACAATGAGTGCGGTGTCGAACAATTCCATCGCTTCTTCCGATGGCAACGCCAAAATCCCGTCGCGGCCCAGTCGCGCCAGGTCGGCGGCGTCCAAGGGCGCCGGTCATCGCGCTGGCCTGATCCCACAGCCCCCAGCCCAGCGAGATCGCCGGCAGCCCGTGAGCCCGTCGGTGCGAGGCCAGCCCGTCCAGGAACGAGTTCGCCGCCCCGTAGTTGCCCTGGCCCGAGGACCCCACCAGACCGGCCATCGAGGAAAACATCACGAACGCCGACACATCCAAATCCCGGGTCAGCTCATGCAGGTTCCAGGCCGCATCCACCTTGGCCCGCAACACCACATCAACGCGCTCGGGCGTCAGCGACGTCACCACCGCATCATCGAGCACCCCGGCGGCATGGACCACCCCCGACAAGGGATGTTGCACCGGAATATCGGCAATCACCTTGGCCAACGCCGCCCGCTCGGCCACATCACAGGCCAGCACCTGCACCCGGGCGCCGGCCGCCTCCAAATCAGCGACCAATTCGGCAGCTCCGGGCGCATCCGGACCACGCCGGCTCACCAACATCAAATGACGCGCCCCATGACGGGCCACCACATGACGAGCCAACGCCGAACCCGCCATCCCGGTAGCCCCGGTGATCAACACCGTGCCCGCCGCCCACGCATCCGGCATCGTCATCACAACCTTGCCCACATGGCGGGCCTGACTCAGATACCGCAACGCCGCAGGCGCGCGCCGCACATCAAACCTCGTCACCGGCAACGGCCGCAGCACTCCGGCGTCAAATAGTTCGGCGAGGTCGAGCATGTATTGGTGTATCCGGGGACGGCCGGGCTCGAAGAGGTCGAAGGCGCGGTAGCGCACACCCGGGTACTCCCGGGCGATGACTCCGGGGTCGCGGATGTCGGTCTTGCCCATCTCCAAAAACACCCCACCGGGGGCAACCAACCGCAGCGATGCGTCCACGAAATCACCGGCCAGCGAGTCCAGCACCACATCCACGCCACGCCCACCGGTGACCGCCCGGAACTTGTCCTCAAACTCCAGGCTGCGTGAATCAGAAATGTGATCCTCATCAAAACCCATCGCCCGCAAGGTGTCCCACTTGCCGCGACTGGCCGTGGCGAACACCTCCAGCCCCAAGTGCCGCGCCAACTGCACCGCAGCCATCCCCACCCCACCAGTGGCCGCATGCACCAACACCCGCTGCCCCGGCTTGACGTCAGCCAGGTGTACAAAGGCCATCCAAGCGGTCGTGAAGACGGCCGATATCGCGGCGGCTTCGGCGTACGACCAGTCGGCAGGCTTCGGAAGCAGCAGGCGAACGTCGCCGGGCGCCAGCGTGCCACTGCCGTCGGGGAAGAATCCGTACACCGAATCACCGACTGCGAATTCGGTCACACCCGGTCCGACTTCGACCACCACGCCGGCGCCTTCACCGCCGAGCACGGCGTCGTGGGTGAACATGCCCAGCGTGATCATGATGTCGCGGAAGTTCGCCGCCACGGCGTGCAGCGCCACCCGCACCCAGCCGGGCTCCAATGGCGCGTCGGCGTTGGGGACAGGCTCCAACTGCAGATTCTCGAACGTGCCCGCATTGGATATACCCAGCCGCCACGGCACGTCGTCCGGTGGCACCAATAGACCATCAACTGCGCGGCTACCGCGCACCCGCGGGACATAAACCGTTCCGCCTCTTAGCAAGACTTGCGGCTCGCCGACTGCGAGTGCCGCGGCTACCGCTTGACCGTCCAAGGACGTATCGGAGTCAACGAGCACGATCCGACCGGGATGCTCGGTCTGTGCCGACCGCGCCAATCCCCACACCGCGGCGCCCGCCAAATCGGTGACATCTTCCCCCGCTAACCCCATTGCGCCACGGGTGGCCACCACCAGCACCCCCGAGTCTCGCTCGGTCAGCCACGACTGGACGGCGGCCAGCGCCTGGTGCGTACGCTCATAGCTTCCGGTCACTGGATCATGTTCAGCAGCAATGGATTCCAGCAGCTGGTAGGACGGAGACGGATTGGCGCCGATGGCCGCGGTTGCCGTCGCTGGTGACCAAACCACCTCAAACAGCCGGTCCGGGCCCGAGCCCGACACCGCCTCCCGCAACTGCCGCTCGCTCACCGGGCGGGCGACCATCGCGCCCACCGACAGCACTGGCAACCCCAGCCCGTCAGCCAATTCGATGGACACTGCCGACGGGCCCGCCGGTGCGATCCGCGCCCGCACTGCGGAGGCACCCGCGGCATGTAACGACACGCCCTGCCAAGAGAACGGCAATACGACTTCGGGGGTCTCGTTGGCCATGATCGCGACGTGCAGCGCCGCGTCGAGTAGTGCCGGGTGCACACCGAATCCGCTGACACCTCCAGCCGCGTCCGGCAGCTGCACCTCGGCGAACATCTCGTCGCCGCGGGCCCACATCGCGGTCAATCCCCTAAACGCCGGGCCGTATCCGTACCCGCGCGCCGCCAACCGCTCATAGCCGTCGGCCAGGTCTATGGCGAGCGCACCGGCCGGTGGCCACACCGACAAATCGGCACTCGGCTCGACCGACCCGGAGCTCAACGTGCCCTCCGCGTGGCACACCCACCCGGAATCCGCGTCGCCATCGGGACGGGAAAAGACCGAGATGCTGCGCTGACTTGACTCCCCAGACTCTTCGGGGGGACTCACGACCACTTGCACCGCAACCGATCCCAACCCGGAATCCCCGGCCGGCAACATCATCGGCGCCAGCAGTGTCAGCTCGTCGACCACCGAACAGCCGACTTCGTCGCCGGCGCGGATCGCTAACTCGACGAACCCGGCGCCCGGGAACACCACTGCCCCGGACACTGCGTGATCGGCCAACCACCCCTGCATGCTGGGCGACAAGCGACCGGTCAACACCAACCCGCCCGAGGCCGGCAACTCCACCACCGCGCCCAGCAACGCATGCTCGCTGGCCCCCTGCCCCAACCCGGCTGCGTCGGCTGCAGCACTGTCACTGGGGAGCCAAAACCGGTGTCGCTCAAAGGCGTACGTCGGGAGCTGTACAAATCCTGCCCCATCCAACACGCCACGCCAATCGACACTGACACCCGCAACAAACGCCGAGCCGGCCGACATCAGGAACCGCTCGAGCCCACCGTCATCACGCCCAAGGGTGGGGATGACGATGGCCTGGTTAATCGGTTGGGCGTCGCCGCCGAGCGCAGTCGTTGACGGTGTCTTCGATCCCGGCGATCAGCGCGGGATGCGGACTGGACTCGATGAAGGTGCGGTAGCCGTGTTCGCACGCGCTGCGCACCGCCCGGTCGAACTGAACAGTTTGCCGGATGTTGCGGTACCAGTAGTCGGCATCCAAACCGCCGGTGTCCAAACGGGTTCCGGTCACTGTGGAAAAGAAGGCAGTACGCGAAGAACGCGGCTCGATGCCGCTTAGAACCGAGATGAGCTCAGCGCGAATCGCCTCCACCTCAGCCGAATGCGACGCATAGTCGACATCGATCCGGCGGGTGCGCAGATCCAGGTCCGCGCAGAAGCCGATGAGCTCCTCGAGCACGGCCACTTCCCCCGATACCACGACCGCTGCGCGGCCGTTGACGGCAGCGATGCCGGCCCGATTACGGTAGGGCGCCAACAGGTCCCGCGCCCGTTCGGCGCTGCATGCGATGGAAACCATGCCGCCGGGACCGGCCACTGACGTCAGCAACTTACTGCGCAGCGTGACCACCCGTGCGGCATCGCGCAACGACAGTGCACCCGCGACATAGGCCGCGGCGATCTCGCCTTGCGAATGGCCGATCACAGCGTCTGGACTGACTCCCACCGACTTCCACAGTTCGGCCAGCGACACCATCACCGCAAAGAGCACCGGCTGCACCACGTCCACGCGATCCATGCCCGGAGCACCGGGCGTGCCGCGCAGAACCTCGGTCAGCGACCAGTCGACGAATTCCGTGAAAGCCTCCGCGCACGCTTCGATCTGCCGCGCGAATACCGGTGCGGTATCGAGCAATTCGATACCCATGCCCAGCCATTGGGAGCCTTGGCCGGGGAAGACGAACACGGTCTTGCCCGCGGGCACCGCCGTGCCCCGGATGACCGAGCCGCTCAGCTCGTCGCCGGCCAATGCATCTAGCCCGGCCAGCAACTGATCCCGATCACCACCAACGACAACGGCCCGATGCTCGAAGGTCGACCGGCCCGCCAACGACCACGCCACATCAGCAACATCAAGCTCTGGATGTGCGCCGGCATGCTCGGCCAACCTGGCTGCCTGAGCCCGCCAACGCGTTCGCCGACTTCGCCGAAACCACCCACGGCACCGCCGGCGGCCTGGGCCCGGCTTCGACTGGTTTCGAGACCGGTTCCGGCTCGGGAGTTGCCGCCTCCACAATCACATGCGCATTGGTGCCACTAACTCCAAACGACGACACCCCGGCCCGTCGAACCCGACCCTGCACCCCATCCGTCGCCGGCCATGGTCGCGCCTCGGTCAACAACGACACCGAACCCGCCGACCAGTCCACATGCGGACTCGGCGCATCGACGTGCAGCGTCGCCGGCAACACCTCATGACCCAGCGCCAACACCATCTTGATGACACCCGCCACGCCGGCGGCCGCCTGCGTGTGGCCCATGTTCGACTTGATCGACCCCAACCACAGCGGTTCAGTTCTGCCCTGCCCGTAGGTCGCCAACAACGCTTGAGCCTCGATCGGATCACCCAACGTGGTCCCGGTCCCATGCCCCTCGACCGCATCCACCTCGGCCGCACTCAACCCCGCGTTAGCCAACGCCGCGCGCACGACCCGCTGCTGGGAGGGCCCATTCGGTGCGGTCAGCCCGTTGGATGCGCCGTCCTGATTAACCGCGGAACCGCGCACCACCGCCAACACCGGATGACCCAACCGCCGCGCATCCGACAGCCGCTCGACCGCCAGGATGCCGCCGCCCTCGGACCAGCCGACCCCGTCGGCGGCGCCGGCGTAGGCCTTGCACCGGCCATCTGGCGCGAGCCCCCGGTGCCGGCTGAATTCCACGAAGACAGTCGGGGTGGCGAAGACGGTCGCCCCGCCGGCCAGCGCCAGGTCACACTCACCCGAGCGCAACGACTGCACGGCCATATGCAACGCCACCAACGACGACGAACATGCGGTATCCACCGACACCGCCGGCCCCTCCAACCCCAGCACATACGACACCCGTCCGGATGCGACGCTGGATGTCGTGCCGGTCAGGCGGTAGCCCTCGGTCTCCTCGGCCGACATGCCGTAGCCCTGGACGACGACCCCGGCGAACACTCCGGTGGCGCTACCGCGCAATCCGGTGGGATCAATCCCGGCCCGCTCCAACGCCTCCCACGACAGCTCCAGCAACATCCGATGCTGCGGATCCATCGCCAGCGCCTCAGTCGTCCCGACACCGAAAAACGCGGGATCGAAGTCCGCGACACCGTCCACGAAGCCCCCGGTGCGCGCGTACGACTTGTGGCGCACGTCGGGATCGGGGTCGAACAACCCCGCCAGATCCCATCCGCGATCGGCCGGAAACTCCGATATCACGTCCCGGCCGTCGGCCACCATCTGCCACAGGCTTTCCGGGCTATCGACCCCGCCCGGGAAGCGGCAGGACATCCCGACGATCGCGATCGGCTCACTCGACCGCTCCAGCAACGCACGATTGCTGCGTTTCAGGCGTTCAACCTGGGCCAGCGCTTTCCGCAGCGCTTCGGTCGCATGCTGGAGTTGATCAACCATCACTAACCTCGCCTAACCCTTACCTACATTTGGGCGTCTACCACCGCCGCTGGGATGCGGCCCCCGCCGAGTCACGGAAGGTTGCTGCACGAAATGGCGGCGCCATGTTTTCGACCCGCATCGTGCTGCTGCCCTACCCAAGAATGTCATCGGTGAGTATGGCTAGCTCCGGCGGGATTTCAAAACTTCAGTTACTCCTGTCTTCTAAAATAGGAATACCTTCTCCGAAGCAGAACACCGGCTGAAAGCGGAACACCTTGAGATAGAGGACCTTCTACCCATCTGAGGGGAGGCGACGCTGCGCTCGGTGCACTCTGTTCCCGTTCCACACCTGGCGCACCATCCATGGCGTGACTGTACTCGGCTGGCCATTGGCGGTGGTCAGGTACGTGTCACAACAAGCAGCGGGCCGGGTCGAGATCGGTCCGCAACTGGGCGGCCCCTGTCCGCACAGTCCGCTCCGTCGCCCGCCGCAGCGGGGGCCAGCTCGTCTGCCGCGCGGTGAACCTTTGCTCCACGGCCTTCCCATACAGTGTCGGCCGCCGCCGCGGTAACTTACGCCTACAGCCCCGTCAGATCCGCCGTCTGACCCAACATGCCGACCCCGGGCGGGCGTACCTGGGGCGGTCCAAGCAATCTTTTAATTGCCCAGATCAAAGCAGCTAATGAAAATGTTCGGAGACAGATGGCAGACCAGACTCCCTTATCGCCAGAATTATTAGCGTACCTTCGTGCTGAGTCATTGCGCGAAGACGAGCTCCTGCGGGAACTCCGTGAAGAAACCGCCACTTATCCTATGGGGCGAGCAATGCAAGTTATGGCTGAAGAGGGCCAACTTCTCGCGCTTTTGGTTAAAATGACAAGCGCTCGGACTGTATTGGAAGTCGGAACTTTTACGGGCTATAGCACGCTCTGCATGGCGAGGGCATTGCCGTCCGATGGCCAGCTCATCACGTGTGACATTACCAATCGGTGGCCCAAAATCGGAATGCAATATTGGGAGCGGGCTTCCGTTGCCAGCCGTATCGAGGTGAAAATCGGCGATGCAGCTGAAACGCTCGATAGCCTCTTAGCCGCAAAAGGTTCAGGATTTTTTGATCTCGCTTTTATTGACGCTGACAAAGTGAACTATCGCACGTACTACGAGAAAGCGCTATTGCTGGTTCGCTCGGGCGGGTTAATCGTCATCGACAACACATTGCTATTTGGTAGAGTGGCCGACGTTGAAGATAACAGCCCCGAAGTAGTTGAGATTAGAGAACTCAACTCGTCATTGCTCCGCGATAACCGGATCGATTTGTCCGCATTACCAATGGCAGACGGAATTACTCTCGCGCTGAAGAGGGAGATTTGAGGTCTGGGGCAAGCAGTTGCATGGTAGTGGGCATCTCTCGCGGGTCCGGTACTAAGTGCAGGCCCTCGATGCCGTCACGCTGGGGCAACGATTTGCGGCAAGGGCAACCGTGGTCGTTGAAACCGAGAAACCGGTAAGTTATCTCCATTATCCTATTGCGCTCAGTTGCACGAAAATCGGCGACCAAATGCACACCTGCATCCGCGGCATGGCTGATCAACCAGTTCAATATTGTCGCGCCCACGCCAAAACTAACGACACGGCACGAAGTTGCGAGCAGTTTAAGGTGCCAATAAGCCCCACACTTCTCTACCAGGGCAAGACCAACAACGCCGTGGGACCCAAAGCGATCATCCAGACTCGCTAGCATCACCTCGTGGTCAGGATCGGCACATAATTCTCGCAACATCGTTTCCGAGTAGTGAATCCCCGTTGCATTCATCTGACTCGTGCGAAGTGTCAACTCCTCCGCACGCGGTAGATCTTCCGCCGTTGCCCGCTCGATACGCAGCCTAAGCTCGAGCGAACGTAAAAACGCATCGTCTGGCCCTTGGAACCCGCTACGGTATTCATCCCGTCGCGCAGCGGCCTGGTACATATCCCTTCGCCGGCTAGCGTCGATTGTCACAATCTTCGGGTTAAATTCGGGGAGCTCATGCAAGGCGGTAATCTGATTTTGGGAGTAACAACGAATCTCGGGCAAATGAAAAGCTACCTCTGCGCGTTCTGCAGGTTGGTCGTCCACAAAAGCAATTCTGTCCAGGGAGAAGTTCAGTTGTTCCGCAATATATGAGATAGCGTCCGACTTTGGACTCCAAGAAATCTGCGGCAGAATAAAGTATTCAGCAACTCCAAGCTCGGAAAGACGCGACCAGGCCAAATCGTGGTCATTTTTACTCGCGATCGACTGGAGTATGCCGCGCGAGTCAAGGACCTCGACTGTATGCCGAACTTCGTCATCGATGAAAACACGGTCACCTTCCAGGAGGGTACCGTTCCACAAGGTGTCATCGAGATCCCAGACGAGACACTTAACAGCATTACCTTGTTGAGCCATCCGCAGCTCCACTCGATCCATTAATACAACGACATTGCGTGATCCGCCAAGAGCAGTTGGCATATTTCCGTGCTACCCTCGATGATTTCCATCAGCTTCGAATCACGATAGGCGCGAGCTACCAGATCACTGCCTCGCGCTCCTGCCGACGCGAGTACCTGCACCGCCATCGCAGAGCCCTGAGCAGCGTTTCGGGCACTCACCTGCTTGGCAAGCACAGCCTTTATCGCCGTATCGGGCGTTCCTGCATCCCATGACCGACTGGCATGTTCGCATAGCTGCGCCGCGGATTGCTCAAGTACGAACAACTCCGCGAGATAGCGCTTAATCAGCTGGTGTTGTTCCAGTGGTTTCCCGAATTGTCGGCGAGTTCGTGCATGTGAAGCAGCTTGGGCAAGGCAGGCTCGCAATATCCCGACACAACCCCATGCAACAGATAACCGACCGTACGACAGCGTGGTCGTTATTATCAGCGGCAGAGATTGAGCTTCATGCCCCAAGATGTTGTCTTCTGGCACCTGAACATTATCGAAATAGATGTTCGCGTGCCCGGCCGCGCGGCAGCCAAGTGCATCGGTGATAGGTTCTACCCGCACGCCGGGCGTAGACATGGGCACTACTACCGCTGCAGCACCATTCTCAATGCGCCCGAATACAACCACAAAATCTGCATAGCTCGCACCAGTAACCCAAACCTTTTGTCCGTCTACTACAGCGCCGTTCCCGTGGCGACTTATACGAGTAGTCATTTCTGACAGGTCGCTGCCTGCACCTGGCTCTGTGAAACTGACCGCTGCCAATTTGCCGCTGGTTAACTCGGGTAGGTAAAGCTCGCGTTGGTCGTGATCGGCGAGCTTTTGAATGCACCAGGTCGCCATTCCGTGTGAAGTCATCACGCTACGAATGGAGCTGCAGCGACTGCCCAGATGTGCGGTCAATTCGCCGGCATCTAAGCTATTGAAACCGAGACCCCCGACGGACGCAGGAACCTGGGGACAAAGTAATCCATCTATGCCGAGGCGTCGGAGGATATCGTTTGGGATCTTGGCCTGCGCGTCCCATTCTGAGGCTTGGTCTCCGATAAGTTCGTCGACGAAACTGCACTGGTCGGCGAGTTCTTTCGAGAGTGTCATTATTCCGCGAGCCGCCGAACAAGGTTTGCCATTGCATTTACGGAGCGGAAGTTCGCCATGTCCAAATCGCGGCCTTCGACCGCGACATCAAATGTGTTTTCTATCTGCACGACTAACTCCAAAGCAAACATAGAATTGATCATGCCGTCAGCAAACAGATCCTGTTCAGGCCGCACGGTGGTCTTCAATCGCTTGCTGAGCATTGCGAGTAGCTCACTTGTAGCGTCGTCTTCCGATGAATCAACTTGAAGATTGTTCTCAGAGCTCACTCCACACCCTCGCCGTATTCGTAGAACCCACAACCAGTCTTACGACCTAGATGACCTTTTTTCACCTTATCAACAAGCAGACTGCATGGTCGGTAACGTTCGCGCCCGGTCCGTTCGTATAGAGAATCCAACGAGTCGACCAGGTTGTCGATCCCGATCAGGTCTGCGGTGCGAAGGGGGCCAACCGAATGACCGAGGCATTCCACGATAAGGGAATCGATCGATTCGACTGTGGCCACACCCTCCTCGACTATGCGCGCTGCGTCATTAAGCATCGGGTGCAATAGTCGGCTGGTAACAAATCCGGGACTGTCATTCACGACGATCATTTGTCGTGCGAGTCTCTTCAGCAAGGTGTCGACCGCGTTGATGGTGATTGGGGCCGTGCGTGGCCCGCGTACCACCTCGACCATCTTGATCAGGTATGCGGGATTCATGAAATGAGCGCCTACAAGGCGCTCGGGGCGTACCAGAATATCGGCAAGCTCATCGATAGGAATTCCCGAAGTATTGGAGATGAGTGGCGTCGCTATATCGACCTGCTCCTCGGCCTGCCGAAGAACTTCGCATTTCAGGTCTCGGTTCTCGGTAATCGCCTCGATCACCGCAGTAACGCCGCCAGTTAGCTCGAATTTCGTGTCGGTGGCAAGCTGCCCAACAGGCTGGTCGAACGGTAATTTGGATAATAGCCGGCCGTGCCGAAGTTGAGTAGGAATCTGGCGGCTTGCTCGGTCGAGCTGATTCGCATCTATATCGATCAGGAAAACGGAAACGCCATGCGCGAGTGCCATCGTCGCAATGCTTGTGCCCATTACTCCCGCGCCAACCACAACAAGATAGTCCTGATCGGATCGCTGCTTCGTTATTTCGTATGTCGGTGACGTTTGCACAGTTTCGGTATTTCTTCTTGATTGATTCTAGGACAGCGCAGTTGATCCACAGCCCATTGCCGGCGGTCGAAGCTACCGGTCGTGGTGTTGATCCTCAAATCTGCCCAAGCCCTAGTGGAGAGGGGCACCGCTCTCCCGCCCCTGTGGAAACAGCTGATTGGAATCCTTACCTGTGTCGAGGCTACGCGTCTGACCCGCAGGTAAAGGTCGGTCGCCCCGGTGTCGACGCTAGCAAACGACGATGAACTCTGGTTCCCCAGCTACCAACTCAACCGCGGGTGGGCTGCGGCCGTGTCAACATGCATCTCGCGGACCGACTCGATGGTAGTGAGATCGACGCCGTGAATACAGCTCGCGTGAGCTCTGGGAGCTCATCGAGGATATCGCGCGCCTAGGTGTCCCGTTGATCATCCGGATCGCCGCCGAGGCCGAGGTCGACGCGTTCTTAGACCGTCCCCGGTTGAGCACGCATCGGCGGTGCGACTCTGCGGAGCGGAGGCCGTATAGGCTTTGCCCGTCAAGGTTCTTGCAGAGGCCCGTCGCGACCGGACGGTGGCGACGACTGCAAATAGTTACCTACGAGAGGTTATGTGCATCCCTGGTCGGGAGGCGGTCAGTCCATGGAGAACGGCTTGCAATCGGTAGGGATTGCCGTGATTGGGATGGCATGCCGATTTCCAGGTGCGTCAAACCCGGGCGAATTTTGGAGAATTCTCCGAGGTGGCGAAGAAGTCACCAACCCGCCGCCCGCTCATAGGTCCCAGCTGGATCCGCTCGGGAGCAGCTCAAGTCTTGATCAGCAGCGACAGGGATATGTAAATAACGTATCTGATTTCGATGCGCATTTCTTCGGCATATCGCCGCGTGAAGCTCGCTCGATGGATCCGCGGCAGCGGTTCGCCCTCGAGCTGACATGGGAATTACTCGAGGCTTCCCTGGTGGCGCCCGACAGTATGCATGGAGATCATGCTGCCGTTTATATCGGAGCGATGAACGACGACTATGCGTTCCTTTCCCTCCGCAATCGCGGAGCCGATCTCGATCATCACTCGTTTGCCGGCCTCAATCGAGGATTAATCGCCAACCGAATTTCATTCGCATTCGGAATGCATGGCCCCAGTTTCACCGTCGATTCCGGTCAATCTTCCTCTCTAGTAGCGGTGCATCTTGCCTGCGAGAGCCTTCGGAGTGGCGAGTCATCGCTGGCAGTCGCAGGAGGGATCCAGCTGAACTTGGCCGCCGAAACCGCGCTTCTCGAGGCGAGGTTCGGTGCCCTGTCAGCGTCGGGCCACACGTATGCATTCGATGAACGCGCCGACGGGTACGTGCGGGGCGAGGGAGGCGGCCTGGTTCTGTTGAAGCCGCTCGATGCGGCGCTAGCTGATGGCGATCGGATCCGTGCCGTAATTCGCGGAAGCGTCGTGGGTCATGCCGGCAGGAATGCAGCTGGATTGACCGCGCCTTCTGTTGCGGGACAAGCAGACGTTCTGCGGCGGGCATACGCTCGCGCAAACCTCGACAGTGCGCAAGTGGATTACGTGGAGTTGCACGGTGCGGGCACCAACTTGGGTGACCCAATCGAGGCGGCGGCGCTCGGCCAGCTGTTCGCGGGGCGCGCGGCCCGCCCACTGCACGTGGGTTCTGTGAAGTCGAATATCGGCCACCTCGGCGCCGCCTCAGGCATTGCAGGGCTGCTCAAGACCGTCCTGGCAATGGAAAATGCCGAAATTCCGGCGAGCCTCAATTACTCGCGCGCTAACCCAGAAGTTGATCTTGAGAAGCTGGGGCTAGAAGTTAATCAGGCGCTATCACCCTGGCCGGTCGAGGAGGGCCGACCGCGGCGAGCGGGGGTGTCGTCGTTCGGGATGGGCGGCACCAATGCACATGTGATTCTCGAACAGGCTCCACCGCTGACCGAGGTTACCGAAACCACACCCCGGGCAGGTGATTCGCGTGCTGAGGGGCTCGTGGAGTCCGGCGGTAGTGGTGCCGGGTTGTCTGTGTTGCCGTGGGTACTGACGGCTAGGTCGGGTGAGGCGCTGGCCGAGCAGGCGGGCCGGTTGTTGGCCTGGGTGCAAGCTGATGAGCGGTTGGATCCGGTGGATGTGGGGTGGTCGTTGGCCACCACCCGGTCGGTGTTTGAGCATCGGGCTGTGTTGGTGGGGGCTGATCGGCAGCAGTTGATGGCGGGGTTGGCGAGGTTGGCCGACGGCCGGCCGGGTGCCGAGGTGGTGGTGGGTCGGGCCCAGTCGGTGGGAAAAACGGTGATGGTGTTTCCGGGCCAGGGTTCGCAGTGGGCGGGAATGGCGGCGCCGTTGTTGGATGCCTCGCCGGTGTTCGCTGACCAGATGCGTTGTTGCGGTGAGGCATTGGCGGAGTTTGTGGATTGGTCGCTGCTGGATGTGGTGCAGGGGGTAGCGGGCGCACCGGGGCTGGATCGGGTCGATGTCGTGCAGCCAGTGTTGTGGGCGGTGATGGTGTCGTTGGCCCGGTTATGGCAGTCGGTGGGGGTGGTTCCTGAGGCCGTGGTCGGGCATTCACAGGGCGAGATCGCCGCGGCGTATGTGGCCGGGGCGTTGTCGTTGCGGGACGCGGCGGCGGTGGTGGCGTTGCGCAGCCGGTTGTTGGTGCAGTTGGCCGGCGCGGAGGGGGCCGGTGGAATGGCTGTGGTTTGTCTGCCCGCCACCGAGGTGATGAAACGCTTGAACCGTTGGCCGAGGGCCGTGGTAGTCGCCGCGATCAATGGCCCTAGGACGACGGTTCTTTCCGGTGCGGTGAAGGACCTCCGGAGCGTTGTCGGTGAGTGTGAATCAGCTGGAGTTCGAGCGTTTCGGATTCCCTCGAGCGTCTCCGGTCATTCTCCGACGATCGAGCGGTTCAAGGCTGAATTGCTCAGGGAGTTAGACGCGATAAAGCCGATGCGGTCGACCGACATCGAGTTCTATTCGACCGTCACCGGCGGCTTGGTGGATACGGCAGATCTGGACAAGAACTACTGGTACCGGAATCTCCGTGAGACCGTCCAGTTCGAGTCCGCGGTCCGTAGGTTGTGGGAAGACGGCTACAACGTTTTCATCGAGCCCAGCCCGCATCCGGTGTTGATCGCCGAAATTGAGGACATCGTCGCTGAGGGCGGGGGAGAACCTCCTGGGGCCGCGGTGGTGATTCCCACGTTGGGCCGCGATGACGGTGGTTTGCAACGATTTTGGATGTCGGCGGGTCAGGCCCATGTTGCGGGTGTGGGTGTGGAGTGGTCGCGGGTGTTCGCCGGTGCTGGTGCTCGCACGGTGGAGTTGCCGACGTATGCGTTTCAGCGGCAGCGGTTTTGGTTGCCGGCGGCATCGGCGGGGGCCGGGGATGTGCGTGGTGTCGGGTTGGTCGGGGCAGACCATGCGTTGTTGGGTGCCGTGGTCGAGCGGCCCGATTCCGGTGGGGTGGTGTTGACCGGCCGGCTATCGGCGGGTGTTGACCCGTGGCTGGCCGATTATGCGGTGGCCGGGGTGGTGGTGCTGGCCGGGACGGCTTTTGTGGAGTTGGCCGTCCGCGCTGGTGATGAGGTTGGCTGCGCGGTGGTGGAGGAGTTGACGCTAATAGCACCGCTGGTGCTGCCCGAGGGGGCCGCGGTGCGGGTGCAGGTTGTTGTCTCCGGCCCCGATAAGTCCGGTAGCCGCCAGGTGTCGGTGTATTCGCTTGGCGGCCAACCCGATGCGGAGTGGGTGTTACATGGCCAGGGCATGCTGGGGGTCAGTCCCGCAGCGGTGCCCTCGGCGGCGGATTTGTCGGTGTGGCCGCCGGCTGGGGCCACCGCCGTCGATGTGACCGGCGCTTATGCGCGGCTGGCTGGCCGCGGCTACGGGTACGGTCCGGCGTTTCAAGGATTGCAGGCGCTGTGGCGGCGGGGGCAGGAGGTTTTTGCCGAGGTCGCCGTGCCCGACGGGGTGGAGATCGGCGCGTTTGGGATTCATCCAGCCTTGCTGGATGCGGTGTTGCATGCCGGGGTGCTCACCCAGACCGGGTGGGCCGATGACATGGTGGTGCCGTTCAGCTGGGTGGGAGTGTCGCTGCACGCCACGGGAGCCACCCGGGTACGGGCGCGCCTCGCACCGGCCGGCGACGGCGCGGTGTCTTTGCAGCTGACCGACACCACCGGGTTACCGGTCTTATCGGTGCAGTCATTGGTGGTGCGGCCAATCACGGCACAGCAGTTGGCCACTGCCGTGACAGCGGCCGGTGGTCAGGCACGGCACGAACTGCTGGAAGTGGTATGGACACCAATCACCCTGGAACACAGCAGTGTTGACGACCACGATGAGAACGCAAATCCCGACGGCGATGTCCGCAAGGCCGATCGGGATGTGGTGGTGTGGGAATGGAGCAGCAGGGACCAGCCGGGTTCTGGCGGCGTGGTGGCGTCGGTGTATACCGCCACCCATCAGGTGTTAGCGGTGCTGCAATCCTGGTTGGCTGCGGATCGAGCGGCCACGTTGGTGGTGCTGACCCATAATGCGGTGGGAGTGGCTGGCGAGGATGTCACCGATCTGGCTGGAGCGGCGGTTTGGGGATTGGTGCGTTCCGCGCAAAGTGAAAACCCGGGCCGGATACTGCTGGTCGATACCGACGTGCCGCTCGATTTGGCCGCGTTGATCGGCGCCGGGGAACCCCAACTGGTGGTCCGCACCGGCAATGCTTACGCCGCCCGCCTGGCCCCGAGCACACCTCAACCACTGCCGTTACCAGATGGGTTGTGGCGGTTGGAAGTTAGAGGTGGGGGGACGTTCGAGGACGTGCTGCTAGAGCCCTGCGCGCAGGCGCAGGCACCGTTGCAGTTAAGGCAGGTGCGGGTCCAGGTGCGCGCGGTGGGTGTCAATTTCCGCGATGTCGTGATGGCGTTGGGAATGTATCCCGGTCCCGCGGAGCTGGGCGGGGAGGGGGCGGGGGTGGTTGTTGAGGTGGGCGCGGGTGTAACCGGTGTGGCCGTAGGCGATCACGTGATGGGCTTGTTGGGTGCGGCGGGTCCGGAGATCGTGGTGGATCAGCGGCTGATTGTTCGTGTGCCGCCGGGGTGGTCATTCGCCGAAGCCGCAGGCGTGTCGATGGTGTTTTTGACCGCCTACTACGGGTTGGCGGATTTGGCTGGGGTGCGGGCGGGGGAATCGGTGCTAATCCATGCCGCGACCGGTGGGGTGGGGATGGCGGCGGTGCAATTGGCGCGGCACTGGGGGGTGGAGGCTTTTGTCACCGCCAGCCGCGATAAGTGGGACACGTTGCGGGCCATGGGATTCGACGAGGACCATATCGCCGATTCGCGCACCCTGGAGTTTGCGGAGAAATTCTTATCCGCCACTGGAGGGCGCGGGGTCGATGTGGTGTTGAACTCGCTGGCCGGCGAGTTTGTGGACGCTTCGCTGCGGTTATTGCCGGGTGGGGGGCGTTTCATCGAGATGGGCAAAGCCGACATCCGCGACCCCCAGGTCATCGCCAAAACACATTCCGGAGTGTTGTACCGCGCCTTTGACCTGGCCGAGGCCGGCCCGCAGCGGATTGAGCAGATGCTCGCGGAGTTGAGCGGATTGTTTGACACCCACACCGTGCATCAGCTGCCCGTCACTACCTGGGACATCCGGTATGCCCCACACGCCCTCCGGTTCGTCAGCCAGGCCCGCCACATCGGCAAAGTGGTCCTGACCATGCCCGATCAAATCTCAGCTGCCCTGGGGGCGGGCACGGTGTTGATTACTGGTGGGACCGGAATGGCGGGGGCGGTGCTGGCCCGGCATGTGGTGCATCGGTATGGGGTGGGTCATGTGGTGCTGGCCAGTCGCCGTGGGGATCGCGCCGAGGGGGCCGGTGAGTTGGTGGCCGAGTTGACCCAGGCCGGTGCCGAGGTGCAGGTGGTGGCCTGTGATGTGGCCGATCGTGACGCGGTGGCGGCGTTGTTGGCGGGACTGCCCGCGCAGTACCCGCCGTTGACCGGGGTCATACACGCCGCCGGGATGATCGATGACGCGGTGATCAACTCGTTGACTCCTGACCGCATCGATACGGTGTTGGCGGCCAAGGTCGATGCGGCGTGGAATCTGCATGAGTTGACCCGCGATCTGGACCTGTCGATGTTTGTGTTGTGTTCCTCGCTGGCCGGCACGGTGGGCTCTGCCGGGCACGGTAATTACGCGGCGGCCAACGCTTTCCTGGACGGGTTGGCCACTCACCGGCGCATGGCCGGGCTCCCGGCGATATCGATGGCGTGGGGATTCTGGGAGCAAGCCCCGACCCGAATGAGCCATAGCGGTGTGGCGGCGATGACAACCGATCAAGCACTGGAGTTGTTTGACACCGCGCTCATCGTTAATCACCCCGCCGTGGTGGCCGCCATCCTGGACCGCACCGCGCTGGCCAACCCCACCCTCAGCACCCGGCTACCGCCGCTGTTTGCCGATCTGGTCCGCCACCCCCTGCGGCGGCTGGTCACCACCGAGGCCACCGCTGTCAAATCGGCACTGGCCCAACGACTCCACGGACTGACCCTCGATCAACAACACAACCTGCTGCTCGACCTGGTGCGTTCACACATCGCGGTTGTGCTCGGTCACGCCAACCCCGACGACATCGATCCCAGCCGGTCATTCCAGGGCAGCGGGTTTGCCTCGCTGACCGCCGTCGAGCTAGGGAACCGGCTCAAAACCGCTACCGGGCTGAGCCTTTCATCCACCCTGATCTACGACCAACCCACCCCGGCGGCCCTGGCCGCTCACCTTCAGCGACAACTATCCGAGAGCGACGCGGCGCCCGAGGTCGAAATCCAACGCCTCATCAGCACGATTCCAGTACAACGGCTTCGCGACGAGGGGATTCTGGATGTGCTGCTAGGCATGCTGGGCGAGAAAAGCTCTGCAGACTCCCGCAGTGAAGGGACCTTCGCAGAAATGAACCTGAACGAACTCATGAACATCGCCCTAAGCGGCGAAGGCGATTACGAGTAGTCCCTAGAAAAATGGCGAGCGAAAGCGAAAGCGAAAGAGCAGCTGAAGCCCTGCGGCTTTCACTGGTACGGATCGAGCGGTTGAAGCAGCAGAACCGGGCTCTTCGTGCGCGGCTGGACGAGCCCGTGGCGGTGGTCGGTATGGCATGCCGGTTCCCCGGGGGTGTTGATTCGGCGGCGGCGTTGTGGGATTTGGTGAACAGTGGCAGGGACGTGGTGGGCGGCTTCCCTACTGATCGTGGCTGGAATCTGGCGGGTTTGTTTGATCCGGATCCCGACGCGGTGGGGAAGACCTATACGCGTTCTGGGGCGTTTTTGCGGGACGCGGCCGGGTTCGACGCTGATTTCTTCGGTATCTCCTCGCGTGAGGCGCAGGCCATCGATCCGCAACAACGGCTGCTGCTGGAGGTGTGCTGGGAAGCGTTGGAGACCGGGGGAATCGACCCTGTTGGGTTGGCGGGGTCTGATACCGGCGTATTCGCCGGGACCTGGGCACAGCCATATGGTGCTGCCGGCTCCGACAGCGTTGAGGCTTACGTCCTGACCGGTACCGCGACCAGCGTGGCCTCTGGGCGGGTTGCCTACCTGCTGGGTTTGCAGGGTCCCGCTATCACCGTGGACACCGCGTGCTCGTCTGCACTGGTGGCGATCCATCTGGCGTGTCAGTCCCTGCGCAACGGTGAATCCACGCTGGCGCTTGCCGGCGGTGTCACGGTCATGACGTCACCGGGGGTGTTCACCGAGTTCGCCCGTCAACGCGGGCTGGCCCCTGACGGCCGGTGTAAGGCCTTCGCCGCCGCCGCCGATGGCACCGGCTTTGGGGAAGGCGCCGGGGTTGTGGTCCTGGAACGGCTCAGCGACGCCCGCCGTAGCAACCACCGGGTCCTTGCGCTCATCGCTGGGTCTGCTGTCAACCAGGACGGCGCCTCCAACGGTTTGAGCGCCCCTAACGGGCCCGCCCAACAACGCGTCATCCAGCAGGCAGCAGCCAATGCCGGACTGACACTTGATCAGGTCGATGTTGTCGAGGCCCACGGCACCGGCACCACCCTGGGCGACTCGATCGAAGCCGGTGCCCTGCTGGCCACCTATGGTGCCAACCGCACCTCTGATCAACCACTTTGGCTGGGATCGATCAAATCCAATCTCGGCCACACCCAAGCCGCCGCGGGATCCGCCGGGTTGATCAAAATGATCCAGGCCCTCAACCACGACACCTTGCCCCCCACCCTGCACGTCGACCATCCCAGCCCCCACATCGACTGGTCCGCGGGCACGGTCCAACTGCTCACTGAAGCCCTGCCCTGGCCGATGACCAGCCACCCCCGCACCGCGGCGGTCTCCTCGTTTGGGATCAGCGGCACCAACGCCCACCTCATCCTGCAGCAAGCCCCCGCGGCGGGAGCTGAGTCACCCACAGTGTCTGCGGCAGAACCTGTCTCGCCGCCGCCGCTGCGGCTTTGGCCGGTCTCGGCGCGTACCCCCGCAGCCTTGACCGCTCAAGCCGACCGACTACGCGAGCACCTCATCAGCCACCCCAACCTCGAGCTCACCGACCTGGCCTACAGCCTGGCCAGCACCCGCACCCACCACTCCTACCGCGCCACCATCACCGAGCGTTCCAGCAGCGAGGATCCCCGCGACGATCTGCTGCAAGCCTTGCAAGCACTGGCCGCCGACCAGCCCCACCCCGGCCTCACCCGACACCACAGTCCCCCTCACTACAGCAGCAAGGTCGTGTTTGTGTTGCCCGGCGAGGGCGCCCATCCCGGCATGGGCCTAGACCTCTACCGCTACCACCGCACCTTCGCCCACACCCTCGACGACGTATGCGCAGCCTTGGATCACCATCTCGAAGTCCCGCTGCGCGACGTCATGTTCGCCCAGCCAGACACCGCTGCTGCCGAGCTGCTGCATCAAACCGCTTACGCGCAACCTGCGCTGTTCGCCCTGGGCGTGGCCATGCATGCCCTGTTCGTCGAGGCCGGTGTCAGCCCTGACTATCTCTTGGGCCACTCCATTGGAGAATTCACCGCCGCCTACGTCGCCGGTGTGCTGTCACTGCCCGACGCCGCCGTCTTGGTAGCCGCTCACGGTCGGCTGATGCAATCCTGTCCGCCCGGCGCGATGATCGCGGTGCAGGCAAGCGAACACGACGTCCTAGCTTTGCTCAAAGACCACCCCGGGACTGCCATCGCCGCGATCAACAGCCCAGCATCGGTTGTCGTCTCCGGGCATCCCGACGAACTCGGCCGAATCCGCGACCGTTGCGCCACGTGCAATTACAAAGTCACTTCGTTGCCGGTCGGCCACGCCTTCCACTCGGCCTCCATGGACCCCGCTCTCCCCGAATTCGATGCCATCGCCGCGCGCCTGACTTTCGTGGCGCCCACCGTGCCTATCGTGTCTAACCTCACCGGAGAAATAGCAACCTCCGAACAGCTGACCTCCGCCGAGTACTGGACCAGACACCTGCGGGAGCCGGTCCGGTTCCACGACAGCATCGTCAACCTGCTCACCCAGGGTGAGCGCACGTTTGTGGAGTTGTCTCCGCACCCGGTGCTGGCCCCGGCGATCACCGACACGTTGGCCGGCGTTTCTGACCGGATCCAGTCGGCGGTCATCACCACCTTGCGCCGAGACCGGTCCGACCTCGACACCGTCGCCATCGCGCTAGCTCAGCTGCACAACCACGGGCACAGTCCGTCCTGGCGGACCCTCTACCCTCGGGCGGGCGTCATCGCGCTTCCGACCTACCCCTTCCAGCATCGCTCCTACTGGCTGTACCCCATCCCCACCGCCGACGTCAGCACCGCCGGACTGGGCCGGCCCGACCATCCCCTTCTGGGTGCGGTGACCGAACTGGCTGACCAGGACCAGATCGTGTTGAGTGGTCGGCTGTCGACGGCAACTCAGCGCTGGCTGGCCGGCCACATGGTGCAGGACATCGTTGTGTTCCCCGGAACCGGGTTCATCGATTTGATACTGCAGGCGGGTCAGTACACCGACTGCCGCGTCATCGACGAGCTGGCCCTACACACTCCCCTGGCGTTGTTCGACCACACGCCCACCGACCTTCAGATCACGGTGCATCCCGCCGAAGACACCGGACGCCGCTGCTTCACCGTTCACTCCCGAACCGTCGACGAACACACCCCCAGCCCCTGGATCCTGCACGCCAGCGGCGCTTTGACCGCCGAGCAGCAGCCCGGGTCCGTGCTTCCACCGATTTCGGGTATCGACGCCATCGACGCGGACAGCTTCTATGGGCAGCTGGCCGAACACGGTTTCGGCTACGACACCCCGTTCCGGTCTCTGCGCGGTATCGGCTACGACCCCGCCCAGCCCGACATTACTTATGCGGAGGTGGAGCTTCCCGCCGACACCAACATCACCGGATACGGCATCCACCCCGCTCTCCTCGACGCCGCTTTGCACCCCCTGGCCGCGTTCTCTCGCACCGCCCCCGACGCCGACCCGTCGCCGCGCCTTCCGTTCGCGTTCACCGGGATCACCCTGCACGCCACCGCGGCAACCCGCCTCCACGTCCAACTCACATCCACCGGCCCGGACACCTTCACGCTGCATGCCGCCGACCCGACCGGTGCACCCGTGATCACCATCCGCTCCCTTACCCTGTGTGCCCTGCCCGACACCATCGAGCAGCGGGAGCCCACGGCCGGACTGCAAGACAGCGTGTTCTAACTGAGCTAGCTACGGAACCGGAATCGGCGCGAGCGAGTTGCCCGGGGCGATCGACGAGCAGTTCTGCGGCGCCGGCAAGTCGGCGAAGCGCTGCTGTATCCAGGCGATCGAGTGCGGCAGCCACTGCACAAGGCTCGAGATGTGGCCGAGCGCGTCGTACTGCTCGTAGTGGACCTTCGCGCCCTGCGCGCAGTAGTTCCGGGCCAGCGTACGCACGTCACCGGCGATCATCACGCCATCGCCGGCGCCGATGCCCGCCTTGTCGCCCGGCGTGCCCTCGAGCACACCGAAGGCGCCCTGGCCGATGAACAACGGGATGGTCGGCGTCCCGCCCGTGCCCATGATCAGCTTGTTAGCCGCCGCGACGTAGACCGGCAGGCTCTCGGGCGTCGGAAACGCGGGGATGAACAGCTTTTGCCAGGTCAGACCCTTGTAGCGACCCAGGACGTCGACGATCGAAGTGGCCTGCAACTCGTTGAAGACCGCCACGCCGGCGGGGGTGAGATACGGCGTGAAATCGATCTCGAACGCGCGCGCGATGCCCACGAGCGCCATCGGCAAGACACCGCCCCAGAACCAGGTGCCCTCCACGTAGTGCAAGTTGTGCGCCGGATCGACCAGCAGGCCACCCATCGCCGCGCCGATCATGCGCGCGTTGACGTCGGGCGCGTACGCAGGGGCGAGTTCAGCGGCCCACTCGGTGGCGATCGCACCACCGGAGTATCCGAGCATCGCAACCCTTGCATCGTTGGGGAGCCCCACGGTCGATGACGCTGAAAACACAGCGCGCATCGAGTCCAGCGTGTTCATGCCGTACTCGGGGCCCGCGGCGAAATCGGCCCGCTGGCCCTCGGTGTCGGGGACGATGACCGTGTACCCCTCGGCGAGGAACGGACCGAAGACCGCCACCTCCACGTTGGGCACGAGTCCACCCAACGTGACTCCGCCCGAGATCGCATGCGACGGCTCGTCGTTTTGATTCAGCGAATCATAGGCCGACTGATAGGAGATCACCTTCGTCTTGTCGCCCTGTTCGGGCGGCTGAATGACCGAGGTGACGTTGACGGTAGGGCTGCCGGTCTGGCTGGTCGACCGGTAGAGCAGCTGCGTGGCCTTAAGCCACGTCGGGACGCCGAACGCGCGATAGGCAAAGCTGCGAGTCTTCAGCACCGTTCCCGGCAGGATCGCCGCCAGGCTGCCGGTGTACTGGTAGAACGGATCATTTTTCGGCTGCGGCACGGCCATACCCGGCTCGCCGCCCGGGTGGGGAAACCAACCTGTTGGTCGTAGTGGTTCAGTCATCACTCCCCCTTTAATCGACGCCCCGAGTGTGCCGTCCCCAGGGGTGGTTGTCAGCGAGGTTTCCTCCGCTCCGCTGGCAGATCCGGAACCTCTGGCTTCATGCTCCACGTCGGAGCGACAATGCGGCAACCCGCTTGACCCCCAGGAAGCAGCGGTAGCGCGTTTGCCCACATCGCTGAGCGTCTTCCGAAACCGGGCGCTGTGCATGACGTTCACGAACGCGCAGGTCGTTCACCATCGCGCATAAGCTCGTTTGGCCCCATATTGGCCCCATCGTCAAGTCCGAATCGATGATGGTGGGTTCGTAGACAGCACGAAAAAGGCCGTCTGAACTGCGTAAATTTCTTGGTGGCCAGGGGCGGGATCGAACCGCCGACCTTCCGCTTTTCAGGCGGACGCTCATACCGACTGAGCTACCTGGCCGGAAGGCATCATGTGCCTCGCCGTGTTGGCGACCCTGACGGGACTCGAACCCGCGACCTCCGCCGTGACAGGGCGGCGCGCTAACCAACTGCGCCACAGGGCCTTGCTGCTGCTCCGCGACACACCGCGCAGCACGTACCCCCTACGGGATTCGAACCCGCGCTACCGCCTTGAAAGGGCGGCGTCCTAGGCCGCTAGACGAAGGGGGCCAGAACCGAATCTCTCCGGGGTACTCGCAACGTAGTCATTGGGAGCCACGTCAGCTTAGGTCACGCGAAGCCTAATCCTCAAACGAGCGTCGTTGGGCACACAGTATCCTGAATCCCCTAAGCCCCTATAGCTCAGTTGGTAGAGCTACGGACTTTTAATCCGCAGGTCGCAGGTTCGAGCCCTGCTGGGGGCACCAAAACCAGGTATGACCTGGGTCAATGCCCGCCCGTGGGCGTCGGGTGGGGCCGGGCAATCTGTTGACAGTTATTGCGGCTGATTCCGGACGGGCCGGGGCACGAGACGACTCGGCGTGGTTGGATCGCGGCGGCCCGTTCGGCTGTCCAACGGCATGGTTATGCTTCGGGAGATGAACGAGGACGACGCCTACTCTGCCCCGCCCGCCGCTCCCACCGCTCCGTCGGTCACCGCGCCCGTCGCCCTGGTCACGATGGAAATCCGTCATCCTGCAACGGATTCCCTGACCGAGTCGACGAACCGAGAGCTAAAACACCTGCTCGCCGACAGCCTGCCGATCGAACGTCAAGCCCAGGACATGAGTTGGGGAATGGTCGCTCCGGGCGCCGCCCCGACGCCAACAGCAGACCGTTTCGTCCGATTCGTCAACCGTGACAACACACTGGCCGCCTCGATCAAGAGCCAGGCGATCGTCATCGAGACCACCAACTACACCACCTTCGAGGCGTTGCGCGACGTTGCCATGCGGGTCGTGGATGCTCGCGCACAGGTCTCGTCGCTCGTCGGAGTGGAGCGCATCGGCCTGCGCTATGTCCTCGAGATCCGGGTTCCAATCGGGGTGGATGGCCGTGTCGAGTGGGGCAACTGGATCGCGGAACCGTTGCTCGGGCCGCAGCGCCTCGCCCCGGCCGGCCTGTTCCTCACCGAGTGGCAGGGTGCTGCGGTCTACCGCGAGCCACAACCGGGCAAGTCGCTCGTCATCCGCTATGGCCCGGGCTTCGGGCAGGCGCTTGACGCGAATTACCACCTGCGCCGCGTCACCCCAGCGCAAGCCGGGCCGTACTTCCTGATGGACATCGACAGCTTCTGGACGCCGCTGGGCTCCATTCCCGAATATCACCGCGACGAACTGCTCTCGACCTATCAAGCCCTCTACGATCCGGCTCGTTCGGTCTTTCAGGAGATGCTCACCAACCGCATGAGAGACGACCTGCTGCGGCACTAAGGGCGTTATCCCGCGAACACCGCGCTGCTGTAGGTCACGTCGGCGAAGGCCTTCGCGACGTCGTCGTCGGGATAAGTGAAGCCATTCGCGGCGTGCAGATCTGCGGTCGTGTGCGGCGAGACCTGCCAGGCGCGCTGCTTCAGATAGTCGATGATGTGACTGCGCTGGCCGTGATAGACCAAGTCGTTGAAATCGACTTCGAAACCGAGTTCGCTCATTCGCTCATGGTGGGCGCGCCAGCCGGGGTCAGCGAAAACCGTGGTGTCGGGCACGAACTCAAAGGCCAGTCGGCTCCCGGGCGCACTCAACGCGGTGATGTTGTCGAATAGCGCATCCTGAGCTTCGTCGGGCAGGTAAATCAGCAGCCCCTCGGCGCTCCACGCCGCTGGGGACTTCGGGTCGAATCCGGCGGCCTGCAGCGCACCGGCCCAGTCGTCGCGCAAGTCGACCGCGACGGTGCGGCGCTCGGCCGTCGGCTCGGCGCCCAGATCACCCAGCGTCAGGGTCTTGAACTCGATCACCTCGGGCATGTCGACTTCGTAGACCACAGTGCCCGCCGGCCATGGCAGGCGGTAAGCGCGCGCATCGAGACCCGACGCGAGGATCACCGCCTGGCCGATGCCGCTGCGCGTCGCATCGAGGAAGAAGTTGTCGTAAAACCGGGTGCGGCAGGCCATCCCCTGCGCCATGCGGTGCGGATCAAATTCGGCATCCCCGCCGACGGGGATCTCGCCATTGACGACGCGGACATAGACATCGATACCAACGGCACGGACCAACGGCGCGGCGTAGGGGTCGTCGATGAACTTTGCGTCGGAAGCAAGCGCCCGCTCAGCGGCCACCATGGTCGCCGTCGCCCCGACGCTCGTCGCTAGATCCCAACGGTCACTCTCGGAGCGCGCCATTGTTCTTCCCTTCCCCAAACCGGATAAATATAGGCAGTCTAGCTAACAACGCAGCGGCGATCCGCCACCGCGGGGCTAATCTCCGAGGTATCAGCTGCCATTCGCTCCAGCGGCCGGAGGAACTATGACCGACTTTGCCCGACGAACGATTGAGCTGGCCCGCCAAAACGTGGCTGAGGGCGGTCGCCCATTTGCGACGGTGATCGTGCAGGACGGCGAGATCCTCGCGGAGAGCGCCAACAAGGTGGCCCAGACCAACGATCCGACCGCCCACGCGGAAATCCTCGCCGTTCGCGAGGCGTGCATGAGGTTGGGCACCGAGCATCTCGTCGACGCCACCATTTACGCGCTCGCGCAGCCGTGTCCGATGTGCCTGGGCTCGTTGTACTACTGCTCGCCCAAGGAAGTCATCTTCCTCATCACTCGCGAGGACTACGAGGGCTATTACCTCGATGACCGCAAATATTTTGAGGTGTCCAACTTCTACGACGAATACGCCAAGGACTGGGACCAGCGGCGCCTGCCGATGCGCTACGAACGCCACGATGCTGCAGTGGACGTCTACCGGCTTTGGAACGAACGCAACGGCGGCCAGCGCAAATCGACGGTCGTCCCGCCCGGCTCAACGCACCGCTGACGGCGGCACCGACCTCTCTGCTATTATCTGCGTATGCATGCAGATAGTACCGAAGGGCGGTTGCCCGATGACCAAGCCAGCCTGGTGGTCGAGGTCTTTCGAATGCTTGCCGAGGCCACCCGCGTGCAGGTGCTCTGGTCGCTGACGCATCGCGAGATGTCGGTCAACGAGCTCGCCGAGCACGTGGGCAAGCCGGCGCCGTCGGTTTCCCAGCACCTGGCCAAGCTGCGGATGGCGCGTCTCGTGCGCACCCGCCGCGACGGGACCACCATCTTCTACAGCTTGGAAAACGATCACGTGCGCCAGCTCGTCACCGACGCCGTCTTCAACGCCGAGCACGCCGGTCCCGGTGTCCCCCGTCATCACCGGCCCAACATAGGGCTGAAAGCCGTCACCGAATCGGCTGCAGCCCAGATGAAGTGAATGTTTCGCAGAGAAAGTTGGTAACCATGTCCGAGCAACACTCCCACGACGCGCCGCACGCGCACGAGCACCAGCACGGCGATGAGGCTCACACCCACGCGCACACCACCCATGCGCACGACCACGTGACCCACGAACACCCGCACCCACACGACGATGGGACTGAGCACACCCATCAACACGTGCACCAGGCCGGCCTGGAAGACGCGCACAACCACAGCCACACGTAGCGGCAGAGCGCCCGTCAGACCTTGGGGCAGTAGTGCTTTGGATTGTCGCGCTCGTCGAGCGGCGGCAGATTGCGGGCGGGCGTCTGCGGCAGCGGGGCGTCGGCCGGGATGCGCCCGCTTGCGCGATCGAGACCGGCGCGAGCCCGCGGATGCTTGCGGTACCTGGGCGGTACACAGGCAAAGATCACTCGCACCAGGTTTCCGAAGCGCCGGTGCAGCCACTCATCGCGGCTGGACCAGCTGTAGCCCAACCGTTCGCGAACTGCCGGGTGGTAGAAACCGGCGGTCAGCCAGACGAAGAACGGCGTGGCCAGCTTGCACAGCGCCGCCCACAGCCGATCCGGAATCCACGGCGCGATCGGCGGCTTGTCATATTTCGTCAAATCGAGCACGGCCCTGGTCGCGAAGTTGTCCTCTAAGACGTTGCGGCACATGTGATCCCAGTAGATCTGGAATTCCTCCCAGGACTGCGGCACCGGCCGCATGCTCATGCCATACATTCGGTACCACTGGATGTGTTCGTCGAACAGCTGGCGCTTCTCCGCTTCGGTCAGGCCACCCCCGAAGCGTTCGGCCACGTGGATAGTGCCGACGAAGAAGGTGGTGTGTGCCCAGTAGAAGACGTCGGGGTTGAGTGCGTGGTAGCGACGCCCCTGATCGTCGACCCCCTTGATGTCGACGTGGTAGTCGCGCACCTGCGCACCGGTCGTCGGGGCGCGGTCGCCATCGAAGACGACCCCGCCGATCGGGTAGAGCGACCGCATCACCCGCGGCAACGGCTCCCGCAAAAACGTCGAGTGCTGTTCGACGGCCGCGCCCAACTGCGGGTGCATGTTCTGCATCGATCCCGCGAACGGCCCTTGCAGCATGCCCCGCCAGTCGCCGAAGTATTTCCACGTCAGGGAATCCGGGCCAAGCGGAGCCGGCGGTGCGTCGTAACCCGACGGCGAGACCGGGCAACCGCTCGCCACCCTGTCGCTACCGGCTTTGGTGCTGTTCAGCGGGCATGATGGCGACGTATGTTGAGTCACTGATCGATCGTCCTACGAAGTTCGCGATTCTGACTACATGCGTTGTCAATTTGGAGTCTAGGAGCGAAGTGCCATCCGGTCAACGACGGAGCCGTTGGTCTGGCGTCCCACTCGAGAGTCGCCTCGCGTTACGACGAGAAAACCTCATCGCCGCCGGTGTTCAGCTGCTTGGCGAGGACGGCGGCCCGGCGCTGACCGTTCGGGCGGTATGCCGTAAGGCCGCGCTGACCGAGCGCTACTTCTACGAAAGCTTCTCCGACCGTGACGAATTTGTCCGCGCGGTCTACGACGACGTCTGCACCCGAGCCATGTCGACGCTGGGCTCGGCCAAAACGCCGAGAGACGCCGTCGAACAGTTCGTCGAGCTGATGGTCGACGATCCGGTCCGCGGGCGGGTGCTGCTGCTGGCACCGGCGGTCGAACCGGTGCTGGTCCGGTCCGGCGCGGAATGGATGCCCAATTTCATCGAGCTGCTGCAACGCAAGCTATCGCGGATCAGCGATCCGGTGCTGCAGAAGATGGTCGCCACCAGCCTGATCGGCGGCCTGACAAGCCTTTTCACCGCGTACCTGAACGGACGGCTGGGGGCCACCCGCAAACAGTTCATCGACTACTGCGTCGAGATGCTGATGAGCACGGCCGCCAGCTATGTCCCGGCCCTGCCGTCCCTGCCGCACGATTGATATGCGATTGAGGCCTGCCACGCCGGGGAGGAACTTGATGCTACTGATGTACACAGATATATTGACTGCAACCCGTAGACACAGATAACCGGAGGGGCTATGTCAGTCGAGCTGACCGACCTACAGCTGCTGCACGAACTCGAGCCGGTCGTCGAGAAGTACATGAACCGGCACGAGAGCATGCATAAGAATTGGAACCCGCACGACTACATCCCGTGGTCGGACGGCAAGAACTTTTATGCACTCGGCGGCCAGGATTGGCATCCTGAGCAGAGCAAGCTGTCCGACGTCGCCCAGATCGCGATGGTGCAGAACCTGGTCACCGAGGACAACCTGCCGTCCTACCACCGCGAGATCGCGATGAACTTCGGCATGGACGGCCCATGGGGCCAGTGGGTCAACCGCTGGACGGCCGAGGAGAACCGGCACGGCATCGCGCTGCGCGACTACCTGCTCGTGACCCGTTCCGTCGATCCCGTCGAGCTGGAGAAGCTTCGCATCGAGGTGGTCAACCGCGGGTTCAGCCCCGGCCAAAACCACCAGGGCGAGCTCTTCGCCGACACCCTCACCACCTCCGTCCTCTACGTCAGTTTCCAGGAACTGGCCACCCGGATTTCGCACCGCAACACCGGCAAGGCCTGTAACGACCCCATCGCCGAGCAGCTGCTGGCCAAGATCTCGGCCGACGAAAACCTGCACATGATCTTCTACCGCGACGTCAGCGAGGCCGCGTTCGACCTCGCCCCCAACAAAACGATGAGGGCGCTGCACCTGATCCTGCGGAACTTCCAGATGCCCGGCTTCCAGGTGCCCGAGTTCCGGCGCAAGGCCGTGGCCATCGCCGTCGGGGGCGTCTACGACCCGCGCATCCACCTCGACGAGGTCGTCATGCCGGTGCTGAAGAAGTGGCGCATCTTTGAGCGCGAAGACTTCACCGGTGAGGCAGCCGATCTGCGCGACGATCTTGCGCTGCTGGTCAAGGAACTTGAGATGTCCTGCGAGAAGTTCGAGGTGTCCAAGCGCCGCCAACTCGAGCGGGAAGCCCGCACCGGCAAGAGGGTCACCGCGCACGAGCTGCATCAAACCGCGGGCAAGCTGGTCATGAGCCGCCGGTAGGCCGGCCTTGCACATCGGTCCGATCACCTTGGCCAGCCCGGTCGTGCTGGCCCCGATGGCGGGTGTGACCAACGTCGCATTCCGCACGCTGTGCCGTGAGCTGGAGCAGTCGCAGGTCGGCACGATCAGCGGTCTGTATGTCTGCGAGATGGTGACCGCACGGGCGCTTGTCGAGCGGCATCCGGTCACCATGCACATGACGACGTTCGCGCCGGACGAGTCACCGCGCTCGCTGCAGCTCTACACCGTGGACCCCGCCACCACCTACGCGGCGGCCAAGATGATCGCGGACGAAAGCTTGGCCGACCACATCGACATGAATTTCGGCTGTCCGGTGCCCAAGGTCACCAAACGGGGCGGCGGAGCGGCGCTGCCTTACAAGCGCCGGCTGTTTGGCCAGATCGTGGCCGCCGCGGTGCGCGCCACCGAAGGCTCCGGAATCCCGGTCACCGTCAAGTTCCGCATCGGCATCGACGACGACCACCACACCCATCTGGACGCCGGGCACATCGCCGAGTCCGAAGGCGCCGCCGCGGTCGCGCTGCACGCCCGGACCGCCGCGCAGCGGTATTCCGGCCGCGCCGATTGGGAACAGATCGCCGAGCTCAAGCAGCGTGTGCGCACCATCCCGGTGCTCGGCAACGGCGATATCTACGATCCCAACGACGCGCTGACCATGATGGCTGCCACCGGGTGCGACGGCGTCGTCATCGGCCGGGGCTGCCTGGGCCGGCCATGGCTGTTCGCCGAGCTGTCGGCCGCGTTCACCGGCAACCCGCCGCCCACTCCGCCCAACCTCGGTGAGGTCGCCGACATCGTCCGCCGGCACGGCGAGCTGCTGGCCGCGCACTTCGGCGAAGACAAGGGCATGCGCGACATCCGCAAGCACATCGCCTGGTACCTGCACGGCTTCCCGGCGGGATCCGAGCTGCGACGAGCGCTGGCGCTGGTTAAGACGCTGGACGAACTCGACGGACTGCTGAATCAACTCGACGCCGCCGTGCCGTTCCCGGACGCCGCGACCGGCCCTCGAGGTCGGCAGGGTTCGCCTGCCCGCGTCGCGTTGCCCGACGGCTGGCTAGCCGACCCGGACGACTGCACGGTGCCGGCCGGAGCCGACGTCATGCACTCGGGTGGCTGAACCGAAACACGCTCGAAATCGCGAACACGTCAAGAACTCAGTACGATATGGCCTGCTGCATGGCGGGTCCGTTTTATCCCGCCGCATGAGGGCTACAAGTACGGCCCTACCTGCAGGTAGACGCGTAAGCACGGATAGCACTGACTTCCGCATGAGAGTTCGTGACAGCTTCGGAGGCCGCTAAGACATGAGTGACGGCGAGCATGACGCCACTCCTGATCATTGGCGCGCGCCCGCTCCGTGGGAGCGGTTTTCTGCACCAGAGCCACCCCCAGAAGACGGGGCAGACGGGCCAGGTGACACCGAGAAAGTCGGAAATCACGCCGACGGCGTGGTCAGTGTCGCCGACCTGATCGCCAAAATCGGCGCCCCGACCGCCGACCGGCACAGCCATCATCGCGAAGGCGATGAGGCCCCCGAGACCGACGAGACTGACGAGCCTGCCGCCGAGTTCGACCTACGAGACACCCAGGTCATCGACAATCCGGCGTACTCGCTCGAACTCGTCTCGGAGCTTCCCGACCTAGATTTTCAAGGCGCAGCCAACTACCCCAACGACGGTGCCGGCGGCGCCGACCAGAAACCGGCGCGCAACGCCAGACGCGGCCATCGACCCATGTTGCTGGCCGCGCGCTCGGTGGCGGCACTGTTCGCCGTGCTGGCGCTCGTTCTCACCGGCGGCGCGTGGCAGTGGAGCACCTCGAAGAACAGTCGCCTGAACACCATCAGCGCGCTCGACCCGGACTCGCGCGACATCGTCGATCCCGGCGGCCAGTACGGCGATGAGGACTTCCTGCTCGTCGGTATGGACTCCCGCGCCGGGGCCAACGCCAACATGGGCGCCGGCGACACCCAGGACGCCGACGGCACCCGGTCGGACACCGTGATGCTGGTCAACATTCCGGCCAACCGCAAGCGCGTGGTGGTGGTGTCGTTCCCCCGCGACCTGGCGATCACCCCGATGCAATGCGAGGCCTGGAACCCCGAAACCGGGAAGTACGGGCCCCTGTACGACCAGAAGACCGGAAAGTACGGTCCCCGGATGGTCTACACCGAGACCAAACTGAACTCGACGTTTTCCTTCGGCGGCCCGAAATGCCTGGTGAAGGAAATCCAGAAGCTGTCCGGTCTGAGCATCAACCGGTTCATTGCCATCGACTTCGTCGGCTTCGCGCGGATGGTCGAGGCGCTCGGCGGCGTCGAGGTGTGCAGCACCACCGCACTGCAGGACTACGAATTGGGCACGGTGCTCGAGCATTCGGGGCGTCAGGTCATCAACGGGACGACGGCGCTGAACTACGTGCGGGCCCGTCAGGTGACCACCGAGAACAACGGTGACTACGGGCGGATCAAACGCCAGCAGTTGTTCCTGTCCTCGCTGCTGCGCTCGCTGATCTCGGAGGACACGCTGCTCAACCCGAACAAGCTCAACAACGTCGTGAACATGTTCATCGGCAATAGTTACGTCGACAACGTCAAGACCAAAGACCTGGTGCAGCTCGGCCAATCCCTGCACGGGATGGCGGCCGGGCACATCACGTTTGTCACCGTGCCGACCGGCGTAACAGACCAGAACGGCGACGAGCCGCCGCGTACCGCCGACATGAAGTCGCTTTTCGCCGCGATCATCAACGACGATTCGCTGCCGCTCGAAAACGATCACAACGCGCAGAGTTTGGGGAGCCCCGCTGGCTCGGCCTCAGCCTCGGGGCCGACGGCCACGCCCTCCAGCCCGCCCTCCACCAAGAAAGCGCCGGCCACCGCTTCTGGGACGCCGGAGACTAGGAGCGAACAGGTCACCACGACGTCGCCGGAGGACGTCACGGTGCAGGTCTCCAACGCCACTGGCCAAAGCGGCCTGGCCGCCACCGCGACCAGCCAGCTCAAGCACAACGGCTTCAACGTGATGACGCCGGACGACTACCCGAATGCGCTGAACACGACGACGGTGTTCTTCTCGCCTGGCAACGAGCAGGCGGCCGCCACCGTGGCGTCGGCCTTCGCCAACGCAAAGGTCGCGCGGGTCCACGGCATTGGTCAAGTGGTCCGAGTGGCACTCGGCCCGGACTTCAGCTCCGTAACCACTCCCCCGCCCAGCGGCTCGTCGATCAGTGTGCAGGTCGACCACAACGCCAACAGCCCGGCGACCAAGCTGCCCGAAGACCTGACGGTCACCAATGCCGCCGACACGAGCTGCGAGTAACCCCGTTCGCGCGTCGCTCCGGCCGACTGTTCTGGCGGCGAGAACGTAGGCTGGATCACATGCGGACCGCATATCATGAGCAACTCTCGGAATTATCGGAGCAGCTCGGCGAAATGTGCGGGCTGGCGGGTATGGCCATGGAGCGCGCAACCCAGTCGTTGTTGCAGGCCGATCTGGTGGTGGCAGAACAGGTGATCTCCGACCACGAGCAGATCGCGACCCGCAGCGCGCGCGCCGAGGAGAGCGCCTTCGTCTTGCTGGCCTTGCAGGCGCCGGTCGCCGGCGACCTGCGGGCCATCGTGAGCGCCATCCAGATGGTGGCCGACATCGATCGGATGGGCGCGCTGGCCCTGCACGTCGCCAAAATCGCCCGCCGCCGGCATCCCCAGCACGTGCTGCCCGAAGAGGTTAATGGGTATTTCTCCGAGATGGGCAGGGTTGCAGTCGAATTGGGCAACAGCGCGCAAGAGGTGGTGTTGTCCCGCGACCCGGAGAAAGCCGCCCGGATCCGCGAGGAAGACGACGCGATGGACGATCTGCACCGACATTTGTTCTCGGTGCTGATGGACCGCGAATGGAAGCATGGTGTGGCCGCCGCCGTCGACGTGACGTTGCTCGGCCGGTTCTATGAACGTTTCGCCGACCACGCCGTCGAAGTGGCGCGACGGGTCATCTTCCAGGCGACCGGCAAGTTCCCCGAGGACGAGGCGACGCAACCCGCGCGCTAGCCGAAACGCCCGGAGATGTAGTCCTCGGTCGCCTTCTGCATCGGGTTGGAAAAGATCTTCTCCGTGTCATCGATCTCCACCAGCCGGCCGGGTTTTCCGACGGCTTCCAAGTTGAAGAAGGCGGTCTGATCGCTCACCCGTGCGGCCTGCTGCATGTTGTGAGTGACGATGACGATGGTGTAGTCCTGCTTCAATTCACCGATCAAGTCCTCGATGGCCATTGTCGAGATCGGGTCCAGCGAGGAGCACGGCTCGTCCATCAGCAACACATCTGGTTGCACGGCGATGGCACGCGCGATGCACAACCGCTGCTGCTGCCCGCCGGAGAGTCCGCCACCGGGCTTGTCCAACCGGTCCTTGACCTCATCCCACAAGTTCGCACCGCGCAGCGAGTGTTCGGTGGTGTCGTCGAGCGTCTTGCGATTGCGCACACCCTGCAACTTCAGGCCGGCCACCACGTTGTCGCGAATCGACATGGCGGGGAACGGGTTCGGGCGCTGGAACACCATCCCGACGGCCCGGCGCACACCGACCGGGTCGATGCCGGGCGCGTAGATGTCTTCGTCGTCGAGCAGCACGGTGCCCTCCACCCGCGCGCCGGGGACAACCTCGTGCATCCGGTTCAGGGTGCGTAGCACGGTCGTCTTGCCACAGCCCGAGGCCCCAATGAACGCCGTCACGCTGCGCGGCAGAATCGACAACGTCACGTCCGAAACCGCTTGAAAAGCACCGTAATAGATGTTGACGCCGTTGAGGTCTAACCGTTTAGCCACGTAGTTTCCTGTCTACGACTTCTTCGGAGCGAAGATGCGCACGACCACCCTGGCACCGACGTTGATGATCGCGATCACCAGGATCAGTGTCAGCGCGGCGCCCCACATCCGATCCGTGGGAATCGGGTTTGCACCGGCGCCCATCGACGTCTGGTCATACATCATGCCGGGCAACGTCCCCATGAACCCGGTGAAGACGTGGAAGTTGATGGCCTGCGAATAGCCGACCAGGATCAGCAGCGGGGCCGTCTCGCCCATCACCCGGGCCAACGCCAGCATGATTCCGGTGATGATGCCGGCCAGTCCGGTCGGCATCACCACTCGGGCAATGGTTTTCCACTTCGGAATACCCAGCGCGTAACTGGCCTCGCGCAGGTCCGCCGGGACGATCCGCAACATCTCCTCCGTCGCGCGCACGATCACCGGCAACATCAACAGCACCAGCGCAAGCGACACCGCGAACTGGGAGCGGGGCAGCCCCAGGGTCGCCACCCACAGCGCGTAGATGAACAACGCCGCAACGATCGAGGGCACACCGGTAAGAATATCCACCACGAAGCTGACTAGCCTGCCGAGCACAGTGCCGCCGCCGTACTCGACCAAATAGACCGCGACCATGAGACCGATCGGGACGGAGATCGCGGCGCATACCGATCCTTGCAGCAGGGTGCCGACGATCGCGTGGTACGCGCCGCCGCCCGCCACGAATGCCGTCATCCCCGCTTGCGAATGCGTCCACCACGTGCTTGCCAGGATCGCCCTGAACCCCTTGGCGATCACCGAGTACAGCACCAAAACCAAAGGCGCCAAGGCGATCACCGTCGACAGCGTCACCAACACCGTCGCGACGCTGTTCGCTATTCGACGACGCGGGCCGAGGCCGGAGACTCTCCGCGGCTTGAGGGGGCGGTCCAGGATCGAGGTCATTGAGCGCCCCGTCGGGCCCCGGTTCCGGCGACCGCCGCACGCGCCACCGAATCGACAACGAAGGTGAACAGGAACAGCACCAGCCCCGCGGCGATGTAGGCACCCGCCTTGTATTTGTCATTGAATTCTGATGCGGTGCCCGCGATTTGGGTCGCGAACGTCGAACCGCCGTCGAACAGTGACCAACCGAAGGCCGTCTGGGTGCCGCGCAGGATGACCAGCAACGCCACCGTCTCCCCCAGCGCGCGGCCCAGACCCAGCATCGCGCCGCTGAAGTATCCGGATCGCCCGAACGGGAGCACGGTCGTCTTGACGACTTCCCATCGGGTGGCGCCCAACGCCAGCGCCGCCTCGATCTGGTCCTGCGGAGTTTGCACAAAGACTTCGCGAGTTACGGCGGTGACGATCGGCAGGATCATCACCGCCAGTACGATCCCGCCGGTGAAGATGGTGCCGCCGCCTGCCACCGACGCGTTGCCACGGGCGAACAGAAAGCACCATCCCAGGGTGTGATTGAGCCAAGTTGCGACGGGCCGCAGCTGCGGTGCGAGAACGTACAGGCCCCATACGCCGTAGATGATCGAGGGCACCGCGGCGAGCAGATCGACCATGTACGCCAGCACTCCGCCAACGCGCCGCGGCGCGTACTGCGTAACGAACAACGCAACGCCCAGGGCGATCGGCATCGCCAGAACCAGGGCAAACACCGACACCAACGCGGTCACCTGCAGCAGATTGAGGATTCCGAATCGCATCGCCGCGGTGTTCGTGGTGACCCATGTACCGCCGTATGTGAAGAAATTCACTTGGTCGCGCTGCAAGGCGGGCACCGCCCGCCACAGCAAGAACAACCCGATTGCGGCAACCAGCAGCACGATCAGGACACCGGAGCCCTGCGACAGCGTGCGAAATATGCGGTCCCCCAGCCGCGGCCGGCCATTCCCCCACGGATTCAAGGGCACGATCGGCGGCTCGGGGAAGGGCGCAGCGACGACCGCGCCCGAACCCGCGTCGCTTGGGTTTGGCCTTGGGTCTGGCCTGGTCACTGGGATCCCGTCACTGTTCGCGCTGGGTCAATCGGTTACCGCATTGCGTTGATCGCGCTTGCCAATCGCCCCTTGACTTTATCGGGCAGCGGCACGTAGCCCGCCGACGAGATATCGGTCTGACCGTTATACGTGGCCACGCTGAGGAAAGACTTGATCGCCGCGACCGTGTCCTGGTCATAGCCCGCCGAGCAGACCAGCTCGTAGGTGGCCATCACCAACGGGTAAACGCCGGGGTCCTGGGAACCGTACATCGCGTTCAGGTCGAGCACGAGATCGTTGCCGCTGGCCACGAAGTTGGCGAGGTTGACGGCGTTGCGCGCCGTGTCCTCGTTGAGCGGCACCCCGCCGCTGCCGGTGTCGATCTGCGCGAATGGCAGATGAGCCTCGTCCGCTAAGCCCTTCTCGACGTATCCGATGGCGCCCGGTGTGGCGTGCACCGCCTGGACCACACCGGCTGACTTCAGTGCACCTTCGCCGAAGCCGCCTTGAAACTCGGTCCCAATCCCCTTGGTCCAGCTCTGCGGTGCGTCGGCCGTCATATACCGCTGCAGGTTGTCGGTGGTTCCCGAAGAGTCCGTTCGGTAGATCGGCGTGATCCGGGTGTCGGGTAGCGCGACGCCCGGATTGAGCGCCGCGAGTATCGGATTACTCCACTTCGTGATGACGCCACTGAAGATCTTGGCCAGCACGTCGCTGTTGACGACCAATGTCTGGACACCGGGCAGGTTGTAGACCAAAGCGATGGGTTCGAACACCAGCGGCAGGTCCCACGCCGCATTTCCGCGACAACGTTTCGTGGCCGGGGCGATCTGGTCCGACGTCAGCGGCGACTCCGACCCGGCGAAGTCGACGTGGCCGGCGACGAATTGCGCGCGCCCCGCGCCCGACCCGCTGGGGCTGTACGACACGTTTTTGCCCGGGCATGACTGTCCCCACAGGCGGTTGAACAGTGCGATGGCGTTTTCTTGAGCGGTAGAACCCTCAGCCGTGAGGACATTTTTGCCGCCGCAGGGCACGGTGCCGGCCGAGACGCCCGAGACGGCCGCCGTCGCGGCGCGGTTGTCGTCGCTGCCGCAGGCAGTGAACACGGCACCAGAAGCCACGACAGTGGCGATCACCGATGCCATAACGGCCGGTTGCCAGCTCACCCGGCAAGTATGCTCCGGCGGCCGTCAGGAGCACGCCCATCCGGTGAACATGATGTGAACAGGGCGCCGGGTGCGGGTTTGCGAGGTCAGGTCGCCGCAAAGGCGGTGTCGACGCTGTAGGTGGTGAAGCCGAGCCGCTCGTAGGTCCGGACCGCGGCGACGTTGTCCGCCTCCACGTAGAGCAGCACTGTGGGTTCCGCTGCATCTGCCAGCCGCTCGGCCAGCGACGCGACACCCACCGCTGTCAACACCTGACCCAAGCCCCGGCCCTGCTCTGACGGATCGACGCCGACGACATAGACCTCGCCGAGGCCCGCCTGGTCGGGATGGACTTTGGTCCAGTGGAAGCCCAGCAGCCGGTCCTGTTGATCGAACGCCAGGAACAACCCCGCGGGATCGAACCACGGTTCGCTGCGGCGCTCGTCCAGCTGGGCCGCGCTCCACCCACCCTGCTCCGGGTGGTAGGCGAATGCCGCGTTATTGACCCGCAGCAGTTCGGCGTCATCGACCTTGCCGGCGTAGGTGCGGATCCGTACCCCACCGGGGATCCGCGGCTCGGGGACATCGCGCAGCGAGCGCCGCATCTGAACGAGTGCGCGAACCGCGACCAGGCCCAGCGCGGACGCGGTCGCCTGGGCCGGCGGTAGCGTGCCGTGCGCCCAGAACCGGTTGCGCCCCGCGGCCTTGTCCAGTGCGGCGCGGGCCATCGCGGCGCCGATGCCGCCGCGGCGGGCCCGCGGGTGTACCACCAACTCGGCCATCGCGGCATCCGCGTCCCCTGGGGAGCGCAGATTGAGGTAGCCGGCGATTTCGTCGTCGCCTCCCGGATCGGCGACCAGCAAGTGCGCGGTGCGTTCCTGCCCGAGTTCGCGCAGTACCTGCTCGCCGACGGGCGCTACCCCGTCGAATTCGGTTGCCGCAGTGACGAGTTCACGTACCTGCCGCTGCTCTTCGGTGGTCAGTGCGGAGCGCCAGACCGGCAGCGTCACTGACTGCGCAAGGGGTCGGCCAGCGGATCTTGGAGACCGTCTGCCTCGAGGTCGGCAGCTTCGCCGGCTTGGTCAGCCTGCTCGCCTTGATCGTCGTTGGAGCCGGTGATCGGCGCGCGGCCGCGCGCGGGCCGGACCGCCTTGTAACCCACGTTGCGCACCGTGCCAATCAACGCTTCGTGCTCGGGGCCGAGTTTGGCCCGCAGCCGGCGGACGTGCACGTCGACAGTCCGAGTGCCGCCGAAGAAGTCATAGCCCCACACCTCATGCAGCAACTGCGCGCGAGTGAACACCCGGCCGGCGTGCTGCGCGAGGTATTTCAGCAGCTCGAACTCCTTATATGTGAGGTCGAGCGGCCGGCCGCGCAACCGCGCGGTGTAAGTGCCTTCGTCGATCACCAGTTCGCCCAGGCTGACCTTGCCGGCGCTCTCCTGGTCGGCCAGGCCGCCGCGGCGACCGACGACCAGCCGTAGCCGGGCGTCGATCTCGGCGGGCCCGGTACCGGGCAGCAGAATCTCGTCCAAGCCCCAGTCAGCGCTGACTGCTACCAGCCCGCCTTCGCTCACCACCGCCAAGACCGGGACGGAGCGGCCCGCAGTGCTCAACAGCCGGCACAGGCCGCGCGCGGACGACAGATCATGGCGCGCGTCGACGAGCACGGCATCCGCCGTTCCGGCCTCCAGCAACGAAGACGGTTCCGCCGGCGCCGTCCGAACGGTGTGCGGAAGCAGCGACAACGAGGGCAAGACCGGGTCTGGATGCAGCTCCGAGGTCAGCAGTAGTAGCTCCAACGACCCCCTCCAGCCTTGGGGGAAATCCCATTCCCCAAATTGATAACACTGTGTGGCATTTGTTGCCAGGACGTCTAACGATAACGTGCCACCTGGCCTTTGGATGACGCGAAGCCGATGTGAGCCCAACGACAGACGGCCCGAGCCACCCGCGGGGGGCCGGCGGCTGCGCCAGAATAGGCCAATGCGCAAGGTGCTGATCGGTGCGATCGCGTCGGGGATCGTCGTCGGCGTGATCGTCGTCGGCGCAGTCGGCGTCGATTACGGAACCAGCATCTACGCCGAATACCGGCTCTCGGCCACTGTCCGCAAAGCCGCACATCTGGGATCGGACCCGTTCGTCGCCATCCTGGCATTCCCGTTCATCCCGCAGGCGCTGCACGGCCACTACAACGAGCTGGAAATCAAGGCCAACGCCGTCGATCACGCAATGGTCGGCAAGGCCACGCTGGAAGCCACGATGTACTCGATCGACCTGACCCACGCCTCCTGGCTGATCAGGCCCGATGCCAAGCTCCCGGTCGGCAGGCTGGAGAGTCGCATCATCATCGATTCGATGCATCTGGGCCGCTACCTGGGCATGAGCGACCTGATGGTGGAGGCACCACCCGCCGAGACCAACAACGCCACCGGCGGCACCACCGAATCGGGGATCTCGAGCGGCCACGGGCTGGTGTTCAGCGGCACACCGAAGTCGGCCGACTTCGACCACCGGGTCAGCGTCTCGGTGGACCTGGCCATCGCGCCTGACGACCCGGCGACCCTGGTATTCACCCCCACCGGCATCCTGACCGGACCCGACACCGCCGACCAGACCGTTCCCGATGACAGGCGCGACGCGGTGCTACATGCCTTCACCGCCCGGCTGCCCAACCAGAGGCTGCCTTTCGGGATAGCGCCGACCAGCGAGGGCGCGCGCGGCTCCGACGTCATTATCGAAGGCGTCGCGCGGGGAGTAACTATCCGCATCGATGGGTTTCAGCAGTCATGAGTACCGTCCTGGTCGCGCTCGTTGCCGTCGGAGTCGTTACCGGCCTGCTCGGATGGTTGTTGACCCGGCGCTCCGGAACAGTCCGGGAAGTCGTGGCGCCGTCAAACGCCGATTCAGACCCCGGGGACACCGCAGACCTGGGCCTTTCCCGCACCGGACCGACCGTCGTGCATTTCAGCGCACCGTGGTGCGGGCCCTGCGAACGCGTCCGCCGGGTAGTCGGCGACGTCTGCGCGGACCTGGGCGACGTGGCCCACGTGGAGATCGACCTGGACGCCAACCCGGCGGCCGCGCGCCGATTCTCGGTCCTGTCGCTGCCCACCACGTTGATCTTCGACGCCGACGGACAACAGCGTTATCGGGCCTCCGGCGTCCCCAAGAGCGCCGACCTGCGGTCCGCGCTGGAACCGCTGTTGGCTTGATCACCATGTCTTTGGGTAAGCTGTCCGACGTGTCAACCCGTACCGAGCTTCTGCTCGCCAGCCGCCGCACGGTTGAGCTGTGCCGCGTCGCGGGTTGTTGTTGTTGCTGTTGCTGTAGCTGCTGAGTAGCCGCGCCCCTTACGCGCGTAGCACTCGGAGCAGCTTCGGACCCTTCCGTAGCATGCCTCCACCCTTGCCGTGCAACAGGACTGTTTAGGAGTAGGACCGTGTCGAGCAGTACCACCGCCGCCACCCCGCCGAACCTCGTCGACGTTCGTGGCCCGAGGTTCGCCGCCTGGGTCACCACCGCCGTGCTGGTGATCACACTGCTGGTGGCGGCAGTTAGCCCCCTGGCCGCCGCGGTCATCTTGGGCCTGCAGGCCGTGGTCTTTGCCATTGGCGCTCTGGGCGGCCCACGCCGGCACCCGTATGGGCGGGTATTCGCCCTTGTGGTGGCGCCGCGGCTGGGACCGGTCAACGAGCGCGAGCCGGTACCGCCGCTGAAGTTCGCCCAACTTGTCGGCCTGATCTTTGCCGTCGTCGGCGCAGCCGCATTCGCCGGCGGCGCGTTCTTGGTCGGGGTCATCGCCGGTGCGGCCGCGCTGGTGGCCGCCTTCCTCAACGCGGCGTTTGGGATCTGCCTGGGCTGCCAGCTCTACCCGCTCGTCGCCCGCTTCCGGCGCACCCCTCATCCCGCTTAACCCTGATCGTCAGAAGAAATCGAAAGGATCCACACCATGGCACGCTCGGACGTCCTGGTCTCCGCCGACTGGGCTGAGAGCAATCTAGATGCCGCCCACGTCGTCTTCGTCGAAGTCGACGAGGACGCCAGCGCTTATGACACCGGCCACATCGCCGGAGCGATCAAGCTGGACTGGCGCACCGACCTGCAGGACCCTGTCAAGCGCGACTTCGTCGACGCGGAGCAGTTCTCCAAGCTGCTCAGCGACAAGGGCATCGCCAACGACGACTCCGTGATCCTCTACGGCGGCAACAACAACTGGTTCGCGGCTTACGCGTACTGGTATTTCAAGCTGTACGGGCACGACAAGGTCAAGCTGCTCGACGGCGGCCGCAAGAAGTGGGAGCTGGACGGCCGCGCGTTGTCGAGTGACTCCGTCAGCAGGCCCGCGACCTCTTACACCGCGGCCCCGCCAGACAACACTATCCGCGCGTTCCGCGACGAGGTCATCTCAGCCATCGGCGTCAAGAACCTGGTCGACGTGCGTTCCCCGGACGAGTTCTCCGGCAAGATCCTTGCGCCCGCGCATCTACCGCAGGAGCAAAGCCAACGGCCCGGGCATATCCCCGGCGCGATCAATGTTCCGTGGAGCAAGGCCGCCAATGAGGACGGCACCTTCAAGTCGGACGAGGAGTTGGCCACGTTGTACGCCGCCGCAGGGCTGGAGGGCTCCAAAGAGACCATCGCGTATTGCCGGATCGGTGAGCGGTCATCGCACACCTGGTTCGTGCTGCAGGAACTGCTCGGGCACCAGAACGTGAAGAACTACGACGGCAGTTGGACGGAATACGGCTCCCTGGTGGGTGCCCCGATCGAGTTGGGAAGCTGATATGTGCTCAGGACCAAAACAAGGACTGACGTTGCCCGCCAGCGTCGATCTGGAGAAGGAAACCGTGATCACGGGCCGCGTGGTGGACCGCGACGGCCAGGCCGTGGGTGGCGCGTTCGTCCGGCTGCTTGACTCGTCGGACGAGTTCACCGCGGAGGTTGTCGCGTCGGCCACCGGTGACTTCCGGTTCTTCGCTGCACCAGGATCCTGGACGTTGCGTGCGCTGTCCGCGGCCGGGAACGGTGACGCCATCGTCGCCCCGTCGGGCGCGGGCATCCACGAGGTCGACGTCAAAATCGCCTGACGCGCCAGAGGGTCCCGTCCGCCTGAAGACACCAGGACCGCCACCGCTGAACAAAGACGAATAGACTCATGCCCGTGGTGCTCTTCTTCGAGATCGTGCTGGTCGTCGCAGTGGGGGTTATCTCGTGGTTCGCGCTGTACACGCTTTACCGGCTCATCACTGACGAGTCGTGAGTCCTGCAGAGAGCCCGGACTCCGGCGACCGAGCGCTGGCTGCGGCGGCTGAACGCGCCAAAGTGACCGCGACCCGCAACATCCCGGCGTTCGACGATCTGCCGGTTCCCGCCGATACCGCGAATCTGCGCGAGGGCGCCAATCTGAATGACGCGCTGCTGGCGCTGCTGCCCCTGGTCGGTGTGTGGCGCGGGGAAGGCGAGGGTCGCGCGGCCGACGGTGACTACCGGTTCGGCCAGCAGATCGTGGTCTCGCATGACGGCGGCGATTATCTGAACTGGGAAGCGCGCTCCTGGCGGCTCGACGACACGGGCGGCTACCAGGAACCCGGCCTGCGCGAGACGGGCTTCTGGCGATTTGTCAGCGATCCCGAAGACGACCCGAGCGAAACCCAGGCGATCGAGTTGATGTTGGCTCATTCGGCCGGTTACGTCGAATTGTTCTACGGGCGGCCACTTACCCAGTCGTCGTGGGAATTGGTCACTGACGCCTTGGCGCGCAGCAGATCCGGCGTGCTGGTCGGTGGCGCCAAACGGCTCTACGGCATCGTGGAGGGCGGCGACCTGGCCTACGTGGAGGAGCGGGTGGACGCCGACGGCGGGCTGGTGCCCCACCTGTCGGCGCGGCTGTCTCGATTCGCCGGCTAGCTCCCGGGCCGGCCAAGACATGGGACGGCCCCCGAGCAATGCTCCTGGTTGGACGAGACCGGAAGCTCGGGGGCCGGGTGGCTACGGGGAATTCGCCAGCGCACAATGGCTAGCTTCTCCGAGCCGTGCAGCTAGCGCGTAGCCACCTCACATGTCCATGAAGCTAACAATTCGCGGACCACCTCCTTCCTTGTGTACGGCTGAAAGTACCCGCAGAACGGCCAGACGACAACCGGAATTCCACCGGTTCAGCGGTCGCTGACGATCGCGGCGTCGACAAGTTCGGCGAATTCGGCGGCGATCGGCGAGCGGAGCAGCCGCCGGCCGTCCAGGGTGTGTACACGCGCCGCGAGGGTCATGCTCGATACCAGCCAGATCCCTTGGGCGCTATAGAGATCGGCGACCTTCAAGGCGCGGTAGTCGCAGTCGTAGCCCTTGGTGCGGGCCACCTCGAACAGCGCCTGTTGCGTGGTTCCCCGCAGGATCGGATACCACGGTGGCGGCGTCAGCAGGCAGAGATCACTGTCCGCGTTTTCGGCAGATTTGGTGGCAATCACCACCGTCGAGCGCGGGCCTTCCAGAACGTAGCCGTCCGAGCTGACGAAGATGACGTCACCGGCGCCCTCCCGAGCGGCGTGGCGCAGGGCCGCCATGTTGACCGCATACGACAACGTTTTGGCGCTGGCCAGCAGCCAGGGCATGGTGTCCACGCCGGTGGCCGGTAGCCCGCGGTCCAGCGTCACCGCCGCTAATCCCTCACGGCGGACCGCGGTGACTCGGTCCGGTACGGGGTTGACCATCACATAGGCGGTTGGCGCCGAGCCGCTTTCGCGTCCGCGGCTGTAGATCAACCGCAGCGCGCCTTCGCCGCCGCCGCCCGCAGACCATTGCTTCGCGGCCACCTCGATCGCATCCCGCCAGCCGGAGAGATCCGGCGCAGGCAGATCCATCAATTTGGCCGACTGGGTCAGCCGTTGCAGATGCGACTGCACCAGACACGCTCCGCCGTCGCGCACCAACAGCGTCTCGAAGATGCCGTCGCCGCGAACCACGGCAAGATCATCGGGATGCAGCAGCGGTGTCCCCGGCGCGTGTATCTCGCCGTCCAGCGTGACGATCACAGTCGTCTGCCCAGCCATGGACGAGAAGCCTATCCGTACAGTTGACGTGTGAGCCGCCACGCCGTACCTGCCCCCGATTCCGGACCCGACTCGGGTGCGATCTGGCACTTCGGCGATCCGCTGGGTGAACAGCGCGCCGCCGAAATCGACGCCGTGCTGGTCGACCGTTCGCACCGCGCGGCGATCACCCTGAGCGGCAACGACCGTCAGACCTGGCTGCACAGCCTATCGACCCAGCATGTCAGCGAACTCCCCGAGGGCGCCAGCACGCAGAATCTCAGCCTCGACGGTCAGGGCCGGGTTGAGGACCACTGGATCCAGACCGAACTGGGTGGCACCACCCACCTCGACACCGAACCCTGGCGCGGTGAGCCGCTGCTCCAATACCTGACCAAGATGGTGTTCTGGGCTGACGTGACCCCGAGCGGCGCCGACATCGCGGTGCTGTCCCTGCTGGGTCCGCGATTAGCTGACCGCGCGGTGCTCGACGCACTGGGCCTGGATGCCCTGCCGACCGAGTCGAAGGCGGTTGCGGTCGCCGGCAACGGCTTCCTACGGCGGATGCCCGGGGCTGCGGCCGGCCAATTGGAACTGGACCTGCTGGTGCCACGCGCCGCGTCGGCGGGCTGGCAGGACCGCTTGGCGCAGGCGGGCGTGCGATCGGCCGGCGTGTGGGCCTATGAAGCCCACCGGGTCGCAGCGCGGCGCCCTCGCCTCGGCGTCGATACCGACGAGCGCACCATCCCGCACGAAGTGGGCTGGATCGGTGATCCCGGCCACGGAGCCGTCCACCTCGACAAGGGCTGTTATCGCGGGCAAGAGACCGTCGCACGGGTGCACAACCTGGGCAGACCACCGCGCATGCTGGCCCTGTTGCACCTCGACGGGTCGGTGGACCGGCCCTCGACCGGGGATGCGGTGTTGGCCGGCGGCCGCGCCGTTGGACGTCTCGGAACCGTCGTGGAGCACGTGGACCTAGGGCCGATCGCGCTGGCGCTGCTCAAGCGCGGCCTGACGAAGGACACCGAACTGCTGACGGGTCCGCTGGCCCCCGAAGCCCGAGTCGCCGCGGTGATCGATGCCGATTCCCTGCCCCCCACCGACGAGATCGGCGCCGGACGACTGGCGGTTGAACGGCTGCGCGGACGCTAGCGTGACTAGTCTTAAAAGTTGTCCACCACAGCGGCGGGGGGCACCGACGCCCCACCGCGAAGCACGGTAAACTGTCGGCAGGACAATAAACGACACCAAGAGATCGGAGCCGCCTACTCGTAGGCCGCTCCGTTATTGCGCGAGGGGGTTCCCCCATGGGCCGCGGCCGGGCAAAGGCAAAGCAGACCAAGGTTGCTCGAGAACTGAAATACAGCTCTCCGCAGACCGACTTTCAGCGGCTTCAGCAGGAGCTGTCGGGTACGAGTACTGGCGACTCCAATGGGCTGGACGGTGATGACAGCCCCGATGACTCTTGGAGCGACCAGGACGACTGGCGCCGCTAGTCCATTCCACTTTCCGTGCCGATGCGTTTCGCATCGGCACGGTGCTCGTTGCAGCTAGTCCCGATTCCTAGAATCTCGGGTGCTGCCCGACCAGTTTTGCTCGCGGGGCGTCTTTGCTGCCTTTGCAGACGGTCCCCAGCACCCAGCAGTCCAGATGCCTTGCCGTCAGCATGGCCTGGGCCCGTTCGGTGTCTTCGGGCGCAACGACGGCGATCATGCCGACGCCCATGTTGAACGTCTTCTCCATCTCCTCACGAGGGACGCGGCCACGCTGGGCGATCATGTTGAAAACCGGCGCCGGCGTCCAGGTGCCGCGATCGATCTCGGCTGTCAATCCATGCGGGATGACGCGCTGCAGATTGCCGGCCAACCCGCCGCCGGTGACATGGCAAAACGTGCGGACTTGGGTTTCGGCGGCCAGCTTCAGACAGTCTTGAGCGTAGATGCGGGTGGGCTCCAGCAACTCCTCGCCCAGCGTCCGACCGAACTCCTCCACGTAGCCGGCCAGGTTCATCCGGTCGATCTCCAGCAGCACCTTGCGGGCCAGCGAGTACCCGTTGGAATGCAGGCCGGAAGACCCCATCGCGATGACGACGTCCTCGGGTTTCACCCGGTCGGGCCCGAGGACATCGTCGGCCTCGACCACCCCCACGCCGGTGGCGGACAGGTCGTAGTGATCCGGTTCCATCAGGCCCGGGTGCTCGGCGGTCTCGCCGCCCAGCAGCGCACAGCCCGCACGCACACACCCCTCCGCGATACCACCGACGATCGCGCTCAGCCGCTCGGGCACCGTCCGGCCGACCGCGATGTAGTCCTGTAGGAACAACGGCTCGGCACCGCACACCACGAGGTCGTCGACCACCATCGCCACCAAGTCCAGGCCGACGGTGTCATGCTTGTCCATCGCCTGGGCGACCGCCAACTTGGTGCCGACACCATCGGTGGACGCCGCGAGCACCGGTTCGCGGTAGCCGCCGCGCAGGGCGAACATTCCGGCGAATCCGCCCAGCCCGCCGCGGACCTCCGGTCTGGTGGCTTTGGTTGCCAGTGGCTTGAACAAGTCGACCGCGCGGTCGCCTGCCTCAATGTCCACCCCAGCGGACGCATATGTGATGCCGAGTGCGCCCAGCTCGTTTCCGTGGGTTTTTCCGGAGTCCGTCATCGCGATAAAGGCTACCGGGCGGGGCTCACGGCCGTAATCACTTGCACAACCTGGCCATGGAAGTCGACGGGTGATTCTCGACGGTGCTCGTCAAAGACCAACGGGCACGTCTGGAAAATCTTGGCCAGCCAGATCGCCCAGCTCGGATCCGCGCGCGGCAGTCGCGAGCATGTGCTCAACGACGTTCTTGCCCAGCACGGCCTCGCTGGGCAGCTCGATCGGGTACCTGCCGTCGAAGCAAGCGGTACAGAGCCGGGACGCGGGCTGCTCAGAAGCGGCGACCATGCCGCGCAGCGAGATGTAACCCAGCGTGTCGGCGCCGATGGCGTGCCGCACCGCCTCGAGCATCTCGTCTTCGTCCTCCACCGCGTTGGCGATCAGCTCGGCCGGCGACGGGAAGTCGATGCCGTAGAAGCAGGGCCACTTCACCGGAGGCGAGGCGATTCGTACGTGAACTTCAAGAGCGCCGGCCTCGCGCAGCATGCGCAGCAGGGCCCGCTGGGTGTTCCCCCGCACGATTGAGTCGTCGACGACGATCAGCCGCTTGCCCCGGATCACCTCTTTGAGCGGGTTGAGCTTCAATCGGATGCCGAGTTGGCGGATGGTCTGCGACGGCTGAATGAAGGTCCGCCCGACGTAGGCGTTCTTCATCAGGCCCTGCCCATAGGGGATGCCGGACTCCTGCGCGTATCCAACCGCGGCGGGAGTGCCCGATTCCGGAACGCCGATCACCAAGTCGGCGTCGACGGGACATTCGCGGGCCAACCGACGACCGATCTCCACCCGGGCCGCATGCACGGACCGGCCACCGATCGTGCTGTCCGGCCGCGCCAGATACACGTATTCAAAGACGCAGCCCTTGGGCGTGGGGTTGGCGAACCGGGTGGACCGCACACCATCGGCGTCGATCGCCAGCAGTTCACCCGGTTCGATGTCACGGACGAACGAGGCACCGACGATGTCGAGGGCGGCCGTCTCGGATGCCACCACCCAACCGCGGTCCAGTCGCCCAAGTGACAACGGCCGCACCCCGTGGGGGTCGCGGCAGGCGTAGAGGGTGTTTTCATCCATGAACGTCAGGCAGAACGCACCCCGCACGGTCGGGAGCAGCTCCAGCGCCGCCTGTTCCAGGGTGGAGTCAGCCGCGCCGTGGGCCAGCAGCGCGCCCAAAATGTCCGAGTCCGTGGTGGCCGGGGCCGGGCAGCGCTTAGAGAGGAGCCCCGCTTCGCGGGCACGCGTGGCGAGAGCAGCGGTGTTGACCAGATTCCCGTTGTGCCCCAACGCAACCCCGGTGCCGGCCGCGGTGTTGCGGAAGACCGGCTGGGCGTTTTCCCACGTGGTGTCGCCCGTGGTGGAGTAGCGGCAGTGGCCGATGGCGACGTGGCCCTCCATCGCCGCCAACGTCTGCTCGTCGAACACTTGGCTGACCAGGCCGAGATCCTTGAAGACCAGCACCTGAGAGCCGTCGGCGACGGCGATGCCAGCGGCTTCCTGCCCGCGGTGCTGCAACGCGTACAGGCCGAAGTAAGTGAGTTTGGCGACTTGTTCACCGGGGGCCCAGACCCCGAACACGCCACACTCTTCGCGGGGTGAGTTGAAGTCCTGCTCGGGTTCCTGAACGGTCACGATTCGGCGGCTCCCCGGAGAACGGATGGTGACGTACAGGAGTCTACGGGCACGACGGTGCCGCCGCCGAATCGGCCGGGCGTGTTGCGCCACAAAAATCAATCTCTTCAAGCTAAACCTGCAGTTCAGGGTTATATTCAGCTCAGGGCTATCACGGGCAACCAGTGCTCAATCTCACTGGCTCGGGAGCCCGACAGCGCGAGCGCCCCAGCGCCTTTCGCCTCGGCTACGGATAACAGCCCGGCAGCCAGTAGTAGCCAAGTACGCGGATCGGTCTCGACGACGTTGGGCGGTGTTCCGCGGGTGTGCCGAGGTCCGGCCACACACTGCACCGCGACAAACGGCGGTACTCGGACCTCGACGCTGGCTCCGGGGGCCAGCGCAGCCAGCGTGCGCGCGGTGAGCCGGACCGCCTTCGCCAAAGCATCCCGTTCGGGTGCCGGTAGGGATCCGTCCCGCAACCAGTCGGCGACAGCCAGCATGGCCTGCCGGGTCTTTGCCGGATCGGCGCTGTCTCGGGCTGGCATACCGGCTATCCGAAAATGCGCGGCAGCACTGCCTCCGACGTCGCGCGCAGTTCCGCCAGGGGCACGGTGAACAGGCCCTGCACCTCAATCGCGTCCGAACCCTGATCAACGACGCCGATACGAACTGCGGGCAACCCCCGCGCCTCGCACATCGAGCGCAACCGGCTCTCCTCGGTGCGGGGCACCGCCACCAGCACCCGACCCGCCGATTCGGAGAACAGCATCACGAACGGGTCTGCGTCCTCGGGAAGCACTATGCGGCAACCGGTTTCACCCGCCAGTGCGGATTCCACGACGGCCTGGGCCAGGCCGCCTTCGGACAGGTCGTGCGCTGCGGACACCAGTCCGTCCCGCGCGGCGGAGCTCAGCACGTCGGCCAGCAGCTTTTCGCGCGCCAAATCCACGGCGGGCGGCCGTCCGCCCAGATGGTCGGCGGTCACCTGCGCCCACACGGAGCCGTCGAACTCGTCGTGCGTGTCGCCCAGCAGGATCAGGGATTCGCCCGGTTCGGTGCCCAGGCCGGTGGGAATGCGTCGGCCAACGTCGTCGATCACGCCAAGCACCCCGACTACCGGCGTCGGCAGAATGGCCGCCGACCCGGTCTGGTTGTAGAAGCTGACATTGCCGCCCGTCACCGGAATCCCAAGGGCCACACAGCCGTCGGCGAGGCCGCGCACCGCCTGCGAGAACTGCCACATCACGCCGGGGTCCTCGGGCGAACCAAAGTTGAGGCAGTTGGTTACCGCGACCGGTGTGGCGCCGGTGACGGCGACGTTGCGGTACGCCTCGGCCAGTGCGAGTTGGGCACCGGCATAGGGATCGAGCAGGGTGTAACGCCCTGACGCGTCGGTCGATATCGCGATGCCGCGGCCGGTGGACTCGTCGATGCGCAGCACCCCGCCGTCGGCGTGCTCGGCCAGCACGGTGTTACCGCGCACGTAGCGGTCGTACTGCTCGGTGATGAATGCGCGGCTGCACAGGTGCGGACTGCCAAGCAGCGCAAGCAAAGTCGCGCGCAGCTCGGCACCGCTGCCCGGCCTGGATAGCTGCGAAGAACTGTCGGCGTTGAGGGCATCCTGCGATTCGGGGCGGGCGACGGGCCGCTGGTACACCGGGCCTTCGTGGGCCACCGTGCGCGGCGGTACGTCGACGACCGTCTCGCCGCGCCAGGTGATCCGCAGTCGATCGCCGTCGGTGACCTCTCCGATCACGGTGGCCAGCACCTCCCATTTGCGGCACACCGCCAGGAAGGCGTCGACGTTCTCCGGCGCGACCACCGCGCACATCCGTTCCTGGGACTCACTGCACAAAATCTCAGCGGGCGTCATCTCCTTGGCCCGCAGCGGGACGGTGTCGAGTTGGATTGCCATCCCGCCGTCGCCGGCCGACGCCAATTCCGATGTCGCGCAGGATAATCCGGCACCACCCAGATCCTGGATGCCGATCACCAGACCGCCCGCGTACAAGTCTAGACAGCACTCGATGAGCACCTTCTCCATGAACGGGTCGCCCACCTGGACCGACGGCAGCTTCTTGCGCGAGTTTTCGGCGTCGAAGGTGTCCGACGCCAGCACCGACACCCCGCCGATGCCGTCCAGCCCGGTGCGCGCGCCGAACAGGATGATCTTGTTGCCGGTGCCCGAGGCGAACGCCAGATGCAGGTCCTCTTGGCGCAATACGCCGACGCAGAGCGCATTGACCAACGGGTTACCGGCGTAGCACGCGTCGAAGACGGTCTCGCCGCCGATGTTGGGCAGGCCCAGCGAGTTGCCGTAGCCGCCGATGCCACGGACCACGCCGTCGACCACGCGGCGGGTATCGGGGGCGTCGGCGGCGCCGAACCGGAGCTGGTCCATCACGGCGACGGGGCGCGCGCCCATGGCCATGATGTCGCGGACAATGCCGCCGACGCCGGTGGCCGCGCCCTGGTACGGCTCGACATAGGACGGGTGGTTATGCGATTCCACCTTGAACGTGACCGCCCACCCGTCGCCGATGTCGACGACGCCGGCGTTCTCCCCGATACCGGCCAGCATGCCGGCGCGCATCTCGTCGGTGGTGGTCTCACCGAAGTAGCGCAGGTGCACCTTGGAAGACTTGTAGGAACAGTGCTCGCTCCACATCACCGCGTACATCGCCAGCTCGGTGTCGGTGGGACGGCGGCCTAATATCTCGCGAATCCGCTGATACTCGTCGTCTTTGAGACCCAGCTCGTGAAAAGGTTGAGGCTGGTCGGGGCTGGTGGCGGCATGTTCGACGGTGTCTGTCATCTCGGTGCACCTAGGTGCCACGCGCTCGTCACGCACACAGTCTAAGAGTGCCCGCCTACCTCAGCGACCGTCACGGGTGTCCGTCGAGAAAACCGGTGAGCCCACTTGGCTGATGTGGCCCGAGTGCGATCTGTTCGACGACACCCACACCGCGGCGGTCGCCCATCTTCGCGGTGACGAGGTTCTGAATGTGGATCGATCCGAAATCGAGGGGGTCGAAGTCGTCGAGTCGTATTGATTCCCGTCCTGTTTCGAGCTGCCCATGGTTGCTGCCGTGTAACCAGTGCGGGTGCCAGTAGCCGATGCCGCGCATGCGGAAGGTGAACTTTTTCTCGACCTCGATATGAGTCTCGCCCTCGATCGGATCCTGGAACGAGAGTCGGGCTCGCCGCATCTCGCGCCGTCCGGGCTCCCATTCGATCTCATAACCGATGTCGTGGCACTCGCGCACTCCGGCGGTGCTGCATGCGGATGCCCCGTCTGGGATGGGGTCGAGGACGAGCGCGGTCTCGAGCCATCGGCGGCCATCTTCGTGTTCGTGAAAAGCCAAGTGGGTGAACCGGTCCCCGAAATGGAGCGGCGCCCACAGCCAGAAGACCTGAAACTCCATGGGCTGCCGCAACACCGGGATCTGTTCGCCGACCGGCCGAATGCCCCAGGAGCGGTCGCGGGTGCCGGATACGTCGGCGGGGTCGATACGCAGCTCGTCGCCGTCGACGACGACCGTGCCCTCCCACGTTCCCCACTGGGTGAGTCGAGTGTGGTCGGTCAGCAGAATGCCTTCCGGGCTACGGCGTTGCTGGCGGGGCTCTTCGATGGCGACGGTGGTAGCCCGGAAGGTGAGGTCGCAGGCGATGCCGTGCTCGTTGGGTTCGACGATGTAACGGATGGTCCGCATGGGTTCGGGCACCTCCACGCGGATCGGCCCGATCGCGGTCGATCGGTCGAGCGGCATGGCGCCGGAGGCGAAGATCGAGTGCTCGACCCCGTCTTTGACCAGACTGAACGCGGCGTCGATGATGCCGCGGACCGGATAGTGACCCATCGCGGCACCGAGGTAGAAGTCGCCGTCACGCTGGTGGCCGTTGAACCAGTAGCGGTCGTAGTGGTTGGGGTCGCTGCTGGCCGGCGTGGCGATCGGGTCGGCCGACGGGTGGATGGGGAAGTCGTCGAATGGGCTGAGCATGGCCCCTCTCCTGGTTCAGAGCTTGACTAGGGCGCCGGGGACTCGATCAGCGATAAGGCGTCGAGATCGCTGATGGCGGTCGCCGACCGGTCCGCCATGACGGTGAACATTCGGTCACCGCGCTCGGTGCCTTGCGCGACGAACGCGCCCAGGACGGTGATGAACGGTCCCTGAAATAGCGCGTAGCGGTAGTCGTCCCAACAACGCTCCGCTTCATAGCCGGTCACGCCGAGCTCGACCAGCCGGCGGTGGTAGGCGTCGACGATCGCGCGTTCACCGGCGCGACGGTCCTCGGGCGAGAGGCCGGTGGCGAGCAGGAAGGCGACGTCGCGCAGGGGCAGACCGACGGTGACCACCTGCCAGTCCACCGCGATCACCGGATCACTCGCTCCGGCGGGCGCAAAGAGCAGGTTGTCGAGTCGGTAGTCGCTGTGCAGCAGCGAATATGGTTCGGGCCGCCCCCTCGCCCACGCCACAAATCGGTCGGCGAAACGCCGCAGCACCGACGCGGTGCTTGCCTCGACCGGGTAGCGCTGTAGGAACTGATCGGTGGCATTGCCAAGAAGTTCGGCGGTGAATTCCGGCATCGCGGTGAGGTCGGGGATGAGCCACTCGAGCCCCCGTACCGATGCGTCGTTCCACGTCGCCGCGTGCAAACCGGCGACGTTCACCGCCGCGCCCAGCGCCTCGTCGACGGTGCAGCCCGCGATCTGGTCACCCGGCTCGGCCGGAGCGAGGTCCTCCAGCAGCAAGGTGAACCCGTTTGTCGCGTCGTCGGTGGCCGTGAAGAAACAGCGCGGAACGCGCGCGCGAATCCGATCGGCGAACTCTCGGTAGAAGCTCGTCTCGCAGCGATAGCCCAATGTCCCGGCGGCGCGGCTGTCGGGCTCTGTGGCCGGCAGTTTCACGATCAACCGGGCCGGTCCCTCACCGTCGGCATATTCGATCCGCAGCCGGAAGCATGAGCCCATCTGGCCGGTCCCGACTCGTTCCGACGTCACGGTCCGCACCGTCGCGGCAATACCGGCCTCGCCGAGCGCCGCCGTCAACCACTCCGCATCGATCTGCTCGACGTTCTCGATGACCATCGGCTTACTCAGCAAGGCAACCCTCCTGCTGCTTGAACAGCGGTAGCGCGGGACGCGGATGGCACAGTGAAATACATTCTTCTGCAATGCATTTCACACTAGTCGATAATCCGTTACTGACCCGCCACGCAGAACACATTGCCCTCGGGGTCGGCCATCACTACCCAGCGGAAGGTGTCGCTGATCGTGCGCCCGCCCACCTCGGTGGCCCCAGCCGACTTCAGCCGCGCCACTTCCGCGTCCACATCCGCAACACCGAAGTCGAGATGCACACGGTTCTTGCCAGGGGTGGGCTCGGGCACCTTCTGGAATCCGAGCCGAGGTCCCTCGGGCCGGGTCACCGCGAAGAATTCGCCGGGCAGCAACTCCTGCGCCGTGCCATCGAACTGCGCGGCCCACCAACCGGCCAGCTTCGCTGGATCGCCGCAATCGAACGTGATCATTTCCACCTTGGTCGCCATATCGGCAAACTCTATGCCCGGTGGGGGGCGGCTCAAACGCCAACACCGGCATGCCAATAACGACATGAGTCGTCGCTGACCGAGATGGGATCCGTCTTGCAAGCCGGCCACGTCGCTACGGAACCAGCGGTGGCGGCGCCCCGGAGGCGCCTTTCAGCGATGCGTCAAGCTAGCTGATTTCGGCCAGCGCCGACGGGGTTTCGAGATCGGCATAGGCGAACGAATACCGTTGCGCCAGTGCGACGGAGACCTCCGTACGTTGCCATTCGCCGGCGCTGGCGGTCACCAGCCACAGGGTCAGTCCGTGCGCAACCGACGCGCGGTAGCGCAGCCAGATCTCGGCTGCGCTCGGCAGCTCGTCAGCCGGCAGCCCCAGCGAATCCCGGTACTCGGCGAGGAGGTCACGCTCGCTGCGACGCCGGTCCTCGACGGTCAGGGCACCTTGCAGGAAGTAGCCTAAATCCAGCGACCAGTTCCCCCGGCGCGCGACCTGCCAGTCCAGGAAACCCACCTCGCCGCTGGGCAGCAGATAGGTGTTGCCGATGTGCGGGTCGCCGTGCAACAAGGTCTGCGGCGACGTGGTCAATGTTGCGATGTACGGCTTCCAGATCGCGTCGATCAGCGTCTCGATCGTCAACGACGTCACTTCACTGGGGGCGTCGACGCCGAGGCGCTCGAGGGCAGTCGGTAGCGGTGCTGCCTCCATGCCCCGCCACGGCAGGAACGGCTCCAGCCATTCCAAGGCTGGTTCACGCAGCACGCGTTCGCCCCAGTACCGGCCATGCATCCGGGCCAGGCCGCGCACGCCCGTGGCGACCTGCTCGACCGTCATCGGCCGGGTGCCGTCGCGGGGATCGGCTCCCCTTGCCCGCAGATCCTCCATGACCATGACGAAGTCGTAGTCGGCCTCGTCGATCAGTGCGGTGTAGACGGCGGGGTGTTCAAGCGGCAATTGCGCCCCGCAGGTAAACAGCCGCGGCTCATGGAACATGCCGCTGGTCAAGCGGATCATCGCCTTGTGCGCGGGGTCGGCGGCCTTGACGAAGACCGTCGCTGGACCGGTACCGGCTTGGTAAGTGACCCCCAGCCGGGCGCGTCGGTTGGTGCCGTCATCGCGAAGTTCGACGGTGACGGCGTCGACCCCGGCCCCGGGAAAGTCCGCGGCCAGCGCCGCCGACATCCACGCGGGCGTGATTTCATCCCAGGTCTTGGGCACCGACAACGAAGGCGCGCTCACCAGTGAGTCCTTTCTTAGAAACGACACGTATCGTTTCCTATACTGTCCCTGATGAAGGTAGCCGAGTCCAGCCGTCAGCCGCCACCGCCCGATGAGCGGGTCGGCCGGCCGCGTGACAGCCGGCTGCATCACGCGATTCTGGATGCCACCCGCGAGCTGCTGACAGTCGGCAGTTACGCCGAATTGTCGATGGAAAGCGTCGCGGCCCGCGCGCGGGTGGGCAAGAAGACGCTCTACCGGCGGTGGTCGTCGAAGGCGCCGCTGGTGGCCGAGGCGGTATTGGAGGCCTACGGAGGGGCAGGTTCGTTTCCCGTTGCCCAGACCGGCGACGTCCGCGCCGACTTGGGTTCGTGGCTCAACGACCATGCCGATTTCCTGGCCGACCCGTCGAATGTAGCTCTGGTGCGCGCCCTGATCGCGGCGGCGGCCGCTCGCCCCGCCGACGGTGAAGATCTCTATCGGCAACTGAGTGCGCCTCAGCTGGCCGGCTTGGCGACACGGCTCCATCAAGCCGTTGACGACGGGGAACTCAGCTCCGATGCTGACCTCACCGCGATCGCCGAGGCCCTGGTCGGAACCTTGTTGTTGCGCGCGCTAACGCACCCGGGTAACGGCATTGGCGCAACGGAACAACTCGGGCGATTCGGGCAATTTGATGGGCTCCTCGACGCGCTCCTCCGGGGCGCGTCCAGCACCGAGCGAAAACGCCAGTAACCGTCAGCCGGGGGAAAGGAACGCGCGCATCGCAGCCGAGAATTCGGCGACGTCGTGCGCGCCCATCAGCTCGCGCGCGGAGTGCATCGCGAGCTGAGCGGCGCCGACGTCGACGGTGGGAATACCGGTCCGGGCCGCGGCCAGCGGCCCAATCGTCGTACCGCATGGCAGGTCGGCCCGGTGCTCGTAGCGCTGCAATGCGACCCCGGCCTGCCGGCAGGCCAGCTCGAACGCCGCCGCCGTACGTGAGTCGGTGGCGTACCGCAGATTTGGGTGCACCTTGAGCACCGGGCCGGCGTTGACCTCGATCAGGTGGCCGGGCTCATGGCGCTCCGGGTAGTTGGGGTGGGTGGCGTGGGCCATGTCGGCCGAGGCCAGCATCGACTCGGGCAGCAGGCGCAGATACTCCTCCCGTCCTCCGCCGGCGGCGAGCACGATGCGCTCCAGCACGCTGATGAGCAGGTTGGACTGGGCGCCGTGGTCCGAGGTCGAACCGACCTCCTCGTGGTCGAACAGGGCCAGCACGGGCAGACAGTTGGACGGTTGGGCGGCCAGCAAGGCCTCCATGCCCGCGTAGCAACTGGCCAGGTTATCCAGCCGGGGAGCGCTCAGCAGGCTCGCGTCGGCGCCGATCACCCTCGACGGCGTCAGGTCGTGCGTCATCAGGTCGGCGGCCAGCACGTCGGCCGCTGCCACCCCGGCGCGCTCGGCGACATAGCCCACGAATGACGCGCCTTGTCCGCCTTGTGTGCCAAGGCCCCACACCGCGTTGACATGTCGCTGCGGATCCAGGGTCAGCGACTTGCGATCCTCGGCCAGATGGATGGCCAACTGCGGCACCCGCAGGATCGGATCGTCAACCCGGACAAGACGATGGGCGGCTCCACTGCCATCACGGACCGACAGCCTGCCGCTGATACCCAGGTCGCGGTCCAGCCAGGAGTTGAGCCAGGCTCCGCCGTACGGCTCCAACGCGACCACCCGCCAGCTGGCTACCACCCGGTCCGGATGCTGCTTGACCCGCAGGTTGGGGCTGTCGGTGTGCGCACCGACGATTCGGAACGGGCCGCTGGTGTCGGCGGCGTTCCAGGCGACCAGTGAGCCGGCGCGGATCGTGAAGTACCGACCCGGTGCCGTGGGCCATGGGTCAGCCTCTCGGAGTTCGTTGTAGCCGGCGGCAAGCAGCCGGCCGGCCACCGTGGCACAGGCGTGAAACGGCGACGGGGAGGCGTCGATGAATTCGCAGAGGCCTGCGGCGCTGGCCGACATGTTCACCATCATGGCTGTCCACGACCGCACAATTCACGCTGGGCCCAATGCGCGGCTCCTCGCTCGCCCACTTCCTGCGCTCGCCGTTGCCACGATAAGGTCGCCCATGTGCCTCCGGTTCAGCCGCAACCCGTTCTCGCGCCGCTGACGCCCGCCGCGATATTCCTGGTGGCCACCATCGACGAAGGCGGCGAGGCGACCGTGCACGACGCTTTGCCGGACCTCTCGGGGTTGGTGCGCGCTATCGGTTTTCGCGACCCGACCAAGCAGCTGTCGGTGATCGCCTCGATCGGCTCGGACGCCTGGGACCGGTTGTTCGGCGGACCGCGCCCCGCCGAGCTGCATCCATTCGTCGCGCTGAGCGGACCTCGGCACACCGCTCCCGCCACGCCCGGCGACCTGCTTTTCCACATTCGGGCCGAAACATTGGACGTGTGTTTCGAATTGGCCGGACGGATCCTCAAGTCGATGAGCCCAGCGGTGACCGTGGTCGACGAAGTGCACGGCTTCAAGTTCTTCGACAATCGCGACCTGCTGGGTTTTGTCGATGGCACCGAAAACCCGGACGGCCCAATCGCGTTGAGCGCCACGGCAATCGGCGATGAGGATCCCGATTTTGCCGGCTCCTGCTATGTCCACGTGCAGAAGTACCTGCACGACATGACATCGTGGGATTCGCTGTCCGTTACCGAGCAGGAGCTAGTGATCGGCCGCACCAAGCTGGAGGACATCGAACTCGACGACGACGCGAAGCCGTCCGACTCACATATCGCGCTGAACGTGATCGAGGACGACGACGGCAACGAGCTCAAGATCGTGCGGCACAACATGCCGTTCGGCGAACTCGGCAAGGGTGAATACGGCACTTACTTCATTGGCTATTCGCGCACCGCTGCGGTCACCGAGCGCATGCTGCGCAACATGTTTCTCGGCGACCCGCCCGGGAACACCGACCGGGTGCTGGATTTCTCCACCGCCGTCACTGGCGGTCTGTTCTTCTCCCCCACCGTCGACTTCCTCGACGATCCCCCGCCACTGCCCGCTCCGCTCGTGACGGCGCGACCGGCGCCACCCGCTTTGGATGACGGCTCACTTTCGATCGGCAGCTTGAAAGGAACCTCTCGATGACGAACAACCTCTACCGCAATCTGGCGCCGGTCACCGACGTCGCGTGGACCGAAATCGAGTTGGAGGCGACGCGCACGTTCAAGCGCCATATCGCCGGGCGGCGGGTGGTCGACGTCAGCGATCCCGGCGGCCCGGTGACGGCGGCGGTCAGCACGGGCCGGCTGGTCGACGTCGAGGCACCCTCCGACGGCGTGGTTGCTCACCTACGGGAAAGCAAACCGCTTGTGCGCCTAAGGGTTCCGTTCACACTGTCGCGGGCAGAAATCGACAATGTCGAGCGCGGTGCGCAGGATTCCGACTGGGATCCGGTCAAAGAGGCCGCCAAGAAGCTGGCGTTCATCGAGGACCGCGCCATCTTCGAGGGCTACGCCGCCGCATCGATTGAGGGCATCCGCAACGCGAGCTCGAACAAGCCGCTGACGCTGCCCGCCGATCCCCGCGAGATTCCGGACGTCGTCAGCCAGGCGATCACCGAACTGCGGCTGGCCGGCGTCGAAGGCCCCTACTCGGTACTGCTCTCCGCCGACGTCTACACGAAGGTCAGCGAGACGACCGAGCACGGATATCCTATCCTCGAACACATCGACCGGCTGGTCCCCGGAGACATCATCTGGGCTCCGGCCATTGAAGGTGCTTTCGTATTGACCACCCGTGGCGGAGATTTCGACCTACAGCTGGGCACCGACGTCTCGATCGGGTACACCAGCCACAACGCCGACACCGTGCAGCTCTACCTGCAGGAGACGCTGACGTTCCTGTGCTACACCGGCGAGGCGTCGGTCGCGCTCAGCGTCTAGCGGGCTAAAGATCCAGCACGAGGTCGGTTTTCGGAGCTGCCGAGCAGATCAGCACCGTTCCCTGCTCGGGTGGCTCCAGCGGTGACTGGACATACGTTATTTGTCCGGCGACAACGCCGGTGACGCACACGTGGCAGACTCCGCTTCGGCACGCGAATCGCGTTGGCACGTCGCACGCTTCGGCCAGGTCGAGAATGCTGCCGTAGTCTTGTGACCAGTTGACCGTAAGCCCGCTGCGCGAAAATGTGATCGATGGTCCATTGCCCGGCGCTCCGGGCGGCGGATGCGGCGGCGTGTGCTGTCCCGTGTCGACGACGCCTGGATTGATGGGCGGCAGCGCACCGAAGAGTTCGCTGCGGATGCGAGCGGGGTCGAGCCCGACAGCCGTGAGCGCATCACGCATGTCGGTCATGAATTGCGTTGGGCCACAAAGATATGCAGTGGCATCGGCCGGCAAGTTCAGCGCCGCGATGGACCGTTGGCCCATCCGGCCGTCTGTTTGTGTGTAGAACACCCGCTGCCGGGCGTGGGGCAACGACTCGATCAGCGCCGTGACTTCGGTCGCAAAGGCCTGGGTCTCAAGGTTTCGTGTGGTGTGCACCCACCAGATGTCGCGGCCGCTACCCGCCGTCGACAGCGCGTGCAGCATGGCCAGCACCGGCGTAACCCCGATTCCTGCGGAGATCAGAACAACCGCAGAGTCGCCCTCGGTCAGAAAGAAGTCGCCACGTGGAGCGGCGGCGTCGATCACCGACCCCGCTTTGATGTGTGCATGCAGCCACTGGCTCACCAGGCCGTGCTCTTCGCGTTTGACGCTGATGCGGTAGCTGCCGGCGCTGAAATCGTCGGAGAGCGAGTAGCTGCGCAGTGGCGTCGGGTCGCCGGCACCCGGGATCCGCACGGTCAGGTACTGACCCGGAAGCGCCCGCGGCAGCGGGGCATGGTCGTCGGCTTCCAGACAGATCGACAGCACGTTATCGCTTTCGTGGTGTACCGCGCTGACGCGCAACGAGCGAAATCCGTTCCACCCAGGCTCGACTCCGACGGGCGGCGCAATCGAAGTGTCGCCCGTCAGCATCTCGTTGAACGACTGTTGCCACCCAGGGCTCAGCGCCGGTACGTCGACGATCTTGCGGAGTTGCGCGATGTCGCGGTCGGGCAGATAAAGCAACGCGTCGACATCGGCGACGCTGAGCTCGTGACGGCCACGCCGAGTCCGCACGATGTCGTCCCCGGCCCGAACCTGGCCCTCGGTGATGACGCGGAAGTAAAAACCCGGACGGTGCTGGGAGACAAGCAGGTTGGGCATTTCCGGCTCGTTCAGGCGTAGGCCGACGCGAAAGCAGGTGACCCGTGGCTGGGTGACTTCGAATTCGGCGTCTCCGATGCGGTAGCGGTCACCGATGCAAACCTCGGCGTCGGCCAGTCCGGTGACGGTGAAGTTTTCCCCGAAATGACCGGGCGCGAGGTCGTCGCGATTCAGATAGGTCTTCCAGAACTCGTACGATTCAGTTTGATAAACCATGACCGCGCGCTGCTCGCCGCCGTGGCCGGCGAGGTCGCCCTGGCCGTCGCCCTCGATATTGATGCGCCGCACCATGACTGGTCCTTCGACGGGGGTCTTCCAAATCCCCGTGTATACGGTCTTGCCCCGCCACGGGACGTTCTTCGGCTTTCCGACGTTGACCGAAACCAGCCTGCCCACGACTTTTCTCCTAAAGTCTCACAAGCCTCAGAGCCTCAGAGCCTCAGACAAGTGGTTCGCCACCATCGATCTTCAACGTCATGCCGGTCATGAACGTGTTGGTCATCGCGAACAATACGCCGCTGGCCACGTCCTCGGGTGTTCCGATTCGCCGCACCGGGTTGCCGTCGGCGATGTGCTGGAAGTAAGCGCGCTTGCCGTCCTCGCCCATGGCGTCCCAGGCGCCGGTATCGATGACCCCTGGCGAAATCGCGTTGACGCGTATCGGAGCGAGTTCGACGGCCAGCCAGCGGGTGAGGAAGTCCACTGCGCCATTGGTGATACCAACCCCGAGGTAGCCGACGTTGTGCTTGAAGGCGTGGACCCCCGAGAACAGCACGAACGAGCCGCCCGGATTGATCTGAGGGGCAAAATATTTGGCCAGCATGGTGGGGCCGATGACCTTGGTGTCGAATGATTGCTGCAGATTCTGGCGTTGTAGGTCGGCCAGCTTTCCGCGAGCGCGGGCTGATGCGGTTGATACCACGTGGTCGACGGCACCTACCCGGCCAGCCAGAGCGGCGATCGATTTGTCGTCGGTGACGTCGACGAGCTCGGCGTCGATATCACTGCCGGCGTAGGCGCTCGCAAGCTTTGCTCGATCGCGGCTGGCCACAATCACCCGCGCATCTTCCGAATGCGCCAGCAAAGCGACCGCCCGCGCTATCCCGCTGCCGCGCCCGACCACCACAACCGTCTTGTCCCGCAACGCGTTACCCATCGCGCACGTACCCCTCCGGTCCGGCGGGCATCCTGAATTGGGATGGCTGGCCCAGAATATCAGCCCCGCGCACGTCGCAACAACCCGGCCGTGGACACTGTTGCGCGACGGCCCGTTCGGTGCATAATGGGTTATATAACCCAAAAACATCGAGGGGTGTCTCATGCCGGCTGTTCACCACCGCTACGCGACAATCGACGGCCATCGGCTGTTCTACCGTGAGGCCGGGGATCCCGATGCGCCCGCAGTGGTCCTCCTGCATGGGTTTCCGACCAGTTCCCACATGTTCCGGAACCTGGTTCCAGCACTCGCCGACCGCTACCACGTGATCGCGCCGGACCATCTCGGCTTCGGGCTCTCCGACGCGCCACCCGTCGAGGAGTTCGACTACACCTTCGAGGCGCTGACCGACCTCACTGCCGGCCTGCTGAGCACGCTCGGCATCAGCCGATACGCGATATACGTGCAGGACTACGGCGCCCCCATCGGATGGCGGCTGGCGCTGCGCGACCCAGCCGCGATCACGGCGATCGTCAGCCAAAGTGGCAATGGCTATGACGCCGGGTTCGTCGAGAGCTTCTGGAAGATCGTCCGGGCCTACCAAACGGAGCAGACCCCCGACAGCGAGGCCGCGGTGCGGCAGTTCCTCACCTTGGACGCCACCCGATGGCAATATGTCACCGGCGTGCCCGACGAGACTCTGGTAGACCCCGAGTCCTGGTATCACGACTACGCGCTGATATCGCGGCCCGGAAACGACGAAGTGCAGCTAAAGCTGTTGCGCGACTACGCCACCAACGCACCGATGTACCCGCGCGTGCAGGAATACTTCCGCGCCACCCGGGTGCCACTGTTGGCGGTGTGGGGTCGCGGTGACGAGATCTTCGGTCCGGCCGGCGCCGAGGCGTTCGCCGATGACCTGCCCGACGCCGAGATCCACCTTCTCGACGGCGGGCACTTTCTGCTGGAGTCCGCGCTGGAGGAGGTCGCTGAGTTGATCCGAAACTTCCTGGCCAAGGTGCACGTGCCCGCCTGACGCGGAACCAGGCGGCGCCACCCTCCCATTGGGCTGGATATCCCATATTCGGCGGCGGCCCCGGGTTAGCCTGACGCGATGGCCCATCCCGACGTTCAGGACGAACAACGGTTGACCCCCAAGGGGCGCGCCACCCGGGATCGGATCGTGCAGGCCGCCGCCGAGCTGATCGTCACCGAGGGCCTGGCGGCATCCAACATGGAACGCGTACGAAAGGCCGCGTCGGTCAGCGGCTCTCAGCTGGCGCACTACTTCACCGACAAGAGCGCGCTCATCCGCGCGGTCGTCCGGCGCCAGATCGGAGTGGTGCTGGACTTTCATCGGCAGCCCCAGCTTCGGGACTTGGACTCGTTCGACGACTTCGAACGATGGATCGACCTCAACATGCGCTACCTCAGGAGCATCGGAACCTCCGGTCGCACACCGACCTTCCACGGCCTCACCGCGCAGCTGGCGAAGTCCGACGACGCCATCCGCGCCACGTTGGCCACAGGCTACTGGCAGTGGATCGAGCTGCTTGAAGCGGCGATCGAGCGGATGAAAGACCGCGGCGTTCTCGTCGCGGACGCCGACCCGAGACGCTTGGCTGTGGCCATCGTCAGCGCCCACCAGGGTGGGGGTACGTTGGCCTTCACCTATCGGGCGGAGTGGCCGCACGCCGACGCCATTCGATTCGCGGTCAACTATCTGCGCATGTTCGCTACCGACCCCGCCGCACGGGCTCCGCGCCCAACGCGCCGTCCCCGCGGTCGGCGTGGCACGGCCAAAAGCCGATGAACGACGACGGCGCCTCTCGGTTCACCCGGAAAGGCCTGGCGACTCGGGCGCGCATCATCGGCGCCGCGGCAAAGCTCATGTTCGAGCGCGGCGTCGCCAACACCAGCATCGAAGAGGTACGCAGCACCGCCGGGGTGGGCGGATCCCAGATCTCGCACTACTTTCGCGACAAGCGTGACCTGACCCGTCAGGTCATCGCCGCGCGGCGCACTGACGTGGTGGCGTTCCACACTGCAGCCGCAGCTCGGCGCACTCGACAGCCTCGATGCCCTGCAAGCCTGGGCCGACGCCTGCGTGGCCGACATCGACACCGTCTATCGCCTGGGCGGATGCGTCTACGGTTCGTTGGCCGGCGAGCTGATCGACGCCGACAACGAAATCCGCGATGACCTCGCCGACGGGTATGACGAGTGGCTTAACCTCTTCCAGACCGGCCTCACTGCGATGAGGCACCGCGGCGCCCTGCGCGATGACGCCGATCCGCGACACCTCGCCGTGGCACTCGTCATCGCGCACCAGGGCGGGGCCATGATCACCCACGCCACCGGCGAAGCGGAACCGCTGCGAGTCGCCGTCAACGCGGCGGTTGACTATGTATGCTCCTTCGCGCCGCGGCCCGAGGCCCGCGCCGGCAAATCCCGACGCCGACCCAAACCCTGAACCTGCACCCCTGGACATTTTTGGGGCTAGCAGCCCATAATAATGGGTCAGTCAGCCCATTCAATTGAGCGCCGCGGCTCTTCGCAATCCGACATCGTAAGGCCCACTAATGATTTGGAAAGAAGTTGCCATGGAGAGCGCCCCCAGCACGCTGCCCACCGCACCGGCCGTTGTCCGGGAGAAACCCGGCGGGGAAACCATGCGCGCGATCGTCTTGAACGGGTTCGGCGGGCTCGACAGCCTGGTGTACACCGACATCCCCAAGCCGCTACCCAAAGACGGCGAAGTGGTGATCAAAGTAAAGGGATTCGGCATCAACCACGCCGAACTGCACATGCGCCGAGGAGAATGGGCCGAAGCCGCCGAAGTCAGCGGCATCGAGTGCGTCGGCGTCGTCGACTCCTGCCCGGGCGGCGAATTCCCGGTCGGTGCCAAGGTGGCGGCGCTGATGGGCGGCCTGGGGCGAACCATCAACGGCAGCTACGCCGAATACACCCGCGTGCGCGCGGCGAACGTCGCGCTCATCGCGTCCGAGCTGCCCTGGTCAGATTTGGCGGCACTGCCCGAAACCTACGCGACCGCTTGGACCTGTTTGTTCCGCAACCTCAACCTGACCGCGGGACAGACCCTGGTGCTACGCGGCGCGACATCGTCGTTCGGCCAGGCCGCGCTCAAGATGGCCGTCGCCGCGGGCGCGCACGTCATTGCCACCGCGCGTAGCCCCGAGCGTTTCGCCATGCTTGAAGGGCTGGGTGCGTCGCGCGTCGAGTTGGAGAGGCACGATCTGGCCGCACACCTTCCCGAATCAACGGCTGAATTGAAAGAGGTCGACGCCGTCCTGGACCTGGTGGGCAACAGCACCATCCTCGACTCCCTCGATCTGCTGCGCCGCGGCGGCACGGCCTGCCTGGCCGGATGGCTCGGCGGACTCGACCCAATCGAGGGCTTCAACCCGCTGCTGCGCATGCCTAGCGGTGTCAATTGGAACTTCCTTGGCAGCTTCGTGTTTGGGACTCCGGGTTACCCGCTCTCCGATGTGCCGCTAGAAGCGATCGCACAGCAGGTGGCTGAGGGCAAGCTTGACGCGAAGCCGACGCGTGTCTTTTCGTTTGACCAGATTCATGAAGCTCACCGAGTGATGGAGGCAGGAGAAGCCGGCGGCAAGATGGTCGTCGTTGTGGATTGATGCGTCTGTTCCGAGAGCGCATTTCCCATTCGAGAGGACATGACGATGGGTTTGGCATGGCAACAGGGCCCGCTGGCTACCGGGTCGGTGGGGCACTTCCTCACAGAACAGCCGCTGCCACCGCGGCTGCTGTTCGCCGAGCCGTTGCGTCGCCGCATGCGGGTGCGTTTCGCTGACCGGTGGATCGCCGACAGCGAGGACGTCGTCCTGTTACACGAACCGGGCCGCTACCCGGTCGCCTACTTCCCGCAGGCGGACATCGAGTCGGGGATTCTGGTCGCCGAGGATCGGGTCACTGAGAACCAGGACCTCGGTGAAACGCGCTGGTTCACGGTGAAGCTTTCGCAGCAACCGGGACGAGAAGCCAACCATGCCGCTTGGCAACACACGGGACTGCCGCAGTACGCGGCGGCTTTGGACAGACGCATCGCATTCGCCTGGCGCGCAATGGACGCCTTCTACGAAGAAGACGAACGCGTCGTCGGGCACGCCGCCGACGCCTATCACCGAATCGATATCCGTTCCACTTCACGGCATCTCGTGGTGCGGGACGGCGGACACGTGATCGCCGACACCCAGCACCCGCTGGCGCTGTATGAATCCGGCTTCGCGCCACGCTGGTATGTGCCGCGCGAGGATGCTGACGAATCGGCACTCAAAGCCGTTGACGGACAGACCTTCTGCCCATATAAAGGCATCGCCTCCTACTACGACATCGGCAGCCATAGACGTGCCGCCTGGTCCTACGTCAACGCCTGGACCGAGGTCGGGCGAGTCAGCAACCTGGTGTCCTTCGAACCCGACAAGATCGACGTATACCTCGACGGCAAACAGCTACAACTCGAGCCGGGCCAAACCGTCGTCCCGCACGGTGTCGACCGCGGGCTCGAGACCGATGAGGTGCTGGGGAAAACGCCTCCCGGGAGCCCGTAATGAAAGCGGCGCTCGAAGTTGTCCTGCGTGGCCTCGCCCCGGACCGCGCTGATTAATTGCCGCCGCCTGGTCGTGTACCTGCGACCGGACATCCCAACCCAGAAGAACGGTAGCCAGTGAACATGCCCACGAAACCGTCGGTGCTTGTTTTCGACGTGAACGAGACGCTGATTGACATCGAGTCCATCGCACCGCTTTTCGGTGAGCTGTTCGGCGATCGGCGGGTGCTGCGCGAATGGTTCGGTCAGCTCGTCATGTACTCGATGACCGCCACCCTTTCGGAATGCTATGTGGACTTCTTCACCCTCGGCCAGGGCGTGCTGCGGATGCTGGCCGACATTTATCGCGTCGACATCACCGAGGACGACGTGCTCGCCCTGAAGGCGGCGATGCTCACGATGCCGCCGCACCCCGACACGACCGCAGGGCTCACCCGGCTGCGCGAGGATGGTTTCCGCCTGGTCACCCTGACGAATTCGCCACCCAACCCAGAAGGGCCGACGCCGCTCGAAAACGCCGGGCTGGCTGAACTTTTCGAGCGACAGCTGAGCGTCGATCCCTGCCGCGCGTTCAAGCCGTCGCCGGTGGTCTATCGGTATGTGTGTCAGGAGCTCGAGGTGACGCCCGCGGACTGCATGATGGTGGCGGCGCACGTGTGGGACACCCTCGGCGCACAAAATGTCGGCTTCAGCGCCGCTCTCATCACGCGCTGGGGCAACCCGCCACTGCCGGTTGATGGCCTGCCGCAACCCAACCTCGTCGTCGACGACCTGCGCCAGCTCGCCGAGCGACTCGCCGACCGATAGCGCCACGCGCCGGCCGCGTAGCGTGACCCACGGAGCCGAGCCGAAGGGACCATCGAGCATGGAACGACAGGAATACGACGTCATCGTGCTCGGCGCCGGGCCGGTCGGGCAGAACGCCGCAGAGCGAGCCCGGGCCGCCGGCCTGACTGTCGCGGTCGTCGAGCGTGAACTCGTCGGAGGCGAATGTTCCTATTGGGCATGTGTGCCCAGTAAAGCGTTGCTGCGTCCCGTCATTGCACTCTCCGAAGTCCGCCACATCGACGGTGCACGCGAGGCGGCCACCAGTCCGATCAACGCGGAAGGCGTTTTCGGCCGCCGTGACCGCAACGTCAGCAACTGGGACGACGCCGGGCAGGCCGACTGGGTGGCGGGGATCGGCGCGACGCTGGTACGCGGCCACGGGCGGTTGGATGGCCCCCGGCGTGTCGTGGTCGCGACATCCAGCGGTGCAGAGGGGGCGCTGACCGCCCGGCATGCGGTGGTCATCTGCACCGGAAGCCGGCCGGTGCTGCCCGACCTGCCCGGCATGGCCGAAGCCCGCCCGTGGACCAACCGACAAGCCACCGACAGCAGTAAGGTCCCGGCCCGGCTCGCAGTGGTGGGAGCCGGCGGTGTGGGCGTCGAAATGGCAACCGCCTGGCAGGGATTGGGTTCCTCGGTGACATTGCTGGCCCGGCGATCTGGGCTGCTGCCCCGGATGGAACCCTTCGTCGGCGAATTCATCGGCCGCGGACTCGCCGACGCCGGCGTGGACGTTCGGGTGGGCGTCTCCGTCCGGGCGCTGCGTAGGCCCGACCCCGGTGGGCCGGTGACCCTCGAGTTGGACGGTGACGTCAAAGGCACGCAATTGCAGGTCGACGAAGTGCTTTTCGCGACGGGCCGGGCACCGCTCACCGACTCCATCGGCCTGGAGACGGTGGGCCTGACCCCGGGTAGCTGGCTCGATGTCGACGACACCTGCCGTGTCACCGCCGTCGACGGCGGCTGGCTCTACGCCGCGGGCGACGTCAATCACCGAGCCTTGCTGACCCATCAGGGCAAATACCAAGCACGCATCGCGGGAGCGGCAATCGGAGCGCGCGCGGCGGGAACGCCGTTGGACACCGCGCCCTGGGGAGTGCACGCGACCACCGCCGACCATCACGCGGTGCCGCAAGCATTCTTCACCGACCCCGAGGCCGCCGCGGTCGGGCTGACAGCCGACCAGGCAGCGCAGGCCGGTCACCGGGTGCACACGGTGGACATCGAAATCGGTGATGTTGTCAAGGGAGCAGCGCTGTATGCCGACGGGTACACCGGACGCGCACGGATGGTTGTCGACCAGGACCGAGAGTGTCTGCTCGGCGTGACGCTGGTCGGTCCGGGTGTCACCGAGATGCTGCACTCGGCCACCATCGCCGTTGCCGGTCAGGTGCCCATCGCTCGGTTGTGGCATGCGGTGCCCTGCTTCCCGACGATCAGTGAGCTGTGGCTGAGGCTGCTCGAGGCTTATCGAGATTCGTCTCACGACAGCGCAGCAACGTAACCGAACAGGGAGAGCTGATGGCAACCTCGGACGGATTTCACCCCGACTTCGACTCGGAAACAACAGAAGTCACGCGGAGCAGGGTGCACCACGTCAAGGCGTCGGACATCAGTGCCGACACCGCACAGTCAGAGGGGATGCGGCGCTTCGCCGCGCTGAGCGGACGATCGGTGGGTGCCGAGAAGCTGTGGATGGGCGAGACGCATGTGTCTCCCGCAACCGCGTCGGCCAACCATCATCACGGCGAGGCCGAGACGGCGATCTATGTGCGAAGTGGCTACCCGGACTTCGTGTTTCACGATGGCGTCCAGGAAGTGCGCATCTCGACGCGGCCCGGCGACTACATCTTCGTCCCGCCTTATCTGCCGCACCGGGAAGAAAACCCCGATCCGGACACGCCCGCGGAAGTCGTGATCGCGCGCAGCACCCAAGAAGCCATCGTGATCAACCTTCCGGCCTTATATCCGCTGTGAGCAACGGGTTCAGTAGACGGCGATCTCGATGAGATTGCCGTCGATGTCGTGGCAGTAGTGGGAGGTCATCGGACCCAGTGCGCCCGTCTTGATGACCGGTCCCGAGGTGATTTCGACTCCACAGTCGATCAGATGGGCGCGTACCTCGTCGGGGGTGCAGCGCGTGATGAAGCACAGGTCTTCGGAGCCGGCCGCTTCGACGGTCCCGGTGACCCATTCGGGATCGTCGGCTAGCGCACCGACGGGCCGCAAGTTGATCTTCTGATTTCCGAAGCAAAGGGCTGTCCTGTTCGACGGCCCGAACGTCTCGCGCTTCATGCCCAGCACCCGCTCGTACCACGCAGCCGTGGACTCGACATCGCGGCAATTGACGACGATATGGTCGAACCGCTCCACCGCGAATGCCATTGTCAAACCTCCTGATTCGCGCTGAGCGGCGTTGCGAGCGCCGCCGCGAGATCGGCGGCGGCGCGTTCATCGAGTGGGCGATGCGCGAAAATCATTCGGTACCACAGTAGCCCGAAGGCTTGGTCGACAACGGTGTCCAGCTTTGCCGTCGCCTCCATTTCGCCGCGCGACTCCCGTCGTCCGGGGTCGTTTTACTCAGCAAATTCTCAACATATTCTTCGTTGCTTGAAGGCTTCGCTCAAAGGATCCCCAAAGCAGCCGGCCTCATGATCAACGTCATGAACAGTACGTCGCCCTGCGCGAGCCTCATCGAACGCTACATGTCCAGCTGCGGGCTGCGGTTCTTCCGAGGCCACCACGACGGCGAGTACTTCTTCGTCACCAACGCTCATCAGCGGTTGCACGTCCACCTCGAGGTCTCTCCCTCGTTTGGGGACGTGGTCAGCATTCGGGTCACTCCGGTGGCCTTCTATCCCATCGCGGACCGCCCCTGGTTGACGCGCTTCGCCGACACGTGGAATCAGCAGAACCGCGAAGTCACCGCGATAGTGCACGCGTCCTCTGATCCACAGCGGATCGGTGTCGTGGCCCGCCGATCCCAGTGGATCCGCGAAAGCATGTCTCTCGAGGACTTCGCTTCCTTCGTCGACCGCACCATCGCGGCCGCGATCGATCTCTTCGCGGAGCTGTCCCCGGTTATCGAGTTGCCCGCTGGTTTCCAGGTCGAGCAGCCGTTGCTTCGGGACGCCGGCTGAGCCTTCGCTACGAGACCGGCACGCGGTCGCTGACCGCGCAAAGGGGCTCGCCCATCTCGGTGCGGATAGCGCTCCACGGGTTGGCGTAGCGCCCGGGCGCGTTGCGATAGGCGGCGCGGCGTTTGAGCACCATCCGCGCGAGGGGTGCCACCAGCCGCATCGGGTAGCGTCGCCAGCCGGCCGCGGCCCGCATCTCCGCGAGCATGTCGGGCCAGCTGTGCTGCTGGAATGACAGCAATTGCTGAGAGCGTGCCGTGTCCATCCAGTCGGTGACGAACCAGTCCGTGTCGCTCCTGGGGTCACCCGGCCGCCCGCCGGGCAACACGTTGGTCAAGCCCCTGGCCGCGGCAAGTGCCTTGCCGACGTCTCCTTGCCGCAGCAGGTGCGACTCGTCGCCGCCGATCAAAAAGATCTCACCGACGACATCGGAGGCAGGGGCCGCAGTGGCCGTGGCGAACGCGGCAGCGGCGTCGCGGACGTCGATGCTGTGCATCCGCCCATCAGTGGGCAGCGCACTTTCGAAGAAGAGCGCGTCGAGGCTGAACGGCATCGCGCCCGGCTCGACGCTCATAATCCCTGCCAGCCGCAGGATCACCCATGGCAGGCCGGAAGATCGCACGTGGTCCTCGACTTCTGCCTTGTGCGCACTGTAGAGATCCGTCGGCTGGAGCGGGGTGTCCTCGCGCAACAGCCCGTGATGGCGGTGCGGGTTGCGGGCGCCGTGCACCGCGTTGCTGGAAGCCTGAATGAACCGCGGCGGACGCGCACATGACCGCGCGGCGTTCAGCAGCGCGACCGTAGCGTCGACGTTCACGCGGCGCGCCAGTTCAGGCTGCCGGTAAATCACGGGCGGGATCACCGCTGCCAAGTGGATGATCACGGAAGGTGACGTCTCGGCGATGAGACGGTCCACCTCACCGGGGTCAGTCAGATCCGCCCAGCGGGCCTCGACGCCCGCCGGCAGCGACCTGGCCGCTTTGCGTTGCGTATCGGTGCCCAGGTCGGTCGCGACCACCCGGTGGCCGTCGGCGGCCAACCGGCGCACGGTCTGCGATCCGACCAGCCCAAAACCGCCTGTGACAAGAATCTTTTCGACCATCGTTCCCCCTGGAAAGCCTCAATGTGTTTGGTCCCACTGAAATGAATATCGCATTCTCTTTTTTAGAGAGTACCCAATTCTCTATAAGTGTAGAGGTCTCCCTGGGTATGCGGTGAAAATCACACCGACGAGCAGTCACGGGGACGAACCATGGCGAACGCCAAACGCACTGCGACCAAAACCAAAGAGACCGCCAAATGGGATCCTGCGTTCACCAAGCAGGTGGCCAACGCCATCGGACCGCTGATCAAGCGGTGGTATCGAGCCGAGGTGCGCAACCTGGACAACATCCCGGCGGCCGGCGGAGCGTTGCTGGTGTCCAACCACTCCGGCGGCATGTTCACACCGGACGTGGTGATCTTCTCCCCCGCGTTCTACAACAACTTCGGTTACGACCGGCCGGTTTACACGCTGGCGCACTACGGCCTATTCGTCGGACCGTTGGACAGCTGGCTGCGCCGCCTCGGGGTAATCGAAGCGAGCCGGGTAAACGCCTCCGCGGCATTGCATTCGGGGGCAGTGGTGTTGGTGTTCCCCGGCGGTGACTACGACTCTTACCGGTCAACCAGGGACGCCACCACCGTCGACTTCGACGGCCGCACCGGTTACATCAAAACGGCCCTCGAAGCCGGGGTCCCGATCGTGCCGATGGTCTCGATCGGCGGCCAGGAAACCCAACTGTTTTTGACCCGTGGCAACACGCTTGCGCGCCGACTGGGGCTGACCAAAGCGCGGATCAACATCCTGCCGCTAACTTTTGGCTTTCCCTTCGGGCTGAGCGTGATCTTTCCGCCGAACCTGCCGCTGCCGGCCAAGATCGTCACCGAGGTGCTCGACCCGATCGACGTCACCGCGCAGTTCGGCGCGGACCCGGATGTGAAGGAAGTCGACGCCCACGTTCGTTCAGTGATGGAGGCCGCGCTGGAGCGGCTTGCCAGTAAACGCCGATTACCCATCCTGGGCTGAGCGAGGGAGTCGGATGAAAAGACTCAACGGGATGGACGCCATGCTGCTCTACAGCGAGGCGCCTAACCTGCACACGCACACGGTGAAGGTCGCGGTGATCGACCCTGTCCCCGACTCCCCAGGGGTTCCCGGGTTCGGGTTCGAGGCATTCCGCGAGCACGTGCGCCGTCGGCTGCCCCTGCTGGAGCCGTTGCGCTACCAGCTCGTCGACATCCCGTGGCGGCTGCATCACCCGATGTGGCTGGAGGACTGCGAGGTCGACTTGGACTACCACTTGCGATCGGTGACGGTGCCGGCGCCGGGCGGCCGGCGACAGCTGGACGAGGTTATCGGGCAGGTGGTGTCCACACCGCTGGACCGCAGCCGCCCGCTGTGGGAGTTTCATTTCGCCGAGGGGCTGGCCGGTGGCCGGTTCGCCGTGATCGGCAAGGTGCATCATGCGCTGGCCGACGGCGTCGCCTCGGTGAACCTGCTGGGACGCCTCCTGGGAGACGACGTCGACGGGCCGGACATTGAGACACCCGTCGTTGCGCCGCCCCCTCCGTCGCGGGCTGGCTTGCTGCGCGCGGCCGCACGCGACCATGCCCGCCAAGTAGTGACGTTGCCCGGTTTGATCCGTGATGCCGCGGTGGGAATGACACGGGTGCGACGACGGTCCAAACAGCGTGGCGCCCACCCGGATCTGGCCGAGGCGTTCAATGCGCCACCGACCTTCCTCAACCATGTGGTGTCAGCTCAGCGGCGCTTCGCCAGCGCGACGCTGCCGCTGGGCGATGTCAAAGCGACCGCGAAGCAGCTAGGCATCACCATCAACGACGTGGTGCTAGCGACGGCCGCCGGCGGATTACGGAAGCTGTTGTTGGACTACGACGGCAACGCCGACCGACCGATTATTGCCTCTGTTCCGACGGCCACCGACAAGTCGGACCGAGTCACCGGAAACGAGATCAGCGGTCTATCAGTGTCGTTGCCGGTTCACATTGCCGACCCGGCCGAGCGGGCGCGGCTGGTCGCGATGGCGACCCGGATCGCCAAAGAGGACCACGAAATCCTGGGCCCGCGGCTGTATGGGCGGTTGATGACCTACCTGCCGACTGCGATCGCCCCGGCCGCGTTTCGCTGGCTGGGTCGGCGTGAGGCGCCGAACAAGATGATGAACGTCGCGGTGTCCAGTGTCGCCGGGCCGCGTGAGCGTGGCCGGTTGGGAGGCGCGGCGGTCAGCGAGATCTACTCGACCGGGGTGCTCTCGCCGGGTGCCCCGGTCAACATCACCGTGTGGAGCTATGTCGACCAACTCTGCATTGCGGTGCTGACCGACGATCAGACGTTTGACGACCCGCACGAAGCCACCGACGCACTCACTTGTGCGTTCAGCGAATTACGCTGTGTCGCACGGGCTCCCGAGGTATCAGGCAGCCAAAACGGCGTCGAGCGCGGAGTAAAACAGGCCTAGTCCGTCATCGGAGGGGCCGGTCAGCGCTTCGGTGGCATGCTCGGGGTGCGGCATCAGCCCGACGACGCGGCCGTTGGCGGAGCTGACCCCGGCGATGTTCCGCAGCGAGCCGTTGGGGTTGTCGTGGTAGCGGAACACCACCCGGCCCTCGCCCTCGAGTTCGTCGAGCACATTCTGAGCGGCCACGTAGCGGCCCTCGCCGGATTTCAGCGGCACCAGCACGTCGGCGTCACGCTCGAATCGTGACGTCCACGCCGTCGAATTGGACGCCACCCGCAGCCACACGTCGCGGCAGACGAAGTGTAAACCCACGTTGCGGGTGAGCGCGCCGGGCAGCAGCCTGGTCTCGCACAACACCTGAAACCCGTTGCAAATGCCCAATACCGGCATGCCTCTGCCCGCTGCGGCGACCACTTCGGACATCACCGGAGCGAACCTGGCGATCGCACCGGCCCGCAGGTAATCGCCGTAGGAAAACCCGCCGGGCACTATCACGGCGTCGACCCCCTTGAGGTCGGCGTCGGCGTGCCACAAGTTGACGGCCTCGGCACCAACCCGGCGCGCCGCACGCGCGGCGTCCACGTCATCGAGCGTCCCCGGAAAGGTGATGACGCCGATCCGCGTGGTCACTGCGGCTCCCGGCTTATCGTCCAATCCTCGATCACGGTATTCGCCAACAGCGACTCAGCGATCTCGGCGAGCGCGTCGTCGTCGACGGTGTCATCGATTTCCAGTTCAAACCGCTTGCCCTGACGGACATCTGAGATGCCGGGATGCCCCAGCCGCCCCAGCGCACCGACAATCGCCTGACCCTGCGGGTCGAGAATCTCCGCTTTGGGCATCACGTGCACGACCACCCGGGGCACCGGCGTTCCTCCTGGCTCTGAGCTATCCGCGCCAACTCTACCGGCGACAGGGTGCAACCGCCCCGGTCGGGGCACAATCGTAGACATGCAACTGACGCATTTCGGCCATTCCTGCCTACTTGCCGAGTTCGATCACACCCGCGTGCTCTTTGACCCCGGTACCTTCGCGCACGGCTTCGAGGGCATCACCGGGTTGTCCGCCATCCTGGTCACCCACCAGCACCCCGATCACGTCGATCCCGCGCGCCTGCCGGCACTCATCGAGGCCAATCCGGACGCTGCGCTGTACACCGACTCGCAGACCGCGGCGCAGCTCGACGCGCCCTTCCAGGTGGTCCACGTCGGCGACGAGCTGTCAGTCGGCGAGCTGACGATCCGGGCTCTTGGCGGCCGCCACGCGGTGATACACCCGGAAATCCCTGTGATCGAGAACCTTTCGTATCTGGTGGACGACGGCACTCACCGGGCCAGGCTGATGCACCCCGGCGACGCGCTGTTCGTGCCCGACGAGCCGGTGGATGTCTTGGCCACTCCGGCGTCGGCGCCGTGGATGCGAATCTCGGAGGCCGTGGACTACCTGCGGGCAGTGGCGCCGGTACGCGCGGTCCCCATCCATCAGGGCATCATCGCGCCTGACGCGCGAGGCATTTACTACGGCCGGCTCACCGAGATGACCGATACCGACTTTCAGGTGCTCCCCGAGGAGAGCGCGGTCACCTTCTGACGTTGCGCGAGCAGACGCGAAAGCACCCGCACGCTCGGCGTGTCGGGTGCTTTCGCGTCTGCTCGCCCTATCAGGCGGCGTCGAGAACGGCCTTGTCGGACCGCCACTTGTACACCGTTGGCGTGCAACCGTGCAGCGTCGCCAGGTCGACGGCATCGAGCATCGCCTGCAGCGGTCCGGGCTTGCGCAGCTGGCGCGCGGCGACGGCGACTCGCACTACCCCTTCGCGACGGGCGATCCGCTCGGCGGACAGCACCACCATCCGGCACCACCACGGCTCGGTCAGGAAGCCTTCGCCGATACCCAGCACGCGGGCGCGCTCGGTGCTGTGCCGGACCAGGTCGGTCACGCCGTGCAGGTCGGCCAGCAATCGGAAACCGTTGCGCGGCAACGCCTTGACGACACCGGGCGACACTACCCAGCCCGGCGCAGCGAACAGCCGGGTGCGTAGCCCGAGGTGCTCGAGCACCCGGTCCGCGGCCGTCAGTCGCAGGTTGGCTTCGTGGGCACGCAGCATGGCGAATTCGCCGCGCCGCTTCTTGGTAGCCGCGTCGTCGTAGCCGTGCAGGACGATGGCGTCTCCGCCGGCCCGCCGATTAGTCAGCCACTCGACCGTGCGGGGGTCGCGGTCGAGCCGGTAGTCGCTACTGAGCCGAGGCGCCACCAGCAACGAAACCGGTACCGAACGGGCGTCCATCTGCGCGCAGAACGCATCGACGTCGGCTAGGGTCCACTCCCCGATCCCCGAGACCGAGACGATCAGTTTTCCAGACACACCCGCAGTTTGCCGATCTCAGGTTTCCGGATGGTGAAGGACACGCAGACGCCAGGCGTATATCCGCCCCGGTCAGGAGAGTTTGGCGCCGCCGCGGCACGCCGAACCACCGCGCCACCGCAGCTGCGGGCTCGTTAGCTGGGGCCGAAGTTAGTTACGCTCGGTAACGTTATGGAAGAGGCGTACGCCACGTGGCCACCGATGCCGGATTTTCCGGCCACCGTATTGCGTGACCTCTCGCATGCCTATACGTCGGTGTTCGCGCTCGCAGTCGCGTTGGTGGCCTCGACGCTCTCCCGACAGCGTTTCTGCCGAAGAAGCCGGCGGCCCGTTAGCCGCGCGTCGGGAAGCACGCACATACCGTCGTCGCTGCGGTAACCGGTTCGATATGCTTAGCTCCACTATGGAGAAGGCCCGCGCAGCAGCGGCCGACACCCCGCTGCCCACCGCCCCTACGGGGCAGGTCGACGCCCCTGAGCGGGTTTATCCCGACAAACTCGACGCCCACCTCTTACGCATTTCCGGCGTTTGCATCCTGGCTACCGTGATGCTGATCATCGACGTCACCGTCGTCAGCGTCGCGCAGCGCACCTTCATCGCCGATTTCGGGTCCAGCCAGGCCGTCGTCGCCTGGACGATGACCGGCTACACACTCTCCCTGGCCACCGTGATCCCGTTGACCGGCTGGGCGGCCGACCGCTTCGGCACTAAACGGCTGTTCATGGTGACGGTCATGGCGTTCGCGCTGAGCTCGGTGTTGTGCGCTGTGGCGTCAACCATTCTGCAGCTCATCGTGTTTCGAGTCATCCAGGGCATCGGCGGCGGAATGCTGCTGCCCCTGGGATTCATGATCATGACCCGCGAAGCCGGCCCCGGGCGGCTCGGTCGCCTAATGTCGATCATGAGCATCCCCATGCTGCTCGCCCCGATCGCCGGACCGATCCTGGGCGGCTGGCTGATCGCCACCTCCAGCTGGCGGTGGATATTCCTGATCAATCTGCCGATCGGGATCGTCACCGCGATCCTCGCGGCGGTCGTGTTCCCGCGGGACCACCCGGCCCGGTCGGAGACCTTTGACGTGATCGGCGGGCTGCTGCTCTCCCCGGGCCTCGCCACGTTTCTGTTCGCGGTGTCGTCCATTCCGCGCTTCGGTACCGTGGCCGACCGTCGTGTGTTGATACCGGCGGCCATCGGACTGACGCTGATCGCTGCGTTCGTCGCGCACGCGTGGCACCGCGATCACCCACTCATCGATCTGCGGCTATTCCAGAACAAGGTGGTCACTCAGGCCAACGTGACGATGCTGATGTTCGCCACCGCCTTTTTCGGCGCCGGACTGCTGCTGCCGAGCTACTTCCAGCAGGTACTTCACCACACGCCGATGCAGGCCGGGGTGCACATGATTCCCCAAGGGCTCGGGGCGATGTTGACCATGCGGCTGACCGGACCACTCGTGGACAGGCAAGGCCCGGGCAAGATCGTGCTTGTCGGCATCGCGCTGATGACCGCGGGCCTGGGCACCTTCGCCTTGGGGGTCGCCAGGCAGGCACACTACTGGCCCACGCTGTTGATCGCGCTGTCGATCATGGGCCTGGGCATGGGCTGCACCATGATGCCGCTGTCAGTCGCCTCGGTGCAGGCGCTGGCACCGCACCAGATCGCCAGGGGCACGACGCTGATGAGCGTCAGCCATCAGGTAGGCGGCTCTATGGGGACCGCGGTGATGTCGATGATCCTGACCAACCAGTTCAACCGAAGTGAGAACATCGCCGCGGCAAAGACACTGGCCACCCTGCAACAGAACGCCGCCAGCAGGGGCGTGCCGGTTAACCCCGCGGCGATACCGCGGCAGACCCTGGCCCCAGACTTCGCCGCCCATCTGGTGCATGATCTTTCGCGCGCCTACACCGCGGTGTTCGCGTTAGCCGTCGTGCTGGTGGTGTCCACCGTCGTCCCGGCGTGCGTTTCTGCCGAAGAAGCCGGCCAGCCAAACAGTCGGCGAATAACGCGCTCAGTCCGCACCGGCGCCGTAGCGGTCGCCATCGGCCGCCGCTAGCAGCCAGGCGTACTGGTATGCGGTTTCCTTCCAGGCTTTGTAGCGACCGCTGACGCCGCCATGGCCCGCCGCCATCTGCGTCTTGAGCAGCACCGGATTCGCGTCAGTCTTGGTGTGTCGCAGCGCCGCAACCCATTTCGCCGGCTCCACATAGTAGACCCTGGTGTCGTTCAGCGACGTCATGGCCAGGATCGCGGGATAGTGCTTGGCCTCGACGTTCTCGTAAGGCGAATACGACTTCATGTAGGAGTAGACATCGCTGTCGCTCAACGGGTTTCCCCATTCGTCCCACTCGGTGACGGTCAGCGGCAACGACGGGTCCAGGATGGTGGTCAACGGGTCGACGAAGGGTACCTGCGCCAGGACCCCGGCGAAAAGGTCGGGCGCGATGTTGGCCACCGCGCCCACCAACAGACCGCCGGCGCTGCCGCCGTAAGCGACCAGTTCCCGCGCTCGCGTCAGCCCCGCGTCCACCAGATGCCTTGCCACCGCAACAAAGTCGGTGAAGGTGTTCCTCTTCTCCAGCAGCTTGCCGTGCTCGTACCATAACCGGCCCATCTCGCCGCCACCGCGGACATGGGCGATGACGAACACCATGCCGCGGTCCAGCAGCGACAAGCGCGCGATGGAAAAGCCTGGGTCAGTGCAGATTTCATAAGCGCCGTAGCCGTACAGCAATGCCGGAGCCGGAAATTCGAGACCTGCGCGGTGCACGTAGGACAGTGGGACGAGGGTGCCGTCCTCCGCGCGCGCCCAGTCGCGCCGCTCGACGTAGTCTTCGGGCCGGTAGTCGCCGAGTACAGGTTGCTCGCGCAGCAGCGCCCGCTCGCCGGTGGCGAGATCGAGGTCGTAGACGCGCGCCGGGACGATGAAGGATCCGGTCCTGATCCGCAGTTTGGGCGAGTCCCAATTCGGGTTGGCGCTCAGTCCCGACGACATCAGTTCGGAGTCGAACGAAATCTCTTCGGGTTCACCGTAGTTGCCGTCAGCGTCGATCGGCCACAATTGGATCCGGGGCAGCGCCTCACGCCGGTAGCTGACCACAAGATGACGGGCGAAGGCGTCCACGTAGTCTAGGCGCACGTCGTCGCGGTGTGCGATCAGCGTGTGTTGCCGCGTTGGATCACTCACCGGCGCCTCGACCAGCGTGAAGTTCACCGCGCCGTCGTTGTGCAGGATCAAGAACCGGTCTTCGCCCCCGACGACCGCGTGCTCCAACGAGTACTCGACGCCCTCGCGCCGCGGCAGCACGACGGTGAATTGCGCTGCGGGGTCGGCCGAGTCGGCATAGCGCAGCTCGGAGGTGATGGCCGACCCCGCGGCAATGACGACGTAGGCCTCGCTGCGGGTGAGCCCAACTCCGAGCCAGTAGCGTTCGTCGGCCTCGTGGTAGACCTGCTCGGACGTCTCGCCAGAGCCGAGCCGGTAGCGCCACACCTTGTCCGGACGCCGGGCCTCGTCCAGGGTGGTGTAGTAGACGGTGCGGTTGTCGGCGGCCCAGGTGACTCCCGCGGCGACCGGGGTGATCTCGTCAGGGAACAGTTCGCCGGTGCGTAAGTCTTTGAACCGCATCGTGTATCGCTCATCGCCGAGAAGGTCGACGGAGTAGGCCAGCAGGTGTCCGTCCAGGCTGACCAGGCAGGCGCCTAATGCGAAGAAGTCATGGCCTTCGGCCTCGACGTTCGAGTCGAGCAGGATCTGTTCGCCGGGTATTTCGGTGTCCTCGTCGAGGACCGGTGGGCTCCAGTCGCTGGGATCAACTACTGGGCAACGGCATTGGACGCGGTACTGCTTGCCTTCGAAGGTGCGGCCGTAGTACCACCAGTCGCCTTGGCGAACCGGAACCGATAGGTCGGTCTCCTTGGTACGGGCCTTGATCTCGTCGAAGATGCTCTGCCGCAACGGTTCGAGGTGCGCGGTCGTCTGGTCGGCGTACTCGTTCTCGGCCTCGAGGTACGCGATGACTTCGGGGTCCTCCTTGTCGCGCAGCCATTCGTACGGGTCGACGAACACGTCACCGTGGTGCTCACGTTGGGTGTCGATGCGTTTGGCGACCGGCGGCTGTGCGGTCATGCGCTCGGACCGATCCAGTCGTTGAAACTCAGGCCGGAAATCCGTTCGTAGGCTTCGATATAACGGCCGCGGGTAGCGTCGATGATGTCGTCCGGGAGTGGTGGCGGCGGGGCGGTGCCGCCGCGGTCCCAGCCGGAGGCCGCACTGGTGAGCCAGTTGCGAACGAATTGCTTGTCAAAGCTGTTCTGCACCACGCCGGGCCGGTATTCATCGGCCGGCCAGTAGCGCGACGAATCCGGGGTGAAGATTTCGTCGGCCAGCAGCACGTTGCCGTCGTGGTCGACGCCGAATTCGAACTTGGTGTCGGCGATGATGATTCCCTTCCGTAGCGCGTGGTCGGCGGCCTGCAGGTAAATCTGCAGCGTGCGGTCGCGCAGCTGGTTGGCGTGCACCGCGCCCACCAGTTCGATCGTCCGCGCGAACGATATGTTCTCGTCGTGGTCTCCCAGTGCGGCTTTGGTCGCCGGCGTGAACAACGGTGTGGTGAACTTGCTGGCCTCGACTAGTTCCGGGGGCAAGGGGATGCCGCAGACTTTTCCGGTGGCCTGGTAGTCCAGCAGCCCTGAGCCGGTCAGATAACCACGGGCCACACACTCGACCGGGAACATCTCCAGCCGCCGAACCACGAGCGCACGGCCCAGGATCTCGTCGGGAATCCGCGGGTCGTCGGGCGGTCCGGCCAGGTGGTTAGGGGCCTCGACGAGGCCGAAGAAGAAGACGCTCATCGCAGTCAGGATGCGGCCCTTGTCCGGGATGGTGCTGTCCAGGACGTAGTCGTACGCCGAGATCCGGTCGGACGCCACCAGCAGCAGGTGCTCGTCGTCGACGCGGTAAATCTCGCGGACCTTTCCGCTGGCCAGATGCTGGTAGTCGGACAATGCGGGGCGCATCGGGTCAGCCTATCCGGCAAGCGAATCGCAAAGTGTGCTGGTATCACTGCTATGAGGTTCATGCCGTACTCCACCAAACCGCTGCGACTGTTCGCCCAATTGATGAGCGATGTCACCGTCGCGGTGTGGACGATGATCTGGTTGTTCGTCGGTCTTGCCGTCCACAGCGCCATCTCGACGATCGCCGACGCCGGCCGGCAAGTGGAAAGCGGTTCGAAAGGGGTTGCCGACAACCTGGCGTCGGCAGGCAATGGCGCACAGCACATTCCATTGCTGGGCGATGCGTTCAGCAAGCCCCTGACCGCGGCCAGTGCGGCCGCTCTGGACATCGCGGGCGCCGGTCATGACCTGGACACCACCGCGAGCTGGCTTGCGGTGCTGCTGGCGATGGCGGTGGTCGCGCCGCCGATCCTCATGGCGGTCGGGCCGTGGCTGTTTCTGCGGCTCCGGTTCTTCAGGCGCAAATGGGTGGTGACAGCGCTGGCCGCCACCCCGGCCGGTGAACAGCTGCTGGCGTTGCGGGCGTTGACGAACCGGCCGCCGGGCAAACTGGCGGCCGTCAGTGCCGACCCGGTGGGCGGCTGGCGCCGTGAAGATCCCGTCACCATTCGAGCGCTGGCCGCCCTCGAACTGCGGGCGGCCGGGATCGCGGTTCCCGCCCGCTAGCGGGGGATTCGATCGGCGCGCCAGCACCACGACCGCATCGGAATGTCGATTGTGTCAGCCCCGGGGAAACGCTCCTCCAAGGCGGTGCGTGCGTCGGCGAGCGCCTGTCTGCGGTCGTCGGGAGACGCGACGATGGCCCTGCTGTAGGTGCCGAGCATCGCGACGGCGTCCCCGACCGTCATGGTCCGCGCGAAGCGGAACACCTCGCGCTCGACGTTGTCGAAGATCTGCGGTTCGGGGAGTTCGAAGTGCAGGCGCTGCCGAAACCTGTCGGCCATTTGCGCGTCGACCCTGTCCCCACCGGGCAGCCGGTCGAGGTTGCGTACCCAGTCCACCTCGCGGTCGCGGCTCGTCCACAGCAGGCCGAACCGGCCGCCGTCGCGCAGCACCCGACCGATCTCCGGAACGGCGCGTTCGGGATCCATCCAGTGCCACGCCGAGGAGACGAACACCGCGTCCGCGGAAGCGTCTGGAAGCGGAATCGACTCGCCACGGCCCTCGAGGACACGCACGCCCTGGGTTCGTGCCGCCAGCACCGTGCGCATGCGTTCATCGGGTTCGACAGCGATGACCTGTCCCGTCCGGCCCACCAGCGTGCGCGTGAATAGGCCGGTGCCCGCACCGACGTCGACGGCCACATCGCAACCCGGCGGTACCAGCCAGTCCACCGCCTCCTGCGGGGGCCGCGGGCGCAGTTCGTCGTAGTTTTCGGCGATTGAGCCGAAGGACATGGCGCGCTCTTGACGATCGGTCACATCCGCCACGGTAGGCCGACAAGCTATGTGTCGGCTGTGATCAGCCGAGTTCGACGACCAAGTGCCGGATGCCGGTGTGCCGGTTGCTGCGGGTCCATTCGACGGGGCTCACGACACGTACCTCGTCGAACCGCGACAGCAGTTCCTCGTAGAGCACCCGCAATTCCAGCCGGGCCAGGTTGGCGCCCACGCAGTAATGCACACCTTGGCCGAAGCCCAAGTGCGGGTTGGGCTTACGTGTGATGTCGAATTCGTCGGCGCGGTCGAACACGTCTGCGTCGCGGTTGGCCGAGCCCTCCCAGACCTGGACCTTCTGGCCCGCCTCGACACAGTGTCCGCCGAGCATGACGTCGCGGGTGGCGGTGCGTCGCTTGGACGGCGACGGCGACGTCCAGCGGATCATCTCCTCGACCGCCGTCGGCAGCGACTCGAGATCGTTACGCAGCGCCCGCAATTGGTCAGGGTGCTCGGCCAACACCAGCAGCCCGCCGGCGACCGCATTGCGCGTTGTCTCGGCGCCGGCGCTGAAGAGCAGGCTGAAGAACAGGTAAAGCTCGACATCCGACATGGCCACCGCCTCGGTATCGTCCAGCAAGGCGTTGGTGACCACGGACAACATGTCGTCGGTCGGCTGCGCACGCTTCGACGCAATGAGTTGCTGGCCGTAGTCGTACATCCGCGACCCGGCCTCTTCCACCGAAATCTGCGAAAGTGATGCCTTGCGCGCGGCACCGAAGTCGAACTGCGGTTCGATGGCCTCGAAGAGCCAATGTCGTTCGGCCTCCGGCACTCCCAGCAGGATGCAGATCATTTGCATCGGCAGTTCGGCCGCGACGTCGACCACGAAGTCGAACGGTGCACCGGGCACCACCGCATCCAGCAGTCGGCGCGCCCGGGCCCGCAGGTCGTCCTCGACGCGACGGATCATCCGCGGCGTCAGCCCGGAACTGACGAGCCGGCGAATCTGCGAATGCCGCGGGTCGTCCATCATGTTGAGCACCTGGCCCGCGATCGCCAGGTCCTGCAACAGGGTGCCGCCGTACGCCCGCGAGCCACCGGTCACCGAGGAGTAGGTCTGCGGATCACGCAGCACCTCAAGTGTTTCCGCGTGCGTGGCGACCGACCAGAAGCCTTCGCCATCGGGAGTGTTGTCGGTCGGTTCGTGCCAGTACACCGGCGCCTCGCGCCGATGCACCGCGAACAACTCGTGCGGGAATCCGTTGGCGAAGTTGTCCAGATCGGTGAAGTCGACGCCCGCCAGCGCGCCGGCGATGGTCACAAGATCGCGCCCGGGGTGTATTTGGCCGCGTCCGGATAGCGGCCCACCAATTCGTCCACCTGCCCAACCACCTCGTCGACCTGGTCGCCGGCGGCACCGGTGAACGACGTCTTGTCGGCCAGCGCGGCGTCCAGCGCCGCGCGGTCCAGGGGCAGGCGCGGGTCGTCGGCCAGCCGCCGCATCAGGTCGGGCTCGGCGCCGCGTTCCCGCATGTCCAGCGCCGTCGCCACCGCGTGTTCGGAAATCACGTGGTGCGCGGCCTCCCGGCCCATGCCCGCGCGCACCGCGGCCATCAGCACCTTCGTGGTGGCCAGGAACGGCAGGTAGCGGTCCAGCTCGCGGCCGATCACCGCCGGGTAGGCGCCAAACTCCTCGAGCACCGTCAGGAATGTCTCGATCAGTCCGTCAATGGCAAAGAAGCTGTCCGGCAACGCAACTCGGCGTACCACTGAGCAGAAGACGTCGCCCTCGTTCCACTGTGCACCAGCCAGTTCGGCCGCCATCGACGCGTAGCCGCGCAGCACCACCTGCAGCCCGTTGACCCGTTCACAGCTGCGGGTGTTCATCTTGTGCGGCATCGCCGACGACCCGACCTGTCCCGGCGCGAAGCCCTCGGTGACGAGCTCGTGTCCGGCCATCAACCGGATCGTGTGCGCCATCGAGGAAGGCCCAGCGCCGAGCTGCACCAGCGCGGAGGTGACGTCGTGATCCAGCGAACGGGGATACACCTGCCCGACGCTGGTGAAAACCGTTGCAAAGCCCAGGAATTCGGCGATTCGGCGCTCGAGTTCGGCCAGCATGGCCGCGTCACCGCCGAGCAGGTCGAGCATGTCCTGCGCGGTGCCCATCGGTCCCTTGATGCCGCGCAGAGGGTAGCGATCGATCAACTCCCGCAACCGGGTCAGCGCGATCAGGGTCTCCTGTGCCGCTGACGCGAACCGCTTGCCCAACGTGGTCGCCTGCGCCGCGACGTTGTGGCTGCGTCCGGCCATCACCAGGTCGCGGTAGCCGACCGCGCGCTCGGCGAGGCGCGCCACTACCGCAACCCCGTGCAGGAACACCAATTCCAGCGATCGCCGGATCTGCAACTGCTCTACGTTCTCGGTCAGGTCGCGGCTTGTCATCCCCTTGTGCACGTGCTGATGACCGGCCAGCGCGTTGAACTCCTCGATGCGGGCCTTGACGTCGTGGCGCAGCGTCCGTTCGCGGGCCGCGATGGAGGCCAGGTCGACGTCGCCGAGCACCCGCTCGTAGTCGGCGACCACTTCTTCCGGAACGGGCACGCCCAATTCCGCCTGTGCCCGTAGCACGGCCAGCCACAGCCGCCGCTCCGCGATGATCTTGGCCTCCGGCGCCCAGATCCCGACCATGTCCGGGCTGGCGTAGCGGTTGGCCAACACGTTCGGGATGCTCACAGACACACAGCTTACGGATATGAGCACGGCTGGACGTCGCACTTCGCGCCGGGAGCGCCATAACCTGAGTCAGTGCACTTCGTCGGCGTCGACCTTGCCTGGGGCGAACGCAATCCCACCGGCGTCGCGGCGATCGACCCACACGGCCGTCTGGTGCACGTCGGCGCTGTCCGCGACGACGCCGACGTGCTGGCCGCCGTAAAGCCCTACGTGCAGGAGGACTGCCTGGTTGCCTTCGACGCGCCGTTGGTGGTGACCAACCCCACCGGCCAGCGTCCCGCCGAGACGGCGTTCAACCGCGACTTCCGCAGGTTCGAAGCCGGCGCGCACCCGGTCAACATGGGAAGACCTGAGTTCGCCAGCGGTTCTCGCGCGGCGCGATTGGCCAAAACGCTCGGACTCGACATGGATCCGCGGTCGCCCGCGGCGCGGCGCGCCATCGAGGTCTATCCCCATTCGGCGACGGTGGTGCTGTTCCGGCTGCCCCGCACGCTGAAGTACAAGGCCAAGCCCGGCCGCGGCCTCGACCAGCTCAAATCCGAGCTGCTGCTGCTGATGGACGGCGTGGAAGGACTCGCGCACGCCCCGGTGCCGCTGCAGGTTGCCAGTCCCGGTTGGGTCGGGCTGCGCCGGCAGGTCCTGAGCGCACAGCGCAAGAGCGACCTGCGCCGGGCCGAGGATCCGATCGACGCCGTCGTCTGCGCCTATGTGGCGCTGTATGCCGTGCGGTGCCCGGACGGCGTGACGATCTACGGAGACGTAGCCACCGGGTGCATCGTGACGCCGACGCTGCCCGCGGACCTCATTCCGGCGATCAGATCCGCACCGGACGCTGGTCGATCGGTGCGAGCACGTCGATTAGATCGACGACCGTCGCCAACGCAGCCGTAAGCGGATCTCGCCCTTCGACCAGCGCAGAGACCACCGAACCGTCGACCGCGCAGATCAGCGTGCACACCAGCTCGATGTGTACGGATCGGCCCGATTTCTCGATCGCTTCGGCCACGGCCTCGGCGCGTTGCCGCAGGCTGCGCCGCATTGTTTCGCGCAACGCGGGAATGCGGGTACAGGCGATGTGGCGCTCGTACCTCGATATCAGCTGCTCGGCGAGTCCTGGACCCGACACATCCCCCACCAGCAAGTCGACCAGCATTTCCGCGGTGGTCTCGGGGCCCCTTCGCCGCCGAGACAGCGCGGTGACCCGCGCGCGTAGCTGGGCGATCTCGATCATCCCGATGTGCTCGACCGCCCGGGCGATCAAATCGTCGAGCGATGAGAAGTAGTACGTGGTTGACGCCAATGGCAGGCCGGCGCGCCGGGCGACCGCCCGGTGACGCACCGCTTCGAATCCGCCCTCGCCGAGCAGCTCGGCGGCAGCGCTCACCAACGCATACCGTCGACGTTCTCCCTTGGGAGTAACTGCTGCAGTCACGGTTGCTCATGCTGCCAGTCAAAGTGGTACTGCGATGCCATTTTGGCCAAACCGCCATGGCATGATTGCGCGATGCCCGACTTTAGCCGTCGCGCGATGCTCCGTCTGGGCGCCGGCGTGGCCGGCGGTGCAGCCGGCGGATATGCGCTCGACATGCTGATTCAGCCCCGACCGTCGCAGGCTGTACCGCCAGTGGCACCCGCACCTCAGGGCCCGGTGGCACCGCCCCCGCCGCTCGAACCGGCGGGCCCGGCGCCGACCATGACGACGGGTTCTTTCGTGTCGGCGGCGCGCGGTGGCATCTCGACCAACTGGGCGATCGCGCGCCCGCCGGGCCAAACCAAGCCGCTGCGACCAGTGATCGCGCTACACGGAAAGGGCAGTGACGCGGCCACCGTGATGGCCGGCGGCGTCGAGCAGGGTCTGGCGCAGGCCGTCAATGCCGGCCTGCCGCCCTTCGCGGTGGTCGCCGTCGACGGTGGCGGCGGCTACTGGCACAAGAGGGCTTCCGGCGAGGACGCCGGTGCCATGGTGCTGGGCGAGCTGATCCCGATGCTGGACAAGCAAAGTCTCGACACCTCACGGATCGCGTTTTTGGGCTGGTCGATGGGCGGCTACGGCGCACTGCTGCTCGGCGGCCGGTTAGGGCCGGCGCGCACCGCGGCGATCTGCGCGGTGAGCCCGGCGCTGTGGATGTCTTCCGGCGCGGCGGCACCAGGTGCTTTTGACGGGCCCGACGACTTCGCGGCCAACTCGGTGTTCGGCATGCCGGCGCTGGCGTCCATCCCGATCCGGGTGGACTGCGGCGACAGCGATCCGTTCTACGACGCAACAAAGCAATTCATCGCTCAACTGCCCACTCCGCCCGCGGGCGGTTTCTCACCCGGCGGGCACAACCCGGGATTCTGGAGCTCACAGCTGCCAGCCGAGTTGACCTGGATGGCTCCGTTGCTGACGGCATGATGCTGAGCGGCGAGCCTTTCGGTTGGGACTTCCCGTACGCCTGGCCGCGCAAGCCCATTTTGGCGTCGAACGTGGTGTGCACGTCACAACCGCTCGCCGCGCAAGCCGGGCTTCGGATGCTCGCCGAGGGCGGCACCGCCGCCGACGCGGCGATCGCGACCGCCATCACCCTCACCTTGGTGGAACCGGTGTCCAACGGCATCGGCTCTGATGCCTTCGCCATCGTCTGGGACGGCCGGCAATTGCACGGACTGAACGCATCGGGCCGCTCGCCCGCGGCGTGGACACCGGAGTACTTCGGCGACAAGGGAGTTCCCGCGCTCGGCTGGAATTCGGTGACGGTGCCCGGGGCCGTCTCGGCGTGGGTCGAACTGCACGCCAAGTTCGGCAAGCTACCGTTCGAGAAGCTCTTTGAGGCCGCAATTTCCTACGGCCGCAACGGGTTTCTGGTGTCACCCACCGTGGCCGAGCAGTGGGCTATGCAGGCGCCGCTGTTCAAGTCGCAGCCCGGGTTCGCCGAAGCGTTCATGCCCGGCGGGCGGGCACCGAAACCCGGAGAACGGTTCGCCTTTCCCGATCATGCGGCCACCCTCGAGCAGATCGCCGCAACCAACGGCGAAGCTTTTTACCGAGGGGAACTGGCGGCCAAGCTCGAAGCGCACGCAACGGCCCACGGCGGTGTAATGCGAACCGACGACCTGGCCGCTCATAGCGCCGACTGGGTCGGCACGATCAGCCGAACCTACCGCGGCTACACGCTGCACGAGATACCGCCCAACGGTCAGGGGATCGTGGCGCTGATCGCCTTGGGGATCCTGGAGCACTTCGATATGTCCGCGCTCTCGGCCGATTCCGCCGACAGTGTGCATCTGCAGATCGAAGCCCTGAAGCTGGCTTTCGCCGACGCGCAAGCCTATGTGGCCGACATCGGCCACATGCCGCTGCGCCCGGAACACCTGCTGGACAACGAATACCTGAAGCAGCGCGCACAATTGATCGACCCGAAGCGGGCCAAGCCGGCGGACGCCGGAACCCCGAAAGGGGGCACCGTTTATCTCACGGCCGCCGACGCGTCGGGAATGATGGTGTCGATGATCCAGTCGAACTACATGGGGTTCGGGTCCGGCGTGGTGGTAGGCGGCACCGGCATTTCGCTGCAGAATCGCGGCGCGGATTTCACTGTGACTCAAGGACATCCGAATCAGGTCGGGCCAAACAAGCGCCCCTACCACACGATCATTCCCGGCTTCGTCACCAAGGACGGCGCGCCGGTGATGAGCTTCGGGGTGATGGGCGGCACCATGCAACCACAGGGGCATGTCCAGGTGTTGGTGCGCATCGCCGACCACGGCCAGAATCCGCAGACGGCATGTGACGGACCGCGCTTCCGCTGGGTGGACGGCGTCGCGGTCAGCTGCGAAAAGGGTTTTCCAGCGGCAACACTCGACGAGCTCGGGCAGCGCGGGCACGACCTGGTCACCGTGGACGACTACAACCAGTTCGGTAGCTGCCAGGCGATCTGGCGGCTGGACGGCGGATATTTCGCGGCGAGCGATCCCCGCCGCGACGGCCAGGCGGCAGGTTTCTGAGGCGTTCTACACGCCGATCTCGCCCTCGGCCGCCTTAAGCCCGATGTCGCTGCGGAAATGGCTGCCAGGCAATCGAATTGAACTCAGAATGTCATAAACTTGCGTCCGCGCCGCGGGCAGATCGGCGCCCGTTCCGACCACCGACAACACGCGGCCGCCCGACGAGACCACCGAGCCGTCGTCGCGGCGGGCCGTCCCCGCGTGCAGGACCCCCTCGGCTTCGGAGCCGACGACAACGTCCCCGACGCGCGGGCGCCCCGGGTAGTTCTCGGCGGCCAGCACCACCGTCACCGCGGCGCCGTCGCGCCAGCGCAACTCGCCGAAGTCGGCCAGCGTGCCGGTGGCCGCAGCGTGCAGCAACTGTCCCAGCGGTGACTCCAGCAGGGCCAGTACGGCCTGGGTCTCCGGATCGCCGAAGCGGCAGTTGAATTCGACAACCGCTGGCCCGTTCGAGGTGATGGCCAGGCCCACGTAGAGCAATCCGCTGAACGGGCTGCCACGCCGAACCATCTCGGCCGCAACGGGTTCGGCGACCTGGGTCACCATCTCTGTGCAGACGTCGTCAGGAAGCCACGGCAGCGGCGCATACGCGCCCATGCCGCCGGTGTTGGGTCCGGTGTCCCCCTCCCCGACCCGCTTGAAGTCCTGAGCCGGCAACAACGGCACCACGGTCTCACCGTCGACGACGCAGAACAGCGACACCTCCGGGCCGTCCAGGAACGATTCCAGCAGCACCGGGTGCCCGGATTCGAGCAGCCCGGCGGCGTGGGCGCGCGCGACGACACGATCCGACGTCACCACCACGCCCTTGCCGGCGGCGAGCTGATCGTCCTTCACCACCCACGCCGGGTCGCCCGCGGGGGGCCCGAACCGATCCAGGGCAGCATCCAAATTCGCTGGATTGTCGACGATTTCGCTTTGGGCGGTACGCACACCGGCGGCCGCCATGACCTCCTTGGCGAAAGCCTTGGAACCCTCGATACGGGCGGCGTCCTTGCTGGGCCCGAAGCAGGCGATGCCGGCAGCGCGTACGGCGTCCGCCACACCCAGCACCAACGGCACCTCGGGACCGATCACCACCAGCTCGGCGCCGACATCACGAGCCAGGGCGACGACCTCGTCGCCAGAGGTGATGTCGACATCGTGCTGCTCAGCCAGCCGCGCGGTACCCGCATTACCGGGAGCAATGATCAGCCCCGTGACCTGCGGGTCTCTGCGAAGAGCGAGAAGCAGGGCATGTTCACGGGCACCGGAGCCGATAACCAGGACGCGCACGACACGTCAGACTAGCTGAGGCGTTCAGACAATTCGTTCCAGCAGGCTTTTGAGCTCCTTCTGCTGCGCGACCGTGAGGCGCCCGAGGCGCTTGTCGAACTCGGCCGACAGCAGGGCAAGACCGTCCGCGGCGACTTGACGCCCCGCCGGGGTGAGCAGAAGTCGATGACGCCGCAGATCGGCGGGGTCGATCTCGCGGCGAACGAATCCGGCCGCCTCGAGGCGTTTCAGGTACAACGTCACTGTCGCCTTGGGCATGCTCAGCGTCGTGGCGAGTTCTGCGGGGTAGGGATGATCGTCGACCTCGGCGAGCAGGAACAACTCCTTCGAGTCGAGCCCCAGCGCGGTGATGTCGGCCTCGACGCAAGAGATCACCGACAAGAGCACCTGATAGTTCAACGACCAGATCTTTCCCGCATCGACCGCAGACATGACTTGCCGATCGTTCAGAAATGAACTAGTTTATAAGTGAACAACCGCATAACCGAACAACTTACCAGAAAGCGATCACCATGCCCCTGGATCAATACGTGACACTCGGACGTTCCGGCTTGCGCGTCAGCCCGTTGTGCCTGGGAGCAATGACGTTCGGCGAAGATCTCGGCTGGGGCACCAGTGTCGAAGAGTCCCAACAGATCATCGACCGATACCTCGAACTCGGCGGCAACTTCATCGACACCGCCAACTTCTACACCCGTAGCCACTCCGAGAAGATCATCGGCGACCACATCGGCTGCCACCCGGCCCGGCGCGACCGTCTGGTGCTCGCAACCAAATTCAGCGGCAACCTGTATCCGGGTGATCCCAACGGCGGCGGCTCGGGCCGCAAGTCACTGATCAACGCTTGCGAGAACTCGCTGCGGCGACTGCAGACCGACTACATCGATCTCTACTGGCTGCACATGTGGGACACGCACACCCCCATCGACGAGACGATGGCCGCGCTCGACGACCTCGTTCAAGCGGGCAAGGTGCGATACCTCGGCGTTTCGGATACGCCGGCGTGGAAGATCGTGGAGGCAAACCTCATCGCCCGGTTCCGCGGCTGGTCGGCATTCGTCGGACTGCAGATCGAGTACTCGCTGCTCGAACGCACCGTCGAACAAGAACTGGTTCCGATGGCCGGCGAATTCGGCCTCGGCATCACACCATGGTCGCCGCTGAAAAGTGGGGTGCTCAGCGGCAAGTACACGCGACGGAATGAGGGGGAGCACCAGGCGGATCGCGGTGCGCTCGTCGACAGCTTCCTCAACGAGCGGACCTACACGGTCATCGACGAACTCGAGGACATCGCGAAAGCTCACGAGACGACAGTCGCCAGCGTGGCGCTGGCCTGGGTGCACGCACAGCCGGCCGTCTCGTCCATCATCATCGGGGCGCGCAGGCTCTCGCAGCTCGACGACAACCTCCGCGCCGTCGATGTGCACCTCAGCGCCGACGAACTCGCCCGGCTCGACGCACTCACCAAACCGACTTTCGGGTTTCCGCACAACATGCTGGAAATGGCCCCGAGCATGATCAACGGCGGAACAACGATCAACGGAGTCTCGGCAGCGACCTCGGAGTATGTGATGCCAGAGGGCAGCCGACCGTACTGAAGCTAATCGGTCTTGTTTCCCGCGTTCATCTTCAGCGCGGCCTCGACATTGGCCCTCTTGTCCTCCCCGGCGCCCTTGGCCGCGGCCTTCTTGCGCTTCGCCACGACGGCTCCGACGGCTCCGTTGAGCGCCGAACCCAGCGGGAAGCCGAGGTAGTGGGTGAGGAAGACGGCCATCTCCTTCAGCTCATCCTCGGTGAGCTCACCGTTGAGTAGTGCCGCGTTGATCTGGATCTCGGCCAGGTCGCGACTTCCGACCGCGGTCACCGCGGTCAGCGTCATGATCCGTTTGTCGCGCATCGACAACCCCGGTCGGTTCCAGATATCGCCGAACAGGTGATCGACGGTGAGGTCGAAGAACGCGTCGCCCTCGATGTTGGGCATCTCCCAGCCGTAGACCTCGTTCATTTTTTCCAGGCCCTTGCGGCGCAGTTCGTCCATCACGCCTCCTTCGGTATTTCGGTGTCGGTGTGCGGCACACCAAGATTGGCCGCAAACTTGTCGAGTGCCAGCCGGGCAAACGGCAGATCAACCGATAGCGACTCCCCCAACTCAAGCGCCAGGCTGAGGTCCTTCTCACCGAGCGCACGGGTGTGCAGGAAGGGCTGGTAGAGGAAGTGATCCGGAGCCAGCGGCTTGGAATCGCTGCGGTACATGATCGAACTTGCGCCCCCGGTAAGGGCGTCGGAGTGCCGCACCACTTTGGCGAGATCGTTGAGATTCAGTCCGGCTTCGTCAGCGAGTTTCTGCGATTCACCCACAGCCGAGTAGATGATGAACGTCAGCATGTTGCGCGCCAGCTTCATCTTGGTTCCGTCGCCCGGCTCACCGGCGTGGATGACCACCGACGCCCACCGCGAAAACGGTTCTTTGATCCGCTCGAACGTCTCGTCGTCGGCGCCAACCATGACGGCGAGCTCACCCTTGTCGCGCCGCCTTGCCACCTCCGCTGACGGGCGCATCCGCAATGTGGATGCCATGCGGCTTAAGCTCCTGCGCCAACTCGACCGCGGTGGTGTGACTGATCGTGGAGTGAATCGCAATGATGGTGCCCGGCTTGGCATGCGCGGCCAGTCCACCCTCGCCGCTGATCACCTCCCGCACTTGGGCGTCGTCGAGCACTGTGATGCTGATGAGGTCGGCGTCGGCGACTTCGGCGATGCTCGCCGCCGCGGTGGCGCCGCCTTCGGCGAAGGGGGTCATGGCGTCGGTCCGCACGTCGAAGACCGTCAGGCCGCCCGGCCAATCGAGATAGCGCTTGGCCATCGGCGCGCCCTGGTTGCCGAGTCCGATGTACCCGAGTTTCACGTCTTCACTCATCGGCGCCGCTCCTCCTCATCGCTTCGCTTTGCATTGTCGTCGGCGCGGCTCATGACCGGATTATCTGTCCGCCGTCAACATTGAAGATCTGCCCGGTGATCCACCGGGCCTCATCGGACAGCAGAAACAGGCACATGCCGACGAGGTCTTCGGGCTGTCCCATGCGCGACAACGGAATTCCCTTGACGATGTCGGCGACCATCTCCTGCGGCGTGGTGGTGCGGTTGGCCTCGGTGTCGATGGGGCCCGGCGCTATGGCGTTGATCCGGATGTTCTGCCCGCCGAGTTCACGCGACAACTGCTGGGTCAGACCGTTGATCCCGACCTTGGCCAACGCGTAGAAGTTCGCGTAAAGCCATGCCGCGGTGGAAGACTGGTTGACGATAGCGCCACCGCCCCGCTTGGCCATCTTCTTGTACACCGCCCGCGTGCACCACAGCGCGCCGTCGAGGTTCACGCTCATGAACTTCTTGTAGTACTCGGGGTCGACGGTGACCAGGAAGTCCAGTTTCATGCCGCCGAATATCGCCGCGTTGTTCACCAGGTAGTCGATGCCGCCGAACTCGGCCAGCGTGCGGTCGGCCATCTCCTTGGCCGACACCGGATCCGACACGTCGACGGGCAGAGCCAGCGCGGCACCGCCCTCTCCCTTGATCCCGTCGGCCACCTTCTCGGCGCCCTGCAGGTTGATGTCGGCGACGACGACGGCCGCGCCCTCACGCGCCAACGCCTCGACGTAGGCCTGGCCGATGCCACCACCTGCTCCGGTGACAATGGCGACTTTGTTTTCGAACCGCATGCTTACCTCTCTGCCGAATGTGAAGTAATAGGAACGGCTTTAGACAGCCGTCGCGATCAACTTCGCTTCCAGGTACTCCTCGAAACCGAGCAGCCCCATCTCCCGGCCATTGCCGGATTGCTTGTAACCGCCGAACGGCGCATCGGCGGAGTACCAGACGCCACCGTTGACGTTGACCGTGCCCACCCGCAGGCGTGCGGCGACTCCGGCGGCTCGTTCCGGGTCGGCACCAAAAACTGTGCCGGACAATCCATATGGCGAGTCATTGGCGATGCGCACCGCGTCGTCGTCGCCGTCGTGCGGAATCACCACCAGCACCGGGCCGAAGATCTCCTCCCGGGCGGGCCGGGCGTCGTTGCGTCAGGCCAGCGATCACGGTCGGTTCGATGAAGAAACCGCGCTCCTGGTCGGCCGGTCGGCCGCCGCCACAGGCAAAGGTGCCGCCCTCGGCGATCGCCAGGTCGAGGTAACTCTGCACCCGGTCGCGCTGCCGTGCCGAAATCACCGGCCCGCATACGGTTTTAGGGTTGTTGGGATCGCCGGGCTTGATCGACCCCAGCGTGCCCGCGGCGATGGCGACGGCCTCGTCATAGCGGGCGCGCGGGACGACCAGCCGGGTAGTGAGCGCGCAGCCCTGCCCCGCGTGCATTGCCACGGTGAATGCCGACATTGAGCAGGCGCCACCCAGGTCGGCGTCGTCGAGCACGAGGAACGCCGACTTGCCGCCCAGCTCCAGGAAAACCTTCTTGATCGTGGCGGCGGAGTCGGCCATCACGGCGCGACCGGTGGCGGTCGAGCCGGTGAACGAAATCATGTCCACCCGAGGGTCTTTGGCCAACATCGCGCCGACAGCATGATCGCTAGAGGTGATGATGTTCACCACGCCGGCGGGGAAGTCGGTGTGTTCGGCGATCAGCTCGCCGAGCACGGCGGCCACCCACGGCGTGTCGGGCGCCGGCTTGAGCACGACGGTGTTGCCGGCCGCCAGCGCAGGCCCCAGCTTGGCCAGGTTGATCTGATGCGGAAAGTTCCACGGCGTGATCGCGCCGACGACGCCCATCGCCTCCCGCGCCACCGTGCGCCGGGTGGGGATGCCCATCGGTGACGCCTCGCCGAGGTCCTGGTTCCACACGTAGGACTCGGCCGTGTCCGCCGAGAACGCCAGGTCGTTGACCGGACCCTCCAGCTGGGCCGCGGCGGTGAGCATGCGCGGTGCGCCGACTTCCGCGATGGTGATCTCGCGCAGTTCTTCGACGTGTTGCTGCATCGCCTCGCGCAGCTGCCGAACACACCGGACCCGCAGTTCGGTGTTGCGCGACCAGTCGGTCTCATCGAAGGCCCTTCGCGCAGCGTCGATCGCGCGGCTCATGTCGTCGGCGTCGGCGTCGGCGGCGACACCCAGCACTTCCTCGGTGGCCGGGTTGACCGTCGGGAATGTGCCCGCGCTGCCGGGGCACGGCTTGCCGTCGATGAACAGTGCACTAACGCCGTCGGCGATCAACGCCATCTCTCACTCCAATCAAGTGGACACTTGTCCGATATGACTTTCCCGAACCATAGCCTTCGCGCTGTCTACGGTGCAAGAGGCTGAACCGCTAACTAGCCCCGCTAGATGCCAATACGCTGCGTCTTTGGCGAACAGGCTTGCTTCGCATCCCCACTATCCTCTAGCTTGGACATGTGTCCAGCGATGCACTGGCGGTATCCACATCCGAGGTCGACCCTCAGGACGCGCCGCCACGTAACCGCCGCCAGGAGGAGACCTTTCGCAAGGTGCTGGTGGCGGGCCTGGAGACGCTGCGTGAGAATTCGTACGCCGACCTGACGGTGCGCATGGTTGCGGCCCGCGCCAAGGTAGCGCCGGCGACCGCCTACACCTACTTCTCGTCGAAGAATCACCTGATCGCAGAGGTCTATCTCGACCTGGTCCGGCGGGTTCCCTACTTCACCGACGTCAACGACCCCATGCCCACCCGGGTGAAGAGGGCCTTGCACCACCTGGCGCTGGTGGTCGCCGACGAACCTGAGGTTGCCGCCGCCTGCACCACGGCGCTGCTGGGCGGCGGCGCCGACCCTGCGGTACGCGCCGCACGCGACCGGATCGGCGCCGAGATCCACCGCCGCATCACGTCGGCCATCGGCCCCGGCGCTGACGTCAGTTCGGTGTCCGCGCTCGAGATGGCCTTCTTCGGCGCGCTGGTGCAGGCGGGCAGCGGGGAATTCACCTATCGCAAGATCGCGGACCGGCTGGACGACGTGGTGCGGCTCATCCTGACCGGAGCCGAAAATTCAAGCGAGAGCGAGCAATGACAACTCACGTTGGCGGCCCCGAATTAGGGCTCGATCCCTACGACTACGACTTCCACGAAGATCCGTATCCGTACTACAAGCGGCTGCGTGACGAGGCTCCGCTTTACCACAACGAGGAGCGCGGTTTCTGGGCGGTATCGCGCCACAGCGACGTACACCAGGGGTTCCGCAACAGCACCACGCTGTCCAACCGCGACGGCGTCTCACTGGACCCGGCAGCGCGAGGACCACACGCTTCCAAGACCATGTCGTTTTTGGCGATGGACGATCCGGACCACTTGCGGCTACGCACACTGGTATCAAAAGGGTTCACGCCCAGACGGATTCGTGAGCTAGAGCCGCGCGTCACCGAGATCGCGGTACAGCACCTCGACACCCTGATGGAGAAGGCGAGCTCGGGCGATTCGCCAACGGTCGACTACATCAACGAGTTCGCCGGCAAGCTGCCGATGGACGTCATCTCCGAGCTGATGGGGGTTCCCGAGCCGGATCGGGACCAGGTGCGCGCCTGGGCGGACAACGTCATGCACCGCGAAGACGGCGTCACCGACGTGCCGCCCGCGGCCATCGAGGCGTCGATCAATCTGATCGTCTACTACCAGGCCATGATCGCCGAGCGGCGCAAAAAGTCCACCGATGATCTCACCACCGCGCTGCTGGAAGCCGAGATCGACGGCGACCGGCTCACCGACGAGGAAATCCTCGGGTTCATGTTCCTGATGGTTATCGCCGGCAACGAAACCACCACCAAACTCCTTGCCAACGCGGCGTTCTGGGGCCACAAGAACCCCGATCAACTGACGCCGGTGTACGCCGACCTGTCCCGGGTGCCGCTGTGGGTCGAGGAGACTCTGCGCTACGACACATCCAGCCAGATCCTGGCCCGCACAGTCTCCGGCAAGCTCACCCTCTACGACACCACCATCCCCGAAGGGGACATCCTGTTGTTGCTGCCCGGTTCGGGGCACCGCGACGAGCGGGCGTTCGACAACCCCGACGATTATCTGATTGGGCGCGAAATCGGCCCCAAGCTATTGAGTTTCGGTAGTGGCGCGCACTTCTGCCTGGGGGCCCATCTGGCCCGGATGGAAGCCCGAGTCGCGCTCACCGAACTGTTCAAGCGAATCCGCGGATACGAAGTCGACGAGGCCAACGCCGTCCGCGTCCACTCGAGTAATGTCCGCGGATTCGCTCACCTACCAATCACCGTGGAGGCCAGGTAATGCCCCGCTTCGAACCCCATCCGGCCCGCCGGCCCGCGATCGTCGCCGGAGCGTCGTCAGGCATCGGCGCGGCGACCGCCGTTGAGCTTGCGGCGCATGGCTTTCCGGTAGCGCTGGGCGCCCGGCGCGTCGAGAAGTGTCAGGAGATCGTCGAGGCGATCCGCGCCGACGGGGGCGAGGCCGTTGCCCTCCCCCTCGACGTCACCGACCCGCAGTCCGTCAAGGGTTTCGTGCACCAGGCGACCGACCAGCTTGGCGACATCGAGGTACTGGTCACCGGCGCGGGCGACACCTATTTCGGCAAGCTGCAGGAAATCGACACCGAGGCTTTCGAATCGCAGATCCAGATCCACCTGATCGGGGCCAATCGACTGGCCACTGCGGTGCTGGGAGGCATGATCGAGCGTCAGCGCGGCGACCTGATCTTCGTCGGTTCCGATGTCGCGCTGCGGCAGCGCCCGCACATGGGTGCCTACGGTTCCGCGAAGGCCGCGCTGGTGGCGATGGTGACCAATCTGCAGATGGAGCTCGAAGGCACCGGCGTGCGCGCGTCGATCGTGCACCCGGGGCCGACCAAGACCAGCATGGGCTGGAGCCTGCCCGCCGACCTGATCGGTCCGGCCCTGGAGGACTGGGCCAAGTGGGGTCAGGCACGCCACGACTACTTCCTGCGCGCCGCCGATCTGGCCCGAGCCATCACGTTCGTCGCGGAGACGCCCAGGGGCGGCTTCGTGGTCAACATGGAGCTACAGCCCGAGGCGCCGCTCGCCACGACCAAAGATCGTCAAAAGCTCAAACTGGACGCTAAAACTGACGAGGAGACCTTTAACTCATGACTTCGCGAAACGACGATGCGGCGCGAGGTACGAGCGCCGGTGAGGAGTGAGCAGATGACAACCGCAATCGTGCCGCGCGTCTCCGGCGGCGAAGAAGAACACGGGCACCTCGAGGAGTTCCGCACCGACCCAATCGGGCTGATGCAGCGGGTCCGCGACGAGTGTGGTGACGTCGGCTGGTTCCAGCTCGTCGACAAGCACGTCATCCTGCTGTCCGGGGCCGACGCGAACGAGTTCTTCTTCCGTTCGTCCGACGAGGATCTCGACCAGGCCGAGGCCTACCCCTTCATGACGCCGATCTTCGGCAAGGGCGTGGTCTTCGATGCCAGCCCCGAGCGGCGCATGGAGATGCTGCACAACTCGGCCCTGCGCGGCGAGCAGATGAAGGGCCACGCCGCCACCATCGAGGGCGAAGTCAAGAAGATGGTTGCCAACTGGGGCGACGAAGGCGAGATCGACCTACTCGACTTCTTCGCCGAACTGACCATCTACACCTCAACGGCCTGCCTGATCGGGCTGAAGTTCCGCGAGCAGCTCGACCGCCGCTTCGCCGAGTACTACCACGAGCTGGAGCGCGGCACCGATCCGCTGTGCTACGTCGACCCGTACCTGCCAATCGAGAGTTTCCAGCGCCGCGACGAGGCCCGCGTGAAACTTGTTGCGCTGGTGCAGGAGATCATGAATCAGCGGCTGGCCAATCCGCCGAAGGACAAGGCCGACCGCGACATGCTCGACGTCCTGGTGTCGATCAAGGACGAGGAGGGGAATCCCCGCTTCTCGGCCGACGAGGTCACCGGCATGTTCATCTCGCTGATGTTTGCCGGACACCACACCAGTGCGGGGACCTCGGCGTGGACGCTGATCGAGTTGATCCGCCATGCCGATGTCTACGCGGAGGTGCTCGCCGAGCTCGAGGAACTCTACGCCGACGGCCAGGAGGTGAGTTTCCATGCGCTGCGCCAGATTCCGAAGCTGGACAACGTGGTCAAGGAGACCCTGCGGCTGCACCCGCCGCTGATCATCCTGATGCGGGTGGCCAAGGGCGAGTTCGAGGTGGAGGGATTCCCGATCCACAACGGCGACTTCGTCGCTGCCTCACCGGCGATCTCGAACCGGATCCCCGAGGACTTCCCCGACCCGGATGACTTCAACCCGGACCGGTACAACAAGCCGGAGCAGGCCGACGTCGTCAACCGGTGGACCTGGATTCCGTTCGGCGCTGGCCGGCACCGTTGCGTCGGAGCCGCGTTCGCGCAGATGCAGATCAAGGCGATCTTCTCGGTCCTGTTGCGCGAGTATGAGTTCGAGATGGCGCAGCCCGCCGACAGCTATCACAACGACCACTCCAAGATGGTTGTGCAACTGGCCCGGCCCGCCAAGGCGCGCTATCGCAAACGCGGTGCGTGAGGAGCAACGCTGATGGGCTCATTCAGAATCGAAGCGGATCTGGATTTGTGTCAGGGCCACGCCATGTGCGAGCTGGAGGCACCGGACTACTTCCGAGTACCCAATCGGGGCAAGGTCGAGATCCTCGACTCGGAGCCGCCAGAAGACGCCCGCGACGAAGTTGAACGGGCGGTCGAAATGTGCCCTACCCGAGCACTATTCATCAAAGAGAAAGAGGATTGAGGAATGGCGTCATTTGAGCGCGCGGAGCTCGACGAGTGGGTGCAGAAGTGGCTGCAGGCCAACAAGGACTGCGAGAAGGCGGGCGATTGGCGGCCGTTGGCCGACTTCTACACCGCCGATGCCACCTACGGCTGGAACATCGGGCCCAAGGAAGACGTGATGTGCGTCGGGGTCGACGAGATCCGCGACGTCGCACTGGGCCTGGAGATGGAGGGCCTGGAGAACTGGGTGTACGAGTACCAGAAGGTGCTCGTCGACGAGAAGCAGGGCGAGATTGTCGGCTTCTGGAAGCAGATCGTGAACAAGACCGACGGCACCCAGGACGAGATCTACGGTATCGGCGGCAGCTGGTTTCGGCTCAACGCCGACAAGCTCATCGAGTGGCAGCGCGACTTCTTCGACTTCGGTCACGTCGCAAAGATGTTCGGCAACCTGATCGAGTCCGGCGATCTGAGCGACGGCATGCAAAAGCGGATCGAACGCAGCGTGGCAGGCGAGAAGCTGCCCGGTTACTACCCGCTGGGGCAGGCGCCGGTACCGATCTGGTGACCTCCCGACCGGTTGGTGGTGCCCCGCTTGTCTAAAGCCCAGTGATGCCGGTCATAATGGTCCACGAATAAGAACACGTTCTAATTGTCATCCGGCCCCGGCCGGCCCCTGTCACCGACACTCGGGGTCAGGGCACGCTAGTGGAGGTCCTTCATGAAAACAAAAGGCGCGTTGATCTGGGAATTCAACCAGCCGTGGTCCATCGAGGAAATCGAGATCGGTGACCCGGCCAAGGATGAAGTCAAGATCCAGATGGAAGCGGCCGGGATGTGCCATTCGGATCACCATCTAGTTACCGGTGGCATCCCGATGGCGGGCTTCCCCGTGCTGGGTGGCCACGAGGGCGCGGGCATCATCACCGAGGTCGGCCCCGGCGTGGAAGACCTCGCCCCAGGCGACCACGTGGTGCTGTCGTTCATCCCGTCTTGCGGGACCTGCCCGACATGTCAGTCGGGCCTGCGCAACCTGTGTGACCTGGGCGCCGGGCTGCTGGGCGGCCAAGCGGTCTCCGACGGCACGTTCCGCATCCAGGCCCGCGGCCAGAACGTCTTCCCGATGACGCTGCTGGGCACGTTCTCGCCGTACATGGTCGTGCACCGCGCCTCGGTGGTGAAGATCGACCCGTCGATCCCGTTCGAGGTCGCCGCGCTGGTCGGCTGCGGCGTCACCACCGGCTACGGCTCGGCGGTCCGCACCGCCGACATCCGGCCGGGCCAGGATGTCGCCATCGTCGGCGTCGGCGGCGTCGGCATGGCCGCGCTGCAGGGCGCCGCGAACGCCGGCGCGCGCTACATCTTCGCGATCGACCCGGTGGAGTGGAAGCGCGATCAGGCCCTCAAGTTCGGCGCCACCCACGTCTACCCCGACATCGACGCGGCGTTGATGGGCATGGCCGAGGTCACCTACGGCCTGATGGCCCACAAGGTCGTGGTCACCGTCGGTGAGCTGCACGGCGCCGACATCGACAACTACCTCAACATCACCCAAAAGGGCGGCACCTGCGTGCTGACCGCCATTGGCAGCCTGATGGACAACAACGTGAACCTGAACCTCGCGATGCTGACCCTGATGCAGAAGAACCTGCAGGGCACGATCTTCGGGGGCGGCAACCCGCAGTTCGACATCCCGCAACTGCTGTCGATGTACAAGGCCGGCAAGCTGAACCTGGACGACATGGTCACCACGCAATACCGCCTCGAGCAGATCAACGAGGGCTACCAGGACATGCTGAACGGCAAGAACATTCGCGGGGTTATCCGCTACACGGACGCGGACCGGTAACCCACCGGTCCTGAGTGGGGAGCAGCAATGACTCAGACAGTGCAAACCCCCGCATTGGCCGCGTCGCAGGCGTCGTGGCGCTATGTGCAGGCCCACGATCGCGAGGGTTGGCTGGCGCTGATGGCCGACGACGTCGTCGTCGAAGACCCCATCGGCAAGTCGGTCACCAACCCGGATGGCGATGGGGTGCGGGGCAAAGAGGCCGTCGGTGTCTTCTATGACACCTACATCGCGGCCAACCAGCAGACGATCACGCGCGAGGAGACGTTCCCGTCCAGCTCGCCCGACGAGGTCGCTCATATCCTGTTGGTGCACACCAAGTTTGAGGGCGGCGTCACGAGTGAGGTGCGCGGAGTGTTCACCTACCGGGTCAACGATGCCGGCCTGATCGCCAACATGCGTGGGTACTGGAACCTGGACATGATGAAATTCGGCCAAGAGGAGTGAGCCTAGTTTAGGCCCAACCCGATACGTCCGATTCCGGTGATGTTGCCCTGCATGACCCTGTTGTCCATCAGGACCATGGTGGGGGTCTCGATCGGATCACTAAGGATGGTGGCCGATTTCGGTTGCTGACTGATCAGTCCCCCCGAGTTGGGGTCGACGACGGCGTAGGCGAAGACGTCGAGCGGCGTGGTCTTGTCGGCTCCGATGCGGGTGATGGTGTAGATCAGGCTATCCGCGGTGGACAAGTGCGGTAGCGCCGCACTGCGAACCTTGTTCTCCCACACCGTGTGACAGCCGGAGCTGTCCAGGTCCACCCTGGTCATCCCGCCGACGAACGGCGCCGTCGACGGAACTGCTGGGCCTGCACCGGCCGGAACCGTCGGGTAGGGGTAGCCATAGGTGCTGGTGACGAACACCGACCTGCCGATGCCGATCGGTGCGTTCTCACTGCCCGGGCCACCCTGAGTCAAAACCGTTTGCTCGCATGCCAATTGACCGGTGCCGGACTGGAAGATCAGCGCGTGCACCTGCGGGGTGGCGTTGTCGACGATGGTCAGGTAATCGGCTCCGGTGGTGGGGCCGAAATACACCGGGGTGGAGCCGGTCCCCCAGCTCAGTTGCCCGGGCTTGCGGCCGGGTCCGCGGTCATACGCTGCGCGCCAAAGGATTTGCGGATTCCCGGCACCGTCAAGGTTCAACTCGTAGAGGGCAAATGTCGTCGCGACCGCGACCCGACCGCTCGGGGCCGACGAGATGCTGTTGGCTACTTGCTCACCGGCGGGTAGCTGCAGGCTGGCGACGCCGCCCCCCAGCTTGGCCACCCCCACCACCCCCTTGCCGGTGGCGAACCAGACGTTGCCGGCATAGTCGGGAACCAGGCCGACGGAGCCGTCGCCGGCGGGGACCACGCTGGACACGTCCGTGGATTCGGCGACCGTCAGCTTCCAGCGGCCCAGCGCACCGTCGCGGGCATGGCTGACGCGCAGCAGGTGGTTGTTCCCATCGATCATCACCACCCTGTTCTCGTTGTCGAGGTAGGCGTAGACACCGCCGAGCAGGGTGCCCTTGGCGACCTGCATGCTGGCCAGCGGGACGACGTGCGGGACGAGACCGCCGGGATCGAGCAGATAGATGGTCGGGACCTGGTTGATGTCGGCAGTGCACAGTGCCAGCACCAGCCCGTCGGTGCCCTGCATGATCGTCGGGCACGCGGCCAACAGCGGGTACCCGAAGATCGCCTTCGGCAGGTTGGAGCCCGGCCCGGGAAGCGGTCCGGCATCTGACGATTCGGCGTCGTTGTGCAGGGACGCCAGGCCCTGTGGCGCCATGAACGGGTTGGGGGGCGCCAGCGGCCCCCACGCGGCGGCCGCCCGGACGGGCGCCGGGGACAGGGTCGCGGCGCACGCGATCAGTACTGCCGACAGTGCAGCGGGAAAGCGCACGCAGACCCCTCCCGGTGAATTGGGTCATCGTGGATTGTGACGGATTCGCAGAACGACAGGGCCTCGCAGCGCTAACGATTCGGCGCCAAACATATGCTTGGGTCATGGCGTCGATCTTCACCAAGATCATCAACCGTGAACTTCCTGGCCGCTTCGTCTACGAGGACGACGACGTCGTCGCGTTCCTGACGATCGAGCCGATGACACAAGGCCACACGCTGGTGGTGCCGCGCGCCGAGATCGATCAGTGGCAGGGCGCGGAACCCGAGGCGTTCAACCGCGTCATGGGGGTGAGTCAACTGATCGGCAAGGCCGTGTGCAAGGCATTCCGGGCCGAGCGTGCCGGGCTGATCATCGCCGGGCTGGAAGTGCCCCACCTGCACGTGCACGTGTTCCCGACTCGCAGCCTCAGCGACTTCGGTTTTGCCAACGTGGACCGCAACCCCTCAGCGGAATCGCTGGACCAGGCCCAAGCCAAGATCAAGGCGGCGCTGGCTCAACTGGCGTGAACCGGCTCGGGCGCCGGCATATCGCTGACCCGCGGCAGGGTGACCCGAAAGCAGCAACCCTCTCCCGGCGCAGTTGTCACGGTGACCAGACCGCCGTGGGCGTGCACCAAGGAGTCGACAATCGACAGCCCCAGCCCCGTGCCGCCGCTGGCCCGCGCTCGCGACGAGTCGGTGCGATAGAACCGCTCGAACACCCGGGACGCATCCTCTTGACTCATGCCAGGACCCTTATCGGCGACTTCGACCACCGCGTCGTCGCCGTCGGTGCCGACCCGCACTGTGACGGCGGCACTGGTGGGGGTGTGCTGCAAAGCGTTGACGACGAGGTTGCTCAGCACCTGGCGCATCCGGGGCTCGTCGCCGACCACCTCCGGGGTGCCGGGACCGTCGAGGACCTCCATGGTGATGGTGCGTTTGGGGTCGATCGCCTGCGCGTCGTGCACGGTGTCGCTGGCCAGCGCCAGCAAGTCCAGCCGATTGCGTTCGAGCGGCCGTTGCACGTCGAGGCGAGCCAGCAGCAGCAAGTCGTCCACCAGCAAGCCCATCCGGCCTGCTTCGCTTTCGATCCGCGACAGCAGCATGGCGACGTCGCGGGTAGCGCCCTGGCGATACAACTCGGCGAAGCCGCGGATGGTTGTCAGCGGGGTGCGCAGTTCGTGGCTGGCGTCGGTGATGAACCGTCGCAACCGGTCCTCCGAACCACGGGCCGCCTCCGCCGACGACTCCGAAGACGCCACCGCTTGCTGGATCTGAGTGAGCATTCCGTTGAGCGCCAAGGAAAGTCGGCCCACCTCGGTGCGCGGGTCACGTTCCGGCACTCGGCGATCCAGTTGGCCCGACGCGATTGCCGCCGCGGTCTGCTCAACCTCCGACAGCGGCCGCAGGCTGCGCTGCACCACGGCAAAGCTGACGATTCCGACCACCGCCAGCACCGCCACACCGATGCCGAACTGCAGCCAGACCAGCGAACGAACCGTGTGCTGGACATCGGACAGGTCGACCGCGACCGTTGTTAGGCCGTGCGGCCCGCGCACCGACACGGCTCGCCACAGAATGTCAGAGCCGTTGACCGACGGCAGCGTCACCGGATTGTTGCCGACGTCGTTGTCGCGCGGCAGAGCAGGCTCGGCGTTGCGGTCGTTGATGGCGGTGAAAGTGATGCCATCGGAACCGATGCCCCGCACGTAAAACTTCGACGGCGGACGGCCCGGGTCCGGGCCCTCGTAGGGCGGCGCGGCTTGCCTGCGTGGCGCCTGCGCCCAACTACGGGACGCCTCAAGCAGATTCGAGTCGATACGGCTGATCAGGCTGTGACGCAGGATCGAAGTGACGGCGACCGCCGAGGTCACCAGGCCGCACGTGACCAGCAACAGGGTGGCGGCCACGAGCCCAATCCGCAGCGGCAATCCGCGTCGAGGATTTTCGGCCATTTCCTTCGTACTCTTCGCTCTTACCGAACGCTTAGCGCGGCTCCCGCAATACGTAGCCCACGCCGCGCAACGTGTGTAGCAGCCGCTTATCGCCGGTGTCGATCTTGCGGCGTAGGTATGACACATAGGATTCCACGACATTCACGTCGCCGCCGAAGTCGTAGCGCCAGACGTGGTCGAGGATCTTCGGCTTGCTCAGCACCGTGCCCGCGTTGATCACGAAGTAGCGCAGCAGGGTGAACTCGGTGGGGGACAGCGACACCGGCTCGCCGGCCTTCCATACCTCGTGGGTCTCCTCGTCGAGTTCGATGTCGGCGAATGTCAGACGGGCACTGCGAGGTTCCGCACCGCCCTTGCCTGCGCGCCGCAGGATGACCCGCAGCCGGGCGACGACCTCTTCCAGGCTGAAGGGCTTCGTCACGTAGTCGTCGCCGCCCAATGTCAGGCCGGCGATCTTGTCCTGCAGCGAGTCGCGGGCCGTCAAAAACAGCGCGGGTGCGTCGATACCGTCGGCGCGCAGCCGGCGCAGCACGCCGAAGCCGTCCATGCCGGGCATCATCACGTCGAGGATCACGGCGTCCGGTCGGGCTTCCCGGGCCCGATCCAGCGCCGCGGCTCCGTTGGTCGCGGTATGGACCTCAAAGCCCTGGAACTTGAGACTCACCGAGAGCAGTTCGACGATGTTGTCCTCGTCGTCGACAACGAGGACGCGCGCTTCCGGTGTCGTGTCGGGTCGGGTTGCCGAGGTTGTCGCTGTCATGAGGTCAATTCCCCCGCCCGTGATTGAACGTTGGCTTCGTAATCATTGTGTAGTTCCTGGGAGGCAGTTGCCAACAGTCTGATAGTAGTCTGCCAGGAATCCTCGGTTCGCTTCGGGCATTCCGGTCGCGCGTCGTGCATAGACTCGGGGTATGAACCTCGGCAAAAGCATCGTGGCTTTGGCGACCACCCCGGCGCGCATCGGGCTCGCCGCCACGGAGGCGAGCTTGAACCTCGCCACCGCAGGCCTCGGCCTGGCGAAGCAGACATTGGGCGAGGGTGGCGGCTCGAACGCGATGGCCAACATGTTGGGCATCGATGATGCACTCGCCCGCGCCAACCGGCTAGCCAGGCTGTTGGACGACGATGCGCCGCTGGGACGCGCGATCGCACCCGAGGGGCCCTTGGACCGGCTGCTGCGTCCGGGCGGGTTGGTCGATCTGGTGACCGCGCCCGGCGGTTTGCTCGACCGCCTGACCGCCGAAGGCGGCGGACTGGAGCGCGCGCTGCAGCCCGGTGGGCTGGCCGATCGACTGCTCGGGGAGGACGGGATGGTCGAACGGCTGCTGGCCGAAGACGGCGTGGCCGAGCGACTGCTCTCCGAAGGCGGACTGATCGACAAGATCACCGCCAAGGACGGACCACTCGAGCAACTCACCGATCTGGCCGACACCCTGAGTCGGCTGGCGCCGGGTATGGAGGCGCTCGAGCCGGCCATCGCCACGCTGCAGGACGCCGTCACGGCGCTCACCCTGGTGGTCAACCCGCTGAGCAATATCGCCGAGCGCATCCCGTTTCCCGGGTTCCGCTCGACGCGGCGTTCGTCGTCGCGGCCGGTGCCCCCGCGGCGCGTCATCGACGCCGACGGCTGAGCCGTTAGGCTTGCAGCCGGTTAACCGCGCCTCCTTAGCTCAGTGGTAGAGCACTCGCCTTGTAAGCGAAAGGTCGTCAGTTCAATCCTGACAGGGGGCTCCACGAAGCGCAGTTCACGACCCGCACCTCTTGCTAGAGGAGCAAACTGGGCCGGACGTCGCGGCTGGTTAGGGCATGGCCGGCGAAACGCCTGTAGGACGGCCCGGCAACCCCGACCCACTGCGGAGCGGCGGTTGCGGCAAAGACCCAGCCAGATTTGCTGCCGGATTAGGTAACAGATCTTGCCAATCCAGCCAGCGTCGACAAGCTGCACGGATAGTCTATCGACGACGGGTATGCACCCGTTGCAAACTCGATCATTCGCCTAGAGAGATGGACCGATGTCTGCCGAAGCACTGCGAGCAATTTTGGAGCGGGTAAAGAGTGACGGCGCCTTTGCCGAGAGTCTACGAGAGGATCCGATCGGCACTCTGACCGAATATGACTTGAGCACCGTAGAAGCTTTTGCACTGGCGTGCGGTGATAGCAACGCGTTGCGCCGGCTACAGAGCAACAGCGCGTCGGAAGTGAGCGACTTCGATCGCAGACCCTTTCGTCGCGTAGCGTTGGTGGCCTTCGATGAGGAAATGGCTGCGGCGTTCGGCGACGCCGTCCCGTTGGAAGCTGGCGCTAAGACCACAGAGGTCACGAGTGCTGGTGTGACGAAGTGCTGCTGGACGGACCCGCCCGTTTAGTCGGGCTCTAGGGACGTCGGTACAACGAAACGGTGGACGACCGTGTCGATAGCGACCCGATTTCGTCGCTACTGAGAGAAAAGGCGCCCTGGCTAAGCAGCAACGGCTGCTACGCGACGAACTACTTCTCCGTCGCTGCCCTGCCTGCGCAGGGTTGGAAAATCCATTTAAGCGCAACTCACCTCGCCGCACCACAAGTGCTCGACATCGCATTGCCAATCCTGCTTGAGCGTGGGCTGAGTTTTAAAGTTGTCAACTCCACGCCCGCCCTACTGGCTATGAATAACGGTGTTTTCGGTCGCGCGCAGATCGGAAAATTCATAACGATTTATCCGCCCGATGACGTCGAGGCGGTTGACGTCGCACTCGCAATCGACGACCGCACTAAAGGATTACCCGGACCGTCAGTACCTACGGATCGGCCCCTGCGGCCCGGCAGCTTGGTGCACTACCGATTTGGGGCGTTTGTCGAGAGCGAACGAAGAGATACATCGGTCTACGGCGGCGACCTCCTTGACGACCATGGGCGACTTTGTCGGGATGCACGCGAGGTGTGCTACACCCAGCCGACCTGGATCACGGTCGACCCTTTTGAGGAGGCTGGGGTTTACGTTGCGGCTACACCACGCCGACCGCCACTGGCTGGCCGATTCCTAATTTTTGAGGTCTTGTCAACCAGCTCGTGCGGCGGGACGTACCTCGCAGTGGACCTTGCTCAAACGCCGGTACAACAATGCGTGATCAAAGAATTCTGGGCACACGCCGGCGGCGACGAGGCTGGGCGATTTGCTCCCGACTGGGGCAGAACGGAAGGTCAGCTATTGGCCGACCACGCGAGCAATCCCCACTTCTTGCGCTGCTACGACACTTTCGACTTGGACGGCAACTTCTACCTCGCCGTCGAGTACGTCCCAGGGATGTCACTCGCGGCCGAAATTGAGCGTCGCCAGAACATCGCCGAGTGGTTCGACTATCCCGAGATAGCCGACATCGCATTGCGTAGCGCCACCATATTGGCAGCGATCCACGCCGACGGCGTGATCTACAGAGACTTCAAGCCGTCGAATATCATTCTTCAGCCGGATCACAATTGCCGGCTCATAGATTTTGGCAGCGCGTTCGACAGCGTGCGACGAACGCCGCTATGCGGATGGGGGACAGCCGGCTTCAGCTCGGCCGAGCAGTGGAACGGCGACCCGCCCGCTCCGGCAGACGACATATTCTCATGGGGGACAGTTCTCAGATTCCTCCTTGACGGCGTCGAGAATCACGCTGCGAGGTTCGCCGCCAACGGTGGCCCGGAGACTGATCGCTTCACTCATCTACGTGCTGAATTGGAGCGGTTGGCGGAGTGCACGACGCAAGGTGGTTCTCGAACAGCTGTGAGTACTGAAGAGGTCGTCGAGCGCCTCAGAGCACTGGAAATCCGAGTAGACCGGCATCCGCAACTACGATCCTCAGCGCATGTGATGGCCGTCGGCGAGTGCGCGCTATCGCCTGATAAAGCACTCACCGTCGCTCAGAACATCGGCGAACGGTTGCTCGATGCGGCAATCGAACGAGACGGCGGGCTCTGCTGGCCTACCAATCCGAAAAGTGAGCCCACACTGGCCATTTCCAGCCCCGACATTTACCACGGTGCCGCCGGAATCGGCCTATTCCTCGCTGAGCTGGGTGTGCGGTCCAACGATTCCCGATATACCGACGCCGCCGTCCAAGCCGCCCGATGGCTCGCTGGCCCAGCTTGGCGCAACGGCAGAGCGCTACCGGGCTTGTACGCGGGCGAGTCAGGTGTGGGTCTCTTCTACTTGCGACTAGGTGAAGCACTCGGCGAGACTGCATGGCAAACCGCTGCCGAATTGCGGGCTCGCCGACTACGCGACTGCCCAATGCCGTCGGTCGACCTGGTCGACGGGATGTCCGGGTACCTGCTCTTTCTCTCACAGCTAGCCCGGCTGACCGGAAAAGATAGTCATCTCCGACACGCGCAAGCAGCCGCTACCTCACTCATCACATACGTCAAGCAGTTCCCGCGCTCGTCAACGAGCTGGCCGACGCGCGACAATTCCCAACTCGGTCTGTCACACGGATTAGCCGGAGTTGCGCTCGCAGTCGCCGACTACGCACACACCGCCGATGACACTGAAGCCAAGCGCACTGCCGACCACGCCGGTTCTCTACTGCGCGCTCAAGCACTCGAAAATCCTTCTGGGGGATGGCGATGGCCCGAAAGCCAGCAGTCCCAACGCATCCGGGTTCAAGGTCAATGCCACGGTGCTATCGGCATAGGTCAGCTATTCGTCCGATTGCGGCCGACATCAGGGGGCCGAGATTATGAATACGAGATACAGCGATGTGTCCAAACAGCGGCTAGCGGAATTGCTGCGCGTACTAACCCAGGAATCTGCCATGGTCTCGCTGGCGATGCGGTTTTTCTGCTAGAAGCCGCTGCGGCGCTTAAGAATCCGTCTTTGATCGATCAAGTGTCGATAACGACTTCTCTGCTGATGGAGCCGAGCAGATTCCCCGAACTCGGGATGGATGGTGGATTGCCCAAGTCATTCGACCTCTTGAACGGGATAGCCGGAGTCGGCTGGCTCTTTCTCCAGCTGGCGTGCCCTCGTGATCGAGCCGACCCCGTACTGCCTTAACGTTCCGAGCTAAAAGCTCAATCCGCACCTAGCCATGGGTTTGCCCCCAAGCTTCGTCGACGATGACGTCGAACACCGATTGCCCGAGTAGGTGGTGCATCGTCATCTGCGACCGAGTGGTTTGCCGAACAGATCATTCCGGCGAACTCTTCACCCGCTCCTCTGAGGGCACCGTGGTCGTCGTAGGACTCCGCGGCGTAGCAGTCGATGATTCTGTCCCGATCGCCCCGGTCGACGGGCGCCGCGAAAATCGACACGAGTTCGGTTAGCGCGAGCTTGTCGAGCCACGTCTGCAAATGATCGGTGGTGCTCATGACTGACTGGCGAACTCGATGTGCAGTGCTTCCAACCCCCGCAACATGTATAGCGGCACATAGTCGAATCGGCGTGCATCAGGCCGGCCGTGATGGGCTTCGGATATTTGGATGCCGGACAAGCTAGGTGGCGTTGCGGCGTCCGTGTGGATGCACCCGAGCGGCGCTCACGCTTTGGCCAATGCGCCCACTGCCACCGTCGATAAGTTCTCGCCCGCTGATCGGCTGTCCTACGGCGGCCGCGCGTTGCGCTGTGAATCCGGGGCTTGACTGGGCACATTTTGGGCACACCTGGGCACAAACCCAGGCAATCTCACGGAATTAGAACGCATGTCATTTCCCAGTTCACGACCGGTGCGACGTCCTGACCAGGATCCGTTCAACAGTTCAATCCTGACAGGGGGCTCAACCCGGCCTACGCTCGAAAGATGGAGCCCCATCCCGAAGAAACAGCCGACTTCTCGGCGTTCAGCAAAATGCGGCGCATACAGCTCGATCACGAATCCGTTATCGGAAGGGAACTCCTCGAGCGGTTCGCCGAGTTCGACGAATCCTTTACCGGCCACAGCCGGATATGGGCGGTAGTCGTGAAACTCATTGGACTGACAGCCATGTGCTCCAAGGCTGTGATCGACCTTGAGAAACAGGTGATCGAGCTCGGCGAGAGGTGCTATCCCGCGACAAGGCGTAAGCACCACCGACCGGCCCATCACCGGAGCCGCAAGCGGGATCGGTCTGGGCACCTGCAAACGACTTGTGACAGTCGATCAACGCTGCTGCCAAAGCATCGAGGATCAACTACAGAACTGCGCAGCGGATCGTGGAGGGCTGCCGCAGAGCATCGGCAGCGGCAGCTCGTGGTGGTCGGCTGACGAGTTACGTGCCGAAGTCTCTTCGTAGGCCCGACCGGTCGAGGACGCCGCTCCGCCGAAGAACACCAGAGCCCAGGCATTATTTTCCTCGCCGGTCGGGTCGATGCTCTACGCCAATACCCAAGCCGTGATGCGCAGGCTGCTCACCGCTTTCCAGCTGCCCACCGAGTGGCTAAACATCCCGCCGGGCGGCATCGCCCTGGACGTCGGCTGCGGTCCCGGCTGCGTCACCGCCTCGCTGGCCCGCGCCGCGGGCCCGGATGGGCTCGCGTTCGGCGTCGACATTTCCGAGCCGATGCTGGCTCGCGCGGTGCGCGCCGAAGCGGGACCGCAGATCGGGCTTCCTCCGGGCGGACGCGCAACGGCTTCCCCTGCGCGACGAGACGGTCGACGCGGTGGTCTCGGTCGCCGTGCTGCAGCTGATACCGGACCCGGTGGCCGCGCTGGCAGAGATGGCGCGGGTGCTGCGACCGGGCGGACGATTGGCCGTGATGGCACCGACCGCCGGGCGTGCTGCCCGTTTGTTGCGGATCCTGCCGAACACCGGCGTCCGTTTGTTCGGCGAAGACGAACTCGGCGACATCCTCGAAGACCACGGCCTCATCGGCGTACGGACCAAGAGTCTCGGCACTATTCAGTGGGTGCGCGCGAAACGCGGATGACACTGCGACGCCGGTCTCGCAGCATTTCGTTGACCAGCAGCAGGCCGTCGCGGTTGCGTTGTTCGCGGATTCGGATGATGCCAGCACCTCGTTGCCGGGAAGCTACCGGCCGACCGACCCGCACGCCGAAAGGGGACGGTTCACCGTGAACCGCAGTTATCGGCACGCAAGAGCATTTCAAAGCTGTTGCACTACAGGCACTATCCAGCAGTCTACTGGTAACCCTGCATATTCGATCCCGTCGTATTGTCGTCCCTTCAAGGAGGAGAGTGGTTGAAGCGCGGGGGCCAACGCACTCCGGCCGCACCGTACCCCGTGGGCCTCCTCCGAGCCGGTACGAATAGGGCCTGGATTTGCTGGAGCGGCTCTGCAGCGAGGTACCCTGCGGCTCGGGCCGGGATGCTGGCTGGGGTCGGCGCGCTTAGGGTGCAGTGGCCGAGGCCGACGGATCTGCCAGGGGGTTAGGCGGGTCGGGAGTGGTCATCGACAGCACCCCCGGGCAACGGTGTTGAACCGCAGTCCGATGCCACGATCGGTAACGCCCCCAGGGGAGTGCGCGGTTGTTCGACACGCTTAAGTTGTGGGCGTGGCAGCTCGCGCCGTCCTGGTTACCCCCCTGTCGGGGCCGCTGGCCAGATTCGGGAAAGCAGGCGCCAGCGCCCTCGCTCTGTGGGCCGAGCGTTCCGGAGTAAGTCTGGAGGTGATCGACGCTTACCCGTCCGCGGCATCCGCGATACGGGCCGCCGAGGCTAGCCGGCCCGACGTGGTGTTCGGGCCCTACGGTTCGGGGCCGGCGCTGGCCGCCGCGGCCGCCAGCAAAGGGGTCATCTGGAACCATGGTGGCGCCACCGCCCGGCTGGTGCGGCCGGCGTATCCGGGTGTCGTCAACGTGGAGTCTCCGGCTTACCGCTATCTGGCTGCGGTGCTCGAAACCCTTGCCGCCGAAGGTCTTGGTGCGGGGTCGCAGGTGGTAATAATCCACGTCGACACGGGGTTCGGCCGCGAGGTGGCCGAAGGGGCGGCGGTGGCGGCCCGGCGACTCGGTCTGCTGTGGCGGTCGGTCACTTTTCGGCCAGCCCGGGCAAGAGACGTGCTGACGCAGGTCCCGGCGGGCGATGTGCTGTTATCGGCCGGTTCCTTCGACGATGACGTCGCCATCGCGCAGTGGGCCAGCGAACGCCGTTGGCGCGCAGTTGGATTGGTCGCCGCCGGAGTCGATGAACTCCGGCACGCCATCGGTGATCGCGTTGAGGGGCTGCGCGGACCGTGCCAGTGGTTCGACGACGGGACAGATGATCCCGCGGACGGACCCAACAGCGAGTGGTTCAGCCACTGTTACCGGGACGCGAACGGTACTGAGCCGCCCTATCCGGCTGCTGCGGCCTTCGCCGCGGGTGTCCTTTGGCAGCGCTGCGTGAAGGAGGCCGGAACGGTTGAATCGTTGCCGGTGCTGGCCGCGTCACAACGACTCGACACCACCACCTTGTTCGGTCGGTTTCGTGTCGACCCGGTCACCGGCGTGCAAACCGGCCATCAGATTCGCGTCGTTCAGTGGCGAGGCGGACAGCGGGTGCTGGTTGATCGGCCGCTTCGTCGGACGTGAACGTCGAAGTCACATCAGCTCGTGGGCTGACATTGGGCCGACGGTGACGTGGCCCAAGCCGAGGCCGCGGTCGACCGTCTGGCAGTCATGCGCGTGGACGGCGGCTTCGTCCCATCCGACGTCCTGCTGTTGCGACTACACGCTCTACTGGCGCGGGCTCACGGCGATACCGCGACCTACGCGCACTTTCGGGATCGCTACCGCGACAAGGCCAGAACGCTTGGCTACAAGGGACATATCGCCCACCGGCCGAGCTCCGGGTGCTGTTGGCGCACTCGATGCGAAATGGGCATCACCAATTACCCAAGGCCCCGCCGGCATGAGCCGCCTGGACCCCCCGTCGGGTGAAGCGAGGTTAGGTCGTGGTGTGCTGGTCGGATGAGTCGCTGGGCTCGACGATCTTTGTCTCCTCACGTGCCCCGTGGCTGATCTCGATGCGGCGCGGCTTGGCCCTTGCCGCCACCGGGAGGGTTACCGTCAGCACCCCGTTCTGATAGGTGGCGGCGATGTGCTCGGCGTCGATGTCCTGACCGAGGGACAGGCGACGCAGGTAACTGCCGGTGAAGCGCTCGCAGGTCAGCCACTGCACGTCGTGTTCGGTGCGTTCGCTGCGTTGTGCGGTCACGGTGAGAGTGCCGCCGTCAACGCTGACGTCCACCGAATCGGGGTCCACGCCCGGGAGGTCGGCGTGAAGCACGTAGTGATCACCGGAGCGGTAGAGGTCCATCGGCATGGCCAGTGGGACTCGGGCGGATCCGGGCGATGTACCGAGCAGCTGCGCGGCGAGTCTGTCGATGTCACGGAATGGGTCGGGATGAAGCACAGCAACCACCTCCTACATGCCGGTTGCCGCACCGCGCCATCGCGACGGGTGTCGGCTGGCTGCGCTCCTTCTGGTTTAGCACTCCACCTGCGCGAGCACCAGGGGTGTCGGCGCTGCGCCCAGGTCTTCGGCGCTGACGGACCTGGTGTTAAGGATCGTCTTCCACCTGAAAGGGGCCAGACGCGCCTCGATCTGCTCGTCGATGTCGGTTGCGCGCAAAGGAATTGGTGATGGTCGCCGGGCTGCAGCCCGCCGGGCAGGGCTTCACCGTTGCATCGCACCTGCGTGGGGGGAGCCGTCGGGGTTATGAGGCGAGCCGCTCTCGGGCGGGGGTACCGCCGACCCTGGGAGGCGCGCAGAATCGGAACAGGAGTGGAGGAAGGAGTCGGCGATGAAAGCCAACGTAGGCGACTGGTTGGTGATCAAGGGCACCACAACCGAGCGCTCGGACCAGCGGGGGCTTATTACGGAGGTGCACTCCGCGGATGGCTCGCCTCCCTACGTGGTGCGGTGGCTCGCCACCGGCCATGTGGCGACGGTGGTTCCCGGCCCTGACGCCATTGTGGTGACACCAGAGCAGCAGGAAGCAGCCGACGAGCGGGCACGGGAACGGGCCGCACACCGCGGCACCAACGACTAGGTGCTGCGGCTCGCCGTTATCCCCGCAGGCTTGCTGGCGGCCTGGTTAGGCCATCACGTGATGGGCTCTCGCGCATGTGGGCGCACGGGACTGAGTTGGATGCCGGTCGGTCTAACCTGACATCGCCATGTCCCAGAAGCCTCGCTCGTAGTGGGTCACCCAGAAGAAGGCGTCTTCAGCTTCTCGGGCCTGTTCGCCGATGGAGGCCTCGAGCTGGCGATCGACGTAACTCTGGAGGTCGCCGACGCAGGACCGGAAGCCGTCGGTGGCCCACCCGTTCACGAACTCCCGGTAGGCGTGAGCACCTGGTCGGGCGCTGTCCCAGCTTTCCAGGTGGCTGCGTCCGAGCGCCCAGATGGCGGTGATCTGGGCCGGGTAGCCGGAGTAGGTCACGGCCAGCAGGAAGTCGCAGTAGGCCCGAGTCGTCGGATGCTTGGGGGCGTCGAGGGCCAGGCCGCGCCGCACCGCCATCTCCTCAAACCAGCCGAGCTTCCCCCACGGTAGCGACCACGCCGCCCGCGAGGAGGGCGAGGTTGGCGAGGGGGGCCGTGGCCGCGATGCGGGACTGCGCGCGCACCAGGGCCTGCGCGAAGAGGTAGTCCTGGGCCAGCCACCGGTCGAAGGAGTGCTCGGGCAGCGATCCGTCCCGCACGCCCGCGAGGAAGGGGTGAACAGTGGCCGCCTGCCACGCGGAGGTGTGGCGGCTCATCAACGCATCGGCGGTCACGGTCTCCCGCATCGGTCGACAGCGTCGAAGAACCGCAGTTCGAGTTCCATCGCCTGGTGATACAGGACGGCCAGGCGGTCGTGATCACCGCCGTAGCGGTCGAGCAGGCCCTCTACACGTTGGGCCAGGGCCTCGAACTGCGAGCTGGAGTAGGTCATCACCCACTCGCGATAGGGACTGTCGGGTTTTGTCTGGGCGGCCAGCTGTTGGCCGAGGTAGGCGTAAAGCCGCATGCACGGCGTCATCGCCGCCGCGATGTGGCCAACCGGCTCCAGCGCAGCGACCGCCAACAAGAAGTTGGTATACGCCGCGGTGGCGGGGTCTGCCGCTTGGTGAAGGTCGACGTTCCAGCGATGCGCGTAGCCGCGGTGAAGGCGAAGCTCCTCGGCGGCGGCGTCGAGGAGCTCCCTAAACGCGATCAGCGCGTCTTGGTCGGGGCTCTTGGCCAGCGCCAAGGCATAAGCGCGGCAGAACGAATCGAGGAACGCGGCGTCCTGTCCCACGTAGTAGGCGAACGTAGCTAGGGCCAATTTTCCCGACGCGATGCCCTGGACGAACGGGTGCTCCAGCGCCGCCTCCGCCAGGACCCGGTTCCGGTGCCATAACGAGTCGGCAAGCGAGGCCACCAACCAAGCCTAGCAGGCATGGCCTGGCCACCGAGGGCGTCGACGACCCGAATCGCAGCCAGCGCTGGGACCCATGGATTGAGCCGGATCGTCAATCCGTGGGCCGAGGCGATGCCATGAGTGGCCGATCGATCTGTACCCGTGTTGATCCGTGCGGCGTGCCCACACATTGGCCACAATCTGCCCGCAGTTGCGGCCATCTCCAGTGATCTCACGTGACGCATTTGCGCAGCTAGAGGTCGGTTTTAAGCTCTTCACCTTGCTGATAACAGTTCAATCCTGACAGGAGGCTCCGACTTTCAATGCTTGAGGTTGGTGGTGTCGACTTTTGCGTTGAACGATCGTGCGGTTGCGGCCCAAGCGTCGGTGCTACACCGACATTGGCCGCCGACCTGCGGCACGTTCGGGTGTGAGTCGGGCGCATCACCCGATGCTGAGAAGCTAAGGCTCGATCAGAGGACGCGGGGCGCGGCGTAGGGCAATGGACACCGGCCAGCGCAACTCATGGTGCTCAACAAACACACTGATGACCATGCGTTGAACCCACGCGTCGCGCACAAGAGCTTCGATCTCCCGTTCGCGCGCGTCAAATAAGTGCCGGTGGCCCTCTTCGGTCAACAGGAGGAACCCCGAGAAGTCACCGAAGCGATCGTAGAAGACCGAAACAACCTTGCCGGTGAATTCGCGGCGATCCTCATGCGGATGCACCGGATGCAAGGGAGGAACGCCGTAGGGATTCGGCAGGATCCCGACGGAATATCCGCCCAGACCGTCGACGCGGCCGCTCACATAGTCGATGTACCGGACGAGGACTGGATACCAGCGGTTGGTCGGGGCCATCTGGGTAAGACGCCACTTCATGATGGCGAGCGTGTCTTCCTCCAGAGGCAGCATCACTTTCGCGGTCGTCACCGGGATGCGAACGGCGAAGCTGCCCGTGACATAACGCCAGTTGACCATCTTCCGCCCGATGCCAACAGTGGCGGCGAACGCCACGATGGGGGAACCGCCGCCAGCCGCGGGCGTCAAGGCCGAGGGGCGCAGACCCGCGCGACGAGTTGCGATGCGACGCACCGTGATCGTGAATACCTCTCCCACGACAACGCCCGGGGGAAGGTCGACGGTGAAGAGCCCGGCGTAGTTCTCGCCGACTCCCGGGGGAACCGGAACGTAAGTGTAGCCGCGCGGAACTTTGCACCGGACGGTGTTCGGATCCGCTACCGACAGCTGATGCGTGGAATAGAGCTTCTTGGCCAGAGCGAGCACGCTGGAGGCGTCGACCTGGGGCCAGTAGATCTGCGCCACAGCCCCGACGGGTATGTTGCCCCAGTCGATCATCAGCTCATCGGGATAATCCGTGAGGTCACCGCTCGCCGCGCTGAGCGCAGCGCTGCGGCGCGTGTCGAACGTCTGCGGAATGCGGTGCGTTGATGCCGGACCGGGGTTGTCCGAGAACGTGATGTCGAGGTTGCGTTGGGCAAGCTTGTCGGAGTTCGACGGGTTTTCCGTGGTGCCGTTGGAATTAACGATCGGTGCGTCGTCGAACGCGATTTCCGCCACCAGACAGTGGTGCGAACCGGGCAGCATCGACTGGATGGATTTGCCGCCGATGGTGTTGTCGGTGGGATAGACGTTGAGGTAGCAACCGAAGTATGCCCACGCTTTGCCGCTCGGTCCGATGTTGATCGGCAGGTTGTTGGCCGAGGTGGCCGAGTAATCGACATTGATCGGATGATCCGCGTTGTCCTCGTAGTTGCCGGTCGCGAAGAAGGGCATGGTTACAGGGGGATTGCCGGCACCGATGAGCGGCGACGCCGGCAGGCCGCCCGCCAGGTTGGAGGGATAGGTCCAGTCGGTGATGTAGTCCGTGTCGCCGGTCTCCGTCGCGAACATGCGGAAGAACACCCGCACATTCTTGACCGATGATGTGTTGGGTGGACCGTCCAGACGGACGCGGGCCACCGCGAAATTATAGTTGGAGAACCGAGTTCCAGTCGGGTGAGCAGGATCGACCGCGCTCGGAGTGACCGAGGAATCCCCGATCAGGGCGCTACTTTGATCGGGAAACGTTGTGAACACGTCGGCGCCGGTGGCATCGGAATTGCTCGACGTCAATACGGCGAGCAAGGCCTGAATATAGTTGAATGCCGCCCCGGAATCGTATTTGGTGTTGTCAGCTGGCAGCAGGGAGACACCAAGGATGGGCGCGTTGTTGATCCCGGGGGTGACTGTGAACACCCGCAGGTCCTCGCTCAAATAGAAAGCGTTGGAACCCGCCGAGTCGAAGTTGGAAAAATACGGGTCGGCTCCGGCGACGAGCTCGAACACAGTTGCGGCACCCAGATTTTGGCCACCAATGGTGATCAGAGCCGTGAGCGGAAGCGCCGCCGCGGCGGCGCCGGGCGACGGGAAGATACCCCCGGCGCTGATCGTTTGCATCGTCGAAGACGCGAAATTGATTGCGCAGGGAAACAGAATTCGCTGCGGTGTGTTGGGCTGGGACGCGATTTCCGGTTGCTGTGCGCCGACGGTGATCGTGACGCCGTTCAGTGCGGAGAATGAGCCAGTGGCCTTCGGTGGGGCAATGCCTTGCGCGGCATTGGGCGTGAAGCCTTCCAGCACAAGCCAGAACGCCGGCGAATAGCTGGCCGAATTGGCGGGAGTGTTGGTCGCCGACTTTGCGGCGGTAACTTCGTCGAGGCCGTATGTGTTCTTTTCGATTTGAAAGTAGAGGGTCTGGGTGTACATCGAGGCTGCGATCCCGTTGAGCAGCTTTTCGCCGTCGATGCTTCCCCAACCCGTGCAGGGATCCCAACCCGTCCCTGCTGTGAAGAACGGAGGCTTGGACGAGTCGGCGGGGTCATTGTTACCCGACGTGATGTCGTTGCAGACGCTGCTGCCGATCTGATACAGCGTGGGATTGAGGAAACCCAACGGGACGCCAAACGCGCTGCGCAGCACCGCGTAAAGGCCAGCAAGCAGCGGACACGCACAGCTTGTCCCGGTGAAGTTGTACTTGAGTCCGTTGATGAAGAACCAGTCATTAGCCCCGGAGCCGCTATAGGACACCATGGCGGCGACATCGGGAATGCAACGCTTGTTCTTGGTGACGTTGCCCTTGGAGTCCGTGACACTGGTGATTCCCGCGTTCGATTGATACGAGGGAACGGGGAAGTTTTGGCTTGGGCCGCCTCCGCTGGCGCCGGCGAAGCCGCCCACGGGGGTGGTCGAATCGGCGTTGCTCCAGACCACTTCGGGGAATGTCACCGGTGGCCCGGAATTGACAGTCCCGATCACGGTACCGCCGACGGACGTCACCCACGGGTCGCTGCCCGGATAGCAGACGTGGGTTTTGCCGTCGTTGACCCCGTCGTCGCTGCCCCGGTCCTGGGAGATGATGAACACGCCTACACCCATCGCGGCCAGCGCCTGGAACAGCGCCGACATTTGATGTGCCGCCGAGCCGGAGTTTGCGGCGTCGCCGATCTGGCCGCTGTCATCACTGCCCCAGAAGTTAAAGCTGCACGTCACGACGGTGGGTTGGCTTTCTCCTTCAGGCAGGAGGATTCGATTTAGGCAGACCAGAAGGCCCTGCTCGGTGATCTCGGTGAAGTACACATTGACGGCGGCGCCCTGCGCGATGGTCGCGGCGGTGGAAATGTCCTGTGTCACCTCCATGGCAAAGCCGGTCGCTCTGTTGCCCAGAGTGGCGGAGGTGATCGCCGTGACCGTGGTTGTGCTGTTGGAATACGTGTTGGTGCCGACAGTGAGACTGATGTCGTTCAGCGACGCCGGCGCGGTGCGGTATGCGTTGTTGGACAGGTTGGGGAAGTAGTTGTTGGTGATGTCGTTGGCGAGATATCCCGACAGCCGCTGGTTCGCCGTTCCGACGGAATCGGACGGCGCGATGACACCGATAACCTGGTCGGCGGCACCGGAATTGGGGAAGTTGTACAGCCCCGCCACGGTGGCTACTGCGAGCGACTTGGCGCCCGCGGGATCGCCCGAGCTGCCGCCCGGCCCGCCGACGGCGCGGTTGTCCAAGCCGATGACCGCGGTGACGACGCCAGCCAATGCATCGGGAATGTGGATCGGGCCGTCATACCCGTGGTGCGTATGGGTCTGCGGCGATTCATCTTCGGCGGCGGCCTTTTCGGACACGGCTCGGGAGCGGTATTCGGGTCGCGGCGTCTCGTAGCGGTTGAGCTGGATACCGAAGGCGGCATTGATCTGCGCGGACGTGCCGGCGACCGCGACCGTGCGCCGACCCAGGTGCGCCTGAAGGACTCTCATTCCGTGTGACGAGACGAAGCTTGTCACCGCGTCGACATCCGCCTGGGACGCACCATACGTCTCGGCGTATTGCTCCGCCGAAAGGTATTGACGCTGACCCGGCGGCGTGTTGTCCCAGTGCTGATGATCGGGAAGCGCTGGGCTGCCTTGCCTCGGCCGGATGACCAGCGTCGCTGAGACCTCGTCGTCTGCGGCCAGGGGACCGAGGTCGCGCGACGTGGACGGGCGGGGGCGTTCACTGCCTGTTAAAGCCTGATAACCCTCGGGGACTGCGGGGCCTTTGGACTTGGCGGCCATGGAACCACTCCTGTCGCTCAGGGTGAAATCGACCCGGACACGTTATGAGGCCATGCCACCGATCTCGGGATCGCCGACGAAGCTGCTGAGATGGGTGGGCGCACCGTCAGATTGGAAAGCAAGGTGACGTTTCGGTGGCCCGGGCAACCATTTGCCAGCGAAGCTAGTTGCCCAAATGCGCCCCGGATCGGCCGGGCCTTAACAGCCGTCCAGTGATTCAGATGCAATAGCGCGATCGCTTGGGGGCGCGCCGGCAACGCCACCCTCCAACACTAAGTCAGAAATGTCATACGGGAGCCAGAAATGACTGATATCGGCGATCGAAGGACGGGAAGCTAAAGCCGCGGCGATGAGTGTGCGTGCCCTCCGCTGGAACGTGAAGTGCGTGCGCAGGTACTGCACCGCCTGGCCGCGTCATCGTAGATGGCCTGCGGGTCGGCGGCGGCGGTAACCAATCGAGGTCAGGGTGCTACTTTGCCACTCGAAGGCCGGTCTCGGGCTCACGCTCCGTACACGTCCAACGTGATGTCCGCACTCCAGCGGCCGAGCTGGCGTCCGCCGCGCCGCGCCGGGCTGCTGAAGATTGTGGCCCAGGAGGCAGCGTAAAGGTTGCTGCGGGACGCCTTGCCGGATTCTTGGCGTGTCGGATTGAACCGATGCCCGCCGTAGCTGCAAATCGACCGGCCAATACCCACTCGCCACCACACTGCCGCATGAAGCTGCACGACGAAACTTCAGGGTGAGGGTATGCGGGGTGTCTGTGGAGGAAGATGCAGGCGCTCACGTTCGGCGCGTTGGAGCTGCTGGATGGGGAGTCGGTCGGTGGCCAGCTCCTCGGTCAGCGCGTTTGCGTTCCTGACTGCGCATCGGCGGGAGTTGTTTCCCGATGCGATAATCACCGATTTGTTCCGGACGGGACGGGCGCGCCGCACGTTGCACTGTGAAATCCGGGGCCTGACTGGGCACATTTTGGGCACACCTGGGCACAAACCCAGGCAATCTCAAGGAATGACAACAATTGTCATTCCGCAGCTGGTGGCCGGTTCGACATCGCGACCAGGCTCGGTTCAACAGTTCAATCCTGACAGGGGGCTCAACCCGGCCTACGCTCGAAAGATGGAGCCCCATCCCGAAGAAACAGCCGACTTCTCGGCGTTCAGCAAAATGCGGCGCATACAGCTCGATCACGAATCCGTTATCGGAAAGGAACTCGTCGAGCGGTTCGCAGAGTTCGACGAATCCTTTACCGGCCACAGCCGGATATGGGCGGTAGTCGTGAAACTCATTGGACTGACAGCCATGTGCTCCAAGGCTGTGATCGACCTTGAGAAACAGGTGATCGAGCTCAGGCGAGAGGTGCAATCCCGCGACACGGCCTAAGTATTGGCCTTGGACCGGATGCTGATCGATCAGCTGCCCGAAATCGTCACGCAGGCTGCTCACGGTCTGTCAGGGGCCAACCTGACCATCCTCAACGGCGCCGACGGGCTCGGCGAGATGGCCACTGGCCTGGTGGGACAGGGCCTAGCAATCTTCGATTCTCTGCGTGGCGGGCTCGGTCAACGCCCTTCCGGGGATGGGTTCGACCAAATTGGACTCAACGCGCCGCCCGATGACCAGCAGTGACTACCGGAGAAGCTTGCCTGCGTAGAGAGCAACGCGGGTGCCCGTGAACGTACCGTCGGCGGGCGTAGGCTGCGAAATGGTGGCCGCCGTCTCGTTTGCGGTTTCCGGTCTGGTAATTGGTTGTACCGCTTCGTATTTGCTCGAAGGAGTGCGCATTGGCCGATCTGAACACCGCGTTGCCGCCCGCGTTGCGTAGGGCGCTGGAACTGCTCGCCGATCCGCCGACGAACCCGGATGTCGGCAAGGGCTATCTCGATCTGCTGGCCACCCGACCGGTCGAGGACGCCGCTCCGCCGAAGAACACCAGAGCCCAGGCATTATTTGCCTCGCCGGTCGGGTCGATGCTCTACGACAACACCCAAGCCGTGATGCGCAGGCTGCTCGCCGCGTTCCAGCTGCCCACCGAGTGGCTAAACATCCCGCCGGGCGGCATCGCCCTGGACGTCGGCTGCGGTCCCGGCAGCGTCACCGCCTCGCTGGCCCGCGCCGCGGGCCCGGATGGGCTCGCGTTGGGCGTCGACATTTCCGAGCCGATGCTGGCTCGCGCGGTGCGCGCCGAAGCGGGACCGCAGATTGGCTTCCTCCGGGCGGACGCGCAACGGCTTCCCCTGCGCGACGAGACGGTCGACGCGGTGGTCTCGGTCGCCGTGCTGCAGCTGATACCGGACCCGGTGGCCGCGCTGGCAGAGATGGCGCGCGTGCTGCGACCGGGCGGACGATTGGCCGTGATGGCACCGACCGCCGGGCGTGCTGCCCGTTTGTTGCGGATCCTGCCGAACACCGGCGTCCGTTTGTTCGGCGAAGACGAACTCGGCGACATCCTCGAAGACCACGGCCTCATCGGCGTACGGACCAAGAGTCTCGGCACTATTCAGTGGGTGCGCGCGAAACGCGGATGACACTGCGACGCCAGTCTCGCAGCATTTCGTTGACCAGCAGCAGGCCGTCGCGGTTGCGTTGTTTGCGGATTCGGATGATGCCAGCACCTCGTTGCCGGGAAGCTACCGGCCGACCGACCCGCACGCCGGAAGGGGACGGTTCACCGTGAACCGCAGTTATCGGCACGCAAGAGCATTTCAAAGCTGTTGCACTACAGGCACTATCCAGCAGTCTACTGGTAACCCTGCATATTCGATCCCGTCGTATTGTCGTCCCTCCAAGGAGGAGAGTGGTTGAAGCGCGGGGGCCAACGCACTCCGGCCGCACCGTACCCCGTGGGCCTCCTCCGAGCCGGTACGAATAGGGCCTGGATTGCTGGAGCGGCTCTGCAGCGAGGTGCCCTGCGGCTCAGGCCGGGATGCTGGCTGGGGTCGGCGCGCTTAGGGTGCAGTGGCCGAGGCCGACGGATCTGCCAGGGGGTTAGGCGGGTCGGGAGTGGTCGTCGACAGCACCCCTGGGCAACGGTGTGGAACCGCAGTCCGATGCCACGATCGGTAACGCCCCCCAGGGGAGGGGGCGGTTGTTCGACACGCTTAAGTTGTGGGCGTGGCAGCTCGCGCCGTCCTGGTTACCCCACTGTCGGGGCCGCTGGCCAGATTCGGGAAAGCAGGCGCCAGCGCCCTCGCTCTGTGGGCCGACCGTTCCGGAGTAAGTCTGGAGGTGATCGACGCTTCCCCCTCCGTGGCGTCCGCGATACGGGCCGCCGAGGCTAGCCGGCCCGACGTGGTGTTCGGGCCCTACGGTTCGGGGCCGGCGCTGGCGGCCGCGGCCGCCAGCAAAGGGGTCATCTGGAACCATGGTGGCGCCACCGCCCGGCTGGCGCGGCCGGCGTATCCGGGTGTCGTCAACGTGGAGTCTCCGGCTTCCCGCTATCTGGCTGCGGTGCTCGAAACCCTTGCCGCCGAAGGTCTTGGTGCGGGGTCGCAGGTGGTAATAATCCACGTCGACACGGGGTTCGGCCGCGAGGTGGCCGAAGGGGCGGCGGTCGCGGCCCGGCGACTCGGTCTGCTGTGGCGGTCGGTCACTTTTCGGCCAGCCCGGGCCAGAGACGTGCTGACGCAGGTCCCGGCGGGCGATGTGCTGTTATCGGCCGGTTCCTTCGACGATGACGTCGCCATCGCGCAGTGGGCCAGCGAACGCCGTTGGCGCGCAGTTGGATTGGTCGCCGCCGGAGTCGATGAACTCCGGCACGCCATCGGTGATCGCGTTGAGGGGCTGCGCGGACCGTGCCAGTGGTTCGACGACGGGACAGATGATCCCGCGGACGGACCCAACAGCGAGTGGTTCAGCCGCTGTTACCGGGACGCGAACGGTACCGACCCGCCCTATCCGGCTGCTGCGGCCTTCGCCGCGGGTGTCCTTTGGCAGCGCTGCGTGAAGGAAGCCGGAACTGTTGAATCCTTGCCGGTGCTGGCCGCGTCACAACGACTCGATACCACCACCTTGTTCGGTCGGTTTCGTGTCGACCCGGTCACCGGCGTGCAAACCGGCCATCAGATTCGCGTCGTTCAGTGGCGGGACGGACAGCGGGTGCTGGTTGATCGGCCGCTTCATCGGACCTGAGCGTCGAAGTCACATCAGCTCGTGGGCTGACATTGGGCCGACGGTGACGTGGCCGAAGCCGAGGCCGCGGTCGGCCGTCTGGCAGTCATGCGCGTGGACGGCGGCTTCGTCCATGCGACGTCCTGCTGTTGCGACTACACGCTCTACTGGCGCGGGCTCACGGCGATACCGCGACCTACGCGCACTTTCGGGATCGCTACCGCGACAAGGCCAGAACGCTTGGCTACAAGGGACATATCGCCCACCGGCCGAGCTCCGGGTGCTGTTGGCGCACTCGATGCGAAATGGGCATCACCAATCACCCAAGGCCCGCCGGCATGAGCCGCCTGGACCCCGTCGGGTGAAGCGAGGTTAGGTCGTGGTGTGCTGGTCGGATGAGTCGCTGGGCTCGACGATCTTTGTTTCCTCACGTGCCCCGTGGCTGATCTCGATGCGGCGCGGCTTGGCCCTTGCCGCCACGGGGAGGGTTACCGTCAGCACCCCGTTCTGATACGTGGCGGCGATGTGGTCGGCGTCGATGTCCTGACCGAGGGACAGGCGACGCAGGTAACCGCCGGTGAAGCGCTCGCAGGTCAGCCACTGCACGTCGTGTTCGGTGCGTTCGCTGCGTTGTGCGGTCACGGTGAGGGTGCCGCCATCAACGCTGACGTCCACCGAATCGGGGTCCACGCCCGGGAGGTCGGCGTGAAGCACGTAGTGATCGCCGGAGCGGTAGAGGTCCATCGGCATAGCCAGTGGAACTCGGGCGGATCCGGGCGATGTACCGAGCAGTTGCGCGGCGAGTCTGTCGATGTCACGGAATGGATCGGGATGAAGCACAGCAACCACCTCCTACATGCCGGTTGCCGCACCGCGCCATCGCGACGGGGTGTCGGCTGGCTGCGCTCCTTCTGGTTTAGCACTTCACCTGCGCGAGCGCCAGGGGTGTCGGCGCCGCGCCCAGGTCTTCGGCGCTGAGGACCTGGTGTTAAGGATCGTCTTCCACCTGAAAGGGGCCAGACGCGCCTCGATCTGCTCGTCGATGTCGGTTGCGCGCAAGGGAATTGGTGATGGTCGGCGCGATGCCCGTCGAACGCTCGACCCAACTCCTGTTGCTTACCTGGACAGGCGTAGACTGCAAGTACGGATCCACGGCAGACCAAGGTCGGACCGGAAGAAAAGATTCCTCCTCTCGGCTGTGGCGCCCAGCACGATCACTAGGCACCCACGCGAAGCAAGGCCCATCAACTGGGCACAGCGCGGTGGGCTTGCGTCAGGCGGAGAAACTGTGTCCTGACGCCGAGGCCACATTTCACCGCGCCATCATGCACGCTTGGTAACCAGGTTGTTGGTGCTTCGGACGGCGCTTCTTTTCGTCAGGAGCGCCGTCCGACTCGTGTATGCCGAACTCCCGGATCCGGTCGCGGTCTGCTCGCCGAAGCAAGGCCAAAATGCCTCCCAGCGTCCGTACTGAATCGCCCTGGTTCTGATGGAGGCTCGGGCTATTGGATTTCGACCAGGGGTTGGTCGGTCCGTTTTGTAGCGTAGAAGGTGGCTTCGAATTCCGCGGGCGGTATGTCGTTGAGGTAGCCGTGGAGGCGGCTGATGTTGCGCCAGTGGACCCAGCTCAGGGTGGCCAGTTCGACGTCTTCGACGGTTTTCCAGGGGCCGGTTCGGGCGGGTCCGTAGATGAGTTCGGACTTGTAGTAGCCGTTGACGGTTTCGGCCAGGGCGTCGAAGCTATCGCCGACGGTGCCGATCGAGGGCACCGCACCGATTTCGGCGAGGCGTTCGCCCCACCGGATGGACGTGAACTGAGATCCGGCATCGGAGTGACATCGCAACCCCGCCAACGTCTTTCCGCGTGACCAGCGGGCCCTCTCGGTCGCATCGCACCCACCAGATCATCACCGTCGACCGGGTGGCGCACTGGAAGGATCGGTGGGACGTAATGGAAATCTTCCCACCGGGGCATGACGCCGCCGAGCCCTGATCGAAAGATTGGCCACAGCGCTCGCAGACCAGAATCTGGCGATTTGTGACATCACGCTGCTGCGGCTCCGCGCGCTGTTGGCGCAGGCATGTGGCGACGAGACCGCCTACCGCGGCGATCGGGATCGTTACCGCGCGCTGGCTACATCGCTTGGCTTCGAGGGGCCTATGGCGGGGGCCGAGGCGATGCCATGACGGCGACCGGTCTGCACCCCTATTGATCTTTCGCTTCGACCATCATTCCGTTGCCGTCGATCATCGCAACATGGCCGTCCCAGACCGCGAGGTCGCCGGGCTGCAGCGCGCCGGGCAGGGCTTCACCGTTGCATCGCACCTGCGTGGGGCGAGCCGTCGGGGTTATGAGGCGAGCCGCTCTCGGGCGGGGGTACCGCCGACCCTCGGAGGCGCGCAGAATCGGAACAGGAGTGGAGGAAGGAGTCGGCGATGAAAGCCAACGTAGGCGACTGGTTGGTGATCAAGGGCACGACAACCGAGCGCTCGGACCAGCGGGGGCTTATTACGGAGGTGCACTCCGCGGATGGCTCGCCTCCCTACGTGGTGCGGTGGCTCGCCACCGGCCATGTGGCGACGGTGGTTCCCGGCCCTGACGCCATTGTCGTGACACCAGAGCAGCAGGAAGCAGCCGACGAGCGGGCACGGGAACGGGCCGCACGCCGCGGCACCAACGACTAGGTGCTGCGGCTCGCCGTTATCCCCCCAGGCTTGCTGGCGGCCTGGTTAGGCCATCACGTGATGGGCTCTCGCGCATGTGGGCGCACGGGACTGAGTTGGATGCCGGTCGGTCTAACCTGACATCGCCATGTCCCAGAAGCCTCGCTCGTAGTGGGTCACCCAGAAGAAGGCGTCTTCAGCTTCTCGGGCCTGTTCGCCGATGGAGGCCTCGAGCTGGCGATCGACGAACCTGGAGGTCGCCGACGTAGGACCGGAAGCCGTCGGTGGTCCACCTGTTCACGAACTCCCGGTAGGGGTGAGCACCTGCTCGGGCGCTGTCCCAGCTTTCCAGGTAGCTGCGTTCGAGGGCCCAGATGGCGGTGATCTGGGCCGGGTTGCCGGAGTAGGTCACGGCCAGCAGGAAGTCGCAGTAGGCCCGAATCGTCGGATGCTTGGGGGCGTCGAGGGCCAGGCCGCGGCGCGCCGCCATCTCCTCAAACCAGCCGAGCTCCCCACGGTAGCGACCACACCGCCCGCGAGGAGGGCGACGTCGGCGAGGGGGGTCGTGGCCGCGATGCGGGACTGGGCGCGCACCAGGGCCTGCGCGAAGAGGTAGTCCTGGCCAGCCACCGGTCGAAGGAGTGCTCGGGCAGCGATCCGTCCCGCGCGCCCGCGAGGAAGGGGTGAACAGTGGCCGCCTGCCATGCGGAGGTGTGGCGGCTCATCAACGCATCGGCGGTCACGGTCTCCCGCATCGGTCGACAGCGTCGAAGAACCGCAGTTCGAGTTCCATCGCCTGGTGATACAGGACGGCCAGGCGGTCGTGATCACCGCCGTAGCGGTCGAGCAGGCCCTCTACACGTCGGGCCAGGGCCTCGAACTGCGAGCTGGAGTAGGTCATCACCCACTCGCGATAGGGACTGTCGGGTTTTGTCTGGGCGGCCAGCTGTTGGCCGAGGTAGGCGTAAAGCCGCATGCACGGCGTCATCGCCGCCGCGATGTGGCCAACCGGCTCCAGCGCAGCGACCGCCAACAAGAAGTTGGTATACGCCGCGGTGGCGGGGTCTGCCGATTGGTGAAGGTCGACGTTCCAGCGATCCGCGTAGCCGCGGTGAAGGCGAAGCTCCTCGGCGGCGGCGTCGAGGAGCTCCATAAACGCGATCAGCGCGTCTTGGTCGGGGCTCTTGGCCAGCGCCAAGGCATAAGCGCGGCAGAACGAATCGAGGAACGCGGCGTCCTGTCCCACGTAGTAGGCGAACGTAGCTCAGGGCCAATTTTCCCGACGCGATGCCCTGGACGAACGGGTGCTCCAGCGCCGCCTCCGCCAGGACCCGGTTCCGGTGCCATAACGAGTCGGCAAGCGAGGCCACCAACCAAGCCTAGGCATGGCCTGGCCACCGAGGGCGTCGACGACCCGAATCGCAGCCAGCGCTGGGACCCATGGATTGAGCCGGATCGTCAATCCGTGGGCCGAGGCGATGCCATGAGTGGCCGATCGATCTGTACCCGTGTTGATCCGTGCGGCGTGCCCACATATTGCCCACAATCTGCTCGTAATCACGGCCATCTCCAGTGATCTCACGGGACGTATTTGTGCAGCTAGGGCTTGGTTTTAGGCTCTTCACCTGTGCTGCCAGAACCGTTCAATCCTGACAGGGGGCTCCCGCTATATCTCGCCGTTTACACTGGCAGAGCCGTTTTTCGAGCCGAACATGCGTACATTGAGCACGCCGTGAGCACATTTTGAGCACGTTTCTACGAAACAGACTGGCCCCCACCTGAACCCGGCTGTTCCCTAGGACGTCAAAAGTTGACGCATCGCGGCTAGTCGATCCGCGCGAAACTGTCGCACGACCGCAGTTCGTGCTCCGACGACGTCGAATCCGTGGAAGCCACCGGGAACAATCCGGAGCTGTGTCGGCACTCTTGCTGCGCGCAGCCGGTTGGCGTAATCGACACATTCATCGTGAAAAAGGTCTGCGGTGCCGACACCGATCCAGGTCGGCGGTAGACCGGACAAGTCGTCGCGGCGTGCCGGTGCTGCGTAGGGGCTCACATCCCCCGTGCCGTGTTCACGACCCAGATAAGAGCGCCAGCCGAACGAATTGTCTTGCGGTGTCCAGCCTCTCGCTGCGGTGGCGGTCGATCGCCGAACCGTTCGATCGTCAAGCATCGGGTAAATGAGGATCTGCCCAGCCAAGCCGAGCAGTCCGGCATCCATGTTCCGCAAAGTGAGTGCCGCGGCAAGTCCGCCACCACCTGATTTTCCGGCGATCAGTATCCGCCGTCGGTCGATATCGTCACGAGCGGCCAGCCACTGCAAGGCGGCGTAGCAGTCGTCGAGTGCTGCTGGATATGGGTGCTCGGGGGCGAGTCGGTATTCGACGCTGGCCGCCAGAGCACCCAGATGCGCGGCCATCTGTCGCACCGCGTGGTCATTCATGGCCGCCGACCCCGCCACGTAACCTCCGCCATGGATCCACAGCAGAGCCGGCGGCCTCTCGCTCAGCCCTCTTGGCCGGTGAACCCGCACGCTCGCGGTGGCCGACACCCGAACGACCTCCACGTCACGGAGGGCCGCTATCCGACCCGCGAGTGCCATTCCGGCTCGCATAAGACGCAAGTGCCGCGCGAACAGCCCTCTCCGATAGGGCAGGAAACGCGCAGCGGTCGGAAGCCAGGGACCGATCGGCATCAATTCCTCCCTGTCGAGCATCCCCCCATCGCTAGGCATCGTCAGAGGCTATGCCTAGCGTTATCCGGCATGCGACGGTGGCGGCAGGGGAAGGGTGCCTGAGGTGGCGACGCTGCGGGTTCAGCGGGCCGAATGGCGGTGGCCGGCAGGGTTGGGGGCGTTCGATTCACGGCGTTGGTCGAGTCGGGCGGCGTGGCACCTGGCGCGGGCGCACGCGGCGCCGAGCGAGCTGGTCGCATTGCTCGAAATCCGGGCCGCTGTCCACGTATCCGGCGCTGGCGTTGACGACTGTGCCAGCGTAGTCATCGTGCCGCCGCCGCCGTGCGACGGCACCCGTTTGCCAGGTAAAGCCCGGGGCGGCAATCCAAAGATCCGGCCGCCGAATACAGTTCAATCCTGACAGGGGGCTCTGTGTCAGAAGTGCCTGACAATGAGGCGGCGGCCTCAGCCCACATGTCCTCCGATCTCCCGTCGGAAGTAGAGGAAGTGCGTGATTGGGGTAGATGCACCGCAGGAGGCGGTGACCAGTTCCCACCCCATGGCGATCCATTCCTCGAGAGTTGAGTTGATCTTCTCGGTCTCAACCCACGTGCATCTGTGCTCATGTCCGTGTGCCATGGACCCGGACCCTAGGTGAAGATTATTAACGCCAGAGGATGGCCGCGAGAATTGCTCTCACTACCCCCATTTCCCCGTCGAGGTGCGCGGACTTGCGCGAGCTGCTCGTGTGGTCGCCGCTAAGCAAGAACGGGAAGTGGATTACTCGCGCCGGACGTCATGCTCACGTGCAAAGTGTGGGGGCGTCGCAGTTGTTACCGGGGCAATAGACCGAGTGTGCGGCGTCGACCATGGTGCCGACGTCTAACAACGTGACGCCCCTCTTGTTCAGGTGGTCGTGAATGTCGTCGGCAATCGTTTGTGGCGCCCAACCCCAACTCAGGTCGTAGCAGATGAGGTGCCCCTCCCCGATGAGTGCCTCTTCGGAGTTGGGCGGCCAAGTGAGGCCGACGGCGCGCAGTTTCGCGAGGTAAGCGTCATCGGCGGGAGTAGTGGCATTCGCGGTCGCAGCGCTAGTAAACAGGGCAGCGCCGGCCATCATGGGAATGGCAAGTGCGGCCAGCCAGCGAGGTGAGGGCATCTGTGTGCCTCCTTACTTCTGTGGTCCGACGCCGTCAGCCGTATTACGGATGACAGGCCACCAGTTCAGAAGCCGGTCACAGCGCGTCAATCAGGCTCTGGGCGATCGCGAAGGGGAATTCGATCGTAACGGTGCTAACCTCGGCGACGCCGTCCCGGACCGCGTTCACGATCGTCACCGGATTGCCGGTAAGTGCGGCCTGGAAAATGTCGTAGGACGCGAATTGCGGCGCCTCAATGAAGTTGCGTACATCGACGAACAGCGAGGTTCCCAGTGACGCCTGTGGGACGGGCACCCCGTCCCAGCTTTCCATCGCCCAGCCACCCCCAGGACTGCCCTCCACCACCACGACTCCGGTGTTGGGCAGCGAATGGGTGAACATCAACAACGGGTCGGGGTTGTTGACCGACATCAACGTCGCCACCTCGATCGAAAGTGCGCTCGAGTACGCCACATCGGTGATATTCCCGTTCGCGGCCACGACCGGGTTCGCCAGCGCCGCGTTGTACATCGTGTTAACCGCATTATCGAAGCGCTGAAAGAAAGCCACCCCGTTGGGGTCGGTAGAGCCCGGCGCCAGCATGGCCACGATCGGCAATCCATGAGTCCACGCGAACGGGCCCACGATGTAGAGGAGCCCGGCGGGGATCTCGCCCATGCCCTCGAAGATGCCCGCGTTGATCTCGTTGAGCCCGGCCAACGGTTGCGCGGTCAACCCCGTCAAGGTTTCCAGCGGCAGGGCGGTCTGCTGCGTCCTGATCAACTGCGAGTCGAAGATCCCGGCGAAGGGTCCCTGCGAATACAGCTTATTGGCAATGGTATTCGCCTGTTGCAGACCCAATGTGTTGAGCGGAGCTCCGGGTATCGCCGTGTCGATGATGTCGTTTGCGTTGCTGTTGGTCTCCCCGTGCCGCACGAAGTCGATTTGGATCGACTGATGGGTGCCGCCGGTACCGGTCAACGCTGTGGCGCCGGTGCCGATGAACAGCCCGCGATACCCGGTGCTTCCAGCGACACCGCCGGTACCGGCGGCACCACCCGCGGCACCGTTTCCGAACAACAACGCTTGGCCGCCGTTGCCCCCGTTCGCGCCTGCGGAACCCGCACCGCCGACGCCGCCGTTGCCCATCAACCCGCCGCCGTTGCCGCCGACGCCGCCCGCCCCGCCGCCATAGCCGGCACCACCGGTGCCGCCGTTGCCGATCAGCCCGGCGCTGCCGCCGTTACCGCCGGTCACATTCGTACCGCCGGTCGGGGAATAGCCGGCGCCGCCGTCGCCGAACAGCAGACCACCGGCGCCGCCGTTGGGGGCCGTCGCAGTGCCGGGAGCGCCGTTGCCGATCAGAGCGCGCCCCAACGACGCCTCGGTGGGCGCGTTGATGATCGGGTCGAGTGCTTGACCGATCGGAGTGTTGATCCAGGCTTCGCCGACGGCGTGTATCGGGCCGTAGACCAGCGTCTGAAATCCGTTGGAAGCGACCGCATTCACTGCAGTCACCACATCCTGCAGCGCCGTGTTGATCGAGGCCTCAGCACTCGCATACGTGGTCGCTGCCGCATTCAGTTCGCGCACGAACTGCTCGTGGTACGTCGCTGCCAGCGTCGCTGCCCTCTGATACTCCTTGGCGTGCGCGCCGAATACTGCCGCGATGGCCGTCGACACCTCGTCGGCCGCCGCCGCGGTCAGCTGCGTCGTTGGAAGGACCGCGGCCAGATTGTCGGCACCGAGCGCCGAACCGATCTGCGACACATCGGCCGCAGCCGAGTCCAAGATTTCCGGCGCCACGAGCAAAAACGACATCGGCTTTCCTTTCGCATCGCCTGCAGCTAGCCATGATGCAACGCGGCGGCGCACAAGATGGGCCGTACGAGAAAATCAACGGCAGGGAAGGTTTTGGCGCGGACCACCGGTCCGAATTGGCAGGAATTCTCAAGGTCCCGCGCAAGCGCAGGCGACTAGCATTTGACCTGGGTGCATAGTGAAAACGACGGCCATATCAATCGCCCTCGCGGCCGTGATGCTCAGCGGCACAGTCGCTCACGCCGATACGCAATCACCGGCGCCGGCCCCGCCGCCGGGCACACCGAAGTGCCTGACTTTGAACGGCGAGCAATTGAACTACCTGCCATGCGGATGGACGACGGACGGCAAGCGATGGACTCCCCCACCCGGCCCGTGACCCAATTACTGCTGACCCGGGATGGCGGGTAGACCACCTCGGATGCGTTGCAGATCACCCTCGATGCGCTGCAGGTCGCCTTGGACGCGCTGCAGATCCGTAACGGCATTTTGCAGGCCCGGCTGTACCTCTGTCGGGCCTGAAGGTTCGAACTGAGGGCAGTACGAGACGACAGCGCCAGTCGTGAAGTTGGCGCTTTGATCGGCGTCCCATATTGACGAACTCTGCACGTAGCGGACCGCATCAGCGAAATTGTGTTGCTGCGCTAGAAAATCGCAGACCGCGTGCCCATGCGTCGTGGCGTAATCGTGGCTGGGAACTGGCACGCCCTCGTGTTGTAACACGTCGACGAAAGCGCCGTCGACGATGTCAACCGGTGGAGCGTGCGCTTGCGGCGGCGATGCCGGGTGGGGTTGCGCGCTCGACGGCGGGGGCTCCGCCGCGGGCTCCTCCTGCGGGGGTGACGGTTTGTGCGCGCCGGACATCACCACCCACGCGGTCACGACGGCAAGCAGGGACAGCGGCAACGCCGCGAGGGGCCCGAACCGACGCAGCGCACTCTTACGCCGGTACGGCTTGATGCGGTCAAATCCGTCGCGCCGGGTGTCGGCAGCCACGGTTTCGGGCGCCTCGACGCGGTGGCCCAGGCGCTCGTCGAGCAAGTCGTCGAGCTGCCGGGACGACAGCTGACCACCCTGCTCACCGATCGATCGGCGGCGTTGAGCGATGAGCCGCAATTCTGAGTCGATCGTCTCGCGATCGCGCATATCAGCCAGTCTGCAAGTGTCGCGGCTTTGTCACAAGTCTTCACAAGTCCTACGGAGTGGGCGGCGTAGCGGGTGGCGGTGCATTGGGAGGAGCCGGCGAGGGCTCTGACGGCGGCGACTGCTGGGAACAGTCGGGCGTGGCGATCCATACCCCTCCGGTTCGCGTCCACTTAACCCCGCAGCCCAGCGGTACCACGGTGGGTATGCCGGCTGTCATCAGGGCGGCCATTAGCCCGGCGATCACTTTTGGACGAATCGGGCGGGAGACTATCCCGGGTCGTCGCGCGATCGGATCGGCCATGCGCACTCCTGGGAAGCTGATCCCCCAGTCTGAGATAAGCGGTCACCGGCTGCAACTCGAGGCGACCGGTGCTCGCGCCGCGCTCACGGAACCCACGAAACCCATTGACGGGTTGCGTCTTTCACTCGAGAATGCGCAGGCGCCACTTACCGAGCAGTGGATCCACCGGCATGAAGTACGTCGTGTTGTCGTCACCGTCAGGCGAAGACGTCAACAGGCCGACCGCACTCACGGTGCCATCTGGGTTCTTCACGAATCCGGGACTGCCGCTGTCACCCGTCAGGCTGAACACGCTGGTTTTGACCACGCCGCCCACTGTGCTTTCGACCTCGCCACAGGTCTCCCCAGTGACCGCACCGATCTTGCAGAACGGCATGCCGACCTCAACCTCGGAAAGACTCAACACATTCCGGACCGAATACTGCCCGCCGACATGCCCCAGTGGCGCACCCACGCTGGGGTCGAGAAGGATGATCGCGGCGTCGCGCTTCTCGCCTTCCAGCTCGCTGGCCGAGATCTTGCCGAGCCGGACGTTGTCTCCGTAGGTCCATGGCGAGCCGTCGTGCCGGTCGCAATGTCCACTGGTCATCAGGTAGTAGCTGCCGTCGTCGCCTACGGCCGCGAAACCAGCTGTGCACTTCATGCTTTTATCTGCCACTGGGATGCCCGGCATCACGGCTTCGTCTGCCCGCGCGACGGTGGCAAAGAAACCCGAGCCCATCACTGTGGCCCAAACCAGCGCCAGCCCAAGCATCCAACGTATGGTCATGCCTTTCCCATCTCCAATCGTCAAAGCTTGCAGACCAAGGCGGCTGCGCGCACGTCCCTGTCAACGCAAAACCAGATGTGTAGGGCGTCGTCTTCGCGCACGGAATGAATGGTGACCGACTCGTCGAGTTGGATCGGCTTGCGGTATTCCACGACCGCACGGTACGGAGGCTCGGCGAGATCGGACGCGTGCGCAAGAACTTCGTGCACGCCGTGCCAGTAGATGGTGTTGTTGACGTGTTCGAACAGATCGCCATCGGTGTAGCGCAAGGCAAACGGAGTCGCCGTCGCCGCGTCCCCGGCGGGGCCGGGCAGCCAGGGCCGCCACTTGATCCGATGGTTTTCCGTCGTGGTCGCCAGGCGGCTGAAGAACCCGTCGGAAATGAGCGAGGGCGTCAACGTGTCTTTATTGACGTTGATCCAGAACCCCTCGGTCTCGATCCTGCCACCGTTAGACCCGTCGAGCCGCACGCGCATGCTGCACCATCGCGACGAAATTCCCGAGCACCAGCGCCGGAAGGTGACGTCATTCGGCCACTCAAGTGGCTCGATCACATCGATGATCGTGCGCTGAACAATCCAATGCGGGTGGATCTCGGAATAACCCGCGTCGATCAAATGCTCGGCACCCACCTCTTGGATATAGCGCGCGACCCCGTCCAGACGGGCCAGGAGTTGCCGATCGATGTCACTGGTGGCCAGCTTCCAGCCGGTGCGGAACACATAGCCGCTGTCAGGCAGATCGCTCAGCGGTTGACGCACGTCAACCGGGCTTCCCGGCCTTGCTTTTGGCACCGGCGCCTCCCCTGGTCCGCGTCCTGCCGGTCGGCAGGGCGTACGTATGGTAGCGGCCGGGGCTGCGCGGTCGACTATTCGATATCGTTCCGGTCGAATGATCAAAACCGACTACTTGATCGTCGGCGCGGGCGCTATGGGGATGGCCTTCGCTGACACCCTGGTGTCCGAAAGCGACGCCCGGCTGGTGATCGTCGACCGGGGACCGCAGCCCGGCGGGCACTGGACGCGGGCCTATCCGTTCGTGCGTCTGCACCAGCCGTCGGCGTACTACGGCGTGAATTCGCGCAAGCTCGAAACCGGCGCCATCGACCGGGTCGGCTGGAACGAGGGACTGCACGAGCTGGCGACCGGCGGCGAGGTGTGTGCGTACTTCGACCGCGTCATGCAACAGGAACTCCTGCCGACCGGACGCGTGTCGTATTTCCCGATGAGTGAGTACCTGGGCGACGGCCGGATACGCACTCTCGCCGGGACGGAGGTCTCCGTCGACGTACGGCGGCGCGTTGTCGATGCGACGTATTTGCAGACGGTGGTGCCATCGATGCGTCCGCCGCCGTACCACGTTGCCGACGGCGTCGCGTGCGTCGCGCCCAACGCGCTGCCCCAGGCCGCGCCCGGCCACCAGCAATTCGTCATCGTGGGAGCGGGTAAGACCGGCATCGACACCTGTCTTTGGTTGTTGCGCAATGGAATTGACGCGGATCGCCTTACCTGGATCATGTCCCGCGATGCCTGGCTTCTCGATCGTGTCAACGTACAACCGGGGGCGGAGTTTCTGGACCAGTTGAAAGCCCACTCTGCGGCGCGGTTGGACGCGATAACCGCAGCCACTTCGGTCGACGACCTGTTCGATCGGCTGGAAGCCAGCGGAGTGCTGTTGAGAATTGATCCGAACGTCCGACCCACGATGTATCGCTGCGCCATCGTGTCACGTCCGGAGTTGGAACAACTGCGGCGCATCAAGCGCATCGTCCGGATGGGCCGCGTGCAGCGGATCGAACCCGGGGGGATGGTGCTGGCGGACGGCAACCTCCACCTCGACGGGCCGGCCCTCTACATCGATTGCAGCGCCGACGGCCTCGAACGGCGCTCTGGTGTAACAGTATTCGACGGTCGCCGTATCACCTTGCAGAGTGTGCGCGGTTGTCAGCAGGTGTTCAGCGCCGGGCTCATCGGGCACGTTGAGGTCAGCTACGACGACGATGCGACCAAGAATTCGCTGTGCGTGCCGGTACCGCATCCGAATACCAACCTGCACTGGCTGCAGATGACGCTGGCCGAGCAGCGCAACGAAATCAGCTGGATCGCGCAGGCCGAATTGATGGACTGGTTGGCGACATCGCGGCTCAACCTGACACGTGGCCTGTACGCCCCGCTCCTCGAACGGCAGCGCGCGCGAGAACGGTTGCTCGGGATGGTCAAATCGGCGCTGCACAAAGCCAACGACAAGCTCGAAGAACTGATCGCTCAGTCGCGTTGATTCTGCGGCCACGGCGACAAAGTGCGAGTGGCCCTCTCCGCCAGCGCAGAGTCAACTCCGTTGTGCGCGCTCGTTGTGCTTGACTTGGTTGAAGGGCACGCCGCGATCGGCAGCGTACTCACGCGGAAAACCCAGCACCCGTTCGCCGATGACGTTGCGCGCCATCTCGTTGCTGCCGCCCCCCAGCGCGACGGTTTGACGAGACAGGTAGCGCTCCCCCACCTTGAAGAGGTCGGTATCGTCGTCCACCACGCCGCTGGCGCCGGCGATGTCCATGGCCGTGTCCACTTCCAGGAACGTGACATCGGAGTGGAACAGCCGAATGATCGTCCCGGCCGCCGGAGGCAATGACCCGTCTCGCACACCGTGGGAAACATGGTCGACCAGTCGGTCGCGCACCATCCGGCGCGCCAGCACCCGTCCCACCTTCTCCTGGGTCGCCTCGTCGTCGGCCAGCCCGGCGGACTCAGCCAGCGCGAAGAAGTCGGTGAGCACGGTCTGGGAGGCTTCTTGGCCGCGGCCACTGGCGAATTCGGATCCGTGGCCGACAGCGCGCCGCTCGTGATAGAGCAACCGCGATGCGACTTCCCAGCCTTTGTTGACCTCGCCGACGACGGCGTCGTTGCCCAGTCGCAGGCCGTCGAAGAATTCCTCGCAGAACTCCGTCGACCCGTCGACCTGCTGAATGCGGCGCAGGGTGACGCCCGGTGCGCGGATCGGAACCAGGAACATCGTCAGGCCGTCGTGCTTGGGCACCGTCGGATCGGTGCGGGCCAGCAGTAGCCCGTAGTCGGCCGCGAACGCGCTGGTGCTCCAGGTCTTGGCGCCGTTGATGACCCACGAGTCGCCGTCACGGTCGGCGCGGGTGAGCAGCCCGGCCAGGTCCGAGCCTCCGCTGGGCTCGGAAAGCAGCTGTACAAGGACCTCTTCACCGCGCAGCGCCGCCGGAATATGTTGGCGCTTCTGCTCTTCGCTGCCGGTATCGAGCAGGCTCGCGCAGCAGATGGTGAAGGTGGGCACGTTGAGGATCAAGGGCATCTCGTAGCCGACGGTCTCGGCGTCGAACGCCTTTTGGTAGGCGACGGCCAAGCCGAGGCCACCGTACTCGCGTGGGAAGCAGATTCCGGCGAATCCGCCTACATATAAGCGCTTTTGCAGCTCACGGACGCGCTGCCACGCGGCGTCATCGCCGCGCGCGCCGGGCGCCGGGCTGGCGGGATCTAGGCGCGGCATGTTCTCGGCAAGCCACGTCCGGGCTCGCGTCGCGAAGGCCTCCACTGATTCGGTCATGCCGCGGACTCCCCTTCGCGCAGCCGCGCGTAGATGGCCCGATGATGTTCGGCGGGCGTGCCGAACATGGAGCGATACAACGAGATCCGCCGCACGAACAGGTGCAGGTCATGTTCCCAGGTGACACCGATGCCGCCGTGCATTTGCACGCAGTCCTGGGCGATCGGGCCGGCGTGCTCGCCCAGGTAGGACTTGGCGGCGCTGACGCTGACTGCCGCGTCAGGGCGACGGGCGCCGACGTCTTCGACCGCACCGTTGGTGATCGCGCGGCTGGCCTCCAACCACATCTTCATGTCCGCAATGCGATGTTTGAGCGCCTGGTAGGACGCCAAGGGGCGGCCGAAGCTGTGCCGGTCCATCGCCCATCGCAGGGTCATGCCCAAGACGGTGTCGAGAATCCCGACGAGTTCGGCGCATTGCAGCACCACCGCGATCTGCGCCTGGCGATCGATCAGTGCGCACGCCTGCGCTATCGACCCAACCTCCGCAGCGGAATCGACGCCCACGCCATCGAACGTGACTCGGGCGTAATGCTTTACGAAATCCAACGACCGCTGCCGCGCCACGGAGACGCCTGCCGCGTCGGTGGGCACCAAGAACTGGCGCGGCCCCTCGTCGCTGCGCGCCACCACCAGCAACAATGCGGATTCGGCGCCGGCTTCCACCCGGTGCTTGACACCGTCGATGCGGTAGCCGGAGCTGGTGCGGGTGGCGGTGACGGTTGGCTGCTGCGGAGCGTACGGCTGGCCAGGTTCATCGACGGCCCAGGCGGCTACCGTCGCGCCAGCCATGAGGGATTCGATCGTCGCAGCGTGCTCATCGCGATTGTCAGCGTCGGCCAGGCCGGCCAACACGATGCTGACCGGGTGCAAAGGTCCGGGAGCTACGGTGTGCCCCAGGTTTTCAGCGATTAATGCCAGGTCCCTGACACCATCGCCGGATACGCTGCCGCCGCCGAGTTCTTCGGGTACCAGCAGGCTGGTCCACCCGAGTTCGGCCACGCGGGCCCACCATTCGGGGTCAAACGACACGTCCTGGTCGTGCAAAGCGCGCACCTGGCCGAGCGATGCATGCTTGTCGAGAAAGGAGCGCGCAGTGGAGACGAACAACGCCGTCTCAGGTGTGAGGGCATCAGCCATCTGGGTGTTCGTCCTCGATTCCGGAAGTGTTCGCTGCCAAGGCCAGTGTGCAATAGCAACCTATGGTGAACAGCCATCGACCCATCAAAACCTGCCTTTCCGGCCGCTCACATCACGGCCCCACCGTTCACGCCAAGCACCTGGCCGGTGATGAAGCCGGCCTCTTCCGAACACAGGAATCCGACGGCCGCGGCGATGTCATCGCCGCTTCCGAGGTGGCCCATCGGGATCCGGCGGGCCATTTCCTCATTGGTCCCCAGAAAACCTTGGGCCTGCGACTGACGCTGCATCGGCGTCTCGATACTCGACGGGGGGATGTTGTTGACGGTGATGCCCATCGACGCGTATTCGTTGGCCAGCGATTTCGTCAGTGTGATCACCGCGCCCTTGGAGGCCGCGTAGTGCGCCATCCGCGGCGATCCTCGCTGCGCACTCGACGACGAGATCATGACGATGCGGCCCCATTTAGCCGCGATCATGTCCGGCAGCGCCACCTGACAGCAATGGAATGTGCCGTGGAGGTTGACGTCGATGATGCGCGACCAGTCCTCGAATCTGATGTCGGTAAACCGTCCAAAGCCGACCATCCCGGCGCTCGTCACCAGAATGCTCACCGGCCCAAACTCGGTGCGTACCTTGGTGAATGCTTCCTCCAACGCCGGACGGTCGGTGACGTCGGCCCCTGCCCCGAGAGCCTCGGCTCCTTCGTTGCGAAGATCCTCCGAAACGCGTTGCGCCGCTTCCTCGTTCATGTCCAGCACCGCAACCTTGTGGCCGCGCCGACCCAGCTCGTGACAGGTCGCCTCCCCCATGCCCGAGGCGCCCCCGGTGACCACCGCCACCCGTGTCATCGCCTGCGTCCCCTCACTCGTACACCACCGCTACCGAATCACTAGTCGGCAATGACTGGCAGGTCAAGACCCAGCCCTCGGCCACCTCGTCCTTGGTAAGCGCCTCGTTGTTGACCATCCGCACGCTGTCAAAGGTCAGCCGTGCCATACACGGTGGGCACCAACCGATTTCGCACGACGACGGCGTGTTCAAGCCCGCTAGACGCGCCGTCTCCAGCAGAGTGTCGCCATCGCGGTATTCCACAGTGGTGGTCCGGCGGTCCAGGTCAATCGTCACTTTTTCCGTGGCCGTGGCGAGGACCCCCCGCGCGCTCGTCTGTCCCATCGAGGGGAGAGTATCAAGTACTTGTCACATATATCAATTACTTGACATAGCATCAGCTAGCGCTCGATATTGCGGGTTGAAGGAGGGCTCGAAGACTTCGGCAGCGGCTCGTCGGCGCGAAGGCCTGAATCGCTCGTCGACAGCGTCGAATCCACGCCCGGAATCAAACCGGGCGGCCAGATCGCGACTCGTGGCGCGAAGGCCTGAATCGGCTCGTCGACAGCGTCGAATCCACGCCCGGAGTCAATCCGGGCGGCCGCGACTTCGCGTACGGCAAGTTCGTCGACGCGCTGCGGAACGGAGCAATCGATGCTCGATTGGCTGCAATGAAATCCACAGGACCGCTTCGGGATTCAGCCGTACTCGCTGGACGGGACCGGCTTCACTACGGCCGACCTGGAGTCCGTCTTCGCCGAGTATCTGGCGGCGTTCGACATTGCACTCGAAGGGATCCGACCAGTGCATGCAGCGGCGGCCATTTAAACGACAAGACATTCCGGCGTCACTTCCTGCCGGCGCTAACAAGACTCGGCCGCGACCGTGACGGAGCGCGCGCCCTACGCCTTTTCTAACGTGAACGATATCGGGTTAGTCGGACCTGGGACCCCAAGAGGACATCCGATGTTGTCATAGCCAGTCGACTTTCCTCTGAGGCTGGTCGGGTCGAACATCAGCGTCATGTCTCCGTCGTGTCTCGATCCGTCTCTGCACTGGACCGAGTTCGGCACGTTCTGCTGTGTCAGGATCCATTGGCCCCGGCTGAGGTGGAAATCGCCCTGCCAACCGGAGTCGCCGGTCGCATGGAGGCAGCCCTGTCCACACGGCGTAAGGGTCCACTGATAGGTATCGTCCGCGTATCCGTTGCCGTGGTCGAACACGACGTTGTATGTTCCACTCGGGTCGGTGGCGTTCGCGGTCGCGGTTCCCGCAGCGGCGAGCATGGCCGCCGCACAAACGGCCGCCGTAGCCAACTTTTTCATGAGCTTCTCCTCTCCTCAGCCGGAATTATTTGGCGAACGCGTCATTATCCCTTCCCTCACCAGCAAACCCGTTCCGCCGGCGGGGGTTTCGCGTGGCGCTACCCATGTGTGGCTACCCCCTTATGGTGCGGTTGCTGCCCGGCCAGCCGTAAGCCGACCAAGGCGACGCGCTCAGGGTCCGCCTCCGGTCATTCGGAGGGCGGCGCAGGCGGTATCACGATTATCGTCGCCCCGGGGATCGCCGCTAGGGTCGCCGCGAGGTTGGCCGCTACGTCCGCCGGTATGCCCGCCGCTGAGATTTCGAACGGGGCCGCCGAGGGGAACGCCGCTCTGGGCGCCGCGGGCGTCGGCGGGGGCATCGCTGACGCCGCCGCTCCTGGGGCCGGTTTGTTCGCCGCCACTACAGTCGCCGCGGGCGCTTTGTTCGCCGTGGATGTTATCGCCCCTTTGTTCGCTGCGGGAGCGCCCCGCGAGCCAAGACCCGCCATGGAGCTCCCGGCCAAACCCGCCAACGCCATGCCGGTGTAGGGGCTGGTTTGGCCGTTTTGCATGACTATCGGGACGGCGGTGCCTGGCAACGCGGCGACGACTTGGCGTATTGCCGTCGGGGTAACCCAGGACGGCGGCACCGAGAGCTCACCGACCGAGCTAGCCCCGCCGGTAAACGCGGACACCGCCGCCCCACTACCGGGCCTGGACAGGAGCGCAGCCGTCGCCAGATTGGGCTCCCCTACCGCAACCGGTGCCACCGACGGACTGGTTTCGCCGCGATGCTGGTCCGTCAGCCCCACCAACGATGTGCCCAAGATGGAACACGAGACTGCCAGAGATCCGAGCGAAACCAGGTTAAGACCGATGAGGGCCCCATCGCCTATTGAACCTATTCCGAGGGGTGCGGCTGCAGCGGCGGCCGGCGCGGCGGCTTGGGCGACCGTGGCGGCCTGGCCCGCGAGCCCGGACGGGTTGGTGGTCTGCGGCGGCGAAGTGAACGGCGTCAACCTCGACACGACCGCCGAAAAGCTGGCATAGCTTTGCATTGCGGCGCTGTCCTGAGCCCACATTTCGGCGTACTGCGCTTCGCTGGCCGCGATCGCCGCGGTGTTTTGCCCCAGAATGTTCGACGCGATCAGCGCCATCGTCTGACTACGGTTGGCCGCGACCAGCGCCGGGTGCACGGTCATCGCGAACGCTGCCTCATAAGCGCCCGCCGCGGCCTTGGCCTGGGCAGCGGCCTGCTCAGCCTGGGCGGCGGTAGTGCTCATCCACCTGGCGTAAGGTGCGACCGCCGCCGCCATCGACGACGACGAGGGACCCAGCCACTCCTCGCTGGTGAGCTCCGAAATCACCGAAGAGTAAGAGGCCGCCGTTGAGTCCAATTCGGTGGCCAGCTCATCCCAGGCCGTCGCCGCGGCCATCAACGGCCCCGAACCGGGACCGGAATACATTCTGGCGGAGTTGATTTCCGGTGGTAATGCGCCGAAATCCATTGCGATACCGTCCTTATCGGGCTGCCAATGCGTTGGCGGTCTCGGTGGCCGCATACGACGCCGCGCTGGAGCCCAGCGTGGCCACGAACTGGGCGTGAATCGCTGCGGCCTGGGCGCTGACCGCCTGATAGAGCTGGGCGTGCCTCGCGAACTGCGCCGCCCCGAGTGGTCGGGCCAGCCGCTGCAGCGGTCCGGGCCCGGAATGCCGAGCCGATACCTGCCAAATTTCCGGCCGCCGTGCTCAGCATTTCCGGCTGTGTGGTCACGAAAGACATGGACTTCTCCTTTAAGGAAACGGTCCAACCGCGACGGGCGATCGTGGCACAAACCGATTAATGCGGCACAACCTGCCAGAGCCAGATCGGGAAGAACGGTTATCGATTTCCACTAGCCGTGGTCGTGACTAATCCGCTCAACCTCGCCCACCTCCTCACCGCGGGATGCGCGCGGAGATGCCAGCAGAATTGCACAAAAAGACGCCAAAACAGGCCAAGAAACCGGTGTGTCCGCGCGCAAATAAAGCACAACCTACTGAGCGGGGGGATGAGCCCGATGGCCGACAGAGGCTGACGATTGTTATGCGAACCGCCGCGGCGACCTATCCGGAACGCGCGTGTCCCGAGTGGCTCATCGGAGCCACGGTGACAGGATGACATCATGGCAATGTCGTCTCAGCCCGACCTGCACCGCTTGACGACGCCACGTGCCGCCGCGGCGGCCGGTGTGATCTTTGCGCTGCTGTTTGGCGCCGTGCTGATCCTGATTGGCACCAAAATGCCTGAGCGCGCAGCAGGTTCGTCCGAATGGCTGAACAGTCACGGCAGCGGGATCGCGACCGCGAGGACGCTGATGCCGTTCGCGGGCATCAGCTTTTTGTGGTTCATCGGGGTGGTCCGCGACGGGTTAGGGCGCTATGAGGACAAGTTCTTCTCGTCGGTCTTCATCTGCAGCGGCGTGCTGTTTTTGGCCATGATGTTCGTCTCGACCGCGGTGGCGGCCGGCCTGGTGGCCAGTAACGCCGGGGTCACCGATCCGTCGGCGCATGCGGAGACGATCCAGTTCGGGAAGGCGGTGATGCTGGCGGCCAGCCAGACTTATGCGGTCCGGATGGCTGCGGTGTTCATGATGTCGCTGGCGACAATTTGGCTTCGGACGGGCTTGATGCCAAGGTGGCTGGTTGGTCTGAGCTATCTGGCTGCCGTTGCCTTGCTGGTGGCCACCGACTTCAGCATGTGGATCACGATGGCGTTCCCCGTGTGGGTGCTGGTGGTGAGCGGCTTGTTATTGGCTCGCGCGGGGCTGTTTGAGCAGCTGAGGGCCGGCGACGACGCACCGACTGACCCCTCCAGATGAACCACGGCGGAACGATTCGTTGCCTAGCCAGTGTGTCGTCGGCGAAATCGGTTCGTGAGCCGCAATCGAGGGTAGCGTCGCGCCTATCGGAGCAAGTTGACGGGAGAAATTAGATGCCGGCAAGCGATCATGACTGGAGCAAGCCCGCTGCGGTGGCCATCCCGAAGGAGGGGTACTTCGAACTCGAGCGGGGACGCTACGGGCCGGTCTATCCGAGGACGCCCGCATGTTATGGCTTTTCGATCATCGCCAAAGTCAAAGAGGGTCGCGAAGAGGCTGTTCGGGCGTACGGCAAGCAGATCGAGGAGGCCATCGCCGGGAGTCCCGATGTGCTTGCGCCGCTGCGACTGCACTACCTGCGCTGGGTCCTGTTCGACGTCGGCTCGGGGCTGCACTTTCAATACCAGGGCATCTTTGACACCGACTTCGACAAGTACACCGAAGATGCGGTGCAGCTGTTCAGCGCGACCGGCATCACCACGGTGTTCACCAACCTGGAGGGATTCCCGGAGGACTGGAAAGAGAATCCAGACGCCTTCGTGAAATTCGTTCGTGAGCACCAGTGCCCCAGTTTCCTGGAGTATGGCGAGTACCCGTACGTTACGGCCGACGAGATCAAGAAGGCCCTGCGACTCAAGGCGGCGTTTTCCGACATGCTTGATCAGATGCAGTGATCCGCACCAGGCGGTGCGCTGATGCTTGAGTTCGACGATATCCAGCACATTCTGCTGACCCGAACGCCCGCGATGACCGGTCGCTATGAGTTCCTGACGTTCGGCAACCCGGCGGGGGGTAGGGCGTGGCTGTCCGAGCTGATCCCCGTGGTCGAATCCGCCGCAGCGGCGCAAGCCTCGATGGATAGCACCAAGCGGTGGGTCACGCTGGCGTTCACGTGGAATGGCTTGCGGGCGCTCGGGGTTGGCCAGGAATCCCTCGCAACTTTCCCGGAGGAGTTTCGCCAGGGCATGGCCGCCCGGGCCGACATCTTGGGCGATACCGGGGCGGCCGCCCCAGAAAATTGGGTGGGCGGACTGGCAGGCGCCGACGTGCACGCGATCGCGATCCTGTTCGCTCGCGACGACGCTGAACATGCGCGGGCCACCGGAGTGCACGACGAATTGGTGGCCCGGTGCGACGGCGTGCGGCGGCTGTCGTTTCTGGACTTGAACGCGTCGCCGCCATTCAATTACGCGCACGATCACTTCGGGTTCCGAGACAGGTTGTCGCAGCCGGTGATCGAAGGCTCGGGTGAAGAGCCCACGCCGGGGTCGGGGGCGCCGCTGAAGCCGGGCGAGTTCATCCTCGGTTATCCGGACGAACTCGGGCCGGTCGCAGACCTGCCGCAGCCAGAAGTCCTGGCCCGCAATGGGAGCTACATGGCCTACCGGAGGTTGCAGGAGCACGTTGGACTGTTCCGCGACTATCTCCGGGAGAAGGCCGAGACGCCGGACGATGAGGAGCTACTCGCGGCGAAGTTCATGGGACGCTGGCGCAGCGGCGCCCCGCTTGTGTTGGCACCGGACAAGGATGACCCTGAGCTCGGCGCGGATCCCATGCGCAACAACGACTTCAACTACAAGGAGATGGATCCGCACGGGTATGCCTGCCCGCTGGGTTCGCACGCGCGACGCCTCAACCCACGCGACACCGCGCATTACATGAACCGGCGCAGGATGATTCGCCGGGGTGCCACCTACGGTCCTGCCCTGCCCGAGGGCGCGCCCGACGACGGTGTGGATCGCGGCATCGCCGCGTTCATCATTTGCGCCAGTTTGGTTCGGCAATTCGAGTTCGCGCAGAATGTGTGGATCAACGACCGCACCTTCCACGAGCTCGGCAACGAGCACGACCCGATATGTGGAACCCAGGACGGCACACTGGAGTTCAAGATTCCCAAGCGGCCGATCCGCAAGGTCCACAAGGGCTTACCGGCATTCACCACCCTCAAGGGTGGGGCCTACTTCTTCTTGCCGGGCATCAACGCGATGCGCCACCTCGCGTCACTCGACTGATCACGTTAAGGATTCACCATGGCCGCACCCCTCGCAGCGCGAACCTACAACCAAAGCCACGTCGCCCGCGCCCACACCGGCGGCCGGCGCATCAGCATCTACTGGGCGTGGAGCTATCCGTGGGAAGCCCAGCGTGATCCGGCCGCACTGTACAACCGCTTCTCCACCATCACCGAAGTCCGCAATGCGGCGTGGCCCAGCTACGAGACGCCCGAGTACGACGAGGCGCATTTCCTTCAGGGCATCGCCGGAACCCTAGAGCTTTTCCACCGCTCGACACTGGCGTTTCAGGAGTTGGCGGGTGAAGCGACAGGTCACCAAGTTGCCGTGTTTCAGCGCATCGACCAGGCCGGCTATCAACTTCCGATCGACGAACGCATCCTTGCCGACACCGACACGCTCCTGGTGTTCGGACTCGACCACATCCTGTCTGAGCAGGAAGCCGCACCTGCGGAGATATCCGCCATCCGCGAATGGCTGCAACGGGAAGGCACCTGCCTGCTACTGGCACCGCATCACGACGTTGGCTTCACCGACGATTTTGCACAGCGTCAGGTTGAATACCACCATCACGGCGACCCGCTGGTGCCGCGTCAACAGCGGTTCAGTCAGTACACCCGCTCACTGATGACGGCCCTCGACGTTCCGGTTCACAACAGGTGGGGGCTGCGTCCCGCCGTAGTCGAGGGCACCAAGGAGATCGCACCGCTGACCGCATTCAGGGACCTGGACACCGCGAGGCTGCTCGACAACGTCACCACCTTCAACTTCCACCCCCACCTGCCGCACTACGAACTCACCGCGCCGGAAACCGATTCGGTGCGGGTGCTGGGCCGCCAACGCATCGATGCCGACAGGCCACACCCCTTTACCGCGGCGGGCAACACCGAATTCAACGCACTGATCTGGATGCCACCGACGGGCCAGCGCTGCGGCGACATCGTTCTGGTCGACTCCACCAACTTCACCACGCTCTTCGGCGGCACCGACAGCCTGAAGAACTTTTGGCGCAACCTCGCCACCATGAGGTGACTTCCCCGCGCCCCAAGATTGCGTCGACTACCGCCTGGCCAACGTGGGCACGCCGGCAGGGAGGGACAGCGTTATGGCCGTCCCGGCGATCTCTCTACCGGCATCGGATAGTTTGGTTTTCGCAGTACATTCCGACGCCGCCCCAGCCGTTTGATGGGCCGCCTTCATCGCTGGGATTCACCGTCAGAGCCGGAACCAGCACAATGAATTGATCGATGATCGAGGGCGCCGGAGCGGGGTCGGTGGGGTCCGCGCCTGCCACCCCGGGGGCACCCGCAAGAGCCACCACACTCACCGCACAGACCAGCAGTCCGCGAGCGCACGCATAACGTTTCATCGCCGCCCTTTCTGCAGGTCTGCCCCAATCCGCTCCCCCAGGCTACCCGTCGGGTACTGACCAGCCATAATCCCCGCGCTCCGGCAAACGAGCCCACCGCAGAAATGTCTGGCCCGCCCACCCAGCACCACCGGTCCCCTTATTCCCCGGCTTCGGCCGCCCTTAATCGCATACCGGTCACAAACCCACAACAACTTCAGTGCGCCCGACCCGCGCAAGCCCTCACCCGAGCCGCACCAGGCTTACGGTGTCGGGCGTGATGCCACTGGCGGTGGTGATACGTCGCGCTGCGGTTCTTGCCACCTGCCTGATCATGTCAGCGACCCTCGCACCTTCCTCACGCGCTGACCCCGACCCCGCCCCCGCCCAAGCCACACCACCAGGCCGACGCACAAGTGCCCTCCGCCGATCCGGCCATCGTCACCACCCCCGACGGCTGGCGCCTGGCCCTGGGCGCCAAGGACGAAATGCAAGCCCCCGTCGCCCCGTTGACCACCGCGCTGTCCTCCCGCGAATACCTGTCCAGCGGAATATTCGTCGGCTCACTAACCGGACCCGAACAACCCCGCGGCGAACTCGAAGTGGGCTATGAGATCGGCTGCGGAATCGACATGAGCACCTCCAACGGCGTCACCATGGCCGGCGGCGCCGGCATCACCCCATCACTGGGCCTGACCGGCCCGTTATCCGGATTGCCCACCGGCATCCTGCCGGTCCTGTCCACCCCGGTCAACGGCGTCCTGAGCGTCGGACTCAAACCCGGCCTGATCATCGTGGTCCCGGTGGTCAAAAAAGAATTCAAAAGCGCCAACCCCTGGGTCATGATCAGCAACTTCCACGTCAAAATCGACGGCTGCGTAGGCCAATCATTCATCCGCTCCTACGCCACCCTGACCCGAATAACCGACCAATCCGACGTCGTGCTCTCCTACGTCGGCATCACCAAAGCCGTCTGAACGCGGTGTCTGATTCCGCGGATACGCTGACGCCTTTTGTCGGCCCCCAACTAGTCAGGCCACTGGGTCTTCCTGGCCTTGACCGGTGCGGTGCTCGGCGGCACCTTCATCAGGTTCCCGCGCAGGCTGCCCCGCGCGGTGCGGACGGCCACCAATACCCAGGTGGACAGTAGGCCGGCGTAGGCGATTGTCGCGGCCGTCTTGAACGCGGGCAGATGGGTATGCGCGGCGAGCTGCGCGGTGCCGGTGACGAAAGTGCCGACCGGGAACGTCAAGCTCCACCACGTCAGGGCGAACGGCATCCCGCGCCGCAACGTGTGCACCGTGAGTGAGGTGGCCAGCGCGATCCACAACACGGCAAAGCCCCATACCGGAACGCCGTAGAGAATCGCGAACGCATTCATGCTTTCGGCTGTGTCGTGGTCGACGGCGATGGCCGCGGCAGCACCGAGAAGCCCTGCGGCGGTGATGGATTGGCCGAGCGGGCCCAACACGATCCACAGCGTCGGCACGCGCGCGCTGCCGGAGGTGCCGTACAGGGTCAGCCGGCTCCAGATCATCACGATGATGTTCAGCGAAGCCACCAATGACAGTCCGAACATCGCGTAGCAGCCATACAGCATGGTCTGGCGAGCACTGCCCGCCGGCACGTGCGAAAGCAGCATCGCGCCCGTCGCGGCCGACACCATAGGCGGAACCACCGGCATCAACCATCCGCCGAACGCCGCGTCGGGCTCGACGTCGTACTGGGTGAACATCAGGAAGGGGATCCTGACCGCGGTGAACAGGCCGCCGAGCGTGCCCGATGTCCACAGCACCCAGTCGAGGTCAACGGCGATGGCGCTCACCGATCAGGTCCTTACCCACCAGCAACGCGCCCGCCCCGACCGTCATCAGTGCCATCGGAGGCGCACCGTAAAAGTGGGCCATCTGCGGATTGCGGACGTGGCTGCGCGCCACGGTCGGGTGCCGCAGCCAATGACCGCCCACCACGACGACAAGCACCACGAGCAATGCGGCCGCGATCACCCACACCACTTCGGCGAACGCGTGCAAACCCGCTACCCGCACCGGCAGGGTGGCACCGGCGGTGGCCACAATCCCGGTACCCATGACCGAGGCGAACCAGTTGGGCCCGATGTTGCCCAGCACCTCGACGCGTGTCAGCGGCGATGAGCCGTCCTGGTTTGCCGAGGTCATAGCTCTCAGACCCTAATGCCGTCGGCGAACGTGGATGGTCAGTACAGCTGGCTGCGTGTCGCATACACTGCGCCCAATGATGCACAGGGCCCCGGTTGCGATCGGGATCGCCGTCGTGTTGGCGGTCGCGGTGCTCGCCATACCGATCAAGGCGCGGTGCGGCGCACCGGGCATGACGTGTGCAACCGCGGTCGATGCACGGGGCAACGTTCACTTCTATTACGAGGTTGAACCGCTCGGCGTGTACGTCGCCGAAATTTTCAAGGGTTCGAATACTCGTATCTATTACCAGTCTGGCGAGGACTTGGAGAAAGTCAGCTAGCTCGGGAGGAAACATGCGCGAACGTCCCTTTGTAAGTTGGGTCGCTGCGGCCGCGCTGGCCTGTGGTGCCGCCGCTGGTCCCGCCCCGATGGTCAACGCGGGCGTGAGCTGGGATTCCCCGGGGTTCACACCGAACGTCGGGGGCACGGGAAAGGTCACCGATGCCGATCCACGACGGGGCGGCCAATTCCGCGCCGACTGGGTGGAGGGCCGCTGGCACATTGTCTATCCGTACTGCTGAGAGGCCTGCGCAGCGGCTTGGGTAGGCGTCGATCTCGTCACACACCGGGTGTTGCTGCAATCCCGCGCGAATGTGCCCAGCGCTGGGGTGAACGTGCTGGTAGCGGGAATATCGCGGCGGTGACCCCGACGGCGCGCAGGGTGGCTGAGCCAGCCCGTAGTAACCGTATTGAGGCCTTTTCGATTGGGGGCTTTAAAGCGAGCTCCCGCATACTTGACGTCATGCTGCAAGCGACATCACCGCAGACCGCCGTTGCGGTATTCGGTGATGCGCCGGTAATCGATCCCAACAACTGGCCGGGTATGTGATGGCACGCGCCGGCGGCGCGCATCACCGCCATCGCGCCGTTCGCCGACGGTCGCGGGTCCGCACAGGACTGGCGCGCGGCTTCATGACTCTCGCGTCGGTGGTGACAGTGCTGCTGACCGGGACCGGATACTGGGTGGCCCACGGCGCGCTCGGCGGGATCACCGTTTCGGACGCCCTCAGCCCAGATGACCCGCGATCCAGCGGCGACAACATGAACATCCTGCTCATCGGGCTGGACTCGCGCAAAGACCAGGACGGCAATGACTTGCCCTGGTCGATCTTGAAGCAACTGCACGCCGGTGATTCCGACGACGGCGGCTACAACACCAACACCCTGATACTCGTGCATGTCGGAGCCGACGGGAAGGTCGTCGCCTTCTCGATCCCCCGCGACGACTGGGTACCGTTCACCGGCGTTCCGGGCTACACCCATATCAAGATCAAAGAGGCTTACGGGCTGACCAAGCAGTACGTCGCGCAGAAGCTGGCCAACCAGGGTGCGAGCAGCCAACGCGAGCTCGAGATGAAGGGGCGCGAGGCTGGCCGCACCGCAACCCTGCGCGCGGTACGCAGCCTGACCGGAGTGCCCATCGACTATTTCGCCGAGATCAATCTGGCCGGTTTCTACGACCTGGCCCAGACCCTGGGCGGCGTGGACGTGTGCCTGAACCACGCCGTCTACGACTCCTATTCCGGCGCCGACTTCCCGGCCGGCCCCCAGCGACTCAACGCTTCGCAGGCGCTGGCGTTTGTGCGGCAGCGCCATGAACTGGACAACGGGGACCTGGACCGCACCCACCGGCAGCAGGCCTTCATCTCGTCGGTCATGCGGGAACTGCAGGCAGCGGGCACGTTCACCAACATCGACAAGCTCAAGAGCCTGATGGCCGTGGCACGCAAAGACGTGGTGTTGTCGTCGGGCTGGGATGAGGAGCTGATCCAACGACTGGGCGGCCTTGCCGGGGGCAACGTCGAGTTCCGGACGCTGCCCGTGGTCCGGTACGACGACATCGACGGTCAGAGCGTCAACATCATCGACCAGGCCGCGATCAAGGCGGAGGTGGCAGCGGCAATCGGCGCCGCCAGCTCGACGGCGCCGACCGCGTCGGCGGCGACCACGGCGAGCAAACCCAACCCGGCCACCGTCGTCGACGTGATCAACTCCGGCAGCTTGAGCGGGCTCGCCAGCGACGTGTCGCGCGCGCTGAAGAAACGCGGCTACACCATGGGCCAGGTCCGCGACCGCAACGCGGGCGAGCCGTCGTCCACCACGATCGTGTACGGTGCCGGCGCTGACGCCGATGCCCGTAACCTGGCCACGCTGCTCGGCATGGACGCGCCGAAGCAACCGGATCCGACCATCCAGCCCGGACACATCCGAGTCACCGTGGACACCAACTTCTCATTGCCGGCCACCGACGAAACGACCGACACCACCAGCGACGAGACCACGACCACCACGACAACGACAACCACCAGCAAGTCCAGTCGCTACGGATACGACACCACTAGCACCTACCCCAGCCCCGATCAGGGCAAGCCCATCGACGGCGGCGGGGTGCCCTGCGTTAACTAGCGGCGATCGCAAGCGCGGCGCTCGGCCCGCAAAGCCCGCTGGGTCAACTTAGGCGTGCGTTCCGCCGTCGATGCGGATCTCAGTGCCGGTGATGAACGCGCCGTCGTCGGATACCAGCATCGCGATGACGCCGGCGACGGCAGAGGGCTCGGCCATCCCGGTGCCGCTGGATTCGACGGTCGTCGGCAGGATCGGCATGAGCCTGGTGAATAGCGACCAGTCAGCATCCTGGGGAATGTATCCCCCGGTCGCGTCGGTGATCCCGGACTTGATGCTGCCCGGAGCCACGCACACCGCACGCAGCCCGTCCTTGGCGTATTCGAGCGCCAAGGAATGGGTGAAGGCCTGGATCCCACCCTTGCTCGCCGCGTAGGCGGCCATATAGGGATGAGCGAACGCGGCCGAGGTGGAGCTGAAGTTCACGATCGCGCTGCGCGAGTTCGCCAACAGCGCCGGCAGCGCCTCGCGCACCACCAGAAACGTGCCAGTCAGGTTGATGGCGATGATCTGATTCCACAGTTCGGTGCTGGTCTGGTGGGTGTGCTCGGCTCGCAATATGCCGGCCGCGTTGACCACAGAATCCAGGCCGCCGAGCTGCTCGACGGCCCGGCGCACGCCGTCGATAACCGAGCCCTCGTCGCCGACGTTCATCTCCAAAATTGTCAGGCGGTCGGCCGTTGCGACCTCTTCCGCCTGCACCTGGGTCTTGCCCAGGCCGTCCGCCGCGATGTCGGCGGCCACCACGGTGGCGCCCTCATCCAGGAGCCGCAGCGTGGTGGCCTGGCCGATGCCCGATGCCGCGCCGGTCACCAGGATCCGCTTGCCTTCGAGTCGATTCATGCCGTCATCATCGCAAGCAGCGGCCCGATTACGGCCCGGAATGAGGAAGGCTGCGTCAGACCACTCCGCGTAGCCCGTCGGCGCCGAACACCGGTTCCAGCATCGCGGAGTAGTCCGGGCCGCGTCGCAACATCAGCCCGCCGTCGACGTTGATGATCTGCCCCGTGACGTAGCTGGCCGCGTCGCTGAGCAAGAACATCGCCATGTTGGCGATGTCTTCCACCTCACCGGGGCGCGGCAACGGTGTGATGATCCGGTAGTCCTCGCTCAGCTCCGGCGAATCCAGCACGGGCGCAACAAGATCCGTGCGAATCAGGCCCGGCCGGATGCTATTGACCCGCACCCACGACGCGCCGAGTTCGTCGGCGGCCAGCTGCATCATGTGGTCCAGCGCCGACTTGCCGACCCCGTAGGCGCCGAACCAGCGGTGGGTGTTGCTGGCCGCGATCGACGAGATGCCGACGAACGAACCGCCACCGCCGCGCACCATCTCGCGCGCGGAGTGTTTGAGCACGTACATCGTGCCGTTGACGTTGAGGTCAATGGCCCGTCGCCACAACTCCGAGTCGATCTGGGTGATCGGACCAATGGTCTCGGAGCCACCCGCGCAGTGCACCACGCCGTCCAGCCGACCGTGCCAGGCGGTCACCGCGTCGATCGCGCGGGTGGCCTCCTCCTCGTTGGTGATGTCGGCGGGTTCGAAGCGGACGAAGCCCGGAGCCTGGAGCGCCTCGATCTCTTCGACGGCGCCGGCTAGCCGGTCCGGATTGCGGCCGATGATCATGACGGAGGCCCCAGCGGCGACCAGCCCGGAAGCCACACCCTTGCCTATCCCACTACCGCCACCGGTTACCAGATACGTCCGGTCTTCGAAAGAAAGCTGCACGCGAGCCCCTTAGAACTGAAACAAGTTCTAGTTATGAAACCATGCGGCGGGCGGCGCGCCGACGCGCACCCAACTACGGCGTATCGCGTCGAGCCACCTTGGTCGGCTTCGCGTTGCGCCAGTCCTCGACATGCGGTGGCTGGCCGACCGGCCACCTGTTCTCGTTGAACGCGGCCCAGTGCGCGTGCCCCAACAGATGAACATGGAACGCGTGCCGCAACGCCTCGGTGTAACCCATCGCGTCGGACGCGGCGTTGACCGAGTCCTTGATCAACAGCGACGCCATCGTCGGCCGCTCGGCGATGCGCCGCGCGAATTCCAGTGTCTTTTCTTCTAATTCGTCGACCGCGAAGACCTTGGACACCATCCCCAGCCGATACGCCTCGTCGGCGTCCACCGAATCACCGGTCAGCAGCAGCTCTTTGGCCTTACGCGGCCCAAATTCCCAAGGGTGAGCATAGTATTCGACGCCCGGCATACCCAGTCGGACCGCGACCACATCGCTAAACTTCGCGTTGTCGGCCGCCACGATCAGATCGCAGGCCCAGATCAGCATCAGACCCGCCGAGATCGCGTTGCCCTGCACCTGGGCGATGGTGATCTTGCGCAGATCACGCCAGCGGCAAGTGTTTTCGAAGAAGTAGTGCCACTCTTGGTGGTAGAGCTTCTCCATGATCGGCTCGAGCGTCGCGCCGCGCGAACGGAAACTCGGATGCTGCCCCGGTCCGGGCGCGCGCTCGGCCAGGGCCTGCTCGGAACCCAGGTCGTGGCCCGCGGAGAAGTTCTTGCCGCGTGCGGCCAGGATCACCACGCGAACGCTGTCGTCGGCCTCGGCGCGGCCGAACGCCTCGTCGAGCTGGACCAGCAGGCCGCGACTCTGTGCGTTGTGGGCCTCGGGGCGATTGAGCCAGATCCGGGCGATGCGGCCCTCGTCGAGGGTTTCGTAGGCCACCAGTTCGGTCGCGTCGGCCTTGACCCCTTTAGAACCGGCTTCAGCGTCGGCTTGTTCGGAGACTGTCATTCCGCCCACCTTGTTGTCGTTGAATGGCCTGTTTACACATTACGGCCAGTCTGTAACCGCGCCCCCGTGGGGTCTGGGGTCTCAACCGGCGCCGCCGAGAGATGCGTGCGAGCGAATAGATGCGTCGCATACAGTTATGTCATGCCTACGAAATCGGATCCTAGCGAAATCGGCGACGTCGAGCCGCTGGCTGACAGCACAGCAAGCCAGGCGAGGCGCGTCGTCGCCGCGTACGCGAACGACGCGGACGAATGCAGGGTCTTTTTGTCCATGCTCGGTATTGGGCCGGCAAAGCTCGAGACGTAGATGTCTCCCGGGGGAGGCCGTAAAACAACCGCATCGAAGTCGGAGCGCTACGGGGACTCCGACTTCGTGGTTGTCGCCAATCGACTGCCGGTCGATTTGGAGCGGCTTCCCGATGGGACGACCGCCTGGAAGCGCAGTCCCGGCGGGTTGGTTACGGCCCTAGAGCCGCTGCTGCGCCGCCGGCGGGGTGCCTGGGTGGGCTGGCCGGGCCTGCCATCCGACCACAACGACGCCATTGACTTTGATGATCAACCGATCGTCCAGGACGAGCTGACCCTTCATCCGGTGCCGCTGTCCACCGATGACATCGCCCAGTACTACGAAGGTTTCTCGAACGCCACGCTGTGGCCGCTTTACCACGACGTCATCGTCAAGCCGATCTACCACCGCGAATGGTGGGACCGCTATGTCGTAATCAATCGTCGATTCGCCGAAGCCACGGCGCGCACCGCCGCCCGCGGCGGGACCGTCTGGGTGCAGGATTACCAACTTCAGTTGGTGCCGAAGATGCTGCGCACGCTGCGGCCCGACCTGACGATTGGTTTCTTCCTGCATATCCCGTTCCCGCCGGTCGAGTTGTTCATGCAGTTGCCGTGGCGCACCGAGATCATCGAAGGCCTGCTGGGCGCCGACCTGGTCGGGTTCCATCTAACCGGCGGTGCGCAGAATTTCCTGATCCTCTCGAGGCGCCTCCTCGGCGCCAATACGTCGCGCGGATCAGTCGGTGTGCGTTCGCGATTCGGCGAGGTGCAGCTCGAATCCCGTACGGTTCAGGTGGGCGCCTTCCCGATATCCATCGACTCCCGCGAGCTCGACCACGCGGCCCGCAACCGCACCGTCAAGCGCCGGGTGCGCGAGATCCGGGCCGAGTTGGGCAATCCCCGCAAGGTGCTGCTCGGCGTCGACCGGCTCGACTACACCAAAGGCATCGATGTCCGGCTGAAAGCGTTCTCCGAGTTGCTCGCCGAGGGCCGCGCGAAGCGCGATGACACGGTGCTGGTCCAGCTGGCCACACCGAGTCGCGAACGGGTGGAGAGCTACCAAATTTTGCGCAGCGACATCGAGCGCGAGGTCGGCCACATCAACGGCGAGTACGGCGAGGTCGGTCATCCGGTGGTGCATTACATCCACCGGCCGGTGCCCCGCGACGAGCTGATCGCGTTCTTCGCCGCTGCCGACGTCATGCTGGTCACCCCGCTGCGCGACGGGATGAACCTGGTGGCCAAGGAGTACGTGGCGTCCCGCAGTGATCTCGGCGGCGCGCTGGTGCTTAGCGAATTCACCGGCGCCGCCGCCGAACTCAGGCAGGCCTACTTGGTCAACCCGCACGACCTCGAAGGGGTGAAGGACACGATCGAGGCAGCGCTCAACCAATCCGTGGACGAGGGGCGGCGGCGGATGCGGTCGATGCGACGCCAGGTGCTGGCCCACGATGTGGATCGCTGGGCACGGTCATTTTTAGATGCGCTTGCAGAGGCCCATTCGCAGGAGGGCAAGTAGTCGCTGCAGCGAAACCCATGGTGTTGCTTGTCCATCGCTGTGATACTCAAAGACAGCGTGAAGGGAGCGCATTGTGAAAAAGACTCGTCGCGTGCTCGCCGCGAGCGCAGGCATCTCCTCGGCGGTTGCGCTGGGTATCGCGCTGGAATCGGGCCATCCGGCGAGTGCCGTCGGGCCGCCGGCCGATGGTAATTACTCGTACAACGAGGCGGGCGTGCCCGGGGTCACCTGGACGATCACCGGGCTCTGCGATCAGCCATCCGGCACCCGCAACCAGAACGACTATTCTGACCCGATCGTGTTCGCCTTCAACTGCTCGCTCAACATAATGAGCATGACCGACGAACAGATCACCCGTGCGGACAAGCTGCAGAACTTCAGCGGTAGGGCCCGGATGAGCAGCATGCTTTGGACTTTGAAAGTCGAACATCCAGATGGTGTTTCGTGTCCGGGCGGTGGAACCGGGCCGTCCACCGAAACCTACGCGTTCAGCGACGAAACGCTGACCGGCACGCACACCACGTTGCACGGCGCCGTCTGCGGCCTGCAGTCGGATATGAAGAAGGCACCTTTCTCGCTGCAATTGGCCGGGCCGGCGCCCAGCCCGGTTCAGCGTTACCCGTTGCAGTGCAACAACATTGCTATTTGTTACTGAGCGCTAGCGCCCGCCATCAGATGGGCGTGATGTAAGCGATCAGCCACTCGCCGTCGATGCGCTTGAAGTCCACCCGCAACCGGCTGCCATCGTAGACCGGCTGCTGGCGCGATGCCTTGTCGGACACGGTGCGGTTCATATAGACCATTACCGACGCCGAATCACGTTTGGCGGTAATGACTCCCACACCGACGACGTTGGCCTGCACGACCACCTCGCGCTTCTTGGCCTCCGGGATGATCTGCGCGTTGGCGCTGCGTTGGAACTCTTGACGATATTCGGGCGTCAGCAAGGGATACGCCTCGGCAAGGCTGCGCTCGACGGTTTGGTAGTCGTACGCAAACACCTTGGGGATGTCGTCGGCCGCCCGATGGGGCAGCACCGCCCGTGCCGTCTCCTCGCCGCGGGTCTGCACGCGCTCCCAGTAGAACCAACCACCGGCCGCGGATAACCCAACGAAAACCGCGGCGAGCACGGAACGCGCGATGGCGGCCAGCCATCGCCGCCGCTGCATCAGTTGCCTCCGTCGGGATATTTCAGGTCGTAGCCGGTCATCCGCCCCGCTTCGTCCTCGTGCACGATGACGCGCAGCCGGTAAGGCATGGACGGTTTGTTGACTCCGTCGATGTCGGCGACCGTGACCCGCACCGACACCAGGACCGAGGCGTTGTCGGTGACCGTGTCGATGCCTTCCAGGGCGGCACCGTTGACGACGGCTTCCGATGTGGCGTTGGTGGCCCGGAACAGGCCCTTGAGGTTATCGACGTTGTTGTTGGCGCTGAGCATCCCGCGCAGCGGCCCGCTGGTTCCATTGACGAAGCGGTTCACGCTCTCGTCGATGTTGTCCTGCTTGTAGCTGAACATGTTGACCACGGTCTGCGTGGCGGTGTCGACGAAACGCTGGTTGCGCGCTTGTCGAGCGTCGGCGTGCCGTTGCTGTGCCATAAGGACGAGGAGGCAGCCGGCCAGCGCGCCGATCGCTAACACCGCGGCGACAATAGCGATCCACCCAACCAAGAACCGGTTCGGCTGCCGTCGCGGCGGCGGCTTGACGCGCGCCGGCTTCTGGGCGAGAGGCTTGGGGGTCGCCTCGGCATTGACGGTGGCGGCGGTGGTGGCGGCATCGCTGGCTGCAAAGGTGGCGGCAACCGCGGGCTCGGGAGCAGACTCGGCTTTCGCAGGACCCGCCGCACGGGATGCCCGCCGACGAACGCGCTGCGTTGGGGGCTGCTGCTCCCCAACAGGAGTGATCTCTGGCTCCGTCACTACATAGGCCTGGGATCGAGCATGAGGTCCACCCAATTCTCGGCGCTGGATGCGCCGCTGATGCCGGGCGCGAAGATACCAGTTCCGCCTGCCGGATCCCTGAAGGCGCCGGTGTTCTGGTCATAGGTCGTGTAGCCCGGTCCGCTGGCCTGCGGTTGTACGCCGGGCGGCGGCCCCCACGGCTTCTCGGGTCCCGGGCCGGCCGGCGGCGGATTGACCCCTTCCGGCGGTGCCGGCGGTGGCAGCCACTTCGGATACGGAAGCTGCGGCGGCACCGGCGGAACCCCCGGCGGATTCCACGACGGGTTCCCCGGCGGCGGCCCGGAGTCGTTGGGCGGGGGTGGGTCATACGCCGGCTGACGATTCGGTAGTGGACCCGGCCCGGGCGCCACCCCGGGCGGTGGCGGCCCGACGATGGCAACGCCAGGATCCGGCTCGGCGCCCGGGGGTATGTACGGGAACTTGTTGGGCGGCAGAACGTTCAGTCCGTTCGTCATCGGTGTGTTGTACGGGACCGGCGGGCCGCGCCAGGGGTTGCGGCCAACCGGCACAAAGCCGTTCGGGTCGCGACATTGCTGAATCGTCGGTGCCCGTTTGCCGGGGAATTCCTGGCATGGGTAGTTGCGGGCGCCGCGCACGGTGGTGGGATCGTTCTGAGCGGCCTTGCAGTACAGGTCTTTCGGGAGCTCGCGCAGTGTCTCGTCGGCCGGAGTGCGCATCAACGGCGGCGGCAGGAAGCCGACGGCGCACGGCGGCGGGTCATTGAGGTCGAGCTTGAAGTCCAGCTTGGCGCCCTCATCTTGCGGCGCGCCACCCGCGGCCGTGATGATCGCGGCGAAGAGCGCCGGCAAGACCACCAGGAGCTGTTCGATCGACTTGTGATAAACGACTCCCACCCGCCCCAGGTTGGCCAGGCTGGCCGCCAACGCAGGGAAGGACGGACGGATACCGGTGAACGCGGTGTTGGCCTCGTCGATCGCGTCCGGGGCGGTGGCCAGGGTGGAGCGCAGCTGCGGGTCGGCCTGACGCACCTCAGAGGTGAACCGCGCCAGCCCGTCGGCGAGCGACTTGATGTCACCGCCGGCGCGAATCTGGGCCTGCAGGAACGGACCCGCCTGATCGATCAACTGCGAAACCTGCGGGTAGTTGGTGTTGGCCTCGTCCACCAACAACCGGGCGGATTCGAGCAGCCGGGCCAGTTCCGGACCCGAGCCGTTGGTCGCGGTGAACGTCTCATGCAGCAGCTCTTTGAGCTTCGTGTCACCGAGGCTATTGACCAGAGTTTCGGCCCGCTTCAGCAGGTCGGCCACGTCTTGGCCGATGCGGGTGTTGGCCCGGTCGATCCGGGATCCGTTGCGTAACTTGGCCACTGGCGGGTTGGCCACGTGGGCCGGCGGCACGAGGTCGATGTACTGCTCGCCGATGGCCGACACGCTCTTTACCGTGGCGGTGACGTTGGACGGGATCGGTGTGCCACTGTTGAGCCGCATCTGTGCATCCACCCCGTCGGGGCTCAGCCCCACGGACTCGACGCGGCCGACAGCCACACCGCGGTAGGTGACGTTGGCGTTCTTGTACAGGCCACCGCCCGCGACGAAATCGGCTGTCACGCTATAGGTCCCGAGTCCGAACGTCGCCGGCAACCGCAGGTAGAAGATGATCATCAGGGTCAACGTGATCGCGGTGACCAACGCGAATATGGCGAGCTGGATCTTGGTGAGTCTGTCGATCATCTGCGCCGCATCCCTACTGCCCCTTACTGACCCGAAGCCGTGCCGGCTGGAATCTTGAACGGATCGGCGGCCTGGCCGGACAGATTGGCCATCTCACCAGTCAAGAAATCGGGGGCGTTGAGGACCTCGGACATATGCATCATGTTCGGATCGAGTGCATACGAAGTGGTGAAGAACGTCTCACCGAGCCGGCGCAAGGTGAGGTCGAACGTGGTGAACACGTTGAGGTAATCACCGCGCACGGCCTGCTTGATGCCCCAGTTCGGGAACGGGAAGGTCAGCAAGATCGCAAGCGACGTAACGAAGTTCTTCCTGCTGTCACTGAGGGCTTTTACGACCGAGTACAGGCCTCTGACATCTTCGGCGAAGTCCACCTTGGTTTTGGACAGTATCTGCGACGTGACCGTCGCCAGCTTCTTCAGCGCTGCGAAGGCGTCGACGATATGGCCGCGTTGTTGGTTGAGCACGCGAACCGCGTCTGGCAGGGTGTCTAGCGCCCGGCCGAGGTTGTCCTTGTCGCGAGCCAGGATCGCGGAGAATCGGTTCAGGCCGTCAACCGCACCGATGATGTCGTTAACCTGCCGGTTGAGGCCCGCCGTCAACTCGGCGAGCCTGGGGACCAAATCGACGAACTGGCTCTGCCGGCCGGCCACCGCCTGATAGGTCTCGTCGGTGATCTCTTCCAGCGCACCGACATTGCCCTTGTTGACCACCACACCGAGGGCCGAGAATACCTCTTCTGTGGTGGGAAAGCGGGCCGTGTGCGAGGCCCCGATGCTCGACCCATCAACCAGCCTGCCGGTCGGCTCCTGGTCGACGGGGCGAGCCAGATCGACGTGCAGCGAGCCCAGCAGAGACGTCTGGGACACCTTTGCGACCGCATTGGCCGGCAGCACCACGTTCTTATCCAACGCCAATTTCACCGCGGCGTAGAAGGATCCGTCGGGTCGCTGCTTGGCCTCGATGCCGGCGACACTGCCCACGGTGACGTCGTCGACCATGACCGGTGAGTTCTGCGGCAACGTCGCGACGTCGGGAAGTTCGACGGTGATGTCGTATGCGCCGGAGCCGTGACCGGCGGTGCCGGGCATCGGCAGCGAATTCAGCCCGCCGAACTGACAACCGGCCAGCAGCGCGCTACCCGCCACTAATACGCCGCCGCGCAGCAGAATTCGTCTCATCCGCCGGACCCCTGTTCGGCCGGAAGCGGCCAAGGAGCTTGGCCGGGAGCTTGGCTCGGCGGGGGGCCCGGGAGGGGACCGAACCCGCCTCCAGAAGCCGGGCCGGGAGCCGAAGCCGGACCCGGTGTGAGACCGGCAGCCGGGCCGGCCGGCGGTGCACCCGGAGGAGAGCCGGTCTGCGGAACCGGCGGAACAAGCAAGGCCTGAAGATCCGCGGGATTCTGGGCGGCGGGCGGCGACGCGGCACCTTTAGCCGGGATCCAGGTCAGCTGCGGGACCGGAGTCGCGGACTTGGCTTGGGTTTCCGGGGTGTCGTAGATGATCTGACCCTTGTACGCGGTGATCGTGTTGAGCGGGTGGAACATCACCGGCGGGTAGTTCGCGGCGATCCGGCGCAACACCGGCCCGAGGCGCTCGCGGCAGATCTCGGCGCGCTTGAAGTAGTCGGGCGCTTTCGGCCCGGCCGCGGTCTCAAAGGAACCGCCGCAGATGAATTGAACGGGGTTGGAGAATTCCGGAATAGAAATCAAACCGTTCAGCGTGCCCTGCGCGGGGTCGTAGATGTTGTAGAAGTTGGCGATGCCCGGGCCCGCCACGTGCAGCACCTGCTCGATGTTGTCGCTCTGGTCGCTCAGGGTCTTGGCGAAGTCGTTGAGGTTGTTGACCGTATCGATGATCGTCGAATTGTTCTCGTGCAGGAATCCTCGGATGTCAGAAAGTGCTTTGTTGAGCGTGCCCAGGGTGTTGTCGAGATGGCGGGAGCTGTCGGCAAGTACCTGTGACACCGAGGCAACGTTGCCGGCGAACTGGACGATCTGATCGTTGCTCGCCGAGAGTGCGTTGACCAACACCTGCAGATTCTTGACCGTCCCGAAGATGTCGCTGCGCGAATCCCCCAGGCGCCCAGCGGCTTGCGAGAGCTCACGCAGTGCGCTGTGGAACGACTCGCCCTTGCCGTCGAGCGTGTCGGCGGCCTGGTTGATCGCCGCACCGAGCGGCCCTTGCACCTGACCCGTCGTCGGACTCAGCTGCACGGCCAGCTGGGTCAGCGATTGCTTCACCTCGTCCCACTCGACCGGAACCGCGGTGCGGGTCAGATCGATGCTGCCGCCGTCGGGCAGCACCGCGCCGCCCGTGTACGCGGGGGTGAGCTGAATGAACCGGGCCGCGACCAGGTTCGGCGACATGATCACGGCCCGAGCGTCTTTGGGCACCTTGATGTCGTCAGACACTGACATGGTGATCTTGACGTCGGAGGGTCGTGGCTCAATGGTGTCGATCGCGCCTACCGGAACGCCGAGCACCCGCACCTGGTCTCCGGGATAGATCCCGACCGCGGACGTGAAGTAGGCCACGAGGTGGCGGCCACCGGGACGCGACGCCAGCACGTAGATGCCGCCCACCAAGATCGCGACCAGCGCGATGCTGGTCACGGTGCGCAGCCCACGGGCACCCAGAATCCGCTTGATCATGGCGATTTCGGCCTGATGATCCAGCGCTCTTGGATGAGGCCGCGCAGGTAGTCGGACAGACTGGCCGGCATCTTGCCGGGTTGGTAGACGAAGTCGAACAACGTCGCGAGCAGCGGCGCCGGTATCACGCCGTAGACGTTGACGTTGAATCCGGGCCCGGAACCGACCACCTCGCCCAACTCCGTGGCGTAGGTGGGCAGACGCTTGAGGGCCTCGGTGATGTAGTCGCGGCGCTCATTGAGGTTGGCCAACACCAGGTTGAGCTTGTCCAAGGACGGGCCGAACTCCTTGCGGTTGTCTGCCACAAAGCCCGAAATCTGTTGTGAGAGACCGTTGATCCCAGAGATCAGCTGGCCCAGCGCTTCGCGCCGTTCGTCGAGGGCGGCGAACAACTCGTTGCCGTCGTCGACCAGTTTGTTGACCTGTGCGGCGCGATCGGACAGCACCGAAGTCACCGACTTGGCGTGCGCCAGCAGGGCTTGCAGCGCTTCGTCGCGGCGGTTCAACGTGCGCGATAGCGAGGTCACGCCGTCCAGTGCGCCGCGCAGATCCGGGGTGGCGTCGTGCAACGTGTCGGTGAGTACGTTCAAGGCCTGCTCGAACTGCGGCTTGTTCAGATTGCTTGCGTTCTCGCCGAGATCCTCGAGCGCACCCGCGAGCGTGTAGGGCGTGGTGGTGCGGCTCAGTGGGATGGTCGTCGCCTTGCCGGTCCCGGCCGGGCTCACTGAAATGGAGCGCTCCCCGAGAATGGTGTCCGTGCGGATCGCGGCCAGCGACTGGTCGCCGACGGCGACGTGGCGGTCCACGCTGAAAGTGATCTTGGCGGTGTCGCCGGCCAGACCCACGGCAGACACCTTGCCTACCTTGATACCGGACACATACACGGCGTTGCCTGGCGTGATGCCGGCCGCGTCGGCGAAGTAAGCGTCGAACGTTCGTCCCTGCGGCCAGAACGGCAACCCGGAGTAGCCGAAGGCGATCAGCACGACGCAGAGCACCAGCACCAGGCCGAAGACGCCGGTGCGGAGCGGGTCGCGATCGCGCTTACTGTTTGGCAAAAGCGCACCTTCCGTGGCTGGGATCCACCTGGCCGCCCAGCGGGAGCAGGATGTCGCCGCCGGCCGGCCCGTTGATCTTGATCGTCACCGAGCAGAAGTAGATGTTGAAGAACGACCCGTAGGCACCGAGGGCGGACAGTCGCAGGTAATCCTCACCCAATTGCTCGACGTCGTTGTTCACCTCGGCCTTGCGGTTGTCGAGTTCGGTGGCCAGCGGCCGGACGTTTTCCAGAATCCCCTTGAGCGGCCGACGCGAATTCTGCAGCAGTTCCGTCAGATCCGTGGTGGTCGACGCTAGCGGCGGGATAGCGCCCGCGATGACGTCACGGTTTTGGGCCAGCCCGGTGACCAGTTGCTGCAACTGGTCGACGCTCGCCGAGAATTTGGCGCTCTTTTCGTCGACCGTGCCCAGGACCGTGTTGAGGTTGTTGATCACGTCACCGATGAGCTGGTCGCGTTTGCCCAGCGCCGACGAGAAAGCGCTGGTGTCGGCCAGCACGTTTGACAGCGCTCCACCCTGACCCTGCAGCAATTGAATGAGGGCGCTGCTGATCGTGTTGACCTTCTCGGCATCCAAGCCCTTCAGCACCGGCCGCAGCCCGCCCAGCAGCGCGTCGAGATCCAACGCCGGCTGGGTGTGTTGGGAGTTGATCGTCGCGCCCGGCGGCAGCTTCCGCAGCTCGCCTGGACCAGAGGTGATCTCCAGAAACCGGTCACCGACCAGGTTTTCGTATCGGATGACCGCGCGCGTCGAGCTGTACAGGGTGTAGTGCTTGTCGATCCCGAATTCCACGTCGACGGTGTTGTCGGGGTTGAGCTTGAGCCCGGACACCTTGCCGACCGGCACACCGGCAATGCGGACCTTCTGGCCCGCCTTCAGCCGCGACGCGTCGATAAAGGTTGCATGGTAAGTGCTTTCGGGGCCGAATCGGAAGTCACCAAAAACCACCACTAGGCCTGCGGCCACTACCAGCATGGCCACCGCGAAGACACTGACCTTGATCACCATCGACCGGTGCGAGGGCATGTTCTCGCTCGCCATCAGAAGTCGTCCCGTTCCGCGAAGGCACCGTGGAACAAGAACTGCAACGTGGACGGTGCGTCGAACTGCAGCTCGGTGAACGGTTCGTAGGGAATATTGGCGTTGTCGGTGACCAGGAATGGAGAGCGGAAGAAAGATCCGCCGGTCTGCTTATTCGGAATGTTTGGCAAGCCACGGCAATTCGGACCGCCGGAAGCGTTGACGATCGGCAATGACTCCGGGAACGTGTAAGACGGTGCGCCCAGGACGAAGCTCGACGACGTGAAGAGGCCCGCCTTGCGGCCACCTAGCAGGGGCGCGAACTCTTTGATGCCTCTGTCAACACCGGCAAAGATGCAACCGAACTCCGGCGAGTAGTCGTGGGCCACCTTGATCGGAGCCCGCAGCCTGTTGATAGCGTCGATGAAGTCCTGCGCGCCCGGCTCCAAGGTCTCATAAGCGTTGTTGGCCAGTCCGATGGTGGCCAACAACGCAGTGTTCAGGTTGTGCTGCTGGTCGATGACCGTCTTGTTGATGGTCGGCAGACTGTCGAACACGGTATTGAGATCGGGCGCGGCATCGGCGTAGGTGTTGGTGACGATCCCAGTCTTGCGGAAGTCTTCCTGGAGTGTGGCCAACTTCGGATTAGCCTGCTGCGTAAGGGTATTCAGTCCAGACAGCAGCCCACCCAAGTCATCACCATGCCCCCGCAGGCCTTCGGCCAGCGCGCTCAGCGTGCCGTTCAGTTCGACGGGGTCGATCTTGTGCAGCAGATTGATGAGCGACTGGAAGAGGGTGTTGACTTCCAGTTGCACCGCAGACGCCTTAACCAGCGCATTCGGGCGCAACGCGGTGCCCGAAGGGGTCTGTGGTGCAACGAATTCCACCGACTTCGCGCCGAAGATGGTGTTGCCCGCGATGTGCACCGTGGCGTTGGAGGGGATGAAATGCATCTCGCCGCTGTCGATGGCCAGCGTCAGCCGCGCCTCGTCGGCGGCATAGCTGATGTCTTCGACCTTGCCGATCTGGATGCCGCGGTACTTGACCTTGGCGCCCTTCTCCATGACTAGACCGGCCCTCGGCGCGGCCACTGTGACGGTGTCCGTCGACGTGAAAGCCGCTGTGTAGGAAAGGTATGTCAACACGGCAAACGCGACTATCAGTCCAGCCAGCACCGCCGCTGCCAGCCGGACCGCTGTGTGTCGCGATTTCGTGCTTGCCATCTTTCCCCGAGGGTCTCCTTATCCAGAGAGGTTGAAGTTGCCTTGTGCGCCGTAGACCGCCAGCGAGATGAACAAAGTGATGACCACGACGACGATCAGCGACGTCCGCACCGCCTGACCGACCGCGATGCCCACACCGACCGGCCCGCCGCTGGCGTTATAGCCGTAATAGGTATGCACCAACATCACCGCGATCGACATCACGATCGCCTGCAGGAACGACCAGAGTAAGTCGGACGGAATAAGGAAGGTATTGAAGTAGTGGTCGTAGAGGCCGGCGGACTGGCCGTTGATGAACACCGTGGTGAATCGGGCGGCGAAGAACGCGGCCAGCACCGACAGCGAGTAAAGCGGAATGATCGCGACCAGGCCCGCCATCAGCCGCGTCGACACCAGGTAGGACACCGAGTGCACCGCCATGCATTCGACCGCGTCGATCTCCTCGGCGACCCGCATCGCCCCCAGCTCGGCGGTGGCGCCGGCGCCGATGGTGGCCGCCAGCGCGATACCGGCGATCACCGGCGCGACGACACGGACGTTCAGGAACGCCGACAGGAATCCGGTCAGCGCCTCGATGCCGATGTTGCCCAGCGACGAGTAACCCTGCACGGCGATGACGCCGCCGGATGCCAGGGTCAGGAACGCCGCGACCCCCACCGTGCCGCCGATCATGATTAGTGCTCCCGCGCCCAGCGTCATCTCGGCAACGAGACGGATCGTCTCCTTGCGGTACCTGGTGAGCGCGTTCGGGACATAACGCAAGGTTTGGCCGTAGAACAACGCCTGCTCGCCGAAGTCGTCGACCGGCCCGGCAAATCGCGAAAGTAAGCTACGAAACCGGTAAGTGACGTCGTAACTCATCGCCTGCTCACCCGCCCGATCACTTGGCCGAGAGTCGTACGCCGATGGCGGTCATGACCACATTGATCACGAAGAGGCAGATGAACGCGTATACGACGGTTTCGTTGACCGCGTTGCCGACGCCCTTGGGCCCGCCCTTGACGGTCAGCCCGCGGTAGCACCCGACCAGCCCGGCCATCACGCCGAACAGCAACGCTTTGACTTCAGCCAGAATCAGCTCGCGCAGTCCCGTCAGCACGGTCAAGCCGTTGATGAACGCCCCAGGGTTCACGCCCTGCAGAAAGACGGAGAACACGTAGCCCCCGGACAACCCGATGGCGCACACCAAACCGTTGAGCAACAACGCGACCAACGTGGATGCCAACACCCGGGGTACGACGAGGCGCTGGATTGGGTCGATCCCGAGCACCCGCATGGCGTCGATTTCTTCGCGGATGGTTCGGGCACCGAGGTCGGCACAGATCGCGGTGGCTCCGGCACCGGCCACCACCAGCACGGTCACCACCGGACCCAGCTGGGTGATGGTGCCAAACGCGGTGCCGGCGCCGGAAAGGTCGGCCGCCCCGATTTCGCGCAACAGAATATTGAGGGTGAACGCCACAAGCACCGTGAACGGGATGGACACCAGCAGCGTCGGCACCACAGACACGCGCGCGATCATCCAGGTCTGATCTAGAAACTCACGGAGCTGAAAAGGCCGACGGAAGCAGGCGCGCAGGGTGTCCATTGACATTTCGAAGAAACCGCCGACGGCCCGGGCGGGGACAGCAAGTTGTCCAATCAACTTATTCCCCCCTGTGTTGCTCGCGTGTTGCTCGCGGCGAATTCTGCATTTCCGTGGACGCGACCACGGATAACTCGCTGCTCGGTGTGAGCCGGATCATATTAACGCAGAACAACTTCGCCGTGTCAACGAACGGTGTCTCTTGTTCGTAACCGTTAATTTCCCTGGTTAACAGCTATGCGGCGGAGTCATTCTGACACAGGTTCTAGTTGGGTAACAGCCTTCCGTTAGAGTTCGGAAATCGCTGGGCGGACGTTACTGCTCCATGAGGGCGACTGCAGAAAAGTTCTTTTCCGGATCCCGCCCAGCAAAGTAATTCCGCAGTGTCGAACTGAGTTGAGTGGGATCCCAGGCCGGCCCGTCCGCGCTGAACTTCTGCTCTACGGTCGGCGCCGCCACCAACGTCACCTTGGGCCCGTAGACGATGAACAACTGACCGTTGACCTCAGCCGCCGCCGGGGACGCCAGAAACTGGACCAGGCTGACCACGTGTTCCGGCGACAACGGATCGATCTGCCCGTCCTCTATGTCCGGGTCGCCGAAGACGCCGGCCGTCATCGCAGTGCGGGCGCGCGGAGCGATCGCGTTGGCACACACCCCGTAGCGGCCCAGTCCGCGTGCGGCGGTCAAGGTAAGCGAGATGATGCCGGCCTTTGCCGCGCCGTAGTTGGCCTGCCCGATCGGACCCGAGATACCGGCCTCCGACGAGGTGTTGACGATCCGGCCGAAGACGGAACCATCCTGGGATTCCTTGGCTTTGGCGCGCCAGTAGACGGCCGCGTTGCGGGTGAGCAGAAAATGGCCGCGCAGGTGCACGGCGATGACCTGGTCCCAATCTTCGTCGGACATGTTGAACAACATCCGGTCGCGGGTGATCCCCGCGTTGTTCACCACGATATCCAGGCCGCCCAGCCCGTCGGCGCAGCTGACTAGCTCGTCGGCGGTCGCCCGATCGCTGATGTCGCCGGTAACCGCGACCGCCTTGGATCCGGCCGCACTGATCTCGTCCATCACGTCGGACGCGTCCAGTGCCGCGGCGATGTCGTTGACGACGACGGTGGCGCCCAGCCTGGCCAGTCCGACCGCCTCGGCCCGGCCCAAACCCGCGGCGGCACCGGTCACCACCGCGACCTTTCCGGATAGATCGGTCACGTTCGTGCTGCTAGTCAATTTATGAATACCTCTAGTTTCGGGTTCGTCCGGTCAGTCGCCACGCAACAGCGCGGCACGAGGGCATTCCGCGATCGCCTGTTCGGCCAGGTCCTCCTGGCCGTAAGGGACCGGATCGGTCTTGATGACGGCGTAGTCCTCGTCGTCCAGGTCGAAGATATCCGGCGCAATTCCCAGGCACACCGCGTTACCTTCGCACCGGTCACGGTCCACGATCACTCGCACGGCACTCTCCTTGAACCTGCTTGGACGCCCCGTCAGCATCCCGCTCCACCATAAGGCCCGGTTTGGTCTGACGAAACGGTCGCTGGATTCCCAGACTAGAACGTGTTACAACCGGGAAAGCGAACGGGTAGCGGTTGGCCGAATGGCCGCGGCCCACGATGTCAAACAACGCTCACCTAAGGACGGCTGAAATGCGCATCAGTTACACCCCTGAACAGGAGGAGCTGCGTCGCGAGCTGCGGTCGTACTTCACCACGCTGATGACGCCGGAGCGCCGCGAAGCACTGAGCTCGACCCAAGGCGAGGTCGGAACCGGCAATGCATATCGCGATGTCGTTTCGCAGATGGGCAAAGACGGGTGGCTGACGCTGAACTGGCCGAAAGAGTACGGCGGCCAGGGTCGGTCTCCGATGGACTCGCTGATCTTCACCGACGAAGCCGCCATCGCTGGGGCGCCGGTGCCGTTCCTGACCATCAACAGCGTGGCGCCGACGATCATGGCGTTCGGAACCGACGAGCAGAAGAAGTTCTTCCTGCCCAAGATCGCCGCCGGCGATCTGCACTTCTCGATCGGCTACTCCGAGCCGGGCGCGGGCACCGACCTGGCCAACCTGCGCACCACCGCGGTTCGCGACGGCGACGACTACGTGATCAACGGCCAGAAGATGTGGACCAGCCTGATCGCGTACGCCGACTGGGTCTGGCTCGCGGTGCGCACCAACCCCGAGGCCAAAAAGCACCGCGGCATTTCGATGCTGGCCGTGCCGACCACCGCCGAGGGTTTTTCGTGGACACCCGTGCACACCATGGCCGGTGTGGACACCAGCGCCACCTACTACTCGGACGTGCGGGTGCCGGTGACCAATCTGATCGGTGAGGAAAACGGCGGTTGGAAGCTGGTCACCAACCAGCTCAACCACGAGCGGGTCGCCCTCGTCTCGTCGCAACCGATCTTCCTGGCGCTTCGCGAGGTTCGCGAGTGGGCACAGAACACCAAGGACTCCAGCGGGGCGCGACTCATCGACTCGGAGTGGGTGCAGCTCAACCTGGCCCGGGTGCACGCCAAGGCCGAGGTGCTCAAGCTGATCAACTGGGAACTGGCTTCAGCGGCAAGTGAAGCCCTGTCGCCGGCCGATGCGTCGGCCGCCAAGGTGTTCGGCACCGAGTTGGCGACCGAGGCCTACCGGCTGCTGATGGAGGTGCTCGGCACCGGGGCGACGATGCGGCAGAATTCCCCGGGCGCGTTGCTGCGCGGCCGGGTGGAGCGGATGCACCGGGCATGCCTGATTCTGACCTTCGGCGGCGGCACCAACGAAGTCCAGCGCGACATCATCGGCATGGTGGCGCTGGGCCTGCCCCGAGCCAACCGCTGAATTCGATTGTAAGGAAACAACACTCATGGATTTCACGACAACCGAAGCCGCGAACGATCTCGGCGGCCTGGTGGACACCATCGTGGACTCGGTGTGCACGCCGGAACATCAACGTGAGCTCGACGGGCTCGACCAACGGTTCGACCGCAAGCTGTGGGGCAAGCTGATCGACGCCGATGTGCTGTCCAGTGCGTCGGCGCCGTCGCTGGGCGGCGACGGGTTCGGCGTGCTCGAGCAGGTGGCGATCTTGGTGGCGTTGGGCCACCAGATGGCCGCCGTGCCGTACCTGGACTCGGTGATGCTGGCCGCCGGAGCGCTGGCCCGGTTCGGGTCCGAGGAGCTGCAGCAGAGCTGGGGTGCGCCCGCGGTGCGTGGCGAGAAGATCCTCACCGTGGCATTGGAAGGCGAGATGGGCGAAGGGCCGGTGCAGGCCACCCGCGCCGGTGACGGGTATCGACTCACCGGCACCCGCACCCAGGCCGGTTACGGCCCGGTGGCTGACGCTTTCCTGGTTCCCGCCGAAACCGATTCCGGCTCAGCCGTTTTCCTGGTAGCGGCCGACGACCCCGGCGTGACGGTGACCGCGCTGAAGACCACCGGCTTCAACAGCGCCGGACATCTGGCGTTGGACGGCGTTGCGGTGGACGACTCGCGGCGGGTTGGCGGCAGCGAGGTCGTGGCGTGGCTCGAGACGCTTGCCACCCTGGGCCGCAGCGCGTTTCAGCTCGGGGTGCTCGAGCGCGGATTGCAGATGACCGCTGAATACGCCCGAACTCGCGAGCAATTTGACCGCCCGATCGGCAGCTTCCAGGCCGTGGGGCAGCGACTGGCCGACGGCTACATCGACGTCAAGGGGTTGCGGCTCACCCTCACCCAGGCGGCCTGGAAGGTCTCCGAGGACATCCCGGCCGAGATCGACGTGGCCAGCGCGGCGTTTTGGGCCGCCGATGCCGGGCATCGGGTGGCGCACACCGTCGTCCACGTGCACGGCGGCGTCGGCGTCGACACCGATCACCCGGCGCACCGTTATTTCCTGGCCGCCAAGGAAGCCGAGTTCGCGTTGGGCGGTGCCACCGGACAGCTGCGCCGGATCGGCCGTGAACTTGCTGAAACCCCTGCCTAGCCCGACGACGATGCGGCCCGTGCAACGGACCGAGGAGGAGTAGGGCAATCATACTTAGCTCGACTGACCTCACGGTCACCGATCTGCTGGTGCCGCTGGTCGACATCGGCGACCGCGGTGTCTATTTCGAGGAAACGTTCACCAGTTGGCGCGATCACGTTTTGCACGCGGCCGCGATCGCGGCGACGCTGCGTGACCGCCTCGACCCGGCAAAGCCACCGCACGTCGGCGTGCTGCTGGAAAACACTCCGTTCTTCTCGGCCATGTTGGTGGCGGCCGGGATGTCCGGAATCGTGCCGGTCGGCCTCAACCCGGTGCGCCGCGGCGAAGCGCTGGTCCGCGACATCAGCAAGGCCGACTGTCAGCTGGTACTGGCCGACACGAACTCGGCTGCGACACTGGACGACATCTCGCATACCAACGTCGATTCGCCCGAGTGGGCCGCCGAAGTCGACGCACATCTCTCACAGGGGGACGCCGAGGTCAGTTTTCGGACCGCTTCGCCGACCGACCTGTTCATGCTGATCTTCACGTCGGGCACCAGTGGCGACCCCAAGGCGGTGAAGTGCAGCCACGGGAAGGTCGCGATCGCCGGCGCGACGATGACCCAGCGGTTCGATCTTGGCCGCGACGACGTCTGCTACGTGTCGATGCCGCTGTTTCATTCCAACGCGGTGCTGGTCGGCTGGTCGGTGGCCGCCGCCTGCGAGGGCTCAATGGCGTTGCGACGCAAGTTCTCTGCTTCGGGGTTTCTGCCCGACGTCCGTCGGTACGGCGCCACCTACGCCAACTATGTCGGCAAGCCGTTGTCTTATGTGCTTGCCACCCCGGAGCTTTCCGACGATGCAGACAACCCGCTGCGGGCGGTATACGGCAACGAGGGCGTTCCTGCAGACATCGAGCGCTTCGGGATCAGGTTCGGGTGTGTGGTGCAGGACGGTTTCGGTTCGACCGAAGGCGGGGTGGCGATCGCCCATACCCCCGATAGCCCGGCGGGTTCGTTGGGCCCGCTGACCCAGGGGATCGAAATCGTCGACCCCGACACCGGCGAGCCTTGCCCGCCGGGCGTGGTCGGCGAGGTGGTCAACACCGCCGGGGCGGGCCGGTTCGAGGGCTACTACAACGATCCCGAGGCCGAGGCCCAACGGATGGCCGGCGGCGTCTACCACAGTGGCGACCTGGCCTATCGCGACGAGGCCGGCTACGCCTATTTCGCTGGCCGACTTGGTGATTGGATGCGTGTCGATGGAGAGAACCTGGGCACCGCGCCGATCGAGCGGGTTCTGCTGCGGCATCCCGAGGTGACCGAGGCCGCGGTCTATCCCGTGCCCGACCCGGTGGTCGGCGACCAGGTGATGGCGGCGCTGGTGCTGGCCCCCGGCGCCGAGTTCGACGCGGAGAAGTTCCGGGAGTTCCTGGCCGAGCAGTCGGACCTGGGGCCCAAGCAATGGCCGTCGTATGTCCGGGTCAGCGCGGCGCTGCCACGCACGGTGACGTTCAAGGTGCTCAAGCGGGAGTTGTCGGCCGAGGGCGTGGACTGCACCGATCCGGTGTGGCCGATACCCCGCCTAGCTACAAAGTAGCTACTCAGGCGCCAGCAACGCCGTCACCGCTGACGGATCTTTGTAGTAGACATCGAGCTCCGCTATGAGGCCGTCGGAAACTCGGTACAGCTCAACCAGACTCATCTCGGCGGTCCTGCCGGAGGCGCGCGCGGTGAACGTCAGACGAAAGCGGGAGACAACCATGTCATCGCTCAGAACATCTCGCACGATGGGACCCGGGATGAGCTCGAGGTATTCGTTCATCGTCGCGAGGAGGTCGACGAAGCCCTGTGGACCGCGGTAGTCACCGCTGTACGGCAGGCCCCCGGCTTCGTGAACGACAAGGTTGTCGTGCAACAAGCTGCGCGCTTGGTCCATGTTCTTGTCACGCAGCGCCTCGCTGAATCGCCTGACGACATCCAAGCTCGTCGGAATCACGCCAGTTCCTCGAACCGTGAGATTACCGGGTCCGACCCGGGACTGACGTACTGCGCGATGCGGGGCATACCCTCGATAAGGCCCAGGGACTTCGGTACCGACTCCCGGACCCACTCGGTATCCCCATGCGCGGCAACGGCTGCCTGGTCTTGGTAGACCTCGACGGCGACGTAGGTGTCCGCGTCCTCGACGCTCTTGGCGAACGCGTAGTAAACCACCCCGGGCTCGTGCTCGTTCGACATGGCCGCGACATAGGTCATCAGCTCCTCAAACGCCTCAGCGTTGTCGGGTGGCACCTGGAGGTGGACGACGAAGATAATCAATTGCCTCGCCTAGACTTTGGCCGGCTCGCCGATGACATGGTGCGAGGTGTTAAGCCTCGCTTCTGCGGATTCGATTGTGCGGCGCACACCTTCGCGCATCGACACCTTATTCGGACCGAGTAGCTCGACCATCTTGGTCGTGTCGGCCCATATCGGCCAAGCCTTGCTGTTTTCCGCGAAGACAGGTTCTTTGCCGAGAATTTCACCGGCCATCTGACAGTACTCCTGTGTCGTTACCGGCTCGGTGCCGCCGACGTTGATGATCTCGGCGCCGATTGTGGCGATACCGGCTGCCGCGATGGTTTTTCCGACGTAATCGTCCTCGTACAGTGGCGTATGCACATTACGGACGCCCGGATAAACGCTGACGGGTTCGCCGCGAATGATCTGATCGACGCGTTGCGTCACGCCGCCACCGCGCGGGCCGTAGAAAGAGAATATCCGCACGATCACGACCGGCAGCTGGTAGTCCTCGCTGAGATGCTTGAGGAGGAACTCCGCCGCAATCTTGCTGGCGGCATAGTTTTCCGCGGCGCTGTGCAGGCCGTAGGGATCGTCTTCACGCAACGGCCGCTCCCCTTGGTACTGGTAGAGCGAACCGGTGCTGCCATGCACGAACGCTTCGCAGTTCCGATATCGTCTGGCCAACCGTCCGGTGGCGCCGGCATTGACTTCGTAGGCGGTTCTCTGGGTTGGCGGCAGAACCGCGTAATTGATAACGACATCAACGGATTCCGGCAACGGCGACAAATCGGGATTGGCAAGGTCGAAAGCAATCGGGCGCGCGCCCGCCCGCTCGAGCATCCGGCTCTGTTCGGGATCCGAGAACCGCGCGACCGCGAAGACTTCGTTGTGCTTTGCGAGTTCGACAGCGACTGGGAATGCCACTAAACCGCTGGCGCCGGTGACGAGTATCCGTCGGCCCGAAAGTTGTTTCATGGCAATATCTTTCTCATCGGAATCGATCACTTTACGTTGGACGAGCGTCGCGCGATCCTCGCCGCGGCCGCTCGCAACCGCACGGCCATTCGGGGGGACACGAATTTGACGCCGAGATCCTCGCGGAGCCGGGTCAGCTTGGAGGACGTGATGCGCCAGTGGCCGTCGATCTTGGCGTAGCTCTCGTGGTAATGGCCGTAGCCATGCAGTGTCAGCACTGGATGCAGGCGCACGACGTCGTGAAGAGCCCATACGCCTTGGGCCGTCGTCGTGGAAGTCAGCTCGATTTCCGGAGCGTGCACCTGATGCACGGTGGATTGGGTTGGCTTGCCGATGGTCCTGCGGGTGTAGGTGACGAACTGGTCCGCACCGACGATCACGCCGCCGCCGACCTCGCCCAGATCGCTGACGAAGTCGTCGGCGAATAGGCCGCGCCAGGATTCCCAGTCCTTGGCGTCGAGGTAGCGGCAGTAGCGGGCTTTCAACTGTTTGATCGACTCGACTTCCCGGAACGCATCGCCGTTGATCATCCCGCCACCTCGAGCCTTTCGCGCGGACTAGCTGCCGCCAGCTGACGCGGCCGCCTGAGCGGCGTCGGCCTCGTAACTTCCCATGAACTCCATCGGCACGCCGCCCATGGTGCAGAAGAACAGGTCGACACCGGGAACCATGGTGTTCAGCACCGTGACGTCGTTGGCGAACGTTTGAGCCTTGTCTTTCACATTGCCGTAGTCGTCGGTCAGAAACGAGAGCGCGGCGAGTCCCTCGGGGGCCACGTCCCGCAGCTTCTCCGGCACGTCCAGGACTTCGATGAGGCCGGCGTCGCCGCTGCCCAGAATCGTCACGTCGGCTCCCTCGGAAGGTGGCCAGCCCAGCGTCGTCTCCAGCACCTCGCCGGGGACCCGAAAGCTGTGCTGGACATCCATGCCGACGACGTCGGTGAGGAACTGGATGAATGTGCTGGCCGAATGGCTGCGCATGACCACGTGATGAAGCTGATTCGGCAAGTGGACACCTTCCAATTCGCTAGAAGATTACGGCGACCCGTTAAGGCCGAAGACTATGCTAAGCGACTGCTCAGCGCTAGGAGGAATTTGCACCCCACGCGGTACGGCTCGGCGATCACTACCCGAACAGGGACGGCACGACCGCGTCGATCAGGTGCGGTCCGGGTTCGGCGAAGGCCGCACGCAGCGCATCGGCGAATTCCTCGGCGGTCCCGACACGACGCGCCGGAACTCCCATGCCCTCGGCGATCTTGACGAAATCCATTGTCGGACCGGATAGGTCAAGGAGATTCAGCGCCTTCGGGCCCGGGGCTGACCCAGCCCCCACCCGTTGCAGCTCAACCCGCAGGATGTCATAGGCGCTGTTGTTGTAGAGGACGGTGGTCACGTTGAGGTTCTCGCGCGCCTGGGTCCACAACCCCGAAATCGTGTACATCGCCGACCCGTCGGATTCCAGGCAGAGCACCGGCCGATCGGGAGCGGCGACGGCCGCGCCCACCGCCGTCGGGATGGCGTAGCCGATCGCCCCGCCGGTCAGCGTCAGCCAATCGTGCGCCGGCGCACCGGCGGTGGCCTGCGGTAGCAGAAGACCCGATGTGTTCGACTCGTCGACAACGATGACCCGTTCGGGCATCAACGCGCCGATCACGTCGGCCGCGGACGCGGGCGTCAGGGCACCGGTCGGCAGCTGCGGACGTGCGGCAGCCGCCACCGAGGCGGTGGTGCCCGGTGCCAGCTCGTCGGCCAGTGCGGCCAAAGCATCTGCGGCGCCACTATGTTCGGCGAGCACGTGTACCTCGCAGCCGGCGGGCACCAGGTCACTTGGCATGCCCGGGTAGGCGAAGAAGGACACCGGCGACTTGGCGCCGGCCAACACCAGATGCTTCGCGCCGTCCAATTGGGCGGCCGCGGCCTCGGCGAAGTAGCCGAGCCGATCGATCGCGGGGATACCCGCTCCGCGCTCCAGCCGCGTCGGGAAGGTCTCGCACAGCAGCCGAGCTCCGGTGACCGCGGCGATCCGCGCCGCCGCCGTCAGGCCCCGCTCGCGGGTGGCGTCTCCACCGATCATGAGCACCGTCGGCTCCCCTGATCGCAGTATCTCCTTGACCTCGGGCGCCAGCAGCGGATCGGCGCCCGATGGGTGGGCGCCCACCACCGCAGCGGGCTGCGCGCCGTCGGACCAGGACGCGTCGGCCGGCAACATCAACGTCGAAATGAATGAGCCCGAACAGCTGGCGGCGATGGCCTCAGCTGTGTCGGGGCCGACATTGGCGCTGTCGACGCTGCGGCGAACCCATCCAGAGACGGTGCCGGCTAGCGCGTCGATGTCGGATTCCAGTGGGGCGTCGTACTTCTTGTGGTACGTGGCGTGGTCGCCTACGACGACCACCATCGGCACGTTCGCCCGGCGCGCGTTGTGCAGGTTGGCCAGGCCGTTGCCCAGTCCGGGGCCCAGGTGCAGCAGCACCGCCGCTGGACGGTCGGCAACGCGGGCATAGCCGTCGGCCGCGCCGGTGGCCACACCTTCGAACAGGGTCAGCACGCCCCGCATGCGCGGCACGGTATCCAGCGCCGCCACGAAATGCATCTCCGACGTGCCGGGGTTGGCGAAGCAGACGTCGACGCCGCCGTCGACCAGGGTGTTGATCAGAGCCTGGGCACCGTTCACTTGTTTGCCTCCAGTCCGAAAACGCGTGCTGCATTGGCGCGCAGAAAGTCGTGGCGGCCCTCGCCGCTCAGGCCGAGGTCGTCGAGACCGGCCAACGCATGCGTGTGTGCAATCATCGGCCAGTTGGTGCCGAACAACACTTTGCGTTGTCCAGTACCGGTTTTCATGAATCGAATGAGCTCTTCGGGCAGTCGGCGGATGGTGTAGGCGGACGTATCGATATAGACGTTCTCGTGCTTGCGGGCGACGGCCACCATCTCCTCGGTCCACGGGTAACCGACGTGGCCGCACACAATCACCAGCTCAGGGAAGTCGAGGGCCACCTGGTCGATGTAGGGAATCGGGCGTCCGGTCTCCGACGGGTGCAACGGTCCGGTGTGACCGACCTGGGTGCAGAACGGCACGCCCGACTCGACGCATTCGGCGAACAGCGGATAGTAGCGGCGGTCGGTGGGCGGTGCGTTCCACAGCCAGGGCACCACCCGCAGGCCCACGAAACCGCCCTCGATTCGGCGCCTCAGCTCGCGGACCGCTTCCATCGGGCGGTCCAGGTTGGCCGTGGCCAGACCGGCAAAACGATTGGGGTATAACGAGATCCATTCGGCGACCTCGTCATTGGAGATCAGGTCCTGGCCATTCGGTCCGCGCCACGCGCTGAGCAGGCCGAGGTCGACGCCGGCGGCCTCCATCGACGCGACTGTCGCCTCGATCGGAATGTCGGTATCAGGGATGGCGTCGCCGGTCCACCGCCGCAGCGACGCCAGCATGTCGCTGCGCAGGAACCGTTGCGTCGGATGTTGCATCCACACGTCGATCGTCATCGCGCTTCGACTTTAGACCGCCGACGATGCGCGCCGCGCAGCGGCGGGAGGAGGAGGCGGGCAATCCGACACTAGCCCGCCGACGATGCGCGCCGCGCAGCGGCGGGAGGAGGAGGCGGGCAGTCCGACACTAGAACTGAGGTCACCAGGCCAGTGCAGCGCGGGCTGCCGCACCCGTCCGCCCCGCGTACCCCTCGCCGAACAGGACAACATGCGCCAGCAGCGGGAAAAGCTGGTGCAGCCCGATACGGTTGCGCCAGTTGGATTTCAACGAGCGCACCTGCTGGTAGCCGGCAATGATGGCGTCGTAGTGGGGGCAACCGAACAGCGCGAGCATCGCGAGGTCGGACTCGCGGTGACCGGCGTGCGCGGCCGGGTCGATCAACACCACCCCGTCGGGTGTCCACATCACGTTGCCACCCCACAGGTCGCCGTGCAGCCGGGCCGGTTCGTCGTCGTCATCAGAGTCGAAGTCGCCCGCGCGGCAGCGCTCGACGACGGAGTCGATCGCGGCACGGGTCGGAGCATCCAGCGCCGGGGCCGCGAGCTCGGCCATCGGGGTGAGCCGCTCGTCGGCGTAGAAATCGCCCCAGCGTCGGTGCTCCCGCAGCGACATCGGCAACGGCTGCGATAACGGGCCGAAGAACCCTGGCCCGTCCCACCCGTCGGGTCCCGCGCCGAATGCCGCGCCACCGGCGTCGTGCGTGGCGGCCAGTTGGCGGCCGAACACGTTTGCCGCTTCGCGGGTCGGGCTCACCGACTCGAGCCGCCGCAGGGTCAAGCTGGTCGCATCGACGGAGACAACCTGCGCGCACGGCACGCCGCCGTCAACGCTGGCGAGCCATCGCAGCCCTGCCGCTTCCCAACCGAAGTACTCGGTGGGCACGCCTGGGTGACTCTTGACGAAATCGGTCACGCAGTCGCGTGGGCGGCATGCACATCGTCGGCCGGGCGCGCTTCGGTCTGCTCCTTGGCCCAGCGGTAGTCCGGCTTGCCGGCCGGCGAACGCTTCACCTCGTCGACCAGCCAAAGACTGCGCGGCACTTTGTATCCCGCGATCTCGGAGCGCACAAAGCTGTCCAGTTCCGCCAGCGCCGGCCGAGCGCCCGGCCGGGCTTGGACAACGGCGGCCACATGCTGGCCGTACCGAGGATCGGGCACGCCGACCACCAGCGCATCGAAGACGTCGGGATGACCCTTGAGGGCGGCCTCGACCTCCTCCGGGTAGATCTTCTCGCCGCCGCTGTTGATCGACACCGAGCCGCGGCCCAGCATGGTCACGGTGCCGTCCTCCTCGACCTGCGCGTAGTCGCCGGGGATGGCGTAGCGGACCCCGTTGATGGTCCTGAAGGTTTCGGCGGTCTTCTTCTCGTCCTTGTAGTAGCCGACCGGGATGTTGCCCTTCTTCGCGATGAAGCCGCGCACACCGGAGCCGGGCTTGACCTCGTTGCCGTCGTCATCGAGGACCACGGTGCGGTGGTCGATGCTCACCCGCGGGCCGCCGCTGTGCGGCGAGTCCTTGGCGACGATGCTGGTGCCGCCAAATCCAGTCTCCGAGGAGCCGATCGAGTCGGTGATGATCCGGTTGGGCAGCAGCTCGAGCAGCTTCTCCTTGATGCTCGGCGAGAACAGGGCCGCGGTGCTGGCGAGCAGGAACAGGGATGACAGGTCGTATTCGTTACCGGCATCCTGGTGAGCAAGCAGCGCGTCCAGCAGCGGGCGAGCCATCGCGTCACCCGTGAAGAACAGCAGATTGACCTTGTGCCTGTGAATCGTGCGCCACACCTCGTCGGCGTTGAATTCCGGTTCGAGCACGGTGGTGTGGCCGCCGAAAAGCGACATCCAGGTCGAAGATTGGGTGGCGCCGTGGATCATCGGCGGAATCGGATAGCGGATCATCGCCCCGCCGGCCACGGCGGCCTTGGCCAGGTCGTACTCGTCTTCGACGAATTCGCCTGTGGCGAAGTCGGTTCCGCCGAACAGCACCCGGTAGATGTCCTCGTGGCGCCACATCACGCCCTTCGGGAAGCCGGTGGTGCCGCCGGTGTAGAGCAGGTAAATGTCGTCGGCGCTGCGTGGGCCGAAGTCGCGTTCGGGTGAGCTCTGCGCGATCGCGGAGTAGAACTCCACGCCGTCGTAACGCTGGTAGTCGTTATCGCTGCCGTCCTCGATCACCAGCACGGTCTTGACGCCTGCGGTGTCCGGCAGGACGTTGGCCACCCGGTCGGAGTACTGGCGCTCGTGGACCAGCGCAACCATGTCGGAGTTGTCGAACAGGTAGCGAAGTTCGCCCTCGACGTAGCGGAAGTTGACGTTGACGATGATGCCGCCGGCCTTCACAACGCCCAGCATCGCGATGACGATCTCGTTGCGGTTGCGGCAGTAGAGTCCGACCTTGTCGTCCTTCTTGACGCCCTGGTCGATCAAATAGTGGGCGAGGCGGTTGGCCTTCTCCTCCAGCTCGGCGTAGGTGAGCTGCTCGTCGCCGCAGATGAGGGCGACACGGTCGGGCACAGCGTCAATGGCGTGTTCGGCAAGGTCGGCAATATTCAGGGCCACGGCCACCAAACTAGAACGTGTTACATTTCTTGACAAGCTGATGCTCATTGTCGAGGGAAAGGCGGTAGCCGTGGTTGAGGCTCCAGCAAACGAATCAGGACCTGACGCGATCGTTGAGCAGCGCGGTCACACCCTCATCGTCACGCTGAACCGGCCGCATGCCCGCAACGCGCTGAGCACCGAAATGATGGAAATCATGGTGCAGGCCTGGGACCGCGTGGACAACGACGACGACATCCGCTGCTGCATCCTCACCGGCGCCGGTGGCTACTTCTGCGCAGGCATGGACCTCAAGACAGCTACCAAGAAGCCGCCGGGTGACTCGTTCAAGGACGGCAGCTACGACCCCTCGCGAATCGACGCCCTGCTCAAGGGCCGCCGGCTGACCAAGCCGCTGATCGCGGCCGTCGAGGGCCCCGCGATCGCCGGCGGTACCGAGATTCTGCAGGGCACCGACATCCGGGTCGCCGCCGAGAGTGCCAAATTCGGCATCTCCGAGGCCAAGTGGAGCCTGTACCCGATGGGCGGTTCGGCGGTGCGCCTGGTGCGCCAGATCCCCTACACGGTGGCCTGCGACCTACTGCTGACCGGCCGGCACATCACCGCCGCCGAGGCCAAAGAGATGGGGCTCGTCGGCTACGTCGTTCCCGACGGGCAGGCGCTGACGAAGGCACTCGAGATCGCAGAGTTGATCGAGAACAACGGGCCGCTGGCCGTCCAGGCGATCTTGCGCGCGATCCGCGAGACCGAGGGTCTCAACGAGAACGACGCCTTCAAGATCGACACCCAGATCGGCATCAAGGTGTTCTTGTCCGACGATGCCAAGGAAGGCCCGCGGGCGTTCGCCGAGAAGCGCAAGCCCAACTTCCAGAACCGCTAGCCTGTCCGCGCGAGCAGACGCGGTGTCTAGCCGAGCGGCGCGCTCGGGGTGAACGCCACCGGCATCTTCTCCAGGCCGGACACGAAGTTCGCCGGCCGCAGCGGCAACGCGGCATCAGGCGCAGCGAGCCGCAGGTCCGGAAGGCGCTGCAACAGCCGCGTCTGCATGATCGACAACTCCAAACGGGCCAGCTGGTTGCCCAGGCAGAAGTGCGTCCCGAAACCGAACGCCAGGTGGTTGTTCGGGTAGCGCTCGATGTTGAAGCTCTCCGGCTCCTCGAACACCTTCTCGTCGAAGTTCGCCGACTCGAACAGCAGGATGATCTTTTCGCCCTGGTGCAACTGCGTGCCGTGGAACTCGGTGTCGGCGGTGATCGTGCGCGCCATGTTCTTCACCGGCGCGGTCCAGCGCAGCATCTCTTCGATCGCGTTGGGCAGCAACGACAAGTCGTCGACCAGACGCCGGTGCTGGTCGGGGTGCAGCAACAGCTGCCGTGTTCCGCCGGAAAGCGTGTGACGGGTGGTCTCGTCGCCGCCGATCAGCAGCAGCAACACCTCGGTGACGATCTGGTGGTCCTCTAGCTTCGATCCTTCGACCTCCGCGTGCACCAGAACGCTGACCAGGTCGTCGCTCGGTTCGGATTTGCGGGCCTCGATCATGCCCATCATGTATCCGCTGTAGGCGGCGAAGGCGTCCATGGTGACCTGGATATCCGCTTCGGCCGCGGTGCTGCTCAACGCACCGAGCAGATCGTCGGACCATTTGAGGAACATCTCGCGTTCCTCCGGACGCACCCCGAGCATGTCGCCGATGACCGCCATCGGCAGGGGCGCCGCGAGGTCCCAGACGAAGTCGCACTCGCCGCGCTCGCACACCGCGTCGATCAACGTGTCGCTCAGCGAGGTGATCGAGGACTCCAGATTCTTCACGCGCTTGCGGGTGAAGCCGTAGTTGACGAGCTTGCGCCGCAACAGGTGTTGCGGGTCGTCCATCTCGATCATCATCTCGACGCCGGGCTGGTCGGGTCGGATGCCGCCGGCGTTGGAGAACAGCTCGGGGTTGCGTTCGGCCTCGATGACGGCCTGATACGTCGACGCCGCCGCCAGCCCCTTGCGGTCCCGGAAGACCGGCTCGTTTTCCCGCATCCAGCGGTACACGGCCCGGGAGTCGCCCGCGTAGAAGGTGCCGTCGGTCAGATCGACGTCGGGTCTGGTCGTTGACGTCACTGTCATGAGATCTCCTGGGCATCGCCGAATGTCATTTGTACGTGCTCGGCAGAACTGGACAGCATCGCGCGCTTCGGAAGGCCCAGCGACGCCAACTCTTTCGCGTACGGATGATCGCCCAGTTTGACACGTACCCCGCCGAATCGGGTGCGCACACCGTCCAGCGTGTAGTTCAAAGGCGGTCTCGCGGGCGACACCGTCGCGGTGCGAGTAGCTGCGCTGCGCTTGGTGGCGTGGGGTCAGCCGGAACGGCAGGCCGCGGCGAAATTCCATGCCGATGACCAGTTGCCCGTCCACCCTGCAGTCGAAGCCGAACTGGCGGCCCTCACGAATGGTGAAGTCCGCCATGACTTTCGGGTAGCCCCAGATCTTGGTTCCCGCTTCCAACGTGAACTCCTGGTCGACGGGCAGGTGGTGAGATGAACGCGCCGGCCGACTGCAGGGCGCGGGGCCCGCGTCGCGTTCGACCCGGGTGGGTTGACCATCACGCTGGTGCCGAATTCGTGGTACTGCTCCAGGTCGCCGTCGATGTAATGCATGAACATCAGGACCACGATCGCGCGCCCGGGCAGGTAGCGGCAGACCTGCAGACCGCTGTAGTCGATCAGCCGCTGCGCGGCGTCGGCGTCGACCGAGAACATGGCCATGTGCTGGTTTGCCTTGCGGATCTGCACCGGCATCGTGATCACGGTGCCCGCGATGGTGTACTGCGAGGCTGTCATCGGGTCAATCTAGAACGTGTTCTATTCGTCCTGCAACATCCGCTCAAACCAGTCCAGCCAGCTCACGGATCTGCTCGGCATTGCGCCCGTTCACGACCATCATCGTGACGCCGGCCGCCTCCCAGACCTTGACCTGCTTACGGACGTAGTCGATGTCGCCGACGATCGCGGCGTCGTCGACGAGCTCGTCGGGGATGACCTCGGCGGCCTTCTCTTTTTGGTTGCTGCGGAAGAGCTCGGTCACGTCGTCGACGACCTCGGAGTAACCCATCCGGCGGTAGACGTCGGCGTGGAAATTGGTGTCTTCGGCGCCCATGCCGCCCATGTACAGCGAGAGATAGGGCTTCATGGCCGCGAAGGCGGCGCTGCGGTCGTCGGTGATGACGATGGTGGCCGTGGCGCAGATCTCGAAGTCCTCGCGGGTGCGGCGCGCACCGGGGCGGGCGAACCCTTCGTCGAGCCATTCGTTGTAGGTGTCGGCCATCCGCGGCGTGTAGAAGATCGGCAGCCAGCCGTCACAGATCTCGCCGGCCAACGCGACGTTCTTCGGTCCCTCGGCGCCCAGCATGATCGGAATGTCGGCGCGCAGCGGGTAAGTGATGGGCTTGAGCGGCTTGCCCAGTCCGGTTGTCCCAGGGCCGGTCAACGGGAGCGGATAGTGTGGCCCGTCGCTGGTCACCGGCGCTTCTCGAGCCCACACCTGCCGGATGATGTCGATGTATTCGCGGGTGCGCGCCAGCGGCTTGGGGAAAGACTGGCCGTACCAGCCCTCCACCACCTGCGGCCCGGACACACCCAACCCGAGGATGTGCCGGCCCCCGCTGAGGTGATCGAGCGTCAACGCGGCCATCGCGCACGCCGTCGGGGTACGGGCGGACAGTTGGACCACGGAGGTACCCAGCCGCAGCCGTTGCGTCGATGAACCCCACCAGGCCAACGGCGTGTAGGCGTCGGATCCCCACGCCTCGGCGGTGAACACGGCGTCGAATCCGGCTTGCTCGGCCGCGGCGACGAGCTCCGGGTGGTTCTCGGGTGCCTGAGCGCCCCAATATCCCAGCTGCAGTCCGAGCTTCATCGCCGCCTCCAGAAGACCTAGTTGAAACCGTTCTTAGAACCTGTTCTACTCGAAGGCGTGACAGCCAGTTCGAGCGGCCCGGCCCTGATCGATCACCCCGAGCCGCCCCTCTCCGCGCCACTGACATTGGCCTTCGACTACACCCGTTCAGTCGGTACCACCCTAAGCAAGTTCTTCACCGCACTGCGTGAACGTCGCGTCCTCGGAGTCCGTGGGTCCGACGGCCGGGTGCATGTACCGCCGCCCGAATACGACCCGGTCAGCTACGAGCCGCTGGGCGAGATGGTACCGGTGTCCGCCGTCGGCACCGTGGTCTCTTGGACCTGGCAGCCCGAGCCGATCGACGGCCAGCCGCTGGACCGGCCGTTCGCCTGGGCACTGATCAAGCTGGACGGCGCCGACACCCCACTGATGCACGCTGTCGACGCGGGCACGTCGGAGGCGATCGAGACCGGCACCCGGGTGCACGTGCATTGGGCCGACGAAACCGTCGGCGCGATCACGGATATCGCCTACTTCGTGCTCGGCGAAGATGCCGAACCCGAGGGCGCGCCCAGCGGTCAGGACCCGGTCACCATGATCGTCACGCCGGTCTCGCTGACAATTCAGCACACCGCCTCGCACGAGGAGAGCGCATATCTGCGAGCCATCGCGGAGGGCAAGCTGCTCGGCGCCAGGACGGGCGAAAAAGGAAAGGTCTACTTTCCGCCGCACGGCGCCGACCCGGCGACCGGCCAGCCCACCACCGAGTTCGTCGAACTGCCGGACAAGGGCACGGTGACGACGTTCGCGATCATCAACATCCCGTTCCAGGGCCAGCGCATCAAGCCACCGTATGTGGCCGCATATGTGCTGCTTGACGGGGCCGACATCCCGTTCCTGCACCTGGTGGCCGACATCGACGCGCACGACGTGCGGATGGGCATGCGGGTCGAAGCGGTATGGCGGCCCCGCGAGGAGTGGGGTTTTGGCATCGACAACATCGAGTACTTCCGGCCGACCGGTGAACCGGACGCCGAGTACGACACCTACAAGCACCACCTGTAAAGGCTTACCTGCACATGAGCGAACGCAAGGTTGCGGTCGTCGGCTTCGCCCACGCCCCGCATGTCCGCCGCACCGACGGCACCACCAACGGCGTCGAGATGTTGATACCGTGCTTCGCCCAGCTGTACGAAGAGCTGGGCATCGCCAGGACTGACATCGGCTTCTGGTGTTCGGGATCCTCGGATTACCTTGCCGGACGGGCCTTTTCGTTCATCTCTGCGATCGACTCGATCGGCGCCGTGCCGCCAATCAACGAATCGCACGTCGAGATGGACGCGGCGTGGGCGCTGTACGAGGCCTACATCAAGATCCTGACCGGCGAGGTCGACACCGCGCTGGTGTACGGGTTCGGCAAGTCCTCGGCCGGGATCTTGCGCCAAATCCTGTCGCGGCAGACCGATCCCTACACCGTCGCGCCGCTATGGCCGGACTCGGTGTCGATCGCTGGACTGCAGGCCCGCATCGGGCTGGACTCCGGCAAGTGGACCGAGTCGCAAATGGCCCGTGTCGCGTTCGATTCCTTCGCCAGCGCCCGCCGGGTCGACTCCGTGGAGCCTACGGTCAACCTTGACGAACTACTCGAACGACCGTTTTTCGCCGACCCGCTGCGGCGGCACGACATCGCACCGATCACCGACGGCGCCGCCGCCATCGTGCTGGCAGCCGACGACCGGGCCCGCGAGTTGCGCGAAAACCCGGCCTGGATCACCGGAATCGAGCACCGCATCGAAACCCCTGTACTGGGTGCACGCGACCTCACCGACTCCCCCTCTAGCAGGGTCTCCGCCCGGATAGCCACCGGTGGCAAGGTCGCAAACCTCGACGTCGCCGAGATCCACGCACCGTTCACCCACCAGCACCTGATCCTGGCGGAAGCCATGCGGATACCGGGGAAGACGAAGGTCAACCTGTCGGGCGGTGCGCTGGCGGCCAACCCGATGTTCGTTGCCGGTCTCGAGCGCATCGGCTTTGCCGCACAACACATCTGGAACGGCTCCGCACGTCGGGTGCTCGCGCACGCCACCAGCGGGCCTGCGCTGCAACAGAACCTGGTGGCGGTCATGGAAGGAAGCAACTGATGGCCGGTGCAGGCGCGCACCTCGCGGCGGTACTGGGTACCGGGCAGACCAAGTATGTGGCCAAGCGCAAAGACGTTTCGATGAACGGCATGGTGCGCGAGGCGATCGATCGCGCGCTGGAAGACTCCGGTTCGACCTTCGACGACATCGACGCAGTCGTGGTCGGCAAGGCGCCCGACTTCTTCGAGGGTGTGATGATGCCGGAGCTGTTCATGGCCGATGCCGTGGGCGCCACCGGCAAGCCGCTGATCCGCGTGCACACCGCCGGTTCGGTCGGCGGATCCACCGCGGTGGTGGCCACCAGCCTGGTGCAGTCGGGCAAATACCGGCGCGTGCTGGCGATGGCCTGGGAGAAGCAGTCGGAATCAAATGCCATGTGGGCGTTGTCGATTCCCATCCCCTTCATCAAACCGGTGGGTGCCGGCGCCGGCGGGTATTTCGCCCCGCACGTTCGGTCATACATCCGGCGATCCGGTGCTCCGTTAAACATCGGCGCCATAGTTGCGGTCAAGGACCGGCTCAACGGCGCCCGCAACCCGCTGGCGCACCTGCAGCAGTCCGACATCACCGTCGAGAAGGTGATGGAGTCCCCGATGCTGTGGGATCCGATCCGCTACGACGAGACCTGCCCCTCCTCCGACGGCGCGGCCGCGATGGTGATCGGGAATGAGGAGAGCGCCGAAGCCCGCTTGGCGCAAGGACATCCGGTGGCATGGATCCACGCCACCGCGCTGCGCACCGAGCCACTGCAGTTCTCCGGGCGCGACCAGGTCAGCCCGCAGGCCAGCCGCGACGCGGCCGCCGCGCTGTGGAAGGCGGCCGGCATCACCAGCCCCATCGACGAGATCGACGCGGCCGAGATCTACGTGCCATTCTCGTGGTTCGAGCCAATGTGGTTGGAAAGCCTGGGGTTTGCCCCCGAGGGCGAAGGCTGGAAGCTCACCGAAGCCGGCGAGACCAAGATCGGCGGACGGCTCCCGGTGAACCCGTCGGGCGGCGTGTTGTCGTCGAACCCGATCGGTGCGTCGGGCTTGATCCGATTCGCCGAGTCGGCGATCCAGGTGATGGGCAAGGGCGGCGATCACCAGGTCCCGGGCGCGCGAAAAGCGTTGGGACATGCCTACGGTGGGGGCTCGCAGTACTACTCCATGTGGGTGGTCAGCTGCGACAAGCCCGAAAAGTCGAACGCGTGACCGCGCCAACGACGATGCAGAGCGTAGCGATGAGGTGGGGGCACCTCCCGCTTGCGGGGGAGAGTGGCGCCGATGGCTGAGCACCCAGCCCACGAGGCTGGCCGGCGCTCGCGCGAGGCGGTCATCGCCAGGGACAAAGAAGCGTGGCTTTCGGTGTTCGCCGACGACGCCATCGTCGAAGACCCGATCGGGCCGTCGGGGTTGGACCCCGAGGGCAAGGGCCACCGGGGCCGCGACGCGATCTCGGCCTTCTGGGACAAGGCCATCGCGCCCACGACCAAAATCGAGTTCGTCTTCCGCGACACCTACCAATGCGGCAACGAGGAAGCCAACGTCGGGCACATCCTGATCACGACGGGCGACTACCAGACCACCGCCGAGGGTGTGTTCACCTATAAGGCCAACGACGACGGCAAGATGGTCGCGCTGCGCGCGTACTGGGAGATGGACCAGGCGGTCGCGAGTACTCGGCAGGTTTAGAGCTCCCGGTATTCCGGGGCCCAATGCACCTGCGTAATCCGTTGGGTGAGTTCGTCGTCGCTGCGTTTGGGGGCGACGCCGTCCGCGACGGCTTGGGTGGCGACGGCGTGGGCGATGCGCATCGCCACGGCGGGCACGTCGGGCCAGGCGGGAAGCAGCGGTTGGTCCGGGTCGGAGAGGGCGGGCGACGCGTCGCCCAGCGTCGCCGCCGCGACCCGCATCATCTCGTCGGTCACCCGGGTCGCTTGCGCGGCGGTCACGGCCAGCCCCATCGCGGGGAAGATGTAGACGTTGTTGCACTGGGCGATCGGTCGTTCGACGCCATTGCGAAGCACCGGCGCGAACGGCGAGCCCGTGGCGATCAACGCACGTCCGTCCGTCCAGTGGTCCAGTTCGGCGGGGTGCGCCTCGGAACGGCTGGTCGGGTTGGACAACGGGAAGATGATGGGCCGATCGGTCTTGCCGGCCATTTCGCGCACGATGTCCTCGGTGAAAGCGCCGGCGGCAGTGGACAAGCCGAGCAGCACCCCGACGTCGACGTGGTGCACGACGTCCGCGAGCTGGGCGGCACCGGGCAGACCCCAGTCCGCCACGCGCCCGGCGGGCTGAGCGAATTTGCGCTGTGCCACAGTCAAATCCGTGCGATCGTCGGTGAGTAGCCCCATCACGTCGACGACCCAGATCCGCTCCAGGGCGGCCTGCTCGGTCAGACCCTCGGTCACCATCTCCTGACGCACCATCTCCAGCACACCGATGCCGGCCGAACCGGCGCCGAGCATGACGACCTGCTGCCGTGACAGCGGGCGACCGGCTACTTTCGCCGCGCCGTGCAACGCGCCCAGGGTGACCGCGGCGGTGCCCTGGATGTCGTCGTTGAAGGTCAGCAGCTTGTCGCGGTATTTGGTCAGGATCGGCTGGGCGTGCACGGTGGCGAAGTCTTCCCACTGCAGCAGCACATCGGGCAGCTGCTCATGTACCGCGGCGACGAACTTATCGATGAAAGCGTAATAGTCGTCGTCATCGAGGCGTCGGTGACGCCAACCCAAATACAGTGGGCTGTCCAGTAATTCGACGTTGTCGGTGCCCACGTCGAGCACGATCGGAAGAGTGCGGGCGGGATCTATGCCGCCGATGAGAGTGTAGAGCGACAGCTTGCCGATCGGGATGCCCATGCCGCCGATGCCCTGGTCGCCCAAGCCCAGTATCCGCTGCCCGTCCGTCACCACGATCACGTCGACGTCGCGGTGTGGCCGGTTGCGAATCACCTCGTCAAGACAGTCGCGGTCGGCATAGGACACGAACAGTCCCCTTGGCCGCCGGTAGATCTCGCTGAACCGTTGGCAGGCCTCACCGACGGTGGGCGTGTAGACGATCGGCAAGGTCTCGGGGATGTGTTCGCGCAGCAGCCGGTAGAACAACGTCTCGTTGCGGTCCTGCAACGCGCGCAGGTAGATGTGCCTGTCGAGATCGTCTCGGCGAGTAGAGAACTCATGCCAGCAATGGTCGGCTTGCTCGGCGAGGGTCTTCACCACGCTCGGCAGCAGGCCCAGCAGGCCCAAACGGTGGCGTTCGTCCGCGGTGAAGGCGGTGCCCTTGGTCGTCAACGCATCGAATAGCCTGGCCTGCCCCCGGTTTTCGTCAGACATCGAAGAATCCTCACTCTGCCACAGGAGTTTCGGGCTTCATCTCAAAGGACTTCTGCAAGCTGGGCGGCCGAGTCCCCAGACCGTCCCGCACCTTCTTGGTCCACGGCGCTTCGATGAGTCTCTTGGTCTCGTCGAGCATCGACTTCGGCTCGAGGTTGCGGTAACTGTCGACCTCACCCGCGGCAACCGCGGTCATGGTGGCGTACACCGGTTCGGGGTCGAACTGCGCTCGAGGAAAAGCGAGCTTGGAGTAGTCGAATAGGCGTTCGGACGGATCGTCCTCCCAGCTGCGCCATGTCTCGAAGCCGCGGTCGTTGAAACCCGTCAGGAAGGGGCCCGGATTGACCGTGGCCACCTCGATCCCGAACTCTTGCAGCTCCAGGCTCATCGTCTCTGCGATGGCTTCGACGGCATGCTTGGAAGCCGAATAGATTCCGGTGAACGGGTTGGTGTTGAGCCCCTCTCGGGAGGAGACCCAGACGATCCGTCCCTCGCCGCGTCTGACCATCTGCTTCGCGATCCCCTGGGTCAGCAGGAGCGGACCGATGACGTTGACTTCGAACTCACGGCGCATGTTGACCGCGGGGATGTCCAGAACGGATCCGCCCTCTAGAAGTCCGGCGTTGTTCACCAAGATTTCAACGTCCCACTCCAGGGCTTTGCGCCGATCCCCCGCGTCTGTCACATCCAGCTTTTCCACCTGTAGGTGGACGTTTCGCGCAGCAGCTTGGCGCTTGAGGGTCTGCACCTGCGCGTAGATCTCCACGGCGGCGACGACATCGAAACCCTTTTCCGCAAGTCGCATCGCCACTTCCTGGCCGAACCCCGTTCCCGAACCGGTGATCAAGACCTTCTTCATCGCGCTCTCCATCCGGCGTGGTCAGCAACTCGTCGGATACTTCCACACGAATGTTGCGGTCTCGGCGCGCGCGGCGCTCGCTCTAGATCGGCTCCAGTCCGGCGAGATGCCGTTGAGCGAGTTCGCGGTAGGCCTGCGGGTTGACGTTGATCCACATTTCGGCGCCCGTTCCGGCGATCGGACCCTTCACCTGTGCCGGCGCTCCTACCGCCAGGACCCCGGCCGGGATGTGGGTACCGGCCGTCACCAAAGAGTGGGCCGCGATCAAGCTGCGCGCACCGATCACCGCGCCGTCGAGGACCGTGGCGTGATTGGCGATCAGCGCCTCGGGCCCGACGTGGACGCCATGGATGACACACAAGTGCGCCACCGTGGCACCGGGGCCGATGTCCACTGGGATGCCCGGCGGGGCGTGTAACACCGATCCGTCCTGCACGTTGGCGCCTTCGCGCACCACGATCGGCCCGTAATCGCCCCGCAGTACGGCGTTGAACCAGACCGATGCGCCCGCCTCGACCACCACATCGCCGATCAGAGTCGCGGTCGGGGCCACGAAAGCGGTGGGATCGATCCGCGGGGCCCGGCCCTCGAAAGCAAACAGCGGCATCAATTACATATACCGCATCACGCATATGCCGTGGCCAGACTCTCCGTCATTGCGCTCAGCGGTACCAAAACTGTAACGTGTTCTAGTTAGAGGCCCACTAGTTAGTTGGAGGTGACGCTTGAGTACCGATACCAACGCGGTCGGCATCCGTGAGATCGATCCCGGCGCCCTGCCCACACGGTATGCCCGAGGCTGGCACTGCCTGGGCGTCGCGCAGGAATTCCTGGACGGCAAACCGCACCCGATTCAGGCGTTCGGCACCAAGCTGGTGGTTTTCGCCGACTCGCACGGCGACATCAAGGTCCTGGACGGCTACTGCCGGCACATGGGCGGCGACCTGTCGGAGGGCACCATCAAGGGTGACGAGGTCGCCTGCCCGTTCCACGACTGGCGTTGGGGCGGCGACGGTCGTTGCAAGCTGGTGCCCTACGCCAAACGCACACCCAAAACGGCGCGCACCCGGGCGTGGACGACCGACGTGCGCGGTGGCTTGCTGTTCGTCTGGCACGACCACGAAGGCAATCCGCCGGACCCGGCGGTACGGATTCCCGAGATTCCCGAGGCCGCCAGCGACGAATGGACCGACTGGCGGTGGAACCGGATCGTCATCGAAGGCTCCAACTGCCGCGACATCATCGACAACGTCACCGACATGGCGCACTTCTTCTACATCCATTTCGGGCTGCCGACCTACTTCAAAAACGTCTTCGAGGGCCACATTGCCTCGCAGTACCTGCATAACGTCGGCCGGCCCGACGTGAACGACCTGGGCACCTCCTATGGTGAGGCGCATCTGGACTCCGAGGCGTCCTACTTCGGGCCGTCGTTCATGATCAACTGGCTGCACAACAGCTATGGCGGCTATAAGGCCGAGTCGATCCTGATCAACTGCCACTACCCGGTGACGCAGAACTCGTTCGTCCTGCAGTGGGGTGTCGTCGTCGAAAAGCCCAAGGGCATGGACGACGAGATGACCGACAAGCTGTCAAAGGTCTTCACCGAAGGCGTCAGCAAGGGCTTTCTGCAGGACGTCGAGATCTGGAAGCACAAGACCCGTATCGACAACCCACTGCTGGTCGAGGAGGACGGCGCCGTCTATCAGTTGCGCCGTTGGTACCAGCAGTTCTACGTCGACGCCGCCGATGTTGCTCCGGAGATGGTGGAGCGTTTCGAAATCGAGGTCGACACCACCCGCGCCAACGAGTACTGGAACGTCGAGGTAGCGGAAAACCTGAAGGCGCAAGAGACTTCCGACGACGTGCCGGCCAAGCAACTCTGATCGAAATGTCTGACGACAAGCCGGCGGTTCCCGACGTCGATCGGCTCGCCCGATCGATGTTGCTGCTGCACGGTCACTATCACGATCACGAGGATCGCCCCGGCCAGACCGACGGCAGCGGCGGATCATGGTCCAAGTCAAGGGGTTTCGGCGACGATCCGCAGCGTGCCGCTGCGGTGGCGGCTGCCAGCCGCTCCGATCGCGAACGCTATTTGACGTCGGGTCTGCAGCCGGTTGATTGCCGGTTCTGCCATGTCACGGTCACCGTCAAGAGGCTGGGGCCCGGTCATACGGCGGTGCAATGGAGAACCGAAGCGTCGCAGCGCTGCGCCTTCTTCGCAGAAGTACGTGAGTCCGGCGGTGACACCGCACGCACCAGGTCATGCCCGAAACTCAGTGACAGCATCGAGCACGCGGTCGCCGAGGGGTACTTGGACGACCTGGACGATCCACGAGACCCCGGCGACCTGAACGACTTCGACGCCGTCTGAGCCCTCACAGGCCGGCGAAGCGGTCCTTGACGGTCTCGGCAGTCAGCCCGTAGTCGGCCAGCGAGTATTTGTGCTTCGGAGCCCGAGCGCCGGTCTGGCTCTCAGCGTGGCTGTCTTCCATGGCCTTTCGGGCCTCGTCAGTCAGCGTCAGACCGAAGTGACGGTACACGGTTGCGACCGTTCCGAGGGGATCGGCCATCAGATCGTGGTAGTCGACGTCGTAAAACTGAGCCGGATCGTGCTTCGCGCGTACCGTGTTGAACCGCTCCAGACCGCGCGACCAGGTCTCCACCGCATCAGCGCCGATCTCGGCGCCGGCAAAGGTCGTCGACCATCCCTCGGCGGTGTGCTGAGCCAGCGAGCACATCGAGGCCAGAATCGTTTCGACGGGCCGGTGGGTCTGTATCACCAGCGCATCGGGATAGGTCTCCATCAACGCATCCAGTGCAAACAGGTGGCTGGGATTCTTTAGCACCCAACGCTTTTCGGGGTCGTTGAGTCCGATCAGTTGAAGATTCTTGCGGTGTCGCCGATATGAAGGTGTCCAGTCCTGTTGCGATAGCCACTGTGAGTAGGTGGGTAGGTGCGACAGCGTCTCGTAGGACACCGAATGCAGCGACTGCCGCAGTAGCTGCCAGCACTCCTCCAACTCGTAGGCGGCCATGAAATGCAGGCCGGTGTACTCCGGGTTCTCCTGGTGATGCTGGGTGAACTGCGCGTCCAGCATGCTGTACCACGGGTTTGATTCCCAAGTGTCGCGAGGCGGGCGCGGCTGCGGGAACTCGGCCAGCCACAAGTGCAGGCCTTGGTGGGCCGGGTCCGCGCCCAGCAGACGGTGCAAAATCGTGGTGCCGGTGCGCGGCAGCCCGGTGACGAAGATCGGCTGCTCGATGCCGATGTCGACGTGTTGCGGATACTGCTTCCACGCGGATTCGGAGAACAGCCTGGCCACCAGCGCGCCACGCAGGAAGAACCGATTCATCTTGCTGCCCAACGCGGTTAGGCCAGCGTCACGCCGGTAGGAGTCCAGCAACACACCTAGCGCTTCGCGATAGTTGTCGTCGTCGACGCCGAAGTCGTCAAGCCCGGCCAGTTTGGTTGCGGACGCGTGCAGGTCCTCGACGGTGCCGACATCGGTGCGCTCTGCCACTATTTCGCCACCTCCTCATCGCTTCGCTCTGCATCGTCGGTGCCGGTCATCAGGTGTGATACTCCCCGCAGTTGACATCCAAGCACTGCCCTGTGATCCCGCTGGACAGGTCGCTGGCCATGAAGAGAATCGCCGAAGCCACCTCGTCTTCGGTGGGCAGCCGCTTGAGGTCGGAGTTCGCCGCGGTGGCCTGGTAAATCTGGTCCGCCGAGGTGCCGTACTTGCCGGCCTGATGCTCGAAGTAGCCCTTCAGCGTCTCGCCCCAGATATAGCCGGGCGCAACGGAATTGACGCGAATGCCCTTTTCACCGAGTTCGGTCGCCAGCGACTGCGACATGGACAGCAGCGCCGACTTGGCCATCTTGTAAGCGCCGTATTTCGCCTGCGAATGACGCAGCACCATGGAGTTGACGTTGACGATCGATCCGTGCGCCTCTTCCAGCGCCGGCGTGAAGGCCTGGATCAACCGCAACGCCCCGAGCGCACTGAGCTCGATCGCATCCCGGATGTGCTGAAAACTGGTGCCCGCCAACGGCTTCATCGACGGGACCCGGAACGCGTTGTTGATCAGCACGTCGACCTTGCCGTAGGCCTCCAACGTGGCGGCGACGAGGTTGCTCACCTGGTCGTCGTCGGTGATGTCGGTGCGCACCGTCACCGCACGGCCGCCGGCGTCAGCGATCTGCTTGGCGACGTCGTCCAGGCGTTCCGGAGTGCGCGCGGCCAGCGCCAGATCGGCGCCCTCGCGCGTGAATCGGTGTGCCAGCGTGGTGCCCAGACCCGGGCCGACGCCACTGATCACCACAACCTTGCCGTCGAGCAATTTCGTCATCCCAGCATCCTTGCCTGAATCTGTTGTTGCCGCAGGGTGATCCGCGCGCGCCAGTCGTCCTCGGAAATCTTGTTGTGCTCAAAATAGGGCAACTTGCCCGCCACCGCGTCGAGGTCGACCAACTCGACCGTGGGACCGTCGGCGTCGGTGAGTTGCCGCGATACCCGCTGCCAGCGGAACTGCAAAAAGCCCTTCCGATGGCCGAGCGTCTCGACCCAGTTGGTTAATCCCGGGTTCTGGTCGGCAACGACCATGCGCACCTTGCCGTCCGGATCCGCTTGCGCCTGAGTGTTGTTCAGCGACGTCTGGTGGTTGATGTAATCCAGCGAGATGTACCAGAGGCTGCCCAATTGGAAGCCGAGGTAGGGCGCATCGGAAACCGGGATGGTGATCACCAGCGCTTGGTCGGGCCGCAGGTCGAAGTGCCCGACCGACGAGTATTGCGTGGCCAGGCCGCCGGGCGTCAGCCGCGGCGCCGTCAACGTGTTGACCGGAAGGTCGAGGTAGAACCATTGCGGGAACTGCAACCACGTCTTGACCCGCTGCACCAGCTGCTTTCCTGCAGTGGCGTAACGCTTTTCGATCGTTGCGCGAGTCAGCGGCGGCGGCGCGGTGCCGGCGGTGTCCAGTCGGGATATGGCCAGCGTGCCACGCTGCGCCGACCAGTCGCCGTACACCTCGCGCATCACCAGTTGGCCGTTGCTGGTCGGGCGCACCCGCCACTCGAAGCTGCCGTCCGCAGCGATCTCGAGTTCGCGGTCGTCGAACGCGGCCTGGCTGGCCGGCACGTTGTCGTCGGTGTACTCGCCGCCGAGCAACTGGAAACTCAGGTCGGTGGTGGTGCCGCGCCTGCCGGTGACCACGTAGTCGTGGTCGGCGTGCACCCGGGTGCCGAAGTAGAGGGTGTCGGGGTTGTCCAGACCCATCTTGGTGAACGGTCCGGTGCCCGACTGCAGGAACGGGTGGTCGCGGTCGTAGTCGAAGGCAAGGTGCGTGCAAGCCGCGACACAGCCGGCCAGGTATTGCAACCCTTCCAGCAGGTCGGCTTCGGTCTCGATGTGCGGGGCGGCGGCGACGAGTTTCTCGGCCTCCGCGATCGCGGAGGTTAGGGGATCAGAGAAGAGTTGATCGGACACGCCTAGACGCTAGAACGTGTTCTACTTTTTAGTCAATGGCGAACATTCGCGCGTGTCGGCCACGGCGTTCAAAGACTTGAAGGACTAAGCCGACTAACTAGGGTGCGCACTGCTGCGACAGGTCGATCAGATGCTGCCGCACATCAGGATGCCGGTTCAGGTAGTCGATGACGTTGGGACCGCCACCCTCCGCCTCGGACCTGGCCTGCAGCTGCTGGTGGAGGTCGGGATGCCGCTTCAGGTACGCGTCGATGGAATTACCCACGGTCTGATCGCATGGGGCCGCGCTGGCTGGGCCCGCCACAGGCAGCGCGATCACTGTCGCGGCGGTAACAGCGAGCAGCCCCCCGGCGACTACGCGGACTGCGTTGAATGTCGTGCTCATGGCGGCCAGAATACCCGCGCGAGCTTTGCGCAAGCTATGCGTGCGTCGGGGCACCGCTTTCTTGCTCGCGTTTGATTTCGAGCGCGATGTCGATGAGCTGGTCTTCCTGACCGCCGATGAGCTTGCGCTGACCGGCCCGGTGCAACAGCTCGTGCGCCGGGACGCCATAGCGCTCGCCCTGGCGGACGGCGTGCTTGAGGAAGCTGGAGTAGACGCCGGAGTACCCCATGATGAGCGCGTTGCGGTCCAACAGGCATTCGGCCGGCATGGCCGGGCGCACCACGTCCTCGGCGGCGTCGGCGATGTCGAAGAAGTCGATGCCGGTCTTGACGCCGATCTTGTCGAACACCCCGATCAAGGCCTCGACCGGAGCGTTGCCCGCACCGGCGCCGAAGCGGCGCACGCTGCCGTCGATCTGCTTGGCGCCCGCGCGCACCGCCTCTACCGAGTTAGCCACCCCGAGCCCCAGGTTTTCGTGCCCGTGGAAGCCCACCTGCGCGTCCTCGCCGAGTTCGGCCACCAAGGCCGACACCCGGTCGGCCACACCATCGAGCACCAGGGCGCCCGCGGAATCGACGACGTAGACGCACTGGCAGCCGGCGTCGGCCATGATGCGGGCCTGGGCGGCCAGTTTCTCCGGCGGAATGGTGTGCGCCATCATCAAGAACCCAACGGTCTCCAGACCGAGCTCGCGGGCCAGGCCGAAGTGCTGGATCGAGACGTCGGCCTCGGTGCAGTGAGTGGCGATCCGGCAGATCGACCCACCGTTGTCCTGCGCTTCTTTGATGTCCTCTTTGGTGCCCACACCCGGCAGCATCAGGAACGCGATCTTGGCCTCTTTCGCGGTCTCCGCGGCGAGCTTGATCAGTTCCTGCTCGGGGGTTTTGGAGAAGCCGTAGTTGAAGCTCGAGCCGCCCAGCCCGTCGCCGTGCGTCACCTCGATCACCGGCACACCCGCCGCGTCGAGCGCCGAGACGATCGAGTGCACTTCGTCCTTGGTGAACTGGTGCCGTTTGTGGTGCGACCCGTCGCGCAGCGAGGTGTCGGTCATCCGGACATCCCAGACCGGATTGAAGAAGATGTCGGTCATCGTGTACCTCCTGTGACCGCCAGCGTCTCCTTGGCGATCTCCTCGCCGACCTTGGTGGCCGCCGCAGTCATGATGTCCAGGTTGCCAGCGTACGGCGGCAAGTAGTCACCGGCGCCTTCGACCTCGACGAACGTGGTGACCAGCGCCTGGCCGCCGGAATGCATCGACGGGTCGTCGAACTGCGGCTCGTTGAGCAGGCGGTATCCCGGCACGTAGGTCTGCACCTCGGCGACCACGTCGTGGATGGACTTGGCGATTGCGTCGCGGTCGGCATCCTCGGGGATGGCGCAGAAGATGGTGTCGCGCATGATCATCGGCGGATCGGCGGGGTTCAGGATGATGATCGCCTTGCCGCGGTCGGCCCCGCCGATGGTCTGGACGCCCTTGCTGGTGGTCTTGGTGAACTCGTCGATGTTGGCGCGGGTGCCGGGGCCGGCCGACACCGACGCCACCGAAGCGACGATCTCGGCGTAGGGCACCTTCACGACCCGCGACACCGCGTAGACGATGGGAATGGTCGCTTGGCCACCGCAGGTGATCATGTTGACGTTCGGGGCGTCCAGGTGTTCGCGCAGGTTCGCCGGCGGGATCACCGCCGGGCCGACGGCGGCCGGTGTCAGGTCGATGGCCCGGATCCCGGCGGCCTCGTATTTCGGGGCCGCGTCCCGGTGCACGTACGCGCTAGTGGCCTCAAACACCAGGTCGGGCTTTTCGGACTGCGCCAGCAGCCAGTCGACGCCTTCGTGAGTGGTCTCCAGCCCCAGCTTGCGGGCCCGCGCCAGGCCCTCGCTTTCCGGGTCGATGCCGACCATCCAGCGCGGTTCCAGCCAGTCGGATCGCAGCAATTTGTACAGCAGGTCGGTGCTGATATTTCCCGACCCGACAATTGCCACAGTCGCTTTAGACGGCATGTTGCTCCTCACCTGACCGTCGCGGCCCGCTGCGCCCAGCTTCGCCGCGCTTGCGATTGCTCCTTATTCGAACGACAACCGGACCGCACCGAGTCCCGCGAAGTCGGCGACGAATTTGTCGCCGGCGTGTACGTCGATCGCGCGTGTACACGATCCGGGTAATACGATGTCACCTTTTTTCAGCCTCACCCCAAAGCTTTCCACCTTGCGTGCCAGCCACGCCACCGCGGTCACTGGATTACCCAAGACCGCGTCGCTGCGACCCTCCGCGACCACCTCGCCGTTGCGGGTCAACGTCGCATCGATCGCTTTGACGTCCACGTCCGACGGTGACACCCGCGCGGAGCCGAGGACGAAGCCCGCCGACGAGGCGTTGTCGGCGATGGTGTCGCACAGCGCGATCTTCCAGTCGGTGATTCGGGTGTCGATCAACTCGATCGACGGCACCAGCGCCTCGGTGGCCGCCAGCACGTCGTCCTCTGTGCACTCGGCGCCAGGCAGGTCGGCGGCCAGGATGAAACCCACCTCGACCTCGACCCGCGGATACAAATATGTGGACGCGTTGACCGGGGTGTCCTCGAACACCTGCATTTCGTCTAGCAGGTGCCCGTAGTCGGGCTCGTCGACGCCCATCATCTGCTGCATCGCCTTGCTCGACAGGCCCACCTTGTGCCCGACCACTTTGGCGCCCTCGGCCACCCGCTGCCGGATGTTGATCAGCTGGATCTCGTAGGCGTCGACGACGTCGATATCGGGCTGAACGGACGTCAGCGGGGCAATTGGCTCGCGGCTCCGCTCGGCCTGCGCCAGGTCCGCGGCCAGCTCGTCGCGGGTGGCAGAATTAAGCATCTTGCCGAATTCCCCTCGTCCGTTTGACCGGGCCAGTAGCGGCCAGGCAGGGCAATTCTATAACGTGTTCTACATGACAGCACAGGAGTACGACGTCGTCGTGGTCGGCAGCGGCGGCGCCGGCATGGTGGCTGCCCTGACCGCCGCGCATCGCGGCCTCGCGACCTTAGTCATCGAGAAGGCCGCCCACTTCGGCGGCTCTACTGCGCGCTCGGGCGGCGGCGTCTGGATTCCCAACAACGAGGTCCTCAAGCGCGACGGGGTCCGCGACACCCCCGAGGCGGCGCGCAGCTACCTGCACGGCATCATCGGCGACGTCGTAGAGCCCGAACGCATCGACACCTACCTGCAGCGCGGCCCCGAGATGCTGTCGTTCGTGCTTAAGCACACGCCGCTGAAGATGTGCTGGGTGCCGCGCTACTCCGACTACTACCCGGAGGCGCCGGGCGGCCGGGCCGAAGGCCGTTCGATTGAGCCGAAACCGTTCAACGCCCGCAAGCTGGGTGCTGACGAAGCGGGGCTCGAACCCGCTTACGGCAAGGTGCCCCTCAATGTGGTTGTGATGCAACAGGATTATGTGCGGCTGAACATGTTGAAGCGGCATCCGCGAGGGGTGCTGCGCAGCCTGAAGGTCGGCGGCCGCACCATGTGGGCCAAGGCGACCGGCAAAAACCTGGTCGGCATGGGCCGTGCCCTGATCGGGCCGTTGCGGATCGGCCTGCAGCGGGCCGGCGTCCCGGTGCAGCTCAACACCGCGCTCACCGACCTCTATGTCGAAGACGGTGCGGTCCGAGGTGTCTATGTCCGGGATACCTCCGGGGCGGAATCGGCTGAGCCACAACTAATCCGGGCCCGTCGCGGCGTGATCCTGGCCTCGGGCGGTTTCGAGCACAACGAACAGATGCGGGTCAAATATCAGCGCGCCCCCATCACCACCGAGTGGACCGTCGGCGCCAAGGCCAATACCGGTGACGGTATTGTCGCCGGCGAAAAACTTGGTGCTGCACTGGATCTGATGGAAGACGCCTGGTGGGGACCGACGGTGCCGCTGGTAGGCGCTCCTTGGTTCGCGTTGTCGGAGCGCAATTCACCCGGGTCGATCATCGTCAACATGTCCGGCAAGCGGTTCATGAACGAATCGATGCCCTACGTCGAAGCGTGTCACCACATGTACGGCGGGGACCATGGCCAGGGGCCCGGGCCGGGTGAGAACATTCCCGCGTGGCTGGTGTTCGACCAGCAGTACCGCGACCGGTACATCTTCGCGGGACTGCAGGCCGGACAACGGATTCCGCGCAAGTGGATGGAGTCCGGCGTGATCGTGCAGGCTGCTACCCTGGAGGAACTCGCCAGCAAGGCAGGCCTTCCGGCTGATCAGTTGGTGTCCACCGTCGAACGCTTCAATGCCTTTGCACGCTCGGGCGTCGACGAGGATTACCACCGCGGCGAAAGCGCCTACGACAAGTACTACGGCGATCCGACCAACAAGCCCAATCCAAACCTCGGCGAGATCAGCCATGGGCCCTACTACGCCGCCAAGATGGTGCCCGGCGATCTCGGCACCAAGGGCGGCATTCGCACCGACGTGCATGGACGTGCGCTGCGCGACGACGGCAAAATCATCGAAGGCCTTTATGCCGCAGGCAATGTCAGCGGTCCGGTGATGGGACACACATATCCGGGTCCCGGCGGCACGATCGGACCGGCGATGACTTTTGGTTACCTGGCGGCACTGCACCTAGCTGGAGAGAACTAAAATGCCAATCGACGTAGATGTGGCGCTGGCCGCTGAGCTGGAGCCGATCGAATTCTCCTGGACGAGCAGCGATATCCAGCTCTACCACCTGGGGCTGGGCGCGGGTGCGGATCCGATGGACCCTCGCGAGCTGCGCTACCTGGTGGACGAGACACCTCAGGTGCTGCCGACGTTCGGCAACGTCGCGGCTACCTTCCACATGACCAAGCCGCCGACGGTTCAGTTTCCCGGCATCGACATCGAGCTGGCCAAGGTGTTGCACGCTAGCGAGCGGGTGGAAGTGCCTGCGCCGCTGCCGCCTTCGGGCTCGGCTCGAGCGGTTACCCGGTTCACCGACATCTGGGACAAGGGCAAGGCCGCGGTGATCTGGAGCGAGACGAAAGTGTCCGCGCCGGACGGCACGTTGCTGTGGACACAGAGGCGATCGATCTTCGCCCGCGGCGAGGGCGGCTTCGGCGGCGAGCGTGGGCCGTCATCGTCGGAGGGGGCCCCGGATCGAGCACCCGATCTCGAGCTGGCCGTGCCTCTGCTGCCGCAGCAGGCGCTGCTGTACCGGCTCTGCGGCGACCGCAATCCACTGCATTCGGATCCCGAATTCGCCGCTGCCGCAGGCTTTCCCCGGCCCATTCTGCACGGCCTGTGCACCTACGGCATGACGTGTAAGGCCATCACCGACGCTCTGCTGGACGGTGATGCCGGGGCGGTGGCCGCTTACGGCGCGCGTTTTGCCGGTGTCGCATTCCCGGGCGAGACGTTGCAAGTAAACGTCTGGAAAGAGGATGGCCGTTTCGTGGCCGCCGTTGTCGCGCCTTCCCGCGACAACGCTCTGGTGCTCAGCGGCGTGGAGTTGGTGGCCGTTTAGTCGCTTGTCCAGTTTTCCGCCGAGCGTCACGCTAGCGTGGCGTTGGCGTTTGAGCGTCACGCTAGCGTGACGCTCGTCGAGCCAACGCCGCTCGGACACGGCTGATGATCTCGGCGGCCCGATCTCCAGCGATAACCCGGATCACGATCCAGCCGAGCCGCTCAAGCATTTCTCGTCGCCGAATGTCCCAGCCGAATTGCCTGCGATCACTGCGGTGTTGCTCGCCGTCATACTCGACCGCGACTTTAATCTCTTCCCAACCCATATCGAGGTAACAGATCTGCTCACCAAACTCGTCAATGACGGGAATCTGTGTCTCTGGCCTAGGCAGGCCGGCTCGTATGAGCAGTAGGCGGAGCCATGTCTCCTTTGGCGACTGGGCACCCGGATCCGCAAGATCGATGGCGATCCGCGCGAGGTGGATTCCGCGCCGGCCCGGGTACCGCCGAACGAGCGTTTCAACCTCAGCTACCTTCACGTCGCTATTTCGCAGCAGGTCGTCGATTGCCGCCACCGCTTTGCCCATTGGGTACCAGCATCCCAAGTCGAGGGCCGTCCGGGCTGCCGTCGTCACCGGTATGCCGCTGACCAGGGTGACCTCATCATCTTCGATCCGGTCTCCGTGGACTCGCAGGCCTGGCAGCGGGTTCCTGTTGCTGTGCAGAATGTCGAGGGGCGCGGTGCCATCCACCCAACGCGCACCGTGCAGCGCAGAGGCCGACAGCCCTGCGACAATCCCCCGGCGTCGGGACCACAGCCATCCAGCTTCTGCCCGGACTAGTGGTGTCAACTCGGTGCCCGGGCTGACGTAAACGTCACGGAACACCTTCACATAGCGAGTCCGTAACGCACTCTCGACAATGTCGCCCGTGGCCACCGCCTCACTGCCGACAAATGGCTCCCGCATGACGGCAGATTTCCACCGACCGCCGCAAACGTCACTTCAGCACAGGCTCATCATCCCCAGCGTCACGCTAGCGTGACGCTCGACGCCGACAGTCACGCCAACGTGACGTTCGGCGGACAACGGGGCGAGGGACTAGCCCAAGATCAGGCCGGAGGTGGGTACGCCCGTCCCTGCGGTGACGAGGACGTGTTCGACGTCGGGCACCGGGTTAACCGAGGTACCGCGCAGTTGCCGTACGCCCTCGGCGATGCCGTTCATACCGTGGATGTAGGCCTCGCCTAGTTGGCCCCCGTGCGTGTTGATTGGAAGGCGGCCGCCCACCTCGATCGCACCGTCAGCGACGAAGTCCTTGGCGTCACCCTTGCCGCAGAATCCCAACTCCTCCAACTGAATCAGGGTGAACGGCGTGAAGTGGTCGTAGAGGATGGCGGTCTGGATGTCGGTCGGCGAGAGCCCTGACTGCTCCCACAGCTGCCGACCCACCAGCCCCATCTCGGGCAGACCCAGTTCGGGCCGGTAGTAGCTGACCATCGTGTACTGATCGGGGCTGGAACCCTGCGACGCCGCCTCGATGATCGCCGGTCGCTGTTTGAGGTCGCGGGCACGCTCGGCCGACGTGACCACAATCGCGACCGCGCCGTCGGTCTCCTGGCAGCAGTCCAGCAGCCGCAGCGGCTCGGCGATCCACCGCGAATTCTGGTGGTCCTCAATCGTTATCGGCTTCTCGTAGAAGTACGCCTTCGGGTTTTTGGCGGCGTGCTTACGGTCGGCCACCGAGACGGCGCCGAAGTCGCGGCTGGTCGCGCCCGATAAGTGCATGTAGCGCTGGGCGATCATCGCGACCTGGGCCGCCGGCGTGGAAAGCCCGTGTGGGTACGAGAAGGAATTGTCCGCAGACGTCGAATCCGCCTGTGCGCTAGCGTCTCCCACCAATCTGGTCTGCACCTGGCCGAATCGCATGCCGGAACGTTCGTTGAACGCCCGGTAGGCCACCACCACATCGGCGACACCGGTGGCGACGGCGATCGCCGCATGCTGGACGGTCGCACACGCGGCACCGCCGCCGTAGTGGGTCTGCGCGAAAAACTTCAACTCGCCGATGCCGGCGGCCCGCGCGACGGCGATCTCCTTATTGGTGTCCATCGTGAAGGTGGTCAGCCCGTCGACGTCGGACGGACTCAGGCCGGCGTCGTCGAGGGCGTCGAGCACCGCCTCGGCCGCCAGCCGCAGTTCGCTGCGGCCGGAGTTTTTCGAGAAGTCGGTGGCCCCAATGCCGACGATCGCCGCCTTACCCGACAGCATCAGGCACCCCCGACCGTCAGCGTCACCGTCGCGATGACGTGATTGCCAAGGCTATTGGCGCCCAGCACCTTTACCGTGATCAGGCCGTCGTCCACCCCGGTCACCTCACCGGTGAAAGTCACGGTGTCGTAGGCGTACCACGGTACCCCGAGCCGAAGTCCGATCGACTTGATCACCGCCGACGGTCCGGCCCAGTCGGTGATGAACCGCTGCACCAGCCCGGTGTCGGTCAGGATGTTGACGAAGATGTCGTTGGACCCCTTGGCCTGCGCCAGGTCCCGGTCGTGGTGGACGTCTTGAAAGTCCCTGGTGGCCAATGCTGTTGAGATGATGAAGGTGGGACTTCCGTGGAGCTTGAGTTCGGGCAGCGTGGTGCCCACTTCGACGACCGGCGCGCTCATGCGTCAGGCTCCCATGCGTAAAGGCTCCACTCCGGGCCGCTGTCGCCGGCCGGGAAGTCGATATAGGTTGTGCGAACCGGCGTTCCGATCTTCACCTCGGCGTGGTCCACATTGCGTAGTTCACCGAGTAGGCGGACGCCCTCCTCGAGTTCGACGAGCGCGATGACGAACGGCAGTGTGCGACCGGGCACCTTCGGCGCGTGGTGCACCACGAAGCTGAACACCGTGCCTTTACCGCAGGAGACCACGTAGTCGATCGGCGCGCCGGGTTCCTGCCACAACGCCGGCACCGGCGGGTGCTGCAGGCTCCCGTCGGCAAGCTTCTGGATGCGCAGCTCGTGCGCTTTGACTCCTTCCCAGAAGAACTCGGTGTCCCGCGAAACCGCCGGCCGCATCATCGCGTCGGCGTCCAGGTCTTCAGGCACCGAAGCAGGCGCGGCTTCCGCAGCGGGCTTGAACTTGAGGATGCGCCAATTCATCTCGGCGACGTCCTCGTCGCCCACCCGCCAGATGATGTGCTGGTTGACGAACCAGCCCTCGCCGAGCGCAGTCTGCTTAGGGCCAACCACGTCACCCATCTCGGAAGCGATGCTGACCTGCTCGCCGGGCCGCAGGTATCGGTGGTAGGTCTGCTCACAGTTGGTGGCGACCACACCGATATACCCGGCCTCGTCGAACAACTGCATGATCGGGCCCATGGGGTCGTCGTCCGGACGAGCGCCACCGAGACCGAACATGGTCCACACCTGAATCATGGCCGGAGGCGCGACGATTCCGGGGTGACCTTGGGCTTGGGCCGCGGCCTCGTCGATGTAGATCGGGTTGCGATCGCCGATCGCCTCCACCCAGTTGTTGATCAACGGCTGATTCACCGGGTCCCGACCCGCGCGCGGCGAGGCGCCGCCGGCCGCTTTGATCTTTTCGACCGCCTCGTGGATATCGGTCATCGAGGAACCCTCGGCACCTTGAGCCCTGCCGCAGCGATCATCTCGCGCATGACCTCATTCACTCCGCCGCCGAAGGTGATCACCAGATTGCGCTTGGTCTGCGCGTCCAGCCAGTTCAGCAGTTCGGCGGTGCCCGGCTCAGCCGGATTGCCGTACTTGCCGACGATTTCCTCGGCGAGTCGACCAATGTACTGGATTCGTTCAGTGCCAAAGACTTTCGTCGACGCGGCGTCGGCTACGTTGATATCCTCGCCGGCGGCGGCGACCTGCCAGTTCAGCAGTTCGTTGATCCGCCACATCGCATAGATCTCGCCGAGGGAGCGTTTGACGTCGTCGTGATCGATCGGGGTGACGCCGTCCGCTCCGGGTTTCGACGCCCACGCGTGCACCCTGTCGTAGATGCCGGCGGTGCGGCCGGCCGGACCGAGCATCACCCGCTCATTGTTGAGCTGGGTGGTGATCAGCCGCCAACCGCCGTTTTCCTCCCCAACCAGCATGTCGGCCGGCACCCGCACGTCGTTGAAGTAGGTGGCGTTGGTGTGGTGGGCGCCGTCGGACAGGATGATCGGCGTCCAGGAGTAACCCGGGTCCTTGGTATCCACGATCAGAATCGAAATGCCCTTGTGCTTAACGGCTTCCGGGTCGGTGCGGCAGGCCAACCAGATGTAGTCGGCATCGTGGGCCCCGGTGGTGAAGACCTTCTGGCCGTTGACGATGTACTCGTCGCCCTGCCGCACGGCAGTGGTCCGCAGCGCCGCCAGGTCAGTGCCCGCCTCCGGCTCGGTGTAGCCGATCGCAAAGTGCACCTCGCCGGCCAGGATCGCGGGCAGGAACTTCTTCTTCTGCATCTCGCTGCCGAACCGCTGCAGGGTGGGCCCCACCGTCTGCAGCGTCACCGCCGGCAGCGGCACGTCGGCCCGATGCGCCTCATTGACAAAGATCGACTGCTCGATCGGCCCGAATCCGTGGCCGCCGAACTCCTTTGGCCACCCGACGCCGAGCTTGCCGTCCTGGCCCATCCGCCGGATCACCGCGCGGTAGGCGGCATTGTGGCGGTCCTGCTCCATCGCCTTCATCTCGTCAGACGAGATGAGATTCGAAAAGTATTGGCGTAGCTCGGCTTGCAGCTGCCGCTGCTCCGGCGTCAGTTCGATGAACATTGCGCTCCCACCAGGTCGAGACGATGCGACGGCCCGCCTAGCAGCCGGGTCAGGTCTTTGATCGTGGAGTAGTACCGGTGCATGGGGTAGGTGACGTCCATGCCCATGCCACCGTGCAGATGGTGGCAGAGTTGCATCACCGGCGGGGCCTGCGAAGTGATCCAGTATCCGAGGACGTCCAGGTCGCTGTCGGCGTCCCGCCCTTCGGTCAGCCGCCAGATCACCGACTTAGCCGCCAAATCGATGGTGCGCGAAGCGATATATATCTCAGCCAGCTGAGCCGCGACGGTCTGGAAGGTCGACAACGGTTTGCCGAACTGCTTGCGGTTGGCCACGTAGTCGGCGGTCAACCGCAGCGCCCCGGCCACCAATCCGTCGGTGAACGCGCCGACCGCCGCCAACGCCAGCTCATTGACGCGGCGCGCGGCGGCACCGGCGAGCACATCGGTGTCGGGTACCGCGACAGCGGCGAAGGTGACCGTGTACTCCTCCGAGCCGTTCGACGTTGGTGTGCGGACCACGTCCACGCCATCGGCTTTCGGCGACACCACGACGACCGCGCTGTCGGCAGTCACAATCAGCCAGTCCGCTCGTTCGGCATATGCGACACCGACTTTGGTGCCCGAGAGCCGCCCACCGGCGAAGGTGGTGGCGGGCCGGTCGGGCAGCGCCGTTCCGGGTTCGTTGAGCGCGGCGGTCAACACCCCGCCCTTGGCGACTGAAGCCAGGAACCGGTCCTGCTGTTCGTCGGAAGCCAAGTCGACCAACGGCACCACGCCGAAGCCCAGCGTCGCCAGCGCCGGCGTGATAGCGCCGTGGCGGCCCGCTTCGGTCAGCACGGTCGCGACCTCGGGCAGCCCCACGCCGTCACCGCCGAGGCGTTCCGGCACGGGCAGCGCCGCCACCCCTCCGCTGACGAGGGCGTCCCACGTCAAATCGCGTTCCAGCACGGACGTGACAACGTCAGCGACAGCCTGTTGTGTCGCAGTGAGATCGAAGTCCATCAGGACTTCACCGCGCCGTTGCCGGCGTAGTCGACCTGCCAGTGCTTGATGCCGTTGAGCCAGCCCGACCGCAGGCGCTCGGGCTCGCCGACCGCCTTGAGGTCGGGCATGTGGTCGGCGACAGCGTTGAAGATGAGATTGATCGTCATGCGGGCCAGGTTCGCGCCGATGCAGTAGTGGGCGCCGGTGCCGCCGAAGCCGACGTGCGGATTCGGGTCGCGCAGGATGTTGAAGGAGTGCGGGTCTTCGAAGACCTCTTCGTCGAAGTTGGCCGACCGGTAGGACATCACCGCCCGCTGCCCCTTCTTGATCAGCGCGCCACCCAATTCGACGTCCTCGTTGGCGGTGCGCTGGAACGCCGACACCGGTGTGGCCCAACGGATGATCTCGTCGGCCGCGGTCGCCGGGCGCTCCTTCTTGAACAGTTCCCACTGATCCGGGTTGTTCGCGAAAGCGATCATGCCGTGGGTGATCGAGTTGCGCGTGGTCTCGTTGCCTGCCACCGCGAGCATGACGACGAAGAAGCCGAATTCGTCGTCGGAGAGCTTCTCCCCGTCGATGTCGGCCTGGATCAGCGTGGTGACGATGTCGTCGGTGGGGTTCTGGTTCCGTTCGGCGGCCATCGCCATGGCGTACATGATCAGTTCCATCGACGACTGCGCGGGATCGACGTCGGCGTACTCGGGGTCGGTGCCGCCGGTCATCTCGTTGGACCAGCGGAAGAGCTTGTCCCGGTCCTCCTGCGGAACGCCCAGCAGGCCGGCGATGGCTTGCAGCGGCAGCTCGCACGACACCTGTTCGACGAAGTCGCCGGAGCCCTCCGCCGCCGCGGCTTTGGCGATGTTCTGAGCGCGGTGGGCGAGTTCCTCCTCGAGGCGCCCGATGGCTCGCGGCGTGAAACCGCGGGAAATGATCTTGCGCAGCCGGGTGTGGTGCGGTGCGTCCATGTTCAACATGACGCTGCGCTGCAGCTCGACCTGCTCGCGCGTCATCTCCGGCGGCCAGGCCGGGATTGCGCCGTTTTGCCAGCTGGAGAAGACATCGCTGCGGCGCGACACCTCCTTGACGTCCGCATGCTTGGAGACGATCCAATAACCCTTGTCCTCGAATCCGCCGGTGCCGCCCGGCACGTCGACCCAGTGCACGGGCTCTGCCTTGCGCAACTCGGCGAGCTCCGCGACGGGTAGCCCAGCGAGATTGACGTCCGGATCCAGGAAGTCGAAGTCGGCGGGAATGTTGGGGGGTGCCATATGCGGTGCGCTCCTTTTGCAACACTAATTGCAACGTGTTCTAGTGCCAGTAAAACACGGCTCTTGCGCAGATAAAAGGCAGGTCACCATCCTCGCTTGTCAGACTAATGAAACGTGTTCTAGCCTGACGGAATGGGTAACCCGGTAATCGTAGAAGCCACCCGCAGCCCCATCGGGAAGCGCAGTGGCTTGCTGTCAGGCCTGCACGCGACCGAGTTGTTGGGCGGGGTGCAAAGAGCATTGGTCAACAAGGCCGGTATCGACGCCGGCGAGGTCGAGCAGCTGATCGGCGGCTGCGTCACCCAGTTCGCGGAGCAATCCAACAACATCACCCGCACTGCCTGGTTGACCGCGGGTTTGCCCGAGCAGGTCGGCGCCACCACGGTTGACTGCCAGTGCGGCAGCGGCCAGCAGGCCAACCACCTGATCGCCGGGCTGATTGCCATCGGCGCGATCGACGTCGGCATCGCCTGCGGCATCGAGGCGATGAGCCGGGTGGGGCTGGGTGCCAACGCGGGCCCGGACCGCAATTGGCGAGCCGAATCCTGGGACATCGACCTGCCCAACCAGTTCGAGGCCGCCGAGCGGATCGCCAAGCGACGCGGCATCACCCGTGACGACATCGACGCGTTCGGGTTCGAGTCTCAGTTGCGCGCCAAGCGCGCCTGGGACGAGGGCCGTTTCGACCGGGAGATCTCACCGATCGAGGCACCGGTGCTCGACGAGCAGAAGCAGCCCACCAGTGAGCGCCACATGGTGTCCCGCGACCAGGGGCTGCGTGACACCACCATGGAGGGCCTCAGCCAGCTGAAGCCGGTCATGGAAGGCGCGATCCACACCGCAGGCACGTCCTCGCAGATCTCCGACGGCGCGGCCGCGGTGTTGTGGATGGACGAGGACAAGGCCAAGGCGCTCGGGTTGCGGCCGCGGGCCCGGATCGTCAGCCAGGCGCTGGTGGGCGCCGAGCCCTACTACCACCTGGACGGCCCGGTGCAGTCGACGGCGAAGGTGCTGGAAAAGGCCGGCATGAAGATGGGCGACATCGACCTCACCGAGATCAACGAGGCGTTCGCCTCGGTGGTGCTGTCCTGGGCACGGGTACACGAACCCGATATGGCCAAGGTCAACGTCAACGGCGGCGCGATCGCGCTCGGCCACCCGGTGGGCTGCACCGGCAGCCGGTTGTTCACCACCGCGCTGCACGAGCTGGAGCGTTCCGACCAGAGCACGGCGCTGATCACCATGTGCGCCGGCGGGGCCCTATCGACCGGCACCATCATCGAGCGCATCTGAGCTTTGATCGTTTCCGACGACAACCGCATCGCGGCGGCGCAGGCGTATATCGACGCGCTGATCAGCCACGACGGTGACTCCGTTCCGTTCGCGGCCGGATGCACCCGCGTCGAACAGGGCTTCAAGAACGGGTTCTCCGGAAATCACCTGCGCCGCAGCCTCAATCGCGGGCCGCAGTACCGGTTGTTGGCTCACGCGTCGCCGCCGGACTACCGCGTCGTCGGCGACGAGGTGCACGCGGCGTACGACGTGCTGACCAAGGCAGCGTTGGCCGGCCGTCGGGTCGGCGGGCGGGTCAAGGAGACGTTCGTGATTCCCGCCGACAGCCCAAGCGGCAGAGCCGAGATCCAGCACATCCGGGTCCGCTTCACGCCGTTCATTCAGCGATAGACGGCAGATGAAGAAGCCGCGCGCCCTGAATTCGCCACGGATGACGTTTTTCCTGAAGTGGTTGGGACGCGCCAACACGTGGATCTATCGGCGCACCAACGGAAGACTCGGCGGCACGATGCAGAAGAGTCCCGTCGCGCTGCTGACCACCACCGGACGCAAAACGGGCCAGCGCCGGGTCAGCCCGCTGCTCTACCTGCGCGAGGGCGACCGCGTCATTCTGGGCGCCTCCCGCGTCGGCAGCGACAAACACCCGCTGTGGTACCTCAACCTGAAGGCCAATCCGGAAGTCTCCGTGCAGATCAAAGGTGAAGTTCTGCAACTGCATGCGCGCGACGCGACGGCCGAGGAACGGACGGAGTACTGGCCGAAGCTGGTGGCCATGTACCCTACGTTCGAGGACTACCAGTCCTGGACCGATCGAGAGATCCCGATCGTCATCTGCGATCCGTGACACCTCGCCGAGCGTGTAACCACGGCGAGAAAATCGCCAAAATGTCGCCGTAGGTTCAGGTTCGGCGCACGACTAGGCCCCATAGACCGGAACCGGCGGCCGTGCCTTGGCGAGCAGGTCGGCGATGACGGGACCGATTTCGGCCGGATCCCACCGGGCACCCTTGTCGACCTGCGGGCCGTGTGCCCAGCCCTCGGCGACGCGGATTTTGCCGCCCTCGACCTCGAAGACCTGTCCGGTGATATCGCGCGATTCGACACTGCCTAGCCAAACAACCAGTGGTGAAACGTTTTCCGGCGCCATGGCGTCGAAGTCGCTGTCCTGTGTCGCCATCATCTCGGCGAAGACGGTCTCGGTCATGCGGGTTCGCGCCGACGGTGCGATGGCGTTGACGGTCACCCCGTAGCGGCCCATCTCGGCGGCGGCCACGAGAGTCATCGCCGCGATGCCGGCCTTCGCGGCGCTGTAGTTGCCCTGCCCGACGCTGCCCTGCAGGCCCGCACCGGAACTGGTGTTGATGATCCGCGCGTCAACGGTCTTGCCCTCCTTGGACAACCCGCGCCAATACGACGCGGCGTGGCGCATCGCGGCGAAGTGGCCCTTGAGGTGCACGGCGATGACAGCGTCGAATTCCTCTTCGCTGGTGTTGGCCATCATTCGGTCCCGCACGATCCCGGCATTGTTCACCAAAACGTCGAGGCCACCGAAGGTCTCGACGGCGGTCTGGACGAGGCCGGCCGCCTGGTTCCAGTCCGCGATGTTGGCGCCATTGGCGACGGCTTCGCCACCGGCAGCAGTGATCTCATCGACCACGCCCTGCGCCGCGCTGCCACCGCCCGCCGGCGACCCGTCCAACCCCACACCGATGTCGTTGACCACGACGCGCGCCCCTTCGGCCGCGAAGGCCAGCGCATGCGCGCGACCGATACCGCCGCCCGCTCCGGTGACGATGACGACACGGCCGTCAACTATTCCCATTAGCTGCCCATTCTCCTCGGATCCTCTACTTGACCGCGCTTGCGTTGGTGGTTGCCAGATAGTGCGGCGGCTCGCCGCCGCCGTGTACCTCTAACGAGGCGCCGCTGATGTAGGACGCCGCATCCGAGGCCAAAAACGCTGCGGCCCAACCCACGTCCTCGGGCTTGGCCAGCCGGCCCAGGGGCACGTTCTTGGAGATCGCGGCGATCGACTCGGCGTCGCCATAGAACAGGTCCGCCTGTTCGGTTTCGACCATGCCCACCACGCAGGCATTCACCCGCACCTTGGGTCCCCATTCCACCGCCAGCGTCTGGGTGAGGCTCTCCAGGCCGGCCTTGGCCGCCCCGTACGCGCCGGTGCCCGGCGATGGCCGCCGGCCACTGAGGCTGCAGATGTTGACGATCGACCCGCCCGTCGGCTGGTCCTGCATCTTGTCGTTGGCGCACTGCGAAACCTGCAGCCCGCCAATGAGATTGAGCTCGATGATCTTGCGGTTGAACTTCGGGCTGGATTCCGCCGTCAGCACGTAGGGCGACCCGCCGGCGTTGTTGACCACGACATCGAGCCGGCCGTGCGAGTCGACAATGGCGTCGATCAACGACTTGACGGCGTCTTCGTCGCGAATGTCGCAGGAGTGGAATTCGTAAGGGAGGCCCTCGACCGCGCGGCGGGCACAGGTCACGACGGTCGCGCCTTGCTCGGCGAAAACCGAACTGATACCGGCACCTACCCCCCGCACACCGCCGGTGACCAGAACAACCCGCCCGGCCAATCCCAAATTGATGGCTTCGCCAAATGGGGGGCCTGCTTCGGCGCGAGTCACTGTGCTAGCGTACCAAGCAAGTGCTTGCTTAGGTAGCCAACGCCCTTTTCCAAAAGGAAGTGCCGATTTGCCGATCACCTCGACTGTCACAGAACCGGGCATAGTCGCGGTCACCGTCGACTATCCGCCCGTCAATGCCATCCCGTCACGCGGCTGGTTCGAACTGGGCGATGCCATCACGGCCGCCGGCGCTGATACCACCACCCACGCGGTGATCCTGCGGGCCGAGGGTCGGGGCTTCAACGCCGGGGTAGACATCAAGGAGATGCAGCGCACCGAGGGATTCACTGCGCTGATCGACGCCAACCGCGGCTGCTTCGCCGCGTTCCGCGCGGTATACGAGTGCGCGGTTCCGGTGATCGCTGCGGTCAACGGGTTCTGCGTGGGCGGCGGCATCGGCCTAGTCGGCAATGCCGACGTCATCGTCGCCTCCGACGACGCCACCTTCGGGCTGCCGGAGGTGGAACGCGGGGCACTCGGCGCTGCCACCCATCTGTCGCGGCTGGTGCCGCAGCACATGATGCGACGGCTGTTCTTCACCGCGGCCACGGTGGACGCCGCCACCCTGCACCACTTCGGCTCGGTGCACGAGGTGGTGCCCCGGGAAGAGCTGGACGAGGCCGCCCTGCGGGTGGCCCGCGACATCGCCGCCAAGGACACCCGAGTCATTCGGGCCGCCAAGGAAGCACTGAACTTGATTGACGTGCAACGAGTTCACTCGAGTTACCGCATGGAACAAGGCTTTACGTTCGAGCTCAACCTCGCCGGGGTGGCCGACGAGCACCGAGACGCTTTCGCCGGCACGAAGAAGGGCGATAAGGCGTAGCCGCCGACGACGATGCAGAGCGAAGCGATGAGGAGGAGCGGCGAATAATGGCAGACAAACGGACCACCCTCGACGAGGCCGTCGCGAAGTTGCGCAGCGGCATGACCATCGGCATCGGCGGCTGGGGATCACGACGCAAGCCGATGGCCTTCGTGCGCGCTCTATTGCGCACGGACATCAAGGATTTGACGATAGTCACCTACGGCGGACCCGACCTGGGATTACTATGCTCGGCCGGGAAGGTCAAGCGCGTCTACTACGGGTTCGTCTCGCTGGACTCACCGCCCTTCTACGACCCGTGGTTCGCCAAGGCCCGCACCAGCGGAGCCATCGAAGCCCGGGAGATGGACGAGGGCATGCTGCGCTGCGGATTGCAGGCGGCGGCGCAGCGACTGCCGTTTCTGCCTATCCGGGCGGGGCTGGGCAGTTCGGTGCCCGACTTCTGGGAGGGCGAACTGGCCACGGTCACCAGTCCGTATGCGGCACCTGGCGGCGGACACGAGACGCTGATCGCCATGCCGGCGTTGCGCCTGGACGCCGCGTTTGTGCACCTCAATCTCGGTGACAGCCAAGGCAATGCCGCGTACACCGGCATCGACCCCTACTTCGACGACCTGTTCCTGATGGCAGCCGAGCAGCGCTACCTATCCGTCGAGCGCGTCGTCTCCACCCAAGAGCTGATCAAGGCGGTGCCGCCGCAGGCTTTGCTGGTCAACCGCATGATGGTCGATGCGGTGGTGGAAGCTCCGGGTGGTGCGCACTTCACCACCGCCGCACCGGATTACGGCCGGGACGAGAAATTTCAGCGGCACTACGCTGAGGCGGCCTCGACGGAAGAGGGCTGGCGGGGCTTCGTGCAGACCTACCTTTCGGGCAGCGAAGACGACTATCAGGCGGCCGTGAAAGCCTTCCAGGAAGAGGCACCCAAGTGAGCAGCCGAGCCGAAGTATGCGCGGTCGCCTGCGCCGAATTATTCCGGGACGCAGGCGAAATCATGGTCAGCCCGATGACCAACATGGCGTCGGTCGGCGCCCGGCTGGCGCGGTTGACGTTCTCGCCCGACATCCTGTTGACCGACGGCGAAGCGCAACTGATCGCCGACACTCCGGCGCTGGGTGCCTCCGCGGCCGTCGAGGGTTGGATGCCGTTCGGCCGCGTGTTCGAGACGCTTGCCTGGGGCCGGCGCCACGTGGTGATGGGCGCCAATCAGGTTGACCGCTTTGGCAATCAGAACATTTCGGCGTTCGGGCCGCTGCAGCAGCCGACGCGGCAGATGTTCGGCCTGCGCGGCGCGCCCGGTAACGCGATCAACCACGCCACCAGCTACTGGGTCGGCAACCACTCCAAGCGCGTGTTCTGCGATGCGGTCGACGTGATCTGCGGGATCGGCTGGGACAAGGTGGACGCCGACAACCCCGCGTTCCGCTTCGCCAACACCTATCGCGTGGTGTCCAACCTCGGCGTGTTCGACTTCGGCGGGCCGGACCGGACTATGCGGGCAGTGACCCTGCACCCCGGGGTGTCGCCATCTGAGGTTCGCGAAGCCACCTCGTTCGAGGTGCACGGCCTCGACGAGGCCGAGGCGACCAGGCTGCCGACCGATGATGAGCTGCGCCTGATCCGCGAGGCCATCGACCCGAAGGCATTGCGGGACAGAGAGATCCGGTCGTGAAGTTGCGCACGCCGCTGACTGAGCTGGTCGGCGTCGAGCATCCGGTGGTGCAAACAGGGATGGGTTGGGTCGCCGGCGCTCGCCTGGTGTCGGCCACCGCCAACGCGGGCGGCCTGGGCATCCTGGCGTCGGCCACGATGACGCTGGACGAGTTGGCGACCGCCATCGGCAAGGTCAAGGCCGGCACCGACAAGCCGTTCGGCGTGAACATCCGTGCCGACGCCGCCGATGCCGGCGACCGGGTCGACCTAATGATCCGCGAGGGCGTGAAGGTAGCGTCGTTCGCGCTGGCGCCCAAGCAGGAGCTGATCGCGAGGTTGAAAGAGGCTGGGGCGGTGGTCATTCCGTCGATCGGCGCCGCCAAGCACGCGCGCAAGGTCGCGGGCTGGGGCGCCGACGCGATGATCGTGCAGGGCGGTGAGGGCGGCGGGCACACCGGGCCCGTCGCCACCACGCTGCTATTGCCGTCGGTGCTGGACGCCGTGCAGGGCAGCGGCATTCCGGTGATCGCGGCCGGCGGATTCTTCGACGGGCGTGGGTTGGCCGCGGCGTTGTCCTACGGCGCCGCCGGCGTGGCGATGGGCACGCGTTTTCTGCTGACCTCGGATTCCACCGTGCCCGAGGCCGTCAAGAGGCGCTACCTGGAGTCGGCGCTGGACGGCACGGTGGTGACCACCCGGGTCGACGGCATGCCGCACCGCGTGCTGCGTACCGAGCTGGTTGAGAAGCTGGAAAGCGGCTCGCCAGCAAGGGGTTTCACCGCGGCAGTGCGCAACGCCGGGAAGTTCAAGCAGATGTCGGGGATGACCTGGCGGTCGATGATCCAGGATGGGTTGGCGATGCGGCACGGTAAGGAACTGACCTGGTCGCAAGTCCTGATGGCGGCCAACACCCCGATGCTGTTGAAAGCCGGCCTGGTCGAAGGCAATACGGAGGCTGGGGTGCTGGCGTCCGGTCAGGTGGCCGGCATCCTCGAGGACCTGCCGTCGTGCGCCGAGCTGATCGAGGCAATCGTGAGTGACGCGATCAAGCATCTGCAGGCGGCGTCCACGTTCGTCGAGTCCTAGCTCGGCGAGCGAGCGCAGTTGTACGCGAATTACGGCGTGCCGGCGTACAAACACGCACGCTCGCGGGGAAATTACAAGCGTTCGATGATGGTGACGTTGGCGGTGCCGCCGCCCTCACACATCGTCTGCAGGCCGTAGCGACCCCCGATGCGCTCCAGCTCGTTGAGCATGGTGGTGAACAGCTTGGCCCCGGTGGCACCCAGCGGGTGACCCAGTGCGATCGCGCCGCCGTTGGGATTGACCTTCTCCGGGTCAGCCTTGATCTCCTTGAGCCAGGCCAACACTACCGGCGCGAAGGCCTCGTTGATCTCGACGGTGTCGATGTCTTCGATGGAGAGTCCGGTCTTTTCGAGCGCGTAGCGGGTGGCCGGGATGGGTCCGGTGAGCATGAAAACCGGGTCGGCGGCGCGCGCGCTGATGTGGTGGATGCGCGCGCGGGGGGTCAGCTTGTGGTCCTTGACGGCCTGCTCGGACGCCAGCAGCACAGCACTGGCGCCGTCGGAGATCTGGCTGGCCATCGCCGCCGTCAGCCGGCCGCCCTCGACCAGTGTCTTGAGGCCGGCCATCTTTTCCAGCGACGACTCGCGCGGGCCCTCGTCCACCCGGAACGGCCCGGATTCGGTTTCCACAGTGATGATTTCGTTGTCGAAGTGGCCGCCACGGATGGCCGCGAACGCGCGCTCGTGGCTGGTCAGCGCGTAGCGCTCCATCTCTTCGCGCGACAGGTTCCACTTCTCGGCGATCAGCTCCGAGCCGCGGAACTGCGAGATCTCCTGATCGCCGTAGCGGTGCAGCCACTGCTTGGATTCGTTGGTCGGCGAGGTGAATCCGAACTGCTCGCCGACCGTCATGGCCGACGAGATCGGAATCTGGCTCATGTTCTGCACGCCGCCGGCCACGATGAGGTCGGCCGTGCCGGCCATGATCGCCTGTGCGCCAAAGGAGATGGCTTGCTGGCTGGACCCGCACTGCCGATCCACGGTGACGCCGGGAACCTCTTCGGGGTAGCCGGCGGCCAGCCACGAGAGCCGGGCGATGTTGCCCGCTTGGGCCCCGATGGCGTCGACGCAACCGGCGATCACGTCGTCAACGGCAGCGGGGTCGAAGTCGACCCGGTCGAGCAGTCCGCGCCACCCCAGGGCACCCAGGTCGACGGGGTGCACCCCGGCAAGTGCGCCGCCGCGCTTGCCGACCGCGGTACGTACAGCGTCGATGACGTACGCCTCAGGCATGTTCAGACTCCTTTTGTAATGCCGCCGAGAACGACGGCGAGGTATTGCTGACCCACCTGTTCTGCGGTGAGCGGTCCGCCGGGCTGATACCAGCGCACCGACACCCAGGTGGTGTCACGGATGAAACGGTAGACCAGGTCGACGTCGAGGTCGGGCTGGAAGCAGCCCTCGTCGATGCCCTGATGGAGCACCTCGACCCACATCTTGCGTTGTTGGCGGTTCATGTCCTCGATATAGGCGAACCGCGGCTGCGATAGCAGCCGTTGCGCTTCGTCCTGATAGATGACGACCTGGGCATGTCGATGCTCGATCGCCTCGAACGACGCCATGAACAGCCCCTTGAGCCGCTCCAGCGGATCGGCCTCGCTATCCACGATTTCGCGGTAGCGGGTGAACAGCCAATCCAGAAAACTGCGCAGCAGCTCGTCGACCATCTCCTCTTTGGAGGAGAAGTGGTGGTACAGGCTGCCGGAGAGGATGCCGGCGCCGTCGGCGATGTCGCGCACCGTGGTGGCGCGCAGTCCGCGCTCGGCGAACATGGTCGCGGCAAGCTCCAGCAGCTCGTCTCGCCGGCTATTTGCCTGACCGGTCACTCGGTCCACCGGGTCAGGATATCAACCAAGCGCTTGCTTGGCCACCCGGGTCCTCAGCGCAACGAGACTGTCGGAGAGCTCTGCCTCACGTCGGCCTTGCCCGAGATAAAGGCGGTCACCGGGCCGGACTTGGAGCCACCCGACCGGGTGTGAGCGACCAGCACGAAGGTGGTCTGCCCGGAGAACAGCACCTCAAGGTGGTAGGGGTCGAACATGGTGACCTTGATGCCGCTGACGTCCGGTGTGCCCCACGCCGCGGTCCCGTCCACCAGGTCGGGGTCGTAGGCGCGCTGCGGACAGTCCGGCGGCGACAGTTGGTTGGATTTTGCACAGTCGGCCAGGGCCGCCGATATCGCCGACATCGTCGCCGACTGCCCGCTGTCACTGAGCGAGAAATCCAAGTCGTTGAGATAGGTGCTCCCGGTGAGCGCCAGCGCGTCGAGCAGGTACGGCTTTTTCGGTTTGACGGCCAGGTTCGGGTTGCTGCTGGCGACGTCGACCCAGCCCGGGAAGATGTACGCCGGCGAGCCGGTAACCGTCTTCCCGAAGAACGTCACGGTCTTCAGCGCGTCTTCGCCGACGCCCGCGTTGATCGAGTCCAGCTTGATCGCAGCGTGGTCGAGCTTCCAGTCCTTGCCGTTCTTCTTGATGGACATGGTGACGTCGGAGGTGTTGCCGCCGAACTTGGCGACGACATGGATCTGTGCGAAGCCGAAACTGTGCGCCGAATTGTCGTCGAGGATCTTGACGTCGGAGATAGGCCAGCGCGCGATCTGCTTCTTGAGAATCTCGTCGGACAGCAGATCTTTCGACGCGGGCTGATCGGTGCTGTAACTCAGCGCCGCCGCCGCGTCACCGCGCGAAAGTGCGTCAAGGTAGCCCTTAACGGCGTCGCCGGCGGTGCCCGATGCGCCGCTGCCGCTGAACGTCACGATCGCGGCGACCACGATGATCACCACCACCACGGCGGCTACCACGCTCAGCGCGATGATCAGCGGCTTGCGGTTGCGGTTGCCCGGACCTGGCTGCTGGCCGTAGTGAGCTATCACCGGCGGGGTCGCCGGCGGACCCTGCGCGTACGCCCCATACACCGGCGGCTGCTGGCCCGGCGGCGGCTGTCCCCCCGGCCCGGATTGCCAGGGAGTATTGGGCCCCCAGGACTGCGAGTCAGTCAATGTGATCTCCCCCGTCGGAACTGCTCGAAACTGTAGGCACGCCCCGAGGTGTGCTAGTCAACCATCCTTACGGGTGCTGGCTGGAAACCGAAATGACCTCTCCGGTGAGGTAGCTGGAGTAGTCGCTGGCCAGAAACGCGATGGTGGCCGCGACCTCCCAAGGCTCGGCGGCGCGGCCGAACGCCTCGTCGGCTGACAGCCGGTCCAGCAGGTCGGCCGACGACGTCTTCTCCAAGAACTTGTGCCGCGCAATGCTCGGAGACACCGCGTTGATCCGCACCCCATACTCGGCGGCTTCCATTGCACTGCAACGGGTTAACGCCATCACGCCGGCTTTGGCGGCGGCATAGTGTGACTGCGAGTGCTGGGCCCGCCAGCCCAGCACGCTGGCGTTGTTGACGATCACCCCGCCGTGCGGCGCATCGCGGAAGTACCGCAGCGCCGCGCGGGTGGCACGGAACACCGACGTCAGGGTCACGTCCAAGACGCGGTCCCACTCCTCGTCGGTCATGTCGGCCACCGGCGTCTGCCCGCCCAGCCCGGCGTTGTTGACCAGCACGTCGATGCGGCCCATCCGGGCGGTGGCCGATTGGAACAGCGCGTCGACCTGCGCGGTGGACGTGACGTCGCACACCACGCTTTCGACCCGGCCCTGTCCCAGCGCGGACAGTTCGGCGGCGGCCTCCCCCAGCCGCCGTTCGTGGTGGTCGGAGACGACGACGTCGGCGCCCTCGGCCAGGGCGCGCCGCGCGGTGGCCGAACCGATTCCGGTGCCCGCGGCCGCGGTCACCACCACGACCTTGCCCTGCAGAAGTCCGTGTCCGGCAATCTCTTTAGGCGCTACCGAGAGCGTCAACCCTTTACCTCCCTGGGCAGGCCGAGCACCCGCTCGGCGATGATGTTGCGCTGGATCTCGTTGGATCCGCCGTAGATGGTGTCGGCACGGGTGAATAGGTACAGCCGTTGCCATTCGTCGAACTCGCCGTCGGACATCGTCATTCCGCCCTTGCCCATCACGTCCATCGCCAGCTCACCCAGGCTGCGATGCCAATTGGCCCACAGCAACTTTGACACGTTGTCCTGGCCCGGCTGCTCGACGTCCATGGTGGCCAACGCGTACGAACGCATGGCCCGCAGGCCGGTCCAGGCCCGGGTCAGGCGCTCCCGGATGAACGGGTCCTCCGCTGCACCGGTGCGCTGCGCGAGCTCGGCGAGGTTGGAAAGCTCACGGGCATAGACGATCTGCTGTCCGAGCGTGGAGACGCCCCGCTCGAAGGTCAGCGTTCCCATCGCGACCCGCCAGCCGTCGCCCGGCTCGCCGACCACCAGGTTGGCGTCGGTGCGGGCGTCGTCGAAGAACACCTCGTTGAACTCCGCGGTGCCGGTGATCTGGACGATCGGCCGGACTTGTACGCCCGGTTGGTCCAGCGGCACAAGCAGATACGACAATCCCGCGTGCCGCTTGGAGCCCTTCTCGGTGCGCGCGACCACGAAGCACCACTGCGATAGGTGCGCCAGCGACGTCCACACCTTCTGCCCGTTGATCACCCATTGGTCGCCATCGAGTTCTGCGGTAGTCGAGACGTTGGCGAGGTCGCTGCCGGCGCCGGGCTCCGAATATCCTTGGCACCACAGCTCGGTGACATCGAGGATGCGAGGCAGGAAACGTTGCTGCTGCTCTGGTGTTCCGAACGCGATCAGCGTGGGACCCAGCAGCTCCTCGCCGAAGTGGTTGACCTTGTCCGGCGCGTCGGCACGCGCGTACTCCTCGTAGAACGCCACCCGGTGCGCCGTGGAAAGCCCGCGGCCGCCATGCTCGACCGGCCACCCCAGGCACGTCAGTCCGGCTTTGGCCAGGTGCTGATTCCACGCCCGGCGTTCCTCGAACGCCTCATGCTCACGTCCCGGTCCGCCCAGGCCCTTGAGTGCTGCGAATTCGCCGACCAGATTGTCGGCGAGCCACTGGCGGACTTCCGCCCGGAACTCCTCGACGTCCTGCATGCCCTGTAGGCTAACCTACCAAGCACTTGCTTTGTTAGAGGAGCATCGATGGCCACCGATCCGCGCACCATTCCGGGGGCGCTGGATGGTTTTGCGGACCAATTGCCCAGCCAGGACGCCCTGATCACCGACGACCGCTCGTTCACGGCGGCCGCCTTGCGGGACGAGGTGCACCGGGCGGCAGCGGCGCTGATCGCCCTCGGCGTGCAGGCAGGTGACCGGGTGGCGATCTGGTCGCCGAACACCTGGCACTGGGTGGTGGCCTGTCTGGCGATTCACCATGCCGGCGCCGCGATGGTGCCGCTGAACACCCGTTGCACCGCCGCCGAGGCCAGCGACATCCTGGCCCGCACGCAGGCGCCGGTGCTGTTCGGCATGGGGCGATTCCTCGGCAACGACCGGATTGCCGACCTGGACCGTGACGCGCTGCCCGCGCTCCGGCACATCGTGCGCATACCGATCGAAGAAGCGGACGGGACGTGGGACGAATTCATCGCCCAGGGTGCCGATGTCGGCGCGGTGGCTGCCCGAGCCGCGGCCGTCACGCCCGACGACGTCAGCGACATCCTGTTCACCTCCGGCACCACCGGCCGCAGCAAAGGTGTGCTCTGCGCGCACCGCCAATCGCTGTCGGGCTCGGCGTCGTGGGCCGCCAACGGCAAGATCACCAGCGACGACCGCTACCTGTGCATCAACCCGTTCTTTCACAACTTCGGCTACAAGGCCGGCATCCTGGCTTGCCTGCAGACCGGCGCGACGCTAATCCCGCATCTGACCTTCGATCCGCTGCGCACGCTGCAGGCGATCGAGCAACACCGCATCACCGTGTTGCCCGGCCCGCCGACCATCTACCAGACGCTGCTCGACCACCCGGCCCGCGGCGACTACGACCTCAGCTCGCTGCGGTTCGCGGTGACCGGTGCGGCCACCGTGCCGGTGGTGCTGGTCGAACGGATGCAGTCCGAACTCGACATCGACATCGTGTTGACGGCCTACGGGCTGACCGAGGGCAACGGCATGGGGACGATGTGTCGCGCCGACCACGACGCGGTGCCCGTCGCCACCACGTGCGGGCGCCCATTCGCCGACTTCGAATTACGCGTCGACGGAGCCGGCGGCGGAGCATCAGGTGAAGTGTTGCTGCGCGGACCCAACGTGATGCTGGGCTACCTCGACGATCCGGGTGCGACCGCGGCCGCCATCGATGCCGACGGCTGGCTGCACACCGGCGATATCGGTGAGGTCGACGAGCGCGGCAACCTAAGCATCACCGACCGCCTCAAGGACATGTACATCTGCGGCGGATTCAACGTCTACCCGGCCGAGATCGAACAGGTGCTGGCCCGGATGGACGGTGTGGCCGACGCGGCGGTGATAGGAGTTCCCGATGCGTTCGTGGTGCGGCGGCCCGGCTCGGAACTCTGACGAGGAATCGGTGATCGCTTACACGCGTGAACATTTGGCGAACTTCAAGGCACCAAGATCGGTGCGGTTCGTCGAGGAGCTGCCGCGCAATGCCGGCGGCAAGGTCGTCAAACCACAACTGCGGGAGCTTGCCTAGATGGACCTGCAACTGGACGAAGGTACGTTGGCCTTTCAGGCCGAGGTGCGGGAGTTTCTCTCGGCCAACGTCGAGTCGATACCGACGAAGTCCTATGACAATGCGGACGGCTTTGCCCAGCATCGGCATTGGGACAAGGTGCTGTTCGACGCGGGACTGTCGGTGATCACCTGGCCGCAGAAGTACGGGGGCCGCGACGCGCCGCTGCTGCATTGGGTGGTGTTCGAGGAGGAGTACTTTCGCGCCGGAGCACCGGGCCGGGCCAGCGCCAACGGCACCTCGATGCTGGCCCCGACGCTGTTCGCCCACGGCACCCAAGAACAGCTGGACCGGATTCTGCCGAGAATGGCTAGCGGCGAACAGATTTGGGCCCAGGCCTGGTCGGAGCCGGAATCCGGCAGCGATCTCGCGTCGTTGCGGTCCACCGCCTCGAGAACCGACGGCGGCTGGCTGCTCAACGGGCAGAAGATCTGGAGTTCACGAGCACCGTTCGCCGAGATGGGATTCGGGCTGTTCCGGTCCGACCCCGCGGCCGAGCGACATAACGGCTTGACCTACTTCATGTTCGACCTCAAGGCCGAGGGCGTGACGGTGCGGCCCATCGTGCAGCTGGGCGGTGACACGGGCTTCGGGGAGATCTTCCTCGACGATGTCTTCGTGCCCGATGAGGACGTGATCGGCACACCCAACGAGGGTTGGCGGGCCGCGATGAGCACCTCGAGCAACGAACGCGGCATGTCGCTGCGCAGCCCGGCGCGCTTCCTCGCGGCCGCGGAGCGTCTTGTTCAGCTGTGGAAGGACCGTGGCTCACCCGATGCGTTCGCCGACCGAGTCGGCCAAGCGTGGATCAACGCGCAGGCCTACCGGTTGCAGACCTTCGGCACCGTGACCAGGCTCGCCGAAGGCGGGGAGCTGGGTGCGGAATCGTCGGTGACCAAGGTGTTCTGGTCCGACCTGGACGTGCAAATCCATCAGACCGCGCTGGACCTGCTGGGCGCCGACGGCGAGCTGGCCGGTGCGTGGACCGATGGCCTGCTGTTCGCCCTTGGCGGCCCGATCTATGCCGGTACCAACGAAATTCAGCGCAATATCATCTCGGAACGGCTGCTGGGTCTGCCCCGAGAGAAGAAGTGACAGTGGAATTTGCACTCGACGAACAGCAGCGCGACTTCGCGGCCAGCATCGACGCGGCGCTGGGCGCAGCGGACCTGCCGGGCGCGGTGCGCGCGTGGTCGGCGGGCGACGTCGCACCAGGCCGCAAGGTGTGGGAGCAGCTGGCCAACCTCGGTGTCACCGCGCTGGCGGTGCCGGAGAAATTCGACGGTCTCGACGCAGAACCGATCGACCTAGTGGTCGCGCTGGAACGCCTGGGACACTGGTGCGTGCCCGGCCCGGTGGCCGAATCCATTGCCGTCGCGCCGGTTTTGCTGGCTGACGACGAACGCAGCGCTGGGCTGGCTTCCGGCGAGTTGATCGCCACGGTCGCGGTGCCGCCGCAGGTGCCGCGCGCTGTCGGCGCCGACACGGCCGGGCTGGTGCTGCTGGCGAGCGAGGACGGTGTCGGCGAGGCTGCCCCGGGGAACGAGCATGACTCCGTCGACCCCAGCCGCCGGCTGTTCGACGTGACTGCGACCGGCGACAGCTGGCAGGCGGACGTCGCGCGCGCTTTCGAATTCGGGGCCTTGGCCACCGCCGCACAATTGGTCGGCGCCGCCGAAGCACTGCGCGACGCCGCCGTCGACTACGCCAAGCAGCGCACCCAATTCGGCCGGATCATCGGTTCTTATCAGGCGATCAAGCACAAGCTCGCCGACGTCCACATCGCGATCGAACTCGCTAGGCCACTGGTGTACGGCGCAGCCCTCTCGCTGCAGCCGCGCGACGTGAGCGCGGCAAAGGCGGCGGCTTCGGAGGCCGGCCTGTTGGCGGCGCGCTCGGCATTGCAGACGCACGGGGCGATCGGGTTCACCCAGGAGCACGACCTGTCCCTGCTGCTACTGCGCGTGCAAGCATTGCGATCGGCGTGGGGTACGCCCGAGTGGCATCGGCGCCGAGTGTTGGAGGCTTTGTGACAGAAGAACGGGAACTGCTCCGCGACACCGTCGCGGCGCTGGTAGCCAAGCACGCGATCCCGGCGGCGGTGCGGGCCGCGATGGAATCCGACAAGGGCTACGACGAGTCGCTGTGGCAGCTGTTGTGCGAGCAGGTCGGCGCCGCCGCGCTGGTGATACCCGAGGAGCTGGGCGGCGCGGGCGGCGAATTGGCTGATGCCGCAACCGTTCTGCAGGAGCTGGGCCGGGCGTTGGTGCCCTCCCCGCTGCTCGGCACCACGCTGGCGGAGCTGGCGCTGCTGGCCGCACCGGAGCCGGATGCCGAGACCCTGGAGGGGCTGGCCGAGGGCAGCTCGATCGGCGCAGTGGTGTTCGACCCGGACTTCGTGGTGAACGGGGACATCGCCGACGTCGTCGTCGCGGCCGCCGATGGTCAGCTGAATAGGTGGACCCGGTTCAGCGCGCAGCCCGTCACCACGATGGACCCGACCCGGCGGCTGGCCCGGCTGCAACCCGAAGAGACCGTGGCGTTGGGGGACGACCCCGGAATCGCCGATGCCGCAGCCATCCTGCTGGCGGCCGAGCAGATCGGTGCCGCCGAACGCTGTCTGGACCTGACCGTCGAATACGCCAAGAGCCGAGTGCAATTCGGCCGGCCAATCGGCAGCTTCCAGGCACTCAAACATCGGATGGCCGACCTCTATGTCGCCGTCTCGGCGGCCCGCGCCGTCGTCGCCGACGCGTGCGTCGACCCCACCCCCGCCAACGCCGCCACCGCGCGCCTGGTCGCCACCGAGGCGTTCAGTATCGTCACGGCCGAGGGCATCCAGCTGCACGGCGGCATCGCGATCACCTGGGAACACGACATGCACCTGTACTTCAAGCGCGCCCACGGCAGCGCGCAACTGCTCGATGCGCCGCGAGAGTTGCTGCGGCGACTCGAAGCTGAGGTACTTCCCGCGCCGTGACTGATCGTGTCGCCCTGCGCGCAGGCATCCCACCGTTCTACGTGATGGATGTGTGGCTGGCCGCCGCCGAACGGCAGCGGAGCCACGGTGATCTGGTGAACCTGTCGGCGGGCCAACCCAGCGTGGGCGCACCCGAGCCGGTGCGGGTGGCCGCCGCGGCGGCCCTGCACCTCAACGAGCTCGGTTACACGGTGGCGCTGGGGATCCCGCTGTTGCGGGCGGCGATCGCGGCCGACTACCGGCGCACGCACGGCGTCGACGTCGACGCCGACGCGGTGGTGGTCACCACCGGTTCCTCCGGCGGTTTCCTGCTGGCGTTCCTGTCGTGCTTCGATGTCGGCGATCGGGTAGCGCTGGCCAGTCCCGGCTATCCGTGCTATCGGAACATCCTGTCGGCGTTGGGCTGTAAGGTCGTGGATCTGCAGTGCGGACCGGAGACCAGGTTTCAGCCCACCGCGCAGATGCTCGCCGAATTGGACCCGCCGGTGCGCGGCGTGATCGTCGCCAGCCCGGCCAATCCGACCGGGACCGTGATACCGCCTGAGGAGTTGGCCGCCATCGCATCCTGGTGTGACGACACCGGCGTGCGGCTGATCAGCGACGAGGTCTACCACGGCCTGGTCTACGACGGTGCCCCGCAGACCAGCTGCGCCTGGCAGACCTCGCGAAATGCCGTCGTGGTCAACAGCTTTTCCAAGTACTACGCAATGACCGGCTGGCGGCTGGGCTGGCTGCTGGTACCCACCGAATTGCGCCGCGCGGTGGACTGTCTCACCGGCAACTTCACCATCTGCCCGCCGGTGCTGTCGCAGGTCGCCGCGGTGGCGGCGTTCACCCCTGAGTCGATCGCCGAAGCCGACGGCAATCTGCGCCACTATGCAACCAACCGCTCACTGCTGCTCGACGGTCTGCGTCGCATCGGCATCGACCGACTGGCACCGACCGATGGCGCATTCTACGTCTACGCCGATGTCTCGGATTTCACCACCGACTCGATGGCGTTCTGCTCAAAACTGTTGAACGACACCGGTGTTGCCATCGCGCCGGGAATCGATTTCGACACCGAGCGCGGCGCCTCATTCGTGCGCCTGTCGTTCGCCGGACCGACGAGCGACATCGAGGAAGCCCTACGGCGAATCGGGCCCTGGCTGCCGGGACAGTAGCCGGTCGATGCGCGCCTCGAGCGTGCCGCGCTCGCCGACATCGTCGACGTTGATCCCAAATCGTTCACTGAGGGTGTCGACGACCGCGGCCGCGTCGGTCAGGAGAACCTTCTCCGTCCCCTCGGCGCGGTGCACGGCCAGGCTCCCGTCGGCCAGGTTGTACCGGGCGTCGTCGGTCACCAACGCTGCCATCAAGTTGGTGACAAAGTGGGACGACGGGTGCGTCGACACATACCAGCTGCCCACCTTCAGATCGATGTCCGGCTGGGTCCGGACGCCGAATTCGTAGAGCGACTGCCACTGGCCACGCAGCTGCGCCTGCAGGACCAGCCCGTCGCCACGATCTTCCAACCGGTACGGCTCGTGGGTCGTCTGCTGCACTCCGCCAGTTTCCAGGCGGATCGGCGAGGTCGGCGTCTGACCACCGAAACCGACGTCGACGAGATAGGACCCCTGCGACCCGGGGAACGTCACCGCCAACACCGTGTGCGTCTGTGCCGGTAGCGGTGAATCCGGCGCCATCATCCACACCACCCGCCCGGCCAATCGCCGCACCCGGAAGCCCAGCTCGGCCAGCACGTAGCCCATCAACCCGTTGTGTTCGTAGCAGTAGCCGCCGCGGCGCCGGCGCACCAGCTTGTCGAGCAAAGCCTCCGGGCTCAGGTCGTCGACCGGTCGTCCCACCAGGGGATCCAGGTTTTCGAACGGGATGCTTTGCGTGTGAGCGGTGACGAGGCCCTGCAGTACCTCGAGATTCGGTTCAGCGGCGCCGCGATAGTTGATGCGGCCGAAGTATCCGGCCAGATCCAGTGCCATAACCCCATTGTTCTAGGTAGCGTGCGGCGATGACGAGTTTTGCGGACCTGCCACCCGCGGATCAGGAAGCGATCGGCAAGACGCTGCTGACGCTGCTGAAGGCGTTCGACGATCGCGACGCGGCACCGTTGCTCGGGGTGTATTCGGACGACGCGGACTGGGTCAACGCCTTCGGCACGGTCAGGCGGGGGCGCCACGACATCGTGGAGTACTTGCGGGGCCTGTTCGCTGACGACAACTTCAATCGCGGCGAGCTCGCCGGTCCTCCGGAGACGAGTTTCAAGGTGCTGACCCCCGAGGTCGTCCTGGTATCGGCGCACCTACAGGTCAAGGGCCAGGGCCTGGTCGCCGGGGGGCACGCTTGACCGCGACAACTTCTCATTGCGCGCCCTACAGCGCCAGGACGACAGATCCTGGCTGATCGTGTCCGAGATGTTCCAGGACGGGTCGCTGAGCGCGGCTGGCCGTTCACCCTCCGATACATGCTGCTGCTGCAGACGCAGAAACCGTCCACACACTTGGGCAAGTGGGCGACTGCCACCGGGACGGCAATCATGACCGCTCTCATGGCTCTTGCCGCCACTCGTGGATACCGATAGCCAAGGGATAACCGCTCACGGCCTCCACGCACTCGGTGCATTGTCGGACATCGTCGCCAGACACGTCCGTCCGCACTCCGTCCGAAGGCGGTTTGTAGATCGCCGCCGCCGACCAACAATCCCAAGCTGGGGCTACGCTCCCGTCAGTGATCGTGACCTCCGCCGTCGTCGTGGCGGCCGGGATGGTGGGATATGCCCCCGCCGCGGGAGCGATCGTCGGTCGGCGACCGCCGCCGTGCGGCGCGTCATTGCCGGATCGACGTCGCCGTCGAATGTGGCGGGGCGGTGTCCGCGGTGGAGGCCGCGCTCCATTGCGTCAAGCGGGGCGGCCGGACCGTCCTGATCGGCATTCCGCGCCTGACGCGACGGCCCGCCTTTCCCTCGACGCGGTGCTGGGAGGACGCGAGATCGTTTCCATGCTCAACAGCGGCGCGCGCCCGGACCGGGATTATCCGCGCCTCATCGCCGACATCCGGTCGGGCCGGATCAACGTGCGCGACCAGGTGAGCCGGTCTGGCTGATCGACCGGATCGAGGAGGCGATCGCGGCCATGAGGCGGGCGAGGTCACGCGCGCGGTTCTCGACCACGAGCGATAGGTGGGGTACGCATAGCGTCTGGCGCTTCGAAACGAACCTATGATGGCGCAGCACGACTTGAAATGGATGAGCAGCAGGAGATCATGAGCACGACACAGCTTGCCCTGGAGGGTATCCGGGTCATCGACATGACCCGCGTCTTCGCCGGCCCGATCAGCGCGCAGATACTGGGCGACCTCGGCGCTGACGTCATCAAGGTGGAGCGGCCGGGCAGCGGTGACGAAGGGCGCGCTTATGGTCTTGCCTCGGTCGAGGGCAAGGATGGCAAGGACCTCCGCCAGTCCAGCTTCTTCATCGCGTCGAACCGCAACAAGCGGTCGATCACGGTCAACCACTCCAAGCCGGAGGGGCAGGACATCCTGCGTGCCCTGGTCAAGACCGCGGACGTCCTGATCGAGAATTACAAGGTCGGCGACCTCAAGCGGTTCGGACTGGATTATGAGAGCCTGAAGGCGATCAATCCCCGCCTCATCTACTGCTCGATCACCGGCTTTGGCCAGACTGGGCCGATGGCGGCGCGCGCGGGCTACGACGGGTTGTTCCAGGCGAGCGGCGGCATGATGGCGGTGACCGGCATCCCCGAAGGCCAGCCCGGCGCGGGGCCGGTGAAGGCCGGTCCCAGCCTGGTCGATTTCGTGACCGGCCACAACAGCGCCATCGCAATCCTCGCCGCGCTGAACCATCGCAACAGCACGGGCGAGGGCCAGCATGTCGACATGGCGCTGCTCGACAGTTCCGTCGCGATGGTCTGCCACATCATGCAGGACTATCTCATCAACGGCGTCCAGCCGGAGCGTCTGGGCAATGGCGGCAACGGCGGCGGCCCCGCCGACCTCATCCATGCGCGCGACGGCATGACGTATATCACGGCCGGCAGCGACGTCCACTGGCGGCGCATGTCGGAGTTGATGGGCCGGCCCGATCTCTACGCCGACCCGCGCTTCGACACCAACGCCAAGCGGGCCAAGACCAATCGCGCGGAGTTGATCGACATCATCAACGTGTGGAGCCGGCAGTTCACGACGGAGGAGCTTCAGGCGAAATTCGATAGCGTGGGCATCCCGGCCGCGCGCTATAACGATCTGGCGGAGGTCTGGGACGATCCGCAGGTGCAGCACCGAGGCCTGCGCGCGACGACGCCGCATGCGTGGGCCGCCGCCGGATCGGTCGACCTGATCGGCAGCCCGCTGGCGGGCATGGGCGCGACACCTGCGACGATCCGCCGCGCGCCGCCGCTGATCGGCGAGCACAGCGCGGAGATACTGGGCGAACTAGGCTACGATGCAGCGCGGATCGCAGACTTGCAGGAGCAGGCGATCATCTGATCGAGAGGGCGGTTTGCTTTGGACGCATCCGCCTCGCCATCGCGTGAGGTCCCGCCGGCCCCTCCGCCCCGGCCACCGTCAGTTCCGCTAAGGCGTCGGCTTGCCGCCGTGCGCGGGCTTTCGCCGCCGAGCTAGGTGTGCCCCCGGCGCACCCGTAATGGCCGCTCCCGTGTAGGTAGGCGGCGTCCGTAACCCGGTAGGCCGGGGCCCGGGTCAACGCCATACGGGCCACAACGGGGCCGTCGGCTCGTGCGAGCGCGGCTGCTCCGCGAGATAGCCGGCGTGGCTCGGCACAGAAGCGTCCCGCGACGTATTGCGGCTGGGTCTCCTCGACGACGACGGGCGGCGCGGCGCGACAAGCGGCGGTCCACGATCACTTGACGATCCCCAACAACTAATCCTGATGCCTGGCAGTGCCGGTGGGTCTGCGCAGCGGTATGAGCGCAAGTTCTGGGTGTAGCCGCTGCCGCCAGACGGCCCAGTGACATTCGTGGCAGCCTGGCCTGAATACGGCGCGGCGGAGAGCACGGCGGAGTTAGACGGGGCGACGATCCGTGCAGCTGCCACGCGAGCGTTGACCTTATGGCCGGAGGAGGAGTCGAGGCCAACTGGCCCTTCTGTGCAAACCCTTGCGGCCACCTTTCACAGGATCGATACGCCGCAGGTCGATCACCCACGTGCCGGGTCGCGGGACCACAGTAGTGCTGCAATAAAGCAGCGGTTTGCGGAAAACGTCGTCCTCTAGGTCCTCCGATACGGACCGGGTACGCACGAGATCGCATCCGCATCCGCACCTAGCTCCGCGGCGAACGCAACACGGCCCGAAACCGCGTTCAGGTCAGCACCATGTACGTTCAAACCTGCTCAAGTAGTCCTTTATTGGAACGCCTCCAACGCTTCTCACCGGCGTCGGTAAATCCGCCGGCATCATCCACACCACCCGCCCGGCCAATCGCCGCACCCGAAAGCCCAGCTCGCCCAGCACGTAGCCCATCAGCCCGTTGTGTTCGTAGCAATAGCCGCCCCGTCGCCGGCGCACCAGCTTGTCGAGCAAAGCCTCCGGACTCAGGTCGTCGACCGGCACTCCCAGCAGCGGATCCAGGTTTTCGAACGGAATGCTCTGCGTATGCGCAGTCACCAGGTTTTGCAGTACGTCCCGGTTCGGTTCCGCAGCTCCCCGGTAGTTGATGCGGTCGAAGTAGCCGGTCAGATCCATTGCCATACCCCCATTCTGGTCAAGTAGTTTCCGGGCATGACGAATTTCTCGGAGCTGGCACCCGCGGATCAGGAAGCGATCGGCAAAACACTGCTGACGCTGCTGAAGGCGTTCGACGATCGCGATGCGGAACCGCTGCTCGGGGTGTACTCGGACGACGCGGACTGGGTCAACGCCTTCGGCACGGTCAAGCGCGGGCGCGAGGACATCGTCGAGTATCTGAGAGGCCTGTTCGCCGACGGCAACTTCAATCGCGGGGAGCTTGCCGGTCCGCCGGAAACGAGTTTCAAGGTGCTGACCTCCGACGTTGTCTTGGTGTCGGCACATCTGCAGGTCAAGGGGCAGGGACTGCTCGGCGGGGGCACGCTCGACCGCGACAACTTCTCGTTACGCGCCCTGCAGCGTCAAGACGACGGAACCTGGCTCATCGTGTCCGAGATGTTCCAGGACGCCAACACCGAGACGACCTACGCGCACTAGGGATTGCGGCAGGTAAAAGCCAGTTTGTTTGATTCGTGTCGAATATGGGGAATCGATGTGGACGGGCTAGCTAGCACCAGTCCACAACCGATCTATTTGATGGGGGCCACTATGAGCACCAATATGTGGATTGTCGTCGCGGTAGTAGCTGTTCTGTTGATCGCCGCCCTGATCGTTGTCGCTGCCACCGCGAGGAATCGCCGTCGGGGACGGCAGGCCGAAGAAATTCGCGAGCAGGCACGGCTCGGGACAGCCAAACTCGAGCGGCGGGAAGCGCTTGCGCAGGAAACGGCCGCTAAGGCGCGAGCCGCGCAGGCCGAAGCCGAGGTCAAGGCCGCCGAAGCCGCCAGGCTGCAGGAACGGGCCGCCGGTCACCAGAGTGAGGCGGCATCGTCGCGCGAGGAGCTGCAGGAGCAGTGGAACCGAGCCGACAGCCTCGACCCGAAAACGCGGAAGCAAGCCCGCGATGCTGCGGATCCGCCCGAGCGGGAGGGCGACGAGGCCCGGAGCGAAGAGTCGCGCATGCCCACTGATAACTACCGCAGCGCCGATATCTGATCTCGGGGATGCCCGACACAGTCTGACCGGGATGGCCCGCCCCCTCAACGGGCCATCCCGGTCTTCACAGAAGATTTCGAGCGCCTTGGCGAGGATTGCGTAAAGCGCCGACGGGGTAACCCGCCCGTCGGCGTCGAAATGCCGTTTGGCTACGTCATGCATTTCACGACGAATTTCCGCAGTGGGCGGATGCCAAACATTCCGGCCTAGGAGTTACCGCGGCGTTAGAGCCAGGTGTCCTGGGTCGTGGTGGTGAGGAACGCCTCCAAGTCGTCGCGCCACTGGGCCGGCGTGGTCTTGTCGGGTTCGATTCCGGTGTAGTCGCCGCGATAGAACAGCAACGGGCGCGGCTTGATCTTGGGGGCTTCGGACAGCGAATGCACCGCGCCGAACACCACGAAGTGGTCGCCACCGTCGTGCGCCGAGGCCACGGTGCAGTCGATGTAGGCCAACGACCCATCGATGATCGGCGAACCGAGTTCAGAAGAATGCCAGTCGATTCCGGCGAACTTATCGGGCTCTTTGGACCCGAACTGCGCCGACACGCGCTTCTGCTTTTCGGTCAGCACGTTTACACAGAACCGGCCGCTGGCCTCGATGGCCTTCCAGGACCGCGACACCTTGGTGGGGCAGAACAGCACCAGCGGCGGGTCCAGGGACAGCGCCGCGAAGGACTGGCAAGCGAAGCCGACGGGGACGTCGTCGTGGACCGTGGTGATGATGGTGATCCCGGTGCAGAACTGACCCAGCACCTGACGGAAGGCTCGCGGATCGATCTGCGCCGACACGGCTAGCTCTTGAAGCCGACGCTGAAGTCGTGACCCCACAGGCTGATGGCGGTGCTTTCCCGGGCGATCCAGTCGCCGTCTTCGACCTGCCTACCCTCACAACCGAATTCGACGTCGAACCCGCTGGGCGTCTTCATGTAGAAGGACAGCATCAGGTCGTTGACGTGACGGCCCAGGGTTGCCGACATCGGCACCTTACGGCGCAGCGCGCGATCCAGGCACAGTCCCACGTCGTCGGCCTCCCCGACCTCGACCATCAAGTGCACGATGCCGCTGGGTGTCTGACCCGGCATGAACGCGAGGCTGTGGTGGCGCGGGTTGCAGCCCAAGAAACGCAGCCAGGCCGGCGCCCCGTCGGCGGGCCGACCGACCACCTGCGGCGGCAGCCGCATCGAGTCACGCAGCATGAAGCCCAGCACGTCGCGGTAGAAGTGCAATGTCTCTTCGTCGTCGCGGGTGGTCAGCACCACGTGCCCCAGGCCCTGCTCCGCGGTGACGAACTTGTGCCCGTACGGGCTGACGACTCGACGGTGCTCCAAGGCGGCGCCGTGGAAGACCTCCAGGCAGTTGCCCGAAGGGTCGGAGAACCGGATCATCTCGTCCACCCGGCGATCGGCTAGCTCGGCGGCGGTGGCCTCCTTATAGGGCGTGCCCTCTACGTCGAGCCGATTCCGGATCTCTTGCAGGCCTTCGGCATTCGCGCATTCCCAACCGGATTCGATGAGCCGGTCGTGCTCGCCTGGCACGATCACCAACCGGGCCGGAAAGTCGTCCATCCGCAGGTAGAGGGCACCTTCGATGCTGCCCTTCCCTTCGACCATGCCCAGGACTTTCAAACCGTAGTCACGCCAGGCCGCCATATCAGTGGCCTCGATGCGTAGATAGCCCAGAGAGCGGATGCTCATCGCGCGCCTCCCAGGAAATCGATGGTCAGCTTGTTGAACTCGTCGAACTTCTCCACCTGCGCCCAGTGCCCACACTGCCCGAAGACGTGGAGCTGCGCACGCGGAATCGTCTTCAGTGCGACCAGCGCGCCGTCCAGCGGGTTGACCCGGTCCTCGCGGCCCCACATCAGCAGCACCGGCTGGCGCAGCTGGTAGACCTCGCGCCACATCATGCCCAGCTCGAAATCGGCCCCGGAGAACGACATTCCCATCGCGCGGGTCGCCGCCAGCGATTCCGGTGTGCTGGCCAGCTCGAACCGCTGGTCGATCAGTTCCTGGGTGATCAGCTTTTGGTCGTAGACCATGACGCGCAGAAACGCCTCAAGATTCTCCCGGGTCGGCTCGACCGAGAACTTGCCCAGCCGCTTGACGCCCTCGGTCGGGTCGGGCGCAAACAGGTTGACACTCAACCCGCCCGGGCCCATCAGCACCAAACGTCCGGCGTTATCGGGGTAGTCCAGCGCGAACCGGACCGCGGTGCCGCCGCCCAGCGAATTGCCCACCAGCGGAACGCGTCCCAGACCCAGCTGATCGAAGAGCCCCTTGAGCGCCCGGGCGGCATAGCGATTGAACTGGCCGTGCTCGGCGCGTTTGTCGGAGTGCCCATAGCCGGGCTGGTCGACGGCCAGCACGTGGAATTGCTGCGCCAGCACCGCGATGTTGCGCGAGAAGTTCGTCCAGCTCGACGCGCCCGGGCCGCCGCCATGCAGCAGCACCACCGTTTCGCCGGCTCCAGCTTCGTGGTAGTGCAGCTTCAGCGGTCCGTCGACGTCGACCTCGACGAAGCGCGAGGTGGACTCGAAGGTGAGCTCTTCGGTAGCCGATGTCATGCGCCGCTCCTCCTCATCGCTTTGCTCTGCATCGTCGCTGGCGGCTATACCATCGTGTCGCCGGGCGGTAGCCCGAACTCATTGTTCCCGAAGATCTGGTAAGCCCGCTCGGGGTCGTTGGCGGCGTGCACCCGCCCGGCGTGCGCGTCGCGCCAGAAGCGTTGCACCGGTTGATCATTGCCCAGCGCCGTGGCGCCCGATGCCTCGAATAGTCGGTCGATCGAGGCGATGGCGCGTCCGGTGGCGCGCACCTGGTCGCGGCGGGCGCGGGCCCGCAAGTCGAACGGGATCTCCTTGCCGGCGGAGAGAAGTGCGTATTCGTCGGCGACGTTGCCGCTGAGCTGGCGCCAGGCGGCATCGATGTCACTGGCGGCCTCGGCGATGCGGACCTTGGCGAACGGGTCGTCCTTGGCTTTCTCCCCGGCGAACGCGGCACGCACCCGCTTGCCCTGGTGCTCCACGTGTGCGTCGTATGCGCCATAGGCCATTCCGACGATCGGTGCCGAGATGGTCGTGGGATGCATTGTCCCCCAAGGCATTTTGTAGACGGCAGCGGTGTTCGTCTGATACCCGCCGGCGGTGCCGTCGTTCATCTCCTTGTAGGACAGGAAGCGGTGCCGGGGCACGAAGACATCCTTGACGACGACGGTGTTGCTGCCCGTGCCCTTCAGGCCGACCACATGCCAGACGTCATCGATGCGGTACTCGCTACGAGGGATCAAAAAGCTGCCGAAGTCCACCGGACGGCCGTCCTTGATGACCGGGCCGCCGAGGAAGGCCCACGTCGCATGGTCACAGCCCGACGACCAGTTCCAGGACCCGTTGACCAGGTAGCCGCCGTCGCACACGACACCGGCGCCCATCGGGGCGTACGACGACGAGATCCGGGTCTTGGTGTCCTCGCCCCAGACCTCCTCCTGCGCACGCTGGTCGAACAGCGCCAGATGCCAGTTGTGCACGCCGATGATCGAGCTGACCCAGCCGGTGGAACCGCACGCGCTGGCCAGTCGGCGGGCGGCCTCGTAGAACAGCGTGGGGTCGCACTGCAGGCCGCCCCACTGCTCGGGCTGCAGCAGGGTGAAGAAACCGGCATCCTCAAGTTCCTGGACCGTCTCATCGGGCAGGCGGCGCAGATCCTCCGTCGCCTGAGCGCGTTCCCGAATCCGCGGCAGCAGATCGTCGATGGCAGCTAACACTGACTGCGCATCACGCTGTTGAATGGACGTCACTTACCTATGCCTCCTGGGCCAGACCTACAAGTGGACTTAACACAGAAGACTAGAACACGTTCCGATTTGTGTCGAGCAGGGTATTCCTGCGGCTGGTAGCGGTATGAATCGGGTTTTCTGTAACATGTTCTAGTTCTCACCGAAGAGAAAGGACGGGTGTTGACCGAGGCAGATCTGGACGAGCCACTCGGCGACCATGTCCTGGAGTTGCAGATCGCCGAGGTCGTCGCCGAGACCGATGACGCGCGCTCGCTGGTGTTCGCGGTGCCGGACGGAACCGATATCCCGACCCAGCGGCTGCGCTACGCGCCGGGCCAGTTTTTGACGTTGCGGGTACCCAGCGACCGCACCGGCTCGGTGGCGCGCTGCTACTCGTTGTGCAGCTCGCCGTTCACCGACGAGGCGCTCACCGTCACCGTCAAGCGCACCGCGGAGGGCTACGCGTCCAACTGGCTGTGCGACCACGCCCATTCCGGCATGCGCATCCACGTGCTGGCCCCCTCGGGCAACTTCGTACCCAAGACGCTCGACGACGATTTCCTCTTATTGGCCGCGGGCAGCGGGATCACGCCGATCATGTCGATCTGCAAATCTGCGCTGTCCGAAGGCAGCGGACAGGTGACGCTGCTCTACGCCAACCGCGACGACCGCTCGGTGATCTTCCGCGACGCGCTGCGCGAGCTGGCCGCAAAATACCCCGACCGGCTCACCGTGATCCATTGGCTGGAGTCGCTGCAGGGACTGCCCAGTGCGACGGCGCTGGCGAAGCTGGCCGCCCCGCATACCGACCGGCCCGCCTACATCTGTGGGCCCGGGCCGTTCATGGAGGCGGCACGTGTTGCCCTGGAAACACTGAAAGTTCCTGCGGCTCAAGTACATATCGAGGTATTCAAGTCGCTGGAGTCGGATCCGTTCGCCGCGGTGACAATCGAAGACGCCGACGACGATGCGCCGCCGGCCACCGCCGTGGTGGAGCTGGACGGTGAAACCCACACCGTGTCGTGGCCGCGCAGCGCCAAGCTGCTCGACGTGCTGCTGGCCAAGGGCCTCGACGCGCCGTTCTCCTGCCGCGAGGGCCACTGCGGTGCCTGCGCCTGCACCCTGCGCAGCGGCAAAGTCAGCATGGAAGTGAACGACGTGCTCGAGCAGCAGGACCTCGACGACGGTCTGATCCTGGCGTGTCAGTCTCATCCGGAATCTGATTCGGTGGAAGTGACCTACGACGAGTAGTCGCTGCGGTTAATGCCTGGCGACCAAGCTCCGTGGGCTCGATGCGACTTCAGCAAACCGAGCAAGTTCCAGAATCGGCATTAATTCGGATCCGAAATCTGTCGCATTTTTTTCACCGTTTCACGCTTCCTGACTGCCATCCGAGCCCATAGGCAGCGGCGGTACCGCGGCACCGGCGGGGACCGGCACCGGGGCTGGCAAGGCCACCGCCCCGGCCGGCGGCGAGGGCGGCCCCGGCGGCAACGGCGGCCCCGCCGGCTCCTAGCTGCCTGGGGCTAGTCGCAGAGTTAACTTCTGCTTTAGGCTCAGCGAACCGGGAAGGGGAGCGCCGATGATGCGGCTGTTAACGGCATTTGCCGTCGCAGGATCGATGCTAGCGCTGCTGCCCGCGCCGATGGCTCCTATTGCCCTGGCGGCCAGCAACACCGCCACGACCCTGTTCCCGTTGGATGGGCCCAACCAGCTGGAGACGCATGCCTTCCTCAACTGCTTCAAAGGGGATGGCCACTGCGATTTCGTCGTCGGCGCCGACATGCGCACGCCCGACGGTGTCACCGGCTTCCCGCCCGGGCTGTGGGCCCGCCAAACCACCGAGGTCAGGTCGTCAAACCGGTTGGCCTACCTGGATGTTCACGGCACTGGCCAATTCGAGCGGGTCAACAAGTCCATGGGGTCCGACGAGGTCACCACCATCTATATGGGTGAAGGCCCGCCGGACAAGTACCAGACGACGGGCCGCATCGACTCGACCGACTGGTCGACCGGCCAGCCCAAGACCGACAGCAACGTCATCGCCTGCACCCACATCCAGGTGGTCTACAGCGGGGTCAACATCACCTCACCAGCCACCTGCGCGCAGACCACATTTTCCTGATCTAAGAGAAGCTCTCGGCGACCGGCGCCGGCGCTAACGCCGGCAGATATTCGAGGCCGACCACAATCAAGACCACGCCGACCATCAAACCGACAAACGACACGGTGTGCGTGGGCAGTATCCCCGGATCGTCGATCACGCTGGGACGTTGGCCGGCGAAACTAGCGGCCAGCGCGAGCACCAAAATGATTGGTACATAGCGACCGACGAGCATCGCGGCCGCCAGCGCAAGGTTGAAGCCGGGCGTGTTCCCATTGAAACCGGCGAAGGCGCTGCCGTTTCCGGCCACGCAGCTGGTGAACGCGTAGAGCAGCTCCGATAGCCCATGTGGGCCTGCGTTATTCATCGATTTAGTCCCAGCCGGAACAGCGACAGCGACTGCGACTCCGGTGAGCACCGCGCACGGTGAAGTGAGTACGAACAAGCTCACCAGCTTCATCTCGCGGGGGCCGAGCCGCTTGCCGAGGTATCCCGGTGTTCGCCCGATCATCAGGCCGCCGAGAAACACGGCGAGCAGCGCCATGATGACCAGCCCGTACAGCCCGCTGCCCGGGCCGCCCGGACTGACCTCGCCCAGCATCATGTTCGCCATCAACACGCCGCCGCCCAGGCTGGTGAAACTGTCGTAAGACGAGTTGGCTGCACCGTCTGCCGTGGCTGTGGCAACCTGACCGAACAGTGCGCTCCCGGGCACGCCGAACCGCACCTCGGTCCCTTCGGTGGAGGCGCCCACCGCGGTGGCCACCGTGCCATGCGGTATCGACTCCGACACCCCAAGGGCCGCAGTGCCCAGGCCGAACAGTGCGATGACCACGACAAGCAGCGCCCAGCCCTGGCGGCGATCGCCCACCATGATCCCGTAGCTGCGCACCAGCGACATCGGAATCAGCGCCATGAGAATGATCTCGATGGCGTTGGACAGACCGCCCGGGTTCTCGTACGGGTGGGCACTGCTGGCGTTGAACGCTCCCCCACCGTCCCCCGACATCAGCTTGATGGATTCCCAGGATGCGACAGGTCCGACGGGCAGCGTCTGCGATCCGCCGGCGAGGGTGGTGATGGAGCGTGCCGCGCCGAAACTCTCGACGACGCCGAGCAGGCTGAGAATCATCGCGACGACGATGGCTAGTGGCAGCAGGATGCGGATGATTCCGCGCACCAGATCGACCCAAAAGTTGCCCACCCGGTCGGTCTCTCGGCGGGCGATGCCGCGGATAAGCGCGACGGCAACTGCCATTCCTACTGCCGCGCTGGCGAAGGCCTGCACACCCAGCCCGGCCGCCAGGCCGACATGACCCAGCGTGGACTCACCGGCATAGTTCTGCCAGCTGGTGTTGGTGGCGAAGCTGACCGCCGTGTTAAAAGCCAGCGACAGCGTCATGCCCTTGTGCCCCCACGGCTGCGGAAGGTGGGTTTGCGCGATCAGCAGCGCCAGCAAGCCCAGCACACTGACCACCGAGAACGCCAGCACCGACGCCAGATACCAGCTCCGACTCTGCTCGCGATGCGGATTCAACCCGGCCGCTCGGTAGACGAATCATTCAACGTGCCAATGCTTTTCGCTGGTGTACACGCGGGCCATGTAATTGCCGAGCGGGATGTGCAGCGCGCCGAGAATCGCGACCACCGCCAGCAGTTGCAGCCACGCGGCCATTCCCCAATGCATCACGGTTCCCTTTCCGGACAGACCGCGGCCCGGACCGCCGCGTACCGTCTGGTGACATCGTCGCGGTCGGCGACTTCGGGGACCGAGCGCAGACCGGCCCGCTGGATGAGTTCGGCTTGGCGTAAGAGCGTCGCACGCCGTCCGCTATCCGGGGTCTGGTCAATGATCTTGGCCAACGACTCCAATTGACGGATCATCACCGCAGGCATGCCATCGGAGGCCTGCCGGATCTTTTCAAACGCTCGCTCCACCAGCCGATCAAAGTCGGCCTGGTAGGCGATCACACGAATGTGCCCCGTCGAGTCTCGTCGAATCCGCTGTGGCCGCCACGATGTGGAGATCCGGCATAAGCAATCACCGATCCAGTCAATACATGTCAGCGCGGTGAAGGTGTCATTGACCGCCGGCGACAGCGCGCGCAAGGCGATCTCGACGAGCTGGTCGAATCCGAACGAAATATCCTGTGTCAGGGTGCGATACGGTCCAGCGATGTGGCCGCGCACCAGGTTCGCCTCGACGTAGCTTGCCGCGTCCGCCGGCCACACCCGTGCCATCACCTGGCCGGCCACCAGGAAGTGGCCGGGACGGTAGGGCAAGTGGATGACGGCCTCGGCCGACGTGGCGATCTTAACCAACGATTCGGTCCTGATGACCTGCAGATAGCCGCTGCTCGGCGTGCGGATCTCGGCGCCCGACGCGTCCAATCGGGTCAAGAGTTCCTCAGAGTGGGTCCACGAGCCGCACCGAGACCGAATAAGCCACCCCGCTGCTGGGCCGAGATCTCGTTGGCCAAACTGCTGGCTATCCCGGCGATGACCACCGGTAGCTGGATCATCGTGGCGATGTGGTTGAGGAAATAGATCAACACCCCAACGTCGACCAGCGTCATGATCAGCGTAACCGTGATCGACAGATGCGGCACGAAGTCGCCGTTTGGGCCGCCACTGACCGATACCAACGTGATCATGGCGTAGCAAAAGGTGGCCACAAACGCGCCCAGCGTCAGCTGGGTGCCCCGGTCACGCACAAAGTTTCGCAGCATCCGCGGCCCGAACTGAGTGGATGCCAGTGTGAGCGCCACGATGGTGATCGAGAAGACGATGCCGACAACGGTGATGAGGGCCGCTGCGACAGTGGTCAGGGTCATCCGAGCGGCATCGGCCGTGCCGCTGAGCACCCACGAGGGCAGCTGCAGATGCCCGTTATAGGCGCCGCGGTCAACGCTGTAGGTTACCGCGAAAAGCGCTAGCGCAGCAGCGGTTACGGCCGCGGGAACCACCCACAGGTTCGTCCGGATCGCCTCTCTGCGCCAGTCCGACTCCAGATAGGCATAACTAGGCAGTAGCGCGCCGCGTCTCGAAGCGCCATGCAGTGATCTAACCGTGCATCATCGCCCGAATCGATCGGATGCGGCGTAAACAAACCGCAAATATTGGCCGGCCGGAAGCCCTAGCGCGGCAAGCCCAGTAGCCGTTCGGCGGCCACGGTGAGCAGGATCTGCTCGGTACCCCCGGCGATCGTCAGGCACCGGGTGTTGAGGAAGTCGAAGACCGCGCGATTGTGCACGAACCCACCCCCCTCGCACACGTCCATCGCGTATTCGGCCAGCGCCTGCCGGTAGCGCACCCCGATGAGCTTGCGCACGCTGGATTGCGCCCCCGGGTCCTGGCCGCCGACCGCGAGTTGGGCGATACGTTGGTCCAGCAGCGCACCGGTCTGTGCCAGGACGATCAACCGCCCCAGCCGATCCTGTTGCGCAACATCGAGATCCAGCGAGGCGAGCACCTTGAGCAACTCCTCCATCGGGTTGCCCAGGGCGGTGCCGTTGGCCATCGCGATGCGCTCGTTGGCCAGTGTGGTGCGGGCCAGCCGCCAACCGTCGTTCACGGTTCCGACCACCATGTCGTCGGGCACGAACACGTTGTCCAGAAAGACCTCGTTGAACAGCGAGTCGCCGGTGATCTCGCGCAGCGGCCGGATCTCGATGCCGGGCGAGCCCATGTCCATCAGGAAATAGGTGATGCCTTTGTGTTTGGGGGCGTCGGGGTCGGTGCGCGCCAGGCAGACGCCCCAGCGCGCCTTGTGGGCCGCCGACGTCCACACCTTCTGTCCGGTCAGCAACCAGCCGCCGTCACCCCGCACCGCCTTTGTGCGCAGCGATGCCAGATCCGAGCCGGCGCCCGGCTCGGAAAACAGTTGGCACCAAAGGAATTCACCGCGCAACGTGGCCGGAACGAACTGCTCGATCTGTTCTGGCGTGCCGTGCTCGAGGATGGTCGGCGCCGCCCACCAGCCGACCACCAGGTCGGGGCGTTCGACGCCGGCCGCCGCCATCTCCTGGTCGATCAGCAGCTGCTCGGCGGGCGACGCGGCGCGCCCGTACGGCTTGGACCAGTGCGGCGCTTGCAGGCCCGCTTCGGCCAGCGCCACTTGGCGCTTGTCCTCGGACCGCGCGGCGACTTCGGCTACGGCTGAGGCGATCTCGGACCGCTGACCCTCGACCTCGGAGAGATCGATACCCAGGCGACGACGCACGCCGTCCTGGGTCAGCGCCGTGATGCGGCGCAGCCAAGGTTCGGGCCCACCTAAGAACCGGCCGATGGCGTGCGCCCGGCGCAGGTACAGATGCGCGTCGTGCTCCCAGGTGCAGCCGATGCCGCCGAGCACCTGGATGCAGTCTTTGACGTTGGCCTTGGCGGAGACGATACCGACGCTGGCGGCCAACGCCGCGGCAATACCGAACTGACGCTCGTCCGAGTCGCCGGCCGCCCGGGCCGCGTCGGCCGCGGCCACCTCGGCCTGCTCGGCACGACACAACATCTCCGCACACAGGTGCTTGATGGCCTGGAAGCTGCCGATCGGCTTGCCGAACTGTTCGCGCACTTGGGCATAGGCGACCGCGGTGTCCAGGGCCCACCGGGTCACGCCGGCCGCCTCGGCCGCCAGCACCGTCGCGGCCAGGTTCTCGACGCGTTCGGCCGACACCGAAACGACGGTCGCCGGCGCCGACGTCAGCACCACCCGGGCCAGCGGCCGGGAAAAGTCGGTGGCCCGCAACGGCTCGACCTGCACGCTGTCGCTACCGGTGTCGACCAGCAGCCAGTTCTCACCAGAAGGCAACAGCAAGAGGCCGCCGTCGGCACCGCCCAGGGCCCAGGAAACGGTGCCCGACGCCTGCGAAGCCGAAGCATCGAACTGCACGTCCCCCTCGAGAGCCAGCCCGGCGAACTTCTCGCCCGACGCCAGCGCGGCCAGCACCTCGGCATCGTCGATGACCAACGTGGCCAGCGCGGTCGTCGCGACCGGCCCGGGCACCAGCGCCTTGGCAGCCTCCTCGACCATGGCGCACAGGTCCTCGATGCTGCCGCCGGCCCCGCCGCGGTCCTCGGGAACAGCAACGCCGAACAACCCCAGATCGGCCAGGCGCCCGTAGACCGGCCGCCACGCGTCGGACTCCCCCTGTTCGACAGCGCGAGTCGCCTCGCTCGAATCCGAACTCCGGGCCCAATCGCGCACCAATTCACGCGCCGCGAGTTGTTCGTCGGTGAGGGTCGCTACCACCAGTAAGTCCTCCGCGTCCTTGCGTTCCACGTCATCAGAGCGCGCCCGCGCGCACTAGAACGTGTTCTAATAGTGCCAGCGATCGAGCGTCAAGTCGAACGTCATCACAGCAGGACAGGTCCGCTGTACCGGCGGGACGGAGGTGCGAAATCCACACTCGGCTTGGTTACCGTTTGCGAACGAACCGCCCGAAAGAGGGGGAATCCGTCGAATGCCAGCCAACACCAACCCGGGACGCGTTTCTGACTCGCAACCGCGCGAGGTCATGAACGTGGCGGTACTGGCCGAGTCCGAGCTCGGCTCGGAGGCACAGCGGGAGCGTCGCAAGCGCATCCTCGATGCCACCATGGCCATCGCGTCAAAGGGCGGCTACGAGGCGGTTCAGATGCGTGCCGTGGCCGACCGGGCCGACGTGGCGGTCGGCACGCTCTACCGCTATTTCCCCTCGAAGGTGCATCTGCTGGTGTCGGCGCTGGGCCGCGAGTTCAGCCGCATCGACGCCAAAACCGACCGCTCCGCGGTTGCCGGCGGCACGCCCTTCCAGCGGCTGAACTTCATGGTCGGCAAGCTCAACCGGGCGATGCAGCGCAATCCGTTGCTCACCGAGGCGATGACGCGCGCCTACGTGTTCGCCGATGCCTCGGCGGCCAGCGAGGTGGACCAGGTCGAGAAGCTGATCGACTCCATGTTCGCGCGCGCGATGGCCGACGGCGAACCGACCGAGGACCAGTACCACATCGCCCGGGTGATCTCGGACGTGTGGCTGTCGAACCTGCTCGCCTGGCTCACCCGGCGCGCCTCGGCTACCGACGTCAGCAAGCGGCTGGACCTGGCGGTGCGGTTGTTGATCGGCGACACGGAACGCAGCTAGCGCCATCGTCTCAAGCGGCGATCGCGAGCGCGGCGGAGCCGGGCGAAGCGGGTCGCCGCCGTCGTCTCAAGCGGCGATCGCGAGCGCGGCGGAGCCGGGCGAAGCGGGTCGCCGCCATCGTCTCAAGCGGCGATCGCGAGCGCGGCGGAGCCGGGCGAAGCGGGTCGCCGCCATCGTCTCAAGCGGGCGGCCCCGATGTGCGCCCCCGAATCAGCTCGGTGTCCAGCAGCTCGACCACCGGCAGGCCCGGCGTGCCTGTCCGTGGCGGATTGAGCAACAGTTCACCAGCCCGACGACCTTTCTGCAGGCTCGGCTGCACCACCGTCGTCAACCCCCGGCTGATCGCGTCGGGCACGCCGTCGAACCCAGTGATGCTCATCTGCCCCGGCACGTAAATGCCATGCGCCCGAAGGTAATCCATAGCCGAGAGGGCCAGGATGTCGGCGGTGCACATCAGCGCGGTGATCCGCGGATTGGCCTCCAACGCCACCTTGGCGGCATCGCCACCCGACGTCGGCAGGTGGTCATAGCTTTCCACTACCGTCAGCGAATCCGGATCGACGCCGGCGGCCTCCATCGCGTCCCACACGCCGAGAATGCGTTCGCGCTGCACATCGAAGGTCGGTAACTGCAGCCGCACGGCGTCGACCAGGTCCTGGCGGCGGTCGCGGCTCAGCCGCATGGTCAGCAGGCCGATTTCACGGTGCCCCAACCCGAGCACGTAGTCGGCGAGCTCGCGCATCGCGGCCCGGTCGTCGATGCCCACCCGGGACACCCCGGACAGGTTTTTGGGCTGATCGACCACCACGACGGGCAACCGCCGCTGCAGCACCGCCTGTAGGTAGGGATCGTCGTCGCCGACCGAGTACAAGACGAAGCCGTCCACCCCGGCGCCGAGCACCGCGGCCGTTCCTTCCTCGAGGCTGCGGCTGGGTCCGACAGCCACCAGCAAAAGCCCCTGTCCCAGTTCCTCGCACGACTGCGCCACACCCGCGACGAAGTCCCGCGCCGCCGGGTCGCTGAAGGAGAAGGTCAGCGCCTCGGTCATCACTAAACCGACCGCGCCGGCTTTGCGGGTGCGCAGCGATCGAGCCAACGGATCGGGGACGTAGCCCAGTTGTTTGGCCGTGGCGAGCACCCGCTCGCGTAGCTCGGGAGACAGCTGATCCGGCCGGTTGAAGGCATTCGAGATAGTCGTGCGCGAAACCTTGAGCTCGGCCGCCAACGACGCCAGAGTCGCACGCCGGCGTGTTGTGGGACTCACGTTCGCCGAGGCTACAGCGGATCAAGCGGTTCGCCACCAGCGGATACGCGGGTTTTAACGGGCCACTTCCTAATGGAAACGATTGTCATTAATATTAGGGCGGCGGTCGGCTAGGTCGACGGCTAATCCGAGAAAGGAAACCGACCGTGCGAGCGGCTCTGATAACGGCAGCCCGAGGGTCGCTCGCACTCATTTTCCTGGTGGGGTCCACCGCACTGGCCGGCTGCGACGCCGGTTTCCCGGGAAACCCACACTCGCCGATGGTGGTGGCGTCCACCGACGTGTGGGGTAGCGTGGCGCGCGCCGTCGCTGGCAACCACATCACCGTTAAGTCCATCCTGACCGGCGCCGAAACCGATCCGCACTCCTATCAGCCCAGCCCATCCGACGCGGCCGCGCTCATCGACGCGGCCCTGGTGGTCTACAACGGCGGCGGCTATGACCCCTGGGTGGACGACGTGCTGGCCGGACACCGGGCCGTCAAATCGGTTGACGCATATTCATTTGCCCCACCCAACGTTGCACCCAACGAGCACGTCTTCTACGACTTGGACGTCGCCAAGTCGGTCGCCACCACGCTCGCCGACAAGCTGGCGGCCATCGACCCGGGCAACGCCGCGGACTATCGGGCCAACGCGGCCCAATTCTGCCGCGGCGCCGACGCGATCAGCAGCTCCGAACACGCCATCGCCGGCGCCTATCCCGGCGCCGGCGTCGTCGCCACCGAGCCTGTCGCGGACTACCTGCTGGAAGCGTCCGGTCTGGTCGATCGCACCCCGGAAGCATTCACCGCAGCCAACGAGAACGAGACCGATCCCGCGCCCGCCGACATGGCGACCGTCCTCGACCTGATCAAGCACCGGCAGGTATTGGCGCTGCTGGTCAACCCGCAGACGTCCACGGCTGCGATAACCGGCCTGCAGGACGCCGCCCGGCGAGCGGGCGTGCCGGTGACGGAGGTGACCGAGACGCTGCCCGACGGCACCGACTACCTGACCTGGCAGCGCAACACGGTCAACCAGCTAGCCGCCGCGCTGCGGTCGAAACAACCATCGGGCCTATGAACCTGAAGGCGCCCTCGAGACCAGCAGCGGACACCGCCGGCCACACTCACGCGGTGTCGCTCAGCGGCGCGCGGCTGGCATTCGGTGATCGCGTGCTGTGGGACCACCTCGACGTGTCCGTCGCGCGGGGCGAGTTCATCGCGGTGCTGGGTCCCAACGGCAGCGGAAAGACGTCACTGCTCAAGGTGCTGCTCGGCCAACTGCCGCTGAATGGCGGCGTCGCGCTGGTGGACGGGAAACGGGTCACCTCCGGCAGCAACCGAATCGGCTATGTGCCGCAACATCGCCCGCTGGACCGCGACGTGATGCTGCGCGGCCGCGACCTGGTTCGGCTGGGCATCGACGGAGCGCGCTGGGGCGCCTTGCCCCTGCGGTCCGCCGATCGCGCGCGTCGGCGCGAGGCGGTCGCCGAGGCGCTGCGACAGGTCAACGGCGAACAGCTGGCCGATGTCCCGGTGGGGGTGATGTCGGGCGGCGAACTGCAGCGGATGCGCATCGCGCAGGCGCTGGCCAGCGACCCGATGCTGCTGCTCTGCGACGAGCCGCTGCTGACGCTGGACCCAGCCAACGCCAAGCTGGCGGCGGCGTTGATCGACCGTCGCCGACGTGTTGCCAACACCACGGTCATCCTGGTCACCCACGAGGTCAACCCGATCCTGCAGTACGTGGACCGGGTGCTGTACCTGGTCGACGGCCGATTCCGGATCGGCACCGTAGAGCAGGTGATGACCTCTGAGACGCTGTCAGCGCTGTACCACGCGGACATCCAGGTGGTGAAAGTCAGGGATCGCTACGTGGTAATCGGCGATGCCGGTGATATCGGGGCCCACCCCGCATGAACGAGCGGCTGGAAAACACACTGCACCATCTGTTTTCGTTCGACGTCACCGCGAATCTGCTGACCCATGACTTCGTCCAGCAGGCGCTGCTGGCGGCGGCCCTGCTGGGGTTGGTGGCCGGGTTGATCGGGCCGTTCATCGTGATGCGCCAGATGTCGTTCGCCGTCCACGGGTCCAGCGAATTGTCGCTGACGGGAGCGGCTTTCGCGCTGCTGGTCGGGTTCCAGGTGGGCGTGGGCGCGCTGATCGGCAGTGCCCTGGCCGCGGCGCTGTTCGGCATTCTCGGCCGGCGGGCCCGCGAGCGCGATTCGGTGATCGGGGTGGTGCTGGCGTTCGGGTTGGGGCTGGCGGTGCTGTTCATCAACCTCTACCCGGGGCGCACCGCGACCAGTTTCGCGTTGCTGACCGGCCAGATCGTCGGGGTGGGCTACTCCGGTCTGGCCATGCTGGCGCTGGTCTGCTTGCTGGTCATCGCCGTGCTGGCGACGTGCTACCGGCCGCTGCTGTTCGCCACCGTGGATCCGGACGTCGCGGCCGCGCGCGGCGTGCCGGTGCGCGCGCTAGGCATCGTGTTCGCCGCGCTGGTCGGTGTAGTGGCCGCCCAGGCCGTGCAGGTCGTCGGGGCGCTGTTGGTGATGTCGTTGCTGATCACCCCCGCGGCCGCGGCCGGGCGGGTGGTCGCCTCACCGGCCGCGGCGATCGTGACCTCGGTGGCCTTCGCTGAGGTCGCCGCCATCGGGGGCATCGTGCTGTCGCTGGCGCCCGGAGTGCCGGTCTCGGTGTTCGTCGCGACGATTTCCTTTGTGATCTATCTGTCTTGTTGGCTCATCTCGCGAAAGCGGTCGAGCATGGGGGCCTCCGTTTAAGCTTGTCGCACAAAGTAACCAGGTGGGCCAGCGACGGGCTAGCAAGGGGAGGCAGTGTGCGCCAGCAGATTGCGGGGCTCGTGCTGGCCGCCGGGTGCACCTTCGCCGCGGGCTGCTCCATCACCGTCGATGGCACGGCCTTGAGGGCCACCGCCGCCGGCGGGGCGGGACCGGGAACCCAGGCGCCCGTCGCCGTTTCGGCGCTGGACGGGCTGCTGCTGGACGCGAGCGAGATTAATTCGGCGCTGAGCACCAGCTCGATGAAGGTGTGGTTCAGCGGCAAGGTCATGTGGGACTGGAGCACAACCATCAGCGACACGAGTTGCCTGGCGACCGACGGCCCCGGTCAGGATAAGGTCTACGCGAATAGCGGCTGGACAGCCATCCGTGGGCAGCGGCTCGACGACAGCGTCGACGACTCCAAGAGGCGCAAGCACTACGCCATCCAGGCCGTCGTCGCCTTCCCGTCCGCGCACGATGCATCGGCGTTTTACGACTCGTCGACACAGACCTGGGCCGCCTGCTCCAACCGCCGCTTCTCTGATATCAACCCCGGCAAACCGGAGACCGTCTGGACGGTGTCTGGGACTACCAACGACAACGGCATGCTCACGACCTCCCAGGTCCAGGAGGGCGGCGATGGCTGGACCTGCCAGCGCGCTCTGACCGTGCGCAACAATGTTGCCATTGACATCGTGACCTGCAGCTATACTCTGGCGGATGCGGTGGCGGGCAGCGTCGCACAACAGATCGCCGCCAAGGTGGCCAAGCAGTAGGCACGAATCATCTGATGCGACGGGCAATTCGATGGCGGACCGCCGTGCTGGCCGCGTTGGGGGTCGCGACAGTCATCGGCGCCTCGGGCTGCGTCACAGGCTGTGTCTCCAAGGTCGCCGGAGTCCCCGCGGCCGGCCGCGACCGCGCCCCGCTGAGCTGGGGACCCGACCTCACCGCGGCCCAACTGGCCGATGTGCTGCTCGATGCGACGGCGGTCAACCGGTTCATGGGCACCAACACCATGACGGAGCTGCGAACCTACGACAAGATGCCCGGCGACGACGGTAGCTATTCCGACGCCGCCTGCGCGGGAGCGGTTTTCAACACGGTCGCGGCCGCCTACAAGGACAGCGGCTACCTGGCGACCAGGGGCGTGCAATTCAGCGATGCGGGCAGCAAGCACTACGTCGACCAGGGCGTCGTCGCGTTTGGCAGCGGCGCCGATGCCCGCAAATTCCTTGTGGCGTCGCAAAATTCGTGGCGCCGCTGCGTGGCCAAACACGTCATCTACAAAGGCAAGAACGATAGTCCCATCACCTGGACGATCCGCGCGCCGGTCACCGCAGACGGGATCACCGTTGCCGTCGTCGACCAGGAAGGGGGCGAGGGATATGACTGCGCGCACGGGATCAGCGCCAAATCCAATGTGGTGATCGATATTTCGGCCTGCAGCACCGGCATGGCCAACCAGGGCGTCACGGTGGCAAGGACCATCGTCGACGCGATCGCCGCCAAGTTCCCCGCATGAGCAGATCGCGGACCGTCCTGGGGGATCTGCGTCGCCGCCCTGGCTGTTGCGGGGTGCGTGCGCACGGTGGACGGGGCGATCTCGGTGAGACGGCCGGTCGCCCAAGCCGCGCACCGCGCCGTGCCGGTTGCGGCGTTGGACGGCCCTGCTGCTGAGTCAAAATCAGATCGTGGCACTGGTGGGCAGCCCAGTTCAGCACGCCTAACGCCGTTGCGGACGTCACGCAGCTTGTCGTCGCGTTCCCCGCGGCCACCGACGCCCAGGGTTTACGGCAGAACGCACGCCAAGAGTGGCGGAGCTGCGCGAACCGGTGTTACGGCTTTCATTCGTCGAACGGCAACCACAGTTACTTCGACACCGGCGCCCTGCGCGGCGGTAACTCACGCATCGAACTGCCGATGCGCCAGGAAAAGGTCCCCGATGGGGCAGCTCGCACGCCATGGCCGTCGCAAACAACGTGGTGGCCGAGGCGCGGGTCCGCCTGCTGAGCGGCGATACCGCCGCGGCGGGCGCGGTGGGCGCGGCGCCCAGCGGCCTGCTCGACCAAATCGTGGCCAAGGTCCCGTCCTAAGCTGTTGAGATGCCCCGTATAGATCTCAACGCCGACTTGGGTGAGGGCTTCGGCGTGTGGCAACTCGGCGACGACGACGCCATGCTCGGCATCGTCACCAGCGCCAACGTGGCGTGCGGTTTCCACGCGGGCGACCCCGCCGCCCTGTTGCGGGTATGCCGGTCGGCCGTCGAGCGCGGCGTGCGCATCGGAGCGCAGGTCAGCTATCGCGACCTGGCGGGATTCGGCAGACGTTTCATCGACGTCGCGGCCGAGGATCTGCTCGCCGACGTGGTGTATCAGATCGGCGCGTTGCAGGCGATCGCGCGGGCGGCCGGCTCGGCGGTGTGCTACGTCAAACCCCATGGCGCGCTTTACAACACGATTGTGACCCACAGCGAGCAGGCCGTCGCCGTCGCCGAAGCGGTACACCTGGCCGACGCCACCCTGCCGGTGCTGGGCATGGCGGGTTCGGCGTTTTTCGGTGCGGCGGCTCGCCTCGGCTTGCGCACGGTGGCCGAAGCGTTCGCCGATCGTGCATACCGGCCCGACGGCCAGCTGGTGTCCCGCCGCGAGCCGGGCGCGGTGTTGGTCGATCCGGCTCAGATCGCCGAGCGGGTGGTGACCATGGTGGGCGCCGGCGAGGTCACGGCCACCGACGGCTCGCAGGTGGCTGTCACCGTGGAATCTGTTTGCGTGCACGGCGATTCACCGGGTGCGGTGCAGATCGCTGCCGCTGTGCGCGACCGGTTGAAGGCCCACGGCGTCGACATCGAGGCGTTTTGCTGATGCGACTCAAGCTCGGCAGGCCCGATATCGCACGATACTCCGACCGGTTCACTGTGCCTGCCGCCCAACCCGATTCGCCGCTCACGTTGACGTGGTTGGGGGTGGCGACGTTGCTGCTCGACGACGGGTCGTCCGCGCTGATGACCGACGGCTTCTTCTCCCGCCCAGGCCTGGCACGGCTGGCGGCCGGCAAGGTAGCGCCGTCGGCGGCGCGGGTCGATGGCTGCCTGGCCCGGGCCAAGGTGTCGCGGCTGGAGGCGGTCATCCCGGTACACACCCACTTCGACCACGTCATGGACTCCGCGCTGGTCGCCGACCGCACCGGCGCGCGGCTGGTCGGGGGCGAGTCGGCGGCCAACGTCGGGCGCGGCCACGGGCTGGCGGAGGACCGGGTGGTCGTCGCGGTTCCCGGCGAACCAATTCGGTTGGGCGCCTACGACGTTACGTTGATCGAGTCACACCACTGCCCACCGGACCGGTTCGCCGGCGTGATCGATGCCCCGGTCAGACCGCCGGTGAAGATGTCGGCCTACCGCTGCGGTGAGGCGTGGTCGATACTGGTGCACCATCGGCCATCGGACCGGCGGCTGCTGATCCAGGGCAGCGCCGGATTCGTGGCCGGTTCGCTGGCGGGTCAGGCCGCCGATATCGCGTACCTATCCGTCGGCCAACTGGGACTGCACCCGCGCTCATACCTGGTCGAGTACTGGATCCAGACCGTCCGCGCCGTCGGCGCGCGCCGAGTTATCCCAATCCACTGGGACGACTTCTTCCGGCCATTGTCAAAACCGGTGCGGGCCTTACCCTATGCGGGCGACGATCTGGACGTGTCGATGCGGATTCTGGACGAGCTGGCGGCGCAGGACGGTGTGGCGCTCGACATGCCGACGGTGTGGCAACGCGAAGACCCCTGGGCCTGAATCCTTGTTCCTCGCCATCGCGCTGTTGCTACTTGCGGTAGTTCTCGGGTTGGCGGTCGCGCGCCCACAGGGTTGGTCGGAGGCACTGGTGGCGGTGCCGGCCGCGGCGATCCTGATCGCGATCGGCGCGATTTCGGTCCGCCAGGCGGCGGCGCAAATTGCCGGGCTGGCGCCAGTGGTCGCCTTCCTGGGCGCGGTGCTGGTGCTGGCCAAGCTGTGCGACGACGAGGGCCTGTTCGAGTACGCCGGCGCCGCGATGGCGCGCACGAGTCCCCGCGGCGGCGGCCTGCTGCGGCAGGTGTTCGCCATCGCCGCCGTCATCACCGCCGTGCTCAGCCTGGACGCCACGGTGGTGTTGCTGACGCCGGTGGTGCTGGTCAGCGTCCGCCGACTGCGAACCCCGGTGCGGCCGTACGCCTATGCCACCGCGCATCTGGCCAACGCCGCCTCGCTGCTGCTTCCGGTGTCGAATCTGACCAACCTGCTGGCCTTCCACGCCGCGAAACTCTCGTTCGCGAAGTTCACGCTGCTGATGGCGTTGCCCTGGCTGGCCGCGGTGGCCGCGCTGTACGCGGTCTTCCGGGTGTTTTTCGCTCGGGATCTGCGCCAGTCGCCGGACCCCGAGGAGGTTGGGCCGGCGCCCCGCCCGCCCGTTTTCGTTTTGCTGGTGGTGGCGCTGACGCTCATCGGCTTCGCCTTCTCGCAATCGGTGGGCGTGGCACCAGCCTGGGTGGCGCTCGCGGGAGCCATGGTGCTCGCGATGCGTAGCCTGCGCCGCAGGCACACCTCTTTGAGAGAGATCGCGCGCTCGGTGAATGTGTCGTTCTGTCTCTTCGTGCTGGCGCTGGGTGTCATCGTGCAGGCGATCACGCTCAACGGCATGGGCCGCGCGTTGTCGGCGGTGCTGCCGTCGGGCGCCACGCTGCCAGCCTTGTTGACGATCGCGGCGGTGGCCGCCCTGCTGGCCAACGTCGTCAACAATCTGCCCGCGACGCTGGTGTTGGTGCCGTTGGTCGCGCCCAGTGGACCGGTGGCGATCCTGGCGGTGTTGATCGGGGTCAATATCGGGCCGAATCTGACCTATGTCGGCTCACTGTCGAACCTGCTCTGGCGTGGCGTTCTGCGCCGGCACGACGTCGAGGCCGGCGTCGGCGAGTACACCCGTCTTGGTCTGTGCACGGTACCTACCGCACTGGTGGTGGCCGTGCTCGCGCTGTGGGCCGGTGCGCGGTTGCTGGGTGTCTGATTAAGCCTTGATTACGCTAACGCCGCGAGCGCCAACCGACCTGCGCCCCGCAACGCCACCTTGGATACCCCGACGTCCAGTACACGTGCGGGGATGGGTCTAGCGGCGACGACAGTGAACGGCGTGTCCAGCGGGAATTCGACGTCGAGCGATTCGATCTCGACCGCACGAATGATCGTGGCGAGCGCGAGCGTGGCCTCCAGCATCGCGAAGTGATCGCCGATGCATGAGCGTGGTCCGCCGCCGAATGGCAGGTACTGCCAACGGCTGCGGCCCTTCGATCGTTCCGGGAGGAACCGGTCCGGGTCGAAACGCAGCGGCTCCGCCCACAGGGACGGATCGCGGTGCATCGCGTAAAAGCTCACCAGAGCAATGGTGTTGGCCTCGACGCGGTAGCCGTCCACCACGATGTCGCGAGTAGGTGAGCGCATCGTCCCCGCCCCGGGCGGGCACAGCCGTAACGCCTCGTGCAGCACCCGCACCGTGTAGCCGAGTTCGGCAACGTCGTCCGGTGTCAGCGTCCGGTTGCCCAGCGCCGAGGCCTCCGCTCGCACCCGGTCCTGAATGCCGCGGTCGTGCCCCAACGACCACAACGCGTAGGTGAGCGTGGTCGAAGTGGTGTCATGTCCGGCGAGCATGAACAGCACCAGCTCGTGGCAGATCTCCTCGTCGGTCAGCGTCTTGCCGGTCTCCGGGTCGATGGCCTCGATGAGTGCCCGCACCAGCGGGGCTTCCCGGTCGGGATCGGCGCGCACCGTATGCAAGATCTCGGCGGCCAGGCGCTGCAACGTCGTATTGGCCCGGCGAGCGGCACGCTGTCCCTTGGTGGGCAACCATCTCGGCGGGTTCATCGGCCGAGTTCCGCGATCGGCGACCCATGTCAACGCAGTGCGAAGAGCCCGGCCAATCTCGTCGGCGCGCTCGTCGAGATCGACCCCGAGCACCGAGCGCCCGAGTGCGCGCAGCGTCAGCCTGCGGCATTCCATGTCCAGATCCACGAAAGATCCGTCTCGCCAACCGTTTACAACCCCTTGCGCGGCCGCTGCCATGTGTCCGGCGTAGCGCGGCACATGCTGCTTGGTGAACATCGGCTGTAGCGCCCGTCGCCGCGGCAGCCACCGTTCGTGCGGAAGGTCAAGCAGGTTGCCGCCCATCAGCGCGCGCATCTCAACCATCGGGTTTGCCCGCCCGCGGTCGGCGATCTCATCGGTGCGGCCCAATAGATCACGGGCGCCCTGCGGGCTAGCGATCAGCAACACGTTCGGCAACACCCACTTTGGCGCGAGCACCAACCGGGTGACCGGCCCGCCGGCGTCGAGCAACTCCTGGTGGCCTTCGATGAACGACCGCCCCGCCTTGCGTTGCCGGCGATAAGGAAGCGGATTCTTCGGCGCCAGCCGTAGTGCGCGGACTTCGTCGGGGTTATCCAACGTTTCGGCCATGCCGACTCCTTATCAGTTATCAACGCCAATGTTGAACGCACCGTAGGGCCGAATACGATGCGCGCGCATGCGTAGTCGACTACCTCAATTGCCGGATTCGGCGGCTAGTCAGCGGCTAGTCAGCGGCTAGTCAGCGGCTAGTCGATGTCTAGTCGATGTCTGGCAAGAGTACGGGCGTGGATCGGTCCCGCGGCCGCCACCGTGAAGGGCGTATCCAGCGGGAAGTTCGGGTCGAGCGATTGGATCTCGACTGCGCGGATGACGGTGGCCAGCGCGAGCGTGGCCTCCAGAATTGCGAAATGGTCGCCGAGGCACGAACGTGGTCCGCCGCCGAACGGAAGGTACTGCCAACGGCTGCGACCCTTCGAACGTTCCGGGAGGTATCGGTCCGGGTCGAAACGCAGCGGCTCGGTCCACAGGGCCGGGTCGCGGTGCAGCGCATACATACTGACGACGGCCATGGTTCCCGCCTCGACGCGGTAGCCACCGACCACCATGTCGCGGGAGGTCAAGCGTACCGTTGCCGGCACCGCCGGACACAGCCGTAGCGCCTCGCCCACCACCCGCACGGTAAAGCTGAGTTCGGCCACGTCATTCGGGGTCAGCGCCCGGTCGCCGAGCGCGTCGGCTTCCGCGCGCACCCGCTCCTGAGTCTCGCGGCAGCGGCCCAGCGACCACAACGCGTAGGTCAGCGTGGTTGCAATGGTGTCGTGTCCGGCGAGCATGAACATCACCAGTTCGGCGCAAATATCGTCGTCGGTCAGGATCCCACCGGTCTTCGGATCGACCGCCTCGATCAGGGAGCGCACTAACGGGGCTTCACACTCGGGGTCGGCGCGCGCAGCGTGCAGGATCTCGGCTGCCAGCCGGTGCAGCGTGTCCTTACCCCGACGAGCGGCGCGCTGGCCTCGAGTCGGCACCCACCGCGGCAGATTTATTGGTCGCGTCGAGCGGCCGGAAACCCATACCGAGGGAGCACGCAGTGCCCCATGCACCTCATTGGCGCGCGCGGCGAGGTCCGCCCCGAGCAACGCGTGCCCAAGTGCCCGCAGCGTCAGCGTGCGGCATTCGGTGTCCAGGTCCACGACAGCGCCGTCACGCCAGCCGTCTGCGACCGCTTGTGCGGCCGCGGACATATGTCCCGCATAGCGGGGCACGTGATGCTTGGTAAACATCGGCTGCACCGCACGCCGCCGCGGTAGCCACCGCTCGTGCGGGAGATTGACCAGGTTGCCGCCGAACAGCGTGCGATTCTCGACCATCGCCCGGTCAAGGCCCCTGTCGGCGACCGCAACGCTGGCGCCCAACAGATCACGAGCACCCTGGGGACTGGCAATCAGAACCATGTTCGGGAATAGCCACTTCGGTCCAAGCACGATCCGGGTGACCGGGCCTCCGGCTTGCACCAGCGTCTGGAATCCATCGACGAACGACCGCATCGCCTTGAGTCGCTGCCAATACGGAAGCGGATTCTTGGGCGCCAAAGTCAACGCGTCGACTCCCATGTTCACCGCTTTCTCGACGATGCCAACTCGTTGTCGCAGTCAATGTATTACCGACTTTTCTCGTCCGCACGAGTAGTTGGCTACTCAAATCAGCTTGGTCCGTTACCAGGTCCAGATCGGATGATCAACGTCAGCTCCTCGCGCGACTGGGCTCCCACGCGCTGGCAGGCCCGGTACACGTGGCCCTCCACGGTGCGCACCGACATCACCAGCTGATCCGCGATCTGGCGGTTGGACAGACCAGCCACAACGAGTTCGATCACGTCGCGCTGGCGACCCGACAACTTCACCCCCGCCGGAGTCCGCGCCGCCGGCGTGCTCAATCCACCGCATTCGTCGGCCAATTCGCGGGCCAGCGCCGCGGCATACAGCCCCCGTCGATGCTGCTGGTTCTCGTCGAACGCAACGGAGGCCTGTGCCGCCGCGTCGGCGGCAGCGACTCGATCACCGATGTCCCGGTAGTGCGCCGAAGCTTCGAGCAGGCGCTCACCGTCCCAGGCCGACAACGCCTGCGCATGCTGCGCGACGGCATCAGCAAGCGGCAGCGACAACGCCTCCGCCAATTCCTGTGCCCGCGCTGCCTGCGAGCCGTCGCCCCACTGGGCCGCGGCCTGTATGCACGCCAACTCGTGGGTGGGTTGGCCGCGGTCGCGGGCAAGGAGTGCCGCCTGCTGCGCGGTCGCGACGGCTTCGCCCAACCGGCCGCCGGCCGCCATCGCCCAGCCGCCGGCCAGCGACAACCCGGTGTGCATGAACAGAAATCCGGGTGGCACGACCGATCGCGCCGCGGCGGCCGCAAACTCGGCTTCGGCTGCCTGTCCGAGCTTGGCATGCGCCTCGGCCAAAGCGAAATAGCTGGCCGGTCGCAAACCCGTTGTGACGGAGTGCTTTTGGACCCCGGCAGCCGCTTCATGCAAGAGCCGGACGGCCTCAGTGACCGCGCCGCGAACCAGTTCGGCGTTGCCCAACAGCCCGGCCAGGTTCGCATAGGCCAGACCCGGAATGTCCCGCGACGTGTCTGCCAGTTGCTTCGCGGTTAAGACGAATTCGTCGATTCGCCCGGTCAACCGGCAGGCGCGACCGTACACGGCGCCGAACCAGAACCGCATGTGGGACGCCTGAAATGACGTCGTCGCGCGCCGCAGCGCCTGCTCGGCCACGGCCGCGAGCTCATCGACCTGACCCAGCGCCCCCATGGCCATGATCAGTGCCAGCGAGGCCGTCATCGCGTGAAAGCCCGGCAGAGTGGGGGAATCCAATGCAGTCCGGGCCTTTTCGGCCGCAGGTTCGCAGCGCGCCGAGACCGCGTCCAGGAAGGCCTGCACCGCCAACCGCTCCGCCTCTTGCGCCGGGGTCTCGGGGACCGCGACAAGGCCTGCCAAGATCACCGCCGCGTCTTGGGACTGGCTGAGATTCCAGATCAGGTTGGCGGCCCGCACGGTCGCCCAATGATGGCCGTCGGCCACGTCACCGTCGCGGACATCCGCCATCTCCCGCAGCGCCGCCTCGGCCTGCGCGCCGCGCCCGAGCAGCACCAGGTTCATCGCCCGCACCCCGGCCGCCCCGGGTGCCCCGGCCTGCGCGGCGGCGGTGGCGAACCGGTCGGCGAGGTCCAGGTCCAGCAGCGTCATGGCATGCCGCGCCGATTCCAGATACAGCTCGGGCTCGGGGTCGAGGTCCGACTCGAGGCTCAGCAGTGCCCGACGCACGGTGGCCTGCATGTCGGTGTCACCGGTTTTCGCCAGCCGTGTGGCCAGCCTGCCCCGGATTGCGGACAGATAGATCTCACCGGCGTCGGCGCGGCGCAGTTCACCGAACAGCGGGTGCGCCAGGCGTGCCATCAGGACGCCGCCGGTGCGCTCGACACTCACCAGGCCTACTCTCTCGGCGGCGGCCAGGTCGGCGCGGCGCACCAAATCGCACAGCACGTCAACGGCCAGCGGCTCACATTGCGACAGGGTGTCGACAACCGTTGCCAGCCGTGTGCTCAGGCGACCCATCTGGCGCCCCACCGTGTCGGACAAGCTCGGGGAGACCGCGACGTCGCCGTCCCACATCCACACCCCGGACAATTTGTGCATCCGCCCGCCCGCAATCTGATCGGCCAACAGCTGCTGCAGGAACAGGGCGTTTCCGCCGGTCAATTGCCCGAACCGAGCTGCGCTTTGCGCATCCACCGGACCGCCCAGCGTGCTCTCGATCACCTCGCGTGTCGCCGCGGCGCACAGTGGTTCGAGGTCAAGGCGGGCCAGCAGGCCGTCCTTGTACAACAACGTCACCGCGTCGGGTTCGTCGCTACCGGTTCGCATGGTGACCACGAGCCGAGCACCACCCGACTGCGCCAGCTGATGTACGACCAGGGCAGACAATCCGTCCAGTAGGTGCGAGTCATCGATCCCGACCACCACGCGACCCCGACGCTGTTGGGCGACGAACGAATTGATCACCCGCCGCACGTTCGCCACCGGATCCGACATCGCCTCGCCCAGCTCGCCGATGAACGCTCCCAAGGGCAGCGCGCGCGCTGATTCGGTGCCGACGATCCACTTTGTGCGTTCGCCTGACGCCTCGGCGCGCCGCAGCACTTCGCGGGCCAACCAGGTCTTGCCCACGCCCGCAGCTCCAGCGATCACCACACCGGAATGTCGTCCAGCCCCACTCAGGGCGCGTTGAATAAATGCAAATTCATTATCACGCCCGGTCAGCACGTCGCCGCCGATCACTCGGCGACTATATCCCCGCGCACCGGTATCAGGCGTGCTGATCAATTCACGTTTTTGTGAACTCATATGCCTGCCCTAGGTTTATCCGACTCGCTTAAGCTCTCGGCCTGTTTGGCGGGTCGGCGAGGAGCACCTGGTCGCGACCACGGAGCGGACGACTTTCCGGCAACGCCACGCGAGCGAGCGGCTCGCGCAGTCGGACAACGCGTGGTGGAGCTGACCGCACATGTTCGCCCCTTCGACCTCCCAAAGCGACAGAACAGCCGCGAGGCTTGTCCATGGCCCAGTTTCGCCTGCCTTATTTCGATGGTTTGTTCGCCGAATTGGCCAACAGCAATTCGTCGATTGAAAAGCGGTTCGGCCGCCATGTGCACCCGGGCTGTTGGCCCGATCCCGCAAAAGCGCTCGGCGACGATGACGACGACTTCGCGCGCGCGGCCGAGCAGCTGACCCGGGAATTGACCGCTCTCGCCGGTATTGCCGGCGCGTTTTCAACAGCTTCAGCCCCTACGGCTACGCCGACACGCGATACACCGTTGCGCGCCATCGCCGGTTTGCGGCCGAGGTAGGGCTTGCAATGGTCGCCGAGCATGACATAACGACGAATACGCTGCCAACGACGCTCGGCGGACCTCCACTTGCGAACATGTCCGCGCGTGGGACAAGCGTTGTGCTGCGCTATGCAGCGTGTCATCGGAGCCTGGGGCTGGCTCAATTACTACCTGCCGTCCTTCGCCAAGCTTTGAGCCGAAGGCCTTATTGACTGGGCCGACGCGGTGCCGTGGACACGCAACGCTGTTAAGTCCTGCGCTGACGGGCGATTTCGGCCAGCACCACCCCGGCTGCCACCGAGGCGTTCAGCGATTCGGCGTTGCCGGCCATCGGGATCGACACCACCTCGTCGCAGTTCTGCCGCACCAACCGGGACAGGCCTTTGCCTTCCGACCCGACGACGAGCACCAGCGGGTCGGTGCCGTCCACGTCATCGATCGCGGTGTCGCCGCCAGCGTCCAACCCGATCACCCGCAACCCCTTGTTAGCCCAATCCTGCAGGGCCCTGGTCAGATTGGTGGCCCGCGCCACCGGGAGCCGGGCCGCAGCCCCCGCACTGGTGCGCCACGCCACCGCGGTAACCGAGGCCGAACGCCGCTGCGGGATCATTACACCGTGGCCGCCGAACGCGGCCACCGAACGAACGATCGCACCCAGGTTGCGCGGATCGGAGATATTGTCCAGCGCGACCAATAGCGCCGGCGGCGAAGCGGTGGCGGCCGCGACCAGATCGTCGGGATGGGCGTAGTTGTATGGCGGCACCTGCAACGCGATGCCCTGATGCAGGTGGTTGGCGGTCAGCCGGTCCAGGTCGGTGCGCGGCACCTCGAGTATCGCGAGGCCCAAATCGCCTGCCCGAGAAATGGATTCGGTGACGCGCTCGTCGGCTTCGGTGCCCAGCGCGATGTACAGCGCGGTCGCCGGGACACCGGCGCGCAGACATTCCAGCACCGGGTTGCGCCCCAGCACGGTTTCGGTCTCGTCGGTACGTTTTTTTGTGGGGCCGGACCGACGGGGCTGGGACGCGGCGCGTTTGGCGGCCGGATGGTTGGGCCGCATGTGTGCGGGCGGTGTGGGGCCGCGCCCCTCCAGCGCGCGACGACGTTGGCCGCCCGAGCCGACCACGGGCCCCTTCTTGGTACCGGATTTGCGCACCGACCCCCGGCGCCGCGAGTTACCTGCCATCTACTTGGTGCCTACTTGACATTGTCGGCCTGCAGCATCCACTGCGGCCCATCGGCGGTGTCGGTGACCTCGATGCCGGCGTCCTTGAGCCGATCCCGGATCTGGTCGGCCAGCGCCCAGTTGCGCTCCTCACGCGCCTTCTGCCGGCTTTCCAATTCGGCCTGCACCAGCACATCGACGGCGGCCAGCGCCGCCGATGTCTCGTCGCGGGATTCCCAGCGTTCGTCGAGCGGGTCGCAACCCAAAATTCCCATCATGGCCCGGATGGCGCGGGCATGTTTGAGGGCGCAGTCGTGGTCGCCCACATCGAGCGCTCGGTTTCCCTCGGCGCGGGCGTGGTGCACCTCGGCCAGCGCGGCTGGGACTGCCAGATCGTCATCGAGAGCTGCGGCGAACCGCGAAGTCCACTCACTGGGGACGACGCCGCCGACCCGCAGGCGAACCCGGTGCAGAAACTCCTCAACTCCCACATAGGCTTTGACCGCGTCCTGCAGGGCCGTCTCGGAAAATTCCAGCATTGATCGGTAATGCGCGCTGCCCAAGTAGTAACGCAGTTCGGCCGGCCGCACGCGCTGCAGCATCGCCGGGATGGACACCACGTTGCCCAGCGACTTGCTCATCTTTTCGCCGCCCATCGTCACCCAGCCGTTGTGCAGCCAGTAGCGGGCGAACCCGTCCCCGGCGGCGCGGCTCTGCGCGATTTCGTTCTCATGGTGCGGGAAGATCAAATCCATTCCACCGCAATGGATGTCGAACTCCGGACCCAGATAGGTGCGGGCCATCGCCGAGCATTCGATGTGCCAGCCCGGACGTCCCCGCCCCCACGGCGACGGCCACGACGGTTCGCCGGGCTTTTCGCCCTTCCACAGGGTGAAGTCGCGCTGATCACGCTTGCCGGTGGCCACGCCCTCGCCCTGATGGACGTCGTCGATCCGATGACCGGACAGCTGGCCGTACTCCGGGTAGCTGAGCACGTTGAAGTAGACGTCACCGTCGGCCGCATACGCGTGGCCAGTTTCGATCAGGCGGTCCATTAATTCGACCATCTGGGTGATATGACCGGTCGCGCGCGGCTCCGCCGACGGCGGCAGGACGTCCAGCGCGTCGTAGGCCGCGGTGAAGGCGCGCTCATGGGTGGCCGCCCACTCCCACCACGGCCGGCCCGCCGCCGCCGCCTTGTTCAGGATCTTGTCCTCGATGTCGGTCACGTTGCGGATGAACGCGACGTCGTAGCCACGGGCGGTCAACCAGCGGCGCAGGATGTCGAAGGCCACCCCGCTGCGGACGTGGCCGATGTGCGGAAGCCCTTGCGGGGTGGCGCCGCACTGATAGATGGAGACGTGCCCGTCGCGTAGCGGCACGAAATCCCGCACGGCGCCAGACGCCGTGTCGTGTAGCCGCAAGCGGGCCCGATCGGTCACGACGTGCCAGCTTACCTGGCCAATTGTCGGGCGCGACTTACCCGGCGGACACCACCAGGGCGGTCGCGACCGCGGCCAAGCCCTCGCCGCGCCCCGTCAGTCCAAGACCGTCGGTGGTGGTGGCCGACACCGACACCGATGCGCCCAGCAGGTCCGACAGCACCCGCTGCGCCTCGTCGCGACGCGGCCCGATCTTCGGCCGGTTGCCGATCACCTGCACAGCGGCGTTACCGATTTGGTAGCCGTGTTGCGACAGCAGCTTAACGACGTGGCGCAGCATGTCGGCGCCGCTGACACCCTTCCACCTGGGGTCGTCGACCCCGAACACGCCGCCGATATCGCCCAGGCCAGCGGCCGAGAGCAGCGCGTCGCACAACGCGTGCGCCCCTACGTCACCGTCGGAGTGTCCGGCGCAGCCGTCGGCGTCAGGGAACAACAGCCCCACCAGCCAGCACGGGCGCCCCGATTCGATCGGGTGCACGTCGACACCCAGCCCGACGCGTGGCAGTTCGTTCACCGTCGTACGACCGCTTCGGCCAACTGCAGATCGAGCGGGGTGGTGATCTTGAACGCGAGCGGATCGCCCTCGATCACCTGCACCTGGGCGCCGAGCTGCTCGACGAGAGATGCGTCGTCGGTGGACTCCGAATTGGCGCGCTGATAGGCCCGCAACAGCAGGTCGGTGGCGAACCCCTGCGGGGTCTGCACCGCCCGCAGACCGGCCCGCGTCGGCGTGCCCAGCACCACCCCGTTCGCGTCCACGGCCTTGATGGTGTCAGACACCCGCAGCGCGGGCACCACGGCGCTATTACCGGCCCGCAATGCGTCCACCACGCGCGCGATCAACGCCGGTGGCGTCAGTGCTCGTGCGGCGTCGTGCACCAGCACAAAATCCGCGGTACCGGGAAGGGCCGCCAGAGCCCGGTCAACCGATTCGATGCGATTGGCCCCACCGGCCACCACTGTGGCCCGGCCGGCGAGTAGCTGCTCAGCCTGCTCAATGCGGTCGGCGGGCACCGCCACCACGACGTGATCGACCACTCCGGAGTCCAGCAAGCCGGCTACGGCCCGCTCCAAGAGCGTGCGTCCGTCGAGTTCACGGAATGCTTTGGCAATGCCAGCGCCCAGCCGCTCACCCGACCCTGCAGCCGGGACTACGGCGACTACGGATGTGTTCAGAGGGCGCTCAAGAAGCGGTTAGGCCTTAAGAAGCCGCCGCCAGAACCTCGTCGAGGATGGTTTCCGCCTTGGCGTCATCGGTGCTTTCGGCAAGCGCCAACTCACCGACCAGAATCTGGCGCGCCTTGGCCAGCATGCGCTTCTCGCCAGCGGACAGGCCACGTTCCTGGTCGCGCCGCCACAGATCGCGCACTACCTCGGCGACCTTGTTGACGTCACCGGAGGCGAGTTTCTCGAGGTTGGCCTTGTACCGCCGCGACCAGTTGGTCGGCTCTTCAGTGTGCGGAGCACGCAGGACCTGAAAGACTTTGTCGAGACCTTCCTGGCCGACGACATCGCGAACACCGACGTACTCGGCGTTTTCGGCGGGTACTCGAACGGTCAGGTCGCCCTGCGCCACTTTCAGAACGAGATACTCTTTTTGCTCCCCTTTAATGGTCCGGGTTTCAATCGCCTCGACTAACGCAGCACCGTGATGCGGGTAGACGACGGTGTCACCGACCTTGAAGATCATCTGATTCGAGCCCCTTTCGTTACTTCATTCTAACACGGCGGCCAAGCAGGTGCTCATCAACGATGCAGGTCAGGGGCACAACACGTGGGGACTAGGGGTTGACAGACGAGGCAAGACGTGCTGTCACCGTCCTTGGTTGGACCTCCTAGAGCAGCTTAGTGGAGGCGTGATGCGCGTCTCACAGTGCCCCTCTGACGCCCCTCTGACGCCCCTCTGACGCCCCTCTCGAGCCCCAGAGAAAGCCGCTGGATAGCCCCTCGTCTACCGTCGGCAGCACGTTCCTACTACTGTGCATAGTTGGCTCGCTGCGTAGTTGAGCCGCTGTCGTCATACCCGTTACTCACCCTGATCAGAGCCTGATCAGAAGCCCAGCAGGAGGCGTCGAGTGAACCGCTTCAAGATCGGCCTCCGTGCCGGCGTCATCGGCGTGCTCGCCTTGCTGGCCGCGGCTACGCTCAGCGGTTGCGGTACCGGCCAGATCGCGCAGACCGCGGCCCAGGAGCCGGCCGTAAACGGCAACAAGGTCAACATCAACAACGTGCTGCTGCGTGACATTCGCATCCAAGCCGCGCAGACCGGAGACTTCGTGCCGCCGGGCCGACCGGTGGACCTAGTGCTGGTGGCCGTCAACCAGTCCCCGGACGTCGCTGACAGGCTGGTGGCGATCACCAGCGACATCGGCTCCGTCGCGGTCAGTGGCGACCCGCGGTTGCCCGCCGGCGGAATGCTGTTCATCGGCCCGCCCGAGGGCCAGCGGGTGGCGCCGGGCCCGCTCGAGTCCAGCGGTGCGGCCAAGGCGACGGTCAACCTGACCAAGCCCATTAGCAACGGCCTCACGTACAACTTCACTTTCACCTTCGAGAAGGCCGGGCAGGCCAGTGTGCGGGTGCCGATTTCGGCCGGGGTGGAGCGTCAGCAGGGCTGACCGCCTGTCGCAGCGGGGTTTTGTCAGACGGGGCCGATACCGTCTTTGACGTGGCCAATGCTCGCTCGCAATACCGCTGCTCGGAATGCCGTCACCTCACCGCCAAGTGGGTTGGACGTTGCATGGAATGCGGAACCTGGGGCAGCGTCGCGGAGGCAGCCATCCTGAGCGCTGTCGGTGCCGGCCGCCGCGCGGGCACGGGTCCGGCCTCGCAGGCCGTTCCGATCAGTTCCATCGCACCCAACCTCAGCCAGCACCAGTCGACCGGCATCGACGAGCTTGACCGGGTGCTGGGCGGTGGCGTGGTGCCTGGCTCGGTGACGCTGCTGGCGGGTGATCCCGGCGTGGGTAAGTCGACGCTGCTGCTCAAGGTGGCCCACCGCTGGGCACAGTCCGGCCGGCGGGTGCTGTACATCTCCGGCGAGGAGTCGGCTGGCCAGATCCGGCTGCGCGCGGACCGGATCGGGTGTGACGGGGACGCGGCCAAGGAGTTCGCGGAGGTCTACCTGGCCGCCGAATCCGACCTGCACACGGCGCTGGAGCACATCGCCACGGTCCGGCCCGCGCTGGTCATCGTGGATTCAGTGCAGACCATGTCCACCACCGAAGCCGACGGCGTCGCCGGCGGCGTCACACAGGTGCGTGCGGTGACGGCCGCGCTGACCTCCGCAGCCAAGGCCAACGGGGTGGCGCTGATCCTGGTCGGACACGTCACCAAGGACGGGGCCATCGCGGGTCCGCGGTCGCTGGAACACCTCGTCGACGTGGTGCTGCACTTCGAAGGCGACCGCACCGGCATGTTGCGCATGGTCCGCGGGGTCAAGAACCGATTTGGCGCCGCCGACGAGGTGGGGTGCTTCCTGCTGCACGACAACGGCATCGACGGCATCAGCGATCCGTCGAACCTCTTCCTGGACCAGCGACCGGCACCCGTCGCAGGCACTGCCATCACAGTCACTCTGGACGGCAAGCGGCCACTCATCGGCGAAGTTCAGGCCCTGCTGGCCACCCCGTGCGGATCGCCGCGCCGAGCCGTCAGCGGAATCGACCACGCCCGGGCCGCGATGATCACCGCCGTGCTGGAAAAGCACGCCAGCCTGAATATCGCCGTCAATGACGTCTACCTGTCCACCGTGGGCGGCATGCGGCTGACCGATCCATCGTCGGACCTCGCCGTCGCGATCGCGCTAGCCTCGGCGTATGCGAACCTGCCACTGCCCACCACCGCGGTGATGATCGGCGAGGTGGGACTCGCGGGCGACCTGCGACGAGTCGTCGGCATGGAGCGGCGCCTGACCGAAGCCGCCCGGCAGGGGTTCAATCTCGCGCTGATCCCGCCTGGCTGCGATGCGGTCCCGACGGGCATGCGCACGCTGACCGCGCCCACCATCGTCGCGGCTCTGGAGCACATGATTGACATCGCCGACCACAACAACACCGCGAGCACTGGGCCCGAGGACCCCACATCGGCTGGACACTCCCTCGTAGCGCGCCAGCCGCGCGTAGCACAATGACACGCTGTGACCCGTCAGACCCTGCGTGAGGTCGTCGCCCGGCTGGCACCGGGCACTGGGCTGCGCGACGGCCTGGAACGCATCCTGCGCGGCCGTACCGGCGCTCTGATCGTGCTCGGCCACGACGAGCACGTCGAGAACATCTGCGACGGCGGCTTCTCGCTGGACGTCCGGTACGCGCCGACCCGGCTGCGTGAGCTGTGCAAGATGGACGGCGCCGTGGTGCTGTCGACCGACGGCAGCCGCATCCTGCGGGCCAACGTGCAGTTGGTCCCGGACCCGTCGATCGCCACCGACGAATCGGGAACCCGGCACCGCTCGGCGGAACGGGCCGCGGTCCAGACCGGTTACCCGGTGATCTCGGTCAGCCACTCGATGAATATCGTGACGGTCTACGTCGGCGGCGAACGCCACGTGCTGACCGATTCCGCGACGATCCTGTCCCGCGCCAATCAGGCCATCGCGACTCTAGAGCGCTACAAGATGCGCCTTGACGAGGTCAGCAGGCAACTGTCCCGGGCGGAGATCGAGGACTTCGTCACGCTGCGCGACGTGATGACCGTGGTGCAGCGGCTCGAATTGGTCCGGCGAATCGGTCTGGTGATCGACGACGACGCCGTAGAACTCGGCACCGACGGGCGTCAGCTGCGGCTGCAACTGGAGGAGCTGCTGGGTGGCAACGACACCGCACGGGAATTGATCGTGCGCGACTACCACGCCAGCCCCGAGCCGCCGTCTAAGGTCCAAGTCTCCACCACCCTGACCGAGCTGGACGGCATGTCCGATACCGACCTGCTCGAAGTCACCGCGCTGGCAAAGGTTTTCGGATATCCGACGACGGCGGAGGCCCAGGACGAGGCGCTGAGCCCGCGCGGTTACAGCGCGATGGCCAGCATTCCTCGGCTGCAGTTCGCCCACGTCGACCTGCTGGTACGGAACTTCGCGACACTGCAGGGCTTGCTGGCGGCCAGCGCCAACGACCTGCAATCGGTGGACGGCATCGGCCCGCTGTGGGCGCGACACGTGCGCGAGGGGCTCTCGCAGCTGGCCGAGTCGACGATCGCCGAAACGCTCAGCTAGCAGCTATCAACCCCCGGGAGGCCCGGCGGGTGGCGCCTCGGGCGGCGGCGCTTGCGCCGGCTGACCGGCTCCGGGCACCGGCCCAGGCGGCGGCGGCGGCTGGTTCAGGATGAACGGCACCTGCTGCGAGCGCAGATTTCCCAGCTGAACGACAAGGTTGTAGGTGCCCGGTCCGATCGCCGGCCGCGGCAGCGGGCAGTGCGGGGCCGAGCCCATCCCGGTCCAGGTCACCGCGGTGGTCACCTGCTCGCCCGGGGTGAACGTCTTGACCAGAGTCTCGTTGGACGGTGCGCAGTCCAGGTTGGACCACAGCCGCTTGTTGTCCAGTGAGTAGACGTAGGCCGCCAGCACCGCGGCTCCGACGTCGTGCTTGCAGGCCACCAGCCCGATGTTGGTGACGACCATGGTGAATTTCGGCTGGTCGCCGATGAAGTACTGAGGCGCGTTGGTCAGCCCTTTGACGGCCAGAGTCGAATCGGGGCAGTCATCGCCCACATTCAGCACCGGCGGCGGTTGCACCGCGGCGGTGGGTGTGACGCTCTCCGGGCTTTGCCCCTGTGCCGGCGCGGCAGGGACGTTGCCGTCCGGCCCGGCCGGCGGAGGCGCTTGCGGCGCAGGCGGATTCGCTTGGGCACCTTGACCAGCGGCCGGCTTGCTGACACTGGCCGGTTTAGTACCGGCGGTATGACTGACGAAGGCGAAGACGATGGCAGCCGCAATGGCGATCACGACAACCGCGATGCCAATGGCCAATCCCCTGCGCCGCCAATAAATCTCCGTGGGTAGCGGGCCACGCGGTTCCAGATCCAGCACGCTCACACCGTAGGTCCAGGTCACGCCGTTTTGTTCGACCCGCCTCGGCGTGTCGCCCGGTTAGCTGGCAGACCCCCGTGCTAGTAGCGGCCGCGGGACCCCCCGTCAGCCGCCGATATCGCCGACGTGGTCGACCAGCTCCGCCTTGCCCTCGGCGAGGTTGTAGGTGACGCCGGCCAGGGCCAAAGTCCCCGCCTCGACCCGCTCCGCGATGGCCGCCGAACGCGAGACCAGCTGTGCCACCGTCTCGCTGACGTGCCGCTTCTCGAACTCGTCGACGTTCTTCAGGCCATCGCGGCGGCCCGCCAGGATCGACGGGGTGACCCGTTCCACCACGTCGCGCACGAAACCACCGGGAATCGCACCTTCGTCGATGGCGCTGATGGTGGCCTTGACGGCACCGCAGCTGCTGTGGCCGAGGACCACGATCAACGGGACGTTGAGGACCGTGACTGCGTACTCGATGGAACCCAGCACAGCCGTGTCGATGGTCTGTCCCGCGGTGCGAACCACGAACACGTCGCCCAAGCCCTGGTCGAAGATCAGCTCGGCGGCCACTCGGCTGTCCGCACACCCGAAGATGATCGCGGTCGGTTTCTGACCGGCGGCCAGGCTGGCCCGATGCTCGACGCTCTGGCTGGGATGCGCGGGCTTGCCGGCGACGAATCGCTCGTTACCCTCTTGGAGTGCTTTCCATGCGGTTACCGGAGTTGTGGTGGGCATGGCAAACATTCTGCTGTGGCGCGGCCGCCGATGACTAGCCCGACCACGATCCCGGCAGATGAACTCCTGGAGTGGTACGAACAATCGCGCCGCGACCTGCCCTGGCGGGAACCCGGCGTCAGCGCCTGGCAGATTCTGGTCAGCGAGTTCATGTTGCAGCAGACGCCGGTGGCCCGGGTATTGCCGATCTGGACCGAGTGGGTGCGACGCTGGCCCACCCCGTCGGCCACCGCATCGGCCAGCGCCGCCGACGTGCTGCGCGCCTGGGGCAAGCTTGGATATCCCAGGCGCGCCAAGCGCTTACACGAGTGCGCCACGGTCATCGCGCGAGACCACGGCGATGTGGTCCCCGACAACATCGACGTCCTGATCACGCTGCCGGGCGTCGGCAGCTACACCGCGCGCGCCGTGGCCTCCTTCGCGTACCGCAAGCCGGTGCCGGTCGTCGACACCAACGTGCGCCGCGTGGTGGCCCGCGCCGTGCACGGCCGAGCCGACGCCGCCGCCGCGTCGGCCACGCGCGACCACGCCGACGTCGCGGCGCTCTTGCCGAATGGCGAAGCGGCTCCAACATTTTCGGTGGCCCTGATGGAGTTGGGCGCCATGGTGTGCGTCGCCCGTACGCCGCGATGCGGGCTGTGTCCGTTGCGTGCCTGCGCCTGGCGCAACGCGGGCTATCCACCTGCGGATGGGCCGGCCCGCCGCGTCCAGACCTACGCGGGCACTGACCGTCAGGTTCGCGGCCGGTTACTGGATGTGCTGCGCGCCAGCGCTTCCCCGGTCACCAGCGCGCAGCTGGACGTGGCGTGGCTGATCGATACCGTCCAACGAGACCGGGCGCTGGATTCGCTGCTCAACGACGGCCTGGTGACGCGGACTGCCGACGGCCGGTTCGCGTTAGCCGGCGAGGAGAACTAGCCAAAGATCATTGCCGGCGTAGGACTGGTTGAAGCTCTTGTTCGCCAGCGGAAAATCCGGAACGATGGTGTGGCCATCGCGATTGGAACGCGGGAGTTGAACAGGAGGGTAGAGATCTTGCGGGGTGATGCGATGGCGTGTCGACTTCGACGCGATGCACGATAGTGCCACGCCAGCCTCGACGATGCAATTCCACTACGGACGCCTCGCTGCGATGGCAGGGTTTCAGCCAATAACGTTGGACGGTGTGTGATTCGATCAGGTGACAGGCCAACTCCGTGGAGGCGGCGAATTCGTCGCGACGCAGGTATAACGGGCCAGCACGTCACCGTCGGCGGCACCGACCTCGGTGATCGGCAACTCGGTGGTGGGATGCTCGAGCCGGGCGTCGGTGCGCATGCCGCTCGCGCGTGCGACATAGCCCAGGCAACCGAGAGCGGTGGCGTCTTCCCGCTTCAGCACGGCTGTTCCGGCAAACCGGTCGTACACCCCGACGTTGCGCAGGGTGAGTTCGGCGACCTCGGCAACGTCGGCCGCCACGAGCGCAGCCGGATTACGTCGGGCAGTGCACGCAGCGTGACCGCGCCGGGCGAACGGCGCCGCGCAGCAGCAGATGCCCGGTGACGGCGGCGTTGAGCCGCAGCAGCTCTTCCCGGATGCGCTGAGCGTGCGCGTTGGCCAACCCGAATCACACGTCGTTGGCCAGCGCGCCCAAGTCGGTGACGTGGTTGTACAGCCGTTCCAGCTAGACGAGCAGGGCGCGGAGCCGGTGCGCATCGTCGCGCAATTCGACGCCGAGAGCATCCTCGACGGCGAGACTGTGGGCAACCGCATGCGCGACGGAGGTATCGCCGCTGACGCGCTCGGCCAGCCCTATCGCGCGGTCGGCCGGGCGGCCCTCGAAGAGCTTTTCCAGGCCCCGGTGCACGAACCAGAGTCGAGCCTTGAGTCGCAGGACCGTTTCGCCCGCGACGGAGAAGCGGAAGTGGCCTGGCTCGATCAGCCCGGCGTGCACCGGGCCTACCGGGATCTCATACACCCCGGGCCCATCGACCGTGACGAACGGGAAGTGGCCGGCTGCTTCGAATTCCGACGATTCGGGCGCGGGCCCGGCGTCTCTGCGCATGGGATACCAGGCCTCGGGCCAATGCGCGTGACGCACCAGGCGGCGCAACTTGGGATGCCCTGCCGGATGAATTCCGTAGAGGTCCGCCATTTCGCGCTCGAACCGACCCGCCGCAAACGACAGGTAAGCTAGTGAACGCACGGTCGGATCATGCTTGGGCACAACACATTCGAGTTCGACGCGACGATCAGGCCAGCCAGCGAGGAACAGGTAGATGATGCGGAAGCCGACGTCCGTGTCGTGGCCCGACACCATGCCTAGGCGAAACCCGTTGCCCAGCAACTCTGCTGCCTTCCCGCCGAGATCACTCTGAGATAGCCTGTGGTGCAGGCAGCTACGACTCAAGGTATGGCCCCGACACTGGCGGCCGCGGCGGTGAACAGGTGGGTCAGCGGGCCCGCGGTGATGCCCAGGGCGATCGACGCCGAGACACCCAGGAGCAGGGCCGTCGCCACCGTCGGCGGAACGGCGATAGCCGGTGCTTTCGTGTCCCCACCGAGCAGGATGCGGCCCGAGTTGCGCGCCAGCGCGGCGAAGGCGACCGCGATCATGAGCATGGCGGCGGTAAGCACCCAGGTGAGCCGGGCGTCAGCCAGCGAACGAACGATGGACAGTTCGCTGGCGAACATCGCGAAGGGCGGTAGTCCGAGCAGCGCCACCACACCGACGGCCAGCGACACGCCGATCAGGCGGGACCGCCGCAGCACAGCCGTGATGTCGGCGATGGCCGTCGAGTAGTGCGCGGCCTGCAACTGACCGCTGGCCACGAACAGAACCGTTTTGCCGATGCCGTGCGCCAGCACGTGCAACAGCAGCGCCGCGATCGCCAACGTGGTTCCGGCGGCGGCGGCAACCGCGATCAGGCCCATGTTCTCCATCGACGAGTAGGCGAGCATGCGCTTGATGTCGATTGTCACGGTCAGCATCAGCACGCTATCAGCAGCGTCGCCAGTCCGATCACCAGCAGCTCTGAGCGCATGAAGGTCCGCCCGGTGGCGGAGTCGAAGATCGGCCTGATGCGGATCAGCACCGAAAACGCCACCGAGAGGAGCACTCCGCTCATCAATGCCGAAACGGGTGCGGGGGCCTGGCTGTGCGCGTCGGCCAGCCAGGTGTGAAACGGGAACAGCCCCGCCTTGGCGCCGTAGCCAACCAAGAGCAACACGGCGGCCAGGCGAGCGGTCGGTGGGTCCAGGCCGCCGGCGTACGCGGTAAGCACATCGAGGTTCAGGGCCGCCGCGGGCGGCGCGCCGGCGTGCTCGGCGGCGTAGTAGAGCAGCACTGTCCCCAAAAAGGCGATCGCGATGCCGACCGAACAGATCACCACGTACTTCCAGGTCGCTTCGACCGCCCCGCGGGTGCGACGGTGACCGACCAGAAACGCGGTGATCACTGTGGTGGCTTCGATCGCGACCCAGATGACGCCGATGTTGTTGGCGCACACCGCAAGAACCATCGCAGCCAGAAACGCTGCCGTCAGCGCGCCGTAAAGCCGGGCACCGCGCGCGTCGGTGTGGCCGTGGGCCAGCTCGGCGTCGAGGTAACCGATGCTGGCCGAGGTCGCCAAGGTGGCGACGATCCCGATGATGACGAGCATGGTGACGGTTAGCGCGTCCACACGCAGCAGCCCGCCCAACGCAAGGTGAGGCCCCCGCTCAGACGCGCAGGCCCAGCCCGACGCCGCAGCCGAGCACCGTCAGCGCAGATAGCACTATCAGCGTCGCGGTCGTCCGCCGCCACCCGCCGATGACGCTGGCGATAGACGCGCGACAGGCGCGAGAATCGCGGCTAGCAGCAGGCCGGTCATCAGTCGCGCAGCTCTTGTAGCGCATCGAGGTCCACGCCACCGAATGTGCGTGACAGCTGGCCGGTCAGCACGCCGATCACGATGATCGCGAACAGCACGTCCAGGGACGCGCCGAGTTCGACAATCAGCGGGACCCCGGCCGTGAGCAAGAACGCGGTCGCGGCGATCCCGTTGTCCAGCATAAGGAATCCCGCGGCCTGCGACAGCGCATGGCGCCGCGTGACCATCACCAGCAGCGCGATGAGGATGACCGCCATGGCCGCCGGCACCGCGTTGGTCGAGGCCGCCGGTTGCAGGTTGACCAGCGGGCGTGCGGCGGCGAACGCGGTCAGCGTCAGCGCGGCGGCGACCAACAGCGATGCGGCGGTGTTCATCAGCGGGGTAGCCTCGCGGCTGGATCGTGGCTCGGCTCCCAGCGCGCGGGCCAGCAGCCACGGCAGTATCGCGCCCCGCAACAGCAGCACCGCGGCACCGACGCCGACGAGCACGCCATCGCCGTCGTAAACGCCGCGCAGGATGGGGATTGCGGCAAGGGCAACGCCTTGGCAGGCCAGCAGACGATTGATCGCCGTCAAGTCGCGGCGCCACACGATCAGCACCGCCGCCAGTATCAGCCCGCCCGCTGCGAGGTCGACCAGGACGGTGAAGGTTTCGTACGTCAACGCCGGCACCCCGAAGAAGTTGGCGGAGGTGACCGCGAGCAGCGCGAGCAGAAACGATCCGGCCAGCAGTTCAGGCACCCTGAAGAGCCGCAATTTGGCGACGAACACCTCGACGGTGGCGAGCGATGCCGCCAGCAAGGCGACCTTGGCCACCAACGCGGCGACGCCGACCACGATGTCGACCGCGCCGGGCTGGCTGTCGGCAATGCCCCACGGCGCAAACAGGTTTGCCAGCAGCGCAAGCAGCACGGCGAGTCGCATGCCAGCAGCCCACTCGACCAGCGCCAGCCGCGGGCCGGCAATATTCAAGATCATCGCCTCGTGCACCATGGTCAGCTCGAGATGAGTGGCAGGGTTGTCCACCGGCAGTCGCCCGGTCTCGGCGACGATCACGATCACCAGGGCGGCGAACGCCAGCACCGCGGTCAGCGATACCACCTGGCCGGGATGGGCGATGGTATTCGACACCAGCGCACCGAGATTGGAAGATCCTGCGGGGACGGACAGCGCGAAGACCGCCAACAAAATCGTGGGCTCGACCAGCGCCGCAATGGTGATCTCACGGCTGGCGCCCATGCCGCCGAACGAGGTGCCGGTGTCGATGGCCGCCAGGGTCAGCGCAACGGTGCCGACAAACAACAGCCCCACCACGGCGAACAGGTCGGCGCTGCCGTCCAACGGGGATCCGGTGGCGACCAGAGGCGCAATCGCGGCGACGAGCAACGTCGACCCGGCGACGATGGCGGGCGCCGCCGCGAACACCACCGTCGTGCCGCGCGGCGTGATCTGTTGCTTGCGAAGCTGTTTGCGTATGTCGCGCCACGGTTGCAGCAGCCCGCCACCGCCGCGGCCCTCCCAACGTGCGCGCACCTGCCGAGTGAGCCCGACCACCAGCGGCCCCCCGGCCGTCACAGTGCCGATCTGAACCGCACCCGCAAGGTAGGAGAGAACACTCATCGGGCCACCACCAGCACCACGAGCACACCGAGCGCTCCGTAGGCCAGGTACTGGTGCACGCTGCCGGTGTGGGCTCGCCGCACCATCTCCGCCGCGGTTGCCACCAACCGGATCAACGGCGTGTAGAGGCGTTCCTCAATCTCGTCGTCGATCCGCATCCGATAGGTGATGCTGTCCGCGAAATATTGCGACTCTGCCGGCTGAGTGACCTCGATATCGGTGTCGGGACGCAGAACGTCGTCGAAGACCCGTTGCAACGGCTCCGCGAACGACGTAGCCGTGTACTGCATGCGCGGCGTGAGATCATCTGCGCCACAGGCCCATAACGGTAGAGCGGCAGGCGCCGGGCGCCGCCACCAACGCCAACCCGACAGCGCGGCCGCGGTCAGTGCGGCCACCGCGACACCGGCGCCTATCACCCCGGGGGCGATCGACCCCTGCACGCCCGGTAGCCGCACGATTGCCCCGAAATCGGTGAACTGGACAGTCTGCCCCGCGGGCAGCGCGGCAACCGCGCGACGCACCAGGGACGCTACGACCGACGGCGTCACCGCAAGGATCACGCAACCCACGGCCGGAATGGCCATGCCGGCCAGCATGCTGCCCGGCGCCTCGTGGGCGTCCGCAGCCTCCCGGCTCCGTGGGCGGGCCAGGAACCCGATCCCGAATGCCTTGACCATGGCCGCAACGCCGAGGCCCGCAGTGAGCGCCACTGCGCCGACGGCCAGCGGCGCGGTCAGCGCCACGATCGTGCCGTGCCCGGGGGCCGCGTGAATCAGGGACTGGACCAGCAACCACTCGCTAACGAATCCCGCGCCCAGGGGAAGGCCACACGCCCCGAGTGCGGCTACACCGAAAAGAGTCGTGGTGGCCGGCATCCGGCGTGCCAGGCCGCCGAGCTGGTCGAGATCGCGCAGCCCGGTCGCGACCAGCACCGAACCCGCCGCCAGGAACCCGAGGCTCTTGAACGCCGCGTGCGCGATCAGGTGCAGCATGGCCGCGGCCGCGGCGATCACGGCGGGACTGTACGCACCACAGGCTCTGAAGAGAGTCGCGGCGCCAAGGGCCAACACGATCAGCCCGAGATTCTCGGTCGTCGAATAGGCAAGTAGCCGTTTGAGATCCGTGGCCACCGAAGCCTGCACCACGCCGTAAAGCGCCGAGATTCCGCCGACGGCCACCAACGTCAGCCCCCACCAGCTCGGGCCGGGCCCCATCAGTTGCAGATCGATGCGGCAGATCCCGTAAATCCCCATGTTGACCATGGCAGCGCTCATCAGCGCCGAGACGGGGCTAGGTGCCTCCGGATGGGCACGCGGCAGCCAGGCGTGCATGGGCACCAGCCCGGCCTTTGCCCCGAACCCAGCCAACGTGAGCAGAAACACCGCGGTGCGCGCAGCGTGAGATATCGGATGCAAGCCGGCGAACCGGTCCGCACCCCCGGCAATCGACAACACCATCAGCCCGATCAGGATTGCCACGAATCCCAGCTGGGTCATTACCGCGTACACCAGTCCGGCCGAACGAACCTGCGGGCGAGCGTGTTCGGTCAGAACCAATATCAACGAGGCGACCGCCATCAATTCCCAGGCCAGCAGGAACGTCGTCACCGATGCCGCGGACGGAACCAGCAACATCGCCGCCACGAACATCGGCAACATGGTCAGCGCGGCGCGGCTCAGATGCTCTTGCCGGGCATAGCCGATCAGGTAGAGCCCGACCGCGGCCGCGACGGAGCCGGTAAGTGCCATGAAGAACCCGCCCAGCGGATCCAGCCCGAGCCGCACCCCGGAGAACGGAAGCAGCCAGTCGATGAGGATTTCACGGTGCGGACCGAACATCCCCAGCATGCCTGCCCACACGCCGGCTGCACCGAGCACTGACGCCAGAGTGCCGGCGGCGGCGGGCCCGAAGGCATCGCGGCGCGACAACCCTGCAATCACTTGCCAGTCACCGATCGCAGGGCCGTGACGATCTCGCCCGGCGTGGGCGGGCACCCGGGGATCTCCACGTCTACTTCCACCAGCTCACCCACCGCGCCGGCGACGCCATAGCCGTCGGCGAACACCCCTCGGTTCAAGGCGCAGTCCCCACACGCGATCACCACCCGCGGTCGGGGGGTGGCGTCGACCGTGGCGAGCAACGGGCCGGCCATGTTAAGGGTCACGACGCCGGTGACCAGAAGCGCGTCCGCGTGGCGCGGGGAGGCCACCAACCGTGCACCGAACCGCTCGACGTCGTACACCGGGCCGAAGGCGCCCGAGATCTCAATCTCGCACCCGTTGCATGAACCCGCGTCTACGTGTCGAATCTGCAACGAACCACGCACTCCCGTAGGCGGTTTCACTGCTTTATCGGGCGCTGGGGCCGCGGGTTCGACGATTCGACCGACCGTAAGTACTTTGCGCATCCAACCCATGGGCGCTACCCGCCTGACCGCAGGTCGTCCAACATGGCGACGCGGCCGCTGAGCATCCCGGTGAGGACCTTGCGCGCCACCATCAGCAGTTCGGCGATATCCGGCGAGGCGATCGAATAGATCACAGTGTTGCCGTCCCGCAGCGCGTCGACCACTCCCGCGCGGCGCAGCACGCCCAACTGCTGGGACAGATTCGACGACTCGAGCCCGACCTCGGGCAACAGCTCGGCAACCGACTTGTCCCCCGCCACCAAAAGCTCCAGAATCCTGATCCGCGCCGGATGCCCCAGCGTCTTGAAGAACTCGGCCTTGACCTTGTAGAGGGGCTCCGTCACGGTCGAATCTCCTGAAGAGTTCTGGTTTCCTATTTTCTATCAGTTGAAGAATTTATCAGATTATGCGGCGGTCATCGCATGAGCGGCGCAAATCGACACGCCGCTACGCGAGCCTTCGCTGGTCAGCTCCGTATCTACGTCATACTCCGGCCGTGAGCAGCGAAAAGGCCGCCCACGGATTCGGGGCGTCGACGCCGGTGTCGCGGCGCACGGTGCTGGGCGGGTTGAGCCTGCTGCCGTTGACCGTCGCCATACCCGGCATCCTGCCCGCCGCGTCCGCCGATACCGGGTACCGCTTTCTGACCGCGCATCAGGCCGCGGTACTCGACGCGGCCACCCGCCGCCTGATCCCCGGTCCCGAGGACCACCTGCTTCAGCGCGGCAGCCCGGGCGCGGCCGAAGCGAACGTGGTCCGCTTCCTGGACACCATGCTGTCGGCGTTCTCGTTCTCGCCACCGCAGGTACACGCCGGCGGGCCGTGGAGCAACCGGGCCGGTGGCACCCAGGACTTCATGGCCCAGTTCGTTCCGCTCGACCGCGCCCAGACCTACGGTTGGCAGCAACGGATCGCCGGCTATCGCACGCAGTACACCAACGGCATTGCGCTCCTTGATCAACAGGCCGGCGGCGACTTCACGTCGGTGAACAAGGTGCGCCAGGACTTGATCCTGGGCCAGGGCAAGGCGGTGTCCTTCACCAAACTGCTATTCGGCCACACCGTCGAGGCGATGTACTCCGTCCCGGAATACGGGGGCAACGCGAATCTCGTTGGCTGGCAGGACATCAAGTTCCCAGGGGACAACGAGCCCAACGGCTACACGCCCGCCGAGGTCGAGGCGCCCGAGTTCGACCTGGCTGACGCCACCAGCGGCATCCTCGACGTGTTGTTGCGCGGAGGTTGGCAACAGGCCATCGCCAAGATGGGCGGAATGGGCGGCGTCAATGCCGGGTAAGGCGATCATCGTCGGCTCGGGTGCCGGCGGTTCGATAGTGGCAATGGTGCTCGCCGAGGCCGGCTGGAACGTCGAGATCTTCGAGAAGGGTCCGAACTACTACAACAACCTCGCCGGCAACGGGCCAATCCAGACCCTGCACTCCAACGACGAGCTCAAGGGGATATACCGCTACTTCGAGCAGCCGGACCCCATCGCCTTCCCGCGCACATTCCGCAAGAACTCCAGCCAGAACGCGGCCAACACCTACGTCGGCGACGTCAACGATCTCTCCAATCAAGTCGGCGGCACGTTCCCACACTCCGACACCAAGTGCACGCGGTTGTGGGACATCGACTTCAAGGGACTGTCGCTGCTCGGCCCGGTGCCGGGCGCCGACATGGCGGATTGGCCGTTCGAGTACAGCGACATCGCGTCGTACTACGACGAGATCCAGGACCTCATCGGGGTTCAGGGCGATGTCGGGTCGATACCCGCCAACGTTCAGAAGCACCAGCCGCAGGAGAAGCCCTACCCGATGCCTCCCGGGCCGCAGCAGCGTTCGTCCATGCTCCTTGCCACGGGCGCGAAACGCGTTGGGCTGCATCCCTTTTTCTTCCCGATGGCGGCCAACTCGGTCGAATACAACGGCATGCAGGCGTGCAACAACTGCGGGTTCTGCTCCGGGTACGGGTGCGCCGTCTCCGCCAAGCCGGGCAACCTCATCGCGCTGCGGCGGGCGCTGCAGACCGGACGGGTGAACCTGCGCCCCCTCACGCAAGTTCTGCAGGTCAACTACACCGGCCGCAAAGCCACCGGTGTCTCGTATATCGACGGGTCCGGTCAGACCGGCGGGGACACTGCCGACATCGTCGTGCTGGCTTGTTCGGCGATCCTGTCTCCGCATCTGGCGCTGCTGTCCGGGTTTCCAGATCCCTACTCCCGCATCGGCAAACGGATCATGTTCCAGAACTTCTACGACGGGTTCGCCGTCTTCCTCAATCAGCGGGTGCACGCTTACAAGGGCCGCGCGTGCACCCAGGTGGTGTTCGACTTCAACGATCCCGACTTCCCCGGCGCCCGGGCCGCCGCGCGATTGGCCGGGCTGCCCTACATTCGTGCCGGTCTGTGTGAGCTTGGCGGGAGCCAGTTTCCGATCGCGGAGGCCAACTACTACCAGACGATCCTGGGACTGCTGCCGGGGCTGCAGTTCTTCGGGGGCCCGTTCAAGGAGCTGATGCGCATCTCGCTGCTGCGCGACCGACTCGCCGGCGTCGACTGTTTCGCCACCGACATGCCGTACCTGACCAATAACGTCACTCTCGATCCGACGATCAAGGACATCAACGGCCAGCCAGCGCCCCGAATCACCTACCAGATAGGGAAATTCGAGAAGATCTCGCAAGACTTCTTCATACCGCTGCTGATGGCGATGTGCGGGGCATCGGGCGCCCAGTTGTTCGCAGCGGTACCCCAGGCTTTGGCGACGTCGCTTGGGGGCGTTGCTCCCCCGACCGGCGAGCACACGATGGGTGGGATGCAGATGGGGGCGGACCCGACGACCAGCGTCGTCGACGCGAACGGAAAAATGCACCAGCTGGACAACGTCTACGTCGCCGACAGCAGCGTGTTCGCCACCTCCAGCGGCTCCAATCCCACCCTGACGATCATGGCGGTGGCGCTGTGGATCGCGCGCGGGCTCACCGGCCAGCGGCACTGACACTCATGACGTTTCTGATCACCGCACCGGATATTATCGGCAGGGCTGCAACAGATTTGGCCGACATCGAGTCGACGCTGGGCCTGGCGAATTTCTCGGCGGCGCCCCCCACACCGGGATACTGGCCGCGGCCCAGGACGAGGTGTCGATTCAAATCGCGGCGACGTTCTCCCGCTACGCCGAGGACTTTCAACGAGTCAGCCGCGGCGCCTCGGCGTATCACGCCAGCTTCGTGCAAGCATTGCACAGCGCCGCGTGCGCCTATGCCGCTGCCGACATATCCCTCGCTGGTGTGTTCAACGCTGTTGTCTACCAACCTACTTACACTGTCGGGCAGGCTTGGATCACCAGCCGGGTCGGTGAATTCGTCGACGACACGTTCATCAATCCGATCGGCCAGGCACTGATCGGTCGCGATCTGCTCGGCAACGGCGCCGCCGGCATCAGTGGCGGAACGGTTCAGCTGGCCGCCGGTGGTGCCGGCGGATTGTTGTTCGGCAACGGCGGGCCAGCCGGCACCGCCGCGAGCGGTCAGGGCGGCCTGGGCGGGGCCGCCGGGCTGATCGGCAACGGCGGCAGCGGCGGCCTCGGGGCCAACGGGGTGCCGGGCGGAGATGGCGGCTCAGGGGGTAATGGCGGATTCCTGATGGGCATCGGCGGCGCCGGCGGGCGCCGGCGGGGCCGGTGGTCTAGGCCAAAACGGCGGCGCCGGCGGGGCCGGCGGCGACGCGGTGGGCTGGCTGTTCGGCAACGGCGGGACCGGCGGGGCGGGCGGCGCCGGTGGGCCCGGTGTCGCCGGCACGAAGGCGTTTCGGGCTTGCCCGGCACCAACGGCACCGACGGCGGCGCCGGCGCTGTCGGCGGCCAGGGCGGTAGGGGCGGCAGCAGCAGCCTGTTCCTCGGCAACGGCGGCGCGGGTGGTGTCGGCGGCGTCGGCGGGACCGGCGGCGCCGGCGGGGCGGGCGGGGACGGCGCGGCCGCTGTGACTTCCGGCGCGGCCGGCGGCAACGCCGGCGACGGCGGGACCGGGGGCATCGGCGGCGCGGGCGGAACCGGTGGCTTCGGCGGCATGGCATTCGGTTTCGGCCACGTCGGCACCAACGGCGATGGCGGAGCGGGCGGAATCGGCGGGGCGGGCGGCGCCCCCGGTGACGGCGGCTCGGGCGCGGCTGGCGCGTTTGGCGGACTCGGTAACGGCGCCGGCGGGGCCGGCGGAGCCGGGGGTGATCCCGGCATCGGCGGGGCTGGCGGGCCCGGCGGCGCGCCCGGTGACACCGGCACGGGTGGCGTCGCCGGCCAGACCGGAGAGCCCGGCGGCACGCCCGGCAACGGCGGCAACGGCGGCAACGGCGGGGACGGCGCCAGCGCCACCACGCCGGGCGAGAGCGGTGGTAACGGTGGGGCCGGGGGCAATGGCGGGCTGGTCGGCAACGGCGGGAATGGCGGCAACGGCGGCAGCGGGGCCGACGGCGCTGACGGCAGCTCAGCCGCTATCCCGACCGACGGCGAGGCCGGCGGGGCGGGCGGCTCAGGTGGGTCAGGCGGCAGCGCCGGAGCGCAGGCGGGCAACGGCATTGTCGCCGGGGCGGCCGGCAACGGCGGACTCGGTGGCACCGGGGGCGCCGGAGGGGTTGGCCGTGACGCCACCGGCGCAGGCGTCACCGGCGGGGCCGGTGGCGACGGCGGTGACGGGGGCGCTGGAGGGGCCGGCGGCACGGCCACCGGCCACAGCGCGATCGGTGGTGTCGGTGGTGGCGGCGGAGCCGCCGGCCAGGGCGGCGCCGGCGGTGCTGGCGGGAGCGGTGCGGCGGCCGGCGGCGATGGCGGGGCGGGCGGTCGGGGCGGTCAGGGTGGCGCCGGCGGCGCCGGCGGGGCGACCGTCGGGTTGTTCAGCACCGGCGGGGCCGGTGGGTCCGGCGGCGACGCCGGCGCTGGTGGGGCCGGCGGCGCCGGCGCACGGGCCACCGCGACCGACGGTGTCGGCGGGAACGGCGGGAACGGCGGCGCGAGCGGGGCCGCCGGCAGCGGGGGCGCCGGAGGCACGGTCCAGATGTCGTTGAGCACTGGCGGCGCCGGCGGGGCGGGTGGCAATGCCGCCGCGGGTGGGGCCGGCGGCGCTGGCGGCCAGGCCAGCGGCGTCGACGGCACCGGCGGCAATGGCGGCACCGGCGGAGCCAGCGGGCCCGGCGGCAGCGGCGGCGCCGGTGGACCGGTTGCCACCGGCTTCGACGGCAGCCGGCGGCAACGGCGGCAACGGCGGAACCGGGGGCAATGCCGCTACCGGCGGGTCAGGCGGCCAGGGCGGCGCGGCCACGGACTCCGGCGGCGTCGGCGGTAACGGCGGGGCCGGCGGAGACGCGGGCGTCAGCGGTCAGGGCGGCGACGGCGGCGCAGCCAGTACCGGCGTGAGCACGTACGGCGGATACGGCGGAGCGGGCGGAGCGGCCGCCAATGGCGGGACCGGCGGCAACGGTGGGAGCGGCGTCGCCGTCGGCGGTGCCGGCGGGTCCGGTGGGCACGGCGGTGCCGGGGCGGCCGGCGGGGCGGGCGGGGCTCTACGCAAGGCCCCGGCGGCGGCGGCGGAGATGGCGCCGGCGGAGGGAACGGCGGCAACGGCGGCAACGGCGGTGGTGGCCCCACCTCCGGCGTCTACGGGACGGGCGGTGCCGCCGGAGGGGGCGGCGACGGCGGTGCCGGCGGGACCGGCGACCCCGACGGCACTGCCGGGAGCACCGGAAGACCCGGTACAGCGGGCGACAACGGTCAGCCCGGTATCTTGCGGCGGCGGCACCCGCCAACGCGGACCCGAATCCCTCGGGCATCGACCCGAACCTGTTCGCCGTCCTCACCTGTAGCTGCCAACAGATCGCCGGAGCCGACGGCCCGGTTCCGGCGGCAGAATTCGACCGCGGAATCCGGGACGCCCGCTCGGTCCCGTTGCCCTGACCGCGCGGGCCCGGCTACCTCAGCGGGACGTCAAGAAACGACTCCACTGCCTGGCGGTATATCTGCGGAGCTTCGTCGTGGATAAGGTGGCCGGCTTCGGGAACGTGCAGATACGTTGTCGGACAATCGTTTTTGGTCATTTCCAGTATCTGGCCGGGTGGGGCGACCGAGATGCCGGCCTCGATCAACAGGGACGGCGCCCGCACGGCCAGCCATTGGTCCCAGTAATCACGGATGCCCCATTCGGCTGCGATCTCGATCCATTTTGACGTGTGACCGTGCAACCGCCAGCCGGTGGGAGTGCGGTCGAAGGCATCCAGGAAATACTGTCCGGAGATGTCCCCGAACTTGTCGAATACCTCCCTGGCGGAATGAAATTCGACCGGAATGGAGTACAGCCAAGGCTCCCACGGGCCGGTGGTCCGGCCGCGGAAGTCCGGGGCCATGTCCTCGAGCACCAGCGCCGAGATCAAGTCGGGACGCTCTGCGGCCAGACACCATGAGTGCAGCGCTCCCATCGAATGCGCGACCAGCCTGACCGGCGCGCCCAACGACCCCACCGCGTCGCCCAGGTCTGCCACGAAGCGCTCGGTGCTGATCGGGTACGGGTCGGTGACGTCACGGCCTCGATGCCACGGCGCGTCGTAGGTGTACACCGTGCCCAGCCTGGTCAGCCACGGTAATTGACGCGACCACGTGCTGCCCCGGCCCATCAGCCCGTGCACCAGAATCAACGGCTCACCGTGGCCGCCGCGGCGGGTCAACAGGTCGGAGGGCGTACCAGTCATGTTGGGTGGCACGGTAGCCTAGCGGCATGCCAGTGGTGAAGATCAACGCAATCGAGGTACCCGCCGACGCTGGCCCCGAGCTGGAGAAGCGTTTCGCCCACCGCGCGCATGCGGTCGAGAACTCTCCGGGCTTCCTCGGCTTCCAGCTGCTGCGCCCAATCAAGGGCGAAGACCGCTACTTCGTGGTGACGCACTGGGAGTCCGAAGAGGCTTTCCAAGCGTGGGCGACCGGACCTGCGATCGAAGCGCACGCCGGGGTACGGGCCAATCCCGTCGCAACGGGAGCGTCGCTGCTGGAATTCGAAGTTGTGATGGACGTTGCCGGCACCGGCAAGACCGGGTAGCCGGCGCCGGACGCGGCGACACGTATTGGTGCTGAGCGCCGGCATCGCACTGGTCATGGCCCTGGCGCCGGGTTGCGCATCCTCCCCTACCCCGCACGCGAACGCGGCCAACGCTGGGCCGCGGATCGACAAGGGCACTCCGCCGGGTTTGCGGGCGCAGCAGACCATGGACATGCTCAACTCGGACTGGCCCATCGGGCCGGTCGGGGTCGGCACTTTGGCCGCTTCCGAGAAGGTCGAGTCGGTCGAGGCCACCATGGAAGCGCTGTGGTGGGATCGACCGTTCACTCTCGACAGCGTCGACATCTCTGCCAGCGTGGCCACACTGCACCTCATCTCCTCTTACGGTGCGCGACAGAACATCCGGATCCACACCGACGACGGCGGCTGGGTTGACCGCTTCGACGTCGATACCCAGCCACCGTCGATCACCTCCTGGCACGACCTCGACGCCGTGTTGAGCAAGACCGGTGCTCGCTACTCCTACCAGGTCGCCAAAGTCGATCAGGGCCACTGCAATCCGGTTGTGGGCATCAACACCGACGAATCTTTGCCGCTGGCATCAATTTTCAAGTTGTACGTGCTGCATGCCCTGGCTGGTGCAATCAAGGACGGAACGGTTTCCTGGGACGACCAACTGACGGTCACCGACAAAAGCAAAGCCGTTGGGTCTTCGGGTCTGGCGCTGCCGCCCGGGTCACACGTTTCGGTTCGCACAGCCGCGGAGAAGATGATCGCCACCAGCGACAACATGGCCACCGATCTGTTGATAGGGCGGCTGGGCACGCGCGCCATCGAAGAAGCGCTCGCTACGGCGGGCCATCACGATCCGGCCAGCATGACGCCATTCCCGACGATGTACGAGCTGTTTTCGGTGGGTTGGGGTCAGCCGGATCTGAGGAAACAGTGGCAGCAGGCGTCGTCGGCACAAGTCCGTGCCCAGCTATTGCAGCAGGCGAATTCCACTCCCTACCAACCCGATCCGTTCCGCGCCCACACACCGGCCTCGACATACGGCGCGGAGTGGTACGGCAGCGCCGAGGATATCTGCCGCGTGCACTTGGCGCTGCAGGCCGACGCCGTCGGCCCGGCTGCGCCGGTGAAACAGATTCTGTCCGCCGTCGCGGGTATCCAGTTGGATCGAAGCGAATGGCCTTACATCGCGGCCAAAGCCGGTGGTCTGCCGGGCGACCTCACGTTCAGCTGGTATGCCGTCGATAAGACGCAGCAACCGTGGGTAGTGAGCTTTCAGCTGAACTGGCCGCGCGATCACGGACCGACCGTGACCAGTTGGATGCTGCAGGCGGCCAAGCAGGTCTTCGCGCTGATCGCGCCGCGATAACTATGGGTTCTGCATGTATGTCGCCGGTTCGCTTGATCCGCGATTGATCCCAAACGTACTGTCGCGCCTATGATCGTCAAATTCCTAGTCAGCGCTGCGACCGTCGTCGGCGTCTGCGTCGGAGCAGCAGCACCGGCCAGCGCCGAAGACGACAACGCGTTCGGCGCCCTCACCTGTAGCTGCGCTCAGACAGCTCCATCACCCGACGCGCTTCTGAGCGAAATAAATCGAGGACTGCGGAGCGCACACTCCGCCGGGTTGGCACGGCCAACGACACCGATCGAGCACGAGCGCGGGTGACTTCGGCAGCGATCTACCAAGGCCAATGACCGCAGGGACGGCGCTGGACACAGCCGCGCTCGATAAGGCGCTTCACGACTTATATTTCGGCGCTCCGGGCTGGGCGGCTCTGCCCTTGGCCGAAAAGGTAGCGATGCTCGAAGCGTTGCCGCGCAAGGCGCTTGACCTTGCTCCGCAGATGGTGGCCGCGGCCGCCGACGCCAAAGGCATTGCTCCGAGCTCTACCTGGACCGCCGAGGAGTGGTCTGTCGGCGTCTGGGTGTTCATCCACGCCGTCAACACGCAGCTGCTCGTCCTCAAGCGCATTCTGGCCGGACGAGAACCGATCGACGGCAACGCGGTACATACCCGGCCCGACGGCCAAGTTGTCGTCGATGTCTTCCCGCTCACCGGGTACGACCGTCTCTTGCTCAACGGCTATCGCGCCGCGGTTTGGCTGGAGCCGAGCGTCAGCGCCGAGCAGGCCCGTAATGACGCCGCCACGACGTACCGCGGCCCCACGCGCGGCCCGGCCGAGGTATGCCTGGTCTTGGCCGCAGGCAACCTCGGGACCATCACAACGCTCGACGTCATCGACCAGCTGTACGTGCGAGGCAACGTTTGCGCCGTGAAGATGCATCCAGTCAACGACTATCTCGGGCCGTTCTACGAGCAGATCTTCAGTGAGTTCATTTCGCGTGGCTGGCTTCGCTTCCTCTACGGCGGCGCCGACGCCGGCGCCTACCTGGCGCACCACCGGAAGGTCGACACCGTCCACATGACCGGATCGGCTGCCACTTACGATGCGATTGTGTGGGGCACCGACGACCGGGCTGCGGCCCGTAGAGCCGACAACACACCGCTTCTCGACAAACCGATCAGCGCCGAACTCGGCGGCGTCAGCCCATTCATCGTGGTACCCGGGGACTGGACCGATGCCGACGTGAGGTTCCAGGCAGAACACATAGCGACAACCAAACTCACCAACTGTGGCCACAATTGCAATGCCACACAGGTTCTCGTCGTGCCACAGGATTGGCCACTGACCGAAAAGCTCATCGCCGAAGTCCGCGCGGTCATTCGCGATGCCGAGCCACGGCCCGCGTACTACCCGCACACAGCGGAAAGAACCGCCAAGGCTTGTGCCGGCATGGCCGGCACCGAGTTCCTCGCCGGTGACAACAGTCGTGCTCTCATCCCCAATGTCGAACCTGGCAGCGTCGTCAGCATCTTGACGGACGAGGTCTTCGCCGGAGTCCTCGGCGTCGTCCGCCTCCCCGGGAGAACGCCAAAGCAGTTCCTAGACAGCGCCGTTGAGTTCGCCAATGAAGCATTACCCGGCACACTCGGGGCGGTCGTCGCCATCGATCCGAAGACACGTAAACAGAACTCGGTAGATTTCGACGACGCGATCTCGCGCCTGCGCTACGGCGCGATCGGCATCAACGTATGGAGCGGAATGGTTTTCGCTCTGGCGACATGGGGAGCGTTCCCCGGCAATACCGCGCAAGACATCGGCAGCGGCACCGGGATGGTGCACAACGCCTTCATGTTGCCCCACCCGCAGAAGGCCGTCGTGGAGATCCCATTCCGCCCGGCGCCGCGCTCTGTCTTCAACGGCGAGCTGACGCTCTCGCCAAAGCCGGTCTTCTTTATCACCAACAAGACAGCCCAGACGACGACGCGACGGCTCGTCACATTTCTAGTCCACCGCAACCCGATCGCGCTGCACAGGAATCCTTGCCTCCGCACTGCTCGGATGAGCTGGAGCACTACAAACGAATGGTCCAGTCGCGGCCTCTGAAATGCAGGACCGTCCGACCCAACGGCTTAATGTCTACGCGCCAGAACGAGTTCGGTGAAGCGTCAAGGGCCACCAGGATCGCCGCGCGGACGACGGCGGGGTGCGTGACGGCAACCGCGTGTGTCGTGTTATCGGTCAGCGACGCCAGCCACGCGGCCACCCGGTCGATCAGGTCGACGATCGACTCACCGCCGTGCGGCACCTGAACCGGGTCGGTCAGCCACGCGTCCAAGTCAGCGGGCGGGACGCTTTCCAGCGCGCTCCCCCGCCACCGCCCGCAATCCAGATCGGCCAACCGAGGCTCCGTGATCGCCCGCATACCAAGCAGTTTCGCGGTTTGTCGGGCCCGGCGCTCGGGTGCGGTGAGTTGGCGTGCACCGCTTTTGATCTCGAACTGCACCGTCGCTTGCCGGCGGCCGCTGTCGTTGAGCGGCTCGTCAGCCGGAAAGCGTGCGGCCGCCATGGCGTCGGTCATCGCGTGCGACACCAAAGTCAGCCGGACAACCCCGGTCACGCGGTAGAGCTCGTTGCCCGCTCACCCAGCAACCGGCCCGCCAGCCTGCCGAAGATCAGACCGATGGTCGCCCACAACAGCAGCTGGGTTCCCAGCGAAACCAACCTGAATTCGTAGAGCACGTCGGCCGGGAAGCCTGGGTAGATGATCGCGCCCGAGGCGTCGCGAAGGGGTTGCGGTGTCTCGCCCACCCTCGGCAGCAACACATACACCACGGCAATCACCACCACGTAGGCCTCGACCGCCACCACGCCGGCGCTCCACCCACCGAGTCGCGCCGTGAGCCGCCGCGCCAGCCACACCGCCGCGACCGCCAGCACCACCGCCGCGAGCACAGCGAAGAGATACCAACCGGTGCGCATCCCAATCGTGTCCGACTGCCCGACGGCCGGCGGATTCGGCGGGTATTTAAGAAACGGCAGCAGGTAGACCGTCGCAAAGGCGGCCGCCGCGAGCTGAGCCGAAAGACGTTGTGGCACCGAATTCTCGGCTCGCACATAAGCCAAGCAGAAAACCACGGAGAACAACGCACCCATCGCCAGCCCGAAAAGGAGCACACCGAAACCTAATCCGGCGTTGGCCTGCACGCCGCGGGTGAACAAGTCGACTCCGTGGTCGTGCACGCCCTGCGCCTGCTCGGCCTCGGTGCGGCCGTCCTCGTACGCGATGGCGCGCGCAATGATCGGCTCGGCACACAGTCGGGCGAACACAAATGCCAGCACGGCGCCCACCAGACCCGCGAGGAGACCGCGCGCGATCAGCCGCTTCTCCATGCCGAAGCCGTTAGTGGCAGGGGAAACCGAGTAGATGCCGTGCGTCGTGCACGAATTCGTGCACATGCATGTCACTGCCGAACAGCGACACCGCGCCCTGGTCGACGCCGACGAAGTACAACGCCAGCAGCGCCAGGAACACGGTCGCCGCCAACCAGAGCGCAGCGCCAGCCGCAGACAGGTCGACCGATCGGGTTCCGGTTGTCGCCGAACTACCCGTCATCGCCACGATTAACTCCTTCAGGGAATCTCGCGTCAGTCGCCGCTAGTTCGCGGTCTGCCCTTCTGCGCTGTGCGCCCCGGCCTTGGCCAGGTCCGGCTCGACCGGCGGCTTGCGGGCTCCGGTGAACGTGAACACCGCGTCCTCGCCGGCGCCTTCGCCGTCCCAGTTGTCCACGTCGACGGTGACGATCTGTCCGGGTCCGATCTCGTCGAAGAGGATCTTCTCCGAGAGCTGGTCCTCGATCTCGCGCTGGATGGTGCGCCGCAGTGGACGCGCACCCAGCACGGGGTCGAAGCCGCGCTTGGCCAGCAGCGATTTGGCCTTGTCGGTCAGCTCCATCGCCATGTCCTTGCCCTTGAGCTGGACCCCGACCCGGTTGATCATCAGGTCGACCATCTGGATGATCTCGTCGCGAGTCAGCTGGTGGAAGACGATGACCTCGTCGATGCGGTTGAGGAACTCCGGGCGGAAGTGCTTCTTCAGCTCGTCGTTGACCTTCTGCTTCATCCGCTCGTAGTCGTTCTCGCCGCCGCCCTGGGTGAAGCCCAGTCCGACCGGCTTGGAGATGTCGGAGGTGCCCAGGTTGGAGGTGAAGATCAGCACGGTGTTCTTGAAGTCCACCGTGCGACCCTGCCCGTCGGTGAGCCGGCCGTCCTCAAGGACCTGCAACAGGCTGTTGTAGATCTCCTGGTGCGCCTTCTCGATCTCGTCGAACAGCACCACGCTGAAGGGCTTGCGCCGCACCTTCTCGGTGAGCTGGCCGCCCTCCTCGTAGCCGACGTATCCGGGCGGAGCACCGAACAGCCGCGACGCGGTGAACCGGTCGTGGAACTCACCCATGTCGATCTGGATGAGCGCGTCGTCGTCGCCGAACAGGAAGTTGGCCAATGCCTTGGACAGCTCGGTCTTACCGACACCGGACGGGCCGGCGAAGATGAACGAGCCCGACGGCCGCTTGGGGTCCTTCAACCCGGCGCGGGTACGACGGATCGCCTTGGAAACCGCCTTGACGGCGTCCACCTGACCGATGATCCGCTTGTGCAGCTCGTCTTCCATGCGCAGCAACCGGGTGGTCTCGGCCTCGGTGAGCTTGAACACCGGGATGCCGGTCCAGTTGCCGAGCACCTCGGCAATCTCGTTGTCGTCGACCTCGGCGACCACGTCGAGATCGCCTGAACGCCACTGCTTTTCGCGTTCGGCCCGCTGCGCGACCAAGGTCTTCTCCCGGTCGCGCAGGCTGGCGGCCTTCTCGAAGTCCTGGGCGTCAATCGCCGATTCCTTCTCCCGACGCGCCTCGGCGATCTTCTCGTCGAACTCGCGCAGGTCTGGCGGCGCGGTCATCCGGCGGATCCGCATCCGCGCGCCCGCCTCGTCGATCAGGTCGATCGCCTTGTCCGGCAGGAACCGGTCGTTGATGTAGCGGTCGGCCAGGGTGGCCGCGGCCACCAACGCCGAGTCGGTGATCGACACCCGGTGGTGCGCCTCATAGCGGTCCCGCAGGCCCTTGAGGATCTCGATGGTGTGCTCCACCGTCGGCTCGCCCACCTGCACCGGTTGGAAGCGGCGCTCCAGCGCGGCGTCCTTCTCGATGTACTTGCGGTATTCGTCGAGCGTGGTGGCGCCGATCGTCTGCAACTCGCCGCGGGCCAGCTTGGGCTTCAGGATGCTGGCCGCGTCGATCGCGCCCTCGGCAGCGCCCGCCCCGACCAGCGTGTGCAGCTCGTCGATGAACAGGATGATGTCGCCGCGGGTGTTGATCTCCTTGAGCACCTTCTTCAGGCGTTCCTCGAAGTCACCGCGGTAGCGGGAACCCGCGACCAGCGAACCCAGGTCCAGCGTGTAGAGCTGCTTGTCCTTCAGCGTCTCGGGAACCTCGCCGTGCACGATGGCCTGCGCCAGGCCCTCGACGACGGCCGTCTTGCCGACGCCGGGCTCGCCGATCAGCACAGGGTTGTTCTTGGTGCGCCGGCTCAGCACTTGCATCACCCGCTCGATTTCCTTCTCGCGGCCGATGACCGGGTCCAGCTTGCCTTCCATGGCGGCGGCCGTCAGGTTGCGGCCGAACTGGTCGAGAACCAGCGACGTGGAGGGGCTGCCCGACTCGCCGCCGCGCCCACCGGTGCCGGCTTCGGCAGCCTCCTTGCCCTGGTAGCCACTCAGCAGTTGGATGACCTGCTGGCGCACCCGGGTCAGCTCGGCGCCGAGCTTGACCAACACCTGAGCGGCAACGCCCTCGCCCTCGCGGATCAGGCCGAGCAGAATGTGCTCGGTGCCGATGTAGTTGTGGCCGAGTTGCAGCGCCTCGCGCAGGCTCAGCTCGAGAACCTTCTTGGCGCGCGGGGTGAATGGAATGTGCCCCGACGGCGCCTGCTGGCCCTGGCCGATGATCTCCTCGACCTGGCTGCGGACGCCCTCGAGCGAGATGCCCAGCGACTCCAGCGACTTGGCGGCGACGCCTTCGCCTTCGTGGATAAGACCCAACAGGATGTGCTCGGTGCCGATGTAGTTGTGGTTGAGCATCCTGGCTTCTTCCTGCGCCAGAACGACCACCCTGCGGGCACGGTCGGTAAATCTCTCAAACATCGGTGGTTACCTGCTCTCCCTCACCATCGGTACACCCTCACTACCGGCTGGTGTCCACTGTAATGGTCGGCGCGCTACGGTTCCTAACTTGCGCTGGCCTGCTCCTCATAACGGGGCAAACCACCGAATCGTTTCCCTAAACGCCGACCACCCGTTCGCTACCAGCGAAAATAAAATAAAGCACCGGCGCCCAGGCCCTTAAGGCCCGGACGCCGGTAAGCGGTTCTGCTAGGTCGCCGCGTGGAATGCGTCGATCACGTCGGCCGGGATGCGGCCGCGGGTCGACACGTTGTGGCCGTTGCGGCGGGCCCATTCGCGGATCGCGGCACTTTGCTCGCGGTCGATAGCGCCACGGCCGCGGCCGGCGCCCGAACGCCCGCGCCGCCGACCGCCGACACGACGGCCAGCTGCCACCCATTGCTTCAGATCGCCGCGAAGTTTCGCGGCATTTTTTGAAGAAAGGTCGATCTCATAGGTCACCCCGTCAAGCCCGAATTCGACCGTTTCGTCAGCGGCGCCCGCACCGTCGAAATCATCGACCAAGGTGACGGTCACTTTTTTCGCCATTGCCTTACCCTCGCGTTTCTTCCCTGCACTCCAGAGCTTAGATTGACTCCCCGCACACCAATCTGCCATATGTCCGCAGAATACTCAATCCGGACAGATCATCCCCAAGTTCAGTTGGAGTGCGGTCGAACAATCGGGAACAAAACTGTCTCCCGAATTGAGAGCCCGGTCAAAGTCATCAGCAACCGATCGATACCCATTCCGGTTCCGGTGCAGGGCGGCATCCCGTACTCGAGCGCGGCCAGAAAATCTTCGTCAAGTGCCATCGCCTCGTCGTCGCCTGCAGCTGCGGCGCGCGCTTGTTCGGCGAATCGGTCCCGTTGCACCACCGGATCGTTCAATTCCGAGTACCCGGTTGCCAGTTCGACGCCGCGCACATAAAGATCCCACTTCTCGGTCACGCCCGGGATGCTGCGGTGCTGCCGGGTCAAAGGTGTTGTCTCGACAGGGAAGTCCTTGACGAATGTGGGCGCGGTCAACCTGTTCCCCACCGCATGCTCCCACAGTTCCTCGACGAGTTTCCCGTGCCCGTACCCACGGTTGTCCGGAATCTCGACACCCAGGCGATCTGCAATTGAGCGCAGATGTTCAACGGTCGTCTCGGGTGTGATCTCTTCACCGAGCGCCGCCGAAACCGACGGATACATTTGTATTGAAGCCCATTCTCCGTCTATGTCGTAGACACTGCCGTCAGGGAACGGGAGTTGTCGCGTCCCGATCGCCTCGTCTGCCACCTCTTGAATAATCTCGCGCGTGATGGCAGCCGAATCGTCATAGGTGCCGTAGGTCTGGTAGGTCTCGAGCATCGAGAATTCCGGCGAATGCGTCGAATCGGTGCCCTCGTTTCGGAACACGCGATTTAGTTCGAAGACCTTGTCAAAACCCCCGACGATGCAGCGCTTGAGGAACAGTTCCGGTGCGATCCTCAGGTAGAGGTCGATGTCCAGCGCATTGGAATGCGTGACGAACGGCCGGGCCGCCGCGCCACCAGCGAGCGTCTGCAACATCGGTGTTTCCACTTCGCAAAACCCACGCCGTTCCAGCGCATTGCGTATCGCACGCACAACGGCGATCCGCTGGCGGGCCACCGTCCGCGCCTGCGGGCGCACGATCAGGTCCACATAACGTTGCCGGACCCGCGATTCTTCGCTCATCTCCTTGTGCGCGACGGGCAGCGGCCGCAGCGACTTAGCCGCCATCTGCCAGGAGTCGGCGAGCACGGATAGTTCGCCGCGTCGTGAGCTGATCACGTTGCCGTGCACGTAGACGATGTCCCCGAGGTCGACGTCGGCCTTCCACGCGTCCAGCGCTTCCTGCCCGACCTGGTCGAGGCTGATCATGACCTGGAGGTTGGTGCCGTCGCCGTCCTGCAGTGTGGCAAAACAGAGCTTTCCGGAGTTGCGCGCGAAGATCACCCGGCCCGCGACGCCGACGACGTCGTCGGTCGCCGTGTCGATCGCCAGGTCAGGGTAGGCGGCGCGAACCTGGGCCAGGGTGTGGGTCCGTTGGATGGCGACCGGGTAAGGGTCGCGGCCCTCCGCCAACAGGCGAGCGCGCTTTTCCCGACGGATCTGGAACTGCTCGGGAAGGTCAGGATCGGCTTCCGGGGGCTCAGAGCTCACGACGTGCCAGCTTAAATGACCTGACGCGAGCGCCCACGGGCGGCGTCGAGCGCGTATTTCTCGCGACATTGCACTCGCGCACACGACACGCCGACGCCAGTGTGCCTGATTTAAATCTCGGTGCGGGGCGCGGGCGGGCTCACCCGCGTTTCGTCAGCGCGCCGTCTTCAGCCGCCCGCGCTGGGCATCCTGATTGCGTTCGAAGACCAGCCGCAGCCCGTGCAGGGTCAGGTGCTGCTCGTAGTGGGCGACCGTGTGCAGCTCGGGCAGCAACAGAGGCGCGGTGTGTCCGGTGGCCACCACCGCGACCCGGTCGCCCAGTTCGTCGGAGAAGCCGTCCACGTCCTGGCGAATACGCCCGACCAGGCCGTCGACCAGCCCGGCGAAGCCGAAGACCGCACCCGCCTGCATGCATTCCACGGTGTTCTTACCGAGCACTGAGCGCGGCCGCGCCAGCTCGACCCGGCGCAGCACGTTGCGGGCCGCCGCGGCATCGGAGGACACCTGCACCCCGGGCGCGATGGCGCCCCCGAGAAATTCACCCTTGGCTGACACCATGTCCACGCAAATCGACGATCCGAAATCAACGACAATGGCAGCCGATTTGAACCGCTGATATGCGGCCAGGCAATTCACGATTCGGTCGGCGCCCACTTCTTTCGGATTGTCGACCAACAACGGGATGCCGGTGCGGACGCCCGGTTCGATCAGCACGTGCGGCACCGACGGCCAGTACTGGTCGAGCATGACCCGCAACTCGTGCAGCACCGACGGCACCGTCGACAAAGCGGCCGCACCGGTGAGCCGCTCGGAGTCGTCGCCGATCAGGCCGTCGATGGTCAGCGCCAATTCGTCGGCTGTGACTTCGGGCTCGGTGCGTATCCGCCACTGCTGGACGACCTTTGAGTGCTCCTTCGAACCCGACAGCAACCCGACGACGGTGTGCGTGTTACGGACGTCGATCGCCAATAGCACGGCTACCGTGCACCAATCCGCGGGTTCATCAGCTCCGCCGCGTCATCCGGGACGAAGGCCGGATCGCTGCCCAAATCGACCTGCTTGTTGTTCGCGTCGACGAACACAATCCGCGGCTTGTAGGCGCGGGCCTCGGCGTCCTCCATGGCTCCGTACGCGATCAGGATCACCAGGTCGCCAGGATGGACGAGATGTGCTGCGGCGCCGTTGATTCCAATCACTCCGGTGCCGCGCTCGCCGGTGATCGCGTAGGTCACCAGCCGGGCGCCGTTATCGATGTCAACGATGGTGACCTGTTCGCCCTCGAGCAGGTCGGCGGCATCCATCAAGTCGGCATCGATGGTCACCGAGCCGACGTAGTGCAGGTCGGCCTGCGTGACCGTGGCGCGGTGGATCTTTGATTTCAGCATCGTCCGTAACATCATGTCCTCCAAGGTGATTGACTGTCCGACCCCGCGGGTGTCGGCGAGAGAGTGCCGATTGCTCCGATTTCCAAAGCGATGTTGTCCAGCAGTCTGGTGTTTCCGAGCCTGGCGGCAACCAGTAGCCGGCCCGGTCCGTCGGCGGGTGCGGGACCCAGCCCGGGGTGGCGCAGCTCCAAGTAGTCGACGCCGATCGCGGGCACGGCGTCGAGCACGGCGCGCGCCGCGGTCAGCGCGGCCTGCGCGCCGGCCGGCGCGGCGTGCGTCCCGGCCAGCAGTGCGGCCGAGAGCGTCGCGGCCAGTTCACGTTGCGCCGCATCCAGGTAGCGGTTGCGCGAAGACATCGCCAGCCCATCCGATTCCCGCACGGTGGGCACCCCGATTACGTCGACACCGACGTTAAGGTCGGCAACCATTTGCCGGATCAGTGTCAGCTGTTGATAGTCCTTCTCGCCGAAGAAGATTCGGTCGGGATGCACGATCTGCAGCAGCTTGAGCACCACCGTCAGCACCCCGGCGAAATGGGTCGGCCGCGCGGCGCCTTCGAGTTCGGCGGCCAGCGCGCCCGGCCGCACGGTGGTGCGCAGGCCGTCGGGATACATCGCCGTGGCGGTCGGTGCGAAGACGATCTCGACGCCTTCGTCCCGCAGCAACGCCACGTCGTCGTCGAGGGTCCGGGGGTAGGCATCCAGATCTTCGCCGGCACCAAATTGCAAGGGGTTGACGAAGATTGACACCACAACCACCGAGCCGGGCACTCGTTTGGCGGCACGCACCAGCGCCAGGTGCCCATCATGCAGCGCGCCCATGGTCGGCACTAACATCACCCGCCGGCCGGTGTGCCGCAGTGCCCGGCTGACGTCGGTGACATCGCGGGGGGTCGAGTACAGGTTGAGTACGCCGGGAGTGAAAGCTGGCGCTTTGATTGGGGTCACCGGACCAGCACCTCAACGACGTCGGCGGGAGCGTGCGCGCGCCGGGCGGTCCGCAGGGCGTTCACCCGATAGGCCTCGGCCAACTGCGGGTCGACCCGGTTGAGGGCGGCCAGATGTTGAGCGACCGCGGCGGCGTCACCGCGCGCCACCGGCCCCGTCAGCGCGGCCTGCCCGCGTTGCAGCGTGTTCTGCAGCGCCGCGTGGGCCAGCGGTCCGACGATCCGTTCGGCGATGCCACCGGGCTGATCGTCGACGAGTTGTTGGCCGAGCAGTTCGCTGCCGCGCAGCGCGGCCCGCAACGCGTCGAGCGCGTCGGCGACGACGGCGACGATGTGGTTGCCCGCATGGGCCAGCGCGGCGTGATAGAGGATCCGCGCGTCCTCGCGCACACAGAACGGCTCGCCGCCCATCTCCAGGACGAGCGACTGCGCGATCGCTTGCCCGACGTCGTCGGCAGCAGTGATCCCGAAGCAGGTGTCGGGCAGCCGGCTGATGTCCTCGTCGGAGCCGGTGAAAGTCATCGCGGGGTGAATCGCCAGCGGTATGCAGCCGTTCTGGGCCAGCGGCTCGAGAATGTTGACGCCGTTCGCGCCGGACGTGTGAGCCACGATCGTTCCGGGCCGCACCGCCGACGTCGCGGCCAAACCGGACACCAGGCCGGCGAGTTCGCTGTCTGGAACCGCCAGCAGCAGCAGCTCAGCGGCGGCGGCGGCATCCGGCGGCGCCAGCACCGGGGTGTCGGGCAGCCGGCGCGCCGCACGCTGCCGGGATGCCTGGGAAATGGCGCTGCACGCGACCACGACGTGGTCGGCGCGCTCCAGCGCGACGCCCAATGCGGTCCCTACCCGGCCAGCGGAGATGATCCCCACCTTGAGCCTGGCCGGGCGCAAACCGTCGAACTGCACCATCGCAGACGGCCTCACAGTGTCTTGGTTTCGTTCCAGTCCCGCGTTGCGGGTACCGGACGGTCAGTAAGACTCTAGTCGATTTACGTGGAAGGACCCAGTGTCATCCGTCACGCCGGCGTCGCCGGCCGCCTCCGGTGGGTTCGGCCTGCAAGCGGGCCAACAGGTCGGCGACCGAATGACCATCGGTGTGCGAGCGCCGACCCTCCGACTGCTCCTGTTCCTCGTCTTCCGCATCGGCGCTGCGATGCCGCGGCGCCGGCTCGGGGGGCGGCGGGGGCGCCAGCCGCGGTGGAGCGGGTTCGACCGGCTCGTTGTCCGGCTTGGCGATTGGCTCAGCGACCGGCTTGCTGACTGGCTCAGCCGCAGCGCCGTCGTCGCGGTACTCCGTCGAATGGCGCGACCGCGGACGGTCCTCCAGGCTGGAATGCTGGGCCCAACGCCGGCGGCCGGTCAGGGGGTCGGGCGGTGCATCCGTCGCATCGTCGCCGGACCAGTTGCTGCCGGGCGCGCCGGGCGGCAACCACTGCCCCTCGGCCGCGCCGGGGTGCCACTGGGGCTGCGGTGGTGGCGGCGGTGGCGGTTCGGGTGGCGGCGGGGCTTGATAAGGCGGCCGGACCTGCTCGCGCGGCGGTGCAGGTGGTCGGGGCGGCGGACCACCGGCGGGCGGAACCCCCACCTCGGACACGTCGATGATCGGCGACTCGTCGGTGCGTTCCAGCGCGTTCTCCGGCGGAACCGTCGTGACTCGATCGCTGGACACCCAATCGGCGGGTGCGTTCTCGCCGTTGCGGGCCCAATCTGGCTGCGGATTCTCCAGCGCGCGGCGGTGGTCGAGGTCGGTGTCGAACAAGATCTCCAGGCTGGTTCTTAAGGCGGCCAGCTCCGCTCGCAGCGCGGCCACCTCGTCGGCGGCCTGGGCGCCCAGCTCGCGACGCAGCTGCGACTCCACGGTCAGCTCGTACTCGCGACGGGCCGAAATTTCACGATCCAGCTGCAAGTCATAGACCAGTTTCAGATCCCGCACCTTGGACTGGTCCGCGTCGCTTTGCCTGCGGTAGAGCACTGACACGAAGGCGCCGGCGACCGCGGCCCACAGCGCCAGGATCACCGCGAGCTTCAGCAGTTCCACGCGATTGGTAAAAACCAGTGCGGAACTCGCCCCCATCGCGAGGACCAGCAACGCCGTCAAGAGCACCCAGCCCGGCCTGCGGCCGCCGCGCCGAACCCGGGCGCCGCGGGACAGAACGGTCATGGCCTGACTGTACCTGTGCGAGGTCACACAGCGTGTCGCCCTCCTCCGGCGATTCTCTGCTAGCCTTCGGCGCCCTCGCCATGCTCGGTCGGATCCTGTGGAGACTTGCAGCAATGCTGTAGCCACAGGGCCGCTACCACCAACGCCAGCGCGCTGACCGCCGCCACCACAGCGCCGGAGGTGTCCGCGGCGGCGGCGCGCAGCCACGACCGGCGCGGCAGTAAATACACCAGCACCGCGACCCACCAGCCCAGCATCAGCGCACCGAACCACGCCGACGCCTTGGCGATCACCACGCTGCGTGCCACCGAGAGTGGGTGCAGCCAGCCCGGCCCGTCACCGATCTCGCCGCTGGTGATCTTCGTGCGCACGTAGCGCGCCCACAGCGCCTCCCCGGCCGCGAACGCCAGCAGCGACAGGCCAGTCCACACCGTGATCGGTGGAAACATTCGGTACAGCAGCAACACCAGCAGATACCCCAGCACCCCAGCGCCGACGACCGCGGCCGCCAGCTCACGCTTGCGGGTGGGTCCCATCAGTCTGATTTCGGATCGAGCGCCAACTCCGACAACCGCACCCCGGCCCGATCGACCGGGTCCAGCTCGGCCAGCAGCCGGACGACGGATTGCGGCCCGCCACTGATCGTCAGCTCGGCGGCGGGATCGACGGCCAGCCACGGGATCATCACGAACGCGCGCAGATGCGCCAGCGGGTGCGGCAGCGTCAGGTGACTCTCGAGGGCAAGCACCGGTGTCTTTCCGGAGTCCTGGGCGTAACAGGCGATCAGGTCGACGTCGAGGGTGCGCGGACCCCAGCGCTGGCCGCGAACCCGACCGGCCGCCTGCTCGAACTCCTGGGCCGTGCGCAGCCAGGCGTGCCCGTCACGAGCCCGGTCCTCGGCGATCACCACCGCGTTGAGGAACGGTCCTTGCTCCGGCTCGCCCCAGGGGTCGGTCTCGTACACCGGAGAGATCGCCAATACCGCATCGCCGAGCCCATCCACGACCGACTGCAGCCGGGCCAGGCGGTCACCCAGGTTGGAGCCGATCGAAAGCACAACGCGAGTCATAGCTGCCCGCCGGCGGGCACCACGGAACCGCGACCGCCGCGCCGCGACCGCCGGACCACCACAGCCACGTCGGCGAACTTCTGCTCGATGGGAGCTTGCGGCTTGTGCACCACCACCTCGACGGCGTGCACCCGCTGGTCTTCCATCACGTGCTCGGCGATCTCGCCGCCGACCGCTTCGATCAGATTGCGCGGCGGTCCGGCCACGACGGCCGCGGCCAGCCGGGCCAGCGCGTCGTAGTCATAAGTGTCGGCAGAGTTCGTCGCTGGTGGCGGCGTCAGCCAAGTCGATCCAGACGGTGACGTCGACGACGAAGTCCTGCCCATTGACGCGCTCGTGCTCGAAGACTCCGTGTCGGCCGTGAACTATCAAGCCGCGCAATTCGATTCGGTCAGCCATCACACCCCATCCAAGCCCCAACGACCTTGAGGGCGTCGACCGAGGCCCGCACGTCGTGCACCCGCACACCCCAGGCTCCGTGCATTGCGGCGAGCGCGGAAATCACCGCGGTCGCCGTCTCGCGCCCCTCCGGCGGTCGCGCCTCGCCGTCGGGACTCGCGAGCAGCGCGCCAAGGAACCGCTTGCGTGAGGCGCCCAGCAGCACCGGGACGCCAGTGGCCACCAGCTCCGGCAGCGCGCGCAGCAGCGCCCAATTGTGTTGGGCTGTCTTGGCGAATCCGAGTCCGGGGTCGATCAGCAGGTTGCCCGGATCGACACCAGCCGCGACCGCGTCGTCGACGCCGGCGAGCAACTCGGTGCGCACTTCGGCTACCACGTCGCGGTAGGACCTCGCCCGATGTGGGCTCTCGGCCGCAACCGGCCGCCAGTGCATCAGCACCCACGGCACGCCTGCGTCAGCCAGCAGCGGAGCCATCGCGGGATCGGCCCGCCCACCGGACACGTCGTTGACGATCTGCGCGCCGTTCTGCAGGGCGGCTTGTGCGACGTCCGCGTGCATGGTGTCGATGCTCACTGTAATCCCTTGAGCAGAAAGCTCTTTGACGACCGGAATCACACGGTCCGTCTCGGCCCGGGGGTCGATCCGGGTGGCCCCGGGCCGCGTCGACTCCCCGCCGACGTCCACGATCCCCGCGCCTTCGGCCGCCATTGCCAGACCGTGTGCCACGGCGGCACCGGCATCGAGATACCGCCCACCATCGGAGAACGAGTCGTCCGTGACGTTCAGGACCCCCATAACCTGCACAGGTTTGCGGCTCACTTATGCAGAATGAGGTCGAGCGCCTCGGCTCGAGAAGCCGCACTGGTCTTGAACTGGCCGCGCACCGCCGACGTCGTTGTCACGGCGCCGGGCTTGCGGACGCCGCGCATCGCCATGCACAGGTGCTCGGCCTCGACCACCACGATGACCCCGCGCGGATCGAGTTTGTTCATCAGGGCATCGGCGATCTGGCTGGTGAGCCGCTCCTGCACCTGAGGCCGCTTGGCATAGAGATCCACCAGCCGGGCGATCTTCGACAGCCCGGTCACCCTGCCGTCCTTGCCGGGGATGTAGCCGACGTGGGCCACCCCGTGGAACGACACCAGGTGATGTTCACAGGTGGAGTAGAGCGGGATCTCCTTGACGATCACCATCTCGTCGTGGTCTTCGTCGAACATGGTGTTGAGCACCGATTCCGGGTCGGTGTAGAGCCCGGCGAACATCTCGCGGTAGGCGCGCGCGACGCGGGCCGGAGTGTCCCGCAGGCCGTCCCGGTCGGGGTCCTCGCCGATCGCGTGGAGCAGCTCACGGATGGCGGCCTCGACACGTTCCTGATTGAACGTGTGGATGCGCGGGGTCGCGGTGCGGCGGCTGCCCGGCTGTAAATCCGGCTCTAAATGCGGCTCCAAATCCGGCTCCAAATCCGGCAAGGCCATTTGATTCTCCGTTCGTCAGCCCTTGTTAGCCCGTGGTCGGTGGCTTGGACCGGCTCACGTCCTCGTCCGGCTGCTCGGGAGACCTTCCGGTGTCCGGAGTGGGTTGCGGCGGCGGAGGATAAGGCGGATAAGGCGGGTACGCGGGGTGCGCGGGAGGACTCGACTGGCCCGGCTGGCCGGGATAACCGTGTGCCGGCTGCGGCCAATAGGGCTGCTGGGGCGGTGCGGGCGGATACCAGTAACCCTGCTGGTCCCTGGGCGGCCAACCCGGGGCGTGCCAGCCTGCGGGCGCACCGTAGTCCGGCTGGCTCCCTTGGCCGCCGTGAGAGCCGTTGGCGCCGTGGGCGTTTCGGTCGGCTTCGGCGCGCGCGGCCTCGGCGGCCTGGCTAGCCTGTGCGATTGCCGCCTTGAACGCCGGCTCGGGCACGGGCTGCGGCCAGGGTTCGCCGCGTTCGATCGCCAGCTCGCCGGGGGTCTTGATCGGCGGCTTGTCGGACGGGATCCGGCCGCCGAAGTCGTCGAACATCGTGAGCCGGGGCCGCTTTTCGACATTGCCGAAGATCGCCTGCAGCTCGGGACGGTGCAGCGTCTCCTTTTCCAACAGCTCGCCGGCCAGGGTGTCGAGCACGTCGCGGTATTCGGTAAGGATCTCCCACGCCTCGGTGTGCGCGGCCTCGATGAGCTTGCGGACCTCGTCGTCGATGTCGCGGGCGACCTCGTGGGAGTAGTCGGCCTGATTGCCCATGGTCCGGCCGAGGAACGGGTCGCCGTGTTCGGTGCCGTATTTGACCGCGCCGAGCTTGGAGCTCATGCCGTACTCGGTGACCATGGCGCGGGCGATCTTGGTGGCCTGCTCGATGTCGGACACCGCGCCGGTGGTCGGCTCGCGGAAAATCAGTTCCTCGGCGGCGCGCCCACCCATCGCGAAGACCAGTTGGGCGATCATCTCCGAGCGGGTCCGTAGGCCCTTGTCATCCTCGGGCACCGCCACCGCGTGCCCGCCGGTGCGGCCGCGGGCCAGGATCGTGACCTTGTAGACCGGGTCGATGTCGGGCATCGCCCAGGCCGCGAGGGTGTGCCCGCCCTCGTGGTAGGCGGTGATCTTCTTCTCGTGCTCGCTGATGATCCGGCCCTTACGGCGTGGGCCGCCGATCACCCGGTCCACCGCCTCTTCCAGGGCGGGTCCGGTGATGACGGTTCCGTTCTCGCGGGCGGTCAGCAGCGCGGCCTCGTTGATGACGTTGGCCAGGTCGGCCCCTGTCATGCCGACGGTGCGCTTGGCCAGCCCGTCCAGGTCGGCGTCCGGGCCGATCGGCTTGCCCTTGGAGTGCACCCGTAAGACGGCCCGGCGACCGGCCAGGTCGGGGTTGCTGACCGGGATCTGTCGGTCGAAGCGACCGGGCCTCAATAGCGCGGGGTCGAGGATGTCGGGGCGGTTGGTGGCCGCGATCAGGATGACGCCGGCGCGCTCGCCGAAACCGTCCATCTCTACCAGCAACTGGTTCAGCGTCTGCTCGCGCTCGTCGTGGCCCCCGCCCAGCCCGGCGCCGCGTTGGCGGCCCACGGCGTCAATCTCGTCGACGAAGATGATGCACGGGCTGTTCTGCTTGGCCTGCTCGAACAAGTCCCTTACCCGGGACGCGCCGACACCGACGAACATCTCGACGAAGTCGGAACCGGAGATGGTGAAGAACGGCACCCCGGCCTCACCGGCCACGGCGCGGGCCAGCAACGTCTTGCCGGTTCCGGGCGGCCCGTAGAGCAGCACGCCCTTGGGGATCTTGGCGCCCAGCGCCTGGTACCTGCTGGGGTTCTGCAGAAAGTCCTTGATCTCGTAGAGCTCTTCGACCGCCTCGTCGACGCCCGCGACGTCGGCGAACGTGGTCTTCGGCATGTCCTTGTTCAGCATCTTGGCGCGGGACTTGCCGAAGCCGAAGCCCATCCGGGCGCCGCCCTGCATGCGCGAGAACATCGCGAACAGGCCCACCAGCAACAGCAGCGGCAGCACGTAGACCAGCAGTTCGCCCAGAATGCTGCCCTCGTTGACGACGGTGCTGACTTTGGCATTCTTAGCTGTGAGTGCGTTGAAAAGATCGACCGCGTACCCGGACGGGAATTTGGTGATGACCTTGTCCGAATTCTCGGTGTCGTTGTTGCCCTTTTTCAGGGTCAGCCGCAACTGTTGCTCGCGGTCGTCGATTTGCGCGCTCTTGACGTTGTCGCCATTGATCTGGGACATCGCCACCGAGGTGTCGACGGGCTTAAAGCCGCGGGTGTCGTCGCTGAAGTAAAAGAACGACCAGCCCAGCAGCACCACCACAGCGATCGCCGTGATGGAGCGGATTACGTTTCTCCGGTTCATCAATCATCGGCCGCTAAGGCCAGGTCCTTCCCCGATAACACGTCGCTGGAAATGTCCAGGCTACCGTCCGCGGCGATCGCCAGCTCCGGCGGAGCCGGAGGGCAGCGCGTCGCCAGCGCCGGCGGAGCCGGTCCTGCTGAGATAACGTCCCGCAGTTCCCATGCGTGCAGCCAGGGTTGCGTTGGGCAGTCCATTCACTCGTAATAGCGGGCTTCGACGACGTTGCCGTCCAGATCAGAGAAGTAGAACGCCTGCGGCGCCCAGCCTTGGGCCCCGAAGTTATGGTTCCGCCGCATGCTGGTGTCTACGCCCGCTGCCTGAAGGCGTGCATCCAGCGCGTCGTACTCGGCCCGCGACAGCGCAAGGCAGACGTGATTGACCGGATGGCCGGCACTGTCGTTGTCTTTGGCCATCTCGAGTGGCATCAGGTCGATGAGGGAGTCCGCACACACACGCGCGCTCGGGAACGGCGCCTCTCCGGCTTCGAACTCGCTGACCCGCACCGGGGCAAGTCCGACCACCCTCGTGTAGAAATCGACCGCCGCCCGCGGATCGCGCGTCCACAGAACTACGTGATCCATCAGCATCAGCCGATAATGCGCGACTGCGGTCGCAAGCAACAAGCCCTTCTCCGCCCGCGTCAGCTGTGATTTGGTGGGACGATGAGCGCGTCAACCGAACGGTTAGTCGACACCAATGGTGTGCGGCTGCGGGTGATCGAGGCCGGGGAGCGGGGCGCACCCGTGGTGGTTCTGGCCCACGGCTTTCCTGAACTGGCGTACTCCTGGCGGCACCAGATTCCGGTCCTCGCCGACGCCGGCTACCACGTGCTGGCTCCGGATCAGCGCGGCTACGGCGGCTCTTCGTGCCCCGACGCAATCGAGGCCTACGACATCCATGAGTTGACCGCTGATCTGGTCGGCCTGCTCGACGATGTCGGCGCCGAGCGCGCCGTGTGGATCGGGCACGACTGGGGCGCCATTGTGTTGTGGAACATGCCACTGCTGCACCCTGACCGGGTCGCCGCGGTAGCCGCGCTGAGCGTGCCCCCGCTGCCCCGCCCACGCCAGCCGCCGATGCAGGCGTTTCGTCGCATCTTCGGCGAGAACTTTTTCTACATGCTCTATTTCCAGGAGCCGGGTGTCGCCGACGCCGAACTCAACGGTGATCCCCCCCGCACGATGCGCCGGATGATCGGGGGTTTGCGACCACCCAGCGACGAGGGTGGCGCGATACGCATGGCGGCCCCCGGTCCCGAAGGCTTCATCGACCGCATGCCGGAACCCGACGGGCTGCCCGACTGGATCGGCCAGGACGAGCTCGACCACTACATCGCCGAATTTTCCCGCACCGGATTCACCGGCGGCCTGAACTGGTATCGCAACATGGATCGCAACTGGGAGACCACCCAAGAGCTCGCCGGTGCGATGATCACGGCGCCGTGCTTATTCATCGGCGGGACAGCCGATCCGGTGTTGGCGTTCACCCGCACCGACCGTGCCGCCCAGGTCGTCTCCGGGCCATACCAGCAGGTGATGATCGACGGGGCCGGGCACTGGCTGCAGCAGGAGCGGCCCGACCTGGTGAACGAAACGCTTCTCGACTTCCTCAAAGGAGTGCAATGGTGACGGGTGCCCCGCTACGTTTCGGCGTCTTTATCACTCCCTTTCACCCGATCGGCCAATCCCCTACCGTGGCATTGGAATACGACATGGAGCGCGTTGTAGCGCTGGACCGTCTGGGGTTCGACGAAGCGTGGTTCGGCGAGCATCACTCCGGCGGCTACGAGCTGATCGCTTGCCCGGAAGTGTTCATCGCGGCCGCCGCCGAGCGAACCAAGCACATCCGGCTGGGCACCGGGGTTGTCTCGCTGCCCTACCACCATCCGTTCATGGTGGCCGACCGCTGGGTGCTGCTGGACCATCTGACGCGTGGCCGGGTCATGTTCGGCACGGGTCCCGGCGCGCTGCCGTCGGACGCCTACATGATGGGCATCGACCCGATAGAGCAGCGGCGGATGATGCAGGAGTCCCTCGAGGCGATCCTCGCGTTGTTCCGCGCCGCACCCGCCGAGCGAATCGACCGTCACTCCGACTGGTTCAGCCTGCGCGACGCACAGCTGCACATCCGCCCGTACACCTATCCGTATCCCGAAATCGCCACTGCCGCAATGATTTCCCCGTCCGGTCCGCGGCTGGCCGGATCGCTGGGCACGTCGCTGCTGTCGCTGTCGATGTCGGTGCCCGGCGGCTACGCGGCGCTGGAAACCACCTGGGACGTGGTGCGCGAGCAGGCCGCCAAAGCGGGCCGGGACGAGCCGGACCGCGCCGATTGGCGGGTGCTGTCCATTATGCATATCGCCGACAGCCGCGATCAGGCGATCGAAGACTGCACCTACGGGCTGCAGGATTTCTCCAACTACTTCGGCGCTGCCGGGTTCGTGCCGTTGTCCAACACGGTCGACGGTACTCAGTCGCCACACGAGTTCGTCGAAGAGTATGCGGCCAAAGGGAATTGCTGCATCGGCACACCCGATGACGCGATCGCCCACATCGAAGACCTGCTCGACCGGTCGGGAGGTTTCGGAACGCTCTTGATGCTCGGTCATGACTGGGCAACACCGGAAGCGACGTACCACTGCTATGAACTGTTCGCCCGCAAGGTGATTCCGCATTTCAAGGGACAGCTGGAGGCGCCGCGCTCATCGCATGACTGGGCCAAGGACAGGCGCGACCAACTGATCGGCCGCGCAGGTGAAGCCGTGGTGAAAGCCATCACTGAGCATGTCGCGGAACACAAGTCGGAGGCAAACTGATGCGTGCTTCGGTGCTACGCGACGGGCGGATGGTCTATCGGGATGACGTGCCCGAGCCGGTACCCGAATCGGGTCAGGTGCTCGTCGGTGTGCGAGCGTGTGGAATCTGCGGCTCTGACTTGCATTTCGCCGCTCACGGCTCCACTGTGCTGGAGATGAGCAATCGGGCCGCCCGCGGTGCTGGCGGCATGCAGGTAGCCTTGGACCGCGATGTTTTCATGGGGCACGAGTTCAGCGCTGAAATACTCGAAGCCGGTCCCGACACCGAGACCCATCCCGCCGGAACCTTGGTCACATCGCTCCCAGTTTTGTTGTCCGCCAAGGGATTAAACCCGATCATCTATAGCAACGGTACTATCGGTGGGTACTCCGAGCGGATGTTGCTCTCGGCACCGCTGCTGCTACCGGTTCCCAACGGCCTGGACCCGCGACACGCCGCGCTGACTGAACCCATGTCGGTGGGTTTGCACGCCGTCAACAAGTCGGATATCCAGCCGGGCGAGGTCGCTTTGGTCATTGGTTGCGGCCCCATCGGCATCGCCATCATCGCCGCCCTTCGAGCCCGCGGCGTCGAAACCATTGCCGCGGCTGATTTTTCACCGACCCGACGTGAACTTGCCACCACGATGGGAGCGCATCAGACGCTTGATCCGGCTCAGGGCTCCCCGTTCGACTCGGTCAAGCCGAAAGTCGTGTTCGAGGCCGTCGGGGTACCCGGAATCATCGACGACATTTTGCTGCGGGCCCGGCACGGCACCCGGTTGGTGGTCGCGGGGGTGTGCATGCAACCCGACACCGTGCACCCGTTCTTCGCGATTGCCAAAGAGGTCAACATACAGTTCACGCTCGCCCAAACCCCGGACGAATTCGCTGAGACGCTGCGCGCGCTGGGCGAGGGTGAGATAGACGTCAGCCCGCTGATCACTGGCGAGGTCGGCCTGGAGGGGCTGGGTCAAGCGTTCGACGACCTGGCCGACCCCGAGCGGCACTGCAAGATTCTGGTCACGCCGCAGAGCTGACATTCTTGTCGGACCAGGCCGCATCGGTTCTCATCGCCAATCCGTTCACCAGTCCGGTGGAAGCGCTGGGCCATCAGCCGTCGGCGGCGTTGGAGCGCGCCGTGCGCTGCCGGGATCTCACGTGCCGCTTCCCCGGATGTAGCCGCCCGGCCGCTATCTGCGACGTCGACCACACCGTCCTGTTCAACCACCAGGATCCGGCAGCCGGCGGACGGACGATACTGGAAAACCTCAAATGTCTTTGTCGGCAACATGAGCACTTCAAAACATCTGCGTGTTCCAACGACGATGCAAGGTGTCCTGCCGTCACATCTGCGCCCTAGCCTCAGAGGTATGGACGGACTCTCCGAAGATGTAATCGCTTTCCTCTCCGACGGCACTCGAACGGGCAAGCTGGGCTACGTCGCCGCAGACGGCAGACCGCTCGTCGCACCAGTGTGGTTCATAGTTGACAGGAATCAGCTGGTTTTCAACACGGCAAAACAGACCGCCAAAGCCCGAGCGCTGAGCCGTGACTCACGGGTCGTGATGTGTGTCGACGATCAGCACCCTCCGTACTCTTTCGTGCAAATCCAGGGCACCGCGTCGACCAGTGAAGACCCAGATGACCTCGTAGACACCGCAACCCGCATCGGAGGCCGCTACATGGGTGCAGACCGCGCCGAAGAGTATGGTCGGCGCAACGGCGTGCCAGGCGAGCTTATCGTTCGGATAACACCGACAAAGGTCGTCAAAGGGTTCGACATCGCCGAGTGAAACTAGAATGCACTTCGGCCAGTCGTTGTCACTGCTGACTAAGCGCCTTTTGCCCACGCCCAAGCGGTAAGACGCCAGTGTGCGCCTACTTTGCGAAGCGCGACGGTATACACCGAACCAGATTGTGTGACCTGCTTACCGCGAAGATCGAACGTCATGGTCGCTGGGGCGACGACGTAGGCGTTTTCGCCGTTGACATCGACGTGTCGTGGCTCGTCGAGCATGATGCGATAACCCGAAGCCCCGAGGTGCTCGCCCTCAGTGAGCACATCCCTCCACCAATCTTCGGCGGCGGTCGGCCCCTGCCAGACATGAGGCGACATTCCGTCAAGAATTTGCATGGGATCGGCGCATGTCGCTGCCATCGCCGCCGAGTCGCCGTTGTTGAACGCCTCCACGTATTGCAGCACTACGCCCATTGGATCGTCTGAAGTAGCCATAACCCTCTCTCCAGTCGCTTGCCGCGCGTCTTTAGCCTAGTCGCCTGGGCTGCGCGACCTACCTGAAGTGTTCTTCAGCAATTCGATGTCACCATCTCCTCAAAACGTTTTGGACCGGCTGGCACGACGAACAACTGTCGGAGGCACGGTAATTCTTCTGGGATACCCCCCACGGGCGAACCGGCCCATGGCGGGTGTGTGGGCACCGCCGCGATGATGACTCTGGCAGACTTAGCATCTGTTTTCGTGTCGAGCATTTTCGGTGGAGCGTCGATGACCACGACGATCTTGCGCGTCAGGGATGTCGCCGCCTCTGTTCGCTGGTATCGGGAGAAGCTAGGCCTTGAGCCACTGCACGTGGGCGCAGATGGACCAGACCATCCGGTCGCCGTCTTTCAGATTGCGGGTTCCATCGTGTCGCTCTGGCAACTGCCAGGTGGCCAGTCCCGCAGTCGGGACGACAACGACAGGAACACCTATGTGGCAGTGGTGATGAGCACCGACCTCACCGATGTGCGGCAAGCGCTGATCGACCTCGGAGTCGACGTTGGCGAGATCCGCCGGAGCGAAAACCACGAATACGTTTGGTTCCACGACCTCGACGGGAACCGCTTCGAGTTGACGAAACCGAATCGTGAAACGTAGCTCGGCGAACGTGATGCGAATCCCTCTTGCTCGCCCAAGGCGAGCGGTTCGCCAATGACTGTTGGC
>CAVZSJ010000005.1:0-459477 GCA_963777885.1 uncultured Actinomycetota bacterium
CGAAGGTCCGACAGCATTGGCTTCTTGTCGGTGCGCTGCTCCGGGCCGCGGTTGAGCTGGCTGATGGCGACCACCGGAACTTCAATCTCCTTGGCCAAAAGCTTGAGTTGCCTTGAGAATTCCGATACTTCCACCTGACGCGACTCGACCTTCTTGCCCGAGGTCATCAGCTGCATGTAGTCGACGACGACCAGCCGCAGGTCCGCCTTCTGGCGCAGCCGTCGCGCCTTGGCGCGGATCTCCATCATGGTCAGGTTCGGCGAGTCGTCGATATACAGTGGCGCCTCGCTGATTTCGCTCATCCGCCGCGCCAGCCGCGTCCAGTCGTCGTCGGTCATCCGGCCCGAACGCATATCGGCGAGCTTGATTTTCGCCTCCGCCGAGAGCAGCCGCATCACGATCTCGGACTTGCTCATTTCTAGCGAGAAGATGACGCTGGCCAGTCGATGCTTGATCGAGCACGACCGCAGGAAGTCCAGCCCGAGGGTGGAGTTGTGCGTCGGCACCATCCCGCGGCCGGCCAGATACAGGTGCGCGGGATTGTCCACCTGAACGCAGCGCACCGGAACGCTGTGCATCCGGCGCACCGCAGCGATGTGCACCACGGGATCCAGCACGGCGGGGGCGGCCCGCCGCTCGGCATACCGAGCGGCGGACCTTTCCACCACGATTGTGTCTGCGCCGCAGCGCAATTGAGCCGACGTCCGGATGCCGGCACCCGTCGGCCACTGGTGCTGAGCATCGGCGACGATAACCGTGCCATCGGAGAACTCGATCTCATAGCACGGCCGGCCCAGCATGATCTCCGTCGCGGCCACTACCCGCGTCGGCAGCCCGTCGGCGTCGAGCAACTCGTCACCGACCGCGACGTCACCCATCGTGGTCCAGCCGGCCGGTGTGGGCAGGGGGGTGTCCAACGCGAGCGCCTTGCCCACGCCTGGACGCGCCGCCACGATGATCATCTGTCCCGGATGCAGCCCGTTGGTCACCTCGTCGAGTTCGGTGAAACCGGTCGGCACGCCACGGGAGATACCACCGTTGGAAGCGATGGCGTCGATCTCGTCCATCGTCGGCTGCAGCAGATCTTCGAGCGGGACGAAGTCCTCGGAAAGCCGGCGATCGGCGACGTCGTAGATCTCCGCCTGAGCGCGGTCGACGACCTCGGCCACATCGGCACCCTCGGCGCCGGCGTAGCCGTACTGCACCACGCGCGTCCCGGCCTCCACCAGCCGACGCAGCAGCGCCTTCTCCGCGACGATGCCCGCGTAGTAGCCGGCGTTGGCTGCCGTCGGCACCGTCGAAATCAGGGTGTGCAGATACGGGGCACCGCCGATGCGGCGCAGCAACCCGCGACGGTCCAGTTCGGCGGCGACCGTCACGGCGTCGGCCGGCTCGCCCCGCCCATACAGATCCAGGATGGCGTCGTAGACGTTCTGGTGCACCGGCCGATAGAAGTCGCTGGGCCGCAGCCGCTCCAGCACATCAGCGATGGCGTCCTTGCTCAGCAGCATCCCGCCCAGCACCGACTGCTCGGCGGCTAGATCTTGCGGTGGCTGACGGCCGAAGTCTTCACTGGGCGGCGAGGCATCCATGCCGGGATGACCCAGATCGTCGACAACCGCCACCAGCGCTCACCTCCCTCGGACTAGCCTTGGCCAAACAGCCGAACATACATTCGATAGAAAGCATTCAGAGCGTAAGCGCGAGCACCGACACTTCGCCCCAAGTGCCCGCGTTGCCCCGCCGCCTCGACGAACGTAAACGTTGCTGGTAAGTACTCCAAGGGGCGGCTGTGCATGAAGCTGTGGATGGAGTGTGCATATCCTTCGACACTTGTGTTGAACGGGGTGTGGAGAACCTGTGGATCAATCCAGGGCGTCTTTACATCAATGCAGATTAACGCGCTGACACGCAGTGACTTTTGTGTGGAGAAGAATCTCTTCGGCGTGTCGGGGCAGGTTACTGCGCCGGGCGTGTTGGCTTTCAGCCAGGTTTTCGCAGCGTTACGGGCCGGTAAAGGCGCTTACACTAGCGCTGCGCAGAAATAGTTCGCCAGCCCGGCGCCATCGGGCCGTCGTTTGAGGTTGGCGCCGGTCGCCCGCGGCGATCCGCCTGGCTCCAGCCGCCGTAGCAAAGTTTGCCGAGAATGGGCACAGCCCTTCACAGTGGATTGCCGCCGGCGATCGCATTGACGACCTGTACCGCCTGGTCGCTCACGCGGTAGTCGGTGACGCGGACGTCAATCACCACGTTCTCGACCGCGCGCATCGCGTGCGAGGTCCGCCAGCCCGACGTCGTGTCGGGGTCGTCGGCGTCGACCACCTGGACCCCGTCGACGACCCGCGGACTTTCCATGCTCCAGCGTGCGGGCGGCCTGTCCGCCGAGGTGATTGTCAGAACCGCGTCCGCGCACGCCCGCCAGGTCTGCACAGTGGCGGCGACGAGTGCCTGCGCGGCCGAACCGCTGTCGAACGCGACTACCGCTTCGTCGATGCTGGGTCGGCCGCTCGGGCGGTTGTCGGCTAGCCGCGCCCCCCGCACCTGGCCGTAACGGCGGCCCTGGTAGCCCGCTTCCATCGCGTTGGCGGTCACCGCCATGCATTCTGGGCGCGAATACACGTCGCCCTCGGGCCATCCGGGCAGCGCCCGGTAGTTGTCATACACCCGCAGTGCGGTGTTGCCCATGATCGCGTTGATGGCGGATTCGTCGGCGAGCATGCCGGCCAGCTTGTCGACGGCCCGCGGTGGATCGGCATGATCGACGCGGGTCTCGCACGCTCCCAGCGGCGCCGCGGCGACGAGCGCCGCCATCAGCACTCCGCCGCGCAGCCGCCATGACATCGGCATCGTGCAGCCCCCGTTCACCCCGTTGACCCGTATGCGCAAGGTCAACGGTGACAACGATAAGCGGCCACGCCGCCCGGGGGTTAGCTCTGCCCGACGACCTCGAGCGAAACCACGACGTCGATCTCGGGGTGCAGCCGCACCGATACCGGGTGAGTGCCAATCGACTTGATGTGCGTCTGGGGCAGCCGAACGATGCGCTTGTCGAGGTTGGGTCCGCCGGCCTTCTTGATCGCAGCGACGATGTCGCCAGCGGTCACGGACCCGAACAGCTTGCCCGAATCGGCAGCCGTCTTGACCGGCAGCGAGACCGGACCCAGCGCCTCGATCTCGGCCTTGAGTTCATTGGCGTGCTCGAGGTCGCGCACCGTCTTGGTCTCGCGGGCACGTCGGATCTCGTCGGCCTGCTTCTGTGCGCCGCGCGACGCGACGATCGCCAGGCCGCGCGGCAGCAGGAAGTTGCGACCGAATCCGTCCTTGACCTCGACGGTGTCACCGACGGATCCCAGGTGATCGACGTCAGCCGTCAGAATCAGCTTCATTGTTTTCGTACTTTCCGTTGCGTTCCGGCGGCTAGCGCGTTGCCGAGGTGAAGGGCAGCAGCGCGACTTCCCGCGCGTTCTTCACGGCGATCGCGATGTCGCGTTGGTGCTGCACGCAGTTGCCGGTGACCCGGCGTGCGCGGATTTTGCCCCGCTCACTGATATATGTGCGCAGCAGCGTGGTGTCTTTGTAGTCGATCGCTTGGCCTTTTTTGGAGCAGAAGACGCATTTGCGCGCCTTGATCGGCTTTTCCGGAGCCGGGCGGCGCTTGGTGGTCTTGGGCATGTGTGTCTTTCTTCCTGTTTCTTACTGGTCTGAATTTTCTGATGTCAGAAGGGCGGTTCGTCGTCGCCACCGGCGAACGAGCCCGACGTGGGGGCGCTGCCCCACGGGTCGTCGGCTGGTGCGCTGCTCGGCTGGGCCGCCGCGGGCGCAGGCCGCGAGCCGCCGCCTGAACCGAACCCGCCGCCACCGCCACCGCTGCGGCTGGCCTTGTTGACCTTGGCCGTGGCGTAGCGAAGCGACGGTCCGATCTCGTCGACCTCGACCTCGAAGACAGTGCGCTTTTCGCCTTCGCGCGTCTCGAAGGAACGCTGCTTGAGCCGCCCGGTGACGATCACGCGTGATCCACGCGTCAGGCTTTCGGCCACATTCTCGGCGGCTTCCCGCCAGATATTGCAGCGCAAAAACAGTGCCTCGCCGTCTTTCCATTCCGAGGTCTGCCGGTCAAAGATCCGCGGGGTGGATGCCACGGTGAAATTCGCGACGGCGGCACCCGACGGAGTGAACCGCAGTTCGGGGTCAGCGGTCAGATTTCCGACAACGGTGATGGTGGTGTCACCAGCCACAATTTCCTCCTGAGTCCCGGGTTCCCGCTGAGCCTACGCAAGGACCCAGACAAGAGGGAGTCACCCCGTTAGTGCTTGTCGGTGCGCATCACCTTGGTGCGCAACACCGACTCGTTGAGGCTGAGCTGACGGTCGAGTTCGGACACCGTCGCCGGCTCGGCCTTCAGGTCGATGACGACGTAGATGCCTTCGGCGTGCTTGGCAATCTCGTAGGCCAACCTGCGCTTGCCCCAGATGTCGACCTTCTCGACCTTTCCGCCATCTTTGCGGACGACGTTCAGGAACGTATCCAGCGACGGGGAAACAGTGCGTTCGTCGAGCGTGGGGTCAAGAATGACCATGATTTCGTATGGACGCATGGAAACCTCACCTCCTCTGGTCTGAGCGGCCACGGTCGATCCGTGACAGGAGAGTCGCCTGCGTCGGCAACCGCCCCAGGTTACCGGACGGTGTGCCGGGTGGAGAAATCCGCTAAAGCCAGCGTCACTTCCGGGATTGCCGGTATTCGTCGGCCCTGGCCTTGGTCGCCGCGTCAGCCTTGGCCAGCGAGCCCGCGTCGAACGGCGGCTGCGGGTCGTATTCGATGAGCAGCTGGGCGGCTTGCGCAGCCACCCGATCGACCAGCAGCTCGACCAGCCGCAACGCCATATCAATCCCGCTGGACACTCCCGCGGCGGTAATGATCCGCTGCGGGAGATGCTCGACGACGCGCTCGGGTACGTAGTGTGCGCCCAACTTGTTAAGCAGATCGGCGGCGCTCCAGTGCGTCGTCGCAGTGAGTCCGTCGAGCAGGCCCGCGCCGGCGAGCAACAGCGAGCCGGTGCACACCGAGGTGGTGAACGTGGTGTGCTGGTGCACCGATCGCAACCAGGCGCGGATCGCTTCGTCGTGGATCAGTTGACGGGTTCCGATACCGCCGGGCATCACCACCACATCCGGAGCGCCGACCTCGTCGAAGGTGGCGTCGCAGGTGACGCCGAGCATTCCGTTTTCGGTGCGCACCTCACCGCGCCGGTATCCGACGAAGACCACGTCGACGGACGGAATGCGTTGCAGCACTTCGTAAGGCCCGATGGCGTCGAGCGCCGTAACGCGGTCGAACAGCGGGATCGCAACCTGCATCACGCCTCGCTGGCAATGGTCTGCGCGGTCGCGCTCTCGGGGACCGCCGCAGACCCGACCGGCGGCCGCAACAGCCCGCGCGGTCGCAGCCAGGCTGGCAGCCAGCCGGGCGGGGCGTCGTGGGCACGGTCAAACGGCCCGCCCCCGGGGTCGTCCACCCGACCACCCCATCGCACCGGGTCCTCATGAGGTCGGTAAATCTGTTGGATAACCAACGCGCACAACACGATCACCGCGATGTCACGTAGCAACACCGTGGTGGTGAACCACTGTTCGGGCAGCGAACGGTTCGGGTTGCCGTATAGCAAGTACATGCGCGGCACCCATACCAGTGCGTCAATTGTCATCCACGCCAGCAGTATCCGGCGGTGCGGCAAGGCCAACACCGCCAGCGGTACCAGCCACAGCGAGAACTGGGGGCTCCATACCTTGTTGGTCAACAGGAATGCCGCCACCACCAAGAACGTCAGCTGTGCCACGCGCGGCCGGTGCGGGGCGGTGAGGGCGATATAGCCGATTGCCGCACAACACAATGCGAACAACACGGCAACCACGCTATTCAGCATCATCGGCGGCTCCCAGAAATGCAGCTTGGGATCGAAGCCTTGCCATCCGGTGAACGATTTCACCACGTTGTACAGCGAGTCCATGTCGTCGCCGCGCCGGGTGTTGAGCCGGAAGAACTCCGACCACCCCCGCGGAAAGAGCAGCAGCACCGGCAGATTCACCGCCAGCCAGGTCAGCGTCGCCATCGCCGCCGTGCGGACCACCCCGCCCAGGCGGCTGGTGCGGATCCCCAGCAGCAACAACGGGCCCAGGAACAACAGCGGATACAACTTGGCCGCAGCGCCCAGCCCGATCAGGAAGCCGGCCAACACCGGCTTACGGCGCGCCCACGCCAGCAGTCCGCTCATCGCGAATGCCGTTGCCAGCGCGTCGAAGTTGGTGAATATCTGAAAAATCACCAGCGGGGAGGCGGCCACCAGAGCCGCATCCCACACCCGCCGGCCCGACAGTCCGGCGGTCGCCCAGACGGTCGCCAGCCAGGCCAGCGCCAGCCCGAACGCCGCGATGTCGAAAAACATCACCACCTCCGCGATCACCGGAAGTGGGACGAGCTTGCTCAGCGCCGTGTAGGACTTGGCCAGCGCCATCGACACATACTGGTACACCCCGGTCAGCACCGGATACTCCATGTAGCGGACCGCGGGGCCGCCGTCGTAGCGGACCTGCGGCACGCCGTTGCCGTCGTTTTCGATCCAACTGGACTTGTACGGAAACTTGCCCTGGTTCAACAACTCCGCGCCGTAGAGCGGCACCGTGTCGGAGTAGCACAGCTCGTAGTACGCGCGCTGATTGTCCCAGTTGGCAACGCGCTGATCGCCGGTGCCGGTGCCGGTGGACTGCAGGCACGCCGCCTTGGTTGACCAACCGAACGCTAGGAATACCAACGCGATCACGAACATCACCCGCACCGGGGTCATCAGCCGAGTACGCCCGATCAGTGCGTGTCGGCCCACCGGCCCGCCGATGACATCTGCCAGCGCGGCGCCCAAAAAGTCGGTGCGGCTGGGGCAATCGCGGTTGTCGGCGCTGCGCAGATCGGCGGCCAGCGGCTCCGGCGAAATAGTGACGCTCTGCTGAGCGTCGGTCACGGCGGCGAAGGATTAGGCGGCTGGTTAGGCGGCGGACCGCCCTGGGGTGCGCCCGGCGGCGGCGGCGCGACCGTGATAGTCGTGGGCGGCCCGACCGGAATGGTAATGCCCGGTGCGACTTCGACGGTGGGCTGAATGACGGTCTCCGACGGTGGCGGCGGTTTCGGCGGCGGCGCCGGAACGCCCGCATAGCCACCGATCTCGGATGGCTTCGGGAAGGTTTCGTTGGAGGTGCCCTTCAGCGCACCGTCCATGGTCGCCTTCCAAATGTCCGACGGCAAGCCCGAGCCGTAAACCTCTGAGCCCGAGGCGGTTACCAGCGGCTTGTCACCGCGGACGGTGCCCACCCACACGGCCGTCGACAGCGACGGCGTGTAGCCGACCATCCAGGCGTCCTTGTTGGCATCGGTGTCACCTAGTTGGGCGGTGCCCGTCTTGGCCGCCGATGACCGGCCGCCGGACAGATTGTGGCCATTGGAGTAGCCGGCGATCGGGCCCATTGCCGCGGTGACGTTATCGGCGACGCCCTTGTCGATGCGCTGCTCGCCGTTGTTGTTCGAGGTGCCGGCGTCGAAAAGCACCTGTCCGTCGGCGTTGACGACTTTCTGCACGAAGTGCGGCCGGTGATACAAGCCGGAGGCGGCCAGCGTGGCGTAGGCCGAGGCCATGTCGAGCACCCGGGTTTGATACTGGCCCAGCACCACACCGTTATTGGGAGGTCCGCCCTTGCCGTCCTCGGACAGCGTGTGCGCGACGCCGGGGAAGCTGGTCGCGATGCCGGCCTGGTGCGCGGCGTCGGCGACCGCCTGGGGCCCGCCCTTGAGTTTGAGCATCAGCCGGTAGTAGGAGGTGTTCAGCGACATCTTGAGCGCCTCAGCGAGATTGCAGGTCCCGCAGCTCTCGCCCTCGACGTTGGTGATCTTGATGCCGTCGACGGTCAGCGGGGAACTGTCCACCTGATAACCCAGGCCGATGCCCTGCTCGAGCGCGGCGATCAGGGCAAACACCTTGAACGACGACCCGGTCTGCAATCCACCCTGCGCGAAGTCATAGCCGTTGGCGTCGGGGCCGCCGTAGTAGGCGCGTATCGCGCCGTTGTGGGGGTCTACGGAAACGACAGCCGCCCGCATGTCGGGATCCTGCCCGTCAAGGTATTTCGACACCGCCTTCTCCGCGGCCTGCTGAGCCTTCGCATCGATGGTGGTAGTCACTTGAAGCCCCTGGGTGTTCAACGTCTGCTCGTCGATGTTGAACAGCTCCATGAGCTCCCGGGTCACCTGGCGCTCGATCAAGCCGTTGGGCCCGGTGGTCTGGTTCTGTTTCCGAGCCTGGTCCGGCGGGACCGTCGCGGGAAAGACTTGTGCCGCGCGATCACTCGGGGATAACGCCTTGGTGTCCACCATGCCGTCAAGGACCCAGCTCCAACGGGTTTCGGCCCCTTTGGGATCGACCGCCGGGTCCAGCGCGGACGGGCGCCTGATCAGCGCCGCCAGCAGTGCTCCTTCGGCGACCGTGAGCTGCTCCACCGGCTTGTCGAAATAGGCCTTGGTCGCGGCCGCAATCCCGTAGGCGCCGCGGCCGAAATAGATGATGTTCAGATAGGCCTGCAGCACATCGTCTTTGGACCACTCCCCCGACATCTTGGTGGCAATGACCAGTTCCTTGGCCTTGCGCAGCATGCCACTCAAGCCGTGTTGAGCGGAACCGACCAGAGCGTTTTTCACGTATTGCTGCGTGATCGTCGACCCGCCCTGCAGGTCGCCGCTGCCGAACAGGTTGTTGTTCACCGCCCGCGCGAAGCCGCGGAAGTCGAAGCCCGGGTTCGAATAAAAGTTGCGGTCCTCGGCGGCGATCACGGCCTGGCGCACGTGCACCGGCACTTGGCTGAGGTTAATGTCGACCCGATTGCCTTCGGGTGGAACGATTTTCGCTATCTCCGAGCCGTCACTGGCCAGGATCGTCGAGACCTGGTTGGTCCGCAGGTCGCCCGGCTTGGGAATGTCGACGATGAAGTAGGCCATGGTGAACGTGATGATCGGCAGTAACACGATCATCGCGGCGCTCAGATACAGACCGCGCCGCACCCAGTGCCAGTTGATCTGCTGGGCCCATTGCGCCTTCGCCGTGGGCCCGGGCGTGCTCCTGCCCGGTCCGCTTGGTCCGCCGGGTCCGCGCGGCCCGGGCGGGGGCGGAGGTCCGTCGGGCGGGCGGCGCCCGGGGTCCGGCCGGTCACTGGGTTGCGACAACAACGGTTTCGAGGGTCTGGAGGCTGGGCGCTCGAGCGCGGCCTTAACCTCGTCGATCGGGTCTTGCCGCTGGGATCCGGGATGTCGAGCCGCCGCAGCCTCCAGCGCCGCCCTGACCTCGTCGACGGAGCCCTCTCGTCGCGGCGAGCGGTCGTCGGTGACGGCGGGGATGATCGCAGTCAGCCGGTCGTCGGGAGGAACCTGACGGCGCGCGCCCGGGGACGACCGGGCGGCTTCGTCGTCCTCCGCGTGCTTGCCCACGCGCTCAGTGTCTGACTCGCTGGCGTCCCCGGACGACTGGTGGTGGCGCCCTTCGTTATTCACTGGCCGTGCGCGCGTCGTTGCGCGCGGTCCGGGTGCCCCGGGTGCCCCTTGGGGGCGGTGCCGTGCGAGGCGCGCCGAGCACATACGACTTGACCAGGTGATTCCAGCTACAGGTGCGGCATACCTCCACCACGTGGACCTTGAACTCTTCGAAACGGGTCGCCAGCATGACCAGCTCTTCGGCCGTGCGCGCAGAACCCGAAACCGCGCCCAGATGTTCGCCGAACACCCACGACACCAGCGTGAGTTGTTCCTTCCGGCAGATCGGGCACATCACCTGGCTCGGTTTCCCGTGAAACTTCGCTGCGCGCAGCAGATACGGGTTCGCGTCACAGACTTCGGATACGCCGGTGCGTCCCGAATACACCTCGGCCAGCAGTGACCGCCGCCGAAGCGCGTAGTCCACCACCTGTCGCTGCAGTCGCACGGAGACCAGAGTACGTGCCCGGCCGCACCGCCGACATGCAACCAAGGTGTCCGTGTACATGTGCCGCGACTACGACGGCTCAACCGACGCCGCCCGCCCCGGCACCCCGATGACGCCGCGAAGCGGCTGATTTCACCCGCTTGCGCGAAGTGCGCAGAACCCGAGTCCCCGGCCCCGCGAATGTGACTAACGACGCACCAACCACAGGTTTGTGTTGTGGCAAATATATCGAACCGATACGATGAAGCGACGTATTGACTCGTCTTGATCCGTCTGAGTCCGTCGTAATTCACCATGCAGAGGGGGTGACTCGATGTTGGAACTGGCCATTTTGGGCCTGCTCATCGAATCGCCGATGCACGGCTACGAGTTGCGGAAGCGGTTAACGGGCCTACTCGGAGCCTTCCGCGCGTTTTCGTATGGGTCCCTGTACCCGGCCCTGCGCCGGATGCAAACCGACGGCTTGATCGCCGAGAACGCCGCGCCGGCTGGAACCCCGGTGCGCCGCGCTCGGCGGGTCTACGAACTGACCGACACCGGCCGTCAGCGCTTTGGTGAATTGGTCGCCGACACGGGACCGCACAACTACACCGACGACGGCTTCGGGGTGCACCTGGCATTCTTCAACCGCACTCCCGCCGAGGCGCGGATGCGCATCCTGGAGGGCCGCCGCCGCCAGGTCGAGGAACGTCGGGAAGGCCTGCGGGAGGCCGTGACCCGCGCTAGCAGTTCATTCGACCGATACACCCGCCAGCTGCATCAACTCGGGCTCGAGTCCAGCGAGCGCGAAGTCAAGTGGCTCAACGAGCTCATCGCGGCGGAACGGGCGGCAGAACAAACATGAACCCCTTGCACGAAACGAACACCCCGACCGAAGCAGAAGGCACGGAGTTAGGAGAACGCCCTGTGAGTGAGCACAACCCGTCAGGGGCGCCGGAGGCGCAGAACGATGTCCGAGTCGCGATCGTCGGCGTCGGAAACTGCGCGTCCTCGTTGGTTCAGGGCGTGCAGTACTACTACGACGCCGACGAGAACAGCACCGTGCCCGGCCTGATGCACGTGAAATTCGGCCAGTACCACGTCCGCGACGTGAAGTTCGTGGCCGCTTTTGACGTGGACGCCAAGAAGGTCGGCTTCGACCTGTCGGAGGCGATCTTCGCGTCGGAGAACAACACGATCAAGATCGCCGACGTGCCGCCGACGAACGTGACGGTGCAGCGTGGCCCGACCCTCGACGGCATCGGCAAGTACTACGCCGAGACCATCGAGATCTCCGACACCGAGGCCGTCGACGTGGTCAAGGTGCTGCGCGAGGCCAAGGTCGACGTGCTGGTGTCTTACCTGCCCGTGGGCTCCGAAGAGGCCGACAAGTTCTACGCCCAGTGCGCGATCGACGCGGGTGTGGCGTTCGTCAACGCGCTGCCGGTGTTCATCGCCTCCGACCCGGTATGGGCCAAGAAGTTCACCGACGCGGGCATTCCGATCGTCGGCGACGACATCAAGAGCCAGGTCGGTGCGACGATCACGCACCGCGTGATGGCCAAGTTGTTCGAGGACCGCGGGGTGCAGCTTGATCGCACCATGCAGCTCAACGTGGGCGGCAACATGGACTTCCTGAACATGCTCGAGCGTGAACGCCTGGAATCGAAGAAGATCTCGAAGACACAGGCCGTCACCTCCAACTTGCAGCGCGAGTTCAAGACCAAGGACGTGCACATCGGACCGTCCGACCACGTCGGCTGGCTCGACGACCGCAAGTGGGCCTACGTCCGGCTGGAGGGCCGCGCGTTCGGTGACGTGCCGCTGAACCTGGAGTACAAGCTCGAGGTCTGGGACTCGCCGAACTCGGCGGGCGTCATCATCGACGCGGTGCGTGCCGCCAAGATCGCCAAGGACCGCGGCATCGGCGGACCGGTGGTCGCGGCGTCGGCTTACCTGATGAAGAGCCCGCCGCAGCAGCTGCCCGACGACGTCGCGCGCGCCAAGCTCGAAGAGTTCATCATCGACGCCGATTAACCAGTAGCGCCTGCCTTTTCACCGAACCGGCCCGTCACCGAAGTGGCGGGCCGGTTCGGTGTCTGCGGTAAGTTTCCGGTGTTGAGTATCCTTACCTATACTCAGCTTCCCCGGCATTCGACAGCGAGACAGGCGTGGCCACGTGGCACTTGTGACAGCACAGCGTTCCGAGACACCGGTTCTGGTGGTTCTCGTCGTGTCCGTCGCGGCCTTTCTGGCCAGCCTGGACTTGTTCATCGTCAACATCGCGTTCCCGGAAATCAGCGCGGCCTTCGGTAACGCCGATCTGGGGGCGATGTCGTGGATCCTCAACGGCTACACCATTGTTTTCGCCGCGTTCCTCAACCCCGCCGGCCGGCTCGGCGACCGATACGGGCATCGCCGGATCTTCTTCTGGGGTCTGGTGGTGTTCACGGTTGGATCAGCCGCCTGCGGCCTTTCGGGCTCCTTTGTCATGTTGGTCGGCTCCCGCGTCGTGCAGGCCATCGGTGCCGCGATGTTGATGCCGAGTTCGCTCGCGCTGCTGATGGCCGCCGTCCCGGCAGCGCGGCGCGCCGCGGCCGTGAGCAAGTGGTCCGCGATGAGCGGAATGGCCGCGGCACTGGGGCCGCCGGTCGGCGGGATGCTGGTCGAGTTGTCTTGGCGGTGGGTCTTTTTCGTCAACATCCCGTTGGTGTTGCTCGCGCTTGCCGCCTGCCCCTGGGTGCTCCCCGAGACCAGCGCATCGGGAACCGGGATCCCCGATCTGTTCGGCGCGCTGAGTGTGGTGCTCGGCATCGGATCGCTGGTGTGGGCGCTGATTGAACTGCCCGTGGGAGGTCGTGCCGAGGTCGTGGCCGCGGCCGTCGGTGCCGTGGGCGCTATGTCGCTCGCGCTGTGGCGTTCGATACGCCATCCGTCACCGGCGATAGATCTGGCTGCCGTGCGGGTGGTACCGATGTGGGCGAGCTGTTTGGCGATGCTGCTTTTCGCCGCGGCGTTCGGCGCGATGCTGTTGGGCAGCGTCATGTTCCTGACCACCGTATGGCGCGAGCCGCCGATGGTCGCAGGCCTGTGCCTGTCGCCGGGCCCCGCGGTGGTGGTGATTGTGTCGCTGACGATTACGGCTCGACTGATCGGCAGGATCGGCGTCGGCGCCGTCGCCGCGACGGGGGCCGCCGTCTACGTCGTCGGAATCGTCATCTGGCTGTGCCGGGTGGGTCCCGAACCGCACTACCTCACCGACTTTCTGCCGGGCCAGATTTTAACCGGCGCAGGAGTGGGGTTGGTGATGCCCAGCCTGTCTGCGGTCGCGGGCCTGGCGCTGCCATCTCATCGCTGGGGTGCTGGATCGGCGCTGACGAACACCGCTCGGCAGCTGGGAACGGTCCTGGGCACCGCGGTCTTGACCATGATCTACCGGCCCGGCATCGACCTCACCACGATCCGGCACGGCTGGGGATTCATCGCCATGGCCGCAGGCGCATCTGCGTCGATTGCCGCCGGATTAGGAGCTTGGTGGCGAACCGGAAGCAGAAGTTCAGTGGTCCTCTAATGTCAGAGATCGTGACCGACATCTCCGAAGACGAACTGTCCGGATTGTCCGAGTTCTCGCTGCTGACCGAGAACGCCGAGCAGGCTGCAGTGACGGGTGCACTGCCCGAAGTCGAGCGGATCGACATAGACATCCCCGACATCCCCGACATCCCCGACACTCGGGACACTCCTGGCGGGAGAATCAGCGCACTGCGCTGGGGTCAGGCGCCGCGGGTCATCTTTCTGCACGGCGGCGGGCAGAACGCGCACACCTGGGACACCGTGATCGTCGGCCTCGGTGAACCGGCGCTGGCGGTCGACCTGCCCGGCCACGGCCATTCCGGTTGGCGGGAGGACGGCGACTACTCGCCGCAAAACAACGCCGCAGCCCTGGCCCCGGTGCTAAGTGATCTCGCGCCGGAGGCCGACCTCGTGGTGGGCATGTCATTGGGCGGGTTGACCGCGATCCGGCTGGCCGCGGTCGCCCCCGCGCTCGTCGACGAACTCGTCCTCGTCGACGTCACGCCGTCGGCGCTGCAAAGGCACGCCGAGCTGACCGCCGAACAGCAGGGCACCGTGGCACTGATGCACGGCGAGCGAGAGTTCCCCAGCTTCCAGGCGATGCTGGACCTGACGATTGCCGCCGCGCCGCACCGCGAGGTGAAGGCCTTGCGCCGTGGCGTGTTCCACAATTCGCGGCGTCTCGACAACGGCAACTGGACATGGCGCTACGACGCCATCCGCGCCGTCCCGGATTTCGACGGCCTGTGGGACGACGTCGACGCCCTCACCGCGCCGATCACCCTGATACGCGGCGGCTCGTCCGGCTTCGTCACCGACGAGGATGCCGCCGAATTAGCAAGGCGCGCAAAGCATTTCCGAAGGACCCATGTCGTGGAGAATTCTGGACACTCGGTGCAAAGCGACCAGCCGCTCGTTTTGATCGACCTGCTCCGCGGAGTGCTCGACGCGCGCTGAGCCTACGGTGGTCTCATGACCTCGCTCGCTCACCCTGATCTGCCCATCCGCGTCGGCGTGCAGCTACAGCCTCAGCACACCCCGCACTATGGCCACCTCCGAGACGCCGTCCGGCGCTGTGAGGACATCGGCGTCGACGTCGCTTTCACATGGGATCACTTTTTCCCTCTTTACGGCGATCCCGACGGCCCCCACTTCGAATGCTGGACCGTCCTTGGGGCCTGGGCCGAGCAGACATCTCGCCTCGAGATCGGCGCACTGGTGACGTGCAACTCCTACCGCAATCCGGAGCTGCTGGCTGACATGGCCCGCACCGTCGACCACATTTCCGGCGGGCGACTCATCCTGGGGATCGGATCCGGCTGGAAAGACAAGGACTACGCCGAGTACGGCTACGAATTCGGCACCGTCGGCAGCCGCCTCGACGACCTGGCGGCCGCACTGCCTCGGATCCAGTCGCGGCTAGCCAAACTCAACCCGGCACCCACCCGGGAGATCCCCTTGCTGATCGGCGGCAAGGGCCCTCGCAAGACACTGCGCCTGGTCGCCCAGTACGGCGACATCTGGCATGGCTTCACCACCGCCGACACCTACCCTGCGGCGGCCGGCGTGCTCGACGAGCACTGCGCCGCCGTCGGCCGGGACCCGACCACAATCGAACGCTCCGCCGGGGTCGAGGACAACAGCGGCGTGCGGCGCGGTGAAGGCATCGATGGGCTGATCGCCAACGCCGAGGGCCTCACGGCGCTGGGCGTCACGCTGCTGACCATCGGCTGCAACGGCCCGGATTACGACCTCACCGCCGCCGAGGCGCTGTGCCGCTGGCGCGATAGGCGCTAGAAGCCGTCGGTTTACGTTCGCCTCCGATTCATCGGTCAAACCCCTGGGCGGGGGTCCGTATTCATGAGAAACTTGCCAGCGCTGGTTGGCCAAGAGACTCGAAGAGACGGATGCCGAAGAAATACGGAGTCAAAGAAAAGGACCAGGTTGTATCTCACATCCTCAACCTGATTCTGGCTGGCAAGCTGCGCAGCGGCGACCGCGTCGACCGCAACGAAATCGCGCACGGTCTCGGAGTCAGCCGCGTCCCCATTCAAGAGGCGCTGATTCAACTCGAACACGACGGCATCGTGTCCACCCGCTATCACCGGGGTGCGTTCGTCGAGCGGTTTGATGAGGCGAGCGTCCTCGAACATCACGAACTCGACGGCCTGCTGAACGGAGTCGCCTCGGCGCGCGCGGCCACCAATCCGACGCCGCGGATCCTGGGACAGCTCGATGCACTCATGCGCTCGCTGCGTAACGCCCGCGATTTACGGGCCTTCGTCGACATCGCTTCGGAATACCGGCGCACTGTCAACGACGAGTACGCCGGACCGCGACTGCACGCCACCATCCGTGCGTCGCAAAACCTCGTCCCCCGCATGTTCTGGATGACCTACCGAGACAGCCGCGACGACATGTTGCCGTTTTACGAAGAAGAGAACTCCGCAATCCACCGTCATGACCCGGAAGGCGCGCGAGCGGCCTGCGAGGGGCGTTCTGAGCGGATGGCGGAAATGATGCTGGCCGAACTGTTTCGGCGCAGAGTGTTCACCGCCGCCGAGACCCCGACGATCGAAATTCCCGATCCTCTCAAGGCGACCATCGCGGCCGACGCGGTTCTACCGGAGCCGTCGCTCGCGCTGTAGACCACGCGGGTTTCGCAACGACTCGATAGCGTATGCGGTGATGACTTCGTGCGTGGGCTCGCGTGCTACGCGCCGTAGCCGGCTATTGGCAGTAGCCGCGACGGTCCTCATCCTCTTCGACTTGGCCTCGGCCGGACTGGCCGCACCAGCCGGGGCCGCGCCGGCCATGAACCAATGCGCGCCAGCCGGCCTGGATAGTGCGAGCGTCCTGCCCAAAGATCTGATTGAGACGCATGGCGTTGGCCAGGAAGACGACTACACGACAGCTAGCGTCGAGCCCCTGAGCCGGGTGAATGTCGGCGCGCTGGGGCTGAGCACACCGGGCATCCTCACTGTCGGCACGCTGTCGGATGCCCCGCCGAACATCTGCATCGATCCCGCCGGACAGTTCAGCGGCTTCGACAACCAGCTCTTGCGTGCCATCGCCAATAAGCTGGGTTTGCAACTGCGATTCTTTGCCACCGACTTCTCGGGGCTACTCGCCCAGGTAGCATCTCGGCGCTTCGACGTCGGCTCGTCGGCGATCAAAGCCACCGACGCACGACGGCGCACCGTCACCTTCACCAACGGCTACGACTTCGGGTACTACTCACTGATCGTGCCGGCGGGCTCGGCGATCACTAAATTCAGCGATCTGGGTTCCGGCCAGCGGATCGGTGTGGTTCAGGGCACCGTCGAGGAGTCCTACGTTGTTGACACCTTGCACCTGCAACCGGTGAAGTATCCCGGTTTCGCCACCCTGTATGCCAGTCTCAAGATGCGCCAGCTCGACGCATGGGTAGCGCCGGCGACCCTGGCATCGACCATCATGCGACCGGGCGACCCAGTCGTGGTAGTCGCAAACGCCTTCAGCCCAGGCAATTTCATTGCCTACGCGGTCGCCCAAGGCAACCAGCCGTTGGTCGACGCGCTCAACGCGGGGCTGGACGCTGTCATCGCCGACGGCACCTGGGCCAACCTGTACTCGCAGTGGGTGCCGCGGACACCGCCGCCGGGCTGGAAACCCGGGTCAAAAGCTGCACCCGCTCCGCGGCTGCCGGATTTCGCCGCGATCGCGGCGAACCAAAATCGCAAGCCCATGAGCCCGGCAGCGCCGAAGTCGCCGCTGGCACAGTTGCGCCACTCATTCTTCGACTGGGATATGTATCGACAAGCCATCCCTATTCTGCTCACCACGGGGCTGCCCAACACCATGATTCTGACCAACAGTGCCATCGTCATTGGACTGACACTTGGCATGGTGTTGGCCATGGCCGGAATGTCACGTTCACGGTGGCTGCGCTGGCCGGCGCGGGTGTACACCGATATCTTTCGGGGTCTTCCCGAGCCGGTGATCATTCTGCTCATCGGCCTGGGGGTCGGCCCACTGGTGAGCGGGTTGACGCACAACAACCCCTACCCGCTTGGCATTGCCGCTTTAGGGTTGATGGCGGCCGCCTACATGGGCGAAATTCTGCGTTCGGGTATTCAAAGCGTCGACCCCGGCCAACTCGAAGCCGCTCGTGCGCTTGGATTCAGCTACCCGGGTGCGATGCGGCTCGTAGTGGTGCCGCAGGGAATACGACGGGTGCTGCCGGCACTGGTCAATCAGTTCATCGCGCTGTTAAAGGGCTCGGCGCTGGTGTACTTCCTGGGTCTGGTCGCCCAACAGCGCGAGCTGTTTCAGGTGGGCCGCGACCTCAATGCACAGACCGGCAACCTGTCCCCATTGGTGGCCGCTGGAATCTTCTACCTGGCATTGACTATTCCGTTAACCCATTTGGTGAACTACATCGATAGCCGGCTTCGCAAGGGCCGGTCCCCTGCTGGGCCAGGAGATCCCGCTGACATAGTCGCGTCGACAGTCGGCCCGGGGATGACATGACCGCTAATGTCGCGGATCGGACGTCAGTGTCGCTGGCGGCCAACGGTATTCATCAGACCCTCGGCGGGACGAAGGTGCTGCGCGGCGTCGACATTGAGGCCCCGGCGGGCAGCACCGTGGCCCTGATCGGACCTTCTGGTTCGGGTAAGTCGACCCTGTTGCGCACCCTCAGTCGGCTGAATGAGCCCGATAGCGGCGACATTCTGCTGGACGGCCGCTCGGTGCTGCGCGACGATCCCAACCGGCTCCGCCAACGCATCGGCATGGTTTTTCAGAATTTCAATCTCTTCCCGCATCTGAGTGTCCTGAAGAACGTTGCGCTCGCGCCGCGCAAGTTGCGAGGGCTGTCCCCGGATGCGGCCCGTGCCCTTGCGCTGACTCAGCTGGATCGAGTTGGCCTGAAGCACAAGGCCGGTGCCCGCCCCGGCATGCTGTCCGGGGGTCAGCAGCAACGCGTCGCGATCGCTCGGGCACTGGCCCTGGCTCCACAGGTGATGTTCTTTGACGAGGCGACCTCGGCGCTCGATCCGGAGATGGTCAAAGGCGTTCTGGAACTTATCGCCGATCTGGGCGCCGGTGGCATGACGATGCTTGTCGTCACCCACGAAATGGGATTCGCCCGCTCGGCATCAGACACCGTTGTTTTCATGGACCACGGCAAGGTGGTGGAATCCGGGCCCCCCGAGCAGATATTCGAGGCCGCCCAAACCGAGCGGCTACAGCGGTTTTTGTCCCAAGTACTTTGACGATCTACAAATAGCCTGCAATAGGTCCCGTCATCCCGCGCCTGTCGGGTTAGACTGCCGACTTATGGCGGACAGCGAACCCACTGAGCGCGAGGTCACAGAACTCGCGGAGGGGCTGCACCGCGCGCTGTCCAAGCTGTTCACCATCCTGCGCCGCGGCGACCCCAGCGCGGCCGCCGCGGCGAATGAATTGACGCTGGCGCAGCTTTCCATCCTGGTGACGTTGCTCGATCAAGGCCCCATCCGGATGACAGATCTGGCCGCACACGAGCGGGTGCGAACTCCTACCACCACCGTGGCGATTCGCCGGCTGGAAAAGATCGGCCTGGTGAAACGCTCCCGCGACCCCTCCGACCTGCGCGCCGTGCTTGTCGACATCACTCCCCGTGGGCGGGCGGTGCACGGCGAATCACTGGCCAACCGGCGCGCGGCGCTGGCCGCGATGCTCAGCCAGCTCAACGAATCCGACCTGAACACCCTTGAGAAGGCGCTCGCGCCGCTGCAACGGCTGGGCGCGGGGGAACCGGTGTCTAGCGTGAAAGCTCCTGCCGGCCAATAAGTTCCGCTACGTCAGTAAGCTGGCGTGCATGCCAACTGCACTCATCACCGGCGCTGCCGGCGGTATCGGCTCGGCGATCGCCACGGCGCTGGCCCCCACCCACAGCCTGCTGTTGGGCGGTCGGCCCTCTGCCCGGCTCGACGCCGTCGCAGACCGGCTCGGGGCTACCACCTTCCCGCTGGATCTGACGGACACCGAAACCATCGACGCCAGTTGCGAAGTCATCGACGCTCTCGACGTGCTGGTGCACAACGCAGGCGTTTCGGTCCCGGGCCGTGTCGGCGAGTCACACGTCGACGAATGGCGCGCCACCTTCGACGTCAATGTCTTTGGAGCGGTGGCGCTCACGCTTGCGCTGCTTCCGGCGCTGCGGAGCGCCGGCGGTCAAGTGGTGTTCATCAACTCCGGATCAGGGCGCACCGTTTCGCCGGGCATGGCGTCCTATTCGGCGAGCAAGTTCGCGTTACGCGCGTTCGCCGACTCCCTGCGCGCTGACGAACCCGCCTTGCGAGTCACCACGGTGTACCCGGGCCGCACCGATACCGACATGCAGCGCGAACTGGTCGCGTTCGAGGGTGGGGAGTACGACCCCGCCAAGTTCTTGCGGCCTGAAACCGTCGCCGAGGTCGTCGCTAATTTGGTGGCCACCCCACCGGACGGTCAAGTCCATGAGGTCGTCGTCCGGCCGGGCCAGCGCTAACTTTCATTCGCGACTGTGCGTAGCGGCCGATTAGCTGCCCTCATACGACCAAGTTGACCAGCCGGCCGGCGACCACGATCACCTTGCGCGGCTCGGCGCCGGCCAAGAACGCCTGCACCTTGTCGTCGGCTAAGGCGGCGGCCTTCACGGCGGCGTCGTCGGCGTCGGCGGCCACCACGACCCGGCCGCGCACCTTGCCGTTGACCTGTACCGGGTATTCGACGGTGTCTTCAACGAGATACGCGGGGTCGGACTCCGGGAACGGGCCGTGCGCCAGCGACGTGGTGTGGCCTAGGCGCAGCCACAGCTCCTCGGCCAGGTGCGGGGCCAGCGGCGCCGTCATCAGCACGAGCGGCTCCACCGCTGCGCGCGGCAGCGAGTCACGGTGCTTTTTGGTGAGATGATTCGTGTACTCGATCAGCTTGGCCGCCGCGGTGTTATTCCTCAGCGCCGCATAGTCTTCGGCGACTCCGGCGATGGTGCGGTGCAGCGCCCGCAGGGTGTCGGTGGCCAGCTCTTGCTGGCCGGGTGTGTCGACAACCCGGGTCTCGCCGGTCTGCTCGTCGACCACCAACCGCCATACCCGCTGCAGAAAGCGGTGCGCGCCGACGACGTCCTTGGTGGCCCACGGACGGGAGGCTTCCAACGGACCCATCGATATCTCGTACACCCGCAGCGTGTCCGCGCCGTAGTCGTCGCAGATTTCGTCGGGTGATATCGAATTCTTCAGACTCTTACCGATTTTCCCGAATTCCTGAAAGACTTCGACTTCACCGTCGGGCCCCGGATAGACGAACCGGTCGCCGCGCTCGATCACCTCACTGGCCGGTACATACGACCCGCGAGCATCGGTGTAGGCGAAGGCCTGGATGTAGCCCTGGTTGACCAGCCTGCGGTAGGGTTCCGCGGAACTGACGTGACCGAGGTCGTACAAGACCTTGTGCCAAAACCGCGCGTACAGCAGGTGCCCCACCGCGTGCTCGCGCCCACCGACGTACAGGTCGACGCCACCGGGATCGTTCGGGCCGTGCTCGGCTGGCCGCGGTCCCATCCAGTAGGCCTCGTTTTCCTTGGCGCAGAACCGTTCTGAGTTGTGCGGGTCGGTGTAACGCAGTTCGTACCAGGAGCTGCCGGCCCACTGCGGCATCACGTTGGTGTCGCGGGTGTAGGGCTGCAAGCCGTCGCCCAGATCCAGCTCCACGTGCACCCAGTCGGTCGCCTTGCCCAGCGGCGGCGACGGCTCGCTGTCGGCGTCGTCGGGGTCGAACGACACCGGTGCATAGTCGGCGACGTCGGGCAGTTCGACCGGCAGCGCGGCCTCGTCAAGCGCGTGTGGGCGGCCGTCGGCGTCGTAGACGATGGGGAACGGTTCGCCCCAATACCGCTGCCTCGCGAAAAGCCAGTCACGCAACTTGAATTCGATGCGGGCCCGGCCGCGGCCTTCGGATTCGAGGCGCGCGGTGATGGCCGCCTTGGCCTCCGCGACGTTCATTCCGTCGAGATAATCGGAGTTCACCAGCGCGCCGTCACCGACATATGCGGCCTCTGAAATATCCCCGCCGGCAATCACTTCCAGAACCGGCAGGTGGAACTCGTGAGCGAAGTCCCAGTCGCGCTGGTCGTGACCGGGCACCGCCATGATCGCCCCGGTGCCATACCCGGCCAACACGTAGTCGGCGATGAAGATCGGTACGGGTTTGTCATTGGCCGGGTTGGTCGCGTAACTGCCCAGGAAGACGCCGGTCTTCTCCCTGCTCTCCTGCCGCTCCAAGTCCGACTTGGCCGCAATCGCGCGCCGGTAGGCCGCGACCGCCTCGCTCGGTGCGGCGGCGCCGTAGGTCCAGTGGGGATCGGTTCCATCGGGCCAAGCGGTGGCGACCAGCTCGTCGACCAGGTCATGCTCGGGGGCCAGCACCAGGTAGGTAGCCCCGAACAGGGTGTCGGGCCGGGTGGTGAACACGTCGATATCGATCGTGCCCCCGCGGTTCGTGATCGCCGAGAACAGCGCGGTCGCTCCGATGGAGCGGCCGATCCAGTTGCGCTGCATGGTTTTGACCTGGTCCGGCCAGTCCAGCAAATCGAGGTCATCGATCAGCCGGTCTGAGTAGGCGGTGATGCGCATCATCCACTGCCGCAACCTTTTCCGGAACACCGGAAAGTTGCCGCGGTCGCTGCGTCCGTCGGCGGTGACCTCTTCGTTGGCCAGCACCGTGCCCAGGCCCGGGCACCAGTTCACCATGGAGTCCGCGCGATACACCAACCGACAGCCGTCGATGACGTCGGCACGCTCCCCCGCCGACAGCGTGGCCCAGTCCCGCCCGTCCTGGAGATGACGTGCACCGGAATCGTATTCGGCGATCAACTCGGCGATGGGGCGCGCTTTATTGGCCGCTGCGTCGAACCAGGAGTTGTAGATCTGCAGGAAGATCCACTGGGTCCACTTGTAGAACTCGACATCGGTGGTCGAGAAGCTTCGACGGCTGTCGTGGCCGAGTCCCAGCCGGCCCAGTTGGCGGCGGAACGTTTCGATATTGGCTTCGGTCCTGGTGCGGGGGTGGGTGCCCGTTTGCACGGCGTACTGCTCGGCTGGCAGCCCGAAGGCGTCGAATCCCAACGCGTGCAGCACATTACGACCGGTCATCCGGTAGTACCGCGCGTAGACGTCGGTCGCGATGTAGCCCAGCGGGTGCCCGACGTGCAGTCCGTCACCGGATGGATAGGGGAACATGTCCTGCACGAACAATTTGTCCTCGGGCACGCTGGTGCCGTCGGTCGGAGCCAGGTCGCCGACCGGGTTGGGCACGTTGAACGTGCCCGACCGGGCCCAATTCTGCTGCCAGCTGCTCTCGATGCGGCTCGCCAGCTCCGCGGTGTAGCGGTAGGGCGGCGCATCGAAGTCCGGGGAGTCCGGCTGAGCAGAGTCGGTCACGTCAAACAGGGTATAAGGACGACGCGCCGGGCCTGCCGGGCACAGGTTGATCTCGGTTCCGTTGCGCGCCGATCAGAGCTTCATCCCAGGTCTATTTCAAGCCTGTTCAGCCGCTTTGACCACTGGTTACAGTCACCCTCTAGCGCCGGATACCGGTGCCCGAATTTTCGGAGGGGTCGACGCAGATGATTGAGATTGCCCGGACGTGGCGGGTACTCGGAGGGGGTCTGGTCGCCGGGGTGATCGGTGTCACCGCTTTGTCGGGCGCCACCGCGTCGGCGGATCCTCTGGTTCCAGCACCCCCCGCTCCCGTCGTGCCCGGTGTGCCCGCGGTGGCCCCGGTCGCCCCGGTCGCACCCGCGCAGAACGCCGCGACCCTGCCCGGCGGGGTTAACGGCGCTGCCGTCGCTCCCGCGCCGGCGTCCTATCCGGCCGCGTCCTCGGCCGCGGCGCCGTTGCCGCCGACGGCGACCACCCCGGTTTCCGGCACACTGCGGGATTACCTGCAGTCCAAGGGCGTCAAGCTGGTGGCACAGAAGCCCGAAGGTTTCAACGCCCTGGACATCACCCTGCCGGTCCCGCCGCGCTGGACCCGGGTTCCGGATCCCAATGTGCCCGATGCGTTCGCGGTGATCGCGGACCGGCTCGGCAGCAGCCTGTATACGTCGAACGCGCAGGTGGTCGTGTACAAGCTGGTCGGCAACTTCGATCCCCGAGAAGCCATGACGCACGGCTTCGTCGACAGCCAGCAGCTGGCCGCATGGCAGACGACCAACGCCTCGCAGGCTGATTTCGGCGGATTCCCGTCGTCGATCATCGAGGGCACGTACCGCCAGAACGACATGACGCTGAACACCTCGCGGCGCAACGTCATCGCCACGTCCGGCAATGACAAGTACCTGGTGTCGTTCTCGGTGACCACCGACGCCGCCCAAGCGGTTGCCGACGGTCCCGCGACCGACGCCATCATCAACGGCTTCCGGGTGACCACATCGGGCGCCGCGACCCCGGCGCCTGCCCCGGCGCCCATTCCGGCGCCGGTCGGACTCCCCGCGCAGGCGCCGGTCACGGCGCCGATGGCAGCCCAGGTGCCGGCCCAGCAGCCGGCGCCCAACCTGCTGTCGCTAGTGCCGGGATTGCCGCCGCTGCCCAACCTGAATTTGCTGGGGTCCGCGCACTGATCCTGCTTCCGCGCCGGTAGGGCGCCGCCTGTGGAGCCGGACATGCCGAGCCGCCGTCGGACTCGTATTGTGAGCCCATGCTGATCGCGGGCGTGTTGTGCGTGTGTGCGGCGATGGTGTCCGCCGGATTCGGGACCTGGTCGCTCTCCCATGGCCCGGTTCCAACCCCGGTCGACACGGCTGCACTGGCGCTGCGCGCGATGGCGCCGACGCAGTTGGCGGCCGCGATCATGCTGGCCGCCGGCGGGTTGGTCGCGCTGGTCGCTGCCCCGCATACCGCTCTGGTGGTGGTGATCGTGTGCGTCGCCGGCGCACTGGGCACGTTGGCCGCCGGGTCCTGGCAGAGCGCGCGCTTTGCGCTGCGCCGCGAGGCGGCAGCCGACGACTGCGCGGGCAACTGCGCCGGCTGCACCCTGTCCTGCCGCTGAGTTCCCTGCTCCGAACATTGCTGAAGCGGCTGAGAGCACTTCCCATCGACAGCTTCTTGCTGGCGTTGGCGGCGACGGTGGCTCTTGCCGCGCTGCTGCCGGCCCACGGGTCCGCCGGCGAGGCCGTGTCCGTCGCGGCCAAAGCGGCCATCGCGTTGCTCTTCTTCCTTTACGGCACCCGGTTGTCGCCACAGGAAGCCTGGCACGGCGTGCGGCAATGGCGGTTGCACCTGCTGGTGCTGGCCACCACTTTCGTGATCTTCCCGATCCTCGGGCTTGCCTGCCGGGCGTTGGTGCCCTCGGTGCTGAGCCTCGGCCTGTACAACGGGGTGCTGTTTTTGTGCCTCGTCCCGTCGACGGTGCAGTCCTCGATCGCGTTCACCTCGATCGCGCGCGGCCACGTCCCCGCGGCGATCGTCAGCGCCTCGGTGTCCAACATCCTTGGCGTGGTGCTGACCCCGCTGCTGGTGGTGCTGCTGATGAACACCGCCGGCTCGCCGCACGTCACCGGCGACGCGATCCGCGACATCGTGCTGCAGCTCCTGTTGCCGTTCGCCGCGGGCCAGCTGGCGCGGCCGTGGATCGCCGGGGCGGTGACCCGGCACGCGGCACTGCTCAAGGTGGTTGACCGCGGCTCCATCCTGTTGGTGGTCTACACCGCTTTCTCGATGGGCGTGGTGCAGGGGATCTGGGTCAGCGTCAACGTGTGGCAGTTGGTCACGGTCGCCGTCGTCTCCACCGTGCTGCTCGCGGTCGTGCTGGTCGCCACCAGGGTCATGGGCCAGCTGGCCCGGCTCGACCGCGGCGACAAGATCGTGCTGCTGTTCTGTGGCTCGAAAAAAAGCCTGGCATCCGGACTACCGATGGCGCTGGTGCTGTTCCCTTCCGCCACAGTCGGATTGAGCATGTTGCCACTGATGCTGTTTCACCAGATCCAACTGGTCGTCTGCTCGGTGATCGCCAGCAGGCTAGGCCGCCAAGAGGCTGAGGAAGTCCCGGTGGCGGACGAGCGGCCCTAGTCCTGAAGGTGGCGACCCGCCGCTAGTTGCGGCTGACGTCGATCGGGTGGGTCGCCAGCATGGCCAGCGGCAGCGGTTGCCGACGCAACACCTGTCCCCACAAGTCGGTGCGCGGCCCGACCAGAAGGTCAGAGGGCAACGCCGACAACACAATCCAATCGTCGCGCTCGATCTCGCCCTCCAGCTGACCGATGGTCCAGCCGGAATACCCGGCGAAGACGCGCACCCCCTCGACCAGTGGCCCGATCAGATCCGGTTCGGCGTCCAGGTCGACCATCACCATGCGCCCGGCCACATGCCGCAGCCCCGGCACGCCGTCCGGATCGGCTCCCACCCGCAGTGTGGCCAGACACAGCGCCGCGTCGCGCTTCACCGGCCCGCCGATGAACATCGTCTTGGGCTTCGAGCAGAGTTTGGCCCACTGCGGCAGCACGTTGTAAACCGCAGTCTCGCTGGGGCGGTTGAGCACAACGCCCAACGTGCCGCCGTCGTTGTGCTCGACGATGTAGATCACGCTGCGCCGGAATGTCGGTTCGAGAAGGTCGGTGTTGGCCAGCAGCAACGTGCCCGCGCGCACCCGCTGCGCGGCGGGTGCGATGTAGTCCTCCGGGTCTTCGGGCGGTGGCACCTTTCCATCATCGCATCTCGTGGTGACGTCACTCAGTTAAACGATGACGGTGCCCGAATATTTGTACTGTGGTGGGGCGGCGCACCCCTGAGCGCGCCCGATCGTTGAAAGTTGGTTCTGTGACTCGCTCCCAGATGCACGCGCGCGCACCCGTGCACCTTTGGCGGTCCGTGCGCGGCCTACCCGATTTCTGGCGGCTGCTGCAGGTGCGCATGGCGACTCAGTTCGGTGAGGGTCTCTTCCAGGCGGCGCTCGCGGGAGCGCTGCTTTTCAATCCCGACCGGGCCGCCGACCCGATGGCGATCGCGCGTGCGTTCACGGTGCTGTTCCTGCCCTACTCGCTGCTGGGCCCGTTCGCTGGGGCGCTGATGGACCGGTGGGATCGACGGTTGGTGCTCGTCGGCGCGAACGCCGGTCGCCTGGTCCTGGTCGCCGGGATCGGCGTGATTCTGGCCGTCGGAGCCGGCGAAGTTCCGCTGCTGATCGCGGCGCTGCTGACCAACGGCTTGTCGCGGTTCGTCATGTCCGGTCTGTCGGCGGCGCTGCCCGACGTGGTCCCTCGCGAAGAAGTGGTGACCATGAACGCGGTGGCCACCGCCGTCGGCGCCGTCATGGCCTTCCTGGGCGCCAACTTCATGCTCGTGCCGCGCTGGATCGTGGGGCCCGGCGATCGCGGCGCCTCGGCCGTCGTCTTTCTGGTCGCGATTCCGGTGTTGATTGCGTTGCTGCTGGCGTGGCGGTTCGGCCCCCGCGTTCTTGGCCCGGACGACTCGCGTCGCGCGGTCCACGGATCGGCGGCCTACGCGGTGGTCATGGGCTGGCTGGACGGGGCGCGCACGGTGCTGCAACGCCCGACGGTCTCCGGGACCCTGTCCGGCCTGGCCGCTCACCGGATGGTGGTCGGCATCAACTCGCTGCTGCTCCTGGTGCTGGTCCACCATTTGAAAAACCCGGCGGTCGGCGGATTGGGCACCGCGTTGCTGTTTTTCGGTGCATCGGGGCTGGGCTCCTTCCTGGCCACGATGTTCACCCCCGCGTCGGTGCGCCGGTGGGGGCGCTATGCCACGGCCAACGGTGCGTTGCTGGCGTCCGCGATCATCCAGGTCGCCGCGGCCGGGCTGGTGCTGCCGACCATGGTGACGTGCAGCTTCTTCCTCGGAATGTCCGGCCAGGTGATCAAGCTGTGCGCCGATTCCGCGATCCAGATCGACGTCGACGACGCTCTGCGCGGCCACGTCTTCGCCGTGCAGGACGCGCTGTTCTGGGTGGCGTTCATCGTCTCGATCACCGCGGCAGCGATATTGATTCCCGACGACGGCCACGCGCCCTTGTTCGTGGTGTTCGGGTCGCTGCTCTACCTGATCGGGCTGCTGGTTCACGCCACCTTTATGCGCTCGGCCCGCCGACAACCGGCGAGGCAATGATGGCCGGGCCCGGACCGATCGTGGCTGACCTGCGTGCCGAAAGCGACGACCTCGACGCGCTGGTGACCTCCGTTCCCGCGGACCGCTGGGCCGATCCGACGCCCGCACCGGGCTGGACCATCGCGCACCAGATCGGGCACCTGCTATGGACCGACCGGGTCGCGCTGAGCTCGATCACCGACGAGGCCGGGTTCGCCGAGGCCTTGGCCGCGGCGGCCGCCGATCCTGGCGGCTTCGTCGACGCGGGCGCCGAGGAGCTGGCGCAAGTCGGGCCGGCCGAGCTGCTCGCCGACTGGCGGGCGACCCGCACACGCCTACACGAGGCGCTGCTGACGGTCCCCGACGGCCGCAAATTGCCGTGGTTCGGGCCGCCGATGAGCGCGGCGTCGATGGCCACCGCGCGGTTGATGGAGACCTGGGCACACGGCCTCGACGTCGCCGACGCCCTCGGTGTTCAGCGGCCCGCCACCGACCGGCTGCGGTCGATCGCGCATCTGGGGGTGCGGACCCGCGACTACGCGTTCTTCGTCAACAACCTGGCTCCGCCCAGCGAGCCGTTCCTGGTCGAGCTGCGCGGACCCGGCGGCGATATCTGGTCATGGGGACCGCCCGACGCGGCTCAACGGGTCACCGGCTCCGCCGAGGACTTCTGCTTCCTGGTCACCCAGCGACGCGCGTTGTCCACTTTGGATGTGGCAGCCGACGGGCCCGACGCGCGGCACTGGCTGACGATTGCGCAGGCCTTCGCCGGGCCTCCTGGCGGGGGTCGCTAGGCGACTGTCGATGGCTGCCCAACCAGAATTCCTTCGACAGCCTCGTCGGCGCTGAGGAGCAGACCCCGCCCCGGCGGCAACGCCTGGGCGCGCACCACCCGATTGATTCTGTTCTGTGGATCGTTATCCATGAAGAGCTGAGCCACTTTCGCCGAAGTCTGAAACCTGAGCCACGGATCCATTTGCAGCGTCGCGAAATTCGCGCTGTTGCGCGTTATGAACACATGCAAACCGATCTGTCGGGCACGCTCCATCAGGATCCACAGCGCGGCACCCACCGGCGGTTTGGCCGGGTAACTCTGTTCCTTGCGCAGGTCCTGGACATCGTCGATGAGCACGAAATGCCGAGACCCTTCCCATGGCTTGAGCGCGCGCAGCTCCTCCTGGCTCAAACCCTTGGGAGCTAGCCGTGGCAACAAAATCTGTTGCGCCAGTTCGGTGATCACTTCGTCGATCTCGTCTTGGTCGTAGGCGTAAGCGCGCACATAACCCGGGCCGTGCAGATCTCGCAGCCCGTGTGCCGCGGTTTTCGGGTCGATCAGCGTCAGTTGCGCCTCCTCCGGGGTGAACCGGCTCATCACCGCCTCACCGATCGCCATCAGCGCCGTGGTCTTGCCGCAGCCTTGTCGGCCGAGAATCACCAACCCCGGACTTTCCCGGAGCCGCAGCGGCACCGGGCCCAGTTGGTGGCGCTCGCCGATGGCGAACGCGATCGACAAGTCGTCACCGCTGGGGTGCGCTGCGTCGTGTTCGAGGATCGCCTTCAGTTCCACGCGCTGCGGCAGCCGCTGCAGGTTTGCGTGCTTGGTCACCCCGGCCACCTCAGCGATGCGCGCACCGACCTCGGTGACCCCCACCGCCGCACCGGTGGCCGTGTCGACGAGCATGGGCACACCTACCCGCAACTCGTGAAGGCTATCTGTCAAGCCGAAACCGGGGCGGTTCAAGGTTCGCCGAGCCGCCTCACGCGACTCGAGCGACGAGTGGCCCATCTGGCTCTCGCTGGGATCGGCCAGCCGCAACTGAATTCGCGCGGTCACGTTCTGCAGCAGGCTCTGCCTCTGCCCGTGAATCCAGCCGCCGGCACTGCACATGACATGCACCCCGTACTCCGGGCCGCGGCTGCTCAACGAGATAATCCGATCGCCCAGCAGGTTGTCCATCGCGTACAGGCCGTCGTAATCATCCAGCACCACAAACACATCGCCGAACGGATCATTCGGGTCGGTACCCCCCATTCCGTCGCTGCCGGGCCCGAACCGACGCTCGCGGAAACCATCGAGGTCGATTTTGGCGCGCCGGAACGCGTCCTCGCGCGCGTCGATCAGCGCGTCCATGCTGCTCAGGATGCGCTCGATGCCTTCGTAGTCCTTCGGCGACACGATGTCGGTGACGTGTGGCAGTGAGGCGACCTGCGCCAGCGTTGCGCCGCCGACGCAGAAGAACGTCACCCGCGACGGGCTGTACATCGTTGCAGCAGAACACATCAAGGTCATCAGGGTGGTCGTCTTGCCGCGCTGTTTGGCGCCGACCACGATAATGTTGCTGCGCAGCGCGTCGATCGCATACACGACCTGCTTCGATTCTTCAGGGATGTCCATGACGCCCACCGGAAACATCAGTCCCGCATTGCGACCGTAGTCGGCATGCCATGGCTTGCCGCGGTAAACAGCCACCAGGGTGTCGACGGACTCGGGTGCCTCGAGCGGTTCGAGCCACGGTCGGCGCGGTGCTCGGTGCGGAACACCATGCAATGCCTCGCGCAGGACATCGACGATCTTCTTCCGCTTGAAACCGTCGTCGTGGTAGAGGAATTCGTCGGGTTCGGTGTCGACGGCGGCTGCGGCTTCCAACGCCTCGGCGTCGGCCGCGTCCAGCGGCTGGTACTGCCAGTTGTACAGCCGCGGCTTCGTCAAGGTCATATCGACGGTGGTGGACATTTCTTTCGCCTTGGGCACCACGAACGGCGCGGACAGATAGAAGCAGCGGAACGGCTCCAGGTCTCGCGGCCCCACCTTCAACAGCGCGAAGCCGTTTTCCTTCGACGGCAGATGGTAGGCGGCGTCCGAGCCGATCACCTCGCGACTGTCGTCGCCGGACTCGGCGCGCAGCGCAATACGAAATGCGATGTTGGACTTGACCTTTTGCAGCGATGACAGGTCCAAGCGCTGTCCGCCCAACATGAAGAAGACGTTGGCGCCGCGACCTTCCTGGCCGATGTGGATGATGAGGTTGATCCACTTCTCGTGATTCGCGAACAACTCCAGATATTCGTCGACGATCACCAGCAAGACTGGCACCGGCGGCAGGTCGCGACCGGCCAACCGGATCTCTTCGTAGTCGTTGGCGTCGCGCGCCCCCACGGAGGTGAATAGTTCGTAGCGCTGTTTGATCTCGCCGTCGATCACCCTGCGCATCCGTTCGGCCAAATGCCGCTCGTCCTTGCCAAGGTTGGACAGCGCGGCCACCACGTGGGGTATGCCGAGAATGTCCTGGGCCGCCGATTCGAACTTCATGTCGACGAAGATGACGTTGAACGCCTCCGGTGAGTGTGTCAGCGCGATCCCGTAGACCAGCGATAAGAAGAATTCTGACTTGCCTGAGCCGCTGGTACCGATGACCACCGAGTGAAACCCGAAGCCGCCAAAGTCTTTTGCACGGATGATGACGTTTTGCAGTTCGCCGTTTGGTTTGGCGCCGACCGGGATTTCCGCCCAGCGCTCGTCGCCCCGGCCGCGCCGTTCGGCCCACAGCCGATCGACATCCAATTCGCGTGGGTCGCTGATTCCCAGCGCCCGCAGCAATTCGGCGGCGCCGCTAGTGGAGTCGGCGATCTCGCTGCGGCTTGTGGGTGACCACCGCGCCATCGCCCGGGCGTACCGGTAGGCCCGCGGTATCGACAGCTGGTCAGCGTGGGCGAAGAACTTATCGCGCACTCGCAGCAACGGCGCTGGGCGCCCGTCGTCGTCGGGGTCGTCACTGCCGGCTTTCACCTGAGCGCTTGCCGAGCCGTTGTGTTCTGCCATCTCGAGGACCTGGTCCTCGCTGAACCCGACGCCAGTGCCTACCCGAGACGCGATGCGCAGCACCGTAATTCCCGCCTTGCCGACCTGTCCGACGACGCTCTCCCACGCGTCCGGGCTGCCGGTGTTGTCGTCGACGATCACCAGGTGCGGTCCGAGATTCACTGTGTTAGTGCCGGTTTCCAGTGTGGAGCCCGTGGCGGTCGGGCTGGGCGCCGCCAGTGGAGTCCAGGCGCCGCGCTTACCTTTCATGTGCAGCTCAGCGCCCAATGCCGCTTCCAGCTCCTCGGGTGTCGCGAATATCAGGCGGCGCCAACCGCACGCGTCGAACAGTTCGTCATGTAAGTTGTGCGGCAGCCACACCATCCACGACCAAACCTCGGGGTTGCGCGTCACCACCATCAACTTCACGTCGCGCGGATTGTGAAACACTGCCAGCGAGCACAGCGCCGAACGCATCAGCGACCGGACCCGATCCAGGTCCTCGCTGACGAAGCTGAACCCCGGTGCGGAGCGCAGGTTCAATACCTTTGCGATGTCGCGAATCTTGCGCTGTTCCAAGATGAAATCGCGCAGCGCCTGCCCGGTGACGGGCTCCAGTTCCTCGTCGGAAGCGATGTCTGGCCAAGTCACCGACAGCACCGAATCCGGGGCATGCTGAACGCCCGTGCCCACCCGCACTTCTAAGAAGTCCACCTCCCCGCGGCCGCGTTCCCACATCCGCGGACCGCCGATGATCGCCCCCAGACCCTGCGGATCGGAGTGCACTGACTGCTGCCATTGGCGCTGCGCACACACGGCGGCCTGGATCTCGTCGCGGGTGACATCGAGGTCACGCAGATAGCGGCGCCGGCCCTTTTCCATCTCGCCCCAGGTGATTTTGCGCGCCCGCCCGAACCGCCCGGAAAACGCCAGCATGCTGAACGCGCCGATTCCCATCAGCGGGAAGAACCCCGTGGACAAGCTGCGCACACCGGACACGTACAGCATCACGATCGTGCCGATCAGCGCGACGATCAGCGCCGGCACGCCGATCATCACCCAGATGTTGCGCGGCTCGCGTTCCGGCAGAGCTATCGGCGCAGCCGGCGCCACTCGAACCGGTTTCGGCGGTTCGATCTTGACCCGGTTGATGGGAAACGATCTCTTAGACACGTTGTCAGCCTCCGGGTTTCGCAGTTGTCGTCACGACCGCCGCCTGCCCGAGCACTGGGACAGTGTCGCGGGCCAGAAGCGCCGCCTGCCGCGACAAAGGAGGTCCCGCAGCAAAAGTCCGCAACAACGGCCATGGCGCCTGCACCGCCGTTGCAGGATCAAGCCCCAGGGCACGTAGGGTCGACTCGTCGGCGTCGATCCCGAATCGCACACCGTTATCGGACACCCAGAACAACGACTCACGGGTATAGGCAGTAATGACACCGCTGGTCGACGTCACGAAGTTCGCCGCGCCCGGCAACACCAGCACCTGGTTGGCGACGACCGATGCCGGGTCGCGGTCATCACGCACCAGGTGCACGATCCGGTTGTCCATCGACGCGGGCACCGGGAGCCCCCGCCCGTTGTAGACAGCGACGCGGGCCTGGGGATCTGTCGATGCCTTCTCCCACCCCACACATGTGGTCGGATTTGCCGATGGATCAACGAAATTCAGCCGTCCCGTCGGGTAATAGTCGACCGGCAGCGGGGTCACTTCGGGAATGTTGACCAGCACGTCGGGGCTCACCACGCGCGGCGCCGTCGACCCGTAGGAGTTGGCGCTGCGCAGCAGATCGGCCACGAAGCTAGTGATCTTTTGCACGCCCTCGGCCAGCAAGACGTAGAAGTGGCTTCCCCCAGTTGCCGTTTGGTCCTGCAGCACCGCGCCTACCTGTGAGCCTGGCACCCACTTCGACGGCGTGCCCGCCTCAGCTATTTGCGGCACGCGCAGCGGCTCCGTCGCGGGCAGCCCATCGAACAGCGCGCGCGAAATCTCCACCGGCGCAGTCACTCCTGGGTCAAGTCCCAGACTCAAGGTGACCGCTCTGTTGGCCGGGTCGATCTGGGAGCGCTTGGCACCCCAGATCACATAGGTGTTGCCTTCGAACGTCACCAGCAGGCTGGTGTCGTCGTGCATCGATGTGGCGCGTCCAAAGTCGCTAAGCTCGCCGGCGATCGAGGTCACCACCGGCTTATCGCCACTGCGTGGGCGCCCTGCCGTGTCGCATACCGACCAGGCCGAGGCCACGCCCCTGTTCACCGCCATCGCAGCCGGTGCCCCTGGAATGCCTACCAGCGGCCCGGTCGGATACTTCGCGATCTCGGCCGGCTTGACCCACGTCGGCTGTCCCGCCGTCCCAGTCGCCAACCGAGCGGAAGTCAAATTGAGCGCCGGATACAGTCGGCCGTCGATGCGCGCGTAGATCGCTCCGGAATCGCGGTCACCGATAATCGCCGAGTCGCCCACCACCCCGGTGGGTTTGAGCACATTGAGCAGCATCATCCAGCCCGCGCCGATGGCCACCAACACCATCGACAACACGATCGCGGCGGTCTGTTTGCGGTCGTCGTGTTTCATTCGTGCGGAGAAGCGAGTTGTTGCCGCGCGCAGCCGCCGGTTGTAAAACAGGTGGCCGGAATTTTGGTCCCGGTTGGACAAACTCAGCGGCATTCCCAGTAACCCCTCGGTGATCGGCGAGGATCGCCCTCAACGATTCTTCCACCGTAATTCCGGTCAAAACGACCCCGCGGATCGGATTTTGCCCAAGACGCCCCGTTGCCGGTATTCACCCGGGGTCGGTTCGGGTGGGTCGCCGCCACCAACATGTTGCGCTGGTTCGTCGGGGTCGGGGCGAACGACTACGGCCCGCTGTGGTTCAACACGCCGAGCAAGTTCGCCCTTGTCGTGCTGTCGTTCGTGGCGCCCGTCGTTACCGTGGTCCTCGCACTGCACCCGGCAACGCCGCGATGGTGTCGCGGCGAGGCGGCTCGGCCTAGTCCGTAGGTTCTTCGTCGCTCGGCATGATGACGATGCGTCGCGGCGACCTGGTGACCACGGGCGGCTTGTCCTCACCGGATTTCGTCACAGGGACAGTCGGCGGCGGAGTGATGCGGCCTTTGACCGGCTGGCCGTTCGGCACCGCGGGGGCAGTCACCCGCTTCTCTGCGGGCTTGTCCTTGTTTTCCCCTGTCCCGCCGGCGCCCATCGCGCCCGGTGGCATCATCGGCATACCGCCCATGCCCATCGCCCCCGGACCAGTTGGCGTACCCCCGGTCGGTGGCATCGACACGGACCTTGCGGCTGCCGGAGTCGTGGGCGGCGAGGACGTCGGGGTAGGCGGCGGACCCAGATAGCCGGCCGGCACCGTGCCGCCAGCGCGCCGGCGCCGGCGCCTCCGCCGAACCCACCGCCTGTGCCGCCGCCGAGGCCGGATTCACCGCCGAGACCGTCCACGAGATGCTCGTCGGATGCCAGGCCCGCGGCGCCATGGCCCTGCTGAAGCGCACTCAGCAGCGGTTGCATAGCCTGCATGGCCTGTTGCGGAAGCTCCTCGAGCGGCTTCATCAGTCCACCGACAGCGCCGCCGATCCCACCCGCGATGCTCGACACCATTTGTTGGATCATTTGTGTGGCCTGTTGATCGCCCACACCCTGCATCTGCCGCGCGGCGTCGGCATCCTGCGCCGGGAATTTGCGCGCGGCTTCAAGGGCGCGCATTCGCCGATCGAGGTCTTCAAGAGTGCTGGACTGGACGTCGTCAGGCACACCGAGATTGGCCGCGGCGGCCGGTGCACCCATCGCAATACCGGCAGGCGCATGCTCGGGCGGAGGCACCGGAGATGGTGGCGGACCTGACACTGGCGGTGCCTCAGCCACGCTCGAATTAATCCCCGGAGACTGCTTAATAGGCTGCCCGCCGCTCATGATCTCACCCCAACCCTTACGCGTAGAGCTCCGCTTTTGCCCAGTTTGTCACAGCACGCGTCGCGCGGTATTCACGTCACAAGCTGCTGAGCGCCGCCGCTGCGGTAGGTGACGGCGAACCAGGCCATGTGATAGTTCGCGAGATATTCATGCCCGTCGATCAGCGCCTCGATGGCCGCCAGCAGCATCCAATCTCCGACCGCGGCCTGATCATGGTGGGGATACGCGGTTAGGACCGCGCTCTGAATTTCCGCGACGCTGCGGCGCAACAGCTCAGCCTCGTTATCGTCGACACCGGTATTGCGTGTGGCCGGCGCCGCGACCGCCTGCGCAATCCGCGGCAGACCATCACGTCGCCGGACAGCTTCCACTAGGGTCGGCCCCAGCTCCTGGACAGTGGGTGCGGCGGAACGGGCTGTCCGACCACCTGTCAGCGCGGGCGGATCGGAAGCAGGCGCCTCTATATAGGCGTTGGGCTCGTGTGCTGCCGCGGCTACGACGGCGCCCAGTAGGTCGACGACGCTGGCGTCGCGGCGCCGTGATGCCGGCTCCAGCAGGGTCACGCTGGCCGGTAGCCGCACTTGGGGCGGAATCCAGCCGCCGGCGAGATCGGTGACCAGGTTGGTTGTGCCGTCCTCGCGCAGGCCGGCCGCCCACGACAGTCGCGGCTCTTGGCGGGCTACCGCATCGACCAGCCATTGCAGCCGTTGCTGCTCGGCGGCCCTCCCGGCTGCCGCGCCGGCAGCTGCACCCGCTGTCGCCGATAGCGCCGAGGCGCCGGCCATCGTCGACCCGCTCGCGCCGGCCTTTCCAGCAGCAGTCACTGATGCTGCGCGCTCGACCGGAGAAACCAGCGAGCCACCCGCCGACGGAGACGTCGGCGCCGAGGGCGCGACCGGCGCTCCTGAGACCGGCGTCGAGGGAAGCGTGGACATGGCTGGCGCCGCGACGATGGGCGGGCGCAGATCGGAACCGTAGGCCGGCAATGGCCCGGCGGGAATGGCTGGGCCGGCAACGGCCGGAGCCACGGGCGCGGATACCGGACCGCCCGTCATCACCGCTGGGGTTACCTGCACACCTTCACCTCCGGTCGGTGTGGCGGCTGCGACGGGCGACGGCGTATCCACCGGAACGTGTGCCGCTGTGAATCCTTCGCCGCCGCTCAGGGTCGGTATGGACGTTGCGGGCGTCGTCGCCAACGGCGGAGGTGCTGGTGTAAGTGCCGCCGACCCCGGTTCCATCGCGTGCATCGCGCCGTCGGAAAAGGATTGCAGACCGGGAACCGCGGGCTGTCCCGTCGGCACTCCGGTCGCGAACGGCTGCCCCATCGGTCCAGGCGCAAAGCCCTGCCCAACGGTCGCCGGTGAAAAGGGGCTGCTAGGCGCTGCCGAGACGGAAGGTGCGATTGGTGCGCCGGTGCCGGGCACCGACGGAGCTGCCTGTAGGCGTGGCTGTTGCTCCGGCTGGCACAGGTCTCGCCGCTGCCAGGCCCACCGGTCCCCACACCGACCGCCGGCGCCGGCGAGCCACCACTCTGGGACACCCGCGCTGCCGCCACCGCCAGGTCCGCCCGACCCAGCGCCAGCTGCCGCTGGCGGCGGCAGCCGCCCTGTGCCACCGCGCGCCGCCGCCACTACCGGGCCCTCCCGTACCGGACCGCCCGCGTTGCGGCGAATCCAAGTCGTCCTTGCTGATCTGGCGCGGCGGTGGAACATCGTCGGTGTTAAAGCCGTGCTCGCGCGCCCAAGTTCGGGCGTCTCCATGGATACCTTCGGCGTCGAGGATTTTCTGCGTGGCCGCCATGATTTTGTCGATGGCCGCGATGGATGCCTTCGCCGCATCGGCATTGCACCGCGCTTGGATCGCCTGAATTTCCGCTAGCTGCTCAGGCAGCGGCTTTTTAGACGCGAGCACGTCGTCTATTTCTTTATTGCCTTCGTTCGCTATCTCCGTCAATCTGCTTCGCAGATAATCGATTGCATCGGCAGCCGAATTTAAGCGCATCTGCTTTTGTCTTGTATTTTTCCGCTTTATCCAGCTCAGATTTCTCACCTTGGAAAAATCGGGAAATCAGATCCTCGGCCGTTTTGCCCTGATTCTGTGACAGCAGCTTCCGCTGGTTCCGGAGAGTCTGAGCTAGCTCCTGTTTCTGGGTCGACCATGTGGCCCAATGGTGGGCAGCATCGCGAAGGGTCGTGGACGGACCCGGCCACCACGGCCCGATCAAGGGCGCTGTCCAGGTACCTTTCGGCAGGTCAGCCCCCACCGCATACCTTTTTCATCACAGCGTCCTTGGCGTTGACGTCATCGAGCGACGGCTTGCCACTGAGCGTCGGTGCCACCGCTAGCTCATCGCCGTCGTGGTGCGATATGCGTTCGCTAGTGCGCGCGCAGCATCGCGGTGCGTCGCGTCGAGAGCGGGATCAGCTGCCGCATTGTCGAGCATGGCGGCTGCGTTGGTGAGCGCGACACGGGCCAGCGCTTTATCGCTCCCATTTGTTTCGACCTGTACGGCCCGCGCCGCCAGCGTGTACGTGTCGCACAGTTGCCGTTGAGCAGCGGCGGTCTCGGCGGCACTATGTGTGGGCACCGTGGTCGTGGGTGGCGGTGGCGTCCGCGTCGAGTTCGTGAGGGCCGCGATCAGCGCTGCGACTGCCACTACCAGCGCAATCGCAGCCAAGGCGACAGCTGGCCATGTGCGGGCACGGGGCGGTGGATGGGTGCCTTGGCCCTGCGGCCATTGTCCCGCGGGGGGCCGGTTACTCGGCTCTTCACCAAACTCCGAAGGCAGCTCCCCCACCATGCGTCCTCCTGAAAAACCGCGCTTCGGGACAGTTTCCCAAATTGTCCCTACAGCCTCCACCCATTCGTGGATCCCACGACTTCAATAGTGGAACAAGCGGCGGGACGGCGGCAAATCACTGATGCCGCCATTTGACGCGGCATTCGCTGTACCCGTGCATGGTCGCCGTCCAAATGACCGGCCCCGGTCTTTGAAGGCCTGTCCTGCCGATTGGCCGCGTACGGTTCTGCAGATACGATGTCGGCGTCGGCCGGACCACACGGTGCCCGCGGGGGGCGTTTCCAGCCGAGATTCCTCAGATTCGAGGAGACCGGCCACATGGTTGCAAGCAATAAGTCCTTGATCAAGCGGGCATCGAACTACCGACATCGCATCAAGACGACAATCGCTGCCGCGTGCGTGATTTCGCTCAGCGCGGCTGGCTGCATTTCCCACACGGTGGCCGGGACGCCGACCACCGCGAGCCCGACGACAACAATCACGCTCCCCCAGGCGGAGCTATTGCACGATTTCGCGGCCGAGCAAGACCCGATGGATGTCTTCAAAGAGGGGTTCTATTACCTGCTTCGCCAGCCGATGGCCACCTCCGTGGCAATCACCGGCTATCGCCACCAGCTGGCCGCCGACGGCGCGACCTCCAAGGTCGCTCTGTTCGCCTTCGTCCCACCCACCGGCGCCTGGCAACAAATCCCCGAACGCGAGCTGGTGTGGTCACCCAGCCAGGCCAAATGGATGGAAACCGACCGGACAGAAACGTTGTCGCCCGGACCTGCTGGCAGCCGTGGCTGGCCGACCGTCAAGGGCGTCTCCGACGCCGGAACGAGCTACTACACCTTCAGCTATCAGGACCTGAGCGGGAAGGTGCTTCCGGACGGGTTGGAGGCCGGCTTCGACGAAGGGGTGGGCCTTCCGCAGTCAGCGCAGACCGGCAAGTTCAGCCCGGGCGCCCGCGCCTACCTCATGACGGAGACGTCGGTCGATCCGTTCTTCACCATCCATCGCGTCAAGCATGCCGATACCGGCATCGATGATTTGCAGCTCGTCTTCACCTGCGTCCAGCCGACCCCGGACTGCGAGGCACCCACGCCCGATCTCGTCGTACTCGCCTCACTCGGCGGGCAGTTCACCAATCTTTCCGGCACCACACGACTCGAGCTGGACGGGCACGGGCACGCCACGCTGCGGCCCGTCGGCGTGCCCGATATCCCGTTCGCCACGCTGACCTACCGCTTCGTCCAAAACGGCAAACCTGACCGGATCACCCTGCAGGCCGACAATCCACAAGACGCAGACAAGTTCGCCAAGGCAATGGGCAACACCGTGGAGAATTTTGCTTTCGTCGACTACGAGAATCAGGTGACCGTCGGATTTGCCGAGCCGGCCAACACCACGACGACGGTATTCGCCGGTTACAACCGCGTTGCCGCCAACGACCTACTTACGCAATGGACTCCAGCGCTCCCTGCGGTGCAGCCCTAATGCCGCGGCTAGCCCGTTGGTCCGCGATGGCGATGTCCGGTGGTCGCCGGCCGCCATGCTTCGGGGTCAAAGCCCTCCCCCATGGGATATTCGCCGCGGTGGTGGGCGGTCATGCCGTCACGTTGTAACGCATCACCATGGCCCGAAACCACGTCGGCGATGCAGAACAGCGATTCCGACCCGTCGTCAAAGTAGTGGAGATGGTCGTAGATCGGGTTGACGGTGTAACCGGGAACTTCGGCCTTGAACCGAGTGGAGCCGAAGCGGTCAATGGCGGGGTCGGCTCCGAGTCCCCCCAACGACGGCGCGAGTAAGCCGGGCCGCACATGGCCGGGAGACCACGTGACCACATCGCCCGAGGCCGCGCCGACATACAGGTGCCCACCCGGCAACAGATGGAAGTCGGCCGCGGAATGCGCACGGTCGGTGCCCGGAGAGCCGACCAACACCACATCGTTAGCGCGCATCCCGTAGGTCGCCGCATCCGAAATTACGGTGGATCCGTAGGAGTGGCCGACCACCGTCATGTGGGTCGGCGATCCTTCGTGGGTGACCGCCAAGGCGTTCACATCGGCGGTCAACAGCCGCCCCCCGGTACGAGCAGCGTTCGGTTCGTACAGGCCCGGGTCGAACACCGTGTCCGGCGCGTTGTAGCCCACCCAGATCACTACCGCGGTTTCCTTCACCCAGTCGGTGCGGGTGGACTCCTCATACACGCGCACCCCATCGGCGTCAGCTAGCGTTCCCTCGCTCATCCCTGAACCCGACCCGTCGACCAAAACGGCAGTGTTGGCGGCGGTATCCGGGTTGCCTATCGCGATGGCGGCGGAACCCACTCCCTCGAATGCCTCGGGTTGATATTTCAAGAGAAACACCTCGGGAGGGTTCCCCCGCAGGTCCTTCGCGCCGGCGGATACCGCGAGACCGTCTCGGGCGCGGACGGCGTTGCCGTATCGAACGATTGCCTGCGGCGAAGCACCATTACCGTCGTCCGCCGCTGCGGCGTCTTCCACCCGGCGCAAATCGTCGTTCATCACGGCTACGTTGATCTGGCTGCGGACGTCGACCGGAATCCCATTCAGGTTTCCCAGTTCTGGTGGATGCTCAGCGATCAACCGATCCTGCTGCTCTCGGCCCAGCGCTTTCCACCATCTATTGACGTCCTCGGCGCTCGCCCACGGTAACGGAGGCCGGACCGCCTCTTCGGGCTTTGGTGCTTCCGGCTGCGGGGCCACGGTGGTCAACGCCGTTCGCAATACATCCGAGTAGCCACTTCGTAGCGAGTGAATCTGTGCCAGAACACCTTTGGTTCGCTCGATGGCGTCCTGCTCGAGGTCAGAGATACGCTCGCCGGCGTCTGTCGCCCGATCGACCTCGCCGTCGAGGTGCTCTAGGTGCGCATCCACTGCCGAAATCATCACTGCACCGTTACGTTGCGCCCGCGCAAGGATGGTCGCGACGTTGTCCAAATCGCAGCCGGCCTTCGCTAATCGCGCGGACTGCGTTTCCAGCGACGTGATCATGCGCTGCACTTCCGAGAAGTCGCGGTTCCAGGACTCCTCGAAACGCCGGCGGGCTTCGTCGAACGACGCGCGGGACGCGGCGGCGCAGCCAGCCGCGTCGTGAAAAGCTTGGGCTAGCCCCCAAATCTGCGCCGGGCAACCCGCTTGCAGGCTGTTATTGATCGCCCAGGGATCTCCGCCGACCTCAGCGATCAGATGAGGAACGCTTATGTATCGCAGCGTCACGGTGGTCCTGAAACCACTTGTCTTATAACGAAGTTGCCCCGTCGGCCAGACCGTCACCGTCGGTGTCGGAAAGCCGGATGTCCCAATGCCCGTCACCGTCCGTGTCGACGTATCCCGTCACACCGTTCTCGCCGGCGCACAACATTCGGTCGGCCACGCCATTGCCGTCGGCATCGAGCAAGCGGTCGTCGAGGCTGCCGCGACCGTCGAAGTCAACCAACGGACCGCCAGTGTGCTCGACCCCATCGAGCCCGAACCACCGCACCTGCCCGCCGCCGTCCACGGCTACCGCCCACGTCCCCGCACCGTCGTCGGTGAAGTAAGCCTCGGGAGTGCCGTCGTTGTTCAGGTCGAGCACGGCATGATCGGCCAACCCGTCGCCGTCGAGATCCGCCAGCGCGTCGTCGCGCATCCCATCGTGGTCGAAATCCAGGCTGATCGCATCGAGCCGGCCGTCACCATCCAAATCCAGGTTGGGCTGGCCGTTCCAGATGGCCGCGGTGCCGTCGTCACCGGCGAGGCAATAGTCCACGAATTGTCAGACGCCGCAACACCACTACGGGTTCCCGCGTGACTTCCACCAGGCCAGCAGCTCGGCGGTGGCCTCCTCGGTGCTCAACGGCCCGCGCTCCAGCCGCAGCTCTTTGAGGAAGGACCACGCCTCCCCCACGAGCGGCCCGGCCGGAATGTCGAGCAGCTGCATGATCTGATTGCCGTCCAGGTCCGGACGGATCCGCGCCAGATCCTCTTGAGCGGCCAGTTCGGCGATGCGGGCCTCCAGCTGGTCATAGTTGGCCCGCAGCCGCGCGGCGCGGCGCTTGTTGCGCGTCGTGCAATCGGCGCGCACCAGCTTGTGCAGCCGCGGCAGCAACGGCCCGGCGTCGGTCACGTAGCGGCGCACCGCGGAATCGGTCCACTTCCCGTCGCCGTAGCCGTGGAAACGCAGGTGCAGATACACCAGCTGCGAGATGTCTTCGACCATCTGCTTGGAATACTTCAACGCCCGCAACCGCTTTCGCACCATCTTGGCGCCAACCACCTCGTGGTGATGAAAGCTGACCCCACCGTCGGATTCGTGCCGGCGGGTGGCGGGCTTGCCGATGTCATGCAGCAGCGCCGCCCAGCGCAGCACCAGATCCGGGCCCTCGTCCTCCAGCGCGATCGCCTGCCGCAGCACGGTCAGCGAATGTTGGTAGACGTCCTTGTGCTGATGGTGTTCGTCGATGGCCATCTGCATGCCGCCGATTTCGGGCAGCACCACCTCACCCATGCCGGTCTGCACCAGCAGGTCGATACCGGCGACCGGGTCGTCGCCCAGCAGCAGCTTGTCCATCTCGGCGGCGACCCGCTCGGCACTGATGCGGCCCAACTGTGGGGCCATCTCTTCGATCGCCGCCCGCACCCGCGGCGCGATCGTGAAGCCCAGCTGCGAGACGAACCGCGCCGCGCGCAGCATCCGCAACGGGTCGTCGCCGAACGACACCGACGGCGCCGCGGGGGTGTCCAGCACGCGCTCGCGCAGCGCCGCCAAACCACCTAGGGGATCGAGGAATTCACCCGGGCCGTTCGCCGTGACGCGCACCGCCATCGCGTTCGCGGTGAAGTCGCGGCGCACCAAATCGTCGTCGAGGCGATCCCCGTAACGCACCTCGGGATTGCGTGAGACCTGGTCGTAGGTGTCGGCGCGGAACGTGGTGATTTCCAACCGATGGTCATCCTTACCGACGCCGATAGTGCCGAATTCGATGCCGGTGTCCCACAAGTTGTCGGCCCATCGCCGGGTGATCTGTTGCACCTGCTCCGGGCGGGCGTCGGTGGTGAAATCCAAGTCGGGACTCAGTCGGCCCAACAACGCGTCCCGCACCGAGCCGCCGACCAGGTACAACTCGTGGCCAGCGGCGTCGAACAGCGCGCCCAGCTCACGCAGCACCGGGGCATGCCTATTCAAGGCAACGGCGGCCGCGGTCAGCAGCTCGGCATCCTGGGCAGCGTCGGGCACGTTCGGAAAGCCTAGTCTGCGCTCGTCGGTGCCGCTTTCACGGTGAATCGACCGGACGGGCGGCCTAGTACCGTTGCACGTCGCACACGCAGAAAGTGAGACAGCCGATGCGCCTGCCGTCTTTGGCCTGGGTGCGTGATCTCGACGGTCGCGCGTGGCGCATCGCGACGTGGTCGGCGCCGCGTCATCGCGCACTCGCGCTCAGTCTCGCGTGCACATCCGTCGCCGTCCTCATCGGCGCGACAGCTTTCTCCTCGATGTTGCGCTGAAAGGCTTGTAGTGGCAGATAACTCAACGGTTGGCACACCAAAGAACCGCTACGGCCCCATCACCTTCGTGGTCGCACAAGTGCATGTCCTCATCGTGGGTCTCTTCACGTGGCTCTTCATTCCGTATTCAGTCGTGGTAGTTCTGCCCGGAGTGCTCATCTATATGGGGGTCTCCGCGCTCATTGCGATGAACCCGGGAACGATCGGTCAGGTCGGCCGCGGAATGCTGATCGGCAGCGCGGCGGGGCCACTGTCGCTGCTCGTCTTCATTCCCGTCTGGATCATCGCCAAAGCGATAGGCCCGTTCTGATCGCGATCGCCGCGCGCGCCAGATACCGCCCGGCGGCGAGTATGTCCGGGAAGAGCAGCCCGTGCCAGCTACTATCGCTTGGGTGTCGGACGGCGAACAAGCCAAACCACGTCGGCGCCGGGGTAGGCGTCGAGGCCGTGGTGCTGCCACTTCCGCCGAAACCACAACCGATCAACCCGCCGGCGACCCGCCAGCCCCCAAACCACGCCGCACCCGCTCGCCGCGCGGCGGCCCGGAACGGCTGCGCACCGTGCACGAAACGTCCGCCGGCGGCCTGGTCATCGACGGACTCGACGGACCCCGTGAATCCCAGGTCGCGGCCCTCATCGGGCGCATCGACCGCCGCGGCCGGATGCTGTGGTCGCTTCCCAAGGGCCACATCGAAATGGGCGAAACGGCGGAGCAGACCGCCATTCGCGAGGTCGCCGAGGAGACCGGAATTCGCGGCAGCGTGCTGGCCGCGCTGGGACGCATCGACTACTGGTTCGTCACCGATGGCCGTCGGGTACATAAGACCGTGCACCATTACCTAATGCGTTTCTGCGGCGGCGAGCTGTGCGACGAGGACCTCGAGGTCGCCGAAGTCGCGTGGGTACCGATACGCGAACTGCCCTCGCGGCTGGCCTACGCCGACGAGCGACGCCTGGCCGAGGTGGCCGACGATCTGATCGACAAGCTGCAGAGCGACGGCCCCACCGCACTTCCGCCGTTGCCGCCGAGTTCGCCTCGACGCCGACCCCAGACGCACTCGCGCACCCGCCATTCGGGCGAACCCCCGGCGGGGCGGAAGAACGGTCACGGGCCGGGGACGTGACCGCGCGACGACTCCGGTGGGCCGGCTTGTTGCGCCTCGCCGCAGTGGTCGGCATCGTGGCCGGTGTTGGGGGGGTGCTTACCGGGCTGACGCCGCACGCGGCTGCGGGCGAGCCCACTCCGACGCCGTTCGTGCGCGTGCGCATCGATCGAGTGACCCCGGACGTCGTCACCACCACGAGCGACGCCGTCGTCACCGTCAGCGGCATGGTGACCAACATCGGTGACCGCGCCGTCCGCGACGTGATGGTGCGGCTCGAGCACGCCGGTGCCGTCACCTCCTCGGTCGGCTTGCGCACCTCCCTGGACGGCGGCACCGATCAATACCAACCGGCCGCGGACTTCCTCACGGTGGCGCCCGAACTGCAGCGCGGCCAGGAGGCCAGCTTCACCTTGTCCGCCCCGGTGCGGTCGCTGGACAAGACATCGTTGAGCATCAACGAACCCGGGATCTATCCCCTGCTGGTGAACGTCAATGGAACCCCCGACTACGGCGCCCCGGCGCGGCTCGACAACGCGCGGTTCTTGCTGCCCGTGATCGGTGTGCCACCCGACAAACCCGACGCCGAGGACGGCGCCGTCGCGCCCGACACCTCCAAACCCGTGTCGCTGACCATGCTGTGGCCGTTGGCCGACCGGCCCCGGCTGGCGCCGGGCGTACCCGGGGGCACCATCCCGGTCCGGTTGGTCGACGACGACTTGGCGACGTCGCTGGCGACCGGCGGTCGGCTTGACGTCCTGCTGGCCGCCGCCGAGGTCGCCACCAGCCATGACGTCGACCCCGACGGCTCGGTCGGCCGCGCGCTGTGCCTGGCCGTCGACCCGGATCTGCTGGTCACCGTCAACGCCATGACCGGCGGCTACGTCGTGTCCAACTCCCCCGACGGCCCCGCCCAGCAGCCGGGCACCCCGACGCATCCCGGTACCGGCCAGGCCGCCGCGACCACGTGGCTCGGCCGACTGCGCGCGCTGGCCCACCGGATCTGCGTGACGCCGCTGCCCTACGCCGACGCCGATTTGGATGCTTTGCAACGCGTCCACGATCCGGGGCTGAGCACGGCCGCGACCAGCAGCACCGGCGACATCATCGACCAAATTCTTGACGTCACCTCCGCGCGGGGGGCCACCGTGCTGCCCGACGGGCCGTTGACCGGGAGCGCCGTCAATTTGCTCAGCGCCGACAGTGCCACCAGCGGCACCGTCGCGATCGCCGCCGCCGACTCCCAGGACGCCGCCACCCCCCGGCGGTTGTCCCCGCAGGTCGTCGTCGCGCCGTTCGACCCGGCCGTCGGTGCCGCGCTCGCCGCGGCCGGGACCGCCCCCACCTTCCCCACCTACGCGGACTCCACGCTGACCGTCCGGCTGGCCCACGACTCCAACACCGCGCGCCGCCAAGACGCGTTAGGTTCGATGCTCTGGCACGCGCTGGACCGCGACGTCGTACCGCGCACCCAGATCCTGGTGCCGCCCGCGGTGTGGAGCCTGCAGGCCGACGACGCGCAGGTCATCCTGACCACCCTGGCCACCGCGATCCGGTCCGGCCTGGCGGTGCCGCGACCGCTGCCGGCGGTGATCTCAGAAGCTGCGGCCCACAGCGACCCGCCCGAGGCCGTCGACGCGGACGCCCCCGCGCGCGGCCGGTTCAACGACAACGTCACCGCCGACATCGCCGGAAAGGTCGGCCGACTGTGGGGATTGACCGCGGCGTTGACCACCGACGAGCGCACCGGCTTGACCGGCATCCAATACACGGCGCCGCTGCGCGAGGACATGCTGCGCGCCCTGAGCCAGTCGCAGCCCCCGGACAGCCGCAATGGAATGGCCGAGCAGCGGATGGCCGTCGTGGGCAACACGCTCGGGGACCTGTTCGGTGCGGTGACGATCGTCAACCCGGGCGGCTCGTACACGCTCGCCACCGAGCACAGTCCGCTGCCGCTGGCACTGCACAACAGCCTGGCGGTCCCGATCCGGGTCAGGCTGCAGGTCGACGCCCCGCCGGGGATGAGGGTCACCGACGTCGGCCAGGTCGAACTGCCGCCGGGGTACCTGCCGCTGCGAGTGCCGATCGAAGTGAACTTCACCCAGCGGGTCGCGATCGATGTCGCGCTGCACACCCCGGACGGAATGCGGTTGGGCGAGCCGGTGCGGCTGTCGGTGCACTGCAACGCCTACGGCAAGGTGCTGTTCGCGATCACGCTGACGGCGGCCGCGGTGCTGGTTGCGCTGGCCGGGCGACGGCTCTGGCACCGGTTCCGCGGCCAGCCCGATCGCGCCGATCTGGACCGTCCGGACCCGCCCGCCGCCCGACGCACCGACAGAGTCGCCCGTCGGGTGGATGAAAAGAACCGGGTTTGACGCAGCAGCGGCAGCGGCGATTACGCCGCGATCCCTCTTCGCCGCCGACGGGGCCCCTCCCTCCGGTGCCCGACGTGTCGCGGCAGCGGCCCGAGTTATCCGACGCCGCGCTGGTTTCGCGGTCATGGGCGATGGGATTCGCGACCCTGATCAGCCGCATCACCGGCTTCGCCAAGATCGTGTTGCTGGCCGCCATCCTGGGCGCCGCGCTGGCCAGCTCGTTCTCGGTGGCCAATCAGCTGCCGGCCCTGATCGCCGCGCTCGTGCTGGAGGCGACATTCACCGCGATCTTCGTGCCCGTGCTGACCCGCGCCGAGCGGGCCGACCCCGACGGCGGTGCGGCATTCGTGCGGCGCCTGGTCACGTTGGTGACCGTGCTGCTGTTGGTCGCCACCACGCTGTCGGTACTGGCCGCGCCGCTGTTGGTGCGGCTGATGCTGGGCCGCGATCCGCAGGTCAGCGAGCCCCTGACCACTGCCTTCGCCTACCTGCTGCTGCCCCAGGTGCTCGCCTACGGCCTGACGTCCGTGTTCATGGCGATCCTGAACACCCGCAACAAATTCGGGGCGACGGCGTGGGCGCCCGTCATCAACAACCTCGTCGCGATCACGACCCTGCTCGTCTATCTGCTGGTTCCTGGCGAGCTGTCCGTCGATCCCGTCCGGATGGGCAACACCAAATTGCTAGTGCTCGGCATCGGGACCAACTTAGGGGTGTTCGGACAGGTCGCGCTGCTGTTGATCGCCATCAAGCGCGAACACATCAGCCTGCGCCCGATGTGGGGAATCGACGAGCGGCTCAAGCGCTTCGGCACGATGGCCGCCGCGATGGTGCTCTACGTGGCGATCAGCCAGCTCGGCCTGGTGGTGGGCAACCAGATCGCCAGCACCGCGGCCGCGTCGGGTCCGGCGATCTACAACTACACCTGGCTGGTCCTGATGCTGCCTTACGGCATGATCGGGGTCACGGTGCTCACGGTCGTGATGCCCCGGCTGAGCAGCAACGCCGCTGCCAACGACACCCGCGGCGTGCTCGGCGACCTGTCGCTGGCCACCCGGCTGACGCTCATCACACTGATCCCGATCGTGGCGTTCATGACCGTCGGCGGCCCGGCCATGGGCAGCGCGTTGTTCGCCTACGGCCGTTTCGGCGGCGTCGATGCCGGCTACCTGGGCGCCGCGATCGCCTTGTCGGCGTTCACCCTGATCCCCTACGGCCTCGTGCTGTTGCAGTTGCGCGTGTTCTACGCCCGCGAGCAGCCCTGGACGCCGATCGTGATCATCCTGGTGATCACCGCCGTCAAGATCACCGGCTCGCTGCTGGCACCGCACGTCACCCATGACCCGAAGCTGGTCGCCGGCTACCTCGGGCTCGCCAACGGCATCGGGTTTCTGGCCGGCGCGATCATCGGTTACTACCTATTGCGGCAGGCGCTCCTGCCGGCAGGCGGCCAGCTGCTCGGCGTCCAGGAAGTGCGGACCGTCCTGGTCACCGTTGCGGCGTCGTTGCTGGCCGGGCTGGTGGCGCACGTGGCGGACCGGTTGTTCGGGCTGGGCGAGTGGACGGTTCGCGGCGGCGGTGGCGGTTCAGTACTCCGGCTGTTGGTGTTGGCGACGATCATGCTGCCGATCATGGCCGTGGTCATGGTCCGGGCGCAGGTTCCCGAGGCGCAAGCAGCGCTGGGCGCCGTGCGGCGCCGGATCACCGGCCGGCGTGGCGCGCTACGGTTGCCCAGCCCGAGTGCACCGGATCAATCGTCGAGGCGTAGTGCGGTCACGTACCCTGAGCAGAGAAATTCCTCTCAGCCGGTGGCAAAAGCGGTCCAGGAGCCGATCCGGCGCAGGCCTCCGGAACGGGCACCCAGCGCCCGGTTAACGAAAGGACCGGAGGTGACAGACCGCCCACGGGAGAGCGCCGCATCGGGCGCCGAGCTGCCCCGGCCGGCCGCCGACGACTTCCAGCCCGACATTCCGGCCGACCCCCAGCCGAGTCCGGATCCTCAGCCGCGCACATCTGACCAGCCGAATGGCGATCTGTCCGCCGACCACCTGGTTCCGGGCGCCCGTATCGCCGGCGGCCGTTACCGGCTGCTGGTGTTCCACGGCAGCGCGCCGCCGTTGCAGTTCTGGCAGGCGCTGGACACCGCGCTGGACCGCCAGGTGGCGCTGACGTTCGTCGACCCCGACGGGTCCCTTGCCCCGGAGGTGCTGCAGGAGATTCTGTCCCGCACGTTGCGCCTCAGCCGGATCGACAAGCCCGGCGTCGCCCGGATACTCGACGTCATCCACACCGGATCCGGCGGGTTGGTGGTCTCGGAGTGGATTCGCGGCGGTTCACTGCAGGAAGTCGCCGACACCGCGCCGTCGCCCGTTGGGGCCATCCGCGCGATGCAGTCGTTGGCCGCCGCCGCCGACGCGGCTCACCGCACCGGCGTCGCGTTGTCCATCGACCACCCCAGCCGAGTGCGGGTGAGCATCGAGGGTGATGTCGTGCTCGCCTACCCCGCCACGATGCCCGACGCCAACCCGCAAGACGACATCCGCGGCATCGGGGCCACCTTGTACGCGCTGCTGGTCAACCGGTGGCCGCTGCGCGAGTTCGGCGTGCGCAGCGGGCTGGCGCAGGCCAAGCGGGATCCCGCGGGCCTTCCCGTCGAACCCGCCGTCATCGACCGCGACATCCCGTTCCAAATCTCCGCGGTCGCCGTCCGGGCGGTGCAAGAGGACGGCGGAATACGCAGTGCCTCAACGCTTTTGAATCTACTTCAACAAGCGACCGCGGTCGCCGACCGCACCGAGGTGTTCGGTCCGATCGAGGACACACCGGCCCCGGCTAACTCCCGCCAGCCCGCCACGCGGGAATACGACGTGTTCGGGCGGCGACGCCGCAACCTGATCATCGGTGTCAGCGCGGGTGCGGCGATCATCGTGGTGGCCCTGCTCGTACTGGCGTCGGTGGTGAAGGGCATCTTCGGCAACCTGGGCGGCGGTCTCAACAACGACAAGCTCGGCCTGAACTCGCCGAGCTCGTCGAGTTCGTCGTCGTCGGAGGCCAGCTCGGCACCTGCCGGCAGCTTCGTCAAACCCACCAAGGCCACGGTCTTTTCGCCCGACGGCGACGCCGACAACCCCGGTCAGGCTGGGCAGGCGATCGACGGTGACCCGTCGACCGTCTGGCAAACCGATATCTATTCGGACCCCGCCCCGTTCCCCAGTTTCAAAAAGGGCGTCGGGCTGATGCTGCAGCTGCCCAAGCCGACCGTCGTCGGCGCGGTCAACATCGACGTTGCCAGCACCGGGACCAAGGTGGAAATTCGTTCGGCGTCGACGCCGTCGCCGGCGTCACTGGACGACACCAAAGTCCTGACTCCGGCCACAGCGCTCAAACCCGGTCATAACGTCATCAAGGTCAGCTCGAGCGACTCGACGTCGAACCTGCTGGTGTGGATTTCCACACTGGGAACCCTCGACGGCAAGAGCCGCGCCGAGATCTCCGAAATCACGATCCAGGCGGCCTCTTAACCGCTGACGGGTGAAGTGCCGCGCATCAAGCGATTGGCTACTGTCCCGGCTCGTGAACAAGACCAGCCTGGCTGGGCGCATCACTCAGCAGGACCGCAGTGACGCCGAGTTGCTGGCCGCTCACGTCGCCGGAGACCCCTACGCCTTCGCTGAACTGTTCCGGCGCCATCAACGGCAGCTGCATCGCCTGGCGCGGCTCACCACCCGCTCCCCCGAGGATGCCGAAGACGCGTTGCAGGACGCCATGCTGTCGGCGCATCGCTCCGCCGGCTCGTTTCGGCACGACGCGGCGGTCCACAGTTGGCTGCACCGCATCGTCGTCAACGCCTGCCTGGACCGGCTACGGCGCATCAAAAGCCGCCCGACCATCCCGCTCGAAGACGTCTACCCCGTCGACGACCAAACGGTGCAGATAGAAACGGGGATCGCCGTGCAGCAGGCGCTGATGCGGCTTCCCGTCGAACAACGGGCCGCGTTGGTAGCCGTCGACATGGGGGGCTACTCGATCGCCGACACCGCGCGGATGCTGGGCGTCGCCGAGGGCACCGTCAAGAGCCGCTGCGCGCGGGGCCGCGCCCGGCTCGTGCAGCTGCTCGGCTATCTCACCACCCCCGCCGGTCAGCTGTAGCGTCCGCCGCCGGGGGCTGTGCATGGCTCTCACACTGTGCATGACGGACACTGGGGCGGATGAGTGGCGACGAGGATCTTTCCGCCGCGGGCGCGGAAGCGCCGCTGACGGTGGAGCTGCTCGCCGACCTACAGGCCGGTCTGCTCGATGACGACACCGCGGCCCGAGTGCGCCAGCAAGTCCGCGCGGACCCGGACGCGGAGGCCACGCTGCGCGCCTTGAATCGGGTGCGCAGTGACGTCGCCGCCCTAAGCACCGGGACCGCCGACCCGGCGCTGGACCCGCCGCCGGCGGTTACCGCCCGCATTTCCGCGGCGCTGCGCTCAGCGAGCGGCTCGCCCACCGGCGGGGCGGCGCACTCGGCGCGTCCGCACCTGCGGCCCGCCCGACTGATCGCGGGAGTGGCCGGCGGGTGCGCGGTGGTCACCGCGATCGGAGTGGGAACCGCGGCACTGGTCAATGCTCCAACGCCCGTTCCGAGCACGCAGGTCACGGCCGAACACATCACGGTGTCGACGCCGCCGATGGCGATACCGCTGTCGCAGGCCCAGCTCCTCGGCCTGCTCGACCGCAGCCCCGACTACGGCCCACAAGGCGGTCCGCTCAGCGACCCCGCGCGCCGCGCGTCCTGCCTGACCGGCCTGGGCTACCCGGCATCGACGCGGGTGCTTGGCGCGCAACCGATCGAGATCAACGCCCGCCCCGGCGTGGTGCTCCTGCTGCCCGGCGACACGCCCGACAGCCTGACGGTCTTCGCGGTGGCGCTGAACTGCAGCGCGGCCGACACCGGTCTGCTGGTGAGCACCCAAATTCCCCGCGCCTAGCGGGGTCGCGGGGTTCTGAAGGGTGGGCACCACACGTGCGGGAACAGCCCCGCCTAGGCTGGCGTTCATACGCGTAGAACTCCAAGCTTTCACAGCTTTCACGGACTCGAAAGGCTCGCATGACCTCCGCTGTTGATGACACTGTCCACGACGTAATCGTTGTCGGTTCGGGCCCTGCCGGATACACCGCCGCGCTCTACGCGGCCCGCGCGCTACTGGCCCCGCTGGTTTTTGAGGGCACCGCGTTCGGCGGCGCGTTGATGACCACCACCGAAGTGGAGAACTACCCGGGCTTCCGCGACGGCATCACCGGCCCGGAGTTGATGGACGAGATGCGCGAGCAGGCGCTGCGATTCGGTGCTGACCTGCGGATGGAAGACGTCGAGTCGGTGTCGCTGGAGGGCCCGGTCAAATCTGTGACCACCGCCGACGGCCACACGTATCGGGCCCGAGCCATCATCCTCGCGATGGGCGCCGCGGCGCGCTATCTGCAGGTTCCCGGCGAGCAGGAATTGCTGGGACGGGGCGTCAGTTCGTGTGCCACCTGCGACGGTTTCTTCTTTAAAGACCAGGACATCGCCGTGATCGGCGGCGGCGACTCGGCGATGGAAGAGGCAACCTTCCTGACCCGATTCGCCCGCAGTGTGACGCTGGTGCACCGCCGCGACGAATTCCGTGCGTCGAAGATCATGCTCGAGCGCGCCCGCAACAACGACAAGATCAAATTCCTCACCAACCATGTCCCGGTCGGGGTGGAGGGCGAGACGACGGTGACCGGATTGCGGTTGCGCCACAGCATAACTGGTGAAGAGACCACCATCCCGGTGACCGGTGTGTTCGTCGCCATCGGTCACGAGCCGCGGTCGGCCCTGGTGCGTGACGCCGTCGACGTCGACCCGGACGGCTACGTGCTAGTGCAGGGCCGAACCACGAGCACGTCGGTGGAGGGTGTGTTTGCCGCCGGCGACCTGGTGGACCGCACCTACCGCCAGGCGGTGACAGCCGCAGGCAGTGGTTGCGCGGCCGCCATCGACGCCGAGCGCTGGCTGGCCGACCACGAAGACGCTGGGGCTAGTAATAGGGCAGAGACGCTGACCGTACAGACACACTGATAGTTGATAGGAGCACCACCGATGACCGACTCCGAAAAGGCCGGGGCCACAATAGAAGTTTCCGACGCGTCCTTCTCCAACGACGTGTTGTCGAGCAGTAAGCCTGTGCTGGTTGACTTTTGGGCAACGTGGTGCGGGCCGTGCAAGATGGTCGCCCCGGTACTCGAGGAGATCGCGGCCGAGCGGTCAGAGCAGCTGACCGTCGCCAAGCTGGACGTCGACGCCAACCCGGAGACAGCTCGCGACTTTCAGGTGGTGTCGATCCCGACGATGATCTTGTTCAAGGACGGTCAACCGGTGAAGCGGATAGTCGGCGCCAAGGGCAAAGCGGCGCTGCTGCGCGAGCTTTCCGACCAGGTTCCCAACGTCACCTGACACCGTTTGGATCGCAGCACGACGCTCCGCGTTTAGCCTGGCGTTTTCCGGAAATGCGCAACGGTCTGAGACAATAGCGCTCAGTTGCAAGGCTTGTTACGTCTATGTCAGCGCGTTAGTGAGTCCCGGAGGGCCCTTGGTATGCCGAGTCCGCGCCGCGAACACGGCGATGTGCTGCGCTGTGGAGACAGCAGCGCGGCTGTCACCGAGATTCGGGCCGCGCTGTCGGCGCTAGGCCTGCTGGACAACCCAGACGAGGACCTGACCACTGGCCAGCATGTCTCGCTCGAACTGTTCGACGCCGAACTCGACCACGCGGTACGTGCATTCCAGCAACACCGCGGGCTGCTCGTAGACGGCGTCGTCGGCGAAGCCACCTACCGGGCATTAAAGGAAGCCTCCTACCGGCTGGGTGCCCGCACGCTGTATCACCAATTCGGTGCCCCGCTCTACGGCGACGACGTCGCGACTCTGCAGGCCCGGCTGCAAGACCTCGGGTTCTACACCGGCCTGGTCGACGGCTACTTCGGCTTAGGGACCCACAACGCGCTGATGTCGTATCAACGTGAATACGGCATGGCCGCCGACGGCATCTGCGGCCCAGAAACGTTGCGCTCCTTGAACTTTCTGAGTTCGCGGGTTACCGGCGGCTCGCCGCACGCGATTCGCGAGGAAGAGCTGGTCCGACGCTCCGGCCCAAAGCTTTCCGGGAAGAGAATCATCATCGATCCGGGCGGTGGCGGCGCGGATCACGGCGCGATCATCCAAAGTCCAGACGGCCCCGTCAGCGAAGCAGATGTGCTGTGGGACTTGGCAAGTCGGCTCGAAGGCCGGATGACCGCCATTGGCATGGAGACCTTCCTGTCCCGTCCGACCAATCGCAGCCCGTCGGACGCCGAACGCGCCGCTACTGCCAACAACGTCGGCGCCGACCTGATGATCAGCCTGCGTTGCGAGACTCAGACCAGCCCCGCACCCAACGGCGTCGCCTCTTTCCACTTCGGCAATTCGCATGGGTCGGTCTCCACCATCGGCCGCAACCTTGCCGACTTTATTCAGCGAGAAGTAGTGGCGCGCACCGGTTTACGGGATTGTCGTACGCACGGCCGGACGTGGGACCTGCTGACGCTGACTCGGATGCCTACCGTTCAGGTCGACGTCGGCTACATCTCCAATGCGCGCGATCGCGCGATGCTGGTCTCAACGCAGACCCGCGACGCTATCGCCGAAGGCATTCTCGCCGCGGTCAAGCGGCTCTATCTGCTCGGCAAGAACGACCGGCCCACCGGAACGTTCACTTTCGCCGAGTTGCTCGCCCACGAACTGTCAGTCGAGCGAACCAGCAGACTCGGCGGTTCCTAAGCCGCCGGCGCCGGCCTGCGGCGACCCCGCCCCCGCCCCCACCGGCTCCTCCAACTGGGCGTTTGCCAGCAGGCGCTCCAAGGCGGCCTCAACTTCGGCCTTCCAGCCCAACCCCTTGTCCAGCTCGAGCCGCAAGCGGGGGAAGTACGGGTGCGGCGCGACCACGACGAAGCCGGCATCAATCAGGAAGTCCGCGCCGATGATGCAGTGCTCGACCGAGCAGTCGCCAAGGGCCTCCAGCACGGGCCGCACATCGGGGGCCACGGTGTGCGGATCCTGCAACTCGGTGGCCGCCTCAGTGCGGCCGAAGGCCTCCAGTGCACGCACGCCGCGGCGGACCAACTCGTCGATCACCCGAATGATGAGGCTATGCGGCAGGTCGTCGGTGGCCTGTCCGCGCTCGACCCCCATCGACGTCAGCAACACCGCATCCGCGGATACCGGCGCGGTAGGAAAGCGGTGCGCCCGTGGCACCACCCCCGGCGGGGCGTAGAGCACATACCCCAGGCACGGCGGCTCGGCGTGGCTGCGTTCGTCGGGGATCTCTGTTGCGATCTGACCGCAGGAGCCCCACTCCAGCATCACCATCGATAACCAGGCTTCCTTTTCGAACTCCGGGTCAGCGAGGTGGTCTTGGTTGCCGAGGGTCGCCGGGTCTACCTCCCAGAAGACGCAGCGGCGTGCGTGCTTAGGGAGGTGCTCAAAGGCTTCGAGCCGCAGCGGCGTGATTCGAGCGGACACTAGCCTCCTCGCCTCCGTGCGGTACCGCAGCCATGCGAAAGGGAAGGGCAAAAATTCTGCCCCCGCAGCCCCTCCAGGATAGGAGAGTTGGCTGTCTTGAGGCCAGTCCTGACAAGGCGCGGCCAATTGTCCGCTAGCCGCGCCCCCGGCTCCGCGTTCGTACATCGAAATCGCTTGGCGCCCAGCGGGTTTGCGCTTTGGACCGCGGCATTTTGCGCAATCTGGTTCGCCGCAGTGTCACAGTGACGTAATTACACTAGGTGGCTGGTCAGCCGCCGGACGGGTTCATCATGTCGATAATTCGCTGCAGATCGTCCACCGAGGCAAACTCGACCACGATCTTCCCCTTGCGCTTGCCGAGGCTGACCGTCACGCGGGTATCGAAGGCGTTCGACAGTCGCTCGGCGACGTCTTGGAGACCGGGCATCTGAATCGGCTTGCGGCGCGGGGGCGCCGGCGTGGTGCTGTCGCCGCGGTTGGCTAGAGTGACGGCCTCCTCGGTGGCCCGCACCGACAGCCCCTCCGCGACGATCCGGCTGGCCAGCTCTTCCTGCGCATCGGGGCCGGCCTCTAGCGATAGCAGCGCGCGGGCATGACCGGCGGACAGCACGCCCGCGGCCACGCGGCGTTGCACCGGGATCGGCAACTTGAGCAGTCGGATCATGTTCGTAATCAGTGGCCGCGATCGACCGATGCGCGACGCCAGTTCGTCGTGGGTGACATCGAACTCATCGAGCAGCTGCTGGTACGCCGCCGCCTCTTCCAACGGGTTCAGCTGCACCCGGTGAATGTTCTCTAACAGGGCGTCGCGCAGCAGATTGTCGTCGCCGGTCTCGCGCACGATCGCCGGGATGGCGGCCAGGCCCGCCTCCTGGGCAGCGCGCCAGCGCCGTTCCCCCATCACGATCTGGTATCGCGCGCCGCTCTTCGACTCGGTTACTGGCCGCACCACGATCGGCTGCAACAGACCGAACTCACGGATGGAGTGCACTAGTTCTGAGAGCGCTTCCTCATCGAAGACCTGTCGCGGCTGACGGGGATTGCGCTCGATGTCGCTCGGCGCAATCTCCCGATACACCGCGCCCATAGAAGCGCCGTCCGGCCCGGCGGCGGTGCCCCCGCCGATCAAGACGTCCGCGGCAGCGCTGCCCATGCGCGGGCCCAGGGTCGCCGGCCCCGAGTCGGCGTCGGCGGGGCCGGTCGGGATCAGCGAAGCCAGTCCCCGGCCGAGGCCGCCCTTCCTACGCGACGGCTGTGTCATGGTTGTCCCTTCGCGGATGGTGGCTGATCGCGGTTGGCGAGTTCGCGACTTGCGTCGAGGTAGCTCATCGCACCCCGCGAACCGGGGTCGTAGTCAATGATCGTCATGCTGTAGCCGGGCGCCTCGGACACCTTGACGCTGCGCGGAATCACCGTACGCAAGACCTTGCTGCCGAAGTACCGGCGCACCTCTTCGGCCACCTGGTCGGCGAGCTTGGTCCGGCCGTCGTACATGGTAAGGATCACCGTGCTCACGTCGAGCCGGGGATTGAGGTGGGCCTTGACCATCTCGATATTGCGCATCAGTTGCGAGACGCCTTCGAGCGCGTAGTACTCGCACTGGATCGGGATCATCACCTCCGGCGCAGCGACGAGCGCGTTGATCGTCAGCAGCCCCAGCGACGGCGGGCAGTCGATGAACACGTAGTCGAAGTCGAAGTCGTCCAGTTCGCCGAGCGCTGTGCGCAACCGGTTTTCGCGCGCGACCATGCTCACCAATTCGATTTCGGCGCCGGCCAGATCGATCGTCGCGGGTACGCAGAAGAGCCGGCCGCTGTGGGGGCTGGGCCGCACCGCTTCCTGCAAACCGACCTCGCCGAGCAATACCTCGTACGAAGACGGCGTGCCGGATTGCCGGTCGGTGATGCCGAGTGCCGTACTCGCGTTGCCTTGCGGATCAAGATCGATGACAAGTGTCTTGATTCCTTGCACCGCGAGCGCGGCCGCAAGGTTGACGGCGGTGGTGGTCTTACCCACGCCACCCTTCTGGTTCGCGACGGTGAACAGTCGGCGGTTGCGTGGCCGCGGTAGTGGCTCGTAGGCGGTGTGCAGAACCCGCATGGCGCGTTCGGCGGCCGCGCCGATGGGCGTGTCGATGTCGCCGGATGTTTCACGTGAAACATCGGCAGTCATCTTCGGCTCCTGGGGTGCCGCCGGTACCGCCGGGTCTTTCTGCGGTGTGCTTACCGACGGCTGGGGGCCGTCGCTCCAACCGTGCGGAGAGCTCATCGCGTTCCCCTGCTCGTCCCTCGTGCGGGCCGGTGTCGCGAGGAGTTGCCTCGCCGCGCCAAGACCGCGGTCGCGGGCGGACGCAAATATTTCGCGCCACATGTCACCACCCTGACATCAACCGCACCCGCCGCCTCCATCACACGCCGGTGTTGTCGGACTTCGTCGGGCGCCTGCTCCCCCTTGATCGCGATCATCCGTCCGCCCGTCCGGAGCAATGGCATGCTCCACTTGGTCAACTTGTCTAAGGCTGCCACCGCACGCGACACCGCTGCATCTTTCTCGCCGATTTCCTCGCGGACCGACGGCTCCTCGGCGCGCCCGCGCACCACCCGCACCCGTTCAGGGGGCAACCCAAGCTCGGCCACGACCTCCTGTAGAAATTCACTCCGGCGCAGCAGCGGCTCGAGGAGAACGATCTCGAGATCGGGGCGGGCAATCGCCAGCGGCAGGCCCGGGAGGCCGGCGCCGCTTCCGATGTCCACGACCCGCTCCCCCGGATCAAGAAGCTCGCCCACCGCCGCGCTGTTCAGCAGGTGGCGATCCCATATCCGATCGACCTCCCGCGGTCCCAGCAGTCCGCGTTCCACGCCGGCTCCCGACAACAGCTCCGCGTAGCGCTGAGCAATGCCGAGGCGCGGTCCGAAGAAAGCAGCGGCTGCCTCAGATACATCCTCGCGCGGTGCCGCCGGGGACATAGTCCCCTCGCCAGGGTTGCCATGTTTCACGTGAAACATCCCCTTCTCGGGCCCCGGCCAGGCTGCCCGCGCGAACTACATAGTTGTAACTCGGCCTAGTCGTGCAGGACAACAACGCGGCGCGAGGGCTCGACGCCTTCGCTTTCGCTGTGCACTCCGGGCACCGCTGCGACGGCATCGTGCACGATCTTGCGCTCAAACGGCGTCATCGGCGAAAGCTCCTCGCGCTCGCCTGACTGCAGCACCCGCCGCGCAACCTTGTCGCCGAGGGCCGCCAACTCCTCGCGCCGACGCCGGCGCCAGCTCGCGACGTCGAGCATTAGTCGGCTTCGCACCCCGGTCTTCTGGTGCACGGCCAAGCGCGTGAGTTCTTGCAGAGCGTCGAGCACCTCGCCGCCGCGGCCGACCAACTTGTTCAAGTCGTCACTGCCGTCGATGCTCACCACCGCGCGGCTGCCCTCGACGTCCAGATCGATGTCGCCGTCGAAGTCCAACAGATCAAGCAGCTCCTCGAGATAGTCGCCGGCGATCTCGCCCTCGGCGACCAACCGCTCCTCCAGGTCTTCGGGCTCGCCAGCGCCGGCATCCGCCGCCGTCTCCTCGTCCGAACTGTCGTCGGTGAGTGCTTGTGCTTCCAGTTCCGTGTCCGCGTCGTCCTCGGTAGCGGTATCGGCGTCCGTCATTGGCTATCTCTCTTTCTCAATCCGCGGGCCCGTGCTGTCATGGGGTCGCTTGCCCGACTCGACCCCGCTGAAGGTCTGCAGCGCTCTGGTTCTCGGTCAGCGTTTGCGTTTCTTTGGCCGCGCCCCAGGCCGCGGGGTGCGGTTGGTCGGAGCGTTGTCGCGTGCGGCCGTCGGCTTGTTCGTCTCGGTCTCTGCGTCCTGCGTTTCGGTCAGTTCGGCGGCGGAACCCGGATCTGGAAGCGAACCGTCGCCGTTCACCGGTGTTGCCCTGGCCGCACGCTTCGGCTTGGCGCCCGGCGCCGGTGCGTTTGCCGCCCGGCGCTGGATCACTTCTTGCTTCTTGGCTTCTTCCTCTTTTTCGATCATGCCGAACACGTAGTGCTGCTGCGCGAAGGTCCAGATGTTGTTCGAGAACCAGTACAAGATGATCGCCAGGGGCAGGAACGGTCCACCGACGACGACGCCGAGCGGGAACACGTACAGCGCCATTTTGTTCATCATCGCTGTCTGCGGGTTCGCAGCCGCTTCCGCACTCTGCCGCGCTACCGAGGCACGACTGTTGAAGTACGTCGCGATGCCGGCCATGATCATCACCGGCGCACCCACCGCAATCACCGCAGAACGGCTGAAATGGGTGAACGCCTCGAGCCCGGAATGTTGCGTCATGAACGCGCCGATCGGCGCACCCCATAAGTTGGCGTCGAGGAAGTGGCCGACCTCGGCCGGCGTGAACACGTAGTTCCCGGTCAGCCGGTTCTGAATTACCGACATGTGCGGCTGACCGATGCCCCCGGTCGTGCGGTTAAACGATCGCAACACGTGGTAAAGGCCCAGAAATACCGGCATCTGCGCCAACATCGGCAAGCACCCCAGGATGGGATTGAATCCGTGCTCGCGTTGCAGCTTCTGCATCTCCAACGCCATGCGCTGGCGGTCCTTGCCGTACTTCTTTTGCAGCGCCTTGATCTGAGGTTGCAGTTCCTGCATCTGCCGGGTGGTGCGGATCTGGCGGACGAACGGCTTGTAGAGCAGCGCCCGCAAGCTGAACACCAAGAACATCACCGCCAACGCCCAGGCGAAGAAGTTCGACGGACCCAGCAAAGCGCTAAACAGCTTGTACCAGACCCACATAATCCACGACACCGGGTAATAGAAGACGTCGAGACTGAACGGATCAAACGACAAGAGACCCACCTTCCGCTAGCTCTGCTGGGGAGGCCCAGGCGCGAGATCCATCCGAGCACGCCCGGCGCTCCGGGATCGGATCCCATCCGCCGCGATGCCAAGGCCCGCACTTGACGAGCCGGGCGGCGGCCAACCAACTCCCTCGGATCAACCCGTATTCGGTCAGCGCGTCCACCGCGTACTGACTGCACGTCGGAACGAAGCGGCACGAAGCCGGTCGCAACGGCGACACCATGTGCCGGTACAGCTGGATCAGGAAGACCAGCCCTCGGACTAGTCCACTGCCTAGCGCCGAGCCCCTGCGGGCCTCCGATACGGCGTGCGGACAGACTCACCGCTGCCTTCCTGACAGCTTGAACGCGCGTCGCAACCCGGTTCTCAGCTGTTGCTCCAGCCACGCCGACGAGACCTGGCGGCTACTCGGGAGCGCCCGGATCACCACTTGGTCGGACGGGGCAAGGTCGCCCAGCATGGTGCGCGCGACGTGGCGCAGCCGACGCGCCACCCGGTGACGCTCGACGGCCGTACCTACCGGCTTGGCAATGATCAGCCCGACGCGCGGGCCGCTTCCAGTCTCGGCGTCTTCGCCCCGCCTGAAATGGACGACGATGTCGGGCTGCACTGTGCGCAACCCGTATTTCACCGTCGCATCAAACTCGGTGGACCGCCTCATGCGGTTGCGTGCGGAAAGCACCGCAGAAATCGATTGACGATCAGGCAGATAGAACGCGGCGGCCCTTGCGGCGGCGGCCGGAAACGATCCCACGCCCTGCACGAGTACGCATCCGCAGACGGAAACCGTGCACACGGGCTCGGCGCCGGTTGTTCGGCTGGAAGGTCCGCTTGCCCTTGGCCACGGCGTTCTCCTTAGTGTCCGGGTCGTGTCCCGCCCTGCTCATGCTTCGCCAGCACGTCGGTCGGGAATGGTCTTACTGCTGGCCGGCGCGGTCCCCTAAGCACAACATCTTGGGTCGCAGCCGTATCGCCGACTTTCGGGCGACTGTTTGAGGGTACTGACCAGTGTTCGCTGGGTCAAACCTGGCTGAAACCTGGCCCAGCTCAACCGACCCGCCCGAACAAGTTACGTAAACGGTCAGTGCCGACAAGCCCAATGCACGCAATCTTTGCGGTAACCGATACCAACGGCAAAACAACCCGTCCGAATGCAACAGAACTGTTGGCAGCCGGACGGAAAACTGTTAGCTTCAGCCAGTGCCGTTTCAGACTGGAGCGGTGGTCGACAACGAAGCAAGGATGGCGGATCGACTAGCTGACTAGACGACCTGCACAGGTTGTCTCCAGCGCGGAGATCGCGAGCAGTTGCCACGAGGCTCCAGCTCACTGACCGATCATCCTGTCCACACCTGTGTATAACTATGTGGACAGTCGCTTTTGTCGCCATCCGAACCCGGAACTCACGAGAGCCCAGGGAGATGCGTCGTTGACCGATGATCCCGGTTCAGGCTTCACATCGGTATGGCATGCGGTCGTCTCCGAACTTAACGGCGAGTCTTCTTCGGACAACCTAGATAATGGGCTCGCAACCCACAGCGCTCTCGTCACACCGCTGACCCCTCAGCAGCGCGCCTGGCTAAACCTCGTCCAGCCGCTCACCATCGTTGAGGGATTTGCTCTGTTATCGGTGCCGAGCAGTTTTGTCCAGAACGAGATCGAACGTCACCTCCGCACGCCGATAACCGATGCGTTGAGCCGGCGGCTCGGACAGCAGATACAGCTCGGGGTCCGGATCGCGCCGCCGGCCTCCGGCGAGGTTGACCCCGCCTCGCAAGAAGGGGGCTTCCCCCAACCCGAACTCCTCTCCCAGGCCGACGACGACCTCGACGACGAGACCGACGAAAACGATGGACCTCTCGGCGATGGTCCACAAAGCTGGCCGACGTATTTCACCGAGCGCCCGCACAGCAGCGAGTCGGCTGCCGCCGCAGGCGGCACCAGCCTCAACCGCCGCTACACGTTCGAAACGTTTGTCATCGGTGCCTCCAATCGGTTCGCGCACGCCGCCAGCCTGGCGATCGCCGAAGCACCCGCCCGTGCCTACAACCCGCTGTTCATCTGGGGCGAGTCGGGTCTCGGCAAGACACATCTGCTGCATGCCGCAGGCAACTACACACAACGACTGTTCCCCGGGATGCGGGTCAAATACGTCTCCACCGAGGAATTCACCAACGACTTCATCAACTCCCTGCGCGACGACCGCAAGGTCGCGTTCAAACGCAGCTACCGTGACGTCGACGTCCTACTCGTCGATGACATCCAGTTCATCGAAGGCAAAGAAGGCATCCAGGAAGAGTTCTTCCACACCTTCAACACGTTGCACAACGCCAACAAGCAGATCGTCATCTCGTCCGACCGCCCGCCCAAACAGCTCGCCACCCTCGAGGACCGACTGAGGACCCGGTTCGAGTGGGGACTGATTACCGACGTACAGCCGCCGGAGCTGGAGACCCGCATCGCGATTCTGCGCAAGAAAGCTCAAATGGAGCGGCTCGCGGTGCCCGGCGACGTACTCGAGCTGATCGCCAGCAGCATCGAACGCAACATCCGCGAACTCGAGGGCGCTCTCATCCGCGTGACGGCATTCGCGTCGTTGAACAAAACCCCAATTGACAAGGCGCTGGCCGAGATTGTGCTACGCGATCTCATTGCGGACGCGAGCAACCTACAGATCAGCACCGCGACCATCATGGCCGCCACCGCCGAATACTTCGACACCACCGTCGAAGAGTTACGCGGCCCCGGCAAGACCCGGGCATTGGCGCAGTCGCGGCAGATCGCGATGTACCTGTGCCGCGAACTGACCGACTTGTCGCTGCCCAAGATCGGCCAGGCGTTCGGCCGCGATCACACCACCGTCATGTACGCCCAGCGCAAGATCTCGTCGGAACTGGCCGAGCGGCGTGAGGTGTTCGATCACGTCAAAGAGCTCACGACCCGCATTCGGCAGCGTTCCAAGCGCTGATCCTGCAAAAAACTTCTGACCCGCAAGTCACATCAGCCACAGCGTCGAGGTGTTGGCCGTTCTGTGCAGAATTGATTCAAAATCGCTGCGTCCTTCTGGATTTTCGTGCACAAGCGTACTTAATCCCCAAGCTTCCAACGCGGACCGCAAAGTTATCCACCGCGTCATCCACAACCTGCGCCCGCTCCTAGCTGCGCCAAGGCAGGGCTGTCCCCAAGATGCACACCCCTTAATACTGTTACTTAGTTCCCTTCGTCATTTCTTCTTTGAAAACCACCGCTGGGGACACCGACCGGACAGGCCTTGCAAATCTGCCGTTGACCGGCCTTGTCGGCCTTAGCGATTAGCTTTCAAGATGACGCTGAACGATCTACGGTTGTTCTTCGATGTGCGACACAGCTAGGTGAAGGGAAGCCATGGACGCGGCGACGACAAGAGCTGGCCTCACCGACTTGAAGTTTCGTTTGGTGCGAGAGTCATTTGCCGAGGCGGTGTCGTGGGTGGCGAAGAATCTGCCCACCAGGCCTGCGGTGCCGGTTCTGTCCGGAGTCTTGCTGACCGGCTCCGACGATGGCCTGACGATTTCAGGATTTGACTACGAGGTTTCCGCCGAAGCTCAGGTTGCCGCCGAAATCGCTTCTCCGGGAAGCGTTTTGGTATCCGGTCGGTTGTTGTCAGACATCACCCGAGCCCTGCCCGACAAACCGGTTGACTTCTTCGTGGACGGTAATCGCGTCTCTTTGACCTGCGGCAGCGCCAGGTTCTCGCTCCCGACCATGGGGGTTGAGGATTACCCGACGCTGCCGGTGTTGCCGGAAGAGACCGGGACGCTGCCCGCGGATGTGTTCGCCGAGGCCATCAGTCAGGTCGCCATCGCCGCCGGCCGGGATGACACGCTGCCCATGCTGACCGGCATCCGCGTCGAGATCTCGGGCGACACCGTGGTTTTGGCCGCCACCGACAGATTCCGTTTGGCAGTTCGTGAGTTGACGTGGTCGGCGTTGGCGTCCGATGTCGAGGCGGCGGTGCTGGTGCCGGCGAAGACGCTTTCCGAGGCTGCCAAAACCGGCTCCGACGGCTCCGACATTCGTTTGTCGCTGGGTTCCGGTTCGGGTGTCGGGAAGGAGGGGCTGCTCGGCATTAGCGGCAATGGCAAGCGCAGCACCACGCGGCTTCTTGATGCCGAGTTCCCGAAGTTCCGGCAGCTGCTGCCAGCCGAGCACACCTCGGTGGCCACGATCAACGTGGCCGAGTTGACCGAAGCCATCAAGTTGGTCGCGTTGGTCGCGGACCGCGGTGCCCAGGTGCGCATGGAGTTCGGCGATGGCATGCTGCGTCTTTCTGCTGGCGCGGATGACGTCGGCCGGGCCGAGGAAGACCTTCCGGTGGATTTCGCTGGCGAACCGCTGACCATCGCCTTCAACCCCACCTATCTGACCGACGGATTGGCATCGCTGCATTCGGAGCGGGTGTCGTTTGGTTTCACGACGCCGGGTAAACCTGCGCTGCTGCGACCGGCGTTCGACGGTGACGAGGTGCCGTCCGGGAGTGGCCCGTTCGCCGCCCCACCGACGGACTACGTGTATTTGTTGATGCCCGTTCGGTTGCCTGGGTAGGTGTACGTCCGGCATTTGGGGCTGCGTGACTTCCGGTCCTGGGCGCACGCCGATCTGGAATTGGAGCAGGGACGCACGGTCTTCGTCGGCCCGAACGGTTACGGCAAGACGAATCTGGTTGAGGCACTTTGGTATTCGACTACTCTGGGTTCACATCGGGTGGGTACCGACGCGCCGCTGATCCGCGCCGGGGCGCCTAGGGCGGTCGTTTCGACGATCGTCGTCAACGAGGGTCGAGAATGTGCGGTCGATTTGGAGATCGTCACCGGGCGCGCTAATAAGGCGCGGTTGAATCGTTCCCCGGTGCGCAGCACCCGCGAGGTGGTTGGGGTGTTGCAGGCGGTGCTGTTTGCCCCCGAAGACCTCGTATTGGTTCGCGGCGATCCGGCCGACCGCCGCCGCTATCTGGATGATCTGGCGACGTTGCGGCGCCCGACGGTTGCCGGCGTGCGTGCCGACTACGACAAGGTTCTGCGGCAGCGGACGGCATTGCTGAAATCGTTGTCTGGCGCGCGTCACCGCAGCGATCATTCCGCCCTGGACACCCTCGACGTCTGGGATAGTCGTCTCGCCGAGTACGGCGCTCAACTGATGGCCGCCCGTATCGATCTGATCAACCAACTGGCGCCAGAGGTAGAAAAGGCCTACCAGCTGTTGGCGCCGGGATCGCGACCGGCGTCCATCTCCTACCGCGCGAGTCTGGATGCCGACTTGGATGCCGATGCCGATCGCGAGTTGCTCGAAGCCGCGTTGTTGGCGGCGCTTTCGGCTAGACGGACCGCCGAACTGGAACGCGGAATGTGTCTGGTTGGTCCGCATCGTGACGACCTCGAATTGCGGCTCGGCGACCAATACGCGAAAGGCTTTGCCAGCCACGGGGAATCGTGGTCGTTCGCGGTGGCGTTGCGGTTGGCGGCCTATGAGTTACTGCGTGCCGACGGCAGCGAGCCGGTGCTGTTGCTCGATGACGTGTTCGCTGAGCTCGATGCCGCCCGCCGTCGGGCGCTGGCGGCGGTGGCCGAATCGGCGGAACAGGTGTTGGTAACCGCGGCGGTACTGGAAGACATCCCCGCGGGCTGGGACGCTAGGAGGGTGACGATCGATCTGCGCGACGATGACGCCGGTCGAACCTCGGTGGTGGTGCAACCGTGAGTGACTCCGAAGATGGCCCCCAACCCGACGACGTCAAGGGATTAGGTGAATTGACGGGTATCGATTTGGTCAGACGGACGCTTGAGGAGGCTCGGGCGGCCGCCCGAGCGCAAGGAAAAGACGCCGGCCGCGGGCGATCGACACCGCCTACCGGACGCCGCGTCTCGGGCCAACGCCGAAGCTGGTCAGGTCCTGGTCCCGACGTGCGGGATCCGCAACCCCTGGGCCGAGTGACGCGTGATTTGGCGAAAAAGCGAGGCTGGTCGGCGCACGTCGCCGAAGGCACCGTGCTCGGTCACTGGCCGGCGGTCGTCGGAGAGCAGATCGCCGAACATGCAACCCCGGTCTCGTTGAGCGAGGGCGTGCTCAACGTGACGGCCGAATCGACCGCGTGGGCGACGCAGTTGCGGGTGATGCAGGCGCAGCTGTTAGCAAAGATCGCCGCGGCCGTCGGCAATGGTGTAGTGACGTCACTGAGAATTACCGGCCCGTCGGCGCCGTCGTGGCGCAAGGGACCACGGCACATCGCTGGCAGGGGGCCCCGCGATACCTATGGATAGAGAGTGGCGCGCCCACGATGCCGCCGCCCGATCGGCACCCGCCCACGGCGCCTCAGAGCCGCCAGAAGGCTACAGGGCTGGCTGACTGGCGTCGGGACGTGCGGAGAATAAAGATATCGAGCACACGGCGCGGTTAGATAGGTAGAAACACGCCCAGAAAATCGGTCCAGACCACCGATGACGGTAGAGTGAAGTATGCGATCGCTGCGGTGACTGGACCGCCGGCATGAACCCCCAAGGAGAGTATTCGGACCGTGGCTGCCCAGAAGAAGAAGGCACAGGATGAATACGGCGCTTCGGCGATCACCGTTCTCGAAGGCCTCGAGGCTGTCCGCAAACGCCCGGGCATGTACATCGGGTCCACCGGTGAGCGCGGCTTGCACCACCTGGTCTGGGAGGTAGTCGACAACTCGGTGGACGAGGCCATGGCCGGCTACGCCAGCAAGGTCGATGTCCGGCTGCTGGATGACGGCAGTGTCGAGGTCGCGGACGACGGCCGCGGTATTCCGGTCGCTATGCACTCCACTGGCGCACCCACCGTCGACGTCGTCATGACCCAGCTGCACGCCGGCGGCAAGTTCGGCGGTGAGAACAGCGGCTACACCGTCAGCGGCGGTTTGCACGGCGTCGGCGTCTCGGTGGTCAACGCGCTGTCGACGCGACTCGAGGTCGATATCAAACGCGATGGGCATGAGTGGACGCAGTCCTATGACCATGCCGTGCCGGGCACCCTCAAGCAGGGTGAAGCCACCAAGAAGACCGGAACCACCATCAGGTTCTGGGCCGACCCCAACGTCTTCGAAACCACCGACTACGACTTCGAGACCGTGGCGCGCCGACTGCAGGAGATGGCGTTCCTGAACAAGGGATTGACCATCAACCTCACCGACGAGCGGGTGACCAAGGACGACGTCGTCGACGACGTCGTCAGCGACACCGCCGAAGCCCCCAAGTCCGCCGAGGAAAAGGCGGCCGAATCGAAGGCGCCACACAAGGTCAAGCACCGCACCTTCCACTACCCCGGCGGGTTGGTGGATTTCGTCAAGCACATCAACCGCACCAAGAGTCCGATCCAGCAGAGCGTCATCGACTTCGAGGGCAAGGGCACCGGACACGAAGTCGAAATCGCGATGCAGTGGAATGGCGGCTATTCGGAGTCCGTGCATACCTTCGCCAACACCATCAACACCCACGAGGGCGGCACCCACGAGGAGGGCTTCCGCAGCGCGCTGACGTCGGTGGTGAACAAATACGCCAAGGACAAGAAGCTGCTCAAGGAGAAGGACGCGAACCTCACCGGCGACGACATCCGTGAGGGCCTGGCCGCCGTCATCTCGGTGAAGGTCAGCGAACCGCAGTTCGAGGGCCAGACCAAGACCAAGCTGGGCAACACCGAGGTCAAGTCTTTCGTGCAGAAGGTGTGCAACGAACAGCTGACGCACTGGTTCGAGGCCAACCCGACCGAGGCGAAGACCGTTGTGAACAAAGCGGTGTCCTCGGCGCAGGCGCGCATCGCCGCGCGTAAGGCACGGGAGTTGGTGCGGCGCAAGAGCGCCACCGACATCGGTGGCCTGCCCGGTAAGCTCGCCGACTGCCGCTCCACTGATCCGCGGAAGTCGGAACTATATGTAGTGGAAGGTGATTCGGCCGGCGGCTCGGCGAAAAGCGGCCGCGACTCCATGTTCCAGGCGATCCTCCCGCTGCGCGGCAAGATCATCAATGTCGAAAAGGCCCGTATTGACCGGGTTCTGAAGAACACCGAAGTCCAGGCCATCATCACCGCGTTGGGCACCGGAATTCACGACGAGTTCGATCTCACCAAACTGCGCTACCACAAGATTGTCCTGATGGCCGACGCCGACGTTGACGGACAACACATTTCGACACTGCTGTTGACGCTGTTGTTCCGGTTCATGCGGCCGCTCATCGAAAACGGACACGTGTTCTTGGCTCAGCCACCGCTGTACAAGTTAAAGTGGCAGCGCAGTGATCCGGAATTCGCCTACTCCGACCGTGAGCGCGACGGTCTGCTGGAGGCGGGTCGGGCTGCCGGCCGAAAGATCAACGCCGAGGACGGTATCCAGCGATACAAGGGCCTCGGTGAAATGGACGCCAAGGAGCTGTGGGAGACCACGATGGACCCCTCGGTTCGGGTGCTGCGTCAGATCACGCTCGACGACGCCGCTGCAGCCGACGAACTGTTCTCCATTCTGATGGGAGAGGACGTCGAGGCCCGACGCAGCTTCATCACCCGTAATGCGAAAGATGTTCGCTTCCTGGATGTTTAAGAAGTCGAGACGGCTAGTTCTAGCGACCGAAGGAACACATGACTGACACCACTTTGCCGCCGAGCGACGAAGCCGGCGACCGCATCGAACCGGTGGACATCCAGCACGAAATGCAGCGCAGCTACATCGACTACGCGATGAGCGTGATCGTGGGCCGCGCTCTGCCGGAGGTACGCGACGGCCTCAAGCCGGTGCATCGCCGGGTGCTCTATGCAATGTTCGACTCGGGCTTCCGGCCTGACCGCGGACACGCGAAATCCGCACGCTCCGTTGCCGAGACGATGGGCAACTACCACCCGCACGGCGACTCGTCGATTTACGACACCCTGGTGCGGATGGCGCAGCCGTGGTCGCTGCGGTATCCGTTGGTCGACGGGCAGGGCAACTTCGGGTCGCCGGGCAACGATCCGCCCGCCGCGATGAGGTACTGCGTAACCGGAGACGCATTGGTGCGCTTGCCCTTCGGGCAGTCAGTGCGTATCGCCGATGTGGTATCGGGCGCCCGACCCAACTCTGACAACGCCGTCGAACTGAAAGTCCTTGATCGGCACGGCAACCCCGTGGTCGCCGATCGCTTGTTCCATTCGGGCGAGCACCAAACCTACACGGTACGTACCGCCGAAGGGTATGAAATCACCGGCACGGCAAATCACCCGCTGCTGTGCTTGGTAGATGTCGCCGGCGTGCCGACCCTGTTGTGGAAGCTGATCGAAGAGATCCGCGCCGACGACTGCGTTGTGTTGCAGCGGACACCACCCGTGGAATTCGGCCCAGCCGATTGGGACGCGACATCCCAGGCGCTGCTGTTGGGCGCTTTCATTAGCGAGGGCTTCGTATCCCAGACCCGTGCCGGATTCAACAATCTCGACCGTGACTACTTCAACATGGTCGTTGCCGCATACGACGCGGTGGTCGGAGGACGACGCTACGTATCGTCTCGGACCATCGCCTCTGGATCGCAGCTGCACGAGCTTGACATTCACAACCTGACGGAACTGAAGAAGACACCGCTCGGCGACCTGTGCGGGCAGCGGTCCGCGGACAAGGTCGTTCCGAGCTGGCTCTGGCAGTCCCCTGCCGCCGTCAAGCGCGCGTTTCTTCAGGCGCTGTTCGAAGGCGACGGGTCGTGCTCGAGGCTGCCGCGCAACACAATCCAGATCTCCTACTCGACGCGCAGCGAGCAGCTGGCCGCCGATGTACAGCAGATGCTGCTTGAGTTCGGTGTGGTGTCGAAGCGCTATCGGCGTGCAACGGGTGAGCATAAGGTCGTCATCACCAATCGTGCGCAAGCCGAATCATTCGCTACCCAAGTTGGCTTCGGCGGCGCAAAGCAAGCAAAGCTGACAACAATTCTGGGTTCCATGCCTGTCTGCGCGGGCATGGACGCCGATCACGTTCCGGCCCTTGCGGCGTTCATCCGCACCCATGCCGGTGGATCATGGGCCGATCGTGATTGGCTCAACCGCCACAACATCGACCGCATGCAACGCTGGCGCATGCGCGGCGCGGAAATCCTCTCACACATTGCTGATTCCGACGTCCGCGCCATCGCCACCGAGCTCACCGACGGCCGGTTCTATTACGCCAAAGTCGCATCCGTCACCGAAGCCGGCGTGCAACCGGCGTACAGCCTTCGCGTCGACACCGAAGATCATGCCTTCCTGACCAACGGATTCGTCAGTCACAACACCGAAGCTCGGCTGACTCCGCTCGCGATGGAGATGCTGCGCGAAATCGACGAGGAGACAGTCGATTTCATTCCAAACTACGACGGCCGGGTGCAAGAGCCGACCGTTCTGCCGAGCCGGTTCCCCAACCTGCTGGCCAACGGTTCGGGTGGCATCGCCGTCGGCATGGCGACCAACATCCCACCGCACAATCTGCGCGAGCTGGCCGAAGCCGTTTACTGGTGTCTTGATAACCACGAGGCCGACGAAGAGGCCACCCTCGCCGCGGTCCGCGAGCGGGTGAAGGGCCCGGACTTCCCCACCCATGGTCTGATCGTCGGATCACAGGGGATCCACGACGCCTACACCACCGGGCGCGGCTCCATCCGGATGCGCGGAGTCGTTGAGATAGAGGAAGATTCACGCGGGCGCACCTCGATCGTCATCACCGAGCTGCCCTACCAGGTCAACCACGACAACTTCATCACGTCGATTGCCGAGCAGGTCCGCGACGGCCGGCTCACCGGCATCGCCAACATCGAGGACCAATCCAGCGATCGCGTCGGCCTGCGCATCGTTGTCGAGATCAAGCGCGACGCGGTCGCCAAGGTGGTGCTGAACAACCTCTATAAGCACACCCAACTGCAGACCAGCTTCGGCGCCAACATGTTGTCGATCGTCGACGGGGTGCCCCGCACGCTGCGCCTCGACCAGATGATCCGCTACTACGTCGAGCACCAACTCGATGTCATCATCCGGCGCACCACGTACCGGCTGCGCAAGGCCAACGAACGCGCCCACATTCTGCGCGGTCTGGTCAAAGCACTTGACGCGCTAGACGAAGTCATCGCGCTGATCCGCGCGTCGGAGACCGTCGACATCGCCCGGGCCGGCTTGATCGAACTGCTCGACATCGATGAGATCCAGGCCCAAGCCATCCTCGACATGCAGCTGCGGCGGCTGGCGGCTCTGGAGCGCCAGCGCATCGTCGACGACCTCGCCAAGATCGAGGCCGAGATCGCCGACCTGGAAGACATCCTGGCCAAGCCGGAGCGCCAGCGCGGGATCGTGCATGACGAACTCGCCGAGATCGTCGAAAAGCACGGCGATGCTCGTCGCACCCGGATCATCGCGGCCGACGGCGACGTCAACGACGAGGACCTGATCGCGCGCGAGGACGTCGTCGTCACCATCACCGAGACCGGCTACGCGAAGCGCACTAAGACCGATCTGTACCGCAGCCAAAAACGCGGCGGCAAGGGCGTGCAGGGCGCCGGGCTCAAGCAAGACGACATCGTCGCGCACTTCTTCGTGTCCTCGACCCACGACTGGATCCTGTTCTTCACCACGCAGGGCCGGGTGTATCGCGCCAAGGCCTACGAATTACCGGAGGCCTCACGCACGGCGCGCGGTCAGCACGTCGCCAACCTGCTCGCGTTCCAACCCGAGGAGCGCATCGCGCAGGTCATTCAAATCAAGGGTTATGAGGACGCCCCGTACCTGGTGCTGGCCACCAAAAACGGGTTGGTCAAAAAGTCGAAGTTGACCGACTTCGACTCCAACCGGTCCGGCGGGATCGTCGCGGTCAACCTGCGCGACGGCGATGAGCTGGTCGGTGCGGTGTTGTGCTCGGCCGACGAGGACCTGCTGCTGGTTTCGGCCAACGGCCAGTCCATCAGGTTCTCGGCGACCGACGAGGCGCTACGGCCGATGGGACGGGCCACCTCAGGTGTGCAGGGCATGCGGTTCAACGCCGACGACCGGCTGTTGTCACTGAACGTGGTCCGCGAAGGCACCTTCCTGCTGGTGGCCACTTCCGGTGGCTACGCCAAACGCACCGCAATCGAGGAGTACCCGGTACAAGGCCGCGGCGGCAAGGGCGTCCTGACCGTGATGTACGACCGCCGGCGTGGCAGGCTGGTTGGGGCGTTGATTGTCGACGACGACACCGAGCTGTACGCGATCACCTCCGGGGGCGGCGTCATCCGCACGGGGGCGCGCCAGGTCCGCAAGGCGGGACGACAGACCAAGGGCGTTCGGTTGATGAACCTGGGTGAGGACAACACGTTGTTAGCCATCGCGCGCAACGCCGAAGAAGGCGTCGACGAGGATGGCGAGGAAGCCGACGGTGCTGAGGAGCCGGGTACCTAGCCCCAAGCGATGCGGGCAACTGGGAACCCGGCCACTAGACTCAGCCCCACCAGACGTACGACTGCCACCGCCCGGGCGGCCTTGGTAGGGATTAAGGAGTCGCGGTGACTTCACCGAACGAGCCTGGGGCCATCGACAAGGGTGACAGCCTGAACGGAGATGGTTCGGCCGAGCGGTCCGGTGCACACCGGGCGACGCCCGCTGCGACGGGCCCTGGACCGGAAACCGGCGACTCACCGCCGTGGCAGCGCGGGCCCTCGCGGGCATCCCGCGCGGGGCAGCGCCCGCCGGAGTCAGCCGATCCGCGCGTGAACCGCTTCGTCTCCGGCCCCGCTGCCTCGCAGACCCAGGAGTTTGACGCTCCCCCGTCGCGCGGCGAGAGCCCGTCAACAACTGATGCCTATGCCAGCGAACTGCCCGATCTATCCGGGCCCATGCCGGGGGTAACGCAACGCAAACCCGCGCCCGAACGTAGCTCCGTGCCTTCGGGCACAGCAGGCAAGCGTCCGGGGGCGGCTGAGCCACGGTCTGAATCGCGCGAACAACGCGAGGGCCGGGTGCAGGTGTCGCGGCGGGGTCGGGGCCCGGTGCGGGCAAGTATGCAGATCCGCCGGATCGATCCTTGGAGCACCTTGAAGGTGTCTTTGTTGCTCTCGGTGGCGCTGTTCTTCGTTTGGATGGTCGCGGTCGCGTTCCTCTACCTGGTGCTTGGTGGCATGGGCGTGTGGGCCAAGCTGAACAGCAACGTCGGTGACTTGCTGAACAACACCAGCGGCAGCGCCGGAGAACTCGTCTCGAGCGGCACCATTTTCGGCGGCGCCGTCTTGATTGGGTTGGTCAATATCGTTTTGCTGACTGCGATGGCCACGATCGCCGCGTTCGTCTACAACCTGGCCACCGATCTGATCGGCGGGGTCGAAGTGACCCTCGCAGACCTCGACTAGCGTTTTGGGGATGGGGCGGCGAGTGCGGTAATCTCGTCGCTCGGCCGTACGAGTAGTACGGGCCTATAGCTCAGGCGGTTAGAGCGCTTCGCTGATAACGAAGAGGTCGGAGGTTCGAGTCCTCCTAGGCCCACAACCATGTGTCCATCAAGACGATGTGTCAGACTCGCATTGCCGCTGGCATTGATCGCAGTGCTGGTGGCGGTGGTGCGGTCACGTCGGGGTGTAGAGGTCTGGCATATGGCCGCAGTTGACACACTGGGTGATGACGAGGGGCCTTAGCTCAGCTGGTAGAGCACTGCCTTTGCAAGGCAGGGGTCAGGGGTTCGAACCCCCTAGGCTCCACAAATTTGTGTCACGCCTACGGGCGCGGTTGAGGGTCCACGCTCGGTGGGCGCGGCGACGGCTCCGAACCGTTCATCGAGCGTCGAACGATACTGAACGCGACTGCGCCGGCCGCCACGACCGCCACCGCGGCTCCCGCAATCACCCAGGGGCGCGGACCGCGACGCTGCTTCTTGCGCGCCTGCTCCAAGGCTTGCGGGAGGTTCGCGACCACTTCCTGCGCGGCCGCCAACTCTTGGGCGATCGTGTCTTGCGCAGCAGCGACTTCCCGGGCCAGCCGGCCCTGCTGGTACCGGCGTCGGACTTGCGCGGCGGTCGACTGCGCCCCGTGAACGCCAAGGCCAACAACGCCGCGTGTGACATCCACCGGCCCCACCGCCGAGTACGCCAGGCCTCGACTCAGCCGCTCTCGTGGGGTCAACTTGGTCGACGCTATTCCGCTCATCTCAGCCTCTCTGTGCTGTCGCCCGAATGCTTCATCAGCCTGCCATCATTGCGACGTCTGCGGGCCAGTTGCGTGTGTGCTCGCGTGTTTTCGGCTAGGCCGGCTGCGCCGAAGCGGGCCGGAGTGGACCCGGTGCGGGCGGCCCCGCGGGTGATGGCAGACTCTGATTCCGTGACTAACAGCGCCATTCAGACTGCCACCGCCACACTGCACACCAACCGAGGCGACATCAAGGTTGCTCTCTTCGGAAACCACGCGCCGAAGACCGTCGCCAATTTCGTTGGCCTGGCGCAGGGCACCAAAGAGTATTCGACCCAAAACGCATCGGGCGGCCCGTCGGGCCCCTTCTACGATGGCGCGGTCTTTCACCGGGTGATCCGGGGCTTCATGATCCAGGGTGGCGACCCGACCGGAACCGGACGCGGCGGCCCGGGCTACAAGTTCTCCGACGAATTCCACCCCGAACTGCAATTCGACAAGCCGTACCTGCTGGCGATGGCCAACGCGGGCCCGGGCACCAACGGCTCACAGTTCTTCATCACCGTCGGCCCGACGCCGCACCTGAATCGGCGCCACACGATCTTCGGCGAAGTGACCGACGCCGACTCGCAACAGGTCGTCGACGCAATCGCAACGACGTCGACCGACGGCAACGACCGGCCCACTGACGCGGTCGTCATCGAGTCGATCACCATCTCCTAAGAGCCGCTCGACGTCGCGAGCGTGCGCAAAATGACGCTCGCCACGGTGTGTCGGCGTGCGAACACGCACGCTCGCGGAAAAGGGGCTTGCGGAAAAGGGGCTAGCGGCCGGCGTAGCCGGCTTCGGTGAGCGCGTCGAGCACCTCTAGCGGCTCGGTGCCGAGGTCCCAACGCGAGAAGATCACCAGGGCGCCTCGAGCCGTTTCGAGTTCGAGCAAGCGGACTTTGCGCGCGTACCGCCGGAACTCGGTGATCCGGATGATCTTGATATCGGAGTGCTGAAATAGTTGCGTCCGGAACCACCCCTTGAGCGCCAGGCCGTCGGGGGTAATTGCCAGCTTTGGGCGCGCGCGCCACGACAGTCCGGCAAACAAGATCAAACCCGCCGCGGCAACGCCAGTCAGAAAGCGGCCGGGCAGGTCTGTGACGACGGTCACACAGGCGATAGCCATCACGACGCCGACAACGCCGCAACCTGCGACTCCCGCCGGAGACGGCCCCCAGGATGTTTGCTGCACGGCCTGACTAACCCCTCCCACCACTGCCTTTGCGGTTATCCACAAGCGCTATCAACAGTGGGGATAAATCACACGCGTGTGATTGGGTAACAGAAAGGTTGCTAGACCCGTAACAGATCGACCACAAGATGAATTCATCGTGTCTTCAGCGTCTGTTAATGCCAGCGCATCGTGAGCAACAAACCGGTGATCATGAAAGCGAACGCGATGGCGTAGTTCCACGGACCGAGTTCCGCCATCCAATGCAGGGCCGTCGGGGCCTGGGTGCCGACGGCGGCCAGTTGGAACACCATCAGCCAGACGAGCCCGATCAGCATCAGGCCGATGAACAACGCCACGAACCACACACTCGACGGTCCGACCTTCACCTTTACCGGCGTGCGGCTCACAGAGCTGACGGCGAAGTCATTCTTTTTGCGAACCTTGGACTTGGGCATGATTTCCTCGGGGTACCTCAACGACAGGGGGCGGACGGTGCAACGACAACGATCGGAGCTGCGTAACTTGGTTACGAGACTAACCCACCTGGACGGCTGACTAAGGAACCGGAGAGCTGATGACGGATACGCGGGTCACGCGCCGCTCGCCGTGGCGTTTCGGTGTCCCATTGGTGTGCTTGTTGGCCGGATTGCTGCTGGCCGCCACGCATGGGGTATCGGGCGGCGCGGAGATCCGCCGCAGCGACGCGCCGCGCCTGGTCGACCTGGTCCGCGAAGCACAGTCGTCGGTGACCCGGTTGAGCGCGGAACGGGATGGGCTGACCAAGAAGCTCGACTCGCTGCACGGCCGGTCGACGGATGCCGCACTGGCGGCGATGCTGAGGCGGTCCGCCGAGCTGGCCGGCGACGCGGACCTGGACCCGGTCCACGGGCCGGGCCTGGTAGTGACCCTGCAGGACGCACAGCGCGACGCCAACGGCCGGTTCCCCCGCGACGCGTCCCCCGACGACCTGGTCGTACACCAGCAAGACATCCAGGCCGTCCTCAACGCGTTGTGGAGTGCCGACGCGGAGGCGATCCAGATGCAGGACCAGCGCATCATCGCCACGTCGGTACCGCGCTGCGTCGGCAACACGCTACTGCTGAACGGGCGCACCTACAGCCCGCCGTACACGATCACCGCGATCGGCAACGCCCCGGCCATGCAGGCGGCGCTGGCCTCCGCTCCCCTGGTGACGCTCTACAAGCAGTACGTGGTCCGGTTCGGCCTCGGCTACCAGGAGGACGTCAAGCCTGATGTGCGGATTGTCGGCTACACCGAACCGGTCCGCATGCATTTCGCTCAGCCGTTGGGCCCGGTGGGGTACTGAGTCGGTAACCTGACACGATGCGGATCCTGGTTGTCGACAACTACGACAGCTTCGTGTTCAACCTGGTGCAGTACCTCGGGCAGCTCGGAGTCCAGGCCGAGGTATGGCGCAATGACGACGCGCGGCTGTCCGGCGACACGGTCACCACTCAGTTCGACGGGGTCCTGCTCAGCCCGGGCCCGGGCACCCCGGAGCGCGCGGGCGCCTCGATCAGCCTGGTGCGGGCTTGCGCCGCCACGAACACGCCGCTGCTTGGGGTCTGCCTGGGTCACCAGGCCATCGGCGTCGCATTCGGGGCCACCGTGGACCGGGCCCCCGAGCTGCTACACGGCAAGACCAGCAACGTGTTCCACACGAATACTGGTGTCTTGCAAGGACTTCCGGACCCTTTCACGGCGACCCGATACCACTCGCTGACGATCCTGCCGGAGTCGCTGCCGCCGGTGCTGGAGGTCACGGCGCGCACCCACAGCGGGGTCATCATGGCCGTGCGGCACACCAGCCTGCCAATCCACGGTGTGCAGTTCCACCCGGAGTCGATCCTGACCGAGGGGGGGCATCGGATGCTGGCCAACTGGCTGGCCGACTGCGGGTGGGCACGAGACGAGACGTTGGTCCGCAGGCTGGAAAACGAGGTCCTCGCCGCGGTCCGGCCGCACTTTCCGGAGCCCTTGCCGAATTCCGGCGCTACTGACCGAACTTCAGCGTGATGATCCCGTCGCGGTTGACGCCGACACCGGCCGGCGGGTTCTGATAGACCACCCGGTTGCGTTGCGAACCGCCGGCGTCGACGTCAGGACCTTTGTCCAGCCCACCGGTCCAGCCCAGTGCGCGTAGTCGCGGTTCGGCGTCGGTCCAGAACATGCCGGAAAGGTCGGGCATCAGGAACTGGTTGCCCTTTGACACCTGCAGCTCAATCACCGAATCCACCGGGACCGTCTGGCCCTTGGGCGGGTTGGTGCCGATGACTTCGCCGGCTGGTCGCGGGCTGTCCACCGCGGCCTGGCTGAATTTGGAAAAGCCATAAATGGTGAGGTTCTTTTGCGCGTCGTCAACGTTCTGACCGGCCACGTCGGGGATCTGTTTGGTTTCGGGGCCGGAGCCGACGATGACGGTGATCACGTTGGTGATTGCCGAGGTCTGGTTGGCCGGTGGGTTGGTCCCGATGACCTTGCCCAACAGCTCCGGCGTTGACGGTGAGTTGGCCTGCTTGAACTTGCTGAATCCGGCGGCTTTCAACTTGTTGACCGCGTCGGAATAGCTCATCGAGGACACGTCGGGCATTTCGCGCTGTTCGGGCCCGGTGGAGACGTTGATGGTGATCACATCGCCCGCGCTCACCGAGGCGTTGGAGGCGGGATCGGTATTGATGACATGGTCAGGCGGGATCGTCGAGTCAGGCCGCTGCTGGGTGCGGGTTTTGAAGCCGCGGTTTTGCAGTGCGGCGATCGCGTCGGCCGACACCTGGCCGCGCACGTCCGGCACCTGAATATCCCGGGTACTGCCTCCGAAGTTGTTGAAGGCGATGACGACGACGATCGTCAGCACCGCCAGCACGGCGACCGCGACTACCCAGCGGCCGATCGAACCGCCGCGCTCACCGTCGGAATCGTTCAGGGGCTGGCGGGGTAGCGGATCAGTGCGCGGTCCCCCGCCGTGCGCCCCCCCGGACGAAAACAGCGAATTTCGGTCGGCGCCGCTGAGCACCTTGGGCGCCTCCGGCGTCTCGCCGTTGTACACCCGGACCAAATCGGCCCGCATCTCGGCCGCGGTCTGATACCGGTTCTCCGGATTCTTGGCCAACGCCTTGAGAACGACGGCGTCAAGGTCGGGAGAGATGCCCTCGTGCCGTTCCGACGGCGGAACCGGGTCTTCGCGGACATGCTGGTAGGCCACCGAGATGGGCGTGTCTCCGGTGAAAGGCGGGTCGCCGGTGAGCATTTCGTAAAGAACACAGCCCAACGAATAGACGTCGGATCGGCGATCGACGGGTTCGCCGCGGGCCTGTTCGGGCGAAAGGTATTGCGCCGTCCCGATCACCGCCGCCGTCTGGGTGACGCTACTGCTGTCCGCGATCGCGCGGGCGATGCCGAAGTCCATCACCTTCACTGCGTTGGCGTCGTTGATCATGATGTTCGCCGGCTTGACGTCGCGGTGGATGATGCCGGCTGTGTGGCTGAAGTTCAGCGCGGTGCAGGCGTCGGCGATGATCTCGATGGCCCGCCGGGGCGGCAGGGGTCCGTCGGTGTGCACGATGTCGCGCAAGGTGACGCCCTCGACGTACTCCATGACGATGTAGGGCAGCGGGCCAGTCGGCGTTTCCGCCTCGCCGGTGTCGTACACCGCGACGATGGACGGGTGATTGAGCGCCGCGGCGTTTTGCGCCTCGCGGCGGAAGCGCAGATAGAAGCTGGGGTCGCGGGCAAGGTCGGCGCGCAGTACCTTGACCGCTACGTCGCGGTGCAGGCGCAGGTCGCGGGCCAGATGAACCTCGGACATGCCCCCAAATCCGAGGATGTCTCCGAGTTCATAGCGACCAGAAAGTGGTTCAGGGGTGGTCATCGCAATGTCTCGTGCCGGGCCGGCGACGTGTGGGGCGGTGTCAGCGGCACAGCCCGGCTAAGGCCTTGATTGAGGTCTAGCCTCGGCGCCGAGCCGTTGGGCGTTTTGGAGGCCGGTGGCGGTCCGGCCGGTGGGTTGCCGGTGTCGGTGACGGTCGGCGCGGGTGACGTCGGCTGATTTTCACTGCTGTGGTTGATGACGATCAGCACCGCGATGATGATCGCCAGCGCTCCGAGCACCCCCGCGGCCCACAGCAGCGCACGCTGGCCCGACGAGAATGTGCGTCGTGCAGGGGGCGGGCGGCGACCGCCCGTCGACGGCCGGGACCGGTGCGGTACGGGCGTCCGACCGCTCGGGGTGCCCCCCGAGATCCTGGTCGGGGTGGCTGACGGAATGGCGGCCGGGGAGGCCCGGCCGGCCGGCGGTGTCTGGCTCGGCCTCGGCGGGCGGCGACCGGCCCGCACCGCGGCGACGGCGTCGGCGAACGGACCGCCGCTGCGGTAGCGCATACCGGGGTTCTTGACCAGCGTGATCTCGATGAGTTCCCGCACGTTGGGCGGCAGGTCGGCCGGCAGCGGCGGCGGGGGCTCCTTGATGTGCTTCATCGCCACCGTCAGGGCGCCGTCGCCGGTGAACGGACGCTTGCCCGAAACCACTTCGTACCCAACGACTCCCAGCGAGTAGACATCGCTCGATGGGGTTGCGTCGTGACCCAGCGCCTGCTCGGGTGCGATGTATTGAGCGGTTCCCATCACCATGCCCGTCTGGGTCACCGGCGCTGCGTCGACCGCCTTGGCGATGCCGAAGTCGGTGATCTTCACCTGGCCGGTGGGGGTGATCAAGATGTTGCCCGGTTTGACGTCGCGATGTACCAGGCCGGCGGCGTGCGCAATCTGAAGGGCACGCCCGGTCTGCTCGAGCATGTCCAGCGCATGCCGCAGTGACAGCCGACCGGTGCGCTTGAGCACCGAATTCAGCGGTTCGCCGTTGACCAGCTCCATCACCAGATAGGCGGTGCGGCCCTCCCCGTCAAGCTGGCTTTCGCCGTAGTCGTGAACGCTCGCGATGCCGGGATGGTTGAGCATCGCTGTGGTGCGCGCCTCGGCGCGGAACCGCTCGATGAACTCTGGGTCCTGCGAGAACTCCTGCTTGAGCACCTTGACGGCGACGCGGCGGCCCAGGCGGCTGTCCACCGCCTCCCATACTTGGCCCATGCCACCGGTGGCGATGAGCCGCTGCAGGCGGTACCTGCCAGACAGCGTCACACCAACTCGGGGACTCATGCTCCTCCCTGCAAGGCAGCTTCGATCACGGCCCGCCCGATCGGCGCGGCGAGCGCACCTCCCGTCGCCGACAGCCGGTCAGCGCCGTCCTCCACCAGCACCGCCACCGCGACTTTGGGTGTCTGCGCAGGCGCGAAGGCGATATACCACGCGTGCGGCGGCGTGTGTCGCGGGTCGGTACCGTGCTCCGCGGTACCGGTCTTGGATGCGATCTGCACGCCGGGAATCGCCCCTTTCTGCTGCGCGACCTTCTCGGCGCCGACCATCAGCTCTGTTAGCTTAGCGGCGACCTGCGGCGACACCGCGCGACGCTGCTGGTATGGGGCGGTGGTGCTGATGTTGGCCAGATCGGGCCCCTTGAGGCTGTCGATCAGGTAGGGCTGCATCATCACTCCGCTGTTCGCGATGGCCGCGGCGACCTCTGCGTTTTCCAGCGGTGTCAGCGCGACGTCCTTCTGGCCAATGCTTGACATACCCAGCGAGGCCGCGTCCGCGATAAGTCCCACATTCGATTCGGCGACTTGGAGCGGAATGACGCTCGGGGTGCTGTCCAGGCCGAACGAATGCGCCATGCTGCGCAGCGCGTCGGCGCCGGTGGCCAGGCCCAGCTGGACGAACGCGGTGTTGCACGACTGGGCGAAAGCCTGGTGCAGCGAGACGGTGGGGTCGGGACCACACGACGTTCCGCCGTAGTTCTCCAGCGAGGCCGTGCTGTCAGGTAACGGAATCTTTGCTGCTGCCGTCAGCTGCTCGTTCGGGTCGGCGCCGGCCTGCAGGGCCGCTGCGGTGGTGATCACTTTGAAGGTGGAGCCGGGCGGGTAGGTTTCCGAGATGGCGCGGTTGGTCAGTGGCGAGTCGGGGTCGTCGCGGAGGCGTTGCCACGCCTGCGCCTGGTCGTCGGGATTGTGTGACGCCAGCAGGTTGGGGTCATAGGACGGTGACGACACCATCGCGAGGATCTTGCCGGTGGACGGCTCGAGCGCGACGACAGCTCCCTTGCACGGCGGTCCTCCGCAGCCTTGCTGCAGGCCGTCCCAGGCGGCCTGCTGGACACGCGGGTTGATGGTGGTGTCCACATTGCCGCCACGCGGATCGCGACCGGTGAAGAAGTCGGCCAGCCGGCGCCCGAACAATCGCTCGTCGGATCCATTCAACACCGGGTCCTCGGCGCGTTCGAGGCCGCTACTCGAATATCGCAGTGAGTAGAAGCCGGTGATCGGCGCGTACACCGCGGGGTTGGGATACACCCGCAGGAAGCGGAAGCGGTTGTCGGTGGCCACCGAATAAGCCAGCAGCTGGCCGCCCGCGGTGATCTGGCCGCGCTGGCGTGAATACTCATCGAGCAGGACGCGCTGGTTTCGGGGGTCGGCGCGCAGCCCGTCGGCGGTGAAAACCTGTGTGTACGTGGCGTTGAGCAGCAGCAGCACGATCAACGCCATCACGATCACCGAAATCCGGCGAAGAGATGCGTTCATATCTTCTGGATCACTTCGGTGCCGGCCGCGGCGATGGGCGCGGTATCGCGTGGAAGGGTGGTGCGCAGGGGACGTCGTGCGCTGTGCGAGATGCGCGCAAGGATGGCCAGCAGCACGTAGTTCGCCAGCAGTGACGACCCCCCGTAGGACAGCCACGGCGTTGTCAACCCGGTCAGCGGAATGAGCCGGGTCACCCCGCCGACGACGATGAACAGCTGAATAGCCAGTGTCGAGGCCAGGCCCGCGGCGAGCAGCTTGCCGAAGCTTTCCCGTGTCGCGATCGCGGTACGCAGCCCACGCACGATGACGATCGCGTAGAGCAGCAAAATGGCCGCCAGACCCACCAAGCCAAGCTCTTCGCCGAACGCGGCGGTGATGAAATCGGTCGACGCCGCGGGCACGGTGTCGGGTTGGCCGTTGCCCAACCCGGTGCCGAAGATGCCGCCGGTGGCAAAGCTGAACATCGACTGGACCAGCTGATAGCCGCTGCCCTCGGGATCGGAGAACGGGTCCCACCACGTCTGCACGCGAACCCGCACATGCTCGAAAATGAAATATGCCACCGCACTCGCCGCGGAGAACAGCACCAGGCCGATGACGACCCAGCTGAGCCGCTGCGTGGCGAGGTAGACCACCACCAGGAACGACGCGTAGAGCAGTAGCGAAGTACCGAGGTCTTTCTCAAAGACCATCACACCGATTGAGATCACCCACGCGGCCAGCAACGGCGCCAGGTCGCGCGGGCGGGGCAGGTTCATGCCCATCAAATGCCTGCCGACACTGTGGAACAGGCCGCGTTTGGCGATGAGCACCGCCGAGAAAAAGATCAGCAGCAGGATCTTCGAAAACTCTGCGGGCTGAATCGAGAAGCCGGAGAAGCGAATCCAGATTTTGGCGCCGTTCTGCTCGGAAAGCGACGCCGGCAGCAGAGCGGGAATCGCCAGGAAGACCAGGCCGGTCACGCCACAGATATAGCCGTAGCGCGCGAGCTGTCGGTGGTCCTTTAAAAAGGTGACCACGAGCGCGAACGCGCCGACACTAAACAGGGTCCACAGCATCTGCTGGGCCGCATTGGTGTGATGGTGTCTGTTGAGCTCACTGTTGACGAGATCCAGCCGGTGAATCATCACCAGGCCAAGTCCGTTGAGCAGCGCCACGATTGGCAGCAGCAGCGGGTCGGTGTAGGGAGCGAACCGCCGGATGACCAGATGCGCGCCGCCGAAAACTGCGAGGAAGCCCAGCCCGTAGCGCGCCAGGTCCCAGCGCAGGCCGCGCTCCTGGTTGGCCTCCACGATCAGCAAGGCGGCCACGGTGATGACGGTGGCGAAGCACAGCAGCAGCAGTTCGGCGTTGCGCCGAGTAGGCAGCGGGGGTGTCACCGCGACCGGTGGCTGGACCTGTGTGGTCATGCCACCGCCCGGCAGTGCGGACTTTCAGGCACCGTCTGGGAGGTAGTGGCGGGCGCAGGCGAGGTGGCCGGAGTGGCCGAGGTGGCCGGAGTGGCCGCGGGCGGTGCCGATGAATTAGTTGTGGAGCCGTGAGTGGGACTGGTGGTCGGGCTGGAAGATGAGGGCGGAGGGGATGCGGGGGCGGTTGGTTCGGGCGCAGGTGTCGGAACCGGAGGTGAGGTGGCCCGTGGCGGGGGGCAGGCCAGCAGGGAATCGGCCAGCAATTTCCGGAGCTGCGACTCAGCCTGATCGAGCGTGCCACCCGGAAGCCCACCCTGAACCTGTGCTTGTCCGGCGGGGTTGAGATCCTGCAGCGTCATCAGTTGGCAGTCGGTGTGGCCTCCGGATTGGCCGAAACTGATCAGCGATAGGTCGTTGCGCGGGCTGACGCAGGCCACCAGATACGGCTCGTGCAGGGAAATGCCCAACAGCGAGCCCTGAATGCCTCGCACGATGGACACCTTGCCGTTGTATTCGGCGATGTAATAGTTATTGGCGATGATCCAGCGGCCAATGGCCAGGCCGGCCAGCACCACCAGCACGACGACGGCAATGACGATGGCCATCCGGCGGCGCGACCACCGCGGTCGAGTCGCGGTATCGACTTGCGGCGGTGTGCGTTTGGCGACCTCCTTACGGGGGTTGATGGCCGAGGCGCGGCCCGCGGAGGTGTTGGGCAGCGTCACGTTGTGGTCGTCTTCACCGGATACCGCGCCGGCCAGAATGGGTTGGGTCTGCCCGTAGTCGTAGTCGACAACGTCGGCGACGACGACGGTCACGTTGTCCGGGCCGCCACCGCGCAACGCCAATTCGATTAAGCGATAAGCGCTTTCGGCTACGTCGGGAATCTGCAGCGCCTCGCCGATGGTCTCGTCGCTGACCGGGTCGGACAACCCGTCCGAGCACAGCAGGTATCGATCACCGGCGCGTGCTTCGCGCATGGTCAAGGTGGGCTCGACTTCGTGACCAGTCAACGCCCGCATGATCAATGAGCGCTGTGGGTGGCTGTGGGCCTCCTCCGCGGTGATCCGGCCCTCGTCGACCAGGGTCTGGACGAAGGTGTCGTCCTTGGTTATCTGGGTGAGTTCGCCGTCGCGCATTAGGTAGCCACGCGAGTCGCCGATGTGCACCAGACCAATTTGGTTGCCCGCGAACAGGATTGCGGTGAGCGTCGTGCCCATGCCCTCCAGGTCGGGCTCCATCTGGACGTGATCGGCGATGGCCGCATTGCCGGAACGCACAGCGGCCTCGAGCTTGCCCAGCAGATCGCCACCAGGCTCGTCGTCGTCGAGATGGGCCAATGCGGCGATGACCAACTGCGACGCCACCTCGCCGGCCGCGTGGCCGCCCATCCCGTCGGCGAGGGCAAGCAGGCGTGCGCCGGCATACACCGAGTCTTCGTTGTTCGCGCGTACCAGGCCGCGATCGCTGCGGGCCGCATAGCGCAGGACCAGGCTCACGGGCGCAACTCGATTGCTGTTTTGCCGATCCGCACCGGCGTTCCTATTGGAACTCGTACCGCAGTCGTCACCTTCGCCCTGTCAAGGTAAGTGCCGTTGGTCGATCCTAGATCCTCGACGTACCATTCCGAGCCGCGCTGGGACAGCCGGGCGTGCCGCGTCGATGAGTAGTCGTCGGTCAGCACGAGCGTGGAGTCGTCAGCGCGCCCGATCAACACCGGCTGCCCGCTGAGCGTGATGCGCGCGCCGGTCAGCGAACCCTCGGTCACGACGAGGTAGCGTGCGGCGGTCCGTTGGCGAGACGGAAGGAGCGTGCCGCGCAACGCCAGGCCGCGGCGCACCATGACGGCGCCGGTTGGCGCATAGATATCGGTCTTCAGGATGCGCAACACCGACCAGATGAATACCCATAGCAACATTAAAAATCCGGCACGCGTCAGCTGCAGCACCAGTCCCTGCATCTGACGTCCTTTCCGTCCTAGCGCCGAAGGCTTCGCGTCCGTACCCAGTGGCAACGTCACGATAGCTTGGACGCTGGTGGAAGCGGGCGAAGCACGGCAGCGTGAACCCGACGGGTTCAGTGAATGCGGACGATGATCTCCGAGTGTCCTAAACGGATCACGTCGCCGTCGGCCAACTGCCACTCCTGCACGGGTGCGTTGTTGACGGTGGTGCCGTTCGTGGAGTTCAGGTCGGAGAGGAGCGCGACCTGCCCATCCCACCGGATCTCGAGGTGCCGACGCGACACCCCGGTGTCAGGCAGCCGGAACTGGGCGTCCTGCCCACGCCCGACGATATTGGAGCCGTCACGCAGCTGGTAGGTCCGTCCACTGCCGTCGTCGAGTTGCAGGGTGACCGCGGTTCCGGCGGATCCGTACTCACCCTGTCCATAGCCGCCGTAGCCGCCGCCCTGGCCGTAGTCGGGAGCGGCCGACTGGCCCGCTGACTGGCCCCAGTCGTAGTCGCCCGCGGGCTCGGCGTAACCGCCGCCCGGAGGGCCGTACCCAGCGGGCGGAACGCTCTCGGCGTACTGCGTGTAGTCGCCTGAGCCGTAGTCCTGCTGGCCGTATCCCTGGGCGCCCTGCTGGTAGCCCTGCTCGTAGCCGCCGCCCTGCTCGGGGTAGCCCGGGTGCTGCTGCTCAGGCGACGCCGCCGGGGGTGGGGAGCCGTAACCGCCCTCGTCTTGGCGAGCTGGGCCGCGACCGTAGTCGCCGCCGTATCCGCCGTAGTTCTGCTCGCCGCCGGCCGGCGCGCTGTAACCGCTGTCCTGCCGGTAACCCTGGTCATAATTCTGGCCGGCCTCGCCGCCATAACCGGCGGGAGCGGGGGGACGCTGCTCGTAGGACTGCGGCGGGTAGCCACCCTGGCCCTGTTCCGGGTACCCGCCTTGCTGCGGGTACCCGCGCTGTCCCTGGTAGCCGCGCTGGTCGGGGTAGCCGCCTTGCTGCGGGTACCCGCGCTGGTCGGGGTAGCCGCCCTGGTACCCACGCTGGTCTGGGTACCCCCCCTGCTCGGGGTAGCCGCCTTGCTCGGGGTAGCCGCCTTGCTCGGGGTAGGGGCGCTGCTCTTGGTAGCCGCGCTGGTCGGGGTAGCCGCCTTGCTCATGGCGGGGTGGCGGATATCCCTGTTGGGGCGGGTAGCCGCCTTGTTCCGGCGGATATCCGCCTCGGGGGTCGTGACCGCCTTGCGGGTCCTGGCCACCACCGCGCTGGTCGTCTTGCGGACGGCCGTAGCGTTCGTCGTAATCCTCGTCGCCGGGCCGCCCTTGTCCCGGTCCCCCGCGGTAGCTCGAGTTGTCAGTCATTGGTCGTACTCCTGGTTCTGCGCCGAACGCCTGATTTGATTGTGGCCGGGAAGGATCGTTGAGCGTCGGGCGGGGCTCGACATCGGGGTTGACAGCACCGCGGGCGCGGAACTGGCCGGTATGCAGGTTCGACGACTGTTCGAACCGGACGACCACCTCACCATACGTTTGCCACCCCTGTTCATAGATATAGTCGGCCAGGTACCTCTCGAAAGCGCCTAACGTGAGGTCCGGGTCAGCGCCCAACTTCTCTAAGTCGTGCACACCGAGGGTAATGATGTATTCGTTAGGCGCCAAAAGGCGCTTTCCCTGGAGTTGCCGGACGCCGTCGGTTGCTTCGCGGCGCAGTAAGGATTCAATCTCCTGAGGGACGATCGATCCCCCGAACATCCGCGCGAACGCGTCGCCGACGGTCGCCTCGAGCTTGCGCTCGATGCGCGCAGCGAGCCCTCTCTGGCTAACCACCGTGGCTACCCACCGCTCAGCGCTCGCCCGCACTTGTCGAGGCATATCGCCAGCGGAAGGCAAACGACTTGCGCGCGTGTCGGATCACCCAAGTATGGTATCGGGATACCGCGACGCCGCGGCACCGTGCGAATTCTGAGAATTGCATCCGCGCAGTTCAGGCGGGAGGTCTGGACGGCCCTCCAAAGCGGTTGGGCGCGCGACGACTAGAGTGATATGGTCCTTCGGTTGTTTCGGGCGAGTGGCGGAATGGCAGACGCGCTGGCTTCAGGTGCCAGTGTCCTTCGGGACGTGGGGGTTCAAGTCCCCCTTCGCCCACCAATGCGAAGAGGTACAGATTTCCCCGGCCATCGGCCGGGGATTTTTGTTACTGAGGAAGCAGGCGCTGCTTCTGTGCGGTGAACTCCTCTTCGGTGAGGATTCCCGAGTCGCGCAGGGAGGCCAGTTCACGCAACTCGGCGGCGATGCTCGTGATGGGGCCGCCTGGCAGGGTCTGCGGCGGCGGGGCGGGTGGTTCGGGCTGCGAGCCTGCCGCAGGATTTTGGGTCGGCACCGTGACCCGTTCCCCGATCCGCTCCCGGCGGCCGGGCCCGCCCGCGCCACCTGCGCCGGTAGCGCCGGCCATGGCCCGCCCGGCCATGCTCGCGAGGGCCATCTGACTGAACACGCTTCCGGCGCCGCCCGCGGAGGTCTCTGCGGCGGCGACGCTGGCGGCCGGCAGTGCAACCGTGAGTGAGCGAAGCTCCGGTGCCGCCGCGGCCCAGGCCGTCGGCACCGACATCCTGCCGACCGTGTTCGCCGTTCCCATGCCCGCCGATACCGGAGAGCCCAGGTTCGTGATGACCGGGAACGGCGACGGCGGTATCGGCGCCCACCCCGGCCAGGACTCGACTCCGGCCCAGCCGCTGACGATGTCATCCGTGTGGAAACCGGTGAGGGCGCCGACAACATCGAAGGGGAAAGACACGCTCGTCAATGGGGCGTCAATGCCCAGTCCGGTCAAGCTGGCTGGTGCGTCGAGGAAAATCGCGATCAGATCGCTCGCCAAGCCCAACAGGTCCAGCGGCGACAGCGCCTGAGCCGGCGACGCTGCGCTGCTCAGCGCGCTGGGTATTGCAGACAACGCCTGCTGCGCCTGCGAGATCGCGCTTTGCACGCTGGCTGCGGGGGTGGCGCTGGCTTGGGGGCCGCGGCCGCTTGGCCCCCTTGCCCGCTCGAGTTGGTGCTCGACGGGGGTGCACTGAACGAGGTCAGCGATGTCGCCGACGCCGACGCGCCGGAGTAGCTGTACATGGCGGAAGCGTCTTGGGCCCACATCTCGGCGTACTGCGTCTCGGTCAGCGCTATCGACGGGGTGTTCTGCCCGAAGAGGTTGGTTGCCACCAGGGCCGCCAGCAGGCTGCGGTTGGCCGCGACCACCGGCGGTGGCACCGTCTCGGCAAACGCCGCATGGTAGGCAGTCGCTGCCGCGATGGCCTTGGTCGCCGTTTGCTCGGCCTGCGCGGCGGTGGCTCTCATCCACTGCACGTACGGCGCGGCCGCGGCGGCCATCGTGGCCGCCGACGGGCCCAGCCAGGGCCCGGCGGTAAGTCCTGCGATCGCCGACTGATACGAGCTCGCTGTCGATTGCATCTCGGCAGCCAGCGCGTTCCAAGCCGACGCGGCGGCCAGCAGCGGACCCGAGCCAGGACCGGTATACATGCGCGCGGAATTGACCTCCGGCGGCAGTAGTCCGAAATCCATGGCGTTTCCTCCTCTCGACTAGCCCGTCGCCAAGGCATCGGCGGCCCGGTGACGGCGTGCGAGGCTGCGCCGACTCCTGAGCTGATCGCGATGGCGATCACGCCGTCGTTGCCGAGGTCTCATCCGTGGAGGCAAGAGTTTCCCCACCGGACATCGCCGAAACCGATCAGACACCTTTGAAGCGTAAGATCCGCGCCTCGCTTGGCAGTGACCACCAGGAAAAACGTGTCCGTATTGTGTCGGCGGACGAACATTCTCGGCTGTGCCGCTGGCCTATTTGCTCGGCTGCGACTGTACCCAGCGCTTGATCTCGGCCGTGACGGGGTCGGTGAGGTCGGCGTATTCGGGATGCTTGTCGATCACGGTGGCCACCATCGAGCACACCGGGACGACGCGTTTGCCGTCGGCGCGAGCCGCGTCCAGCGCGTGCTCGATGAGGATCGTCGCCAGGCCGCGTCCGCCAAAGGCGGGTTCGATCACCGTGTGATAAAAAATCCTCTCACCGTCGCGGTCGGCGAAATCGGCGAAGCCGACGGTTTCCCCCTCGACGGCAATGGTGTACTTGCCCTCCTGCGCGCTGACTGTCGTCTGCGCGCCGGTCTTGTCTGCGGTCATGTGTCTTCCTTTCGTTGCGCGGGAGGTCGAGGCCTCAGGCGGGTGGTGGGTAGCGGGGGAGCGGCCAGCCGGGTGACCGAGCCCTGATATCCGTGGACGGCGCCGAAGCGCTCGTCGGCGTCCCGCCACAGTTGGCGGTAGCTGACGATGTCGTCGTGGTTGCGGCCGACGAAGTTCCACCACATCACCAGTTCTTCGGTGAAGGGGGTGCCGCCTAACAGCACGACGCGCGCGCGCCGATCGGAAAGATTGCGCAAGCGCAACGTGCGACTGCCGGGTCTCTGGTACGCGAGGTCAGCGGCGGCCAGCGTCGTGTCGGCTACTTCTATCGGGCCAGAGTCGCACAGGACTCCGTGTTCGAAGGCGGGGTCGACGTCGAGGTCCAGCCGGGCGTTCGCGGCGAGATCGATCTGGACGCCGAGCAGCGGAGTAAAAGTGTGAACCGGCGAACGGCTGCCGGCCAGCTCGCCCAGGAAGACCCGAGCCACCGCACCCGGGAGCGACGTGGGTGCGGGTACATAGTGGGCGAAGTCGCGGCCCGTGTCGCGGTCAGAGTCGGGTAGCGCGACCCAGAGCTGCACCCCGTGCAGCACACCGGCCGATTCGATCGACACCTCGGAATGACAGATACCGGCACCGGCGGTCATCAGATTCAGCTCGCCAGGGCGGACCAGGGCATGGACGCCGGCGCTGTCGCGATGTTCCACACCCCCACTGAACAACCAACTGACCGTCTGCAGTCCCGTGTGCGGATGCGGTGGGACGTCCATCCTGGCGGCCGCGGGCCCATAGTGGTCGATGAAGCACCACGCGCCGATCAGCGAGCGCTCCCGTTGCGGCAGTGTCCTTTGCACCCGCATCGCCCGCGGGCCGCCCAGGGGCACCTCGCGAGGGTGCAGCACCTGCACCCTCGTTAAGGCACCCGCGGCCCTCGAAGCGCCGCAGGCGACTTCGGCCGACGCAGTCTCGAGGTTGCTCACGCCGCGACAGTACCTCCGGAATTTACCTGGGTGGACGCAGCACCTTCATGGCGACGCGCATCAGCGGTCCGGGCACCTGGTCCTGCATCGACAGTGCCGCATCGGCTACGCGGGATCTCAGCGGGGCGCCGCGGCCGAACACACGATTCAGGGGCCCCCCGGACGGCTCGAGCACCACATGCAGCGGCGGTGTGCCCACGGCGGCGCCCAGCGCGTTCGAGATGACCATCCGCTGAATTTCACTGGTGCCCTCAAAGATGGTGTACAGCTTGGCATCTCGATACCACTTCTCAACCGGGTGGTCGGTGATGTAGCCCCACCCGCCCATCGTCTGGATCGCACGCTCGGTCGCCTTGACCGCTACCTCGCTGGCGGCGAGCTTCGACATCGAGCCCTCGCCGCGCTCGAAGGCGACTCCGCTGGCGGCCATCCAAGAGGCACGCCAAGTAAGTAGGCGGGCAGCGTCGATCTGAAGTGCCAAGTCCGCCAGCGGGAATGCGATGCCCTGGTTGTCGATGATGGGGCCGCCGAACGCCTCTCGCTCAGTGGCATAAGACGTGGCGTATTCCAGTGCGGCGCGTGCGATCCCGATCGCCTGGGCGGCAACCATCGGACGGGTCTGCTCGAAGGTGCCCAACGTGGCCGATCCGGATCGTTTCGCACCGGCAACCACCTCGCGGGCCTTAGCCAGCTTGTGTTCGAGTTTCTCCTGTCCACCAAGGAGATTGGCTCCCGGAACGCGTACGCCGTTGAGCTTCAGCTCTGCGGTGTGGGACGCACGGCAGCCCAACTTGTCGAGCTTCCGTACCATCTCCAGCCCGGGTGTGCCGCCCGGCACCACGAACAGCGCTTGACCGCGATGGCCCAGCTCTTCGTCGACCACCGCGTTGACCACGTGCACGTTGGCGATGCCGCCGTTGCCGATCCACATCTTGTGGCCGTCGATGATCCAATCGTCACCGTCTCGGCGCGCGCAGGTGCGCAGATTGCGGACGTCACTGCCTCCTTCGGGCTCGGAAATCGCCAGCGCCGCGAGCTTGAGATCGCCTGGTGTGCCGAAACATTCAGGCGCCCACTGCAACATCTGCTCCGGCGATGCGGCCTGCCCGATCGCCGACAGTGCAAGTGCCGGCATGACGATCGCCAGACCGATTCCGGCGCAGCCCCAAAACAGTTCCTCCATGAAAATCGGTAGGGACAATCCGGTGGGATCACCGATGAGGTCGCGGTAGAACAGCGGGCTGTAGAAGCCACTCTGGGCGGCCTCCTCGAGCACCGGCCAGGGGAATTCCTGCCGCTGGTCGTAGTCCAAGGCAACCGGACGAATCACGGATTCAGCGAATTCGTGCGCACGGCGGGCCAGGTCATGCTGCGCTGCGGTCGGTGTCAGGTCGAACGTCATGCCACCGCCTACCCCGTCGGGTACGACAGCAAACTGTGAGCCGCGATCGTCGTTATGCGGCCGGACGTGGACTAATTCGCGAGCTAGGCAGGTGCAACACCACTGCCGTCACCGCAACCGTCTCGCGTCCGCTGCGCGCCAGCAGGGCCGCGTTTTCGGGAAGCTGCCTGGAGTTGATTTCGCCGGCCGCGATGCGGCGCAGTACCTCGTGGGCTTGGGCGAGCTGCGCGCGCTTGCGGTATTGGCCGCCGGGGAGTTTGATCCCGGCCCACACCCCGTACTCTTCGCGGTGCTTGATCGCGCGCTGGGCGCACTGCCGCTGCTGCGCCAGCGGGCAGCGGCGCAGGCACTGGATGCGCGCCTCGGTTGCCGACCGTTCATATGCGCGCGCCTTGGCCGCGCCGTCACCACTGTCGTCGTCGGGGTAGCCGAACCAGAGTTCCGGGTTGGTTGTGCACGGATGTCCCATGACGCACTCTCCTTTCGAGCTGAAACGTAGGCAAAAGCGTATACATAAGTAGCGGCCACGCGCAAGAGAAACGTGATAAAAACGTATATACACAAGCTGGACCCCCAGCCTGTGTAATATCCGGCTATGGCCGGAGGGCGCGATGAGCCGTGAGTCGGCCGGCGCGGCGATCCGAGCGCTGCGCGAGTCCCGTGACTGGTCGCTGGCCGACCTCGCGAACGCCACCGGCGTCAGCATCATGGGATTGAGCTATCTGGAGCGCGGCGCCCGTAAACCGCACAAAGGTACAGTTCAGAAGGTTGAAAATGGCCTCGGGCTGGCCCCCGGCACCTACTCCCGGCTGTTGGTGGCGGCCGATCCCGATGCGGAGCTGGCCCGGCTGATCGCCGCACAAATGCCGCAGGCGATGACTCCACGACGTACCGCGGCGGTCGTGGTCGACCGGCACAGCGACACCGACGTGCTCGAGGGCTACGCCGAAGCGCAGCTCGACGCCATCAAATCCGTCATCGAACGGCTGCCTGCGACGACATCAAACGAATATGAGACGTATATTCTGTCTGTGATCGCGCAGTGCGTAAAGGCTGAGATGCTCGCAGCCAGTTCCTGGCGGGTGGCGGTCAACGCCGGCGCCGACTCGACGGCCCGGTTGATGGACCACCTTACGGAACTGGAGGAGACGCGCGCCGACCTGCTGAAGCGGATGCCCAGCAGCCTGAGCGCGCGGTTCGACGGAGCATGCACGCGATCGTCATTACCGGAGCCGATCATTGCGGCACTGCTTGGCGTCAGCAGCGACGACGTGTGGGACATCCGCAACCGCGGCATGATCCCGCCCGGAGCGCTCCCGCGCGTCCGCGCCTTCACCGCTACGGTCGAGTCGGCGCCGGCGGGAGATGCGGGCAGCCGGTGACGCACAGCGAACTCGGAGCACTCAGCCGTGCCCATCAACTGTTCGTCGGCCGCGGTGGTCACGTTGCGCTGGACGCGGGCACAGGCCGCTACCGGAACCAGTCAGACCGTGCCGCGCGACCGGATAGTGGTGCAGGACTTGGTCGTTATCGGCTCGCCGTGCTCCGCAGCCAGGACGCGTTGGCCTCAGCAGCGCGGACAGATGCGGCGACCGAGGTCGTCCTCGCCGGAGCGCAACGGGATCAAGCCGACGCGCGCGAGCAGACCAAAAACGTCCTCGACCAAGCCCGTGCCGACAACACGGCCACCCCAGCCAGCCCGATGGCTCAGCGCGAGGCGATGCGCCGTCGCGCGGCGCGGTTGCGCGCCCAACGCGCGCATGTGTTGGTGGCCCGCGGGCGAGCGCGGCGGCGCCTGATGGCGCTGCGCGCGCTGCGCTACCGGATGTTGCACCACGGTCCGGGATTGGCGTCGGTGGACGGTCGCGCCGGAATCGCGGTGCGCGCCGCGTTGTCGCGATTGGGCCGCCCGTACGTCTGGGGCGCAACGGGCCCCGACCAGTTCGACTGCTCGGGGCTGGTCCAGTGGTCCTACGCGCAGGCGGGTCTGCACTTGGATCGCACCACTTATCAACAGATCAACGACGGCATCGCGGTCTCGCGCTCGCAGGTGAGGCCGGGCGATCTCGTCTTTCCCCACGCCGGACACGTTCAGCTGGCCATCGGCAACAATCTGGTCGTCGAAGCACCCTACTCGGGTGCGGCGGTGCGGATCAGCCCGCTGGGCGGCAACGTGCAGATACGTCGACCGTTTTGAGACCGCTCTGAGGAGGTTGTATGGCCGAACAGGAGCATTCCTCGTTGGCAGCCATCCAGGCGCGGCAGGCCGCGATGGCGACCTTGCACGGTGCGGTCGCCGACGCCGACCGGGTGCTGGCCGATGCGCTCGCTGAGGCGCATACGGTGATGCGCGACAGCGTCAGCCGGCTCGACGCCATCGCCGCGGAGATCGATCGCGTCGCGTCGGGCCACGCCGACCCCGCTATCGACACCCCCATGGGCGCGCGGGAATTTCAGAAATTCCTGCTTGCCAAGCAACGGGAGATCGCGGCGGTCGTGGCGCGCGCGCACGAACTCGACCGCGCCAAAAGTGCTGTGCTGCAGAGCTTGCGGGCACAGTACACAGCTCCGACTGGGTGAATTGTCGGTGGCGGCACGCGTCACTATTCTCACCCCCAATGTCGACCTATCGAGACCTACTGGACGTGGTCAAACAGATTCGGGATCGCACTGGCGACCCGAACGCATGGCAGGCCGGGTTGACGCCGGGCGAGGTGGTCGCCGTGGTCACCCCCAGCACGCGTCCCGAACAACTCGACGCGATTCTCGGCAGGATTCGCCAGCGGCACCCGGACGTCTTCGAGTTGATGGCGGGCGACCCGCGGGTGCCGCAGCAGGGTGAAGCTGCCAAAGCCATCGCCGACGCCGAAGCCGCTCTGGCGCACCAGAATTCATCGAGCTCTCAGCTTGATCTGCAAGTCGTCTCGGCCATCCTGAACGCCCACTTGAAGACGGTCGAGGGTAGCGAAGCGCTGAGCAGGCTGCAGCAAGAGACCGAAACGGCGGTTCGTACGCGTTCAGATCTGGACACTCCAGCCGGAGCGCGGGATTTCCAGCGGTTCCTCATCAGCAAGCTCAGGGACATCCGCGCGGTGGTCGCCGAGGCCAGCCTCGATGACACCTCGAAGTCGACGCTGATGGCGGCGTGGACGTCCTTGTACAACGCCTCGACGAACGAAGCGGCCGTTCCGGGTCAGCGGGGACCTACGCCCGCGGTGCCCGATCATGCACCTGCGACCGCCCCCAGCCAACAAGCGGCGCCGCTCGACGCCGCAGGGGACCCGTACCTCGATTCGCTACTTGACGATCCCGACCTGTTGGCCGATGGCTTGCCCGCACAGGGTTCGAACGCGGGTGCCCCGCCACCGGCGGCGGCGCCGATCGCGCCGATGATCCCCAGCATTCCCAACTTTGGCGGCGGATCGCTGCCAAGCGGATTCTCAGGGCCGGCTGCAGGCTGGAATAACGAAGGTGCGCTTCCCTTTTCCAAACTTCTCGATCACCCCGAACCGGAACAGACGGACGCCGACGAAGCGGGCGAACAGAAAGCAGACGAAGCCACCGAATCGTCCGGCGAGAAGCCCGAATCGCCACCCACCGGGCCCACGACAATCACCTTGCCCACCGGCGAGACGGTGACGGCCGGCAGCCCGCAGCTAGCCGCGGTGATCAAGGCCGCGGTGGGCGGAACGCCGATCGCCGAGGCCTTCCACCAACAGGGCATCATCATTCCCGCGCCGGGGACGGTGGTCACCGCTCCCATCGATCCGCTCCGGGTCATTACGGGAGATATCGGGATCCTCAGCGACCGCCATGCCCTTGCTCTGGGTCAGGGTAAAGCGCTGCTCGACGGACAGATTCAGCACATCACCATCGTGAGCGGGCCAAGCTTTCTAGGCTGGGAGCACCCGCCGGCAAACCAGGGGCCGGCGGCACCGACTCCACCGAACTCATCGACTCCACCGAACGGGCCGGCCAGGACCGACCCACCGACCCCAACCCGGCCGGCGGCAACGTCGACCACGGGCGACTGAATAGGAGACAGCGGATGGCAGATCGAATCCACGCGGTGCCCGCACAGTTGCGTGAAGCCGCTGTCCATCACGACCAGACGTCCGCTTACTTGCGGACCGTGCCGTCATCACACCCCGCGATTCAGGACAGCCTGGACTCACTCGGGCCGATCTTCGGTGAGCTGCGTGAGGCCGGCCGCGAGCTGCTGGAGCTGCGGCGGCAGTGCTACGAGCAACAAGCCGACAATCACGCCGAGATGGCCCTCAACCTGAGAATGTCGGCGGCGATGTGGGACCAGCACGACGAACAAGCGGCACACGACCTCGGGGGCATCAACGATGGCGGTCGATGACGGACGCTAATCCCGCCTTTGACACGGTCCACCCGAGCGGACACATCCTGGTCCGCTCCTGCCGCGGCGGATATATGCACAGCGTGGCTTTGAGCGCCGAGGCGATGGACACCGATGCCGCCAACTTGGCGCAGGGCATCCTGCTGACCGCAGATGTGTCATGCCTCAAGGCGTTGCTGGAAGTGCGCAACGAGATCGTGGCCGCCGGCCACACCCCGTCCGCGGAGGTTCCGACTGCCCACGACCTCGACACGGCAATTGAAAAGCTGCTGGCGCACCAACTGCGGCGCCGGAAAAAGGCCGATTGACCGGGCGACAGCCTAAAGGAGCCAGGGCTTGGCGGTATCGGGGTCGGGTGCGATATTGACAGGCGGCTCGATGGGATTGGCGCCGAACAACTCTCGCGCGCGGTGCAGCAACACACGCACCTCGTCGAGTTGCTGCTGCAGCGCAGAATCAGCCATGTCCCCACGCTACCTAGGCGGGGGCGGCCGCACAATTCACGGCCTGACCGGGCCCGGTAGGCTTACCCGGTGGCGATCTTCGGTCGGATAACGGCGCGCCAGCGCCTCCGGAGAGCGACAAGGGAATCTCTCGCGATTCCTACCTTCAGCTCTCCTGTCGATTGCACCCCGTGGGTGATAGGTGGGCTCTGGCCCGCCGAGCTTTCGACGGCCAGCGCCGAAACCGCAACGCTGGCAGAGTATCTCAATGCCGACCTGCGGCGAATCGTGAGTAGCGCCAACGACGAGTTGAGGGTCATTAGGCGAACGGGCATGGCTGATCCCGCCCGCCAGGCAGAAGAGGCGCGAGTGATCAACGACGCCCGGGGCCGTGCCGGGCGACGGGTTGAGTCGACGATTCGTCAGCTGCACGCCGCGACGCCCGGCGGCCCGGAACGACCCCCGCGGCGAGCTGCCAGAGAATTCGCCGTACCGGATATCGCTAAGACACAGGTGATCCCCGCCGTCAGGGTGGTGGAGGTGCCGGAAATGACAGAACCTCCGATGGCCCCGCAGGCTACCGCCGCGGCGGATCTCGATGAGACACAAGTGATCCCCACCGTCAGGGTGGTGCAGTCGCCGCGCCACGAGAAATACGAGCCCGCGATGGCCGAGCCGGCGCAGATCTCGAAGCCCCCAAAAGCATCACAGGCTGCCGCGCCGGCGGAATCCGACGCCGAACGGTTGCGGCGGCTGGTCGCGTTCGTCGCGCGTCAAGAACCGAGATTGAACTGGGCGGCCGGCGATTACGACAACGGCACGACGGTTTTGGTCACCGACCTCGCCCATGGTTGGGTGCCGGCAGGTATAAAGCTGCCGACCGGCGTGCGCCTGTTGGAGCCCGGGCGACGCACGGGCGGAGCCGCCGCCTTGATCGGCGATGCGCCGCGTGCCGCGACCTATCGTCCCGGCGATCCTCTGGGTTGGTCGATTGACTTCGCCACGACGCGGGCCTCGCTGCAGCCCCGGGAATTACCGACTGTCGACGACCTGGGTTGGCAATTGATCCAAGCCACGCATTGGCGCGACGGGGTGCCGCGCATCGTGCATACGTTGGCTAAAGCGGCTGCCGCGTCTACCGGCGTGGTCGACGACGAGGTCGATCTGCTGCGGGTGCACCTCGATACGGCGCGTTACCGGCTGTTGGACCAATATCCCGATGTCGACCCCGCGCTCCTGCTCGACTGTCTGCTGATGGCCGCGACCGAAGGCATCGTCAGCGGCGATTTGATATCGGCGAACTACCACTTCTCCTGGTTCTCCGGGCTGAAGAAGCGCGAACCCGGGGTCTGATACATGCGCCCAATTATGAATTGACGCTGGTGAGAGCGGTCGACAATACTGGCATCGTGTCGGGGTCGGACAGTCGCAGGGAGCGCAGCGACTCGAAGGACCGAGACCTGGTCGAATCAGTTTTGCGGGAACTCAGCGAAGCCGCCAACAAGTGGGAAGCGCTCGTCGCGCAGGCCGAAACTGTCACGTACAGCGTGGATCTCGGCGACATTCAGGCCGTCGCAAATTCCGACGGCAGGCTGCTTCAGTTGAAGCTACATCCGGGCGTGACTGACTATGCTCACGGCGAGTTGACTGACCGGCTCAATCTCGCGATCTCGGCGTTGCGTGAAGAGGCTGAGGCCGAAAACCAGGCAAGGTACGGCGGACAACTGCAGTAACGCCTACTTCAGATCGGTAGCGACGAGCTCCAGCACGGCAAGGTGGTCGTCGACGGTCGCCAGCTCGGCGTTCATGGTGTTCACCGACACGTGCGTGGCCCCAGCAGCTTTCCACTCGGCAATCTGGGCCGCGGCCTTGTCGCGGTCGCCGGTCCAGCTGACTCGGCCTTCCATCCCCAGGCTGTCGGCATCGCGGCCGGCTGCCACCGCGGCGCGCTGCACCTGTTCCCTGGCGTCGTCGAGTCGTGGCCCGGGTTCCAGCATCGGAAACCAGCCGTCGCCGAGCCGTCCGGCGCGTTCGTAGGCGCGCTCGGAGGCCGCACCGAACCACACCGGGATCGGCCGCTGATTGGGCAGCGGGGCCAGGCCGGCCCCCGTCACTGTGTGGTACTTCCCGTTGAAGGTGACCGACCGTTCGGTCCATAGCTTGCGCAGGACTTCGACCTGCTCCTCGGAGCGCTTGCCGCGGTTGGTGAAGTCCTCACCCAGCGCCTCGAACTCGACGGCGTTCCAGCCCAGCCCGATACCCAGCCGGAAGCGCCCGCCGGTGAGCAGGTCGACCTCGGCGGCCTGCTTGGCCACCAGGACCGACTGTCGCTGCGGCAGGATGATGATGCCGGTGACGAGTTCGAGTGCGGTGACCGCGGCCAGGTAGCCGAACATGACGAACGGCTCATGAAACGTCGAGTCGATGTCGTAGGGGCCCTTGAAGCCCCGGTGCAGCGTCGTGTCGGCGCCCACGACGTGGTCGTAGGCGAGGATGTGGGTGAACCCGAGCTCTTCTACGCCCTGTCCGTAAGCACGGAGGACGGCAGGGTCTCCCCCGAGCTCAGTCTGCGGGAACACAACTCCAATGCGCATTCCCGGCACAACCGTGTCTCGTCGCAATTCCTTCCCGTGCAGTCAAAGTCGCGGGATGTCGGCGCAAACGCTATGCGGCGCTTGGGCCACCCCACGACACGTGCCGTGAAGCCTCTTTCTTGCGGCGCTGGCCGGTCAATGCTGGCCGTAGTCGCGTTACCGAAGCCAACTTCGCGTCGTCTCTCTGCACGCGATACTCAACTTTGCGATAGGGCCACCAGGCCGTGGTCGTGGTCACGATTGCAACCGCGAGAGCGAGCAGGACCAAAGCGTCCCCGAAAGCGAGCATCACGATGATGCCAGCGAGGATCCATACCGCCTCACCTATCGGGTGGTGCGGGTGCCGTCGTCCGCTGGTGATGGTGTGCTGCATGTCAACCTCGCTTGAAGCCGTCGCACCCTCTAATAGGGACCGGCTAGGACAACGCACCAGCGATCCGAGTGCTGCCCAATCTGAGGTGATGGTGACCCATGTCACTGCGGTGGCTCGAGAGGTCGCCTACATAAGCGCGCCCGAAGGGATTCGAACCCCTAACCTTCTGATCTATTTGAATCGTCCGCATTAGTCCGCTTGCGTCCACTAAAGTATTGGGGCTCAACGGAACTCACTCCCAGGCGTCCGCTACGAGGTGTCAGGATCCGGGCTAATTTGCGGCCGTTTGTATCAGGAAAGTGGAGAGTCGCGGCCGCTACCGACACCCGAACAACATCCCAACGGACAATGAGGGGCGGTGCCCGGCGCTTATGGGCGGCGGTGTTCATGGGTTGACAGTGGGTGCAGCTACGGCTTAAGCGTGCGCACGAGGAACTCGGTCTGGTCGGCGACCGCTCGCTCCCAGTCCTCACCCACGTAGATGTCGAAGTGGCCGATCGGGTAGTGCTTGATCTCGTTTCGCGGCCCGCGCGCAGCCAGCTTGGCCGTGTGCTCTGCGGGCGCGAGCGTGTCCTGGTCGGTGATGCAGAACAGCGCCGGGCAGGGGAGCTTGGCTGCCTTCAGGCCCGGGCGGTACATCCCGAGCCGCAGCATGATCCGGGCGGCGACGCGGTTTTCCCAGTGCGGGTCGACCGATTGCTCGGCCATCGTGGTCATGCCGGACAGCGAATCGTGCGTGGTCATCACGCCGAGGCTGCGGGGCGGTGCTGCGGCGGGGATGTAATACGGCGCGCCGCGGCGCAGCGCGGTGACCTGATCGCGCAGCCCGGCGACAGTGACCTGCATGATCGCCTTCAGCCCGAGCGCGGGGAGGGTCACCAGGCCATCGGTGAACGGGCACTGCGAGACGATCGCCGCGACCCGCCCGTCGGCCGCCCCGACGGCGAGCACGTGGCCGCCGCCGAACGAGCTGCCGAACAGGCCGACGCGCTCCGGATCGACCCAGTCGAGGTCGCGCGCGTACGCCAGCGCGCGGCGGAAGTCTGCGTGCTGGCGGGACAGGTCGACCAGCTGGCGGGGCTCGCCGCCGCTGGCGCCGAAGTGGCGGTAATCGAACAGCAGCACCCCGATCCCGGCCGCGCAGAAGCGCTCGGCGTAGGCGGGGAGGCGCAGTTCCTTGGTCGCGCTGAAGCCGTGCGCCATCACGATCAGAGGCCGCCGTCCCTCGAAGCCCTCAGGCCGGTACAGCCAGCCGGCGCAGCAGTCGTCGCCGGAGTGGAAGGTGATATCGGTGCGCATCGGGTTCTCCTCGGGGTTCGGCGTGGGTCCAGGTGCTCATGAGTCGCGCCCCCGTGGAGTTGTGTAAAGGCGAGCAGGCGTTCGCCTGAGGCTCTGCGGTTGTTAACTATGCCGTCAGAGTGGTTGTAGTTGCAACGGATTCGGCTGGTTTACCGGGGTGCTTGAGCAACTGCATGACGACGAAGTCCGCGCGGCCGCGGCATGCGGGTGGTGAGGATCTCCACTCACGCGTCGGCCCCGGGCTCGACGATTATGGTGACGACCGCGTCGGGCGGAAACTCGACGGTGTACGTCCCTTCGGGCAGATCAGACGTCAGCCTGATCTTCAGTGGCTCGCTAGCGCCTTGATTGTTGATGAGCTTGATCCGGTCGATGACGAACCTTGTAGGCGGCACACCGTCGATGCCGGACGGCAAGAGAACCTCGAAACCGATCTCCACTTTGTCGATTCGGATTTCGGTGGTCGCATAGTGCTTCGCCATCTCGCTCAACCCCATCTGCCAGCCGCCTGTGTTTCCCCATCCGCGCAAATCTATCGGCCGGCCGCCTGTGTTTTTCGCCGTTGATCAAAAACCTTCCCGCCTGATGGAGGGTTTTTGCCTGATGTGGGGCTCAGGTTTTCCATTGGATAAAACCATGCGATCTGATCTGTGGCCGCGACCTGCGCATGGTGAGGACCTGCTATGCCGGTGATTCCGGTGCTGCTGGCCGCGGTGTTCCTGGCTCACTTCGGCTGGCTGCTCGCCGCGTTCACGGGAGCCGCAGCAGTCGGCCGTGTGATCGGCGGGTGGCTGGCCCGCAGAGACGACCGCAAGCTCCAGTATGTCGATGCCTTCAACAACGGCGACCCTTATGCGATGGCAGCGACATGCGCCGACCCCATGCAGATCCTTGACGGAATGTCGCCCCACGTATGGCAGGGGCCGACAGCCGCCCAAGACTTAGCTAATCGTCGCGCACCGCAATCCGGGAAAGCCGTCACCGACCGGACCACACTGGCGCAGCTGTTCGAGCTTTGGATCGAGGCGAAGGCACTTGTCGACGGTGTCAGCGAGCAGACCGCGAAAGCCTATCGGGACGTGTGGAAGGTGCATGGTGCCCGCCAGATCGGCGCGTTGCGCGTCACCGAGTTGGCGACGAGCAGCGCTCACGCGCGGCTGCAGGAGATGGGGTCGACGACGCAGGCCAAGCGCCTCCGGATGATCCTGTCGGGGATGTATGGGATCGCGGTGCGATACGACGTCTTTGCGGTGAATCCGATTCGTGAGACGCGCACCGTCAAGACTTCGCGGAAGCCGGCCAGGGCCGCGACGCCAGCGGAGTTCGAGCGTGTGCGCGCCGCGGTTCGCGCCTACGCGGACCGGAAGGGCCCCGGTCCGCGGCCAGGCCGCCTTCTGGGTGCCTTCGTTGAGCTTCTGGCGGCGACAGGGGCGCGACCGAACGAAGTGCTGGCTATTCGTTGGTGTGATGTCGATCTGCTGGCGGATCCGCCGACGGTGACGATCACGGGCACGCTGATCGATCATGGCCGCATCGCTGGCAAACCAGTGCACCGGCAGGAGGCGCGCAAAGGTGACGCTCCACCGCATACGGTGGTGCTCCCCCAGTTCGGTGTGGAGTCGCTGACTGCGTTGGTCGCTGAATCCGGGATGGAAGGGGCTGTGTTCGCCAACCGTGATGGCGGCTGGATGAGCCTGACAAACATGCGACGGGCGCTGCGCGCGGCGCTGCCGGCTGATCTGTCGTGGGTGACTCCCCACTCGTTTCGGCGCACGGTGGCCACCGTGGTCCGCGATGCCATGGGTGCCGAGCTCGCGCAGCAGCAACTCTCTCACGCAAAGCTTGCGACGACGGAGGCACACTACCTGCAGCGGCAGACACGCGGCCCGGACGTGCGCGCTGTGCTCGACAAATACGCAGGCGGCGATCGTGGCGACTGAAAATATCAGGAAAGTGTCAGATTCCGGGCACCTCAGCGACTATCAAACCGATAGCCGCATCCCCTACCTGCTGTTACTGCGCGCCCGAAGAGATTCGAACTCCCAACCTTCTGATCCGTAGTCAGATGCTCTATCCGTTGAGCTACGGGCGCCGTGTCTTCAGTTATGTTCTCTCAACTCCGCGGAGGCGAGAGGATTTGAACCTCCGGTTCCCTTTGAGGGGAACAACTCATTAGCAGTGAGCCCCATTCGGCCGCTCTGGCACGCCTCCATGAACTTTCCGAGGGTACCCGAACCGCTCTCGGGATCCCGCAACCGCCGGGGCCATAGCGTACACAGCCGCGACATATGCTGTCGAAATGATCGCCCGCCTGCGACCCGAGCTGGACGGGCTGCCCGTTTATGTGCCAGGTAAAACGGTACCGGGCGCCACCAAACTGGCCAGCAACGAGACGGTGTTCGGTCCGCTGCCCACTGTCCGTAAGGCCATCGAGCGAGCCACCGATATGGTTAACCGCTATCCCGACAACGGGTGCGTTGAGCTCAAGGCTGCGCTGGCCAATCGGCTGGACTTCGCCCCCGAACAGGTCGCCGTCGGTTGCGGTTCGGTCAGCCTCTGCCAGCAGCTCGTCCAGATCACCGCCGGGCCGGGCGATGAGGTGATCTTCGGGTGGCGCAGCTTTGAGCTCTATCCGCCCCAGGTTCAAGTCGCCGGAGCGACCGCGATCCGGATCCCGTTGACCGACCACACGTTCGACCTCGACGCCATGCTCACCGCGGTCACCGAACGCACCCGGCTGATCTTCGTCTGCAACCCCAACAATCCGACGTCGACCGTCGTCGACCCGGACGCGCTGAACCGCTTCGTCGAGGCGGTTCCGCCGCACATCCTGATCGCCATCGACGAGGCCTATGTCGAGTACATCCGCGACGGCATGCTACCGGACAGCCTCGGACTGGTCCGTGCGCACAGCAATGTCGTTGTGCTGCGCACCTTTTCGAAGGCATATGGGCTGGCGGGTCTGCGGATTGGCTACGCGGTCGGTCACCCCGACGTGATTGTCGCGCTGGACAAGGTCTACGTGCCGTTCACGGTGTCCAGCGTTGCGCAGGCCGCCGCGATCGCCTCGCTTGACGCCGCCGGCGAGCTGTTGGCCCGTACCGACGCCCTGGTCGGCGAACGTGTCCGGGTCAGCGCCGAGCTGCGCGACGCTGGGTTCACGCTGCCGCCGTCACAGTCCAACTTCGTCTGGCTGCCGCTGGGACCCCGCACGGCGGACTTCGTGGGGCAGGCCGCCGACGCACGGATCGTGGTCCGCCCGTACGGCACCGACGGCGTGCGGGTTAGTGTCGGAGCACCGGAAGAAAACGACGCCATGCTGCGCTTCGCGCGCGGCTGGAACGCGAATCATGGGAGTACGCAATGACTCTGGCCCGCAAAAAGTTCGTCGAGTTCAAGGAAAGCGGCAGCCAGATCTCCGACGCCGAACTCGACGATTTCTGGGCGAGCCTCGAGCCCGCCACCATCGACGGCATGATCGGCGAGTGGAAGGGCGGCGAGTTCGCCACCGGCCACAAGATGAACGGCCAGCTCGAGAAGCTCGGCTGGTTCGGCAAGACCTTCACGTCGGCCGAAGACGTGCAGCCGCTGGTCTGCCTGGACGCCGACGGGAAGAAGTTCTCCAACATCGCGGCGGGTAAGGGCCAGGCCAGCCTGTGGCTGGAGGACTTCCGCGGCGAGATCACCGCGACGATGGTCTACGACGGCCAGCCGGTGCACGACCATTTCAAGAGGATCGACGACGACGCCGTGATGGGCATCATGAACGGTAAAGGTGTTCTCGACGACGGCCGGTTTTACTACTTCTATCTCGAGCGGGTGTAGAGGCGGTAACTGCATCGAGTGTGCGTCAGCGGCGAGAATCCGCCCCGAAATCGCGCCCTGAAAGCACATTCGAAGCCCTGAACGCACACTCGATGAGGTCGGCGGCTACGCCGGGCGCGGATCGCGCCCCGTGAATGCGACCAGCCTGTCCAGGGCGGCAGCATCCTCGGCTACGGCGACCGGGTCGTCGAACCCGGCTCGGCGGCGGAGCTCCGGTTGGATGATCGCCCGGGCCACGTCCAGCACGTATTCGGCCAGGGGCTGCGGAGCCTCGACGTCATGCCCGACGGCCCGCGCGTAATCCCAGGCGTGGACCAGGAATTCGACCGACAAGATCCCGCACGCTCCCTCGGCAGGCATCTCGCCTTTGCCGAACGGCACGCTGCCGTCCAGCCCGCGGCGATGCCAGGCGTCCAGAGCCGGCCGGGCGGCCGAGACGACGCGCTGCTCGGCGGGGTCGCTCTCGTTGGTCTCGGGAATCTCCGCACCCACCATGCCGCCGATGCCGGTGATCGAGTTCAGCAAGTGGTCGGTCAGCTGCGCCACGTTGAACTGCGTGCATGGCGTCTGGCGCGACATGTCGTCGGCGGCGATTGTGTGCAGCACCTGCTGCAGCACACCCAGCGTGTCCTCGGCGCTGGCCAGCGCGTCGGTCGGCCGGGAATCGGGTCCGGGTCGCAAATCGGGAGGCATACGGACCACGCTACGGTCTGGTCATGGGCGAAACGTACGAATCCGTCACGGTCGAAATCAAAGACCAGGTTGCGCAGGTGACGCTGATCGGACCGGGCAAGGGCAACGCGATGGGTCCCGCCTTCTGGTCGGAGTTGCCCGAGCTCTTCCCGGCGCTGGACGCCGACCCCGAGGTGCGGGCCATCGTTATCACTGGTTCGGGAAAAAACTTCAGTTACGGCCTGGACGTGCCCGCGATGGGCGGAACCTTCACCCCGCTGCTGGCCGGCGACGCGCTGGCCGGCCCGCGCGCGCACTTCCACGCCGAGATCAAGCGCATGCAGGGTGCGATCACCGCCGTCGCCGACTGCCGCACACCCACCATCGCGTCGGTGCACGGCTGGTGCATCGGTGGCGGGGTCGACCTGATCTCGGCGGTGGACATCCGCTACGCCAGCGCCGACGCGAAGTTCTCCGTGCGCGAGGTCAAGCTAGCCATCGTCGCCGACGTCGGCAGCCTCGCCCGCCTGCCGCTGATCTTGAACGACGGGCACCTGCGTGAGCTGGCGTTGACGGGCAAAGACATCGACGCGGCACGCGCCGAGAAAATCGGCCTGGTCAACGACGTGTACGACGACCCCGACGCCACGCTGGCCGCTGCCCACGCCACCGCGGCCGAGATCGCCGCCAACCCGCCGCTGACGGTCAACGGCGTCAAGGACGTCCTCGATCAGCAGCGCGTCGCGGCGGTGTCCGAGAGCCTGCGCTACGTCGCTGCGTGGAACGCGGCGTTCCTGCCGTCCAAGGACCTGACCGAGGGCATCTCGGCGACGTTCGCCAAGCGTCCGCCACAATTCACCGGGGAATAGACACGTACCCTCGCGGGGGTGACACCCGACGGCAAGGTCCGCGTCCCGGCCGACCTCGACGCCGTGACGGCGATCAGCGAAGAAGACCACTCCGCAATCGATAAGGCCGCCGTCGAGCGCATCTGGCAGGCCGCGCGGCACTGGTATGACGCCGGGATGCACCCCGCGATCCAGCTGTGCATCCGCCGACACGGGCGGGTCGTGCTCAACCGCGCGATCGGGCACGGCTGGGGCAACGCGCCGACCGATGTCCCCGACGCCGACAAGATCCCCGTCACGACGGACATGCCGTTCTGCGTGTACTCGGCGGCCAAGGGCATCACCGCGACCGTCGTACACATGCTCGTCGAGCAGGGGTACTTCTCGCTCGACGACCGGGTCTGCAAGTACATCCCCAACTACACGAGCCACGGCAAGGACCGCACCACCATCCGGCACGTGCTGACCCACAGCGCGGGCGTGCCGTTCCCCACCGGACCCAAGCCGGACCTGCGCCGCGCCGACGACCACGAGTACGCACAAGAGCAGCTCGGTAAGCTGCGGCCGTTGTACCGGCCGGGATTGGTGCACATCTATCACGCGCTCACCTGGGGTCCGCTGATGCGCGAAATCGTCTATGCGGCGACCGGTAAAGACATTCGCGACATCCTGGCCACCGAGATCCTCGACCCGCTGGGCTTCCGGTGGACCAACTTCGGGGTTGCCAAGCAGGACGTCCCCCTGGTCGCGCCCAGCCACGCCACCGGCCGCCCGTTGCCGCCGCCGATCGCCGCGATCTTCCGCAAGGCGATCGGCGGAACCGTGCACGAGATCATCCCCTACAGCAACACCCCGGCGTTCCTGACCACCGTGGTGCCGTCGTCGAATACCGTGTCGACGGCGAACGAGCTGTCGCGCTTCGCCGAGATCTGGCGCCGCGGCGGCGCGCTCGACGGCGTGCGCGTCATGAGCCCGGAACGGATGTACGGCGCGGTTCAGGAATGCCGCCGGTTGCGGCCGGATTTCGCGGTAGGCCTGATGCCGGCCCGCTGGGGCACCGGCTACATGCTGGGCACCAACCGGTTCGGTCCGTTCGGGCGCAACGCACCCAGCGCGTTCGGCAACCTGGGCCTGGCCAACATCGCGATCTGGGCGGATCCGGCGCGCGGCCTCGCTGCGGGCGTGATCAGCAGCGGCAAGCCTGGCCGGGACCCCGAGACCCGCCGCTACGTCGCCCTGATGAACACCGTCGCCGCTGAGATCCCGACCGGCTAGCCCGTCGAACAGCTCCGCGCCCCGGACGGAAACTAGGTGTTTGTTCCACTGCCGGTTACAATACTGAAAGTATGGAATCAATGCGTTTCCGTCACCTCCTGGATACGCCAGGACCGTTTGTATCGGTGTATTTCGCTGACTCGGACGACACCGACGACATGGCTCCTCCGCCCGATGTCTACTGGCGCACACTGCGCGAACAAATCGAGCGGCAGGGAGGGGACGAATCGGTCATCGCCGATATCGAGTACGCCGTCATGAACCTGCGTCCGCCGATAGGCCGCGGCGGACGTGCGGTAGTCGCAGGACCCACCGGAGTCGTACTGAACGAGTATCTCCTTCGGCCGGCTGCCGAGCCGGTCGTCCGAGTCTCGGAGTTGCCGTATATCGTCCCGATCCTCGAACACGGCTTCGAGGACTATCTCTTGGTGGTGGTCGACCCAAAGGGCGCCTTCATCACCACTCATAGCGGTGCCACACGACGTTCGGAAGCTGTCGCGGCTGACAGCTACCCCGCGCGTGAGGCGCCAGCAACCGAACCCGACGGATATCGCGACCCGAACCTGCGTGCCGTTGCCGATCGTGTCACCGAACTCGTCCACGATGCGTCGTTCGACGCGGTGTTTGTGGTGGGCGACGCGGGTTCACGTTCGGAATTCTCGGCAGTGCTGCCGGGATGGGTCCGTGAGCGGGCGACTTCGCTGCCGATCGGTGTCCGACGCGGCGGATACGACTTCGAGGTGATTCAACGGGCCATCGACATCACCCTGCTGCGACAACGGCTGAATGTGATCGACAGTGCGGCTGAGCGCTTCAACGCTGAGGTCGCCCGGCAGTCCGGGCTGATCGCAGAGGGGCTCGGAGCCGTCTGTTCGGCACTGCGTCAACGCTCTATCGACACGTTGATTCTGGGCGAGATCGAAGATGCCACCGTGGTCGTCGACGAGGGCCTGACAACCGTCGCCCCATCCGCCCACGTGTTGTCCGAGCGGGGCGCCTCCCCCGCCAGGACGCTACGGGCCGACGAGGCGCTGCCGTTGATGGCGATTTCGCAAGGGGCGTCGGTGATCCGCACCGACGAGCGAATCGTCCCAGCCGACGGTGTCGCTGCGGTGCTTCGGGACGCACCAACGCGACGCCCTACTCCGTCACACGCCGCAGCGGCGAAGGTGTCTGAGTCCGCGATTGTCTGAGTTCAGACGTTAGCCCCGACTGCAACCCCTGAACCACCGGCGACGAGATCATCCGCTTGGTCAGGACGCGGTTCCGCGACCGGTGCGGTCTTGGCACAGAGCGGTGGCGGAGGGATTTGAACCCCCGGACGGTTTTAGCCGTCTCTCGCTTTCAAGGCGAGTGCATTAGGCCGCTCTGCCACGCCACCGTTGATAAGAGTAAGCGGTAGTAGCGTGGCCGGCATGCGTGCCATCGTCGCCGAATCGTCCGATCAACTGGTGTGGCAAGAAGTACCCGACGCGTCGGCGGGGCCGGGTGAGGTACTGATCAAGGTCGCCGCGGCGGGTGTCAACCGTGCCGATGTGCTGCAGGCCGCCGGAAAATACCCGCCACCGCCGGGCGCCAGCGAGATCATCGGCATGGAGGTCTCCGGCGTCATCGCACAAGTCGGCTCGAGCGTCGCTGGATGGTCCGTCGGACAAGAGGTTTGCGCTCTGCTGTCCGGCGGCGGATACGCCGAATACGTCGCCGTGCCCGCTGGCCAGGTCATGCCGATTCCGGAGGGCGTCGACGTGGTCGACGCGGCCGGGTTACCCGAAGTGGCGTGTACCGTGTGGTCGAACCTGGTGTTGACCGCTCACCTCGGCGAAGGGCAGTTGCTGCTGATGCACGGCGGGGCCAGCGGCATTGGAACCCACGCGATCCAGGTGGCGCGAGCGTTGGGCGCCCGGGTGGCGGTGACTGCCGGATCGGCCGAGAAGCTAGAAACCTGTCGCGGCTTGGGCGCGCAAATCACCATCAACTATCGCGACGAAGATTTCGTTGCGCGCCTGCGGGATGAGACCGGCGGCGCCGCTGGCGCGAATGTGATCTTCGACATCATGGGTGCCTCCTATCTGGACCGGAATATCGACGCCCTGGCCACCGATGGACAGCTCGTCATCATCGGCATGCAGGGCGGGGTGAAGGGTGAGCTCAACATCGGCAAGCTGCTCAGCAAACGCGCGCGGGTCATCGGCACCACGCTGCGCGGCCGGCCGGTAAGTGGCCCAAACAGTAAGGGTGAGATCGTCGAAGCGGTGACAACCTCGGTGTGGCCGATGATCGCCGACGGGCGGGTCCGGCCGATCATCGGTGCGCGCATGCCCATTCAACAGGCGGCTGAAGCGCACCGACAGTTGGTGGCGGGCAACGTGCACGGAAAGGTCGTGCTGACCGTCTAATCCAGTGCGCCACCAGACGTAAAAGTGCGCTTTTCGGCACAAAACGGGGGCTTTTGCGTCTGCTCGCGAGGTCTATCCCAACGACGCCAGCGCACGCACCAGCTGATCGACTTCAGCCATCGTCGAGTAGTGCGCCAGTCCGACGGTGACGGCACCGCCCACGTCGTTGGCGCCCAGCACGTCCAACGCGCGCGAACTCTCGTCGGAAATGGCCAGAATCCCGTTGTCCGCCAACCGTTGTACCACGCGTTCGGCGGGCACTTCGTCGAGCGCGAAACTGATCACGGGTATCCGCGTCTCGGGTCGCCCGATCGTCATCACCAACGGCAAAGACCGCAACGACGCGACCAGGTAGTCGAAGACCCGGTTCAGATAGGTGGCGGCAGATTGCATCGACAGCGACAGCCGCTCGCGCCGGTTTCCACGGGCCGATTCGTCAAGTGCCGCAAGGTATTCGATGCTGGCGACCACGCCGGCCAGCATCCCGAACTGGTGCAGGCCGACCTCGAGACGTGCCGGGCCGGTCACGTGCGGATCGGACGACACCGAGCTGAAGGTGTTGATCAGCGAGGGATCGCGAAACACGATCGCACCGATCGGCGGGCCGCCCCACGCGTTAGCGTTCACCGCCACCACGTCGACGTCGGTGTCCTTGATGTCGAGCAGCCGGTAAGGCGCGGCGGCGGAATGGTCGACGATCACCAGACCGCCAACTTCGTGCACCAGCTTGGTCATCGCCCGTAGGTCGGTGACCGTGCCCAGCGTTCCCGACCCCGACGTGACGGCCACTAGGCGCGTCGACTTACCGATCAGGCCCTCCCACTGCCACGTCGGCAAGTCGCCGGTCTCGATATCGACCTCGGCCCACTTCACCTTGGCGCCGTAGCGGTGTGCCGCTCGCAGCCATGGGGCGATGTTCGCCTCGTCGTCGAGGCGACTGACGATCACCTCGTATCCCAAACCGGCGCGGGAGGAGGACGCGTCAGCCAGCGATGACAACAGGACGGCGCGATCGGCGCCCAGCACGACGCCCGCCGGGTCGGCGTTGAGCAGGTCAGCCACCGCGGCCCGCGCCGCCTCCAACACGGCGGCGCTGCGCTGCGCCGAGGGATGCGCACCCGCCATGCTGGCGCTGGACCTACGGAACGCCGTTGACACGGTGGTCGCCACGGAATCCGGGATCAGCATGCCGGCGGGTGCATCGAAGTGCACCCATCCGTCACCCAGCGACGGGTGTAGACCGCGCACCCGGGCGACGTCGTATGCCATGCCAGCCACCTTAGAGCTTCCACCAATCCGCGAAAATTTCGCGACGGCAGCGAGTGCCTTGAAACGACCACTTGAAACGACCAAAGAACGATTCAGCCGCTTTCGAGCCGCCCCCGCTAGTCGGGCTTCGCGAGCAGGGTCACCCGGCCAGCCATACTAGTCGAGTGGGGCTGGGCTTCGGAACGCTGATCGCGCTGTTCCTGCTGATCGCACCCGGAGCAATCGTCGGACGTATCGCCCAGCTAACTTGGCCGATCGCCGTCGCCGTCGCGGCGGCGCTGACCTACGGCGTGGTGGCACTGGCGATCATCCCGTTGGGCGCACTCGGAATACCGTGGAACGGCTGGACGGCGCTGGCCGCCCTCGCCGTGGTGTGCGTGCTGATTGCGAGTCTGCAGTTGCTGTTTGCCCGCTATCGCGACACCGACGCGGAAGCCCTAGGGATCCGCGGCTGGCCGGCGATTACGGTGGCGGCCGGGGTGTTGCTGGGCGCGCTGTTGGTCGGCTGGGCGGCCTGGCGGGGCATCGTGCACTGGCAGTCCATCCCCAGCACTTGGGACGCGGTCTGGCACGCGAACACGGTGCGCTTCATCCTCGACACCGGCCAGGCGTCCTCGACGCACATGGGTGAGCTGCGCAACGTCGAAACACACGCGCAGCTGTACTACCCGGCGGTGTTTCACGCCCTGACTGCGGTGTACTGCCAACTCACCGGGGCGGCACCCGCGACCGGTTACACCCTGACGTCGGTGGCGGCCTCGGTTTGGCTGTTTCCGTCCAGCGCGGCCGTGCTCACGTGGTTTCTCGCGCGACCCCGCACGACACAGTGGCGTGCCGCCGGTGCGACGGCCACCGCGGCCGCGCTCTCAGCGTCGTTCACCTCGGTGCCCTACGTCGAGTTCGGTGTCGCCGCCATGCCCAACTTGGCGGCGTACGGGGTCGCTATTCCGACGTTCGTGCTGATCGCCAGTACGCTGCGGCACCGCGACCGCATCCCGGTGGCGGTGCTCGCACTGGTCGGCGTGTTCTCCGTCCACCTCACCGGCGGGTTCGTGGTCATCCTGCTGCTGTCGAGTTGGTGGCTGCTGGACGCGCTGTGGCATCCGGTGCGCGGCCGACGTGCCGACGCGCTGACCCTGACCGCGGTGGGAGTGCCGACCGGGCTGATCCTGGCACAGCAGTTCCTCGGGGTACTGAAGCAGGCCGACATCATCGCCGGGCACGCCTTCCCCAGCTTCAAAAGCGTGAAGCAGGGCATCATCGACGCGCTATTCCTGCACACCCGCCACCTCAACGACTTCCCGATCCAGTACGGCCTGGTGCTGCTCTGCGCCATCGGCATGGCGATCTTCCTCTACCAGAAGCTCTGGTGGCCGGCGGCGCTCTGGCTGGTACTGGTGGTGGCGACGATCTACTCGGGAGCTCCGTTCCACAACGCGGCCGGCGCCGTCATCGAAGAGTTCAGCAAGTTCTTCTACAACGATCCCCGCCGGCTCACCGCGGTGATGACGATGGTGCTGACGCCAATGGCCGGCATCGCCCTGTTCGCGCTGGTCACGGCGGCGCTAGCCGGCGCCAAGCGGCTCGTCGAGCGGGTCAGACCGCTACCGGCACCCGTGTGGGTCGCGGCTACCGCGGTGGTGCTGACGGTGGTCACCGTGTTCAGCGGCCGGCATTACCTGTACCGGCACCTGGTCCTGTTCGGCGACAAATACGACTCGGTGATGGTCAGCCAGAAGGACCTCGACGCCATGGCCTACCTGGCGACCCTGCCCGACGCCAAAGACACGCTTATCGGCGACTCCAACGTCGACGGCACCGCGTGGATGTACGCGGTGGCCGATCTGCACCCGCTGTGGACTCATTACGACTACCCACAGCAGACCGGCCCGGGGTATTTCCGCTACATCTTCTGGTCCCGTGCCAATACCGGCAATCCGTGGGTGGTCGAAGCGGTGCGCGTGCTCAACATCCGCTACATCCTGACCAGCGAGCCGTCGGTTCGCGGATTCGCCGTGCCAGAAGGGCTAAGGTCACTGGAGAAATCGAAGTCGTGGGCGAAGATCTATGACAACGCTGGCGCCACCGGTGGCGCCCAGATCTGGGAATGGCGCGGGAACGCCGCAGCAACACACTCCTAGACGATTCGCACGAGGATGGGGACTGGATTGAGTACCGGCAAAGACGGCTCAGACGATGACGGCATCGAGGTCATCGGCGGCGTCGATCCGCGGATCATGGCACTACGCGACGTGCAAGACGGGGACGCCGGTGACTCCGACGAACGTTCCCTGACCGACCTGGTCGAACAGCCCGCCAAAGTGATGCGCATCGGGACCATGATCAAGCAACTGCTCGAAGAAGTGCGCGCCGCCCCGCTCGACGAAGCCAGCCGCAATCGACTGCGCGACATCCACGCCACCAGCATCCGCGAACTCGAAGAGGGCCTGGCGCCCGAACTACGTGAGGAACTCGACCGGCTCACCCTGCCGTTCAACGAGGAATCCGCCCCGTCGGACGCTGAGCTGCGCATCGCTCAGGCCCAGCTGGTGGGCTGGCTGGAGGGGCTGTTTCACGGCATCCAGACCGCGCTGTTCGCCCAGCAGATCTCCGCACGCGCGCAACTGGAGCAGATGCGCCAGGGCGCGTTGCCGCCCGGAGCTAGCAGGCCAGGACAGCCCGGATCCGGCCACGGGCAGTACCTGTAAGCAGATTAACGGTGTCCGCTCCGCACATCGAGACACGCGACGCGTGGGTCGAATTCCCGATCTTTGACGCCAAGTCGCGATCGTTGAAGAAGGCCGTGCTGGGCAAGGCCGGCGGCACCATCGGCCGCAACGACTCCAACGTAGTTGTCATCGAGGCGTTGCGAGACATCAGCCTGTCGCTGAACTTAGGCGACCGGGTCGGTCTGGTCGGACACAATGGGGCGGGCAAATCGACTCTGCTGCGCCTACTTTCGGGCATCTACGAGCCCACCCGTGGCTCGGCGACCGTGACCGGCAGAGTCGCTCCCGTCTTCGATCTCGGGGTCGGCATGGACCCTGAGATCTCTGGCTACGAGAACATCATCATCCGCGGTCTGTTTCTGGGACAGACCCGAAAGCAGATGCAGGCCAAGGTGGACGAGATCGCCGAGTTCACCGAGCTGGGCGACTACCTGTCGATGCCGCTGCGGACGTACTCCACCGGGATGCGAGTGCGACTGGCGATGGGTGTGGTCACCAGCATCGACCCCGAGATTTTGTTGCTCGACGAAGGTATCGGCGCCGTGGACGCCGACTTTCTGAAGAAGGCCCAGTCGCGGCTGCAGAGCCTGGTGGAGCGTTCCGGAATCCTGGTCTTCGCAAGCCATTCCAACGAATTCCTGGCCCGGCTGTGCAAGACCGCGATGTGGATCGACCACGGAGTCATCAAGCTCTCCGGCAGCATCGAAGACGTGGTGCGCGCCTATGAGGGCGAGGACGCGGCCCGGCACGTGCGCGAGGTGCTGGAGGAGACCGCGGCGGGATGACTGGCACGAAAATATGAGTGACTCCGTCTTCGCCGTCGTGGTCACCCACCGGCGCACCGACGAGTTGGCCAAGTCCCTGGATGTGCTGAGTACGCAGACCCGCTTGCCCGACCACCTGATCGTGGTAGACAACGACGGGTCGTCAGGTGGCCGGGTCCGCGAACTGGTTGATAGCCAGCCGATTCCGACGACCTACCTCGGATCGCGCCGAAACCTCGGCGGGGCAGGCGGGTTCGCGCTCGGGATCTTGCATGCGCTGGCGGGGGGCGCCGACTGGGTATGGCTGGCCGACGACGACGGGCGCCCGCAGGACACGCAGGTGCTGGCCACGCTGATGGCGTGTGCCGAGAAGTACGGTCTCGCCGAGGTGTCCCCGATGGTGTGCAACATGGACGACCCGGAGCGGCTGGCGTTTCCGTTGCGGCGTGGCCTGGTATGGCGCAGGTGCACAAGCGAATTGCGCACCGAGGCAGGGCAGGATCTGCTGCGCGGGATCGCCTCGCTGTTCAACGGCGCGTTGTTCCGCGCGTCCATCTTCGAATCGATCGGCGTCCCCGACATGCGGTTGTTCATCCGCGGCGACGAGGTGGAGGTGCACCGCCGGCTGGTCCGGTCCGGCCTGCCGTTCGGCACCTGCCTGGACGCCGTCTACCTGCATCCCTGCGGATCCGACGAGTTCAAGCCGATCCTGGGCGGCCGGATGCATACCCAGTATCCCGACGACGCGACCAAGCGATTTTTCACTTACCGCAATCGCGGCTACGTGTTGTCGCAGCCGGGCCTGCGCAAGCTACTGCCGCAGGAGTGGGTCCGGTTCGGCTGGTTCTTCCTGGTGACCCGCCGCGATCCCAAAGGGCTGCTGGAGTGGATTCGGTTGCGCCGCTTGGGGCGTCGCGAGATCTTCGGCAGGCCAGACTCAGGAGGATCGTCATGACGTTCACCGACGCCGCGGCACAGTCGCGGACGTTCACCCGGGCCCGGGGCGATCTCGTCGACGGTTTCCGTCGTCACGAGCTGTGGCTGCACCTGGGCTGGCAGGACATCAAGCAGCGCTACCGCCGCTCGGTGCTGGGACCGTTCTGGATCACTATCGCGACTGGAACCACCGCGGTCGCAATGGGCGGGCTGTATTCCAAGCTGTTCCACCTGGAGCTGTCGGTACATCTGCCGTATGTGACGCTCGGGCTGATCATTTGGAATCTGATCAACGCGGCGATCCTGGAGGGCGCCGACGTATTCGTCGCCAACGAGGGACTGATCAAACAACTGCCGACGCCATTGAGCGTGCACGTCTACCGGCTGGTGTGGCGGCAGATGATCCTGTTCGCGCACAACATCGTCATCTATCTCGTCGTCGCGATCATCTACCCCAAGCCATGGTCATGGGCCGACCTGTCGGTGTTTCCGGCGCTGGCGCTGATCGTGCTCAATGCCATATGGGTTTCACTGTGTTTCGGCATTCTGGCAACTCGTTACCGCGACATCGGGCCGCTGCTTTTTTCCATCGTGCAGTTGTTGTTCTTTATGACGCCGATCATCTGGAACGACGACACGTTGCGGCAACAGGGCGCCGGACGCTGGGCGAGCATCGTCGAACTGAATCCGCTGCTGCATTATCTCGACATCGTGCGGTCGCCACTGCTGGGCGGCCATCAGGAGCTTCGGCACTGGGTCGTGGTGCTGTCTTTGACGGTCATCGGGTGGGTGCTGGCGGGTTTTGCGATGCGGCAGTACCGCGCCCGGGTGCCCTATTGGGTGTGACCACCCGAAAGATGATTCGCGACAACCGGACTCGCTTAGGCATTGCACTAAGTGGGTACCCAAGCTAGCCATTAGCTGAAAATGCTTGTCGGATACAGATGACGGTTGCCTTTCGATGGTGTATCACTGATAAACCACGAGTCGGCTTCGCGGGCATCAGTGGTCGGCATTAACAAAGACCTAGGCGGCGAACGTGAGCAAGAAAAGCCAATCGGTTGCGGATGCGGCGCGCGATCAGCTCGCGGCGGAACTAGAGCGGCTGCGGCAGCGGCGCCATCGCCTGGAGGCCGAGGTTAGAGACGACCGCGGCATGGTAGGCGACCATGGAGACGCGGCCGAGGCCATACAACGAGCCGACGAACTCGTCGTCCTCGCCGATCGGATCAATGAAGTGGACCGGCTGTTGCGCACCGGGCCGCCGCCCTCCGACGATGCGGACGCGCTGCCCGGCGGCACCGAGGTAACCCTGCGGTTTGCCGACGGAGAAGTCGCCACGATGCACGTGATCTCGGTCGTCGAGCAGACGCCGGTAGGCCGCGAGACCGAGACGTTGACGGCGCGCAGCCCGCTGGCGCAGGCCCTGGTGGGGCATAAACCGGGCGACACGGTGACCTATTCGACACCACAAGGGGAAAGCCAGGTCGAATTGGTCGCGCTGAAGCTGCCCGAGTAACGCCGCGCCGGGGATGCGACCGGAACTAAGACACTTCAAATACACTTGCACCCCGTGGAAGCTGCGCCGCCGCGCCCACACCTGAGCCTGACGACGCAGGTGTGGCGTTTCGTCGTCACCGGCGGCTTTTCGGCGATTGTCGACTTCGGTCTATACGTGGTGCTGTACAAAGTGGTCGGTCTGCAGGTTGACCTGTCGAAAACCCTCAGCTTCGTCGTCGGCACCACCACCGCGTACCTGATCAACCGCCGATGGACATTTCAGGCGTCACCGAGCACCGCCCGCTTCGTCGCGGTCATAGTTCTTTATGCGGTCACCTTCGCCGTACAAGTCGGGCTCAACCACCTTTGCCTGGCGCTTTTGCACTATCGGACCTGGGCGATAGTCGTAGCGTTCGTGATCGCGCAGGGCACCGCCACGGTGATCAATTTCATTGTGCAGCGAGCCGTGATCTTCCGGATCCGCTGACCCCGACCGCCAGGCGGTAGCCTCTTTGACGATGTTGACGACCAAACGGCTGACCGGCTGGAGCCGCACGGCGCCGTCGGTAGCGCAGGTGCTCTCCACCCCGGACCCCGAGGTGATCGCCGAGGCGGTTGCCCATGCAGCCAACGCCGGCGGGCGGGGCGTCATCGCCCGTGGGCTGGGCCGCTCTTACGGCGACAATGCGCAAAACGGCGGCGGTCTGGTCGTCGACATGACGGCGCTGAACCGCATCCATTCGATCGACGCTGACACCCACGTCGCCGACCTCGACGCCGGCGTCAACCTCGACCAGCTGATGCGCGCCGCGTTGCCGTTCGGGTTGTGGGTGCCGGTGCTGCCGGGAACCCGGCAGGTCACCATCGGCGGCGCGATCGGCTCCGATATTCACGGTAAGAACCACCACAGCGCGGGCAGCTTTGGCAATCACGTTCGGTCGATGGAACTGCTGACCGCCGATGGGCAGATCCGCCACCTCACCCCGGACGGCGAGGAGGCCGAGCTTTTCTGGGCCACCGTCGGCGGTAACGGGCTCACCGGAATCGTTTTGCGCGCGACGGTCGAGATGACGCCAACAGAGACGGCATATTTCATTGCCGACGGCGACATCACCCACACCCTGGACGAGACCATCGCGTTCCATAGTGACGGCAGCGAGGCCAACTACACTTACTCGTCGGCGTGGTTCGATGCGATCAGTGCGCCGCCCAAGCTGGGCCGCGCCGTAATTTCGCGAGGGTCGTTGGCGAGGATTGAGCAGCTGCCGAAGAAGTTGCAGAAGAATCCGCTGAAATTCGATGCGCCGCAGTTCTTTACGATGCCCGATATCTTTCCCAACGGCTTGGGCAACAAGCCGATCTTCGGCACGCTGACCGAACTCTGGTACCGCAAGTCGGGGACCTATCGCGGCAAGGCGCAAAACCTGACGCAGTTCTACCACCCACTGGATATGGTCGGCGAGTGGAACCGGGCCTACGGCCCAGCCGGTTTCAGCCAGTACCAGTTCGTGGTGCCGGTCGACGCCGTCGAGGAGTTCAAGGGCATCATGTACGACATCCAGAAGTCGGGCCACTACTCGTGGCTCAACGTGTTCAAGCTGTTCGGACCCGGAAACCAAGCGCCGCTAAGCTTCCCGATTCCGGGCTGGAACGTCTGCGTCGATTTTCAGATCAAGCCAGGCCTCAACGAGTTCCTCAACGAACTCGACCGCAGGGTGCTGGAGTTCGGCGGCCGGCTCTACACCGGCAAAGACAACCGCGCCACCGCAGACACTTTCCACGCCATGTACCCACGCATCGACGAATGGATCGCGTTGCGCCGCAAGGTCGATCCCACCGGGGTCTTCGCCTCGGACATGGCCCGACGTTTGGAGCTGCTCTAAATGGTGCTCGACGCCGTGGGTAATCCCCAGACCATCCTGCTGCTCGGCGGTACCTCGGAGATCGGGCTGGCCATCTGCGAGCGTTATCTGCAGAACGCGAACGCGCGAATCTTGTTGGCCGCCATGCCCGACGACCCGGGCCGCGACGACGCGGTCGCGCAGATGAAGACCGCCGGCGCGCGGTCGGTGGAGCTGATCGACTTCGAAGCCACCGATCCAGACAGCCACCCGAAGATGATCGAGGCGGCCTTCGCGACCGGCGACGTGGACGTCGCGATCGTCGCCTTCGGTATACTCGGGGACGCTGAGGAGCTGTGGCAGAACCAGCGCAAAGCCGTGTTGGCCGCCGAAATCAACTACACCGCAGCGGTTTCTGTGGGAGTGCTGCTCGGTGAGAAGATGCGCGCTCAAGGCTTTGGTCAGATCATCGCGATGAGCACGGTCGCTGGTGAGCGGGTGCGACGGTCCAACTTCGTCTACGGCTCCACCAAGGCCGGTCTGGACGGCTTCTACCTGGGGCTGTCAGAAGCTTTGCGCGAGTACGGGGTCCGTGTCTTGGTAATCCGGCCCGGCCAGGTGCGTACCCGGATGAGCGCGCATGTCAAGGAAGCTCCGTTGACCGTCGACAAGGAGTACGTCGCCAACCTCGCGGTGACCGCGTCCGCAAAAGGTAAGGAATTGGTTTGGGCGCCAGCAGCATTCCGCTACGTGATGGTGGTGTTGAGACACATCCCGCGGAGCATCTTCCGCAAGCTGCCGATCTGACCATGCGCAACGCACTGGCCAGCCTGGGCCAGATGGTCTTGGCCGCTGCGGTCGCGGCGATCGTTGCGGTGATATCGCTGATCGCCATCGCCGGCGTACAGTGGCCGGCCTTTCCGTCGTCCAACCAGCTGCACGCGCTGACCACCGTCGGTCAGGTCGTTTGTCTGGCCGGGCTGGTGGCCACCGGCTGGGTGTGGCGGCGGGCCCAGTCGAAAAGGCGCCGGCTGCTGGCTCAGTTAAGCGGGCTGGTGTTCGTTTCGGCGTTCACCATCGTGACGCTGGGCATGCCGCTGGGGGCCAGCAAGCTGTACCTGTTCGGCATCTCCGTGGACCAGCAGTTCCGCACCGAGTACCTGACGCGGCTCACCGACAGCCCCGCCCTGCACGACATGACCTACCTCGGTCTGCCGTCGTTCTACCCGCCCGGCTGGTTCTGGATCGGCGGACGTGTCGCGGCGCTCACCGGGATGCCGGCCTGGGAGCTCTACAAGCCATGGGCCATCACCTCGATCACCGTCGCGGTCGCGGTCGCGCTGGTGCTGTGGTGGCGGATGATCCGCTTCGACTACGCGCTGATCGTCACCACCGCGACCGCGGCCGTGACGCTCGCCTACGGCTCTCCCGAGCCCTACTCCGCGATGATCACCGTGCTGCTGCCGCCGGTGCTGGTGCTGACGTGGTCGGGTCTGCGCGCCGGCGAACGCACCGGAGGCTGGGCCGCCGTGGTTGCCGCAGGGGTGTTCCTCGGCCTCACGGCCACCTGGTACACGCTGCTGCTGGGCTACAGCGCATTCGCGATGGGGCTCATGGCGCTGGCGCTGGTCGCGTCCCGTTGGCGACAGGGTGGCGTCAAAGCCGCGCTCGACCCGCTGCGCCGGCTGGCCGTCATCGCCGTCATCTCCGTGCCCATCGCGGCCACCACCTGGCTGCCCTACCTGTTACGGGCCGCCCGCGACCCGGTCAGCGACACCGGCAGCGCCTATCACTACCTGCCGGCCGACGGCGCCGAACTGACCTTCCCGATGCTGCAGTTCTCGCTGCTGGGAGCGGTCTGCATGCTGGGCACGCTGTGGCTGGTGGTGCGGGCCCGCTCGTCGGTGCGGGCGGGCGCTCTGGCCATCGGGGTGCTGGCCGTCTACCTGTGGTCACTGTTGTCGATGCTGGCCACGCTGGCGCGTATGACGCTGCTGTCGTTCCGGCTGCAGCCAACGCTGACGGTGCTGCTGGTCGCCGCCGGAGCGTTCGGCTTCCTGGAGGGCACCCGCGCATTGGCGGCGCGGCACCGCACGGTGGTCCCAGTGGCCGGCGCCATCGGGTTGGCCGCGGCGATCGCGTTCAGCCAGGACATCCCCGACGTGCTGCGGCCGGACCTCACTATCGCCTACACCGACACCGACGGGCACGGCCAGCGTGGCGACCGCCGCCCACCGAGCTCGGAGAAGTACTACGACGCCGTCGACGCCGCTATCCAGCACGCCACCGGAAGGCCACGCGACCAGACGGTGGTGCTGACCGCCGACTACAGCTTTCTGTCGTACTACCCGTACTGGGGTTTTCAGGGGTTGACCTCGCACTACGCCAACCCGCTGGCGCAGTTCGACCTGCGCGCGGCCCAGATTGAGAAGTGGTCCACGCTCAAGACGGCCGACGAGTTTGTCCACGCGCTGGACACGCTGCCCTGGCCGGCGCCGACGGTATTCCTGATGCGCCGCGGCGCCGGCAACACCTACACGTTGCGGCTGGCCCAGGACGTCTATCCCAACCAGCCCAACGTGCGTCGTTACACGGTGGACCTGCGGGCTGCCCTGTTCGCCGACCCACGCTTCAGCGTCCAAAGCATCGGACCGTTCGTGCTGGCCATCCGCAAGCCGGCGGCCCGGAGTGACTCCGAGATGACACAGCGCTGATGGCCACTGTTGAAGAACTAGCATCTACCTCCGTGAGCGGCGCGGGAGCAAATTACCGGTTCGCCCGCCTCGTCGCTGTCGTCGCCGGACTGCTCGGTGCCCTGCTGGCCATCGCCACCCCGGTGCTGCCGGTCAACCAGACCACCGCCCAGCTGAACTGGCCGCAGAACGGCACCTTCGGCAGCGTCGAGGCGCCGCTGATCGGCTACGTGGCCACCGAGCTGAACGTCAGCGTGCCGTGCCAGACTGCCGCCGGACTCAACGCAGGCAAGACGGTGTTGCTGTCGACGGTGCCCAAGCAGGCGCCCAAAGCCGTCGACCGCGGGCTGCTCATCCAGCGCGCCAACGACGAACTGGTGTTCGTTGTACGCAATGTGCCGGTGGTCTCCGCTCCGCTGAGCCAGGTGTTGAGCCCGGCCTGCCAGCGCTTGACCTTCACCGCGCACGCCGACCGCGTCGTCGCCGAATTCGTCGGCTTGACGCAAGGGCCCAACGCCGAGCACCCCGGCTCGCCGTTGCGCGGCGAGAAGAGCGGCTACGACTTCCGGCCGCAGATCGTCGGTGTGTTCACCGATTTGGCCGGCCCGGCCCCGCCGGGCCTGAGGGTCTCGGCGACCGTGGACACCCGCTACAGCAGCAGCCCCACGCCGCTGAAGATGATCGCGATGATCCTCGGGGTGGTGCTGACGGGGGCCGCGCTCGTCGCGCTGCACATCCTCGACACCGCCGACGGCACCCGGCACCGGCGCTTCCTGCCGCCGCGGTGGTGGTCGATCGGCAGCCTGGACGCCCTGGTCATCGCCGTGCTGGTGTGGTGGCATTTCGTCGGCGCCAACACCTCCGACGACGGCTACATCCTGACTATGGCCCGGGTGTCGGAGCACGCCGGCTACATGGCCAACTACTACCGCTGGTTCGGAACACCTGAGGCGCCGTTCGGCTGGTACTACGACCTGCTGGCGGTGTGGGCGCACGTGAGCACCGCAAGCATCTGGATGCGGCTGCCGACCCTGGTGATGGCGCTGACGTGCTGGTGGGTCATCAGCCGCGAAGTCATCCCCCGACTGGGTCGCTCGACGAAGACGAGCCGGGCCGCGGCCTGGACCGCGGCGGGCATGTTCCTGGCGACCTGGCTGCCGCTCGACAACGGTCTGCGGCCCGAGCCGATCATCGCGCTGGGCATTCTGCTGACCTGGTGTTCGGTGGAACGGGCGGTCGCCACCAGCCGCCTGCTACCGGTGGCGATCGCCTGCATCATCGGGGCACTCACGCTGTTCTCCGGACCGACGGGAATCGCCTCCATCGGGGCGTTGCTGGTCGCGATCGGGCCGCTGCGGACCATCCTGCACCGCCGATCCAAACAGTTCGGTGCGCTGCCATTGCTGGCGCCCGTGTTGGCTGCGGTCACCGTCACGGTGATCCTGATCTTCCGCGACCAGACCCTGGCCGGCGAGGTCCAGGCCACCGCTCTCAAGCGCGCCGTCGGACCCAGCCTGAGTTGGTTCGATGAGCACCTCCGCTACGAGCGCTTGTTCATGGCCAGCCCCGACGGATCGGTCGCCCGACGCTTCGCGGTGCTGGCGGTGCTGCTCGCGCTGGGCATCACCGTCGCAATGTCGTTGCGCAAGGGCCGTATTCCGGGCACGGCGGCCGGACCGAGCCGGCGCATCGTCGGCATCACCATCATTTCGTTTCTGGCGATGATGTTCACCCCCACCAAGTGGACCCACCACTTCGGGGTGTTCGCCGGGCTGGCCGGATCGCTGGGGGCGCTGGCCGCGGTCGCGGTGACGAGTGTGGCCATGCGCTCTCGACGCAATCGCGTGGTGTTCGCCGCCGCGGTGCTGTTCTTGGTGGCGTTGTCGTTCGCCAGCGTAAACGGCTGGTGGTATGTATCCAATTTCGGTGTGCCATGGTCGAATTCATTCCCGGCATGGCATTACGCGTTCGCCACCGCGCTGCTCGGCCTGACCGTGCTGGTGCTGCTACTGGCGGCGTGGTACCACTTCATCGCCACCGACGAGTCCGCAAACGGGCAACCCAGGACCGGGCCGCGAGTAGCAGCGATCATCCAGTCCCCGTTGGCAATTGCGGCATGGGCACTGGTGGTTTTCGAAGTGGCTTCGCTGACGCTGGCGATGACCGCCCAGTACCCGGCTTGGTCGGTGGGCCGGTCCAACCTTGAGGCGTTGCGCGGAAAGTCATGCGGACTGGCCGAGGACGTGCTGGTGGAGCAGGATCCCACTGCAGGCCTGCTCACCCCGGTAAGCGTGTCGGTCGGCGACGCCCTGGGCGCCGGCCTGTCAGAAGCGTTCACGCCCAACGGCATTCCCGCCGACGTGCGCGCCGACCCGGTGATGGAACGCCCGGGTGACCGCAGTTTCATCAACGACGACAAGCTGACCACCGGCGGCGAGGCCGGCACCGAGGGCGGAACCACCCCCGCGCCGGGGATCAACGGGTCGGCTGCCCAGTTGCCGTTCAACCTGGACCCGGCCCTCACGCCGGTGCTGGGCAGCTGGCGCTCCGGTATTCAGGTGCCCGCCCGGCTGCGATCGGGTTGGTACCGGCTACCGCCGCGCGACAAGGCCGGGCCACTGTTGGTGGTGAGTGCGGCCGGTCGCTTCGATTCTCGCGAGGTCCAGGTGCAGTGGGCCACCGACGACGAGGCTTCCGGCGGACACCCCGGCGGGTCGTTCGAATTCGCTGACGTCGGTGCGTCTCCGGCCTGGCGTAACTTGCGATTGCCGCTGTCCGCAATACCCAACAGCGCCAGCCAAATTCGGCTGGTGGTCAACGATGAAGACTTAGCGCCGCAGCACTGGATCGCGGTGACACCGCCGCGAATTCCGCAGCTGCGCACCTTGCAGGATGTGGTGGGATCCCGCGACCCGGTGTTCCTGGACTGGCTCGTCGGCCTGGCGTTCCCCTGCCAGCGTCCGTTCGGTCACCAGAACGGTGTCGACGAAACTCCGAGATGGCGAATCCTGCCGGATCGGTTCGGCGCCGAGGCAAACTCTCCCGTGATGGACAACAACGGCGGCGGCCCGCTGGGCGTCACCGAGTTGCTGCTGAAGGCGACCACGGTGGCCAGCTACCTGAAAGACGACTGGTCTCGGGACTGGGGCAGCTTGCAGCGATTGACGCCCTACTACCCCAGCGCGCAACCGGCCCATCTGGAACTGGGGACTGTGACGCGCGGCGGCCTGTGGGATCCTGCGCCGCTCAGGCGTTAGGGGGCCATTAGAGGGCATTAAGCGGGAGACACACTTCTGCCCCGCTCCGGATGGACGTCGGTAATGAATCCGGAAACGGGGCAGAAGTGTGTTCGGCCTACGGGACCAGGGCGCGCAGCGGGTGCGTGAGGGCCCAGCCCGGGTGGATGATGTCGCCAGCGTAGTGGCGCACGGGGTGCAGGGGGCCGCTGCGCGGGTCATACGGGTCTGCCGATGCGGTGGCCGGCATCAGCGATGCCACGAGTGACAGCCCGACGGACCCCAGCATCACACCCGCCATCATGCGGGCTTTGGAGACCTTCTTGTTCGAGTTCATGGTTATTCCTTCTCTGCCGGATCTCTCCCAAGTGGTTCACTCGGCCACTTCGACGGAGGGAGTGAATCCTTGGGGTCGGTCGCGGTTGGCCGACAAGACAAGGTTGCCCCACACCGCTTGTGCGATGCTGGCGAGATTCTTGCGTAATTCTTGCGTTCGCTGTCAAGCAGATATCTCCGCTAAGACGCACCTCACGCCGGTAGCCACGGCTCTGTGATCGGTTGCTGTCCGCTGATGCCAACTGCGCTCAGGCCTAAACGCGGCCTACGCTTGGGGTTCATGGCCGCACCCACCCTGATGGACATGGCCTGCGCCGAACGGGCCGACCTCGCGGAATTCCTGGCCACGCTGACGCCGCAGCAGTGGGCCACGCCCAGCCTGTGCACCAAGTGGACCGTCAAAGACGTCGTCGCGCACCTGATCAGCTACGAGGAACTCGGCACCCTGGGGTTGCTCAAGCGATTCCTGAAGGGTGGGATAGTGCGGGCCAACCAGGTTGGCGTCGATGAGTTCGCCCCAATGAGCACGCAGCAGCTGCTCGAATTCCTGCGTAATCATCTGACGCCCCAGGGGCTGACTGCGGGTTTTGGCGGCATGATCGCGCTCGTCGACGGCACGATCCATCACCAAGACATCCGGCGCACGCTCGGCCAACCGCGCGCCATCCCCGCCGATCGACTCACCCGGATTCTGCCTCTGGTGCCGAGCAACCCGCGCCTCGGCGCCGGACGCCGGATCAGGGGACTGCGACTGCGCGCCACCGACGTCGACTGGGCCCACGGCCGCGGGCCCGAAGTAACCGGCCCGGGCGAACCGCTGCTGATGGCGATGACCGGCCGCCCCGCCGCGCTCGCAGATCTCGCCGGCCCGGGGCTACCCGCTTTGGCTGCGCGGCTGGGTAATCGCGCGGCCGCGTGATGGATCCGCTCAGCCGGGGTGGACCTGGAAGATGTACTCGCGGCTACCGATGCGGATGATGTCGCCGTCAGCCAGCGGCGCGCTGCCCCGGATGCGCCGATGCTGCACCTCGACACCATTGGTCGACTTGGAATCGTAGATGACGAAACCGGCTCCGGTGTCGATGATTACCGCGTGGTACCGACTGACGTCGGTATCGTCGTCGAAGACGATGTCGTTTTCCGTATGGCGCCCGATCCGGGTCGAGGCGCCGCTCAGCGGGTACTGACGACCCATCCGGTCGCGCAACCACGCGACGGCGTGCCCTGGGCCTACCGCGATGTCCGACGCGGTGTGATAGATGCTCTGCTTGCGCGTGGTCAGCGCGGATCGGGTAGCGACCACGGGCTCCTGCCGCAGGATGCGTTCGTGCAGGGCACTCACCGTCGGGCCCGGGTCGATGCCCAGCCCGTCGGCCAGGGTCATCTTCAGTCGCCGATAGGCACCCAGGGCGTCCGATTGACGCTCGGTGACGTAATACGCGGTGATCAGCTGTGCCCACAGCGGCTCCCGATAGGGGTGCTCGGCGGTGAGGGCCTCGAGCTCGGCGATGACGGCACCCGCGCGCCCGCAGGCGATTTCGGCTTCGGCGCGTGCGGTGTGGGCAGCCACCCGCTCTTCCAACAGCATGACGGCATACGCGTCGACGAAGGGGAAGTCGCGCAGGTCGTCGAGCACAGGTCCGCGCCATTCTCCCAGCGCGGCGTGCAGGTGGTTGCTGGCGTCCTCGTAGTTTCCTGCGGCCGCGGCTCGCAGGCCCGCGGCTTTCTCGGCCGTGAAGCGCCCCACGTCGCAGTCAGTGTCGGCGATGCTGATCTGATACCCCGGCGGTGCGCTGGCCAGCACCATGTACGGATCGGCGCCGGCGCCGTGGAGCAGGCGGCGCAGGGTGGATATGTGGGACTGGATGCTGGTGCGCGCCGCCGGCACGGGATCGGCGCCCCATACCCCGTCGATCAACGAATCCACAGAGACCGGCCGGTTGCGGTTGATCACCAGCATCGCCAACACCGCCCGCTGCTTGGCGGCACCCAACGGCACCCGGACGCCGCGCGCAGTCACCAGCAACGGCCCCAGAACACCAAACCCGAGACCCGAGTCACTCATTGCGCCGCCAGCCTTTCGGGTCCTCCAGCCCTCAGCCCTCATTCTGACGGCAGTGTAACCACATCCGGAGGATCCGCTCGGCTACGGCGAGCCCGCGCGGGATTGCGGGAGATTTCCAAGCACCCGTGATCGCTAGAACACGGGTTGCCGGAGAATCGACTGCCGGCTACAGCGCGGGTAGCGCGCCCTGGTCCAGGAACTCGTGGAGCAGGCGCACCAGCTGGTCGACCGAGATTTCGTTAGTCAGCATGATGGGGCGTGTCCGGTCGCGAGGCTTGCCGGCTTCCGCCTTGAACGCGTCGATCCTGTGGGTTGTGGGTGCGGTCATGGCAGATCCTCTCCCGGGTCCCTAATTTGCCAGCGTGTGACATTGTTTCCCTTATCCCGTCATTGCTAAACAAAAAGTTTTGATGAAATTCATTTCACCCCAGCCTGGGGGGAACCCCACGGTCGGAGGGGCCTTCGCGCCTGCGCCCGCCATTGTTTCCGAGACCTTTCTAGGCACGTGTTGAGTATTTCGTTACCGCCGCTATCGAAATGCATTACGGGTTGGCTCTCGGCCATTCCGAATCCAGTCATCTGGTCGATGCCCGAGCGTCCATCCATGGGGTCGCCAGCTGCGTCGCTTACGATCGACCCTCGTGCCCCTTGACGGTGATGTGCGATCGCAGCGGCTACCGAGGCTGATCGCCGTCGTCGCGGGAATCGCGGGCATGTTGCTCTGCGCCGTGATCCCCGTGCTTCCGGTGAAACAGACGACGGCCACCATCCTGTGGCCGCAGGGCACCGCGGACGGGCACGTCAACCAGGTCACCGCGCCGCTAGTGTCCGGAGCTCCACGGGCCCTGGACATTTCCATTCCCTGCTCGGCGATCGCCACCCTGCCTGCAGAGGGCGGATTGGTGGTCTCGACCCTGCCGACCAACGGCGTGGACGCCGGGAAGAACGGCCTTTTCGTACGCGGCGACAAGGACACGATCGTGGTCGCCTTCCGCGATTCGGTGGCCGCGGTGGCGCAACGTACAGCCGTCGCCGCCGGTGCGTGCACGGTGCTGCACACCTGGGCCGACGCCGGCGGTGTGGGCGCGGACTTCGTCGGCATACCCGGCGCCGCCGGGACCCTTTCCGCGGACAAGAAACCTCAGGTCGGTGGGATCTTCACCGACTTGAAGGTTCCCGCACAGCCCGGGCTGTCGGCCCGCGTCGACATCGACACACGGTTCGTCACGGCGCCCTCGATCAGCAAGAAGATCGCGATGGTCCTCGGTGCACTGGCGGTCCTGATCGCCATCCTTGCGCTGGCGGCCTTGGATCGCCACAGCCGCGGCGCAACACTGATCAACTGGCGCTCCCCGATTGCCTGGCTGTCCCGATACCGGCCGCGTGACCACCGGATCACGTGGCGGCATGTCGGCGCCGCGGGCTGGCTCACCGACGTCGCGGTGATCGGCACGCTGCTGCTCTGGCATGTCATCGGCGCTACCTCCTCAGACGACGGCTATAACCTGACCATCGCCCGCGTTGCGCCCAAAGCGGGCTACGTGGCCAACTACTACCGGTACTTCGGCACGACCGAGGCGCCGTTCGACTGGTATTTCTGGGTGCTGGCCAAGATGGCGTCGGTGAGCACCGCCGGAGTCTGGATGCGGATCCCGGCGACCCTGGCCGGCATCGCCTGTTGGCTGATCATCAGCCACTGGGTGCTGCGCCGGCTGGGCCCAGGCAGAGGTGGCCTGGCCACCAATCGGGTGGCGGTGTACACCGCCGGAGCGGTGTTTTTGGCCGCGTGGTTTCCGTTCAACAACGGTCTGCGCCCAGAACCGCTGATCGCCCTGGGCGTCATCGTCACCTGGATGCTGGTGGAACGCTCGATCGCGCTGCAGCGGCTAGCGCCCGCCGCGGTCGCGATCGTTGTCGCGATGCTCACCGCGACCCTGGCCCCGCAGGGCCTGATCGCGGTTGCCGCGCTGCTGACCGGGGCCCGGGCCATCGCCCAGATGATCCGGCGCCGACTGCCCACGGACGGGCTGCTGGCGCCACTGTTTGTGCTCTCGGCGTCGTTGGCGCTGATCACCCTCGTGGTGTTCCGCAGCCAAACGCTGGCCACGGCCGCCGAATCGGTGCGCATCAAGTACAAGGTCGGGCCCACGATCGCCTGGTACCAGGACTGGCTGCGCTACTACTTCCTCACCGTGGAGTCGAACCCGGACGGGTCGATGGCGCGCCGCTTCGCGGTCCTGGTGCTGCTGTTGTGCCTGTTCGGGATGCTGTTCATCCTGCTGCGCCGCGGCCGCGTTCCCGGGTTGGCCAGCGGCCCGGCGTGGCGCTTGACCGGTACCACCGCGATCGGCCTATTGCTTCTCACGTTCACGCCCACCAAGTGGGCGATTCAGTTCGGTGCGTTCGCCGGGCTGGCCGGCGCCCTCGGTGGGGTCACGGCGTTCGCGTGCTCCCGGATCGGCCTGCATAACCGCCGAAACCTGACGCTGTACGTGACGGCGCTGCTGTTTGTGCTCGCGGTGGCCACATCCGGAGTCAACGGCTGGTTCTACGTCGGCAACTACGGGGTGCCGTGGTACGACATCCAACCGGTCATCGCCAGTCACCCGGTGACGACGATGTTCCTGGCGCTGTCGATCCTGACGGGGCTGTTGGCCGCCTGGCAGCACTTCCGGATGGACTACGCCGGGCACACCGAAGTGAAGGACAACCGGCGCAACCGGGTCCTGGCGTCGACGCCGCTGCTGGTGGTCGCGACGATCATGGTCCTGGGCGATGTCGGCTCGCTGGCCAAAGGCGCGGTGGGCCGCTACCCGCTGTACACCACCGCCAAGGCCAACCTGGCCGCTGTGTCTTCTTGGACGTCCGGCTCTCTGAGTGGCAGTTGCTCGCTGGCCGACGACGTGCTGGCCGAACCCGACCCCAATGCCGGCATGTTGCAGCCGGTGCCGGGGCAGACGTTCGGGCCTGACGGCCCGCTCGGTGGCGTCAACCCGGTCGGCTTCAAACCCGACGGCGTGGGCGATGACCTGAGGTCCTACCCGGTGGTGACCAAACCGGGCGTGGTGAATTCCGACGCGTCACCCAATAAGCCCAACGCCACCATGAGTGACTCCGCGGGCACGGCCGGCGGCAAAGGCCCCGTCGGAGTCAACGGATCGCACGCGGCGCTGCCGTTCGGGCTCGACCCGGCCCGCACACCGGTGATGGGCAGCTACGGCGAGAACTCGCTGGCCGCCACGGTGACCTCGTCCTGGTATCAGCTGCCGCCACGCACCCCCGACCGGCCTGTGGTGGTGGTATCGGCCACCGGTGCCATCTGGTCGTACAAAGAGGACGGCACCTTCACCTACGGGCAGCAGCTGAAATTGCAGTGGGGCGTCACTCGCCCCGACGGCAGCACCCAGCCGCTCGCGGAAGTGCAGCCGATCGACATCGGGCCGGAGCCGGCGTGGCGCAATCTACGATTCCCGCTCACCTGGGCGCCCCCGGAGGCGAATGTGGCGCGCATCGTCGCCTACGACCCGAACCTGAGTTCCGAGCAGTGGTTCGCGTTCACGCCGCCGCGGGTCCCGGTGCTGCAGACCCTGCAGCAATTGATCGGATCGCAGACCCCGGTGCTGATGGACATCGCGACGGCCGCCAACTTTCCGTGCCAGCGGCCGTTCTCCGAACACCTTGGCGTCGCTGAACTTCCGCAATACCGCCTGATGCCCGACCATAAACAGACGGCGGCATCGTCGAACGGGTGGCAGGCCAGCGAGGCCGGCGGGCCATTCTTGTTCACTCAGGCAATGCTTTATACCTCGACCGTCTCGACCTACCTGCGTGGCGACTGGTATCGGGATTGGGGATCGGTCGAGCAGTATCACCGGCTCGTGTCGGCCGACCAGGCGCCCGACGCCGTTATCGAACAGGGTGTGATGACTGTGCGCGGCTGGAGCCGGCAAGGACCGATTCGGGCATTGCCATGAGTGTCACGACCGTCGACAACCGCGAAGCGGCCCCCCGTCAGGACGTGAAGCTGACGCGCTGGGTCGCCACCATCGCCGGCCTGATCGGCTTCGTCTTGTCGGTCGCCACGCCGCTACTTCCCGTCGTGCAGACCACCGCGACGCTGAACTGGCCCCAAAACGAGAATGGGCACGGGCAACTGAATAGCGTTACCGCGCCGCTGATTTCGCTGACACCGGTCGACGTGACGGTCACCGTGCCGTGTTCCGTGGTGCGCGCCCTGCCGCCCGAGGGCGGGGTGATTCTGAGCACCGCACCCAAAAAGGGCAAGGACGCCGCGCTGAACGCGTTGTTCGTCGTCGCCAGCAGTAAGCGCGTCGACGTCACCGACCGCAATGTGGTGATCGCCAGCGTGCCTCGGGATCAGGCGGAATCTCCGCAATGTCAGCGCATCGAGATCACGTCCACAAAGGCCGGCGCCTTCGCCACATTCGTCGGACTGAACGACCCGGCAGGAAAGCCGGTCGGCGGCGGTTTCCCCGATCCCAACTTGCGCCCCCAGATCGTCGGGGTGTTCACGGATCTGACCGGCCCCGCCCCGCCGGGGCTGAAGTTTTCAGCGACCATCGACACCCGGTTCTCCACCACACCAACGACTTTGAAGCTGGCGGCGATGGTGTTGGCCATCGTGTCCACGATCGTCTCACTCGTCGCGCTGTGGCGCATCGACCAATTGGACGGCAGACGGATGCGCCGGCTCATCCCGGCGAACTGGCGAAAGTTCACCCTGGCCGACGCCACGGTCACCTTCGGCTTCGTGCTCTGGCATGTGATCGGCGCGAACTCCTCCGACGACGGCTACATCCTGGGCATGGCGCGAGTCGCCGGTCCCGCCGGCTACATGTCCAACTACTTCCGTTGGTTCGGCAGCCCGGAGGACCCGTTCGGCTGGTACTACAACCTGCTGGCGCTGATGACCCGCGTCAGCGACGGCAGCCTGTGGATGCGCTTGCCGGACTTGATCGCCGGTCTGCTGTGCTGGCTGCTGCTGTCGCGTGAAGTGCTGCCCCGGCTCGGGCCCGCGGTGGCATCCAGCAAGGCGGCGACCTGGGCGGCAGGCCTGGTCCTGTTGACGGCGTGGATGCCGTTCGACAACGGCCTTCGCCCCGAGCCGATCATCGCGCTGGGTTCGCTGGTCACCTACGTGCTGATCGAACGTTCGATGCGCTACAGCCGGCTGACGCCTGCGGCGCTGGCGGTCATCACCGCGGCATTCACCCTCGGTGTCCAGCCCACCGGCCTGATCGCGGTGGCCGCATTGGTCGCCGGCGGCCGCCCGATCCTGCGCATCCTGGTGCGACGCCACCGCGTGGTTGGCACCTGGCCGTTGGTGGCTCCGATACTGGCGGCCGGCACCATCATCCTCACCGTGGTGTTCGCCGACCAGACACTGTCGACGGTGTTGGAAGCCACCAGGATTCGCACCGCTATCGGTCCCAGCCAGGCGTGGTACACCGAGAACCTGCGCTACTACTACCTCATCTTGCCCACGGTGGACGGTTCGTTGTCGCGCCGGTTCGGCTTTTTGATCACCGCGCTGTGCTTATTCACCGCGTTGTTTATCATGTTGCGGCGCAAGCGAGTTCCGGGAGTCGCCCGAGGGCCGGCGTGGCGGCTGATGGGTGTCATCTTCGGCACCATGTTCTTCCTGATGTTCACCCCGACCAAGTGGGTGCACCACTTCGGGCTGTTCGCCGCGGTGGGTGCGGCGATGGCCGCGCTGACGACGGTGCTGGTGTCGCATGAGGTGCTGCGCTGGTCGCGCAACCGCATGACGTTCGTGGCGGCGGTGTTGTTCGTCTTGGCGCTCTGCTTCGCCACCACCAACGGCTGGTGGTACGTCTCGAGCTACGGCGTCCCGTTCAACAACGTCATGCCCAGGCTCCATGGGATCAGCATCAGCGCAGTCCTTTTCGCGTTTTTCGCGATCGCGGCTCTGTGGGCGGTCTGGTTGCACTTCGCGTCCCCGACCCGCGGTGAGGGCCGGCTGGCGCGGGCGGTGACCGCGGCGCCGGTGCCGATAGCGGCCGGATTCATGGCGCTGGTGTTCATCGCGTCGATGGTCGCCGGAATCGTGCGCCAGTACCCCACCTACTCCAACGGCTGGGCCAACTTGCGCGAGTTCGCCGGAGGCTGTGCGCTGGCCGACGACGTCCTCGTCGAGCCGGACAGTAACGCCGGCTTCATGGTGCCTCTCAAAACTGGGGCGCCCGACAATTACGGCGCCCTGGGCGCGCTGGGTGGTGTCGCCCCAACAGGATTCACCCCCAACGGGGTGCCGGAACGGACCCTGGCCGAGGCGGTCCGCGAGACGTCGGTGCCGCAGCCCGGCACGGACTACGACTGGGATGCGCCGACCAAACTGACGGCGCCGGGCATCAACGGATCGACTGTGCCGCTGCCCTACGGCCTTGACCCGCAACGGGTTCCGCTAGCGGGTAGCTACACCACAGGCGCGCAGCAGCAGAGCAGGCTGACCTCGGCGTGGTATCAGCTGCCCAAGCCGGACGCCGGGCACCCCTTGGTGGTGGTGACCGCCGCGGGCAGGATCGCCGGCAACAGCGTGCTGCACGGACACACCGACGGGCAGACCGTCGTGCTGGAATACGGCACCACCGGGCCCGGCGGAGAACTGGTGCCGGCCGGTCGGCTGGTGCCCTACGACCTGTACGGCGAGCAGCCCAAGGTGTGGCGCAACCTGCGCTTCGCGCGCTCTCAGATCCCCGAGGGCGCGACCGCGGTGCGGTTGGTGGCTGAGGACCTATCCCTGACGCCCGAAGACTGGATCGCGGTGACCCCACCTCGGGTGCCGGAATTGCGCTCCCTGCAGGAGTACGTCGGCTCGACGCAGCCGGTGCTGCTGGACTGGGCGGTCGGCCTGGCGTTCCCGTGCCAGCAGCCGATGCTGCACGTCAACGGTGTCACCGAGATCCCGAAATTCCGCATCACCCCGGACTACAACGCCAAGAAGCAGGACACCGACACCTGGCAGGACGGCGTCAACGGCGGCCTGCTGGGAATCAGCGACCTGTTGTTGCGCGCCCATGTGATGTCCACGTATCTGTCCCGTGACTGGGGCCGAGACTGGGGATCGCTGCGCAAGTTCGAGACGATCGCCGATGCGCACCCTGCGCAACTCGACCTGAGTACGGCGACCCGCAGCGGCCTGTGGTCTCCGGGACCGATCCGCATCAAGCCCTAAGCCGGATGCGGTGTTCCCAGGTAGGGGAAGTCATCCAGGGTGTCGGTGTGCGGACTCAGTCCCGGCGGGGGAACCTCACCTTTGGTGGCTCTTCGTAATCGAGAGTGCCGGAAAACGAATACGCGGGGTTACCAGTAATCTCCGGCGCGTCCGCATTGGGTGCGAATTGGCCGGTCCCCTTGTCATGCGACCCTCCAACCACTCACACTAGTAAAATATCTTTACTACCGTAGTCATACAGCAGTACCGTTGACAGCAGCAAGAAGTACGAATTCGCTGATGGCCAGATGGCGCTTGCGCAGCGCTGCGCACGCGCCGTCGCGGTCGGGTCTGCGGCGATCTGACTCGGCAGTGTTGACGTAGGTTATGTACATCATGGGAGCAGTTGGGCGATGGAGCCGAGAACGGTATGGACGACGCGCAGCCGGTTGATCTAGGGGTGGCGTTGTTCATCCCGTATCGGTACATGGAAGACCGAATCTTCCGGGCCATCCAAGATGCCGGGTTCGACGACTGGACCCTGGCCCAGGTCCGAGTGTTTCAACGCATCGCCCCGGATGGTTCGCGTCTCACAGACCTCGCTGATCAGGCGCAAGTGAGCAAGCAGAGCGCCGGGGTGCTAGTCGATCAACTGGAACGCTTTGGTTATGTCCGCCGGGTCCCCGACCCGACGGATGGGCGCGCCCGGTTGATCGTGATCGAGGAACGTGGCCGGCGGGCGGCCGAGGTGGCGATGGCGACATCCACCGAGATCCTGGAGGAGTGGGCGGCCTACCTGGGCACCCGCAACTTCACGTTGCTGCAGCAGATCTTGGATCAACTCCGTGAGATCACCGACCCCTACGAGCGGTAAACCCGGCCGCGCTGAGCCTTCCGCCCCGTTTCCCGTTCGCCCAAGCCGCCAGGGGCTGCGGGCGCCAGCAGGCTTGGACTCCGCCTTGACATTAGTCAGTGTCATTGACTAATGTCGTCAGTGGTTCTTACGATTCTCCGGCGATGGACGGGTGGTTGCCACGATGCAGGCCCAAAACCCGCATTCACCAGCACGCCCATTGATCCCTCAACAGAAAGTGAAATATTATGAAGTTTCTTGTCCTTGGAGCAACCGGCCGCACCGGCGTCCCCTTCGTCAAAAAGGCACTCGACCAGGGACACCAGGTCACCGCCCTCGTTCGGCGGTCCGACGCCAACGTTGACTCTCGCGCTCAAATCGTCAGGGGCGACGTCACCGACGCCGCCGTGATCGCGAAGGCAGCCCAGGGCCACGACGCGGTGATCAGCACGCTCGGAGTGAAAAGCGTCCGCGAAACCCCCACGTTGATCACAGACACCATCCGTGCCGTCATCGCTTCTGCGAAAACGTCAGGGGTCGATCGCTTCGTCGTCGTCTCCGCGTTCGGAGTCGGCGACTCTCTTGCCAAGGCATCATTTCTGGCTGGCCTGATCTTCCGCACAGCGCTGCGCAAAAAATACGCCGACAAAGCCGCGTCGGAAGCTCTCTTGACTGCGAGCGATCTGAAATGGACCCTCGAATACCCTGGGGCGTTGAACAACCGGGACAGCACCCGATACACCGCTACCGTGCTCGAGAATGTCACAAAACTGCCGATCCTCCCCTCAGCATCCCGCGCAAACGTCGCCGATTTTCTCCTTCACTCCGCCGTGGAAAACACCTTCATCCGTCAGATCGTCGTCGTCACCGACACCAAATAAGTCACCGAGCACGCCCAAAAAACACCGCTCACCAGTGCCCCTTTGGTGAGGAAGTCCAGCCGGTAGTGCATCGCGTCGTCGGTGAACACCCGGCCGTTCGGATATTGCGCGGGCTGGGACGGATCGAAGTTCAACATGTCCGGCAGGATGCCGTGTTGGTCGATCGCGGCGACGGCTTCTTCGCGGGTGTAGTTGCCGGTGTGGCCCATCAGGTGGACGAACATTTCGAGCCAGCGGCCTCGGTTGGAATGCGTACAGATCGCAGAGATCGAGTCGCTGGTCTTGCAGGGTCGGGCAGAGGCTTAGCCCGGTGAAATGGTTGGACACCAATCTCCTTTGAGGACCGCACCTCTCCCGGAATGTCGCAGCGGTAATCCAATCAGACTTCGCATCGGGGCGGGATGAAACACTAGTCCGCATGTGTTCGGGGCGCCTGGTGATCGCAGGGCTGGTCGGTGTGGTCGCCGTTGCGTGCGCCGGACCACCCAGATCGAGCCCGGCGAGTCCCCCGCCGGCCACGCCGTTCAACTACGTCGCCGTCGGCGACTCCTACGCCGCTGCGCCGGGGGTACCGGACGCGGCACCGCCCGCAGGCTGCCGCAAGTCGTCCAATGGCTACCCGGGGATCCTGGCGCGACAGCTCAAGACGACCAGCTTCACCAACGCCACCTGCAGCGGCGCCAAGACCGAGAACATCACCGGGCACCCTCAACAGACCACCGACGGTCCGGTCGACCGGCAGATTGACGGGGTCGGCGCAACCACCGACTTGATCACCATGACGATCGGCGCCAACGACGTGGGTCTGCAGTCCGACGCGGAAGGCTGCCAGGTCACCTCGGCCGATCCCCTGCCATGCCTTAACGAGTTCGTGATGGGCAATGTCGATCGGATTTCGGAGGCGATCACGGCGGAGTTGCCGGCGTGGGAGGCGCTCATCGACCGACTGCGAGACACGGCGCCGCACGCGCGGATCGTCGTCGTGGGGTACGGCACCTTTGTGCGCCCCGGCGGATGCTTCCCGGCGCAGCCGGTGCTGCCGCGCGACGCCGATTATTTGCAATCCAAACTAAATGAACTCGATGACGTTCAGCAGCAACTCGCCACCAAGAAGACGGTCGACTATTTTGACACCCGTCCACTTTCGCAAGGCCACGACATATGTGCCGCCCCCAGCGATCGGTATATCGAAGGATTTGTGCCCACCGGCTCCGCTGTTCGCTTGCATCCCAACGCCTTTGGTGAGACGGCGGTGGGGAATGCGCTCGCCGGTTACCTCGAAAAGTCTGGGCCGCGCTTTAATTGACTCGGTCCAAAAAAGGTGTCCCCGGGTTCCTGAGGTTTTAATTCCGTGGATTTCGTCAATTCCCGTTCTCGGAACGGCTAGTGGGGACAGCCAGAATAGGGTTGGGGAACAGATGGTGGGGAAATGAGCGCGCGAACAGTCTGCGGAACGTCCGCTGCAGCAGTCACATTATTGACCTTTCCGACAATCGCTTTGGGAGCCGGCACCGCTGATGCCAATCCCGGCGCTAATAGCGTGACCAGAGTTGTCCTGGACTCCGATCTGAAAAATTGCGATTTCAGCCTGACGCGCACCGCCCCCGCGGTCCCGAGTCCCATCTTGGGCACCGGCTGGGCTGAGATCGTCCACACAGGGTCAAGCGCAGTCGCCCAGGTGCATCTCGACGCCCCCAACGAGCCCGGCGCCCATTACAACGTCGGCCTGATCGAGGAGCCGCGACCGTCGTCGGCTACGTGCGGCCCCGGGGATCCGGGCACGGCCTTCAGCGGCCTCGACACGGACGCGGCCGGCGTGGGAACGGCGACGGTGCAAGACAGCCTCCGGTCCGGTACGACGGGTGTTTGGGTGATCATCGAGCGCCCCAGCGCTCACTCTCAGGACCCCGCCGAGTTCTACACGTCCGAATTCGTGGCGCCCGTATAGGCGTGTCGGCGCCGCGACTGTAATACGGTCGCGACATGAGTGAGTACGACTCCGAGGCCGTCGACCGGCTGCCTTTTTCGACTCCGGAAAAGTCCCAGCGCTACCACACCGACAATTACCGTGGGGCCGTCGGCCTGAATTGGTATCTCACCGATCCGACGCTGCAGTCCACGATGGCGTACTACTACGGTCCCGACGAGTTGGCTGTTGTCGAGCCCGAACTGAGCCGGATTGGTGCGCTGATGGGCGGTCCGGTGGCGCACTGGGCCGACGAAACCGACCGCAACCCGCCGCGCCTGGAGCGCTACGACCGGTGGGGCCATGACGTCAGCCGGGTCGTTATGCCGGCGTCGTTCACCGAGTCAAAGCGCGCGGTGCTGGATGCGCAGCAATCCCTGCGCACCCGGGCGCGGGCCGCCAAGGTGAGCTCGTCACTGGCGATGTTCGCCTCTAACTATCTGCTGAACCAGGCCGACATCGGGATGGGCTGCGCGCTCGGCACCGGCGGCGGCATGGTGCAGTCGCTGGTCGCCGCCTACGCGCCCGCCGACGTCAAAGAACATGTCCTGGGCAAGTTCGAGTCCGGCGAATGGGCGGGCGAGACGGCGCAGCTGCTGACCGAACGCACCGGTGGCTCCGATCTGGGCGCGCTCGAGACGACGGCGACCCGCGCCGGAGATGCGTGGCTGCTCAATGGATTCAAATGGTTCGCGTCCAACTGTGCCGGCGAGGCGTTCGTCGTGCTGGCCAAACCCGAGGGCGCTCCGGACTCCTCCCGCGGCGTCGCGAACTTCCTGGTGCTGCGGACCCGCCGTGACGGTTCGCGCAACGGGGTGCGGGTCCGGCGGCTGAAGGACAAACTCGGCACCCGCTCGGTGGCCTCCGGCGAGGTCGAGTTCGTCGACGCCGAAGCGTTTCTGCTGTCCGGGGAAGCGTCCGGGGACGCGGGCCCGTCCGACGGCAAAGGGTCTGGGCCGGATGATGGAGCTGACCAACGCAGCGCGGCTGGGTATCGCATTGTTCGGGCTGGCCAATGCGCGCCGCGCCCTGGTCGAGGCGCTGTGCTACGCCCGCCAGCGCCAGGCGTTCGGCGGGGCTTTGATCGACAAGCCGCTGATGCGGCGCAAGCTGGCGGAGATGATCGTCGACGTCGAAGCCGCGCTTGCGCTGGTGTTCGACGGCACCGGGGCAACCAACCACCGCCAGCCGAGCGGCATGCGCCAGCGCATCGCGGTGCCGGTCACCAAGCTCAAGGTATGCCGGCTGGGGATTACCGCGGCATCCGACGCCATCGAGATCCACGGTGGCAACGGCTACGTCGAAACATGGCCGGTGGCAAGGATTTTGCGCGACGCGCAGGTGAACACCATCTGGGAGGGCCCCGACAACATCCTGTGCCTCGACGTGCGGCGCGGCATCGAACAGACGCGCGCGCACGAGACCCTGTTGACCCGCATGCGCGATGCCGTATCGGTTTCCGATGATGACGAGACCACCCGCCTGGTGGCCGGCCGCATCGAGGACCTCGACGCCGCGATCACCGCGTGGATGAAATTGGACCGCTTGAATAGGGACGTGGCCGAGGCACGGCTGTTCCCGCTGGCCCAATTCATGGGCGATGTCTATGCCGCCGCGTTGCTCACCGAGCAGGCCGCCTGGGAGCGGGAGACCGGCGGCTCCGAGCGCAAAGCGCTCGTCGCCCGGTTGTACGCGTTGCGGCATCTCGCCGATCGTGGACCACTGCGCGGCATCGATGCCGACTCCGACGAGGCGGTGGAGCGGTTCGACGAACTCGTCGGGGGTGCGCTGATCAGTGGCGAGCAGACATAAAAGCACGCGACACGCCGAAGAATTACGTGCTTTTGCGTCTGCTCGCGGTGCTAACTAGGCCGTCAGCAGTTCGGCGGTGGCCTCCCACAGTCGTGCTTCACGACACGGGTCGCTGGCGAACGGTTTCACCTCGCGCTCTTGGGTTTTGACGACGAACGCCCCGGCTCGCAGATGCGCCCAGCGGTCGTCCAGGGCGATCGAGGCCAGCGCCGGTCCGGACTTGGCCGGCGACGACACCCCGGGAATCCGGGCCATCGCGCGCCCCACCCGTTGAATGCCCGGGCTCTGGCCCCTCCCCAGGCCGGTGCCTGGCATGAACCCCGGCTCGTATACCGCCACATTGATGCCGGCGGGTGCTCGGCGTTGCAATTCGTGCGCGTAATAGACCAGCGCGAGTTTGGAATTCGAGTAGGCGAGCCAGGCTTGCTTGGATGTCGCCGGGACGCCGGGCGCGGCGGGCCGGGCAAGCTCGAGCGGATCGGCCCATTGCGCCGGCGGAATTCCCAGTATCCGGCGAAACATGTTCTGGTAGTACGTGTTCGAACCGAGCAGCACAATGCGTGCGGGCGTGACGAACGAGCCGAGCAGGTCGCCGATGAGCTGCGCGTGCGCCAGGTAGTTCACGGCGAAGGTCAGCTCGTACCCGTCGGCGGAGGCGGTGCGGGTGTCGGTGCTCGAGAGGCCGGCGTTGGCCACCAATCCCCGCAGTGGGCGTGCCGCGCCGGCGTCCAGTAGATGTTTGACCCGCTGCCCGGCCTCTCGGACCTCGGCCAGCCGGGCAAGGTCGCAGCCGATCTCGTGAACGGTCGCGCCTGCCGCACGGGCGGCGTCGGCCACGTCAGTGAGCGCCCGGCCGGCGCGGCCGACCAGGAGGAGATCAGGACGTTCGGGTGCGCGGCGATGGGCGATGGCCAGCGTCGCGGCCTTGCCCAGTCCGCCGGTCGGCCCGGTGATCAGCACGGTGCCAGATGAGATCGAAGTCATCCTTCGAGTCTCAGGGTTGCCCGAAGGCTGAGGAAGTCGTCCGCCTTTCGTAGGACTGCCAATACCAGGACAAGCCCTTTCCAGGGTTCGAGGTACTGACTAAATCGGCAGCAACGAATGCTTGCGGCCCACCCGCCACCACAGCTGCTTGTCGCGCAGCAGATGCAGCGACTTGCGCAGCAGCAGCCGGGTTTGGTGCGGGTCGACGACCGCGTCGATGAAGCCACGCTCGGCGGCGGTCCACGGAATGGCCATGTTCAGGTTGTAGCCCTCGATGAAGTCCTTCTTGATGGCCTGCGCCTCGGGCGTGGTCGGATCAGGGAACCGCTTCATCAGCAGCTGCGCGGCACCCTCGGCGCCGATCACCGCGATGCGCGCGGTCGGCCACGCAAAGTTGAAGTCGGCCGTCAGCTGCCGCGAGCCCATCACCGCGTACGCGCCACCGTAGGACTTCCGAATCGTGATCGTCACCTTGGGCACGTCGGCTTCCACCACTGCGGACAGGAACCGGCCGCCGCGCTTGATGATGCCGTTCTTCTCCTGCTCGGCACCCGGCAAGAACCCGGGTGTGTCGACGACGAAAACCAGAGGGATTTCGAACATGTCGCAGAACCGGATGAAACGGGTTGCCTTGTCGGAGGCCTCGTTGTCGATCGACCCGGACAGGTGCATGGGCTGGTTGGCGATCACACCGACCGGATGGCCGTCGACCCGCGCGAAACCGGTGATGATCGCCTGACCGCCCTGGGCCGCGACATCGAGGAAGTCGCCGTCGTCGAAGATCCGCAGCAGGATCTCGTGCATGTCGTAGGCCATGTTGTCCGAGTCCGGCACGATCGAGTCCAGTTCCAGGTCGGTCGGCGTGATCTCCGGCTCCAGCCCGGGATTGACGATCGGCGGACTGTCAAAGACGTTGGACGGCAGGAACGATAGGAAGTCACGGACGTACTGGAACGCCTCGGCCTCGGAGTCGACGACCTGATGAATGTTGCCGTAGCGGGCCTGGGCGTCGGCGCCACCGAGCTCGTCGAGGGTGACCTCTTCGCCGGTGACTTCCTGGATCACGTCAGGGCCGGTGACAAAGAAATAGCCTTGGTCGCGCACCGCAACGAGAAGATCATCCTGGATCGGCGAATAGACCGCTCCCCCAGCGCATTTGCCGAAGATGAGGGAGATCTGCGGCACGATCCCAGATAACAACTCGTGGCGGCGGCCCAGCTCGGCGTACCACGCCAGCGAGGTGACCGCGTCCTGGATCCGGGCGCCGCCCGAGTCCTGGATGCCGATGATCGGGCAACCGACCATCGCGCACCACTCCATCAGCCGCGCCACCTTGCGGCCGAACATCTCGCCGACCGTGCCCTGAAACACGGTCTGGTCGTGGGAGAAAACCCCGACCGGCCGGCCGTCGATCATGGCGTGCCCGGTGACGACTCCGTCGCCGTACAACGCGTTGGGATCGCCTGGGGTACGGGCCAGCGCACCGGTCTCCAGAAAGGTGCCGGGATCGACCAGCGCGTGGACGCGGGCGCGGGCACTCGGGATGCCCTTCTTCTCGCGCTTGGCGACGGCCGCCTCACCGCCGGGCTCTTTGGCTAACTCCAGCTTTTGGCGCAGTTCAGCCAGCAGCTCGGCGGTGGTCTTAGTGCTCAATTGCGGGCCCTCTGTTCAGCCTCGATCGTGTGCTCGATCTGGTCCAGTGCGCGGCTCATGTGTTCGCCCACCTTGGCGATGATCGGCTCGTCGATGGCCTGAATGTGCTCGCCACCGATCGGCACGACCTCGAGGTCGGCAACATACTCACCCCAGCCGCCGTCCGGCTTACGAACGGCGTACCGCGGTTCGAACATGATCGCGTCGTCATGGTAGCGATCGGCCATGTAGAGCGTGACGTGCCCGTCGTATGGCTGGATCTGGGCGGTGTCGATGGCCCGGTTGTCCAGGTACGACGTGCGCTGGTGCTCGATGATCCCGGCCGGGATCTGCACCCCGCTCTGGCTCACGGCGTCCATCACGAACCGGATCTGGCCCTCATCGTCCAGCTCCTCGAGCTGCTCGTAGGGAATCGCCGGGATGGTGACGTTGAACGTCCTCTCGGCGAACCGGGCGTAGCGGTCCCAGCGCTTGCGGACCTCGTCCTTGGTCTGCGGGACCTCCTCGCTGGCGCGCACCGCGTCGATCAGCCCCACCCACTCGACGTCCTTGCCCAGCTGCCTGAGCCCGATCGCGCACGCGTAGGCCAGCACACCGCCCAGCGACCAGCCCGCCAGAATGTAGGGCCCGTCGCCCTGCATCTCGATCAGCTTCGGAACGTATTGCGCCGCACGTTCTTCGATCGACCCTTCGACCCGCTCGAATCCGTACATCGGGGTGTCCGCGGGCAACCGGTTGAGCAGCGGCTCGTACACCACCGTCGAGCCGCCGGCCGGATGGAACACGAACACCGGCGGTTTCGAACTGCCTTCCGGTCGCGCCCGCAGCGTGCGCACGAAGCCGTCGATCTGCCCGGCCTCCAGATAGACCCGCACCTTCTCGGCGAGCGCCTCGATGTTCTCCGACGTCAGCACGTCCTCGGCGGTGATTGGTCCCTCGGCGCGCTCGGAGAGCCGCTGCGCCATCTTCTCGGCGGCGCCACCGTCCAGCGTGGGCAGCGGGTTGAAGATGCCGCCCGGGGACTTGCCGGTGATGATGGCCCACGTGGCGAAGGCGACCCGCTCGGCGGCGTCACGCGGCGGAATGTCGGAGTTGAGCGCCTTGGCGACCGCCTCCTGGTTGAGCGCTTCGGCCGCTCCCTTCAGATTCGGCTGGCCGCCATTAACGGCGGGGCCGGACGGGCCGGAGGGATCCGTCGGCGGCGGTGGAATCGGCGTATCGGAGGCAGGCGGCGGGGGCGTTTCCGGGGTTTCCGGTTCCGGTTCCGGCTCCGCCTGGGGGTCCGGCGCCGGCGCTGTCACGCTGGAAGGCGTTGCACCACTGAGTAATTCGGCCTGCGCACGAGCGATGTCCTCGGCGGTCTGGGTCTTCTGGTGCTCGTGCAGCTGCTCGACCTCGTCGCGGTGCTCGATCGCGTACTCGATCAGCTTCTCGACGGCGTAGAGGTTCGCGTCACGCACTGCCGTCAACTGAATGGGCGGCAGGTCGAAGTCGTACTCGACGCGGTTCTTGATTCGCACCGCCATCAGCGAGTCCAGACCCAGCTCGATCAGCGGCACCTCCCACGGCAGGTCCTCGGGCTCGTAGCCCATTGCCGCCGCGACGATGGTGCCCAGCCGCTCGGCGATGGTCTCGCCGGATTCCGCTGACCACTTGGTGAAGCCAGCCGGCATATAACGGGTGGTCAGGCTGTCGTCGAGCGTCTCGGCGCTGGGATCCTCGCCCGCAGTGATCGCGGCCGTCCTGGGATCGCCGCCTACGGGCGCGGCGGGCGCCACGACGGTGGCCTCGCCAGTAATGGCCGTGCCCGCACCGACCGCCGTCGGCAGCACCGAAGCAACGCCGCCGCGGCTGACCAGCGCGTCATATACCAGCGTGAAGGACTCGTCGACGCGCGCGTGCACCTGGACCGACGCGCCGCCGGGGTGGCGAGTCAGGCTCGTGACCAGTCGGGCACCGTACGCGGGCACCGCCCGCTGCTCGGAGGCGCTCAGTTGCGCATCTGGAATGACCTGGCTCGCTGCGAGCTTCACCAGGTCGGCCAGATCCGTCGTGGTGCGGGGAGCGTACTCCCAGACGTGGCGGCCGTCCGGCAGCGCGACGTGCGAACCCGGCGGCAGGATCGAGGCGTCGCCGAGGAAGTTCACATTCAGCCAGTGCTCTTTGCGCTTGAACCGGGTCGGCGGGATGTTCGCAAAGTCTTCCGGTCCGGCGGGCCGCTCGACGGGGCGGAACAGCGTTCGGGGGTCCAGGTGGTGGCCATACACGTAGAGCTGCGCCAGCGTCGAGATGATCGACTCGACCTCGTCCTGCTTGCGGGCCAGCGTCGGGATCAGCTGGGCGTCGTGCAGCCCGGCGTCCGCCGTCGTCAGGCCCACCTGCATCAGCGCCACCGGGTTGGGGGCCAGCTCCACGAAGGTGGTGTGGCCGCTGTCGACGGCGTTGCGGATGCCGTGGGTGAAGTAGACGCTGTGCCGCAGGCCCTTCTTCCAGTACTCGACGTCGTGGATCGGGTCGCTGCCGGGCTTGACGTAGCTGCCCTCGTGCACCGTCGAGTAGATCCCCGCGGTCGGGCGCATCGGTTTGATGCCCTGCAGCTCCGCCGTGAGCTCGCCGAGCAGCGGGTCCATCTGCTGGGTGTGGCTGGCGCCCTTGGTCTGGAACTTGCGGGCGAACTTTCCCTCGGCCTCACAGCGGGCAATGATCGCATCGACCTGTTCGGGCGGCCCGCCGATGACGGTCTGGGTCGGCGCGGCGTAGACGCACACCTCCAGGTCGGGGTAGTCGGAGAACACCGTCTTGATCTCGTCGGCGGAGTACTCCACCAGCGCCATCAGCCGGATGTACTCACCGAAGAGCATCGCCTCGCCCTCGCCCATCAGGTGCGAGCGCGAGCAGATCGTCCGGGTGGCGTCGTGCAGCGACAGGCCGCCGGCGAAGTACGCCGACGCTGCCTCGCCCAGCGACTGGCCGACGACCGCGGCGGGCTTGGCGCCGTGATGCTTGAGCAGCTCACCCAGCGCGATCTGGATCGCGAAGATGGTGACCTGGGTGGTCTCGATGCCGTAGTCCTGCGAGTCGTCGAGGACCAGCTCGAGCACCGAATAGCCCAGCTCGTCCTGGACCAGCGCGTCCACCTTTTCGATCCACTCGGCGAACACCGGGTTGCGCAGGTAGAGGCTCTTGCCCATCTTGCGGTGTTGCGCGCCGAATCCGGCCAGCACCCACACCGGGCCGTTGGTGACGGGCCCGTCGACGCTGAACACGTTGGGCCGCTGTTTGCCCTCGGCAACCGCACGCAGACCCTTGACGGCCTCCTCGTGGTTGTGCGCCAGCACCACCGCGCGCGAACGGCCGTGGTTGCGCCTCGACAGCGACCGGCCGATCGACTCCAGCGACGACGCCTGGCCTTCTGGGCTTTCCATCCAGTCCGCCAGCTCCGCAGCGGCCGTCTTCTTGCGTGACGTCAGGAACGCCGACACGACGAGCGGGACCAGAGGATCCGAGAGTTCTTCCGCCGCAAGCTCTTCCAGCGCAACTTCCTTAAGCCGCAGCGCCTCGTCGGTGACGCCCGGCAGCTCGTACTCCGGCTCCTCGGCCGCCCCCCCGGATTGTGCGGCCCCGTCACCGATGATCTCGCCGTACTCGTCGAAACGCAGCGCGTGGCCCTCGAAGGAGGGGGTGTCAGACGGGGCCGCTACGGGCACCTTGAGCTCGGGCTCCGCATCCCGTTCGATCACGTCGCGCGGCAGGACCTCGCGCACGACCATGTGCGCGTTGGCGCCGCCGAAGCCGAAGCTGGACACGCCGGCCAGCGCGTAGCCGCCGTAGCGGGGCCAGTCGGTCGCGGTGTCGATGACCTTCAGGCGCATTGCGTCGAAGTCGATGTACGGGCTGGGTCCAGCGAAGTTGATGGACGGCGGCAGCTTGTTGTGCTGCAGCGAGAGCACCACCTTGGCCATGGCGGCCACACCTGCGGCCGATTCCATGTGCCCCACATTGGTTTTCACCGCACCCAGCAGGGCAGGCCGGTCCGCGGGACGCCCGCGGCCGACGACGCGGCCCAGCGCCTCGGCCTCGATCGGGTCGCCGAGGACGGTGCCGGTGCCGTGCGCCTCGATGTAGTCGACGGTGCGCGGATCGATGCCCGCGTCTTTGTACGCGCGGCGTAGCACCTCGGCCTGCGCGTCCTGGTTGGGCGCGATCAGGCCGTTGGACCGGCCGTCGTGGTTGATCGCACTGCCGGCGATGACGGCCAGGATCTGATCGCCGTCGCGGCGGGCGTCGTCGACCCGCTTGAGCACCAGCATGCCGCCGCCCTCGGAGCGGGTGTAGCCGTCGGCGTCGGAGGAGAACGACTTGATTCGGCCGTCCGGGGCGAGCACCGCACCGATCTCGTCGAAACCGAGCGTGACCGCGGGGGTGATGAGCGCGTTGACGCCGCCCGCGACCGCCACGTCGCATTCGCCGTTGCGCAGCGCCTGCACGGCCTGGTGGGCCGCCACCAGCGAGCTTGAGCACGCGGTGTCGACCGCGAGCGACGGGCCGCGGAAGTCATAGAAGTAGGACACCCGGTTGGCGATGATCGAGGTGGCGTTGCCGGTGATGGCGTACGGGTGCGCGACGGTCGGGTCGGATATCGCCATGAAGCCGTAGTCGTTGCTCGAGACGCCGACGTACACGCCGACGGCCGCACCGCGCAGGCTCGACGCCGGGATGCGAGCGTGTTCGAGCGCCTCCCAGGTCAGCTCGAGCGCCATCCGCTGCTGCGGGTCGATGTTGTCGGCCTCGGTCTTGGCCACCGCGAAGAACTCGGAGTCGAAACCCTTGATGTCCTTCAGGTAGCCGCCCCGGGTGCGCGCCTGATTGATCCGTTCGGCCAGCCGGGGCTCTTCGAGGAACTCCGACCAGCGGCCCTCAGGCAGGTCGGTGATGGCATCGCGGCCTTCGAGCAGCGCCTGCCAGGTTTCGTCGGGGCTGTTCATGTCGCCGGGCAGCCGGGTGGACAGGCCCACGACCGCGATGTCGACGCGCTCGGCGGGGCCGGTGCGCGTCCAATCCAAAGCGTCTGAATCGTCGTCGTCGCGTTCGGGTTCGCCCTCGACGATCCGGGTCGCCAGCGATTCGATGGTCGGGTGTTGGAAGGCCACCGCGACCGACAGCGTGACGCCGGTCAGGTCTTCGATGTCGGCGGCCATGGCCACGGCGTCCCGCGACGCCAGGCCCAGCTCCACCATCGGAACCGACTCGTCGATGTCGTCGGGTGACTTCCCGACGGCCTTGCCCACCCAGTTGCGCAGCCACTGGCGCATCTCGGGGACCGTTATGCCGGTCTGGTCGGGGTTGCCCTGGGGCTCCTCTATGTCTGCTGAATCTGTCATGTTTATCGAGTCCTATTCGGTGGCGAACACCGTCGGTGAAGCGATGCCGCTGCGCAGGCTGCCGTCCAGGTAGGCGGCACGGCAGGCGCGGCGGCCGATCTTGCCGCTGGAGGTACGGGGAATACTGCCGGCCTGAACCAGCAGCACGTCGCGCACAGTCACACCGTGCCCGACGGCGATGGCCGCCCGGATGTCGTCAGCGATGGGCTGGTAGTCCATCTTGTGCGCACCGGCGGCCCGCTCGCCGACGATGACCAGCTGCTCTGAGGTGTCCTCGGGATCGAGTTTCAGCCCGGCGTGCGAGTCGTCGAACACGTTCTGGGGCAGCTGATTGGCCGGCACCGAGAAGGCGGCTACGTAGCCGACCCGTAGCGCCTTGGTGGATTCCTGCGCCGTGTACTCCAGGTCCTGCGGATAGTGGTTGCGGCCGTCGACGATGACGAGGTCCTTGATCCGGCCCGCTATATAGAGGTGCCCCTTGTGATAGGTGCCGTAGTCGCCGGTGCGCACCCACAGGCCGTCGTCGGGGGCGCCGTCGGCGTGCGATTCGCCGATCCGCGACTTGAGGATGTTGCGGAAGACCTCGGTGGTCTCTTCTTCCTTGCCCCAGTACCCGAGGCCCAGGTTGTTGCCGTGCAGCCAGATCTCGCCGATTTGCCCGTCCGGCAGCTCGCTGGCCGCTTCTATGTCGACGATGACCGCCCATTCGTCGACGCCGACCTTGCCGGCGGAGACCTGAGCGACGGCGGTCGGCGCGTCGGCGGCGACCTCGACGAAGTGCCCCTTGTTGAGCTGGTCGCGGTCCACGTGGATGATGGTCGGCTTCTCGTCCTTCGGAGTGGTGGAGACGAACAGCGTCGCCTCGGCCAGCCCGTAGGACGGCTTGATCGCCGTCTCTGGCAAGCCATACGGCGCAAACGCTTCGTAGAACTTGCGCATGGACGCCGGGCTCACCGGTTCGCTCCCGTTGAGAATGCCCTTGACGTTGCTCAGATCCAGGGGCGGCTCGTCGTCACGGGGCAGGCCACGCAGCGCGGCGTGTTCGAACGCGAAGTTCGGCGCGGCTGAGAAGACGCCGCCCGTCTCGCCGGGCTTGCGCGCGAGCTCGCGGATCCACCGCCCGGGCCGGCGCACGAATGCGGCGGGTGTCATGAAGGTGAAGCTCTGCCCGAGCACCGACGACAGCAGGCAGGTGATCAGGCCCATGTCGTGGAAGAACGGCAGCCACATGCAGCCGCGGTCGCCTTCGGTGCCCTCGAGCGCGTTGAGCACCTGCAGCACGTTGGTGGGCAGGTTCAGATGACTGATCTGCACGCCGGTCGGGGCGCGGGTCGAGCCGGAGGTGTACTGCAGGTAGGCGGTGCTGTCCTGGCCGGCATCCGGCACTTGCCAGGTGGCGGCGACCTCGGTCGGCACCGCATCGACAGCGATCACGCGGGGCCGCTGCTTGGCAGAGCGGGCGCGGATGAACTTGCGTACACCTTCCGCGGACTCGGTGGTAGTCAGGATCGTCGACGGGGCGCAGTCGTCGAGCACGGCGTGCAACCGGCCCACGTGACCCGGCTCGGCGGGGTCGAACAGCGGCACCGCGGTCCGGCCGGAGTACAGCGCCCCGAAGAAGGAAACGAGGTAGTCCAGGTTCTGCGGGCACAGGATGGCGATGCGATCTCCAGGTTGGGTCACCTGCTGCAGGCGCGCCCCGACGGCGCGGTTGCGGGCGCTGAACTCGGACCACAGAATGTCGCGTTCGATGCCGTCCCGTTCGGTGGAGAAGTCCAGGAAGCGGTAGGCCAGCTTGTCCCCACGGACCTTCGCCCACTTTTCGACGTGTTTGACCAGGTTGGTGTTTTCCGGGAACCGGATCTTTCCATTGACGATGAACGGGTTGTGGTAGGCCATTCCGCCCTCTCCTGTTACAACACGACTTGCAAACGACTCGGTACTACTCGAACGATGTGGCCGGCTTGGCCGACGATTGTCTTCGGTTGGCTCGGCCGCCGGCGATTACCTGCCCCGCGCGCTGAGCCGCGACCCGCACGGGTCAACACACACTACTCTGATCACTCTTACTTTTCTCTTAATGTTAAGGCGCGGCGCACGGCAGACCAAATCACAAGGTACCGCCGATGTGGTCACGATCGGCGCACGGGAAGCTGTGTCCTGCCGCCATCGGGCGGCGTCATCCGTGTTTGGGATGCGGCGCGCCATCGATGAGCCCGTGCGCCCAGTTCAGCGTCCAATCGGACGCGGGCGCCCCGTCGAGATTCCAGAACTGGGTAGTGGCGTACATCGCATGGATCGGCTGGCCCCCGTTACCGGCCAGCGTGCTCAGCGTGTTGGACAGGTTGGCGACGTTGAACGCCTCGGCCGGTGCGGCGCAGATCAGGTCGCCCGGGGCGCAGATCTCGTTGGTCTTGCCCTCCAGCGCGCCGAAGCCACCCGGCCGCGGCCCGGTCATGGTCAAGCCCATCCCGGACAGGATCGGCACCTCGTGCAGGGTGATCTCGGCACCCTCACCCGGCGGGTCGGGGCCGATCTCCTTGCCCACGCCGTCCTCACGACGGCCGTCGGCGATCAGCGTCACGCCGAGCACCAGGTCATCGTCGACGGGTCCGCGGCCATTGCCGATATCGCTGGCGATGTCACCGATGATCACCGCGCCCTGCGAGAAGCCCATCAGCACGTAGCTGGTCAATGGGCACTTGCTGTTCATGTCGGTCAGCTCTTGGACCGTCGCGCGGGTGCCTTCCGCGCGGCTGTCGTTGTAGTTCATCTGATTGTCGGCGGCGAGGGGATTGCGGAACTGCGCCGTGTAGGGAGTCGTGTACGTCTGCAGGCGTGGGGATCCGAACTGCTGGCCGAGCGTCGCCGTGGCGTTGTGCAGCAACGCATTCGGGAATTGCATCGGATTCAGCGGGCTGTCTTGCAGGGACGATTCCCAGGTGCCGGGAACGTCGACCAGCAGCACGTCCGGGCAGGACGCGTCCTGGGAGGCGGGCCGGGGCTTGTGTGGATGTCCGGAGCCAGACGTCGGGGGAACGGCCCCGGGCGGCACCGCGCTGGGCGCAGTCTCGGGGCTGCGCAGCATGACGACCACGGCGAAGATGACAAGTCCCACGACAACCGCCATCGCGCCTGCCGCGACCCATGCCAGGGCTCGGTGGCGTTGACGACGCGCGGCGGTGGGCTTTTTGGTCGACTTGGCCTTCTTGGCCATACGTGTGCGCTCTCCTGCTAGCAGATAGCAGCCAAGCGGCCGTCCCGCCCGCGCTGCACTCGACTACACGGTACCGGCTCAAGGTATGGGCCCCGCCGGCTCGCGCGCGCCTCAATAGCGGGCTCTGCGACTAGCGGATGGCCCCGACGATGTCACCCGACATGGCGCCCAGCTGCCCACTCCAAGACCCCCAGCCGTTGTCGCCGCCACCGGGGAAGTCGAAGTGGGCATTGTGCCCGCCGACGTTGCGATACTGCTGGTAGAACGTCAGGTTGGTGCCCTGCGCGATTTCCGACTGGCCGATCATGGCGGCGGGATCGCTGGCGCCCCCACTCTTCGGGCTCCACACCCAGATCCGGCTGTTGTTCTGGGCCAGCAGATCGGCATGCACCCACGGGTCATGCCACTTCCACCGGCCCAACTGTGCCGCGCCCCACATGGCCTGGGTGTTCGCCCCGCCGAATTGCTGCATGCCCGCGGTGATCGCGCCGTTCACCGAGGTGTCTGACGGGTACAGGAAGCCCGACAGCGAGCCGGCGAAACCGAACCGGTCGGGATGGAAGCACGCCAGCGCCAACGCGGCGTACCCGCCCTGGGCGGCGCCGACGACGCCGTGACCGCCCGGCGCCAGGCCACGGTTGGCTGCCAGCCAATCGGGCAGCTCACTGGACAGGAAGGTCTCCCACTGCTTGCTGCCGTCCTGTTCCCAGTTGGTGTACATGCTGTAGGCGCCACCGGCGGGCGCCGCGACCGAGATCCCCTTGCCGCCCAGCGTGTTCATCCCGTTGCCCGCGGTGACCCAGTTGCTGACGTCCGGGCCGGCGTCGAAGGCGTCGAGCAGGTACACAGCGTGCGGGCCGCCGGCCAGGAAGGCCACCGGGATGTCGCGCCCCATCGCCGCCGAGGGCACCATCAGGGTCTCGTAGCCCGCGGCGCGCGCCTGGGTAGCCCCCAGAACAACAGTCGTGACCGTGACGCCGCCTACCGCGATTGACAATGCGGCGGCGCAGAGCGCCCGCAGAACCGCCGACAGACCCTGTACGCCCCTCATGGCTACCTCCCTCGTCGCTGGCTGGTTGAACACTATCCAGGCCACGGTGGTCACGGAAGCCCGGGTAGTGAACCGCGTCACATCTGGGTTTGCAAAGGGCCGCAAACGACTGACGGCGACGACCCGGATTGGGTCGTCGCCGCCAGTCGTGTTGTTTTCAGCCCGGCTGTTACTGGCCCTGGTTGCTGGCCGGGTTGGCACCGGGAGCGGTGGTGGGGCCAGTGACCGGCGCGGCGCCGGGCGTTGCGCCCAACACACGCTGCAGCTCAGGCTTCATGGCGTTGACCTGCGCGCCCCAGTACGGCCAGTCGTGCGTGCCGTTGGCGTCGAAGTTGAACACGGCGTTGTGACCGCCGGCGGCGTTATAGGCGTCCTGGAACTTCAGGTTGCTGGTCCGCACAAAGCCCTCCAGGAACTTGGCGGGCAGGTTGTCGCCGCCAAGGTCGGACGGCTTGCCGTTGCCGCAGTACACCCAAATGCGGGTGTTGTTGGCGACCAGCTTGCCCACCTGCAACGACGGGTCATTGCGCTGCCACGCCGGGTCCTCCTTCGGTCCCCACATGTCCGCGGTCTTGTAGCCGCCCGCGTCGCCCATGGCCAGGCCGATCAGCGTCGGGCCCATACCCTGCGAGGGGTCCAGCAGCGCCGACAGCGAGCCGGCGTAGATGAACTGGTCGGGGTGGTAGGCCGCCAGAATCAGGGCCGAGGAACCGGCCATCGACAGGCCGACTACCGCGCTGCCCGTGGGCTTCACCTGTCGCTGCGACGCCAGGTACTGCGGCAGCTCGCTGGTCAGGAAGGTCTCCCACTTGTAGGTGGTGCAGCCGGCCTTACCGCAGGCGGGCTTGTACCAGTCGGAGTAGAAGCTGGACTGCCCACCGACCGGCATGGCGACCGAGATGCCGGACTGGTAGTACCACTCGAATGCCGGGGTGTTGATGTCCCAGCCGTTGAAGTCTTCCTGCGCGCGCATACCGTCGAGCAGATACAGCGCGGGCGAGTTGGCCCCGCCGCTTTGGAACTGGACCTTGATGTCACGGCCCATGCCCGCGGAGGGCACCTGCAGGTATTCCACCGGCAGACCCGGGCGAGAGAACGCCCCAGCGGTCGCCGAGCCCCCCACGACGCCGATCAGACCCGACAGCAGAGCCGCTCCCACGACACCCACCACGAGCCGACGCGGCACAGCCGCTACGGCACCGCGAAACCTGTCAACAAGTTTCATGCTTGCTTCCTCATCCTTTCGGCCGCATCCCACGCATTAACGCGTGTTTTGGGCTTAAATGGGTTTCCGACTGCACACGTCGGGCGCGGCAGTGCTCGTGTAGTCAATCACAAATCGGCTCGTGCTCTCTCATCGAGCAGGTCGCTGTGGCAATAGTTCCCCGCGGTTCTCGGACTAAACGCGGCCCGCAAAAGCGAGCTTTTCGCATGTGCCCGGGCATCGTTGCGCGCTGGTGAGCGCTCAATTGTGAGTTTGCTGGCAACTTTTGCCGACCGTGCGTACCAGATTGTCATTGTGATTTTTTCGGCGCCCATCCCAGAATCGCTCAATCGCGCGGCGCAGCGGGGGGTACGTCGGGCACCGGCAGCCCGCATCTGGCGAGCTCGTAGAGCGGAACGCGATCGATCCGGTAGCCGGTGAATTGAAACGAGTTCACGACGTTGGACAAGAACCGGTGCGCGGTCAGCGGAGCACGCACCGAGCTCAGCACCGACTTGGTCTCGGGGCATTGCAGGGCCGCCACCGCCTGAGCGATCCAGACCTGGTCCAGGTAGCCGGGAATACCAGGTGGCCACTTCACCCAGGGGCCGTCGGCGATGACCCAGTCCGGGAAGAGGTTCTTGTCGTGCCCGATCCGGCCGTGCTTGAGCCGTTCGGTGTGTTGGGCGACGGGGTTCGCCAGCCCGATCTGATCGATCACCCTGACGTCCAGCCCGACGTTCATGCCCACCATGCCGAGGTTGGTGAAAAACACCGCATGCTGGGGCTTTTGGTCGGCCGGGGCTGCTCCAGGTTTCGGCGGAATCATCGGCACCAGGTCCCACTGGGTGTAGTTGCCGGACGGCAACAGCAGGGCCCCGTCGGGAGTGTTGTCGAGTGCGGTCAGGATGGCGGCCATCCTCGGGTAGTCCAGGTAGTCGGCGGCGGTCAGCGGATGTGCGTGCCCGGTGGCCTGGGCATAGAAGCGGCGCTCGTCGACGATCCCGGAGTAGGTGACGCGGGTGGCGTCGTCGCCCATGCCCGGTGAGTTCGCCGCCCACAACGACCACCCCGCGACGCCCAGCCAGAGCAGGCCGGCAGCGCCGGCCAGCCAGTAGCCGGTCTCCGGCGTATAACGCGGGTCCGTGCGGTCCGGGATCGGGATCGGTATGACGGCCACCGGAGCCAGTAAACAAAACAGTGGCGCCAGCAGCACCCGGCCGTGCATGAAGTCGCCGCCTTGGCGGATCCAATAGAACGCCTGCAGCAGCCCGCTGACCAGAACAAAGGCCACCACGGCCGGCGGGCTTTGCACGGCCCGGGCCAGCCGGCCGTAGTTGGGGGATTCCATCGGGCGGACGAACGATGGCCGCCGGCGGACCACCATCAACAACACGCCCAGCGGCACCAGCAGCAGTACCGGCAGCCACAGCGCATAGGGCTGATCGAAATTCGCCAGGTAGATCATGCCTTGCGACCACTTGTCGCCGGCGGCGTCCTTGGCCAGCGCGGTGCCGGGCACCAACAGGCCGTAATAGCCCATCCGAAAGATTTCGTAGCCAACCGGCAGAAGTCCCCCGGCGACCACGATGAGCACGCGATTCCGCCAGGTCCGGGCCGCGATCAGCATCATGATCAGGGTCAGCCCGCCCATCAGGGCCAACTCGGGCCGGACCAAGACGGAGAACCCCGCCACGAAGGCCAGCGCAGCGAGGAAGAGCCGGTTGTCCGAACGGGTTCGTAACGGCTGCGACCAGCACACCAGCATCCACCAGAGCAAACCGAGATAAGCCAGCGCCAGCCCGCTCTCCAGACCGGACGTGGCGAAGTCACGCGAGGGTGGCAGCGCGATGTAAACCAGCGCCCCGGCGGGCAGCATGATCGCCCGGCGGCCCCGCAGGCTGGGTGCGTACAACCGGCCGGCCCCCAGCATCAGCAGCGCCACGCCCAGCAAGGACAGCATCAGCGCCAGCGTTAGCGCTACGTATTCCATCCGCAGCGGTCCGCCGATCCAGCTCCCGGCATACATCAGATACGTCCACGCTGTGGAGGTGTTTGCCTCCACCCGCTCGCCCTGGTTGAACACCGGCCCGTTGCCGGCCAACAGATTCCGCACGGTCCGCAGCACGATCAGTCCGTCGTCGGCGATCCAGCGCCGTTGCCAGCTGCCCCAACAGAACAGCCCGACGACCACGAACACGCTCAGCCACAGGCTGATCCGGACCACCGGCTGGTACGGGAACACCGGCCGGGTGACCCGCGGCGCACGGCGGGCAGCCAACGCCGTCGCGAGTCGGGGGCTAGCCGAAGGCAACAGCGGCACCAACTGTTCCGATCCACGCCAAGACCAGCAGCTGGAACACTCGGTCGCGCAACGCGATCTCTTCGGGCTCCCCCGCCAGTCCGCCGTCGACGTCCACCGCGTAGCGCAGGATCGCGATGGTGAACGGCACCATGGACACCGAGAACCAGCCCGCCGAGCCGTGGTCACGCTCGAAGGCCCACAGCCCGTAGCACATCACCACCGCGGTGGCCGACAACGTCCAGACGAACCGCAGGTAGGTGCTGGTATAGCTTTCCAGCGCCTTGCGGATCGCCGCACCGGTGCGCTCGGCCAGTTGCAGCTCGGCGTAGCGCTTGCCGGCCACCATGAACAGCGATCCGAACGCCGCCATCAGCAGAAACCACTGCGACAGCCGGGTATCGGTGGCCGCGCCCCCGGCAATGGCCCGGAGCAGATACGCCGACGACACAATGCAGATGTCCATCACCGCCTGGTGTTTCAGGCCGAAGCAGTAGCCCAACTGCATGGCGATGTAGACCGCCATCACCACCGTGAGATTTGGCGTCAGCCACCAGGCCAGGCCGAGCGACGCCGCGGCAAGCACGACCGCCAGGGCGTAGGCCAGCCATTCGGGCACCACCCCTGCGGCGATCGGGCGGAACCGCTTGGTGGGGTGTTCGCGGTCGGCCTCGACGTCGCGGACGTCGTTGACCAGGTACACCGCGGAGGCCGCGAGGCTGAACACCACGAAGGCGACCGCGACCTGGAGCCCCAGTTGGCCGTAGTCGTAGCGGTGTCCACGGCCCGCCGCGCTCAACGGCGCGGCCAGGACCAACACGTTTTTCATCCATTGCCGCGGGCGGACCGCCTTGACCACGCCGGTGATCAAATTCGCCGGGGGCCCGATCATTAAGGCTTCTTTTTTGGCTTCACCGACTTGACCGTGTTCACTCATCTACGCAACATCTCCCGCATTTGGACGGCGATCCCCGCGACGGCGGCGCCAAGACCGATACCGAAAGCCACGTCGCTGGGATAGTGCACCCCCAGCAGTATCCGCGAAAGTGCCATCGGCGGGACGAGCAACACGGGTAGCGGCAACCCGGTGGCGCGCCCCAGCAAGACGGCCGCGGCCGTGGTGGAGGTGGCATGCGCCGACGGGAAGCTCAACTGGCTGGGTGTGCCGACGTTGACCGCGACGGCCGGATGGTGCGGCCGTTTGCGCCGTACCACCCGCTTGACCAGCACGGCGGCGGCATGCGCGGCGAACGCGCCGGCCCCTGCCATCAGCCAGTCCTCCCGGCGGCGCGGCGCCAGGAGCGCACCTAGTGCCGACACCGCGACCCAGCCGATGCTGTGCTCCCCGAAGTGAGACAGCCCGCGCGCCACGGTCAGCAGACCCGGGCGGTCGGCCAGCGCCGACTGGACGGCAACCAGCGCGGCCACCTCGCCGCGCGGCGGCGCCGGAGGAGAGGCGTCAGGCATGTTGGGGCTTGCTGTCCGCTGATTGCAGCAACACCGTCTCCCACTTCTGCTTGCTGGACAGCACGGGCAGCGCATCCCGGTACGCCCTGCGCATCTCGTCGAAGCGACTGGCCAGCAGACGCTGCCGGCGCAGCGACTTGAGCAGCAGCGAGAGCATCTTGCGCCGATCGCGCTGGCGGTAGACGACGCCGCACCCGTCGGCGGTGGTGACGGTGACCCCGTCGACCGTGCACAGCCGGAACCAGCGCGCGTCTTGCGTCGGCACGTTGAACTCGGGGCGCTCGTGGGATTGGGGATCTGCCTGGGTGAGGTTGTGCAGGATGCCGCGAGCCAGCCGGTAGCTGATGGACAGCGGGTTGACCGGCGGCTTCATCGCCTTGCTTTGCTGAGACGGTGCCGGCAGTTCGCTGGCCGCCGGCAGGACGACGGCGTCGGGGAATTCCTTGCGCAGCCGATGCACTTCGGGCAGGGCCGATTCCAGAATCGAAAAGATGTGTTCGGGTCCGGCGAGGAAGTCGTCAATGGCCCGGTTCTGGATCGCCACCGTCGAATATTCAAGGCAGGCCAGGTGTTTCAGCGTTGCCTTGAAATGGCTGCGGATCAGGCCGGAAACCTGCCTTTTTGGGCCGTCCCAGTGCAGCGCGGCGACCACCAACCGGTTGCGCAGGTGGAAGTAGGCCTGCCAGTCGATCGCGTCGTCTTTGTCGCTCCAGGCCATGTGCCAGATCGCGGCACCGGGCAGCGTGACCGTCGGGTAGCCGTGCTCGCCGGCCCGCAGGCCGTATTCGGCGTCGTCCCATTTGATGAACAGCGGCAGCGGCTGTCCCATCTCCTCGGCGACTTGGCGCGGGATCATGCACGTCCACCAACCGTTGAAGTCGACGTCGATGCGTCGGTGCAGCAGCGCGCTCCGTTCGTTGTTGTCGCTCAACGGGTATTCGGCGAAGTCGTGATCGTACTCGGCGTGCGGCGCGGCGGTCCACATGAAGTCCGACTGGTCGACGACCTCGCCCATGATGTGCAGGTGCGACGGCTCTTGCAGGTTGAGCATCTGACCGCCGATCAGCATCGGCGTCTTGGCGAATCGGTTCATCGCCAGCACCCGCAGAATAGAGTCCGGCTCGATGCGGATATCGTCGTCCATGAACAGAATCTGTTGGCAGTCGGTGTTTTTCAGCGCCTCATACATCACCCGGCTGTAACCACCGGAACCGCCCAGGTTGGGCTGGTCGTGGATGGAGAGCCGAGAACCCAGGCCCGCGGCCGCTGCCGGAAAGTCTGGATGATCGCGCACTTTGCGCACGCCCTGATCCGGGACAATGACTGCGCCGATGACCTTGTCCACCAACGGATCCGCGGTCAGATCGGCCAGCGCATTGACACAGTCAGCAGGGCGGTTGAACGTCGGGATACCGACCGCGATGTTGGCCGTACCCGGCGCGGGTTCGGTCGCATACCAACCGCCGCTGACCAATGTGACCTTGGTGTCGGTGGTGATGTCGAACCAGATCCAACCGCCGTCCTCGAACGACTTGAGCGGCACCTCCAACTCGACGACGGTTGGCTGGTCGTCGGTGCCGACGAATTGGCGGCCCTCCGCAGAGATCCGAACCCCGGTGGCCTTGGTCCGATACAGGTCGACACGACCGGTTCCGGTCAGCTCGACCCGCAACACGACCGATTGGCAGATCGACCAGCGGCGCCAGTAGCTCGCCGGGAAGGCGTTGAAGTACGTCGCGAAGGAGACCTCGGACTCCGCACCGATCTGCAGGGAGGTGCGCGTCGTCGCATGCGCACGCCGGGCGTTGGTGGTCGATTCCTCCAGGTAAAGCTTGCGTACGTCGAGCGGCTCACCCGGACGCGGCAGGATAATTCGAGACAGCAGGCTTACGGCGGTCATGTCAGTCCCCGGCACCTTCATCGAGTGGCACACCGTCGCGCAGGTGCGGCGCGAGGATGTTGTCGTACATGTTCAGTGCGCTGGCAATGGCCATGTGCATGTCCAGATACTGGTAGGTGCCCAGTCGGCCGCCGAAAAGCACCTTCGACGAAGCGGTTTCGGCCTTCGCCCGCGCCCGGTATGCCCCCAATAGGGCGCGGTCGGTCTCGGTGTTGATCGGATAGTAGGGCTCGTCGTCGTCTTCGGCGAACCGCGAGTATTCCCGCATGATCACCGTCTTGTCGGTCGGGTAGTCACGCTCGAGATGGAAGTGGCGGAACTCGTGGATGCGGGTGTAGGGGACGTCGAGATCGTTGTAGTTCATCACCGGCGTGCCCTGGAAATCTCCGATCGGCAACACTTCCAGCTCGAAATCCAGTGTGCGCCAACCGAGCCGGCCTTCGGCATAATCGAAATAGCGATCCAGCGGGCCGGTGTACACCACGGGCGCGTCGGGACTGTCATGGCGCAGCTGCTCGCGGACGTCGAACCAGTCGGTGCTCAGCCGGACCTCGATACGGTCGTCGGCGGCCATCCCCTTCAACCAGGCGGTGTAACCGTCCGCCGGCAGCCCCTCGTAGGTGTCGCTGAAGTAGCGGTTGTCGAAGGTGTAACGCACCGGTAGGCGATTGATGACGGCAGCCGGAAGCTCGACGGGGTCGGTCTGCCACTGCTTGGCGGTGTAGCCCTTGACGAACGCTTCGTAGAGCGGGCGACCGATCAGCGAGATCGCCTTCTCCTCGAGGTTCTGCGCCTCCGCTGTGTCGATTTCGGCGGCTTGCTCGGCGATCAGCTGTCGAGCTTCCTCGGGCGTGAAGTACTTGCCGAAGAACTGCGACACCAGGCCCAGTCCCATCGGGAATTGGTAGGCCTGCCCGTTGTGCATCGCGAACACCCGGTGGCGGTAGTCGGTGAACTCGGTGAACTGCCGCACGTAATCCCAGACCCGTTTATTAGAGGTGTGGAAGAGGTGGGCACCGTACTTGTGGACCTCGATCCCGGTCTGCGGCTCGGCTTCGGAGTAAGCGTTGCCGCCGATGTGCGGGCGCCTGTCCACGATCAGCACGCGCTTGTCCAGCTGGGTAGCCACGCGCTCGGCGACCGTCAGACCGAAGAATCCGGACCCAACGACGAGAAGGTCAAAACGAGCGGTCATCGGTTGCTTAGGTTATCCGACCGCGGGGAAATAACCCCATTTCGCGACGTGACGGGGCCGGAATGCGAGCAGGGTTCGGTCGGATTTCGGACACGTGGGGCTGCCGTGCCGTGTGTTGCGGTCAGAGTACCGATTGCCTCACGATTCGATATCGTCACTCTAGTCACACCAATCCCACTCGTACCATCAATGGCGTGGGGTTCAGGTCTGCACCGAAGGCTTGAGTGCAGAGATGGCCCCACAAACGAGATAGCCCGAATGGGCCCAATTGGAGGAGACTTCCGTGCCGAACCGACGCCGACGCAAGCTCTCGACAGCCATGAGCGCGGTCGCCGCCCTGGCAGTCGCGAGTCCGTGCGCATACTTCCTGGTCTATGAATCGACCGAAAGCCCCAAACCGCCGCAACACCACGAGTTCAAACAGGCAGCGGTCGTCACCGACCTGCCCGGCGAGCTCATGGGCGCGCTGACCCAGGGACTGTCGCAGTTTGGGATCAACCTGCCGCCAGTCCCTGCGCTGAGCGGCACGAGCGCCACGGGCGCCGGGGCGACAAGTCCGGGCCTGGGCCTGGGTAGCCCGAGCCTCGGCACCAGCGGCCTGGGCACCGGTGGCCTGGGCACCTCGGGCTTGACAGGTACCGGGCTGACCAGCCCCGGACTGACAAGTCCCGGGCTCGGCACGGGCCTGACGACGGGGGCCGCGACACCTGGGCTGACCACGCCCAGCACCGCGCTGACGCCGACGTTGCCGACGACCCCGGGCGCGGCTGCTGCTACCACCCCGAACCCCGCCCTCACCAGTCCGGCCGGTGTGGCACCCGGTATGGGCAGCCCGATCGCGGCTCCCAGCGAGGTGCCGATCTCGGACCCGGGCGCCGACGGCACCTACCCGATCCTGGGTGACCCCTCCGGCCTTGGCGGTGGCGGGCTGGGTGCCAGCCCGGCTGCCGGCGGCGGCGGCGGTGGTGGCGGTGGCGGTGGGCTCATCAACGACTTGATGCAAGCCGCCAACAGCTTGGGTGCCGGTCAGGCTATCGACCTGCTCAAGGGCCTGGTGATGCCGGCGATCATGCAGCAAGTCCACGGCGGTGCCGGCGCGGCGGCTGCCGCGCCGGGTGCCGCGCTCCCGGGTGCGGCGGGCCTGCCGGGGGCGGCTGCCCTGCCGGGTGCCGCGCTCCCGGGTGCGGCGGGTATTCCGGCCACCGCGACCGGCGCGACGCACGGTACCGCCGCCCTGCCGACGGGCGCGGCGCACGGTGCCGCGGCGCTGCCGACGGGCGCGGCTCCGGCGACAGCAGGGGCTGCGGGAGCGCTGCCGACCGCAGCGGGTGCCGCGGCGGCTCCGGCTGCGACGGTTCCGGGTGCGGCGGCTGCCGCGACGGTTCCGGGTGTGGCAGCTCCGGCCGCGGCGGCGCCGGCGGCCCCGCTGACCCCGCCCATGTAGAACCCAGTAAAACCTTCAACACCTGTTACCTGACGGCACCGCAGAGTCACATCTCTGCGGTGCCGTCGAACGTTCGTTCGTGGGGTTTTTCCAGACTCATATACCGTGTCGCCTCATAAATAACAATAGAAACACCCGTAACATCGGCGTTATGGTGTCCCGCAGGCGTGCGCCGACGATGTTGCTCACCGCTTTCGCGGCTGCCGTCGTCGTTGTGTCGTGGATCGTGGACCCGACACCCGAAAGCGGCCCAGCCGCTCCGGCCGGCGACACCCAGCTAGCCGAGCACCCGCTGGTCGGGCTCGGCGGCGGCGTGACGGTTCGCGAGGTTACCCAGGGCGCACCGTTTTCGTTGGTCGCGCTCACCGGCGACCTGGCCGGCACCGCCACGCGCGTGCGGGCGAAGCACGTCGACGGTTCCTGGGGACCCTGGTACCAGACCGACTTCGAAACCGGTGGGGCAACCGGTGGGGCCGAAGCGGCGGGACCCCGCAGCACCGACCCGGTGTTCGTCGGCACCACCACGTCCGTGCAGATCGCGGTCACCCGCCCGATCGATGCGCAGGTGACGCAGGCGCCGGCAGAGTCACCGCCGAACCTCGGATACAAACCGGCCACCAAGGAACAGCCCTTCGGGCAGAACATCTCCGCGATACTCATCTCCCCGCCGCAGGCGCCGGCCCGACCGCATTGGACGCCCCCGGAGGGAGTGCTGATGCCCGGCCAGGCACCCGCCATCATCAGCCGGGCGGATTGGGGCGCCGACGAGTCGCTGCGCTGCGGTACGCCAAAGTACGACAACGGGATTCGCGCCGCGGTAATTCACCACACCGCGGGCAGCAATGACTATTCACCCCTGGAATCGGCCGGCATCGTCAAGGCCATCTACACGTACCACGCCAAGACGCTGGGCTGGTGCGACATCGCGTACAACGCGTTGGTCGACAAATACGGCCAGGCATTCGAGGGCAGCGCGGGCGGTCTCACCAAACCCGTCGAGGCCTTCCACACCGGTGGGTTCAACCGCAACACCTGGGGTGTGGCGATGATCGGCAACTTCGACGATGTGGCGCCGAGCCCGCTTCAGGTGCGTACCGTGGGCCGGCTGCTCGGCTGGCGCCTGGGCATGGACAACGTCGACCCCAAGGGCACGGTGGCACTGGAATCGGCCGGTAGCCACTACACCACCTTCCCGGCCGGCGCCATTGCGACGTTGCCGACCATCTTCACCCACCGCGACGTCGGCAACACCGACTGCCCGGGCAACGCCGCCTACGCGTTGATGTACGAGATCCGCGACATCGCCTCACATTTCAACGATCCACCCGAGGAACTGATCAAGGCACTCGAAGGTGGCGCGATCTACCAGCACTGGCAGGAGATCGGCGGCACCAACAGCTTCCTGGGTGCACCGACCTCACCCGAGGACGACGCCGAGGGCGGGGCCCGCTACGCCACGTTCGTCAGGGGCGCGATGTACTGGTCGCCGGCCACCGGCCCCCAACCCGTGACGGGCGCGATCTACGACGCCTGGGCCTCGCTGAGCTACGAACGCGGTGTGCTCGGATTGCCGACCAGCGCGGAGATCCAAGAGCCACTGCAGATCACGCAGAACTTCGCGCACGGAACGTTGAACTTCGAGCGGTTGACCGGCAACGTCACCGCGGTCGTCGACGGAATCACCACGCCGGTCTCGACGCAAACCGCGAGCACACCAGAGGTCCCAGCCGAACACTTCTCGCCACCGGCCCACCCGGCCATCTAGCTCCACTAGTCTGCGACGTGTGCCCGAGACGCCTTATCTGACCATCCATCTCGGTCGGGTGCGCGAGAACTACCACGCCTTGCACGCCGCACTGCCCGATGCGCGGATCCGCTACGCGGTCAAGGCGAATCCGGCCGAACCCATCCTGCGTCTGCTGGCGGCCGAGGGCGCGGCCTTCGACGTCGCCTCGATAGGTGAGATCGACGCATGCACCGCCGCCGCGATCGACGGCCACCTTCTGACCTTCGGCAACACGCTCAAGAAGCCGGCGGACATCGCTCGAGCGTTCTCGATCGGGGTGCGTCGGTTCACCTTTGACACGCACGACGGTGCGACAACCATCGCCGAGCATGCCCCCGGGTCAAGCGTGGAATGCCGTATCGCACCGGCGTTTCCGTCGTCGGTAACCCCGTTCGGCCACAAGTTCGGTTGCGCTCCGACCGAGGCCGTCGACCTGCTTGACTATGCCCGGTCGCTGGGCCTTCGGCCGGAAGGGGTGTGCTTCCATGTCGGCTCCCAACAGCTCGACCCCGCCGCATGGGAGATCGGAATACATTGTGCTGAAACGGTCTTCGCCGCCCTGAGCGATCTCACCACCCTCAACGTCGGCGGCGGCTTCCCCATCGCATACGCGACCGGCGCGCCGGAGCTCGGCCTGGTGACCGACTCCATCATGACCGCGCTGGACCGCCATTTCGGTTCGAGCCCGCCACAACTCGTGGTGGAACCCGGACGGGCGATCGTCGGCTCGGCAGGCGCTATCCACTGCGAGGTGGTGTCGGCGCGCGCCGGTACCGATGGGCGGCGCTGGGTGTACCTCGACATCGGTCGCTACGGCGGCCTCGCCGAAACCGAGAACGAGTACATCCGCTACCGGTTGCGGACCGACCGCGACGACGACCCCGTCGACGATGCCGTGATCGCGGGCCCGACCTGCGACGGCGACGACGTGCTCTACCAAAGCTATCCGCTTCCTGGCACGCTGCGGGCAGGAGACCGGGTCGAGATCGCGGACGCCGGCGCCTACACCGCAAGCTATGCTTCCGTATCGTTCAATGGATTTGCGCCCTTGCCAACGTATTTCGCGGGCAGCATCGCGCGGGACATCGTCGAGCCGCTGGCTCCCGGACTCACCCGCACCTGGCGGCTGTCGGAAGTCATCTGCGATGTGCGCACCGAATTCCAGCATGTGGTGATCGGCCGCACCGAACAGGGGGCCGCGTTGTTCTGCGACGGAGAGCGGCAGAGCACCGAGTTCAGCCAGCTCGTTTACCACGAGGCGCTGCTGGTGCCGGCGTTGTTGCTGGCAGGCAAGATCGAGCGCGTGCTCGTCATCGGGTCCGGCGAGGGGGTGGTCAGCCAGATGGCGGTCGCCGCCGGCGCCACGCATGTCGACCACGTCGACATCGACCGCGAGGCGGTGAGACTGTGCGCGCAGCATCTGCCGTACGGTTACGCGATAGACGAATTGCTCAGCGCGGAAAAAGGACTCGGCCCGATCACGGTGCACTACCGCGACGGCTGGAGCTTCGTAGCCGAATCGAGCACGTCGTACGACGTCGTCGTCGTCGATCTGCCCGACGAGCGAACCGAACCCGTGCAGCACAATCGGTTGTACGAGGCCGGCTTCCTCAGAGCCTGCCGAGACACCGGTCGAGTGGTGGCCTTTCAGGCTGGGTGCCCGACCCTGTGGCGCAACGACTCGCTGCGGTACTCGTGGCGTCGGTTTCACGAAACCTTTGACACGGTCGTGTATTTCGGCAGCGACGAACACGAATGGGCGTTTCTGTCGGGACTGGGCCACGCTGTGCCGGACCCCGTGGCGGCCATGTCCGCCCGCTTGCCGACCCTGCCCTACCAGCCTCGGACCATCGACACCGACTCGCTGATCGCGTCCACCATTGCGCCGAAAACGCTCAGATCTTGATCGACGGCAGCAGCCTGGTCAGGTTCCAGAGTCGGTTGCGCCGCGCGGATAGCGATGAGATCGCCAGTGCGACAGCCAATATGCCCAATAGTGTGATGATCGCCTGCCACAGCCGGTAGTCGATGCCGCCCAGAATCAACTGCCGAAGTCCGTTGACCCCGTATGACATCGGGTCAAAGCGATGCAAGATTTGGAACGGTTTCGAGGTGGTTTCTACGGGGTACATGCCGCCGGCGCTAACCAGCTGCAGCATGAGTAGAGCCATGATCAGCACCCGACCCACCGCTGGGCCGACGACGGCGTTGATCGCCTGGGTCGCGGCGACGAAGGCCAAGGAAACCAACACCATGAACGCCAGCATCGCGAACGGATGGACGGCGTGCATCCCGAGCGCGAACCGCACGACACAGTAGAGGATGATCGCCTGGAACATCGCGATCGACGCCGCGGGCAGGTAGCTGGCGAGTACTACCCGGATCGACATCACCTCAGCGGCGATCGCGCGGTTTTGCAAGGGACGCAACACCATCCACAGCACCAGCGCGCCGAAGAACAGAGCCAGCGTGAGGAAGAACGGCGCCATGCCGGTGCCGAAGTTGGGCGCGCCGTTTTTGTGGGTGGCCTGCAGATCAACCGGACCGCCGATGGTGTTGGCGATCGCGTCCTTCTGCTGGCTGGTCCAGTTGGGCACCTGGTTGGCGCCCTCGGCGAGTTTGCCGGCCAGTTCTGCCGCACCCGCCCGCAGTTGCCCGGTTCCCGAGTGCAGCTGTTGTGCGCCGTCGTCGAGTTTGGCTATGCCGGTTGCCAGTTCAGCGTTACCGGTGGCGAGCTGCTGAGCCCCGTTGCGCAGCTGATTCAGCTTGTTGGTGAGGTCAGAGCCTCGGCCGCCGACTCGGTCCAAGGCGGCTGTCAAGGGGCTCCCGGATGCGCGCAGCGACTGGGTCATCGAGATCGCGGCGCTTTCCGCGTCGGTCAGCTGCTGGCGGATCTGCGGCGTGAACTGGTGGCCCCGCAGCTGGTCCTGTATACCCCGCAGCGCCCCCGCGGCATTGCCGGCTGCTGGATCTGGGCTACCGGAGAGCTGATCAATGACCGACGAGAGCGAGTTAGCGGCGGCGTCCTGCGCCGTGGCGATGGTGCCGATCTGGTCGGTGGCCTGCTGCAGGGCGGTGGTGCCCTGTTGCAATCGCGCTGTGTCGCCGCCGATTTGGGCCAGCGCCTTGCTCACCGCCAGCAGTGGGTCGGTGGCTTCGTTGATCCCGTCGGACAGCTGCTTGGCGCCGGTGGCAAGCTGTGCCGAACCGGACCGTGCGGTATCGAGACCGGCCGCGAGCTGGCCGGCGCCGTCATCGACCTGGGCCGCCCCGTCGGCGAGCTGTTTTGCCCCGTCGGCGGCCTGCTTGATTCCGGTGCCGGACGTGACGACCACGGATAGCACGTGGTTGACCGCCTGCCCGGAGATGCGGGAGGACACGGCGTTGAGCACCTGGTCGGTGGCAGTGCGGCCAATGCTGGACGAGATGTAGTTGTTGGCGTCGTTGTAGACCGCGATCAGATTGGCTTTCCGCGGTTGCCCGGTCAGGGGCGATGCGATCGCTTCACTGAAGTCCGGCGGCAACTCGAGCATGAAGTAGTACTGGCCGTGGTCGACTCCGCTGCGCGCCTGGTCGAGGTTCACGACATGCCAGTCCATGCCGCCGTCGGCGGTCAGGCTCTTGGCGATTTCTGACCCGACGTTCAGCTGCTGCCCGGAGACGACGGCGCCACGGTCGGCATTGACCAGCGCCACGGGCATCTTGTTCACGTGGCCGAAGGGATCCCAGTACGCCCACAGGTAGAGCGCTCCGTAGACCAGGGGGAGCAGCATCAGCACCACAATGGCTGCCCGCGTCATCCGGCTGCGGCCGAAACGTTTGATCTCCGAACCGAATGCCAGTCCAGCCAGCATCGTTAGCCCCCTTCGGTCAGGATGCGGTGATCGTGTAGGTCGTGATCGGGGGCGTTGGTTCCGAGCGGATTGGTGACCCCGACGACGACGGTGCGCTGCTCCGCGATCGCACCGAGCCGTTCGACTGCGACCGCCCGACGGTCGTTGTCGCGAACTTGCTCGAGATCGCCGACCACCAGGATCGGTCGGTCCGAAAACAGCGCGAGCGTGATGCGCAGCAGGAACAGTTCCAGATCGGAAAGCTCGACGATGTAAGCCTTTGGCGCAGGCGGGGGAATGTCACCGAAGACTTGTGCCAGCTGGGCCGCACCGGGTTCGTCCGGCACCCGCGAATACCAGGGCGCCAACCATTGGCGTTGCTCGGCCAGCACAGTCTGAACGGTGACCATCTCCTCGAGCTCATCGATGTCGGCGAACGCCGCGATCGAGCAGTGCCGGCGGATGGCACGTGGTTCGGTGTCGCCCAGTACGGTCACCGTTCCGCGGGTGGGTTTGAGTCGGCCCGCCAGCGTTAAGAGCAACGTGTGCTGTTCCGGGCCGCCGGGCATCCGAATGGCGTGAAACCCAGCCGCGAGCTCGAGGTCGATGCCCGAGAACAGCGGTCCGTGTTCGCCGTCCAGACCTAACCCGGCCGCGGTGATCACGACCGGTATGTCCTGTGGGTCGTCCATCTCGCCGCTACAGAATCGCGACCGCCACGACGATGCCCAGTGCGAACTGCGCCGCCGCGACCATCAGCGACTCGTAATTGAACTCGTCACTCTGGAACAGCGCGTCCATGTCGATGCCGATGACCAACGTGGCGAATCGCATCATCACCACCTGCGCGATAATTCCGACGAGCCCGAAAATCGCTGAGCCGACGAGCCCTTCGACCAGCTTTCCCGACGACGCGTAGATCGCCAGCACCACGATGAACGCCATGCTGACCATGCCCGCGGCGGCAACGACGATCGCGTTCGGCTTTCCGGCGTCGACCATCCTGCGCAACGGCCCCGGCGTGGTGAGGTCGATGGCGTAGAACCCGATCATCATCAGCACCAACCCGACGATGGCGTACAGGACGATGGCACCGACCCCGCGGGCGAGCACGTTCCAGTATCCCGCATCCCAATAGCCTGACAGGGCAACGCTGGTTGTTGTCATCGATGATCAACTCCATTCAATTTCATTGGGTTCACGAGGATCCTTCTTTCAAAGGGATCCGGTGCGGGACAAAAGCTGCGCCGTCATCGGTCACCAGTCCGCCGGTCTCGCGGATACCAAGACCCGCCGACGAATCCCCGACGACCCATGCGCCCAGCGCGGGCCGCATGTCGTCGAATTGTGGCAACGGGTCCAACAATTGGTAGACGAAACCTTCCTCGCCGTAGACGCCGCCCGTCGCGGTGTCCATGCCGGCGCCGACGATGGTGATGTTGGCGCCCTCACGGCCGAGCTTGGGCTTGCGGACGTATTCGGTGAGCTCGTGCGGATCGTCGAGGTAGGCGGGCAGCAGGTTCGGGTGGCCGGGATACATCTCCCAGAGCACGGCCAGAATTGCCTTGTTGGACAACAACGTCTTCCACAGCGGTTCGATCCACATCGTCTGCGGCAGGCCCGACACCACATTTTTGCCGAACTCGTCTTCGAGCATCCATTCCCACGGGTGCAGCTTGAAGATGGTGTCGATCTGCGCCTCTTCCAGGTCGACGAACCGCTTCAGGGCGCTATCCCAACCGATGTCCTCGATCATCAAGCCGACGGTGTTGAAGCCCGCCTCCGCCGCGGTCTCCTGCAGGTAGGTCGTGGTGATCTGGTCCTCGCCAGTGGCTTCCACGCCGGACCAGCTGAAGTGTAATTCGTTGCTGGGCAGCAGATCACGAACCACCTTCCAACGGTCGACCAGTTGCTCGTGCAGCGAGTTCCACTGGTCGTCGTTGGGGAACTTGTCTTTGAGCCAGTACCACTGCAGGATCGCCGCCTCGAGCAGCGTCGTGGGTGTGTCCGCGTTGTACTCCAGCAGCACCGCCGGCCGGCGCCCGTCATAGCGCAAGTCGAATCGTCCGTACACGTGCGGATCGGAACGACGCCATGATTCGGCGATCGGTTGCCAACTCCATTCCGGCAGACCGAAATCTGCGTACCGCTCCATCAGTACCACCTGCTCGACGGCGTTCAGGCACATCGAATGCAGCAGCTCGACGTCGGCTTCCAGCGCCAGGATCTCGTCCATGTCGAACTCGTAGTACACCGACTCGTCCCAGTACGGCCGGGCCGCGCCCCGCGCGTCACGCGCAGGTGTCCCGTACACCATGCCTTGGGATTCGACGATCGACCGCCAATTCGGTCGAGGCTGCGTCCTGAGCCGCTTCACGAGCCCCCGCCCTTGCCGCCACTGAGCTTGCCGCCCAGCCCGCCGCGCTGAATGGTCGTGCCCGACCTCGTTTTAACGGTCGAGCCGCTGGGAGCCGATATCGAACCACCGATCGGTCGTTGACCGATTGATCCCGAGCTGCCGTAGTAGTACCGGTACTGATGTCCGCCGTAGAAGAAGAAGCCGTTGAGGCCCGCGGTGTGATTGGTGCAGTAGTCGTCCGGGACGATCACCGGTTGACCGTTGGTGTCGTCCCGGACGCATTGGGCAGTGACGGTGGGTCCTGAAAACGCCCAATACCCTAGGCCCGCAACCACGCCCACCACTCCGATGCCGACCCCGGCGCCGATCAGTCTGCGATTTCGCTTGTGCCGCTTGGCTTCCGCTTCGAGTCGCGCCTCTTCGTCCTCGCGCTGCTTTTTGGCGAACTTCTCCCGCGCGCGTAACTCGGCGGGTGTCGGCGCGCGTGGACGTGTCGTTTCCGCATCCTGAAACTCAACGCTGCCGCCCGACGGGTACGGCTTGGATTGCGTCGGTTCTTCCTGCTCCGACCAGGCCACTGGCGATTCGGGTTCGGCTTGATGTTGGTCCGAATGGCGCCCGACCGATTCGGTCTTGTCTGCGTCGGTCTTGTCTGCGTCGGACTTGTCGCCTTGGGGCTCGCCGCTTTCCGGTGGTTTGTCTTCATCCGAACCCATCAGCGGTCCTCCCCTCCGCTCGACCCGCCGGTCACGATGACGCGGCGGGCGTCAGGCCGGAACATGGGCACGCGGGCAGTTTTCCACATCGCAGCAGCGTACGACGCTAGATGCGGGGCTAGACGGGCCACCAGCGTTCCAATACCCGCGCGACGCCGTCCTCGGTGTTCGAGCTGGTGACTTCGTTGGCGGCGGCCACCGCCTCGGGATGGGCGTTACCCATCGCGACGCCGTGACCTGCGCGCAGCAGCATCGGCACGTCGTTGGGCATGTCGCCGAAGGCCACCACCTCGCCGTCGCCGATCCCCAGCGGCCGGGCGATCTCCTCGACACCGGTCGCCTTGCTGATTCCCAGCGGCAGGATCTCCACCAGCCCGTTGTTGGTGGAGTAGGTGATGTCGCCCTCGAGCCCGACATGCTTGGCCAGCTCAGCGGCCATATCCGCGCTGCGCGCGCCGGCTTTGCGGATCAGCAACTTGATGGCCGGCGCGCTGAGCAGGTCTTCGATCGACACCTCGGTGTTGTCCGGGTTGAGCCACGCGTGCTCGTAGCCGGGCGAGCTGACGAATTGCGGGGTGGCCGCGTCATGGGCGCTGTTGCCGATCCGCTCGACGGCCAGGCCCGCGCCTGGGATCGCGCGACTCGCGATCTCGGCCAACTCGCCCAGCAGATCGACGGACAGCGTGCGCGCCGCCAGCACCCGATCGGTCGCAGGATCATAGATCACCGCACCATTGGCGCAGGCCGCCATCGGCGCGAAGCCGAGCGCCTCGACGACGGGGTGTACCCAGCGCGGTGGCCGCCCGGTCGCCAGGATGAAGTGCGCACCTGCGGCGACGGCAGCGCGCACGGCTTCGCGGGTGCGCGGGGTGATGGTCTCGTCGTCGTCGAACAACGTGCCGTCGACATCGCAGGCGATGAGGGCCGGCGCCGTCATGTGGTGGTCATATTTTTTTGGATGTCATTCTGCAGATGTCACCCGATCGTCAGTGCGTTCCACTTTGGTCTTGCCCCGGCCGCGTCACGCCATCGTGTCCATACTTTCGTGCCCGCTCCTGCAGTTCGGCCAGACGGATCGCCCTCGAGTCGTCCTGGTTCGGCGCGCTGCCACCCAGCCGCCGGGGCACCCAGAACTCCCCCTCGGGATGCGGGTATTCCTGCTGCACTTTGTACAGCAACCCAGTCATCGCGTTGCGCAGCGCGACGTTGAGCTGCTCGGGCGTGCCCTGCGGCGCGAGCGGACGCCCGATCGCCACGGTGACCGGAACCTTGTTGCGGAACACCTTTTTCGGATGGTCTTTGGGCCAGATCCGGTGTGCCCCCCAGACGATCGTCGGGATGATCGGCACCCGCGCGGCCAGCGCCATCCGCGCCGCGCCGGTCTTGAACTCCCTGAGTTCGAAACTGCGGCTGATGGTGGCCTCGGGGTGTACCCCGATGAGTTCTCCCTCGCGCAGACGCTGCACGGCCACGTCGAAAGCATCCTGTCCCCTGGTGCGGTCGACGGGAATCAGCCGGGCGTGCTTGATCACGTAGTTGGCCGCTTTCACGTCCGCCATTTCGGCCTTGATCATGAAATACATGCGCCGGCCCCGCTCCCGCACGGCGAATAACGGTGGCAGCCAGTCCAGGTAGCTGGTGTGGTTCTGCGCGAGAATGGCAGGACCCCGCGCGGGAATGTACTCCAGCCCCTGGAACGTGAACGTGGTTCCGTTCATCGCGACCATCGGCGGAACGATCCACTCCCCCAGACGGTAAAACGGCTCTGCCATGTGCTGTTCCTCCTCTCGCTACCGCGACCCGTGCGCGGTCCGGCCGGTGGCCTTGGCCGCGGCGTCGTCGGCGTCCATTTGAGCCGCCTCGGCCAACGTCGGCGCGCTGCCGCCCAGACGGCGGGGCACCCAGTACGCCCCGGCGGGATGGTCGTACCGCTGCTGCGCCCGGGACAGCAGCGCGGACATCGACCGGCGCAGCGCGGCGTTGGTGGCCGCCATATCGTCGGCCGCGCGCAACGGCTCCCCCACCAGGACAGTGACCGGTACCTTGTGGCGACCGAGCTTTCTGGGATGGTCCTTGGTCCACACCCGCTGTGTGCCCCACACGATCACGGGGATGATCGGCACGCCGGCTTCCTGCGCCATTCGGGCGGCCCCGGTCTTGAACTCCTTGAGCTCGAAGCTGCGGCTGATCGTGGCCTCTGGATAGACCCCGACCAGTTCACCCTCGTGTAGCCGCTGCACGGCCACCGCGTAGGCGTCGGCTCCCGCGCCGCGGTCCACGGGGATGGTTCCGGTGCGCTTGATAAGGAAGTTGACGCTCTTCACCTGCTGCATCTCGGCCTTGATCATGAATCGCATCCGGCGGCCGCGGTGATGCATGGCCAGCGCGGCCGGTAGCCAGTCGACATAGCTCGTGTGGTTAATGGCCATCACGGCGCCCCCGCGGTCGGGAACGTTCCCCTCGCCGAGGTAGGTGATCCGGCTCCCGGTCGCCACGACGATCAGCTGGGTCAGGATCTCGAGCGCGCGGAATGTCGGTTCGGCCATCGATCACTGCTCCGTCCCGCCGCCATCCTCCAGCTGGGCGCGGCGGGCCGCCTTCTCGGCTGCCTCGTCGGCGTCCAGGCGGGTCGCCTCGGCCAACGAGGGCGCACCCCCGCCCAGCCGGTGCGGCACCCAGAACTCCCCTGCCGGATGCGGCCCGTAGTGCTCTTGCGCCTGATCCAGCAGATGTTGCATCCGTGAGTGCAGCAGGCCGTTCAAGTCCTCGATCGCCAGCGTCGGTTCGATCGGTTCGCCGACGAGGACCGTGATCGGCACCTTCGGGCGGAACAGCTTCTTGGGCTGCCCTTTCGTCCAGACTCGCTGCGCGCCCCAGACAATGTGCGGGATGATCGGCACTCCGGCCTCGACCGCCATTCGGGCGGCTCCCGATTTGAACTCCTTGATCTCAAAGCTGCGGCTGATCGTCGCTTCGGGATAGACGCCGACCAATTCGCCGTCCTTCAAGTTCCGGACCGCGGCCTCATAGGACGCGGCCCCGCTTTGCCGGTCTACCGGGATATGCCGCAGGCTGCGCATGATCGGGCCGGTGAACTTGTGGTCGAACACCTCCTGCTTGGCCATGTACCGCACTTTGCGGCCGCGTCCCTGTTGGTAGGTGGGCAAACCCGCCAGCATGAAGTCGAGGTAGCCGGTGTGGTTGATCGCGATGACGGCACCGCCGCTGGTCGGGATGTTCTCCACCCCCGAGAGAGTGATCTTCAGCCCCTGGACGCGAAAGATCAGGCGAACGATCTGAATCACAGTCCCGTATACCGGTTCCACAGCCATTTAGCCTAGTGGTCCCGACTGTGAGCCGCCTGAAGTGCCAAAAAGACCTGCTTATTGTCCTGCCGGTCGGCCCAGCGCTCGGGCGGTGCGGCCGTGGCAGGCCTGCGACCGTAACTCGGATCTGGATGCTCCACGCTAAGCTCGAAGCGATCGCGAAAGATGTCAGAAAGGTATTTGTGCAGGTCACGAGCGTCGGCCACGCCGGCTTCCTGATTGAAACGCATGCGGGCAGCATCCTTTGCGACCCCTGGGTCAACCCGGCCTATTTTGCGTCCTGGTTCCCGTTCCCGGACAACAGCACATTGGACTGGGACGCTTTGGGCGCCTGCGACTACCTATACGTTTCGCATCTGCACAAGGACCACTTCGATGCCAAGCACCTGCGTAGGCACGTCAATAAAGACGCGGCGGTGCTGTTGCCGGACTTCCCGGTGCCCGATTTGCGAAATGCGCTGCAGGAATTGGGGTTTCATCGGTTTTTCGAGACCTCCGACTCGGTCAAACATAGGCTGAGTGGGTCTAAAGGCGACCTAGACGTCATGGTCATCGCGCTGCGGGCACCCGCGGACGGACCGATCGGTGATTCGGCGCTGGTGGTATCAGATGGCGCCACAACGGTTTTCAACATGAACGACGCCCGGCCGGTCGAGTTGGACGAGCTGGCCGCCGACTTCGGCCACATCGACGTACATCTGCTGCAGTACTCCGGGGCGATCTGGTACCCGATGGTTTACGACATGCCGGAGCGCGCCAAGGAAGCGTTCGCCGTTCAAAAGCGCCAGCGGCAAATGGACCGCGCACGCCAGTACATCGCGCAGGTGGGGGCGACCTGGGTAGTGCCTTCGGCGGGGCCGCCGTGCTTTCTGGATGCCGAGCTGCGCCACCTCAACGACGACCACGCGGACCCGGCCAACATCTTTCCCGACCAGATGGTGTTCCTGGATCAGATGGGCAGCAACGGGCACGATCGCGGCTTGCTGATGATTCCGGGGTCAGTCGCGGACTTCACTGGTAAGTCACTGAATTCGCTGAATCATCCGCTGCCCACCGATGAGGTCGAGGCCATCTTCACCACCGGCAAGGCGGCGTACATCAGTGATTACGCCGACCGGATGGCTCCGGTCCTTGCGGCGGAGCGGGCGAGCTGGGCACCGGCCATCGGCGAGCCGTTGCTGGAGCCTTTGCGCGCGCTGTTCGAGCCGATCATGCTGCAAAGCGACGAAATCTGCGACGGCATCGGGTACCCGGTCGAACTGGTGATGGGGCCGGAGACCATCATTCTGGACTTTCCCAAACGCGCCGTCCGCGAACGGATTCCGGAAGAAAAAGTCCGCTATGGATTCGAGATAGCGCCGGAACTGGTGCGCACCGTGCTGCGCGACCAGGAACCGGACTGGGTCAACACCATTTTCTTGTCCACCCGGTTTCGGGCGTGGCGAGTCGGCGGCTACAACGAGTACCTGTACACGTTCTTCAAATGTTTGACCGACGAACGGATCGCGTACGCCGACGGCTGGTTCGCCGAGACCCACGATGATTCGGCATCGATCACCCTGGACGGCTGGGAGATTCAACGGCGCTGCCCCCATCTCAAAGCTGACTTGTCGAAATTCGGCGTGGTAGAAGGCGATACGCTGACCTGCAACCTGCACGGGTGGCAGTGGCGTCTGGACAACGGGCGCTGTTTGACGACGCGGGGGCATCCGTTGCGGAGTTCCCGCGCATGAGCGAGACACCCGGCCAAACCTACGACGACGGTCTCATCCAGCTGGACCACGCGGCGATCACGTTGCGCCGCTACCACTTTCCATCGGGCACAGCGAAGATCATTGCGTTGGAATCGATCCGTGGATATCGCGCCGAGAAGCTGGGCCTGCTAGTGCAGCGGTTCCGGGTCTGGGGTTGTTCGGATATGCGCCGTTGGTTGCCGCTCGACGTGCACCGGCCCCTCAAGTCGACGCTGATTACGTTGGACGTGCCGGGAACCTGGCCGAGCCCGGCGTTCACGCCGGCGCGCCCGGGTGATTTCACTGCGCTGCTGGAAGTGCTGCTCAGTCAGCGGAGCTAGCTGGGACTAGCTCAAGCCCACTTCAGAGAGGGCGCGAAGGCTGCCCGGCGCCGGCCGTCGGCGACGCGGACGAACACGGACTTCATGGCTTCCAGGTAGCGAATAACCGATTCGCGGGCGACGGGATTATTGGGGAATAACACCATCACCTTGGTCTCCTGCCGGAACCGGCCTACCCACATCGACACCTGATGCGAAACCCGGCCTTCGTCGTAAATCCGGAAATCCAAGTCGGAGCCGGCGACAGCTGACAGCGGAGCAATGCTCGCGTCCAGGAAGGACATCACGAAGTTTCCCGGTCGGGGCCTGCGCAGGTTCAGCTCGGGAGGCGCCAATTCCAACGCGCGGTCGAACGGCACGCTCGCCAGGTCGTGACCCGAATCGAAGGAATTCTGGGCGCCCCGGGCGGTGTCGCCGAACGACGTCGCGGAGACGGGAACGGTGATTGGGACCAGTCCGGTGAACCAGCCGGTCGTCGCGAGTTCCGTTGGCGTGCTGCGGGTGTCGGTCGTGGTGAGCAGGGAGATCGTTTCGTCGCCGGTCAACTCGTGCTCGGTGAGGGCGGCGCAGCCGAAAACGCCCCCGCTGAAGCGAGCGCCCGCCGCCGCGCACGCGTCGTCGAATCGCCGGGTCTGCTGCTCGTCCATGAGCGTCACGTCGAGCAGGTCGCCGGTACAGGGCACCGATAAGTCACCCAGCGGCAAGGGAAAGTGCGGAAGTGTTCCGCCGCTGTGTTCGGCGAAATCGAACCAGGCGCGGATGCTGGGGGAGTCCACCGTCAGAGCCGACATCTCCCGGCGCTGCCGGTCGCAGTAATCCTCGTACTTGCCCACCGCCGGCAGTGGAGCGGGCACGCCGCCCCGCACCAACGTGGTGTACATCGTGTGGATCTCGGTGAATAGCACGGGAACGATCATCAGGTCGACGCAGAGATGGCCGATGCTCGCGTAGAAGGTGAAGTGGTCGGCGCTCTGAATCACCCCGAACAAGAAGCAACCCCACTGCAACGGATGTGGCGCCGAGATGTGGTCGCGCAACTCCGCGGTCGTCATGTCCTTGTGTTCGTTCGGAACGAATTCGATTTCAGCGGGATCCGTGATGGTGCGCCGCCTGATGTCGTCGGCGTCCTTGTACTCGAACCACGTGCGGTACGTGTCGTGCCGACGAAGATGGGCGTTGATCGCGTAGCTCATGGCGCGGACGTCGCACCGACCGGCGACCTCCCAGGTGAAGATCATCATGCGGGTCATTTCGAGACCCCGTGCGGCGTGGTCGGTGTAACGACGAAGGTGCTGGGTTTGCTGGTAGCTGGGCGGCACAGGGCTCACCGGCGCGTGCCGGGCGTTCAGGCTTGCGGCGGCCGAGGGATGCCAACAAGTAATCGTGCCCGGGTCCGGGGACCAGTCGTGAAGTGTTGACATTGCAAACACATTTTCCTCCTCCTGTCCCCCCACCCAGTCGGTTGCACGGACACTTTAAGTTCGGCGGCCACTGGGGCTGCGGAGCCTTTGCTGCTATTCGACCTCTACCAGTGATGACCGGTAACACACCGGCGTGTCGTGCCCGGGGACCGCGGATATCCAGTAGGTAGCCGTCTGCGATAAAACCCTAGCAACATATCGGTCCGAGCACTGCGGAATAACCATTAAAGCAAACAGGCCTATTTGCCCGCGTCTCGCGAGGTTCCCAGCAACCACCTGGCACAAACGTCAACCTCATCCCCCGGCCTTAGTCATCCCCACGGAGGGCGCGACGACCGTCTGTCCGAGCGTCCGACCAAAGATCAACAACGCCCCTTAGCGTACGGGCAACCGTTGTCGATTGTGTTACTAGAACTTAGGTGTCAGCTTTGTATTTGGCGCCCGGGAAACATTCCGGCGCGGGGCCGCAACGACTGCGGTACGGTTCTCATACATGTGGATCACCGTGCTAGTGATGGCACTCGCGGTGATTTTCGAGCCGATTCGGCTCGGCCTGGCAGTCCTCATGCTGAACAGGCCCCGCCCGCTGTTGCAACTGTCCACCTTCTTGTGCGGCGGATTCACCATGGGCCTAGGCGTCGGCCTGGTCATCCTTTTCATCCTGCGGACCACACCATTGGCCGGACACTTCACCGTGGCCCAGGCCCAGATCGTGGCCGGGCTGCTCGCGCTGCTGGTGGCCGCCGCGTTGGCCACGAACACCGTGGTTCGCAAACAGATTCGCCGGGTTCCGGCGAGCGCTCCGGTCGGCGGCGAGGGTGGCTCCGAGGGCGGCTCCGAGGGGGCTCCGAGGGGGGCATCGTCTTGTTGGACCCGGCCCCGCCGGGCAGCCTGAGGAAGCTGACGACGCGCGCCCGAGAATTTCTGCAGGGCGACTCCCTGCGTGTCGCATGGGTCAGCGGGCTGGCCGTCGCGTTGCCGTCGGCCAACTACTTGGGCGCGATGGCGGCCATCCTTGCCGCTGGCGCTGGTCCGATGGCGCAGGCGCACGCCTTGCTGCTGTTCAACGTGGTGGCGTTCACGCTGGTCGAGATCCCGCTCGTGAGCTACCTGGTGGCGCCGCAGAAGACGCGGCTGTTCATGGCCGCCTTGCAGGAGTGGCTGCGGACGCGCAGCCACTGGGAGTTCGCCCTCCTGCTGGCGGCCGGAGGCTGCTTCCTGGTCGTGCTCGGCGCCAGTAGCCTCTGAGCGAGCTCCGAGAAGCCTCAGTACCCGCTGTGAACAGCGCAATCCGATCTAGCGAATTGGTACTTCCGCCCCGTTTTAGCTACGCGCGCGGTAACATTGCTTCCGATATGGACTGGCCTATCGGGCAGGGTGGGTCACCGCGGCGCGTAGGTCAGATTGATGACAGCGCTAGCCGGCCGGCCAAATTTATTGGGGGTTTCGTGAACAAACTGCTCGCAGGGGCCGTCGCGGCAGGAATGCTAACGTGCGCAACGGCTTTCGGCGATGGCTTGGCTGGGGTTGCAAGGGCCGACGACACCGCGTTGATTGTCCCCGGCACCGCGCCATCCCCCTACGGACCGCTGCGGTCGCTGTATCACTTCAAACCGGAGACACAGCCTGAGATCGGCCAGAACTACATTCCCCCGGACGCTACCCGTCGCATCGTGCCCTATCCGGGCAGCTTCTGGCCGGTCACCGGCTTGAACTCGCCCACCCTAGGTCAGTCCGTGACAACCGGGACGAACAACCTGGACTCGGCGATCCGCAACACCAAGGGCCCCATCTACGCGGCCGGACTGTCGCAGGGCACGCTGGCCCTCGACCAGGAGCAGCTGAGGTTGGCGAACGACCCGGCTGCACCCCCGCCGGACCAGCTCACGTTCGTCAAGGCGGGCGACCCGAACAATCTCCTGTCGCACGTATTCAGGCCGGGCACCCGCGTTCCCCTGATCAACTACACCGTGACGCCTCCCCTGGACAGCCAGTACGACACCGTCAATGTCGTGGGTCAATACGACATTTTCTCCCACCCGCCGGACAGGATGGGAAACCTGCTCGCTGACCTGAACGGCGTTACGGCAGGCGGCTTCTACGGTCACAGCGCGACGGCTTTCTCGGACCCGTCCCACGTCGCGCCTCAGGACATCACCAGGACCGTCAACGACAGGGGTGGCACCACGACGACCTATCTGATCCGCAGCGGTGATGAGCTGCCGATGGTGAAGGCGCTCGTGGACATGGCGGGGCTGCCGCCGGACGCGGCCGGACCACTCAACGCGGTGCTGAAGCCCATGGTGGACAGGGCTTACGGCCCGGATCCGGGCGCGCTGCCGAACCCCAAGGACATCTCCCAGGTCGGGCACATCGGCCCCGCGATCAGCATCCCCATTGAAAGCACCAATGCCGGCATCACGGCGGGCGTAACTGCTGCGAACCTCGTCGTCAACGGCGGCAACATCATCAGCACGGTGTCACGTGTGGCCTCCGGCGGCGCCGGCGCGGCCGGCGCGGTCTCACACGCTGCGTTGCCTGCCGCCAACGCGGGTAAGGGCGCCGCGGGTGCCGTCAGCACGCTGGCGAAGGTCGGCGCTCTGCTGCCCAAGAAGCATAAGCTCTAAGCCTTCCCGGCCATCGTGATGTCGTCAGACCGGTAGACGACTCTCAATGTGACATCACATGCGATATATCGCATTGAGAAATCGCCTGATGTCTTGCCGACGGTAATTGTGTGGCCCACGTGGTTATTGATGTGATTATCTAGAGCCTGAGCCCGTCGTATAACGAAAACCCGATCACGTCGTCGTCCACCCACGCCGGCAACTTCTCCTCGTCGGGCAGCAGCCGGTTGCGTTTCACGCGCTGAGCACCGCCGGCGGCGGGCGCGGTTCGCCGCCAGCGCCACAGCCCCGACGGCCGCCACCAGTTCGCCTTGCCGACCAGTACCGCAATGGCGGGCACCAGCACGGTACGTACCAGGAACGTATCCAACAGCAGCCCGGTGCCGAGGACGAAGCCACCTTGGACCACATTGGCGAGGCTGGAAAAGACCATGCCGAACATCGAGGCCGCCATGATCAGGCCCGCAGCGGTGATCACGCCACCGGTTGAGCCCACGGTGCGGATGACCCCCGAGCGCATGCCGACCGCGGATTCTTCACGCAGCCTGGAAATGAGCAGCATGTTGTAATCGGCGCCGACCGCGACCAATATGATGAACGTTAATCCGGGAACGCTCCAATGCATTTCCTGGCCGAGCAGCAATTGAAAGACGATGACGCCGATACCGAGTGCCGACAAATAGGAAATGATCACCGAACCGATCAGGTAAAGCGGCGCAACAATCGCTCGCAGCAACACGATCAGAATCAGCAGCACGACGCAGATGGTCATGATGATGATCAAGCGCACGTCATGGTCGGAGTAGTCACGGGTGTCCTTGAGCATCACCGGTAATCCGACCACCGATACCTTCGCATCGGACAGCGTGGTGTTCGGTTGAGCCCCTCGCGCGGCGGCAACGACCGATTCGACCTGGTCCATGGCGGCGGAGCTGAACGGGTTGACGTCGTTTTGGACCAGATACCGGATCGCGTGTCCGTCGGGCGTCACAAATGCGGAGGCGAACTTCTTGAGGTCGTCGACATTCATACCGTGCATGAGGTCCTGCGCCTCGGCCGGTAACTGCCCGGGGGTGCCGGCTTCACCGGTGGCATACGACAGCAATTGCGGGGGAATGTAGAACCCCGCCATCGCCGGGGTGGTGGCGTTGTCCTTCATGGCCAGCAGGAAGGTCGACGCCTCGCCCAGCCCGAGGCCCATCTTTTTGACCTGGTCGACCAGCAGTTGCACTCCGTCGGCCAGTTGTTTGCTCCCGTCGGCGAGCTGATTGGCCCCGTTTTGCAGGTAGTTGACCTTGGCGTGCATGTTGCCGCCATTGCCCATGCCCAATGAGCCCATGGCGCTGGTGACGGTGGTCAGCGCCTTGCTCAGGCCACTCACGGTCGACGCCAAAGTCTGCAGAGACCCGGTCGCCTGCAACTGTCGGCCCAGCGCAGATAGTTTGCCCAGTGTTCCGTCGTCGCGGGCGGCCACCATGCGGTGCAACTCGTCGCGCGCCCTGACGCAACCCGAATCCATATCGCACGCCGGACTGGTATCGAGTGCATTCAGCACCGGGTTGGCCCAGTCGGAGTTGTTCGCGATGAAGTTGGAATTGGCCCCGATCGCGTCGCCGAGGCTGTGCATGCTGCCGATCAGCTGCGCGGCCCCCTGCAGTTCGCCGAGCGTCTTATTGCCGCCGAATACGCTCTGCAGATACCCGAGAGCGTCGATGAGACCGCCCGCGTTGGCCACGGCCTGATTCACCTGGGTCCGCAGATCGCCGAGCTTGCCCGCCATGAGATTGGCGCCGCCCGCGAGCTTGTCGAGATCACCCTTGCGGTCGGCGATTTGCTTGGAGCCCTCATCCAGCTTGCCGCCGACCTGGCCCGCCTGCCACGAGGCCCTGGCCTGCTCGAGTGACTGTCCGTCGGGCCGGGTGATGCCCCTGACCATCGCGACGCCCTTGACCTGGCTGACCCGTTGTGCCATTTGCTCCAGGTCGGCAAGGGCCTGCGGCGTGCGCAGGTCGTGCGGTGATTCGATGAACAGGTACTCGGGGATGATCATGTTCGTCGAGAAATGCCGATCCAGTGCGGCGTAGCCGATCGAGCTCTCGACCGAAGGCGGCAAGGTCTTGCGATCGTCGTAGTTGTAGTTAGCCAGACCGGCGCAACTGGCCAGAATGAACAGGACCAGTGCACTGGCGGCCAGATGAGTCTTGGGACGGCGCACGATGGCTATTGCGGAGCGCCGCCAGAACCGACGGGTGAGCTCGCGCCGCGGCGCGATCCAGTTGCGACGCCCCGCGAGCACCATCAGGGCCGGCAGCAGCGTTGCCGCTGCGAAAAAGACGACGGCAACCGAGAGCCCCAACACCGGACCGATGGTCTTCAGGATCCCCAATCGGGTGAAGATCATCCCGAGGAAGGTGACCGCCACGGTGGCCGCCGAGGCCGCGATCACTTTGCCGATGGATGTCAGCGACCTGGTGACCGCCGCATCGGAATCGATGCCCTGTCGCAGGTAGTCGTGATACCGGCTGATCAGAAAGACCGCGTAATCCGTTCCGGCGCCGACCATCATTCCGGTCATGAAAATGACGGTCTGGTTGGCAACGCCCAGGCCCGCCGACCCGACTATCGCCACCAGGCGTTGCGCCACCACCAGGGACATACCGATGGTGATCAACGGCAGCACCATGGTGATCGGATTGCGGTAGATGATCAGCAAAATGAAGAACAACAGGACGACGATCGCCGCCTCGATCCGGGTCCTGTCCCGCTGGCCGGTGAGGTTCATGTCGGCGACGGTCGACGTGGGTCCGGTCACGTATGCGGTCAGCCCGGATCCCGCGACGGTGTGTTTGATCAGGTTGTCGACGCGTGTGAACGCCTGTTTGGACTGTCGCGAACCCAGATCGCCGGGCAAAGCGATCGGCAATAGCCAGGCCTTGTGATCCTTGCTCGTCAGCAGCTCGCGCAGGGGCTCGGCGGACAGGAAATCCTGGGCCATGACGACGTCTTTGGTGTCGTTGTGCAAGATGTCAACGAGCTTGCGGTAGGTGTTCTCGTCGGCCGGACTCAGCCCCTTGGGGTCGCTGAGCACCACGACCGCGATGCTTTGGTCCCCATTCTCGTGGAACGCTTTCGTCATTTCCTGGGTCGCGACCAGCGACGGCGCATCGTCCGGCAGGATGGCCACCGGGTGTGTCTGTGAGACTTCTTCCAAAGTCGGCGTGCTCAGCATCAGCACGATCGCGAGCACGATCCAGCCGCCGATCACCACCCACGGCCGGCGCCCGACAAATGTGCCGAGCCAGCCGAATACGCCACCGCCGGCGGGCGGGCTAGTCGTCTCTGTCTGCCGTGACACGTGTCACCGCCCCGAACCTACGGATGCGGGCGGAATCGCGGCCAACCACGCTTTTAGCACCTGGGCCGTCAATGCGCCGACTGCTGAGAGAGCTCAGCAGGGTCGCGGACATGCGACGGCGTCCAGCCGTCGGCAGCCCGAACGCATACGGATTTCAGCGCCGTCAAATATTGGGCGATGGATTCGCGAGCGACCGGATTGTTGGGGAACAACACGCTCACCGTGGTCTCGTCGAAGCGGCCGACGATCGTACTCAGCGGATAGGTGAACCTGCCGTCGCTGTAGGCGCCCATGGTCAGGCCTTCGAACATCTTGGTCAGCATCGCCAGTGGGCCAGCCAGCGCGTCGAAGAAATTGACCTGAGAGAACAGCGGTCGCGGTCTGCTCAGCGACGGCGCCAGCTCGACTACGCGCTCGAACGGCACCTGGGCCAGATCCAACCCTTCGTCGAACGAAACTTGAGCCAGCCGAGCGGTGTCGCCGAACGACGCGGCTACGACTGGAACGGTCACCGGTGTCAGCCCGGTGAACCACCCCTGTGTCGTCAGCTCGGACTGATTGCTGCGGGTGTCCTTCGGTGTGGTTCCCGCGTAGACCTCGGCGCCGGTCAACTCGTAGAGCGCGAGGGCGATACACGCAAACATCCCACCGATGAAGCGGGAACCCGCTGCGAGACAGGCGGATTCGAATCGTTCCGTCTGTTTCTCATCGAGCAGCGTCATGCTCAGCAGGTCGCCGCCGTGGGGCTCCGACCGGTCACCGAGTGGCAGCGGGAAGTCGGGGAAGCTGCCGTCGTTGGCTTCGGCGAACTCGATCCACCGGCGTACCTCCGGCGAGTCCGCGTTGAGCGCGGATGTGTACTTTCGCTGCCGAACGCAGTAATCGTCGTAGCTGCCGGACTGGCTGATGGCGACGGGTGGTTCGCCCATGATCAGGGTGGCGTACATGGTCTGGAACTCCATCAGGCCCACCCCGACGAACTGACCGTCCGCGTGCAGGTGATCGATGCTCGCGTAGAAGGTGAAGCGGTCCGGACGCTGCACTATCCCGAAGCTGAAGCAATCCCACTGCAGGGGATCCGGTGTGGCCAAGATGTGGTCCCGCAACTGCGCGGCATCCTTCTCGCCGTGCTCTGTCGCGACGAATTCGATATCGGCAGGATCAGCAATCGTGTGCCGAACGATGTGATCGGCGTCCTGGTATTCGAACCAGCTGCGATATGTATCGTGCCGGCGGAGGTGGGCATTGATGACATATGTCATGGCACGGACATCGCATTTGCCGTATACCTCACAGGCCGCGATGAGCAACCGCGAATGATTGGCCCCATTGTCAGCCTGCTGGGCAAAGTTGCGGAGATGCCGTTCTTGGATGTAGCTGGCTGGTACGGGGCTTACCGGGGCCTCGCTGGCCTTGGCACGCGAAGCGGGTTTCGGGCTCCAGGAGACGAGTGAACCTGGGCTCGGCTCCCATTCTGGGAGCGTTGCTAGTTCAACTGGGCCAATTAACACGTTGTCTCCTGCATTTCAGCATATCCGGCACTTCGACGGTAAATCTCTACCGTCTACGAGGAGGCAACTTTGGCGTCTTCGGGTGCCAGCTGTTCGTACAGGTGGTCGGCGAGTCCCCGCACGGTGGTGGTGATGTTCTTGGGGTTGAGCCGTATTCCGGTTTCCGTTTCTATGCGTGTCCGTAGCTCGAGGGCCCCCAACGAGTCTAGGCCGTATTCGGGCAAGGGACGGTCAGGGTCGACGGTTCGACGCAAGATAAGGCCGACCTGCTCGGAGACAAGCTGACGCAGCCGCGCGGGCCACTCGTCGGTCGGCAACTCGTTGAGTTCGGAGCGGAATTTGCTGGTACCGCCCCGGGTTTGCCCGGCTTGGAACAACTCGAAGAACTTGCTCCGTTCGGCCAGAGCCGCCAGCCACGGCACGCCGATGATCGGGGTGTAGCCGGTGTAGGCGCGGTTGTGGCGCAGCAACGTCTCGAAGGCGTAGGCGCCCTCTTCCGCGCCGATGGCGGCTCCGGTGCTTTCGGCCACGGCCGTGGCGCGCCCCACCTCGGCCCAGGCGCCCCACGCGATCGAGTTGGCGGGCAGGCCCTGGGCGCGCCGCCAGTAGGTGAAGGCGTCCAGCCAGCTGTTGGCAGCGGCGTAGGCGCCCTGCCCAGGCGAGCCCAGCAAAGCGGCCCCCGAGGAGAACGAGCAGAACCAATCCAGCGGCTGGCTCGCTTCTCTTGCTTGCAGGGCTTCGTGCAGGTGCCAGGCCCCAAAGGCCTTGGGCGTCCAGTCGCGGGTGAGCAGCTCGTCGGTGATATTGGCCAGCGTCGCGTCCTCAACCACACCCGCTGCGTGCAGCACGCCGCGCAGGGGAAGCCCGGTCGCGATGGCGGCCGCCACCAACCGGTCAGCGGTGCCGGCCACGGCGATGTCGCCGCATTCGACCACGATGTCGGACCCGATCGCCCGGATCAGCTCGATGGTCTCGAGCGCCTTTTGACCCGGCTCCGAGCGGGAGCTGAGCACGATGCGTCCGGCACCGGCCACGGCCATCTTCTCGGCGAGAAACAGACCGAGGCCGCCGAGGCCGCCGGTGATGACATAGGAGCCGTCGGCCCGGAACGGCCGCACCTGATCGGGGGGCAGAACCACGCTGCTGGTGCCGGTGTGCGGGACGTCGAGGATGAGCTTGCCGGTGTGTTCGGCGGCGCTCATGATCCGGATCGCGGTGGCCGCTTCGGCCAGCGGGTAGTGCGTGGCGGGCGGCATCGGCAGGGTGCCCTCGGCCGTTAACCGGTACACCGTGTTCAACAGCTCCCGGACTTCGGCGGGGTGGCTGACCGACATCAACCCCACGTCGACGCCGTAGAAGGCCAGGTTGCGGCGGAATGGGAACAGGCCCACCCGGGTGTCGCCGTAGATGTCCTTTTTGCCGATTTCGATGAACCGACCACCCAGGGCCAGCAGTTTGATTCCGGCGAGTTGGGCGGCACCAGTAACCGAGTTGAGCACGATGTCGACGCCGTATCCATCGGTGTCCTGGCGGATCAGGTCGGCGAACTCGATGCTGCGCGAGTCGTAGACATGCTCAACGCCCATGTCGCGCAACAGTTGACGACGCTCCGGGCTGCCGGCGGTCGCGTAGACCTCAGCTCCCGCGGCGCGGCAGATCGCGATCGCCGCTTGTCCGACGCCGCCGGTTCCGGAGTGGATCAACACCTTGTCCCCGGTTCTGATGCGGGCCAGATCGTTGAGCCCATACCAGGCGGTGACAGACGCAGTGGTCACCGCGGCGGCCTGGGCGTCGGTCAGTCCCTCGGGCAGCGTGGCGGCCAGGTTGGCGTCGCAGGTGACGAAGGTGCCCCAGCACCCGTTGGGGGACATGCCCCCGACATGGTCGCCGACCTTGTGGTCGGTGACACCCGGTCCGACCGCGGTCACCACCCCGGCGAAGTCGGTGCCCGGTCGCGGCAGGTGCCCCTCGAACGACGGGTAGCGGCCGAACGCGACCAGGACGTCGGCGAAGTTGATGCTGGACGCGGTCACCGAGACCTCGATCTGTCCGGGGCCCGGCTGCACCCGGTCAAAGGCGACGAACTCCATCGACTCCAAGTCACCGGGCGTACGGATCTGCAGGCGCATGCCGTCGGTGGCCCGGTCCACGATCGTGGCCTGGCGCTCCTCGGGCCGCAGCGCCGTCGGGCAGAGCCGCGCCGTGTACCACTCGTCGTTGCGCCACGCGGTCTCGTCCTCGTCGGCGCCGCTCAGCAGCTGGCGGGCCAGCTGCTCGACATTGGTCTGCTCGTCGACGTCGACGTGGGTGGTGCGCAGGTGCGGGTTTTCGGTGCCGATCACCCGCAGCAGGCCGCGCAGTCCGCCCTGTTCGAGATTAAGACGGTCCTCCGGCACCACCGGCTGAGCGTTGTGCGTCACCACATACAGTCGCGGCGATGCGCCATCGACCTCGGCGAGTTCGCGGGCGATACGCACCACGTGGCGGACGTAATCGCCACCGCGCGCGGCGCTTTGCTGGTCGCCGTCGCTGCCGCCACTATCGACACTGCGGGGTCCCGCCAGCACCACCACGCCGGTCGGTCCGCCGGCACCAAGCTGGGCGCGTAGCCCCGCGGCGGCGGCCTCGTGGTCGCCCTGCTCCCCGTGCACGGGCCAGAACACCGTCGCGGTTTGCGCCCCATGCGTGGCCAACGCGTCGGTCAACGCGCTTGCCTTGGCGTCCGCGGTGGCCGCGGTGCTGATCAGCAGCCACGGCCCGCTGTCGGTCTGGTCGGTTTCGGGCAGCTTGCGCGATTGCCATTCGATGGTCAGTAATCGCTCGTTGAGCACCCGGCTGCGATTGCCCTGCTCGGAGGCCCCGGCGCCCAACAGCAATCCGTGGACGGCCAGCAGCACCGTGCCGTGCTCATCGAGCACGTCGAGGTCGGCCTCGATGCCGGCCGGCCCGGTCTTGGTGTCACGGATGTAGCAGTAGCAGGCGTTGCGCGCGGAACCGAAGGCACGCAGCCGTCGCACTCCCAACGGCAGCATCAGGCCACCGCTGAGGACAGCCTGCACGTCGGGATGAGCCGCGATCGCCTGGAAGCAGGCGTCCAGCAGGGCGGGGTGAATCCCATAGGAATTCAGCTGGGACCGGATCGACGGCGGCAACGCGACTTCGGCCAGCACCGAGCTGGCGGTCCCGTCGGCGGTTCCGTCCTTGATGAGCGCGGCACCCAAACCGGTGAAAGCCGGACCGTACTGCACGCCGTGCTGATCGAAGTGCGTGCGCATCTCCTCGCCGTCCACCCGCAACGTGTGCGCGGCCAGCAGCGCCGCCATGTCATGGGCGGCCGGTTGAGCATCCTCGGATTTGGTGTGCAGCACCGCCGAGGCCCGTCGAATGTGTCCCATGCCCTCGGCGACCGCCGCCTCCACTGAGAACTCGACTAGGCCCGGGGAGGGCACCGTCGCGACAGCCGAGACCGGGGTCTCCTCGTCGAGCAACAGCATCGCCTCGAAGCGCACATCGTGGGCTTCCGCCCCCTCGCCCAGCACGGCTTGGGCTGCAGTCAAGGCCATCTCGCAGTAGGCAGCGCCGGGAAGGGCGGCCACGTTGTGGATCTGGTGATCACCCAACCAGGGCAGCGTCGCGGTGCCGACGTCGGTCTGCCAGGCGTGGCGCTCGGGCTCCTCGGGCAGCTGCACGTGCGAACCCAACAGCGGGTGCACGGCAACGCTGAAGCCGCCCTTGCTCTGTTGGGCATCGGTGTCGTGGTACAGACGACGGTGCGTCCAGGCCGGCAGCGGCGCATCGACCAGCTGCCCCTGGGGGAAGGGCAGCGAGAAGTCCACGGCCGCGCCCGCGGCGTACACATCGGTCAGCAGGCCACGCAGCCCCAGCGGCAGCGGCTGTTCGCGGCGGATCCCGGCCAGTGCGGCCACCGGCATGCCAATGCTGGCCGCGGTCTGCTCGACGGCGTGGGTCAACAGCGGATGTGGCGACAACTCGGCGAAGACGCGGTATCCGTCGTCCAGCGCCGCGCGCACCGCAGCGGAAAACCGCACGGTGTGACGCAGATTGTCGGCCCAATACCCGGCGTCGCAGGCCGGCCGCTCGCGCGGGTCGAACAGGGTCGCCGAGTAGTAAGGAACCTGCGGCGCCTGCGGAGAGAGGTCGGCGAGCACCTCGGTCAATTCAGCCAGGATCGGGTCGACCTGCGGCGAATGCGAGGCCACGTCCACGGCGACTTCCCGGGCCATGACTTCGCGCTGCTCCCATGCGGCGACCAGCTTGCGTATCGACTCGGTGGAACCGGCGACCACCGTGGACTGCGGCGAGCTCACGACCGCCACCACCACGTCGTCGACCCCCAGTGCGGTCAGCTCGGACTGCACGGCCAGCGCGGGCAGCTCCACTGACGCCATCGCCGCGGATCCCGCGATGGTGAGCATCAACTTGGAGCGTCGGCAGATCACCTTTACGCCGTCTTCCAGCGACAGCGTCCCGGCGACCACCGCCGCGGCGGACTCGCCCATCGAGTGGCCGATCACTGCACCGGGGATCACCCCGTAGGACTTCATCGTTGCTGCCAGCGCGACCTGCATGGTGAAGATCGTCGGCTGGACGCGATCGATGCCGGTCACCGTCTCCAGCGCCGTCAGAGCTTCGGTCACCGAAAACCCGGATTCCCGAGCGATCAGCGGCTCCGCTTCCGCGACAGTCGCGGCGAACACTGGTTCGTTGGCCAGCAACTCGGCACCCATCGCGGCCCACTGCGAGCCCTGCCCGGAAAACACCCACACCGGGCCGCGGTCGTCTTGACCCACCGCACTCTGATAGGGGGTGTCGCCGTCGGCGACCTCGCGCAGGCCTGTGATCAGCTCCTCCATCGTGGAGGCCGTGACCGATGTGCGCACCGACCGGTGCGCGCGCCGGCGCGCCAAGGTGTAGCCGAGATCCGAGAGCGCCACGCTATCCGCATGCTCTGGCAGCCAGTCGGCCAGCCGCTTGGCGGTCTGTCGCAGCGCATCCGCGGAGCTCGCTGACAACGCGAACCATAGCGGGTTAGCCATGCCCGGCGTGCTCGCCGCGGTGGGCTGCGCCCCAGTCTCGGGGGTCTCGGGGGCCTGCTCGACGACCGCGTGCACGTTGGTGCCGGAGAAGCCGTACGACGACACCGCCGCCCGCCGCGGGTTGGCGTGGCCCGAGTGACCGTTGTAGGTCGGCCACGGGGTGGTCACCACTGGCACAAACAGATTGGTTTCGATGGGGGCGATCTCATCGGGCAACCGGGTGAAATGCAGGTTGCGCGGGATCTCACCGTGCTGCAGCGACAGGATCGCCTTGGCGAGCCCCAGCACACCGGATGTCGACTGGGTATGCCCGAAGTTGGTCTTTACCGACGCCAGTGCGCACGGGCCCTCGGTGCCGTACACCTCGGCGAGGCTGGCGTACTCGATCGGGTCACCAATGGGAGTACCGGGGCCGTGAGCTTCGACCATCCCGACGGTGGTGGCGTCAACGCCGCCCGCGGCCAACGCTGTCCGGTACGCGGCGGCCTGCGCGGCCTGCGAAGGTGTCGCGATGTTGACGGTGTGGCCATCCTGGTTCGCGGCGGTGCCGCGCAGCACCGCCAGGATGCGGTCGCCGTCGGCCTGGGCGTCCGGCAGCCGCTTGAGCAGCAACACCACACAACCCTCACCCGGCACGAATCCATCTGCGTTGACGTCGAACGCATGGCAATGCCCGGTCTTCGACAACATTCCCAACGCGGACCCGGCTGCGGCCTTGCGCGAGTCCATTTGCAACGCCACGCCGCCCGCGAACGCCACGTCGCTTTCGCCCTCGTGCAGGCTGCGGCACGCCATGTGTACCGCGGCCAGACCGGATGAGCACGCGGTGTCCACCGTCATGGCCGGCCCGTGCACTCCCAAGGCGTAAGCCACCCGCCCGGACGCCATGCTGAAGTTGTTGCCCAGAAAGCCGTACGGCCCGTCCAACGCGTTGGCGTCTGCAGCCACCGAGATGTAGTCATTGTGCGTCACACCCATAAAGACACCGGTGCGCGTACCCGTCAGAGCGGTCCGGGTCAGACCACTGTGTTCCATGGCTTCCCATGAGGTCTCCAGCAACAGCCGTTGCTGGGGGTCCGTGTTGACGGCCTCGCGCTCACTGATTCCGAAGAACTCGCAGTCGAAGTCGGCGTGGTTGTCGATGAACGCGCCCCACTTACACACCGACCGACCGGGCACGCCCGGCTCGGGGTCGTAGAACTCATCGGCGTCCCAACGGTCCAGCGGGATCACGGTGATCATGTCGTCGCCACGCAGCAACGCCTCCCACAGCAACTCTGGGGAGTCGATACCGCCGGGTAACCGGCAGGCCAAACCAATTACTGCAACAGGAGTCACACGTGGCTCATCCACGACCCGTTCACCTCTTCTTCTCACTAGCTCCGCAAGGGACATCAACGGAATTCAAGCCCGGTCGGAACGCTGCACCTTCGCAGCCGATCCGCCGCCCCCCGACATTGAAGCCAGACGCTAATGCTGAACTCTTCAGCAGAGTACCGCTCGGGCCTGCCCTCGGAGCAAAAATCAGGCGAACGTACCAAAACTCTAATTTTCGCATTTGCGCGGTCTGATGAGCGACAGGCCGCTCATCAGGGCTTTTAGCCGTTGAGTGCCGTCTGGCGGCGAGCGGCGCTCAGCGTGCACGTAGCTGAATCGGGCACTGATCGACTCGTTAGCCAGCCGGCTACGGGGCTCCATTGAGCCGGTGAAGTCGGGCGCGAGGGGACAGCCAACAGGTATCGTGTTGCCCTGTGGTTGAGGCTTCCATTCCCGCGATGCTGTTTCAGAATGTCAATTTGGACCCCGATGGCGCGGCATTCAAATATGTCGATTATGACCAGGATTGGGACGGCATAGCCGAAACCGTCTCGTGGTACCAGTTGTATCGGCGAATGGTAAACACCGCACTCGAAATCAGGCGTTATGCGTCGCCTGGTGACCGGGCCGTCATATTGATTCCGCAGGGCATGGATTACATCTATGCCTTTCTGGGTGCGATGCAGGCAGGGGTTATCGGGGTGCCGCTTTCGCTGCCGATGGGTGGCGCTACCGATGAGCGCGTCGATGCAGTGTTGCTGGACGCATCGCCCACGGTCATTCTGACGACGTCGTCGGTGATCGACGATATCTCCCAACAGATTACGTCGCAGCGGCTGGATGTTGTGCCAAAGATCATCGAGGTTGACCGGATCGACCTGGACGCTTCGACCCCGTCCGGTGTCCAGCTCGATAGTCGGAAAGGCGCCGTGTATTTGCAATACACGTCCGGGTCGACCCGTACTCCCGCTGGAGTCGAGATTACCTATGCGAATTTGCTGTCCAATTTCAAGCAACTCATTTCCGGCTATTTCGCGCATCGCGGGGGTATCCCGCCACAAGACGCCTTTCTTATGTCGTGGCTGCCCTTCTATCACGACATGGGCCTGGTGTTGGGGGTTTGCGCGCCGATCATGGCGGGGCTGCCCGGCGTACTGACCAGCCCGGTCGCATTCCTGCAACGGCCTGCGCGGTGGCTTCAGCTGATGGCAGCCGGGGGTGAGTCGGTCGGCGGCAGGGGGGCGTTCTCGGCGGCACCCAACTTCGCCTTCGAGCTGGCCACCGGCAAAACCAAGGACGAGGACCTCGCCGGGTTCGACCTGGGCAACATCCTGACCATCCTCAGCGGTAGCGAGCGGGTACAACCGGCAACTCTCAAGCGCTTCAGCGATCGGTTCGCTCAATTCAACTTGCAGGAATCGGTGCTCCGGCCGTCGTATGGGCTGGCCGAAGCAACGGTCTATGCGGCGACGAGCGCCGCCGGCAAACCACCCACGATCATCGAGTTCGACGCCGACGAACTGTCTGACGGGCAAGCGAAGCGACGCGAAGGGGAGGGCACCACCCCGCTGATCAGTTACGAAGTACCCCAGTCGCCGACGGTGCGCGTCGTGGATCCCGACACCTGCACCGAGTGCCCAGAAGGAGTAGTCGGCGAGATCTGGGTGCACGGTGACAATGTGGCAATCGGCTACTGGAACAAGCCCGCCGAGACGGATCGCACCTTCGGCGGAACTCTTGTCGCCGCTTCCGACGGCACACCCGAGGGGCCCTGGCTGAAGACGGGAGACTCGGGCTTCGTTTCCGGCGGCGAACTGTTCGTCATTGGCCGCATCAAAGACTTGCTCATCGTTCGCGGGCGCAACCACTCGCCCGACGACATCGAGGCGACGATCCAAGAGATCACGCAGGGTCGGTGCGCGGCGATAGCGGTCCCCGACGACGGCGGCGCCGGCGGCGAAAAGCTGGTCACCATCATCGAAGTCAAACGGCGTGGCTCCGAAGAGGATGTGCTGGAGCGGCTGGGCATGGTCAAGCGGGAAGTCACCGCCGCCATCTCGACTTCGCACGGCTTGAGCGTGTCGGATCTGGTTTTGGTCTGCCCCGGCGCGATACCCATCACCACCAGCGGCAAGGTACGACGAGCAGAGTGCGCGAAGCTGTATCGAGGCGGTCAGTTCAACCGCATCAACGCCTGAAGGCGTCTGGCGCTCAAGCCTTTTGGTCTGCGAGGGCAGCCTGTGCCGCGTTGTAGCCGGGAATGAAGGTGATGCCGGGCCCGCCGTGGCATCCGGTGCTGGCGAGGTAGAGCCCGTCGACCGGGATCGGTTGTCCGATAAAGCCTTTCGGCCCAGGACGGTTGGGGCCGACCTGCTGCGGATGGAACAACCCGTGACAGTAGTCGCCGCCGGGGGCGCCGAACATGACGCCCATGTGCTTGGGCGTGAAGGTGGTGTGCCGGCTGATGCTGCGCTCGAAGTTCGGCGCCAGCCGATTGATCTTGTCGATCACCCGCTGCCCCATCTCGACCTTCGCCTGGCCGTAATCGGCGCCGCCTTCGATCGGGAACCACAAGGCGAACGCCGACGCGGCGTGCTTGCCTTCGGGTGCCAGGTCGGGGTCGTTCTGTGAGGGGACCTGGAACACCACGGTCGGGTCGGCCGGCACGATTCCCCGGCGACAGTCCTCCCACTGTTGCTGGACCTCCTCCGGGGTGCAGAAGATGCCGATCGACGCCTGCATGCTCGGGTCGTTGAGCGCCTCGTAGGGAGCGGCGAATTCGGGAGGCTCGTCGAGCGCGAAGTGCATCTGGATGTAGCTGCCGCGGTGGTCGATTCGCGCGTAGCGTTCGCGGATGTCGGCAGGCAGCACGGCGGGGTCGATCAGCTCATTGAGCGTCAGGTCGGGTGCGATGGCGGAGACGACGATCGGGGCGGTCAGCGTCTCTCCGGCCTCGGTGCGTACCCCGCTCACCCTGCCGTCGTCGACGAGGATTTCGGTCACCTTCGTGCGCAGCCGCACTTCGCCGCCGTCGCGCGCCAGCGAGTCGGCCAGATGCGCCGTGAGGGCCCCGATCCCGCCGCGCAGCTTCTTCATCTGCATGGTGTCCCCGTCGGGGACGCCGAGGCCGAAGGCGAGCGCGGCGGCGCTGCCCGGCGTGGCCGGACCGCGGTAGAGGGTATTGACCGCCAGCACGGTCATCGAGCCGCGCAGCGCCCCGTGCTTCTCGCGGTCCGGAAGATACCGGTCGAGCACGTCGGTGACCGAACCGAACAGCATGTCATCGATGGCCGAGCGCTCGAATTCATTTGTGGCGCAGGCATACATCTCATCGAGAGTTTTGGGCAACGCGCCGGCATCGAATCGGCCCAGCGCCCGCGTCGGTGCCTGGGCCCAGGCCATCAGTCCCGCCATGCCGTTGACGGCCTCTGCCCCGTGCACCTCGTTGAGATGGGTGAACAGCTTGATGGGATCGCTGTATTGGACCATCGGGTCGTCGCCGACGCCGCGCAGCGCCACCGACATCACGTCCAGATCGATCGTCGGCAACGTGTCCAGGCCCAATTCCTGCCGCACCACCGGCGCGGTCGGGAACTGCACCGAGCCCGCGATTTCGAACTGGTAGCCGTCGAAAAGCTCCACGGTGGAGGCCATTCCGCCGGCGTACAGCTTGGATTCCAGGCACAGGGTGCGCAGTCCTGCCTTCTGCAGCAGCACCGCCGCGGCCAGCCCGTTGTGCCCGGCGCCGATAACTATCGCGTCGTACCTTGTTTCGCGTGCACTCATTGCGTCGCCCTCCGGAATGCAGGCTGACATGGTCCGAAAGTTTTGTCAATTATGACGAAACCCAGGTATCGGTGATCCCGGCACGCAGCAACTCCAGCCCTAACTGACAGACCCTCGCGAGCTCGCCCAGCGACCGGTCCTTGCCGAGCATCCACACCTCCATGGCACCGAACACCGCCGCCGAGATGCAGCGCGCGGTCACGGCCGTGCGCACTTGGGAGTCCGGAGTCTGCCCCCTCGCGCGGTTGCGCCGCTGCAGCTGCGCCGCGATGGCGTCGGCGAAGTCGGCCTGGACGTCGTGGATGTGGCGGACGATGCGGCCCGGGTCGAGTTCGTCGTCGCGCAATGCGGCGATCTTCGCCACGGCCTCAACGTCATAGGGAAAGGCGAAGATCGCCGACTGCACGGAATCGATGATCGGTTCCTCGGTCGGGCGAGCGTCCAGTGCCGCACGAAACCAGGTGAGTCCGGTGTAGTCGGCGAACAGCAGATCGTGCTTGGAACGGAAGTGGCGGTAAAAGGTGCGCAGCGAAACACCGGCGTCGGCCGCGATCTGCTCGGCCGACGTATCCTCGACGCCCTGAGCCAGGAATCGCACCACCGCGGCCTGACGCAAGGCCTCGCGCGTGCGCTCGCTGCGTGCCGTCTGGGCGGGCCGGACCATGGCAGTAAAGTACCCCAGAACTAAGACTCGAAGTTCTGACAATATTGACAAAACTTCATGTCGAGGGTGAAACTGCGCCCATGGTCTCGATCGTCGTCCACTTTCTGCTCGGGCTTGGCTGCATCGCCTGGATCGTCGCGTCCAACCCGAAGGTCTACGCCAAACCGGCGGGCGGGGCATGGCTCTCGCCGCTGGAATCCGTGTATTACGCCGCCGGCATCGCGTCGATTGTGCTGGGCTACTGGTTCAACATCCACTTCGTGATGGCCGCGCATGGGCAGGGAAACCTGATCTCGGGGCCAGCGAGCTATCCCGAATTCATCAAGGGGCAGTTCGCCACCCCGGCTTGCGGCTCCGGCAACCAGGACTACATGATCGCGAATGTCATTCTGATGCCGGTGTTTACCATGATCGACGGCTATCGGCGCGGCCTGCGGCGCCCCTGGCTGTTCTTTCTATCGAGCTTCTTCACCAGCTTCGCCTTTCCGTTTGCGTTCTACTTCGCCACTACGGAACGGCAGCGCCGCCACGAGAAGGCCCGCGAGGCCATAAACGCCTAGCGCTGCTTAGGGTTTCGTGGCATGCCAGCGCTGGCGACCGGCGTTGGCGTCGACAAAGACGTCGGTGAATCCCGCCTGTCGCAGCCGCTCCGCGAGATCCGTTGGGGGGATGGGGTTGTAGGTATCGGCGATGTGTTTGAGCCGGAACGACAGCGAGGGCACGCCGTCACTGCCGGCGAAGGCGCCGCCTGGTTGCAACACCCGGAACGCCTCGGCCAACAACTGATCCTGCAATTCCGCACTGGGTACGTGGTGCAGCATCGTGAAGCACACGACGGACGTGAACTGATCATCGGGCAGACCGGTGTCGGTGCCGTCGCCATGGATGATGCGGGCTCGATCGCCGTAGCGGCGGTTCAGGCGATCCGCCATCGAGCGGTCCACCTCGACGGCTGTGAGCGAGTCCGCGCGCTCCAGTAGGGCGTGCGTCGTCGCCCCGTAGCCCGGGCCGATTTCCAGGGTCCGCGGGCCGAGTTCGACCCCGTCCAACGCCCAGGGCAGCAGCTGATCGGCGACCATTTTCGCCCAGTTCGAGGACCTGCAGCGGTATCGGTGCAGGAGATTCATAGCCATGCCGTCGACATTAAGCGCCCACGGAGTTGCGGGCTTCCGATATTCTGTCGTGATATGTCGGAAAACGGCCACGGCACGACCCGCCTCGCTTCGCACCTCGCCACGACATCGCTAGCGCTACCGGCGGGCGCGCGGATCGAGCGGCACCGCCACGACTCGCACCAGATCGTCTACCCATCGTCGGGCGCGGTGTCGGTGACCACCCCCGCGGGCACGTGGATCACCCCGGCCAATCGGGCGATCTGGATACCGGCGGGTTGCTGGCACGAGCACAGGTTCCACGGCAACACGCAGTTCCACGGGGTGGCACTGGACCCAGAGCGGTACAGCGGCGGCCCGGCGGCACCGACTGTGCTCGCGGTCAATCCGCTGATGCGCGAACTCATCATCGCCTGTTCGCAAACCAGCGCCACCCATACCGACGAACATCACCGGATGCTGGGCGTCCTGCACGATCAGCTGCGCGCGACGAGTGTCCATGAGCCACTGTGGATTCCAACGCCGGTCGACGCCCGGTTGCGCCAAGCGTGCGCGCTGATCGCCGACAATTTGCCCGAGCCGCTGAGCCTGCGGCAGATCGGCGATCGAATCGGCGTCAGCCAGCGCACGCTCAGCCGGCTGTTCGCCGACGAGTTGGCGATGACCTTCCCACAGTGGCGGACCCAACTGCGCCTGCATCACGCGGTGATGCTGCTGGCCGAGCATCATGACGTCACCTCGGTGGCGCTGAAATGCGGCTGGGCCACTCCGAGCGCCTTCATCGACACCTACCGGCGCGCCTTCGGCCACACTCCGGGCGCCCGGCGCGCCTAGCCCCCGGGTTCCAGAAGCTCGGTACCCACGTACGGCACCAGCGCCGCCGGCACTCGCACACTGCCGTCGGGCCGCTGATGGTTCTCCAGGATCGAAACCAGCCAGCGGGTGGTGCCCAGCGTCCCATTGAGCGTCGCCGCGATCTGTGGCTTGCCGTTCTCGTCCCGATAGCGCGTCGCCAGCCGGCGCGCCTGGAAGGTGGTGCAGTTCGACGTCGAGGTGAGTTCGCGATAAGTGCCCTGCGTCGGCACCCATGCCTCGCAGTCGAACTTGCGTGCCGCCGACGAACCGAGATCACCCGCGGCGATGTCGATCACCCGATAGGGCACCTCGATTTGCTTGAGCATCTCGCGTTGCCAGCCCAGCAGTCGCTCGTGTTCGGCCTCGGCGTGGGCGGGCTCGCAATAGACGAAGCCCTCCACCTTGTCGAACTGGTGCACCCGGATGATGCCGCGGGTGTCCTTGCCGTAGCTGCCGGCCTCGCGACGGAAGCATGACGACCAGCCCGCGTAGCGCAGCGGCCCGCCGGACAGGTCCAGGATTTCGTCGGAGTGATAGCCGGCCAGCGGCACTTCGGAGGTGCCCACCAGGTAGAGGTCGTCGGCCTCCACCCGGTACACCTCGTCGGCGTGGGCACCCAGGAATCCGGTGCCCGCCATCACCTCGGGGCGCACCAGCACCGGCGGGATCATCGGGATGAAGCCGTTCTCGACCGCCAGCCGCAGCGCCAGCTGCAGCAGGCCCAGCTGTAGCAGCGCACCATGACCGGTCAAGAAATAGAACCGCGAGCCCGACACCTTGGCGCCACGCTGCATGTCGATGAGGCCCAGCGACTCGCCGAGTTCCAGGTGGTCCTTGGGGTTGTCGAGCGCCGCCGGCTCGCCGACGACGTCGAGGACCACGTAATCGTCCTCGCCGCCGGCGGGCACCGGATCCAGGATGACGTTCGAGATCGCCATGTGCGCCGCGGTGAACGCCGCCTCGGCCTGGGCCTGCGCGGATTCCGCGGCCTTCACCTGCTCGGCGAGTTCCTTGGCGTGCGCCAGTTTCGCCGGACGCTCCTCGGCAGACGCCGATCCCACGCTCTTGCTGGCGGTTTTCTGTTCCGCGCGCAGCGAGTCGGCGGCCGAAATGGCGGCCCGACGATCGGCGTCGGCGCGCAGCAGCGCATCCACCAGCGCCGGGTCTTCGCCACGGCTTAGTTGGGACCGGCGTACGGCGTCGGGGTTCTCCCGGAGCAGCTTGAGGTCGATCACGGCCGCAACACTACTTTCGGTACTCCGGACGGGTCGCGTCAGATGGCGGCTGCGGGATCCCCTGACGCAACATTGGCAACATTCGTCACGCGGCCCGGGCGGTCCTGTCAGAATGGATTCGATGTCCGACGCGCCCGAAGAAGCTGCACCCACCGGCGAGAGCGAAGCCATCGACGAGCCAGTCGCCGATGCCGCAGCCGACCCGGCCGGCGAGGCTGCGTCCGTCGGGCCCACCGACGAGCCGACGACCGTGCTGCCCGCCGTGCCGGCCCAGCCCGCTGAGCAGGTGCCGGCCGGCTTCCGCTGGCCACGCGGGTTGCAGGCGACGGCGACCAGACGCGCGCTGCTGCTCACCGCCCTCGGTGGCCTGCTGATCGCCGGGCTGGTCACCGCGATCCCTGCCGTCGGCACCGGACCCGGGCGGCTGGCCGGCTATATCGACAGCGATCCGGTCCCCAGCACCGGCACGAGAAGCAACGCCGCCTTCAGCCGCGCCGCCAGCGGTGACTGCCTGACGTGGCCGGAGGGCAATCCTGACGCCGCCAGCATCGTCAAGTGCTCAGACGACCATCGCTTCGAGGTCGCCGAGTCCCTCGACATGCGGACCTTCCCTGGCTCGGAGTATGGGCCCAGCGCCGTGCCCCCGTCGCCGGCGCGCATTCAACAGATCACCCAGGAACAGTGCGAAGCCGCGGTGCGGCAGTACATGGGGACAAAGTTCGACCCCAACAGCAAGTTCAGCGTCAGCCTGCTGTGGTCCGGGGACCGGGCGTGGCGCCAGTCGGGCGACCGCCGCATGCTGTGCGGGCTGCAGCAACCGGGACCGAACAATCAGCAGACCGCTTTCAAGGGCAAGGTCGCCGACATCGACCAGTCCAAGGTCTGGCCCGCCGGCACCTGCTTGGGCATCGACTCGGCGACAAATCAGCCCATCGACGTTCCGGTCGACTGCGCGGCGCCACACGCGATGGAGGTGACCGGCACCGTCAACCTGGCGGAGAAGTTCCCCACCGCTCTGCCGGCAGAATCTGAACAGGACGGGTTCATCAAGGACTCGTGCACCAAGATGACCGACGCCTACCTCGCGCCCACCAAATTGCGCACTACCACCCTGACGCTGATCTATCCCACGGTGTCGCTGCCGAGCTGGGCGGCGGGCAGTCGCGAGGTGGCATGCAGTATCGGCGCGACACTGGGCAATGGCGGCTGGGCCACCTTGGTCAGCAGCGCCAAGGGACCGCTGCTGATCAACGGTCAACCACCGGTGCCGCCGCCTGACATCCCCGAGGAACGACTCACTCTGCCGCCGATACCTGTCCAGGCTCCGCCGGCTCAGGCCCCCCAGGCGCCCCAGCAAACCAGTGCCCCTGACGCCATCCCGCCGGGCAACCAGCACCTCCCCCAACAACCGGTGGTCACCGCGCCGCAATCGACGGCGACGCAGGCGCCCGCGGCGCCCCCAGCGCAGGCACCGCCACCGGACGGCGGGGGCCCTCCCCCGCCGGACGGCGGAGCGCCGCCGGCAGCCGGGCCGGGCGAGCCCGCCCCGGGGAACTAGCCCGGGTGGCCGTGCGGATGGACCCGCAGCGGTTCGACGAGTTGGTCTCTGACGCACTGGACCTCATCCCGCCCGAGTTGGCGGCCGCGATGGACAACGTCGTCGTGTTGGTCGCCGACCGCCACGCTGAGGAAGCCGATCTGTTCGGACTTTACGAAGGGGTGGCGCTAACCGAGCGGGATTCCGACTACGCGGGGGCGCTGCCGGACGCCATCACGATCTACCGCGAGGCGCTGCTGGATGCCTGCGATTCCGACGGCGAGGTCGTCGAGGAGGTAGCGATCACGGTAATCCATGAAATCGCTCACCATTTCGGCATCGACGACCAGCGGTTGGAAGAACTGGGCTGGGCCTGAGAATCCGGTGCTGCTCTGGGCGCGGCACCTCGGTTTTGTCCACGGCCGGTGCTATATACGGCGTATGAGCACGGGCTGTCGCGACTGCCGGGCGGGTTTGGACCACTGCCACGGCACCATGATTCACCACGCGTTGCACCGGTCGGAATGCACCGAGCCGGGCTGCACCACCCCCGAGCTGGTGATGCACAGCTTCGTCGTCGACTGCGAAGCCGTCGGCTGCCGATGCTGGGAAGAAACGATCGCCGTAGCGGTCTGAGGCGGTCTGGATCAGCCCATCGGGTCGCTGCTGGACGCCACGGCGTCGCTAACGGGGCTGGCCTCGGTCTTGGGATAGAACGGCGGGTTCAATGCTCCCCACCGCACGCAACTCCACCGCCCGTCAGTGATCGGTGACAGCACCACCGACTGGGCGTTCTCCAGATGGTTGTCCAACGCAAAGTTCGCGTCCACTCCGGCGAGCACTGCCGACGCCAGCCGAATCGCCGCGCCGTGGCTGACGACGATGATGTCCCCGGTGAAGGCGTCGTCGTCGAGGAAGCGCATTCGCAGGTCGGTGAGCACCGGCACGTACCGGTCCAGGACGTCGTTGCCGCTCTCGCCACCGGGCAGGGGCAAGTCAAGCTCGCCGTGGTGCCACCTCTCGTAGATGGCGTTGAACGCGGCGATGGCGTCGTCGTCGTTGCGGTTTTCCAGCTCTCCGACCTGCGCCTCGTGGATGCCAGCGACCTCGTGAGCGAGCACGTCGAGGTGAGCGCCGATAACGGCCGCCGTCTCCAACGCCCGCAGGGCCACCGAGTGCGCGAGCAGTGCCGGCGGCCCCAGACCCTGGGCGAACGCCAAGGCCTGATCGCGGCCCAACGGGGTTAGCGCCGCGCCCGGCGGTCGCGTGTCCAACCTCCGCTCGACGTTGGCCTCGGACTGGCCGTGTCGCAGCAGCACTAGGCGTCCGCTCACCGCGCGGACCCCTCGTCGCTCCTTACCTGCAAGCCCCCCCGCAGCGAGGCCAGCCAGCGCGTCGCTTCGTCCGGGGGCGGTGGCCCGATCCCAGCGGCCGGCCCGGTCGGCCAGGACCCGAGGTAACGCACGTCCGCGCAGCGACGGTGCAGCGCCTTGAGCGCCTCGGCGACCGCGTCGTCGTCGATGTGGCCGACGCAATCCACGAAAAACAGGTAGGTGCCGAGTTCGGTTCGGGTGGGCCGTGATTCGATCCGGGTGAGGTCGATGCCGCGGATGCCGAATTCGGCCAGCGCGGCCACCAGTGCACCGGGCGCGTTGTCGATCCGCAAAACCGCCGAGGTGCGATCGGCGCCAGTGCGGGCCGGCGGCGACCCGGGCGGACCGACAAGGACGAAACGGGTGCGGGCATTGGATTCATCGACCACTCCCTCGGCCAGGGTCGTCAGGCCGTAACGGACGGCGGCCAGCGGCGAGGTCACCGCGGCGTCGACCTGGCCGTCGGCCACCTGCCGGGCGGCGTCGCCGTTGGAGTACGCCGGCCGCAGCTCGGCATCGGCAAGGTTGCCGGCGACCCACCGCCGTACCTGCGCCGCCGCCACCGGAAAGGCCGCCAGGGTGCGCACGTCGGCGGCGGTGCGCTCGGATTTCACGACGATGCTGAACGTCACGTCCAGTGTTGTCTCGGCGTACACCTGCAGCGGGGAACCGATGGCCAGGCTGTCCAAGGTGGGCGATACCGATCCGTCGATCGAGTTCTCGATCGGCACACAGGCGTACTCGGCGGCGCCGTCACGCACAGCGTCCAGCGCGGCAGGCGTGCTCTCGATCGGTAGCGGCCGCAAGGCCTGCGGTTCCAGTCCGGGCACCAGGCCGGCGGTCGTCATCTGTAGCAGAGCCGCCTCGGTGAAGGTCCCTTCCGGACCGAGGTAAGCGATGCGGGCCACGCTGACAACCCTAATGGCGCGAGATCCCGCACCGGGGCTTGCGGCATTCAAACGACATAAGTTAAGTTAGCCTCACCTAATATACGGTAACTCAGTTACCAAGGAGGGTAATAATGTTACCACTGGCCAGCGCCACGCCGACGACTGCAGAACGCATCCGCAGCGCCTGCGTACGAGCAGGCAGTGCTCTGCTGGCCCTAGAAAAGGGCCCAGAAAAGGGCCCAGAAGAGGGCGAGCGGGGTCCGGCGGGTGACGACCCGGTAGCCACCCCGATCCACCACTTGCTGCGTGATGGATCCTTCGCCGTGGTGGTTCCGGTCGAGACACCCCGACCCGACGGCGCGCAAGCGCTGCTGGAGCTCACCGACTACGCGCCGCTTCCGGTGCGGGAGCCGGTCCGCTCCCTGGTGTGGGTCCGCGGTCGGCTGCAGCCGGTCCCGTGCTTCGCGGTGACTCAGACACTCGACCTGATCGCCGCCGAGAACCCCAGCCCGGCGCTACTCCAAGTTCAGACCCCGAGGTCCAGACCGGCCGCCCCCGACGAGACCCGGTACACGCTGATGCGACTCGAGGTCGCGTCCGTGGTCGTCACCGATGCGACCGGGGCCGAACCGGTCAGTCTGACGGCCCTACTCCAAGCCCGGCCCGACCCATTCTGCGAACTCGAATCCACCTTGCTCTGGCACCTGGCCACCGCCCACAACGACGTCGTCGCGCGGTTGGTGTCCCGGCTGCCGGCGCCACTGCGACGCGGCCGGGTGCGCCCGCTGGGTCTCGACCGGTATGGCGTGCGCTTTCGCATCGAAGACACCGACGGCGATCACGACTTCCGGCTGCCCTTCCACAAGCCGGTGGACGACATGACCGGATTGAGCCAGGCGATCCGGGTGCTGATGGGTTGCCCGTTCCGCAACGGACTGCGCGCGCGCCACTGACGCCCCGGCTGCGCCGGATTGCGGGTTGGGGCACGTACGTTATCCAGGTGGACGGTGACCAATCACCGGAACTTCAAAGGCTTCCGAAAAGGCTTCCGAGGCCGCGAAGACCGGTTTCGCCGACAGCCCCGACGGAGCCGTCGCAGGTGATTCGCCGCGAGGCTGCTCCGCCGCGACCGCAGGCCACACGGAGACCTCAGGGGACACCGGGGCCGCCGCCTGCCTCCTCCGACGCCGCCGGTGGCCCCAAGCGCTCGACGACGCCGGACAGGCGCGCCGGCGCCGCGCCCTGCCGCGCCGAAGACGCGGCGCAAACGCCGCTGGGGCAGGGTGCTGGCGGTCAGCCTGTTGATCGCGCTGCTCTTGGCCAGCGCCGGCGTCCTCGGCGGCGCCGTGTGGCTCGACAGCTCGATGCACCGCGAGACGGCGCTGACCAACTACGCCGATCGTCCGGCGGCCGGGCGCGGCACCAACTGGCTGCTCGTGGGTTCGGACAGCCGTCAGGGCCTGTCCGTCGAGCAACAGCAAGCACTGGCCACCGGCGGCGACATGGGCAACGGTCGCACCGACACCATCCTGCTCATCCATCTGCCGGCGCTGGGGTCCAGCACGCGTGCGACGGCGGTGTCGATCCCGCGCGACTCCTACGTGCCGATCCCCGGAAACGGCAAGGACAAAATCAACGCGGCGTTCGCGATCGGCGGGGCGCCGCTGCTCACCCAAACCGTGGAGCAGGCCACCGGACTGCGCCTGGACCACTACGCCGAGGTCGGATTCGGCGGGTTCGCCGGGCTGGTCGACGCGCTCGGCGGGGTCAGCCTATGCCTGCCCGAGTCGATCCACGATCCGCTGGCCGGCATCGACCTGCCGGCGGGCTGCCAAGAGCTGGACGGCCGCAATGCGCTCGGGTACGTCAGGAGCCGCGCCACACCGCGGGCAGATCTCGATCGAATGGTGAACCAACGGCAGTTTGTGTCAGCGCTGCTACAGCGCGCCGCCAGCCCCGCGGTGTGGCTCAATCCCTGGCGCTGGTATTCGGTCCCGCACGCGGGTGTCGACGCCCTGACCGTCAACCAGGGTGATCACGTCTGGGACCTGGCCCGGCTCGGCTGGGCACTACACGGACCCGTCACCGCGATCACCGTGCCGATCGGGGAATTCACCGATAGCGATGCCGGGTCTGTGGTCGTTTGGAACCACGACGCGGCGCGCACAGTGTTTGACGCCCTCGCCGCCGATACGCCGGTGCCGGCTGTTCTGGACGGGCAGCAGTAGTTAGCGGTCTTCGTCGGTGTGCGTTTTCTGCAACCATGCTTTGGCGCGACCGGGGTGATTCGTAGCGATCCAGGCCACGCCGACGTCGCGGCAGAAGGTGATGTCGTCGTAGTCGTCGACGGTCCAGCAGTACACCGATCGGCCCTGGGCCAGGGCGCGATCGACCAGCTGCGGATACTCCCGCAACGCCAGTACCGAAGGTCCAACGGCCGTCGCTCCGATGGCGGTGGCCGCGCTGCTGGTCAGATACCGGGCGGTGCGGCCGAGCAGCACCGTGGGCAACAGCGGCGCCGCCCGCCGGATCCGCCAGACGGCAGCCGCCGAGAACGACATCACCACCGCGCGGGACCGGTCGGCCGACGCGGGCGCGGCGATGCCGAAGCGGTGCAACAGTGCCAGCAATTTGCTTTCCACCAGCGAGCCGTACCGGACGGGATGCTTGGTCTCAATGAACATCTTGACCGGCCGGTTCCAGTCCAGGACCAGCGAAACGAGGGCTTCCAGTGTCAGGAGGCTGGTGTCTCCGTGAGTCCCGTCGGCTCGCCAGCTGTCGTGCCACGCACCGTATTCCAGCTCGCTCAGCTCGGCCAGCGTCATCGTGCTGACCAACCCGGCCCCCGTTGACGTCCGGTCCAGTCGGCGGTCATGGACGCAAACCAGATGGCCGTCGCGGGTCAGCCGCACATCGCACTCCACGCCGTCGGCGCCCTCTTTGAGCGCCAAGTCGTAGGCGGCCAGCGTATGTTCGGGCCGGGCGGCCGAAGCGCCGCGATGGGCTACCACGAACGGGTGTCCGGTGAGCACCTCGTCGGCCGCCGTCATACCCCTATGCTGCCGGTTCCTGCCCGTCTAACTCAACCGGAGCAGCAGATCCGGGCGCGGACGGTCCGTCCGGACTCATGACCAGCCAACGGTGTGCGCGTCGATGGACCGGCTTGCGTTCGAACCCTTCGAAGACCCGAGCAACGGATGCGACGGCGAGCGCCGCGAACAGGTAGGCAAACACCATCATGACGGTGTTGTTGGCGATGCCCTGGGAGTCCGTGGCAAAACTGGAGGCGACGGCGAAGATCGAAACGACGTAGCTGAAGATCCAAGCGATCCACCACAGCGTGATCGGTCGTTGTAGCCGGGCGTAATGGTCTTCGATCGTCGCCAGCTCGATGACGTAGACAGGAGCCCAGAGCAGATTGGCGAACGGCACCAGGCAGCCGGCCCACAACGCCGCAGCGGAGCGGTGCTCCGGCAACGCGTAGTGCGAGAACGCAGCGGCCCGCCGCGCGATCAGCCACCAGATGAGTATCACGGCACACGCGATCAAAGCGATGATCGCGCCCACACTGGCGGCCACTCCCACCCAGTCCGCTGCCCGAGCCACCCACGAGTTCAGCAGCATGTTGCGGTTGACGACCAACAGCACGTAGCGCAGGACGTACACCAGCGCCGCCATGGCCAGCACCAGCACGCTGACGAACAGGGTGGTGCGCACCAGCGAGCCCGATGGCCCACTCGCCGCGGGCGCTTGCCTGGTCTCGGGCGACTGCTCGACGCGGTCGATCAGGCCCCAGCGGGGTACCACGGCGTAGCGCGGAGTGGGCCCGAGGTGCCGGCGCCTGCGCCGGGCCGGCGGCGCGGCACCGGGGCGCACGGCGATCCACCGAAAGCCCGGCGGCAACTGTGGCGGCGTGCGCTGAAAGGCGGACGGCCGCGAAACCGGTGCAGCCGCGGCCGCCGGCGGGCCACTGCGCGAACTCCAGCGCGGGTCGGGTGGCGGTGGCGCGTCGGCCAACGGCGCCAGCAGCGCACCGCGGCAACGCGGGCACCATTCGCGTCGCCGTTCGCGCACGTTCCACCGAGTGCCGCATTGTGAACACACCTGGATCACCGGACTAGCCTAGCCGGGCGACGACGCCCGCCAGCGTCGTACGACAGCTACCCAGTCCAACCGGGGCCTATCCACAGTTTCCACAGACTTATCCACAGCGCGACCGCGGTGTTTATCCAGGACTTATGGGCCCGCCGAACCACCGCTGTGGATAACCCGGCGCGGTCGGGCCACACCGTATAGACAACCCGGTGCGTGCTCGAGCGAACTGCAGGCCCCGCCCCGGCGTCGTCCAGAATTCGGCATGACGTCGATTTAATAAACTGCACCGTTTGGGTTGGGGTTTTCCAAGCGGCGTGCGAGAGGTTATGATCGCGGACACAGCAGTGACGCACCTCACTGCGGTGGGTAAATCTCCAGGTGAGGGGCGTTTGATGGCAACGCATTCGTTCGGTCCGGGGTCGGGGGCCTCATCAAGCTCGTACTCCGGCTCACCTGCTTGGAGCCACTCCTACAGCGGCGCCGCGCTACGCGCCGGCGTGATCGCCCTGCTATTGCTGGCAGTCCTGGCCATCATCGTTTTGTCTTGAACTCGCGCCCACCGGGTATTCCCAACGCCTACTAGTTGCGGTCGTTCTTGCGGCGCAGGCGGTCATAGAGCAGGGTTAACTACGCTAGTCCGTTCCGCGGCAGCCCCGCGAGAACGAGCGTTAGACGACCACCCAAGGATTAAGGAAGGAATGCCGTGGCGGAATACACCCTGCCCGATTTGGACTGGGACTACGCAGCGCTGGAACCCCATATTTCCGGTCAGATCAACGAGCTTCACCACAGTAAGCACCACGCCACCTACGTCAAGGGCGCCAATGACGCCGTCGCCAAGCTCGAAGAGGCCCGCTCAAAGGAGGACTTCTCTTCGATCCTGCTGAGCGAGAAGAACCTCGCCTTCAATTTGGCCGGCCACGTCAACCACACCATCTGGTGGAAGAACCTGTCGCCGGACGGCGGCGACAAGCCCACCGGTGAACTTGCCGCCGCCATCGACGACGCGTTCGGATCGTTCGACACCTTCCGTGCGCAGTTTCACGCGGCCGCGACGACCGTGCAGGGGTCGGGATGGGCAGCGCTGGGCTGGGACACCCTGGGCCAGAAGCTGCTGATCTTCCAGGTGTACGACCACCAGACGAACTTCCCGCTCGGCATCATTCCCCTGCTCCTGCTCGACATGTGGGAGCACGCTTTCTACCTGCAGTACAAGAACGTGAAGGTCGACTTCGCCAAAGCGTTCTGGAATGTCGTCAACTGGGCGGATGTGCAGTCGCGCTACGAGGCGGCAACCTCCAAAACACAGGGCCTGATTTTCGGCTGACTCTTTCTCAATCGGGCTGGGGCGCCGCGCGGGTCGCGGCGCCCTTGCCTTTTGCAAGACACGTCAAGACACGTGATGTGAGGAATTGGTAAACCCAAGCGCTGGTAGCCGTGTCGAGTTGCATGGCGCGCAAACGTTGCGCATCCTTAATTATGGAAACCGGGTCAGGTCGTCCAATCGGTATTGCTCCGTTTCATTCTCGTGGTGCATTAAAAGGTTTTGTGATCTCTGGGCGTTGGCCCGATTCGACTAAAGAGTGGGCCCAGCTACTCATGGTCGCAGTCCGGGTTGCGTCGTTGCCCGGATTGCTTTCCACCACAACGGTGTTCGGCGCCCGCGAGGAGCTTCCTGACGAGCCCGAGCCCGGCACCGTGGGCCTCGTGCTGGCCGAGGGCACCGTCTTCGGTGAATCAGCCATCCAGCCAGGATATTTCGGTGAGCATCAGCCGCCGGCCCTACTGATGTTGCATCCGCCGTCGGAAACCACGCCGTCGCTGCCGGAATGCACCGGTGCGGCCTCGGGATGCGTACTGCTGCCGGGATTGCCGTATCTGGGACTCGAGCACCGGGCCGCGTGGGTGGAGGCAGAGGCCGACGGCACCATCACGTCGATGGTGAGCCGGGTGGGTGTTGACCCGATCAGTCATCCCGACACCGCGATTCTGGCGATGTTGCTTGCCGCCTAGGGCAATATTCGAAACTGCGGTTATCGAAGCGCGGAATCCCGCCGCCTAAAAATGCTGGTCGTTCTGCTGCGCACGGCGTTTTGGTCGCAAGCCTCCCGATGAGCGAAAACAGGGAGATCGGCGAACTGCCCGGCCGGCAAGATCGCCCGGATGCTTGCCGCAGCAGGCCGAGCCTCGGTGATTTCGCGGGACGGGCGGACCGGCCGAGCGGTTGCTGCAGCGGTGGCGTTCCTGCCAGCAATCCCCGCTCTGATCGACCGGTCGCAAACTCCGCGCCGGCACCGAAAAGGGGCCCGAGCGCCGAACAGTTACCCGACGTCGTCCGGATTGCCGCCGGGCGCCCGCCGGGCGGCTTTTCTGTCCCGGCGCGAGCCGGCCCGGGCGGTAGATTTCGTACCGAGCCGGTTTCGAGCGGGCTCGGGTGATCCGCGTACAGCAAAGGGTCCGCCGCGCGAATCCGCATCGATCTTTTCGTTGCCCAGGAGCAGGCATTTCCCGTTGATAGCGGCTACTTGACTGCGCCGTTAATAATGGCAGTACGGAAACCACGCAGACCGCAATTGGACGATTTCTGCGTATAGCCTGTGAATTTCGTTCAATGGCTGGACATCTGGACCGGCGGGTTGCAGGCTCTGCAGGGGAGATGTCACATCCCGCTTAGGACGCGAGTACCAAACCCGAAGGGGTTTGCACTTTGTTGTGGAAAGAAGTGTCGCTAGGATGATCAGCAAATGCCAATAGACAACAGGTCCCTCTTCAGCCCCGTGGAGGTCTTATCGATGAGCACGACGTTCTCTGCCCGCCTGAACCGCTTGTTTGACACGGTTTATCCACCCGGGCGCGGGCCGCACACCTCCGCGGAGGTGATCGCTGCACTCAAATCAGAGGGCATCACGATGTCGGCTCCTTACCTGTCACAGCTACGCTCCGGCAACCGCACGAACCCGTCGTCCGCCACGATGGCCGCCCTTGCCAACTTCTTCCGCATCAAGCCGGCCTACTTCACCGACGACGACTACTACGAGAAGCTGGACAAGGAATTGTCGTGGCTGTGCACGATGCGTGACGAGGGTGTGCGTCGCATCGCGCTGCGGTCAGCCGGGTTGTCCGCGCAGGCCCAGCAGAATCTCGTCGATCGCGTCGACGAACTGCGCCGCGCGGAGAAGCTCGACGCGTAAGTCCGCTGGCTGCCGCGCATTGGCCAGTAGGTGGCCTGGTCATCAACTCGGTAATCAATCTGTCGTTCGCTCAGCCCGACCTGGCGGGCTGGTGCCGCCTTGTGCCGATTAGGGTTGGCGCACGGATCGCGCACACGCGAGAGCGATAGTCACGAGATACCGGGGAGGCGGCCGGGAATGGGCCTGTTCCGCAAGCGAAAGAGCCGCGCGACGCGTCGCGCCGAAGCCCGTGCAATCAAGGCCCGCGCCAAGCTCGAGGCCAAGTTGACCGCCAAAAACGAGGCGCGCCGGATCAAACACGCTCAGCGGTCCGCGGACAAGGCCTTCAGGGCGCAGGTCAAAGCCCGGCAGGACAGCGACAGGGTGGCGCTCAAAGTCGCCGAAGCCGAGCTCAAGGCGGCCCGCGAGGGCAAGTTGTTGTCGCCGGCGCGGATCCGGCGGGTGCTGACGGTGTCCCGGCTGCTGGCCCCCATCCTGATGCCGGTGGTGTACCGCGCGGCCATGGCCACCCGCGCGCTGATCGACCGGCGTCGCGCCGATCAGCTCGGGATTCCGTTAACCCAGATCGGTCAGTTCTCCGGCAACGGCGCGCGACTTTCGGCACGGATCGCCGGGGCAGAGCAGTCGCTGCGGATGGTGCAGGAAAAGAAACCCAAAGACACCGAAACCAAGCAGTTCGCGTCGGCGATCACCGAACGTCTTGCCGACCTGTCGGCGGCTGTCACCGCCGCGGAGCATATGCCGGCCGCGCGGCGCCGCGCCGCCCACTCCGCGATCTCGTCCCAACTCGACGGCATCGAGGCGGACCTGATGGCCCGGCTCGGGTTGACCTGACCCGCCGTCAGACATGCTTGGCACAAACGGCATTTCGCGCGTCCTGATCGCGGGCGCAGCAGCGGCCGCACTCTATCTTCCCGCCGGAACCGCGGCGGCCTGGGCGCATGTCCACGCCAGCAGCGACGACGCGGCGCGCGGCAGCGAGGCGATCGTCACCTTTGAGGTGCCGAACGAATCCAGCACGCGCGCCGCCACCACCGCACTAACCGTCTTCCTCCCCAATGTGGCCTCGGCGAACGCCGAGGCCATGCCGGGATGGACAGTCAAGCTGGACCGCGACGCGGCAGCCGGCACCGTGCGCTCAGTGACCTGGACGGCGGCGCCCAACGGCGGGATTCCGGCGGATCAGTTCGCACTGTTCCGGATATCGGTGCAGCTGCCCGACGCGGACACCGTCAGCTTTCCGGCTACGCAGACCTACTCCGACGGGTCGATCGTCAAGTGGGATCAGCCCCCGCAGCCCGGCGGCGGCGAACCGGAACATCCGGTACCCACGCTGACACTGGCTGCCGGGCCGGCGGTGCCTCACGGCCACGCGCCGCCCAGCGTGCCGATGGCGCAGTCGAAGCCGGCGGCCGACAACACCGCCCGGGTGCTGGGTGGGGTCGCCTTGATCGTCGCTGCGCTGGGGCTCTGTCTGGCGCTGGTTCGCCGGAGGCCATGAAGCTCCGGCTGTACCTCGCCTGGGCGGGGCTGCTACTGGCCGCCCTGGCGTGGAGCGCGACCGGGACTGCCCCGCTCGCGTTCGCGCATGCCACCCGTGTGTCGTGTCAGCCCGCCGACAACGTGGCACTGACGACCGGCCCCGGCCAGGTGAGCGCCACCTTCAACGAGCAATTGCAAACCTCGTTCGCGGCCATGGCTGTCATCGGGCCCGATGGGAATCTGTGGTCTACCGGACAGCCGACGGTGCAGGGTGCCCTGGTCAGCGTCGGGCTACGGCCACTCGGACCGACCGGCAGCTACACGGTGAATTACCGGGTGACGTCCGCCGACGGCCATGTGGTGTCCGGATCCTGGTCGTTTCGCCTGACAGTGGCCGGCACCGGCACACCCGGACCCGCGCCCGCTGCCACCGGCGCGGACGGCGGCATCCCGGCCTGGCCGTTTGTGGTGGTGGCCCTGGCGCTGGTCGCCGGTACTGCGTTGTGGGTGATGCGTCGCAGGGCGTGACCGCCCCCGGCGGCCCAGACGCCCCGCGGTGTCCTGGCATGATGGGATTCAAGCGACTTTGGTGCGCCACGAAGCTGTGAAGACGAAGCTGTGAAGGAGCGGCCGCATGGCAGACCCGCAGGACCAACCCGACGGCGAACCCGATGGCACTTCGACGCCTCCGGACAAGGACCCGCCGGCCAAAAAAGCACCTGCCGCCAAAGCACCCGCTAAGAAAGCACCCGTGAAAAAGGCGCCGGCGAAAAAGGCGCCCGCCGCAAAGGCCCCCGCAAAGAAAGCAACCGCGAAAAAGGCACCCGCCACGAGCCCCGAACCCGCCCCGCCCAAGCCAGCCGACCAGCCTCTTCCTCTTGCGCAGCGGATCGAAACCAACGGCCAACTTGATGCTGCCAAAGACGCTGCGGCACATGCCAAGTCAACGGTAGAAAGTGCGAACGACCCGGTCGCCAACGATGCGCCGGCATCACGCACCTCGCCGGTGCCGCTGATTGTTGCATTGACGCTCAGCCTGTTGGCGATCCTGCTGGTCCGCCAACTGCGCCGCCGCTGACGTGTCCGAAGTGACCGTGCCGTTTCGGCCGACCGCGGACCTTGTCGATGAAATCGGCTCCGACGTGCGCAGCTGCGACCTCCAGTTACGCCAGTTCGGTGGGCGCACGGAATTCGCCGGGCGGATCACTACCGTGCGTTGCTTTCAGGACAATGCGCTGCTGAAATCCATACTCTCGCAGCCGGGTGCGGGCGGCATTCTGGTGATCGACGGCGCCGGGTCCTTGCATACCGCGTTGGTCGGTGACGTCATCGCCGAACTTGCTCGCTCCAACGGCTGGGCCGGGTTGGTGGTCCACGGCGCGGTGCGGGACGCCGCCGCGCTGCGCGGCATCGACATCGGCATCAAGGCGCTGGGCACCAATCCCCGCAAGAGCACCAAGAGCGGCGCCGGGGAGCGCGATGTCGAAATCAGCCTGGGCGGCGTGACGTTCGTGCCGGGCGAAATCGCCTACAGCGACGACGACGGCATCGTTGTCATCTAAACCGAGACTGGCGCAGGCTTTTTGGCAAACCGCAGACCCTCGTCGGCAATCTTGCCCCGGCGGATCAGGCGGATGTCGCGCAGGTAATTCTGGTTGAGCCGCCACGGTGTGCGGTCACCCTGCTTCGGCAACTCGTCGATTGCGGCGCAGCACGTAGCCGGGGGTGAATTCCATGAACGGCCGCTCGTCGACGTCCGAACCCGGGTGCTCGACTACCACGGCGTCAAAACCATTGTCGTCCATATAGTTCAGCAAGCGGCAGGCGAACTCCGACACCAGGTCGGCCTTAAGCGTCCACGATACGTTGGTGTAGCCGACCGTGTAGGTCATGTTAGGCAGGCCGGACAGCATCATGCCCTTGTAGGCCATGGTGTTGGTGAGATTCACCGGCTGGCCGTCGACGGTGACGGTCGCGCCACCGAACAGCTGCAGGTTCAATCCCGTTGCAGTGATGATGATGTCGGCCGGAAGCTCGTGGCCCGAATTCAGCCGGATGCCGGTCGGCGGTGAACCGGTCGATGGTGTCGGTGACCACGTCGGCGTTGCCCTTACGGATCGCGCGGAACAAGTCGCCTTTGGGCACCAGGCACATCCGCTGGTCCCACGGGTTGTAGCGCGGGCCGAAGTGCTTTTCCACGTCATAACCCTCGGGGAGCTGGCGCTCGACATAGCTCAGGAGGAGTTTCGCATTCGGTGCGGCAACTTCTGGCATAGCCCCGTACATCATCGACTGGCGGAGGACGTTCTTCCAGCGAACCGCGGAGTAGGCCGCGTTATCGGGCAGCAAGCGATTGAGTCGCTCGGCCATCTTGTCCCTGCTAGGCTGGGACACGATGTAGGTCGGCGAGCGCTGCAGCATCGTGACGTTTTGGCGCCCGAATTCGCAAGTGCTGGAATCAAAGTGACCGCAGTGGCGCCACTGCCGATCACGACGATGTTCTTGTCGGCGTAGTCGAGGTCCTCGGGCCAGTGCTGCGGATGGATGATCGGGCCGGTGAAGTCCTCCGAGCCGGCGAATGTAGGCGCAAAACCTTGTTCGTAGTTGTAGTAGCCACTGCACAGGAAGAGGAATGAGCAGGTGATCGTGCTTGGTGCGCCGTTGATTTCGATGCCTGCACTGTCCAGCGGTTGTCGCCGTTGGACCAGTCGGCGTCGACGAGCTTTTGGTCGAACCGGATGTGCTTCATCGATGCCGTACATGGCCGCGGTGCTCTTGACGTACTCGAGGATCGGACCGCCGTCGGCAATGGACTGGCGCTCCGGTCCAGGGCCGGAACCGGAAACCCAGCAAGTACATGTCGGAGTCGGAACGAATGCCCGGGTAGCGGAACAGGTCCCAGGTGCCGCCCATCGCGGAGCGCTTCTCCAGGATGGCGTAGCTCTTGGTCGGGCAGCGATCCTGCAGGTGCCAGGCCGCACTCACGCCGGAGATGCCGGCGCCCACGATGAGGACGTCGAGGTGCTCAGTCATGGCGCCACGCTATCAACACGGTGTTGAGTACGTCAACGTCGTGTCGAAATTCTCAACAGCGTGTAAAGTAGCGCCGGTGACTGCCAGTTCGACGCGCGCCCCGCGGGGCCGGCGCTCCACCCGCCCGTCGGGCGATGACCGCGAGCAGGCGATCCTTGCCACCGCCGAGCGGCTACTGGAAGAGCGCCCATTCGCCGAGATTTCCGTCGATGATCTGGCCAAGGGCGCGGGGATCTCACGTCCGACTTTCTACTTCTATTTCCCGTCCAAGGAGGCGGTGCTGCTCACGCTGATCGAGCCGATCATAGCCCGCGCCGACGCGGAGTTCGATGGCGCGGTGCAACGGTTGCCCACGGATCCGCGCCGGGTGTGGCGAAATGGCATCAAGGCGTTCTTCAGCGGGTTCAGCTCGCACCGTGCGGTGGCCCGGGCGGGCGAGGCAGGCGCTGGCGACCAGCGTGGAGTTCCGGGCGATGTGGTCGATCTTCATGCAGAAGTGGATCGACAAGCACCGCGGCCATGATCAGCGCCGAACGGGAGCGCGGCGCAGCACCCGAGACCATCCCCGCGTCGGACCTCGCGGCAGCACTGAATCAAGATGAACGAGCGCACGATGATGGCCGCGCTGTCGCCGAACAGCCAGCGGTGGCGAGGAACAGCTCGTAGACACCCTCACCCACATCTGGGTTACCAGCATCTACGGCGAGGCACGTTAGTCCAAGCATGCGCATCATCACCGTCGAGGAACACTTCGAGCACCCAGAGGTCAGCGGGCGCGTGCTACAGCTGGGCGGCCCGCCCAGCGGCTTGCCGCTGGAAGGACTCGCCGAGTTCGGTTCGATCTTCAACGACGACCGCGACGCGGCAACGCGGTTGGGTGGGCATCGGCTGGCGCACATGGATGCCGTGGGTGTCGACGTCCAAGTCGTCTCCCATGGCAATGGCAGCCCGGGCACGCTAGCGGCCCCGGAATCCGTGGATCTGTGCCGTCAGGTGAACAACGATCTGGCGCAACAGATCTCAGAACACCCCGGCCGGTTCCGGGGATTCGCGACGCTTCCGCTCTACGACCCTGCCGCGGCGGCCGAGGAACTGCGCCGCTGCGTCGGCGACCTCGGCTTCGTCGGCGCACTGATCGCGGGAACATTCGAAGGGCTCTTCCTCGACGACGCCCGGTTCGACTCGATCCTTGCCGCCGCCGAAGCCGTGGACCTCCCCATCTACGTACATCCGGGATTGCCACACCCGCAGGTCGCGCAGCCTTATTACTTCGGTGATTGGTCCGCCGCCATCGGGGCGATGTTCTCCGGGCCCGCGTTCGGCTGGCACGCCGAGGCGGGCATCCACGTCATCCGGCTGATCCTGTCCGGCGCATTGGATCGGCATCCCGGCCTCAAGCTGCTCAGCGGGCACTGGGGTGAGGTGATGGCGTTCTGGCTCGAACGACTCGACGAGACCTTCGCACTGGTGCGCACCGGCCGGGACCGCGACATCAGCGATCACTACCGGCAGCAGATCTGGGTGACCCCGTCGGGCATGTTCAACCAACATCAGCTCGACCATGTCGTCTCCGAACTGGGCGCCGAGCGGATCATCTACTCCGAAGACTTCCCCTACGTGAAGCGGGACAACGTCACCGGATTTCTCACGGATTCCGGTCTTTCCGATCAGCAGATGCACGCCATCGCACACACCAACGTCGAAGCGCTGTTACGCATCTGACAGTTGTCGGACCCGTATGGGAACATATGTTCGTGCGGTGCGACGCGTCCATCCTGCACGCGGACCTGGATTCGTTCTATGCGTCCGTTGAGCAGCGTGACGACCCCGCGTTGCGCGGCCGCCCGGTGATCGTCGGCGGTGGGGTCGTGCTGGCGGCGAGCTACGAGGCGAAGGCCTACGGCGTGCGCACCGCAATGGGCGGGGCACAAGCACGGCGCCTGTGCCCGCACGCCGTGGTGGTACCGCCGCGAATGAGCGCCTATTCGCGCGCCAGCGATGCCGTGTTCGAGGTGTTCCGCGATTGCACCCCGATCGTGGAGCCGCTCTCGGTGGACGAGGCGTTCCTCGATGTCGGCGGATTGCGACGGGTGTCCGGAACTCCCATCCAGATCGGGGCGCGGCTGCGCGCGGACGTGCGCACTCGAGTCGGCCTGCCCATCACGGTCGGGATCGCCCGCACGAAATTCCTCGCGAAGGTCGCCAGCCAGGAAGGCAAACCCGACGGGCTACTGCTGGTTCCGCCGGACGAGGAGCTGACGTTCCTGCACCCACTGCCGGTTCGCCGGTTGTGGGGCGTGGGTGCGGTGACCGCCGACAAGTTGCGCAATTGCGGCATCACCACCGTCGCCGAGGTCGCCGAGCTCAGCGAATCCACGCTTGCCTCACTGGTGGGTGCCGCGATGGGCCGGCAGTTGTACGCGCTGTCCCGCAATCTCGACCGTCGCCGGGTGACCACCGGGGTTCCTCGCCGCTCGGTCGGCGCCCAACGAGCACTGGGCCGGGCCGGCAACGCGATGTCACCCGCCGAGATCGACGCAGTGGTGGTCAACCTCGTCGACAGGATCACCGGCCGGATGCGCGCCGCGGGCCGGACCGGCCGAACGGTGTTGCTGCGCTTGCGTTTTGAGGACTTCAGCCGGGCAACCCGGTCTCGCACCTTGCCGTGGGCGACGTCGTCGACCCCACCCATCCTCGCCGCTGCCCGAGAACTAATGGCATCGGCCACGCCGCTGATCTCACAGCGCGGATTGACGTTGGTCGGGTTCGCGGTATCGGGTATCGACCGCACCGGAGCCGAGCAACTGATGCTGCCGTTCACCGAGGAGCCCCGCGCAGTGGACGCCGCGGTCGACGCGGTGCGGCGTCGTTACGGCAAGTCCGCGCTCACCCGCGCGGTGTTGGTCGGCCGCGACCCGGGTATCGAGGTTCCGCACCTACCCGACTGACGGATTGTGTGGACGTCGCGCTTTCGCGCATTCGAGTGTGCGCCTACCGCGGCGACACGCCGGCGAGGCCCACAGTCAGCGCACACTCAAAGCAGTGAGCGCACACTCGAATTCGCCAGCGCCGCCCGGATCCGGTGCGAGAAGCTGCCCGACGGTAGGTCTTAGCGTGCGTGGCCCGCGGTCTAACGATTTACGCCGGTGCTTGGATTCCCTGGCTATTCAGCCAGCGGTGGACGCGTTCGGCGACGACGGGCCAGCCGGGTTCAAGCATCATGTTGTGTCCGCCGGGAAAGAACTCCGGTCGGACGCGGTACGCGCGCGCGGTCGCACGCACGTCACCGTTCGTAACGAGCCTGTCGTTTTCGGCGCCGAGAACAAGGAGCGGAGTCTTTATGTTTGCGGGCTTGAGACGCACCGAGAACCCCGGGGCGCCCCAGCTCTCTTCCCCAACGAGTGCGGCACATGATTCGACAACGGAGTCGGGAGTATGTGGGGAGAAAAAGTGGTCCCGCGCCAGACGGGGAGTGTTGACCAGGTCGGCACTGCTGCCGATTGTGTTGGCGCGAACGGCTACCAGCGGATGTCGGCGTATGGCGCGCACTGCTACACCCACCCTTCGACGTGCTTGTGACGGCATGGATGCCAACAGCACGGCAGCCGGGGCGCTGCGGTCAGTGAGGTACATCTGGACGAGGAAACCGCCCATCGAGTGACCGATCAGCACCGGCGATGTGGGCAGACCATCCGCCACCGAACACACATCCTCGACGTAGTCGGCGACCGAACATTGGCTGAGCGGTCTAGCAGTTGGGCTGCTGCCGTGTCCGCGCAGGCTCAGTGCAATCGCGCGATAGCCCGCCTCGGCGAAGAAGTCCAGGAAGTGCTCGTCCCAACACCACGCGGCGTGCCATCCTCCGTGAACGAACAGCAGCGGTGTCGGATGAATGTCGGACGAGGACCCTTTGTCGATCACCTCGATCGGGCCGGTTCGGGCGGCCAATGTCATGACGCGAACGCTAAAAGTTCCGCTTCCGGAGCGGAGAGATTACTCGGCGAGCCATAGAAAAGTCATATGAGGCGGGCCACCTGTAGGCGTTGCCGCAGCACTCATTAACACCACCATACACATCACGGTGTACGGTGGTGTTATGTCGCGGACCAACATCGAAATCGACGACGAACTGGTTGCCGCAGTGCAGCGAATGTACCGACTAGATTCGAAGCGGAGTGCTGTTGACCTGGCCCTGCGCAGGCTCGTAGGTGAACCGCTAGACCGCCGTGACGCGTTGGCACTACAGGGCAGCGGTTTCGACTTCACCAATGATGAGGTCGAAGCGTTTTCGGACGCGAAAATCGCAGACCAGTCTTAGATGATCGTCGACACATCCGTCTGGATTGAATTTCTGTCGAACTCTGAGTCATTCGCCAGTCGCTGGCTGGCAGATCGCATCGCCGCAAACGCAAGGGTAATAGTGCCTGAGGTGGTGATGATGGAGCTGCTGATCGGTACGACTGACGAAGCCAAAGCAGCCCTGCGGAGGCGACTCCTGCAGCGATTCAACATCGAACCGCTTGCCCCGGTGCGCGACGCAGAAGATGCAGCCGCGATTCACCGGCGGTGTCGTCGTGGCGGTGACACCGTACGCAGCCTCATAGATTGCCAGGTAGCCGCGATGGCGCTGCGGATCGGCGTTGAAGTTGCACATCGTGATCACGACTACGAGGTGATCCGGACCCATTGCGAACTGCAGACCGAGCCATTGTTCTAAGTGGTTACGACCTACCAGTACATGTCCCGCATGTGTCAATCTGGGGCACAACGATATTGGACATTCGGCTCAGTGCCCTGAGGTGTCAATTTTGAACCGCTGATCCATGCTCGGACAACTAGCGTCGCGGCGAGAGGCACCTACCCGACTGACGAGGCCCACTGCAGCAGCCGCTCGGCCGGCCAGGTGTTGACGATGCGGTCGACGGGCACACCCGCGTCCAGCGCCCGCTGAGCCCCGTAGCCGAGGAAGTCCAGCTGGCCGGGCGCGTGCGCGTCGGTGTCGATGCTGAACACGCAGCCGATTTCCAAGGCCAGCTCTAGCAGTCGGGTCGGCGGGTCGCGGCGTTCCGGACGCGAGTTGATCTCCACCGCGGTGCCGTGGTCGCGGCAGGCGGTGAACACCTCCTGGGCGTCGAACTTCGATTCGGGCCGGATACCGCGGTTGCCCGCGACGAGCCGGCCGGTGCAGTGGCCCAGCACATCGGCCTGGCCGTTGGAAACGGCGCGCACCATCCGTCTGGTCATCGCGGCCGAATCCATCGACAGCTTGGAATGCACGCTGGCCACCACGATGTCGAGGCGGTCGAGCAGTTCGGGCTCTTGGTCCAGGCTGCCGTCGTCGAGAATGTCCACCTCGATACCGGTGAGAATGCGCATGGGCGCGAACTTTTCACGCAACTCGTCGATCACGTCGAGCTGCTTGCGCAGCCGTTCGGGGGAGAGCCCGTTGGCGATGGTCAGGCGCGGCGAGTGATCGGTCAGCGCGCAGTACTCATGGCCGAGCGTGGCGGCGGTGGCCATCATCTCATCGATCGGCGCCGACCCGTCCGACCAGTTCGAGTGCAGGTGCAGATCACCGCGCAGCGCGGCCCGTACCTCTCCCCCACCGAGATCCCCAGCGGCAGCACGTAATTCGGCCAACTGGTCGGGTTCACGGCCGGCCCACGCCTGCGCGATGACCTTCGCAGTCTTGGGGCCGATGCCAGGAATCGACTGCCAGCTGTTGGCCTGGCCGTGGCGCTCGAGCGTCGCGTCGTCGAGGTCTTCGAGGATGTCGGCGGCGTTGCGGTATGCCATTACCCGCCGCGGATCTTGGCGGTCGCGATCTTTGTAGTATGCGATCTGGCGCAGCGCGGCTACCGGGTCCATAGCTGCCCCGCGATGAAGCCGGCGAAAATCACTGCAAATCCACCTATTTCGCCGACAATCAGCAATGCCATCATCAGTCCGGTCCCCCGCGGCGGATGCTCGAATTGGTTCTCGGTGTCGCCCCGCGCCCCGTGCGCGATGTAGGTCGCGATGGCGGCGACGAAGAAGAACACGGCGACCATCGCCGCGGTCAGGTTCACCCATGCCGGCCAGGCGCTGAGCTCGACGAAGACCGCGATCAACGCCGTCGCGAACGAATACAGCAGCGCCGCCCGGTGGGCGATATCGACGTAGGGATGAGCTCGGTGATCCTGCGCGACGACGATCTGCCGGTACTTCCACACGCCGAGGCCGAGCGCCAGCAGAAAGATCAGCCCGGCCGCCAGCAGGGTGATCTTGGTGTCGATTCCAAGGACGCCGCTCATCGTGTAGACGAGTTTAGTTGCGCTTAATAAAGTCGGACTACCGTCGAGTTCATGCGATTCGCCTTCAAGACCGCTCCGCAAAACACCACCTGGTCTGACATGCTCGCCGTCTGGCAACAGGCCGACGACATCGACGTCTTTGAATCGGGGTGGACGTTCGACCACTTCTATCCGATTTTCAGCGACAGTAGCGGACCCTGCTTGGAGGGTTGGACGACGCTGACCGCACTGGCGCAGGCCACCACTCGGCTGCGGCTGGGCACCCTGGTGACCGGCGTTCACTACCGCCATCCCGCCGTGCTGGCCAATATGGCCGCCGCGCTCGACATCATCTCCAACGGGCGTCTCGAGCTCGGGATCGGCGCGGGCTGGAACGAAGAGGAGTCAGGCGCCTACGGCATCGACCTGGGCACTCTCAAGGAACGCTTCGACCGGTTCGAGGAGGCCTGTCAGGTGCTGATCAGCTTGCTGAGCGAGGAGACCACCGACTTCGACGGCAAGTTCTACCAGCTCAAGGGAGCTCGCAACGAGCCCAAAGGCCCGCAGCGTCCCCATCCCCCGATCTGCATTGGTGGCAGCGGCGAGAAACGCACGCTGCCGCTCACGGCACGTTATGCCCAACATTGGAATTTCGTCGGGGGGACGCCCGAAGAGTTCGCGCGCAAGCGCGATGTCCTGGCCGCACGCTGCGCCGACATCGGGCGCGACCCGAAGGAGATCACTCTCTCGGCCCACCTGCGTCTGGGAGACGACCACAACTACGGGCAGGTCATCGAGGACGCGGCCGCTCTTGCCGCCGAAGGCCTGGACCTCGGCATCGTCCATATCGCCCCGCCGCACGACCCGGCCGTGTTGGAACCGTTGGCGGAGGCGATCCGCGAATCTGGTCTTGTTAGCTAGCTAACCGCTCGCTCAAGCGGAGCAAATGTTTAGCGCGCTCCGCAGCTACCCCGATTAAGATAGCTAAACCCCGAACAGCACGAGGTCCTGAGCCGTGACTAGGCGCTCGTGTCTAGCGGGGAATTCGTGGCTCTTCAATGGGTGACGAAACCATGACCAGGCAATTCGTCCCATCCGTGATCGGGGTCCTGGGTGTGTAGGCACAAGTGATCACTCCTGCGGTAGGTCAGTTTCCTGGGACTTCCCCTGTGATGAAGCCCACATCGGCCTATTACACAACAACCGTCTGGCAAACCGTGGCAGAAACGCCGAAAATATATTCATGTTTCTGGAGTTACTGGTGTGGCTCCGCGCGCCTTTAGGTAAGCGGCGCCGCAGTCGGCTTGATCGGAGCCGGCAACGCAGTTGAGCCCATCAGATAGCGATCCACTCCGGCCGCGGCTGCCCGTCCCTCGGCGATCGCCCAGACGATCAAGGATTGGCCCCGACCCATGTCGCCAGCAACGAAAACGCCGGGCACGGAGGTGTCGAAGTCGGCGCCGCGAGCAACGTTCCCGCGGTCGGTCAGCTTCACCTCGAGGTCGGTGAGCAGACCCGGCTTCTCCGGGCCGACGAACCCCATCGCCAGCAGCACTAGATCGGCGTCGAGTTCGAAGTCGGAGCCCTCGACCTTGACGAACTTGCCGCCCTCCATGGCCACTTCGTGCACCTTGAGCGCGGTCACCCGCCCGTCCTCGCCGACGAACTCCTCGGTGTTAACCGAGAACACTCGCTCGCCGCCTTCTTCATGCGCAGACGACACCCGATACATCAGCGGGTAGGTCGGCCACGGGGTCGATTCGGCGCGGGACTCAGGGGGACGCGGCATGATCTCGAATTGGTGAATGTTGGCGGCGCCTTGGCGGTGCGCGGTGCCCAAGCAGTCGGCCCCGGTGTCCCCGCCGCCGATGATGACGACCTTTTTGCCCTTGGCGGTGATTGGCGGTTCCCCGTCGTCGCCGAGGACGTCGTCGCCCTCCTGCACCCGGTTGCCCCAGGGCAGGTATTCCATCGCCTGGTGGATGCCATCCAGGTCGCGGCCGGGAATTGGCAGGTCCCGCGCGGCGGTCGCGCCGCCAGCCAACACCACCGCATCGAAATCGGCGCGCAGCTGCTCGGCGGTGATGTCGACTCCGACGTTGACGCCGGCGCGGAACTCCGTGCCCTCGGCGCGCATCTGTTCCAGCCGACGGTCGAGGACGCGCTTTTCCATCTTGAATTCCGGGATGCCGTAGCGCAGTAGCCCACCGATGCGGTCGTCGCGTTCGAAGACAGTCACGCGGTGGCCGGCGCGGGTGAGTTGCTGGGCGGCGGCCAGACCCGCCGGACCCGAACCCACCACGGCCACAGTCTTCCCGGTCTGCTTGTCCGGGGGCAGCGGCACCACGAAGCCTTCATCGAAGGCGTGGTCGATGATCTCCAGCTCGATCTGCTTGATCGTCACCGGATCCTGGTTGATACCCAGCACACACGCCGGCTCGCAGGGCGCCGGGCACAGCCGACCGGTGAAGTCGGGGAAGTTGTTGGTGGCGTGCAGCCGTTCGATCGCGTCGCGCCAACGTCCTCGGCGCACCAGGTCGTTCCATTCCGGAATCAGGTTGCCCAGCGGACAGCCGTTGTGACAGAACGGGATACCGCAGTCCATGCAGCGGGTCGCCTGCTCTTGCAAGGTCTCGTTGTCGAATTCCTGGTACACCTCGTGCCAGTCACGCAGCCGCAGCGGCACAGGCCGGCGCTGCGGCAATTCCCGGTGCGTGTATTTCAGGAAGCCGCTTGGATCAGCCATGCGCAGCCGCCATGATCGCTTTGTCGACATCGGTGCCATCGCGTTCCGCTTCGGCGATCGCTTGCAGCACCTTCTTGTAGTCCCGCGGCATCACTTTGACGAAGTGCCGTTGCTGGCCCGCCCAGTCCGCCAGGATTCGTTGCCCGACAGCGGAATCTGTGGCATCGACGTGCGCCTGGATGATGCCGTGTAGGAATTCGGCGTCATCTTCGTCGAGGGTCTCGGTGTCCACCATCTCGGTGTTGATGTTGGCCGGCAGTTCCTCGTCGGGATCATAGAGATAGGCGACACCGCCCGACATTCCGGCGGCGAAGTTGCGACCGGTGGGGCCGAGAATCACCACCCGGCCACCGGTCATGTACTCGCAACCGTGATCGCCCACACCCTCGACCACGGCGTGGGCCCCGGAGTTACGCACAGCGAACCTTTCTCCCACCACACCGCGCAGGAACACTTCCCCGCTGGTGGCGCCGAACAGAATAACGTTGCCACCGATGATGTTGTCCTCGGCGACATAATCTTGCGGCGCATTCTCGGACGGCCGCACCACAATCCGGCCACCAGAGAGCCCCTTGCCGACGTAGTCATTGGCGTCGCCGTACACCCGCAATGTGATCCCCTTGGGCACAAAGGCACCGAAGCTGTTACCGGCGGATCCGTCAAATGTGATGTCGATGGTTCCGTCCGGCAACCCCTGGCCGCCATAGGCTTTCGTCACTTCATGGCCGAGCATGGTGCCGACCGTGCGGTTGACGTTGCTGATGGTGGTGGAGAATCGGACCGGCTTGCCGGAATCGAGTGCCTCCCGGCTCATCACGATCAATTGCTGATCGAGCGCCTTATCCAGACCGTGGTCCTGGCGCGAGCTGCAGTACAGGTCCTGGTTCATGAACGCCGACTCCGGCTCGTGCAGCACCGGCGCGAGGTCCAGCCGGTGCGCCTTCCAGTGTGCGCGGGCCAGCGTGGTGTCCAGGGCTCCCACCTGCCCGACCATCTCGTTAAACGTCCGGAATCCCAGCTCCGCCATATATTCCCGGACTTCTTCGGCAATGAAAAGGAAGAAGTTCTCGACGAATTCGGGCTTGCCGGTGAACCGCTCGCGCAGCACCGGATTCTGCGTAGCCACACCGACCGGGCAGGTGTCCAGATGGCACACCCGCATCATGATGCAGCCGGCCACCACCAGCGGTGCGGTGGCGAAGCCGAATTCCTCGGCGCCCAGTAGCGCGCCTATGATCACGTCGCGCCCCGTCTTGAGCTGGCCATCGACCTGGACCACGATCCGGTCGCGTAACCCGTTGAGCAGCAACGTCTGCTGCGTCTCGGCCAGCCCCAGCTCCCACGGAGCACCCGCGTGCTTCTGCGAGGTCAGCGGAGTCGCGCCGGTGCCGCCGTCGTGCCCAGAGATCAGCACGACGTCGGCGTGGGCTTTAGAGACACCGGCCGCAACGGTCCCGACCCCGTTCTCGGAGACCAGCTTGACGTGCACCCGCGCCGACGGGTTGGCGTTCTTCAGGTCGTGGATCAGCTGCGCCAGATCCTCGATGGAATAGATGTCGTGGTGCGGTGGCGGCGAGATCAGGCCGACACCGGGTGTGGAGTGCCGCACCTCTGCCACCCACGGGTACACCTTGTGCCCCGGAAGCTGGCCACCCTCGCCGGGTTTCGCGCCCTGGGCCATCTTGATCTGGATATCGGTGCAGTTGGTCAGGTAATGGGAGGTGACGCCAAACCGCGCGGAGGCGACCTGCTTGATCGCGCTGCGGCGCCAATCGCCATTGGCATCGTGGTCAAATCGCGTGACGTCCTCGCCGCCCTCACCGCAGTTGGACCGGCCGCCCAGCCGGTTCATCGCGATGGCGAGCGTCTCATGTGCCTCGGCGGAGATCGAGCCGTAACTCATCGCGCCGGTCGAGAACCGTTTGACGATCTCGCTGGCGGGCTCGACCTCGTCCAGTGGTACCGGAGGCCGCACGTCACTGCGGAACTTCAGCAGCCCGCGCAGCGACGCCATCCGTTCGCTCTGGTCGTCGACCAGCCGGCTGTACTCCTTGAAAATCTTGTATTGGCCGGTGCGGGTGGCGTGCTGCAGCCGGAACACCGTCTCCGGGTTGAACAGGTGGTACTCACCCTCACGGCGCCACTGGTACTCCCCACCCACCTCGAGTTCGCGGTGCGCGCGTTCGTCGGGCCGGTCCAGATACGCGAGCTGATGCCGGGCGGAGACGTCGGCGGCGATGTCGTCCAAGGTGATCCCGCCGGTTGGGCACGCGAGCCCGGTGAAGTACTCATCCAGCACGTCCTCGGAAATCCCGACCGCCTGGAACAGCTGCGCACCGGTGTACGAGGCCAGCGTCGAAATGCCCATCTTGGACATCACTTTCAGCACGCCCTTGCCGGCCGCCTTGACGTAGTTGTTCAACGCCTTCTCGCGGTCGATCCCGTCGATAACACCGCGGTCGAGCATGTCCTCGATCGATTCGAAGACCAGGTACGGGTTGACCGCTGCGGCGCCGCAGCCGATCAGCGCCGCCATGTGGTGCACCTCGCGAGCATCACCGGTCTCGACCACCAGACCCGCGTGGGTCCGGGTCCGATCCCGCACCAGATGGTGGTGCACCCCGGCGACGGCGAGCAGTGCCGGTATCGGAGCCATCTGCTCGTTGGATTCACGGTCGGAAAGAATGATGACCCGGGCGCCGTCGGCGATCGCGGCCGATGCCTTCGCCCGTACCTCTTCCAGCGCGGCCGCCAGCCCGGCGCCGCCCTCGGCGACCGGGTACAGACAGTGAATCACCTTGGAGCACATGCCGTGTGAGCGCCCGTTGATCTGGTCGTCCGGGTTGAGGTTGATCAGCTTGGCCAGCTCATGGTTACGCAGAATCGGCTGTTGCAGCAAGATCTGATGGCAGGACTCCGCGGTCGGGTTGAGCAGATCACGCTCCCCGCCGGTGGTGCCTTGCAGGCTGGTCACCACCTCTTCGCGGATGGCGTCCAGCGGCGGGTTGGTCACCTGCGCGAAGAGTTGGTGGAAGTAGTCGTAGAGCATCCGGGGCCGTTGCGACAGCACAGCGACCGGAGTATCGGTGCCCATCGACCCGAGCGGTTCCGCGCCGGTGCGGACCATCGGGGCCACCAGCAGGTTGAGCTCTTCGTAGGTGTAACCAAAGGCAAGCTGGCGCAACACAACTCGACTGTGTGGCATCCGCACGTACTCGCCCTGGGGCAATGACTCGAGCGCAACGAGTCCGTTGTCGAGCCACTCCTGATAGGGGTGCTCGGCGGCCAGTTCGGCTTTAATTTCCTCGTCGGCGACGATGCGGCCCTGGGTGGTGTCGACCAAGAACATCCGGCCCGGTTGCAGCCGCATCCGGCGCACCACCTTGGACGGCTCGACGTCCAAAACTCCGGCCTCGGAGGCCATCACCACCAGGCCGTCAGTGGTGACCCAAATCCGGGACGGCCGAAGGCCGTTACGGTCGAGCACCGCGCCCACGATGGTGCCGTCGGTGAACGTCATCGATGCCGGGCCGTCCCACGGCTCCATCAGCGAAGCGTGATATTCGTAAAACGCTCGCCGCGCCGGGTCCATCGACTCGTTGCGTTCCCACGCTTCGGGAATCATCATCAGGACCGCGTGCGGCAGGCTGCGCCCGCCGAGGTGCAGCAGTTCGAGTGCTTCGTCGAAGCGCGCGGTGTCGGAGGCGCCCGGTGTGCAGATCGGGAACAACTTCTCCACGTCGTCTTCCGAGCCGAAGATGTCGGTCTTGATCAGCGCCTCGCGCGCCCGCATCCAGTTCTCGTTGCCGGTAACGGTGTTGATCTCGCCGTTGTGGGCGATGCGCCGGAATGGATGCGCCAGCGGCCACGACGGGAAGGTGTTCGTGGAGAAGCGGGAGTGCACGATACCCAGGGCGCTCGTCAGCCGATCGTCTTGCAGGTCAAGGTAAAACGCCTTGAGCTGCGGGGTGGTCAGCATGCCTTTGTAGACGAATGTCTGGCCGGAAAGGCTTGGGAAGTACACGGTTTCGCGGCCGGGCCCGTCCTGGCCCGGGCCCTTGGTGCCGAGTTCGTGTTCGGCACGCTTGCGGACCACGTAGCAGCGGCGCTCCAGAGCCATGTCCGAAGCCCCCGCCAAAAACACCTGCCGGAAGGTAGGCATCGCGTCGCGGGACAACGCGCCCAGCGACGAGTCGTCGATGGGAACCTGCCGCCAGCCCAGGACCTCCAATCCCTCGGCTTCAGCGATCTTCTCCACCGCGGCGCAGGCGGCCGCGGCGTCCTTGGACGACTGCGGCAAGAACGCGATGCCGGTGGCGTAGCTGCCCGCGGCGGGTAGCTCGAAATCGACGACCTCGCGCAGGAATGCGTCCGGGATCTGAATCAGGATTCCGGCGCCGTCGCCGCTGCGCGGCTCGGCTCCCTGGGCTCCGCGATGTTCAAGGTTGAGCAGCGCGGTGATGGCCTTGTCGACAATGTCTCGGGTGCGCCGGCCGTGCATATCGACGACCATGGCCACTCCGCACGAGTCGTGCTCGTATGCGGGGTTGTATAGCCCGACGCGCTTGGGCGTCATTCCCACCTAACCCTTCACCAGAACTTTCTGCGCGGCCTTCTTAGTAACACCGACGGTTCCGTACCCCCACGTTGCGGGCCAGGCCCCTTCGGTCTTGTCGATGGGCTGTCCGCTAGGCGGAGATAATCCAAATAAGTATTCGTCCGTGCAGCGCTGAACGGTGGGCTCGTATCCAGTCTCGACAAGTTGTAAAACGATATGACAAAACCCGCCTGACATGCCAACTCTCAATACTATCCTCCCAGCTCGCGACACCGTAAATTCGCTGTAACGCCTGATCGACGGGCATGCGGCGGGTGCCTCACCGGCTGGCAATCTGTGTGTAACGACGGAGGTCGGGCCGGTCGCCGGCCACAAGAGCCCTTAACCGGGTGTGCCAGCAGCGAACGCCAACGCAACCGCAGGTAGCCGAACGAATCGCAGGCGTTGCCCGAAGGCTCCGAGACGGGGTCCCAGCGGCTCCCCGCAGAGTTTGCGCCGCCGGTAACCGATACTGGACTGAGCTTGATCGCCCGCCACTCGAGGAGCCCATGAACGAGCGCGAGGAATTCCTGCGGGACCGTCTGCGGTCCAGCGAGCCCGGCGCCCCGCCGCCGGCGCCTTTCCCCCCGTTTCCTCCCGGGCCCGCCCCGCACAGCGCGCCGGCACCTCCCCCCGTTTCGTCCCACCAGCAGGCTCTTTCCCCCAATCGCCCCGGTCCCCCCGCGCCCATGCGGCCGCAAGCTCCCCCCGCCCACCCCACACCCCCGCCCAGCGCGTGGCCTGACGCCGCCTTCCCGCCGCCGGGGTCCACCCGTCCGCCCCTGCGCGCCGTGGGCGGCTGGCGCCGCATCGTCGAACTGATCACATTCGGCCTGGTCAAGCCGGGTCCTTCGGCCGCGCAGCGCGAGGAGGTCCAATTCGAGGCGGCCATCCGGACGGCCCTGCACGGCAACCACAAGGTGGGCGTGTTGGGCAAGGGCGGCGTTGGAAAGACGTCGGTCGCCGCCAGTGTGGGATCGATCTTCGCCGAACTGCGCAGGCAGGATCGCATCGTGGCCATCGACGCCGATACCGCGTTCGGCCGCCTGGCCAGCAGAATCGATCCCGAGTCGACGAACTCGTTCTGGGAATTGACCGCTGACAAGAACTTGCATTCCTACACCGACGTGATGGCCCGCGTCGGCCGGAACACCGCCGGGTTGCACGTGCTCGGCGGCGAGCCGGCGGCCGGTCCGCGCCGGGTGCTCGATCCGGCGATCTACCGGGAAGCCGCGCTGCGGCTGGATCGCCATTTCGCGATCTCGGTCATTGACTGCGGCTCGACGATGGACGCGCCGGTCACCCAGGAAGTGCTGCGCGATCTGGACGCGCTGATCGTGGTGTCTTCGCCGTGGGCCGATGGGGCCTCCGCGGCCGCAAAGACCATGGACTGGCTGGACGATCACAACCTGAGGGGATTGCTCCAACGCACCATCGTGGTGCTTAACGACTCCGATGGACATGCCGACAAGCGCACCCGGTCGTTGCTGGCTCGCGAGTTCATCAATCACGGACAACCGGTGGTTGAGGTGCCCTTCGATCCGCATCTGCGGCCTGGTGGAGTCATCGACGTGAGCACGGAAATGGACCCGGCCACCCGGCTCAGGTTTCTACAGGTCGCGGCCACGGTGACGGGGTATTTCGGTTCGCGGCCTGCTGAGCCCCGCAATCGGCCCCGATGAGGCGTGGGCTTGGTGAGCCCGTCTCGGCGGCGCGCTTCAGGTCCAAGCTCTCGTCACCCAAGTCGGCATCATGGCAAGGCACCGCGCGCCGACGGGTCGGCCACCGCCTCGATCTTGGTGATGAGGCGGCCGCGAATGGTCAGCACGATGGCGGCGAAGAGCCGCTGATCCGCGAAGGCCAGCACCGTCGGCTGTCCGGCCGGACCGGTGACCAACGTCGCCCCGGGCCCCAGATAGCGCAGCAGGTTGGTGGCCACATCATGGGGCCCGCGGTTGATCTGCGGGGGCGGTGCCGGGTCCGCGAGGACGGTGCCCATGCCCCAGACCGTCGGATCCAGGACGGCGGTCAACGCAGCGATGTCGCCGTTGGCGCACGCGGTGATGAATTTCTCGGTGACGAGTTGGTGCTCAGCCGGGGCCACCTCGCTCAACTTCGGTTGTGCCCCAGTGAATTTGGCCCGCGCGCGGCGCGCTAGCTGGCGGCAGGTGCCGACGGGACGGCCCACGGTGTCGGCGATGGTGTCGAAGGGGACCCCGAACACGTCGTGCAGCACGAAGGCAACCCGCTCACCGGGACTGAGCCTGCGCAGCACTTCCAGTAACGCGGTACGGACCTCGTCGTCGAGGGTGACTCGGTCGGCGGGGCCAAGGCGCGATTCGTCGATGACGGCCTCTTGGCCGGTGTCGCTCGCGCTCTCGTAGCGCGCTCGCGCCGAACGCACCAGATCCAGGCAAAGCCGGCTGGTAACCACCGTGAGCCAGCCACGAACGTCCTCGATCTCGTCCGGATCCATCCGCGACAGCCGCAGAAACGCCTCTTGCGCAATGTCTTCGGCATCCCCGACGTCCCCGATGATTTGGTAGCCGAGGTTGACCAGATAGGGGCGGTGGCGGCGCCAGGCGTCGGCTATCTGGTCAGTCGATGACAACGATTGCTCCATAAATCTTCGACGATCCGGTGCCCCGAAAAGTTACGTGTGGCGACTTGTAACTTTCCTACCCTGCGACCCGTCGTTTCGTGAAGAGCCCACACACGAAGGGAACACATCATGACGATCGTGATCACCGGAGCGACCGGCAATGTCGGTCGACCCCTCGTCGCCGAACTCGCCGCCGCAGGGGTGCGGGTGCGCGCCGTCACGCGCACGCCGAAGACCGCCCGGTTTCCCGACGGGGTCGAGGTCGCCGAATCGGTGGCCGACGCACTACCGGGAGCGTCGGCGGTGTTCCTCAATTCCCGAGCGCTCGGTGAGGACCTTGCCGGCGTGATCGCGCAGTCCGCCCGTGCCGGGGTCGCCAAGCTGGTCGCATTGTCTGCGATCAACGCCGATGACGACTTCTCCCGCCAGCCGTCCCGCTTCCGCGGTGACCGTAACAAGGAGGTCGAAGAGCTCGTCATCGACTCCGGCGTGCCCTGGGTTAGCCTGCGGCCCAGCGTTTTTGCGACCAACTTTGCCGGCATGTGGTCCGCGCAGATCCGCGCCGGCGATGTGGTGGCCGGGCCCTACGCCCAGGCGTCCAGCGCGCCGATCGTCGAAAGCGACATCTCGGCGGTGGCAGCCCACGCCCTGCTCACCGATGAGCTTGTGGGCCAGCGGATCCCGCTCACCGGTCCGCAATCGTTCACCAATGCCGAGTTGGTCGAGGTGATCGGCGCCGTGCTGGGTCGGCCGCTGCGCTACCAGGAGGCGCCGCCGGATATTGTCCGAGACAGGTTCATCGGCTTGGGCTTCCCCGCCGAGTTCGCCGACGCTTATGTGGCGATGCTCGCCGAGACGTTAGACAAGCCCGCCCTGGTCACTTTTGACGTGGAAAAAATCGCCGGCCGGCCCGCGCTCACGTTCGCGGACTGGGTTTCTCAGCACCGTGCCGTGTTCACCGAGCAGATCGGGGCCTGACATGGCCGAGCCGCGCCCGCCGCGCTACCTCAAATCCATGAACAAGGTGATGATGGCCGTGCAACGACTGGGGATACCGACCGGCCCGGCCATGGTGCTGACGGTGCCGGGCCGTAAGTCGGGCCGGCCGCGCAGCACCCCGATGACGCCCTTCGAATTCGAAGGCGGCCTCTACGTGGTGGCAGGCTATCCCGGCGCCGACTGGGCGGCGAACGCGCGGGCGGCGGGATCGGGCACGTTGGCCAAAGGCCGACGGTCCCGATGGGTAAGGATCGTCGAGCTGAGCGCCGAGCAAGCGCGCCCGGTGTTGCGGGCGTTCTCGCGCCAAGTGCCGGTCGGCGTCGCGTTCGCGAAACGATCGGGCATGGTGCGCGACGGTACGCCCGCCGAATTCGAGGCGCTGGCGGGCCGGGTGGCCGTCTTCCGATTCGAACCGACGGACGCCGAAAGTGAAACAGCGCGAGAAATCCGCTGATTTCTCGCGCTGTTCGTAGTGCCGGCCGGCTCGCCGACGGCGGGGCAAGCCGGGCACCGTTCCCGCTGCTGCTCGTTCGCTGACCCCTCAAAAGCAGCGACCCGAGCGCAGCGGGTTAGTCCGATTTCATGGTCCTGCGGACCGGGTATCCGTTGCGCTCAGCCAGGGAACGCAGTTGGTGGAGGGCGAATGTGCGCGCGCGCCCAGCTTCTGGAATCACGACACCTGCCCACAGCCCTTCGGCGCCGGGCGACTCGACCGCATCCCGGGCACACGAGTGCAAGCGCCGAGCTCCATGGTGTCCAGAGCTGTCGCGGTCATCTCGCTACGCTCCTTTCAGGAAGTGTTGCAATACGGCGTGCTACTGAACGGTACGCTATAGCGGTAACTATTGCGCTGCAACAGTTACATGCATCACTTTTGGGTTTGAGAATCGGTCGTCGCTGGAGAAGCTGCAGGTACTTGCTGGGCTTTGTTACGCGGCCGCCGACGGTTGTAATCATCAGTTATCGCGCTTTATCTGCGTATTTACCCGGGCTCAGCGATCGTAGGATCCTTCGTGGTTTGTCCGTGTTCGAATGATGAAACCGTAGCAAAAGCGCGGTTTCGAGTGGTGTGGCTCACAACCTCAGTGCCAGTACTGTGACGTAGATTTCATTTAGAACCGTAGCGAAGCCGCGGCTTCTGGCGGGTGCAACGTTTACGATGAAGGTCGAATTAGGCCCCGCCAGCGAGGAATTAACGCAGATGCCCCACGCCCAGTCGGCTGCCCAGCCGGCTCTGCTGATCGTGCACAGCGACGAAGCGTCGCACGCGGTCGAGCCAGGCCAAGGCGTGGTCACCATCGGCCGCGAGCCGCACGCCGATGTGCAGATCGACGATCCGACCATCTCGCAGGAGCATCTGCGGGCCGAATGCGCTGATGGGCAGTGGCGAGTAGTCAGCGACAGCCCGTCCGGCATGTTCGTCGACGGGTCACGAAGGACATCAGTGGCGGTCACCGACAAGACGATCGTCCGGTTGGGCGACCCCACCACAGGCAAGGCGCTGACGTTCGAAGTCGTCAAACCGTCGCGACCCCACGAAGCGCCCGCCGACAACACGGACCTACACATGGACGACTCCCCCGCCGACGCGACGGATCCGGGCCTTATTCGCGCTGGAGCGGCCGCGGCGGCGCGCCGTCGCGAGCTCGACATCAGTCAGCGCAGGCTGGCAGCCGACGGGATCATCAACGCGGGAGCGCTGATCGCTTTCGAAAAGGGCCGCAGTTGGCCCCGCGAACGGACCCGGGCCAAGCTCGAAGAGGTGCTGCAGTGGCCGTCCGGGACCATCGCACGGGTTCGCCGGGGCGGGTCACCCGCCGGGAAAACAACCGATGAGATCGCACCGGCCAACGGCCTTGCGTCCGGTAAATCGGCACCCGACGGGTCGGCGTCGTTGATCGCGCAGGCCGTCGCCGCCGCCGTAGACGGATGCCGGCTGGCCATCGCCGCGCTGCCCGCGGTCGACGATCCCGACTTCACTGCGCGGCTGGCGCCGATCCTTGCTGATCTGCGGCAGCTTGAGGCGATCGCCGTGCAAGCGACTCACATCACCCGGATCACGCCGGAATTCATCAAGGCGCTGAGTGCGGTGCGCCGCTACCACGAAGAGCTGATGCTGCTCGGCGCGACCTCGCCGGGCGCGACGCTGGGACAGCGCCTGTATGCCGCCCGTCGACGGGCGAACCTCTCCGCCGAGGAGACTGCGCAAGCGGCGGGTGTCGTGGAAGAACTGATTGCTCATGCAGAAGCTGAAGAGGGGTTGCCCGCCGCTGCCGTCAAGGCGATCGAAACGCTCATCAGCCAGATCAGTTGAGGCTGACAACAACCTAGCGTTTCTCGGCGGAAGTTGATTGTCCTGCGAAGCCGCTTGCGCACGCGCCGCCCCGATGGATTTGGTGTTTTCACTGGCCGAACAGTGCGGCGCGGACGGAGCGCCCGCCGGGATCGGCGGGCGGGTGGGATTGCGTACCGACGTCTTCGACGCTGGCCAGCAGGTTCCATCGACTAAACACCCCCGCGCGCTGTGGTCCCGATGCGCAGCGCGGTAGACGGGCCCCTTGGCAAGCTGGAACTCGGACGAATACTGACTTCGGGCCGCGTCGCCCTTCGCCTTCAGCGGGCACGCAAAAGGCTGGCTTATCACTTTCGAAGGCAGCATCGAAGGGATTGATGCTCATCGGTTCTCCCCGACCATCACTCAAATTGAGCGGAACCGTTCCCGTCTCAGAAACATACGAGACACCCATGAGCTCTTCACCAGATGATGGCGGCCATGTCGCGATTGTCTGAACACACGCCGCGCACCGCAGCTTCGATGTCGCCGGCCGTGATGACCTGCAGATCGTCAACCGATACGGGTCGGCCCGCGCGTTTTTGAGCGACCACGCGGGTGTCGCGGAACCCTTCGGCGCGTTCGATGACGTTGCGCGCGAACCGACCGTTCTGCATGGCGTCGACCCCGTGCTGCCCACCGGGAGTCGTGTAGTTGCGAATGGTGGTGGCCGAGTCGAGAAACGTCTCGCGCGCAGCGTCGTCGAGAAGGCTAGCGCGCGGTTCGGCGTAGCGGCGCCCAATCTCGACGATCTCAGCCGGCGAATAGGATTCAAACCGCAGCTTGCGGTTGAAGCGGCCGGCCAGGCCCGGGTTCACAGTGAGGAATTGGTCGACTTGATCCTCGTAGCCCGCGCCGATGAAACAAAAGTCGAAGCGGTGCGTTTCCAACTTGACCAAGAGCTGGTTGACGGCCTCCATGCCGATCATGTCCGGCGTACCGTCCTGGTGCCGCTCGATCAACGAATAGAACTCATCCATGAAAATGATTCGCCCAAGAGACTTTTCGATCAATTCGTTCGTTTTCGGCCCCGACTCTCCGATGTAATGCCCACAGAAGTCCGAGCGGCGGACCTCCCGAATTTCGGGGTGTCGCACAATGCCCATGCCCGCGTAGATCTTGCCGAGCGCTTCGGCGGTGGTCGTCTTCCCCGTTCCCGGCGGCCCCACGAGGAGCATGTGGTTGGTCTGCCCCTCGACTGGAAGACCGTGCTCTAGGCGCATCATTCGCACTTCCAGCTGATCCTCCAGCGCCGACACCGCCTGCTTGACCGCTGCCAGGCCCACCTGTTTGGCTAGCAGTTCGCGACCCTCGGCCAGCAGTTCGGCGCGTCGATCCGCCACCGCGTCGTGGTCGAGCTCGTCGGGGGTCTTCGCCGTCGAGGCATCCCACCGGTCGGTGCGAGTGGCGATGGATTGCTCATCGCTGATGATGAGATGGAGGTTCGGATCGGCCAGCGCGGCTTTGGCCGCCTCGGTTAGGACTCCGTTGATAGTGGCCTTGGACAGCCAAATCTGAGCCCTGTCCTCCTCGCGCAGCTGCCGGTGCACCATCCCCCGCACATACGCCAAATCGGCTACCAGCAAAGGAATGTCGGACGGACCGATCGAGGCGGTCAGCACGTCGGCGTCGAACCGTCCCGACGACTTCGTGTGCCCTATCACGTCGACCCGGTCCAGCCAGTCCAGCGCCACCCGGCCTTGCCCGAGATGTGCCGCGGCGTGAGCCGCCAAGGCGCAGATCGACGCCGTGACAGCGGTCATGACAATAGCCTGGGGCGGTAGATCCTCAGCTGCCGCCAACAGGACATCGGGCCAGCGCTGGGTGGCGTACATCAGAAATGTTCGGGCCAGCTGATGCCACTGATGGTTTCCCCACGAATCCAACAGCTCACGGTTGGCCAGCAGCGCGTCAGCCTCGGCGTACTCCCCCGCTATCGTCAACGCCGACGACAGCGCCAGTCCCACCTGGGACGCGTCGGTGACGGTAATCCCAATGTAGGGGCCCAGCTGGATCTCGGCGGCCAGCGTCCGGCCGATGCGCGTCGTCTCTCGATGCAACCATTCACTGCTGGCGTTGAGCCGCTTCAGCGAGGCCAAGTCGTTGTCTCCGCACGCAATGCGCCCCAACCACGCATCCGCCATCGATGGGTCAGCGTCGGTGGCCGCAACAAACTCGGCCAACGCAGCGGCCGGACCCCGCTGGCCCTTAACCGCCATCGCCCGGTCGAAATGCCTTCGCGCGCTGAGCAAATCACTCATCGTGCCCCACCCCAAATTCCGTCTAGGTTGCGATCGACATCGCGACCGGCTCGAGACTGACGTAGCGGTTCTCAGCGCGGAAGAGATCCATCTGAACCACCCAATTACGACCTGCCGCACTGACATTCACCATCGCGGGACCGACTTGCTCGATCGCAACCTCAAAACTATGCCTATCCCTGTCAGCCAGCTTGGTGCCGTTTGGGGCGACGGTGATCACGGTGGCCGGCCGCGGCGTGGGTGAGATCGCGGTATCTGCGATGTCGGCCAGATCCAAACTCCCATCGTGAGCTGCGCTGTCGCCGCTTTTCTCGTGCCGCGCAAAGTATTCCACGACGCTGACGGTGGTGCGCGGCGCGGGCCGTGGCGTGCTGACAATGCTTAGCTCGGGCATCCGCACGCTGGCCCAGCGAGCGTTATCGTTGGTGTGCACCGTGACCCTCTCTCCGGAGCCGGCGACCCGGATTACGATTCGTTTGGCAATCGGATCCGCTGCGGCCACGAACACGCGCGACAGCTCACCGGCGTCGGTGAATGGGATCATCAGGCGGTCCCCATTGCTCAGCTTGCCCAGTAGCACACCCGACGGTCCGATCTCAATGATTAGTTCCGCCGGCAGCGGGCTGGGCCGCAGCCCGCGCAGGTGCGAGCGCGGTCCGCACATGTTCGCCGCCGCTGCTGCGGCTTGTTCCCCGTTGAGCCGCCGCAAGATCACACTGGGGGCCGTGGGCGCCTGCGTGGGAGTACGCACGGTGAGGGTCGCGGTGCACGTGGCGTCCGGGTACACCGTCACGTTCTGAATGATCTCATCGGCGCGTAAGGTCCATGCCTGCGCAAGAATTCGCGATGTGATTTCCTTAGCCGGGTAGGCATACGTCGTCATCCACCCGGCCTCCCCCCGGATGGCCTTCCAGTTCTGCGTATGCCCGGCCACCGCGTCAGACCCGAGCCGACGATCGAGTTCAACCAGGTCGGTGGCGGTGGCCACCTTCGCGCGCATCCCGTGACAGCGCAGCAGGGCTGCGATGCGCTGGGCGACCGAAATAGCCGCCGCCCCAACGGTGGTGCGCCATTGCAACGCTTGCGCGTTGTCGATCACGGGCAGCCGCATGATCAGCCATGTCTCGCGCCGCCCCGCATATGGCGGCGTGCCGATTTCTGAGTCATACACTCTCGGGTAATCGCCGACGATGCCGTGCCGCGAGCCGAGTGTGACAGCGGAGATCGAGTCGAGTTGCAAGCCCAAAGCGTGCTGCAGCATCGGTGCGATCTCGACCGCGTCGATGACGTTGTCGGTCTCGACGGTCACCGATCCGGTCACCGTGGTGGCTCGATGTGCTCGACCGAGTAGCTGTACCGCTACCACGGCGACGCCGTCTTGTACGCGAACCCCTCCCCCGGATCGGTTGTTGGCCACAGTGATTGGGGCATTCCAGCTGATCGGGCGCCGGCCTCGTAACCTTAGTACCACCCACGACCATGCTGGCTGGCCCCACCACGGCACGAACACCACAGCGACACCCGCGATGGCGGCGATCACCGCGCCGATGTAACCGCCCAGCCCCCAGCTCACCAATGCGAGCAGGCAAACCACCCACACCCCGACGACCCGCCGTTTGCTGCCGGCGCTGAAGCCGGCCAATGTGGACCTCATCGTGCCCTCCGCAGCCGCGCCGCAATCGCCACCACCAGCAAACCGGCGCACACCGCGCCGACGAAGCCAAGCGCGATGTTGCGCGCCCGGTGGTCAGGCAGCGCGGGCGGGGGCGCCGGAGTAATGACCCGGCTCTGCACACCCGGCGGCAACCGATCGCCCGGGGGGATGTTGAACGTCAACGCAGCGACCGGATCTACCAGTCCGTAACCCACTTTATTGTCCACCCCCGCGGGCGGATTGTGAGCCGACTGCACAATCCGGTTAATCACCTGATGTGCGCTCAGCTCAGGGTATTTCGCGCGCACGAGTGCCGCGACGCCGCTCACGTAAGCCGCGGAGAAGCTCGTGCCCCAAAACGGCATGTTCTTCTCGCCCGGCCGAGACGGCGGGTAGGCGTTGACCGGTCCGCCACCCTGGGGCGACAGACCCATGATGTGAGTCCCCGGCGCCGCCACCCCGACCCAGGGACCCGACATGCTCTTGTCGATGGCGGCGCCGCTGCCGTCGATGGCGCCCACCGAAAGGACGTAGTCAGAGAACCACGACGGCGAAGAGACGACCTTGACTTCGTGCCAGTCCCGTGGATCGGATGGGTTCAACGGGTCGTACATCGGATTGTTGTCACAGCCCGCTTCACCGTTGTTGCCCGCGGCTGCCACGACAACCGCGTCCTTCACGGTGGCTGCGTACCAAAGCGCGGCACCCAGTGCCCGCTGGTCGGCGGGAGCTGCCGTCGGCAGGCACGCGGTCACCGAAATGTTGATCACCTTCGCCCCCATGTTCGCCGCATGCACCACCGCGTGGGCCACGGTGTTCAGCGTCCCGGCTTTTACCTTCTCGTCGGAATTCGGATCCGCCGGTGGCGGATTGATCGGTTCGAAGGCTCGTGACGACTGTCGGATCGAGATGATGGTTGCGTGCGGGGCGACACCCACCACGCCATCGGGGGCTCCCGGGGGAAGTGGCGGCACCGCGGGTTCGTCCTCGCTCTGCGGATCGGGTGGACCACTCGACGGCGCCATGGCGCCCGGCGCATCGGGCGGCGGCGGTGGCGGAGGCGGGGGAGGAGGCGGTGGAACGATCTGGGTGATCGTCACGGGCGGCGGGGGCGGGGGAGGCGCCTGCGGGGGAGGGACCTCCACCGGGGGCGGTGGTCCGGCGATAGCCGGCGGCGGCCCAGCCGGCGGCGGGAAGGCTGGCGTGGCCGGAACGGGTCGAGGCATCGGCAAAATCCCTTGCGGCGCAGCAGCAATGATCGAGCTCACGATCGTGCCGTGCGCATCGCAATCCGACAGGCCGTCCTCGCCCATGATGTAGTCACCGCCGGGCACCACCGGCAGCCGTGGGTTGGGAGTAACCCCGGTGTCGATGACGGCCACGGCCACACCGTTGCCTGTGCTGTAGTCCCAAGCCTTGGTGATGTTGAGCAGGTTGAAGCCGGGCGCCATCTGTGCGACGTCGGGGTTTTTCAACGTGATCGGGCTGGAGCAGCTGTTGGCGCGGCGCATCGGTTGCTCGGGTCGTGGTGGTCCGTCTGGTGGTACGAGGGTCGGATCCACGGATGGCGGTGGAATCGCTTGTGCAGCAGTAATATTAGCTGAGAGGGCGACCAGGCTTGCGATAGCGGTCAATGCGGCGGCGCGCGTGCATACCCGCGCTATTCGTCGTGTTACTGCCGAAGCCACGTGAACAGCCCTCCCAGAGCTGCCGCAGCGGGAAGCAGCGCAATCATGGCCAGCACCTCAACCCATTCCACGGCCAACCGGACGAGCGGCCTGAATCGCGTCGCTGGCACCAAAAGCGCTGCGGCCAAACCCAATGCGGCGAAGGCCGCCACCGTCACCGCGGGCCAGAGCAACCCGGCTTGGACCTCTTTCGGCGCGGCAACCGCGTACTTGATAACCCCGGCGCAAACAGCGGCGCACGCTCCGCATACCAACGCCACTGCCTGATACTTGGCGGCGAATCCACGTCCTTGGGTGATGAAGATGCCCACCGCCAGACCTGCCACCACCAGTGCTAACCACGACAACGGGCGCCCCGGCGCCAATACCCCCCACACCGCGGCGGGCAACAACAACGACACCCCGACGCATACACCCACCTGCACCGCGTTGACCAACCGCGCCGATGCGGCGATGGCGGCGCCACGTGCAGTGATGTCCGTCAATTCGTTGTCCTCGTCTTCGGTTTCGTCCTCACTGACCGGAGATACCGTATCGACGGGCATTCCCTCCCTGCGCGCGAACAAGTCGCGGCCGGTGATCGAGCCGAAGTGTGGCGGTCGTACCCGCCCGACCCATAACGCGATCGTCGGCGTCATCCTGACCAGCACGACCAGCCCTACGACCACGCATACCGCCAAAACCTGTACCGACACCGGCCGAAACATCCGGACAAAGGCCACCGCGGCGAGGATGCCGTACACCGTCACCATCGCGGTCACTACCGCGGTCTGCCACCGGTTCTTCATCATCACGCCGATTCCAATGGCGCCGAGAAGTAGCACCACCAACCCGATCAGTGCATGAGCTGCGCCAAGGTGACCCGGGGGAGCGCAGGCGCCTGCGATGGCCAGCGTCACCACCGCCAGCCAACCGAACCCGCTGAACATGTCGCGTCGCAGCTGCCATCCCCACCACACCACGAATGCGGCGACGACCAGCAGCACGCCGGAGCCGCCTACCACCAAAGCTGGGATCAGACTGTCGTTGAAGGCACGCGCCCGTAGCGCCAGAGCGATCACCACCCCGACCGCCATCGCGGTGATCGCGATTGCCGTGTGGGCGGCCGTCAGCGGCGTCACCGGAGCGAACATTCGATCCCCGCCGTTGCGGCCCAGCCACTTACCCATGGCCGCCAATCCAGTTGACAGTGACTCGTACTGTGGTTCGAATGACTCGCCGTCGACGCGGGGGACTAGCACCAAGGTGTCGCCGTCTTGGACTCCAAGCTCGTCGAGGCTCTTGTTGATGTCCAACCGAACACCGTTGATCTTGTGTAGCTCATAGCTGCCTGCCGGCAGGGCAACCCCGTCGAGCCCTTTACGTTTAAGGTCGGCGTCGAAGAGCTCGACCATTCCCTCGAAGAATCCCTCCACTGGAATTCCAGCGGGGAATACTTGGGAACACAGATGCTTCTCGTAAGAAATATTGACCGCACACCGCGCAGGGAACGCAACCTTATGCGGAGAGGTCACTGCGGCGCCCGCTCGGCATCAGGAATATATTTGTCGGCGAGTCCCGCGGTAATTTCGAAAAGGCGCAAGCGCGACTTTTTCTTCAGTTCATGGACGGTGTCGATGATTCCCCCCTTGGCCAGGTGCGAATCAAACGGCATCACCTCGACGATCGCGCCGACCTTGCTGAACCGTTCCGTCAAGTAGGCCAGTGCGTCCCTGTCGGCGATGTCGTCGGTGTGATTGATGATCACGGTGCTGTGCGAAACCAGCTCGTGGTATCCCTGCGATCGCAGGTAGTCCACTGCCCTCAGTACCGGTCGCGATCGATCGGCGGTGATGCCTGACACGAAGACCAAAGTGTCGGTGGCTTCCAGCACCGGCTTCATCACGTCGTGCTCGAGGTCGTGCGACGTGTCGACGACTATGACGGTATGGGTGCGTCGCAGCCGGGACAACACCCCGGAGAACATTGCCGGCACCAGCGGCCTGGGCTGGTCTGAGGTGCGGTTTCCGGCCAGCACGTCCAGGCCTATAGGGTTTTGGCCCAGGTGTTCGCGAATGTCCGCGTAGCCCTGAACGTCGGTGTCGTTGATGATGGCCGCGTAGTCTCCTGGCGGCGATTCGTCGATCCGGTCAGCCAGCGTCCCGAATCCCGGGACCGCGTCGATCGCGATCACATTCTGTGGCCGGCATTCACGGAACACGCCACCGATGCAGGCGGCCATCGTCGATACCCCGACCCCGCCTTTGCCGGAGACGAGGGTGATGACGTATTGCCGCCGAATATGCCGGCGGATGCGCTCTTGCAAATTCCGGTAATGCCGCTCGCTGGGCGATTCACCGAGATTAATTTTGTGAAATGTGGCGCTATAAATAAATTTGCGCCATCCTGAACCGGGGGGGATCTTTCTGGGTGCTGCCAAATCGGTAATACGCATGGTATCCGATACCGAATCGCGAAAGTGCCGCCCCGCCGGATCCCCCCGACCGAGTGCACCCTCGTCGGACATATTTGGGTCATTCCAAGGGCTGGTCACAACCGCGATGTTAACACGATTTCAGATACCGCGTTTACGCACTTGGAAATCCCGAGTGCATTACGAGTGTGTAATTCCAAAACAATGGCTTCTGAGTTTGTCGTATCCATCCGGTCAGACCACACGGCGGTAGGAATACCACTCCTCGCCGGCGGGCAAGCGGCGGATGAGGCGTTGAACCGCTCCGCTGATATCAGTGCGCGATCCGGGAGAGAGGACTTGGTACCGACGCTGGCCCGACGCCACACTCTCTACGCAAACGCGGCCGGCGGGGGTGTCCACGATGGCCACCGTCGAATCGCCGACGACTGTGCGCGCCAGGTGTTCTGGGCCGATACCGGCCTGCAGTGCCACGATGGCCGCCTGCGCGGAGCGGGCGGGATCGGCGGCGGTGGTGACGATCTGCAATTGGTCGACGTCGAGGCGCTGGTCGAGCAGAAACGATCGTAGGCTGGCGGCGTCATGTACTGATTTCTGCAGTTCCTCGATATCCACGGTGACGGGCCGCAGTGGCGCCGCTTCCGCGACGCCGCAAAGCCGCTCGACCTGACCGACCACCAGATCACTGGCGGCGGCTCCGTCGCTTGCCGTGCCGGCTGGGTAAAGCCGCAATAAATCGCCGCGGCGCTCCAGCACCACCCACCAGTTGGCGAATCGGCAGATGGCCGCCCGCGAACCTTCACGGCCCGGGACGCTGATGTACACCAGCAGCCCCAGGTCGCGTCGCAGTAGCACGGTGAGCCATTCGCGGATCATCGGGTCTGCGTCGCCGGACTCGTCGAGTGCGCCGACCGCCGCCAGCTCAGCGGCCACGGGGTGGCTCAACGCCCGCTCGCGGGTGTCCAGTCGCGGCAGAAGCGGCCTCAGCCCCAGCTCAGGACAAGTCTGCTCAATTCCCGTCACCGCCTGCAAAACCCACAGGCCGTCAACCGTCGTAGTCAGCATGCATGTCACCTAATACGCAGAGGTGGGGCACACGCACGTCCCGCACGCGTCTGCCCCACCTCGAAACTCATTGCCAGCGGGGGAGTTCGGCGCCCGCCGAGCGTCGATCTAAAACAGACCGCGGATGTGGTGATCAGTGGAGATCGCGTCGCCGAGCACCTGAGTGGTCGTCTGACCGTGCTGGTGCACCGTGTCGATGAGGCCCCGCAATCCAGACAACATCTGATTTTGGGCGTCAAAGAAACCCATCGCGCCTTTACCGGCGAAGAACTCCTGTAGCGCGTTGGTCAAGTGGGAGGTGTCCGCGTGAATCGCTTCGAGCTGACTGGCGCGAGAACCCACATCCGTGGCGAAGTCTGATACGGCTGCGGGGTTATAAGTGATCATCGGGTCGGCCATTTTTGTAATCCTTTCCAAACAAAATCGAAAAGTAGGTGAGGGTCAAGTACTAAGCGCTTTGCGTGCCGCCACCGAACAAAGCGCGAAAAGCGTTCTGCGAGTGACCTTCGTGGCCTTCCATCAGCGCGGCGGCCTGCTTGAGACCCTCAGCGAGGCGCGTTCCCCCCATAAGCACCTTATTCAAATCACCGGAGACCTCGGTCGCGGTCATATGGGAAGCAACCACGCCTGCGCCGGACCAGGTAGAAGGGTTCATCACGTTTTCCTGATTCTCGAGATAGCCCTTCGCGATCCCGAGCGCGTGCTCCATGTGTGAATGAATGGCGTCCGCGGTACTACGCAGAACGTTTGCATCCACTGTGATTGATGCGTCTGACACGTTGGTTCTCCTTATCCGGCTGCAATTCCCTTGGCCCCCTATGGATCTCCCCGGGGTATGGCTCGAGTGTATGAGCACTATTCAGATGTGTCGATTCACCCTTTGAGCTGGGGTTTTAAACCCGATCGTCGACGACGCGAACCGTCGCAGCAGGTTCGGACTTGCCGTGAGAACCGCGATGCCCTCCAGCTGCCGCACCCATCGGCATGCCGCCAACGGGGGCCGCGCCGGTCGCCACCGTCTGTGGCCGAATGGCCTCGGCACCTAACGCTCCACTGGGCCGCAGCCCCACCGGCCGACCGCTGGTGGCAGGCTCAAAGGCGCTGACCGGACGGGTGAAGCTGGTCAGGGGCACGCCTGCACCGCCCACGCCGACGCCTCCGGTACCGGCTGAAGCACCCACCTCGAGGGCCGGAATTGCCCCGCCCGTTGACAGTGTCGACCCCGCCGGTACCGACCCGCCCATTCCGAGGGCGCCCGGATTGGCGAACATACCCACGACCGATTGCAGCGGCTGCATCGCGCTCATTGGGGCCTGCAGCAGGCCCGAGGAAGACTGCAGCACCTGCGGGGCCGTCCCCAGCATCGACTGGACCGGCTCCATGAACGTGCTGAGGCCGTCGCCGGCTCCAGCTGATGGACCAGCGCCGTTCGTGCCCGCCTGCACACCCTGGAAAGCCGAGCGCATCCCGTCGCCCGCTGCGGTGTCGGCGGTCGACTCGCCGATCGCGTCGGCCGCCTCGGCCGGCGCTGCCGGCGAGGCCCCCATACCCGCGATCGGTGGCGGAATAGCCAGGCTTTCGACCAACCCCGCCAGGATTCCGCCATACGTGGCGCCCACCGCGGAGTTGGTGGGCCACATCGATCCGTAGTACTCCATCTCCAGCGAGGTAATCCGCGGTGTCAACGTCCACAGCACGCTCGGATTCGCGATGTTGTCCGCAGCGCACTCGGTGCGGTTCCCGACGCACTCGGGTGCGGGACGCATGCCGGCGTTGGCGGTCTCAAAAGCCGAAATCGCCGTCGCTACCACCGCCGGCTTCACGTCTACCCAGCCCGCCAGGCCGTGCAGAGAGGCGTTCAGCGAGGTGACGTTGCTGGCCGACGCCGCGGAGCCACCGCCCAGCCAGCTCGCCGAGGTCGCCGCGGTGTTGATCGCCGACGCAATGCCTGAGCCGTGGTGGGTGGCACCCAAGGTCTGCCAGGCGGTCTGGTTGGCCACGTGCGTCCCAACCCCGGTCCCGCCTTTGAGCAGTGTGTCGTTGGCCTCAGGTGTACGCGACGCCCAGCCTGGATCAGGCATGCGTGCGCACCCTTAAAGTCCGGCCGCCGCTCCGCGCGCCACCTCGGTGGCCACGTACACCCCCGATGCGAGACCCTGAGTGCCCGCGAACAGTCCGCGCTGGGCCGCGTGCTCGGAGACCACCGCCAGGTAGCTGCCACCACACGCGTTGAGCGCCGCGGAGAACATAACCGAGTCGCCGTCGGCGCCCATCGGCGTCGTTCCGAGCAGGACCGGCGCGGCCGCCGAGGCCGCCGCCTGAGTTTCTGCGCTGATCTGCGACTCTGCGGCTGCTGACCCCAAGACCGCTTCAGATTGAACAGACCACGTCATCATTGCCTCCGAAAAATCCCACCCACGACACGTGTTGGTGGCTCATTCTAGTGCGGGCCGGCCGCAGCGGTATTCGGTAGAAAAAAATCGGTGCTACCTGTGTGGTCGCAACACCGGTGTCACCAGCTCACCGGTTTTGAGGTAACTGTCGAGGTTGCGAATCGCGAGCAACGCCATCGCCCGGCGCGTGCGCGCCGTCGCGCTGCCGATGTGGGGGAGTAGCACCACGTTGTCCAGGTCGAACAGCTCGGCGGGCACGTGCGGTTCGTCTGCGAAGACGTCCAACCCCGCTCCAGCCAGGCCGCCGCCGCCCAGCAACTCCACCAGCGCGTCCTCGTCCACGACGCTGCCGCGCGCAATGTTGATCAGGTAGCCCTCAGAACCCAACGCCTCCAGCATGTTGCGATCGACCAGGTGGCGTGTTTTCTGGTCGCCGGTCGTAGCAACCACCAGAACATCGACCGACTCGGCCAGCTGCACCGGCGACTCGGCATAGCGGTAAGGCGACCCGTCAATCCGGTGGCGGTTGTGATACGCGATGGCACAGTCGAATCCGAGCAGCCGGGTCGCGATGGCCGAACCGATTCGCCCCAGACCCAAGATGCCGACCTGCAGGCCACTGAGGTCCCGCGCGTACGGGAACGGGCCGTCGCGCACCCACCGCCCGGCCCGCACGTAGCGATCGGCCGCCCCGAACTGGCGCAAAGTCATCAGGATCAGGCCCAGCGCCGTGTCGGCGACGGTGTCCGACAGGACGTCGGGGGTGTTGCTCACACCGATGCCCCGGCGGTTGGCTGCGTCGAGATCGATTGCGTCCACGCCGGCGCCGTTGTTGACGATTGCCTCCAAGTTGGGCAGCGCCGCAATGAGATCGGCGTCGACGCCGGGGGGTCCCCACGTCACCGCCACGCGAAATTCGTGCGCGTGCTCGGCCAGGAATTCGGCGCGCGCGTCGCCGTCGGGAAGCGTGCGGATTTCGTAGCGCGCGGCCAACTCGGCGTCGAAACTCGGTTCCAGCGCGCCGACGCGCAGCACGTCATCGGCTTTGTTCACCGCCACGGTCGCACGCAGTCAGCTCAGCGGCGTCCAGGTGTCCCAGCTCTTGCCGAACTCGAGAGCCTTTTTCGGGACCGTGGCGACGCTGATGATCTCGCGGAAGTGGTCTTGCCAACCCCACCAGTCGCTGACGTGGAAGACGCGTTGGAACCAGCTGATCTGATAGCCATGCGGTATCACTTCGCCCTTGCTCTCCGGGGCGAACACCGCAAGCGCCAAGACGCCGATCACCGACGATGCCGGGAGCTGAATTTTCCCGTCTCGCCAGATGTGCACTCCCGAGGCGCGAGGTCCGGGCGGCGTCAGTTCGAATCCGTTGGGCAGCTCTTCCTTGTGTCCGTGGCCGCGTCGATGAATGCCGTACAAGACGTCGGCAATGTCGGGACGCTTGTCGGGCAGGTCGGACTCCACGGCGATGGGGAAGCGGGTCTCCTCCCAGTCGATGCCCTGTGCCGTCATCGCCGCGAAGATGTCCAGCGAATCCCGGACCGTGCGTTTGTACTGGGCTGCGACCCCCAGGCGTGGATACCGGGCATTCCCGATCGCGTCGACGGCGTTGCAGGCATGAAGCATGGACGAATCCCACTCCTTGCCTTCCCAGTCGTTGAGTGAGCGCCTGACCTCATTGGAGACTTTCACACCAGAGAGGCTAACGGTGCGCGATGCGGGCCGAGGCAGCCGACCCGGCCAACTCGCCTCAGGTCTGCGTATCGATAAGCCTGAGTGCGCGCTCGAACAGATGCACCGTGGCGGCATGCAACTGGTCGCCGACGTCCTTCTCGGCCTTCCCCGCGCACGCCCGGGCCAGCGTGCCCTCGATGACGATGCCGAGCTTGAAACAGGCCAACACCGTGTACCAGGTGATGTGCGATAAGTCGCGCGCGGTGTTGGCGGCATAGCGCGCCAGCAGCTCGTCGGTGCTGGCCAACCCCTCCTGACCGCCCAGGGCGTGGCTGAACACGGCCGATCCGTCCGACTGGCGCCAGGTGGCCAGCAGCCAGCCCAGGTCCAGCAGCGGATCGCCGATGGTGCACATCTCCCAGTCGACGATGGCGACCACCTCCGGCCCGGTGCGGGAGAACATCACGTTCGCGGCGTGGTAGTCGCCGTGCATGATGCCCGGCGTCCAATTCGCCGGCCGGTACTCGTTCAGCCACGCCGCAACCTGCTCGACCCCGGGGATCTGCGGCCCGGGGTAGTTGTCGTACTCCTGATAGGACTCCAACTCCGACAGCCAGCGCGGTACTTGGCGTTCCAGGAAGCCTTCCGGCTTGCCGAAATCGGCCAGACCAACAGCAACATGGTCGACAGCACCCAGCTTGGCCAGCGCGTCGGCCATCGACAGCCCCATCTTGTGCCGCACGCCGGGATTGCCCGCGTGCAGCGGTGGCAGCCCTTCGCCGGCGTTGAAGCCGTCGATCGGCTCCATCAGGTAGAACACCGCATCGCCCAGCACACCGGTGTCCTCGCAGGTGGCGATGAGGTGGGGGTGTGGCACATCGGAACCGGCCAGCGCGGCGAGAACTTTGGTCTCACGCAGGATCACGCTGTTGCTGCGGGTACGCAGGTGGCGTGGTCCGCGCCGCAACACGTAGTCCCGGCCCGACCTGCTGAACCGGAGCATGACGTTCTGGGTCCCGCCGGTGACCCCGGAAACGTCCGCCACCGGTCCTTCGCCGAGTCCCTGCTCGGACATCCAATCGGCGACCGCTTTCAGGTCGACTTGGTCGGGGGCGGCCACGAACGTCAGCCTTTGGCGCGCGGTGTGTAGCGGATGGTCTGCACCTGGATCATTCCGTCCCGGAAGACGAAGGTGTCGACACCGTCGTCAACCCGGTTGACCGCCGAATCGGCGGCCCACTCGAGAAACAACACGTCGCCGTCGAGAATCTGCGTTTTCAGGTCCCAGGCCGCGTTCGGCAGGTCGTCGAGCAACTTGGCGAACACCGTCCGGACGCCGTCCCTGCCGCGCGCGATGCCGGCCGACGTGATCACCACGGAGTCGTCGGCATAGTCGGCGACGATCTCGTCGAGGTCGCCTGCGGCCAGCGCCTTCCCATGGTGGGCGAATACTTCCTGCGGCGCACGTGTCATGGGGTCCTCCGCAACCTGTGGGTCGTCTGGGAAAGAGCCTAGGTCACCTGCGGAGAGCGGCCCACGCCGCCAGCGACTGGAAGAATAGTGTGCGGAACTAAATTTTCTGCTGCGAAGGGGACTGGCGATGCCGCGTACCGACAACGACTCCTGGGACATCACCCAAAGCGTGGGGGCCACCGCACTGGGTGTCGCCGCCGCTCGGGCCGCGGAGACCGAGAGCGAGAACCCGCTCATCAACGATCCGTTCGCCCGGGTGTTCGTGGACGCGGCGGGGGAGGGGATGTGGAGCGTCTACGCCAATCCCACGCTGATGGCCAAGGTGATCGAACTCGAACCGGATGTCGAGACGCGCATCCAACTGATGATCGACTTCATCGCCACCCGGACAGCGTTCATCGACGAGTTCTTTCTGGGCGCGGCCGACGCGGGCGTTCGGCAGGTGGTGATCTTGGCGGCCGGCTTGGACGCACGATCCTGGCGGCTGCCCTGGCCGGACGGCACGGTCATCTACGAACTGGACCAGCCCAAGGTGCTGGACTTCAAAACCTCCACCTTGCAGCAGCACGGGGCACACCCGACGGCCCAACTGGTGAACATTGCGATAGACCTGCGTCAGGATTGGCCAAAGGCCCTGCAAGAAGCGGGGTTTGATCCGTCGAAACCGACGGCCTGGTCGGCCGAGGGACTGGTGCGCTACCTGCCCTCGCAGGGCCAGGACCTGTTGTTCGAACGCATCCACTCGCTCAGCGCCGAGGGCAGCTGGCTGGCTACCAACGTGCCCAGTGCGGGCTTTGCCGACCCCGGGCTGGTGCAGCGCCAGCACGACGACATGCGCCGCGTGCGGGCCACTGTCGCCAAGCTCGTCGACGCCGACATACCGGACGACGAGCGACATCTGGTACCCCGAGGAGCGGACACCCGTAGACAGCTGGCTGCGCGAGCATGGCTGGGACGTGTCAGCGGAAAGCTTCGCGGAGCTGATGGCTCGCTATAACCGCACCATTCCGGACGATGCCAAGGATGCAATGCCGCCAACGCTTTTCGTAGCTGCTCAGCGCGGCTCATCGGGCTAGTTACCCCCGAGGGGGAGCGTGGCAACCGCTGGCCTCGCTGGTTCACCGGTGCAGTAGCTTGCGTCGCTTCGGCGCCAGCTAAGGTTCGGGTGGCGGTGTGTCCGCATTGCGGGCAAATCGGTTAAGGTCCGCGCCGCATGCCGCGACCGCTACGGGCCACTAGGCGCGCGTGGGAAAGCAACCGTAAAGCGACTTCATGGAGCGAGCGTTCAGCAAATTCTCACGAGAGCCATTGTGGGACAACGGAAGAAATCACAGCTGACGCATAGCATCCGATTGGTGCAGTCTGAGAAGCGATTTCAACATTTGCTGCTGCGGGGACACGACAGCCGCCATCTCCAGGCGGTAGCCCCATTCGTTGTAAAGACGTTATGTGTCAACGTGATTCAGCCGGTTTACTCGAGAAAACCCGGGGGTAGCCTCGAGCCATGAAAAGTACTTTGCGCCTCGCAGCATCGACACTAGTAATGAGCGCCGGTCTTGGGGTCGCTGGATTGGGAGCGGCAGCCGTCGCGGACGCCCAGCCAGCCGCACCCATCGCGCCCTTCCCCGACTACCACTGGTGCCCCGGGGACCGTTGGGACCCGGGCTGGGGTAACAACTGGGACTTCGGCCGCTGCCACGACGATCACTACTTCGACGGCGAACCTCGCGACCGGGGTCACTGGCACGGCTGGTAGGCCCTGGTGGGCCTGGTAGACCACAGTCGAGCTCTTCAGTCCACGTCCGGATCTGCGGAACTAAGGCGCGAACACGATCCGTTGCTCGGTTTCGGTTTCGGTCCACGCGGCTTCCACGTCGGCGAGAGGCACGCTGCGAGCATCGACGCGGAAAGTGCCACCGGTGATTTCGCCGGCGATGGCCGGCAGTTCGGCCAGGATGTCGCGGGTCGGGACGGAGCCTTGTCCGCTGCCGACGATCTGTAGGCGCGCCGCTCGCAGCGCCGCGGACGGTATCGCCGCCTCGGGGCCTGCGACAGAACCAATCTCGATCCACGTGAGTGCCTTGCCGGGGTCGGAGCGGTTGACCACGAGAGCGGCCATTGCGCTGGCCGTGGGCGGTCCCCAGAGATAGTCGATGACGACGTCGACGTCGCGTGATGCCCGGGCAAGTTCATCCGTACTGTCGGCATCGTCGAGCCGGACCGTGACGTCGGCACCCAAGTCGGCGAGTGCGGCGAGCCGCTGCGGATCGCGTCCGGCGCCGATAACGTGCCCGGCACCAAAGTGTTTGGCCACTTGCACCGCCATGCGACCAGAGCTGCCCGTTGCGCCGAGAATCAGAACCGTTTGGCCGGGCTCGAAGTGGATGCGACGCCGAAGAGCGATCCACGACGACATCACCGGGTTCATCGCCGCGGCCACCAGGATGGGGTCGGCATCATCCGGCAACGCGACACTGCGGCGTTGGTCGATCACAGTCTGCTCGGCCATCGCGCCTACGGTGGTGTCGGGTAGGACGAAGTAACGCAGGGCGCCGTCCCCGGTGCGCCCCACTCCGTCGATGCCCGGGACCAGGGGTAGCTCACCGGAACTGGTGTAGTGCGAGCCGTCCGCCTGAGAGCGAACCCGCGGATGCAGGCCCGCGGCGATGACGTCGACGAGGATCTCGTTGGGCGTCTGTGGCGTGGGTGTGGGGACCTCACCATAAGTCGGGGGTGTGTCAAACGCGGTGACGACGGCTGCATGCATCTCGATCTCCTCGATAAGACCAAAGCAAACTAGATGGTATTGCGAACTACATTAGATGGCATTACGAACTAATTCAAGCTATGATCGTCGCCGTGGGCGCAGTCGATGACGACCTCAGGGACGGCCTGGTTCAGGTGTCCTTCGCCGTGACCGCGGCCTTGAGCCGGGTAGCGGCCGAACACGATCTGTCCCTGACCCAGTTGCGGGTACTGGGGATACTGCGCGACCGAAAGCCGACGATGGCCGAACTTGCAAACTATCTCGGGCTGGAGCGCTCGACCGTCAGTGGGCTCGTCGATCGTGCGGTCCAACGCGGACTGGTGAAAAAGAACACCGATCCCTCCGACGGGCGCTCGGTTCGGGTCAGCCTCACGGCTCAGGCAAGACGCCTGGCGAGCGGGGTCGTCACCGAAATCGGTGAACTTATGCTTCCGCTGACCGGGCAGCTGAGCGAGCGCGAACAGAAGCTCCTCACCGAACTGCTAACCAAAGTCGTTGGTCGCTAACGCTAATTCGCCGTGCGACTATCGCGGATCGGCGCGGAAGGCCGGTTCGACTTCGCCGCCAGCCGCGTCGAGCATCATTGCGGCCATCACGTAATAGCCGACCAGCATGCAGAATTCGAGGATCTGGTTCTCGTCGAGTTCGCTGCGCGGCCGCTGGTAGGTCGGCGCGCAGAGATTCTTGGTGTCAAACAGCTCGTCGGCTGCCGTCAGCAGGGTGCGGGTGCGGTCGGACCATGCGGGGTCGTCGGCGTTGGTGAGCGATTCGATCTCACGTCGCGAGATGCCATGTTCGCAGGGGAGTCGGAGAGCGACAAGTTGGCGCTGGTGCAAGACCCGAATTCCCCGTTTTCACCTCAGGCCACGTCGGTGGGCATCCCTCGGTGCTGGTCCGGGGCAGTCGATTAGCGAAAATCAGTAGGGCCGAGCTGAGGGAGTTGGTTCAGGACGCGTGGCTGTCCCGCGCATCGAAGAAACGCGCCGCCGCGTGGCTCGCCCAGCACCAGTAGCGACCAGTATTGGACGCGGCCAATTCATGTTTAGACAGGGGTCCAATGGGTATCGCTAGCGCACGGGAATCGTTCCGGACACAATGGAGGTCACGATGCGTGGTGGTGGAATTCTCGGCGCGATTGTCGTGGTGTGGTTGCTGATCGGAGTTTTCGCGGCTTACCAGCGGCATTACTTCGACAATGGGCCGACTAACTGCGGCACCGCAGCCTCCATAGCGACGACAGTTGTCGCGGGGCCGCTGAACTACAAGGTCAACCCAGCAGTCAACTGCGAAACCCCCAACGTGCCGCAGCCAAAGCAATAACAACCATTCCCACTCAATAAAAGGAGTTCGTCATGATTGCGTTAGGCGTCGTTCTGATCATTCTGGGATTTGTGTTTCCTGCGCTTCATATCCTCTGGACCATCGGAGTTATCCTGCTCGTCGTCGGCGCGGTGCTGTGGATCCTGGGCTCTGTGGGCCGTCCGGTTGCCGGCCGCCGTTATTGGTACTGACGGGCCGCGACTTTTTCACAGGACACGCTTCACAGGGCACGCATAGGTTTCACATAGCCCCGGCCTAGTCGGGTGCGGATACTGGAAGATGTGACTCAGACGCGAACCCCCGTTGAGCGCGTAGTTATGTGCCGTGCTGACGGTCACCCGATTAACGTGCTCGTGGTTGATGATGAAGCCGTCCTCGCCGAGATGGTGTCGATGGCATTGCGGTACGAGGGCTGGAACATCGCCACCGCCAGTGATGGCTCGGCGGCGATCGCAGCGGCCCGCAACCAGCGACCCGACGTGGTCGTGCTTGATGTGATGCTGCCCGATATGAGCGGCCTCGACGTCCTGCACAAATTGCGCGAAGAGCACCCACAGCTGCCGGTGCTTTTGCTCACCGCGAAGGATGCGGTGGAAGACCGCATCGCCGGACTGACCGCCGGCGGCGACGACTACGTCACCAAGCCGTTCTCCATCGAGGAAGTCGTGCTGCGGTTGCGGGCCCTGTTGCGCCGCACCGGCGTAACGACGGTGGACAGCGGCGCGCAGTTGGTGGTCGGAGACTTGGTTCTCGACGAGGACAGCCACGAAGTGACGCGCGCCGGTGAGCCGATCTCGTTGACCTCCACCGAGTTTGAGCTGTTGCGGTTCATGATGCGCAACTCCAAGCGCGTGTTGAGCAAGGCGCAGATTCTCGACCGGGTGTGGAGCTACGACTTCGGCGGCCGGTCCAACATCGTTGAACTTTATATTTCCTACCTGCGCAAGAAGATCGACAGCGGTCGCGAGCCCATGATCCACACGCTGCGCGGCGCAGGGTATGTCCTCAAGCCAGCCCGCTAACACACGGCGAGTCTGGTCGCTTCGTCTGCGGCTGTTGGCCGGTCAGATCGTCGTCCTGGCTGTGGTCTGCGTCGGCATCAGCGCGGCGACCGAGTTGGCGCTGCTGCACCACCTGGTAGGGCAGCTCGACGGTCAGCTTGCCGGGACGTCCTACCGCTCGGCGTTGCTGTACCCCGAACCGAAACGTCCGGGGTGGCGACAATCGCACTCCTACTACCCGAGTCCCGGCCCCGGGCCGCGGTTCCTTGATGCTCCAGGCCAGCCGGCCGGCATGGTGGCCGCGGTGATCAGCAAGGGCAAGATTCTCGATGTTGGCTACCTGACCGGCACCGGCACCCGTGCCGCGGTGAGTCCAACCGCCCAGGCCCAGCTGGAAGGCATCGCCGGCGGCCGTAAGCCGATAACCCTGGACCTCGACGGGCTCGGTCGTTACCGCGTCGTCGCCGCCCCGAGCCGAACCGGCGGCGACGTCATCGTCACGGGACTGTCGATGTCCACCGTCGACGCCACGATGGTGCGGATGCTGATCATCCTGGTGATCGTCACCCTGATCGCGCTGACTGCCGCCACGGTCGCGGGGGCCATCATCATTCGGCGTGCGCTGACGCCCTTGCGGCGCGTCGCGCAAACCGCGAGCAGGGTCGCGGATCTCCCGCTGGCGCGCGGCGAAGTTGAACTGCCGGTGCGGGTGCCCGAATCCGACACGAACCCGTACACCGAGGTCGGCCAGCTGGGATCGGCGCTGAACCGCATGCTCGATCACATCACAGCCGCGCTGTCGGCGCGCCAGGCCAGCGAGACCCGCGTTCGTCAGTTCGTCGCCGACGCGAGTCACGAGCTGCGCACACCGTTGGCCGCGATCCGCGGCTACACCGAACTCACCCAACGGATGGGCGATGACCGGGAGGCGGTGGCGCAGGCGATGAGCCGGGTCGCGTCCGAGACCGCTCGGATGACGCGACTGGTCGAGGACCTGCTGCTGCTCGCTCGCCTTGACTCTGGGCGCCCGCTGGAACGTGAACCGGTGGACCTGACGCGGCTGGCGGTAGACGCAGTCAGCGACGCGCACGTCGCCGGACCGGATCACCAGTGGGAGCTCGACCTGCCCGAAGAACCCGTGGTCGTCACCGGGGATGCGGCTCGGCTGCACCAGGTGGTGACCAATCTGCTTGCCAACGCCCGCATCCATACAGCGGGGGGCACCGTCGTGACGACGCGCTTGATCATCGAGCCCGCACACAGCGTGCTGCAGGTCATCGACAACGGCTCCGGCATTCCGGCGGAACTGCAGTCGGAAGTATTCGAGCGCTTCGCGCGCGGCGACTCGTCGCGCTCGAGTAAAAGCGGCAGCACCGGGCTGGGCCTGGCGATCGTTTCCGCTGTGGTCAAGGCGCACAACGGCACGATCACCGTCGACAGCTCACCCGGTCATACCGAGTTCACGGTGCGCCTGCCCCTCAACGGGTGGCAGCCGCCCGCCCCGAGCTCTTCGAGTGCTTCGACTTCAGTGGGCTGAGATGCTCGCTAGGAGCAGGTCGCGTCGACTTCGAACGGCTTGTTCACCGGCTGCGTCGGGTTGGCCATGTCCATCCCGGTCGCGGTGCCGGTGACCTTGTACGTGTTGCCGTCCATGGTCACCGAAGCGTTGCCCTGGCCACCCTGTGCGTACTGGAGGGTCACACCGTTGACGTTGCCGAGTTGGACCGCCTTCACCGCGGGTGGATTCGCGTCGGTGAGCACCACACTGATTCCGGTGCCGTTACCGCCGACCGCGATGCTGACGTCGCCGGCGGCCTTGGTGCAGACGGTGGTGCCCTGAACGTTCTGGTCCTTGCCGTCGATAACGACTTTCGCCTTATTGGCACCGCCGACTGAGACGGAGCCCCCTGGCACGGAAGTCGAAACGCCGCCGTTACTGGACTTGTCCGAACACCCGGAAATACCCGCGACCAAAATTGCCGCTCCCGCTGCCGCGACCGTCAGTCCACGCTTCACCTTTTCTCCTTTGCCCGACTTTTGCGGTCCGCAGTATTTGTGGACCATCTCGGCAGTATGCGGGTTAACTGGACTGAAGATCTAGAGCCCGTGGGGTATTTATTTCGTAATCGTTAACTCGTCGTCACTGAACAGGTCTTTCTCGACGGACGGGAGGGGTGGCAATGTATTGTCGGTGGCTCCCAAACCCCCTTCCACAGTCATCGAGTCGGCTCACAGCGAACTCGATCTGCCCTTTCACGACACAACAGATTTCGACGACGCCGATCGTGGATTTATTGCTGCGCTCTCTCCATGCATCGTCAAGGCGGCCGACGGCCGCGTGGTGTGGGACAACGACGTGTACGCGTTCCTCGACGGCCCCGCGCCGTCCTCGGTGCACCCCAGCCTGTGGCGGCAATCGACGCTCGCCGCCAAACAGGGTCTGTACGAAGTGGTGCCGGGCATCTACCAGGTCCGTGGATTGGACCTTTCGAACATCACCTTCGTCGAGGGCGACACCGGGATCATCGTGATCGACCCCCTGGTGTCCACCGAGGTCGCTGCGGCTGCGCTGGGCTTGTACCGCACCCACCGCGGCGATGAACGCCGCGTCGTCGCGGTCATCTACACCCACAGCCACGTCGACCACTTCGGCGGAGTGCTGGGCGTGACCTCACAGGCCGACGTGGCTTCCGGCAAGGTGTCTGTCGTAGCGCCGGAAGGGTTTACCGCACACGCCGTCCAGGAAAACGTCTACGCCGGTCCCGCAATGACGCGCCGGGCGACGTATATGTACGGCACGCTGCTGCCGCGCGGACCGCAGGGCCAGGTGGGCTGCGGCCTGGGCCAGACCCCGTCCACCGGCGAGGTGGCCCTCATCGCGCCCACGATCGACATCCGGACGACCGGCGAGACGCACACCATCGACGGGGTGGAGATCGAGTTTCAGATGGCGCCGGGTACCGAAGCCCCCGCCGAAATGCACTTCTATTTCCCCCGTTTTCGCGCCTTATGCATGGCTGAGAATGCCACCCATAACCTGCACAACCTGCTGACGCTGCGCGGCGCGCTGGTGCGCGATCCCCATGTCTGGTCGGGGTACCTCACCGAGGCGATCGACACTTTCGCCGACCGCGCGGATGTGGTGTTCGCCTCGCACCACTGGCCGACCTGGGGACGCGAGCACATCGTCAAATTCTTGTCGCTGCAACGGGATCTGTATGCCTACTTGCACGATCAGACACTGCGGCTGCTCAACCAGGGTTATATCGGCGTGGAGATCGCCGAGATGTTCCAGATGCCACCGGCTTTGGAGCAGGCTTGGCACACGCACGGCTACTACGGATCGGTCAGCCACAATGTGAAGGCGGTCTACCAGCGCTACATGGGTTGGTTCGACGGCAACCCCGGCCGACTGTGGCCCCATCCTCCCGAGGCCCTGGCCCCGCGGTACGTCGAGGCGCTCGGCGGCATTGATCGGGTGGTCGAGCTCGCTAGGACCGCCTTCGATTCGGGCGACTTCCGCTGGGCTGCAACACTACTCGATCACGCAATATTTACCGAGACTGAGCACGCGGGCGCCCGCGAGCTATACGCCGACACCCTAGAGCAGATGGGCTACGGCGCCGAAAACGCGACGTGGCGCAACTTCTTCCTTTCTGGAGCCACCGAATTGCGTGACGGCAATTTCGGCACCGCCGCGTCCACCACCTCGCCGGCATTGCTTTCCCAGCTGACGCCCGAGCAGATCTTCGACAGCCTCGCCATCCGGGTCAACGGACCTGCGAGCTGGAACCTCGACCTCGCCTTGGACATGACCTTCGCCGACTCGGATACGAATTATCGGCTCACCCTGCGCAACGGCGTGCTCGTCTACCGCAAGATCGCGCCCGAACCCGCATCGGCGACCGTTACGGTGCTGCTGGCCAGCAAGTTACGCCTGCTGAGCGCGGCATTCGGCGACTTCGCCTCACCTGGGCTCGAGTTGTCTGGCGACGAGTCGGCGTTGCAGTCGCTGCTGGGTGTGCTTGACGCACCGGACCCGAGCTTCAACATCATCACGCCGTAGTCAGTATCGCGAGCGTCTGCTCGGCGCCAACTAGCTGCGCACTAACCGACGTCGATGACCACTTTGCCGAGGACCTTGCGATCGGCCACATAACGCAGCGCCGCGGGGGTCTCCTCCAGCGGGAATCGCGCGCCGATGTAGGGACGAATGGCGCCGGCGGCGAACATCTCTGCCAACTCTTCTATGTCGCGCATGGCCTCGTCGGGGTAATCGTCAAGGAAGGTGCGGATCTCCATGCCCCTGATGCAGATGTCTTTGAGCAAAACGAGATTGAGTGGAATGGCCGGGATCGCGCCCGCCGCATAGCCCAGGGTGATGAAGGTTCCGCCGCGGGCGAGCCCTCGCAGTGCCAGCTCGGAATAAGTTCCACCAACCGGGTCGAGGACCACTCGGGCGGCGTCACCAGTCAGTTCGCGGATGCGAACTTTCAGGTCTTCGTGGTCGTAGTCCACGACGGCCTCGGCTCCGCGCTGACGGCAGACCTCGAGTTTCTCCGGACTGGATGCCGCGGCCAGCACCCGGGCTTTCATTGCGACCGCCAGATCAACCGCCGCCAGGCCAACACCGCCCGCAGCGCCCAGGACCACCACCCAATCACCTTCTGCTACTTGGGCAACCGAGCGTAAAGCGTGATATGCCGTGCGGTAGGTCACGCCGAATGCCGCGGCCGACGCGAAATCGGCATCGTCGGGCACGAGTGCTGCCTGGTTCGCGTCGAGCAGCGCCTGCTCAGCGAAGGCGCCGAAGGTGGTTCCGGATACCTTCTGGCCCGGGCTGAATGACGCGCCCTCGCCGGCCGCGATCACTTCACCGGCGATTTCGTTGCCCGGTATGAACGGCGGCGGAATCTTAATCTGATACTTGCCGGCGATGAAGAGCACGTCTGGAAAGTTGACCGCAGCTGCGCGGACGCGCACCAACAACATTCCTGGCCCGGGGACGGGGTCGGGGACGTCGTCGATGACCAGGTCCTCTGGCGTTCCGTAGGCACGGCAGACCACCGCGCGCATCAGCCGACCCCCAGCCCGCGTAGGCAAAACTGCACCAGGTGGGCGATGTCGGCCGTGCCGGGCCGGTCGGTCGAGCCCACATACCGGCGCATCATCGCCGCGGTGCAACTGAAGACGGCATTGACGTCGCGGTCGACGTCGTTGCTGCCCAGCGCCGCCACCGGCTCGATAAGCAGATCACGCAGCGGCCGCATCATTTCCTGATCGCCCGCCGGCCAACTGGTCCCGGCGGATAGCTGCCCCGCAGCGGCGCGGCTCATGCTGATCAGGTGTGGGTCAGCGACCTGTGCGAGCGTGCCGTCGATCCAGCGAGCCACCTTGTCCTCCGGTCTGGCTTCCTTGGCCATCTGATGGTGAAGGTAGGAGACGACGATCGCCACCCCGCGTTCCATCACCGCCAGGATGAGATCATCCTTGCCGGCGAAATACCGGTAGAACGCCTTATTCGACGAGCCGGCCTCGGCGACGATGTCGCTGACCCGCGGCGGCTCGGGGGCCACCCGCTCCATCACCCGCACCGCCGCGGCAAGGATGCGCTCAACCTCCTCGGTGGCCTCCCGCTGCCGGTCATCGAGCGCCCGCTCGACGGCCGCGGCGACTCTGTTATTGGTCAATTAGCTCACCGTATTTGGCGCGCACCGCCGCCCGGCGGACGTCCAGCATTTCACTCGGCCAGTCACCCTCTTCGGCCTCGTAACCCTTGAGCAGCATCCTGGCCAGGTTGACCTTGTGCGCCTCGGTGGGACCGTCGGCCAGACCGAGCGCGATCCCGCCGAGCAGCACGTTGACCAGCGGTAGCTGATCGGTGAGACCAAGCGCGCCGTGCACTTGGATCGCCCGCAGCCCAATGGATTTCAGCACCTGCGATGCCAGGATCTTGCAGGCGGCGATCTCGGCCCGCGCGGCGTGTTCGTCTCCGCTGTCGATCAGCCACGCGGCGTGCAACACCGTCAGCCGGAATGGGATCAATTCGGTGTAGGAGTCGGCGACAAATTCCTGTACCAACTGCTTGTCAGCCAGCAGACTGCCCTGGGTGAAGCGGCTTTTGGCGCGCCGCGACAACATCTCGACAGCGCGCTGGGCCATCCCGATCGAGCGCATCGCATGGTGTAGCCGCCCACCGGCCAACCGAGTCTGCAAGATCAGGAAGCCCATGCCCGGTTCGCCGAGCAGCGCGTCCGACGGCACGCGCACGCCGTCGTAGTGCACCAGCGAATGCCCGGGCTCGTGTGGGTCGGCACCGACGAGGTGGTGGGTGGCTTCCAAGTTCAGGCCCGGGGTTCCCGCCGGGATCAGGAATGTCGAGGCGCCGCGGTGGACGGGCACGTCGGGATCGGTGATCGCGACGACGATGAAGAACGAGGCGACGGAGGCGTTGGAGGAGAAGTACTTTCGACCGGTGATCACCCAGTCGTCACCGTCCTGGACGGCGCGCGTCGTGAATACCCGCGGGTCGGCGCCGCCCTGCGGCTCCGTCATCGAGAAACACGAAAAGATCTCGCCGGACAGCAACCCCGCCAGGTAGCGGTCCTTCTGCTCCGGTGTCCCGAAGCGGGCGATGATCTCGGCGTTACCGGTGTCGGGCGCTTGCGTGCCAAACACAATCGGCGCCCAGGGGCTGCGGCCCAGAATCTCGTTGATCAACGTCAGCTTCACCGCGCCGAAGCCCTGCCCGCCCAGTTCCGGGCCCAAATGCGGTGCCCACAAGCCATTGTCGCGGACTTGCTGTTTGAGCGGGTCGACTATCTTGCGGCGTTCGTCATTGAGCGGCAGAAACTCGCAGCCGGGGAACAGCACCTCGAGCGGTTCCACCTCTTCGCGGACGAACTCGCGGATCCAGTCCAGCTTCTTCTCGAATTCAGGTTCGGTGGAGAAGTCCCAAGACATTTTGAATGCTCCCTTCTCGTGGGGCCCGTTAAGGGATCCCGCCGTCGGCGCGCAGGATCGAACCGGTGGTGAAACTCGACGCGTCCGATGCTAAAAACAGTGCGGCGCCGACGATTTCGGGTGGATCTCCGGGACGTTTTAGCCAGTGATGGCCGAACATGTTGGTGTTGCCGTTCTCCAGACCCCAGGCTTTGCTGACGTCGGTCAAAAATGGTCCGGCCATCAAAGTGTTGACCCGCACGGTCGGTCCGAACGCCTGGGCCAGCCCCTCGGTCATGGCGTTGAGCCCGGCCTTGGCCGCGGCGTAGGGAATGATGCCGCCGTTAGGACGCAGCGACCCGGTGGAGCTCACGTTGATGATGGAGCCGCTGCCGGCGGCCACCATCCGCTCGCCCACCAACGCCGATAACCTGAAGGGGCCCTTGAGGTTGAGGTTGACTACCGAATCAAAGAGCTTCTCGGTGACGTTGGTCAGCTTGTCGTAGAGCGGTGACATGCCCGCATTGTTGATCAGCGTGTCCACCTTGCCGAAGCGCTCGTAGGTGGCCTCGACCAATCCGTCGAGCTGATCCCAACGCCCCACGTGCACTTGATAAGCCAGGGCGGAACGCCCGGTCTTGGCCTCGATCTCCTTGGCGGTGCTCACGCAGTTGTCCAAGTTGCGGCTGGCGACCACCACGTCGGCGCCGCACCGCGCGGCCGCAAACGCCATCTCCCGGCCCAGTCCGCGGCTACCCCCGGTGATCAGCACGACCCGGTCGGTGAGGTCGAAAATCTGGTCGGCGTAGCCCATTTCAGCTTGCCTTACTTGGTAGAGACTTGGCCAGGTCGGCGGCATCGGCAATGAGTTGGGGGATCATCGCCCCGAAGGCGTCTTGGATCTGGGGATCCACTTTTCCGGTGCGTACCCCTGCGGCGTAGGTCTTCTCCAGCACGATGCCCAGTTTCCAGTTGGCCAACACCAGGTAGTAGTCGATGTTCTCCGTGGAAAGCCCGCTGACCTTTTCGTAATGCTCGAGTAGCTCGCTGCGCGTTGGCATCCCGCGCATGTCCAGATAGAACCCGTCCTCGCGAGGATTCTCGCCGTCGTAGCCCAGCAGTGCCCACGCGAGATCGAGCAATGGGTCGCCCACAGTTGTCATCTCCCAGTCCACGATCGCCGCCAGTCGAGCCGGCTCGCCGTGCGCGAACATCACGTTGGCGAACTGGTAATCGCCGTGCATGATGCCGGGCTTGTACTGCGCGGGACGGTGATCGCGCAACCAATTGGCGGCCTCGTCCAGGCCGGGCAGCTCGCGCACCTTGTAGGCGTCCAGGAACTTCAGCCAGCGGTCGACCTGCCGTTCATGGAATCCGTCGGGCCGGCCGAAGCCGTCGAGTCCTTGTGCGCGCCAATCCACTCGGCCCAGTTTCGCGGCGCCTTCGACAAGTTCGAACGCCAGTCCGCGCCGGGCCGGTGATGCGGTGTCGAACGGGGCCGGCCAGCCGCCGCCGTCCATCGGGCTCCACCCGTCGATCGCGCGCATCACGTAGAACGGCATCCCGAGCACGGTGCCGGTCTCGTCGGCCGCGATCAGCTCCGCGTGCGGCACGTCGGTGCCAGACAGCGCCCGCACCAACCGAATTTCCCGCAAGAGCCCGTCGATGCGGGCCGCGTCGGCGCGTGTGCCGGGCATCCGCAGCACCATCCGCTGACCGCCACGCTCGATCAAATACAGAGTGTTCTGCGAGCCGCCCTTGAGCTGTTGCAGCGAGGGTGCTTCGCCACTGCCTGGTGCGCCATTGGCATCCAGCCACCGACCCAGAGCACCCCCGTCGAGTTGTGTCTCGTTGCTAGTCGGCATTGGCTGCACACCTCACTCTCCGCGCAGAGAATAGCATTCTCCCACCCATGCGGACCAAGCTGTTTAACGCTTCGGCTTGTGCGCGCTGATCAGGAAGCCGGGCGCCAGAAAGTGGCCCTCGTTGTCGAGTTCCACGTTCGGCAATGCGTCACGCGGTGACCCGAGTGCATCAGCGTTGCCGTAGACCTTCGCGCCGCGAAGGTCATCGACTCGCCAGAGTGTCGCCACCGCGTCGTGCAATTCGGTCTCGGTGAAGCCGCGCGGCCCGTCACCGAGTGCGCCGGCTGCAAATGCCAGGATATGCAGTCTTGCCCCGGGCGCGGCGGCCCGAAAGATCGACTCCAGATAATCCCGACGTTTCTCGGGCGGCAGCACGTGCAGCAATCCGCTGTCCAGGATCGTGGAGAAGCGGGCGTCATAGCCCCGGAAGCTAGTCATATCGGCCTGCGCGAAAGTCGCCGTCGTCAAGCCCTGTTCCACGGCCGCGGCGGTCGCGGCCGCTACGGCAGTCGGACTGGCGTCCAGGCCGATGACGGTATAGCCGCGCGCGGCGAGCGCCAACGACAGGGCGGCATGGCCGCAGCCGGAGTCCAAGACATCGCTTCGGATCTTGCCTTGATCGATCAGAACCGCCAGCTCGGGCTGCGGCCGGCCGATGCTCCAAGGAGGCGGTGTTTCTTGCCGGTAGGCGGCGTCCCACTCGATGCTTGGTTCGGTCACTTTTCCTCCTCGGAATCGAGCCTAGAACCGACGAGTGCGAAAGTTAACGACGCTCCTGGCCATACGAACGACGGGAAGAACCATGCAAGTGCTTCTAATCCGGCATGCGTTGCCCCTGCGCAGCGAACACGGCGAGGGCTCCGACCCCGCCTTGTCGGAGGACGGGCTGGCTCAGATCAAGCGGCTGCCCGAGGCGCTTGCCAGATTTCCCATCTCCCGGGTGGTGAGCAGTCCGCAGCGGCGCGCCATTCAAACGGCGGAACCGGTCGCAACGGCGCGTGAGTTGCCCGTTGAAATCGACGCCCGGTTCGCCGAGTACGACCGTGACCTTCCGCATTACATCCCCGTCGAGCAGATCCGCAACGAAAACCCGCAGGAGTGGGAACGGATGGCCGAAGGACGGTTGCCCAGCGCGGTCGACGAGGACGCGTTTCGCGCCCGCGTTCGCGCGGCGGTCGACGACCTCGTCGCCGCCGCCGATCCGGATGACACGGTCGCGGTGTTCAGCCACGGCGGGGTGATCAACGTATTGCTGCACGAAATCCTGGGCACGGCCAGGCTGTTGTCTTTTCCCGTCGACTACGCATCGCTGACCCGGCTGCTGTACTCCCGCTCAGGTCAAGCGACGGTGGCGACGGTCAACGCGGTCGAACACGTGTGGGACCTGTTACCGCGCAATCAGCAGCGGTGGTAAACAAGTCCGGTGACTTCAACTGACCGACTCGAGGGACTCGACCTCGGCGGGCTGGACCGGTATCTGCGTTCGCTGGGCATCGAACGCGACGGGAAGTTGCGCGGTCAGTTCATCTCCGGCGGCCGCTCAAATCTGACGTTCCGGGTCTACGACGACAAGACGAACTGGCTGGTGCGACGTCCGCCTCTGCACGGGTTGACCCCTTCGGCGCATGACATGGCCCGCGAGTATCGCGTGGTCGCCGCGTTGCAGGACACGGCGGTGCCGGTGGCCCGCACCATCGCGCTGTGCGAGGACGATTCGGTGCTGGGCGCACCCTTTCAGGTCGTCGAATTCGTTGTCGGTCAAGTGGTGCGCCGGCGAGGTCAACTCGAAGCCTTCAACCACACGGTCATCGACGGCTGCGTCGACGCGTTGGTCAGGGTCCTCGTCGATCTCCACAGCGTCGACCCGAACGCGGTGGGGCTAGGCGATTTCGGTAAACCCAGCGGTTACCTGGAACGCCAGGTGCGCCGATGGGGTTCGCAGTGGGACCTGGTGCGGCTTCCCGACGATCACCGCGACTCCGACGTTCAACGCTTGCATTCCGGTCTGCGCCAATCCATTCCGCAGCAGAGCCGCACGTCGATCGTGCACGGTGACTACCGGATCGACAACACCATCCTGGACAACGACGACCCCACCCGCGTCCGCGCTGTCGTGGATTGGGAACTCTCGACGCTGGGTGACCCGCTCAGTGACGCCGCCCTGATGTGTGTGTACCGCGACCCCGCGCTGGACCTGATCGTGAATGCTCAAGCCGCCTGGACGTCGCCGCTGTTGCCGACGGCCGACGAGCTGGCGGACCGGTACTCACTGGTTTCTGGACTGTCGCTGGCGCATTGGGAGTTTTATATGGCGCTGGCCTACTTCAAGCTCGCCATCATCGCCGCCGGCATCGATTTTCGTCGGCGCATGGCGGAGCAGGCGGAAGGAAAGGACGAGGCGTCCGAGGGGCCCGAAGTCGTAGCGCCGTTGATCTCACGCGGCCTGGCCGAGCTCGCCAAGCTACCGAGTTGACGCTTTCAGCGCCGCCACATGGCTCTTCTTTGCCACTCGCCGCAGTTGAAGGATCCGCGCGGTACCGACGGTCACCGTGATCAGCCCGCCGCCAATGGCCGCCAGCAGCATCGCCACTCCCAGCGGCAGGCTCCAGTGCCAGCCCAAGAAGGTGAACGCCGAGGTCTCCATGTTCTGGGTGATGAAGACCAGCAGCAGGATCAGAATCAGGAATCCGGCAATCAGAAACGTCCATAGGGCGCCGGCGCGGGTCAACCTGGCCGCCGGATCCGTGACGGGCGGACCTGCGGCAGGCGCAGGCGCGGTCGGGTTCTTCGCACCGGGCTTGTCGGGCGAGGCGGAGGGGTCGCTGCTCATGATCTCATCTTTGTCCCATCTGGCCCAGAAATAAACCACCACGCGAGGAATCCCAGCACGGCCTGAACCGCAGGCAGCGGCGCCTCGTAATTTCCGACGTAGTGTCAACACTGTGAGGATGCCGGGGCGTATGCGTATTGCGATCGTCCCCGTGGCCGTGTGGGTTGCAACGATGTTTCTGATCGCGGCCTGCGCCAATCCCGATCCGTTGGGCAACGAGACCCGAAGTGTGAAATCAATCGTGGTCGGGTCGGGCGATTTCCCGGAATCCGAGATTATCGCCGAGATCTACGCACAAGCATTGCAGGCCAACGGCTTTGACGTTGGACTCCGCCCGGGAATCGGGAGCCGAGAAACCTATATACCGGCGCTCAAAGACCATTCGATCGACCTGGTACCGGAGTACATCGGCAACCTGTTGCAGTACTTTGTACCCAACTCCAAGGCGACGATGCTGAACGCTGTCGAGTCAGAGCTCCGTCAGCGATTGCCGGGCGATCTTTCGATTTTGACGCCGTCGCCGGCCTCCGACACCGACACAGTCACCGTCACCGGTGCGACAGCCGGACAGTGGAACCTGACAACAATCGCCGATTTGGCAGTACATTCGGCGGACGTGAGGTTCGCGGCGCCGTCAGACTTCCAGTCCCGCCCGTCTGGGCTGCCAGGCCTCAAGCAAACGTACGGGCTCACCATCAGCCCCGGTAATTTCGTGGCGATCGAGGACGCCGGCGGCGCGGTGACCGTGCGCGCACTGGTCGAGGGAAGGGTGCACGCCGCCGACATCTTCAGCACTTCACCGGCTATCTCGCAAAACCACCTTGTGGTACTCGCCGACCCTAAACACAACTTCCTGGCTGGCAATATTGTGCCGCTGGTGAATTCGCAGAAGAAGTCCGAACTTCTCATTGATGTGCTCGACGCGGTATCGGCGAAACTGACCTCCCCCGGGGTGGCCGCGCTCAACGCCGCGGTGGCTGGCAATGGGGGATTAGACCCCGCTCAGGCGGCGCGAAATTGGCTGCGGGACAACGACTTCAATCACCCGATTCGCCAATGATCCTATTCGACAAGGTAACCAAGTTATTCGACGGCGGCAGCACCGCCGTCGATCAGCTGAGCCTCGAAGTCCACGACGGCGAGTTGACGGTTTTCGTCGGCTCCTCGGGCAGCGGCAAGACCACAGCGCTGCGAATGATCAACCGGATGATCGATCCGACCTCTGGCACCGTCACGGTCAACGGCAAGGATGTCTCGACCGTCGACCCGGTGAAGCTGCGTCTCGGGATCGGCTACGTCATCCAGAACGCAGGGCTGATGCCGCATCAGCGGGTGATCGACAACGTCGCAACCGTTCCCGTTTTGCGGGGCCAATCACGTCGGGCCGCGCGTAAAGCCGCTTACGAGGTGCTCGAACGGGTGGGACTCGATGCTAAGCTCGCGGACCGCTATCCCGCGCAGTTGTCCGGAGGAGAACAGCAACGCATCGGGGTGGCGCGGGCGTTGGCCGCCGATCCGCCGATTCTGTTGATGGATGAGCCGTTCTCGGCCGTCGACCCGGTGGTCCGTAATGAGCTGCAGAACGAAATCTTAACTCTGCAAAGCGAATTGCATAAAACCATTGTATTCGTCACCCACGACATCGACGAAGCGCTCAAACTCGCCGATCGAGTCGCTGTGTTCGGGCGCGGCGGTGTGCTAGAGCAATACGACGAACCGGCGCGGTTGCTGTCGCGCCCGGCCAATACCTTCGTCTCGAAGTTCATCGGCCTCGGCCGCGGTTACCGCTGGCTACAGCTCATCGGTGCGTCCGGGCTTCCGCTGCACCACATCGACCGGATCTCCGTCGAAAGGCTGTCCAGCGCGGACGGCACCCCTGTCGCGGACGGCTGGACGCTGGTGGTTGACGACGACGTGCCGCTGGGTTGGATCGACGCCGACGCCGCCCGGCGGCACCGCGGTGGCGCGCCGCTGTCCGACACCATCACCGCCGTCGGGTCGCAGCTTCGACCGGGCGGAAATCTCAGCCAGGCCCTCGATGCAGCCTTGTCCTCGCCGTCGGCGGTGGGCCTTGCCGTTGACACCGACGGCAAGGTCATCGGCGGCATACTGGCGTCCGATGTGCTGGCCGCCGTGGACGCGCGCCGGGGGAGGTGACTATGCACTACCTGCTCAAGCACCTCGACAGCGCGTGGGCGCTGACCGTCGTGCATCTGCGGCTGTCGCTGCTGCCGGTGTTGATCGGGCTGGCAATTGCGGTGCCGCTGGGCGTGTTGGTGCAGCGCGCGCCGCTCCCGCGACGGCTGACGATCATCACGGCCAGTGTGGTATTCACCCTTCCGTCGTTGGCACTGTTCGTCATGTTGCCGCTGATCATCGGAACCCGGGTTCTTGACGAGGCGAACGTCATCGTGGCGCTCACGGCCTACACCGTGGCGCTGCTGGTGCGCGCTGTGCTCGAGGCGCTGGACGCGGTGCCGGTCCACGTGCGCGACGCCGCTATCGCGATGGGGTATCCGACGTTCAAAAGGATTCTGAAAGTTGAGCTGCCGCTGTCGATTCCAGTCATGATCGCCGGACTGCGGGTGGTCGTCGTGACCAACATTGCGATGGTCTCGGTGGGCTCGGTGATCGGCATCGGCGGCCTCGGGGCCTGGTTCACCTCCGGGTATCAGACCAACAAGAGTAGCCAGATCGTTGCCGGGATCATTGTCTTGTTGGCGCTTGCGCTCGTCATCGACCTGTTGATCGTCGTGGCTGGCCGGCTGCTCACGCCGTGGGAACGCGGGGCGCGCGTCACCCGCCGGCAACGCCCCCTGGGGCCGCCGATGGTGGGTGGAGCGCGGTGAACTTCGTCGAAAAGGCAGTGTCGTACCTGCTGGCCGCCGACAACTGGACCGGTCCCGTCGGGCTGGCGACGCGCACGACGGAGCATTTGGAATACACCGCGATGGGAGTGGGCGCATCCGCGCTGATCGCCGTCCCGATCGGGCTGATCATCGGGCATACCGGCCGCGGCAAGCTGTTGGTGGTGGGCGCGGTCAACGGGCTGCGCGCGCTGCCGACATTGGGCGTGTTGTTGCTCGGGGTGCTGCTCTTCGGGTTGGGCATGGGGCCGCCGCTGGTTGCGCTGATGCTGCTGGGCGTCCCGTCGCTGCTGGCGGGCACGTATGCGGGCATCGCCAATGTCGATCGCACCGTGGTCGATGCCGCCCGCGCGATGGGGATGACCGAGACCCAGGTGCTGATGCGGGTTGAGGTGCCAAACGCGATGCCGCTGATCCTGGGTGGGTTGCGCAGCGCGACGCTGCAGGTGGTCGCCACCGCGACGGTCGCCGCGTATGCCAGTCTCGGCGGCTTGGGCCGCTATCTGATCGACGGGGTCAAGATGCGCGAATTTCAGCTGGCCCTGGTAGGCGCGTTTATGGTCGCAGCACTGGCGCTGATCCTGGACGGGCTGCTGGCGCTGGCGGTGTGGTTGTCGGTGCCTGGGACCGGGCGGCTGCGCAAGCTTGTCGCTCATGCGGGCCGCGTGGGCGAAGCCACAGTTCCCGCCAAACGCGCCGCGGTTCGTTGACACGTTTTACGGTAGACGAGTGAACGCAGCCTCTGATCCGACTCAGGGCACCTGGCCCGCGATGTTGACTTGGCGTGCCCAGGATGTCTCGCGCATGGAATCGGTGCGAGTGCAGCTGTCCGGTAAGCGAATCAAAGCGAACGGCCGCATCGTGGCCGCCGCGACCGCGACCAACCCGGCGTTCGGCGCCTTTTACGAAGTGCAGACCGACGATCGCGGCGCCACCAAGCGCTTCGGGATGACGGTCACGCTGGCTGAGCGGGAACGCCAGCTGGCCATTGCGCGCGACGAGGAGAACATGTGGTTGGTCACCGACCACCGGGGGCAGAGCCGCGCGTCCTACAACGGGGCACTTGACGTCGACGTGGTGTTCAGCCCGTTCTTCAACGCGCTGCCGATCCGGCGCTTGGGCCTGCACGAGCGGGCGGATTCGATCGCCTTGCCGATGGTCTATGTGAACGTACCCGAGATGTCGGTCACCGCGGCTGTCGTGAACTACACCAGCGAGGGACGGCTGGACGGGATCAAGTTGCGCTCACCTGTCGCCGACACCACCGTGCGCGTCGACGCCGACGGGTTCATCGCGGACTATCCAGGATTGGCAGAGCGGATCTGATCACCCCGCCGGCCCGTCCGGCGGCGGCCAGCTCCTCGCGCCAATCCGGGGCGCCGATAACGACGCCGAAGACGTCGGAGCGCGGGAAACTGTCATAACGAATCCGCGCCGCGTGCCCCGCCTCGACCAGCTCGGCCACCGAGTCGTGCGAGGCAAGCGAGTCGCGGGCGCGGCTCAGCAGCTCTATGGCCCGGTCTGTCGCCGGTGCCAATTGGCCGGAATTGCTTTCGCACATCGCGCGCACCAGCTCAGGGGGGCTGCCCGCGACCCGGGTGGCGTCCCGGAACGATCCCGCGGCCAGCGCGAAAGCTAGCGGGACCTCTCCGGCGGTGATGGCGAGCGCCTCGGCGAGCAGGTGCGGCAGATGTGAGATGGCGGCAGCCGCGGCGTCGTGCTCGTCGGATTTCGCCGGCACCACCACCGCGCCGCAGTCCAGCGCCAACGTCATCACCATCGAGAAGACGACGGGATCCACATGCTCGTCGACGCTGACCACCCACGGCGCCATGGTGAACAACCCGGCGTGCCCGGCTGCCCAACCCGAGGTTTCGGTGCCCGCCATCGGGTGACCGCCGACGAAACGGTCCTGCAGACCGGCCGCAGCGACCTCGTCCAGCACCGCGCATTTGACGCTCGTGACGTCGGTCAGCGGACACAGTGGCGCCAATTCGCTGATGTGGGCGAGCATTCCCGGCACCGCTGGCATCGGCACCGCCAGCACGATCAACGCGCCGGTATCTGCGGCGCGTGTCAGCGTGTCGGTGAGTTCCGTGGTGGCGTCAAAGCCGTCGGCGACGGCTCCCTGGGCGCTTTCCACTGAGCGGTTGTAGCCGAACACTTCACGCCCGACCGCCGCGGCGGCCCGCATCACCGAGCCGCCGATGAGTCCCAGCCCGAGCACGCACACCGGTGTCTTGAAAGCGGGGCCAGCCACAGTCCAAGGTTGGCACAGTTCGGCTGGTGGTTTCCTTCGGGTGTGCTTGCTCAGGTCGACGCGTTTGGGTTTCATCTGGCCTGATCTGGTCATGGGGCCTGGTCAGCGACTACCGTAGGCGCCCATGGGAGCACAACGGGCCCCGGCCAAAGGCCCGGCGGCCGACGTGCCGGACGGTTTCGGCGTTGCGGTCGTGCGCGAAGAGGGCAAATGGCGCTGTTCTGAGATGGCGCCCAAGTCGCTGACGAGCCTGAGTGCCGCTGAGACGGAACTGCGTGAACTGCGCAGTGCGGGCGCTGTGTTTGGACTCCTGGATGTCGACGACGAATTCTTCGTCATCGTGCGCCCGGCTCCGTCTGGAACCCGGCTGTTGCTCTCCGACGCCACGGCCGCCCTCGACTACGACATCGCCGCCGAAGTCCTGGACAACCTGGACGCCGAGATCGATCCCGAAGACCTCGAGGACTCCGACCCGTTTGAGGAAGGTGACCTGGGGTTGCTCTCCGATGTCGGGCTGTCCGAAGCGGTGCTCGGGGTGATCCTTGACGAGACCGATCTGTACGCCGACGAGCAACTGGGTCGCATCGCCCGGGAAATGGGCTTCGCCGAGGAGCTGTCGGCGGTGATCGACCGCCTCGGTCGGTGACCGCAAGCGCGGCGGAGCCGGGCGCAGCGGGTCGCCGCCATCAGGTCCGGTCGGTGACCGCAAGCGCGGCGGAGCCGGGTGCAGCGGGTCGCCGCCATCAGGTCCGGTCGGGTCGCCGCCGTCAGGCCCGTCGGTGAGGACGGACGAAGATCTGATCCGGGCCGCATTGGCGGTTGCCGCGACGGCCGGCCCACGCGACGTCCCCATCGGCGCGGTGGTCATCGCCGCCGACGGAACCGAATTGGCCCGGGCGGTGAATGCCCGTGAGGCGCTTGGTGATCCAACTGCGCACGCGGAAATCCTGGCGATGCGGGCGGCGGCCCGGATACTCGGCGACGGGTGGCGGCTGCAGGGGACCACGCTGGCAGTGACCGTCGAACCGTGCACCATGTGTGCGGGTGCGCTGGTGCTGGCGCGGGTCGAGCGACTGGTGTTCGGGGCCTGGGAACCCAAGACCGGCGCGGTCGGTTCGCTGTGGGACGTGGTCCGCGATCGGCGGCTCAATCATCGCCCGGCCGTGCGCGGCGGCGTGCTCGCTGAAGAGTGCGCCGCGCCGCTGGAGGCCTTCTTCGCCCGCCAGCGATTGGGGTGAGCGCCGTACCGTTCGGTAAGCTGCACGGCGGTGGCGTGTCCGAGCGGCCTAAGGAGCACGCCTCGAAAGCGTGTGACGGCTAACACCGTCCGAGGGTTCAAATCCCTCCGCCACCGCCAAGTTTTTCGGCCGTCGGTTTACACGACCTGGGGCCTGAGCTCTGTATGCACCTGAAAACTCAATTGTCGGTTTCGGAGCTGACCCTCAATTAGGGGTTTCGTATTGAGGACCCTCAATCGTTCGGCTACGACACGGCAGCCCTCACGACCAGGCTTGGACTCGTACACCACCTTGTGAGGGCGCGACCCATACCGATATTCGCTCTCAGGAAGGCGAGTAGTCGAGTACGTATGCGACCCTGCTGCGTGTCCCACATACTCATAGCCATGGTTATACGGTTTTCACCGGCATCCGGGCCAGTTGCCGCTGCAGAACCCACACTGACGGCCGCCCGCTCACCCGTTGGCTGGACCACGATGCTGGAGCGGATGCCGCGATCCGCCGACGAAGCGATCCATCGGCTGCTGGAGGGGGCACCCGACCTCGCTGCCGATGCTCGTCGCGGGCCGGGCGGGGCTGCGGAAGTGTTCGGTCTGGTTGGCCCGCGCCCGATGTCGGCCTCGGTGGGGCCGCGGGTCGTCGGCACCACCCTCGCCCTCGTGGGGGCCCTGCCGGACGAACCGCTGACCGGCGAACTGCCCGACCGATGGTGCGCCGCATGATGATCGCCGACCATCTGGCCTTCGGCGCTCTGGAACGTTTGGGGCCCCGCGACGCAGAGGCGATGCAGGCCCTCCCCACGCAACTCCAACTCACCGCCACCGATACTGCTGCCCGAGGAACCGGCCCATGACCAGCAATTCGACCGCTCCCCGCACCGGAACGCCGGTCGCGTCGTCCGAACGAACGCCCTTCAGCCGGCGGGTGCTCAAGCTCGAACATCCGGCGAATGTCGGCCCGCTGGGACATATCGCATGCTGGCTCGGGCTGCTGGCCGTCGGTCTGCTCGTGCCAGCCGCCACGAACTGGTACGTGGCGGTGCCGCTGATCACTGCGCTGGCGATGCTGAACTTCTCGGTCACCATCGGCGTGCTCCACTTGCACACCCATCGGCCACTATTCGTGTCGCGGCGGGTGAACCGGGTGATCGACGTGCTGTGCTGCATTCCCGCCGGACTGACGGCGAGCGAAATGAGCGAGGTGCATATCCTCTGCCACCACCGTTACAACGACGGGCCCGGCGACGTCACGTCCACTGAAGGACGCGAGCGGGGGCTGCGCGCCGTCTGGTATTGGGTCAGGTACGCCGCCGTCGCCAAGAGCTATGCCGTACGAACGGTTTTCGCGGCCAATCCACCGCCCGGCCGGCGAAAGCGGCGCCACCAGTTCATGCTCGACTTCACGCTGGTCGTGGCGCTGATCGTGGGGACCGAGTGCGTCACCGACACCACCCGGTTCGTGCTCTTCTACTGGATCCCATTGCTCGTGACTCAGGTGAACAGCGGCTACTTCTTCTGGCTGACCCACGCCCCCGCGCGCGCCTTCGAGGACGACCCGAGCAAATCGATGAACGCGGTGGGCAACTGGCTCAACTTCTTCACCTTCAACCAGGGCTACCACAGTGTGCACCATCGCTACCCTGGCATCCACTGGAGCCAGATCCCCGACAAGCTCGGCTTCATGCGTGACGTCGAACCCGACGTCATCGTGCCCTACTGGGTGACGCTCAACTCGGCCTGGCGCCTGGTCGCACCCAACGGCTTCCTTGACGCGATCTACGGCGCACGATGGAAAGCCAAGCTGGACAAGCGGATCGAGCAGGGCACTGTCCGCTTGCGGTTCCTGCCGTGGTTCGCATGGATATGAGCACACCGCAGCAAATACGAGAAGCACGAAAGGACCGCCATCGGGCGGTCCGATGGTGTTGGCGAGCGCGGCGGCAGGACGGTTGTGGCGTTGTGCTACGGCATGATTGCCGTGCGTCCTTCGTACTTGGGCTGATGGGAAGAAACTGATTGCCGCCGAACCCATGACCTGGTATGTGCTACTCATCGTCGCGGTTGCTGCCCAGCGCCTGACCGAACTGGTCATCGCGCGACGCAACATGGCGTGGAGCCGCTCCCACGGTGGCGTCGAGTGCGGCGCGGGTCACTACCCGGTGATGGTCGTGCTGCACACCGGGCTACTCGTGGGATGCCTGGCCGAGGTGATCGGTGTCGGGCGCCCGTTCATTCCGGCCCTGGGCTGGCCCATGCTCGCGATAGTGGCTGCCGCCCAGGGCCTGCGCTGGTGGTGCATGGACACTCTGGGCCGCCAGTGGAACACCCGGGTGGTCGTCATCCCCGGGGCACCGCGCGTCATACACGGCCCGTATCGGTACTTTCCACATCCGAACTACATCGCGGTCGTCGCCGAGGGCGTGGCCCTGCCGCTGATCCATACCGCGTGGATCACCGCACTGGTCTTCTCGGTCCTGAACGGGCCCCTGCTGCGGGCCCGGCTCAACGCCGAGAACTCCGCCCTTGCGAGCTTGACATGATCGACCTGCTGGTTGCGGGCAGGGGGCCAGCCGCGATGGTCACCGCTTTGCACGCGGTGCGGGCCGGGGCTTGAGGACACCGTCGTTGAGCGCCGACGCGGGCCGATCGACGTCATACGCTGCGCGGTAGCTAAGGCTGGCTAACCGACGGGCCCGCCGGTCAGGGTCCGGACGGTTTGAATCTCGCTGTCCCGATAGGGTCGCCCGTCGGGCAGCACGAGGTCGTGAAACCAGACTTTCGGGGGCGACGCGTATGGGTGATCCCACGAATCCCACGGAAAATATGTCTGGGTTTTTCCCGCGACGAAGCCCCAATTGAAGGCGCCAACGCTATGGCGCTTCGCGACCGGCAGGACTCCCTCGACCGTGCTGCCCTGGGGTCGGGCCATGTACTCGGTACACAGGATTGGACGCCCCAGTGGAGCAAGCTCACCGATCCGGGACTCGAAGGCCGCGGGTTCGGCATAGGAGTGAAATGTGATCACGTCGGCATTGCCGAGCTGAATGTCAGCGATTGCGCTGCGACCCTGCTGGTCGCCCCACTTGCCTTGCCACACGCCACTTGTCAGCGGTTGGCTCGGATCAACCGAACGTGCCCACTGAAACACTTGGGGGAGCAGGTCTGCGACAAGTTGCAGCTTGTCTTTGCGCTCAACCTTCTGATACACGCGCGCGGGATTGTCCGGCTCGTTCCATAGGTCCCAGCCCAAAACGCGTTCGTCACTGCGGAATTGGTTCAACACTCCGGTGACGTAGTCGCGCAGAACACGGGTGTAGCCGGGGTCGCCGAGGCGTTCGGCGCCGGGGCTCTGCACCCAGCCCGAGTTATGAATACCGGGCTTGGGCGCGCGCTGCGGACCCAGCTTGGGGAACGGATCCCAACACGAGTCGAAGAACACGAACAACGGCTTGATGCCGTGGCGCGCCGCCATTGACACGAACTGCGACAGCCGCAACTGAAAGCCCCGGGCATCCTGGGCCCAGAGCTGATCGTGCAGAAAGACCCGCACGCTGTTGAGCCCGGCTGACCGGGCCCAGCCGAGCTCGGTGTCGATGCGCCGTGAGTCGAAGGAGTTGGGCTGGAACATCTCAAGCTGGTTGACGGCGTTCGAGGTGATGAAGTTCGCGCCGACGAGCCATCCCTGGGCCTGATACCAGCGGTTGGCGCGGTCGGGGGACCAGCGGGTTGCTTCCCCAGACGCGCGGGGTGGTTCCGCGGAGGCGCGAGGTCCTTTGGCCAGTGCAGTACCCGCCGCGAGCAGCAGCGGCAGCTTCAGGACCGTTCGGCGGTACACGAGCTGACGATAGGTTGCCGGGGGCTATGTTCCCGGCATTTGCCCAGCGCGTCGTTATAGCGAGATCCTGAGAATTGTTACCCGTTGTCACTCAGTGATATTCGGCGCAGTACCGGACGTCCGGCAAGCTAACGGAGCTTTCGGCCGTAGTTGTCTTTGACGCTTCCGGTGAACATCATGATCGCGTCAACGAGCGCCCAGACGCCGACACCCAGCAAGATCGGAAAGCCGAAGAAACAGAACAGGGTGGTGACAAATCCGAACAGCCCAAGGCACAGTTGCAGGACTGCGATCTGAGTCGAGTCGATGTAAAAGCGGCCGATGCCGAACACGCCGAGGAAGAGCTGCAGGAGGCCGGCGGTGACGGCGGACTTGTCCGACAGGGGCATCCCCGTGGCCGGATCGCGACCGAATGGTGCTTGGGGATCGGCTCCGTAGCCCGGCGAGGGATAGCCGGGGTACGGATACTGCTGATTGGCAGGGTAGGGGTACTGCTGAGGGTAGCCAGGCTGGGGCGGATACCCCGACGGCGGACCCTGCGGATTCTGAGGGTGCGGATTTGGTCCATAACCTGGCGGTTGACTACCCCAGGGCGGCTCCTCGGACGGGTTTTCCGGTTGATTCGGTGTCACCATTAGCTTGAAATACCCCCTCGTCTTTGCGTTGGTTACCGCTGCTGCGGGTGTGGCTGTGGCTGCTGGGCACCGCCGTAACCCAATTGGGACGCCGTGTGGCGAGCAGCGTCGGTGACCGGCACCGCCTGCACCGCGGTGCCGTAGGCGCAGATCTCGGTCCACACGTCACCGACCTCGGTCGTGTCAAACCGCATTGCGACCATCGCCTTGCCGCCCTTATTGCGCGCCTCGTTGATCAGCCGCGCCATCGCCTCGTTGCGGCTCTCAGCAAGGTTCTTGGTCATGCCCTGCAACTCGCCGCCGAACATCGACTTGAAGCCGGCGCCAAACTGGGAGAAGGCATTTCGTGACCGGACGGTGAGCCCGAACACTTCCCCGCATACGCGTTGGATCTCCCAACCGGGAATGTCGTTGGTAGTGACTACCAGCACCGGGCGACCTTTCTGCCTAGCCGAGAAATCGGTGGGTTATCGCTGCAGGGTACCGCCCCGACCGCCGGTGGATATATTCAACGAAGCAAACGACGAGGAGGTCGAGTGGCTGCTGCGGTAGACGACATCGACTTCGACGATCTGACGTCGCCCGAGCTGACCGACATCCAGCGTCAGATCCTGGAGTTCACCGAAGCCAAACCTGTCGAATTCGACGTCGACCGTATGCTTGCGGAGGCCATCGAGCAGGCAGGTGTGGGCGACGACCTGGGGGATAGCGACGGCTTCGCCGACCGGCTGGCCACGCACGTGGCTGCAATCGAAGCCGACGACGGCCTGACCCAGCTCACACGCTCGTCGTTGCGGCAACGAGTGGTTCGCCTGCTGCGCAACCGGCTGTCGTTGACTGACCTCGTCAAGCGCTATCCCGAGATCGAGTCGATCGCGATCGAGAAGCCGTTCATCGTCGTGGGGATGCCGCGATCGGGCACCACTCATCTGGTCAATCTCATCGCGGCTGATCCCCGGCGGCGCGCGCTGCCCTACTGGGAAAGTCAGGACCCGATACCGGCACTGGGCCAAGGCGCCGACAGCGACGGAGTCGACCCGCGCTTCGCGCGGGCCAAGACCGAACACGACGCACTCATGATCAGCGCGCCCGTGGTGGCCGCGATGCACGATCGTTTTCCCGAGGCGATCGAGGAGGAAGTCGAACTCCTCGACCTGGATCTCGCCTCCTACATTTTGGAATGGCATGCGCGCGTTCCTGACTGGCGCGACTACTATCTGGAGCTGGATCAAGCCAGGCACTACGCCTACATGAAAAAAGCGCTGCAGGCGTTGACATTTCTGCGTGGCCCGCGAACCTGGGTTCTGAAGAGTCCCCAGCACTGTGAGCAGCTCGGCCCGTTGCTGGCCACCTTCCCGGACGCAACGGTTGCCTTTACGCACCGCGATCCCGTCGCGGTAGTTCAGTCCGCGATCACGATGATGGCTTATTCCGATCGGTTGCGCCGGAGGAGCATCGACCCGGAATGGCTGCTGGAATACTGGAGCGACCGCGTACACCGACTACTCAGCGCGTGTGTGCGCGACCGGGACCTGGTGGCGCCCGAGCACAGCATCGACGTCAGCTTTCATCACCTCAACGGCAACGAAATGCCATTGTTAGAAGAGCTGTACCGCCGTGGCGGAGTCGAACTGACAGCCAAGGTGCGCGCACGCTTCCAGGGTTATCTCGATGGCAATCCGCGCGGCAAGCACGGCCGGATCAACTACGACCTGCAACGTCACTTCGGCATCTCGGCTGACCAACTCCGCGAGCGGTTTGGCTTCTACTTCAACAGGTTCGACGTCAGCCCCGAATGAAGGAGACACCAGCGATGTTCGAACCGGTGTATCGCAACCGGCCGGGCGCCGACGCCATGCGCCCGGCCTCCGCCGAGAAGGCCGAGCAGATCGCCCCGGGACTGTGGTGTTCGCCGGGTCTGTCGAACGCCTACCTGCTGACCACCGGCGCGGGCCGGGTGATCGTGAACACCGGGATGGGATTCGAGGGCCCGGTGCACCGCGCCAACTTCGACGCCGTCGACTCCTCGCCGGTGCGCTACATCATCTTCACCCAAGGCCACGTCGATCATGTCGGCGGCCTGGACAGCGTGCGCGACTCGGACACAACCGTTGTTGCGCAGGCAAACTGGACACTCTGGCGCGACGACAACGAACGCCTCATCCCGTACCGCGCCAGCCGCAGCGCGTTCGCCTTCCAAGACACCTTGGCCGAAGGCATCCGGGCCATTCAAAGGCGGCTCGGCACCAAGCACCTAGCCGGCCAGAGCGTTCCCGTCGTCGACGTGGACTTTGAGGACACCCTGTCACTGGAGGTGGGCGGCCGACGGATGGAGCTGCTGGCTGTCCCCGGCGGTGAGACCAACGACTCGCTGGTCGTATGGTTGCCTGACGAACATATATGCTTGTGCGGGAACGTATTTGGCCCGATATTTGGGCACATCCCCAACCTCGTCACCATGCGTGGCGACCGGTACCGCGATGCCCTGACTGCGATGGCGTCAGTCGAGCGGGTGCGCGATCTGCAGCCTGAGCTGTTGGTGACCGGGCACTTCGAACCCATCGCGGGTACCGATCGCATTCACGCCGAGTTGACCCGGCTGCACGATGCGATCCAATACATCCACGATCAGACCGTCGCCGGCATGAATGCCGGCAAGGACGTCCGGAGCCTGATGCGTGAGGTCACCTTGCCCCCGGAATACGAAGTGGGCCAGGGCTATGGAAAGGTCGCCTGGGATGTGCGGGCGATCTGGGAGAATTACTCGGGCTGGTTTCATCACCAGTCGACGACCGAACTCTATCCGATCGGTTTCCATGCCGTCGCCGCCGATGTGGTCGAACTCGCTGGCGCCGACGCCCTCGTGGAACGGGCGCGGACACACTTGGCCGAGGGCCGACCTGTGCACGCGATCCACCTCGCCGAGCTTGTTCCACCCGACCATCCGGGTGCACGTGCAGTGCTCCGCGACGCACACGAGAACCTGCTGACCGGCAGCACGAACTTCTGGGAAAGAGCTTGGCTGACAAGGCAGATAGCGAGGAATTCATGACACTACGGCCCGAAGATTTCTACCACACCGGCATCGTGGTACCCGACCTCGATGCCGCGATGGCGCGCCTTACCGCGTTGGCCGGCTACCGGTGGATCAACCCGCTGAGCTACACGCTGCCGTTTCGCACCGCGACCGGAACCCGCGAACTGACATCGACCATTGTCTACTCCGTGCAGAGCCCGCACATCGAACTCGTCAACGAGGTCCCCGGCACGCCGTGGACGGCCGCGCCCGGCAACGCCGTCCACCACGTCGGCTATTTCACTGACAGTCTCGTCGAGTCCGCGCGGATGTTGGAGAGCAACGGCTTCACCCTGGAAATGACCGGAGATGCTCCCGGATCAGAGCTTTCGCTGTTCGCCTACTACGTCGACTCCTTCGGCACCCGCATCGAGATCGTCGACCGCGCACTATTTCCCGATTGGCCGGCCTTTTTGCAGGCGGCGTCACAAACCGACGGCGCCTAACGTGTTGCTCACGGTCCTGCGCTTCAACTTCGGCTCTCCGCAAGGAGAACCGCGCGCGCAGGGCAAGCTGATCGCTGCCGCGCTCGAACTGGCCCAGTGGGGCGAGTCCCGTGGGATCACCATGATCAGTGTCGACGAACATCATGCGACAGGTCACGGGTGGAGCTGCAATCCCATCATGGCCGCGGCGATGTTCCTGGCGCGAACCGAGCGCCTGATTGCCAGCGTGGACTGCGCGCTCGGGCCGTTGTGGAACCCGGTCCGGCTCGCCGAAGACATCGCACTCGTCGACAACATGAGTCGCGGGCGGCTACACACCACGGTGGGTCTGGGCTATCGCACGGTCGAATACGACACGCTCGGAGTGGATTTCAGCCAGCGCGGCAAGCTTATGGACGGCCTTGTCCAACGAATGCTGTCCGTCTGGGCAGGCGCCGATGTTGACGCCGGGGTCTGTACCGGTACCTGGACCCGGCCGCATCCACCGTTGTACGTCGGCGGGGGTGCGCGCGCCACTGCGCGGCGGGCGGCGCGCTTCGGGCTGCCGCTGAGCCTGGCCGACTACCTGCCCGAGATCGACGCCTACTATCGCGAACTGTGCGCCGATGCCGGCATCACACCATTCGTCATCATGCCGGGAGCGACCAATCGCGGAATGATCTATCTGCACGAGGACCCGGAGCGTGCATGGGCAGAGTTGGGTGACCATATCCTTTGGGAAGCGGTCACTTACGGCGAATGGTCAACCGATGAACGGTCTCTGATGCACCTTCCGGGTGTGCAAACCCTGGACGAGGTCAAGGCCTCGGGGCGATACCGGTTTCTGACTCCCGACCAACTCATCGCCGAGGTCCGTGACGCCAAGCAGTACGGACCGATTGTGTTGCATCCGCTTGTCGGCGGCATGCCGGTCGACGAGGCGTGGAAGTCGGTTCAGTTGCTGACCGATACCGTGCTGCCCGCGCTTAGCTGACGTTGCCGACCGTTTCGGCCGCTGACGTCAGATGCCGAGCGCTGACGGCGGTGTCCAGGTGTCCACCAGCAGGGGAACGGTGATCGCTTCGGTGCCGCCAGTCACCACGAGCACCCAGCGGCCATCCACGGGCAGGTTGGCGTCGATACCGAAGAAAGCGAACCCCGGAAATTCGCCGATCGAGGCCTCGGGCACTTCGAACCGGCGCAGCAGGGGCGCTTCACCCGTCGGAGGGATCAGCTCCACCTCGACCCGCCGATCGGCGTTGTCGCTATCGGCATCGCCCCGCGTCAGCACCACAAGAACAAAACTGGCTGACCGGTCGGGTCCGACTGTGAATTTGGACAGCACGCCGCCGGCCACGCTGAGTTTGTTGTCTATTGTTGCGGCCTGTTCGGCCAGGAACGCCCCGGTGAGTATCACAGCGTCGAACCTACCGTGCAGCTACCAGCCACGCGGAGGGGGTGCGGGGCAGCAACCCCCGGGGCCATCGGCGTCTCCGGGGCGCGACCCCGCGCAATAGATGGCTTCGTGTGCTGCAAAGTTCGTATAAGGAGCGCGATACTGGACGGGTGCCTGATCGCAACGTGCTGGGCGGCCCGCTGGAGCCGTGCAGCAATGAACCACTCACCGGCTTCTACCGCGACGGCTGCTGCTCTTCTGGACCCGAAGACATCGGCCGGCACAGCATTTGCGCGGTAATGACCGCTGAATTCCTGGAGCACCAGCGCTCCATCGGCAACGACTTGTTGACGCCGGTGCCCGAATACCGTTTCCCCGGTCTGCTACCCGGGGACCGATGGTGCGTCACCGCGCTGAACTGGCTGCGTGCCCATCACGACGGCTACGCCGCCCCCGTCGTGCTGGCGTGTACCCACGAGCGCACCCTCGAGGTCGTGCCGCTGGAAACGCTGCTGGAACACAAGGTCGACGTCCCAGACGACCTGGCCAACCTCTAGGAACCGGACATGAATAGCGCCGGATCCGCGACGACGACGCTCGGCGCCACATCGCGGTACGTGCCGTTGATTGTCTGATTCTGCAGGTCAAAGTCCAGGCGGTAGGTGCCGTCCAAGGCGGGGCCGGCGACCTGTGGGGGCGCGATGCCGGTCGGGGCCGGGGTCACGGTGGCTGGGTCGGCGACCGTGACACCGTTCGGCACGTCCCCGACGCGAATGGCCACGACGGGGGCCACGGCCACCTGTCCCTGCAGACCGCACTCGTTGGTGAGCGCGGTGCCCGTCTTCAAGCCGCGCAAGGTGCCGTCGGGCTGTGCCTCGAATGACCACTTCAGTGCGACGGCGTTGGCCCCCGCGACCACTTGTCCGGTCGGCCCCAGGCCGCGTGGCTGGGCAAGTTGGCGCGGCACCGGCGCGGACTGCCAATCGCCGTCGGTGAAGCGGTACTCAGCGGGTGTGGGTGGGGTGCGCGCTACTTGGGGATTTTGCGTGTCAAACTGGGTCCCGGTCGCCACGCATCCGAGTTGTCCGCACGATGAGCGGAACGCCCACCAACCGGTGTTATCCGCGGTGTGTATCGCATACGGGGCGCCGTTGACCGTTTGCTTCTCGTAGTCGTATTCGAATCGGTAGGTGCCGTCGAGGACCGCGGCGGGTCGCGCCGCAGCGCTTGCCACCGGCGCGGACGCTACCGGGACCGTCGGCTTCGTCGACTGTTTGAAGTAGGCGACGCCAGCGACCGCCAGCACGACCACCGCGATCGATGCCGCCAGCAGAATCCGAGACTGCCCGCGCCGCTTGGTATTCGGGTGTAGGCAGCCGCGGACTGGGTCGTGGCGTCGAAGATCGGCGGGGCGGTGGGGTTGGCCTCCGTGAAATGTGAAGCGCTCGAGTCTACGTCGGCCCGCTGAGTGAGCGCGGTGGCGAACTCGTGGCAGTGCGCGAACCGGTCTTCGGGGTTCTTGGCCAGTGCCCGCGCCAGCACCTCATCGAGGTCTGCCAATTCCGGGCGCCAATCGCTCAGCTTTGGTTGCGGCGCGGTGAGATGCCGGCTGATGACGGCCGCCGGGTTGGAATGCTGATAAGGCGGCGCGCCGGTGAGGAGGTGAAATGCGTTGGCGGCCAGTGCGTATTGGTCCGCGCGGGCGTCGATATCACCGCCCATCAACTGTTCTGGCGCTGCGTAAGTGACCGTTCCCACGGTGAAGTTGGTATCGGTCAGTCCGCTGACGTCGTGGTGGTAGCGGGCTATTCCGAAGTCGGCCAACAAGATTCGGCGCCGGCCATCTTCGGGTTCGGTGAGCAGGATATTGGCGGGCTCGACGTCGCGATGTAACAAGCCGCGCTGGTGGGCGTAGTCGAGTGCCCCCGGCATCGCCGCGATGATGGCGCATGCCTCGCCGGCGGGCATCCCGGCCGGATACCGGTCCCGCAGCAACTGCGCTGCGTCAGCTCCCTCGACGTAATCCATTGCGATCCACAGTTGCCCATCGAACTCGCCCCGATCGTGCACCTGGACGATGTTCGGGTGCCAGAGCGTGGCCACGAGCTCGGCTTCACGATGGAATCGCGTCCGAAAGGCGCTGTCGGCCGTCGCCGGCTCGGGCAGGATTTTCAGCGCGTCGCGACGCGGCAACCTGGGATGCTGCGCGAGGTAGACCTCGCTCATCCCGCCGCGGCCGAGCAACCGTGCGATCGTGTAGCCGGCGAAGGTCGCGCCGCTGTTCAACGGCATTCCGGGATCGTACCGCCGCACCCAGGCTTCGGCGGCGTATCGCCGGGAAAGCGTGGAACCTTTGTCATGGCACCTCGCTGGAGTACAGCCACGCCTCCCACAGCGGCCGCAGTGACTCGTCAGAGTAGGTGGCAGCCAGGCCAGTGAAATCGTCTGTGACGACCGTGCCGTGATGATGCCGCGCCGTCCAATCCTTTAGCAGCGCAAAGAAATTGTCGTCACCAAGCTGCTCTCGTAGCGCCTGCAGCGTCAATGCGCCGCGCTTGTACACGCGGTCGTCGAACATGTCGCGAGGTCCGGGATCTGCTAGCAGCAGGTCTTGCGGCTTCTCCCGCAGTTGGGTGTAGTAGTAGTTCGCCAGCTCGTCGGCGCCCGGGCCGCCGCTGTGCTCGGACCACAGCCATTCCGCATAGCAAGCGAATCCCTCGTGCAGCCAGATGTCGCGCCACTGCCGCACGGTCACTGAGTTGCCGAACCACTGATGTGCCAGTTCGTGTGCGATTAGTCGTTCACTGGACCGGGAGCCGTCGCAATGGTTCGCGCCGAAGATCGAAATCCCCTGAGCCTCAAGCGGTATTTCCAGCGGATCGTCGGTGACGACGACGGTGTACCCGTTCGCCAGGGGATACGGTCCGAACAGCTCGACGAATAACTTCATCATGTCCGGTTGGCGGGCGAAGTCATGCTCGAAGTCGCGACGTAGCCGCGCGGGCAACGCGGCGTGTATAGGCACGGGAGCGCTCGATAGCCGCTTCGCCACGTAGTCGCCGATCTGCAAGGTGACGAGATAGGTCGAGGTGGGTTCGGGTTGTTCGTAGCTCCACACGGTTTGTGACGCCCGCTGCCGGCGCGATACCAGCTTTCCGTTGGCGACTACCCGGTATTGGCTGTCGGTGCTGATCTGGATGTGGAAGGCGGCTTTGGCGCTGGGGTGGTCGTTGCAGGGGAACCACGACGCGGCGCCGTTGGGTTGCCCGGCGACGAGCACCCCGTCGCTCAGTTCCTCGAAACCGACGTCGCCCCAGAGTGATCGGATCGGTCTCGGCGAACCCCCGTAGCGAACTACGATCGACAGCGCAGCGCCCGCCGCTAACTTCGAGGCGAGGCGGATGCGCAATTTTCCTCTGCTACAAGAGAACTGCGCGGCGCGTTTGCCGTTGACCGACACCCTGGACACTGTCAAAGCACTGGACAGGTCGAGCGTGAGCTGCTGCAACTCGGTAGTTGTCACTGCGGTGATCGTTGCCGAGCCAGACAACCGGTTCGTCGAGACTTTGTACTGGAGGTCCAGCTCATAGCGCGACACGCTGTAGCCGGGGTTGCCGTTTTTCGGCAGGTACTCGTCGATCACGGCCGGTACTTTCTTCCGTGAATTCCCCGGGGCTTTCATGCCGCAGTGCCTTGAACGCCGGGCCCGGGCGCGCTCTTGCCTCGGCCCTTCTTGCGGTCGAGGTTCCACGGCCTGATCGGGTTGCCTTGCCAGCGTGTCGATCCCGGTACTTCATCGCCGCGCACAACCAGCGAGGCGGGACCGACAGTCGCGCTGGAACCCAGTCGCGCGGCAGGTAGCGCAACGCAATGCGGTCCCAGGGTCGATCCGGGTTCCAGCACAACGCGGTCCATGCGCATGATCCGGTCGTGGAACAGGTGTGTCTGCACCACGCAGCCGCGGTTGACGGTGGAACCCGCGCCCAAGGTGACGAGGTCTGCCTCAGGGAGCCAATAGGTTTCACACCAGGAACCACGCCCGATGTGAGCGCCCAGCGCACGTAGCCATAGATTCATTACGGGCGTTCCGCTGGCCGCGCGGGCGAACCACGGTGCGGCGACGGTCTCCACGAAGGTATCGGAAAGCTCGTTGCGCCACACGAAAGACGACCACAGCGGAAATTCACTGGCCTTGATTTGGCCTACCACAAGCCATTTCGCGGCAACGGTGATCACACCCGCCACCGCGCCCGCCGCCAATAGCACCAATCCCCCGCAGAGCGCCGCCGACCAGATGCCGAAGATCCTTGCCAGCAGCTGCAGTAAGCCCAGCACCCCAAACCCGATCGCCGCCGTCACGATCACCGGCAGCAACCGGCACGTCTCCACCACCGCCCGCATCGCTTTCAACCTCAGTGGCGGCTGATACGTTGTCGCCGTGTCGGCCTCGGCGGGGCGCCGCCGCAACCGCATCGGCGGGCTACCCAACCACGAGGAACCGCGTTTGGCCTTCGGTGGCGTCGCGGATAGCACGGCGACCAGTCCGTCGTCGGGGACCCGGCGGCCGGGCTGCGCGATCCCCGAGTTGCCGAGAAACGCGCGCCTGCCCACGGTTGTCTTGGCCGCGTATATCCAGCCTCCGCCGAGTTCGTACGACGCGACCATGGTGTCGTCGGCCAGAAACGCACCGTCCTCGATCACGGTGAACTTCGGGATGAGCAACGCCGTGGAGATCTCGGTACCGTGACCGACCGTGGCGCCCAACAGCCGCAACCACATTGGTGTCAGCATGCTGGCATACACCGGGAACAGGTAGTTGCGCGCTGCGTCCATGAGCCGCTCGGTCGTCCAGAGCTGCCAGCCGATTCGGCTGCGCACCGGGTGGTAGCCCTCTCGAAGTCCGATCGACAAGACGCGCACCGCGATCACCGTCAGCAGTGTGTACGCGATGAAGGCTGTTGCCGCTGCGACCGGTGTCCATAGCAGCGCCGGAAGCACTGCCTGCGACAGGCGCTGCGTATGAAGAACCGCCCCCCCGATCACCGCAAGGCCGCCCGTCATCGCGAGCAGTGGCAGAGCCCCGAGTAGCAGCGCCGTCAACCCGTAAATCGGAACCCAATGGCTTCGGCTTGGCGGCCGTTCATCCGGCCACGGGTGATTGACCCTGCCTGACTTGACTGCGGGCGAGCCCTTCCAGTACTGGCCGTTCTTGATCTTGTCGATTACGCCGGCGCCTGGTGCTACGTCAGCGTTCTTGCCGACGATCGCGCCGGGCAAAAGCGTCGTGCGGGCACCGACCGTCGCGTCGTTGCCGATCGTGATCTCGCCTACCCGGAACGTGTCACCGTCGATCCAGTGCCCGCTCAGGTCCACTTCTGGTTCGACTGCACAGCGATGTCCGAGTGTCAGCAACCCGGTGACCGGCGGCATCGAGTGCAGATCGACGCCCCGGCCGACGTTAGCGCCGAGCGCTCGGGCGTAATAGACCAGCCACGGCGCGCCAGCGAGGTTCTGCGCGCCGCTCGCCTCGGCCAGCCGCTCGGCGAACCAGACGCGCAGGTGCATTGACCCGCCGCGCGGATAGGTGCCTGGCTGCACATTCGACAACAACATCCGCGCGGACAGAACTGTGATACCCATCCGACCGGCTGGCGTGACGAACAGGATGCCAGCCACCCCGATGAGCCACCAGCTCACCGCCACGGTCCACGGCACCAGATGCAGGGCGCGCGCGACGTTGTTGCCCAGGGCCAGCCACGTCACCCACGGCAACGCCGCCAGCGTCGCTAAAGGCACCGATAGCGCGGTCTGCACGGCCTGCGTCAACCATGGGGTCGGCCGCACTACACGCTCGGCGACTTGCGGCGGTGGTTCGAGTTCGTCGAGGAAGCTGGCGAGCGAACCCAGGCGGGGATGGTCGTACAGGTCGGCCACAGTGACCTGCGAATACTGCTGCCGCAGCGTGGCGACAAGCTGCGCGGCGGCTAGCGAGCCGCCGCCAAGCGCGAAGAAGTCCGCCTTCGGGTCGTCGACCGCCGTCCCGAGCAGATCGCGCCACAGGCCGGCTAGCCAACCCGCGGTGCCACCCAGGTTGGCGGCCTCGTCTGCGTCGGTGCCTCCCGGCGGTGGCCACGGCAGTGCGTCGCGGTCGACCTTGCCCGAGGTGCGCGTGGGCAGCTCGTCCACCCGTACGAGTCGTGGCACCAACGAGGTGGGCAGTTGTTCGGCGAGCCATTGACGAGCCGCGTTGAGATCGAACGATGGATCCGCGCTGGCGACATAGCCGACCAACAGTGGCGTGCCGGTGGCGGTATGCCGCACCGCGGCTGCCCCTCCGCTTACTCCCGGCAGATTGACCAGCGCCGCGTCCACCTCACCGAGCTCGATGCGACGACCCCCGATCTTGACCTGATCATCGCTTCGGCCACAGAAATACAGCCCGTCGGGCTCCAGCCGCGTTAGGTCACCACTTCTATAGGCGCGCGCCCACTCCAGCGTCGGCATCGGCGCGTACTTCTCGGCGTCTTTCTCTTCGTCTAGATAGCGGGCCAGCCCGACACCGCCGATCACCAGCTCGCCGACTTCCCCGTAGCTGACCGGCCTACCGTCCGCGTCGACGACCGCCAAATCCCATCCGGGCAGTGGCAGCCCGATGCTGATCGGCGCGGCACTGTCGAGCCTGGCCGCGCACGCGACCACCGTGGCTTCCGTGGGGCCGTAGGTGTTCCACACTTCCCGGCCGTCGACCGCAAGCCGCTCGGCCAGATCAGGAGGGCAGGCCTCGCCGCCAAAGATCAACAGCCGCACCGCTTCCAATGCCTCGGCAGGCCAGAGCGCCGCCAGTGTCGGCACGGTGGACACCACCGTGACGTCGCGGGTGACCAACCACGGCCCGAGGTCCATCCCGCTCCGCACCAGCGACCGCGGCGCGGGAACCAGGCAGGCACCGTGCCGCCAGGCCAGCCACATCTCCTCGCACGACGCGTCGAAGGCGACCGACAGCCCGGCCAGCACGCGGTCTCCGGGCCCAATCGGGCTGTCCCGCAGGAACATTTGCGCTTCGGCATCGACAAAGGCGGCGGCGTTGCGGTGCGTGACTGCCACGCCCTTGGGCGTACCAGTCGATCCCGACGTGAAGATTATCCACGCGTCGTCTTGCGCCAGCGGCGCCGCAGCCGGACACCCAGACGGCGAGCCGGGGCCGCGTAGCAGGCCGTCGTCGGTGATGACGGCGACGACGTTGGCCTCAGAGAACACCAATTCGGCACGTTCGTCGGGGTCGTCGGCGTCTACCGGCACGTAGGCGGCGCCGGCGGCCAGCGTCGCCAGGATTGCCACGTACAGCGAATAGCTGCCCGACGGCATCCGGATGCCGATTCGATCGCCACGGCCGATGCCGCGGGCGGCCAGCCACTGGACGCTGGACTCGATGTCGCCGATCAGCTCGCTGTAGGTGAGCTGCACGGTGCCGTCGTCGAGCGCTGTCGCATCCGGATAGCAGGCAGCGGTTTCGTGGATGATGTCGATCAGCGTGCGCGGGCTTGGTGCATGAGGCGACAACACGTACTGCGCCGGCACTTGTGCGGGGACAGGGGCTATCGCCATCCCATGAAACTACTCAAAGTCGAGCCGCCCTTAGGCAGTGCGCCGCTGCTCCAGCCAGTCCACCAGCGACCGACCGGCGTCCAGGACGTGCCTCTCGGCGATCGCGCGTGCCCGCTCGCCGTCTTTGTCGCCGAGCGCGTCGAGCAACTCTTGATGTTCGTCGAGCGAATGCTTCTCATGGTCGGGGAACAGGGTGAGAAAGTTGCTCGGCACGACGCGCGCGGCTTGCTTGATCTGGGTCATCAGCCGCGGCGAGTGTGCGGCGCGGTGGATCTTTTGGTGGAACTGCCAATTGGCCTCGCCGATGCTGTCGTCACCGGATCGTGCGGCGACGTCTGCCGCGAGTTCGCGCAGCATCTCGAGTTCTTCCTGATCGATCCGCTCGGCTGCCCACGTGGCCGCCTGTCCGGTCAGCACACCCAGAATGGTGAAGCTGTCCAGGACATCGTCGGGGCTGATGCCGATCACCGTGATTCCACTGCGCGGGGCGACTCGAACCAGGCCCTCGAACGAGAGCTCCAGCAACGCTTCGCGCACCGGGGTGCGGCTGGTCGCGAATTCCTCGGTGATGGCGTCCAGGTCGACGCGAGAGCCGGCGGGCAAGGCGCCGGTAAGAATGCGGTCGCGCAGCTCGCGTGCGGCGCGTTCCCGGACGGTGCCGGAGATGTCGATCGCTGCCATCCACGCATGCTACCAAATGAAGCATTTGACATCTGATATATCAGATTTTAGATTAACAACATGGTTGATCGACGAAAAGACAAAATGGCCCTGGTTGCCTTCATGCAGGCGGGCAGCACCTCGGTTTACGCAGGCTCGTGGCGACATCCCGCGACCGAACACGGCTATCTCGACGCGTCCTACTACGCGAAAATCGGCCGTCAGCTCGAAGAAGGCTGCTTCGACCTGATGTTCTTCGACGACCGCCTGGCAATGCCGGGGGTATACGGCGGATCGGTGGATGAGGCGGTGCACTACGGCGCCCGGCCGGTCAAGCTCGATCTCGGCGTGGTGCTCGGAGTCTTGGCGCAGGCGACGTCGCGCATCGGGCTGGGCGCGACCTACTCGACCACCTATTACGCTCCGTTCCACGTCGCCAGGACCTTCGCCACGCTCGACCACCTTTCGCGCGGCCGGGCCGCATGGAACGTCGTGACCTCGGTCAACGACAGCGAGGCGCAGAACTTCGGCGTCAAGGCCCACCTCGGTCACGACGAACGCTACGACCGCGCCGACGAATTCATGGACGTGGTCGCCGGCCTGTGGGACACCTGGGAGGACGGCGCGATCCTGCACGACCGCGCCTCCGGGCAGTACGCCGACCCTGCCAAGGTTCACGAGCTCCGACACGAAGGCCAGTACTTCTCCGCGCGCGGGCCGCTGACCGTGCCGCGCACGCCGCAGGGCCGGCCAGTCATCATTCAGGCCGGCTCATCGGGTCGCGGACGCGAATTCGCCTCCCGCTGGGCCGAATTGATCTTCACCGGCGACCCCGGCCTGGAAGTCGCGCGCAGCCACTACACCGACCAGAAAGAACGCGTCGCTGACGCCGGGCGCGATCCTGCCGCGGTGCGCATCTGCCCGATGGCCTACGCTGTGGTCGGCGAATCCGAGGCGCACGCCAAGGAGCGCGAAGCACTGTTCCTCAACGATTTGGTACACCCCATGGCGTCGCTGACCCTGTTGTCGGAGTTGATGAATTACGACTTCGCGCAACACGATTTGGACGATCCGGTCACCGACGAACTCATCGCGTCGGTCTCCGGTATCCGGGGCCTGGTGCAGAACCTGCGCACGCATATCGGTGGGGACACGGTCACCGTGCGCGACCTGGCCGGTCACCGCGCCACCTTGTTACAGGGTCCGCGCTTCGTCGGCACCGGCGAGCAGGTCGCCGATCAGATGGCGGACTGGTTCGAGAGCGGCGCCTGCGATGGTTTCGTCCTGGCGGCCACGCATCTGCCCGGCGCGTTCGAAGACGTGGTGCGCATGGTGGTGCCGGAGCTGCAACGGCGAGGCGTGTTCCGCACCGAGTACGAGTCGTCGACGTTGCGGGGACACCTTGGGCTGCAACGACCTTCGAATAACCGGGTGCATGCCAGTGCAAATGCTTGACGGCATCCGCGTGCTCGACCTCGCCAGTTTGGCGGCCGCCCCGCTGGTCGCCACCTATCTGGGAGAGTTCGGCGCCGACGTGATCAAGGTCGAGGAACCGCGACATGGGGATCCGATCCGCGGCTGGGGCAACCAGCGCGACGGCGTCGGCCTGATGTGGAAGTCGTTATCGCGCAACAAGCGATCGATCACGCTGGATCTGCGCTGCGCCGAAGGTCAGGCGCTGGTGCGGCGCCTGATCGAGCACGCCGACGTAGCGATCTTCAACACGCGGCCGCAGACGTTACGCAAATGGGGTCTCGATTACGAGAGCCTGCGTGCGGTCAACGACCGGATAGTGATGCTGCACATCACGGGCTACGGACTGACCGGGCCGAAGAGCGAACGTCCCGGGTTCGGCACGCTCGGGGAAGCCATGAGTGGATTCGCCCACATCACGGGCGCGGCCGGTGGGCCGCCCACGCTGCCGCCGTTCATGCTCGCCGACGGCGTCGCATCGTTGAACGCCACGTACGCGGTGATGATGGCGCTGTATCACCGCGACGTCCACGGTGGACCTGGGCAGCTGATCGACGTCAATCTCATCGACCCGCTTGCCCGGCTGCTAGAGCAGACGCTGTTGGGCTACGACCAATTGGGCCTGGTGCCTGAACGCGCCGGCAACCGCTGGGACATCTCGGCGCCGCGCAACACCTACCACACAGCCGACGGGCGCTGGCTGGCCATGTCCGGCAGCTCACCGGCGTTGGCGCTGCGAGTCTTTCGGGCGATCGGCCGGGACGACCTGCTGGAAGACCCCGACTTCTCTGACCCGCAGCGGCGGCTCGCCCGCGCCCGCGAGGTCGACGCTGTGGTCGCGGACTGGGTTGCGACCAAGACACTTTCGGAGGCCATGGGAGTCTTCGAGAAGCACGAGGTGGCCGCGGCCCCGGTCTATGACATCCGGGACCTGGTCGCCGACGAGCAGTTGGTACATCGCGAGGTGTTCGTCTCGGTCGAGGACGAACAGCTCGGGCCAATGACCGTGCAGGCCCCGGTGCCCCGGTTCTCGTCGGCCTCGGGGACTGTCGACCATCTGGGTCCCCGACTCGGCGAACACAACGCCGAGGTGTACGGCGAGCTGCTCGGCTTGACCTCAGACGAAATCGATGACCTGCGCGCCCGTGGCGTGTTGTAACAGAAGGACATTCAGCGATGAGCCAGTTACTGCGCCGCTCCGAACTTGCGGTGCCGGCGAGCAATGACAACATGTTCGAGAAGGCCGCCGGGTGTGGTGCGGACCTGGTGTTCCTGGATCTCGAAGACGCGGTGCCCGCGGCCTTCAAGGTGGAGTCGCGCGCCAAGGCGATCAACGCGCTCAACGACATCGACTGGGGCCGCACCGTGCGTGCCATCCGGATCAACGGCCTGGACACCCAGTGGTGTCACGACGACCTCATCGAGGTCGTGACCAAGGCCGGTGAGAACCTCGACACCATCATCATCCCCAAGCCCCGCAAGGCCCGTGACGTGTGGTGGGTGGACGTGCTGCTCACCCAGCTGGAGGCGAAACTGGGCCTCACCAAGCGCATTCGGCTCGAGGTCCTCATCGAGGAAGTGGAGGGGCTGGCCAACGCCGAGGAGATCGCAGTGGCCAGCTCGCGCCTGGATGCGTTGATTTTCGGCGTGGGTGATTTCTCGCTGTCGCAAGGCGCCCGGGTGGACACCAACTTCGTCCCGCTGGGCGAGTACCCCGGAGATTTCTGGCAGTACGCCCGCAACAAGGTGATCGTGGCGGCGCGGATCGCCGGCATTGACGCCATCGACGCGCCCTATCCCGACTACAAGGACCTGTCCGGATACGAGCGCGACGCGCGCCGTGCGTCCCTGCTCGGTTACACCGGCAAGTGGGCGATCCATCCCGACCAGGTTCCCGTCGCCAACGCCGTCTACGCGCCGACCGACGACGAAATCGCACTCGCCGAGCGCAATGTCGCCGCTTACCGCGAGGCCGAGGCCAAGGGTCGCGGCGCCGTGGGGGTCAACGGCGTCCTCGTCGATGCCGCACACATCAAGATGGCGGAGCAAACGCTTGCCCGTGCCGCGCTGATCAGCGGCAGCTGCTAGACACGGTCAGAATCAGGATTGGCATCGCTGCATTCGGGTACACCTCGTTGGTCAGTTGATTGGACGTACGCTCAACAGAGGGAGTTCGGTGTGATTATCCTGGGCATCATTCTGCTCTTGGTCGGTTATTTCACCGGCATTGGAATCCTGTACACCATCGGAGGCATCCTGGTGCTCGTTGGTGTGATCCTTTGGATCCTCGGAGCCGTCGGGCGTCCGGTGGGCGGCCGTAAGGTTTGGTTTTAGCCGGTTCCGATCCGAATCGCCAGATCCCCACCGCGGGTGCGGTTGGGGATCTGGCGTGTATTTAGCCGAACAGTGGGCAAGCGAACAGACATGTCGGTATCAGCTTTCAGGGACTTTCCGTTGGCCGAGCGGGCCCGGAAATGGGATGGTGTCGCCGCCGAGAAGCGGGTGCGCAAATGGGCCGACGCAGAGGATAAGCCGAACCAGAAGTACCGCAATGCCCACGTGTGGTACGACTCTGACCAGAAATCCAACTTCACCGCGCACAAGTTACTCATCGCCGACGTGATCGGCGGCGAGCTGAAAGTGGTCCCGCGTGGCGTGATGATCGCCGGCGCGATTATGGATGGTGCTCGCGGCGGCATCGACTTGCCGAAAGCTGACGTCGGCCGGGTCAAGAGCCACCTCGCGAAGTACTACAAGAAGATGGGCGAAACCGCGCCCTGGGAGCGCGACTAGCTCGCACTCAGCGCAGACTCGGTCGATGGCCAACCCAGCGTGGGCTCTTGACCGCTTCGAGGGCTTCGGTGACATAGCGGTCCAGCGGTCGACGGCTCTCCGATTGGCGGACCCACTGCTGAAACGCGAAATCGGCTGCGGCAAAACTGAGTTGAACCAGCAAGCCAGGACCGAGGTCCACGTCAGAGTCAGTTCCCATGCGTTGAGCGATGATCTGGGTCGCCCGGTCCTTGTCCGCGGGTGTGTGAAACCTGAGTCTGTCGATCAGGGCAGGCGCCATCATCAAGGCTTCCCGCCACTCTTCGGTATCGGATTCGTCGAACGATCGGGTCCTGGTGATGATGGCGTTGGCCAGCGCGACGTCCGGTGACTCGCTGGCGGGTCGCTGCTCGAGTAGATGGACGATCGCAGCTCCGCCGTGGCGAACGGGTGCCAGCAAGAGCTCTTCTTTGGTGGGTACGTGGCGGAAGAAGGTGCGCGGGGAAACCCCTGCGGCAGTGGCGATCTCCTCCGTCGTCACGGCGTCGTATCCGCGCTCGATGAACAACCGGAACGCGGCGCGCCTGATGTCGGCCCGGATCTGCGCACGCTGGCGATCTCGCAGCGACCCTTCGCCGGTGACCATCAGCGAAAGCAACCGATTCCACCGTCGACGTGAATGGTCTGGCCGGTGATGAACGTCGCGTCGGTGCTGAGCAGGAACGCCACCAGCGCGCCGACGTCGGTGCGGACATCGCCGATCCGCTTCATGGGAATCCGCCGGACCGACTTCGCGTAATCGTCGGGTGCGAACTGCTTCCACAGTTTGACGCCGTCGGATTCTGCGAACGGGCAGATGACGTTGACGCGGATGTTGTCGCGTCCCCATTCCAGCGCAGCGACTTTGGACAGCCCGCGGATAGCTTCCTTGGCGGCGGCGTAACCGCCCCACTTGGGCTCACCGCCGGTGCCGGTGCCGGAGCCGAGGTTGACAATCGACCCACCGCCCGCCGCGACCATCAACGGGTGCACGGCCTGCATGAGCAGAAATGTCGCTCGGGGGCCGACGTCGTGACCGAGCGCCAGGTCAGCGGTCGTGATGTCAACGAATGCCTTGGGCTCGTTGGTGGCAATAGCATTGTTGACCAGGCCGTGTACCGTCCCGAAGGCGTCGACCGCAGCGGCGGCGATCCGCTGGGCGTTATCCGGGTCACGCAAATCGGCAACCAGCTGTTCGACGCGTCCCAGTGCCCCATGTTCAGCCCAGTTCAGCCCCAAGTTCAGCCCCAAGTTCAGCTGTTGTCGCACTGAGCTTTTCAGCGAGGATGTCGACCAGCAGCACCGACGCACCGCGTTCCAGCAGAGCGGCGGCCACGCCCTTCCCGACTCCTTGGGCGGCGCCGGTGACGATTGCGACGTGCCCGCGCATCGAGTCCTGGTGTGAGTAGCTCACGGCGTCACTGCCAGGTTCGGAGCCGGACGCCCGGCGAACAGCGGCAGGTCCAGGTAGGTCTTGATGCCGGGGTCGGCGGCGCAGACGTCGGGGATGGCGTTGATGCAGTGGTTGGCGGTAGCCACGACGCCGGGATTGCGTATCAGCCCCTCGGCGATCGTCTCTGGTTGCAGTCCTTTGAAGGTGAGGCTCACGGTGGGGTCTCCGGTGATCTCGACCTCGAAGCGTTCGCCTTGCCCACCGAGATTCCAAGCGGGCTCAAGGTCTTCTTCGCCCATCAGCCAGTTGACCGCCGCCGTGATGACCGGTTCGCCGTCGACGAGAGCCTGCCACCGGAACCGGCGCGCGGCGACGGTTCCCGTGGTGATCGGGAACGGTGCGTAGTCGATGTCGGAGGTCGCGACGGCGACGTCCTGGATCGTCCTGATGTTTGGTTCGATGCCAAATCCCATGTGGTCGGCGATCATTCGTACCGACTGCTTGAAACCTGCCTCGAGCAAGCTAGCCATGGGCCCTTGCATGGCTTCCTCGGGGGTACCGCCGAACCCCATGATGTGCCGCACGACATCCGGGGCGTTGTACGTGCGGATGTCGGAGAATTCCTCGGCGCGTACGTGAGTGACTGCCGACGACAGCGACGAGACCATGAGCGGGAATCGCTCAGTAATGCCGCCCGGATGGATTCCGGACCCGTGCAGTGTTACCCCGGCTTCGACTGCGGCGTCGGCGATGGCTTGGTGGCGCGGGTTGCTCAGGTCGGGGTACACCCAGCCGACCGGGGTGACCACGTTCTTGCCCGACCGCAAAATCGCCAAGACCTCTTCGTCATTCGGGACCAGCGGGCTGTACATGACGCAGTCGGCGTCGAGAGCGAGCACGTCGTCGATGCTGTTGGTCGCGGTGACGCCCAGTTCGCCCGACCCGAGGATCTGGCCGACGTCGAGTCCGTTCTTGTCCGCGCTGTGCACCCAGCATCCGACCAGTTCGAGCTGTTGGTGGTTCAGTAGGCACTCGATGGCGGCCTTGCCGACGCCACCGGTCGCCCACTGGATGACACGCAACTTCGTTTGGCTATTCATCGGGCGACCTCTCTTGGCACGGAGACGACAGGATGGCACAGTATGACCGCATGGCAGAGACTGTCAACATCCTCGATGGCAAGGTCGCGATCGTCACCGGGACAAGCCGCGGTGTCGGCGTCGGCATCGCCCATGAACTCCTGCGAGCCGGCGCCACCGTAATCGGCTGCTCGCGTTCGCCGTTGGACGCTATTCCGGGTATCGAGGCAGATTGGGCGAACCGCGCCTCGCAAAAGGTCTGCGACCAAGGCGATTTCCGCTCAATCGATTCCTTCGTCACGGAAGTCGTTGCCGCCCATGGCCGGATCGATATCTTGGTGAACAACGCCGGCGGGACCGTCCCGGCACCGCACGCGGAGAGCATTCCCGAACTCGTGCAGCGGATCCAGGGCGCACCTCGCGCCGACGACGAGTTCGAGCGCACCGCTCTGTTTCACGCCTTCGCCGTGCAGATGAACCTCATCAGCCCACTCTGGTTCGCCATCCGCGCATACCGGCAGATGCGCACACAGGACGGCGTGGGCTGCGTCATCAATATCTCCAGTGGCGCCGGGCATCCGGCCGGCTCGCCGACGTTGGTCTCCTATGGCGCGGCCAAGAGCGGGCTGAACCACCTGACCCGGTCGCTGGCCGAGGAGTGGGGGCCGAAGGTTCGGGTCAACTGCGTTGCGCTGGGTCCGACGATGACCGAGAACTTCCGGTCGTTCGTGCTGCCCAAGGACGATCCGACCGGCGAGAAGTACTTCGCGGCAGTCCCGCTGCGGCGCGCCGGAGAGCCCGCGGAGGTGGGCCGCGTCTGCGTCTTCCTGGCGGGCGGAGAGGCGGACTTCGTCAACGGCACCACCATCGAATGCGACGGCGGGATGTTGCCGGGTGTGCTTTATGACGCGGGCCTTAAGACCATCACCGATCTCTTGTAGCTTCGCGGGCGGGCCAGGCTTTCGGGATCGCGCCGCAGTGGGTCTAATGGACGCATGGAATTGATGGCACCCACCGACTCGGTATTTCTGCTTGCGGAATCTCGTGAGCATCCCATGCACGTGGGTGGCCTGACCTTGTTCCAGCCGCCAGAGGGCGCCGGTCCGGAATTCGTCCGGGAGTTCACCGACGCCATGGTCGCGAACGACGAATTCCAGCCGACATTCCGTAAACGCCCCGCGAAGATCATGGGTGGAGTCGCGCCTTTGGCATGGACCTACGACGACAACGACGACGTTGACGTCGACTACCACATCCGGCGCTCGGCCTTAGCGTCGCCGGGACGGGTCCGCGAGTTGCTCGAGCTGACCTCGAGGCTGCACACCAGCCTGCTGGATCGGCACCGCCCACTGTGGGAGCTGTACGTGGTGGAGGGGCTGACCGACGGTCGGTTCGCCATGTACAGCAAAATGCATCACGCATTGATCGACGGTATTTCGGCGATGAAGCTGATGCAGCGCACGCTGTCGGTCGACCCGGGTGACGATGAGGTCCGCGCGATGTGGAGCCTGCCGCGGCGACCGGCACCCAAAGGCGAGCGTTCGTCTCCGTTGGGTTCGTTGGTTAATTCGGCGAAATCCGTTGCGGGACTTGCCCCATCGACGGTGAAGCTGGCCCGCGCGGCACTGTTCGAGCAGCAGTTGACCCTGCCGATGAGGGCTCCGCACACCATGTTCAACGTCAACATCGGGGGTGCGCGCCGGTGCGCCGCTCAGTCCTATTCAACGGATCGCGTGTTGAGGGTCAAGAAGGCCGCCGGGGTGACGTTCAACGACGCCATCTTGGCCATGTGCTCGGGTGCGCTGCGTTACTACCTGATCGAGCAGGATGCGTTGCCGGACGCGCCCCTGATCGCAATGATCCCGATCAGCCTTCGCTCGAAGGAGGAAGCGGATGCCGGCGGAAACCTGGTGGGCAGCATCTTGTGCAGCCTTGGCACCGACGTCGAGGACCCGGCGAAGCGGCTGGAAGTGATCAGCGAATCGATGCGCGGCAACAAGGAGGTCTTCAAACAACTGCCGCGGGCACAGGTGCTGGCGTTATCGGCACTGAACATGGCGCCGCTGACCCTGGCCCCTGTTCCGGGTTTCGTCTCGTCGACGCCGCCGCCGTTCAACCTCGTCATCTCGAACGTGCCGGGGTTGTCCGAGCCGATGTACTACGGAGGTGCCCGCGTGGACGGCAGTTACCCGATGTCGGCCCTCCCGGAAGGGCAAGCGCTCAACATCACCTTGGTGAACAACGCGGGCAATCTCGATTTCGGTCTGGTCGGATGCCGGCGCAGCGTGCCGCACCTGCAGCGACTGCTCACGCACCTGGAGTCGTCGCTCGAGGATTTGGAAGCCGCGGTTGGGGTCTAGGGCCGGTGCCCAAACTCAGCGCGGGGCTGCTTTTGTATCGCGCCCGCGGCAAAGTCGTCGACGTCCTCATCGCGCATCCCGGCGGCCCGTTTTGGGCCCGCAAGGACGACGGGGCCTGGTCGATCCCTAAAGGCGAGTACGCCGACGGCGAAGATCCTTGGGGGGCTGCGCAACGCGAGTTCGCTGAGGAAATCGGACTGCCTGCGCCCAGTGGATCGCGCATCGACTTTGGCGCGCTCAGACAACCGAGTGGCAAAGTGGTCACCGCCTTCGGTGTGCTCGGGGACCTGGACATCACCGAGGCGCGGAGTAACACGTTCGAGCTGGAGTGGCCGAAGGGATCGGGCAGGATGCGTGAGTTTCCCGAGGTCGACCGGATCGGCTGGTTTCCGGTGGCGCAGGCGCGCATCAAGTTGCTCAAGGGGCAGCGGGCATTTCTCGATCTGTTGATGGCGCATCCCGCACTGGTGGGACTGAGTGAAGGACCTTGAGGACCGGTTCGAGGGCACAATGTGACCATGACGACGAGCACGGCCACCGAGGAGGCCGAATCGCAAGCGCTGTTGGTCCAGCTGCTGGACCCGGCCAACCGGGCTGACCCGTATCCCCTCTACGCGACATGCCGCGAACGCGGACCCATTCGCCTGCCGGCGTTCAACGTCACCGTCTTTTCCACCTCTCGCGACTGCGACGAGGTGCTGAGGCATCCCTCGTCGTCAAGCAACCGGTGGAACTCGACGATCGCGCGGCGACAGCTCGCCTCGGGGGCATGGTCGAAACCCGCGGTGCCGCCTGGGTTTCTGTTTCTCGATCCGCCAGATCACACGCGGCTGCGCAAGCTGGTCAGCAAGGCATTCGCGCCCAGAGTAGTCAGCGCGCTGCAACCTGGTATCACCGCAATGGTCGACGGGTTGCTGGACCGGATCGCTGAGCGGGGCCACTTCGACGCGATCACCGACCTTGCGTATCCGCTGCCGGTGACGGTCATTTGCCGGCTCTTGGGGGTGCCGTTGGAGGACGAGCCGATGTTCAGCCAGGCATCGGCTTCGCTCGCGGAGGCGCTGGACCCCTTTGTAGCGATCACCGGGGCACCGTCAGGCAAAGCTGAGGAGCGCATGAACGCTATCCGTTGGCTGCGCGGCTACTTTCACGAATTGATCGAACGCCGCCGATCCGATCCTGGTGACGACTTGCTGTCGGGTCTGATCGCCGTAGAGGAGTCCGGCGATCAGCTGACGGAGGAGGAGATCGTCTCGACCTGCAATCTGCTGCTGATTGCCGGACACGAGACCACCGTGAACCTGATCGCCAACGCCATCCTGGTGATGTTGCGCCATCCGGAGCAGTGGGCCGCGCTGGGGGCGGACGCCGGCCGCGCATCGGCGGTCGTCGAGGAGACGCTACGCTATGACCCGCCGGTGCAGTTGGCGGGGCGAAATGCACTGCAGGACATGGTCATTGGCGATATGACAGTGGCCAAGGGTGATATCATGTTGGTGCTACTGGCCGCAGCGCAACGCGATCCTGCCGAGTACGATCGCCCCGATACCTTCGATCCCGATCGAGGAACGTTGCGGCACTTGTCCTTTGGCCGTGGCACGCATTATTGCCTGGGCGCTCCGTTGGCGCGACTGGAAGCCAGTGCGGCATTGTCGGCCATCACGGCGCGCTTCCCGAATGCCCGGCTGAACGGCGAGCCGGAATACAAGACGAACGTCACGCTGCGCGGTTTGTCCGCGCTGTCCGTCACCATCGGGCCAGGCGGTTAGCGGCCCGCCAGCAGGAAATCCGCGCAGCGTTCGCCGATCATGATTGAGGGTGCGTTAGTGTTGGCGCGCGGAATCTGAGGGAGCGCGGAGGCGTCGGCGACGCGGAGGTTCTCCACGCCCCGGACGCGAAGCTTCTCGTCGAGAGGACTGTCGGACTCGCTGCCCATCGCAACGCTGCAAGCCGGATGCGCCGTGGTCAGGGCGGTGTTCCTGATGTGCGCCTCAAGGTCCGAGTCGCGGCCCGGGGAAACTTCGCGGTCGATGGCGGAGGCGATCGGTTCGGTCGCAATGAACTTGCGGCTGCACTGTATCGCGCGCACCAGCGCGTCGACGTCATCGCGCTCGGTCAGCAGGTTCATCCGGATGGCCGGTGGTGTTGCGGGATCCGCCGAGCGCACCATCACGCTACCTCGACTCTTCGGCGTCCAGTAGGACTGCATCACCGACGCCGTGGGTTTGAGCGCCACCCCCGTGGTGCCGGCTAGGACATCGATGGGGGCGAACACGATCTGAAAGTCGCACGCCGGCAGATCAGCCGTCGACCGGACATGGGCCACCGCCTCCATGATGTTGCTGGTGAGCTTGCCGCGGCGGCCGATTAGCCACTGCAGCAACCATTTTGGGTTCGTGGCGTCGGCCAGGCCGACATGGCCGGGTGTCAGGGCCCAGGTGGCGAAGGTGGATGGATGATCGGTCAGCCCGTCGCCGACGCCGGGGCTGTCGACGAGCGCGGTGATCCCGACGCTACGCAGGTGATCGGCCGGGCCGACACCCGATACTTGGAGCAGCTGCGGTGACCCGAAGGCGCCGGCGCTCACCACGACCTCGTGGTCGGCGAAAGCCCGTTGCTGGCTTCCCCGGCGACGGTACTCGACACCGACGGCGCGACCGTTGCGGATGATGACCCGACGGACTTCGGCCTTGGTGACGACGGTCAGATTCTTCTGGCCGCGAAGGTAGGCGCGTGCCGTGGTCCAGCGTTGGCCGTTGTGGATGGTGACTGGGGCGATTGTGGCGCCGTCCAAGTCGGGACCGCTGACGTCATCCTCGGCCGCGATGCCCGCGGCACGCGCCGCGGCGACGAAGCGCTGAGACAGTTCGTCGGGGTACGCCACCCGGGTCACCCGCATCGGGCCTTGCTCGATCCGCGCGAACACCGGTGCGACGTCATCCCAGCCCCAGCCCGGCAGCCGCCAGCCGTCGTAGTCAAGACTGCTGCCCTTGACCCAGACCATCCCGTTCATCGCGCTGGTGCCGCCAAGCACCCGGCCACGCGGCTGTCCGATCCGCCGGTTGTTGCAGCCGGGCTCCGGCTCGCTTTCATACGCCCAGTCCAACGAGGTCCCGAACTGACGACCGAATGCCAGCGGCGCCCGCACCTCAAGCCGCCGATCCGAACCTCCGGCCTCGAGCAGCAGCACCCTCGCCGACGACTGCGTCGCCAGCCGCCCCGCAACCGCGCAACCGGCAGAGCCGGCGCCGATCACGATGAAGTCAAATGCCGCCAAACTGGAGGCTTTCTTCGCTGCCCTCGCCGTTAGTCGCAGCGGCCTTCGCCGTGGTCAGCATGATCGAAACCGGTATCGGTGTGGAAAATTCGATCATGCCCTCTGCGTCGTAATAAACACCGATGGTGTACTCGCCGTGGCTCTCGATCTCGAACGGGATCCGCTGAGTGAAGCATCGGTACTTGGATGGCCTGCCTTCCTCGTCTGGCCAATGCCACGCTGCGTCAATGCCGCCGCGCTTCTTACCGCTCGGATCTTTGACCACGATGTAGAGATGCGGGTCGTAATCTCCGCCGGCTGGCGCATGCACAACGAGAATGACTGGGACCTCTGCCGATAATGGGACTTCGCCGATCTCATAGCAGGTCGTTGGTATGCGGGTGGCACTGAGCGCGCCGTCCTCGTCGAGGGTGGCGGAACCTGCCACCAGCAGTGCGGCTACCTGAAGCATCGCAACAGCTTAGCCGTGTCTTGCAGCCGGCCCATCCTGTGTTGCGGAAAATTCGTCTTGGCTCAAGCGAGGCCGGGCACAATGTCGCCGAGGCTGAAGTTGAGTGGCTGCTCGAGTTGATCGTAGGTACACGAGAGTGGGTCACGGTCGGGGCGCCACCGGCTGAATTGAGCCGTATGGCGAAAGCGCCGACCCTCCATGTGGTCGTAGCGAACCTCGACCACGCGCTCCGGGCGCAGCGGCACGAACGAAAGGTCCTTGCCGGCATTCCAGCGGGAGAATTCGTTCTTGCGTGGTGTGCGCTCGCCCGCTTCGTGGGCCGCCCAATTCCACGGATGGTCGTCGAAATCCGTCACCAGCGACTGCATCTCGGTGAACAGCCGTCGTCGCTCGGCCATCGGGAAAGCACCGATCACGCCGACTGACGCGAGCTGTCCGTCATCTTGATAGAGCCCGAGCAGTAGCGATCCGATCGCCTCCCCGCCGGACTTGTGCACTCGATAACCGGCCACCACGCAATCGGCGGTTCGTTCGTGCTTGATCTTGAACATGACGCGCTTGTCCGGTTGATAGGTGATCGTCAGCGGCTTGGCGACGACGCCGTCGAGACCGGCACCCTCGAACTCCTCGAACCATCGCTGCGCGGTCGCCAAATCGGTGGTTGCCGGCGTGACGTGGATAGCGGGACCGGAGTTTGCGAACGCGTCGACGAGGGCGGCGCGCCGCGCGCTGAACGGGCGGCGGGTGTAGTCGTCGTCGCCGAGGGCGAGCAGGTCGAACGCGATGAAGGACGCCGGCGTCTTCTCGGCGAGCATTCGCACCCGCGAGTCGGCCGGATGAATGCGCTGTTGCAGCGCCTCGAAATCCAAGCCGCGGTGGGTCGCGATGACGATCTCCCCGTCGACCACGCAGCGGTATGGCAGCTCCGCCGTGACCGCCGCGACCAGCTCGGGGAAATACCTGGTCATGGGCCGCTCGTTGCGGCTGCCCAGCTCCACCTCATCGCCGTCGCGAAAACAGATGGACCTGAAGCCGTCCCACTTCGGCTCGTAGGAGGCATCGGGCGGGATCGCCTTGACCGACTTGGCCAGCATCGGCGAAACCGGCGGCATAACGGGTAGGTCCATAGACCCATTCTGGCGTCCGGCGTGCTGCAATCGAGATATGGCCGCCGCAGCAGAAGAACTCGACGTCGACGGCACCGCGGTGCGCGTCACCAACCCGGACAAGGTGTACTTCCCCGAGCTGGGGCTCCGACGGCACCAAGCGGCGGCTCGTCGAGTACTACCGAGCCGTGGCTGTCAAAGCCGGCAGTCCGATGCTGGCTGCGCTGCGCGACCGGCCCACACATCTGCAGCGTTTCCCCGACGGCATCGACGGCGAGGAGATCTACCAAAAGCGCGTGCCACAGCATCATCCCGACTATCTGGAGACTTGCCGGGTCACGTTCCCGTCGGGGCGGACCGCCGACGCGCTGAAGGTGACCCACCCGGCGGCGATCGTGTGGGCGGCGCAGATGGGCACGATCACGCTGCACCCCTGGCAGGTGCGCTGCCCCGACACCGACCACCCGGACGAATTGCGCATCGACTTGGATCCGCAGCCCGGGACCGGTTTTGCCGAAGCCCGAGCGATTGCCGTCGATGTGTTGCGTCCGTTGCTCGACGAAATTGGTTTGGTCGGGTATCCGAAGACGTCGGGGGGACGCGGGATCCATGTGTTCCTGCGGATCGCCACCGACTGGGACTTCATCCAAGTCCGCCGGGCGGGTATTGCGCTGGCCCGCGAGGTAGAGCGGCGTGCTCCGGACGCGGTCACCACGTCGTGGTGGAAGGAAGAACGAGGCGCACGGATCTTCATCGACTTCAACCAGAATGCACGCGACCGCACTATGGCGTCGCCATATTCGGTGCGGCGCACCCCGATCGCCACGGTATCGACGCCACTGACGTGGGACGAGATGGCCGACGCCGATCCGGACGACTACACCATGGCGACCGTGCCGGAGCTGGTGCGGGGCCGTGACGATCCCTGGGCCGCAATAGATGACGTGGCCCAGTCGATTGCGCCGCTGCTGGACATGGTCGAGGCCGACGAACGGCGCGGGCTCGGCGACATGCCATACCCGCCGAATTATCCGAAGATGCCGGGCGAACCGCCTCGGGTGCAGCCGAGCAAGAAAGTGGCTGCGAACTGGGATGATGAGGGAAATCCTTTATAAACCACGGCTAGCATCGCGCACTTGCCCGATAACCTTGATACGTGTCCGAGACCCTGGAGTCCTTGCGGGGCAGCTTTAACCGTCCCTGCGGGTAGAACGGCGTGCGCCGTGCCGCGTTTATCCCACAAGATCAGGCGGGTCTCGTGTGCCAGTCGTTCGACCAGAGGGGCAAACGGGTAGGCCCGAGCGCCTGGTGATCGAATCGATGGCTGGCGAGTCGACGCGTTCTCATCAACCCATCGTTTTCGAGACAGCCGGGCGAGACGGCGCTGGCGCGGCGTATGCATGCCAGCGGTGGTTCTGCGAACACGATTGCATCCACTCTCGTCGTCTCGCGTGCCACCGTTTACCGCGTCCTGGCCGAGGGTGCCGACGAGTGAGCTAGTGGTCTGTTAGAAACCCGCTAGGCGAAGACAAGGGTCCACGGCCCCCTCGGTCATTTCGTGGCCGATGGACTCGATCCCGTCAGTCCGGAGCTTCATGTCGTGCGCTTCGGTCATCCGGCCAGCAGCACGGCCAAGAGTCGGCGTCAGCCGCCGACCGGCGGCGTCGATGGCTGCATCCTGGTTGGCCAGCACTCCAGTCGCCCGAACCAACGCGCCTTGGCCGCGCGAGTCCGCCGCTCGGTTTCGAGTGGTTCCATGTGCAGGCGGTGCTCCACGATCCATATATCCACGCGATACTGCGCTTCGTTGTCGGCGGATCGCGGCGCGACCGTGTTGTTCAAGTTGTTGGATGTGTTCGTCGCAGCCGCACAGCAGGTCCCTTGTTTGGTGGGTGGCTTCTATTGCGCGGCTATCTTCAATGCACACGACGCACAGAGGGACGACGGAACTGTAGTCCAGTGGTGTGCTCATCGTTCGGCCAGCGGGTAGATCGCAAGGCATTGCCGGACAATGGCTTTGCGTGCTGCCGGGCAGAAGTCGCCGTAGTGGGCGAAGGCGCAGAACGGTGAGGATGTTCACGACGCCACCCTGCATGATTCCCGCCGTTTCAGCAGCGCAAGAGAGCGCCGTTTACGTGCTGACCTGCGGCTACGCATACGTGGCTGTGAGCATTCCCACAACTAGCTGTCGGGATTGCTAGATGGCTCGCTTCCGGCTAAGCACGCATGAAATTATTCGACCATGCTTCGGGGAATCGCAGGGGAAACACGGATCACGTTCGCACCCTAAGGGATTGAGATAGGCGACGAGATTCAAGAGCCCCGTACTAAGGGCTTGCCCCTCAGTCAGAGACAGGCGATGTCTTGCAAGGCCAGCGTCCACTCTCTCTCCGGCGGATTCCGCTCAGTCGCCGCCGTCTAGGTGCTTCGCGAATGCATTTCCGCGTTGGCGCAACCTGAGTGACCCATGAAACGCGACGTGCCCAACGCGGCCTACAGCGACTCGTCGTTTCCTTCGGCGAACGTCACGTCATGGGTGTCTTCTCCCGGCGTCACCTTGCCGGTGGAGTACGGGACTCCTTCGTAATCGCCATGTTTGAGCGGTATCTGTTCGACGTGGACGGTCGCCTTGCCGGTGATCTCTGTAGGCCTCGTTCCAGGGTCTTGCGTGGGATCGGCTGCTCGCATCGAGAAGCCCGAATCCGAAGCCGCGCAACTACGCGCACAGCTAGACAAATCTGCCGACAGACGAGTGACCGATCGGCACGCGGTCAGCCGTCATTTTCTCAAGCGCCTTTTGCCCACGCCCAGGCGGTCTATTTCGAGACGGCATTCAGTTCTGCTCGGGCCTGGTCGATTTGGTCGAGGGCGTACCGCGCGGCACCCGCGTTCGTCATCTTCGCGCCCACTTCGCTCAGCGACTGGTACATGTTGTCGCTGAGCACTTCGCGCAGATGAGCGATCGTGACGTCGATTTCGGGAAAAGTGGCCAGTGCGAAAGCGGTACCTGCGAACCCTACGATGGTCGCGGCGGCCTCATACCGTCCGATCCGATCGAAGTGGGCGGCCAGAACTGCCAGCGGGCTGACCATGTGAGAGTAGCGGCCAGTGTCGAAGAAGTTCTTGATTGCGCGCGTCGAGAAGTCGAGGGTGTACATCGGGTCATAGTTGGTGGCGCGAAGCTCGACAAGTTGACCGGGAGGATGGCTCTGTCATGCGGTTGCCGCTGTGTTGAGCGATTGTCAGACCACGGCGGAACGCTTCGTATGCCGCAGTGGGACTAGCGTCGCGCCAGGCGTAGCCGTACACAAGCAATGCAAAGGCCTGAGCACCCGGGTTATCGGTGGCATCTGCGGCGTTGAGCAGATCCTCGAGGCCGACTTCGCCTCGTCGAACTCACCGGCGGTTGTCAGAGCCATGACCATGGAGCCGCGATTAAAGGCGTTCATACCTTGTCCGAGCGCGAGCCGCTTCCGGCACAGCGCCAGCCACTGGTCGGTGGAGCCCACGGTGATATATGTGCCCCCCAGCGCCGTCGGCTCGAAGTCGTACAGCATCCGATCGAAATGCCCGGTGCCGAGGATCGCGACGCCCGCGTCAGCGTACTTGACACCATCGGTCAACCTGCCGGTCCGGTAACACTCGGCGGCTATCACATAGAGCTGACCTAAGCGTGGATGACCGACTGCTCGAGCTTGGTCGATCAGGTCCTCCGCCCATGTCGACGGCTCATGCTGCTCAATGAATCCGCCGAGAAATCCGGCATAGACGGCGATGGCGGCGGCGTCGTCGAGGTCGTCATGAGCGGCTGCCCACCGGAAAGCGGTACGTAGGTCGGCCAACTCGGTGTTGAGCCAGACAAAAGCTTCACGCTGGCGCGGGCTGTCCCAAAGGGCTAGCACATCGGCTTCCCGTTCGGCGAAGTAGCGGGCGTGTGCTGGTACGGCGTCGCGTACCCGGTCACCCGAGGCCGACGAGTTGTTCCTCGGCAAACTGGCGGATCGTCTCCAACATCGAGAACCGGATTCGCCCAGATGACCGATCGGCCACGAGCAGCGACTTGCGCACCAGCGCATCCAGCAGATCGAGAATGACGTAGTCGTCGAGCCACCGAATCCGGCCACCGCACAGGCACTTTCGCGGTCGAATCCGCCTGCGAACACCGAACAGCGTTCCAGGACTGCCTTTTCAGCGTCATCGAGCAGGTCGTAAGACCACGCCACCGCGTGACGCAGTGTCTGGTGGCGCTCCAATCCACGTCGTGATCCCACCAGCAGTTTGAATCGGTCATCAAGACGATCACGCACCTCGGCCGCCGTCATCGACGCCATCCGCGAGGCCGCCAACTCGATCGCAAGCGGGATCCCGTCGAGGCGACGACACACATCCGCCACGGCGGTGGCCTCATCGGCCAACGTGTCCGAAACCACGCTCGCAGCGCGTTCGACAAACAGCTCCACAGCCGCACCCACGTCTAGTGAAGGCACTCGCCACAACTGCTCGTCGGCGACGCCGATTCCCTCACGACTCGTGGCCAAGACTTTCACCGTCGCCGAGGCCGCGAGGATCGCTGCGACCAGATCCGCGACGCTGTCCACGACGTGCTCACAGTTGTCAAACACCAACAGCCGCGACCGCCCCTCCAACGCGGCGGCCACCGACTCGCCGACGCTCTTGCCCGGTTGCTGAGTGATTCCCAACACCGCCGCCACCGCATCCGGTACCGCCGCCGGATCAGCGACCGCCGCCAACTCGAAAAACCAGACGCCGTCGACAAATTCGTCGGCTAACTGTGTGGCGACTTCCAACGCAAGCCGGGTCTTGCCGACTCCACCGACGCCGGTCAATGTCACCAACCGATGCGAGCGCAGGGCCGCTTGAAGATTGGAGACCTCGGCGTCGCGGCCGATCAAGCTCGTGATCGCCGGACGCAAATTTCCGGGATTCGAGTCGACTCCACGCAATGGCGGAAAGTCCGTGCGCAGTCCCGGCGCTCGGACCTGAAACACCCCGACCGGAGTGGGCAGATCCCGCAACCGTCGCGGCCCCAGATCGACCAGATCGACCCCGCTGAGCAGACCCGCCGTCGACTCGGCCAGCAGGATCTGACCTCGGTGTCCGGCAGCCATCACCCGCGCTGCGCGATTGAGGACCGTTCCGAAGTAGTCCCCGTCCCGCAGCTCGGCCTCCCCGGTCGCAATGCCCATCCGCACCGGCAATTCCAGTTTGCGCTGCGCGGCTATGGCGCCATCCACCGCAGATCTTGGCGACGCGAACGCCGCACACACGCCGTCACCGGTGTGTTTGAACAACCAACCGCCGTGTGCCTCGATCGCCGCCCGCAACACGTCATCATGAGCGGCCAGCGCCAACCGCATCTCATCAGCGTCGGCTTCCCACCGACGGGTCGAACCTTCGACGTCGGTGAACAGAAACGTCACCACCCCCGAAGGAGCAGCACCCGTCATGGCATCGCCTCGGCCCACGCGATATGTCCTTCGAAGCCAAGCGATTCGCCATGTCGCGGTAGCGATCCCGGAATTCGCGATAAGCCGCGTCATCGCCGCGAGCTCGCGCCAGCAAGGCCCGCAGCCGCAGCAGCCAGATGTCGCGCATCACCAGACCCTCATCGGCTGGCGCGGCCGCTAAACGCTCGATCGCGGCCTCGGCTTCGGCCACGTCACCATCGGCCCCGCGATCGAGCAGTGTCTCCACCAGAACACACGTCGCAGGAACGCCACACGCCAGCAGCTGTCCCTCGCGGACCAGATGGTCGACGGCGGCACGCATGAGCGGATGGCGTCGTCGCGATCTCCACGCCGAGCCCTCTCACGTGCCAAGTACACATTGACGATCGGTAACTCGGCCAGGTTGTATCCCCGGCGCAGGAACACGTCGCTGACCTCGGCCAGCAGCTTGCTGTCCGCGGTCACGCTCGGCAGCCGTTTGGCGGTGCACCAGCGCAAGGCCCAGCGTCATCCGGGCGAAGGCCAACGCGAGATCATCACCGGATCGTTCGGCAATCCGTAGGGCATCCTCGATCTCGCGCATCGCGCGATCGTCGGGCCGTCAGCACGCCAGCCGGTATCCCCGCGAAGTAGACGTAGGCGACGACCGTGGCGTAGGACAGGGGGTCGGCGCTGCGGGCCATGGCCAGGCCGTGCTGCAGGTCGTCGCGCCATCCGGGACGACCCAGGCAATACCGGGCCATAGCCCGCGACGTCAAGGCGAGCGCCAGCGGAGACCCGACAATGAAGTTGCCTTTCGACGGGTCACCGTCGGCCAGGTCGATGACCCGTCTGTGACCACCGCAGCACGTCAGACCACTCGGCGCTTTCAATCTTGGCGTAGATCGGCGCGAAGGACAGCCCCACCGTCAAGGTCGGATCGCCGACCGACTCGATGAGGGCCATGGCTTCGGAGGCCAGCTGCGACGCCTCGCGCATCCGGCCCTGATACGCGTGATCGATCACCAGCCCCGCCATGGCGATGGCCAGCGACGCCTTGTCCCCGGCGGCGGTGCACAACTCGCCGCAATTCATCGAAGCGGGCGCCGGCCACGTGTCGCATGGACTCGACAGGCGGTCGCGCACAACATGGTGCGCGGGGCGATGCGCATGGCTGCTCGGTTGGGGTCATCGGTGGGTAGGGCGTCGGCGATCTTGTCGGGCGCGCTCCCAACTCAGCCGCGCCGCGGTGATGTCGCGGTTGGTCGCCCAGGTTGCGGCGCGCATGTGCCAGCCGTAGGCGGCGTGCAGATCACCGGCGGCCTCCAGATGTTCGGCGATCAGCGCTGCGTTCTCATCGGCCGATGCCGGGTCACGTGATTCGATGCGGCCGCCACGCGCCGGTGCAGCTCGGCGCGATCCGACTTGAGCTGTGATTCGTAGGCCACGGTGCGGATCAGCGGATGGTGGAACACATACTCGGGTTGTCGGGTGAACGTGATCTGATCGATGAACTCGCCGCCGACCAGGTCCTCCAGGACAGGATCAAGCCCCAGCGTTCCAGCAGGTCCCGGCTGAATCGGGATCCGATGACCGCCGCAGCGCTAGGGTGCGCTTGGCCGCCGGGTCCAGCCGGTCGATGCGGGCGGCGATGGTCGCCTGCAGGGTGGCGGGCACGCTGACCTCGCCAACATCGGCCGTCGACACGTAGGCGCCGCGGTTGCCGCGCAGCACGCCGCGCTCGGCCAGGTCGCGCACTATCTCCTCGGCGAAAAACGGGTTACCGGCGGCCCTCTCGGCGATCATGGTGGCCCAGCGCGCCAACCGAGGGGTCCGGCCCGAGCAGCTCGCGAGACCAGTGCTGCGGTCTCCGAATCACTCAGCGGCGCAAGGGCGATGCGTCTGAGCACCGGGCACCCGGCTCAGCGCGCCCCGGTATTCGGGGCGGTAGGTGATCAGCACCAGCGAGGGCGTCTGCGGGATCACGGTGACGAAATCGGCCAGCATCGACTCGCTGACCTCGTCGATCCAGTGCGCGTCCTCAACGACATAGACCGCCGGGGCTTCGCGGGCCAGCGACGCGGCGTTGACCAGCGCGGTCAACCGCCGCCGCCGCGCATCCGGATCGATCTTCGGGCAGCGCCACATCGGGATCGGCGATGCCCAGCAGGTCATCGAAGCAGCAGCAAGTCCTCGGGGTCGGCGTCGGGCACCCGCGCCGCGCACTCGATCGCGGGCGGCCTGCGCCGTCAAGACCGCTCGACACCGGTGGCCGCGCGCAGCAGCCGCGCCACGACATGAAAGGGGACGTCGGCTGGTGTGCGACTCGCAGAAGGCGGTGAACACCTCGACGCCGCGGCGCAGCGGCCATCGCGGCGACCTCGCGCACCAGGCGGCTCTTGCCGATACCGGGTGATCCCACCACGGCGACCACCGCGCCGTGGCCATCGATGGCGCGCTCCAGCAGGCCCTCGACGGCGGCCATCTCCCAGCGCCGACCGACCAGAGTCGACTCAGCACGTCCGACAGCGCGATGCCCGTTCGGCCACGCCCAACAGCCGATGAGCGGTGATCGGCTGATCGGCACCTTTGATGCTGGACCATCTCCGGTTCGCCGAGCACTCGCTGCGCCTTCGACCAGTCGCGCTGTGGACGCGCTGAGCATCACCCCACCCGGCGGTGCCACCGATTCCATCCGTTGTGCCATGCCCGACTTGCTCACCGACGGCGGTGTAACCGAAAGGCGCCCGAACCGATCTCACCGGCGATCACCTGACCGGAGTTCAGACCGACCCGCAACTGTAGGTCCACACCGTCGCGGTCTCGGACGTCGACGGCAAGCCGCTTCGCCTCGTCCTGAACGCCTAATGCGGCCATGACAGGCGCGAACAGCGTGGTCCTCTAGCGCCACCGGCGCGCCGAACACCGCCATGATGCCGTCGCCGGTGAACTTGTCCACGGTGCCGCCGTAGCGCTTCACCACCGCAGCAGCAACGCTCGACCAACTCGGCCATGATCTCGCGCAGCCGCTCGGCCCGACGGCCGAGGCGATGTCCATCGAGTGCACCACATCGGCGAACAGGACCGTTACCTGCTTGTACTCGGCCGATGTGGGTGGCGTGTGTGACTGGTGCACCGCACTCGTTACAGAACTTGGAGTTCGGTGGCAGTTCGGTGCGGCACGACCCACACGGCAGTCCCGCCGCGGTCAGCCCACCGCCACCGTCCCGGCTGGGGTCCACGTCAGCATCATTTCACCGCTGGTCAACGACCGGGCCGGCCCACCACTGGTCTCAGGCGAAACTCAAAACTCAGGCTGGTTTCTCTCAAAGACTGCATTGGCCCGCTGTCAGCACAACTCAGGTCTCATCCAGCAAAGCCGGTCGCTGATTGCAGCGGCCGATCGGTGATCTGACCGGTGTAGATGCCGTCTGCACCTCGTCGACCTGGCGGGCCAGATCGGCTCGCTGGTCGTGGCGCAGATGCTGGGCGGCGATCGTTAGCTCGCGGGCGACCTTGCTGCGGGGCTTGCGCTCGGCCTCAGTGACGTTCACGGCGTCACCGGCTTGGCCGCGAGGGCTCGCTCACGTGCTTCCTTCAGCTTCTCGATGAAGTGATCGATGGTGTATTCCACGGCGGGACGCGAAGAGGAATACCGGCACGAACACAATCCCCCGCGCTCTCCTTGATCAGGAGGGCTGTAATGATGGGCCTCGGCCACCGCACGGATCTCGTCCTCGGTGAAAGTGAAGACGGGTGGATTGGCGCCCCACCCCCAGTCAGGCCGGTCGGTCATCGCTCACCTCTTCCTGTTGCCACCACGGCGAGGTGGGGTCGTGTCAGTCGCTCAGCGCGGCGCAGGGCGGCGGCGTCACTGCGGCGTCACCCAAAGCCCTGTCGCGCTGCTCTTGGTGCCGACCACTCGGGCCGGATCTGCTTGGCGCAGAGCAGAGGTCAGAGGCCCTTGATGCCATCGGGCGCCAGCGCGGAGAGTTGGGCGCGGTTGCGCTCGAACCATGCGGCCTCCTCGCCGGGCTGGGGCAAGATCAGACCGGCTTCCATGACGGTGGAGGCGTCCACCTCGGTGACGTTGATGAGCAGCTGCTGCTCCGGTTGTCCGGTGAGGCTAGACCACGACTGCGAGATGGCTTTCATCAGGTTCTGGCGCACCGTAAGGGAGCGTCCGGCGCGGATCGTGCAGTTGATGAGGGTGGTGTGGGTGTCGGGCTCACCGGCGGTGTAGTGCACGCCGGGGGGTACGTCGAGGATGATGACGTGCACGAATGACGGAGGCGCGTTGGTGGCCTCCACGTGCAGCCGGGTGATCTCCTTAGCAATCTGGGGCCTGACGGCGTCCGGCACCGTACCGGCGGGCGTCATGCACTGATAAATGGGCATTTGTGGTGCTTCTTTCACCTGTCGGGCTACGGCGTTGCGGCGGTTGGTAAGAAACCAATGCCTGTATGCAGTATGGCCGCCCGGCCAAGTAGGAGAATCGAAATCGGCCACCTAATTCTTGAAGCCTCCGCGATGCCGATGCCGCCCAAGGGCGCCGCGCGCTCGGACTCGAGGGGGGCTCGGGGTCATCCCACCGCATGTACCGTCACAACCGAACTCGGTCCGAATTGACAGGGCACTACGGAATCGGCACACATTAGTCGGAGTCGAGGAAGTGGGCCAGCACCCGGAGTGTATGAACCGTGTGCCGACCGTCGGGCGCCCCGGTGAAAGTCTTGCCCCCCGGAGCTGCGGCCAGTGTCGCCGCTGGGGCGGGTCCATGGCGCCCAGCTCGTCGAGCAACGTCAGGGATATCTCTGTGTCGGCACGACAGTTTTCTAGCTAGATATTCGCTCCCGCAACACTGACAATCCGGGCCCGTCGAGCGCATCCAGCACAAGGGTGCGTCCGACCGTAGCCATCAGCAGTTCGGCTGACTGCCCACGGATTTCCTGTCCTTTACCCCACGCTCGATCAATGTCAGTGGCTTGCAGGCGAATGCCTCGCAGGCGTCGCAATGGCACCAGGCCGATCGGCACCGGGCCGGTCATGAAGTCCAGCGCGGTCGCTGTCAGCTCCGGTTCGGGTTCGAAGGGAAGTCCAAGCGGGATTCTGATGTCGCCGCTATGGGCCAAGACTTCGGCTAGCAGACCAGGGGCTTGCGGCGGGGGCCTCCAGTATTGATGAGCAGCGAGGTCGCGCAGACTTGCCGCGATTTCGGCAGCTGGCCGCTGCGCGCTGCGGCGTGCCAGCTCATCGATTGCCCGATCCGGGCTACCACGGCGCGCGCCAAGCCACGTAACCCTGAGAGTGCCCTCGGCCAGAAAGCTCACCAGATGGGCGCCCACCGTCTTTACATCCCAACCCGTGCACAAGCTCTCCGTCGCCAGCTGCGCCCCATCCAGGCTGTCAATCAGATCCGCAATGCGGCGACGCTCCTGCGCTATGGCGGCATGGATATGATCGCGGTCCACCCGCTGAGGATATGACCATCCGAGGGTCGCCGAAGTTGAATGCCTCCAAGCGGATGCGGTGAGCGTTCACGCGACCGCGAACGCCCCATCCACGCCCGGCAGCGGTCCACATCGCCCTCGGTGACGGTGGGCGCTGCGGAGGTCAAAACCCGTCGTCGTCCTCGGCGAACTCGGTCGGGTCGTGGGCCTCGTCGTCAGCGTCATCGAAGGAGTCCGTGCCGACGTCGAGCGCCTCCTGGTGCTGCTCAAACTCCTCCAGCTTCTCGATGATCTCGCCCCACATCTCCTCCGGCACTGTGGATTTGACCGCTGCCTGGATCCAGCCCGGCTGGACCTTCAATACCAACAGTTCGCGGCCGTCATCCCCGGAGTCGATCAGCGACTGCAACCGACCCGCCGCGACGATGCCGGTGTTCACATCAACCTTGGTGTTCGAATCGACAAGGTTTTCATAGCTTTTCACCATGACCGTCTCGAAGAACGCAATGGGGGTGAGGGCGGTGGCCACGCCCTCGACGACGTCGACGCTGTTCGCCTTTGCCCGGCGTTCGAGGATCTGTCGGTAGGTTGCTTTGGCAACGCTTTGAACTGGAAAATGCCGCGCGCAGTGGTTTCGGACCGAATCGATCGTCACCCGGTCACACTTGTCGAGTTCGGCGTTGTCTGCCACGAGTGCGCGCACGATCATCGCGTAGCTCGACCCGGTGGCCAACAGGCCGTTGACCTTCTTGCACACCTGGTCGTTTCGGCACACGCGGCATCTCGGCTCTAGATGGAACCCATTGCGCGAGAACAACTCCAGCGACTCCATGATCTCGTCAACTGGGGTGGAGAGCGCCTGGGACACGGACATCGCTGTTCTCCTCGATCCGGCATTGGCCACCATGGTCGATGCTTCGTCTCAGCCTCCCAGAGCGAAGATCTGCCGCACCGTGCTGAAGCGCCGGTCGTTCATGGGCTTTCTGCGGCACTTACCTGTACTTACGTACCCAACAAGCTGGTTGGGAAGGTACGCCCATGCTTGCGGTAGTTCAGATGCGGGATCGGCCAACGAGAGGGACGGTGGTGGCGGTCGGTCGTTGCTCCATGAGATTGTCCGCGATGGTGCGTGCCGGACGTTAGGGGCGACCTGGTTTTCGACCGACTCGAAACGGCGGTATCGCGACTGGATCGCTGAGGCTGAACGATATGAGTTCGCCTAGACGCCTCAAAACGGGGAACCACCTGAACTTCCCACCTGTATGTTCCTCAGGAGCAAAGGCGAGAGATGGCATATGGGTTCGGCCTGTTTGTGGCCTCAAAGCGCTTGTGTCGACGCGAAAGGGTAGGAATGGAAGCGCCCGGATATCCTCTGCTGTTTGGCGAATCCGGAGCAGCGTTCGCCGATGCGGACTGGATCGATCACGCGAACAAGTATCTGCCGCCGAATCTTTCGGCGCTCAACACCACCTTCGTCGACGGCTCGCGGGCACAGAGGTCGCTGCGCGTCTCATACGAACCCGGCCCCAGCGCCTTCAATTTCGCGCAGCTCAGCGGTGGATCGATCGCGGAAATGCTTGACCAGGCGGCGACGCACTGCGGTTCATTTGTGACGAGCCACCCGTGCCCGACCCTCAGCATGAATGTGACCTTCCTCCGCGCGGGAACAACGAAGTCCTACGTCGCTACGGGACGTCTGATCAAGCTGACGAGCGTCACGGCGGTCCTCGGCGCAGATCTCACCGATGACGAGGGGCAGCTGATCGCGACGGTGTCTTTAGTCTCTCAGCTGGTCAAAGATCTGAGCAGGCTGTTCTAAATGGATGGAACCCAAGCTCTTCTGCCAGTCGCTTTGCGCCGCTGGCAAGCGTAAAGACCCGGCAGGGCAATAGGGACCGCACCGCTCGCACCGAGACCTCGTGACCTACGACGTCACCCCAAATGCCCTGTGGCACAGGTGTACCGATATGGGTCAAAGCATCGATTTGACCCTGGCAGCGAGAAAACTGGCGAGTTCTCGCCCGATAACTTTCCGCATGGCATGAGTAAGCGAGCAGCATTTGCGCAGGTGAGCATAGCCAGGAGCAGGTAGACACTCCGAAGATGCCGGGCGAGCCGAAGAGGGTGCAGCCGAGCCGGGATACGGATCTCAAGCCGAATTGAACCGGGAAAATCCGCGTCGGTAGTCGGCGCTGGCCGCACAGGCCATCCGGCAACGCATCGGTGAGGTCCGCTAAGGTCTGGGACGCTGCTTAGGAAGCCACGATCACGGCGCTGCGAGAAGCGATGGGTGAGAAGGACTTTGACGCCGCGCGGGCCGAGGGCGCGGCCCTGTCCACCGAAGAGGCGATCGCCTACGCCCAGCGCGGCCGCGGCGAACGCAAACGCCCCACCAGCGGCTGGGCCTCGCTCAGCCCCACCGAGCGCCGGCACCGGTGCGGGTCATTCGACTGGGCAGCGAGGGGCTCGGCAACAACGACATCGCAGCAAGGCTTGTCGTCTCACCGCGCACCGTGCAGTCCCACCTCACCCACGTCTACGCCAAATGGGCCTCACCTCGCGCGTGCAACTCGTACAAGAAGCCTCGGTGACAACAGCCGGAGCCGAACCGCTCTTGTCTGAAAGCGGGGCGCTGGATGGGTGGCTTGTTTGGATAGCCGGAGACGAGGGTATCGGAAGCAAAGCGTTGAACATATGCACAGTTGTCATCCGCTCGGAGGTGGAGAGTGACCGTCGATATCTGCCCCGCATGCGGCTATCCCACGATCGGCGCCGCCCTGTGCGCGTTCTGCCGGCCCCTAGTGGCGGCGGCCAGCGACCAAGCCGTCGGGCTGTCGTTCTCTTTTGACCGGGACTTTTACACGGTCGAGTCTGCCTGACCGACGACCAGAAGCGATATCCGCCTAGCGCCTCGGCTTTTACGCGTTCCCGTCTGGGCAATAGCGACATCGCCACGCGGCTTTTCGTTTCCCCGCGCACCGTGCAGTCCCACCTCACGCATGTCTACACGAAGGCTGCCCGCCACACCTGAACGACTGCGGGTTTCCGCCGCGCATAAGCGGTTATCCCCCGTGCTAGGCCATCACCGCGGTGGGTCTAGGCATTAGCTGGGGAGGTCCACAGGTGGGCATCGGAATTTCAGTCCAGGGGCTGAGTAAGTCCTTCGGGGCAGCGCGAGTCTGGGAAGACGTCACAATGGAGATCCCCGCAGGTGAGGTGAGCGGGTTGATCGGCCCTTCCGGAACCGGCAAGTCGGTGTTTTTGAAGTCGTTGATCGGGCTGCTGCGGCCGGAGCGCGGCGCGATCTTTGTCGACGGCACCGACATCATCGAGAGCTCAGCCAAGGAGCTTTACGACATCCGCAGGCTGTTCGGCGTCATGTTTCAGGACGGCGCGCTGTTCGGCTCGATGAACCTGTACGACAACACGGCGTTCCCGTTGCGCGAGCACACCAAGAAGAAGGAAGGCGAGATCCGTGACATCGTCATGGAAAAGCTCGAGATGGTGGGCCTGGGAGGAGACGAGAAGAAGTTTCCCGGCGAGATCTCCGGCGGTATGAAGAAGCGCGCCGGCCTGGCCCGCTCGCTGGTGCTCGACCCGAAGATCATCCTCTGCGACGAGCCCGACTCCGGGCTTGACCCGGTGCGCACCGCCTACCTGTGCCAGCTGCTCATCGACATCAACGCGCAGATCGATTGCACGATCCTGATCGTGACGCACAACATCAACGTCGCGCGCACGGTGCCGGACAACATCGGCATGCTGTTCCGCAGGCACCTGGTGATGTTCGGCCCGCGCGAAGTCTTGCTGACTAGCGACGAACCGGTTGTGGGTCAGTTCCTCAACGGCCGTCGCATCGGGCCGATCGGCATGTCCGAGGAGAAGGACGAGGCGACGATGGCCGAAGAACAGGCCATGTTGGACGCGGGTCAACACGCGGGCGGTGTGGAGGAAATCGAAGGTGTGCCGCCCCAGGTCGTCGCCACGCCCGGGATGCCGGAGCGCAAGGCCGTGGGGCGCCGGAGGGCTCGGGTGCGTGACATGCTGCACACGCTGCCGGCGGATGCCCAAAAGGCCATTCGCGATGATCTGGAGCGCGCCGACCGCCCTCGCCAAGACGAGAACCAAGACGAGAACTAGGCGTCCCGCCGTTTGGCATAGCTACTTGTTGTCGCGTTGTCGCGCCCGAGAATCGCATTATCCCCGGATGATAGGCTCGTTCTCCTAGGCCATTGTGGGCTGATGGGGGATTTCAAGCCATGACACACGCAGCGCTGCTGGAAAGCGATAACGGATTACCGGACGATATCCAGGGCGCTGCCGACCCGCGTTTCTCCTGCGCAGTTCAAACCTTTGCCAGGCTGTTTCCCGGTCCTCGCTTCGGTGGCGGCGCGCTCGCGGTGTACGTCGATGGTGAACCGGTCGTGGATGTCTGGACGGGTTGGGCGGACCGTCACGGTGAACAGCGGTGGGCGGCCGACACCGGCGCGATGGTCTTCTCCGCAAGCAAGGGAGTGGCGTCAACGGTCTTGCATCGGCTCGTCGACCACGGGCTGCTCGACTACGACGCGCCGGTCGCCGAGTATTGGCCGGAGTTCGGTGCGAATGGGAAGGCCTCCATCACTGTGCGCAACATGCTGCGGCACCGCGCCGGACTGTCGCACCTGAAGGGTGTCAGTAAGGAAGAGCTGTTAGATCACCGCTTGATGGAAGAGCGGATCGCAGCCGCACCTGTCGATCATCGCCAGGTCGGCCGTGCGGCCTATCACGCCGTCACCTACGGGTGGCTTGCCTCGGGCCTGGCGCGAGCGATCACCGGTAAGGGCATGCGCGAATTGTTCCGCTCCGAAATCGCGCGTCCGCTCGACATCGACGGTGTGCATCTGGGACGCCCCGAGAAAGATGCACCGACCCAAGCCGCTCAGATCATGTTTCCGCAAAACACCCGGGCCAATCCGTTGATCGACCGACTCGCACCCCAGCTTGCCGAGATACCGCTGGCCGGCGGGTTGGGTGCGATCTATGTTCCGGGCCTCACGTCGCTGGTGCAGGGCGACACCCCCTTTCTCGACAGTGAGATCCCATCGGTCAATGCCGTGGTGACCGCGCGCGGGCTGGCGAAAATGTACGGCGCGCTGGCCAACAGTGGCTCAGTTGGCGGCACGCAGTTCTTGTCCTCGGAATTGGCGGACGGACTGCTGGGCAAGCCCAGTCTGCGGCCGGACCTGAACATGGTGTTCCCGATGTCGTTCCACCTCGGCTACCACGGATCACCGGTGCCTGGGTTGTTGCGCGGATACGGTCACGCTGGTCTGGGCGGGACGATCGGATGGGCTGATCCCGCCACCCGCAGTTCGTTCGCCTTTGTACACAATCGCCTCGTCACACCGATCGTGCTCGACCAAATCCTGTTCGTTCCGCTGATCTTGCCGCTGCGGCGCGCTATCGCGGCGGCGCACGCGCAGGGCCCCAGTCCCGTGCCGCAGTACGGCGCGCGGTACCCGGAACTGGGCGGATAAAGCACGACGATCCGAGAAACGGATCCGCGAATTAGAGCGTGGGCTTGCCGACGCCATTGCGGTGAGCAACTACGGCAACAGGCGGTCGGGTGACTGCACCGTCGTCAAGCAGGGCTGAGGTTGGGACACTGCCCGTGACCTCAACAGGCCGTCGGCAAGGAACGCGAGAAGCATTCCCGCCAACCCCCCGGCCGTCGTCACCATCGACGATCCGGACACCATGAAATAGCCGGTCGCGGCGCCGACGATGAGCAAGGCCACACGCATGGATGACCAGCGCTCCATTGACGGCAGCCAGAAGGACACGCCCATGCCCAGCAGTAGCGCCAACACGTGACCGACCGCGGTGAAGTCAAACTCCGTGGCCCAGGCTGCGGTTGCTGTGATGCCTAGCCACCAACTGATCCAGGCTGGCCGCCAGCGTGCCGGTATCGACGCCGTCAGCGCACCCAGAATGCAAACCGCGCCGTAGCTGACCCCCACATCGGTCGCGTGGGCAACCGAGATTGGCACCCACCCCGCGTGGATCGCGGCGATCAGCCCGACCGCAACGAGCACCGTCGCACCGATATGACCGACCGTGAACGCGACAAGCAGACCCGTGCTGCGCCAAATCAATTCACCTAGCGCCAGCAGGCACACCAGTCCGGGCAGCCACGCGTACATTGCATCGCCGTCGTCGACGAAGGCGCTGCCGATCAGCGTGCTCACATGCCCGCGGGCCAGGTTGTGCAGGTTGGTGCTCATGCGACTTACCACGACATCGCGTGCGTGCGGACCGAGGGCCGTCAACGTGGTCGAGACAGCGATGAGCGCGACCGCGTAGACGATCGTGACACGTAAGGACACCATCGCGGACACAGCTCTTGCTGTCCAACGCTTTTCAGCGCGCAGCACGGTGTGGTCAGGCAAAGCGGGCGTGGCGCTTCGGCTTAACCACGTTGTCACCGCGGTGTCGGCCCAGTCGCGAACTGCCGTGTAAGTGATCGTCATTCGCTGCGCACCTCAGGACGCCGCCGAGGCGATGGGGTGGCCGGGCCAGCCGCAATCGCGGGCCAGCAGGTCGGTGATGGTTTCTCGCCGCACCAACTCGTGGGACCGGCCGCCGGCGACGGCGACCAGCGGCGGCCGTCCCTGCAGATTGCAGCCCATCGCGTGGTGGTAGGCACCGGTGCAGGCCACCGCCAACAGATCGCCGGGGCGGACGTCGTCTGGCAGCTCGACGTCGCGGGCGATCTCGTCGCCGACCTCGCCGCGCCGGCCAACGACCGTAACAGGGGCGGTGCGGCTTGGCCGATGCCGGTTGGCAAGTGCCACAGTGTAGTCCGCGGATTCCGAGCCGCTGGGCGTTCCGTCGACCGCGACGAAGCAGCGGCCGTCCGGCTGGCGTTTGACGGCGATGACGCGGTACAACGTCACACCGGCGCGCGCGGCGATCGCTCGGCCCGGCTCGATCACGATCTGCGGGCGGGGATAGCCGTATTCGGCGCAGGCGGATCGGAGTGCGGTGTCGATGCTCGTGGCCAATGGGTGAAGCTCGGATTGCTGGAAGGCATGGCCCCCGCCGAGGTTGAGTTCGGTGAGCACGATTTGGTGGCGCTCGCGTACCTCGGCCATCACGCCAATCATTTGCCGGATCGCCTCGCCGTACAGCGCCGGGTCGCTGAGTTGTGCTCCGAGTTGGCAATGCAGCCCAATCAGATCCAGACACGGCTGATCCAAGACGCGCCTGACTGCGCCGGCCGCCTGGCCGGCGGCCACCGCGAAGCCGAATTTACGATCCGTGTCGATGTCAGGGATCACTTGGATCAAGACACGCTGGCGACGGCGCAGCCGCTGCGCGGCAAGAAGTGCGATCTCGCTCGGTGAGTCGATCACCACGCGCCCCACGCCGGCGGCGGCCGCGTCCTGCAGCTCCCCGGGAGTCTTGGCGTTGCCGTGCAGGATGATTTTTGCGGCCGGCATGCCGCTGGCGAGGACAGTGGCGAGCTCGCCGCCCGAGCAGACGGCCACGCCGGCACCTTCGCCGGACACCCACCCGGCCACTGCGGTGCTCAGCAGTGCCATTCCGGCATAGACCAGCTCGACGTCGGGAAGTGCCGCGCGGTACCCGCGGATGCGGGCCCGAAAGTCTCCCTCGTCCACCACATGGGTGGGTGTGCCGAACTCGGCCGCGATCTCGGTGGCAGGCACCCCGCCGAGGCAAAGCCGGCCTCGTTCGTCGACGATCGTGTTGAGCGGCCAGATCGCGCGGTCCAAGGGCGGGTTACGCCCATGCCGCAACGACGGATGCAGCTCAAACAGCGTCATCTCCCCAACGTGCCGGGCGTACGCGGACTCCGCCACACTCTTTACGAACTTTTCACACCCCGGCCGCAAATCTTCACAGCTTCAACGCGACGGGACTAATCGACGGTGGTCATCGTGAGGAACGGGACGTCGTCGGGCGCAGCGTGACGGGCCGCCAACAGCGTGCGCGCGGCGTCGCCAATGGGAATTCGCAGCGGCAGTAGCGGCTTCTCGGCGGCGTCGGCCACCTCAGCGGCGACCTGTTCGGGGGTGATCATTCCGTCCCGCGGCCCACCGCCGCGCAGGATCGCGGTGTAGGGATCGCCGGACAGCCTGTGTGTCGTGACGTCGTCGAGGGCGCCGGAGCTCACCGCGCCAGGTTCCAGCAAGGCCGCCTGCACGCCGAGCGGCGCCACCTCGATCGCCAGTGCTTCGACGAGGGCTTCCAGCGCCCATTTCGTCGCCGCATAGGCCGCGCTGGGCGGGCGCACGACGCGTCCCAGCACGCTGGACATGAACATCAGCTTCCCGTTGCCGCGGGCGCGCATCTGCGGGAGCACTGCCTGGGCGAGGCGCACGGCGGCGATGGTGTTGAGATTCAGCAGGCGCTGTAGTTCCGGCAACGGGGTTGCTTCCACGGCCGCATAGAAAATTGCCCCGGCGTTGGCGATGACAATGTCGATGTCGCCGGCCGCGGTGACCGCCGCGGCGACGCTGGCGTCGTCGGTGACGTCGAGGGCCAATCGCTGGTCGACGTCTTGGTCGGCCAGCGTGCGCGGATCACGCGCGGTGGCAACGACGCGGTGTCCGCGGCGGGCGAATTCGGCGGCGATGGCGCGGCCAATGCCACGATTGGCTCCGGTGATCAAGACGGATGACATGGCGAGACCTTTACGACTGGTGTTGCGGTGCAGGCAAATCAAAGATCAGCAGAGTGCTTGTCGCGGTGGCGACGAGCTTGCCCGCCGCGTCGGTGACGCTGCCTTCGACGAACCCGATTCGCGACCCCGCCTTCACGACGGTGCCCACCGCGGTCAGGGTCCCGCTGTCGACGGTCACGGCTTTGAGGTAGTTGATTTTGATTTCGACGCTGGTGTAGCTGACCCCCAGCGGCAGTGTGGTGTGCAGAGCGCAGGCGGCGGCGGTGTCCAGCACCGTGCACACGACGCCGCCGTGCACCATGCCGAGCGGGTTGTACATCGAGGCGTCCGGTGTGCAGGTGAAGGTGACGCGGCCGTGCTCGGCTTCGACTGCATTCATCCGGACCAGTTCGGCAATCGGTGGCGGTGGCAACTGCCCGTCGGCGACCGCCCGCCAGAACGCGAGGCCGGACATCGATGCGGCTGCGTTCCTGGTTGCCATCGGGTCCTGCCAGGTGACCACCCGTGACTGTGTCGTGCCCGTGGTTGCGTCGTCTATAGCCGTCATGACCGGTCCTCTCGGAAAACTGATCGGTTTACCCTCTAAAGCCGAACATAGCTGGACTTTCTGGGCATGTAAACCATTCGGTGTACTATTGCTGTGTGACAGACGCCACTATGCCCCCGCGTGAGCGAATCGAGCGTGCCGCGGGCAGGCTGTTCTACCGCAACGGAATCCACGCGACTGGTGTCGAACTCATCGCGCGAGAAGCCAACGTGTCCAAACGCACCCTGTACCAACATTTCGCCAGCAAGAACGACCTTGTGGACAACTACCTGCATGGCATTGACGCGCGCGGCGGCTCTCTCTTGGAGAAACGCCTCGGTGACGTTGGCCTGCCCGCCCGGGAACGCTTGCTGGCAATCTTCGATTTTCCGGGCTCGGAAGTGATGCGCGGCTGTCCGTTTCACAATGCGGCCGTGGAATCCGCTGGGTCGCTGGCGGGCGCGGATGCGATCGTGCGGGCGCATAAGGAGAAGTTCATCCGTCGCCTCGTCGCGATCGCGCAGGAAGCTGGTGCCACCGACGCGCACCTGCTGGGCCATCAGCTGGCGGTGCTCTTCGAGGGAGCCAGCGCTATGGCTACGTCGCTGAACGACACCGCGCCCGCCGTGCACGCGCGGGCGGCGGCGGCCACGTTGATCGATGCCGCGCTGCGCCCCTAGGGCTCTTGACGCGCTGTTCACGATGCTGCTAGACATGGCGTGCGCCGCAAATTTGGGCGATCGCCCAAAACAAAAGGAAGCTCGATGACTCTCGCAAACGGCACCGACGTCTACTACGACCCCTACGACACCGGCATCATCGCGGACCCGTATCCGACCTATGCGCGGCTACGCGAAGAAGCACCGATTTACTACAACGAAAAGTACGACTTCTGGGCGGTATCCAGGCATTCCGACGTCGAGCAGGGGTTGGCGAACTGGCAGGTCTTCTCCAGCCGGCGCAGCGACATCCTCGAACTGGTCAAGTCGAAGTTCGATATGCCCGGCGGTGTGATGATGTTCCAGGATCCGCCCGAGCACACGATGCTGCGTGGGCTGATGTCGAGGGTGTTCACTCCGCGCCGAATGGCCGCGATCGAGGACCAGATCCGTCAGTACTGTGTCCGTTGCCTGGACCCGTACGTCGGATCGGACGGATTCGACATCATCGCCGAGCTGGCTTCGATGATGCCGATGCGAGTAATCGGCATGCTGTTAGGAATACCTGAGTCCGAACAGATCTCGGTTCGCGATGCCAATGACGCCAACCTGCGCACCAAACCCGGCGCTCCGCTGAAGGTCGCCAACGCCGACTCCATCGCCGACGGCCGGATTTACGCTGACTATGTCGAATGGCGATCCAAGAACCCGTCTGACGACCTGATGACGACACTGCTCAACGTTGAGTTCGATGACGATCAGGGCGTGCACCGCAAGCTGACCCGCAAGGAGGTGCTGCATTACACCCAGGTGGTGGCCGGTGCGGGCAACGAGACGACGGGACGGTTGATCGGCTGGCTCGCCAAGGTGCTGGCCGAGCATCCCGATCAGCGTCGGGAGATCCATCAGGACCGGTCACTGCTCAATCGAACCGTCGACGAAACGCTGCGGTTTGAGCCGACCGGGCCCCACGTAGCGCGTTGGATGGCAGACGATTTCGAGTGCTACGGCACGACCGTTCCGGCCGGCAGCGCCATGCTGCTATTGTTCGGCGCCGCCAATCGCGATCACCGGCGGTATGACGATCCGGACAGCTTCAACATCCACCGCGAAAACATCTCACACATCACCTTCGGCAAGGGCGTGCATTACTGCCTGGGCGCCAACCTGGCCCGCCTGGAGGGCCGCGTCGCGCTGGACGAGATGTTAAACCGCTGGCCCGAATGGGGCATCGACTACGAAACGGCAAAACTCGCGCCGACCTCGACCGTCCGTGGCTGGGAGCAGCTGCGGGTGGTGCTGCCCTGAGGGCATTCCTCGAGACTTAAACCACGCGCACCCGTCGTGGGGCATTGTCAATCGGTGAGTGCAACATTGGGTCAGGCGGCTTGTTGGAGGAGTTCGGCGAGTTGTTGGGCGGGGGTGTCGAGGTTGAGGGTTGGTCGGGGCCGGCGGTTGAGGGTGTCTTGGATGCGTTTGAGGTCGGCTTTGGTGTGGCCGGATAGGTCGCTGCCTTTTTCGAACCAGAACCGTAAGAGTCGGTTGGTGTTTTCGTTGCTGCCGCGTTGCCAGGGCGAGTGCGGGTTGCAGAAGTAGACCGGGGCTCCTAGCTGCAGCTGGATGTCGCGCCAGTGGGCCATTTCGCTGCCGCGGTCCCAGGTGATGGAACGCCGTAGGTGTTCGGGCAGCTCGCTCATCGCCTCGATCATCGCGGTGGCTACGGCGTGGGCGCTGTGGTTTGTGGGCAGGTGCAGCAGGATCGTGAAACGGGTACTGCGTTCTACCAGGGTGCCGATCGCGCTGGCGCCGCCGGGGCCCAGGATCAGATCACCTTCCCAGTGACCGGGAACGGCACGGTCGGCAGCTTCGGCGGGACGATCGCTGATGCTGAATTCGTCGCCGTTATAGACACCGCGGCTGACATAGCGGCCCCGGGGTTTACGTGCCGCCCGCTTCGTGGACAGGCATTTGTGCAGGTCAGCGCGCAGACTGCCGCGGGTCTGGACATACAAGCTTTGATAGATGGTTTCGTGGCTCACCCGGACCTGCCTGTCATCGGGGTAATCGCGGGCCAACATATCGGCGATCAGCTTGGGACTCCACCCATCATCCATCCATCCTTCGATGAGCGCGCACAGCGGGTTGTCGGTGAGCTTGAAGTCCTTAGGCCGACAAGCCTTCTGGGCTGCACGGGCATGGGCCATCCGGGCGTGATAGTCCCCGTCGGGATTGCGGTTGCGCTGATACTCGCGCCAAATCACTGACCGGTCACGCCCGATGAGCCGGCCGATCTCGGCATAACCGAGCTCGGCGTCCAAGCCGCGCATGATCGAGATGCGCTCATCCAGGCTCAGCCGACGCCCCTTGCCGCCCGGCGTCGACACATTTCCCGGGTTTGCTAAACCCCCGCACCCCCAAGCGTTGACTCTTAACTTCATTGCCCCAGCTTCACGCCACCAGCGTGACCCGGTGTTCAGCGACACGCCAACCACGCGCTCAGCCTGGATCACCGGGATGCCCTGACACACCAAGTCCAAAAACTCCCGCCGCACTGCCCTCGAAAACGGATATCCACTCGGCATGGCAACCTCCAAAATCACGGATGTTGCACTGACCGTATGAATCCGCCTGGTGTGTCGTGTGCGTAGTTTCAGTGTCGCGGTTGCTCAGCCCGGCGCGCCACGCCCGCGTCGGTCTTTCGGCGAGGGCATCTCGAATCGATCGAGGAATCGATGCACCAGTGCGACGGCATCTTCGTGCCCTCCGGCGGTGCCCAGGCCCTGCTCTAGGATCAGGGTGCGGCCGATGGCCGCGATGACGACCGCGAGTCCTGCGGGTGGGAATTCGGTTGTGTCGAGCCCGTGTTCGCGGACGATAAAGTTCAGTGCGGTGATCTGCATTTCGCGCCACCGCTCCGACCAGGTCGATATCTCGGCTCGAATCTCCTTGCGGTGGTTGGCAAGTCCCATGAACTCCAACAGCAGCCGGGTGTCCTTGGGTGCGATAAGGGTGTCCCAGAAGGCGTGCAGCGGACGGTCGGAGGCCAGCGCCTCCCGTTGGCGCTCCAGGTAGACCGTGGCGCCGCGACGGAACACCTCCAGATACAACTCGTCCATGCTGGGGAAGTAGTAGTGCACCAAGGCCGGTTTGACGCCGGCCTTGGCCGCGACCCGACGCGATGTAGCCGCGGCGTAACCCTCGTCGAGCATGATCTGAATCGTCGCGTCGATCAGCAAGGCGCGAGTCGTGTCGCGTGCCTTGGGCCGCTCCGATGCCGTCATGGTTACACCGCCGGTTCGGCAACCATCTCGAAGAAGGCAGCGCCGGAATCCGGAATCCGGTTCTGCTTAAACACGTTGACGGCGTAGGAGACCAAAATCATGGAATAGAGCAGCTGCAACAGCCTGGTCGCATCCTCGGGCAATGCGTCGATGTCGAGCCCGTTCAGGTAGGCGATCGCCTCTTCGGCCCGCGGAGCGATGGCGTCATAGAACGCGACCAGCTCGTCGTAGGGCTTCGATAGCCGGGCTTCGTAGCGTTGCGCGCGCGTCGGCAGCGCCCAGTCGGCGACGAACGGCTCGAGCTCGGTAAAACTTTCGGGCAGTGACGGATTAGTCATGACGACGCCCCGGCCTGATGGGCGGCGACGGTGTCCCGGATCACCGTGTGGAACTGCCGGATCAGCAGCTCCTGATCGCTGAGGTGGAACGTGTTCTGCGCCCGCGTCTTCAGCGCCGAGTGCGTAGCCTCGATGGTGTTCACGTCCTGCATCGCGAACTCGATCGTGCTGTCCACCACCAACTCCTGCGCCAGCCGGTCCGTCGCGTTCGACGGCGGCACGAAGTACATGTCGATTTCGTAGATGTGCGAGTCGACGGTCTCCGGCCAATAGGTGTAGGTGATGTAGTAGCCGCGTGCCCAGATCTGAACCGAAATGTTTGGGAAGAGCCAGAATTGGTCGTTGCCCCACGAGGCGATGTCGCCGCGGTTCAGGAAGTCGGCACCGCCATTTTCGAGTCCGATGTCGGGGACATCATCCGGCCCGAACAGCCCTGCGCGGAACAGCTTGTATACCCAGCGCTGGTCCTGGCGGGCCGGTCCTGCGGTGCCGGGCTCGCGCGGCGGCAGCGGTGGCGGTCCGGGAACCGAGGTGAGCATGTGCGGCCGGAACAGCTCGTAGTGATAGGAGTCGACCGGCGGCACCATCTTCTCGGCCTTGGCGACGTCTGGGTCGATGAAGCGACCGTGCACGTACGGCGGGTGATACCACTCGCACACCGAGTCAACCGCGAGTTTCCAGTTTCCGTTGATTCGGGTGGAGAAGCCATAATGCTGAGTCATCAGATGGAATGGATAACCCTCGATGGGGAGCAGTCCGTCGCCGAGGAAACTGCGCAGCGGCGCTGGGTCTTGTCCTGGTTTGGAGGCAAGGTTGACGAAGATGAAGCCGGCCCAAACCTCGCAGTGCACGGGTGGCATCCGCAGTGAGTTCTTGTCGAGGTCGAAGAACTCGCCCTCGTTGGTGATGTGATTGACCTTGCCGTCAAGACCGTAGCGCCAGCCGTGATATTTGCAGGCGAACGCGCGACAGCTTCCCGAGCTCTCGCGGCCGGGATGTTCCTGCCAGACGACCTTGTTGCCGCGGTGTGCGCACACGTTGTGGAATGCGTGCACGGTGTCGTTCAGGTCGCGGGCGATCACGATCGACGCCAGACGCCCGGGCAGGTCGCGGGTGAAGTACGAACCCTTACGCGGTAGGCGCTCGATGCGCCCGACGCACAACCAGTTTCGTTCGAACACGGCTTTGCGTTCAGCGGCGAAGAACTCCTCGGAGATCGAGTCTTCGTAGTTGACCGGGGCGGTCCCGAGCTCGGGGTAGTCGGTGGTGAACTTGCCACGCCCGGTCGACAGTCGCTGCTGAATGCTTGTCACGGGTGCACTCCTTCACTGCGTTGACCGCCGTTGCGCGGGGAACTCCAGGGCTCGTCGTCCCAGGCCCGATCCAGCGGCGCCATCTCGCCGCCGAAGGGGAAGAAGGCGCGCTGTGCATAGGTCTCGCGCGCCAGGCCGTGTCCGAGTTCGTCGATGAAGGCCCGCTTGAGCGGGTTAGTGAAGAGCTGGCGCGAGTAGCGCAGTGTCAGTGGTGGGCGCTTGACCAGTTCGCGAGCCAGCTCCCAAGCCCGTTCCAGCAGTTTGTCTTTGGGCAGCACCTCGTTGACGACGCCCCATTCCTTGGCCTCTTGCGCGCTGAGCTTCATCCCGGTCAGCAGGAAATACCGCGCGCGCGTGTGGCCGGCCAAAAAGCTCCATATGACGTGTTGGCCGTCACCGGGCACCTGGCCGCGCGGGAAATGCGATGCGTCCTGGAAGTAGGCGTCGTCTGCGGCCAAAACGATGTCACCGAGCAACGGCACCTCGGAATGCATATTGCACGGCCCGTTGACGGCGCTGATCATCGGCACATCGACGTCGAGCACGTTGGTGATTAGATGCCGAGCGTACCAAGCCTTTTCGTCGAGTTTGTGCAGGCCGCGAGTGCCGGGCATGATCAGATAGTCGGGCTTTTCCACTGGATCGCCGTTGGGCATGCGTCCCCAGTTGGCGTTGTAGTTCTCGCCGGTTCCGGTGTGGATGAGCACCTTGATCTCGCGGTCGCCCGCGATGTCGGCGAACGCGTCTGACATCTGGTCGTGCGCCCGCCAGTCCCACACCAGGCTGTCGCCGTTGGTGTGACACTGCATGAACAAGATGCCGTCATCGGAGAGCTCAAGCCGATAGTTCCCGTACCGATCGTGGTACTCGCTGTATCTGGTCCGCTTTGCCATTCCACCACCTGCACTATTTGGGCGACCGCCCAAATACTCGCATCTCTGCTCGCAGCGGTCAAGGCTCAGCGCCCGTGCAGCAGTGCCACCACGGGTGCGAAGGATTCGAGCTGGGACTGCTGCACGGTCACGTAATTCACGCCCAGGGTTTCCCGGCGCGAATGCAGCTCTTCCACAACGCTTTCCAACGAGCCCACCAGGACGTTCGGATGCTCGCGTAGCAGATCGACAGCGAGGCCGGTCGACTTCGCCACCCCGGCCAGCATGGTTTCGGGATCGTCGGTGATCTCGCTGAAGTAGGGCGAGCTCTCGATGTCGAGGTTGCTGTAGCGGTCTGCCGCCGCGGCGCGGACAAACTCGGTGCGGCGTACGGCGACCGCCTGCGGATCGAGACCGTCGGCGTCGCGGGCCACGAATGGCACGCTGGAGATGCTGACGATGTCGGCTTCCCGGCCGGCGAACGACAGGACGCGCTCACCGCCGCCGCCGATCATGATCGGTGGGTGGGGGCGAGCCACCGGTCGCGGGCGTCCCGCGTATCCGCGCACCTGCACGAAATCACCCGCGTAGTCCAGTTCCTCGCCCTGCCAGTGGGCCTTGATGAGGGAAACGACCTCGGCCAGCTTGGCGATTCGCCGGCCCGGACGGTCGAATTCGAGTCCCATTGCGGTGTATTCAACTTCGCTCCAGCCGGCGCCGATACCCATTTCCAGCCGGCCGTCGGAGAGCAGATCGAGGGTGGCCGTTTCCTTCGCCAGCACGGCCGGAACGTGATAGTCGATGCAAAACACCCGGCACCCGATGTGCAGCGTCTCGCTGTAGGCGGCCGCGGCGGCCATCGCCGCGATGGGCGCCAAGTCCTGGCGAGGCGTGCGCGCGGCTTTTTGGGCGGGCCCGGGGCCCAGGTAGTGATCCGCAAGGAAAAGCGTTGAATACCCGAGGTCTTCGACCTTGCGAACGGTATCGCGCCATTCGCGTTGCCCGGCGGCGTTGGTCGCCTGTACGGCGAAGCGGAACGGGGGCCGGTCCATAAGCTTGACCGTAATCGATGCGGGGTGATAGGCATGTGCGAATCGGTTGGGCGATCGCTCAGGAAGGCGGGTGCGCGGATTGGGCGCGAAGACGGCGGTCGTGACCGGCGGTGCGTCGGGGATTGGCCGCGCCGTCGCCGAACGACTGCGCAACGACGGGTTTCGCGTAGCCGTCCTCGATTTGACTCCCACTGATGACGGGCTCGGTCACGTCGCCGACGTCACCGACCGGGCGCAGGTCGACAGTGCGATAGCAGCGGTTCGGGAAGAGTTTGGCCCGATCCTGGTGCTGGTCAATGCAGCCGGGGTGGAGGGTTTCAAGAAGTTCTCCAGCATGTCCTTCCAGGAGTGGTCCAAGGTCATCGACGTGAACCTGAACGGCGTCTTCCACACCATCCAGGCCGTGCTGCCGGACATGGTCGAAGAGGGCTGGGGGCGCATCGTCAACATCTCGTCGTCGAGCACGCATTCGGGTCAGCCGTTCATGGCGCACTACGTGGCCGCGAAGTCGGCGGTGAACGGACTGACCAAGTCGCTGGCACTGGAATACGGTCCGTCCGGGATCACGGTCAACGCCGTACCGCCCGGGTTTATCGATACACCGATGTTGCGTAGCGCCGAAGAGCGGCACCTGCTCGGTGGCACGGTGGAGGACCACATCAATCGCACGCCGGTGCGCCGGGTCGGCCGGCCCGAGGACATCGCCGCCGCATGCGCCTTTTTTGTGTCCGAGGAAGCCGGATACATCACCGGGCAAATACTGGGCGTCAACGGCGGCCGCAACACCTGAGGAGCGGGATGTACGAGCGGGACCAACTCTTCATCGACGGGAAGTGGACGGCACCCGAGTCTCTAGATGCTCGAGCCGCCATCTCGGTGACATCACCGCACAGCGAGCAGGTCATCGGCCATGCGGCCAGTGCGGGGCCCGCTGATGTGAACCGCGCCGTCGACGCCGCCCGGGCGGCATTCGACACCGGACCATGGCCCCGCATGCAACCCGCCGAACGCATCGAGGCAATCAACCGGCTAGCCGGTATCTACAAGGAGCGGCGAGCTGACATGGCGGCGCTGATCTCGGCCGAGATCGGCGCCCCGATTTCTTTTGCCAAGATGGCGCAGGTCCGCCTGCCCCTCACCATGCTCTTGGCGTTCTGCGGTCTGGCGGGTGATTACGAGTGGCAGCAGGAGCGTCCGGGCCTGTACGGCAGGAACATTCGGATCGTCAAGCAACCGGTTGGGGTGGTCGCCGCGGTGGTGCCGTGGAACATGCCGCAGTTCCTCACCGTCACCAAGGTCGCGCCGGCGCTGCTGGCTGGGTGTTCGGTGGTGCTCAAGCCCGCGCCCGAATCGGTGCTCGACGCCCAGTTGCTCGCGGAAATCGTTGCGGCAGCTGACCTTCCGCCGGGTGTGTTGAATGTCGTTCCTGGCGGCCGCGACGTCGGTGAACAGTTGGTCAGTCACCCCGGGGTCGACAAGGTCTCCTTCACCGGGTCCACGGCGGCCGGTCGCGAGGTGGCCCGTGCCTGCGCCGCGGGACTCAGGCAGGTCAGCCTCGAACTGGGTGGCAAGTCCGCGGCCATTGTGCTCGACGACGCCGACCCCGCGGCAACTGCCGCCGGGATTCAGATGGCCAGCCTCGCCAACAGCGGCCAGGTCTGCAACGCGCTCAGCAGGATCCTGGTTCCGGAGGCACGCAAGGACGAGTTCGTGGATGCGTTGGCGGCCGGGATGGAGTCGATGACGGTGGGCGACCCCGCCGACCCCGATACTCAAATCGGTCCGCTGGTGGCGCAGCGCCAGCAAGAGCGGGTCCGCGGCTACATCGAATCGGGCCGCAGCGACGGTGCGCGCCTGGTCACCGGTGGCGCCACACTGCCTGACGGTGTGGACACCGGCTGGTACGTACGGCCGACGCTGTTCAGCGATGCGCACAATGACATGCGGATTGCGCGCGAGGAGATCTTCGGCCCGGTGCTGACCGTCATTTCCTATCGCGACGAAGATGAGGCGCTCCGGATCGCCAACGACTCCGAGTACGGGCTAGCCGGCTCCGTGTTCACCTCTGACGTCGAGCGCGGATACGGCGTCGCCACCCGGGTCCGCTCCGGCACCTTCGGCGTCAACGAGGGCTACATCATGGACCCTGCTGCACCGTTCGGTGGTGTCAAAAACAGTGGCTACGGCCGCGAACTGGGGACCGAGGGAATCGATAGTTACACGGTGAGCCAGTCCATTTCGGCCGCTGCCCTGTAGCCCGGTTCGCTTTATGTTTAAGTTTCTTAACTATCGGGGATAGGCAGGGTCAAACTCCTACCCTCGAAGCGAAGGCAAAATCGCATGGCACTCAAATTCAAGGACGTCATCCAAGCCAAGTACCTGCTGCTGACGACTTTCACCAAGGACGGACATCCCAAGCCCACACCGATCTGGGGTGTGCCCGACGGTGACAAGCTGCTCGTGATCACCGACGACGGATCGTGGAAAACCAAGCGGATCAACAACACACCGCGCGTGACGATCGCCAAGAGCGCCGCGTTAGGCAAGCCCAAGAGCGAAGAGGTCGAAGGCGTCGCGCGGGTATTACCAAAATCGGAAACGCGGCGGGTGTACAACGCCGTGCTCAAGCGGTACTGGTACCACGCCCCGTGGTTCTATGTGCACTCGATCGTGCGCGGCGGTATCGACAAGGTGCACGTCGGCCTGGAGATCAAGCCCTCAAAGTAGCGGGTGTAAAGCACAGCACCGCGGACGCCTCGCCTGTGACGGCGGTTGCGGCGTCCGCGGCGCTGTTCAGTCCGGCGGCCAGAGACCTACCGGAGCATGCCCGAACGGGTGCGGCGACCTGTGAAGGACTCGTAGACCGCGATGAGGACAACCGCAGCGCCGACTCCGACGAAGAACGGAATCCAGGCAATGCCACCGTTGGCATTGTGATAGCCGAACTGGCTAGTCACCCACGAGCCGATCAACCCACCCACGGCCCCAAGTACAACCGTCATGATCATGCCGATGGGTTGTCTCCCCGGCATCACGAGACGCGCAACGACACCGATGACCGCGCCCACGATAATCGCGAGAATTATTGATCCAATCATTGCAGCTCCTGTCCTAGCGGCGCCCGGCCTGGGCGCCTCCACGAGAGGGTTCCCACGAACGGTGGGCTTATAACGCGCGTGTTGGATTTACCCTGTGAACATGACTCAGGAGCCGAACCGCACATCGCCGCTCTTGCCCTTGGTCGCGGCGGCCCGCGTCGCGGTGGGTGCCGCCATGCTGCTGGCGCCCGGCCGGTTTTTTAAGCCGGAATCGGGCACGGAAACGCTACTCATGCAGACGATCGGAATCCGCGACCTGGTGATCGGGTCGGGTGCATGCGCCGCTTGGGTGCGAGGCGGCCGGGGTGATTCGGGCGAGTTCCGGGGTTGGGCGACTGCAGGTTTGGTCAGCGATAGCGCCGATCTTCTGCTCGGACTGCGCAGCAAGCCGCTCGTCGGTACTAAGAGCGCGTTGATCGCCACGCTGGCTCCCGTGCCGTTCGTGGGCGCAGCCGCGCTCGGCTTCGCGCGGAGTCTGAAAAGTACATGACTGCAGCGATTGTGGTCACGCTGGTGCTGTTGGGCCTCGGCATCGTTATCAACGGCCTTCTTCGGCTGCGGAGGTGGCTGAATAACACGCCACCGAGCGAGCCTCCCGAACAGGACTAGTTGCTCACGCCGCGCAGGGCGGCGACCGTGTCGGCCACGGTTTCGCGTGGATCGCGATAGGTGATGCCGAGTTCTTGTTCGCTCGGCGAATCGTCCGACGACGGCATCTGCGTGTAATACTGCATTCCCGCCGACGTGAACGGAGTGTCGAAGGGCAGATACGGCGTTGCTCTGTCCAGCACTGCACCCGCGGCGCGAATCACGGTGTCGGGCACCGGAACCGCCAGCATCGGTGTGTCGGCGATTTCGCCGAACATGCTCGCCAGCTCACCCACCGGAATCCGGCGGCCTCCCGCCATGTAGCGGCGCGGCCCACGTCCGGGCTCCAGCAACGCCACGTGCAGTGCGGCCACGTCCCGCGCGTCGACGATCAACCATGCGGCACCGCGCCCGGGAACGACGTGCAAGCTCAACAGCGATCTGACCCCCTCGCCAGCCTCGCCGTATTGGTCGCCGACCGGCGGCCCGAGCACCATGCCGGGATAGGTGACATTCACCGGGGCGCCCGCGTCTTGCAAGCCGCGAGCATAGATTTCGACCTGCGCCTTGGATTGTCCATATCCATCTGCCCCGCCAACGACCGGCAGATCCGCCCGCAGTGTGTCCAAGTTCGGGTGAAACAGCGCCGTGAAGCTCGACACGTGAACGATCGGATCCAGCCCGAGTTCGACGGCTTGGCCGAGGACGTTCTGCGCGCCCGACATGTTCGTGCTCAACATCCGGGGCGTCTCCCGCGGATCGGTCGCGACCAGGGCGGCGCCGTGCACGACGGCCTCGCAGCCCTGCAACGCGTGGCGCACCGACACCCGATCCGAGATGTCTCCCACAGCGAAATCCGAAGTGTCAACACCTAATTGGGCGACGGATGTCTCCAGCCGTGCCGGATTTCGCACCAGGAACCGGACGGAATGACCGGCGTCGGCGATGGCTTTGGCGGTCCAGCCGCCGACGAATCCCGTGCCCCCCGTAACCAGAACGCGCATGCTGAGATTCTGCAACACTCCGCGCGGCCGGCTCGACGGGTGGGTGCGCCGGCTCCGCTGGTTACAGGTGACTCGCGGCGTAGCCGGCGGCTTGGCCCGTCATCCCGTTCACGGCGTAGAGGGCGTGCGCGAGGCCCGGGGTGCCGACGGACTCGCAGATCGCGTCGCCCTGGGCACACAACTCCAGGGTTTTGGGCTGATACAGCGGTCCGATCGTGATCGTCGGCGCGCCGTACTGCTGCAGGAACTGAGCCGACGGCGTTCCAAACAGCGTGACGGCGGCGACGTGATTCGCGACTTCTGGCGGCATCGGCGGTGGTACGGCGCCGGCGGGCACGCCCGACGGCACGGCGGCCGAGGTGACATAGCCGGCCAAGGCGGCCCCCTGGGAGTAACCGCCCAGCACTTCGCGGGTCTTGGGGCAGTTGGACGCCATGGACTGGATGTGATTGCCGGCGTCACGAATGCCGTCGATGACCGTCATCGCGAACGCGGCGGTGTCGCCAAAGTCGGTGCTGGCGGGGTAATTGACCGGATACACCCCGAGCGACCTGGATCCGATCTGCGAGCGCAGGGCGTCGACGAAGGGCCCCCCGACGCTACCGAGGCCGGGAGGCTCCCCGGAGCCGCGGGCGAAGACCACCTCGACGTCTGGGCACGGATCGGCTGACGCCGCCGTGATGGGAGCGCCGAGCAGCAGCGATGACGCGGCTACTATCCCCACTTGGATCAATTTGAAGACGTGCATTTTTTCCACCCCACCTGTTTCGCGGCCCCATTTATCGTTTCGCAGCGCCGATAACTGGCCGATAACTGCCCGATAACTACTATTCGGCGCTGATGACGGTACGGATTGCCCAAAGGTTCATCATTCAAGCAAAAACCAACAAGCCCACCGATGGTTGCTCGGCGGGCTTGCTGGCTGAGGATCACTCAGCGCAAGGTGATTACTTCTTGAAAGCGTCCTTCACTTTCTCGCCAGCGTCTTTCAGGCTGGACTTGGCCTGATCCGCCTTGCCTTCGTTCTTGGTGTCGTGGTCGCCGGTGGCTTTGCCGAGCGCCTCCTTGGCCTTACCGCCCGCGTCCTCGATCTTGTTCTTCACTTTGTCTTCGGCGCTCATATGCGTCTGCTCCCTCGTTGCTGTGTACGTGGTTGGTATCGGCGTTGGCCGCCCGACAAGCCGAACGCGTCCTTCACCTTCTCGCCGGCATCTTTCAGATTGGCCGTGACCTGATCGCGCTTGCCTTCGTGCTCGGTGCGCCTGTTGCCGGTGATCCTGCCGGTGAACTCCTTGGCCCTGCCGCCCCAGTACTGGGCCTTGTTGCTCAGTTTGTTTTTGGCGGTCATCGCTATCACTCCTCTGATTTACGGCCGTTCGTGGTGAGTACCCGACGACCTGAACGCCAAACTGACCCAGAGGGGCCATGCGGTGCGGGTGATACGTTCGTGTCGTGAAGGCCCCGGCAACGCTGCTGGTAACCGACGGCGGCTTGCCGCGGGGCGTGTCGGGTGCCGCCGACCCGCACTTCGCCAACGTCGTCAAGCTCTTCGCGCAGCTCTTTCCCGGGCGGCGGTTCGGCGGCGGAGCCCTCAGCGTCTATGTCGACGGGCGGGCCGTCGTCGACATCTGGATGGGATGGTCCGACCGGGCCGGCACCGAACCGTGGACCGCCGACACCGGCGCGATGGTGTTCTCGGCGACCAAGGGTGTCGCATCGACGGTGATTCACCGCCTGGCCGACCGGGGTCTGCTGTCCTATGACGCACCCGTCGCCGAATTCTGGCCGGAGTTCGCGGCCAACGGCAAGGCCGACATCACCGTGCGCGACGTGTTGCGGCACCGATCCGGGTTGTCGCATCTGCGAGGCGTCACCAAGACGGAGTTGATGGATCACCTCCTGATGGAGGAGCGCCTGGCCGCCGCGCCCGTCGATCACCTGCGCGGCGTGCAGGCGTATCACGCCCTGACCTACGGGTGGCTGCTGTCCGGTCTGGCCCGGGCGGTGACGGGTAAAGGCATGCGCGAGCTGGTCCGCCAAGAAGTAGCGCGCCCGCTCAACACTGATGGCATACACCTGGGCCGGCCGCCCGGGGGCTCGCCGACCAGGCCGGCGCAGGTTCTGATCCCACACGGCAGGTTGCGCGCCCCTGTGTTCAACTTCATCGCGCCCAAGGTGGCCGGTCTGCCGTTCTCGGGTGCCCTCGGAGCCATGTACTTCCCCGGTGTCATATCACTGGTCAAAGGCGACACCCCGTTCCTGGACGGTGAGGTCCCTGCCGCCAACGGCGTGGTGACCGGTCGCGGCTTGGCCAAAATGTATGGAGTGCTGGCCAACAACGGCCGCATCGATGGCAAGAAGTACCTGTCGGAGGAACTGGCGAGCGGCCTGACGGGCGAACAGCGACGCAGGTGGCCGGACGCAAACACGGTGGTCCCCATGCCTTTTCATCTGGGCTACCACGAGTCGCCGGTGCCCGGCCTACTTCGCGGCTTCGGTCATGTCGGGCTGGGCGGAACCCTCGGCTGGGCCGACCCGGAGGGCGGTAGCTCGTTCGGTTTCATCCACAACCGGCTCTTGACGCCGTTGCTATTCGACATGGGTTCGTTCGCGGGCCTGGCCCGTCCGCTGCGCAATGCCATCGAAGCCGCACGCCGTCAAGGGCCGCTCGAGGTGCCGCGGTTCGGCGCTACTTATCCCAAACCCGCGCGGCAAACGGCGACAGCGCGAGGTTAGCTTTACAGCCGGCTCGCGACGAATGTTGCCGCTTGAGCCGTCATACCGGACTCAGCGTACGAACCGTGTGCCTGCGGGTTGAAGCCACCGGAACATGCCGGATCGTCCGGGGCGCACATGTCGATGGTCTTTGGGGCGAAAAGCGGGCTGATGTCGGGGAAGCCGCCCGATACGGCAGTTGCAAGCATGCTCTTTGGATTGCCGAAGAGGGCGACCGCGGCCACGTGGTCGGCCGCGTCAGGCGAGATCATTGTGGAAGCCATATCGATGACGCCGGCGCCTTGCGACATTCCTGCGAGCACCTGTTTGGTGTTGGGGCACCGGCCGGCCAGGTCCTGGACATGGGCCGTCGCGTCGTCGGCGCCGATGGGCGCGCTCTGGGCGAATTGGAAGGTCGCGGGATAGTTGACCGAGTAGACGTTCATCGACCGCCCGCCGATCTGGGATCGGAGCGAATCGACGAATGCGTCGCCCACTTTGCCGATGCCGCCGGCAGGCCCACCGGTGCCGCGGGCGAACGTCACCTCGATGTTGGGGCACGGGTCGGCGTGTGCGGCAGGGCTGCCCGTTGGGCAGACAAGCAGCGCCGACATCATCGCGACTGCAGCGCCTACAAGGCGGGCGAGGCGGGCAATGTGGGAAGCAGTCATGGCCCCAATGCTGACACACCGTCCTGAGAGTCGTCTGGAAGTCAGCTAGACCTTCACGTGGCCGCGCGGAAGCGTCAGCGGTAGGTCGGCGTAAGTGACGATGCCGGGCGCCGCGGTGACGACGGCCGGGATCGCGTTGATGGTCGGCAACGCCGTCATGATGTGGCCCAGCACCATGAATTCCTCCATCGTCGTGGCCTCGAAGTACGGCGGCGGCAGGAAGCCGACCTTGGTGGTCACCGACGGCTGCCCGTCGACCTGGATGACCCAGCCGTCTTGGTCGATCTTCCAGTCAGGCTCGAGGGTCTGGCCTTTGCGCCACCGGACGTTGAGGTCGATCACGGTTTTGCCGCCGACGATGCCCTGCCAGCTGACGTAGACGCCCGCGACGCATCCGGCGGGTATGGTCCAGGATGCCATCTCGAGATCGGCTGTGGTTTGGGCGAACTCGGCAACCGGGCGCACCTCGTCGAGCTCGACGCCGAGCGCGTCGGCCACCAGCCGGACGGCCTCGCCGAAAATGGCCGTGCCCTTGGCCGCCATCTGCTGCAGCTCCGGGTGGTCGATCGGCTGGCCGAAGCCCACCGGCCTCTCGGTGTCCGGCGAGTCGTAGAACGTGGTGTCGGCCGCCTCGTTGACGGTCACCTTGTCGATCCGGTTGCACACCATCGCCGACACGATGGCCAACAGCTCGGCGAACCCGGGGCTGACGCCGGACCCGAACATCGACGAGCCACCCTTCTCGCAGGCTTCCAGGATCCGGTCGCGGCCGTCGCCCAGGTTGTGCCCAGTGATGAACGACGCCGTCGTCACCACGTTGACGCCCGCGGACAGGATGCGCACCAACTCATCGACGTTGATCCACATGGGGTTGTAGACCACACAATCCGGTTTCAGGGCGAGCAGCGCGTCGAGGTCGTTGGTCGCGGCCACGCCCAGCGGCGCAAGACCGACCAATTCGCCGGCATCGCGGCCGACTTTGTCCTGCGACCAGGCATAACAGCCCACGAGTTCGAGGTCGGGGTGCCCGGCGATCGATTCCAACGAGCTTCTGCCGACGTTTCCGGTGTTCCACTGCACTACGCGATAGCTGTTTGGCACTCGCTCAGCATAAGGGGAACCGGCCGGGTTTCAGTAACTGGATTCGCTTGCCAGGATCTCAGCCAGGAACGCTTGCGTTTCCGGATCCGCCGCCGCACTTAATCGTCTCCGCGCCCAGCGACGAACCCGCTCTCGCGTTTCACGGGACTCGTGGACATCGGAGCCGATGATGATCGAGGTGTTGGTCCAATTGTGGTCCCAGGCAGCCGATTCGGTCAGTGGTCGCTGCCGCGCACCGGACCCGGACCGCATCAGCACCGTGATGCCGGTGGCGGGATCCGCCCCGGTGACGGCCGCCCGCACGATGGCCACCACCGTCATACCGGTCGCCTCGACGTGCCAGTCGACGGTGTCCTCGGCGGCATCGAATACCCGGGGAGGCACGCCGCCCCAGTTGATGGAAACGACGCCGCGAGCGATCGACGTCGCCTCCCGCGGACCCGCGTCGGCACCGGCCGCCAGCGCGTAGTCGTCACGGCGTCCGGTCGGCAACTCCAATGCTGAAGTCGAATCTTCAAGAGCCGCAAACAATTCGGGCCATCCTGGGCCGTCGACACCCGCCTCGTCGGCAAGCTCGGCGCCGGCCCGCGCCAGCTCGCGGACGCGCGCGTCGTCGTCGCGGACATCCACGATCAGGAGCATGCCACCAGTGCCGACGCACAGCCAATGGTCCCAATCGCTGTCGCTATAAGACGTTTCACTGGACTTCCTTCCATTCAAGTCACCGCCCGGTTGGCGGCGTCATGGGGCAAGTAGATTCCGGCCGCGTCGCTACCGATCCCAATATTTATGTCCAACCGGTAGGCTGCCTCGACGTGACCTGACGAAGGGAGACCGTCGATGGCCAAGGTGAAATGGCTGGAAGCGCCTGAGCCCCATGATTTTCCGGCGGCATCTGACTACCTGGACATGCTCGCGGAGCCGCATATCGTCAAGCAGTTGACCGAGAAGCTGCAGGCCGGCACCGTGGTGCACAAGAAGGCCAAAGACATCCTTCGGGCGGCGCAGCTGAACCTGCTGCCAAAAGACAATCTGCACGTGACCGAGGATCTGACGAAGATCAAAAAGGGGCAGGCGCTATCGCCCATTCTGCTGGTCCGCGGTGACTACTCGGCGGGTGTTCCCCTGCAGATCGCCGACGGCTATCACAGGGTGTGCGCCAGTTACTACACCGACGAAAACACCGACATCCCCGTCGTCCTCGTGTCGCTGAGTCAGTAACGGGAGCCCCGGCTTGGGGCTGACTTTGCTCAGTGCTTGAGTGTCACTGTGATTGAGATCGAGGCCGTGAAAACCGGGCCAGTGACGGTTCAGGTGTTGACCGTGTCGTCGGGGCGCGTCAACGCCCTCGATGTCGAGGTGCTGCAAGAGTTCGTCGGCGCGGTCGGCGAGTTGCAGAGCGCGGACGCCGGCGCACTCGTTGTCACCGGCGCCGGCAAGGTGTTCTCCGCCGGAGTCGACCTCGACCAGGTGCTGCAGGGTGGGGCCGACTACACCGACCGACTGCTGCATGCGCTGTCCGACGCGTTTGACGCGTTGTTCCGCTACCCGGCGCCGACGGTGGCCGCGATCAACGGTGCGGCCGTCGCAGGTGGGTGCGTGCTGGCCTGCGCTTGTGATCGGCGCCTGATCAGCCCCGACGCGAAGATCGGGGCATCCGAGGTTCGCGTCGGCGTGCCGTTTCCGGTCGCCGCACTGGAGGTAATGCGCTACGCGTGCGGAGACCGCGCCGAAGAAGTGTTGCTCGGCGCTCGCCTCTATCGGGGGGATGACGCCGTCGCCAGCCGGCTTGCGCACCGCGTCGTTGCCGAAGATCTGCTTGAGGCTGCGGTGGCGGAGGCCGCGGACCTAGGTGGAATCCCGGCCGAGGCCTACGCGCATACGAAAAGTCAGCTGAGAGCGCCCACCGTGGCGCGGATCCGCGACGGTGGCGAGATCGACCACGAAGTCAGCCGGCTGTGGAGCGCTGAGCAGACACGGCAGCGCCTTGCCGATTCCATGGAAGGTCTGCGGCGCCGCGGCTGACCGGTGTCACTCCGTCGGTGGTTCATCCAGGGCGACGGTGCCCCGCGTGCTCCTGCGGCGAAGCCGATGTGACGCCTTCCCGGTCGGGCGGCGGTTCTGCAGCCCACCCCGGGGCTCCTCGGTGTCGTCTCCGCTGCTGTCGGCACCGGGGCTTTCGGTGCTTTCGGTGACCGTTTCTTCAGCTTGTTCGTCGGGCTCCGGCGTCTCGGCCTCTGCGGGCTCGCTGACGTCGGCTACCGCGACTTCCTCGATTTCTTCGGCCTCTTCCTGCGACTCCAGATCGGCGTCGGCAGAGTCGTCGCCCTTCTTGCGGCGGCTGCTACGACGTTGTTTGGGCTTCTTCGCCTTGATCGGTTTCGGCGGCGGCGGCGGCAGCTCGGCGACAAACGACAGGTAGAAGGCGAAAATCCCGAGCAGCGCGATCGCCGCTGCGCCGCCGTAGATGGCGAACAGATACTGTCCCACGGCGTCCAGGCTGAGCCAGATCTCGCTGATCGCGGTGCCGATGATCAGCACCCCGGCCAGCACGTGGGCCACGATCGACCAGGTCAAGAGCGATAGCGCCAGCTGCGGCGCGCCCAGCTCGGGCTTGCGGGTACGCAACAGGGTGAACACCACCGGCAGCGCGGCCAGTCCGATCAGTGCACCCGTCACGATCCGCAGCGCCAAACCCAGACCGAACGAGGTTTCGCCCATCAGCTCGTGCCAGCGCGGCAACACAAAAAAGAAGTAGAGGGCGCCGGCAACGAGGCAGAACGCCACATGCCACGGCACGGCAATCTTGCGCCCCATACCCCTCCTTGCGCTGGCCAGTTCCCGCCAGCCTAAAGGCGACCAGCACGATTCCCAACCAAATAGCGTGCATGTCCGTGTGGCGGACTATTGCGGAGGATGCGGGATTTGAACCCGCGAGGGCTGTTAACCCAACCCGCGTTCCAGGCGAGCGCCATAGGCCACTAGGCGAATCCTCCGTGGCCATGGTAGCCGCTGACCCCGGCCGGCTGTCCTGTGGTCGGCGACGTTCGGTCTAGCGCCAGGTATTAGACTCGCCGTGGACCCCGCGCGGCGTCTATCCTGTGAACTCCCCCAGGGCCGGAAGGCAGCAAGGGTCAATGGGCTCTGTCGGGTGCGCGGGGTCCCCTTAATTTGAAGGTGGCGATCCGCTGCACCCGGCTCCGCCGCGCTTGCGATCGCCACGAAATGCGTGAAAGGGGCCCGGTAGAAGCATGGCGTCACTCGATTCCCTAACCCCTGACGAGTTGGCCGCGGTACACGCAGGCCACGAGCAGGACTACGTGCAGCTGCAGGCTATGCAGCTGGCCCTGGACCTGACTCGCGGTAAACCGTGCACCGAGCAGCTCGACCTTTCCAATCAGCTGCTGAGCCTGCCCGGCGATGATTACCGCGACGAGGAGGGCACCGACACCCGCAACTACGGCGGGCTGCACGGCCTGCCCGGATTGCGGGCCATATTCGCCGAGTTGCTGGGCGTCCCGGTGCAGAACCTGATCGCCGGTAACAACTCCAGCCTCGAGTTGATGCACGATCTCGTCGTCTTTTCGATGCTGTACGGCGGCGTGGATTCGACTCGTCCCTGGAAGGACGAGGCGAGCGTCAAGTTCCTCTGCCCCGCTCCGGGCTACGACCGGCACTTTGCCATCACCGAGACGCTGGGCATCGAGATGATTCCGGTCCCCATGTTGAACGACGGCCCGGACGTCGATCTGATCGAAGAACTGGTCGCCGTCGACCCCGCAATCAAGGGGATGTGGACGGTTCCGGTGTTCGGCAACCCCACCGGTGTGACCTACTCCTGGGAAACCGTGCGCCGGCTGGTCCAGATGCCGACCGCGGCCTCCGACTTCCGGTTGTTCTGGGACAACGCGTACGCGGTGCACACCCTGACGCATGACTTCGTCCGCCAGGTCGACGTACTCGGGCTGGCCGCAAAGGCTGGGAACCCCAACAGGCCCTATGTTCTCGCGTCCACCTCCAAGATCACCTTCGCCGGCGGCGGTGTGAGCTTCTTGGGCGGCTCACTGGGCAACATTGCCTGGTATCTGCAGTACGCGGCAAAGAAGTCGATCGGCCCGGACAAGGTCAACCAGCTGCGGCATCTGCGCTTCTTCGGCGACGCCGATGGGGTGCGCCTGCACATGCAGCGCCACCAGCAGATATTGGCGCCGAAATTCCAGTTGGCGCTCGAGGTCCTGGATCAACGGCTTACCGATTCCAAGATCGCGTCCTGGACCGAGCCCAAGGGCGGCTACTTCATCAGCCTCGACGTGTTGCCCGGCACCGCCAGGCGAACCGTCGCGCTGGCCAAGGACGCCGGCATCGCCGTGACCGAGGCGGGCGCGTCGTTCCCGTACCGGAAAGATCCGGACGACAAGAACATCCGGATCGCGCCCACCTTCCCGTCGGAGCCCGACCTGCGCAACGCGATCGACGGGCTGGCGACCTGCGCGCTGCTGGCGGCTTCCGAGGCGCTGCTGGCGTCCGCGGCATAGCTGAGGGCGACTTTCGGGATTCACTGTGCGCTGATGGCGACGACACGCCGCGCGAGCCCGCCGTAGGTTCACATTCGAAGCCGCTGACGCACACTCGATGACCCGCCCTGCCATCGTCACCGGGCTGGCTCGATTGCCCGCCTCCTCCTCGCGCCACTCCGCGGCGCGCATCGTCACCGGGCCTGGGTAGCCTGGCTGACCGTGGCCCTCTACCGCAAATATCGACCGGCATCCTTCGCCGAAGTGGTGGGCCAGGAGCACGTCACCGAACCGCTGTCGATCGCGCTCAACGGCGGGCGGATCAATCATGCGTACCTGTTCTCCGGGCCGCGTGGCTGCGGGAAGACGTCCTCGGCGCGCATCCTGGCCCGGTCGCTGAACTGTGCCGAGGGACCGACGGCAACACCGTGCGGGGTTTGCGATTCCTGCACGGCGTTGGCGCCCAATGCGCCAGGCAGCATCGACGTGGTGGAGCTCGACGCCGCCAGCCATGGCGGGGTGGACGACACCCGCGAACTGCGCGACCGTGCGTTCTATGCGCCGGCGCAGTCGCGCTACCGGGTGTTCATCGTCGACGAGGCGCACATGGTGACCACCGCAGGGTTCAACGCGCTGCTCAAGATCGTGGAGGAGCCGCCCGAGCACCTCATCTTCATCTTCGCCACCACCGAACCGGAGAAGGTGCTGCCGACGATCCGGTCGCGAACGCATCACTATCCGTTCCGGCTGCTGCCGCCGCGCACCATGCGGGCGTTGATCGCCCGGATCTGCGAGCAGGAGGGCGTGGTCGTCGACGATGCGGTGTATCCGTTGGTGATCCGCGCCGGCGGTGGTTCGCCGCGCGACGCCCTCTCGGTGCTGGATCAGTTGGTGGCTGGAGCCGACGACAACCACGTCACCTACCCACGAGCTCTGGGGCTGTTGGGCGCCACCGACGTCGCGTTGATCGACGAGGCGGTCGATGCTCTCGGCGCAGGAGACGCCGCGGCCTTGTTCGGTGCGGTCGAATCGGTGATTGACGCCGGTCACGACCCAAGACGCTTCGCCACGGACCTGCTGGAGCGCTTCCGCGACCTCATCGTGCTGCAAGCTGTTCCCGATGCCGCATCACGCGGCGTCGTGGATGCCCCCGAGGACGTGCTGGACCGGATGCGTGAGCAGGCGGCGCGAATCGGGCCCGCGACCCTGACGCGCTACGCGGAGGTGGTGCAGGCCGGGCTGGGTGAGATGCGCGGTGCGACCGCGCCGCGGCTGCTGCTCGAAGTGGTCTGCGCGCGACTGCTGCTGCCCTCGGCCAGCGACGCCGAATCGGCGCTGCTGCAACGCGTCGAGCGAATCGAGACCCGACTGGAGATGTCGATTCCCGCGCCTGCCGAGCCGACAGCGCTTCCTGCTCAGCCGGTCGCGCAACCGAGCCGGCCGTCGCGGCGGCCCGCGCCTCCCGAGCCGAAGCTCGCACCCGAACCGACTCCGGCGCCTGCGGCCGAACCGACACCGGAGCCACCCGCTGAGCCCACTCCGGTGCCGGCCGCTGCCCAACCGGCTCCCGAACCGGCTGCTGCACCTGGTGAGCTCAATGCGGCCGCGGTGCGCACGATGTGGCCGACCGTGCGCGACAAGGTACGCCAGCGCAGCCGTACCACCGAGGTGATGCTGGCGGGCGCCACCGTCCTGGCGATCGATGGCAACACGCTGGTGTTGACCCATAGCTCCGCGCCGCTGGCCAAGCGGCTGTCCGAACAGCGCAACGCCGACGTCATCGCCGAAGCGCTCAAAGACGCGCTGGGAGTGAACTGGCGGGTGCGGTGTGAGACCGGCGCAGCGGTGCCTGCCGCTCCCATTTCGGAGCCGGCACCAGCGAGCCGGGGATCCCACCCGCCGCTCCCCGAGGCGGCGCCAGCGCCGGCGGACGTCCCCGCCGCCGTCGAGTCGGATCAGCAGGACGAAGACGAGGAACACATGCTGGCCGAAGCGGGCCGCGATCCAGACGCGCCGCGCCGCGACCCGGAAGAGGTCGCACTGGAACTGCTACAGAACGAGTTGGGTGCGCGTCGGATAGACGGGCAATCAGGCTAGCCCGGTGACGGCGAGCACCGGGATGGTGCGAGTGAGGAACCGGGCAATCAGGCTAGGCGGTCCACCAGGGCCGCAGTGGCAGGCTGTCGGCGCCCCACACGTCGACCTTGGCGGCTAACACCTGATGCAGCTGAAGGTTGTTGCGTTCGAACGCCACTCGTGATGCCGCCATATACAAGCCCCACACCTTGGCGATCGGCAGACCGACCTCGCTGGTCGCCTCGTCCCAATGCTCAACGAGGTTGTGGCACCAGTCGCGCAGCGTCATCGCGTAGTGATGGCGGATGTTCTCCTCGTGCAGGACCTCTAAGCCGGCTTCTTGGATTTCGGTGACGATGCGTCCCGAGCCGGTCAGCTCGCCGTCGGGAAAGACGTAGCGGTCGGTGAATCCGCCGGCAAAGGAAGTCGACTTGTTGTCGTGGCGGGTGATGCAGTGATTGAGCAGCAGACCGCCGGTGCGCAGTTTCGAGGCGAGAAAGCCGAAGTAGGCGGGGTAATTCCGGACGCCGATGTGCTCGGTCAGCCCGATCGAAGACACCGCGTCGAATCCTGCCTCGCGCACGTCGCGATAGTCGCAGTGCCGCACCTGCGCCAGCCCCGCGAGCCCCTCGTTCGCGATCGCATTCTGCGCCCACTTGGCCTGCTCGGCCGACAACGTGACACCGATGACCTGCACACCGCGCCGCGCGGCGTAGCGCACCATGCCACCCCAGCCGCAGCCGACGTCGAGCAGGCGGTCGCCCCGCCCTAGCCGCAGCTTGTCGAAAATCAGCCGGTACTTGTTCTCCTGCGCGTCTTCCAGCGTCGTGTCGGCGTCGGGATAGACCGCGCAGGTGTAAGTCATCGAGGGTCCGAGTACCCATTCGTAGAACGCGTTGGAGACGTCGTAGTGGTGGTGGATGGCCTCGGCGTCGCGGGTCTTGCTGTGCAGATAGCCGGCGGCGACCCGGCGCCACCGGGGTGGGGTTTCCTGCGGGGGCGGCGCGACCGGCAACAAATGTTCGAGGCCGATCGACCGCACGACATTGGCCAGCACCAACATCGACGGCCGTCGGAATTTGACCCTGTCGGTCAGCGTCTTCAGCAGCTCGTAGGGATCGCCGGGATGTACGCCGTAGGCCTGCAGGTCACCGGACACGTACGCGCGGGCGATGCCGAGTTCGCCGGGGGCGGTGGCCAGGTAGGTGGCGCCGCGCGGCGTCCGAAGATCCAGCCCCAGTTCGGCATCGTCGTCGCCGGCGCTGCTGCCGTCGTAGGCGGTGAACTTCAGTGGCTGCCGACCGGTCGCGGTGAAGATCGCCAAGACTTCGGCCATGCTCAGTTTGTGTGATGCGCGCGCGGACTCTCTGATTGCCGTCATCGCCGGTGCACCGCCTTTGCGTAAAGATCCAGAAGACGTGAATCGGGGTCGTAGGTTTTCTTCACCGTGTTGTAGGTCTCCCCGCCGTAGAGCTCATCAAACTCGTCGCGGGTGTAGAAGGAGTCCGAGTACAGCGATTTGTGTCCGTCGAGCGCACTCACCTTGGCCTCGATGCGCCGATTGGTCGCCGCCTCGGCCTCGCCGCTAATGCCAGCGGGCACTGAGGACCAGAACCCGATGTTGACGTACGTGCGGTCCGGCCGCATCGGATACAGCGGCCACCCCTCGCGGTCGCGAAGTCGCAACGGGCACAACCAGATTGGCTCGATCGGCACGTTGCCCAAGAACCACTGCAGAAACTCGCCGGCTCGTTCGACTGGCAGCTCGACGTCCTGCACGACTCGCTCACGCGGCGGCCGGCCCTGCCGCTTCTCGATCCGATCGGCGATGCCGAGGCGATGGTCTGCGGCTATGAGCTTCGAGTAGACGCTGCTGCGCCGGTAGCGCCGCGGCCACCAGCGCCGCAGCCGGGGGTTCTGTGCACCGAATGCGCGTGAGCACCAGAACCAGTCGGTGTCCCAACGCCAGAGATAGTCATGGATCGTCAGCCGGTCTTCCTTGACGGCGTCATCGTGCTGGATCGACCGGTAGTAGACGCGTTGCCCTGTGTAGTCGCTGACCGGCCCCGGGGTCGTGGTCCGCGTGCCGACGCACAAGTAGCTCTCTCCGGCGCTGAACACCACACCGTCGAGATAGTGCACCGGGACGCCGTCGCGTCCGCCGGTGTCGACGACGCGTTCCATCGCCGCGATCAGCTCTTGCAACGAGTGGAATCGGATGTGCCGCAACGCGACAAACGGTGCGACCGGCTCGAGCGCGATCCGCAGCCTGGTTGAATACCCTAGCGTTCCATACGAATTGGGAAACGCGCGAAAGAGCTCGGCGTGCTGGTCGGCAGACGCGGTGACCAATTCCCCGGCGCCGGTGAGGATGTCCAGCTCCAGCACCGATTCGTGCGGCAGTCCGTTGCGAAACGACGCCGACTCGATCCCCAAGCCGGTGACCGCACCGCCGAGGGTGATGGTCTTTAGCTGCGGAACCACCAGCGGCGAAAGGCCATACGGCAGAGTGGCGGCCACCAGATTTGCGTAGGTGCACATGCCGGCCACGTCGGCGGTGCGGGTTTCGGGATCGACGCTGATGACATTCGTCAACCCCGAGGTGTCCAGGCCGGGCGCGTCGCGTTTAGTTCGGGCGCGGAACAGATTTGAGGTGGGCTTGGCGAGTCGGACGGTCGCCGTAGCGGGGATGGACCGATAGCTCGCCGATAACCGCTCGACGCCCGCCGTGTGTATGGCCAGTGCAGAAGCTTGGACAGGCACCACATATACCCTAGTCCGGGATAACGCCCCCTGCATCTACGCAAGGGCACATCAACGACGGAGGAGTAGCGCCTGATGGGACAGGTCAGCGCGGCCAGCACGATATTGATCAACGTCGAGCCCGCGGCCACCCTCGCCGGGGTGGCCGATTACCAGACGGTCCGGCCGAAAATTTTGTCGCCGCAATACAGCGAATACGAAGTGCTGCAAGGTGGACAGGGTGCGGGCACGGTTGCCAAGTGGAAGCTGCAGGCGACCAAATCACGTGTGCGTGACGTGCAGGTCGACGTCGATGTCGCCGGCCACACCGTGATCGAGAAGGACGCCAACTCGTCCATGGTGACTAATTGGACGGTGGCCCCGGCCGGCCCCGGATCCAGCGTCACCGTCAAGACCTCGTGGACGGGTGCGGGCGGCATCGGCGGCTTCTTCGAAAAGACCTTTGCTCCGTTGGGGCTGAAGAAGATCCAGGCCGAGGTGTTGGCCAACCTCAAGAACGAACTGGAGAGCTAGCTCGCCGAGCAGTCCCTCGCAAGCGGGAGGTGCCCGCAGCCAAAGTTCCCCCATTTCCGCACTGAAATGGGGGACTTTTGGTCTGCTCGCCACTGAGCAGAAACTAGCGGGCCTGGCCCTGGCCGGCCAGAAATCCCGCGACGCCGCGAACCAGCGCGTCGGCGTATTTCTGCCTGCCGTCGGCGGACTCCATCAGAGCCGAATCCACGGGATTCTTCATGTTGCCGCACTCGACCAGAACCGACGGATACTGCGCCAGGTTCAGGCCGGCCAGGTCCGCGCGGCCGTACAGGCCGTCCTGGCCGATGTAGTTCGCCGGCGGAATGCCCGACGCCTGCATCTGGTCACGCATGATCCGGGCGTACTGGACTGACGGCCCCGCCTGCGCCGCGTTGAGTGGCGGGGCCGAGTAGTTGACGTGGAATCCTCGCCCGGTTGCGGGGCCACCGTCGCCGTGGATACTCAGGATCGCGTTGGGGCGCAACGCGTTGGCCATGTTGGCGCGCTCGTCTACGCATGGTCCCAGCGCGTTGTCGTTGCCGCGTGACATGGCGGTCCGTACCCCGAGTGCGTTCAGCGCGGCGCGGACACGCAGGGCGGTGTCCCAGGTGAACGTGTGCTCTTGATACCCGCCGTTGGTCGACGTTCCGCTGGCCTGGCAGTCTTTGGTGCCGCCACGACCGGTGGGCACCTGACGGCTGATGGATGCGTCGTTGGCTCCGTTGTGGCCGGGGTCGATGAACACGACCATGCCGGCGATGTTGGAGGGGACTGCGGTCGCGGCTGGCATGGTTGCTGTCGTAGCCGCGACGAGCACGCCAACGACCATTCTGATCCCGACACTCACCCCGACACGAAGGCTGACTCGTAAGCTCACAGCGCCAAGGTAACGTTACGCGGTCTACGCTGGGTGTCTCGAATCGCCCGATATCCACAGGCGAGATGAACTCGGTATCAAAACGCGAGGGGACTGTCATGCAACCCGGAGGCGATATGTCGCAGCTGCTCGCCCAAGCGCAGCAGATGCAGCAAAAGCTACTGGAAACTCAGCAGCAACTCGCGAATGCAGAGGTGCACGGTCAAGCCGGTGGCGGCCTGGTCAAGGTCGTCGTCAAAGGCAGCGGCGAGGTGGTCGGCGTGACGATCGACCCCAAGGTCGCCAACCCCGACGACGTCGAGACCTTGCAAGACCTGATCGTCGGCGCGATGGCCGATGCCTCCCGACAGGTCACCAAGATGGCGCAGGAACAGCTGGGGGCGCTGACCGGCGCGCTGGCGCCACCGCCGCAGGCCCCGCCCCCGATGCCGGGGTTCTGACTTCTACTGACATGTTTGAGGGACCTGTCCAGGATCTGATCGACGAGCTTGGCAAGCTGCCCGGTATCGGACCCAAAAGCGCGCAGCGTATTGCCTTCCACCTGCTGTCGGTCGAGCCGCCGGATATTGACCGGCTGACCGCCGTGCTGACGAAGGTCCGCGACGGCGTGCGATTCTGTGCGGTGTGCGGCAACGTCTCCGACGAGGAACGCTGCCGGATCTGTGCCGATCCCCGCCGCGACGGCTCGCAGGTATGCGTCGTCGAGGAGCCGAAGGATATCCAGGCCGTTGAGCGCACCCGCGAATTCCGCGGCCGCTATCACGTACTGGGTGGTGCGCTTGATCCGCTGTCTGGGGTCGGTCCCGATCAACTGCGCATCCGCGAGCTGCTGAGCCGCATCGGCGAGCGCGTCGACGATGTCGACATCACCGAGGTGATCATCGCCACCGACCCCAACACCGAGGGCGAGGCGACCGCCACCTACTTGGTCCGGATGCTGCGCGACATCCCTGGCCTGACTGTTACGCGGATTGCGTCCGGTTTGCCGATGGGTGGGGACCTGGAGTTCGCCGACGAGCTGACGCTGGGCCGCGCACTCACCGGCCGCCGCGCGATGGTGTGACCGCTACTTCGTCACTACGGCGAAGTTGTTGCTGGTACCCCATGCCTGTTCGAAGTTGGCCATAGACACCTGCTCGTCGCGGCCGCGTGCGGATCCGGTGTCGTTGAGATGCACCATCCCGGCCCGGGTGTCGATGCTGGTGGCAACGACGAAGTGGTTTTCGACGGGGTCACCGGGCTTGTTCCAGATGATTTTGTCGTTGAGTCCGACGATCACTTTGCGACCTTGATCCAGATCCCCGATGAGCGAGTCGGTGTTGGTGTGGACCACGGAGGCCTGAATCCCGTAGTGCGCCAACAACACTGACAGGTCGCTGTTGCTGGTCCTGTTGGTCGGATTGTAGATCGGTCCGGAGTGGTTCACGCTCGGGATGTTTTCGGCCGCGGCGGTGACCTCGTCCTCGCTGGGCTGGTGGCCGGTGATCTCGCCGACCACATCGGCCACCGCCAAGTCGCCGCAGTCGTAATCCTGTTGCTAGTAGCGCCAAAACGCCGCGGCGGCACCCGGGTCGCCGTGCATTCCGTCGACGCTGCTATGCGGGGCGGGCGCGGCGTGGGCCGCGGCGGCGAATCCGACACCGGCGATGCTCAGGGCGAACGCAAGCGCAGCTGCGGTGACCTTGGTGTTTGACGTGGGAACCTTGTTCGCCATCGGGTCCATTCTCTCTGCCAGGATGCGGTGCGCGGGGGTATTGAGAAAAGACTCAGTGTTGGCCCTCTACGAATTCTCAGAGGATCCTTGAGGCGCACTCAGCGCGCCGCGAGTCGCTCGCGGCGCAGCAGCTCCACCTCGGGCAGCTGCAGCGGCGCCAGCTCACCCACCACCTTGCTGAGCAGGAAGTCGGCGAGCTCTGGGTTGCGGGCCAGACACGGCCCGTGCATATAAGTCGCGAAGACGCTGCCCTGAACCGCTCCGTCAACACCGTCACCGCGGCGGTTGCCCGCGCCTTTCACCACGGCGCCCAGCGGCGTCGCCGCGGGACCGAGCACAGTACCGCCACGGTGATTCTCGAAACCGGTGAGGCGTTGGGTCAACCCGGGCAGCAACGGCTTGCTGACCAGCTCGCCGATGGTGCGCGCGTCCTGCGGTGATGTGGTCGCATCCAGCATTGCCACGCCGTCGACGCGCTCACCGGCCGACGTCTGGTACCAATGCCCCAGCACCTGAACGGCCGCACAGATCGCCAGCACGGGCGCGCCGTGCTCCGCCGCTCGCTGCAGGCCCGGATGCTTGATCAGATGCCTGGTGGCCAACCGCTGCGCGTAGTCCTCCGCGCCGCCAAGCGTGTACAGGTCCAGCGACTCCGGAACCGGATCGGCAAGCGTGATGTCGACAATTTCCGCGGCGATGCCCCGCAGCAGCAGCCGCTGGCGCAGCACCACCGCGTTGCCGCCGTCGCCGTAGGTGCCCATCACGTCGGGCAGCACCAGCCCGATGCGCACGGTGGACTCAGCCATGGCGCGCCAATCTGCGCTGCAGCTGCAGGAACGCGGTGTAGTTGGCGACCACCTCCACCCGCCCGGGTGGGCAGGACGCGATGGCCGCGACGGTGTCGTGCACCAGGGTGTGCCCGACGCCGGCGTACCCGAGGCGCACCGCGAGGTCGGTGCCGCGTTCGCCGGCGGCAACCACAGCAGTGTCCTCGAAGTGCTCGAAGCGCACATCCCACAGCCAGGACAGGTCTTCGCCGTCGGGCACCTGCCCGTTGACCGAGATGACCACCCCGGCCGCGTGCTTGTCCACCATCGACAGCGCTTCTTGCCAGCCGGCCGGATTCTTGGCCAGCAGGATGCGCGCGTCGTGCTGGCCGACACGCACGGTCCGGTATCGCCCGGCGACCTCGTCGACGCCGGACACCGCGGCAACGGCGGCGGCCGGGTCAGCGCCCAGCGCGACCGCGGCGGCCACGGCCTGGGCGGCATTGCCGCGGTTCACCGAGCCGGGCAACGCCAGCCGCATCGGCAGGGCCAGCCCGTCGGGTCCGTAGAGGGTGTCGTCATCGAACCACCAGTGCGGACTGGGTCGCTTGAAGTTGGCGCCGGTGGAGTACCAGTGACCCTTCTCGCGGACGATCACCTCCCCGCTGCGTGGGCAGCTGACCGAGTCGTTCGCCCACGCGCCGCCGGCGGCTACCCACACCACGTTCGGGCTGTCATAGGCGGCGGAGGTCATCAGCACGTCGTCGCAGTTGGCGACCACCACCGTCTGGGGGTGTCCGGCCAGGCCGGTCCGCAGCGCGCGTTCGATGACGTTGATCTCGCCGACCCGGTCCAGCTGGTCGCGCGACAGGTTGAGCAGAACGAGGACGGCGGCGCCGACCGCGTCCAGGACGTGCGGCACATGCATCTCGTCGACTTCCAGCGCCGCCAGTCCCGCCTCGCGGTGCGCGGCCAGCGCGGCCACCAGGCCGGCGTCCATGTTGGCGCCCTCGGCGTTGGTTGCCACCTGGCCGAGGGTGCTCAGCGCGGCCGCTGTCATCCGGGTGGTGGTGGACTTGCCGTTGGTTCCGGTGATGACGACGGTGCGCCGGCCGGCCCCCAGCTGACGCAGAATCGAGCGGTCCAGCGTCATCGCTACCAGGCCGCCGATCATGGCCCCGGCCCCGCGGCCGGTGACCCGCGACGCCCAGCGCGCGCTCGCCCCAGCGGCGAGGGCCAGACGTGCACGGGTGGTAACCACCCGGGCAGTTTAAGGGCGATCGCAAGCGCGGCGCTTTGCGCCGGGCGCAGCGGGTCGCCCTCGTCGAGTTAAGGGCGATCGCAAGCGCGGCGCTTTGCGCCGGGCGCAGCGGGTCGCCCTCGTCGAGTTAAGGGCGATCGCAAGCGCGGCGCTTTGCGCGGGGCGCAGCGGGTCGCCCCTCGTCATCGAGTTAAGGGCCGACACGATGCGCAAGCGACCAGGTGATGTCGGTCTGGCGTGCCATCCTCAGCTTATGAACGCCGTCTCCTGGGGTCGCCCGGCCAGCGAGCCGGACGGCGGATGGGCCGTCGTCGATGTCGAAACCTCGGGCTTTCGGCCAGGTCAGGCCCGAATCATCAGCATCGCCGCGCTAGGCCTCGACGCCGCCGGCCGGGTGGAGCAATCCGTAGTCAGCCTGCTCAACCCCGGCGTGGACCCGGGGCCCACCCACGTGCACGGCCTGACGGCCGCCATGCTCGAAGACCAGCCGCAATTCGCGGACATCGTCGCCGGCGTTGTCGAGGTGCTGCGCGGCCGCACGCTTGTCGCGCACAACGTCGCCTTCGACTACGCGTTCCTGGCCGCCGAGGCCGAGGTCGCGGGGGCCGAACTTCCGGTCGACTCGGTCATGTGCACCGTCGAGCTGGCCCGGCGGCTGGACCTCGGCACCGAGAACCTGCGGCTCGAGACGCTCGCGGCGCACTGGGGCGTCACCCAGCAGCGGCCGCACGACGCCTTCGACGACGCGCTGGTGCTGACCGGTGTGCTGGCGTCGGCGCTCCAGCGGGCGCGGGAACGCGACGTTTGGCTGCCCATCCATCCGGTGACGCGGCGCCGCTGGCCGAACGGCCGGGTGACTCATGACGAGCTTCGGCCGCTGAAGGCGCTGGCGTCCCGGATGCCCTGCCCGTACCTCAACCCGGGCCGGTATGTCTGGGGCCGCCCGCTCGTCCAGGGGATGCGGGTGGCGCTCGCCGCCGAGGTGGCACGCACTCACGAGGAGCTCGTAGAGCGGATGCTGCACGTCGGGCTCGCGTATACCGACACCGTCGACCAAGAGACGTCGCTGGTGATCTGCAACGACACGGATCCCGGGCAGGGCAAGGGTTACCACGCCTTGCAGCTGGGCGTGCCGGTGGTTTCCGACGCGCAGTTCATGGACTCGGTCGGCACCGTGGCTGGTGGCACCAGCATGGAGGAGTTCGAGGCGACCGCCGAAGAGGATCAGCTCGTCCTATTTTGATCGGGCCTGGAGACCAGCTGTCAGCCGCGCGACGCACGGTTGACAGCCGACACCACGGCGCGCAGCGACGCGCTGGTGATCGACGGCGCGATACCCACACCCCACACCGTCCGGCCGTAGACCGACGCCTCCACATACGCGGCGGCCTGGGCGTCGTCGCCGGCGCTCATCGCGTGCTCCGAGTAGTCCAGTACGGCTACCTCGAATCCGACGGTTTCCAGCGCGTCGACGAAAGCGGCGAGCGGGCCGTTGCCGGCGCCGTGGATCTCGGTCTCCTCGCCGTTGATCTTGACCGTCGCGGTGATGCTGGTGGTGCCGCTGTCCTCCTCAGAGGCGTCGACCCGCTGCCTTATGCGCTCCAACGGCAGTACCGGAGCCAGGTACTCCTCCGAGAACGCCCCCCACATCTCCTTGGGCGAGACTTCACCGCCTTCCCCGTCGGCGATCTTCTGGATCACCTGGGAGAATTCGATCTGCAGCCGCCGCGGCAGGGCCAGGCCGTGGTCGGCCTTCATGATGTAGGCCACCCCGCCCTTGCCGGACTGCGAGTTGACCCGGATCACCGCCTCGTAGGTGCGCCCGACGTCCTTGGGGTCGATCGGCAGGTACGGCACCTGCCAGAGCATGTCCTCGACGTCGGAGTCCGCGGCGTCCGCGTCAACCTTCATCTGGTCCAGGCCCTTGTTGATGGCGTCCTGGTGGCTGCCGGAGAACGCGGTGTAGACCAGGTCGCCGCCGTAGGGGTGACGTTCGTGCACGGGCAGCTGATTGCAGTACTCGACCGTGCGCCGGATCTCATCGATGTTGGAGAAGTCGATTTGGGGATCCACCCCGCGGGAGAACAGATTCAGCCCCAGCGTCACCAGGCACACGTTGCCGGTGCGCTCGCCGTTGCCGAATAGGCAGCCCTCGATCCGGTCGGCGCCCGCCTGATAGCCCAATTCGGCTGCGGCGACGGCGGTTCCACGGTCATTGTGTGGATGCAGGCTCAGAATCACCGACTCCCGGTTGGCCAGGTTGCGGCTCATCCACTCGATCGAGTCGGCATAGACATTGGGCGTGGCCATCTCCACGGTGGCGGGCAGGTTGAAGATGATCGGGTTGTTCGGCGTCGGGGCGATGATCTCGCCGACCGCGTCGCACACCTGCTTGGCGTACTCCAGCTCGGTCCCGGTGTAGGACTCCGGCGAATACTCGAACCGCCACTGCGTTCCCGGATACTTGGCGGCCTCCTCGACACACTTGCGCGCGCCGTCGGTCGCGATGGCCTGCACCGCGGCCCGGTCGGCGCGAAAAACGACGCGGCGCTGCAGGATTGACGTCGAGTTGTAGAAGTGCACGATGGCCTGCGACGCGCCGCGGCATGCCTCGAACGTGCGCTCGATCAGTTCCGGGCGGCACTGGGTCAGCACCTGGATGGTCACGTCGTCGGGAATAGCGCCGTCGGTGATGATGTCGCGGACGAAGTCGAAGTCGGTCTGGCTGGCTGACGGGAACCCGACCTCGATCTCCTTGTAGCCCATGCGGACCAGCAGCTCGAACATGCGGCGCTTGCGGGCCGGGCTCATCGGGTCGATCAGCGCCTGGTTGCCGTCACGCAGGTCGACCGCGCACCACAGGGGAGCCTTGTCGATGACACGGTCGGGCCAGCTGCGATCGGGCAGCCCGATGGGCTCCACTTCCTCAGCGAACGGTCGGTAGCGGCCGACGGGCATCGACGTGCCGCGCTGGGGATTCCAGCTGGGCTGGCCGGGCCCGGGCGGGCCGGCGGGTTTGTTGATCGTGCGCGCCTTGAAAGACTCGGTATAAGCGTCGGGGCTTGCGGATTCAGGAAAGTTGTTCACGATAATTGCTCCGGGGATGTCAGAAGGGGACTTCAGACCGGCGCATCGCGAACCCCCGCGACGGGAAGCCGGTCTGGATCAGACCCCGTCGCGGCGTCCGAGGAGGAGCACCCGCTGCACGTCGTGAACTTTACCGCGGCTCTCGGTCCCGGCCTAATCTGGAAGCGATTTCGCCCAAAGGAGGCGCCAGTGAGCGAGCACGAAGTACGAATGATCGTCTTGTCGACGGACGACCTGGACGAATCGATCCGGTTCTACAGCGAAACCCTGGGGATGCCGCTGAAGTTCCGCGACGGGGCGCACTTTGCAGCCCTCGACGGTGGGGCCGTCACTCTTGCGTTAGCGACGGCGGTGGATCATCCCATATCCGGGCAGGTCGTCGTCGGCATCAAGACTGCTGATGTCGACGGCGCTGCCAAGGCCGTCGAGGCCAGCGGCGGTGGCATCGTGAAGGGCCCGTACGACGACGCGCACGAGCGGCGTGCCGTGGTGTATGACAACAAGGGCAACGGTCTGGTCTTCTACAGCCCACTGGCCCGGTGAACGCACGGCCACGAACGGGGCCTCTTCGAGATCGAGACGGCTATCGCCGCCCGGAATAGCTGCGGCGGTGAAGTATTCGTCCAGCGGTGCGATGCTGCACGACGACCAAGCGAATCGAAGCTGCGACCCGTTTCCGCGCCACTACTTATAGGGAAGCTCGCTGCTCAAAGAGAAATAGGTAACGCACTACGCATGCCAACCCGCGGCTGGACTCGTACGGTCGACCCACCACAGACATCGGAGGTTCCAATGACCGTTCTTCAAGAGCCCACACGCGTCAAAGGCAATGGGCTGGCACCCGACTGGAGCCATGTCCGTGGCTACGGCTGGCGACCGCAGCTGCCGGATGCCCGAGACAGGCTATATGCGGCCAAACTTACGGGTCCGCTACCCAGCGAGTACGACCTGCGTCCGTCGATGCCGCCGGTCTACGACCAGGGTCAACTCGGGTCGTGCACCGGAAATGCCATCGCCGCCGCAATGGAGTACGAACGGGAGCGGCAGGGCTTATCCGACTTCAGCCCGTCGCGGTTGTTCGTCTACTACAACGAACGCGCGCTGGAAGGCACCGTGTCCAGTGACTCGGGTGCCGTCATCAGGGACGGCATCAAGGTGGTCAATTCCGACGGCGTGTGCCCGGAAACGCTGTGGCCGTATGACATCGGGATGTTCTCGGTGAAGCCGCCGAAGCGTTGCTACGTCGCGGCGGAGACGGACAAGGCGGTGCAGTACGAGGCGATCCAGACACTGGGCGACCTGAAGGACGCGATCGCCTCAAATCTATCGGTCGTGTTCGGGTTCACCGTCTACCAGAGCTTCGAATCGCCGGCCGTCGCTCAATCGGGCGTGTTGCCGATGCCCGAACCAGGTGAGGCCACGGTCGGCGGCCACGCGGTCGTCGCCGTCGGCTACTCAGATTCCAAGAACCAGGTGATCGTTCGCAACTCGTGGGGGGCCTCGTGGGGCGACCACGGCTACTTCTACATGCCCTATCAGTACATGACCGGGTCGAAGGCCAGCGTGGATAGCTCACCCATCAACGGGGCGCATCTTGCCAACGACTTCTGGGCGATCCAGCTGGTTTCGTCGTCATAGACCTGCACCGAATGACGTGCTCGAATGCGACAAACATTGGGAATCAAGATATTTCGCCCGGATTGCCAGTAAAGTCGCTGGTCGTGGGCACCAAGTCCTGGCCGATCGTGCGCCGTGAGGTCGAATTCAGCGCCATTCGGTCGGCTCTGGCCGGGCAACAGGACATCTCCGGGATAGTGCTGTTCGGGGAAGCCGGCGTCGGTAAGACGACGCTGGCCCGATCGGTCACCCACTCGCTGGCGGCGCCAGTGCACTGGGTGGCCGGAACTGAGTCGGCCCGCTCGATCCCACTGGGCGTCTTCGCCCACCTGGTCGGCCCGGCGGCGTCACGCGACCCGATCGCCGGGCTGGCCGCCGCGCGGGAAACGATCTGCAGCGCCGAGCATTCGATCATCGGTGTCGATGATGCCCACCTGCTGGATCACCTGTCGGCCACCCTGGTGCATCAGTTGGCGCTGGACGGGTCGGTGCGGATCGTGGCGGCCGTGCGAACCGGCGAGTCCGTGCCCGACGCGATCACATCGCTATGGAAGGACGGTTACCTCAAGCGGCTGCGGTTGACGCCGTTCAGCAAGGCGCAATGCCTTGGCTTGGTCGAAGAAGCGCTCGGCGGCCGGTTGGAGGGACTGTCGGCGGACCTGATGTGGACGGCCTCCGGCGGCAACGCCCTATACATCCGGCACCTGGTCGAGGGCGCGCTGGAGGCAGGCACCCTGCGGCAGGTGCGCGGTGTCTGGCAGCTGCGTGGTCGAACCGTCGTCACCTCCGAGCTCGCATCGTTGCTGGACGCCCGCATCGAACAGCTGCCCGAAGATGAAGCGCACGCCTTGCGGCTGCTGGCCTTTGCCGAACCGCTGGCCTTGGACGCCTTGTCGGGGCTGGTCGGCGTCGAGACCGTGGAGCGCGTCGAACAGCGCGGACTGATAGTTGTCGTCGAGGAACCATCGAGCCTGGATGTGCGGTTTACCCACCCGCTCTACGGGGAGGTGATCCGTCGCGGCCTGGGCCGGGCCGCCACCCGCCGGCTCAAGGGCGAACTGTTCCATGCGATGCAGAAGCAGCCGATCCATGGACCGGCCCAACGCATCCGGCTCGCCGAATTGGCGCTCGACAGCGACGTGACCGCCGATACCGAGCTTTTCGCGACCGCCGCGCAGGACGCCATCGCGCTGACCAACGTCACCCTCGGTGAACGCTTGGCGCGCGCCGCGGTGAACCGTGACGGCGGGCTGATCACCAGCGAGCTTTTGGCCCGGTCTCTGCTGTGGCAAGGCAAGGCAACCGAAGCCGAACAGATCCTCGGCGCATTCGACCCGGATGGCATGAGCGAACTGGATCTGGTGCGGTGGGGCATCGCACGGATTGCCAACCTGCAGTGGTCGATGGGCGACGCCGCGGGTGCCGACGAGGTGCTCCAGCTGCTGCAACGTCGGGTCAGCCACCCCGCGCTGCGGCTGGTCATCGAGGGGGTCGCGTCGGCGACGCAGGCGTTCGCAAACCGGCTCGACGAGGCCGCCGCGGCGTCGAAGCGGGTGCTGGACGACCCGGCGGCATCGCCGCCCGCCATCGAATGGGCCGTCTTCGGCGGAGCGCTCGCGGCGGCGTTGACGGGGCGCGCTGGCGACGCGGCGGCCATCGTCACGCGCGGACGTGAGATCGAGCACAAGGTCGATGGGCTGTTGCGGTATCTCGCCGCGTACGGCCAGATTCGCGCGTTGACGCTGGTCGGCGACTTCGATACGGCCGAGGCCCGATCGGGTGACATCGTGCAGGTCTCCTCGCCCGGCCAGTATCTGGCGTGGGGCATGGCCAACGTCCTGGTCGGCACCGTGGAAGTGGCCCGGGGCCGGTTCACGGTCGCGGCGCCACGCATGGAAGAAACCGTTGCGGCGTTGGCCGCAGAGTCCGCGGCGTCGTGGAGCTTCCCGGCGGGGATGTTGCTGGCGCAATCCCATTGCGTGCTGGGGCACGTCGACTCCGGGGCAAAGACGGTGGCTGAACTGCGCAGCAGGGTGGACCGCCACGTGGCGGTGTTCGAGCCGCAATTCCGTCTCGTCGAGGCGTGGCTCGCCGCCGCGCAGGGCCACGTCAGCGGCGCGATCTCATGCGCGCTGGAGGCCGCCGACCTGGCCAAAGCATCCGGTCAGCGGGCCGTGGAAATGTTCGCACTGCACGACGCGGCTCGCTTCGGCGACCTCTCCTCGCTGCACCGCCTCGTCGATGTCGCCGCGAGCATTGGCGGGCGGCTTGCCGCGGTCCACGTCACATACGCGGAGGCGCTGCTCGCGTCCGACGCAGCGAAAGTGCTTGACGCCGCCGGACAATTCGAGGCCGTCGGCGTGCTACTGTCCGCCGCCGATGCGGCCGCCCAAGCCGCCGTGCTATTCCGGGCAGCCGACGACCGCCGCCATGCCATGGAGGCCGCCGCCACCGCTGACCGGCTCGCCGCGGCCTGCGGCGGCGTACACACGCCCGCCCTGGAGATCGAGTCGCAGCCGTTGCCGTTGAGCCCACGCGAACGTGAGATCGCTAACTTCGTCGCCCAGGGGCTTAGCAACCGCGACATCGCCGATAGGCTCGTCGTTTCGCCCCGCACCGTCGAAGGCCACATCTACCGGGCCTGCATCAAGCTCGATGTCACGGACCGGGAGGGACTGGGGATAGTGATTCGGCAGGCCCGTGGCAGCTGAATCGGCATTCCTGCAAAGGGAATCGAGCAGTGCGCTACGCGTGTGCAGCTGCACTGCGCGCGTGCACCCTTGGGCGGTGTCCGAATGCGAGCATCTCCGGTCACGAGACCGGCGACGGTGACCACCGTCCCGCCGCGCGGGCCTCGGCGCGCATCGATCATCAGTCCGCTCGTGCTGGGCGACAGCGTTGCCAGGTGGTCGTCACCGACGAGCAAGACCGTCGCGGGGTGCTGGTCGAACTTCGACTGGACAGGATGCACGTGCGCACCGGCTGGCTCGTCGACGTAGGGGTGACCGTCACACGTATTCTGTTGACGACCTGAAACCCTCCGCACCCGAAAGAGCAACAGTGGCGCTCGTCGTCCAGAAATACGGTGGATCCTCGGTATCCGACGCGGACCGCATCCGCCGCGTTGCCGAACGCATCGTCGAGACCAAAAAGCAGGGCAACGACGTCGTCGTGGTGGTCTCTGCGATGGGCGACACCACCGACGACCTGCTGGACCTGGCTCAGCAGGTGTGCCCGGTTCCGCCGCCGCGCGAGCTCGACATGCTGTTGACCGCCGGCGAGCGCATCTCCAACGCGCTCGTGGCCATGGCCATCGAATCGCTGGGCGCGCAGGCCCGCTCCTTCACCGGATCGCAAGCCGGCGTTATCACCACCGGCACGCACGGCAACGCGAAAATTATCGACGTGACGCCGGGACGGGTGCAGGCCGCGCTCGAGGAAGGTCGGGTCGTTCTGGTGGCCGGATTCCAGGGCGTCAGCCAGGACACCCGCGACGTCACTACGCTGGGCCGCGGCGGCTCGGACACCACCGCTGTCGCCCTGGCCGCGGCGCTGGGCGCCGATGTCTGCGAGATCTACACCGACGTGGACGGCATCTTCAGCGCGGACCCGCGGATCGTGCCCAACGCGCGCAAGCTGGAGACGGTCACTTTCGAGGAGATGCTCGAGATGGCCGCCTGCGGCGCCAAGGTATTGATGCTGCGCTGCGTCGAATACGCGCGGCGTTACAACCTTCCCGTGCACGTCCGGTCGTCCTATTCGGACAAATTGGGCACTGTCGTCGTCGGATCTATCAAGGACATAACCATGGAGAGCCCCCTTCTGACCGGAGTTGCGCACGACCGCAGCGAGGCCAAGGTGACCGTCGTCGGGATCCCCGACATTCCCGGCTATGCGGCCAAGGTCTTCCGCGCCATTGCCGACGCCGACGTGAACATCGACATGGTGCTGCAGAACGTGTCCAAGGTCGAGGACGGCAAGACCGACATCACCTTCACCTGCTCGCGCGACAGCGGGCCGAACGCGGTGGCCAAGCTGGACTCGTTGCAGGATGAGATCGGGTTCACCCAGCTGCTCTACGACGACCACATCGGCAAGGTGTCGCTGATCGGGGCGGGCATGCGCAGCCATCCCGGGGTCACCGCGACCTTCTGTGAGGCGCTGGCCGAGGTGGGCGTCAACATCGAGCTGATCTCCACTTCCGAGATCCGTATCTCGGTTCTGTGCCGCGACACTGAACTAGACAAGGCCGTCGTTGCGTTGCATGAAGCGTTTGGACTCGGTGGTGAGGAGACGGCGACGGTGTATGCGGGGACGGGTCGATAGATGGCTGATTTATCAATAGGCGTAGTTGGTGCCACCGGGCAGGTGGGCCAGGTGATGCGGACGCTATTGGAGGAGCGCGACTTCCCGGCGACTTCCGTACGGTTCTTCGCCTCCGCCCGCTCGCAGGGCCGCAAGCTCCCGTTCCGCGGTCAGGAGATCGAGGTCGAAGACGCCGAGACCGCGGACCCGACCGGCCTGGACATCGCGCTGTTCTCGGCTGGCGGGGCGATGTCGAAGGTGCAGGCGCCGCGGTTCGCCGCCGCCGGGGTGATCGTGATCGACAACTCGTCGGCGTGGCGCAAGGACCCGGATGTGCCGTTGGTGGTGTCCGAGGTGAACTTCGCGAGAGATGTCGCCAACCGGGCCCAGTCTTTGAAGAAGGGCATTATCGCCAACCCGAACTGCACCACGATGGCAGCGATGCCGGTGCTCAAGCCGCTGCACGACGAAGCCCAGCTGGTCCGGTTGGTGGTGTCGAGCTACCAGGCGGTGTCCGGCAGCGGCCTGGCCGGTGTGGAAGAGCTGGCCACCCAGGCCCGGGCCGTCATCGACGATGCGGAACAGTTGGTGCACGACGGCGGCGCGCTGGATTTCCCGGCGCCCAGCAAGTACGTGGCGCCGATTGCGTTCAACGTGGTGCCGCTGGCCGGGTCGCTGGTGGATGACGGTTCCGGCGAGACCGACGAGGATCAGAAGCTGCGCTTTGAGAGCCGCAAGATCCTCGGCATCCCTGACCTGCTGGTCAGCGGCACGTGTGTGCGGGTTCCGGTGTTCACCGGGCACTCGCTGTCGATCAACGCCGAGTTCGCTCGGCCGCTGTCACCGGAGCGGGCCAGTGAACTGCTCAAGGGTGCGCCGGGCGTGAAGCTGGTCGACGTGCCGACCCCGCTGGCCGCTGCCGGCGTTAACGAATCCTTGGTCGGCCGTATCCGGCACGACCCGGGGGTGCCGGACGGGCGTGGTTTGGCGCTGTTCGTCTCAGGCGACAACCTGCGTAAGGGGGCGGCGTTGAACACCATCCAGATCGCCGAGCTGCTGGCCGCTCAGCTGTGACCCTCGGGTGAAATCCGCCCGGACCGTGCAGCGCTCGCTACTTGTTGCATCGGTCCTGTATTTGCTTGTGCCGCACTGTGTTTCGGTTGCGCTTGCCGATCCGGCGGCGCCCGTTCCCGCGCCGATCCTGCAACCGCTGGCGCCGGGGCAGGTGTTGCGGATCGGTCCGGCGGCCGGCACCGGAACGGCCACCGGTGACTACGGCATCGGCGCAACCGACCTGTGCGAGTTCGTCGGTTTCCCCGTCGAGCTATTGCAGGTCTGCGGGGACAGCTTCGCCGGCCAGGGTGTCGGGTTCGGCGGCTGGTACTCGCCGATCGCGCTGCGCGTCGACACGGCGTCGGTCGACGACCCGTCCGGAGTGCGCTACACCGGCGTCACGGGGATCAACAAACCGCTGCTCGCCGACCCCGCTCCGTCCGGGACCTCGCAACTGCCCGCCGGGGTGGTGGAGATCAACCGGCGCAACTACCTGATGGTGACCACCACGAAGAACCTCGCGCCGCAGAGCTCGCGGTTGGTGGCAGCCGAGGCGGCTCGCGGCGGCTGGCAGACGGTTCCGGGGTCACGGCGCGACGCCTCGTACCTGAACGGCACGCAGACGCAGATCAGCGGCTACTACGACCCGATTCCCACGCCCGACTCGGTGAGCGGCTGGGTGTACATCGTGGCCAACAGCTTCACCCGGCGGGATCCGGTGCTGTTGTACCGCGCCACGCCGCAGGCGTTCACCGACCGGTCCCGATGGCAGGGCTGGGCGCCCGGTCCCGGCGGCGGTTGGAACAAGCCGGCGGCGCCGCTGTGGCCGGACCAGGTGGGCGAAATGTCCATCCGCCAGATCGACGGCAAGGCCGTGCTGTCCTACTTCAACGCCGACACCGGCAACATGGAGGTCCGGGTCGCCGACGATCCGACATCGCTTGGCGATGCCCCGGTGACCACGGTGGTGCAGCACGACGAGTGGCCCGACCCGGCCGAAAACCTGCCGCCGTCTTATGACAACCGGCTCGCGCAGCCCTACGGCGGCTACATCTCACCCGGTTCAACCCTCGATGAGCTGCGAATTTTCGTCAGCCAGTGGGACACCCGGGCCCGGGTGAGCGCGCCGTACCGGGTGATCCAGTACGCCGTCAACCCGTTTAAGCCCTGAGGAGAGGCTATTTTTCAGTCCTCCGTTTACAGCGCCTCTGACCACGTTCGGACACCACATGGGGCCCGATGCCAGGCGCTTGGGCAGGTTGGCGATTCGTCAAAACGCGCTACAAGTGTCGAGTGCGCGAATTGTCCAAGGGGTAAAGTCAAGCGCGCGCGTCGGGCGCGCGGCGGTGGGGCTTTTTCCGGGGGTTCGGTGACGACCAAGGTGAAGGACCTGAATATGTCTTATGTGACGGCAGCACCAGACGTGATGACCTCCGTGGCAACGGATTTGGCGGGTATTGGTTCGACGCTCAGCGCGACCCGCCTTGCGGCGGCGGCCAAAACCGTCGCGGTAGTACCCGCAGCAGCCGATGAAGTGTCTGCGGGCGTTGCCCACTTGTTCTCCCACTACGCGGAGGACTATCACGCGTTGGCCGGGCGCGCGGCAGTGTTTCATGAGCAGTTCGCGCAGCGCTTGAATGCGGGTGCGGGCTCGTATGCGGCCGCCGAGGGTGCCAACGTCGCGTCGGTGCGGTCTTTGACTCCGAGTGCGGCCGCGCCTGCGAAGTTTATCCAGGGCGCACCGGGCTGGACGTTACAGGAGTTCGTGCGCGGCCTCGGCGTTGTAGCAGTGGACTTCCTACGTGCCTCAGTGGACTTACTGATTGCGGAGATAAATTATTTCGTCTTCCTAGTGAAATCAGGCGTCCCGTTCCAATTGTTTGGGCTGTTGCTCTTCCCCAGCTGGCTATCGCGATTTCTGAACTTTTTGTGATGCAGTGACCTGCGATGGCGGTCTGCATCGGGGGACACCGCATCGCGCCCATAGTTGGACACCATTCTTGGCTGCAGATCCGCGAGGTCTAGGCGTTAGCGGGTGCTCTCGTCCGCAACGTCATCGTGCGTCTGCTGCGAGCCTGGTGCGTCCGGGTCGTCGTTCCGGTGCTCGAGGCGCTCCTCGGTTTCGCGCTGCTCTTCGGTCGGCTTCCTCGCGTCCGTGGGCACTGATCGCGGATTGCTGCTGTCCATGCCGTCAGGGTCACCCGCATCGCGCATTTCGAAACCAGCTCGTGTTTCGAACATGCGTGCGATGGATATTCCTGCGGTCATGGAAACCAAAGACGTGAACCCTGAGAAAGATACGGCCGATTGGGTAACTGGCGACGAGCCGATGACCGGTCCGCAGCACAGTTACCTAAACACGCTGGCACAGGAGGCGCGGCGGGATGTTCCCGAGAATTTGACCAAAGCGCAAGCGTCGGACCTCATCGACGAGTTGCAGCAGCAGACGGGGCGGGGTGCCGATTAGCTTATTGCCAGCTAGGAAGGGGTTTTCAGCTCATAGCTGGCACTTAAGTTGCGCATAGCCCCAGCTATTGTTAACGCCCGCATCATGTGTCTCATGAGTGAAACATCTGAAACCCCCACTGTGCGGACTGCAACCGCAACTGCGCCGCCGCCTCCGCTGCCAGCCGAGGTGGTACACCGGACCCCTAGGGTCTTTCAATTCGCGGCCTGGGTCGCGATCGTCGCCGGGATCGTGTTCATCGTCTCGGTCATCTTCTTCTCCGGCTATGCCCTCGGGAAGCATTCGGGTCACGGCCACCACGGTCACAAGCACCACGCGATGATGGGCCACCCGCACCGATTCGGTGGTCCCGGTGGTCCTGGTGCTGGGGGTCCCCCTTCGCCCGGGGCAATCCAGCCGGGTGCACCTGCGGGCCCGCCTCCGGGCGCCCCTGGACCAAGTCAGATCCCGTCCTCGGTCTTGCCGTCGCACACGGCCACGCCGTAGCGACTGCCAGTAGTCGACGTGCTCACGGGGTGATAGGAGGACCCCGGCGGCCCAATGACCCACAACGAATAGCCCGGCGCTGTCGTCAGCCGCCGGGCTATTCCTCATTGAGGTAACCGGCACCTAACCGCCGGATATCAATTCACAGCAAGTTTCTCGCCGAAGCCTGTTACTGCGGGTACCGGCTGGGCAATATTCAAGGCATGACTGAAACGCCCGAACCTACGACCCGGCCGACTACCGTCGCGGAGGCTCCCGTGCCCCCACGAACGGTCAAGCCGCCCCGGCTTTATGTGGCCGCGGCGTGGGTCGTGATCGTCGCCGGGATCATTTTCATCTTGTCGGTCGTATTCTTTTCCGGCGCCATGATCTTTGGGCATAACCACTGTCACCACTTCCACCACGGCATGTTCACACCTGGTGGGCCGCCGCCTCCGTGGGGTCCGCCGCCTGGTTATGGCCCGTGGCAACCGGGCTTCCCCGGCGGACCGGGCATGATGCCTCCTCCGCCTTACGGCGGACCGGGTGGCCCGGCGGCTCCGGGTGGCCCCGGCCAGTTGCCGACGACCGCCTCGCCGGCTCCCGCCCCTTCGCCGCACCCCTAGCCGCGCTGAAAGGCTGATTTCGAATTCGCTCGTCCGGGTACCCATCGCACGTCCTCCGACTTGAAGTCGAATCAGCCCAATTAGCGAGGAGGAAGCGAGATGGCGGAGCGCTTCACCACGACCGACGCCGGCATCGCTGCACCCAGCGATGACCAGTCGTTGACCATCGGCCCTGACGGCCCGATCCTGCTGCAGGATCACTACCTGATCGAGCAGATGGCCCAATTCAACCGGGAACGCATTCCCGAGCGCCAGCCGCACGCCAAGGGAGGCGGCGCGTTCGGCCACTTCGAGGTGACCAACGACGTCAGCAAATACACTCGGGCCGCGGTGTTTCAGCCCGGCACCAAGACCGACATGCTGGCCAGGTTCTCCACCGTCGCCGGCGAGCGGGGCAGCCCAGACACCTGGCGGGACCCGCGCGGGTTCGCGTTGAAGTTCTATACGACCGAGGGCAACTTCGACATGGTCGGAAACGACACGCCCATCTTCTTCATGCGCGACCCGCTGAAGTTCCAGCACTTCATCCGTTCCCAGAAGCGCCTGCAGGCAAGCAACGTGCGCGACCACAACATGCAGTGGGACTTCTGGAGTCTCTCGCCGGAGTCGGCGCATCAGGTGACGTGGTTGATGGGGGATCGGGGTATCCCCAAGAACTGGCGGCAGATGAACGGCTACAGCAGCCACACCTACAGCTGGATCAACGCCGCCGACGAGATCTTCTGGGTGAAATACCACTTCATCACCGATCAGGGCATCGACTTCCTGACCCAGGAGGACGCCGACCGGCTAGCTGGCGAGGACGGCGACTACCACCAGCGCGACCTGTACGAGGCGCTCGAGCGCGGTGACTTCCCGAGTTGGACGCTCAAGATGCAGATCATGCCGTTCGAAGAGGCCAAGACCTACCGGTACAACCCGTTCGACCTGACGAAGGTGTGGCCGCACGGCGACTACCCCCTGATCGATGTCGGCAAGATGACGCTGGACCGCAACGTCACCGACTACCACACCGAGATTGAGCAGGCCGCCTTCGAACCCAACAACATCGTGCCCGGCACCGGTTTGAGCCCGGACAAGATGCTGCTGGCTCGCGGCTTCTCCTACGCCGACGCGCACCGGGCCCGGCTGGGCACCAATTACAAACACATCCCGGTCAACACGCCGAAGGTGCAGGTGAACAGCTACTCCAAAGACGGAGCGATGCGGATGCACAACGTGTCGGATCCCGTGTATGCGCCCAACTCCTACGGCGGGCCGAAGGCAGACCCGGCGCGCGCTGCGGAGGTGCGGTGGATGGCCGACGGCGAGATGGTCCGCACCGCCTACACGCTGCGCTCCGAGGACGACGACTGGGGCCAGGCCGGCACCATGGTGCGCGAGGTGCTCGACGATGCCGCGCGAGACCGGTTGGCGCACAACATCATTGGGCACGTCTCCCAGGGCGTCAAGGAACCGGTGCTGTCACGGGTGTTCGAATACTGGCGCAACGTCGACGCCGATCTCGGCAAGAAGGTCGAGGAGGGAGTCCGGTCCAACCTGGGACAGTAGGAGGCGCGCGCCGCGCCTGGCATGATCGAGAACCATGCGGATCACCCGGATCCCCAAGGCGGCCAGTGTCGTTCTGGGCCTGGGGGTAGCTTTCGGGACTCCGGTCGCGCAAGCCCACCCATCGGAGCCGGGGGTGGTGTCGTACGCGGTCCTCGGCAAGGGCTCGGTCGGCAATATCGTCGGCGGCCCGATGGGATGGGAGTCGGTGTTCACCGAGCCAATCCAGGGGTTCTGGGTCGATCTCCCGGTGTGCAACAACTGGGCCGACATCGGCCTGCCGGAGGTCTACAACGACCCCGACCTGGCGTCGTTCAACGGAGCCACCGCACAGACGTCAGCAACCGACCAGACCCATCTCGTCAAGCAGGCCGTCGGGGTGTTCGCCACCAACGACGCTGCTGGCCGGGCCTTCCATCGGGTGGTTGACCGAACGGCGGGTTGCGCGGGACAGACCACCGCGTTGCACCTGGACAACGGGACCACGCAGGTGTGGTCCTTCGACGGTGGGCCGGCGACCGGCGCCGACGCGAACTGGACCAAGCAAGAAGCGGGCACCGATCGACGTTGCTTCGATCAAACCCGGCTGCGCGAAAATGTGTTGCTCCAAGCCAAGGTCTGCCAATCTGGCAACGCCGGGCCTGCGGTCAACGTGCTGGCCGGGGCCATGCAGAACGCGTTGGGTCAGTAACCAATGATTCTGGGTACCCATCTGAGCCGTGCAGCCAGAACAGGCGGGACCGGGAATATGTCGGTGCCGTCTGTTAGATCAATTGGTGGCGGCTATCGTGCGGTTAGCTGCGAACCCGGAGGGATCGTGATATGACGCTCGCCGCCAGCAGCGCGTCGCCGGTCTCAAGGGCATCCCGCCTGGGTACCTCCTGCTCCGCCGACGCGGAGGTGGCTTGTTCCTCGACGGCCGCTCAGTACATCGCCGACGGGTGCCTCACCGATGGCCCGCTGGGCCGCGTCGGCCTCGAGCTGGAGGCGCACTGCTACGACCCGGCCGATCCGTATCGCAGGCCGCGCTGGCAGGAAATCACCGAGATACTCGAGCTGCTACCCCCGCTGCCCGGCGGCAGCGCGGTCACCGTCGAGCCCGGCGGCGCCGTCGAACTGTCCGGCCCGCCCGAAGACGGTGTCGTGGCGGCCATCGCCGCGATGAACAATGACCAGGCCGTGTTGCGGAAGGCGTTCGCCGACTCCGGGCTCGGGCTGGTTTTTCTGGGTTCGGACCCACTGCGGTCGCCCCAGCGGATCAACCCCGGCGCGCGCTACCGCGCCATGGAGCAGTTCTTCGCCGCCAGCCATTCCGGGGAGGCGGGTGCGGCGATGATGACGTCGACAGCCTCGATTCAAGTCAATCTGGACGCCGGGCCGCAGGCCGGCTGGGCCGCGCGGGTGCGGCTGGCGCACGCCTTGGGGCCCACGATGATCGCGATCGCCGCGAACTCGCCGATGCTGGGCGGCGAGTTCTCCGGTTGGGTCTCTACCCGGCAGTGGGTGTGGGGCCAGATGGACTCGGCGCGCTGCGGGCCGATCCTCGGCGCCAGCGGCGACGACCCGGGGACAGACTGGGCGCGCTACGCCCTTAAGGCGCCGGTGATGCTGGTCAACAACCCCGATGCCGCGGATTGTGCAGCGGTCACTCATTGGGTGCCCTTCGCCGATTGGGCGGACGGCTTGCAGCTGCTCGGCGATCGCCGCCCCACGGTCGCCGACCTGGAATACCACCTGACCACCCTGTTCCCGCCGGTGCGCCCGCGGCAGTGGCTGGAAATCCGCTACCTCGACAGCATGCCGGACGACTTCTGGCCCGCGGTGGTGTTCACGCTGGTCACCCTCCTCGACGATCCGGCCGCCGCCGACATCGCGGCCGAGGCCGTCGAACCGGTGGCCACCGCGTGGGACAACGCGGCCCGCCTCGGCCTCTCTGATCGGCGGCTGTACGAGGCGGCCAACCGCTGCGTGGCCGTCGCCGCCGAAAAGGCGCCGGCCGACCTCAGTGACGCGATGGAGCGACTGGTCCGCTACGTCGAAAAGGGCCGCTGCCCCGGAGACGATTTCGCCGACCAGGTGATCGAACACGGCATCGCGGCTGAGGTGTCGAGGGTCGCTCAACAAGGGGGGCTGTGACTTCTGCTGATGATTCCGACCCGCTGCGCCCGGCTGCGCCGCGCTTGCGATCGTCATGCCGGGACAGGCTTGCCGACGATTTGGCGCGGGCGCGCACGCGGACGCTGCGGTTGGTCGATTTCGACGACGCCGAACTGCATCGCCAATACGACCCGTTGATGAGTCCGCTGGTGTGGGACCTCGCACACATCGGCCAGCAGGAAGAGCTGTGGCTGCTGCGCGGCGGTGACCCGAACCGGCCCGGGATGTTGCCGCCGGACGTCGAGGGTCTCTACGACGCCTTCGAACACTCCCGCGCCAGCCGGGTCGATTTGCCGCTGCTCTCTCCGAAGCGTGCGCATTCGTATTGCCGCACAGTGCGATCCGCCGTGCTCGACGCCCTCGACACGCTCCCCGACGATGACGGCGACTTCGTGTTCGGCATGGTCGTCAGCCACGAAAACCAGCACGACGAAACCATGCTGCAGGCGTTGAACCTGCGCACCGGCGCGCCGCTGTTGCCCGACACCGTCACGCTGCCCGCGGGCCGGCCCGAACTGGCCGGAACGTCGGTGCTGGTGCCCGCCGGCCCGTTCGTGCTGGGCGTGGACGCCGCCAGCGAACCCTACTCGCTGGACAACGAGCGCCCCGCCCACGTCGTCGACCTGCCGGCGTTCCGGATCGGCCGGGTCCCGGTCACCAACGGCGAGTGGCGACAGTTCATCGACGACGGCGGCTACACCGAGCCGCGGTGGTGGTCCACGCGCGGTTGGCAACACCGCCAGACCGCGAGCCTGGCCGCCCCGCAATTCTGGAGCTCCGACAGTCGCACGCGCACCCGCTTCGGCCACGTCGAGGACATTCCGCCCGACGAGCCGGTACAGCACATCACCTACTTCGAGGCCGAGGCATACGCGTCCTGGGCCGGCGCCCGGCTGCCCACCGAGGCCGAATGGGAGAAGGCCTGCGCCTGGGACCCGGCGGCCGGTGTGCGGCGTCGCTACCCATGGGGAGCCGAAGCCCCGTCGGCAACCCGCGCCAACCTCGGTGGCACCTCGCTGCGCCCGGCGCCGGTCGGCGCCTACCCGGACGGCGCTTCGGCCTACGGGATCGAGCAGATGCTCGGCGACGTCTGGGAGTGGACGAGTTCACCGCTGCGGCCGTGGCCTGGTTTCGTCCCGATGATCTACGAGCGCTACTCGCAGCCGTTCTTCGACGGCGACTACCGGATCTTGCGGGGTGGATCGTGGGCGGTGGAGTCTGCCATCCTGCGGCCCAGCTTCCGCAATTGGGACCACCCCTACCGGCGGCAGATCTTCTCCGGCGTCCGGTTGGCGTGGTCAGTTGAGGACGCGTGATGTGCCGTCATCTCGGGTGGCTCGGCGGCGAGGTCACGATCTCCTCGCTGGTGCTCGACCGGCCACATTCGCTGCGGGTACAGTCCTACGCCCCGCGCCGACAGAAGCACGGCCTGATGAACGCCGACGGTTGGGGTGTCGGTTTCTTCGACGGCTCAGTCGATGGTGAGATACCCCGACGCTGGCGCAGTTCCGCGCCGCTGTGGGGCGACACGTCGTTCGACTCGATAGCGCCCGCTCTGCGCAGCCACTGCGTGGTGGCCGCCGTCCGCTCGGCAACCGTCGGCATGCCAATCGAAGCCAGTGCGACCGCGCCGTTCACCGACGGCCGGTGGTTGTTGTCGCACAACGGCGTCGTTGACCGCGCCGTGCTGCCGGCCGGCACTTCCGCCGAATCAGTCTGTGACAGCGCGATACTCGCGGCCACCATCTTCGCTCGCGGTCTGGACGCACTGGCTGAGACCATCGTGCAGATCGGGCACGCAGACCCCGATGCCAGGCTGAATGTTTTGGCCGCCAACGGTTCGCGGCTGGTGGCCACAGTCTGGGGGGACACGTTGTCCCTCTTGCGTCGCGAGGACGGGGTGGTGTTGGCCAGCGAGCCCTACGACGACGAATACGACTGGGAGGACGTGCCAGACCGCCACCTCGTCGAAGTCACCGCAGGCGGTGTCGTGTTGACCCCCCTGGATCCCCCGAAAGGACCCTGATGACGCTGTCGCTGGCCAACCACCTCGGCGCCGACTCGGCGCATCGCGCACTGCGCCGCGATGTCCTCGAAGGCCTGCAGCAGACGCCGAAGTCGTTGCCGCCCAAGTGGTTTTACGATTCGGTGGGCAGTGACCTGTTCGACCAGATCACTCGGCTGCCCGAGTACTACCCGACCCGCGCCGAAGCCCAGATCCTGCGGGCCTTCTCGGCGGAGATCGCCACCGCGAGCCAGGCCGACACGCTCGTCGAACTGGGCGCTGGGACCTCGGAGAAGACGCGGCAGCTGCTCGACGCGCTGCGCAACCGCGGATCGTTGCGCGGATTTGTGCCGTTCGACGTCGACGCCGGCATGCTGTCGACGACCGCGGCCGCCATCCAGCGCGAATACCCGGGCGTCGAAATCAAAGCCGTCTGCGGCGATTTCGAAGAACACCTGACCGAGATTCCGGCAGGCGGACGGCGGCTATTCGTCTTCTTGGGATCCACGATCGGCAACCTGACCCCCAAGCCGCGTGCGGAGTTCCTGGCGACCCTGGCCGCGGTGATGCGGCCGGGAGACACCCTGCTGCTGGGCACCGACCTGGTCAAAGACACCGACCGGCTGGTGCGTGCTTACGACGACGCCGCGGGGGTGACGGCCCAGTTCAATCGCAACGTGCTCGCGGTGATCAACCGGGAACTCGATGCCGACTTCGATGTCGACGCCTATCAGCACGTCGCGCGCTGGAACACCGACGAGGAGCGCATTGAAATGTGGCTGCGGTCGCAGCGCCGCCAGCGGGTGCGCGTGGGCGGGCTCGACCTGACCGTCGAGTTCGCGGCCGGTGAAGAGATGCTGACCGAAGTGTCGTGCAAGTTCCGTCCCGCCGGCGTGACCGCCGAGTTGGCCGCCGCGGGGCTGCGTCGGTCCCGGTGGTGGACGGACGACGCCGGCGACTTCGGATTGTCGCTGGCCGTCAAGTGAACGAGGCGCTGGCCGACCGGTGGCGGGCGGCGCGCCCACCGTTCGCTGGTCTGCACCTGGACAACGCCGCGTGCTCGCGCCAAAGCCTTGCCGCCATGGACGCCGCCGCCCGGCACGCCGTTCACGAGTCCGAGGTCGGCGGCTATGTCGCGGCTGAGGCCGCCGCGCCTGTCCTGGACGCCGGACGGGCCGCGTTCGCGGCGCTGTGTGGAATGCCGGATGTTCCAGTGGTTTTCACCACCGGCTCACTGAACGCGCTGGATCTGTTGCTGGGCAGCTGGCCGTCGGAAAATCGAACGCTAGCCTGTTTGCCCGGCGAGTACGGTCCCAACCTGGCGGTGATGGCCGCACACGGATTCACCGTGCGCACGTTGCCGATTCGCGACGACGGCCGGCTGGCCCTCGACGACGCGGCGTACCTGCTGAACGAAGACCCGCCGGAGCTAGTTCACCTCACCCCGGTGGCCAGCCACAGCGGCGTGGTGCAGCCGCTGGCGATGGTGGCGCAACTCTGCCGCGAGCTGGGGGTGCCGTTGGTCGTCGACGCGGCCCAGGCGCTGGGGCAGGTGGACTGCGCGGTGGGCCCCGACGCCGCGTACTCGTCGTCGCGCAAATGGATCGCGGGGCCGCGTGGTGTGGGCGCGCTGGGCGTGCGGCCCGAGCTGTTGGAGCGACTGACGCCGCGGCTGCCGGCCCCGAAGTGGGCCCAGCCGTTGAGCGTCGCTCAGCAGCTCGAGTTCGGCGAAGCCAATACCGCTGCGCGCGTGGGGTTTTCCGTGGCGCTGGGCGAGCACTTGGCCTACGGGCCGGAGGCGGTACGAGGCCGCTTGGCCGAGCTGGGCGCCGCCAGCCGGGCCGCGCTGGTCGACGTGCCAGGTTGGCAGGTGGTCGAAGAGGCCGAGGAGCTCAGTGCGATCACGACGCTGGCGCCGGTCGACGGCGCCGATCCGCTGGCAGTGCGCGAGTGGCTGCTCGTGGAAAGGCGGATATTGACCACGTACGCCGGAGTGCAGCGCGCCCCCCTGGAGATGACGGCGCCGGTGCTGCGGATCTCGCCGCACCTGGACACCACGGTGCAGGATCTGGAAACCTTCGCCGAAGCGCTGATCGCAGCAACCGCGGCGGTGGCTACATGACGACCTCTGCAACTTGATATCGCATGTGCCATCGCTTTTCGGAACTGAGTTACGACCTCCCCGCCGGTGTTGGTGTGGCTGGCGTGATCAAGCTAAGCCTTGTGCGCGCTCAGCAGAAAAGCCGGCAGCATCATCCGGCCCTTGTCGTCGCGATCGTGCGGCGGGAACGGCCCCTCCGGCCCGGATGGAATGTTGGCGTGGATGTAGGCCGGCCGAACGTCGTCGACCTCCCAGTACTTACTCACCGCGGAACGCAGTTCGTCCTCGTCGACCTCGTTGGGCTTGGTGTCCCACTCGGCCGGGAAGGCGCCCTTGGCGAACACCAGCACGAAGTAGCCGGCGCCGGGGGCGGCCGCGCGGTGCACCGAGCTCAGATAGCCGTCGCGTCCCTCGATCGGCAGCGAGTGGAACAGGGTGCTGTCGATCACGGTGTTGAATCGCCCGTCATAACCGGAGAACTCAGTGATGTCGGCCCGCTCGAAACGTGGCCGTGCTCAGCCCGCGTTCCTGTGCGGTCTTGGTGGCCGCGCCGATAGCGGTGGGTGAGTTGTCGAGCCCGACGACGGTGTAGCCGTCCGCAGCCAGGGACAACGACAGCTCGGCAACCCCGCAGCCGGCGTCCAACACGTCACTGCGAACCTTGCCGGCCGCGATCAGCGCGGCCAGCTCGGGCTGCGGCTCGCCGATGTTCCACGGCGGCGGGCCTTCGAACCTGCCTTGTTGTCGGTACGCATCGTCCCAGTCGGGTAGCTCAAGACTCATGTTTCCCAACCTACCCGCGGCTACCAGGTGTGCACCGGCTCGTTGGCGTGCATGTGCTGGCAGTACTGGCGCAGCATTTCCGCCAGCGCCTGCGGCCGGGTCATCCCGCGGTCCTGCAAGGCGTGCACAGTCGAGACTTGCCACCAGGCACCATTGCGGCCTGTCTCGGCGCGGCCTTCGATGACTCCGAGGAGTCGGTCGCGCACGTCGGCGTCGACATTCCAGCGGCGCAGCCCCTCGTGTGCCAGCGGCAGCAGCGTGTCCAGCACCAGGCGCTGAGTCGTCACCTCTTTTAGTTCCGGGCCCAGCCCGGGCCACTGCAGCCGCGCGTCCATACCATGTTGGGCAGCGTGCACGAAGTTTCGTTGTGCCGCAGAGAAACTCATGATATTCCACAGCGGTTGGTCGGCTTCGGAAAGGCTGCGCAGCAGGCCGTAGTAGAAGGCCGAATTCGCCAGCATGTCAACGACGGTCGGTCCGGCTGGTAAAACCCGGTTCTCTAACCGCAGATGCGGACGCCCGACCCCTTCCGCGTCCGAGACGTCGTACACGGGGCGGTTCCACCGGTAGACCGTCCCGTTGTGCAGGCGCAACTCGGAAAGATGCGGGATTCGCCCCGCGGCCAGCTCGGCGACCGGATCCTCGTCGGAAACCTCGGGCAACAGGGACGGGAAGTAGCGGATGTTCTCTTTGAACAGATCGAGAATCGACGTGATCCAGCGTTCGCCGAACCACACCCGCGGCCGCACGCCCTGGGTCTTGAGTTCCTCTGGGCGGGTGTCGGTGGACTGCGCGAACACCTCGATACGGGTTTCCGACCACAGCTGGTGACCGAAGAAGAACGGCGAGTTGGCGGCCAGCGCCAGTTGCGGGCCGGCCAGCACCTGGGCCGCGTTCCAGTTCGCGGCGAAATCCTCCGGAGCGACCTGTAGATGCAATTGCATGCTGGTGCAAGCGGATTCGGGTGCGATGGATGCCGCGTTCCAGCTCAGCGGCTCGGGACCGAAGATGTTGATCGGGATGTCCTCGCCCCGGGCCGAAAAGATCGAATCGTTCAGCGCGATGTAGCGCGACGATTCACTCATCCAGTTGTCCCGCAGATGCTCGGGCATCAGCGTGGGCAGGATGCCGATCATCACGATGTGGGCCCCGCCCGGACCGGCGCTGGAACTAGCCCTGGCCTCGGCGTCGTTCAGGCTGGCGCGGATCTCTGCTTCCAGGTCAACGCTGGTGCGCCCGGACAGCGGTCGCGGCGGCACATTGAATTCGATGTTGTAGGCGCCCAATTCCTTTTGGTAGGCCGGATCCGCGATCGCGTCCAACACGAATCGATTCGACATCGCGGGTTGATAGTTGGCGTCGACCAGGTTGCATTCGATCTCCATGCCGGTCAGTGGCCGTGCGGAGTCGAACCTGGACTGGGCGAGCATCGTCTCGAATACGTCCAAACAAAGCTGCACCTTGCGCCGGTATTCGCGGCGATGTCCGGAGTCGTACGTGGTGCGCTTGATCTCTTCGCCCACAAGCCCGATGGAACAGGGTTACGGCCGGTTACGCAAGTGAGACCATTACCCGGAGTGTCCGATCTCACCCCGGGGAGCACAGTTGGCCGAATCTGGAGAGTTCGTAGCCGCCATCGACCAGGGCACCACCAGCACCCGGTGCATGATCTTCGACCACGATGGTGCCGAGGTGGCTCGCCACCAACTCGAACACGAGCAGATCCTGCCGCGCGCCGGCTGGGTCGAGCACGACCCGGTCGAGATCTGGGAGCGTACCTCCTCGGTGCTGACGTCGGTACTGAACCGAGCCGATCTGGCTCCGAAAGACATTGCGGCGCTGGGAATCACGAATCAGCGCGAAACGACGCTGGTCTGGAACAAGCGGACCGGCAGACCGTATTACAACGCGATCGTCTGGCAGGACACTCGCACCGACCGCATCGCGTCCGCGCTGGACCGCGACGGCCGCGGCGACGTCATCCGCCGCAAGGCCGGGCTGCCGCCGGCGACCTATTTTTCCGGCGGCAAGCTGCAGTGGATCCTGGAGAACGTCGACGGGGTGCGTGTGGCCGCCGAGGCCGGTGACGCCCTCTTCGGCACCGCCGACGCCTGGGTGTTGTGGAATCTGACCGGCGGCCCGCGGGGCGGCGTGCACGTCACCGACGTCACCAACGCCAGCCGGACGATGCTGATGAACCTCGAGACGCTGGACTGGGACGACGAGCTGCTGTCGTTCTTCGACATTCCCCGGGCGATGCTGCCGGCGATCGCCTCGTCGTCGCCGGTGGAGCCGTACGGCGTCACCCTCGACAGCGGACCGGTCGGCGGCGAGGTGGCGATCACCGGCGTCCTCGGCGACCAGCATGCCGCGATGGTCGGCCAGGTGTGCCTGGCCGCCGGGGAGGCGAAAAACACCTACGGCACCGGCAATTTCCTGCTGCTGAACACCGGCGAGACGATCGTGCGGTCCGACAACGGCCTGCTGACGACGGTCTGCTATCAGTTCGGCGATGCCAGACCCGTGTATGCGCTTGAGGGTTCGATCGCGGTGACCGGTTCGGCGGTGCAGTGGCTGCGGGACCAGCTCGGCATCATCAGCGGCGCGGCGCAAAGCGAGTCGCTGGCCCGTCAGGTCGACGACAACGGCGGGGTGTACTTTGTGCCGGCGTTTTCCGGCTTGTTCGCGCCGTACTGGCGCTCGGATGCTCGCGGCGCGATCGTGGGGCTGTCGCGGTTCAACACGAACGCGCACCTGGCGCGCGCCACACTGGAGGCCATCTGCTACCAGAGCCGTGATGTGGTGGACGCGATGGCCGCGGATTCCGGTGTGCGCCTTGAGGTGTTGAAGGTCGATGGCGGCATCACCGGCAACGATCTGTGCATGCAGATTCAGGCCGACGTGCTTGGTGTCGACGTGGTGCGGCCGGTGGTCGCCGAGACCACAGCACTGGGTGCGGCGTACGCGGCTGGCTTGGCGGTGGGGTTCTGGGCAGACCCGTCGGATCTGCGGGACAACTGGCAAGAGGACACGCGCTGGACGCCGGCCTGGGACGACGACGCGCGCGCCGCCGGATATGCCGGCTGGCGAAAGGCCGTCCAGCGAACCCTGGATTGGGTCGACGTCTCGTAGCCGTCGTCGCCGTCGTCCCGCGAGGGTGCGTGTCTGTACGGGGACACGCCGGTTTGGCCGGCATTTTGCGCACGCTCGCGGTACGGGGCGACGTGAAAATGCCCGCCGGCAATCTTCGCCGGCGGGCATTTTCACCTACGGGTCAGTCCTCGCCGAGGATGCCGTAGACCTCACGTCGGGCATTGTTGAGGAGCTCAACGATGCGCTGCTGCTGTTCTTCGCTGGCGGTGTGCGCGGACTGCGCAACCGCGCCGAACAGCTGGCCAATGGCGGCTCGCAGGCTCACCTGTCCAGGGTCGGCACCCTCCGTGATCTCTTCCCACGGCGGGGTCTCGACCTTCTCGGCGGCCATGCGTCCGGTGTCGGTCAGCTCGAAAAGCTTCTTACTGCCGTCGGTTTCGGTCGCAGTGATCAAGCCTTCGTCGTCCAGCAGCTGAAGCGTCGGGTACACCGAGCCGGGGCTCGGCTTCCACAGCCCGTTGCTGCGGTCGGCGATCTGCTGGATCATCTCGTAGCCGTGCATCGGCCGCTCGGCGAGCAGCTTCAGGATCGCCGCGCGCACGTCGCCGCGCTTGCCACGGCCGGGGCCACCACGGCCACGGCCGCCGCGCCTGCCGCCTCGTCCGAACCCAGGGCCGAAGCCAGGACCGAATCCGGGGCCGAAGCCTGGTCCGAATCCGGGACCGAAGCCCGGTCCGAAGCCGGGGTCAAAGCCCCTGCCGCCGTGTTCGCGGACGTGTTCGCGAAATTCGTGTCGGGCGTGCCGCCGCGCGGCGTGCAGGGCACGTCGGTCAACGGGGCCGGGTCCGAAGCCGAATCCGAAGCCTGGCCGGCCGGGGAATTCCCCACCGCCAGGTGTGAATGGGTTGCTCATGTGTGTAGTCCTTAGGTCTCAGAGAAACGCCGTAACGCGTTTCCGGTGTATCACAGAGTATCACGATATATCGTTAACTATCGCGATGCAACCCCTCGTCGAGATCGCAGGGCTGTTTGCATCCACCTGCGGGCGGGTAGGAACTGTCTGGTGAACGGCAATAACCACAACCTGGCAATCGACCACCGCGCCAGCAGGGTGACCCAGCAAGCGCAGTTCGAAATCCGCAATCGGGGGAACATCTGGCCCTGGGTCAACTGGGGGTTGGCGCTGACCACGGTGCCGGCCGCGGCAATCGTGATGCTCTTCGCGCTCGGTGCCGTGATGAGCACCGACGCCTGCGTTGATAACAGTTGTCCGGGCCTGGGCCGTGGAGGCATCGACTTCGGCGTCGCGTTCTACGGCGCGCCAGCGGTGGCCTTGGTCGTCATCTTCGTGTCGTTCTTCACCGCGAAACGCAAAGGCGGCGTTGTGGTTCCGATGTGCGGATGGGCGCTGCTGGTTGCTGATGTCGCCCTCATGGCGGCGACGGTCGCCCAGTAAGTCGTCCTGTAACGGCAATCAGCGCCGATAGGCCGGCATATTGTCCGCGAGTTCCTCGAACAATGCCTGGTTCAGCGAGAAGGCGACCTTCACCTCGTCCACCGCACGGTCGATCTCCTCGGCGTCAAGGCTGAGCCCGTCGAGTTTGTCCCGGTACGAGTCTTTGTACGGCTTGGGCCGCATCGGGAATTCGTAGAAGGCCAGCCCGGCACCGCCGAGGTCGAAGGTGCGATCGAGGATCTTGCCGATGGCCTGGCCGCCCGAGAGGTCGCCCAGGTAGCGGGTGTAATGGTGCGCGACCAACGCGCCGCCCCAAGATGCGGTTGCGAGCCGGTCGCGGTACGCCTGCGCCGCATGGGATTCGACCTGGTGCGTGGCGCCGGGCGCCCAATGTTCCAGGTCGGCGTCGATGGCGGGCAGCCGTTCCAAAGCCGGGTCGTAGACGGCGGCCACCAACGGGTCGTCGCGGCGGGCCCGCACCGCGTCTTCCAGGGCGCCGTAGACCACGCGCAGCCGCCGCAGGTAATCGGCATAGCCCTGTCCGTTGATCCGACCGGCAAGCAGTTCCGACACAAACGACGACTGTTCGGCGGCGTCGTGCTCGGCCGTCGAACCCTCTTTCATCGCCACGGAGAGGGGTGGCACGCGCTTGGCGGCGCTCAATGACATGCTCGGCTCCAAATAGTCAAGTGTGTGCCAGCCGTCTCACTGCAGCCCGCTTGCGACTGCGAGCCCGGCGATGTCACCGCCGATGACAACAGCTTAGTGCGGCGCTGCGAATCCGTCGGTCTCTGTCGTGGGGCCTGGCTCCGGTCCTGGCGAGGTCTGTTGCGGCGCGTGCGGAGAGCGAGGCGGCGCCGCACCGGGCCACGACGCCGGCCCGGCAGGGCCCACCGGCGGCCACGGACCAGGGGACCCAGGGGGCCCGGAGGGCCCCGGGGGTATGGGCCGAAGTCGCGCCAGTTCGCGGCGGTGCCGTTCAGCGAGCACGGCGGCGAGGACCAGCTCCGGCGGTGCGCCGGGCGGGGGCGGTGGCGCGATCCGCGAAACTACATCACTCGCGATCCGATAGCCCATCTGTTGGCGCAAATTTGGAGCTAACTGTGTTGCACGAGAAAGAAATTGACGTGCGACCTCAGCCCGTTCGGCATCCAGGCCTGAGAGTTGCAGCGACGACGCCCACCACGCCATCGATGGCGGCATCGCCGGCGGCGGTGCCAGCCGAGGACCACGTTCGCTGACGACGATGGTGCCGGCAAAGACGTCGCCGATGCGTTTGGCCTTCGGCGACAATATGCTGCAAATCACCGCGGGACTTCCGGCAAGCGTCCAGATCTCCACCACAGACGCCAGCGCGCGAAACAGCGCCTGCCGGAAGCGTTCCGGGCCGCCGTCATCGGACACCACCCGCAGGCCCATCGCCATCTTGCCCAATGACCGTCCCCGCGTCGTGGTCTCGAACACCAGCGGATAACCGACCATCACGAGCACCGTGAAGATGATGACGATTGCCGTCGTCAATGCCTCGTCGAATTGGGTCAGGGTGGCCGCCCACAAAAACAACCCGATCACGTAGCCGACGAATATCACCGTGATGTCGATCAGCGCGCTCACGGCCCGCATTGGCAGCTGGGCGATCTGCACGTCGAGCACGACGGCGTCGCCGGTCACCACCTCGGACATACCTTCGAACGCTACAGGCTTGACCGCTGCAGGCACCCGGGTGAGCTCAATTAGGCTGAGCAGGGTGGATGTCGACGCGTTCGTGCTGACCCATCGCGGCACCTGGGACCGGCTGGACCAGCTGATCAAAAGACGACGGTCCCTGAGCGGCGCCGAAGTCGACGAACTGGTCGAGCTCTACCAGCGGGTGTCCACCCATCTGTCGATGCTGCGGTCGGCCAGCACCATCGGGTCGGACTCGCTGCTGATCGGGCGGCTGTCGAGCCTGATCGCTCGCGCTCGCGCCGCGGTGACGGGCGCGCATGCGCCGCTGAGCAGTGCGTTCACCCGCTTCTGGACGGTGTCTTTCCCGGTAGTCGCCTATCGCGCATGGCGGTGGTGGTTGGCGACTGCCGTCGTGTTCTTCGTCGTGGTGGCGGTGATCGGTTTCTGGGTGGCCGGCAATCCGGAGGTGCAGTCCGCCGTCGGAACACCGTCGGACATCGACGAATTGGTCAACCACGATGTCTCGTCCTATTACAGCGAGCACCCGGCCTTGGCGTTCGCCCTGCAAGTCTGGGTGAACAACTCCTGGGTGGCCGCCAAATGCATCGCGTTCTCCGTCTTGCTGGGGCTGCCGATCCCCTTCGTGCTGTTCCAGAACGCCGCGAACGTGGGCGTGATCGCCGGTCTGATGTTTCACGCCGGCAAAGGCGGCACCCTGCTGGGGCTGCTCGCCCCGCACGGGCTGCTGGAGCTGACGGCGGTATTCCTCGCCGGGGCGATGGGGATGCGGCTGGGGTGGTCGGTGATCTCGCCCGGTGACCGTCCGCGCGGTCAGGTGCTCGCCGAGCACGGCCGCGCCGTGGTATCGGTCGCGGTGGGGTTGGTGGCCGTGTTGCTCATCTCCGGCCTGATCGAAGCGCTGGTGACGCCGTCGCCGTTGCCCACGGCGGTTCGGGTCGGCGTCGGAATCCTGGCCGAGTTGGCGTTCCTGTCTTACATCACGTATTTCGGCCGTCGAGCCGCGAGAGCCGGCGAGTCCGGCGACATCGACGACGCGCCCGACGTCGTGCCGACCTACTAACGCCGCGAGCGAAAACTACAGCCGTCCGGTCGCTTTCATCGCCAGGTAATGGTCGGCGAGGGCGGGCGCGAGTTCCGCAGGGGCTGCGTCGACCACCTCTACCGCGCTGCGACGCAGTCGCGACGCGATCGCATGCCGGTCGTTGCGGGATCGTTCGGCGGCCGCCGCGTCGTAGACCGCGGCCGCATCCGAACGCGCGGCGGCCAATTCATCGACGCGGGGGTCGGCGACTGCCGCGATCATCACGTGGTGCTTGCTCGACAACTGCGGCAGCACCGGCAGCAGGCCCTCGTCCAGGGCGGTCGCGTTGAGGTCGGTGAGCAGCACTACCAGGGAGCGCCGACGGGTGCGCCGCAAAATGTTGGCAATCATTGCGCGCCAATCAGATTCGACCAGTGTCGGTTGCAGCGGTGCCATCGCATCGACCAGCTGGGCAAGCAATTCGGTGCGCGACGCCCCGAACACGGCGGCCCGGCTGACCCGGTCGTGGGCGAGGAAGTCGACATGGTCGCCGGCGCGCGAGGCAAGGGCGGCCAGCAGTAGAGCGGCGTCCATTGACCAGTCCAGCCGCGGCCACCCGGCCGGATCGGCGGCGGTCGGATCGACACCGACGCGTCCGGCCGCCATTCGGCCGGTGTCCAGCACGATGACGACCCGCCGGTCGCGCTCCGGACGCCAGGTGCGGACCATGACGTCGGCGCGACGCGCGGTGGCGCGCCAGTCGATGGAGCGGACGTCGTCGCCGACGACATACTCACGCAGCGAATCGAATTCGGTGCCCTGCCCGCGGATCAGTGTCGGCAGCAACCCGTCGATCTCGCGCAACCTGGCCAGCCGCGACGGCAGGTGCTTGCGCGACAAGAATGGCGGCAGCACCCGGATCTGCCCGGGCGCCGGGTGCGAGCGCTGCCGCCCGGCCAACCCCAGCGGCCCGATTGATCGGGCGGTGACCGCCGCCGCGCGCTGGTCGCCGCGGCGAACCGGTCGCAGGACGGTGCTGACGTGCCGGCATTCTCCGGCGGCAACGTTGACGGTGTGGGTGCGCGGCTGAGCGCGCGCGCTAGGGGGCCAGGCGTCGCGAATCTGGCCGCGGAATCGGCGCCGGCTGTCGTTGTGGATCAGTAGCTCCGCGTCCACGTCCTGTCCGAGGCGGGCGGAGGTGTCCGGCGAGCGGGTGTAGCGCAGTCTGCGAGGGCTGGCCGCCAGCCCGATATCAATGGTCACCAGTGCCGCCAGCACCACCAGCAGCACCAGGAAAGACCTTGCCGGCCAGGGTGATAGCGCGATCGGCACGATGCAGATCAACGCTGCCAGGCCGGTCCGGCCGGTCAGGATCACTAGCGGGGCACCGGAGCCGACGCGAGAATCCCGTCGAGCACGCCGTCGGGTGTGGCGCCTTCGAGCTCGGCCTCTGGGCGCAGCATGATCCGGTGGCGCAGCGTCGGGCGGGCCATTGCCTTGACATCGTCGGGTGTGACGTAGTTACGCCCGGACAGCCACGCCCAGGAGCGGGCGGTCCCCAGCAGCGCCGTCGCCCCGCGTGGTGACACCCCCAGTTGAAGCGCGGGGGAGGAGCGGGTGGCCCCGACGATGTCGACGATGTAGCCGAGCACCTCGTCGGCGATGCGCACCTGGCGCACCGCATCCCGCCCGGCCTCCAGCTCGGCGGGCCCGGCCACCGGTTTGATCGCGGACAGATCGCGTGGGTCGAACCCGTGTGCATGCCGGGCCAGGATGGCGATTTCAGAGTCCCGCGACGGCAGCGTCACATTCAGCTTGAGTAAAAATCGGTCCAGTTGCGCCTCGGGCAGTTGGTAGGTGCCCTCGTATTCGATCGGGTTCTGGGTGGCGGCGACGATGAAGGGGTCGGGCAGCGGCCTGGGCTCGCCGTCCACACTGACCTGACGTTCTTCCATCGCCTCGAGCAGCGCGGCCTGTGTTTTGGGTGGGGTGCGGTTGATTTCGTCGGCGAGTAGCAGGTTGGTGAACACCGGACCCGGGCGGAATGCGAACTCGGCGGTGCGCGCGTCGTAGACCAGCGAGCCGGTCACGTCGCCGGGCATCAGGTCGGGGGTGAACTGGACCCGCTTGAACTCCAGCTGCAGGGCGGCGGCCATGGCCCGCACCAAGAGCGTCTTCGCCACTCCCGGAACACCTTCGAGCAGTACGTGGCCGCGACATAGCAGCGCGATCACCAAGCCGCTGACAACGCCGTCCTGCCCGACGACGGCCTTGGCGAGCTCGGCACGTAACGCCAGCAGGGCTTCACGCGCTGAGTCTGAGGCCTGCGGGGTGGAAGGGGACTGCGTCACGAGCGGGTGACCTGCCTTTCGATTTCGTCGAGTGCACGCGCGAGTTGTAGTAGGTCATCGTCGGTGGCCGGTGGCGGCCCGAACAGGTGGTAGGACACGAAGTTTGGGTCGGCCCCGCTGCGCTGGGCCACGGTCGTCACTACTACCGGTGGCGGCGCACCCGTGCCCAGGCCCAGCCGGGGGAGCAGTCGTTGCAGCGTCGCGGTGCGCAGCGCGTCGGCGGCGCGGTCACGCGCCCGGCGGGACCGGTAGAGCCGGCCGCGCCCCTCGACCGTCTCCGATGCTCGTACCACGACCGGCAATTGCTCGGCCACCAGCGGACCGATCCGTCGTCCCTTCCACAACGCCACCAGCAGCACGACCAGCCCCAGCTGCCAGGCGATCCAGGTGACGTTGGCCGGAATCAGGTCGTAAATCGATGTCGGAGCCGAGTTTTCACCCTCAGCGCGGTGCGGCGCGTACCAGATGAGGCGGGGCCGATCGCCCGCAAGGTTCATCGCCAGCGCGGCATTCCCCTCATGCAGCAGGGCGTCGTTGGTCATGAAGTTGCTATTGCCGACCACCGTGACGGTTCGCCCGCTGTCGTGGTAGCGAATCAGAACCCCGTTGTAGCAGCGGGTTACCGCCCGGCCCTTGGCCTCGTAGCTGTCGCTCGGCCCGAACCGAACCGATCCGGCTCGATTAGCTTCGCGCAGAGTGCAATTGGGGTAGCTGTCGAGAGTACTGGTGGTCGCCTTGGCCAGCTCGGGCGCCAGCGCCTCGCGGGTTCGTGCCGTGGGTTCCACCAGGAGCAGGTCGCCGGGGGTGCGCGCCAGCCGGTCCAGCAGCGTGTTGTCGGTCAAGAACTCGCTTTCCGCGACCAGCGTCAACGTGTCAGGGCGCGCCGCCTTCTCGACGTCGGCGATGCGGTCGGCCACGACAACCTCGACGCCGTTGTCGCGCAACAGCGTCACCAGCGCGTGGGCACCGTCGGGTTGCGTCGACTCCGGGTCCATCGGGAAGCCGGGTCGCGGTGCAGTGAGGTAGGTGCTGATCGCCGCCACGGCCGCGAGCACGATCAGCGTCAGTAACGGCCACCGCCACCCTCGCCAGCGACGTGGCGTGGTCTCGATCGCCGTCTGCGGCGGGGCCGCGGTGCTTGTCGCCATCAGCGGACCTGGACCCATGGCTCGACCGCGTCGGCTTGCCCGGCCGGTGGCGCACCGGCCGGAGCTCGTGATCGCAGGTGGTCGTCGAGATCGGCGATCATCTGATATGCGGCCTGGGTTCCGGGCCGCTCGCCGTAGGTGACGTCGTTGAATGCCGTAGCCGCCGAGGATAATTCGTCTACCAGATGCGGTAACGCCGCGCCCGCGTCATGGGCGAGCTCGTTGGCGGTGCGGCCGGCATTCGGGTTGAGCACGCCGGCCTCTTCCAGCTGGCGGGCGACGGCGCGCAGCCGGTGCCTGATCGCTGCGGACCAATTCCCTTCCGCGGCAAAGCCTTCAGCGGTGGCGCGGTGCGCTGCCGCGGTGAGCGGAGCGGTTTCGAACAATTGGTAGTCGCCGCCGCGTCTGGTGCGCATGGTGCGCCGCGCGACGTGGATGGCGACTGCCACCGCGACGGTCAGCAGAATCAGCAGCACCGTGGCTGTGAACCACCCGCCCGGTATTTTGGAGGTCGCCTCTAGCAGCCGGTACAACTTCTCGCTGAGCCATTCGTCGAGTTGGTCCGCCGCGCCGCGCGAATAAATCGGTTTGTTGAGTTCATTTTGCGCGGCCTGGTGCGCGGCATCGCGGTCGATGTCGATGGACGGCACGGTCAGCGGGTCCTCATGCCGGCCGTCTTAGCCAGAGGTAGTCGGTGGACTCGGTCGCGGAGGGGCCGCCGGCGGCGCCGGTCTGCAGCACCAGGTCGAATGCCTCGGCGCGGATTCGGCGGTCGGTGTACAGCAGCGCGATGACTCCGGCGGTGAACGGCGCGGTGATGATCTGGCCGATCGCCGATCCGATCGAGGTGATTGTGGTGCCGATGAGCACGGCGCTGATGGACGCCGCCCCAGACACCATGAGCTGGCCACCGATGCTGAACGGCGCGGCGACCGCATCCGCCACTACCGTTGCCACCAAGAACGTCAGTAGCCGGATGCCCAACACCCGCCAGAAGCTGTTGCGTACCAACGCAAAGGATCTGGTGACCGATTCGATGACCGGCAGCCTCTCCAGCACGATTAGCACGGGCGCGAACATCACCACGGTATAGAGATAGACCATCACCGCGACCATCAGGAGCAGCAGCGGGAAACCCAGCAGGATCGCAGCCGCGGGGTAGCTGACGGCGGCGATCATCGCGACCATCACGACTACCAGCCCGATCAGCGCCGCCACGGCGGCGCCTTCCAGCAACGCCAGGCCGAGCAGCGCGGGGATGCGTCCACGAATCTTCGACCACGTTTCGCGAACGGTGATCGGCGACCCGAACACCGCCCGGCCGACGATGACGGTGAGCATGCCGGACAACAACGTGCCGCCCAACCAGGTGACGACAAGGCTGGCGCCCAAGGACGTCAGCAACGTGCCGACGACCGCTGCGCTCACGTCGTCGGGATGTTGGGCTGCGATCCGGTGGTAGGCGGCCAACGGTCCCAGTGTCGCGGCCAGCGAGACGATCTGCATGAGCACGACCACCGTGGCCGTCAGACCCAGCGTCGCCTTTGGATTGGCCCGGATGTAGCCCACCGCGCCATTGAAGATGTCGCTCAGCGTCAGGGGCCGCAGCGGAATGATCCCGGGTTTGACCACCCAGGGGACCATTCGAGGGATGCCCAGAGGCGGCCGACCGTAGGGGTCCGGCACTGCGCCGTACCCCGGTGGTGGCCCATACCCGGGTGGTGGGCCGTAGCCGGGTGGGGGCCCGTAGCCAGGTGGCGGGCCGTAGGCCGGGGGGCCCGTCGGGCCCGGTGGCCAACCACCGTAACCGGGTGGCGGGCCGGCCGGGTAGCCAGGCGGAAGCGTGCTCACCGGGCGCAGGGGCCGTCGTCGTGGGTCATGGCGTCCATCCTGTCCATCCTGTCGGTGGTGGGGTCAATTCACAATCTTGGCCCCGGTGGCCATAGGTGGCCGCAACAAAGGCCCTGGCGCGTAGCGTCGGGACCATGGCAGAACTGAAAGCCCGGCTTCGGGCGGATCTGACCCAGTCGATGAAATCCCAGGACAAGCTGCGAACCGCGACCCTGCGCATGGTCCTGGCGGCGATCCAGACCGAGGAAGTCTCGGGCAAGCAGGCCAAAGAACTCACCGACGACGAAGTGATCAAGGTGCTGGCTAGGGAATCCCGCAAACGCGGTGAGGCGGCCGAGATCTACACCCAGAACGGCCGGGGTGAGCTCGCCGCCAACGAGCATGCCGAGGCGCGGATCATCGACGAGTATCTGCCGACCCCCCTCACCGAAGCGGAGTTGGCCGATGTGGCCGACACCGCGATCGCCGAAGTGGCCGAGACGCTCGGTGAGCGGCCCTCCATGAAGCAGATGGGACTGGTCATGAAGGCGGCCACCACGATCGCCGCCGGTAAGGCCGACGGCGCGCGGCTGTCGGCGGCGGTCAAAGACCGCCTGTAATCGCGCACGCCCGAACGCGTCGTTTGCTCGCGGTGCACCCGGGTACCCGTGCAGGTATGACCAACTTCGGCTATACCCTCATGACGGAGCAGAGCGGACCCAAAGATCTTGTCCGGTATGCGGTTTCGGCTGAAGAGCGCGGTTTCGACTTCGAGGTTTGCAGCGATCACTTCTCGCCGTGGCTGACGTCGCAAGGACATGCGCCGAACGCGTGGGCGGTGTTAGGTGCCGTGGCACAAGCGACCGATCAGGTCGATCTGTACACGTACGTGACCTGCCCGACGATGCGCTATCACCCGGCGATCGTCGCGCAACAAGCGGCCACCGTGCAGATCCTCGCCGACGGACGGTTCACGCTGGGCTTGGGCAGCGGCGAAAACCTCAACGAACACGTCGTCGGTAAGGGCTGGCCTACCGTCGAGCGTCGGCAAGACATGCTGCGCGAAGCCATCAAGATCATCCGCGAGTTGTTCGGCGGCCAGCTGGTGAACTGGCGCGGCGACTACTTCCAAGTGGACTCCGCGCGGCTGTGGGACGTGCCCGACGTACCGGTCGGCATCGCCGTTGCGATGGGCGGCAAAAAGGCCATCGACCGATTCGCCAAACTCGCCGACCACCTGGTGGCAGTCGAGCCCAACGGCGAACTCGTCGACGCGTGGCACGCCGCTTGCCAAGCCGCTAACGGCGCGGGAGCCCGGCGGGTGGTTGGGCAGATACCGGTGTGTTGGGACCCCGACCGCGACGCCGCCATCGAACGCGCCCACGACCAGTTCCGCTGGTTCGCCGGCGGCTGGAAGGTCAATGCCGACCTGCCGACTCCGGCCGGTTTCGCCGGCGCGACCCAATTCGTGCGGCCCGAAGACGTCGCCGAAACGGTGCCCTGCGGACCGGACCTAGACGCGATCGTGGACGCTGTCCGCCCCTACTGGGAGGCCGGTTTCACCGACATCGCGCTCGTCCAGATCGGCGACGACGCGCAGGAGCCATTCCTCAAGGAAGCCGCCGAACCGCTGCTGCGGGCGTTACGTGCGGCCTCGAACTGACCGGGAATCGATCGCCGACGGTCGTCCTCGACCCCTGAAGGAGAGCAGTGATGTCAAATCGATTACAAGGTAAGAAAATCGCCATCCTGGCGGCGGACGGGGTTGAGAAAGTCGAACTCGAGCAACCGCGCGCGGCATTGGAACAGGAAGGCGCGCAAGTCCAGCTGGTGTCACTGAAATCCGGTGAGATTCAAGCACGTAACCACGACTTGGAACCCGCGGGCACATTCCCCGTCGATCGGGTGGTGTCAGACGCGTCCGTCGACGAATTCGACGGCTTGATACTGCCGGGCGGCACAGTGAATCCCGACAAACTACGGCTGGACAGTGCTGCGGTCGCGTTCGTGGGGAACTTCGTCAGCTCAGGAAAGCCGGTCGCCGCAATATGCCACGGTCCATGGACGTTGGTCGAGGCCGGCATGGTGGCGGGGCGGACGCTGACTTCGTATCCGAGCATCCGCACCGACCTGCGTAACGCGGGCGCTCACGTTGTGGATCAAGAGGTCGTCGTCGACGGCAATTTGATCTCAAGCCGGTCGCCGAAGGACCTTCCGGCGTTCTGCTCGGCGGTGATCGAGCAGTTGGCCCACGTAGCCGCGGGCTAACACATTGGGTTTAGACCAGTCGTATGCGGGCATTAGTCAGTTCGTAGGAGCGATCGGCCCTACATAAATGGGCGAACCGACTGAAAGGCCTGCGCTTGACGACCACGATTCCCGCCCCGGTTGGCGCTGCGGCAGTGGCCAGGGTTTATCAGCCGCAACAAGATTCGCGACTGCTGGTGCAAACGATGGAACGAACCGCGATCGTTGCGGGAAGGCGGGTGCTTGACCTGTGTACCGGGAGCGGATATGCGGCAATCGCGGCTGCGGAATTGGGCTGCGCCAGCGTCACCGCCCTCGACATCTGCCCCAACGCCGTGCAGTGCTCCCGCGACAACGCCTTAGACGCGGGAGTGGAAGTGGACGTCCGGCAGGGTTCGTGGACAAGAGCTTTCGACTGTGCTCCGTTCGATGTCGTGGTATCGAATCCGCCCTATGTGCCCACGCCGCCGGTTGACGACGGCGACGTCATTTCGGCGGAGGCCGGCCCGCCGTGGGCGTGGAATGCCGGTCCCGACGGGCGGTCGGTGCTTGACCCGTTGTGTGAATCGGCAGCAAAACTGTTGTCCGAGCGGGGGTCCCTGTTGTTGGTCCAGTCGGCATTCGCTGGAGTGCAGCAAACGTTGGGCGCATTGCGGGCAAGTGGTCTGGACGCTGACGTCATTGCTTCCCAGTGGATTTCGTTCGGCCCGGTACTGTCGGCGCGAGCGAAGTGGTTGGAGGACACGGGTCGGGTGCGCCGAGGCTGCCGGGAAGAGGAGCTGGTGGTCATTCGGGCGGACAAACCATGACGGGCACCCGCGTACAGGTCATACCCAAAGGCCCCGTGCTGGTTTCCGGGCCGGCCCGGATCGAAGTTCCCGGCGGCCGCGTCGTGGAATCTGATCGGTTCATGGTGGCGATCTGCACGTGTGCGCGCAGCAAGGAATACCCGTTGTGCGACACCAGCCATCGGCGCTGCCGGTCCCTGTCGGACGATCAGCTCAGCGGTCCTCGCAACGAGGATTGACCCAGCTTCCACGACGCCATCAACGTGTCCGCCAAGCGCTTCTCCACAACGGCATGGGCACGTATCCCAAACACGACGTCCCGGTCGAGGTTCGGCTCGCGGGCAACCAGATCACCGACCACATCGTGGCGCACGATCTGCTCGTGTACCGCGTCGGCCTCAACATGTTCGCGGTAGAACGCAATGCACGCCGGCGGCGCGTCGAGGCGCTGCAGGGCCTGGACCATCCGCCGAGAGCCCGGCGGCGAGGTGATTTCCGTTGCGGCGAAATGTCCGATCGCGGCGCCGCGCAACCAGCGGTGCAGACCGAACAGCGACATCAGGTTCACCACAGCCAGCGACTCGGCGGGAACAGCCTCGAGGTAACCCAGATACGTGGCGTCCAGTTCCGCCGCGGTCAGCAGATCGGCGAAGAGCTGCTGATGCAACCGGGGACCCTGGCCGGCGCCGTATTCGTCGAACTCGATCGCCACGAAGGCCGCCTTGGCAGTGCCCATCAGGCGCGGAATAGCCCAGGCGTGCGGGTCGCCTTCCTTGAGGTGATAGAGCGATCTGTGCGCGAAGTACTCGCGCGCCTGCTGCCAGCTTCCGGTATCGCGTAGGTGGTACGAAGGCCCGGTTCCGTCGACCGGCTCGACAGAGATCGCCTCCATCTCCATTGCCGCGGTGTGGTCGAATTCGAGGGGCCCGACGTCGCGGCGCACCCCCGCCAAAAAGGCGTGTTCGAGTTCGGCGCGCAGATGCAGCAGTGCGGGGTTCCACTCCCAGGTCGCGTCCACGCCCGCGAATCCGCGGTAATGCAGCTCATAGCACATGAACAAGGCCAGCTGCAGGTCGAGACCGTACGGATCCGAGTCACGCACGGACGCGGTGATACGGGCGAGCTGGTTGTGCGACGCGGGTCCGGCCAGGGTCCGATGGACGGCCATCGACAGCGGTCCGTGTGCCGCGGGCAAGGCAGGCTCGATGCTGATAGATGTGCGAGTCACGGGTTTGGGCGTACCCGTTCAAGGCACGCGCAAACGGTCTGGTCAGCGATTGATCGGTTCGGCTCTTGTGGGCAGTCGGAGGCTGATGTCGAGCGTCGTTCCCGTCGCGGTGCAGTGCAGTTCGACCGAGTCGCTGATGGCTCTGATGAGCGGAAGGCCCCGTCCGCCGTTGCGCGGCTGGGCGGCCGGTGTCTTCCACGAGCCCCAATCGCCGACTCGCGCGCGGATTTCGCCTTCGACGACTTCGGCCTCGACCAGCATGGTCCCGACGCTGTGACCGCGGTATGCGTGTTCGACGCTGTTGGTGCACGCCTCGCTGATAACCAGCACGATGTCGGCGGCGAGCTCGTCCGGGACGTCAGCAGCGCGTAGCCAACCGGACAGCCGGCGCCGGATACCGGCCAAATTATCTGCGCTGGCTTCGCTTTCGATCCGGAGCGGCGCGAGTTCGTGCCGATAGATCACCATCGCGACATCGTCGTCGTATCCCGCCGGGGGAGCCAACTCGCCAAGCATCACGTCAGCCACCTCGTCCAGCGGCAAGCTCATCGCGAATACCAAAACGGCTGCTGCGCGGGCGATTCCGTCGTCGATCGACTCGTGCCTGCGCTCGACCAGACCGTCGGTGAACAACATCAGCGTCGAGCCGGGCGGGAGTAGCTGGGAGACTTGCGGGCGAGGCCCGTCGCGGCGCACCGCGAGCGGCACCGACCGTGCATCGGTCAACATAGTCGTACCAGACCCAGCCACGGCGAGTACTGCGGGCATGTGGCCGGCGTTGCTGTACTCCAGGACGCCGGATTCGGTGTCCAGGATCGCCAGGAACACCGTGGTGCAGTAGGCATTCGGGATGAGCGATGCCGCGGAGTCGAGTTGCTCGAGCAACACCGCGGGCTCCGCACCGGTGAGCAACAGCGCACGTGCCGAGCTGCGTAGTTGACCCATGATCGCGGCGGCCGGCAAGCCACGCCCGACGCAGTCGCCGACGACGATGCCGATGTGGTGATCGCCGACAGGCAATACGTCATACCAGTCGCCGCCGATTTCCAGTGGTTGGACAGCGGGTTCGTAGCGGACCGCGAACCCCGCGGGCGGTTGCAGCGGCGGCAACATCGCCCGCTGCAATGTCATCGCACGTTTCGCGCGCACTCTCGAACTGACGTACATGCTGCATCGCCAGACTCAGGTGACCGATCAGCACCGTGGCCAGCAGCCGATCTTCGCTGCTGACCCATCGCGGTGTGCCAAGCTCCAACCACAACGCGATGTCTCCTGCGCCAGACAGCACCGCGATCAATCCCTTTGCTTTACCCGGAGATTCGGGCCCATCGACCGCCTTGACGGTCAGCGGCAGCTGGTGTCGTGAGAATTCGAAAATCATGCGCAACCACGGATCCAGTTCGCGCCACGTCGATTCGTATGGCTCGCCCGCCATCTGGACGGTCGGTTCGCCCTGGGAATGCTCACCGTCCGGCCACATGACCGCGATCACCCGCTGCACGTCGACCGTCGCCCGGCACTCGTCGAGGGTGATCGACAGCACCTCGTCGACGCTCTTGGCCACCGCCACGGCGGTGGCCAGCCGTAGTACCGCGCTTTCCCGGTGCGCGAACGCCCGTTCCGCGGTGATGTCGCGAATGGTTCCGACGTAGACGTCCTCGTCGACATCGTCGTGAGAGCCCGTCCCCCTGACGGCGTTGATGCTCACCGCAACCCAGGCAAGGTGGCCGTCCTTGTGGCGAATGGGTGTCTCGTAGTCGGCTCTGCCGTGGCTGCTGACCCGGGATTGCTGTTCACCGGCCGTCTTCGTGTCGACCAGCCACGGGTGCGGCCAGGGATACGGCAAATCCTCTGGGGGATAGCCGAGGATTTCGGCGAAGGCGCTGTTCATGTCGACCACGGCGCCTTGGTGGTCAGCGACGAAGAACCCCTCTTGCAGCGAATTCACCAGTGCGGTGCGGAATTTGTCGCGGTCAGCGAGATCTTCGGCGCGGGCTCGCTGTTCGGCGTAACGTTTGGTGCCGTCAACAAAGCCTCGCGTTGCGGCGTCGAGCGGGGCCAGCGTCTGCAACAGGAACTCCAGTGCGACCGGCGCGTCGATCCGAATGTCTTGGGAGAGTTCGAGAATAAACCGGACGTGGTACTCGACGATGTCGAGCATGCTGACCTGTTCCTGCAGAGCACGGCGGCCCAGTTCGTGGCCGACGGCCAGGCTGTCCTCGTCACGTGCTTCCAGGTACGTCCGCAGCGCGGCGAGGTAGTGGGCGCGGAAGTCGTCGGTTTCGGTCATGTCGGGGTCCCCCGGTGACGTGCGGCGAGCACCATGGCGTCGTCGGATTCTTTCGCGTGTTTGGTCAGGATGTGGTCGGCAATGGCCGTGGCGGGGGCGGCGAAGTCAATGTGGTCCAGATGGTCCTCGGCGATTCCGTCGCTGGCAATGATGAGCAAATCGCCGGTGCGCATCGGAACCACTTGCGCCGGAAAGATTTCCGGTATCCGGTAGCCCACGATGCCAGCCGCCAGGCGCGCCGAAGAACGGATTTTTACACCCATGGCGGCCTTGGCGACGAGGTTGGCCGTGACATTGCCGACCCCGGTCCAGTACAGCTGGTTGGCATCAAAATCGATGCACGCCAACGTCATTGCGGCCCCCCTGGTGCCCTCCAGCACGCGGTGACACAGCTGGACCAAGACTTCGACCCGTTCGCCGCTTGCGTTCCGTATCGCTTCCGCCGCGGCGGTGGCCGCGTTCGCGGCAGACGGGCCGTGACCAAGGCCGTCCACCACGCCGAACAGCCCGCCCTGGCCCTCTATACCGACCGCGATCGACTCATCGCCACAAACATGCTCGCCGGGGCGTGCTCGTCCCGCCGTCGCCCATTCGATTGGCCCCCACCGGCCCTGTTCACGCACGAGCGGGAACCCATTTCCACATCTCGATGGCCGTTCCGCGACCGAGTTCGGATTCCACGATCAACCGGTCCATCAGGCGGCGGGCACCGGGCAAGCCAAGCCCCAGCCCGCGTCCGGTCGAATAGCCGTCTTCCATCGCGCGCTCGATGTCGGCGATGCCGGGGCCCTCGTCCTCGGCGCGGATTATCAGCGCCTTGCGGCCCTCCCGGTCGGCCACCGCCACCCGCACCGCGCCGTGGCCGGCATAGCTGGTGATATTGCGGGCGACCTCCGAGATCGCCGTGGCGATCATGGTGACGTCAGTCAGCGAAAATCCAAGATCGAGGGCTAGCTGGTGCCCGGCTTTGCGGGCGTCCACGATGTCATCGGGGTTGTTGATCGCGACGACGACCTCACCCGCCACCGTCGCGCCCGATCGTCGATTTACCCAGTCCCAGTTTGCGATTCAGCAGCGCAAGACCCTCTTCCAGGTCCAGCGCGGTGTTCATGTCGTCGAACGCAAGGCCCAATTGGACCATCGCGAAGGCCACCTCCGGCTGCAAGCCCACGATCACGGTCTCGGCGCCGCGCAACCGGGTCATGTGCGCAATCGTGCGCAGCGACCGGGCCGCGAAGGAATCCATCACATCGATGGCCGTGACGTCGACGATGATCCCCAGGGCGCGGAACCGGCTGACCCGCTCCATCAGGTCATACCGCAGCCGCTCGGTGTCGGAGTCGGTGAGCGCGGCCTGCACCGACGCGATCAGAAACGCGCCCTGTTTGAGGATTGGTACTGGCATGGGGTGCTGGCGGTAGTCGCGTTTATCCGGTTGCTTCGCCGGTGCGCGTGACCTCGTACCCCAGCAGGCGCTCGGCTTCCTCGATGCCACCCTGCAGGTCGCCGACGGCATTCATCTTCGATAGGTCCAGTCCGATCGTCACCAGCGTCAGGGCGATCTCGGAGGACAGCCCGGTGATGATCACGCTGGCGCCCATCAACCCCGACGCGTCGACGGTTTGCACCAGGTGGTTAGCGACCGTGGAGTCGATGGTGGGCACACCGGTGATGTCGATGACCACGACCTTCGCGCGGTTGGCCCGGATGGCGCGCAGTAGCTGCTCGGTGACCTGGCGGGCGCGCTGACTGTCGAGCACGCCGATGATCGGCAGAATCAACAGCTGCTCACGCACCTGCAGCACCGGCGTCGACAGCTCGCGGATGGCTTCCTGCTGCTGGCGGATGATGCGCTCGCGTTCCTGGACGAAGCTGACGCCCACGGTGTTGGCGATCCGGTTGGCCGCCGGCTCGTAGGCGTCCAGCACCCGGTTCAGCATGTCGAACTCGGCCTGGTATTTCTCGAACAGGGAGCGGGCCAGCACGTCGCGCAGCAGCAGCACGATGCCGAGGACCTCGTCGGTTTCAACGCCCCGCGGGATGATGCGTTCGGACAGGTCGCGCGCGTAGTCCTGCAGCGCTTCGACGCTACCGGTCTCGAGCACCTCGACGTAGTTGTCGTAGACGGCAGTCGCCTCGGAGAAGATCTCCTCGGGCGTCATTGCCGTGAGCAGTTCGGCCGCGGTGATCCTGCGGGCCCACTCTTCGCGCAGTCCGGTTCGATTTCGCCGGAGGTGTTGGACCAGCTGCGGCAGCAGGCCCTCGCTGGAGATGGCGGCCGTCTGTGACGTCGCGCTGGTGTTGGAGTCTGTCGCAGAATCTGACATGTGGCCTCCCAAGGCCTCCCAAGTGCACCCAATTGTGTACAGCGCCCCGGGTGCAGGTCCTACGGGGAGACTATCCTGGCGGCGGCCGCGCCGTGTTGAGGGCTTCTTCTTCGCGCAGTTGGTCGGTCGGGTTAGGCTTGCACCACTTAAGGACTTGAGGCACGGACGAAGGATCGCCATTGTCAGCTCCCGATTCGATCACCACGCTGGTTGCGGACCACGAGGGGGTCGCCGTGGTCAGTGTCAGCGGCGAAATCGACCTGGTCACCGCGCCTGCCTTGGAACAAGCCATCGGCGCAGTCGTGGCTGAAGGCCCGACCGCGATGATTATCGACCTGTCCGGGGTGGAGTTCCTCGGCTCGGTGGGACTCAAGATTCTGGCGGCGACATACGAGAAACTCGGCGATTCCGCGGAGTTCGGGGTAGTGGCGCGTGGGCCGGCGACTCGACGGCCGATTCACCTGACCGGCCTGGACAAGACCTTCCCGCTGTATCCGACGCTGGACGACGCCCTGACCGGTGTGCGTGACGGCAAACTGAACCGCTAACGCGTTCGCCGGGTCCTATTCGCCTCAGCGCGAGTTGTGTCGAAGCTCGGTTGCAGGAACGTCAGAACACGCTCAAGTGGCGAACGATATCCAGTGTTGATTGGTCGCCTTCGGCCTGTACGTGCGTGACCGTGCGATGATCACGGCTATGGATGTCGACCATCCTGAAGACGATCAGTCGTGGGACCGACGCCAGCGCGGCGAAACCGAACTTGAGCGGTTGGACCGCAACTGGAACAGCCTGCTGCAGGAATTGCGGGTGGTCCAGACCGGGGTGCAGCTGCTCACCGGCTTCCTTTTGACGCTGCCTTTTCAGCAGCGATTCGACGTGCTCAGCGGACACATGCGAGTGATCTATCTGGTGACCGTGGGCTGTTCGGTGAGCGCGACGGTGCTGCTGATCGCCCCGGTGGCCACTCACCGCCTGCTGTTCCGGCGGCACCGACTACAGGTGCTGGTGTCGGCGGCGCATCGATGCGCTTACGCCGGGCTCGTCCTGCTGGGTGCCGCGCTGACCGGGATGTCGGTCATCGTCTTCGCGGCGGTGGCAGGGCGAACCGCGAGCGTGGTCGCCGGGACGTGTGCGGTAGCGCTCTTCACGGTGTTCTGGCTGGTGCTGCCGTTGTCGCTCCGAGACCACAAGCCCTAATTGGGAGCTTATAGAAATAGTATCTATAGGATACTGTGCTCTCTATCAGGGATGCCCGCCCTGGACGTCGACAGGATTCCAGCCATGTGAATGCGTTGGCCTGGAACCTATCTCGTTGGAGTGATGATGGCCTACACCGCTAGCTGGCCCGTTGAACGGCCCACCGTCCTCGGCCTGGTTGCCGCCGCGGTCTGGCTAGTCGGCCTGGCGCCGCAGGCTGACCTGCGCGCTTGGCCGGGATGTTTCGCTGATCGTCTCGTGTGCAATTTCTTTGTTTCCTTTTGTTTTACGCGTGTGGATCGCACCCCGAGGGGGTATCGACTGAGCTACGGGTGACTACCGGGAAGGCCTGTCGACCCGCCCCTGCGTAGAAAGGAACGCCCATGTCGATCCTGAGCGACTACGACACCCGCCGCGTGTCCGACGTCGAAACTACGGACAAGTCTGGTCTCCGCGAGCTGGCACCCGATCTACCCACGTCATCCGGGGTAATCGTCGACGATGACGCGAGCGATACTTTCTTCGAGTTGCCCGACGCGGACCTGTCAGGTGAAGAACTGGTGGTGACGGTCATTCCGGCCCGCGCTGACGAGTTCACCTGCTCGAGTTGCCATCTGGTGCAGCACCGCAACCGATTGCGCAGCGCCGGGGGTATACCACCGATCTGCGCGGACTGCGCCTGATTTCCGGCCCTAACCCGCAGTCACGGAACTGCGCGTTGCCTTGACCGCGCGGCTCTCGCATGCTCGCCTGTATCTAGAAGCGGGTTATTTCTGGATCGCTGGATAGGGGCCTAAAGCGTGGCAGTGTCGGCACTTCGCCCCGAAAACGCGCCGGGTGACTTGAGTCGCCCCCCGGGTCTACCAGCTCCCCGCATCCTTCGGACTGCCTTCGCCGCAGCGTATGCGGTTGCCTACCTGGTAGGCGGCGAACGCCGCATGCTGCGATTGATTCGCCGGTACGGGCCGATCATGACGATGCCCATCCTCAGCCTGGGCGACGTTGCGATCGTGTCCGACCCGGAGCTGGCGAAGCAGGTTTTCACCGCTTCGACCGACGTGTTACTTGGGGGCGAGGGCGTGGGGCCCGCGGCGGCGATTTATGGATCCGGATCGATGTTTGTGCAGGAGGAGCCCGAACACTCGCGCCGGCGCAAGCTCCTCATGCCGCCGCTGCACGGCGATGCGCTTCGCAGCTACGTGCCGACCATCGAGGCGTCTACGCGCGCGGCGATGCTGAGCTGGCCCGTTGACCGTCCGTTCGAGATGCTGCAGGCTGCACGCGCGCTGATGCTGGACGTGATCGTAAGGGTCATCTTCGGAGCCGACGATCCCGACGAGGTCCAACGATTGGGCCGGCCGTTCGAGCGCCTGTTAAACCTCGGTGTATCAGAGCAATTGACGGTGCGTTACGCGCTGCGCCACTTCGGCACCTTGCGGGTGTGGCCCGCGCGGGCGCGTGCCAACAAGGAGATCGACGACGTCGTCATGCCGCTGATTGCCCAGCGGCGAAACGATCCACAATTAGCCGAGCAGTCCGACATTCTGGCATTGCTCATGTGTGCCCGTGGGGATGATGGAGAGCAGTTGTCGGACAGCGAGATTCGTGACGACCTGATCACGTTGATGCTGGCGGGCCACGAGACCACCGCGACCACGTTGGCGTGGGTGTTCGATCTACTCTTGCATCACCCGGAGGCGCTGCGGCGCGTGCGATCGGAAGCCACCAGTGGGGAGGAAGCCTTCACAACCGCGGTGATCAACGAGACGTTGCGGGTGCGCCCGCCCGCGCCCTTTACGTCTCGCGTCGCCGCTCGACCCGTCGAGATCGGTGGCTACCGCGTCGATGCCGGCACCCGAATCGTCGTTCATATCATCGCCATCAACCGCAACGGCGACACTTACGAACACCCGCACGAATTTCGTCCCGAGCGATTTCTCGGCACCCGGCCGCAGACCTACGCGTGGGTGCCCTTCGGCGGCGGCGTCAAACGCTGTCTGGGAGCGACCTTTTCCCTGCGAGAGTTGATCACCGTCATGCACGTGCTGTTGCGCGAGGGCGAATTCGGCGCCGTCGACGAAAAGCCCGAGAAGATCGTGCGGCGCTCAATTATGCTCGTGCCCCGCGACGGCACCAGAGTGCTGTTCCGTCGGCGCGCAGGCGAAGATGACTGACGCACAAGCGCGGAGGCTACGGTTTCGATGAACCACGGGGGAGGCTTGCGTGGACGACAACTAGCCAGGACAAACCGGAACCCACGGCCGCTTCGAGCGCGGCGCGGGTGGGTCTGGCCACGTTCAGCGGAACCTAGCTCATCAACCGGTTTGATCCGGTCCCACCGGACGAGGAGAGCTCCTGCTCTTGCCCCGGTAGGCTCCAGCCGACCGTAATTCAGAGTCGGGGGCCCCAAATGAAGGTACTGCTATTTATTGCGGCGGCCTTGGCCAGCGCCACGGCCCTCGCATCACCGGTGCACGCAGATCCGATCGACGCGCAGTTTCTCAAGAACATCCAGGACAACATGGGCAGACAGATCACTGACCCCCAGGCGGCCGTAGCTTCGGCGCACGACATTTGCTCCGAGCTACAGGCAGGCAAGTCCGCGGACGAGGTCATACACGGGGTCCGGGTCGCCATGCAGGATTGGGACTACAACGAAGCGGGCTACTTCGTCAGCGCCAGCGTCGAGGCCTACTGCCCCGACAAGCTCGCCAGCTAGTGAGTCCGACGCCTCTCGTGGGGCATCAATCAAATTTGCTGGAATATTGCGGGCAGTAAGCCCCCGTCGCGGCTCCCATAATTCTGGCCAGAGAGGCGCCTTGTAACTGCGGGAGCCCCGATTTCGCATCGGCGAAGGTTTGGTCGAACGTCATTCCGTGAGACCAGTCCGTACAAACCGCATGCCCGATGTTGACCATCGTTTGGTCCTTGTCGCTGGGAGAATTAGCCGGTAACGGTTGCCACCGTATCCCCCAATCGGACGACGCCCGATTCATCCCGCGAACCGGCTTGTCGGCGGACAGACACCGCTGAACCGCACTGGAATAGTCATTGCCAGGATGGCCCGTTTGAGGGGGAGGCCCGGCCGCGCGCGGCGTGCCCCAACGTCGTGGACATCGTGGCTTGGGATCCTCCAGACAGAGACCCAAAGCGAGCGGCCCGGCCCCATCAGCGGGCCATCCCCGGGTTTAGGAGAGCCGAGCGTTGCGTGACATTGAGACCATCGACGGCGAACTTTGGCTACTAGCCCGGGCGTGGCGTGTAGCTCGCGAGTTGTGTGACCACATGCCAAGTACCGCGCTGATAGACCAGTTGCTGGACGAGCGAGCGACAACAGTAGCGCTTATTTCGTCATGAGAACCGGTGGTGGCCGCGTGAACCCATGGCGGCAGCTCGTCAGCGCGCTGGCTGGCGTTCCGGGGTTAGAAACCGCTCTTTATCCTCCGGCGATAGAAGCGGCATGTGGGACAACGTCAACCGCCCCAGTCCCGCCGTCAACCTGTGCAACCACTGCCGCGCATTGCAACCTTGCCGGGAGTGGGACTCTCTGAAGGACTTCCCGAAGGTCACCCCCGCGATCTGAGGCAAACCGCGGCCTCGTTGGCGGTGTCTGCTGGGGGCAACCTGTTGGCCCTGGCGCGGATGTTCGGGCATGAGGACCCAAGCGTCACGTTGAAGGTGTACGCGGACCTGTTCGATCCGGACCTGCCGCCGCTGACGCTGAATCCGCAGGGGAAACGTGCACGGTACGCTGGGGCAAACTGCTTAGCGCCGCTAGGTAAGTGGTTTACCAACGATTACGCTGGTCGGGGTGGCGGGATTTGAACCCACGGCCTCTTCGTCCCGAACGAAGCGCGCTACCAAGCTGCGCCACACCCCGCCTGAAGCCTCGCCAGCCTATCGCACTGGCCCATCGACTAGCCAAACCGCTGGGCAGCGCGTCACTGGTCCGTCAGGTCCAGGCGCATGACTGTTCAAATTCGACCAGTGCTGCGGCAGGTCCGCGGGGATCTGGCCCCTGCGCGCTGACCCACTCGTCGCTGAAGTAGGTGTCGGCGTAGCGGTCGCCGCTGTCGGCAAGCAGCGTGACCACCGATCCGCTAGGGCCTTCGGCCACCATCTCGGCGAGCAGCCCAAAGGCGCCCGACAAATTGGTTCCCGTCGACGGCCCCACGCGACGGCCCAGCACAGCACTGACGTGGCGGGCGGCAGCGATCGATGCCGCATCGGGCACCGACACCATCCGGTCGACCACGCCGGGCAGAAACGACGGCTCCACCCGCGGCCGGCCGATGCCCTCGATGCGCGACGACGTGGGCATGACGATGTCGCCTCGTCCTTCGGCGTAGGCGGGGAAGAACGCCGAGTTCTCCGGATCGACCACGCACAACCGCGTCGCGTACCGCCGGTAGCGGATGTAGCGGCCGATCGTCGCGCTGGTTCCGCCGGTGCCCGCGCCGACCACGATCCAGTCCGGCACGGGGTGCTTCTCGTCGCGCCTCTGCGCGTAGATCGACTCGGCGATGTTGTTGTTGCCGCGCCAGTCGGTGGCGCGCTCGGCGTTGGTGAACTGGTCCAGGTAGTGCCCGCCGGTCTCGCGCGCAATGCGCTCGGCCTCGTCGTACACCTGACTTGAGCTCTGCACGAAATGGCAACGCCCGCTGTGTGATTCGATCAGCGCCACCTTGGATGGACTGGTAGCCGCGGGCACCACGGCGATGAACGGCAGACCGAGCAGGCACGCGAAATAGGCCTCGGAGATCGCCGTGGAACCCGACGATGCCTCCACCACCGTGGTGCCCTCGTCGATCCACCCGTTGCACAGCGCGTACAGAAACAACGAGCGGGCGCCAGCCGGTGTTTGAGGCTGCCGGTGATGTGGGGCGTCTCGTCCTTGAGGTACAGCTCGATTTCGACGTTCGTGCCCCAGGCCGACGGCAGCGGATACCGCAGCAAGTGGGTGTCAGCGCTGCGACGGGCCCAAAACCTTGAGGGCCTCGATCAGCTGGACCGCGTTGTCCGTCCGCTCACGCGGGCGGCTGCGGACCCCGATCTGGGTCCGGTCGTTCAACGCAACGAAGCTGCGGGCTGAATGCGGCCCAGGTCGCTGGTGGAGTCGCGGCCGCCCATCGGGGCGGCGATCAGCGTCAGCAGGGTCGCCTCAGGGCGACAGCAGAACCGCACGGGCGCAAACGGCGAAGTGCCGATGCCGGCGGAGACATGCAACCGCATGTCGGCGCCCCACCGGGACGGGCCCTTGGCCCGGGTGCGGTCCAGGCCGCAGTTGGTCACCAGCGCCCCGTAGAACGGCAGGCACAGCTGCCCGCCGTGGGTGTGGCCCGCCATCACCAGCTGGTAGCCGTCGGCAGCGAAGCGGTCGAGCACCCGCGGTTCGGGCGAATGCGTAAGTCCCAGCCGCAGATTCGCCACCGGGCTCGCGGGACCCGTGATCGCGTCGTAGCGGTCCCGGTCGATGTGCGGGTCGTCCACGCCCGCCGCCGCGATGTGCAGACCGGCCACCTCGAACTCACGGCGCGCGTGAGTGAGGTCGATCCAGCCGCGCTCGGTGAACGCCGCCCGCAGGTCCTGCCAGGGCAACGGCTCGCCGCGAACCCGATGACCGGGGTTGGTCAGGTAGTTCAACGGGTTCTTCGGGCGCGGACCGAAGTAGTCGTTGCTGCCGAAGACGAAAACGCCGGGCCGCGACAACAAATCGCCCAGCGCCTGCACGACAGCCGGCACCGCTTTGGGGTGCGCCAGGTTGTCGCCGGTGTTGACCACCAAGTCGGGCTCCCAGCTGGCCAGCTCGCGCAGCCAAGCCTGCTTGCGCCGCTGATTGGGCGTCATGTGCAGGTCGCTTATATGCAGCACTCGCAGCGGTGTGGAGCCCGGCGTCAAGACGGGCATGGTCAGCTCTCGCAGCACGAACGCGTTGCGCTCGACGATCGCGGCGTAACCGATCCCGGCGACCGACGAGCCGAGCGCGACGGCACCGGTGCGTATCAGGGCGGGCAGAACGTCAGCCATGCAGGCATGTTACTGCTGCTGCCGCACCGCCGTGGCTATAGCCGGTTACGGCGGCGGGGGAGGTGGTGGCGGAGCCAGCAGCGGAATGGTGATCGGCGGCAGGCCCGGAATCTCGACCACCTGCGAACCAACCGGGACCGGCACCCCCGGAATACCTTCCGGCGGCGGCGGCGGTGGCGGCGGGATCCCGTTGCTGACCTGGATCGTGATGATCGAGCCCGGAATCGTTTGGCCGTTGGGGCTTGTCCCGACGACTTCGCCGAGCTTTGCGGAGCTGTTGACCGAGTTGGTTTGGTCGGCGACCTGGAAACCCGCTTCCTTCAGGCGTGACCGCGCCGCGTCCACTTCTAGCCCGGCGACGCTCGGTACCCGGGAAGCCGGGGAGCCCTCGACGTAACGGGGGTCCGTGGGCGGCAATTTAATATCGCCGAAGCTGGTGGCGATCGGCTTCATCGCGGTGAACCAGGTATGGGCCGGCTCGTTGCCGCCGTACAGGTCGCCGTCGCCGCAATGACGCAACGGGCTCGAACAGAGATCCGTCGGATTGGGGGAGTCGTCGTAGATGTAGTTTGCCGCCGCGTAGTGGCTCGTGAAGCCGACAAAGCCGGAGGAGCGGTGGGCTTCGGTGGTCCCGGTCTTGCCGGACACCGGCAGATCCCAGCCGGCCGCGCCGGCCGAACCCGCCGCGGTGCCGCCGCCGAGCGCGTCTTTGCTCATCGCGTTGGCCAGGGTGTTCGCCAGGCCCTCGGGCACCACCTGGTCGCAGGTCTCGGTGGTGACGGCGACTTCGTTGCCGTTGCGGTCAACCAGCTTGTCGATGGGGCTGGGCGGACACCACACGCCGCCGGAGGCCAGCGTTGCCACGACGTTCGACAGTTCGAGCGCGTTGACTTCGATTGGGCCCAGGGTGAACGACCCGATGTTCTGCCGCTTGACGAAGTCGGCCAGGCTCTCGTTGCTGTCCGGGTTGTAGTCGCGGGCGGTGCCGGGGTTGGCGTAAGAGCGGAGCCCCAATTTGATCGCCATGTCCACCGTGCGCGTCACCCCGATCTGCGTGATCAGCTTGGCGAACGCGGTGTTGGGCGAGGTGGCCAGTGCGTCAGTTACATTCATCGCGCCGCGGTAGTTACCGGCGTTGATGACACACCAGTTGTCCTTGGGACAGCCCTTGGCCCCGCCGCTTCCGAAGCCTTTGACCTGGAACCGCGGTGGCGCGTCGAGTGTGGCGTTGATGCCCATTCCCATGTCCAGCGCAGCGGCCGTGGTGAAGAGCTTGAAGATTGATCCGGCTCCATCGCCGACCAGGGAGAACGGCTGCGGTCGCATGGTTTCGCCGGCGTCGGTGTCCAGCCCGTACTTGCGGTTGCTGGCCATGGCCATCACGTGGTGTGAGTTCTTACCCGGGGCGATCACGCTCATCACGCTGGAGATGCCCGGGAGCGTGGGGCTGGCGAACTTGTCGATGGCCGCCTTGACCGGGATCTGCACGTCGGGGTCGAGTGTGGTGCGGATGAGGTAGCCGCCCCTGGACAGCTGCTCCTTACTGATGCCGGCGCGCGACAGGAACTCCTGGACGTAGTCGCAGAAGAAGGCGCGGTCGCCCGCCGCGATGCAGCCTCTGGGCAGCTCGTTGGGCTGCGGCAAGATACCCAACGGCTGGGCCTTGGCAGCGCGCAATGCGTCGGCCTGGTCGGGCAGGTTGTCGATCATGGTGTCCAGGACCAGGTTTCGCCGGGCCAGTGCGCCCTCGGGGTTGACGTAGGGGTTGAGCGCGCTGGTCGACTGCACCATGCCCGCCAGCAGCGCCGCCTGCTGCCAGTTCAGGTCGGATGCGTTGATGCCGAAGTAGGTCTGCGCCGCGTCCTGCACGCCGAACGAATTGTTGCCGAAGGACACCAGGTTCAGGTAGCGGGTCAGGATCTCCGGCTTCGTGAAGGTCTTGTCGAGCGTGAGCGCCATCCGGATTTCGCGCAGCTTGCGCGCCGGGGTGGTCTCGATGGCCGCGCGCTTTTCGGCGTCGGTCTGCGCGGTCACCAGCAGTTGGTAGTTTTTGATGTACTGCTGTTCGATGGTTGAGCCGCCGCGGGTGTCAACGTCGCCGCGTGCGTAGCCGGCGAGGCCGGTCAAGGTGCCCTTCCAGTCCACACCGTTATGCTCGGTGAACCGTTTGTCCTCGATGGAGACGATCGCCAGCTTCATGGTGTTGGCGATCTTGTCGGTAGGTACTTCGAAGCGCCGCTGCGAGTAAAGCCATGCGATGACGTTGCCCTTCGCATCGACCATCGTCGACACCGCGGGCACCTGCCCCTCGAGGAGCTGGGCCGAGCCGTTGGCAACCACTTCCGAGGCGCGGTTGGACATCAGGCCCAGGCCACCCACGAACGGGAACATCAGCGCGGTGGCCACGACACTGGCCAGCAGGCAGCACCCAGCGAGCTTGAGGACCGTGAGGACGGCCGGTGGGCGCTCTGCCATGCGTCTACCCTAACCGCCCACCCCGACGCCCCCCGAAGTCAATTGTCGCCTGGGTCCTCGGAGACCCGAAAAAGCCACCCCACCAGGTGACCACTGGTCGCCACACAAGTGACCAGTGGTCGCCGCCTCGGCTCCGGGTTGTTTGATTGCCACTGCGGTACTGGTCAAATGCCCAAAAAAGGGCTGCGACCTTACTGTTGGCTTTACGGTGCGCACCGAGGCTGGACGACCGTCCCAGAAAAAGCTTTATCAGACTGTTGCACAATTGCCACCTGACCACCTAACTTGGACACACGGTGAGATTCAGGTAACACCGAAGTGCATAGTGTGGCCCAGGCCGCAGGTGGTCTGCACTCGAGAGGGCGGTCGCAAATTGCGACCGGGAGGAAGGAAGCAGCTCTTGTCAGATACGCGGCCGGCCGCGCGTCGAACCAACCTGGTGGCTACCCACACTGCCCTGCTGCGCAGTGTCGATGCGGAGGAGCGGATCGCGTGGGTGTCCAGGGCACTGTGCAAAGCCACCGATCCCGACGAACTGTTTGTCCGTGGAGCCGCGCAGCGCAAGGCCGCGGTGATCTGCCGTCACTGCCCAGTCATGCAGGAATGCGGAGCGGACGCGCTGGACAACAAGGTCGAATTCGGAGTCTGGGGCGGGATGACCGAGCGTCAGCGCAGGGCCCTGCTCAAGCAACACCCCGACGTGGAGTCGTGGGCGGACTTCTTCGACAAACGCAAGTACCGCAGCCTCGGCTGACTCGGCTCCTTCACCATTTCTTTTCTATTACAGCACTAACAAAACGGGTCCAATCGACTGCGCGGACCAGGTACTGACGCGTGTTGAATTGCATTGAGCGTAGCCGGAATTGGGCTCGATCGGGAGCCCGCTTCAGCGGGCCAGGATCAGCCGGTAGCGGTGATCTGATCGGCGAGCGCGCGAAGTGCCTCGAGGTCACTGACATCGAACGGCAGCGACGGCACCCCGATGACCGGAACGTTGGGGTTGGCCCCGGTGAACCGCGACAGCAGCCGGACTTCGCGCTTGGCGGTCTGGCCACGGTCGGCGTGGATTCGCAGCACTGCCGCGGTCAGCCCGGTGGTCGCAGAGTCGGCGTGCTCCAACGTCTCGGTTCCGTCTATCGCCCGCTCGACCGGCAACGAACACAGCATCGGATGGGTGCGATTCAAGACGAGGCCCGCCAGCGGCATGCCTTCCTGCGACAGCCGGTCGACGAAGAAGGACGCTTCGCGAAGTGCGTCGGGTTCGGCCGCCGACACCACGACGAATTGGGTGCCCCGCCGTTTTAACAGCGCGTAGGTACGGTCGGCCTTCTCGCGGAAGCCGCCGAATGTGGCGTCCAGCGATTGCACGAAATCCGCCGCGTCGGAGAGCATCTGCGAACCGAGCACGGTGGACAGCGCCTTCATCGCTAATCCCATTGCGCCGGTGACCAATCGGCCGATACCACGGCCTGGTGCGAGCAGCAGCCGCCACAGCCGGCTATCCATGAAGCTGCCCAAACGTTGGGGCGCATCCAGGAAGTCCAACGCGTTGCGGGACGGCGGCGTGTCCACCACAACCAGGTCCCAGCGGTCCTGGCCCAGCAGCTGACCAAGTTTCTCCATCGCCATGTACTCCTGCGTCCCTGCAAGGGAAGTGGCGACGGTTTGGTAGAACTGGTTATCCAAAATCGCTTGTGCCCGTCCGGATCCGGAGTACTGGACCACCATTTCGTCGAACGTGCGTCGCATGTCGAGCATCATTGCGTGCAGTTCGCCAGGGACTTCGGGGGCAAGCGGCACGCGCTGGGGGGAGTTGCCGAGGTCGTTGACGCCCAATGCCTGCGCCAGCCGTTTGGCAGGATCGATCGTCAAAACGCATACCGTACGGCCATATTCGGCTGCACGTAACGCCATCGCCGCTGCCGTCGTGGTCTTGCCGACACCACCGGCGCCGCAGCACACCACTACCCGGTTGGCGGTGTCGGCCAGGATAGCGGCCATATCAAGGGTTTTCGGTGTCGTACTCATCGTACCCCTTGCTGTGCAAGCGATTCCGATAGCTCGTAGAGGCTACCGAGGTCGACACCGTCCGAGATCGCCGGCAGTTCCAGGCGCGGTACCTGTAGGGCATCGAGCTGTTGGGCCGTCTCGGCTCGTGCGAAGATTCGGGTCGCGTGCTGGATGGTCTCGGTCAGCAAACCGGCGAAGTCGCTGTCGGAGAGCATGATTCCGACTTTTGACAACTCTTCGCGCACAGAGTCGGCATCGACATCGCCTTCGGCGGCCTTAGCCAAATCGGTGGGCTCGAGGTACGTCGGGATATTGCGGTTCACGATCACACTGCCGATCGGCAAATTCATCTCAGCGAGTTCTTCGATGGCCTCCAGCGTCTCCTGCACCGGCAGGGCTTCCAGCAGCGTGACCAGGTGAATAGCAGTCTGGTCGGAGTGCAGCAACTTGACCACGCCCTCGGCCTGCGAGTGCACCGGCCCGCCCTTAGCCAGATCGGAGACGGCCTTGGTGACGTCGAGGAAGCGTGCGATGCGTCCGGTCGGAGGCGCATCGACCACGATCGCGTCGTAAACCGGGTCCTTGGCTCCCTTGTTCAGGCGAATCACCGTCTCCTTGATTTTGCCGGTAAGCAGAACGTCGCGCAGGCCAGGTGCGATCGTCGTCGCGAATTCGACTGCGCCGATGCGGCGCATCGCGCGACCGGCGATGCCCAGGTTGTAGAACATGTCGAGGTATTCCAGGAACGCGGCTTCGATATCGATGGCCAGGGCGTTGACCTGTCCGCCTCGCTCGGCGGTCGCGATCTTGAGCTCCTGGTACGGCAGCGGTGGGACGTCGAAGAGTTGCGCAATCCCTTGGCGCCCCTCAAGTTCGACGAGGAGGACTTTGCGGCCTCCCGCTGCCAGGGTCAGAGCCAGCGCCGCCGCGACCGTCGACTTGCCGGTGCCACCTTTGCCGGTCACGAAATGCAAGCGCACCTTCGACAAGCGCGCTGGCCAGCCGACGGAATTACCGCCGCTAGATGTCTTTGCCACCATCGCATGCTAGCCCGCGCTCGTTCGGCCGATAAGCTGCCGTCATGAGCCAACTCACCACGTGGGAGTACGCCACCGTTCCGCTGCTCACGCACGCCACGAAGCAGATCCTCGACCAGTGGGGCGCCGACGGCTGGGAACTGGTGGCGGTGTTACCCGGGCCGACGGGTGAGCAGCACGTCGCATACCTGAAACGGCCGAAATGACCGCTGGATCTGTCGGCGCCCGGCTCCAAGAACTGGGTCTGGTGCTGCCGCAGGTAGCGGCGCCCGTCGCGTCTTATGTTCCGGCGGTGCGCACGGGCGATCTGGTCTACACCTCCGGTCAGCTGCCGACAGAGCGTGGGAAGCTGGCCGCAACCGGCAAGGTCGGCGCCGGGGTCAGCCCGGAACAAGGCAAAACCCTGGCGCGGATTTGCGCGCTCAACGCGCTCGCGGCGGTGGGGTCGGTGGTTGATATCGACACGGTGGCCCGGGTGGTCAAGGTCGTCGGGTTCGTCGCTTCGGCACCGGGTTTCAATGGTCAGCCCGGCGTCATCAACGGCGCCTCCGACTTGCTCGCCGACGTGTTCGGCGACAACGGCGCCCACGCGCGCTCGGCGGTCGGCGTATCCGAATTGCCGCTGGATGCTCCGGTGGAAGTCGAGCTGATCGTGGAGGTCGGCTGACATCCGATGGCCGATACAGCCGAGCTGTCCCATCCCGCTTACGGCCGACTGCGGCCGGCGACGGGCACCGCTTCGGTGTTGTTGGCTGACAATCCCGGTTTGCTGACGTTGGAGGGCACCAATACCTGGGTGCTGCGCGGCCCGGGTAGTGACGAGTTGGTCATCGTCGATCCCGGACCAGACGACGACGAACACATTGGGCGGGTTGCCGCCCTCGGTCGCATCGCGCTGGTGCTGATCAGCCACCGGCACCCCGACCACACCGACGGCATCGACAAGCTGGTCGAATTGACCGGCGCAACGGTGCGATCGGCGGGCAGCGGGTTCTGCCGCGGCCTCGGCGGGGAGTTGCGCGATGGCGAGGTGATCGATGCCGCGGGGCTGAAGATCACCGTAATGGCGACCCCCGGCCACACCGCGGACTCGATGTCGTTCGTGCTCGACGACGCGGTTCTTACGGCCGACACGGTGCTGGGGCGCGGCACCACAGTGATGGATAAGGAAGACGGCAGCCTGACCGACTATGTGGAGTCGCTGCGGCGGCTACGCGGACTGGGCCGGCGCGCGGTATTGCCGGGGCACGGGCCGGACCTGCCCGACCTGGAAGCCGTCGCGGCGGGATACCTGGCGCACCGGCAGGAGAGGTTGGAGCAGGTGCGCTCCGCGCTGCGCGAACTCGGTGAGGACGCCAGTGCCCGTCAGATCGTCGAGCATGTCTACGTCGACGTCGACGAGAAGCTGTGGGACGCGGCCGAATGGTCCGTGCAGGTGCAGCTGGACTACCTACGCGGCTGAGCCTGGAACTACGCGCGGTCCGCGAACCAAACCACCCTGCGACTATCAACGCCGGAAATCGCAGCCAGGTTTGGCTCGGGGAGAAGGACGAAAAGCTAGCGAGCCCGTCGGGCCAGCCGCTCGGAATCCGAGATCAACACGCTTTTACCCTCCAGCCGGATCCAGCCGCGGTGGGCGAAATCGGCCAGCGCCTTGTTCACCGTCTCCCGGGACGCGCCGACCAGCTGCGCGATCTCCTCTTGAGTCAGGTCGTGGGTGACCCGCATCGCGCCACCCTCCTGCGTGCCAAAGCGCTGGGCGAGCTGCAGTAATTGCTTCGCCACCCGGCCGGGCACGTCGGTGAAGATGAGGTCGGCCAGGTTGTTGTTGGTCCGCCGCAGTCGTCGCGCCAGCACCCGCAACAGCTGTTCGGCGATCTCGGGACGATCGGCGATCCACGCCCGTAGCGCGTCGCGGTCCATCGACACCGCCCTCACCTCGGTGATCGTGGTCGCGCTGGAAGTGCGCGGCCCCGGGTCGAAGATCGACAACTCGCCGAACATGTCCGACGGGCCCATGATGGTGAGCAGGTTCTCCCGGCCATCGGGCGATCGGCGCCCGATCTTCACCTTCCCCGAGATAATGATGTAGAGCCGATCGCCCGGCTCTCCCTCGGCGAAAACCGTGTGTCCGCGGGGGAAGTCGACGGGTTGCAGCTGTTTGGTCAGTGCGGCGACCGCGGTCGGTTCTACCCCTTGGAAGATTCCGGCCCTTGCCAGGATCTCGTCCACGTTGCCTCTTCAGCTCTCCAACGAAGTGATAAGTGCAGGCCAGCGTCTTGCGACTGGCCTGAATCCGAGGTTAGGCCAAACGGTTCGACCTGCCAACGCTACACACGATTGACGTGTCTAGTGCCGGTAACCTCTGGATTGGCCCGGGAATGCTTGTGAATCTGCGTCGGCAACGCGGCCTCCTCGAAGATGTCGAGGTCCCCGGCAAAGAAGGACCCGGCAATCTCCGGCTTGGCGTGGCGGCCGGGCGGCGGGGACTCTAGGCTCCGCTGGGCCTGGCGGCGGTGCAGATAGTCCAGCGCCTCCGGCATCCCTTCTCGGGCCAGCGTGTGCACGTCGACGGCGTCGGCGCTCTCCACAAACACGTCGACGTCGGTCGCCGTGACCTTGTCCCGGGCCAGCTCTTTCTCGAGGCGCCCGAGCCCCAGCGTGGCGAGCATCAGCAGCCCAGGAACCAAGGCGGCCAGCAACCATGACACTAGGAGAGTAAACATGGCTTTGCATCAACACGAGGTCTCGGCGAGATCACGAAATCAGTACTCTGTCGTAGGTGACAGCGGCAAAGTCGTCTCGGCGCTCCAAGCCCACTCCGGCCAAACCCGCGGCCGATGTGGCCAAGCGCTGGGCCGACGAGACCCGGATCGGTTTGGTGCGACGGGCCCGCCGCATGAATCGCGCGCTGGCGCAAGCATTTCCGCACGTCTACTGCGAGCTCGATTTTACTTCGCCGTTAGAGCTGACGGTTGCCACCATCCTTTCTGCGCAGAGCACCGACAAGCGGGTCAACCTGACGACGCCGCCGTTGTTCGCGAGATACCGGACAGCCCTGGACTACGCGCAGGCCGATCGCACCGAACTTGAAGGGCTCATCCGTCCGACGGGGTTCTACCGCAACAAGGCGAACTCGCTCATCGGCCTCGGACAGGCGCTGGTCGAACGGTTCGACGGGGAAGTGCCGGCGACCATGGCCGAGCTGGTCACCCTGCCCGGCGTCGGGCGCAAAACCGCCAACGTGATCCTGGGCAATGCGTTCGACATTCCAGGGATAACGGTCGACACCCATTTCGGGCGCTTGGTGCGGCGTTGGCGGTGGACCGCCGAAGAGGACCCGGTCAAGGTGGAGCACGCGGTCGGCGAATTGATCGAACGCCCTGAGTGGACCCTGCTGAGCCACCGCGTGATCTTTCACGGCCGTCGGGTGTGCCACGCCCGCAAACCGGCGTGCGGTGTCTGCGTGCTCGCCAAAGACTGCCCGTCCTTCGGCCTGGGGCCCACCGAAGCGCTTCTCGCCGCTCCCTTGGTGCAGGGCCCGGAAACCGAGCACCTGCTGGCGCTGGCCGGACTGTAGTTGGCGTGACCGTACGAACCCGTTGGACCCTGGTCGTCCTGGCGGTGGTGGCAGCGTTGATCGCGGCGCTGGTAGCCGAGCTGCGTGACGACCCGGCAAAAACCGCGACCCCCCAGACGGCTGCCGATCGCGAACACCGCGACGCCGACACACCGGCCGCGCTGGCGGGGCCGCGGGCGCAGGCGAACCTGCTGCCGTGTCCCGCAGCCGGACAGGGTGCCGGCCCGGTGGCGTTACGCGGTGTGGTGGTGGAATGCGCCGCGGACGGGTCACCCGTCGACGTCGGGCGCGCGCTGGCCGGACACCGGGTGGTGCTGAACCTGTGGGCGAGTTGGTGCGGACCGTGCATGCACGAACTGCCGGCGATGGCCGAGTACCAACGACGAGCTGGGCCCGACGTCATGGTGGTGACGGTCCACCAAGACGAGAACGAAACGGCGGCGTTGCTGCGGTTGGCGGAGCTCGGCGTTCGGCTGCCGACTTTGCAGGACGGTCGACGTGTGGTCGCGACGGCTTTGCGTGTCGCGAATGTGATGCCAGCGACGGTGGTCCTGCGGCTGGACGGTAGCGTTGCGCAGACGCTGCCGCGGGCTTTTGCCAGTGCCGACGAGATTGCGGCGGCGATCGGAAACGATGCTGGGTAAGCGGGAGGCGCCGGTGAGTGCAGCGGTTCCCCTGACGCCGCACGTTGGGCCGCGCTGGCTGCGCCCGCTGGTTGACAATATCGACCAGATACCGGAGGCGCACCGGCGTCGGCTGCCTGCCGACGTGCTGGCGATGGTGACCGCCGCCAAAGCGGTTTCTTCGGTCCGCCGCGACAGCCGCGATGCCGCAGTCCTGGTGCTGTTCTCCGGCCCGGAGACCGGCCCGGCCGACGGCGGCCTTCCCGACGACGCCGACCTGCTGCTGACGGTGCGCGCCTCGAGTTTGCGTCACCATGCGGGGCAGGCGGCTTTCCCCGGCGGCGCTTCGGATCCCACCGATGACGGGCCGGTGGCCACCGCCCTGCGCGAGGCGCACGAAGAAACCGGAATCGACGTCCGCCGGTTGCATCCACTGGTCACCATGGAACAGATGTTCATCGCGCCGTCGCAGTTCCATGTGATCCCGGTGTTGGCTTACTCGCCGGATCCTGGGCCGGTGACCGTCGTCGATGAGACCGAAACGGCGATCGTGTCGCGAGTTCCGTTGCGCGCCTTCATAAATCCGGCGAACCGGCTGATGGTCTACCGCGGCGACCTCGGCCACCGCTGGGCCGGCCCAGCGTTCCTGCTGAACCAGATGCTGGTGTGGGGCTTCACCGGCCAGGTGATCTCCGCCGTGCTCGACGTGGCTGGCTGGGCCAAACCTTGGGACACCGACGACATGCGTGAGCTGGACGACGCGATGGTGCTGGTCGGCGCAGAGGGCGGCCTGCGATGAACACGATGACCCCGTCGCAGTGGCTGGATGTCGCCGTCTTGGCGGTGGCCTTCATCGCGGCCATCTCGGGTTGGCGCTCGGGGGCGTTGGGGTCGCTGCTGTCGTTCGTCGGTGTGCTGCTGGGCGCGATAGCTGGGGTGCTGCTGGCGCCGCACATCGTCGCCCACATCGCCGCGCCGCGCGCCAAGCTGTTCGCCGCCTTATTCCTGATCCTGGCGCTCGTCGTGGTCGGTGAGGTCGCCGGTGTGGTGCTGGGCCGGGCGGTGCGCGGCGCGATCCACAGCGGCACAATCCGATTGGTCGATTCCATCATCGGGGTGGGCGTGCAGCTCATCGTGGTGCTGACCGCGGCGTGGTTATTGGCGACGCCGCTCACGCAGTCGAAGGACCAGCCCGAGTTGGCCTCCGCGGTCAAGGGTTCGAGGGTGCTCGCTTCGGTCAACGAGGTCGCGCCGCCGTGGCTGAAGACGGTGCCCAAGCGGTTATCTGCGCTGCTGAACACCTCCGGCCTGCCCGCGGTGCTGGAGCCGTTCAGCCGTACCCCGGTGATCCCGGTCGCCTCGCCCGACCCGGCGCTGGCCAGCAATCCGGTGGTGCTGGCCACCCAGCCGAGCGTGGTCAAGGTGCGCAGCCTGGCGCCCAGCTGCCAGAAAGTGTTGGAGGGCAGTGGATTCGTGATATCGCCCGACCGGGTGATGACCAATGCGCACGTGGTGGCCGGGTCGAGCAGCATCCAGGTATACGCCAGCGGCAACCCGCTCGACGCTACCGTGGTGTCCTACGATCCGTCAGTCGACATCGCCATCCTCGCCGTGCCGAACTTGCCGCCGCCGCCACTGCCTTTCGCCCAAGCGGAGGCGAAATCGGGCGCCAGCGTTGTGGTGCTGGGTTATCCCGGGGGCGGTAACTTCACGGCGACACCGGCCCGAATTCGCGAGGCCATCAAACTCAGCGGACCCGACATCTATCGCGATCCGGCACCGGTCACCCGCGACGTGTACACCATCAGAGCCGATGTGGAACAAGGCAATTCGGGCGGACCGTTGATCGACCTCAGCGGTCACGTGCTCGGCGTGGTCTTCGGCGCGGCCGTCGACGACGCCGACACGGGCTTCGTGCTGACGGCCGGCGAGGTATCCAGTCAACTCGACAAGATCGGCGGCACCCAACCGGTGCCGACGGGGGCCTGCGTCAGCTAGTGATGATCGCAGCGCGGTGAAGCCGGCAGCGGGTCATCACCATCAGCTAGTGATGATCGCAGGCGCGGTGAAGCCGGGTGCAGCGGGTCATCACCATCAGCTAGTGATGATCGCAAGCGCGGTGAAGCCGGGTACAGCGGGTCATCACCATCAGCTGAGCCGCGGCCCGTGCACCTGCTCGAGAAACTTCGCCAGATGCCTGTTGACTTCTTCGGGCGCTTCTTCGTGGCTGAAATGTCCTGCGCCGGCGACCGATAGGTAGCGTCCGTGCGGGGCATAACGCTGCGTGCGGTCGACGGGATCGGCCAGCACATAAGGATCCGCGTCGCCGCGTAGGTGCAGCAAAGGTATCGCGAGCCGTTGCGACATCGACCTCATAAAACGCCGGCCTTCGTCGCGAAGCTGGCTGCGCAGCGCCCAGCGCTGGTACTCCAGCGCGCAGTGCGCCGCCCCCGGGATACGAATCGCCTGGCGCAGATGACCGACAGTTTGCGAGAAATCTTCCGATGCAACCCATTTGGCGGTGCTGCGGCTGCGGACCAGCCGCTCGATCTCCGTCGCGTTGTCTCTGGTCAGCAAATGCTCGGGCCAGACCGGCAGCTGGTAACGCAGCAGCGTGGGCAGCAACGCGTAGCCCTGATCGCGCCGGGTCAACGTCGATCGTCGTAACGCGGCCGGATGTGGCGAGCTGATCAGCGCGATGGCGCGCACCAGCCGCGAATGCAGCAGCGCGGTGCTCCAGCAGGCCAGCCCGCCGTCGGCGTGACCGACCAGCGTCGCCGACGAGTGCCCGAGCGCGCGGATCAGCCCGGCGGTGTCCCCGGCCAGTGTCCAGCCGTCATAACCCCGCGGCGGCTTGTCGCTGCCGCCGTAGCCGCGCAGGTCCACCGCGACCACCCGGGCACCAGTCAGCCCGCGCAGCTGGTGACGCCAGGACCACCAGAACGAGCCGAAACCGTGCAGCAGCATGACCAATGGTCGTGCCGTGGCGGGCGTACTCACGTCCTGGCCGGGCACGGCCTCCACGACATGGAATCGGATGCCATTCGCGTGCACGTCCAGATGACGCCATGGCCCTGCGATGCGGGCTACCGACGGATCCGGTGCGGGCATTTACCAGCCCGTGGGATCGGCGGGAGCCTTGCCGCCCGAACTGCCGTCGGGGCCGGAGAGCTTGGGGGTCGTGGTCTTGTCGTGGCCCGGAGTGAGCGCGGTGCGTGTCTCCTTGACCGATTCGATGGTCTGCTGTGGTCCGCGGATCCGGCGCACCTTCAAGAAACCCAACAGGGCCAGCACAGCCCCGACCAGGACCATGGCCCCGAAGACGATCAGGTATGCCACCCAGCGCCACAGCCAGATGTTGAGCACCTCGGCGAGGAAGAAGAAGAAAAAGAAGGTGGAGTAGAACAGCACCACCAGCGCGGCGATGAAGAAAACGCTACCGGTCAGCCCCTTTTTCACGTCGCGGGTGATCTCGGCGCGGGCCAGTTCGACTTCGGCTCGCACCAGGGTGGACACCTGGGCCGTCGCGTCTTTGATCAGCTCGCCGATCGACGGGTCGGCGGACCTGGCGTGCGGGTCGGCCAGTGGGATCGTGGTCAGCGTGCTGGGCACACCGGTGTTGCGGTCAGCTTTGCTCACAGACGGTCCTCTTTCGTTTGGTTGCCCGGCTCGCGCCGTCGCGGTTCATGTTGCCATGCGACTCGATAGCGGACGAGGTCCGAGGCTAAGCGACGTTAGAGGTGACCGGCCGCGAAGTCCGCCCCCTGATCGACGATGCCGTCCTGGTACGACGAGGCGTTGTGCACACCGAATTCAAGTCCGTCGGAGCAAATCGGGTCATCGGGGACGCACAACTGATCGGTTTTGCCCGTATACATTGGGCCGATCACGACGGGCGGCTGACCGAGAAAGTTCATGGCTCGAACATTCGGCACTCCGAACAAGACGACCGCGGCGACGTGTTGAGCCACCTCGGGCTGCAGGGGCTTGGGCACGGTGGTGGGATCGACGCCGTCGGGTACCACGTCCGAGGTGACAAAGCCCATCACGGCTGCGCCTTGGGAGTATCCGCCGAGCACCATCTTGGTATTGGGGCACTGCGAGGCCATGGACACGACATGCGCGCCGGCGTCCCTGATGCCGTCGACGCCCGTGGGCCAGTCGTCGGTGGCGGGGTAGCTGACCGCGTACACACCGACCGATTTGCCGCCAACGCGGGAGCGCACTTTGTCGACGAACGCGTCCCCGACGGGGCCGACTCCGGGCGGTTCGCCGGTACCGCGCGCGAACACCACCTGAGAGGCGGGACACGAGGCGGCCGACGCGGAAGGGACCGGGGCACTGAACAAACCTCCGGCCGCGAGGACCACGGCCGGGAGGAATCGATAGAGGGACCTAGTACTCATGCTCAACACCTGCCCCGTTTTACACCATCGCAATCTGAAAGGTTGCTGTGACCCTATTCCCTTGAGCGGGAAGCGAATCAAGATAGCGACCGCAGCTAGCGCGCCGACCTGGTCGGACGCCGCCCAGCCACTACACTAGCCAGGCTGCTCAGATGTCCGGCCTTTGATAGGAGTGTCGCTTTGCAGACGGGGCGCCGCTGCGTGATCGCGGCGATGGTGACCGCACTCATTGGCGCACTAGCCGTGGCCGGCATCCCGGACCGGACCGCCGCCGCAGACGCCCGGCTCCCGATGGGTGGCGGTGCTGGCATCGTCATCAACGGGGACACGATGTGCACCCTGACGACCATCGGCTCCGACAACGCCGGCGAGCTCATCGGCTTCACCTCGGCGCACTGCGGCGGCCCGGGTGCGCAAGTCGCCGCCGAGGGCGCCGAAAGCCGGGGCGTCCTGGGCGTCATGATCTCGGGCAATGACAACCTCGACTACGCGGTGATCAAGTTCGATCCGGCCAAGGTGGCACCGGTAGCCAACTACAACGGCTTCGTGATCAGCGGCATCGGCCCGGATCCGACCTTCGGCCAGATCGCCTGCAAGCAGGGCCGGACCACCGGTAATTCATGCGGTGTCACGTGGGGGACGGGGGAGACCCCGGGCACCCTCGTCATGCAGGTCTGCGGTCGGCCCGGTGACTCCGGCGGGCCGGTGACCGTCAACAATCTGCTCGTCGGCATGATCCACGGCGCGTTCAGCGACGCCCTGCCGACCTGTGTCATCAAGTACATCCCGCTGCACACCCCGGCGGTCGTGATGGACTTCAACTCGATCCTGGCCGACATCAACAGCAGGAACCGGCCGGGAGCGGGATTCGTCCCGATCGCGGCGGTCTGACCCGGCGCGCGTTACTTCGCGGCGCGGATCGCGTCGAACACGTCGGCGTCGACCAAGGTCGAGGTGTCACCCAGTTCGCGTTTCTCGGCGACATCGCGCAACAGCCGGCGCATGATCTTGCCGCTGCGGGTCTTGGGCAGTTCCGGCACGATATGGATCTCGCGCGGCTTGGCGATCGGCGAGATCTCCCGGGCCACCTCGCCGCGCAGCTCGTCGTGCGTGCCGTCGTGGGGCTGGTAGTTGCCGCGCAAGACGACGAACGCGCAGATGGCCTGGCCGCTGACCTCGTCGGTCACGCCGACGACCGCCGCCTCGGCGACCGCCGAGTGGCCGACCAGCGCCGACTCCACCTCGGCGGTGGAGATGCGGTGCCCGGACACGTTCATCACGTCGTCGATGCGGCCCAGCACCCAGATCGCGCCGTCCGGGTCGAAGCGGGCGCCGTCACCCGCGAAGTAGTAGCCCTGCTTAGCGAACTTGGACCAGTAGGTCTCGCGGTAGCGGTCAGGGTCTCCCCAGATGCCGCGCAGCATCGAGGGCCATGGCTGGTCGATGACCAGGTATCCGGTGACGTGCTCCTCGCCCTCGGCATCGGGCGGCAGGGGATCGCCGTGGTCGTCGACGATCTTCGCCGAGATTCCAGGCAGCGGCGTCATCGCCGATCCCGGCTTCGCCGCGGTGACCCCGGGCAGCGGCGAGATCATCGCGGAGCCGGTTTCGGTCTGCCACCAGGTGTCCACCACCGGGACCTTGTCTGCCCCGATCACCGTGCGGTACCACCGCCAGGCCTCGGGGTTGATCGGTTCGCCGACCGTCCCGATGAGTCGCAGGCTGGACAGGTCGTGGGCGTCGGGGATCTCGCGGCCCCACTTCATGAACGTGCGGATCATCGTCGGCGCCGTGTAATAGATTGTGACGCCGTACTTTTCGATGATCTGGAAGTGGCGGTGCTCGTCGGGTGAATTGGGTGTGCCCTCATACATGACCTCGGTGACACCGTTGGACAGCGGTCCATAGACGCCGTAGGTGTGCCCGGTGACCCAGCCGATGTCGGCGGTGCACCAGAACACGTCGCTTTCGGGTTTGACGTCAAAGATGGCGTGCACGGTGTAGGACGCCTGGGTGAGATAGCCGCCGCTGGTGTGCATGATGCCCTTGGGCTTACCGGTGGTGCCCGAGGTGTACAGCAGGAACAGCGGATGTTCGGAGTCGAAGGCTTCGGGAGTGTGTTCGGGTGATGCCGACTCGACGACGTCGTGCCACCACCGGTCGCGATCGTCGTTCCAGGAAACGTCAATTCCGGTGCGCCGCACCACCAGAACGTGCTCGATCGGGCTATCCGGGTCTGATACCGCCTCGTCGGCGCCGTCCTTGAGCGGCGCCGGCTGGCCGCGTCGGAACTGGCCGTCGCTGGTGATCAGCAGCTTGGCTTGGGCGTCGGCGATCCGGGCCCGCAGTGCGTTCGCGGTGAAACCCGCGAAAACGACGCTGTGCATGAGACCCAGCCGCGCACAGGCCAGCATGGCGATCACCGCTTCGGGGATCAGCGGCATGTAGATGGCAACCCGATCGCCGGCGACCAACCCGAGGTCGGTCAGGGCGTTGGCCGCTTTGGATACCTCCGTCTGCAGATCGGCGTAGGTCAGGGTGCGCTGGTGGCCTTCCGGTTCGCCCTCCCAGTGGATGGCGACCCGGTCGCCGTGGCCGGCTTCGACGTGGCGGTCGACGCAGTTGTAGGCGACATTGAGCTTGCCGCCCACGAACCACTTGGCGAAGGGCGCGTCCGACCAGTCCAGCACTTCGTCGAACGGTGTCGCCCACGACAACCGGTCGGCCTGCTTGGCCCAGAAAGCCAGCCGGTCTTCCTCGGCCTCTTGGTAGTGCTCGGCGCGGGCGTTGGCCTGCGTGGTGAAGTGTTCCGGCGGTGGGTACGAGGAGGGGTGTGCGGTTGTGGTCTCGGTCACGGGTGTGAGCCTAACTCCGACCAGATGTGGATGCTCATGCCAATCTGCAGGTATCGCGCATCGGTTTGCCGGATAATCCCCGTGTGCCCGGATCTCGTCTGGTCGCCTTTGCTGCGGCCGCCGCAAGTTTCGCCGTCAGCATCTTGCTGGGGCCACCCGCCCGGGCGGTGCCGATTGCGTCCGGCGACGAGGGCACGCCCTGTTGGGGGGAGCAGGTCGCCGTGAATGCATCGCCAACGGACCCCGCGGTGGGCCACCGCGGGGTCGTTCTGACATTTAGCCTTGTGGGCGGCGAGCCGTGCACGCTCACCGGCTACCCGTCGGTCGATTCGGGCACCGGCGGACCGACGATTCATGCCGATAACACGCCGCGCGGTTACCTGGGCGGCCTGCCGGACACGGTCGACGACCCACCCAGTGTCATCTTGTCGGTGTCGACGCAGGCGCAGGCCATCGTGGAGGGCATGGTCGTCGACAGCAGCGGCAATCCGTGTCCCAGGTACACCAACCTGGGCGTCAGCCCGCCCGCCATCAATTTCGTCTTCACCGTGCCCGCCACCATCGAGGCCTGCCAACTGCAAGTGCACCCGGTTACCCCGGGGTGATAGGGCCTGACCCGGGTAGGCCCTAGGGTCGCTTCATGCGTCGGAAGCGGGCTGCGCGGGTCGTCGTTGCAGCGGGGCTGCTGGCCGCCGCCTCGTTGGCCGGCTGTGGCGGGGGCGTCCTGAGCCCCGACGTCGTCGTGGTCAACGGCGGAGAACCGTCGAACCCGTTGATTCCCACGACTGCGAACGACAGCTTCGGCGGCCGGATCATCGACCGGGTGTTCGCCGGCCTGATGTCCTTTGACCACAACGGGAAAACGTCCCCCGAGGTGGCCGAGTCGATCGAGACCACCGATGACGTCAACTACCGGGTCACGCTCAAGCCGGGCTGGAAGTTCACCGACGGCTCGCCGGTGACGGCGCACTCCTTCGTCGACGCGTGGAACTATGGGGCCCTGAGCACCAATGCCCAACTGCAGCAGAGCTTTTTCGGCCCGATCCAGGGATACGACGACGTCGCCGCATCGAAGCCGGCGAGCACCACCATGTCCGGGCTTGCGGTGATCGACGACCTGCGATTCACCGTGCGGCTCAAGGCGCCGACGATCGACTTCACCGTGCGGCTGGCGTTCAGCCCGTTCTACCCGTTACCACCGGCGGCGTTTCGGGACATGGCGGCATTCGGCCGCAACCCCATCGGCAATGGGCCGTACAAGCTTGCCGACAACCCAGACGCGCCGGCCTGGGAACACAATGTCAAGATCGATCTGCGACCCAACCCCGACTACCACGGCAACCGGATGCCGCACAACAAGGGGCTGCGGTTCGAGTTCTACGCCAACCTGGACACCGCCTACTCCGACCTGCTGTCCGGCAATCTTGATGTGCTGGACACGATTCCGCCGAGCGCGCTGCCGATCTACAAGCGCGACCTGGGCGGCAACGCGACCAGCGGCCCGGCCGGGATCAACCAGAGCCTCGACACGCCGCTTCGGCTGCCGCACTTCGGTGGCGAGGAGGGCCGGCTGCGCCGCCTGGCACTGTCGGCCGCCATCAACCGTCCGCAGATCTGCCAGCAGATTTTCATCGGAACACGCACTCCGGCACGCGAATTCACTGCCCGGTCACTGCCGGGCTTCGATGCGAACATTCCAGGCAGCGACGCGTTGAATTTCGATCCCGACCGCGCGCGGCGGCTATGGTCACAAGCCAATGCCCTCTCGTCGTGGAGCGGCCAGTACGCGATCGCCTACAACGCCGACGCGGGCCATCGGGAGTGGGTAGACGCGGTGGCCAACAGCATCAAAAACGTCTTGGGTATCGACGCGGTCGGCGCGCCACAACCCACCTTCGCCGGATTCCGCACGCAGATCGTCAACCGCAGCATTCAGACCGCTTTTCGGGCCGGCTGGCAGGGCGACTATCCCTCGATGCTGAATTTCCTTGGTCCGCTTTTCGCTACCGGGGCGGGCTCCAACGACGTCGGCTACTCCAGCGAGAACTTCGACGCGGCGCTGACGGCCGCCGAATCCGCGCCCACGCTGCCGGAGTCCTACGCGCTGGCCAACACCGCGCAGCGAATCTTGTTGCACGACATGCCCGTTATTCCGCTGTGGAACTTCATCAGCGTGGTCGGCTGGTCGTCGGGCGTCAGCAAGGTGACCGTCACCTGGAACGGCCTACCGGATTACGAGAATGTTGTGAAGAACTGAAATGGGTTGGTATATTGCGCGCCGGATCGCCGTCATGGTGCCAGTTTTCCTGGGCGCCACGTTGCTGATTTACGGCATGGTCTTCTTGCTACCCGGCGACCCGTTGGCGGCGCTGGCCGGAGACCGGCCCCTGACTCCCGCGGTCGCGGCACAGTTGCGTGCCCGTTACCACCTTGACGAACCTTTCCTGCTGCAGTACCTGCGCTATCTGGGTGGGATCCTGCACGGCGACCTGGGTCGGGCCTACTCCGGGCTCCCGGTCAGTTCGGTTCTCGCGCATGCGTTTCCGGTCACCATCCGGCTGTCGCTGATCGCACTGGCGGTCGAGGCGGTGCTCGGGATCGGATTCGGCGTCATCGCCGGCTTGCGCCGGGGCGGGATCTTCGATGCCACCGTGTTGATCGCCGGGCTCGTCATTATCGCGGTCCCCATCTTCGTGCTGGGTTTCCTGGCGCAATTCATCTTCGGGGTCCGACTCGGAATCGTACCCGTCACGGTTGGCGAACGTGCGTCCTTCTCCCGACTGCTGCTGCCCGGGATCGTCTTGGGCTCGGTATCATTCGCCTACGTGGTGCGGCTGACCCGTTCCGCGGTGGCCGCCAATGCCCACGCTGATTACGTCCGCACCGCCACCGCCAAGGGATTGTCGCGGCCCCGGGTGGTGACGGTGCACATTCTGCGCAACTCACTGATCCCGGTGGTCACTTTCCTCGGCGCCGATCTGGGCGCGCTGATGGGCGGGGCCATTGTCACCGAGGGCATCTTCAACATCCACGGTGTCGGCGGTGTGCTGTATCAGGCGGTCACCAGGCAGGAGGCGCCGACCGTGGTGTCGATCGTGACGGTGCTGGTGCTGATCTATCTGATCACCAACCTGATCGTTGACCTGCTCTACGCCGCCTTAGACCCGCGGATCCGATATGGCTGAGCACAACGGCTTTTGGCGTGAAACCTGGAGCGGGCTGCACCGGCGCCCAAAGTTCGTCGTCGCAGCCTTACTGATCCTTTTCGTTGTCATCGTCGCGTTGTTTCCGGCGGTATTCACCGGAGCCGATCCCGACTACGCCGATCCCAGCCAGAGCCTGCTCGGGCCGTCGGCGGCACACTGGTTCGGCACTGATTTGCAGGGCCATGACATCTATGCGCGCACCGTTTACGGTGCGCGCGCTTCGGTCACGGTTGGCTTGGGGGCAACCCTGCTCGTGTTCGTCGTCGGCGGGGCACTGGGCGCGTTGGCGGGCTTTTACGGGGGATGGGTCGACGCGGTGGTCTCCCGCATCACCGACGTGTTCTTCGCACTGCCGCTGTTGTTGGCCGCCATCGTGCTCATGGGTGTCTTGCACCACCGCACGGTGTGGACGGTGATCGCCATTCTTGCCCTGTTCGGCTGGCCGCAGGTGGCCCGCATCGCCCGTGGCGCGGTGCTGGAGGTGCGTGCCAGCGACTATGTCATGGCGGCGGAAGCCTTGGGGCTGAGCAGGTTTCAGACCCTGCTCCGACATGTCCTGCCGAACGCCCTGGGTCCGGTTATCGCGGTGGCCACCATCGCACTCGGGCTTTTCATCGTTACCGAGGCTACGCTGTCCTACCTCGGCGTCGGACTTCCGACGTCGGTGGTGTCCTGGGGCGGCGATATCAACACCGATCAGACTCGGCTGCGGTCAGGCTCGCCCATCCTGTTCTATCCGGCTGGCGCACTGGCGGTTACCGTGCTCGCATTCATGATGATGGGTGACGCCTTGCGGGATGCACTCGATCCAAGGTCGCGGACGTGGCGGGCATGAGCGCACCGCTGTTGTCCGTCGACGGGCTGGAAGTCAGATTCGATGGCGGAGAACCCGCGGTGTGCGAGGTGAATCTAACGGTGCCGCATGGCCATACCGTCGCGATCGTGGGGGAATCGGGATCAGGCAAGTCCACCACTGCCGCCGCGATTCTCGGTCTCCTGCCCGCGGGAGGTCGAATCACCCAGGGGCGCATCATCTTTGATGGGCAGGACATCACCTCAGCCAACAGGCGGCTGCTGCGGTCAATCAGGGGGCGGTGCATCGGCTACGTGCCCCAAGACCCGATGACCAACCTCAACCCAGTCTGGAAGGTCGGCTTCCAAATCGCAGAAGCGTTGCGGGCCAATACCGACGGGCGCGAGTCAAGACAGCGGGCGGTGCAGCTGCTGGCGGACGCCGGCATGCCGGATCCGGCGAAGCAGGCCCGCAAGTATCCCCACCAGCTGTCCGGCGGCATGTGCCAGCGGGCGCTCATCGCCATCGGGCTGGCCGGCCGTCCGCAACTGCTGATCGCCGACGAACCGACCTCCGCGTTGGACGTGACCGTGCAACGGCAGGTGCTCGACCACCTGCAACACCTCACCGACGATCTAGGCACCGCGCTGCTGCTGATCACCCACGATCTGGCGCTGGCGGCCGAACGAGCCGAGTCCGTCGTCGTCATCCACCGCGGGACGGTGGTGGAATCCGGCCCAGCGCAGTCGATCCTGACCGACCCGCAGCACGAATACACCCGACGACTGGTGGCTGCGGCGCCCTCGCTGATGCATCGCAAGACCCGGCCGCCGCTTCAAACCGACGACATTCTCGTCGCTTCGGAGTTGACCAAGGTCTACCAAGAGTCGCACGGCGCGCCGTGGCGGCGCACGGAGTTCCGGGCGGTGGATGCCGTGTCGTTTCGGCTGCGACGGACCAGCACGCTGGCGATCGTCGGTGAGTCGGGGTCGGGGAAATCGACCCTCGCGCGAATGGTGCTCGGCTTGCTCCAACCCACGTCGGGCACGGTGGTTTTTGACGGCAATCAGGTCGTGGGCGAACTCGACCGGAACCGAGCATTGGAATTTCGGCGGCGAGTCCAGCCGGTATTCCAAAACCCCTACAGCAGTTTGGATCCCATGTACTCGGTGTTTCGCACGATTGAGGAACCGTTGCGGATCCATCGAATTGGCGACCGCAAGCAGCGCGAGCAGATGGTGCGCGAGCTGATCGACGAGGTGGCGTTGCCGTCGTCGGTGCTGGGCCGGCTGCCCCGTGAGCTGTCGGGTGGCCAGCGGCAACGGGTCGCGATAGCCCGGGCGCTGGCGCTGCGGCCCGAGGTGCTGGTGTGTGATGAGGCGGTGTCGGCACTCGACGTTTTGGTGCAGGCGCAAATACTGGACCTGCTGGCTGACCTGCAGGCCCGCCTGGGTCTGACCTACCTGTTCATCAGCCACGATCTGGCGGTGGTCCGGCAGATTGCCGACGACGTGCTCGTGATGCGTGCGGGCCGGGTGGTGGAGCAGGCGCCCACCGAGGCGGTGTTCACCCAGCCTCGCGACGAGTACACCCGCCAGTTACTGCAGGCCATTCCCGGCGCGACCGTCGGTGAGGAGTGATCGCAAGCGCGGCGTAGCCGGGCGCAGCGGGTCGCGACCGTCGGTGAGGAGTGATCGCAAGCGCGGCGTAGCCGGGCGCAGCGGGTCGCGACCGTCGGTGAGGAGTGATCGCAAGCGCGGCGTAGCCGGGCGCAGCGGGTCGCGACCGTCGGTGCGGAGTGATCGCAAGCGCGGCGTAGCCGGGCGCAGCGGGTCGCAACCGTCGGTGCGGAGTGATCGCAAGCGCGGCGTAGCCGGGCGCAGCGGGTCGCGACCGTCGATTAAGTTGACATCCTGTGACCGCTGACGCGCTGGCTCCGCTGATGGAGTTGCCCGGCGTCGCGGCTGCCAGCGACCAGGCCCGCGACGCGCTGGGCCGGGCGCATCGGCACCGAGCCAACTTACGAGGCTGGCCGGCGAGCGCAGCCGAGGCGGCGCTGCGGGCGGCGCGGGCGTCAGCGGTGCTAGACGCCGGGCCGGTGCGCTTCGATGAGCAAGCCGCCGCGGTCACCCATCCGGTGTTTGCCGGCGCGCTGAGGGTAGCCCAGGCGCTGGAAGGTGGCACGGGCTCGTTGGTCGGAGTATGGCAACGGGCGCCGTTGCAGGCGCTGGCGCGTCTGCACATGCTGGCGGCGGCCGATCAGGCGGACCACGATCGGCTCGGCCGGCCACGCGTCGACAGCGACGTGGGCCCGCGGTTGGAGTTGCTCGCGAATGTGGTGACCGCGCCCACTCGAGCGTCGGCACCTGTTGTCGCCGCGGTCGCACACGGAGAACTACTGACGCTGAAGCCTTTTGGCAGCGCGGACGGCGTCGTCGCGCGGGCGGTGTCGCGGTTGGTGACCATTGCCACGGGACTGGACCCGCACGGACTGGGTGTGCCAGAGGCGAGTTGGATGCGCCAACCGTCCGACTACCGTGACGCAGCCCGCGGGTTCGCCAACGGCACACCAGACGGGGTGGCGGCGTGGCTGGTGCTGTGTTGCCGGGCTCTGGAGGCCGGCGCGCAGGACGCGTTGACGATTGCGGAATCGATTGCTGGATCGTCTAGCGGAGCATCTGCTTCAGAATTGTGAAGCGGGCGGCGTTCCGAATAATTCGGAACGCCGCCCGCTAGCACGGATCTCGGTTACCAAGCGTGCATTTCTGGGCTGCGTGGGTGGCCTCGGCGATCTTGCGATGCTTCCAGCTCCGACCCCACCCAAAGGGCCGTCGACGCCTTCAACTTTTCGCAATCACGCAGGCCCGCAACACTTCTGCCATTATCGCGGCTATGACTCCGCGTGGGTGCCGGGACCCGTGCTGGGCGCCCGAATCAGGAGATCGAACCTTCTCTTCTGGATCGACCTAGGCCTCAACGGGCTTCCGTGTCTCCTTTGTACTACTAGACCCTTAACACAGCAAGGCCTAATTGTGTGAAAGTTGCGGATGCAGCTCGGGTTAGTCCCGGAATCTGTTTGCTGCGAGAGCTAGAGCGCAAAGCGCCGCAGCAACGAATACGTGACCGCTCCGGCGGCCAGTGCGGTGACACCCACCGCGGCGGTGGTCGCGATGGCGGCGCCCGACGGTGCCGGGATGCGGTCACGCAGCGACACCGGTCGCGAGAAACTCAGCACCGGCCAACCGCGCTCGTTGGCTTCCTTGCGCAAACCGCGGTCGGGATTGACCACGCTCGGGTGGCCGACGACCTCGAGCATTGGCAGGTCGGTGATCGAGTCGGAGTAGGCGTAGCAGTGTTCCAGCGGATAGCCCTCGCGCGCGGCCAACTCGCGGATCGCCTGCACCTTGCCTTCGCCGTAGCAGTAGAAGGCTACGTCGCCGGTGTACTTGCCGTCCTCGACGACCATTCGGGTCGCCATCGCGTGGGTAGCGCCCAACGCCCGCGCGATTGGCGCCACGATCTCCTCCCCCGAGGCCGACACCACGACAACGTCGCGGCCGCACAGCTTGTGCGCGGCGATCAGGTCCGCGGCTTCGGCGAAGACCAACGGCGTCACGATGTCGTGCAGGGTTTCGTTGACGATCGACTTGACCTGTTCGGCGTCCCATCCGGTGCACATGTTGGCCAAGTGGGTGCGCATCCGATCCATTTGGTCATGATCGGCACCCGAGAGCAGAAAAATGAACTGGGCATAGCTGGACTTGAGCACGGCGCGGCGGTTGAGCAGTCCCTGGTCGAAGAACGGTTTGCTGAACGCCAGCGTGCTGGACTTGGCGATGATGGTCTTGTCCAGGTCGAAAAAGGCGGCGGTGCGGGCGCTGGACGCGGTGTTTGCCGTCGTTTCGGGCGAGGCTTGCTGATGCGCGGCCGAGTCAGAAACGGTCACCTGCTCAGCATAGGTGGACAATGCGACGGAACTGCGGGCTTGCGCGCAAAACCCGGGATCAGGACAGATAGGATATGCGGTGTTTTCGCGGCTCACGGTGTTTTTTTCATTTTGCCGCTACTTGCATCAGTCCGCACTGTCGTGTGTATAGTAAGCATTACTCGGCCCTGAGCCGAGGGTGTATCAGCCCGACCCCCCGGGGCTGATACACGACGACCCTCGCCTCCTCCCCCCCTGGCGGGGGTCGTCCCTTTTCTCGGGCAAGTAATTAGCGACGCTAAGCGCCTCTCTCCTCTTTCATTAGTGGTTCACTAGCGCACAGTCGCGACTTCATTCACAAGTTCGGATTTGGGACTGGTGTCCTACCCTTGCCGCACCGCACGGTGGATAGGTGACGAGGACGACTACCGCCCGTAGCGGCTCTTCGGGTGTGTTGGCGGTGCTGACCGATTCGCAGTTGCGCGACGATTTTGACCGGGTGGCCGCCGCTGTCGGCGTTCGGGTGGTTCATGCCGGCGCGGGTTCTGCGGTGAGTGGGAAAACCTGGTCAGCGGCCGCGGCAGTGGTGCTCGACGAGGCGGCGGCGAACCGGTGTGGGCAGGCCGCTCTACCGCGGCGCGCGCATGTCAGCGTGCTTACCGCCACGGACGCCGCGACGGCGACGTGGGCTGCCGGCGTCGCGGTGGGGGCCCAGCACGTGCTGAGGCTGCCCGAGCAAGAGCGTGAGTTGATCCGCGAACTTGCCGAGGCTGCCGAGTCGGCGCGCGATGACGGCATACGCGGTGAGGTCGTCGCGGTCGTCGGGGGCTGCGGCGGGGCGGGCGCGTCGTTATTCGCAGTCGCCCTGGCCCAGGCCGCCGTCGACGCCCTACTGGTGGATCTCGATCCGTGGGGTGGCGGCATCGACCTGCTGGTGGGCGGCGAAGCCACCCCGGGCCTGCGCTGGCCGGACCTGGCGCTGCAGAGCGGACGGCTGAACTGGTCGTCAGTGCGCGAGGCGTTACCGCAGTGCCGGGGGATCACTTTGCTCTCGGGCACCCGGCGCGGAATCGAATTCGACGCCGGGCCCGTGGACGCCGTCGTCGAGGCCGGCCGCCGCGGGGGCGTCACCGTGGTCTGCGATCTACCCCGACGCCTCACCGACGCCACCCAAACCGCTTTGGACGCGGCCGATCTGGTCGTCGTGGTCAGTTCGTGCGACGTGCGGGCGTGCGCGGCAACCGCGACCTTCGCGCCGGTGCTTTCGGCGATTAATCCGCAGCTGGGGCTGGTCGTGCGGGGGCCATCCCCGGGAGGTTTGCGGGCCGCGGAGGTTGCCGACATCGCCGGATTACCGCTCCTGGCCTCGATGCGGGCCCAGCCGCGCCTCGCCGAGCAGCTGGAACACGGTGGCCTGCGGTTACGACCGCGGTCGCCGCTCGCGGCGGCCGCGCGCCGGGTGCTGGGCGTGCTGCCGCCTTCGGGGCCCGCGCGCAGCGGTAGGGCAGCGTGAGCGGCTCGCTGATCGAACGTGTGCGGGAGCGGCTGGCGATGGAATCCGCGCCGCTGCGAGCCAACGTGGTGGCCGACGCGATCCGCGCCGAGTCCGGCGGGATGCTGGGTGACACCGAGGTGCTGGCCAATCTCCGGGTGCTGCAGACCGAACTGACCGGTGCGGGCATCCTCGAACCGCTGCTGTGCGCAGATGGCACAACCGACGTGCTGGTCACCGCACCCGACGCGGTGTGGGTGGACGATGGAAACGGGTTGCAGCGCAGCCACATTCGGTTCGCCGACGAGGCCGCGGTGCGGCGACTGGCGCAGCGCCTGGCATTGGCCGCGGGGCGGCGTCTCGATGACGCGCAACCCTGGGTGGACGGGCAGCTGACCGGCATCGGCACGGGTCGGTTCGCGGTGCGGTTACACGCGGTGTTGCCGCCGGTGGCTGCCGAAGGCACCTGCCTGTCGTTGCGGGTATTGCGGCCGGCCACACAGGATCTGGCCGCGCTGACCGCCGCGGGCACCATCGCGCCACCGGCCGCCGCAATGCTTGACGACATCATCGCGGCCCGGCTGGCCTTTCTGGTGTGCGGCGGGACTGGTGCAGGCAAAACCACCCTGCTGGCGGCGATGTTGGGTGCTGTCCCGCCGCGCGAGCGCATCGTGTGCGTGGAGGATGCGGCCGAGTTGGCGCCCCGGCACCCGCATCTGGTCAAGCTGGTCGCTCGATGCGCCAATGTCGAAGGTGTCGGCGAGGTCCCGGTGCGCCAACTGGTGCGCCAGGCGCTGCGGATGCGGCCCGACCGCATCGTGGTCGGCGAGGTCCGCGGCGCCGAAGTGGTCGATCTGTTGGCGGCGTTGAACACCGGCCACGACGGCGGTGCGGGCACCGTGCACGCCAACAACCCCGGCGAGGTCCCCGCCCGGCTGGAGGCGTTGGGGGCGCTCGGCGGCCTGGATCGTGCGGCGCTGCACAGTCAGCTCGCGGCGGCGGTCCAGGTGCTCCTGCATGTCGCGCGCGATCGCAGCGGCCAACGCCGGCTCACCGAGATCGCGATGCTGCGCCCCACCGACGGGCGGGTGCAGGCGGTCACGGTGTGGAATGCCGCCCGTGGGCTGACCGATGATGCGCCGGAGCTGGCCCTCTTGATGCGAAGCCGGATCTCAGCATGAACGCAGTCACCTGCGCGGCGCTGCTGTTATCGCTTGCGCTGCTGGTGTTTCCGTCGTCACCGGGGGGCCGGCTCACGCCGCGGGCGCACCCGCGTCACACGGTGGCGCCACGCTGGCTTGCCTGGCTCGCGGGGTGCGCCGTGGCCGGCGCGGCGGTGCTGTTGCCGTTGACCACGGTCGTGGCCGTCCTGGTGGTGGGCGCGACCGGATGCCTCCGTTACCGTCGTCGCCAGTGGAGCGGGCGCGCTACCGCTGAGGGGCGCACGCTGCAGACCGCGCTCGACGTGCTCGTCGGGGAGCTGCGGGTGGGCGCCCATCCAGTGCGCGCGTTTGGCGTCGCCGCCGCCGAAACCGACGGCACGGTCGCCGCTTCGTTGCGCGCCGTGGCGGCGCGCGCCAGGTTGGGCGCCGACGTGACGGCCGGTCTGCGCGCCGAGGCCCGCTCTTCGGCATTGCCCGCGCACTGGGATCGGCTCGCGGTGTGCTGGCAACTCGCCAGTGACCACGGACTGGCGATCGCCACCCTGATGCGCGCCGCGCAACGCGATATCGCCGAGCGGCAACGATTTTCGGCGCGGGTGGTATCGGGAATGGCCGGCGCCCGCGCTACGGCGGCCATCCTCGCGGGACTTCCGGTGCTTGGGGTGCTGCTTGGTCAACTGATCGGCGCCCGACCGCTGACTTTCTTGCTGAATGGACACGTCGGCGGGTGGCTGCTGGTAATCGGGTCCACGCTGGCGTGTGGCGGCCTGCTGTGGTCGGACCGGATCACCGATCGGCTGGCATCATGATAGCGGCGGTGTTGCTGGCGATGGCATTGTTGACGGGCGCCGCGCCCTCGGCCGTGCGGGCCCGAGCCGGCATGCCGGCCCGCACTTTTCGGCCGCGATCGCCGTCGGCGCGTGTTCTGGATCCCCTTGCTGTGGCGTCCAGCCTGGACGTGCTGGCGGTCTGTCTGACGGCGGGCATGGCGGTGTCGACCGCCGCGGCCGCGACTGTCCCGTCCGCGCCGCCGAAGCTGGCCCGGGTGTTGCGTCGGGCGGCCGACCTGTTGGCACTGGGCGCCGATCCCGGCGTGGCCTGGTCGACGGCGCCGGATCTGCCGGCGACCACGTTCGACGCGCAGACCGACGCGCTGCTGCGGCTGGCGCGGCGTTCGGCGTCCTCGGGCGCAGCACTGGCCGACGGGGTCACCGAGCTGGCCGAGCAGTCCCGCGGCGACGCCGCGCATGCGGCCACCGCCGCCGCCGAGCGGGCCGGGGTTCTGATCGCCGGGCCGCTGGGGCTTTGCTTTCTGCCGGCGTTTGTCTGTCTGGGCATCGTTCCGGTCGTGGCCGGATTGGCCGGTAATGTCCTGCAGTCGGGTTTGCTATGAGAAGGGAAAATATTGGTGTTGAGCATGTTTCGTGCCATCGTCGCGCGGATGACGTTGTTGGCGGCCGACGAGTCGGGCATGTCCACGGTGGAGTACGCCATCGGGACTATCGCCGCGGCGGCATTCGGAGCGATCCTGTACACGGTCGTCACCGGCGATTCCGTCGTGTCGGCACTGAACCACATCATCGGTCGCGCGCTCAGCACCAAGGTTTAGGCTGTGACGCCGGCGCCAGCACCGTCGAGGCGGCGCTGGGCATCGCGTCTTTGGTCGTCGTGTTCGTGCTGTGCTTGGCGGGTATCACCGCGGTGTCGATGCAGGTGCGCTGCGTCGACGCTGCTCGCGAGGCCGCACGGCTCGCCGCACGCGGCGACGACCGGGTGGCCGTCGAGGCCGCCCGTCGGATCGCTCCCGACGGCGCGCTGGTCCGAGTGCAGCACGACGGTGACTTCTTCGTGGCGATCGTCGTCGCGCACTCAAAGCTGTTGCCGACGTTGGATATTGGCGCCAAGGCGGTCTCATCGGCAGAGCCACGGCGGTGATCGCGGCTCGGCCACCATAGTGGCGGCCGGCATGGTCGCGGTGCTGCTGTGCATCACGGGCGCCGGCGCCTACCTGGGCCTGGTCGTGGTGGCGCGGCACCGCGCCCAGGCGGCCGCCGATCTGGCCGCGCTGGCAGCCGCGGCGGCGCTGCCGTCGGGGGCCGCGACGGCCTGCGCCCGTGCGACGGCGGTGGCCCACGAGATGCGCGTCGACGATGCCCGCTGCCGGGTCGACGGGTTGGACGTCGTCGTCACCGCGCGGGTGGGGGTCGCCTTTGCCGGGGTGGCGCAAGCCGCCGCGCGAGCGGGTCCGGCCGCTTCCTAGTCCTTCAGGACTCGAGTTCGCTGTCAGTGGGTAGTCGCAGCGAGACGAGTCCGGCGAAGGTATCCGGCTGGAGCTCGACTCGGTTGACGGTGACATGCACCGGCACCCAATCGTTTTCGAAACCGCGCATCCGCAACACCCGACCGGTTGTCCTGTCGGCGAATTCCTTGGTCACGGATTCCATTGCCGCCTCGTCGTCCGGATGCATCCGCGGCTGGTCGGTGTCGCCGCCCCGCCAATCGTAAAAGGGGCATGGTTCGTCGAGCCATTTGAGCAGCGTCCACGTCTTGGGGTCGACGAGGGCGCGGTGCACCCCGGCCTGCGCCAGTCCGTTGAGGATCCGCTGCGCCAGGTCGTCGACCGATACCTCCGGGCCCTTCGGCTCCGCGCGCCAGTTCATCGCCCGCGCGACCGTGTGGTCACGTCCGTCCGGTCCAGGCTCCGTGGCGGTGCGCGCGACGAGGCCTATCCGGATGGAGTTTCCCTGCCAATCGGTGAGATCCAAGGTGCTGCAGAGGGTTTGACCGGCCTCGGCTTTGACGGCCAAGGCAAGCAATTTGGCTTCGTTCGGATTCAGCTCGCGCCATGGGAGATCTTCGGCAAAGGCCCTGCCCGAGGTGACCTCGACGGCGAGATTCTTGCCGCTGTTGGCTAGCGATTCCTGTGTGTCGGTGGCCACACCACGGGTCAGGTCCCACTTCAGCGGCCCTGGGATGGGCCGCTCGGGCGGCTCCGAGTCGGCGGGACCGGACCAGACATGCACACCGTGCATGCGGCCATCGGACATCAACACCGGCTCGGTGCGGATCACCCGATCGCGTTTGGTGGTGATGCTGGTGAGGCTCTGGCCGGTTTGCAGTGACTCGGCGATCGCGGTTCGGACGGCGGCGAGATAGGGACTGCGCCGCAAGAACGTTGTGATGGGGACGAGGTTTTTGACTTGCCGCCCCTGCGCGACGACGGCGGGCTCGTCCCCCAGCGTCTCCGCGAGCAGCCAGTCGTGGGCCATGCGGCCAAGTTTACTTCCGCGCGACCCCCGTAGCGCCGACGCTGCCGGTCGGGCGCCAATCCTGGTTTGCTGCTTTGCTATTCCGCTCGGCGATCTCGCCGCCGCGCCGTGGCCCGCTGCGTTTGCAAATGTTGCCGCGGCCAGGTAATTTCTGCTGCGCCCGCATTTCGCGGGCTTGCGAACGGATCGTGATGTCCGACTGTTCGCCGCGCTGTGTGACGGTACGCCGGCAGTTCTTCAGCAGCGAGGAAATGCCTTTCAGTGGCGGCCGTCGCGACGCAGATCCGTGGAGGTCGACCGTCGAGGGGTCGGTCGCCATCCGCTGGATTGCTCAGCGTGGCCCCAGCTCAATTCAGCCCAATTCCGCGAGCACCAACCGCAGCACCCGCAGAGCACCCGCCTTATCCAGCGGGTCGTTGCCGTTGCCGCACTTCGGAGACTGCACGCACGACGGGCATCCGCTCGGACATTCGCACGCCTCAATAGCCGCGGCCGTCGCACCCAACCACGTGCTGGCCTGGCGAAAGCCGCGTTCGGCGAATCCCGCCCCGCCCGGATAGCCGTCGTAGACGAAGACGCTGGGCAGCCCGTCAGGACCGATCGCGGTGGACAGGCCGCCGATGTCGCCGCGGTCGCAACTGGCCACCAACGGCAGCAATCCAATGGCGGCGTGCTCGGCGGCATGTAATGCTCCAGGGATGCGTGACGCTTCAATACCGTCGTGCAGCAACGCATCCGGGTCAATGGTGTACAAAGCCGCGTTCGTGGGCAGTGTGTGTTCGGGCATGTCCAGCTCGACGAAGTCGATCACCTCTCCGTTGAGGCGGCGACGCAGATAGCCGACCACCTGGTGGGTGACCGTCACCGGCACCAAGCCCAGCGTCACGGGCCCGAAAGCCGAACGCTCACCTTGCCCGGTGACCGCGATGTCAACGAGTTCGCGGGCGAAGGTCGCGTAACCGGGATCCTCGGCGTGGACGAATGCGATCCCTTCCTGGGGATCGAGCGAGTCGACGACGTAGCTCTCGCCCTGATGCAGATAGACCGCCCCCGGATGCACCGAGGTCGGGGCCTGACCGGCGCCGACGCTGCCCAACAGCCGCCCGGTGTCGGCCTCCACGATGACGATCTGGCCGCCCGTCGAGCCCCGAATGTCCACCGCACCATGCGGTTGGACGCCAGGGGACGGAAAATACTTGCCGTTGCGCCGGCGCAACAGCCCGTCGTCGACCAGCGCCGCGGTCACCTGCTCGGCGCCCAAAGCTCGGATTTCGGCGTCATCGAGCGGCAGTTCAGTTGCGGCGCAGAGCAATTGAGGTCCCAGAAGGTAAGGGTTGGCCGGGTCGATCACCACACGCTCGACCGGCTTGTCCAGCAGCGCGGCGGGGTGGTGGACAAGATACGTGTCCAGCGGGTCGTCGCGGGCGATCAACACGACCAGTGCGCCCTGGCCGCGCCGGCCTGACCGCCCGGCTTGCTGCCAGAACGAGGCGACTGTACCGGGGAAGCCGGCCAGGACGACTGCGTCCAGCCCAGCGATATCGATACCCAGTTCGAGTGCATTCGTGCTGGCCAGGCCGCGTAACTCGCCCTCGGCCAGGGCGTGTTCCAACGCGCTGCGGTCCTCGGCGAGATAGCCGGCTCGATACGACGCGACTTTGTCGGACAGCTCCGGTGCGATCTCGTCCAGCCGTGCCTGCGCACCCAGCGCAGTCAGCTCGGCGGCACGCCGCGACCGGACGAACGTCAACGTCTGGGCCCCTTGCGCGATCAGGTCGGCCATCACTCGCGCGGCCTCCGCGCCCGCGGACCGCCGGACCGGGGCGCCGTGCTCGCCGGTCAGGTCGGCGCGCAACGCGGGTTCCCACAACGCCACCGTGCGTGCGCCCTGGGGTGAGCCGTCGTCGACAACTTCCTCGACGGTCTGGCCGATGAGTTCGGTAGCCGTCGCGCCCGGTGCGGCCGTCGTCGCGCTAGCGAAGACCACGGTGGGATGAGCCGCGTAGCGTGCGCACAGTCGCAATAGCCGGTGCAGCACCATCGCCACGTTCGATCCGAAAACACCACGGTAGTAATGACATTCGTCGACGACAACGAACCGAAGACCGCGCAACAGGACAGCCCAGCGCGCATGGTTGCGCAGTATCGACAAGTGGATCATGTCGGGATTGGAGAATAGCCAGCGCGATCGCTCGCGCGCGAAGCGGCGTACTTCGGCGGGAGTGTCGCCGTCGTAGGCAGTCGGTGCGACGTCGTGCAGCCGCGGGATGGCCGTGGTCAACGCGTGCGCGGCGCGCAATTGGTCGTGACCGAGTGCCTTGGTGGGTGACAGGTAAAGCACGCGGGCCCGCGGGTCGATCGCCAGCGCGTTGAGCACGGGAAGCTGGTAGGCCAGCGATTTTCCCGACGCGGTGCCCGTGCTGATCACCACGTGGCGGCCGGCGTGCGCCAGCTCCGCGGCCTGCACCTGGTGTGACCAGGGCGCGCTGATGCCGCGCTCGGTGAACGCGTGGACCACGTCGGGCTCGGCCCATGCCGGCCAGGCGTGCGGCCGGCCGCTGCGCGACGGCAGCTCGGCCACATGCCGCAGCGGATGCTCATCCGGCGCGGTGCCCGCGAGTGCGGCGGCCAGCAAGTCGCTGCCGAAACTCGCCATCAGAACCCTTTCTGGCTTTTTCGCCGCTTCGCTTTTCCGCCTTTTCGCTGCTGGTCGCCGAAATCCGTCGTCTAGATGACGCCCGGGTTACGAGACCAAGCTTTCCGCATCGTCGTTAGCGGAAATCTGTTGCGAAGGCCATGAACATGGTTGACTAATCAGCGGTCGCAGCTTCTGTGTTCGTTTCAAACTTTCGCAGGATCGACGTTGCGGCCGCGGTTCCTGCGAGGTTATCGGTCGGGGGAGATTCCGGCGACAACGCATGGTATTGCGGTCGCGGCGGGCCCGGTGCGCCGGAAGGCGGTGCACCGCACCCATGTAGAGAAGGAAAGATCGAGAGATGCCACAGGGAACTGTGAAGTGGTTCAACGCGGAGAAGGGGTTCGGCTTCATCGCCCCTGAAGATGGTTCCGCAGATGTGTTTGTCCACTACACGGAAATCCAGGGTTCGGGATTCCGCACCCTCGAAGAAAACCAGAAGGTCGAGTTCGAGATCGGCCACAGCCCTAAGGGCCCCCAGGCCACCGGAGTCCGCTCCGTTTAGGAGAAGAGCAGAGTCCGACGAAACCCCCCGTGCAGCCCCGCTCAGCGGGCCTTGCGGGGGGTTCTCGTTACCCGATGGGGTGTTAGCGGCACGGGCGGGTTGCGCCGCGCCGAATACATCAAGCCACGGACCGGGAAGCTGGCCTACTGTCGGTTGGGTGAGCCAGCTCTCCTTCTTCACCGCTGAGTCGGTACCGCCTGCGGTTGCCGACCTTTCCGGTGTGCTGGCGGCCTCTGGCCAGATCGTGATGGTGACCGCCCGCGGCGTTGTCGGGGCCCGGCTCTCGGTCGTTGTCGATCAGCCGTGGCGTGCATTGGCGCTGGCCGAGATGATTCACGAGGCCGGTTTGGAACCCGAGATCGCCAGAACTGAAGAAGACAGCCCCCTGGTGCGCACCGCGGTCAGTGAGCTGCTGCGCCCGATTGCCGCCGAATGGACGAGGGGGGCGGTCAAGACGGTGCCGCCGCGATGGCTGCCCGGACCGCGCGAGCTGCGGGCGTGGACCCTGGCGGCCGGCGCGCCGGAGGCCGACCGTTATCTGCTCGGTCTGGACCCGCACGCGCCGGACACCCATTCACCGCTCGCGTCGGCCTTGATGCGGGTTGGGATTGCGCCCACGCTGATCGGCACCCGCGGCGGCCGGCCAGCACTTCGGATCGGTGGCCGTCGGAGGCTATCGCGCCTGGTAGAGAACGTGGGGGAACCACCCGCCAACCCGGAGGCGTTGTCGCTCTGGCCCCGGGTTTAACGGGCCGCGAGGCCCCCCACCCGGGAGAGCCGGTTTGCGAAAGCGCACCGAAGGGTGCGAAATTGTCAGATGCCCACAGGCGGACGGTACGGCGGCGTACTTTAAATTTCCCCGGGACCAGAGCGACATTGCCCGGACTTTCAGTAGCCGACCTGTCATTCTTCCTGCGGGGGCGGTCCCGCCAGGGGACCGGCACAGGAGATGGAGCGTAGGCGCAGTTGGCTGACGGCGGAAATGGAAGCGGCCGGCGACTGGTCATAGTCGAGTCGCCCACCAAAGCACGCAAATTGGCCGGTTATCTGGGCTCCGGCTACATCGTGGAGTCCTCGCGCGGTCACATTCGCGACCTACCGCGCGCCGCGGCCGACGTGCCGGCAAAGTTCAAGTCGGAGCCGTGGGCACGTCTTGGGGTCAACGTCGACGCCGACTTCGAACCGCTCTACATCATCAGCCCCGAGAAGAAGAGCACCGTCACCGAGCTGAAGGGGCTGCTCAAAGACGTCGACGAGCTCTATCTGGCCACGGATGGCGACCGGGAGGGCGAGGCAATCGCCTGGCACCTGCTGGAAACCCTCAAGCCGCGCATACCGGTCAAACGCATGGTCTTTCACGAGATCACCCGGCCGGCGATCCTCGAGGCCGCCGAAAATCCCCGCGACCTGGACATCGATCTGGTTGACGCGCAGGAGACGCGCCGCATCCTGGACCGGCTGTACGGCTACGAGGTCAGCCCGGTGTTGTGGAAGAAGGTCGCGCCCAAGCTGTCGGCGGGCCGGGTGCAGTCGGTGGCCACCCGCATCATCGTGCAGCGCGAACGTGACCGGATGGCGTTCCGCAGCGCGTCTTATTGGGACATCGTCGCCAAACTGGACGCCAGCGTGTCCGACCCGCAAGCCCAGCCGCCGACCTTCACCGCCCGGTTGGCGACCGTCGACGGGCTGCGCGTGGCCACCGGCCGCGATTTCGACTCACTGGGATCGCTGCGCAAGGCAGACGAGGTGGTGGTGCTCGACGAGGCCCGCGCGACCGCGTTGGCGGCGGGATTGCAGGGCGCGCAGCTGTCCGTGGCGTCGGTGGAGGAGAAGCCCTACACGCGGCGTCCGTACGCGCCGTTCATGACGTCGACGCTGCAGCAGGAGGCTGGCCGCAAGTTGCGGTTCTCCTCGGAGCGCACGATGAGCATCGCGCAGCGGCTCTACGAAAACGGCTACATCACTTATATGCGAACCGATTCCACGACGCTCTCGGAGTCGGCGATCGAGGCGGCGCGCACGCAGGCACGCCAGCTTTACGGGGCCGAGTACGTCGCTGCGTCGCCGCGTCAGTACACCCGCAAGGTCAAGAACGCTCAGGAGGCGCACGAGGCCATCCGGCCCGCGGGCGAGACGTTCGCCACCCCGGACGCGGTGCGCCACGAACTGAGCGGTGATGAATTCCGGCTCTACGAGCTCGTCTGGCAGCGCACGGTGGCCTCGCAGATGGCGGACGCGCGCGGCACGACGCTGAGCCTGCGCATCAACGGTGAATCCGACGGCAGGCCGGTGGTGTTCTCGGCGACCGGGCGCACGCTGACCTTCGCGGGCTTCCTGAAGGCCTACGTGGAGACCGTCGACGAGCTGGCCGGCGGCGAAGCCGACGACGCCGAAAGCAGGCTGCCGCAGCTCACCGAGGGTCAGCGGCTGGACGCCATCGAGCTGACCCCCGACGGCCACTCCACCAACCCGCCGGCGCGCTACACCGAGGCGTCGTTGGTCAAAGCGCTCGAGGAGCTGGGTATCGGACGTCCGTCGACTTACGCGTCGATCATCAAGACCATCCAGGATCGGGGCTACGTGCAGAAGAAGGGCAGCGCGTTGGTGCCCTCCTGGGTGGCGTTCGCGGTCACCGGTCTGCTGGAGCAGCATTTCGGCCGGCTCGTCGATTACAACTTCACCGCGGCGATGGAAGACGAGCTCGACGCGATCGCCAGCGGAAACGAGCAACGGACCAACTGGCTCACCAACTTCTACTTTGGCGGCGACCACGGCGTGCCCGATTCGGTAGCCCGCTCCGGCGGCCTTAAACGGCTCGTTGGTGTCAACCTCGAAGGAATCGACGCTCGAGAAGTCAACTCCATCAAGCTTTTTGACGACTTGCAGGGGCGCCCGGTGTGCGTTCGGGTGGGCAAGAACGGGCCGTACCTGGAACGTCAGATTGCCAACGAGGACGGCGAACTCACGCCGCAGCGGGCCAACCTCAACGCCGCACTCACCCCCGACGAGCTGACGCTCGAAGTGGCCGAAGAGCTCTTCGCCACCCCGCAAGAGGGGCGCGTCCTGGGAGTGGATCCGGAAACCGGCCACGAGATCGTCGCCAAGGACGGTCGGTACGGGCCTTATGTGACCGAAGTCCTGCCGGAGCCCGAGTCGCCCGGCGACGACGACGGTGGCGTCACCGCGAAGAAGGGCAAAAAGCCCACGGGTCCCAAACCGCGGACCGGCTCGCTGCTGCGCAGCATGGACTTGCAGACTGTCACCCTCGAAGACGCGCTGAAGCTGCTCTCGTTACCGAGGGTGGTCGGCGTGGACCCCTCGTCGAATGAGGAGATCACCGCGCAGAACGGACGCTACGGGCCATACCTAAAGCGCGGCAACGAATCTCGCTCGCTGGCGACTGAAGACCAGCTGTTCACCATCACCCTCGACGAAGCGTTGAAGATTTACGCGCAACCGAAACGCGCTGGCCGACAAAGCGCTTCGGCGTTGCCGCTGCGCGAGCTGGGCGCTGACCCGGCGACGGGCAAGCCGATGGTGATCAAGGACGGCCGATTCGGGCCGTACGTCACCGACGGCGAGACCAACGCCAGCCTGCGCAAGGGCGACGACGTCGAGTCGATCAGCGACGAGCGTGCCGCCGAACTGCTGGCCGACCGGCGCGCCCGGGGTCCAGTCAAGCGCCCCGCCAAGAAGGCCGCACGCAAAACGCCGGCAAAGAAGAGCACGCCAGCAAAGAAGGCCACCAAGCGCTAGCCGATCACATGATTTCGCTGGACACCTCTTGGGCCGCAGACCCCGGGGGTCCGGCTTCCTGGACGGCCAGACCCAGCGGGCGGGCCAGTTGAGTGGGGGCGGAGCGTCCGCGCAACTCCACGACTTCGCCGACGTCCCAGCGCAGCGCCTCGGAGTCGAGCGCGCCGCTGACGGCGATCGCCGACGCGAGTACGTGACCGACCTCGAGTTTCGCCAGTTCGGTGAGCCGGGCGGCCTCGTTGACCGGGTCGCCGATCACCGTGTACTCGAAGCGGGCCTGCGCGCCGATGTGGCCCGCGATCGCCCTACCGGACGACACCCCGATGCCGAAGTCCGCGGAGCCGATCACCGGGAGGAGTTCGTCGTGCAGTTCGCGGGCGGCCGCGAGCGCGCCGCCGGACGCGTCCGGGTGTTCGATCGGCGCCCCGAAGATCGCCAGTGCGGCGTCGCCCTGGAACTTGTTCACGAACCCGCCGTGGCGACCGACGGTGTCCACCACGACCCGGAAGAACTCGTTGAGCAGGTGGACCACCTCGACGGGCGGTCGCGTGGCGGCCAGTTGCGTCGAGCCGACCAGGTCCACGAACAGCACGGCCACGCTGCGTTCCTGGCCGCCCAACTCGGTGCCGCGCTCCAAGGCCCGGCGCGCCACATCTTCGCCAACGTAGCGGCCGAACAGGTCGCGCAGCCGCTGCCGTTCGGACAGGTCACGCACCATGTCGTTGAAGCCTGCTTGCAGCAGGCCGAGCTCGCTGGCGTCGTAGATCTGCATGTGCGCGTTGTAGTTACCGCGCTGCACCTCCGAGAGCGCCCAGCGCAGCTGGCGCAACGGGTCGGCGATCGACATGGCCACCAGCAGGGTGCTGACAAACCCGATGCCCAACGCCGCCAACGCCAGCAGCAGGATGGGCATGAACAAACTCTCCGGTGACGCATGCAGCAGCGAAACCTTGTCGGCCAGAACGGCCAGCACGATCGCCAACACCGGCACGGCGGTGGACAGCATCCAGGTCAGCATCTGTCGCAGGATGACGCCGGGCGCCCGCACATTCTCCGGGATGCCGCTGCGTAGGGCGGCCACTGCGACCGGCCGCAGCACCCGCTCAGACTGCAGGTAACCGATGATCGCGGTCGCGGCGGCGCCCAGTGCCATGGCGACCGTCACGACGGGCGCAGCGTGCCTGGCCACCGACCAGCTGGCGACGATGAACACCACCCCGCCGATGCACCAGGACGCCACGCTGATCACCGTGCGGTAATACGGCATGCGCAATGCGCGGCTGCGGGCCAGTTCGGTGGTGGCCGGATCGGTCTCGGCGAGCAAATTATCGCGGCGCTGCCACCGGAACACCGGCATCAGCATCCTCAGGTTCACCGCGATCTGGGCGAGGAACACGACGATCAGCGAGATCGCCCAGATCACCAGGTTGAGGGTGGGCAGGTCCTGCAGCTGGATGCGGTCCTGGGGCGGCAGGCCGTAGCGCAGGAAGCCGAGCACGAACAGGGCGCCGATGATGTCGGCCTGCAGCATGCTCAGCGAGAACACCGGCCATGGGGTGCGCACAACCCACCGGACGAATGCGTTGATCCGCGCGGGCAGTGTCGCTGCCGGGGTTGCCACCAATCCACCGTATCGGTCGGTGCCGACTTGTCGGAAACCTAAAAGCGCCTCGGCAAGTCGCCGCGAGCTGCTAAAAGCCGCCGAAAGATCACGGGAATGTCGCGATATGGCAGCTGATCGGTATCTGTCGGCGGGTGTCGCTACTGTTGCCGATGATGTCCGGGGTGTTTACGCGGCTGGTAGGCCAGCAGGCGGTCGAAGCCGGGCTGCTCGCCGCGGCCAGGGCCGCGCGCCGTGATCCGGCTCACAACGCCGCTGGCGACGGGACTATGACACATGCCTGGCTGATCACTGGCCCCCCGGGATCCGGCCGTTCGGTGGCGGCGCTGTGCTTCGCCGCCGCGCTGCAATGCACGTCAGATGGCGAGCCTGGCTGCGGGAGCTGCCGAGCCTGCACGACAACGATGGCCGGTACCCACGCCGACGTGCGGCGGGTGATTCCCGAAGGCCTGTCCATCGGCGTGGACGAGATGCGTGCGATCGTGCAGATCGCGTCGCGCCGTCCGACCACCGGACACTGGCAGATCGTCGTGGTCGAGGACGCCGATCGGTTGACCGAAGGTGCGGCGAACGCTCTGCTCAAGGTCGTCGAAGAGCCGCCGCCGTCAACGGTGTTCCTGCTCTGCGCGCCGTCGGTGGATCCCGAGGACATCGCGATCACGCTGCGCTCTCGGTGTCGGCATGTCGCGCTGGTGACCCCGTCCACCGAGGCCATCGCGCAGGTGCTCATCGACAGTGATGGACTGGCCGCCGACACGGCGAAGTGGGCGGCATCGGTCAGCGGCGGTCATGTCGGGCGGGCGCGGCGGCTGGCCACCGACCCGGAGGCCGCACAGCGGCGCGAGAAGGCGTTGGGCCTGGTGCGCGACGCCGCCACCCCGTCGCGGGCCTACGCCGCGGCCGAGGAGCTGGTGGCCGCCGCCGAAGCCGAGGCGCTGGGACTCACCGCGGGGCGCGCCGAAGCCGAAACCGAAGAGCTGCGAACGGCTTTGGGTGCCGGCGGCACCGGCAAGGGCACGGCCTCGGCGATGCGCGGTGCCACCGGTGCGATCAAGGATCTGGAGCGACGGCAGAAATCCCGCCAGACCCGGGCGTCGCGGGATGCGCTGGACCGCGCGTTGATCGACCTGGCCACCTACTTTCGGGATGCGCTGGTGGTCTCGGCGCACGGGGGCGGGGTGCAGGCCAATCACCCGGACATGGCCGAGCGGGTCGCTTCGTTGGCCGCCCACGCGGCGCCCGCGCGGCTGCTGCGCTGCATCGAGGCCGTGCTCGAATGCCGGGAAGCGCTGGCGGTCAACGTCAAACCCAAGTTCGCCGTCGACGCCATGGTCGCCACCATCGGCCAGGAACTCCGTGATTGATTTCGTCACGCCCGCCCGCCTGCCGTAGACTCGTGCCGCCCGCGGGCACGCCGCCTTAGCTCAGTCGGTAGAGCGATTCACTCGTAATGAATAGGTCAGGAGTTCGATTCTCCTAGGCGGCTCCAATCACTCACGGCCTGGTCGGCAGGCTATGAGGCCCAGGGCCTTGAGGGGATGGCGGGGGCGGGTACAACGGCCCCGGGCCTGCTGCGGTTACGCCTTTGCTCAGCAAGGCCCTCACGAATTCAGCTGCTAATTGCGGTTAGCCTCATCGGTCCGGTCGACGACCGCCGCGTTGGGTGCGTTCATCTTGCTTCAGGACCAGGCCGATTCGATTTCCGGCCGCCTGGGGTTATGGCTTGGGTCGATCGCGGCGTTCTTCTCGGGCGATAGCCCTAGCATTGTCGGGGCAGCCCGCCCGGAAGCAGCGCGGACCGCTTTGGCCGCGCGCGACTTCCTCGCCGTTTACCAGCGCGTAGTGGTATTCGATTTGCTGGGGATGGTTTCCGCCACAGTACGTGCCCGTGGGCACCTGTCGCTGGTTGAGCTGCATCTCCCGATGGTATGCGCAGCGCGACCTTCCCGTTGGGTTCAGCTGTTTTTGCATCCAAAGTCACGCTAGCGCTAGCTGCCGCGGCGCCCCGACTTGATGATCTCAAGGCGTTCCTTCAGCAGTTCCTCAAGGTCCTCGATCGAGCGGCGTTCCCGCAGCATCTCCCAGGGTGTGCGCGGCACCTTGACCTTCTTGGGTTCGGGCGGGTCACCACCACTGATCAGGGTGCCCTCCATACCATTGCGGCACAGCCAGGTGCCGGGGATATCAGCGTCGTGGGCGAAGGGGAACTCGAACTCCTCGCCGTTGCCGGTTCGATACCGCGCCATCTGACGTGGCGCTAAGTCATGGTTGCGTTCAGTCTCGTAGCTGACGGATCCGAGGCGACTACCTCGCATAGCGCGATCAGGCATTATCAACTCCTTGCTGACGGTCCAATTGATCGGCAGTAGCGCTCATCCGACCAGACAATCGAAGGAAACCGTGCTCGCCAACCCCGTTGGGCAGCGTGTAGGCAAGTTGTCGTAACTCGACGGCGTAGTTGCGCAAGTCCTGGCGAAGCTGCGTCTCAAAGATGGGCATGAGTTCTTCCTGTGGCAGGGATTTACTGAGACGCTCGGACTTTTCGTAATTAGCCAGGCTTGAAATCTGATGGCGTACGGCTGTCTATCCGCGATGCACCTGAGGGTGGTTTTTAGCGTCTCCCAGCCTCGCCCGTAACCCTACTCCTCCGGCCGGGCTAACTACTACGCGCCACCCCATACTTTTAGGCGAGAAAGGACAACGGCCGGGCACAACCCCGGGCTCGGCCGTCCGGTACTTGTAATCGGTTACGACAGCCCCCCTGTGTTGGCGGCGCGGTGTTGTGACCTAGTACGGACGCATGTCAGCGTAACCCGTTGTGGCACAATGTCTTAGCCGATGGCAGTGGACCCGGCTGGGTGGCCGAATCCTCCGTCACGGAGCGCGACGTCGAACTAACTCGACCCGTTTCTCCCGTTTCTCCCGTTCGAACCGTCGCCGGCACCTTTACCGCCGGTGCCAGGGGTGCCGTGCGGTGTGCCGGTCCCGGCGTTGCCGCCGTTACCCCCGGTGCCCGCCGTGCTGGCGCTGGCGCCGCCGGCGCCGCCGGCCCGCCCGCCCTACCGTCGCCGATTAGCCCCGCGGCCCCGCCTTTCCCGCCGGCCGCACCAGCCATGCCCGAGCCTCCGTCGCCGCCGTTGCCGATGATCCAGCTAATGAGGATCTGCGTGTACGCGTCAGGCTGGTGCTAGGAATCCCACGGGCCCAGACGCCAGGCAGAGGGCAAGCGCTGTGGTGTTGGCCCGCACCGTGATCGCGTCCCCGGCGCCCGGTAGCCGCGCGTAGACCCGGTTCAGCCCGGGGTGCACCGGAACCTTTTGCGACGGGCCCTCGGACAGCGACAACGTCATCGAGCCGTCGCTGTTGGCCAGATAGTTGAGTTCGACTGTCCAATCGGCCGGCAGCAGAGGCCCGTCCAGTGCCATCCGCGCGGGCTTGTCCGGCTGCGCGAAGTAGCCGCAGCGCGGCATCGGGCCGGGCGCGATCGTCCGCACCCAGGTAACCCTCGCGTTCACCAGGTGCCCGGAACTGTCCAGCATACGCAATTGTGTTGTTGCCGAGTCGAATTCGGGACGGTCGCGGATAAGTGCGAACATATGGCTGGTCAGGTTCTCCGGCCAAGCCACCCGTTGCAGCACGAAGGGATCGACCTCTTGATCCAGCAACGGCGCATCCGAACTGGCATGTGCGGCAGCCAAACTGGCGCGGGCGTTCTGCAGGTAGGACTGGGCGGGGTTGTCGCGCCAGCTGGTCAGAAACGTCGCGGTCGAATACAAGCTGCTGCCCAGGAATAACGCCGCCACACCCACCGTCACCACAGCACGCCGCGGCGAAGCATCCAGCCGGTGCGAGGACGGCCGGTTCGGCGCGGTAAAGCCGATTGCGGCCAATAGTGACAGCACCACGACGAGATCCGGAAAATACCTCAGCGTCTGCGCCAGTTCGAGCGCGGTGAACCGTGACGAGCGCATCAGATAGATCGGCACCTGGCAGGCGGCCACATACCCGACGGCGATCAGCCATACCGCACCGATGCGTTGTTTGCGCAGCAGCGACAGCGCCAGCACGCCCAGCAGCACCAGCCAGCCCAACGCCATCACCATCGGTGAGGGCGTGGCCCACGGCGAGGCCGGCGCCCAGCGTGCCCAGTGCCATGGCCCGCCGGCCAGCCCCGGCACGATGCCGTGGGTCACCGATCGCGACAACAGATCCCACGTCATCGCCAGGTCGGTGCTCCATCGCCGCTGATTGACCACGGCCAGATACAGCGCGACCCAGCCACCAGTCAGCACCAGTGACGCGGTCCACAATCGGGCAGCGCCCCGCCAAACGGCACGCAACGCCGACCCGTCACCCTCGACGTGGCGCAGGAGTGCGGCTACGGCGAACGCGACGAACGGGATCACCGCCGCCTTCTCGAAGAACAACAGCCCGCCGAGATAGGCCAGCACACCGGTCACCGCGTAGCGTTGATTGCCGGTGCGTACCAGCAGGATCGCGTCCGCGCAGACCCACGCCAGCGCGGCCAGCATTGGCAGCGAGTTCAGCGCCGCCGCCCACCACGCGAACCCCGGCACGGCCAACGGCGTGAACAGCGCGAACGTCAGCGGGATCAGCAGTACCGGACGCCAGCCGAGGATGACGTACAGCGCCCGCAACAGCGACAGTGAGGCCACTAGCTGCAGCATCATCAGGCTGATCGCCGGACCCGTCCACACCAGCGGTGCCAACCGGGTGATCACCCCGGCGAGTAGGAAGGCGGCCGGCATCACGTGCCCGTCGTGGTCGTCGAACAAGTACGACGGCGACAGCAATCCCTCGGTGCCGGCCTTGCCCACCAGGATCAGGTCGTCCCAGTAGAAGTAGCCGTCGAACGCCAGCACCCCGCGGATCACCATCTGCGCAGCGACCAGCGCGAACGCGGCCAAAACGACCCGCCGGTATGGTGGGCCGGTGCGCGCATTGGTCACCGGGGCAGCCGGTTTCATCGGGTCGACGCTAGTCGACCGTCTGCTGGCAGACGGTCACACCGTTGTGGGGCTGGACAATTTCGCATCTGGCCGCGCCACCAACCTCGAGCATCTGGCCGACAATCCCGCCTACGTCTTCGTCGAGGCGGACATCGTCACCGCGGACCTCGACGCCATCCTCGGCGAGCACCGGCCCGAGGTGGTGTTCCACCTCGCGGCGCAGATCGACGTGCGGCGCTCGGTGGCCAACCCGCAATTCGACGCGTCGGTCAACGTGATCGGGACGGTGCGCCTGGCCGAAGCCGCCCGACTAGCCGAAGTTCGCAAGGTCGTGCACACCTCCTCGGGCGGATCCATCTATGGCACCCCGACCCAGTTCCCGACGCCCGAGACGGTGCCCACCGACCCGGCGTCGCCGTATGCCGCGGGCAAGGTGTCCGGGGAGGTCTACCTGAACACGTTCCGCCATCTGTATGGCCTGGACTGCTCGCACATCGCGCCGGCCAACGTCTACGGCCCTCGCCAGGATCCGCACGGCGAGGCGGGGGTGGTGGCGATCTTCTCCCAGGGGCTGCTGTCGGGTAAGCCCACCAAAGTCTTCGGCGAGGGCGGCACCAACACTCGCGACTACGTGTTCGTCGACGACGTGGCAGACGCCTTCGTCAAAGCGTCGGGCGACGCGGGCGGGGGGCAGCGATTCAACATAGGTACCGGCGTCGAGACCTCGGACCGCGCCCTGCACACGGCGGTGGCGGCTGCCGTCGGCGGACCCGACGACCCGGAGTTCGCTCCGGCGCGGCTGGGTGATCTGAAGCGGTCCTGCCTCGACATCGGCTTGGCGGAAAGGGTTTTGGGCTGGCGCCCGCAGGTCGCGCTGGACGAAGGCGTGCGCCGGACGGTGGACTACTTCCGCCGGTTACACACGGGCTAACGCGGCTCTGGCTCCTGCGCGCCCTCCAAAGCGACCGCCCGCGCAAGCCGCGCATACCGCAGCTCCAAGTCCTTGAACCGCATATAGGTGCTCAGCGTGGTGAAGCTGAACGCCATGATCAGCGCGTAGAGCATCAGGTCGGTGCCGCGCCGTACCCCGAACCAATTCGCGACCACCGTGGTGTCATCAGGCCGCAGCACGGCATAGATAGCGGCCAGCACGAAGAAGACGTAACCCACCTTGACCCACGCTTTGGAACGCGAACTGCGCCGCGACCGCAGCAAGTACACCAGCAGCGCCACGATCGACACGATCAGTAATACCTGGATCCAGTTCACCCGCGTGACCTCCCTCGCAGGAATCCGTCGAAGATGATATTGACGCCGTTGAGCAGCGGCTGCCCCTTCGACTTCGAGTACTCGGTGTAGAGCACCTCGATTGGTTCTTCGGCTACGCGCCAATCGTTTTCGGCGATCAACATGACGAACTCGTTGGCGTGGCTCATCCCGTTCATGGTGATGTCCAGCCCGTCGGCGACCTTCTTGTTGAACACCCGCAGCCCGTTGTTGGTGTCGGTGAGCCCGAGCCGGCGACCGCGTGGGCTCAACCGCGCGGCGGTGCGCAGCACGATCCGCTTCAGCAACGGCGGCCGGCTCGCAAGACTAGCTTCGTCCGGCCCGAACCGGGTTCCGATGACCACGTCGAGGTCGCCCGCGGCCAGCCGGTCGATCATCGCGGCCACGTCTTTGATGCGGTGCTGGCCGTCGGCATCGAACGTGGCGAACACCGCCGCCCCGGGCTGCCTGCGGGCGTACTCGACGCCGGTCTGGATGGCCGCGCCCTGGCCCAGGTTGATCGGGTGGCGCAACAGGTGCGCCCCGGCCCGCAAGGCGATTTCGCCGGTGCCGTCCTTGCTGCCGTCGTCCACACAGACCACGTGGTCGAACACCGAGCGCAGATCGGCGACGACCTCGCCGATCACGGCGGCTTCGTTGAAGGCGGGAACGACGATCCAGGCGTCGGGGTATGTGGCCATTTGTGCCCCCAAGGTTAGCCAGGATTAGCCCGCCGGGCGTCCGGCACGCGCCAGCGCCACCAGATGGACGGCGATTCCCACCAGCGGACCGCACAACAGGGCGACCACGGTGCGGGTTTGCAGCGGTAGCGGCAGCAACAGCAGCAGTCCCGACGCCGCTGTCGCACCCACCCAGCCCAGCGAATATGCCCGGTGCAACGCGGCGGCGACGGCGGCAGCGCCGGTCAGCGTGAGCATGGCGATCGACAGCGCGGCAGCGGTCAGCCAGGCCAGCAGCGCGCTGCCCGCGTCGTACTGCGGCCCAAATGCGAAGCGCAGCAACCACGGGCCCACCGCACCGGCGGCCAGCACCCCGACCGCGCCGATGCCGCCGACGAAGCCCGCGGGCGCGATCAGCGCGCGCAGCCGGTCGGTGCGCTCGTCGACGAAATGGGCGATCAGGTTGCCCTGCATCGCGGTCAGCGGCACCAGCAGCGGTGCGCGGGTCAGCGTGACGGCCAGGATGACGACGCCGCCTTGTGCGCCAAGCTGATTCGAGGTCACCTTCAACAGCACCGGAAAGCCCATCACCAGGATCGCGCTGGCACCGGCGGCGGTGATCGAGTGCGCGGCGCCTCGCAAGAACATCGCGACGCTGCCGGGCGTCATCAGGCGCGCTGCGGCGCGCGCCGCGGGTGAAGCCACGAGCATGATCAGCCACGCCACCGCGCCGGCAACGGTTGCCCAGAGGAAACCGCCCAGGCCCCAGCCGATTACGACCGTCGCCGCGGCGACCGTCACCCGGATGAGCGCGTCAGTCACCATCAGCGCTCCGTACTGGGTCCACCCGTTGGTGCCGGCCAGCATCCCCAGCAGGGTGGCGTGCAAGCAGAACGCGGCCAGCCCCACGCTGAGCAGCGCCACCGACAGCCAGCGTTGCTCGACGAACACCCGCGCGCTCCAGAGCGGTGCACTACCCGCGATCACGACGGCCGCGGCGACGCCAAGGAGCGCGGCGAGCCGCATCGGATGGGTGCGTCTGTCCGGCAACACGTCGAAGTAGCCGGCAGAGCGCACCTCTCGGGTGGCTTCCTGAAGCAGCCCGTTGGCGGCGCCGGTGACCAGGCCGAACGCGCCCCAGAACACCCCGAACACCGAGAAGCCGCTCGGAGCCAGGTCGCGGGCCGCCAGATAGATCACCGCGTAGCCGCACAGCGCGGTCAGCGCAGTCGCTGTGCCGACCCGGGCCATGCTGCCGCGTGCGACGGGCCCCTGTGCAGCTCCCGTCAGTGCGAGCCCTTCTTGAACCGCTCCACCGAGCGCTGCACCTCGGCCTCGGCCTCGGTACGGCCCACCCAGTCCGCTGCCTTCACGAATTTACCCGGCTCGAGATCCTTGTAATGCACGAAGAAGTGCTTGATCGCATCCAGTTCGAATTCGGGCACGTCCCCGACGTCCTGGATGTGCTCCCAGCGGTGATCGCCGGCCGGAACGCACAGCACCTTGTCGTCACCGCCGGCCTCGTCGACCATCTGGAACATTCCCACGGGACGCACCTCGACCATCGCGCCGGGGAACACGGACTCCGGCAGGAGCACCAGCGCGTCCAGCGGGTCACCGTCCTCACCCAGGGTGTCGTCGATGAAGCCGTAGTCGGTCGGGTAACCCATCGACGTGTAGAGGTAGCGGTCCAGCTTCACCCGTCCCGTCTCGTGATCGACCTCGTACTTGTTGCGGCTGCCCTTCGGGATTTCGATGGTCACGTCGAACTGCACGGCGTCTTCTCCTTAAATCTGTGTGGGTCGCGGATACACCCTAAACGAGCGGATTTCGACTGGTTCGGCAGAATGGGACCAGACAGTCAGGAGAGGGATGAGTTCTACTCGCCGGCGGACAATCACCCAGGTATTCATCGGGTTCGCCGTGCTTGCGTTTGTCGCCGCCGTGGTAGCTGCCGCGGCGTTCTTCACCATGGGCAACCACGGCACCAGCGGCGCGCGGGCCACCGTACCGCCGCCACGGCCCCCGACGGTCAAGCCAGGCATCATCCCGGTGGCCGACACCGCCGTTGTACCCAGCAACGGCGGCCTGGCGGCCGTGTTGGCGCCGGTGGCGGCCGACCCCAACCTGGGCAAGCTGGGCGGGCGGGTTACCGACGCCGCGACCGGCAAAGAGCTGTGGCAGACGGCAGACGACGTGCCGTTGGTGCCGGCGTCGACCAACAAGGTCTTAACGGCGGCTGCGGCGTTGCTGACCCTGGACCGCCAGGCGCGGCTCAGCACCCGCGTGGTGGCAGGCAGCCAAAACGCCCAGGGGCCCATCGTGCTGGTGGGTGCCGGCGATCCGGCGCTGTCAGCGGCGCCGCCCGATCAGCCCACCTGGTATCGAGGTAGCGCCCGGATCAGTGACCTAGTTGAACAGGTGCGGCGCAGTGGCATGACGCCGACGGCGGTCCAGGTCGACACCTCGCTGTTCAGCGGCCCGACGATGGCACAAGGATGGGACCCGTCCGATGTGGACAACGGCGACATCGCCCCGATTGAGTCGGTGATGATCGACGCCGGTCGCATCCAGCCGACGACCGTGAACTCGCGACGGTCCAAGACCCCCGGTCTGGACGCCGGGCGGGAGCTGGCCAAGGCCCTCGGCCTGGACCCCGGGGCTGTGACGATCGCCAAGGCGCCGTCCGGCGCCCGGCAGCTCGCCATCGTGCAGTCGGCGCCACTGGTGCAACGGCTGTCGGAGATGATGGATCATTCCGACAATGTGCTGGCCGAATGCATCGCCCGGGAGGTGGCGGCCGCCATCAACCGGCCGCTGAGCTTCGCCGGCGCCGTCGACGCCGTGACTAACCGGTTGAGCAACGCCCACATCGACACCGCCGGCGCCACCCTGACCGACTCCAGCGGGCTGTCGGTCGACGACCGATTGACCGCCAAGACCCTCGACGGCACGGTGCAGGCGGCGGCGGGGCCGGATCAGCCGTCGTTGCGTGCACTGCTGGATCTGCTGCCGATCGCCGGCGGCAGCGGGACTCTGGCCGACCGTTTCCTCGATCCGGCCACAAATCAAGGGCCGGCGGGCTGGTTACGTGCCAAGACCGGGTCGTTGACCGCCATCAACTCGTTGGTCGGCGTGCTCACCGACGCCAGCGGACGGGTGCTGACGTTCGCGTTCATCTCCAATGGCGCCGGTCCGAATGGCCGCGACGCGATGGACGCGTTGGCTAGCAAGCTGTGGACGTGTGGATGCGCATGAGTGCTGCTGATTCTCCCGACCTGACCCTGGGCGCCACCGTGGACTGGCAATTCGCCGCCACCGTCGGGTCGCGGCTGGCCCGTCCGAGTCCGCCGTCCAGCGACTACACCCGTCGCCAGGCGATTGACGAGTTGACAGCGTTGGCGGCGAAGGCCGAGCCGCCGGTGCGCGACGTCACCGGCTTGGTCACCGAAGGCGCTGTTCCCGCCGCCTGCATCGTCGACCGGGCCGAGTGGGTTCGCGCGGCGGCCGAGTCGATGCGCGTGATGACGAACGGTACCGAGAAGCCGCGTGGGTTTTTCACCGGCCGGCTCACCGGTGCGCAGACCGGTGCCGTGCTGGCGTTCGTGGCATCGGGGATTCTCGGTCAGTACGATCCGTTCGCTAAAGCCGAACAAGCCGAAAAGGGAAGCCTGCTGCTTGTCTATCCGAATGTCATTGCCGTGGAACGGCAATTGCGGGTAGACCCGACCGATTTCCGGCTGTGGGTGTGTCTGCACGAGGTGACCCATCGGGTGCAGTTCACCGCCAACCCCTGGCTGCCCGGCTACATGTCGGACTCGTTGGGCTTGCTGACCCAGGAATCCGGCGAAGACGTCGGGCAGGTAATGAGCAGGCTCGCCGACTTTGTCCGCAACCGCGGTGACGGCGCGATGGACGGCGACTCGGGGATTTTTTCGCTGCTGCGTGCCGTGCAGTCCGAGCCGCAACGCAAAGCCCTAGATCGGCTGCTGGTGCTCGGCACGCTGCTGGAGGGCCACGCCGAACACGTGATGGACGCGGTCGGACCGATGGTCGTGCCCTCGGTGGCCGCCATCCGCCGCCGGTTCGACGAGCGTCGTCATCGCAAGCAGCCACCTTTGCAGCGATTGCTGCGCGCCCTGCTGGGCCTGGATGCCAAGCTCAATCAGTACACCCGCGGCAAGGCGTTCGTCGACCACGTCGTGGGCCGGGTCGGGATGCAGCAGTTCAACTCAATTTGGTCAGGCCCCGAGACGCTGCCGCTGCCCGACGAAATCGAACACCCCCAGCGATGGATCGACAGGGTGCTGTAGGGCAGCTGCGCGCAGCTGTCGAGGCGTTCGTCAGGGACTATCTCGCTGCCGTCGAGCGGTGGGGCATTGCCCTTTCCGGCGGCCCGGATTCGTTGGCGCTCACCGCTGTTGCCGCTCCGCTGCGGCCGACCACCGCGCTGATCGTGGATCATGGCCTGCAGTCCGATTCTGCTGCCGTCGCCGAGACCGCGCGGGCGCAGGCCATCGCGCTGGGATGCGTTGACGCACAAGTACTTTGCGTGCGAGTGGGTAATGAGGGCGGACCTGAGGCGGCGGCCCGCGCCGCACGCTACGCCGCGTTGGGCGCGTATCACGAAGGCCCGGTGCTGTTGGCCCACACGCTCGACGACCAAGCCGAGACCGTGCTGCTGGGGCTGGGCCGCGGGTCAGGGGCGCGCTCGATCGCGGGGATGCGCCCGCACGATCCGCCGTGGTGCCGGCCGTTGCTCGGCGTTCGGCGCGCCGTGACGCACGAAGCGTGTGTGGAGCTGGGCCTCACGGCGTGGCAGGACCCGCACAACGCCGACCGTCGTTTCACCCGAACCCGGCTGCGCCACGAGGTGCTCCCGCTGCTCGAAGACGTGCTGGGCGGCGGGGTGGCGGAGGCGCTGGCGCGCACGGCCCTGGCTTTGCGCGAGGACACCGAGTTGATCGATACGCTTGCCGCGCAGGCGCTACCCGGAGTCCGTACTGGTTCCGGGGCCGGGCTTCAGGCCCAGGGCCTGGCCGCGCTGCCGGACGTGATCCGCCGCCGGGTGATCCGTGGCTGGCTACTGGCCGGCGGCGCGACCGGGCTGACCGACAAGCAGATTCGCGGGGTGGACACGTTGGTTACGGCGTGGCGGGGCCAGGGCGGGGTGGCGGTCGGATCCGCATTGCGCGGTCAGCGATTGTTCGCGGGTCGTCGCGACGGCGTACTGACCTTGCGGCGCGAGCCCGTGTAGCGATTTTGCCCACCGGCGTGGCACGCTGGGCTCGTGCAGCAGATCTCCTCGGCGATCACCCCCGGGCAGCAACCGGAGCTGTATCCGGGAGATATCGAGTCGGTACTGCTCAGCGAGGAGCAGATTCAGGCCCGGATCGCGGAGTTGGGCGCCCAGATCGGCAACGACTACCGCGACCCCACCACGGCCGGTGGCCAGGATCTGCTGTTGATCACCGTGCTCAAGGGCGCTGTGCTGTTCGTCACTGACCTTGCGCGTGCCATCCCGCTGCCGACCCAGTTCGAATTCATGGCCGTCAGCTCTTACGGGTCCTCGACGTCCTCGTCGGGCGTGGTGCGCATCCTCAAGGATCTCGACCGTGACATCAACGGTCGTGACGTGCTGATCGTCGAGGACGTCGTCGACTCGGGCCTGACGCTGTCGTGGTTGTCGCGCAACATCACCACCCGGCATCCCCGTTCGCTGCGGGTGTGCACCTTGCTGCGCAAGCCCGACGCGGTGCGGGGCAACGTCGAAATCGCCTATGTGGGCTTCGACATTCCCAATGACTTCGTCGTGGGCTACGGCCTGGATTACGACGAGCGCTACCGCGACCTGCCCTATATCGGAACCCTGGATCCCAGGATCTATCAGGGCTAGTTAGTCCAGCTCCCACACCGCGGTCACCGAGAAGCTAACCGTCTGCTGACCGGGTTCCAGCGGCACCCCGGCAGCCAAGCCCCTGGGCGCGGACGGTGCTCCCTGGACGGGCGTCGAGCCGGACGCCTCCGAGATGGACAGCACCCTGCCCAATTGGAGGCCGGCCAATTGGGCGTACTGGTCGGCGCGGCTCTTGGCGTCCTGGAAGGCCCGCGCACGCGCGTCCTTCACCAGTTGCGAGTCGTCGGCGATCGAGTAGCTCACCGAGGTGATGCGGGTAGCGTCGCCGCCGGTGCTGACGATGAGCGAAAGCAGCTTCGACGCAGCGTCGGTGGGGTGAATTTTGACCTGGATCGCGTTGGTGGCGCGGTAGGCGGTGATGCTGGCGGTGCCGGCGGGTTCGGGGTTGCTGTACTGAGGTTGCAGGTTGACCGTGGTGGTGCTGATGTTCTTGCGGTCCAGTCCGGTCCCGACCAACGCGTTGATCACCGCTTGCTGGCGGTCATTGGTCTGGTTCATCGCGGTCGTGACATCGGGCGCGGTGAACTCGATGCCGACGACGGCGGTCAAGGTGTCTGGCACGCCCTGGACTTGGCCCGAGCCGATGACGGTCACTTGACGCGGACTTGCCCCCGGCGCTGGTGCGTTGTGCTTGTTGCATGCCGACAGCGTCACGATGGTTAAGCCGGCAGCGGCCAAAGCACCTGATAAGCGGGCGAACCTCATGCGTGGACCCTATCTAAAAGGGTGGGTCATCTGGCAGCGTTGCCGCAGCCGGTTTGTCGGGTATCCAGTCCGTGGGCAGTTCTTCGGGTTCTTGTGGGTCGTTCACCCAGGTACAGAAGGGACTGTCGCTCGGTCTACCCTTGAACAGAAACAGCATGCCGCGCATGTGGTTTCGGAACTTGCGTGCCGCGATCTCCTGCTTGCGGGCTTCCTCCAACCAGCGACGGGCTTCATTGATGGGTCGCTGCTCGCGGTTGTGCTTGCGCGCCTGGGTAATTCGGGCGCTCCGTTGCTGCGAATGGCCTCTCTTTTTGACGTCCGGCGCCACGCATGCCGTCCCGCGCGGCTGCTGCGGGAAGAGATCCGCTCGGGCCGGTGCGGTCCGATAGGTCCGCCCGGAGGGCGAAGTCCAGACAATGG
>CAVZSJ010000006.1:0-256804 GCA_963777885.1 uncultured Actinomycetota bacterium
AGCCGCTTTCGCATCTCGCGAGGAGAAGACCGGATGAGCCACGAGGTTCTTCCCGGCCGGTCCTCGCCTCTGGGCGCGACCGCCGACGCGCACGGCTCGAACTTCGCGGTGTCGTCGAACGGTGAGCAGGTGACCCTATGTCTGTACGACGCCGACGGCACCGAGGAACGACTGGTTCTGCCGGAGCGCGACGGCGACGTTTGGCACGGGTTTGTTCCGGGGGTAGGGCCAGGGCAGCTCTACGGTCTCCGCGTCAGCGGGCCTTACGAACCCGCACGCGGCCTGCGCTACAACCCCGCCAAGCTGCTGCTCGATCCGTACGCTCGCGCAATCGAGGGCCAGGTGCGCTTCGGACCCGAACTGCTCGGCCATGCAACGGGTAACCCATCGGCACCCAGCCCGCTGGACTCGGCCGCTCACATGTCGCGCGGGATCGTCCTCGCCGGCGCACCCGCCCTGACGGCTGACCGCCCACAGCGCGCGCTCGCCGACACGATCGTCTACGAAGTGCACGTGCGCGGCTTCACCGCCGCCCACCCCGGCGTGCCACCGGAACTCCGCGGCACCTACGCGGGTCTGGCGCACGACGCGTCGCTTGAGCACCTGATCCGTCTCGGTGTCACCGCGGTCGAGCTGCTACCGGTCCACCACTATGTGCCCGAGGAATTCCTGGTGGCGCGCGGTCTGACGAACTACTGGGGGTACAACACGATCGGATTCTTCGCTCCGCACGCCGGCTACTCCGCGGCAGTGCGCGCTGGCCAGCCCGGCGGCCAGGTCGAGGAGTTCCGCGCGATGGTCGATACCTTGCACGCCGTGGGACTGGAGGTTGTGCTCGACGTGGTGTTCAACCACACCGCTGAAGGCGGACCCGGAGGTCCCACAATGTGCTACCGCGGCTTGGATAACGCCGCGTACTACCGCCTCGATCCGAACGACCCAGGCCGCTACATCGACACCACCGGGTGCGGTAACTCCCTGAACACCGGAAATCCTGTGGCACTGCGGATGATCATGGATTCGCTGCGGTATTGGTTCGGCGAGATGGGCGTCGACGGCTTCCGTTTCGACCTGGCACCGACCCTGGGCCGGCAAGAGGGCGGCTTCGACCCGTTCTCGGCCTTTTTTGATTTGGTGGCCCAAGATCCGCTCATCTCGCAGGCGAAGCTGATCGCCGAGCCGTGGGACGTCGGCCGGTTGGACAGCTACGACGTGGGCCGTTTTCCACCGCTTTGGAGCGAGTGGAACGGGCGGTTCCGCGACACGGTCCGCGACTGGTGGCGCAGCGAGGACAGGGTGCTGGGCGACTTCGCGTCGCGACTGTGCGGCTCGGCCGACATCTATGGCGGGCGTGGCGAGGGACGCCGCCCAAGCGCATCGGTCAACTTCGTCACAGTGCATGACGGCTTCACCCTGGCCGATTTGGTGTCTTACAACGGCAAGCACAACGAGGCCAACGGTGAGGGCAATCGCGACGGCACCGACGACAACCGCTCCTGGAACTGCGGGATCGAGGGTGCTACAACGGATCCGGACGTGCTGGCGTTGCGGGCGCGACAGCAGCGGGCCTTTCTGGCGACCCTGTTGTTCTCGGCAGGCGTGCCGATGTTGCTGGGCGGCGACGAGGCCGGCCGCACCCAGCGGGGCAACAACAACGCGTACTGTCAGGACAACGACATCACCTGGTTCGACTGGTCGAAAATCGACCGCGACTTGCTGCGCTTCACAACGAATCTCATCGAGTTGAGATCCCGTCATCCGGTGTTCCGACGACGGCGCTTCCTCACCGGCCCCGCCGCTGCGGACTTGCGCTGGTTCACTGTGTCGGGGATGGAAATGACCGATCAGAATTGGGCTGATCCCGTCGCGCGGAGCGTCTCCCTTTGGATCGATGGCTCAACGGACCCCGACGTCGACGCGGCCGGCACACCACTGCTCGATGACGACTTCCTGTTCTTCGTCAACGCGTGGTGGGAACCCTTGACCTTCAACGTGCCCGCCGACGCCTCAGGGTGCCGTTGGGACATCATCTGTGACACGTTCGATCCCGCACGAACGGGCACTGCCGGCGCACAACTCGATGTCGGACCGCGCTCGATCGTCGCCCTCCGCGGGTGACAAAACCGCGGCCGCAGGATTGTTGACACGCAAGTTGAGACCGGCATGGAGATGCTCCATTTGCGTTACTTCGTAGCGGTCGCCGTGGAGCTGAACTTCGCCGCCGCCGTGCGCCCGCTGCGCATGGCGAGTTCGTCGCAGAGCCAGCGAGCCGCTACCAGCGGGGGTCTACTGTGCGCGTGCCTTCGCAAGCTGACGTCCGCGACGTTGGTATTGAATCGTCAACACGACCACCCCAATGAATACCAGCGCCGCGACAATCGCCCCGACCAGGGACGCGCCGCGGAATCCGGGTGCCTCCACGTCCATGATCCGTTCGCCCGCGTGCGCGGCGCTGTTGCCCCCGAGCACGACGCTGAGCGTCATCAGATTCGGCAACGCGAACATGAGCGCCAGAAGGGTCGTGATCCCGGCGATGACCCGCCCGCCGCGCCTGTGCCGAAACAGGACGGCCAGTAGCAGCTGCAGCAACGGCACCAGCGTGCACAGTCCGCCGAAGAGCAGACCCCACGCAATACCCCGGGCGAAACCTCTATCGGACAGTTCGCCGATGCGCTCCGCCCACCAACGCGGGAGGAACGCCGCGAGAATGAAATACACGATCACGAGCACAGCGCCGAGGATCGCGAACATGATCACTCGCTTGAGCCAACTCGGCATTCCCGACTTCGAGGTCGTCGGTCGATCCTTTGAGTCGGTGGTCACTATTGCACCGTCCTTGTTGGTCTTGTCATGAGGTTTATTGAGACGGCGGGAACCGCGATGACGGCATGTGCTGCGGTTGCCCAAATTGGGCCTTCAAGGCACCGCCGCCCCCGGGTTGCTCGCGTCCAGGAACCGGTCTAGACGGGAGGGAGTGCCCGGTTCCGGCTCCGGCCCCGTGTCATGAGGTTAGCCCGCTTACCGGCGGGAGCGCGACGTTTGACCGCGCAAACATGGCGACTATTCAGTCCACGCAGCACAACGCTCACTGCCCGCATCCAACAACTGGAAAAGCCGGGCAAGCACAGGCCATAGGGGAGTGCATGCAAGTCGAAAGTACGTCAGTGGTCGCGCACTATTCATGCCTGGCAGATTAGATCTCGATCAGGCCGCCGCCATCGGCCTCAAGGAACCAAGATCGCTATCAGCATTGTCGCTGACCGATAAGCGTGCAGAGCCGCGACCATGACCACCGCTCGGCCACCGCGCCGCGAAACGAATGCTTTGTCGCCGGAATACAAAGCGATCTCGGGAATTGGTTAGTTGGGGACGGGGCAAATGCCCTCCGCGCTCGCTACGGTTTTGCCGAGCCAAAGGCCAAGTTTTCCAACAAGCGGCGTTGAGCGCCACAGCAATTGGATTTCACCCGTTGCTTCAGAAGCGATAAGAGAGGGATATCCCGATGACCGGTGATCCGTCGTTCGATCTGTTCAGGCTGCCCGATGAGCACAACGAGTTGCGCGCGGTGTTGCGGGATCTATGCGAGACCCAGATCGCGCCGCACGCAGCTGATGTCGATGAACATTCGCGTTTCCCGGATGAAGCGCTCGCGGCACTGAGCGCGTCGGGGTTTTCCGCAATCCACGTGCCCGACGAGTACGGCGGGCAGGGCGCGGATTCGGTGGCGGCCTGCATTGTGGTGGAGGAGGTGGCGCGCGTTGACGCGTCGGCGTCGTTGATCCCCGGGGTGAACAAACTGGGCACGACGGGTTTGATTTTGCGGGGTTCGGACGAGCTGAAGAAGCAGGTGCTGCCGACGCTGGCGGCGGGGGAGGCAATGGCCTCGTACGCGCTCTCAGAGCGCGAGGCCGGCAGTGACCCCGCGGCGATGCGCACCCGGGCGCGACGCGACGGCGACGAGTGGGTGCTCAATGGCGCCAAGTGCTGGATCACCAACGGTGGCAAGTCGACCTGGTACACGGTGATGGCGGTGACCGATCCGGATAAGGGCCCCAACGGGATCTCGGCGTTCGTGGTGCACAAGGACGACCCCGGCTTCACGGTCGGGCCGAAGGAGCGCAAGCTCGGCATCAAGGGCTCGCCGACCACCGAGTTGTATTTCGAGGACTGCCGCATTCCCGGCGATCGGATCATCGGAGAGCCCGGCACCGGGTTCAAGACCGCGCTCGCGACGCTGGACCACACCCGCCCGACCATCGGTGCGCAAGCGGTCGGCATCGCCCAGGGCGCTTTGGACGCGGCGATCGCGTATACCAAGGACCGCAAGCAGTTTGGGCAGTCGGTCAGCAATTTTCAGGGAGTGCAGTTCATGCTGGCGGATATGGCGATGAAGGTGGAGGCGGCCCGGCTGATGGTCTATCACGCTGCCGCGCGCGCCGAGCGCGGCGAGCCGGAGCTGGGCTTTATCTCCTCGGCCGTCGAAGTGTTTTGCGTCCGACGTGGCCATGGCGGTGACGACGGACGCGGTACAGCTGTTCGGCGGCGCCGGCTATACCAAGGATTTCCCGGTCGAACGGATGATGCGCGACGCCAAGATCACCCAAATCTATGAAGGCACTAACCAGATTCAACGAGTCGTCATGTCACGCGCACTGCTGAAGTAGCCGCACCGGGTATGGATAGCGACCCGGCAAGCAGCAATCTCATCCGGTCCGCGCTGGTCGGCGATATGGTGAGTTACTAGTCGATCAATTGGAGGCGACTGGCCTCCAGGGTGAGGATAGTGAACGTCGATGGCCGACGTCGACCCGCTTGGAAAGCCGCGGGACCTGGTCGCCGACATCGCTGCGGAACTGGGCCAGGCGGAATTCGACGACGTCGAGGAGATCGGTCATGGTGGCTTCGGCGTCGTCTACCGCTGCGCTCAGCCGATGCTGGACCGCGCGGTTGCGGTCAAGGTGCTGACCGCCGACCTTGACTCGGACAATCTTGCCCGCTTCCTGCGCGAGCAGCGCGTCATGGGCCGCCTTTCGGGACACCCGCATATCGTGCACGTTTTTCAAGTCGGCGTCCTGGCCAGTGGCCGGCCGTTCATCGTCATGCCCTACCACGCCAAGGATTCGCTGGAGGCGGTGATTCGCCGCCATGGAACCCTCGACTGGCGCGAGACGGTCAGCATCGGCGTGAAGCTCGCGGGTGCGCTCGAGGTCGCGCATGGCGTGGGCATATTGCATCGTGATGTGAAGCCCGCCAACATCCTGCTGTCTGACTACGGTGAGCCGCAGCTGACCGACTTCGGAATTGCCAGAATCGCCGGGGCTTTCCAGACGGCGACCGGGTTGATCGCCTGTTCGCCGGCTTTCACGGGCCCGGAAGTGCTCGAGGGCGGAGCCCCGACGCCGGCATCGGATGTGTATTCGCTGGGCGCGACGTTGTTTTGCGCGTTGACCGGCCACGCCGCCTTTGAGCGCCGCGCCGGCGAGCAGGTGGTCACGCAGTTCCTGCGCGTCACCTCGCAACCTATCCCGGACCTGCGCGAGCAGGGACTACCAACTGACGTGGCAGCGATTATCGAACGGGCGATGGCGCGGGATCCGGCGGATCGTTTAGGCACCGCAGCCGAATTCGGGGACGAGCTTCGCGAGATTCAGCGCCGTGGCGGTGTCGCCGTCGACGAGATGGCCCGTCCGGTAGACCTGAGCGTGGAGCGCCGAAAAACGCCCGCATCCAAGCCCGTCCGTTCGGAGTCCACGACCGCACCTCCGACACCTGCTACGAAATACCGACCGCCCGTCCCCACCAGATCACTGGTCGCCCGCAGCCGCGTCATCGACCTACTTCGCGCTGGCGGGCGGCGCCGACTGATCTTCATCCACGCGCCGTCGGGGTTCGGAAAGAGCACGCTGGCGGCGCAGTGGCGCGAGGAACTCTCGCGCGACGGCGTCACGGTCGCCTGGCTGACGGTCGATGACGACGACAACAATGAGGTGTGGTTTTTGGCGCATCTGCTCGAGTCGATCCGGCGGGTCCGTCCGGCTCTCGCCGAGTCATTGGGGCAGGTGCTGGACCAGCACGGCGGTGACGCGAGCCGCTATGTCTTGACGTCGCTCATCGACGAAATCCACGAACAAGATGACCGGATTTGCGGTGGTGATCGACGATTGGCACCGCGTGTCTGACCCTGGCACTATTGCTGTCCTCGGTTTCTTGTTGGACAACGGATGCCATCATCTGCAGATCATCGTGACCAGCTGGTCTGCGCGCCGGACTACCGCTGAGCAGGTTGCGGATGAGTGACGAATTGATCGAAATCGATTCCCGTGCTCTGCGTTTCGACATCGAGGAGGCATTCTCGTTCCTCAACGATGTTGGCGGCCTACGGCTGTCGCGCGGGGATGCCGAGGCGTTGACCACATCGACCGAAGGATGGGCCGCGGCCCTACGACTGGCCGCGCTGTCGCTGCGCGGCGGCCGTGACGTGAACAGCCTGCTGGGCCGGCTTTCTGCTGCCGGCGATGCGGTCGGCGACTTCTTGGCCGAAAACGTATTCGACGCCCTCGAACCCGATGTGCGCGATTTTCTGCAGACGACATCGATCACCGAGCGCACCTGCGCCGGGCTGGCCTCCGCGCTGGCGGGTGCGACGAACGGGCAGGCGATGTTGGAGCAGGTCGAGGAGCGCGGTTTGTTCCTGCAGCAAGTCGACGACGCCCCGAATTGGTTCCGCTTCCATCACATATTCGCCGAGTTTCTGCGCCGCCGATTCGAACGTAACCACCCCGACCGGGTAGCAGAACTTCACCACAGCGCATCGGTGTGGTTCGCCAAAAACGGCTACCTCAACGAAGCCGTCGACCATGCGTTGGCCGCGGGCGATGCTAGCTACGCGGTTGATCTCGTCGAGCGGGACGGCACAGGACTGCTCGAGCAATCGAAGATGACCACGCTGCTCGAGATCATCAAGAAACTGCCACCCGATCTGGTGGTAGCGGCGACCTCGGCTCCAGTTGGTGATCGCCTGGGCGAACATCTTGTTGCAACGTCCGGCGCCGACCGACATCGCGCTGGACCGCTTCCAGGTGGCCCTGGCTCGCACGGACCTCTCCGAAGTGACTCACGCCGATCTGCGGGCTGAGGCCGACGTGGTGCGCGCAGTTGCCGAAGCCTTCGCCGATCAGATCGCGCGTGTGGATGATCTAGTGGCCGAGGCAATGTCGAGACCGGACACCCTGCATCCGTGGGTGCCCGGGGTCGCTGGAAATGCCGCAGCGTTCGCCGCGATCTACCGGTTCGACTTCGTTGCCGCGCACCGGTTTCTCGACCGTGCCGCGCCCTACCAGGAGGCGATGGGACCCTTCACTACCGTTTATGGTCGCTGTTTGGCTGGTATGGCCGCCAGGTACCAGCTCGACATTCCCGATGCCCGGAAAAACTTCCGAGAAGCGTACGAGATCGCCACGAGCGTGGGACGCCACTCGCACGCAGCGCGGCTCGCCGGTGCGCTGCTCGGCGAATCGCTCTACGAAACTGGCGACTTTGCCGAGGCGGCGCACTTACTGGACGAGTGCAACCTCCTGAGCTCCGACTTGGGCATAGTGGATTATCTGGCCGCCAGGTACGTGATCGGCGCTCGGATCAAGGCGGCGCAGGGGGATCGCGGGTCTGCGCTCGAGCGGCTGGCCGCCGGCGCTACCGCAGCACAGCAGCTGCGGCTGCCGCGCCTAGCCGCAAGGATCAACAACGAGCGCGTCCGGCTGGGCGTCGAGCTCCCACCCGCGGTCACCGCCGGCTTGCGATCGCCGCGAACCATCCCACACGGCAATGGAATCGACACGATGACAGCCGAACTCGACGAAGACTCCGGAATCCGCCTGTTGTCCGTGAGCGATTCCGCGGCTGACCGGGAGCAGGCATGCCGACGGGCCGCTGATCTGGCCGCGGGAATCGACAGCGCGCGCAGACCCCTGGGCGGCGTTGCAGGCACAACTGCTCCTCGCCGAAGTGCTCACGGCCGCAGGCCGGACGGCACACGCCCGAGAAGAACTGGCACCGGCTGCCGCCAAGTGCGCCGAACTCGGGCTCTCACGTCTGCTGGTCGATGCAGGACTCGGGTAGAACGGATTCGAGATTCGAGGGCTCCGCTAAGCCTGGATGTCCGCGGTGATCGCGTCGGTCAGCCGGATGAGATCCTGTGGGGCCACCGCGACGTCCCAATGCCGCTTGCCGGCGCTGCACAATATCCGCTCCCAGCCCAGCGCCGAAGCGTCCAGCACAGTCCGTAGCCGCTTGCGCTGACCAAAAGGGGAGATACCGCCGACCACGTAGCCGGTCGACCGCTCGGCCGCGGCGGGTTCGGCCATCGCGGCTTTGGGCGCGCCCAGCGCCGCGGCGGCGGCCTTGAGCGACAGCTTCGACGGCACCGGTACGACCGCGACGGCCAGCTCGCGCGGTAGCGCGATGATCAGAGTCTTGAACACCTGCTCGGGTGCGAACTCCCCGGAGTCCGACAGGTCGGTGACGACGTCGAAGTGCAAAACCTCATGTGGCACACCGGCTTTGACGAGCGCGGCGATCCCCGGTGTTGCTGCGCCGGGCATCCGGATGCCGCTACGGCCCGCTGTACCCCGGTGGGTTGACGTCGTCGACCCAGAAGTCGACCCCGAGCTTGGAACCCGGAATGCAGTCGTACACCGACAGGTCGGTGACGCCGGAATCGACCAGCACGTCCTCGCACAGCAGCATGTTGCCGGTGAATTCCTTCGCCGGCTTGTTGAGGATGACGTAGGCGGAGTCGGAGTACACCTCGGGCTTGCGGGCGCGGCCCATCGCCTCTTCGCCGCCGAGCAGGTTCTGCACCGCGGCGGTGGCCACCAGGGTGCGCGGCCACAGCGTGTTCGAAGCGATGCCCTCTTCGCGCATCTCCTGGGCGATCCCCAGCGCGCACAGCGTCATGCCGAACTTGGCCATCATGTACGCCGTCGGCTTCAGCCACTCTTGGCCCAGCAGCACCGGCGGCGACAGCGTCAGGACGTGCGGGTTCTCCCGTCCTTTCATGTGTGCGAGGCAAGCCTGCGAGACGGCGTACGTGCCGCGCACCTGGATGCCGTTCATCAGGTCGAAGCGCTTCATCGGGACTTCGCTGATGGATCCCAGGTTGATCGCCGACGCGTTGTTGACGCAGATGTCGATGCCGCCGAACTGCTCCACGGTCTTGGCCACGGCGGACTCGACGGAATCCGGGTCACGCACGTCCCCGACGATCGGCAAAGCTTGACCGCCCGCCTCCTCGAGCTCCTTGGCCGCCGTGTACACCGTGCCCGGCAGCTTGGGGTGTGGCTCGGCGGTCTTGGCGATCAGGGCGATGTTGGCGCCGTCCTGCGCGGCGCGCTTGGCGATCGCAAGGCCGATGCCGCGGCTGGCGCCAGAAATGAACATGGTCTTACCTTTTAGGGACATGGCGTCACCCTAACTCCCGTAACGCGCGCAGGTGAACGGCCGCCCAGGTACGAAACGGCCGCCACGCCGCCGACACCTCGCCAAGAGTTCGACCGGGCCCATACCGCTCGGTGATCTCCGCGTCGAGGCGCCGTTCGTGCAGCGGTAGGCCGTCGGGCACGTTGGCGCCCCGCAGCACCACCAGCTCGGCGGCGAAGGGCCCCAGCCCCTTGATGTCCTGCACGGCCCGCACCGCTCGCTCGGGCTCCATCGAGCGCAGGGCGGCACCGTCCAGTTGCCCGTCGAGCGCGGCCGTCGCGACCGCATGCAGGTACTCGCCCTTACGACCCGGCAGATCCAGATCAAGTGTCAGCAGCTTTTTCGGGCTTGGAAACGCGCCGCGATCGCCGTGACGGTCGATGATGTCGGCCCGGAGTCGCGCCGCTTGGACGATCCGCAGCCGCTGTGAGAGCACGGCCCATGCGGCGGCCTCGTACGGCGAGTGGAATCCGCACGGCCGCAATCCCGGAAGTTGCGCCTGCGCGTCGGCGATCACCGGATCCCGCCGGGCGACATCAACCCACCCGCGCGCGTCGATGTCGAGGGCCAGAAACCGGGCGGCTTGGTCCGCCGCCGCGTCAAGGTCGCCGCCGCCGGTCACGGTGATCGTCGCGGTGTTCCCGTGCTGGGTGACCGTTGTCTCGGCACGGGACCAGTCGACCTCGACGCGGTAGCTGCTCGACAGGCTGTCATCGTGGCCCTGACCACCGAGGGCGGCCGGCGTGAAGCCTTTCCAGAACTCGCGGCTGGTGGCCAGCGACCATGGTCCGCGGACCTCTTTATGGACCGTGTGAGTCTTCATGCACCCTCCCGATTGCAAGTATCGCGACGGGCCCCGACAACTCCCGGACAAAACCCGGAAATAGCGCGCTGGTCAGTGCTGTTGTTTGTTTCGGTCCCAATAGACGAGCACCGGGGCGCGCGTTGTCGGTCGCAGCCTTTAGATTGGAGGAGTCTGGTGTCAACGGCGACGAGCTTGTTAGCGAGTCCGGTGTCACTACCGGTATGGTCCGGCGACGCCGCGACGGAAGGGACCGTGCTGATCGAAATGGCCGACCTCGAAGATGCGCGGGCAGATGGCCACGAGCCGCCGCCTGCAGAGACCGATGCGGAGCTGACGGCGCGCTTCGAGCGCGATGCAATTCCCATGTTGGACCAGCTTTACGGTGGCGCGCTGCGCATGACGCGCAATCCGGCCGACGCCGAGGACCTGCTGCAGGAGACGATGGTCAAGGCGTACGCCGGTTTCCGCTCCTTCCGGGAGGGCACCAACCTCAAGGCCTGGCTGTACCGGATTCTGACCAACACCTACATCAACAGCTACCGCAAGAAGCAGCGCCAGCCGTCGGAGTACCCGACCGAGGAGATCACCGACTGGCAGCTGGCGGCCAATGCGGAGCATTCCTCCACTGGGTTGCGTTCGGCCGAGGTCGAGGCTCTGGAGGCGCTGCCGGACACCGAGATCAAAGAGGCGCTGCAGGCATTGCCGGAAGATTTCCGGATGGCGGTCTACTACGCCGACGTGGAAGGTTTCCCCTACAAAGAAATCGCCGAGATCATGGATACGCCGATCGGGACCGTGATGTCACGGCTGCACCGCGGCCGGCGTCAGCTGCGTGGTCTACTGGCCGATGTGGCCAAGGACCGGGGCTTCGTCCGCGGCGAGCAGGCGCACGAGGAGGTGTCGTCATGAGTGAGTTCTCCGGTCCGACGGCGCAGTGCCCCAACGACGACGCGCACGGCGACATCGGCTGCGCGCAGGTGATCGCCGAGGTATGGACGCTACTTGACGGCGAATGCACGCCCGAGAACAAGGAAAAGCTGCGCCAACACCTCGAGGCCTGCCCGGGATGCTTCAAGCACTACGGGCTCGAGGAGCGGATCAAGACATTGATCGCCAGCAAGTGCAGGGGCGAGAAAGCGCCCGACGGGTTGAGGGAGCGGCTCCGTCTGGAGATCCGCCGGACCACCATCATTCGCGGCGGCCCCTAGCGACTAGCAGTTGGGTCGCTTGCCGTGGTTGGCCTTGCTGTACTTGCGGTCCTTCTTTTTGCGGCCACGCTTGGCCATGGTGGAAACCTCCGTCTACGCGCGAGTGCCGGCGCTCGGCACCCGTCAAGTTGCTGTCCAGTCTCTCATGGGGACCCGACAGGTCACGTAACCGGTGTCTGGACCTGTCGTGTGGTTCGATATACATGAGCCTGATCAAAGTTGAATAACCAGCAGCCAGCATGCGAAATGGCCGGTTAGAGGGCCGAAGACGAGTGGAGTGAAGATGGCCGAGGATGTCCGCGCCGAGATCGTGGCCAGTGTGCTCGAAGTCGTCGTCAACGAGGGCGACGAGATCGGCAAAGGCGACATCGTGGTGCTGCTGGAATCAATGAAGATGGAGATCCCTGTTCTGGCCGAAATCGGCGGCACCGTCAGCAAAGTGAGCGTGGCGGTCGGCGACGTCATCCAGGCCGGCGACCTCATCGCCGTGATCAGCTAGTCCTGAAACTCCGCGGGGAACGACCCGAAAGTAACTGATGTCCACGCTCGGTGATCTGCTCGCCGAACACACGATGCTGCCGGGCAACGCGGTGGACCACCTGCATGCGGTGGTCGGGGAGTGGCAGCTGCTGGCCGATCTGTCGTTCGCCGATTACCTCATGTGGGTGCGTCGCGACGACGACGTGCTGGTGTGCGTCGCGCAGTGCCGGCCCAATACCGCGCCGACCGTCATGCAGACCGACGCGGTGGGCAGCGTCGTCACGCGCCGATCGGCTGCCGCTAGTCGCCGACGCTTTCATCACGGCCGCCGCTGGCGTGCTGGTGCGGGAATACGATGGGGCGCAAGATGATTCGCAGGAGCTGCCCGGCGAGCACGTTGCGGCGTCGCCGGTGCGATACGGCGAGCAGGTGGTGGCGGTGCTTACGCAGCTCCAGACGGAACTGGCGGCCGAGCGGAACTCCGGTCACTTGGAGACCGCCTATCGGGCGTGCGCGACGGATCTGTTGCAGATGCTCGCCGAGGGCACGTTTCCCGATGTGCGGGACGTGGCCATGTCGCGCTCCACCCCACGCGCCGGAGACGGCTTCATCCGCCTCGATGTCGACGGCGTCGTAGCCTACGCCAGCCCCAACGCCCTGTCGGCCTACCACCGGATGGGCCTGACCAGCGAGCTGGAAGATCACAACCTGGTCCAGGTCACCCGTCCGTTGATCTCCGACTCCTTCGAGGCGCAGGAGGTGGCCGAGCACGTCCAGGACCTGCTGGCCGGCGGCAAAAGCATGCGGATGGAAGTCGACGCCGGCGGCGCCACGGTGCTGCTGCGGACACTGCCGCTGGTGGTGCACGGTCGCAGCGCCGGCGCGGCGGTGCTGATCCGCGACGTCACCGAGGTCAAACGCCGGGACCGGGCCCTGATCTCCAAGGACGCCACGATCCGGGAAATCCACCACCGTGTGAAGAACAACCTGCAAACCGTGGCGGCGCTGTTGCGCCTGCAGGCCCGTCGCACCGCCAATGCTGAGGGGCGAGAGGCACTGATCGAGTCGGTGCGCCGGGTGTCGTCGATCGCGTTGGTCCACGACGCGCTGTCGATGTCGGTGGACGAACAGGTGAACCTCGACGAGGTCATCGACCGGATCCTGCCGATCATGAACGACGTGGCGTCGGTGGACAGGCCGATCCGGATCAACCGGGTGGGGGATCTCGGCGTGCTGGACTCGGATCGGGCGACGGCTCTGATCATGGTGATCACCGAGCTGGTGCAGAACGCGATCGAGCATGCCTTCGACTGGGCGGCCCCGGAAGGGTCGGTGACGATTCTCGCCGAGCGCTCGGCGCGCTGGCTCGACGTCGTCGTGCACGACAACGGACGCGGGCTGCCGGAAGGCTTCAGCCTGGAAAAGTCGGACAGCCTGGGCCTGCAGATCGTGCGGACCCTGGTGTCGGCCGAGCTGGATGGCTCGCTGGGTATGCGTGAAGGTTCCGACCGCGGCACCGAAGTGGTGCTACGAGTCCCGATCGGACGACGGGCGCGGCTGCTGCTGTAAAGCCTCCCCACACAGCAGTGCGGCCCCGACGATTGTCGAGGCCGCACCGATGTGGAACTGGGTCAGACTCCGCTACGGGCCTTCGTCCGGGAGTTGCGACGCTTCAGTGCGCGCCGCTCGTCTTCGCTCATGCCGCCCCAGACGCCCGAGTCCTGGCCTGTATTCAAGGCCCAGGCGAGGCAATCCGTGGTCACCTGACACCGATTGCAGACCAGTTTCGCGTCAGCGATCTGCGCGAGAGCCGGCCCACTGTTCCCCACCGGGAAGAACAGTTCCGGGTCCTCGTCGCGACACACCGCCTTGTGGCGCCAATCCATAACGTATTACTCCTTACCGTTTGCGCAGCAAGACGCACGGAAAATTTCTTCAGCTGTTAAAGCCCGTGCAGAAGAAAGCTCCGTACCTCTACTAAATTTCTGCGTGCAACCTTTCGATCGTTTCACAGGCTCTACAGATGTCAATAGTGAGAGTTAGCGGGTGTGCTATCTCACTTTGAAACTCCCGTATTACTCCCGTATCAAAGCCCTTACACAGTTGTACTACACTGCATCGCCCCTCCACCGGCGATTGCCGGTGTGTAGCTCGTCACGTCTGCTGTCAGCGCAGGTCAGACCGGCTTTTGGCCGGCGGGGCGACTACCGCCAGCGCATCGGGGACCGACCGAAACGTCATACTTTCACGCAGGCCGAGGTATTCCCCGTCGAACTGGCTGGCGATCGGGGCGCCCGGGGAGGTGACCTTCAGGCAGGCCACGTCGTCGTCGCGGACGAGCTGCTTCGCGTTCGGCTTCGGTCCGGTGAAGCAGATCTGGCGCAGCAAGTTCAGGGTGGGGAGCACCTTCATGCCGTCAAGTGCGAACACCCCGAGGCCGGAGTCGAAACTGCAGCCGGGGTTGGTCACCAGCGGGCGGCTATTGCTGTAGGTCCACGGACTGGTGTTGGACACCCAGGCGAAGTGCACGCCCGAGACCGGTTCACGCCCGGGTAGCTCCAGCGTCAGAGTCGGTTCGCGGCGGCTGAAGGCGATCGTGAGGGGGATCGCGACGCGCCAATAGCGCCACGCCGTGACCTTGACGCCCTTGTCGCGCTGCGCTTCTACCCCCGCCACCACTTCGGCGTCGATGCCCATGCCCGCGTTGACCATGGCCCACTGGTCGCCGCAGTCGATCAACCCGATCCGCCGCCACGTCTGGTGGCGGCGGTAGTCGTCGAGCAACTGGATGAGCTGGTTGGTTGCCGGGACCGGGTCCTTGGCGATTCCCAGCGACCGGGCCAGTACATTCGCCGAACCTCCGGGAACCACGGCGACCGCGGGCACAGGGCCAGCGGGTGTCGATCCCGGAGGGCCGAGCAAACCGTTGACCACCCCGCTCACCGTGCCGTCGCCGCCGTGCACGACGACCAGGTCGACGCCGTCGGCGACGGCCCGTTGTGCGAGCTCATTGCCGTGGCCGCGGTGGCGGGTGTGTTCGACGGTGAGCTCGAGACGGCTCTTGAGCGCATTGGCCAGCAGGTCGCGGGCGGCCGGTGTAGTGGACGTGGCTGTGGGGTTCACGATCAGCACGGCGCGCATGATCGATCAGCTTAGGCGGGGAGGTTAAGCAGCCCCTGTGCGAGCCGCGTAGCAGCCGTGCGGCCTGGATGTCTAGCTACGCTGACGCTGTGACTGTGCCCAGCAATCCGCCCGCCCCGCCCGCCGTGCGCGGCGCGGGATGGATCGTCGTCCTGCAGGGCGTGGCTGCGCTGGTGGTGGCGGCGGTGCTGGTGTTCCGTGGGCTCACCGGGGCGGACCAGCACGTGGTCAACGGATTGGGCACCGCGGTCTGGTTCGCCGTCGTCGGTGGGGCGGTGTTGGCCGCCGGATACGCGCTCGTCGCAGGCAAGCGATGGGGCCGCGGGCTGGGCGTGTTCACCCAACTTCTGTTGTTGCCCATTGCGTGGTACCTCGCGGTGGGCTCGCACCAGCCGGCCTTCGGGATCCCGCTGGGGGTCGTGGCGTTGAGCGTGTTGGTGTTGCTGTTCAGCCCCGCCGCGGTGCGCTGGGCCGCCGGTGGTGATCAGCGTGGTCCGGCCAGCTCGGCCAGTTCCGGGCCGGACAGCCGATAGGTGGTCCACTCGTGCTGCGGCTGCGCGCCGACCCCGTCGTACAACGCGATGGCGTCGGAGTTCCAGTTCAGCACCGCCCACGACAAGCGGGTGTAGCCGTGGTCGCGGCATTCGGCCGCCAGCGCCGCCAGCAGCCCACGGGCCAGGCCGCGACGGCGAAACTGCTGCCACACGAACAGGTCTTCTAGGAAGATCCCGGGGACGCCATCCCAGGTGGAGAAATTGAGAAACCACAGCGCCATCGCGGCGACCTCGCCGTCCACCTCGGCAACATGGGCTTGAACGGTCGGCGAAGTGCCGAAAAGGGCTGCGGAAATATGACTTTCGGTAACGGTGCATTGATCGGGCGCGCGCTCGAATTCGGCCAGGCCGTGAATCATGGCCGTAATGGCGGCACAGTCTTCGGGGATCGCGCGGCGTATCTTGTCGGTCACTGCTCAACTCCCAGCGCGCGCAGTATCGTGGCGAATTTCGTTGTCGTTTCGTCGACTTCGTCATCGGGGTCGGATTCGGCGAGGATGCCGCCGCCGGCGTGGGCCAGCGCGCTGCGACGGTCGGCCGACAGTTGCGCACAGCGGATCGCAACCACCCAGCGGCCGTCGCCGGCGGCATCGCACCAACCCACCGCCCCGGCGTAGAAACCGCGATCACCCTCCAGCTCGGCGATCAGCTTGACGGCGGCATCGGTCGGCACTCCGCCGACCGCCGGAGTGGGATGCAGAGCCAACGCGAGATCGATTGCTGTGGTTGAGGTTTCGCGTATCCGGCCACTGATCGGCGTGCACAGGTGCCACACGGCCGCGGTGCGGCTCAATTGCGGCTCGGGCGCGATGGTCAGGTCGTCGCACAGCGGCTCCAAGGCGGCCCGCATCGTGTCGATGACCAGGCGGTGCTCGTGACGGTCCTTTGCCGAGGCGGCCAGCGCGGCGCCGTTGGCCGCGTCGACGTCCGGGTCGTCGGCACGCGGGGCCGAACCGGCGAACGGCTGGCACATCACGCGGTCGCCGATGCGCGCGACCAACAATTCGGGGCTGGCGCCCACAAGCGCCGCTCCGGCGTAGTCGTCGCCGGCGGCGCTGAGGTCGACGAGATACCCGTAGACGCTCGGGTCGGCGTCCAGCAGCCGGCGCAGGACAGCGCGGGCATCCAGCGGTGCGTCGGCGGCCAGCCGCAAAGCGCGGGCCAACACCACCTTGCGCAATGCGCTATCCGGTGCGGCGAGCTGATCTCGGGCGCGGCTGATCCGGGCCCGGTATTCCACCGGTGGTGGGATCGCGGCGGCGATGCGAACCGCCGGCAGCGGGCCCGTCGGCCACTGCGGCGGCGCATCGGTACGCCGCGCCTCGTCGAGGCACCAACAATGCGGCGGGTCCGTTGATGTCAAAAGGCAACGCGCCCAGAACTATTGGCGCGGTCCCGGCGCGCAGCGCCGCCTGCGCGGCCCGCACGTCGCTGTAACGCGTTCGGATGCCATCGGCGACCACAGTGCCGTTGGGCCCGCAGAGCGCGAACGGCGGCTCGCCCGAACTCACTGACCGGTCAACCCGAGCGCAACCAGCTGTCGTACCTCGTGCTCGAACCCGCAGATCGCGATCGAAGCAGTGGGCATGCCGAATCGGCGCCCCTCCACCAACGGCAGCTCGACCCAGCGGGTGATCACCGCGCGAGAGAAATGGCCGTGGCTGGCGAACACGACGTCGTGCGACTCCAGGTGCTCGAACGCCATGTGTACGGCCGCATCGGCGCGGTCGCTGACCTGCGCGACGCTCTCGCCGCCGGGGCATCCGTGTGTCCACACCAGCCAATCGGGTACGGACTCGTGGATCTGCGCGGTGGTCTTGCCCTCGTAGGAGCCGTAGTCCCATTCGGCGAGCAGCGGGGACACCTCGTCGACCTCCAGCCCGGCCAGCTTGGCGGTTTCCACGGCGCGTGTGCGCGGACTGCTGATCACCACGGGGTCAACGAGTTTGAGTTCGTCCAGCGTGCGTCCGGCTCGCTTGGCCAGGACCCGCCCGTTTTCGGTCAGCTCGATGTCGGAGCGGCCGGTGTGCCGGCCCGATTTCGACCACTCGGTCTCGCCGTGGCGAAGCAGCAGCAGCCGGTGGTTGTAGACGCCCATGCGACAGATTCTGCCGGATGGCATATCGAAGCGAACCCGGAGGGAAACGTGCCAGGATGGGCACTGCGAATCGCGCTGACGGCTGCGAACAAGACGTCGGGCAATGAGGAGGGGCAGCGCTTGTGAGTAAGACCCGGGTACTGGCGGTGGCCAACCAGAAGGGTGGTGTGGCCAAGACGACGACCGTCGCCTCCCTGGGGGCGGCGATGGTGGACAAGGGACGGCGAGTCCTGCTTGTTGATCTGGACCCGCAGGGTTGTTTGACCTTCTCCCTCGGCCAAGACCCCGACAAACTGCCGGTGTCGGTGCACGAGGTGCTGCTCGGTGAGGTCGAGCCGAACGCGACGCTGGTGACGACGGCGGAGGGAATGACGTTGCTGCCGGCCAACATTGATCTCGCCGGGGCCGAGGCGATGCTGCTCATGCGAGCGGGCCGCGAGTATGCGCTCAAACGGGCGCTGGCCAAGCTCGACGGCCAGTTCGACGTGGTCATCATCGACTGCCCGCCCTCGCTGGGTGTGCTGACCCTCAACGGGCTCACCGCCGCCGACGAGGTCATCGTGCCGCTGCAGTGCGAGACGCTGGCCCACCGAGGCGTCGGGCAGTTCCTGCGCACGGTCACCGACGTCCAGCAGATCACCAACCCGAATCTGCGGCTGCTGGGCGCATTGCCGACGCTGTACGACTCGCGGACCACCCATACCCGCGACGTGCTGCTCGATGTGGCTGACCGCTACGACCTGCCGGTGCTCGCGCCGCCGATACCGCGCACGGTGCGCTTCGCCGAGGCGAGCGCGTCAGGCTCATCGGTCCTGGCCGGCCGCAAGAACAAGGGCGCGGCCGCCTACCGCGAGCTGGCGCAGGCGCTGCTGAAGCACTGGAAGTCCGGCACGCCGCTACCCACCTTCGAAGTGGAGGTCTAGTTAGCGCGAGCAGACGCAAAAGCACCCGACACGCCGAAGTTTTGGGTGCTTTTGCGTCTGCTCGCCAGGACTAGCCGAGCGCCACGACCGTGTCGCCGCGCTGCTCGAATACCCGGGCACCGGACACCGCCGGGATCACGGCTGACGTGCTGGGTGCCCGGCGCACCGGGATGTAGCGGTTGTTCGCCCCGCTGACCGGGTCGTAGACGCCGATCCCGTCAGTGACCGGCACCAGCAACTGCCCAGCCATAATCACGCCCGGCCCCAACGGCGCGGTCGTCTCGCCCGCGGCGATGATGTAGCGCTGAGTCAGGCTGGTCGAGTCGAACACGACCAGCGCGTCGCCGGTCCACCAGGTGACCAGGCTGCCGGTCTGCGTCGCCACCGCCGCGACCGACGGCGGCTTGGGCAGCAGGGTGCTCGCCACCGTGGTGCCGGTCTCGTCGATCACCTCGACCCTCGGTTGCGGTGACGGCAGGTATACCGCGGTGTTGGTCGCCGAAACCGCCAGCACCCGCGCGCCCGAACCCGCCCGGATGCCGGGTTCGGCCACCTGATGTTGCTGGGGTTCGTCGTCATCCTTACCCGGGCGCAGCAGCACGAGCCGCAGGTCGGCCTGGTCCGCGCAAGACTCCAGCACCGACACCGCCGACGAGCTGGCCGCCGCGGACTGCAGCTTGCATCCCGAGTGCAGGCCCCTGTTCGACGGCTTCACCCTGGCGTCGATCTCGCCGTAGAGCAGCATCCGGACCATGTCGGAGCGCCACAGTTCCAGCCGGGTGCTGCCCGCCGACAACACGGTCGTGCCGTCGGAGGACAGGCGTACGTGCGGATCGGCGTAGCCGCTGCGGGCTGGCCCGCGAGTGCCGGTGGACCCGTCGACGGTAGAGACCTGACCGCAGCCGCGGTCGTCTCGGTAGACGGCGACGGCGTAGTGGTAGACCCACGAGACCCCGCACAGGTCGGTGTCGCGGGCGTAGCTCCAGCGCGACTGGCCCGTCGCCGGGTCGCGCCCGTCGACGCGGCGACCGTCGCCGGTGGCCACCGTCCCACCCACCAGCACGGGGGCGGCGGTGGCGGGGCTGGCCGCCGACCACAGCTCCTTCAGGGACGCCGGAACTTCCCGGGCCGACGTCGGATTCGGTGCCGGAACCGCGGCCGGATGGCTGACGGTGGCCCGGGCATCGCTGGTCCACCAGATCAGCGCCGCGACCGCGGCCACAACCACGCCGATGGTTACCGCCGCCGCAATGTCACCCTTGGTCCTGCGTTCGGGTCTGACCATGCGGCAGCGCGCACTCAGTTGGTGGGTGCGGTGGCGTTCGCCGGCTTACGGCGACGGCGCCGCCGAGCGCTCGCAGTCGGAGCGGCGGGAGAGCCGGACGGCGTCTCCTCAGCGGCAACGGCCTCGCTGTTGGGGTCGGCCGGATGCCCGGTGGCGGGTTGACCGCCGCGGGTGCGCCGCCTCGTGGTGCTGCGCTGCCGCGGTTTCTCCGGCTTGGCGGCCCCGTCCCGCTCGGTGGTGCGGCGTTTGACCGGCGACTTGCGCGCCGAACCGACGGTGCCGGTCGCCTCGGTCGGAATGCCCATCTCGGTGTACAGGTGCGCGGAGTTGGAGTAGGTCTCGGCCGGGTCGGGGGTGTCCAGGCCCAGCGCCTTATCGATCATCGACCAGCGGGGCAGCTCGTCCCAGTCGACGAGGGTGACCGCGATGCCGGTCTTACCGGCGCGACCGGTACGCCCGATCCGGTGCACGTAAGCCTGTTCGTCCTCGGGGATCTGGTAGTTGATGACGTGGGTGATGTCGTCGATGTCGATGCCGCGGGCGGCGACGTCGGTGGCCACCAGCACGTCGACATCGCCGGCGCGAAACGCCTTGAGCGCCTTTTCCCGGGCGATCTGCCCAAGATCGCCGTGTACGGCGCCGACCTTGAAGCCGCGCTCGGCCAACTCGTCGGCGACCTTCTGCGCCGTGCGCTTGGTGCGGGTGAAGATCATCGTCGCGCCCCGGCCCTCGGCCTGCAGGATCCGGCAGACCATCTCCACCTTGTCCAGCGCGTGGGCGCGATAGACGAACTGCTCGGTGCTGTCGTGCGTGGCCGCCGAATGGGGCGCCTCGGCGCGGATGTGAGTGGGTTGAACCATGAAGGTGCGGGCCAGCGTGATGATCGGGTCCGGCATGGTCGCCGAGAACAGCATCGACTGGCGGTCTGCGGGGATCTGACGCAGGATGCGCTCGATGTCGGGCAAAAAGCCCAGGTCGAGCATCTCGTCGGCTTCGTCGAGTATCAGCACCGCGAGCCCGCCCAGCTGCAGGTGGCCCTGCTGGCACAGGTCGAGCAGTCGGCCCGGGGTGCCCACCACGACGTCGGCGCCGGCGCGCAGCGCGTCGATCTGCGGCTCGTAGGCGCGTCCGCCGTAGATGGAGACCACTGACAGCTTGCGGCCGCCGTCGGCGGTCAGGTATTGGGCCGCGGTGGCCAGGTCTTCGGTGACCTGCAGGCACAGCTCGCGGGTGGGCACCACCACCAAGGCCCGTGGCGCGCCGCTCAGCGGCCTGGTTGCGGTGCCGTCGGTGATGCGTTGCAGGAGCGGAACACCGAACGCGAAGGTCTTGCCCATGCCGGTGCGGGCCTGGCCGATCACGTCGTCGCCGGCCAGCGCCATCGGCAGGGTGAGTTCCTGAATGGCAAATGGTTGTTCAATGCCCTTTTCGGCTAGTGCGCGCACTATTTCGGCGCGGACTCCGAGGTCGGCAAATGTTGGTTGGGGGGTCGGTTCAGTTGTGCTTGTGAGTTCAGTCATGCGTGAGTAGCGAGCCTTTCGGTGACGTTATCGGTTGTGTCGTGTTCTCTGTCGCGGTTCACGCGCGCACGATTTACCGAATCCGACTACGCCGAACAGGTCAGCCGAGGCGCCGGCCCAGTCCGAGCGGGCCAGCTGTGCGCGCACATTTCGCCGGTAGTGGCCGTACAAATACAGCCATTACCTACAAGCATGATAGCTAATGGACATCAGCGGGCTGCCGTTTCCCGCCAGACCGCCGACTAGAGTGTTGCCATGCCCTCGTCCTCGTCCGCGGACCAAGTGGACGATTCCCCAGCGTCGCGCCTGCCGTTGGATCATCCGGCCGTCACCGAGCTCTACGCGTTGCTGGCCTACGCCGAGATCGCCGCGTTCTACCGGCTGACCGACGAGGCGAAAATGGCCCCGAACCTGCGCGGACGCATCTCTATGGCCAGCATCGCCGCCGCCGAGATGGGGCACTACGAGCTGTTGCGCGACGCCCTGGAAACCCGCGGGGTCGACGTGGTGGCCGCGATGTCGAAATACGTGTCGGCGCTGGAGAACTATCACCGGCTGACGACGCCGAGCACCTGGCTGGAAGCCCTGGTGAAAACGTACGTGGCCGATGCCCTGGCGTCCGAGTTGTATCTCGAGATCGCCGGCGGCTTGCCCGACGAATGCGTCGAGGTGATTCAGGCGGCGTTGTCGGAGACCGTGCACTCGCAATTCGTCGTCGCCGAGGTGCGCAGCGCGGTGACCGCCAGCAGCAAACAGCGCAGCCGGCTGGCGCTGTGGGCACGCCGGCTGTTCGGCGAAACGATCACCCAGGCCCAGTACCTGCTGGCCGACCACGATGAGCTCATCGACCTGGTGGTGTCCGGCACCGGTGGACTGAACAATGTCGCAGCCTTCTTCGACCGTTTGCAGCACTCGCACGACCAGCGGATGAGCGAACTCGGGCTGAGCTAGCGGGTGCAGGTCGCAATCATCGAGTTGTTGGTCGATACCACCACCGGTTGCCCCGTGGCATCCACGATCGAGCAGTTCAGGTGGCTGTAGATGCTGGTGGCGATAACCGACTGGGTCTGTACACCGGGGTTGAGGACGACGACCTTCGACCACGGCAGCGCCACGTTGAGCTCGGTCTGCGGATAGCCCTGGGCGTCGGTGTAGACGATGTTCACCAGGTCGAGGGTTTGCTTGGTCCCGTTCACGCTGTAAAGCACGGCTCGTGGATTCACCGTCGCCTGGGGCGGTAGCGCCTGCGGTGGGAGCCCGGGGCGCGGCGCTGCCGTCGGCATCCTCGTCGGACCGGCGCTCGGCGTCAGGGTGGTGACGGTCTCAGGCGGCAGTGCCGGTGTGGGTGACGCACTAGGCCGCGGCGCAGAAGACGTGGCGGGGGTCGTCATTAGCGTCCGGGGCGTCGGGGCCGGCGGCGCAATGGTGGCTTTGGTCGTCGCGGTGTCACCGCTGTTGAGGATGACCGCGGTGGCGATGGCGCAGGTGGCGATCACCGCGCCAGCGATCGCGACGACCGGGCGCCAACGTTGGTCGACCGACTCGGCCGGCCAGCCCAGATCGTCGTAGCCGTCCTCGTCGGAGAGGTAGTCGGCTCCGTCTGTGTCGTAAATCTCGTCGTACGGGTAATCGTGAATACCCGAGCGATCGTCCAGTGTGTGTCTGATGTTGCCCACGGTACTGATGTGAATGGCGAGGATCGGCCGGCGTGCGGCACGTTATCCGAGCTGGGAGCTAATCGTTATCTCCCGGATAAGGTCCTGGGTGCATCTGCATCAGAGTGGACCAACGGCGTCCACTAGCCTGCTGCTGACAGGCCTGCGACTTCGATGCCAGTTTCGATGCCAGTTTTAATCCCAACTTCGACGCCACCGGAAGGGGTCACCGTGGAGGTAAAGATCGGAATCACGGACAGTCCGCGCGAGCTGGTGTTCTCCAGCACGCAGACTCCCGAAGAGGTCGAAGAGGCCGTCGACGCCGCGGTGCGGGCGGGCTCGGGCCTCCTGGGCCTGACCGACGAGCGGGGCCGTCGCTTCCTGATTCACGCCGCCAAGATCGCCTACGTCGAGATCGGGGCCGCCGATGCACGTCGGGTCGGATTCGGCATCGGGGCGGAATCCGGGGGCCGCCACGCCGGGAAGGCCGCTACGAGCGGGTAAGCGGCACGTGTGACAGTCCGCCCCAGGCGAACTGCACGGTGCCAGCGACCGCGTCCGACTTCGAAATCGGCCGGTCGGCGTCGAGCCAGTACCTGGCGGAGTCGACGCTTATCGACACCAGACTTACCGCGATCATCCGCGCGCGGTGTGGTTCCAGCCCGGAGTCCGCGGCGATGAGGGCGAACACCGCGTCGACGCACGACTCGGTGGCCACCTTCACCTGCGCGGCGACCTCCGGTTCGCTGACGTAGTCGTTCTCGAAGATCAACCGGTAGCCCTGGCTGTCGTGTTCGATGAAGTCGAAGAACGCCTCGACCGCGGCGTACAGCCGGCGCCGGTTGTCGGTGGTGGTGCTCAGCGCCTGCTGCACACCCGAGACCAGGTTGTCCACGTGGCGGCTGAGCACCGCGAGATACAGTTCTAGCTTGCTTGAAAAGTGTTGGTACAGAACGGGTTTGCTGACCCCTGCGCGGTCGGCGATCTCGTCCATGCCGGCCGCGTGGTAGCCGTGGTCGACGAAGACGTCGCTGGCGACGATGAGCAACTGGCCCCGACGCTCGTCGCGGGGCAAGCGATTGCCGCGCCTGTTCGAGGCCCCGGGACGGTGTGAGCTCTCTGCCGGCCTACCGCGGTCGGCCGTTGCGTCGGCCCGCCGGTCGGTTGCCCTGGTGAGATCGCTCATCGAGTCCTCATCTGATTCGGGTTGCCGCGCCTCGACCTCCGCGCGGCTCGTCGCAAAGACATTACTACCCAGCGCTGCCCAAGGAGTTCCTGTCGACTCGGAATCGACCTGCAGGGTCCCGTCGGGCGCGCCAGGACTCCCAGTCGCCGCTGGCTGTGCCATCCTGGAAAAGTGACGTCCCCGCGGCCTGTGCGCAGCACCGGTCGAGCGCCGGTGCTGCATGACGAGTGGAGAGAGCCGCTGCGGGCCCAGCGTGATCCGCTTGCGGAGACCGCCGGACGGGCCCGTGCCGACCGTGAGCGGCGCCACTGGCGCAAGCAGACCTGGTTGGGACGGTTCGTGTCCACCTACGGCTGGCGGGCATACGCGCTGCCAGTGCTGGCGGTACTGACCGTGGTGGTGATGTATCAGACGGTGACCGGGACCAGCGCGGTGAACCCGGTCGCGGGCGAGTCGATCAAGGGCCCGCCGGCCATCGGTGTGGTGGGCACGTCGATCCTCGATGCGCCACCTCGTGGGCTGGCGGCGTTCGACGACAACCTGCCCGCCGGGACGCTGCCGGACGGCGGCCCCTTCACCGAGGCGGGCAATAAGACCTGGCATGTCGTCCCGGGCACCACGCCGCAGATCGGTCAGGGCACCGCCAAGGTGTTCAAGTACACCGTCGAGATCGAGGACGGTCTGGACGCCACGATGTTCGGCGGCGACGACGCATTCGCGCAGATGGTGGACCAGACGCTGGCCAATCCGAAAGGCTGGACGCATAATCCGCAGTTCGCCTTCAGCCGCATCGATAACGGCAAGCCGGACTTCCGGATCTCGCTGGTGTCCCCGGTGACCGTCCGCGAGGGCTGCGGTTACGAGTTCCGGCTGGAAACGTCCTGCTACAACCCGGTATACGGGTCGGACCGGCAATCTCGGGTCTTCATCAATGAGGCGCGCTGGGTGCGCGGAGCGCTGCCGTTCGAGGGCGACATCGGTTCCTACCGCCAGTATGTGGTCAACCACGAGGTGGGCCACGCCATCGGCTATGTGCGCCACGAGCCGTGCGACACGCAGGGCGCCCTGGCCCCGGTCATGATGCAGCAGACCTTCTCGACATCCAATGACGACGGCGCCAAGTTCGACCCCGAGTTCGTCAAACCGGACGGCAAGACCTGCCGATTCAATCCCTGGCCGTACCCGATCGCCTAGCGCCCCAGGTTCACCGGCGCGAGCTTTGCCGTCGACTCTCTCGACTGCTGTGATGGAAGTTGAACCGCTATTCGAGGAGACATTCGGTGTCGACACCCTTACCCCCGCTCGTGGAGCCCGCGGCCGAGCTGAGCCGCGACGAGGTGGCCCGCTATAGCCGACATCTCGTGCTTCCCGACTTGGGCGTCGACGGGCAGAAGCGGCTCAAGAACGCGCGGGTGCTGGTGATCGGCGCGGGCGGGCTCGGGGCGCCGACGTTGCTCTACCTCGCCGCGGCCGGGGTTGGCACGATCGGCATCGTCGATTTCGATGTCGTTGACGAGTCGAACCTGCAGCGCCAGATCATCCATGGCGTGACCGACGTCGGACGGCCCAAGGCGCAGTCGGCGCGCGACTCGATCGCCGCGATCAATCCGCTGGTACGGGTGCGGTTGCACGAGGTCCGGCTGGATGCCGGCAACGCCCTCGACCTGCTCAACCAGTACGACCTGATCATCGACGGCACCGACAACTTCGCCACCCGCTACCTGGTCAACGATGCCGCGGTGCTGGCCGGAAAGCCCTACGTGTGGGGGTCGATCTACCGCTTCGAGGGCCAGGTCTCGGTGTTCTGGGAGGACGCCCCCGACGGGCGCGGCCTGAACTACCGTGACCTTTACCCCGAACCGCCGCCGCCCGGCCTGGTGCCGTCCTGCGCCGAAGGCGGCGTGCTGGGCATCGTCTGCGCGTCCATCGCATCGGTGATGGGCACCGAAGCGATCAAGCTGCTCACCGGGCTTGGCGAACCGCTGCTGGGTAGGTTGCTGATCTACGACGCGCTGCAGATGAGCTATCGCACGATCACGATTCGCAAGGATCCCTCGGCGCCGAAGATCACCGAGTTGGTCGACTACGAGCAGTTCTGCGGGGCCGCGCCAGAGGATGCCCCAACGTCGCTGGTCTCGGCGATCACCCCGCGCCAGCTGCGCGAACTGATGGATTCGGGAAAGAAGCTGGCCCTGATCGACGTTCGCGAGCCGGCGGAGTGGGACATCGTGCATATCGACGGCGCCCAGTTGATCCCGCAGTCGCTGCTCAACTCGGGTGAGGGTCTGGCGCAGCTGCCGCGGGACCGGATGGCGGTGCTGTACTGCAAGACGGGGGTGCGTTCGGCCGAGGCGTTGGCTGTGGTCAGGACGGCCGGGTTCTCCGACGCGGTCCATTTGCAGGGCGGCATCGTGGCCTGGGCTCAACAAATGCAGCCCGACATGGTGATGTACTAACACAATGCCCCTACCAGGCTCTATTACGCTACGCAGTGTGACAGTCGAGCCGCCGCCCGAGCATGCGCTGTCGGCGTTCGGCTTGACCGGCGTGAAACCCGTTCTGTTGGGGGCCGGCTGGGAGGGTGGCTGGCGATGCGGCGAGGTGGTGTTGTCGGTGGTGGCCGACCACGCTCGGGCCGCCTGGTCGGCCCGGGTGCGCGAGACGTTGTTCGTCGACGGCGTTCGCCTGGCCCGGCCGGTTCGCTCGACCGACGGACGCTACGTGGTATCCGGATGGCGGGCCGACACCTTCGTCGCCGGCACCCCGGAACCGCGGCACGACGAAGTCGTCTCGGCGGCGGTGCGACTGCATGAGGCCACCGGCAAACTGGAACGCCCCCGATTCCTGACCCAGGGTCCCACCACACCGTGGGCGGACGTCGACATCTTCATCGCCGCCGACCGTGCCGCGTGGGAGGAGCGTCCGTTGCAGTCGGTGCCGCCGGGCGCGCGCACCGCGCCGCCGACGGCGGACGGCGAGCGGTCGATCGATCTGATCAACCAGCTGGCAACGCTGCGCAAACCGACCAGGAGCCCTAACCAGCTGGTACACGGGGACCTTTACGGCACAGTGCTTTTCGTGGGCACCGCCGCGCCGGGGGTCACCGACATCACGCCCTACTGGCGGCCCGCGTCATGGGCGGCGGGCGTGGTCGTCATCGATGCGTTGTCGTGGGGTGACGCCGACGAAGGGCTCATCGAACGGTGGAACGCGTTGCCGGAATGGCCGCAGATGTTGTTGCGCGCGTTGATGTTCCGTCTGGCGGTTCATGCGTTGCACCCGCGGTCCACCGCCGAGGCGTTCCCGGGCCTGGCCCGCACCGCGGCGCTCGTTCGGTTGGTGCTCTAAAACCCGTTCAGCCGGAAGGGAATTCGTGGCGGACCTCGGCCAGGTCGATCCTGCCGTCGCTGCTGAGAACCCCTTCGGCGCGCAGCAGCTCGAGTTGTCGCGTCACCAGATGCCGCGCCGGACGTCCGGACGCGGTGATCACCCGGTGCCAGGGCAGGTCCGAGGAGTCGGTTCGCATGATCCACCCGACGATGCGTGGGCTGGAAAGCCCTGCGACAGCGGCGATGTCGCCGTAAGTGACGACCTTGCCGGAGGGGATGGCCGCGACCAGCGCGCGTACCCGCTCGACCTGGTCGTCGGTCACCGGAGCCATGTTCAGCTTTTCTGGAAATGCTCGCGGATGAGCGCGGCCACTTCGACGGGTTTGGCGTTGGGCACCATGTGGTTGCACTCGAAATCCAGCAGTCGAAAATCGGCTCCCAATCGCTGCCGCAGAGCGTCGATCAGCGCATCGGTGACATACGGCGGCGAGGTCCACTTCGCCCGCACCAGCGTCGTCGTCGTTCCCGCATGCGGCAACACGACGTCGCGCGCCAGCTCGCTCCAGTACGACATCATCGCGGGCATGCTGACTCGCCAGCCGTACCGTCCGTTGGGCAGCCGCACCAGATGCTCGTCGAGCTCGGCGTCGAACATCGCGGGGTCGACGTCGGCCCATGAGCCCGCCAGCTTCTCGGCGCGCGCTTCGGCGGCGTCGGTGTAGTCGGGGAAGCGGAACATCGCGTCGGCGATCTGGCTCATCCAGGCGCCATCCAGGCCGATCGCCGGGTCGAGCAGCAGCAGCGCGGCCACCTTGTCCGGGCGAGCCGCGGCCAGCGCCAACGCGATGGCGCCCCCAAACGAGTGCCCGACCACCAGCACCGGCGCCCCTCCTTTGCGGGCCTCGTCGTCGAGCAGTTGGGTGAACGCCGCGACGTTGGCGTCGAGGCTCCACGGCGCCGCCCACGACGACCTGCCGTGGCCGAGCAAATCAGGTGCGGCGATGGGGATTTCGGGCAGGTCGGCTGCCAGATGTTGCCAGCGTCCCCCATAACCGGTCAGCCCGTGGATGGCCAGCATCCGCACCGGGCCCGACGGGCCGTAGCGATGCACGTGAAGTTCGGCGGTCACGCGTCGATGATGCCAGGCGGGGCGCTGACGCTAAACCCGGTGCAGGCCTCCGTCGACGATGACGGTTTGGCCGGTCATAAAGGCGCTGTCGTCGCTGGTAAGGAAGCAGACCGTGCCAGTGATATCACCCGCAGTCCCGACGCGTTTTATGGCTTGCTGTTGGGCGACTTCGGCGAGGATTCGCCCGCCGATATTCTGCTGCCCCCCGGGCGTGGGCGAAGCGGTGGGTTCTACGGCGTTAACCGTGATGCCGAACGGGGCAAGGTCATTGGCCAGTCCGCGGGTAAAGCCGATCACTCCGGCCTTGCTCGCCATGTAGTGGACCAGTCCGGGTACGGCCAGCCCCAGAGAATTGGACGCAATGTTGACGATGCGGCCCCAGCTGCGCTCCCGCATTCCGCCGACGAGCGCCTTGGCCATCAAGAACTGCGAGTCGAGATTGACCTCCTGGGTCCGTTTCCACTGCTCGAATTCGAGTTCGAAGAAATCTTTGAATGGAAAGATGCCGGCATTGTTAACCAGGATGTCGACGCGGCCGGCAAAACTAATCATGTCGTCACGGATGGCGGCGATTTCGCTGGGTTTGGAGATGTCAGCGCAAAGCGATAGGGCCCGACGACCGAAACTTTCTGCCTCGCAGACGGTTTCGTCGGCCGGAGTCAGGTCGACCGCGACGATGTCGGCGCCGCGGCGGGCGAGTTCGGCCGCTATCGCGCGCCCAAAGCCGCGTGCGGCTCCGGTCACCACGGCGACGCGCCCCGCGTGTGAGTTCATCGATGAAAGCCTCAGAGGCGCAGTAGTTTTTCGGCGTTGAGATGGGCGATCTTGGCGCGGTCCTGCTCGTCAATGGGTGCGGTGCGCAGGAATTCGGTCGCCGTGGCCATGTCCTCGAATGGGTGATCGGTGCCGAACAGGATGTGGTCTGCGTCGAGCGCCGTCAAGGAGCAGAGGAGTGGCGGTGCAGAACAGACTCCGCTGGTCGTGATGAAAAGGTTGTGGCGCAAGTATTCTGACGGGTTGCCCCGCGCCAGGGTGATTCCGCGGTGGTTGTAGAAGTCCCAACGCGAATCCAGCCGCCACAAGACGAAGGGCAGCCCCTCACCCATGTGGCCCAGTAGGAGTTTGGCCGACGGGAAGTCGTCGAAGACCCCGGCGAAGATCAGCCGCAAGGTGTGCGAAGCGGTTTCCACGCCCCAGCTCCACATCGGGCCGATCAGTTCGGGATGGCCGCTGAACACGTGCGGGGTGTCGAAGCCATTGCTGGGATGCAAATACAGCGGGACGTCGAGACCCTCGGCGTACTCCCAGATCACCCGCATCGACGGGTCGTCGAGGTAGCGGCCCTGCGTGTGGGCGTTGACCAGCGCGCCACGAAGTCCGAGCTGATTGACAGCACGGTCGAGTTCTTTGGCCGCCGCTTGGGGATCTTGCAATGGCAGTGCGGCGAAGCCGGCGAAACGATCGGGATGGGCGTTGATCGTGTTGGCCAGCAGGTCGTTGACCGCGGTGGCCTGCGCCACCGCGCGCGCGGCGTCGTGCTCCGCCTGAATGCCGGGGGCGGTGAGTGAGAGCACCTGCATGTCGAGGCGCGCCTCGTCCATGTCGCGCAGGCGCTGATCGGTCAGGTCGAGCAACTGGCGCGACACCCTGGCCCAGTTGTGCGGCGTGGTGAGCGCCTCCCCGGCCGCGCCGTAGTGAGCCAGCCCGGTGCTGACGAAGTGCTCTTCTAACCCGATGGTTCGCATCGAACCCCAATTCACTATTAGGCATTGACTTCACTAATACTCAATAGAGACTTGCGTCGTGTCAAGCGTCGTCAGAGCGTGCCAGCTATCCGCCGAACCGGAAGTGCAAGCAGGGCGAGGCTGCGTCAGCGGTCGGCCCGCAGGGAGGAACCGAGGTCGCGTGACATCGCCTCGGTGAGATCGAGTAGCTCTTTCGACACCGCATCGAGAGTCGGGGGGGTGGCGGCGCTGGCGGGTAACACCGCCGCGACAACCAACGGCAGCGCGTCGCCTCCGGTGAAGACCGGTGCGGCGACGGAGGCGATGCCGGGGATAAGGCCGCCGGAGGTAACCGCCACACCACTGCGCCGCACGTCCTTTTTGATGCGCGCCATCTCCGCGACGGTGGGCAGGCCCGGGTCGGCGGTGTCCAGCTGGACGCGTAGCACCGGTTCAGTGAGTGTCTCGGGCAGATAGGCGAAAAACACCCGGCCGACCGACGTGGTGACGAGCGGCAGGGTGGCTCCGATGCGGACGGTGATGGGCAGCGCGTAGGAGCCGTACTCCCACCGCACGACGACGGGACCGTGATCGGACCAGACGGCGAGGTTGACCGCGTGGGAGGTCCGATCGCGCAATCCGGGGAGACGCTCGGAGATCAACGCGACCTCGTCCATGCGGCGCAGCGACTCGACGCCGAGCCGGCGCAGCGTCGGGCCCATGTCGTAACGGCCGGTGCTCGGCGAGCGCGCGACAAGCCCTACCCGGTCCAAACTCACCAGGTAGCGGTGCACCTTGCTCGGTGTCATTCCGCTCGCGCTGGCAAGCTGCGTCAGTGTCATCGGGCAGCGGCCGTCCTCGAGGGCCTGCAGTACCGTCATCGCCAGCTCCACCGACTGGATGCCTTGGCGTAGTGGCGCCGCCTCGCTGTCCTCGATTGGCTCGGTGAGTCGCTTGCGTGCCACGACAGAACTATAGGCAACCACGACCGCGTTATCCCTGCGGCGATGCGTAGTCATGGGTGATCTGCTTGCACTCCAGGAAGTCCTCGATCCCACCGAGCCCGCCCAGTCGGCCGATTCCGCTGGACTTGAATCCACCCTCTTCGAACTCGACCGTCAGGTTCGCCCAGCTGTTGATGGAGATCAGACCCGCGTCCAGTTGTCGGGCAACCCGCGTGGGCAGATCGATGTCGCGACTCCAAATGCTCGCGCTGAGCCCGTATTCGGTGTCGTTGGCGAGTGCGACCGCCTCCTGTTCCGTATTGAATGTTTGGACGGTCTGGACTGGACCGAAGATCTCGTCTTGCACGATCGGCAACGTTGAGTCGGGGACGGTCAGCAGCGTCGGGTGATAGAAAGCGCCGTCCGACAATGCCGGAAGGGTGCTCGGACCACCGCGCACGATCGCTTTGGCGCCAGCAGCGATCGCCGCCTCGACGGCGTCGTTGACGCGAGTGACCGACGCCTTGTCAATCATCGGTCCCATCTCGCTGGCGGGGTCGCTGGCGGGACCCGGGCGTACGTTCTCCAACAGTCCGGCGAGGGTGTCGATGAACTCGTCTGCGACGTCACGTTGCACGAGCACTCGGCTGCCCGTCATGCAGAACTGGCCGGCGAACACCGTTGCGGAATGCACGACGGCGGGCAATGCCTGGTCAAGGTCGGCGTCGGCGAAGATGAGGTGTGGAGTCTTGCCGCCCAGTTCGAGGCCGACGCGTTTGAAGCGCCCCGCTGCGGCCTGGGCGACCAGGCGGCCGATACGGGTGCTGCCGGTGAAGCTGATCACGGGGACCTGGGGCGACTCGACGAGCAGTCGCGCGACGTCCGACCCGGACTCCACGACGACGTTGACGATGCCCGCCGGAATCTCGCGAACGCTGGCCAGGATTTCGCTCATCAGTCCCGCGGTCTGTGCGGCTTGGCCGGGCAGTTTGATCACGACCGCGCAACCGGCCGCCAATGCCGGCGCTAATGCTCGGACCGAGAGGTAAGCGGGCGAGTTCCAGGGCACGATCAGCCCTGCCACCCCTACCGGTTGACGAATCGACATCGCCTGCCGTCCGGGCTGGGTGTGGGCCACATGCCCGGCCGGCTGCACGGCGAGGCCGGCAGCAAACCGCAACGCCCGCGGAATGAAATGCGTCTCGAAGGCGGCTTCCCCTCGCAGCTTGCCGTTCTCGCGGCACAGGGTATCGATAACGTCATCGATGCGGTCTGTGTAGGCATCGGCCAGGTGGCTCAGCGCGGCCGCGCGCAACATCGGGTCGAGCCGCCACGGGCTGCCGGTGAAACTGCGCACGGCGGCGTCGATCGCCGCCTGCCCGACGGCGGTGTCGGCCTGGCAAAAGGTGCCGATCACGCGGCCTGTCGCGGGATCGACGCTGCTCGAGTTCTCGGCCGAGCCGACCCATTCGCCGCCGATCCAATGCTGTACTGCGGACGGCTCGGTCATCTCTATCTCCTTCTGCCGCAACCGCTGCCAGCATTTCGGCAGCGGCCTGGATGATGTCAGGCGCGCAGGACCCGAAACAGGTCGGCTGCCCTGCCCTGCCGCCTTCCGCATGACACCAGTCTGACCACGCCCGACGCGCCCACAGCAATTGCGTCGCAGGTATTGACAACCATCGCCGGTCATCCCAGACTCATGTCACCACTCGTATATTAGTAAAGTCAATGCAATATAGTGAATCCCTGGGGGACCGTATTGGTGATCTGTGCACACTGCCGCAGCCGGGGGCCGATTGGTGGCCGCGCCCGGGGCAGCCGGTCATGATCACGTCGGCGACGGTGGCGCGACCGGCCGCAGCGATCGGTGCCTTTTTCGCCATGGCGCTCGATGTGCTGATGGCGATACCGCGACGACCATTCGCGTTGCGGGAACTCGTTTTACAGTCGTGGTTCGTCGCGCGGGTGTCGCTGCTGCCAACCCTGATGCTCGCAGTTCCCTACACGGTGCTGGTGGGTTTCACCTTCAACATCTTGTTGTCGGAATTCGGTGCCGCGGACTTCAGCGGTCTGACCGCCGCCTACGCGACCGTCACGCAGGTCGGCCCGATTGTGACCGTGTTGGTGGTGGCCGGCGCCGGTGCGACAGCGATGTGCGCCGATCTGGGTGCGCGCACCATCCGCGAGGAGCTCGACGCACTTCGGGTGATGGGCATCAACCCGATTCAGGCGCTGGTGGTGCCCCGGGTGCTGGCCGCGACCTTCGTCGCGATGCTGCTGTCATCGCTAGTCATCACAGTCGGTCTGTTCGGTGGGTTCTTTTTCTCGGTGTTCGTTCAGCACGTGACCCCGGGTGCCTATGCGGCGGGCGTCACGGTACTCACTGGAATCGCCGACATGGCCATTGCGTTGGTCAAGGCCGCTCTGTTCGGCCTGGCGGCGGGGTTAATCGCCTGCTACAAGGGGATTTCCGTCGGTGGTGGGCCGGCCGGGGTGGGGAACGCCGTCAACGAGACGGTCGTGTATGCCGTCGCGGCGCTGTTCGCGATCAACGTTATCGCCACCGCCGTTGGCATGAAGGCCACCACATGAGGCCTTGCACATGACTATCTCGCCCGCGCGGCTTCCGCGGCTGACACTCGCCCTGCGAAATGTCGCGAAGGGCTGGAACAGAGTCGGCACCCAAACCGAGTTCTACGCCAAGACATTCGCCGCCACCGGCGACGCGGTCGGGCGCTACCGGATCGAGATGCTGCGACTGATCGCCCAGATGGGCCTGGGGACAGGCGCTCTGGCGGTGATCGGTGGGGCCGTCGTGATCGTCGGGTTCTTGACGATCACCACTGGGGCGTTGGTTTCGGTCGCCGGTTACAACCAGTTTTCCCAGATTGGCGTGGAGGCGTTGACCGGGTTCGCGTCGGCCTACTTCAACGTCCGGTTGGCCGCGCCGTTGACCGCAGCGGTAGCGCTGGCGGCCACGATCGGCGCCGGCGCGACCGCTCAACTGGGCGCCATGCGGATCAACGAGGAGATCGACGCCCTCGAGGTGATGGGCATCCGCTCGATCGCCTACTTGGCGTCGACCCGGTTGGTGGCCGGTGTGATCGTGGTGGTCCCGCTCTATTGCGTAGCGGTGCTCGCGGCGTTCACGGCGGCACGGTTGAGCACAACGATGGTCTACGGCCAGTCGGCGGGTGTCTACGACCACTACTTCACGACTTTCCTGTATCCAATGGACCTCGTCTGGTCGTTGCTGCTCGCGGTGGCGATGGCCGTCGTCATCATGTTGGTGCACACCTACTACGGCTTTACCGCGTCCGGCGGCCCCGCCGGCGTCGGAGAGGCCGTCGGCCGGGCCGTGCGCACCTCACTGGTCGCGTCGGGCCTGCTGACAGTGCTCATCTCGCTGGCCGTCTACGGGCAGTCCGGCAACTTCCATTTGTCGGGCTAGTGCCATGATCGTCAAACGACGGCAACTCCGCATTTCTCCGGCATGGTGGACGGCGATCCTGGTGGTCGTCGTCGTGTCGTTCGTTTGGCTGTGTCTGGCGTTGTTTGCCGGGACGCTGAAAACATATGTGCCCGTGACGTTGACGTCGCAGCGCTCCGGTCTGGTGATGGAGTCGGGTGCCAAGGTCAAGCTGCGCGGCGTGGAAGTGGGCCGGGTAGCGGGTGTGGCGGGAGGGGGCGAGCCGGTACGCCTCACGCTGGAATTGTTTCCCGATCAGATCAGGTACATCCCTGCCAATGTGCAGGCCGAAATTCGTGCGACCACCGTGTTCGGAAACAAGTATGTCGATTTGATCTATCCGGAAGCACCCAGCGCGCAACATATCTCGGCGGGGGCAGTGCTACGTTCGCGCAACGTCAGCACCGAAGTCAACACGGTCTTTCAAACGCTGGTCGACGTACTCAAGCAGATCGATCCGCCCAAGCTGAACGCGGTGCTCACCGCCGTCGCCGAGGCGGTACGCGGCCGCGGCGACCGAATCGGCATGGCCACGACCGCGGCCAATCACGTGTTGTCGGCAGTCAACCCGCGAATGGAGACGGTGCGCGAAGACTGGCGCGCCCTTGCCGGTGCCGGTGACGCCTATGGCGCTGCGGCGCAACATATTCTGGACACCCTCGATGCTGCCAGCACCACCAGTGCCACCATCACCCGTCAGGCCGGTGACCTGAATGACCTGCTGCTCAATGCGATTGGGTTTTCTCAAGCCGGGATCGAGCTGATCGGTCCGGCCCGGGACAACCTGGTGCGGGCGATCACCACGCTGCAGCCGACGACCGATCTGCTGGCGAAGTACGACCCCGAATACACCTGCCTGCTCCAAGGCGCCAAATGGACGCTGGACAACGGTGCTTACCAGCAAGCGGGCGGAAACGGCAGCACGATCGTCATTGATGACGCCTTTCTGTTCGGCGACGACCCATACCGGTACCCGGACAATCTGCCGATCGTCGCCGCCAAGGGCGGCCCGGGCGGCAAACCTGGTTGCGGGTCGCTGCCCGAGGTCGCCAAAAACTATCCGGTTCGGGCCTTGGTCACCAACACCGGATGGGGAACCGGCGTGGACATTCGTCCCAACCCCGGCATCGGGCATCCCTGGTGGGTGGATTACTTCCCGGTCACCCGCGGCGCTACCCGAACCCCCGGCCGTTCACGGAACCGGGCCTCCCGCAATCGGTCCAATCCCTTACCCCGGCGCACCCGCGTACGGTGCGCCGCTGTTCGGCCCGGACGGCAGGTCGCTCTACCCACCGCAGACGCCGCAACCGGGACCGCCGCAGCCATGACGTACCGGGGGACGTGGTCGTGAGAGACAACATGGTTGGCGCACTGTGGCGGTTGACCATCTTCGTCGTGGTGTGCAGTCTGGCGACCTTCGGATTGCTGATGGTGTTCGCGCAACTGCGGTTTGCACCCGAGAACACCTACTACGCCGAATTCACCAACGTCAGTGGGTTGAAAACGGGCGACTTCACCCGCATTGCCGGCGTTGAGGTGGGCAAGGTCAAGCACATCGCGATCAAGTCGAACAGCCCGAACAGCCCCGAAAACGTTGTGGTGGTTCAGTTCTCCGCCGACGAAAGCGTGGTTCTCACTGAGGGCACCAGGGCGCTGATCCGTTACGACAACCTGATCGGCGACCGCTTCCTACAGCTGCAAGAAGGCGCCGGCGGGGTCGCCAAGCTCAATCCGGGACAGACGATCCCGGTGCAACGCACCGAACCCGCGCTCGACTTGGACGCCGTGATCGGTGGCTTTCGTCCGTTGTTCCGGGCGCTGGATCCCGCTAAAGTCAACGCGCTCACCAGCCAGCTGATCCAGGCGTTTCAGGGCCAGGGCTCGGCGATCACCTCGTTCGTTGCCCAGACCGCAGCGGTGACCAACACGTTGGCCGATCGCGATCAGCTGGTTGAACAGGTGATCGCCAATCTCAACATCGTGCTGGGGTCGCTGGGTGATCAAAACCGACAATTCGACAAGACGCTGACATCGTTGTCCGAGCTGATCGATCGGCTGACCGCCGGCAAAACCACAATTTCGACCTCGTTGGCGTACAGCAACGCCGCAGCCGGATCGATCGCAGATCTGCTGGCCCAGGCCCGCGAGCCGCTTAAAAGTACTGTCGCACAATCTGATCGGGTGAGCAGCGTCGTTGCGGCCGACCACGATTACTTTGACGACCTGCTCAACACGCTGCCCGAGGCGTATCAGGCGGTCGCCCGACAGGGTTTGTACGGCGATTATTTCACCTTCTATCTGTGCGATGCGGTGCTCAAACTCAATGGCAAGGGCGGCCAGCCGATCTACGTGAAACTCGCCGGCCAGCCCAGCGGACGGTGCACGCCGAAATGAAGTCCTTTTCCGAACGCAATGTGACGGTCATCGGCGTGGTCGGCGCCGCAGTGATCGCGGCAACCGTCATCGGTGCAATCAACTACGACAAGCTGCCGTTTTTCACCATGCAGAAAGCGACGTATTCGGCCTACTTCGCCGAATGCAGTGGCCTGACATCCGGTGCGCACGTGCAGGTGGCGGGGTTTCAAGTGGGTGCGGTGACCGGTGTCGAATTGGACGGTCCGCGCGTGTTGGTCACTTTCAACGTGGATAAGGACATTCACCTCGGAGATCGGACAGAGGCGGCAATCAAGGCCAAGAGCCTGCTCGGAGTGAAGGTGCTCGCGATCACCCCGCGCGGAGGCGGCCGCCTGTCGGGCCCGATCCCGCTTGATCGCACCACGCCGGCCTACCAATTGCCTGATGCCCTAGGAGATTTGTCGCGCACCATCAGTGGCCTGGATACCGACCAAGTCAACACGTCGCTGCAGACCCTGGCGCAGGCGTTTCACGACACCCCACCCGAATTGCAGGCCGCGGTGCAGGGGGTGGCCCGATTGTCGCAGAGCCTTGACGAGCGCGACACCCAGCTGCGCGATCTGCTGACCAACGCCAGCAAGGTGACGACAGTGCTGGCCCAGCGTGCCGATCAAGTAGCCGGTCTGATCGTCAACACCGACGCGCTGCTGGCTCAACTGCGAACCCAGAGCGCAGCTTTGGACCAGATCAGCACCAGCGTGTCGGCGCTGTCCAAACAGCTCTCCGGATTCGTCGCCGACAATCGCGGGCAACTGCGGCCCATGCTGGAAAAGCTCGACAGCGTGCTGACGATCGTCGACAACCGCAAACAGCGGGTGCAGCAGTCGGTCAAACTACTCAACGCCTATGCGATGTCTCTGGGTGAGTCGGTGTCATCGGGACCCTTCTTCAAGGCGTACGTGGCCAACCTGCTGCCCGGCCAGTTCGTCCAGCCGTTCGTCGACGCGGCGTTCTCCGATTTGGGGCTCGATCCCAATGTGTTGTTGCCTTCGCAGCGCACGGACCCGCCCACCGGCCAGCCGGGGACCCCAGCACTGCCGCTGCCATATCCGCGCACCGGCCAGGGCGGCCCACCCAACCTGACGCTGCCCGGCGCGATCACCGGTAACCCGGGCGATCCGCGCTACCCCTATCGGGAGCCGGCGCCCGCGCCCCCGCCCGGCGGACCGCCCCCGGGCCCGCCGGCGGCCGCGCCCCCGGGGCTGGCGTCGGTTCCCGAGCCCACGCCATCGCCGGTCTACGTGCCCGCGCCCGGCGAGCCGCCTACCTCGACCACGCCGAGCGGGGGCGGCCGATGACCCGCCGTAATGCCAGGATCGCATTAGCGGTCGGACTCGTGCTGATACTGGCAGCCGGCTTCGTCACCATCCGCTCACTGCCCGGGATCGCCAGGACCCGCGTCGTCGCGTACTTCGACAACAGCAACGGCATCTTCCCCGGCGACGACGTGGTCATCCTCGGCGTGAAGGTAGGCCGGATCGACACCATCGAACCGCAACCCCAGCACGCCAAGATCACGTTCTGGTTCGACAGCAAGTACAAGGTCCCCGCCGAAGTCGACGCGGTGATCCTGTCGCCGAAGCTGATTACCTCGCGGGCGATCCAGCTCACCCCCGTCTACACCGCGGGCCCCGCGCTGGCCGACGGCGCGGTGATACCCGAAAGTCGCACCGCGGTCCCCATGGAGTTCGACGATTTGCGCCAACAGCTGGAAAAGCTCAGTCACAGCCTGCAGCCCACCCAGCCCGACGGCACCAGCGCACTGGGGGAGGTCATCGACACCGCGGCTGCTAACTTGAGAGGCCAGGGCGAACACCTTCGCGACACGATCGTCAAGTTGTCAGAGGCGATTTCGGTGCTCGGTGATCACAACAACGACGTCTACTCCACTGTCAAAAATCTGTCGACGCTGGTATCGGCGCTCCACGACAGTGCGGACCTGATGCGCCAGCTCAACGGAAATCTGGCGGCGGTGACCGGGCTGTTGTCCAACGACCCCGACGAGATAGCCCATGCGGTCAGCGATCTTGACACTGCCGTTGCCGACGTCACCGCCTTCGTGGCCGACAATCGCAACGCCCTCGGCGCTACCACCGACAAGCTGTCGTCCATCTCGAAGGCCCTGACCGACAGCCTCGACGATGTCAAGCAGGCGCTGCACGTGCTGCCCAACGCGCTGCAAAACTTCGTCAACATCTGGGATCCGGCACACGGTTCGATCACCGGGATTCTCGGGCTGAACAACTTCAACAACCCGATCACGTTCCTGTGCGGGGCAATTCAGGCCGCCTCCCGCCTCAACAATGCACAGTCGGCGAAATTGTGTGTCCAGTATCTTGCGCCGATCATCAAGAACCGGCAGTTCAACTTCCCGCCCATCGGGGTGAACCCGTTCGTCAATGCCAAGGCCCGGCCCAACGAGGTGACCTATAGCGAGGACTGGCTGCGTCCGGACTACCGGCCACCGCCCCCGGCGCAGGCCCCGCCGGGCCTGGCCGGCCCAGCGCCAACGACCGAAGCCCCACCAACGACGAGCCCCGCCGACGGGCTACGCGGCCTGATGGTTCCGCCGGGGAGTGGGTCATGACTCGAAAACCCATGAGCTACAGAATGATCAGTCTGCTGATGGTCTGTGTTGCCGCGTGCGCAACCGGCTGCGGGTGGCGCGGTGTAAATTCCTTGCCGCTGCCCGGTACGGAGGGCAACGGGCCCGGCTCCTATCAGGTGCAAGCACAACTTCCGGATGTGACGAACATTCAGCCCAACTCGCGGGTCCGAGTCGGCGACGTCACGGTGGGCACCGTGACGAAGATCGAACGGCAGGGATGGCACGCCCTGATCACCATGCGGCTCAACGGCGAAGTGCGCCTGCCCGCCAACGCCACGGCCAAGATCGGCCAGACCAGCCTGCTCGGCACGCTGCACGTCGAGCTGGCACCGCCCGTCGACACACCGCCGGAAGGCCTGCTGCACAACGGATCCCTCATTCCACTCGCGCATGCCGGGGCCTATCCTTCCGTCGAGCAAACGCTCTCGGTAGCTTCGATGCTCTTCAACGGCGGCGGACTCGGTCAAATCCAAGACATCACCGCGGCGTTCAGCACCGCGTTCGCCGGGCGCGAGAACGACCTGCGCGGTCTGATCCAGCAGCTCGACACATTCATCGCGCATCTCAACGACCAAAAGAACGAAATCCTCACGGCAACCGACAGCCTGAACAACCTGGCCGGTCAATTCGCCGATCGCAAACCAGTGGTAGACAAAGCCTTCCGCACCATCCCTGATGCCCTGCAGGTGCTCAAGGAACAGCGCGAGAACCTCGTCCAGGTGCTGGACAAGCTCGGCCAATTCAGCGCGCTGGCCGCCGACTCGGCCAACCAGACCAAACACGCGCTGGTTGCCGAGCTCAAAGACATCGCCCCGGTGCTGGATTCGCTCGCCAACGCCGGACCGGCCCTCACCCGCTCACTGAGCCTGCTGGCCACCTACCCGTGGCCCAAAGAAAACATCACCAAGTTCGTCCGCGGCGATGCGGTCAACATCACCATGGTCATCGATCTGACGCTGAGTCGCTTGGACACGGCGTTCTTCACCGGCACCCGGTGGGAAGGCAACCTGACCCAGCTCGAGATGCAGTGGGGCCGCACCATCGGTCAATTGCCCAGTCCCGCCACCGCCGGCAACCCGCTCATCGTTCCTTACCGGCGCGATCAGGGGCCCTGACATGCGCCTGGATCGACGCATCAAAGTCCAACTGGTCATCTTCACGGTGATCTCGGTGTTGGCCGGCGGGATCATGGCATTCCGCTACATCAACGCCCCCGCAATGCTTTTCGGTATCGGGCACTATAAGGTCACCGCCGAGCTGCGGCGGGCCGCCGGTCTGTACCCCAGCGCCAACGTCACGTACCGCGGCACCGAAGTTGGCCGAGTTCAAAACGTGCGCTTGACGGAGACCGGCGTGCAGGCAGAGCTCCTCCTGGATTCCGGCATCAAGATTCCCGCCCAGCTGCAGGCCCAGGTCCATAGCCAATCCGCGATCGGCGAGCTGTACCTCGAGCTGCGGCCCCGCACCGGGGACGGCCCCGCGCTGAAGGACGGCGACGTGATACCTGTTGGGGCCACCACGGTCCCGCCGGACATCGACTCGTTGCTCGACGCCACCGACCACGGGCTGGCTGCGATCCCGCAGGACAACCTCAGAACGGTCATCGACGAAAGCTACACCGCTGTCGGCGGATTGGGCCCCGATCTGTCCCGGCTGGTGAAGGGCTCCACCGACCTGGCCATCGACGCCGACAAAAACCTGGCGTCCCTGACGACCGTCATCGACAAGTCTCAACCGATCCTCAATTCGCAAGCCACCAGCGCCGACGATATCCAAGCGTGGGCGGCGCACCTGGCCGCGGTCACCGACCAGTTGCGCTCCCGCGACACCTCCGTCGCGGGTTTACTGCGCAACGGCGGACCGGCCGCCGACGAAGGTCGCCGGCTATTCCAGCGGCTGCAACCTACGTTGCCGCTGCTGCTGGCCAACTTCGTCAGCGTCGCCGACGTGGCCGTCACCTACCAGCCGGCCATCGAACAGTTGCTGGTGCTGTTTCCCCAGGCGGTGGCCGTCGAGCAAGGCACGGAAACAGCTAACTTGAACACCAAACAGGCTTACAAAGGTCTGTTCCTGGACTTCAACCTCAACCTGAACCTGCCGCCGATCTGCACTACGGGTTTCCTTCCGCCCCAACAACAGCGAGTCTCGTCCTTCGAGGACTACCCGTCCCGACCGGCCGGCGACCTGTACTGCCGGGTGCCGCAGGACTCGTCGTTCAACGTCCGTGGCGCACGCAACTATCCGTGCCTGTCCGTTCCGGGGAAGCGCGCCCCCACGGTCAAGATGTGCGAAAGCGACCAGCAGTACGTGCCACTCAACGACGGATACAACTGGAAGGGCGACCCCAACGCCACTCTCTCGGGCCAGGACGTGCCACAACTGCCGCCCGGTTCCGCGCCCAGCCGCGGTCCGCCGCTACCGGCGCCGGCCCCCCCGCCGATCGCGGCCGCCGAATACGACCCCGCCACCGGCACTTACATCGGACCCGACGGGCACCTGTACACCCAATCCGACCTATCCCAAATCGCGCCGAAGGAGCAAACATGGCAGTCGATGCTGATGCCGCCGCCGAAGAACTGAGCGAGCCGGATACCGAAGAACCCACGGAAGAACCGCAGAACCAAACGGCCTCCGACGAGGACGCGCACGCCGTCGAGAACGCGGGTCCGCGCGGCGGCGTTCGGCTGGCGGCGGTGGTTGGGCTGGTGACGGTCGTCGCCGTGGTGGGATTGATCACGTGGTTGGGTGGTCGGGCCTACGAATCCCACCAAGCCCAGCAGCAGCGCCAACTCTTCATCCAGGTCGCGCGCCAAGGCGCGATCAACCTGACCACCATCGACTACACGCGGGTCGATGCCGACGTGCAGCGCATCCTCGATTCGGCGACCGGCCAGTTCCGCGACGACTTTCAGAAACGGTCGCAGCCGTTCATCGACGTGGTCAGGCAGGCCCAATCAAAATCCGAAGGAACCATCGTCGAGGCCGGCTTGGAGTCCGAACAGGGTGACCAGGCGCAGGTACTCGTCGCGGTAACCGTCAAGACATCCAACGCCGGGGCCGCCGAGCAGCAGCCGCGGGCTTGGCGTATGCGCATCAGCGTCCAACGCGTCGGCAACAAGGCAAAGGTATCGAACGTGGAGTTTGTCCCATGACACGGCATTGGCTTCAGAACCGGCGGGACCGAAATAGCGGCGCTGTAACAGAATCCAACTCACCCGCGGCCGGCCAGACCGATCCCGACAAGGGCGGCCGACGGCAAAATGGTGTCCGCTGGGGCAGGGTGCTGGCCTACGGTGTGTTGCCTGCTTTAGCGCTGATCTTGACGCTGGGTGCGGGCTATCTCAAGTTTCGGGACTTCGCCGCCCGCGATTCCCAATCGGCCCGCACGGAGTCCGTCCGCGCTGCCACCGACAGCACCATCGCCATGCTGTCCTACCGACCAGATAGCGTTGAACGCGACCTCGCCGCGGCGCGAGACCGGCTGAGCGGCAGCCTCAAAGACTCTTACACCGCGTTGACGCACGAGGTCGTGATTCCGGGCTCTCGCCAGAAGCAGATTTCCGCGACGGCCGCCGTCCCGGCGGCGGCCTCGGTCTCGGCCTCGGAAACCCACGCGGTTGTTCTGGTATTCGTCGACCAGACGATCTCGATGGGCAGCGATCCGCCCAGCAATACCGCCTCGCGGGTTCGGGTCACTCTTAACAAGGTCGGCGGTCGCTGGTTGATCGCTGCTTTCGATCCGATTTAATATGCGTTCACTGGCGGCCCCGGCGCTGAGCGCGACGACTATCGCTGTGTTCGGCATATTGGCGACGCCATCCGCATCCGCCGACGCGACGGCTTATCTGTTCAACGTAATGGTCAGGCCCGGCTACCATTTCGCGTCCGCCGCTGACGCTCTCACCTACGGCCAGGGCATCTGCGACCAGGTCGCCCAGGGTCGCGGTTATGCGGACCTCATGAACAACGTCAAGGCCGACTTCGGAACGACCGACGAGTACCAGGCGTCCTACCTGATCACTCAGGCGGTCAACGAGCTGTGTCCGGCGTCGATCTGGCAGTTGCGCAACTCAGCAGGCCACTACCGTCCACCCGCGTCATGACCGCACAGAAAGGCCGGCTTATGATCCACCCCTTGCGTTCTCGATCACCCGGGGCTTTCGTTGCGGCTGTACTCGCGGCCGGTGCGGCGTCGGCGGCGCCCACCGCGCACGCAGACAACAAGCGGCTCAACGACGGGGTCGTCGCCAACGTCTACACGATTCAGCACCAGGCCGGCTGCACCAATGACGTGCGGATCGATCCACGACTGCAGTTGGCGGCGCAGTGGCACGCCGTGGATGTGCTGAACAACCGCGCCCTCGGCGGCGACATCGGCACCGACGGGTCCACCCCCCAAGGCCGGGCGAGCGCCGCGGGATTTCACGGTAACGTCGCCGAAACCGTCGCGATCAATCCGGCTTTGGCCATCAGCGGAATCGAATTGATCAATCAGTGGTATTACAACCCCGCCTACCTCGCGATCATGCAGAACTGCACCTACAACAGCATCGGCGTGTGGTCCGAAAACAGCCCCGACCGCACCGTCGTCGTCGCCGTCTACGGGCAACAGGATCGACCACGCCCGACGCACCCAGACGGTAGCGCCGCGCCGGAACCGGACACGCCGCCCGATCCCAGCCCCAGCTATGACGCGAGCGACGAATTGGAGCACGGCTTCGACTGGTTCGCCTGGATCCTCAGAGGCGTCAACCCGCCGCCCGCATATCCGCCCAGTTAGTCTGGGCGCCGGGGTGCCGGCAAACCAGGCTTCGACGTAATTCGGTACAGCTCAACCGATTAGAGATTCATGATGTTTTCGGCGTTACCGTGCGCGATCGCGTTTCGCTGATCATCGGTGAGTTTGGCTTGCTGGAGGAACTCCGACACGTTGTCGCGGACGATGTACGGGAAGTCTTCGGAATAGATGAGGTGTTCGGCACCGATCTCGGCGATGATGAAGTTCAGCTGGTTCTGGCTGAACATGCCGGATGGCGTGACCCAGACCTGCTCGCGGTAATACTCGCTTACCTGGCGTTCGAGATCGGGGCCGCCCCAGTCGATGGCTTCGTCGAGTCGATCGAGCCAGCCCGCGACGAATTCACCCCAATGGCCACTGAGCAGCTTCAGGCTGGGGTGGCGATCCAGCGCCCCCGACAAGATGAGCCGCAGAAGGTGAACACCTGCCTCGGCATGCCAACCAAAAGCGGGCCCGGAGAACAGGAAATGCAACGCAGCCGGCCAGTGCCCTGCGTAGTAGGCCCGAGACACCGGGTTCTCCGGTAGTCCCGGGTGGATGTAGATAGGCAAATCGACCTGCTCGGCTGCGGCTAGGACCGGGTCGAATCGCTCGTCGTCGAGGAACAAGCCGCCGCAGCTTCCCGAAATCAAAGTCCCCACGAAACCCAGCTCGTTGACACATCGCTTGAGTTCATCGGCCGCCGCGGCCGGGTCGTGCAATGGTAGGGTCGCAAATCCCCGGAATCGTGTGGAGTGCTCGGAAATCTGTTGAGCGAGATCATCGTTAACTCGCTTGCATAACGCTACGGCCTCCGAATGAGCGAGGTTGCCGGGACTGTTAGCACCGTGCGAGACAACCTGCATGTCGATGCCAACCTGGTCCATGTGGGCCAGGCGGTTACCGCCCAGCCACTCTGCTGAGTCCCGGTCGGGCATGAAGTCCCGAAGGAAGGCACCGAAACCCTCGTCAGGAACGACGGGCGCCGACCCGGCAAGTTCCAGCACGCGTGTGACCGCGCCGGGGTGATGGAAATGTTCTTCGACGGTGATGATGCGCAACGAACTGTCCTTTCTATGCCGATAACGACGCGGGTCAGCCGGCGCTGTGGACGCCGGTCATCAGCGCGGCCAGGTCCTCGGGTGCAAGAAAGGATGCTGGTGGCGGCGGACCCCAGTTAAACAGTCCCCGGGCACCTTCTAGCGTTTCGGGGGTCCAAAGTTGGTCCTCAATAATGCAATCCATGTCGGAGTAGTACTCGCTGAAGTTGCCGGCGGGATCCTTGAGGTACCAGAAGAAGTTCGACCCGGCATGGTGGCGGCCGAGCCCCCAAACATGCCGCTCCGGGTGGCCCTCGAGCATCGCCGACGCAGCGCGTCCGACCTCGTCGACGTCGTCGACCTGCCAGGATGTGTGGTGCAGAAAGCTCACCGGCGCATTGAGCACGAGCACGTTGTGGTGGTCGGTGGAACACCGCAGGAATGCGCCGGCATCCTTGATCAAGTCGCTGACTTTAAATCCGAGGCCGTCGGTGAAAAACGACTGCGTCGACGCCAGGTCGGTGGTGCCGATAACCGCGTGCCCCAACTTGCGGGGAATGACTCGACCGGTGCGCAGGACTCCGGGTGCTCGGCAATCTGACCGCTCGATCCGTCCGGGACCGTTGTAACGGGTAGCGGGCGTCACCGGCTGGTTCAGCCGTGCGGCGATCTCGACGGTTGCCAGCACGCCGGTCGCTTTGTCGACAGCGGTAACGCTTCGCTCGTCGCGTCTGATCTCGACGTCTAGGCGGTCCAGGTTGGTGGCGACGCGACCGATGTCGTCGGCATCGTCAGCGCCTACCCGCAGCTCGATCAGGCGACGGGTGGGTGCGTGGACAACTTGAAGCTGGCGGCCGCCGTCACGGGTACAGAGCCAACCTTCCACCTGCGGATCCAACCCGAAATCGGCGTAGTAGGAAACGGTTTCACCGACGTTAGGTACCCCGATGGTGACGGAACTGAGCCCATGCAGCGGCATGACTGACAGTCCGTTATCGTGCGCCGGTGTCGGCAACGAACGTCTGATGGAGCTCGCCGATGCCCTCGATCCAACTGTCGAGGCGCTCGCCGGCCCGCAGGAAGCGTTGCGGTTCGCGCCCGACGCCGACACCGGCGGGCGTGCCGGTGAAAATCACGTCGCCGGCATAAAGCGTCACATTCTGTGACAGCATGCTCACGAGCGCGGGGACCGGGAAGATCAGGTCACGGGTGCGACCCTTCTGCATCTCCTCACCGTCGACGGCGCAGCCGAGTTCCAGGTCGTCGGGGTCGTTGAATTCGTCCGGTGTGACGAGCCACGGGCCTTGTGGGGAGAACCCTGGGAACGACTTGGCGAGCCCGAATTGTGGTGCTGACCCACGCATTTGGCGTACCCGCTCGGATATATCCTGCCCCACAGTGAGTCCTGCCACATAGGATATGGCGTCGCGCTCGCCAACTCGGCTGGCTTCGCGGCCCAGGACGACGACCAGTTCCACTTCCCAGTCCACACTGCCGCCAGTCGGGATGATGACCTCGCTGTCAGGGCCGGTGAAGCTGGACACGTATTTGGTGAACACCGGCGGTGCGTCGGTGGGGGCAGCGAATCCGGATTCCGCGGCGTGGGAGTGGTAGTTCAACCCGATTGCGAACACCTGTCGCGGCGCAGGGGAGGGCGCGCCCAGAAGGCGGCGGTCAATGCGAGCGCAGCCGCTCAACTTGTCAGTTTCCAACTCGGAAGCCCACTCGGTGAACTGTTTCCAGGCTGTGTATACGGCTGGAAGGTCGGGTCCAAAACGACCGTGGGACGCGGTGGCGATATCGACACTTTGTTCGGCACCGGCTTTGCCGATCACCAGAACCGCACGGTTGTCGAGATTAGCAACTCGCATGAAAACTCCTATTTTGGAATATGTTCTAAAGCCATGCGTCCGAGCGCCGATTATGCCCGCTGTTTTGGCGGTTGACGATGGACGCACATGTGGGCGAAGGCTAGCTGCTGGTAGTGGATCGAAGCACCGATCAGATGATGCTCGATGCAGTGCCCGACACCGTCGACGATCTCCGATTGAACACGTTGGGTGTTGGAGAAGTTCGAGATGAAGAGTTCGCGAGCCTCCGGCGACCCGTCCCACAGCGCGTCGAATTCCGCCAGCGCATGAAAAATGGGAACCGTGATGTCCGGCGCGGTGCCGGCTCAAGCGTTGCGCCGCCCATTGTGGCGCGGCGGTGAGTTCGGTCATCGGGGCCGGAGCGTAGGACGTGCGTGCTGCCGCAATACCAGCGGCACTGCAGGTACCCTCCGGTCCATACCAAAGCTTTTCGCGCTCGTCGATAGGAATGTCGACGACGCCAGAGAGCGGCAGGGCCCCGAGTTGCTCGGCGGCTCCGCCCTGCGGGATCCGCGCGCCCATCCCGGTGGCCGACAGACCAACTAGCTGCCAGGATGGTTGTGCCGCAGCTATTTCGAAGGCGATCATCCCCCCGATGGAATGCGCGATCAACATGACGGGAGGATGGCCGCATTGGGTCACCAACTCGTCGATTGCGGCATCGAGAACGCGGGCCTGCTCGGGGATCGCGTAGTCGTAGTCGTCGGGCGGTTGACCGCTGTCACCGTAGCCGGGCCGGTCAATGATCAACACGTCAAAACCGTTGCGGTTGGCGATCTCGGCGAACGAGCCGGCATCAGAACCGGCGACCTCGAAGTAGCGTCCGGTGAACAGCCCTCCGTGCAACGTGACGAGCAACGGGGCGCGGGAGGCTGGCCGAGGAGCCCGGTGCAGTCGGCCGGCGACGAGCGTCGCGCCGACCTTCGTCGTCATAGTGCGCATAAGATCTGCTTTCGGGTTTGCAGCTGTCGTCATCTCGTCTCCCGGCAGCGGGGAAAGAGCTTTCTGGCATTGGCGCTTTCCACTTGAACCAGCTCGGACTCTGCCCAGCCGGCGAAGCCGGTGAGGTTGGCGATGTTATGGATCACTGTCGGTTCGGGTGCGGCGGGCCAGTCCGTGCCGAACAAAATGTGTTCGGCCGTAGTGACTTCCAGCGTCGGGAGCAGCGAATTGCGACTGCCCGCCAGCGCGGTCTCGTAGTACAAAGCCCCCAAAACCTCCGCGACGTGGGCCGAGTCGATCTCAGCGTCATCGGGGCCCCGGCCCATCTGAGTGTGTTCGGCGATGCGCCAACCCAGCGTCGGCAATACCCCACCGCAGTGGGCGAGTATCAGAGTCAGCGTCGGATGCCGTAGAAATATACCGGCGTAAATTGCGTCGGTGATGGTACGTGCTGTGTCGCAAGGGAATTCGATGATCGAGCTCGGTCGGCCAAATCCCAGCACGTCGATGTGCGGGCACTCCGCGGGATGTACGAAACACGGCACCTGCCGACGTTCCAACTCGGCGAGTATCGGCGCGTAGAACTCGCCGCCAAAATAGTGGCCGGCCGCGTTGCTGGAAAGCAGCACTCCATCGAGTCCGAGGACGTCGAGCGCGTATTGGATTTCAGCCAGCGCGCTGTCGGGGTGGTCGGCGGGTATGGCGGCGAACGCGCCGAATCGGCCGGGATGGTCGTTGATCAGCGCGGCATATTCCTCGTTGACCTGACGACAGAACCTGGTCGCGAACCCGGCACCGCCCCGGTCATCAGTGAAAGACCAGGGAACTGAGAGAATTTGGGTCGCAATTGAGTGACGGTCCATGAAATCGATGGCCGCGGCGGGACTCCAGTTCGCGGACATTCGGTAGCCGCCGGTGAGGGTGAACCCGGACTCGAACAGGCGCGCCACCGAGCCGCCCAGATAATGCGTGTGTACGTCGATGCGGGTGCCGACTATGTCGGCAGTCCCGCGATTGTCAGTCATGCGAACTCGTTGCTTCAATGCCCGCACACCAAACCCGCCTGATGTTGCGGGTAGCACCGATGTCGACGAGCGGATCGCCGTCGAGCAGGATCAGGTCTGCACGGCGCCCCGGCGCCACCACGCCCCGATCGTGCAGGCCGAAATAGTGGGCAGGCATGGACGTTGCGGCGCGAAGCGCATCGACAGGGGACAGGCCGGCCTCGACGAGAAGCTCGAGTTCCTGGTGCAGGCTTTCACCATGCCGAGGCGAGAAGGGGACACCTGGTGTTGCGTTCGCGTCGGTTCCGGCGAGGATGGGTACGCCGGCCCGATACATCTCGGCGACGCTTGTGCGGGCCGCCTCGTAGTCGAGGCCCACCGCCTTGCCGACCGTGTCCACGATTCCCTTCATCATGGTCAACGTCGGGATCGCGATAGTGCCCGCGGCGGCCATGCGGGCGATGACCGACGCATCGAGGGCCTGCTCGATGGGTACGTGGGTGATCATGTCCGCTTTGGCATTGACCGCCATTGCGAAAGTGGCTGTGGTTGTTGCATGTACGACTGTTCGCGTGGAACGGTCGTGGGCGGCGGCGACAAGCGCATCCATCGTTGGCTGATCGGGCCCGGGAATGTCGGCGATGATCTTGACGTAATCTGAGCCCTCGTCGATCCGCTCGGCGACGAATTGGGTTGCTGCGTCCGGGCCGTCGACCAAGCCCGCTGACGGAAAACCCGGGATGTGGCTGTGGGTGCTACCGGAGGCGGTAGCGGGTGTGCCCGCGCTGCGGATGTCGGTGCGACCGACCTGACCGCGGAGGGAGTCGACCTTCGTCGGCGGCCAGGTGGCCATGTCCAGCGCTGTCGTCACCCCGTAAGCGCACAACCGATCGAGTGCCTCAGCGCCGTGCAGATGGACATGGGCATCGATGAGACCGGGAAGCAGCGCGCCGCCGTTTCCGTCGATCACTTCGGCTCCGGAGGCGTCCGTGCCGATCACCGCGCCATCGATCACGATCGTTACAGGTTCACTCAGCGTGGTCCCATCGAAGACGCGTACGTTGGTCAATGCGATTTTGCCGGCTCGTGCGCTGGCGTCGGGTTGTGTCGGTGTCACGCGGTCTCCGATGTTCTCAGTTCGAATGTTGCAGGATCGACGCGGTGTAGGTGTCGAAGTCTCTGTTATGAGCGCTCAATTGGACGCCCCGGACAACAGGTCGTGGTACGCGTTGCGTACGGCTGGAACCAGGGCGGTGGCTTGCACCGGGTCAACGTGGGTCGCAAGGAGTTTCAAAATATCCCCGCGGCGCCGATCCTCAGGAACTTCTACGCCGCGTGCGGTGATCAGCGCGTGAAAATGCGCGTGGTTTTCGCAGAATGCCAAAATGTATGTCGCAGGCGCGCCGGTGGCCTCGGTGAGCGCAGCAGCCAGATCACGCGCTCGGCGACCGAATGTGGCGCTCTCAGCGTCGTCGAGGCCGGTGATGCGCTCGGCGTGTCGGCGGACGCGCAAAACGATCCAGCCGGGTACTTCGGCGCCCGGCATGACTTCGGCCGCCCACAACTCGTCCCGAAACACGATCGAGGCCTCGTCGACTCGCTCCATAGCGCACACCGCGCACCCGTCCCCGGGTGCCGCCGCATCGGTCATGTGCTGCCCCTCTTCTTGGTCTCTCACGTCAGATCAGTGGGGTGATCTGGTCGTCACGGCCCAAAAGGGCCTTACCGTAGATTTCGTAGCTGACCGTGGGCAACACCACGGCGTGCCGGGCGCCGACGCTGGAATCGCGCCAAATACGTTGCAGCGGATTGATTTCGGCAAAGCTCGCCGCGCCGTGTGCGCTGAGCAGGATGTCGATGGCCTTGGTGATGTGCTCGAGAACCCAGCCCGTGTCGGCGCGCACCCGCGTGCGGGAAAGCTCATCGGGAAAGACTCCGGCGGCGGCCGCGGTGTCGATATCGTCGGCGGCTCGGTAGGCGTGCAGATGCGCGGTGTCCACCATCATCGCTGCGCGCGCCAGCTGTAGCTGGAAGGCCACCGAGTCGGACTGGGCGGTGTAGAAGGTGTAGGAGATGGGTTTCTTGGCAGCTTTTTCGCGCACGATTTCGAGCGCCTTACGGCCCATACCAAGCTGCGGCCCGGCCAGCACCAGTGACAGCAATGGCACGAAAGCCGACCGGTACAGAGCTTCTTCGGTGTGCTCAGTGGCGTAGCTGCCGCCGATCGTCTGCGGAACCGAAACGATTCGGTGTTGCGGAACGAACACGTCAGTGGCGATCAGGCAGTTGGAGCCCGTCGACTTCATCCCCGCCACAAACCACGTGTCCTCCAACTCGAGGTCGGCGTAGGGGACCAGCGCCAGGCCTTGGTCGATCGGCTCGCCGGCGTCGTCGGTGATCGGGATACCCAGGACCGCCCAGCTGGCGTGCCAGGAGCCAGAGTTGTAGTACCAGCGGCCGGTTACCCGAAAGCCGCCGTCGACTTTGACCGCCTCAGAGGTCGGCGCAAGTACCCCGGAAACCTTCGCATGGGGTGTATCGCCCCACACATCGTTTTGAGCCCGTTCGGGGAACAACCCGGTCATCCAGGCGCAGACGTTGCAGAGGGTGACCACCCAGGCGGTGCCGCCGTCAGCCTCCGCCACAGCCGATGACACATCGAGCATCGTGCGCATCGAGGTCTCATATCCGCCGTAGCGTCGTGGTTGGGCGATCCGAAAGGCGCCGGCGTCGGTGAGCGCGGTGATGGACTCCTCGACCACCCGGCGGTCGGTCTCGCCCTGGGCGGCATTCTTCGCCAGCATGGGCTGCAATGCGCGGATCCGCTCGACGAGCTCGGCGGTGGTGGGAATGGCGACGGGCGCACCAACGGTTGTCATCGTTTGGTTCCTCTCGGGTTACCTGCTCAGTGCGAGCAGGCGATGATCTGGTCGACGATCGGACGCCGAGGCCGTTCGGCGTGACGGGAGTGGGTGCCGAAGGTGCGGTGGGCGTACACCAGCGGCGGTAGTTGAACGTGCTGGGCGCGCGTGATGAGTCCCAGCAGCAGTAGGTGGTCGCCCCCGTCGATAACGTTGTACAGATCGCACGCCGCCCAGCCCGCGGCGCCGTCGATGCGGGGCAGCCCGTAGTCGTAATGCCAAGCGGTGCAAGAGAATCGGTCGGCTCCCCGGCGTGCGAACAGCACGGCCAGGTCGTCTTGGCCGTGGCCGAGCAGATTAACGCCGAACCGGCCGGCGTCCAGGATCCGCTGCAGCAGCGTCGATTGACGCTCGAAGGCCACCGTGACCAGGGGCGGCTCCAGTGATAGGGCGGCGAACGAACTGACCGTAGCGCCGTATGGACGGTGGGTGTCGGCGGCGGTCACGATCGTCACCGGTGCGCAGATCCCGGCCATCAGCTCAAGGGCGCGTTGCCGATCGATTCCGGTGCCGCCGCATCCCACCGCCCTTTTGGTGTTGCGTTTGGCTGCCATAAGGTCTTCCTTTCGGACTTCAGCGTGCGCCGATGAGTACGTCCATCGGGTTGGGCAGTCCCGCCCGCAGTGACCAAGCGCGGTCGGTGAGTTCTTCGACACCGACCCCGGCGCGGCGGGCGGCGAGCATCGCCTCGGGGTCGAAGGCCGGCCCGACCGAGTCGGCGGCGTATTCCGGGCCGTGCATGTATTCGGTGGCCTGGTCAGGCTCGGCGAAGTTGTCGATCTGCATTTCGACGAAATTGCCATCCGGATCCTGGTAGTACAGCGAGGTCGTCACCCCGTGTGCGATGGAAACGGCGGGACGAACGCCGTTGTCTCGCAGCAGCACATAGCGATCGAGCAGATCGTCGAGATTGTCGAAGGTGTAGGCGACGTGATGGGTGCAGGCGGTGGTGGGACCCCTTCGCTCCAGCAGCATCGGCGGAGTCAGCAGGGCAACTCGATGGTGTTCGTCATCGAAGGTGATGAAGCACAACTGCTGATCCTGGTAGACGACGTGCCCGTCGAGCACCGTGCAATACCAGTCGCGCATCTCCTGTTGCTGGCCGGTTTGGAAAACAACGTGGGCGAATTTGGGCTTAGCGGACATCGCGGACAATCTCCTTGGGCTCCTTGGGCGAATTCGTGTGGCACTGTGGCGGTTTGGCCATGCTGATCGGCTCCGCGTCGAGGAGTTCGTCCGACCGTGATGTACCGAGGTTAGGGTCCGGCATCGCGGCGGGAAATCCGGATTGCGAGATGGTTTGACCGGTGTGCGACCAATTGCCGCACCCATCAGGTCTGCAGCAGCTTTTTTATCAGAGCGGTGACGGCCTTGGGTTGCTCCATCGACCAGAAGTGCCCGGCATCGATGTACTCGACGCTCACACTGGGCGCATTGGGGATGTAGTCACGCGCGTTCTCGTAGAATTCGCGGGGCTGAGTCTTGCTGTCGTATCCCTGCATGATCATTATCGGGCACCTCCACGCGCGAATGAGGTCGTTGCGGCGCCGTAGCCATTCCTGTCTGAACGAACTCGAATTGAAGTAGCGTGGCACTGCCTCGTTGACACCCGGGTAGGCGAATTCCTGGATTGTTCGCCGCATCTCGTCGTCAGGGACGGAATATTTGCAAATCCAGGTATATACCCAAGTCACAAAGTAGGCGGGATCGTCCATCAGCCCGGAACGCGGTGCATTGGCGAACAGAGCGCCCTGAGGTGCTAGGTCAGGATGGAAGTGGTGGAGGTGTTGTTCACCGCGCCCATACCGTAGGACTCGGTCTGGGTGCTTAGCGGCGATGAAGTCGGCTTGGACCGTGCCACGGTCGTGAGTCACCAGATTGAACGCGTCGAGGCCGGCCAGCCCCATTGCCTCCAGCAGTTGGTCCGCGGCCGCCTCGTGTCGGTAGTTACCGACTTTCGTGTCGGACTGCCCGTACCCCTTCAAATCGAAGGCGACACAGCGATTTGTAGGGGACAGGGCAGCCATTTGGTGGTGCCACTGGTACCACGCGTCGGGAATTCCGTGGAGGAATACGATCGCCTCGCCCTGCCCGGCCTCGACGTAGTGAAACCGGACAGTTTCATCGTCGCCGGGTGCGTCGACGAAGTGGTGTGTAAATGTCACTCCGTCGAGGACTTCCTGATCGCCTTCGCTGTCAAACGCTCTCGGTGACACGTGGCCCAATTCGGCAACCCGAGCCGCAATTCTATCTTCGGGAGGCAGAAATCCCTCCAGAACTTTCTTAGCCCGTGCCGGGATTTCCGAATATTCGATTGCTTCAACAGCTGTCATCTGTTCGTTCTTTCTGTCACTGAGCCAGCGCCACCGCTCGGGTGCGAGCGATGCCACCGAAGACGGTGCGCATGGCTGTGGCCGACGTTAGAGTCGGCAGAGCGGATGGAAAATCCACTTTGCGAGATAGCTTGTCCGCCGTGCGGCCGGCCGCGGCCCGTCCGACCTCTGCGTTCGAGGCCGGTTCAGCGTTTGGGGCGCGCGACGAATGCAGCCCCTACGATGCGATGTAGGAGCTGGGATAGCGAGGTCGGCAATGTCTGCGGTACCGAAGCTGGGCAGTTCGCTAACGAACCCGTCGAGCGATGAGCGGCGCAGAGTCGTCTGCGCAACTGACGATTTTGACGTCTATCGCGACACCATTAACGGTGTCTACTATCCGGCGCGACTGGAGCTGGTGGATCCGAGCGCTCGATTGTCCGATGCCGCGATGATCGCATATCGACTGACCGATGTGACGATCGGAATCGTCCACTTCGGAGCCGAAGTATCAATCGACCCCGGCGACATGGGCGGCTACCACATCGACATGCCCCTCGTGGGGTCGGTCGCAACAAGCTGTGGCACCCAAGAACTGGTTGCTACGCCCGACTGTGCCGCGGTGTACAGCCCCGGCGAGCACACCTTCGTCAAGTCTTGGGCTGACGTCGCCACCCAGGTCAGTATCAAGATCGATCGAGCGGCGCTCGAAAGCGAACTCGCGCGTATTCTCGGCCGGCCAGTCGATCGGCGCGTCTGCTTTGACATCGGTTTTGACATGACGGCATCCGCCGGCAAACGCTGGCGATCCATCATCGAGATGTTGCTTGACATCATCGCCCGCCCTGGCGCAATTCCCGATGCCGCCTTGGCGACGCAGATCCGCCATCTCGAACGTGCAGTGATCGCCGGATTGCTGGCAAGTCAGCAGCATTCCATGACGGAGGCGATCCGTAGCGGACCGGTCCGCGCGAGCCCATCAGCATTGCGCAAGGCTGTTACCTTCGTCGCCGAAGCGCCCGGTGCCCAGCACACTGTTGCTGACCTTGCTCAAGCCGCCGGCGTCGGCGTGCGGCAACTTCAGAAACTGTTCCGCGACGAGTTCGACATGAGTCCGGCGCAATACCTGCGCAACGTGCGGCTGGACGGGGCGCGGGCGGATCTGATCGGCGGCGATGGGACGAAAACCGTCAGTGACGTGGCGTACCGGTGGGGGTTCAATCACCTCGGGCGATTCGCCGCGCACTACGAACACAAGTTCGGCGAGACGCCGTCACACACACTGAGGCGGCGCTGAAAGGTCAGGCGTGCCGGGCGCTGCCGTCGGGTAACAGGCGATCGATCAGGGGCGAGAGCCGAAAATTCACCAGCTCGCGCATCACAAGTGCCGTGTTCGTCCGCTTGACGCCTCGAATGCCCAGGATGTGTCCCGCCACGCGATATAAATCGTCGGCATCGCGGGCGACAACCTGGATCAACAAATCAGCCACGCCGCTGAGTCCGTGGACTTCAACCACTTCGGGGACGCTGGCCAGCGCCGCGGCCACGTCGCCCAGTCTCCGTTGTTTGACGTTGGTCAGCACGAACGCACGCAAGGGGTAACCCAGGAAATCGGGTGTGATCGTGCGCTCGAATGAGGCCAGCGCCGACGCGTCGTCCCAGCGCGCTAACCGCGCCTGCACGGTATTACGCGAGACCCCGATCCGTTCGGCCAGGGCCACGGTGGACGCCCGAGGGTCGCCTGCCAGGGCGCGCAACAAACGCGCGTCGACCGTGTCGGCGGTGCTGCGGCTTGACATATTGGTGACCTCACAATCAACGCACGACCACTATGTGTGCATTTTGTTCAAACTCTAGAACATTGGTTGCCGTTTTACGCCGTGACTGTTGCACTAGATCAACCATCTGCCAAGGAAGTGAACCATGCCTGCCGCCGTTTCCGCGCCGCTGCCGGGGGCGGTCGGCCCTCGCCTGGAACGCGATCCCGTGGTGGAGATCGAGGAGCGACTGCTGTGGCTGTCGACCGCGATGATCCATCACGCCAACCGGGTCCGGTCGAATGCCTCCGGACTGAAGGTCGGCGGTCATCAGGCGTCGAGTGCGTCAATGGTGTCGATCATGGCGTCACTGTGGTTCGAGCAGCTGCGGGCGGGTGACCGGGTATCGGTCAAACCGCACGCGTCGCCCGTACTGCACGCGGTCAACTACCTGTTGGGTGGTCTCGACGAGAAATACCTGCCCATGTTGCGCGAATTCGGCGGGTTGCAGTCCTACCCCAGCCGGTCCAAGGATCCCGATCCGGTCGACTACTCAACCGGGTCGGTGGGAATCGGTGCCACCGCACCAATTTGGGGCGCCGTCGCGCGCCGCTATGTGAACGCGGCGCTGGGGGACGCCGGTTCGGGTCGCCAGTATTCGATTGTCGGTGACGCCGAGCTGGACGAGGGTGCGGTGTGGGAGGCGGTGCTGGACACCTCCGTGACCGAACTCGGCGAGATCGTCTGGATCGTCGACCTGAACCGCCAGTCGCTGGACCGGGTAGTCCCGAACATCGCGGCCGGCCGTCTGGAGAGGATGTTCGCCGCGGCGGGTTGGCAGGTAATCACCGTCATGTTCGGCAAATTGCTCGAAGGCATATTTGGCCGCCCGGGCGGCACTGCGCTGCGCGAGCGGATCCTGCAGATGCCAAACCCCGAGTACCAGCGGTTGCTGCGGTGCGACGCCGACGCGCTGCGCTCTCGGCTGCCTGGGGCCGGCCCGGATGCAGACGTGATCGACGGCCTGGTGTCCGAACTCGACGACGCCACGCTGCTGCGCGCGATCCGTAATCTCGGCGGCCACGACCTCGACGCACTGCGCGATGCATATGCGCGGATCGACGACGGCCGCCCGACGGTGATCATCGCCTACACCATCAAGGGGTACGGCCTTCCCACACAAGGACATCCACAAAACCACTCCTCGCTGCTGACGATCGAACAGTTCGACCAACTTGCCGCGCGCCTCGGCATGGACGCTGAGAATCCATGGCAACGGTTCGACCCCGACAGTCCCGCGGGACGGCTGTGCGCGGCGACGGCAATCCGGTTGCGCCGCGATGAAAACCCCTACACGGCACCGCCGCCGGTGCCCACCGATATCGGCCGCACACCGTCGGGCACCTCGACGACGCAGGCTGCGCTCGGCCGTGCCCTGCTTGACCTGACCCGCGAGGCACCGGAGGCGGCCAAGCGAGTTGTCACCGTGAGCCCCGACGTCAGTTCGTCGACCAATCTGGCTGGGTGGCTGAACAAGGTCGGTGTGTGGTCGCCGACCGAGCGGCGCGACTGGTTCGCCGACGACGCCGAGACGATCATGCATTGGCGCGAGCGACCGACGGGCCAGCACATGGAACTCGGTATTGCCGAGGTCAACCTGGTGGGCCTGATGGGCGAGCTGGGTGCCACCTGGAGCCGTTGGGGCCAGCCGCTTTTCCCGATCGGTGTGCTCTACGATCCTTTCGTCGAACGCGCGCTCGAGCCGTGGTCCTTCGGGATCTACGCGGGCGGCCAATCCATCCTGGTGGGTACCCCCGCCGGGGTCAGCCTGGCGCCGGAGGGCGGGGCGCACCAATCGATCAAGACTCCATCGATCGGAGTCGAGCAGCCCGGATGTGTTGCGTACGAGCCGGCCTTCGCGGTCGAGGTGGAATGGGTTCTGCTCGAGGCCATCTCACGGCTCGGGCGACCGGATGGCAGTTCGTCGTACCTGCGGCTGTCCACCCGCCCGGTCAACCAGGCGTTGGCAGGCGTGCCGAGTGATCCAGCCGCCAGGGATCGGCGCCGACGTCAGGTGCTGGCCGGCGCTTACGTCTTGCGCGCCGCGCGGCAGCCCGCGGTGAGCATCGTCGGCATGGGTCCGGTGATCACCGAAGCGCTGCAGGCCGCAGAACGATTGGCGAGCTTGGATATTGCGGCCGAGGTGGTGTGCGTGACCAGTCCCGGACGGCTATTCGAAGCGCAGCAGGCACGGCATGGGCTCGCTGCGGCACCGACCTGGATCCTGGACCAGGTCTTCCCGCCGGAACGATCAGCACCGATGATCACCGTTCTCGACGGCCACCCTCACACGCTGGCTTTCCTGCCCACCATCAACAAGGTGCCCGCTGCATCGTTGGGGGTTACCAGGTTCGGCCAGGCCGGCGGTCTCGAGGACGTCTACCGATATCACGGCATCGACGCAGACTCCATCGTCCGGGCAGCGCTGGATCTCGCCGAATAAGCACCGTGATTCCCCGCCCTTAGTGGTCGCACCGACTTGTCGGACCCTCGTGATGTCATGTCGGCATGTCGTTCACCTGGGGAGCCGAAGCGGGTGCCGTTCTGCAGCCGGGCACGCGCGGACGGGTGCGTGTCCTGGGCGGTCCGGGGACCGGCAAGAGCAGCCTGCTCGTCGACGCCGCGGTCAGCCGCATCGCCGCCGGTGTCGATCCGGAATCGGTTCTGCTGCTTACCGGTTCGGGCCGGATGGGGATGCGTGCGCGCACCGCGCTGACTACAGCGTTGCTGGGTTCGCGCACCACGGGTCCGTGCCGCGTCGCGGTCCGGGAGCCGCTGGTTCGCACGGTGCACAGCTACGCCTACGCGGTCCTGCGGCGGGCGGCCGAGCGTGCCGGGGACGCCCCTCCGCGCCTGCTCACCAGCGCCGAACAAGACGCCATCATCCGCGAACTGCTAGCCGGCGACCTCGAAGACGGACCGCACGCCGCCACCACCTGGCCGGAGCATCTGCGGCCCGCACTGAGCACTGCCGGATTTGCCACTGAGCTGCGCAGCCTGTTGGCGCGGTGCTCCGAACGCGGTGTCGATCCGACGGAGCTGGAGCGGCTGGGCCGCCGGCGCCGCCGGCCGGAGTGGACCGCCGCCGGCCAATTCGCGCGCCAGTACGAGCAGGTGCTGCTGCTACGGGCGGCGGTCGGGACGGCGGCGCCGCACGCGACGGCGCCGGCGCTGGGTGCCTCCGAATTGGTCGGGGCCGCGTTGGAGGCTTTCGCGGTCGACCCGGAATTGCTGGCGGCCGAACGCGCCAGGGTCCGCGTGTTGTTGGTCGACGACGCCCAGCAACTCGATCCGCAGGCGGCCAGCCTGATTCGGGTGCTGGCCGCGGCCACCGAGCTGGCCCTGGTTGCCGGTGATCCCAGCCAGGCGGTGTTCGGCTTCCGCGGCGGCGAGCCCGCCGGGCTGCTCGCCGAAGACGGACCGTCGGTCACCTTGACCGAGTCGCATCGCTGCGCCCCAGCCGTCGCGCGCGCGGTCAGCGGCGTCGCGAGCCGATTGCCCGGCGGCACCAGCGGCAGGCGCATCGACGGCATCGGGAGCGATGATGGATCGGTCACCGTGCGGCTGGCTGCCTCGGCGCACGCCGAGGCGGCGATGATCGCCGACGCGCTGCGGCGTGCCCATTTGATGGACGGGGTGCCGTGGTCGCAGATGGCGGTGATCGTTCGCTCGGTGGCATGCGCTGGCTCGCGGCTGCCACGGGCCTTGGCGGCCGCCGGCGTTCCGGTGGCCCCACCCGCGCTCGGGGGCCCGCTGTCGGAAGAACCCGCGGCCCACGCGCTGCTCACGGTGCTCGCCGCCACCGCCGACGGGCTTGACGGGGCACACGCTCTGGAGTTGCTGACCGGGCCCATCGGCCGCGTCGACCCGGTCTCGCTGCGCCAACTGCGCCGAACGCTTCAGCGCGCCAAGCCCATTCGTACGTCCGGCAGTTTCGGCGAACTGCTGGTGGAGGCGCTGTCCGGCAAAGCGCCACTCTCCGGGGCGCTGCGGCGGGTGCGTGCCGTGCTGGACGCGGCCGCACGCAGCGATCGCGACGGCCAGGATCCGCGCTACACGCTGTGGGCCGCGTGGCAACGGTCCGGTCTGCAGCGGCGCTGGCTGGCGGCCAGCGAGCGCGGCGGCTCGGGCGGCGCCCAGGCCACCAGGGATCTCGACGCGGTGACCGCGTTGTTCGACGCCACCGATCAGTTTGTGTCTCGCACGCCCGGTGCGTCGTTGCGTGGACTCGTCGAGCACATTGTGGCGTTGCAGTTGCCCGGTGTCACCGCCGAGCCCTCCGACGGGGCGCAGCACGTCAGGGTGCTCAGCGCGCACGCGGCGCTGGGGCATGAATGGGACCTGGTGGTCATCGCCGGTTTGCAGGACGGGTTGTGGCCGAACACGATTCCGCGCGGCGGGGTGCTGAATACCCAGCGGCTGCTCGACGCTCTCGACGGGGTCACCGAGGACGCCTCGGTGCGGGCGCCCGTGCTGGCCGAGGAACGACGGCTGCTGGTCGCGGCGATGGGCCGGGCCCGGCGCCGACTGCTGGTGACCGCGGTGGACAGTGACACCGGCGGAGCGGGGGAGGAGGCCGCACTGCCGTCGCCGTTCTTCTTCGAGCTCGCCGCCTGGGAAACCAGCGCCACTGGTGTCGAGGCCTCCGAACCACTGGCGCCGATCAGTGCGCCCCGGGTGCTTTCGGCGGCGGCGCTGGTCGGCCGGTTACGCGGTGTGGTGTGCGCACCCCACGGGGCCCTGGAAGACATCGACGACGCCGCCCGCGCTTGTGCGGCAACGCAATTGGCCCGGTTGGCGCAGGCCGGTGTGCCGGGCGCCGACCCAGCCGGCTGGCACGGACTCACGCCGGTGAGCACCAACGATTCACTCTGCGGAGCAACCGATGTCGTCACCCTGACGCCGTCGACCCTGCAGGCGCTGACCGACTGCCCGCTGCGGTGGCTGGCCGAACAGCATGGCGGCACCAACGCCCGCGATCTGCGGTCGACGATCGGCTCGGTGCTGCACGCGCTGATCGCCCAACCGGGCAAGACCGAGTCGCAACTGCTGGCCGAGCTGGAGCGGGTGTGGCAGCATCTGCCCTTCGATGCGCGGTGGCATTCGGACAACGAGCTGGCCCGGCACCGCGCCATGATCCAGGCGTTCGTCGAGTGGCGAGCCCAGAGCCGACGGGAGCTGACCGAGGTCGGCGTCGAGGTCGACGTCGACGGGGTGCTCGGGGTGCAGCGCGAGGACGGCGGCGAGGTTCGGCTGCGCGGTCGCGTCGACCGGCTGGAACGCGACGCAGCCGGCCGCCTGGTGATCGTCGACGTCAAAACTGGCAAGACACCCGTCAGCAAGGACGACGCCCAACAACACGCCCAGCTGGCGATGTATCAGCTGGCGGTGGCCGAAGGCATGTTGCCTGCCGGTGCGGAGCCCGGCGGCGCGCGCCTGGTCTACCCTGCCAAGACCGGAGCCTCGGGAGTCGTTGAGCGCGAACAGGATCCGTTGACACCCGCCGCGCGCGACCAGTGGCGCGACCTGATCCGGCAGGCCGCCGACGCCACAGCCGGGCCGCAGTTCGTCGCCCGACGCAACGACGGATGCACACACTGCCCGATCCGGCCGTCGTGTCCGGCCCACGCCGAAGGAGCAGCGCAGTGACGCGTTACAGCCCAACTGAATTGGCAAGCGCCCTAGGGCTTGTCGCGCCCACCGAGGAGCAGGCCGCGGTCATCGCTTCGCCGCCGGGCCCGCTGGTCGTCATTGCGGGCGCCGGTGCGGGCAAAACCGAAACGATGGCCGCACGAGTGGTCTGGCTGGTCGCCAACGGCTACGCCGAACCCGGTCAGGTGCTGGGACTGACGTTCACCCGCAAGGCGGCGGGTCAGCTGCTGCGTCGGGTGCGTTCCAGGCTGGCGCGGCTGGCCGGCGCCGGCCTGGGCGCACCCGGCTCCGCCGGCCCGGCACTCGTCGAAGCGGCCGACAGCCCCGTGGTCAGCACCTACCATGCCTTCGCCGGCTCGCTGCTGCGTGACTACGGCTTGCTGTTGCCCGTCGAACCCGACGCCCGGTTGCTCAGCGAGACCGAGCTGTGGCAGCTGGCCTTCGATGTCGTCAACGGCTATGACGGCGAACTGCGCACCGGCAAGACGCCGGCCGCGGTCACGTCGATGGTGCTGCGGCTGTGGGGTCAGCTCGCCGAGCACCTGGTGGACACCGACCAGCTGCGCGACACCCATCTGGAGCTGGAGCGGCTGATTCACCACCTGCCCGCGGGCCCTTATCAGCGCGAGCGCGGCCCCAGCCAGTGGTTGCTGCGGCTGCTGGCCACTCAGAACGAACGCGCGGAGCTGGTGCCGCTGCTCGACGCGCTGGCCGAGCGCATGCGCGCGGCGAAGGTGATGGACTTCGGCGCGCAAATGGGCGCCGCCGCTCGCCTGGCGGCGACGTTCCCGCAGGTGGGCCAGGACCTGCGAAACCGCTATCGGGTGGTGCTGCTCGACGAGTACCAGGACACCGGGCACGCGCAGCGCATCGCGCTGTCGGCGCTGTTCGGGGGCGGGCGCGACGACGGGCTCGCGCTGACGGCCGTCGGCGACCCGATCCAGTCGATCTACGGCTGGCGCGGCGCCTCGGCGACCAACTTGCCGCGCTTCTGCACCGACTTCCCCCGATCCGACGGCACCCCCGCGCCGGCCCTGGAGTTGCGGACCAGCTGGCGCAACCCGCCGCGGGCCCTGCACGTCGCCAATGCCATTTCAGCCGAGGCCCGACGACGGTCGGTCGCGGTGCAAGCGCTGCGCGCGCGCCCGGACGCACCGCCGGGCACCGTGCTTTGCGCGTTGCTTCCCGACGTGCGCGCCGAGCGCGACTGGATCGCCGAGCACTTGCGTGTGCGTTATCAGCAAGCCGCGGCCGACGGCGTCAGCCCGCCAACCGCCGCGGTACTGGTGCGGCGCAACGCCGACGCCGCACCCATCGCGGATGCCTTGCGCGCCCGCGGGATTCCCGTCGAGGTGGTCGGCCTGACCGGCTTGCTCTCCGTCCCCGAGGTCGCCGACGTGGTGGCCATGCTGCGGCTGGTCGCCGACCCCACAGCCGGCGCGGCCGCGATGCGGGTGCTGACGGGTCCGCGGTGGCGGCTGGGTGCTCGGGATATCGCCGCGCTGTGGCGCCGCGCGGTCGCGCTGGGCGGCAGACAGTCAGCTCAGGCGGCCACACTCGAGTCGATTGCCATGACAGCCGGTCCCGACGCGGACAGCGTATGTCTGGCCGACGCGATCAGCGATCCGGGCCCGGCCGACTCGTATTCGGCGGCCGGATATCAGCGCGTCTGCGCGCTGGCCGGCGAATTGCTCGCGCTGCGTGGTCATTTGGGTCATTCTCTGCCCGATCTGGTCGCCGAGGTACGCCGCGTGCTGGGCGTCGACTGCGAAGCCCGGGCGGCGGCCGCTGCCGGATGGTCGGGAGCCGAGCATCTCGACGCATTCGCCGATGTGGTCGCCGACTACGGTGAACGCGCACCCACTACGCCGAGTGCGCCGTCGGTCGCGGGCCTGCTGTCTTATCTGGACGCGGCCGAGGAAGTCGAGAACGGTTTGGCGCCGGCTCAATTGGCAGTCGCCAGGGACCGGGTCCAAGTGCTCACCGTGCATGCCGCCAAAGGGCTGGAGTGGCAGGTGGTGGCGGTAGCACACCTGTCCGGCGGGGTATTCCCGTCGACGGCGTCGCGCAGCAGCTGGCTCACCGACGCCGCCGAACTGCCGCCGCTGCTGCGCGGCGACCGTGCCCAAACGGGCGCGCTCGGTATACCGGTGCTGGACACCTCGGACGCCACCAACCGAAAGCAACTGTCGGACAAGATTGCTGATCATCGTCGTCAGCTCGACCAGCGGCGCGTCGACGAGGAGCGCCGACTGTTGTACGTGGGCATTACCCGTGCCGAAGATACCCTGCTGGTCTCCGGCCATCACTGGGGTTGCACCGGGATCAAACCGCGGGGGCCATCGGATTTCCTGTGCGAACTCAAGGACGTGATCGACCGTTCGGCCGCGGCCGGCGACCCCTGCGGCGTGGTGGAGCAGTGGGCACCCGCACCCGCCGACGGTGAGCGAAACCCGCTGCGCGACAGCGTTGTCGAGGCGATGTGGCCCGCCGATCCGCTGGCGGGGCGCCGCGACAACGTCGAACGTGGGGCGGCACTGGTGGCCGGCATGATGTCGGCCGACACCGCCTCCCTCGAAGACGTCGACGGCTGGGTCGCCGATGTCGACGCACTGCTGGCCGAACGTGCCAGCGCCGCACGACGGCCTGTCGGCACCCTGCCCAGCCAGTTGTCGGTCAGTGCGCTGGTTGACCTCGCCCGCGACCCGGCGGGCGCGGCGCAGCGGCTGATGCATCGGCTGCCGACCCGTCCGGACCCGCATGCGTTGCTGGGCAACGCGTTTCACGCCTGGGTGCAAAGGTTTTACGGCGCGGAGCGGCTGTTCGATCTTGGCGACCTGCCGGGCGCAGCGGACTCCGACGTCGGCGACACCGAAGAATTGGCCGCGCTGCAGGCAGCCTTCAACCGATCGCGGTGGGCGGTCCGCACACCCGTCGCGGTCGAGGTGCCATTTGAGATGCCGATTGGCGACACCGTGCTACGGGGCCGCATCGACGCGGTGTTCGCCGACCCCGACGGCGGTGCGACCGTCGTGGACTGGAAAACCGGTGAGCCGCCGCGTGGGCCGGAAGCCCTGCGGCAGGCCGGCGTCCAGCTCGCCGTCTACCGCCTGGCGTGGGCCGCGCTGTCCGGATGCCCGGACTCCGAGGTGCGCGCCGCCTTCTACTACGTACGCACCGGCGTTACCGTCGTTCCCGACGACCTGCCCGATCCCGCCGAGCTGACCGCGCTGCTGGCCGTCTCCGACGGTAGCCACAGCTAGATCGTGGTTACATAGGTGTCGTGCGCTGGGTTCAGGTGATGATGGGCTGCCGTGCCCGGCAATAGGTTGGGGCGGCTGAAGGGTCTGGATCAAACGCTGACCACCCAACCCGGTCATCTCTTGGTCGGTGTGCTGCGCATCCCCGAAGACCACGCCAGTCCGGTGCGCGTGATCACCCGCCGCATGGTCATCGCGTTGGCGGTGTTGTTCGCCGCCACCTTCGTCGTCTACGCAGACCGAAGCGGCTACCGCGACGTGCGCACCGACGGGATCACCTTCATCGACTGCCTCTACTTCGCGGCGACGTCGCTGTCGACGACCGGTTACGGCGATATCACCCCGTACAGCGAAACCGCGCGTCTGGTCAACACCGTGGTCTTTACGCCGCTACGGATCGCATTCCTGGCCGTCTTGGTCGGCACGACGCTCGAGGTCCTGTCCGAGCGGTCCCGGCAGGCATGGAAGATTCAGCGTTGGAGGAGCAGAGTGCGCAACCACACCATCGTGATCGGCTATGGCACCAAGGGCAGAACGGCGGTCGGCGCCAGGCTCGGCGACGAGGACGCTCAGGGCGAGATCGTCGTCGTCGACACCGATCGCACCGCGCTCGAACACGCCGCGACTGCCGGCCTGGTCACCGTGCACGGCGACGCCACCAAATCCGATGTGCTGCGGTTGGCCGGCGCCCAGCACGCGTCCTCGATCATCGTCGCCACCAATCGCGACGACACCGCGGTGCTGGTGACACTGACCGCCCGCGAGCTTGCGCCCAACGCCAAGATCGTGGCGTCGATCCGCGAGGCCGAGAACCAGCACCTGCTGCAGCAGTCGGGCGCGGACTCGGTGGTGGTCTCCTCGGAGACCGCGGGCCGACTGCTCGGCCTGGCCACCACCACGCCCAGCGTCGTGCAGATGATCGAGGACCTGCTGACCCCGCACGAGGGCCTGGCCATCGCCGAACGCGAGGTGGAGGAGACCGAGATCGGCGGGTCCCCACGGCATCTGCGCGACATCGTGCTCGGGGTGGTGCGCGACGGCCATCTGCTGCGCATCGGCGCGCCCGAGGTGGACGCCATCGAGGCCACCGACCGGCTGCTCTACATCCGCCAGACGGGGCACTGACTCGTGGCGATCAAGCGCGGCGCAGCCGGGCGCAGCGGGTCGCTCGTGGAGGATTAGGCGTGGACTTCCAGCTGAACAGCATTCCCTTGCTGTCGCGCGTCGGCGCGGATCGGGCCGACCAGGTGCGCACGGACGTCGATGCGGCCATCGCGGGATGGGCGGATGCGGCGCTGCTGCGGGTGGATTCCCGCAACCAGGTGCTGGTCGCCAACGGCAGCGTCGTCCTCGGCTCGACGGTCGCGCTGGGCGAAAAGCCGCCTCCGGGCGCGGTATTCCTGGGCCGCATCGAGGGTGGCCGCCATGTCTGGGGCATCCGGGGCGCGCTGGAAGCACCCGAAGATCTCGACGTGCAACCCGAGGTGGTGAACCTGCGCAGCCTCGGCCCGATCTTCGACGACACCAGCAGTCAACTGGTGTCGTCGGCTATCGCGCTGCTGAATTGGCATGACAGCGCACGATTCAGCGCAATCGATGGCTCGGTGACCAAGTTGTCGAGGGCGGGCTGGTCACGGGTCAACCCGCTCAGCGGTCACGAGGAGTTTCCGCGCATCGACCCCGCGGTGATCTGCCTGGTTCACGACGGCGGCGACCGTGCGGTGCTGGCCCGCCAGGCGGTGTGGCCCGAGCGAATGTTCTCGCTGCTGGCAGGGTTCGTCGAGGCCGGCGAGTCGTTTGAGGTTTGCGTCGTCCGCGAGATCCGCGAGGAGATCGGCCTGACCGTCCGCGACGTGCGCTATTTAGGCAGCCAGCCCTGGCCCTTTCCGCGCTCGCTGATGGTCGGCTTCCACGCCCTCGGTGACCCGGATGAGGAGTTCTCGTTCAACGACGGCGAGATCGCGGAGGCGGCGTGGTTCACCCGCAACGAGGTACGCGAAGCGCTTGACGCCGGCGACTGGTCCAGCGCCTCGGGGTCGAAACTGCTTCTGCCCGGGTCGATTTCGATCGCCCGGGTCATCATCGAGTCCTGGGCCGCCAGCGACTAGCCAGCGACCTCGGCCAGCTTCGCCTTGATCTCGCCCGCGCTCGGGTTGGTCAGCGTCGACCCGTCGGCGAACTTCACCGTCGGCACTGTCCTATTGCCGCCGTTGACCGAGCCGACGAATTCGGCGGCCGCGCCGTCCTGTTCGATGTCGACCTCGTCGTAGGAGATTCCGTTCGCCTTGAGCACTGTCTTGAGCCGATGGCAATAGCCACACCAGGGGGTGCTGTAAATGGTGAGCGCAGCGTTGGTCATAGACCGTTAACGTAGCCGGGTGACGATGCATTCCGTGCACGGGGAGGCGATTGGCCGCGTGGCGCTGCACCACGTTTGTCGGCCAGCACTGCCAAGATGGAGCCCATGCCGATGGTCGCCGATCCACTGACCGTCGGGCTGGACGACGAGCAGCGCGAGGCCGTCCTGGCTGCGCGCGGTCCGGTCTGTGTGCTCGCGGGAGCCGGAACGGGCAAGACTCGCACGATCACTCAGCGCATCGCCCAGCTCGCCGCGAGCGGTCACGTCTCCCCGGGCCAGGTGCTGGCGGTGACGTTCACCCAGCGTGCGGCGGGGGAGATGCGTTCTCGCTTGCGCGCGCTCGAAGCCGCAGGGGCCAGTTCCGGAATCGGCTCCGTGCAGGCGCTGACGTTTCACGCCGCCGCGCACCGCCAGCTGCGGTACTTCTGGCCGCGGGTCATCGGCGACACCGGCTGGCAGCTGCTGGACACCAAGTACGCCGTCGTGGCCCGCGCGGCCAGCCGCACCAGGCTGAACACCAGCACCGACGACGTGCGCGACCTCGCCGGCGAGATCGAATGGGCCAAGGCCTCGCTGATCGGACCCGAGGAATACCCGGCCGCGGTGGCCGCCGCCGGCCGCGACATCCCGCTGGACGCCGAAAAAGTCGCGGCTGTCTACTCCGCCTACGAGGCGCTCAAAGTCCGCGACGAATCGATCACTCTGCTCGACTTCGACGACTTGCTGCTGCACACCGCGGCCGCGATCGAGAACGACACCGCCGTGGCCGAGGAGTTCCGCGACCGCTACCGCTGCTTCGTCGTCGACGAGTACCAGGACGTGACCCCGCTGCAGCAGCGGGTGCTCTCGGCCTGGCTGGGCGATCGCGACGACCTGACCGTTGTCGGCGACCCCAACCAGACCATCTACTCGTTCACCGGGGCCTCGCCGCGCTTCCTGCTCGACTTTTCGCGGCGGTTCCCCGACGCCACGGTGGTGCGCCTGGAACGCGATTACCGGTCCACCCCGCAGGTGGTGTCGCTGGCCAATCAGATGATCGCCGCGGCCCGGGGCCGGGTCGCGGGCAGCAAGCTGCAGCTGACCGGCCAGCGCGAACCGGGCCCGGCGCCGTCGTTCCACGAGCATCCCGACGAGTCCGCCGAGGCCGCCGCGGTCGCGGCGTCGATCGCCCGGCTCATCGAAGCGGGCACCCCGCCGTCGGAGATCGCGGTGCTCTACCGGGTCAACGCGCAGTCCGAAATCTACGAGGAGGCGCTGACCGAGGCGGGCATCGCCTACCAGGTGCGCGGCGGCGAGGGGTTTTTCAACCGCCAGGAGATCAAGCAGGCGATGCTGGCGCTGCAACGCGCGGCTGAGCGCACGAGCGAAGGCTCCCTAGAGGGGTCACTGCCTGACGTGCCCGGCCTGGTTAGAGGCGTGCTGGAACCGCTGGGGCTGACGGCCGAGGAACCCGACGGCACCCGCGCCCGGGAACGCTGGGAGGCCCTGACGGCGCTGGCCCAGCTGGTCGACGACGAAGTGGCGCAGCGTCCGCACCTCGAACTGCCCGCGCTGGTGACCGAGCTGCGCACCCGCGCTGACTCACGTCACCCCCCGGTAGTTCAGGGCGTCACGCTGGCGTCGCTGCACGCCGCCAAGGGACTGGAGTGGGATGCCGTGTTCCTGGTCGGACTGGCCGACGGCACGCTGCCCATCTCGCACGCGTTGTCGCACGGCGCCGAAAGCGAGCCCGTCGAAGAAGAGCGTCGGCTGCTCTACGTCGGAATCACCAGGGCTCGAGTGCATTTGGCGCTCAGCTGGGCCCTGGCCCGCAGCGTGGGCGGACGGCAGAGCCGCAAGCCATCGCGGTTCCTCAACGGCATCGCGCCGCAGACCCGCCAAGACCCGACGCAGAGCAAGTCTCGTCGCAACCGGGGCACCCCGACGCGCTGCCGTATCTGCAACAACAACCTCACCACGCCGGCCGCGGTGATGCTGCGGCGGTGCGAAACATGCGCCGGTGACGTCGACGAAGAATTGCTGCTGCAGCTCAAGGACTGGCGGACCGGCATCGCAAAAGAACAGAACGTGCCGGCCTACATCGTCTTCAGCGACAACACACTGATCGCGATCGCCGAGCTGCGCCCCGACGACGACGCGGCCCTGATCGCGATTCCGGGTATCGGCGCCCGCAAGCTCGAGCAGTACGGGCCCGACGTGCTGGAGCTGGTCCGCGGCCGCGCCTGAGCGGCAAACGTGCAGGTCAGAAAATCGTTTGTCAGCGGCGGCTGCTAGCATCTACCCTCGAAACGCGTTCATCCTGGCTGGTGCTTGAGAGGAGGTGGCCACGTGATCAACCGCAACGTACTTGAGGTAGCAGTGGCTGCCGCCCGTGTAGCCCATGCTGCCCATGCCGCCGCCGCTACGTCGGCGGCCGCGGGTAAGCACCACGCTGCCGCCGCGACTGACGCGTCCGTGAATCGGGGTTATCACTAACTCACCCGACATCAAATGGCCACGGACCCGAAGTCACCAGGATCCGTGGCCATAGTTTTTGGGAAAAGCCTCCCGACCTGGTCCGGATCACCAAAGAGACAGCCACCCGACCAGGAAGCAGGTGAAGAGGACATGTCGGCTTCGACGGTCCCAAGACAGTCCCCTAGACAGCAGCTACCCGAGTTGCCATGTCACCTCGGCGATCCCGACCTGTGGTTCGCCGACACCCCCGACGGCCTGGAACGCGCCAAGACGCTCTGCGCGGCTTGCCCGGTCCGGCGCCAATGCCTGACCGCGGCGCTGGAACGCGCCGAACCGTGGGGTGTGTGGGGTGGTGAGATCTTCGAACGAGGCGCGGTGGTGAGCCACAAACGCCCGCGCGGGCGTCCGCGCAAAGAAGCCGCCTAGGCGTATCACACAGCGGCGGTGTCGGGCGCGGCAAAGCCGGGCACCAGATCCTCCATCAACTGCTTGATCGGCACGTGCGCGTCCAGCTGACAGAGGATGGCGGACACCGACGCGACCACCCGCATCGGAATCGCGAGCTTGGCAGGCAGGTCCATTTGCCGTGCCATCTTGATCTGCGCCACCGATCGGTCGATCTGAACCGCGGTCATTTTCTGCAGCCATTTGCGGTTGTAGTGGAACACCTCGACCTGAACGGGTTCGACGTACTGGCGCAGCATGTCCTCGATCTCGTACACCGACACTTGCTGGCCGCGCTGGATGAACCCGGCCTTCTCCATCGTCGGCATCAGCTCGTCGAAGTTCTTGTCGCGCGCCAAGCGGATGCCCAATCCAAGCTCGATCGGGAGGCCTTCGGGCAGCGGCGCCACGGCACCGAAGTCGATGACGCCCATCCGACCGTCGGGCAACAGCATGAAATTACCGGGGTGGGCGTCCCCGTGCATCATGCCCAGGCGGCGCGGTGCGTCGAAGGTGAGCTCCAGCAAGCGCGTGCCGATCAGGTCGCGCTGTTCGGCGCTTCCGTTGCGGATGATCTCGGCCATCGGGACGCCCTGGATCCACTCCTGGATCACCACTTTGGGCGCGCTGGCCACGATGTGCGGGACCACGAAATGCGGGTGGCCCTGATATGCCTTGGCGAACGCGCGCTGGTTGTCGGCCTCCAGCCGGTAGTCGAGTTCCATCTCGGTGCGCTCGATCAGTTCGTCGACCACACCCTGGATGTCGGCGCCCGGGGAGAGCTGTCTGAACATCCCGACCATGCGCTGCATGGTCTTCAGGTCGGCCCGCAACGCCTCGTCGGCACCCGGGTACTGGATCTTGACGGCCACGTCACGACCATCGGACCACACCGCCTTATGCACCTGACCGATGCTGGCCGAAGCCACCGGGGTGTCGTCGAACGAACTGAACCGCGTCCGCCATTTCGTGCCCAGCTGCGCGTCGAGGACCCGGTGCACCTTGGCCGCGGGCAGCGGTGGAGCGTCTTTCTGCAGTTTGGTCAGAGCTTCGCGGTAGGGCTCGCCGAACTCCTCGGGAATGGCGGCTTCCATCACTGACAGCGCCTGACCCACCTTCATCGCACCGCCCTTGAGCTCGCCCAGGACGGTGAACAACTGGTGAGCGGCCTTCTCCAGCAGCTCGGCCTGGACCTCGTCTTTCGACTTGCCGGCCAGTCGTTTGCCGACTCCGAGCGCTGCCCGGCCCGCAAAGCCGACCGGGATGCTGGCCAGCTTCGCGTTGCGCGCAGCGCGGCCACGTTTGATGTCTGACACATACCCATTGTCCATGACGGCAGGTGCCCGCTGAACGCGAATTGGCATCAACAGGAGCACAAGGGATGTCTGCTCCAGTGCCGCGCGACGATGGAACCCGCGTTGAGGTCGAACTCCAGCGTCGCGTTCAGCGCCGGCGGCGGCCCCGGATCGGGCACCGCTTCCTGACCGCGCACGGCGGCGATCACCCGGTTCACCTGGCTGAGTGCCAACGCTGCCGTCGCCAGCAGCGTGGCCCGGTCGGCCACCCCGACGTGGTCGCGAAGCTGGGCGGCGATGGCCGGCCACGCGGCGTCGCGGTCGCTGCGATGGAGATCGGCGCAAGCCAAACAGCTGGTCACGCCGGGAATTACCAGCGGTCCCACCAGCCCGATGCCGTCGCGTACCCGGACGGGAAGATGCGGGACGCCCCGGCTGTGCAGGTCGCGCACCATGCGCGGGTCGGCGACGAGCGAGTCCGACAGGATCACCAGGTCGACGGCGCCCGACGTGACCGTGGCATGCGGCTGGCTGCTGTGCGTTATCCGGGCCCCCGAGGAGCGCAATGCCTCGACGAGCAGGTCCGACAGGGGGCCGCGGCCGTGCACCCTGATCGACGCGGCCCGGCCGCCGGACTGCCGGCATCCTTGGGTCGCGACCCCCGCGCCGACGAGCTGCGTGACGAGATTGGTCAGGTCGTCATCGTTGACCGACCCGCGGCCGCCGGCCTGGCGCCGCAAGTCGGTGATCGGCGTCGGCGAGCGCATGGACCGCAGCAGCGCGGCTAACTCCGCCGCCGTCAGGCCCGACGGCGGCCGCACCAGCACCGCCCGGCGCGGATCCCAGCCGATCTGCACTGCGCCGTCTGGCCGGAGTAGCACCGGCATCGCCGGGTCCAGCGCATACAGGGAAGGCGCGGTACCTGGCATGAGTGGAGACTGTGCCACGCCAGGTGCTGGCGCTCCGGTCAGTTATCCACAGGGCCGCTGGTGCCCGGATCCTCACGGTCGCTGTCGCGCTCGAGTTCGGCGATCGCCTCGTCCAGACCGCTGGTGTCGCCGCCGATGATCCGGTCGATGAAGCTGGCCGGATCATCGAGGTCGTCCGCGGCGGGCAGCAGATCCGGGTGCTGCCAGATGGCGTCTCGCGCGTCGGCGCCGGCGGCCTGGGTCAGGCGCTCCCACAGCGCGGCGGCCTCCCGCAACTTGCGTGGGCGCAGCTCCAGGCCGACCAGCGTCGCGAAGGTCTGTTCGGCGGGGCCGCCGCTGGCCCGGCGCCTGCGCAGTGTCTCGCCGAGTGCGGCCGCGCCTGGAATCCGCTCGCCTAACGCGGCGGTCACCACCACCTGCACCCAGCCCTCGACCAGCGCGAGCAACGTCTCCAGCCGTTCCAGCGCCTGCGTCTGCGCCGGTGTCGCCTTAGGCTCGAAAACTCCCTGGCCCAGCAGGTTTTCGATCGCCGCGGGGTCCGACAGCGCGGCGGGATTGAAGTCGCGCGCCAACTCTTCGATCCCGGACATGTCGATCTTCATGCCCTTGGCGTAGGCCTCGACGGCGCCCAGCAATTGGCTCGACAACCACGGCACGTGGCCGAACAGCCGGTGGTGCGCGGCCTCACGGGCGGCCAGGAACGTCAGGATCTCGCTGCGCGGCTGCTCGAGTCCCGCGGCGAAGGACTCGAGGGCGTCGGGCATGATCGCGGCCACCCCCTTGGGCCCCAGCGGCAGACCGATGTCGGTCGAGGTCACCACTTCGCGGGACAACCGGCCCAGCGCCTGCCCGAGCTGCGAGCCGAACGCCATGCCGCCCATCTGCGACATCATCGACAGCAGCGGGCCGGCCATCGTCTTGGCCTCCTCGGGCAGCGACGCCGCCCACACCGTCGAAATCTGTTCGGCCATCGGGTCACACAGCCGTTTCCAGGTCTCCATGGTGTTGTTGACCCACTCGCTGGGGCTCCAGCCTTCGGCTTTGCTGGTGCCGGCGGGCAGCGCGGTGGCGCCGTCCAGCCAGGTCTCGGCGAGGTGCACCGCATCGGCGATCGCCGCCTGCGTCGTCGCCGCGATCGGAGCGACGAACCCGATCGAATTCGTCGCGACCCGGGTCGCCAGGTCGTAGTTGATCGGGCCGGACTGGGTGCCCGAGGCCATCGCGGTGCCCGCGTTGCTGAACATCTGACCCAGTTGGGTGAAGATCTGTCCCAGGTCGCCCATGCCGAAGTCACCGCTGAGGCCGAACGCGGCCAGCGGGTCCGACGGATCGTTCTTGCCGTGTTTGTCGCGGCCCGACTCGTCCTTGGAGGGATCGTCTCCACCAGACGAGTGAGAGAAGCCGAAGGGCGGGTCAGCCATGACATCAACGGTACCCATCCGCGCAACGGAACGCGCGAGGTCCTGTCACGCTCGTAGCTGAACCGGCCCCGGCTGGGTCCGGTTAGTGTAAGCGGCGTGAACAGGCGGATTCTGACCTTGATGGTCGCGCTGGCGCCGGTCCTGGTCTTCGGCGTGTTGCTCGCGGTGGTGACCGTGCCGTTTGTGTCGCTGGGCCCAGGCCCCACCTTCGACACGCTGGGTGAGGTGGACGGCAAGCAGGTGGTCGCCATCCAGGGCACCCGGACCCACCCAACCTCGGGCCACCTGAACATGACCACGGTGTCCCAACGTGACGATCTGACCTTGGGGGAGGCCCTGACGCTGTGGCTGTCCGGCCAGGAACAGCTGATACCCCGCGACCTGGTGTACCCGCCGGGAAAATCGCGGGAGGACGTCGATAAGGCCAACACCACCGATTTCAAGAACTCCGAAGACAGTGCCGAGTACGCGGCGTTGGGATATCTGAAGTACCCCCAGGCCGTTACGGCCGCGACGGTCAGCGATCCCGGTCCGTCGGCGGGCAAACTCAAGCCCGGCGACGCCTTGGACATGGTGGACGGCACCCCGGTGGCCAACGTCGAGCAGTTCACGGACTACCTGAAGAAGACCAAGCCCGGCCAGGTGGTGACCATTGACTATCGGCGCAAGAACGAGCCGGCCGGCACTGCGCAGATCACGTTGGGCACCAACAAAGATCGCGACTACGGCTTCATGGGTGTCGCGGTGCTTGACGCGCCGTGGGCGCCCTTCGTCGTGGATTTCAATCTCGCTAACGTGGGGGGTCCCTCGGCGGGATTGATGTTCAGCCTGGCGGTCGTCGACAAGCTCACCACCGGCGACTTGGCGGGTTCGACCTTCGTCGCGGGCACGGGGACGATCAACATCGACGGCAAGGTGGGTCCGATCGGGGGCATCGAACACAAGATGGCCGCGGCCAGGTCGGCAGGCGCCAGCGTGTTTTTGGTGCCCGCCAAGAACTGCTCCGAGGCGACGTCCAATAACCAGACCGGTTTGCGTTTGGTGAAGGTCGACACCCTCGGCGAAGCGGTGGACGCACTGCACACCGTCACGTCCGGCGGGCAGCCGCCGAGTTGTTAGCCCAGTCCAATGAATTAGCACGAAAGCGGGAGTGTGTCGCGTGCGTAGAGTTGTGATCGTCTACCCAACGAGCAGGGAGCGTAGCTAGTGGGGATGCGGCCCACCGCGAGGGTGCCGAAACTGACTCGGCGTAGCCGGATTTTGATCCTGATCGCCCTGGGTGCGCTCGTATTGATGCTCGCGGGTCCGCAATTTATCGACGCCTACGTGGACTGGCTGTGGTTCGGCGAGCTGGGCTACCGCTCGGTGTTCACGACGGTGCTGGTGACCCGCGTCGTGGTGTTCCTGGTGGCCGGAGTGCTGGTCGGCGGCATCGTGTTCGCCGGGCTGGCGCTGGCGTACCGCACCCGACCCGTCTTCGTCCCGAGTAGCGACAACGACCCGGTGGCGCGGTATCGCGCTTTGGTGATGTCGCGGCTGCGACCGCTGGGCATCGGGATCCCGACGGCGGTCGGCCTGTTGGCCGGCGTGGTCGCGCAGAGCTACTGGGTGCGGATCCAGTTGTTCTTGCACGGCGGCAACTTCGGGATCCGAGACCCACAGTTCGGCAAGGACCTGGGCTTCTACGCGTTCGAGTTGCCGTTCTACCGGCTGGTGCTCAGCTACCTGTTCGTCGCGGCCTTCCTCGCTTTTCTGGCGAACCTGGTGGCGCAATACATCTTTGGTGGCATCCGGCTGTCCGGGCGCGCCGGCGCGCTCAGCCGTTCGGCGCGGATCCAGTTGGTCACCGCGGTGGGTGTCCTGGTGTTGCTGAAGGCACTCGCCTACTGGCTGGATCGATATGAGCTGCTGTCGCATACGCGCGGCGGCAAGCCGTTCACCGGGGCCGGCTATACCGACATCAACGCCGTGCTGCCGGCCAAGCTGATCCTGATGGCGATCGCAGTGATCTGCGCCGCCGCGGTGTTCTCCGCAATCGTCCTTCGAGACTTGCGGATTCCCGCCATCGGCTTGGTGCTCTTGCTGTTGTCGTCGTTGATCGTGGGTGCGGGCTGGCCGTTGATCGTCGAGCAGATCAGTGTCAAGCCCGACGCCGCCCGCAAGGAAAGCGAATACATCAGCCGAAGCATCCTCGCGACGCGGCAAGCCTACGGTCTGACCGAAGACGTGGTGAGCTACCGCAATTACAACGGCGACGCACCGGCGACCGCCCAGCAGGTCGCCACCGACCGCGCCACCACGTCGAACATCCGGCTGCTCGACCCCACGATCATCAGCCCGGCGTTCACCCAGTTCCAGCAGGGCAAGAACTTCTACTACTTCCCCGACCAGCTGTCCATCGACCGCTACCTCGACCGCAACGGGGCCCTGCGCGACTACGTCGTCGCAGCCCGCGAACTCAACCCGGACCGGTTGATCGACAACCAGCGCGACTGGATCAATCGGCACACGGTCTACACCCACGGCAACGGCTTCATCGCGTCCCCGGCCAACACCGTGCGCGGTATCGCCAATGACCCCAACCAGAACGGCGGTTACCCCCAGTTCCTGGTCAACGTGGTCGGGGCGAACGGCGGTGTGGTGTCCGATGGGCCCGCGCCGCTGGATCAGCCGCGCGTCTACTTCGGCCCGGTGATCTCCAACACCGCCTCCGACTACGCGATCGTCGGCAAGAACGGCGACGACCGGGAATACGACTACGAGACCAACACCGACACCAAGCGGTACACCTACGCGGGAAGCGGCGGCGTCCCGATCGGTAACTGGCTGTCACGCAGCGTGTTCGCCGCGAAGTTCGCTGAACGAAACTTCCTATTTTCCAGCGTGATTGGCTCGAATAGCAAGATTCTGTTCAACCGCGATCCCGCGCAGCGGGTGGAGGCGGTGGCGCCGTGGCTGACGACCGACAGCGCGGTGTACCCCGCGATCGTCAACAAGCGATTGGTGTGGATCCTCGACGGCTACACCACCCTGGACAACTACCCGTACTCCGAACTCACCTCCCTGTCGTCGGCGACGGCGGACTCCACCGAGGTGGCCTTCAACCGGTTGGCCCCCGACAAGCAGGTGTCCTACATCCGCAATTCGGTGAAGGCCACGGTGGACGCCTACGACGGCACCGTCACGCTGTATCAGCAGGACGAACAGGATCCGGTGCTCAAAGCCTGGATGCAGGTGTTCCCCGGCACGGTCAAGCCGAAGACTGACATCACCCCCGAGCTCGCCGAGCACCTGCGCTATCCCGAGGACATGTTCAAGGTGCAGCGGATGCTGCTGGCCAAGTACCACGTCAACGACCCGGTGACCTTCTTCAACACCTCGGACTTCTGGGACGTGCCGCTGGACCCGAATCCGACAGCGAGCAGCTATCAGCCGCCCTACTACATCGTCGCGAAAAACATTCTGAAGAATGACAATTCGGCGTCCTATCAACTGACGAGCGCGATGAACCGGTTCAAGCGTGACTACCTGGCCGCCTACATCAGCGCCAGCTCCGATCCCGCGACATACGGCAAGATCACGGTGCTGACCATTCCGGGCAACGTCAACGGCCCGAAACTGGCCAACAACGCGATCACCACCGATCCCGATGTATCCACGGACCTTGGTCAGATCGGGCGGGACAACCAAAACCGGATCAAGTGGGGCAATTTGCTGACCCTGCCGGTGGCTCAGGGCGGGCTGCTGTACGTCGAACCGGTCTATGCGTCCCCGGGAGCCAGCGACGCCGCGTCGTCGTATCCGCGGCTGATCCGGGTCGCGATGATGTACAACGACAAGATCGGCTACGGCCCCACCGTGGGTGACGCCCTCACCAAGCTGTTCGGGCCCGGCGCGGCCGCCGCTGCGACCGGAATTGAGCCCACCGACGCCGGGGCCCCGGCAAACGCGAACCCGCCTGCAGGTGCCCCACCGCCGGCCGGTGCACCGGGCGCGCCAGGGACCCCGCCGGCGGTGGCGGCGGTACCCCCGGGCCCTGACGCGACGACCACCTTGTCACCGGCCAAAGCCGCTGCGCTGCAAGACATCCAGACCGCGATCGGAGCGGCGCGCGACGCGCAGAAGAAGGGCGATTTCGCCGCGTACGGTTCAGCGCTGCAACGGCTTGACGACGCCATCACCAAGTTCAACAACACCAAGTAGCTTTTCGCCGCGAGCGCCCTCATATGTACGGCGACACGCCGAAAATGCTGGCATTTTGAGCGTCCTCAGCCACGCGATGCCGTGCGGAACCTCTCCCGGTAAGCCTTCGGCGAGACGCCCAGGTGCCCGGCGAACACCCGGCGCAGACTTTCGGAGCTGCCGAACCCCGCTACGCGTGCTGTGTCGGCGACCGTGCGGCCGGCGTCGAGCGCCGCGCGGGCGACATCGATGCGCACCATTTCCACGTAGCGCGCCGGTGTCGTCCCGAGTTCGGCCTGGAATAGCCGGGTCAGCTGCCGTGTGCTCAGCGAGGCTTGCGCCGCAAGCGTTTTCACGTTGTGGTTAGCCGCCGGGTCGGCCGCGATGGCATCGGTGACCGCGCGCAGGGGTGATTTCGGCGGGGGATCGGCCTCGACGAGCACCGAGAATTGCGACTGTCCACCCGCGCGCTTGAGGTAGACGACCAACCACCGGGCCACTTCGCGGACCAGGTCGGTGCCGTGATCCATCTCGACCAACGCCAGCGCCAGGTCGATGCCCGACGAGATGCCGGCCGAGGTGTAGACATTGCCGTCGCGGACGAAGATCGCATCAGGCTCGACGGTGATATCGGGGAAGGCGCGGGCGAACAACCGGGCATCGTGCCAGTGCGTGGTGGCTCGCCGCCCATTGAGCAGCCCGGCCTGCGCGAGGATGAACGACCCGGTGCAAATCGACGCCATCCGCCGGGTTCGTGCCGAAAGGGATCGGACTGCCTCAACGACCTCGGGGTCGATCGCTCGCCGGGGCAGTTCGTCGCTGCCGGCAACCAGGACGGTGTCGGCGGACTCGATCGACGCGATGGCGTCGGTGGCGCCCAAACGGGTCCCGATCGACGTCGTGACATCGCGCCCATCGACCGACGCCACCTTGATCCGGTAGTCGGCACCAAACCGATTGGCTTCGGCGAACACCTCACCGGCCCCCGCGACGTCGAGCATCGTCACGCCGTCGAAGACGACGATCACTACCACCCGCGAACCCACCCCGGCTTCAGCCACGTAGACATTGTGTCGCTTTCTGTGGCAAACGTGGCTCGAACGACCACGGTCAGATGATGCGCGCGGCCGCATCCTGACTAACACGGTTACCTCAACAAGGAGACGACATCATGACCACCAGTTCGATCGAAACCATCGGCGGCATCGTCATCCCCGACACGCAGCTGGTCAGGGACGCCACCGAATTCGTGCGCGACGTCGAAGACGACCTGCTGTTCAACCATTCGCGGCGCGTGTTCCTTTTTGGCGCGTTGCAGGGCCTGCGCCGTGGACTGCAACCGAACTTGGAACTGCTCTATGTCGGCGCGATGTTCCACGATGTCGGCCTCACCGAGCGGTACCGCACCTCCACCGACCGCTTCGAGGTCGACGGTGCCCACGCGGCCCGCGACTTCCTAACGGCGCACGGGGTCGACACGGCCGGCGCCGACAAGGTCTGGCTCGGCATCGCCCTGCACACCACCCCCGGCGTGCCCGAATTCCTGGACCCCGAAGTTGCTCTGCTGCAAGCCGGCGTGGAAACCGACGTGGTAGGTATCGGCCGCGAATCCCTGGATCCCGACGCCCTCGCCGCCGTGACCGCTGCCCACCCGCGGCCCGATTTCAAGAACCGCATCGTCGCCGCATTCAACGACGGCATGAAGCACCGTCCGCACACCACCTTCGGCACCATGAACGACGACGTGCTGGCGCACTTCGATCCCACATTCGAGCGCACCGATTTCGTCGCCCTCATTCAGAGCAACAGCTGGCCGGAATAGCAGAAAGGATTAGAACAATGGATATTCACGAGGCCCTCTACACCACCAGGATGATGCGCCGGCTGCGGCCCGACCCGATCCCGCTGGACACCCAGGCCCGCATCCTCGATGCGGCAGTCCGGGCCCCCAATGGGGGCAACACCCAGCGCTGGCACTTCGTGGCCGTCGACGACCCGACACTCATCCGCCAGTTCGCCGAACTCTTCCGCCAGGCCCGCGCAATCGAATACGAGAAGTTCAGCACGGGAACGGGACCAATGGTGGCAACAGCCCCCGGTGCGGACCCGGCCGCCCACGCCGAGACGATGCGCCGGATGAAGGGTTCGGGGGATTATCTCGCTGACCATTTCGAAGAGATCCCGCTGTTGCTCTTCGTGTTCGCCATCGACGACCTCGGTGGTGCCAACATCTACCCGGCCATCTGGAGTGCGTTGCTCGCCGCGCGTGCCGAGGGCGTCGGCGGCGTCATGACGATGGTGCTCCGCAATTTCGAGGACAAGGTGAACGAGTTACTGGGCGTCCCTGCCGAGCAAGGCTGGAAGATGTCGGCGATGCTGACCCTCGGCTACCCGCGGGGCAAGTGGGGCGTTGCTTCCAATCGGCGCCCCGTGCAAGAGGTTTCATCGCGCAACCACTGGGATGCGCCGTTCGGTGTCGAGGTGCCGCAACCGCTGTGGCCGCCTCACGACAACGTGACGACCGACCTCGCCGCCACCGGATGAACGCGTTGCAGTGCAGGCGATTTCCGAGAAAGCTAGGTCAGATGGCCGACATGAATGAAATCGGGGTCACCGTTGTCCAGCCCGGGGCGGGGGACTATGTCGCCCTGCCCGGGTTTGGCGCGGTGTTCAAGCTGTCCGCCAAGACGAACGGCGGTGAGGTGTCGATCGTCGAGCATCCCTTCGAAGTCGGTTTGCTCACCGCGGCGCATCGGCACACCCGCGAGGACGAGCATTCGATCGTGCTGGCGGGCGAGATCGGCTTCCGCTCCGATGACAGTGAAGTGGTCCTCGGTCCTGGTGGCTATATCACCAAGCCGCGCGGACAAATGCACGCGATGTGGAACGCCGGCAGCGAGCCCGGTCGCATCGTCGAGGTCATCACTCCTGGCGGCTTCGAGAATTATTTCCGGGAACTCGGTGAGTTGCTCGTCGAGCATGCGAACGATCCGGTGGGCAAGGTCCTGCATGAGCTGCCCGAATTCGGCGAACTGGCCGACAAGTACGGGCTGACCTACGGATATCCGGACTGGATGGACGACATCGTGGCCCGGTACGGGCTCAACCCGCCCTCGCACTGAACAGGGGCTCGACCCGCGATTTGGCGACTTTCGGACGCATTCGGTAACCTTGCATTTACCCGACGCGGGGTGGAGCAGCTCGGTAGCTCGCTGGGCTCATAACCCAGAGGTCGCAGGTTCGAATCCTGTCCCCGCTACGATGTGGTGTCGCAAGACATCGGAATAGCCCTGAACCTTCGTTAGGTTCGGGGTTTTTTCCGTGTGGGGCCTTTGGGGGCTCCGGTGGGTTGGTAGTCCCTGGTGGGGTCGAGGGTGAAGTCGCGCAGTAGTTCTCCGGTGGCTGCGTTGATGATTCTGATGTTGAGGTCTTGGGCCAGGATGAGGACGCGGGTTCGGTAGTGGATGCGGCCGACGCCGATGTGGTGTAGGCGTCCGTTGTGGCGCAGGGTGATGGATCCGGCTTGGTCGACGCTGACCGCGCTCGCTGAAATTCCCCGCTGACGCTCACATCGCGGTCTCGGTGGACCCTCATCGCCGAATAGCGCGGATGCTAGGTCAATAGGCGTCACCACGGTTGGACGTAGTAGCCCGCAGACGCCGTTGACACTCCAATTTCCGGCCGCCACTGAGCCGTTTGCCTGTCAGTGCAACGTCTGGCTGCGTATGGTGAGCCGGTGGAGGGCACGCCGTTCGGGCGTTATCGCCTGATCGAGTTGCTGGGCCGCGGTGGCATGGGCGAGGTGTGGCGTGCGCACGACACGTCGACCAACCGGACCGTGGCAATCAAGTTGCTGCCGCCACACCTGGCCCAAGACGACACGTTCGTGAAACGCTTCCGCCGAGAAGCAGAAGCGGCGGCGCGGCTGAACAGCCCACACATCATTCCCATCCACACCTACGGCGAAATCGACGGCCGTCTCTACGTGGATATGCGGCTCATCGAAGGCCGCGACCTACAACAGGTGCTGGCCGGCGGGCCGCTGGAGCCGGCGCGGGCGGTGCGCATCATCGAGGGAGTCGCCAAGGCCTTGCACGCCGCCCACAAGGTCGGTCTGCTGCACCGCGATGTCAAACCGTCCAACATCCTGCTCGATGAGAACGACTTTGCTTACCTGATTGATTTCGGGATCGCCCGAGCTGCGGATGAAACACGGTTGACCAAGTCCGGCTACGCGATCGGCACCTTCCAGTACATCGCACCTGAGCGGTTCGGCACCCGAGCCGAGGAGGATGCCCGCGCCGATATCTACTCGTTGGCGTGTGTGCTGTATGAGTGCCTGACCGGACGCCCGCCGTTTGCCGGGACCACGATGGCGGGGCTGGTCGCCGCACATCTCAACACTCCGCCCCCGCGACCATCAGCGACCCAACCGAATGTGCCCGCTCAATTCGACCCGGTGATCTCCACCGGCATGGCCAAAGACCCGGACAACCGGTATGCCACCACAATCGAGTTCGCCGACGCCGCCCAGGCCACCATCGCCACGCCGGTGGCCCCAGCCCGCGAACCCTCGCCGCTCGGCGACGCGCGCCGCCGCGCGCCCGAGCCCGCCCGGCGCGACGATCAGGTGCCACCCCCGCGCGCACCCGCGCCGAAGCCGGTGACGCAACTTCCAGTCAAACCGACCCAACCCGCGACCCAACCCGCGACCCGACCCGACAACGCCCACCCGGCCGGCCGCCTGTCCCACAACTCCGATCTGACGCGCCGCCCTCTAAGACTGCCGGTACAACGCCGTTGGCGTGGGGGCTGAAGTGGCCGTTGATAAGCGCGATCGTCGTGATCCTGGCCGCCGTAGGCATCCTCGGCTACCTCGTGCTTTCGTCACCGTCCGCTTCACCCCAGATAGCGCTGCCGTTCAGCGGCCTCAACAACCCCACCGGTGCGGCGGTGGACAGCGCTGGCAACCTCTACGTCACCGACAATGGCCACAATCGGGTGCTGAGACTGGCGGCGGGTTCGACCACCCAGAGCGTGCTGCCCTTCACCGGCCTCAACGGTCCCGGCAGTGTGGCGGTGGACAGCGCCGGGAATGTCTACGTCACCGACATTCAAAGTAATCGGGTGCTCGAGACTGGCGGCGGGCTCGACCACCCAGAGCGTGCTGCCCTTCACCGGCCTCAACGGTCCCGGCAGTGTGGCGGTGGACAGCGCCGGGAATGTCTACGTCACCGACATTCAAAGTAATCGGGTGCTCAGACTGGCGGCGGGTTCGACCACCCAGAGCGTGTTGCCCTTCGCCGACCTTAGCTACCCCGACAGTGTGGCGGTGGACAGCGCTGGCAACCTCTACGTCACCGACAGCGGCCACAATCGGGTGCTGAGACTGGCGGCGGGTTCGACCACCCAGAGCGTGTTGCCCTTCGCCGACCTTAGCTACCCCGACAGTGTGGCGGTGGACAGCGCTGGCAACCTCTACGTCACCGACAGCGGCCACAATCGGGTGCTGAGACTGGCGGCGGGTTCGACCACCCAGAGCGTGCTGCCCTTCGCCGACCTCACCAACCCCACCGGCGTGGCGGTGGACAGCGCTGGCAACCTGTACGTCAACGACAGTGACAACAATCGGGTGCTGAAACTGCCGGCGGGGTCTATTTGACGCCCGGGATCCGCCGCAGGGCCCACAGTGCGGTGGTCGTGATCCGGGCGTACCAGCTCGGGTTGAGCCATGCGGGCGCCCCGACCGGCAGGAGGTGCTCCACCGCAATCGTTTGTGGTTCGGTGTATTTGAGGATTCCGTGCTCGCCGTGGCGGCGCCCGAGGCCGGATGCTTTCATGCCACCCATCGGTGCGTCGACCGAAGCCCAGGCGGCGGCGTAGGCATCGTTGACATTGACGGTGCCCGCTTGCAGGCGGGCGGCGACTTGGCGGCCGTGTTTGGGGTTCGAGGTCCAGACGCTGAAGTTGAGACCGTAGGGGCTGTCGTTGGCCTTTTCGATGGCCTCGGTCTCGCTCTCGACACGGTAGAGCGAGACCAGCGGCCCGAACGTCTCGTCGGCGAACGCGATCATGCCGTCGTGCACGTCGGACAGGATGGTCGGCTCGTAAAAGAACGGTCCCAGGTCAGGGCGCGCCCGGCCGCCGGCGAGGACAACGGCGCCTTTGCTGACCGCGTCATCGACATGGCGGGTTAACGTCTTGAGTTGTTTCTCGGAGATCAGCGAACCCATGTCAGCTGAATAGTCCAGGGCTGTTGACAGTTTCATGGCTTTCGCGGCGGCGGCGAAGCGGGTGGTGAACTCCTCCCACAACGTCGTCGGGACGTAGATCCGTTCGATCGAAATGCACAGTTGCCCGGCGTTGGAGAAACATGCACGGATCGCACCGTCGACGGCTTTACCGATGTCGGCGTCGTCGAGGACCAGCAACGCATTCTTGCCGCCGAGCTCCATCGAGCAGTCAATGAGCTGCTGACCGGCCTGCGCGGCGACATTGCGGCCCACGGCGGTAGAGCCGGTGAACATCAAAAAATCCGAATGTTCGATGATCGGCGTGCCTAGGTCGGCGCCGGACCCGGTGACGACCTGCACCAGCCCCGCTGGCATGCCTGCTTCCTCGAGTAGCCGCACCGCCCACAGTGTCGAAAACGGTGTCTGCTGGTCGGGTTTGGTTAGCACGGCGTTGCCGGCGATGATCGCCGGAAGTGCATCACTGATGCCCAGGGTCAGCGGATAGTTCCACGGCGAGATGACCCCCACCAGCCCTTTGGGGTGATGGAGCTCCAACACCTGCGTGAGAGCCAGTTGGGCGCCCCGCCGGCGTTTGGGGCGCAGGTAGTCCTCGGCAGTGTGTGCGTAGTAGCGGGAGACCATGCAGACATCGATGATCTCTTCGAAGGCGTGCCGGCGCGCCTTGCCGTTCTCGAGCTGGATGAGGTCGAGAACTTCGTCTTGGCGTTGCAGCACCAGATCGTGGAAGCGCAGGAAGATGGCCGCGCGTTCCTGGACTGGCCGCGCCGCCCACGCGGGTTGCACCGCGCGGGCGCGCTGCGCGGCGGCAACCACATCGGCACTAGTGCAACGCGGGACATCCCCGAGCGGACGGCCGGTCGTCGGGTTCAGGACTTCGAGGCGAGAATCCGCGTCGATGGCCTGGACCCGGCTGGCCAGTTCTTTCAGAAAAGCGCTGTCTACACCGCCCGCCGAACGGGCCGCGAGTGTGGTCATGGTGTCGTCTTCCTTTTCAGCTTGATGCGGCCGATATCTCGTGGGCCTGCATGAGCAATTCGCTCAGGACCACATGGGATTGGCTGGGTGAACGGGACGTCTCGGCAACGCCGAAGAGTCCGAGAACTGAGCGGCGCCGCTGTCGCGGTGGGTATGACCGAATTCCGTTGGGGCGTGGTGCCCGAAATCAACGGATCGTCGCAATACCACACGTGTTTGGATTGAGAGTAGGTGATCGTCGAGGCCTTCGTCGGGTGTCTTCCAGGCGAGGGTTTTCCGGGTGTGCCGTTGAGCACGGCCGCTAAGGCCCCGAGATCCGCCGAGGGTGTGCTTAGCCAGATTGGTGCCTTCCGGGAAGTATTGGCGCAGTGGGCGGTTGGTGTTCTCGTTGATTCCGCGCTGCCACGAACGCCTCGGCGCGCCGCTGCAACGCGCGACACGGATTTGTGATGGTCAGCTGAATTCATTGTCGTAGGTCAGGCAACCTTGCGGCTGTCCCACAGGACACGTTGACGAACCGGGGCATGCGTCGGGCCAACACAGGACCAACCGTCAGACCAAGTGCGCCAACGCCGGTCACATCGAGTCGGTGTACGGGGATCGACTTGGGCCAGCGGCGCCGATCGCCACGCACCGGCGGTGGCGCCGATGGGACGGCTTTGAGTGTCGCCGCGGGCCACCATCAGCACGGACAGCAGCGCTGCGATCTCCTCCGACGTCGGGTTGCCCTTCGTGATCTTTATCATTGTCAGCTCTCAAAGGGGTATGTTGCCGTGTTTGCGGTGCGGGGAGGAAGCTCGTTTCGAGCGCAGCATGTCAAGCGAACGGATGAGGATCATCCTTGTTTCAGCGGGGTCGATCACATCGTCGACCATTCCGCGTTCGGCGGCGATATAGGGGGTCATCAGCTGGTCGGTATACTCGGCCACCAGTTCTTTTCGGCGCTGCACCGGATCCTGTGCCGCGGCGAGTTCCTTGCGGAAGATGATGCTGGCCGCACCCTCGGCTCCCATCACGGCTATCTCATTGGACGGCCAGGCGAACGACAAGTCGGCCCCCAGAGACTTCGAGTCCATCACGATGTAGGCGCCCCCGTACGCCTTGCGCAGGACCACCTGCACCCGGGGCACCGTCGATTCGCAATAGGCGTAGAGCAGCTTCGCGCCGCGGCGGATGATTCCGGCGTGCTCCTGGTCGACCCCAGGGAGAAATCCGGGAACGTCCACGAGTGTCACAAGGGGAATGTTGAACGAGTCGCACGTCCGAACGAACCGGGCGGCTTTCTCGGCCGCGTCGATGTTCAGGGCGCCGGCCAGGACGGAGGGCTGGTTCGCCACTATTCCCACCACGTGACCATCGAGCCGCGCGAGGGCGCAGACAATATTCGTCGCCCACAGCGGCTGCACCTCGAGATAGTCACCATCATCGACGATTACCTCGATCACGTCACGAATGTCGTAGGCGCGGTTGGGCTCCACCGGCACGATGTCGAGCAGCTCGTCGCAGCGACGAGATGGTTGATCGCTCGGAGCGGAGTACGGCGGATCCTGGTGGTTGTTGGACGGCAGGAACGACAACAGGTCGCGGACCTCTTCGAAGCAGCTGGACTCGTCGTCGACCAGGAAGCTGGCCACTCCGGTGCGAGTGGCGTGCGTGACCGCTCCTCCGAGCTCCTCTCGTGTGGTCTTCTCGCCGGTCACGGCTTCCACCACATCCGGACCGGTGACAAACAGATTGGTCTTGTCCTTGACGGCGAACACGAAGTCGGTGAGCGCCGGGGAGTAGGCGGCACCGCCAGCACACGGTCCGAGGATCACCGAGATCTGGGGCACCACGCCCGATAGGCTCACGTTTCGCGCGAAGATGCCACCGAACCCCGCCAGCGCTGTGATGCCCTCCTGGATCCTCGCGCCGCCCCCGTCGTTCAGCCCAATGATCGGCGCGCCGGTCGCGGCCGCGAGGTCCATCAGCGTGTGGATCTTCGTGGCGAATACTTCACCGAGCGATCCGCCGAAGATGCGAAAGTCGTGGGCGTAGACGAAGACCTTGCGGCCGTCGACGGTCCCCCAACCTGTCACTACGCCGTCGGTATCGGGGCGGCTGCGTTCGAGACCAAACCCGTTCGCGCGGTGACGGGCGAGCGCGCCGATCTCCACGAAGGACTCATCGTCGAGCAACGCGTCCAGACGCTCCCGCACGGTCATCTTCCCCAGCGCACGCTGCCGATCTGTCGCCTGCTCCGTTCCCGACTCGGCCCGTTCCTTGCGTGCCTTCAGCTCGGCGCAGGCGTCATAGAGCGATGCCCGCTGGCGCGGGACGGGCTCGGCCGCGGCGGCCTCGGTTTTCGCGGCGTCGACGTCATTTGGTCCGGCGAGATGCAGCCGTGGTTGCGAGCTTTCGGCCCGTCGCTCGGCGGCCGCAGATCGGTTCACGATGGTCTCCTCTGCTTTGACAACTGGTCCTCTAGGGCGGCGGGCGTGCATTATGCGGCTTGGTTGCGCCAGGCGGCGAGTAGTTCGCCGGCTTGGTCGGTGGGCCAGGGTGTGGTGTCGAGTTGAACTTGGCGGGCGGCGGCTCGTCGGCGGCGCCGGGAAGGGCTAAAGGTGCCGTCCTCGCTGATTCCCAGGCGTTCGTGCAGTCGGGCAAGCGGTTTGGGTGCCCACCAGTTCAGCCGGCCGAGGACGCGCATGAACGCCGGGACCAGCAGCATGCGCACCAGCGTGGCGTCCGCCAGGATCGCAAGCGTCAGGCCCACGCCGAACATTCGCATGAACGACACCTGCGCGGTCGATAAGCGCGGCGAATGATATCGACATCACCAGTGCGGCCGCGGTGACGACGCGTCCGGTGCGAGCCAGGCCGAGCGCGACGCTTTCGTCGTTGTCGGCGTTGGTCTTCGGCGATGTCAGCCAGTACTCGCGGATGCGCGAGATCAAGAACATCTCATAGTCCATCGACAGGCCGAACGCGATGCAGAACAACAGCACCGGCATGTTGCATGCCAGCGTGCCGGTGGCGGTGGTGCCCAAGGCGCCGAGGTGCCCGTTCTGGAAGATCCACACCAGCGCCCCGAACGCGGCCGTCAGCGACAAGACGTTGAGCACCAGCGCCTTCAATGGCAGTACGACGCTGCCGGTCAGCAAAAACAACAGTACGAATGTGATCGCGCCAATGATCGCGAGCACAGTTGGCAGCCGCGAGCTGATCGCGTTGGCACTCTCGCGTTTCCATTGCGCCGTACTAGTCATCTGTACGTGGTGCCCACCGGGACCGGGTACGGCGTGCAGTCGGTCCAGCTGCGTTGCCGACGCTGGTGAGAACGGTCGCGCGGTACTGCCCACGGTGAGAAACGCGCTTCCGTTTTTGATCGCTGTGGCCGCCGAGGGCGCTCCCACCAAAGCGCCGTTGACGAACGTGTGGTCCGGCGACGACACCGATGACACGTCGGGAACCCGCGACAGCGCTGCGGCGTAGCCGTCGTACTCGGCGCCGGTCACCCCGCTCGCATCCGGGACCACGACGGTCACGTTGGTCGTCGGGTTGACCGCGAAAAGGCTGCGCAAGTCATCGCCGACCTGGCGTGACGACAGCGACGGCGACAGCACGCGATCATCGGGGAAGCCCCATTTGACGCCCAGGAACGGTGATCCCAGCACCAGGAGCAGGGTGATGATCGCCAGCCCGACCGGAATCGCGTGGCGCATCGCGAACTTCGTTGAGCGATACCAGAACATCCGCTCGATCGGGCGAGGCGTCGGCGCTGGGCGATCGAGCAACCGCCGGCCCAGCCGCCGTACGTCCCACGAATCCAGACGGTCCCCCAGCAGCACGATCGCCGCCGGGGTCACCACCACCGCGGCAACCATCGCGAACAGCACCGTCGCGATCCCGGCGTAGGCGAACGACTTCAGGAAGTACATCGGGAAAAGCACCATAGCCACCATCGACAACGCGACCGTCACGGCGGAAAACAACACGGTGCGGCCCGCCGTGGCCATCGTGCGGATCAACGCTTCCTCCCGTCCGGCGCCGCTGGCCAGCTCGTCGCGGAACCGGCTGACGATCAGCAACGTGTAGTCGATGGCCAGCGCCAACCCCATCGCGACAGTCAGGTTCAGTGCGAAGATTGAGACGTCCGTGAAAAGCGCGACCGCTCGCAGCACGGCCATCGACCCCAAGATCGACAAGCCGCCGACCGCGGCCGGCAACGCCGCCGCGAGTACGCCGCCGAACACCCACACCAGCACCAGGAAGCTGAGCGGCAAGGCGATGGATTCCATTAGCACCAGGTCTTTTTCGGTCTGGCGGGTGACTTGTACGTAGATCATCGCCTCCCCCCCGGCGCGCACGGTGACCCCGTTGCGGTCGTGTGCCAGCTGTTGGGCAAGCGCATTGGCATGTCGCTGCGCGCCATTCTCGCCGCCGTTGATACCGATCACGATCAGACCGGTCAAGCCGTCTTTGCTGATGAGCCCGGCTGCGACCGGCGGTGGCGCAGTCCACGCCGAAATGACCTGCGTCACATAGGGAGATGCCTGCAATCGCGCCACTATGTCGGTGCCGGCCGCACGCGCGACGCTGCTCTGCGCCCCTGCAGCTGAGGTGAGGGTGAAGAACATTTGCATGTCGCCCCGAGCGAACTTGTCGGACATCAACCGGGCAGCCTGCGACGACTCCGATGTCGGATCCTGAAACCCTCCAGCCGACAGGCTCTTCGTGACCGGGATGCCGAACACCGCTGTGCCGACCATGACCAGCAGTGCGACCGCGATGATGCGGCGCGGCGCGGCGATGGCGAGCACAGCGATTCGCTGCAACCCCGGGCCCTGTACGCCCCGGCGTTGCCGCACGTGCGTCGTGCGGTGCCGACCTGGAAGGCGCGTCACTCCGGCCCGACCTGCCCGACGTCGGATCGGCGCGGATTGATGTGGGGCTGACTCGGTGGTGAACATGGATGATTACGCCTTCTTCCTGTGCAGCGTTGGGATTCAGTACGTGCCTACGCAGCGAGGTCGGCCGATGCCACGCCTGCCATGTCGGCCAGGCCCCTGAGGACGGTCTCGGCGAGCTGTTCGATCGACGGACCGATTGCCAGATCCATCGCGGAAAGCCGCAACCCGAAGGCCTTTTCGACTCCGGCCGAGATCTCTAGTCCCATGATCGAATCCATCCCGACCTCATGCAGCGGCTGCGAGGGTGCCAAACTGGGCTCGTCCATCTGCATCACGCCCGTCACGATCTTGACGAGCAGGGCTTGAACGTGTTCGCGACGGGCCTCGTCGCTGAGGCGCTCGAAGAGCTCGATTACCTGGGCGTTGGCGCCGCTGGTGGTAGCGCCTTCGGCCTCGACGAGCAGCGAAATTCGCCGGTCGCCGGCCATCGGGCCCAAAGATGCGGCGAATCGCGACCAGTCGGCCTCCAGCACGGTGAGGCTTTCGAGATCCCGGAAGATCACCTCGCGCAGGGCTAGTAGCGCGTCGTCGATGCTGAGCGCGTTAATCCCCATCTGCTCGAGATACCTGGCGGTATTGGCGTCCCTCGCCACGATCCCCGTCTCGCCCAAGACGCCCCACTGGATCACCGAGGCGGCCAGTCCGCGGTGACGGCGAAGCTTGCCCAGCGCATCGAGCACGGAGTTGGCCGCGACATAGTTACCCTGGGCGCGCGTTCCGAACAACGACGAGATCGATGAGTACATCACGAAGAAGTCGAGGTTGCCGGTGAGCGTGTGCAGGTTCCAGGCGCCCTGCGCCTTGGGCCCCAGGACGCGATCCAGCGATTCGCGGTCTAGGTCCGCCAGCTTTCGGTCATCGAGCACAGTTGCGCTGTGGACGATTCCACGCAAGGGCGGCATCGTGGAGGCGATGTCGTCGAGTACTGCAGCGAGCTCGGCTCGGCTCGCCACGTCCGCGGCGAAGGCCCGAACCGTCACGCCGCGTGCTTCCAAGTGCCGGATCGCGTCGCGTGCTTCGGGCGCCGACGCGCCTCGACGGCTCACCAGGGCAAGGTGTCGGGCTCCTTCGTCCGCAAGCCACTTCGCGGTCTCCAAACCGAAGCCGCCCAAGCCGCCAGTCACCAGATAGCTTGCGTCCGAACGGATTCGTCGCGGTGCATGCACTCGCAGCTGCAACTCCGGATCGCGCAACGCAACGCACACCTTGCCGATGTGCTTGGACCTGGCCATCAGCCTGAACGCCTCATCGATGCGGCTGGCCGGGAAGAGGGTCACCGGGATGCCTTTGATTTTCTGCTCATCCATGAGCGCGAGCACCTCGGTGATGAGGCCGGCCGTGTATTCCGGCCGGCTCGCCAACAAGCGGTCGACGTCCAGCGACGCATAGAGGAGGTTCTCGTTGAACGGGCGCAGATTCAATGGCGCGTCCTGCTCGAAACTCATCTTTCCGATCTCGATGAATCGTCCGAACGGCGCGACGCACGCCAGACTCTTCGTCATCAGCTCCCCAGGTGAGAAGTTGAGGACGACATCTACACCACGACCTTCAGTCCAGGCCATCACGTCGTCGGCGAACGACACGTCACGCGACGTGGTCACCCGAGTTATCCCGAGCGAGCGCAGATGGTCTCGCTTCTCGGAAGAACCCGCGGTCCCGATCACCTCTGCGCCGATCCACTTGGCCAGCTCGATTGCCGCGAGCCCAACGCCGCCCGTGGCGCCGTGCACGAGCACCGTCTCGCCCTTTTGCAACCCGGCGATCTTCACCAGGCCTTGATAAGCGGTAAGGAATGTGACCATGCCTGTGCTCGCCTCCAGCGAGACCGAGTCCGGCAAGGGAGAAACGCGTTGCTGCGAGGTAATCACGTGCGACCGGAAAGTGTCAGTGCCCAGGGCATAGACCCGGGCGCCGACCGGCAAGGCCGTGACCGCGCTGCCGACACGGGAGATGCGACCGGCAACCTCCATGCCGATCCCGCTTCCCGAATACGTGTCCTTGGTGATCTTTTCGGACATGAGCCCCATCGCCTTGAGGACGTCCTTGTAGTTGAGCGGAACCAAGTCGACCTCGATCTCCACGTCGTGAGCGCCGAGCGGACCTCTTTCGCACGACGCGAACGCCATGCCGTCCAAGCTCCCCGTGGTACCGCGCTCCAGTGCGTAGGCGCTGCCGGGTGACACCGGGACGGTCGACACCTCCTCGGGCTGCACTTCGTCAGTAGCGGCCACGCGATCGACCCGTGCGCAGAAGAGTTTGCCCTGACGCAGTGCGATCTCCTGCTCCGCGCCCACCCCGCTGAGAACTTGCAGCAGTTCGTCGGTGTCGATGAACGGCTCGTCGATATCGACAAGGGTGATCCCGAGATCGGGGCGCTCGGAGATGACTGTCCGGGACAGCCCGAGCAATACGGCGCGATCGATCGCCGGTTCGTGCGAATCTCCCTCGAGCACCTCCTGGCGCAGGGTGATGATGAAATACCGGGCCACCTTGCCCGGCGGCAGCGATCGCAGCGTGTTCAAGAGTTGATCGGCGGCCGTCGCTCCGTCTACGACGGGCGATGATGAGGCGTTCGATTCCGCCGCCCAGCGCAGGTCGACCAGCGAAACGGGTTCAGTCCGCTCCAACAGCTCGTCAACAAGAGGCTGGATATCGGTGTCGCGCTGGAACAGGTACGACGCCGCTGCGGTCGGGGTCGCTGCGAGCGGGACCCATTTGCGTGTGTAGAGCCGGCGCTGTTGGGCATCATGTCGTGGAACTCGCGGCAGGAACCGGCAGGTGAACCCGAAGATCTGGGTGATCACCGTGCCGTCTTCCGCCATGAGCGTGATGTCCCCGCTAACCCCGTCGGAGTCAGCCCGAACGATCCGACCGTGGCTGTAGGCGACGGGCGAGGATCCACCCACGAAATGAATTCGATCGATGCCCACCGGAATCAGATCCCCACGGGGTCCCTCTTCCACCGACGCGATCAGGCTGTGGAACGCGCCATCGAGCAGTACTGGGTGCAGGTGGTAGCCCTGTGCTTCCACACCCTCAGGCAGGGTGAGGCCGGCGAGGACTTCACCCGTGGTCCGGCGCAGCGAGCGGACAGCCTGAAAATTTGGACCGTAGCGCAGGCCTCGCTTGGCGAGTGATTCGTACAGCGCATCCGGTGAAGCCTCGTTGGTGAGCCGTTGCCGCAGCGCCTCGATGTCGACCTGCTCGGGAGCGCGCCCGGCAGAGAACACCTTCGCCCGCGCGCAAAGCACCGGGTCGGTGCCCTCGCCTTCGTTATGAACCGTAAGCACCGAAGAGTCGGGTGAGATCGCCACGGTCACCCGGGCGGGGGCCTCCGCCTTCAGCGGCAGCGCGACCTTGAATTCGAGCTCCTCGATGGAGCAGGACGCGTTCTGCGTCAGCGCTTCTCGCGCCGCGAGTGCCAGCTCGACGTAACCCGCGCCGGGGAAGAGCACGGCCCCCGCCACATGGTGATCTTCGAGGAAGGGCAGGCCCGCGAACGATAGGTCCGAGATGAAGCGGCGCGGTGAGCCCGATTCGACCTCGAAGATCATCGGGTGTCGTTCATGCGCCACGCGGCCTCGAGTGGCGCGATCGCTCTCCTCCCAGAGGCTGGCCTGCTGCCACGGATACTTCGGCACCGGAGTGTAGGCGCCAGGACCAAAGAATGTCTGCCAGTCGATCGCGGCGCCGGCGGTGTAGAGAGACCGCAGGGCCGTGTGCATCGTCGCGAGTTCCGGGGCGCCCTTCGTGAGGGACGCGATACCGACGGCTTTGGCGCCGACGTCGCCGACCACGTCGCGGATGGATGCCGCGAGCACCGGATGTGGTCCGACCTCTAGGAAGATGCGATGACCGTCGGAAATCGCCGACTTCAACGCGTCAGCGAACAGCACGGTGTCCCGCACGTTGTGCCACCAATACGACGCGTCGTGGCGATCGTGTTCCATCCGCTCCCCGGTGACCGTCGAGTACACGTCGAGCACCGGTCGCGGGGTTTGCAGCGGCTCGAGTGCCGCGAGCAACTCGTCGCGGATGTCCGTCATCACGGGGCTGTGGTAGGGCACCTCGACTTGCAAGAAGCGGTTGAACTTCCCGGCTGCGGTCAGTTCGGCGGCGATTGTCTCCAATGCCGCAGTGTCGCCGGCGAGCGTGATCGAGTTGGCGCTGTTGACCGCCGCGACCGACACCTGCTGCCCGAACCGCTCGGCGCACGTCGCTGCTTCTTCGGCGGTCAGCCCGACGGCGAGCATCGTGCCTCGACCCGCGAGCTGTGCCTGCAGCCGGCTTCGCTGGTGAGCGACAAGCATGGTGTCACGCAGGCTCAGCGCATTCGATGCGTACGCCGCCCCGAGCTCGCCGACGCTGTGGCCCAGTACGGCGTCGGGGAAGACGCCCCACGAACGCCACAGCCGGGTCAGCGCGATCTGCAAGACGGCGTTGGCCGGCTGCGCAACTTCGGTCCGGGCCATCCGCGACACCGACTCCTCGGCGAGGAGCTCGTCGAGAATCGAACGACCGCTGAACTCGCGGAAGGCTTCGTCGCACTCCTCGACCGCTTGGCGGAAGACTTTTTCCGTCTCGAAGAGCTGGCGGCCCATCGCCCACCATTGCGGGCCCATGCCGGTGTAGACGAACAGCAGCTTGGGGGCTTCGAGCGTCGGTTCGACCGCACCGGCCTGTTCGGCGGAAAAATTCTGCAGCGACTCGATCAACGACAGCCGGTCACCCGCCGGGAACGCGGTACGGAGTCGGTGGTGGCTACGGTGAATGGCCGTGCTTCTGCAGTAGTCGGCTAAGTCGACGTCGGGGTCCGAGAGCGCTTGCGCATGCTTTGCGGCGAGCTCATGCAGGGCCCCGGGGCTACGGGCGCTGAGCGGCAGGATGGCCTCCGTTGCCGTTTCGACGTGGGCGGCAGCGTCGGACACCTCGTCGGTGCCCTTGGCGACATTCTCCGGTGGCTCCGCGAGGACCACGTGCGCGTTTGTCCCTCCGTAGCCGAACGAGTTGACGCCCGCGACCCTGCGTCCGTTCAACCGTGGCAGCGTCTGGGTTTCCGTCGGGATTGTCAGATTGAGCGCATCGAGGTCGATTGCGGGGTTTACCGCCGTCAGATGAAGGTGCGGGGGAACCATGCCGTGCTTGAGGCAGAGCGCCGCCTTGATGACGCCCGCCGCACCCGCCGCGGCTTCCAGGTGTCCGACATTGGTTTTGATCGAACCCATGCGGCACGACCCGTCGATACGCCCGGCCCCCACTACCGTCCCGATCGCCCCCGCCTCGATCGGATCACCGACCGGAGTTCCGGTGCCGTGGGCCTCGACGTAGGTCACCTCCGACGGCGTGACACCGGCCTGTTGGTACGCGGTCCGCATCACCTCGATCTGCGCGTCACCGTTGGGCACCGTGATTCCATTGGTCCGCCCATCTTGGTTGGCCGCCGTGCCCAGGACGACCGCGTGCACCGTGTTCCCGTCGCGCTGGGCGGCCGAAAGGGGCTTCAGCAACAGCACGGCCGCGCCCTCCGCCCGCACGTAGCCGTCGGCGTTCTCGCTGAAGGCCTGGCACCGCCCTTTCCGGGAGAGGAAGCGGCCCTTGGCCATCGTGATCTGGGTCCCCGGTGACAGCAGAACGTTCACCCCACCCGCAAGGGCGGCGTCGCTCTCGTTTGCCCAGATGCTTTGGCAGGCTTGGTGGACCGCGACGAGCGACGACGAGCACGCCGTGTCCAGGGAGATACTCGGGCCCCTCAGATCGAAGACGTACGAGAGCCGGTTGGACAGCATCGTGAGCGTGCCGGCCGTCGGGGAGTGTGTCGTAATGCGGTCCCGCTCCCTGGGGTCTGCGCTGTTTGCCAGGTGGTCCATCATGAAGCCACCGATGAAGACACCGGTTCGCGCTCCGGCGTGCTGGCTCGCGGGCTCGCCGGCGTCTTCGAACGCCTCCCAGGCGGTTTGCAGAAGCAGGCGCTGCTGCGGATCCATGATCGCCGCCTCGCGTGGTGGGATCGCGAAGAACGCGTGGTCGAATGCCTTCGGGTCCTCAGCTAGCATTCCCGCCTTCTGCACGTAGCTCCTGCCTGGCGCCCGGCCGCTCGGGTCGAGGAATTTCTGCGGATCCCAACGGCTGCCAGGGATATCGACGACGCAGTCGCGGCCGTCGAGGAGCGCGTTCCACAGCCCGTCGGGATCGGTGATACCGCCAGGCAACCGGCATCCGATGCCAACGATCGCGATCGGTTCTCGCTGCTGGGGTTGGGTGGGCAGTGCTCTGAGCGAAACCACGTTCTCCCCTTGGTCTTTGGCGGCATGGATCTTGGAAACAGGCAGTGAAGAGTTCACGGAGCTTTCCTTCCGCTGGTTGGTTCGATGCGACGAAATTAGCGCTGCGTAACCGGCATCCGCCACCGCGTGTCCACCACATTCGGCGGTGGTGTACGCACCACTCGCAATGGTTGTGTGGGCTGGCTGGGCAAGGAACGATCATGAAATCGACCATGGTGCTGACTTCGGACAGCTGGGGTCGTCCTGTCCGGGTGGACATGGCCTGGCCCGCCTGTGATGAGCGATTGGTCGCGATCGCCGCGGAGATTGAGCACGGAGTCGGTGATGCCACCCCCAGTTGTCCGACGTGCGTTGAGCACAAGGAAGAACTGACGCAGGCCATGGCACGTAATTAGCGTGTTGTGCGACGGAAACGTTCAAACGAGATGTTCGGCACGGGCGGGCATTTGGCGTGACTAAGCCATAACCCGCAACGTCAGCCAACCTCCGACAGCCGGCCCCGAACCCGTCATCACGTGGTGTAGCGCGGCATCGCCAGATGGCGTTGAAACACCCATCTTGTTTTGTTCGGGCATTATCTGTCTGGCCGAGTTCGGGCGTCGAGGCGCACTGCCTGATATTGCGCGCCACGCGTTCTGGTGCAAGTAGACGCTCTGCGCCAGGTTATGTTCGCCGCGTGGTTGGGGTTTTGTGGCGGTAGACGGGCGTCAGCGGGCGCCGCCGATGCTGTACACGGAGAAGAACCGCATGGCGTCGCGAGCGTACTCGTCGGGCACGTTCAATGCGGCCGCATCTCGCAGTCGAGCGACTTCGGATGTAAGCCAGCCGATTCGGCGATCTTGTGCGGCGATCGTTTGGCGTGCGGTGCCGAGTCGGCGTTCGCAATCGGCGAGGTTGATTTCGACGGCTTGCCGGCGCTGCTCAGACTCGCCTATTGCGCGGCGCAGTTCGTCGATTTGTGCGCCTGGTGTGAGTGGCATCATGACCCAATCACCTCCTTGCTGTTTAGCGCTTGGGCCGCGCTCATAGGTATAGGTAGGAGCAGTTATCGGGTGCCAGTCGGTTCCCGACGTACTTCGCCCGCCAACAATGCCGCGCCGAACCACGGATGCGGCAGCCAGCGTGATCGGGAGGAGTTGCGCCAGAATCGAATTCGCATTGACGGCAGATAATCGGCGGACGCAACGATCTTCGGAGAACTCAAGGGGCGCCAACAGCCTGAGGACACCACCGTTGGTGGTGGTACCTGCTCCCCCGGGGTGGCCAAGCACACTGAAATGTGGCGATGTCATCGTCACACCGTTGTGCGGCAGAAAGCTTTGAAATCCCCATGTCGAGCACAGGATCCGCTTCGACTAACGCGGCATCTACCGTTCGTGCGGCTGCTTCGGTATTCGGGGTCCCGTGGCTGCATTGGATGCCGGCATCCTTAGATCGCCTACCCAGTGTTGCGGCCCCGTGCGAGTGTCACAGCTAATCGCCAACTCGTCATCTCGTTGAGCTAGTTGGCGTGTCTCCCCACGCCTGTGGGTGGGTGATCGATACGGGTAGTCAGCTCGGGACCCCGCACCGGCATTCATTGTCCTCGTTTCTGACCGAAGTTGCCACGTTCGAGCGTGTCGAGTGCCGCGCACCGAGGATGAGCATCAACGGCGACGCTCGGGCAGGCCGACAGGTAGGCACCACCCTCGACACTGATGCGCACACCCGCGGGTGCACATCACCGCCAAATGTGGTGTGTACTCTCTGGCCAATCGCCTTGCTATCCAACGACACTCGACGATACGTCTGAGACAGTGAATATACGAGAAACGGGAGAAGCCATGAACGTAACTGTGACCAGTCCCGAGCTGACTAGGGCAGACCGCTGCGACCGCTGCGGTGCCGCGGCTCGCGTACGCGCCAAGCTGCCTTCCGAAGCTGAGCTTCTCTTCTGCCAACACCACGCCAACAAGCATGAGGCGAAACTGACCGAGCTGTCTGCTGTGCTGGAGGTCAGCGGAAGCTAGGTCTTCGGAACTCACCCACCGGCAATGTGGGTACGCGAGCAGTTATCGGTAATGCTGGCCCCCTGGAGCGGAGCATGTCCGCGAGGGTGGCAAGCCAACACGGCGAGGAGGCGAAATGTCGCAATCATCAACGACATCCGCGGCGACACCCGATGTCATCCAAGATGGGGAGCCAACCGTGGTGACGGACGCGACGTCTGATGCGCCCGTTTTCATCACCCAGCAGCAGGTCGTGTTCAGCACCGCGGCGGCCAGGTCGTTGCGGCCCCCGCCGATCTCCCGCCGGTTGATCGACGTGATCCGAGTTGTTGGCGCCGCATTGCAACTTCCCCCCGCGCGACGACACCACCCGCAGCACAGCAGTTACCTCGAGATGTCCCGCATGGCCCGCGAAATGGACCGACTATGAGTATCCTCCAGGACGTCGTGATAGTGGTGTCGCTGGCGTTGTTGGGGGTCGGCGTGCACGACGTGCAGTGGTGGCTTGAGCGCTGGGACCACCAGCGGCATTTCAACGATTAGTCGCTGGCCACGCCAATGAACGCAATAGCAGCACAACGGATTTCCGTCACCACAGCCGACGGGCTTGCCCTGGCGACGAGACAAATTGGCCCCGAAGTCGCGGATATGACGGTGATTCTCCTGCACGGACTCCTGGGCGACCGGCACAGTTGGCGGTGCCAGACAAGTCATCTGACATCGCGTCACCCTGACATCCGCGTAATCGCCTACGACCAACGCGGACACGGCCGCTCCGGTCGCGGCTGCGCCCTTAGCAACACCCTCGGGCAACTCGCCCGTGACCTCGACACGGTCATCGACACGACGACACCCACCGGCCACATCGTGCTCGTCGGCCATTCCATGGGGGCCATGACCATCCTGCAGTACCTGCAGCATCACCAATCCCGTAACACGGACAGAGTCACGGGAGTCGGGCTCATCGCCACTGCGGCCGCAGACGTCACCCGGCACGGACTGGGCAGACTGCTGGCAACTCCGCTCGCGGCGGTGCGTGCGCTCTGGCCGCCCACATCCCCGCCTCCGCCGAAGTGCTGCGCACCAGCGCAGTCCGCGCCACGCAACCAATATGGCGACTCGTCACAAACAAGGCGCCCACTCTGGCTGCCCTCATCAACGCGCCGCAGCTGCCAATCGTGACGGGTTTCCTCGACTCGATCTTTCACTTCGACGGCACAGCAGCTTACCGAGCCCTCAGCCGCAGACCGACACTGATCATGTGCGGAACCCTGGATCGGGTTACGCCGCTGCACCATTCGGTGGCCATTGCGGCTGCGGTCTCCGCAGCGGAGTTCGTCGATGTCCCGGGCGCGGGACACATGTTGATGCTCGATCGCCCTGAGGTCGTCAACGACAGACTCGACGCTCTGTTGGAACGAGCCCGGAGGGAGTTGGCACCGCGACCACCCACCCCGGCAGCACACGCCGTCCCTGCAACCGCCCCGCTGCCACTAGCAGCATGACGGCCTAGGGCTGTGCGCAGGCCTTGGCCGACGGGAATGGCTATAGAACCGGCGGCCGCGCTGGAATCGCAATCGGCCAGACCCGAACAGTGCGCCAATCACCTCTAACTGGTGCGCTGCGGCCAAGATCGCCGCGGCGTCGCGGTCGCGTAGTGCCGCGGCATGCGCGGCGATGACGGCCGCCAGCCGGCCGCCGACGTCTGTGGCGATGTCGACCAACCGGCCCAAGCTGGAGTGGTCGCCGAAGCGGACCGCGTGCCGACTTGCACGGCACACCTGTGGTGAGGTCGCCCCTGACGAGCATGATCGACGCAAAGAGCTTTGCGCTTTCTCGATTTTTGCGAGGGCGGATTTGAGTTCGGCGACGAGTTTGTCGACAGCGGCGGCCTCGGCGAGCGCCGAAATAGTCGTAGACGTCGGCAAGGTCAACAGCCACCTCCCGGGTCGTTAATCCCTTTGCCGGCAGCGCCAATAGCATCTCATCGATGCCGCTCAGCCGGCGCTGGTGCTCATTGACGACCTGCGGCTCAAAACGCTCTTGGTGTTGCGTGGCATCCTCGATGTCCACCGGCCGGATCGCGGTGATGACCGTATTGCCCGGCGGCCGTCACGCGGGTTACCGCTGCCCCGCCCGATCGGGTCGTGCGTGCCATAGCCGAGGTGCTCGGTCATCTCGGTGTCCAGCGCGTTTCCGTATGGTTGCACTGCGGTGGTGACGGTGGCGGTGATGCGAGTGCTGCTTCCGGGTGCGCTATCGATAACGAGCTGTCCGCCGATGGCTGCCAGGCGGTCGGTCATATTGGTTAGACCGGTGCCGGTGGTGGCGGGGTCGAATCCGCGGCCGGTGTCGCTGATCGTGAGGGTAAACATCCGGTCGTCGGCATGGGCGGTGATCGTTGCCGTGGTGTCGGGGCCGCCGTGTTTGGCAGCGTTCTGCAGCGCTTCGGTGCAGCAATAATAGAGGGCGGTCTCGATCGGGGCGGGGTGGCGGCCGAGGCCCTGCAGGTTCAGTTGCACGGGGACCGCGGCGTGCGCGGCGACCGCCGGCAAGGCTTGGGCCAGACCGCCGCTGACCAGCAGTGGGGGGTAAATCCCGTGGGCGAGTCTGCGGATCTCGGCGATCCCGGTCTCCAGCAGTCCGGATGCCTCGGTGAGGAGCGGTTGATATCGGTCATGTCCGGCGGTGCGGGCGAGCTGGATGACCACCGCCAAAGCGACCAGGTGTTGTTGGGCGCCGTCATGCAGGTCACGTTCGAGGCGGCGCCGTTCCTCGTCGGCGACGGTGATCAGTCGGCTACGTGACGCCGCGAGTTGGGCAGCGCGCTCGGCGAGCAGTTGTTCCGACGTTCGCAGCGCCGCGGCGTTGTTCCGCACACCCACCAGGAGCTGAAGGGCAAAGACCACCAGTGCTGGGATGAAGATCGCGCTCTGGATAGCGCGAGGCGCTTGCGCACCCAGGTGTGAAATATTTTGAAACTGTGCCAAACAACCCAGAGCCAACACGCAGCCGGCGGTAATCACGGTGAAAACCGGCCCGACCACCCATACCCGCACCCGGTCGGCCGGCACGCTCGGCATTGTCTGCTGCGGTTTCGCTGACACCACGGTGTACACACCACACTTCTAAACGGTTGCGCCGTCGTTAAGGAACATCAGTACCGCCTTGACGCGCCGGTCGACCGAGTCATCTCCGTTGAGGCCGAGCTTGGCGAAGATGGAGTTGATGTGCTTTTCCACCGCCCGCTGGGTCACTACGAGTCGCTGCGCCACCGCGCGGTTGCTGCCGCCGACAGCGAGTTCAGCGAGAACCTCGGACTCTCGCGGGGTCAGCCTGTCGAGTGATTGTGCGGAGTCCGGTTGGGCCAACAACGCCTCTACCACCAGCGGATCGAGCACCGTCCCGCCGGCTGCCACTTGGCGCACCGCGTCGCCGAGTTGGTCGAAGTTCGCGATCCGTTCCTTCAGCAGATACCCGCGCGCCGTGCTGCCCCGATCGAGCAACCCGAGCGCGTACTCGGGCTGGGCGTATTGCGACAACACGATCACCCCGGTTTCGGGGTGCGCGCTGCGCAACCAATGAGCCAGCCGGATTCCCTCATTGGTCAATGTTGGCGGCATGCGCACGTCGGTCACTAGCAGCGCTGGCTCATGCCGGTCGAGGAGTTCGACCGTGGAGTCATAATCCACAGCGACCCCCACCACGGCCACATTTGGGTCCATTGAGAGGGCCCGACAGACACTATCGCGGACCAGCAAGCAGTCGTCGGCAACCACGACCGAAATCGGGCGCCTCATGACAATGGGGTCTTCCGCTGAGATTTCTCTAGTTTTCATGAGCACTCCAGCACTGCCTCTCGATGCCGCGATATGTTCGTCCGCCCGCAAGGTCAGGCGATATCCACGACCATCATCGAAGCGCGCCGAAGTCACGCTGCATTCAGTACTCCACTACGTATTTTCTTTCGACGAGGCGCGGGCACGTCCGTATCGTCGGCCAGCAGAGGCGATGAGAACAGCGCTGAACGGCGCGACATGATCCCGCCCTCGGCGACCCAGCACCGCGGCCGCGTCGGTGTAGGCGAGGGTGGGGCCCTGCTCGCCGGCGTCGGGATCCAGCCATTGACCGGCCTTGGTCAGGCTGTCGGTGGTGCGCATCCGCTCGACCGGGATTCCGGCCAGCCGCAACGCGATTCGAGTCGCATCGAGGATGCCGAACGCGTAGTCCTGCAGCGCAGGATCGCAGACCGCCACGAGGATGACGGCGCTGTTGTGTTCGACGGTGAGGTGGCGCGTGCGGGGAAACTCGGCGGCCCGGTCTTCGCCGATGGTGATGTCCCGCTGTCCTGCTGAATGGCAGCCGCGGCAGATCGTCACTGCGATCTCAGCACGCGGCGGCACCCTCAACGAACGAAACGCTGAGCGGTGTCTGGAAAGGCGTTCCGTTTGTTCGATGAAGGGATCACGATGACGAGTTTCTAGCTCTCAGAACGGGTTCGGCCTTCAGCGTGCACACATCTCGTGACCTACTCATGCACGGGATGGCGAAGGTGTGAGCTATGTCACAAGCGCTGATGAACGCCAGCGATTAGCTCGCCTGCGTTACTTTCGGCGCGATAACCCGAGCGCTGCCGGGAGATTCGCCGCTGTTGCGGCGAGTCGCTTCCGCACCGGTACCGGAGGACGTGCGGTGGCTGGCATTACCGCGAAAGTCGACATGATCGTGCCTGGCCTGCGATCGGTGCCGCCACACCCCGAGGTAGAGACCGTAATGGTGGGCGGCGTTGGCCATCTCGGAATGCTCCTGAGTCGGTACGTTGTCGGTCGCGTAGTCGCCGCGCTGGCCGCCCAAGGATCGGCCGGCAGTCGCGTTTGTCGATGGTGGTGAGCCGGATGTGCGTCACGGTATCTAGGGCGGCCAAAAACGCCGTAGCGCACTACTGATTTCCGCGGGCGTGCTTCACGAAACGATCGCAAAACAAGCGGTCAACCCGCGGCCGCAACCACGCGACGGAGCCCTTCATGAGCACCAACCGGCAGAAATCGGTCACCTCCCCGCTACGCGCAGCTGTTGGCGCCGCGATTTTCGGTACAAGAACATTCCGACTGGGCGGCCGTTCCCGATCGCATCCCTCGATGACTTATCGGATCACAGATCGCCTGCACGAAGGGCGCACAGTCTACGTGCCGTGCCATGAGATTGTGACCACGGTATCGACGTGGTTGGCGGAGTTGGGCGCCCAGAGCCCATTGGTTGAAGACCTCGCACGAGCGATACGCGCGGACGACTGGCCCACAGCTTATGCCATTGGCGATCGCTTATCCGTTGACGTAACCAGTTGGCCTTAAGGAAAATAACGACCACTGAGGACCCCATTGGTGGCGAGGCACTCTGATGTCGAGGGGGTGCGGGCGCCGTCAGCCCACTCGTTCGGGTGCGACGGAGGTCGAAACCAGTCGCGCTTCGCTGTCGCCGACTGCGCGGTGCACCCGGTGGTCCAGGTGTCGTCGAGGACCGGCACGTGCTACCCGTCGGGCCGCACCGCCGGCTCGAACTCGTCGCCGCTGATCACGCGATCGCACATCGCCCCCGCCGGGGGATTTCCGGCTGAGCACGCCGCCTCCCGTCGTGGCGTCTGAGTGATCGAGGCGCCGCTAGGTCAGCGGCCTGGGCCGGACCTGCAGTCGGGGCTCCGGTTTCGGCGCGTCGTGGGAGATGACGCCGTTGACCTGGGCGTAGGTGTCGCCGAGCGCGACGACCGCGGCTTTGACGTCAGTGAAGGCGGCGCGGGTCTGATCGTCCCAGCCGCTGCTGTCTGAGGGCGGAGTGCCGTTGATCATCTGATCGTAGGACGGGGCCCCGTCGGGGCCGGGTCCCTGTAGGGGAGTCCTGGCCCGCTCGATGAGGTCCTCGAGTGTCTGCAGCAGAGACCGGAACCTGACCCAGCGGTGTTTGGTGAAATTGAAAGTGCCCGTTTTCAGTCCAGCGTCCTGGCCCCGTTGAGCCAGATCGCTGACGATTTCGGGAGGCATGTCCAGATTCATGCCACCCTCGACCTTGGTGTGCTCCACAGCGACGATCCGGTCCCGGTATCCGGGGACCAGCGCCTGCATGGAATCTGCCCAGTTCTGCATCGTATTCAACAGTGCGTGGACGAATTTGCCCACCGTCGTGATTTCGACGGGCCGCGACAGGATGCCGTCATTCTTCCTGGCGGACATCGACACGGGATCGGGCGAGAGGTGGTCCACCTTGACGAGGTCGATGCCGAAGGTAGGCCGCCGCGGGACCGCCGCATCAAAGAAGTGCAGCGGGAAGTTACTGGTGATCCCTCCGTCAGAGAAGCGATGGCAGACAATGGGATGCAGACCTGTCTCAGGGTCGGCCGGGCGGGTGTAGTCGATCGCGTGCAACGGCACTGTACTGAGCAGCCCTGGGAAACTGAGGCTCATGCGCACCCCGACGATGACGGGCAGGTGCTCGGCGGCGGGGAGGGGCCACAGGCCCGCGGCACGGAGTTGCTCGAGCTCGGGGCTACCGGCCGGATCGGGGGAGTGGTCTGTGAGCCACCGCACGACGGTGCCGGGGAACAGATCTTCGAACTCGGTGGGGCAGAATGCCCAGATGCTGCTGGAGAAGGGGAGTTGGTTCTGGGTGCCTAAACTCAGGTCGGTCGTCAGCATCTTCAACGTGATGTCTCGGCTTTCGAGATCCCCGAACGTCAGTGGGCCACCGGAGGATTGGTTCGCGATCTGGTTGAATTCCGTCGTCAGCCACTCGGTCAGAGCCTGCCGGTCGCTGCCCGGGGTGCGCATTCCCGAACAGAGCCCGAAGTGGTTATCGAAGAGATCGTTGAGCACGCGGAAGTAGAGGCTCCACGCGACCGCAACCACCGCCCCTGAGACCAACCCTACGACTGTCAGCAGGACCGCAAAGGTGAAGCCGATGCAGTTGCTGAACTTACACGCCAACACCAAACCCATCGCGAGACACATCGCGAGCAGGCCCAGCACCAGTGCTGGTTTCGGCCGCACGGCCCGCAGCGCGGGGATGATCGACCGAGACAGCTTGCTCGGGGTGCCGCCTCGGCCGATCCACACCGATGCCAATCGGTACAGCGCGGCGGTGCAGCGTTGCGGCTGAAACAGGTGAAACAACTGGGTGTGCCCGCCGGTTTGGTGGGCAAGAGTGTGCGGAAGCTTAGCGAGTCGTGGATAACCCACGTCAGGACTGCCGCCAGGTCCGGCGCCCGCGTCGCGGGCGTACTCGGCTGCGGCAGCCGCGGCGGCCGCTATTGCTCCGGCTGACGTGCCGCCCACCTGGTACAGCCTGCGCGTCACCGCCAGCTGGCAGACGGCGCGCGGGTAAATCACGCCGCTGGTGATCCCGCCTTTCATCACCAGATCGCAGCCCGGCGTCAGTTGATGGGCCAGTGGATAGGTCGCCGGCTGGTCGAGCGCCGGCAAGGGCGTCGAGGTGGTTGATACACCGCTCTGTGCCACATGTACTCCTCAGAACACGCCGTGATGATCAGGACTGCTGGTGATGCGGGCCTGGCCCGTCGGCGGCGACGGTGCGAGACCGGGCTCGACCGAGGTTGGCGAGTCGTGCTGGAACGGCACCGCGGGTGGCGTGCCGGTAGGCGACACCAGGGTCTCCTGCTGGCAGGACACGGCGATGGGGGTCGAGGCGATCAGCGCTTTCCCGGCCGTCACCGGCACAGCCCAACGCGCTGCCTGGCCCAGGACTGCACCGATGGCCATGCGCGTCTCCTGCCGCGTCCGTCTGGTTACGGAGTCAGTGTGCTACGGGCGGTCTGCGGGGCACATGAGTAACGCACTACTCCAATTCCGCGACCGGGCGGTGGTGGGGACGGGACTTTAGCATTTAGGCATGGCGGGGGTTGGCCCGCTGCCGATCCCCGACCCGCTGTTGGTCGAGTTGAAAGCGGCGAAGAAACGTCAAGCCTCCGAAAAGCTGACGTTCGGCGGCCGCCTACACCGACCTCGGCTACGTGGTCTGCACCGATTGCCGGGGGAAACCGATTAGTGAATCCGCTTGGGCGGACCGCCGCCGCGGCGGATTAGTATCGCCAGTCCTTCCCGGTCGGAGACGTCGACCTTGATGCAGGCCTTGTAGATGTGGCTCTCGACGGTGCGTGTCGACACCACTAGGCGTTCGGCGATCTCGCGGTTGCTCAGGCCTTGGGCTACCAGGTGGGCGATTTCGCGTTCACGCACACTCAGCGGCAGCGGATTCGAGGCCACCAACAACGCAGGCGTCTGGATGCCACCACACGCCGCCGACAGACGGTCCGCGGTGGCGGCCGCATCGACCGCATTGCGCCGATCACCGGCCGCGTCGAACAGGGCCGCCGCCTGGGCCGCGGCGTCAGCGGCCGATAGCAACGCGCCGGCGTGTTCGAACTGCCGGGCGGCGGAAAACACCGCATCAGCATCGTCGTTGAGCAGTCCGGCCGCGTGGTCGACGTCGGCCGCCGCTAGGGGCCCGTCGATGCCTTTAGCAACATCGACCAGCCGCTGCAGCGAGGAACGGTCCCCGAAGCGCGCTGCAGCGTGCAGAGCCATCAGCTCCACGGCCTGCTGACTCGAACTCGCGGCCGCGTCCGCGGCCTCAAGCGCCGCGGAGATAGCGCCGCTCACCTGACCCCCCGCGGCCGCCAGCCACGCCTCGGCGATCCGCAATTGAGGCTCGAACACCGCCACGTGCCGTCCCACGCGGCCACGCAACTCCGCGACGATCTTGCATCCTGCCTCGAGTTCCCCTAGCGCGCAATAGGATTGGGCCAACAGCAGCCGCGCTGGGAAGCTCCAGGAGGCGGCCGCTTTTTCGGCGGTCAAAGCGGCGACCGTTTCTTCCATCCGGCCCATCACAGCGCGGAACTGTCCCCGGGCGGCTTCCACGGTACTCACCAACACGTTGGCCATTCCCCACGCCAGATACTGACCCGGTGAGGTGATCCGCACAATGTCGGCGGAACGCTCCTCGGCGGTATCGAACTCGCCGACGAGCACGAGGGCGCGGATTTCGCCATAGGCGATCAGACACCGCAAAAAGCCGTCCACCTCGTCCTCGACCTGTTGACCGCGCGCGATGATCTCGGTCACCTTGCCGGTGCGGCCGGTCAGCGCCGCGGCCAGGGCGCCCGCGAACACCGCCCACTCGACCGCGAGTGGTTTTGCCGCCGGGTCAGCCAGCACCGCCTCGGACAGGGCGATCGCCGCATCAATGCGGTTTTCGAACACCAGTGACGCCGACGCCATGCCGTCGACGATCAGGCACAGCGCGGGACGGGTGATGCGGCTCCGCACCATCTGCAGCACCTCGTCAGCGCGTTCGGCGTCGCCCGCCGACCACTGCAGGTTCGCGGCACGCGTCGTGCCCCAGCGCACGAGGTCGAGCTCGTTCATCCCCGCTGGGTCAAACGAACCGAGGATGCGTTCCGCCTCGGCGGCCTTGCCCTGCCACAACAGCGATCGAGCCAGAAGTTCGCTGGCCGCCAGAGAGTTGTCGCGGCTGACAGCGGCCCGGGCCAAACGTTCGCCCACCGTGATGTCGGTCAGCGCGATTGCATCCTGCGCGGCTGCCACGAACAGACTGGGTTCCGCGGCAACGTCGCTGTCCAGCGCCAGTTCCGCCAGCCGGATGCGCTCGGCGGGCGTCTGAATCGTGCGTTTTTCCATTGCCCGGACAAGCTCGCCCTTCAACCGCCGGGTGCCGGCTCGGCCGAGCCCGTGGCGGATCACCTCGCCATACAGGGGGTGGGTGAAACGGACATCAAGATCTTCGCTGTCCTCCACGACCCGGATCAACCCGCGGTGTTCGGCACTCTCGACGATGTCAGCGCCCGCCAGTTCCGACAGCGTGTCCAGTGCCAGCGGTTCGGCGAAGGCCAACAGTCGCAGCACATGTGCTTCATCCTCGGGCAGCCGCTCGATGCGGTCATCGAGCAGCGAGGCGAGCTCAGAGGTCACCGCCGTGCCGCCGCGCAACTGCCACACCCCACGTACCTGGCGAAGCGTGCCCGCCTCGAGGGCGCCCTCCACCAGGTGACGCACAAACAATGCGTTACCACCGGAGGCCTCCCACATCAGGTCAGCGGACATTCCCTCCAGCCGCCCTCCCAGCACCTGTTCGATCAGGCCCACGCACTCCGCCTGGTTGAACGGGCTCAGCTGCAGCCGCTCGAGGTAGCCGTCCTTCCACAGCGACGTGATCGCGTCCGGAACCTCCTCGCCGCTGCGTATTGTCGCCACGATGCGCGCCGACCCTTCCAGCGCCAACTGGTGCAGCAACGTCGCCGACAGGTGGTCAAGCAGGTGCGCATCATCAACGCCGAGCATCGAATTCTCGCCGCTGCAAAGCGTTTCGCGCGCTGCCGCCATGAATGCGATCGGGTCGCGGGCGGTACCCTGGCCCACCAGATGGGCGAACACGCCCAGTGGGAGCGAACGCGCCGATTCGGTCCCGGCCACCCAGCGCACCCGCGCGGGCAGCGACTGTGTGACCGACCGGGCCAGCGTGGTCTTACCCACTCCGGCGGGCCCGATGACCACGATGCCGCACACGCCCTGCTCTCCGACGAGAGCTGAACGAATGGCAGCGAATTCGGTGTCCCGTCGGACAATGGGCCACGACTGGCTCGCCACAACGTGGGATCTTACGGCAGATAGGCCGAAATGGTGCAGGTCGAACGGCCTGGCGGCCACGATGTCCGCTGAGTTGCCTCCGGTAGAGCGCCCAGTCCGTCGCGATTCCGGGAGCGGCGGGCGTCGTGACTCCGGACACGCCGCCGAGCCGCTTCGGATGCCAGAACCGTCTATAGAGGGCGGTTGAGGCTCTTAGCGGACGCGACAACAGCTGGGTGGTTAAGCTTCAGATGCTCGAGTTCGACGAGCTTGGGCCGTTCCCAACTGGCGATAACTGTCCAGTTTGGCCGATGGAAGGACCACCACTGCACCGCCTGCCATTTTCGGTCACCGATGGCAGGAGAACGCTGAGACCAGATGCGGTGCGCCCACTCTGAAGTGACGGCAAGGTTGCGGGTCACGATCTGCGTCGGTCGTAGTCCTAGCTCGACTAGGCGGTGTGGGTCATCAAGGTCGCAAATGCGCAGATCGTCGGGCAGTTCGTACACCCCGAGCGTCTTGCGTGCGCCAGGTACTGCCGGAAAGTCGAACATTGAGTCGGTCCAGCGTGAAAGGTTGCGAAACGCTTCACTGCATGCGGCTTCGGTTTGGCGGGCCACGTACCAGACGTAATAGTCGGGGTGATCAGCCCGGCTACCGCGTTGCGGGCGTGTTCATACAGCGGATGCCCCGGTTCGCCGCGCGGAGCGGTGTCAAGGTTCTAAGTGCGCGCAACAGCTTTCGCCGGCCTCGGCACTTCGACGCGTGCCGGCGTCTACATCGCGGACGCCATATCAACCTGGTTGACATATATCAACCTGGTTGTTATACAAGGTGATATGACTCGTTTGAGCAGTGACAGTTTCGAAAGTGCCTACCGTGGCGAAGACTCCGAGATGGGCGCGGGCAACCGCCCTCCGTGGAGCATCGGCGAACCGCAACCCGACATCGCAGCCCTCATCGACGCTGGGAAGTTCCACGGCCACGTGCTCGATGCAGGCTGCGGTGAAGCAGCGGTGTCGCTGTACCTCGCCGAGCGGGGATTCACCACGGTCGGCCTGGACCAATCGGCGACTGCCATTGCGCTGGCGCGTGCTCAATCCGCGAAACGCGGCCTAACCAATGCCACTTTCGAGGTCGCAGACATCAGTGCTTTCACTGGCTACGACGGCGTCTTCGGCACCATCGTCGACAGCACCCTTTTTCACTCGATGCCGGTCGAGCTGCGCGACGGTTACCAGCAGTCAATCGTTCGCGCGGCCGCGCCAGGAGCGTCCTACTTCGTACTGACCTTCGATCGCGACAGCATGCCGGCCGACAGCCCGGTCAATCCAGTCACCAAGGACGAACTGCGCGACGCGGTCGCAGAATACTGGGTGGTCGACGAGATCCAGCCAGCACGCATTCACGCCAACGTTCCCGACGAGTTCATGGCCGCTTTCGGGGGCTTCACCGACGCAGAGGTCCGCGACGAAGGCAGCGGCCGAAAGTCCCTGAGCGCTTGGCTGCTTTCGGCCCATCGCGGCTAAGCGCACACTCTCGTCTCCTCATGGTCGCCGGTCCTGGAGCTACCGCGAACCTACCCGCCGACGGCTACAGGTCGGGATAGGTGAAGCGGGTCAGCAGATCCATCAATTGCTCTGGCTCGCCCGGTTTGAGATGAGCCACCAGCGCATCGGCAATACCCCGCGCCGCCACGTGAACCTCATCGAAGGTCTTTAAGCCGTGGTCGGTAAGCGGAAATGGTCCCCGGAGACTTCTCCGGGGACCATTTTCATGCGGAGCGCGCAGTTGTCAGGGGCGCAAATGTTTATCCGTGAGTCTGGGACACGAATCGCGCGTACCGTAGTGGCAACTCTTAAGGATGGGTGGACATGGCCGTACAGGACTGGTGGGACGCACCCGAGATTCATCCATCGCAGATCAAGGTCGGTGACATCATCGGCACGAATGAGCCCAGCGGCGCGCGCTGCACGGTCAAAATGATCGGCGGGCCGCAGAAGACTCCGCGGCAGTGGACATTTTTCAGCCGCGATGCCGAAGGGCTGCAATACACGGGTACGTTCGGGGAAGACGACGTCGTGCGCAGATACGTCAAAAATTAGTCAGAATCTCGAAGACCACCAGCGGGTTGCGGCCGTGGTGTAGCGTCGACGGTGAGCCGTTTCGTTGTCAGCGGTGGTGCACCGCGCTTCTCGCGGACTAAAACCCATGGGCAATGTGATTCCTCCATCCGCCCCGCGTCCGCTGGGCCGATGATTCTGAACATGAAGGACCCCGCCGGTGGATTGTGTAGCCCTTGCCGCGGCGCTGTTAGCAGGTATTACACGCTCGGCTTCCGCTAATTCCGGACCCGTCAAGTGATCGTCGGGTGCCGACAGTGGCACCTCCAATGACATATCCAATCGCGTTTCGGCGCCGAGTCAATCCCGTACGGCTGTCTGTGGCTCACGAGCTCGGCCGCGGCATCGACGGCGCATGGTGGCCGCGCGCAGACCGCATCACAAACGAATTGCCCGGCGTTGTCGCGGCGCTGACTCCTTTGCTCGGACCTATCAGCTCTATCAACGTCAACTGGCCATCATTACAGCGACCACCTGAGCTCAACTGGCCAGGATGGGAACGCAAACGCCAACATGTGATGACCTTCACTGGCGGCGACGCTTGGGCCAACTTGCTGATCGTCCCGTATGCGACCAACAGCGCGCTCGCCTTAATGGTGCTGCGCTGCGCGGCCAACCTGCCCATCGAGGTAGCCGACCGCCAGAAACCCGCATTCCTGATTGCGGACTCGATCCTGCGCGCCGCTCACCAGCAACGCGCCCCCACCGCTAGTCACTAAATCCCAAGATTCGAAAGATGGTGCATTGCTTTGATCGAGCAGTCGCTTCCTGCCATGTTGCGCCAGTGTGTCAATCTGCAGCCCGACGGCACGGCGTTCACTTTCATTGATTACGAGCAGGATTGGTCCGGAGTTACCGAAACCCTGACGTGGTTGCAGTTGTATCGCCGAGTGCTGAGTGTGGCGCGCGAACTCAGACTTCAGGCATCAGCCGGCGACCGTGCCGTGATATTGGCGCCGCAGGGAGTCGACTACATCGTTGGGTTTCTGGGCGCGATGCAGGCCGGGCTCATCGCGGTTCCGCTCTTGGTACCGGTGGGCGGCGCCACGGACGAACGTGTCGATTCGGTGCTGCGCGACGCGTCGCCGACTGTCATTCTCACGACATCTTCTGTCATAGGCGTTGTCGTTCACCAAGTTACGGCGCGGCCCGGCGAGCCCGTCCCGGCAATCATCGAAGTTGATCTGCTAGATCTCAACTCTTCCGCGGGATTTGCTGCTGGCGACGAGAGCTATCCCGCTACTGCGTATTTGCAATACACGTCGGGGTCGACCCGTGAGCCGGCCGGGGTCATGATGTCCCATCAGAACCTGCTGGCTAATTTCAAGCAACTGATGTCCGGCTACTTCGCGGACCGCGGAGGCGTGGCGCCGTCCGGGTTAACTATCGTGTCGTGGCTGCCTTTTTATCACGACATGGGTTTGTTTCTGGGGGTATGTGCACCGATCCTCGGGGGATTTCGAACGGTGCTCACGAGCCCGATGGCGTTCCTGCAGCGGCCGGCGCGGTGGACGCAGTTGATGGCGAGCAATTCTCACGTATTTTCCGCGGCCCCGAACTTCGCCTACGAATTGGCGGCCCGCAAAACATCGGACGACGATATGGCCGGGCTTGATCTCGGTGGCGTGCACAGCATCATCAGCGGCAGCGAACGGGTACACGAGGCGACGCTGCGACGATTCGCTGACCGGTTTGCCCCTTTCAACCTGCACGCCAAGGCGTTACGTCCCTCATACGGGTTGGCAGAAGCAACGGTGTTCGTGGCGGCCAGTAGTGCCGGTAGGTCCCCCGAAATCGTCCACTTCGATTCCGACGAACTTTCCGCCGGCCATGCCAAGCGGTGCCCGGATACGGAGGGCACACCACTGGTCAGTTACTCCATGTGTCCATCACCCGCTGTGCGGATCGTCGATCCTGACACCCGGACCGAGTGCGAAGAGGGAACGGTCGGTGAGATCTGGGTGTGCGGCGACAACGTCTCCGAAGGCTATTGGAACAGGCCGGCTGAGACCCAGTGCACCTTCGGAGGAACACTCGTCGCGCCGTCGGCCGGCACACCCGAAGGGCCTTGGCTGCGAACCGGAGATTTGGGCTTCAACTCTGAGGGTGAGTTGTTCATCATCGGACGCATCAAAGATTTGTTGATCGTCTACGGGCGCAACCACTCTCCCGATGACATCGAGGCAACGATCCAGGAGATCACCCGAGGTCGCTGTGTGGCGATCGCGGTTCCCAATGATGAAATCGAGCAGCTGGTGGCCATCATCGAGCTCAAAATGTTGGCCGCCTCCGAAGAGGATGCCGAGAATGCGATGGACAAGCTGGGTGTCGTCAAGCGCGAAGTCACCTCGGCGATATCGAACTCGCATGGCCTGAGCGTGGCGGACCTCGTTTTGGTTCCTCCTGGTTCTATTCCGATTACCACGAGCGGCAAGGTCAGACGGGCCGAGTGCGCACAGCTGTACCGAGACGATGAGTTCAGCCGCTTAGACGCTTGACGCCGACCGCTCTGCGAAATGCGAAGCGGGCGCGCGACGTACGCTCGTGTCGTGACCACGCCGGATATCCTGCGCAGCTTGCCTCTGGCAGATGAGATCCTCGAGTCTCACCGCCCGCGTGCCCACGGCGACGAAGCGGGCTTCGCCGCCTACAAAGCGCACGTGTACCGAGTCGTCAACTTCGCCCGTGCGCTCGTTCCGCTGGGACCCGACTGCGACGACAAGCTCGCGATCGCCGCGGCGTTTCATGATCTGGCGGCATTCGACACCCTCGACTATTTGGTGCCCTCGATCAAGGCGCAGGACGCATGGCTGCAAGACACCGGTCGGGAGAATTGGTCCGACGAGCTGGCGCTCATCGTTGCCCAACATCACCGGCTTTCCAGATACGGACCGATCCGGCCACACGCACTGCTGGTGGAGGCCTTTCGGCGGGCCGACCTCGTCGACGTCAGCCAGGGTCTGATCCGATTCGGTATCCCCAAGTCCTACGTTAAGGAGGTACGCGCCGCTTTCGACGCCAGCGTCTTCTTCCGGCGCGTGATCCCTTCCGGGACACTGCGGGCAGTCCGAAAGTTCCAGCAGCCAGGCTTCCTGCGTCCCCGCAACGCGTTGGTCCGCTCCGGCCACGAAGGCGTCGACCACTAGGATCCCTATATGAAAAAGACCTTCGTCGTCACGTTCGCGGTCGGGCTGCTCGTGGCACTGTTCGGCTTGATCTGGGCGCTGCAGGGATTCGGAGTGCTTGGCGGTAGCCCGATGAGCAACACCACCACCTGGTCCATCATCGGTCCCATCACGGCGGTGATCGGCGTCGTCGTCGCCGTTGTCAGTTGGCGGAAATTCTCGTCGAAATAGTGCTTCATGTCTGCGCCACGGTGAATTCGACCGTGTGCCAGCCGGTGGCGCCGTCGGGGACGGTATCAACCTGATCTGCGGTTTGGGTGGCACCGGTGTTGTCGGTAGCGCGGACCGTAATCGTATGTTTCCCAGGGCTTTTCGCTTGCCATGGAAAGCTCCACAACCGCCACGTCGCGTTGGAATAGCTCGCGCCCAGTTCGGCTGGCTGCCACACTCCATCGTCGATGCGAACCTCCACGAGCCGCACGCCACGATTCTGCGCCCACGCGACACCGCCGAAGACCGCGGGACGCATCGGCAATTTCTGACCTCCTTTCGGCACGTCGATGCGCGACTCGGTCTTGACGGGTGCTCGCGGTGCCCAACCCATCCGCGTCCAGTACGCCTCCGCTCTGTCGAATCGCGTCAGTTCCATGTCGACGACCCACTTGGTGGCTGACACATACCCGTAGAGCCCGGGAACTACCAGCCGCGCCGGGTAGCCGTGCTCGATCGGCAGCGGCTGACCGTTGAGGCCCACCGCCAGGAGCGCGCCACGGGTGTCGGTGAGTGCCTCCACCGGCGTGCCGGCGGTGAAGCCGTCGATCGATGTCGACAGCACCATATCGGCGTCGGGGTGCACACCGGCCGCCGCCAGCAGATCAGCGACCCGGTAGCCTGTCCACACACCCGTCGAAATCAGCTTTCCCCCAATGGGATTCGACACGCAAGTCAACGTCATCACCATTTCGACGACGTCGAAGCCGGCGAGCTCCTGGAAGCTGTAGGTGACTTCGCGGTCCACCATGCCGTGGATGCGCAGCCGCCAGTCGGTGTGGCTGAGTTGGGGCACTGTGAGTGCGGTGTCAATACGGTAGAAGTCGGTGCTGGCGGTGACGAAGCTCGGTAGTCCAACGCCGTTCGGTTGCACCTCGGCGGGTATTGGCGGCGCCGGTATCCGCGGTCGGGGAAGTGCGACGCTGCTGCGGTCACCGGCGACCGAATGTACCCGCCGTGCGATGACGGCACCAACCACGCCGCTGACTACTCCGAATCCGAGCAATCCGGCCATGATCAACCCGCGTCTGCCGGTGTTCGGTTCGTCGTACCCAGTGTTGTCTTCCGTGACTTCTTCCAAGCCGGGCCAGAAGCGATGGGTGAGCCAGCGCAGAGCGGCCACACCGCAGGCGGCGCCCAGGAGGGTGGGGATCGTGTCGAGTGCTGTCGCACCCTGCCGCGACAGCACCGCGACGCATCCGAGGAGGCCGGCCCCGACGATCACAGCGCTGCCGGCGGGGCGGCGCTGGGTTTCGAGACTCCCGGCGATTGCAGCGAGCGTCGCGATCACCACGACCACGACCACGGCCAGGAACAGTTTGTCCAGCGAGCCGAGGGTCTGAATTGCCCACTCTTTGATGGGCCCAGGTGTCAGGTCGACGACCGATGAAGCGACCGCAGTGCGCGCATCGGCCCGCGCACCGAACGGGATGCCGGCCAGCTGAGCTACCCCGAGTGAGACGGACGCGGCGGCGAGCCCGGCAATCATCCGCTCATTCGACGAGGCGATGGCCATCGCAGCTACTCTACTCGCGTTAATTTCAACGACCGTAAAAACCTTGCCGTGCAGGCGAACCGGCGACATCGGCATGCGTAGAGCGGATCCGTACGCCGTCCGCAGACCCAGGAGGTGAACGGCATCCGATCCCGCCTGGCCACCCAATGAGCACATCACCTCCGCTACCCACGGACGCGTTCATCTCTCTATCAACCCGGACGGCCGGTTGCGCCGTGCTTGCCGAACAGCCTGCCGGCCGGCACCGCCATTAGCTATTTGGGTGGGATGGCGGCGCCCCGTCGTCAATGCTTCAGTCCGCTTTGGGCTCCTCTTCCTCGGAGTATGCGAAGAGCTCCCATTCGCCAGGCAGGCCCTTGCGAATGTGAGTGCCGCGGGGCCGGAACACGCCCGCGTTGCCCGCCAGTGCGCGCGTCGTGGCCGACACCAGGATCTCGTCGACCGCCGCCGCGCTGAGGATCCGTGCCGCCTCGTGCACAGCGACGCCGCGCACGTCGGTCCCAGGCCACCAGTTGGACGCTCAAGGAGCGGGTGCGCTTCGACCGATTGAACGTCACCAGCGACACCTGGGAGACGTACCCGATCCTGCGGTTCTCCGAAGTTCCTGCGATTGATGTCGAATTCGTTGCTGCAAAAGGTAATCCACCACTAGGAGTCGGAGAGTGCGCCCAAGGCCCGACGGCTGCCGCGATCGAAAACGCGGTTTGCGACGCGTTCGGCGTCCGGGTTCGCTCCCTGCCGCTGACCGCCGAGCAGCTCATCGCCGCGATGCCCGACTAGCCAGGGCCGCAAACAGCTGCCGCAGGCCGGTCAGCGAGTGTGCCGGCAGGAACAGATCGCAATAGGGCAGGGCCGCCGCCATCGAACCGGCAAGTGGCTGGAATTCATCGTGCGCCGCACGCGGGTTGAGCCAGACGAGTAACTCGGCGCGCCGCCGCACCCTGGCCATCGCATGCTCGAGCACGTGGGGCGGATCGCTGTCCCAACCGTCGGATGCGATGATCACCACCGCGCCGCGCAGCACGCTGCCGTGGGGCGGGACCAGCAAGGCGGCGATGCTGCGACCGATGAATGTGCCGCCGTAGCGGTCGGTGACCTTCTCGTTGGCCCGTTCCAGCGCCACCTCGGCCGAGCGGTGGGACAGCACCGGGGTGAGCCGGGTCAGCGACGTCGAGAACGCGAACACCTCGGGACGAATACCGGCCCGTCGCAGCACCGTCGCCCGCATCAGATGCAGATAGATCGCGGCGTACGGCTGCATCGAGCGGCTGACGTCGCAGACCAGCACGACGCGCCGAGGCCGGCGCCTCGGCCGCGTTCGCGCCAGCGTCACCGCTTCCCAGCCGGTCCTGCGTGATGCGTTCATCGTCGCGCGCAGGTCGATCCTCTTGCCGTGCGGGCTGGATTCGAATCGCAGGCTGCGGCGCTGCGGCCAACGCTGCACCGAAGCCTCCAGCCACGAACCGAGAAGACGCAGATCTTTGGGGTCGAATTGGTCGAACGGGTCGTCGGCCAGCGCGGCGATGCGGCTGGGCAGTAGGTCGGGCACGAGGATGCCCGCGTCGGCTGCGCCGTCCCGATCGGGCACGGTCCGGGTGGCCCACGGCAGTCTTTCGGCGCGCGCGTTGGACGATTGGCTCGCCGCGGGCTGCAGGATTCCGGCTGTGGTCGCCGCCGGCGTCTTGGGGCCGGCGATCGGCAGGACTGACTCCGGGCTTCGTGTGTCGCCGGATTGGACACTCCCGAAGACCTCCCGCATGACTGCGTCGAAGGCACCGAGATCTTCCATCCGGTTGACCAGGGTGAGCCTGGCGGCCCAGTAGAGCGCCACGGAAGTTTGCGGTGCCAGATGCCGGAGGGCCTGCACAAAACCGCCCTGTCCGCTGGCGGACACCGAGACCCCTGCGCTGCGCAGGCGTGCCGCCAGGGCCGCTGCGAACGCCGCCAGATCGACGCCACGCAGCAGCAACGGGATGGTCACGAGCCCCTAACTCCTGCGTCGGATCAACCAGATCAGCGCCAGCACCGCGACCACTGCCACGGCCGCCGCGCCGTACTTTCTGAGTTGGTCACCACCAGCAAGCTCGAGCAGATCGATGGGCTCGGGCTCGGCCGCGGGGGCTTGGCCAGTGCCCGGGACTGGATTTAGCGGCGACGCCGGAGTCTGCTCCTGCGCACTGACTGCCTCTGCCGTATTGGCCGGAGTGGCTGTGCTGCCGGCACTCTCGGCGGCGAGCTTGGCTTCCAGGGATTCCACGAATTGGCCCAGCAGCTTCTCTGACACCTGCTGCAGCATTCCGCTGCCGAACTGGGCCAGCTTTCCGACGATCTTCAGATCGGTGTCGACGGTAACGCTAGTGCGATCCCCGGCCTCCTGCAGTTGAGCGGTGACCGTCGCGGCCGCGTTGCCGGTACCACGCGACTCTTTGCCCTTGCCGTCGATGACGGCGCGGCGCTGCTCGCGGTCTTGCTCAACGAAACGCACCTTGCCGCTGAACTCGCTGGTGACGGGCCCGACCTTGACTTTGACCTTGCCGAGGTACTCGTCGCCTTCGTGGCCGACAAGCTGCGCCCCCGGCATCAGCGGGATCACCTGTTCCAGGTCGCACAGCACATCCCAGGCCTGCTCGATCGGCGCGCTGACCGTGAACTGGTTGGCGATCTTCATACTGTGTGTCCTCTCATATGGGGCTGTACTCGGTAAAGGCGTTGTACGCGTCGCGAATCAGGATCCGGTCGTCGGGCGTCTTCGCCAGTGCCCCCAGGCTGGCCAGCGCCGAATCGACCGACTCGGCGGGGGCGATATCTGCAACGTGCAGCGACACGAGGGCCGCGACCCAGTCGATGGTCTCGGCCACGCCCGGTGGCTTGTCCAGGTCGAGATCGCGTGCGCCGCTTACGAATTGAGTGGCATGTTCGATCAGCGGTGTCGTCGCCCCCGGGACCGTCCGGCGGACAATCGCCGCCGCCCGGGACGGCTCGGGGTAGTCGATCCAGTGGTATAGGCAGCGCCGCCGCAGCGCGTCGTGTAGGTCGCGGCTGCGGTTGGAGGTGAGCACCGCGATCGGCGCACGCTCGGCGACGAAGGTGCCCAGTTCCGGGACGGTGACCGCGGCCTCACCGAGAAACTCCAGCAGCAGCGCCTCGAATTCGTCATCCGCCCGGTCGATTTCGTCGATCAGCAGCACCGGCGGCCTCGGACCGCGATGCCGTACACACCGCAGGATGGGGCGATCCACCAAGTATGTCTCGGTGTACAGATCGGCTTCTTCGATGCCGCCGCCCCGGGCCTCGGCCAACCGAATGGACAGCAGCTGGCGCTGATAATTCCAGTCGTAGAGCGCCTCGTTCGCAGTCAGCCCCTCGTAGCACTGCAGCCGGACCAGCGCGGTTTCCAGCACCGCCGCAAGGGTTTTCGCAGCAGTGGTCTTGCCGACACCGGGCTCACCCTCGAGTAGGAGCGGCCTGCCGAGCGTGACCGCCAGATAGATTGCAGACGCGGTCCCGATGTCGAGCAGATAGTCTTGGGCGTCGAACCGGCGGACCACGTCTTCGGGATTCGCAAAAATCATGACGACACCGACTCGATCAGCCGCCGGTAGTCGTCCCACGTATCGACGTCGAGCGGTGCAGGACCGTCTACTGCGATTTCGCGCACGGGGGTGCCGCCCCGATTGCAGCAATTTCCAGACGCCCTTGTCGCCGCGGAGTTGCGAAAGCTCGTCGAACATGTTGCGACTGAACCAGAATGGGTGCCCGAGACCATCGGCGTAGCGGCACACCGTGATATCGGTGGCCGGTCCGTCGGTGACTATCCGCCGCACGGTCGCCGGTTCCAGCCGCGGCTGGTCGCCAAGCATCAGCACGATTCCGGCGGCTTGCGGGTCCACCTGCCGCAAGGCGACCCGCAGCGACGCCGAACACCCGGCGCCAAAATCGCTCGACGAGCAACCACGTCGACTCCGTCCAGCGGCACCGCGTCACGCACTTCCCGCGCGGCGCCGCCGAGTGTGACGATCAGCTGGTGGAAGCCCACGCCACGGGCGAGATCCAGGGTCGCGCCGAGTAGGGTCGTATCACGGTAAGGCAGAACCTGTTTGGGCCTGCCCAGCCTGCGCGAGGCACCGGCCGCAAGCACGACGCCGGTGATCCACTTCTGCGTCATACGCCGGCTTTCCCGGCTGCGAACGATGTCCGGCATCCTGGACAGCAGAACCAGTAGTCGACGCCGCTCAACTCGAGGTGCTCGGTGGCGGGCCCGATCGGCACCGTCATGCCGCACACCGGATCGACCGCCTCGCGCAGGCCACCATCCACCGGTGCGGCGGTCCGAACTAGGCTGCCCCCACGGATGGCGGCAATGAGTTCAGCCGCGATGGACACGGCGATCTCCGCTGGTGTCTTGGCCCCGATGGGCAACCCGACGGGAGTGTGTATCCGGGCGCGCTCAGCATCGGAGAGTTCCAATTCGTTGAGGATCGAAGCGCCGCGAACCTTGCTGGCCACCAAGCCGATGTACCCGACACCGTTATCCAGCGCCGCGCGAATCATTTCGGCTTCCGGCCCGCCATGGCTGGCGATCACCACGGCGGAGGTATCGGTCAGATCAGTAGTCTCCCGGGCTTCGCCTTGGACATCGTAGCCCAGTACGCCGCACAGCTGGATCAGCGCGTCGGCAATCGGCGTGGCCCCATGAATCCGGATCAGCGGGGCAGGCAGCTGCGGGGTAAGGAAGATTTCCAACGATCCCCCGGACAGGCAGGGATTGACCACGACACAGGCGCCCGGAGCTTCGGGGAAGTGGACATCGCCGTCCGGAAGCACCCGCAGCAGCACACTTTCACCTGCCTGCAGCACCCCCAGCGCCGCCTTGCGCACCGAATTCTGGGCGCACTGGCCGCCGACGAAGCCCTCGATGGTGCCGTCCGCCAACAGGATCGCCTCATCTCCTGGGTGCGCCGAGGTGGGCTGCTGGGCCCGCACCACGGTCGCGTGCACGAACGGTGTTCGTGCCGCCAACAGTTGCTGCGCTCGTTCGCGGATAGTCATCGTCATTCTTTAGATCGGCGGTCTGGCGCGGCCCTGCATGGCCTCCCAGACCCGCGACGGCGTCAACGGCATATCGGCGTGGCGAACGCCGAACGGCGCCAACGCATCCACCACCGCGTTCACTACCGCGGGCGGCGATCCCACGGTGGCCGATTCACCGACGCCCTTCGCCCCGATCGGGTGATGCGGCGACGGTGTCACGGTGTGCCCGGTTTCCAGGTGCGGCACCTCCAGCGCGGTCGGGATCAGGTAATCCATCAGCGACCCGCCCAGGCAATTGCCTTCTTCGTCGAAGGCGATCATCTCCATCAACGCCATCCCGATTCCGTCGACGATGCCACCGTGCACCTGGCCCTCGATGATCATCGGGTTGATGCGGGTGCCGCAGTCGTCGACGGCCAGGAAGCGCCGCACCTTGACCACGGCGGTGCCCGGATCAACGTCGACCACACAGAAGTACGCGCCGTACGGGTAGGTCAGATTCTCCGGGTTGTAACAGATCTGGGCGTCCAGGCCACCCTCGAGCCCTTCCGGCAGATCGCCGGCGCCATGTGCGCGCATCGCGATGTCTTGGATGGTTACCGCTGCCGACGGGTCACCCTTGACGTGGAATTTGCCTTTCTCCCAATCCAAGTCGGCGACCGAGACCTCGAGCATTCCCGACGCGATGATCTTGGCTTTGTCGCGTACCTTGCGCGCCACCAGCGCCGCCGCCGCACCCGACACGGGGGTGGACCTGCTGCCGTAGGTGCCCAGTCCGAAGGGCGTCTGGTCGGTGTCGCCGTGCACAACGTCGATGTCGTCGGGCGGGATTCCAAGCTCCTCGGCGACAATCTGCGCAAACGTCGTTTCGTGGCCCTGGCCCTGGGTCTGAACAGAAAGCCGCACAACGGCTTTACCCGTCGGGTGCACGCGCAACTCGCACCCGTCGGCCATGCCGAGACCGAGAATATCCATGTCTTTGCGGGGGCCGGCGCCGACGGCCTCAGTGAAGAAGGACATCCCGATGCCCATCAATTCGCCTCGCTCGCGCTTCTCCTTTTGCTCGGCTCGAAGCGCGTCGTAGCCGATCATGTCCATGGCCAGCCGCATAGTGGTCTCGTAGTCGCCCGAGTCGTAGAGCCAGCCGGTCTTGCTCTTGTAGGGAAATTGCTCGGGCCGCAGCAGGTTTCGCAGCCGAAGCTCGGCCGGGTCCATCTTCAGGTCAAAGGCCAGGCAGTCCACCAGCCGCTCGACGAAGTACACCGCCTCGGTGATGCGGAACGAGCACGCATAGGCCACCCCACCGGGCGCCTTGTTGGTATAGACCGCAGTCATGTGGCAGTAGGCGGCTTCGATGTCGTAGCTGCCGGTGAACACTCCAAAGAAGCCGGCAGGGTATTTCACCGGTGCCGCGGTGCCGTTGAACGCGCCGTGGTCGGCCAACACATTGCTGCGGATCGCCAGGATCTTGCCTTCTTTCGTGGCGGCGATCTCACCGACCATGATGTAGTCGCGCGCGAAGCCCGTCGAGGTCAGGTTCTCGCTGCGGTCCTCCATCCATTTCACGGGCTTGCCCAGCACCAGCGAGCCGACAATCGCGCACACATAGCCCGGATAGATCGGCACCTTGTTACCGAAGCCGCCGCCGATGTCCGGTGAGATCACCTGGATCTTGTGTTCCGGCAGCCCGGCGACCAACGCGTACAAGGTGCGGTGCGCGTGCGGCGCCTGGCTGGTGGACCACAACGTCAACTTCCCGCTTACCGGGTCCAAATCGGCGACCGCGCCGCAGGTTTCCATCGGAGCCGGGTGCACTCGGGGGTAGACGATCTCCTGCGTGACGATCACGTCGGCCTTCGCGAATGCCGCTTCGGTAGCCGCCGCGTCACCCGTTTCCCAGTCGAAGCAGTGGTTGTCGGTCTTGCCTTCGAGATCGTGCGGATTACCGCTGCCGATGGGTCCAGCGCGGTGCGGACATCACGACCGGGTCAAGGGGGTCATAGTCACGTCGATCACTCGAGGGCGTCGCGAGCTGAATACCGGTCTTCGGCAACGACGAACGCCACCTCTTGACCCTGGAAGCGCACCTTATCGGTGGCCAGCACGGCCTGCACGTCGTTGGACAACGTCGGCATCCAGGCCAGACCCTTCTCAGCCAGATCGGCGCCGGTCACCACCGCTTTGACTTTCGGATGCGCAAGGGCCGCAGTCACATCGACGCTGACAATGCGGGCGTGCGCATACGGCGAGCGCAGGATCGCCAGGTGCAGCATGCCCGGTAGTGCGACGTCGTCGACGTAGTTGCCGCGGCCCCGGATGAATCGGGGATCCTCTTTGCGCAGCATCCGGCCGTGCCCGCACGGCTTTTGATCGTTGTCTGCGGTGTCCTCCGGTGAGGGCGGACGGTTTGCCCCCTCTTTTGTGGTGGTCATGAAGTTGCCGCCTGTGTTGGGTTGTTGGCCGCCCACTGGATCGAGCGCACGATCGTGGTGTATCCGGTGCACCGGCAGATCTGTCCGGAGATCGCCTCCCGGATCGTCTCCTCGTCCGGGTCGGGATTGCGATCCAGCAGGGCACGAGCGGTGATCATCATTCCCGGTGTGCAGAAGCCGCATTGCAGTCCATGGCAGCGCATGAAACCTTCCTGCACCGGGTCGAGCTGGCCGTTCACCGCCAACCCCTCCACGGTCCGCACGCTATGTCCTGATGCCATCACCGCGAGAATGGTGCAGGATTTCACGGGCACGCCGTCGACCTCAACCACGCATGTTCCGCAGTTGCTGGTGTCACATCCCCAGTGAGTGCCGGTGAGCCGCAACTGATCACGCAGGAAATGCACCAGCAGCATGCGGGGTTCGACGTCGGCGCTCACCTGTTCGCCGTTGACGGTCATGTTCACCTGCATGGCGCTTCTCCTCTCCGGTGGCGACCCGCTGCGCCCGGCTGTGCCGCGCTTGCGATCACCACTAGCTCCTCTGGTGGCGACCCGCTGCGCCCGGCTGCGCCGCGCTTGCGATCACCACTAGCTCCCTTGTTCGCGCACACGCGCGGTCGCGGTGCGCAGTGTGCGGATGGTGAGTTCGGAGGCCAGGTGCCGCTTGTACTCGGCGGTGCCGCGGACGTCGGTGGCCGGATCGCAGGCTTCGCTGGCCCGGCGGCCCGCCTCGGCGAATGTCTCCTCGCTAGCCGGCTGGCCGGCCAAAGACGCCGAAAGCTCAACCAGGGCGGCACGGTCAGGATTGACCGCGGTCAGGCCCACCCGCGCGGCGGCAATCGAGTCGCCATCGAGTGTGATCGCCGCTCCGGCCGCCGTGACAGCCCAATCTCCTACCCGCGTTCAACTTTCGCGTAGGCACTGGATGTGTTGTGCCGAATCGGGATCCGGACCTCGATCAGCATCTCGTTGGGCGCCACGGCAGTCTCGTACGGGCCGAGGTGGAAGTCATCGATTGCGATCTCACGCTCACCCGAGGGTCCCCGCACCAGGCACACCGCACCCAGCACCTCGCAGACGGTCGTCAGATCCTCGGCTGGATCCGCCTGGCAGAGCGAACCGCCCAGCGTGCCGCGGTTACGCACCACCGGATCGGCGATCACCCGTTCGGCATCGGCGACGATCGGGCACACCGCGGCCAGGGACTCCGACTCCAGCAGCTCACGGTGCCGGGTCATGGCGCCGAACGAACCAGGATCGGATCGGTGATCACATATCCGAGCTCGGCCCAGGTCGTTGATGTCGATCAGGTATTCGGGGTTGGCGATGCGCAGCTTCATCATCGGCAGCAGGCTGTGCCCGCCCGCCACAACCCGCGCGCCTTCTCCCAATCGATCGAGTAACCCGATCGCATGGTCGACGCTGGTCGCGCGTTCGTATTCGAATGGCCCGGGCACCTGCATGTGACGCACCTCACTAGGGAAGGGAGCCAAGTGTGGTCCGTCTCCGCGCAGCGCGTCAATATCGAGTTAAGTGATCCTTTAACTCGCCCTCCACCTGCGCCTCATGGTGGATTCTCCCCGCCATTTCGGCCAGTCGACGGCCGCCGCCGCCCCAACGCCGGGCGATGATGTCGGCCGCGATCGAGACCGCCGTCTCCTCGGGTGTACGGGCGCCGAGGTCCAGTCCGATGGGGCTGGACAACTTCCTTAGCTCGATGTCCGTCAACCCCGCGGCGAGCAGTCGCGCCATCCGGTCGTCATGGGTTCGGCGCGACCCCATCGCACCCACATATCCGACGTAGGGCAGGCGCAGCGCCAGCTCGAGCAGCTGGGACATCGAACTTCGGATCATGGGTGAGCACACAGATCACCGTGCTCTCGTTGATTTCGCCAGCCTCGGCCTGGGCGGCGAGGTACCGGTGGGGCCAGTCGACGACCACCTCGTCGGCCGTGGGAAAACGGGCGTGAGTGGCGAACACCGGGCGGGCATCGCAGACGGTAACTCGGTAGCCGAGGAACGAGCCCTGTCGGGCCAAGGCAGCCGCGAAGTCGATGGCACCAAACACCAGTATCCTCGGGCGCGGAGCGTAGCTGGACACGAAGACCTCCATGCCCGCGCCCAGACGCTGCCCGTCGGGTCCAAACTCGAGCACCTCGCTGCGGCCCACCGCGAGCAAGCCGCGCGCGTCGTCGCCGACGGCCGCGTCGGCACGGGGCGAACCCAGCGAACCGGTGATCGTGTCCGGCCGGACGATGAGCCTGCGGCCGACCCACTGCGCGTTGGGGTGCGCGATCACGGTCGCAACTGCGACGGCACGGTGCGCACCAACGTCGTCGGCCACCGCGTCCAGGTTGGGAAACGTCGCCCGCGACACCGACTCGACGAAGATGTCGATGATGCCGCCGCAGGTCAGGCCGACCGCGAAGGCATCGCTGTCACTGACTCCAAACCTCTCCAGCCGTGGTGTCCCGATTTGGGCCACCTCGGTCGCCAGTTCATAGACGGCACCCTCCACACAGCCGCCCGATACCGACCCACTCACTGAACCGTCCGGAGCAACCACCATCGAGGCCCCAGGTGGCCGCGGCGCCGAGTGGAAGGTACGCACTACCGTCCCGAGTCCCGCGGTGTCGCCGCCACGCCAGATCGACATCACCTCGGCAAGCACGTCGCGCACCCCTCCTAAACTAGGCCAGAAGTAGGCTGACTCCTATGACTCCGGCTCAACTTCGGGCCTATTCAGCGGTGGTTCGTCTGGGTTCCGTCCGAGCGGCAGCCGCTGAACTAGGCGTATCCGACGCCGGTGTGTCGATGCACGTGGCGGCGTTACGCAAGGAGCTCGACGACCCGTTGTTCACCAAGACCGGTGCCGGACTGGCGTTCACGCCGGGCGGACTGCGGCTGGCCAGCCGCGCGGTCGAGATCCTGGGTCTGCAGCAGCAGACCGCGATCGAGGTCACCGAGGCCGCCCACGGTCGCCGGCTGCTGCGGATCGCGGCGTCCAGCGCCTTCGCCGAACACGCCGCGCCTGGGCTGATCGAACTGTTCTCGTCCCGGGCCGACGACTTGTCCGTCGAGCTGAGCGTGCACCCGACGAGCCGCTTCCGCGATCTGATTTCTTCGCGCGCCGTTGACATCGCGATTGGCCCGGCAAGTGAAAGTTCGTTCGGATCCGACGATTCGATCTTCGTGCGCCCCTTTCTGAAATATCAGATCATCACCGCAGCGGCGCCGAATAGCCCGCTGGCCGCTGGCATTCCGACGCCAACGCTGTTGCGACAACAACAGTGGATGCTCGGACCATCAGCAGGCAGCGTCGGCGGTGAGATCGCAACCATGTTGCGCAGCCTGGCAATTCCGGAATCTCAACAGCGAATCTTTCAAAGCGAGGCCGCCGCGCTCGAGGAGGTTCAGCGAGTTGGCGGCGTTACGTTGACCATCGGTTTCGCGATAGCCAAAGACCTGGCCGCCGGGCGCTTGACGCACGTGACGGGGCCTGGGCTGGACAAGTCTGGCGAGTGGTGTGTGGCGACGCTGCCACCGTCAGCCCGCCAGCCCGCCGTATCCGAACTGGTCCGATTCATCACGACTCCGAGGTGCATCCAGGCGATGATCCGGGGCAGCGGGGTCGGGGTGACGAGGATTCGCCCCAAGATTGACGTCACACTCTGGAGCTAGTGGCGCACCGAGCGCGCTCGCACACTGCACCGGCTCAAGGCTCATCGATGTCTTGACCGCCCGCGAGGTCAGCGCAGTCAACGATTTCAACGTCGCGCCTCGTGCTCAGATACGCACCTGCGCCCCGATCTCCGGATATCACGGTCAGCACCTCGGGCCAGTGTCGCCGAGCTATCACTACCGGATGTCCGGGCCGCTTACCGAAATACGCTCGCGCAAGACCACTTTCGGAGCTCAACGCACGGCCTAACACTCGCGACACCACTGCTGCGCCCACGTCGGGTGTGTCGATGACATGCAACACCGCGTAGTCGGCGTGCATGCGGTCGGCCTGTGCCAGACCCGCGCGCACTGAAGCACTGAGGCCCTCATTCCACTTCCGGGCGGTGATCGCGGTGACGCCGGGCGGGGGAGCGACCTCCGCGGCGCCCAATACCAGAACGATGTCGGCACATCCCCCCTCGCGAAGCGCAGCGAGCGCGGTGTCCAGCCAGCCGTCAACTAGTACCTTCGGCTTGCCGTATCGCCGGCCGGCCCCCGCGGCCAGCAGGACTCCGATATTGCGTGGCCGCGAAGCTGTCGTCGACTGCGGTAACCGCACTCTCCCATGGTGACATTCGATTTCACAGTAAGCGATAACGAGCTCGATGACGAAAGTTTCGCCCACCTCGGCTTCGGACAAGGCGGATATAACGAAGACCACGAGTTCTACGGCTATCGGATGCCGATCTGATTCTTCAATCTTGCCGGTGCAGGAACCCGTGCAGAATCGCTTGGACGAGTTCCTCGACAATCGCTTCTCTCGATGGTGGTTCGGTGCCGAAATAGGTGGAACGCAATGCGGCCATGCCGGCGATCATCGCCACCGTTGAGTGAGCCGGCAGGTCTGGCTTGCTGGACCGCAGACCGCGGATGCGCATGCCGTCCGCGCCGATCTGGCTGAGCACGGTGAGGGCCCGCCTGATGTCGGCAATGCCGGCTTCAGCCATCTCCTCCTCGCTGAGCGCCTCGGCCGCCATCAGCGTCAACAGCAGACCCTGGTGTTCGACGAAAACGTCGTAGAGCTGCCCGACGAAGCGCCGCGCCAGCTCCTTCTCGTCGGTCTCCTCGGGGACGACCGAATCCCACGTGCCGCCAAAGGCGTCGACGAAGCCGGTGAAGGGCAGCACCAAGGCTTCCCGGAACAGCCCGGCTTTCGAACCGAAGTTGCGGAACAGCAAATGTTCGGTAACCCCGGCAGCCTCGGCGATTTCACGAGTGGTCGTGCTGCGGTAGTCCTGGCGAGCGAAGAGGTCGCGGGCGGCGGCGAGCAGCAGCTTGCGGGGCTCGCCACGCGGCCGACGCAAACCGGGGGCCGGCGTCTCGGCCGGAGGTCTGGCAGAAGGTGACACGCTCGTTCACTCCTTCGAACCGCGTCCGGTGGTTGACTGTTTTTAAGATAGTCGGCACTATCTTAAGGATCGAGCTCGCATCGAGAAAGGTACGGACGTGGGTGCTGTGATCATGCTAGGCACGTTGTTCGGACTGATCGCTCTGGTATTCGGCCTGGTTCTTCGCTTCGACCCGGAAAGCCGCTCATGACGCCGATGATGGCGGGCGCCCTGTACTTCGCCATCGTGAGTGGCACCGCGTTCCTCTTGATCGGGATCTATCTGAGCTATCGGCGCAAGCGCGTTCACCCACTGCTCCTGCTCAGCATTTCGGCGCTGTCGATCTCATGGATCGAGTCACCCTACGACTGGGCGATGTATGCACAGTTTCCGCCCGCCTTGCCCCGGATGCCGTCCTGGTGGCCGCTGAACGTGACATGGGGCGGGTTGCCGTCGTCGGTACCGATCGGCTACGTCTCCTACTTCGTGCTGCCCGCGCTGGTTGGAGCCGCCCTCGGACGATGGGTGAGCGCAAAGTTCCACTGGCGCAGGCCAATTACGCTCCTTACCGTCGGCCTGGTCGTCGGCTTCTGTTGGGCGTTCTTCTTCAATGCCATCACGGGTGCCCAGCTCGGCAACTTCTACTACGGCTACGTCATACCCGGACTGGCGATATTCGAGGGAACCAAACACCAGTACCCGCTGTACGACTCGCTTGCGATGGGCATCGAAATGATGGTCTTCACGTACCTTCTCGGGCGCACCGATGAGGAGGGCCGCAACGTCATCGAGATGTGGGCCGACAAGAAATCGAACAGCCGCGTGCAGTCGTCGGTCCTGTCCGTCGTCGCCGTCATCGTCATCGGTCACCTGGTTTACGGCGCGGTCTTCGCGCCGCATCTGATCACGAAGCTGGGGGGCTGGGTGACCGCGGGACCCACCGAGCAGCTGTACCCCGGCACACCCAACCAACCCAAGTAGGAAGACGAATCTTGGCCGATATCAACGTCGAGCTGTACTACGACCCGTTCGACCACAAGATCGACGACGATCCGTATCCCGTTTGGAAGCGGATGCGCGCCGAAGCCCCGTTGTACTACAACGACAAGCACAACTTCTATGCACTGAGTCGTTACGACGACGTCGCACCAGCCCTGCAGAACTGGCAGACCTATCGCTCGGGACACGGCACGACGGCCGACATCTTGTTCGCCGGCGTCGAGATACCGCCCGGCATATTGCTATTCGAGGATCCGCCCCTGCACGACCTGCACCGGCGGTTGTTGTCGCGCGTTTTCACCCCCCGCCGAATGCTCGCCGTGGAAGATTTGGTGCGTGATTTGTGTTGTCGCGCACTGGATCCGCTGCGCGGCGCGGACGGTTTTGACTTTGTCGCAGATCTCGGCGCCGTGATGCCGATGCGGACCATCGGCTACCTGTTGGGGATACCCGAGGAGGGGCAGCAGGCAATCCGCGATCGCAACGACAAAAACATCACCATCGACTCCGAAGGCGCTGCTTTCGATCCGGAGAAATTTGAGGATTCAGTTGCCTTGTTCGCCGACTACATCGAGTGGCGAGCGACGCACCCTTCCGATGATCTGATGACAGAACTGCTCAATGCCCAGGTGGAAGAGCCCGACGGTACCGTGCGCCCGCTCGAGCGCACCGAAGTGCTGGCCTACACCGCGATGATCGCCGGCGCGGGCAACGAAACCACGGCTCGGCTGATCGGCTTCATGGGTGAGGTGCTCGGTAACCACCCGGACCAGAGACGCGAACTCGTTGCCGATCCCTCGCTGATCCCCTCCGCCGTCGAGGAGACGCTGCGTTTCGAACCACCGTCACCGGTGCAGGCGCGGTACGTCGCCCAGGACGTCGAGCATCACGGACAGACCGTGACCGAGGGGTCCTACATGCTGTTGCTCAACGCGTCGGCCAATCGCGACGAGACTCACTTCGAGCAACCCGACCGTTATGACATTCACCGTAAGGGTGGACATTTGAGCTTCGGGCAGGGATTGCACTTTTGTCTCGGCTCGTCGCTGGCGCGGCTGGAGGCGCGGGTCGCGTTCGAGGAGGTGTTCAAGCGGTGGACTGACTGGGAAGTTGACTACGAGCATGCGAGCATGGCGCGGACGTCCAGTGTGCGGGGCTGGGGCCGGCTACCCGTCAAGACATTAAGAGAGACAACCTAATTCAAACGTAGTTCAGGAGGAGAGCCATGACAGCAGGCAAATACCGCGTGGTGGTGTGGGCGACAGGAGGGATCGGGTCGATCGCTATTCGCACCATTACCAACCGCCCCGAGCTCGAACTCGTCGGAGTGTGGGTGCATTCCGAGGAGAAGGTGGGTAAGGACGCCGGCGAGCTGTCCAATGGCGATCCGATCGGTGTGGCAGCAACCAACGACGCGGATGCATTGATCGCGCTGGCGCCCGATTGCGTGGTCTACGCGGCCAGCGGGCCCGAACGCGATGCGCTGGCGATCCCGGACTACGTGAAACTGCTCGAAGCGGGCATCAACGTTGTCACCACCAGCACTACCCGGCTGGTCAACCCGCACGCCTACGAGCCTTCCGAGTGGCGCGAGCAACTGGTCGCCGCGGCCAAAACTGGGCAGGTATCGCTCTACGCATCGGGCATCGAACCCGGATTCGCCGCCGACTACCTGCCGCTCGTCCTGGCCACGCAATCGTCCTCGATTGAGTCGATCCACTCCTATGAGATCGGGTTGTACGACGACTACGGCGTGCCGGACATCATGATCAATGGCCTGGGATTTGGCCAACCCCTGGATTATCAGCCCTGGATCTCATTTCCCGGCGCGATCGCCGGCGAGTGGGCGGGTCAGCTCCGGTTGATCGGCGACGCCTTAGGCGTCGAAGTCGAGGAGGTACGCGAAGACTTTGATCGCGCTGTGACCAACGAGACCCTCGAGGTCGCAATGGGCACGGTCGAGGCGGGAACGTGCGGCGCGATCCGCATGAAGGCGATCGGCGTCGTGGACGGCCGCGAGGCGATTATCGTCGAACACGTTACGCGGCTTGCGCATAGCGTCGCTCCGGACTGGCCGCGCGGTATCGGCGACCTGTCCTACCGCGTGGTGATCACCGGCGACCCGGACATCGACTGCACTCTGGCGGCAACCCTGCGCGACCCCGGCCGGGCCGGGATCGCCAGCATGACCTCCGGGGCGGGCGCGATGGTGGCCACCGCGATGCGCGTCGTCAACGCGGTGCCCTACGTCGTCGATGCCGCACCCGGGTTATTGAGCTCGGTCGACCTGCCATTGACCATTCCCAAGAATGTCTTTGCCGCGCAACGAGTCTGAGCGGAAGTGAAGACTACCCGGGTCATCCAATGGGCTACTGGTCCCGTGGGACGGGTTCAGCTCGCCGAGGTCATCGATAACCCCGAGTTCGAACTTGTCGGGGTTTTCGTCTACTCGCCGGACAAAGTGGGGGTCGACGCCGGAGCCTTGGCGGGGCGCCCCGACACCGGGATCTTGGCGACCAATGACAAGGCGGCGATCCTGGCTCTTGATGCCGACGTGGTGCTGCATTCGGCAAGCAAGGCTTACGGTTTCGACACCAACACCGACGACATCGTCGCGCTCCTGGAATCCGGCAAGAGCGTGATCACGGTGACGTCATACGCGCATTTGCCGACCCTCGGCGCCGATGTCAATGAACGAATCGGCAAAGCCTGCGCGGCGGGTACCTCGCGGTTCTGCCCGGCCGGCGAGCACCCCGGGTTCATGCTGGAGAAGCTGGCCGTCAGCCTGACCGCCCTGTGCCAGCGCGTCGACACCATCACCGTCCAGCAGTTCGTCGACTGTTCGCATGTGCCTGAGGAGCGGATGCTCGTCGACCTGATGGGCATGGGCAAGCGACCCGAGGAGATCTCGGTTGAGTCGCCCGCGTTCCGTGCCGTATCGACCCAATCCGAACAGGCGATCGGCGCGGCGGCCGACGTGCTTGGCGTCCACATCGACGAGATCCGCCACGTCATCCGAACTGCCGTGTCACCCAACGACGTAACCCTGGACTGCACTAGGCTGCGGGCCGGCACGGTCGTAGGCCAAATCCTTTCCTGGACTGGCTATCACGACGGCAAGCCCGTCCTGGTGGTCGAAGAGTTTTGGACCTGCACGGCCGACATCCCGGAATGGGATCTGGTGCTCGATGGCCACACCGTGCGGATCCGGGTCGACGGTGTCCCTAACATCGCCGCCGAGGTTCGTGTCGACACCGACTCCATCGCCCACTTCGGCAATGTGTCGGGCGGCTATGTCGCCGTGGGGATTTCGGCGCTGCGCGCGATTCCTTATGTATTGAAGGCACCCCCCGGCATCGTGGTTCCCGAAGTGTTCGGTGCCTACCGCTGGCCAAACCCGTGACGAGTACGTCCAAGACACGGTTGGTGGCGCCGATCGCCGTCGGTGTCGTGCTACTCGGGCTGATCATCTACAACGCGCGGTATGGCGCGGTCTCAGCGCGCATTCGCAACCCCAACGACACTGGTGGTCCGCACCCGCTGTCGGATCCGCTGTTCGGTTACGGCCACTGGATCGTAACCATCGAGGTATTCAGCTACCTGGCGCTCGTAACCATCGTCGCGTTGATCGTCGTGCTGTGGCGCCGTCATCCAGAGCATCCCTACCTGCTGCTGACGATTGCGGTCACCACGCTGGCGTGGCTGGACGCGCCTATGAACTGGGTGACGTTCGCGGCCTACAACCCTGACTTATGGCACTGGCCCGAGGACTGGCCGATCGTGTCGCTGTCGCCGACCGTCGAGCCGCTGTTCATCGCGGCCATCTCGATGTTCGTCGTGCCGCCGTTTTTCCCGGCGATCTGGATCCTGCGGCGCCGGCAAGCGCGCAGCGCGCCGGATTCGTTCGTGTCGCGGCATCCGCTGATCAGCTTGTCCGGTCTGGTCTTCGTGTTCGGGTTCGTCTACGACTTCGCGATGGAAGAGTTGTGCGTCCGCATCGGGCTGTACACGTTCACCCAAGTAATCCCCTTCGGGTCGGTCTTCCTCGGCACGCGCTGGCAGTTCCCGTTATTGTGGCAATCCTCGCTCATCAGCATCCTGATGATTCCGGCCGCGGCGTTGATCTATCGGGACGACACCGGACGCACCGTGGCCGAAAGGCTGGCGCGGCGGGCCAAGGTCTTCCCATCTCGGCCGGTACTTGGTTCGTTCATCGTCATGGTTGTCGGCGTCAATGCTGCCTTCATTGCCTATGGACTGGTCTACACAGCCGTCACTCGGTGGTCGGGCGCGGCGACGTCGGTGGTGTGCCCATGGCCGTGGCCGAGCGCCAAAGTCTATGACCCGCAAGGCTTCTACGAACGCAATGGTGCACCAGGACCGTTTTCGGCGGGAATCTGGTCCACCTGGGAGAGCGGTCAACCCGATGGGCGCCCCGAGGTGGCGGCGCCGGCGCAAGGCGGTCGCTGCAATTAGATACGCGTGCTGCGGCCCGCAATGTACGTATTTCCGCTGATGTTTTGGGCGAACGCAAACGACCCAGCAGCGGCTGGGCCGCACTCACCCCTACCGAGCGCGACGTCGTCCGGCTCGTCAGCGAAGGATTGGCGAACAACGACATCGCTGGGCGGCTTTTCGTCTCGCCGCGCACGGTGCAAACCCACCTCACCCACGTCTACAGCAAGCTCGGCCTCACCAGCCGCGTGCAGCTTGTCCGGGAAGCAGCCCGCCACGCTTAAAGATGTCCACAAGGTGAAGTGAGGGGCAATGGTAGGAAACGTCCAACTGAATCACAGCCTCCCTTAAGCTCGCCCAACCATCATTAAAACCACGCTGAGCAAAACTAGTTAGCAACGCGTGTGGCGGCGTCGTGCACCCGCCTGGGTTGATTAAAAGAGCAGGTCACGTTCGACTTTAATGTCGGCGGGCCACCAGTACTTGAGTTGGGGCAAATGTCGTTGACGGCCGGTGGCGCACAGAAGTTGGGGATAGTCGGCCTCGCTGTTCTCACAGCCCTGGCGTTGGGGCCCGACCCTGAGGCGATTGCGGCTCCGGCGCCCGTATGCCCGCAAGGGCCCGCGCCGGGCCCGGGCCCGGGGTGCGGTCGGCGCGCGTTCCTGACAGACATCAGCGCGGTCGGTTTGGGGGACAGCGGTGGCAGCCAGGTGGCACTGGACCAAGGCATAGATATCTGTGGCCTCATGGACGCTGGCCTCAGTCGAGAGAACATGGTGAGCCAGTTCGCCGCCGACAACCCGGCGTTGGGTCCAGGTGGGGCGGCGCAGGTCGTCCGGATCGCTATCCGCGACCTGTGTCCCTGGCACCGCTAGGCTGCTGAAACGTTGATCCGCTGTTCCACCTTTGCTGCGCGTTCGGGCTGACTCAGCCGGCGAGCAACGGGTTCGTTACTCATCATCGCCCCCAGACTTGCAGCAGGTCACGGCTCTAACTGCATTACCACAGACCAGGACGGACGAGACTAGGGCAAAGTACGCGAGGCGTGCGTCTCACGTTCGCAACCAATGCCTTTCAGCGTTGACGCTCGCGTAACAAAATTGGCATCGAAGCTTCCTAGGGTAGGGCGGTCTACCGTCCGTGGAGCCAAGCTGCGGACCCCTTATCTGATAGGAACTCAATTGAGTGGAAATGCTGTTCGCCTCGAGGCGATCTACAACGTCGAGGCATATGTCCCCCCAGCCGTGAGTTTCGTACCTGGCGAAGAGCCGGGCGAGATTTTCGGCGCGAACGTCTTCACCAAGGCCGAGATGCAGGCCCGGCTGCCCAAGTCGGTGTTCAAGTCGATCGTCGCGACGATCGAAAAGGGCACCAAGCTTGACCCCACGGTCGCTGACGCTGTCGCGGTCGCCATGAAGGACTGGGCCCTGGAGAAGGGTGCTACTCACTACGCGCACGTGTTCTATCCGATGACCGGCCTGACCGCGGAGAAGCACGACAGCTTCCTGGATCCGGTCGGCGACGGCACCACGCTCGCCGAGTTCGCCGGTAAGACCCTGATCCAGGGCGAGCCGGACGCGTCGAGCTTCCCGTCGGGCGGGCTGCGCAGCACCTTCGAGGCACGCGGCTACACCGGCTGGGACGTCACCAGCCCGGCCTACATCCTGGAGAACCCGAACGGCAACACCCTGTGCATCCCGACGGTGTTTGTCTCGATGACCGGCGAGGCGCTGGACTACAAGACGCCCCTGCTGCGCAGCCAGCAGGCGATGGGCGTGCACGCCGAGCGTGTCCTGAAGCTGTTCGGCCACAAGGATCTCAACCACGTCGTGTCGTTCTGCGGCCCGGAGCAGGAGTACTTCCTGGTCGATCGGCACTTCTTCCTGGCGCGCCCGGACCTGATCAACGCCGGCCGCACGGTGTTCGGCGCCAAGCCGCCGAAGGGCCAGGAGTTCGACGACCACTACTTCGGTGCGGTGCCCGAGCGTGTTCTCGGCTTCATGATGGACACCGAGCGGGAGCTGTTCAAGCTCGGCATTCCGGCCAAGACCCGGCACAACGAGGTGGCCCCCGGCCAGTTCGAGCTGGCGCCGATGTTCGAGCGGGCCAACATCGCCTCTGACCACCAGCAGCTGACGATGACGATCTTCAAGACGCTGGCCAAAAAGCACGGCATGGAATGCCTGTTCCACGAGAAGCCATTCGCCGGCGTCAACGGTTCCGGCAAGCACGTCAACTTCTCCCTGGGCAACTCCGAGCTGGGCTCGCTGTTGGTCCCCGGCGACACGCCGCACGAGAACGCCCAGTTCCTGGTGTTCTGCGCCGCGGTGATCCGCGCCGTGCACAAGTTCTCCGGGCTGCTTCGGGTTTCGGTGGCCTCGGCCACCAACGACCACCGCCTGGGCGCCAACGAGGCACCGCCGGCGATCATCTCGATCTTCCTCGGCGAACAGCTCGCCGACGTGTTCGAGCAGATCGCCAAGGGCGCGGCGACGTCGTCAAAGGGTAAGGGCACCATGATCATCGGTGTTGACACGCTGCCCGCGTTGCCGACCGATCCGGGTGACCGCAACCGCACCAGCCCGTTCGCATTCACCGGCAACCGGTTTGAATTCCGGGCGCCCGGTTCCGGGCAGACGGTCGCCGTGCCGTTGATCATCATCAACACGATCATGGCGGACTCGCTGGACTACATGGCGACGGTGCTGGAGAAGGCTGTCGGCGACGGCGAGGACTTCGATGGCGCGGTGCAGAAACTGCTCACCGAGGTGATCACCGAACACGGTGATGTGGTGTACAACGGCGACGGGTACTCGGAGAAGTGGCAGATCGAGGCGGCCGAGCGCGGCTTGCCGAACCTCAAGACCACGTTGGACGCCGTTCCGGAGCTGATCAAGCCGGAAGCGGTCGAACTCTTTGAGAAGTACTCGGTGTTCAACGAGCGCGAGCTGCACAGCCGCTACGAGGTCCAGCTGGAGCAGTACGTGCTGACCGTCGCGGTCGAGGCGAAGCTCACGCTGGAGCTCGGCACTACGGTCATTCTGCCGGCCGCGATCCGTTACCAGACCGAGCTTGCGCAGAACGTCGCCGCCTTGAAGGCCGCCGGCGTCGAGGCGAGCACGTCTGCACTGGAAGCGGTTTCGGGGCCCGTGGCTGACCTCGCAGCGGGCTTGGCGGAGCTGAAGTCGGCGCTGGCCGACCACTCGGCGGATACGGCGTTCGACGAGGCCAAGCATGCCCAGGACGGCCTGCTGCCGGCGATGGTGGCGGTCCGCTCCGCCGCCGACACGCTGGAAAGCATTGTGGCCGACGACTTGTGGCCGCTGCCCACCTACCAGGAGATGCTGTACATCCTGTGAGAGACGTCGTCGGGCGTGGGGTCGCCCGCAGCTGCGGAACTTGGTGATTCGCGGCCCCACGCCCGGCGATCCGCCGTAGGCTCGTGGCGATGCTGGAAAAGTGCGAGATCCGGTTTCTGCCATTCGACGGTCGCCGCGTGGCATACGAGATGCGCGGGGACGGTCCGCCGCTGGTCGCTGCCGCGTGGTGGGTGAGTCACCTCGAACTCGACTGGCAGAGCACGGGTTTCCGGCGGTTCTGGCAGGAAGTCGCGGACGGATACACACTGGTCCGCTACGACCGGCTCGGCGTCGGCATGTCAGACCGCACGGGGCCAGAGTTGGATCTGACCCTCGACCAAGAAGTCGCGACGCTGCGTGCACTCCTCGACGAGCTTGACCTCGAGCGCGTGTCGCTCATCGGCGGGTCATCCGGAAGCTGCACCGCCGTCGCCTTCGCCGCGGCGTATCCCGAACGCGTCGAGCACCTGGTGCTCTACGGGTCGTACGCCGACGGCACCACGCTCACGGCGCCGGGCGTGGGCGACGCCATCATGGCGGCGATACGCGCGCACTGGGGCCTGGGCTCGCGGTTGCTCAGTGACATCTTCATCAGGGGAGCCGACTCGGCGGAGCAGGAGCACTTCGCACGGTTCCAGCGGGAGGCGGCGGACGCCGAGACCGCCGCTGCCCTATTGGGTTTCGTCTATCGCCTCGACGTACGCGCGCAGCTACCCCTCGTTCGCGCCCCGGCGCTGGTCGTGCATCGACGCGGCGATCGTGCGGTGCCATACCGGCTCGGGCGTGAAGTCGCCGCAGCGATTCCAGGCGCGACGTTCGTCCCGCTGCACGGCAGCGCGCACTTCCCCTGGCACGGCGATGTCGATTCCGTCGTGCGCGCGTGCCGCCAGGTGCTCGCTCCGCTGCAGCCGTCACCGCACCAGGTCGGCCAGCCGGACTCCGTCACGCTGTCCGAGCGCGAGCGAGAGATCCTTGCCTGCGTCGCGCGCGGTCTCAGCGATCGCGAGATCGCAGGACAGCTCGTGCTGAGCCCGCACACCGTGCACCGTCACGTCGCGAACATCCGGCGCAAGCTGGCCCGGACCTCGCGGACGGCCGCGGTGGCCGAGGCAGCGCGGCTCGGCCTCCTGTGAAATAGCCCGAATCGCCCAAACGGGCCATCCCCGCAAGATGGCCGCCTTGCGGGACGCGCCCACCACCGGACGACTCGTAGGTTCACGGCATGACAGAGACCGCCACCGAATTAGCAGTGCGCCCCCCATCTGCGGCGTGGCTGCGGATCATGGCCAGGGTGTACGACCCGTTTCTGTGGCTGGGTGAGGCTGCAGGCATGCGGCGGCGACGCCGCACGTTGCTGAGCGGCGCTCGGGGGCGCGTCGTCGAGATCGGCGCGGGGACCGGCCTGAACATTGCGCACTATCCCGACGGGATCGCCGAGCTGGTGCTCGCCGAGCCCGAGCCCGCGATGCGCCGACGGCTCGCACGTCGCCTTCGGCGGCACGGGCGCGTCGCGCGGATCGTCGACGCGCCCGCGGGGCACCTACCGCTGGCCGACGGGTCCGTGGACACCGTCGTCTCGACGCTCGTCCTGTGCACGGTCGACGAACCCGAACACGCGCTGCGCGAGATCGCGCGGGTGCTTCGCCCGGACGGGCAGTTGCTGTTCATCGAACACGTCCGTGCCAGCTCGCGGTTACTCGCGGCCTGCCAGGACACCCTGCTGCGTCCATGGCGGGGCTTTGCGGGCGGTTGCGTCTGCAACCGCCCGACTCTCGAGCTGATGCGTGCCTGCGGTTTCACGGTTGCCGCCGACGACGCCGTGTGGCGCGGAATGCCGCCGATTGTCCGCCCCCTGATGACGGGACGCGGCCAGCTGTAGCAAACATCGTCAGCAGCGGGGAATTGCGGAAAACGGAGCTGGTTTAATCCGTTTCCTTGCGGGTATCACATACAGGCTTTTCCCCTCAAGAAAGGACCTGACATGTTGCACTCGCTGGTTCTGGCAAGTTCGGATCCGCTTGCGGCGGGGCTAATTCTCAAGGGAATAAAGGGAATCTTCTACCTTATCGGCGGCCTGATCGCCGCTGTCATCTGCGCTGTCGTTGCCGCGATGAAGGGCCGCAATCCCTTTGGCTGGGGAATTCTCGGGTTCTTCTTCTCCATCATCACGCTGATCGTCGTCATCATTATTCCGAGTAAGAAATAGTGCTCGTCTTATAACGAGGCGACGTCAGCAAATAACGCCTCCTATTACGCCTCTCGCGCGAGGGTCGACTCGTCGGAGCGGCCGACACGCAAGCGGGCGCTCAGCAGTAGTTGGTCAAATTCCGACTGCGGGATGAAGGCGGTGCCGCTGCTCCGGAAGTCTTCAGAGACCCTCTCGGCCAGCAGTCGGAGCTTGACGTTGGCTTGCTGGGACAGCCACTTGAGCAGGTCGAACGCATCGTCCTCGTCGATGCCGTAGATCAGCATCAGCATGCCCTTGGCCTGTTCGATGGCGGCCCGGTTTCCGGCGATCTCGGCCAGCTTCGCGGTGACGCGCTCCTCGTGATCGGGGTCGTGCAGCCCAGAGATGTCGACATAGAGCCCGTGTATTCCGATCACAGCGCCCTGGTCGTCGTACAGCCGGTCACCGGCCACGATGACCTGATGCACGGTCCCGTTGGTGTCGACGATCCGGTGGCGGGCGCTGAACGGCTTGCGCGTGTTGAGGATGTCGTCGATCGTGGCGGCAACCTGAGCGCGGTCGTCAGGGTGTTTGTGTGACAACACCAGTTCGGTGGTGGGGTTGACGGTCCCGGGCTCATACCCGTGCATCCGCTGCACCTGTTCGGACCATTCCCAGCGCTGGTCGTCGAAGTAGAACCGAAACCAACCCACCCGTTGCGGGGCGCCGCCGGCCAGGGCTTCTTCCAGATCGGCGGACTGGCCGTTGAAATCCCAGCTCATCGCAACCAACCTCCTCGTGTCAGGTGACTGCACCGATCGACCACGTTGCCGGGGGAGTGGGTCGATGACTACAGGCGCTGCTGCTGAACGCCGAGGACAGCTCACGATATCGCGTCCCAACGTGCCGGCGTCGCAGAATCATGCCCCCTCCCGTCCCCCGCGCCGGGGGGCGGCGGCCGCAGCCAGGCCTGCCCGGCGCGGCCGCCGCCCACCCGAGCTTGATCAGGCGTTGATGACCTCTCGGTTCGCCACGTTGTCGTCGTTGAGGGCCCGCTGTCCGCGGTCGACGGAGATCTTGCGTGGCTTCGCCCGTTCGGCGACCGGGATGCGCAACCGGAGGACGCCCTCGTTGTATGAAGCGTCGATCTTTTCGGTGTCCAGGTTTTCGCCGAGCACCAACTGTCGGCTGAAAACTCCGCGCGGGCGCTCGGTAGCCAGCATCTCCCGGTTGGGATCGAGGCCTGGGCGCTCGGCGCGCACCGTGACCACGTTGCGCTCGATGTCGATGTCGAGCGAGTCGGCGTTGATGCCGGGGAGGTCGAACTCGACGAAGAATTCTTCACCTTGACGCCACGCGTCCATCGGCATCACGGCCGGGCGCGCTGCCGTGCCCAGCACCTGGTTGGCGAAACGGTCGAGCTCGCGGAACGGGTCAGTACGCATCAGCATGGCGGTCACTCCTTACTCCAATCTGCTGTCGGCGGTGCTCAATTACCTGTGGTAATAGGCATAGATTTGATATAGCACCATCGCAAGTTTAGCGCAAGTATGGTAGACAGGTTTTCTGTTCAACCGTGAGGAGGCGCCGAATGGTCGATGGTCCGGGACCCACCGGTGCACCAGCGCCCGACCACGGCGTGTACGGCATCTCTGTCGCGGCCGAACTTTCTGGCGTCCCGGTGCAGTCGCTGCGCCTCTACGAGCGTTATGGCCTCCTCACACCCGCTCGCAGCGACGGCGGAACCCGGCGCTACAGCGCCGATGACCTGGCCCGGTTGCGCCGCATCAGCGCGCTGGTCGACGCCGGGATCAACCTGGCCGGCATCGCCCGGATCCTCGAGCTCGAAGACGACAACACAGCACTGTCGACGGCCAATACCGACTTGCGTTCCAGCAACCGCACTTTGCGCAAAGCCGACGGGTCAAAAGAACAATCCGAGTGATCAGCGCATGGGTACTGGAGCGGGCCGACGTTCGGCGATCAACCGCTCGCCGAGGTCGTAATCATCGTCGGCGTTGTAGGTGAGCACGCCGACCGCGGCATCCCCGGACTCGTACCACACGGTGAATCCGTCGGGCCGATCCAGCATTCTGCTGCGTTCGTAGCCATCACCCCAGGCGTGGTACTTCACCGTGGCGTCGCCGATGGACGTCCAAAAACCCGGTACGCCATCCCATTTCGAGTACTGCCCCGCAGCGCAGGACCCGGCGATTCCGCCCTGGTCGGTCGCGTCCTGCCAGTGTTCGATGGCCAATTTGCGTCCAGCGATCTCGTGGTAAGCCAGCGCGACGTCGCCCGCGGCGTACACGCCAGGCGCCGTGGTGGCCATGTCGGACCCGACGACGATGCGCGAATCCCGAATCTGCAGACCGGCTTCGGCGGCGATGCGGCTCTGGGGCTCTACTCCGGTGGCGGCCAATACCAGGTCGCAGTCGATGGTGACGCCGTTGTCCAGCCGGACACCGGTATCGGTGATTTCTTCCACCGTCACCCCGCCGACATGGCGAGCGCCCGCCTCGGTCACGAGATCGCGCAGCCGTTGGGCGGCCTCGTTGCCGAGCCGCTTTTCCTGCGGAAGTGGTTCGGGCGCAACGAGGGTCACCGGCATCCCACGCATGGCCAACGATGAAGCCGCCTCGCAACCGATGAAGCCGGACCCGATCACGACCGCGGACGACGCGGTCTGCGCGGCTTCTCGGAGGGCGGCGGCGTCGGCTAGCGAGCGCAACAGCCGGGCGCGTTGCCCGCCGGGAACCGGCGGGGCGACCGGCGCCGAACCGCACGCCAAAATCAGGATGCCGAACGCGTGGCGTTGATCGCCGACATGCACGGCGCGCGCGCCTACGTCCAGCCGGTCGACCGCTGCACCCAGGACGACTTCGATCCTTCGATCCTCGAACCACTGCGCGTCATGCAGGGCGACGTCGTCGGTCTGGCCGCGCAGAAACTCCTTGCTCAGCGGCGGTCGGGCGTAGGGCAGGTCCATGTCGGCGGTCAAGATCCGCACCGGCGTGTCGGTGTTGTGTTCGCGGAATGACTCGGCCGCGGCCACCCCGGCCGGCCCGCTGCCGACGATGATTACTCCCTGTTCGCTCATCCCCGTGTGTTACCCGTGAGGGACGCATCCAACCGAGTTTTGACGGGCGCGACCGGGGTAGCCAGCTGTCATGAAAGCTGTCACCTGGCATGGCAAGCGCGACGTGCGCGTCGAGTCGGTGCCCGACCCGAAAATCGAACAGCGCACCGATGCCGTCATCGAAGTCACCTCGACGAACATCTGCGGGTCCGACCTCCACCTCTACGAAGTCCTTGGTGCGTTCATGAAGCCGGGGGACATTCTCGGTCACGAACCGATGGGGGTAGTCCGCGAGGTGGGTGGCGAGACGGGTGATCTGCGAGTGGGGGATCGGGTTGTCATCCCCTTCCAGATCTCCTGCGGGAACTGTCACATGTGCGGCAAGCAGCTCTACACGCAATGTGAAACCACCCAGGTGCGGGACCAGGGCATGGGGGCGGCCCTGTTCGGTTATTCGGAGCTCTACGGCGAAGTCCCCGGCGGTCAAGCCGAATTGCTGCGCGTCCCGCAGGCCCAGTTCACCCACATCAAAGTTCCTGAGGGACCACCGGATTCGCGGTTCGTCTACCTGTCCGACGTGCTGCCGACGGCCTGGCAGGCGGTCGCGTACGCTGACATCCCCGACGCCGGAACGGTCGCTGTGCTGGGCTTGGGGCCCATCGGCGACATGGCCGCCCGCATCGCCGACCATCTCGGCTACCGTGTCATCGCCGTCGACCTGGTGCCCGAACGGCTGGCCCGCGTCGCCCAGCGCGGCATCCACACCATCGATCTCAGCCACCTCGATGGTGATGTCGGCGATGCGATCCGCGACCTGACCGACGGGCGGGGCCCGGACTCGGTGATCGATGCGGTCGGCATGGAGGCGCATGGTTCTCCCGTGGCCAAGCTGGCCCAGCAGGCCGCCGGGTTGTTGCCCGACGCGATCGGCAAACGGCTGATGCAGACCGCTGGCGTCGACCGGCTCAGTGCGTTGTACTCCGCCATCGACATCGTTGCGCGCGGCGGCACGATCTCCCTGATCGGGGTGTACGGGGGGATGGCCGATCCGCTCCCGATGCTCACCCTCTTCGACAAGCAGGTGACGCTGCGGATGGGGCAGGCCAACGTGAAGAAGTGGGTCGACGACATCATGCCGCTGCTGACCGACGACGACCCGCTGGGCGTCGACAACTTCGCGACGCATGTGCTGCCGCTCGAGCAGGCGCCGCACGCCTACGAGATCTTCCAGAAGAAGCAGGACGGAGCGGTGAAGATCACACTCAAGCCGTGACGGCCGCTGGCCGCCAGCGCTTTTCGCGTATGCGGGTGGTGCGCGGTTTGACCAGGCTATTTGTCGGGTATCAAATGCGCCATGACCACCGTAGAAGCCGCTGCCCCCACGCCCACTGGCGAAGTGTGGCCGGGTCGGGCCTACCCCCTGGGCGCGACCTATGACGGTGCGGGCACCAACTTCGCCGTGTTTAGCGAAGTGGCCGAGCGGGTGGAGCTGTGCCTGTTCGACGCCGACGGTACCGAGCACTGCGTCACCCTGCCCGAGGTCGACGGCTTCATCTGGCACGCGCTACATCCCCAACATCGAACCTGGCCAGCGCTACGGATACCGCGTGCACGGTCCGTACGACCCGCAGGCGGGACTGCGCTGCAATCCGAACAAGCTGCTAGTAGATCCCTATTCGAAGGCCATCGACGGCAGCTTCGAGTGGAACCAGTCCCTGTTCAGCTACAACTTCGGCGACCCGGACAGCCGCAACGACGACGACTCGGCGGCCAGCATGCCGAAGTCGGTGGTCATCAGCCCCTACTTCGACTGGGGCAACGACCGCCCGCCGGATCACCAGTACGCCGACACCGTCATCTACGAAGCGCACGTCAAGGGCCTCACGCAAACCCACCCGGATATCCCCGAGGCGTTGCGCGGCACCTACGCCGCGGTGGCCCATCCGGTGATCATCGAGCATCTCAAGAGCCTTGGTGTCACCGCGATCGAGCTGATGCCCGTACACCACTTCGCCAACGATTCGACCCTGGTCGAGAAGGGGCTCTCAAACTACTGGGGCTACAACACAATTGGGTTTTTCGCGCCCGACTTCAAATACTCCAGCGCCACCACGCCGGGCGGACAGGTGCAGGAATTCAAGGCGATGGTGCGCGCGCTGCACGAGGCCGACATCGAGGTCATCCTCGACGTGGTCTACAACCACACCGCGGAGGGTAATCACATGGGCCCAACATTGTCGATGCGTGGCATCGACAATGCCGCCTATTACCGGCTGGTCGATGACGACAAGCGTTATTACATGGACTACACCGGTACGGGGAACAGCCTCAACGTCGGGCACCCGCACTCGTTGCAGCTCATCATGGACTCGCTGCGCTATTGGGTCATCGAGATGCATGTCGACGGCTTCCGGTTCGACCTGGCCTCGACGCTCGCGCGTGAGTTCTACGACGTGGACCGCCTGTCCACGTTTTTCGAGCTCGTGCAACAGGATCCGACGGTCAGTCAGGTCAAGCTGATCGCCGAGCCGTGGGATGTCGGCCCCGGCGGCTACCAGGTGGGCAATTTCCCGCCGCAATGGACCGAGTGGAACGGAAAGTACCGCGACACCGTGCGAGACTTCTGGCGCGGTGAGCCCGCCACGCTTGACGAGTTCGCCTACCGACTGTCCGGATCGGCCGACCTCTACGAGCACACCGCGCGGCGGCCGGTGGCCTCGATCAACTTCGTCATCGCCCACGACGGCTTCACGCTGCGAGACCTGGTGTCCTACAACGAGAAACACAACGACGCCAACGGCGAAGACAACAACGACGGTGAGTCGCACAACCGCTCGTGGAACTGCGGCGCCGAGGGTCCTACCGACGACGCGGACATCAACGAGCTGCGCGGCCGCCAGCAGCGCAACTTCCTGACCACCTTGCTGCTGTCCCAAGGAGTGCCGATGCTCTGCCACGGCGACGAGCTCGGTCGCACGCAGAACGGCAACAACAACGGCTACTGCCAGGACAACGAGCTCACCTGGATCGACTGGGCCGACGTCGACACGGGCCTGCTCGAGTTCACGCGCGTGGTGTCCGCGCTGCGGGCGGAGCACCCGGTGTTCCGCAGGCGAAGGTTCTTCTCCGGCAAGCCGGTAGGGCGTCGCGGCCAAGACGGCCTGGCCGATATCTCCTGGTTGTCGCCCGACGGCTCCGAGATGAGCGACGAAGACTGGGATGCCGGTTTCAACAAATCCATCGCGGTATTCCTGAACGGACACGGCATCCCCGACCGCGACGCACGGGGTCAGCGAGTGCTCGACGACTCGTTCATACTGTGCTTCAACGCGCACAACGAGCCCATCGAATTTGCCCTTCCGGCGAAAGAATTCGGTGCCAAGTGGGGCATCGTGGTGGACACCGGGAACCACGATGCGACGCCCTCTGAGGAACTGGCCGCAGGAGCCAAGCTCACCGTGGAGGCGCACAGCGCCGTGGTGTTGCAGGCGCTGCCGGCTACGTAAGGCGGTTGTTGCACTTCGAATGCCAGGCAGACTTCGGCGATATCCCTGGGCCTGCCCGCGATCGGCCGGTGCGTTGTTGGACGCGACCCGCCACTGCATGAGCATCACCATGCCACGAAACTGGCGGGCGATCGGCTACCGGGAATCAGTACAACCGAATTCGTGCACCGGATCGGCGAGCTGATGAGCACCAACCGGGTCGGTCGACGCGATAAGGGACGGGCATGGCTGTCGGCGACGTTCGAAAACCTCTACCCGCCCGAAATCCGGGAACATGTTTTGGTGGCCGAGCCGCGATCCTCCACCACCGCGAGGTGGTAGCGAAGCGAACCGCGCTAGGTCTAGCGTCGGTCCTGTGGCGAAACCGGATATGGACAGCGACGCCGACGTAACCCAATACGTCGCCGAAACTGCAGCCAGGCTGCAGGATCGACTCGCACAGCTTTCGTCGGGCATGAGGGAGACGCTGGAGCGTCAGATCCCCGAGCTCGGCGGGGATCCGCGGGCCATGGAGCTGTTGGGACCAAGCGTGGAGGGCAACGTCGAAACCCTTTTGAACGCTCTGCGTTACGCGATCCCGGTGGACCTGGTCGCGGTGCCCGTCGCCGCGATGGAGTACGCGCGGCGCCTGGCGCAATATGGAATTCCGCTCAATGCCCTGGTGCGCGCCTACCGCCTCGGCCAGCATGTGATGAACGAGTTGGTGTTCGCCGAGGTGCGCGCGATCGATATCCCCGACCCGGCGAAATACACAGTCCTGGAAGCGATTAGCGCGACGCTGTTTCAGTACATCGACTCGATCACCCAGCAGGTCGTCGTCGTCTATGAAGATGAACGCGAGCGCTGGTTGGAGAACCAGAACAGCCTGCGCGCCATGCGAGTTCGCGAAGTACTGGCGGGGCAGAAGGCTATCGACGTGGATGCGGCCACGACGACCATCCGCTACCCGTTGCGCTGGCACCATCTCGGCCTCGTGATGTGGTACCCGACGCGGGCAGCCTCGGTGACGAAATCGGCCGGCTGCAACGGTTCCTGAGGGAATTGGGCCATGCTTCCGAAGCCGCGGCCAGCCCACTCTTCATCGCCGCCGACCGGACCTGCGGATGGGGATGGCTGCCGTATCGCGCGGCGACGGAATCCGCCGCGGCATGCGTTCGCGAGTTCGCCCTGGGAAGACCGGATACTCCCAGTCTCGCGATCGGGACCATGGTCGCCGGGCTGGAGGGCTTCCGTCAGTCGCACCGCGAAGCCGAAGCCGCTCGTCGTGTCGCGTTGGTCGGCGCGCGTCCCGAACCGATCGTGATCGGGGCCGAAGACCGGGGTTTGCCCCTGGCCGCACTGTTGGGCGACGATATCGCCGACACCCGGGCATGGGTGGCCGGTGTGCTGGGTGGCCTGGCCGCCGACACCGACAGCGACGCCCGACTGCGCGAAACGCTGCGGGTGTTTCTGCGTTGCGGCTCCAGCTATAAGCAGGCAGCCGACGAACTCAACCTCCACTTCAACACGGTGAAATACCGCGTGGGCCGCGCCATCGCCAGACGCGGCAGGGAGGTCGCCGCCGATCGGTTGGATGTGGAAGTGGCCTTGCTTGCCTGCCACTGGTACGGCGCAGCGGTGCTGCGGCAGGAGGGGCCTTAGCCAGCACCTAGCCAGCACGCCGCCGCACGTCATTGTATGGGTAACAACGGCGGCCCAGATTTTCGTTTCGCGGGAACAATCCGATTCTCCGGTGCGCGCTTAATCTGCAGCGCATGGATTGCGACGGAACAGGTAGTGCAAGAGCAGGTGTCGGAGGTGGCCGAGGCGGTGGGCCGGCGCACCGACGAGCTTGCGGTGACGCTCGCCCGCACGATCAAAGACGAGGTGCCGCTGTATCGTGCCGGCCTTCCTCTGGGCTTCGATATCGTGGTCGCCGGCTGTGCGGCCAACATTCGGCCGATCTGCACCGCCATCGCCGGCGATGTCGCGTTCGATACCAAGGCTGCCACCGAGTTGGGGGTGGCGCGCGCCCGCGATGGGGTGCCGCTGTCGTCGGTGATGGAGGCTTACCGCGTCGGGTTCCGCCGATTATGGGACGCCGTGGTGACCGAGTCGACCACCCGCCCCAGCCTCAACGGCGGCGTGTTGCACGATCTGACGGCCAAACTGTGGGCCGCACAAGGGGCCTACACCGACGCGATGGCCGTCGGGCACCGCGCCGAACAGGGCCGCCGGTTTCACGACGACGAGGCAGAGCGCGCGGGGCTCATGGACACGCTGTTGTACGGCCGAGTTGTCGACGAGTGCAGCGTATGGGACGCCGCCGATTTTCTGCGCTTACCCAGTGGCGGGCCGTATGTGGTGGTAGCCGCCGAGGCGGATGCTGTGGGCAGGGAGGCGCTGCCTCAGGTCGAGTCCAAACTGCGCAGCCTGGATGTGTTTTCGGCGTGGCGGTTGCTTCCCGACCTGCAGGTGGGCATCGTGCACGTCAGGAATGACAAGCACCTCGGCGATGTGTTGGCATTGATTTCCCGGGTCGCCACCGCGAGGGTGGGGGTGAGCGCGCGCTTCGATGACCTGCGCGACACCCCTCAGGCACTGCGCTTTGCCCGGATATCTCTGCGGGGCCGCCCAGAGCCCGGGCTGCTGGTGTCGCTGTTCGACGGCTCGATACTGGCAAGCGCGGCGGTCAGCGCGCCTGAGGTGCTCATCAAGCTCGTTGCGCCCACGATCGACTGCTTCGCCGAGCTCTCCGATCAAGAGCGCGACATCTTGTTCGAGACGTTTCAGGCGTGGGTGGACAACGACGGGTCGATGCGCACCGTAGGGGAATTGCTGTTCTGCCATCCCAATACGGTGCGCTACCGGTTGCACCGCATCGAGCAGCGCACGGGACGCTCCCTCTCGAAGCCCCGCGACGTGGCCGAGCTGTGCCTCGCCTTCGAAGTGCATCGCCGTCTCATGCAGCCGGAACATCGAACCAGCGCGGACTGAGTCTGCTTGCCTGACAAGGACTTAGAAGCAAATGCTGCCGTCAACCTAACACCCTAGCCCAGCTCAGCGCCCTCAAGCGGTGTGCCCCGGCACACCGCGAGGCACCGGACGTTGGTTTTAATACAACGACAACGAACTGGGCTGGCGTCACGATGGAGGCAACCTGAAGGACAAGGCTACAAAGGAGCCCCCGATGAGCACTGTAGTTGATCAGCCGGCCGATCTGCTCAGCCTCGTCGGACAACCTCTCGGCAGCACCGACTGGATGAAGATCACCCAGGAGCAGGTGAACCTGTTCGCCGATGCCACTGGGCGATCATCAGTGGATCCATACCGATCCCGCGCGGGCGATCAACGGTCCGTTCAAGGGCGCCATCGTGCACGGTTACCTGACGCTGTCACTTGCGCCGGTAGTGATCTCGGAAGTCCTCGAGGTCCGCGAGCTGACCGCAGCGCTGAATTACGGTGTCGAAAAGGTCCGCTTCCCGGCGCCGCTGCGAGTCGGATCGAAGGTTCGCGCCACTGTAACGGTGATGCGTGCGCGTCAGAAAACCACCGGCGTGGAGGCGGTGTTCACGCTCACCTACGAGATTGAAGGCGAACCCCGCCCGGCTTGCGTGGCCGACGTCACTGTGTTGTACCCCTGACGGTCGGAGGGCTCGGCGCGGCTGTTTGTTCGCCAGAACATAGTCGGCCGGTAGTCGTTGTCGCCGACGCCATCGACTTGTGTGCGAGTCGATCCGAGGATCGAGACACGACGGGACGCCACAGGCTGTCGGCTCAGAGAGAATGCGATGACCAACCTGAGTCTGTTTCTGACCGAATCGGCGGACATGTACCCGGGCGCTGTCGCGCTGCGGTGTGAAGAGATCACAACGACGTATTCAGAGCTAGCGGATCAGGCCGCACGATTCGCTGCTTACGTCTGTACGATATGACGTGCACCCCGGCGATCGAGTGGGAATCATGCTGGAAAATCGGCCGGAGTTCGCCGCCGCGTTCTACGGCATCGTTGCACGCCGGAGCTGTTGCGGTGCTGCTGGATCCGCTGCAAAGCGCGCGTGAAATCCAGATCGGCGCTGACGAATACCGATGCGCGGCTGTTGTTCTTCGCGGCCGGTTGCGCACCCGCAGCAACATGCGGCTGCGCTCGCCCCGGCACATCGGCGATCGAATTCGATTACGACATGCTGGAAAACCTGGCGGACGACTTCGGCGGGCGGCCTCGGCCGGTCAGCCGGGCCGCCGATGATGACGCGGTCATCGTGTACGAGTTCGGCAAGACCGGCGCGCCGAAGGGCGTCGGGCTGACCCACGCCAACCTGGTTACCACCCAGGCCGTCATCGCGCGCAGCGTGCTGAATCTCGGGCCTGAGGATGTAGTGCTGGGTTACTTGCCGCTGTCATGCCTTTGGCCTGACGTGCGGTTTAATGGCCACCATCTGCACGCGGATCCACCTTCGGTTTGCAACCCAGCTTTGACCCCCTGCGAGCATTGGAACTCGTTGTCGCCCAAGATGTCACCGTCATCGAGGCTGCGGCCACGATGTATACGGAGATGCTCGCGGCAAGCGAGGACTGCGGCCTGGACTTCGGATCGCTTCGCGTGTGCATTTCTGGCGGCCCGGCGATGACTGAGCAAGTCCGCCGCCGATATGAGGAGCGGTTCTGCTGCCTCCTCTTGGAGGGCTACGGAGCATCGGATCTGGCGCCGGCGGCATGCTTCAACCGACCCGGCAAGGTACGCAAGGTCGGATCCGTCGGTCCGCCGCTGAGCGGCGTCCAGGTGCGGGTGGTCGACCGAATTCGGCACCGAAGTGCCCGTGGGCACGACCGGAGAGCTTCAGGTCCGCGGTCACAACGTGATGAAAGGCTATTGGCGTCAGCCCGAGGCAACCGCGGCCGCCATCGTCGGCGGTTGGCTGTGCAGCGGCGACGCGGGTTACGTCGATGAGGACGGCTACGTGTACCTCGTCGGTCGCGCCGGGACCGCTAGGGCGTGAGCACGACCGAGCCGACGGTCTTGCGGCCTTGAAGGTCGAGGTGGGCTTGGGCCGCGTCCTTCAGCGGGTAGCGGCCACTCACGGTCACCGTGATGACACCGCTGCCGATCGCGTCAAAGAGTTGGCTTGTGCGCCAGCTGAACTCGTCACGCGTACGCATGAAATGCGGCCGGGACGGGCGGGTGAGATACACCGAGCCGGCGGCGTTGAGCCGCTGTGGGTCCATCGGGGGCACCGGCCCGCTGGACGCGCCGAACAGCACGAGAGTGCCACGCACCGCCAGGCTGGCAAGGCTGGCGTCGAACGTCGATTTACCCACGCCGTCGTAAACAGCCGCGACGCCCTCCCGCCGGTGAGTTGTCGAATCGTGGCGCGCGAACTGCTGGGGGTCGTCGGGATAGTCGAGCACCTCCGCCGCGCCGGCCCTGCGCGACAGCTCCTTCTTGTGCTCAGTGGACGCGGTCGTGATGACCTGGGCCCCAAGGCTTGTCGCCCACTGCGTCAGGATCAGACCCACCCCGCCGGCCCCGGCGTGCAGCAGCACCGTGTCGCCAGGCTGCACGCGGATACACCGATTTGATCAGCAAGTGGGCGGTCATCCCCTTGAGGATCGCCGCCGCGGCGACGTCGGCGGTCACCGTATCCGGCACCGAGGCAACAACATCGGCTGGCGCGACACAGTACTCGGCGTAGGCGCCGACGGCGTCGGCGGTCGCGACCCTGTCACCCACACGCAGGGCGGTCACGCCTTCACCCACCGCTGCGACGGTGCCGGCCACTTCGGCGCCGAGGACGAACGGCAATTCATGCGGATACAGCCCCGACCGGAAATAGGTGTCGACGAAATTCACGCCGATCGCCTCGGCCTTGATCACCACCTCGCCGGGCCCAGGGGAGGGCTGCGGCTTGTCGACGAGGGCAAGGACCTCCGGTCCGCCGGTGTGCTCGACTTCAATCGCGTGCATGCTCAAGCATTCCAACGTGACATCCGGCAGCTGTCGATGGATACTGTGACAACCTGTCGCCCGACGCGCTGTGGGGATGTACAAACGGGCCTTCACCGGCGGTGAATCCTGACGGGGCCCTGGAAGAAACCTGTCAGGATTCACAGGATTGTGGGCGGTCACAGCGACCGCCGGGAACACTTGTTCCGCAAGACATCGACAACATCACCAGCCCGGACGAGTCTGAACGGAGCGCGCGGCGGCGCGCGTCGCGAAGACTCTCCAAACGACGAAAAGGACCGGCAGACCGATGACACACGCGAAATCCGTCCACGAGGTGACCTACGACCTGCTCCGTGAGCTTGGGCTGACGACGGTGTTCGGCAACCCGGGCTCTACCGAGGAGACGTTCTTGAAGAACTTCCCCGACGACTTCACCTATGTCCTGGGATTGCAGGAAGCGTCGGTGGTGGCCATGGCCGACGGATTCGCCCAGTCCACCGGCAAGCCCGCCTTGGTCAACGTCCACACCGCTGCGGGGATGGGAAACGCGATGGGCAACCTGGTGGCGGCGGCTAAGGGCAACACCCCGCTGATCGTCACGGCCGGTCAGCAGACCCGCGAAATGGTGTTGTGCGAGCCATATCTGACCAACAAGGACGAAACTGTGTTTCCGCAGCCGTGGGTGAAGTGGGCGTATGAGCCCAAGCGCGCCGAGGACGTGCCAGCGGCGTTCATGCGCGCCTACGCGGTAGCGCTGCAGCCACCGGCCGGCCCGGTGTTTTTGTCGATCCCGCTTGATGACTGGGAGAAGCCCGCGCTGGGTCCGGCGGTGATCCGCACGGTGAGCCACCGGGTCAGCCCGGATGCCGAGCGGCTGCGCGGATTCGCCGAGCGCATCAACGGTGCGCAGCGGCCATTGCTGGTGTTCGGGCCGGAGGTCGATCGCAGCCGGGGCCTGGGATGCCGGTGTGGCGTTCGCGGAAAAGGTCGGCGCGCCGGTGTACAGCCGGCCCGCTGCCCGACCGGGCGTCGTTCCCCGAGGATCACCGGCTGTATCCAGGGGCAGCTGCCGATGACCATCGCCGGTGTCACCGAGGTGCTGCGCGGCCATGACCTGGTGGTGGTGATCGGGGCGCAGGTCTTCCGGTACTACCCCTACGTGGCGGGTGAGTATCTGCCCGAGGGCACCGAACTGCTGCAGATCACCGCCGATCCGGGACTGGCTGGTGCGGCGCCGGTCGGCGACAGCCTGCTGGGGGACACCCTGCTGGCCTTGGAGCAGCTGGTGGACATGGTCGATGATCACAGCGACCGGGCGGTGCCGGCTAGGCAGGTGCCCACCTCCGCAGTTGACGTGACCGGGTCGGCGCCGCTGGAGCCGGATGCGGTGTGGTCGACCTTGAGCACCGTCACGCCCGCCGATTCGCCGTTGGTCACCGAATCGACGTCGACGATGGCCCAACAACTGCGATTCCTGCCCAGCACCCGACCGGGGTCGTTTTTCGCCACTGCCAGCGGCGGTATCGGCTGGGGGTTGCCCGCGGCGGTGGGCGTCGCCCTGGGGGACCGCGCCCGCGGCGTCAAGCGCCACGTGCTCGCCACCATCGGCGACGGGTCGTTCCAATACTCGGTGCAGGCGCTCTGCACCGCCGCCCAACACCGGCTGCCGATCGTGTTCGTTGCGATGCGCAACGGCGAATACTCGATCCTGAAGTCGTTCGCGGTATTGGAAAAGACACCCGGCGTGCCGGCACTGGACTTGCCAGGCCTCGACATCGCCTCCCTCGCAACGGGTTTCGGGTGCCGCGCGGTTAATGTGGACAGCTGCGAAAAGCTCGCCCACGAATTCAATGCCGCGCTGAAGGCCGACGGGCCCACCGTGATCGTGGTGCCGACCAAAGCGCAGGCCGCGCATCTGGGCTAGCTGTCACGACCGAATCTCGCTAACGGGGAAGGGCCAGTCCGAGCAAAGACAAGGTCGTAGCGATCCATGTTTGACAAACTCACCATCGATTCCATCGCGGCGCGCGCGGTGGTGGTGCCAATGCCAAGGCCTCTGCGCACCGCGGCGGGTAACGTCCCCGCCGCGCCGCTTGTCCTTCTTGACGTCCACACAAACGAGGGCATTGTCGGGCGTAGCTATGCCTTCGCCTACAGCCCTCTCATGCTGCGCACGCTCGTGCAGTTCCTCCGCGACCTCGCACCCGAGCTGGTCGGAGAGACGGTTTCACCGCGCGGGCGCATGGGACAGCTCGACGCGCAGTTGAAGCTGATGGGCATGCAGGGCGTAGTCGGCATGGCCATTGGCGCACTCGACCAGGCGCTGTGGGATGCGCTTGGACGAGCGGCCGATCTTCCGGTGGCGGTGCTGCTCGGTGGGGAGCCGAAACCGTTAGATGCCTACGACAGCTACGGATTGGTGGACATCAAGACCGACCTGGGCATGCTCGAGGCGTCAGTGGAAAGCGGCTTCGAGGCGATCAAGATCAAGCTCGGCGCCGGCGAGGTGGCCGAACAGGTCGCAACCGTCGCCGCCGTACGCAAGTCGATCGGGCCCGAGTGCAAGTTGATGGTCGACCTCAACCAGTCGCAGACGACGGCGGGCGCCATCGACCTCATCTTGCGGCTGAAAGAGTTTGATCTGACTTGGGTTGAAGAACCGGTTGGCGCCGAGGATCTGCACGGCCACCGCGTCGTTCGTGAGGCCGTTCGCCCGGTGCCCATCCAAACCGGCGAGAACTGGTGGTTCCCCCGTGGGATGGCAAATGCCATCGCTGCCAAAGCCAGCGATCTGGCGATGGTCGACATGATCAAGATCGGCGGTGTTACGGGCTGGATTTCCGCCGCCGGGCAAGCCGAGGCGGCGTCCCTACCGTTGTCGAGCCATAGCTACATCGAGGCAAGCGCGCACACGATGGCCTGCTCACCAACCGCTTCCTGGTGTGAATATCTCGACCTGGCCGGGGCCGTCCTAACCGAGCCCTTGCTGCCCGACAACGGCAGATTAGTTCCCCGCGGGCCCGGCCTTGGTCTGGAATGGGACGAAAACGCGGTGCACAAATACGTATTCCAGTGAGACGAAGGAGTAGACGTGCCGATTTATACCTGCACGACAAACCGATCGACGTTGTCCACTGACACCAAGAAGGCGCTGGCGGGTGAGATTGCGACGATCCACTCGGAGATCAACCACGTGCCGAGTACCTACGTCAACGTGGTCTTCCACGAACTGCCCGCCGACAACGTCTACACCGACGGCGTACCGGCCAGTCCAGTCCTCGTCAGCGGCTGGATACGCGAGGGCCACCCCAAAACCGAGGTCACCCGCCTTGCCACCGAAATCGCTGCTGCGGTAACCCGGGTGGCGAACGTCCCCGCCGAGCGGGTACTCGTCGTTTTTGAGAGCAGCCCGGCCAGTTTCGCTATTGAAGGCGGGCGCGTCCTGCCCGAGCCCGGCGAAGAAGCGGCCTGGATCGCCGGCAGCTAACGGGGAGTCTCCTCGGTCCCGGCGGCGGTACGCTCCTCGGCCGTAAGCGCGGCAACCAACGGGGCTGCCGTCATTTTGAGCTGGCGCAGCGCTTCTTCGAGCTGTGCGTCAGACGGGGCGCTTGGCGAGTCCGTCTGTCGGACCTGGGCCAACATGCCGCCCAGCCTTTGGGCGTCTTCGAGGAAGGCGCGGGGGGTTTTGCTGTCGATCAGGATTGGCGCGCCGATCATCAGCATGATCATGTAGGTCCGAAGTTCGTCAGACGCCGCGGTGCGATCACCCGAAGTGGCGCAAGCCAAGACCGCTCGGGTGGCCCGGCTGGCCTGACTGAACAGCAAGGCGGCGTGCGCCGCCGTCGCGCGGAATCGGTCGCGCTGTTGGCGGAGTCGCAGCACCTGGTTGACGATCAACACAGTGATCAGTACGACGAGAATTCCGGCAATGGCATCGGTGGTGAAAGCCCGGGCCGACCACCAGCGCCGAAATGCCCCGTCGCTCAGATCGAGGACGATGAGCGCCGAGGACAGCAGTGCCACGGCGATCGTCGCGACCCCGGCCTGCCAGAATTTAAGCATCCCCGAATCCTAGATTCCACCGCCTGCATTGGTGTGGCAGATATCGGACTCGGCCAAATCGCCACCGGCATCCGGTCTCGGTCGATGACCGCAACGGTTTCGCCGAGTTTGACGCCGCCGATCGCGGCTTGCTGTCAGATTGACGCAGTGGTTAACGGCGTCGGCGTGCGCGGGTGCGCCAAAGCGGTTGCGGCGGTGATGGTTTAGATTCGCCGGTCGGGCCAGCGCGACTAGTCCCACACGCATTGTTCATTGGGGTTACCTGCGAGCCCAGCGATAAGAGCTTCGCTAATCTCATTGCGGTCCTTCGTGACTCATCGCACCCACGCGGAGCGGCTGGGTCGCGGCCGTCTCGTCGGTCGGCTGCTGAATCCGGGGCCGGTTATGGTCGCCGCGGGGGTAAACAACTTGCGGCCACCAGAACCACCGTCCCAGGAGCGTGGCGATCGAGGGCATCAGCAGCGAGCGCACGATCAGGGTGTCGAGCAGCAGGCCGATGGCGATGGTGGAACCCAGCTGAGCGACAATGATCAGACTGCTTCCGAGCATGGAGGCCATGGTGACGGCGAACACCAGGCCCGCAGAGGTCACCACTCCACCCGTGCCGGCCATGGACCGGATCATTCCGGTCTTGAGTCCGGCGTGGATCTCGTCCCTGATCCGGGAGACCAGCAGCAGGTTGTAGTCCGATCCGACCGCTAACAGGATGATGACCGACATCAGCATCACCAGCCAGTGGATTTTCATGCCGAAAAGGTCCTGCCAGATGAGCACCGAGAGCCCAAAGGATGCCGCAATGGAGCTGGCCGCGGTGCCGACGATGACGGCCGCGGCAACCAGGGCTCGGGTGAGAATCAGCATGATCATGAAGATCAGGGTGAGCGAGGACACCACCACGATCATGAGGTCATATTTGGCGCCGTCGTGCATGTCTTTGAAGGTGGCGGCGGTACCGCCCAGATAGATTTTGGCGTTCGACAGGGAGGACATTTTCAGCCCGTCCTGGGCGGCTTTTCTCTCCGCGTCGACACGCGCGATTCCCTCCGGGGTCATCGGATCTTCCTGGTGGGTGATGAAGAAGCGAGCGGACTTGCCGTCGGGTGAGAGGAACATTTTCAAGCCCCGCACGAACTCCGGGTTTTGGAACGCTTCGGGTGGCAGGTAGAAGAGGTCACCGTTCTTGGCGGTGTCGAAACTTTGCCCCATGACGATCGCGGTGTCATTGAGCGCCGCATTTTGGTGCTGTATTGCCGTCATGGTGCTTAACGTCGCCAGTATCAATCCCCGGCTGGTCCTCGTGATCTCGATAATCGGGATCAGCAGCGCGACCGTCTGCGGCAAGAGCGTATCCAGTTTTTGGGTGTCTTGGTTGACGTTGTGCACCTTCTCGGTGAGCTGATCTATGCCGTCCAAGGCGTCGAATAACGACCTCAGCGACCAGCACACTGGAACATCGAAGCAGTGCTTGTCCCAATAGAAGTAGGACCTGATCGGCCGATAGGTATCGTCGAAATCCGCAATGTGATCGCGCAATTCGTCGGTGACACCCGTCAGGTCGTTCGTGTTTTTAGCCAGGTCGTGAGTGGTGGCGGCGACCTGACTCAAAACACCGTGCAGCCGCTCGGTGTTCTCGGCGAGGAGCTCCAAATCGTCGGCCGTCTTCTGCAGATTAGCGATGGTAGTCAGCTGGAACGGATATTGCTGCATGGTGCTCTGGCCCCCCATGCTGTTCACGAACGGTATCGAGCTGTGCTGAATCGGAATTCCCAGCGGCCGGGTGATGTCCTGGACCATGGCGATACCCTCGGTGTTGAGGACGTTTCTGGCCACCCTGTCCAGAACCAGCATGTCGGCCGGATTACGCATGTCGTGGTCGGCGTCGACCATCAGGATGTCCGGATTCATCCGGGCCTGGGTGAAATGCCGGTCGGCAGCGGCGTATCCGAGATTGGCCGCGGTACTGGCGGGTTGGTAGAAGCGATCGTTGTAGCTCGTCGTATATCCGGGCAGGGCGACCATGCCGATCAGGACCACGACCGAGCTGGCGGCCAGGATCGGGGCGGGCCACCGGACCACCGCGGTGCCCACCCGGCGCCACAGTCGGCCCCGAGCCGCGCGCTTGGCTTCGAAGAGACCGAAACGGCTGCCGACGAAGAGAACAGCCGGCCCCAGCGTGATCGCGGCCGCCACCAAAACGAGCATTCCGATCGCCACGGGTGCACCCATCGTGGTGAAGTACGGCAGCCGCGCAAAGCTCAGACAGTACGTCGCCCCGGCAATCGTCAGGCCCGAACCCACGATCACCGGGCCAACCGACCGAAAGGTGGTGTAGTACGCGGTTTCGCGATCCTGACCGGCCCCACGCGCCTCTCGATAACGGCCGAAGATGAAGATCCCATAATCCGTCGCGGCTGCGATCGCCAGCATGGTCAAGATATTCGATACGAACGTGGTCAGCCCGAAAATGTTGTAGTCGCCCAGAACCGCGACAACTCCCCGGGACGACTGCAACCCGATCCCGGTCAAGAAAAGCTGGACCAGGGTGGTGACGATGGAGCGGTAGACCAGCAGCAACATGGCCGCGATCGCCACGAGAGTAAACAACGTGATCTTCTTCAGGCTGGCGTTCCCGACGACGTGCTGATCAAAGGTGAGCGCGGCCGGGCCGGTCACATAGGCCTTCACCCCGGGCGGGGCAGGCGTTGCTTCCACGGCCTTGCGGACAGCCTGGACGGATTCGTTCGCTAACGTCGTGCCCTGTTCACCGGCGAGATTGATCATCACGTAGGCGCCCTTGGCGTCGGCGCTCTGGGCTCCGGCCGCCGTTAACGGATCCCCCCAGAAGTCCTGAATATGCTGGATATGCTGGGGATCCTGCCGCAGCTTGCCGAGGATGCTGTCGTAGTACCGGTGCGCGTCCGGGCCGAGCTGCTGCTGGCCCTCGACGACGATCATCACCGTACTGTTGGAATCGAATTCCTTGAAGTTATGACCCATCAGCATCATCGCCTTCAGGGACGGCGCATCTTTGGGGGCCATCGGCGACGAATGCGTCTCCCCGACCACTTCCAATGTGGGGGCGATCGTACTCACGACGACGGCGATGAGGATCCACCCCAGGATGATCGGCACCGCCAACACGCGCATGGCATGGGCGAAGAACGGCCGCTTGGCGTGCGGCATGGCGTGCGTCTTGCTCGTCTCGGTCATGCGGACTTCACCAGGCAAAAGGTCTGCGCGTTAACCCCATCGGTACTTTTCTCATCCCGGACCGTCCCGTCCACGGTGATACGACAGCCGATGTGATCGCTGTCGCCCTGCACCATGATGTTGGCGCTGACCGCGGGCAAGGTCGTTGATATCTTGGTCGACCACGGCAGGGCCGTATTGACTTCGTGGGTGTTGGCGTCCGCGTCGTAGTAGTCGATCTTGGCGGTGGTCCCTGCCGGGCCAAACACGTCATAGACCACAATCTTCGGGTTGAACTGCACGATCTCGATACCGGCGCCGGCGTTGGCATTGAGGTCCTGGGAGCCAAAGACCTTGTGCAGCCGCATAACGATCAATCCCGAGACAGCCAACACGACCACGAGCACCAGCGGTATCCACGCTCGTGCGGCCACGCCGGTAACTGGAATAGCCTTCACCTAAACACCTTTCGATAACCAATCAGTAAGGTGGCTTTGGATGGCTGTGAAGCAGAGGGGGGCGCGCCGTCACAGTCGGTCCATCGCCCGAGACATCCGCGCCGCCTCCAAATAGGCAAGGTCACGCCGCTTTTGGTGCGGCCGGGGCTGCGTCAGTGCAGTGAGGATGCGGCCGAGTCCGCCCATCAGGGTTGTGTCCAGCCACCGGCGGCGGGTCGACGCGACTGGTGCCGCCGCTGCCGTGCTAAATGCAACTTGGTTCTCGGTAATCAGGACTGGTGCGTGCTTCCGTAGCGTGGAGGCAGCTGTCGGCCGACCCGACTCGGTCTCTGAAGTTGCAGGAGGCGCGGGTGTCACGTGCGACATGGCAGTTCTGCTGTGAATGGCCCCTTATCGAGGGTCGTTTGCATACCTTGTGGACTGAAGAGTCCGAGGAGGCCGGGGAATAGCACTCCGCCGGGATCAATGGGCGCCGAGTGGGCCAGTGCACCAATTCGGATGGGCACGAAGCCGGTTTGGGTGATGATGTCGGCGGTGATCCAGGCGGTGTCGTTGTCGTCGGCCGCGTATCCGATCCCCCATCGCCCTGGTTCCCGGCGACCCCGCAGCCATAGCGATTCGGCGAGCTGGTGTGAGAAAGCGCGTGCCACCGATGATTTCGGGAACAACTCAGCGGTCACCGTTCCGGAAGTCTTGCCGCCGAGGTGCTTGATGGTCATCACACCGTCGTCGTGCCAGAGGAACGGGTTCGAAGGATCGATGATGACCGCGCCGGCCAACCGATCGCGATAACCCTCGGCGAACGACGCGACGGCTGCGTTAGGGATCGCCAGGATCGCCACTTCCGCCCCGTCGATTGCTTCCTCAATCGTGCGGACCGGATAGTCGATGTCTTCCCGCTGATAGTCGGGTGGGGTGAAGGCGTCCGGGCGTCGCGCTCCAATGGTGACCTTGTTTCCGGCCAGGATCAGGTGACCGGCCAACGCCGACCCGATCGGCCCTGTGCCGACAATCGCGACCCGGTGCCGCAGTCCCGTTGGCATCTGTGTGCTCCTGACTGACATAAAACGAAAAATGTCAGCAGTCAGTGTGTGACCTCGCCAATCGCGACGTGTCAAGCGGCACAACGATGGTAAGACGGGCCATGTATATGTCACCGGACGACTGACATACCTAGTAACATGGCTTTATGCCTCGACGATCGCCCAGCCAGCAAATCGCAGCTACGAGCACAGACGATGCGCGCGAGCGCATCCTGGCCGCCGCTGAACGCTGCATTGATCGCCACGGAATCCGCAAGACCACGATGGACGACGTTGCGTGTGAGGTTGGATTGTCGCGGCCCAGTGTCTACCGCTACTTCGCTGACCGCGACGATCTGCTCATCGAGCTGATCACCCGGCACGCGCGGGCATTGCTCGCCCGGGCACGCAAATCGATCTCCCGGCAGAGCAGCCTTCCGGATCAGATCGTCGAGACTGTCCTCTACACCGCCGAACACGCCCGCCGCGACCCTCTGACACGGCACATCATCGACCCCGATGGCACGAGCCTGGGCCGACGAATGATCGCTTCGGGAACGACGGAGATGATGCGAGCCGAGATGTGGGATCCCGTTCTGGACGCGGCCGTGGCGAACAATGAACTGCCACCCGGGCTGCCCCGGTCGGACATCCACTTGTGGCTGGGCGACGTCACGAAGATGGTGATGCGCGGCCTCGAGGATGGTGAGGGCGACGTCAGGCGCTACCGGTCCATACTGCGTCGCTTCGTCGTCCCCGCCTTCGCCAACTCGAAAGCGCAAGTGAGCGCCTGACCTCCAGCGGTCTGACGGCCCGGTAGTGTCAATTCGCTACGGACGGCAGGAATTTGTGGTCGGTGAGCGACTGCAGTGCGTGGCGGAATGCGTCCTCGGTGTCAACAGCTTCGGTGAACTCGGCCTGGCGCAGCTTGATGGTGCTCACAAGGCCCGGGGCCCTTCGGGTGCGCCGTCGGTGAACGCGAAGTCCGCGTGCTGGCGCTGGTTACCAGCACCTTGTTTGACATGAAAACCTCCGCGCGTCCGCTAAGCGGCGAGGGCGAGTTGTCCACCGGTGGCCTGCAGGACCGCGCCGTTGATGTAGCTGGCGGCCGGGGAAGTCAAAAAGGTTATCGCGTTTGCGATCTCTTCGGCCTTCGCGGGACGGCCGAGCGTGGTGAGGGCGCCAAGACCTTCGGCCAGACCGGGCGTGACGGCGGTTCCCGGGGTTTCGGTTGGACCCGCCTGCACCGCGTTCACCCGAACCCCGGACCGGCCGAACTCGTCGGCCCAGACACGGGTGAGCAGTTCCACGCCGGCCTTGCTGGCGCCGTATATGCCGCCCATCCGTGCCGGAATAGCGGCGGCGACGGTGCTGAGGTTGACCACGGCGCCGTTGCCCCGCTCGGCCATACCCGGCACCAACTGCTGCACCAGGATGTAGGGGGCGCGCAGGTTGATATCGACGTGCTCGTCGAAGAAAGCATCGTCGGTGTCGGCGGTTGCGCCGAACTTGTAGACACCGGCGTTGTTGATCAAGATGTCGACCCGGCCCGCCTCGGCGGCCAGTCGGCGCACGTCGTCGGCGTCGGCGAGATCGGCAGCGACGAAACGTGCTTTACCCCCGGCATTTTGGATCCCCTGCACCACCTCGGCACCGCGTTCGGCGCTGCGCCCGTGAATCACCACCTCGGCGCCGAGCTGACCGAGTTGCAGTGCGACCGCGCGACCAATTCCGGAGGTGGCCCCGGTTACCAACGCGGTCGAACCTTTGAGTGTTTTTGTCATAAGAATTGCTCCTTAGCGGAAATACTGCCGATGTGGTGCGCAATGGCGCGGTTCCATATCTCTTTAATCCAACCCACCAACGACGCTATGCGTCTAGCTTATGAGTGCTAATGAGCGCGGCCGAGAGTCGAGCGCGGCGAACTCAGCGCTTTCATGGCGGTCGTGGAGGAAGGCGGCATAGCGTGGCCGGCCAAGTCGCGGGCGCGACGTCGCACGCTTGATCGTGTCATTTCAGGCGCCCGATTTCACCTGACCACCGGCGTGAGATTCCGTCGGTTGCACCCGACGGGAATAGAAACGGACTGTAGTCCGATTAGTCTGGGGAAGGCGTCGGGCAGGCCGTCGCCCGAAGAAGAAAGACACACACATGACTGCAACCACAACCACCCAGCTCAGTGCCGGCACATGGGCGATCGACCCGGTGCACTCGTCGATCAACTTCTGGGTACGTCATTTGATGGTCAGCAAGGTCCGAGGCAAGTTCGACACCTTTAGCGGCGCGATCGTGGTCGGCGAAGACGGTACGGCCGTCGGTGCGCGCCGAGATCGCGGTGGATTCCGTCAACACTGGCAACGACCAGCGCGACGCTCACGTCAAATCGGCCGACTTCTTCGACGTCGAGAAATATCCCGTCGCGACATTCACGTCCCGAGCGGTGGAGCCGAACGGCAACAACTACGTGCTGCACGGGGAACTCAGCCTCAAAGGCGTTACCAGGCCCGTCGCCCTCGACCTGGAGTTTTACGGCGCCAACCCCGGCATGGGCCACGGTGAGGTAGCCGGTTTCGAAGCGTCGGTCGTGTTGAATCGCAAGGACTTCGGCATCGACATCGACTTGCCGTTGGAAACCGGCGGTGCGGTTGTCGGCGACAAGGTGACGATCACCCTCGAGATCGAGGCGGTCAAGCAGCCTTAACTCCGCATGGCATATTCATGCCGGGCCGGTCATTCAACGTGGATGACCGGCCCGGCCGCCGTTGTGCTGCGCGACAGCGGCTGCTGCTGATCGCTGTCAGCGGCAACAGTGACTGATCGACCCGTTGCCGCGATAGTGAGTCGGTGCGCGCATCTCGCACGCTAATTGGCCGACTCAAGGACCCAATCACTATGAGCAACTTTGGTGACTTTCAAAATGAGGTCTACGCCGAAGCGGTACAAGGAGTAACTACCCGATACCCCTTCGACTTTGCCTCGATTGAACGCAAGGCCTCCGAGGCGCTTCCGGATTGGGTGTATCGGTATGTTTCGGCGGCCGCGGGCGACGGACGGACCCAGCGCGCGAACATCGCCGCTTTCTCTTGCTATGGCGTCGTGCCCCGGATGATGGTCAGCCCGCCCGAACGCGATCTGTCGATCCAGTTGTTTGGCAAACATCTGGCCTCACCGATGTTCCTGGCCCCGATCGGTTTGGTCGGCTTATGCTCACCCGACTTTCACGGGGACGTGGCGGCCGCGCAGGCGTCGGCGGCCACCGGAGTGCCCTACACGTTGTCGACGTTCACCCAGACCCACATGGAGGACGTGGTCAAACACGCCGGCGAAACGCCCATCTTTTATCAGCTCTACCTGCCCAGCGACAGGGAACTGGCGGCAAGTTTGATCAACCGCGCGGAGACCAGCGGCTATTCCGCCCTGATGGTCACCGTGGACTCCTGGACCCTGGGCTTCCGACCCATGGACCTTGAACGCGGAAACTTCCCGCAGTTTCGGGGCTTCTGCATGCAGAACTACTACACGGATGTGAACTTCACCAAACACCTTGCCAAGCCGCCCGAAGAAGACCAGCCGGCCGCCCTGGCGCATTATACGAAAATCTTCGCCCATCCACTGTCGTGGGAGGACCTGCGCTGGATCCGGTCCCAGACGAAGCTTCCCTTGGCCATCAAGGGAATTCAACACCCCGATGATGCACGGCTGGCGATCGACAACGGCGCAGACGTGCTCTATTGCACCAACCACGGTGGCCGTCAGGCGAATTCGGCGGTATCGACGCTGCAGTTGCTGCCGGGTGTCGTCGAGGCGGCCGGCTCCACTCCGGTCATGTTCGACTCCGGGGTGCGCTCGGCGACCGATGCGATCATCGCGTTGGCGCTGGGCGCGACGGCCGTCGGGATCGGGCGACCCTATGCCTACGCCCTGTCTTACGGTGGCGCGGAAAGCCTGACCCACTACCTGAGGTCGTTCTTGGCCGAACTCGATTTGTGTTTGGCGGTATGCGGATTCAAGGACATAGCGACCCTGAGAGAGGCTGGTGTCGAAGAGGTCATCAATGCTCGGGCACTGCTTCCGGGTTGAGCCTCATCGATTCACGGGGCCGCGGTCTCTTAGCTCGTCGGGGGGCGAGTCCACCCACTGCTCGGACAACTCCCACAGCCGCCGCGCGGCGGCGGGATCGGTAGCCGCCGCGTCGGCCTCGGCGATCTGGCAGTCGGCGAGATAAGCCCCGCCGTGTGCGGCCAGGGACGGTTCGGTGGCGGCCCACACCGTGGTGGCGGCGGCCTGGGCCACCGTCTTCATGTTCTCCGGGGCGAAGGTGTCGGTGCTCATTGCGAACAACTTCTTGAGGGTTGCGCGGTCCATGTAGCGGGCCAGATTGGTTGCGCAGGTGCCCGGATGGACGGCCAGCGCGGTAATCGCCCTCTGCGCCGAAGCGCCGGTGCAGCTCGACCGTCATCAAGATGTTCGCCGATTTGGCCTGTCCGTAGGCCAGGAACGTGTCGTAGCCGCGTCGCTCAAAGTCGATGTCGTCCAAGTCGATTCCCCAGCCCCGGTGCGCCTCGGACGATAGCGTCACCACCCGAGCCTCACCGGACGCGGCCGCCGCGGCGCGCAACTGCGGCAGCAGCAGCGTCGTCAACAGGAAGTGCCCGAGATGGTCCACGCCGAACTGCAACTCGAAACCATCGGCAGTGGTGGCGGGCGGGGTGAACATCACGCCCGCGTTGTTGATCAGGAGGTCAAGCCGTGGACACCGCGTTGCAATCACCTGACCTGCCGCGCGCACGCTGTCCAGTCGCGCCAGGTCCAGCCCTACCGCATCGATCCTCTTCGTCAGCTCCCCAAGGCCGGCCCACTCGGCCGAGGCCCGGAAAATGTCCGGATCACGCACCGTTGCAACGACTTCGGCGCCAGCCGAAGCCAGTGTGGCCACCGTCTGCAGTCCGAGTCCGCTGGACGCGCCGGTCACCACGGCGGTCTTGCCGCTCAGGTCGATGCCGGCGATCACCTCGTCGGCCGTGGTGGAAAAGCCAAACATGCTCATCCGTTCTCTACCAACAGGTCAGCCAGCGCCAAGCCCAGATTGTGCAGATTGGTCACCAGCGAGTAGGTGGTGTCGACGCGCCAGTTCGCCAGCGCTCCCGACAGGGCACCGACGATGATGTCGGCGACGATCTGCGGGTCGTGACGAGTGTGGATCTCCCCGCGGGCGAGTCCGTCTTTGACAAGTTCGACGAACGTGTCGTGAAACGGCGAACCGCGTCGGGCGCCATAGTCGGCCGCGGCCATCATCTCACCGATCATCTCGCGGTAAGTCGCCCCGGAATCGACCAACGTTGTTGCAATATCCTCGAATACACCGACGAGTCGCTGCGGTACAGGCTCGTCGCTTCTGGCGAAGACCACGTCGTGCAGGTTGACCAGCCGGCTCTCGGCCAGGGCGCGGACCATGTCCTGCCGGGTGGGGAAGTGGTTGAAGAAGGTGCGGCTGGCGATATCGGCGCGCTCACAGATCTCGTCGATGCGGGTGGCTGAAACCCCTTGATTGAGAAACAATTCGAACGCCGCGGCCAGGATGCGTTCGCGCAGTTCGTTTTTGCGCCGCTCGACCCGGTTCACTGCCGGATCCCAACCTGCTGACCCAGGCGCCACAGCGGAATGACGACCTCGGGATCGCATTCCTCGTCGACGATCCACTTGCACATCCGGCGGATGGGCTCGATGGCGTCCTGGGGCATGGCGATGGCGACACTGCACGCGTAGCCGAGACTGGTCAGCCGTTGTGCCCCGAATAGCGGGAGGGTGTCGCGCAGTTGCCGTTTGAGTGATTCGGGGTAGATGCCAATGGTCTGGGTATAGGCGTTGACCGCGCGGGTGACCTGGCCGATGTCGTCGACGGGCACGATGTTGGCGACCCGGCCCGACAGCATCGGCGCGTAGTCGACGGGTTCGTCGAACTGCGACACCACGATCGCGCCTTCGCGCTGCTCGCCGCCGAATACCCGGTAGAAATCGTCGGTCATCCGCGAGGATTCCAGGAACTCGAACAGGTCCCGGTCGGGGTAGAGCGGAGGAGTGCTGATGAACGGCGGCAGGGCGACGAGTTCGGAGTAAATCAGCTCACCCAGCTTGTTCGCCTTCGCCAGTCCGGCTTCGTCGGTTCCCGAGAGCGTGTAGATGACCCTTGCGTTGGCGCAGCCCTCCTGGTTGGCGACGCCGATATCAATGGCGGCGCGCCGCGCGACCTCGCGCAGGGTGGCCTCGTCGGTGAACGCTTCTGCGCCGATGATGGTGGCGCTGCGCTTCGGGTCAAGCGCGATCAGCTCCAGCCCGGGCTGGATGTAGCGGGTGACATGCTTGACCGAGGCCAATCCACCCCAGGCGACGATCTTTTCGATGTGCTGCGGCTGGTATAGCACCTCCTCGACCGCGACATCGCCGCCCTTCCAGTAGCCGACTGCCAGGTGCTTGGTGATCGGATGGTCGGGAGCGACGTCGGCAAGGGTGCGGGCAATAGCAACAGCGGTGAGCGGGTCGTTGGAGGGGGCCTTGATGATCGTGTCGCAGCGGGTGATGACCGAACGCAGGATGGTGACGGCGGAAACCAGGCCGCCATTGCCGGCCGGGATGTGCAGCACCCGTGACCCGAACGCGCGCACCCGCAGTTCCCGCCCGTCGGAAAGCCGTTGCGGCACCCAGCCATTGAGGTAATCCAGGCCCACCTGGGTGTCGGCCACCTCCCGTACGTGTTCGCGGCGGAACAGCGGGGGTAGCACCCGATAGCTGTTGCGCATCATCTCCGGCGGCAGGACGTTGGCCACCAGCGACGCCTCGTAGGCCTCCTGCAAGTGGGTGTTGGTGTCGAAATCCAGGGCCTCGCCGAGGGCTTCGAGGACATCGAGGATCTCGTCGAAACTCAATTCGTAGAGGTCCGACATCTCGCCGGGACTTTTCAGCGGCAGCTGGTCGACGTATTTGGCCATGTCGGGTGCCCGAAATTCGTTGATGCCGTGGCGGGTTCCGAACGACACCAGGTCGTCGGCGATCAGTCGCCCGCGCAGGAACAACGGCACCGTATAGGCAGCGAGTCCGCTCACAGCTCGACACCCTTCATGAAGTCGATCGCCTCGTTCTGCACCTCCTGGGTGGCCGCGCAGGTGATCCGATCGTCCTCGACACCCTGCTTCTCGCTGTAGCGCATGATGTCTTTCTCGAACGCCACGCTGCTGCGTCCGCACGGGCACTGCAGGTCCCAGTCGATGGTGACCTCGTCGCCGGAGATCACGCCGCCCCAGTGCGCCCGAAGCAGAATGTCGTAGACGGCGGCCCGGCCCGTCTGCCGCCCGGTGCGCGGCAACGGCGCGCTCGTGTCGGGGTCGAGGACGAACGGGATGACCCAGGGCATGACGTGGTAGCGGCCTTCCTCGCAGGCCCAGTGAAACGTACTCGATTCCGAGAAGCCGTAGCCCTGCTGGATCGTGTCGACGCCAAGAAACTCCATGATGACGTCCAGGAAATTGTCGGGCAGGGCCACGCCCTTCATGCCGCCGCCGGTGAGGATGGCCGAGTCCTTGGCGAAGACGTTCCTGACGCCGCGTTCCAGGCCGGCTTTGGCGATCTCGTACATCTGGGGGTAAGCGCTGGTCATGAAAACCCGCCTGCCGCGCAGCTTTTCGGTGATCTTGACGAAGAACGCATCGAGTTCCTGGGGCTGACGCAGCTGCATCGCGATGAACTCGTCCTTGCGGGCGGCTAGCGCCGGGTCGATTTCGAGGCGGTCCAACTCCCCGCGAGAAGCCGCCGCGCGCATTTTCGACGCGAGGAACATCAGGTCGGTCTCCACCGATCCGGGGTAGAGGGGATGGAATTTGGATTCATCCCCGCCGGTGAAGCCCTGCTTGATCATTTGCGCGATACGCAGGTGCCCCAGCTTGCCGCTGGCGAAGTTAGGCCAGATCACGTCGACGTTAGGGTTGAGCTCTTCGTCCGTCGGTTCGTGGCCAAAGGTCTGGAACAGACAGATCTTCCACAGCACCATGCCTTCCGTGGCGCCGCGTTTGTCCTTGGGCAGGATCGAGATGGTGCCGGTGGTCCCGCTGGAGGTGATCACCTGAAGCGGAGTCTGCTCGTCGAGACGGTCGATCCAGTCGTCGATGCTGGTGCACCCCCGCGTATCGACGTTGGACAGGTCGTAGCTGGTCAGCTTGTCCAGCCACTTGGTCATCAGGTCGAATCGCTTCTTGTCGATCAGCGCGGACGGGTACGACTTGAACGCCGTGTGCGAGAACATCAGCGGGACAACGTCATCGAATTCGTTGAGCTCCGTGACGCCGAGCCGGTCGGCCAACTTGCGCACCATTTCGATGCTCCGGTGGTGCTGCTGGAACCTGATACCGATCGCTTGCCGCTGCAGCTCCTCGAGTTCAGCACGCGGGATGGTGTGCATCTGTGTATAGGACTGCCCGAAGAAATTGATCGGGTCGTCCATGAACTCCGTGACCGACTTCGTTGTTGGCGCGCTCATGCTTGTTTCCACCATCCAGGATTTGGCCTTGCAGTCCGCTGGCCCGACTCGCCGATGATAGCGCAATGATGCAGTCATATGCAATCATGCAGTCATATGCAAAGGTGCTCGTCCCGGTTTTGCCGTAGTGACCCAAAATGTCACCGCCGGTACGCTCGAAAGGGGTGGACCGGAGGGGTCTGATGACCGAGGCCAAGTGCATCGATATTCACGGTGATCGGATCGCCGTGCGCGATGAGGGCGACGGTGAAGCGCTGCTGCTGATCCACGGGATGGCGGGAAGCTCGCAGACCTGGCGGGCCATCCTGCCTCTGCTGGCCAAAAAGTACCGGGTGATCGCTCCCGATCTGTTGGGGCACGGACAGTCATCCAAGCCGCGGACCGACTACTCGTTAGGTGCCTTCGCGGTCGGGCTACGTGACCTGCTCGACGAATTGAAGGTCGAGTCGGCGACCGTCGTCGGTCACTCGCTGGGCGGCGGTATCGCGATGCAGTTCGTTTACCAGCATCCCGACTACTGCCGCCGCCTTGTTCTGATCAGCAGCGGCGGACTCGGTCCCGAAGTCGGGCTTATCCTGCGTCTGCTCGCCGCACCTGGCGCCGAACTGATCATGCCGGTCATCGCACCATCGCCCGTGCTGCGCGCCGGGAATTCGGTGCGGTCGTGGCTCAGTTCGCTGGGCCTGCGGTCTCCCCGCGGCGCCGAGATCTGGTACGCCTATTCGTCCTTCTCGGACCGGCAGACCCGCGACGCGTTCCTGCGCACGCTTCGGTCGGTGGTGGACTACCGCGGGCAAAGCGTCAGCGCGCTGAACCGCCTCACCCTGCGCGACGGTCTGCCCGCCCTCGCGATCTGGGGCGAGCAGGACGCCATCATCCCGGTGGGGCATGCGTACTCGGCGCTCAAGGCCCGGCCGGACTGCCGCCTCGAAGTGCTTCCCGATGTCGGGCACTTCGCACAAGTCGAAGCGCCGGTGACAGTGGCGGAACTCATCGACGACTTCATCTCGACGACTCCCGCGGCCGTGCCGTACACGGCGCGGCAAGGCTTCTAGCCTAGAGCTCGTTGCCGGCGTATCAGGAGCTTCACTTCGGCTCGCTAGCGGCGTCATTCAGCGGCCGTTTTGATGCCCTTCCGGGCAGAACTCCGTCAGCTGGTTCCGGCGACGGCCTTGACGGGCATGCCGAGCAAGCGGCGGCACATAGCGGTCAGCTTGGTGCGCAGGGTGTCGTCATCGAAATCGCCGACCAGTGGGTGCATCACCCCGCTGCTGATCGCCCCTGACAACATCGCGCCTTCCAGCGCTCCGTCCTCACCTTCGCCCAGTAGCACCCGGTAGAGCCGGTCCATGAACCGCTGGAATGGTTCGTGTTCGGCCAGCAGCCGCACCACGACGGGATCGAACTGCAACGTGCGTACCAGCCGGCGGTCACGGACCGCCATGTCGATGACGTGCACCAGCAGCGCATCGCGGGCTTGCAACCCGTCGCCGTGCGCCTCGGCTTCCTCGAGCGCCGGTCCCAGCCGGCCTAGTTCGCGCTCGGTGACCGCGAGTACGATCTGCTCCTTGGTCCGAAACTGGTGGTAGACAGCGGCTTTGGTGATACCGACCGCGTCTGCGATCATCTGCAGTGACGTACCGCTGACGCCGTGCTCGGCGAACAGGGCCAGCGCGGCGTCGAGCACCCGCGTCCGGGCGGCGCTGTGCTGGACGACCCGCAACTCGCCGTCGGCGACCGGCTGTCGTGCAGATTCCACACAATTAGACTAGACGAACGGCTATTGACCTATGGCTAGCCGAGCGGCTAGTTTCGGCAGTCGAGCCAAGGGGTCTAGCCCAATGTGTCCTGCTCAGGAGAGGAGTCACCGTTGTCCGACGCCGCCCAGAACGAAGCGGGAGGTCCGGGACCTGCGCAGCGAGCGCTGCGACGCACCGACGGCGAAGTGATCCTGCTGTGGACGTTGCCGGTGACGGCGATCATCTGGGGCGCCGCGTTTCTGCTGTTCCCGGGTTTCCGGTCGCCGATGTCGCCGACGATGCCAGCCGAGCAGGTTGCGGCGTTCTATCGGGATAACCTGGCGGCGGTCCGCTCCAGCATGATCGTGTTCAACTGGTTCGGCGTGTGCCTCGTCCCGATTCTGATCCTGATCATCATGCAGATCCGCAGGATGGCGCATCGCACGCCGATCTTCTCCTACGCGATGATGGGTTGCGCCGCCGGCGGTCCGACGCTTTTCCTCATCGCCAACGTCTGCTGGCTGTTGGCTGCCTTTCGCACGGAACGAAGTGCGGAGCTGACGCAGTTGCTCAACGATTTCGCCTGGATCACCTTCACGATTTCGGTCCCCTATCTGATCGGGCAAAGCGTAATTCTCTCCCTGGCAATCTATTTCGATGATCAGCCGCGTCCGATATTCAGCCGTTGGGTCGCCTACTTCAACCTGCTGGTGGCTCTGGCGTTAGTGCCCGCCGCCTTCGTCGGCGTTACATTGACCGGCCCGCTCGCGTGGGATGGGGTGCTGTCGTTCTGGCTGAAGAACATCGCCATCGCCGTGTGGATCGTCGTCATGGGCGTCGCTCTGGGGCAGGCCGTCTATCGTGAGCGCGCCGAATACAGAAGTCGCGGAGAAGAACTGGTCGACGCATGAGTGCGGTGATCACACCTCCGGCGTCCCCGGCCACGCCGCCCGCGGGGGCCCTGCATCACCGGATCGCCTGGCATTTACGGCATAACCCGAAGCGCGAGTTGTGGTTGGCCTGGTGGGTGATGCTTGTCTTCTACAATGTCTTCTTTCCGATTTTCTTCATCGTGGCGCAGGTTCAGCCTCCGCCGCAGCCCACCTGGGACCTCGCGACGCAGGTCCACTGGTTCAACGAACGCCATCTCGGAATACCGCTTGGGCTCGGCATCATCTTCGCCATCGGCGGCATGAACGCGATCAACAATGCGCTCATCGCGTACTCGATGCGAAGGATGTCGGTCAGTCGCGCGTTCGGATACTCGTACTTGATCATCTACTCGCTCAGTGCGGTCCCCGGCCTGTACCTGCTCTGCATCGCGCTGATCGTCGGGACGCTGCGACCAGAGCGAGACCCTGAAGCAATCGGTTGGCTCTACGACTTCGCGTTCCTGTCCTTCGACGGAACCATGGGGGTGTTCCTGATCGGGTCGCTGATCTGGATGGTCGCGATTCTGATCGACAAGAATCGGGTGTTCCCCAAGTGGTTCGGCTACCTCAACCTGTGCAACGCGCTCACCGAGGTCGTCGTGGCGCCCTGCTGGATCTTTCGGCGCGGCGTGTTGGCCTGGAATGGCCAGATCGCTTGGTGGCTGGACATGGTCGTGTTCGGCGTCTACCAGGTCACCTTCATCGTCATGCTGTTTCAGATGATTCGGCGCGAGGACTTCGGTACCGGACCTCTCCCGGAACGCAAGCCCGACCCTCCTCGGGAAAAGGCGGCCGTCTGATGACCGACCTCGCCGACAAGACCGACCGCGTCAGGTTCGTGCCCGGGCAGCCCGACATGTGGGCTTTCGTTTTGTTCGAAACGCTGGTCTTCACCGCCTATTTCGGCTTCTACCTGTTCTATCGCACTCAAACCCCCGAGGCGTTTCTGCACTCCCAAGCGCAACTGGATTTGCGCATCGGAGTTTTCAACACCCTCGTTTTGCTGCTCAGCTCGTGGTCGGTGGCGCGCTGCGTCCAGTCGGCCCGGGCCGGCGTCCACCAACTGGCCCTCCGCGATGCCTTGCTCACCGCGTTCTTCGGCCTGGTGTTCCTTTGTTTCAAGGTGTTCGAGTGGGTCCGGCAGATCCAACTGGGCAACGGCATTGACAGCTCCGACTTCTTCACCTACTACTTCTTCCTCACCGGAATCCACTTCGTGCACCTGCTTATCGGGTTCGTGGTCCTCGGGGTGGTCATCTATCAACTCCGAAGTCCAGCCCGCCGATCCCAACAGCTGGTGGAAACGTGCGCCACCTACTGGCACACCGTCGACTTCCTCTGGGTGCTCATCTTTGCGCTGCTGTACGTGGTGAGGTGAAAAGTGAAGACAACATTCAACACGAGGCTGCTGGTCGTTTGGGTCGTCCTGGCATCGTTCACGCTGAGTTATTTGTGGATAGACCGCGCGCTGAGCGCATCGCTTACATCCAGTGCGCTGGTCACCTCGGCCGTGATCGTGATCGCACTCATCAAGGTGCGCATCATCTTTCGAGAGTTCATGGAAGTGCGCCAAGCCCCCGTCCTGCTATGCCGGCTGACGGACGCCTGGGTCCTGCTGATCGGTGCGGCACTGTTCGCCTGTTACTTCATCGGCATAGCGGTCCGGTAGTGCGCGGCGAGCAGAACAGGATATGTTTCTCGCCGACAGCGTTGTTGACCGATGAGGACGGAAATGTCGAGAACTGTAGTGGTTGGCGCGTCGAGCGGGCTCGGACGTTGCATTGGTATCGACCTGGCCCAGCGCGGTGACAGCGTCGCGCTTTTAGCCCGCCGGCGCGAGCGCATTGACGCGGCCGCGAAGGAAGCGGGAGGGGGCGCGATCGCGATCGAGTGCGACGTGACCGACCAGGCGTCGTGCCGGTCGGCCATCGACGAGGCCGCCGATGCGCTGGGCGGCATCGATAACCTGGTCTACACACCTGGTGTCGGGCCGCTCGTCCGGTTGGTCGACACCGATGCCGAAACATGGGCACGCGTCTTCGCTACCAATGTCACGGGCGCGGCGCTCACGACGGCGGCGGCGGTGCCACACTTGTCGGCCTCGGCGGGCAAGGCGGTCTACCTGTCCTCCGACTCAGGCACGATCGGGCCGCCCTGGCCTGGCCTGGGCGCCTACGGCGTCAGCAAGGCCGCGCTCGAAAGACTTGTGGAGGCGTGGCGCGCAGAACACCCCGACATCGGCTTCACCTGCGTCATCGTCGGGGAGTGCGCGGGCGGCGAGGGCGACGCAAAAACCGGATTCAACAGCGGCTGGGATCTTGAGCTGGCCAGGCAGGCCTACCCGCTGTGGCTCGCGCGTGGTTGTATGTCGCCCAAGTTGATGCCCGTCGAGGACCTCGTCGACGTGGTGCACACGATCCTGCGCACCAACGCGACGACGTCGATGCCGGTAGTGATCGCCAGAGCCGCGCCCGCCGACATGCCGGGGTTTGTCACGTAGCGGCCTGGCGGGCCTAGCCGGGGACCTTGCCGAGAACGAAACCAGCAACACCGGCGGCCTGCTTGGGTCGGTCGGTCGTGGCGCCGTCCGACGCCACGTACGACAGGTCCAGGTCGACGACGACATTGGCTTTGGCGGCGATCGCGCGCACGGAATGCCGCGGCACGAGTCCTTTTGTCGCCACGTCCATGGTGGTGATGCCGTTGCCGGCATCGGTGGGAAGGCCGACCGAAAAAGTCACCGCTTGCGCGGACGGCAGGGTCAGCAACACGTCGGAGCCGCCGCACTGGTGCCATCCCGAGAGCAGGTTGGTCAGTTGTGTTTGGGCGGCCGACTCGTCGCGAAACGCCGCGACCCCCACGATGACCTGCAGCGGGTTCTGCGGGTCGCGGTGGTCGGAAAACTCCGACGCACGATAACCGAAGACCGCTTCCACGTTGTAGGCGTCCGGTGTGCCGGGGCCGATGCTGCCCCAGCACTCGGCGCGGTCGATTGTTCCGTCTCGGTCGTGCCTGCCGACATGGTCCCAGGTCTGGCCGACCGCCAAATTGTGGTCACCGGTGATGTTTCTGACGTCGGCAAGCCCAGGTAGCAGTTGGCCCAGGTCATTCGGCGCCACCGTGGCCGATGGGGACGCTGCGTTGGTCGCGCCGGCAGGTGCCGCAGGCGGGTTGGAGCTGGTGGCGCCCAGGGTGACCCACACCGCCAACCCGACGACGGCGAGCGCGATGAAGACGTACGACAGTGCCAACCCCGCCAGCGCGCGCTGGCGGCCTAGTTGACCGGTGCGGCGGATCTGTGCGAGCCCAAGATGTCCGAGGATCGCGCCGGCGGGCGCGAACACGAATGCGTACACCAGCGACAATGTCGCGAAAGTGTTGATACGCGGAGGAGACGGCGGGTCCTCGGCTTCGGGAAATTCCTCCGGAGTTTCTGCCGGCGGCCCGCCGGGAACGCGGCCCAGCGGGTCGTAACTAAACGGGTTGCTCACGCCGGCGTCCTCCTCGCTCGTACGCAACCCTACGACCGCGCCCGCTATTCGCCGCTAACCTGTTGCGTGAGCTCGAAACGATCGATCAGATCGGACAGCGTGCGCAGCTCCTCGCACAGCGCTTGAAAGCGTCGCTCGTCCGCCTGGCTGAGCAGACCCAGCGAGCTGTACCGGGCCACTCGTTGTAGTCGTTCCGCCAGGGCTGCGCCCCACCTCATACTGAGGTCGCTGTGTTGCTCGTCCCACTGTTCGCCGGCGTGTTCTTTGCTGTGTTTTGGCCTTGCGCTCAACGGCTTTCTCCTGCTAGTTCGCTGATCTCGGAGCAGTACCCCGCCTGCGCGGAGCCACACGCGAACGAGCATGGTGCGCACAACGTTTTGGTGATTGGGCGAAACGGGTAGGCCCGCAGCCAAGCTCGCCGAAGCGGTCGCGCCCACACGGCCGCACCCCGGCGTCGAATCGCAGCTGGCTAACCTGCTGGCGGGGCCGTTTGCGGCCATGCTTGACCGCGCCCGCGACGCCATCGTGGGCAAGGGCTAGGCCAGCCGTTGTAGGCAAACCCCTGCCCTGCGACTGTAGGTGTGCGCGAAGCGTCTCAGACGACAATCACGTTGTTGGTTGCGGCGGTAGAGAACCGGTTGCTGATGTCGCCCCAATTCACGACATTCCAAAAAGCTTTGACGTAGTCCGCCTTGACATTTGCGTACTGCAGGTAATACGCGTGCTCCCACATGTCGACCTGCAGAAGCGGGACGATCCCGAGCGGGACGTTGGCTTGCTGGTCGTACAGCTGAAAGGTCAGCAGCGTGTCGCCGAGGCGGTCGTAACCCAGCACGGCCCAGCCTGACCCTTGTAGCCCGTTAGCCGCGGCGGTGAACTGTGCGCGAAACGCGTCGAAAGAGGTGAACGAGTCGTCGATTGCGGCGGCCAGATCACCCGTGGGCTTGTCCCCGCCGTTCGGTGACAGGTTCTTCCACCAGATGGAGTGGTTGACGTGTCCACCCAGGTTGAAGGCCAGGTTCTTCTCGTTGAGGAAAATGGCGCTGTGGTCGTCTTTTTCACGGGCTTCGGCCAGCTTGGCCACGGCGTCGTTGGCACCCTTGACGTAGGTGGCGTGGTGCTTGCCGTGGTGAAGTTCGTTGATCTGCCCCGAAATGTGCGGTTCGAGCGCCCCGTAGTCATAGTCCAGATCTGGCAGCGTGTACTCGACCATCAGATTCCTCTCTTGCCTCTCTGCGTCGAGAGTCGGACCTTCCTTCGATGGCGCCTGGGGTATCAGCAGCCCCTGGCTACCGGGCCAATACCCTCCGAATCGCCGCCCAAACGGATCTCGCGCGCCCACTCATCGTTCCGATCGCCCTGAGCCGACGGTGTTTGAGCGTGCGCGGCGGGGGAAACCGTCACGTGCGTGCGGCTTGATCGGTTCAAAGACGTGCTGACCCGCCGACTTTCGCGCGTAAAAGAAATTAATCCGAATGGGAGGGCTAATTCATGGGCGAGGGCAAGAGCGGACCGGAAGAAGCTGTTAAGGGCACCGTCGAGGGCATCAAGGGCAAAGTGAAAGAGGTTGGCGGAGCCCTGACCGGTCGCGATGACCTGCAGCGCGAAGGCGAGGCGCAACAGGACAAGGCTGACTCGCAGCGCGACGCGGCCAAGAAAGAGGCCGAAGCTGAGGCTGCCCGTGGCGGTGCGAAGGCCGCTGAAGAGCGCCAAAAGGAAAACCAATAATTCACCCGACGATGGGTCCGGTCCGGTATGTCGGACCGGACCCATCTATTTTCGCGCATACTTTGGTTTGGAACCGCGACGCGGGGCTATACACGCCTGAAAATATCAAGCGCGGCGAATGAGCGAGGTGCGCGATGGGACTGGCCAACGGGTTTTCGACGATCACCGCTTTCCTGCGTGCCGGCTACCCGCTCGGTGCGCGGGATGCCGGCTACGTGCCGTTGCTGGCTTTGCTGGGGCGGCGAGTAACCGACAACGAGGTCATAGCCATCAGCCGCAAACTCGTCGCGCCACGGCGTCAGCCGATCGACACGGCCGATATCGGGGTCGAGATCACGCGCGTGACTGACGAGATGCCGTCGGCTGACGATATCGCGCGTGTCCGGAGGCGACTCGCCGAGACGGGAGTGACCGGCGATTACCACGGCCGCTAGCCCGGGAACCGCCGCTGGGCCTCAGCTCGTCGGAGGGGCGCCGGTTGCTCGGAATACTCAGCCGCCCACTGCAATTCCGCGTTGCGCATAGAGTCGACGTCGCTGCCATGGCGGATTTCTACCCGCTAACCAGAGGGGTCAAACGCGCTGCACGTCGACCACCAGCGGCCGGTGATCGGAGATCGGCATCAGCTCAGACTCGACGGCACCGCTGCGCAGGCCGGCGTCGTCGGTGAGGATGTGGTCGAGCTGGCGGCTGGGGTCTGACGCCGGAAAGGTCACGGCGCTGGCTAGCGGCCGCATGCCGGTCCAGCGGCCGACCGCCCCCGGTGTGAGGTTGAGGTCGCCGGTAAGCAGCCGCGGACCCGGAAGGCCGCGCAGGTCGTGGACCAGGCGGCGCAGCTGGCGTCGGTTCCAGCCGGGCACGAACGACAGATGGGTGTTAGCCACCGTCAGTGCCCCCAGTGGGCTGTCAACCTGCGCGATGACGGCTGCGCGTGGTTCCTCGTCGACCATCATCACCTTGTTGGGCCCCGGCAGATACATGGGTAAACGCATCGGGATACGCGGCAATCGCAACACTTGCCAACTGGCAACCGGAAAGCGAGACAGCAGCGCGATGCCGTAAGCGGCGGTGCCGGGTTGTTCGCGGCCGGTCGCGGCCACCCACGTCGCCCCGGGGGTGCCGGAGATCGCAGCCACAAAGCGGTGCTCGACGGCGCCCATAGCGTCAGCGGCCGCGGCCGTGAGATCCGCTCGCTCCGAACGAGGTTGGTCGCAGTCGACCTCTTGTAACGCGAGCACGTCGGGATCCAGGCGGCGCACGCAGTCCCGCAGCCGCTGCGGATCGACGCCGTCGCCGACGGTGCGGCCGTGCTGGATGTTGAAGGTCGCCACGCGCATCAGCAGGCCCCTGGCACCTCTTCGCGGGCCGCCACCGACTCGCCGTCGCCGTTGTCGAACACCTCGATGACGACGTCGTGGTCGCGGTAGCAGCCCACGGCCGTGAGGCCGGGCGTGTTCGCGATGACGGTATGGGCTTCGTCGCCGGTGAGCGGGTAATCGGCCACGGGGTGACGCCAATGTGCCGCAACGACAGTCGCGCCGGGCGGTAGTCGGCGGCACTCGCGGCGCAGCACCGCCGCCAGTGCGTCGGCCTCCAAGTAATAAGCGACCTCACTGAGCACCAGCAGATCGAAGGGCCCAGCAGGCCACGGCTCGTCCAGAGACGACCGCGCCAGCGTGACGTGCTCGCGCAGGCCGGCATCACGCAGTCGTGCATCGGCGGTCCGCACCGCTGCGTCGGCGACGTCGACGGCGGATACCTGATCGCAGCGCTGCGCCAGCAGCGCGGTCAATGTCCCGATGGAACAGCCCGGCTCGAAAGCATGCCGATACCGCCGGCGGGGCAGCAGCGCCAGGGTGATCGCGTACTTACGCTGCTCGTACCATCGCGTCGATAGCTGCCAGGGATCTTCGGTGCCGGCATACATCCGGTCGAAATACGCATCGGGCAGTCGTGTGGTCACCGGAAGACCAGCTCTCCGACCGCCAGTAGCCGCTGCAGGACGAACGCCGGCAGCACTGGGTCGCCGTTCTGCGTACTTGCCTCGAACTGGCTGCGAAAGCATTGCGCGGCATGATGTTTGCGATCCCGTGCCCAGGTGGGCATTGGCACGGAGTAGGCACGGTCCCACGGCACCGCCGGGTCGGTCGGGCTGGCCCAGTGCCACATCCACACTGGATACTCCAACAGGGTGGCGCCGGCGCGGGCGCACGCCGCCGCAGCCGCGTGTCCGACGGCCTCGTGGTCGGGATGTCCATCTCCGCGCCAGGTGGCGGCACACCAGGCTTGTGGCGCGGCCTCGTGGAGCTTCTGCGTTAGTAGATCAGTGAGTTGGTCCTCGTGGTCGGCCAGTTGACCGTCGGGCAGGCCCAGTGACACCGGCACGCCGATATCCAAAACTCCTGTTGCCCTGTGTAGTTCGCTTCGTCGCAGGGATTCCAGGCGTATCCGTTGCGACGACGGCGCACCGGGCTCGGCGGCGCCGCCGTCACTGACCGACACGACCGCGACGTCGACGCCCGACGCGGCGAGTTGCGCGGCCATCGCCCCCATTCCCAGCGTCTCGTCGTCGGGGTGCGGCGCGACAACGATCAGGCCGGGGCACTCGGACAAATCCAGTGTCGGCAGTGTTTCGGGCATCGACCACTCCAGCACCGATGTTCCCCCATCGGACAGCGGTGTAGCCGCGAACCGAGCACAGTTACTCGTTCGCGCCGTGGCCGCGGAAGCTTCCGAACGCAGCAGTCCGCGTAGCGGCAGGCCCGTCAAGCGCAATCCCCTGTGACTGTCCTGTCATCGAATTGATTGAGGTGGTGGGCGAATCCGCCAGGAGCGCGGGACCGGATGCGCGCCGACGTGGTGACCGATAGCGAGGCGTCCCGATGAATCCGGTAGCCGGCGGCCTCGAACCGCTCGACCAGATCGACATCCTCTCCGCAGGCCAGCGCGCGAAAGCCGCCCACCCGCCAGTAAGCCCTGGAGCTGAAGCCCATGTTCGCGCCGTGGATGTGCTCGTGCTGGCCGTCACTCGATAGCGGATCCGCCTCGTAAGTCTGCACGTAACGGTCAGCGAGGTCGGCGGAACGCAGGTGCCAGTCCGCCACGCGTACCACACCCAAAACCATGTCGGCGCCGAGATCCAGCTGATGAACCAGCCAGCCCGGATCCACCCGGCTGTCGGCGTCCGTCGTGGCGTACCAGCAGTCAGCGTCATCCCCGCACAGCGACCGGGCGTGTGCGAAGCCGACCGCGCGCGCCGTCCCCACGTTGGCGGCCTCGATGCTGACGAAGTGCACGTCGGGCCCGTACTCGCCGGCCAACTGTGCGCTGTCGTCGTCGCTGGCATCCAGGACCACCACAACGGTGACCGGTGTCGGAATACACAGGGCGGCAGTAAGCACTGCCCGCAGGCACGCCGGCAGGCTCGCTCGTTCGTTATGGGCTGGAATCACGACGGCGGCCCGGTCGTAGCTGCGGGCCGAAGGGGTCGACATGGTTAGAATCCCGCTCAGTGGTTGCGCAGCTTCGCGACCAACTTGTCCTTCGTCAGTCCGGAATAGCCTGAGATGCCAAGCTCTTTGGCCCGTTTCTTCAGTTCTGGCACGGTCCAGTCGGCGTAGGAACCGGATTTGCCGCCCTTGCGCGCCACCGAGGATTTCCCCCGGCCGGCGGCCGCGTTGGAGATCCGCGCGGCCTTCTCCTTGGAGTCGCCTTGCTTGCGCAGATCCTGATACATCTTTTCGTTCTTGATCGACGAGTTCGGCACGATCGTCACCTCCAACTAGATTGATCAGACTCGTTTGCCAGAATGCCCAGCCTCGCGGTGGTCAAACCCGGGCTAGGGGCGGCGCCAGGCCTGCACGCGCCAGCGTGGCACCTGTTCACCGCGCCGGCGATTGCCCAGTCTGTAAGGGGGTAACCGAAAGTGTGGTGATTCCCGCGAGCGACGAATCCGACAGCCTGCGGGGCGTCCATCACGGCGTGCGCTTTCAGCGCTTCATCGGCCCGGCCGAGGGCGAACGGGCGAGTGACGTCGATGGCTGATTCCGGCGGACCGATCCGGATTGACGTGGAATCGCAACACGGAGCGTCGATCCTGAGGGCCAGCGGGGTGCTGGAAGGCACCACCTACCGCAAACTGCGCGACACCATCATCAAGGTCGCGATGACCGAACCGCGCGTCGTGATCGTCGACATCAACAATCTGGTGGTGCCATCCGGGTCGGCGTATTCGGTGTTCAGCAGCGCACGCTGGTACGTCAGTGTGTGGCCGGACGTGCCAATCCTGCTCGCATGCGCACGCCCGCAGCGCCGGCATGGAATCGTCCACGGCGGCGTGGCTCGTCACGTGCCGGTGCATCCCAGTGTCGGGGCGGCGTTAGAGGCGGTGGCCGACCGGTCCTCCGGCGGCCGGCGGCGCGCGCGAACCCAGCTTCCAGCCGACGCGGTCAGCATCGGCCTGGCTCGGCTCGCGATCACGGACTGGCTCACGGCTTGGGATCAGGAAGATCTGACCGCGGTCGCCGGCACGGTGGCGACCATCTTCGTCGAAAACGTCCTCGCTCATACCGACAGCCCGCCGTTGCTGATCGTCGAGAGTCATCAGGACACCGTCACCGTCGCGGTGGAGGACAGCAGCGAGGTTCCGGCGGCTCTACACGAAGATGCCGAGCGCGGCGCTGAAATCGTTTCTGGACTGGGCATCGTTGCCGCGCTCACCCGCGCCTGGGGCAGCACGCCGACGTTGACGGGCAAGACGGTCTGGGCGTTGGTCGGTGGCGAAAACCGGCTCTAGCGGCGCGAGTAAGTCGTCAAGTTCTTCAGCAGACGGTCTGCCGTAACACTCTGATGTATTTGAATGCCGAAACGTAACGAAATGACTCGCTATCCGTCACGCGAACCGTAGGGCTTCAGACGAAGAGCTCGCGCTCACGGGTTTGGTTGGCGGCGGACAGGGGTAAATCAACTTTTACGCTCTCGCGTATAGCAACATGCGCGAACAAACGTTCGAAGGATGTTGCTGATGAGGATTGCGATCGTTAACGGTGACGATGTCGCCGACAAGGACTCCGGACAGCTCTGCGCGGCGCTCGCCGCTCGAGGGCATGAGGTCACCGCCTATGTCAGGCGACGCGATCGGCGCCGAGCGCCGAAGACAGCCGAGGGCGTCGACCTGGGCTACCAGGTTGTCCCAATTGGAGTCGGCCCCAAGTCGCCGCAATTTGACCACGAGGTGCTGCCGTTCATCGGTGATTGGGCGGCCAAACTCGAGCGCAAGTGGTCCTCGGACAAACCGGACATCGTGCATGCCCAGGGGTGGCTGGGCGGCCTGGCCGCCCAACTGGCGGCCCGGCGACGACAACTGCCGACCGTCCAGACCTTTCAGGGATTGGCGACCATGTCGCGTTCGGGGGGCGCCGTCTCGGCGAGGGGACGCGAACACATCGAGCCGCTGCTCGCTCGCAATGCGACCTGGGTGACCGGTGAGAGCAGTGTGGCCATCGACGCACTGGCCAAATTCCGTCACGGGCGGGCGCGATTGTCGGTCCTGACGGGCGGCGTCGACGCCGAGCGATTCAACCCGGTCGGACCTTCGGCCGCCCGCACCGGCCTGCCCCGTGTTCTCTGTTTGGCACCGGATCCATTGCCGGGCAATGGATTTGACATCGTGGTCAGAGCCCTACCGAGGGTTCCAGGCGCGGAACTCGTCGTTGCCGAGACCGCGGCCACCAATCCTGCACATGACGAGGCCCGGGCCGGGCTGCGACGGCTCGCCAAAGAGATGGGGGTGGACGACCGGGTCCGGTTCGCGGGCACGGTCGCCGACGGCGATCTGCCGGGACTGCTGCGATCCGCCGACATCCTCGCGTGTACACCGCGCGAGGCGCCGCGTGCGACTGTCGTGTTGGAGGCCATGGCCAGTGGGGTGGCAGTGGTCGCGCTGCCCGTCGGCGTCCTGGCTGATGCCGTAGTGAACGCCGTAACGGGTTACGTCTTGTCACCGAGCAAACCCGCCGAATTGGTTGAGGCCTTGAGAAGTCTTCAAGCGCAACGCTTTCTCCGGCAGAGCATGGGCGCGGCGGGTCGCAGCCGCGCGCTCTCGCGTTTCACCTGGGACCGGATGGCGCTGGAATCGCAGGCCATCTACGAACGGGTGAGTTCGTTGGACACGTCGCAGTTGGCGCATGCTCGATGACCGCGTAAACCGCGACCCGCTCAAGTAGGCTGGAGTGCCTAAAGCTGCAGCCATGACGAGCGTCACTGAAAGCACACAATACGACGAAGCCGAGGGACCGCCCGCGGCTGCGCACGCATACCCGGACCGTCGCCCGCACGAAGCCGGCCCTGTGGACAGGCACGGCACGGTTGCGGTCAGGATCGAACAGTTCCACACCTCAGACGCGGCTATCGCCCGGCGGTTCTTCGCCGCCGCCTAGTGCCCGGTTGGCGGCTGACCGGGCTCGCGAAGGGTTCGGCCGTCAGCCATCGGCGCAGTCAGGCGCGTTCGATCACGCTCGACGAAATGGTGATCGAGGGCCGTCTTCGCTGCGAGGTTCCCGCTGCCGACGGTGTGGTCGTGATCCAACCTCGCGCAGGATCGCTGACCCTGGCCGACGGCTCGCTGCAGACCGCGGATTGTCCCGTGCTGGTCGCAGACGGCATGTCCCGCGTGCTGAGCCTGAACGCTGCCCGTTTCGACGTGGTGAGCATCGCGGCGGACGTGCTGCAGAAGGCTGCCACGGACCGGCGGGTGCCGCTAGCGCAACAGATTCAGTTCCTGGGCTGGCGACCGCGCTCGTCGGCGGCCGTGCGCGCGTGGCATCGAGCGCTGGATTACGTCACTGCCACCTTCGCCTGTGCTGACACCGCCCAACAACCGCTGATCGCCGCCGCTGCGGCTCCGTTGCTCGCCACCGTGTTACTCGAGTGCTACCCATCCAACGTAACCGCGGAGCAGGACCTGCTGACCGACCCGACGGTCCCAGAAGCGCTCAAAGACGCGGTGTCGTTCATTCACCGGCACACGACCGGTGATGTCGGCGTCAACGACATCGCGGACGCAGTGCACCTCACGCCGAGGGCGGTGCAATACCTGTTCCGGCAGCGGCTACACACCACGCCGACCGAATACCTGCGGCGCGTCCGCCTACACGGCGCCCATCAAGACCTCAGGGCAGCCGAATCCGCTTCCGTCACTGTCGGCGAGATCGCCCAGCGTTGGGGCTTCGCCCACACCGGCCGGTTCGCGGTCCTCTATCGCCAGACCTATGGGCACAGCCCACACACCACGCTCAGACAATGATCTAGCGCGCGCCCCGCAAGTGGGCTACCGCCGCACCTACCATGTGGTCATGGTCGAAATTCACCTTCAGCAGACGATCGACGCGCCCGCGGAAAAGGTCTTCGACTGGATGACCGACCCCGCCAATCTGGCAGCCGCTCCGCTGGTTTTCAACGCCGGGTGGGCGAAGGGATCGTCGGCGCCCCGCGTCGGCGCGGTACGCCAGGTGGCCGGGATTGGCGCGTGGTTCCGCGAAGAAATCACGGCCTATGACCGGCCGCACAGCTATTCCTACCTCATCGTTCGCTCGTTCCCGTCGTTCAAGCACGACGGTGGCACGTTGACCTTCACGGCCTCTGGCGGGACTGGCCCGGGCACGCACGTCGACTGGCTGACCCACTACACCCACCCCGCTTGGGCGGGCGGTAAACCGTTGGAGGCGGTCACCCGCCGGCTGCTGCGCGCGAGCTTTCTCTCGCTGTTCCGTGCGTGCGCGAAAGAGCTAGAGGACCCACCCATACACTGACCCCTCGTGGGCATTCTGTCTGGGTTCGCGCCGTGGGTCGTCTATTGGGTGCTGGTCGGTAACGTCCCGTTCAAAGCCGCTGCCGTGGTAGCGCTGGCCGTCGCCTTGAGCGCGTTTGCGTTCAGGCGCAGCGCCGGGAAACCGGCGGGGACGCTGGAAATCGGTTCTGTGGCAACGCTTTTTGTCCTGACCGTGCTGACATTTACGCTCAGCGAGTCATCGATGGAGCGATGGCTGCCGGCAGTCGGCAACACGGGGATCTTCCTGGTGGCGCTCGTCAGCGTGCTGGTCGGCAAGCCATTCGCGCGCGAGTATGCCGCTGCAGAACAGCCCGCCGACGTGGTCAAGACCGGGCTGTTTGAGCAGACGGCGCGGGTACTGACCTGGATTTGGGTCGCCGTGTTCGCGGCCACGGCAGTGTCGTCGCTGATCCCGCCGGTCTGTGATGGCGCGAGCGCGTCGCTGCTCGACACCAGGACGCCGCTGTCCTATGTCTTTTACTGGATCATTCCGTTCTCGCTATTCGGTGCGGCGGCGATAGCGTCGCGGGTCGTACCCGACCGGATGCTTGCCGGCATCGACGACGTCGCCCGCGAAACCTCGTTCGTCGCGTACGACGAAGCCACCATCGACGAGCTCTACTACTTGGCTCAGGAACACGCCAATCGCGAAGTCGGTCCGGGCAAGGAGGCCTACAACGTCAAGGTCGGCGGGATGGGAACCCCGCTCACCGGAGACGAATCCCGCAAGTCGTGGCCGTCGACCTACAAAGTGCGCGATCGCAAGCACTGACTTGCGTCAACCCAATCGGCGCATCAACTCCGGATTTCAGCACCCCCAGCGGAACGCCAGCCCACTGCCGAGCACGCTCACGGTTGCAGCCAGCACTGCCCGACGGGACATCGGGGACACGAATGCCAGCGTCTCACATTCGTTGCGCGCGTTCGCCCCCTTTTGTTGGACGACCGTCCTGAAATTCGTTGCGTGAAATTGGCCGATTCGACTCGTTCCTCGATAGCCGAGCGTTAAACTCGGCACATCCAGGAGGCGGCAACGGGGCCGCGTTCGAGGGGGGAGCGACGATGAGTGCTCAGATGATGGCTCGGGGCGGCACTTTCCAGCGTTTGCCCGATGTGTTGCCACCGAGTCGCAGCCTCACCGTCCGCGCGGCGGATGGCACCGCCCTCCATACCGAGGTGTTCGGGCCGCCCGATGGCTATCCGATCGTGCTGACGCACGGCATCGTGTGCGCCATCCGATCCTGGGCCTATCAGATCGCCGACCTCGCCACCGATTACCGGGTGATCGCATTCGACCATCGCGGGCACGGACGCAGCGGCGTCCCCCGCCGCGATGGCTATACCCTCGAGCACCTCGCGTCCGACCTCGACGCAGTGCTGGAGGCGACGTTGGCCCCCGACGAGCGCGCGGTGCTGGCCGGCCACTCGATGGGCGGCATCGCCATCGCTGCCTGGTCGGAGCACTACCGTGACAAGGTCCGCCAGCGGGCAGACGCCGTCGCGCTGATCAACACCACCACCGGTGATCTGCTGCGCAAGGTGCAACTGCTGTCGGTTCCGCGCGAGCTCTCGCCGGTGCGAGTGATGGCTGGGCGCGGCCTGGTCGACGCGTTCGGCGGGTTTCCGATCCCGGGTGTAGCCCGCATCGCGACGCGCTACGTGGTCGCGATGCTGGCGGTCGCGGCCGAGGCGGACCCGAGCGCGGCCAAACTCATCTACGAGCTGTTCGCGCAGACATCACCGCGAGGTCGCGGGGGCTGCGCGAAAATGCTCGTCGATTCGCTGCGGCAGCACCACCTCAGCCTGGACGGCCTGACCGTCCCGACCCTGGTGATCGGCAGCGCGCGCGATCGACTCACTCCGATCAGCCAGTCGCGCCGGATCGCGCGTACCGCTCCCAACGTGGTGGGTCTTGTCGAACTGCCCGGCGGCCACTGCTCGATGCTCGAACAGCACCGCGAGGTGAACCGCCACCTGCGCGCGCTCGCCGAATCGGTGACCCAGTCCGCCGGGATGCGGCGAATCAGCTCATAGCAGGGCAGCGATCTCGGCCGCTGCTCGCTGACCGGACCTGACGGCGCCGTCCAGAAAGCCGGTCCACTCGTCCGCGGTCTCGGTGCCGGCCCAGTGGATCGGCCCGACCGGCTCGCGGAGCCACTGCCCGTAACGTGTCCACGCCCCCGGTGGTACCGCGGCGGTCGGACCACCCGGCGCGAATTCCTCTGAGCCCCAACGATGGTCCACATAGTCGAGAGGTTTGAGCGCCTCGTCGCCGAACAGCGTCGCGAAACAGGTCAGCGCGTCGCGGCGGCGCTGCTCGGCGGGCAGTGCGTCGAACGCGCGGGCATCGACAAATCCCATCAGCACGCCCGGCCCGCTACCTTGCGGGACAGGTGGGCTGACGTCGAAGGTGATGAACACCGGGCCTTGGTCGGAAAGTGCCTGACCGGAGAACCCGTTGCTGCGCCAGAACGGCGAAGCATAGGCCGCGTAGGCCTTGCTGAGCCGCCCCTGCGGCCAATTCTCGGCGAGTTCGCCGTAGGCAGGCGGCAGGGGTGGAGCGAACTCGATGGAGGTGCGGTGCGCCGGCGGTATCGCGACGATGACGAACCCGGCCTCAGCCTGGCCGCGGTCGCACGTGATCGTCACACCCGCACCGTGGCGGTCGATGCGGCGCACCGGCGCGTTAAGCACGACACGCGCGCCGAGTTCGGCGGCGGCAGCCTGAGCGATCTGCTGGGTGCCGCCCGAGAAGTGGTCCTGCTGGGCGCCGTTCTTTACGTCGAGCAGGCGGTCCATCCCGCCGGCCGCGCGTGCGTAGCGGACGGCGTGCAGCATCGAGACCTCGTCGGGTTCACATCCCCACGTCACTCGGGCCACGATGCCCATCAGATCGCGCGACGAGGCGGTGGCGTGTACCGACCGCATCCACTCGCCGAGCGAGACGTCGTCGAGCTTGCGCGCGTGCTTAGCCGCCCATGGGGTCGCCACCGGAACGCTGCGGGCGATCCGCTCGACCTGCCAGCGCAACCGGGCGAGGTCGAGCAGGCCGGTCACCGAGAGCCTGGGGATGGTGCCCCGGTAGGGGCGCGCCCGGCCGCGCCACTGGATCAGGTTCCTGCCATCGTTGTAGGTCGGGGTCGTCGGGATCTCGAGTTCGGCCGCTAGCGCCAGCACGGCATCTTGGGTCGGGCCGACGAAAGTGCCACCCATGTCCGCGGGCAGGCCTGCGACGCTGCCGGTGAACGATCGCCCACCCACGCGGTCGCGCCCCTCCAACACCAGCACGTCGTGACCCTGCCGGGTCAGTTCGCGGGCAGCGGCCAGCCCGGCGAAGCCCGCGCCGACCACTACGACGTCGACATTCCACGACCGCTCTGTCACGGCCTCTAGTCAACAGCATCGCGGGGATTACGTAGGCTAACCGCGTTAAAGTCTTCACCGCCCTCTACGGGCTCGCCGATGCCGCCGAGCGTGCGCAAGAGTTGCGCGACGCCGGCGCCAGCGGCGTCGCCACCTTCGAAGGACCCCACGACGTCTTCGCTCCGCTGACCCTGGCCGCCACGGTGGGCGGCCTGGGTCTCATGACAAACGTGGCAATTGCGTTCCCGCGCAACCCAATACATTTGGCGCATCAGGCCAACGATCATCAGCTGCTGAGCGGCGGCCGATTCATCCTCGGCCTGGGCACGCAGGTCCGCGCGCAGATCGAGAAGCGGTTCGGTGCCCAATTCGACAATCCGGTCGCGCGGATGACCGAGCTCCTCGGTGCGCTGCGTGCGATTTTCGAGGTCTGGAATTCCGGTGACAGCGGCGCCCGGCTGAACTTTCGCGGCGAGTACTACCGGCACACCCTGATGACACCGACGTTCAACCCGGGTCCCAACCCATTCGGTCCGCCGCCGATCTACGTCGGCGCCCTGGGGCCGAAGCTGACCCGGGCGACCGCTGAGCACGCCGACGGTCTGCTGGTGATGCCGTTCGGCTCGAAGCGGTTCCTGCACGACCACACCATGCCCGCGGTGCGCGACGGCTTGCAGGCCAGCGGCCGGCAGGCCGACGAGTTCGCCATCATGCCCGAGATCATCGTGTCGGCCGGCGAGACCGACGCCGAGCGGGAACAGGCCGACGCGGGCACTCGGCGGCTGCTGGCCTTCTACGGGTCGACCCCGGCCTACCGGCCGGTGCTGGCCGCGCACGGCTGGGAGGATCTGCAGCCCGAACTGAACGCAATGTCCAAGCAGGGCCGGTGGCAGGAGATGGCCGGGCTGATCGACGACGAGATGATGCACACCATCGCGGCCTGCGGCACCCCGGCGGACGTGGCGGCCCACATCCGTGATCGCGTCGACGGCATCTCCGACACCGTGTGCCTGTACCAGGCAGCGCCGATCGGGCTGCCCACCCTGTCTGCGATCGTCGACGCGCTGCGCTGAGCGGCCGTTCGCATCACGGCGATGGCAAACATGCTCCGGCGTCGACATGTTCGCTATCCTGCGATCGCGTGACGATTACTTCGACCTCAGCTGCCGACACCCGACCGCGGCTGCGCACCGTCGCCCTGGCCAGCATGATCGGCACGACGATCGAGTGGTACGACTTCTACCTCTATGCGACCGCGTCCGCGCTCGTGTTCAAACCGCTGTTCTTTCCGCACATTTCGCCGACGGCGGGGACGTTGGCCTCGTTCGCCACCTACGCGGCCGGGTTCGGGGCCCGTCCCATCGGTGCGATCGTTTCGGGTCACTTCGGAGACCGGCTGGGCCGCAAGACGGTTCTGGTCGGCGCTTTGGTGGTGATGGGTCTGGTCACGGCCGCGATCGGAGTGCTGCCGACCTATGCCGAGGCGGGGCTACTCGCACCGGCGCTGCTGGCGACTCTGCGTGTGGCGCAAGGGCTCGCGGTGGGCGCCGAGTGGGGTGGCGCGGCCGTGTTGTCGGTGGAGCACGCACCGCCCGGCCGCCGGGGGTTGTTCGGCAGCTTCACCCAACTCGGTTCTCCGGCTGGCATGTTACTGGCGACATCCGTTTTCTACTTGACCCGCAAGGTCACCGGCGCTGGCGCCTTCCTCGCGTACGGGTGGCGAATCCCGTTCCTGCTCAGCGTCTTTCTGGTACTGATCGGACTGCTGGTCCGGCTCCGGCTCAGCGACGCCGAGGTGTTCAACCGCCTCAAACAAAGTGGTGAACTCGCGCGGCTCCCGGTGCTGGAAGTCTTGCGCACCGCGCCGCGAAGTGTGTTGATCACCACGGGATTACGGATTTCGCAGGTTGGCCTGTTCGTCTTGTTGACCACCTATTCGCTCACCTACCTTCAGGACTTGTTCGGCAAGGGCTCGAGTAAGGCGGGCGTCGGTTTGATCGCGGTGCTGATATCGTCGGCCATCGGCTTGGTCAGCACTCCGGGTTGGGCGCTGCTGTCGGATCGGATCGGGCGCCGGCCACCGTATCTTTTCGGCGCACTGACTTCCGTGGTGGCCCTGGCGTTGTTCTTCGTGGCCGCCGGAACCGGGTCGGCGATTGCCATTGTGGCCGCGATTGTGTTCGGCATCAACGTTGTTCACGACTCGATGTATGGCCCGCAGGCCGCCTGGTTCGCCGAGCTGTTTGACACCCGGGTGCGCTACAGTGGCTCCTCGCTGGGTTATTCGATCGGAGCGGTGCTGTCGGGAGGCTTCTCTCCGTTGATCGCCGCGGCTCTGCTGGCCGTTGGCGGCGGCAAGCCCTGGCTGATTGTCGGGTACTTCGCCGTGCTGGCGGCGATCACACTCGCGGCGGCCTGCCTGGCCAGTGACGCCGCGACCGAAACCCATGGGAATATCGAGTGAGTACGAGCAGGATCTACCTGAACGCCTTCGACATGGCCTGTGTCGGCCACCAGTCGGCGGGGCTGTGGCGTCATCCCGACGATCAGGGCCATCGGTATCGCGAACTCAAGTACTGGACCGAACTGGCCCGTGTCCTGGAAGCCGGCGGCTTCGACGCGCTCTTCCTTGCCGACGTGCTCGGCGTCTACGACGTGTACGGCGGCTCGCGCGACGCGGCGGTGACCGACGCCGCGCAGATCCCGGTCAACGACCCGACGTTGGCGGTTTCGGCGATGGCCGCGGTGACCGACACCCTCGGGTTCGGGATCACGCTGTCGCTGACCTACGAGCAGCCCTACGCATTGGCGCGCAGGCTCTCGACGCTGGACCACCTCACCGACGGCCGGGTGGCGTGGAACATCGTCACCTCCTATCTGGACAGTGCCGCCCGCAATCTCGGCTTGGACGCACAAATTCCGCACGACCAGCGTTACGAGATCGCCGATGAGTATCTGGAGGTCTGCTACAAGCTATGGGAGGCGTCCTGGGAGCCTGACGCGGTGGTGCGCGACCGGGACCGCGGCGTATTCACCGACCCGGCCAAGGTGCACGACATCGAGCACAAGGGCCGCTATTTCTCGGTCCCCGGACCGTTCCTGTGCGAACCGTCACCGCAGCGCACCCCGGTGCTGTTTCAGGCCGGCGCCTCACCGAGGGGAGTTCGGTTCGCGGCAGCCCACGCCGAGGCGGCGTTCATCTCCGGACCGACGGCGCAGATCGTGCGCGGTCCGGTGCGCGCCCTGCGGGCGGCCGCCGCCGAGCTGGGCCGCGACCCTCGGTCCATCAAGATCTTCACGATGGTCACCCCGGTAGTCGCCGAGACCCATGAGCAGGCGGTCGCCAAACTGGCCGAATACCGCCAATTCGTCAGCACCACAGGCGCTTTGGCCCTCTTTGGCGGATGGACCGGGGTGGACCTGGCCGAGCTCGGCGACGACGATCCGCTGCGCTACAGCGAGACCGACGCCAACCGGTCCGCGCTGGCCTCGTTCACCACCGGCGAACGCACCTGGACGGCGAGGGAACTGGCCGAGGAAATCGGCATCGGCGGTCGAGGCCCGGTGCTGGTGGGTTCGCCCACCGAAGTGGCCGACGAACTCGAGCGCTGGGTCGACGAGGCCGACGTGGACGGGTTCAATCTGGCGTACGTGACGACGCCGGGCACCTTCGTCGACTTCGCGAAATTCGTTGTGCCGGAGCTACGCCGCCGCGGACGGGTGCCCGAGCACCTGCCGCGTGCCACGCTGCGAGAACGCCTCGGGGGCGCCGGACCACTGTTGCCGGCCGACCACCCCGGCGCGCGATACCGGCGGAGCTGACTGCCCGACTCCTCACTCGCGCCGTCGCGGCGCTCGCCGTCGTCGGGCTAGGGCGCGACCGTTAGCCAGTCCTTGAAGCCGGACGGGTCGTGGCGGCCAAGCGCGCCGTGTTCGTAGAGACCCCAGCCCTCCACCGGGTCCGCGTCGCCATCGCGGCACAGCGCGCGGCCCACATGGTCGATGACGCCGAAGCCGGAGCGCCCGATGATCGCCGGGTCGGTCATGTCATAGGTCAGGCGCTCGACAAACTTCTCGCCCTTCCACATGCCGTGCAGCCAGTCCGAATCGCCGCCGTAGCCGCCGCCGACGTGGATGGGCACCGGCAGCTTGGACTCCACGTCGAAGTGCACCGGTGTGCCGTCGGGTGCGGTTGCGTCGATGGTGGCACCGGTGGGGATGCGGGTACCGGACCGATAGTGGATCTTGACCCGCGGCCAGCCCAGCTGCTCGACGCGGCCGTCACGCCACACCCGGGTGCAGTCGTTGAGCGAGCGGAACCCGTTGGGCTCCTCCTGGATGATCAGCACGATGGCGAAGTCCTTGAACGCCATGGGCACATAGAGCCACCACATGCCCTCGAACGGCGGGTCGGCAGGTCGGCCCGCGGGTTCGGGTTCGCCGATCGGCCGGATGCCCCAGGACCGGTCGCGGCTGCCGATCCAGGTCGCCGGGTCGACGGCGATCTCCTCGCCGTCGATGGAGATTCGGCCGCTCCAGCTGCCGAGCTGGGCAAAGCGCTGCGCGTTCAGCGTCACCCGGTTGCCGGCTCGCAGGATGTGCGGCTGCTCCTGGACGACGTCGAACAGGCCCTCCCAGGTGAGATCGGCTGCGACGCCCTCGGTTTCGTCGAGGATCAGCCTTAGCTTGCGCAGCGGGTCGATGACCTCGATCCGGTAGTTCATCACGTTTTGGTTCAGCCGGTCGGAGTCGATGGCATCGGACAGGTGCACCGCGGTCTGGGTGTCCCCGCGCCGGACCAGGAAGAACGCGTCCTTCACGCCGAGGTTGGGGTAGTAGCCGATACCGCTGATCACGAAGATGTTCCCGGTGCGGTCGTGGGCGTTGTAGTAGGCGCGGTCGTAGAAGTTGCGGTCCGACGAACCCGCCCAGGCGATCGGCTGCGGAACTTGGTGGACTGGGAACTCGTCAAGTGGCCCGAGCATTACTTGTCCTCTCCAATAAGGCGTTTCAACAAACCGGCGTGGTAGAACAAGGACTCCACGTCGTCAGGCTTCTCAATTTCGCCGAAGTGCACCCGCCGGGCACCGGTGCGCATGAAGACACAAGCCCACATCACGCCGGAGTAGACGTAGAACCAATTCAGATCGCCCACCTCGACACCCGTGAACCGCTGATAGGTGGTGCGCACGTCGTCCTCGCGCATCACATCGGGTAGGCCCGGCAGGCCGGCGAGTTTGGTGAGCTCCTCGAAAACCATGTGCGCGTGAATCATCCACGCGACGTCGAGCTCGCGCGGCCCCAGCGCAACCATCTCCCAGTCCAGTACAGCGATCGGCCGGAAGTCGCGATACAGCACATTGCCCACCCGGGAGTCGCCCCACAGCAGCACCGGCTCCTGTGCGTCCGCCCCCGCTGGCCAGTTGTCCTGCAGCCACGTGAATGTTCGTTCCAGCAATGGCGATGGGCCGATGTCGGGCACCGCGAAGTCATACCAGGACCGCACCCAATTGAAGTGCTTGCGCAGTGCGGTATCTCCGCTCTGGCCTTCGGCCAGGAAGCTGAACTTGTGCTCCGCGTTGGGGATTGAATGCAACTTTGCCAGCACTTCGACGGTGCTGTCCTGCAGTTCGCGTTGACGTTCGACGGGTGCGTCGGCGAACCAGTTATTGCCGAAGGTGTAGGGCATGACGTCGGGTGGTACGACGCCGTCGACGTAGTCCATTACGAAAAACGGTGTGCCCAAGACCTCGCCGGTCGATTCGAGCCAGCGCACCGTCGGGACGGGGACGTCGGTGATTTCGCCGACTTTCCGGATCACTTCGAATTGATGGTCGAGTCGATAGGTGGGGAAGACTTGTACATCTTCGGCGGCCGGGGCCACGCGGGTCACCAGCTTCTGCTCGACGGGCTTTCCGTCCTGATGCCAGCGGGCGGTCAGGATGATGGTTTCCGACGACATGCCCGTCGAGTCGACGCCGCTTTCGACGGTGACCTCAGGTGTCGCGCCGTCGGGCAGGACGGTCGACAGCCACTTCGACATCACCGCTGGCAGGGTCGTGACGTCTCGGCTGGATCGCTGAAGGTGCTCGACGTTGTCGACAGCGGGGTCAGGGGCCACGGGTGCCTCCATTCTTTGAGACTTATGCGCGGCAATTACGATACGGTAGGTAGCGTTATGAAAGCAGACCCACCCACCCTTGACAAGGCTTCCGGCGCTGGGCGGCCTCGCGACCCGCGGATCGACTCGGCCATCCTGTCGGCGACCGCGGAACTGCTGGTGGAGATCGGCTATTCGAACCTCAGCCTGGCTGCCGTCGCCGAGCGCGCCGGAACCACCAAATCCGCGCTGTACCGCCGGTGGTCCAGCAAGGCCGAGCTAGTCCATGAGGCGGCGTTCCCCGTAGCGCCGAGCGCGCTGGAGGCCCCGGCCGGCGACTTCGCCGCCGATATCCGGATGATGATCGAGGCGACCCGCGACGTGTTCACCACTCCGGTGGTGCGCGCCGCCTTGCCCGGCTTGGTGGCCGACATGACGGCCGACCCCGAGCTCAACGCGCGGGTGTTGGCACGATTCGCCGAGCTATACGCCGCGGTGGGGGTGCGACTGCGCGAGGCCGTCGACCGCGGGGATGCCCATCCCGATGTAAACCCCGACCGCTTGATCGAGTTGATGGGGGGAGCGACCATGCTGCGGATGCTGCTGCGGCCGGAGGAAAAGCTCGACGACACCTGGGTGGATCAGACCACCGCGATCGTCGTGCACGGGGCGACGCGGTGAGTGGCCGGCTTGCGGACCGGGCCGCGATCGTCACGGGCGCCAGCCGCGGCCTGGGCCGGGCGATCGCGCTGGCGCTCGCGGCCGAGGGCGCGGCGGTGGCTGTCGTGGGCCGCACCGAACAAGTGTGGAACGACCGGTTGCCCGGGACCATTGGTGAAACCGTCGCCGACATCGAGGCGGCCGGCGGGCGCGCGGTGGCGGTGCGCGCCGATCTGACCGACCGCGACGATATCGCCCGGTTGGTCGATGAGTCCCGAGATGCCTTGGGCGCTATCGCAATTCTGGTCAACAATGCGGCGTTCACCGCGCCCGGCCGGCCGCCGGTGCCTGGTGCCGAGCGTCCCGCCAAGGCACAGAAGCCGCCCGGCGCCGCTAAGCCTGGCTGGCCCGGATTCGTCAGCACGCCGCTGACCGCATATCGACGGCACTTCGAGATCGCGGTGTTCGCGGCCTACGAGCTGATGCAACTGGTGTGCCCGGACATGATCGCCGCCGGCGGTGGTTCGATCATCAACATCACCTCGGTGGCATCGCGGCTTCCCGGCGACGGGCCCTACCCCGAGCGCAGCGGGGGAGTGCTGCCGGGTTACGGCGGGTCCAAGGCGGCCCTCGAGCATCTCACCCAGTGCGCCGCGTTCGATCTCGCCGACCACAACATCGCTGTGAATGCGCTGTCGCCGTCGAAAGCGATCCTCACCCCGGGCCTGTCGTATTACGCCCGTGAGTTCGACGAGACCGCCTCCGCGGAGGAGTTCGCGGCGGCGGCAGTGCGGTTGGCGTTGGTGGACGCAAGTGCGGTAACCGGGCGCACGATCGGTCACCAGGAGGTGCTCGACGGCAGCTTCCGCCCGTTCACGCTGGCCTAGCCCGACTGTGGATAAGGCGCATCCGGCATGCCAGTATGAGAAAAGCCCACGCCGCAGCGGCGGCAGGCAGGTGTGCACATGCCTGGTATTGATAGGCCGACGGGACGCGTCGTTGCGCTGATCCTGCTGCTGATCGCCGTCGCCGCCGCCCTGCGCGGATATCTTCCTGTGCAGGTTCATGGGCCGTCCGTGGCCGCAGGCGGCAACCGGGCGGCAATGATGTTCGTGATCGCGGCCCTGGCCGGCACGCTCGCACTGATGACGGTCGCCGTCATCGCACGGTTGCGGGACCCGCGTGCGGTGGCACCCACAACGTTCGATGTGTCCGACATGATCGGCGGCCGCAAGGGCCGGCCGAGCTGGCGCGTGCTCTTGATCGGGCTCGCGGTGATCGTGGCGTGGCTGCTGATCGCGATGTTGCTGGCGCACTTGGTCATGCCGCACGAGGTTTCGCCGGCGCCGCCTTCGCAACCCTTGCAACCCGCCACGGTGCCGCCGGCGCACGACACCGTCCCGCCGCCGAAGCGCAACCGTCAAAACGACCCCGGGGACATGGTTGGGGTCCTGCTCGCCTGCGCGGTCCCGCTGCTGCTGATCATCGTCGCGGCGGCGGTGATCAACACTCGTCGACGGTTTCGCAGCCCGACACGGGCAAGCAAAGCTGACGATGCTGACGATTATGTCGAATTCGACGCACCACCCAAGCGTTCGGAAGTACTAGTCCGGGCCGCGGAAGTCGGGCTGGCCGAAATTGCCGACCTCAGCCGCGAACCACGGCAGGCGATTATCGCCTGCTATGCGGCGATGGAACGTGAACTCGCCAACGTCCCGGGGGCGGCGCCCCAAGACTTCGACACCCCGACCGAAGTGCTGGCCCGCGCCGTGGAACGCCATGCGCTGCATGCCGATAACGCCGTGCAGCTGGTAAACCTGTTCGAGGAGGCGCGGTTCAGCCCGCATGTGATGAATGAGGGGCACCGTGAGGTGGCGGTGCGGGTGCTTCGCCTGGTTCTCGCCGAACTCGGAGCGGCCGTATGAAAAGGCTTATCGCACTGGGTGTTTGCCTCATCGTCGGAACGGAGCTGCTGGCGCTGATATTGCACGATCGCCGGCTCGTGCTCGCGGCGTCCGGAACCGCTGCCGCCCTGGTGTTGCTCAATATTCGTCGATACCTGGGACATGGGACGCAACCCCCGGCCGAGCAGGACGCCGACGATATAGGAGGTGCGCTGCGCCGCTGGCTGGTCACGACCGAGACGACGATCCGGCGGTCGAACGCCACGCGGGCGGATTGGGACAGGCATTTGCGTCCGATGCTGGCACGACGGTTCGAAATCGCCACCGGACACGGGCAGGCCAAGGATCCCAAGACATTTCATGCCAGCGGGCAGATGCTCTTCGGCCCCGAGCTGTGGGAATGGGTCAACCCCAACAACGTCACGCGCACGGAAGGCCACCAACCCGGTCCGGGCCGTGCAAAGTTCGAAGAAATTCTGGAAAGGTTGGAGCAGGTGTGAACGGGGGTGTGATCCGGACATGACCCTGCCGGCCGCTATGCCTGCTGGTACGACCACGGCCCACTGCGAGGCGGTGCTCGACGAGATCGAATGTGCCGTGGTGGGAAAACGTTCCGCGCTCACGCTGATCCTCACCGCCGTGCTGGCGCGCGGCCACGTACTCATCGAGGATCTGCCCGGACTCGGCAAGACACTGATCGCGCGTTCCTTCGCCGCCGCGCTCGGGCTCGAATTCACGCGGGTGCAGTTCACGCCCGATCTGCTTCCGGCAGACCTGCTCGGTTCGACCATCTACGACATGCAGTCGGGCCGCTTCGCTTTCCGGCGAGGACCCATTTTCACCAACCTGTTGCTCGCCGACGAGATCAACCGCACGCCGCCGAAGACCCAGGCGGCGTTGTTGGAGGCGATGGCCGAGGGCCAGGTGAGCATCGACGGCGAGACTCATAAGCTGCCAAAGCCGTTCGTCGTGCTGGCCACCGATAACCCGATCGAGTACGAAGGCACCTATCCGCTACCGGAAGCGCAGCTGGATCGGTTCGCGATCCGGCTGGAACTGCGATACCTCTCCGAGAGCGACGAAACCTCCATGCTGCGTCGGCGCCTGGACCGCGGTTCCCGCGAGCCGACCGTGAATCAAGTGGTGGACGCGCATGATCTGCTGGCGATGCGCGAATCGGTCGAGCAGGTCACTGTGCACGATGACGTCTTGCACTACATAGTGTCTCTGGCCACCGCCACCCGGCACCACCCCCAGGTCGCCGTCGGCGCCAGCCCGCGAGCCGAACTCGACCTGGTTCAGCTGGCCCGTGCCCGGGCTCTGCTACTGGGCCGCGATTATGTGGTCCCCGAAGACGTCAAGGCACTCGCCGTCGCGGCGGTCGCGCACCGGATCACGCTGCGCCCCGAGATGTGGGTGCGAAAGATTCAGGGCGCCGACGTCGTCGGCGAACTGTTGCGGCGCTTGCCGGTGCCCCGAACCGGGTGAGGCCGGCGTGAGCGAAACCCGCGAAGCCGACGTGCGCTGGCGCCCATCACCGCTGACGCGGGCGATCGCGACCTGTGCGGGGGTCGCGCTCGTCGCCGCGGTCATCGGCGCGCGGTGGCAACTGATTGCGTTCGCGGCGCCGCTGCTCGGTGTGCTGTGCTCGATCAGCTGGCAGCGCCCGGTGCCCAAGATCTTGGTCCGTGGGGAGCCGGACTCTCAGCGATGCTTCGAGGACGAACGGGCGCGGGTGAAGGTGTGGGTCACCTTAGAGGGAGACCGGCCGCCCGGCCAGCCCGGCCAGCGCCGTCGCCACCGGGGCGGCGGTGCAGCTCACCGTGGAAGCCGTCGATGGAATGCAGCTCGAAGCCGCCGATACGGAATCGGATCAGACGACGGTTCAGGTCAAAAGTGTTGCGGCTGTTGCCCAACGGTGGGGCCGATACCCCATCCGGGCCCGTGTCGACGTGACGGCGCGCGGTGGGCTGCTGACCGGAAGGGCCTGGGTCGATACCGCAAAGGTGATCGTGTTCCCGCTGACGCCGCCGCAGTCGACGTCCATCCCGCAGACCGAATTGCTGGACCGCCTCGGGGCTCATCTCACCCGGCACACCGGCCCGGGTGTCGAGTACGCCGACATTCGCCCCTACGTCCCGGGCGATCAACTGCGGGCGGTGAACTGGCCGGTGAGTGCCCGCCGCCGTCAGTTGCACGTGACGCAGCGGCTGACCGACCGAGCGGCTGACGTGGTGGTGTTGATCGACACCTATCGGCAGCCCCCGGGCCCGGCGACGAAGGCCACCGAACGAACCGTGCGGGGCGCGGCTCAGGTAGTGCAGACAGCGCTGCGAAACGGTGACCGCGCGGGGATCGTCGCGCTCGGCGGAAATCGGCCGCGCTGGCTGGGCGCAGACATCGGGCAGCGCCAGTTCTATCGCGTCCTCGACACGGTGCTCGGCGCTGGCGACCAATTCGAAAGCACGACAGGGACACTGGCCCCGCGCGCGGCCGTTCCCGCGGGAGCGATCGTCATCGCGTTCTCTACCCTGCTGGATACGGAGTTCGCGCTGGCCCTGATCGACCTCCGCAAACGCGGTCATGTGGTAGTCGCCGTCGATATTCTCGACGGTTCCCCGTTCGAAGCGGAGCTGGATCCCCTGGTGGATCGGATGTGGGTGCTGCAACGCTCGGCCATGTATCGCGACATGGCCACGATCGGGGTGGACATTATTACCTGGCGGGGGGATCGCAGCTTGGAGCAGTCCATGGGTGTGCTGCCCGAGCACGGACGCCGGGTGCGGGGGCGTCGATAGCATGGCAGCGGTACATCAATTCCGAAATCATTCTCTTGCACTGGTATTCGGACTCGTCATGGTGGGCTCGGCCGCCGTTGGAACACATGGACCTGCGTTGGCCGTCACCGGAGCCGCGGCAATAGCGATGGGCATGGGTATAGCGCTTCGGCAGATCGCGACCCTTGCGGTGCTGCTGACGGTGTTCACCATTGTGCTATCCGATACGTCGCTCCTGCTCGCTGCCCTTTCGGGACTTTGCGCGGCTGGCTACTTGTTGTGTCGATACTCGAACGCCGTAATCGGAAGCTGGCCAACACTTGTCGGCGCCCTCGGGTTCACCTTCGCCGGGCTGGTCGCGACCTCGTTCCCGCTACAGTTGCCGTGGCTGCCGTTGGTGGCTCCGCTGGCTGTCTTGGCGATCTACGTGGTGGCCACGCGCCCGTTCATAAATACATAAGCATTGACGGCGTTATGTTCAAAACGCCATCGGGATTCTCGTCCGCTCGTACCGGACGGGGCCGGGCTGTGAGCCGCGAGCGACCTAGCGCAGCAGCTGGGCGGCGTGGTCGGCCAGGTTGAGCAGCGGCTGCGGCAGGATGCCCAGCCCCACAGTCACCACGGCGCAGACCGCGATGGCGGTCTTGCTCAGGGCGCTAGGCGCCAGCACCTCCGGTGTGTTGTCGGTTGCCTCGGTGAAGAACATCGACACGATGACCCGCACATAGAAGTAGGCGGCGATTCCGCTGGAGATCACACCGATGATGACCAGCGGCACCGCGCCGCCCTGCGCGGCGGCCTTGAACACGGAGAACTTGCTGATGAACCCGCTGGTCAGTGGAATACCGGCGAAAGCCAGCAAGAACATCGAAAGCATCACGCCCACAATGGGAGATCGCTGCCCGAGTCCGGCCCAATGAGTCAGGGTGGCATCTTCCTCACCGTCGGCGTTGCGGATCAAGCCGACGATGGCGAACGCGCCGACGGTGCTGAAGCTGTAGGCGACCAAATAGAACAGTGTGGCCGATAGGCCCGCTGCGCTGTCGGCGATCACGCCGGTGAGGATGAAGCCCACATGGGCGACCGAAGAGTACGCCAGCATCCGCTTGACGTCCGTCTGGTTGACCGCGGTGATGGTGCCGACCGTCATGGTCAGGATCGCGATCGCCCAGAGCACCGGCCGCCATTGATCATGCAGCGGCGGCAGCGCGACGTAGACCACGCGCAGCAGTGCGCCGAACGCCGCGACCTTGGTGGCCGCCGCCATGAACCCGGTGACCGGCGTCGGCGCGCCCTGATAGACGTCGGGAATCCAGGAATGGAACGGCACCGCGCCGACCTTGAACAGCAGGCCGACCGAGAGCAGCGCCACGCCGATCAACGCCATCGAGGTGTCGCCGTGGGCGGCCAACGCATCCCGGATACCGGTCAGGGTCAGTGTGCCGGTTGCGCCGTACAGCAACGCGACACCATACAAAAAGAACGCCGACGAGAACGCGCCCAGCAGAAAGTATTTCAGCGCCGACTCCTGCGACAGCAGCCTGCGGTGCCGCGCCAGTCCGCACATCAGATACAGCGGTAGCGACAGGACTTCCAGGGCGACGAACATAGTCAACAGGTCGTTGGAGGCGGGGAACACCATCATGCCGCCGATGGACAGCATCGCCAGGGGGAAGAGCTCGGTCTGGGCCGCTCCCGCCCGCTGTGCCTCCCGTTCGGCGTCGCTGTCGGGCACCGCGGACGCCTGTGGCGTAAAGGAATCCAGTCCCGCCAGAGCCCCCACGGCCACTTTGGTGGCGGCCACTTTGGTGTTGACAGCGTGCGTGCGTTCGGCCATGAAGATGACGGCCACGATGGAGACCAACAGCAGGGTGCCCTGCAGGAACAGGGCGGGCCGATCTATGGCCACCGCGCCCAAAACCGCCTGGCGACCCGAAGCGGGAATCGACTTCGACACCTGGACGACCGCGACGAACGCCGCGGCCAATCCGCCCAGAGCCAGCATCACCTGTGCGGCATACCGGGCGGGACGCGGCACGAAGGCTTCTACCAGCACACCAACTACCGCAACGGAAAAGACGATCAGCATCGGGCACAGCAGGAAGTACTCGACGCTCGGGGTGGGCAGGGTCATCGGTGCGGTCCTTCGGCTGTACCGGGGGTCGCCCCCAAAACGGGACGGGTCACACGCGGCGCGGGATCATGCTGGCCGGTGGTGGTCATGGTGTTGCCGACCGCGGGGTTGATCACCTCCAGCAGCGGTTTCGGGTAGACCCCGAAAACCAGCAGCAGCGCGATAAGCGGCGCCACGACAATCAATTCGCGTGCCTTCAGGTCACCGATGCCCTCATTGCCTTTGGCCACCGGGCCGGTCATCACCCGCTGGTAGAGCCACAGCATGTAGATCGCCGCGAGGACCAATGCGGTCACGCCGAACGCCGCGGCCAGCCAGTAGCGGTTGAAAGTGCCCAGCAGCACCAGGAATTCGCTGACGAACGGCGCGAGGCCGGGCAGCGAGACCGTCGCCATGGACGAGACCAGGAAGGTGCCCGCGAGGATGGGCGCGACCTTCTGCACGCCGCCGTAGTCGGCGATCGACCGGCTACCGCCGCGGGAGATCAGGAAGCCCGCGATGAGGAAGACCGCCGCCGTGGACAGGCCGTGGTTGAGCATGTAGAGCGTCGATCCGCTCTGACCCTGCGTGGTCATCACGAAGATGCCAGCGATGATGAACCCGAAGTGCGAGATCGAGGTGTAGGCGATCAGGCGCATCATGTCGGTCTGGCCGATCGCGACGATCGCGCCGTAGATCACCCCGATGATCGCCAACGTCACGATCAGCGGACGGAAATACGTTGAAGCGTCGGGAAACAGCTGCAGGCAGTACCGCAGCATGCCGAAGGTGCCGACCTTGTCCATTACGGCCGTGATCAACACCGCGGTCGCCGGCGTGGCCTCGACGCACGCGTCGGGCAGCCAGCGGTGCAGCGGCCAGAGCGGGGCCTTGATCGCGAACGCGAACATGAAGCCCAGGAACAGCGCCTTGAACACCGCCGGGTCCACACCGGCGAAGCGGCCCGTGGCGACGCCGGTCACGATTGCCCGGAAGTCGAACGTGCCCGTACCGTGCTGCGCGGTCACGACGTACAGACCGATCACCGCGGCCAGCATGATCAAGCCGCCAAACAGGTTGTACAGCAGGAATTTCACTGCGGCGCGGGACCGCCCCGAGCCCCGGCCGAAGCCGCCGATGAGGAAGTACATCGGGATGAGCATGGCCTCGAAGAACACGTAGAACAGCAGCACATCCAGCGCGATCACCGAGATCAGCACCATCGACTCGATGGCCAGCGTCAGGGCCACGTAGGCATGCACGCCCCGGTTGTCGCGTTCGCCGCCGTCGTTCCAGCCCGCCACCAGCAGCAGCGGGACCAGCACCGCGGTCAGTAGCACCAGGATCACGGCGATGCCGTCCACGCCCAGGGTGTATCCGGCGCCGAACGCCGGTATCCAGTCGTGGGATTCGACGAATTGATAGGTGGCGCCGTGCTTGTCGAAGCCGACGATGACCGCGATCGCCACCGCGAGCGTGAGCACGCTGGCGACCAAGCCGGTCCACTTGGCCAGCTGCCGCTGCGACGGGGGCAGCAGGATGGTCAGCAGGGAACCGGCCAGCGGCACCAGCCACAGCACACTCAGCCACGGCACGCTCGAGTTCACCACAGCTTCACCGCCAGGATCGCCGCGGCAACCAGAGCCGCACCGGTCAGCATGGACAGGGCGTAGTTGCGGACGAAGCCGGTTTCCATCTCCCGCAGCCGATTCGAGGTCCGGCCCACCAGCGCAGCCAGCGCGTTGACCGCGCCGTCCACGCCGGCGTTGTCGACTTCGACCAGCGCGCCGGTCAGTTCCGCGCCCGGGCGCATGAACACCTCCTCGTTGAAGGCATCGCCGTAAAGGTCGTTGCGTGTCGCCGTCGTCAGCACCGAGACCTGGACGGGGGCCACGCTCGGGATCTCCGCCTTGCCGCCGTACATCCGGTAGGCCACCACGACGCCGACGGCGACGATCGCCAGTGCCACGATGCTGACCACCCCTGCCGGGATCCCGCCGGGAGCTTCTTCGTGGACTCCCACGACGGGCTCGAGCCAGTGCGGCAAGGAGTCACCGAAGGTGAACAGGAAGCCGGAGAACACCGAGCCGAAGGCCAACAGAATCATCGGCCAGGCCATCAGTGCCGGCGCATCGTGCGGGTGGGTGCCCGGGGCCCAACGCTTTTCGCCGAAGAAGGTCATCAGCATCACGCGGGTCATGTAGAACGCGGTGATGCCCGCACCGAGCAGCGCGGCGCCGCCCAGGACGTAGCCCTGGGTCCCGCCCGAGCTCAGCGCCGCTTCGATGATGGCGTCCTTAGAGAAGAAGCCCGCGAACGGCCACACCCCGATGATCGCCAGGTAGCCGAGCCCGAACGTGACGAACGTGATCGGCAGCGCTTTGCGCAGGCCACCGTAGCGGCGCATGTTCTGCTCTTCGTGCATGGCGTGGATGATCGAGCCGGACCCGAGGAACAGCCCGGCCTTGAAGAAGCCATGTGTCAGCAGGTGCATGATCGCGAATGCGTAGCCGGCCGGGCCCAACCCGGCGGCCAGCACCATGTAGCCGATCTGGCTCATGGTGGAAGCCGCCAGTGCGCGTTTGATGTCGTCCTTGGCGCATCCGATGAACGCTCCGAACAGCAAGGTGACGGCCCCGACGATGACCACGCCCAATCGCGCGTCGGGCGACAGGTTGAAGATGGGGTTGGAGCGCACGATCAGGTACACGCCTGCGGTCACCATGGTGGCGGCGTGGATGAGCGCGGACACCGGGGTGGGGCCCTCCATGGCGTCACCCAACCAGGCCTGCAGCGGAACCTGCGCGGACTTGGCGCACGCGCCCATCAGCAGCAGCAATCCCATCGCGGTCAGCGCGCCCTTATCGGCGCCCGGAGCGCCGCTGAACACGCCGGAGTAGGACAGGGTGCCGAAGTTGCTGAACATGACGAACATGCCCACGGCGAGGCCCGCGTCGCCGACGCGGTTCATCACGAACGCCTTCTTGGCCGCCGTCGCCGCGGTCGGTTTGTGGTACCAGAAGCCGATCAGCAGGTAGGACGCCAGGCCGACGCCTTCCCAGCCGACGTAGAGCACCAGGTAGTTGTCGGCGATCACCAGCAGCAGCATCGAGGCCAGAAACAGGTTGAGATAGCCAAAAAAGCGGCGCCGGTCCGTGTCTTCGGCCATGTAGGCGACCGAGTAGATGTGGATCAGCGATCCGACCCCGGAGATCAACAGCACGAAGCAGATGGACAGCTGGTCGATCTGCAACCCGAAGTCGACTTGCAGTTGGTTGACCGGGATCCAGGTGAACAGCGTCTGGTGGATGGCGCGGTGCTCGCCGTCGCGGCTGAGCATGTCGGCCAGCAGCGAGACGCCCACCCCGAATGCACCGAGTGCCGCGGCGCAGCCCAGCCAATGGCCCCACGGGTCGGTGCGCCGGCCACCGAACAGCAAGATAGCGGCACCCGCCAGTGGCAGCGCGACCAACAGCCAGCTGTATTGAGTCATCTTGGCGTTCTTAGCCTTTGAGTAGGTTCGCGTCGTCGACGGACGCCGATTTACGGGCACGGAAAATCGTCATGATGATGGCAAGCCCGATGACGACCTCGCAGGCGGCCACCACCATCGTGAAGAACGCGATCATCTGCCCGTCCAGGTGGCCGTGCAGGCGCGCGAAGGTGACGAACGCCAGGTTTACGGCATTGAGCATCAGCTCGACGCACATGAACATGACGATGGCGTTGCGTCGCAACAGCACTCCCGCGGCCCCGATGGTGAACAGCAGCGCCGAAAGGTACAGGTAATTGGCCGGATTCATGACTTGCTGCTTTCAATTACCCCAGCGACCCCAGCAACCCCGGAGGCGGGCTGCGGGGAGGGTAGTTGCTTACCGTCGGAGCCACGGCTGTGCAGGATCCGCGACACCGACCGCTGCGAGTAGGACCCGTCGGGCAGAATCGCCGCCACGTCGACCGCGTTGTGGCGTGCGTAGACGCCCGGGCTGGGCATCGGGGTCGGGTGACCGCCGGGACGGAAGCGTTCCTCGGACAGCTCGCGTTGTGTCTTGCGGCGCTCGAAGCGTTCCCGATGGGCCAGCACCATCGCCCCGACGGCCGCGGTGATCAGCAGCGCGCTGGTCAACTCGAAGGCCCACAGGTAGCGGGAGAAGATCAGCGCCGCCAAGCCCTCGACGTTGCCATTGGAGTTGGCGACGGTCAGCCCGGCGAAACTCCCGGTCCCCGCGGCGCCGATGGCGGCGATCAATAGGATGCCGAACCCGATCCCGGTGATCACCGCGGCGACCCGCTGTCCGCGCAGCGTCTCCTTCAGCGATTCCGCCGAATCCACGCCGATCAGCATCAGCACGAACAAGAACAGCATCATCACCGCGCCGGTGTAGACCACGACCTGAACGACGCCCAAGAACACCGCGTCTTCGATCATGTAGAACACCGCAAGGCTGATCATCGTCATCGCGAGGAACATGGCCGAGTACACCGCGTTGGCTGCCAGCACCACGCCGATTGCGCCGGCCACCGCTACGGCGCCCAGCAGCCAGAACGTCACCGCTTCGCCGGTAGAGGTGCGAACGATGGCGTCGGTTGCCAAGTTAGCGGCGAGGTTAGCGACGGTCATTGCGTTTCTCCGGCTTTGGCTGCACTCTTCTCGGCATCCTGACTCTGGCGCAAGCCATTCGCGGTCACGTTGCCCTGGTAGTAGTCCTTGTCGGTGGCGCCCTCGGCCCTTGGGTGCGGCGGCGCGAGCATGTCCTGCAGTAGTGGCGCGAGCAGGCGGTTCTTTTCGTAGATCAAATCGGCGCGGTTGTCGTCGGCCATCTCGTAGTCGTTGGTCATCGTCAGCGCCCGGGTCGGGCAGGCCTCGATGCACAAGCCGCAACCGATGCAACGCAGATAGTTGATCTGGTAAACCCGGCCGTAGCGTTCGCCCGGCGAAAACCTCGCCTCGTCGGTATTGTCCGCGCCCTCAACGTAAATCGCGTCCGCCGGGCAGGCCCACGCGCACAACTCGCAGCCGATGCATTTCTCCAGGCCGTCCGGGTACCGGTTGAGTTGGTGACGGCCGTGGTAGCGCGGCTTGACGGGCCCCGGCTTCTCCGGGTACTGCTCGGTGACCCTCTTTTTGAACATCGCTGCGAACGTGACGCCGAATCCTGCTACGGCGTCGAGTAATTTAGCCACGTACCTTCTCCTTGCTCGCAGTCACTGGCAGCGGCGGTGTCGGGAATGCCGGTTCGATGCTCTTCAGGGCGCCGGCGCTTCCTTGCTTGCGCTGCTCTCGCGCCATTGCGCGAACGCTGGGAGCGGTGAACGGTTTTCGTAACGACAGCACCAGCGCCACCGCGAAGACAATGCTGCTGACCACCAGCACCGGGGTCCAATGCTGGAAGCCTTGGTTGCTTGCCGAGCGGATCGCCGCCGCGATCATCACCCATACCAGCGAGGCGGGGATCAGCAGCTTCCAGCCCAGTCCCATGAACTGGTCGTAACGCAGCCGCGGCAGGCTGGCGCGCAGCCACATATAGATGAACATGAAAGTCCACAGCTTGGCGACGTACCACAGCACCGGCCACCAGCCGGTGTTGGCTCCCGGCCACATGTTGATCGGCCAGGGAGCATGCCAGCCACCGAGGAACATCACCGTGGCGAGCGACGAAACGGTCATCATGTTGACGTACTCCGCCAGCATGAACATCGCGAACTTCAGCGACGAGTACTCGGTGTGGAAGCCGGCGACGAGTTCACCCTCGGCTTCGGGCAAGTCGAATGGGGCACGGTTGGTTTCGCCCACCATCGAGATCAGGTAGATCACGAAAGATGGCAGCAGCAGGAAGATGTACCAGACCCGGTCCTGGGCGGCCACGATCTCCGAGGTCGACATGGAGCCGGCGTAGAGGAAGACCGCCGCGAACGACAGTCCCATCGCGACCTCGTAGGAGATGACCTGGGCGGTGGACCGTACCCCGCCCAACAGCGGGTAGGTGGAACCGGATGCCCAACCGCCCAGCACGATGCCGTACACCCCGATCGCCGATAGGCCCAGGATGAACAGCACCGCGACGGGCAGGTCGGTCAGCTGCAACGGCGTGCGGTGGCCGAACACCGACACCTCGGGACCGAACGGGATGAACGCGAACGCCGTGAACGCGGGGATAGTCGAAAAGACCGGCGCGGCAAAGTAAACGAACTTGTCGATGCCGACGGGGGTGATGCTCTCCTTGAGCGCCAGCTTGATCCCGTCGGCCAGACTCTGCAGGATGCCCCACGGCCCCGCCCGGTTCGGGCCCGGCCGCAACTGCATCCAGCCCAGGATCTTGCGTTCGAGCAGGATCGCGACCAGCACGTTGAGCATCAGGAACACGAAGATGGCCAGCGCTTTGCCCAGTACCAGCCACCACGGGTCGTGTCCGAAGGCGCTCACGCGCCGACTCCGATTTTCACAATGCCGCCTATCGTCGCGCCCAGTTGCGGGTACACGGCCGAACCCGGTGAGTTCAGCGGAAGCCACACCACCCGGTCGGGCATGTCGGTGATGTTCAGCGGCAAGGTGATGGAGCCGCGCGACGTGCTGACCGTTACCTCATCCCCGTCAGCCGCACCGATCTCGGCTGCCGTGTCCGAGGAGAGCCGCACCACGGGCTTGCGTGCGGTGCCGGCCAGGTACGGTTCGCCGTCTTGGCCCAAGCCCTCGTCCAGCAGCAACCGCCAGCCCGTCAACACCGCCTCGCCCGATCCCGGTTGGGCCGGCTGCGGGGCCGAAACCTGAGGACCTGCGGCACGTTCGCCGTCCCAAATACCCAGTGCGGACAGCTCCTCGCGAGCCTCCTCGACCGTGGAAGCTCCCAAGTACACGCCCATTTCGTCGGCGAGCGCGTCGAGCACCTGGTGATCCGACTGGCGAGCCTGCTGCGTGCTGCCGTGCAGCGCGGGTCCGAACCCGCGGTAGCGGCCCTCCCAGTTGACGAACGCCCCGGCCTTGTGGGTGGTCGGTGCGACGGGGAACACCACGTCGGCACGTTCGGTGACGGGACTCTGCCGCAACTCCAGGCTGACCACGAACGGGGCGGCGTCCAGGGCGGCCAAAACCGCGTCGGGATCGGCGAAGTCGTCGGGTTCGATACCGCCGACCAGCAGTGCGCCCAGGCTCCCGTCGGTGGCGGCGGCCAGGATGCCGTCGGTGTCACGGCCACTGGTAGTGGGTATTTCGTCGACGTGCCAGCCGGCGCAGACCTGTGCGCGGGCGCCGTCGTCGGACAATGGGCGGCCGCCGGGCAGCAGCCCGGGCAGCGCGCCGGCTTCCAGTGCGCCGCGCTCCCCGGCGCGGCGCGGCACCCACGCCAGCTTCGCCCCGGTCGCGTCGGCGAGTCGGGCGGCGGCGGACAACCCGCCCGGCACCGTGGCCAACCGTTCCCCGACCATGATGACCGCGCCCGCCGTCGACAGCAGCTCTCCAAGCTCGCCGGTGGCCAGCCCGTCCAGCGTCGAAGGCTCATCGCCCGGAACGGTTTTCAGCAACTGGCCAGACATCTTCTGCAGCGCGCGGGTGGCGAACGGGGCGACGGCGTACACCGGCAGAGCGTGCTTGCGCGCGGCCTTGCGCAGCCGCAGGAAGACGATGGGTGACTCGTCTTCGGGCTCGAACCCGACCAGCAAAACCACCGGGGCCGATTCCAGGTCGGAGTAGCTGACGGTCACCGGCCGGCCCGCGATGCGGGTCGTCAGGAAGTCAGCCTCTTCGCTGGAATGAGGCCGGGCGCGGAAGTCGATGTCGTTGGTGTCCAAGACAATTCGCGCGAATTTGGAGTAAGCGTAGGCGTCCTCCCAGGTGGCCCGCCCGCCGACCAGCACACCCGCACGCCCGCGGGCTGCCTCGAGTGCGTCAACCGTCACGGCGATCGCGTGCGCCCACGACGCGGGCTGCAGCGTGCCGCCGGCGTCGCGAACCAGGGGAGTGGTAAGCACGTCCGGCTGGGTCGCGTACTTGAAGGCCCACCGGCCCTTGTCGCAGTTCCACTCCTCGTTGACTTCCGGGTCGTCGCCGGCGAGGCGACGCAGCACCTTGCCGCGCCGGTGGTCGGTGCGCTGCGCGCACCCGGAGGCGCAGTGCTCGCACACGCTCGGGCTGGACACCAGGTCGAACGGGCGGGCGCGGAAGCGGTAAGCAGATCCGGTCAGCGCGCCGACCGGGCAGATCTGCACCGTGTTGCCCGAAAAGTAAGATTCGAACGGCTCGTTGGCGTAGATGCCGACCTGCTGCAGCGCCCCGCGCTCCTGCATGTCGATGAACGGGTCACCGGCGATCTGCTCGGAGAACCGCGTGCAGCGGGCGCACAGGATGCAGCGTTCGCGGTCCAGCAGTACCTGCGCGGAGATGTTGATCGGCTTGGCGAACGTGCGCTTGACGTCTTCGAAGCGAGACTCCGCGCGGCCGTTGGACATTGCCTGGTTCTGTAGGGGGCATTCGCCGCCCTTGTCGCACATCGGGCAGTCCAGCGGATGGTTGATCAGCAGCAGCTCCATCACACCGTGCTGAGCCTTGTCGGCGGCCGGCGAGGTCACCTGCGTGCGCACCACCATGTCGTCGGTGGCGACGGTGGTGCACGACGCGAGGGGTTTGCGTTGCCCCTCGACCTCGACCAGGCACTGCCGGCACGCGCCGACCGGATCGAGCAGCGGGTGGTCGCAGAACCGTGGTATCTGGACGCCCATCAACTCGGCCGCGCGAATCACCAAAGTTCCCTTGGGAACGCTGATTTCCGCGCCGTCGATGGTCAGCGTCACCATCTCAGGCTGACGTACGCCGTCGCCGGTCTCGGATTTGGCCGCACTAGGCGTGTTACTCACAGGGCCCCTCAAGCCTTTCCGTTCGCGATCAGCATGGAGTCTTTGGGATCGAACGGGCATCCGCCGCCTTCGATGTGGGCGACGTACTCGTCGCGGAAGAAGTTGATCGACGAAGTCACCGGGCTGGCGGCACCATCGCCCAACGCGCAGAACGACTTTCCCAGGATGGCGTCGGCAATGTCCAACAGCTTGTCCAGATCCTCGTGGGTGCCTTTGCCCGTCTCCAGTCGTTCGTAGATCTGGTCCAGCCAGAAGGTGCCCTCGCGGCAGGGGGTGCATTTCCCGCACGACTCGTGCTTGTAGAACTCGGTCCAGCGCCACACTGCGCGCACCACGCACGTGGTCTCGTCGAAGATCTCCAGCGCCTTGGTGCCCAGCATCGAACCGGCCGCGCCCACGCCCTCGTAGTCCAGCGGCACGTCCAGATGCTCGGCGGTGAGCAACGGCGTGGAGGATCCGCCGGGTGTCCAGAACTTCAGCTGATGGCCGGCCCGCACGCCGCCGGCGTAGTCGAGCAGTTCACGCAACGTGATGCCCAGCGGAGCCTCGTACTGGCCCGGGTTGGTGACGTGTCCGGACAGCGAATACAGCGTGAAGCCCGGCGATTTATCGCTGCCCATGGACCGGAACCAGTCGACGCCGTTGAGAATGATCGACGGCACGCTGGCGATCGTTTCGACGTTGTTGATCACCGTCGGGCAGCCATAGAGCCCGGAGACGGCGGGAAACGGTGGCCGCAACCGCGGCTGGCCGCGGCGGCCCTCCAGCGAGTCGAGCAGCGCGGTTTCCTCGCCGCAGATGTAGGCGCCCGCACCGGCGTGCACCACCAACTCCAGGTCGTAACCGGAACCGTCGATGTCGCGGCCCAGGTATCCGGCGGCATACGCCTCGGCCACCGCGTTCTGCAGCCGGCGCAACACCGGCAGGACCTCACCGCGCACGTAGATGAACGCGTGGCTGGCCCGGATCGCGTAGGACGCGATGATGACGCCTTCGATGAGCACGTGCGGCGTCGCCAGCATCAGCGGAATGTCTTTGCACGTACCAGGTTCCGACTCGTCGGCGTTGACCACCAGGTAGTGCGGCTTGGCGGCGGCACCAGTGTCGCCCTGCGGGATGAACGACCACTTCGTCCCGGTGGAGAAGCCCGCGCCGCCGCGTCCGCGTAGGCCCGAGTCCTTGACGGTCCCGATCACGGCGTCGGGCTCCATCTTCAGCGCCTTCTTCAGCGCCTGATAGCCGTCGTGGCGCTGATACGTTGCCAGAGTGAAGGATTCGGGGTCATCCCAATACCGGCTGATCACCGGTGTCAAAGGTGTGGTCATGACTGAGTCTCCGGAACTGCTGGCGCCTGCATCCCCTTTTCCTTGGCCACCCGCAGGCCGGCCAATGTCGCAGCCCCGGCGCCACCCTGGCCTTGATCGGGGCGCTCGTCGGGGAGTCCCGCCAGGATGCGCGACGTTTCGCGAAAGACGCACAGCGGCGCACCGCGGGTCGGCTCCTTGGGGTTGCCGGCGCGCAACGAGTCGACGAGTTCGCGTGCCGACTCCGGCGTCTGGTTGTCGAAGAATTCCCAGTTGACCATCACCACCGGCGCGAAGTCGCAGGCCGCGTTGCATTCGATGTGCTGCAACGTGACCGAGCCGTCGTCGGTGGTCTGGTCGTTGCCGATGCCCAGATGTTCCTTGAGCGCCTCAAATATCGCGTCGCCGCCCATGATCGCGCACAGCGTGTTGGTGCAGACACCGACCAGGTAGTCGCCGGTGGGGCCGCGGCGGTACATCGTATAGAAGGTCGCCACCGCCGACACCTGCGCGCTGGTCAGACCGAGCTGCTGGGCGCAGAATTCGAGCCCCGCCGGCGTGATGTAGGAGTCCTCGCCCTGCACCAAATGCAGCAACGGCAACAGCGCCGAGCCCTTGTTGGGGTAGCGCCCGATGATCTCTTTGGCGTCGACCTCCAGCCGCGCCTGAACCTCCGGTGAATACGACTCGGGGGCGCCCTCGATTACGAACTGGTTGGGCTCTTCGGGTGGCGGTCCGAGCCGGATGAAGACCCGCTCGCCGCTGCCGGATGGACCGCCTTGGCTGGCTGGGGCGCTCACCGGTCGACCCCGCCCATGACCGGGTCGATGCTGGCGACCGCGGCGATCAGGTCGGCAACCATCCCGCCCTCGCACATCGCGGCGACCGACTGCAGGTTGGTGAACGACGGATCCCGGTAGTGCACGCGGTAGGGGCGGGTGCCGCCGTCGCTGACCATGTGCACGCCGAGCTCGCCGCGCGGGGATTCAACGGCCACGTAGACCTGGCCCGCCGGAACCCGGATGCCCTCGGTGACGAGTTTGAAGTGGTGGATCAGTGCCTCCATCGAGCTGCCCATGATCTTGGCGATGTGCTCCGGCGAGTTACCCATGCCGTCAGGGCCGACCGTGAGGTCGGCGGGCCAGGCAATCTTGCGGTCCTCGATCATGGTCGGGCCCGGCTGCAACTTGTCCAGGCACTGCTCGACGATCTTGATCGACTCCCACATCTCTTTAACGCGAATGATGTAGCGCCCGTACGCATCACAGCCATCGTGCGTGATCACGTCGAACTCGTAGTTCTCGTAGCCGCAGTAGGGCTCGGTTTTGCGGAGGTCGTGCGGCAACCCGGTGGCACGCAAGATCGGGCCGGTGATTCCCAGCGCCATGCAGCCGGCCAGATCCAGGTAGCCGACGGCTTCGGTGCGGGCCTTCCAGATCGCGTTCTCGTTGAGCAGATCGCCCATCTCGCGCAGGATGCCGCGCAACTTCGTGAGGGCTTCGGAGATCTCGGTCTTCGCGTCCGGCGGTAGGTCCTGCGCCACGCCGCCGGGCCGGATGTAGGCGCTGTTCATCCGCAGACCGCTGATCGACTCGAACAGCGTGAGAACGATCTCGCGCCCCCGGAAGCCGACGAACATCGGCGTCATCGCGCCCAGTTCCATGCCGCCGGTCGCCAACGCCACCAGATGCGAGGAGATCCGGTTGAGCTCCATCATCATCACCCGGATGACGTTGACCCGCTCAGGGATCTCGTCGGTGATGCCGAGCAGCTTCTCCACGCCCAGGCAGTAAGCGGTCTCGTTGAAAAACGGTGCCAGGTAATCCATCCGAGTCACGAAGGTGACGCCCTGCGTCCAGTAGCGGTATTCGAGGTTTTTCTCGATTCCGGTGTGCAGGTAGCCGATTCCGCAACGAACCTCGGTGACCGTCTCGCCCTCGATCTCGAGGATCAGCCGGAGCACACCGTGGGTGGACGGGTGCTGGGGCCCCATGTTGACGACGATCCGCTCACCGGGATCCGCTTTGCGGGCGGCGTCGACGATCTGCTCCCAGTCCTGGCCGCCGGCGACCAAGACAGTTTCGGTTTCGGTCATCTCGCTGCTTCCGACATCAGTTGTAGGCTCTCCGCTCGTCGGGCGGGGGGATCTGTGCGCCCTTGTACTCGACGGGAATTCCGCCGAGCGGGTAGTCCTTGCGCTGCGGGTGTCCGTGCCAGTCGTCGGGCATCTCGATTCTGGTCAGCGACGGGTGCCCGTCGAAGATGATCCCGAAGAAGTCGTAGGTCTCGCGCTCGTGCCAGTCGTTGGTCGGGTAGATCCCGAACAGCGACGGGATATGCGGATCACTGTCCGGCGCAGATACTTCCAGCCGGAGCCGACGGTTGTGGGTGATCGACTGCAGCGGGTACACGGCGTGCAGCTCCCGATCGGTCTCGTGCGGGTAATGCACGCCGTTGACGCCCAGGCACATCTCGAAGCGCAACTCCGGTTCGTCGCGAAGACGCTGAGCGACTTGGGGTAACAGTTCACGCCGGACGTGCAGGGTCAGTTCGTTGCGGTCCACGACGACCGTCTCGATGGCGTCGGCGAATTCGATTCCGCTGCGCTGCAATGCCTCGCCCAGCCGGTCGGCGATGTCGTCGAAGTAGCCGCCGTACGGTCGCGGACTGCCGGCAGGAAGGGTGATTTCGCGCACCAGCCTGCCGTAGCCGGTGGTGTCGCCGCTGCCGGCGACGCCGAACATGCCGTGGCGGACGTTGATCACTTCGCCCCCCGAAGCGGGGAGTCCCCCCACCTCGGCCGCGGCCTGCTTCGGGTCGTGGTCCGGTGAGCTCATCGCAGCAGTCCGTGCATCTCGATCGTGGGCCGCGCGGACAGGGCGGCCTGCTCGGCCGCCGCGATGGCCTCTTCCCGGTTCACGCCCAACGGCATTTCCTGGATCTTCTCGTGCAGCTTCAGGATTGCGTGCAACAGCATCTCCGGTCGCGGCGGGCAGCCGGGCAGGTAGATGTCCACCGGAACGACGTGGTCGACGCCCTGCACGATCGCGTAGTTGTTGAACATGCCGCCCGACGACGCGCAGACGCCCATGGCCAGAACCCATTTCGGCTCGCCCATCTGGTCGTAGATCTGCCGCAGCACCGGCGCCATCTTCTGGCTGACCCGGCCGGCCACGATCATCAGATCGGCCTGCCGCGGTGTCGCCGAGAATCGCTCCATCCCGAACCGAGCTATGTCAAACCTTGGCCCGGCGGTCGCCATCATCTCGATCGCGCAGCAGGCCAACCCAAACGTCGCCGGCCACAGCGAGTTCTTCCGGACGTAACCGGCCACCTTCTCTACCGTTGACAGCAGGATGCCACCGGGCAGTTGTTCTTCCAGGCCCACGTCTTACCTCAATCCCAGGTCAGGCCCCCGCGGCGCCACACATACGCGTAGGCCACGAAGACCGTGAGCATGAACACCACCATTTCGACCAGTGCAAAGGTCCCGAGAGAGTCGTAGCTGACCGCCCACGGATACAAGAACACGATTTCGATGTCGAAAACGATAAATAGCATTGCGGTCAGGTAATACTTCACCGGGAACCGCTGCCCGGGTGTCGCGTTCGGGCCACTGACCGGGGTCGCGGTGGGCTCGATTCCGCATTCGTAGGCTGCCAGCTTGGATCGGTTGTATCTCCGCGGGCCGGCGATGCTCGCGATCGCGACAGAGCCCACGGCAAACGCGGCCGCGATCCCTCCGAGTACCAGGATGGGTAGGTAGGCGTTCAACTCGCTCCATAGTCCGTCGTACGGGCCGCCAGGAGGCGGCCGGGCGGGTGACCGGGCTGCTGTGACGGACCGGGCTTGTGGGCCGACGCAGTGACCTTCAACATAGCGTCGTGACGGGCGCCGCCCGTCTTTGGGGTCGGCTCATGATCCAACGCCCGCGGGGGTTGCGCAAAGCGAGCGGCAAATGCTTCGAAACCTCAACAGTGGGGGGTACCGCGGAATACCATGATGAACTCGGTGCTTGGGCCGGCGCCGAGGCCACTGACTGCACGGATAGGGGCGGGGCGCGCTGATGGATTTTTTGGCCCTACGGCCCGAGGTGAACTCGTCGCGGATGTTCTCCGGCACGGGTTCGGGACCGATGCTGGCGGCGGCGCGTGCCTGGGACGGGTTGGCCGCCGAGCTGCAGGCGGGGGCGACGTCGTTCGGGTCTGTGGTGTTGGGCGTGACGAGTGGGCCCTGGCAGGGTCCGTCCGCCGCGGCGATGCAGGCGGCGGCCGCTCCTTATGTGTCCTGGCTAACCGCGGTGACTTCGGCGGCCGAGCAGTCGGCCACCCAGATCCGGGCCGCGGCCTGGGCGTTCGAGACGGCGTTCGCCGCGACCGTGCATCCGGCGGTGGTCGCGGCCAACCGCACGCAATTGGTGTCGATGGTCAGGTCGAACCTGCTCGGGTTGAACGCTCCGGCGATCGCGGCGATCGAGGCCGATTACGAGCAGATGTGGGCCCAGGACGTCGCCGCGATGGTGGGCTATCACGGCGAGGTTTCGTCGGCCCTCGCCCAATTGGTCCCGTGGCAACAGGCGGCGCAAACCGAGTCGACGCTGGCCCCTGACGCTTTAGCGTCATCCCTGAGCCGCATCACCGTTGCTCCCGCCTACATCTTCGAGAATCAGCCGCTGATTGCGCCCCTCCTCAGTCTGCCGCCGTACTCGGTCCTTGCCTCAGGAGTTGGTGAGAATTGGTTCTCCGGCACTTCGCCGACGGTGGTGAACTACCCGGCTACCGCCGGACTGATCAGCGGCTTTTTCAAACCCACCGCCGACCAGTCGATGGCCCTCGGCGTGAAGGCGTTGAACGCCGACATCCTGACCGCCTTCGCCACCAATCCAGACGGGAAGGTGGTGGTGGCGGGCGCGTCGCTCGGCTCAATGGTCATCGACCGCGAGGAAGCGTATCTGGCTACCGTTGCGAACGCGCCGTCACCCGACCAGCTGTCATTCGTCGAATTCGCCAACCCTGAGCGAGGCATTGCCGACACCTACCTGCCCGCCGGTGTCCGCGTCGGGCTCCTCGGATACACCGTGGAAAACCCCCCGGCGAGCCAGTACGACACGACCATCATCTACCACCAGTACGAGGGCTTATCCGACCCTCCCGACCGGCCCTGGAACCTACTGGCCGACGCGAACGCCGTGGCGGGCGTCAACCACTACCACCTCAATACGGGGTTCGCCTCACAAGACCAGACGGTCGAGGTGGGACAACCGGTAACGAACTCAGCGGGCGGGACCACGACCACCGACATGATCCCGGCAAGCTACCTTCCGCTGCTGACGCCGCTGGCAAAGGTCGGCGTTCCGGCCCCGATTTTCGACGCGCTGAACAACTGGCTGACGCCCGTGGTCAACGCGGGCTATTCGCAGTACGACCCGACGGGCGGACCGTACTTCAGTCACGGCAAGTTGGTCTGGCCGAGTTAGCTGATCAGCGATTACACCGGCGCGCGTAGCAACCCGAGCACCGTGCGGCCCAGCACGATGGGGTCGATGGGATGGGATACCGAGGCCTCGGCGCGCGACCAGTTGGCCAACCAGGCATCGTCCGGGCGCCCGGTAAGCACCAGGATCGGCGGGCACACCGCGAGTTCGTCTTTCAGCTGTTTGGCAATGCCCATGCCACCGGTCGGGGTCGCCTCCCCGTCCAGGATGGCCAGATCGACACCTCCGGCATCCATCTGCGCAATCACCATCGGGCCGGTCGCCACCTCGACATAGCTGAACTCCGGCAGATCCGGATGCAGGTGTTTGCCCAACGCCCGCATCACGTCTTCGCGGGTCTTGACGTTGTTGCTGTAGACGAGGACCCGCAGGGTAATGGTCGAATCAGGCACGGACCAGATGCTACTGGTTTCCGCCCGGTCTCACTGGGTCGCCCGCACGAAGATGGCGTCGGCCGCGACCGTCGCCGTCTCGCTCATCACGCCCAGCTTGTTCCAGCCCAGGCCGAATTGAGTGCGATCGATTTGGGTCTCGCCGGTCACCCGCACCGCGCCGTCTTCCTGCTCGGCGACCCTGACGGGCAGCGGCACCGGCTCGCTATTGCCCTTGACGGTGAAGCTGGCGCGCAGTTCGGCGGCGTTTCCGCTGGTCGGCTGCAGAGCGGTGACGACGACGCTGATCTCGGGGTAGCGCTCGACGTCGAAGAAGTCCGACGAGCGCAAATGCTCGTCGCGCCGGCCGATCCCGGTGTGCAACGACGCCGCACGGATGTCGAGGCGTCCGTGGACCGCCCCGTTTGCGGTGAGTCGCCCATCGCCGCTGAACTCGGTGAACCGGCCTTTGACTCGCATCAGGCCCCACATGTTGCTGATCTTGAACGTGATGGCCGAGCGATCCGGAGCCAGGTTCCACACACCGGCCAGATCTGGATCGAGGAGCAGTGTTTCCAGTGTCGTCATCGTGGCGCACCCTCTCTCAGTGTCAGTCGAGCAGCGGGCCGATCCCCGCAGGGTCGAAGTATTCGTCGATCCGGTTGATCAAGCCGTCCGCGCCCACCTTGATCACGATGCAGACTCGCAACGAGATCAATTGTCCGGCGTGCCCGGTGGCGTGCAAGATGTGCTGCTGCACGAAGCCCCGCACAGATCCGCTGTCGAACAATTGGCGATCGAGGATCTGGTAGCTGCGCTCGGTGGTGGTGGTGATGAACCAGTCGATGACGCGTAGCGCGCGGGCCTTGTCGTCAAATCTATTGGGATCGCGGTGCGACCCGGCCCGCCACACGGTGATGTCGGGGCTCCACATCCGGTCGACCGCCGCCGTGTCGCTCTTCTCGATCGCCGTGAACAGGCGGTCAGCTACGTCGACGATGGCTGAGGCAGAGCTATCAGAAACGGGGGTCATGGGACCGGCTCCTTTTCGCTGTCGTATCCGGGATGAGCGACGGCCAATCGATGGCGCACCAGCGCCCGCAGACAGGCCGCGACGTCTGGGCGGTCCGCCAGCTCGCCGGCCCTAATGGCGGCGGCGAGCCCGGCCTCGTCGGCGAAGCCCAGGCCGGCCAGCGAGGCGCGGACGTCCGAGTCACCTGCGTCGAGCAGCTCGCGTTCGACCATGCGCAACGCGTTGGCGGCGACCCTGGCGTGGAAGTCGACCTGACCGCTGGTGGCCTGCCGGACGTCGCCGTCCAGGAATTCGGCGACGGCTGCGACCAGTTCGGCCGCCGTCGGCCGACCGTGCAACGCGTCATCGAACGGCGCCGGTGCGGGTTCTCGAGGCGCTTCCGGGCCCACCCGACCCACCGGACCCACCGGACCCAGATGGAGCAGGTCGAGCAGGTCCCATTCGGTTTCGCACACCCGGCGGCCGATGGTCGCCAGCTCCACCGAGCGAGCCTGTCCGCTCAGATGACGCTCGGCCTGGTACCGGCAGATGACGCCCCAGCGCAGGGTGGCCAACACCAGCCACCAGTGAAAAGCCCTGCGGTCGAGGGGAGTTCCGCTGGCCTCCTCGTAAGCGCGCAGGAAGCTCTCGACGCTGCCGAGACCACCGGCCCCCAAACTCGTCGGAGCACCGAACCGCCACGCCCGGATGCAGAACCACGCGAGGTCTTCGTACGCCTCACCGACGTGCACCAGCTCCCAGTCGAGGACGGCGGCGAGATCGGATCCGTCGACGATCAGATTTCCCATCCGGAAGTCGCCGTGCACCAGAACCGGCGGCGACGGCGGTGTTCGATGGGCGGCGAGCCAGCGGAACCCCCACTCGAAAGTGGCGGTGGTGTCACGCATCGCGTCCAACCGGTCCCGCCATTCCGCCAGTTGGTCCTCGCGCGTCAGAGCGGGGTCGGTCGCATCCGCACGGTGGATGGCGGCCAGTGCCTGCGCGCACTGGCGCAGCAGCTGCGCGCGGCCCGCCTGCCCGTCGGTGGCGTCGAGCTGACGTTGGATCCGCCGTACGATGGTCTCGCCCTTGATCTCGTTGCAGACCAGAAACGGATTGCCCAGTGCGCCAGGCGAATCGGCGGCGACCAGTACGCTGGGGACGGGTGCGCCGGCGGCTGCCGCGGCGGCCTGGGCGCGCGCCTCGAGCTCCATGCCGGCGTGGATGTCGTCGGGTGGGCCGGTGCGCAGGATCAACGACCGGCGCTGCTCGCCGGTGACGGCGTCGAACGCCCACGTTCCTCGGCTGGCCCCGCCGGTGAGTGCGCGGAAGTTCTCGATTTCCACCCCTGCGCCCAGTACCGGGCCCAGCACCGTCGGCAGCTGGTCTTGCAGGGTCACTTCTGGCCGAACTTGAACAGTCGCTGCGCCACCCGTCGAATCTGAATCTCCTCGGCGCCCTCGGTGATCCGGTAGCGACGGTGATGGCGGTAGATGTGCTCGAAGGGCTCGTGACGGCTGTACCCGAGGCCGCCGAAGATCTGCATGGCGCGGTCGGCGGCATCACAGACCAGACGGTTGGCCCGGTAGTTCGCCATCGACACCTTGTCGGAGACCTCCATGTGGTGGTCACGGTCCAGGTGCCAGGCTGCGTAGTGCACGAGTAACCGCACCATTTGCGCTTCGGTGTGCAGCTCGGCCAGCGGCCATTGCACCGCCTGGTTGACCGACAACGGCTTGCCGAACACGACGCGCTGCGCCGCGTACTCGGCGGCGCGGTCGATGCAGTATTGCGCCGCACCAAGGCTGCTGGCGGCCTGGCGAATCCGGTTCTCGTGCAGGAACGTCTGCGCCACCTCCAGCCCGCGGTCCACCTCGCCGAGCACCGCGTCGGCGGGCACCCGCACATCGGTCAACGCGACCTCGCCGTGATCGGTGGGCATGTTGAACGTCCACCAGTAGTACGGGACGCTGAACCCGTCCGCGTCGGTGGGCACGAGAAACGCGGTGATGCCTCGGGCTTGGCCCGGCTCGCCGGAAGTGCGCGCGAAAATCAGGTCGTGGGTCGCGCGGTGTACGCCGGTGTTGAACCGCTTGGAGCCGTTGATGATCCAGCTATCGCCGTCCGCTTTGGCGTGTGTCTCCAGCCAGGTCGCATCGGAGCCGTGCTGTGGTTCGGTGAGGCCGAACGCCATGGAGCGTTCCCCGGTGATCAACGCCTCTGACCACAGGCGGCGCTGGTCATCGGTGCCGAAGCGTTCCATCATGATCACCTGCGGGAAGTTCCCGACGATCGAGGATTCGTTCTGCAGATCGTTGTGCAGGCCGAGTCCCCTGTGCGCCAGATGTTCCCGGATGACGGCCATGTCCACGTTGGTGCCGTCGCGACCGCCGAGCGACGCCGGCAGTCCGTAGCGCAGCCAGCCCGCCCGGTCGGCTCGGCGTCGCATCTCGGCGAGCAAATCCTCCCACTCGCGTGTCGGGATACCGTCGTTGTCCCAATCCGTGCGGGCATGCTCTCGGCGCTGGTCGAAGTACTGCATGTTGTCGGCCTGCAGCGGAGCGATCTCGCGATCGATGAAAGCGTCTATCTCGGCTAGTAGCCCCGGCAGGTGTTCTGGCAGCGCGAAATCCATTTGTCTCTCCTAAGAGCTCCCTAGATTGCCGTACAGAGTTTTCTTCCATACCGTCGACAAGGTGGCGATGGCATCATCGTCGCTGATTTCCAGGCGGAGGCCTTCCGGTCCTGAGCGGCCGACGAACACGGTGGTGAAGTTCTCGAACAATAAGGCGATAGCGGCGGCGATGTGCTCAGGATGCAGGTCGCGACCGTACCCCTGGTCCTGAGCGTGTCGCACCGATGCGGCGACGATGTCCATGCCAAAACGCCGAAACTCGTTCTGGACGAGGGCGAATCGCTGCTGGGTCGCGGCCAGCTGCGCCACCGCGATCATGATACCGATGTTTTGTTTGAACATGTTCCAGTAGCCGGTGACCACCGACGTGAAGAACTCACTGTCGTCGGGCGAGTCCGGTAACGCGACACTCGATCCGGAGGGCGCGACGACATCACGCAGGAACGATTCGGCGAGCACAGCCAGCAGATCTTCCTTGTCGTCGAAATAGCGGTAGAATACCGCCGGCGACCTTCCCGCGGCTGACGTGATATCGGCCAGGGTAGTGCCATGAAAGCCCCTTTCGGCAAACAACTTTCGCGCCGACTGCTCGATGGCCTGCCGGGTTTGGCGGCCTTTCGAGGTGAGGGTATCGCTGGGCATCATGCCTGGATCCGGTCGCCGGCGCGCAACAGAGCGCTCGGCAGGTCATGGCCAACAAGCGATTTCGCAACCTCCGCAGCGGCGATGGCGGCCTGCAGATCGACGTCCACGTCGATGTCGCTGTCACGCAGCAGGTACACGAGATCTTCGGTGGCGATATTGCCGGTGGCGCCCGGTGCGAACGGGCAGCCGCCCAGTCCGCCGACCGAGGCATCCAATCGGGTGACACCGGATCCGACCGCCGCGTAGGCGCTGGCCAGCCCCGCCCCCCGGGTGTTGTGGAAGTGTCCGCCCAGTGCCATGTCGCCGATCACCGGACGTACTTGGGAGATCAGCGAACTCACCCGTCGCGGGGTGGTCGTGCCGATGGTGTCGGCGATGGAGAACCGATCGGCGCCCCGCTCGCGGGCGACCGCGGCGATGTCGAGTACCCGCTGCGGCGCGGTGGGCCCCTCGAACGGGCAGTCCCATGCCACAGCGACGACAACCTCGACCGTGACATCGCTGTGGTGCGCGATTGCGACGATCTCTTCGATCTGCTCGGTGGCCGCCGCACTGGTGCGCCCGACGTTGGCCTCACTGAACGTGTCGCTGGCAGCCACCACGTACTCGATCGATCGCAGCCCCGCCGCGACCGCGCGCTTGGCGCCATTGGGGCTTGCCACCAGGGCGGAGAACTCGATGTCGGGGTAGTTGTGCAGCTCGGCAGCCAGCTCGGCGGCGTCGGCCATCGACGGCACCTTCGACGGCGACACGAACGCCGTCGCCTCCACCTCGCGCACCCCGGTGGCGGCTACCGCTGCCAGCAGTTCCAGCTTGGCTGACAACGGGATTGGCTTTTCGATCTGCAGGCCGTCGCGCAGCGCTACTTCGCGGATGGCGACGTGGGTCATGTGCACCGCTCCTCCTCATCGCTGCGCTCTGCATCGTCGCCGGCGCGGGTCATGTGCACCGCTCCTCCTCATCGCTGCGCTCTGCATCGTCGCCGGCGCGGGTCATGTGACCTCCTCGGTGCGCAACTGCTCGAGCTCCTCGGCGGTCTTGCCCAGCAGCCCGATATAGACGTCGTCGTTGTGTTGTCCCGGTCGCGCCGGGCCGGCGTAGCGGACGCTGCCCGGTGTTTCCGACAGCGCCGGAACGATTCCCGGTCCCAGCACGGGGCGTTCGAGGCGTTCGTCGAAGTGTTCGACCAGCATGCCCCGCGCCCGCAGCTGTGGGTCGTTGACCACCTCGGCGACGGTGTTGATCGGTCCCGCGATGACGCCTGCGGCGGAGAGTATCTCGATGATGTCGGCCGGTTGACGTTCGGCGGCCCACGCGCCGATGATCTTGTCGAGTTCGTCTTGGTTTCGTCCGCGGGCTCCGTGCGTGGCGAACCGATCGTCGGTCGCCAGTTCCGGACGCCCCATCGCCGTACAGAGCCGGGCGAAAACGGTGTTCTGGTTGGCAGCGATCACCACCCAGGAGCCGTCGGCGCTGCGGTAGATGTTGGACGGCGCGATGCCCTCCAATCGGGTGCCCGACGGTCCTCGTACGACGCCACCGATGTCATAGTCGGGGATCGTGGATTCCTGCACGGCTAAACAAGATTCGGTTAGGGCGACATCGACCACCTGGCCGCGACCGGTGACGCTGCGCCGGTAGAGCGCGGCCAGCGCGCCCTGGGCGCCGAACATGCCCGCCAGGCTGTCGCCCAAAGACAGCGCCAGCCGAGGCGGTGGCCCGCCGGGGAAGCCGTTGAGGTGCCGCAGTCCGCTGGCCGCTTCGGCCACCGAGGCGTACCCGGCCTTGTGCGCGTCGGGCCCGGTCTGCCCGTAGCCGGACACCCGGACCAGGATGATGCCCGAGTTGCGTTCGGACAGCACGTCGTAGCCGAGGTTCCACTTTTCCAGCGTGCCAGGTCGGAAGTTCTCCACCACGATGTCGGATTTTTCGACGAGATCGAGAAACAGTTCCCGGCCTTGGGGCCGTCGCAGGTCGAGGGTGATGCCGCGTTTGTTGCGTGCGTGGACGGTCCAGAAGACGTGGTGTCCGTCGACTTCGGCCTGGCCCCAGTTGCGCAACGGATCCGGGGCATCGGGCGGTTCCACCTTGATGACGTCGGCGCCCATGTCGCCGAGCAGTCGGCCGGCGAACGGTCCGGCGATCAGGGTGCCCAGCTCGAGCACCCGGATCCCATCCAGCGGACCGGTCGGTGACATGCGCCGCTCCTCCTCATCGCTTCGCTCTGCATCGTCGCCGGCGGGCGTCATTCGGCGCCCGCGAAGTCGTGCCGGACCAGCCAGTCGGAGGCGATGTCGACGGCCTGACGAAGTTTGTCGCGCTGGTCGGGTCCCGCGTAATAGTGGGTGGCACCGGAGATTTCGTGCATCTCCTTATCAGGATGTCCGATCGCCTCGAAGAGGCGCCTGGTGTGGCTGGGCGTGCAGGCGTCGTCGGCGAGGTTGCCGATCACCAGCGCAGGTATCGCGATATCCGGGCCGCAGGCCACCGCGTCACCCCTGGCCTCGTCGTAACTCCACTGCGACAGCCAGCCGCGCAACGTCGAAAATCGCGCCAGCCCAACGGGACTCATATTCACCACTTGGGGATCACCGAGATAACACGTTCCCGGGACGCGTTCGTTGGGGTCGACGGCAGGATCCAACCACCGCGGGTCGGCCATCGTGCCGTGCACGACGAACCCGAACTCGTCGTCCGGGCGCCCGGCGGCCCTGAGTTCGGCGAGTTTGTCCTTGGCCCACGCCGTGATTCGGCGGTTGCGATCGATCTGAGCTTGCCGGTAGCGCTCCAGGAACTCCTCGGTGTACGGCGGCTGGTTGGGGTTGTCCGGGTTGTACAGGTCCAGCTCGGGATCGCGCTTCGTGGGGTCGTTTTCGTCGAGGATCGACGCGTCCAGCCATTCGGTGAGCGTGCCGTGCCGGCTGATGTGCGCGGCCAGCAGCATGATGCCGTCGGCGGGGATGAGATTCAGCTGCGTCAGGTCGGGGCCGTCGCCGGTCGGGCTGGACGTGATCGTCGCGTGTTGGGCCTGCTGCTGATAAAACACCGACAGCGAACCGCCGCCACTCCACCCCGCCAGCACCACCTTGCTGTAGTCCAGCCGGTTCTTGGCGTCCTTGATGCACTCGCCGAGGTCCTCGACCACCTTCTCCATCAGCAGCGCCGAATCCGTACCGCGGAACCGGCTGTTGCAGTAGATGACATGGTGGCCCGCGCGGGCCAGCGCGTTGATCATCGGCAGGTACGCGCCGCCGCCGATGGGGTGCATGAACACCAGCACGGTGTCCGACGGCTTGTCCTTCGGTTTGAGCAGATAGCTTTCCAGCACGGTGATCTCGGCGAGTCCGCCGTAGACGTCACGGACGCCGGAATTGTTCTGGAACGCAACCAGATAGGGGATCCGTTCGTAGTCGTGCTTGACTGCTTGTTTCATCAATGCTGTCCGAGGTCGTGTGCGAGTACTTCGGCCGACGGCGTCAGTCGCCTTCGGGTGTCGACGGCGATGACCTGCCAGTCGACGCGGGAATGCTCGTCGAATTTGCGGCGCGCTCGTTCGCGCGCCTTCTCCGGCGCGCCGTGGTGAACCCCTTGCGGCGCATGGGTGATCAGGCCCGGCGGCATCGGGATGCCGTAGAGCGTGCCGCCGTGAAAGAAGGCGATCTCGTCGTAGTCGACATTGCGGTGATACCAGGGGGTGCGCTCGGTGCCGGCTACGCCTTCAGCGGGTTTGGGCAAAAAGTTCATCACGTAGACGCCGGTGGCCTGCATGAACAGATGTACGGTCGGCGGCAGGTGGACGCTGTCGGAGGTGATCACGTTGTAGTCGGCGATGTTGAAGGTGAACGCGAAGTTGTCGCCACGCCAGCCCTCGACGTCGATCGGATTGTGTTGGTAGTAAAGCGTTGTCGGGCCACCTTCGTGAACGAGCCGGACCTCGTACTCGTCGCGGCCATCGTCCTCGATCGGCTCCGGCTCGGGGATGGTGGCCTGCGACGGGTCGAACGGAAAGTGCCGGCCCAGCGGGCCGGGCGGCGGTACCCGGAATTCGTCGCTGGCTTCGATCATCAGCAGCGTGGTCGCCCCATTTGTTGAGGGATCGGGGACCTGACGCCACGTGCAGGCCTTCGGGATGTAAACCCAGTCGCCCTCGCGGTAGCGCAGCGGCCCGAACTCGGTTTCCAGCAGACCGGAACCCTGGTGCACAAAACACAACAGGTCCCCGTCGACATGGCGGGCGTAGAACGGCATCGGCTCGCCGCGGCGGCTCAACAGGATTCGGCAATCGGCGTTGCTGAACATCAGCAGTGGGCCACCGTTGGCGTCGGCTGCGTCGTCGGGTTTGAGCTCGCTGGACAGCACGTCGACGGGCCGCAGCGGACCGACGGACCGGTAGGCGGTGGGGTCGTGGCGCCGATAGACGTTGGCGGTGCGGCCGGTAAACCCGCCCCGGCCCAGCTCGTCATCCTTGAGTCCGTCCAGATCGGCATGCAGTCGGTGTGGCGTCGTCCCTCTTCGCAGGTGGACAAAGGATTCCATCGGTTTACTTCCTGGGATGTTCAGCCGAAATAAAACTGAAAGTGACATTACTTTTTCTTTTGAGCACGCACAAGGGGTCGACACGGCCACACATACCGTTTACACCGCCAACACCGGCGATGGCACGGTATCGGTGATCAGCACCAGCTAACGGACGCGGACGACAACTTTGCCCTTCGCGGTGCGGTTCTCCAGAGAAGCCACCGCGGCGGCGGCCTCCTCAAGCGGGTAGACCTCCGGCGCGGGCGGAGGTAATTCGCCCGAGCTGAGTAGCCGCTGCAGGCCCGCCCACTGCTCGGCCAACGCGCTGGCGTGCGATAGAGTCCACGCGCCCCAGCCGACGCCGATCACGTCAATGTTGTTGAGCAGCAAGCGGTTCACTTTCACGGTCGGGATCTCACCGCCGGTGAAGCCGATCACCAGCAGCCGTCCCCCCGGAGCCAGCGAGCGCAGCGAGTCGGTGAAGCGATCCCCACCGACCGGGTCGACGACCATGTCGACGCCCCGACCCTCGGTCAACTCTTTCACCGCGTCCTTGAATCCGTCCGCCAGCACGACATCGGTCGCGCCGGCCTGCGTGGCGATTTGGCCCTTCTCCTCGGTGCTGACCACCGCGATGGTGCGCGACGCCCCTAGCGCGGGCGCCAGGCGCAGGGTCGAGGTCCCGATGCCGCCGGCCGCGCCGTGCACCAGTACGGTGTCGCCCTGGTGCAGGCGGCCACGGACACTCAACGCGAAGTACATAGTCAGGTCGTTGAACAGCAGACCGGCGCCCGCCTCGAAGCTCACGTTGTCCGGCAGCTTGAACGCTCGGTCGGGCGCCAACACCGCGACCTCGGCCATGCCACCGGTGAGCATCGTCAGGCCGACGACCCTGTCGCCCGGCCGCACGGCGGCGCCGTCGGGTGCGGATCGCACCACCCCGGCGATCTCGGCTCCCAGGATGAAGGGCGGGTCCGGCCGGTACTGGTAGAGGCCGCGGGTGAGCAACGCGTCCGGGAAGGCCGCTCCCGCGGCATGTACGTCGACGACCACCCCGTCGCCCGAGGGCTCGTCCACCTCGACGACCTCGATCCCGTCCGGACCGTCAAGTCGAGTCAACTGTGCCGCGCGCATTGGCAAAGCCTACTGGCGGATCAGAAGCCGCCGGCGACCCGCACTACCGCGCGGCCCGAGAAAGCCCCGGCGCGTACCTGGTCGAGCAGGTCGGACGGTTCCAGTGTCTCGACTGCCGCCGTTATCCGGTCCCCGTCTTGGCGCGCGACCAATGCTTGAAACGTGTCCTTGCTCCGACGCTAATCTCAGCAGATGGATGCATTTTCACTCGGTCGCTTTTCGGTGTCCCGCGTCGGCTTCGGCGCGATGCAACTACCCGGCCCGAACGCGTTCGGGCCACCGAAGGACCGCGACGAGGCGCTGGCGGTGCTGCGCCGGGCGGTTGAGCTCGGTGTCAACCACATCGACACCGCCCAGTTCTACGGGCCGAACGTCTCCAACGAACTGATCCGCGAGGCCCTGCACCCGTACTCGAAGAACCTCGCATTGGTCAGCAAGGTCGGCGGCCGTCGTGATGACACCGGCGCGTGGCTACCGCTGGCCGAACCCGCGGACTTGCGGAAAGACATCGAAGCCAATTTGCGCACCCTGGGCCTTGACCAACTCGCCGCGGTCAACTTGCGGTTGTTCGAAAGCGAAGCGCCGGATGAGCTTTTCGACGACCAGCTTTCGGTCATGATCGCCGCCCGCGACGACGGGCTAATCGGCGGAATCGGGCTCAGTGAAATCACCCGCGAGCACCTCTTGCATGCCTTGGAACGCACCGAGATCGTCTGTGTGCAAAACGCTTTCAACTTGATGCACCGTGCGTCGACGCCCGTGCTCGACGAATGCGTGGCGCGCGGCATCGCGTTCGTGCCGTTTTTTCCACTGGGAGCAGCGTTTACCGGACCCAATAACCCGGTGCTTGGCCACGAGTTGGTGAGGAGCGCCGCTGAACGACTCGGCCGCACCCCGGCGCAGGTCGCGTTGGCGTGGACGCTGAGCGTGGCGCCCAACGTCCTGCTGATTCCGGGTACCTCGTCGGTGTCGCACCTGGAGGAGAACTTGGCGGTCGGCGACTTCGAGCTCGACGACGACACCCGCGAGCGGCTTGACGCGGCTGCCGCGTAATGACGCTGCGGGTCCGTTCCGCGAGCGGTGCCGATGCCGCCGCGTGTGCAGAGATCTACCGCCCGTATGTGCTCGACACCGTCATCAGCTTCGAGACCGAACCACCGACGGTCGAGCAGATGGCAGCCCGTATCGGCGCCGCCCAGGTGAAGCACGAGTGGCTGGTGCTCGAAGTCGACGGCGACGTTATCGGTTATGCCTATGCGCAGCAATTCAATCCGCGTGCCGCGTATCAATGGTCGGTGGAAACGAGCATCTACATAGCGCAGAACCGCCACCGCCTGGGCGGTGGACGGATGCTGTACGGCGAATTGCTGAGTCGGCTTGCCGCGCGCGGCTTCCGGCGGGCGTTCGCCGGCATCGCCCAGCCCCACGAGGCGAGCAATGCCTTCCACCAGACCTTCGGGTTTCGGCCGGTCGGTCATTATCAGCGGGTCGGCTGGAAGCTGGGCGCGTGGCACGACGTCCAGTGGTGGCAGCTCGATTTAGTGGGCGCCGATGACGAGATCGACCCGCCGAGCGAAATCGCTACTTGAGCTCGGCCGACGACAGGCCCAACAGCCGCCGCGCGACCACCAGCTGCTGAATCTGCTGGGTGCCCTCGAAGATATCCAGGATCTTGGAGTCGCGTCCCCACTTCTCCAGCATTGACTGCTCGGAATAGCCTGTGGTGCCTGCCAATTCGACCGCCTTGAGGGTCACGTCGCTGGCCATCCGGCCGGCCTTTGCCTTGCTCATCGACGCTTCTTTGGAGTTGGGGATCTTGTTGTCGGCCTGCCATGCCGCACGCAACGTCAGCAGGTAGCTGGCCTCCCAATCAGCCTCCATCCGCAAAAACTCGGCAGCAGGGGCGCTTTGGGCGTGTGACGGTTGGTCATAGGAGATCTCCACGCCGGCGTCGGTGAGGATCTTGCGGATTTCCTCCAGCGCCGCGCGCCCGACCCCGATCGCCATGCCGGCCACGATCGGCCGGGTGTTGTCGAAGGTCTCCATAACCCCGGAAAAGCCTTTGCCGACCTCGATTTCGGGATTGCCCAGCAGGTTTTCCTTGGGGATGCGCGCGTTGTCGAAGCGGATCGCCGCGGTATCTGAACCCTTGATACCGAGCTTGTGCTCGAGTCGCTCGACGGTGACCCCGGGGTGTTCGCGCGGCACGATGAACGACTTGATCGCCGGGCGGCCCACCGACTTGTCCAGCGTGGCCCACACCACGATGTGGGTGGCGCGCGAACCGGCGGTGACAAAGATCTTCTCGCCGTTGATCACGTACTCGTCGCCGTCGAGCTTGGCCGTGGTGGACACCGCGGCAGAGTCGGACCCGAATCCCGGTTCGGTGATGGCCATCGCCGCCCACACCTTGCCCAGGCGCTCCAGTTGTTCGTCGGTGGCGACCGCGGAGAGGGCCGCGTTGCCCAGCCCCTGGTACGGGACGGACAGCATCATCGCGACATCTCCCCAGCACGCCTCCATCGTCTGCACCAGCGCGGCCATATTGGCGCCGTTGTGGTTCTTCTCCTTGAGTTCACCCTCGTCGCGCAACGCGTCGGCTCCGGCGAAGGGCATCGACTCGGCGGCACCCTCGAACATATTGATCAGCGTGTCGAGTTCGACCGGGTAGGCGTGTTCCTTCAGGTCGTATTTGCGCGCGATCGGCCGCATGAACTCCGCGGCGCCCTGATGGGTCTTGACGATCACCGCTTGCAGCTTGCGCGGTATCTCCAGATTGATTGCCATGATTGATCTTTCAGCTCGTAATCAGGTCAGGACTCAGATAAGAACCACGCCCTCGGCGACACCGATGGCCCGCAGATCGCGGTACCAGCGTTCGACCGGGTGTTCCTTGGTGTAGCCGTGGCCGCCGAGCAATTGCACTCCGTCCAAACCGATTTGCATGCCCTTGTCGGCGCCGAGGCGCTTGGCGAGTGCGGCTTCGCGCGCGAACGTGAGGCCTTGTTCGGCGCGCGCCGCGCCGCGCCAGGTGATCAGTCGCAGCCCGTCCAATTCGATGGCGATGTTGGCACACATGAACGCCACGGCCTGACGGCGGGCGATCGGCTCGCCGAATGCCTCGCGCTCTTTGACGTACGGAACGACGTAGTCGAGCACGGCATGCGAGGTGCCGACCGCCAGCGCCGCCCAGCCCAGCCGGGACAACGCGATCGCCTCGGAATAGTCGGCATCGGTGGCCTCGTCTTCGCCTAGCCGGGCGTGCAGCGGCACCGTCACCCCGGACAGCTCCACCTGGCCCAGAGCCGCGGCGCGAATCCCCATGCTCGGGTCCGCCTTGACGGTCAGGCCAATGGCGGAGGACTCGACGATGAACAGCGCCGGCTTGCCGTTCAGTTGCGCGCCGACGATGAACAGCTCGGCGTCGGCCGCCGCTGGCACCAGGGACTTGACCCCGTCGAGCCGGTATCCGCTGGGGGTGCGTGTCGCCGTGGTCGTAAGGCGCGTCGGGTCGAACAGCGGGTGCGGTTCGGCGATGGCGACGCAGGCCTGCGGGACATTCTCGCCGGCGAACTCGTTCAGGTAGGTGGCCTGCTGGTCGGCGCTGCCCCAGTGCGTCAGCGCGGAAGCGACGCCGCCGGGGGCCAGAATCGGCAGCGCCAAACCCATGTCGCCGTACGCCAGCGCCTCGGCCACCAGCACGTTGGTCACGCTGGAGCGGTGCGCGGCGATGCCGTCGAAATCCTCGGGGATGTTGATCGCGGTGATACCCAGTTCGGCGGCCTTGGCGATCAGATCCCGCGGGTAGGCCGCCGCCTCGTCGGCGTCGTGAGCGGCGGGGCGCAAGATTTCTTTGGCGAACTCGTCGACGGTCTCGACGATGAGCTTCTGGTCGTCGTCGGGGGTCAGGTCGAAGAAGTCCTTGCCGCTGGCCTTCAGCCGGGTGGGCCCGGTGCGCAGGCTCTGTACCCGCTTGAACTGACGGCCGGCGGCGGCGGCGGTGGAGAAGATGGTCTTGGTGCCGTAGCGCAGGGTCCGGTTGAGCGGACCGCGCAGATGGTATTTGTCCAGGAAATCCTGGCCCATGATCGGCGCCAGCACCGCCAGCGCGATGTCGATGGCGGTGCGTCTGTGCGGTTGCATCCCGACGCCGTTCTCGCGGCCGCGCCGCGCGCGCCGGCGGGATGAAACCTTCGAAGGGGTGACGGTGTCGCTCATGTCGGCAGCCTCGGTCGTTGGGGCGATGCGAATGGCACCTATCTTACTCCGGAGTAAGATAGGTTACTGATCCTGTTAGTTATTTCACACCCATCAGGCGTTCAGCCTGCTCAGCACGTCTTGATGAAGTAGGCCGTTGGTCGCCACGGCGCTGCCGCCGTGCGGGCCGGGCGTGCCGTCCAGCCCGGAGAACTGTCCGCCGGCCTCGCGCACCAGGATGTCCAGCGGCGCCAGGTCCCACACCGACACTTCCGGTTCGGCGGCGATGTCGACGGCGCCCTCGGCCACCAGGCAATAGGACAGAAAGTCGCCGTAGGCGCGCACCCGCCACACGGCATCGGTCAGCGCGACGAAGCGCTCGCGCGAGCCTCGCTGTGCCCACCCCGACAAGCTCGAGAAAGAAAGGCTGGCCGAACCCAGCTCGGCCACGGCGGACACCGAGAGTCGGCGTTCCGCACCGCCACTGGCGTCTTGGACCGCCGCGAACGCGCCGTGGCCTCGCGCTGCCCACCACCGGCGCTGCAGCGCCGGCGCGCTGACGACCCCGACTGCGGGGACACCGTCGTCGAGCAACGCGATCAGACTGGCCCACACCGGAACCCCGCGCACGAAATTCTTGGTGCCGTCGATCGGGTCGATGATCCACTGCCGTCCACTGAAAGTGGCTGTGCCACCGAACTCTTCGCCCAGGATGCTGTCGCCGGGCCGTTCGCGTTCGAGCACCTGACGCACGTCGGCTTCGACCGCGCGATCGGCGTCGGTCACCGGGGTCAGATCGGGTTTGGTGTCGATCCTCAAGTCCAGCGCGCCGAACCGGGCCCGAGTCAACGCGTCTGCGCGGTCGGCCAGCATCAGCGCCAGCGTCAGATCGGTGCCACCCATCCCGCAGTCCTACCATGTCCGAGTGTGGGAATTCGGTGTGCTGTTCCTATTGCTCGCGGTTCTGGGGGTGTTGCTCGCCCAGCGGTTCATCCCGCGCGGCCCGCGCGGCGACGTGGCAAGCGGGACGCTGCTGGTGACCGGGGTCAGCCCGCGACCCGACGCGGTCGGTGAGCAGTACGTCACCATCGCCGGTGTGATCAATGGCCCCACCGTCGACGAGCACTCGGTGTATCAGCGGATGCAGGTCCACGTCGATCACTGGCCAATTGTGGGCCAACTGATGCCGGTGGTGTACTCGCCGAAGAATCCGGATAACTGGAGGTTCGCGCCGCCCGAGTCGAGTGCCGGTTAGGCGAAGCTTGCGTTGGGATCTGGCCTGGGGCCGAACCTGAACTGGCGGCCGGTGATCTCGGACGGCGTCACCCGAACGTAGTGGATCTTGGGCATCGCGGTCCACGGAATCAATTGTGCGCGTTCGGCTTTCTCGATCTCCGCGCTGGTACGTAGCAGTTTGGCGCGGCCCCGTACGATCACGCTCCAGCCTTGGCTCACGTCATGGTCGTCGGCCTCGAAGACGACGGTGCCGCTCGCCACGGCGGAAAACAGCTTGGTGCCCTCGGCGGTCCGAAACAGCACGGTCCGGTCTTGCACGACGTAATTGATGGGGAAGATCTCCGGCTCGCCGGCAAACGTGGTGACCAGCCGCCCCAGCGCTACGCCGCCCAACCGGCTCCAACTTTCGTCTTCGGACAGGATGCTGACTGGCTCGTCGGGCATGACTGAAACCTCTCTCGGGCGTCTAATGAATCTCTAGCACACGGCGCGGCTCCATCGCGGGAAAGCGCTCGCGGATTTCCGAACGGTGGGGTAATCCCAATTCACTTGTGTCAGTGTGGCTTATGACTTGCGAATTCTCTGGCATGCTAAGCGGATGAGCAAGGAAATCGATCCGATCCGGGCCAGGAGTGCTCTGGCGGTGATCAGGCAGAACCCCGGGCTAGCGCTCTTCGCGGTGTCGCCGCTGATCGCGTTGGTGGCAATCGTGTGGGTGTTCGCCGGCGCTGGCTGGGGCATCGCCCTGGCCCTCGCGTCGCTGGTCGCCGGCGGTGCCTTCGTCGTTCTCAAGCGCTGATCGGTCGGCATGCGTTCGTGGTGGGGGTGGGGCGCGCTCGAGGACGCCCTGACCGAGCAGGAGACGCGGGCCCTTCAGGAGCGGGTCGCCGAGCTGTTGCCGGGACATGACCTGACCGATCATCGCCCACCGAACCCCAACGAGCTCGGGTTGGCGGCACCGCGGATCACCCCGCCATCGTCGCTGGCCGCGCTGTGTTCGACCGACGCCACCGATCGAGCCGGCCACGCGCGCGGCAAGGCGTTTCGCGACGTGGTGCGCAATTTGAAGGGCGACCTCGAGCGCGTGCCGGACCTCATTGTGCGGCCGCGCCGCGAACAGGACGTGGTCGACGTGCTCGACTGGTGCACGCGTGAGGCGATTCCCGTGATCCCCTACGGTGGCGGCAGTTCGGTGGTCGGCGGTGTCGAACCGCGGTTTGACGGGCCGGCGGTCACAGTGGACGTCTCGGTGATGAGTTCGGTCCTCGAGATCGACGGCGTCAGCCGGGCCGCGCGGATCCAGGCCGGGGCGCTCGGGCCGTGGATCGAGCAGCAATTGCGCCCACATGGTCTGACGTTGCGGCATTTCCCGCAATCCTTCGCCTTCTCCAGTCTCGGCGGCTGGCTGGCGACCCGCGCCGGTGGCCACTTCGCCACCCTCTACACCCACATCGACGACCTGGCCGAGTCGTTGCGCGTGGTCACCCCGTCCGGGATCAGCGAGTCGCGTCGGCTGCCGGGATCGGGCGCCGGTCCGTCTCCGGACCGGCTTTTCGTCGGCTCCGAGGGCACGCTGGGCATCATCACCGAGGCGTGGATGCGGTTGCAAAGCCGCCCGCGATGGCAGGTCACGGCTTCGGTGGCGTTCGACGACTGGGCGGTCGCGGTCGGGGCGACGCGGGCAATCGCACAGTCCGGGCTCTACCCGGCCAACTGTCGCTTGCTGGACCCGGCCGAGGCGTTCCTGAACGCCGGCACCACGGTCAGCGGCGGGCTGCTGGTGCTCGCGTTCGAATCGGCGGACCATCCGATAGACCCGTGGCTGGACCGGGCCGTCGAGATCGCCGCCGAGCACGGGGGCACTGTGACCGCCCGCCGCGGCCGCGAAACCGGAAGCGATGCAACGGAAAACAACGATGCCGCACAGAGTTGGCGCTCGGCTTTCCTGCGCATGCCCTATCAGCGTGACGCCCTCGCGCGCCGCGGCGTCATCGCCGAGACCTTCGAAACCGCTTGTCTCTGGGGCGGATTCGACGAACTGCACACGGCGGTGACTGAGGCCGCCCGCGCCGCGATCGAACGGGTCTGCGGCGCCGGCGTGGTGACCTGCCGGTTCACCCACGTCTATCCGGACGGCCCGGCCCCCTATTACGGCATCTACGCGAGCGGACGCTGGGGGTCACTCGACGCGCAGTGGGACGACATCAAAGCCGCTGTGTCCGATGCGATCAGCACCACCGGCGGCACCATCACCCATCACCACGCGGTCGGTCGCGACCACCGTCCCTGGTATGACCGGCAGCGCCCGGACCCGTTCGCGGCGGCCTTCCGAGCGGCCAAGTCCGCGCTGGACCCGGCGGGCATTCTCAATCCCGGGGTGCTGCTCGACCCGTGATCAGGGGTGGCTGATATGCAGCAACTTGGCCAGGCTCGGCAGCTTGACGCGCGGCCGCCCATGTGGCTCGCCGGCCTCGCGCTCGAAGCGGTCGATCAGCTCCCAGTGCGCCGAGGTGACCAACTTGGGCTGACGCGATGCCAGCCAGTCGGCCAGCTGATCGGCATGATCTTCCGGGAAATCCGAAACCTCTTCACGCTCTGTCAAGGCAGCCAGATCCGCCAGCAGCGTGTCGACGGTGTCCTGTGAGTCCTTCTTGTTGGTGCCGATCACCCCGGTCGGACCGCGCTTGATCCACCCGACGACGTACTCGTTGCGGCTGCCCTGCACCCGGCCCCCGCTGTTCGGAATGGTCGCGCTTTTGTCGTCGAACGGCAGCCCGGGAGTGGGCAGGCCGCGGTAACCGACCGATCGCACGACCAGCTGAACCGGCAGTTCCTCGCGTTCGCCGGTGTCTCGGGCCGACACCCGCCCACTTTCGTCGGTGACCAGTTCGTTGCGGCCGAGCACGATCGCCTCGACCTTGTCGTCGCCCTTGATCTCGATCGGGGAGGTCAGGAACCGGAACACCATGCGCCGGTGTCCCGGGCGTGGTTCGCGGCCCGCGTAGTCGCGCAGCACCTTGATGTTGTTCTTGCACACCTTGCCCACCGCGGCGGCGTCCTCGTCGGTGATGCCCTCCAGTTGCGCGGGGTCGACGATCACGTCGACTCCCTCGAGGTCGGTGAGCTCGCGCAGCTCCAGCGTGGTGAACGCGGTCTGCAGCGGCCCGCGCCGGCCGAGGATCACCACTTCCTCCACGCCGCGGGGGAGCAGCGACTCCAGTGCGTGATCGGCGATATCGGTGGCCGCAAGCGCGCCGGGGTCGGTGATCAGGATGCGCGCGACGTCGAGCGCGACGTTGCCGTTGCCGATCACGACGGCGCGGGCGCCCGACAGATCGGGCGCCATCTCCTCGAAGTTGGGGTGCGCGTTGTACCAGCCCACGAAATCGACCGCGGCGACGCTGCCCGGAAGTTCCTCACCGGGGATGTTCAATGCGCGGTCGGACTGCGCCCCGACCGCGTAGATCACGGCGTCGTAGCGTTCGGCGAGTTCGCCGGCCTCGACGTGGTCGCCCACCACGACGTTGCCGAAGAAGCGGAAGCGCGGGTGCTCGGCCGTCTTTTCGAATTGCTTACTGATCGACTTGATCTTCGGGTGATCGGGGGCGACTCCGGAGCGGACCAGGCCCCACGGTGTGGGGAGCATTTCCAGCATGTCGACGGCGACTTCGATCTCGGCAGCGTTGAGCAGAGATGCTGCGGCGAAGAACCCCGACGGCCCCGAGCCGACGACCGCTACGTGATAACGATGGTGGGGACGCAATACTCCACCCTTCTGTTTCGTGCCCGGCTGCGGCGCGAGGGGGCTGAGTGAGGACTGGCGTCGCAGTTGCGCGGTGCGCTGATGGTCCTCTGATGCTAGACGTAGGGGCCGGTGACTTACCGGTAACCTTGTGCGCTGTGGAACCCGACCGTCAAGCCGATATCGCCGCACTTGATTCCGCCCTGACCACGGTGGAGCGGGTGCTCGACGTCGACGGTCTGCGCGGCCGCATCGAGAAGCTGGAGCAAGAGGCGTCTGACCCGCAGCTGTGGGACGACCAGGCCAACGCGCAACGGGTGACCAGTCAGCTTTCTCACACTCAGGGCGAGTTGCGCCGCGCCGAGGAGTTGCGGCAGCGCCTCGACGACCTGCCCGTGCTCTACGAGATGGCAGCCGAGGAGGAGGGCGCCGGCGCAGCCGACGCCCTTGCCGAGGCGGACGCCGAGCTCAAGGCGCTGCGCGCCGACATCGAAGCCGCTGAGGTGCGCACCCTGCTGTCGGGCGAATACGACGAGCGCGAGGCGCTGGTCACTATTCGTTCCGGCGCGGGCGGGGTGGATGCTGCCGACTGGGCCGAGATGTTGATGCGGATGTACATCCGGTGGGCCGAGCAGCATAAGTACGGCGTCGAGGTGTTCGACACCTCCTACGCGGAAGAAGCCGGGATCAAAAGCGCCACCTTCGCCGTACACGCACCGTTTGCTTACGGGACGCTGTCCGTCGAACAGGGCACCCACCGACTGGTGCGTATCAGCCCATTCGACAACCAGAGTCGGCGGCAGACATCGTTTGCCGAAGTCGAAGTGCTGCCGGTAGTGGAGACCACCGATCACATCGACATCCCGGAAGGCGATGTGCGCGTGGACGTCTACCGTTCCAGCGGGCCGGGCGGCCAGTCAGTCAACACGACTGACTCGGCGGTTCGTTTAACACATATCCCAACGGGTATCGTCGTGACTTGTCAGAACGAAAAGTCGCAACTGCAGAACAAAGTTTCGGCAATGCGAGTGCTCCAAGCAAAGTTGTTGGAGCGTAAGCGTTTAGAAGAGCGCGCTGAGCTTGACGCCTTGAAAGGCGAAGGTGGCAGCTCGTGGGGAAACCAGATGCGCTCGTACGTACTACACCCGTACCAGATGGTTAAAGATCTACGAACCGAGTACGAGGTGGGCAATCCGGCCGCCGTCCTGGACGGAGACATCGACGGGTTCCTGGAAGCGGGAATCCGGTGGCGCAACCGAAAAGATGACGACTAACACAACTCTTCTTGCAATCTCGACAGCGCAGCGTTGGCACGACTTCTGGCGCGGCGAAATAGGTGGATGGATCATCACCCGGGGTCTGCGGGTCGCCATGCTGTTCATAGCGGCGGTGCTGGCGGTTCGCTTCGTCACCTGGGTGGCCCAACAGGTGACCCAGCAGCTCGACGAAGGTTTCACCGAAAGCGACGCCTTGGTGCGGTCGGAGGCGACCAAGCACCGGCAGGCCGTGGCGTCGGTGATCCAGTGGGTGTCGATCGTGATCATCGCCATCTGGGTGATCATGCAGATCGCCGACGTGCTGCAGTTTTCCGTGGGCGGACTCATCGCGCCGGCCACCGTGCTGGGCGCGGCGCTCGGCTTTGGTGCTCAGCAACTGGTCAAGGATCTACTGTCGGGATTTTTCATCATCGTCGAGAAGCAGTACGGCTTCGGCGACCTGGTCTCGTTGACCGTGGCGGGGATCGCCGCCGAGGCCCGCGGCACCGTCGAGAACGTGACGTTGCGGGTGACCAGGCTGCGGTCCTCGGAGGGCGAGCTGTTCACGATCCCCAACGGGCAGATCGTCAAGACGGTCAACCTGTCCAAAGACTGGGCGCGCGCGGTGATCGACATCCCGGTGTCGACGAGCGCTGACCTCAACCGGGTCAACGAGGTCTTGCACCAGGAGTGCGAGCACGCGCTCGACAACCCGGCGCTGGGGGCGTTGCTCCTCGACGCGCCGACCGTGATGGGGATCGAAAGCATCGAAGTCGACACCGTCACGCTGCGGGTGGTGGCCCGCACGCTGCCCGGCAAGCAGTTCGAGGCGGGCCGGCAGTTGCGGGTGGTCGTGATCCGGGCGCTCGAGCGCGCCGGCATCTTCACGACGTCCGACGCGAGGGTTGCCGTCGTTGACGATCCCGCCGCGCCTGTGGCCGAGGCAGGCGAGGACGCGGATGCGGTGCATCAGCGGTGAAGTTCACGCTGAACGTCCTCGAGAAGCGCAGCGACGACGACCCGAAACGGCGCTGGCCGGGCCATATGCTGGGCGGCCGGGTCCGCACCTCCACCCTGGTCCTGATCGTGCTGTTCCTGGCCGTGTGGTGGACGTACGACACCTACAAGCCGCGGCCCCCGTCCCACGACGGCCCGCCGGCGACGCAGGTGGTGCCGCCGGGATTCGTGCCCGATCCGAACTACACCTGGGTGCCGCGCACCCGGGTAGAACAGCAGCCCACCGACACGCCCACGCCCACACCGACGCCCACGACGATGCCGCCACCCCCGCCGCCGCCCGTCACGACGACGACCACGCCGCCGCCGTTCGTGCTGCCGACGCTGCCGTGCATACCGCCCTTCTGCACCCCCACTCCGTCACCGCAGCCGGGGCCGGGCCCGGTGCCCACCCCGGCGCCGCCGAGGAGTTGATCGTCGCGAGTCGGCGAAATTGACGGCTAAACTGGCGTGCCGTGATGATCACCCTGGACCATGTCAGTAAGAAGTACAAAGCGTCGGCCCGTCCCGCGTTGGACGACGTCAACGTCAAAATCGACAAGGGTGAATTCGTTTTCCTGATCGGCCCGTCGGGTTCGGGCAAATCGACGTTCATGCGGCTGCTGTTGGGCGAGGACACGCCGACCGCCGGAGACATTCGGCTCTCGAAGTTCCATGTGAACAAAATGCCTGGTCGCCACGTACCGAAGTTGCGTCAGGTGATCGGCTGCGTTTTCCAGGATTTTCGGCTGCTGCAGCAAAAGACCGTCTTTGAGAATGTCGCGTTCGCGTTGGAAGTCATCGGCAAACGCCGAGACGCGATCAATCGGGTGGTGCCCGACGTGCTCGAGACGGTCGGCCTGTCCGGCAAGGCCCACCGGCTGCCGCAGGAGTTGTCCGGCGGCGAGCAGCAGCGGGTCGCGATCGCCCGGGCGTTCGTCAACCGGCCGCTGGTGCTGCTGGCCGACGAACCCACCGGCAACCTCGACCCGGACACCAGCAAGGACATCATGGATCTGTTGGAGCGGATCAACCGCACCGGGACGACGGTGCTGATGGCGACCCATGACCACCACATCGTCGACGCGATGCGCCAGCGGGTCGTCGAGCTCTCGTTGGGCAGGCTCGTTCGCGACGAGCAACGCGGCATCTACGGAATGGATCGCTAAGTGCGCTTCGGTTTCCTACTCAACGAGGTCCTCACCGGCCTTCGTCGCAACGTCACCATGACCTTCGCGATGATCCTGACGACCGCCATCTCGCTCGGCCTGTTCGGCGGCGGTCTGCTGGTCGTCCAGTTGGCCGACCACTCGCGTGAGATCTACCTAGACCGCGTCGAGACGCAGGTCTTCCTCACCGACGACGTTTCGGCCAACGACCCGGGCTGCACCGCCAATCCGTGCAAGGCTCTGCGGGACAGGATCGAGAAGCGCGAAGACGTCAAAGCGGTCCGCTTCCTCAACCGTCAAGACGCCTACGACGACGCCATCCGTAAGTTCCCGCAGTACAAGGACGTCGCCGGAAAGGATTCCTTTCCAGCCTCATTCATCGTGAAGCTGGCAAACCCCGAGCAGCACAAGGAATTTGACGCTGCGATGCAGGGCCAGCCCGGAGTGCTCTCCGTGCTGAACCAAAAGGACCTGATCGACCGCCTGTTCGCGGTCCTGGACGGCTTGAGCAACGTCGCATTCGCCGTCGCCGTGGTGCAGGCCATTGGCGCAATCTTGCTGATCGCCAACATGGTCCAGGTCGCCGCCTACACCCGGCGCACCGAGATCAACATCATGCGACTGGTCGGAGCCAGCCGCTGGTATACCCAGTTGCCGTTCCTGGTGGAGGCCATCCTGGCGGCGACAATCGGCGTTGTGATCGCCATCATCGGATTGGTTGCGGTCCGCGCGTTCTTCCTGGACAGCGCGCTAAACCAGTTCTACCAAGCGAATTTGATCGCGCGTCTCGACTACGCCGACATCCTCGTCAACGTCGCCCCTTGGCTGCTTTTTGTCGGTGTCGTGATGGCCGGGCTCACGGCCTATGCAACTGTGCGCATATACGTGCGGCGATAGCTGTGGCCAACAACACATCTCGAGCGAAGGCTCGCGGAGGCAGACAGATCATCGCCAGCAATCGCAAAGCGCGCCATAACTATTCAATCTTGGAGCAGTACGAGGCCGGCGTGGCGTTGGTCGGCACCGAGGTCAAGAGCCTGCGCGCGGGTCACGCGTCGTTGGTCGATGCCTTCGCCACCGTCGACGATGGCGAAATTTGGTTGCGCAACTTGCACATTCCCGAGTATCGGCACGGCAGCTGGACGAACCATGATCCTCGTCGCAATCGAAAGTTGTTGTTACACCGCAATCAGATCGACGCGCTGATCGGCAAGATGCAGGATGGTAACCTCGCCTTGGTGCCGTTGTCCCTGTATTTCTGGGAGGGCAAGGTCAAGGTTGAGCTCGCGTTGGCACGGGGTAAGCGAGCGTATGACAAGCGTCAAGACATGGCACGCCGCGACGCCCAGCGTGAAGTCGTCAGGGAGCTGGGTCGCCGAGCGAAAGGTATGGATTAACTGATCGGGGCCGCTTACGCACAGCTGTCTGCCGTTTCGTATGGCGTCAGCGATTTTGTGGGCGGCGTGGCAGCGCGGCGAATAGCGGCGCTGCGCGTGATGCTGGCGGCCTACCCGGTCGAGGCGGTATTGCTCGGTGCGTTGGCCCTGTTCGTCGGCGGCCCGATTCACATCGGTGCGGTTTTCTGGGGCTGCTTGTACGGCATCGGCCAGGCGTTCGGCATGTGGGCGTTCTACGCGGCGCTGGGCTCCGGCCCCATCTCGGTGGTGGCACCGTTGGCGGGCGTGCTCAACGCCGCTGTGCCCGTGGCGGTCGGTATCGCGCTGGGCGAGCGGCCGGGCCATGCGGCCTCGATGGGTGTCGTGCTGGCAATCGTTGCGGTGCTGCTGGTCAGCCGCGAGGCAGGGGATGGGGGCGCCAGCAGCACGAGCCCATATCGGCTCACCCCCAAGGTGGCCTGGCTCGCGATACTTGCGGGCGCTGCGTTCGGGCTGGACCTGGTGTTCCTGCACCAGGCGCCGCACGAATGCAAGCTCTGGCCGTTGGTGTTCGCTCGCCTGTCGGCCACTCTGGTGATCACTGCGCTCGCGGCCGGGAGGGGCAATCTGCGGCTGCCACGCGGCAAATCGATGAGGCTCGCGCTGGGCATCGCGCTGCTGGACACCTGCGCCCTGGTGACCCAGCTCATCGCGTTGCAGTCGTGGCTGCTCTCGTTGGCCAGCATCCTGATCTCCCTGTATCCGGCGGCAACCGTCGTGCTGGCGATGGCGGTGTTGCGGGAGCGGGTGACCCGTTGGCAGGGGATTGGCATGGCGATGGCCATGGGCTCGGTCGCGATGATTGCCGCGGGCTGACCTGCGCTGGTTCCGGTCGGCGCCTTCCTGGTGATTAGCGGTTTGCTTCTTTTCCGGGTCGGCCTCTATATCGGACGCTGATCGGCCTACGATCCGAGCATGGCGACCCGTTCCATCACCACAGTCGACAAATCCAACACCCTGCTCGGCCTTTTCTCCGTGTGGGACGCCATCGACGCGCAGCTGGAAGGGTTGCCCGAGAGCGGATGGGACGCGATGACGCCGCTGCCCGGCTGGTGCGTGCGCGCCGTCGTGTCCCACATCATCGGGACCGAGTCATTTTTGCAGGGCGTTGAGCCACCGGAACCCGACATCGACGTCAAGACCCTTGAGCACGTGCGCAACGACATCGGAGCGATGAACGAGTGCTGGGTGCGCGGGCTCAGCGCTGACCCGGGCCCCGCCGTTTTGGGGCGCTACCGCGCGGTGACGGGCAAGCGCCGTGAGGTCCTGCCGGCGATGTCGGACGACGACTGGAACGCGGTGACACCGACACCGGCGGGCATGGACAGTTATGGGCGGTTCATGCGGATACGGGTCTTCGACTGCTGGATGCACGAGCAAGACATCCGGATGGCGCTAGAGCGACCGTCGACCGACGACGAGCTCACCGGGCCCGCGTCGCAAATGTCACTCGACGAGATCGCGGCGACAATGGGGTTCGTGGTCGGCAAACTCGCCCAGGCGCCCGAGGGCTCGCGCGTCCAGTTCGACCTCACCGGTCCGCTGGCACGCAGCATCCGGGTCAGCGTGGATGGACGCGCTCAGGTGGTCGACGACTTCGGTGGGCAGGAGCCCACGGCGGCGATCCGGCTCGACGGCCTGCAGTTCACCAGGCTCGCGGGCGGGCGCCCGATGTGCCCCGCACGCTCGCAGGACGTCGAGCTTGACGGCGACAAAGAGGTGGCCGCCCGCATCGTCGAGCGTCTCAACTTCGTGATCTGACCGGGAACTTTATTGCGTTGCCCGCTGTTGGTAGCGGCGTACTATGGAGTGTCCTGCCGAAAATCGGCGGGGGTGCGAGGGGCTGAACGGTTTCGACTTCGCGCATCGAATCAAGGGAAGCGTGCCGGTGCAGGCAAGAGACCACCGTAAGCGTCGTTGCAACCAATTAAGCGCCGTTTCAACACAGCGCGACTACGCTCTCGCTGCCTAAGCGACAGCTAGTCCGTCAGACCGGGAAAGCCCTCGACCCGGACCCTGGCGTCAGCTAGAGGGATCAACCGATTAGTCCGGTCGCGGGACTTATCGGGACACTAACAGCGACTGGGATCGTCATCCTGGCTAGTTCGCGTGACCAGGAGATCCGAGCAGAGGCATAGCGAACTGCGCACGGAGAAGCCTTGAGGGAATGCCGTAGGACCCGGGTTCGATTCCCGGCAGCTCCACCAGAGAAAAAGCAGGTCAGGGTGTATTTTCGCCCTGGCCTGCTTCCTTTTTGGGCACGTTTTGGGCACATCCTGAAACGAGGTCGTCCATTTTGGTCGCTACGTCGTCAAGGTCGTCGGGGAAGAGATGGCCGTACTGATCGAGGGTCATGGTCGCAGTCTTGTGCCCTAGCTGAGCCTGCACCGTCTTGACGTTGGCACCGCTGGCGATCATGAGCGAGGCCGCCGTGTGCCGTAATTCGTGCGCGGTCACCCTTGGAAACTTCGGATCGGCCGCCTGGCATCGTTTGACCGCCGCAGCAAACCAGTGCGTGGTCGTCGGGGGCCGCAGCGGCTGGTCATCGGCGCGGCACCACAACAGTTCGTCGGGAGCCTTGCCGACCATCGCCGGGGCCAGCAGCTTGAGTACTGACGACGACACCGCCACCGAGCGGGCCTGGTGAGTCTTCGTGGTGCCGATGATCGTCTTGGAATTCACTTTCGACGCCGAACGCTCCACGCGGATGCGGCCACGACCGAGGTCGATGTCACGTACCCGAAGCGCGGCCATCTCGCCCCACCGCAGTCCGGTCGTCGCGAGCAGCAAAACGATGTCGGGGTGCTTGGACTCGTCGGCCAACGAATGCACCTGAGCGGCAGTCAAGAAGCTGCGCGGCTTGGTGGTCGTCTTGCGGGGCAGTTTCACACCACGGGCCGGGTTGGTGGCCAAACGCCGGTCAGCTACCGCGTCATCGAGAATGCCCGCCAGGACCGTATGACCGTGAGCCACCGAGGACGCTGAGAGCTCTAACTCGGCAATCCACTTTTGAACCTCAGTTGGTCGAATGTCAGAGATGCGACGACGACCCCAATGCGGTTCGACGTGCACCCGCCAGACTGATTCCAGCCGCGCCGACCAACTGGCTTTGTGGTGCGCCTGACGGGCGAGCCATTCCTTACCCAACTCGCCGATGGTGACTTGACCAAGCGACGGCGCGACGTAATTGCCGGTGAGCTTCTCGACTTCGACCGTGTTGGCGAACGCCTCGGCGGCACGCTTCGTGGTGAATCCCCGCTTTTTGGTTTGCGTGTGGTCCGGTGTCCGATAGCGAACCATGTAACGGGTTGCACCCGTTGCTGTTTGGTACCTCTCAATCGTGGCCATTGGCGTCTTGCCCCAGCTGTCGTAGTTGTTCGCGTCGCCGCATAAAATAGCTCCGATTCGGCGGTAGGCCGCTCTCGATCAGGTCGACCTCGGTGCCGATGAGCCAGGCCGGCACCGACCGCCAAATGAATCCGAACACGTCCGAGGGCGTGTCGCTGGTCAGGGGCGTCTCGGCGGCCAGCCATCGCCAAAACTGCTCAGCAGTTACCGTTCCCACCGCCGTCGCGACGGCGGCGTCGGCGTCGGTACTCGGCGACATGAGTAGCGTTATTGGTGAAACGTCGAGGGCAACAGCAAGAGCGACGAGATCGTCTGCATCCACCCTGCGTCGGCCTTCCTCAATGCGACGAAGTCCCAACTCCGGAATGCAGCGCCCGGTCGCTTTGAGCCGTCGTGCGAGCTCCGCATAGCCAAAGTGGTTCGCTTCGCGAAGTCGTCGGACGTTAGCGCTGACGGTCTCTCCAGTCGCCGCTAGCGGATTCCTCTTGTCCGTCTTGTCTGTCACTCCCCCATCCTATCATAATGATCCAACACCAAGTCATATTGACATCATCAACGGTAGACCTCACTATAGTGTGAGTCATTTGTTTTGATACAGATACACATCATAATGATAGGATAGACATGAATGTCAAAGGGGCGCTGGCCGATTATTTTCCAGACGGCTTGATACCCGCGTCGGTGATGCCATCTCTGTTTCAAGGAACGACCGCCCAGACGTGGGCGGCGTTGCGTCACAAGGGATACGGACCTGCCTACGTCAAAGTGATGCGACGGGTTTACTACCGCCGCTCCGATGTCGAGGCGTGGATCGAACAGAACCGCAAGATCCGCACCGACCTGCCAGCGTGACCACCACATCCCTACCGGCAGATCGGCCGCGCCTTGTCGTCACTTGACTTCTCGGAGCTGCTGCTCGACGTGCTTCGCTTCAGCGACGACGAGTATGTGTCGATCTGTCACAAGATTGACGGTGGCCCATTCTGCACCGCCGTCTGCGCACCCGCGCAGGCGCTCGCGGAAGTGAAGTCACTACCGGAAGCTGCCGACATCTATTTCGGTGTCAACCCGATCAAAGGACCAGCACGGCGCAACGGTGGCCGCGGCAAAGCCGAGGACGTCACTAGGCTCGCCGTGCTACCGGCCGACCTCGATGTGAAGTCGGGAGCCTGCCCAGACCTGGACATCGCCCGAACGATCATCGATGACTTGTCGGCCGTACTCGGTACACGGCCAGCAGCGGTTACTCACAGTGGTGGTGGCCTGCACCCCTACTGGGTGATACGTGACGGAGCCGCCGGCCGCGACGTCGATCTGGCCACGATGCTCAAACGCTGGGGTCGGCTGGTCAAGGCCGTCGCAGGGCGTCGTGGGACCAAGGTCGATTCGGTGTTCGATCTCCCGCGAGTGCTACGAGTGCCCGGGACCTATAACTGCAAGGCAATGACGAGTGGTCGCGGCCCGAGATTGGTGGAGAGCTACGCCGACAGCGGCAGGGCGCTGACAGCAGCTGAAGTGGACAAGATCTTGACCAGCAGCGGTATGCCGGTCGAGGAGGGTGACGCGAGCAGGGTTCACCAAAGCGATCGTCTCAAGGGCAGCGGGCCGGCGGATACGACTAGCAACTCTGAGGATTGGGATTTCGCCGACGAGACGTGCCCCTACGTCGAGAAGTGGCTCGACGGCGTCTCCAACGACAAGCCAAACGGAGGCCGTCACCAATGGGCCGCTTCGCAGGCGGTACGACTAGCGTGCGCTTGGAGGCTTGGGTGCATCTCGGAGAACGATTACGCGAGAGTGCAACAGCTGATCGATGACCGTCTGGTCGAACTGCGCGTCCACACGGGCGAGGCAGTCCCTCCGTACGAAATACCGTCGCTATTTCAGTACGGAATCGAGAGAGCTGCAACCAAGACGGTGCGGGAGGCACTTAATGAGCTTGGCCGCCACAGGCACTTGTGGCCCGCGCCGGACCACCCATACCAGTGCGCGAAGCGCGTAGTCGCAGAGGCTAAATGCGATGGACGACCGCTGCGCTACTGGAATGGGACGTGGTTCTCATGGTGCGGTACGCACTACCGCAGCATGTCGGTCGAAGGGCTGCGTGACTGGCTGTACGGGCCGCTGGCCGACGCGGAATACTTTGGCGCAAAGGGCGATAACCTTCGGTGGAAACCAACGCCGAAGAAACTAAATGATGTCATTGATGCGACTCGCGGTCTAGTAGCACTGCCAGCGGGAACGGGTGCATCCTGCTGGATTGACGGTCGCACAGAACCGGTAATTGCGTGCGCCAACGGGCTGGTGCGGGTGGCGGATCGCGAGTTGGTGCCTCACACACCGGAATTTTTCAACACGTTCGCGTTGTCATTCGACTACGAGCCCGAGCTACCCAAACCAGAACGTTGGTTGAAATTTCTCAAGGAGGTGTTAGCCGACGATCTCGAGTCGATCGAAACTCTGCAAGAGTGGTTCGGCTACATCCTCTCCGGCAGAACTGATCTGCAGAAAATGCTGATGGTGGTTGGACCGCCACGAAGCGGCAAGGGCACCATCGTCAGGACGTTGATCAACCTCATTGGTGCAACATCCCACGCTGCGGTCACCGACACCGCGCTGGCCAATGACTTCGGCCTAGCGCCGCTGGTCGACAAGACGTTGGCGGTGTTCTCCGACACACGGGTCTCGATCAAAGGCAAGAAGCTCGTTGAGACGTTGTTGAGCGTCACCGGCGAGGACACGGTTCCCGTGAACCGCAAGTACCGCGACGCTGTGTCGGTGCGCCTAGGCGTGCGATTCATGATCATGAGCAACGAACTCGCTGTGCTCCCAGACAATTCTGGAGCAATCGTCAGCCGGATGATCGCACTATCCACTCCGTGTTCGTGGTTGGGTCACGAAGACCCGGGTCTCGCCGCCGCGCTCACCGCAGAGCTGCCCGCAATCCTGAGCTGGGCTCTAGATGGCATGGACCGGCTCACCAAACGCGGCCATTTCATCCAGCCAACAAGTGGGCGGGAAATAATCGACTTGCTAAATCAAACCGCAAGTCCCATAAAGCAGTTCATTGAGGCTGTGTGCATTTTTGGCTCCCATGAGACACATTTTGTTTCCAAGTCGTCACTGTTTGAACGGTACAAGACGTGGTGTCGCGAGCACGGCCACACGCCACACAGCGATGCGCACCTCGCCAGATCGCTGTACGCGGCATATGGCAATCGAATCGACTCAACCCGGCGCGGAGGGCGAGAGGAACGGCAAATGTGTTTTTCGGGAATCGCGCTGCGGTCAACATGTGTGAGCGGGGGCGGACGGTGACCGTCTGTGACGGGGCAATGGCAAGCAGGTGCCAAGGTCATCGAAGCGGTGTGACCTGCGTGTACCAGGGAGACCAGGGAGACCAGGGAGAGTATTACAACCCGCTGAATCGAGAATTCCCAGAAGGACATCGCACTGAAAGAAGAGTTGTTCCAACTTGCACTGCCACCCTGGTATGGCGCCGACGAGGGCACTGTCCAGTCCCTCATGACCGAATTCGTACACGTCCAAGCAAGCTCAGGAGGATCAACGATGGCTGACCTATCGAGCTCTGGACCTATCGACCGGTGGGAACGCAGTGCCCATCCCGAGCGGCGGTGCACCGCGCACCGGAAGAACGGCGACCAGTGCAAGAACGCCGCCATTTGTGGTGGCACAGTGTGTGGTTACCACGGCGGCCGAGCTCCCGGCGTGAGGCGCAAGGCGCGGGAACGTCTCGAAGAAGCATCAGACAGACTTGCTCGCGAATTGCTCAAGATGGCAACAGATCCCGGTGTTTCAGAGTCGGTGCGACTGTCGGCGATCAAAGATGCCTTGGACCGCGGCGGGGTCTCTGCCAAGACCGCGGTCGAAGTTGAAGTCGGACCGCCCAAGCCGTATGAGTCGATCTTGGAGCGCATTGAGGCCGGTTCGCGCGCCGAGTTCAGACGATCGCAGGAACTCTGCGAGGACAACGAGGAGAGCCGTTTTATTGGCGGTGGCCCACGGGAACTGGCTGTGCCAATCGAAGCCGAAGTCCTGAATTATCCCCCCAGCGGTGGCATTCCAACCTACAGACGAACGCCTCTAAGCCGCTCTACGTAATGGCCATCCCAATAGCTTGGTTGGAACCCACGATGGCGTACATCCGCAGCTACGAGACCAAAGCAACGGTTTCCGATCGAGGGGGAACTTCATGTCGAAGCGCAACGGCAAGAAGAAGCGGCCCGGTAAGCAGCAGCGCCCGGTCAAGCGAACGCCGACCGACGCGGGCATCGTCCTCATCGAGGCGTTGCCCGAGCATCAACCGTCAGGTACCGCCACGCCGGTCTCGCAGCAACTAGAGGCCATCGGCCTACCCCAGGGGTGGATCATGGAAGTGCCCTTCATGGCGGGATTATCGCGATACTTCGCCGCCTTCCGATTTCCAGGCATGATGACCGACTGCAAGCTCGTCGTGGGCGTCCACGACGAACCGCTGGTGTTCGTGCACGGAACCGACTGCAACATGGTGCGTCTCATCGCTGAGGACATGCGCACCGGTACTCAGTCGCCGTTCGACTTCTGCGAGCGCCGACAGGCCGGTGGTTCGTTCGAGATGATCCCGATTGGCAATCTTTCTTGAGGGGCAAGTCAAAATCGACCCGATCAGAGGAGAGATTTGATCGGTCATGAACCGATGCGCCCCCCTCCGACCCTGTCGCTACTACTCGAAGACTCCGTCTTGTTGCGATCCGGCCATCGCGCATCAACCGTGCCGCCGTCTCGAAAACGATGGGTTCTTGAGAGCGATATGGGCATGCTCCCCTTGCCGACGCGAACAGGCGTTCAGCCGATCGCCGGCCGTCTTGAAAACCCGTCTCACAACCGGTATTCTCAAAACCGCGACATTGTCGGGTTTGTGAGACGGGATAAGCGATGGCCAACATCGGATACGCGCGAGTTTCGACAGTGGACCAGAACATGGCGCTGCAACTCGACGCGCTACGCGAAGCTCGGAGTAGATCGGGTGTTTCGCGATCAGAGCGTAAGCGGTTCGACCGCCACCCAACCCGGCCTCGATAATTGTCGACCACCTCCGCGAAGGTGACGCCCTCACTGTCTGGAAGCTCGATCCACTTGGCGTATACCCAAGACGTACTCGCCGTCGTCGACGGGCTGACGTCTGCGGTGTCGGCTTCCGCAGCATCACCGAGGGCCTGCACACCGACGCCCAATGGGGCAAGCGATGCTGACGATCATGGCGGCCTTCGCCCAACTCGAACGCGACACCATGATCGAGCGAACCCGCGCCGGACTCGCAGCGGCAGCGGCCAAGGGGCGCAGGCGGCCGCGCCCAAAAGGTCGACGACGCGGATACCGCAAAAGCTCGCAACATGCAGGATAAGGGCATCACGGCCGCCGACATCGCGAAGATGCTGGGGGTCTCTCGGCGACTGTTATCGCTACCTGTCCGACTCCACTGCATAGTTCGGGCGCAACGTCACACAAGCGCCGAGATCGACACAATGGCTGATCCGTTGAACTTGATGGTGGCCGACCTTAGGTAGGGCGCCGGAACTGTCAGGCCGCTCTTGACCGAGCAGCTTTTTTGGTGCAGTCTAGCTCCACATTAGTTTCTGGTGCCGACATGCTCCAGATAAATGTGGAGGAGATAACCCAAGATGGTCTGCTTGCTCAACACGCCCTTCGGGCCTGCGGCACGTCACGTTGACACGGCCGACCTCACCGCTTCCATGGCGGCGCAAAACAACCCCTGTGCCAGCCGTTCGTCTCGCGTCTGAGCACTTGAATGCGAAGCATCATCGGACCGCGCCGATGCAAAACCCGGGGAACAAATATTTGTGAGGCGTTACGTCCGTGCCGGAATTCAGCAGCATCCCACAAGCCGCAGATGAGACACCCAGCGTCCGAGATTGAGGAGATTCAATGACGACAGAACAGAGCTCGAAGCCGGACAGTGCGCCGGATACGCGATCGCCACGCACATCGACCAGCGTATGGACATGGGTGTGGACCGCCCTCGGTATCGCAACAGTCTTTGCAGTTGCGTGGAACGCGACGAATTACCCCGATGAGCGAATCGCAAATCCGAATGTTCAAGGTGCGCCCCGGCCGGTCGAGCCGTTACTCGGCTTCCACCACTGGATTCCCGTCCTGCAGGTCTTCACGCTCATCGCCGTCATTGGCCTCATCGTGGCCGCTGTGTGGGGATGGCGTCGCTACGGACCGCACCCTTACATCCTGATGGGCCTGGTGACGACGATCATCGTCTGGCAAGACCCGATGATGAACTGGGCGCCGTACGCCGTGTACGACCCGCGTCTATGGCATTGGCCCGAGTCATGGCCCTATGTCTCGCTCGCACCGACCGTCGAACCATTCGTCGTCTTCGGCTACGTAATGTTCCAGTTCGGACCCTACTTCCCGGCCGTATGGGCGCTCCGCAAGATCCAGGCGCGAAAGGCTGCCGACACCTTCGTGTGGCGCCACCCGTTGATCAGCCTCGGCGTGCTGATCTTCATCTTCGGGTTCATCATCGACATGATCCTCGAGGTCACGATGATCCAAACCGGTCTGTACATGTACTCGCAGGTCATTCCATTCGGTTCGATCTTCGCGGGTACGACTCATCAGTTCCCATTGCTTTGGGAGTCGTCGCTCGTGACTCTGGTGATGATCCCGGCGGGTGTCTTGGTCTATCGCGATGACACTGGCCGTTCGGTGTCGGAGAAACTTGCCAGGCGCGCTCGACTCTTCCCGACTCGGCCGGCGCTCGGGTCGTTCATGCTGATGCTCATCATCGTCAACGTGTTCTACCTGGTCTACGGGCTCGCTTTCGCCAGCTTCAAGTGGACCGGGATCGCGACGTCAGTCGCGTGCCCATGGCCGTACCCCGACGCGAAAGTCTATGACCCGCAAGGGTTCTACGAGCAGAACGGCCAGAAGGGGCCGTACTCGGTTGGTATCTGGTCAGGCTGGATGATGGCCCAACCTGATGGACGGCCGCACGTTGAACTTGGATCGGTGAGCGACCGCTGTTCAACTGATAAGGCGGGGTGACCTTCACCGCCGCACCGCGAAGCGAAGTGCAACCATAAGTCTGTGAAAGCCGCAGATTCTGTCCGCCGTCTTAAGGAGACATTGATGCCAAGCCCCGTCGCGATTGTCCGCGAGTTCTGTGAATTGATGGAGAAGCGTGACCCGGATGCATTGCGGCCGTGGCTAGCTGAAGACGCTGTCTACCAAAACGTCGGAATGCCTGCCCTCACTGGTGTGGACGCGATCGTGGAGAACCTAGGGGCGCAGTTCGCGATGTTTCCTGACGCGTATGCATTTGAGATCGTAAACATCGCAGGCGATGGTCCAGTCGTCCTGACTGAGCGGCTTGATTACATCCAAACGCCGAACGGCGAAAAGCCTGCCGTGCCGGTGATGGGTACCTTCGTCGTCCACGACAACAAGATCACCCGATGGACGGACTACTTCGATATCAACCTGACCGTGAAACTCCTTCAGGGCGAGGACATCACCGCGCTTGTGCCCTGACTGCAGGCCGGTAGAGCCGGAGCACCACGAAAGGGACTCGATGGATAGAGCGTGTGTCGACGGTGTTGACATCGACTACGAAGACACTGGAGCAGGACCCGTCGTGGTGTTCGTCCACGGTGTCTACGTCACCGGCGCGATCTGGCATCGCGTGGTGACCGCCATTGGGGGGCGTGCCCGTTGCATCGTCCCGACCTGGCCGCTGGGTGCTCATGAACCGGCGGAGGACGGCGTCGACCTGAGCGCTGAAGCCACCGCGAGACGCATCGTCGGCTTCCTCGAGGCCCTTGATCTGCACGGCGTCACGATCGTCTCCAACGACACAGGTGGTGGTTTGGTGCTCGCTGCACTTGGCGATCCTGCGCTCGATTCGTCAAGAATCGGCGGCCTGGTCTTCACCAACTGCGACAGCTACGAGCACTTCCCGCCCGGCCAGTTCCGGGTGCTCGTCAAGTTGTGCCAGATCAGTCCACGCCTCGGTAGTGCAGTACTGCGAGCGCTATCGACGAAGCCGGGCCTGAGTGTCTTTCTCAAGGCTGTCTGCAAGCAACCAATTAGCGAGTCTGAGAAGTCGGCCATCTTCGGAGCATTTCTCACGAACTCTGAGACACGACGCCAGGCGGCCGCCGTAACCGCCTCTCTCGATCCAGCACTTACATTGCGGGCGATTCCGGCGATAAGAGTCTTCTCCGGAGTGGTGACCCTTGCCTGGGCCTCCGGCGACCCGATGTTCCCGTTGGAGCACGCACGCCGCTTGGCGGCGGACTTCCCGAACTCAAAACTAATCGAGATTCCGGCGAGTCTGACATACGTCATGCTCGATGCTCCCGAACCGCTCGCCGAGGCAATCTCGTCCATGGTGGAGGCGTCATGAGTTCCGATGGGAACGAGAGTTGGGGCATCACCGCCAATCTCGGAACGACCGCACTCGGAGTGGCATCGCAGCGCGCGGCCGAGACTGCGCAGCCACAGCCTCTGGTCCGTGACGACTTCGCCGCAATCATGGTGACAGCGGCGAACCAGCCCGGATGGCAGACGATGGCGACGGGCGATCTCTCCTGGATGGGGCCCGAGGACGACAAGGGGCGACGCGCAGCGGAGACCGGGCGGAACTACGTCGCCACCCGCACAGTGTTCTTCGATGACTACTGCGCCGCTGCGGTCGCGGCCGGAATCCGGCAAATCGTGATTCTGGCATCAGGTCTCGATGCGCGGTCATACCGTCTTCAATGCCTCAGCAACATCGACGTGTACGAGATCGACCAGCCCGAAGTGTTGGCGTTCAAGGATTCCGTCCTCACCTCGCACGGCGTGTCAGCGCTTGCCGCTTTGCACTTGGTGCCCATCGATCTGCGAGACGACTCATGGCCGTCGGTCTTGGGCGCTGCTGGCTTCGAGACATCAAGGCCAACTGCGTGGCTCGCGGAGGGGTTGCTTCCCTATCTCGGCTCGGATGAGCACGATCGCTTGTTTACCGTGGTTACCGATCTCAGCGCACCCGGCAGCCAGTTAGCCGCCGAGGTCTACCCAAATGCCGAATTGTCCTTCGGTGAGACACGCATGGGAAAGTGGCGCGAAGGGGCAAAGGACATGAACGACACGATTGGTGTCAGCATGGACGTCGCTTCGTTTATTAAAGATGAGGATGCCACCGACACTGCTGTGTGGCTGTCTCGACGCGGGTGGGCGGTGGAATCGCTCGACAGTCGCGAGGAGATGACACGACACGGTAGGCCAATTCCGCTCGATGTCATGGACATCGCTCCGGTGAGTTCTTTCGTGACCGCGCGGCTCAACCGAATAGCGAAGGTATGACGTATGACGGAACCGACAGTGACAGCATCACTTTCTGATTCCAGCGCCGACACGGGGCTTCCTCTTATCCCGGGCCCACGTGTTGTGCACTGCCCACTTCGTCCTCCGCCTGAATCCGCGGCGTGGAGGGACGAGCCGGGTTTTCGACGGGCGATGTATCAAGGCCAACCGGCCTGGGTCGTGAGCCGCTATCAGGACATCCGAGCCGCGCTCGTTGACCCGCGGTTGAGCGCCAAAACCGTTCCCGTTGACGTGATGTCATCGGATAATGACGGCGATCAGCCTGTGATGTTCGCCCGGACCGATGATCCCGAGCATCAGCGAATCCGGCGAATGATGGCTCGGACCTTCACATTCCGACGGTCAGAAATGATGCGCCCCCTCATTCAGAAACTCGTTGATGAGCATCTGGACTCAATGATCGACAAGGGTTCACCGGCAGACTTATTCGGTGGGTTCGCACTGCCGGTGCCGTCGCTCGTCATCTCGCTGTTGCTCGGCGTGCCGCCCGAGGACCTCGAACTCTTTCAACACCACACCGCGATGTCGATGAACCCGCGAGCCACGGACGACGAGAAAACCATGGCCTTCGGATCGATGTTCGTCTACATATTGGACTTGGTGGATCGAAAGCAGCGCCAATCCGGCGATGACTTGATCAGTCGTCTCGCTACCGATTACATTGCCACCGGCCAGCTTAGCCGTGAGACCGCTGCGATCAGCGGGGTGATCATGATGCAGGCCGGGCATGAGACCACCGCCAGCATGATTGCGCTGGGAACGATCGCGCTGATGGAACACCGGGATGTGTTTGAACGGCTCGGCCAGACGGAGATCGAGCAATCGTGGCGAACGTCGTCGAAGAGTTGATGCGCTACCTGGCCATCGTGCAAGCCCAAGTAGATCGCATCGCGATCGAGGATCTCACGATCGGTGGCGAACTCATTCGCGCGGGGGACATGCTGGTGATGAACCTGCCTGCAGGAAACTGGGACCCCGCGTTCGTTCCCGACCCGGAGACTTTCGACATCGGCAGGAACACCCGCGGGCACTTGGGCTTTGGCTACGGCGCCCACCAGTGCATTGGGCAGAACTTGGCGCGAGTAGAGATGCAAACGGCTTTCGCGACGATGGCCCGACGGCTGCCCGGATTGCAGTTGGCGGTCCCCGTCGAAGAGTTGACGTTCCACAACGAATCAGGCATCTACGGCATCGAGGAACTTCCCGTCACGTGGTAACAGTCCTATAAGCGTCAAACAGGACGGGCGCGCTAACGCGATGGCGCCGCACTAACTTCACGCGGAATACCCCATTGCAAGGCGTGTGACCTGGTGCATCACCCGCGACGGCATGAGGCGATTGGCGGCACAGAGCATGCGCGCGTCCCAACCGACTGCGTGTCGGGTGTACG
>CAVZSJ010000007.1:0-652272 GCA_963777885.1 uncultured Actinomycetota bacterium
ACTACTGCGCCGCCCTGCCCGCCGCCGGCGCACATCGCGGCCACGCCGATGCCCCCGCCGCGGCGCTGCAGTTCGTAGATGAGCGTGGTGATCATCCGCGCGCCGGAGGCCGCGATGGGGTGTCCCAGGCTGCAACCGCTGCCGGAGAAGTTCACCAAGTCCTCGTCGAGTCCGTATTCGCGGCAGGCCGCGATCGGAACCGAAGCGAAGGCCTCGTTGATCTCCCACAGCGCGACGTCGGAAGGCTTCAGTCCGGCGCGCTCCAGCACCTTGCCGATGACCTTCACCGCGCCCAGGCCGGTGTCGCGCGGGGCAACGCCGGCCGCGCCCCAGGCCTTGACGGTCGCCATCACCGACAGCTTTTCGGCTTCAGCGAAGTCGCGCTCGACCAACGCGACCGCCGCGGCCGCGTCGTTGGTGCCGCTGCTGTTCCCTGCGGTGATCGAGAAGCCTTCGATCTCGGGGTGCAGGACTTTAAGTCCGGCCAGCGTCTCGACGGTGGTGTCGCGGCGGGGGTGCTCATCGACGCTGAAGTCGGTGACGGAGCCGTCGAGCTGCTCGACCTTGAGCGAGATGATCTCGTCGAGGAATTTTCCTGCGTCGATTGCCGCGATGGCGCGCTGGTGTGAGCGCGCAGCCCAGGCGTCCATCTCCCCGCGGCTGATTCCGACCGCTTGCGCGGTGTTCCAGCCCACGGTGATCGACATGTCCTTGGTCGGCGCGTCGGGTGTCTCGACGTGGGTTGGCGGCATCCACCGCTCTTCGAACTTGAGCTCCGGCCCGGGAATGCGCCAGTTCGTCAGCGGTGTCATCGACAGGGACTGAACCCCGCCGGCGATGAGCGCGCGCTCCATCCCGGAGCCGATCTGCGCGGCCGCGTTGCCGATGGCGGTGAGGCTGCCGGCGCAATGGCGGTTGACGGACTGTCCCGGTACATGCTGCAGGCCCGTGGCATCGGCTGCGTAGCGCGCCAGATCTCCGCCCCCATAGTGCGATTCGGCGAAGATGATGTCATCGATCGCGGCGGGATCGATTCCGGATCGACGCACGACCTCCGGCAGGACCGTGGTGATCAGGGTCTCGGGCGGCGTGTTGACCAGTGTGCCCTTGAAGGACCGGCCGATGGCCGTTCTGGCAGCACCGACAATGACAGGCGTTGGCATGTTTTAGGACCCCGAATTTAGGCGTTATGGACTGAGCCGAAAGTAGCACATACTGTATTTCCAACAGTAAGTGACCCTTGTCACTGGGCTATCTGTCTGCGTCGGTAAAGCAGATGACTCCGCGAATGTTGCGTCCTTCTAGCATGTCTTGGTAGCCCTCGTTGATCTGCTCGAGGCTGTAGCGGCGGGTGACCATATCGTCGAGGTTCAGCTTGCCGGCTTGGTACATAGACAAAAGTAGGGGAATGTCGCGTTGCGGGTTGCCACCCCCGAAAATGGTGCCCTGCAATCTCTTTTGCAACAGGGCCAATAGCGAGAGATTCAGCGTCGCATCCGTCGCAAGAACGCTGCCCATGGCCGTCATGACGCAAATTCCGCCCTTGGATGTGACGGACATGTATTTCTCCAGGTCTTTGCCGTCTGACCGGCCGACTGTGACGATTACCTTGCGGGCCATCCGCCCGACGGTGAGTTCCGCGATGGCCATCGTTGCGGTGTCGATGTCGGCATAGGCGTGGGTGGCGCCGAATTTGAGCGCCTGGTCGCGCTTCCACTCGACGGGGTCGACGGCAAAGATGTTGCGTGCCCCGCACGTCACCGCGCCGAGCAGCGCGGCGGTACCGACACCGCCGAGGCCAACAATCACCACGTCGTCACCCGGTTGAATTTCAGCGGCCCGCGCCGCCGAGCCGAATCCGGTTGTCACGCCGCAGCTGACGAGCGCGGCGGCTTCGAACGGGACGGATCGGTCGATCTTCACCAGCGAGGTCTGGTGCACCACTAGATAGGGCGAGAAGGTGCCCAGTAGCGCGTACGGATAGACGTTCTGGCCATTGGCCTGGATGCGAAATGTGCCGTCAGAGACCGCTGTTCCAGCCATCAGCCCCATGCCGAGGTCGCACAGATTTCGCTCGCCCGACTGACACGACGGGCACTTGCCGCACGACGGTATGAACGACGCCGCGACGTGGTCGCCCACTTCGAGGTCTTCGACGCCTTCGCCGACCTCGACGACGATGCCGGCGCCTTCGTGACCGCCGAGCATGGGAAAGGCCGCCATCGGGATGTCACCGGTCACCACGTGGTGCTCAGAATGGCAGAGCCCCGCGGCTTCCAGCTGGACCTTGACCTCGCCCTTCCGGGGCTCGCCGATTTCGATCTCTTCAACCGACCAGGGCTGATTGAAATCCCAGATCAGTGCGCCCTTTGTTTTCACCGGGGTACTCCTTCGTGGCGTTGTGCAGTTAGCTGTAGTAGCTACGGTAAAGCGCTACTCTGCGTGCCCGGCCTCGGCCTCACCTCGGCGGGTCAGCCCGCAGGCGACGATCAGCTCTTCGTGCAGCTCGAACCAGACGGTGTGGTAGGAGTCGATGATCGGACGGGTGAACCACATGCGTTCTCCGGCAAGAATTTTCCGGTGGGCCTCATCAAGTTTTGCAGCGTAGGACGTCAGCCTCGGCAGTTGCTCGGCGACGCCTCGGATGATCGGCGCGACTCTGGCGTGAATGTCGTCGAGACGTGCCAGCACCGCGGCGTCGTAATCCGCGTCCTCGTGGGTGTTCGGTTCGCCGTCCTTGAGCTGCCAGTCCGTCACCAGGGCCTTGAAATCGGCATTGACGGCACGGAACGCGTCATATCCGGACGAGACGGCGTCGGCTTCGATGGTGGAGCGTTCGGCAGCCAGTAGCTCCGCGAGACGCGCCCGGCCCTCCGGCGTCAGCTTCACCGTCGCGCCGGCCGCTAGCAACCCCGATTGGATCAACGTCGCCAGCGTCTCAGCCACTGCGTCGTCGGATTCATCGACTGTGGCGGCAAGGGCATCGTGGCTGACCATGCCTTTGAGGCGGACGGCCTGAAGCACCTTGAGTTCGAGCACCGACCGTCGCCGTTTCAGTCGGCCACGCGCAGCGCGGTGAGCATCGTGATCAGCGGGTTGGCGGACACCACGTCGGTGTGCCCGGCCTGCAGGGCCTCGCGTACCGCGGAGTCGGAGCTGACATCCAGCCGGGGGTGCGGACCGTGGGCATGCGCCCGCAACGGGCTGATCTGACGCGCCAATTCCGCCAACGCCTTGAGGTCCGGCGAGTCTTGCTCCGACCAGGCATCTAATCGCAGGATGCCTTCGCGCACTTCGCCTTCGGTGCCGTCGATGGTGACAAGCTTGCCTTCGAGTGTGGCGGCGACGCCTACCCCGCACCCGACAATGGCGGGGTGGCCGATCTCCCGGCTGACGACCGCGGCGTGTGAGGTCGCTCCACCGATCTCGGTGACGATGCCGCGCGCGGCGAGCATGCCCTGAACGTCGTCCGGACTGGTGGAGGGGCGGACCAGGATGACGTCGGCCCCCTCTCCCGCGGCGTGGACGGCGGCATCGACGTCGGTGTAGGCGCGGCCGGACACGACCCCCGGGCAAGCCGGCAGCCCCTGGGCGAGTAGCGGTGCGGCCAAACGTGTTTCGGGCTGAAGCGAAGGTTGCAGCAGCGTCTCGACGTGCCTGGGGGTGACCCGGCGCAGAGCTTCTGCACCGTCGATCAGTCCTTCCGCGTGCAGTTGCAGGGCAAGGCGCACCGCAGCCTGGGCTGAGCGTTTGGCCTTACGCGTCTGCAGCAGCCACAGCTTGCTGTCCTCAATCGTGTACTCGATCTCTTGCACGTCGCGGTCCAGCCGTTCGAGCGTGCTTACCGCTTGCACGAGTTGGTCGTAGACGGCGGGGTGCTCGTCACGTAAGGCGGTAACAGGTTCGCAGCCGGTGGTTCCTGACACGACGTCCTCACCCTGGCCACCGGGCAACCACTCGCCGAACGGGTCGCCGCCGCCGGTCATCGGGTTGCGGGAGAACAAGACTCCGGTTCCCGAGGTGGCCGCGTCCACGTTGCCGAAGACCATCGCCTGCACCACCACCGCCGTGCCCTGGTCGGGGTCGAGGCGATGATGGCGGCGGTAGGCGACCGCCCGTGGCGAGTCCCAAGAATTGAAGACGGCCTCGACGGCACACCGCAGCTGCGCGTGCGGATCATCGGGGACAGTCCCGCCTTTATCGCCGAGCACAACACGGCGATACATCCGATCGAAGCGTGTGCGGGTGTCGTCGGCAAAGGCCGGTGTGAATGAGGTCGCCAGCGCGTCGCGCACCTCGTCGTTGATGCCCAGGTCCAGGACCGTGTCGAGCATGCCCGGCATCGATTCGACGGCCCCGCTGCGCACGCTGACCAGAAGCGGCCGCGGTCCCCGCCCGAAGGTGTGTTCGCTCTCGGCTTCCAGCCAGCTCATCGCCTGTAGGACGGCATCCCAGATTGCGTCGAGCGTGCGCTGCGGGTCGGCCAGATGGCGCCGACAGACCTCAGTGGTGATGCAGAACGCCGACGGGACGGGCAAGCCGTTGCGACGCATGACGTTGATTCCGTAGCCCTTGTTGCCCAGGACCTCATGTGGAAAGGCGGCCCCGCCGTCCAGCAGCACGACCGGCGGAACCTCGAAGCCAGGCGCCCGTCGACCGGTGGCGCCGTCGGGCGCGATAGACACAGGATCCTTCCGGTCAGGGCGGGTGCGTGTTGGCTGCTGGGGATGGAGCCTCATGGGCCGACCCAAATCTAGCCGAGGTAGCCGCTGGGTAGCCCGCAAGTCCCGGCGAGACCAGATAAATGACCGGTCGGCTACTATTGGGTGTGCCACGGCCGTCGAATCCCGAAGTGCGCCGCCGGCTCCTTGAAGCGGGCATGAATCTTGTGCATGCGCGCGGATTCGCCGCTAGCGGCGTCAAGGACATCACGGACGCGGCGGGTGTGCCGAAAGGGTCGTTCTACGCGTACTTCCTAAGCAAAGAGGCCCTCGCCGAGGCGATCCTCGAACACTATTGGTCCGACATCCAGACCAGGCTGCTGCCGATCCTGGACGAGGACGGCTCGGCGCAGGAGCGAATCGCCCGTTTCTTTCACGCGCTCACGGACGACCACGAGGCGGAAGATTTCCTGCTCGGCTGCCTGATCGGGCAAATGTCGCTGGAGCTGAGTGGTTCGAGTAAAGCGGTTCGGGCGGAGCTCCTGCGCATTCTCGACCGCTGGGACCAGGCGCTTACGGCGTGTGTGCGTTCCGGGCAACGTGCGGGCGGCGTCCGGGCGGACGTGGACGCGGCGCAACTCGCCTCGCTGCTGATCGAGGCGTGGGAGGGCGCTGCACTGCGCGGAAAGGTGACCCGCAGCCGTACTCCCTATGATCGGTTCGAAGCGGTCACCGTCCCCGCACTTCTCCGCTGAACCTTTCCGACCGGGAATATCGAGGCGGCGCGGCCGTTACATAGACGACTGGTCATTTATAGACGTCAAGGAGGCCGAAAGAAATGACAACGATCGAGGACCCACGGCAACACCGATTCGCCTTGAACGACGGCAGCGGTGAAATCCCGGCGCTCGGGTTTGGGACTTCGCTTTCCGACCGCACAAAGACGGTGAGTGCCGTCAAGGCCGCGGTCCAGGTGGGATTCCGCCACCTCGACGCAGCCGAGCGATACCGCAACGAAGCCGAGGTCGGCGTCGCGCTCAAGGAGCTGTTCGCCGAGGGCACGGTCCGCCGTGAGGACCTGTTCGTGACCACCAAGCTGTGGAACAACAACCATCGACCCGAGCGGGTCAAGCCGGCGCTGCAGGCCAGCCTGGGCAAGCTTGGGCTCGACGCGGTCGACCTCTATCTGGTGCACACCCCCTTCGCGTTCCAGCCCGGTGACGACCAAGACCCGCGCGACCCGCACGGCGCAATCGTCTACGACGACGGAGTGACCCTGGAGGAGACGTGGGCCGCGATGGAGAATCTGGTCGATGACGGCCTCACTCGATCGATTGGTCTGTCCGATATCGACGTTCAAGGCACCCGGCAGATCATCAATAGCGCCCGGATCAAGCCGGCGGTCGTGGAGGTCGAGTCGCACCCGTATCACCCGCAATGGGAGCTTCACCACCTCCACGAGACCGACGGGATCATCCTGCTGGCGTTCGCGTCGCTGGGACACTCGCTGGAGCCGCGGCTGCTGGACGACCCGCTGATCGTCTCAATCGCCGAGCGTCTGGGAAAGACTCCCGCGCAAGTGCTTTTGGCCTGGGGTATCCAACGTGGCACCGCGGTGCTCACCGGATCCGTCACGCCGTCACGCATTAGGGAGAACTTCGATGTCACCGCGCTTCCCGAAAGCGCGATCCAGGAAATCAACGAGCGGCTGCAGACCCGCATCCGATTCAACTCTGTCGTTGACGGGGGACAACCGGGATTTGCTGAAGTGCCCCAGGGCAGTTGAGAGAGGGAAGGTCTGCGCGGCCGGCGATGTTGCAACACGTTGCCGGGCCGACGAAAAGGGACGTCTCACAATGACCGCAACAGGATTTCACGAAGGCGAGCTCGCGATACAACGTCGAGCCGGCGTCGAAGCCGACGCCAAGCGGCTGGAGAGGATGCTCGACTCGGCCCACCTCTCCGCGGGGGCCGCGAGATTCCTTGCGTTACAGACGTTCAGCGCGGTGACCGGACGCGATCGCAACGGCATCCTATGGATCTCACCACTAGCGGCGCCGGCGGGGTTCCTGCTAGGGGAAGGCAATCTGTTGCGAGTGTCGACCGTTCCGCGCGAGGGTGACCCCCTTCATGGCATGCCGATCGGCCAACAGGTCGGTTTGGTTGCCATCGACTTCGCCGCACGGCGCAGAATGCGGATCAACGGCACCTTGGTCGGCGGTGACGATGCCGGTCTGACGGTGCAGATCGATCAGGCATATGGAAATTGCCCACAGTACATTCACCGCCGCGAACCCGATGTCGCGATGTTTGCCGCCACACCCGCGGCAGAGGCGAGGCACTCTGCGCGTTTAGACGCCAACGATCAGGCACTGATCGCCGCGTCCGACACGTTCTTCCTTGGCACGAGCCATCCGATCCGGGGCAGCGATGCATCTCACCGGGGAGGGCCAGCCGGGTTCGTCCGGGTGGACTCTGCCCAACGGCTGTGGTGGCCGGATTACCCGGGCAACAACATGTTCAACAGCTTCGGCAACCTCGCGGTCGATGATGAGGCCGCCCTGTTGTTCATTGATTTCCTTACCGGGGCCACCCTGCAGCTTTCCGGGTCCGCCCAGGTGCAGTGGACCCACCCGGGTGCGGCGGGCGATGACGGCGGTGTTGCACGCCAGGTGGCATTTTCGATTGATTCCGTCGTTGCACTGGGTTCCTCGGAGCCCCAGATCTAAAGCAGCCGCCTGGAAACTCGCTACCGATTCAACTCTGTCGTCGACAAGGGGCGACCCGGATTTGTTGAGGTGCCCCATGGGAATTGAGCACGGCCCGCTTCGGAGAGCATGAAAGCGATTGCAGCACAGGTTTTCCCGGTCATCGAATCGGGAGCGAGCCCCATCCGTGTAACCCCTCAGGCCGGGAACGCTCAGTAGTAGTGGCGGCGGCCGCCGACGGCGCGTCCCGCGGATCCCATGACCGCCAGAATCGCGCCTACGACAAGCAGGATGACGCCGATAACCAAGAGAACATGGGCGAAGGCAAAGGTCGGGATAAGGGCGGGCAATAGGAGCCCGAGGGCGATAAGGACAATTCCGAGAATGATCATGGTCAGCCTTTCTGAAGATCGGATGGATCGGGCGATTACCCGACTTGGGGTTAAGTCGACCACCCCTAAGGGGGGTGGCAATACACCCCTAGGTAGGTAATCTTGCGGGCATGCCGTCGCCCGTGAGCAGCCCGATCACCGTGGCGCTCGTCGACGACTACGACGTTGTCGTGATGGGTGTGGCCAACATGCTTGACCGGTACCGCGACCGGGTGGTCATCGCCGAACTCGACTCGACCATGCCGGTCCAGGACACCGTCGACATCGTTCTCTACGACTCGTTCGCGCAACCAGAATCCGACCACGAGGAAATCGCCGTTCTGGTTGCGAATCCGCGTGCACGCCGAGTTGTGGTCTATACCTGGAACTTTCATCCGGATCTCATCGCCAGCGCACAGCAGCATGGAGCGCACGGCTACTTATCGAAGACGTTGCCGGCGCGGGACTTGGTCGCCGCGTTGGAGGCGGTGCATGCCGGCGAGACGGTCGTCAGCGATGTCCCGCCCCGGTCGCGCGGCGCCGTCGGGCTCGACTGGCCCGGCCGCGGCGAGGGGCTCAGCGATCGGGAGTCGGAGATCCTGGCCCTCATCACCCAGGGCATGAGCAACGCGGATGTCGCCAGGCTGACATACCTGAGCCCCAACACCGTCAAGTCCTACATCCGCACGATCTACCGAAAGATAGACGTCGGCAGTCGGACCCAGGCGGTCTTATGGGGTGTGGAGCATGGTTTCACTCCTGACCATCACCGCATCGAACACTGGCGCGGCGGACCCTAATACGAACGAGGGCCCCGGCCACATCCCAACGCACATTTGGGCCACGTTGCGCGCCGGCGAACCCGCGCCCTCTAAAATTTGTTATGCTATCTAAATATTATTTACCGCTGATATTTGGGGAGAACAGGCTCATGCCACGCACAGACAACGACAGCTGGAATTTGGCGACCAGCGTGGGCGCGACGGCCACGATGGTGGCAGCCGCCCGCGCGATCGCCACCAAGGCCGACAATCCGTTGATAGAAGACCGCTTTGCCGAACCGTTGGTCAACGCCGTCGGCGTGGACTTCTTCACGCGCTGGGTCGCCGGTGAGCTCGACGCCGCTGACGTCGACCACGACGGGTCCAGCTGGAAGCTCGAGCACATGCCGGACGCGATGGCCGTCCGGACCCGATTCTTCGATGGATTTTTCCGTGATGCGATACAGGCCGGCATCCGTCAGGCCGTGATCCTGGCGTCCGGCCTCGACGCCCGTACCTACCGGCTCGCGTGGCCCAGCGACATGACGGTGTTCGAGATCGACCAGCCTGAGGTGATCGCATTCAAGACCACCGCCCTGGCGGGGTTGGGCGCCGCCCCGAAAGCCGACCTGCGCACGGTGGCCATCGATCTGCGCCAGGACTGGCCCAAAGCTCTGCTCGAGGCGGGTCTGGACACCAGCCGACCCACGGCTTGGATCGCCGAGGGACTCTTCGGCTATCTGCCGCCGGCGGCCCAGGACCGCTTGCTGGACAACATCACCGCGCTCAGTGCCGCGGGCAGTCGCTTCGCCTGCGAAGCCGTCCCGGACAGGCCGGACATCGACAAAGAACAGGTACGGGAGATGATGCGTGCGGCCAGCGCCAAGTGGCGTGAGCACGGGCTCGAGCTGGACTTTTCCGACCTTGGCTTCGAGGGTGAGCGCAACGACGTCGCCGCCCATCTGCAGGACCTGGGATGGCACACGGTCGGTATCGCGATGAGTCAGCTGCTGGCTGACCACGGTCGCAAGGCGATCCCGCAGAACGCCGACTCCGTCTCGGTGGCCGACACCATCTACTACACGTCGGTGCTGAGCAAATGACGACGACGCAGGGCCGCGCCCTCCGCGGTGCGATCACCCGAACGTGGAGCGTTTTGGCCCCCGTCTACGACCTACCGGTTCTGCAGCAGTGGATTTACCGTCCGCCGCACAACGAGGTGATCTCGCAGCTGCGCGACCACGAATCCCGCAAGATCGCTGACATCGCCTGCGGCACAGGCATTCTCAGCGATCGAATCGAGCGCGAGCTGCACCCCGACGAGATATCCGGGGTCGACATGTCCGACGGCATGCTCAACCAGGCGCGGGCCAGATCCAACCGGGTGCAGTGGTTGCGCGGCCCGGCCGAGCAGCTGCCCTTTGCCGATGGGGCGCTCGACGCCGTCGTGACGACCTCGGCGTTTCACTTCTTCGACCAGCCGGCGGCATTGCGGGAATTTCATCGCGTGCTGGCGCCCGGCGGGCTGGTCGCCGTCGCGACCCTGAGCGCGCAGCACTCGCTGCTGCAGGGTCTCTCGGACAACAGGTGGAAACCTCAGCACAATCCGTCGCCCACCGCGATGCGGGATTTATTCGAAGGCGCCGGTTTCACCGTCAGCGATCAGCACCGTATCCCGCGACCGGTGTGGACCCGGATCGTGTCCGACCTGCTCACCGTCGGTATCAAGAGCTAAAGCGTTTATGCGATCCGGTCGGAGCATTCGTCGCGTCGCTGGACGCGTTCTTCGGCTTGGCTGCTTGGTTTAACCGGCGGGTACCTCGTCGGCCCATACCCTGAAGCTCGTCAATGCGGCGGGACCGAACGTATTGCTGAGCGCGACGTCGGCGGCGTCGCGGCCACGCGCGATCAACACCCTGCCGATGCGCGGCGTGTTGTTGCGTGCGTCGAAGGTATGCCATTGCCCGTCGAGGAACACCTCGAACCAGGCCGCGAAATCCATCGGACCGTCCACTGGGGGCACACCGATGTCGCCGAGGTACCCGGTGCAGTAGCGCGCCGGGATGTTCATGCAGCGACAGAAAGCCACGGCGAGATGCGTGAAATCGCGGCAGACGCCGGTCCGGTCGTAAAATGCTTCGAGCGCCGTCCGTGTCATGCGCGCGTGCTCGTAGCCGAACGTGAGATGTCGATGAACGTAGTCGCAGATTGCCTGAACACGATCCCATCCCGGCGGCGTCTGCCCAAAGAGATCCCACGCCGTCTCTGACAGCCGATCGGTTTCGCAATACCGGCTCCCGAGCAGGAATACCAGGGTGTCCTCGGGCAGGTCCGGCACGGGAACCTGTTGTGCCTGAGGAACAATGGCGTCGGGGACACCAGGGTCGTTGATGAGCGCATCGGCCCAGACACGCGTGCGGCCTTGCGGCGCGACAATGCGGGTGCACCAGTTGCCGAAACCGTCACGATAGGCTGCCATCGGGACTGGCGGGTCGAACAGCAGGTCGTCGCGGCCGACCAGATCGGACACGCGCGTGAAGTGGACGTTGAGGTTGAATATGATCGGGGTGGGCTGCGGGGAGTCGTAGATCATTTCGAATCCGACGTGAATCTGCATTATTTCTCTCCGGTATCGGGCAGTGCGTGAATCATGGCGCGCTCAGGCCGCACATGCCGTGCGTAATGAATCGATCAGCGTGCGCCGCAACGCCGTCCAGCGTCGGCCCGCGGCGAAAACGATGCCCTGGTTGACTTCCAGTTCGATTCCGACGTAGTCACTCTGCGCGAAGCGCACACGCAAGTGCGAGGTCAACCCGTCTCCTTTGCCGGCATAGGGGTAATTGCGGCGTACGCGAAGTTCCGGAGCTGATGCCGCCAGTGTTTCCTTCCAGCGGGCGCACGCCTCGGCCTCCCCTTGCCGACCAGGGTGGTACAGCAAGCCCACGTCCGTGCCGCGCACCTTGCCATCTAGCTCCGCGGTAAAGCTGTGCGAGGAAATGTGGATTACGCGATGCCCGCGCGCCACCGCTTGCCTGATGAGACTCTCGACCTGCCTGCGGTAGGGCCGGTAATGCTCTTCGACGATCTGCGCTCGGGTCTGGGCCGGTGCGGCGCGGGTCACCGCCGAAAAGAGTTGCGGGTGGCCGATCGAGCGGTTGAGATCGATAAGCAGACGGCTGACAGTCGAAGCCGCGAGGGGCGCCGCGAAGGCACTGGCGAGTGCCTTCGCCATGACCAGCGACCCGGGATCGTAGCCACAGTGGGAATCTAGCAGCGCCCTTTGCCCCCGAAAGAGACGCCGATAGGGCGCGGGTACCCGGTTACCGCCGTGTTCACAGGTGATGATGAAGGTATCCCCTGTCACACCCGTCACCATTGCAACTCGGGCAGATGGCGAAACACCTGCCGCACACCTTCGCCCCATTGGTCGCTGAGGGCGGTGAAGTAGGGGTCCCCGTCAGCGAATCGCCGCCGCCACTGGACTTCGAGGCTGTCCCGTTCGTAGCAAATCAGATCGATCGGCATGCCCACTGACAAGTTGCTGCGCATGGTCGAATCGAAGGACACCAAGACACACTTCGTGGCGTCTGCGAGGGGCGTGTCCTGCGTAAGTACGCGGTCGAGGATCGGCTTTCCGTATTTGGTTTCACCGGTCTGCAAGAAGGGCGTGTCGGTCCCCGCTTCGATGAAATTGCCTTCGGCATAGGTCCGGAACAGCCGTATCGGCTCGCCGGCGATCTGCCCACCGACGATGAACGAGGCATTGAAGCGGACGTTGTTCTCTTCCAGGTACCCGGCGTCGCGTTTCTCGATATCGCGGGTCGCGTCGGAGACCAGCCTCACGACGTCGAACATCGTCCGGGCACCCAAGACATTGGTGGTCGCGTCGCCGTCAGCACAGCGCTGCGTCAATACGCTGATGACGGCCTGAGTTCCGGCCAGGTTTCCCGAACTCAGCAGGACGATAACGCGGTTGCCGCGACGCTCGAACACGGTCATCTTGCAGAACTTGGCGAAGTTGTCCACCCCGGCATTCGTACGAGAGTCCGAAGCGAAAATCATGCCCTTGTCGAGCATTACGCCTACACAGTAAGTCACGCGATGAGCCTTCTTTGCAATCGACGTCTGTTCATCGTGGCGCGTGTTTCTGGCTGGTGGCAGACGCGCCGGCGAGCGATCCGACGGTCTTCTAGCCCGGCCGTCATCAAAGTCTCTCCGTAATGTATTGCGGTGTGCTGACTTCCGGTGGATGCTCTCCTGTTTGCAAAGCCGCGGTGTTGATCGTTTCTTTCGCCGGGCGGTCGTGGCTGGCCGGCGTTGAGTAGGTAAACCAAGGAATCGGAATGTAGAGGGCCTTACGCCTGGGTTGATCCGGAACCCCTGGGTTGATCCGGCCAAACTCGGTGAAACAGTCATGTGATCTTGATGTGCAGACGATCACCGGCAGGTGGGGCCTCGGAGCCAACACTCCTCAAGTTCCGCAACGGACAGCTGAACTCATCCCGAACCAGCTGAGATTGTCAGCACCTGTGACGCTACACCCATAGGGACTAAACCGCCGAATCCAGAACTGCCCCATGGACGCCAGCGGACACTATAAATCGTCCCGAACTCTCAGCGTGCTCATCGACCGTTCGTGAACGCGTGTCGATGAGCGCCATCCCGACGATCAACCCACGCTCTCCCTGACGTAACAGTGTCCGTCGTTCCCATCGTGCAAATTACTTCGCTGAATTATCCTGCGGGGCATGACGGTAAAGACGCTCGGCGGGAGCGAGCCGTACTACGAGCTGGGCTCCTACCACCGGCCTATCGACACACCATCGCCGCAGGCGCAGGTGTGGTTCGACCGCGGGCTGGCGATCGCGCGATGGGGCATCGCGTACGCGATTGGTCCCAACTACAACAAGGCGTGGGAGGCCTTCGACCCAGTCGATCTGGCAACGTCACTGACCCGCGCCCGGGCCGAACTAAGCCGGGCGGCTCACGGCCGCGCCTCAGCGGTGGAACGCGGCCTGATCCAGGCACTGCGAGCCCGCTACCCAACCGAGCACCCGGACGACACCGACGCGCTGCTGGCCGGGCATTCCGCCTATGCCGACGCCATGTCCACGCTGGCCGAGGCTTATCCGGACGACATCGATATGGCGGCCCTGGCGGCGGACGCGCTGGTCAACGTCACCGCATGGGCGCTCTGGGACACCAAAACCGGCGCGCCGGCCCCAGGCTCGCGGGTGGTGCAGGCGAAACAGATTCTCGATGATGCACTCGCCACGCCCGCCGGACGTGAGCACCCCGGTGTCTTGCATCTATATCTGCACACCATGGAGATGTCGGCCACCCCGCAGGATGCGCTGCCCGCCGCGGACCTGCTGCGCGGCCTGGTCCCAGACGCGGGCCATTTGCAACACATGCCCAGCCACATCGACGTGCTCTGCGGGGACTATCACAGCTCGGTGGTATCGAATCTGTCTGCGGTGCAAGCCGACCGGCGGTTCGTCGAACGCGAGGGCCCGCTGAACTTCTACTCGCTGTACCGCGCGCACAATCTGCACTTTGTCGTGTACTCGGCGATGTTCCAGGGGCAGTCGCAGGTCGCGCTGCAGGCCGCCGATGAATTGACGCAGCAGCTCACACCTGAGCTGCTGTCGATCGCGATCCCGCCGATGGCGGACTGGCTGGAAGCCTTTGCGCCGTTGCGAGTACACGTTCTGATCCGGTTCGGACGCTGGAACGACCTGATCGCGGAGCCGCTGCCCGCCGACGCCGATCTGTACTGCACCACCACGGCCACCATCCACTACGGGCGTGGCGTCGCGCACGCCGCCAAGGGACAGCTAGCGCAGGCGCGTGCCGAGCGGGACGCGTTCATGCAGGCCTACGCCCGGATCCCCGATTCCCGCTACCTCTTCAACAACACCAGTCGCGACATCCTGGCCGTCGCGGGCGCCATGCTCGATGGCGAAATCACCTACCGCGAAGGGATATTCGACGAAGCATTCGCCCACCTTCGACGTGCCGTCCAACTCAGCGACGCCCTTCCGTACGACGAGCCGTGGGGCTGGATGCAGCCGCCCCGGCACGCCTACGGGGCACTGTTGCTCGAGCAGGGGCACATTGAGCAGGCCGCCGAGGTGTACGCCGCCGACCTCGGCATCGACGCCACGCTGGGCCGGCCCTGCCGGCACCCCGGCAACGTGTGGAGCTTGCACGGCTACCACGAATGTCTGCACCGCCTGGGCCGGATGGCCGAGGCCGCGTTGATCGGCCAACAACTCGAGTTGGCCAAGGCCCGCGCCGACCTGCCGATCCTGGCCTCCTGCGCCTGCAGGCTCGAGGTCGTCGCGCCTTGCTGCGATGACTGACTCGCGCAATAAATGTCGTGCAAGGTGCGCTCCAGCCAGCATCGCGGACGCTAGTGATTCGCATCTTCCTGCAGGACAGGGACTTTTGCGTGTCGACACACTCCGCTTGCGGCATTTCGCGAATAGTTCAGGCTTGAACTCAAACACCCGCGGAGCGCACTCCGTGAATCGGAGCCGCCCATTTCACTCATTGAAATAGCTGGTAGCGCCGGTACCAACCGCAAACCGGCCCGGTACTTCTCTGGGCCAGCCAGCACCATTCCGGAGACGCTTGGCCCAGAGCGGTTGTCTGCCCAGCAGACGCGGTGACGCTGAGCATTCGAATGATGACTTCCTTCTTGCGATTAACGCCGGTTGCGGTCGTCGTGACCCCAGCCGCCACGGCCATCGTCGTGGCGAAAGCCACCGTCGTGACAGTGGAATCCGTCCGGGTTGCCGCCCCACCCCGGGTCCCAGAAGTCGCCCGGGCACCATTGCGGGAACGGCCCGGGCTGGGCCTGGGCTACGCTAGCCGCTTTTACCCCGACGAACCCAAACCCCGTGGAAATGACAAATGCCGATACTGCAACGCGGGCAATGTTTTTCACGCTCAATTCGTACCATCGGAACTACCGAATCTTCGGGTGTCAGGACACTTGATATCCCTTTGCAACGCCAGGGTGATGCTTAATTTCGCAAATCTGTGGTCGCCGAGATTGCTGCTGGGACGCCGCAGAAACCGATGGATTGGTCCGCAAGGCGCAAGCCTGCACCGGCAGCGTGCCGGGTGACCGGATCAGCGCCGAGCTGCGTCGGTCGTGCGGCGAGGTGAGCAGCTATGCACGGTGAAGTAGCCCACGCACGGCGAGCGCGCCTTTCGTCGTGGGACACTCCCACCCGGCAAACCGCTGCAGATTATGGTTCTGCCTGCGAAATCTCAAGAGCAGGTGTGATTTCGGTGCTGTGAGGCGGGTGGCCCGCATCATGTCGTGGGGTCGGGCCCCGGGACGATCCGCTTTGCTGCGGCGGGCGCCGCCGGATAACGGACGGCCGGACGCCATCCGCTCTCTGGGTGTACGCGCGCCCACTCCTGCGTCGACGGCCGGGGTTCGTCTCTGTCGGGTAGCGACGTGTTCGCCGGCGCCTCCATGACCCGGAGCGGTTCACATGCGACGCGGAGTAGGGTTTGCCCCGGGTGTCAATTCTCCGATAAGGGCGGTGGACGATGGTGGCCAATCAAGAAGGTATCGGCAGGCTGAAACTTGAATGCCCGCAGACGCATCCCGTGGGCAGCATCCTGAGGGAAGCCCCACATCAGTCGATCATGTTCGACCCGGGAGCCCAAGTTGGGCCGCGCCGGTTCTGGCCTGATGAAATCGACCAGCCACAGTTCAAAGCGCAGTGCAGGCAGTGTGACAAACCGGTGGGAGATGTCACGACCACGCTTCAGGACAAACTGCGGACTGTGCTCGCCGATGCGTCCGAGACCACTGCAATTGCCACGCTGCCGTACGTGTAGAGGGCGGACCGACGTGAGAGGAGTTCCGTGACACAGAATGAAAGCCCTCGGCCGCCCGACGGGGACTGGCTGGGCACGCCGTACTTGTCGTTCGAACGCGAGGGCCCGATCGCCGTCTGCACGATCGACCGCCCAGACGCGCGTAACGCCATGACCCCCGCGATGTACTTCGGAATCCGTTATGCCGTAGGCCGTCTCAACACCGACCCCGATCTGGCCGGTTTGCTGATCACCGGCACCGGAGACGTCTTCGCGCCGGGTGGCGACATGACCGGGGGAGGGGGCGTCGACGACTGGATCACCTTCGGCGCCGCGCTGGGCATGGACGTCACGCCGTTCGACGCGGTGCGGACCTCGGCCAAACCCGTCGTCTCCGCGGTCAACGGCCTCTGCCAGGGCGGTGGCATGCAGATCACGTTGTGCAGCGACCTGTCGGTGGTGAGTGAACGGGCGACTTTCCGGGTGCCCGAGTTGTACCGCGGGTACGCCGATACCTACTACAGCCAGATGCTCGCCCGGCTCATCGGCCCAGTGCGCACGCGGGACCTGATGTACACCGGCCGGGTGCTCAGCGCCGCCGAAGCTCTCGACTGGGGTTTGGTGAATAGGGTTGTGCCGCATGACGATTTGCTCGCGGCGGCGCGGGATCTGCTCGCGCAAATCTGTCGAACCGCACCGCGTGCCCGTGCCGTCATTAAGTCGAGCATTGACAACTATCTCGGCTTGTACGACCGCATCGCCATGACCACTAGTCTGGTCGACGCCGAGGCTCGAGAAGGCGTCCGCGCTTTCAAGGAGCGCCGCTCACCGGACTGGGTGCACCCACAACTGCGCGCGGAGGGGCGGCTGTAAGTTCGGGCTAGCCCAGCACCGGGAATCGCCGCCCGGCGGCTAGCTCGTCGATCCCGGCCTGCATCACCTCGCGCACGTAAGCGTCGACCTCGGCGATGTCAGGGTTCTTGCCGAACTTTTTGCGAATGTCGATCGGCGCGAGGACCTGCGTCACGATCTTGGCCGGCAGCGGAAGATTCGGCGGCAGCACGAAAAGGCTTACGCCGAAGGGGAAGCCCACCGTGAGCGGCATGATTTTGTTCCGTCCCAGCCGAGCAATGGGGCCCAGGCGGCGCGCCAACCAGCTGCCGCGGGTGAGGAAAAACTGGGTCTCCTGCCCGCCGACCGAGACCATCGGAACGATGGGCACCCCCGCCTCAATGGCCGCGCGGACATACCCCGTGCGGCCGCCGAAGTCGATGACGTTTTGTGTCAGTGTGGGCCGGTAGGCGTCGTAGTCGCCGCCCGGAAACACCACCACGATGCCGTCGCTGCGCAACGCGCTGGCTGCGTTGTCGTGGTTGGCCGGGATGAAGCCGATCCGCCTCAAGAAGCTCCCGATCGGGCCGATCATGATCATGTCGTGGCTGAGGGTGTAGATCGGCCGGTCGTACCCGTTCTTCGCGTACCAATCGACGGCGAAGATCGGCACGTCGACTGCCATCTGGCCGCCGGAGTGGTTGGAGACCATCAACGCACCGCCCGCGGGCACCTTGTCGAGCCCGCGCACCTCGGAGCGGAAGTAGCGCTTGAGTAAGGGCCGGATCGTTCCCATCACGCGTTCGGTGAGAACCGGGTCCCACTTCTCGATCTCGGCGACGGGCGCGATATCGGTGCTGGTCATGGTGTCCTTCCGTCGATTAGGCCACGTTGGCCTGGAACGCGTGGTCAGTGGCAGAAATGCTTGCAGCACAAGCGATCTCCGAGAATTCGCGCAGCATCGCCTCGGTCACCTCATGGGCGTCGGTCAGCGTCGCGGTGTCGGCCAGAACGGAGATGTTGAGCTGATCGGCGTAGCTCCACACAGTGATGTTGAGACCGCTGCCCGCGACGAGTGGTCCCACCGAGTAGAACTCGGCGATCGTGGCGCCCGCGACACGCACGTGTTCGCGCGGACCGGGCACATTGGACACGACGAGATTTTGCATCTTGGTGTGCATGCTGGTCCGCGCCAGCCAGCCGCTGAGCTTGCGGACCATCGCGGGCGGCAGGTAGCTGAACCACCGCGGATAGAGCTCTGGACCTCTGACGGTGTTCAGCTGCTTGGCGTTGACCGCGGCGTCGTGGCTGCGTGCGACCCGGTTTAATGGATCGTCGACATCGGCGGGGAGGGCGACGGCGATCTGGGTGAAGTTGTTCCCGGACGATCTCCCCGGCGACGTGTCCAGGCACACCGGCACCATCGCCACCAGCGGCGCGTCCGATTGGCCGTCGTAACGCAGCCGCAGTTCGCGAGTGGCGCCGGCGGCCATCGCGAGGACCAAATCGTTGATCGTGCAACCTAATTGGCGGGTGATCCGCTTGGCATCGGCGAACGGCACGCCCGCCGTCGCGAACCGCCGCCCGTGGGCGAGCCGATGATTCATGAAGGAGCGTGGGACCTTGACCGCTGTCCGGTCTCGTCTGGTGCGGGTCAGGCGGTGGACGCTGGCAGCCGTGTAGCGCAAAAGTCCTGGGAACTCGGCGATTTGGTGGAGATGGTCAATGGTCGCTGTGCGGAGAAGTTGAAGCTTGCTCGGGTGGGAGTCGATCTGGGCGACGGAGCGCACGCCTTCCGGCTTGTCGAGGGCGGCCGCGAGCAGATTGGCCGACGCGACACCGTCGGCAAGCGCATGGTGGATCTTGGTGACGACGGCCAAGCGACCGTCTGCCAGGCCGTCGACCACGTAGATCTCCCATAGGGGCCGGGTCCGGTCCAGCGGTTCCTCGATCAGCCTGGCGACGGCGTCGTCGAGTTCGCGGCGGCCGCCCGGGGCCGATAGGTGCAGCGGTCGCACGTGGTACGCCAGGTCGACCGGGCAGTTCTCGCGCCACATCGGGCGATGAAAGCCGTAGGGCGTCTCGACGAGGACGCGCCGCAGCGGTTCGAATCGGTGCAGGCGCTGCTGCACAACCTTGCGGGCTCTTTCCACCGAGAAAGCCACCGGGAAATCAGTGGCGCCCGGCGCATCGAGTATCGCCACCTTGACGCTGTGCATCGGCACGTTGGCGGCCTCGCTGAACAGCATCATCGCGTCCGAACCGTTAAGTCGTTTCATACGCTGACCCCTCGCAGAAGAAGTTCAAGGGCCGCCGTCGCGGGCGTCGATGCCCGCGACAACCCCAATAAGGCCCCGTCGAAATCTCTCTTGCCCCGTATCCGGCTGAGTGGGGCCGCACTGCCCAGCACCTCAGCGACTCAGGCCTACGCTACGGCGAAAGTAGACGAGCGTCCAGACGTGCGACCAGACATCTGAGTGGGATGTGTCACACGACGGGGCAGGGCGGACTAGGCTCCGGCGAGGCTCAGGCGAGTAGCCGGCGGGCTGCCGCTTCGAGCCGATCGGTGACGTCGGCGTAGGAAGCAAGCCCGGTGCCGAGGCTCATCATGGCGCCGGCATAGACCAGTTCGAGCAAACCAACCGTCTCCGCGTCGGCGTCGTCGGCCACGGCTGCAACGATGAGTGTGTGGGTTTGCTTGGCAATCTGCACGCGGATCAGCTCCACGTCTGGGTCCGAGCTGTGGATCACGACCTTGAGGGCCTCGGCCAGCGCGGGCTCGTCGATGATGACAAAAGCCAAGCGCCGCAATACTGTAACCACGCGGGTCTTGACATCGGCGGAGGTGCTCTCCGGCATTTGCTCGCTGGATAGCCGGCGCCAATACGCTTCGGCGATCAGGTGGTCCTTGGACGAGAAGTAGGTGTAGGCCGTGGCTCGGGCGACACCTGCCTGCGCCGCGACCGCCTGCAGTGTCAAGTCGTGATAGCCGACCTCGCGCAAAGCCTCGACCGTGGCCCGGCTCAGCCGCCGCACCGTGTCCGCCCGCTTGCCGCTCAGACGGCGGCGGGTGGACTCCACGGCGGCATTTTCACGCATGCGTGCAGACGGTACAGCACGTGAGGCTGGACACGCTACTGGACGGTAGTCTAGACGCGTGCCCAGTCGAGCCACTCGCCGTGGGGCGCAAGCCCGAGCTGGCTGCTGATGCCGGCCTGATCGAACGCTTTGACAAACTCGTCGGGTCCTTCGCTGAAATGGGCCCAGCCGTCGACGTGAGCCGGTATCACCAACGTGGCACCGAGCAGTTCGGCGGCGGCGGCCGCGCGCGCCGAGGTCAACGTCAGCGGCCGCCCGCGTTCCTTGGTCGGCACGCTCGCGGCGCCGGCGAAGAGGACCGCGATGTCGATGCGGCCCACGCGGTCGGTCACCTCTTTGACCACACCCATTGAGGCGTTGTCGCCGCTGAGGTACACAGTGGGCACCGCTGGCGCGTACAGGACGAAGCCCGCAACTTCGCAATTCACGTGACCGCTCGCGTCCCGTTGCCCGTCGGCGGGGCCATGCACCGCGGGAACAGCTTGCACGGTAAGGGATCCGGGGCCGGGGATCTGATGGGACTGCCAGGGCTGCAACCCCACCGCGGGCGGCCCCAACCGGCTGGCGGCGCCGGGATGGGTGAGAACCAGGGGAGCGGCCAGCGCGAATCGGCGACCGTCGTCGTCCAGGTTGTCGGGATGTTGGTCGTGGCTGATCAGCACCGCGTCCACCGGTCCCAGCGCGTCGGCGCTCACCGCGGGGCCGGTCACCTTCGTCAGGTAGGCGTGTTCGCCGGGCGGATCGAAGGTCGGGTCCATCACGATCCGGCACCCGGCGATGTCGACGACTGTCGTCGGGCCGCCCAAGACCGCGATCGCACAGTCGCGCCGCCGGGTATCCACTTGCGCGTTCAAGCCCGTTCCTCCTCGAGAGATCATGTGACCGGCCAGCGGACTGCGGTGACCTCGACCTCAACCCGGATATTGGGCCAGACAAGCGCTGGGATCACCGCGAGCATGAACACGGGTTCATGCTTGATTACCGATGATCGGACTTTGGCATACGCCGAGATGTCGGCGGCGTCGGTCAGCCACTGCCGCACGCTGACGATATCGGTCAGCTTGGCGCCTGCGCGCGCCAGCGCGTCCTCGATATTGCGCCATGCCTGGGCGACCTCTTCGCTGAAGTCCTCGGGCAGTGTCCCGTCGGGACGCAGGCCGGGAGTGCCCGAGGTGTGTATGACCTCCGCGCCGGGCGGTATCCGAACGGCATCGGCGTACTTGCCGATGTGGGCTGCTATGCCCGTGCTGATGGATTCGAACTCAGTGCCCATGTTGCCCTCTCGCCGTAACTCATTTTCGTTGACGGTCGCCCGCGTGGGTGAAGCGAGGATGCCCCGCCGAGCTGTGTTGTCACCACTCAGGCGAGCAACCAGAGAATGTCGAGTTCTCAGCGCGTTGCGGCTGAGAACAGACGACCACTGCGCGAGCAGCGTGGTCTTGCCCAACCGGCCGGAGCGTCCGGCGGGTGCAGCTTGGTGGCATCGTGGACTCAGCGGACGGCGAACGGAGCGCAAGTGGAACCCACGACGTACCGGATCGGTGTCCGGGAACGTCTCACCGATCAACTCGGTTCAGCGTTCGTGGCCAAGGGGATGACCGTTCGGTCCGAGACGATCGAGACGGCGCTGACCGGCCTGATGCGGAACCAGTCCCAGTTCGACGGGCTGCTGGACCGCGTTCGCAACCTCGGCCCAGAGCTGGTCGGCGTGCAATCGCAGCCGCGGGATTAGGGAAGGCGCAGTTTGTCGCACCACTTTGACACGCCCACCGCCCGAGAGGACCCTCGGCTGAACCTGTGCGACATGTACGTATTCGCCGGGACCCCTCTCACCACGGTGATGGTAATGACCGTCAACCCGGCCGCGACGCCGGAGACTTCTGCGCCGTTTCGGGACGAGGCCGTCTACGCATTCCGGTTCGACACCGACGGCGATGGCCACGAGAACGTGTCGTTCAAGGTCCGGTTCACCGAGCGCGCAGGGTCGCAGCGGTTCGATGTGATCCGCGCCGACCGCGCGGTCGACGGACTCGACGGCGAGGCGATTCTGCGCGCCGACCTCGATGTCGTGGCCGATTCGACTACGTCGGGCGTTCGGGTGTTCGCGGGCGTGGTCCGCGACGCTTTCGCCGGCGACGCTGCCGCGCTGGAGAAGTTCAAGGCGGCTGCCGCCGACGGCAGATTTGAGCCGGCCGCGTTCTACAGCCACGTTGACTTCTTTCATGACCGCACAGTCGCGGCGATCGTCTTAGAAGTGCCGAACTCGTTGATCAGCAACGCCGTTCACGTCCAGGCCTGGTCGACGGTGTCGCTGCACGGCCACGCGCCCGAGAGGCAGGTGGCGCGATGGGGCCTACCGCTGTTCACGCACATCTATCTGCCGGACGCCGACGCGCGGGAAATTTTCAACCGCAGCCGGCCTTCGGACGACGTGACCGGATTCGCCGATGCCACGGTGCGCACCGTGAGCCGATACGTCCGGATGGCCGGTACCGCGGCTGACCCCGAGGCCTACGGGCGCCGCGTTGCAGAGTTGTTCGGATCGATCACTCTGCCATACCAACTCGGCACCAAAGCCTCGTTCGACTATACGGGATTCAACGGCCGTGCGATCGCTGACAACGTGATGGACATCATGCTCTCGCTATTGACCAACTCGCCCCTCGGCACCGGGATCAGACCTGATCCCAAACTCATCGATCCGAATTTCCCGTATTTGCAACCGGTGTCGGGCGCCGGCCGTCACTGACGACAAATCACCAGAAAGGGCCAGATCCATGCCGTTCATCCGGGTCAACTACCCCAAGGGAGCACTTTCGGCTGAGCAGAAAGCCGACCTCGCACCCCGCCTGGTCCAGGCCCTGATTAGGCAGGAGATCGATCCTGTCACCGAAGATGGAACCGCCAAAACCGGAATGTTCTTCAACGAGCTTCCCGTCGAAGACTGCTTCCCCGGCGGCGTGCCGTTGTCTGAGCATCCCGAGAAGAAGTTCTGGACGGTGGAGGCGTTCGTCGCGGCGTCCTATTTCAGCCAGCCGCGCCGCGACGAGATGCAGCGTGATGTCGCCCAGGCCTTTGTCGACGTGATCGGCGACGACGGCACCGTCATGGAACGCGGCGACATCCGCATCTCCCCGGCCTACCTGATGCAATTACACGTCGTCTTCGTCGAGATCCCCGAAGGCAGCTGGGGCGCGGGCGGTCAGACCATCGACACCGAGAAGATCGGCACGCTGCTGGGTGCGACCGAGGGGCCGGCGCGATTCGCGGAAGCGCGTGAACTGGGCAAAAGGATGAAGGCCGCGAGGCTGTCCTAGCCGCTCCACAGCAGAGGAGATGGTCGAAATGTCAACGGCTCACCAGTTCGCGAGCTTCTTCTCAGGCGGTCGTTGACTTGCGCGACAGGGTTCGGACCTAGGATGTCGCCGTGACCGAAGTAGAGGATCGCGTCGTAAACCTAGCTCGTGGCATGCGTGACCTCGTGCGCGCCGAGGCTGTGGAATCCGAGCGACTGCGCACGCTCTCGCCAGCGACCGTCGACGAGATGTGGGCGAGTGGCTTGATGTCAGCCTTCAATCCGGCGGCGGCCGGCGGCGTCGAACCGTCGTTCGCCGAGATGATCGAGACATGGATCGAAATGGCTTGGCAGGACGGGTCTTTCGGCTGGATCGGGATCGCCAATCTGCCGTCGACGTTTGCCGCCGCGAGCTACCTCTCCGATCAGGGCTTCGCGGAGGTATTCACGGCCAACGACAACCACATCACCATCGGCGGTCAGTACTTCCCCAACGGCCAGGGGTCGGCGGTCGAGGGCGGCTATCGGCTGACCGGGGCGTGGAGTTTCGGCTCCGGCACTGGCCACGCGGCATATATCGCCGCAGGTTTTCTGCCGATGGACGACGGCGAGATGCGCTGGGTGGCCGAGGGCATTCCCGAAATGCTGGTGGCGTTTCTGCCGCGTGAGGAGGTTGTCTTCACCGACGGTTGGCATGTGCAGGGGCTTAAGGGCACCGGCTCCTACGACTACAACGTCGCCGACGTGTTCGTGCCGGAGTACCGCACTATTCCGTTGTTCACCCGTGAGCCGCTGCGCGGTTCCTCGCCGGCCGGGCGCATGGGTCTGATGCCCGTGACGGCGGCGGGGCATGCCGCGTTCGCGTTGGGGGTGGCCAAGAGCATGCTCGACGATGTTGAGGAAATCGCGGCCACCAAGGTGCGGATGAGCGACATGGCGGCGCTGGCCAGCCGGCAGACGTTCCAAAAGGGTCTGGCCCATCACGTCGCGGCGTGGCGGGCCGCCCGGCTGCTGGTGCTCGACGCGTTCACGACGGCCGAGGCCGCGGTGGCCGCGGGCGACGACCTGACGCCCGCGCTGCGCGCCGACATGCGGGTGGCGGCGGTGTATGCCACGGATACGGCCCGGGAGTGCGCCGAGTGGGCTCATTTGGCGGCCGGTACCACAGCCATCCGCGAGGGCAGTCGTCTCGAGCGCGGGTTCCGCGACATCTACACCGGCACCCAGCATGCGTTCATCAGTGAGAAGGTCGCGATGGACGTCGCTCAGATTTGGCTGGGCATCATCGACGACCAGTTCGGCCTGTAACGGGGTTCAGACTTTGCGTGCGCGGTCTTGCCAATACGATTGCCGCAGCTCGGTTTTAAGGATTTTTCCGCTCGCGTTGCGAGGCAGTGACGGCGCGAAGTCCACGGTGCGCGGGCATTTGTAGCCGGCCAGGTGCTGGCGGCAGAATTCAATGATCTCGTCGGGTTCGATCTCCGTGGTGGAGACGACGATCGCCTTGACGGATTCGCCCCAAAAGTCGTCGGGGACACCGATGATCGCGGCGTCGACCACGGCGGGATGCTCAATGAGTACGCTCTCCACCTCCGGGCCGTATACGTTCTCGCCGCCGGTGATGACCATGTCCTTGAGCCGGTCCTCGATGTAGAGGTAGTTGTCGGCGTCCAGGCGTCCGATGTCGCCGGTGCGCAGCCAATCGTCGGTGGTGATCGTGTCTGCGGTCGCCTCCGGCCGATTCAGATAGCCGCTCATGCGCTGATTGCTGCGCACCCAGATCTCGCCGGGCTCGCCGACGGGCAGCTGTTCACCTGATTCGGGATCGGCGATCCGAATCTCATTTCCCGGGAAGGCTTTTCCGGCCGACAGCAGCAAGTGCTGCCGAGTGGAATCGCGGTGTTCGTCGGGTTTCAGCGCGGTGATCCCCCCGCACAGTTCGGTCTGCCCGTACACCTGGACGAAGTTCATCTCGGGCCACGCCTCAAGTGCCCGCTGCAGCAACGACATTGGCATCGGCGCCGCCCCGTAGACCAGGTAACGCAACCCGGAGATCGCGTTGATCGCCGCGTCCCCGGCGTCCAGAAAACGGGCGATCACCGGGGGCACGAAGAAGGCGTGTGTGGCGCCGGCCTGGACGGCGCCGATCAGCGTTGCCGCCTCTGGTTCGCGAGTCAAAAACGTCGGCGCCCCGGCCATGATGCCGAAAAACGCATACGCGACGCCGCCCACGTGAAACAGTGGCATGGCAACGAGATTCGCGTCCCCGTCTTCGAACGGGAACGGCGGGGCCATGTTCACGATGTGATTGACCAGCGCGCGCTGGCTCAGCAAGACGCCCTTTGGCCGTCCGGTGGTGCCCGAGCTGTAGATCACCAGCGCGGTGTCGTGGTCATCCACGTCGGGGTCGGCCGCAGCGGGTGTGGCTGCGGCGAGCCAGGATTCGTACTCGTCGCTATCGCCGCCCACCACGACGATACGTTCCACACCCGGAACCCGCGCCCTGATCTCCTCGATGGTGGGTGCTAGTTCGGCGCCAACGAACAGCAGCTGCGCGCCGCTGTCGTTGAGCACGTGGACCAGTTCCTCCCCGGTCATCCGCCAGTTGGCGATGGTGGCCACCGCGCCGATCGATACCGCGCCGATCAGGGTTTCGAGGCAGCCCGGGTGGTTTTTGTCCAGAAACGCCACACACTGGCCGCGTTGCACACCGGCGCCCCGCAGAGCACCGGCGGACTGGCGAATCCGCGACGCCCACTGCGCCCACGTCCACTGCCGCTCACCGTAGTGAATCGCGATGTCATCGGGCCGAACTCGTTCGTGTTCCTCGACGAATCCGACGAGCGTCTCCGTGGTGTCGGCTGTGGCTTCTGCCTGTCGCATAAGTCCAGTGAATCATCCCGGCACAGCCGGGACACCAGGGCGGCTCAGTGGCGCGAACAACGCATCGGTCAGGCCCTCGACGCTAAAGACACCAGGATTTCGCTCGCGGGCGCGTCCGTAGCGTGCCGGTATCCGGTACCCGCCCACAGGTTGATTCGCTCGGGGTCACCAGCCGTCGCGGCGGTTTTGCGTATGGGGCTCGTTAAATGGTGGATCGCCGGATAGCCTTCGGGCGCCATCGCGGTGTAGCGGTCGGTGAAGACGTTGGCCAGCCCGCGAGCGGGTCGTCCGGTGAATGCCCGAGTCAGCAGGGTCGTCCGGTCTCCGGGATCGGCGAGCACGGCGCGGTAGGGGGCCGACGTTCCGCTTTCCTTGCAGCGCAGCAGAACAGTCCCGACTGCGGTCGCGATGGCACCCGCCGCGAGAGCCGCAGCGACGTCGTCGGGAGTGCCAATCCCGCCCGCACCGATGAGCGGCAGCGACGTGGCCGCCCCGATCTCCTGCAGCAGTTGGGGGAGGGGAATCTCGGGAGGCAACCGATCCGGGGTCAGGATGCCGGAGTGACCGCCAGCGGCGGCAGCCTGCACCACCAGGACATCCACGTCGTGCTCGGCGGCCAGGCGCGCCTCGCCGGGCGACGTGACGGTCTGACCGACCAGGCTGCCGACATTTTGCAGCGCGGCGATCACCGTTTTGTCCGGGATCCCGAAGGTGAAGGTGACCACTGGTACCGGGTCGGCGAGCAGCAGCTCGACCTTCTCCTGCCAGTAGTCGTCGTTCTCGGTGACCGGCACCGTGCCCAGATCGACCTCGTAAAGCTCCGCCTCCTGCTGGATTTGGTCGCGGTACGTGTCATAGGCATCCGGATTGACCGGCACCGGGTTCGGGGCGAACAGATTGACCCCGAACGGCACGCTCGCGAGACGCACCTCGGCGATCTGGTCGGCCAGCGCGTCGGGCGTCTTGTAGCCGCCGCCGAGGAACCCGAGGCTGCCGGCGCGCGCGGCGGCCAGCAGCAGCGCGGGCGTACTGGGACCGCCCGACATGGGCGCGGCCAATACGGGGTTTGTCACTCCGAGTCCGCTCAGCGCACTGTGCATGCCGTTGTCTCCTTCAGTGAGCGGTGAGGGCGCGATCTCGGTTCATTATTCGCCGTCAGCGCACCCGCGAAGCCATGAGCGCACACTCGATTCGTCGTGTGCCAACATGGCTGCCATGGTCGATGCTGATCGCGCCCGTTCCCGCACCTTTGTCGTGACCGGCGCGGCGTCCGGCATCGGCCTGGCCACCGCGCAGCGCCTGCTGGCCGAAGGCGGCAGCGTCGTCGGCGCCGACCTTGCCTCCCCGCCCGATCTTGGCCCGGAATTCCGGTTCGTGACGGCTGACGTGACTGACGAAGCAGCGGTCACCGCGGTGCTGGCCGCCGTGCCCGACCGTCTCGACGGTGTCTTCCATGCCGCGGGTGTGGCGGGCGGCGGCCCGGTCCATCTGCTCGATCGCTCCGAGTGGGACCGGGTGATCGGGACGAACCTCACCGGCACGTTCTTGGTGGCCAAAGCGGCCCTGGCCAGGATGATCAAGCAGGATCGGGTTGACGGCGAGCGCGGCTCGATCGTCACGGTCGCGAGCATCGAGGGTCTGGAAGGCACGGCGGGCGGCAGCTCATACAACGCCGCCAAGGGTGGCGTCGTGCTGCTGACCAAGAACATCGCGCTCGACTATGGGCCGAGCGGCATCCGCGCGAACGCCATTTGCCCCGGCTTCATCGAAACACCAATGGCGCAAGATGTTTTCGGGCTGCCCGGGATGGAAGGCCCGTTGGCCTCCATCACCGAAGCGCATGCCCTGCAGCGGCTCGGCCGGCCGGAGGAAGTGGCGGCGGTGGCGGCCTTCCTGCTGTCCACCGACGCCTCCTTCGTCAGCGGTCAGGCCATCGCCGTCGACGGCGGCTACACCGCCGGTCGCGATCACGGTGTCGTTAAACTCTTCGGCTTTCCCGAATGATGGCTTAAGGTTCGCGCATGGCTGTGACTCCTGACGATGCGATCGAGGCAATCCGAGGTAGCGGCGGCGCACAGCCGGGTTATCGCGCACTGCATGCGAAAGGCACTCTGTACCACGGCAGGTTCACCGCGAGCCCCGAAGCGGCCTCGCTTTCGCGCGCGAAGCATCTCGACGGGTCGGCGGTGCCGGCGCTGTTCCGCTTCTCCAACGGGGCGGGCAACCCCAAGCAGCCCGACAACGTGTCCGGGGTACGAGGACTGGCGGTGAAACTAACCCTGCCGGACGGGTCGACGACGGACGTGTCCACGCAGACGGCCCGACTCTTTGTGTCCAGCACGCCAGACGGATTCGTCGATCTGCTCAAGGCGATGCGGCCCGGCCCGACCCTGCCGCTGCGCATGGCCGCGTTTCTGGCCACCCATCCGCGGCTGTTGGGTGCGCTGCCGGTGCTGCGTGACGCCAACCGGGTTCCAGCGAGCTACGCCACCGTGGAGTATCACGGGCTGCACGCGTTCCGCTGGGTCGCCGCCGACGGCAGCGAGCGCTTCGTCCGCTACCACCTGCATCCGGTGGCGGGGGAGGAGTTTCTGTCAGGCGGGGTCGCCAAGGGCAAGGATCCCGACTTTCTGCACCACGAGCTGAACACCCGCCTCGCCGGCGGCCCGGTGCGGTTTGACTTCCGCGTCCAGATCGCCGGACCCGCTGACTCGAAGGTGGATCCGTCGGCGCCGTGGCGCAGCACCGAGACGGTCACCGTCGGCAACTTCGAGATCACCGGCCTTGAGACCGAGCGTGAGCACGGTGACGACATTGTGGTTTTCGACCCGATGCGGGTGACCGACGGCATCGAACCTTCCGACGACGCGGTGCTGCGGTTTCGCACGTACGCGTATTCGGCATCGGTCAAGCTGCGCTCCGGGGTGGATCGCGGCGCCGAAGCTCCTCCCGCTTGATTCCTCGTGTCGCGAGGGTGCGCAGAATGCCACGCGTGACGGCGTGTCGCCGCACAAACACGCACGCTCGCGAGAGGAGGGGGCGGCGTCAGCTCAGTGTGGCGGCGGCGGCTTCCTCGATGACGTCGGTCGCCTCGCGGCGCTTGCGCCACGCCTTGAGCTGCCGCATCGCCCCGTTGCCGTCGGCCGCGATGCGGTCGAGTTCGGCGACGACGCGATCGTGCTCACCCAGCGCGTCCAGCGCCGGACGTACTCGTCGTACCAGCGTGGCTAGCTGTTCACGTGCCGGCACCGCCCCGCGGTTGTCGACCAAATCCAGTGCGTGACCAGATAATCCATCGTGGGCGGCCTTCCAGTACGCCGCGCGCAGCGCGGCGGGCGCCAGCCGCTTGATGCCGTCGCCTGACGCACGCTCGGCGAGCGCCGTCATCACCGCCGCCCTGACCAGGGTGGCGAGCAAGACCGTTTCGGCGACCGTCGCCGGGACGTCGGCCACCCGCACCTCGACGGTCGGAAAGCTCGCCGACGGGCGGACGTCCCAATAGATCATGTCCGCATCCAGCAGCACGCCGGTGTCGACCAGCATCCGCACCGTGCGGTCGTACTCTTCGGGTGAAGCGAAGAACGGCGGCGGCCCGGCGGCCGGCCAGCGCCGCCACAGCACGCTGCGCCAGCTCGCGTAGCCGCTGTCGGCGTTGCGGTAGATCGCCGAATTCGCCGACAGTGCAAGAAAACTCGGCAGCCACGGGCGCAACCAGTTGCTGGCCGCGATGGCCGCGGCGCGGTCCGGCACCTGCACGTGCACGTGACATCCGCAGATACCTTGCTCGTGCGCAACCATCCCGAATTGGGCGCCGATGCGCCGATACCGGTCGGTGTCGGTGACCGGGAACTCGTGCGGCGTCACCGGCGGAAGCCCCAGGGCGAGAAGCCTGACCCCGGCGGCCTCGGCGGACTGGGCGGCGTTGCGCCGCAACCCGGTGAGGTCCTCGATGAGCTCGGAGCTCGTCGTCGCCACCCTGGAGGTGGTTTCCACCTGGCAACTGCTGAGTTCCAATTGCAGCGTGACGCCGCGGGCTTCAGCCTCCGCGGCGACCTCGGCATTGCGCGGGGCGGGTTCGCCGGTGTGGGGGTCGACGAGGAGGAATTCCTCCTCCACACCGACAGAGGGAGGATCGCTCACCCGACCTCCGGCGGCGTCAGTCCGGCAGGTGCGTTAACCGCCGGTGCTCGCGGGGGCGGCGACGGCGGCAACGGCGGCATCAGCGGTCGGGTACACCGGCAGCATCTGGCTGAGCCCGCACGATCGCACGATGCGCGCCACGCTCGGCTCGTGGCTCACCAGACGCAGTTCGATGCCGCGCCCGCGGCAACGTTCCGCCTCCTCGGCCAGCGCGGCGAACGCGCAGCAGCCCATGAAGTCGAGGCCGGAGACGTCGACGACGAAGGGGCCGGGCTCGGTGACGACGGCGGCCGCCTCGTCGAGCAGCTGGCGCCAGGCGTGCTCGTTGCAGGCGTCGACCTCGCCGCCGGCGTAAATGATCACAGCCGGGCCGCTGCGGTCGGTGGTGGCCCGCAGCGTGCTGTGCGGATCGCCCAGTTCGTAGACGAGCTTCGTGCTGAGCGTCAAGTGCGTAGATACCGATTCTGCTGTAGCCAGGCGCATGGTGGACTCCCTAATCGACCGGCTTCGTATTGCAGATGAGAACCGGGATGGAATGCCCGTCCTGTTGTCTAAAGACAGACTTCACAAAAACTTTGTGAATCTCATTTCTATAACAAGACAGGGCGGTCTGTCTATGTGGGGCGAGCTATGAGTACCCTAAGGATCGCAATGACTAGCGTCGACGGCGTCGCGACGCCTACGGCGCCGCCTCGCGAACGAATTTTGACTGCGGCATACGAGCTGTTCAGCAAGCGTGGGATCCGCGCGGTCGGCACCGACGAGGTGATCGTCCGGGCCGATGTGGCCAGGGCCACGCTGTACCGCCATTTCGCGACGAAGAACGACCTGGTGCTGGCCGTGCTGGAGCGTCGTGAAGAGCTCTGGACGCACGGGTTGATCGAGGCCCAGTCGCAGTTGCGCGGCAACAGCCCTGAGGAACAGTTGCTGGCGATCTTCGACGTCCTACACGACTGGTTTCAAAACCGCGACGGCTTCGAAGGCTGTTCGTTCATCAACGTGTTGCTCGAGCTGGGGCCCGATCATCCCGCCGGTCAGGCCTGCATCGTTCACATCGACAACGTCCGCGACATCGTGCGTCAACGCGCGATCGCGGCCGGGCTGCACGACATCGAAGACTTCGCGTCGTCGTGGCACATTCTGATGAAGGGCGCCATCATCCTGGCGGAAGTAGGCGATATGGAGGCCGGGCACCGCGCGCAGAGGATGGCCCGTGCGTTGATCGAGCAGCACCGACCCGGCTAGCTACGCAGCGGTGGTGTCGGCCTTGCGGTCGTGCTCGGCCTCGAGCTCGGCGATCGCGCGGGACGTGCGTTCCCGCAACAAGATTGCGGCCGTGGCACCGACTACGACGGCGATGACGAGCGCGATCCAGGAGAACCGTTCCATCCAGCGTTCGGCGGCCATCCCGGCGAAGTAAACCAGCGCGGTGGTGCCGCCCGCCCAGCAGATTCCACCCGACACATTGGCGACCAGGAAGCGGGGGTAGGGCATCTTCAGAGCGCCGGCCAGCGGGCCCGCAAAGATCCGCAGTAACGCGATGAAGCGACCGAAGAACACCGCACGAGCGCCCCACCGGTTGAACAGCCGCTCGGCCAGCGCAACGTGGCCTGGCCCGAAGTGCTTCGGGAACCGGCGACCGAGACGGTCGAAAAGTGGCATGCCGAACCGGCGGCCGATCGTATAGCCGATCGAGTCGCCGATTACGGCGCCGATCACGGCGGCGGCTCCGACGCCGACCGGGTTGACCGCCAAGTCGTGGTGCGACGACATCAGTGCCGCGCTGACCAGCACAATCTCCCCGGGAAGCGGAACACCGAGGCTTTCGACGCCCACCACGCCGGCGACCACCAGGTAGACGGCGAGCGGCGGAATCGAATGCAGCAAAGCCTCGATATTCATGGAATAAGGATGCCTGACCTCTAGTCGACGTGCGCCGACGGCGTGCCGAGGGGCTCCAACCGCGGACGTTTGGGCATTCGCCCGTCGGCCGAAGACTTACCGCGCAAACGTCGCCACACCCATGGCATGAACTTTTCTTGCGCCCAGCGCAGCTGTCCGTACGTGCGGGCGCTGAACTGCAGCTGGGTGGCATCGCCACGCGCTACGGCCCAATCATGGTTGCTGCCGGGCAAATTGAGAGCTTCGGCGGCTGCGGCAGCGAACAGCATGTGACCTTTGGTGGACGCGTGCACGCGGTCGATGTCCCACGTGTCCAAATTGCGCATCGAGGGCGCGTTGTACAGGTCCACGAGTTTGAAGTCGTACCGATTGGCCGCCGCTCTGGTCGCGCTGTTGATCCGGGCGAGCCGCCCGGACACCAGCCGGCCCATCGGGAGGAACTGCGCGACGTTGGGGAAGGTCGTCGTCACCACCGTCGCTCCCGATTCGGCGAGGGCGGAATAGATGGTTTCGAGGTCGGCGAGCGCCGGGCCGAACGATCGCCCCGGCTGGATCACGTCGTTCATCCCGATGCACACGGTGATCAGATCCGGGCGCATCTGAAGAGCGGGGGGCAGTTGCTCCCTGAGCACGTGACGCACCAGCTTGCCGCGTATCGCGAGGTTGGCGTACTCCAAACCGGGATAGTACGAATCGATCATTGCGGCGAGGCGGTCGGCAAATCCGAGGAGTCCGATAGCGTCGTCGCCGTCCCACAGGCCCTCGGTCTGACTGTCACCGATGGCTATATACCTCCTGTATCGGCTGTATCCGTCGCGCACGAACCTGAGACTAACCGCCGGTAGCGCCGGTGCGTTGTAGCGTGGCCCTGGCTTGACGGAGGAGAGTCAATGGAGTTCAACCTCGCGCAAATTTTCGCGGCGGTGGCGGCGGCCAACCCCGACCGGGACTGCGTCGTGTTCGGGGATCGGCGGTTCAGTTTCGCCCAGACGGACGAACGTGCCCGCCGATTCGCCCGGGCGCTGCAGGGCTGGGGGCTTGGCGCGCATCGGGAACGCGCGCAGCTGGCACCGCACGAATCGGGTCAAAGCCATCTCGGGTTGTACATGGCCAACTGCAACGAGTTCCTCGAAGCGATGCTGGGTGCGTACCAGGCGCGGGTTGCCCCGTTCAACGTCAACTATCGCTACGTCGCCGACGAGCTGGTGTACCTGCTGGGCAATGCCCGCGCGGACGCCTTGATGTATCACGCGCGGTTCGCGCCGACGCTGGCCTTAGCGTTAGAGAAAGCGGGGCAGCAGCTGGCGACGATGCGGCTGATCCACGTCGACGACGAGTCAGGAAACGAGCCGCTGCCGGGTGCGGTGCGCTACGAGGAATTACTCGCTTCGGCATCGGCCTCGGCTCTGGACGTGGCGCCGTCGCCGGACGATCTCTATGTGCTCTACACCGGCGGCACCACCGGGATGCCCAAGGCGGTGCTGTGGCGCCAGCACGACATCTACATGAATGCCATGGGCGGGCGGACCTTCGGCAGCAGCCAGGGGGTGACCAGCCTGGAGGAGATCGTCGAGCGGTCGCGCGCCGACGGCCCGGGGTCGATGACCGCGGCACCGCTGATGCACGGCGCGGCGCAGTGGACGGCGTTCATCAACCTGTGCGCCGGGCGGCCGTTCGTGATGGCGCCGACGATCACCCACTTCGATGCGGCCGAAGTGTGGGCGCTGGCCAGCCGGGAGCGCGTGGCGTCGCTGTCGATCGTCGGTGATGCCTTCGGCCGGCCGCTGGTCGACGCGCTCGAGTCCGGCGATTACGACTTGTCCGGTCTGTTGGTGCTGGTCACCGGCGGGGCCGCGCTGAGCGCGCCCTTCAAGCAGCGCTTCGTCGAGTTGCTGCCACATCTGACGATCATGGACACCGGTGGGTCGTCGGAATCCGGCGCGCAGATGGGTCAGGTCTCCGGCCGCGCGCAGCGGGCGTCCGGACGGTTCGCCCCGAATCCGGGGGCCGTGGTGGTCAGTGCGGACCTGACCCGGATCCTGTCGCCGGGCGACGACGAGATCGGCTGGCTGGCTCAGCAGGGCCTGATCCCGCTGGGCTACCTCGGTGATCCGGAAAAGACCGCGCGGACGTTCCCCGTCGTCGAAGGAATCCGGCATTCGGTCCCGGGGGACCGGGCGCGCTGGGACGCCGACGGCCAGATCGAGCTGCTGGGCCGCGATTCAGTGACCATCAACTCCGGTGGCGAGAAGATCTTCGCCGAAGAGGTCGAGGCTGCCATCGCCGAGCATCCCGCGGTCTACGACGTCGTGGTGACGGGCCGGCCCAGCGTTCGGTGGGGGAACGAGGTGGTCGCGATTGTTCAGCTGGTCAACGGTCAGCGTGTGGACGCCGAGGGCATCATCTCCGAGGCCGCCCGCCACATCGCGCGCTACAAACTGCCCAAAGACGTGGTCTTCTGCGACCGGGTGCAGCGCTCACCGTCGGGCAAAGCCGACTATCGGTGGGCGAAAGCGCAAGTGGCGGAACCTCTCTGAGGGGCGCTGAGCCACGTGATGTGCCGTTGGTTACATCGGCCCCTCCGGGAAGCGGTGTGGCTTTTTGTCCACCTAGGAGCATCAATGACTTGGCGCTGGGGGCTGTGTAACGGCGGCCGATCAAAATCCGATATCGACGTGTGCCCCGTCGTCGCGGATGACGGCGACCTAAAGAGAGGTTGCACATGTCATTTCTGAAAGCGGTGCCCGTGGAGGTGACTGCGGCGGCGGGGGATTTGGCGGGGATCGGGTCTGCGCTGGCTGCGGCTAATGTGGCCGCGGCCGCCCCGACCGCTGGAATTGAGTCGATTGCTGCGGATGCCGTGTCGGCGGCACTGGTGGCGGTGTTCGCCGCCCACGGGCTCCGGTATCAGTCTTTGGGCTCCGAGCTGGCCGAGTTGCACGCTCAGATCGTGGAAGCGCTGCGCTCGAGCGCGCGTTCGTATACGGCTGCCGAGTCCGGGAGCGCTTCGCTGCTCCAGGAGGCACTGGGTGCCGCGGGCGCGGTGAGTGCGCCGGCCCAGGAGGTGCTGGGGCATCCGCTACCCGGCGATGCCACCAGCGGCACCGGCGAACAACCGGGTAGGTAATCGCCCTCGCCGGTACGGTCACTGGCATGGCGACAAAGAGGCAGCTTGCGCCGCAGTATCCGATCGAGTCCGTCGACAATGCGCTCAAGCTGCTCCTGCTGCTGGGCGAGCAGCCGCAGATACGGCTGAGCGAGGCGACCCGTTATTTGGGTGTGGCATCGTCCACCGCGCACCGGCTGCTGGCGATGCTGACCTATCGCGGATTCGTGCGGCAGGACCCGGTGTCGAAGGCGTACCTGCCCGGTCCGGCGCTGACTAGCGTGGCGTTCGCGATATTCGGCCGCATCGACGTCCAGGCGACCGCCCTGCCGGTCATGCGCGGTCTCAGCGAACGCCTGCGCGAGTCGATTCACGTCGGCATGCTCGACGGCGCCAACGTCCGGTTCGTGGCCGCGGTGGAGGGCCCGGCCGCGGTGCGCGTCGCCTCTCGGCTGGGACGCACCATGCCGGCGCACTGCACCTCGACCGGCAAAGCGATGCTGGCTCAGTTGACGCCGCCGGAGTTGCACCAATTGCTCCCTGACGAGGAGCTTGCGCGCATCACCGCGCGCTCGATCGGCAGCCGCACCGAATTGGAGGCCGAGCTTTCGGCGATCCGGGAGCGGGGCTATGCGGTCAATCGCGAGGAGAGCGAGGAAGGCGTTGCCTCCGTTGCTGTTCCGATACCGACCCGGGCGCCGGGTCTGCGCCTTGCGCTCAACGCCGCGGCTCCCGGCAGTCGGCTGGACAGCTCTCAGTACCCCGCGGTGGCTGCCGCACTTGTGAAGGCGGCCAAGGAGATTGGCGATCAGCTCGGCTGATCGAGCCGAGCCAGCTCGTGCCGCCAGGCCGCGTCGGCGGTGAAGGCGGGCCCCAGATCGGGTAGGTCGTCCCAGTCGGCGTCGTCGATGTCGCGCAGCGTGCCGCCGGCCGCTTTCACTTGCAACGACATCCGCGCCAGCTCGTTCAGGCTGATCGCCTGCAGCACCGCCTGCTCGACGCTGGGCGCGGCGCTGGTAATCCCGTGTCCGCGGCAGATCACCACCGGCGCACCGCGCATCGCCGCCACCATCTCCTTGCCCAGCGCAGAGTTTCGGATCAGCACGGCGCGCTCAAAGACCGGCACACCGCGGCGCGCCAACCAGGCGCCAGGAATGTCGTAGGCGCCGTAGATCGGCCGGATCTCGATGCCGGCGAGGTCAGCGGCGACCACGGCCGGCGGGTGCAGGTGCGCGACGGCGCGGTGATCCGGGTGGGCCAGCAGGGTTTCGACGTGGATGGGTAACTCGTTGGGAATGCGGTAGCCGTCGAGTTCACCCTCGGCGCCCGCGCTGCCGTCGAACGCGATAAGTCGGATGTCGCTGGGGCGGGTGAAGGCCACGCCGGTGTCGGAGTCGCTGCGGCAGCGGACCAGCAGGTGGTCGTCGTCGATACGCAAACTGAGGTGACCCAGGATCCCGTCGACCAGGCCCCGCGCGGCCGCGACCCGGCACGCTTGCGCGACGAGGGCGCGTTGCTCGGCAAGGTGCGTCATCGCGGCGCGCCCAGCCCGAATCCGCCGTCGGGGTGGATGGTCTCGCCGGTGATCCCGCGCGACCGGTCAGAGGCCAAGAACGCGAAAGTCCAGGCGTGGTCGTCGCCGCTGAGCGCGACGTTGAGCGGCGTGCGCGCGGCCATGTCGCGTGCCCTGTCGGGGGTGTCGTCGAGGCGGACTTCGTCGAGCCCGAGGCTGGCGAGGCCGCGCAGATCGGTGTTCAGCGTGCCGCCCGGCGCCACCCCGTTGACCCGGATCTCGGGCGCCAGCTCGTGCGCCAGTGCTGCCACCAGCCCGCGAACGGCGAACTTGGACGACACGTAGAGCACCCCGCCGCGTCCGGGATAGTACGACGACGCGGATTCGGTCAGCACGATCGACGATCCGGTGCCGGCCCGCAGCGACGGCACCGCGGCCTTGACCGACTGCAGATGGCTCAACACGTTGGTGCGGAACATCTCGTCGAACGCGGCGGCGAGGTCGTCGGCCTCGATGTCGTCGACGCCGCGGTAGAAGTCGAAGACCCCGACGCAGTTGACCAAGGTGTCGAGGCCACCGTAGGAATCCACCGCGACCTTGACAGCGCGTTCGTTGGCCTCGCGGGTGACCGCGTCGCCTTCGACCACCGGAACTCCGGGCAACTCCTCGTGCAGCTTGTCGCACTTGCCCCGGTCACGTTCCAGCACAGTGATTCTCGCGCCCTCGGCGCGGAAGGCATCGATGACGGCGCGCCCGATGCCGGATCCGCCCCCCACGACGAGGGTGCGCTTGCCATGCAACCAATCGGTCATGGTTCGGGTTCTGTCTCGTCGGGCTCGTCCGGCAGGAGCGGACCATGCGAATTGCCGACCATGGCCGTCAGCGTATGGGTGTTCTGCCGGGTCAGTGCCTCGACCTCCAGCGCGTCCAGACTGATCCACTGCCCGGTTCGGGGCGCGGTGATCAGCAGCCGCGATCCGTTGCGGGTATCCACCCGGCGCACCTGTACTTCGGCGAATTCGTTTGCCACGGTAAGGGGTTCGCCCACCGCGCCCTGCAGCAGCCCTTCCAGCTCGGGGCTCATAAGAACACCGCCAAGTTCTGCATACGCAACACCGCCTCGTCGGCAATGATCTTGCGGTGGGCCAACTTCCAGGAATCGCCGCATCGACGCAGCACGTCCACACGGCCGCAGGACACCAAGGCACTCTCGTGGACATCGCCGCGGCTGCGGAACAGCAACTCGGCCGATTCGACTTCCAGATGCGCGTCGTCCTCGGTGGCGAAGGTGCGCACGTTGGTGACGAAATGCCGCAGCCGCGAGGGCGGGTCCTCGGTCCAGGCGTGTTCGGTGGCGAAGCGCGCGACCCGCTGGCGCAGCGAGTACTTGTCTTCGTCGAAGTGGGCCATGCCCGGGCCCCTTCCCGGCCCAGTGTCGAAGCCGGTGCCGCGTGCGGTGGTGACGCGCACGGGCATGACGTAGCGGATGTCGTCGGTCAACGTCTCCAGCCACGGTTCGTACTGCTGGGCGTCCAACAGATAGGCCTCGTCGACCAGGAACTGATGCGCCTCCAAGTGGCGAGTGTCATTAAAAGGCAAGGACGGCAACGCTTTTCTCATGACAGGTACTCCGCCCACAGCTTGAGCAGCTCGCGCTGGTTGTGCTCGTTGTAGCCGACCTGCGCGCGTCCCGGGCCGTGGAAGGACTCGGGCGGTAACGCCTCGATGACCGGGCGGTCGTCGGCGAGCAGGCCCATCCGACTGTTCAGTAGCAGCCGTCGTGCCATCGAACCGCCGGCGGTGGTGGTCAACGACACCCAGTTCTCCACATCGTCTTGTTCGAACATGCCGGTCGACCCGAAGCACATCAAATAGGCCTTGTACGAGTCTTTCTTGAACTGCTCGGGTGCGGCCGAGTCAACTGCGAACCAGGAACACACCTCGGTTTCGTTCGCACTGATCGGCTGCCAGAGGCGAATCGAGATGAACGGCAGGACTTCGGCCTGATGTTCGCTGCACTCACGCACCTTGGGCCAGTTGTGCACGAAGCTCAGATTCGGAAAGCAGGTGGCGGCCGAGATCATGAACCCGTCCTCGCCGACCATCCGCTGTTGGCGTGGTGTCCAGACGTCTTTGATCCGGGCAATCATCTCGTCGGGGTAGCCGACGTAGCGCATCCTTTCCTCGAAGCCGCCAGGCGGAAGCTTGTAAGTCGTCCCGCCCCCGCGGTGCGCCCAGTAGGTGGCACCGTCCTTGCGCTTCTGGGCCTTTGGCTCGCGGAACAGTCCGATGTCGACGATCGACGCGTGGGTGTGCGGGGTGTGGTACATGTCGCCCGCGAAATTCTCGGCGCCGATCTTCCAGTTTGCCTTGATGCGCCAGCGCTGCGGTCCGCGCAGTTCCAGGCCCTGCGTGCTCTGTTTGGTGTAGTAGTCCAGATAGAACGTGAAGTCACCGAGGAAATCCTCCAGCGGCTCGGCGTTCGGGTCCATGTTGACGAACAGCAGACCGTTGTAGCTGGCGAATTTTGGTGCGGACAAGAGGGTTTGGTTGTCCTTCGGGAATCCCTCGTCGCCGCCGTAGGCTTCGCGGTGGAACGGCAGGCCGGTGAGTTGGCCGTCGTTGCGGTACGACCAGCCGTGGTAGGGGCAGCGGAAGTTCGAGGCGTTGCCCATTTCCGCGCGGCACACTTGCATTCCGCGGTGCAGGCACATATTAAACAAGGCACGTACATCGCCATTCGAATCGCGAGTGATGATGAATGAATCGTCGAGCACCCGTCGCACGATGTAGTCGCCGTCTTGCGGAATCTCCGATTCATGGCCCACGAACATCCACGTCCGGCTGAACAGGCGCTCCTTCTCGCGGGCGAACAGCTCGTCGTCGTTATAGATATGCGCAGGGATCATTCCGCGCCGGACATTCTGGAAGAGCTCTGTCGCCGCAACCACGGCTACATTCTGCTATACAGAATGCTCCTCTGACCAATAGAATTTGTGTAATCCGCCTCAGCTGGTCACGTTCAGCGGAAGCGACGTCACTCCGGCACCGCAGGTGACCACGAACACCCAACGGCCGTCGGTGGGCAGCCGCACCTCGACGTCGAAAAAGGCGAATCCGATTTCGCCCCCGGCCGCCGCGTCGGGCAGCTCGTACTCGATGATCAGCGGCTCGGCGTCGGTCGGCGGCATGATCTCGACGTCCACCTCGCGGACCGGACTATCGGTCTCGCTCTGAGTGAGCAGCACCAGCTTGAACTTGACCTGCCGGTCCGGCCCGACCTCGAATCCGGACAGCACGCCGCCTGCCACGCTGAGTTTGTTATTCACCACCGACGCCGATTCGGCGAGGAAGGCCCCGGTAATCACAGCGCCGAAGCTACCGCGTTATCCCGAGTGTGCAAGCGGGCAGGGGGTACCGTCACGATTCGTGAGGGCCGCACCGGAGCGCGTCGCGTCGCAGGGTGACATCACGGGGGAGATCGCCGCGGTGGCAGCCGAATACCAGCGCACGAGTGGCGGCGTCCGGCGGGAAGTGCAGCCGCGGCTGGATTACCCGCCCTACCGCAGCAGCGCCCTGCGCCATCCGAAAAACCCGCTGACGAGCGTCGATCCCGAGGAGATCGAACGCTGGGCGCCGTGCTTCGGCCACCAGGACGTGGACCCGTTCGACGCCGACCTGACGGCCGGGCATTCGGGCGAGCCGATCGGGGAACGCATCATCGTGACCGGGCGGGTTCTCGACGAATTCGGCCGGCCGGTGGCGGCCCAGCTGATCGAGATCTGGCAGGCCAACGCCGGCGGCCGCTACCGCCACCAGCTCGACCAGCACCCGGCTCCGCTCGACCCGAACTTCACCGGCGCTGGCCGCTGCCTAACCGGGCCGGACGGAACGTACCGCTTTCTGACGATCAGGCCAGGGCCCTATCCGTGGCGCAACCATCGCAACGCGTGGCGCCCGGCGCACATCCACTTCTCGGTCTTCGGAACCGCTTTCACGCAACGGCTGGTCACCCAGATGTACTTTCCGAACGACCCGTTGATCGATCTGGATCCCATTCTTCAGTCGATCCTCGATCCCGCCGCGCGCCAACGGCTGATGGCGCGTTACGACCACGGCCTGACCGAGCCGGAGTACGCGACCGGCTACCGGTGGGACATCGTGCTGTTCGGGCCAGGCCGAACCTGGACCGAACCATGACCGAATTGGCCTGCACGCCAGGGCAAACCGTGGGTCCCTTCTTCGGCCTCGCGTTGCCGTATCCCGGGGGCGGCGATTTGGTAAGCGAGTTCGGCGCGGACGCCGTGCGGTTGCACGGCACGGTGTACGACGGCGCCGGCGACGGTGTCCCCGACGCGCTGCTCGAACTCTGGCAACTCGACGGTGCCGGTGCCATCCCGCGCGCGGCCGGTGCGTTGCGGCGCGACCGCTCGACCGGTTTCACCGGGTTCGGCCGAGTGGCGACAGATGCGGAGGGGCGGTATGGCTTCACCACGGTGACACCTGGTGTGGCGGTCCGGGGAAACGCGCCATTTTTCGCGATCGCCGTATTCGCGCGAGGTCTGCTGAACCGGCTGTTCACCCGCGCCTACCTGCCCGACGGTGACCTGGACGCCGATCCACTGCTGGCCTGCGTCGACCCCGAGCGGCGGGCCACCTTGCTGTGCGCCGCCGAAAATGCCTCGGGGCGGCCAGGTTATCGCTTCGACATTCACCTGCAGGGGCCGCACGAGACCGTGTTTTTGACGTACCGGGACCAGCTATGACCAATCTGTTGTGGCCCGGCGACCACCGCGCCGGAGAGTACATGACCGATCGAACGCTGCTGCGGTCGATGGTTGCGGTGGAGTCGGTATGGTTGCAAGTCCTGTCCGCGGCAGGCCTGGCACCCGCCGATTGTGCCGGCGTCGACCTGGAGCAGGTGGTGGGTGAGCACGATTGCGAGTTGCTCGCACTGACCGCCGAGGACGGCGGCAACCCGATCATCGGGTTGGTCGCGCAGCTGCGTGAGCGCAGCGCCCCGGCGGTCGCCCCGTGGATCCATCGCGGACTGACCAGCCAGGACGTCGTGGACACCAGCTTGATGCTGGGCGTGCGCGCCGTCGTAGACCGGCTCACAGCGCAGCTCTCCGAACAGATTTCAACGCTGTCGGCGCTCGCGGCGACGCACCGGGCCACACCCATGGTGGCGCGTACCCTCAGTCAGCACGCGGCACCCACCACCTTCGGCGCCAAGGCAGCCGGCTGGCTGAACGGCGTCGTCGACGCTTACGAGGGGGTCGACGCGCTCGAGACTCCGGTCCAGATCGGCGGGGCGGTAGGAACGCAATCGGCCATCATGGAGTTGGCGACACTGACCGGCGCGCCGGATACGGCGGAGATTTCTGACGACGTCATCCGAAGCGCCGCAACCGCTCTGGGATTGAGCACTCGGGCGCCGTGGCACACCACGCGGACACCGGTCACCGCTGTCGCGGACGCCTTCGTCAGGTGTACAGACTCTTGGGGCCGGATCGCGTCGGACGTCGTCACCCTGGCCCGCCCAGAGATCGCCGAACTCAGTGAGCCCGCCACCACGAAGCGCGGCGGATCCTCCTCGATGCCGCATAAACACAACCCCGTGCTGTCTATTTTGCTCCGACGCGCCGCCATGTCCGCTCCGCAACTGGCGGCGACCCTGCACACCGCCGCGGCGCTGGCCAACGACGAACGCCCGGACGGCGCATGGCATGCCGAATGGGACACCCTGCGGATACTGGCCCGGCGGACCGTCGTCGCGGGTTCGCAGTGCGGCGAATTGCTGGCCGGGCTGCAGGTACACCCGGACGCGATGGCCGAAAACCTCTGTCGCACCGACGTTTTCGGCGAGCAACGCGCCATCGCCGAGCTGGCCGGGAAGGCGCCGTCGGCGACCTACTTCGGCGCCGTCGATCGCCTGATCGACGAAAGCCTCGATCGCGCGCAACGAATGCGCCAGCAGCGGTTCGTCTAGCTGCTGTTTTATCCCGTTTACGAAATTGCACAAGTGGACTTGTGTTAACGTCAGCGGGCCTTTATAACGCGCTCGCGCTGCTCATAGCCGATAATGAGGTGGTCTACTAAACCCTGGCGCGTCGGCACGAGCGTTGGGATCGCCGGACTGGGCCGCCAAAGCCGACAATGCCGAGGAGCGTGAGCGCGATCATCCCGACCGGAGAATCCGCCGGGCGCCGCCGTGACGTGCTGCGGCTGCTGCGGGCATCGGCGGACCCGATGAGCATCTTGGCGATCGCCGACGCCCTGGGCGTGCACCCCAACACCGTCCGTTTCCACCTCGACGTGCTTGTCCGCGACGGCCAGGTGGAGCAGGTCGCGCCCGGCCGCAAAGGGCCCGGGCGGCCGCCGCTGATGGTCCAGGCCGTCCGGCAGATGGATCGCGGCGGAACGCGACAGTACCGGCTGCTTGCCGAGATCCTCGGGACGGCGATTGCCACCGAACGGCATTCGGGCGACATGGCGCGGGCCGCGGGGCGGGCGTGGGGGCGCGCGATGGAACCGCCGCCGGAGGGTGCTAGCAGCGCCGAGGACGCGGTCGACCGCCTGGTCGAGATGCTCGATGAGCTCGGATTCGCGCCCGAGCGCCGGCACGGCGACGGGGAGCACGTGCAGATAGGCCTGCGGCACTGCCCTTTCCTGGAACTCGCCGAAAGCCAGACGGACGTCGTGTGTCCGGTACACCTCGGGCTCATGCAGGGTGCCATGGAAGCCTGGGGTTCGCCCGCCACCATCGACCGGCTCGAGCCATTCGACCAACCGGACCTGTGCCTGACCCACATCGGCGTGGCGGCGGCTGCCAAAGGATCCATCGCGTGAACACCGGGCCGGCAATCGCCGCGGCCCTGACCTTCGTCTGGCTGGGCATGGTGCTGGCCATCTCCTTCCTGGAAGCGCCGCTGAAATTCCGCGCGCCCAACGTGACTCTGCAGATTGGGCTGGGCATCGGCCGTCTGGTCTATCGCGCGCTGAACACCGTCGAAGTCGGGTTCGCACTCGTCGTCCTGGCGATCGTGGTGGCCGGCCCGACGCCAGTGCGGATCACCGCGGCGTATGGCGTCGCCCTCACCGCACTGGCGGTTCAGCTGATCGCGGTGCGGCCTCGGTTGACCCAGCGCTCCGACCAGGTTCTCGCCGGGCGTGACGCGCCCCGCTCTCGCGCTCACTACGCATACATCGGTTTGGAGGCGGTCAAGGCGATCGCCTTGGTGGTGGCGGGGATACTGCTACTTGCCGGCTGACCCCGAGATCAAAGGAACCGTCGATGGAATCCATTTCGCTCACCAGCCTGACCGCTGAGAAGTTGGCCGAGGCCCGGCAGTCGCACAGCGGGCGCGCCGCGGACACCATTCACGGCGGCCACACTCACGAACTACGCCAGACCGTGCTGGCCTTGCTGGCCGGACATGACTTGTCCGAACATGACAGCCCGGGCGAGGCGACGCTGCAGGTGCTGCAGGGTCACGTCCGCGTTAGCGCCGGCGCCGACACCTGGGACGGCAAGACCGGCGACTACGTCGCCATCCCGCACGAGCGGCACGCCCTGCACGCGGTGGAGGACTCGGTAATCATGCTGACCGTGCTGAAATCGCAGCCCGGCGCCGCGCACTAATGGCGCTCGCCACGCCTTGGTCAACGAATTTCGGCCTGCGGGTTCCGATCGTGAACGCGCCGATGGGAGGAGTGGCTGGCGGGCGGCTGGCCGCCGCGGTCACCGCTGCCGGAGGCTTGGGCATGGTCGGCATGGGCAGTGTCGCGACCCGGGAATTGCTCCAAACCGAGCTGCGGCAAGTGCGTGGGATGTTCGGGGTCGGCTTGGTCGACTGGGTGATGCGCAACGAGGCGGGGCTGCTGCAAGATGCCCTAGCCGCCGAGCCCGCCCTGTTATCAGTGAGTTTCTCCACCGACTGGTCCTGGGTGAGCAAGGCTCATGAGGCCGGAATCCTGACCGCCACACAGGTATACGACAGCGGTGGGGCCCGACGGGCGGTGGACGCGGGCGTCGACATCCTGGTTGCGAGGGGGGCCGAGGGCGGCGGACACGGTGAGGTGAAACTCGGGACGTTGCCCTTGCTGGACACCGTGCTGGATGCCGTTTCTGTGCCGGTGCTCGCCGGTGGAGGAATCGCCTCGGCGCGAAGCCTGGCCGCAGTGCTGGCCGCGGGCGCCAGTGGAGCATGGGTGGGCACCCGGCTGGCGGCGTGCCCGGAAGCGCTGACCGGCGACGGCAGCCGACGGGCTCTGATCGCGGCCCGCGCGACCGACACCAAGGTCACCCGGGTCTTCGACGTCGCCCAAGACCGCCCCTGGCCCGCGCACTTCCCGTCGCGGGTGCTGGGCAACGACTTCCTTGAGCGCTGGACTGGCAAGGAGGACGCGCTCGCCGCCGACCGACCGGCCCACGACGAGCTGGCGGCCTCGATCGCTGCGGACGACCGCCGGGTCGCCCCCGTCACCGCCGGTGAGGCAGTCGGGATGATCAGCGACGACGCGTCGGTGGGCGAGGTCATCGAGCAGATGTGCTCGGGCGCGGAAAAGTTGCTCTCCGCTTGGCGCTAACTCACACCGCGCGCAGATAGCGCCTGGCGATGACGCGTTGCGCCATCACGACGAACGGTCCGCCGGCCTTACTCCACCAGGCGCCCGGCCGGGAGAACGCGGTCACCTCCGCGATCACCGCCAAGGTGTTCGGGTCGTAGCGGACGGCGAACCGTTCTTCGCCGGACTCCGGATGGCCCGGCAAGGTGCCGTAGGCGAACCCGCGGATATCAGGTTCGTCGAGGACGTAGACGACGCGGCACGGTGCTCGCAGGAAACCCATCATGGTGACCAGCACCACGGTGGAGACTTCGACGATTTCGGAGCTGGCCTGCACCCGCAGCCCGGACCCGCGCTGCATACCCCAGCGCATGACCGCGTCGGCCGCCTGCTCGAAACGTTCTCGCCCCGTGCCGATTTGGGCCGACGTCGAGAGGTGCTGATATCCGTCGGGCAGCTCGCCGGAGGCGGTGGCGCCTACCTCCGAGTAGGTCAGCGGCAGTTCCTCGAGCGCTTGTAGGTCCACTCAGCCAGCTTGCCACGCCAGCCTGCCACGCCAAGGTGCGCGGACAATTTTGCGGCGTACGGTCTTAGAAGTGACCACACAGACTCTCGCTTCCGCATCTGGAACCTTCACACTCGGCGGAGACCTGACCGTCAACCGACTCGGCTTCGGCGCGATGCGCCTGACCGGCAAAGGGGTGTGGGGGCCGCCCGACGACCGAGACGAATGCGTGCGGGTGTTGCGGCGCGCCGTCGAGTTGGGCGTGAACTTCATCGACACCGCGGACTCCTACGGCCCCTACATCTCCGAGGACATCATCCGTGAGGCGCTGTACCCCTATGACGGGCTGGTGATCGCGACGAAGGCGGGTCTATTGCGGACCGGTCCGGACGTCTGGATCCCGCTGGGCAATCCGAGCTACCTGCGCCAGGAACTCGAGATGAGCCTGCGGCGCCTGGGCGTCGAGACCATCGACCTGTTCCAGCTGCACCGCATCGACCCGAACTTTCCGCTGGCCGACCAGGTCGGCGAGCTGCTGACGTTGAAGAACGAAGGCAAGATCCGCCACATCGGCCTGTCCGAGATCGGCGTCGATCAGCTCAAGGCGGCGCAGGAGATCACCGAGATCGTGTCGGTGCAGAACATGTACAACTTGTCGGCGCGTAAGTCGGAACCGTTGCTGGACTATGCGACCGACCAGGGCGTCGGCTTCATCCCGTGGTTCCCGCTGGGCGGCGGGCCACTCAGCGCCCCGGACAGCCCGCTGCAACGCATCGCCGCCGACCACGACGCGTCGGCGGGGCAATTGGCTTTGGCGTGGTTGCTGAAACGCTCGCCAGTGATGTTGCCGATCCCGGGCACGTCCAAGGTGGCGCACCTCGAGGAGAACGTCGCCGCGGCCGAAATCACGCTCAGCGACGAGGAATTCGAGACGCTGGCGGCCGCGGGAGCGCGCTGACGTTGCGACAAATTAGGGAATTGTCCCTATAGCTGTGCCCCAACCGGCGGACCCAGACTTCGACTAGGCGCGACCCCTCCGGTCGCAAGGGTCTTAAGAGTCTGGGAGACGGCACGCGAACGTCGTTCGTGTTCGCGACGCCGGACGCGCTGGCGACGGCTGCGACGGATCCGGCGGGTGCGGCTGGCGCCCCTCCGGCGCCGCCGTCGGGTTGCCGGCCAACCATCCACCCGGCGGCGGCGCGGACGGCCAGCACGGCTGATACTCCCGGTCGTCGGGGCAGCGAATACGGTGTTCTGGTGGCAGGACATCCTGGCGGCGGGTTCAACCCGCCCGAACCGACGACGAAGGGCGGGCCGGACTACGGCCGTTTCGTCGACGCGGTGCGCAATCTGCAGGATCACGCCCGCGCCGTCGACGCGCCCGACGAGGTGATCACGCAGGCGGCCGACATGTTGGCGAAGGTGTCGGAATTACTGAGCCCGTTCGACGCCGACGAGTGGGAGTCGCCGTCGGGGCGACGGATGGACCTGCCGATGCGCGGCAACATTCTGACCATCCCGATGGGCGTCCATAGAACCGAGGACGATCGTGTCCATGGCTGGGCGCGATTCGCTCGATTTCATCTGGGCCGCAACGGCGCCGTGCACGGCGGGTCGCTCGGGATGCTGTTCGACACTGTGCTCGGCTTGACGACGGTGCTGCTCACCGGCAGCCGTCGCCAGCGCACCGCCTACCTGAAGATCGATTACCGCCACATCGTGCCGGTCGAGAAAGAGTTGCAGTTCGACGCGGGCGTCGACACCGTGGACGGTCGCAAGATTTTCGTGTCGGGCCGGTTAAGCGATGGCGACACCCTGCTGGCCGAAGCCGACGCGTTGTTTGTACGGCTCAAGCCTGGCCAGCCCTGAGGGATGCCCCCCGATAGCATTGCAACGGTCAGTCACGCACAACAAACCCCTGGAGACCCAACCCGATGAGCGCCCCCGCACCCCCCGACCTGGCAGCCCCGATCCGGGTTCCTGCCGGGACCGCCGCGGCGTCGGCGGTCGGGGAGGCGGGCCTGCCGAGGCGGGGCACGCCCGATGCGATCGTGGTGGTGCGCGATGCCGACGGAAAACTGCGCGACTTGAGTTGGGTTCCCGAGTCCGACGCCGAGGTCATGCCGGTAGCGGCCAACACCGATGACGGTCGCAGTGTCATCCGGCACTCGGCCGCGCACGTTTTAGCCCAGGCCGTACAGGATCTGTTTCCGCACGCCAAACTCGGGATCGGGCCGCCCATCGTCGACGGCTTCTACTACGACTTCGACGTGGCCGAGCCGTTCACGCCGGAGGATTTGACGGCGCTGGAAAAGAAGATGCGCCAGATCGTCAAGGACGGGCAGTTGTTCGACCGGCGGATCTACGAGTCCAAGGAGCAGGCCCGCGAGGAGCTGGCCAATGAGCCTTACAAGCTCGAACTCGTCGACGACAAATCGGGCGATCCTGATGTCATGGAGGTTGGGGGCGACGAGCTCACCGCGTATGACAACCTCAATCCCCGCACCCGCGAACGGGTTTGGGGCGACCTGTGCCGCGGACCGCACATCCCCACCACCAAGCACATCCCGGCATTCAAGCTGACCCGCAGCTCGGCCGCGTACTGGCGCGGCGATCAGAAGAACGCCAGCCTGCAACGCATCTACGGCACCGCGTGGGAGTCGCAGGAGGCGCTCGACAAGCACCTGGAGCTACTCGAAGAAGCGCAGCGCCGCGACCACCGCAAATTGGGGGTGGAACTCGACCTGTTCAGCTTCCCCGACGAAATCGGTTCCGGCCTAGCGGTTTTCCACCCCAAGGGCGGGATCGTGCGCGCCGAGCTCGAGGACTATTCGCGCCGCAAGCACATCGAGGCGGGCTACGAGTTCGTCAACACCCCGCACATCACCAAGGAGCAGCTCTACATCACGTCGGGCCACCTCGAGTGGTACGCCGAGGGCATGTTCCCGCCGATGCACATCGACGCGGAGTACAACGAGGACGGCACCGTACGCAAGCCTGGGCAGGACTACTACCTCAAGCCGATGAACTGCCCGATGCACCACCTGATCTACCGGTCGCGCGGCCGCTCCTATCGCGAACTTCCGTTGCGGCTCTTCGAGTTCGGCAGCGTCTACCGTTACGAGAAGTCCGGCGTCATCCACGGCCTTACCCGGGTGCGCGGCATGACGCAGGACGACGCGCACATCTACTGCACGCGCGAACAGATGCGCAACGAGCTGGCCTCGCTGCTGCGTTTCGTGCTCGACTTGCTCGCCGACTACGGCCTCAACGAGTTTTACCTGGAGCTGTCCACCAAGGATCCGGAGAAATACGTCGGCTCCGACGAGGTATGGGACGAGGCCACCCAGGTGCTGCGTGAGGTCGGCGAGGCCTCCGGCCTCACTCTGGTTCCCGACCCGGGCGGCGCGGCGTTCTACGGACCCAAGGTCTCGGTGCAGGTCAAGGACGCGCTGGGCCGCAACTGGCAGATGTCGACCATCCAGCTGGACTTCAACATGCCGGACCGGTTCGACCTGGAGTACACCGCCAGCGACGGATCGCGACAGCGGCCGGTATTGATCCACCGGGCGCTGTTCGGGTCGATCGAGCGGTTCTTCGGCGTGCTCACCGAGCACTACGCGGGCGCGTTCCCGGCCTGGCTGGCTCCCGTTCAGGTGGTCGGCATCCCGGTCGCCGATGAGCACGCCGCCTATCTAAAAGATGTTGCTGCGCAACTGAAGTCACGTGGCATAAGGGTCGAGGTGGACGCCAGTGACGATCGGATGGCCAAGAAGATCGTCCACCACACCAGCCAGAAGGTGCCGTTCATGTTGCTGGCCGGCGACCGCGACGTGGAAGCCCAGGCGGTGAGCTTCCGCTTCGGTGACCGCACGCAGCTCAACGGGGTGCCGCGGGACAGCGCGGTGCAGACCATCGTGCAGTGGATTTCTGACCGCGAAAATGCTGCTCCCACAGCCGAACTGGTGAAGGTGGCCGAGCAGTGAGTGACGCTGACAATAGTGATGCCATCCTCGACCGAGGCGTGGGGGAGCGCGACCACCTGCAGCGGTTGTGGACCCCGTACCGGATGACCTACTTGACGGAAGGTCCGCTGAAACAGGACAACGGCAAAACCGACCAGCCGTTCACCGACATCCCGCGCCTCCCCGACGAGGAAGGTCTCGTGGTCGCCCGCGGCGAACTCGTCTACGCCGTGCTCAACCTCTACCCGTATAACCCCGGGCACCTGATGGTGGTGCCCTACCGGCGGGTTTCCGAGCTCGAGGACCTTTCCGAGCCCGAGAGCGCGGAGCTAATGGCGTTCATTCAGAAGGCGATTCGCGTCATCAAAAGCGTGTCCCGGCCGCATGGATTCAACGTCGGCTTGAACCTGGGGACGTCGGCGGGCGGGTCGCTGGCCGAACACCTACACGTGCACGTGGTGCCGCGGTGGGGAGGCGACGCGAACTTCATCACCATCGTCGGCGGCTCGAAGGTGATTCCGCAGTTGCTGCGCGACACCCGCCAGCTGCTGGCGACGGCGTGGGCCAAAGACCAATGAGCAAAATGCCGTTCCTGTCTCGGGCGGCGTTCGCGAGGCTCACCGAGCCGACCGCGAGGGCGGCGTTGCGGATCGGCCTCACCCCAGATGGCGTCACGATCGTGGGCACCGTCGCGTCGGTGGCGGGAGCGCTGACGCTGTTCCCGATGGGCAAGCTGTTTGCCGGTGCGTGTGTGGTCTGGTTCTTCGCCGTGTTCGACATGCTCGACGGGGCTATGGCGCGAGAACGCGGCGGCGGCACCAGATTTGGCGCGGTGCTGGACGCGACCTGTGACCGCATCAGCGACGGCGCGGTGTTCTGCGGGTTGCTGTGGTGGATCGCGTTCCACATGCACGACAGACTGCTCGTCGTGGCGACGTTGATCTGTCTGGTGACGTCGCAGGTGATCTCCTACATCAAGGCCCGGGCCGAAGCCAGCGGACTGCGCGGCGACGGAGGCATCATCGAGCGGCCGGAACGGCTGATCATCGTGCTGACCGGCGCCGGCGTCTCCGACTTCCCGTTTGTCGCCTGGCCGCCGGCGCTTCCCGTGGCGATGTGGTTGCTCGCGGTGGCCAGCGTGATCACCTGCGGCCAGCGATTGCATGCGGTCCGGACCTCGCCCGGCGCTGCGGATCGAATGGCCGCGCCGTGACCTCCGTGGTCGGCGCCCCGCGCCACATCGTGACCAGCAGGGCGACTGACTGGGCGTACGCGGCCGGTTGGATGGCCGTGCGGGCGATGCCGGAGTTCGCCGCCCGCAGGACCTTCGACACCGGAGCCCGCTACGCCGCACGCCGCGGCGGCCCGGAACAGCTGCGCAAAAACCTGGCCCGCGTCATCGGTGCGCGGCCCGACGACGTTCCGGACGCGCTGATGCGCGCCTCCCTGCAGTCCTACGGCCGCTACTGGCGTGAGGCGTTCCGGCTGCCGACGATGGACCACCGCGCGCTGGCCCTCGAACTCGACAAGACCTTTCAAGGCGCCGACAACATCGACGCAGCGATCGCCGCCGGCCGGGGTGCTGTCCTGGCATTGCCGCATAGCGGCAACTGGGACATGGCCGGGTTGTGGCTGGCGCAGACGCGCGGCACTTTCACCACCGTGGCGGAGCGCCTGCAGCCCGAGTCGCTGTACAAGCGGTTCATCGACTACCGAGAGGGCCTCGGGTTCGAGGTGCTGCCGCTGTCTGGCGGCGACCGACCGGCCTTCGAAGTCCTCTGCGAACGGCTGCGAGACGGCGGGGTGGTGTGCCTGATGGCCGAGCGTGACCTCACCCGCACCGGTGTCGAGGTCGACTTCTTCGGCGAGCCCACTCGGATGCCGGCGGGGCCGGCGAAGCTCGCGATCGCCACCGGGGCGGCGCTGTGTCCGGCGCACTCCTGGTACGAGAACGACGGCTGCCCGGTCCAGGTGCACCGGCCGCTGGACTGCAGCAGCGGCGACGTCGGCGTCATCACCCAGGCGCTGGCCGATCAGTTCGCGACGAACATTGCCGCCCATCCGGCTGACTGGCATATGTTGCAGCCGCAGTGGCTGGCCGATCTGTCCGAGGCCCGACAGGCCCGGTTGAGGGAATCCTGATGCGGATCGGGATGGTCTGTCCGTACTCGCTGGACGTGCCGGGCGGGGTGCAGTCCCACGTGCTGCAACTGGCCAAGGTGCTGCTGGCCCGCGGGCATCAGGTCAGTGTGCTGGCGCCGGCCTCACCTGACACCGCGCTGCCCGAGTTCGTGGTCTCGGCCGGCAAGGCCATCCCGATTCCCTACAACGGTTCGGTGTCGCGGCTGCAAATCAGCCCGGCGGTGCACGGCAGGGTGAGGCGCTGGCTGACCGACGGCGACTTTGACGTACTGCACCTGCACGAACCGAACGCGCCCAGCCTGTCGATGTGGGCCCTGCGGGTGGCCGAGGGCCCCATCGTGGCGACGTTTCACACCTCCACCACCAAGTCGCTGACCCTGACGGTGTTTGGGGGTCTGCTGCGGCCTTGGCACGAGAAGATCATCGGCCGCATCGCGGTGTCCGACGTGGCCCGGCGCTGGCAGATGGAGGCGCTGGGGACCGACGCGGTCGAGATCCCCAACGGCGTCGACGTCAATGCGTTGGCGTCGGCGCCGCTGCTGGACGGGTATCCGCGGCCCGGCAAGACGGTGCTGTTCCTGGGCCGCTACGACGAGCCGCGCAAGGGCATGGCGGTGTTGCTCGATGCGCTGCCGAAAGTGGTGGAGCGCTTCGCCGATGTGCAGCTGCTAGTCGTCGGCCGCGGCGACCAGGACCAATTGCGCAGTCAGGCAGGCGAATTGGTGGAAAACATCCGCTTTCTCGGTCTGGTCGACGACGCCGCCAAGGCCTCGGCGATGCGCAGCGCGGATGTCTACTGTGCGCCCAACACCGGCGGCGAGAGTTTCGGCATCGTCTTGGTCGAGGCGATGGCCGCCGGCACCCCGGTGGTGGCCAGCGACCTGGACGCCTTTCGTCGCGTGCTGCGCGACGGCGAAGCCGGTCGGCTGGTGCCAGTCGGGGCCCCAGAATTACAAGCCGACGCACTGGCCGACGCGCTGATCGAGGTGCTAGGCGACGACGCGCTGCGGGAACGCTATGCGGCTGCGGCCTCCGGCGTCGTCGGACGCTATGACTGGTCGATGGTGGCCAGCCAGATCATGCGGGTCTACGAGACGGTCGCCGCGTCCGGCGCCAAGGTCCAGGTGGCGAGCTGATGACGCGGCTGGTTGTTGCCGCGGTCTTGCTGCTGGTCCTGATCCTCGCCGTCCTCGGCTCCTGGGCGTACCACACCGCTCACCGGCTGGACCGGCTCAACGTCCGCTACGACCTGTCCTGGCAGGCGCTGGATGCCGCGTTGGCCCGCCGCGCGGTGGTGGCACGCGCGGTCGCGATCGACGCCTATGGCGGCACCGCCGAGGGCAAGCGGCTGGCCGCGCTGGCTGACAAGGCGGAAAGCGCGCCGCGGCGGGCGCGCGAGAACGCGGAAAACGAGCTGTCGACCGCGCTGGCGGTGGTCGATCCGGTGTCGCTGCCGGCGGGCTTGATCGCCGAGCTGGCCGACGCCGAAGCCCGGGTGCTGCTGGCCCGCCGATTCCACAACGACGCCGTCCGGGACACCCTCGCGTTGGCCGCGCGGCCCATGGTGCGCGCCTTTCGGCTCGGCGGAACGGCTGCGCTACCAAGCTATTTCGAGATCGTCGAACGACCGCACGCCCAAGCGCACAGCGATCACGGCGTGCTCAACCACCGCACGTCGGCGCGGGTGGTGCTGCTGGACCAGACCGGCGCGGTGCTGTTGCTGTGCGGGTCCGATCCAGCCATCACCGATGGCTCGGCGCCGCGCTGGTGGTTTACCGTCGGCGGGGAAGTGCAGCCCGGCGAGCGGTTGGCCGAGGCCGCCGCGCGGGAGTTGGCCGAAGAAACCGGTCTGCAGGTCACCGCGGCCGACATGGCGGGACCAATCTGGCGGCGTGACGAGGTCTTCGAGTTCAACGGCTCGCTGATCGACAGCGAGGAGTTTTACCTGGTGCACCGCACGCAACGGTTTGAGCCGTCGGCGACGGGGCGCACCGCGCTGGAACGCCGCTACATCCACGGCCACCGATGGTGCGACGCGAACGACATCGCCGAACTGGTCGCGGCCGGCGAGCAGGTGTATCCGCTGCAACTCGGCGAGTTGCTGCCCTCACTGAACCAAGGAGCCAACCCGCTGGCGCAGGGTCACACGTCGGGCCGGCCGCCGCAGCTGGAATCCATCCGCTGAGTGCGCGGCCAGGGCTCAGCTCCGGACGGGTTTGGCGACCTCGATGAATCGCGCCAATTCTCCGGCGATGTCGGGCCCGGTCGGCTGGTAGATCACCTCGGTGATGCCGTCGGCGGCGAACGCGCGCAGGCGCTGATCCAGTTCGGCGGCCGTGCCGGTCAGCGTGGTCGTCGGGACCGCTTTCCAGCCACCGGCCGCCCAGACCGCCCGATCGACGTCGTTGAGAGCGACCAGGTGCTGGTCGTGAATCGCGAAATGCCGTTCAGCGGACGGGATTTCGTTGATTTTATCCAGCCATAGGCGGCCGGCGGGCAGCGCTGTGACGTCACCGCCGAATTCATACGCCGCATGGTAGGCCAGGGCGTTGCCGGGCCCGGCGGCCAGCTGCACTCTGGGCGAGTCGAGGCGTTCGCCATCAGCCAGCACCGTTCCGTGAACCCCGAGTGCGGCCCAGTCGAACTGCTTGGCGAAACCCGTTTCGCCGTTGACGGTGAACAGTCCGTCCGCCAAATCCAGCGCAGTGGCAATGCCCTTGGGGCCGAGGGCCGAGATGAGCACCGGCAGGTCGATCGGCCGGTGCGGGGCATGGCCGTCCGGGTGCAACATCCGCATGCGCTGCGCTTGCCATTCGACCGTCTCGCCGTTCAGCAGCTTGCGGAAGCTGCGAACGTAGTCGGCCAGGTATTCCCAGCTGACTGGCTTACCGCCCATCGCGCGGGTGCCGGCGAAGCCGGTGCCGAAGGCGACTGCCACCCGGCCCGGCGCCATCGCGGACAGCGTCGCGGCGCCGGAGGCGTTCACCATCGGGTGGCGCAGCGAAGGGACAAGCACGCCCGGGCCGAGACCGATCCGCTCGGTGCGCTGCGCGGCCAAAGCCAGCGCCATCCAGACGTCGGGACCCTGTTGGGGCGTGTCGTGTAGCCATGCCCGGTCGTAGCCGAGTTGCTCGGCGATGGCGATGTGCCTGGGCGAATCCAGCGAGGTGGAGAACTGGGCGGAAACCTGCATCCTGGGGCTCCTTTTGGGCATCCCGGGCTGGTTGGGCCCTCGTGTGGAGTGATCTGCCGACAGATCTGTCTAATGCGTGAGCGCGCGACTTCATTCCGGTTCATTCCCGGCTCCATTCCCCGCGATGTGGGCAAGCGCACACTCCGGACCCTTGCATTGATTAGACCGGTCTGTCTAATGTTCCGTTAGGTAGACAGACAGGTCTAATCAAAACCGAGGCTGGGAGTCGTCAATGGTCGAGCAACTCACTTATCAAGGCCGGGAGCGCACCGCATTGGTGACCGGAGCGACCTCTGGCATCGGCCGGGCGGTCGCCTTCGCGCTCGCCGATCAGGATTATGAGGTGATCGTGCACGGTCGCGACGCCGTTCGCGGTGCTGAGACGGTCAAAGCCATCGAGGACCGCGGCGGGCGCGCCCGTTTCGTCGCCGCCGACCTGGCCCAACCCGGCGGCGTCGCCGCTCTGATCGCCGACGCCGGCAACGTTGACGTCCTGGTCAACAACGCCGGGTTCTCCTGGTTCGGGCCGAGTGACCAACTGGACGACGCCACGTTCGACGAGTTGTTCGCCGCCAATGTTCGCGGCGCTTATCAGCTGGTCGCCGCGCTCGCGCCCGGGATGGTGCAGCGGGGCCACGGCAGCATCGTCAGCGTCGACAGCATGGCGGGCCACATCGGACTATCCGGCGCCGCCGCCTACGGCGCGACGAAAGCCGCGCTGACCGCGATGAGCCGCGCGTGGGCCGCCGAGTACAGCCCCTCCGGCGTGCGGGTCAACACCGTCGCGCCCGGTCCGGCCTACACCGGAGGCGCCTCCGAGGACCTGATCACCGGGCTGGGCGCCACCACATTGCTGGGGCGCGCCGCCCAGCCGGCCGAAATAGCCGACGTGATCGCGTTCCTGGCGTCCGACAAGGCCAGCTACATCACCGGCGCGGTGATCCCCGTCGACGGCGGCCGCACCGCCATCTGAACGCCACGACTCACAAAAGGAACCGAACATGACCGACACGTACGTGCCCAGCCCCAGCGACCGCGTTCGTGACCAGGTGGCAAGTTACGAGGCCAGCGACGGCGCCGAGGGCGGGACGCTGGAGGGACGCCCGGTGGTCATCTTGACCACGATCGGCGGTCACACCGGCGCGATCCGCAAGAATCCGGTGATGCGAATCCCGCACGGCGCCAACTACATCGCGGTGGCGTCGGCTGCCGGCGCGGCCACCGACCCGGCCTGGTACCGCAACCTGACTGCTCACCCTGACGTCTGGGTGCAGGACGGCGCGGTGAAGCGTCAGCTGCGCGCTCGCGAGGTATTCGGCGAGGAGAAGACCCGGATGTGGGCGGTCGCGGAGCAGTACTGGCCGTACTTTCCCGAATACCGCGCCAAGGCCGCCCCACGGGAAATACCCGTCATTGTGCTTGAAGTCCTGGAAGCGCAGTAGGGAGGGGGACCAGTGCCGGACGTTAAGCCCTCCGCCCGCGACCGATTGCTGGCGGCCGCTGACGAACTGTTTTACGCCGAAGGCGTCCAGACCGTCGGGATCGACCGGGTCATCGAGCACGCCGGGGTGGCCAAGGGGTCGTTGTACAACACCTTCGGCAGCAAGGAAAACCTGGTGCGGGCCTACCTCGAGGCGCGTCACGAGGCAACGTTGGCCGGGCTGCGGCGGGCGGTCGAACGCCACAGCGACCCGCGTCAACGCCTGCTGGCGGTCTTCGACGCGCAAACCGAACTGTTCGCCGACCCGAGCTTCCGTGGCTGCGCCTTCATCACGGCGAGTGCAGAAGCCCCTGACGGCGGTGGAATTCAGCAGGCGGCCGATGACTACCGGCGCGAGATTCGCGGGTTGCTCACCGGTCTGGCCCGCGAGGCGGGCGCCGCCCACCCCGAGCTGCTGGGCCGCCAACTGCACCTGCTCTACGACGGGGGCGGGCTCAGCGCCCACCTGGACCATGACCCGCAGGCGGCCGAGGCCGCCAGAGCGGCCGCCGAAGTGCTCGTGGACACCGCCATCCGGTGAGGCAAGCAGCCCTCAGGGGGAAATTCGGTTGCTGGCCGACCACTACACTGGACTGGCACCCAGGGGACCGACGAGGCAGCAAGAAGGGGTAGCAGTGGACAGCGCGGGGCAGAACGGCTCCGGTCAGACCGGAACGGCGCGGGTCAAGCGTGGCATGGCGGAGATGCTCAAAGGCGGCGTCATCATGGACGTCGTCACACCCGAGCAGGCTCGCATCGCCGAGGGCGCCGGCGCCGTCGCCGTGATGGCGTTGGAACGGGTACCCGCCGACATCCGCGCCCACGGCGGGGTGGCGCGGATGAGCGACCCCGACATGATCGAGGCCATCATCGCCGCGGTCACCATCCCGGTGATGGCCAAGGCGCGCATCGGGCATTTCGTCGAGGCGCAGATCCTGCAAAGCCTCGGCGTGGACTACATCGACGAGTCCGAGGTACTCACCCCCGCCGACTACACCCACCACATCGACAAATGGAAATTCACCGTGCCGTTCGTGTGCGGGGCGACCAACCTGGGTGAAGCGTTGCGGCGCATCAGCGAAGGGGCGGCCATGATCCGCTCCAAGGGCGAAGCCGGCACCGGTGACATCTCCAACGCCACCACGCACATGCGGGCCGTCGGCGCCGAAATCCGCCGACTGTCGTCGCTGTCCGAGGACGAATTGTTCGTCGCCGCAAAGGAATTGCAGGCGCCCTACGAACTCGTCGCCGAGGTGGCCCGCGCCGGCAAGCTGCCGGTCACGCTGTTCACCGCCGGCGGCATCGCCACCCCCGCCGACGCCGCGATGATGATGCAGCTCGGCGCCGAGGGCGTGTTCGTGGGTTCGGGCATCTTCAAGTCTGGCGCCCCGTCACACCGCGCCGCCGCGATCGTCAAGGCCACCACCTTCTACGACGACCCCGATGTGCTGGCCAAGGTGTCACGCGGGCTCGGCGAGGCGATGGTCGGCATCAGCGTGGACGAGATCGCGCAGCCGCATCGCCTGGCCGAGCGCGGCTGGTAAGCCGACGGCTATCGGTGTCGATCGAAGAGATCCTCGATCTCGAGCAGCTCGAGGTCAACATCTACCGCGGCAGCGTTTTCAGCCCGGAATCGGGTTTCCTGCAGCGCACCTTCGGCGGCCACGTCGCCGGTCAGTCGCTGGTGTCGGCGGTGCGCACCGTCGACCCGCGCTACCAGGTGCACTCGCTGCACGGGTATTTCCTGCGCCCCGGAGATGCCAACGAGCGCACGGTCTTCCTCGTTGAACGCACCCGCGACGGCGGCTCGTTTGCCACCAGGCGGGTCAACGCCATCCAGCACGGCGAAATCATTTTCAGCATGGGTGCGTCCTTCCAGACCGATCAGGAAGGCATCCATCATCAAGACGGCATGCCGGCCGCCCCACCGCCCGATGGCCTGCCCGGGCTGAACTCCATCAAGGTGTTCCAAGACGCCGGATTCAAGCAGTTCGAGGAGTGGGACGTCTGCATCGTGCCGCGCGAGCTCCTTCAGCTCTCGCCCGGCAAGGCGGCGCAGCAGCAGGTGTGGTTCCGCCACCGTGACCCGTTGCCGGATGACCCGGTGCTGCATATCTGCGCGCTGGCCTACATGAGCGACCTCACCTTGCTGGGATCCGCACAGGTCACCCACCTCGACGTGCGTGAGCATCTGCAGGTGGCCTCGCTGGATCACGCGATGTGGTTCATGCGGGCGTTCCGCGCTGACGAGTGGTTGCTCTACGACCAGTCCTCGCCGTCGGCCAGCGGCGGTCGCGCCCTGTGCCAGGGCAAGATCTTCACCCAGACCGGCGAGATGGTCGCCGCGGTGATGCAGGAGGGGCTGACCCGCTATAAGCGTGATTACCAGCCGTGACGCGGCCCAGGATCGGGGTTTTGGCGCTGCAGGGCGACACCCGCGAGCACCTGGCGGCGCTGCGCGAAGCCGGCGCCGATTCGCTGACGGTGCGCCGCCGCAATGAGCTCGACGCGGTGGACGGGCTGGTCATTCCCGGTGGGGAGTCGACCGCGATGAGTCACCTGCTGCGCGAGCTTGACCTGCTGGAGCCGTTGCGCCGGCGGCTGGCCGACGGTCTGCCCGCTTACGGCGCGTGTGCCGGCATGATCCTGCTGGCCAGCGAGATCCTCGACGCCGGCGCCAACGGACGTCAGGCGCTGCCGCTGCGGGGGATCGATATCACCGTGCGGCGCAACGCTTTTGGGCGCCAGGTGGACTCGTTTGAAGGGGACATCGCGTTCCAGGGGTTGGACGACCCGGTGCGTGCCGTGTTCATCCGTGCGCCGTGGGTGGAGCGCGTCGGTGCCGGCGTTCAGGTGCTGGCCCGCGCTGCGGACCATGTGGTCGCGGTGCGGCAGGGCGCGGTGCTGGCGACGGCGTTTCACCCGGAGATGACCGGCGATCGGCGCATCCACCGGTTGTTCGTCGATATGGTGACCGGCCGCATCTGAACCACCGCCCCACCCACCCGGCATGATGGGCCCATGGCGGACATCAGACGGGGAGGGATACGCCGCGCAGCCAAGCTGGCCAGCCTTCCGGCGGGGGTGGCCGGGCGCGCCGCGCTCGGCGTCGGGAAGCGGATGACTGGCAAATCCAAGGATGAGGTCAACGCGGAGCTCCTGGAAAAGGCCGCCGATGAGATGTTCAACGTGCTCGGCGAGCTCAAGGGCGGTGCGATGAAGGTCGGCCAAGCGCTGTCCGTGATGGAGGCCGCGATCCCGCCCAAATTCGCCGAGCCGTTTCGCGAGACGCTGATCAAGCTGCAAAGCGAGGCCCCACCGCTCCCGGCGGCCACGGTGCACCGCGTGCTCGACGGCCAACTCGGCACCAAATGGCGCGACCGATTCCAGTCTTTCGACGACACTCCGGCCGCCGCGGCGAGCATCGGGCAGGTGCACAGGGGCGTCTGGCACGACGGCCGCGAGGTCGCCGTCAAGGTCCAATACCCCGGGGCCGACGAGGCACTGCGCGCCGACCTCAAACTGATCCAGCGGTTCAGCTGGATCGCCAAGCAGGTCGTTCCCGGCGCCGACGTGGACCGGCTGCTGTCGGAGATCCACGACACCCTCGACGCGGAATTGGAGTACCGCCAGGAAGCCGAAAACCAGCGCGCCTTCGCGAAGGCGTTCGCCGGCGACCCGAAGTTCGTGGTGCCGGCCGTAGTCGCCAGCGCGCCGAAGGTCATCGTGTCGGAGTGGATCGAAGGTCGGCGCCTTTCGGCGATCATCGCCGACGGGACCAAGCAGGAACGGGATTCCGCGGCCGCATTGCTCATCGAGTTCACCCTCAGCTCGCCCCCGCGGGTCGGGCTCGTGCACGCCGACCCGCATCCGGGCAACTTTTTGGTGCTGCCCGACGGTCGCCTCGGCGTGATCGATTTCGGCGCCGTCGCCCCGCATCCGGGCGGTGTTCCCGCAGAGTTCGGCGAACTGCTGTGCTGGGCGCGTGACGAAGAGTTCGACGAGGTGCTTCGGCTGCTCAAGGTGCTCGGGTTCATGCCGAACGATTACGACGTTTCAGCCGAGCAACTGGTGGAGTACATCCAGCCGCTGTGGCCCTACATCGACCCGCTGCGGTCCGGCGAGTTTCACTTCACCCGCAAGTGGTTCCAGAAGTCGGCGTTGGTCACCGCTGATCCGTTGGCCGAGGGCTTCGGCGACAGGTTCAAGATGGCCCGACAACTGACCATCCCGCCGGGCTACGTCATGCTGCTCCGTACCCTCGGTGGATTGCTAGGCGTCGCAGTCCAACTCGACGCCGAGGCGAATTACGCCGAGCTGATCGAGCGATGGGTGCCAGGGTTCTTTCCGCCCAACGAGCCCTCGGCACGCGCTGGTGAGTAGCGAGGTCCGCGTAGACTCGGCTGGCCAACGTTGCGAGTAGAAGAGGTAAGAGACACAGATGAGCGGCCATTCCAAGTGGGCCACCACCAAGCACCAGAAGGCCGTCAAAGATGCGCGCCGTGGCAAGGAGTTCGCCCGGCTGATCAAGAACATCGAGGTCGCCGCCCGTACCGGCGGTGGTGACCCGGCGGGCAATCCGACGCTCTACGACGCCATCCAGAAGGCCAAGAAGACCTCGGTGCCCAACGACAACATCGAGCGCGCCCGAAAGCGTGGCGCCGGCGAGGAAGCCGGCGGCGCCGACTGGCAGACGATCACCTACGAGGGCTACGCCCCCAACGGCGTGGCGGTGCTGATCGAGTGTCTGACCGACAACCGCAACCGCGCCGCCAGCGAGGTCCGGGTGGCGATGACCCGCAACGGCGGCACCATGGCCGATCCAGGGTCGGTGTCCTACCTGTTCACTCGCAAAGGCGTGGTCACGCTGGAGAAGAACGGGCTTAGTGAGGACGACGTGCTGACGGCGGTGCTCGACGCGGGAGCCGAGGACGTCAACGACCTGGGTGAGAGCTTCGAGGTCGTTACCGAGCCGACCGACCTGGTCGCGGTGCGCACCGCACTGCAGGACGCCGGCATCGACTACGACTCGGCCGAGGCCAGCTTCCAGCCTTCGGTCAGCGTGCCGGTCGATGTCGACGGCGCCCGCAAGGTACTCAAGCTCGTCGACGCGCTCGAGGACAGCGACGACGTGCAGAACGTCTGGACCAACGTTGACCTGTCCGACGACGTGCTGGCGGCGCTCGACGAGGACTAGCCACATCTGTCACACGCGTCCCTGGCTCGGGTGGACCGCTCTTTTTGTTCACCTTCGAGCGACAACCGTTGCGCGACAACCTAATTTGTCGCGCGTAGGCGGACCAAAAGACATACACCTTCCCTCCGGCGACTGGAGTGCCCGAAGGGGCAGACAGGCACCGGGTTAGTCGTAGCCGTGCCGCATGTCCTCGACGATGCGCGGATTATCCAGGGTCGAGGGTTCGAGCGGACGAGGCCCGATGTCTCCGGAGAACACCGTGGCAGCATCGAGAACCCGCTGGTTGAGGAAGCGCAGCGGCGGGGCGTCGACCGGCACCGTCGGAGTGGGTCCGGTATCGCCGCGGCGCGCCAGGGCGAATCCCCAGTCGCCGAACGTGGGCACGTGCACGTGGTACGGCGTGACGGCATATCCCGCGGCCCGGATGGTCGAGACCGTGCGCCAGAACGCCGTCGCCGTCGAAAACGGGCTGCCGGACTGCACCACCATCAGCCCGTCGGGGGCCAGCGCGTGGCCGACCAGGGCGTAGAACTCGGCGGAGTACAGCCGGCCCAGCACGGGGGTGTCGGGGTCGGGCAGGTCAACGATCACCGCGTCGAACCGGTCCACAGGAATGTTTTCGGGGCGCCGTAGCCAGGTCATCGCGTCGGCGATGACGAGATTGACTCGCGGGTTGTCCAGCGAACCGCCGTTGGCTTCCCGCAGCGTGGTACGGGCTAGTTCGATGACCGCGGAGTCCAGCTCGACCTGCACGATCCGCTGCACGCCGGGCTGGCGCAGCAGTTCGCGGGCGGCCAGACCGTCGCCGCCGCCGAGGACGAGCACGGAATGCGCGGCGGCACCGAGTGCGGGGTAGACCAGGCTTTCGGTGTAGCGGTACTCGTCGCGGGTAGAGAACTGCAGGCCCCCGTCGAGGTACAGCCGCGTGTCGTTGCCGCGCCGGGTCACCACGATCTCCTGATAGGCGGTGTGCCGGTAGGCGATGATCGGGTCGGCGTAGAGGCGTTGGCGGCTTGTCGTCTCGATGTCGCGGGCACTGAGCAGCAGCGTGGCCAGCAGCGCCAGCGCGGCGGCGAGCGCACAGAGCGCGGTCACCAGCTGCCGCAGCGAAACGATATGGCGCAGCAGGAAGACCGCCACCACGGCCGCGGCCACCAAATTGACCATCCCGGTGGCCGCCGCGCCGCGGATCATCCCCAGGTGCGGCAGCAGGGCGAACGGCCAGACCAGCCCGCCGATCAGCGCGCCGAGGTAGTCGGCCGCGTTGAGGTTGGCCAGGGTGCGACCGGTGTCGGTCGGACCCGCCGAACCGCCGCGCTGCAGCAGTGTCATCAGCAGCGGCACCTCGGCACCGACTAGCCCGCCGATCAGGGCCGTGCTCACCGCCAGCACCCACGTCGAGCCGCCGGCTTCGTCAACGAAGGCGAACACCGCGTACAACGCCGTGGCGGACAGGCCACCGATGATGCCCAGCAGCGCCTCGACGGCGATGAATGCGATGGCCGCGTGGGCCAGCAGCGGTTTGACCACCAGCGCGCCAGCGCCCAGTGCGGCGATATAGCCCGCGACGATCAGCGAAGTGGCGACGATGCCGCCGCCGTTCAGGCTCGCCGACAGGGTGAGCAACGCCAGTTCGTAGATAATGCCGCAGGCCGCGCATGCCGCGACGGCAGCCAGCAGCAGCGCCCGCCACTGCCCCGAAGTGGCGCGAGCCGCCTCCTGGATCGTCGTCACTTCACTCCGCCAGGGCCGCCCGGCCGACCGCCGGCGCCGCCCGCCGGCGATCCGGGACCGAACCCCGGGCCGAGGAAGAGGAACGCGCCGTGGCTGTATCCCGCGCTCAGGTTCTCGACCCGGATACTGCAGGGGCGGTTGCCGTCCGGCCCGATGATCACGATGCTGTTGCTGTAGCGCAAGTATTCGGTTTTGTCGTTGTCGGCGCGCGCCTCGGGGGCCTGATAGTCGGCGAGCACGTCGGCAACCTCGTCGGGTGAACCGCTACACGCGTAGCGTGTGCCGTTCGCGTCGCGGGCGTATTCTTGATAGTGGCTCGCGATGTAGGACGTTATGTCCTTGTTCAGCAACACAATTCCAACAATTAGCGACGCCGTGGCCGCTAGCGCCAGTGCACCCGCGATCAGGTACAGGCGGTTGCGGCTCATGGCCGCCACCGGCTGGTCGTGTGGACTACCGTGCCGCCCGAGGAACCGGGATAGCCCGGATATAAATGCCATGTCTGCCAACGCCATCCGGGGCCGTCGGGTTCGGCGGCGAGGGCGGTCAGCGCGGCGTCATCGCCGGGAAACACCCCGCCGAGCCAGCCTGATCTGGTAGCGCAGTCGTCACGCAGTTGGCGCGCGAGTCGGCGGAACGTCGCCTCGTCGTGCGTCTCGGTGCGCGATTCGAGGTGGTAGCCGGGCACGTCGGCGCGCTCGGGCAGATCACCGCCGTCACCGCGGGCGGTGCACGAGACCTGTTCGGAGAAAAGCTCTTCCACGACGACCACGTGCGAGGCGCCCAGCACGCCGAGCGTTAGCGCGCCGCCGTCGGGGTGGTCAAGTCGACAGCTCGCCAGCGGTGGCGGCGCGGGCGCGTTGAGGGCGAGTCCGAGCTTCTTTCCGTCCACGTCGGCCGGAGCTACGGCGAGCTGATGAAGCGGCACCAAGGAGTCCTACGGCGTGCCGGGCGGGGGTGCGGGGTAGACGGTGAGTTCGCCGGTCAGCACGGACTTGCCCGTCGAAACCTCCCACGGCATGCCGGGGCCCCAGCGCTCGAACGACAACAGTAGTGCCCCGTCGCTTTCCCGTTCGGAAGGGGCGTAGTCGACGAAGTCCATCTCGCCGCCGGGAGGCAGGCCCGTCGTGCCCTCGGTGGTGTATCCCGCGCGGCCGTGTTCGGACTGCCGGAACGTCACGCCGTCGACGACGTGGTCGCCGCCGGGCTGCAACGCCACCAGATCCTTGCGGGTGACCCACATCGCCAGTTTGAGCCGCCCGTCGTCCTCCTCAACGCTGAACCACAGCGGCTGATCGCCGCCCTCCAACAGATGCTCCCACCACACGAACGGGCCTTCTCGGTAGGTGACCGACCCGCGGACCACGTAGTCCACCCCACCGAAGCTGACGATGGCGCCGGGGCCGAGCTGCCTCGGCCCGAACTGCGGCATGGCGCTGTTGAAGGACAGCGGATCCTGACGACCGGTCGGTGCCTTGGGCCGCCGCAACGCCAACACCAGGACAACGAGGGAGGCGATGAACAGCACCGCGGCCAGCGCGATCAGCAAAGTCCCCACGCGAACCTTTCCGGTAGTGGGGATTAAGTTAACAGCTTTGCTCCGGTCTCTGAGGTGTACCGCGTGTCCTACCCGCTGCTGTCGGTCCCGCGGACTACGCTATCGAACAGCTGTTCGTACTAGAGGGAGTCGTGCGGTGCGCGTGATGGGCGTCGATCCCGGGTTGACCCGGTGCGGGCTGTCGGTCGTCGAGGGCCGGGGCGGACGGCAGGTCGTCGCGCTGGATGTCGACGTGGTGCGCACGTCACCCGACGCGCCCGTGGCCAAGCGGCTGCTTGCCCTCAGCGATGCCGTCGAGCACTGGTTGGACACGCATCATCCCGATGTGTTGGCCATCGAGCGGGTGTTCTCCCGGTTGAACGTGACGACGGTGATGGGCACCGCGCAGGCCGCCGGTGTGGTCGCGCTGGCGGCGGCGCGGCGCGGGATCGACGTGCACTTCCACACCCCTACCGAGGTCAAGGCCGCGGTCACCGGCAACGGCGCCGCCGACAAAGCACAGGTTACCGCGATGGTCACGAAAATCCTTGCGCTGCAAGCCAAACCGACGCCGGCTGACGCCGCTGATGCGTTGGCGCTGGCGATCTGCCACTGCTGGAGAGCCCCGATGATCGCCCGGATGGCTGAAGCCGAAGCGCTGGCCGCGCAGCACAAACGCGACTATCTGGCGAAAGTGAAGGCGGCCCGATGATCTCCTCGGTGCGCGGCGAGGTCCTCGAGGTGGCGCTGGACCATGTGGTGATCGAAGCCGCCGGCATCGGCTACCGGGTGAACACGACGCCGTCCACTTTGGCGATGCTGCGTCAGGGCAGCGAGGGCCGCCTGATCACCGCGATGATCGTGCGTGAGGATTCGATGACGCTGTACGGGTTCTCCGACCACGACACCCGCGACCTGTTCCTGACGCTGCTGTCGGTCTCGGGGGTCGGGCCCCGGTTGGCCATGGCGACGCTGGCCGTGCACGATGCCGCGGCGCTGCGGCAGGCGCTGGCCGACAGCGACGTCGCAGCGCTGACCCGGGTGCCCGGTATCGGCAAGCGCGGCGCCGAGCGCATGGTGCTGGAGTTGCGCGACAAAGTGGGCTTGGTCGGCGCGTCGGAAAGCTCAGGCGGTGCGCCGGCGGTGAACGGCAACGCGGTGCGCAGCCCCGTCGTGGAAGCCCTTGTGGGACTTGGCTTTGCGGCCAGGCAGGCCGAGGAGGCCACCGACAAGGTCCTCGCCGACGATCATGACGCGACGAGGTCCGACGTGCTGCGTGGTGCCCTGTCGTTGCTGGGGAAGGCTCGATGATCGAAGAGGACGATCAGGATCGCGAGGTGTCCGGCGCGCTGACCGTCGGCGAGGGCGACATCGACGTCAGCCTGCGGCCGCGCTCCTTGAACGAGTTCATTGGGCAGCCGCGGGTGCGTGAGCAGCTGCAGTTGGTCATCGAGGGCGCCAAGAACCGCGGCAGCACACCCGATCACATTCTGCTGTCCGGGCCGCCGGGGCTGGGCAAGACGTCGCTGGCGATGATCATCGCCGGCGAGCTGGGGTCCTCGCTGCGGGTGACCTCCGGGCCCGCGCTGGAACGCGCGGGGGATCTGGCGGCGATGCTGTCCAACCTGGTCGAGCACGACGTGCTGTTCATCGACGAGATCCACCGCATCGCCCGGCCTGCAGAGGAGATGCTGTACCTGGCGATGGAGGACTTCCGGGTCGATGTGGTCGTCGGCAAAGGCCCTGGGGCGACGTCGATTCCGCTCGAGGTGGCGCCCTTCACGCTGGTCGGCGCGACCACCCGGTCCGGTGCGCTGACCGGCCCGCTGCGCGACCGTTTCGGCTTCACCGCGCACATGGATTTCTACGAACCCGACGAGCTGGAGCTGGTGTTGGCTCGCTCCGCCGGCATCCTGGGCATCGAAGTGGGCGGCGAGGCCGGCGCCGAGATCGCCCGCCGTTCCCGGGGGACGCCGCGGATCGCCAACCGGCTGCTGCGCCGGGTACGGGATTACGCCGAGGTGCGCGCCGACGGCATCATTACCCGCGACGTCGCCAAGAGCGCGCTCGCGGTGTACGACGTCGATGAACTCGGCCTGGACCGGCTGGACCGGGCCGTGCTGTCGGCGTTGACCCGCAGCTTCGGCGGTGGCCCGGTCGGGGTCTCGACGCTGGCCGTGGCGGTCGGGGAGGAGGCCGCCACCGTCGAGGAGGTGTGCGAGCCGTTCCTGGTGCGCGCCGGCATGATCGCCCGTACTCCGCGAGGCCGGGTGGCCACCGCACAGGCCTGGACGCACCTGGGCATGGCTCCGCCGGTCGGGGTCATCGGCCAGGGCCAGCCGGGCTTGTTCGAGTAGTGGTGATCGCCGCATCAGACTTAGCGCCGCAAGCGCGCGCATCGTGCGGTTACGTTGCCTCGGCGCGGGTACCCCACCAGTTATTACCTGTTGGAGGAGATTCTGATGAGGCGCACTCGTTCTGACTATGAACACCCTCGGGCGCTGTACATGCCACGCAGCCGCGGCTCGGTGACCGGGCTGATGCTGATCCTTTTGGGCGCATGGGGCGCGTTGATCCCGTTCATCGGTCCCATCTTCAATTGGGCGTACACGGTCGACCCGGCATGGACGTGGACGACGGCCAAAGGCTGGCTGGAGGTGCTCCCCGGCGTCGCTGCCGCGGTGGGCGGCTTACTGCTGCTCAGCGCCGGAAATCGCGCCAGCGCGATGCTCGGCGGCTGGCTCGCGGTCTTCGGCGGCGCCTGGTTCGTGGTCGGCAGGACATTCGCGTCGACACTGAACATTGGGGACGTCGGTCAGCCCGTGGCGTCGACGGAGCTGAAACGGGCCCTGCTGGAAGTCACGTACTTCATCGGTCTGGGTGCGTTGATTGTGTTCCTGGGTGGCGCCGTCCTGGCACGCGTGGCGGTGCGGCATGCGCGCGACGTCGTGGTGACCGAACCGGCGTCGACGGCGGTGCCAACAGACGAACAACCGGCCCTGCACAACGAGTCACGAAACGTAGCGCAAGCGCGGGCGGACCAACCTGTAGCGGCCGAGCAGGAGCCGCACCGGCGCGGCTTATTTCACCGGCGCACCGGCGGTGGCCTGTTCCATCGACACCACGCCGGAGTTTAGGGCCGGCGTTAGCACGCGTGCCTGACAACGGCACCGGTAACTCAGCTCAAGGTTGGCTACCGGTGTCGTCGCGCGTCAGAGGCGTGCAGGCAGCTGCCGGTGGGTAATGTCTCGTCGATGATCACCGCAGCGTTGATATTCGCCGCGCTGGCCGCGTTACTGCACGTCTACATCTTCACGATGGAGTCGTTGACATGGACCTCGCCGCGCACCCGTGCGACCTTCGGCACCACGGCGGAGGAAGCCGAGACCACCAAACTGCTCGCGTTCAACCAGGGCTTCTACAACCTATTCCTGGCGATCGTCGCGGGCCTCGGCATCGCCGGTATTGCGATGGGACACAGGGCGCTTGGAGCGACGCTCATCTTCACCGGCGTCGGGTCTATGGCCGCGGCCGCGGTCGTCCTGCTGGCGTCGGCACCGGAAAAGGCGCGGGCCGCGTTAACGCAGGGCACGTTTCCCGCGATTGCGGTCGTGCTGCTGGTATTCGGCCTGATGTAACACTTCCGACGCTGGTCCGCCGAACGGGTTATCCGCCGCATCGCCCGGGTACCCGTCCGTGGTCGGCCGCTGTCTCCGCTAGCCGGTATCTACCAAGGAGATGTCATGAACTACTCGCACAAGGACCGCGCAACCAGGATGCGCGTGCCACGTTCCCGTGGCGCGGTCAGCGGTTTGCTCCTGGTCATCCTGGGTGCTTGGGGGGCGCTGATCCCCTTCGTCGGTCCCCACTTCAACTTCGCGTATACGCCCGACCGTGATTGGGCGTGGACCACGGCCCGGGGATGGCTCGAGGTGTTCCCGGGAGTCGCCACCGTGGTGGGCGGCCTCCTGCTGATCCTGTCCGGAAGTCGCGCCGTTGCGATGTTCGGCGGATGGCTAGCCGTTCTCGGTGGGGCATGGTTCGTGGTGGGCGGGCAGTTCGCCCCGGTGCTGCGCATCGGGACCGTCGGCGATCCGATTGCGAACACCGAACGCAAGCGGGCCCTGCTCGAGGTCACGTATTTCTCTGGCCTGGGTGCCCTGATCGTCTTCCTGGGCGGGATCGCCCTGGCGCGGCTCACGGCCCGGCTGGCTCGCGATGTCGTGCCCGCGGAGGGCGGCTTGGAGGCTGGCTTGGAGGCTGGCAACGCCCGCGAATCGGCGCTTGTGCCGGCGGTACCGGCCCACCGGCCGTACGTCTCAGCGGTGAACGAGTCGTCGCCCGAGACCGCCGTCACCAGGCCGCGGGTGGAGCACTTACCGCCGCAGCAAGAGGCACCGCCCGCGCAGTCGCGTTGGCGTAGGGGGCCGAGCGCGGACGTGCGGTAAAACTCCGCGAGCAGACGCAAAAGCACCCGACACGCCGAGCGTGCGGGTGCTTTTGCGTCTGCTCGCGCTACATCAGAGCAGGCCGAGCAGTCGCAGGTCGCTGACGTACTTGGCAATGATCTGCGGTGTGATGTGCGGAATATCTTTGTCCGGGCCAACTTTCGCGTCCTGGACGGCCGCGCGGAACCGGTCGGTGGGTGCCATCGAACCGTTGATCGGCCTGTCGGGCTTCTGGTAGTTGTGCAGCAGCGGCAGCAGCGATGCGTTGCGCTGCTTCTCCGGCAGTCCCCGCAGGGCGGTCTCGAACCGCGGCAGCCAGGCACCGTAGTCGGCGATCCGCTGGATCGCGTTGCCGTCCTCAACGAGCCAGTCGACGAACTCGTCCATGCCGATGCCGTCGTCGTACGGGTTCATCACGTGGTAGGTGTGGAACCCCTTGGAATTCTGGTCGCTCTGTGCACCCAATGTGGCGATGGCCTCGGCGATGAACTCGACTGGCAGACCGTCGTAGTGGGCGCGCTGCCGGTTGCCTTGCCCATCCGAGCCGTCCAGCTCGTAGAACGAACCGGGCGCGATGCCGGTGGCGACCAGGCTCAGCATCATCCGGGTGAACATGTCCGGCACGTTGAGCTGACCCGCATACGTGGTGTCGGCCAGGATCATGTCGCAGCGGAACACCGCGACCGGCAGGCCACACAGGTCGTGGGCCTCACGCAGCAACACCTCGCCGGCCCACTTGCTGTTGCCGTAGCCGTTGGCGTAGTTGTCGTTGACGCTGCGGGTCGCGCTGATCTGCCGGATGTCGGCGTCCTCGGTGAAGGTGCCGGGTTTGATCTGGTCGCCCACTCCGATCGTCGACACGTAGGTGTACGGCTTTTGCTTGCCGGTCAACGCGATTCGGATCAGCTCGGCGGTGCCCAGCGCGTTGGGGCCGAACAGCTCGCTGTACGGCAGCACGTGGTTCACCAGCGCGGCGGGGTCGACGATCAGGTCGACGGTGTCGGCCAGCCGCCGCCAGGTCTGCGCGTCTAGGCCGAGGTCCGCCTCGCCCTTGTCGCCGGCCAGCACCTCGAGGTGATCGGCCGCCAGCTCCCGGTAGTGCGCCAGCAGCGTGGGGTCACCGCTGTCGAAGGTCTTGTCCAGCCGAGCCCGCGCGTCCTCGTCGGACTTGGCGCGCACCAGGGTGATCACCTTGCCGTCGACCAGGTCCATTCGCTCCAACCAGTCCAGCGCCAGGTAGCGGCCGAGGAAGCCGGTGGCACCGGTCAGCAGGACCGTCCGAACCTCGCGGGCCGGCCCCGGCAGGTCGGGGGCCGCGGCCAGCGTGGCCTCGTCGATGAACTTGTCCAGCGTGAGGTCACTCGCGTGCACCTCGACGGCATCACGGCCGTGCACCGAGGCGAACGACGGACGCTTGCTGCCCTGCTGCTGGCCCTCGATGTAGGCGGCGATGGCCGCCAGGTCGTTGGCTGGGCTGGTGATGACGCCCACTGGTACGTCGAGGTCGAAGATCTCGTGCAGCAGGTTGCCGAATGTCAACGCGGACAACGAGTCTCCGCCCAGATCGGTGAAGTGCGCGTCGGGTGACAGGTCGCTGGTCGCCGCACCCAACAGGGCGGCCGCGGCCCGGCTCACCGTCTGCAGCACCGGAGCGTCCGCACCGCTGCGGCGCAGCTCGCTCAGCTCGTTGGCCTGGCCTTGGGCCAGATCCTCGTAGAGCTGTTCCAGGCGCTCGCCGTAGTGCTGCTTGAGCTTCGGCCACGCCAGTTTGCGGATCCCGGTCAGCAGACCGTTCTCCAGCGTGAAAGGCGTTGTCTCGACGAAGAAGTCGCGCGGCACCTCGTAGGACTGCAGCCCGGCCTCTTTGGCGACGTTCTGCAGCGAGTCGGCGATCGCCGGCTTGAGCGCGTCGGCGCCATAGCGTTCGAGCGCCTCTTCGGTGGGCACCACGACCGCCAACAGGTACGGGTGTGCGCTGTTGCCGTAGACGTAGATCTGCCGGACCAGCGGGCTGTTGCCGAACACCGCCTCCAGCTTGGCGACGGTGACGAACTCGCCCTGCGCCAGCTTCAGCACGTTGTTGCGGCGGTCGACGTACACCACCTTGTTGGGAGCGACCTCGGCGACGACGTCGCCGGTGCGGTAGTACCCGTCGGCGTCGAACACGTCGGCGGTGGTCTCCGGGCGCTTGTAGTAGCCGGGGAACATGTTCTCGGTCTTGAGCAGCAGCTCGCCCCGCGGATACGGTCGGTCGGTGGCGAAGTAGCCCAGGTCCGGAACGTCGACCAGCTTGTAGTCGATGACCGGCGGACGCTGGAACTCGCCGTCGAACAGCACCATGCCGGCCTCGGTGGAGCCGTAGCCGTCCAACAGGTGCATGTCGAGCAGGTTCTCGACCCAGGTCTTCAGCTCAGGGGAGGTGGGTGCGGAGCCGGTCATCGCGAAGATCGACCGGCCGCCCAGCTGGTACTGGCGCATGTCGTCCAGCGCTTGCGCCGGGTCAACGCCGCGATCCACCTGGCGCAGGTATTCGGCGTAGAGGGTCTCCCAGATGCGCGGCACGAAGTTCATCTCGGTGGGCCGCACCAGCTCGAGGTCCTCCAGCAGGGTGGAGAGGTCGCTCTTGGCGGAGAAGTACGCCGTGCCCCCGTTGCCGAGCGTGCCGTAGAGGTTGCCGCGTCCCATTACGTGGCTCATCGGCATGAAGTTCAGCGTGATCGAGGCCGGGGTCTCGCCGAACCAGTTGCGGCTCGACCGGCGCCACATCTTGCCGACGTTGGCCTGCGGGTACATCGCGCCCTTGGGCGCACCTGTGCTGCCCGAGGTGTAGATCAACAGCGCCAGCGGGTCGTCAGCGTCCGCCAAGCCGTCCTCAGTCGCCGGTGGCGCGGGCAGCGTTCTGCCCCGCTCCAGCAGGTCGGCCAGGGGCTCAACGCTCACCCCGCTGTCGCCCAACCGCGCGCCGGCGCTCTCGAACGCCTCGCGCTCGTCGTCGACCTCGGGGTGGTAGTCGAACACGATCAGCTTGCTGGGCTTGTGGTCGACGCTGCGGATCAGCTCGACGGCGACGGGCAGCTGGTTCACGCTGGCGGCGAACACCGTCGGCTCGGTCTCGATGACAATCGGGTGCAGCTGGGCGATCGCGCCGCTGGTCTGCAGCGGGACCGCCACGGCGCCGATCACGCCGAGGGCGACGTCGAGGGTGGTGAAGTCGACGCTGGTAAAGCCCAGCGCGGCCACCCGGTCGCCGGTCTGCACCCCGTCATGCGTCAGGGCGCGCGCGACGGCGTCGACGCGTTCGCCCAGTTCACGGTAGGTGATGGTGTCGAAGCGGGGGAGCAGACCCAGCTCGGTGCGGCCGGTCTTGGGGTCCTTGAAGAACTCGACGGCGCGCTGTCCGAGGGCGGGACGGTCGGCGTACCCGTCCAGCACGGTCTGAACGATCTGCGGCAGTCGCAGTCCAGGCTGTTCGAGGGCGGCGACAACCGCCGGGTCGGGCTTGGCTGCGGCGAACTGTGGGTCGTTAGCGGTCAGGTCCTCGATGCGGCGGTCGAGCCGCTCTTCGCGAGTAGTAGTCGACATAACAGTCCTTGCATTAATGAAGAATATTGATTGGTGGGCGCCACGTTGCGCTGCCAATTAAAACGTTAGCGAAGCTAAAGGTATTTCTCAATGTGAGATCTCACACCGCGCCGCGCGGCGATTTTCTCGCATGGGGTTCACGCTCGGCGCAGGAAATTTAGAGCTCGGCCAGCAGGTCGGCCAGCACGTCGAGGCCCTCGACCAGCAGCTCGTCGCTGATGGTCAGCGGGGGCAGCAGGCGGACGATGTTGCCGTACATGCCGCAGGTCAGGATGACGACACCGGCCGCGTGTGCCGCGGTGGCCAGCTTCAGCGTCAGCTCGGGGTCGGGGTCGGCGGTGCCGGATTTCACCAGCTCGATGGCGATCATGGCGCCGCGGCCACGCACGTCGCCGATCCGGTCGTCGCCGGCCTGCAGCCGGGACAGTCGCTCGATGGCGATCCGTTCGATCTGTTGGCCTCGTTCGATCAGGCCGTCGCGTTCGATGGTCTCGATGGTGGCCAGCGCCGCCGCGCACGCGACCGGGTTGCCGCCGAACGTGCCGCCCAGGCCGCTGACGTGCGGGGCGTCCATGATCTCGGCGCGACCGGTGACCGCGGACAACGGCAGCCCGTCGGCGATGCCCTTGGCGATGCAGATCAGGTCGGGCTCGATGCCCTCGTGCTCGCACGCGAACCAGGCTCCGGTGCGGGCGAACCCGCTTTGCACCTCGTCGGCGATGAACACCACGTCGTTCTCGCGGCACCAGGCCAACACCGCGGGCAAAAACCCCTCGGCCGGGACGATGAAACCGCCTTCGCCGGAGATCGGCTCGATGATGACGGCGGCGAGGTTGTGGGCCCCGATCTGCTTGTCCATGAAGCTGATGGTGCGTGCGGCGGCCTTTTCGCCGTCGGTGGCCAGCTCCTTGTCGAGCAGCCCGTCCCGGTAGGGATAGGACAGCGGCGCCCGGTAGATCTCCGGGGCGAACGGGCCGAAGCCGCTCTTATAGGGCATCGACTTGGCGGTGAGCGCCATGGCCAGGTTGGTGCGTCCGTGGTAGGCGTGGTCGAACGCCACGATGGCGGTCTTGTGGGTGTAGGAGCGGGCGACCTTGATGGCGTTCTCGACGGCTTCGGCGCCGGAGTTGAACAACACGGAGCGCTTCTCGCCGGAGCCCGGGGTGATCCGATTGAGCTGCTCGGCGACGGCCACGTACTCCTCGTACGGATTCACCATGAAACACGTGTGGGTGAATTCTTCGACCTGGGCGCGCACGGCTTCCACCACGCGGGGCGACGAGTTGCCGATGGTGGTGACGGCGATGCCCGAACCCAGGTCGATGAGCCGGTTCCCGTCGACGTCCTCGAGGATGCCGCCGCCGGCGCGGGCCACGAACACCGGCATCGTCACGCCGACGCTGCGAGACACCGCCGCGACTCGGCGCTTGTTCAGTTCCAGCGATGCGGGACCGGGGATTTCGGTGACCAGTTGCCGACTCTGCTCGAGGCTGGCCACTTCGTCCTCCTCACCGCGGCGCGCGGGTTCGCATCGCGGTTAAAGCCTAACCGTTGACGCGCGTCGGAGCCGGGCCGAGTGGCCTGCCAGACTGGACGCCAGAGGTCTGTGCAATACCGATAAGGAAAGACGGGCACGTCGATGGAGAGTTTGGTTTTATTCCTGCCGTTCCTGCTCATCATGGGCGGGTTCATGTTCTTCGCGTCACGCCGGCAGCGTCGCACGATGCAGGCCACCATCGACCTGCACGACTCACTGCAGCCCGGCGACCGGGTGCACACCACCTCGGGGCTCGAGGCCACCATCGCCGGGATCTCGGACGACACCGTGGACCTCGAGATCGCGCCCGGCGTGGTGACGACGTGGATGAAGTTGGCGATCCGCGACAAGATCCTGCCGGACGCTGACGACGACGAGTACACCGAGGACGACGAGCTGGACGACTCGGACCTGGATGACGCCGAGCACGAGACTCGCGCGACCAAAGAACTCTGACCGGGAACCCGCTGGGCCGCGCATGCGAGGCGCACGCAACCGCGACACGTAGGCTCTGTCGGGGAAAACCGATTCTCAAGGAGATATAAGAACGTGGCATCGTCTTCGGCGCCGGTGCATCCTGCCCGCTACCTGTCGGTGTTCCTGGTTCTGCTCATTGGCCTCTATCTGCTGGTGTTTCTCACCGGCGACAAGAAAGCCAGCCCCAAGCTCGGCATTGACCTGCAGGGCGGGACCCGGGTCACCCTGACGGCGCGCACACCGGACGGCTCCAAACCCAGCCGCGAGTCGCTGGCTCAGGCGCAGAAGATCATCTTCGCGCGCGTCAACGGGCTGGGCGTCTCCGGATCGGAGGTCGTCGTCGACGGCGACGACCTGGTCATCACGGTGCCCGGAACCGACGGCAACGAAGCCCGCAACCTCGGCCAGACCGCACGGCTGTTTATCCGGCCAGTGATCCAAGCGGTTCCGGCGCAGAACCCGCAGGAACCCAAGCCCGAGCCTCAGCAGCCCGCCGGACCAGCTCCGGCTCCCGGCGGCCCGGCTCCCGGTGCCGGACCTGCGATGACGGGTCAGCCCCCGGCCGGCCAGCCGGCCCCGCCGGCCGGCCTGCCGCCCGCGCAGCCCCCTGCCCAACCAAGGCCCTACCCGGAGGACCCCACCCCGGCGCCAAGCCCCGCGCCCAGTCCCGCACCCCCCGCGACCGGAGCGCCGGCGCCGGCCGGGCAGCAGCCGGCGGGGGAGCCGCCAGCCGACGTGCCCGCGCCCCCGGACCCACGCAAGGATCTCGCCGATCGCATTGCCGCAGAGAAGAAGTGGCGGCAGAGCACCCGTCAGGGCATCCAATTCCTCGCCCTGCAGTATCAGTCCACTTTGTGCGGCAAAGATGACATCCTGGCCGGCAACGACGACCCGGCGCTGCCCCTGGTGACCTGCTCCCAAGACCACAAGGACGCCTACCTGCTCGGGCCGTCGATCATCAGCGGTGATCAGATCCAGGACGCGTCGGCGAGCATGAACCAGCGCGGTGTCGGCTACGTCGTCGATCTGCAGTTCAGACCGGCGGCGGCCAACGTCTGGGCCGACTACACCGCAGCCCATGTCGGTGAGCAGACCGCGTTCACGCTGGACTCGCAGGTCGTCAGCGCTCCGCGCATCAACGAAGCGATTCCGGGCGGCCGGACTCAGATCAGTGGCGGCGACCCGGCGTTCACCGCCGCGAAAGCGACACAGCTGGCCAACGTCCTCAAGTATGGTTCGCTGCCGCTGTCGTTCGAAGCGTCGGAGGCCCAAACCGTCTCGGCGACATTGGGTTTGACATCGCTGCACGCGGGCCTGATCGCGGGCGGGATCGGTTTGATCCTGGTGCTGCTGTATTCGCTGTTCTACTACCGGGCACTCGGATTGCTCACGGCGCTGTCCTTGACCTGTTCGGGCGCAATGGTTTTCGCGATCCTGGTGCTTTTGGGTCGACAGATCAACTACACCCTGGACCTGGCGGGCATCGCGGGTCTGATCATCGGTATCGGGACCACCGCCGACTCGTTTGTGGTGTTCTTCGAACGCATCAAAGACGAGATCCGGGAGGGCCGTTCGTTCCGGTCGGCGGTGCCGCGGGGCTGGGTGCGGGCCCGCAGGACGATCGTGTCGGGCAACGCCGTCACCTTCCTGGCCGCCGCTGTGCTGTACGCCCTGGCGATCGGCCAGGTCAAGGGGTTCGCCTTCACTCTGGGTCTGACCACGATCCTCGACCTGGTGGTGGTGTTCCTGGTGACCTGGCCGCTGGTGTACCTGGCATCCAAGTCCCCAACGATGGCGAAGCCGGCGTTCAACGGGCTGGGAGCGGTGCAACAGGTCGCGCGCGAACGCCGGGCTGCCGCCGATTCGCAGACGGGACGGAGGTAACCGCGTGGCTACCAAAGACGCCAAAGACGCCAAAGAGGAAGCCACCTCGGACTTCGAGGCCGTCGAAATCACCGAAGCCAGCCCGGAAACGGTCGAGGCGGCGGAGCCTAAGCGCACAGCTGCGCTGCCGCAGCACAGCTTCCTGTCCCGGCTCTACACGGGCACCGGTGCGTTCGAGGTAGTCGGCCGCCGCAAGCTCTGGTACGGGATCAGCGGCGCGATCGTCGCGGTCGCGATCCTGTCGATCCTGATTCGCGGGTTCACCTTCGGCATCGACTTCAATGGCGGCACGACGGTGTCGATGCCCGCCGCCGGCACGACGGGCACGGTCCGGGTCGCGCAGGTGTCCGACGTCTTCAAGAAGGCCATCGGCAGCGACCCCGAATCAGTGGTGATCGTCGGCAGCGGCTCCTCGGCGACGGTGCAGATCCGTTCGGAGCATCTATCCAACGACCAGACCGCCAAACTGCGCACCGGGTTGTTCGAGGCGTTCGGACCGAAGGGCACCGACGGTAAGCCCAGCCCGAAGGCCATCAGCGACGCAGCGGTCTCGGAGACCTGGGGCGATCAGATCACCAAAAAGGCGTTGATCGCCCTGGGGATCTTCTTGGTGCTGGTCGGCCTCTACATCATGATCCGATACGAGCGCTACATGGCGATCTCGGCGTTGACGACCATGTGTTTCGACCTGAGCGTCACTGCCGGCGTGTACTCACTGGTCGGCTTCGAGGTCACCCCGGCCACGGTCATCGGCCTGCTGACAATCCTGGGTTTCTCGCTCTACGACACCGTCATCGTGTTCGACAAGGTCGAGGAGAACACCCACGACTTCCAGCACAAGACCCGGCGCTCGTTCGCCGAGCAGGCCAACCTGGCCATCAACCAGACGTTCATGCGCTCGATCAACACCAGCCTGATCTCGGTGCTGCCGGTGTTGGCGCTGATGGTGGTGGCGGTGTGGCTGCTGGGTGTGGGCACGCTGAAGGATCTGGCGCTGGTGCAGCTGGTCGGCATCATCGTCGGCACCTACTCGTCGATCTTCTTCGCCACCCCGCTGCTGGTGACGCTGCGCGAACGCACCGAACTGGTGCGCACCCACACCCGCCGGGTCGTCAAGCGCCGCAGCTCCGGGGCCCGGGCGAGCGCCGACGACGTCGTCACGGAATCCGAACCGGAATCCGCTGAGGACGAGACACCCAAGGGCAAGGAACCCGCCACAGAAGCCTCAGAGGCCAAGGAATCCGCCGTGCCCGGCAAGCCGGCACCGAGCAAGCCGGCGCCAGGTGCGCGGCCGGTGCGGCCCACCGGTACCCGGCGTCCGACCGGTAAGCGCAACGCCGGCCGGCGGTAGGTGCGATGGAGCGTCGGCGGGGATTGTTGCGCTGGACGCTCGCGGTTTTGGCAGTCACGCTGACGGTGCCGTTGGCACTGACCGGATGTTCGGGCAGCGCAGCTCCGCAGATCGACTACGTGGTCGACGGCACGCTGGCCAGCTACAACACCAACACCGTCACCGGTGCGGCATCGGCCGGCGCGCAAGCGTTTGGCCGCACGCTCACCGGCTTCGGCTATCACGGTCCCGACGGGCAGGTGGTCGCCGATCGTGATTTCGGGACAGTATCGGTGGTCGGCGGCGCGCCGCTGGTGCTCGACTACCAGATCGCCGACAACGCGGTCTACTCCGACGGCAAGCCGGTGACCTGCGACGATCTGGTGCTCACCTGGGCGGCCCAATCCGGGCGGTTCGCCGCCTTCCAAACGGCCACCCAGGCCGGCTACGTCGATATCGCCAACGTCGAATGCATGCCGGGCCAGAAGAAGGCCCGTGTCTCGTTCATCCCGGACCGCAGCGTCGTCGACTACACACAGCTGTTCACCGCGACGTCGTTGATGCCGTCGCACGTCATCGCCGACCAGCTGAACGTCGACGTGACGGCGGCGTTGCTGGCCAAGAATTCGTCGGTGGTGGACCAGATCGCCAAGCTGTGGAACACCACCTGGGACCTTAAGCCCGGTATCGACCTGAAACGGTTTCCCTCGTCGGGACCGTACAAGATTCAATCGGTGCTCGACGGCGGCGCCGTGGTGCTCGTCGCCAACGACCGGTGGTGGGGCCCCAAGCCGATCACCAAGCGGGTCACCGTCTGGCCCCAGGGGGCTGACATCCAGGACCGGGTCAACAACCGCAGCGTCGACGTCGTCGACGTCGCGGTCGGGTCGTCGGGAGCGCTGACCACTCCGGACAACTATCAGCGCAGCGATTCGCCGTCGGCCGGCGTCGAGCAGCTGATCTTCTCGCTGCAGGGAGCGCTGGCGCTGGCTCGCGAACGCCGCGCGCTCGCGCTGTGCACGCCGCGCGACGCGATCGCCAAGGACGCCGGGGTCCCGATCGCCAATTCGCGGCTCAACCCGGCCACCGAGGACGCCATCGCCCAGGGCGACGGCGCCACCGACGCGGGCCCCTTCGCCAAGGCAGACCCAGGCGCGGCCCGCGACGCGCTGGCGGGCGCGCCGTTGCCGGTGCGGATCGGCTACCAGGGGCCCAATGCGCGGCTGGCGGCGACGGTGGGGACCATCGCCAAGTCCTGCGCGCCGGCTGGCATCACCGTGACCGGTGTCGTCCTGGAGAGTTCCAAGGACCCGTCGGGTCCACAGGCGCTGCGGGACGGGAAAATCGACGTGCTGTTGGCCAGCACGGGCGGGGCCACCGGCAGCGGATCGAGCGGATCGTCGGCGATGGACGCTTACGACCTGCACAGCAACAACGGCAACAACCTGTCCGGCTACGCCAACCCCCAGATCGACGGCATCATCAGCGCGCTGGCGGTGTCCGGGGACCCGGCTGAGCGCGTTCGGCTGCTGGGCGAGGCCGCGCCCCCGCTCTGGACCGATATGCCGACGCTGCCGCTGTACCGACAGCAGCGCACGCTGCTGATGTCGAAGAAAATGTATGCGGTGACCAAGAATCCGACGCGCTGGGGCGCGGGCTGGAACATGGACCGATGGGCGCTGGCGCAGTGACTTCGGTTGCGGACGCGATCGCGGCACTGACCCGCGAAGTCGCCGACTTTCCGAAGCCGGGCGTCCAGTTCAAGGACCTCACCCCGGTGTTCGCCGACGCCGCGGCGATGTCGGCGGTTACCGACGCGCTCGCCGACGTGGTATCCGGCGCCGACGTGGTGGCCGGCATCGACTCCCGGGGTTTCCTGGTCGCCGCGGCGGTGGCCGCACGGCTGGGCATCGGCATGCTGGCCATTCGTAAGGGCGGCAAGCTGCCGCCGCCGGTGCACACCGAGCATTACGACCTGGAATACGGCAGCGCCACCCTGGAAATCCCCGCCGACGGCATCGCGCTGCGGGGCCGCCGCGTCGTGCTCGTCGACGATGTGCTGGCCACCGGCGGAACTCTGGCGGCGGCCAAACGGTTATTAGACAAGGTTGACGCCGACGTGACGGCGGCCGCAGTGGTCCTGGAGCTGGCGGCCCTGGGCGGTCGCGAGGCGGTGGCCCCGTTGCCGGTATACAGCTTGCGCAGCGTTTAACACGATATCCTCGAGGTTCGGAGGTGAGCGAGATGGCGGACGAGCAGAGCACGGCGCAAGCTGTCGCGCCGCCGCCAGAGTCGCCGGCGCCAGTTGTCGAGACGGCCGAGCCGCCCGCCGAAACCCTCAAGACTTCCAGCAGTGCGTCGCGCCGGGTTCGGGCCCGGCTGGCGCGGCGAATGACAGCCCAGCGCAGCGCGCTCAACCCCGTGCTCGAACCGCTGGTGGCGGTGCACCGGGAGATCTACCCCAAGGCCAACCTGTCGATGCTGCAGCGGGCCTTCGAGGTCGCCGACCAACGGCATGCCAGTCAGTTCCGGCACTCCGGCGATCCCTACATCACCCATCCGCTGGCCGTCGCCAACATCCTGGCCGAATTGGGTATGGACACCACGACTTTGGTGGCCGCGCTGCTGCACGACACCGTCGAGGACACCGGTTACACGCTCGAGGCGTTGAGCGAGGAATTCGGCGACGAGGTAGGCCACCTCGTCGACGGGGTGACCAAGCTGGACCGGGTCGAGCTGGGCAACGCCGCCGAAGGCGAGACCATCCGCAAGATGATCACCGCGATGGCCCGCGACCCGCGGGTGCTGGTGATCAAGGTCGCCGACCGGCTGCACAACATGCGCACCATGCGCTTCCTGCCGCCGGAAAAGCAGGCGCGCAAGGCCCGCGAGACGCTGGAAGTCATTGCGCCACTGGCGCATCGGCTGGGTATGGCGAGCGTCAAGTGGGAGCTGGAAGACTTGTCATTCGCGATCCTGCACCCCAAGAAGTACGAGGAGATCGTGCGGCTGGTCGCCGGGCGGGCGCCGTCTCGGGACACCTACCTGGCCAAGGTCCGCGCCGAGATCGATAACACCCTGGGCGCGTCGAAGATCAAGGCGACGGTGGAGGGCCGGCCCAAGCACTACTGGTCGATCTATCAAAAGATGATCGTCAAGGGCCGCGACTTCGACGACATCCACGACCTGGTCGGCATCCGCATCCTGTGCGACGAGATCCGGGACTGCTACGCCGCCGTCGGCGTGGTGCACTCGCTGTGGCAGCCGATGGCCGGACGGTTCAAGGATTACATCGCTCAGCCCAGATACAGTGTGTACCAGTCACTGCACACCACAGTGGTCGGGCCGGAGGGCAAACCGCTGGAAGTGCAGATCCGCACCCGCGATATGCACCGCACCGCCGAATACGGCATCGCCGCGCACTGGCGCTACAAAGAGTCGAAGGGCCGCAACGGAGTTCTACCTTCCCACGCCGCGGCCGAGATCGACGACATGGCCTGGATGCGTCAGCTGCTCGACTGGCAACGGGAGGCCGCCGATCCAGGCGAGTTCCTGGAGTCGTTGCGTTACGACCTTGCGGCGCAAGAGCTTTTCGTGTTCACCCCCAAGGGCGACGTCATCACGCTGCCAACCGGTTCGACGCCGGTGGACTTCGCCTACGCGGTGCACACCGAGGTCGGGCACCGCTGCATCGGCGCTCGGGTCAACGGCCGGCTGGTGGCGCTGGAACGCAAACTCGAAAACGGCGAAGTCGTCGAGGTTTTCACGTCCAAGGCGCCCAACGCGGGGCCGTCGCGAGACTGGCAGCAGTTCGTGGTGTCGCCGCGGGCCAAGGCCAAGATCCGGCAGTGGTTCGCCAAGGAGCGCCGCGAGGAAGCACTGGAGGCCGGCAAGGAAGTCATCGCCCGCGAGGTGCGACGCGGCGGACTTCCGTTGCAGCGCTTGGTCAGCGGCGATTCCATGGGCGCCGTCGCCCGCGAACTGCACTACACCGACGTGTCAGCGCTGTACACCGCGATCGGCGAGGGGCACGTGTCGGCCCGGCACGTCGTGCAGCGTCTGCTTGCCGAGCTCGGTGGTATCGACCAGGCCGAAGAGGACCTCGCCGAGCGATCCACGCCGGCGACCATGCCGCGCCGTCCCCGCAGCTCCGACGATGTCGGAGTCTCGGTCCCCGGGGCGCCGGGCGTGCTATCCAAACTGGCCAAATGCTGCACGCCGGTGCCCGGCGACCAGATCCTGGGCTTCGTCACCCGCGGCGGCGGGGTCAGCGTGCACCGCACCGACTGCACCAACGCGAACTCGCTGCAGCAGCAGTCCGAGCGCATCATCGAGGTGCTCTGGGCGCCGTCGCCGTCATCGGTGTTCCTGGTGGCGATCCAGATCGAGGCGCTCGACCGGCACCGGCTGCTTTCCGACGTGACGCGCGCGCTGGCCGACGAGAAGGTCAACATCCTGTCCGCGTCGGTCACCACCTCAAACGACCGAGTGGCGATCAGTCGCTTCACTTTTGAGATGGGCGACCCGAAGCACCTCGGGCACTTGCTCAACGCCGTCCGCAACGTCGAGGGTGTCTTCGACGTGTACCGGGTGACTTCTGCTGCTTAAGGCTGCTTAAAATCGACTGCGAATGCCGGGCACACTCAAACAGAGCAGCACGGTGAGCAGGATCAGCAGGACACCGATGGCGGCCGCGACCACCCAGGCCGGCGGGTGTATCAAATTCGACATCAACTCCGTCGGGTCCGAATGGGCCTGAGGGGGAATGTATTCCGGTGGAGACCCCACGAATTTCATTGGCAGCGGCCGATAGTTCAGCACGTTCGCCAAATGACGAGCCGACTCAGCGGCGAACGGCGGTTGGCCGCCGCTGAAGCTGCTGCCCGCGCATCTGGCCGACAGCGACTTTCAGGAACGCTTCCGCCCAACGATCCGGTCGGTGGCGGTGTCGTGGGCGCGAAACACCTGACCCATGCCGCCACGACCCAACATGCCCAGCAATTCGTATCGCCCGAATGACTCCGAGTTCGAAGTCGCCACCCCACTCCTTCGCGTAGGCGCCCCCCGGGTCCGATTAGTCCAGCAGCATCGACTTGATGGTGACTTCGGTGGCAGGCGGCCCGTCGTCGCCGCCCCCGGACACCCCGCCCTTGGCGATCTTGTCCAAGGTCGCCAGCCCGTCATCCTGGATCTTGCCGAAAACGGTGTAGTTGGGCGGTAATTGCGAGTCCTTGTACACCAGGAAGAACTGGCTGCCGTTGGTGCCCGGTCCGGCGTTGGCCATGGCCAGCGTGCCGCGCGGGTAGACGACGGGCTCCTTCAGCTTGGGGTCGTTCGGCGGGTACTGGTCGGTGGGGTATTCGTTGGCGAACTGGTAGCCCGGACCGCCGGTGCCGTCGCCCTTGGGGTCGCCGCATTGCAACACGGCCAGGTCGGGCGAGGTGGTCAGCCGGTGGCATTTGGTGTTGTCGAAGTATTTCTGGCCGATCAGGCTGGCGAAACTGTTTACCGTGCAAGGTGATTCGTTATTCGCCAGCATTAGTCCGATATTGCCCTGGTTGGTCGCCATGCTGACGCTGACTTGGGCCGGGTCGGTCGGGATTTTGCCGGTGCGCGGCGGCTTGACCGGTTTGGCGGCCTTGTCCTGCGACGCCGGGTACTGACAGTTGGCGCCGACCGTGCCCGATGGCTGGAACGCCGCCATCGGCCCCGCCGTCGGGGTCGGCGCCCCGGGCGTGCTGGACTCCGGGGAGCTGCTGGCGGCCGTGCTGCTGGACGACGTCGCGGTGTTGCGCTTGTGGTCGTTGTTGCTGATGACCACGGTGGCTACTATCGCGGCGATCAGCGCCAGTGACGCGATGACGCCACCGGCGATCACCACGATCCTGCGCGTTCGGGCTTGCTTGGCGCGACGCTCGAGCTGGCGTTCGAGTTTGCGCTTGGCTGTCGCGCGTCGCTGTTCGTTGGTCGGCACGGCTGATATGCCTCCGTGGTTTGGTGAGTCGGGCCAGGGTGCTTGCCCAGGCTAATGTGGGCGCCGCGAGGCGTGTCAAGCGCCCAGTGTAGGGATGGGAGACTGGGAACCGTGTTGATCACCGGATTTCCTGCCGGTCTGCTGCAGTGCAACTGTTACGTGCTGGCGGAGCGGCCCGGCACCGACGCCGTCATCGTCGACCCTGGCCAGCGCGTCATGAGCCAGTTGCGGCGCATCCTCGACGAGAACCGGCTAACCCCGGCTGCCGTGCTGATCACCCACGGCCACATCGACCACATGTGGTCGGCGCAGAAGGTGTCCGACACCTACGGCTGCCCCACCTTCATCCATCCCGAGGACCGGTTCATGCTCAAAGACCCGCTGCACGGGTACGGGCCGAAGTTGGCCCAGTTGGCCGCGGGCGCGTTCTTCCGCGAGCCCAAGCAGGTGGTCGAGCTGGACCGCGACGGCGACAAGCTTGACCTGGGCAGCGTGACCGTCAACGTCGACCACACCCCGGGGCACACCCGCGGATCGGTGTGTTTCCGGGTCCTGCGGGCCGGCTCGGCCGACCAGGACGTCCTATTCACCGGGGACACGCTGTTCGAGCGCTCGATCGGCCGCACCGACCTCTTCGGCGGAAGTGGCCGGGACCTGTTGACCTCGATCGTCGAAAAACTGTTAGTGCTCGACGACAACACCGTGGTACTACCCGGACATGGCAACCGCACGACCATCGGCGCCGAGCGGCGTCTCAACCCGTTTCTCGAAGGCCTGTAGCGGGTGAGCGAAACCTCTGCTTTCCAGGCGCCCAAAGGGGTGCCGGACTACGTCCCGCCCGATTCGGCGCAGTTCGTCGCGGTGCGCGACGGGCTGCTGGGCGCCGCGCGCAGGGCCGGGTACAGCGATATCGAGCTGCCCATCTTCGAGGACACCGCGCTGTTCGCCCGCGGCGTCGGCGAGTCCACCGACGTGGTGTCCAAGGAGATGTACACGTTCGCCGACCGCGGTGACCGCTCGGTGACGCTGCGGCCGGAGGGCACGGCTTGCGTGGTGCGCGCGGTGATCGAACACGGCCTCGACCGCGGCGCGCTGCCGGTCAAGCTGTGTTACGCGGGCCCGTTCTTCCGCTACGAGCGCCCGCAGGCCGGCCGCTATCGCCAGCTGCAGCAGGTCGGCGTCGAGGCGATCGGCGTCGACGACCCGGCGCTGGACGCCGAGGTGATCGCCGTCGCCGACGCCGGGTTCCGCTCGCTGGGCCTGGACGGCTTCCGGCTGGAGATCACCTCGCTGGGGGACGACAGCTGCCGCCCGCAGTATCGAGAGTTGTTGCAGGACTTCCTATTTCAGCTCGATTTGGACGAAGAGACGCGCAGGCGCGCGCAGATCAACCCGCTGCGGGTGCTCGACGACAAACGACCCGAGGTGCGCGCGATGACGGCCGACGCACCGGTGCTGCTCGACCACCTGTCCGACGCCGCCAAGCAGCACTTCGACACCGTGCTGTCTCACCTGGACGCGCTGGGCGTGCCCTACGTCATCAACCCGCGGATGGTGCGCGGCCTGGACTACTACACCAAGACCACCTTCGAGTTCGTGCATGACGGGCTGGGCGCGCAATCCGGCATCGGCGGCGGCGGCCGCTACGACGGGCTGATGCGTCAGCTCGGCGGACAAGACTTGTCGGGCATCGGATTTGGGCTTGGTGTGGACCGGACCCTGCTCGCGTTGCGGGCCGAAGGCAAGAGCGTGGGACAGACGGCGCGCTGCGACGTGTTCGGCGTGCCGCTGAGCGAACCGGCCAAGCTTCAGCTGGCGGTGTTGGCCGGGCAGTTGCGCGCGGCCGGTGTGCGCGTCGACCTGGCCTACGGTGACCGCGGGCTCAAGGGCGCGATGCGCGCGGCTGACCGCTCGGGCGCGCGTGTGGCGCTGGTCGCCGGAGACCGCGATATCGAGGCGGGCACGATCGGGGTCAAGGATCTCGGTACTGGCGAGCAGGTCTCGGTGCCGACGGATTCGGTTGTTGCTGACGTGTTTTCAAGCTTGTGTAGCCGCTCGAGCGCGTTCGGGCCATGATGCAAATGTGTTGCGGCGGATGGATCGGCGACTGTTGTTGTCGGTGGCCCGCTTCCCGTATGTTTGCGACCGCTCCTCCACACCTGGTTGCGGATCCGGCTCAGTCAGCTCGGCCGGTCGCCGCCACTGCCACCGTCGGTTGCGATCGCGGCCGGTGCTGGTGTCTGCTCGAGTTGTCGCTGACGCGCTGACCGCTCCAGACCGGCTGAACTATGCTCGACGCGCTGCGAGCCGGTGCGCGCGTCAGGTCCCGTGCCCGGTCACGCGTTGCGCAACAGCGGCGAACAAGCCGGCGAAGCCGGAGTTGGGCAACCGGCTGTCCCGCGCGCTGGCGGATCGGTTACGCATCACCCGCGGCGCCCCTGGCCGCGCCGACGGGGCCGACTGGTAGCCGAACTGGTCGAGCTGCGGGTCCCGCTGACCGGGGCGCGCATGGCCGCCACTTCTGACCGCCACCACCGAGCGCCGCTGGACCGGCCACGTCGGCGGCGACATGGGCAACCCCGGTGTCGATCCGCAGGTCCGCTACAGAGGTGCGGGCCTGCGTCTATGTGGCCACCCGGGAGAAGGCCGACGCCCTGCTGGCCTGGCTGGCACCGGGTTTCGGCCCGACCAGCTGGACAAGCTGGCCGACAGGTTGACCTATTGCCTCAACCCCGACGGCGAGTTCTCCGACGAGGACCGCGCCCGCCGGCGCGGGCTGACCATCGGCCAAGCCGGACATCGCGGCATGTCGCGGCTAGCTGGCTGGCTGAGCCCGGAAGCTGCGCGCCACGTGGAGGCTGTGCTGGGCCAAGCTGGCCGACCCCAGGCATGGCAACCCCGCGATCCGACTCCGGTCGTCGACGGCGCCGCCAAGCGTGACGCGGTGCGCCGGGACACCCGCAGCGACGCCCAGCGCCACCAAGATGGGTGATCTGCCGCGCTACCCGCGGTGCTGGCGAGCGGAGGACTGGGTGAGCACAAGGGGTTACCGGCGACCATGATCGTTCCACTGCTGACGGAACTGGAAGCCGCGATGGGCATCGCCGCACCGCGGGGGCAGCACGCTGCCCATGTCCGGTGTGATCCGCATGGCCAGCCACGCACACCAAGATCAGGCGATCATCGCCAAGGACAAAGCGGTCGCGCTGTACCACACAAAGCAGTTGGCCTCGCCCGGACAGTGAATTGTCTTATACGCCAAGGAGCGTGGTTGCACGCGCCCCGGCTGCGACGTGCCCGGCTACTGGACCGAGGTCCACCACCTCGACACGTGGGCCACGTCGCCACTGCACCGACTGAACAAGCTGACTTCGGCTGCGACGCCCGACCATCAAGCCATCGGACGAAGGGATGGAACACCCGGAAACGCGCCAACGGCGACACCGAGTGGAAATATCCATCCGCCGCACCTCGACCACGGCGTCAACCCCGAGTCAACACCTTCCACCATCCCGAAAAGCTACTGGCCGAAGACGATCCGTGACGGAGACTTAGATTGAAATGCACACCGGGGACCGTGATCTCCAACGCCGGGATGGAAAGCCAAGAGAACCACGCGGTTGAGGTAGCGTTTTGGGAGGTTCGCGATAGCCGACAGCGAGGCTCTCGCATCGACGGGAAGCAAAGGGGCAGCATGGTGGATCTCGGCCTGTGGGGTTTTCTCACGATCCTTGCTGCTGGGTTTGAAGTAGTGTTCGTCGCTTCCGTATTCGTCTTCATGAGACGGTTAGAGGGTCGAGCACCTGCTCCGTTGGGCGAAAAAGTGGGCGCTCACAAAGCGGTCTTGGCGAAATTGCGCAAGCGCGAATCGATGTCGCAGGACGAAGTAGATTATGCGACCGAACTGGTTTCTGATGCTCGATCACCGCTCGCGTACGCGATACCCGGCGCGCTGTTCACCATGGGATTCTTTTATGTGGTCGGCTGTCTCTACGAGCTACATGTACATGGCGGTGCCCCCTCCTTTCGAACGTTTATCGGGGGGACCCCCATGTTGGCCTCGCTGAACGTAACCGCTCAGCTTCGTAGGGTCGCGGGATTGAAGGGGCGTTTGCAGGAAGCTTCCTTGCGGGTGCCCGACTCGTCTGACGAGCGCACCACAGTTGGTAGTGCCTGACCCGAGGTGTCACACGTTGTGGCTGCGCGATTCGGAGCTGACCGCCGGGTCCCCGTCTTCCCACAGGAGCAGTTGACGCACCGCTGCGCGTGATCCGTAGGGCTGAAGCATCTGACTGGCGGGGCGGGGGCGCACCCGTTGCGGCCACCAGAACCAGCGCGCCAGCAGCGCTGCGAGTGAAGGCGTCATGAACGAACGCACGATCAGCGTGTCGAACAGCAGACCGAGCGCAATCGTGGTCCCGATCTGTCCGAGAACACGCAAATCGGCGAACACGAAGGAGGCCATGGTGGCCGCGAACACCATGCCGGCGGAGGTGACGACCGAGCCCGAGCCCGCCATCGCGCGGATGATGCCCGTGTTCAAGCCAGCGCCGATCTCCTCCTTGAACCTTGAGATCAGCAACAAGTTGTAGTCCGAACCGACCGCCAACAGCAGGATGACCGCCAGCGCCAGCACGATCCAGTACAACCGCATACCGACAATGTCCTGCCAGATCAGCACGGAGAGTCCGAAAGACGCGCCCAACGACAGCGCCACCGTGCCCACAATGACGAACGCGGCCACCAGCGAGCGGGTGATGAACATCATGATGAGCAAAATCAGGCTCAGCGCCGTCATTCCGGCGATCATGAGGTCGTATTTGGCGCCCTCCTGGATGTCCTTATAAGTCGCGGCGGTACCGGATAGGTAGATGTTGGTCCCGGCCAGGGGTGTGCCTTTGAGGGCTTCCACCGCGGAGTCTCTGATCGCGTCGATATGTGAGATGCCTTGCGGGGTAGCGGGATCGCCATCATGGGTGATGATCATGCGCGCCGCCTTGCCATCCGGCGACAGAAACATTTTCATGCCCCGCTGGAATTCGGAGTTGGTGAATACCTCCGGTGGCAGGTAGAAGGAGTCGTCGTTTTTGGCTGCGTCGAACGCTTGCCCCATGGCGGTGGAGTTCTGCAGTGCGGCCGCGGCCTGATCGTTGATCCCCGACGTGGTGGCGTAGTTCGTCAGAATCAGATCCCGATTGCTCTGCTGGAGGGCGATCTGGGGCGGTAGCAGCGCCAGCAATTTCGGTTGAAGCGCATTCAATTGATCCAAACTTCCCGTGATCTGCCCAAACTGATCGGTCAGCGCGTCGATACCGTCGAGCGCGTCGAAGACCGCTCGCAGCGCCGCGCAGGCCGGAATGTTGAAACAGTGTGGCTCCCAATAGAAGTAAGCACGCAGCGGTCTGAAGAAGTCGTCGAAGGTGGCGATCTCGTCGCGCAGGGTGGTGATGGTTTCGACGGTGACGTGGAACGCCTGGGTCTGCGCGGCCGTCGCGGCGGCGGACTGCTGTTGTAGGGCGTACTGCTGCTTCAAAATGCCGATCGTTGTATTGATCTGGTCGGCCTGTTTCAATAAGTCCGCGCCGCGGTCTTGCTGGTACTTCAGGTTCTCGATCTGGCCGGTGCTTTGCGCGCTGATCTGAAACGGTATCGAGCTGTGGTCCAGCGGGGTGCCCAACGGACGGGTGATGGACTGCACCTCGGCAATACCCTTGGTGTGGAAGATCGCCTTGGCCACCCGCTCCAGGACGATCATGTCGGCCGAATTCCGCAGATCGTGATCGGCGTCGATCATCAGCAATTCGGGGTTGAGCCGGGCCTGGGAGAAGTGCCGCCCGGCCGCCGCGTAGCCGATGTTGGCCGGGGCGTTGGCGGGCATATAGGGGCGAGTGTCGTAACTCGTCTCGTATCCCGGCAGAGCGAGCAGGCCGATGAGAGCGATAGCGATGGTTACCACCAAGACGGGTCCGGGCCAGCGGACGATGGCCGTTCCGATGCGCCGCCAACCCCGGCTGCGCATCGGGCGGGCGGGTTCGAACAGGCCGAAGTGGCGGCCGATGCTCAGCACGGCCGGGGCTAGGGTCAGCGCGGCTACCAGCGCGACAACGACGCCGGCCGCCGCGGGAATCGCCATGGTCTGAAAGTAGGGAAGCCGGGTGAAGTGCAGGCAGAACACCGCGCCGGCGATCGTCAGTCCCGAACCCAGGATGACGTGCGCGGTCCCGCTGTACATGGTCGCGAAGGCTGCCTCCCGAGGCTGCCCGGTGAGGCGCGCTTCGTGGTAACGGCCGAGAATGAAAATCGCATAATCTGTCCCCGCGGCGATGACCAGTAGCGTCAGGATATTGGTCGAGTACGTCGACAGCCCGATGATGCCGGCGTTCGCGAGAACAGCGACGACTCCGCGGGACGCGGTCAGCTCAATCATCACCGTGAAAATCACGAGCATTGCCGTGGTGACACGGCGGTAGATGACAAGCAGCATTATCAGGATCACGCCGATGGTGAGCAGGGTGGTCTTCAGGGTGCCTTTGCTGCCCACCTCGAATTGATCGGTGACCAGCGGTGCGCCCCCGGTGACGTAGGCCTTCACTCCCGGCGGCGGTGCAGTGTTGTTCACGATGTTGCGGACCGCGTCGACGGACGCATTGGCTAACGACTCGCCTTGGTTGCCGGCAAGGAATACCTGCACCAACGCCGCTTTACCGTCGGCGCTCTGTGAGCCGGCCGCCGTTAGCGGATCTCCCCAGAAATCCTGAATGTGCTCTACGTGTTTGGTGTCCTGGCTGAGCTTTCGAATCAAGCCGTCGTAGTAGTGGTGCGCGTCGGCACCGAGCGGCCGCTCGCCCTCGAGCACGATCATCGCCGAACTGTCGGAATCGAACTCGTGGAATACCTGGCCGATGCGCTTACTGGCCTGCAGGGACGGCGCATCCTGGGGGCTGAGCGACACGTTATGTTGTTGGGCAACCTTCTCCAACTGCGGCACAAAAACATTCGTGACCACGGCCAGGCCCAGCCAGAACGCCGCGATCAGCACCGAGTACCGACGCAGCAGGTCCGGCACCGAAAGTCGTTGGGTACCCAGGTCACTCATCCGGACTTGTCCAGGCAGAAGGTGTAGGCGTTCAATTTGTTGACCGTTCTCTCGTCTTTCACCACGCCGTCGATGGTGATGCGGCAACCGAGCGAATCGCTATCGCCTTGGGCCATGACGTTGACAAACACTGCGGGATCGGTCGTCGTGACGTCATACGACCACGGCAGGGGCGCGTTGTCGACACGCTGCGGCTGGGCATGGACATCCAGGTAGTTGATCGACGCCACCGTGCCGGGCGGCCCGAAAACCTCCAGCACCACATGTTTGGGGTTAAACGGAGCGGAGTCATTGGCGAGCCCGGTGCCAGCCTTCGTGCTGTAGTGCGAGCCGAAGATTCCGTGTAGCCGATGCACGCCAAACGCCACGAGCGCGACCACCACCACGGCGACCAGTACCATCCAACGCCGCTTGAGCAAGCGGCCAATCGTAATCCTTGTCACCGCTCACCCTTTCGAATACCGGTGACGGCTTGTACTTTTCGGCGGCTAAAGCGCAGACGGTGTCGAACATTGCGCGACGCCATCATGGATCGAGTTCGCCGAGCAGGTAGCGCTGAAACGTGACGGCCAGGTCGGCGATCACACGGTCGCGGGCGCGGTTGGCTAGGACATCAAGCGCGATGACGTACCGGGCGATGCTGAAGCCGACGATCTGCGACATGACCAGGCTCGCGCGGTAGTCGGCGTCGTCGGCGCCGAGCCCTTCGGCGATGGGCTGTAAAACGTTGCGCGTCAAGAAGTTACGCACCGGCACGGCGGCTTCGGGTGCAGACGTGGCCGCGCGGATCATGCTTAACATGGGGCGTCGCCGGACCTCGTCATCGAGGATGTCGACCACAATATTGGCCAGCCGCAGGCCCGCGTATGCCTGATCACCGGTTATCACCGCCTCAATGACGGTCGCCGGGTCCGCCGCAGGGTCCACGACGGCCAAGAACAACTCGATTTTGGTACCGAAAAAATGCGTCACCAACCGTGGGTCTACCTCGGCCTGCTGGGCGATCGATCGGATCGAGGTGCGGTCGTAGCCCCGTTCGGCGAAATGCTTGCGCGCGGTGTCCTCGATCAGTTCCCGCGTGGTGGTGTGACCGGGTCGCCGCCCGGTATGAGCACGCTTAACCACCGACGCAGCCTTCCTCGCTCGACATCCAGATTCCACGGACACAGAATTCCGTGCGTGCGGAATTCTAGCTGCGCAGACCTCAATCGGCCAGCGGGGTCGGCATCGCAAACTTGGGCAGCTTCAGACCTTGACGAAGTATCGAACTAATGTTCGAATAGTGGCATGCGTTGGGCGGGGCAGGCCGTCGCGGTGAACGGGACGCCCGTCGACGACGGGGCGCTTCCGGGGCTGCAGCGGATCGGTTTCGTCCGCAGCGTGCGCGTGCCGCACTTCGAGGGCATCACGTTTCACGAGGTGCTGTGCAAGTCCGCGCTGAACAAGGTGCCCAACGCGGCCGCATTGCCGTTTCGCTACACCGTCAACGGCTACCGCGGCTGCTCGCACGGCTGTCGCTATTGCTTCGCACGACCGACCCACGAATACCTGGACTTCGACTGCGGCAACGACTTCGACACCCAGGTGGTGGTGAAAACCAACGTCGCCGAGGTGCTGCGCCGTGAGTTGCGCCGGCCGTCGTGGCAGCGCGAGACCGTCGCGCTGGGCACCAACACCGACCCCTACCAGCGCGCCGAGGGCCGCTACGCGCTGATGCCCGGCATCATCACCGCGCTCGCCGGGTCCGGTACGCCGCTGTCGATCCTGACCAAGGGCACGCTGTTGCGGCGGGACCTGCCGCTCATCGCCGAAGCGGCCAAGCAGGTTTCGGTATCGGTGGCGGTTTCGCTGGCGGTCGGCGACCCGGAGTTGCACCGCGAAGTCGAGCCGGGCACGCCGACACCGCAGGCGCGGCTGGGCCTGATCACCGCCATCCGCGACGCCGGTCTGGATTGTCATGTGATGGTCGCGCCGGTGCTGCCGCATCTCACCGACTCGGTGGAGCACCTCGACGGGCTGCTGGGCCAGATCGCGGCCGCCGGCGCCACCGGTGCGACGGTCTTCGGGCTGCACCTGCGCGGCTCCACCCGCGGCTGGTTCATGTCGTGGCTGGCCCGAGTGCGTCCCGAACTGGTTGGCGCCTATCGCGAGCTGTACCGGCGCGGCGCCTACCTGCCGCCGGACTACCGGGCGATGCTGGCCGAACGCGCCGCGCCGCTGGTCGCGCGGCACCGGCTGGCCGGCGACCACCGGCCGTTTCCGCACGCCCCACCGGTGGCGGCCGCCGCACCGGCGCCCGTCCAGCAGACGCTGTTCTGACCCCGTTCGGCGAGCGCGCGTGTCTGTACGCCGACGCGCCGCGAGACGTGGCATTTTGCGCACCTTCGCGCAGGCTAGCCGGGCCCGCCGCCACGCGGCTTGGTCAGGGTGAACTCCTCGACCGTGCTCATCGCGCCGAACGGGCCGGTCACGGCGTAATGCGTTGCCTTGATTGACGTGTTGCCGCCCGGCTGGCCCGGGTCGACGTCGAAAGCGACGAAGCCGTACGGGTGGTCGCGGTCGCGGAAAGCCGACCACGGCGCGTCCTCCACGACGTATATCGGCTTTTTGACCCCGAGCGCGGGATCGAAAGCGCCGACGCCGGTGATCACGCGGCACCGCGGCTGGGGGTAGAAAAAGCCATTGGTGGGAAACGACGTGCCGCCCCCGCCGATGACAAGGTGCACCGTTCCGCGGGTGGTGTCGATGAGGTCGTTGCGGGTGTCGACGGGAATGGGTGTTCGGGTGTCGTTGCCCAGTGTCCCGCGCAGCGGATGCGACCGTTCGTAGTGGTGTTCGTGGCCGCAGACCACCAGATCGACTTGGTACTGGTCGAACAGCGGCAGCCATTCCTGGCGGATTCCGAGGTCGGCGCCGTTAGCTTTGTCGGCGGTGGAGATCGCGGTCTGATGCATGCACACCACCAGCCAGTCGACGTTCGTGTCACGCCGCGCGTCAGCGAGTTCATTTGTTAGCCAACGCTTTTGCTCCCCGGCCGAGTAGCCGTGCACGTAGGAGTTGCCGGCGTCCTGGAAGGCGACGTCGTCGTTGTTGAGGCTGACCACCCGCACCGAGCCGGCAGTGAACGAGTACCACAGGCCGCGGGTTTCCGGGCTGGACCCGGACTCGGGCAACGCGAAATAGGTCTGGTAGGCGCCGTAACCGATTGGCCCGTTGCCTAATTCGTTCTCGTGGTTGCCCGCCGCCGGCATCCATGGCCGGTAGCGTGCCGAGCGGGTGTTGTTCTCGAACCAGTCCGACCAGGTGCGCACCCGATCGACGGCCAGATTGGCGTAGCACAAGTCTCCGTTGACCAAATTGAACAGCGGCGCGAGGCGCTCGATTGCGACGGTGGTGTTTGCCGCCGCGGGCGAGCCGATGTTGTCGGTGCCGTAGCCGCCGCTCGCCAACTTCTCCAAGGTGGGGGTCGACTGGTCGCCGAAGCTGGTGAAGCGCAGCGGTTTTCGGCCAGCGGGAGCGGTTCGCACTGTCCCCAGCTCCGGGGTTGTGCCGTCGTGCGCCGCGGCGTAGACGTAGTCGGTGTCGGGGGTGAGATTGGTCAGGCGGGCGTGGTTGACGCGAACCTCGGTGCCCGATTTGGCGTCTCGGTAGGTTCGGGTTTCGGCGGGCACGGTACTGCCGAAACCGGATGTGGGTGTGCCCAGCGAGACCCGCGGATTTTGCACCGCGTCGGTGGTGTGCCAAGACACCACGACCTCGGTGCTGGCGTTCTTGCCGAACTGCGTATGCAGACCACCAACCGGAGGCGCGCCGCTACGGTCCGGCTGGTTCCACATCGTGGGCCCGTGCGGGTGAGACCACACCATCGAGGCCCCGGCCGCGCCCACGCTGACACCCAGAGCGGCCGAGACCGCGGTCGTCGTCAGCAGTCCGCGCCGGGTGATGGGCTGTTCCGGTGGTTCGTCGGCCATTACTGCTTCTTACCGGAACCGGGTAACGAATCCGGTAGCGTTTTCGATATGACGATCGTGCGAAAAGTAGCCAGCGAGGTCTCAACGGCCGTGTTTGCCGCGGGTCTGGTGCTCGGCGCGCTGCCCGCGGTCGCACATGCGGACGGCCACCAAGTGACCTACACGATCACCGCCACCGGCAATCTGACCGGCCAGGTTCGTTTCATGAACACCGATCCGCCCAGTCAGGCGGCCTTCGACGCGAACTCGTCGCAGTACATGAACACCGTGCAAGCGGCGTTCAGCGCGGGCGCGCCAGTCGTCTACACCGCCACGCTGGCAAACCCGAATCAGTGGGCGTATGTCAATGCCAGCGGCGGGTGTCACTGGCCGGACTGCGGTTCGGGTGCCACCCCCCAACTCCAGTGCCAGATCGCCGTAGACGGCCAGGTCGTGGTGACGCAGAACGCCACCACCGGCGTGACGTGTTCGACGCGCCCTTGGTAAACGCGAGTGGACTGGCCTACCCGAGATCTGGGGCCGAGAAGGTGTCGCACTGTTTCGGGTCACCGGTCTGATAGCCGACGGTGAACCAGTGCTGCCGTTGCTCTGAGGAACCGTGCGTCCATGACTCGGGGTTGGTGCGTCCCGTCGTCTCGCGCTGGATGCGGTCGTCACCCACCGACGCCGCGGCCGACAGCGCGTCGGCAATGTCCTTGTCGCTCAACGGTTGCAGGTAGGGCACTCCGGTGCTGTCCTGCTTGACGGTGGACGCGTAGTGCGCCCAGATTCCGGCGTAGCAGTCGGCCTGTAACTCGGTGCGCACGCCGTTGCCCCCGGCGCCCTGAGCGCCCTGCTGGGAGCGGCCGAGGAGGCCCTGCAGTTGTTGCACGTGATGGCCGTATTCATGCGCCACCACGTACTCCTGCGCGAATGGTCCACCGCTGGAACCGAATTTGTCGACCAGCTCCTGGAAGAAGTCGGTGTCGAAGTACGCCGTCTGGTCCACCGGGCAGTAGAACGGCCCGACGGCGGTGGTCGCTCCGCCGCAGCCGGTGTTCACTGAGCCGTGGAACAGCACCACGTGGGGGCGGGTGTAGCGATTTGGCATCAGCTGATGCCACACCGCGTCCACGGAGTTTCCGGTCGCCACCACGCGGCACTGCACGTACTTGTTGGCGTCGGCACCGGTTTTGCACTGACTCAGGTCGAAGCCGGGCGCCGAGTAGTCCCTGGTGCTCGACTGCTGCTGGTTGACCACGCGACCGGGATCGACACCCAGGAACAGCGCGAAGATCACGATGAGCAGCCCGCCGAGCCCACCGCCGATAGCGAGCCCGCCGCCGCCGAAGCCGCCGCCTCCCGACGACGAGGCAGTGCTGGTGTCGATCTGCATACCCTCGTTGAAGGTCATCGCGCGCTCCCGAGATCTGGTGGTCGAACCAGCCTAACCGGGACCGTCGCTGGCCGCGGCCAGCAGCGGCACCAGCACGTCGCTGATCGGCGTCGGCAGGCCGTGCGCGCGGGCCTTGCGAATGATCACGCCGTTGCGGATGTCCCATTCCATCCGCCGCCTGTTCTCCGCGTCGGCCAGGATCGAGGTGCCCATGTCTTCGGGTGCCTGACGGAACATGTCGACCAATCCGTCGACCACGTCGTCGGGCAGCCGCGCGCCCTCGGCCCGCGCGACGGCCAGGCATTCGGCGACGTAGCGGCGCGACAACTCGGCGACGTCGTCGCGGCGGAACATGCCGGACCGCCGCCGGGACAGCACCATGAACCCGGCCAGCGCGTTGGTGAGCAACTTGCGCCAGGCCGCGGTGAGGAAGTCGGGGTCGGTGTCCACCCGGCAGCCGGCACCGCGCAGCAGCTCGGCGACCGTCGTCGCCGCGGGCCCGCTGGGCAGCACCAGCGCCGCTTCGGTGCGCAGCCGCACCCAGCCCTGCGGCTGGTTCTCGGCCGAATACCAGACGATGCCCGGGATCACCGGCGACGACGGGCAGTGCGGCTTGACCTGCTCGACCTGCTCGACGCCGTTTTGCAGCACCGTGACGATGGTGTGCTCGTCGCACAGGCGGGCCAGCCAGCCGGCCGCGTCGTCGTTCTGGGTGGCCTTGACCGCCAGCATCACCACGTCCACCGACCCAGGCACCTGGCCGGGATCGGTGAGCACCGGACCGGGCACGACGATGGGATCGCCGCCGTCGGGCCGCAGCTCAATGCTGTCGCGGGGGGTGTGGCCGCACAGCAATACCTGGTGGCCGGCCTTGTACAGCAGCGCGGCGACCGTCGTGCCGACGGCGCCGGGACCGACCAGCGCAATGTTGGTAGCGATAGATGCGAAATTACACCGCCCCTTAGACTGTGCAGTCGGTCAAGTAAAGGGGAGTAGTCGTGCTGCGCAGCCACACCGCTGGTTCGCTGAGAAGTAGTGACGCAGGGCAGCGGGTGACGTTGGCCGGCTGGGTGGCCCGCCGCCGCGACCACGGCGGCGTCATCTTCATCGACCTGCGCGACGCGTCCGGCGTCGCGCAGGTGGTGTTCCGCGAAGGCCTGGGGAGGGGCAGGTGCTGGCGCAGGCGCACCGGCTGCGCGCCGAGTTCTGCGTCGCGGTGGAGGGCGTCGTCGAGATCCGCCCGGAAGGCAACGCGAACCCAGAGATCGCCACCGGCGACATCGAGGTCAACGCGACGACGCTGACGGTGCTCGGTGAGTGCGCGCCGCTGCCGTTCCAGCTCGACGAGCCCGCGGGCGAGGAATCGCGGCTGAAGTACCGCTACATCGACCTGCGCCGCGACGGCCCGGCCGCCGCAATTCGGTTGCGCTCCAAGGTAAATGCCGCCGCGCGCGGTGTGCTGGCGGGCCACGACTTCGTCGAGGTCGAGACGCCCGACGATGACCCGCTCCACGCCCGAGGGTGCGCGCGACTTCCTGGTGCCGGCGCGGCTGCAGCCGGGGTCGTTCTACGCGCTGCCGCAGAGCCCGCAGCTGTTCAAGCAGTTGCTGATGGTGGCCGGGATGGAGCGGTACTACCAGATCGCCCGCTGCTACCGCGACGAGGATTTCCGCGCCGACCGCCAGCCCGAGTTCACCCAGCTCGACATGGAGATGAGTTTCATCGATGCCGAGGACATCATCGCGATCTCCGAGGAGGTTCTGACCGCGCTGTGGGGGCTGATCGGCTACCAGATTCCCCGGCCGATCCCGCGGATCACCTACGCCGACGCCATGCGGCGGTTCGGTTCCGACAAGCCCGACTTGCGGTTCGAGCTCGAGCTCGTCGAGTGCACAGAGTACTTCAAGGACACCACGTTTCGCGTTTTCCAGGCGCCCTATGTCGGCGCGGTCGTGATGCCCGGCGGCGCGTCGCAGCCGCGGCGCACCCTGGACGGCTGGCAGGAGTGGGCCAAACAGCGCGGACACCGCGGGCTGGCGTACGTGCTGGTTGCCGAGGACGGCACGCTGGGTGGTCCGGTGGCCAAGAACCTGACCGACGCCGAACGCGACGGTCTGGCAGCGTCATGTCGGCGCCAAGCCCGGGGATTGCATCTTCTTTTCCGCCGGCCCGGCGAAGCCCTCGCGCGCCCTGCTGGGCGCCGCCCGCGGCGAGATCGCCAGCCGGCTCGACCTGATCGACCCGGACGAGTGGGCGTTCGTCTGGGTGGTCGACCCGCCGCTGTTCGAGCCCGCCGACGACGCGACCGCCGCCGGCGACGTGGCGGTGGGCTCGGGGGCGTGGACGGCGGTGCATCACGCCTTCACCTCGCCCAAGCCCGAGTATCAGGACAAGGTCGACAGCGACCCGGGCAACGTGCTGGCCGACGCCTACGACATCGTGTGCAACGGCAACGAGATCGGCGGCGGCTCGATCCGTATCCACCGCCGCGACATCCAGGAGCGGGTGTTCGCGGTGATGGGCCTGGACAAGGCCGAGGCGCAGGAGAAGTTCGGATTCCTGTTGGAGGCGTTCACATTTGGCGCGCCTCCGCACGGCGGGATCGCGTTCGGCTGGGACCGGATCAACGCGCTGCTGTCCGGCGTGGACTCCATCCGTGAGGTGATCGCGTTCCCCAAGACCGGCGGCGGCATCGATCCGCTCACCGATGCTCCTGCGCCGATCACCGCCCAGCAGCGCAAGGAGTCTGGAATAGACGCCAAGCCGAAACGGCTAACCCGTTGACCTGCAAAGAGTGCTTGACGGCCAAACCGTCCGATGGTTCGAATCCCTCCGCCTGTCCAAGATCGAGTCGCCTAACGGCAGCGACATAATCGAACGATCGAGTCGTTGGCACCGTGTATAGCGTGTGATTGAAATTGAAATTGACCGGATGCGTAACGGGTTCATCGACCGGTGGCTCGGGTGGCAAGACCAGCGGAACATCCGCCGCGCGGAGCAGTTGAAGCGCCGCATGTACCGCGGTGACCAACGGTTCGACATCTGGTGACACGGCGCGACGGCTTTCCGCTGTGCCTGGTACTTACTCTAGCTGCCGACAGTTAATCCGGCCCGCCACACAGACGATGACGGGCCGAGTCGGGGGGCCATCCCTTTCGCACAGGTGGTCGCTGACTTGGGACTTACCGATGAGGTGTACGGGCCGGCACGAATTGGTGATCATCGCACCCTGTAAAGGCGTCGTCCGCGGGCTATGGGAGTTCGAATCTCCCTGCCGGCACTCAGTACTCGCGCCACCAGTCCCGGCACGCACGCTTCCCATCTAGGCGCTGCCGCTTACCGGGCCGCACATCCCAGCCGCCATGCCGTGGTGCCGCAATCTCACATTCGACGCGGAATCGGGCCGACCGCACGGATCCGGGGGAGTGGATCGGGGTCGGCCCGACCACCTACTGAGACACCGACTGGGCCGATTTTCTTCCCGCTCAAGTTCGAATAAGGGACGCGTTCGCCTACTTGTGCGCTGGCTCCTCGGTCAGATCTACGAGCGCCGCGCTTGGCGCGTTCGTCTTGACCGACTCAATGCCCTTATGGGCACTTTCCTTGGTCTCGCACCCCTGGCTAGCGGCGATGATCTCGCCGTTGGCGGCCTTGAGGTGGAACCGAAACTTGCGGTCAGAACCGAATCATCAAGTAGTCCAGCTGCCGCGGCTTGGCGGCCGCGTGGAAGGCCGAAGGCGGCGGTTTCTAGCAGCCGGCGGTCGTCGCTGCATTTGAGCGCTCATCCAGCAACTGATCGATGAATTCGGTACTGGGCGTCTGCTCGCTGAGCACCCGAGCTGCGCGCCACGCGCGGGACAGTAGCCGTAGCTCGGCGTCGATGGTCTCGATGTCGCGCACGCCCGGCTCCTCCCTAAATGTTTCCGTTTCCGCCCAAGGGCGAGAGCGCTGCCGCTCGCTCGTCGAGCAACTCGTTCTTATGTCTACGGTCCTGGGTGAGCAGCCGTTCAAAGCGGCGAGCCACGCGCCTCGCAGTTCGGCGTCGATGACCTCGATGTCGCGCATGCGCGCAGCCTAGATCCGGACAGCCGACGTGGCACTTCACCGTAGATACAGAAGTCAAGGGGCACTGCCCGGTCATCATCACCGATCGGTAATCGGCGCCACCCCACCGACGCCGCGCGGGCTATGTCATCGCGTTATTCCCGGGTGGGCCGAGCAGCAACCCGCCGCTGCCGCCGGCGCCGGGCTTGCCGGGGGTCGTGCCAAGCCCGGGGTTGCCGCCGTTGCCGCCGGCGCCGAGCAGGCCGGCGTTGCCGCCTTGGCCACCGTTGCCGCCGGTCACTTCGCCTCCGCCGCCCTCGCCGCCGGCCCCGCCGGTGCCCAAGAGTAGGCCGCCGCCCTGGCCGCCGGTCCCGCCGGCCCCGCCGACCGTGCTGTCGCTGAATGCGCCGGCCCCGCCGGCCCCGCCGGGCCCCCAAAGCAGGCCGGCGTTGCCGCCGTGCCCGCCGGCCCCGCCGGTGCCCATTGAGCTGAATCCGCCGGCTCCGCCGGCACCGCCACCGTTGGTGATCAGTACCGCATTGCCGCCGGTCCCGCCGTTCCCGCCGGCGGTCACCCCGAACCCGCCGTCCCCGCCGTCCCCACCGGAGCCTTGCAGCAGGCCGGCGTTACCGCCGGTCCCGCTGGTCCCGCCGGCTCCGCCGGTGCCGGCCGCGCTGGCCCCGCCGTCCCCGCCGGCGCCGCCGGGCGCAAAGAGCGGGCTGGAGTTGCCGCCGGGTCCGCCGGCACCCCCGGTGAGGGTCCCGAATCCGCCGACCCCACCGGCCCCGCCGCCGGAAGTGGCCACGCCGATCAGACCACCGGTCCCGCCGGCCCCGCCGGCCCCGCCGGTACCGCTGATGCCCATTGCGGCCCCGCCGGACCCGCCAGTCCCGCCGTAGGCGATCAGTCCGCTATGCCCACCGGCCCCGCCGGCCCCGCCGAGTGCGTCTGCTGCCGTGGTGAGCCCGCCGTTGCCGCCGACGCCGCCATGGTCTAACGCGGCGTGCCCGCCGGCCCCGCCGGCCCCGCCGTTGCCGGTCGATGAGTCTCCGCCGGCCCCGCCGGCGCCGGCTTCACCGAGCAGTCCGCCAGCCCCGCCGGCGCCACCGTCAAGGCCCGGCCCACCCGAGCCGCCGGCGCCGCCGTCGCCGAGCAGCCACCCGCCGGGCGCCCCATTTTGCCCGGTCCCCGGAGCTCCGGGGGCGCCGTTGGCGAACAGCGGGCGCCCGGTAACTGCCTGGATGGGCGCGTCAATTGCGTGGAGCACCTGCTGCTGCAGGTTGTGCAGGGGCGAAGTGCTTGCAGGAGCGTTGAAACCGTCGACACCCAGCAGTAGCCCGCTGATACCACCGGCGCCAGTGCCACCCAGCGCCGTGCCGGTCCCGGGGTTGCCGCCGTTGCCGCCGTTGCCGATCAGCAGGGCGTTGCCGCCGGCCCCGCCGGCACCACCGACGCCACTCAAGCTCGATCCGCCAGCGCCGCCGGCCCCGCCATTAAGCACCAGCCCGGCCCTGCCACCGGTTCCGCCGTTCCCGCCGGCGCCGAGGTCGCTGGCGCCGCCGGCCCCGCCGGCCCCGCCGGGGCCAAGCACGGTGGCGTTGCCGCCGGCCCCGCCGTGCCCGCCGGTGATGCCGCCGACCCCGCCGGTCCCGCCGACGCCACCGTCGCCGATCAGGAAGGCAGTGCCGCCGTGCCCGCCGGCCCACCAACCCCAAATTGGCTGGTTCCGCCGGCCCCCCCGCGCCGCCGTCGCCATACAGCAGGGGGCCATTGCCGCCAGCCCCGCCCACCCCGCCGACACCAGCTTGGCTAGATCCGCCGGTCCCGCCGGCCCCGCCGGGGCCGACCAGCAGACCCGCATTGCCGCCGGCGCCACCGGCGCCGCCGGCGCCAGCATCGCTGAATCCGCCGGCCCCGCCGTTCCCGCCGTCCGCACCGAACAGCCCGCTGAGCAGCCCGCCGGTCCCACCGGCCCCGCCGGCGCCCCCGGTGGTCGCGCCGAATCCGCCGGTTCCGCCGTTCCCGCCGGCGCTGAACAGCAGGCCCCCATTGCCGCCGTGTCCGCCGGCCCCGCCGGCCCCGGCGGCGTTGAATCCACCCGCGCCGCCTGACCCGCCGTAGCCCAACAGCGGGTCGCCGGAATTACCGCCGGCCCCGCCGGCCCCGCCGGCCACGGTCGCTGTGCCCGAGCCGCCGGCCCCGCCGGCCCCGCCGTAACCCAGCAGCCCAGAAGCCCCGCCATTGCCGCCGGCCTGGCCGGAGCCGGGCGCGCCGGAGCCGCCGGCGCCGCCGTCGCCGAGTAGCCACCCGCCGGGCGCCGCCGATTTTGCCCGGTCCCCGGGGCCCCGTTGGCGCCGTTGCCGAACAGCGGGCGCCCGGTCAGGTCCTTCACCGGTGAAAACACCGCCAGGCTCTGGGCACCCTGCACCACGGCCGCCAGCGGCGAGGCATTGGCCGCCTCCGCGGCCGCATACGCCCCCTCCGCCCCGTTCAGGGCCTGCACGAACTGGGCGTGAAACGCCGCCGCCTGGGCGCTGATCGCCTGGAACTGCTGGCCGTGGCTGGAAAACAGCGACGCGATGGCCGCCGACACCTCATCACCAGCGGCAACGATCACTCTGGTGGTCGAGGCCGCTGCCGCCGCGTTGGCCTCGCTGAGCGACGAGCCGATGCCCGCCACATCTGCCGCCGATGCCGCCAACATGTCCGGCGCTGCGATCACATACGACATAGTGCCCTCCGACCCGGCCGTTATCGACCGTCGCAGATATGCAGATATGAAGATGGCCATAAGTATGTCGAAACCGACGCCCTTGTTGAGTTTTCGCTAGACTGCGCCCCCCTGCGCCCCCGCCGCCTGGCAAGTGTCTGCGTTGGAGCGGTCTTCCGCATCTTTCGGGAAGTCTGCGTTCTGTTCATCCGGTCAGTCGCGAGCCGGGTTCGGGTAGCGGGTACGCAGGAGCTGAACTGGCCGGCTCGGACCAACGCAACCCAACGCTGTAACCTGCTGGTTTATCGCACAACCAACACAGCTAACCGAAACAAACCGCCAGTACGGAGTCCGGAATAGACGCCAAACCAAAGCAGGTTGACGGGGCATGACCGAATCCAGCTCAATGGCCGAGATAGCCAAGACGTTCAACAAGGACATCATCGCCGAGTTCCGCGCCAACGGCGGCAAGGTCGGCGGCCAATTCGCCGATGCCGACCTGCTGCTGCTCACCACCACGGGCGCCAAGTCCGGCCAACCGCGGGTGTCGCCGCTGGCGTATTTCGACATCGGGGGCAAGCTGATCATCGTCGGCTCCTTCGCAGGTGCGCCCGTCAATCCGGCGTGGGTGCATAACCTGCGGGCTAACCCGCAGGCGCACATCGAGGTCGGGACCGACGCGTTTGATGTAACCGCGCGCGAGCTGCCGGGCGCGGAGCGCGACGAGCAGTTCGTTAAGCTGACCGCCGCGCAGCCTGGCTTCGGTCAGTATCAATCGAAGACGAGCCGCGTCATTCCGCTCTTCGAGTTGCAACGGGTCTAGCCCGGCGGTGGCCAAGCGGGAGCTCGGCGGACCGCCGCGCCCTAAAGTAAGCAAGCGTCATGAGCACTTCGCTGCTTACCCGCGCGGCCGATAGCGGCGTGGCCGCCGTTCAACGGCTCAGGGATATCTGGTTCACGCTGGTCCAGACGTCGGTCGCTTCGGGTCTAGCCTGGTACCTCGCCCATGATGTGTTGGCGCACCCCCAGCCGTTCTTTGCTCCGATCGCCTCCGCGGTGTGTCTGTCGATCAGCAACGTGTTACGCGCCCAACGCGCGGTCCAGATGATGATCGGGGTCACCCTGGGGATCGGGACCGGGACCGTGGTGTGGGGGTGGCTCGGGACCGGAGCCGTGCCGGTCGCAGTCGTCGCGCTGATCGCGCTCGCGCTTGCGGTGGTGATCGGGCGGGGCTTCATCGGGCAGGGAATGATGTTCGCCAACCAGACGGTCGTATCGTCGATCCTGGTGTTGGCGTTGCCGCGCAGTGGCATCGGCTACGAACGTGTCTACGACGCCCTGATCGGTGGCAGCCTGGCCATCGTGTTCGCCGTCTTCCTGTTCCCCGCCGACCCGTTGCGGGTGCTGCGCCGGGCGCGTCTCGGGACGCTGGATACGCTGCACGGAGTGCTGTCCCGCACAGCGGATTTCGCCGCCAGCCGCCGCCAGCCCTCGCCGGACTGGCCGCTGTCGGCCGTGGATCGGGTGCACGAACAGGTGGGCGCGTTGATTCAGGCCCGCGCCACCTCCCGTCAGATAGTGCGGCTTTCACCGCGGCGATGGCGGATGCGTGATGTCGTCGAGGGCGCCGATCACCAGGCTCTGCATGTGGCCTTGCTGGCCGTCTCGGTGCTGCAGTTGGCTCGTGATGTCGCGCCGGCGCTGGACGGCTGTAACTGGCTTCCTCAACCTGTACACGCCGTGCTCGCTGAGCTGGTGGCGGCCGTGTCTCTCGCCGACACCAATCCCGCCGCGGCGACCGAACATGCCGTCGAGGCACGTCGCCTCGCGTCGGAGGTGCACTCGGTTTCCCGCGACAGAAGAGAAGTGGTGCTCGCCGACGCCGTTGAATCCTGCATCGACGACCTGCAACGGGTGATCGACCTTCGGCCGGCGTAATGGCTCAGGGTGAGTCGGCCAAGAACTCCTGTACAAGCTTCCTCGGCGCCTGCGTCAGCCACGCCTCGGTGATCAGCTCCTCGAGATCGCCAGTTCCGATTTCGGTCAATTTGACCAGCACGGCCGGATAGCCGTCGAAATGCGGGGTGGTGAAATACACCCCGGGCTCGTCGGCGATCAACGCGAACTTGACGCCCTCGTCGGAGACCCGCACACCGAGGATGTCACCGGCCGGTGCCGGCGTGCCCTCAGCCGCTAAGGCCTCGCGATCGGATCTGCGTAGCGGCCGCTCCCACGCGACCAGTTTCTTGCCCACCCGCCAGTCGTGCGGTGACGGCTCGGCAGTCAGTGGCAACCCGCCGACGATGCGGGCGACGTCATCCCACGTGGCCACTCCTCGATTGTGCGCCGAGCTCGGCAACTTCGGGCTTGGGGATTCTCGGGGGGAAGGGGCAGGCAAATCGGGGGCCTCGGCTGACGAGTCGGTTCGCTGCTGTTCATGCCACACTGTGTTCGCAGATCCTCGACCGCGCGACCGAGCCCCAGACGTCAGGAGGCAGCGCGTTGCCATCTGATGCGTTGTCCGGTTGCGTGGCCACCCGGATGACCGGGGGGCCCTACGACACCGATCGGCTGTTGGCCGGCTACCGCACCGCGTGGGCCCGGGCCGCTGTTCGACGTGCGCGGCAGGTCGGGATCGCCGCATACGACGAGTTTGTCGACGCTGCCGGCAATGTCCGGCCGGGCTGGCGGGAGCTCGCCGAAATCGTCGGTGAGCGCGGTCGCGACGGCCTGGACCGGCTCCGCACGACAGTCGGTGCTCTCGTTGAAAACGACGGCATCACCTACATCGCCATCGATCAGCGCGACCGCACGACCAAACGCCGTGGCTGCGCGGCCGCAATGGCCATGCGACCGGCGGCCCCACCCCCTGGCAGTTGGACGCGCTGCCACTGCTGGTCACCGCGGAAGATTGGGCCACTCTGGAATCCGGTCTGGTGCAGCGCAGCCGGTTGCTGGCCGCGGTGTTGGCCGACCTCTACGGGCCACGTCGCTGCGTCACCGAGGGGGTGTTGCCGCCGCGCTTGCTGTTCGCGCATCCCGGCTACATCCGGGCGGCTAATGCGATCGAAATCCCAAGCCAGTACCAGCTTTTCATGCACGGCTGCGACATCAGCCGGGACCCGGCCCGAGGCTTTGTAGTCAATGCGGACTGGACGCAGGCTCCATCGGGAGCCGGATACGCGTTGGCCGACCGCCGGGTGGTGGCGCACGCGGCTCCCGACCTGTACGAAAGGATCGGGCCACGCCCCGCGTCGCCCTTCGCCCAGACCTTGCGGCTGGCGCTCATCGATGCCGCGCCCGAGGGCGCCGAGGACCCGACAGTAGTGGTGCTCACCCCCGGCATCCACTCCGAGACGGCGTTCGACCAGGCCTATCTCGCCTCTGTGCTGGGGTTCCCGCTGGTGGAAAGCGCCGACCTGGTGGTCCGCGACGGCAAGCTGTGGATGCGGTCGTTGGGGGCCCTCAACCGGGTCGACGTCGTGTTACGCCGTGTCGATGCCGATTTCGTCGATCCGCTGGATCTGCGGCCCGATTCGAGGCTGGGGGTCGTGGGGCTGGTCGAGGTGCTCCGGCGCGGGGCGGTGAGCGTGGTCAACACGCTGGGCAGCGGCATCCTGGAAAGCCCGGGCCTGATGCGGTTCTTGCCCGAGTTGTCCCAACAACTGCTTGGTGAAAACCCGCTACTGCCAACGGCTTCGCTCTACTGGGCCGGTATCGACGCGGAACGCTCGCACCTGCTTGCGAACCTGTCATCCTTGCTGATCAAGTCGACCACCGGCGGCCAACCCATCGTTGGTCCCGCGCTCTCGGCGAAACAACGCCGGCTACTGGCCGCGCGGATCCGGGCCACGCCATGGCAGTGGGTCGGTCAGGAACTGCCACAGTTTTCGTCGGCGCCCACCGATCACTACCCGGGCGGGCTGGCCGCCGCCAACGTAGGGATGCGGTTGTTCACCGTGTCACAACGCGGCGGTTACGCACCGATGATCGGCGGCCTGGGGTATGTCCTGGCACCGGGAACATCGCATACAGGCTGAATACCATTGCGGCTAAAGATATTTGGGTCCAGCCGCCGGTACGTGCCCAAGCCGAGGTCACGGTGTCCCCGGTGGAGCAGCCGATACGGGTAAAGGCCGGCGGGACTCGCGGCATCAGTTCGCCGCGAGTGTTGTCCGATCTGTTTTGGGTAGGGCGCTACGCCGAGCGCGCCGAGGGCATGGCCCGGTTACTGACCGTCGCGCGCGAGCGTTACCACGAATACCATCTTCGTCAGGACACCGGCGAAAGCGAATGTGTGCCAGTGCTTTTCGGCGCACTCGGGCAGATCACCGGCACCGATAGCACCGTCGCCGACGCGCAAGCAGCCCTGTGGTCGCTGACGGCCGATCGGGAGTGTCCGGGGTCATTGGCGCAGTCGGTCGAAGGGCTCGGGCTGGCGGCCCGGGCGGTGCGTGATCAGATGTCCAAGGACACCTGGATGGTGCTCGGTGGCGTCGAGCGGATGCTGGCCCAACTGCCGGAACCGGTCGAGCCGGGCGAAGCCGGCGCATCCGCCGACGACACGCAACTCGCGGCGGTGCACGCCATGACGCTGGCGGGGATGTTGGCAATGTCCGGGGTGGCCGCCGAGTCGGTGGTCCGCGACGTCGACTGGACGATGGCCGATATCGGCAAGCGGATCGAAAGAGGGCTCTGGCTGACCGCATTGCTCGGCGCCACCCTGACCGAAGACCGCAGCCCCGACGCCGAGCAAACGATCATCGAATCCACGCTGGTGGTGTGTGAGTCATCGGTGATCTATCTGCGGCGCTACCCGGGCATGGCGAGCGTAGCGACCGTCGCCGAGCTGTTGCTTTTCGAGGCCGAGAACCCGCGGTCGCTGGCCTACCAGCTGGAGCGGCTGCGCGCGAACCTCAGGGCGCTACCGGGAGCATCGGGTTCGTCGCGGGCCGAACGGCTGGCGGACGAGATCGGCACCCGGCTGCGCCGGATAGAACCGTCGCGTCTCGATCGGGTCGCCGCCGACGGGCAGCGTGCCGAGCTGGCCGGGCTGCTGAGCGGGATGCACGCCGAGCTGCTCGAGCTGGCCGACGTGATCACCCACCAGCTGTCGTGAGGCGAAGATCGCTGTGGGGACCCGATGGCTGGGTGGTGCCATGACGACGGACGAGGTTCCCGAGATTTGGGCGCCCCGACTGGGCACCCGGCGGTATCGCGTCAATCACCGCACCAAGTACCACTACTCCGACGTTGTGACCAGCTCGTACGGCCGCGGGTTTCTCACGCCGCGGGACTTGCTGCGGCAGCGCTGCATCGACCATCGGCTGGACATCCAACCCGCCCCCGCCGACAGCTCCACCAGCCGCGACGGCTACGGCAACATCAGCACCTATTTCCACGTCACCGAACGGCACGACACCCTGATCGTCACCAGCGAATCCATCGTCGACGTGCACCCGCCGTCTCCCGGGCTGTACACCGACGGGCCGGCTGTCGAGCCGTGGGAGGCGGCGCGGCCGGCCGGGCAGCGGGGAGCGCTCGCCACTGAATTCACGCTGGATCTGGATCCGCCCGAGATCACCGACGAGGTTCGCCAGTACGCGGCGCCCAGCTTCGCCCCCGGGCGCCCGTTGATCGAGGTGCTGCGCGACCTGGCGTCGCGGATCTACACCGACTTCACCTATCGGTCCGGTTCCACGACGATTTCCACCGGAGTCAATGAGGTGTTGCGCGCTCGAGAAGGGGTATGCCAAGACTTCGCGAGGCTCTCGATCGCGTGTTTGCGCGCCAATGGCCTTGCGGCCAGCTACGTGTCCGGTTATCTGGCCACTGACCCGCCGCCCGGAAAGGATCGGATGATCGGTATCGACGCCACCCATGCCTGGGCCGCGGTGTGGACCCCGCAAAAGCCGGGGCAGTTCGAATGGCTGGGGCTGGATCCCACCAATGACCAGATGGTCGACGAGCGCTACATCATCGTCGGCCGTGGCCGCGACTACGCGGACGTGCCGCCGCTGCGCGGCATCATCTACACCAACTCCGAGAAAAGCAAGATCGACGTCGCCGTCGATGTTGCGCCCTGCGAAAGCGATTCATTGCATGCGTGACTTCCATTGTCCCAATTGCGGTCAGCGCCTGGCGTTCGAGAACTCCACGTGCCTGAACTGCGGCAGCTCGCTGGGGTTTTCCCTCGACCAGATGGCGCTGTTGGTGATCGCCAAGGGCGAACAGGGGGACCACACCGGCGCCGTGGATTCCGCTGACTATCAACTGTGTGCCAATCTTTATGTCGCCGAATGCAATTGGCTGGTTCCCAGGGATGAACCCGGTGGGCTCTGCGAGTCGTGCGCGCTGACGCTGGAACGGCCCAACGATGCCGACGCCGAGGGCCTGGCGGCATTCGCCCGGGCCGAGGCAGCCAAGCGACGGCTGGTCGTCGAGCTGCACGAGCTGAAGTTGCCCATCGTGGGACGCGACCGGGATCCCGAGCACGGGTTGGGCTTTCGGCTGCTCTCCAGCGCATTCGAGAAGGTGATCACCGGCCACGACGACGGCGTCATCACACTGGACTTGGCCGAGGGTAACGATGTGCATCGCGAGCAGCTGCGGGTGGAGATGGAGGAGCCCTACCGCACGCTGCTCGGGCACTTCCGGCACGAGGTCGGGCATTACTACTTCTATCGGCTGATTACTACGCCCGAGTACCTGCAGCAGTTCAACGATTTGTTCGGCGATCCCGACGCCGATTACCAGGCGGCACTGGACCGGCACTACAACGACGGCGCGCCCGACGGTTGGCAGGAAAGTTTCGTGTCGTCATACGCGACGATGCACCCCGCTGAGGACTGGGCTGAGACGTTCGCCCATTACCTGCACATCCGCGACACCTTGGACACCTCGGCCTGGTGCGGCCTGGCGTCGGCGGCGGCGACTTTCGACCGGCCGGCCTTGGGGCCCAGCGCTTTTCCCAACATCATCGAGATGTGGCTGCCGTTGTCGTGGTCACTGAACATGGTGAACCGCTCGATGGGCCACGACGACCTCTACCCGTTCGTGCTGCCCGTCGCCGTGTTGAACAAGATGCAGTTCATCCACACCGTCATCGACGAGGCGACTTAGCTAGGCGTACTGAGGACCACCCGGATATCCCGGCTGTTCCACCGGCACGACCTGACCGCCCGAAAGCTTGCGGTAGGTGTAGACCTGGATCAGCAGGGCCACCGGCACCGCGACGAGTAGGCCTACACCACAGAGCAATTCGCCGACGATGATGATCGCGTACTGCACCAGAAACGAAATCAGGGCGCTGCCGATGTTGTTCTTGGCGGTCTCGTAGCTGGCCTTGATCGCATCGATCGGTGATAGGGATCGATCGATCACGAACGCGATGGCGAACTGCGCGATGAAGCCGAAGATGATGCCACCGATAATGCACAGCGACCCGATCGCGGTTCCGAGGCCGACGAGCACGGCGGTAAGGAACACCGGACCCAAATTGCGCGGCTTGAAGAACGATCCGATGCTCACCGGTTTGCCGTCGGCGATGTCAAGGCAACCGCTGAGGATCGCGACGGCCATGAAGATCGCCGCGATGAAGAGCAGGATGTAGCCGACAACCATGACGGCGTACGACGCGGCGCCGTAAGTGATGGCCGTGCCCGACGCGGTGTTGCCGTACGCGTCGGTGTAGGTGGTGGTCGTGCTCTCACCCAGGACCGCGGGCAGGACTCCGGCAATAACGGCAGTGATGCCGATCACCACGATGTAGATCAGTAGCGGAACGATGAGGGCCACTGCGTTCTTGGTGAACTTGTTCCACGCCCAGCTCACCGCCTCGCCGATGTTGAACTGCGCAGGGCCGCCGGGACCAACGGGCGCGCCGTAACCCGGTTGCGGCGGGTAGCCGGCCGGGGGTGCGCCGTAGCCCGGCGGCGGCGGGTAGCCGGCCGGGGGTGCGCCGTAGCCGGGGGGCGGTGGTGGCGGCGGTGCGCCGTAGGACGGCGGGCCTTCGCCGGGCGGCGGGCCGGGGGGTGGGCCGTACCCGCCGGGTCCGCCCGGTCCGGGTGGCGGGCTCGAGTGCCGGCCGTATCCGGGGCCGGGGGGAGGTGCGCCAGGAGCGCCGTAGCCGGGACCACCGGGCGGTGGTGGGGGCGGAGCACCGTAACCGGGTGGAGGCGGGTAGCCGGAAGGGGTCTGGCCACGCTGGGGGTCTACCGGGTTACCTGGATACTCTGGGGGCTGGCTCATTGCCGTCCTAAGGTTTCGAATTCGCTGTGAATCGGTGAACGCAGAACTTAGCCAACCGGAACTTAGCAGTAATGCGGCGCAGGCGCGCGGATACATGGCCGGTAACTTCGCCCGATAACCTGAAGCCGTGTCCGACGGTCTGTTCGACCTGCCCGGCGTGGCGCGGCCCACCCCAGAAGTAGAAGCTGGCCTGGGCGTGACGGCCGGAGCGCCACTGGCGGTGCGAATGCGTCCGGCAACGCTGGACGAAGTGGTCGGTCAGGACCACCTGCTGGCGCCCGGTTCACCGCTGCGCCGGCTCGTCGAGGGCTCCGGGATGGCGTCGGTCATCCTCTACGGCCCGCCAGGAAGCGGCAAGACGACGCTGGCGGCGTTGATCTCCCAGGCGACGGGCCGGCGCTTTGAGGCGCTCTCGGCGTTGTCGGCCGGCGTCAAGGACGTTCGGGCCGTGATCGACACCGCGCGCAGGGCCCTGCTCAACGGGGAGCAGACGGTGCTGTTCATCGACGAAGTGCACCGCTTTTCCAAAACCCAGCAGGACGCCCTGCTGTCGGCAGTGGAGAACCGGGTGGTGTTGCTGGTGGCGGCGACCACCGAGAATCCGTCGTTCTCAGTCGTCGCGCCGCTGCTGTCCCGGTCGCTGATCCTGCAGCTGCGGCCGCTGGGCACCGATGACGTCCGAACGGTGGTGCAGCGCGCGATCGACGACCCCCGCGGGCTGGGTGGGCAGGTCGCGGTGGCGCCCGAGGCCGTCGACCTGCTGGTGCAATTGGCCGCCGGCGACGCCCGCCGGGCACTGACGGCGCTGGAGGTGGCTGCCGAGGCAACCGAGGACGTGACCGTCGAGACCATCGAGCAGTCCCTGGATAAGGCCGCGGTGCGCTACGACCGCGACGGCGACCAGCACTACGACGTCATCAGCGCCTTCATCAAATCCGTGCGCGGCTCCGACGTCGACGCCGCGCTGCACTATTTAGCGCGCATGTTGGTCGCGGGGGAGGATCCGCGGTTCATCGCCCGCCGGCTGATGATCCTGGCCAGCGAGGACATCGGGATGGCCGATCCGAGTGCGCTGCAGACCGCGGTCGCCGCCGCGCAGACCGTGCAGCTGATTGGCATGCCCGAAGCCCAGCTCACGCTGGCGCATGCCGTGGTCCACCTGGCTACCGCGCCGAAATCGAACGCGGTCACCACCGCGCTGGGCGCGGCGATGAACGACATCAAGGCGGGCAAGGCTGGCATGGTTCCGGCGCACCTGCGCGACGGGCACTACTCAGGTGCGGCGGCGCTGGGCAACGCGCAGGGCTACAAGTACTCCCACGACGACCCGGACGGCGTTGTCGCGCAACAATATCCGCCCGACGAGCTGGTCGGTGTGGACTACTACCGACCGGCCGGCCGCGGCAATGAACGCGAGATCGGTGGCCGGCTGGAGCGGCTGCGGGCGATCATCCGCCGCAAGCGAGGGTAAAAGCGGCGGCCAAAGCGCCGTCGTCACGCCACCGTGACGGTCGGCGCCCACCGTCACGGTGGCGTGACGCTCGCTGGGAAACGCTGCGGCTGAGCCCGCGACTTACACCAGCTCGGGCACGTGCAGGTGAGCGAGCGCCAAGTCGAACTCGCCGACGTCGTCCTGGTCGATACCCAGGTCGCGAAGCATCGTGGTCCGCAAGGACCGGGCCGCGCCGGCGCTGCGCTCCATCGCCGTGGGGCTGTCGTATGTCACCGAAGCCACCGCTCGCGCCGAGGTGGCGTCGACCAGCAGGCTGGCGCTGCAGAAACCCTCGAATTCCTCGATTTCCGGCAGCACGCTCCACCGGTAGTAGTCGATTCCCCGTTCGAACTGCTCGGGCCGGGCTTTGAGGTAGGTGGCCCGCACGCATGCGCCCGCGGCCGAGTGGTGGCGGCGATGCAGGACCGCGATCTCCCACTGGTCCACGACGGCCTCGCCCTTGAACATCTCGACGGCGCGCCGGCGCACCGGCCATATCCGTTCGGCGCTCGCCTGCATCGCTTGTCTGCTTTCCCAGGAACTGGTGGCGATGCAGCTGCCAGACTGCTCGGTCCACCAGCAGCGAAACGCCCCGGCAACCGTCGATCTCCTGCAGCGCGGGCATGACGACGTCGCGAACATGGGCGATTCCGATGTCGACCGAGAGAGGTCGCGCCTGAATGGTGGTAGAGCGTGCGTACACGGTCGACTCCTCATACGTCGGGGCAGCGCCCCCGGCGGCGCTACCGGTCTCACCAGATACCTTCCTCCTGCCGATTCGCAGTGGCAATGATTTATTGCGGACTCCTTGGGCGCTCGCCCCCTGTGGTCGCGCTCACAAACAATTGGCTGGTCCTGGGCCTGTACCGGGCCATCGCCGTAGGCTTGGCCAGATGCAGACCGATGTCTTGGACGTGGACACCTCTCGTCGTCGCATCGTGGACCTCACCGACACGGTGCGCCGGTTCTGCTTCAGCTACGGCGACGGACTGCTCAACGTGTTCGTCCCGCACGCTACGGCCGGGGTCGCGATCATCGAGACCGGCGCGGGTTCCGACGACGACCTGGTCGACACGCTCGAGCGGCTGTTACCGCGCGACGACCGGTATCGGCACGCCCACGGCTCCGAAGGCCACGGCGCCGACCACGTGATGCCCGCGATCGTCGCGCCCTCGGTGACGGTGCCGGTCATCGGTGGGGAGCCTCAGCTCGGCACCTGGCAAAGTATCGTGCTGGTCGACCTCAACCGGGACAATCCGCGGCGGTCGGTGCGGCTGAGCTTTCTGGATGGATAGCGCCCTAGGCTGGGGAGCCAGTCTTGCAAGTCAGTGCAAGCCAAAGAATAAGGAAGAAGCAGACTCAAGTGCAGACACACGAGATCAGGAAGCGGTTCCTTGATCATTTCGTGAAGGCGGGCCACACCGAGGTGCCCAGCGCGTCGGTGATCCTCGACGACCCCAACTTGTTGTTCGTCAACGCCGGCATGGTCCAGTTCGTGCCGTTCTTCCTCGGGCAGCGCACACCGCCCTACGCGACGGCCACCAGCATCCAGAAATGCATCCGCACCCCGGACATCGACGAGGTCGGCATCACCACGCGGCACAACACGTTCTTTCAGATGGCCGGCAACTTCTCGTTCGGCGACTACTTCAAGCGCGGGGCGATCGAACTGGCCTGGTCGCTGCTGACCAATAGCGTGGCCAACGGTGGATACGGCTTGGACCCCGAAAAGCTCTGGGCCACCGTGTATCTCGACGACGACGAAGCCGTTGCGCTGTGGCAGGAGATCGCGAACCTGCCGACCGAGCGGATCCAGCGCCGCGGCATGGCCGACAACTACTGGTCGATGGGCATCCCGGGGCCGTGCGGACCGTCGTCGGAGATCTACTACGACCGGGGACCCGAATTCGGGGTCGAGGGCGGTCCGGAAGCCAACGAGGACCGCTACATCGAGATCTGGAACCTCGTGTTCATGCAGAACGAGCGGGGCGAGGGATCGTCCAAGGACGACTTCGAAATACTCGGGCCGTTGCCCCGCCAGAACATCGACACTGGCATGGGCGTCGAGCGGGTCGCGTTCATCTTGCAGGGCGTCCACAACGTCTACGAGACGGACCTGATGCGGCCGGTGATCGACCTGGTCGCCACCCGCGCGCCGCGGCCCTACGACGTCGGAAACCACGGCGACGACGTGCGCTATCGCATCATCGCCGACCACAGCCGCACGGCCGCGATCCTGATCGGCGACGGGGTCAGCCCCGGCAACGACGGCCGCGGTTACGTGCTGCGCCGGCTGCTGCGCCGGGTAATTCGCTCGGCCAAGCTGCTGGGCATCGACGAGCCGATCGTCGGCGAACTGATGGCCACCGTGCGCGACGCGATGGGCCCCTCGTATCCCGAACTGGTCAGCGACTTCGACCGGATCAGCCGCATCGCTGTCGCCGAGGAGACCGCGTTCAATCGCACGCTAGCCTCGGGCTCCAAGCTGTTCGACGACGTCGCCGGTGCCACCAAAAAGGCGGGCGCGACGGTGGTCTCCGGCTCGGACGCCTTCACCCTGCACGACACCTACGGTTTCCCGATCGAGCTCACCCTCGAAATGGCCGCCGAAGCCGGCCTCAGCGTCGATCAGACCGGTTTCCACGAGCTGATGGCCGAGCAACGTCAGCGGGCCAAGGCCGATGCCGCCGCGCGCAAGCACGCGCACGCCGACCTGACCGCATACCGCGAGCTGGTCGACGCCGGCCCCACCGAGTTCACCGGATTTGACGAATTGACTTCCGAGGCAAGGATTCTCGGCATCTTTGTTGACGGCAAACGGGTCCCGGTGGTGGCTCACGGTGATGCTGTCGAAGCTGATCGGGTTGAGCTGATTCTGGATCGCACTCCGCTCTACGCCGAGTCGGGCGGTCAGATCGCCGACGCCGGATCCATCACCGGGACCGGATCCGGCAACAGCGCCAAGGCGGCCGTGACCGACGTGCAGAAGATTGCCAAAACGCTGCACGCGCACCGGGTTAACGTTGAGTCCGGCGAATTCGTCGAGGGCGACACCGTGGTTGCGGCGGTGGATCCGGAATGGCGTCGCGGTGCCACGCAGGGCCATTCGGGCACGCATATGGTGCACGCCGCGCTGCGACAAGTGTTGGGGCCTAACGCTGTTCAGGCAGGGTCGTTGAATCGGCCGGGCTACTTGCGCTTCGACTTCAACTGGCAGGGGGCGTTATCGGACACCCAGAGCTCACAAATCCAAGAAGTCACCAACGAGGCCGTGCAGGCCGACTTCGAGGTGCACACTTTCACCGAGCGGCTCGAGAAGGCTAAGGCTATGGGTGCGATGGCGCTGTTCGGCGAGGCCTATCCGGAGGAGGTGCGGGTGGTGGAGATCGGCGGCCCATTCTCACTGGAGCTGTGCGGCGGCACGCACGTACACAACTCGGCACAGATCGGCCCGGTCACCATCCTTGGTGAATCTTCCATCGGCTCGGGGGTGCGCCGGGTCGAGGCCTACGTCGGCCTGGACTCGTTCCGTCACCTGGCCAAGGAGCGCGCGCTGATGGCCGGGCTGGCATCGTCGCTGAAGGTGCCGTCCGACGAGGTACCTGCCCGGGTGGCCAATCTGGTGGAACGGCTCAAGGCGGCGGAAAAGGAACTCGAACGCGCCCGGCTGGCCAACGCCCGGGCCGCCGCGACGAACGCCGCGGCGGGTGCGAAGCGGATCGGTAACGTCCGTCTGGTGGCGCAACGGATGTCGGCCGGGATGACGGGGGCCGACCTGCGGTCGCTGGCTGGCGATATCCGGGGCAAGCTCGGCAGCGACCCCGCTGTGGTCGCGCTCATAGCAGTGACCTCCGAGGGTGACGCCTCCACCGTGCCGTACGCGGTCGCCGCGAACGCGGCCGCGCAAGACCTCGGGATCAGTGCCAATGACCTGGTCAAGCAGCTCGCCGCGGCGGTCGACGGCCGTGGCGGCGGCAAGAGCGACCTGGCGCAGGGGTCGGGCAGGAACCCGGCCGGGATCGACGCGGCGCTCGAGGCGGTACGTGCGCAGATAGCGCGGGTCGGCTGAGTGGTTTCGGCACAGCAGGATCCGGCACGGGCGCCTCGACCCAGAAGACCCGGAAGAAGCCTCGGCATCGATGTGGGCAGTGTGCGCATCGGCGTGGCGGTCAGTGACCCGGACGGCATCCTCGCGACGCCGGTGGAAACGGTCCGCCGCGACCGCACCGGCAAGCACCTGCGCCGACTGGCCGCGCTGGCCGCCGAATTCGAGGCCGTCGAGGTGGTCGTCGGGCTGCCGCGCACGCTGGCCAACCGCACCGGCCCGTCGGCCCGAGACGCGATCGAACTCTCCGAGGCGCTGGCGCTGCGCGTTGCACCCACGCCGGTGCGGCTCGCCGACGAGCGGCTGACCACCGTCAGCGCGCAGCGGTCGCTGCGCGAGGCTGGTGTGCGCGCCAAACACCAACGGGCGGTGATCGACCAGGCGGCGGCGGTGGCGATCCTGCAGGGCTGGCTCGATCAGCGCAGGGCGCAGGACGTCAGGGGCCTGGCCGGTGGTTGACAGCGTGCGGCAGCGGGCCGAGCCCGAGGAAGTCGGGCCGCCTCGGCGCAAGATGAGCCGCGTGGCGCGCAACCAGGCCGAGCGGGGCAAACGCCGTCGACGGTTCGCCGGCCGGTTGACGCTCGGCATGCTGATCGTGGTCGTGCTGGTGGCCACCATCGTCGGCTTTCGGTTGTGGCACAAAGTGTTTGGGACCGGCGACGACTACAGCGGGGCGGGCAAGCAAGACATCATGATTCAGGTCCACGCCGGCGACTCCACCACCGCGATCGGTGAGACGTTGCACAACCGCGGCGTAGTCGCCACCGTCCGCGCGTTCGTCAACGCGGCGCACGGCGTCGCAGGGATCACCTCGGTCCAGCCGGGCTTCTATCGGACCCGCACCGAAATCTCGGCCGCTTCCGCGGTAGCGCGACTGGTCGACCCCAACAACAGGGTGGGCAGGCTGGTCATCCCCGAGGGGCGACAGCTCGACGACACCACCGACATGAAGACCAACGTGGTAAATCCGGGCATCTTCTCCCTGATTTCCCGCGCCACCTGCATGGACCTCGACGGCAACAAACGCTGCGTCGCGGTCGAGGCCCTGCGCAACGCCGCCGCCAAGAGCAATCTGATCGCGTTGGCCGTGCCGCCCTGGGCGATCGAGCCCGCCAACGAGCTGGGCAGCGACCATCGCCGGATCGAGGGCCTGATTGCGCCGGGGACCTTCAACATCGATCCGACGGCCACGCCCGAGAACATCCTGGCGGGTCTGATCGGCGGCGGCGCGGAGGAGTACACGGCATCCGGGCTGCTGGACACGGCCCAGTTCCTGCACCTGTCGCCCTACGACATCCTGGTGGTGGCGTCGCTGGTGCAGCAGGAAGCGGACTCGCAGGATTTCCCGAAGGTCGCGCAGGTCATCTACAACCGCCTGCACATCCACCACACGCTCGAGTTCGACTCGACGGTGAACTATCCGCTGGGCCGCCGCGAGGTGGCCACCACCGACGCCGACCGGGCCCTGAAGACGCCATGGAACACGTACGTGTCCCAGGGACTGCCGGCCACCGCCATCTGTTCTCCCGGTGTCGACGCGCTGCGTGCCGCCGAGCACCCCGAGCCCGGCGACTGGCTGTACTTCGTCACCATCGACAAGCAGGGCACGACGCTGTTCACCAAGGACTATCAACAGCATTTGGCGAACATCGAGCTGGCCAAGCACAACGGTGTCCTCGACAGCGCCCGCTAGCGGCGGCGATCGCAAGCGCGGCGGAGCCGGGCGCGGCGGGTCGCCGCTCATTGAACCCAGACGGGCCGGGGTTCTGGGCTCGCCGGTCGCGCATTCCCGTTCCCCGCAACTGCATCTGGCCGCCTACCGCGCGCTCGGCCTGCACGACTGGACCTACGAGCGCATCGAGTGCGGCGCCGACGAGCTGCCGGGCCTGGTCGGCGGGTTCGGGCCGCGATGGGTCGGCCTGTCAGTGACCAAGCCGGGCAAGTTCGCCGCCCTGCGGTTCGCCGACGAACACACGCCGCGCGCCGAACAGGTCGGGTCGGCCAACACCCTGCTGCGCACCCGGCGCGGCTGGCGCGCCGACAACACCGACGTCGACGGCGTGGCGGGCGCTTTGGGACCGGTGTCGGGGCGCGCCCTGGTGTGCGGGTCGGGCGGCACCGCGCCGGCGGCCGTCGTGGCGCTGGCCGAACACGGCGTCAGCGGCATCACCGTCGTAGCGCGCGACCCGGACAAGGCGGCCCGACTGGTGGACCTCGGTACCCGCATCGGCGCGCCGACTCGGTTCTGCGGCCTGGACAGCGAGGGGCTCGCCGAGGAGGTGGCTGCGGCGCAGGTGCTGGTCAGCACCATCCCGGCCGATGTGGCCGCGCGGTACGCCGGCACGTTTGCCACCGTCCCGGTGCTGCTGGACGCCGTCTACGACCCCTGGCCGACCCCGCTGGCCGCCGCGGTGGCCGCCGCGGGTGGCCGGGTGATCAGCGGGCTACAGATGCTGTTGCATCAGGCGTTTGCCCAGGTAGAGCAGTTCACTGGGCAGCCCGCGCCGCGCGAAGCGATGACTTGCGCATTGGAGGCGTTGGACTAGCCTGCCGCGCATGTGGGTCCTTGTGCTCGCCTGGCTGGCGGTGTTGAGCTGCTATGACATCAGGCAACGACGGCTGCCCAACACGCTGACGCTGCCCGGTGCCGCCGCGATTCTGCTGGCCGGCGCCGTGGCCGGCCGCGGCGGGCCGGCATTGGCCGGGGCAGCGGCGCTGACCGGGGTGTACCTGCTGGTCCACCTGATGGCGCCGGCGGCGCTGGGGGCCGGTGACGTCAAGCTGGCCATCGGCTTGGGTGGGCTGGCCGGCTGCTTCGGTGTCGAGGTGTGGTTGCTGGCGGCGCTGGGCGCACCAGTGCTGACGGCGCTGTGCGGTCTGGTCGGGATGTTGCGTGGTGTGCGTACCGTGCCGCACGGCCCGTCGATGTGCCTGGCCGCTGTCGCGGCGATAGCCCCAGCCATGCTGGGCTAGTTACTGCTGGGGGTTGTTGACGGCCGGTGGGGTGGTAGCCGGGCGGCTAGCATCTGCTCTATGACAGACCGCTGGCCGTTGACGGGTCGTGCGGAGGAACTTCGCCTCATCGGCGAGGCGCTCAGTGGTGGCGAATACAAGGGCATTGTTGTCGCCGGTGCGGCCGGGGTCGGCAAGACCCGGTTGACCCGTGAAGCCGCCAGTGCGGCCGCGCGGACCGGGTGGTCAGTGCGGCGGGTGGCCGGCACGGGAACAGGTCGCGCGGTGACGCTGGGGGCATTCGCGCGGTGGGCCGACGCCACTGATACATCGTCACTGGCGCTGGCGCGCAAAGTATTCGCTGGTCTGACCGATGGCTCCAACGGCGCGCCCTTGCTGGTACTCGTCGACGACGCGCACCTGCTCGACGACCTCTCGGCGATGATCGTGCATCAACTGGTGTTGCAAGATGTGGCGAGCGTGATAGCCACCATCCGCACTGGCGAGCCCACACCCGACGCTGTTACGGCCCTGTGGAAAGACAGGCTGCTGCGGCGGTTGGAGTTGCAGCCGTTGTCTCGCAACGAGACCGAAAGTCTGTTGCAGACTGTTCTCGACGGTCCCGTAAGCGCCGAGAGCGCCGAACGACTGTGGAAGTTGAGCCACGGGAACGTCCTGTATCTGCGCCATCTCGTAGAACACCATTGGGAATTGGGCAGTCTCGCGTGCGTCGACGGCGAATGGCGTTGGACAGGAGCACCATCGGCATCACCGTCACTGGCCGAATTGGTGGAGCAACAAATCGGTGAGGTGCCCGACGATTTACGGCACGTCGTGGACTTGGTGGCGATCGCCGAGCCGATCGACCGTCATATTCTGAGCGCGCTGGCCGATCCGCAGGCGATTGAGGCCGCCGAACAACGTGGGCTGATCATGGGCGCCGCCACTACCGATGCCGTTTTTGTGGGTCATCCGCTGTACGGCGAGATTCGGCTGAGCCACTGCGGGCCATCGCGGCTCAGGAGATTACGCGGACTCGTCGCCGCCGCCATGGCGAAGACAGCTGACGTCGACCTGCTTCGGCTCGGACTGCTGTGGTTGGAATCCGATCTCCCGCCCGACGCGCTGGTCCTGACCCAGGCCGCGAAGATCGCCGCGTCGCGACTGGACGTCGGACTCGCCGAACGGCTCGCGCGGGCGGCCGTGACCGCACAACCCGGTCCCGAGACGAAGATCCCGCTGGCCTACATCCTCTTCCTGCAGGAGAAGGGCGACGACGCCGAAGAAATCCTCGACACGCTCGGCACATCGGAGCTCGCCACGCGTGGGTTCTTGGACGGATCCATCCTGCGTGCGTCGAATCTGTTGCGGCTGTTGAAGAAACCCGCCCAATCCCGCGTCGTGATCGACGATGCGATCCGACTCGGCGATGAAAACCGCAACCATTCGCTGCGCACGTTCCGCGCCACGATCGAAGTGATGGCTGCCCAACCGGCAGTCGCGATCGAGACGATGGCCACGGTCGACCATGACCGATTGGATGATTTCGGCCGTGTCGTCGGATGCGCCGCAGAGACGATTGCGCTCGGCGACCTTGGGCGCGCAAAAGACGCCGCTCAGCGGGCCGCGGTGGGGTACCGCGTGCTGGCCGAGGCACCGCTGGAAGAGTCGTTTCACGGCACAGGTCTGGCGGAGTTTCACGCCTACGCGCTGATGGCCGCGGGGTATGTCGACGAGGCGGTGGCCGTTGCTGACGAGCAGTTTCGCCAATACGCCGACCTACCTGGCATGTCGCGGTCGATGGCTGTTGCTTCCCAGGGAATGGTTGCGCTTGGGCAGGGCGATCTGGCTGCGGCCCTGCGGTATCTGAAATCTGCCGGCGAGAGCTTCGGCGGCTACGGCGAGATCTCTGGTCTGTTCTATCGATTCAGGATCCTGCAGTCCGAGGCGCTGGCACGGTCCGGCGCCATCGATGCCGCCCTCACTTCGCTGGAGATGACTCAGCGGAGCCGCCATCCGGCATACAGGTATGTCGAATCCGGATACCTGTTGTCGAGCGCTTGGGTAAGCGCAGCGCAGGGCAGAACCACAGATGCGCGCGAGATCACCTTGCGCGCGACGGAATTTGCCCGAAATCACGGCCAATGGTCGCGCGAGGTCCTCTGTCTGCAGACCGGTGTGCAGTTCGGCGACGTCGGCGCAGGATCCCGACTCGCGGAGTTGGCCACTCAGGTAGAGGGCCCCAGGGCACCTCTGTCAGCCCGCTACGCCCGCGCACTGGCCGACGACGACGCCGCAGGACTGGACGCGGTGTCGCTCGACTTCGAGGCGATCGGCGACGCGTTGGCCGCGGCCGATGCCGCCGCGCAGGCGGCCGCGTCGCATCGCTCGGCCGGGCGACGCGGCAGTGCGCTCACCGCGAGTGCCCGAGCGCAGCTGCTTGCCAGGCAGTGCGGGGGCGCGGTCAGTCCGGCGTTGGCCGCCAGCAGGGTACCGCTGCCCTTCACCCCACGCGAGCATGAGATTGCGAATCTGGTGTCGAGGGGTCTGTCCAATAGGCATATCGCCGACGCGACTTCCTTGTCGATTCGCACTATCGAGGGTCATGTGTATCAGGCCAGTAGTAAGGCCGGTGTTTCTTCGCGAGCGGAATTGTCCGCGTTGGTGCAGCAGTTCAACGACGTCGAAGCCGCGTCCATCGATTAAGGCACCCCGTCAGGGCCCCACTGTCAAGAAATCCCACGCCGGGTGTGGATCGCGCTGTCCAACTTAAGGCGCGCCAAGTCGAGCAGGGTGCCCAGGCTTTCCTGCTCGATGCGGAGGTACCCGCAGATCACCTCGTCCGCGACGCCGGCATCCCGCAGGCGAAGCGCCAGCGAATGTGCTTCGGGCAAGCTGCGCAGAGCCGCCTCATACTCGTCGCCCGTCGTCATGACCAATCCCGCCATGGAGCTGCTAACCCGGTCTCCGTGACGATGCCGCACTGCGCACCGCTTTCACCCGTACCCCACTACCTGATTTGCCTATGTCTTTGGCGACTGACTACCTGCTCTCGGCGCGGATCAGAGGCTCCAGCGAGCCGTCGCCCGGGGTAGGTGCAGGTCGGCTGGCTGCGAGGCGAACAGGTAGTAGTCGGCGTTTCCGGACTGAAATCCAAGTAGTGCCGTACGGGGTTGGGCTGCTGTAGCGGCGCTTAGCGTTTGCCCGAGCGGATGCTTCGGGACGGGAGAACGACATGTCGTTACTTGTGGCTGTACCGGACGTATTGGGTTCTGCAGCTTCGGATTTGGCTGACATCGGTTCGTTGCTTGGCGAAGCGCATGGCGTTGCCGCGGCCTCGACCACGTCGCTGGTGGCCGCCGCCGAGGATGAGGTGTCAACGGCGATCGCGTCGCTGTTTTCCAGCCACGGCCAAGCATTTCAGGCGTTGGGCGCGCAGGCGTCGTCGTTTCATGGTCAGTTCGTGCAAAGCCTGCAAAGTGCGGGCAGCGCGTACGCGATCGCCGAGGCCGCTAACGCCTCCCCATTGTCGGCGACGGTGTCGGCGGCTTCACAGCTTCACTGGTTCTCGCCGTGGAAGATCATCACGGGTCGCCCGCTGGTGGGAGACGGCGCCAACGGGGCCTCTACTACCGGAGCGGCCGGCGGCGGCGGTGGGTGGATCTACGGCAACGGCGGCAACGGTGGCTCGGGTGTGCCCGGGCAGGCCGGCGGCAAGGGTGGCGATGCCGGGTTGATCGGAAACGGCGGCAATGGCGGGGCCGGCGGCGTCGGAACCACGGGCGACACCGGCTCGGCGGGAACCGCTGATAGCACCGGCGGCAACGGTGGCACCGGCGGCAATGGCGGTGCCGGCGGGGCCGGCGGTAAAGGTGGGTTGTTGTCAGGCAGCGGCGGGTCCGGCGGCGCCGGCGGCCACGGCGGCGCAGGCGGCGCGGGTGGCGCCGGCGCAGACGGCTCAGCCGGTACCTTCAGCGTCAACAACGGCACCGGTGGTAACGGTGGCACCGGCGGCAACGGGGGTCACGGCGGTCAAGGCGGCGCTGGCGGTGCCGGCGGCAAGGCGGGGGGATTCGGCGGCTCGGCGGGCGCCGAAGGCAACGGCGGCAACGGCGGCGACGCCGGCGCCGCCGGTGACGGCGGCAACGGCGGCGATGGCGCTGCCGGCACCACTACGCACATCGACGGCGGTAATGGCGGTAACGGCGGCAATCCCGGTGCCCAGGGAATGGGCGGTTCGGGCGGGTCGGGGTCGACTCCGGGTCTGAACGGGACTAACGGTGGCGTCGCGACCGGCGGCGGTAACGGCGGTAACGGCGGTAACGGCGCCGACGAGGTCACCCCTAGCGGTCACGCCGGTCATGGCGGTAACGGCGGTAATGGCGGGGCGGTCGGCAACGGCGGCAATGGCGGCAACGGGGGTGCCGGCGCGCAGGGTGCTGTCGCGGCGCCGGGGGCTGGGCATGACGGTGGATCTGGTGGTAACGGCGGTGACGGCGGGGCCGGGGGTAAGGGTGGAAGCATCTCGGGTAACGGCGGTAACGGCGGCGCGGGCGGCGTCGGTGGAACCGGCCAAAACGGCACCGTCGGCGCCAACGGTGCTAACGGCACCCCCAGCGTCGGGGGTAACGGCGACAACGGGACTAACGGTGGAGCCGGCGGGAACGGGGGCCACGGCGGTAACGGCGGGGCGGGTGGCACCGCAACGAACGGGCAGGCCGGCAACCAGGGCGCGGGCGGTAACGGCGGCTTCGCCGGCGCCGGCGCTGCGGGCGGTGATGGCGGCAACGGCGGCGACGCCACTGGCACTTTCGGTGCCAAGGGCGGAAATGGCGGTAACGGCGGCAACCCGGGTAGTGGCGGTGTGGGCGGTTCCGGTGGGGCGGGGTCCACTCCGGGTTTGAGCAGGGCTAACGGCGCTACCCCGACCAGCGGCGGTAACGGCGGCAACGGCGGTACTGGCGGAGGTGGTTACCGACTCGGCAACACCGTCTTCGCCGGCGGTAACGGCGGTAACGGCGGTAACGGCGGCCAGGTCGGCAACGGCGGCAACGGCGGTGTCGGCGGCAACGGCGTCTCCGGTGTGATGGGCAGCACCGGGGCCACCGCGGGGGCCACCGGGGGCACCGGCGGCACCGGCGGCACGGCCGGTAACGGCGGTAACGGTGGCGCTGGCGGCGCGCTGCACGGCAACGGCGGCAACGGCGGCCAGGGTGGGATTGCCGGGCGGGGTGGTACCGGGGGTACCGGCGCGAATGGGACCACGGGGGTCCTCGACGGGACGACGGGCGGTAACGGGGGTACCGGCGGGGTGGGTGGTCTCGGCGGTTCGGGCGGCCTTGGTGGTAGCGCGTCGGCGGGGTTGGCCGGGACGCGGGGAGCCGGTGGGGCCGGCGGCCAAGGCGGTGGGGGCGGCCAGGCCGGCAACGGCGGCAATGGGGCCAACGGGCAATGGAGCGTCAACAACGGGGTCGGCGGCACCGGCGGGGCCGGCGGCAACCCAGGAGCGGGCGGCCTGGGCGGCAGCGGGGGCTTCGGTCAGACCCTCGGGGCGACCGGTGCCCGCGGCTTGGCCGCGACCAGCGGCGGTAACGGCGGCACCGGAGGCAACGGCGCGAACGCGGTCATTCCCGGCGGTACGGGCGGCGCCGGCGGCACAGGTGGCAACGGAGGGCCGGTCGGCAATGGGGGTACCGGCGGCACCGGCGGCGCCGGCGCTGTCGGCATCTCCAACCCCAACACGCCCGGCTCGGCCGGCGACACCGGCGGGACCGGCGGTACAGGCGGGGCCGGCGGGAAGGGCGGAAGCCTCTCCGGTAATGGCGGTGCCGGCGGTGCCGGCGGGATCGGTGGCGCCGGCGGCAATGGCAGCACCGGCAGCACCGGCGCCGCCGGCGGCACCGGTGTTAACGCCGGTAATGGAGGCGTCGGCGGCAACGGAGGTGCCGCCGGCGTCGGCGGCACCGGCGGCAACGGCGGAGCCGGTGGAACCGCAACCAACGGGCAAGCCGGTCAGCAGGGGGCCGGCGGGGCTGGTGGCAACGGTGGGACCGGTGGGACCGGCGGCACCGGCGGCAGGGGTAGCAACGGCGGCGCCTCGGATAACCAGACAAACGGTTTCACCGGCGGCAACGGCGGCAACGGCGGCGCCGGTGCCACCGGTGGGGCGGGCGGCCAAGGCATCACCACCGGGGCCTCGGGTATAGCCGGCGCGATGGGTAACGGGGGCGCCGGCGGCAATGGCGGCAACGGCGTCACCCTGGCCAACGGCGGCTCTGGCGGAGGTGGCGGCCAAGGCGGCACGGGCACGATCGGCGGCAACGGCGGCAACGGCGGCGCCGGCGCCACCGGTGCCTACAACGGCCACGGCGGGCTCGGCGGCGTGGGTGGCAGCGGTGGCTTCGGTTACGTCCTAGGCGGCAACGGCGGCACCGGCGGCACCGGCGGCGCCGGTGGCCCCGGTAGCGAGGCCAGTATCGACGGCAACGAAGGCGGGGGTGGCGGCACCGGCGGCGCCAGCTACGTCCAAGGCGGCCAAGGCGGCACCGGCGGCCAAGGCGGTCGGGGCGCCGACGGTGTGATCTCCTTCCAGGGATTGGGTAGACCGGGCGCCGACGGCGGTAACGGCGGCCTGGGTGCCCCCGGCGGCTACATCATCAACTCCTCGGGCAATATTGTCGCCTTTGGCGGCTCTGGCAAGCTCGGGAGTCCCGGTACCGACCCGAGCGGATTCCAGAACGTCGTCGGCGGCTTCGGAGGGGCCGGCGGCACCGGAGGAGCCGGCGCGTTCCGCTAGGCACCCGACCGCCACCGATCTGAGGTAGGTGCAGGTCGGCTGGCTGCGAGGCGAACAGGTAGTAGTCGGCGTTTCCGGACTGAAATCCAAGTAGTGCCGTACGGGGTTGGGCTGCTGTAGCGGCGCTTAGCGTTTGCCCGAGCGGATGCTTCGGGACGGGAGAACGACGTGTCGTTACTTGTGGCTGTACCGGACGTATTGGGTTCTGCAGCTTCGGATTTGGCTGACATCGGTTCGTTGCTTGGCGAAGCGCATGGCGTTGCCGCGGCCTCGACCACGTCGCTGGTGGCCGCCGCCGAGGATGAGGTGTCAACGGCGATCGCGTCGCTGTTTTCCAGCCACGGCCAAGCATTTCAGGCGTTGGGCGCGCAGGCGTCGTCGTTTCATGGTCAGTTCGTGCAAAGCCTGCAAAGTGCGGGCAGCGCGTACGCGATCGCCGAGGCCGCTAACGCCTCCCCATTGTCGGCGACGGTGTCGGCGGCTTCACAGATTCACTGGTTCTCGCCGTGGAAGATCATCACGGGTCGCCCGCTGGTGGGAGACGGCGCCAACGGGGCCTCTACTACCGGAGCGGCCGGCGGCGGCGGTGGGTGGATCTACGGTAACGGCGGCAACGGTGGCTCGGGTGTGCCCGGGCAGGCCGGCGGCAAGGGTGGCGATGCCGGGTTGATCGGAAACGGCGGCAATGGCGGGGCCGGCGGCGTCGGAACCACGGGCGACACCGGCTCGGCGGGAACTGCTGATAGCACCGGCGGCAACGGTGGCACCGGCGGCAATGGCGGTGCCGGCGGGGCCGGCGGTAAAGGTGGGTTGTTGTCAGGCAGCGGCGGGTCCGGCGGCGCCGGCGGCCACGGCGGCGCAGGCGGCGCGGGTGGCGCCGGCGCAGACGGCTCAGCCGGTACCTTCAGCGTCAACAACGGCACCGGTGGTAACGGTGGCACCGGCGGCAACGGGGGTCACGGCGGTCAAGGTGGCGCTGGCGGTGCCGGCGGCAAGGCGGGGGGATTCGGCGGCTCGGCGGGCGCCGAAGGCAACGGCGGCAACGGCGGCGACGCCGGCGCCGCCGGTGACGGCGGCAACGGCGGCGATGGCGCTGCCGGCACCACTACGCACATCGACGGCGGTAATGGCGGTAACGGCGGCAATCCCGGTGCCCAGGGAATGGGCGGTTCGGGCGGGTCGGGGTCGACTCCGGGTCTGAACGGGACTAACGGTGGCGTCGCGACCGGCGGCGGTAACGGCGGTAACGGCGGTAACGGCGCCGACGAGGTCACCCCTAGCGGTCACGCCGGTCATGGCGGTAACGGCGGTAATGGCGGGGCGGTCGGCAACGGCGGCAATGGCGGCAACGGGGGTGCCGGCGCGCAGGGTGCTGTCGCGGCGCCGGGGGCTGGGCATGACGGTGGATCTGGTGGTAACGGCGGTGACGGCGGGGCCGGGGGTAAGGGTGGAAGCATCTCGGGTAACGGCGGTAACGGCGGCGCGGGCGGCGTCGGTGGAACCGGCCAAAACGGCACCGTCGGCGCCAACGGTGCTAACGGCACCCCCAGCGTCGGGGGTAACGGCGACAACGGGACTAACGGTGGAGCCGGCGGGAACGGGGGCCACGGCGGTAACGGCGGGGCGGGTGGCACCGCAACGAACGGGCAGGCCGGCAACCAGGGCGCGGGCGGTAACGGCGGCTTCGCCGGCGCCGGCGCCGCGGGCGGTGATGGCGGCAACGGCGGCGACGCCACTGGCACTTTCGGTGCCAAGGGCGGAAATGGCGGTAACGGCGGCAACCCGGGTAGTGGCGGTGTGGGCGGTTCCGGTGGGGCGGGGTCCACTCCGGGTTTGAGCAGGGCTAACGGCGCTACCCCGACCAGCGGCGGTAACGGCGGCAACGGCGGTACTGGCGGAGGTGGTTACCGACTCGGCAACACCGTCTTCGCCGGCGGTAACGGCGGTAACGGCGGTAACGGCGGCCAGGTCGGCAACGGCGGCAACGGCGGTGTCGGCGGCAACGGCGTCTCCGGTGTGATGGGCAGCACCGGGGCCACCGCGGGGGCCACCGGGGGCACCGGCGGCACCGGCGGCACGGCCGGTAACGGCGGTAACGGTGGCGCTGGCGGCGCGCTGCACGGCAACGGCGGCAACGGCGGCCAGGGTGGGATTGCCGGGCGGGGCGGTACCGGGGGTACCGGCGCCAACGGAACGACGGTGGGTACCAACGGCACCGTCGGCGGTAACGGCGGCACCGGCGGGATTGGTGGTGTCGGCGGTTCCGGCGGGGTTGGCGGTACCGCGTCGGCGGGGTTGGCCGGCGCACGAGGGGCCGGTGGGGCCGGCGGCCAAGGCGGCGCGGGCGGCCAAGCGGGCAACGGCGGCAGCGGGGCGACCGGAACGTGGAGCGTCGACAACGGGGTCGGCGGCACCGGCGGGGCCGGCGGCAACCCAGGAGCGGGCGGCCTGGGCGGCAGCGGGGGCTTCGGTCAGACCCTCGGGGCGACCGGCGCCCGCGGCTTGGCCGCGACCAGCGGCGGTAACGGCGGCACCGGAGGCAACGGCGCTAACGCGATCACCCCCGGCGGTCACGGCGCTAACGGAGGTAACGCCGGTAACGGCGGCCCAGTCGGCAACGGGGGCACCGGGGGCACGGGAGGCGCCGGCGCTGTCGGCACCACCGGCCCCAGCATGTCCGGGGCGGCCGGCGGCAACGGCGGGACCGGCGGCAACGGCGGGGCCGGTGGCAAAGGCGGAAGCATCTCCGGTAATGGCGGCAACGGCGGCGCTGGCGGCATCGCAGGAAGCGGCGGCGCCGGCAGCACCGGCACGACCGGCGGCACTGGCGGCGGTGGCGGCAACGGAGGTGCCGCCGGCAACGGCGGCACCGGCGGCAACGGCGGAGCCGGTGGTACCGCTACGAACGGGCAAGCCGGCAAACAGGGCGTGGGCGGGGCCGGCGGCAACGGCGGTACCGGCGGTACCGGCGGTACCGGCGGCAACGGCGCCGATGGCACCGCCTCAGCCTTCGACCCAGCTCAGAGAGACGGTCACACCGGCGGCGCGGGCGGCAACGCCGGCAACGGCGGTGCCGCCGGCGCGGGCGGCCGCGGGTCCACCACCGGGGCACGCGGCACAGCCGGCGCCATGGGCAACGGCGGCAACGGCGGCAACGGCGGCACCGGCGCCACGTTTGTCAACGCCGGCAACGGCGGCACCGGCGGCCAAGGCGGCCTTGGCAGGATCGGCGGCACCGGCGGCACCGGCGGTAGCGGCGGCGACGGTGCCCTCGGCGGCTTCGGCGGGACCGGCGGTGTGGGTGGCGTAGGTGGCTTCGGTAACGTCCAAGGCGGCGCCGGCGGGACCGGCGGCGCCGGCGGCGCCGGCTCGTCCGGAACAGTCACCAACGCCGATATCAATGGCGCCCCGGGCGGGAAGGGGGGCCAAGGCGGCGGCAGCTTCCTCCGAGGCGGCCAAGGCGGCACCGGCGGCCAAGGCGGCCCGGGCGGCGACGGTGCCGTCTCCTTCAACGGACTATCCACCCCGGGCGGCACCGGCGGTAATGGCGGCACCGGCGGTAAGGGCGGGCTCGTACGCGCCACCAGTGTCATTAACCTCCCTGGAGGAAGCGGCGCGTCCGGGGGTCTCGGTGGCGGCCCGAACGGATTCCAGAACGCCGTCGGCGGCGCCGGAGGAACTGGCGGCACCGGCGGAGCCGGCGCCGTCCTCTAGCCCGCCGGTAGAGGGACGTCTAGGCAGATGACGCCCGGTAGGCCGGCTACCGCACCCCAATCGCCATCGATTCAAGGCCAACGGCCTGAACAGGGCATCAGGCGCGGCGTGGGAGAATACTCGGGTGTTGCGTTGGATCACCGCCGGGGAATCGCACGGCCGAGCGTTGGTGGCCGTTGTCGAAGGCATGGTCGCCGGTGTGGGGGTCACGTCCACCGAGATCGGCGACCAGTTGGCCCGGCGCCGGCTCGGCTATGGCCGCGGCGCGCGGATGAAGTTCGAACGCGACGCGGTCACCGTGCTGTCCGGGGTGCGCCACGGCGTCACGCTGGGCGGCCCGATCGCCATCGAGATCGGCAACACCGAGTGGCCGAAGTGGGAAACCGTGATGGCCGCCGATCCGGTCGATGCGGCGGAATTGGAAAACTCGGCCCGCAACGAACCGCTGACCCGGCCGCGGCCCGGCCACGCCGACTACGCCGGGATGCTCAAGTACGGCTTCGACGACGCCCGGCCGGTGCTGGAGCGGGCCAGCGCCCGCGAGACCGCCGCCCGCGTCGCGGCGGGAACCGTCGCGCGCGCGTTCCTGCGTCAGGCGCTCGGCGTCGAGGTGCTGTCCCACGTCATCGCGATCGGCCCGTCGGCGCCCTACGACGGGCCGCCGCCGCGGCCCGAAGACCTGGCAGCGATCGACGACAGCCCGGTCCGCGCGTTCGACAAGGCCGCCGAACAAGCCATGATCGCCGAGATCGAGGCGGCCAAGAAGGACGGCGACACCCTCGGCGGGGTGGTCGAGGTGGTCGCGCTGGGCCTGCCGGTCGGGCTGGGGTCGTTCACCAGCGGCGATAACCGGCTGGACAGCCAGCTGGCCGCCGCCGTGATGGGCATCCAGGCGATCAAGGGCGTCGAGATCGGCGACGGCTTCGAGACCGCGCGCCGCCGCGGCAGCCACGCCCACGACGAGATGTACCCCGGGCCCGACGGAGTGATCCGCTCGACCAACCGGGCCGGCGGGCTGGAAGGCGGCATGACCAACGGCCAGCCGCTGCGGGTGCGCGCGGCGATGAAGCCGATCTCCACCGTGCCGCGGGCGCTGGCCACCGTCGACCTGGCGACCGGCGACGAGGCCGTCGCCATCCACCAGCGCTCGGATGTGTGCGCGGTGCCGGCCGCCGGCGTCGTGGTCGAAACCATGGTCGCGCTGGTGCTGGCCCGCGCGGCGCTGGAGAAGTTCGGCGGCGATTCGCTGACCGAGACCCGCCGCAACATCGAGTCCTACCGGCGCGCGGTCGCCGAGCGGGAAGCGCCCGTCGCGCGGAAGTCCGGGTAGGCGCTGATGACATCGAAGGCGCCCAAGGCCGTACTCGTCGGATTGCCGGGCTCGGGCAAGTCCACTATCGGGCGGCGGCTGGCCAAGGCGCTCGGCGTCGGCCTGCTCGACACCGACGTGGCCATCGAGCAGCAGACCGGCCGGGCCATCGCCGATATCTTCGCCAACGACGGGGAGCAGGAGTTCCGGCGCATCGAGGAAGACGTGGTGCGCGCAGCACTGGCCGAGCACGACGGCGTGCTGTCGCTCGGCGGCGGCGCCGTCACCAGCCCCGGGGTGCGCGAGGCGCTCGCCGGGCACACCGTCATCTACCTGGAGATCAACGCCAACGAAGGCGTGCGACGCACCGGCGGCAACACCGTACGGCCGCTGCTGGCCGGGCCCGACCGCGCCGCGAAATACCGCGCCCTGATGTCGGATCGGGCTCCGCTGTACCGCGGCGTGGCAACCATGCGGGTCGACACCAACCGCCGCAACCCCGGGGCCGTGGTCCGCTACATCATGTCGCGGCTCCAGGCACCGGCAGAGGCCGCCAAATGACCGAGCACGACGCACCGGTCACCGTTGAGGTGGCCGTCGACCCGCCGTATCCGGTGATCATCGGCCGCGATTTGTCCGACCAATTGGACCAACTGCTAACCGGCCGGCACCGGGTGGCGATTCTGCATCAACCGGTGCTGACGCGAAACCGCAGAGGCGATCCGAAACCACTTGGTCGGCAAGGGTGTTGACGCGCACCGCATCGAGATCCCGGACGCCGAGGCGGGCAAGGATCTTCCGGTCGTCGGATTCATCTGGGAAGTGTTGGGGCGCATCGGAATTGACCGCAAAGACGCCTTGGTCAGCCTCGGCGGCGGGGCCGCCACCGACGTCGCCGGCTTCGCCGCGGCCACCTGGCTGCGCGGCGTCTCGATCGTGCACGTGCCCACTACGTTGCTGGCCATGGTGGACGCGGCCGTCGGGGGCAAGACCGGGATCAACACCGAGGCCGGCAAGAACCTGGTCGGCGCGTTTCACCAGCCGCTCGCCGTCGTGGCTGACCTGGTAACTCTGGAAACGTTGCCGCACAACGAGATCGTGGCCGGGATGGCCGAAGTGGTCAAGGCCGGATTCATCGCCGATCCGGTGATCCTCGACCTCATCGAAGCGGACCCGCAGGCCGCCCTGGACCCCAAAGGCGACGTGTTGCGGGAGCTGATCGTGCGGGCGATCAAGGTCAAGGCCGAAGTAGTCGCCGCCGATGAGAAGGAGTCGGAGCTGCGCGAAATCCTCAACTACGGGCACACTTTGGCGCACGCGATCGAACGGCGGGAGCGCTACCAGTGGCGGCACGGTGCCGCCGTGTCGGTGGGCCTGGTGTTCGCCGCCGAGCTGGCCAGGCTTGCCGGGCGGCTCGACGACGCCACCGCGCAGCGGCACCGCACCATCCTGGAGTCAATCGGCCTGCCGGTCAGCTACGACGCCGAGGCGCTGCCGCAACTGCTGGAATACATGGCCGGGGACAAGAAGACTCGGGCCGGAGTGCTGCGGTTCGTCGTGCTCGACGGGCTGGGCAAGCCGGGGCGGATGGCGGGACCGGACCCGACGCTACTGGCGGCCGCGTACAGCGAAGTCGGTGCGTCATGACCGTCACCGTGAACGTCACCGTGAATGTCATCAATGGCCCGAACCTGGGCCGGCTCGGCCGGCGCGAGCCGGATGTCTACGGCAGCACCACCCACGATGAGCTGGTCGCCCTGATCGAACGTGAAGCCGCCGAGCTAGGGCTCAAAGTTGTTGTGCGGCAAAGTGATAGCGAGGCCGAGCTGCTGGACTGGATTCATGCGGCCGCCGATGCCGGCGAACCGGTGATCCTGAACGCCGGCGGCTTCACGCACACCTCGGTGGCGTTGCGCGACGCCTGCGCCGAACTGAGCGCACCGTTGATCGAAGTGCACATCTCCAATGTGCATGCGCGCGAGGAGTTTCGGCGCCATTCCTACCTCAGCCCGGTAGCAACCGGCGTCATCGTCGGGCTAGGAGTGCAGGGCTACTTGCTCGCCATGCGTTATCTGGCTAACAGCTAGTTCTTCTTCGGGGTGTCCGGCTTGGTTTGGTCGGCGTCGTGCGTCCGGATCACTTCGGTCTTGTCTTCGCTACCGGATGACCCCCATGAGCCGCCGGGCAGTTTGAACGACTCGGTGGGCGCCTCGCTGGCGCCGGTGGCGATGGTCTCGGTGCGGGCCTCATGCGCCGGCTCGCGTTCGGCTGTCGCCACGGCCGAGCGTTGCTCGGTCCGACCCTCGGCTTGACCCTTTTCGACGGGGATCTCACCGGTGGGGGAGTCATCGTCGCGAACGGCGGAAAACACATCGGTGTCGGCCCCTCGCTCAGGCCCACCGGCAAGCCCGTGGTGTTTCTCCGGCTCTTTCTCGTACTGCCGGTCCACCCGCCACCGGCCGATAGTGACGCCGATGATCCCGGGCAGGAACACGATCAGGGCGGTGAACGCCGCGAACGTGGTGAGCTCGTTGAGCAAGCCGCCGGTGTAGATCGCGGTGTAGAAGATCGCGATGAGCCAGGCCAACGCGCCGCTGACGATCCCCGCAACCAGGCCGGCGAGCAGCCACGTCATCGCCAGATCTTGGCGGCGGTCCGGATCCCGATTCGTCGTGGCATCGGCGCGTCCGTCCCGGACTCCCCAGACGGCTACGCCGATGATGAAGAGCAGGAGCAGCACTATGCTGATCAAACCGGACTGCGTCTGCCATGCGTTGATCAGCGCCCCCTGGACCAGTCGGAGGATAACCATCGCACCGGCGAACACCAATCCGCGCAGCATCCAGTCTCTCATGGGGTCTCAGCGTAGCGAGTAGCGTCAAGACCTGTGACACATTCCCAGCGTCGACACAATCTCAAATCAGCAATGGCAGCCACCGAGCTGGACGCGATGCTGGTCACGGATCTGATCAACGTGCGTTATCTGTCGGGCTTCACCGGCTCCAACGGGGCGTTGCTGGTGTTCGCCGACGACCGCCAGGCGGTGCTGGCCACCGACGGCCGGTACCGCACCCAGGCCGCGCAGCAGGCGACCGGGCTCGAGGTCGTCATCGAACGGGCCGTTGCACGCTCCCTGGCCGGCCGGGCCGCCGACGACGGCGTGCGCAGGCTCGGCTTCGAGAGCCACGTGATCACGGTCGACGGCCTGGATGCGCTGAAGAAAGAGCTCGACGAACGGAAGTCCGGCGGGCCGACCGAGCTGGTGCGTGCCTCGGGAACCGTGGAGGCGCTGCGCGAGGTCAAGGACGCGGGGGAGCTGGCGTTGCTGCGGCTGGCCTGCGAGGCCGCCGACGCCGCGCTGTCCGATCTGTTGGACCGTGGCGGTCTGCGGCCCGGGCGAACTGAGCGCGAGGTGGCCCGCGAGCTGGAGGCGCTGATGCTCGACCACGGCGCCGACGCGGTGTCCTTCGAGACGATCGTGGCGGCGGGGCCCAACTCGGCGATCCCGCACCACCGGCCGACCGACGCGGTCCTGGCGACCGGCGATTTCGTCAAGATCGACTTCGGCGCGCTGGTCGCGGGATATCACTCCGATATGACCCGCACCTTCGTGCTGGGTAAGGCCGCCGACTGGCAGCAGGAGATCTACCAGCTGGTCGCCGACGCGCAGCGGGCCGGCCGAGAGGCGCTGGCGCCCGGTGTCGGCCTGCGCGATGTGGACGCCGCGGCGCGCGATTTGATCGCCGACGCGGGCTACGCGGAGCAGTTCGGGCACGGCCTGGGACATGGCGTCGGCCTGGAGATCCACGAAGCGCCGGGGATCGGCGCGACGTCCGCCGGCACCCTGCTCGCGGGTTCGGTGGTGACTGTGGAGCCCGGTGTCTACCTGCCCGGCCGCGGCGGTGTGCGCATCGAGGACACGCTGGTCGTGCCTGGTGGGGCGTCAAACGGGTCGGAGTCTGACGGGCAGACTCCGGAATTGCTGACCCGGTTCTCGAAGGAACTGATCACCCTGCTTTAGCTCCTACTCGCAACTCGAAGCACTGCGCAAGGAGCAAAATGGACGTCGGCATCGCCACGAATGATCCGAAAAATACTGGGGCGCTGTGCGATCCGGCGCAGTGATGAGCAAAGGCCGGTCACTGGCGTTGGTCGCGGGCGCCTACGTCGTCGCGGTCGCAGTCGCCGCGGCGTGGCTGTTCCGGGGCCCGAGTACCGGACGGCCGTGGCTTGATGCCTTCATCGCCGACGTACTGGCCACCCTGGTGGTGTTCGCCTTCAGTCGCGCCTATCGCAATTCGAGCTTCTACGACGCTTACTGGAGCGTTGTCCCGCCGCTGCTGTTGTTCTACTGGTGGTACACGGGCGGACTCGGCTTCGGCGTACTGCGCTGTTGGCTGGCCGCCGTCGTGGTGCTCTACTGGGCGATCCGCCTCACGGCCAACTGGGTCTATGCGTTTCCCGGTCTGCACCACGAGGATTGGCGCTACCCCCTCCTGCGCGACGGCGCCGGTCGCTGGGAGAGTCTGGCCGATCTGTTCGGCATCCATCTGATTCCCACCGTGCAAGTCTTCCTCGGAATGTTGCCGGTGTACGTCGCCGTAACTCGGCCCGGTAAGGGCCTGGTGTGGTTGGCATGGACCGCGTTCGTCGTGGGAATCGCGGCAGTGACTCTCGAACTGGTCGCCGACGTCCAGATGCACCGCTTCGTCGCGGCCCGCCGGCCCGGTGTGCCAATGGACCGGGGGCTGTGGAGCTGGTCGCGCCACCCCAACTACTTCGGCGAGATCGGCTTCTGGCTCTCGGTCGCGTTGTTCGGTGTCGCGGCCTCCCCGCGCGACGCATGGTGGCTCGGCATCGGTGTGCTCGCCATGGTTGCGATGTTCCTCGGCGCGAGCATCCCGATGATGGAAAAACGCAGCCTCGAGCGCCGGCCCACCTACCAGGACGTCATCAACAGAGTGCCGCGCCTGGTGCCGCGACCGCCCCGAAAAGCCTGAGCTCGGAAGGCGCTGCCGTCGCCGCCGTCGCCGCCGGCCCCGCCGTCGCCGAACGGCGCGCCACGGCGTCGTGCATCAGGGATTTCCCTACAAAATCGGCGGGCGGGACACCTTTGCGGAATCCGGCCGCGGGTAAGCTTGCTCGGATCGGGGATTTCCCACCGGCGCCAGCGGATCGGTAAGGTCGAGGCCCGGCAAGGGTTCAGCCATACTCGTGAGGCAGACCCGATAACGGGCGAAAGCCCGTTCACTAGATAACTGGTCATCCCGTAGGAGATTCACCGACCGTGGCAAGCACAGCTGATTTCAAAAACGGACTTGTTCTTTCTATCGACGGACAGCTGTGGACCATCACCGAGTTCCAGCACGTCAAGCCCGGCAAGGGTCCGGCTTTTGTGCGCACCAAGCTGAAGAACGTGCTCTCGGGCAAGGTCGTCGACAGGACCTACAACGCCGGGGTCAAGGTGGATACCGCCACCGTCGACCGCCGCGACACCACCTACCTGTACCGCGACGGCTCGGACTTCGTGTTCATGGACAGCCAGGACTACGAACAGCACCACCTGCCCGAGTCGCTCGTCGGCGACGCCGCGCGGTACCTGCTGGAGAGCATGCCGGTGCAGGTCGCGTTCCACGACGGGGCGCCGCTGTACCTCGAACTGCCGGTGACCGTCGAGATCGAGGTCACCCACACCGAGCCGGGACTGCAGGGCGACCGCTCTAGCGCGGGTACCAAGCCGGCCACCCTGGAGACGGGCGCGCAGATCCAGGTGCCGCTGTTCATTAATACCGGCGACAAGTTGAAGGTGGATTCCCGGGACGGCAGCTACCTGGGACGCGTGAACGCCTGACCATGTCAGGCGATAAGCCCGCCAAGCCTGCGCGCCCTGTTAAGGGCCGCCACCAGGCCCGCAAGCGCGCCGTCGACCTGCTGTTCGAAGCCGAGGCCCGCCGTCTGACTCCGGGCGAGGTCGTCGACGTCCGCACCGCGCTGGCCGAGGCCAACCCCGACGTTGCGCCGCTGCACCCCTATACCGTCGCGGCGGCCCGCGGGGTGACTGAGAACAGTGCGCATATCGACGACCTGATCACCTCGCATCTGCAGGGCTGGACGCTGGACCGGCTGCCCGCGGTGGACCGCGCCATCCTGCGGGTTGCGGTGTGGGAGCTGCTGCACGCCGACGACGTGCCCGAGCCGGTCGCCGTCGACGAGGCCGTCGAGCTGGCCAAGGAGCTGTCGACCGACGAATCGCCGGGCTTCATCAACGGCGTGTTGGGCCAGGTCATGCTGGTGACGCCGCAGATCCGCGCCGCCGCCCGGGCGATCCGGGAAGGCGCCTAGTGAGCCGCCTGGAACTGCGCCTGTCCGTCGCCGCGTTCCTGGCGGGCGCGGTGGTGCTCGGCGCCGTCGTGTGCGCTGCCTACGGGTGGACCATCGTCGCTTCGGCGATGTCGATCTTCGCTCTGGGCGTGGGCGCGTGGCTGTATCACTGCATCGAACGTGTGATTGTGGCCAATCGCATCAGCACGGTTCGAACGGCGGCCAAGCCGCTACAGCCGCTGCTCCCGGTGATGGCGGCGCTCATGGGCTTGACGCAGGGCGTGGTGCGCTCGCTCAGCGACGTCACCGAGCTGCCCGCTCGCCGATGGGAGCTTCCAGTTTTGCGGTGGGTGGAGAGCACGCGCGGTAAAGGTCGGGTCGTCGAGGGCGACAACGACGACGGCTGACCCGTCGGCTCTTGATCCGGGTGCGAGAAATAGCCCCGGTGCGCGCGCGAGCGGGACACAATGGTGGTTGTCCCATGATGGAAACTCGGTACCACTTCGCAGCGACCGCGATAGCACGCGCCCGCGAACGACGCGTACCGATCACTGGACCCGGTAATCATTTGCGCTCCGTGCGCGATAGCCAGGAATGCACCAAGGACAGGTGACGACATGACACGACACGGTGCCCGCCCGCGACAACTTCGCGTCTCCGCGCTTGCGGCAGTGGCTAACCCGTCGTACACGCGCATCGATACGTGGAACCTGCTTGACGACGCCTGCCGACAGCTCGCCGAGGTCGACCTCGCCGGGCAGGACAAGTCTCATGAGCTGGCGCGGGTGAAGCGACTGTTGGACCGCATCGGCGCCTACGAGCGTTACTGGCTGTACCCGGGTGCGCAGAATCTGGCGACCTTCCGCGCCCACCTGGAGAGTCTTTCCACGGTGCGGCTCAGCGAAGAGGTGTCGTTGGCGGTGCGATTGCTGAGCGAATATGGCGATCGCGCAGGGCTTTTCGACACTTCGGCGCCGTTGGCCGAGCAGGAGCTGGTGGCGCGGGCCAAGCAGCAGCAGTTCTACACCGTGTTGTTGGCCGACGACGCTCCGGTCACCGCGCCGGAGAGTCTGGCCGAGTGTCTGCGCGCGCTGCACGACCCCTCCGATGACGTGCAGTTTGAGCTCCTCGTCGTGTCGAGCGTCGAGGACGCCATCACCGCGGTCGCGTTGAATGGCGAGATCCAGGCCGCGATCATTCGGGACGACCTGTGCCTACGGTCGCGTGACCGAGTGCCTTTGATGAACACACTGCTGGGGCCCAACGAATCAGAGGCAGGTCAGGTCAGCGCCGTGGGGGCCGCGTGCTGGGTCGAATGCGGCGAATGGATCAGGGAGTTGCGGCCGCACATCGACCTCTATCTGCTCACCGACGAGTCGATCGCGGCGGGCAACGACGAGGGGCCCGATGTGTACGACCGAACGTTCTACCGGCTCAACGACGTCACCGATCTGCACAGCACCGTGATCGCGGGCCTGCGAAACCGTTTCGCCACACCGTTTTTCGACGCGCTACGAGTCTACGCGGCGGCGCCGGTGGGCCAGTTCCATGCGCTGCCGATCGCGCGCGGAGCCAGCATCTTCAACTCGAAGTCGCTGCAGGACATGGGGGAGTTCTACGGCCGCAACATCTTCATGGCCGAGACCTCGACCACCTCGGGCGGCCTGGACTCGCTGCTGGATCCGCACGGCAACATCAAGAAGGCGATGGACAAGGCCGCGGTCACCTGGAATTCCGACCACACGTACTTCGTCACCAACGGGACGTCGACCGCCAACAAAATCGTCGTGCAGTCGCTGACCCGGCCCGGGGACATCGTGCTGATCGACCGCAACTGCCACAAGTCGCACCACTACGGACTGGTGCTGGCCGGCGCGTATCCGCTGTATCTGGACGCATATCCGTTGCCGCAGTTCGCAATTTACGGGGCGGTGTCGCTACACACCATCAAAAAGGCGCTGCTGGACCTCGAGGATGCCGGGCAACTGGACCGCGTCCGCATGATGCTGCTCACAAACTGCATCTTCGATGGCGTCGTCTACAACCCGCGTCGCGTGATGGAAGAGGTGCTGGCGATCAAGCCGGACATCTGCTTCCTGTGGGACGAGGCCTGGTACGCGTTCGCCACTGCGGTGCCGTGGGCCCGGCAGCGGACCGCCATGGTGACGGCCGAACGACTCGAGCAGACGTTGGCGTCGCCGGAATACGCTGAGGAATACCGGAATTGGGCCGCGTCGATGGAGGGGATCCCGCGCTCGGAGTGGGTTAATCACCGGCTATTGCCCGACCCCAGTCGAGCGCGGGTCCGCGTGTACGCGACGCACTCGACGCACAAGTCGCTGTCGGCGTTCCGGCAGGCGTCGATGATCCACATCCGCGACCAGGATTTCAATTCCCGTGCTCGCGACGCGTTCGGCGAAGCGTTCCTGACACACACCTCGACGTCGCCGAACCAGCAACTTCTCGCGTCGCTGGACCTGGCGCGCCGCCAGGTCGACATGGAGGGTTTCCAACTGGTTCGGCAGGTCTACGACATGGCGCTGGTGTTCCGGCACCGCGTCCGTAAAGACCGGTTGATCAGCAAGTGGTTTCGCATCCTCGACGAGTCCGACCTGGTGCCCGAAGAGTTTCGGGCGTCGACGGTCAGCTCCTATCGCGAGGTCAGACAGGGCGCGCTGGAGGAGTGGAACGAGGCGTGGCGCTCCGATCAGTTCGTGCTGGACCCGACGCGGGTCACCTTGTTTCTGGGCAACACCGGGATGAACGGGTATGACTTCCGCGAGAAAATCCTGATGGACCGCTTCGGCATCCAGATCAACAAAACCTCGATCAACAGCGTGCTGTTGATCTTCACCATCGGCGTCACCTGGTCGAGCGTGCACCATCTGCTCGACGTGCTGCGCCGGGTGGCCAGCGATTTCGACCGGGAAAAGCAGGAGGCCAGCGCGGCCGACTGGGCACTGCACGAGCGCCGCGTCGAGGAGATCACTGAGGACCTCCCGCACCTGCCCGACTTCAGCGAGTTCGACATCGCCTTCCGTCCGGTGGACGCCTGCTCGTTCGGCGACATGCGGGCCGCGTTCTACGCCGGGTACGAGGAGTCCGACCGCGAATACGTGCAGATCGGCACCGCCGGCCGGCGGCTCGCCGAGGGGAAGCGGCTGGTGTCCACCACGTTCGTGGTGCCCTACCCGCCAGGCTTTCCCGTGTTGGTCCCGGGCCAGGTGGTCTCCAAGGAGATCGTCTATTTCCTGGCCCAGCTGGACGTCAAGGAAATCCACGGCTACAACCACGACCTCGGCTTGTCGGTGTTCACCCAGGAAGCGCTGGTTCGGATGGAGGCCCAACGGAATGCGGCCACCGCCGCAGTGGGTGCCGCGGTCCCGGTCTTCGAAATTTCATCGGACGCTTCCGCCTTGAATGGTTCCGTGAACGGCGCGGGCGTCAAGCAGGCGGTTGCCGAAGACGTCTGAGGCTCGGGAGTCGACCGCGTGGACTGGATTCGCTGTGCTGTACCCAGTTGACATTTGCGTGACTCGGCTCCATTACGGCGCAGGCCGGCGAGGCTATTTCCGGCGCCAGCGTATCGACGCTGACTTCAACGGTCCCTGCGCAATCGGGTACCGTGCAGTCAGCAAACTCGGAGCCGCGCAGATGATGCTGGCGCTCCCGCAGCGGAAGGACGACCGATGGCGTATGTCTTCGCAGCCCCCGACCTCATGGTGAATGCGGCCGGGAGTTTGACCAATATCGGTTCGGCGGTCACTGTGGCTAATAGCGCGGCAGCGGCGTCGACGACGGGGATCCTGGCCGCCGGCACTGATGAGGTGTCGGGAGCGATCACAGCGTTGTTCAGCGCGTACGGCCATGAATACCAGTCGATCAGCGCGCAGGCAGCGTCGTTTCACGACCAGTTTGTGAAGACCCTGGCCGCGGGCGCGGCCTCCTATGCGCAGACCGACGCCGCCAACGCCGAGCAGGCTGTGCTCAATGCCCTCAATGCGCCCACCCAGGTGTTGCTGGCACGTCCGCTGATCGGCAATGGCGCTAACGCGACCTCGCCGGGTGAGGCCGGTGGAAAGGGCGGGTTGTTGTACGGCAATGGGGGTAACGGGTATTCGAGCACGACCGCAGGTGTGGCCGGCACCAATGGCGGCAATGCGGGGTTGATCGGGGCCGGTGGGGCCGGTGGGGCTGGTGGGGCCGGTGCGGCTGGTGGTAGCGGCGGCCGGGGCGGGTGGTTATTCGGCAACGGGGGCGCCGGCGGGGCCGGCGGCGCAGGCAGTACCGGCATTGCCGGTGGGGCCGGCGGTAGCGGCGGCTCCGCCGTCCTGTTCGGAGACGGCGGGGCGGGCGGCGCGGGTGGGGCCGGTGGTGGTGGCGCCACAACTACCAGCGGCACCGGCGGAGCCGGCGGTAACGGCGGGGCTGGCGGGGCCGGTGGCAACGGCGGTCTGATCTATGGCAACGGCGGCGCCGGTGGCGCCGGCGCGATCGGCGGCGCCGGCGGGGACAGCGGTAACGCCGCCGACAGTGCCGGCGGGGCCGGTGGTAACGGCGGGGCCGGTGGGGCCGCCGGTCAGGGTGGTGTGCTGTTCGGCAACGGCGGCGCGGGTGGGACCGGCGGTGCCGGTGGGGCCGCCGGTCAGGGTGGCGAAGGGGCCGGCGGGGTCGGCGGGGTCGGCGGGGACGCCGGGACCGGCGGTCGGGGTGGTCTGATCTTCGGCGACGGCGGCGCCGGTGCGGCCGGTGGGGCCGGCGGGGCCGGCGGGATCAGCTTCGGCGACACCGGCGGGGCCGGCGGGCACGGTGGGGCGGGCAGCAGCGGCGCCGTCGCTGGCCTGATCGGCAACGGTGGGGCCGGGGGCGCCGGCGGGGCCGGTGGGGCCGGCGGGTATGCCGGCGGGTCCGTCGGTACCAACCTTGACGGCGGGGCCGCCGGGAAGGGCGGAGCTGCCGGGAACGGCGGTAACGGCGGGCTGCTCTTCGGCAACGGCGGGGTCGGCGGGGTCGGCGGGGCCGGCGGCGTCGGCGGGTTCAGCGGCTTCGGCACCGCTGGGGTCGGCGGGGCCGGCGGGGGCGCCGGGAACGGCGGTAGGGGTGGTCTGCTCTTCGGCAACGCTGGGGGCGGCGGGGCCGGCGGGGCCGGCGGGGCCGGCGGGACCGCGAGTAACAATCACCTCGCCGCGGAGGGTGGGATCGGCGGGGCCGGCGGGACCGGCGGTAACGCTGGGCTGCTCGGCAACGGCGGGGCCGGCGGGGCCGGCGGCACCGGTGGAGCTGGCGGTAACGGTGTCTACGGCGACGGGGCGACCGGCGGCGACGGCGGCGCCGCGGGTCACGGTGGGTCCGGCGGACTGCTCTACGGCGCCGGTGGTGCAGGCGGTGCCGGAGGCGCCGGCGGGGCCGGCGGTAGCGGCGGGATTAACACCGCCGATAGCGGCGGGAACGGCGGGAACGGCGGGGCCGCTGGCTTCGGCGGGTCCGGCGGACTGCTCTACGGCACCGGCGGGGCCGGCGGGGCCGGCGGGGCCGGCGGGGCCGGTGGAACCAGCTACGACGGCGCTGGTGGGACTGGCGGATTGGGTGGGGCCGGGGCCAACGGCGGCAACGGCGCGCTGCTCTCGGGTTACGGCGGGGTCGGCGGGGCCGGCGGGGCCGGCGGGGCCGGCGGTACCGCGCTCTTCGCCAACGGTGGGGCCGCCGGTAACGGCGGTAACGGCGGTAGCGGCGGTCACGGCGGGTGGTTGTCCGGCAACGGCGGCGCCGGGGGCGCGAGCGGAGCCGGCGGCGCCGGTGGGATCGGTATCTTCGACGACTCCGGCGGGGCCGGCGGGGCCGCCGGGAACGCCGGTAACGGCGGCGACGGCGGGTTCCTCTTCGGCACGGGCGGGGCCGGGGGCGTCGGCGGGGCTGGCGGCACCGGCGCCGCCAGTGGCGGCGGTCCCGGCGGCCTAGGCGGGGACGGCGGAGCTGGCGGGAACGGCGGTAAGGGCGGTCTGCTCTTCGGCAACGGTGGGGCCGGCGGGACCGGCGGGACCGGCGGGACCGGCGGGGACGGCAACTCTGTCGCCGGCGATACCGGCGGTAAGGGCGGGAGCGGCGGCGCTGGTGGGAACGGCGGGTCCGGCGGGTGGTTGTTCGGCAACGGCGGCGTCGGCGGGGCCGGCGGTGCCGCCGCGGCCGGCGGGACCAGCTTCAACAATGTCGGCGGGGACGGCGGCACTGGCGGTGGCGGCGGTAACGGCGGCAACGCCGCGTTGCTGATCGGCAATGGCGGTGCCGGCGGGGCGGGCGGGGCCGGCGGGGCCGGCGGCTTCGGGATCGGCGGTAACGGGAACGACGGGACTGGCGGGACCGACGGCAGTAGCGGCAAGGCCGGACTGTTGTCGGGGGCGGCGCCTGGATGATTAGCGGCGTGCGAGCGTCCTATCCCGGCTGCCTGTTGCGGCCGCGGTAGATAAAGTCGGTCGGCATTGACCATCCAACTGGCCGCGCTCGCGGACTACGGAAATCGGCTGCTACCCAACTGAGGTTCTGCTCACCGGGATCAGAAAGAGCGCGTCTTGCCCGGGGTGGCGCAATAGCCGGCCCGGCCCCGGTTTTGGCTGGTCTTCGCTGAATCGCGCCCGGCGCAATACGTTGATGCGCCGCTGTGAGCCATCGTCGGCCCCAGAAGTATGCCTCTGAGCTGCATTAGCGTAACCCTCGTGGCTGTTGCCGTACCGATCCGGGGACCCCGCGCCGACCGTGCTCGCCTGACCGCCGACGTACTACGCCAACAGATCCATGCCGGCGCCTACCCCGACGGGCTGCCGCCGGAAAGTGAGTTGGCGGCCGAATTCTTCGTGTCCCGCAACACGATTCGCCAGGCGCTCACCATTCTGAAAAACGAGGGGCTGATCGAGCGCGGTCCCAAAGTCGGTACCCACGTCGCCCGGCGCAAGTACGACCACGGGCTCGACGCGCTGCTGGGACTGAAGGAAACCTTCAAAAACCTCGGCGAGGTCCGCAATGAGGTCCGGGCCGCCATGCCCGTGACCGCCCCGCCGTCGGTGGCCAGCCGGCTGCGGCTGAAACCTGGTGAGCCTGCGGTGTTCGTCGAGCGGCTGCGTTACCTCGGCGACCTGCCGCTGAGCCTCGACCTGACCTATCTCACCCCGGATATCGGATCCCAGATTCTGTGCCATCCGCTGGAAACCAACGACCTGTTCGCGCTTATCGAGCAGGTGAGCGGGCAGCGGCTGGGTTCGGCGTCGCTGGCAGTGGAAGCCATTACCGCCGACGCGCACTCGGCGGCCACCCTGCAGGTCCCCGACGGGGCGGCGCTGCTGATGCTGGAGCGGCTCACCAGCCTCGACGACGGCAAACCGGTTGACCTGGAATACATCCGGATGCGAGGCGATCGAATCACCATGCGCGGCAACTTGGTAAGGAGCAAGCCATGACACTGGTCAATAACCGCGCTGACGTACCGGTCAGCATCGACGAATCGCTGTGTATCGACGGCTGCACCCTGTGCGTCGACATTTGTCCACTGGACTCACTGGCCATCAACCCCGAGAGCGGCAAAGCGTTCATGCACGTCGACGAATGCTGGTACTGCGGCCCGTGTGCCGCACGGTGCCCGACCGGCGCCGTCACCGTCAACATGCCCTACCTGATCCGCTGATGCAGATTCCCGACCACACGCCCACTCGCCTCGACTGCGATGTGCTGGTCATCGGCGGGGGCACCGCCGGCACCATGGCCGCACTGTCGGCCGCCGAGCACGGCGCGCAGGTGTTGCTGCTGGAGAAGGCCCACGTGCGACACTCCGGCGCTCTGGCCATGGGCATGGACGGGGTGAACAACGCCGTCATCCCCGGCAAGGCCGAACCCGAGGACTACGTCGCCGAGATCACTCGCGCCAACGACGGGATCGTCAACCAGCGCACCATATATCAGACCGCCACCCGGGGCTTCGCCATGGTGCAGCGGCTGGAACGCTACGGCGTGAAATTCGAAAAGGACGAGCACGGCGAGTACGCGGTGCGTCGCGTGCACCGGTCGGGGTCCTACGTGCTGCCCATGCCGGAGGGCAAGGACGTCAAGAAGGCGCTCTACCGGGTGCTGCGGCAGCGCTCGATGCGCGAGAAGATCCGTATCGAGAACCGGCTGATGCCGGTGCGCGTGTTGGTGGACCCCAAAAATGGCGGCAGAGCCGTCGGGGCCGCGGCGTTGAACTCGCGCACCGGCGAATTCGTCGCCGTGGGGGCCAAGGCCGTGATCCTGGCGACTGGGGCGTGTGGACGGCTCGGCCTGCCCGCGTCGGGCTACCTGTACGGCACCTACGAAAACCCGACGAACGCCGGCGATGGCTACTCGATGGCCTACCACGCGGGCGCGGAGTTGTCCGGCATCGAGTGCTTCCAGGTCAATCCACTGATCAAGGACTACAACGGCCCGGCGTGCGCGTATGTGGCTAATCCGTTCGGCGGGTACCAGGTCAACTCGCACGGCGAACGCTTCGTCGACTCCGACTACTGGTCGGGGCAGATGATGGCCGAGGTCAAAAGCGAGATTGATTCCGCCCGCGGACCCATCTATCTCAAGGTGTCGCACCTGCCCGACGAGACGCTGACCGCGCTGGAAAATATTCTGCACACCACCGAACGGCCCACCCGCGGCACGTTCCACGCCAACCGGGGCCACGACTACCGCACCCACGATGTCGAGATGCATATCTCCGAGATCGGTTTGTGCAGTGGCCATTCCGCGTCGGGAGTCTGGGTCGACGAGCATGCCCGCACCACGGTGCCCGGACTCTACGCCGCCGGCGATCTGGCCTGTGTCCCGCACAACTACATGATCGGGGCGTTCGTGTTCGGCGATCTGGCCGGCACGCATGCCGCGTCCACGCTCACGGAAGTCTCGGCACCACAACAACTTTCGGAAGACCAGCTGCGCGCGGCGCATGAGTTGATCTACCGTCCGCTCCGGCACCCCGACGGGCCCCCGCAGCCGCAGGTCGAATACAAGCTGCGGCGGTTCGTCAACGACTATGTGGCGCCGCCGAAGACGGCGGCCAAACTGTCCATCGCGGTGCGCACTTTCGACCGCATGCGCGCCGAGATCGACGACATGGGCGCTCACACCCCGCACGAGCTGATGCGGGCGGTGGAGGTGTCGTTCATCCGCGACTGCGCCGAAATGGCCGCGCGCTCCTCGCTCACCCGCACCGAATCGCGTTGGGGCCTCTACCACGACCGCGCCGACTTACCCGACCGCGATGATGGCCAGTGGGCCTATCATCTCAACCTGCGCAAAGAAAACAACGGGCAGATGGTGTTCCTCAAGCGTCCGGTGGCGCCGTATTTCATCTCGGTCCCGGAACTGGACGGCCTGCCGCCGCGCGACCAGACCGTGCAGCAGGTGCAGGAGCCGCCGCTGATCGGCGGTCAGGCGCCGGCTACCACCGTATCCCGAATCGCCTCGGCTGCAACATCATTCGAGCCACCATCGCCGCGCATCGCCGAGGTTCTCGCACTCGAAGAGCCGACCATCGACGATCTGCGGCCCTACCTGGCCGACGCCGACGCCGGGGTGCGACGAACCGCGGTGGCTACGCTCACCGAGCACATCCCGGACGGATACGCGCCCGCGCTGTTCGCCGCGCTGGACGACGCCGACGCGTCGGTGCGCCGCACCAGCGCCGAGGGGATCCGCGAGCTAGTCGAAGTGCTGCCGGACCCGGCGGCTGCCCAGGCGTATCTGGCGTCCGGCGACACGGTGGTGCGCGCGGCCGCGATCTATCTGCTCGCCGCACGCCGGGCCGGTGACGCGGGGCAATACCGCGGTGCCCTCACCGATCCCGATCACCGGGTGCGCATCGAAGCCGTGCGGGCGCTGGTGTCGGTCGACGACGTCGACGGGGTGGTCACGGCAACTGGTGACGAGAACCGGGAGGTCCGCATCGCGACCGCCGCCGGGCTGGCGACGCTGGGTGGGGGCGCCGAGGCGGTTAGTTCGCTGCTTGCCGACCCCGATCCGCTGGTACGCGCCGCCGCCCTGGCCGCCCTCGCCGAATTGGGTTGCGGTGAAGACAATCTCGCGGTCGTCAAGCAGGCTCTGAAGGCGCCGGCGTGGCAGATTCGGCAGGGGGCCGTCCGCGCGCTGTCGGGTGCTGAGGCCGAATGGGCGCTTCCGGGGCTGACCGACGCGCTGACCGATACGCACCTCGATGTGCGCAAGGCGGCGGTCCTCAGCCTGACCCGGTGGGCCGGCGAAGCCGGCGCCCGTGACGCGCTGAGCGTCGCGCTCAACGACAGCGACGCCGACGTGCGGGCTTACGCTCGCCGTGCGTTAGAAAGCGCATCGATTCTGCACTGAGGGCGCCGTTCAGCGCAGGGTCTTGGCGTAGAGCAGGCTGTCGCGCGGCTCGGGCCCGAGGGTCGGGTAGACGGCGTGGCGGGCCAGCCGGCCCTCCAGCACGAACCCAGTTCGCTCGAGTAGTCGCGTCGAGCGTTCGTTGTCGACATTGCAGGTGGCCCAGACGCGGTACACGTCGCGGTCGGCTTCCAGCGCGGTCATGAGCATGTTGAGCGCCTCGGACATGAAACCCCTGCCCCACCAACGCCTTCCCATGCAGTAACCGATCTCGACGGAGTGCCGCAGCTGGCGCCGGCAGCTGGTCAATCCGATGACCTCGTCGCTATGCCGCAGCGCGATAGCCCAGGTCTGCTCCTCGTTGTCGATGTTCAGTTTTTCGGCGATCACCCGCCGCGTGGTGGCCACGTCGGGGTGCGGGGACCACAGCAGATGCTTGGTCACTTGCGGGTCGCGGGCCACCCGTTGGAAGATCGCGCCGGCGTCGGCGAGGGTGGGCGGCCGCAGCGTCAACCGCGGCCCGTCAATGCGGCTGGGTGGGTAATCGGCCACCGCTACAGGCCGAGCGCGCTGTAGGTGCGGCGGACGAATTTCGGTTGTGCCGTCCGCAGTTTCGCCAACGACGTGTTACCCGCGACGGCCGTGGCCGCATCCGCGCTCAGGTCGGGGCAATTCTGAATCAGGTACAGCAGGATCAGGTCGGCCGACGGGTCGGCCTGCCACCACGTCCCGTAGGCGCCGGGCCAGGTGAACGTGCCGGGCCCGCCCGGCCCAAACAGCGGGGCGGCTTTCGCCGGATCCAGCACGACCGACAGGTTCAACCCGAATCCGCGGCCCACCCAGTACGGCGCCCCCAGGAAGTCGTGCCGTTTCTGTTCGGCGGTCAGCCGGTCGGTGCGCATCAGGCGCGCGGACTCCGGCGACAGCACCCGCACGCCGTCAATCGTCCCCTCCCCGAGCAGCATTCGCACGAACCGCAGGTAGTCGTCGGCGGTCGACCATAACCCGCCGCCGGCGTTGCTGAAGGACGGCGGCTTGATGTGCGGTGGCCCCATGACGCCGTGCCGCAACTTGCCTTCGTCGTCAACCTGGTACATGGTCGCGGCGCGGCCTCGTGCTTCCGGGGAGACGAAGAACCCGGTGTCGGGCATGCCCGCCGGACCCAGGATTCGTTCGTTGAGGACTTCGTGGAAGGGCTTGTCCTCGATGCGGGAAAGGATCACGCCCAGCAGATCAATCGAGTGGCTGTAGGTGACTTTGTCGCCGGGTTGGTGCACCAGCGGCAGCGCCGCCAGCGCGGTCAACCAGGCGTCGGGACCCTGATTGAACGGCAGCCGCATGTAACCACGCGCGAGCGGCCCGGATACCGAGAATGAGTAGGCCAGACCGCTGGTATGCGTCAGTAGATCCTCGATCAGGATGGCTCGCTGCGTCGGATGCGTCCGGTCCAACGGACCGCGCGGGTCGTCGAGTACCTGCATGCCGGCCAGCTCCGGCACCCAGCGAGCGATCGGGTCGCGCAAGGTCAGCTTGCCTTCGTCGACCAGGCTCATCGCCGCCGCCACCGTAACCGGCTTGGTCATCGACGCGATGCGAAATAGCGTGTCGCGGCTCATCAGCTGGCCTGCGTCGACGTCCCGGTATCCGATCTCGTTGACCTGCAACACTTCTCCGTGCTGCCAGACCATGGTCACCGCACCGGCGAGCACCCCGGCATCGCACACCTCGCGAATAGAGGCCTGATTGCCCCCGAGCTTCGGGCGGTTCATGCGATTCACGCGGTCCAGGTTAGCCGCAGCGTTGGACGAGTCCGAACAGCAGTGGCCGCCTCAATCAATGACCGAGGCGGCCACCTCCGGCACTAGTCAGTGCGGCGGCGGAGGAGGCGACAGTCACCTCTTCAAGAGGTGAGCGAGGACTTTGCCGCCCGCGCCGATCTTGCGGAGGGTGGTGTGCGGGGCGATGCTGCCGACGCTTGCGGAGGGCAGGGTGTCGAGGCGGCGCAGCAGCCGCGCGAAGCTGTCTACCTGCCGCTGAAGCAGCTTTACATCCACGTAGTCGCCGGGTTCGGTGCTGAGCAGGTACTGCGGGACGGTGACGAGAGAAATGTTGGGGATCCGCTCGAGGTAGAGCGGCTGTCCCTCGCCGAACTGGATCAGTTCATTGGGCATCGATACCCGGGTGGGCCCTGGTTCGATGCCACGCCATTCGATGTCGGCGAGCATTCGCAGCTCGGGGGTGGAGGCGTACAGGAGTTCCGGTTCGGCTTGGCCGGTGGGACCGTAGTCGCCGGTGGCGGGGTCGTCGCGGTATTCGAGCGCACCGAGGTGCTCGATGACCAGGCCGGACACCGCCCGCCGGTGCCCCGGGCCGCCGGCCCACCAGTCTGGATGGTCGGTCAGCCAACGGCTGGTGGCCTGGCCGTGTCCTGTGGTGACTGCGGGGATGCGCAGGTGACCGGCGGTAAACACGAACACGATGGTCCGCTGGGGCGGTTGGGCCGTTACGTCGCGGGCGAGTTGCAACAGGCCGATGTGTCCGTTCTCCTCGACGACGTTGGTGCCGTCGCTGTGGGTGACCACCAGGACGGTTTCCTCCGGCCTGCGGGTACCTTCGACGGCCGCCCACACTGTCCGCATGGAGGCGTCCTTGGTCAGCGTGGCGTCGAGCACCAGTTCGGCCGGTGCGCCCCGCCGTGCGGCGTGCAGCACCGCGTCGGCGGCTCCGCCGGCGACGGACACCGCCGGAATACCGCTGTAGGACAGGGTGAATGGGGCATACTGGCCGCGGGCGTTGGCGGCACTGACACCGCGCACGACGAGGACTACGCCCTTCACCCCCGCCCGTGCAGCTCGTTTCAGTCCGAGCCCGACGAGCGTCGCAGGCAGCATCGGATTCGCGGCCCTGCCCCACGGGTCGTCAGGATCCCAGCTGCCCACCACTGCGCTGGCCGGCAGTTCGCGGTTGCGGACCTCGACGACAGCGATACCGCCCCGCGCACGCGACCACCGCGGCAGCGGCCCGCGCAGGTGACGAAGCCGCCCGCGGACACCGACGGGACCGGTCGTGCCCGAATACGGAAATGCCGAGGAGATCTCCGCCGCCTGCCCGTCGACCGTCAGGCGCAGACCCTCCGGGTCGCCGGGAGGGTCCCACCGCGCGAAGCCGAGGACGTCCTCACGCACGTCCATACCGAGCTCAGACCACTGCCGGGCTACGTGCGCGATGAGTCGTTCGTGCGTGTCGGAGCCGGGCAAGCGCGGCCCGAGTTTCGCGAGCAGGTCCAGTTCGGCAAGTACGTCGTCGTCATCCATGTCAGCCGACTCTTCTCGTCGTTGCTGCGGCCACCGTCGCCGGCCACTTTCACACAGTCGCACAGGGTCGCGCGCACGCAACGGTTGATGATCGCTCACGGTCTCCACCGAGCACTGCAGTAACCGCACAGATCAAGAACGGGTAACAGCTGGATCGAGGCTAAAATTTCATGACGGTTTCGGTTGAGCAAAGGTACGGCAGCTTACCCGCGATGCGAGGGTCAACATCGCCTGTTGGGCTATAGTGTTGGCTCCTATGGCCGGACTCAACAATTACGAGAAGTGCTGGCGCACAGCGCTTCACGCAGTCTTATCGGCTTTTATGGCTGCCATCCTCGGACTCGCCATTACTCCGGTAGCTCATGCGGCTGCGGCCGCGGCGACGTTGTCGGTGGAGCATGCGTGGCAGACGGGTTTCATCGCCCGCTTCACCGTCACCAACGCGAGCACGACGCCGCTTGACGATTGGCGGCTTGATTTCGACTTGCCGGCGGGCGAAGGTATCTCGCACACGTGGAACAGCACCGTTACACAATCCGGCACGCACTACGTTCTCACCCCCGCGAATTGGAATCGCACCATTGCACCCGGCGGTTCAGCTACAGGTGGTTTCAGGGGCGTGCTGACCGGTACCTACTCGCCACCGTCGAATTGTGTGATCAACGGGCAATATCCTTGCACCTAGCGGCGACTGCGCGCTGAGGTCAATCCCGACGCTGCGCCCGGACGTACCAGAACGCCATCTCGATGTCATTGCCGTCGATCTCACGGCGCCACCGGGCAGGCTCGAGCGATTCGATATCCCAGCCCGCGCCGCCGAGGACGTCGCGCAGCGTCTGCTCGGAGACTGCGGGACGCGGCCGGTCGTCTTGGGGCTGGTCCTGGGCCTGCTCGGCGTCCGAGAAGCAGCTGAGCAACAGGGTGGCTCCCGAGCGGGTCGCTCGGTGCGCCGCGGCGGCGTACTGATGTTTGCCGTCGTCGTCGAGGCAGTGGAACATGCCGCTGTCGACGATGGTGTCGAAAACGTCGGTATAGCCCTCCAACTTGGTGGAGTCTGTCACCGCGAACTTCACCTCGACGCCCGCGTCCTTGGCCCGCCGCTCGGCGGTGATCAACGCGGTCGGCGAGATGTCCAGGCCAGTCACGTCGTATCCGCTCTTGGCCAGGTAGATGGCGTTGTCGCCGAGTCCGCAGCCGATGTCAAGGACGTTGCCGTGCACCCAGCCGCCCTGGTGCCAGGTGATCACATTTTCCTTGGGCGCCTTGGTGTCCCAGGGTGGCGTGGTCACCGCGGGGAACCCTTCGGCCGGGCTCTCACCGCGGTAGAGGGCGTCAAAATCAAGAACCGGAAAACCGGAAGATTGCTGGGAGGAACTTGAGCCTGTCATTTTCCCCAGGATAGTCCGCAGTGTTACGCTGCCCCGGCAGTCGACATCCTTTAACGATCCGTCCGGAGAGGCGGAGAAGGAGGTCAGGGTTTTCGCATGGGCTCTGCTGCCCCGGGCGGGGAATCCCGAGAATTGATGTCCGCGGCCGACGTCGGTCGCACCATTTCTCGTATCGCCCATCAAATCATCGAAAAGACCGCACTGGATGGTCCCGACTCACCGCGCGTAGTTCTGCTGGGCATCCCTACGCGCGGCGTGATACTGGCCCAGCGGCTGGCCGCCAACATCGGCGAATACAGCGGGGTCGAGGTCGGGTGCGGCGCGCTGGACATCACCCTGTACCGCGACGACCTGATGACCAAGCCGCCGCGACCGTTGGAGGTCACGTCGATCCCGGCCGGCGGCATCGACGACACGCTGGTGATCCTGGTCGACGACGTGCTGTACTCCGGGCGCTCGGTGCGCTCAGCGCTGGATGCGCTGCGCGACGTGGGCCGGCCGCGGGCGGTCCAGCTGGCGGTGTTGGTCGACCGCGGCCACCGCGAACTGCCCGTGCGCGCCGACTACGTGGGCAAGAACGTGCCGACGTCGCGCAACGAGAACGTGCGGGTCCAGCTCAGCGAGCACGATGATCACGACGGGGTGGTGATTTCCCGATGAGCGCAAGGCATCTGCTGGCCGCCGGCGACCTGAGCCGCGACGCCGCCACCGCCATTCTCGACGACGCCGACAGGTTCGCGCAGGCGCTGGTCGGTCGCGAGGTCAAAAAGCTGCCCACGCTGCGCGGGCGCACCGTGATCACCATGTTCTACGAGAACTCGACTCGCACCCGGGTGTCATTCGAGGTGGCCGGCAAGTGGATGAGCGCCGACGTGATCAACGTCAGCTCCAGCGGATCGTCGGTGAGCAAGGGCGAGTCGCTGCGCGACACCGCACTGACGCTGCGCGCGGCCGGCGCCGACGCTCTGATCATCCGTCACCCGGCGTCCGGTGCCGCGCACCTGCTGGCCGAGTGGACTTCGCCTTCTGGGGTGGACGACTCCGGGCCCTCGGTGATCAACGCCGGCGACGGCACGCACGAGCACCCGACGCAGGCACTGCTGGACGCGCTGACCATCCGTCAGCGGCTCGGCGGGATCGACGGTCGGCGCGTCGTGATCGTCGGCGATGTCCTGCACAGCCGCGTCGCCCGCTCCAACGTCATGCTGTTGCACACCCTGGGCGCCGAGGTGGTGCTGGTGGCACCGCCGACGTTGTTGCCGGTCGGCGTCGACGGCTGGCCGGTCACGGTCTCGCACGACTTCGACGCTGAGCTGCCCGCCGCTGACGCGGTCCTGATGCTGCGGGTGCAGGCCGAGCGGATGAACGGCGGCTTCTTCCCGTCGGTGCGCGAGTATTCGGTCCGCTACGGGCTCTCCGATCGGCGCCAGGCGCTGCTGCCCGACCATGCCGTAGTGCTGCACCCGGGACCGATGGTGCGGGGCATGGAGATCGCGTCGTCGGTGGCCGACTCCTCGCAATCGGCGGTGCTGCAACAGGTTTCCAACGGCGTGCACGTCCGGATGGCCGTGCTCTTCCACGTGCTGGTCGGCGCCGACTCGCCGGAAAAAACGGGTAAAGAGAGTGCCGCATGAGCGTGCTGCTGCGTGGTGTCCGGCTATACGGCGAGGGCGAGCGAGTCGACGTTCTGGTCGATGACGGCCAGATCGCCGAAATCGGCGCCGGATTGGAAATTCCCGACACCGCAGACGTTATCGACGCCACGGATCAGGTGCTGCTGCCCGGCTTCGTCGACCTCCATACGCATTTACGCGAGCCGGGCCGCGAATACGCCGAGGACATCGAAACGGGTTCGGCGGCAGCGGCTCTCGGCGGCTACACCGCCGTGTTCGCGATGGCCAACACCAACCCGGTGGCCGACAGCCCGGTGGTCACCGACCACGTCTGGCATCGCGGCCAGCAGGTCGGCCTGGTCGACGTGCACCCAGTCGGGGCGGTCACGGTCGGTCTGGCTGGCGAGCAGCTCACCGAGATGGGCCTGATGTCGGCCGGTGCCGCGCAGGTGCGGATGTTCTCCGACGACGGGATTTGCGTGCATGACCCGCTGATCATGCGCCGCGCCCTGGAATACGCCACCGGCCTCGGGGTGCTGATCGCCCAGCATGCCGAAGAGCCGCGGCTGACCGTCGGGGCCGTCGCGCACGAGGGGCCCATTGCCGCCCGGCTTGGGCTCGCCGGCTGGCCCCGGGCCGCCGAGGAATCGATCGTCGCGCGCGATGCGCTGCTGGCCCGCGATGCCGGGGCTCGTGTGCACATCTGCCACGCCTCCACCGCGGGCACCGTCGAGATCGTGAAGTGGGCTAAGGAGCAAGGCATTTCGATCACCGCCGAGGTCACCCCACACCATCTGCTGCTCGACGACAGCAGGTTGGTCAGTTACGACGGGGTCAATCGGGTCAACCCGCCGCTGCGCGAGGCGGCCGACGCGGTCGCGCTGCGCCAAGCGCTGGCCGACGGGATCATCGACTGTGTGGCCACCGATCACGCCCCGCACGCCGAGCACGAGAAGTGCGTCGAGTTCGCCTCGGCGCGCCCGGGCATGCTCGGGTTGCAGACGGCACTGTCGGTGGTGGCGCAAACGATGGTCGTGCCCGGGCTGTTGAGTTGGCGCGATGTCGCGCGGGTGATGAGCGAGAATCCCGCGCGTATCGCACGGCTGCCCGATCAGGGCCGGCCGCTGGAGCTGGGGGAGCCGGCCAACCTGACCGTGGTCGACCCCGATGCCACCTGGACGGTCACCGGTCCCGGGCTGGCCAGCCGCTCGGCCAACACGCCCTACGAGTCGATGACTCTGCCCGCCACCGTCACCGCCACCCTGCTGCGCGGCAAGGTCACCGCCAGAGACGGCAAGAGCCCGGTATGAACTCCGCCACGCTCATCGGGTCGTTGATCTTCGCCGCGGTGCTGGTGGTGGTGATCACGGTGGTGATCCAGCTGATGATGCGCGGCTGGCAGCGCCGCGCTGCGCGGCAGCAGGAGCTGATCGGCAACCTGCCCGATTTGCCGGCGGAACTGGGCATGGCGAGCGTCGCTACTCGTGGTCTGTATTGCGGTTGCACGATGGCGCCGGAGTGGAACGAGCGGATTACTGCTGGCGACCTCGGCTACCGCAGCAAGGCGGTGCTGACCCGATATCCCGAGGGAATCCTGCTGGAACGCGTTCGCGCCGCCCCGATCTGGATTCCACAGGATTCGATCAGCGCCATCCGCATGGAACGCGGCGCCGCGGGAAAGGTGGTGGCCCGCATCGGGGTTCTAGCGATCCGGTGGCGGCTACCGGAGGGTGTCGAGATCGATACCGGGTTTCGGGCCGATCGCCGCGATGAGTACGACAACTGGCTGGAGCAGAAAGATGAGGCCGTATGACTCGTGCTGAGACGATATATAGAGCAGCGCGATCGGGAAAGGGCGAGGAGGAGCGGCACTCATGACTAAAGCCCTGCTGGTCCTCGAGGACGGCCGCGTGTTCACCGGTGCGGCCTTCGGCGCGGTCGGCGAGACGCTCGGCGAAGCGGTGTTCAGCACCGGCATGTCCGGCTACCAGGAGACGCTGACCGACCCCAGCTATCACCGTCAGATCGTGGTGGCCACCGCGCCGCAGATCGGCAACACCGGCTGGAACGATGAGGATGGCGAGAGCCGCGGCGACAAGATCTGGGTGGCCGGTTACGCCGTGCGCGATCCATCGCCGCGGGCTTCGAGCTGGCGCGCCACCGGCACGCTGGACGACGAGCTGGTTCGCCAGGACATCGTGGGGATCGCCGGCATTGACACTCGGGCGGTGGTGCGTCATCTGCGCAGCCGCGGGTCGATGAAGGCGGGAGTGTTCTCCGGCCACGCGCTCGCCGATGAGGCCGAACTGGTGGAGCGGGTGCGCGGCCAGCAGTCGATGCTGGGCGCTGACCTGGCGGGCGAGGTCAGCACCGACGGCGTGTATGTCGTCGAACCCGAAGTGCGGCAACGATTTACGGTCGCGGCGCTCGACCTGGGTATCAAGACCAACACGCCGCGCAACTTCGCCCGGCGCGGCATCCGCAGCCATGTGCTGCCGGCGTCGGCGACCTTCGAGCAGATCGCCGACATCAAACCGCACGGGGTGTTCCTGTCCAACGGCCCCGGCGACCCGGCGACGGCCGACCACGTCGTCGCACTCACCCGCGAGGTGCTGGGCGCCGGAATCCCATTGTTCGGGATCTGCTTCGGCAATCAGATCCTGGGCCGCGCGCTGGGCCTGTCGACGTACAAGATGGTGTTCGGCCACCGCGGCATCAACATTCCGGTCATGGACCACGCGACCGGGCGGGTCGCGGTGACGGCGCAGAACCACGGTTTCGCGTTGGAAGGCGAGGCGGGGCAGTCCTTCGACACGCCATTCGGCCGCGCGATCGTCAGCCACACCTGCGCCAACGACGGTGTGGTTGAAGGCGTCAAACTCGTTGACGGGCGCGCGTTCTCGGTGCAATACCACCCTGAAGCCGCCGCCGGCCCACACGACGCCGAATACTTATTCGACAGCTTTGTCGAGCTGATGGCGGGTGCGCGATGACCATGATCGCGAGCGTGCGTGTTTGTACAGCGACACGCCGTAAATCCTGTACAACTGCGCACTCTCGCGCCGGGCAAGGAGGGCGCTAGTGCCGCGGCGCACGGATCTCAACCACGTCTTGGTGATCGGCTCGGGGCCGATCGTCATCGGGCAGGCCTGCGAGTTCGACTACTCCGGCACGCAGGCGTGCCGGGTGCTGCGCGCCGAGGGGTTGCAGGTCAGCCTGGTCAACTCGAACCCGGCGACCATCATGACCGACCCGGAGTACGCGGACCACACCTACGTCGAGCCGATCACTCCCGCGTTCGTCGAGCGGGTCATCGCCCAGCAGGCCGAGCGCGGCAACAAGATCGACGCGCTGCTGGCCACCCTCGGCGGGCAGACGGCGCTCAACACCGCGGTGGCGCTGTACGAGAACGGCGCGCTGGAGCGCTACGACGTCGAGCTCATCGGCGCCGATTTCGACGCCATCCAACGCGGCGAGGACCGGCAGCGGTTCAAGGACATCGTGGCCAAGGTGGGCGGCGAATCCGCACGCAGCCGAGTGTGTTTCACCATGGACGAGGTCCGCGAGACGGTCGACGAGGTGGGCCTGCCGGTCGTGGTGCGGCCCAGCTTCACCATGGGCGGCCTGGGCTCGGGCATGGCGCGATCCGTCGAGGAGGTCGACCGGATGGCCGGCGCCGGGCTGGCCGCAAGCCCCAGCGCCAACGTGCTGATCGAGGAATCGATTTTCGGCTGGAAGGAATTCGAGCTCGAGCTGATGCGCGACGGCCACGACAACGTGGTGGTGGTGTGCTCGATCGAGAACGTCGACCCGATGGGTGTGCACACCGGCGACTCGGTGACGGTCGCGCCGGCCATGACGCTGACCGACCGGGAATATCAGCGGATGCGGGATCTGGGCATCGCGATTTTGCGCGAGGTCGGTGTGGACACCGGCGGCTGCAACATCCAGTTCGCGGTCGATCCGAAGGACGGCCGGCTGGTCGTCGTCGAGATGAACCCGCGGGTGTCCCGGTCGAGCGCATTGGCGTCCAAGGCCACCGGCTTTCCGATCGCCAAGATCGCGGCCAAGCTGGCCATCGGCTACACCCTCGACGAGATCGTCAACGACATCACCAAAGAGACGCCCGCCTGCTTCGAGCCCACCCTGGACTACGTCGTGGTCAAGGCACCGCGGTTCGCGTTCGAGAAGTTCCCCGGCGCCGACCCCACCCTGACCACCACGATGAAATCCGTGGGTGAGGCAATGTCGTTGGGCCGCAACTTCATCGAAGCTCTGGGCAAGGTAATGCGGTCGCTGGAGACCGACCGCGCCGGCTTCTGGACCAAGCCGGACACCGAAGGTGACGTCGAGGAAGTCCTGACCCGCCTGCAAACCCCCACCGAAGGTCGGCTCTACGACGTCGAACTGGCGTTGCGGCTGGGCGCGTCGATCGAAAGCGTCGCAGCGGCCAGCGGCGTGGACCCGTGGTTCGTCGCGCAGATCGGCGAGCTGGGCAAGCTGCGAAAAGAGCTGGTCGACGCGCCGGTGCTGGACGCCGAGCTGTTAAGGCGCGGCAAGCACAGCGGGCTGTCCGACCGCCAGATCGCCGCGTTGCGACCGGAATTGGCTGGCGAGGACGGGGTGCGGTCGCTGCGCGAGCGCCTCGGCATCCACCCGGTGTACAAGACGGTCGACACCTGCGCCGCCGAGTTCGAGGCCAACACGCCCTACCACTACAGCAGCTATGAACTGGACCCCGCCGCCGAGAACGAGGTGGCTCCGCAGACCGAGAAGCCCAAGGTGCTGATCCTGGGCTCGGGGCCGAATCGGATCGGGCAGGGCATCGAGTTCGACTACAGCTGCGTGCACGCGGCAACGACGTTGAGTCAGGCCGGTTTTGAGACCGTCATGGTCAACTGCAACCCGGAGACGGTGTCCACCGACTACGACACCGCCGACCGGCTGTACTTCGAGCCCCTGACATTCGAGGACGTGCTGGAGGTCTTCCGCGCCGAGGCGCAGTCGGGCGAAGGCGGGCCGGGTGTCATCGGAGTGATCGTGCAACTCGGCGGCCAGACCCCGCTCGGGCTGGCACAACGGCTTGCCGACGCCGGGGTCCCGATCGTGGGCACCTCGCCGGAGGCCATCGACCTGGCCGAGGATCGCGGCGCCTTCGGCGACGTGCTGACCGCCGCCGGACTGCCGGCGCCGAAATACGGCATGGCAACGACATTCGCGCAGGCCCGCCGGATCGCCGACGAGATCGGCTATCCGGTGCTGGTGCGGCCGTCCTACGTGCTGGGCGGGCGGGGCATGGAGATCGTTTACGACGAGCAGACGCTCGAGGGCTACATCACCCGGGCCACCCAACTCTCTCCCGAGCATCCGGTGCTCGTCGACCGCTTCCTCGAGGATGCCGTCGAGATCGACGTCGACGCGCTGTGCGACGGCGCCGAGGTCTACATCGGCGGAGTCATGGAACACATCGAGGAAGCCGGCATCCACTCCGGCGACTCGGCCTGCGCGCTGCCGCCGGTGACATTGGGCCGCAGCGACATCGAGAAGGTACGCCGCGCAACCGAGGCGATCGCCCACGGCATCGGCGTCATCGGTCTGCTCAACGTGCAGTACGCCCTCAAAGACGACGTGCTCTACGTGCTGGAAGCCAACCCGCGCGCCAGCCGCACCGTGCCGTTTGTCTCGAAGGCCACCGCGATCCCGCTCGCCAAGGCGTGCGCCCGGATCATGTTGGGCACCACCATTTCCCAGCTCCGCGGTGAGGGAATTCTGCCGCCCGACGGGGACGGCGCGAACGCGGCGCCCTCCGCACCGATCGCAGTCAAGGAAGCCGTGCTGCCGTTTCACCGCTTCCGCCGCGCCGACGGAGCCGCCATCGATTCGCTGCTGGGCCCGGAGATGAAGTCGACCGGCGAGGTGATGGGCATCGACCGCGACTTCGGCAGCGCTTTCGCTAAGAGCCAGACCGCCGCCTACGGGTCGTTGCCGGCCGAAGGCACCATATTCGTGTCAGTCGCCAACCGGGACAAGCGGTCGCTGGTATTCCCGGTTAAGCGTCTGGCCGACTTGGGTTTCCGCGTGCTAGCCACCGAAGGCACGGCAGAGATGTTGCGCCGCAACGGGATTCCCTGCGAGGAGGTGCGCAAGCATTTCGAGGAACCACAACCGGGCCGACCCGAGATGTCGGCCGTCGACGCTATCCGGGCCGGCGAGATCGACATGGTGATCAACACTCCCTTCGGGAACTCCGGTCCGCGCATCGACGGCTACGAGATCCGTTCGGCCGCAGTGGCCGCCAACATCCCCTGCATCACCACAGTGCAGGGCGCGTCGGCCGCCGTGCAGGGCATCGAAGCAGGGATCCGCGGCGACATCGGGGTGCGCTCGTTGCAGGAACTGCACAGCGCGCTCGGAGAGGGCGCCCGATGACCGGGTTCGGTGCCCGGCTGGCCGACGCGAAACTCCGCCGCGGCCCGCTGTGCCTGGGCATCGACCCGCATCCCGAGCTGCTGACGGCGTGGGGCCTGCCCACCACCGCCGACGGGCTGGCCGCGTTCTGCGACATCTGCATCGAAGCGTTCGCCGGTTTCGCGATCGTCAAGCCGCAGGTGGCCTTCTTCGAGGCCTACGGCGCCGCCGGATACGCCGTGCTGGAACGCACCATCGGCGCGCTGCGCGAGGCCGGGGTGCTGGTGCTGGCCGACGCCAAACGCGGCGACATCGGGACGACCATGGCGGCCTACGCCGTCGCCTGGGCAGGCGACTCGCCGCTGGCCGCCGACGCCGTGACGGCCGTTCCGTACCTGGGGTTCGGCTCGCTACGGCCGCTGCTGGAGACCGCTGCTGCACATCAACGGGGCGTGTTCGTGGTGGCCGCATCCTCCAACCCCGAGGGTGCGACCGTGCAGCAGGCTCGGTTCGACGAGCGCACGGTTGCGCAGCTGGTCGTCGACCAGGCGGCCATGATCAACAAGTCCGCCGGCCACAGCTCAAACCCGGGGGAGCCCGGCTCCGTCGGCGTGGTGGTGGGGGCGACGACCCTCAAACCGCCCGATGTGTCCGCCCTCGGCGGCCCGGTGCTGGTGCCGGGCATCGGAGTGCAGGGCGGGCGCCCCGAGCAGCTTGCCGGCCTCGGTGGGGCGGCACCCGGCCAGCTGTTGCCCGCGGTATCCCGTGAGGTGCTGTGGGCCGGCCCCGGCGCGCCGCAACTGCGGGCGGCGGGCGAACGCCTGCGCGAAGCCGTCGCTTATCTGGCCTGACCGGCGGCGCGACACGCGCGACACGCGACGAAAATCCACGATTCCCCGCACGGGGGCGCATCCACGTTCGCGGCCACCCTGTCGCACGTCACCACGAACGTCGGTCTCGGCCCGCCGATGCAAAGCGCGAAACCGCAGGTGGAAGCCCATTCCGAGAGCCAGAAACCCAAGCCGGGACGGCCGGTGCGCCGCCGCAGGAGACCGCCGTCAGCAGCACCGGAAAGACCGCCGCTGGACGGCGCGCGCAGGGCACATGCTGGACATTTGTCCCCAGAATCGGGGGGGCGGGTTAGATTTCGTCAGGAAGCGTGAGTACGGTCGTTCCCGCTGGCTGGAGTACCCCGGCTGAGAAAAACAAAGATCGATTGCTATCGATGAGAGACGGAGGAATCGTGGCCCTTCCCCAGTTGACTGACGAGCAGCGCGCTGCCGCGTTGGAGAAGGCTGCTGCCGCACGTCGAGCAAGAGCTGAACTCAAGGATCGGCTCAAGCGCGGCGGCACCAACCTCACCCAGGTGCTCAAGGACGCCGAGAAAGACGAAGTCCTGGGCAAAATGAAGGTATCTGCGCTGCTCGAGGCTCTGCCGAAGGTGGGCAAGGTCAAGGCGCAGGAAATCATGACCGAGCTCGAGATCGCCCCGACTCGCCGCCTGCGCGGCCTCGGCGATCGTCAGCGCAAGGCATTGCTGGAAAAGTTCGGCTCCTAACCCCGCCGACCCAACAGCGCCTATGAGCGCCGACCGGGGACCGGGCAGAGGACGTGTCGTCGTACTGTCCGGTCCCTCAGCGGTCGGTAAGTCCAGCGTGGTCCGGTGTCTGCGCGAGCGCATTCCGAACCTGCACTTCAGCGTTTCGGTCACGACGCGCGCACCGCGGCCCGGCGAGGTAGACGGCGTCGACTACCACTTCGTCAGCCCCGCCCGCTTCCAGCAACTGATCGACCAGGGCGAGCTGCTGGAATGGGCCGAGATTCACGGCGGACTGCAGCGCTCGGGCACCCTGGCCGAGCCCGTGCGGGCCGCCATCGCCGACGGTCTCCCGGTGCTCATCGAGGTCGATCTGGCCGGCGCCAGGGCGGTCAAAAAGGCGATGCCGGAGGTGATAACCGTCTTTCTGGCGCCACCGAGCTGGGAGGATCTCGAAGCCCGGCTGATCGGGCGGGGTACCGAGACGCCCGAGGCCATGCAGCGCCGGTTGGACACCGCGCGCACCGAATTGGCCGCGCAAAACGACTTCGATGAGGTCGTCGTCAACTCGCGATTAGAGTCTGCGTGCGCCGAATTGGTATCCTTGCTGGTGGAAACTGCTTAGCAACCCCAGTTCTCTAGCCCTCGATCGCATCCCGCCATACGCCAGGAGATTTTGTACGTGAGTATTCCGCAGTCCGACGCATCGCTCGCCGCCGTCGATCAGTTCGATCCGGCCGCGGGTGGGCAAGGCGCCTACGACACCCCGCTGGGCATCACCAACCCGCCCATCGACGAGTTGCTGGCGCGGGTCTCGAGCAAATATGCGCTGGTCATCTACGCGGCCAAGCGGGCCCGGCAGATCAACGACTACTACAACCAGCTGGGTGAGGGCATCCTCGAATACGTCGGCCCGCTGGTCGAGCCCGGACTGCAGGAGAAGCCGCTGTCCATCGCCTTGCGCGAGATCCACTCCGACCTGCTCGAGCACACCGAGGGCGAGTAACAGGCCAGCGCCTGATGGACCGGCAGCGGGTTTCAAAAAAGGTCATCGTCGGCGTCTCAGGGGGCATCGCCGCCTACAAGGCATGTACCGTCGTCCGCCAGCTCGCCGAGGCCGGTCACGAGGTGCGGGTCATCCCCACCGAATCCGCGCTGCGCTTCGTCGGCGCCGCCACCTTCGAGGCGCTGTCCGGTCAGCCCGTGCACACCGGCGTCTTCTCCGACGTTCCCGAGGTGCCGCATGTCCGTCTGGGCCAGCACGCCGACCTGGTCGTGGTCGCTCCGGCCACCGCCGACACCCTGGCCAGGGCCGTGGCCGGGCGCGCCGACGATCTGCTGACCGCGACCCTGCTTACCGCGCGGTGCCCGGTGATGTTCGCCCCGGCGATGCACACCGAAATGTGGTTGCACCCGGCCACCGTCGACAACGTGGCCACGTTGCGCCGCCGGGGCGCTGTGGTGCTGGAACCCGCGTTCGGGCGGCTTACCGGCACCGACAGCGGGCCCGGGCGGCTGCCCGAGGCCGAAGAGATCACCACCCTGGCCCAGCTGCTGCTGGAGCGCCAGGACGCGCTTCCGTACGACCTGGCCGGCCGCAGGGTCCTGGTGACCGCCGGGGGCACCCGCGAGGCCATCGATCCGGTGCGTTTCATCGGCAACCGCAGCTCGGGCAAACAGGGATACGCGGTCGCCCGGGTCGCGGCCCAGCGCGGCGCCCAGGTCACTCTGATCGCCGGGCACACCGCTGGGCTCATCGACCCGGCGGGCGTCGACGTGGTGCAGGTCAGCTCGGCCGAGCAACTCGGGGACGCGGTGTCCAAGCACGCCCCCGACGCGGACGTGCTGGTGATGGCCGCGGCCGTCGCCGACTTCCGTCCGGCGCAGGTTTCGGCCGCCAAGATCAAAAAAGGCCCGGACAGTCGCGACGACGCGCCGACGATCGAGTTGGTGCGCAACGACGACGTGTTGGCCGGCGCGGTGCGGGCACGCACGCACGGCGAACTGCCCAACCTGCGCGCCATCGTGGGGTTCGCCGCCGAGACCGGCGACGCCAACGGCGACGTGCTGTTTCACGCGCGAGCGAAGCTGCGCCGCAAGGGCTGTGACCTGTTGGTCGTCAACGCGGTGGGCGACGGCCGCGCGTTCGAGGTGGACAACAACGACGGCTGGTTGTTGGCGTCCGACGGCACCGAGTCGGCACTGGAGCACGGTTCTAAGACGGCGATGGCCAGTCGTATTGTGGACGCGATCGTCGCGTTCCTGCAGGGCGACGGCGGATAACGGACTTTCGAAAGACATCTGCGCGCCCCCGCTGAGGCGGTGTAATTCGAGGCGTCTAAGGTAATTCGATTATCTAAGCTTACGGAGCACGAAAGGATGACAGGGTGAGCGAGAACGGTCGGCTTTTCACCAGTGAGTCGGTGACAGAGGGACATCCCGACAAGATCTGTGACGCGATTAGCGACTCGGTCCTCGACGCGCTGCTGGCCGGGGACCCGCACTCACGCGTCGCCGTCGAGACGCTGGTGACGACCGGGCAGGTTCATGTGGTCGGCGAGGTGACGACGTTGGCCAAGGAGGCCTTCGCCGACATCACCAACACCGTCCGTGAGCGCATCCTCGACATCGGCTACGACCACTCGGACAAGGGCTTCGACGGCGAGACCTGTGGCGTCAACATCGGCATCGGCCGTCAGTCGCCCGACATCGCTCAAGGTGTCGACACCGCGCACGAGACGCGCGTTGAGGGGGCCGCGGACCCGCTGGACTCTCAGGGTGCCGGCGACCAGGGCCTGATGTTCGGTTACGCGATCAGCGACACCCCGGAACTGATGCCGCTGCCGATCGCGCTGGCACACCGGCTCTCGCGGCGGCTGACCGAAGTGCGCAAGAACGGGACGCTGCCGTACCTGCGGCCTGACGGCAAGACACAGGTCACCATCGAGTACGAGGACAACGTCCCGACGCGGTTGGACACCGTGGTGATCTCCACCCAGCACGCGGCCGACATCGACCTCGAAAATACGCTGGATCCCGACCTGCGCGAGCACGTTATCAAGACCGTGCTGGCGGACCTCGCCCACGAGACACTGGACTCCTCGACGACGCGGGTGCTGATCAACCCGACCGGAAAGTTCGTCGTCGGCGGTCCGATGGGTGATGCCGGCCTGACCGGCCGCAAGATCATCGTCGACACCTACGGTGGTTGGGCCCGCCACGGCGGCGGCGCCTTCTCGGGCAAGGACCCGTCCAAGGTGGACCGTTCGGCGGCGTACGCGATGCGCTGGGTGGCCAAGAACATCGTCGCCGCTGGGCTGGCGGAGCGGATCGAGGTGCAGGTGGCCTACGCGATCGGCAAGGCGGCGCCGGTCGGCCTGTTCGTCGAGACGTTCGGCACCGCGACGGTCGACCCGGTCAAGATCGAGAAGATCGTGCCTGAGGTCTTCGACCTGCGGCCCGGCGCGATTGTTCGCGACCTGGACCTGCTGCGTCCGATCTACGCGCCGACCGCCGCCTATGGCCACTTCGGCCGCACCGACATCGACCTGCCCTGGGAGCAGCTCGACAAGGTCGACGACCTCAAGCGCGCCATCTAATTTCGAGCCGCCGAGCGTCACGCTAGCGTGGCGTTCGGTGCCGAGTGTCACGCTAGCGTGGCGTTGGGTGCGGCGGCTGAGCCGTGAATCGATAGTCGTCCAGATCGAAACGCCTACTCCGCCAATACGCCTCCACCGTCGTGGTCGGGCGCAGTGGCACGTCGCCGTTCTTGTCGAAATAGTAGCTGTTGGCCAGCCGGCAACTGTCCTGCCAGAAAATCTGCCGGTGCCGCTTGCGCATCATCTCGGCGAAGTAGCGGGTGTTGGCCTCCTCGGTCACCTCGACCCGGGTGGCGCCCTCGCGGCGCGCCCGCTTCAGGCAACGGACGATGTGGTGGGTCTGCGTTTCGATCAGCGCGAAATAGGACGAGCCGACGTAGCCGTAGGGGCCGAACACGGTGAACATGTTCGGGAAACCGGGAACGCTGACGCCTTCGTAGGCCTGCAGTCGCTGCTCGTCCCAGAACCGGCTCAGGGACCGGCCGCCGGTTCCGGTGACGGCGTAGGTGGGGACGTTATCGGTATCCATCACCTTGAAGCCGGTCGCCAGGATCAGCACGTCGACTTCGTGGTTCTCGCCATCCGTGGTGGCCACCGCCGACGGCGTGATCTTGTCGATGGGCTCGGTGACCAGTCGCACGTTGTCGCGGTTGAACGTGGCCAAGTAGCCGTTGTGGAAGCCGGGCCGTTTGCAGCCCACCGCGTAGGCCGGGGTGAGTTGCTCGCGCACCACCGGATCGTCGACCTGTTGGCGAAGATAACGGCGACCCACCGCCGCCATGCGGGTGGCCAACGGAATCACCGTGAAGTACTGCGCCGAGATCGGGAAGGTCACCTCGACGAACGCCTGGCTGAGCAGGCGCTGCAGCACTTTGCCGCCGGGAATCCGCATCGCCGCACGGGCCGCTGCAGGCAGCGGCACGTCGAACTTGGGGAAGCACCAGATCGGGGTGCGCTGAAAGACCGTGAGGTGCTGGACAATTGGCGCGATCTCGGGGATGACTTGGACGGCGGAGGCGCCCGTGCCGACGATGGCGACGCGCTTGCCAGTCAGGTCCTGGCCGTGATCCCACCGCGCGGTGTGCATGGTGATGCCGGCGAAGGAGTCCACCCCGTCGATGTCGGGCAGGTTCGGCACGGTCAGCACACCGCTAGCGCTGATGACGAACCTGGCCGTGACTTCTCCGCCCGGGTCGGTCTGCACCCGCCAAAGTCCATGTTCTTCGTCGAATTCGGCGGAAATAACCTTGGTGTTGAACCGGATCCGCGACCGGAGGCCGTACTTGTCGACACAGTGCTCGGCGTAGGCCTTCAGTTCGCGGCCCGGCGCGTAGGTGCGTGACCAGTGCCGGCTCTGTTCGAAGGAGAACTGATACGAGAACGACGGAATGTCCACGGCGATACCGGGATACGTGTTCCAGTGCCAGGTGCCGCCCACGCCGTCGGCGGCTTCGAGCAACACGAAATCGGTGAATCCGGCGCGGTCGAGCTCGATGGCGGTACCGATGCCGGAGAATCCGGCGCCGACGATCAGTACGTGGTAGTCCGGCTTGACGCTCATGGGGTCCTCGCGATCAGGAATGCAGAGCCATTTTGAGAGCGGCCAATCCGCGGTCGGTGGCCTCGGCGGCGGCGGGCACGACCAACGCGAAGCTGGCATAGCCGTGCGCCATGGTCGACTCGTTGCTCAGCTCCACAGGCACGCCGGCGCCGCGCAGCTGCTCGGCGTAGCGGGCCCCGTCGTCGCGGACCGGGTCGTGTTCGGCGGTGCCGATGAACGCGGGCGGCAAACCGGAGAAGTCGGTGGCGTTCGCCGGCGCCATGGTGGCCGGCAGCGCCTTGGGGTCGCTGATGTCCATGTCCGATACGTACCAGGTCGTGAACGCGTCGATGACGTCGCGGTCCAGCATCGGCGCGTTGGCGTTCTCGGTGTAGGACGGCAGTGACAGGTCAGCCGTCAGCGACGGGTACCACAGCAGCTGAAATACCAACGGCGGGCCGCCGTTATCGCGCGCCAGCTGGGTCATCACCGCCGAGATGTTGCCGCCCGCGGAGTCACCGGCGACCGCGATCCGGTTCGGGTCACCGCCCAGCTCGGCGGCGTGTTCGCCGACCCAGCGCAAGGCCGCCCAGCTGTCGTCGATGCCGGCCGGGAACGGATGCTCCGGGGCGAGCCGGTAGTCGACCGAGACCACGATGGCCTCGGCCGCGACGGCATGCGCCCGGGCGACCGGATCGTGGGTCTCCAGATCGCCCAGGCACCACCCGCCGCCGTGGTAGAAGACCACCACCGGCAGGTTGTCATGCGCCGCGATGGGGGGCCAGTAGATCCGCACCGGAATGTCGGTGAGGTCGTCATATCCGACGGTGCGTTCCTCGATGCGCAGGTCGGGCAGCATTTCCGGGGGCACCTTCAGCAGCCGGAGCTTGTCGCGTGCCGCCTCGACACCGTCGGCCGCCTTGAACGTCAGCGGAAACGCGTCGAGCAGTGCTTTCAGCGTCGGATCGAGATCTGGCCGCGTGCTGGTGGGCTGCGTCATGAAATCACCGTACGCAGCATCGCAACTATCGGTACAGCGCCGCCCGCAACGCCGCCAGCCCGCGGTCCATCGCCTCGGTCGCGGCGGGTACCACACCGGCGTAGCCGAGGTAGCCGTGCACCATGGTCTCGGCGTTGTGCACCTCGACGGGGACGCCGGCGTCGGCCAGCAGCTCGCCATAGCGGATGCCGTCATCGCGCAGTGGGTCGTGGCCGGCGACACCGATGTAGGCCGGCGCCAGGTCAGCCAGGTCCGGCGCGCGGCCCGGCGCCATGCCCGGCGGCGGGTTGGACATGTCGATTTCGCCTGCGTACCAACGGGAGAAGTCGGCGACGGCCTTGGCGCCGAGGATGGCCGCATCGGCGTTTTCGGTGAACGACGGCAGCGACGGGTCCCACAGCGTGGCGGGATACCACAACAGCTGAAAGCTGATCAAAGGTCCGGCGTTATCGCGGATCTGCTGTGCCATGACAGCGGCGATGTTGCCGCCCGCCGAATCTCCGGCGACGGCCATCCGCGCGGTGTCCGCACCGAACTCGACGGCATGCTCAGTGACCCATAGCGTTGCGGCCCAAGCGTCTTCGACGGCGGCGGGGTAGGGGTGTTCAGGTGCTAACCGGTAGTCGACGGACACCACGACCGCGTCGGCACCGACGGCGTGCTGGCGGCAGGTGCCGTCGTGCGTGTCCAGGTCGCCCATCACAAAGCCGCCGCCGTGAAAGAACACCACCACCGGTGACGGGGAACTTTCGGAATGGGTTGGCGGCCAATAAATCCGGAGACCGATAGCACCCGCCGGGCCGTCGATGTCGCGGTCTTCCACTCGCAGTTCGGGGTGCAGCGGTCGGCGCGGCAGATCGCGCAATCGCTGCCGGGCCGCGTCGATTCCGTCTTCGGTGGATAGCCGGAACGGAACCGCATCCAGTACCTTCAGCAGGATGGAGTCGATTGGCGGGCGTTCGTCGGCTGCGTCGTCCAAACTGGGCATGGTGGTACCGTACGCATCACGCCTGGTTGCCGGGGCCTGGGTGGCTGCCGGCTGGGCGGCGATCGCCTACGGCGTGTACCTGACCGTGATCGCGTTGCGCTCCCCGCCGGGCACCGAGTTGACCGGGCACTGGATTCTGCAACCGCCATTCAAAGCTTCGATGGCGGTACTGTTGACGATCGCCGCGGTCGCGCACCCCATCGTCCGCGAGCGCCGGTGGCTGATGCCGGCTTTGCTGCTGTCGGCCGCCGGCGACTGGCTGTTGGCGATCCCGTGGTGGACACAATCATTCGTGACAGGGCTGGCGGCGTTTCTGTTGGCGCACTTGTGTTTTCTGGCTGCCCTGCTTCCCCTGGCGAGGGGTGCGCGGCGGTCGCGAGTGCGGATCGCCGCCGTCGTCTTGATGTGCGTTGCCGCCACGGGGTTGTTGATTTGGTTCTGGCCCCACCTGGGTGCCGAGAAACTGACGGTTCCGGTGACCGTCTACATCGTCGTGTTGTCCGCGATGGTCTGTGTGGCGTTGTTGGCGCGGTTGCCTGCGATCTGGACCGCGCTGGGCGCGGTGTGCTTCGCGGCGTCGGATTCGATGATCGCCATCGGCCGGTTCATCCTGGGCAACGAGGCACTGGCGGTGCCGATCTGGTGGTTTTACGCGGCCGCCGAGATCCTCATCACGGCCGGGTTCTTCTTCGGTCGGGGGGAAAAGGACGATACTTCTGCCAACGCGGCCGAGCTTGTCTGACAACATATTCGGGCGTTAGCCGTGACTCAGAAAGCGCGCACGCCTGTCGAAGTGGAGCCGATCGCCCGCGTGCTGCCGATGCTGTCGGTGCCGCACTTGGATCGCGAGTTCGACTACCTGGTGTCCGCGGAGCAGTCCGACGACGCCCAGCCGGGGGTGCGGGTGCGGGTGCGGTTTCACGGCCGGCTTGTCGACGGATTCATCCTGGAACGCCGCAACGACACCGATCACACTGGAAAGCTGGGCTGGCTGGATCGGGTGGTGTCCGCCGAGCCGGTGCTCACCGCGGAAATCCGCCGCCTGGTCGATGCTGTGGCGGCGCACTACGCGGGCACCCGGCCGGACGTGTTGCGCCTTGCGGTGCCGGCTCGCCATGCCAGGGTCGAGCGCGAACCTGCGCCGGCGCTGACGGCGCCAATTCCAGCGGAGGTGGACCCGTCGGGCTGGGAAGTCTACGGCCGCGGTGGGCAGTTCTTGACCGCTCTGGCCGAGTCGCGTGCCGCCCGCGCCGTTTGGCAGGCGCTGCCAGGTGAGGCATGGGCGGACCGATTTGCCGAGGCCGCCGCCCAGACGGTGCGTGCCGGGCGCAGGGCGCTGGCGATCGTGCCTGACCAGCGCGACATCGACACGCTGTGGCACGCCGCGACGACCCGCATCGACGAACACAGCGTGGTGGCACTCTCGGCCGGCCTGGGGCCGGCCGCCCGCTACCGGCGGTGGTTGGCGGCGCTGCGCGGCAACGCGCGACTGGTGATCGGCACCCGCAGCGCGGTGTTCGCTCCGCTGAGTGACCTGGGGCTGGTCTTGGTCTGGGCCGACTCCGACGACACCCTGGCCGAGCCGCGGGCGCCGTACCCGCACGCCCGCGAGGTGGCGATGCTTCGCGCGCATCAGGCGCGGTGCGCCGCGCTGATCGGCGGCTACTCCCGAACCGCCGAAGCCCAGGAGCTGGTACGCAGCGGGTGGGCGCACGACGTAGTGGCGGCGAGGCCGGTGGTCCGCGCCCACACCCCGCGGGTGGTCGCCCTGGATGACAGCGGATACGCCGAGGAACGCGACCCAGCGGCCCGCACCGCGCGCCTTCCGTCCATCGCGCTGCGGTCCGCCCGCTCCGCGATCGAGGCCGGAGCTCCGGTACTGGTGCAGGTGCCGCGACGCGGGTACGTGCCCTCGCTGGCCTGCGCGCGCTGCCGCAACATCGCCCGCTGCCGGCACTGCACGGGCCCGCTAGCGCTGCAAGAGAAGGGACCGGGTGCGGTATGCCGCTGGTGCGGCCGCGCCGAACCGACCCTGCGTTGCGCGCGCTGCGGCTCGGAGGCGGTGCGCGCGGTCGTGGTCGGGGCCAGGCGCACCGCCGAGGAACTCGGCCGAGCGTTCCCCGGTACGCCCGTGATCACCTCGGCGGGTGACGCGATCGTCACGCAGGTCGAGGCCCGGCCGGCTCTGGTCGTCGCGACCCCGGGCGCCGAACCGCACGCCCCCGGCGGCTACGGCGCGGCGCTGCTGCTGGACACCTGGGCGCTGCTGGGCCGCCAAGACCTGCGCGCCGCCGAGGACGCCCTGTGGCGCTGGATGTCGGCGGCCGCGCTGGTGCGGGCCCGGGGCGAGGGCGGCGTGGTGACAATCGTCGCCGACGCGTCGATCCCGACGGTGCAATCGCTAATCCGGTGGGATCCGGTCGGCCACGCAGAGGCTGACCTGGCGGCCCGAGTCGAGGTCGGCCTGCCGCCCAGTGTGCACATGGCGGCCATCGACGGTCCGGCCGAGGCCGTGACGGCGCTGCTGGACGTGACGGGGCTGCCCGACCAGGCCGACGTGCTCGGACCGGTTGATCTGCCGGCGGGCGTCCGTCGCCCGGCGGGCATTCCGGCCGGCGTGCCGGTCATCAGGATGCTGGTGCGGGTCCGCCGTGAGCAGGGCCTTGCGCTGGCCGCGGCGTTACGCCGCGGCGTGCGCGTCCTCAGCGCCCGGCAATCACACGAGCCGGCGCGGGTACAGATCGACCCGCTGCATGTTGGGTAGCGCGCTAGATGACCTCGCCGTTCGCCCCGGTGAGGCCAAGGAAGCCGCCGACGCCGCCGGTACCCGGCGTCCCGCCCGTGCCGACGTCCCCACCGTTCCCGCCATTGCCGATCGTTCGGGCCATGCCGCCATTGCCGCCCGCAGGTTTGGTGCCCGTTCCCGAGTACGTTGCAGTGGCCGTGCCGCCGTCACCGCCGTTCCCGAAAAACGCCCCGCCGTTGCCGCCGGCGCCACCGGTGCCGGTGTGCCCGCCGCCGGTTTGGTCGCCACCGGCGCCGCCATTGCCGAATCCGAGGGCGGAGCCGCCGGCGCCACCCGTGCCGACGCCGACGGACCCACCGTCGCCCCCGTTGCCCAAGAACAGGGAGTTGCCGCCGGCGCCCCCGGTGCCGGTGCCCGCGACAGAGCCTCCGTTGCCTGCGCGCCCGAAGAACCCGGCGTCGCCGCCGACGCCGCCCGTACCGCTGTGTTCGACGGACCCGCCGTTGGCGCCGCTTCCGTAAATCACGCCGCCACTGCCACCGGCACCGCCCGTGGCCCCGCTGGCACCTGTTGCCACGCCGCCCTCGCCGCCGTTGCCGATAGCCCCGGCATTGCCGCCGGCGCCACCATTGAAGCCGGTGCCGCCGACCCCGCCGTTGCCGATGAACGAGGAATTGCCGCCCGCTCCACCGTTGCCGGCGTGAGCCGTGGCCGTGCCTGCCCCGCCATTCCCGCCGGCGCCACCGCTGCCGAACAGCGACCCGCCGGTGCCTCCGGCGCCACCGTTGCCGCCCGTGGTCGTCCCCCCGGAGCTGGCTCCGCCGTTACCGCCTGTGCCGCCGTCGCCGAACAGCCCGGCATTCCCGCCGCTGCCGCCGGCTGCGCTGTTGGCCGTGGTTTGGGAGTAGCCGTTGCCGCCGTTGCCGAACAGAATTCCCCCGGCAGCGCCGTTGGGGTTCGTCGCCGTCCCGTTGGCCCCGTTGCCGAACAGCGGACGCCCGGTCAGGTCCTGGACGGGTGAGGTGAGTTCGTGAGCAACTTGCTGGGCATTTTTGGCCTCAGCGCTGGCGTACTGCGCCGCGCCGCCGTGGAGCAGCGACACGAATTGCTGATGGAACGACGCCGCTTGGGCGCTCAGTGTCTGGTAGGCCTGAGCGTGGGCGCCGAACAGTGACGAGATAGCGGCTGAGACCTCATCGGCGCCGGCGGCCAGCACGCTCGACGTGGGGGACGCGGCTGTCGCGTTGGCTTGGCTGATCGTTTCCCCGAGGTTCGCGAGATCCGTTGCCGCCGCCGACACGAACTCTGGCGCCGCGATCAGATATGACATCTACTGTCCTCCTATAGACACATCAGACCCGATGCAGCGAAAACGTACCTACGAAACGGTAGGCCAGGGGCGATGCTAACGCGACTAGCGGGGTGGTCTCCACATTTCGGCGAAAGTCAACGCCTACGTGGCCGCAATGCGTCAAATACGTTGCGCCAGGGAGCATATCGGCCCAACGCAATACCAACGGCAGCTTAAAATCTCCTGGCAGGTAAGTCTGGCGCGGCCTACCGGGGAACCCTCTGCGAGCTTGCCCGCGAAGCAAACAATCTCCTTGGTAAACAACAGGGGCTATCGAGGCAAACCGCTGCCAAACAGGGGCCGTCCCGTTGTCCCGCATGGCGCGCGGCCTCTCAACTCCCGAATACCGCTGGCGGATGACGGGTTTGGGCTCGGCAGAGCACGATCGTGCCCTATAGCGACAGTATGCATAGGAAATTAGAGGTGCTACACTTTGGGTCTTCAGCCTGCGACGGTCCCGTGGGAGCGCCCCGGGAAAGAGGGGGACGATGGCAAGCGAAAACGCGACGGCGGCAGGCGAATCACTGGATGCGATCACCGATGCGTTGCTGTCGGCATCGCGGCTGCTGGTGGCCATCTCGGCGCGCTCCATCGCGCAGGTGGACGAGACCATCACCATTCCGCAATTTCGCACGCTCGTGATCCTGTCCAGTCGCGGCTCGATCAACCTTGCCACGCTGGCAAGCCTGTTGGGTGTGCAACCCTCGGCCACCGGCCGGATGGTCGACCGGTTGGTCTCTGCCGGGCTGATAGACCGGTTGCCACACCCCACCTCGCGTCGCGAACTGCTCGCCACCTTGACCAAGCGTGGACGCGAGATCGTTCGCCGCGTCATCGAGCACCGGCGAACCGAGATCGCCGACATCGTGGAAAAGATGCCGGTGACCGAGCGTCACGGGCTGGTGCGAGCGCTGACGGCGTTCACCGCCGCCGGCGGTGAGCCCGACATCAGCCTCGACGCCGGCGTGTAGCGGACTGCGTTGTCGAGGGCCTTGCACCCGGGTTCCTAGACTGGGCCGGTGCGCCTTGTCTTCGCCGGCACCCCCGACCCCGCGCTGCCCGCGCTGCGGCGCCTCATCGACTCGCCCCGGCATGACGTGGTGGCGGTGCTCACCCGACCCGACGCCGCCTCCGGCCGGCGGGGTAAGCCGGCGCCGTCGCCGGTCGCCCGCGAGGCGCTCGACCGCGGCATTCCGGTGTTGCGGCCGCCGCGGCCGAACTCGCCGGAGTTCGTCGACGAACTCGCGGAGCTGGCACCCGACTGTTGTCCCGTGGTGGCCTACGGCGCGCTGCTCGGCGACGGCCTGCTCGCGGTGCCTGCCCACGGCTGGATCAACTTGCACTTCTCGCTGCTACCGGCGTGGCGTGGCGCGGCGCCGGTACAGGCCGCCATCGCCGCGGGGGACGCCGTCACCGGTGCGACCACGTTCGAGATCGAAAAGAGCCTGGACTCCGGGCCGGTCTACGGTGTCGTTACCGAGACGATCCGGCCCACCGACACCGCCGCGGATCTGCTTGAGCGACTGGCTCTTTCGGGCGCGGCACTGCTGTCGGCCACACTGGACGGAGTCGCCGACGGGACACTGACACCACGTGCGCAACCGGCCGAGGGCGTCAGCCTGGCGCCGAAGATCACCGTCGAGGAGGCCCGGGTGCGCTGGGATCTGCCGGCGCCCGTGGTCGAGCGCCGGATCCGCGCCGTCACGCCCAACCCGGGCGCCTGGACCGTCATCGGTGACCTGCGGATCAAGCTTGGACCGGTGTATCTCGACCAGTCGCCAGAACCGTTGCCGCCCGGCGGTATTCACGTCGACCGCAAGAGCGTATGGATCGGCACCGGCTCAGATCCGGTGCGGTTGGGCCAGATCCAGCCGCCCGGCAAGAAACTCATGGACGCCGCCGACTGGGCCCGCGGTGCCCGGCTCGACCACACGGAACGCGCATCATGACCCGGCCGCAGGACCGACGAAAAGGACCGCGCCGCAAGCCATTCGATCCGGCGCGCGGCGCCGCTTACGAGGTGCTGCGTGCGGTCAGCGAGCGGGAGGCGTACGCGAACCTGGCGTTGCCCGCAGTGCTGCGCCGACGCGGCATCAGCGGCCGGGACGCGGCATTCGCCACCGAGCTGACCTACGGCACCTGTCGCACCATGGGCCTGCTCGACGCGGTCATCGGCGCGGCCGCCGGACGCTCGCCCGATGCGATCGATCCGGTCTTGCTCGACCTGCTGCGGCTCGGCAGTTACCAGCTGTTGCGCACCCGGGTCGGCGCGCACGCGGCGGTGTCCACCACCGTTGAGCAGGCCGGCCTCGAATTCGATTCGGCGCGAGCGGGTTTCGTTAACGGCGTGCTGCGCACTATCTCCGGGCGCGACGAGCAGTCCTGGGTCGCTGAGCTGGCTCCGGATGCGGCAACCGACCCGATTGGGCGTGCCGCGTTCGTGCACGCCCACCCGCGCTGGATCGCCCAGGCCTTCGCCGACGCGCTGGGCGTGGCAGCAGGAGAACTCGGTGCGGCACTGGCCAGCGACAACGAGCGGCCGCACGTGCATCTGGTGGCCCGCCCGGACCAGCTCAGCGCTGCCGAGCTGGCGGATACGGTGCACGGCACCGTCGGGCGCTACTCGCCGTATGCGGTGTACCTGCCCGGCGGTGACCCCGGACAACTGGCCCCCGTGCGCGACGGACAAGCCCTGGTGCAGGACGAGGGCAGCCAGTTGGTGGCGCGGGCGCTGACGCTGGCACCGGTCGACGGCGACACCGGACGCTGGCTGGACCTGTGCGCCGGACCCGGCGGCAAGACTGCGCTGTTAGGCGCTGTGTTGTTAGGCCAAGGCCGTGGACCCCTCGCGCGTGTCACGGCGGTCGAGCCGACGCCACAGCGTGCGGACCTGGTGGCACAGAACACCTCCGGGCTTCCGGTGGAGGTGCTGCGGGTCGACGGGCGAGAGAGCGGTCTCGAGCCGGGCTTCGACCGGGTGCTCGTCGACGTGCCCTGTACCGGGCTTGGCGCGTTGCGCCGCCGGCCCGAGGCGCGCTGGCGTCGTCAGTCGTCCGACGTGCCGCAGCTGGCCAAACTGCAGCGGGAGCTGCTGGCCGCCGCGATCGCGCTGACCCGGCCCGGCGGCGTGGTGCTGTACGCGACCTGTTCGCCACACCTGGCCGAAACTTCTGGCGTGATCGCCGATGCGCTGCGACGCCATCCCGTCAGCGCGCTGGACACCCGGCCGTTGTTCGAACCGATCGACGAAGGTCTAGGGGAGGGTCCGTACGTACAGCTGTGGCCGCACCGGCATGGCACCGACGCGATGTTCGCCGCCGCGCTGCGGCGCGTGACGTGAGCCTTCCACCCAAATGAGCGAGGATCTCAGTAGTGTGGCGCTCATGCCTCGCAGCACAGGGGGACCTCTGATCGCACCGTCGATTTTGGCCGCTGATTTCGCCCGGCTCGCCGACGAAGCGGCCATCGTGAACGGCGCAGATTGGCTGCACGTCGACGTGATGGACGGTCACTTCGTGCCGAACCTGACGATCGGGCTGCCGGTGGTGGAGAGCCTTCTCGCCCACACCAACATCCCGATGGATTGCCATCTGATGATTGACAACCCGGACCGGTGGGCGCCGCCGTACGCCGAAGCGGGCGCCTACAACGTCACCTTCCACGCCGAGGCCACCGACAACCCCGTCGGGGTGGCCCGCGACATCCGGGCCGCCGGCGCCAAAGCGGGGCTCAGCATCAAACCGAAGACCCCGTTGGATCCCTACCTGGAGATCCTGCGGCACTTCGACACCTTCCTGGTCATGTCGGTCGAGCCCGGCTTCGGCGGCCAGAGCTTCATCCCCGACGTGCTGGGCAAAGTGCGCGAAGTCCGCAAGTTGGTCGATGCTGGCGAGTTGACCATCCTGGTCGAGATCGACGGCGGCATCAACGAAGACACCATCGAGCAGGCCGCCGAAGCCGGCGTGGACTGCTTCGTCGCCGGATCCGCGGTGTTCGGCGCCGACAATCCCGAGGCCGCGGTCGAGGCGTTACGCCGGCAGGCAGCAACCGCGTCGGCACATCTGCGCGGATGAGCGTCGACCAAGTCAAGAGCATCGACGAGGCGATGCGCCTCGCCATCGAGCTCTCCTACCAGGTCAAGGGCACCACGTACCCCAACCCGCCCGTCGGAGCCGTCATCGTGGACCCCGAAGGCCGGGTCGTAGGCGTCGGCGCCACCCAGCCCGCCGGCGGTGACCACGCCGAGGTGATGGCGCTGCGCCGGGCCGGCGGTCTGGCGGCCGGCGGCATCGCGGTGGTCACCCTCGAGCCGTGTAACCACTACGGCAAGACCCCGCCCTGTGTGAACGCTCTGATCGAAGCCAGGGTCGGCACGGTGATCTACGCCGTCACCGATCCGAACGGGATCGCCGGCGGCGGCACGGGCCGGCTGCAGTCGGCGGGCCTTCAGGTGCGCTCCGGCGTGCTGGCCGATCAGGTGGCCGCCGGGCCGTTGCGCGAGTGGCTGCACAAGCAGCGCACCGGGCTGCCGCATCTGACGTGGAAGTACGCCAGCAGCGTCGACGGCCGCAGCGCCGCAGCCGACGGATCCAGCCAGTGGATCTCCAGCGAGGCCGCCCGTGCGGACTTACATCGTCGCCGCGCGGCCGCCGACGCCATCGTGGTCGGCACCGGCACCGTCCTCGCCGACGACCCGGCCCTGACCGCCCGGCTGCCGGACGGTTCGCTGGCCGGCAAGCAACCGCTGCGCGTGGTGGTGGGCATGCGTGAAATACCCTCCGAGGCAAAGGTTCTCAACGACGACTCGCGCACCATGGTAATTAGCACCCACGATCCCGCGGAGGTGATCAAGGCGCTCTCGGACCGCACCGATGTGCTCCTCGAAGGCGGCCCCACCCTGGCCGGGGCCTTCCTGCGGGCCGGGGCGATCAACCGCATCCTGGCCTACGTCGCGCCGATCCTGCTGGGTGGCCCCGTCGCCGCCGTCCACGACGTCGGGGTGTCCAGCATTAACCAGGCGTTGCGCTGGCAGTTCGACGGCGCCGAACGCATCGGCCCGGATCTGCTGCTGAGCTTGGTATCGCGTTAGTGATTCAGACCGTGGGTGCCGTGTTCGTTGCGTGCTGCTGTTCGGGAACTTCGGGTTCGTCTAGCTCGACCGCGCGGTGTTTTCGGCCCCCGAGCAACAGGCCCAGAAGGGCACCGGCCGCACAGATGAACACGGTGACCGCGAAGATGCCGCCATACATCTCCGCGAAGGCGTCCAGATACATCGTCTTCTGGCGGAGCAGGCGGTCTAGCAGGCTCGCGTCGGCTGGGATCTCTGCCGTCTTTTTCGCCAAGATGTGGTTGAACTCGTAGAGGCCCCAGGCGCTGAGCGCGGCCACCCCAATCAACATGCCGGTATTCCGGGCTACCACCACCGCCGCCGAGGCGATCCCGTGCTGGGCCGCGGGGACCACCCGCAGGGCGGCCGACGAGACCGGGCCGATCACCAGGCCGAGCCCGAAACCGGCCACCAACAGATCTGTGTGCAGGACCGGGACCCCGAACAGCCCGAAGACGCTGTGGTGACGGTCGATCAGATCGGCCCGCCAGTAGTGAATCAGCCAGTAGCCGTAGGCGGCGACGAGCAGTCCGACGAACGTGACCGCGCGGTCCCCGGTACGGGTAGCGATCCAACCGCCCAGCACCGCGCCGATCGGCAGGGCGATCAGGAACCACAGCAGCAGGCCGGCCGCCTGGGTCTGGTCCATCTGCAGCACACCCTGGCCGAAGAGCTCCACATTGACCAGCGTCACCATCAACGCCGCGCCCGCGCACACCGACACTCCCAGTGCCGACAGCAACGGCACAAAACGCACTCCGGCCGGATTGATCAGCCGGGTGCGTGAGAACCGCTCCCAGAGCAGGAACGCCACTCCCGCGACGATCGCCCCGATCACCAGCGGTGGTCCGTAGCTCGGCAGCACCTGCTTGCCGTCGGGATTGGGGTTGTACAGCCCGATCACCGCGAGGCCCAAGCCGACCGCCAGCAGCACACCACCGACCAGGTCGATCCGCTCCGGGTCGGCGCTGCGATCGTGCCCCGGCAGGCTGAACTGGATCATCGCCATCGCGATCAGTGTCAACGGGACGTTGATCCAGAAGACATCGCGCCAGTCGTGGAACAGCCAGACGATGAAAATGCCGTACAGCGGGCCCAGCACCATGCCGAGTTCCTGCGCCGCGCCGATGCCGCCGAGCACGCCGGCGCGGTTGCGCTGCGCCCAGAGATCCGCGCCCAGAGCCAGCGTGACGGGTAGCAGCGCACCGCTGGCCACGCCCTGAATAGTCCGGCCGGCGATCAGCACGTGGAAGGCCGTGTTGGGATCATCGCCGAGCAGGCCCCACTGGCCGATTTGCACGGACAGCGCGGTAACGATCGAGCCGACCATGAACAGCGCCAAGCTGATCTGCAGCACCAGCTTGCGGCCGAACCGGTCAGAGGCGCGGCCCAGCAACGGCATCGCGGCGATGTAGCCCAGCAGGTACATCGTGATGATCCAGGTGATGCGCTGCAGCTTGTTAATGGGAATGCCGACGTCGGTCATGATGTCGCGGATGATGCTGACCACGACATAGGCGTCCAGCGCCCCCAGCAGAACCGCGAGGCTGCCCGCCATAATGGCGACCCGGCGTCCAGTCTGCGTGCTCATCAGCTCACCTGAGGCTTGCTGACCTGCACTGGCTGGTTCCAGTTCGACAACGTCATCTGGACGGAATTGCCCTGACTCTTGTCCAACCTGGCCTGGACCAGCTGATGGTCGCCGGTCTCCTGAATCCAGACCGTGGCCGGCGTCGGCTGGGTCGCGTTGAATGACGATGCGATCTTGTTGACCGCGTCCGGCGGGACGTTTCCGCTGATGCGGACGGCGTTTTGACCGTTGATGGTGTCGCGGCCCTCGGCCTTGGCGTTGGTGAAGTTCGCCAGCAAGTTGGCCACGCCGGCGTCCGGGCTCAGGATCGTCGACACGTCGTAGATGTCGGCGGCCTTGCCGAAGTCGCTCCATTTATTCGGAGTGAGGGTCGCGTACAGCTCGCCGTCGATGACGACGAAGTTCGCGTCGACCTCAGAGCCGCCCATCGTCAGTTGCACATCACCTGAGGCGGCGGTGGCCGGGGCCGTCGTGAGATCGCCGGTCAGCGTCTTGATGGGCAGCCCGGGGATCTTGCCGATCACCGACAGCACCAGGTGCGCGCTCTTGAGGTTCTTGGTGACATCCGCGGATTGCTTGACCAACGTCGTCGCGTCCGGCAGCGGCGCGCCGCTCTGCGTGGAGCCCGACGAGCATCCGGCAACCAGGGCGGCTGCGATGCTCACGGCAGCGAGGACGGCAAGTAATCGGCGGCGGGTCTGCATAGTCTGCATCGTAGAGGGTGCTCGTGACCAGGCCGGTGAACCGACCGGGTGCGTGCGCCCCGCAACGGTCATTAACCTGGTGCAATGTTCACCGGAATTGTCGAGGAACTCGGAGAGGTCACCGGCCGGGAGCCGCTCGCCGACGCCGCACGTTTGGTCATCCGGGGGCCCGTCGTCACCTCCGACGCCGGCCACGGCGATTCGATCGCTGTCAACGGCGTCTGTCTGACCGTGGTGGAGGTGCTGCCCGACGGGCAATTCAGCGCCGATGTGATGGCCGAGACGCTCAACCGGTCCAACCTGGGCGCACTGCGGGTCGGCAGCCCGGTGAACCTGGAGCGGGCCGCGGCCATCAACAGCCGGCTCGGCGGGCACATCGTGCAGGGGCACGTGGACGGCACCGGCCAGGTGGTGACCCGCACACCGTCCGAGCACTGGGAAGTTGTGCGGATCGAGGTGCCGGCCGCGGTGGCCCGATACGTCGTCGAGAAGGGCTCGATCACCGTCGACGGGATCTCGCTGACGGTCTCCGGGCTGGGCGCCGAACCGCAGGACTGGTTCGAGGTATCCCTCATCCCGACGACCCGCGAGCTTACGACGCTGGGTGCCGCTTCCGTCGGCACGCAGGTGAACCTCGAAGTGGACGTCATTGCTAAGTATGTTGAGCGACTGCTAACGACAAAATAAGCGCCAGGTCCTCGCCCGACAATGGCGTCCCGTAATGGTCGGTAACCGCAAGTAGCCTGCGCGTGTAGCCGCAATCAAGTGACCACGACGCGGGCAGGGGGAGCGACTGCAGTGCCTGTGTCGATTGACTACGCGGGAGGCAGGCGCGCGCAGGAGATCGCGACGGGCTGACTTACTCGGGAACTGTCCCACTCAATAAGCAGCGGCAATAACTGCGGCACCGCGGTGGTTCATACTGGATGGCACACGTGGGCCTCTCGTGGGCCAGGCCGAAACACCTATGACAGCTCTGACAGCAAGGTAGCGACGATGACGAGGTTGGACTCCGTCGAGCGGGCGGTTGCCGACATCGCGGCGGGCAAGGCCGTTGTCGTCATCGACGACGAGGAACGGGAGAACGAGGGCGATCTGATCTTCGCCGCCGAAAAGGCGACGCCGGAGATGGTGGCCTTCATGGTTCGATACACCTCGGGATACCTGTGTGTCCCGCTGGACGGCGCGATTTGCGACCGGCTGGGCCTGCTGCCGATGTACGCGGTCAACCAGGACAAGCACGGCACCGCCTACACCGTTACCGTCGATGCGAGAAGAGGCGTGGGAACCGGGATTTCCGCGTCCGACCGGGCCACCACTATGGGACTGCTGGCCGACCCGACTGCGATCGCCGAGGATTTCACCCGCCCCGGCCACGTGGTTCCGTTGCGCGCCAAGGATGGTGGCGTGTTGCGCCGCCCCGGCCACACCGAGGCCGCCGTCGACCTCGCCCGGATGGCGGGGCTGCAACCCGCGGGCGCAATCTGCGAGATCGTCAGCCAGAAGGACGAAGGGTCGATGGCCCAGACCGACGAGCTGCGGGTGTTCGCCGACGAGCACGGTCTCGCGCTGATCACCATCGCCGACATCATCGAATGGCGGCGCAAGCACGAGAAGCACATCGAACGGATCGCCGAGGCCCGAATCCCAACTCGTCATGGCGAGTTTCGCGCCATCGGTTACAGCAGCATCTACGAGGACGTCGAACATGTGGCGCTGGTCCGCGGCGAAATCGCCGGGCCGAACGCCGAAGGCGACGACGTGTTGGTCCGGGTGCACTCCGAGTGCCTGACCGGCGACGTGTTCGGCTCACGCCGCTGCGACTGCGGACCCCAACTGGATGCCGCGATGGCCATGGTCGCGCGCGAGGGCCGCGGCGTGGTGCTGTACATGCGCGGCCACGAGGGCCGCGGCATCGGGCTGCTGCACAAGCTGCAGGCCTACCAGCTACAGGACGCTGGCGAGGACACCGTGGACGCCAACCTCAAGCTCGGGTTACCGGCCGACGCAAGGGATTACGGAATCGGCGCGCAGATCCTCGTCGACCTCGGGGTGCGTTCGATGCGGCTGCTGACCAACAACCCGGCCAAGCGAGTCGGGCTGGACGGGTACGGATTGCACATCATCGAGCGGGTGCCGCTGCCGGTGCGGGCCAACGCGGAGAACATCCGCTACCTGATGACCAAACGCGACAGGATGGGCCATGACCTGGCCGGGCTGGACGATTTCCACGAATCCGTCTATCTCCCAGGCGAATTCGGTGGTGCTTTGTGAGCGAGGGCGGCGCAAATGAGCGGTGGCGCGGGTGTGCCCGACGTTCCGGCGCCGGACGCGTCCGGTCTGCGGCTTGCTATTGTCGCGAGCACCTGGCACACCCAAATCTGTGACGCCCTGCTGGCCTGCGCCTGCAAACAAGCCGCCAAGTCGGGTATCGACAGCCCCGACGGTGGTTCGCGTGCTCGGCGCGATCGAAATTCCGGTGGTGGCACAGGAACTCGCCCGCAACCACGACGTCGTCGTCGCCCTGGGTGTCGTAATCCGTGGTGAAACACCACATTTCGACTATGTCTGCGACTCCGTGACGCAGGGCCTGACTCGGGTTGCCCTGGACGCCGCCACGCCGATCGCCAACGGGGTGCTGACCTGCGACACCGAGGGTCAGGCGCTCGCCCGCGCCGGACTTGCGGGGTCGGCCGAGGACAAGGGCGCCCAGGCGACCGCGGCGGGCCTGACCGCCGCGCTCACCTTGCGTGACCTGCGCGCCCGGTCGTGACCCCGACATCGCAACGAGAAGCCTGGGACGTCGAGTTGCGCCCTCATCTGACACCGCTGTTCGCTTACGGCGCGGCATTTCTGATCGCGGCAGTGCACATCGTGGCGGGCCTGCTGCTCAAGAGGCAGTCGAACGGCGTGGTCTTCCAGACCGCCGATCAGGTCGCGCTGGCCCTGCTCGGTCTGGTCATCGCGGGTGCCGTGTTGTTGCTGGCGCGGCCGCGATTGCGGGTCGGTCCGTCTGGGCTCTCGGTGCGTAACCTGTTGGGCGACAGGCTTATCCCGTGGTCCGAGACGGTCGGCGTGTCATTTCCAGCCGGTAGCCGCTGGGCGCGCGTCGACTTACCCGACGACGAGTACGTCCCGGTGATGGCGATCCAGGCCGTCGACAAGAACCGCGCCGTGGATGCTATGGACACCGTGCGCAGGCTGCTGGCTCATTATCGGCCGGACCTGCGCACAGGCTGACCCACTGTACGTTCGCCGGGTGGCACGCACAGCCGCTGCCAATGACCGACCGTAAACGCGAGACCGTGATGCTGGTCGCGGGGGGCTTATCAATAGCCAAATCGCCGCTCGGCTCTCTGTCTCGGTGTGGACGGTGGAGGACACCTCTATCGCATTTTCGCCAAGCTTGGCATCCGGGCGCCGCGAGCAGGTCTTAGTTAGGGCCCGATCCAAGGCTTGATTCAACATCTGGTCCGAACGGTGGGGGAAGTCGGGGTAGCGTCTGCGAAAAGACCTGGCGGTGGAGGTTCGACGGCTGGTGCAAACGGGGAGCGGTTGGCCGATAGTGGCCCGCGATGACGAGTTGCGCCAAGCGTTGGCAGCACTCGAGGATGACGCGGAGTTCCATGGCGTGGCGTTGGTCGGTGATAGCGGGGTTGGCAAATCGACAATGGCTCGCGCACTTGCCGACACACTCGAGTCGGGCGGGTCGACTGTGCGGTATGTGCTGGGCACCCAAACGGGGTGCGCCATCCCGTTGGGCGCGTTCTTTCGGTCGGTGACGGTTGAGGCGGCACATGAACCTGCGGTGATGCTGGCGGCCGCGCATAAAACCCTGGAGCGGGAAGAGAACCTGGTCGTCGTCGTCGACGACGCGCAGTTGCTCGATCCGTTGTCGTCGACGTTGGTGCACCAACTTGCGGCCAGCGGCTGTGCACGATTGATCGTGACGATCCGGTCCGGCGAACCGGTGCCCGACGCGGTAACAGTGCTTTTGAAAGAGCGGTTGTTGCTGAGTCTGCGCATTGAAGCATTTACCCGGGAGCAGACCGAGGCGCTGGCCCGCGCCGTGCTCGGCGGCGTCGTCGAAACCAGGCTGATCAACGAGTTACACCAACGAACTGCGGGCAGCCCAGTGCTGCTGCGCGGCTTGCTGAGCGGAGGTCGGGAAAGTGGTGTGTTGGCGCGCACGGATGCGGGCTGGCAACTTCGAGGTGCGCTGCGTGCCGACCGCCAACTTCACGATCTGCTGGAGTTTCGCCTGCAGTCCTTCGCGCCGGAGGAATTGGAGGCGGTAGAGGTCTTGGCGGCTGCGGAGGTGCTGGACTGGGGGATTCTGCGTGGGCTCTGCGATGCCGACGCGGTGGGGCGCTTGGAGCGCCGTGGAGTAATCCAGGTGGTGGCCGACGGATTCAACACGGTGGCGCGGCTTCAGCACCCCCTCATGGCTGAAGTGGCAATCCGACACGCCGGAGTGGTGCGCACGCGGCAGCTCAATGGCAAGCTGGCACAACATCTTCGGAAGAACCTGCAGGCCGAAGGGCAGCGGTCCAGATTGCCCGATGTGCGCGCCCAGATCCAGCTGGCGCAGTTCATGATGCGCAGCGATCTGTCGCCGGACCTCGACCTGATCATCGATGCGGCGGCGAGCGCGATGACCATGTCGAACTTCGCCTGCGGTGAAGAGTTGGCGAGATTCGCGTTCGATCGCGGCGGTGGCCTGCCGGCCGCGATCGTGCTTGGTAAGACGCTGAGCTGGCAGGGTCGGGGCGACGAGACCGAGGCGGTGATTGCCGACGTCGACCCCCCCGATGGTGCCGATGAGTGGCTGATCGTGCAGTGGGGTGGTCTGCGCGCCTTGAATCTGTTCATTAACTGCGGGCGGGTTGAGCCGGCCCGGCAGGTACTCGCCGACGTGAAGAATCGTGTCGCTTCGGCGGCAGTCGTGGGTCTCGTCACGGCCCTGGAGGTGTCGTTTGGGTTCTTCTCTGGGGATGTTGCGACAACGATCGAGACCGGGCCGAGCTTGTGTGGATCGGATATGTTGCCGATGGCGGCGTTGTGGGCGGCGGTGGCAACGTCGTCTGCGCTGGCGCTCGCCGGCCGGTTTGGCGACGTTCACCGGATAGCGGAGGCGGGGCTGCGGGCGGCCGCGCTCAGCGAATCGGGATCGGACCGGTTCAACATCGGGTTAGCTGAGGCCACGGCGTTGACTTGGGCCGGGAATTTCCCGGCGGCCGAGCGGGCTTGGGAACGCTATGTCGCAACGGCCGCGGGCGTGCCGGACGCAGACGCCATGGTGGACGCGATGCTCGGGGTCGTCCAGCTTGGCCGTGGTGCGCTGCCGTCCGCGTGTGCTGCCTTTCGCGACTCGATAGCGGCGATGTCGCGTGGTTTTCCGTCGGGCTGGTTGATGCTGGTAACAGCCTGGTCCGCGCAGGCCGAAGGTGCGCGGGGAGATGCTGCGGCTACCGCTGCCGCGCTGCGCAGGTCGGAGGAGGCCTACGGACCGCAGGTCGCCGTGTTCTTGCCGGAACTCGAGCTGGCCCGGGCCTGGGAGCGGGCCGCCGTCGGCCAGACATCGGCGGCGCAGACACATGCGGTGCGTGCCGCCCAGATCGCGCGACAATCCGGGATGTACGCCGTCGAGATGCGCGCGCTGCACACCGCCGTCCGGTTCGATGACCGTTCGCAAACCGAGAGGCTGGCGGAGCTGGCCACGACACTGAACACTCCGATGGCGGAGACGATCGCGCAGCACGCTCGCGGCCTGGCCGACCACGACGGCGATCAGCTCGACGCCTCGGCCGACCGGTTCGCTGACATGGGCGCGGTGGCGTCTGCCGCCGACGCGGCAGCCCAGGCGGCGCGCGAACACGCGCGCACCGGCCAGCGTGGCAAGGAAATGAAGTCGTCGACCCGCGCGCACTGGCTGGCCGGACAGCACGAAATACGAACACCCGCAGTCCATTCCGTGGCCCAACCGCTGCCGATTACCGACCGTGAACGTGAGATCGTGATGCTGGCGGCGGCTGGTTTATCCAACCGTCAGATCGCCCAAAGGCTTTCTGTCTCAGTGCGGACGGTGGAGGGACACGTTTATCGCATCTTCGCCAAGCTCGGCATCGAGCACCGCGACCAGCTCATCCACTTAGTACGTCTCGCTTGGCACGAGACTTAAACAGGGCACCCGGTATTTGTTCCGAAGATGCGATATCTCGGGCAATCAGCCAACCGAGTCCAGGTAGCGTCTGCCCAGTAGACATAACCCGGGAGGTCCGACGTCTGTGCAGCAAACGTGCCATCGGCGTTTTGCGAGCCTGCAATTCCGCGGTACGGGCTCATACATCGTCTGAACACCAGGCCGGATCTGACGCCAGGATGAGTTGCGCCAGAGCCGTGGTCTACGAGTCCGACGCACGCCGAAAAACCCTGCAACGGGCGTAATTTAGTTGAACCTGTGTCAAATTAACGCGGGTAAATAAACGTTGTGCTCGGAAAATAGAAGTCTGGCGCGAACCGTGGGCGGACTCAGAGTAACGTCGGCAAAAACGTGGGGGTGGAGGTTCGACGGCTGGTGCAAACGCGGAGCGGTTGGCCGATAGTGGCCCGCGATGACGAGTTGCGCCAAGCGTTGGCAGCACTCGAGGATGACGCGGAGTTCCATGGCGTGGCGTTGGTCGGTGATAGCGGGGTTGGCAAATCGACTCTGGCTCGCGCACTTGCCGACACACTCGAGTCGGGCGGGTCGACGGTGCGGTATGTGCTGGGCACCCAAACCGGCTCCACGGTGCCGTTGGGTGCGTTCTATCGGTCTGTAACCGTCGACGCCCCGCAGGAACCGGCCGCCATGCTCGCGGCCGCGCATAAAACCCTGGAGCGGGAAGAGAACCTGGTCGTGGTCGTCGACGACGCGCAGTTGCTCGATCTGTTGTCGTCGACGTTGGTGCACCAACTTGCGGCCAGCGGCTGTGCACGATTGATCGTGACGATCCGGTCCGGCGAACCGGTGCCCGACGCGGTAATAGCGCTTTTGAAAGAGCGGTTGTTGCTGAGTCTGCGCATTGAAGCATTTACCCGGGAGCAGACCGAGGCGCTGGCGCGCGCCGTGCTCGGCGGCGTCGTCGAAACCAGGCTGATCAACGAGTTACACGGCCGGACTGCGGGCAGCCCGCTGCTGCTGCGCGGCTTGCTGGGCGCGGGTCGGGAAAGTGGTGTGTTGGTGCGCACGGATGCGGGCTGGCAACTTCGAGGTGCGCTGCGTGCCGACCGTCAACTCTACGATCTGCTGGAGTTTCGCCTGCAGTCCTTCGCGCCGGAGGAATTGGAGGCGGTAGAGGTCTTGGCGGCTGCGGAGGTGCTGGACTGGGGGATTCTGCGTGGGCTTTGCGATGTTGAGGCGGTGGGGCGCTTGGAGCGCCGCGGTGTGATCCAGTTGGTTGCCGACGGGTCAAACACTGTGGCGCGGTTGGGTCACCCCGTCTTGGGTGAGGCGGCAATGCAACGAGCCGGGATGGTGCGCACGCGGGAGCTCACTAGCGCACTGGCACAACAACTTCAGAATCAAATGCAGACGCAGAAGGAGCGGTCGGGGTTGCCTGACGTGCGCGCTCAAATTCGGATGGCCCAGTTCATGATGCGCAGCGACCTGACGCCAGACCTCGACGGGATCATCCGCGCGGCGGCGAGCGCGATGACCATGTCGAACTTCGCCTGCGGAGAGGAGCTGGCCAGATTTGCGCTCGACCGTGACGGTGGTCTGCCAGCCGCGCTCGTGCTTGCTGAGGCGATGGGTTGGCAGGGGCGGAGCGCCGAGGTCGAGGCGGTGCTTGGTGCCTTCGACCCTGAGGGTGCCGATGAGTTGATGACCGCGCATGGCTGTATGCGCGCCGCGAACCTCTTCTGGTGCGGGCAAATTGAGCAGGCTCGGCTGGCACTCGCCAACGTGAGCGATCGCCTCAAATCCGACGCGAGTGTAGGGCTCATCACGGCGATGGAGGTGTTGTTCTCGTACTTCTCCGGTGACGTTTCGACGGCGATCGAGGCAGGACTAGCGCTCTGTGCATGCGATGTGCCCCCGGTGGCGACAGCGTGGGCGGCTGCTGCGACCTGCTGGGCGTTGGCACTCACTGGGCGATATGGCGACGTTCACCGCATAGCCGATATGGGTTTGCGGGCGGCTGACCTCGGCCACTCTGGACCGCTGCGGCTGGTTATCGGGTGGGGTGAGGTCATGGCTTTGACCGCTGTGGGCGACTTTGCGGCGGCCGAGCAGGTTTGGAAACGTTATGCCGCGATGCCGGCGGGCGCGCTTGCAGTACACGCCGTCGTGAACGCCATGCTTGGACTAGTGGACCTTGCCCGTGGTGCGCTGCCGTCCGCGTGTGCTGCCTTTCGCGACTCGATATCGGCGATGTCGCGTGGTTCTCCGTTCAGCTGGTTGATGCTGGTGGCGGCCCTGTCGGCGCAGGCTGAAGGTGCGCGGGGAGATGCTGCGGCTGCCGCTGCCGCGCTGCGCAGGTCGGAGGAGGCCTACGGACCGCAGGTCGCCGTGTTCTTGCCGGAACTCGAGCTGGCGCGGGCCTGGGAGCGGGCCGCCGTCGGCCAGACATCGGCGGCGCAGACACATGCGGTGCGTGCCGCCCAGATCGCGCGACAATCCGGGATGTACGCCGTCGAGATGCGCGCGCTGCACACCGCGGTCCGGTTCGATGACCGTTCGCAAACCGGGAGGCTGGCGGAGCTGGCCACGACTCTGAACACTGTGTTGGCGGAGGCGATCGCGCAGCACGCTCGCGGCCTGGCTGACCACGATGGCGATCAGCTCGACGCCTCGGCCGACCGGTTCGTTGACATGGGCGCGGTGGCGCTTGCTGCCGACGCGGCAGCCCAGGCGGCGCGTGAACACGCGCGCACCGGCCAGCGTGGCAAGGAAATGAAGTCGTCGACCCGCGCGCACTGGCTGGCCGGACAGCACGAAATACGAACACCCGCAGTCCATTCCGTGGCCCAACCGCTGCCGATTACCGACCGTGAACGTGAGATCGTGATGCTGGCGGCGGCTGGTTTATCCAACCGTCAGATCGCCCAAAGGCTTTCTGTCTCAGTGCGGACGGTGGAGGGACACGTTTATCGCATCTTCGCCAAGCTCGGCATCGAGCACCGCGAGCAGCTCATCCACTTAGTGAGTGGCGCTCGCTTCGGGATGTAACTCCACGTCGGCAACCAACCCGGTTTCGAGCGCGTCGAGCTCGTCGGCCGCGGCCAGCAGATCCGCACTGACCTCCGGTGCGGGTTCGTACATCGTCTGAACACCAGGCTGGATCTGACGCCAGGATGAGTTGCGCCAGAGCCGTGGTCACGAGAGTCCGGCGCACGCCGAAAAACCCTGCAACGCGCGATTTAATTGCAGCTGGTCGGCTGCCTCGACCTTTTCATACCGCCATGCCTGTTACTTAGCTGCGAATAAGCGTTTACGACCACCAATGCGATCGTCGCTAGGGCCAGCACCCCCGTCGCCGAAACCAGCGCCTTGGTCGCGCGAGTCAGCCGGTCGGTCGCCAGTCGTTCCGCGCGCAGGCGCTGCTCCACGACCCATATATCCATGCGGTTCTGCGCTTCGTTGTCGGCGTACCGCGGCGCGGCCGTGTTGTTCAAGTTCTTGGATGTGTTGGTCGCAGCCGCACAGCCCGTCCCCCGTTTGGTAGGTGGCTTCTGTTACGCGGCCGGCTTCAATGCACACGGCGCAGACAGGAACGATGGACCAGCGGTCGAGTGGTGTGCTCGTTGTTGGGCCAGCCGGTAGATGGCAAGGCGGTACGCGGTGACGACCGCGTCGCGTGCTGCCGGGCAGAAGTCGCAGTATTGGGTGAATACGCAGAATGGTGAGGTTGTTCATGATGCCACCTCGACTCCTGACCCCGGTGAGGTCATCGTTTCAGCGATCCCGCGTGCGGACACGAGTAGTTCACTACTCGACCACTACTCGACTTGTACGCACCACCACTCGGGCCCGGCAGCGCGCTGCTTTTCCCGAGCGGGTGCGCACTCGCCGGCCACTTGCCGGCGGTGCACCCACGCCCGACATTGGCTGCGCCAACCGCGAGGCGATGATGCCGTGCAAGACGCCCAATTCCCGCCACCCGATCCCGGCGAACCGCCACCGTTTTAGCGGCTACTAGCCTGGATGCGTGCCAGATCCCGCCACCTATCGCCCCGCGCCCGGGTCCATCCCGGTAGAGCCGGGCGTCTACCGATTCCGGGATTCGTACGGGCGCGTCATCTACGTCGGCAAGGCCAAGAGCCTGCGCAGCCGGCTGACGTCCTACTTCGCCGACATCGCGAGCCTGCAACCTCGCACCCGGCAGATGGTGACCACCGCGGCCAAGGTCGAGTGGACGGTGGTCAACACCGAAGTCGAGGCGTTGCAGCTGGAATACAACTGGATCAAGGAGTTCGATCCGCGCTTCAACATCCGCTACCGCGACGACAAGTCCTACCCGGTGCTTGCGGTCACAGTCAACGAGGAGTTTCCCCGGCTGATGGTCTACCGCGGCCCGCGGCGCAAGGGTGTGCGCTACTTCGGGCCGTACTCGCACGCCTGGGCTATCCGGGAGACACTGGATCTGCTCACCCGGGTGTTTCCGGCCCGAACCTGCTCGGCCGGGGTGTTCAAGCGGCACAAGCAAATCGACCGACCTTGCCTGCTCGGCTACATCGACAAATGCTCGGCGCCGTGTGTCGGTCGAGTCAGTGCCGAGCAGCACCGCCAAATCGTCAACGACTTCTGCGACTTCCTGTCCGGCAAAACCGACCGGTTCGCGCGCGAGCTGGAACAGCAGATGAACGCCGCGGCAGAAGAACTCGATTTCGAGCGGGCCGCGCGCCTGCGTGACGACCTGGGTGCGCTGAAGCGGGCGATGGAGAAACAGGCCGTGGTCTTCGGCGACGGCACCGACGCCGACGTGGTCGCGTTCGCCGACGACGAACTCGAGGCGGCGGTGCAGGTGTTCCATGTCCGTGGTGGCCGGGTCCGTGGTCAGCGCGGCTGGATCGTCGAAAAAACCGGGGACCCCGGTGATTCCGGCGAGGAGCGCCTGGTCGAGCAGTTCCTGACACAGTTCTACGGGGACCAGGCGGAGCTGGACGGCGCTTTGAAAGAAGTCACAGACGAATCGAGCAATCCGGTTCCCCGCGAGGTGCTGGTGCCGTGTCTGCCGTCCAACGCCGAACAACTGTCAAGTTGGTTGTCGGGCCTGCGCGGCTCCCGGGTCACGTTGCGGGTGCCGCGCCGCGGTGACAAAAAGGCGTTGGCCGAAACGGTGCAGCGCAACGCGAAAGAAGCCCTGCAGCAACACAAACTGAAACGGGCCGGTGACTTCAACGCCAGATCTGCTGCGCTGCAAAGCATTCAGGACGCGCTTGGTCTCGCCGACGCACCGCTGCGCATCGAGTGCGTCGACGTCAGCCACGTGCAGGGCACCGACGTGGTCGGCTCGCTGGTGGTGTTCGAGGACGGACTGCCCCGCAAATCCGACTACCGCCATTTCGGGATCAAGGAAGCCGCGGGGCAGGGCCGCTCCGACGACGTCGCCTCCGTCGCCGAGGTGACCCGGCGCCGGTTCTGGCGACACCTGCAAGAGCAGAACGATCCGAATGTGCTTTCTCCCGAAGGGAAATCGCGCAGGTTCGCCTACCCGCCCAATCTTTACGTCGTGGACGGTGGTGCGCCCCAAGTCAATGCGGCCAGCGCCGTGCTTGAGGAGCTCGGCATCACCGACGTCGCGGTGGTCGGCCTGGCCAAGCGGCTGGAAGAGGTGTGGGTGCCTTCGGAGCCGGACCCGATCATCATGCCGCGCAACAGCGAGGGCCTGTACCTGCTGCAGCGGGTCCGTGACGAGGCGCATCGATTCGCCATCGCTTACCATCGCAGCAAGCGATCCAAGCGAATGACGGCCTCGGCGCTGGACTCGGTGCCGGGACTGGGCGAACATCGCCGCAAGGCGTTGGTCACCCATTTCGGATCGATAGCCCGCCTCAAGGAGGCCACCGTCGACCAGATCACCGCCGTCCCGGGTATCGGCGTGGCTACGGCCAACGCCGTCCTCGAAGCGCTTCGAACGGAAGCGGCAACGGAATCCAACGGAGCACAGCCGTGACGGCCGAGGCTGCGGACATTGACGTCGTCCTGGTCACCGGGCTGTCCGGTGCCGGCCGCGGCACGGCGGCCAAAGTGCTCGAGGACCTCGGCTGGTATGTGGCCGACAACCTGCCGCCGCAGCTGATCACCCGGATGGTGGATTTCGGGCTGGCCGCCGGGTCTCGCATCACCCAGCTGGCGGTGGTGATGGACGTGCGCTCGCGCGGATTCACCGGCGACCTGGACTCGGTGCGGAACGAATTGGCCACCCGCAACATCACCCCCCGCGTGGTCTTCATGGAGGCGTCCGACGACATGTTGGTGCGCCGTTACGAACAGAATCGCCGCAGCCATCCGCTGCAGGGCGAGCAGACCCTGGCCGAGGGCATCGCGGCCGAGCGCAGAATGCTGGCTCCGGTTCGCGCCACCGCGGACCTCATCATCGACACGTCGACGCTGTCGGTGCGCGCCTTGCGGGAAAGCATCGAGCGCGCGTTCGGCAGCGACGGGGGCGCGACCACCAGTGTCACCGTCGAGTCGTTCGGCTTCAAATACGGCCTGCCGATGGACGCGGACATGGTGATGGATGTGCGGTTCCTGCCCAACCCCCATTGGGTCGACGAGTTACGCGAACTCACCGGCCAGCACCCGGCGGTCCGCGACTACGTGCTGGGCCAGAACGGCGCGGCTGAGTTCCTCGAGACTTACCATCGATTGCTATCCCTGGTTGTCGAGGGCTACCGCAGGGAGGGGAAGCGATACATGACGGTCGCCATCGGCTGCACCGGCGGCAAGCACCGCAGCGTCGCGATCGCCGAGGCATTGAAGCGACTGCTGGACGCGGACCCGCAACTGTCCGTGCGGGTGCTGCACCGGGATCTGGGTCGCGAATGAGCGAGCCAACCAGCCCGCCACCAACACAGAGCATCGTCGCCCTGGGCGGGGGTCACGGCCTGTACGCCACGCTGTCCGCGGCCCGCCGGCTCACTCCCTATGTCACCGCCATCGTCACCGTGGCCGACGACGGTGGCTCCTCTGGGCGGCTGCGTAACGAACTCGACGTGGTGCCGCCGGGTGATCTGCGAATGGCGTTGGCGGCGTTGGCATCCGACAGCCCCTACGGACGACTGTGGGCCACCATCCTGCAGCACCGGTTCGGTGGCAGTGGCGCCCTGGCCGGCCATCCGATCGGCAATCTGATGCTGGCCGGCCTGTCCGAGGTGCTGGCCGATCCGGTCGCCGCGCTCGACGAGCTCGGACGAATCCTTGGTGTCAAGGGCAGGGTATTGCCCATGTGTCCAATCCCGCTGCAGATCGAAGCCGACGTCGCCGGGCTGGAGACCGACCCGCGGATGTTCCGGCTGATCTGCGGTCAAGTCGCGATCGCGTCCACCCCCGGCAAGGTCCGCCGGGTGCGGCTGCTGCCGCCCGACCCACCCGCGACCCGGCAGGCCGTCGACGCCATCATGGCCGCCGACCTGGTGGTCCTGGGCCCAGGGTCATGGTTCACCAGCGTGATCCCGCACGTTCTGGTGCCCGGGCTTGCCGCTGCGCTGCAGGCCACCACGGCGCGCCGGGCGCTGGTGCTCAACCTGGTGGCCGAGCCGGGGGAGACCGCCGGATTTTCGGTGGAGCGCCACCTGCACGTGCTGGCCCAACACGCACCCGGGTTCAGCGTCCACGACATCATCATCGACGCCGAGCGAGTCCCCAGTGACCGCGAGCGCGAGCAACTGCGACGCACCGCGACGTTGCTCCAGGCCGAGGTCCACTTCGCCGACGTGGCCCGACCTGGTACACCTTTACATGACCCGGGCAAGCTGGCGGCCGCTCTGGACGGGGTGCGGGTGGGCCATCAGGGCTCGCCAGCAACCTCCGTGACGGCCACCGAAGAGATTCGGATAGACGAACCAAGGGGTGACGACGCGTGGCGATGACGACCGAAGTCAAGGACGAGTTGAGTCGCTTGGTGGTGAAGTCGGTCAGCGCTCGTCGTGCGGAGGTCACCTCGCTGCTCAGGTTCGCCGGTGGATTGCACATCGTGAGCGGACGCGTGGTCGTCGAAGCGGAGGTGGATCTGGGTAACATCGCGCGGCGGCTGCGAAAAGACATCTTTGAGCTCTACGGCTACAACGCGGTGGTGCATGTGTTGTCGGCCAGCGGGATTCGCAAGAGCACTCGGTACGTGCTGCGGGTCGCCAACGACGGTGAGGCGCTGGCTCGTCAGACCGGGCTGCTGGACATGCGCGGTCGTCCGGTGCGGGGTCTGCCGGCCCAGGTCGTCGGCGGCGGCATCGGCGACGCCGAAGCCGCGTGGCGGGGAGCCTTTTTGGCGCACGGGTCGCTGACCGAACCGGGACGTTCGTCAGCGTTAGAGGTCAGCTGCCCCGGCCCGGAGGCCGCGCTGGCGCTGGTGGGCGCGGCGCGCCGGCTGGGGGTCAGCGCAAAGGCGCGCGAAGTGCGCGGCGCCGATCGGGTGGTGGTGCGCGACGGCGAGGCGATCGGCGCATTGCTGACCCGGATGGGTGCCCAGGACACCCGGCTGGTCTGGGAGGAGCGCCGGTTGCGTCGTGAGGTACGCGCGACGGCCAACCGGCTGGCCAATTTCGACGACGCCAATCTGCGCCGCTCGGCGCGGGCGGCGGTCGCGGCGGCCGCCAGGGTGGAGCGGGCGCTGGAGATCCTCGGCGACACCGTGCCCGACCATCTGGCCTCGGCCGGCAAACTGCGTGTCGAGCACCGGCAGGCCTCGCTCGAGGAGCTGGGCCGGCTGGCCGACCCTCCGATGACGAAAGACGCTGTGGCGGGCCGTATTCGGCGATTGCTGTCCATGGCTGACCGTAAAGCGAAGGTCGAGGGCATTCCCGACACCGAGTCGGCGGTCACGCCGGACCTGCTGGAGGACGCCTAGCCCGCGATGAGACCCGCTGCGAAACGGCGTGGAGAGGTTAGGCAATATGGGCTGAGCGGGGCCTAACGGGGGAGGTTCTACGCGCCGAATTATGGCGTGCAATTTGGGGGAAGGCGATACGGTTCTCGGATGAAACGGCTCTCCAGCATCGACGCTGCATTCTGGTCTGCGGAAACGGCGGGCTGGCATATGCATGTCGGCGCGCTGGCGATCTGCGATCTGACCGACGCCCCCGACTACAGCTTCCAGCGACTCCGCGAAATCATGATCGAGCGGTTGCCGGAGCTGCCGCAGCTGCGTTGGCGCGTCACCGGTGCCCCGCTCGGGCTGGACCGGCCCTGGTTCGTGGAGGACGAAGACCTCGACATCGACTTCCACATGCGGCGCATCGCCGTCCCCGCGCCGGGCGGACGACGCGAGGTGGACGAACTGGTGGGCCGGCTGATGTCCTACAAACTGGACCGCTCCCGACCGCTGTGGGAGCTGTGGGCGATTGAGGGCGTCAAGGGCAACCGGGTCGCGACGCTGACCAAGATGCACCACGCCATCGTCGACGGGGTCTCGGGGGCCGGGCTGGCCGAGATCATGCTGGACGTCACGCCCGAACCGCGCCCGCCGCAGCAGCACACGGTGGGTTCGCTGGTGGGATTCCAGGTGCCGGGTCTGGAACGGCGCGCGTTGGGCGCCCTTTACAACGTCGTCGTCAAGACCCCGTTCCGGATCACCCGGCTGCTGGAACAGACGGTGCGCCAACAGATAGCGGCGCTGGGTGTCACCAGCAAGCCGCCGGGCTACTTCGAAGCGCCCAAGACGAGGTTCAACGCGCCGGTCTCGGCGCATCGCCGGATCACCGGCTGCCGCGTCGAACTGGAGCGGGCCAAGGCCGTCAAGGACGCCTTCGGCGTCAAGCTGAACGACGTGGTGCTGGCGCTGGTGGCCGGGGCCGCCCGCGAGTATCTGCTCAAGCACGACGAGCTGCCGGTCAAACCTCTCATCGCGCAGATCCCGGTGTCCACGCGCACCGACCAAAGCCAAGGCGACGTCGGGAACAAGATCAGCTCCATGACCGCGTCGCTGGCCACCGACATCGAAGACCCTGCCGAGCGGCTCAAGGTCATTCACGAAAGCACGCAGAGCGCCAAGGAAATGGCCAAGGCGCTTTCAGCGCATCAGATCATGGGGCTCACCGAGACCACGCCGCCCGGGCTGCTGCAGTTGGCGGCCCGCGCCTATACGGTTTCGGGCCTGTCACGCAATCTGGCGCCGCTCAACCTGGTCGTGTCCAACGTCCCCGGTCCGTCCCAGCCGCTGTACATGGCCGGCGCCAAATTGGAGTCGCTGGTGCCGCTGGGGCCGCCGGTCATGGACATCGCCCTGAACATCACCTGCTTCTCCTATGAGAAGTACTTGGACTTCGGCTTTGTCACCACACCCGAAATCGCCAACGACATCGACGAGATGGCGCGGGCCGTGGAACCGGCGCTGACCGAACTCGAGGTCGCCGCGGGCCTCAGCGAGTCGGCGGATTCGTGACGTAGACCCACGACAAGAACCGTGCGATCGCGTCGGCGGCTTTATCGGCCCGCGCGGAACCGAAGACGTCGAAACCGTGTTGGGCGTGGGGCAGTTCGGCGTAGGCGACCGGAGATTTTGACACTGACCGCAGTTCTTCGACGAACTCTTGCGCTTCGACGACCGGGATCAGCGAGTCGTCGGCTCCGTGCAGAACAAAAAATGGTGGGGCGTCCGCCCGTACGTGTTGCAGCGGCGAGGCGTCCAAATAGACCTGCCGGTGCGTGCTGAGTTTCTGCTTGACCACGAGTCTTTGCAGAATCTCGACGAACTGGGCGCGCCCGGGGTCTTTGGTGGAGTACCAGTCGTAGCGACCGTAAGAGGGGACTGCTGCCACCACCGAGGTGTCGGCGTCCTCGAAGCCGGGCTGGAACTTGGGGTCGTTGGGAGTCAGGGCGGCCAACGCGGACAGATGACCGCCGGCGGATCCGCCGCTGATCGCCACGAAGTTCGGGTCCCCGCCGTAGGCCGCGATGTTCTCTTTGACCCACGCCAGCGCGCGTTTGACGTCCACGATGTGGTCGGGCCAGGTGTGCAGCGGGGAGACGCGGTAGTTCATCGAGACGCACACCCAACCGCGCGAAACCAGTTGGCTCATCAAGGGGTACGCCTGGGGGCGGCGCCATCCGATCATCCACGCGCCGCCGGGTACCTGTAACAGCACCGGCGCCTTGCCGTCGCGGGGCAGGTCGCGGCGGCGCCAGATGTCGGCCAGGTTCGCCCGCCCGTGCGGGCCGTAGGACACGATGTTCTCCTTGTCGACGAAGCGCCGACGGGACATTGTGGTGCGCACCGTGGTGCGCAACGGTAAGTTGCGTCGTCCGCTGCGGGTGGGCTCGGTGGGCAGCGCCTCGAGTTCCTTGGCGTAATCCGGGCCGAGTTGCTCGGTCAGACCGGCTTCGAGTACCGGACCGGGAGTGGTGGAGCCGCGGTAGCCGATCACTCCCAGGATCGCCCAGGATGCCGCGGTAAGGGCAAGCGTCGCTTTGCCTTTCGCGCCAGCGAAATCGCCGCGGCGGCCGCGGCGCACAGCGTCCAGCACGGAAGCGGTGGCGTACAGGCCCGGCGCCTCTGACGTCGGCCAGCCGAACCAAAACACCAGCACCGAAGCGTAGGGGTTGCGGGTTAGCGGGTGTAATCCGTTGACGGCATTGAGGAATTCTGCCGCGGCGCGCGTCAGCGGCCTTTTGGCAAACACATGCCGCCGCAATCGTTGTAGACGCATCAGCCGGTGACCTTGGCCTTGAGTTCGTTACGCAGCACCTTGCCGGTGCTGCCGCGGGGTAGTTCGTCGAGCACGGACACTTCCCGGGGCACCTTGTAATTGGCCAGGTTGTCCCGGACGTGCTGCTTGAGGGCATCGGGCGTGGCCGACCCACCGGGCTCAAGCACGACGAACGCCGCCAGTCGCTGGCCGTACTGCTCGTCATCCACGCCGATCACCGCCGCTTCGGCCACCTCGGGATGCGACGCCAACGTCTTCTCCACCTCGATCGGGTAGACGTTCTCACCGCCCGAGACGATCATCTCGTCGTCGCGGCCGACCACGAACAACCGCCCGGCCTCGTCGAGGTAGCCGACGTCGCCGGAGGACATGAAGCCGGCGCGGAAATCCTTCGTCGCGCCCGAGGTGTACCCGTCGAACTGGGTGTCGTTGCGCACGTAGATGCCGCCGACCTCGCCCGTGGGCATCTCGTTGAATTCGGGGTCCAGGATCCGGATCTCGGTTCCACCCGCGGGCCGGCCCGCGGTGTCGGGGGCCGCGCGCAGGTCCTGCGGTGTGGCGGTGGCAATCATGCCCGCCTCGGTGGCGTTGTAGTTGTTGTAAATCACGTCGCCGAACTGGTCCATGAACGCGGTGACGACATCGGGGCGCATCCGGGAACCGGACGCCGCCGCGAAGCGCAATGATCTTGCGCTGTAGCGGTTTCGGACCTCGGCGGGCAGCTCCATGATGCGGTCGAACATCACCGGAACCACGGCAAGACCTGTCGCCTGGTGGCGGTCTATGAGATCCAGGGTGGCTTCCGGTTCGAACTTGCGCCGCGTGACCACCGTGCAAGCCATCGACGCGGCGAAGATCAATTGCGAGAAGCCCCACGCGTGGAACATCGGCGCGACGATCACGATGGTCTCCTCGGCCCGCCACGGCGTGCGGTCCAGGATCGCCTTGAGCGTGCCGATGCCGGCGCCGCCGCCAGATTGCTTGGCGCCCTTGGGTGATCCGGTGGTGCCGGAGGTGAGCAGGATCATCCTGCCCTTGCCGCCGGTGCGCTCGGGCTGTCGGCCGATGTGCTCGGCGATCAGTTTCTCTACCGTCAGCGCGTGATCGGTGTCTGTCCAGGCCAGGATGCGGGTGGCGTCGGGCTTGTCGGCCAGTGCGCGGTCTACCGTCTCGGTGAACTCCTCGTCGTAGATGACGGCATCGACGCCTTCGCGGTTGACCACCTCGGCCAGCGCCGGTCCGGCGAACGACGTGTTGAGCAGCACCACGTCGGAACCGATCCGACTGGACGCCACCACCGCCTCGACGAAACCGCGGTGATTGCGGCACATCACCCCGATGACTTTCGGCATTCCGGCCCGTGGGCCGGGAAGACCCTGCTGTAAAGCCACGGCCAGCGCGTTGATCCGCTCGTCGAGCTGGCGCCAGGTCAGCGTGCCCAGCTCGTCGATCAGGCCGGGACGGTCCGGGCAGCGCTGGGCCGCACCGGCGAACCCCACCGTCATGCCCATGCCTTCGCGGCGCATCGCTGCCGCCATCTTCAGGTAGCGGTCGGGCCGCATCGGCGCGATCATTCCGGCGCGCCGCAGGGTCGTGATGATGCCGAGCGTCTGCTCGATACGAGATGCCATGAATCAGCCCAGGATCGGGAAACGCCGCTTGCCGGCAAGCTCTTTGAGGCCCTGCTGCATCACGCAGCGGACGTGATCGTCGACCTCGTCGACGTCAGGATCCGCACCGAATTGCGCGGCGATGTCGATCGGTTCCAGCACCTGCGTCACGATCTTGGTGGGCAGCGGCAGGTTGGGCGGAATAGCGGCGCTGAACCCGAACGGGAAGCCGAACGACAGCGGCAGAATATCGCTGCGCAGCAAGCGTTTTATGCCCAGCCGCTGCGCCAGCCAAGTGCCCCTGGTCAGATAGAGCTGAGTTTCTTGCCCGCCGATGGACACCGCGGGCACTATAGGCACGCCGGCTTCGATCGCGGTTCGCACGTATCCCTTGCGGCCGTTGAAGTCGATCACGTTCTCCGAGAGCGTGGGCCGGTACGCGTCGTAGTCGCCGCCGGGAAAGACGATCACCACGCCGCCGGAGCGCAGGGCCTTGGCCGCGTTCTCCCGGTTGGCCCGGATGTATCCGGTACGCCTGAAGAACGGTCCCGTGGGGCCCATGAACAGGATGTCGTGGCTCAGCGTGTAGACCGGCCGGTCGTAGCCGAACTTGTCGTAGAAGTCGACGCTGAAGATCGGGACATCCATGGGGAACATGCCGCCGGAGTGGTTGCCGACCACCAGCGCACCCCCGGGCGGGAAGGAATCCAGGCCACGCACCTCGGACCGGAAGTACGTCTTCAAGACCGGGCGCATCACGCCGATCATGCGTTGGGTCAGCTCGGGGTCGAATTTCCCCATGTCGTCGCTGTCTGAGCTGTCTGGGCCGTCTGGGCTATCGCTGTCGGTCACTTCGCTCACAGAGGCTCCCTAACGGCTTACCGGCGGCTGCAGTGCCGCGTGGGACGTGTCTCGATGGTAGCGAGCGCGCCCCGGCCGCCGACTACTAGTCGTCCTCGCGCCAGATACACACGCCGTGCAGCGTCATCGTGGCCATGTCAGGGACCACGGTGAAGTCCAACGTGTCGTCGCCGTTGACTGCCTGGGTCGCCGGTGTCCCTCCGGCGATATGGGTTTGTTCCTCGGTGCAATTGGCGCCTCGTTCGAAACCGGTCCACCTGGTGCCCTCGGTGACGTCAGCCCTGTTCAACGTCGCGGCCGGCCCATAGGTGAACCAGGCGACCGCAGGCCGTTGAATGTCGTCGCGGTGCTGCCACACGAACATCGGGGAACCTTTGACGCACTCCAGGACTTCATGCTGCGGGGAAAACGTTTGCACGCCATCCATCAACCCGGCCGACCCGCCGCACGCGACACCGGGTTCCGGGACGACGGGATCTGCGTGGGCGACCGCCGCAACCAGGGCCGCTGCGCTCAACGTTGCGGTGAACGTTGCGAACGCGACGTTCACACTGCGTTTCATGGTCGGTGATGATAACTGGGCCTGCCGATCAGGGGTAGCTTTTCAGGCAAATAACCATGGGCGTCAATTGCCCTGTAAGACTGGCGTTTCGGCATTGCTGTGGCTACACGGGGCCTGGCGTTGGCCTGGGTGCGCGACCGACGGGGGAGCGCCCCTGTTTGCTGTTCGCGGGAATGGAGCCAGCTTTTTGAGGGTCGGAATGGACGCATTTCTCACGTGTCTGTTAGATGCGCTATCGTTCACGCGCCGAGCATCAGACTCCCCTAGAAAGGTGCGAAATGACTTCCGCGCCAACTGACGTCCGGACGTTCCGTCCGCCTCACCCGGGTACGCCGCGTTCCCGGTCGGTGCATGTCCCGCAGGGCAAGTCAATCTCCCCGCTCAGCGCGGCCGCGCCGGCAACGCCCGACGACCGGCAGGCTCAGTATTTTTTGCGTCTGCTCACCCAGAACCGCCTCCGGATCGAGCAGCGGATCGACGACCACCAGAAGGCCATCGCGGTGGCCGAAGCCCGCGGTAAGTCAGAAGACGTCCGCCGTCACCGGCAGCTGACGCTCATCGAAGAACAGGATCGCCGCACCGTCGCAAATCTCATCGACAATCTGCAGCAGCGGTTCCGGGTGAGGTGACCCCGTCGGCCGGGAACTAATCCTGCCGCAGCATTTTTCGCTGGTGCGCCTTCCGGGACGAGATACATTGAATCGGGCAACCGGTATTCGCACCCGGAATCTGGAACGAGGCCGCCATGGGATTCATGTCACCCGAGCTTCCGGATGTCGACCCGGACACCTGGCCCTCCTTGCCCCGGGCAACGCGAATGCAGATTGCGAGCCGACACTGGGCGGAGCACGGGTTCGGGACACCGTACGCGGTCTACCTGCTGTACCTGATCAAGATTGGCCTCTACGTCGCCGCCCCCGCGGCGATCATCTCGCTCACGCCGGGAACGGGCGGTCTCAGCCGGATCGCTGACTGGTGGACGCAACCGATCGTGTATCAGAAGCTCATCGTTTTCACGCTGCTGTTCGAGGTTGCCGGCTTCGGCTGCGGATCGGGCCCGCTCACAGGACGGTTCATGCCGCCGATCGGCGGCTTCCTTTACTGGTTGCGGCCCAACACAATTCGACTTCCGGCGTGGGGGGACAAGGTGCCGCTCACCGGCGGCGATTCTCGCACTGTCGTCGATGTCGCGCTATACGCCGTCGTCTTGATCAGCGGGGTGTGGGCGCTGGTGTCGCCCGGTCGCGACGGGCTGATCGACCCCGTCCTGGTCGTCCCGACGATCGTTGCCTTGGCGCTGTTAGGTCTGCGCGACAAGACCATCTTTCTGGCCGCCCGCGGCGAGCATTACTGGCTGAAGCTGATCGTGTTCTTTTTCCCGTTTACCGACCAGATCGCAGCCTTCAAGATCATCATGCTGTGCCTGTGGTGGGGGGCGGCGACGTCCAAGCTCAACCACCATTTCCCGTACGTCGTGGCGGTGATGACGAGCAACAACGCGCTGCTGCGCCACAGGTTGTTCAACGGGGTCAAGCACCTTCTTTACCTGGACCACGTCAACGACTTGCGGCCGTCGTTGCTGCCGAAGCTGATGGCCCACGTCGGCGGCACCACGGCGGAATTTTTGGTGCCCACGGTGCTGGTCTTCGTCGCCGGCGATCAACCCTGGCGGTGGTTCCTCATCGGGTTCATGGTGTTGTTCCACCTGAATATCCTGTCCAACCTCCCGATGGGAGTTCCGTTGGAGTGGAACGTCTTTTTCATCTTCTCGCTGTTCTATCTGTTCGGGCATTACGGCGCGATCCGCGCTACCGATCTTCGGTCGCCGCTATTGCTGGCCCTGGTCATTGCCGTGGTCGCCATCGTGATCGCGGGAAACCTGTTCCCCGAGAAGATTTCGTTCCTGCCCGGTATGCGCTACTACGCCGGCAACTGGGCCACCAGCCTGTGGTGCTTCCGGGCCGGCGCCGAGGACAAGATAGAGACCGATGTGGTGAAAAGCTCTGCGCTGGTGGTCAATCAGCTAACCAAGCTCTACGGCGCTGCGAGCGCCGAGCTGATGTCGGACAAGGTGGCGGCGTTCCGCGCGATGCACACCCACGGCAGAGCCCTCAACGGGCTGTTGCCCCGCGCGATCGCCAACGAAGCCGACTACAGCGTGCGCGAGGGGGAGGTCGTTGCCGGGCCGTTGGTCGGCTGGAACTTCGGCGAAGGCCATCTGCACAACGAGCAGCTACTGGAAGCGGTGCAGCGGCGCTGTCACTTCGAGGACGGCGACCTGCGCGTCATTGTTCTTGAGGGTCAACCGATTCAGACGCAGCGGCAGTGGTATCGGATTCTCGACGCCAAGACCGGCTTGATCGAGGCGGGCTATGTCCGCGTCGAAGACATGCTGACTCGCCAGCCGTGGCCCGAGCCCGGCGACGAGTTCCCGGTCCATGTGACGGCGCCCCGAAATTCATGACCAGCGCGGTCGTCGTCGGCGCTGGGCCCAACGGCCTTGCCGCGGCGGTCCACCTCGCCCGGCATGGGGTCGACGTGCAGGTGCTAGAGGCGCGTAGCACGATCGGCGGGGGAGCCCGTTCGGGTGAGTTGACGGTGCCCGGACTCATCCACGACCACTGTTCGGCGGCGCATCCGTTTGCCGTCGGTTCGCCCTTTTTACGCGAGATCGACCTGCAACGCTACGGGCTGACGTGGAAGTGGCCGGAGATCGACTGCGCGCACCCCCTCGACGACGGCACCGCCGGCGTGCTGTATCAGTCGATCGACGCAACGGCGACCGGCATGGGGCCTGACGCAACCCGGTGGCGACGCGCCGTGGGCGATCTCGCGGTTGGATTCGATCAGCTGGCTCACGATTTTCTCCGCCCGGTGATCAACGTTCCGCGCCATCCGATTCGCGTCGCCGCCTTCGGGCCGCGCGCCCTGTTGCCGGCGACGGTGATGGCCCGCTGGTTTCGCACTGAGCAGGCACGCGCGTTGTTCGGCGGCGCGGCCGCGCACATTTACACGCGGCTGGATCGCCCGCTCACCTCGTCGCTGGGGTTGATGTTCTTGGCCAGCGGGCACCGCTACGGTTGGCCGGTCGCCGAGGGCGGATCCGGGTCTATCACCAGGGCCCTGGCCGCCGCGCTCAAAGCCCACGGCGGCGCCGTCACGACCGGCGTGACCGTCGCCAGCCGCAGCGACATCCCGGCTGCCGACCTGGTCATGCTCGACCTCAGCCCCGCCGCGGCGTTATCGATCTACGGCGACGTCATGCCCGGCCGGATCAAGCGGTCCTATCAGCGTTACCGCGAGGGATCCTCGGCGTTCAAGGTCGACTTCGCGATCGAGGGCGACATCCCCTGGACCAATGCCGAGTGCCGTGGCGCGGGCACTGTCCATTTGGGTGGAAGCTTCGCCGAGATCGCACACTCGGAACGTCAACGCGCACAGGGCGAGATGTCGCAGCGGCCATTCATGCTCGTTGGCCAGCAGTACCTGGCTGACCCGTCCCGCTCGGCGGGCACCATCAACCCGATATGGGCCTACGCGCACGTGCCGTTCGCCTACGACGGCGACGCCACCGGCGTCGTCGTCGACCAGATCGAACGGTTCGCGCCGGGATTCCGCGACCGCATCATCGCCACTGTGAGCAAAGGCACTGCCGAGCTCGAGGCCTACAACCCCAACTACATCGGCGGCGACATCATTGGCGGTGCCAACGACCGGCTGCAGGTCCTTTTCCGGCCCAGGGTGGCCGTCAATCCTTATGCGACGGGCGTGCCCGGCGTTTATCTCTGTTCGCAGTCCACGCCGCCGGGCGCCGGCGCACACGGGTTGTGTGGCTACCACGCCGCCACATCGGCGTTGCGGTGGCTAGACCGGCGGCGCGTCTGACAGACGGCTCAGGGTCAGTGCGACGGCCCGGGCGCCGCCGGCTGTCCTGGAACCGGTGCGCCGGCCGGCGCGGGGCCGGTGGGCGCGCCCTTGCCGCTCCCACCAATCCCACCGGTGGTCCCGGACATGTCGATGATGGGAGCACCCGCTGGCGCAGCACCTGCGGGCGCGCCAGCCAACACGGGCGCTCCCGCCGGCCCGAATGCGATCACCGGAGCGCCAACCGGCACCACCGGCACCGGAGCGCCGACGGGGATGGGTGCGCCGACGGGGATGGGTGCGCCGACGGGGACAGGGGCGCCGACGGGGACAGGGGCGCCGACGGGGATGGGTGCGCCGACCGGGACAGGGGCGCCGGCCGGGACTGCGCCTCCGACCGGGACTGCGCCTCCGACCGGGACCGGGACGCCTACCGGAACGGCCGCACCAGCCGGAACCGGCCCGGGCGCAACTACTGGCACGCCGGCCATGGCAGTGACCGGAGCACTGGCCGCGCATACCGCGCTGGCGGTCGCTGGTCCGCCCCGGCTGCCTGGTCCGCCTGGTCCGCCTGCGCCTACCGGTCCGGCCGCGCCTCCCGGTCCGGCTGTGCCTCCTGGTCCGCCCGCGCCCGCCGGTCCGCCGGCGCTGGTGGTGCACCGGCACGCCATCGTTGCCGGTCCTCCGGCGGCTGGTGCCGGTCCTCCGGCGGCCGGCGCGCCTGCGCCGCCCGGAACACCGGCGATTGCCGGTCCGCCAGCGGCTGCCGCGCCGCCTGCGGCGCCTGGCGCTCCGGCCGCTCCCGGTCCTCCGGCTGCCGGCGCACCGACCTCTCCCGACATCCCCTGGACGCACGCGTAGGCGCCGCCGGTCTTTATCGGCGAGGCGGCCGCCGTATCTGGGCTCAACGCTATGGCGGCGCCGCACAAACCAGCGATGCCAACCACTTTGATGGTGAACCGATCAAAGGCCGTCATCAACGTCGACTCCTATCCAATGGGCAGCGGGACCGCATAGCAGCACCGCAGTCGAGTCGAATGTAGGGATGGTCCCCGGTATTACACGCGTGACATTTCGGCGCTTACCGAACCGATACAAAGGAGACACGCGCCGGTGACCGCAAGACCCTTTAACGCGATTCGGCCACGCGAGCCCGGTCCGTCAATTAACCTGTCTAACTAGAAGGGCATCGGCGGGTAGTCACAGACATCCATCGATGCCCTTCAACCACGTCGGCCCCACCACGCCTAATTCAGGCTCTTTCGTGTGAAATTGCCGACGATCCCTTCGCTGACGAGACGACCGGGCGACGGCTGGTTGTTACTGAACTAGGCTCACCAGGAGCAGTTCATCAGCCAAACGGCAGAAAACCCTAGAAAAACGAGGGAGAGAGCAGTGACGGTCCGGGTAGGCATCAACGGCTTCGGTCGCATCGGGCGCAACTTCTACCGGGCTTTGTTGGCTCAGCAGGAGCAGGGTGGCGCGGACATCGAAGTGATCGCCGTCAACGACATCACCGACAACAGCACGCTGGCTCACTTGCTCAAATTTGACTCGATCCTGGGCCGGCTGCCGCACGACGTCACGCTGGAAGGCGAGGACACCATCGTCGTCGGCCCCGCGAAAATCAAGGCGCTCGAGGTCCGCGAGGGCCCGGCGGCGCTGCCGTGGGGTGACCTCGGGGTCGACGTCGTCGTCGAATCCACTGGGCTGTTCACCAACGCTGCCAAGGCCAAGGGCCACCTGGACGCCGGCGCCAAGAAGGTGATCATCTCCGCACCCGCCACCGACGAGGACATCACCATCGTGCTCGGCGTCAACGACGACAAGTACGACGGCAGCCAGAAAATCATCTCCAACGCGTCCTGCACCACGAACTGCCTGGGGCCGATCGCCAAGGTCCTCAACGACGAGTTCGGCATCGTCAAGGGCCTGATGACCACCATCCACGCCTACACCCAGGACCAGAACCTGCAGGACGGCCCGCACAAGGACCTGCGCCGGGCCCGCGCGGCCGCGCTGAACATCGTGCCGACCTCCACCGGCGCCGCCAAGGCCATCGGGCTGGTGTTGCCCGAGCTGAAGGGCAAGCTCGACGGTTACGCGCTGCGGGTCCCGATACCCACCGGCTCGGTGACCGACCTGACCGCCGAGCTGTCGAAATCGGCCACCGCAGAGCAGATCAACGCCGCGATGAAGGCCGCGGCGGAAGGCCCGATGAAGGGCATCCTGAAGTACTACGACGCGCCGATCGTGTCCAGCGACATCGTCACCGACCCACACAGTTCGATCTTCGACTCCGGCCTGACCAAGGTGATCGACAACCAGGCCAAGGTGGTGTCCTGGTACGACAACGAATGGGGTTACTCCAACCGCCTCGTTGACCTGGTCGCGCTGGTCGGCAAGACGCTCTAGCCGTGGCCATCCCCGACCTCAACGACCTTCTCGCGGTTGGTGTTTCGGGACGGGCCGTACTGGTGCGTTCGGACCTGAATGTTCCGCTCGACGACTCGGGCAACATCACCGACGCCGGCCGCATCACCGCGTCGGTGCCCACGTTGAAGGCGCTGCTGGACGCCGGCGCCAAGCTGGTGGTCACCGCGCACCTGGGCCGTCCGAAGGACGGACCGGACCCGAAGTACTCGCTGGCGCCGGTCGCCGCCGCGCTGAGTGAGCAACTGGGACAGCACGTTCAGCTGGCCGGCGATGTCGTCGGCACCGACGCGCTGGCCCGCGCCGAGGGGTTGACCGACGGCGACGTCCTGCTGCTGGAGAACATCCGCTTCGACAAGCGCGAGACCAGCAAGGACGATGGCGAGCGGCTCGCTCTGGCGCGGCAGCTGGCCGAATTGGTCTCGCCGGGAGGCGCTTTCGTCTCCGACGGCTTCGGTGTGGTGCACCGCAAACAGGCCTCGGTGTACGACGTCGCCACACTGCTACCGCACTACGCGGGCACATTGGTCGCCGACGAGATACGGGTGCTGAAGCAGTTGACCAGTTCCACCGAGCGGCCATACGCGGTCGTGCTCGGCGGATCGAAGGTGTCCGACAAGCTCGGCGTGATCGAGTCGCTGGCGACAAAGGCCGACAGCATCGTCATCGGCGGCGGCATGTGCTTCACCTTCCTTGCTGCACAGGGATATTCAGTGGGCAAGTCGCTGCTCGAAGAAGAGATGGTCGACACCTGCCGCAACCTGCTGGACACCTACGCCGATGTGCTACGACTGCCCGGCGACATCGTGGTGACCGAGAAGTTCGCCGCCGATTCGACACCACAGTTCGTGGCCGCCAACGCGATTCCCGACGATCTGATGGGCCTGGACATTGGCCCAGGTTCAATCAAGCGGTTCGCCACCTTGCTGTCCAACGCCAGGACCGTCTTCTGGAACGGCCCGATGGGCGTGTTCGAGTTTCCGGCCTACGCGACCGGCACCCGAGGTGTCGCGGAGGCGATCGTCGCGGCGACCGCCAAGGGCGCGTTCAGCGTGGTCGGTGGTGGCGACTCCGCCGCCGCGGTCCGTGCGCTGAAAATCCCGGAGGACGCCTTCTCGCACATCTCGACTGGCGGCGGGGCCTCGCTGGAATACCTTGAGGGCAAAGCGCTGCCGGGCATCGAAATACTTAGGGAGCCGCAGCCTGATCAAAAAGAGGAGGTGGGAGACGCGTGAGTCGCAAACCACTGATCGCCGGCAACTGGAAGATGAACCTCAACCACTTCGAGGCGATCGCGCTGGTGCAGAAGATCGCGTTCGCGTTGCCCGACAAGTACTACGACAAGGTCGACGTCACCGTCCTTCCGCCGTTCACCAACCTGCGCAGCGTGCAAACGCTGGTCGACGGCGACAAACTGCGGTTGACCTACGGCGCCCAGGACCTTTCGCAGCACGAGCCGGGCGCCTACACGGGTGACATCAGCGGTACCTTCCTGTCGAAGCTGGGTTGCAGTTTCGTCGTCGTCGGGCACTCAGAGCGGCGCACGTACCACAACGAGGACGACGAGCTGGTGGCCGCCAAGGCCACCGCTGCGCTCAAGAATGAGCTGACCCCGATTGTCTGCATCGGTGAGCACCTGGAGATCCGCGAGGCGGGCGAGCACGTCAGCCACTGCGAGAAACAGCTGCGTGGTTCGCTGGCCGGGCTGTCGGCCGAGCAGATCGGCAAGGTCGTCATCGCTTACGAGCCGGTCTGGGCGATTGGAACCGGACGGGTCGCCAGTGCGTCCGATGCTCAGGAGGTGTGCGCGGCGATCCGGAAAGAGTTGGCGTCGCTCGCCTCGCCAGAGATCGCCGAAACGGTGCGGGTGCTCTACGGCGGTTCGGTGACCGCGAAAAACGTCGGTGACATCGTCGCCCAGGAGGATGTTGACGGCGGTCTGGTCGGGGGAGCGTCGCTGGAAGGCGAGCAGTTCGCCACGCTGGCGGCCATCGCCGCCGGTGGGCCGCTGCCGTGATGCCACGCCGCTGCCGGTAAACTGCACGTCATGCAATTAGGCCTGCAGATCACCCTGGTCGTCACCAGCATCCTGGTGGTGCTGCTGGTTCTGTTGCACCGGGCCAAGGGCGGCGGCCTGTCGACGCTGTTCGGCGGTGGTGTGCAGTCAAGCCTGTCCGGGTCGACGGTGGTCGAGAAGAACCTGGACCGGCTGACGCTGTTCCTCACCGGCATCTGGCTGGTCAGCATCATCGGCGTCGCCCTGCTCATCAAATACCGATGACGTTCATCACGTACCTCTGACCTCGTGACGTCTCGGCAGGCGGGCTGCGCGATCCGCACCGATACTGGAATCCATGGTTGAGGTAACCGACCCCGCGCTCGAACCGATCGGCGCCGTTCAGCGCACGCAGGTCGGTCGTAAGGCGACCGAGCCGATGCGCGCGGATATCAGGCTGCTGGGCGCCATCCTCGGCGACACCGTGCGCGAGCAGAACGGCGATGAGGTGTTCGACCTTGTGGAGCGCGCCCGGGTGGAGGCGTTCCGGGTGCGGCGCTCCGAGATCGACCGGGCCGAGATGTCGGCCATGTTCGACGGGATCGATATCCATTTGGCGATCCCGGTCATCCGGGCGTTCAGCCATTTCGCGCTGCTGGCCAATGTCGCCGAAGACATCCACCGCGAGCGTCGCCGCGGTATTCACGTCGGGGCCGGCGAGCCACCGCAGGACAGTAGCCTGGCCGCGACTTACGCCAAACTCGATCGGGCGGAACTGGAGTCGGCCACCGTGGCCGACGCGCTGAAGGGCGCCCTGGTTTCGCCGGTCATCACCGCACATCCCACCGAGACCCGGCGGCGCACCGTCTTCGTCACCCAGCACCGGATCACTCAGCTGATGCGCATACATGCCGAGGGCCACCGTGAAACCGACGACGGCCGCAGCATCGAATTGGAGCTGCGCCGCCAGGTGCTGACGCTGTGGCAGACCGCGCTGATCCGGTTGTCCCGGCTGAAGATCTCCGACGAGATCGCCGTCGGGTTGCGCTACTACGCGGCCGCGTTGTTCGAGGTGATTCCCCGAGTCAACGCCGACGTTCGGGAAGCGTTGCAGGCGCGTTGGCCCGATGCCGAGCTGCTGGTCGAGCCCATCGTGCGGCCCGGTTCGTGGATCGGTGGCGATAGGGACGGGAATCCCAACGTGACCGCCGATATCGTCCGGCTGGCCACCGGCAGCGCCGCATTCACGGCACTCTCGCGGTACCTCGCCGAACTCACCGACCTCGAGCAGGAGCTGTCGATGTCGGCGCGGCTGGTCACCGTCACCGCCGGGGTGACCGAGCTGGCCGATACCTGTCCCGATCAGGCCCACCTCGACGAGCCGTACCGGCGGGCGTTGCGGGCCGTCCGCGCACGGCTTACCGCTACCGCGGCCGAGATCTTGGACGAGCAACCGCAGTTTGAGCTTGACTTGGGCCTGCCGCCCTATGGAGCGCCGGCCGAACTGCGGACCGACCTCGACACCATCGACGCCTCGCTGCGCACGCACGGCGGTGCGCTGCTCGCCGACCATCGGTTGGCCGAGTTGCGAGAGGGCGTCGGAGTCTTCGGATTTCACTTGTCCGGGTTGGACATGCGGCAAAACTCCGACGTACACGAAGAGGTGATCAGCGAGCTGCTGGCGTGGGCCGGGGTGCACCCGGACTATGCGTCGCTGCCCGAGGACGAGCGGGTCGAGCTGCTGGTGGGCGAACTCGGCACCAGGAGACCCCTGCTCGCCGAGCGCGCGACGTTGTCCGATCTGGCCCGCAAGGAGTTGGGCGTCGTCGAGGCCGCGGCTTTCGCGGTCAAGCGTTACGGGCCCGCCGCGGTGCCCAACTACGTCATCTCGATGTGCCAGTCCGTGTCGGACATGCTGGAAGCCGCGATCCTGCTGAAAGAAGTTGGTTTGCTCGATGTTTCGGGCCCGGAGCCGTACTGTCCGGTGGGCATCTCGCCACTGTTCGAGACGATCGACGACCTGCACAACGGAGCCGAGATCCTGCAGGCGATGCTGGAACTGCCGCTGTACCGGGCGCTCGTGGCGGCACGCGGCGAGTCCCAGGAAGTGATGCTGGGCTACTCCGACTCCAACAAGGACGGCGGCTATCTGACCGCCAACTGGGCCGTCTATCGGGCCGAGCTCGCGCTGGTCGAGGTGGCCCGCAAAACCGGAATCAGGTTGCGGCTCTTCCACGGTCGCGGTGGCACCGTGGGCCGGGGCGGCGGCCCCAGCTACCAGGCCATCCTGGCTCAACCGCCGGGAGCGGTGAACGGCGCGCTGCGGCTCACCGAGCAGGGTGAGGTGATCGCGGCCAAATACGCCGAACCGCAGCTGGCGCAACGAAATCTGGAGAGCCTGGTGGCCGCCACCTTGGAGTCGACGCTGCTGGACGTGGAAGGTCTCGGCGACACCGCGGAACCCGCCTATGCGGTGCTCGACGAGGTGGCAACGCTGGCGCGGCGCGCGTACTCCGAATTAGTGCACGACACACCGGGTTTCGTCGAGTACTTCAAGGCTTCCACGCCCGTCAGCGAGATCGGATCGCTGAACATCGGCAGTAGGCCGAGCTCACGCAAGCCCACCGAGTCGATCGCGGACCTGCGCGCCATCCCGTGGGTGCTGGCCTGGAGCCAGTCACGCGTCATGCTTCCCGGCTGGTACGGCACTGGGTCGGCGTTCGAGCAGTGGATCGCGGCGGGCCCCGAAAGCGAAAGCGAGCGAGTGGAAATCCTGCACGACCTCTACGAGCGGTGGCCGTTCTTCCGCAGCGTGCTGTCCAACATGGCGCAGGTGCTGGCCAAGAGTGACCTGGGCCTGGCCGCCCGCTACGCCGAGTTGGTGCCCGACGAATCCCTGCGCGACAGGGTGTTCGGCAAAATCGTCGACGAACATCAGCGGACCATCGCGATGCACAAACTCATCACCGGTCAAGACGACCTGCTGGCCGACAACGCGGCGCTCGCCCGTTCGGTGTTCAACCGCTTCCCGTATCTCGAGCCGCTGAACCACCTTCAGGTGGAATTGTTGCGCCGTTACCGTTCGGGCGACGACGACGAACTGGTGCAGCGCGGCATCCTGCTCACGATGAACGGATTGTCCAGCGCGTTGCGAAACAGCGGGTAACAGTGGGTAACAGTGGCTCGCAGCGCATTGCCGGCCCTGCGCGCCGCCTCCATATTTCGGCAGGGAGATCGATGAGCGCATCCGGAACACCTCTTTGGTTCCTTTTGGTTTTTGTCGTCGGCGTCTCGATTCTGATCGCGCTGGCCTCCATATGGCTGGCAAGGCGCCTAATGTCTGAGGTTGGCAAAGAACACAATTCGACGATCTCGCCGTTCATAACTGTTGTCGGGCTTGTGTACGGCGCTCTGCTCGGATTCACCGTGGTCGCCGCGTGGCAGCAGTTCTCCTCCGCCGGGGTTATTGTCGCCCACGAGGCATCTACGCTCACGACGATGTACCGGCAGACCGTCGCGATGCCAGAACCAGAGCAGACACAGCTGCGCCAGCTGCTGCGGCAGTACGCGAGTGCGGTGGCGGGTTCCGAATGGGATAAGCAAGCTGATGGGGGCGCCAGCGACAACGCGCGAGCCGCGATCACCGGGATGTATCGCATCATCGGCAGTCACCCGCCTAGCGTCGCGTCGAACCCGATCAATGGGGAATTCCTGAGTCAGGTGAGCGTGTTGTCTTCTGATCGCAACACGCGAATCATCGACGCCAAGCCGCGAATACCTCTGCTGCTGTGGTCAGGACTGGTATTTGGAGGGACTGTAATCGTGGCGCTCACGGGCTTCCTGCGCCTTGGGAGCACCATCGGTCATGCAATTGTGTCCAGCACGATCGCGGTCCTACTTGGCCTGCTGCTGTGTACCGCCTTCTCACTCGACCATCCCTTTGGGAGTGGACGGGGGATTACGCCCGCGCCGTTTCAACACTCACTGGAGGTTTTCGCCGCAGTCGACCGGGGGACGTAGTCGACCGGGCACGGTCCTGCTGCCCGCGCCACGCCACCGATTTGCGCCGGGACCGGTTGCGGATGCGACGTCCAGCGCGGTGTCATCCGGTAGTCGCGCAGTAGCTGTGTGGTGGTTGCCGTCATCGCCGCCAACGAAAACGGTTGGGCCGGACACGAATGCCGCCCGTGACCGAAGGCCGTCACCAGCATCGGCGATGGGAGAGCGTCGTGTTCGGTCAATCGGTGGCCGGTCCACCGATCGGGATCCCAGTGCTGCAGGCCGGGGGCCGCCGTCGTGTTGAGCAGCGGCAGCAAGGTGGCGATGTTCCAGCCCGGCGGCACCTGAAAGGTGATCTCGCCGGTGTCGAAGGAGACCGGCGACAGCACAGTGCGGGTCATGATTGAGCGTTGCGCCAGTCGCGTCGACTCCAGCGCGCAGCGGCGGGCAAAGTCGTTGTCGTGCAGGATGACTCGGTCCAGCGCGGCCGGGTGCTCGAGGAGGTCGACCAGCGCCCAGCCCAGCGCGGCCGCCAGATTCGACATGGATGCGACGTGGATCAACGCGACATCGAGCGCAATCCCGCGTAGCCGCTCCGAGGACCTTGACGACTCACCCGTCCAGGCATCCACAATCCGGCCGAACAGCGCGTGGCCGTCACGGTCACCGGCGTCGTAGCGGTGCACGCCGGCCGCAACGATTTCGGTCACTTCGTCCAGCGCGGCGCGCTCGGCGCGCTTGTTCGTCGCGGCCACCTGCGCCATCCGATCGGGATGCACGAACGCCTCGGAGCCGTCCAACGTGTCTAGGGCGTGCACCAGACGCTCGAACGCCGCACCCTCGGCCGAGCCGGGTCCGGCCCATGAGGCGAGGCCCATCCGGTGGCCGAGACGCCGGGTGAGATCGAAGACGTCCGTCGATCCGGCCCGCCCCAGCTCGGTGCGAGTCTGCTCCAGCGCGCGGTCCAGGTTGGCCAGATAGGACGCGACGTCGTCGCGGCGAAACAGCGTGTTGGGCAGGGTGCGGCGCCCGTCGAAGATCTCGTCGGGAAGCTTGCGCCGCAGCATGAGGTAATCGGCGAGGCCCTTGCTGGCCGTCTCCTCGGTAAGCGCGTAGAACGACTCGACGCCGACGCGTGAGAACGTGAACAGATAGTTGTCCGGGCCGCTCTGGACGGCGAATGTGTCGCCATGGCGGGCGCGGGCCGAAGCGATCGCGGCGACGGCGTCGCCTACGGCGACATCCCACGGCAGCCCGGTTCCCTCGGCGCGCGGCGGGTCCGGGGCCAGGGGAGTACCTGCCACGGTCTACGGCGTGGTTCGGTTGCGCAACCTGTCGAACACCCCGCGCACCGCGTGCTCGGTGACCGACAGCGGGGACATCACCGTCTCGCCCAAGCCCACGATGTAGTCGATGCGCTCGACGATGGCCTCAACCGGCTCGACCAGCACAATGAGCCGCTTCGCCAGGTCGTCCAGGCTCGACAGCGTGCCATCCAGGTGATCCAGTCCGCTCTCTAAGCGTTCGACCGTCGCGTTGAGCGCCGTGAGCGAACTGCTCAGCTCCGTCATGGTGCTGCTCAGGCCGTCGAGGACGTCTTCGACCTGCTCCACCGTCTTGTCGGCGTTGAGCGCGGCCTGCGTGAGCGTCTTGATGCGACTTCGCTCCGGCCCGGTTCGGACGGTTTTGTCTGTCATGTGAGTCATTATGACCCCGGCCGAACCGGGGCAAACCCCGCTAACCGGATTGTTCGAGCAGCTTGCCGGCGGCTTCTTTGTCGAGTAGCCAGAGTGTGGTCTGCAGCCCGACCGCCCCGGCGGCGGGGATCGAAACGGGGTCGGCGCCGCCAATGGCCGCCGCGGCCGCCTCGGCCTTCGCCGCCCCGGACACCATCAGCCAGACCTCGCGGGAACGCCGGACGGCGGGCAGTGTCAACGTGATTCGCAGCGGGGGCGGTTTCGGGGAGTCCTCGACGGCGACCACCATGCGCGTCGTTTCCCGCACGGCGGGGGTGTCGGGGAACAGGGAGTTGATATGGCCCTCGGGACCCATGCCCAGCAGGTGGACGTCGAATTCGGGCGTGGGTTGGCCGGGTTCGGCGTTGGCGGCCAAGACCTGCTCGTAGGCCAGTGCCGCGGCGGCGAGATCAGCGCCGGATTCGCCGTCGCTGGCCGGCATCGCGTGCACATTGCTCGACGGGATGTCGACATGATCGAGCAACGCCGCCCGCGCCTGCTTGTAGTTGCGCTCGTCGTCGTCTTCGGGGACGTAGCGGTCGTCACCCCAGAACAGGTGCACGCGTGTCCAGTCGATCTGCTGGCCGTGGGTGCGGAGGTACTCCATCAGGGCGTTGCCGTTGCCGCCCCCGGTCAGCACGATCAGTGCTCGCCCCCTGGCCGCCACGGCGCCCTGGATTCTGTCGATCAGTCGTTTACCGGCGGACTCGACCAGCAGGTCGCTGTTCGCGAATGTTTCGACGTCAATGCTCATGCGCGCCGCTCCTCCTCATCACAACTCATCCGCGTCGCGTTCGCATCGTCGCCGGCGCGGCTCATGCGTATTGCACCTTGCTTATGCCTCCCAGCGCGGCGTGATAGATCTCATCCGCATCCAATCGCCGCATGTCTTCGGCCAGGCACTCACGGGTTTCTCTGCGCGCCAACGGAACCAGCGCATCTGGTTTGGCCGTCCGGCTCAGGGTGGCGGTGGTCCCCTGTTGCGGCCGGCTCAGGCTGATGGTCTCGCTGTCGCGCTCCAGCTCGACCTTGAGCTCGCCGACCAGCCGTCGTACCGGCCCGTCGATCCGGCTGGCCAGCCAGCCCGCCATGACGTCGAGCGCGGGTTCGTCGCGCAAACCGGATATCAGCGCCGAGTTGATCGGCTCGTGGGGTCGCTGGTCGAGCGCCGACGTCAGTAGCGCACGCCACTGGGTGATGCGGGCCCAGGCCAGGTCGGTGTCGCCGGGGGTGTAGCCGGCCAGTCTGCCCTTGATCGCCGAGAGCGGGTCCTCGGCGTTGGTCGCGTCGGTGATGCGACGAATTGCCAACTTGCCCAACGGGTCTTGGGCGGGCGTCTCCGGTGCAATATCGGGCCACCAGACCAAGACCGGGATGTCGGGCAGCAGGAATGGGATGACCACGCTCTCGGCGTGACCGGCCAGAGGACCGCTCAGCCGCAGCACCACGACCTCCCCGGCGCCGGCGTCTCCACCGACCCGGACCTGGGTGTCCAGCCGCGGCTCGGCGGCGTCCGAGTCGCCGGCCGTCACCGCGAGGACCCGGCTCGGGTGTTCGTGGCTGGCCGCGTTGGCGGCTTCGATCGATTCCTCGAACAGGGCGTCGTTGTCCGACTTGATGATCAGCGTGCCCACCCGGCCCATGGTGATAACTCCGGCCTCTTCGCGTAGCTCGTCGAGCTTCTTGTTGACCGCGGTGGTGGTGGTGTCAAGCAAATCTACGATCATATGCGCCGCTCCACTACATCACCTCTGGTCGCTTTGCTCTTCGCATCGACGCCGGCGCGAATCACGGCCGGCGCCATTCCCGGCCGGTGCGCCGCAACATTTCGAACGCCGAATCGGGGCCCCAGGTGCCTGATTCGTAGGGGTCGGGTTTTCCGTGTTTGGCCCAGTAGTCGAGGACGGGGTCGAGTATCTCCCAAGCCAATTCGACCTCCTCGTTCACCGGGAACAGGGACGGTTCACCCAGCAGCACATCCAGGATCAGCCGTTCGTAAGCCTCGGGCGAATCTTCGGTGAAGGCCGAGCCATAGGAAAAGTCCATGTTGACGTCGCGGACCTCCATCGTGCTGCCTGGGACCTTGGACCCGAAGCGCAAAGTGATCCCTTCGTCGGGCTGCACCCGGATGACCAGTGCGTTGGCGCCGAGTTCGTCGGTCATGGTGGCGTCGAACGGTAGATGGGGTGCGCGTTTGAAGACCAGAGCGATCTCGGTCACCCTGCGGCCCAGCCGTTTTCCGGTGCGCAGGTAAAAAGGCACTCCGGCCCAGCGGCGGGTGTCGACTTCCAACGTGATGGCGGCGAAGGTCTCGGTGGTGGAGTCCTTGGCGAAGCCTTCCTCGTCGAGCAGGCCCACCACCTTCTCCCCGCCCTGCCAGCCGGCCGCATATTGGCCGCGGCTGGTGGTCTCGTCCAGCGGTTCTTCGAGTTGGGTAGCCGAAAGCACCTTGATCTTCTCGGCCTGCAACGCCTTCGGGTTGAAACTGACCGGTTCTTCCATCGCGGTCAGCGCAAGCAGCTGCATCAGATGGTTTTGGATGACATCGCGGGCGGCGCCAATGCCGTCGTAGTAGCCGGCGCGCCCGCCGAGCCCGATGTCTTCGGCCATGGTGATCTGGACGTGATCGACGTAGTGGGCGTTCCAAATCGGGTCCCAGAACTGATTGGCGAACCGCAAGGCCAAGATGTTCTGCACCGTTTCCTTGCCCAGGTAGTGGTCGATCCGGAATACCGACTCCTCCGGGAACACGGAGTTGACCACGTGGTTGAGGTCGCATGCACTTTTCAGGTCGTGGCCGAAGGGTTTTTCGATGACGACTCGGCTCCACCTGTCCTCTTGCGGGCGGGCCAGCCCGGACTTGTGCAGCTGTTCGCACACCACGGGGAACGACTTGGGCGGGATCGCCAGGTAGAACGCATGGTTGCTGCCGGTGCCGCGTTCGGCGTCGAGCTTTTCCAGGGTCTCCGCCAGCCGAGCGAAGGCGTCGTCTTCGTCGAACGCGCCTGGCACGAAACGAAATCCGTCGGCCAGCCGCTCCCATATCGTTTGCCGAAACGGGGTACGGCAGTGGTCTTTGACGGAATCCTGCAGAACCTGGGCGAAGGTGTCGTGGTCCCAATCGCGGCGCGCGAAACCCACCAGCGAGAAGGTGGGTGGCAGTAAGCCGCGGTTAGCCAGGTCGTAGATGGCTGGCACCACTTTTTTGTGGGCCAGGTCGCCGGTGACACCGAAAAGCACCATGGCACACGGCCCGGCGATTCGGGGTAGCCGTTTATCCTTCTTGTCGCGTAACGGATTTCGCCACTGCGCGGCGTCAGCGCCCCGACTCATTTGTCAGAGGAACTCAGCTGTTTCTGTGTTTCTTCCAGTAGCTCGGTCCAGGACTCCACGAACTTCTTCACGCCTTCGTCCTCCAACACCTTGAAGACGTCGGTCACGTCGATCCCCACGGCTTCCAGCTTGTCGAAGACCTCCTGGGCGGCCGAAGCGGTGCCGCTGACTGTGTCGCCCTTGATCTCTCCGTGATCGGCCACAGCGTCAATCGTCTTTTCCGGCATGGTGTTTACTGTGTTGGGCGCGACCAGCTCGGTGACGTAGAGGGTGTCGGAGTAGTCGGGGTTCTTGACGCCGGTGGAAGCCCACAGCGGGCGCTGCACCCGGGCCCCGTCGGCCTTGAATGACTGGAAGCGATCGCCGCCTTCGAAGACCTCCTGGTAAGCCGCGTACGCCAGTCGGGCATTCGCCACAGCGGCCTGGCCGCGCAAGCCAAGTGCGTCCTCCGAGCCGATCTTTTCCAGCCGCTTGTCGACCTCGGTGTCCACTCGAGACACGAAAAACGATGCCACCGAATGTATCTTGGACAGGTCGTGTCCGGCTTCGCGTGCTTTCTCCAGGCCGGCCAGGTAGGCGTCCATTACCTGGCGGTGACGTTCGACGGAGAAGATGAGCGTGACGTTGACCGAAATCCCTTCGGCCAGAACGGCGGTGATGGCCGGCAGGCCGGCTTTGGTGGCTGGGATCTTGATGAACAGGTTGGGGCGGTCGACGATCTTCCACAGTTCCACGGCCTGCGCGACGGTCTTGTCGGTCTCGGCGGCCAGGCGCGGGTCGACCTCGATCGACACTCGGCCGTCTATGCCGTCGGACGCTTCCCACTGCGGGGCCAGCACGTCGCAAGCCCTGCGCACGTCGTCGGTGGTGACGGTGCGGATTGTGGCGTCGACATCGGCGCCGCGTTCGGCCAGTTCGGCGATCTGCCCGTCGTAGGCGTCGCCCTCGGCGAGCGCCTTCTGGAAGATCGACGGGTTCGTCGTCACGCCGACGACGCTCTTGGTGTCGATCAGCTCCTGCAAATTGCCCGAATCCAATCGCTGACGCGACAAGTCGTCGAGCCAAACGGAAACTCCGGCCTCGCTCAACGCTGCGAGGTTAGCGTTCTGAGTGGCCATTCGGATCACCCTTTCTCAGTTGTCGACTACCTGTTCCGCGGCGGCAGCGACGGCTTCAGCGGTGAAGCCGAATTCGCGGAACAAAGTCTTGGCGTCGGCGGACTCGCCGTAGTGCTCGATCGACACGATCTTCCCGGTGTCGCCGACCAGCTTGTGCCACGACTGCGCGATGCCGGCCTCGACGGCTACCCGCGCCGACACCGTCGGGGGCAGCACGCTGTCGCGGTAGTCCTCGGGTTGGGACTCGAACCACTCCACGCACGGCATCGACACCACGCGGGCGAGAATGTCGTTGTCCGCCAACAACTTCTGCGCTTCCACCGCGTGCTGCACCTCGGAACCGGTGCCGATCAAGATGACGTCGGGCTCCTCGTCCGGGTCGCTGTCACCCAGGATGTAGCCGCCGCGGCCAACACCGTCGAGGTTGGTACCTTCCAGCACCGGCACACCTTGCCGGGTCAGGATCAGGCCCACCGGGCCGCTGCCGTTGCCGCGGGCCAGGATCGTGCGCCACGCATAGGCGGTCTCGTTGGCATCGGCCGGGCGCACCACCGACAGGTTGGGGATGGCCCGCAGGGCGGACAGGTGCTCGATCGGCTGATGGGTTGGGCCGTCCTCGCCGAGCCCGATCGAGTCGTGCGTCCAGACGTAGATGGTGTCGATATCCATCAGTGACGCCAGCCGCACCGCTGGGCGCATGTAGTCGGAGAACTGCAGGAAGGTGGCCCCGTAGGCGCGGGTCGGGCCGTGCAGGACGATACCGGACAGGATGGCGCCCATCGCGTGCTCGCGGACCCCGAAATGCAGGGTGCGGCCGTACCAGTGCGCGGTGTAGTCCTTGGTTGAAATCGACGGCGGGCCAAAGGAATCGGCACCCTTGATGGTGGTGTTGGTGCTGCCGGCCAGGTCGGCTGAACCGCCCCACAGCTCCGGCAGCTTCGGTCCCAACACGTTCAGCGCCTCGTTGGAGGCCTTCCGGGTGGCCACCGCATCGGACCCCGGCTCCCAGTGCGGCAGGTCGTCATCCCAGCCGTCGGGCAGCTTCTGCGCGGTCAGCCGATCCAGCAGCGCCTTGCGTTCCGGTTCGCGCTGTGCCCACGCCTCGAACTGCGGCTGCCAGTGGTCGTGGGCTTCTTTCCCGCGGGCCACCAGGCCCCTGGTGTGGGTGATGACGTCCTCGCGGATTTCGAACTTTTTGTCCGGATCGAATCCCAAGATTCTCTTGACGGCCGCGACCTCTTCGTCACCGAGCGCCGCGCCGTGCGCCTTGCCGGTGTTCATCAACTTCGGCGCCGGGTAGCCGATGATCGTGCGCAGCGAGATGAACGACGGCCGGCCGGTTTCGGCTTTGGCGTTTGCGATCGCCTCCTCGATGCCGACCACGTTCTCGCCGCCCTCCACCTCCTGCACATGCCAGCCATAAGCGCGATACCGCGCGGCGGTGTCCTCGCACAGCGCGATGTTGGTGTCGTCCTCGATCGAGATCTGGTTGTGGTCGTAGAACACGATGAGGTTGCCCAGCTGCTGGACGGCCGCCAGCGACGACGCCTCGGAGGTCACGCCCTCTTCGATGTCGCCGTCGGAGGCGATCACGTAGATGTGGTGGTCGAACGGACTTTCTCCGGGAGCAGCCTCCGGGTCGAAGAGGCCGCGCTCGTAGCGCGCCGCCATCGCCATCCCGACTGCCGAAGCCAGACCCTGGCCGAGCGGACCGGTGGTGATCTCAACGCCCGTGGTATGGCGGAACTCCGGGTGCCCGGGCGTCTTGGATCCCCAGGTCCGCAGCGACTCGATGTCGGACAGTTCGAGACCGAAGCCGCCGAGGTAGAGCTGCAGGTACAGCGTCAGGCTGCTGTGCCCGGCCGACAGCACGAACCGGTCGCGGCCCAGCCAGTGCGTGTCGCTGGGGTCATGGCGCATCGTGCGCTGAAACAGGGTGTAGGCCAAGGGCGCCAGGCTCATCGCCGTCCCGGGATGCCCGTTGCCGACTTTCTGCACGGCGTCGGCGGCCAGCACCCGAACGGTGTCGACCGCAGCCGAATCGATGTCGGTCCAGTCGTCGGGGTGATGGGGTCGGGTAAGCGCAGAGATCTCTTCGAGTGTGGTCACGAATCGGTCCTTCGGGCTCAGTCCTTAGGTCATCCAACTGATCAATCTCACCCTAGTGCCGGAGGGCGGGCTTCTGCAGGGCTTGATGTTGGTTACCCACACACGGGCGCTTGAAAAATAGACCCTCGGGACTCTCAACCGAGGGCGGGCGGTCTACCATCGTGTGTAGTAGATCCTGGCGCGCTGCTGGAAACCCTAGGGAGTTATTGCGTGAGCGTTCGCGGGCGCCTCGCGCCGACCCGAGTGCCGAGCCGAATAGGCGGCACGGTGCTGGCGTACTTGGCGTTGACCAAGCCACGGGTCATCGAACTGCTTCTGGTCACCGCAATTCCCGCGATGCTGCTCGCTGACCGCGGCCACGTGAACCCGCTGCTGATCCTGAACACGCTGATCGGCGGGATTTTGGCGGCCGGCGGCGCCAACACGCTGAACTGTGTGGCCGACGCCGACATCGACAAGCTGATGCAGCGGACCGCGCGGCGGCCCCTGGCCCGTGCGGCGGTGCCCACCCGCAACGCGTTGGTGCTCGGGTTGGTGATGACCGCGGGCTCGTTCTTTTGGCTGCTGTGGACGACGAATCTGCTGTCGGGGCTGCTGGCCCTTGCCACTGTCGCGTTTTACGTGTTCATCTACACGCTCTTGCTCAAGCGCCGGACCTCTCAAAACGTGGTGTGGGGCGGCGCGGCCGGCTGCATGCCGGTGATGATCGGGTGGTCGGCGGTCACCGACACGATCGGCTGGCCGGCGTTGGCGATGTTCGCCATCATCTTCTTCTGGACGCCGCCGCACACCTGGGCCTTGGCGATGCGGTACAAGGAGGATTACATCGCGGCAGGTGTGCCGATGCTGCCGGCCGTGGCGACCGAACGCCAGGTCACCAAGCAGATCCTCATCTACACCTGGCTGACGGTGCTGGCGACGCTGGTGCTGGGGCTGGCGACGGGCTGGCTCTACGCGGCGGTTGCTGCCCTGGCCGGGGTGTGGTTCCTGACGATGGCCCATCAGCTGTACGCCGGCGTGCGCGTCGGCGAGCCGGTCAAGCCGCTGCGACTGTTCCTGCAGTCGAATAACTATCTGGCGCTGGTGTTTTGCGCGCTTGCGGTCGACTCGGCGATCGGGCTGCCGACGCTGTTCTGATCGGGAGTGCCGAGCAGACGCAAAAGCCCCAGTTTCAAGCCCAAATTAGGGGTTTTTGCGTCTGCTCGCCCTCTGAAGAGCTAGGGGAGCAACACCAGTGAGCCGCTGGTTTTGCGGCCCTGCAGATCTTCATGCGCCCGCGCCGCTTCCGAGAGCGGGTAGCGCCCGCCGACCTCGATGCTGATCGCTCCACCGGCGACGGCTTCGAACAACTCGTCGGCACGCCAGCTGAACTCCTGCGCGGTGCGCATGAAATGGGCCAGCGCGGGTCGGGTAAGAAACACCGAGCCGGCGGCATTGAGGCGTTGCGGGTCCACCGGCGGAACCGGTCCGCTGGACGCGCCGAACAGCGCCAGAGTCCCGCGGACGGCCAGGCTGGCCAGGCTGGCGTCGAAGGTGGTGGCGCCCACGCCGTCGTACACCGCCGTCACTCCGGCGCCCCCGGTCAGCGCGCGAATCCGCTGGCCGAACTCGGCGGCGTCGTCGGGGTAGGAGAGCACCTCGTCGGCGCCGGCCTGCCGGGACAGTCGCTCCTTTTCGGGCGTCGACACCGTGGTGATCACCCGCGCGCCCAGCAGGTGTGCCCACTGCGTCAGGATCAGACCCACGCCGCCGGCGCCGGCATGCACCAGCACGGCGTCGCCAGTTTGCACGGGGTACACCGACTTGATCAGATAGTGCGCGGTCAGGCCCTTCAGCAGCACCGAAGCCGCCACCTCGGAAGTGACGCCGTCGGGCACCGATGCGGTCAAAAACGCTGGCGCCGTGACGAATTCGGCATAGCCGCCGTTGGCGGCGGCGCTCACTACGCGTTCGCCCACGCTGAAACCGTCGACTCCGTCACCGACGGCGGCGACCGTGCCGCACGCTTCGGAGCCGAGGACGAATGGCAGCTGCCGCGGATATTTGCCCTCGCGAAAATAGGTGTCGATGAAGTTGACGCCGATGGCCTCGGTTTTGATCAGCACCTCGCCCTCCCCGGGCGTGGGTTGCTCCGTCTCGACGTAGCGCAGGACCTCGGGACCGCCGGTTTCGGTGATTTCGATTGCGTGCATGTGGCTATCATGCCCGGGCATGAGGCTTGCCCGGCCGGACGTCTTCCATCCCCGCATCGTGCTGGCGGGATGCCCGCGGCACGTCGGCGGTGACGCCGACGATGCCGGTCTGGTCGCCGCCCTGCGGCACCGCGGTCTGCACGCGCGTTGGTTGTCGTGGGACGACCCCGACGTCGGCGGCGCGCACCTGGTGATCCTGCGGGCCACCCACGACTACGCCGATCGCCTCGACGAGTTCCTAGGCTGGACCACCCGCGTGGCCAACCTGCTGAATCCACCCGCCGTCGTCGCCTGGAACGCCGACCGGAGCTATCTGGCCGATCTCGCGGATCGGGGCGTGCCGACGGTGCCCGGTGAGGTCGTCGCGCCGGGCGAGCGGGCCAGGCTCCCGCGCCGCGGTGACGTGTTCGTCGGCCCGGCCGTCGGCACCGGCACGCGACGGTTCAGCGACCTGTCGGCGGCTCAGGCGTACGTCGTCAAAGCGAAGCGGGGCCTGTTCGTGCAGCCCGCGGCTCCGGCCGCCGAGACGGTGCTGGTCTTCCTCGGTGGCAAGCCGTCGCATGCGTTTCCGCCCGAGCCCGATTTCGAACTGTGGGATGTGGGCGCCGCCGCGCTGGCCGCCGCGGCCCCGGACCCGACCGAGTTGCTGTACGCGCGAGCGCATCTGAGCGGTGCCCGCCTGGTGGAACTGCAGTTGGTGGATCCGTCGCTGGGCTGGAAACGGTTGGACGCCGACACCCGCGACCTCGCCCAGCGCGAATTCGCGCTGAGCGTCGAGTCAGCTCTCGAGCGGCTCGGGCTCGGTCCGTTCTCGCATAGAAGCCCATAGCGCGGCGGTGGCCGCCGTGCACGCCGCAGCGCCCGCCACATGGACGGCGACCAGCGCGGCGGGCACCCCGGTGAAGTACTGCGTGGTCCCGACGGCAGCCTGCGCGCAGAGCAGCGCCAGCAGCACACCGAGGCGCACCAGGATCGCCCGCACGGCACCGACCGCCAGCAGTCCGCCGCCCAGCCCGACCAGCAGAGCCCCATAGGCGATCAGCAGCGACGAATGCGCGTGCACCAGGGTCGTGATCTCGACCTTCAGCCGCGGCACGGTCCGGCTGGGGCTGCGGTCGCCCGCGTGCGGACCCGCCGCGGTGACCAGCGTGCCCGTCACCAGCACCGCGGCCAGGTTCAGCGCGCTCAGCGCCGTCAGCGCGCGCAGCGGCCGGGCCACCAGCGGTCGCACCACGCCAGCCCCGTCGTAATCAGGCTCGCCGACCTTGACGTAGAGCAGCACCGACAGCCACACCATCGTCATCGACGCCAGCAGGTGAATGGCCACCGTCCACCACAGCAGCCCGGTGCGCACCGTGATGCCGCCGATCACCGCCTGCACGACCGTCGACAGCGGCATCAGCCACGCATAGACCAGGACCTCGCGGCGCCGGCGTGCCCGGGTCACGGTCAGCACGGCCAGCGCCGCGGCGATCACCACCGCGATGCTGATCAACCGGTTGCCGAACTCGACCGCTTGGTGGACTCGTGGCACCTCGGCCACCGCTACCGGGGTGAAGCTGCCCGGAAAGCACTGCGGCCAGGTCGGACAACCCAGCCCCGACGCGGTGACGCGGACGATCGCGCCGGTGACCGCGATCCCGCCCTGGGTGAAGATGACGGTTGCCGCGACGATCCGCTGAATTCGCAGGCTGGGCTGGGGGAGCAGGTCCACCAACCGCATCACGCGCACCGCACGATCGTAAGCCAGTGAAAACTACATGCCGTAGTACGGGCTTGGGCGGCGCCGAGATTGCAACCACGCAGACTCGGCTGAAGGCACGGTGGCAGCTTCGGCGGGACGATCGCTGATGCTGAATTCGTCGCCGTTATAGACACCGCGGCTGATATAGCGGCCCCGGGGTTTACGTGCCGCCCGCTTCGTGGACAGGCATTTGTGCAGGTCAGCGCGCAGACTGCCGCGGGTCTGGACATACAAGCTGATAGATGGTTTCGTGGCTCACCGGACCTGCCTGTCATCGGGGTAATCGCGGGCCAACATATCGGCGATCAGCTTGGGACCCACATCATCCATCCATCCTTCGATGAGCGCGCACAGCGGGTTGTCGGTGAGCTTGAAGTCTTAGGCCGACAAGCCTTCTGGGCTGCACGGGATGGGCCATCCGGGGTGATAGTCCCCGTGGGATTGCGGTTGCGCTGATACTCGCGCCAAATCCTGACCGGTCACGCCGATGAGCCGGCCGATCTCGGCATAACGAGCTCGGCGAAGCCGCGCATGATCGAGATGCGCTCATCCAGGCTCAGCCGACGCCTTGCCGCCGGCGTCGACACATTTCCCGGGTTGCTAAACCCCCGCACCCCCAAGCGTTGACTCTTAACTTCATTGCCCAGCTTCACGCCACCAGCGTGACCGGTGTTCAGCGACACGAACAGCGCTAGCTGGATAGGGATGTGAAAAAGTAAAAATGGAGTGAAAAGGATATAGGATGGAATAAAATAGGATGGAGAGTTGCGCCGGCGTGTCGTGTGCGTGGTTGCAGTGTCGCCAGCGGAACCGTCAGGTGAAGCGGAACCAGCGCCTCGCGGCGAGCGCCGCCACAGCGCCCCACGCCGCCAGCACCGCCACACCGAACCAGTCCACCGACAGGCTCATCGCCTGCGACAGCGCTTCCGTCAGGGCGCCAGACGGCGTGACGCGGGCCGCCCACTTCACGGCTTTCGGGATCATGCCTGTCTCGACGGTCAGCGCGCCGAAACCGGCGAACACGAACCACAGCAGGTTGGCGATCGCGAGAACGATCTCCGCCCGCAGGGTGCCGCCGAGCAGCAGGCCCAGGGCCGCGAAGGCCGCGGTGCCCAGCGCAATGATCACCGCGCCCAGCGCCAGGGCCGCGGCGGCCGGTCGCCAGCCGAGCGCAAACCCAATGGCGCCCAAGATGATTGACTGCAAAAACACCGTGCAGACCACCGCGAGGGACTTGCCGGCGATGATGCCCCACACCGGTAGCGGGGTGGCCCCCAACCGCTTCAAAGCGCCGTAGCGGCGGTCGAACGCGACGGCGATGGCTTGCCCGGTGAACGCGGTCGAGATCACCGCCAACGCCATGATCACCGGAACGAATGTGGCGGCCCGGTTCGGGCCGAACGAGCCGAGCGGCAACAGGGTGAGCCCGATCAGCAGCGTGATCGGGATGAACATGGTTAGCAGCAGCTGCTCGCCATTGCGCAGCAGCAGCTTCAATTCCAGGCCGAACTGTGCGACCAGCATCCGGCGCAACGCGCTGGGACGCGGGTCGGGGGTGAAGGTGCCCGCCGGGAAAATCTCGCTCATGGCCGCAACTTCCTGCCGGTCAGATCCAAGAACACGTCCTCCAGGCTGCGTTGCTCGACGCGCAAATCGGTGGCCAGTACGTCGATCTGCGCGCACCACGCCGTGACGGTCGCCAGCACCTGCGGGTCGACGGAGCCTTCCACCAGGTACTCACCCGGCGTCACCTCGGTGGCCTTGTGCTCCTCAGGCAGCGCGGTGGCCAGCAAGGACAGGTCCAGTCGCGGCGGCGCGGTGAACCGCAGCTGGTCTTTGGCGCCGGCGCGCGTCAACTCTGTGGGCGTGCCCGCGGCCACCGTGGCGCCCTGGTCGATGATGACCAGTCGGTCAGCGAGTTCCTCGGCCTCCTTGAGTTGGTGGGTGGTCAGCACCACCGTCACACCGTCGCGGCGTAGCGCGTCGATCAACTCCCACACCAGCAGCCGGGCATGGGCGTCCATGCCCGCGGTGGGCTCGTCGAGGAACACCAGCTCCGGACGCCCAACCAGCGCGCAGGCCAGCGCAAGGCGTTGCTGTTGACCGCCGGAGAGCCGGCGATAGGTCGTGCGCGCGGCCTCGGTGAGGCCCAGGGTGTCCAACAGCCACTGCGGGTCCAGCGGATCGGCGGCATAGGACGCCACCAGGTTCAGCATTTCGCCGGCGCGCGCCGCGGGGTAGCCGCCCCCGCCCTGCAACATCACCCCGATGCGCGGGCGCAGTCGCGCGTTGTCGCTGATCGGGTCCAACCCCAGCACCTCGATGGTGCCGGCGTCCGGGCGGACAAACCCCTCGCACATCTCGACCGTCGTGGTCTTTCCGGCGCCGTTGGGTCCCAGCAGGGCCAACACTTCAGCCCTATGTACCTCGAGATCGAAGTTCGAGACGGCCGTAATGGACCCGTACTGCTTGCACACCCCGCGCAGCCGTACTGGGGGGACTGTGGAGGCCGAACTCACGAGCGCCGCTCCTGATCGCTTCGCGCTGCATTGTCGTCGGCGCGGCTCACGTCGAATCAGCGTAGGCGTCGGGAGTCGCCTGTCGGATCAGGGGTGGCATCAGGGGTGGCATCGGGAGTGGCCGCCCGAGGCGGCGGCACCGGCTCCGCGGTGGTGACGTGGGCTTCACTGGGCAGTCGCCGCCACGGCAGGTGGTTGTAGGTCACCGCAATGAGCATCACCACGATGATGGTGCTGGCCACGGTGGCATCCACGATCTGGAACAGCGCGAAACGGTCTCCGTTGGCTGTCGGGCCGAAGATGCCCACCACGAGAGTGACGATGATCGCCGTCTCCCGGAACCCGGTTCGGGTCGCCCAGCAGGCCAGCGGGATGACCGCCCACAACAAATACCATGGCTGCACGACGGGGAAGAGCAGCACGCAGATGCCCAGCGCGACGCCCAGACCGCCGATCGGGTGCAGTCGGCCCCGGAACACGGCCAGCAGCAGCCAGACGACCATCACCATGATGATCAGCACGCCCATGCCACGGGTCAGCGATAACACCGCGGTGGTGTGATCGCCCAGGCCCAGCAGGATGCCCACCTGGCCGGTGCCCAGAGCCAGCAGCGTCGGCGGCGACATCCAGCTGCGCACCACGTTGGCGGTGCCCAGTGTGTAGATCCAGCCGAATCCGCATCCGCTGGCCCAGCCGACAAGAGCCATCACTGCCAGCGACAACGCCGTCATCCCGCCGGCGACCAGGAACAGCGCGCGCACGGTACCGCCGCTGCGGTAAGCCAGCGCCATCCCGACGAACCCCAGCGCCAGCAGTGACGGCAGCTTGACCTGCGAAGACAGGATGATCAGGATCGTACCGGCCAACAGCATGCCGAACGGTTCCCAGTCCGAGCCGATCCGGCGCCACGACCGCCATGTTGAAGGCCACAGCTGTGGTGAATCAATACCGCGCAGCGCGAATTCGGCACCGCTCAACATCAGTCCGAGCATCAGCGCCTCGTTGTGGATGCCGGCGACCAGATGCATGATGAGCAGCGGATTGGCCGCGCCCAGCCACAGCGCGCTGACCTCGGCCACGCCGCAGCGTCGGGCCAGCCGTGGAACCGCCCACACGATCAGGCCGACCCCGATTAACACCACCAGTCGGTGACAGAGCACGGCGGCGACGATGTTTTGGCCGGTCAGCGCCGAGATCCCGCGCCCGATCCACAAGAACAGCGGGCCGTAGGGCGCCGGGGTCTCGCGCCACAGGCTGGGAACCGAAAGCGTGAACACGTGGCCCAGCCCCAGTCCGGAGGCCGGCCCTACCTTGTAGGGGTCCAGTCCCTGCAGCGAGATCTGGCTCTGGGCCAGGTAGGAGTAAACGTCCTTGCTGTACATGGGTGGGGCGATCAGCAGCGGCAGCGTCCACAACAACAGGGTGCGGTCCAGATCACCGCGCGACATCCGCCTCTTGCCCATCGCGAATCGGCCCAGCATCAACCAGGCCAGTGCCATCATGACCGCCCCGGTCGTCGTCATCGTCAACGACACCGTCTGGATCCGGGACGGCAAATTGAGCAGCCGGACCCCGAACGTGGGGTCCTGCACGACGGGCCTGGCGCCGGCCCCCAGGGCACCGATCCCCATCAGGACGGTGCCGGTGGCGCCGAATAGCCGGGTGCGCTGCAGCGCGCTGCGCTCGGCAGCGTTGAGCGGCGAGCCCACCGCCTGCTCATCGCCGTGCAAGCTGGCGATCGACGAGCTCAGCGTGTGGTGGCGCGTTGCCGTCACAGCCATCAGAGCAGCGTAGCGGCACGTCACGGATGGCTGCCGGTGTGACCAGCGCAACCCGCGCTCAGGACACCCTTGGTAGACCGATCGCGGGAATTGCGTCACACTGGTGTTGTGAAAATCCCTGCAACTCCTGCGGCCGTTCTTGGCGCCGGTGTCCCCGACGGTCACACCCGTCAGGCCATCGTCCGCCTGCTGCTGCAGTCGGGATCGATCACCGCCGCTGAGATCGGCGACCAGCTCCACCTGACGCCCGCGGGTGTACGGCGTCACCTCGACGCGCTGATCGAGGCGGGCGACGCGGAAGCCTTGGCAGCCGCGTCCTGGCAGCAGGCCGGCCGGGGCCGGCCCGCGAAGCGGTTCCGGCTGACCGCTGCCGGCCGCGCCAAGCTCGACCACGCCTACGACGACCTGGCTGCCGCGGCCATGCGGCAGCTGCGCGAAATCGGCGGTGAGGAAGCGGTTCAGGCGTTCGCCCGCAGGCGCGTCGACTCGATCCTGGGCGGCGTCGAGGCGGCCGACAGCGCCGAGGACGCCGATGTCGAAGCGGCCGCCGAGCGCGTCGCCAGCGCGCTGACCAACGCCGGTTACGTCGCGACCACCACCCGGGTGGGCGGACCCATCCACGGCGTACAGATCTGCCAGCACCACTGCCCGGTGTCGCATGTCGCCGAAGAATTCCCAGAGTTGTGCGAAGCCGAGCAGCAGGCCATGGCCGAGGTGCTTGGAACCCACGTGCAGCGGTTGGCGACGATTGTCAACGGCGATTGCGCTTGCACCACCCACGTACCACTGACACAGATATCGATTAAGGCGCCCAGCCCGCGCCCAGCCACCACCAGCACCGAAGGAGCGTCCCTATGACACTCGAGGCCAGCAAGGCCCTGATCGAGCCCGTCGAGCCGTTGACCCAGGAAGAGGCGATCGCCTCTCTGGGCCGGTACGGCTACGGCTGGGCCGACTCCGATATCGCGGGCGCCAGCGCGCAGCGCGGACTGTCCGAGGCGGTGGTCCGCGACATCTCGGCGAAGAAGAACGAGCCCGAATGGATGCTGCAGACGCGGCTCAAGGCGCTGCGGATCTTCGAGCGCAAGCCCATGCCGAACTGGGGCTCCAACCTCGAGGGCATCCACTTCGACAACATCAAATACTTCGTGCGCTCCAGCGAGAAGCAGGCCGCGACCTGGGACGATCTGCCCGCGGACATCAAGAACACCTACGACAAGCTGGGCATCCCGGAGGCTGAGAAGCAGCGACTGGTGTCTGGTGTCGCCGCGCAGTACGAGTCGGAGGTGGTCTACCACTCGATCCGCGAGGATCTGGAGGCCCAAGGCGTCATCTTTCTGGACACCGACACGGCGCTGCGCGAGCACCCCGAGATCTTCCAGCAGTACTTCGGCACCGTGATCCCGGCCGGGGACAACAAGTTCTCGGCACTCAACACCGCGGTCTGGTCCGGCGGTAGCTTCATCTATGTTCCGCCGGGCGTGCGCGTCGACATCCCGCTGCAGGCGTATTTCCGGATCAACACCGAGAACATGGGCCAGTTCGAGCGGACGCTGATCATCATCGACGAGGATGCCTATGTCCACTACATCGAGGGCTGTACCGCACCCATCTACAAGTCGGACTCGCTGCACTCGGCGGTGGTCGAGATCATCGTAAAGCCCGGTGGCCGTTGCCGTTACACCACGATCCAGAACTGGTCGAACAACGTCTACAACCTGGTCACCAAGCGCGCCCGGGCCGAGGCCGGGGCCACCATGGAATGGGTTGACGGCAACATCGGGTCCAAGGTGACCATGAAGTACCCAGCGGTCTGGATGACCGGCGAGCATGCCAAGGGTGAGGTGCTGTCGGTGGCTTTCGCCGGCGAGGACCAGCACCAGGACACCGGCGCCAAGATGCTGCACCTGGCGCCGAACACGTCGAGCAACATCGTGTCCAAGTCGGTGGCGCGCGGCGGTGGTCGCACCTCCTACCGCGGCCTGGTTCAGGTGAACAAGGGCGCGCACGGGTCGCGATCGAGCGTGAAATGCGATGCGCTGCTGGTCGATACGATCAGCCGCAGCGACACCTACCCGTACGTCGACATCCGCGAGGACGACGTCACGATGGGCCACGAGGCGACCGTGTCCAAGGTCAGCGAGAACCAGTTGTTCTACCTGATGAGCCGCGGGCTGACCGAGGACGAGGCGATGGCGATGGTGGTACGCGGCTTCGTCGAGCCGATCGCCAAGGAACTACCCATGGAGTACGCGCTGGAGCTCAACCGGCTGATCGAGCTGCAGATGGAGGGTGCGGTCGGATGACCGCTGCCGCACTGAAAGCCGCCCTGAATAAGGGCGAGCTGTTCTCCTCCTTTGATGTTGACGCGTTCGAAGTCCCGCACGGCCGCGACGAGATCTGGCGATTCACCCCGCTGAAACGCTTGCGCGGCCTTCACGACGGCTCGGCGCCCGCCACCGGCAGCGCCACGGTCGTCGTGAGCGAGCAGCCCGGTGTGCACACCGAAACCTTGCGCCGCGGCGACGAGCGACTGGGCCAGGGCGGCGTGCCCGCCGATCGGGTCGCGGCCCAAGCGTTTTCGTCGTTCAACTCCGCGACGCTGGTCACGGTCGGGCGTGACACGCAGGTCGCCGATCCGGTCAACATCACCGTCACCGGACCCGGCGACGGTGCGGTGGCCTACGGGCACTTGCAGATCCGGGTCTGCGAGCTGAGTGAGGCCGTCGTCGTCATCGACCACCGGGGAAGTGGAACCTACGCCGACAACGTCGAATTCGTCGTCGATGACGCCGCCCGGCTCACGGTCGTGTGGATCGCCGACTGGGCCGACGACGTGGTACACGTCAGCGCGCACCATGCCCGGCTGGGCAAGGACGCGGTGCTGCGGCACGTCACCGTCACGCTGGGTGGCGAGGTGGTGCGGATGTCGGCCAATGTCCGGTTCACCGGACCTGGCGGGGACGCCGAGTTGTTGGGCCTGTATTTCGCCGATGACGGCCAGCACCTCGAATCGCGGCTACTGGTGGACCATGCCCAGCCCAACTGCAAATCCAACGCGCTCTACAAGGGTGCGCTGCAAGGGGATCCGGAGTCGGCGCTGCCGGACGCGCACACCGTCTGGGTGGGCGATGTGCTGATCCGCGCCGAAGCCACCGGGACCGACACCTTCGAGGTAAACCGCAATCTGGTGCTGACCGACGGCGCGCGCGCCGACTCGGTGCCCAACCTGGAGATCGAGACCGGCGAGATCGTCGGCGCCGGACACGCTAGCGCCACTGGGCGTTTCGACGACGAACAGCTGTTCTACCTGCGCTCCCGCGGCATCCCGGAAGAGCAGGCTCGCAGGCTGGTTATCCGCGGCTTCTTCGGCGAAATCATCTCCAAGATCGCGGTGCCCGAGATACGGGAACGCCTGACCGCGGCCATCGAACACGAACTGGCCATCACCGAATCGAGAGCAACAACTTCATGACCATTCTAGAAATCAAAGACCTGCACGTTAGCGTCGAAACCCCTGAAGCCGCCGAGATCCCGATCCTCAACGGCGTCGATCTGACCGTGAAATCCGGTGAGACGCATGCGTTGATGGGGCCCAACGGCTCCGGCAAGTCCACGCTGTCCTACGCCATCGCGGGCCACCCCAAGTATCGGGTGACTTCGGGATCCATCACGCTGGATGGCCAGAACGTGCTGGAGATGAGTGTCGACGAGCGCGCACGGGCCGGCATCTTTCTGGCCATGCAATATCCCGTCGAGGTGCCCGGCGTCTCGGTGTCGAACTTCCTCCGCTCGGCGGCAACCGCCGTGCGTGGCGAGGCGCCGAAGCTGCGGCACTGGGTCAAGGAAGTCAAGGCCGCGATGGGCTCGCTGGAAATTGACCCGGTCTTTGCCGAGCGCAACGTCAACGAGGGATTCTCCGGTGGCGAGAAGAAGCGCCACGAGATCCTGCAGCTCGAGCTGCTCAAGCCCAAGATCGCGATCCTGGACGAGACCGACTCCGGGTTGGACGTCGACGCGTTGCGTGTGGTCAGCGAGGGCGTGAACCGGTATGCCGAGGCCGAGCACGGTGGCGTCCTGCTGATCACCCACTACACCCGCATCCTGCGCTACATCCACCCGGAATACGTGCACGTGTTCGTCGGCGGCCGCATCGCCGAGTCCGGTGGCTCGGAGCTGGCCGACGAACTCGAGCAGAACGGCTACGTGCGCTTTTCCCAAGCGGCGGCCGCGGGGGCCTAGACATGGCCATCTTTTCAAGTCAGTCGCCGGGCTTGGACCTCGCGGCGATCCGCGCTGACTTCCCCATTCTCAAGCGTGTGATGCGCGGTGGAAATCAGTTGGCGTACCTGGATTCCGGCGCGACGTCGCAGCGACCGCTGCAGGTACTCGACGCAGAGCGCGAGTTCCTGTTGACCTCCAACGGCGGTGTTCACCGCGGCGCGCATCAGCTGATGGAAGAGGCCACCGACGCCTACGAACAGGGCCGCGCCGACATTGCGGCGTTCGTCGGTGCCGATCCCGACGAACTGGTGTTCACCAAGAACGCCACCGAGTCGCTCAACCTGGTGTCCTATGTGCTGGGGGACAAGCGATTCGACCGCGCGGTCGGCCCGGGTGACGTCATCGTCACCACCGAACTCGAACATCACGCCAACCTGATCCCGTGGCAGGAGCTGGCCCGCCGCACCGGCGCCACGCTCAGTTGGTACGGGGTCACCGAAGACGGTCGCATCGACCTGGACTCGTTGCAACTCGACGAACGCGTCAAAGTTGTGACGTTTAGCCATCATTCCAATGTGACCGGTGCGCTGGCACCGGTGGCCGAGCTGGTCTCTGCGGCCCGGGCAGTCGGTGCGCTGACCGTGCTGGACGCCTGCCAGTCGGTGCCGCACCAGCCCGTCGACCTGCACACCCTCGACGTCGACTTCGCCGCCTTCTCCGGACATAAAATGCTGGGCCCCAACGGTGTTGGTGTGCTGTATGGCCGAGGCGAGTTGCTCAACTCTCTGCCGCCTTTTCTCACCGGCGGGTCGATGATCGAGACGGTCAGCATGGAGGCCACCACCTACGCCCCGGCGCCGCAGCGCTTCGAGGCCGGCACCCCGATGACGTCTCAGGTCATCGGATTGGCCGCGGCCGCACGCTATCTCGACGCCCTCGGCATGGACGCGGTCGAGGCGCACGAACGCGAACTGGTCGCGGCGGCCATCGATGGCCTGTCCGGCGTCGACGGCGTCCGCATCATCGGGCCCACGTCGATGCATGACCGCGGATCCCCGGTGGCGTTCGTCGTCGACGGCGTGCACGCGCACGACGTCGGGCAGGTTCTCGACGACGACGGCGTCGCGGTGCGCGTCGGGCATCACTGCGCGCTGCCGCTGCATCGCAGGTTCGGGCTGGCGGCCACGGCGCGGGCGTCGTTCGCGGTGTACAACACCCTCGACGAGGTCGACCGCCTGGTGGCCGGCGTCAAACGGGCACTGGATTTCTTTGGGAGAGAATGACGTTGCGGCTGGAACAGATTTATCAGGATGTGATCCTCGATCACTACAAACATCCTCAGCACCGCGGCTTGCGGGAGCCGTTCGGCGCACAGGTATTTCACGTCAACCCGGTGTGCGGCGACGAGGTCACGCTGCGGGTCGCGCTGTCCGACGACGGCGAGACGGTCACCGATATCTCCTATGACGGGCAGGGCTGTTCGATCAGCCAGGCGTCCACGTCAGTGCTCACTCAACAGGTGATCGGGCAGAGCGTCGGCCAAGCAATAAAGACCATCACCGCGTTCACGGAAATGGTGTCGTCACGCGGAAACGTCGAAGGTGACGAGGACGTCTTGGGCGACGGAGTCGCTTTTGCCGGAGTGGCAAAATACCCGGCGCGGGTGAAATGCGCGCTGCTGGGTTGGATGGCTTTTAAGGATGCGCTGGTTAAAGCCAGCCACGCGTTCGAGGAGGATAGGGAATGAGTGAAACCAGCGCACCGGATGACGAATTGCTCTTCGATCTCGAAGAGGCCATGCGCGACGTCGTCGACCCGGAACTGGGAATCAATGTCGTCGATCTGGGACTGGTCTATGGCCTCAACGTGGAAAAGGGAGACGACGGAACCGTCGCCTTGCTCGACATGACGCTGACCTCGGCTGCCTGCCCGCTGACCGATGTCATCGAGGATCAGTCGCGCAGCGCGCTGGTCGGTACCGGGTTGGTCAACGATCTGCGAATCAACTGGGTCTGGAACCCGCCGTGGGGCCCGGACAAGATCACCGAAGACGGCCGCGAACAACTGCGCGCGCTCGGCTTTACGGTCTGAATGCGGCTTCCAGTCGCTGCCTAGTGATGGTGGAACGGCAGGTGGATGGGGAGCTGGGGCAGATGGTGATGTGGGCGTCCCATCGGCGGACACCCTTGCAGGGCGATTGTCACCGCTTGCAACGCGCCGGCGCTGTTAGTTCCCTGGGCGCCCATACACTTACCGTTCTCGATCGCTTCCGGGCTGGAAGGCGTCTGCTTGTTGTAGGTGGTCGAGTGGGTCACCGTCACATTGGTGGGCGCGGGACCGAGACCGTTGACGGCAATGGTGCTTCCTGAGACGGACGTCACCGTCCCGTAGAAACCGGCCGGCGGCGGACATTTCCCGTCGATGGCCGGCGTGATCGTCACGGACTGCGCGGTGATCGCGGCGGGGGGAAGGGCGCTCTGCGGAGTAGCACGCACATTGATGCAACTGCCGGGGGTGACATCGGTCAGCTGAGCCGGGGTCTGCTCGACGACCCGTGTCGCGGGTGAGAAATCCACCGACGCCGACCCGGTTCGTGTCCTGAGCTGGATCGCATTGCCCGACACCGACTCGACCAGACCTTCGACGTAGTCCTTCGCCTCCGGTGGGGGCGGTGCCGGTGCCGGTGCTGCGCTGGGCGCCGATTTCGGCGGGATGGCTGACACGGTGGGCTTTCCGCCGTTGGTGTTGCTGCTCGACGAGTCGTGCCCGGGGCCGCACATCGCGACACCCAGGAAGATGAGCGCGATGACGCAAGCCAGGATTGCGAGTCGGATCAGCCGAGGCTTCACCGGTGTGCCGTAGGCGGCAGGCATTGAGGCTTCTCCGATCGTGCGGTTTCGCCTAAGCGAGTACCCACTCGGGCGCAGATGTCACCCTCCGTGACCGTGGTGCCCGACTTCACCTGCGCATTTGCCGTCGTGGGCCGGTCGCAGATCGATCGTCGTGGCCTGCAGCGCGCCGCCACTGTCCTGGGTCCCCTTGGCCGTCAAGCATTTGCCCGCGCTGATCGCCTGAGTATCGGCGGCGGTTTGCTTGCGGTACTTGGTCTTATCGCCCACCGTCACGGCCGTCTGGGTGGCGTTGCCGCTGGCGTCGGTGCTCGTGACGTTGATGGTGTTGCCCGCGACGGAAGCGACGGAGCCTTGGACCGCCGACCGCTTCCCAGACTCGTTGGCCTGCGGGCATTTCCCGTCCACGGCGGGGCTGACGCGCACGGATACCGCGGTGACGGGTTGGCCGCCTTGGCCTCCCTCCTGCGACCGGATGGAGACGCAGCTGCCCGCGGTGACGTCAGTCAGCCCGGCGGGGCCGGTTTCAGTGACCTTGGTTGACCCGCTGAAATCGACTGTGGCATTGCCCTTGTCGGATTCGCCCTGGGTCACCTGAACCGCGTTACCGGCCACCGAGGTGATCAGTCCGCTGACTCGCGCCTCGCCGTTCGGCGTCGCCGGCCCTGGCGACGGGGCCGACGTGGTCGTCGGGGCGGCCGCCGCAGTGCTGGGTGTGCTGTGTGATGTTGTCGGGCTTGATGTGTTCGACGAACCGCACGCCGCGAGAGACAGTGCCGTCACTCCGGTTGCCGTCAGGATCGCGAATCGGGCGAGCCGAGATGTAGGCAGGCTGGCAGATTTCACCGTTTCTCCAATCGTGGGTGGTCCCAACGAACGGGTGTACCCGATGAAGCTGTGCGGAATATGTGTATTCAGAACGCGGATTCGGGCAGCCGCATGATGTCGTCGTCGATGGACTCGATGACGGTGCGTATTCCGCCCAGCCGCGGCAGCATGTTCTTGGCGAAGAACGACGCGGTCGCGATCTTGCCCCGATAGAACGGTTCGTCGCTTTTCGATGGCGAGCCGGCAAGCGCCGCCCGGGCGATGTCGGCCTGCACCAGCAGCCGCCACCCGATCAACAGGTCGCCGACGGCCAGCAGATAGCGCACCGACCCTAGCCCGACCTTGTAAATGTCCGCGGGTTGTTGCGCGGCGGACATCAGGTATCCGGTCAGCGCGGTCGTCATCGCCGTGACGTCTTCGAGCGCGGTCTGCAGCAGCTCGGCCTCCGATTTGAGCGACTCATCAATGTTTTCAATGGTCTTGGTGATCTGAGCCGTCACGTGCTCCAGCGACTGGCCGTGATCGCGCATGATCTTCCGGAAGAAGAAGTCGAGCGCCTGGATGGCCGTGGTGCCCTCGTAGAGCGAATCGATCTTGGCGTCGCGGACGTACTGCTCGAGCGGATAGTCCATCAGAAAGCCCGAACCGCCCAGTGTCTGTAGCGATTCGGTGAGGACTTCGTAGGCCCGTTCCGAACTCACACCCTTGACGATGGGCAATAGCAGGTCGTCGACGCGGTGTGTCATGTCGTGGTCGGCGCCCGAAACTCGCTGTGCGACATCGTCATCCTGGTGTGCGGCGGCATACATGTACAGGGCGCGCAGGCCCTCGGCGTAGGCCTTCTGCGTCATCAGGCTGCGACGCACATCGGGGTGGTGCATGATCGTGACCCGCGGCGCCGTCTTGTCGGTCATCTGGGTCAGATCCGCACCCTGTACACGCTCCTTTGCGAAGGCAAGAGCGTTCAGGTAGCCCGTGGACAGCGTGCCGGCGGCCTTGACGCCGATCGTCATGCGGGCGTGCTCGATGATGGTGAACATCTGCGCGATCCCGTTGTGCACGTCGCCGACCAGGTAGCCAACGGCGGGCACATCGGTGGCGCCGAAGGTCAATTCGCACGTCGGCGAGGACTTGATACCCATCTTGTGTTCCACGCCGGTGGTGAAAACTCCATTGCGGGAGCCGAGTTCGAATGTGTCGGGGTCGAAAAGGTAGTTGGGCACGTAGAACAAGCTCAACCCCTTGGTGCCCGGACCGGCTCCTTCGGGCCGGGCCAGCACGAGGTGGTAGACGTTCTCGGCGGTATCGCCTACGTCGCCACCGGAGATGAACCGCTTCACGCCCTCGATGTGCCAGGTGCCGTCGGGTTGTTCGAAGGCTTTGGCGCGGGCCGCACCCACATCGGAGCCCGCGTCGGGTTCGGTGAGCACCATGGTGGCCGCCCAGCCGCGCTCGACGCCTTCGGCCGCCCACCTCCGCTGCTGTTCGGTGCCCTCGGTGTAAAGGGCCTGCGCCATGAAGGTGCCCAGGCAAAAGAAGCTCGCGGAGGAGTTGGCGCAGAACATCATTTCGGTGACCGCCCAGACCAGCGGGGGCGGTGCGGGCATGCCACCGATCTCTTCGGCCAAGCCCAGCCGCCACCACCCGGCTTCTTTGATCGTGTGCACCGTCTTGGCCAACTCCGGCGCCACGCTGATGCTGTGCGTGTTGGGGTCGAATACCGGTGGGTTGCGGTCGGCGTAGGCGAAGGTGTCGGCGATCGGTCCCTCGGCCAGGCGGGCGGCTTCGGCCAATATGGTTTTGGCGGTGTCGACGTCGAGATCGCTGTAGCTTCCGGTGCCCAGGACGGCCCCGATGTCAAGGACCTCGAACAGGTTGAACTCGAGGTCGCGGACGTTGGCGATGTAGTGGCCCACGGACGCAGTGTCTCCGAGCGTGCAAACGTACGCAACCGTAACCTGCGGTGAGCCACTGGCCTGCTACCTCACTGGCGGCTGGGGATCAGCGTGGTCTGCTGCAAAAGCGTTGCGCAACAGGGCCCTTGACGTCGACCTGCTGATGATTGTCGGGGCGGTCGCAATCGGGCAGATCTTCGACGGTGCCCTGTTGATCGTGATCTTCGCCACTTCCGGCGCGCTGGACGACGTCGCCACCAAACACACCGCCGATTCGGTCAAGGGCCTGCTCGACCTCGCCCCGGATCAGGCCATGGTGGTTGACGCCGACGGCCGTGAGCGGCCGGTGCCGGCCGCCGAACTCGCCGTGGGGGACCGGGTGGTGGTGCGGCCCGGCGAGCGGGTTCCCGCCGACGGCGTCACCGTCCGCGACGAACTCCACACACTCCCGCCCTCATCGGGTTGGCCCGACAAGCCCGTCGGGTGGTGATCACCAACCTCGCCATCGCGGCCGCCTTCATCACCGTCCTGGTGCTGTGGGATCTGTTCGGGCACCTGCCGTTGCCGCTGGGAGTGGCAGGTCACGAGGGATCCCCGGTGATCGTGGCGCTCAACGGCATGCGCTCGCTGACCAATCGGTCCCGGCGGACCGCGGGAACAAGGCACCGGCACGCTTCGTTAGCTGTGACGTGACCACCAGAGACCTCACTGCTGAGCAGTTCAACGACACCATCAACGCCCACGACATCGTGCTCGTCGACTTTTGGGCGTCCTGGTGCGGCCCTTGTCGGGCGTTTGCGCCGACATTCCAGGCGGCATCGGAGAAACACCCCGACGTGGTGTTCGCCAAGGTCGACACCGAAGCCGAGCAGCAACTCGCCGCGGCCGCCGAGATCCGCTCCATCCCCACGCTCATGGCCTTCAAGAAGGGCAAACTGCTGTTCAACCAGCCCGGCGCGCTGCCGGCCGCCGCCTTGGAGGACCTGCTGCAGCAGGTCAAGGCGTTCGACGTCGAAGCCGCTGAAGCTGCGGCCGAGCCCAACGACGTCTGACCCAAGAAAGTTCAGCCCAGCAGACGGGACACGCTACCTTTCTAAGGTGAGTTTGGTCCTCGTTGCACACCCGCGACCTGGCGTCGCGCTGATCACCCTCAACCGGCCCGAGCGGATGAACTCGATGGCGTTCGACGTCATGGTGCCGCTCAAAGAGGCCCTTGAGCAGGTCACCCACGACAATTCCGTGCGCGTGGTGGTGCTGACCGGCGCCGGCAAAGGGTTCTCGTCCGGGGCCGACCACAAGTCGGCGGGCTCGGTGCCCCACGTCGACGGGCTGACCCGCCCGACCTACGCGCTGCGCTCCATGGAGGTGCTCGACCAGGTCATCCTGGCGCTGCGCAAGCTGCACCAACCGGTGATCGCCGCCGTCAACGGCCCGGCGATCGGGGGAGGGCTGTGTCTGGCGCTGGCCGCCGACATCAGGGTGGCCTCCACCAGCGCCTACTTCCGCGCCGCGGGCATCAACAACGGACTGACGGCCAGCGAGCTGGGGCTCAGTTACCTGCTGCCCAGGGCCATCGGGTCCTCGCGCGCGTTCGAAATCATGTTGACTGGCCGCGACGTCAGCGCCGAGGAAGCCGAGCGGATCGGCCTGGTGTCCTGCCAGGTGCCCGAGGAGCAGCTGCTGGACACCTGCTACGCCATCGCCGCGCGGATCGCGGCGTTCTCCCGACCGGGAGCCGAGTTGACCAAGCGCACACTGTGGAGCGGGCTCGACGCCGGTAGTCTAGAAGCGCATATGCAAGCCGAAGGCTTGGGGCAGCTTTTCGTCCGGCTGCTCACCGCCAACTTCGAAGAAGCGGTTGCTGCACGTGCCGAACGGCGGCCAGCCGTGTTCACCGACGACAAATAAGCCGCCTAATCTGCTTTATCTCTCGAAGGAGCTTGATCGTGATTACCGCCACGGACCTAGAGGTCCGCGCTGGTGCACGCATCCTGCTCTCGCCCGACGGCCCGGACCTGCGGGTGCAGCCCGGCGACCGCATCGGGCTGGTCGGCCGTAACGGCGCCGGCAAAACCACTACCCTGCGCATTCTGGCCGGCGAAACCGAACCTTACGCCGGATCGATCACCCGGGCCGGCGAAATCGGTTACCTGCCACAGGATCCCAAAGAGGGCGATCTCGACGTGCTGGCCCGCGACCGGGTGCTGTCGGCCCGCGGTTTGGACGTGCTGCTCACGGATCTGGAAAAGCAGCAGGCGTTGATGGCCGAGGTCGCCGACGACGACGCCCGCGACCGCGCGATCCGCCGCTACGGCCAGCTCGAGGAGCGGTTCGTCGCGCTGGGCGGCTACGGCGCCGAGAGCGAAGCCGGCCGGATCTGCGCAAGCCTCGGCCTGCCCGACCGGGTCCTGACGCAGCAGCTGCGCACGCTGTCCGGGGGCCAGCGCCGTCGAGTGGAGCTGTCGCGCATCTTGTTCGCCGCGTCAGACACCGGCGCGGGCTCGGGAACCACGCTGCTGCTCGACGAGCCGACCAATCACCTCGACGCGGATTCGCTTGGTTGGCTGCGGGATTTCCTGCGGGCATACACCGGTGGGCTGGTCGTCATCAGCCACAACGTCGATCTCATCGCCGACGTCGTCAATCGGGTGTGGTTCCTGGACGCCGTGCGCGGCGAGGTCGACGTGTACAACATGGGCTGGCAGAAGTACCTCGACGCCCGGGCCACCGACGAGCAGCGCCGCCGGCGCGAACGCGCCAACGCTGAACGCAAGGCCGCCGCGTTGCGCACCCAGGCCGCCAAGCTGGGCGCCAAGGCCACCAAAGCCGTTGCGGCCCAGAATATGTTGCGTCGCGCCGACCGGATGATGGCCGCGCTCGACGAACAACGGGTCGCCGACAAGGTGGCCCGCATCAAGTTTCCTACTCCGGCCGCATGCGGGCGCACGCCGCTGGTGGCCAAGGGGCTGAGCAGGTCCTACGGCTCGCTTGAGGTGTTCACCGGCGTGGATCTGGCGATCGATCGCGGTTCGCGCGTCGTCGTGTTGGGGCTCAACGGCGCCGGCAAGACCACGCTGCTGCGGTTGCTGGCCGGCGTGGAGAAACCCGACGCCGGAGCGCTCGAACCCGGACACGGTCTGCGGATCGGCTATTTCGCGCAGGAGCACGACACCCTGGATAACGACGCGACCCTATGGCAGAACATCCGGCACGCGGCGCCCGAGTCCGGCGAACAGGAACTGCGTGGCCTGCTGGGGGCATTCATGTTCAGCGGGCCACAGCTCGATCAACTGGCGGGCACCCTGTCCGGCGGCGAGAAGACCCGCCTCGCGCTGGCCGGCCTGGTGGCGTCCACGGCCAACGTGCTGCTGCTCGACGAACCGACTAACAATCTCGACCCCGCCTCCCGCGAGCAGGTGCTCGACGCGCTGCGCAGCTATCAGGGCGCGGTGGTGCTGGTGACGCACGACCCCGGCGCGGCCGAGGCGCTGCATCCGCAGCGCGTCGTGCTGTTGCCCGACGGGACTGAGGACTATTGGTCCGACGAGTACCGGGATCTCATCGAGCTCGCTTGAGCAAAAATATGGGGCCGCTCGCATTTTCGTCAAAAGCTCCCCGCTACCGGCATCGGATTCTTACGCTAGGCGAGTGAGTTGCCCGGGGGGTGAGTCGACGACGACGCGGGACCAGTCGTCGCACGAACTGCGCAACGCCTCGGACGGATCTATTCACAGCTTGCTGCGCGAGTCGGGAACGACGCTGCGCAGCCGCGGTGGACCCAGTCACCGCGCCCGGCCCGCGCCGGTGCTAGCGTAACGCCACTGCGAATCCTCGTCCCTTCGTTCGCAGTGGCGTTACGCTCGGGTCCCAGAATCGTTGCGGCGCACCGAATTCTCCACTAGGTCGAGGACCGCGGCCAGACGCGCCGGGTCCTCGCCGGAGGCCAGCCGAGCTACCAGTCCGTCCAACACGAGTTCCAGATAGCACTGCAGCACGTCACCGGGCACGTCTTCGCGCACCCGGTGTGCCTCCTTCTGCCGGCGCAGCCGATCCTGCGTCGCCGCGGCCAGTTCGGCGGAGCGCTCCGACCAGCCGCGGTTGAACGCGGGGTCGTTGCGCAGCTTGCGGGCGATCTCCAATCGGGTGGCCAGCCAGTCGAACTCCTCGGGTGCGGCGAGCAGGTCGCGCATCACCTGAATGAGGCCTTCGCGGGACGCGACCTCGGCCATCCGCTCGGCGTCCTCGTGGGCCAGGGCGAAGAACAGTGCGTCCTTGTCCCGGTAGTGGTGGAAGATCGCGCCGCGCGACATCCCGATCGCCTGTTCCAGCCGTCGCACCGTGGCCTTGTCGTAGCCGTACTCGGCGAAGCAGCGGCGGGCGCCGTCGAGGATCTGACGGCGCCGCGCCGCGAGGTGGTCCTCGCTAACTTTGGGCATCGGAGGGCTCTGGAGGGCTGTCGCCGGCTCGCGGTCTCTTAGCCCGACTTCAGCATGTTGCGCAGCACGTATTGCAGGATGCCGCCGTTGCGGTAGTAGTCCGCTTCACCGGGGGTGTCGATGCGCACCACCGCGTCGAACTCGATCGGATCACCACCATCCTTCTCGGCCTTCACCTTCACCGTCTTCGGCGTCTTGCCGTCGTTGAGCGCCTCGATGCCGGTGATGTCGAAGACCTCGGTGCCGTCCAGGCCGAGGTCCTTGGCGGACTTACCGTCAGGGAACTGCAGCGGGATGACGCCCATGCCGATCAGGTTGGAGCGGTGGATCCGTTCGAATGACTCAGTGATCACGGCGCGAACGCCCAGCAGCGACGTGCCCTTGGCAGCCCAGTCCCGCGACGAACCCGAGCCGTACTCCTTGCCGCCCAGCACCACCAGCGGAATGTGCTCTTCCGCGTAGTTTTGCGCCGCGTCGTAGATGAACGCCTGCGGGGCATCATCTTTGGTGAAGTCCCGGGTGTACCCGCCGGAGACATCGTCGAGCAACTGGTTGCGCAGCCGGATGTTGGCGAACGTGCCGCGGATCATCACCTCGTGGTTGCCGCGGCGCGAGCCGAAGGAGTTGAAGTCCTTGCGCTCCACGCCGTGTTCCTCGAGGTACTGCGCCGCCGGGGTGCCCGGCTTGATGCTGCTGGCGGGGGAGATGTGGTCGGTGGTGACCGAATCTCCGAGGAGCGCCAGAACCCGGGCGCCGCTGATGTCGCTGACTGGCTCCGGTTCCGCCGACATGCCGTCGAAGTACGGGGGCTTGCGCACGTACGTCGAATCCTCGGCCCACTCAAAGGTGTTGCCGCTCGGGGTCGGCAGGTTGCGCCAGCGCTCGTCACCCTTGAACACGTCGGCGTAGTTCTTGGTGAACATCTCCTGGTTGATCGCCGACGCGATGGTGTCGGAGACGTCCTTCTGCGACGGCCAGATGTCCTTGAGGAAGACGTCGTTGCCTTCCTTATCAGTGCCCAGTGGCTGGCTTTCGAAGTCGAAGTCCATGCTGCCGGCCAGCGCGTAGGCCACTACGAGCGGCGGCGATGCCAGGTAATTCATTTTCACGTCGGGGTTGATGCGGCCTTCGAAGTTCCGGTTGCCGGAGAGCACGGCTGTCACCGAAAGGTCGTTGTCGTTGATGGCTTTCGAGATCTCGTCGGGCAGTGGACCAGAGTTGCCGATGCAGGTGGTGCACCCGTAGCCGACCAAGTAGAAGCCGAGCTTTTCCAGGTACGGCCACAGGCCGGCCTTGTCGTAGTAGTCGTTGACCACCTGCGAGCCGGGCGCCATCGTGGTTTTCACCCACGGCTTGGAGGCCAGTCCCTTCTCGACAGCGTTGCGGGCGAGCAGCGCCGCGCCCAGCATCACCTCGGGGTTGGAGGTGTTGGTGCACGAGGTGATTGCGGCGATCACCACCGCGCCGTGATCGAGCACGAACTCGCCCCGCTCGTCGGACTTCACATCTACCGGATTGCTCACCCGGCCCTTCGCGTGCGCGGCGGCCGACTGCACCGGAGCACGGTCGTCGGCGTGTCCGTTGGCCACCTGACCGGGGTCGCTGGCCGGGAACGTCTCGTCGAGCTCCTCGTCCAGCTTGGAGTAGTCCTTCTTGTCCGGGTCGTCTCCGACATAACTCGGAATGGTCTTGCGGAACGTAGACTTGGCGTCCGACAACGGAATTCGGTCCTGCGGGCGCTTGGGTCCGGCGATCGACGGCACCACCGTAGAGAGGTCGAGCTCGAGGTACTCCGAGAACGCCGGCTCGTGCTCGGGGTCGTGCCACATGCCCTGCTCTTTGGCGTAGGCCTCGACCAGTGCCAGTTGTTCGTCGGTCCGGCCGGTGAACTTCAGGTAGGAGATGGTCTCCTCGTCGATCGGGAAAATGGCTGCGGTGGAACCGAATTCGGGGCTCATGTTGCCCAGCGTGGCGCGGTTGGCCAACGGCACTTCCGACACGCCCTTGCCGTAGAACTCGACGAACTTGCCGACCACGCCGTGCTTGCGCAGCATCTCGGTGACGGTCAGCACCACGTCGGTGGCGGTGACGGCCGGCTGAATCTCGCCGGTCAGCTTGAAGCCGACGACCCGCGGGATCAGCATGGACACCGGCTGGCCCAGCATTGCGGCCTCGGCCTCGATGCCGCCTACACCCCAGCCCAGGACGCCGAGGCCGTTGACCATCGTGGTGTGCGAGTCGGTGCCTACACAGGTGTCCGGGTACGCGACCTCATCGCGTTCCATCACCACGCTGGCCAGGTACTCAATGTTGACCTGGTGCACGATGCCGGTGCCCGGCGGCACCACCTTGAAGTCCTGGAAGGCGCCCTGCCCCCAGCGCAGGAACTGGTAGCGCTCCCCGTTGCGCTCGTACTCGATCTCGACGTTGCGCTCGAACGCGTCTGCGGTGCCGAACAGGTCGGCGATCACTGAGTGGTCGATCACCAGGTCGGCCGGCGCGAGCGGGTTGACCTTCTCCGGGTTGCCGCCGAGGTCGCCGATGGCCTCACGCATGGTGGCCAAGTCGACGATGCAGGGCACTCCGGTGAAGTCCTGCATCACGACGCGGGCGGGCGTGTACTGGATCTCAATACTGGGCTCTGCCTTGGGATCCCAGTTCGCGATGGCCTCGATGTGGTCTTTGGTGATGTTGCTGCCGTCCTCGTTGCGCAACAGGTTCTCGGCGAGGACTTTGAGGCTGTAGGGGAGCTTCTCGGTATTGGGGACGGCGTCGAGACGGTAGATCTGGTAACTCTTATCGCCGACCTCGAGGCTGCCGCGTGCTCCGAACGAGTTCACAGATTCCTTGCTAGTCACATCAACTCCCGGGATTAAGTTCTGCCGCCGACGGGCCGTGTCGGCGGAACGCTGAGTTACTTTAACAGTACGCTTGTCCTTTATTACGCGGTACCCGCATCTGCCAGTCTTGTCGGGCACGGCGTGGGGTGGAAGACCTTTGGTGCGCTCCCGCCGAGATATAAACCACGCACCCTGTGAGCGGGATGTCGTGTGCGTGGTTTATATGTCGCGGAGAGGAGCGGGAGCGAACGTCGCGTACGGTGCCTGTATGACCGGGCAACCGCTGCCGCTCTACATCCCCCAAGACGTCGACATGACGTTGGTGAAGGCTCAGGTCGCAGCGACCGGAGTCAGCGCACCACCGTCGGCCATGCCGGGGTTGCTCGACGTGGTCAACCAGGCTCACGCCGACGGCATCACCCTCAAGATCGTGCTGCTCGACCACAACCCCCCGAACGACACCCCGCTGCGCGACATCTCCACCGTGGTCGGCGCCGACTACCCGGACGCCACCGTCCTCACATTGAGCCCCAGCTACGTGGGCACCTACAGCGCGCGTTTCCCGCGCGTCACGCTGGAGGCCGGCGAGGACATCGCCAAGACGGGCAACCCCGTGGTCTCGGCGCAGCATTTCTTGACCGAGATCCACACCCCCGAGTTTCCCTGGACCGGCTTGACCATCGTTTTGTTGATCGGGGTGCTCGCGGCGGCGGTTGGCACGCGGTTCCTGCAGTCGCGCAGCAGGCGGACAGCAACGTCGGCACCGGCCGGCGACGGCCCGACCTCTGAGCCGCACCAGGCCGTCTAGCCTGGCGCGTCGGTGTCGGGCGCCGATTAAGCGCGTCCGCGCGCGGCAAACACGGCACATCACCATTCGGTCACATTAAACGCACTTCCAGAGTGCAGTTTGTGACTTACGTTTCCATTGCGACTCGTGTGACGTACGGTGCAAATGATGCTGCTGTTGTCTTTGGCGCTTTCCGTGGAATCGGTGGCTGGCGCCATCCGTCCGTGCTGAGCCATAGGAGACCCGAATCGAATGAGACGGATCCGGCAAGGCTCTGCTTCGCGTCCGGCCAAAAGGATTGTGTGGCCGGCTATTCCGTCGTTTTTGTGTGTGGCCGCGCTGGTGTGGCCACCGAGCCTCGCCGTGGCCGACCCCGGCACCGATGCCATGGCCACGCTGATCGCAAACGTCGCCAAGGCCAACCAGCGACTCGATGACCTGAGCGCGGCCATCCAGACCGAGCAGCAAAGCGTCGATAAGGCCATCGTCGATGTTGAGAACGCGAGGGACAACGCCGTTACGGCGCAACATGATCTGGACGTCAGCCAGCAGGCGGTCAAGGATGCCAACTCGGCGATCGCCGGGGCGCAACACCGGTTCGACACGTTCGCGGCGGCCACCTACATGAACGGTCCGTCGAGCAGCTACCTGACCGCGAGCAGCCCCGAAGACATCATCGCCACCGAGTCCGCCGCCAAGACCCTGACCGCCAGTTCTCAAACAGTCATGGCCAACCTGCAGCGGGCCCGGACCGAGCAGGTGAATAAGGAGTCGGCTGCGCGCGCGGCCAAGCAGAAGGCCGACAAGGCCGCCGCCGACGCCAAGGGCAGCCAGGACGCCGCGGTGGCTGCCCTCACAGACTCCAAGCGCAGGTTCGACGAGCAGCGCGAACAGGCCGGCCGGCTGGCGGCCGAGCGGGACCAGGCTGAGGCAGCCCTGCAGACCGCCCAGCTCGCCGATGCGCGCTGGTCGACTGGTCCGGCGTCGGGTGACCGCTGGGATCCGGGAGCGCCCGGAGCGCCTGCCGGACCCATGGGGGGCCGCAAGTGGGACGGGTGGGACCCGACGTTGCCGATGGTGCCCAGCGCCAACGTGCCCGGTGACCCGATCGCGGTGCTCAACCAGGTATTGGGGATCTCGGCCACCTCGACACAGGTCACAGCGCAGATGGGGAAGAGCTTCCTGCAGCAGCTCGGGATCCTGAAGCCCGACGACACCGGCATCACCAACGCCCCGGCCGGCGCAGCTCAGGGACGGATCCCGCGGGTCTACGGCCGACAGGCCACCGAATACGTGATCCGCCGCGGGATGTCGGAAATCGGCGTGCCCTACTCCTGGGGCGGCGGCAACGCCGCGGGTCCGAGCCATGGGATCGACTCTGGCGCAAGCATTACCGGCTTCGACTGTTCCGGGCTGGTGTTGTACTCGTTCGCCGGCGTCGGCATCAAGCTGCCGCACTACTCGGGTTCGCAGTACAACCTGGGTCGCAAGATCCCGTCCTCACAGATGCGCCGTGGCGACGTCATCTTCTACGGCCCGGGCGGCAGCCAGCACGTGACGCTCTACCTCGGCGACGGCCAGATGCTCGAGGCCCCCGACATCGGTTTGAAGGTGCGCGTCGCGCCGGTGCGCACCAGCGGCATGACGCCCTTCGTGGTCCGGTACATCGAGTGGTGAACGAGGAGCCATGCGCCGCATACGTTTTCGCCTGATCAACCTGGCCTCAGTGACTGCAGTGGTCACGGGGTTGATGTTGTCTGTCGCGACCTCCGCTCCCCAAGCCAATGCTGACCCGGGCGAGTGGGATCCCACGCTGCCGGCGGCGATCAGTGCCGGCGCCCCGGGCGACCCGCTCGCCGTCGCCAACGCGTCGCTGCAGGCCACCGCCCAGGCGACGCAGACCACGCTAGATTTGGGCAAGCAATTCCTGAGCGGGCTGGGGATCAACTTGGGCGGTGACAGCTCCAACACCGGCCCGAGCCGGATCTCGCGAGCCAATGGCCGACAGGCGATCGAGTACGTGATCCGTCGCGCCGGCTCACAGATGGGTGTGCCGTATTCGTGGGGTGGCGGCACGCTCGACGGACCCAGCAAGGGCGTCGGCGACGGCGCCAACATCACCGGGTTCGACTGTTCCGGGCTGATGCGGTACGCCTTCTCGGGTGTCGGGGTGTTGATCCCGCGGTTCTCCGGCGACCAGTACAACGCCGGCAAGCACATTCCTCCGGACCAGGCCAGGCGTGGCGATCTGATCTTCTACGGCCCGAACGGCAGCCAGCACGTCACCATGTACCTGGGCAACGGCCAGATGCTGGAGGCATCGGGAAGCGCGGGCAAGGTCACCATCAGCCCGGTGCGCAGGCCGGGGATGACGCCGTTCTTGACGCGCATCATCGATTACTGAGCTGACGGGCGCGTTACCGCGACGTCGACGGAACCCGACCGGCCTGGAATAGTTGAACGCGGGCACGCCGCTGCCCGGGGCATTAGGGTGCCAGCAGTCGTTCGGATTGGGGCTGCGATTTGAGCTGGAAGGGTATTAGTCGATGACATCAGCAGGTGGGTTCCCCTCGGGGGCCGGCGGTTACTCGGGCCCGGGCGGGCAGTCAAGCCCGGGGGCCCACGAGGCGCCTTCCGGCGGTGCCGATGGGCTGGCCGCCGAAGTACATACCCTCGAGCGGGCAATCTTCGAGGTCAAGCGGATCATCGTCGGCCAGGACCTACTCGTCGAGCGGATGCTGGTCGGTCTGCTCTCCAAGGGGCACGTGCTGCTCGAGGGTGTGCCGGGCGTGGCGAAGACCCTGGCCGTGGAGACCTTCGCGAAGGTGGTCGGCGGAACGTTCGCGCGCATCCAGTTCACCCCCGACCTGGTGCCCACGGACATCATCGGTACCCGCATCTACCGGCAGGGTAAAGAGGAGTTCGACACCGAACTCGGTCCGGTGGTGGCTAACTTCCTGCTCGCCGACGAGATCAACCGCGCCCCGGCAAAGGTGCAGTCGGCGCTGCTGGAGGTCATGCAGGAACGCCAGGTGTCCATCGGTGGTAAGAGATTCCCGCTGCCCAACCCGTTCCTGGTGATGGCCACGCAGAACCCGATCGAGCATGAGGGCGTCTATCCGCTGCCCGAAGCGCAGCGCGACCGGTTCCTGTTCAAGATCAGCGTCGGTTACCCGTCGCCCGAAGAGGAGCGGGAGATCATCTACCGGATGGGTGTCAAGCCACCGGAGCCCAAACAGATCCTCGCCACCGGTGACTTGGTGCGGCTGCAGGACATCGCGGCCAACAACTTCGTGCACCACGCGCTGGTCGACTATGTAGTGCGCGTCGTCACTGCCACCCGCCACCCCGAGCAACTCGGCATGAACGACGTCAAGACCTGGGTCTCATTCGGCGCGTCTCCGCGGGCTTCGCTGGGCATCATCGCGGCTTCGCGGTCGCTGGCGTTGGTTCGGGGTCGCGACTATGTGATCCCGCAGGACCTCATCGACGTCATCCCCGACGTGCTGCGGCACCGGCTGGTGCTGACCTATGACGCGTTGGCCGACGACATCTCCTCGGAGATCGTCATCAACCGGGTGCTGCAGACAGTGGCCCTGCCCCAGGTGAATGCCGTTCCGCAGCAAGGCCATTCGGTCGGCCCGGTGATGCAGGCCGCGGGGGCGGCCAGCGGTCGGTGACCGACACAAACCCGTCTGCAGCCGCTTCGAAGGGTGGGGTGCTGCACCCCCCGTCGATGCAGCGAGGGCAGATCGACGATCCGAAGCTGTCGGCGGCCCTGAAGTCACTCGAGCTCACGGTCAAACGCAAGCTCGACGGTGTGCTGCATGGCGACCACCTCGGGCTGATCCCGGGTCCCGGCTCTGAGCCGGGGGAGTCGCGCGAATACCAGCCCGGCGACGACGTCCGCCGGATGGACTGGGCGGTGACCGCACGCACGACCCATCCGCACGTCCGGCAGATGATCGCCGACCGCGAGCTGGAGACCTGGATGGTGGTCGACATGTCGGCCAGCCTGGACTTCGGCACCGTCGGCTGCGAGAAACGCGACCTGGCGGTGGCGGCCTCGGCCGCGATCACGTTCCTCAACAGCGGTGGCGGCAACCGGATCGGTGCGCTGATCGCCAACGGCTCGACCACGACGCGGGTGCCGGCCCGGTCGGGTCGACAGCATGAGCAGACGCTGCTGCGCACCATTGCCACCATGCCTAAGGCGCCAACCGGGGTGCGTGGGGATCTGGCGACGGCCATCGACGCGCTGCGCCGACCGGAGCGGCGCCGAGGAATGGCCGTGATCATCAGCGACTTCCTCGGGCCGATCAACTGGATGCGGCCGCTGCGCGCGATCTCGGCGCGACACGAGGTGCTCGGCATCGAGGTGCTCGACCCCCGCGATGTCGAGCTGCCCGACGTCGGCGAGGTCATCCTGCAGGACGCCGAATCCGGAGTCACCCGCGAATTCACCATCGATGCGCAGCTGCGTGACGACTTCGCGAAGGCGGCCGCGGAACACCGTGCCGAAGTGGCGCGCACCGTACGCAGCTGCGGGGCGCCGTTGATGACGCTGCGCACCGACCGGGACTGGATCGCCGACATCGTCCGTTTCGTTGAATCCCGCCGGCGCGGGGCCATGGCGGGGCGGCAGTAGACCGGATGTGATTCGGACATGACCGCGCCGCTGCTGGGGCCGATCTCGCTGTCCGGCTTCGCGCACGCCTGGTATTTCCTTTTCCTTCTTGTCGTCGCTGGGCTGGCAGCGCTGTACGTCGTAGTGCAGCTGGCGCGCCACCGGCGGATGCTGCGCTTCGCCAACATGGAGTTGCTGGAAAGCGTCGCCACGAAGCGGCCGTCTCGCTGGCGTCATGTGCCGGCGATCCTGTTGGTGCTGTCGTTGCTGTTGTTCACCATCGCGATGGCTGGGCCGACGAACGACGTACGGATCCCGCGCAACCGCGCGGTGGTGATGCTGGTGATCGACGTGTCGCAGTCCATGCGGTCCACCGATGTCCAGCCCAACCGGATGGCCGCCGCCCAGGAGGCCGCCAAGCAGTTCGCCGGCGAGCTGACGCCAGGGATCAACCTCGGACTGATCGAGTTCGCAGGCACCGCGACCGTGCTGGTGTCGCCGACAACCAACCGCGAGGCCACCAAAGTAGCGCTGGACAAGCTGCAGTTCGCCGATCGCACCGCCACCGGGGAAGGCATCTTCACGGCGCTGCAGGCCATCGCCACGGTCGGGGCCGTCATCGGCGGCGGCGACAAGCCGCCCCCGGCCCGCATCGTGTTGTTCTCTGACGGCAAGGAGACGATGCCGACCAACCCCGACAATCCCAAGGGCGCTTTCACTGCCGCGCGCACCGCAAAGGATCAGGGTGTGCCGATCTCGACCATTTCGTTCGGCACGCCGTACGGCTTCGTCGAGATCAACGACCAGCGACAGCCCGTCCCGGTCGACGACTCCACCATGAAGAAGGTCGCCGAGCTGTCCGGCGGCAACTGGTACAGCGCCTCCAACCTGCAGGAACTGAAAGACGTATACGCGTCGCTGCAACAGCAGATCGGCTACGAGACGATCAAGGGCGACGCGAGTGTGGGCTGGCTGCGGCTGGGTGCGTTGGTGCTGGCGCTGGCCGCGCTGGCCGCGTTGCTGATCAACCGCCGCTTGCCCGCCTAAACCGCCCCTTTTTCGCGAGCCAAACCTGGCTGCGAATTTGGATGCCCCGGCGGCCGCCGTAGCGGTTGACGAGCAGCTCGACGTCGGCCAATTTCAGCTCAGTTGCCTGTATGAGGGCGTCAACCGCCGCTACGGCGGCGTCTATCGGGTATCGACTGGTGAGGTCGAGTGCGGTCCGCTCCGGTGTAGTCACGCGCATGCCGTCGACCACACAAATTTCGTCGGGACTGATGCGGTCCTCCCAGGTTTGGATTTGTGGTGCTCGGCGGCTGTTGGTGTCGATGATCGCTGCGGGAAGGTCTGGGCCAATCCATTGGGCGCCGTGCAGAGCGGCCGCCGAATAGCCGGCCAATACCCCACGGCCGCGCGACCGCAACCACAGCGCTTTTGCACGCAGCTCGGCGGTCAGCTGTGCATCCCGTGGCACGTACACGTCTTTGTGAAGTGCGACGTACCGACTCCGCAGCCCGTAGGGCGTCAACGCGCCCGCAGCGAGGGCTTTACTGCCCCAAAAGGGATCTGTCATTGCCGAAGTGTGCTGCGCTACACCGACACCTCCCGCGAGTCGAACCGCACGGCGAAAACGCGCGCCGGAATTCGCAGCCTGGTTTGGCTCGCGGAGTGGAGCGAGTCGGTTTCGGCCCCGACGCACCGAGACGATAAGTTGGCCAGGTGACTGACGGAGCCACCGAGCTCGCCGCCAAAAGCGGCAAACCCGCATTCGTATCCCGTTCAGTGCTGGTGACGGGCGGAAACCGGGGGATCGGTCTGGCGATCGCGCTGCGGCTCGCCGCCGACGGCCATAAGGTCGCCGTCACACACCGCGGATCCGGAGCGCCCGAGGGGCTGTTCGGCGTCGAGTGCGACGTCACCGACAACGACGCCGTCGATCGCGCCTTCAAAGAGGTCGAGGAGCATCAGGGTGCGGTCGAGGTGCTGGTGTCCAACGCCGGCATCTCCGCCGATGCGTTCCTCATCCGGATGACCGAGGAGCGGTTCGAGAAGGTCATCGACGCCAACCTCACCGGGGCGTTTCGGGTGGCCCAGCGCGCGTCGCGCAGCATGCAGAAAAAGCGGTTCGGCCGGATGATCTTCGTGGGCTCGGTATCCGGCAGTTGGGGTATCGGCAACCAGTCGAACTACGCGGCCTCCAAGGCCGGTCTGATCGGCATGGCGCGTTCGATCTCCCGCGAGCTGTCAAAAGCCGGGGTGACGGCGAACGTGGTGGCGCCTGGCTACATCGACACCGAGATGACGCGCTCGCTGGATGAGCGGATCCAGGCGGGGGCGCTGGAGTTCATTCCGGCGAAGCGGGTCGGCACCGCCGAGGAGGTCGCCGGGGTGGTCAGCTTCCTCGCGTCCGAGGACGCGAGTTATATCGCCGGTGCCGTGATCCCGGTCGACGGCGGCATGGGTATGGGGCACTGAGAGGACAGAAATGGGACTGCTCGAAGGCAAACGGATCCTGGTCACCGGGATCATCACCGACGCGTCGATCGCGTTTCACATTGCGCGGGTGGCCCAGGAGCAGGGCGCCCAGCTGGTGCTGACCGGGTTCGACCGGTTGCGCCTGATTCAGCGCATCGCCGACCGGCTACCGGAAAAGGCGCCCCTGATCGAGCTCGACGTGCAAGACGAGAAGCACCTGGGCAGCCTCGCCGAACGGGTGACCGCCGAGATCGGCGAGGGCAACAAGCTCGACGGCGTGGTGCATTCGATCGGATTCATGCCGCAGACCGGCATGGGCATCAACCCGTTCTTCGACGCGCCCTACGAAGACGTGTCCAAGGGCATCCACATCTCGGCGTACTCGTATGCCTCACTGGCCAAGGCGGTGCTGCCGATGATGAATTCCGGCGGCTCGATTGTGGGCATGGATTTCGACCCCAGCCGGGCGATGCCGGCCTACAACTGGATGACGGTCGCCAAGAGCGCGCTGGAGTCGGTCAACCGGTTCGTCGCGCGCGAGGCCGGCAAGTACGGCGTCCGTTCGAATCTTGTTGCCGCAGGCCCGATCCGGACGCTCGCGATGAGCGCGATCGTCGGTGGTGCGCTCGGCGACGAGGCCGGTGCGCAGATCCAGCTGCTCGAGGAGGGCTGGGATCAGCGCGCGCCGATCGGATGGAACATGAAGGATGCCACGCCGGTCGCCAAGACGGTGTGCGCGCTGCTGTCCGAATGGCTGCCGGCGACCACGGGCACCGTTGTCTACGCCGACGGCGGCGCCAGCACGCAATTACTCTAGGGCGCAATGGAATTTGACGCCGTCCTGCTGTTGTCCTTCGGTGGGCCGGAGGGGCCCGAGCAGGTGCGCCCGTTCCTGGAGAATGTCACCCGGGGACGCAATGTGCCGCCCGAGCGACTCGACGACGTGGCCGAGCACTACCTGCATTTCGGTGGGGTGTCGCCGATCAACGGGATCAACCGCGCGTTGATCGCGCAACTGCAAGCAGCCCAGAACCTGCCGGTGTATTTCGGCAACCGCAACTGGGAGCCCTACGTAGAAGATACCGTTACGACCATGCGCGACAATGGTATTCGCCGTGCGGTCGTGTTCACCACGTCGGCGTGGAGTGGCTATTCCGGCTGCACGCAGTACGTCGAGGACATCGCTCGGGCTCGAAAAGCGGCCGGGCCGGACGCCCCTGAACTCACCAAGCTGCGCACCTACTTCGACCATCCGCTTTTCGTAGAGATGTTCGCCGAGGCCGTAACGGCCGCCGCCGGCGCCGCGCCCGCCGACGCGCGCCTGGTGTTCACCGCACATTCGGTGCCGGTGGCCGCGGACCGGCGCTGCGGCCCCAACCTCTACAGCCGCCAAGTTCATTACGCCGCAAACCTGGTCGCCGCGGCAGCGGGCTACAAAGACTACGACGTCGTGTGGCAGTCGCGTTCGGGTCCGCCCCAGGTTCCGTGGCTGGAACCCGATGTCGCCGACCACCTGAAGGCGCTAGAGGCCGCTAACAGCAAAGCCGTCATTTTCTGTCCCATCGGGTTTGTCGCCGACCACATCGAAGTGGTGTGGGATCTCGACCACGAGTTACGCACGCAAGCCGAAGCCGCGGGCATCGCGTTCGCACGAGCCACCACGCCCAACGCCGATCCGCGATTCGCCCGGCTGGCAGCAGATCTCATCGACGAGCTGCGCCACGACAGGACGCCGTCGCGAGTGATCGGCCCCAACCCGGTGCCGGGCTGCCTCGCCAGCAGCAGTGGCGCGCCGTGCCGCCCGCCGCATTGCGCTGCGTCCCCGCAGGACTAGTCGGACCAGGCCGAGTTCAGGATCGCGCTGACCGCGGCCATCCGCGCCGAGCGCACCACCGCGCTGAGCGGCCGTAGTGCATTGTTGGCGATGCACGCTTCCGACGATGACTGCGGGCCGGTCGGTCCGGGCTGTCGACTCAGTCCCGCGCTCACCGCGATGATCGCGTCGACGTGTGCGGCGTTCTCCAGCACCCGTACTGCGCGCGACGGTGCGTGGTCGGGAATCCGGTGTTGCCGTGCGGATTCCAGCAATTGTTCGACGAGTCCACGCGGGTCGGCGATGTCGGATGCGGCGGATCCCAGGCCGAGGGTGCCGAGGGCGTCGGCCGCCGAACGGACGGCCGAGCGCAGCGCGTACTCGGCATCGCCCAGCTCGTGGTGCTCGAACGCCGGTGCGCCCGGCAGCGAGTACACGATCCAAGACAGCGCATACAATTCGGGTGGATTCGGATCGTCATCGGTGGCTGCGTCCTCGTCGAGATCGCTGTAGGAGACCTCGGGGACCAGCCCGACCGCGGTGCCGGGATCGTCGGGATTGGTGATGATCACCGCCTCGCCCGCCGCCAGGGCATCGCGCTCGAACTGCGTGCCCGCGGCCAGACCGCGCACATCTCCTGGAACCGGGAGCACGACGTTGATCGTGCCGCGCAAGCCGCACTGGCGGGACGCCGGAGTGGTCCGGCCAACCGCGGCGCGCAGCGTTTGGAGCAGCGAAACCGTACCCGCGTCATGGACATCGGGCCATGGGAGCCCGGTGTGTCCGGCCGCGACGGCGTCATATGCGGTGACCGATTGCGTTGGCGCCCAGACTGATAGCGCGTCCAAGACGTCGTCGGGCGCGGCCTGGCCTGCAAGCCAGGCGTTGGCCCACAGGGACAGTGAAACACTCGGGCACCACATGATCTCGCAGTGTAGTTGTTTGCCCCCCAGAAGGCCGATCACGCGTATCCTGACCGCATGCTCGTGGCGCTGAGCTGGCTAATCTTCGCGGTGGCGTTGGCCGCCGCGGAGGCTCTTACTGGCGATATGTTCTTGCTGATGCTTGGCGGCGGTGCGCTGGCCGCGTCGGGCACCGCGTGGGTCACCGGTTGGCCGATCCTGGCCGACGGCGCGGTGTTCGTGATCGTCTCGATGTTGCTGGTGGTCCTGGTTCGGCCCGCGCTGCGCCGGCGGCTGACGCCGGCCACGGAATCGCAGCTGGGAATCAAGGCACTGGAGGGCAAGAAGGCACGGGTGCTGGCTCGAGTTGCCCACGACCAGGGCGAGGTGAAGCTCGACGGCCAGGTGTGGACGGCGCGCCCGCTCAACGACGGCGATGTCTATGAACCCGGTGAATCGGTCACCGTCCTGCACATCGACGGCGCGACCGCGGTGGTCTTCAGGTAGGAGGAATCGCATCATGCAAGGTGGCGCCGTAGCTGGTCTGTTGCTTTTTGTCGTCTTGGTGATCTTCGCGATCATCGTGGTGGCCAAGTCGGTCGCACTGATCCCGCAGGCGGAGGCCGCGGTGATCGAACGACTGGGCCGCTACAGCCGCACGGTCAGCGGGCAGTTGACGCTGTTGGTGCCGTTTATCGACCGCGTCCGGGCGCGGGTGGACCTGCGCGAGCGGGTGGTGTCGTTCCCGCCGCAGCCGGTCATCACCGAGGACAACCTGACGCTCAACATTGACACCGTGGTCTACTTTCAGGTCACCGTTCCGCAGGCGGCCGTCTACGAGATCAGCAACTACATCGTCGGCGTCGAGCAGCTCACCACCACCACGCTGCGCAACGTCGTCGGCGGCATGACGCTGGAGCAGACGCTGACCTCCCGCGACAAGATCAACGCCCAGTTGCGCGGCGTGCTGGACGAGGCGACGGGTCGGTGGGGCCTGCGGGTGGCGCGGGTGGAGCTGCGCAGCATCGACCCGCCGCCGTCGATCCAGGCATCGATGGAAAAGCAGATGAAGGCCGACCGGGAGAAGCGAGCGGTGATCCTGACCGCCGAAGGTAACCGGCAGGCCGCGATCACCCAGGCCGAAGGCGCCAAGCAGGCCCAGATCCTGGCGGCCGAGGGCGCCAAGCAGGCCGCGATCCTGGGAGCCGAGGCCGATCGGCAATCCCGGATGCTGCGGGCCCAGGGTGAGCGTGCCGCGGCCTATCTGCGGGCCCAGGGGCAGGCGAAGGCCATCGAGAAGACATTCGCCGCGATCAAGGCCGGCAGGCCCACCCCGGAAATGCTGGCCTACCAGTACCTGCAGACGCTGCCGGAGATAGCGCGCGGCGACGCCAACAAGGTGTGGGTGGTACCCAGCGACTTCAGCGCGGCGCTGCAAGGGTTTAGCAAGCTGCTGGGCACGCCGGGCGAGGACGGGGTGTTCCGGTTCCAACCGTCCCCGGTCGACGACCAGCCCAAGCATGCCTCGGACGACGACGACGCCGACATCGCCGACTGGTTCGCCACGGACGCGAGTCCCGCGATCGCGCCGCCGACCGCCGGCAGGACCCCGGACGCGACCCAGGTGATAGCCCGTCAGCCGTTGGACGGCCCGGTGCAGCCGCCGAAGTTGACTCCATAGGATCTGTGCTGTGAGTACTTTGACGTCACCGAAAACCTATGCGGCTCTTGCCGCTTTCCACGCCGTCGACGCGGTCGCCTGTGCCGTGCAGGTCGCGCCGATCAAGAAGATCCTGGACGACCTCGGGGTCCCCGAGGACATTCGGCCGGTGTTTCCCGTGGTTAAGGGCGCGGCCGCGGTCGGCCTGGCCTCGGTCACCCGGTTTCCCGCGTTGGCGAGGCTGACGACGGCGATGCTGACGCTGTATTTCATCCTGGCAGTCGGCGCGCACATCCGGGTGCGGGACAAGATCGTCAACATCATCCCGGCCGCGTCATTCCTGGTGACGTTCGCCCTGATGACGGCAAAGGGCCCACGCCGCAGCTAGTCCTCCTGTCCGCGAGGGTGCGTGTCTGGACAGTGACACGCCGGTGAGCGCGGCACTCTGCGCACGCTCGCGGCTTAGCAGCGGTGCGGCTCAAGCCGCGCGTGCGGCCAGTTCGACGCCGATATCGTCGCCGGGTGCCGTAGGGTGCTGCCGGTAGTGCCGGACCTCGAGGACCAGCCCAACTAACCCCAGCGCCCCCGTGCACGCCGACACCAGGTAGAGCATCGGGCTGACATGGCCGGCAAGCGCATCACCGAGAATGACCACGGCCGCGGTGCCGGGAAGCAGACCGGCCAGGGTGGCCAGCGTGTAGGGCATCAATTCGATAGCGGACGCGCCCGCGGCACAGTTCAGCGCGGAAAACGGCACGACGGGAATCAGCCGCAGCGACAACACCGCCCGCCAGCCCCGGTTTCGCAGCCGCTCGTCCACCCTGTCAACCGCCCGGTGCCGGACCAGCCGGCTCAGCTGCCACCCGAAAGCGCGCACCAGCAGCACGGCCAGTACCGCGCTCGCGGCGCTGGCGGCCACCGCGATGACGACACCAAGCACCGGGCCGAACAGCAGCCCGGCGGCCAGGGTGAACGCGGTGCGGGGGACCGGCACCACGGTGACGACGATGTGGGCCAGCAAAAACGCCAACGGGAACCAGGGCCCTACCGATTCGGCCCAGTCCCGCAGCTGCACCGCGGTGGGCACTGGAACGAACACGGCCACCGCGGCCAGCACTGTGATTCCGGCCACGATTGCGACGAACTTCGGTCGGGACGCCTGACGCGCACCGGCGGCGAGCACGTCGGCAAAATTGCGCAGCGTGCTGGCGGTTTTTGCGGGAGTGGGGGCCATAACGCTTACCAAGGTTACGGGGCGGGCGTGAAGATCATCTCTATCGCCGCACCTCGACGCTATTGCGAGTTGCAATCAATTAGCCTTCTTAGTTAGTGACATTCTCGAAGTAACCCGAAGCAACCCTGCCCGTTGCTGCGAAAACAGGAGCAGTCGGTGTCCATTGACGTACCCGAGCGCGCCGACCTGGAACAGGTTCGCGGGCGCTGGCGCAGCGCCGTCGCCGGTGTGCTGGCTAAGAGCGCTCGGAAGGAACCCGCCGAGTTAGGGGATGAGCCCGAGCATCTGCTGGATGCCTCGACCTATGACGGGTTCGTCATCAGGCCGCTCTACACCGCGCTCGACGAGCTGCCGGAGCCGCCGTTGCCCGGTGAGTGGCCCTACCTGCGCGGCGGCCCAGGAATCTCTGCGTTGCGTGACGTCAAATCGGGCTGGAAAGTCGTCGAGGTGTTTCCGTCTGCGGGAGCCGGGGTCACTGAAACGAACGCGGCGGTGCTGGCCGCACTCGGCGACGGGGTCAGCGCGCTGCAGCTCCGAGTCGGGAAATCGGGCGTGGCGCCGAAGGAGCTCGACGCGCTGCTTGAGGGTGTGTACCTGAGCATGGCGCCGGTGATCCTCGACGCGGGCGCCGACTACTCGGCGGCGTGCGACGCCATGCTCGAGCTGCTCGCCGAGGTGGAAGCCGACCAACGCTCAACGCTGTCGATCGACCTGGGTGCCGACCCGCTGACCGCCGCACTGAGCGATCGTCCCGCTCCTGCGATGGACGACGTCGTCGCTGTCGCATCGCGGGTGGCCGCCGACCACGGCGTGCGGGCGATCACCGTCGACGGCCCCGCCTTCCACAATCTGGGCGCCAATGCGACCTGGGAGGTGGCCGCCAGCGTCGCGGCCGCGGTGGCCTACCTTCGGTTGCTGACCGAAACCGGGATCCCGGTGGACCAGGCGTTGCGGCAAGTCAGTTTCCGGCTGGCGGCCGATGACGACCAGTTCATGACGATCGCCAAGATGCGGGCCGCGCGCCGACTGTGGGCGCGCGTCGCCGAGGTCGTCGGCGAGCCGGGCAGCGGCGGCGCCGTGGTGCACGCGGAGACGTCGCTGCCGATGATGACCCAACGCGACCCCTGGGTGAACATGTTGCGGACCACGCTGGCTGCGTTCGGCGCCGGCGTCGGGGGCGCCGACACGGTGCTGGTCTTCCCGTTCGACATGGCTATCCCCGGCGGCTTTCCCGGAACGGCGCGAAGCTTCGCGCGCCGGATCGCGCGCAACACGCAGCTGCTGCTCTTGGAGGAGTCACACGTCGGACGGGTGCTTGACCCCGCCGGCGGGTCGTGGTTCGTCGAGGACCTCACCGATCAGCTGGCCGAGCAGGCTTGGGGGCATTTCCAGGCGATCGAGGCGCGCGGCGGTTTCGTCGACGCCCATGACTTCATTGCAGGTGAGATCGCCGAGATAGCGGCGCGCCGCACCGACGACATCGCGCATCGCAGGACCTCGATCACCGGTGTCAACGAGTTTCCCAATCTGACCGAACCTGCACTGCCGCAAGCTGATTCGCACGGCATCCCCGGAAACTTGACGCGCTACGCCGCCGGGTTCGAAGCGCTGCGCGATCGCTCGGACGCCTTTTTGGCTCGCACCGGATCACGGCCGCAGGTGCTGTTGCTGCCGTTGGGTCCACTGGCCGAGCACAACATCCGCACGACGTTCGCCGCGAACCTGCTCGCCTCGGGCGGCATCGAGGCGATCAACCCGGGACCACTCGACGCGGACGCGGTGGCCCAAGTGGTTTCGGACGTGGGGTCGCCGACGGTGGCGGTAGTCTGCGGTACGGACAAGCGGTACGGCGACGAGGCTGCGGCCGTAGTGCAAGCGGCCCGCGACGCCGGCGTCGAACGGCTGTACCTGGCCGGACCGGAAAAGGCCATCGGCGATGCCACAGATCGGCCCGACGAGTACCTGACCGCGAAAATCAATGCGGTCGAAGCGCTTTCGAATCTGCTTACTCGGTTAGGGGCCTAGAAATGACGACGACCGCACCGGTGATCGGCAGCTTCGCCGACGTCCCGCTGAACGGCGACCGTGTCGTGCAGCCGCCCACCGAATCCGCGGTGGAAAAGCAGGTGGCCGCGGCCGCCTCGGCGCACTGGTACACGCCCGATCAGCTGGTGTGGGAGACGCCGGAGAACATCGACGTCAAACCCGTCTACATCGGCGCCGACCGCGCGGCGGTCGAGGCCGACGGCTATCCGCTGAACAGCTTCCCGGGCGAGCCGCCGTTCGTGCGCGGGCCCTACCCGACGATGTATGTCAACCAGCCGTGGACCATTCGGCAGTACGCCGGATTCTCCACCGCCGCGGACTCCAATGCCTTTTACCGGCGCAACTTGGCCGCGGGGCAGAAGGGCCTGTCGGTGGCCTTCGACCTGGCCACCCACCGCGGCTACGACTCCGACCATCCGCGCGTTCAGGGTGACGTCGGAATGGCTGGTGTGGCAATCGATTCCATCCTTGATATGCGACAGCTGTTCGATGGGATCGACCTGTCCACCGTATCGGTATCGATGACTATGAACGGTGCCGTGCTGCCGATCCTGGCGCTGTATGTGGTAGCCGCCGAGGAGCAGGGTGTGCCGCCGGAGAAGCTGGCAGGCACCATCCAGAACGACATCCTCAAAGAGTTCATGGTGCGCAACACCTACATCTATCCGCCCAAGCCGTCGATGCGCATCATCTCCGACATCTTTGCCTACACCAGTGCCAAGATGCCGAAGTTCAATTCCATCTCGATCTCCGGCTATCACATCCAAGAAGCCGGTGCCACAGCGGATTTGGAGCTCGCTTACACGCTGGCCGACGGCGTCGACTACATCAAGGCCGGTCTGGACGCCGAGTTGGACATCGACAAGTTCGCGCCGCGGCTGTCCTTCTTCTGGGGCATCGGCATGAATTTCTTCATGGAGGTCGCCAAACTGCGTGCCGGTCGGCTGCTGTGGAGTGAGTTGGTGGCGCAGTTCAACCCGAAGAGCGCCAAATCCCTTTCCCTGCGCACACATTCGCAGACCTCAGGGTGGTCGCTGACCGCGCAGGACGCGTTCAACAACGTCGCCCGCACCTGTATTGAGGCGATGGCCGCGACCCAGGGCCACACCCAGTCACTGCACACCAACGCGCTGGACGAGGCGTTGGCGTTGCCCACCGACTTTTCCGCCCGGATCGCCCGTAACACCCAGCTGGTACTGCAGCAGGAGTCGGGCACCACGCGGCCGATCGACCCCTGGGGCGGCTCGTACTACGTGGAGTGGCTGACCTATCAACTGGCCCAACGGGCCCGGGCGCACATCCAAGAGGTCGCCGAGCACGGCGGCATGGCTGCGGCCATCGACGACGGCATTCCCAAGCTGCGCATCGAGGAGGCGGCCGCGCGTACCCAGGCCCGCATCGACTCCGGTCAGCAGCCGGTGGTGGGGATCAACAAGTACCGGGTCGAAGAAGACCAGGAAGTCGAAGTGCTCAAGGTCGAGAACAGCCGGGTGCGCGCCGAACAGCATGCCAAACTGCGGGACCTGCGGGCGAGCCGGGACCAGTCGGCCGTGGATGCCGCGCTGGCCGAGCTGAGCCGAGCTGCGGCGGCCCACGGACGTGCCGGCGAAGACGGACTGGGCAACAACCTGATGGCGCTGGCCATCGATGCCGCACGGCACAAGGCCACGGTGGGGGAGATCTCCGACGCGCTGGAGAAGGTGTATGGGCGCCACCAGGCCGAGATCCGTACTATCGCCGGCGTCTACCGTGACGAGGTGGGAAAGGCTCCCAACATCGCAGCCGCAACCGAACTAGTCGAGAAGTTCGCCGAAGCCGACGGCCGCCGGCCCCGCATCCTGGTGGCCAAGATGGGCCAGGACGGACACGACCGTGGTCAGAAGGTCATCGCCACGGCGTTCGCCGACATCGGGTTCGACGTGGACGTCGGTTCGCTGTTCTCCACCCCCGACGAGGTGGCCCGCCAGGCGGCCGACAACGACGTGCATGTGGTCGGGGTGTCCTCACTGGCCGCCGGGCACTTGACGCTGGTGCCGGCGCTGCGCGATGCCCTGGCTGAGGTGGGCCGCCCGGACATCATGGTCGTGGTCGGCGGCGTCATCCCACCCGGTGATTTCGATGAGCTCTACGCAGCCGGGGCCGCCGCCATCTACCCGCCCGGCACGGTGATCGCCGACGCCGCCATCGGCTTGCTGAACAAGCTCGCCGAGCGGCTGGGGTACACGCTCGACTGATGTTGACTATGCGGCTACGGCGACAAAGTGCGAGAAGGCCGCACCCTCAGCGCAGAGTCAACGTCCGGTGACGTCCCAAGACTTAGCCAAAGCCATCCGCAGCGGTGATCGAGCGGCGCTCCCGCGGGCCATCACGCTGTTGGAATCCACCCGTGCCGACCACCGTGATCAGGCGCAGCAGCTGCTGCTGGAGCTGCTGCCGGACGCGGGCAGCGCCAATCGCGTGGGCATCACCGGGGTTCCTGGGGTGGGTAAGTCGACCACCATCGAGTCGCTCGGCATGTACCTGATCGAACAGGGCCACCGCGTGGCGGTGCTGGCCGTCGACCCGTCCTCGACCCGCACGGGCGGGTCGATCCTGGGCGACAAAACCCGGATGGCGCGGCTGGCGCAGCACCCGGACGCCTACATCCGGCCCTCCCCGACGTCGGGAAAGTTAGGTGGGGTGGCAAAGGCGACCCGGGAAACAGTCATCCTGTTGGAGGCGGCCGGCTTTGACGTCATCCTGATCGAAACCGTCGGGGTGGGCCAGTCCGAGGTGGCGGTCTCCAACATGGTCGACACCTTCCTTTTGTTGACCCTGGCGCGGTCCGGCGATCAGCTGCAGGGCATCAAGAAGGGTGTGCTGGAGCTGGCCGACATCGTGGTGGTGAACAAGGCCGACGGGGAACACTTGCCCGAGGCGCGCAAAGCGGCCCGGGAGCTCAAGTCGGCGCTGCGACTGATCTACCCGCGCGAAACGCTATGGCTGCCACCGGTTCTTACCATGAGCGCGATGGAGGGCACGGGCCTGACGGAGATGTGGGACACCGTCGAGCGGCATCGCCAGGTGCTTACCGACGCCGGCGAGTTCGAGACGCGCAGACGGGCCCAGCAGGTGGACTGGACCTGGCAGATGGTCCGCGACACGGTCTTGGATCGGGTGCTGTCCAATCCCGAGGTGCGCAAGATCCGCGCCGACGTGGAGCGGCAGGTCAAGGCGGGGGAGTTGACGCCGGCTTTGGCGGCTCAGCAAATTTTGAAGGCCGCGTCAGTTTAACGGAAAGGTAACTTAATCGTTGTTTGCTCGTGGGGATGTGTCTGTCGGACGTAAATTCGAGAATGTGGAGGCACAAAACCGGGTCGATCTCCGCGCGGTCCCTTCTCGCGATGCCCTTGACGCAGGTCATCGCGTGTCCGGCGCGGCGGACCCTCACTTTGCTTGCGTCGTTCGCGGATTTTCGAAGATGTTTCCTGGGCGCCGGTTCGGCGGCGGCGCGCTGGCGGTCTACCTCGACGGCCAACCCGTCGTCGACGTATGGACTGGTTGGTCGGATCGGAAAGGCAAACTCCCTTGGACTGCGGACACTGCGCCAATGGTGTTTTCAGCAACCAAGGGGATGGCAGCCACCGTCATTCACCGGCTCGCCGACCGGGGGCTGATCGACTACGACGCGCCGGTCTCCGAGTATTGGCCGGCGTTCGGCGCCAACGGCAAGTTGGACCTCACCGTTCGCGAGGTGATGAGGCACCAAGGCGGCCTGTCGGGTCTGCGAGGTGCCACACAAGAAGACTTGCTGGATCACCTCGTGATGGAGGAACGACTCGCGGCGGCACGTCCGGGACGGCTGCTGGGCAAACCCGCCTACCACGCGCTGACCTTCGGCTGGCTGATGTCGGGGCTGGCCCGGGCAGTGACCGGAAAGGGCATGCGCGCGCTGATCCGCGAGGAGCTCGCCGAGCCGTTGGGCACTGACGGCATGCATCTGGGCCGGCCACCCGCCGAAGCGCCGACGCGGGTCGCCGAGATCATCATGCCCCAGAACCTCCCCGGCAATCCGGCCCTCAACTATGCGGCGGGCAAGGTCGCCGCAGAGCTGTCCGGCGGATTCCGCTCCATGTACTTCAAGGGCGTGGTGGCTGCCGTGCGAGGCGAAATCCCGCTGCTGGACGCCGAGATGCCGGCCGCCAACGGGGTGGTGACGGCCCGCGCCCTGGCGCGGATGTACGGCGCGATCGCCAACGGCGGTGAGATCGACGGCACCCGGTTCTTGTCACGTGGGATCGTCGCCGGGCTGACCGGGCGGCCGAGCTGGCAACGGGACCGGAACATCTTCGTGCCATTGTCATTCCACCTCGGCTACCACAGCGTGCCCTTCTCGAAGGTGATGCCAGGCTTCGGCCACGCGGGGTTGGGCGGCTCGGTCGGCTGGACCGACCCTGCGACCGGAATGGCGTTCGCATACGTGCACAACCGGCTGCTGACGCCGTTCGTGGTGGCGGACCACGTCGGGCTGGCCACGCTGGGCAATCTGATCCGCCAGGCGGTCGAACGAGCCCGCAAGCGCGGCTTCGAGCCGGTGACCGAGTTCGGGGCGCCGTTCTCCGACGACCGTCGGGGGCTCACCGGCTGACGCGCTGCGGGGCTACGAATCTTCCAGGCGGAAGCCGACTTTCATGGTCACCTGGAAGTGTGCGACAGCGCCGTCCGCCATGTGACCACGGACCGACTGAACTTCGAACCAGTCCACCTCGCGCATTGTCTGCGCCGCTCGTGCCAGTCCGTTGCGGATGGCCGCGTCAACCCCGTCGGGTGAGGTTCCGACAATCTCGATCACGCGGTAGGTGTGGTTACTCATCGCTTATATGGCCTCTGTATGGACAAAGGTTAAGGATAGTCCGGGTCCGCCGCGAGGTGGGGTCTTGCCGACGACCTCCTCTAGGTGCTCGGGCGTGTCGAAAACACCCGATCTCGACCGAGCTGGGGATGACCGCGGAGACGCTTCGCTGACCGGTCGACAACCCGGCTGAGGAGGGAGCATAATCCCCTCGATTGGTGCAACCCCCCGTCTCAATCGCTCCCTACAGGTAGGTTCACGCAAGGCATAAACTCAAGGCCACTAGTGAAGCTCGATTAGCCAAGCAGAATGCCCGGCTCAGCTTGGGTGGACTGAGCCGGGCTCGTCAGCGCTCAAAATCACAATCGACATCACTTACTCGGTTATCCATCGGTACAGTTCCTTCACAGGAACCGTATGTTGGGGAGGCAGCGCGTGACTGGCGACCGTCAATTGGACCGCGTGGACTCGGTCAGCGTTGTGATCCCGGTCTACAGCGGAGCCGTGACCTTGCCTGACGTGGTGAAGGAGCTTGAGCAACTCCGTTCCGCCCAAGAAACCCCCGACGGTCGTCAGTTCCGCGTTGACGAGGTGCTCCTGGTGTGGGACCGGGGCACTCGCGGCAGCGAAGATGTCGTGCGTGAGCTGGCCGCGCGCGACGAATGGGTCCGCCCGGTATGGCTGTCCCGCAACTTCGGACAGCATCCCGCGACACTCGCGGGCATGACGTCGTCAGGCGGGGACTGGATCGTCACGATGGACGAGGACGGACAGCACGATCCGGCATATATCGGCGACCTACTCGACAAGGCATACCGGGATCGCACCCAACTCGTGTACGCGTCGCCGACGAACCGACCGCCGCACGGTGTTTGGCGCAACGCGGCGTCTTGGCTAACGAAGTGGTTGTTCGTGCACGTCCTCGTGTCGTCTGGCGGGCCCACAGCCTTCAACAGTTATCGACTGATCCTCGGTGAGGCCGGACGAAGTGTCGCGGCCTACACCGGCGCAGGGGTGTTTCTGGACGTCGCTCTGTCTTGGGTTGTCACCAACCCCTCGACCTGTCCGGTGTTGATGCGCCAAGAAGGACGGCCTGCGAGCGCGTACACCCTGCGCCGCCTGGTCTCGCATTTCTGGCGGCTCGTCATCTCTTCGGGTACCCGGCCGCTGCGTTTCGTCTCCATGATGGGTATTGGGTTCGCCCTTCTCGGCTTCGGCGTGGCGATGTATAGCGCGATCCAGAAAGCGGTCGGGGACATCAGCGTGCCAGGGTGGACATCGGTGTTCGTGGCGGTGCTTGTCGTCGGCGGAGCCACCTTGTTCGCGCTGGGGATCATCGCCGAGTACATCGCCGTTTCAGCCACTATGGCGATGGGCAAGCCGGTGTACGTCATCGTGCGCGATCCCGGTGACATATTCGACAGCCCGGCGGACTGACGGGTGCATACGTGGATCGTGGGTCGCGGCGGACTGCTCGGCAGCGCCGTGTCGCGGGCGACGGGCCCGAAGTTCATCGGACTCCCGGTGCCATGGGAGAATCACGGTGCGGCGGTCGGGGTGCTCGACTCCGACCTCGAGCGGTTTATCCGAGCGGCGCGAAACGACGATTGGTCGGTTATTTGGGCCGCTGGCAGCGGGGTCGTCGGTACTACGGCCGACAAACTCGCCGCGGAGACGCGCATCCTGTCTCATTTCGTTACGAGGATGCGAGACTCGCGGCCGGCCGGTCGGGGCGCGTTCTTCCTCTCGTCGTCGGCGGGCGGCATCTATGCCGGGTCGGCTCATCCACCGTTCGGTGAGTCGACGACGCCACGGCCGCTGAGTGTGTACGGCGAGACGAAACTCGCTCAGGAGGAGAGCGTGCAGATGACGCTCGACGGCTGCGTGCCACTCGTCATCGGACGGTTCTCAAACCTCGCCGGGCCTGGCCAGAACCTTGTGAAACAGCAGGGTCTCGTCAGTCAGCTGTGCCGAGCCGTAGTCATGCGACAATCGTTGAACGTTTTCGTGCCGATGGAGACACTCCGCGACTACTTGGACGTCGATGATGCCGCCGCGATGGTACGCACACTGGTCGAGAATGCGGTGCACAACCAACCGTCGACGCCGGCGCTGCGCAACATCTCGTCGCAACGACCCGTGTCCGTCTGCGCCGTCCTGCGGACGGTGCAACAGGTTGCCCACCGCACGGTGCGCATCGCGCTCGGGACCAGCCCGGCCTCGAAGTATCACGTTCGGGACCTGCGGCTTTGCACACACTTCCCGCGCGAGTTCCGGGGCGTGGCGATCACGCCGTTTCCCGTGACAGTCAAGCGCGTGTACGACGATGCACTGCGGCAACGAGCAATGTCCAACTAGATTCGAGCCGACTCCCGAAGACTCGATATACCTGTATTCGCGGCCGCTGACTGCCACGTCGTCGTAGGCGAGGACTTCTACATTCTCGATCACGCTCTGCTGATGGTCTTTCCGAGTTCGTTCGACCACATTGGTTCTTAAGGTGATTCGATCCCGGATGACACGAGCCGGATTTCCACAACGACTGCATAGTCGGGAACGTCGCAGTGTCACCCCACTCATGCGTCCTTCCGCACACCGACGACCCGCGGTGGGTCAAAAACGTTCTCGGGCCTTGCCCCAAAACGCAATAGTTCACGCCGGCCGTACTCGTCGGCAATACGTTCGGCGAGTTGTCGAATGGTCACCGGTTCACCTGAGCGATGTTCACCGCGCCCTGCTGCTGCCCCAGCGCGGCATCGGCGATCATCCGAGCGGCGTCTTTCACATCGAGGAAATCACGCACCTGATCGCCGCGAGTGAGGAGCACTTCTTGCCCATTACCCAGTTGCCTGCGAATGTATGGCACTAGCCGCCGGTCATCTTCACCTTCCCCGTAGAGGTAGAAGATCCGACACCAGGCAAAGCTCATGCCCTCCGTATCAAGAAAACAGCGGAGCACCTGAAAGGCCGACGCCTTGCACGCGGCATACAAGGTATTCGGCGCCAACGGGATATCGGTCGTCATCAGGCCTGCGGAAGAGTCGTACTCCGCGCAGGTTCCGAGACCAACGAATCGCTTGCCCCCGACTGTTGCGAATGCGTAGGCGAGGTTGAGTGTGCCGGTAAGGCACGCGAGGTTCAGTGGTGACGTGAGGTATTCGCCTGGCTCCGCATACCAAGCCGCATGCACCAAGGTTTCCGACCCTTCGAGCAACTCTTCCAATCGACCGGTTGGCTCTGCGAACAAGTCGGGCGTCTGCACGACCTTGGTGCTCCACCAGCCGGGATACCGTGCAGACGGGACGGATCGCGAACGAGTACCCGTACCGAGCAGCCCCGTTCGAGAAGGTTATGCAGAATCTGCCTTCCGACGAATCCCGTTGCTCCCGTCAAGGTAACGGTCATAGGAATAGCCGACGCTCGCCCCAGCCGTTTGCGGCAGCATCGGTGGCGTAGCGCCTGTCGAGCTCGGTGATCGACGGCTTGGTGTAAGGGATGCGGGGCTTCACAGGAAACTCAGTTCAGGAACCGCCGTCACGAAACGTCCGCTTTATGGAAAAGGTCAATCAACTGGGTCCGCACCTCATGGGCGATGTTCCAGGGCAAGATGACCACATAGTCTGGGGAGTTCTCTCGCAGTACCTCAGGCGAATAGATTGGGATGTGGCTTCCCGGCATGAATTTTCCCTGCTTAGACACCGCGGCATCACAGACGTACGGCAGCAAGTCGGGCCTGACACCTGCGTAGTTCAACAAGGTGTTACCTTTCGCCGCGGCACCGTAGGCCGCCACGCGCCGGCCGGCACGCTTTTGTTCGATTAGGAAGGCCAGAAGATCGTCCTTCACACGGTCGGCACGCTTCTGGAACTCGGTGTAGGTCCCAAGCCGCGTGACCCCAAAGTGGTCCTCACGCGTTAGCAGCGATTCGACTCGGTTCGTAGTGGCGACCGCTGCGTCGGAATGGCAGCCATACACTCGCAGGCTGCCGCCGTGGGTTGGCAGTTCCTCGACGTCCCATACGCGCAAGCCGGCCTCGGCAAAGATACGGGCCACCGTCGTGAGCGACAGGTACGAGAAATGCTCATGGTAGATGGTGTCGAACTGGGTCCGTTCGATCAACGGCATTAGATGAGGAAATTCCAGCGTGACAGTGCCTTCGGGTTTCAGCACGGCGGCCAATCCACGGGTGAAGTCGTTGATGTCGGGCACGTGGGCATACACATTGTTGCCCAGAATCAGGTCCGCCCAACGGTTTTCACCAGCCAGTCGACGTCCCAAGGCTTCGCCGAAGAATTCCCGCCTGACCGGGATTCCCAGCGCCTCGGCTGCCGCGGCTGTGCTCGCCGTTGGCTCGATGCCTAGGCAGGGGATGCCGGCTGCCATGAAGTTCTTCAGCAGGTAGCCATCGTTGGAGGCCACCTCAATGACAAAGCTCTCGGGTCCCAGTTGCAGCCGATGGATGATCATGCGCACATAGTGGGCCGCGTGATCGAGCCAACTGCTCGAGGTGCTGGAGAAGTACGCATAGTCGGCGCTGAACAGTTCCTCAGCGCGGGCGTAGTCCTCGGTCTGCACCAACCAACACCGATCGCACACCTTCACACGCAGGGGATAATGCATCTCAGGGTTAGACAGATCCTTGGCATTCAGGTAGGCGTTGGAAGGGGGCGCAAAGCCCAAGTCGACAAAACTGTGCTCCAAGGGCGTACGGCAGTGTCGGCATTTCATAACGCGACTCCGGTGAAATCGGCACCCAGTAGCGGATGGGAAAGGTCACGAGGTGAAAGGTCCTGTGGCGGCAATGGCCAGGCAATGGCGAGTCGCGGGTCGTCGTAACGCAGACCGCTCTCGGAAGGCGGGTGGTAGAACGCCGTGTGCAGATATAGCAACTCGCTGCCGGGTTCCAAGGCCTGAAAGCCGTGGGCGAAACCTTCTGGGATGACCAGCATCTGCGCGTCGTCTTGTGCCAGTACCTCGGCGTACCACTGCAAGAAGGTGGAGGATCCCGCCCGCAGGTCAACCGCCACGTCAAAGACCCGGCCGCGCAGGCAGCGGACCATCTTCATTTCCGCATGCGGCGGGTGTTGGAAATGCATGCCGCGCACGGCCCCGGCGTGGCTGGTTCTGGAGTGGTTTATCTGTGCGATCTGGCGGTGGCCCAGTACGGGCTGGAGTTCCTGGGCGCAGAAGAGGCGCTCGAACGCGCCGCGGGCATCGCGGTGCGGCACGGACTGCACGATCTTCAGGTCGGCCACCGGGGTGTCGAGGATGTTCACGCCGTCGCCCAACCCAGGCCTGAGTTGACCGCATCGGCAACGTAGGCGGCCAGTTCGTCGGCGCTCGACACCTCGCCGACTTCCAGCAGTTGGCGATACCAGTGGGCCGTGTGGTGGATTGCTCTTTCAAGGTTCCAGACGGGACGCCACCCGAGATGCATCTTCGCCTTGGCGGTGTCGAGTTGCAGCAAGCCCGCCTCGTGTGGCTGAGGATCGGATGCCAGTTGCCACCGAAGCTGCGGCCACATGCGAGCAAGGTCTCCGAGCACCTGCTCAACCGTACGGTTTCCTTCCCCATCGGGGCCGAAGTTCCACGCATCGGCACAAGTGGTGTCGCCCGCCAGGAGCCGCTGACCGAGTAGCAGATACCCGCTGAGGCAATCCAGCACATATTGCCAGGGGCGCGTGGCGCGCGGCGAGCGAATGACTAGTGGCTCGCGGGCGATGACCGAACGCACCAGGTCGGGAATCAGTCGGTCCTCAGACCAGTCGCCACCGCCAATCACGTTGCCGCCCCGAGCGGTTGCGAGCAGCGGGGCCGACGCATCTTTCAGAAACGCAGTTCGGTAGCTCGCGGCAACCAACTCGGCGCCGGCCTTAGACGCACTGTAGGGATCGTGACCGCCCAGCCGGTCTCGTTCTCGGTAGGCCCAAGGCCATTCGCGATTCTCATAACACTTGTCGGTCGTGACGACTATCACGGCACGCACATCTGGCGTGTGCCGGGCGCTCTCGAGTACATGCACGGTGCCCATCACGTTGGTGGCCCACGTGGCGACTGGCTCGCGGTAGGAGCGACGGACCAACGGCTGGGCAGCCAAGTGGAAAACAATCTCCGGCCTTTCGGCAGCGAAGACGCTACGGACCGCCGCTTCATCGCGAATGTCGATGCGACAATCCTTTATGGGCAGCTTCAACAGCTCCCAATGGCTGGGCTCGCGACGGTGGGTCCAAGGCGAGCCCGGTGACCTCAGCGCCCAACGTGTGCAGCCACAGACACAACCAACTGCCCTTGAAGCCCGTATGGCCAGTCACCAGGACCCGACGCCCACGATACGCAGTTCCGAAAGCGTTCACCGCCAGCATTTCCACGGCGCTTCGCCGCTACTCCACAGTTCTTCGAGCAGGTTCTTGTCTCTAAGAGTGTCCATGGGTTGCCAGAAGCCAGAATGCTCGAAGGCCATCATTTCGCCATCGGCAGCGAGACGAGCCAGAGGCGCGCCTTCCCAAGAGGTCTGGTCGCCTTCAATGTAAGCGAGGACCGCGGGCGACAGGACGAAGAACCCGCCGTTGATGAGGCCGCCATCGCCACGTGGCTTTTCGACAAAGCGCGTGACCCGGTCGCCCGCGCACTCGATGGCCCCATAGCGCCCCGGCGGAAGCACCGCAGTAACCGTGGCGTGACGCCCGTGCTGACGGTGGAATTCGATGCTTGCGCCGACGTTCACGTCGCTGAGCCCGTCACCGTAGGTGAAGCAGAAAGCGTCATCGTCTTCGATGTAGGCCGACACGCGCTTGAGGCGCCCGCCTGTCAGGGTCTCGTCACCGGTATCCACCAGCGTCACGCGCCAGGGTTCTGCGTGCCGCTCATGCACTTCCATGCTGTTAGCGGACATATCAAAAGTCACGTCCGACATGTGCAGAAAATAGTTGGCGAAATATTCCTTGATGACGTAACCCTTATAGCCACAGCAAACGATAAAATCGTTAATACCGTGATGGGAGTAGAGCTTCATGATATGCCACAGGATCGGCCGCCCGCCGATCTCCACCATCGGTTTGGGGCGGATGACGGTTTCCTCCCTGAGGCGAGTACCCGCGCCACCGGCCAGTAATACGGCTTTCATTGGACTCCCTTGTCTGTAGGGTGAGACCAACGCGGCCAATTTCTTGGCCGGTCTGCTAATCCATGGGAGTAACTCGAGTTACCTTCTACTATGACGGTCGTAAGCCCAAAAATATCGGCAGGGATGTTATTTGAATACTTTTCCATAAGATGACGAGTTAGAAAGAAAGAGCCCAACGGTTAGATGCTTCGCGCCCTCACGCTCCGGGTCGACTCCGAGCGCATGGGTGTACCCATGCTGCCCGAACATCGGGACCGTGATCAGGAGGGACACGCGGTGAGCGTACACCGGCCTCAGCAGCCCTGACCGCCCCGATGGCAGGTGGCGTTCACGCGACAATCACGGGTCGGACACACTCGACATCGGATATTGGCGGACGGTTGGCGAAGACTTCGCAAGCCATCTCGAGGTAGGCTTGAAGGACGGATGAAATCTCCTTCGTCGAGCGGACGATTAGGCGCCCGATGCAGTTCCATCGGCTGCGCGTCGGAACGGGCTCGGATATCGTTAGGACGCCTTCGGGCACGAGAACCCGGCGACTCTCCTGTAGGAAGCTTCGCGCGGTAGCGTCGTCGAGGTGGTGAATCACTCCGTTGATCACCACCGCATCGAAGGAGCCGTCCGCGAACGGCAAGGACGCCCATCCGCAACCTCGAAACGGTAGCGACTCTTCGTTGTGCGGGCGCGTGAGACGTACCGGTCATTCAGATCCACCCCGACGTAGCTCTCGGGGCGGAAAGAGCCCGCCATCGCGCCAGTCCCGCAGCCTAGGTCGAGGACCGATGCCGCCTCAGTGATTCCCTCCCTGCGCAGGGCGTCCTTTTCACTGCGGTACCCCGCCTCGAGGATCCATCGCAGGACATCGAACGTCCGCGGCTCAGCTGCAAGAGCGTGAACCCCACGGCGAAGCACGCTAGGCGCAGACACGGTGGAAGCCTAGCATCAGTTGATTGCTTGACTAGTCGAATACCACGTCCGTATGTCGTACCGTCACGCGACGACAGCTCATCGATGCAAGATCAGCATCCGTCAGACGGAATCGCCTCGGCCGCCGTGGCAGCGGTGCTGCCGTCCAGCCGCCGTCCTAGCCAGCGGTAGACCGCGCGCCGTCCGAGGGCGTTTACGCGGGCTCGCGCACTGCCGAAAAGGAGGTGGCGCCGGCCGAGCAGTCTGGCAGCGCAGCGGCCAATTCACGCTGTAAACCAACGACATCGTGCTGGTCGGGTTGAGTCCGCAGTAGCTCCTCACTCCACTGCGACCGGCGCAGCCGGAAGGCCGCAAGCGGGCGGGGCACCGCAACAAGATCGCCATGAAGCAGCACGGCGCAGTAGGTCGCCAGATCAGTGACGAAGGGGGAGCAACCATTCCAACCGCCGGCGTCGACGAGCGCTACGCGCCTGAACATCACGCACGCTGGCGCGCCGAAAATATTCGTGCCAGCGATCACGGTGCGGCGGATAGCCTGGGCGCCAGAGACCTCGCCGCGCAATCCTGCAAGCCCGCGGTTCCGTAACACTTTTCGTGCCGGCATGGAGACGGCCATTCATGCTCGCGGCCAGCGCGGCGTCCGGGTGCGCTGACATCGCCGACACCTGACAGCCAGGCGCCCGGGTCAGAAGATCATCGGCGCCACAGTTTGATGAACTCGCCGGTGGCGAGGTCGGTGACGGCATTGAAGTTCAGCGTTGCTGCAACGTTGGAAGCGTGTCGGCTTAAGCGGACCCGGGGGTCGACGGTGTAACGCTGCAATGCCTCCCAGGTGCCGTCGGTCGACGCGTTGTCCGAAACCAGCAGTTCGAAGTCGCTGAATGTCTGCGCCAAAATCGACTGCACAGCCGCATCAATGAACGCGACGCAGTTATACACCGGCACGACGACCGATACCAATGGCGTCACGACCCTGCCTCCTGCTCGGCCAGGGGGAGTTCGGCGGGACTACGGCGGGATGAGAAGCCCCGATGAGCGAACCAGCTGTACACCACGGTCACGGTGACGATGACCAGCTGCGACAGCCACATGAACTCCGGCAACACATCAGCGCCGGGGGAGGGACCGAAGTCATGGGCGGTAATTTAATTCCTAATTAATTTTGGCGCTAGGCTTCTCACACATCGTTCGGCACATCCAAAGTAGCAGACCAACATACTACGAATATGTGTCTACATCGCAAACACCGCTTGCTGAACTTGACGCGAGTCACGATAACTTTCAACGCTGCGCCCGCATACGATACCGCGGTATCGGCGATGATCCTGGCTGAGGTGTCTATCGATGACCGTACCGAACCGGCCCCGGATGCGGCGATCAATGCTCCGGTGCGCGGGGTCGGCACAGGCGCCGAGACGCTATTCGTGGGGCGCGTCCGCGGGTGACCACGTTTGTCTAACTCGGATGATGAGGTAGTCGAGTGTTTGTCTGCGAGGAGCGCTCCGATACGAGGGAGTGGGATGGAGTGTCACAGCTGGCGTAACCGGCTCAGCTTCGGCGATGCGGCATGGAAGATCGACTGGGAGCGGGGTGTGCACCCCGACGCGCTTACGGTGACCCGGAAGCAGATCGCCGTATTGGAGGCCTCGAATGAGTGAATTCGACCTACCGCTCGAATCAGCGCCGCCAGGGCCACTATGCGGCTCGTCCAGGACCAGCGTATGCATCCCTGGTTTTCGGAGGAGTTAAACGTTGCCGGGTTCGGGCTATTCGTCGTCTGCTCGAAGAGTGTGGGCCACTTGGTCGACCGCGGGTCGGCATGGTCGCCGGGTCGCTGGTGACAGTCGGCATCTCGCATGTACTGGGCGTGCTGTTCGCCTTCGTGATGCATCGTCGGTTCGTGTTCCGCGTTCGGGGCCACGTGCTGCGTGACTTCGTGCGCTTCGAGAGTGTCTACCTCACCACGGTTGGCATCAACGCCGTCGCCTTGCCGGTGCTGGTCGGGCTGGGCGTGCACCGCATCCCAGCGCAAGCAATCGTCTTGCTGCCCACCATGCTGCTGAACTACCTCGGCCACCGGTACTTTTCTTTCCGGCGCAGCGCCGCCGACGCTCACACCGCCGACGCTCAGGACGAGACGTCGCGCACATAGGGCGTGCAGTCGCATCTCAGGTCGAGAGCAGTGGTTTGGGTTACACTTCCTTGCGGCTGAGCCGGGGGGCGACGGGGTCCCACTTCCAATCCGCGGGGAAGGGGGAGAGGCGTGTGAAGCGGCCCATCGAGGTGCTCCGAGATGCGGTCTCGGCGCTCCGGGATCAATTCTCGGCCGCCGTCAATCAGTCCGAGCGCACATTACTGCTCGGCACCGTGTTGCTGGTTTCAGCGGTTTCGGCGGTGGTCGGCTACGTGCTCACCCAGTACTACTCGGTCGACGTGCTTTCCTCTCTGGTTTCCAACCCGGAAGACTGCATGATCAATTGGGGCCCGCACATTGGTAGACACTGCTTCAGCGACTACCAATTTCCGGTGAGCTTCGGAATGCGGCCCAACCCCTGGGCGCCCTACCCGCTATTCTGGCCGCCCGACTTCCGGCCGGTTAGCAGTAACTACCCGGCGGCCGCGATGGTGCCGCAGATGATCTTCGGGCTTCTGGGTACATGGCTGCACGCCCCGCAGCTGGGATTGTTGGGTTATCTGCTCGTGCTGACGATCGCGGTCCTTACTCCCGCCGTGTGGGCGGCTCGGGGCGCACGTGGTCTTGAACGGATAGTGGTTTTCGTAGTGTGCGGCGCAGCGGCCATTCCGGCGTGGATGGTTCTCGATCGGGCCAACTCGGTGGCGTTGTTAGCGCCTGTCGGGCTGGTTTTCCTGGTGGCGCTGTGCCGACGGCGGTGGGGCCTCGTCGCGATCATGGTGGTGCTGGCAACGTTGATAAAACCACAGTTCGCCGTGCTGGCGGTAGCGTTGTTCGCGGCCCGGCAATGGCGGATGGGCGGCGTCGCCGTCGCCGGCGCGGTGACGTCCAGTCTCGCCGCGTATCTACTGTGGCCGCGCGACTTTCCGGCCACAATCGCACAATCGATCCACAGCACGCTCAGCTATGGTTCTCCTCAATCGGCTATTGGGTTCCGGAACGTGTCCTTCGGCCGGGCGCTCCTGCTGATTCCAGATGGGGTCAAGGTCTATCAAACGGGCGGCAAGATACCCGACGGCTTCCTCGCTGGTCCGCGATCGCTGGCGGGGTATGCCGTGCTGGTCATCATCGTCATCTCCGTGCTGGCTCTAGGGCGGCGCATCCCCCCTGTCCTGACGGGCATCATGCTGCTGGCTAGTGCCTCACTCTTTCCCGCTGTGGTCTTTCACTACTATCTGGTATTCGTTTTGCCAGTCGCTGCGCTCATTGTCCGAAACCCCGACGGGCCGCTTGGTGCGGGGATTTTCGACCAGCTTGCGACCCACGGGGGCCGCCGTCGTGCGGTCGGCATCTGCGTAAGCTTGGCCGTAGCGCTCAGCATCGCTCAGGTCGCCGTCCCAGGCCGCCCGGTCGCCGAACCTGTCCTCGGACAAATTTTGGGACAGCCAGGTGTCATCGGGGTAGTCGGTACCCGGCCGCTCGTTGTCAGCACGGTGTTTCTGGTGCCGATCCTATGGTTGATTGCGTGCGCGGTAATTATCGTTTCTTACGCGCGCAGACCGGCTTCCTGCGATCGCACTGACCGAGGGCAGGCGCAGGAGAATCCGCCGGATAGTGCTGTCAGTACGTCTTCATGCATGTCTGAGCCGGAGTCCTCACACAAGGGCGGCGTAATCTGGCGAAACTTCCGGTGGGAAGGGCCTAGGGCGCCAAGCCCGCCTCGCGCAGCGGATCGATAACGTTGCGGCCACCGCAAAACTCTTCCAAACGCGCAAGGCGGGCCGGATCGCGATACAATCTGGTCCGGCGAGGTGTGTTACCGGGGCTCGGCCTAGCAGGCATCATCGTCGTTGGGGGGACGCAGTGTCGTTTGTGATCGTGAGCCCGGATGTAGTGGCGGCATCGGCCACGGATGTGGCGAATATCGGTGCGACGATCAGCGACGCCGACGCCGCCGCGGCGGCCCTGACCACGAAATTGGTGCCCGCCGCCGAAGATGAGATATCGGCGGCCATCGCGGGGCTCTTCGGTACCTACGCCCGGGACTATCACGCCCTCGCGGCACAGGCCGCGGCGTTTCCCGACCGGTTTATGCAGGCCGTAAACGCCAGTGCCAGATCGTATGTGGCCGCTGAGAGCGCTAGCGTGGCCGCCCTGTTTCAGACCGCCCAGCAGGATCTGCTGGGAGTGGTGAATGCGCCCACCGAGGCGCTGCTGGGGCGCCCGCTGATCGCTACCGGCACCGGCACGCCCACCGCCAGTGCAGTCGTGCAGGTGGACGCGGCTGGACCGGTGCCAGAAAATGCCTACCCGTACGTTGGCATCAACCAACTGACCTTCACGGCGTCCGTAAACAACGGCGTTCAGATCTTGGACTACACGATCCAGCAACAGCTTGCACTGGGGAACACGGTCAGCGTCTTCGGCTACTCCCAAAGCGCGGTCGTCGCGTCGCTGGAAATGGCGAAGCTCCAGGCGGCGGGCGTGCCGAGTTCGGCGGTCAGCTTCCTGATCGTCGGCGATCCGATGAACCCCAATGGCGGGTTCTTCGAGCGCTTCGCTGGTCTACAGTTCCCGAGTCTGGGAATGGACTTCTACGGCGCGACACCCTCCAATCCCTATCCGACCAAGATTTACACGATTGAATACGACAGCGAGGCCGACTTCCCGCAGTATCCCCTCGACATCCTGTCCGACTTCAACGCCATTTCGAGCCAGACCCACTTCGGCTACCATCTTCTCACATCGGGCCAGGTAGATGGTGGTATTCAGTTGCCGACGTCGGGACCTACTACGACCACCTACTACATCATTCCCTCCGACAATCTGCCGCTGTTGAATCCGATCCGTGGCATCCCGATCATCGGGAACCCCATCGCCGACCTGCTGCAGCCGGACCTGACGTATCTGGTGAACCTGGGCTACGGCGACCCGCTGTATGGCTGGTCAACCGGGCCGGCCAATGTGCCTACGCCGGCTGGGCTATTTCCGCCCCTCAGCGCCTTCGAACAGCTCCCCGGGCTCTTGACAAGCGGAACTCAGCAGGGCATCCATAACTTCTTCGGCGATCTGACTGGCACAGGACCGAACCCGGTCACGCTGCCGTCGCTCAGTTCGCTGACCTCACTGCTAGATCCGTCGTCGCTGACCTCAGTGCTTTATCCGTCGTCGGGGACGGCGAGCGGGACCAGCGCGATGACCCACCTGGCGACGGGGTTGTCGGCCCTTGCAGCGGACCCTGCGGCTCTGGGATCCGCGCTCCCTAACGTCGCTGACACGATCTCTAACGTCGCCGACACGATCTCTAGTGCGGCGTCGCAGCTCTACGGCAAACTTCTTCCGACGGCAGATATCCTCAATGCCGCCCTGATCAGTATTCCGGCCTATGACGTCAACCTGTTCCTTGACGGGATCCTGCAAGCGGTCAACGGTCAGCCCGTTATGGGACTTATCAATGCGGTCGGCCAGCCAGTCGCATCCGACATAGCGCTGTACCTGTACCTAACGAGCTTGGAAGCGGCCGTCATTACGAATCCGTTAGAGTCCGCGGGGCCTGCCACTGGGGTTCCCGCTCTTGGAATATCTTAGTGATCGGTCAGAAAACGGTATAGTCCGTGCTTGCGTATGAGATAACGCGTCGCGTGGTTCTCCCATTTATGACGATTTTGGCCCCTGACATCAATGTGGTGATGAACGACCCTGATGCTGGGATCAAACTGTCGTTTGATGCCCCTCTTTTCTAAGCGGATTGACAGTTCCTGAATCTCTTGCGCCCGTAGCGCAGGGTCAAACCCACCAATCGACCTGAATATCGTGGAATAAACAAGCATATTTCCCTCATGCACCCAGTAAGCGGGTGCTGGAGCCGGAGGCTCGAGTGTATTGGGCCAATCCCCGATGGCTGGCGCAACCACTCGTCGAATAGCGTTGGCCAGCCGTGGTTTTTCCCTCAATCGGTCGATCGACAGCTGTAACGTCCCCGTGCTATTTCCCCACACCGAGAGCACAGCACCATGGTTACACCACTCCTGGCGGCCATCGGCGAGGGTGACTAACCCGCCAATCAAACCGACTCCTCGATCGGCATAGTGTGCGGCGACTTCCCTTGCAACGGTGGGGGTCTCGGGAGTCTCCAGGTCCATATCGGCGTCGATGAAGTGGATCAGTGCCCCGTCTGCAACCCGGTCAATAATCTGATTGCGATTGGCGCCCGCGCCCCGATTTTGGGGGCTCTGTATGAATTTCACTGCGTCGCCGAACTGGCTTACCACTTTGGCGCTGTCGTCGGTGGAGGCGTCATCGAGCACAAAGACCGCATCGTAGTGTTGCGCGAGTACTTGTGGGAGCAGTCTGCGCAAGTGCTCGCCCATGTTGTAGTTCGGAATGGCCGCAACAACCGGTAATTCCTTGGGCATGGTCCTCGCTGGGTAGTGAAAATAGTAGGCGAATCTCACAGTAGAGGGCGTGGCCGATCCGTGTCCAAATGTGACGAAAACTGGCGTCGCTGGATCGTCGATATCCCAGCGCGCACTTCTGCGATGTGGCGGTGGTGAGCGGGACAGGCTGTCGAGCAGGCTGGAAGCGCGGCGTTGCTGACCCCCCTCAGGTGTCAACGCGGCTGGTGCCGTTACCCAACGACGGTGTTGTACGCGCAGCGTGGGTTACCACCAGCTTCAGCCGCATCTCGGGCACAACGTCGTTGCCGCGCAGTCGGCGCCACGCCTAAGCCCACGACTGATCAATCATCGCGACGGGACTACGGGACTGCCGGGTGGCGAATAGTTTTGCAAATACGATTTGGGTTGCAGAAACGCCGGCCGTAGAATTCTGAGGTCCGGCTTGAATGCGGAAGGCCCGATGGATGCCCAAAGCGTTGAGGTTGGGCGCTTCGATGGGCGAATGGCGTAGTCGCGGTACAGGTGCGGGCGGTATGGCAGGGCCGGTCCGAAAAGGTCATTGTCAGAGTGGTTTTCACCGTTCTGGAGGTGATAGACGGCGCCTGCGAATGGCAGAGGTTCAAGAAGACGTCCGTGCTTTCGCCACCAGTCGAAAGCCCACCCGTGTTCCAGGACGTGCTCGAGCCGCTCACCGAAGGCCCCGGCAATCTCCTGCTGCGTTGCCGATACCGTCAGATGCGTCGGAACTTCATACGCCTCTAACGGGATGATGAACGACGTCCCGCAGAAGCGGTAGAACTTCCTGAGCCGCTTGTAAGCGTTCCTTCTGCGCGAGTACATCAACCCACGTTTGACCACCCACCCGGCATGGCCGGGTCGATCGTGAACGAATTCCGCTAGCTCTCGGTGGACGAAGTCGTCGGCGTCAACGAACATCACGTATTCCGGCCCGAAATCGCGCGCGGCGATGAGGCCGATAGCGTTCTTGGTCCCCTTGTCCCAGATTACTGACGCGGCGCCAGTTCGAGGATCCTTGCGGTCGGAGGGCGGCGGGAAGTCGACTTCGACGAATACGGTGCGGTCCGGCAGCGGGAATGCCGGTCGACGATTGCCGACGATGATCACTATGTGGTCTTCGCACGTTTGCTGTGTGAGCGACGCCAGGGTGTCTTGCAGCAGCGATTCAACGCGGCCGTAGTCCGCGGAGTTCTGTGGGTGACGCAGGGTCGTGATGAACGCCAGCATCTCGGGGACTCCCTACTACAGTTCAGGTACTACAGTGCAGGCACAGCCGCCCTGACGACGACGAAGCTTAGTCGACAGACGCCTGAACCGGACTACTTTGGCCCATATCGTGCAGTGGACGCTGCGAAAAGACGAACAAGCGTTGCTCTTCCCAGTCGTCGTCTTGCACCAGCTCGAAATTCCGTTCGCGAAAGAGTGACCGAAGTTCCTCTTCGCGATAGTTGTTCATCCAACCGTGCCTCAGGCGACTAACCCCATCGAGGAGGGCACGCGGCGAATAGCCGTTGGCTTTTGCGGGGGCATACGTTAGCACGCAGACCGCGATATATTTCGTCAACCAGTCAAGCATGGAGGGGACATCACGCACGTATTCGAGCACCCCGCTGAGTACGGCGACGTCGTAAACATCTGAACCGAGGTCCGGAAGAGGTCTCTGATTCAGGTCACAAACGATCGTTCCCGGCCCACGGTCGACGACGTCAGATGGCACGTAGGTGCACGATGGGTCTAGATAGCGCTCAAGGATCCGCTTGCCGGCCCCAAACTCAATGACACGACTGTTGTTTGGCACAAGAGCGGCAACCCTTCTGTTTCGAGGCTCCCAGGACGCATAGAGACTGTTGGGGTCCGCCCAGCGCCTGCGATCAGTCTTCTTCAGGAGGGTGGTAATCATCCTCAACATGGCGTAGGACTCAGACTGATCGAAATGTCACCGACTCTGTGAACTTGTGCACCATATCGGTGATCTTTCCCGGGCTGCTTCATCACGCTATAAACATAGGCTGGGATACTGCGGACCTGCCCCTGATTTCCGTTCGAGAGGGCTAGCGTTCCGGACTTGGATAAACTGATTGATAACGTAGTCATGCGACATCAAGGCCCAATCGGCTTCCAAGAGCGGCGTATTCAGCTTGGAGTCGTTGTCGAAGACCTGCGACCGCGACGCGCGTCTTCGTCCTGATGTTCGACGAGTCCGCAAGGGCTTCGGCAACTCGGTCGACTACCACGCTACTGCTTAGCTTGTCAGTACGGATAAGAGACCGTTCATCGTCAACAGAGAGCGCGAAGTCTCTGCACTTCGGTTGATACTCGAGGGAGATAACAGGCGTTTCGGAAAGCGATGCCAAGATCCCCGCGTGAAGCCGGCTGACGATGGCGACATTGCAGCGAGCTAGCTCCCGTGCCGCGGCATTGGCGTCGACCGGAGAAACGATGTCTGCAGCGATATCCTTAAGTGCCACTTCGGTCCACCGTTTGTCTTCCGGGTTCATGAGTATCCCAACAAGCCGGTAGCCTTGTGACGAAAGAAGCTTCACGGCGACTGACAACTCGTCGGCCAACTTTGCTGGATCGTGTCCCCAAAGATCGTCGCCAAAACCGAGGTTTACCCCGATGAGGCCGTCCTCTGGAACTACATCGGGTCGTGGAAGCAGAAGTGCCGGGTCGCCCGCTACCTGCACATCCAGCCCGATACCCGACAGGAGTTCAGCGCTTCTGGGACCCCGCACCGACACAATTTGAAACTCTGAAAGTATTGGCGCCCATCGCTTCAGCTCGTCTTTTTCCGAGCCGCTATTGCGTCCGACGAAGACAGGGTCTTCGACGCCAACACCAATCGCGTAGCTTCCTTTGTTTCTTGTGCGCGCCATGCCGCGACTGACCAATCGCCTCCAGGAGCGCCTACCAACGAGCGTGCCGCCACCCAGCACTTGCGTGCTGTGCCGCAGCGAACGATTCAAACCTGTCGCAGCCGCTCTGAGCATCTCGTATGGGAGGCATGGCATATCGACAAATGCGGCTCCGGGAAGCTGTGACCGGACTGCGTCGTAGATCGCATCGTCGCCGAGGTTGTTCCTGCCGTGCCAGCCAAGATAGGCGACCAAAGGGCCCTCTAGGCGCGTCACTTCTCGGCTCCACTTCAGTTGGACGGTAAGTTCCATCGAGGTCAATCGATCCAGTTTAGAAGGCCGTTAAGCTCGCGTGGCGAGCTTGCCTCGATGACCATCCAGTTCGCCGGTTACGCCGCGGCGCACGCCGCAGCCGAGTAACATCCCCTCGGGATGTGGATCTACGTGTTGTACATGGGATTGGCGCTGGCGCTAGAGCCCTTCCGTCTGGGATTTGCCCTGGTCTTGGCGTCGCGGCGGCGCCCCATGCTGAACCTGTTCGCTTTCTGGCTGGGCGGCATGGCAGCGGGTATCAGCCTTGCAATCGTCGCGCTGCTACTGTTGCGCGACTTCACGCAGGTGGCTGTTCAAAATGTGATGTCCGTCGTCGATCATGTGAGGTCCACGGTCGTGATCTTCACAGGCGGGCGTCTTCAGATCAGCTTTGGTGTGCTCGTGCTGCTAGCGGTAGTCATCATCAGGGTCCGCGAGCGCGCACGCGTAGAGCAACAAGTAACGGTAGGCGGCGGCGGTATGTCGGACGTGGTGCGCGAGCCGCATGGACCGGGGGCGCTATTCGCGTGGTTCGCTGCCCGAACGCACGACATGTTGAGGTCAGACTTTATCTGGCCAGTGTTTGTGGCCGGTGCCGCATCGACGATCCCGCCCATCGATGGTGTGGCTATGGTGGCCGTCATCATGGCGTCTAGAGCCGATCTCGGCACGCAGTTCAGTGCCTTCGTCGTCTTCACCCTCCTAATGCTTTCAATCATCGAAATTCCGCTGGTCAGTTATTTGGTGTGGCCGGAAAAGACTGTAGGGCTGGTGCAGCAGGTCCAAACCTGGATACAGGCCCACCTTCGGCAGATCATGCACACCTTACTCACTATGGGCGGGGTCACCGCTGTGGTCCAAGGAGTGGCTAGTCTCTGAGTGCCGCGGTGAAGTCGGCAGACCAATCGAAGTAAGCAGAGCTCATGGCTGACTATGCATGAATCTCTGCAGTCAGATCAAATTCGGCGAACGTGCGTGATGTGGCCTCCCGCAGCGCCTCTTGCGAATTGGTCCGCCCGGCAAGGTAGGCGTTGACCGCGATCCAGACCTTCCCGTGGCCACGTCCCGAAACCAGAAACAGCTGGCCGCCCATACGTTCGAGGGTGCGCTTGCTGATACCGGGCTCGATCAATCGCCCGGACGCGTAGTCGGCCTCGCTGCCATCTGGGCGGTTCACTGCCGGATCCAATTCACCAACATTGGAGCAACCGATCGGAAAGGCGGCCGCACCCAAACTCATTCCCGCTGCCCTGCGTGCCACCCACTTGGGTGTCATCGATGTCAGTGGCAGCGGCGCCAACAACTCCTCGGTGATCTCCGCCAGGTCTGCAAATGCTTGTTTGAACTTGAGACGAACTTCCCCAAGGTCGGACGACAAGTGCGTCGGGTCGACAGAAACGACGGGGAATACCAATGTGTTCCCACGCGTATCGTCTGCGGTGCGTTCGCTGAGCGGAAACGACAAGGTGACGGTTCCGTCGTCGCAAATCCGTCCCATTCGCACGCCGAGCCTGCCCGCGAATCCTGCGAATAGCGTGAAAGTATTTCCGCCAATACTTTTCGCACATGCATCCCATTCCGCCATGTCGATGTAAGCGGTCAGGGTAGGCACTACGACAGGCTGATCGTCACCGGCGACCCGTGGCGAAGGGGGCGCTGATGCGATCGATGCGGCCACGTCCTTGCCCCGCTTTCGAGCCAAGCGCACGGTCGCTCGCAGCGCTCGCGTCAGCTCCGGTACCGACGCAATGGTTTGCCGGCCGTCCTGAAGCAGAGCCCGCCCGCGCGTGCGCGAACCGGGACGTGGATACCCTAGATAGCGAGTCCTCCCGTTGGCGGCATCGCCGATCGCCTGCAAGATCCCGAGTCCATCGACGATGGTGTGCGAAGTCACCAGGCTAACCGCGGTCCCGCCATCGTCCAGCGGAAGCGCTCCTAGATGGAAGCTGGGTCCCCGTTCGGGATCGAGGGGTAGGCAGGCGCGCTCATGAAGCCATGCGCTCAAATCCGCACGCGGACGCGGTGTTTCAGCGAGCTCGAAGTCTTCGGGTCCCGGGGAGAAGACCCATCGATCACGTGCGAAAGGCAACGGAGACCGTTCGACCCGACGTCCCAACAATCCGTACCCAAGATTGCGGTGAAACCGACGCAAACCGTCAAAATTTACCGGCCGGTTGTATATCCAGTGGAACTGAACGAGCGCCGCATAGCCAAGCGCCCGCAGACCAAGAAATGACGCTTGATCCATGTGTGCGAGTCGGTTGTCCACCGCGTATACGGTAGTTTATGTGCGGCGCATGCGTTGAGCCTTGCGCCGGTCAGGCGCGCACCGGCCGCGCGGTTGAGAGCGCGCGTTGCACGGTGGGCCGGATGCGACGACGGGTTGGTACGGTTTGCAACCTCGCCGTTGCTGGCCAGAAACGCTCGCGACGAAGGTAACCTGATGTCCGTGGTTCAGTCTTCAATTCCTGCTGTGCTGCGCGAACGCGCCAGCCTTCAGCCCAACGATATGGCGTTTACCTTCTTTGATTACGAGCAGGATTGGGACGGCGTTGCGATCACCCTGACGTGGTCGCAGTTGTATCGGCGAGTGGTAAACCTCAGCGAGCAGCTCAGACTCTGCGGGTCGACCGGTGATCGAGCACTAATCCTGGCGCCTCAGGTACTTGACTATGTCGTCGGCTTTCTAGGCGCAGTGCACGCCGGACTTGTCGCGGTTCCGCTTTCGGTTCCCCATGGCGGCGCCCACGATGAACGCACTCTTTCGGTGCTCGCCGATACATCGCCCGCTGTCATCCTCACGACTTCCGCTGTCATTGACACTGTCAGCGGATATGCGCAGCCGCTGCAGGGCCAATCCGCACCATCAATTGTCGAAGTTGATTTGCTGGATCTAGACTCGCGCCCGAGATCCGCCGGGCCGGGATCCCGCGCCGCCGCTAATGACCGGCCGGATTTCCTGTATTTGCAGTACACTTCGGGCTCCACCCGTACACCGGCCGGTGTCATGGTCTCTAACAGAAATGTCTTTGCCAATTGCGAGCAGATCACGGCTGACTTCTTTGTGAACGAGGGCGGGGTTCCTCCGCCCGGCCTCACTCTGATGTCTTGGCTGCCGTTCTACCACGACATGGGGCTCCTGCTCGGAGTTGTCATGCCGACTCTGCTGGGCTTACCGACCGTGTTAACGAGCCCGGTGGGCTTCCTGCAGCGACCGGCCCGATGGATGCAATTGCTGGCCCAAAGTGGTCCCACAGTTTCGGGGGGACCGAACTTCGCCTTCGAATTGGCGGCACGCAAGACGTCGGACGACGACATGGCCGGGGTTGATCTCGGCGGTGTGCACACCATCATCAGCGGTAGCGAGCGGGTACAGCCCGCGACGCTCAAGCGTTTCGCTGACCGGTTCGCCCCCTTTAATTTTCACCCGAAGGCGCTACGGCCTTGTCTTGGCATGGCGGAAGCAACGGTGTACATAGCGACCCGCAAAGTGGGCGGACCACCCGAAATCGGTCACTTCGAATCCGACAAACTGCCTGCCGGCGAAGCGATCCGGTGCGCTACTGGAAGCGGCACACCGCTGGTCAGTTACGGTGCCCCGAAGTCGATGCTGGCGCGCATCGTCGACCCCGACACGAGCCGCGAGTGTCCAGAGGGAACGGTCGGCGAGATCTGGTTGCACGGCGAAAACGTCGCGTCGGGCTATTGGCACAAACCTGAAGAAAGTAAACGCACGTTTGGTGCGAGAATTGTCAACCCTTCCGAGGATGCACCCGAAGCTCCATGGCTGAGAACCGGAGATTCGGGCTTCTTCTCCGACGGCGAGCTATTCATCATTGGGCGCATCAAGGACCTGTTGATTGTCTACGGGCGCAACCACTCTCCCGACGACATCGAGGCGACAATCCAGGCGATCACTGCAGGCCGCTGCGCGGCGATAGCGGTTCCGGATAAGGGCATAGAAAAGCTGGTCGCCATTATCGAACTCAAGAAGAAGGGCGACTCCGGCGAGGACGTGGCGGACCGGCTGCGCGTGGTCAAACGTGAAGTCACATCGGCGATTTCGAAGTCGCACGGGCTGAGCGTGGCAGACCTGGTTCTGGTATCGCCTGGCTCGATTCCTATCACCACAAGCGGCAAGATCAGACGAGCGCAGTGTGTCGAGCTGTACCGCCAAGACGAGTTCACGCGCTTAGATGCTTAGTATCGCCGGCATTGGTGATTGAGTCGAGCTTGGCCGTGGGCCGAGGTGGCGGCCTAAAAGGCTAAGCGGTCCTTGACGTATTGCCGTACCCGTTCTCGCATGGACATTGCTATTGCTGTCGATTGGCTGATGCTTCAACGCACCGTAGGGCCGAACAGTGGAAGGGGATGACTCAGGTCATCGTCGATGATTGGTTGCTCGCCGTTGCCATTCCCGTTGCAGTTGGTTCGGATGCTGACCGGGCGGAAGTGCGTGGCCGAGATAACGGTCGATCTTGTGCTTGCCGTTCTTGGCTATCGTCGAATGCATCTGCGATTCACGAAGATCCGAGGACAAGCGATGCGCCAGGCCAGTGAGGTTGAACAGCGGCAGCGAATGGTCGTAAAGCTCGTCGTTTGATGATTTGCCATACTTAGTCGCGGCGGACGACGTCGCTGGTCGCCTGTCGCTCGCGTGACCGTTCGGGTGGGAAGCGGGCGTGGTCGCCGGCTGTGCAGTCAACGAGGTCTGGCTCTTTTGGCTGGGGACGATTTTCAACCGGACCAAGAGGTCGGACAGCTGTGCACGTTGGCGGCGCCTTGTGACTTCAGCCGCGTTCACCTGAGCAGCGGTCTTACCCAGGTGTGAGGGCCACCAGTTTTTCTGGCCGATCATGGCGGCCAAGGCCGGCACCGTAATAGTGCGCACCAGGAATGTGTCGATCAAAATTCCCATACCGAGGATGAAACCGGCCTCGGCCATCGTGTAGATGCTGGCGGTCATCAGGCCGAACATCGATGCGGCGAAGATAAGACCCGCCGACGTGATCACGCCACCGGTCGAACCCACGGTGCGAATAACGCCGACACGCACACCATGCGGTGACTCGTCGCGGATGCGTGAGATGAGCAGCATGTTGTAATCCGCGCCGACTGCGACCAGCAGAATGAAGGACAGGCCGGGAAGGCTCCAGTGCAGGTACTGGCCGAGGATTATTTGGAACACCAGGACGCCGAGACCCATAGCTGACAAGTACGAAAGCAGCACTGAGCCGATCAGATATAGCGGCGCAACGACCGCTCGTAACAGAACGACCAGAATCAAAAACACAATGAGGATGGTCGCGATGACGATGAAATTGATGTCATTGTTGTAATAGTCGCGCGTGTCCTTGAGCCCACTCGGAACTCCCGCCACCCCTACCGAGGCGTCTGACAGTTCGGTATTCGGTTGCGCCGATCGTGCGGCGTTGATGATTTTATCGATCTGATCCATGGCTTCGGTAGTGAACGGATTGAGAGCGCTTTGGATGAAATACCGCGCTGCGTGCCCGTCCGGCGACAGGAAGATCTGGGCGCCCTTCTTGAACTCGTCCCTCGTCATGATCTGCGGCGGAAGGTCGAAGCCCGCCATGGACGGCTTCTCGGCGTCGCGCTTCATATTCAACAGGAACGACGATGCCTCGCCGAGCCCACTGCCTATCTTTCTGGTTTGATCCACCAGTTGTTTCACACCACCGGCCACTGCTCGACTGCCGTCGGCGAGGGCGGTGGACCCTTGTTGCGCTTGGTTCATCGTGCTCTGCAGGTTCTTGATGGTCCTCATGGCGCCGGATGCTTGGGTCAGTATTTGCTGGACTTTGTCCAGCGTCTGGCCGATGGTGTGCGCTTCCTGGGTCGCTTGGAGGTTACGCGCCATGATCTTGATGGAGGCAAGGGTTCCGTCGTTGTTTGCCGCCACCATGGCCGCCAACCCAGCGCGTGAATTCACACACCCCGGATCGGTATTGCATTCGGGGCTGTCGTTGAGGGCCGTCAGCATCGGACCGGCCCACGTAGCGGTGGTTTCAGCATTCGTAGTGGACGCGTTGAGATTATCGCCGAGCGTCTTCATATTCCCGGTGAACTGGGCCCCCTGGTCGAGGGCATTGATCGTCTTGTCGCCGCCCAGCAGTTGCTCCATAGCCGTCAGTGCCCCGACCACTCCGCTGAGGCTGGAAACAGCCCCGGTGACTTGATCCCGAAGTTGGGCTAGGGCGCCGGCCAGCTGGTTCGCACCGTTGGTCAGCTTGTCCAGATCGCCTCCGTGATTCGTGATCTGATCGGATGCATCGTCGAGTTTGCTGCCGACTTCGCCGGCTTGAAACGACAGCTTCATCTGTTCCAGTGGATCTCCATTGGGCCGAGTCAAACCCCGCACCCGCGTGATTTCGGGCAGTTGGCTGACTCGGGCAGCCATCTGTTCGAGGTCGGCAAGGGCCGCCGGCGTCCGCAAGTCGTGGGATGACTCGATGAACAGCACCATGGGGGTCATCGCATTCATCGGGAAATGACGATCCATCGCGGCATATCCCTTGGAGCTGTCGACCGAATCCGGCATTGTCTTGAGATCGTCGTAGTTGAAGCGCATTACGCTCGTGCAGGCAGCCAGGCTGATGAGCACGATCAGACTGGCGGCTAGATGGATGCGTGGTCGGCGCACAACCCGCGTTCCCGTAACCCGCCACAAACGAGTGGTCAACTCGCGACGGGGCTTGATCCAGCCACGTCGTCCGGCGAGTACGAGCGCGGCGGGCAGCAGCGTCAACGAAGACAGCAACGCCACCAGGACCGAAATTGAAATTGCCGGACCCACCGCTGAAAACACTTCCAGTTTGGTGAAGATCATCGCGAGGAAGGTAACGGCGACGGTGGCTCCTGACGCGGCGACAACTTTGCCGATAGACATCATCGCGTTCTTGACCGCTTGATCCGAATCCTGGCCGTGCCGCACATAATCGTGATAACGGCTGATCAGAAAGACGGCGTAATCAGTTCCCGCCCCGATCATGACCGCACTCATCAGGACGAGGGTCTGCATGTTCACCGGCAAGCCGAGTTCGGCTAGCCCGGACAACACGCCCTGCGAGGTCGCCAAGGATGCACCGATATTGAGCAGCGGCACAAACATGGTGACGACGTTTCGGTAGATGACAAACAGAATGATCAGCACGCTAAGCACGGTGGCGATCTCGATGAAATGCAAGTCTTCCTCGGCCATGGCGGTGGCGTCGACCACGATGGCCGCCGGTCCGCTGACGTGGGCGGTCAGCGTGGTACCCGCGCTCGTCTGGCTGATGATCTGTTTGACCCGATAAAAGGCTGCAAGCGTCGAGGGCGCGGTGGTCGCACCCGGGATGGTGACCGGCAAGATGAAGGCCTTGCCGTCCTTGCTGGCTAAAAGCTCCCGCATTTGCGGAGTGCCGACGAAGTCCTGTACCGACAATTTGTCCTGCGTGTCTTGGTGCAGTTTGTCTACCAGCTTGCGGTAGACGTCCTCGTCGGCGGGTGAAATACCCTTCTCATCGGTCAAAACGACCATCAGGGTGGAGTTCGGACCTGCTCCCAATTCGCCAAACGCCTTGCCCATCTGTTGGGCAGTGATCGACGTGGGGGCATCGTCGGGCAGGGGCTTTTGATCGTGCTTTGCCGCCTGTGCCGGAAGCGGCGGAAGTGTCAGCGCCAGGGCGGCCGCAACAGCGATCCAGGCCGCGATGACGAGCAGCGGCCACCGCACGACAAAGTTGCCGAGGCGGTCGAAGATTCCCCCTGGCGCAGCTGCCTCACCCGCGCCAATCCGGCTTGACACCCATCAACCCTACAGTCACGTCCCCCATCGTGAGGGGTAATCACGATCTCGGTAGTGACCGTGACGTGCTGTGAGCTGACAGCAAATCCGCAGGTCAGGCCATCTTCCGCGGCTAACCGGAAGGGCGGTCACGCAACCTCGGCGGCTGCAGAACGCAACACGGTCGCACTCTCGCGGATCTCGTTCTGGCGCAAGCGGGCTCGTCCGCGACGGGCGCAAGTGATGCGCTGACCGCCGTCCAATCGGTGATGCAGCGCTGCGCATCCATGTAACACTCTCCGCATGGCCCTCGGATACCGCCTGCAATCCAACCCGCTCGTCGGAAAGCTGACCACGAAGTATTTGCTGCCTCTCGGCACCCGTCAGGTCGGCGATGACGTGGTGTTTTTCAACTTCGGCTACGAGGAGGATCCCCCGATGGCGCTGCCGTTGGCAGCGTACGACGAGGCCAACCGGTACTGCATCCAGCTCTACCACGTGACCGCCACGCAGGTGGATCTCAGCGGTAAGCGGGTGCTGGAGGTTAGTTGCGGAGCCGGCGGCGGAGCCTCTTACATCGTGCGGAACCTGGGCCCGGCGTCCTACACGGGGCTGGACTTGAACCCGGCCAGCATCGAGAAGTGCCGAGAGAGGCATAAGCTGCCGGGCTTGGATTTTGTGCAGGGTGACGCCGAGAACCTTCCCTTCCCCGACCAATCCTTCGACGCGGTGATCAATGTCGAAGCTTCCCACCAGTACCCACACTTTCCTCGTTTTCTGGAAGAAGTGGCACGCGTGCTTCGCCCTGGAGGATATTTCCTGTACACCGATTCCCGTCGGGCTCCCGTTATCGCCAAATGGGAGGCGGCGCTGGCCGACGCCCCGCTGCGCAAGATCTCAGAAAGGGCCATCGACGAAGAGGCCAAGCGAGGGCTGGACGCGAATACACGACGGACACAGCAGCAGATCAGTGGTCGCCTGCCGGCGTTCATAAGCTCCCTAATCCGTTATGGCGTTGGCGTGTTGGACTGGGATCTGCGCCGCGCCGGGGGGTTCTCTTACCGGGTGTACAGCTTCGCCAAGGATTGATGTGGACCCCGCCGGGACGTGGAAAGGCTAAGCTCCGTCGATGAAATTTGCCCTGGCAAGCCACGGAACTCGCGGCGATATCGAGCCCTGCGCCGCCGTAGGGCTTGAGCTGCTGCGCCGAGGGCACGAAGTGGGCATGGCGGTACCACGCAACCTGGTTGGTTTCGTCGAGTCGGCCGGGCTCACGGCGGTCGCCTACGGGCCGGACTTTGTGGAGCTGATGGACCCGGATTTCTTCCGCAACTCGTGGAAGATCCAGAATCCAATCACGTTGCTGCGCAAAGCTATGGAGCCTGTTACCCAGGGTTGGGCGGAGACCAGCACGGTGCTGACGTCGCTCGCAGACGGGGCCGACCTGCTATTGACGGGCATTCCTTACCAGGAAGTCGCCGCGAACGTCGCAGAGTATTACGACATTCCGTTTGCCGCGCTGCAAACTTTCCCGCAGCGGGTCAACGGTTACGTCATCCCAATTCCGCCTTCGCCGTTGACTCTGCCCTCGCCGCTGATCCGCTCGGGAATGACGGTCGCCAGCTGGCTGTATTGGCGCATGACGAAGCGGGCGGAGGACGCGCAACGCCGTGAACTAGGCCTGCCAAAGGCAACAGGTCCTTCGCCGCGACGGATCATGGAACGCGGATCGGTTGAGATCCAGACCTACGACGAAATTTGCTTTCCCGAGGTGGCAGCAGAATGGGGCGGGCGACGGCCCTTTGTTGGTGCGCTGACGATGGAGTTGACGACGGACTCCGACGATGAGACCGCCTCATGGATTGCCGCTGGAACGCCACCGATCTACTTTGGTTTTGGCAGCATGCCGGTCGAATCCCCTGCCGACACTATCGCCATGATCAGCGCGGCCTGCGCTCAGTTAGGCGAGCGAGCCCTGATTTGTCGCGGGGCGACTGACTTCACCGGCACCCCACATTTCGACCACGTGAAAGTAGTGGGTGCGGTGAACCATGCGGCCATCTTTCCCGCCTGCCGCGCGGTCGTCCACCATGGTGGCGCGGGCACCACATCCGCAAGCATGCGAGCCGGAATCCCCACGTTGATTCTGTGGATCGCGTTCGATCAGCCGATTTGGGCAGCTGCCGTCAAACGGCTCAAAGTCGGTTCCGCCCGCCGCTTCTCGAGAACCACCCGGGAATCGCTGGTCGAGGACCTCCGCCACATCCTCGCGCCACAATGTGTCACCCGAGCCCGCGAGATCGGGAACCGGATGACCAAGCCTGCCGCCAGCGTGACCACCACCGCAGATCTTTTGGAAGATACCGCCCGCCGGATGGAACACAAACCCCACCGCGAATAGCAACGCGATCAACGGCATCGCACACCTATTTGGGCACGTTCGGGCAGTAGGCGCGAATCGCAGCCTGGGCCAAATGCTCGGCGTCCTCGTGGGCGAACGTCGGCGACCACGGATCACCGTCCGCAGCATCCTGATTCTCAGCAGCCAAGATGTTGTTCACCGTCGAGTCAAGCGGCTGCGGCTTCGGCGGCAGCAGTGAGAAACAGGTGTGGTGGCCGAACTCCATGAAGCGCTGGCGCACCGCCTCGGTCCCGTTGTCGTCGATGCCGTAGATGGCCAACGCCGATAGGAACAGCCCGTCAGCGCCGTTGGCCGACGCGGGCGCGGTTGGCGTCGCCGTCACCGTCACATACGACGGCGCCGGCGTTGATGCCGTCTTGTCCCGCAGCAGGTAGACGCCTACAGCGCTCAAACCGGCCAAGGCAGCAATCGCGATTGATGCCGCCCCGAAGAAAACCCCGACGGGCTTCGACGAGGATGGGCGTCTTGGTGGTTGCCGGTGAGGCAGGGATGCGCCGGCGCCGACGCCGCTGTCTCCGGTGGTCACGCGCTGTCTCCTTTGGCTCCGCGATGGCTGCCATGGGTTGTCGTGAAGAGTGGACAGCGTCCACACCCTGCTGGGTTTCCCCAGGTCGCGCCAAGTCCAATCGACACCGTCACGATCACATTTTCGCAGATCAATTGGGCAAGTGGGAGCTTGCGTTGAGCCACAAATATCCGGACCAAGGATTTCTGCGCGACCGTATTTGCGTCCCTTTGTATTTCAGGGCAACGACCAAATCAGACGCCAACGCGGACGGTCTGCTCCAAAAGATCTGCGGCGGTGCCAACGGCGACAGCGGGCTTGGTCATCCGCGGAGCGATCTCGCGAGCTCGGGCCACGCATTCCGGCGCGAGGATTTCGCGGAGCTTTGCGACCAGCGATTTTCGGGTGATGTTCGAAAGGCGCTTGGCGGAGCCGGTTTTCAGCCGTTTGACCTGCGTCGCCCAGATGAACTGATCCGCCACATCCCAAAGGATCAGCGTCGGCAGGCCGGCGCGCAGACTCGCAGCGGTGGTACCCGCGCCACCATGGTGAACGGCCGCGCGGCACAGGGGCAAGATCGTCGCGTAGTTGAGCTGGCCCACGAGTTTCACGTGGTCAGCATGCGAAATGGCCTCAGAGCCGTCGGTGCCGGAGTAGATCAATGCCCGTTCGCCTAACTCTGCGCACGCCCCGGAGATCATGGCTACCGTGTCGACGGGAGACTGGACTGGCGTGCTGCCAAAACCAAAGTAGATCGGCGGGGTACCGCCGGAAATCCACGAAACGATCTCATTGTCCGTGTGCGCTCCCAATTCCAGCGTCAGCCCGCCGACGAAGGGCCGCAAGCCGTTCCATTCCGCCGCGAGCCCCGGAAACACCGCTTGGTCATAGGCCTGGATCTCAAGCGTCCCGCCTTCGGCGATCCGGCGCCCCGCCGGGATCGCTGTCGGCGGAAGGCCCAGTTCACGGCGTTGCGCGTCCTCATCCGCCTTGGTGATGCGCGAGTACAGCCACCAACCGGCTTTCAACGTGGAGCGGACCGCGGGCGACGGCGACGGGAGAAATGGAAGGCCAATCTGGCCGTTGACCCGCACTGGGAAGTGATGCAGTCCTGCCACCGGAATGTCGTAGTGCTCCGCGACATTGGCGACCACACCGTGGTACGTCTGGCCGGTCATGAGCAGGTCGGCCCCGTCGGCCAGCGAGGTAAGCGTCCGGCTCATTTCCGCCCAGCCTGCCACGAAGAGCTCCCTGCCGGCCCGGAACACATTGACCGGATTCTGGATCTTGAAGGCGTTGTGAGTGAAGTCGGCGACCGCGACTATTTGCTCTCCCGTGTCCGGCCCGTAGCCGACCGCAGCAAGCCCGGTCGACTCGACGAAACCAATCAGGTTGGGCGGCACCGCCATACGCACTTCGTGCCCGCGGCGTAGCAGCTCCACACCAACCGCGGCGCAGGGCTCCACATCGCCGCGGGTTCCGTGGGCGGCCAGAACGAACTTCATCGGCGAACTCGGCCTCTCACTGCAGGTGCCGCGCAGGCAGGGCCCGCGGCCTGCCCAGTCCCGCTGGAAACGAAGTGCTTCGACACTTACCTCACGACGCGAACCGGTACCTCCGCCAAGGTGCCCGAAGCTACCCGGTCAAACACCGATTTGATCTGCTTGGTAAAGCGTGTCACGGACTCCCGGGCAACCGGGTTGTTTGGATAGGACACCATAATCGAGACTTCATCGAACAGACGGAAGACCGTCGAGTACATGTAAGCCGGACTGCGGCCGTCGACGTAAGCGGTCGCATTCACGCCATCCAATGCCGTTGCGACGATAGCCGAAAGGGGAGGAAGGCCCGCATCCATGTAGCTCATCATGGTGAACTGGGGTCCAGTTCTCCTCAGCCAAGGGGCCAGCTCCAAGACGCGATCGTAGGGCACATACGCGAGGTCCATATTCGCATCAAAGGATTCTTGAGCGCCGCGAGCAGTTTCTTCGAAAGAGTTCGGATCGACAGGAACGGTGAACGGCACCACGCCGGTAAACCAGCCCACTGTCATGAAATCTTCCGGACTTTTACGCTTATCGATTGGAGTGAGTCCGTAGTACGTCTCCGTGCCGGCCAACTCATATTGAGCTAGCGCCGCGCAGGCAAACAAGCCACCGCTGAACCGGGCGCCCGCCCGTTTGCACACGGCCTCGAACTCAGCTGTTTGGTCTGGGCCTAATAGCTGCTCGACATGGACGTCACCTCCGCACGGGATCGATTGGTCACCGAGCGGGAGTGGGAAATCCGGTAGGGATCCGCCGTTGGCCTCGGCAAAATCGATCCATTTGCGCACCCCCGGAGAATCCAGGGTCAGGGCGGACACGCCTTGGTGTTCGCGCATGCAGAAATCGTCATAACTAGCCGCAGGTGGCAGGGTAATGGGCGCCTTCCCGTCCACGACAGCGTTGTAGTTCATCACAATCTCGACGTACAGGCCGGCAATCAACATCGGATCGCAGTGCAGGTGGTCGACAACCGCATACAACGAGAAGCGGTCCGCGTGTTGGACAATGCCAAACCTGAAGCAATCCCACTGGAGCGGATCAGGCGTGGCCAATACAAGGTCCTGCCATTCGGTCTGTGTCAGCACGCCATATTCTTTTGGGGCAAACTGAATGTCACGGGGGTTCTGGATGGCGTGACGGACGATGTTTTTCTCGTCCTTGTATTCAAACCAACTGTGGTACGTCGCGTGGCGCCGGAGGTGCGAGTTGATGACGAAGGTCATGGCGCGGATATCGCAACGTCCTGGCACGTCCCAGGACCCCATGACTGTCCGCGAATAGTCGAGTCCCCGGTCACCGAACTCGACAAAGCCACGAAGATGGCCTGCCTGCATGGAGCTGGGCGGCACTGGACTGATCGGTGCCTTCTGGGCTTTCGCAGCGCAGGCAGGCGTTGGTTCCCAGGACACGACCGTGCCCGCCCCCGGATACCAGTCGTAGGCGTTTCCAACCTCCAGGCTGTCATGCTCAGAGCCGCCACCTATGAACATGTGTACCTCCTCTAATTCGGCTATGCAGCGCAGTCGATTTCGACGTCAGGACCTAGCTCACGCGGGTGTGGTGGCGTCCTCTTCCTGGGGAGCCAGCTTTTCGCTCAGGTAATCCGCCAGACCCCGCACGGTGGTGATGTCGGCAGAGGTGATTCGTACCCCTGTTTGAGATTCGATGTGGGTCCGCAATTCGAGGTTGCCCAGCGAGTCAAGGCCGTACTCGGAAAGCGCATGATCCGGATCGATATTGCGACGCAGAATCAGCCCGAGCTGCTCGGAGAGCAGACGCCGCAGCCGGGTAGGCCACTCGTCGATGGGTAGCTCGTTCAGCTCGGCACGCAATCTGCTTGTACTCGAACCCTTTCTGCCCGCAGTTTTGAACATCTCGACGAACTTGCTTCGTTCTGCGAAGGAAGTTATCCACGGTGTTCCGATCAGCGGGCTGTAGCCCGTGTACGCGCGGTCGTGGCGCAGCAGCCTCTCGAAGGCGTAGGCGCCCTCGTCTGGGCTGATCGCGGCGCCGCTGCCATCCGCAAAACCTGCTCCGCGGCCGATCTCACCCCAGGCTCCCCAGGCGATCGAGGTGGCCGGCAGGCCCTGCGCGCGTCGCCAATGAGTGAAGGCGTCCAGCCAGCTGTTCGCAGCTGCGTAGGCACCCTGACCTGGCGAGCCCAGCAGAGCAGCCGCCGAGGAGAACGAGCAGAACCAGTCCAGATCCGCAGATGCGGTGGCCTGATGTAGATTCCATGCGCCGTACACCTTGGGTGCCCAGTCACGGTCGATCAACTCGTCGGTGATGTTGAGCAAGGTGGCATCCTCGACCACGGCCGCCGCGTGCAGCACGCCGCGCAACGGAAGTCCAGTGGCGGTTGCCGTTGCCACCAACAGCTCCGCGGTGTCGGCCTGGGCGATGTCGCCACACTCCACCACCACGTCGGACCCGATCGAACGAACGAGTTCGATTGTCTCCAAAGCCTTTAGCGTGGGCGCAGACCGGGAAGTGAGCACGATCCGGCCAGCGCCGGCCGTGGCCATCTTTTCGGCCAGGAACAGGCCAAGGCCACCCAGGCCGCCGGTGATGATGTAGGAGCCGTCGCTTCGGAAGACTGGCGCTTGCTCGGGCGGCAGTACCACGCTGCTGCGCCCGGACTGCGGGATATCGACGATGAGCTTGCCGGTGTGTTCGGCTGCACTCATCACCCGAATCGCGGTAGCCGCCTCGGCAAGTGGATAGTGTGTGCTCTCGGGCATCGGCAGCATGCCCTCGGCGGTCAACCGGTACACCGTGCTCAGTATCTCGCTGACCTGCTGAGGATGGCTGACCGACATCAACCCCAGGTCAACGCCCCAGAACGCCAGGTTGCGACGGAATGGGAAGAGGCCCAGCTTGGTGTCACCATAGATGTCGCGCTTGCCGATCTCGACGAACCGCCCGCCCAGAGCCAGCAGTTTGAGCCCGGCGAGTTGCGCTGCACCGGTCACCGAGTTGAGCACGATGTCGACGCCATATCCGTCGGTGTCCCGACGGATATGGTCGGCGAATTCGATGCTCCGCGAGTCGTAGACATGCTCAATGCCCATGTCGCGCAACAGCTGTCGCCGCTGCGGGCTGCCGGCGGTCGCGTAGATCTCGGCCCCTGCCGCGCGGGCTATGGCGATCGCGGCTTGCCCGACACCACCCGTTCCAGAGTGGATCAGCACCTTGTCGCCGGCGCTGATGCGGGCCAGGTCGTTCAGCCCGTACCAGGCGGTGGCGTGCGCGGTGGTGACCGCCGCGGCCTGGGCGTCGGTCATGCCCACTGGCAGCGCGGTGGCAAGGCGCGCATCACATGTGACGAAAGTGGCCCAGCAGCCGTGGGGGGACATGCCCCCGACGTGATCGCCGACCTGGTGTTTGGTGACATCGGGTCCGACGGCCGTCACGACACCGGCGAAATCGGTACCCAGCTGTGGCAGGATGCCGTCGAGGCTTTGGTACCGGCCGAACGCGAGCAGAACATCGGCAAAGTTGATGCTCGATGCGGTGACAGCGACTTCGATCTGTCCGGGTCCAGGCGGAACCCGGTCGAAGGCGGCGAACTCCATTGTCTGCAGGTCACCTGGCATGCGGATCTGCAAGCGCATTCCGTCGTATTCGTGGACCGCGATGGTGGTTTGCCGCTCTTCGGGGCGCAGCGGAGCCGGGCACAGGCGCGCCGTGTACCACTCGTCGTTGCGCCACGCCGTCTCGTCTTCGTCCGGCCCGACCAGCAGCAGCTGGCGCACCACCTGCTCGGCGTTGGTCTCCTCGTCAACGTCGATATGCGTGGTGTGCAGGTGCGGGTGCTCGGCACCGATCACCCGGAGCAGGCCGCGCACGGCGCCTTGATCGAGGTTGGGACGGTCTTCGGAGAGCACCGTCTGAGCATTCCTGGTAACGACATACAGCCGAGGCGACTGGCCAGGGATTTCCGACAGCTCGCGAGTGATGCGCACCAGATGGTGTACGTATTCTGCGCCGCGGACAGCACTTTCGTCGTCCGGGTTGCCGTTCTTCGGCTCGGTGAGCAACACCACCCCGGTGAACCCGACTTTTTCGATCTGGCTCCGCAGCCTGTCGGCAATGGCCGGATGGTCGGCCTGCGGAGGCCAGGACAGCGTCTTGGATTGCACGTCGTGCAGCTTCAGCACATCGGTGAACACCATCGCCACCAGATCCGCGGCATCGGACGTGCTGATCAGCAGCAATGCTCCTGTCTCGGCGGCAGCCACCTCGGGAAGCCCCCGTTGTTGCCATTCGACAGCCAGCAACCGCTCACCCATCACACGGGCCCGTTCGCTGCTTGGCGAGGAGCCGGTGCCCATCTGCAGTCCGCGCACGGTCAGCAGTACCGACCCGTGCTTGTCCAGCAGGTCGAGGTCGGCCTCGACCGCTCCGCCGGTCGCCGCGGTCACCCGCGAGTAGCAGTAGCGGGCGGTGTGAACCGGGCCGTAGACCCGCAGCCCGCGAACTCCCAGCGGCAATAGCAGACCGCCAAGGCTGGCGTTTACGACACTCGGATGAGCAGCCACGGACTGGAAGCACGCATCGAGCAGTGCCGGATGCACGCCGTAACTGGATTGCTGGGTCCGGATCACGCTGGGCAGCTCGATCTCAGCCAGCACCGTGGTGCCGGTTGCTTCGGCGGTGTGCGCAGCACCCAGGCCGGTGAAGGCGGGACCGTACTGAATACCGCACAAATCCAGCGCGTCGCGAAGGTCGGCGCCTTCTACGCGGCTCGGATGTGCCGCCAGCAGGGCGTCTATGTCCTGCGCGGGAGGCTGGTCCTCGTCCACACCGACTTCCACGGCGTGCAAGACCGCGCTGGCGCGCCGTACGTGCTCCCCGTCGTTGTTCGTCTCCACCGCGAATGCGAGGGTCCCGGGCACCTCTGCGGTCGCGATGACGCTGACCTCGGTTTCGTCATCGAGAAGCAGCATCTGCTCGAAGCGGACATCGCGGACTCCGGAAGCCTCGCCGAAGACAGTGCGGGCCGCGGCCAGCGCCATCTCGCAGTAGGCGGCACCCGGAAGAGATGCCGTGCCGTGTACCTGGTGATCGGCCAGCCAGGGCAGAGCTGCGGTGCCGATCTCGGACTGCCAAACGTGGCGTTCGGGCTCCTCCGGCAGGCGCACATGCTGTCCAATCAGCGGATGCACCGCGACGCTGGCGCCGATGGAGCGCGAACCTTGACCGTCGAGGCTCAGCAGCAAGTTTCGGTGAGTCCAGGTCGGTAGCGGCGCGTCGATGAGATGCCCACTGGGGTACAGCACGGAGAAGTCGACTGCAGCACCCGTGGCGTACAGATCGCCCAGTAAGCCGCGCATCCCGTGGGGCAGTGGCTGTTCGCGTCGCATCGCGGCAAGGGCGGCCACTGAAATGTCCAGGCTTCGGGCGGTCTGGTCGACAGCGTGGGTCAGCAGCGGGTGTGGTGACAACTCCCCGAAGACCCGGAAGCCGTCCTCGAGCGCCGCCTGCACCGCCGCGGAGAACCGCACCGTGTGACGCAGATTGTCAGCCCAGTAGCCGGCGTCGCAGTACGGCTCCTCGCGCGGATCGAACGAGGTCGCCGAGTAGTACGGCACCTCGGGCGTCAACGGCTCGATATCTGCCAGAGCGTTGTACAGATCGTCAAGGATCGGATCGACCTGCGGCGAGTGCGATGCCACGTCGACGGCCACCTCGCGGGCCATCACCTCACGCTGCTCCCAGGCCGCTACCAAGGCGCGAACCGTCTCGGTTGCACCACCGATCACAGTGGATTGCGGGGAGGCCACCACCGCCACCACGGCGTCGTTGACGCCGCGAGCCGTGAGTTCGGAAAGCACTTGCTGGGCAGGCAGTTCCACCGACGCCATCGAACCGGCACCGGCGATCCGGGTCATCAGTCGCGAGCGGCGGCAGATGACGCGCACCCCGTCTTCGAGCGATAGCGCTCCCGCGACAACAGCTGCCGCAGACTCGCCGAGCGAGTGGCCGATGACCGCGCCGGGCCGAATCCCGTAGGACCTCATCGTGGCCGCCAGTGCGACCTGCATGGCGAACAGAGTGGGCTGCACCCGGTCGATACCGGTCACCTTCTCGGCGGCGGTCAGCGCTTCGGTCACCGAGAAGCCCGATTCCTGGGCGATCAGTGGCTCCAACTCGGCGATGGTCGCGGCGAACGCGGGCTCGTTGGCCAGCAGGTCCGCGCCCATTTCTGCCCACTGCGAACCCTGCCCGGAGAACACCCAGACCGGACCGCGGTCGTCTTTACCGACCACTTCTTGATACGGAGTGTCACCGTCGGCGACCTCCCGCAGCGCCTCCACTAGCTCTGGGGTGCTGCTGGCCAGCACGACTGTGCGCACTGACCGGTGCCCGCGCCGGCGAGCCAGCGTGTAGGCCAGGTCCGGTGCCGCCAGGTCCGCTGCGTGTGCGTCGACCCAGTCGGCGAGCCGCCGAGCGGTGTCCCGCAGTCCGTTGGCCGAGCTGGATGACAGCGGAAGAAGAAGCGCGCCGTCGCGGCTAGGCCTGGTTAGCGCGCCGTTGGGTGAAAGGGAGGCGGGGGCTTCCTCGACAATGGCGTGCACATTCGTTCCGGATATTCCGTACGCCGACACCGCCGCTCGGCGCGGTTGGCCACCGTTCGTCGGCCACGGTGTGATCTCCTGCGGCACAAAAAGTCCGGTGTCAATCTTGGCCATTTCGTCCGGCAGGGCTTCGAAGTGCAGGTTCTTCGGAACCACACCGTGCTGGACGGCGAGGACCGCCTTCATCAGCCCTAGCGCACCGGCGGCCGCCTGGGTGTGCCCGAAATTGGTCTTCGCGGCTCCAAGCACGCAGGGTTCGCCTCGGCCGTATACCTGGGCGAGGCTGGTGTATTCGATCGGGTCACCGACTGGGGTACCGGTGCCGTGCGCCTCGACCATGCCAACGGTCCCGGCGTCCACGCCCGCCGCAGCCAACGCCGCGCGGTACACCGAGGCCTGCGCCTCCCCGGACGGCATCGCGATGTTCGCGGTGTGGCCGTCCTGGTTGGCGGCCGTGCCACGCACGACGGCCAGGATCCGGTCGCCGTCCCGCTGCGCATCCGAGAGCCGCTTGAGCAACAGCACCACGCAACCCTCGCCGGACACGAAGCCGTCGGCTTTGGCGTCGAACGCATGGCAGTGTCCGGTGCCCGACAGCATGCCTCCCGCCGATGCCGAGGCGGACCTGCGCGGTTCTAGCATCACGTTGACGCCGCCGGCGAAGGCCAGGTTGCTTTCGCCGTCGTTAAGGCTGCGGCAGGCCTGGTGGATCGCGAACAGACCAGAGGAGCAGGCGGTGTCTACCGTGGAGGCGGGGCCGTGGAGCCCGAGCGCGTAGGCGATCCGCCCGGATGCCATGCAGGAAATGGTGCCGGGGTTTCCGTATGGTCCGTCGAAGGCGTCGGTGGCGGCGTGCACGAACTGGTAGTCGCCGTAGTTCAATCCGACGAACACACCCGTTTCCTCGGCAATGGTGGCCTTGGTGAGACCGGCGTGTTCCATGGCCTCCCAGGCGGTCTCCAGCAGCAGGCGGTGCTGCGGATCCATCGCCGTGGCTTCTTTTTCGGTGATGCCGAAGAACTCGGGGTCGAAGTGCGCCGACGTTGTCCAGGAACGAGCCCCACTTGCATACCGACCGACCAGGTACACCCGGCTCGGGGTCGTAGTAGTAGTCGACGTCCCACCGGTCGGCGGGAATCTCGCTGACCAGATCCTCGCCCCGCAGCAACGCTTCCCAGAAGCGGTCAGGGGAATCGATGCCCCCCGGCAGCCGGCATGCCATCCCTATGACAGCAACCGGAGTAACACATGCCCTATCCACCGTCCTTCACCTCTCCTTGCCTATCTGAAGTTCCTATCACTGCTGCAAGCTCTTATCAGGGCTTCGACGGACATCGCTGAATTTCTTTACATGCCCGGAACATGGCAACACCGCACATAGACATAGACCCACCCCCGCCGCCCCCGCATCGAAGCTAACCTTTAGTTCGTGGCGCGTTTAGCAGCGTAGCCGGTTCCCTCGACGTATGTGGGAGAATCGTGCGGACGTACAACATTTGCCGGCTCGCCGGAGCACCGGGATGTGCGGCACGCAGCGATTGACTTATCAGTAAACAAGCCCTGGTTCCGGCATGTCAGACCGTTGTGGTGGCGCGGACGTGAGGCGGGTCACGCCGCGCTGCCAGAGGTCTTCTGTGCCGGCCAGGCGAGACGACGATGCGCCGACAGAGTTAGGGTGACCTGCGGAATCTGGCGTTACGAGCGTGAGTCATCAGCCCGCCGTCGCGGCCCGGCGCCTACTGAACCCACAACTCAGGGCGCCGCGGAGCCTTTGGCAAAGGTTTGCTCGCTAGCCTGTTGGCCGGCGAATTCAGGCTCGCCTCGTTGGCCTGGGACCAGCACGAGGAGGATGTTCGACGCCACTTCCCCGGGAGGCTGTTAATCTGCCCGTAACAACGGACGCGGCCGGAGAGATAACCTGCAGGACGTTGCTGGGGGCCCACCGTCCGGCAAGAAGATGTCAGCGCCAGGGCAATCGCACGTGCCACAGAACGTGTCGACAAACAGCAACAAACCCCAAAAATTGGCGAACCGTCAAGTTACCAGTGAACTCCGCTGTCCGCTTAGTGTCAGTCCGCCCAGCGCGCAACAATACGTCACCTACGTCAATGAAATCGAGGAATCAAGAAAACCGTCCCTGAAGGTTGTGTGAATTTTCCTGAGAGTTTGTTGTGAATTTCATCAGGATGGTTGGCGCTGAAGCTGACCTCCGTTGCGGAGCAGCCAGGTACAAGCGCGGCGCCTGGCCGGAGACAGCGGGCAGCTCGCGGGCGACGCGCACCACCCGCTGGACGTGGTCGCTGCCGTGTACATCGGATGCACCGACGCACGTGGGCGGCAGCACGACCACGCCGGTGAATCCAGCCGGGCTCGGCTCATCGGCTTGCTGTGACCAGCACCTGGTCACGCATTCGGCGCCGTGCCGCTTGAGCGCGTCGATCAAGCGAGGTGCCAATATGTCTTCGGCGGTATCGGAAGTCGTTGTCAGCAGCCACTTTCCGGCGTCGGGAAAGGCGGCTTCGGGAAGCGCGCGCTGTTGCCACTCGAACTGCGAACCTTGTCCGGAGAACGCCGTGGTGCGGTCGCCGGTGCCTGTTCGAGAACAGCGTGCACGTTGTTGCCCGACATGCCATACGACGAGACCGCCGCGCGGCGCGGCGCTGTGCCGTCCTGGCCTGCGTCAGAGAGCATCGGACGGCCTGACGATTGGCCGGCGCGTAAATAGCTCCTACTGTGCTGGTATGTCGGACAGCGGAGTGCGCACACCATGACAACATCCGGAATACCCCGACTGCCGCTCGACGAGGCCAAGGCGGCGGCCGACGAGGCGGGCGTGCCCGACTACATGGCGGAGCTCAGCATTTTCCAGGTGTTGCTGCATCACCCGGTATTGGCGCGGACCATCAACGACCTACTCGCCTCGATGCTGTGGCACGGCGCCCTCAACTCGCGGCTGCGCGAGCTGGTGATCATGCGCATCGCCTGGCTGACCGCATGCGACTACGAATGGACCCAGCACTGGCGCGTTGCCTCGGGACTCGGTGTGCCGGCCGACGACCTGCTCGGCGTGCGTGATTGGCGTGCGTACGACCGCTTCGGGCCCGCCGAACGCGCGGTCCTGGCGGCCACCGACGATGTGGTGCGCGACGGCGCGGTGAGCGCTGAGAACTGGGCAGCCTGCGAGCGCGAATTGGGCGGAGACAGAACAGTTCTCATCGAACTCGTCGCCGCGATCGGCGCGTGGCGCATGGTCGCCTCGATCCTGCGTAGCCTCAACGTCCCGCTGGAGGACGGTGTGGCCAGCTGGCCGCCCGACGGCCGATCCCCCTGACGCACGTCAAATAATCAGGCCCGCTTCTTCGACGAAGTGGGCCGCGTGCTGCGCCCGGGCGGCCATTTCCTGTACACCGACTGCCAGCCCGCCGCCGGCGTCGAGGTTTGGGAGGCCACCCTGGCCAACGCTCCGCTGCGCAAGCTCTCGCAGCGCGACATCAACGCCGAGACAAGGACTGAGGTGGTTCGCGGGATATGTTGAGCGCGAACACATTTGAAGTCCGTAGATTGACATGCTAATCAACAACTTTTAGCGTCGTACCAATGCGAACCAGAGCCGCCGAACTGCTCGGCGTTGAATTCCCGATCTGCGCTTTCAGTCACTGCCGCGACGTGGTCGCCGCAGTGACCAACGCGGGCGGGTTCGGGGTTCTGGGCGCCGTCGCCCACAGCCCACAGCGGTTGGACAACGAGCTGAAATGGATCGAGGAGCAGACCGGCGGCAAGCCGTACGGGGTCGACCTGCTACTGCCCGCCAAGTACGTCGGCTCCGACACGGGTGGGGTGGACCCCACGCAGGCTCGTGAGCTGTTTCCTGAGGAGCACCGCGCGTTCCTCGACGACCTGCTGAAGCGCTACGGGATCACGGTGAACGACGAGCGGGCCATGCCGCGGGGGAACAGCGGCGGGCTCAGCGTCTCGCCCAAGGGCTACGAGCCGCTGCTCGAGGTGGCGTTCAGCCACGACATCCGGCTGATCGCCAGCGCGCTGGGCTCGCCGCCTGCCGACCTCGTCGGCCGCGCCCACGACCATGACGTGCTGGTCGCGGCCCTGGCCGGTACGACGGCACACGCCCGGCGCCACGCCACCGCCGGTGTCGACCTGATCGTGGCTCAGGGCACCGAGGCCGGCGGTCACACCGGCGACGTGGCGACCATGGTCCTGGTCCCCGAAGTCGTGGATGCGGTGGCGCCAACGCCCGTTTTGGCCGCGGGCGGGATCGCTCGCGGCCGGCAGATCGCCGCGGCCCTGGCGCTGGGTGCCGAGGGCGTGTGGTGCGGCTCGGTTTGGCTGACCACCGAAGAAGCCGAGACGCTGCCGGTGGTCAAGGACAAATTCCTGGCCGCGAGCTCCTCGGACACGGTGCGATCGCGGTCCATGACCGGTAAGCCGGCGCGGATGCTGCGCACCGCCTGGACCGAGGAGTGGGACCGCCCCGGCAGTCCCGCCCCCCTGGGCATGCCGCTGCAGACGGCGCTGATCAACGAAGCGCAGGTGCGCATCAATCAGGCGGCCGGGCACCCGGGCGCCAAGGCCCGCGAGCTGGCGACGTATTTCGTCGGCCAAGTCGTCGGTTCGCTCGACCGGGTGCGCCCGACGCGCGCAGTGGTCCTCGACATGGTCGAGGAGTTCATCGACACCATCGGGCGCCTCGATTCGCTGGCCGACGACTAACAGCGTTCGCCTGCAAGTGTTTTCAGCCGGCGGCGTTCGCCGATATCGCCTCCAAGGCCGAGCTGCGCCGACGGCCATCTGCCCAGCCCATCCCAGGGCGCACTCGTAATGGATGCATAAAGATTGGGAAACACCAGACGAATCAAGTTGACCAGCGCGGCCTCGTCGTGCACTATCGGTCGGGTATGCACCTCGTTAGGTGAGGCGTCTACGCGAATATAGGCCACTGACCCCGAACGTCGAAAGACGCCCCGGGTCAGGACAGCTCCTCCCGGCTTAAGGGTTGAGCCCAGGTGGCTTCCGGTTTACCGGACACGTCGTGTGGTGCCGAAGCTCTGACGAGTGGGGTGCGGATCTCCGGCGTTCGCCGGCTTTCTGTGCTCCTTTGCTGCGCGTGAATCGTGCGGGTGCCAACCCGTGCGCGTTGTGACCGAGAGGAGGTGAGGGACGTATGGATACCAGTGATAGTCCCGGTCGAAGTCCGGGCCATGTTTCGTCCCCATCGGTTCTCTGGTTGCACGGCGTTTCGCGCTGAAACTCAATTGGCTTACCGGCCAAGCCTTCTCAAACCGGAACCAGTACGGGACGGGACACGTCAGTCCACGTAGTGCCCGTTTTGGATTTCCGCTAGGAGGCGATCATGACCGTAGCTCTGTACGACGAAGTGGTGACCGTAGCGCCCGTCCGCGCGCTGAAGGTGGTGCCCGATGTGGCCCCGGCCCCCGCGCCCAAGAAGGTGACCCGCCAGCGTGACCTCCCGGTTTTCGGTGTCGGCGGCGACCCGCTGGTGCACGGTGCGGCTCGCTTGCTGGCCGTTCCGGTGCGTCACGTCTACGCGGCGCTGTGGCGTGTCGGGGTGCTCGACGTCCAGGCGTGATCCGATGGCCCAGTGACCCAGCACCGCTCCCAGCGGTTGCCCGACCGCAGACCTGAGTCAGCTATCGAGCGACAGGCGTTCCAGTTCGACACAGGTCAGAAAATGCCCGTGGCTTTTCGCCCTGACGATCGCGAGTGCCGGTTCGCGGAACGAATCTAGGGTGCCGAAATGCAAGCATGCGCCGGACACCCACTTGACGTGATCACCAATCGCCAATGGCGTAGCCATGATCGACTCTGTCTCCAATCTATTTAGATAAGACGTCTTGCGGGCTACACCGAGTTCAATCCCGGAACAGAAAGCCCGCTAGCCGGCCAGATTCACTACGCCGATCAGCAACGGCCGTTCGGGGACTGGGGTGTCGGAATCAAGGCTGCGGGATAGAGCAGGCTCCGCGGCCCGTAGCCACCTAACCCCGAAGTGGTACCCCTTTACTGGACTAGGGAAACGCCCAGTGTGCTCGGGCCGCGGCCACGGCGCAACATAGCTGCGTAATTCTTCCCTTTGGAGTTTGTTCGACGCAGTTTCACCGGCCCTGATCGCCACGCACCCGCCCACGTGCTGCGGCGACCCAAATTTGCGGTGCTCAGTAGAATCAATCCACGGCATCGATCCGGCTATCACCGGGGAGCCTTCGGAAGAACAGCCGCATCCGGCCCAGTAGAACCGAACGGGTGGGCCCGTCACAGCCTGCAATGAGCGGCCGCGCGTGAGCGCGGCAAGCGGGGTGGTACCGCGGCGCTCGCGCACTGTGCGCGTCGTCGTCCCCGTGCCGATGCGGATATGGCACAGGAGACCGATGACAGAGAGCGCCTACCCGCGCACCGATTTGGGCCCCGACCCGCGCGGCGGCTCCCCGAATTTCCCCGCGCTGGAAACCCAGGTCCTCGAGTACTGGTTCCACGACGACACCTTCCGCGCCACCATCGCCCACCGCGACGGGGCCCCGGAATACGTGTTTTACGACGGACCGCCGTTCGCCAACGGCCTGCCGCACTATGGACACCTGCTCACCGGCTACGTCAAGGACATCGTCCCGCGGTACCGGACGATGCGCGGTTACAAAGTGGAGCGCCGCTTCGGCTGGGACACCCACGGACTGCCCGCCGAACTCGAAGTCGAACGCCAGCTGGGGATCACCGACAAATCCCAGATCGACGCCATGGGCATCGCCGCGTTCAACGATGCCTGCCGGGCGTCAGTGTTGCGCTACACCGACGAATGGCAGGCCTACGTGACCCGCCAGGCCCGCTGGGTCGACTTCGACCACGACTACAAGACCCTCGACCCCGACTACATGGAGTCGGTGATCTGGGCGTTCAAGCAGCTGTGGGACAAGGGCTTGGCCTACGAGGGCTACCGGGTGCTGCCGTACTGCTGGCGCGACGAAACCCCGCTGTCCAATCACGAACTGCGGATGGACGACGACGTCTATCAAAGCCGCCAAGACCCGGCGCTGACGGTGGGTTTCCAGATCACGGGCGGCGAGCTGGACGGGGCCTACCTGCTGATCTGGACGACGACGCCGTGGACCCTGCCGTCGAACCTGGCGGTGGCGGTCAATCCGGACGTGACCTATGTCCAGGTGCGGGTGGGCGAGCGGCGCTACGTGCTGGCCCAGCCGCGGTTGGCGGCGTATGCGCGCGAACTGGGTGAAGAACCCGAAGTGCTGGGCAGCTACGCCGGCGCCGATCTGCTGGGCACCCGTTACCTACCGCCGTTTCCGTATTTTCTGGACAACCCCAAGGCATTTCAGGTGCTGCCCGGCGACTTCGTCACCACCGAGGACGGCACCGGCATCGTGCACATGGCGCCGGCCTACGGCGAGGACGACATGGCGGTCTCGGAGGCGGCCGGCATCGCGCCGGTCACCCCGGTCGACTCCAAGGGCCGTTTCGACGCCACCGTCCCGGATTACCAGGGGCAGCACGTGTTTGAGGCCAACGCGCAGATCATCCGCGATCTGAAGAACCAGAGCGGTCCGGCGGCGGCCAACGGCGCCGTGCTGCTCCGCCACGAAACCTACGAGCACCCGTACCCGCACTGCTGGCGCTGCCGCAACCCGCTGATCTACCGGGCGGTGTCGTCGTGGTTCGTGGCCGTCACCTCGTTCCGGGATCGCATGGTGGAGCTGAACCAGCAGATCAGCTGGTATCCCGAACACGTCAAGGATGGCCAGTTCGGCAAGTGGTTGCAGGGTGCCCGGGATTGGTCGATCTCGCGAAACCGCTACTGGGGCAGCCCGATTCCGGTGTGGAAGTCAGATGACCCGGCCTACCCGCGCATCGACGTCTACGGCAGCCTCGACGAGCTGGAGCGCGACTTCGGCGTGCGGCCCACCAACCTGCACCGGCCCTATGTCGACGAACTGACCCGGCCCAACCCCGACGATCCCACCGGGCAGAGCACGATGCGGCGCATCCCCGACGTCCTCGACGTGTGGTTCGATTCGGGTTCCATGCCGTATGCGCAGGCGCACTACCCGTTCGAGAACGAAGACTGGTTCAACAGTCATTATCCCGGGGACTTCATCGTCGAGTACATCGGTCAGACCCGCGGCTGGTTCTACACGCTGCACGTGTTGGCGACCGCGCTGTTCGACCGGCCGGCGTTCAATACCTGTGTGGCACATGGAATCGTGCTGGGTTCCGACGGCCAGAAGATGAGCAAGTCGCTGCGCAACTATCCGGACGTGACCGAGGTGTTCGACCGCGACGGCTCGGATGCCATGCGCTGGTTTTTGATGGCCTCGCCGATCTTGCGCGGCGGCAACTTGATCGTCACCGAAGCGGGCATCCGCGAAGGCGTGCGCCAAGTGCTGCTGCCGTTCTGGAACGCCTACAGCTTCCTGGCCCTGTACGCCCCGAAAGTCGGTAGCTGGCGCACCGATTCGACGCACGTGCTGGACCGCTACGTCCTGGCCAAGCTGGCGGTGCTGCGCGACGACCTCACCCAGGCGTTGGAGGGCTGCGACATCTCCGGGGCGTGCGAGCAGCTGCGCCAGTTCACCGAGGCGCTGACGAATTGGTATGTGCGACGGTCACGTTCGCGGTTCTGGGAGGAAGATGTCGACGCCATCGACACGCTGCACACCGTGCTGGAGGTGACGGCGAGGCTGACCGCTCCGCTGCTCCCGCTGGCGACCGAAGTGATTTGGCGCGGCCTCACGGGTGAGCGCTCGGTGCACCTGACGGACTGGCCGGACGCCGACGCTCTGCCCGCGGACCCTGACCTGGTCGTCACCATGGATCAGGTTCGAGATGTGTGTTCGGCCGGCTCGTCGCTGCGTAAGGCCAAGAAGCTGCGGGTGCGGCTTCCGTTGCCGAAACTGACTGTGGCGGTGGATGATCCGCGGCGGCTCAAGCCGTTCACCGATCTGATCGCCGACGAGCTCAACGTGAAGCAGGTCGAACTGACCGACGCGATCGACACGTACGGCCGGTTCGAGCTCGCGGTCAACGCCAAGGTGGCCGGCCCGCGGCTGGGTAAGGACGTGCAGGCGGCCATCAAGGCGGTGAAGGCCGGCGAGGGCGTTGTCAACGCCGACGGCACACTGACCGCCGGGCCCGCGGTGTTACAACCCGAGGAGTACAGCTCACGGCTGGTGGCCGCGGAGCCGGACTACACCGCCGCGCTGCCCGATGGGGCGGGTCTTGTGGTGCTGGACGGCACCGTGACCCCCGAGCTGGAGGCCGAGGGCTGGGCCAAGGACCGGATCCGTGAATTGCAGGAGCTACGCAAGACGATGGGGCTGGACGTGTCCGATCGCATCCGCGTCGTCATGTCGGTGCCTGCCGAGCGGGCTGAGTGGGCGCGCACCCATCGCGATCTCATCGCCGGCGAAATCCTGGCGGTCAGTTTCGAGTTCGGTGAATCGGTCGACGCGGTGGAAATCGGCGACGGCGTGCGAGTGTCTATCGCGAAGACTTAACCGTCGCCAGTCCGGGTCGCGGCGGCCGCCAGAGTGACATATTGCATGGTGAAGCCGCCGCCGATCGAGTCGATCGCGGTTCCCACCGCTTCCCACACAGTCGCGACCTGGTCCGGCGCGAGCAGGGTAAGTGTGCCGGTGGTGGCTAGATGGTCCAGCCATTCGTCGCGCGTGTAGCGCCGCTGCCATGTGAACCGCCACTGCTCGGGCTCGGCGAAGCCCCCGGCGCTTTGCACACCCGCTACAGCCCTCTTGAGATTTGCTTCCTGAAGTTCGACGCCGGGCGTTTGCAGCGGCGCGTCGGGCGCGACGCGCTGCAGGACATCGTCGAAGGCCTGGGCGACCGCCCCGGGTGGGTCGAAGATATGCCAGTACACCGCTAACAGCCCGTGTGGCCGCAGCACGCGGGCCGCCTTGGCGGCGCCCACCACCGGGTCGACCCAGTGCCAGGCCTGGCCGGCGACGACCGCGTCGAAGTAACGCCCGCTCGGGTCCCAATCTTCGAACTTGCCGATCTCGACCTCGATCCCGGTCCGCCTGGCGGCCTCGGCCATCCGCGCGTCCACGTCGACGCCGAGCACGGTGCAACCGGCCGTCCGATACTGCCGTGCCCCGATGCCGGTGCCGCAGCCGACATCCAGGAACTCGACGCCGGGGCTCGCCGCGGTGACGCGCTCTATGAGGGCGTCGGGGTAGCGAGGTCTTGCCCGGTCGTACCGATCGGCATCCACGCCGAAGGACTCCGCTACCCGCCGGAGCCGGTGCGGCTCGAGCTCGGGGGAAGACGAGGGTTGAGTCGGCACAGTGGGTTCTCCGTTCTACGCTCCGAGGGCAGGCCAGCGTTGCCTGCCAGTCCACAGATCGACATCTACTTTACGAAACCCGGCCGCGCGCAGGCGATCTGAGCTGCTCAGGAACGCAGTGCGCGGTGGACGTGTGGCCAGAAAGGCATGCCGGCGACCACCGTGGCGCCGGTGGCGATGAGGCCGACCGCGACGTCGACGCTCTCGCGGCCCTCGGCCGCCCAGTAGACGTCCTTGAGGTCCAGCAGCAGGGCCAGCTCGTCAACGATCAACGCGTTCGCCGAACCGAACGCGATCGCGGCCGCGGGGTGGCGCCGTTGTTCCTCGCTTCCGCGTAGGCCGACGGCCGCCACCGTCGCCAGCAGCGCGATACCGATGTTGTAGTGGTGAAAATGCTTTCCACCCAGATTCACTCCGCCCCCTGAGGGGCCGTGTCCGGCGCGGATCCAGTGGGTGAGTGCACGCAGGCCGGCGAACGTGGCGGTGAAGGACACCCAGGCCAAGACGGTCGCCTGCTGACCGGGTTGCAGTCGCTTGTTCCACTGGTGGCGCAGCCTCGCCCATCGGCCCGCGTGGTCGGTATCCTCGGACGGTGCCGGCGCGTTGGGATTCTCGGCCATAGGCTTCGACGTTAGCGACGTTAGCCCTTCCCGGAAATAGCGGGAAATAGCATTAGCGGCTGTGGAGTCCCGTTGGGTGCTGCACCTGGACATGGACGCGTTCTTCGCTTCTGTCGAACAACTCACCCGGCCCACCCTGCGGGGCCGGCCGGTGCTGGTCGGCGGTTTGGGTGGCCGCGGCGTGGTGGCCGGTGCGAGCTACGAAGCGCGAGTGTTCGGCGCGCGTTCGGCCATGCCGATGCACCAGGCCCGCCGGCAGATCGGCGTGACCGCGGTGGTGTTGCCGCCGCGCGGCGTGGTGTACGGGGTGGCCAGCCGGCGGGTCTTCGACACCATCCGCGCCGTCGTACCGGTGGTCGAGCAGCTGTCCTTCGACGAGGGCTTCGGTGAGCCGGCGCACCTTGCCGGCGCGTCGGCGCGCGACGTCGAGGCGTTCTGCGAGGACCTGCGACGACGGGTGCGCGACGAGACGGGCCTGATCGCTTCGGTGGGTGCGGGCTCGGGTAAGCAGATCGCCAAGATCGCGTCCGGGCTGGCCAAGCCGGACGGCGTTCGGGTGGTCCCGCGCGCCGAGGAACGGTCGCTGCTCGGCGGGTTGCCGGTGCGCCGGCTGTGGGGGATCGGCCCGGTCGCCGAGGAGAAGCTCCACCGGCTCGGCATCGAGACGATCGGCGAATTGGCCGCGCTGGCCGACGCGGAGGTGGCCAACATCCTGGGCGCGACGGTCGGGCCCGCGCTGCACCGGCTGGCCCGCGGCATCGACGACCGCCCGATCGCCGAGCGCGCCGAGGCCAAGCAGATCAGCTCCGAGTCCACCTTCGCCGCCGATCTGACCAGCCTCGAACAGCTGCATGAGGCGATCGATCCGATCGCCGAGCACGCTCATCAGCGTCTGCTGCGCGACGGCCGGGGCGCGCGCACCGTCACGGTGAAGCTGAAGAAGTCCGACATGAGCACGCTGACCCGCTCGGCGACGCTGCCCTATGCGACGACCGAGGCCGGTGCGCTGGTCGCGGTCGCGCGGCGGCTGCTGCTGGATCCGCGCCAGATCGGGCCCATTCGGCTTCTCGGCGTGGGGTTTTCGGGGCTGAGCGACGTGCGCCAGGAGTCGTTGTTCCCGGATTTAGAACTCTCCACGTTGGAGCCGGAGGCGCATCATCCCGTGGAGACTGCGACCGAGGCGATGTTCGCAGCGGGTCAAGACAGCGCGGCATGGCGGGTGGGCGATGACGTCTCCCACTCCGATTTCGGGCACGGCTGGGTGCAGGGCGCGGGACACGGAGTGGTGACCGTGCGCTTCGAGACCCGCGCGTCGGGCCCGGGGCAGGCCCGCACGTTCGCCTCTGACAGCGGCGACCTCACCGGCGCCAACCCGATCGACAGCCTGGACTGGCCCGACTACGTCGGCGTGCTGCGAACTCAAGAATCAGCCCCAACGCCCGATGATGTCGGCGACGGGTAGCTGCGCGGCCAGCGCGGCCATCAGCAGCACCCGGGTCTGCGGCGGCGCCAGTCGGGGCACCATCACCGCGCCGGCTTCCGCCATGGCGTGGCCGGGACCGTAGCCGGCACTGACCCCGCCCCCGGGGACTCGCGTGCACACCGCGACGGCGATCCCGTCGCGGCAATGTCGGCGCACCGCCTCGACCACCGCCTTGCCGGCGTTGCCCGAGCCCAGCGCCTGCAGCACCACGGCCCGCGCGCCGGCGTCGACGCAGGCGTCCAGCGCCACCCCGTCGCTGCCGAGGTATGCCGCGACGATGTCGACCCTGGGCGCCGCGGCGGCGCGCAATTCACCGAGAAAAGGCCGGGTCTTGGGCTGTGTCTTGGGCAGTGTCAGCGTCACCTCGCCGCCGGAAGTGGTGCCCAGCTGCGCGCCGGTGAACCCGCTCAAGTCCTGGGTAGCGACCTTGCGGAAGCCCAACGGCTGCCATACCCGGCCCGCGAAACTGACCAGCACCCCGAGGTCGTGGGCGGCCGGGCTGGAGGCCACCGCCAGCGCGTCGCGCAGGTTGGTCGGACCGTCGGCGTCGGGCGCATCGGCGCTGCGCATGGCGCCGGTCAGCACGACCGGAACGGCGCCCCCGTAGGTGAGCTGCAGCCAGAGCGCGGTTTCCTCCATGGTGTCGGTGCCGTGCAGGATGACCACCCCCTGCGCGCCGTCACCGATCGCGGCCCGCACCGCGTCGCTGATCCGGTCCCAATCGGCGGTGGTCAATTCGGAGCTGTCGACCGCCATCAGGTCCACAACCTGAACGTCCAAGCCGGAGGTCAGGTCCGCGCCACTGCGGGCGGGTCGGAGCACCCCGTCGGCGCCGGTGCTGGTCGAGATCGTTCCTCCGGTCGTGATCACGGCAAGTCGGCCCATGGCGCGATCATCCCGCATCTTCGGTAAGGGATGTCGGTAAGGAATGATGGGGAAGTGCCCGAGGAACCGACAGCCGATGAGCCCGCGACGGGCGGAACGGTCGCAGAGCCCGGCAAACCTGAGGCTCCCGCGCCGCAGCCCCGACGGCTGCGCCTGCTGCTCTCGGTGGCGGGCGTGGTGCTCGCCCTTGACGTCGTGACGAAGGTGCTTGCCGTCAAACTGCTTCCGCCCGGCCAGCCCGTGTCGATCATCGGTGACACGGTGACTTGGACCCTGGTGCGCAATTCGGGCGCGGCGTTCTCGATGGCGACCGGATACACCTGGGTGTTGACGCTGATCGCGACCGGTGTGGTGGTCGGCATCTTCTGGATGGGTCGACGGCTGGTGTCGCCGTGGTGGGCAGTGGGACTGGGGATGATCCTCGGTGGCGCCACGGGCAACCTGGTGGACCGATTCTTCCGGGCGCCGGGGCCGCTTCGCGGACATGTCGTCGACTTTTTGTCGGTCGGTTGGTGGCCGGTCTTCAACGTCGCTGATCCGTCGGTGGTGGGCGGCGCCATCTTGCTGGTTGTGCTGTCGGTCTTCGGCTTTGACTTTGACACCGTCGGCCGGCGGAAAGGCGACCTGGAGACCGACCTGGACGCCGGCGCCCGGCGTGAGGCTGACCGAAGTTGACTGCCGTCGGCGACGATGCAGAGCGCAGCGATGAGGAGGGGCGGCGCGTTTGAATGATCGTTCGATGTCCGTCCCCGAGGGATTGGCGGGCATGCGCGTCGACGCCGGTCTGGCGCGGTTGTTGGGACTGTCGCGCAGCGCGGTGGCGGCCATCGCCGAAGACGGTGGCGTCGAACTCGACGGCGTGCAGGCCGGCAAGTCCGACCGGCTCACCTCCGGGGCGTGGTTGCAGGTGCGCCTGCCCGAGGCGCCGCCGCCCCCGGAGAACACCCCGGTCGAGATCGAGGGCATGACGATCCTGTACTCCGATGACGACATCGTCGCGGTCGACAAACCCGCCGCGGTGGCGGCGCATGCGTCGGTGGGCTGGACCGGCCCCACGGTGCTCGGCGGTCTGGCCGCCGCCGGCTACCGGATCAGCACCTCCGGTGTGCACGAGCGCCAGGGCATCGTGCACCGCCTCGACGTCGGCACCTCCGGGGTCATGGTCGTCGCGCTCTCCGAACGCGCCTACACGGTGCTCAAGCGGGCGTTCAAACAGCGCACGATCGACAAGCGCTACCACGCGCTGGTCCAGGGGCATCCGGATCCGTCCAGCGGGACCATCGACGCACCGATCGGCAGGCACCCCGGCGGCGAGTGGAAGTTCGCGGTCACCGCCAACGGCCGGCACAGCCTCACCCACTACGACACCGTGGAGGCGTTCGTCGCCGCCAGCCTGCTCGATGTGCACCTGGAAACCGGCCGCACCCACCAGATCCGGGTGCACTTCGCCGCGCTGCATCACCCGTGCTGCGGCGACCTGGTCTACGGGGCCGACCCGAAGCTGGCGAAAAAGCTTGGGCTGCAACGGCAATGGCTGCACGCGCGGTCGCTGGCGTTCGCGCATCCCGGCGACGGCCGGCGGATCGAAATCGTCAGCCCGTACCCGCCGGATCTGCAGCACGCGCTGGACATGCTGCGCAGCGACGGGTAAATCAGGCGGGTTTGCGCGCCTCGACGAGGACCCGTGTCGCGTGCGCGACGAACGGCCCGTCGGCTTCGATGCGCTCATGCAGTTCGCGTAGCCGGTCGCGATAGCGCTGCACGCTGAAGTCGGGCACCGTCCAGATCACCTTGCGCAGAAAGTAGATAACGGCGCCGATGTCAAAGAACTCGGCGCGTAACCGCTCCATGCGGATGTCCACGATCTGCAGGCCCGCGGCTTCTACCTGCGCGCCCTGGGCGTCGGGATGAAACTCGGCCCATTTCTCCGGCTGCGGCCCGATGAAGTACTCGACCAGCTCACCCATCGTGGCGGGTCCGATGTGCTGCGCGAAGTAGGTGCCACCGGGACGCAGCACCCGAAGAACCTCGGTCCACCACACCGAGATCGGATGGCGGGTCGTCACCAGGTCGAACGCCTCGTCGGCGAACGGCAACGGCGGCTCGTCGCGAGTCGCCACCACCACTACGCCGAGCGGATGCAGGCGTTGGGTGGCCAGCGCCGCATTGGGAGGCCACGTTTCGATCGCGGCCATGACGGGCGGGAAAGGCCCCGCGCCGCCCAGCACTTCGCCGCCGCCGGTGTGAATGTCCAGCGCGGCCGACACGTTAGCCAACCGCTGGCTCAGCAGCCGCTGGTAGCCCCACGACGGCCTTTCCTCGGTCGCGCGGCCGTCGAGCCAGGAGAAATCCCACCCGTCTACCGATACCGAATCAGCCTCTGCCACCAGATCTTCGAATGTGCGACCCATGCTGGGCATGGTAGGCGCGTGGCGGAGGGCTGCGGGGAACCTCGCCTAAACAGTGGCCCTACACAGTGGCGGAGGTGGGTTCCCCCGACACCACGTCGGGTGCCAGGGGAGCGATGGCACACAGGATTTCCGTCACCGTCTCGCTCGGGACCCCCGCCGCGGCCAGCGCGTCACCCAGGTGCCCGGCCACCAGGTTGAAGTGGTGCATCGCGATCCCGCGCCCTTGGTGCACTTGCTTCATCGGCGCCCCGGTGTAGGGCTCGGGGCCCCCGAGAGCGGCCGCGAAGAACTCCGCCTGCTTGCCTTTGAGACGGCTCATGTTGGTTCCGGCGAAGAAGCCAGCCAGCTGCTCGTCGGCGAGCACGCGGACGTAAAAATCCTCGACGACGACCTCGATCGCCTCGTGGCCGCCGATCTTGTCGTAGATGCTGATCCGCTCCGGGTTGCGGAAACGTGCCACCAGTCGCATCGCATGAGGGGAACATGCGGGGATTGCCTGCCAGTTAGTGCGCGATCGCGCCCGGATTACCCGTCGTAACAACGTGATCACCAACGCCGGTTGGCGGGTGTGCGGCCCTCGCCTCGGTGTTACATGACGGTAATCCGGCGCTACAGGCCGGTGAATGCCATAGGTTGGAGACTATGACCCGCGTCACATCACCCTTACTGCCGAACCTCCCAAGGAGCGACCGCCGATGAACCTTGGTGACCTGACGAACCTCGTCGAAAAGCCATTCGCGGCGGTGTCCAGCATCATCAACACCCCCAACTCGGCGGGGCGATATCGGCCGTTCTATCTGAGAAACCTGCTCGACGCGGTGCAGGGTCGCACGCTCACTGAGGCGGTCGAGGGTAGGACAGTCCTCATCACCGGGGGCTCGTCGGGCATCGGGGCGGCGGCCGCCAAGAAGATCGCGGAGTCCGGCGGCGCGGTGGCCCTCGTTGCGCGCACCGAGGAGAAGCTCGAAGAGGTTGCCGATCAGGTGCGAAGCGACGGCGGGACGGCCTTCGTGTACCCGTGCGACCTGTCGGACATGGACGCCATCGCCGCGATGGCCGACAAGGTGCTCGCCGATCTCGGCGGCGTTGACGTCCTGGTCAACAACGCGGGCCGGTCGATTCGCCGTTCACTGGCGCTGTCCTACGACCGGATCCACGACTACCAGCGCACGATGCAGCTGAACTATCTCGGCGCCGTCCAGCTCATCCTCAAGTTCATCCCCGGGATGCGCGAGCGTGGCTACGGGCACATCGTCAACGTGTCCTCGGTCGGCGTGCAGACCCGCGCGCCGCGATTCGGCGCGTACATCGCCAGCAAGGCCGCGCTGGACAGCCTGTGCGACGCGCTGCAAGCCGAGGTCGTGACGGACGACGTCAAATTCACCACGGTGCACATGGCGCTGGTGCGCACGCCGATGATCGGTCCGACCACGATCTACGACAAGTTCCCGACGCTCACCCCGGATCAGGCGGCGGGCGTGATCACCGACGCGATCGTGCATCGGCCTCGGCGGGCCAGCTCGCCGTTCGGTCAGTTCGCCGCCGTCGCCGATGCCGTCAATCCGTCGGTGATGGACCGGGTGCGCAACCGCGCCTTCGGCATGTTCGAGGACTCGGATGCCGCCAAGGGCGGCGAATCCGAAAGCGACGCAAAACAATTCGACAAACGAAGCGAGACATTCGTCCGCGCGACCCGAGGGATTCACTGGTGATGTCATGAGCCTGCCGAAGCCGAACAGTCAGACCTCCGTCGTCATCACCGGCGCTTCGTCGGGCATCGGCAGCGAGCTGGCCCGGGGTCTGGCCCGCCGCGGTTTCCCGCTGCTGCTAGTGGCGCGACGCCGCGAGCGGCTCGACGAGCTTGCCAACGAGGTGGGCCACGAATACTCCGTCGGCGTCGAAGTCATGCCGCTGGATCTCAGCGCCGTCGCGTCCCGTCGTAAATTGGCGGACCGCCTTCGCAAGGAACCGATCGCGGGGTTGTGCAACAGCGCCGGTTTCGGCACCAGCGGGGTTTTCCACGAGTTGCCGCTCGAGCGCGAGAGTGAAGAGGTCACGCTCAATTCGCTGGTGCTGATGGAACTGACGCACGCGGCGTTGCCCGGCATGGTGGACCGCGGCGCGGGCGCGGTGATGAACATCGCGTCGATCGCAGGGTTCCAGCCGATTCCCTACATGGCGGTGTATTCGGCCACCAAGGCGTTCGTGCAGACATTCTCTGAAGCCGTGCACGAGGAGCTGCATGGGACGGGAGTCTCGGTGACCGTCCTCTGCCCGGGCCCGGTGCCCACCGAGTGGGCCGAGATCGCCAACGCCGAGCGGTTCAGCATTCCGGCTGCCCAGGTGTCGCCGCAGCACGTCGCCGAAGCCGCGATCGGGGGCATGCTCGCCGGCAAGCGCAGTGTGGTGCCCGGCGTGGTGCCCAAGGTCGTCAGCACCGGCGGCCGATACGTGCCGCGCACCCTGCTGCTGCCCGCGATCCGGATCGGCAACCGATTCCGCGGCGGCCCCCGCCGCTGATGGCTCTGCGCGCGTGCATCTTGACTCTGCGCTGACGGCGGGGCCTACTCGAACTTCTGCGCCATAGCCGCAAAGTCAATCGGCGTGTCGGACGGGGCTGGTAACCATGCCGGCATGGTGCTGGGTCGTCAACCTTTTATCGGCAGCGAGGCGCTAGCCGCCGGGGACATCAGTCGGTATGAGCTGCGCACGCATTACCGCGCGATCATGCCGAACGTTTACCTGGAAAAGCGGGTCCAGCCGACATTGCGACAACGCACCATCGCCGCCTGGCTGTGGTCGCGCCGGGAGGCGGTGATAGCCGGCAGCCCGGCCTCGGCGATGCATGGCGCCAAGTGGGTCGACGACAGCGTGCCAGTCGAATTGATCTGGCGAAACGCGAGGGCGCCGGAGCGTGTGGTGACGCGCCATCAATTGCTGTCTCCGCAGGAATTCGAGCTGCTCGATGGTCTCCCGGTGACGACGCCGGAGCGCACCGCGTTCGACCTCGGCCGGCGCGGAAGCCTCAACCGTGCTGTCGCTGAACTCGATGCGCTGGCCGCCGCCACCGACTTCAAGGTGAGCGATGTCCTCGAACTGGCTGACGCCCATCGTCATACGCGGGGCTTGCGTCAACTGGAGACGGCGCTGGATCTTGTCGACGGGGGAGCCCAGTCGCCGAAGGAAACCTGGCTGAGGTTGCTGTTGATCAACGCGGGCTTCCCCAAACCGCGGACCCAGATCCCCGTGCTAAGCACGGATGGCTTTCCGCGGTACTCCCTCGATATGGGCTGGGAGGACATCATGCTGGCGGTCGAATACGACGGCGAGCAACACTGGACGGACGCGTACCAGTTCGCCAAAGATGTCGATCGGCAGGAGCACGTGGCGAAGGTCGGCTGGAGCGTGATCAGGGTCGTCTCGCAGCACCGTCCCCGCGACGTGATTCGTCGAGTCCAGCAGGCTTGGGACGCTCTGCCAAAGCACTGACTCTGCGCTGACGGCGGGGCCTACTCGAACTTCTGCGCCCTAGCCGCAAAGTCAAACGCTGCAAGCGCGGCTATTCTCAATCGGTGGCTGCTGTGGACATGACCGCCGACGTGCCGATGAGCCCGCAGGACATGTGGGACCACGTTGCGGACCTGTCGAATCTGGGCGACTGGCTGGTGATGCACGAGGGGTGGCGCAGTGAGCTGCCCGACGAGATCTCCGAGGGCACCCAGATCATCGGCGTGGCGCGTTCCAAAGGCCTGCGCAACCGGGTGACCTGGACGGTGACGACGTGGGACCCGCCGCATGAGGTGGCGATGTCGGGATCCGGCAAGGGCGGAACGAAGTACGGAGTCCGGCTGACCGTGCAGCCCACCAAGGACGGGTCGACCCTCGGCCTGCGCCTTGAGCTGGGCGGGCGGGCGCTGTTCGGTCCGGTCGGTTCGGCGGCCGCTCGCGCCGTCAGGGGAGACGTGGAGAAATCGCTGAAGCAGTTCGTCGAGCTTTACGGCTCGTGACGATCGTCTGCTCGCGCAGGGGGACAAGACACACTCCCGCGACACGCCCGAAGCTGTCGGTGCTCGGTCATAGACTGGCGTCCCTATGAGCCAGTCGTCCTTCGTGCACCTGCACAACCACACCGAGTACTCCATGCTGGACGGTGCTGCGAAGATCACGCCGATGCTGTCCGAGGTGGACCGGCTGCAGATGCCCGCGGTCGGGATGACCGACCACGGAAACATGTTCGGCGCCAGCGAGTTCTACAACGGTGCCACTCAGGCCGGGATCACGCCGATCATCGGGGTCGAGGCCTACGTCGCGCCGGGCTCACGTTTTGACACCCGCCGCATCACCTGGGGTGATCCCGGCCAGAAGTCCGACGACGTCTCCGGCAGCGGCTCCTACACGCACCTGACGATGGTGGCCGAGAACGCCACCGGCCTGCGCAATCTGTTCAAGCTGTCCTCGCTGGCGTCCTTCGAGGGCCAGCTGGGCAAGTGGTCGCGGATGGACGCCGAGTTGATCGCCGAAAACGCCGCCGGCATCATCGCCACGACGGGATGCCCGTCGGGTGAGGTGCAGACCCGGCTGCGACTGGGTCACGACCGCGAGGCGCTGGAGTCGGCCGCCAAGTGGCGCGAGATTTTCGGCGCCGACAACTACTTCCTCGAGCTGATGGACCACGGGCTGAGCATCGAGCAGCGGGTCCGCGAGGGACTGCTGGAGATCGGCCGCAAGCTCGACATCCCGCCGCTGGCAACCAACGACTGCCACTACGTCACCCGCGATGCCGCGCACAACCACGAAGCCCTGCTGTGTGTGCAGACCGGCAAGACGCTGTCGGATCCCAACCGCTTCAAATTCGACGGCGACGGCTACTACCTCAAGTCGGCCGCCGAGATGCGCCAGATCTGGGACGACCAGGTCCCCGGTGCCTGCGACTCGACCTTGCTGATCGCCGAGCGGGTGCAGTCCTACGCCGAGGTCTGGGAACCGCGCGACCGGATGCCGGTGTTCCCGGTGCCCGCGGGGCACGACCAGGCGACGTGGCTGCACCGCGAGGTGATGGCGGGGCTGCAGCGCCGATTCCCGTCAGGTGTCGGCCAGGACTACCTCGATCGGGCCGAGTACGAGATCAAGGTCATCTGCGACAAGGGCTTCCCGGCCTACTTCCTGATCGTCGCCGACCTGATCAACCACGCGCGGTCGGTCGATATCCGGGTGGGGCCGGGCCGCGGCTCGGCGGCGGGTTCGCTGGTGGCCTACGCGCTGGGCATCACCAACATCGACCCGATCCCGCACGGTCTGCTGTTCGAGCGGTTCCTCAATCCGGAACGCCCGTCCGCACCCGACATCGACATCGACTTCGACGACCGTCGTCGTGGCGAGATGGTGCGCTACGCCGCCGACAAGTGGGGCCAGGACCGCGTCGCCCAGGTCATCACCTTCGGCACCATTAAAACTAAAGCGGCACTGAAGGATTCGGCACGCATCCACTACGGCCAGCCCGGGTTCGCCATCGCCGACCGCATCACCAAGGCGCTGCCGCCGGCCATTATGGCCAAAGACATTCCGCTATCGGGCATCACCGACCCGAACCACGAGCGGTACAAGGAGGCCGCCGAGGTCCGCGGTCTGATCGAAACCGACCCCGACGTGCGCACCATCTACCAGACGGCGCGCGGCCTGGAGGGTCTGATCCGCAATGCCGGCGTGCACGCGTGCGCGGTGATCATGAGCAGCGAACCGCTGACCGAGGCCATCCCACTGTGGAAGCGGCCCCAGGACGGGGCGATCATCACCGGCTGGGACTACCCGTCGTGTGAGGCCATCGGCCTGCTGAAGATGGACTTCCTGGGCCTGCGCAACCTGACGATCATCGGCGACGCGCTGGAAAACATCAAGGCCAACAGGGGAATTGACCTCGACCTGGAATCGGTGCCGCTCGACGACAAGGCCACCTACGAGCTGCTGGGCCGCGGCGACACGCTGGGCGTATTCCAGCTCGACGGCGGCCCGATGCGCGACCTGCTGCGCCGCATGCAGCCCACCGAGTTCAACGACATCGTCGCCGTGTTGGCGCTGTACCGGCCGGGGCCGATGGGCATGAACGCCCACAACGACTACGCCGACCGCAAGAACAACCGGCAGGCGATCAAGCCGATCCACCCGGAGCTCGAGGAACCGCTGCGCGAAATCCTCTCCGAGACATACGGTTTGATCGTCTACCAAGAGCAGATCATGCTCATCGCCCAGAAGGTCGCCTCCTACACGATGGGTAAGGCCGACGCGCTGCGCAAGGCCATGGGCAAGAAGAAGCTCGAGGTGCTCGAGGCGGAGTACAAGGGCTTCTGCGAAGGCATGACCGCCAACGGCTTCTCCGAAAAAGCGGTGAAAGCGTTGTGGGACACCATCCTTCCGTTCGCGGGGTACGCGTTCAACAAGTCGCACGCGGCCGGTTACGGTCTGGTGTCCTACTGGACCGCGTACCTGAAGGCCAACTACCCGGCCGAGTACATGGCCGGCCTGCTGACGTCGGTGGGCGACGACAAGGACAAGGCCGCGGTCTACCTGGCCGACTGCCGCAAGCTCGGCATCACGGTACTACCACCGGACGTCAACGAGTCGCTGGTGAACTTCGCGTCGGTCGGAAAGGACATTCGCTTCGGCCTCGGCGCGGTGCGCAATGTCGGTGCCAACGTGGTGGGGTCGCTGATCAAAACCCGCAGTGAGAAGAGTAAATTCACCGACTTCTCCGACTACCTGAACAAGATCGACATCTCGGCTTGCAACAAGAAGGTCACTGAATCGCTGATCAAGGCCGGCGCATTCGACTCGCTGGGGCATGCCCGCAAGGGCCTGTTCCTGGTGCATACCGACGCGGTCGACTCGGTGCTGGGCACCAAGAAGGCCGAGGCGATCGGCCAGTTCGACCTGTTCGGCGGCGGCAGTGGCGGGATCGACGGCGGAGACTCGGTGTTCACCATCAAGGTGCCTGACGACGAGTGGGAGGACAAACACAAGCTCGCCCTGGAGCGAGAAATGTTGGGGCTGTATGTGTCCGGGCATCCGCTGAACGGGGTGGCGCACCTGCTGGCCGCTCAGGTCGACACGCAGATCCCGGCGATCCTGGACGGCGATGTCGCCAACGAGAGCCAGGTGCGGGTGGGCGGCATCCTGGCCTCGGTCAACCGGCGGGTCAACAAGAACGGAATGCCTTGGGCATCAGCACAATTGGAAGATCTCACCGGTGGCATCGAGGTGATGTTCTTCCCGCACTCGTACTCGGCTTACGGTGCCGAGATAGCCGACGACGTGGTGGTGCTGATCAACGCGAAGGTGGCGATCCGCGATGACCGGATCTCGCTGATCGCCAACGAGCTTGTGGTGCCAGACTTCTCGAACGCGCAGCCCAACCGTCCGCTGGCGGTGAGCCTGCCGACCCGGCAGTGCACCCACGACAAGGTAAGCGCGCTCAAACAGGTGCTGGCCCGTCACCCCGGCACCTCGCAGGTGCATCTGCGGCTGATCAGCGGGGAGCGCATCACCACCCTCGAGCTGGACGCCTCGCTGCGGGTGACGCTGTCGCCGGCGCTGATGGGCGATCTGAAAGCGCTGCTGGGTCCGGGTTGCTTGGGCGGCTAGGGTCTAGTCACCTGCAGCGCAGCGCGAACAGCTCGGGATGGACCATGTCCAGCGGCCCGGTCATTTCGGGCCATCCCCGCTCGTGGGCCACCTCGCTGGTGGCGAAGACGATCACATTCTGCCGATACCACCACTCACACCGTTCGTCCCACCACAGCCGGCCGCGGAGCAGGTCATACGGTCGGTAACCGTGCGTGGCGAACAGCTCGGTCCAGAAGCTCAGCCACCTCTCATTGACATGGCCCGTTCCGCCCTGTCCTGGGATCGCCGCGGAGAAGACGATCACGTCCGCGTGCCTGCAGAGGCTGCTGACGAGCGTCCCGGCGGCCTCCGTGGGCAGGTGTTCAGCCACTTCAAGGCACGTGACCAGGTCGAATCGGCGACCCAAGTCCAGCGGGGCGGCCAGGTCATGATCGATGAAGCGGTCTGCGGGGACGCGCAACTGCTCGCGCGGCACATAATCGCCGTCCACACCAATCGCGTCGACGCCGCTGTCCAACCACATGGCAACCCAGCCGCCCACACCGCACCCCACGTCGAGCACGGAGCTGGGCTGGTTCAGCGCGGCGAACATCGGCACCATCACCGTGGCTGAGGAGACCGATCCTGCCGACTGCCCGTTGTAGAAGGCCGAGGTGTAGAGGGTCGTTTCGGTGCTCCCGCCATGCTGGATCGCGGCGATGCAGAGGACCTCGTCCAGGCTGGCGGTACCCAGCCCGGCGGCGGCGGCCCGCCGCAAGAGTCCGGCGATCGGGTCGGGGTCGCTGCCCTGTATGCCACCGGCGCGATCCAGACGCGCGGTGTCGAACATCGCCGGGCCGTGTGCCGGCGCATCGGTGAGTACGTAGCGGCCAGCACCGGGGGCGCGGCGTACAGCGTCCTCCGCTGCGCAGGCGCCGGTCAGCTTGACCGCGTCGGTGAAGTTGATTCCTACCTGGAACACCTCGTGTTCGGCGTCGAGCACCGCAGTGAGGCGGGTGATGAGATTGTCGGGAGCAAAAAACTGCCAGCCCCGGTCCAGATGGAGCCAGAACCGTGCGTCGATTTGAGCGCGAATCTGATCTAGTTGGGTGCCGGGTTGGGCAAACTCGAGGAATCCGTAGCGGTCGCCCAGCAGTGCGCGGTCCTGTGCTGATAGTCCGGCGTCGATCACAAGGAACCGCCCGACCCGCGACACATCGGTGCAGCAGCGCAGAAACGAGTTCAGCGTGAGTTCGGTGCGGGCGCGATCCGGTCCGGCGAGGAGGCTGACGACCACCTCGGGGTCGCGTGCGGCCGAGTGTTGCAGGTTCTGCAGCAGCATGGTGTCGGGGTAGGCGGACGCGGTGGCGATCATCGTCTGCGCGGACACGTCGCGGTTGCGCGCGATCCTTTGCCGATCGTCGTCGGGTAGGTCGGTTCGGGCCAGCAGGTCACGGCACACCGCGAAGGCCTCGGCATGCTTGTCGACCCACGAAGCGCACACTGCCAGCTCGTCGGCTATTCGCCAGGCATAGACGTCTGGGCGGACAAACAGTGTCTCCTGCTCGGGGAATGGGATGTCGGCGGCGCGCTTGGCGAACAAGTAGCCGAGCCGGTAGCGCCGATCGGCGCGACACCGGCGGGCGATGGCATGCAGCGGCTCGGCGCGGGCCGGTCGGAACTCCCAGGCCCGCAGGTAGGCATCCTGAACATCCGGCCACGGCTCATCGAGTTGCTCCATCGACATCGCGAGCTTGTACAACGAGTAGCCGACCTCCTCGTCCCAGCCGCCCAGCTCGATTCGCCGCGCATACCACTTGCGCGCATTGACCAAATCGGCCAGACAGAAGTAACTCTGGGCCAGGTAGAAAGCTGACCGGGCATCCTCGGGGTTGCGTTCGAGCTCCGCCAGCAACAGATCGCGGTCGCGCGCGTACTTCTCCCCGGAAAGGTTGCGGGTGCTGAGGTGACGATCCTCGATGTTGTAGTCGCCTTCGAGACGTACGACGACGGAGGCGTCGTCCCACCTGGCGTACTCGTGGGTGACGCCCTGCCAGCGCACGGGCACCCCGTCGCGGAACAACAGCGCGACCCAAAAGACGTCGTTGTCTCCGAAGTAGCGCATCAGGTAGATGTCGGCGGTCAGCCGGGTGAAGTCAGGTGTGCCCACGATCGTGTCGTCGGCGTCCATGACCCAGATGTAGTCGGCATGGCCTTGGGCGAGGGAAAGCGCCTCGGTTCGGTTGTGACCGAAGTTGCGCCATGGGCGTTCGTGAAGCTCCCCGGGGATGCCGAGGCTGTCCATGTGGTTGCGGATCAGATCCTGGGTGCCGTCATCGGAGCCGGTGTCCACAATCACCCATGAGCTGATGTAGGGCGCGACCGCGTCGAGCACCTCGGCGACGATGTGCACCTCGTTTTTCACAATCATGTTCAAGCAGATCGTCGGGCGCGCGGTCATTGGCTCGGACACGGCCCAGATCGTACCGGGTACCTCCGCCGCTCATCAGCGGATCGCAGCGCCGAGAACGGTCAGTGATCTGTGGAAGCTGCTAGGTTCAGGGTGCTTGGGCGACCAGTAAAACCCTATTCTTGGCGCATCGGGTCGGCGTACTCGAGATCAAGGGGCCGGGATGACAACCGCGGATTCCGAAGCGGATATCACGTGCTCAGCGTGTGGAACTGAGTTGCGGGCGAGTGCACGATTCTGTGACGGCTGTGGGTCTCCGGTGGCGCCGCAGAAGTCGGCCGAGTACAAGCAGGTGACGGTGTTGTTCGCCGACGTGGTGCGCTCGATGGACATCGCGGCGGCGCTGGGCGCGGAACGCTTGCGCGAGATCATGACGAAGCTGTTCGACCGCTGCGCGGCGACGGTTCAGCGCTACGGCGGCACCGTGGACAAGTTCACCGGTGACGGCATCATGGCGGTCTTCGGGGCGCCGATCGCGCTGGAGGATCACGCGGTTCGTTCGTGTTTGACGGCCCTGGACATCCAGAAAGAGATGCGCGGGCTCACCGCCGAGGTGCAGGCCGGAGACGGCATCGACCTCCAATTACGGGTGGGGTTGAACTCGGGTGAGGTGATTGCGGGCGAGATCGGTTCCGGCGCATGGGGTTACACCGCGGTTGGTCATCAGGTCGGGATGGCCCAGCGAATGGAGTCCGCGGCGCCGCCCGGTGGCGTGATGCTCGGCGAGTCCACGGCGCGTCTCGTCGCGCACGCCACCAAGCTCGGCGAACCGCAGAAGGTCCACATCAAGGGCTCTGACGAGCCGGTGATCGCGCGGCCGTTGCTGTCCATGGGGACGGGACGCCAACCCATCGGGCGATGGGCCTCGACGCTCGTCGACCGCAAGTGGGAGCTAGCCACACTGACCGCGATGCTGGATCAGTCGGCGCAGGGCCGCGGCTGCGTAGTGCGGGTGGTCGGCCCGGCCGGTATCGGCAAAAGCCGCAGCGTTGCCGAGACCGCGGCGAGTGCGGCGAGCCGCGGTATTCCGGTGCTGTCGACGTACTGCGAGTCGCACACCAGCGAGGTCCCCTTCCTGGTGCTGGCGCGGCTACTGCGGGCGGCGTTCGGGGTGGACGGGCTCGGCGACGACCAGGCCCGGGCGCTGCTGCGGGACACGGTTCCCGGCGCCGACGAAGCCGACCGGGTGCTTCTCGAGGACGCGCTGGGCATCCGTGACCCCGCCGCCGAGTTGCCCGACATCGCGCCCGATGCGCGACGACGGCGGTTGACAGCGCTGGTGAACGCGGCCGCGCTGGCCAGGAAAGCCCCGTGTGTTTACGTGATCGAAGACGTCCACTGGATCGATGCGCCCAGTGAGTCGATGCTGGCCGAATTCCTGACGGTCGTTCCCCAGACTCATTCGTTGGTGCTGATCACCTATCGCCCCGAGTACCATGGTGAGTTGAGCCATGCGGCGGGGGCGCAGACGATTTCGCTTGCACCCCTTGATATTTCAGACACAACGGCGCTGGTCACGCAGTTGTTGGGAACCGATCCCTCGGTTGCCGGGCTGACCGCGCAGGTGGCCGAGCGCGCGGCCGGTAACCCGTTCTTCGTCGAGGAGATCGTGCGCGACCTATGCGATCGGGGCGTGCTCGCGGGCGAGCGCGGCGCCCACGTGAGTGCCGGCGGGTTGACCGACGTGATCGTGCCGGCGACCCTGCAGGCGGCGATCGCCGCGCGCATCGACCGCCTGGACGGCGCGGCGAAACAGACGCTGTACGCCGCGTCGGTGATCGGCTTCCGCTTCCGCGCGGACCTGCTGACGACGCTCGCCGATTGCACGACGCTACCGGGGCTGGTGCAGGCCGAGCTTGTCGATCAGGTGATGTTCACACCGGTCGAGGAGTACGCGTTTCACCAGCCGTTGATCCGTTCGGTGGCCTATCGGTCGCAGCTCAAGGCGGGCCGTGCCGCGCTGCACCGGCGGGTGGCGGCCGCAATCGCGGAGCGCGACCCAGCGTCGGCCGGGGAGAACGCGGCCCTGATCGCCGAGCATCTGGAGCTCGCCGGTGACCTGGCCGAGGCGTTCGGGTGGCACATGCGGGCCGCGACCTGGCTGACCCGCCGCGACGTGCACGCGGCGCGAACGGCCTGGCAGCGTGCCCGCCAGGTCGCCGACCAGCTGCCAGGCGATGCCGCCGGCCGGACCGCGTTGCGGATTTCACCCCGGTCCCTGCTCTGCGTCAGCGCCTGGCGCGTCGGTGCCAGCGTCGACGACACCGGCTTCGACGAGCTGCATGAACTGGCGAGCGCCGCCGGCGACAAGATGTCGTTGGCCATGGGCATGGCCGGACAGGTGTTCGCCCTGGCCGCCTACGGGCGTTACCGGGAGGCGTGCATGATGATCCCGGAATTGCTCAATCTCGGCGACTCCGTCGGCAACCCGACGCTGACGGTAGCGCTGCTGATGGCGGCCCTCACCGCGAGGTTCGGAACCGGTGAGCTGACCGAAGTCATGCGGTTGTCCCAGCGGATCATTGACGATACCGACGCGGATCCACAGACCGGCAATTTCCTCGTCGATTCACCGCTGACGGTCGCGCTGATGCAGCGGGCCGCGGCCAAGATGTGCAAAGGCATCCCGGGGTGGCGGGCCGAAGTCGACAGGGCGGTTCCCATGTGTGCCGAGCTGGAGCCCGGCATTCGGGCGGCACTCATGCTCTACGTCTACGGGATCGGAGTCGCCAATGGACTGTTGCTCCCCGACCCGGCGATGCTGCGTGCGTCGGCCGAGGCACTTCGCGTCGCCGAGGAGCGGGGTGACGAGTTCGCGCTGGCCTTGGCCAGGTTCCTGCGCGGCCTCATCCTGGCGCAACACGACGGCCCGCAGCGCGCTGATGGCCTCGAATTGCTTGGGCAGTCACGGCAAACCGCCCTCCGCGACCGGGTCAACCAGGCCGCGTGGCAGCAACTCAAGGTCGAACGCGCGAAAGAGGAGGCTCGTAGCGGTGACCTCGACGCCGCGGTAACACAGCTACGTGCGGTCGTCGAGGAGCAATTCCGTAGCGATGCGGTGATGTTCCTCGGCTCCGGTGTCACCGCGTTCGTGGAGGCACTGCTGCAGCGCGGTGGCGTCGACGACGTCAGTGAGGCGGCCGCTGTGATCGAGCAATTGGCCGCGGTGTCCACCGACCCGGATTTTGTGTTGTTCGACGTCGCGCTGTTGCGCCTGCGGGCATTGCTTGCCCGCGCCAGCGGCGACGAAGCCTCCTACCGCGATTTCGCCCAGCGCTACCAGGCGACCGCCGCGTCGTACGGCTTCGAAGGACACCTGGCGCTGGCCCAGCTCCGGTAGCGGACGTACGCTCGCGATGTGATGTGGGCGACAGACACGACCGCCGGCGGCACGGTGTGAACGGGGGACGGGTGACGGCCGCGCGGGAGCTGGGCCGCGTCGGGGTTCGAAAGGTGTTGCAGCGCACCGGGATTATCGAGGAATCGGCGGATGCGTTGCCGACCGACCCGTCCGAGGTGATCCAGCTGCTGCACGCGCCGTGGTATGAGGAGCGACTGCAGAAGCTGGCGGCTGAGCTGGGCCGTGACCTCGAAAGTGTGCGGGCCGAGGCGGCGGGTTACCTGCGCGAGATGGCCGCCTCGTTCGACGACCGGGCGGTGGACGCCTGGCGCGGCTTCAGCCGGTGGCTCACGCGGGCCTACGACGTGCTCGTCGACGAGGACCAGATCGCCGCGCTGCGCAAGCTGGACCGCAAGGCGACGCTGGCGTTCGCGTTCTCCCACCGTTCCTATCTGGACGGCACGCTGCTGCCCGAGGTGATCGCGGCCCATCGGCTCACGCCCGTGCGCACCTTCGGCGGCTCGAACCTGAACTTCTTCCCGATGGGCGCGTGGGCCAAGCACACCGGGACGATCTTCATCCGTCGCCAAACCAAAGACATTCCGGTCTACCGGTTCGTGTTGCGCGCCTACACCGCGCAGTTGGTGCAAAACCACGCCAACCTGACCTGGTCGATCGAGGGCGGGCGGACCCGTACCGGCAAGCTGCGGCCTCCGGTGTTCGGCATCCTGCGCTACATCGCCGATGCCGTCGACGAAATCGATGGTCCCGAAGTGTATTTGGTACCGACCTCCATCGTGTACGACCAGCTGCACGAGGTGGAGGCCATGACCACCGAGGCCTACGGCGCCACCAAACGACCCGAAGACCTTCGCTTCCTGATCCGGCTCGCGCGCCAGCAAGGCGAGCGACTCGGCCGCGCCTACTTGGACTTCGGCGAACCGTTGCCGTTGCGCAAACGTTTGGAGGAGCTGCGCGCGGACGACTCGGGCACCGGGACCGAGATCGAGCGCATCGCCCTGGACGTCGAGCACCGCATCAACCGCGCCACGCCCGTCACGCCGACGGCGGTGGTGAATCTCGCGCTGTTGGGTGCCGACCGCTCGTTGTCGATCGGCGAGGTGCTGGCCACGGTGCGGCCTTTGGCGAGTTACATCGCGGCCCGGAACTGGTCGGTGGCCGGCGCCGCCGATCTCACGAATCGCTCAACGATCCGGTGGACACTGCACCAGCTCGTGGACTCCGGCGTGGTGGAGGTCTATGACGCCGGAACCGAAGCGGTGTGGGGGATCAGCGCGGACCAGCATCTCGTCGCGGCGTTCTACCGCAACACCGCGATCCATATCTTGGTCGACCGCGCGATCGCCGAGACGGCGTTGTTGGCGGCCACCGAATCATCCTCGGACGGTTCGGTTTTGCCGACGACCGTGCGAGACGAAGCCCTGCGGCTGCGCGAGTTGCTGAAATTCGAGTTTCTGTTCTCGGCGCGCGCGCAGTTCGAGAAAGAACTCGCCGGCGAGGTCCGCCTGATCGGCCACGTCGAACACATCACCAGACCCGTTGCCGCCGCTGAGGTGCGGGGGCTGTTGGAATCCGCAGACGTGCTGCTGGCGCATCTGGTGTTGCGACCGTTCCTGGACGCCTACCACATCGTCGCCGACAGGTTAGCCGCCTACGAGGACGAGTCGATCGACGAAGACACCTTTCTGCGGGAGTGCCTGCAAGTGGGGAAGCAGTGGGAACTGCAGCGCAGAATCGCCAGCGCCGAGTCGAGGTCGATGGAACTGTTCAAGACCGCCTTGCGGTTGGCCCGCCATCGTGAGCTGATCGACGGTGTTGACGACTCGGAGATCGCTCGGCGACGCCGCGAGTTCGCCGACGAGATCGCCACCGCCGTCCGTCGCGTCAACACCATCGCCGAGCTGGCCAGGACGCGCTAGTAATCGCCCCGCGGTAGGGTCCTCGTTAGGTATGCGAACGGGCCGAACCCGCCTCCCGAGGATGCGATGACTGACCAGTCCAGCAGCGCTCGTCCCCTGATCGGTTTCGTCACGCGGGATAACGCGCCACAGATCACCCCGGCGCCGATCAGCCGGACGTGGATGTCAGAGATGGCAGAGTCGCGTATCGGTTGGCCCAACCGGTGCCTGCCGATGCTCATCGCCAATCAGAGCGGATGGGAGCTGCGCAACCCGTGCGCATTCACCGCCACCTGGATGGGTCAGCAAGGCATCGACGTGATGATCGCGCCCGACAAACGCGATGCCGGGCAACTGCTTCCCGCCAGCCATTTCGGCAACGGCATCCTGACCTGGCATCTGCCGATCCTGTTTCGCACCCCGCCGGGCTACAACTTGTTGGTCCGCGGGCCGGTGAACTATCCGAAGGACGCGGTGTCTCCGTTAGAGGGCATCGTCGAAACCGACTGGGCCAGCGCGAGTTTCAGCATGAACTGGAAGTTCACCCGCAAGATGATGCCGGTGCGATTCGAAATTGACGAGCCGATCGGCATGATCGTCCCGCAGCGCCGGGCCGATCTCGAAGAGTTCGCCCCCGAGCTCAGGCGCATCGAGTCCGACGAAGAGCTGCAGCGCAAGTACGAGCTTTTCCTGAGCTCACGCGACGAAGAAGGGATGGTCAAGGCGACGGCCGAGGTGGCCGCGGGAGGCCGGGTGGAGTGGCAGGGCGATTACACGCGCGGCAGGCACCGGGACGGCGAGGCCGGCGCGGACGATCACCAGACCCGCCGTCACCTGCGTCCGTTTCAGCAGGACCCGCAATAGCACCGTCGTATGGTGGTTGGTATGCCGCTTTCAGGTGAATACGAACCCAGCCCCGTCGATTGGTCACGCGCACAAGCTGACAAGTACATCGAATCCGGCGGGACCGACGGCACCGATTTGAATGGCATGCCCGTCATCCTGCTGACGACGGTCGGGGCCAAGACCGGCAAGCTTCGCAAGACCCCGCTGATGCGGGTCGAGCACGACGGCGAGTATGCGGTCGTCGCATCGCTGGGCGGGGCACCGAAGAACCCGGTCTGGTACTACAACGTGGTCAAGAACCCGCGGGTCGAACTGCAGGACGGTCCCGTCACCCGCGACTACCAGGCCCGCGAGGTGTCCGGCGACGAGAAGGCCGTGTGGTGGGGGCGTGCAGTGGCGGCCTATCCCGACTACGCCGATTACCAGAAGAAGACCGATCGCGAGATTCCGCTGTTCGTGCTGACCCCAGTGCGCTGAATCGCCTGTTGGCGGCATGGCACCATTGATCGGTGTCCGCTGAATTGAGTCCGTCGCCGGTGCCTCCGCTGTGCGCGGCGGACATCGACAGCGCGGCGAAGCGGATCGCTCCGGTAATCACACCGACCCCGTTGCAGCTCAGCGATCGCTTGTCGGCGATCACCGGCGCGCAGATCTACCTCAAACGCGAAGACCTGCAGGTGGTGCGCTCCTACAAGCTGCGCGGTGCCTACAACCTGATGGTGCAGCTGACCGAGGACGAGACCGCCGCCGGTGTGGTCTGCTCCTCGGCGGGCAACCACGCGCAGGGCTTCGCGTATGCGTGCCGGACGCTGGGCGTGCGCGGCCGCGTCTATGTGCCCGCCAAGACGCCCAAACAGAAGCGTGACCGGATCCGCTACCACGGCGGCGAGTTCATCGAGCTGATCGTGGGCGGGTCGACCTACGACCTGGCCGCCGAGGCCGCGCTCGCTGATGTCGAGCGCACCGGCGCCACGCTGGTACCGCCCTACGACGACCTGCGCACGATGGCCGGCCAAGGCACCATCGCCGTCGAGGTGCTGGAGCAACTCGGGGAGCCGGACCTCGTCGTGGTCCCCGTCGGCGGCGGCGGCTGCATCGCCGGTATCACCACCTACCTCGCCGAGCGCACCTCCAACACCGCGGTGCTGGGTATCGAGCCGGCCGGCGCTGCCGCGATGATGGCCGCGCTGGCCACCGGTGAACCGGTGACGCTGGACCATGTCGACCAGTTCGTGGACGGCGCGGCGGTGCGGCGCGCCGGGACGCTGACCTACGCTGCGCTGGCCGCCGCCGGTGACATGGCGTCGATCAACGCTGTCGACGAGGGCGCGGTGTGCACCGCGATGCTGGACCTGTACCAGCACGAGGGCATCATCGCCGAGCCGGCCGGTGCACTCTCGGTGGCCGGACTGCTGGAAACCGACATCGAGCCCGGGTCGACGGTGGTGTGCCTCATCTCGGGCGGCAACAACGACGTGTCGCGCTACGGCGAGGTGCTGGAGCGCTCCCTGATTCACTTGGGCCTCAAGCACTACTTCCTGGTGGACTTTCCGCAGGAGCCCGGCGCGTTGCGGCGCTTCCTCGACGACGTGCTCGGGCCCAACGACGACGTCACCCTGTTCGAGTACGTCAAGCGCAACAACCGGGAGACCGGTGAGGCGCTGGTGGGCATCGAGCTGGGATCGGCCGCCGACCTCGATGGGCTGCTAACCCGGATGCGGGCGACGGAGATTCACGTCGAGACCATCGAGCCCGGTTCCGCGGCCTACCGCTACCTGCTGTAGCCGCTGGCCGGGTTGGCCGCGAGCGTGCGCAGATGTACGGGTTTTACGGCGTGTCGCCGGCGGAACACGCACGCTCGCGGTTGGGAGTCAGGTACTGCGGGAGCGGGGTGGCGGGATCGAGGTCGTCCGCCGGGACCGGTGTTCCGGCCGTCAGGCTCAGCGGGACGACGCCCGCCCAGTGCGGCAGTGCGAGGTCTTCCGGGTCGTCGGCCGGGCCGCCGGAGCGGACCTTGGCCGAAACCTCGACGAGGTCCAGGGCGAGGACCGCGGTCATGGCCAGCTCGCGCTCGTTGGGGGGCCGGCAGTCGGCGGCGCGTCCGGGCGCGATGTGATCGAGCAGCGACCCCAGCGCGCTTAGCTTCTCGGCCGGGTCGTCGACCAGGCGGGCGTCGCCGAGGACCACCACCGACCGATAGACCAGCGAATGGTGCAGCGCCGAGCGGGCCAGCACCAACCCGTCGACCAGGGTGGCGGTGACGCAGACGGGCAGGCCGGATCCCTGTTTGGCGGCGAGCATCGGGCCGCTGCCGGTGGAGCCGTGCAGGTACAGGGTCTCGCCGTGGCGGGCGTGCGTCGTCGGCAACACCACCGGCCTGCCATTGCTGACATAGCCGAGGTGACAGATCAACGACTCGTCGAGGATGCGGTGAACGACATCGCGGTCGTAGTTAGCGCGTTCCCGATAGCGGGTGGGAGTGGTTCGCGCGGTGGGCTGGTACGTGGTTGCCATAAGTATTGTCCTAGTACATAATTATCGGTGTGCCAGTACAATACACAATAGCGGGTGCGGGTGCGGAGTCCATAGCGGCCAACGTCGAAGAGGCGATCTCCGGGGGAGCGCTGGCGCCCGGAGACGCGCTGCCGCCGATCCGCGAACTTGCCGGCCGGCTGAAAGTGAATGCAAACACGGTCGCCGCGGCCTACCGCCTGCTGCGCGATCGGGGCGCCGTCGAAACCGCGGGGCGGCGCGGGACGCGGGTGCGGCACCGGCCGGCGACCACCCCTCGGTCGTTGCTTGGGCTCGACGTGCCTGTGGGGGCGCGCGATCTGTCGACCGGGAACCCGGACCCGGCGTTGCTGCCCATCGCGGACGCTCGAATGCCGCGAGCTAGCGCGCTGCTCTACGGTCAGCCGCCGATGTCGCTCGAGTTGATCGAGCATTCCCGCGCGGCACTGGCGGCCGACGGTGTTCCCGCCGATCACCTCGCGGTCACCAGCGGGGCGCTGGACGGCATCGAGCGGGCGCTCAACGCGCACCTGCGTGCTGGCGACCGGGTGATCGTCGAGGACCCCGGCTGGGCGAATTTGCTGGATCTCCTTGCAGCGCTCGGACTTTCGGCCGAGCCGGTCCGGGTTGACGACGACGGGCCGCTGGTTGACGATATGGCGCGCGCGTTGCGGCGCGGGGCGCGGGGGCTCATCGTCACCACCCGCGCGCAAAACCCGACGGGTGCCGCGTTGTCCGCGGATCGTGCCGCCGCGCTACGCGAGCTGCTGGCCGGCCGACCCGACGATCTGCTGTTAGTCGAGGACGACCACTGCGCGGGCATCTCCGGGGCACCGCTGCACCCGTTGGCCGGGTCGACTCGCCATTGGGCTTTCGTGCGATCGGCGTCGAAGGCCTACGGTCCCGACCTGCGGCTGGCCGTCATGGCCGGCGACCAGCGCACCGTCGAGCGGGTGCACGGGCGGCTGCGACTGGGGCCGGGCTGGGTGAGTCATCTGCTGCAAGATTTCGCGGTCAGCTTGTGGTCCGACGACCAGGCCACTCGGCTGGTCGGCCTGGCGGAGCAGCAATACACCGACAACCGGGTGCGGCTGTGTGCCGCGCTGACCGAGCGCGGGTTGCGGGCGCAGGGTCGCTCTGGCCTCAACGTCTGGATCCCGGTGCCCGACGAGACGGTCGCCATCACCCGACTGCTCAGCGCGGGCTGGGCCGCGGCGCCGGGCACGCGCTACCGGCTTCGCGCCGAGCCGGGGATCCGGATCACCATCGCCAACCTGAGCGAAAGTGAGATCGATCCGCTCGCCGACGCAGTCGCCGAGGCGGTGCTCAGCACCGGTCGTCGTTACGTGTGAGCATCCCATGTGTATCGTTGGTGTATGTCGCGCACCAACATCGACATCGACGACGAGCTTGCCGCCGAAGTCATGCGCAGGTTTGGCCTCACCACCAAGAAGGCGGCCGTTGACTTGGCGTTGCGACGTTTGGTCGGCCTGCCGTTGACGCGTGAGTTTCTGCTGGAGCTCGAAGGGGTCGGCTGGGAAGGCGACCTCGACGGTTTGCGAAGCGAACAGCGCGACAAATTTCGATGATCCTGGTCGACACGTCCGCGTGGATCGAATACTTCCGGGCCACCGGATCCACCGCCGCAATCGAGGTGCGCCGGTTGCTCTCAGACGGGGCTGCTGAGATCGCTATGTGCGAACCCATCGCCATGGAGATCTTGTGCGGAGCGACCAACGAAACCCACACGACGCTCGAACAGCTCGTCAACGGTTTGCCTTCGTTGCACGTTGACAATGCGGTCGACTTTCGCACTGCCGCAGATATTTATCGTGCTGGGCGCCGCGCCGGGAAAACAGTTCGAAGCATCAACGATTGTCTTATCGCTGCGGTCGCGATCCGCCACGGTGTCCGTATTGTCCACTGCGATGCAGACTTCGATGTGATCGCGCAAATCACCAGTCTGGACGACGGCATCGTTTCGATGACGTGTGCCTCGCGTCAGGACCGCTCGACCTGTAGGAGCGATTCGTCGTTGGCCCGGAAGATCGGCTCCAGAGGTACCGCGAATCGTTCGGCCATGTCGCTCAACGATTTTGACCACACCCGGTCGGCCGAGCAGATCGGGCCGAACCCAGGTCCGGTTAGCAGCAAGGCCACAGTTGTGCCAGACGCCATGTCGTCGAGCAGCGTGCGCAATGTCGACATCAGGTGCTTCAGCATTCGGGCACGTGGCCGGGGACCGATGGCGAGCTGCCTGAGCGTTTTCGTCAGGCGACGATCCGGCCCGACAAAGCCGAACCACAGCAGCCTTTGGCCAAATCCCAGCGGCCCCATCAGGGCGCGCCACCGCTGGCGCAGGTCGGCGGCTGAGTACACCGGCTCGGTGGCGGTCTCCATGGGCGGGATCGGCAACAGCTCGGAGTAACTCATGAGCGAAGCATCGGCGGCTGGTCGCGATCGCGCTAATCAGTTATCCACAGCCCGGTGGTTGCTGCGCGACTCGCCGATCGCTAACGACGGCGCGGTAGATCGACATCGATCCGCAAACTGTCTCGAACACGTGGGTTTCCTCGACGCTGTCGAACCCGACATCGGCCATCAGTTCCGGCAGCACCCCCTGAGCGTTGGGTTCGGTGTTGTCGAATCCGTCACCCCGCTGAACGAGGCGAAACCTTTTGCGCATCTTGGGAGTCCGCTGTAATCCATAGTCGGCGACGTGCAAGCTGCCGCCCGGCTTCAGCGTTTCTCGGATCGCAGCCAGTCCGGCGCACTTCTCCTCGAGCGGCACCTGGTGAAACACCAACGACGACAACACCTTCGTGACACCACGGCCTCGTAACAGATTGGCGGTGTCACGCAGGTAGCCGGCCAGCAATTCCACCGGCGGTGTTATCCGGGCAAGCTTGGCCTGAGCCCGTCGACGAATCGCTTCATCCGGGTCCACGCCGATCAACGTCGCTGACGGGCAAGCCCGCGCCACGAGACGTAACTGTGTGCCCGTGCCACACCCGATGTCGGCGATAACGTCACCGGCTGAGGGGCAGATCTGCGCGAGCAGTGCCGGCCGCCACCTTCGTGCACTCGTGAGCAGGAAGCTTAATGCGTCGTAGGTCCACAGCTGCGGCGCCGCCGGTACGAACTCGTTCGAGGGTTGTTCGGTCATGTCACCCGGCCACGGAAATGCCGGCCGCACGGGCGGCTTCGCCGTAGGCGGCCGCGAGTCCGTCCAGCGATGCGTGCGCGTTGCGCCCGCTTGGGTTGGGAACCACCCACAGTTCAGAGGAGGGGTATGGGGTGTGCTGTTTTCCGGGCTTGGCAGCAGGGTCCCTAAAGGCGGCTCGATACGCGGTGATCCCCAAGACGGCGACTACCTTGGGCGAGAACTCGGCAACCACTTTGCGCAGCCTTCGCGTGCCTTTGACGAGTTCGTCCACCGTCAGCTCGGCCGCGCTTGCGGTCGCTCGTTCAACCAAGCCGGTGATGCCGATTCCACGGTGCAACAGGTACTCGCGGTCTAAGTCCGAGAAGCCCGACGAGGCGTCGATGACACGGTCGGTGATGCCGGCGCGGAACAGCGCCGGGTAGAACCGATTTCCGCGGGGAGCGAAGGCGGCCTGGACGGCAACGCTTCGCAGGCCGGGGTTGATCCCCACGAACAGCAATCGCACATCGCGAGAGATCAAGTCCGGCAGCTTCTTGCCGCTGAATTTCTTCAGCTCGTCGCGGCTGAACCGAACGGTCATTGCAGTACCTTAACTCGGGGTGCACCACACTACCCATGGTGAGCAGACGCAAAAGCGCCCAATTTTCCGGCGTGTCGCGCGCTTTTACGTCTGCTCGCGCGGGGACCGCAGTATCGCAAATGAATGCGCGGGCAACTCGGTGGTTTCGCCGCCAATTTCGGGCCTGTCCCAGGCCAGCACCAGTTCGCCGGTGACCGGTAGCGTCGTCGGCTCGGTGCCCAGGTTGCAGGCGATCATCAGCCGGTTGCGGCGCAGGATGATCCAGTGTTGGTCTTCGTCGTAGTCGACGACGAGATGGTCCAGCCAGGGGTCGGTCAGATCCGGCTCGTTGTGCCGCAGGGCGATCAGGTCGCGGTACAGCCGGTGCAGCCGGGCGTGTTCACCGGCGCCGACCTCCGCCCAGTTCAGCTTGGAGCGCTGGAACGTCTGCGGGTCCTGGGGATCGGGGATGTCGTCCGCGTCCCAGCCGTGCCCGGCGAACTCGGCTTTGCGTCCCTCGGCGGTGGCGCGGGCCAGCTCCGGCTCGGGGTGCGAGCTGAAGAACTGGAACGGCGTCGATGCCCCCCATTCCTCGCCCATGAAAAGCATTGTGGTGTAGGGCGATCCGAGCACTAGGGCGGCCTTGATCGCTTGCTGTCCGACGGTGAGGTTCTGCGACGGGCGATCCCCGAGGGCGCGATTGCCGACCTGGTCGTGGGTGCAGGTGTAGGCCAGCAGCCTGGTGGCCGGGATCCCGGTGTGCTCGGACGTGTCGAGGGGCCTACCGTGGCGGCGCCGCCGGAACGAGGAGTAGGTGCCCGCGTGGAAAAAGCCATGCCGCAGCGTCTGTGCCAGCGTGGCGAGCGAGCCGAAGTCCGCGTAGTAGCCTTGCCGCTCACCGGACACGGCGGTGTGGATGGCGTGATGGATGTCGTCGTCCCATTGCGCGGTGAGGCCATACCCACCTGTGAAGCCGCCTTGATCGCGCGGGGTGATCAGCCGCGCGTCGTTGAGGTCGCTTTCGGCGATCAGCGACAACGGTCGGCCCAACTGTGTTGACAACCAATCGGTTTCGGTGGCGAGCTCCTCGAGGATATTGACGGCGGTGGTATCCACCAGAGCGTGCACGGCGTCCAAGCGCAGGCCGTCCGCATGAAAGTCGCGCATCCAGCGCAGCGCGCACGCGATGATGTAGCGGCGCACCTCGTCGGAGTCGGCGTCGGCGATGTTGATGCCTTCCCCCCAGGGATTGCTCGCCGAGGACAGGTACGGGCCGAATTTCGGCAGGTAATTGCCGGACGGTCCCAGGTGGTTGAACACCGCGTCGATCAGCACACCCAGGCCGCGAGCATGGCAGGCGTCGACGAGCCGGACCAGCCCGTCGGGTCCGCCGTAGGGTTCGTGCACGCTGTACCACAGCACGCCGTCGTAGCCCCAGCCGTGCGTGCCGGAGAAGGAGTTGACCGGCATCAGTTCGACAAAGTCGATCCCGAGATCGACAAGATAGTCCAGCTTTTCGATGGCGGAGTCGAACGTGCCCGCCGGGGTGAAGGTGCCGAGGTGCAGCTCGTAGATCACCGCGCCCTCGACCGGGCGCCCGGCCCAACCCGCGTCGGTCCAGCTGGCCGAGCCGGCGTCCCATAGTTGGGAGCGTTCGTGCACTCCGTCGGGCTGGCGGGCCGACCGTGGATCGGGCAGCACCGTGGGGTCGTCGTCGAGCAGGTACCCGTAGCGGGCATCGGCTGGTGCGTCGACGGCTGCGTGCCACCAGCCGTCATCCGAGCGGGTCATCGCGTGGACGGCGCCGTCTAGGTCAAGCCGCACTTGCTCGGGTTTGGGCGCCCACACCCGGAATTCACTCATGGTCGCGCACCAGGAGCACCACCGGCAGCTCGGCGAACAACTCGGCGGCCGACATCGGTCCGCTGGCCATGGCGCCGGTGAGCGTGTCGGTCCAGGAGCCGTCGGGCAGCGGCACTACCGTGTTGCCCCAGCCGGTTTCGGCTAGCGTGACCGTCCAGCGGGTAACCGCGACCAGAACGTCGTCGCCCCGGCGAAACGCGACGACGTGATCGGCCGCCGAGCCGGTGGCAAGCACCGGGAGGTACTCGCCGTGCAGGAAGCTCTCGGGATGGGAACGCCGCAGCCGAAGCGCGGTGGTGACGACCCGGATCTTCGGATGCCGCAGCTCTTCCAGGGCGGCTCTGCGGGCGGCGTAGTTCACCTCGCGGCGGTTGTCCGGGTCGACCAGGCTGTCGTCCCACAGCTCGGTGCCCTGGTAGATGTCGGGGATGCCGGGCACGGTCAGGGCGAGCAGCTTCTGGCCCAGCGCATCGCTGGCGCCGTGCGGATTGAGTTGCGCGACAAGCTCGGTCAGCCCACGGGCCACCGGACCGTCGAGCACGGTGTCCAGCCAACGGTGCACAGCGTCTTCGAACTCAGTGTCCGGGTCGTTCCATGAGGTGTGCCAGGCGGCTTCCCGGATGGCCTTTTCGGTGTAGGCGTGTAGCCGCTCGCGCAGCTCGGTGGTGACCTCGCCGCTGACCGGCCACACCCCGAAGATGTTCTGCCACAGGAACCGTCCGGTCGCGGCATCGGGGGAGGGGGCTTCGATTTCCCAGCGGGCGACGAATTCGGTCCACAGCGACGGTACCTGCGACAGCACGCCGATGCGGGCGCGCACGTCCTCGCCGCGCTTGGTGTCGTGGGTGGTCAGCGTGGTCATCGCCTGTGGCCACAACCGCGCGCGGGTGGCGGCGCGCTGATGAAATTCTGCGACGCCGACGCCGAACCGTTCTGGTTCGCCGCCGACTTCGTTGAGCGACACCAGCCGGGAGTCGCGGTAGAAGAGGCAGTCTTCGACGGACTTGGCCGTCACGGCACCGCACAGTTGCTGCAGACGGGTGGCGGGTTCGCCGCCGCGCGCCAACGCTGCGGCGATCACCTGCAGTGCGGGCCCCAATTCCGGTTGCCGCGGCTTCGGTTTCGGCAAGCGCAGTCGGCAGGATCGCGGACAGGCCCAGGTAGTCGGTGCGATACACCCCGATGTGGGTGAGCAGTGCGGCCACCGCGTCGGGCAGCTGCGGATGATCGGAGCCCGCGGCCGATGCGATCGCGCGCCGCAGCCGGCGCAGTTCGCTGGCAAGCGTGTCGGTAGCCGCGCGGATCTTGAGCTCCGCCAGCATCGTGGGCATGGCATGGTAGTCGTGATTATCCATGCCGGCGGACTCGAAGAGCTCGGTCAGCGCCGGTTCTCCGTTCGGATCGACGAACACCCCGCCCACTTCCCGCAGCACGTCGTAGCCGGTGGTGCCGGCTACCGGCAGGGTGGGCTCCAACGCCTCGTCGACGGCCAAGATCTTCTCGATCACGATCCAGGCGTCCGGGCCGAGTAGCTCGCGCAGCCACGCCAGATAGCCACTGGGATCGGATAATCCGTCCGGATGGTCGATGCGTACACCGTCGACGAGACCCTCGGTGAACCAGCGGGCCACTTCGGCGTGGCTGGCGTCGAACACGGCACGGTCCTCCTGGCGCAGCCCGGCCAGCGAGGTAATCGAGAAGAAGCGGCGATAGCCGCAGACACCGTTGCGCCAGCCCACCAACCGGTAGTGCTGGCGGTCGTGCACCTCGGCGCCGGTGCCGCCCGAAGTATCGGGGGCGATCGGCAGCGCCAGGCTCCCCAACCGCAGCAGGTCGCCGTCGACTTCCAGGTTGGCGACGTCGTCGTCGGAACCCAACAGCGGCAGCACGATTCGGCCCTGCGGGTCCAGGTCCCAGTCGATGTCAAAGAACGTCGCGTAGTCCGACGAGCGGCCGTGCCGCATGACGTCCCACCACCACTGGTTCTGCTCGGGTTGGTCGATGCCCACGTGGTTGGGCACGATGTCGACGATCACGCCCAGGCCGCGTGCGCGGGCCGCCGCCGACAGCCGCGCCAAGCCCTCGGGGCCACCCAACTCCGCCGACACCGTCGTCGGGTCGGCAACGTCATATCCATGCGTCGACCCGGCGACCGGGGTGATGATGGGCGACAAATAGAGATGCGACACACCGAGGTCGTCGAGGTAGTCCAACAGGTTTTCGGCGTCGGCGAAGGTGAAGCCGAACCCGCTCGCGGGACCGCGCAGTTGTAACCGGTAAGTGGAGAGCACCGGAAACCCCATGTGTTACGCGGTCTTTCGCAGGATCAGCAACGAGCGCGCCGACACTTCAATGGTGGCGTCGGCCGCCACCACTTGGTCGGCCCCTTCTCTTAAGGCGACATCACCGTTGGTGTCCAGTTCCACGGTCCACTCCTGGGCATAGTCGCTGTGCGGGGTGACGAACTCCACGTATTGGTCATGGGCGTTGAAGCACAGCAGAAACGAGTCGTCGACCACGCGCTCGCCGCGGGCATCCGGTGCGGTGATGGCATCGCCGTTGAGGAACACCGCCACACAACGATGGTGGAAGCTTATGTCCCAATCCTCGTGCGTCATCTCCCGACCGCCCGGGGTGAGCCACGCGATATCGTGGACCTCGTCGCCGGTACGGATCGGCTCGCCCTCGAAAAACCGACGGCGGCGAAAGACGGGATGGTTTTTCCGCAACGCGGTCACCTTGCGGGCGAAGGCCAGCAGATCGGCGTTCTTGTCGACCAAAGACCAGTCCATCCAAGAGATTTCGGAGTCCTGGCAGTAGACGTTGTTGTTGCCGTTCTGGGTGCGCCCGATCTCGTCGCCGTGGGTGATCATCGGTGTGCCCTGGCTGATCATCAGGGTGGCCCAGAAGTTGCGCATCTGGCGGCACCGGAGTGCGGTGATTTCGGGGTCGTCGGTCGGACCCTCGACGCCGCAGTTCCAGGACCGATTGTGGCTTTCCCCGTCGCGGTTGTCCTCGCCGTTGGCCGCGTTGTGCTTTTCGTTGTAGGACACCAAGTCGTTGAGCGTAAATCCGTCGTGGGCGGTGACGAAGTTGATGCTGGCGCTGGGGCGCCGACTGCTCGCCTCATAGAGGTCCGACGACCCGGTCAGCCGGGAAGCGAACTCGCCAAGTGTCGCGGGCTCGCCCCGCCAGTAGTCGCGCACAGTGTCGCGGTATTTCCCGTTCCATTCGGTCCATAAACCAGGGAAGTTGCCGACTTGGTATCCGCCCTCGCCGATGTCCCACGGTTCGGCGATGAGTTTTACTTGGCTGACCACCGGATCCTGTTGCACCAGATCGAAGAACGCGCTCAGCCGGTCCACGTCGTAAAACTCGCGGGCTAGCGTGGACGCGAGGTCGAACCGGAAACCGTCCACGTGCATGTCGATGACCCAGTAGCGCAGCGAGTCCATGAACAGCTGCAGCACATGTGGGTGGCGGGCGTTGAGGCTGTTGCCGGTGCCGGTGAAGTCCTTGTACTGCCGCAGATCCTCGTCGACGAGCCGGTAGTAGGCCTTGTTGTCGATGCCGCGGAAGTTGATCGTCGGGCCCAGGTGGTTGCCTTCGGCGGTGTGGTTGTAGACGACGTCGAGAATGACCTCGATGCCCGCCTCGTGCAGGCTGCGCACCATCATCTTGAACTCGCCCACCGCGCCGCCGGCCTGCCGGCTCGACGAGTATTGGTAGTGCGGTGCGAAGAACCCAAATGTGTTGTAGCCCCAGTAGTTTCGCAGGCCCAGATCCAGTAGCCGTTCGTCGTGCAGGAACTGGTGCACCGGCATCAATTCGAGCGCGGTGACGTTGAGGGACTTGAGGTGTTCGATGATCGCGGGGTGGGCCAGGCCGGCGTAGGTGCCCCGAAGTCCTTCTGGGATGCCGGGATGGGTCTGTGTCAGGCCCTTGACGTGCGCTTCATAGATGACTGTCTCGTGGTACGGGGTGAGTGGTGCACGGTCGAACGCCCAATCGAAGAAGGGATTGATCACCACGCTGGTCATGGTGTGGCCCAGCGAGTCGACCATCGGGGGAGTGCCGGTGATCAACGTGTCGCCCTTGGGGTCGACGGCGTCTAAGTCGTAGGAGAACAGTGCCTGGCTGAAAGTGAAGTCGCCGTCGAATGATTTCCCGTATGGATCTAGCAGCAGCTTGCTCGCGTCGCACCGGTGACCGGCCGCCGGGTCGAACGGCCCGTGGACACGAAACCCGTAGCGCTGACCCGGTGTGATGTTCGGCAGATAGGCGTGCCAGACATATCCGTCGACCTCGTCAAGCGGGATACGAGACTCGCTGCCGCGCTCGTCGATCAGACACAAGTCGACCCTCTCGGCGATCTCGGAGAACAACGAAAAGTTCGTGCCCGCACCGTCATAGGTCGCCCCGAGGGGGTAAGCATTACCAGGCCAGACGGTGGGCATTGTGGGTTGAGATGTGGGCTTGGTCACGTCGGCGCCAGATGCCGTTGCGCCTCCCGAGGGCGCGTTTGGGTTGTTCGTCGACATCATTCGACCTTATCCCGACCTGGCCCAGGCCCGGACGTCTCGGTGGCGCTTACCACCAACCGGTGCTTGCCGCGATCTGGACGCCGAGGTCCGGCGCCATGGTGCGCACGTAGGTGGGAGACATGTGATGAGCGCCGTGGTAGATCAACACATTGCCTTCCACCGGGCGGCAAAAGTCCGCGCGACAGATCGCGTCGGACATATCAAGTGGCTTGAGCAGCGGGAACTGGCCGACGAAATCCAGGGTTTGGTTGCGGGCGGCCAGCACGTCGGAACGTTTGATCTCGCACGACTGCGCGGTGCCGCCCTTGGCCAGACAGTCCGCCGGATCAAACGGCTTGTTGTTTTTCACCAGCCATGGTGTGTCGCGCATCGCGAGGATGGGAATGTTGTTGTCCGACAACGTTTGCCAGATTCCGATGTAGGTTGCCGGCATCACGTCACCGGTTTTGATGTTCCACGGCCGAGTCGACGTGGTGAATACGAAGTCGGGGCGGTCGGCGATCAATTTGGCCATGGTCCGCTGTACCCATTCGCGGCATTGCGGATAGGGGGCGTTGTTGCCCATGATCAGCGGGACTTGTTCGGTGGACAACGGGCAGCCCATTTTGAGGTAGGTCACGACTTTGAAGTGGTGCAGCTGGCCGAGCAGTTGCAGCGCGGGCAGCCAGTGTTCGGCGTGCGAGCCGCCGGCCAAGGCGATCGTCCGGGTGGCGGCCACGTCGCCGTATGTGCAGTTGACCACAGCGGGATTGACGAAGTCACTGATGCAGCCATCCCTGGTGGAATCCGGGATGTCGTCCCGGATTTCCAGCACGGTCGGCCGCATCGGCAGCGTGGGCACCCGCACGTGTGCGGTCAGGGCGCGGGCCCCCGGATAGTCCAGGGCGCTGAGTCCGCTGAGCTCCTTGCCTGCGGCGCGCAGGACGATGACGTGCTGACGCCAGGTGAACGAGGTTGCGGTTAGTGCGACGCCGAGCAGCACCACCGTCGAACCCAGCACGATGGTCGGCCGGCGTAGCCGCAGCTGCCAGGAGACCGAAGGGGCCCCTCCGGAGGTCCGGGCCCGCAGCGGGTCCTCGACCAGCCGCACCGTCAGGTGCGCCAGCGCGCCGGACACCAGCAGGATCGCCATGCCCTCGACGAAGTTGGCGTGCGTGTGTCCGGTGTAGGACAGCCAGAAGATGAGCAGCGGCCAGTGCCACAGGTACAGCGAGTACGCCAGAGCGCCCAGCGCCACCAGCGGGGCCGTCGCCAGCAGGCGATTCGGCAGCGGCAGTTCGTCGGTGCTGCCTGGGCGGGCCTGCAGGTTCGCGCCGGCCAGGATCATCAGCACGGTGGCGCCCACGGGTACCAGCGCCCACGGGCCGGGGAATTCTTCGACGCCGTCGAGGAAGGCGCCGCAGGACAGCACCGCGGCCAGCGCAACGGCGGCCACGACGGTGCGCAGCCACATCGGCCAGCGGACATGCGGCACCAGGGCCCCGACCAGCGCTCCCAGCAGCAGCTCCCACGCGCGCGCGAAGCTGTTGTAGTAGGCGGTCGTCTGGTCGGCCTGGTGGGCGACGATCGCGTAGATGAACGATGCGAGCGTCAAAACGCTCAGCAGGGCGACGAACGCGCCGCGCAGGTGGCTTCGTCGTCGTAGCGCGTAGGCGAACCCCGCGACCAGCAGCAGGAAGGCGATGTAGAACTGGCCCTGCACAGACATGGACCAGAGGTGCTGCAGCGGGGTGACGGCTTCCCCCGCGCGCAGATAATTCGATGCGGTGCTGGCCAGCTCCCAGTTCTGGTAGTAGCCCAGGCTGGCCAGACTCTGGTCGGCGAAGGTCTCCCAGCGGGTCTGCGGCTGCACCAGGAAGGTGAGCACTGCGCTCGCGGCGAGAACCACGACCAGGGCGGGAACCAGACGGCGGATCAGCCGGATCACTTCCGCGACCGGTGACAGCGACACCGCCGAGTCCAGGGCGGCGCGCAGGATCTTGCCGCCGAAGAAGAATCCGGACAGCGCCAGGAATACGTCCACGCCGCCGGAAACCCGGCCGAACCAGACGTGGAACATCGCCACCAGCGCGATCGCGACACCGCGCAGGCCGTCGAGATCGTAGCGGTAAAAGCCCGAAAACCCCGCGGTGCGCGCCCCCACAGTCACCGGCGTCGCCATGGCGACCGGTGGATTAGGCGGTGAGGGGTTTCCCATGATCAACCGCTAATTTACCGAACCCGCCACCTGCTCTTTCCGCGCGCGCCTTGCGCGGGGGAGAGCTGGTGGCGGGTTCGGTTAGGCAGGGAAGGTTACTGCGTGGTGCCGAACGGTGACTGTTGCGCGGGGATCTGCTGCACCGGCGCCTGGGTAGGCAACTGCAACGGCATCTGTTGCATTGGCGCCTGCTGCACCGGCGCTTGCTGGACCGGCGTCTGCTGGATCGGCGCCTGCTGCGACGGCGGTTGCTGCAGTGGCGCTTGCTGGATCGGCGCCTGCTGCGCGGGTGCCTGCTGCGGTGCTTGTTGCAAAGGAGCCTGCTGCAGCGGCGCCGACTGGACGCCGAGCACCCGGACCAGGTAAGGAGTCATGCCGTTGGCGCGCACCGGCGACACCTGGACGACGTCGCCCACCTCGAGCATCTGGTTGTTCCCCAGGTACATCGCGACGCTTTGCGTGCCGTCAGGACCGTAGAAGATCAGGTCGCCGCGGCGTGCTTGCTGCGGCATGATCTTCTGCCCGACCCGGTACAACTCCCCGGAGGAACGCGGCAGCTTGATGCCGGCGCCGGCGTAGGCGTACTGCATCAGGCCCGAGGCGTCGAATCCGACGGTGGTCATGCCCGTGCCCTTGCCCAGTGACGGACCGTTGATACCGCCGCCGGCCCAGGAGAATGGCACGCCGCGCTGCGACAGACCACGCATGACGACCACGTCGGTGGCCTGCTGATAGTCCATCGACCGAGCGCCGGGGTCGGCTGTGGCCAGCACCGGACTAACCATCACCGGTGCCATCACTAGTAGTGCCAGACCGATCACGAAGCCGCAGATGCGCTTCATTTCGATTCCTCTTTCCTCGGTTCCTCTATGGGTCTTCATGGCTTCGAGGCCTCAGTCGCGTCCATTTCGCGAATCCGCTCCGGTTGGATGACTCACCCGATGGCCTCTGCGTCGGGGCCGTTGGATTCACACCAGTCACTACAGCAACTCTCGCAACATGAGTTCCCTGCGGCAATAGCGATGACGCCTCAGGCGGGATTTTTTGTCTTAACGTGACCCGTTGGTGACTGCTGTGCCCAAACTTGAGACCGCAGTTGTGATTTCGGTCTCAGGCAGGGCCTTTAACGGCCGTCAGAGCCAGTAGCGTGAGCTGAACGTAGTCAATATGCCGCCGGCCACCGAGGCGACCACCACGAGAGCCAGCGACAACACCGGCCAAAAGGACATGTACCAGCCGCGCAAGAGAGAGACGAACGGCCCGATGCCGGCCGCGGCCAGCGCCGCACCGATGCCCCCCCAGGCCACGGGGTAGATGTACATGTCGACCCCGAACGGGACCGGTCCGCAGGTTTCCCCCACGCACACGTCCTTGAGGAAGCCGAAGAGTCGGTTCGGCCACGCCGTGGCGGTGGCCAGGTAGAGGAGCAGCCCGGTCAGCACGAAGGTGCAGGTCAGGTCCCAGGCGGACACCCGCAACCGCAGTGTCGGCGGCGGCCCTTCGTACGCATCATCCGAGACGTCGGGGTGAGGATCGAGGGTTTCGTCGGCGTCCAGAGGGTAGTCGACCTCCTCATCCGCAAGGGGATGTTGAGACTGCTGCTCCGGGGCCACGTCGTCCAATGCTGCCCGATGGCCGCGGTTTCTGCGACCCACGGCTAATGTCGAACCCCGTGGCCGAGTTGACGCCCGAGCAGATCGGGGCGATCGACGCCGCCCACGTATGGCATCCGTACAGCACGATCGGCGCTGAAACGGTGCCCCCAGTCGTGGCGGTTGCCGCCCACGGCGCGTGGCTGACGCTGATCCGTGACGGCGAGCCGATCGAGGTGCTCGATGCGATGAGCTCCTGGTGGACCGCGATCCACGGCCACGGCCACCCGGTGCTGGACGCCGCGCTGACGGCCCAGCTGGGCGTGATGAATCACGTCATGTTCGGCGGACTCACCCACGAGCCCGCCGCCCGGCTGGCGAGGTTGCTGGTGGACATCACCCCGGCGAGTCTGGAGACGGTGTTTTTCAGCGACTCGGGCTCGGTGTCGGTGGAGGTCGCGGTGAAGATGGCGCTGCAGTACTGGCGCGCCCGCGGCCGGCCAGCAAAGCGGCGGCTGATGACCTGGCGCGGCGGCTACCACGGGGACACCTTCACGCCGATGAGCATCTGCGACCCCGACGGCGGCATGCACTCGCTGTGGACTGACATCCTGGCGCACCAGGAGTTCGCGCCGCAGGTGCCACGCGACTACGACCCTGCATATAGCGCCGCGTTCGAGGCGCAGTTGGCTGTGCATGCCTCGGAGTTGGCGGCAGTGGTGGTCGAGCCGGTCGTGCAGGGTGCGGGCGGGATGCGCTTTCACGACCCCCGTTATTTGCTTGACCTGCGCGAAGCGTGCCTGCGCCAGGACGTGCTGCTCATCTTCGACGAGATCGCCACCGGCTTCGGCCGGACAGGGGAGTTGTTCGCCGCCGATCACGCCGGGGTGAGCCCGGACATCATGTGCGTCGGCAAGGCGCTGACCGGCGGGTACCTGAGTTTGGCCGCCACGCTGTGCACGACCGATATCGCGCACACCATCAGCGCCGGTGAGGCCGGCGCGCTAATGCACGGGCCCACATTCATGGCCAATCCGCTGGCGTGCGCCGTGTCGGTGGCCAGCGTCGAGCTGCTGCTCGCGCAAGACTGGCGCTCGCGGGTCGCTCAGATCGCCGCCGGGCTGTCGGCCGGGCTCGAACCCGCGCGGGCGCTGCCCGGCGTCACCGACGTCCGGGTGTGCGGCGGAATCGGCGTCATCGAGTGCTCACGGCCGGTCGATCTGGCCGTCGCCACCCCTGCGGCGTTGGATCAGCGGCGTCTGGCTGCGGCCGTTCCGAAATCTCGTCTACGCGATGCCGCCGTATATCTGCGGGCCCGACGAGATCGCCCAGATCAGCTCCGCGATGGTCGAGGTCGCACGTCTCGTCGGCTGAAACCGCACTTTTGGGGTACAGCCGAATAGCACGACCGCGGCGGCGCCGGTAAAACGTCGAAGGCTCAACCTAGACGGACCGGCCTCGGGAGTTCGGCGGTGACCGCGTCGTCGTCGCGGTGCTCCTCCCTGAGCAGCAAGGACCGTACCAACGGACGTGGTCCCTCAGACCGAAGCATGGAACTGGCCGGGCGTGGGCGCACTATTTGCGGCCACCAGAACCAGCGTCCGAGCAGCGCAGCGATAGAAGGCGTCATGAACGAGCGCACGACCAAGGTGTCGAACAACAGGCCGAGGCCGACGGTCGTACCGACCTGACCGATAATCCGCAAATCGCTGAACATCATCGAGGCCATAGTGAAGGCGAACACCAACCCTGCGTTTGTCACGACCTTACCGGTGCCGCCCATTGCGCGGATGATTCCAGTGTTTATACCGGCGGCTATTTCCTCTTTCATCCGGGATACCAACAGCAAATTGTAGTCCGACCCCACCGCCAAAAGAACGATGACGGACATCGGGAGCACCATCCAGTGCAATTTAAAGCCCAGAAGATATTGCCAGACCAGCACCGACAGGCCGAACGATGCGCCCAATGAAAGCGCTACCGTACCGACGATAACCAGTGCGGCCACAAAACTTCGCGTGAGGATAACCATAATGATAAAGATAAGACAGAGCGAACCAATTCCTGCGATCAACAGATCGTATTGCGAGCCGTCCTGGAAATCTTTGAAGCTCGATGCGGTGCCGGCCATATAGATCTTTGCGTCCTGCAGCGGTGTCGTCTTCAGCGCCTCCTCGGCAGCCGTCCTTATCTGATCGATACGCGCTATGCCCTCCGGCGTCGCGGGGTCGCCCTTGTGGGAGATGATGAATCGAGCCGCTTTCCCGTCGGGAGACAGGAAGGAATTCATCGCGCGCTGGAAGTCCGGATTCTGGAAAACCTCCGGCGGCAGATAGAAGGAATCGTCGTTCTTGGCGGCGTCGAACGCCTGTCCCAAGTTGGCGGCGTCCTGGTTCGATTCGTCCATCTGGCCGAAGATTCCAGACATGGTGCTGTACATCGTCAGCATCATGGTTCGCATGCTCTCCGTGCTCGCGATTATTATCGGAAACTGCTCAAGTATTTGCGGCAGCAACTCGTCGATCTTGCTCAGATCTTTTATGAGCTCATGGAATTTATCGCTGAGTTCATAGACACCGTCGATTGAATCGAATATCGACTTCAACGAAAAGCATATCGGGATATCATAGCAGTGCTTTTCCCAGTAGAAGTAACTCCGAATTGGCCTCCAGAAATCTTCAAAATCCGCAGCGTGATCTCTTAATTCATCCACGACGCCAGCCATTTCTTTTGTCACGGTGATCGTGTGATGAGTAATGGCGGTGATCCGCTTCTGTAATTCGTACATCTGCTTGGTCAGGCTGATTTGTCTGGCCAACAAGTCTGCCTGCTTTGGCATGTCATTTATTCGAGCCTTCATATACCGCATCATTTGTTGTTGACCTGCGCTTTGCATGCTGATCAAGAACGGTATTGAAGTGTGTTCAATCGGCGTTCCCTCGGGGCGGGTTATGCCCTGCACACGCGAAATTCCTGGAACTCGGAAAATCCCCTTGGCCAATCTGTGCAGCCCGAGAAAATCCACCGAATTGCGCATATCATGATCAGATTCGATCATGAGAATGTCGGGCTGCATTCGCGATTGCGAGAAATGACGATCAGCTGCCGCATAACCTAAATTTGCCGGAATGTCGTTGGGTATGTAGAGCCGATCGTCATAGCTTGTTTTATAACCCGGCAGTGTCAGCAGACCAATCAGCGCGACCGCTAATGTCGTGACGAGAATGGGCGCGGGCCAGCGGACTATCGCGGTGCCGATCCGGCGCCATCGACCGACCCTGATCCTGCGGCGCGGGTCGAATAGCCGGAAGCGACTTCCGACGGTCAGAACTGCCGGAACCAGCGTGAGCGCGACCGTGACCGCGATGAGCATGCCCACGGCGCATGGCGCGCCCATGGTCTGGAAGATGGGCATCCGCGTGAAGCTCAGGCATAGCATCGCTCCGGCGATCGTCAAGCCGGAACCTAAGACAACGGGAGCTACCCCGCGGTAGGTGGTGTAATAGGCGGTTTCCGGGTCTTCGCCGGCCTGACGCGCCTCTTGATAGCGACCGGCGAAGAATATCGCGTAATCTGTTCCGGCCGCCATCGCGAGCGCCACTAGCAGATTAGAGGCAAACGGCGAGAGCACCACCAAATTGTTATCGCCGAGAAATGCGATGATTCCCCGGGCCGCAAATAATTCGATCCCCACCGTGAGCAATAACGGAACCACGGTGGTGAGCGAACGGTAGACGAGAAGCAGGACCGCGAAGATGATCAAGGCACCTATCACGGTCATCTTCAGAATGGATTCGTCGCTACTGCGCTGCATATCCGCAAGGAGCGCTGCCGGTCCGGTGACATGGACCCGGACACCGGGAGGCGGCGGCGTCCGCTCGACGATATTGCGGACCGCCGCCACGGATTCCTGCCCCGGGGTAGTGCCTTGGTTGCCGGCCAGATTCAATTGCACATATACGGCCTCACCATCGGGGCTTTGCGCGCCCGCCGCCGTGAGTCGATCTCCCCATAGATCCTGGACGTGCTCGACATGCCGCGGGTCATTTCTTAGCGCACGAACCAATCCGTCATAGTACGTGTGAGCATCGTCCCCGAGTCGCTGCTGCCCTTCCAGCACGATCATCGCGAAACTGTCCGAATCGGATTCTTTGAACACCTTGCCCATACGCGTCATGGCCTGCACCGACGGCGCGTCTTGAGGAGCCAATGGTACGGAATGCTCTCGCCCCACCTGCTCCAACGATGGAACTGCAAAAGTCACGATCAGTGTCAACGCCACCCAGGCCAGAATGACCAACAGTGAAAGCCTGCGGGTCGTCCGCGCTATGAAGTGGGTCTGGGGGCCTGCGGTGCTCATGCGGCCTTCACCAGGCAGACGGTACATGCGTCCGTGTCATGTGAATTCGTCTCGGCTTTGCCCGCACCATTTACTACAACCCGGCAGCCAATGCTGTCGCTAGTGCCCCGCGCCACGATGCTTCCCATGGTTGCCGGCCCTGCCTCTGAAATCCGCCACTTACTGCGATTTCAGCAACAAGGCACGTACCAACGGACGAGGTCCTGTGGGCCGAAGTAATGTACTGGCGGGGCGGGGGCGCACCTGTTGCGGCCACCAAAACCAGCGCCCCAGCAGCGCGGCGATGGACGGTGTCATGAACGCGCGCACGACCAACGTGTCGAACAGCAGGCCCAGGCTGATCGTCGTGCCCACCTGAGCGATGGTGCGCAGGTCGCTGACCAGCATGGACCCCATGGTGAACGCGAATACCAACCCCGCGTTGGTCACGACCTTGCCGGTACCGCCCATCGCGCGGATGATGCCTGTCTTTATGCCGGCGCCTATTTCTTCTTTCATCCGCGCCACCAGCAGCAAGTTGTAGTCAGACCCCACCGCGAGAAGGAGGATCACAGACATGACGAGCACGGCATAGTGTATTGGTATGCCGAGGAAATCCTGCCAGACCAACACGGACAGCCCGAAGGACGCGCCCAACGAAAGCAATACTGTGCCTACGATAACCAGTGCGGCCACAAAACTTCGCGTGATGATAACCATGATGATGAAAACAAGGCAGAGCGCCGCGACTACCGCGATCATGAGATCGTATTTGGAGCCCACCACAAGGTCTTTGGTCATTGCTGCGGTGCCGGTGAGATAGATCTTCGCGTCTTCTAGCGGAGTACCCTTGAGCGCCTCCTCGGCCGCGCTTTTTATCGGGCCGACCCGCGCGATGCCTTCGGGTGACGCGGGATCGCCCTTTTGCGAAACGAACATGCGGACGGCCTTCCCGTCCGGCGACAAGAATATCTTTATGACTCGTTTGAAGTCCGCATTCTTGAAAACGGCCGGCGGCATGTAGAAAGAATCGTCGTCTTTGGCGGTGTCAAACGCCTTACCCATGGCAGTCGAATTACTGTTGCTGTCGTCCATCTGGTTGAAGACCCCGGACATGCTGCTATGCATGGTAAGCATCATCGTCCGCATGGACTGCATGATCTCGATCATCTCCGGGAACTGGATGAGCAGTTGCGGCAAGATCACGTCTAGCTGATCGAGGTCTCCTACTAGAAGGTGCAGCTTATCGGTAACGTCGTCGACGCCGTCGAGTAAATCAAATATGCTTCTCAGCGAAAGGCAAATGGGAATATCGTAACAGTGCCGTTCCCAGTAGAAGTAACTGCGGATCGGTCTCCAGAAATCCTCGAAATCCGAAATGTGGTCCCGCAACTCGTTCGTGATTTGTTCCATTTCATGCGCTTTGCCGACCATGTCATGCGTCGTGGCGACCATCTGCTGCAATAGGCCGTACATGTGCTGCATGATCTTTATCATTTCCGACATGACTTCGGCCTGCTTGACCATGTCGTTCATGCGCTGTTTCTGAAAGTACATGAATTGTTGCTGGCCGGCTTGTTGCATGCTGAGCATATACGGTATCGTGGTGTGTGCGATCGGGGTTCCTTCAGGCCGAGTTACGGCCTGCACCTTGGAAATGCCCGGAACAGCGAGCACGGCCCTGGCCAGTTTGTTCAATACCAGAAAATCTGCCGGATTGCGCAGATCGTGATCGGCCTCAACCAATAGGACCTCGGGCGCCATCATTGCCGATTCGGGAAAATGTCGCGCTGCGGCCGCATAGCCCAGATTGGCGGGAATATCTGTGGGGATAGACTTCTGATCGTTGTAGCTGGGTTTGTATCCCGGCAGCGTCAATAGCCCGACGAGCGCGACTGCTAATGTCGCGACCAGAATGGGCGCAGGCCACCGAACTATCGCTGTGCCTACCCGTCGCCATCCGCGGACCTTGAGTTTCCGCTTGGGCTCGAAGAGACCGAAACGGCCTCCGACGATGAGAACTGCCGGAACCAGCGTTAGCGCGACCGCGACCGCGACCAATATGGCCACGGCGCAGGGGAGGGCTAGCGCTTGGAAAAAGGGCAACCGGGTAAAGTGCAGGCAGAAAACCGCTCCGGCGATCGTCAAACCGGAGGCCAAGACAACCTTGGCTACTCCGCGGTATGTGGTGTAGAAAGCCGCTTCCCGACTTTCGCCTGCCTGACGTGCCTCTTGATAGCGTCCAATGAAAAATATCCCGTAATCCGTTCCAGTCGCGATGCATATAGACACCAGCAAATTAACGGCGAAGGTAGTAAGGCCAATTATGCCCTGATGGCCGAGGAATGCGACGATTGTCCGGGAGACCTGCAATTCTATCGCGACCATCAGCAGCAAAAGAATGACGGTGACAATCGAACGGTAGACGAAAAGCAACGTAAGAAAGATGACCGCGACCGTTACCGCCGTCATTAACTGGAGCGTCCTGTCGCCACTGTGGCTCATATCGGTGATGATCGCCGCAGGGCCGGTGACATATGCCTTGACCCCTGGCGGTGCCGGCGTCTGCGCGACAATATGCTGGATGGCTTCGACCGATTCGTTCCCCAAGGCCTCGCCCGGCTTACCGGCGAGAGTCACTTGAACATATGCGGCCTTACCATCGGGGCTTTGCGCGGCGCCACGTGTGAGTTCATCACCCCAGAAATTCTGGATGTGCTGCACATGCTTGGGATCGTCTTGCAACTGAAGAATCAAACGGTCGTAGTACCTGTGCGCATCGCCGCCGAGGGGTTGCTGACCCTCCAAGACGATCATCGCGGTGCCGCCGCCGGAATCAGCTTGCTTGAAATCCTCATTTGCGCGCGTTGCTGCCTTGAAGGACGGCGCATCTGCGGGATTCAGTGATACTGAATGTTCTTTCTCTACTTGCTCCAGCGAGGGGACGCCCAAACTCAGGATGACCATGAGCTGCCAACCACGCCAAGATAATGGGCACCGAAAAACGATGGATCGTCCGTGCTACAAATGGCGCACCATTGCGCAGTTGGTGGTTGCTCATGCGGACTTCAGTAGGCAGGAAACAAACGCGCTCACTTCGTTCGTGATCTTCTCGTCCTTGACCACGCCGTCCACCAAGATGCGGCAGCCGATGCTGTCATTGTTACCCTGCGCCGCGATACTTCCGATGCCCGCGGCCGTGGTGATCGGGAACTCCAACGACCACGGCAGGCTTACTCCGTCCGCGTGCTCTGGGTCACCCTTGTCGCCGAAATAGCTGATGTCGGCCACGGTCCCGGGTGGTCCGAAAATTTCATACCGCAGGTGCTTGGGGTTGAAAGGTTTGTTGTCGTCGACTTTGGAATCTGCATAGGGGAGGCGATTCTCAGAGCCAAAGATGCCGTGCAGTCGCGACACAGTGAATCCCCCAGCGCCGATAACGACCAGCACGACCAGCGGGATCCACACCCGCTTCAGAACCCTGAAGATCACAGGGCCCGGCTTTCGGCGACTGTTTCCAGATTCACCTTGTGCTCGAGGTGCCGTTGAAGGCTGGTGAGCACGCCGCAGAAGATTAGGTCGACGGCCAGACCGTTGGCTAGCGTCTTGGCTGCCGGCGGTGGCGACATCGGACCTGGCTCGCTCGAAATCGCGCACACTACCTTCGACCACGACCCCACCCTAGCTGACACGGATTAGACAACGGGTCCAAACCATAATGTAGGCCGACAGGGTCCGTCCGGGATTTCGAAAAGTCCCGGGTGTGACTCCTGCAGCAGCCTCAGTAACTCCCTGAGTAATTGTTGCGCGGCGCAAGGCTTTGGCGCTAGTGGCTTCAAATGAGCCGAACCGCCGCAAGGGCTGATTGACACCGTCGCGAGGACACGCGTGGCCGCCTCGCCAGTTCGTCAAGATGTGCCAGAACGCTGCTCAAATCACTGGGATGTTCCGGGCGGCAGGCGGCAACCGATGATGTCGTGGCCGGTCTGGTCGGCGGGTGCGCGAGATCCGGAACCACGGCTACCAGGGACGACGAGCTCGGTCCAGCGCCTCGCCGAGGCCGGGGCGTAGCCGGTCATTACCCTAGAGGCACCGCGGCGATCAGCAGCGCGGCGAAGCCGGGCCGGTGGGTTTACTGCTGGCATCGATGGCCATCCTGACTTTTGTGCGCGAGCGACCTGCTGCGCGGTGTCGCCGATGAGCAAGGCCGCTCCGCCGATGAGGATTACCACCCCGCTCAGCCAGATCCGGCCGCAGGCGAAGCCGTGGTCCAGAGCGTGCAACTGGGCATCGCTCATGCACTTCATCGGCCCGTAGGTGCCGCCGTGGCTTTCTCGCGCATTGAGGCCACGCGAGACCGATTCGTTAGTCGATCTCGCCAGTCAGGCCGAACTCAGCCAGCGTGCGCGCAGCCAGCTCACGCAAAGCGGGCTTTGTGTTCTCGGCGCCCGGTTCGTAGGCGACGACGTGGATGAAAACCTTGCGGAGCACCGGCGTGCGGAAAGACAGCAGCTGCAGTTGCCCGCCTGCTCGCTCAAGCGATTGTCGCGTTTCGCGTTGCCTCATCCCTCGTGCGTAGGCGTACTCGCAATGGGTGCCGTCGAGCCAGCCCACCACCGAGCCGACGTCGCCGAGGTTAGAACAAACTACTGGGCGATCGGGGTCGGCGAACACCGCATCGACTCCGCGTCTCCACGTCCGTTTCGGCGTGAACGGGGCCAGCGGCGCCAGCTGCCATGACTCATCTGGCGTTTCCTGCCGAGTCTTCAGCGCCTGCTTGATGGCGGTGCGGGCGTCACGCAGATCCGTCGTTACTCGGGTCGGGTCGATGCTGACGCGGGCAGCAGAGATTGCGATCGCACGCGTGTCACGCTCGACGCGCTCACTCATGGGGAGTTGCAGGGTGACGGCGCCGTCACCGGCACGTCGGCGCCCCATGCGCTCCCCAAGTTTCGCGGTCGAACCCGGCGGCCAGCGTGTTACTCGTTCCGCCAAGAGCCTTCGCACGGGTATCCCAATCATCCAGGTCGATGCAGATCGTGACACCGGGCACGACGACGGCGTCAGCGCCGTCGCCTCCACGCAGGGCAACGGGTCGCGGTGCCGGTGATGGGGCAGTATCGTGCCGGCGACGGCGGGCCTGTTTTGCCACCGCGACAAGCGCCCGGGCAACCTCAGGTGCGTCCCGGGCTGTTTGGCGGGCATCCTGAACCACCGCCCGCAGTCGAGTGCGTGAACGTGGCGGCGGGTAGCCAAGGTCGCGCGTAATGCCCCAGAGCGCTTCAACTATCGCGCCCAAAAACCCGAGGCCGTCGAGCAGGTAGTGGGAAGCCACCAGGCTGACCGCGGTCGAGCCGTCCGTCAGGGGAAGGACACCGAGATGCCAGCCGGGCCCCCATTCCGGATCAGCAGGCAGTTGTGAGCGTTCATCGGCCCAGTCGCTGAGTTCAGCGCGTGGACGGGCGCACTCAGCGATATCGATTTCCGACGGCCCCCGATCGAAGACCCACCGATGCCGGCCGAACGGCAGCGGCGAACGCTCGATGCGCCGTCCAAACAACCCGTAACCGAGATTGTGGTGAAAACGCCTCAGCCCATCGAAGTCGAGAGCGTGCTCATAAACCCACACGACCTGCATGACTTCCGTCTGGCCGATGGCGCGATGCCCGGCAAAGAAGCCTTGGTCCACCAAAGCCAGCCGATTGTCCGGCCTCGCCTCACCGTTGGATGCGCGGCCGTTAGAGGTTGCGCGTGCAGGACGCATCCGGACTGGCACTGATCAGCCTCCGATGTCACAGGATTCGCCCGTGACGCCCGTCGGGGCGTACACCTGGTCACGGGGGTCGACGCCGCGCAGGACGGCGTGGGCCTCAGTGGGGGCGAACCAATTCATCGCATCACAGTAACTGCGGTATCCTTCGCGTTCGCCTTTATCAGTCAAATCGCATTGAAGACAATGGCATCCGTGCGACCGGCCATAAAACTGCTGGATTTCAGGTCGATAGCGCGGGCCATCAGGTTATGCTGCGGGGCGGCTCAGCCGGGGACGCGGGGCTGCCGCTTTCATTCCGCAGAACGCGCACGGAAAGTGAAAGGCCAAGATCACGCAATGAGATTCGTGCTGGCATTCTATGGAACTCGCGGCGATGTCGAGCCCGGCGTCGCTGTCGGTCGTGAGCTGGCGCGCCGAGGGCACGACGTGCGCATGGCCGTCCCACCCGACCTGGTTGGCTTCGCCGAGTCGGCTGGGCTTGCGGCGGTGGCCTACGGGCCGGATAACCAGGAGTGGCTGGAAGCGACGCGCAACTTCTGGAAGCGCTTCTTCCGCAACTTCTGGAGGATCCGGGAGCTGAAGAAGTTGCTGCGCGAATCTCGGGAGCCCGGTATCCAGTGCTGGTCGGAAATGAGCACGACGCTGACGTCGCTGGCGGACGGGGCCGACCTGCTACTCACCGGCATGAGCTACCAGGAGCTTGCTGTCAACGTCGCGGAGTATCGCGACATTCCGTTGGCCACGTTGCTCTGGTTCCCGATACCGGGTCAACGGCCACGTCGTTCCGATCCTGCCGGCGCCGTTGATCCGCTCGGCGATGACGGTGTACGAGTGGCTGGTTTGGCGCGGGGTGAAGAAGGTCGAGGGCACGCAGCGCCGTGAACTGGGCCTGCCGAAGGCCACAGGTCCCGCACCGCGACGGATCGCCGAAGGTGGATCGCTGGAGATCCAGGCCTACGACGAGGTGTGCTTTCCCGGGCTGGCGGCCGAATGGGCGAAATGGGATGGCCAGCGGCCCTTTGTCGGCACGCTGACGATGGAGTCGCCGACGGATGCCGACGAGGAGGTCGCGTCATGGATTGCCGCGGGAACACCGCCGATTTTCTTCGGGTTCGGCAGCATACCGGTCGAATCTCCGGCCGATACGCTCGCCATGATCGGCAGCGGCCTGTGCGCAATTGGGCGAGCGGGCGTTGGTTGGCGCGGGCTGGAGTGACTTCAGCGACGTCGCCCATTTCGAGCATGTCAAGGTTGTGGGCGTGGTGAATTTTGCGGCGATCTTCCCGGCCTGCCGTGCGGTCGTGCACCACGGTGGCGCGGGCACCACGGCCGCAGGTCTGCGCGCCGGAGTGCCCACGTTGATCCTGTGGATGGCGGACGTTCAGCTGATATGGGGGGCCGCGGTCAAACGACTGAAGGTGGGCACGGCCCGGCGGTTTTCGACCACAACCGAGAAATCGTTGGTTGCGGATTTGCGCACCATCCTCGCCCCACAATATGTCGCCCGTGCCCGCGAGATCGCGACCCGGATGACCAGACCCGCCGAAAGTGTTGCGGCCGCTGCTGATCGTGTGGAGGACTTCGCCCGCCTCAAGCGTGTTGGCTGATCGACGCCACACGACGTGATCGATCGCCGAGTAGAGCGTCTCTGCGAGGCTTGGCCTGCCGTCAGTCCTGTGTGCACGGAAGTAGACCAGATTGCTCGCCAAACTTGCTGTGAGACGGGCTTTGGGTGAGCCGAACTGCCAGTTTTGCAAGGGATCCCGAAACTTCTCGCGATCGGCTCTTGTGACGTTGTGGGTCTATTGACTGACGTTTAGGCGCAACGCGGTGTCCTGCTGACGGCGCCGCCGGCTCAGGCGCTGCCCATGCCCTGGGTCACCAGCGCGACCCCAATTAGTACGCACATGGCTACCAGGATCTTCTGACGGTGAGCGCGTGTCCAGTCGTGCAGCAGTCGCAGCACCGTTTGGGTTTTCGCTGGCTTAAACAGATAGCTGACGAGGGCGATCTCGACAACCGCAAGCATCCCGATGACGAACGCGATGGCGGCGCCGACCTGAGTGCCGATCGCGGCTCCCGTGGCCATGATGGTAGTGAGTACAAATATGATCGTGAAAGGTGGCGGCGCCGCTAGAACGCCTATCACGAACGCGACCCACAAGGATCCGTCTTCCCACGTACTGCGGGCGCGGGCGAGCAGCCGCCGGATTGCGGATCCACCCTCCGTCGGCGCATCCTGCGCGCCGCCCAACATCGGATAGATTGCCGTCGGCGTATTCGAGTCCGTCACCAGGGTCGACGTGGTGCCGGCCGGTGTCGGCAGCTGCACCCGCGGACGCGCCCAGAAGCGGACTGCCATCAGCGCCGCGAGCGATAGCACGATCACCCCGATGCCGATTTGAATGTGCCGGACGGTGGCGTTCTCGAACGTGGCCGGGCTGGCCAAATGTTGCGCAAAAGATCTAAACAATGGTGTGACGTGCAGCACCGCCAGAGGCCCCAACATATAGGTCACACCCACAGTCATGGAGCCAATCCAGTAGACAAGCATGTTTTGCACGGGCCGCGGCCGCGAGATCATGAGGAGGGTCGCGCCGAGACGCACCGGATCGAGCGCCACCAGAAGTGTTAGCACCAGCATTGAGCCCCACACGGCCGGAACACTACCGCGTTGGTTGTTGTCTGTGGGCGCGTCTGAAGTTTCCCTGGGTTGTTCTGGGCAGGCTGGCGCACCATTTCGGGTGCGGGCGTGAGAGCTGGACCTTGCCAGCCTTGTGTTCCGGATGGCCACCGAATCAGACAATGATGCGGAATCAGAATCGCCGACGCCGTCGCAGCAACCCCGCGGCCCGCACAGTGGTATCGAGTCATTCGAATGATCGTCGCGCCCGATCAGACGTTGGCAGCCGGCGCACGGTTCGCTCCTACCCACCGGCTCGCGCCGCTGAGTTTGAAACGAAAACTCTCGATCGGATCTTGGAAAACTCCGGAACACGCCGTCAATGAAAGTCTAGACTCAGCGCCGGTAGAGCCAGCATGTGAGACAGGGGCAATTTTGACAATAACCGATCACGACGTCCGGTCGCTGTACCTCGACCTGCTTCGACGCAATCTCACCAGGTATGGGATGCCTGAGCGAATGCCCTCGCAGTGGCCGCTGCGGCGACGCCTCCTTTTCAAAGCGGTCAACACCCTCAGCTCCATCCGCAACGGCAAGGGCGTGTTCGATCAGCGCAGTCGCGAGTTGGGCTTGGACTGGCCGGCCGAGGCCGAGACGATGATCGGAATGCAAAGACTCACGAGTCTGCAGCATTGCGTTGAGACCGTGCTGCGCGAAGACATCCCCGGTGATCTGATCGAATGCGGAGTGTGGCGCGGAGGGGCTTGCATCCTGATGCGCGCTGTTCTGGCGGCCTATGGGGATGAGACGCGAAGCGTGTGGCTAGCCGATTCATTCCAGGGCGTGCCGCGCTCGGATCCCGACAATTACCAAGCAGATAAAGGGATCAGGGCGGAGTTCGCTGCGGGCATACTGGGAGTTTCGGAAGCGGAGGTCAGAGCGAACTTCGAACGTTACGGGCTGCTAGATGACCAGGTCCGCTTTCTTCCTGGCTGGTTCAAAGACACGCTGCAGGACGCCCCGATTGATCGCATCGCTGTATTGAGGCTCGATGGCGACCTCTACGAATCGACGATACAAGCGCTCGATGCGCTCTACCCGCGACTGTCCCCCGGGGGTTTCTGCATCATTGATGACTACCAGGCGGTGAAGGCGTGTGAGCAAGCCGTCACCGACTACCGCGCGAAACATGGAATATCCGCGGACATCGTTGACATCGACGGGACGGGTGTGTTGTGGCGAAAGTAATGAAGACATTAGGACGCTCTTCGCCCTAGCCGCTGGGCGCCCGCCTGAGCATGCGGCGGCATTCGCCCGCGCTGGACCCGGCAACCGCAGCGCCTGAGCCCTACTCGTCGTCTTCGTGGTTGGTGGTGGGTCGGAGAAGTTTGCGGGCGATCAGTGACGACCCGAGTTCGACAATGCGATCTCGGGCGGCAGGGCCGTACCGGAGAGCCAGGCGTCGACGGTGCGCGAGAAGAGGTCCGGATAGCGCAGGGGCCAGTCGTGGTCCATACCGACTGCGACCCCGTCGACTCCGTTGGGCATCCGTTCCGCGAGCGCTGTCGCCGAGCGGCGGATGAGCCGCATCTCCTTGGAGCCGGTTAGAAACAAGGTGGCCGAATCCGATTTGTCGAGTCCCTTGGGAAGCGTGAACGCCGCGGACGCCTCGACGAGGCGGGCAATCTGTGCGGGCGGCAGGAGACGCACATCCTCGCGGTAGTCATCGACCTTAGCCGAGGGAACCGCCACAACGCGTGCATTCCTGCGGATGGTCACCGACCGTGAGATCCATGCGACCAACCCAAGGGCGGGCGCAGTCACCCGAACAACCGGCATCGCGTCGACGATGGTCCCGCACAGCACCGCCCGATCGATGAGTTCCGGCGCGATCCCCAGCAGCTGCGTCCCCACCTGAGCCCCGAGCGACAAGCCCACCAGGTGTACCCGGCCGGTGCCCACCCGAGAGCGGACGAGCTCTGCCACCGCAACTGCGGCTCCGCCTATCTCGAATGGGCCCGGCTGCAAGCTCTCGCCGTGCTGGGGCAGATCGGGGACCAGACAGCGGTATCGCTGCATTCGTTCGACGACGGGCTGCCAGGACCGGCCGCTATATTCCCCGCCGTGAAGGAAGACGATAGCGGGCGCCCCGACCGGACCGGATTCGCGCACAAACAAATCCACGAAAGCGATCCTATGTGCTGGTAACGAAGACGCCGGACCGATTGAGAGATATCACTGCGGCCGGAGGTTGGTCCATCCGAGCGACCGGGGTCGACTGCTAGCATCGCGCGCATGGCTGCAAGCGGCGCCCCAGTGCGGATCGGCATCCTGGGTGCTTCACGCTTCGCACCGATGATCCTCATCAAACCGGCCCGGAATAACGACGAGGTCATGGTGGCCGCGGTGGCAGACCGCGACTTGTCCCAGGCTCGAGCCTTTGCCGCCAAACACGGCATCGCCCGGGTGCACGAAAGTTACGAGGCGCTGATCGCCGATCCGGACGTGGATGCTGTCTACATCGTGCTGCCGAACAGCTTGCACGGCAGGTGGACCCGGGCTGCGCTTGCCGCGGGCAAGCACGTGCTGTGCGAGAAGCCGTTCATGGCCAATGCCGCCGAGGCCCGCGAGATCGCCGAACTGGCCGCCGCATCAGACCGCGTTGTGATGGAGGCAATTCAATACCGCTACCATCCGTTGACTTTGCGGGTTGAGCAGATCATCGCCTCGGGGGAGCTGGGCAAACTGGAGCGGGTGGACGTCGCTTTGTGCGTACTGCTGCCGAAGCGCTCCAACGCCAACGTCTACGACTACTCGCTTGGCGGTGGCGCGCTAATGGATGCCGGAGTCTATGCGGTCGACATGCTGCGCACGTTCGGCGGCTCGACCCCGGAAGTCGTTTCTGCAAGCGCGAAACTGAGCGGTCCTGAGGTCGACCGGGCCATAACGGCCGAGTTGCGGTTTACCAGTTGGCTCACGGGCCGGCTCCGCTGCGCGCTGTGGTCGTCGGATCTCTTTCGGGCGAGCGCCAAGCTGGTTGGCGACCGTGGCGAGTTGCGTGTGCTCAGTCCAGCGGCGCCCCAGCTTCTCCATCGGTTCTCGGTCCGATCAGCAGACAGCAAGCGTGTGGAGCGCTTCCCAGGGCGCAGTTCGTTTGAGTATCAGCTTGCCGCTTTCGCCGGGGCGGTGCTGCGCGGGGAACCGGTGAAGACGACGCCGGAAGACGCGGTCGAGAACATGAGCGTCATCGATGCGATCTACCGGGCTGCGGGTCTTTCGCTGCGCGAGCCGGCTGAACGCTAATCCGTTCGCGCGGTTGATACTTCGGACAACAAGTGGCGCGCGCGTCGACACCTCCGCGGAGCCGATTGATCGATCAGGTCGCGAAATGGGCCTGGTCGACGTGTGCGGCTACCCGCAAGGCGTTGGCCGCGACCGTCAAACTGGGATTCAAGCCGGTGCTGGAAGGGAAGAACGAGGTGTCCACCACGTAGAGGTTGTCCACTTCGTGCGCTCGGTTTTGTGGATCCAGCACGCTGGTTTTGGGATCGGTGCCGAAGCGGCACGTGCCGCACACGTGGCCCAGAGACGCGTTGTCTTTGCCGCCCCCCAAGGGCATTTTGCGAAACGGGTCGAGCACCTCTTTTATTAGCGACGAAAACACCGCGTGGCGCTCGATCTCACTGGCGTGCCAACGATACTGAATCCGCAGCCGCTGGCGGCCATCGACGCTAGGCCGATCGTATGGCAGCACGCGGTTGTCCAGGTAGGGCAGGTCTTCCAGGATCGTAGTCAGCAGCAGTCCGCCGGTGAAGAAGCGTTCGTAGATCCGGCGCACGGCCGGGCTCATGAGCCGGATCGCCTTCGGCCCCATGCCGGGGCGGTTGGTCAGCCACTCCATGGGCGGTATCTCGCCGAATGATTGCACGGTGCCGTATTTCTGCCCCTCCCAGAAATAGAAGTCGTTGAATCCGACCTCCTTGTTTGCCGCCGTGGCCTTGTGGTCTGGTTGCGGCCAGACCTCGACCCGATCGAGTAGATGGCGCATCAAGTTGCGTCCCACATAGTCAGAGCCGTTGGCCAATCCGCGCGGCCAATCGCCGGACCGGGAATTGAGCAACAGCACCGGGGTGGCCAGCGCGCCGGCGGCCAGCACCACCACCTTGGCGCGCAGCGCCAGCATGTCGGAGCGACGCTGGCAGATCACTTGCCGGACCTGGGTGCGGTCCGCCTCGAGGCGCACGACTCGACATTGGGCCAGCAGGTGAGCGCCGTGCTCGGCAACGGCGGGCAGGACGCCGTTGCGGGCGGCGTCGTTTTTGCATGACTGGTTGCAGAGGTAGGCCTGACAGGTGGCACAGTCGTCGGTGTAATCGCAGGCCATCGGCAGGTGGTAGGGGTGCAGGCCGCGACCTGACAGATAGTTGACCAGCGCCTGGTTGGGCGGCGAAAACGGCGGCGCGGCGGGCAGGCCGACGTCGGCGGACTCCGGGCGCAGGGGATCGGGTTGGCCGCGAACCCCCAGCAGCTTCTCCGCCTCGGCGTACCAGGGCACCATCTGCTCATAGCTGATCGGCCAGGCCTCGGGCACGGTGGAATCGCCGGGGTTGGTGAAGTTTTGCCGGGGAGTGAAATCGCGCACGAAAAACCGCTCGCTGACCATGCCGTACAGGGCCGAAGACCCGCCGGTGCCGCTGCCGATGAACGGCACGAACCGCTTCGAGAAGCGCCCGCTGATGTCTTCGATTTCGTCAGTTGTGCGTCCGGCCCGGGCCAAGGCGTCGTAGTGCGCCTCTGCGGAACGGGCCGAGAGCGGCTCGGCCAGTTCGGGCATGGCAGCGCGAATGGTTCCGGGCACTCCGGGCAGTGTCGAGTGCCCCTTTTCGACGAACAGCACCCGCCGGCCGGAGCGGGCCAATCGGTAGCCCAGCATTCCGCCGCCCATGCCGGTGCCCACGACGATCACGTCCCACTCGACGCGTTCGGCCTCGCGCGCGGTCAGTTCGCCGTCAGCCAAAATCGAACTCCTCAGCGGATGATGGTCCAACGCGTGGCCCGGTCTGGGCGAATCGGGATCGTACCACCCGCCGCTACGGGGAGACGGGACGAAATTGACCGCCCTGGACGCGGTGAACCGCTAGCATGCGCGCATGGCTGAAAGCGGCGCCCCAGTGCGGATCGGAATCCTGGGCGCGTCGAAATGGGCGCCGACAACACTCATCAATCCGGCAAAGAAAAGCGCCGAGGTTGTGGTGGCGGCAGTGGCATCACGCGATGTATCCCGTGCTCACACCTTTGCCGCGAAACACGGAATCGCGCGGGTGCACGAAAGTTACGACGCGCTGATCGCCGATCCGGACTTGGATGCCGTTTACATCGTTGCGCCCACAAGCTTGCACGGCAAGTGGACTAGGGCCGCCCTCGGCGCGGGCAAGCACGTGCTGTGCGAGAAACCGTTGACTGCCAATGCCGTTGAGGCCCGCGAGATCGCTGAACTGGCCGCGCAGTCGGGTCGGGTTGTGATGGAGGCGCTCCAATACCGCTTTCATCCGTTGACTCTGCGTGTCGAGCAGATCCTTGCGTCGGGGGAGTTGGGCAATCTGGAGCGGGTGGAGGTCACCGTATGCGTGATGCTGCCGAAACGCTCCAACAGCAACATCTACGACTACTCTCTCGCCGGGGGCGCGCTGATGATTGATGGAGCTTATACGGTCGACATGGCCCGAACGTTCGGCGGTTCGACCCCGGAAGTCGTGTCGGCGCGGGCCACTCTGGACGGTCCTCTGGTGGACCGGGCGATGACGGCCGAGCTGCGGTATCCAAGCGGGCACACGGGCCGGCTTCATTCCGCGCTGTGGTCATCGCATCTCTTTCGGGCAAGCGCCAAGATCGTTGGTGATCGCGGCCAGCTGCGTTACCTCAGCCCGGCGGCACCGCACCTTTTTCCTCGGCTGTCGATCCGCTCGGCCGACGGAAAGCGTGTGGAGCCTTTTCCGCGGCGGACTACCTACGCGTATCAACTGGACGCTTTCGCCGCGTCGGTGCTGCGCGGCGACCCGGTGAAGACCACGCCAAACGACGCGATTGAGAATATGGGCGTCATCGATGCGATTTATCGCGCTGCCGGCCTGCCGGTCCGCGAGCCGGCCTGAACGCCGAAATCCGGTCGCCCGGTTGGTGCTTAGGACACGTGTGGCGTGCCGCGCCGACACGTAGGCGGAGGCGATTCGCGTTGTCTTCAGCGCTGCCTACGGAGGTCACTGCGGTGCGCCGCGTCAACGACGAACGATCAGCCCTGAAGGCAGTGGTCGAACGCCCACCCGGTAGTCGACAAACCGTGCATAATGACCGATGCCCGCGAAGTTGCCTAGCGCACGACGACTGAAAGGCCAGAGCCCGCGATGAAATTTGTCCTGGCAAGCTATGGAGGTCGAGGCGATATTGAGCCGGCCGTCGTTGTCGGCCGTGAACTGCAGCGCCGCGGGCACGACGTGCAGATGGCCGTCCCGCCCAATCTGGTTGGCTTCGCCGAGGCGGCTGGCCTTGCGGCGGTCGCCTACGGGCTGGATTCGCAGCCCATCCTGGACGCGCAGCGCGAATACTGGACCTGTTACTTCCGCACCCCCTGGAAGCTCAAGGAGCTGAACAGGATGGCGCGCGAAACTGAGCAGTTCGCGACCCAGTGCTGGGGGGAAATGACCACCACACTGGCGTCGGTGGCCGACGGTGCCGACCTGTTACTCACGGGCCTGATTTTCGAGCAACCCGCTGCCAACGTCGCGGAGTATTACGACATTCCGTTGGCCACGCTGCATTTCTTCCCAGTGCGCGCCCACGGCGAACTGCTGCCGTTTGCGCCGTCGTGGTTGAGCCGCACCGGAATGACGGTGAACGACTGGCTGGCTTGGCGCGGGACGCGGAAGGGCGAGGACGCGCAGCGACGGGAGCTAGGCCTACCGAAGGCAAAACGGCCCGCACCGCAGCGCATTGCCCAACGGGGATCGCTGGAAATCCAGGCCTACGACGAGGTCTGCTTTCCCCGGCTGGCAGCCGAATGGGCGCAATGGAATGGCCAGCGGCCTTTTGTCGGCGCGTTGGCGTTGCAGTTGGCGACGGATGCCGATGAGGAGGTCGCCTCGTGGATTGCCGCGGGAACACCGCCGATTTTCTTCGGGTTTGGCAGCATACCGCTCGAATCTCCGGCCGACACGCTCGCCATGATCGCTGCGGCCTGCGCGCAGTTGGGCGAGCGGGCGTTGGTTGGCGCCGGCTCGAGTGACTTCAGCAACGTCCCCCATTTCGAGCACGTCAAGGTGGTGGGCGTGGTGAATTACGCGGCGATCTTTCCCGCCTGCCGCGCGGTCGTGCACCACGGTGGCGCGGGTACCCTGGCCGCGGGACTGCGGGCCGGCGTCCCCCAAGTGATCCTCTGGACGTTGCCCGATCAGCCGTTCTTTACGGCTCAGCTCAAACGATTGAAGGTGGGCACCGGGCGGCGCTTTTCGACCACCTCCGAGAAGTCGCTGGTCACGGACCTGCGCCGGATCCTGGCCCCGCAATACCTCACCAGGGCGCGCGAGATCGCCACGCGGATGACCAAACCCGCCGAAAGCGCCGTGGCCGCTGCTGATCTTGTGGAAGATTTCGCCCGCCTCAGATCCCGTCGCGGATGCACGACATGATCAATTCGCCGTGCCAGCCAAATCACAGTTGAAGGCGATGGCGGCCGGGTGCTTGCCCAAACTTGTGAATTTCAGGTCTGTTGCACGGGTGTTGGATTAGACTGCCGGGCGGATTAGCCGGGGACCGTGAGGCCCCCGGTTTCATTTCGCAGAACGCCCACAGCACGTGAAAGGTTGGGATCCGCGATGGCTGAAGGCGTGTTCGGACGTAGCGACGCTGAGATCGATCTCTTGGTGCGTGGCATGCGGTCGGGGATCGCAGTTGTGGGTTTCGGCTACATCGGCACGGTGATCGGTGCCGTGCTGGCTGATCGCGGCTGGCCTGTGACGGGGATCGACGTGAGACAGAGCGTCGTCGACGAGATCAACCTGGGCAAGAGCACCGTGCCTGAGCCAGGGCTCGGCGAGCTCGTGTCCAACAACGTACGAGTCGGCCGGCTTCGCGCCACGACCGATTTCGGCGCCATCGCCGACAATGACTTCGTCATCGTGACCGTCGGTACGCCGCTTGGTCCGGACTACGAGCCCATCGTCGACGACATCAAGGCGGCGGCGCGGGCCGTGGGGGAGCACCTGCGTCCCGGCCACCTCGTCATCCTCAAGAGCACGGTTCCTCCCGACACCACCGAAAAGCTCGTTCAGCCGATCCTTGAAGAGACCTCGGGGCTGCGGGCTGGGGTCGACTTCGGGTTGGCGTTTTGCCCTGAACGGCTCGCCGAAGGCCAAGCCATCCACGAGCTGACGTCGATTCCCGTCGTCGTCGGTGCTGTCGATGAGCGCAGCGCTCGCGCCTGCTCCACACTGTGGCGACACGCCCTGGGAGTGGACTCCATCGTCGTCGACGATCCGCGCACCGCCGAGATGGTCAAGCTCGCGGACAACCTCTGGGTCGACCTCAACGTCGCGCTGGCGAACGAGCTGGCCAAGGTGTGCGACCGGCTCGGGATGGACGCCCTTCAGGTCATCGAGGCGGCCAACATCGATGCCGAAGGGCGGCAGCCACACGTGAACATCTTGAGGCCGAGCATGGGCGTCGGCGGCTATTGCTTGACGAAGGATCCGTGGTTCGTCAACCATCTGGGACAGTCCGTCGGGTTGGACCTGGACGATTCCGCGGACGTCGAGGACCGTCAACGACACGATGCCCGCCTACACCTACGGGCTGCTCACGCAACTCCTCGCCGATCAGGGCAAGGCGATCGAGACCAGCAGGATTGCGGTGCTGGGCATCGCGTTCAAGAACAACACCGGCGACTGCCGGCTCACGCCCACCAAGTACGTCGTCGCCTTGCTCGAGGAGTCCGGCTGCGAGCTTTCGGTCCATGATCCGTGGGTGCCGGCCGAGGAGGCCCTCGCGGTGACGAAGATTCCCCTGACCGCCAGACATCGAGTCAGCGGTCAAGGATGCCGATGCCTTGGTGGTCCTGGCGGGGCACCGAGAGTTCCACCAGATCCCGCTGGCCCGGCTCGCGGACCTAGCAGCATCCAGCTGCGTGTTCCTCGACGGACGGAACAGCTTCGACCCGGCGGCGGTGCGCGCCGCCGGCTTCATCTACAAGGGGATCGGCCGATAGGCGGCCGACAAGTCAACCTAAACCCCTACGTCGAAATGAAAGAGTAAATATGTCCAATGTCGTCGTGACGGGCGGCTACGGCTTGATCGGATCGCACCTGGTCTCCGCATTGCTGGACCGCGGCGACTCGGTCACGGTTTTCGACTTCGCAAAGAACACCCGCGACAGCAGTATCGACTTCGACCGGCACCCCAACTTCCGGTTCGTGCAAGGCGATGTCACTGATCTGACCGCACTCGAAAAAGCCCTGACTCCCGGCGTCGACACGGTCTTCCACCTGGCCGCAGTCGTCGGCGTCAAAAACTATATGAAAGATCCGCTGCGGGTTCTCGATGTCAACGTGACCGGCACTCGCAACGTCCTCGAGCTGAGCCATCGGCACGGAACCCGCGTGGTGTTCGCCAGCACGTCTGAGGTGTTTGGGAAAAATCCCAACCCGCCGTTCGCCGAGGACGACGATCGCGTCCTCGGTTCGACAAGGACCGCGCGGTGGAGCTACAGCACCAGCAAGGCCATGGCCGAGCATCTCGTCTTCGCGATGCACACCGCCTACGGATTGCCGGTGACGGTAGTGCGCTATTTCAACGTGTACGGCCCGCGGCAGAATCCGATTTTCGTGGTCTCGCAGACCATTCACCGGATCCTTAATGGCCGCCAGCCGTTGCTCTACGACTCGGGCGACCAGACACGCTGCTTCACCTACGTCGACGACGCCATCGCCGGCACCTTGCTCGCGTCCGACAGCAGCGCGGCGATCGGTGAGGCCTTCAACATCGGGAGCATGACCGAGACGACTGTGCGTGACGTTGTCGATTTAGCGATCAAGATCGCGAATGTCGACTCGGTGTCTGGCGCCGAAGCTGTTGACACCGCGGCGCGCTACGGGGGTCGCTATGAGGACATCCCGCGTCGTATTCCCGACTCGACCAAGGCGCAGCGGGAGCTGGGATGGCGCCTCAAGGTCGACGTCGAGGAAGGGATCCGCCGCACCATCGACTGGGCGCGGGCCAACCCGTGGTACCTCAAAGAACCCGCAGGGGATCAGCCGTAAGACGGCCGATGAGCCTGGGACTGGCTCGCGCGACGACGCCACTGTCCACCACGGCCGGGATGGCGTATCAGATCAACGGAGCGTTTATGAATGAGCTGAGATGAGCGCGGACCCGAAAGTCGCTGGCGACAATAAAATCGTCAGTCGCTGGCCGAAGCGGCGACGGACGAGCAATTAGACCCTCGGAGAGGAATTCGATCCGCGAAGCAACGCACTGAATGCGTGGCGGTTAATACTGGCGACGGGGGTCATCCTGTGGCACGCCTGGCCACTCACGGGCCGCCAAGTGTCGTTCGCGCCGGCTCACCAGGCTTCTTAGAGACGGATGGGTCGACGGGTTTTTTGCAATCTCAGGATTTCTCATCACGTGGAGTTGGTTCAGACGCCCGCGGGTTCGCGACTATTTCGTCGCTCGAGGTCTGCGCATCCTCCCCGGCTTGTGGGTCTGCCTGATCGTCACAGCGTTTGTCATCGCCCCGATCGGTGTGGCCATTCAGGGCGGCTCGGCTGGCAAGCTGCTGCTGTCGCGCGCGCCCATTGAGTACGTTCTCGAAAACAGCGCAGTGTTGCTGGTTAAGCAAGACATCGGTGGTACACCAAGTGGGATCCCATCGCCGGGGGTGTGGGACGGTTCTCTCTGGACTCTTGTATGGGAAGTCTTGTGCTACATCGCTATTGCTATTTACGGCGTAGTTGGGCTTTTGCGTCGCCGGTGGTTTATCCCTACAGCGTTGACACTGGTGCTGTTATGGTCGGCATTACTGCCGCCGTGGGGGACCTTCGCGGACTTAGTGGAAGCGCGGCAACACGTCGACTCTGCGACTGCCGCGTTGCTCGTTCAGGCGGTCGTCGCACGCTTCAGCGTCATGTTTTTGGCCGGCGCGTATGTATCAGTTCCGAAACGTGATTCCCGCTCGATGGTCACTGGTCGCGTAAGCCTGGTCATCGTTCTTGCGGCGAGCCTGCTGCCCAATTACCGGGTCGTCGCCGCCATTCCGCTGGCTTACGCCATCATCGTTTCAGGTGCTCTCATCCACAACAAGCGCTTGAGGCTACGACGGATTTGTCCTACGGCGTGTATATTTACGCATTTCCGATGCAGTAGTTGCTGGTGATGTGTGGGCTTGCTTTTTTGAATCCGATTGTATTCCCGGTCATTGCAGCCATCGCCACCCTGCCGCTAGCCGCACTGAGCTGGTTTCTGGTCGAGAAGCCCGTGATTTCTTTAAAATCTCGTCTCAAACGGAGGAGTATTGCTCCGGCCGGGGAGCGTCGGCCTGAATAGACGGTTACGGGATAGCTCAAAACCTCTTTGCGGGCATACCGGCGGTGCGGGAATTCGGAGAATACGCGCGGGAAGTGAAAGGCTAGGATCTCCATGCTGAAATTTGTGGCGGCAAGCTAGAAAGTCGTCGCAAATTCCTGCGTCGCTGCGGCTGAAGGATAGTCTAGGAGTTCACCTGCGACGGTCCAGTTAGTTGGCCGCGTGCCCAAAATTTCCGGCTTTCAGTCGATAGCGTTCGGGTATCGGGTTATGCTGCGGGGCGGGTGAGCCAGGGCGCGCGGGTAGCCGCTTTCATGTCGCAGAACGCGCACGGGAAGTGAAAGGTCAGGATCCGCGATGAAATTTGTGCTGGCAAACTGGGGAACGCGTGGCGAGGTCGAGCCCTGCGTGGCCGTCGGCCGTGAGCTGGTGCGCCGCGGGCATGACGTGCACATGGCTGTCGCGCCTGAAATGGTTGCCTTCGTCGAGTCGGCTGGGCCTGCAGCGGTTGCCTACGGACCGGATTTGCAGGCCATCCTGGACCCGCACCGCGACTTCTGGACGTATTTCTTCCGCAACCCCTGGAAGATCCGGGAGCTGAACAGGATGTGGCGCGAAGTTCGGGAGCCTCTTACCCAGTGCCGGGGGGAGGTCAGCGAGACGCTGACGTCGCTGGCGGACGGGGCCGACCTGCTATTCACCGGCATGAATTTCGAGGACACCGCTGCCAACGTCGCGGAGTATTGCGACATTCCGTTGGCCACGCTGCATAACTTCCCGTGCGGGCCAACGGCCAGCTCCTGCCATTCCTGCCGGCGCCGTTGGGCCGCTCCGCAATGACGATGTCGGAGTGGCTGTCTTGGCGCGGACGAAGAAGGTCGAGGACGCGCAGCGCCGTGAACTCGGTCTGCCGAAGGCCACAGGCCCCTGGCCGCGACGGATCACCGAACGCGGATCGCTGGAAATCCAAGCCTACGACGAGGTGTGCTTTCCCGGGCTGGCAGCCGAATGGGCGAAATGGGGCGGCCAGCGGCCCTTTGTCGGCGCGCTGACGATGGAGTTGCCGACGGATGCCGATGACGAGGTCGCGTCGTGGATCGCCGCGGGAACACCGCCGATTTGCTTCGGCTTTGGCAGCGTAGCGGTCGAATCTGCCGGCCGACACGCTTGCCATGATCGGCGCGGCCTGCGCGCAGTTAGGCGAGCGGGCGTTGGTTTGCGCCGCCGGGACCGACTTCAGCAACGTCTCCCATTTCGAACACGTCAAGGTGGTGGGCGTGATGAATTACGCGGCGATCTTTCCCGCCTGCCGCGCTGTCGTTCACCACGGTGGCGCGGGCACCACGAACGCGGGCCTGCGCGCCGGAGTCCCCACGTTGATCCTCTGGACGTTGCCCGATCAGGCGGCTTGGGGAGCTCGGGTCAAGCGGCTGAAGGTGGGCACCGCCCGGCGCTTTTCGGCCACTACCCAGCAATCGCTGGTCGCGGATTTGCGCACCGATCCTGGCCCCGGAATGCCTCACCCGGGCCCGCGAACTCGCCACCCGGATGACCAAACCCGCCGAAAGCGTTGCGGCCGCCGCTGATCTTGTAGAAAATTTCGCCCGCCTCAAGCGTGTTGGCTGATTGGCGACGGCGCGCCGCCGAGGTGATCGGCGCCGAACAAGTCTGTAGGCCGCTTAACGGCTACTCATCATTTTCTACTTCAGCAGGGCTGTCACCCGTGTGTGATCGCTTGGCTTGACAGGTAATTCGGGCTGCTCGCCGATCCAGTCAAGCAGAGCGCGCAGACCTTCTTCGAGCGACCACTTTGGACGCCAGTCGAGCTCGTTCTTCGCCGGCTCGATGTCGCACCTCGCGGCGCGTACGTCACCGTCGCGGAATTTCGCCACGACGATCGGTTCGGGGGCATCGCAGATGGCGGCGATCGTTTGAGCCAGCTCATGGATGGTTGTCGGGATACCCGACCCGATGTCGAGGCAGCGTGGTTGCGCCGCAGGTCCCTCGATCGCAGCGAACAGCGCCTCGACGACATCGTCGATATAGACGAAATCGCGCAGGATCCGGCCGTCTTCGTAGACCTCCAACGAAAGCTGCTCGCGCGCCAATCGGGCGAAAAGAGCGACTATTCCGGTGTACGAATTAGTCAGCGACTGGCCCGGCCCGTAGACATTCTGCAGTCGCAGCACACTCAGATTGGTGTCGTGTGCGGCGGTCCAGGCGGCCAAGATGTGCTCCTGGGCGAGTTTGGTCGCGGCGTAAATGTTGGTCGGCCGGGGCTCCGTCCGGCCAGCGCAGCTCGGAAGCGGGACTGCGGAATCGCCCGTGGGCCCTTGCGGATCCCAGACACCGGCCAACAGCTGAGCGTGGCTGCGGGGCGGCGGGTAGAAGGTGTGCGTGCCGCATTGCCATGCGCCCTCGCCGTAGACGGCTCTCGACGAAGCCAGGACGAGCTGGTCGGGCACGAGTGCTGAGCGGCTCAGGGCGTCAAGGAGTTGAGTCGTTCCCACCACGTTTACCGAACCGTGGCGCGTCGCCTCGGAGAGCGACTGCGCCGTTCCCGTCTCGGCCGCCAAATGGACGATCTGGGAAGGACGGAACAACCGAAGCACAGCATCCCAGTCAGGGGCATGGGTGACATCGCCGGTGAACAACCGCACGGATGGCGGCAGGTCGATCGCTGCACGTTCGCCGTGCACCTGCGGGTGCAAGACGTCCATCACAGCGACGTCATAACCTGCTTTGACGAGACGGCGCGAGAGCGCGGACCCAATGAATCCTGCTCCGCCAGTGATGAGCACGGATGTTGACAAAGCCGATGCCTCCGCTTCCTCTACTCTCTTTTGGTGCTGGGGAGTCGCCAACAATCAGCAGTATGTCAGCCGTGGGCGAGCGCGCGGTCGGCCAGCGCCCCGACTGCCGGTGCCAACTGTCGGGAGTATTCGAGCGTCATGTGTTCCTCGTCGATGTAGACCATCGTGTTGCCGACGACGACCGGGCAGCGGTCTGCTGGTGCAGAACAGCTTGGTGAGGTCGACGTATTGTCCGCCGCCAGCTTTGGTGGCGGCGGACTCGGCTGCGATGCCGGGTTCGTTCACTGCGGTCGACCTGAGCGGCGAGCAGGCCGTCGCGTCATCGAGGTGGCCGGACAAGCAGATGGGCACATATGCGTGCGGATCCGGGACCGGCCCGAGCACCAGCACCTTGGCGCCGGTGCCGCGCAATTGCTGCACCAGGCGGGTCAGGCTGTCGATCCACGCCGGGTCGTAGGACGTGAAACCCGACAGCCAACCGTTGCCGCTGCCGGCACCGTATCCCCGCCATAGGCTCATCACGATCAGCCGCGGGTGCTCGCTTACGCAACCGGGCGAGGATCTGACCACGCCATTGATCGCAATGTTCAAAGTGTTCAACCAGGCCGCTGAAGAGGTGGTTGGTGATGGGCAAGTCCATCAATGGGCAGGCGCCCTTGCTCAGCATTTCCAGCCGCCAGCGCCGCTGTGTGGCAATCTGCTGGAACGCCGGATTCCACATCGCGGCATGTGAGTCGCCGACCAGGGCCACCGTCGTCGTAGAGGCGGTATCGCCCGTCGCGCACTCGGGCTGTCCGCTTTGGAAAGGCGAGCGCAGGCAGCCGTTGAACAACATCGCGTTAAGTTCGGTGCCCGCGTTGCTCAGCGGCGGCTCGAGGTTCGACGGTACGGCTTTCAGCTCCGCAGACGCCGCGACCGCGGCCTGCACCTGCGCGAAAGCGTGCTGCACCGTCGCCTCGTAGGCGTCAATGTCGTCGCCAGTGGGGGCCGGCGCCGCGGTGATGGTCAGCGCTCGAGCTGGCGCGCCGCGTCCGACCGGGACAGGCACCCATACCAGCAGCACCACACCGACACAGACCGCGACCGCGGTGGCGGTAGCGCCCAGCGCGAGACTGGCCAGGTCAGAGCGGCGCACCCGATCGGCGTATCGCAGCGGGTTCTCGATGAGACGCAGTGTGAGCAACGCCAGCCCGCCAGAAACCAGGGCCGCTGCCAACCTCGCGGGCAGCCCCAGCGGGTGGCCCAGCAATGACGGTGCGAGCACCAGCACCGGCCAGTGCCACAGATACCACGAGTACGACACCCGTCCGATCGCCCGCATCGGCGACACCGCCAGCATGCGACCGCATCCCTGCGAAGGTGCGGCACAGCCGGCACCGATCACCAGCACCGTGCCCAGCGTGGGCAACAGGGCGGCGGTACCTGGGTACGGTGTGGTCGCGCTCAAATAGCTGCAGGCGAGCAGGATCACCGCCAGCCCTGCCCATCCGGTGATCGCGGCAGCTAGTGGCGGTAGTCGGCGCCACTGGCCGGCGGTGAGGGCCACCAGGCCGCCGGCGGCCAACTGCCAGGCCCGGGTCGGCAGCGAAAAGAACGCTATAGCAGGCATCACGTACGTGATCACCAGCGACATCGCGAACGACACCGCCGCGACCAGCGCAAGGACCACCAGATACGGGCGTTGCGAGGAGGGGGCTTGAGCCTTAGTGGCCTCAGTGGCCTTGCTGCGCCGACGCGCGCGTCGGATGAGCCACGCCGTGCCGATAATTATGGCCGGCCACACCAGGTAGAACTGCTCCTCGACGCCCAATGACCAGTAGTGCTGAAACGGCGACGGCGGTTTGTGGCCGCCGAAGTAGTGGACGCCTTGGGAAATGAACCAGTAGTTGCTGACATACAGCGCGCTGGCGATGCCGTCATACAGGACGCCCACGGCCTGCAGCGGGGGTAACAGGACGACCGAGGCGATCGCGGTGACGACGCCCACCGCAGCCGACGCCGGCAGCAGCCGGCGGGCCCGCGCCCCATAGAAACGGCGCAGCCGCACGGTGCCGGCGGTGCTCACTTCCCGCCAGAGAAGCCCGGTGATCAGGAAGCCCGAGATGACGAAGAACACGTCCACGCCGATGAACCCACCCCCGATACCGGGCGTTTCAGCGTGGAAGAGGACAACGGCCACCACCGCGACAGCGCGCAGGCCCTCGATATCCGGGCGGAATTCCTTGCGTGCCGAACGCCGGCTCTGTACTTCTTCGGTAGGGCTAACGCTGTCGGCCTGGCGCAAGGTCACCTACTTAATAAGAGGAAGCGTTGTTCGAACAGCGAATTATCACACACCTGTTCAACACTCGGAGTGAAAGTCGGTGCAACGTTCGCAGGACAGTCCTTCGACCCGTATGAGCCGAGGTCGAACAGCTACACCGCCTGACAACGGGATGGATTCCCGGAAGCCTGGAAACCAGCGCTCGGCGCGAGAGGGGAGTCATGCCGACACAGCGCTAGCGGGATTGTGGGCCGCGTCGAATCAGCGAGTCCGTCAGCGGATTCGGTGCCATGCCCGTCTAGGAGGGCCTAGTCTGTCCGGGAACCTGGAACCTGGAGGTGAGACGTTGGGCGTGATCGACAGCCAGACAGTGGATCGGACGAACCAGACAGTGGATCGGACGAGCCTTCATAGGATGTGGAAAGCCATCCTCATTGGCATGGCGTTCGTCGTGGCTGCGGCATGTTATTTCGAGCCGGTACTCCTCGTCGCAACTGGCGCACTCCTACTGTTACTCCTATGTGCACGCCTGGCTTATCGGGATCGCGACCGCTACATTCCCAACCTATACGCTCGGGACACCAAGGTATATGACGACGCATATCGCACGTTTATCGGTCGCACGCTCGAGGATATGCGGCGGTGCAGGATTCGAGGCCACACGCTGTTGTGGGAAGCATCGCGCCTGCCGAAACCAGGCCGCCAGGATGCTGACGAACTACTGCTTGATCTAGGGGTCTGGATCGGCTGGTCGACAAGGCTCATATCTGACGCCTCCGGCCGCAAAGTGTACGGCTTCGATACCTTTGAGGGGCTTGTTGAAGACTGGCAAATCGATGACCAGGTCCTAATCAAACGTGGAACCTTTTCACTATCGGAACCGTTCGCGCAACGTTTTATCCAGGATACTGGCGTGAGCTTGCAGGACGGTCTGCCTGCCGCGCTTGGCCGCAAGGTGCAGTTCATCAGGGGAAGCACGTATGAGACGTTGGCCCCATTCTTGGCCGATCGACCAGCTGCCCCGATCAGGTTATTTCACATGGATTTGGATACATATGAGAGTTGCCTGCATGCGTTAGAGACCTGCAAGGATCGCTTTGTCGAAGGATCCATCCTTGTTTTTGATGAGTACCTCGTCACTAACGGTGAAATGCTGGCGTTCTATGAATTTCAGCGCAAGTACGAGCTGGAATGGCGATGCCGGGCTTGGGGCCTCGAGGCCATGGAAATGAATTTCGAGATGATTACTGCGCGTTGGAAGCGCTTGGTGTACGGCCTACTCTGGATCGCAGGATACTGGTCGATAGGCGACGGTAGCTACGCATGGATGTTTTTCCGCAGGCGGTTTTGGCGATTTTGGTTGGGCGCACCGCTAGGCGATATCCTTTTCCTACTGGGTGCTGCAGGACAACGGAAGTCGGTTAGCCTTGAGATCACCGGTCTGGGCAAGCTTGACCGGGTTCGTCAGCGTGAGCAAGACGTAGCGTGATCGGTAGGGAGCATCGGCGCCTCGCCGGCAGAAATCTGTTCTCTTCATTCACGCCAAGGACGTGCGGTCGGGCGGTAACATCACCGGCCGTGGCTCGCACAGCTGACATGCCCTTTGGTCAGGTCGAATTCTGCGTCGAGGGTGAAGATTTGGCGCGCCCCCGACGAATCTGCGGGAGCCGCGCAGGGGACAAACGGAACCGAAAAAAGGCATATGTTGGCGTGCTGGCGCACTCCTTGTCAGAAGCCCCTTTAATGGAGAGGATCGTCGCGTGAACATCAACAACGGGCTGGTGATGTTGGTGGACGCGTTGCCGGGCATGAACCGGATCAGGGCCGTGCAGCGGGCGCTCGAAGGGCGAGTGAACCCCGTCTATCTGGAGATCGGCGTTTCGCGGGGACAGGCGTTCCAGCGGATCAGCGCCGACGTGAAGATCGCGGTCGACCCGGCGTTCAAGCTCACGGAGCGCACCCGCGAACTCGCCGACGCAAAAGGACGCGAGACTCACTACTTCGAGACGACCAGCGATGCCTTTCTCGACAACGAGGCGGCGTTCCTCGAGCAGCACCCCATCGACGTCGCATTGATCGACGGGCTCCACACCTACGAGCAGGTCGTGCGCGACGTCGAGAAAACCGTCCGCTATCTCAAAGACGACGGCGTCATTTTCCTGCACGACTGCAACCCCCCGTTCGCCTTGGCCGGCCGCCGCGCGGCGTCGTGGGACGACTTCATTGCGCAGCAGTCAGGGCCGCTGGTGATCGGTATATGGAACGGCGACGTCTGGAAAGCGATCGTCCAGCTGCGCAGTACCCGGCCCGACCTGCTGGTCGGTGTGCTCAAGTGCGACCAGGGCGTCGGGTTCGTACGAAAAGGAACTCCCGAATCGACCTTGTCCTACTCGGCGGAGCAGGTCGAGGGGCTCACTTACGCGGACCTCAAGGCCGACCGCGCGCGCTTGCTTAACTTGAAGCCGCCCCGGTATTTGAACGAATTTCTTGCTGCGGGCGCTGCATCTCCGCCGAAGTGACCGCAGCCAGGCGATGTGCGGCCATGGCGCTTTGCGCGCAGACACCGGGCTTACCCGCGGCGGGCCGGTGTAACCGAGATATGCTGCCGGGCGGCTGAGCCGGGAGTGTGAGGCTGCCGATTTCATTGCGCAGACAGCGCACGTTGGAAGGCTGGGATCCGCGATGAAGTTTGTGCTGGCAAGCTGGGGAAGTCGCGGCGATGTGGAGCCCAATCTCGCTGTCGGCCGCGAGCTGGTGCGCCGAGGGCACGACGTGTGCATGGCCGTCCCACCCGACCTGGTCGCCTTCACGGAGGCGGCTGGTGTTGCGGCGGTCGGCTTCGGACCGGAGGCGCGGTCCATTCTGGACGCGCACCGCGACTTCTGGACGTGTTTCTTCAGCCACCCCTGGAGAGTCCGGGATCTGATCAGGTCGCGACTCGAAATTGCAGGGCCCCTTATCCAGGGTTGGCAGGAAATGAGCACGACGCTGATGTCGCTGGCAGACGAGGCCGACCTGCTCTTCACCGGCATCAATTTCGAGGACGCCGCTGCGAACGTCGCGGAGTATTACGACATCCCGCTGGCCACGTTGCATTACTTCCCGCTGCGCCCGAACGGCCAGACCCTGCGATTCCTGCCGGCGTCGTTGGGCCGCTTGGCAGTGACGGCGTTCTGGTGGGTGTCTTGGCGTGGGACGAAGAAGGCCGAGGACGCCCAGCGTCTGGAACTTGGCCTACCGAAGGCCACAGGCTCCGCCCCGCGACGGATTACCGAACGCGGATCGCTGGAAATCCAGGCCTACGACGAGGCGTGCTTTCCCGGGCTGGCAGCCGAATGGGCGAAATCTGATGGGCGAAAGTCCGCAAATAGGCCCTTTAATAGGCCCTTCGTCGGCACGCTGACGCTGGACTTGCAGACGGATGCCGATCAGGAGGTCGCGTCCTGGATCGCCGCGGGAACACCGCCGATCTTCTTCGGGTTCGGCAGCATTCCGGTCGAATCTCCGGCCGACACGATCGCCATGATCGCCGCAGCCTGCGCGCGGTTAGGTGAGCGGGCACTGGTTGGCGCCGCCGGAACTGATTTCCGCGACGTCCCTCATTTCGACCACGTCAAGGTGGTGGGCACGATGAATTACGCGACCGTCTTTCCCGGCTGTCGCGCGGTCGTCCATCACGGCGGCTCGAGCACCACGCCGATTGCCATGCGCGCGGGAATCCCTCAACTGATCCTCTTTTGGGACCTTGTTCACGCGGTCTACGGAGGTGCGGTCAAACGGCTCAAGGTGGGCACCGCCCGGCGCTTTTCCACCGCTAGCGAGGAATCGCTGGTAGCGGATCTGCGAACCATCCTCGCCCCGCAGTACGTCGCCCGCGCCAGCGAGCTTGCCACCCGGATTACCGAGCCCGCCAAAAGCGCCGCGGCCGCCGCCGACCTCCTGGAGAAGTTCGCCCGGCTCGAGCGAGTTGGCTGATCCGCGACGGCGGGCTCTCGGGGCGCTCGCCGCCGGTCACGTCGGGCCGATTGCCTCCAGCGAGCCAATTACCGATTCGCATGACAGGCGTCTTACCCAGCAAGTATGGTCTAGAACTTGTTACACCCATGTCGATTAGATGGTCTGGAGACGCGGTTGAGCATCAATCCGTTTGACGATGGTACTGGCAGCTTATTCGTCTTAATCAACGACGAGAAGCAGCACGAAATGATGGGTGGTCGGAAATGACCGATCTCCAGAAACGGGCTCTGCCGGCCAACGAGACACTGGGTGAGAGTTTTGCGATCGTCGGTTACGCGCTGCGCGTTCCGGGTGCCGCCGATGCAGACGAGTTCTGGGATGTGCTGCGCGAAGGCCGGGACGCGATGTCGGAGGTGCCCGCCGACCGCTGGGATGTCGACGAGTTTTACGACCCAGATCCCGATGCGCCAGGGAAGATCGTCACGCGCCGGATGGGCTTCGTCGATGACGTAACCGGGTTCGACGCGCCGTTCTTCGGGCTGTCGAAACGCGAGACCATGTTGATCGACCCACAGCATCGGCTGCTGCTGGAGACGACGTACCGGGCGGTAGAGCATTCCGGAACCGCGCCGTCGTCATTGGCGGGCACCAGGACCGGTGTGTTCGTTGGTCTGGGCACCCACGACTACTTGGGATTGATATCCGAAGAGCTCAGCCCCGCCGAGATTGAGGCGTATGTCGCCATTGGGACGTCGTCTGCCGCCGGTGCGGGCCGCATCAGCTATGGGCTGGGGCTGCAGGGCCCGGCAGTCTCGGTCGATACGGCGTGCAGCTCGTCGTTAGTTGCAGTGCACCAGGCGTGCCAGGCGTTGCGGTTGGGGGAATGTGACGTCGCGCTGGCCGGCGGGGTGAACGTCCTACTCAGCGCCAAGAGCGTGATCACCTTCTCCCGGGCGAAGATGTTGGCGCCCGACGGCAAGTGCAAGACCTTCGACGCGGCCGCCGACGGTTATGTGCGCGGCGAGGGTTGCGGTGTCATCGTCGTGAAACGCCTCGAGGACGCGATCCGCGACGGTGACCGGATTCGGGCCGTCATCCGGGGCAGCGCGATCAACCAGGACGGCGCATCGGGTGGTTTGACGGTGCCGAACGGCGTCGCCCAGCAACGCGTTATCGCCGAGGCGCTGCAGCGCGCCGGCGTCGCTCCCAGCGACGTCGGATATCTGGAGGCGCACGGGACCGGAACATCGCTGGGTGACCCGATCGAGGTCCAGGCCGCCGGTGCGGCACTCGGTGATGGGCGCGACGCTAGCCAGCCCTTGCTGATCGGGTCGGTGAAGACGAACATCGGGCATCTGGAGGCGGCCGCGGGGATCGCGGGCCTGATCAAGGTCATCCTGTCGCTCGAACACGAGGAATTGCCGAAGCACCTGAACTTCCGCAACCCATCGCCACACATTCCCTGGGACCGGCTTCCGGTGCGGGTGGTGGAAGAGGCCACGCGCTGGGAACGCGACGGACGGCCCCGCATCGCCGGGATCAGTTCGTTCGGGTTCTCCGGGACCAACGCGCACGTCATCGTCCAGGAAGCACCCGAAGAGGTAGGCCAGGTTGCTGCGGCACCGGCGGTGCAATCGGACGACCGGCGCTTCAGCGTGCTGCCAATATCGGCGCGCAGCCCCGAGGCGTTGGTGCAGCTCGCGGACGGATACCGCAGCTGGTTGGCTGTGCATCCGGAGGCCACGTTGACGGACGTGTGCTTCACCGCCGGGGCTGGCCGATCGCACTTCGAGCACCGCGCCGCGTTGGTGGTGAATTCGACGGAGTCCGCGCGTGAGGCGCTCGGTGCACTGGCCGACGGTCGCCCGGCGCCGGGTCTGCTGAAGGGCGATTGCTCCGATAAGCCGAGGACAGCCTGGTTGTTCACCGGTCAAGGCAGCCAGTACCCCGGTATGGCCCGCGAGCTGTTTGAAACCGAGCCGGTGTTCGCCGAGACCATGGCACGCTGCGCGGCCGTGGTCGCCGACCTGCTCGAAAAACCTTTGCTGGACGTTATTTTCGATACGGACAGCCCGGATGGCCAAGAGATCCTGCGGCAAACCAGCTATGCCCAGCCCGCCCTGTTCGCGGTGGAGATGGGTCTGGCCCGCCTGTGGCAGTCCTGGGGCTTCGAGCCCGATGTGGTGCTTGGCCACAGCGTGGGTCAGTATTCGGCGGCCTGCATCGCTGGCGTGTTCAGCCTCGAGGATGGCGCGCTATTGATGGCCGAGCGCGGCCGCCTGTTCGGCAGTCTGCCTGCAGGTGGTCGGATGGTCGCGGTGTTCGCCGCCGCCGAACGCGTCGAAAGCCTGACTGACCAGTTCCCCGGTCTGTCGGTGGCCGCCTATAACGGCGCCAATACCGTGTTGTCCGGACCCGGGCAGGATCTGGAGCAGGCGGTGGCCGCGCTGGAAGCCGACGGTATTCGCTGTGACTGGCTCGACACCAGTCACGCATTCCACTCGGCGCTGCTGGATCCGATCCTCGATGAGTTCGAGTCTTTTGCGAACCGCTTCGAATTCGGTGCGCCGCGAAAGACATTGGTGTGCAACCGTACCGGCGCCGCGCTCGGCAGGAGCGCGAAACTGGACGGAGCCTATTGGCGCCGCCACGCGCGCCAACCGGTCCAGTTCGCCAAGAGTGTGCGTACGCTGGCCGATCTCAGGTGCACGATGCTGTTGGAGATCGGGCCGCAACCGGTTCTCACCGCCGCAGCCATGCGGGCCTGGCCCGATCCGGCCACTGCGCCGCGGGCGATCGCGTCATTGCGTAAGACCAATGCCGACCTCCGTCAGATCACCGAAGCGCTTGCCAACGCGTACATTGCGGGCCACGTGCCCGATTTCAGCGCCCTCCAGCACGGGCCGGCGCGCAAACTCGACCTGCCTACTTATCCGTTCCAGCATCGGCAGTACTGGTTCCGTGAGGAGCGAGTCCGGCCGGCGGCTCAGCGGGGCTCCGACGAGACCTCCACTGCGCGTACCGACGCCGTCCGGCTACTGGAGGACGGCAAGCTCGAGGAGCTGGCCGGACTGCTCGGCGGCGGAAGCGACAACCAACAGACCGTCGAGGTGCTGAAACAGCTTGCCGCACAACATAACCAACAGCGTCAAGCGCAGACCATCACAGACGCCCGCTACGAGATTCGCTGGGAGAAATCCACTGCAAAGGGCGCGCCCGCCGGCGAGGGATCTGCGTGGCTTCTTATTAGCGATGACGCCGAGGCGGTTCAGCCATTAGCCGACGCGCTCTCCGCACGCGGGCATCGACACAAGATCCTCGGGCTGCCGCTTTCCGCTGCGGACGAAGATCGGCTCGCGGCAGCTTTGCGCGCCGCGGTCGCGGACGAACCAACGACCCGCATCCTCCACCTCGCGGCCCTCGATTCGGACACGGCGCCGTCGACGCAGTCGCTGTTGCGGATGCAACACCAAGTCCTGAGCGGAACCAGGCGACTTTTCTGCGCCGCGGCAGCCGCTGAACTTCGCACCCCCATCTGGTTGGTAACCCACGGCGCACAGCGGGTCACCTCCGCGGATGCAGTGTCTCCGGCGCAGGCTGCGCTATGGGGTTTCGGTCGCGCCGCATCGCTGGAACATCCACGCCTGTGGGGTGGACTGGCAGATTTGTCGCAAGGCGGTGCTGACCAGTGGTCCCGCCTGATCGACCAGCTGGTGGCAGCACCGGCCGGGGAAGACCAAATCGCGATTCGCGATGAAGCGGTCTACGTCCCTCGGCTGACTCGACGCGCTGGGCAGCCGGCCGCAACACCGCCGGCACTGCGCGATGACGCAACATATCTGGTGACCGGCGGGCTGGGCGCGATCGGACTGGAAGTCGCCGGATACCTGGCCGCGCACGGTGCCCGGCATCTGGTGCTGACCAGCCGGCGCGCACCCAGCGACGCCGCGCAACAGCGCATCGATGCGATACGCGAACAGAGCGGCTGTGACATCCGGACCGTCGCGGCTGACGTTGCCAACCCGCACGACGTCGCTCGCGTCTTGGCCACTGTCCGGGCCGACCTGCCGCCGCTGGCCGGCATCGTGCACGCCGCAGGCGAGATCAGCACCACCCCGCTGCAAGCCTTGGACGACGCCGAAGTGGATCGAGTGTTCGCCGGGAAGGTCTGGGGCGCTTGGAATTTGAGCGAAGCCATCTCGGGCGACTCAGGCCTGAAACTGGACTTCTTCCTGAGCACCTCCTCGATTGCCGGGGTATGGGGTGCTGGCGGCCAGACCGCATACAGCGCAGCCAACGCCTTCCTCGATGGGTTGGCCTGGCGGCTGCGCGAGCAGGGTGTTCCTGGGATTAGCGTCAACTTCGGTCCGTGGCTGGGGGCGGGCATGGCCGACGAGGCCGCCCGCGCCGAGTTGGACAAGCGCGGGGTCCGGCCCTTGTCGCCGGCCGACGCCCTGGCGGGCATGGCCGAACTCTTGGCGTCGTCCGGCAAGGGCGCATCACATGGAGTAGTGGCCCGGATCGACTGGGCCAGCTTCCTGCCGCTCTACCAGGTGACGGGGAAGCGATCATTCTTCGCGCAGGTGCAGCGTGAGGTGCCCGAGTCGGCGCCGGCAGCGTCGGCATCCACGGCGTCTGGGGCCACCCAGTTGGTCGACCAGCTCACCGTCGCTCCGGCACAGCAGCGCAAGAAACTCGTCGTCGACTACCTGCGTGACGTCGTCGCCGAGGTAACCCGCATCGATGCGGCCGAGATCCGTGACGAGGCCGGCTTCTTCGACGTCGGCATGGATTCGTTGATGGCGGTGGAACTGCGGCGCCGGGTCGAGGCTGCCGTGGGCAAGGAGTTGCCGTCCACCCTCGCGATGGACTACCCACGCCTGGTCGACGTGGCGGACTTCCTGCTCGGCGACGTCCTCAGCTTCGCCGCGCCGGCGCCCAGCGCGCCGGCACCGGTACCGCCGGCCGCGGCGGCGCCGATGCGCAGTGACGAGCCGATCGCGATCGTCGCGGTCGCCTGCCGCTTCCCGGGTGCACCCGATCCCGAGGCGTACTGGGAATTGCTGTCCGGCGGCGTCGATGCGATCCGGGAGATCCCGGACGACCGCTTCGACGTCGACGAGTATTACGACCCGGATCCCGAAGCGCCGGGCAAGATCTACACCCGCTACGGCGGCTACCTCGAGCGCATCGACAGCTTCGATCCGGAGTTCTTCGGCATTTCCCCGCGCGAGGCCGTGTGGATGGACCCGCAGCAGCGGTTGATGCTGGAAATTGCATGGGAGGGCCTGGAACGTGCCGGGTATTCCCCGGCGTCGTTGCGCGGCAGCCGAAGTGGCGTGTTCGTGGGGGTGGCTGCCAACGAGTACTCGCAGCTACTGGGCGCCAACTCGGTCGAGACCATCGAAGCCCACTTCATCACCGGCAACGCGCTCAACGTCATCGCGGGCCGGGTGGCGTTCGCGCTCGGACTGGAGGGGCCGGCGATGGCGGTGGACACCGCGTGCAGCGCTTCGCTGGTCGCCGTCCATCAGGCCTGCCAGGCCTTGCACTCCGGTGACTGCGACATGGCGCTGGCCGGTGGGGTGAACGTCTTGGTGAGCCCGGCGTCAATCGTCGCCACCTCTCGCGCCCGAATGCTCTCCGCCGACGGCCGATGCAAGACCTTCGACGCCGCCGCAAACGGCTATGCCCGCAGTGAAGGCTGCGGAATTCTGGTGCTCAAGAGGCTCAGCGACGCGGAGCGTGACGGCGATACGGTCTGCGCGGTCATCCGGGGCAGCGCGGTCAATCAGGACGGCGCGTCCAGTGGCTTGACGGTGCCCAATGGTGGTGCGCAGCAACGGCTTATCGCCGCGACGCTCGCTCGCGCCGGTCTCGTCGGTGGGGATGTCGATTATCTCGAGGCACACGGCACGGGTACCTCGCTGGGTGACCCGATCGAGGTCCAGGCCGCCGCGGCCGCCTACGGCGTCGGCCGCGACGCGGACCGGCCCCTGCTGATCGGCTCGGCCAAGACCAACATCGGCCACCTCGAATCAGCGGCGGGCATCGCCGGACTGATCAAGGTCGTATTGTCCTTGCAGCACGGAGTTCTGCCGCAGAACCTGCACTTTGAAAACCCATCGCCGAACATTCCGTGGGCCTCGCTGCCGGTCCGGGTGGTGGACAAGGCAATTCCATGGCAGGCCAACGGCAGGCCGCGCCGCGCCGGAACGAGTTCCTTCGGGTTCTCCGGCACGAACGCGCACGTCCTCATTGAGGAAGCGCCCACCCCAGAACCTTCGGCGGGCCCCCCGAAGCTAGCCCCGAAGCCGGCTACCACGGACGAATCAGTCAGCGTGCTGCCGCTGTCCGCGCGCTCACCGGAGGCGCTGGTCGCCTTGGCGCAGAGCTATGCAGCGTGGTTGGAGACGCACCCAGAGGCCGACATCACCGATGTCAGCTTCACCGCCGGAGTCGGGCGTTCGCACTTCGACCACCGAGCGGCGCTCGTGGTGGATTCGGTTCAGGGCGCCCGCGAACTCTTGGTGGGATTGGCCGAGAACCGGGTGGGGCCCGGTGCGGTGCGTGGCGTGTGCGGGGACCCGCCCACGACGGCGTGGTTCTTCACCGGACAGGGCAGTCAGTACCCGGGGATGGCGCGCGAATTGTTCGACAGCGAACCAGTTTTCGCCGAGACAGTGACGCGCTGCGCTGAGGCGGTCGAGGGTATGCTGTCGCGTCCGCTGCTTGAGGTGCTGTTCGAGGCCGACAGCGACACCGGCGGTGACGGCGTAAAAACGGTGGGGCACACGTCGTTGGCTCAACCGGCGCTCTTCGCCATCGAAATGGGCCTGGCCCGGTTGTGGCAATCGTGGGGCATCGAGCCCGACGTGGTGCTGGGGCACAGCGTCGGCCAGTACGCGGCGGCCTGTGTGGCCGGAGTGTTCAGCCTCGAGGACGGGGCACGCTTGATGGCCGAACGCGGCCGCCTCTTCGGCAGTCTGCCCGAGGGTGGTCGGATGGTGGCGGTCTTCGCCGACGCCCAGCTGGTCGAACGCAGTGCCGACGAATTCCCGCGGATTTCGATCGCCGCCTACAACGGCCCCAACACCGTGCTGTCGGGTCCGGGCGCTGATCTGGAACAGATTGTCGCCAAGCTCACCGGTGACGGGGTCCGCTGCACCTGGCTGGACACCAGTCATGCCTTCCATTCCGAGCTGTTGGAGCCGGTCCTCGACGAATTCGAGTCGTACGCAAAGGGATTCGAATTCGCCGTTCCGACGCTGCCGCTGGTTTGCAACCGCACCGGAGCAGTCCTCACCGCGGAGACCCCGTTGGACGCCCAATACTGGCGGCGGCATTCTCGGCAACCGGTGCAGTTCGCCGAAAGCGTGAAGACGGTGGCGCAGCTGGGGTGCTCGGTGTTGATGGAGATCGGCCCGCAACCGGTTCTGACCAACGCTGCGATGCAGGCCTGGCCGGACTCCTCGGCCGCTCCGCAGGCTGTCGTTTGCCTACGCAAGGGCACCGATGCCCGGCGTCAGATCGCAGAAGCGTTCGCCGCGGTCTACGTCGCGGGCCACCGGCCCGACTTCGCTGCGCTGCACCATCAGCCACGCCGCAGGTCTGAACTGCCCACCTATCCATTCCAGCGCCGTCGCTTCTGGCCCAAGACTGTCGACATCCGTGGCGTCGATGGTCAAGGCGTTGTTGAATCCGGAATTCTTGGTAGCGCAAAGGATCTCGCCTCTGGCGACACCGTCTACACCGGCCGGTGGTCCGTCAGATCGCAGCCGTGGCTGTCGCATCACGTCATCTACGGCACCGTTGTCGTTCCGGGCGCCACCTACGCGGCGATGGCTCTGGCCGCGGCTGGGGCGCCGGCGCAGGTGCGTGAGGTCTTCTTCTACGAACCGATCATTCTGCCGGAGAAGGCTTCTCGCGAGGTGCAGCTGACTCTGCGTCCGCTGGCGGACGGCGGCGGCTCCACCTTCCAGGTGCATAGCCGCCCGTACGGCGAGCGCGACGCTGAGTGGTCGTTGAACGCCGATGGCCAGATCGTCACCAGTATCGACTCGGCATCGGAGTCGACGGAATCCATCGACGCTGCCTGCGAGCGGCTAAGCCGAACGCGCCCGCAGCAGCTGTTCGACACCTTCGCTGACATGGAGCTGACTTGGGGTCCCACCTGGTCCACGTCGCTTAAATCGCTGTGGGCCGGTGACGGTGAGGCGGTGGGCGATGTCGCCATCGGCGACGAGCTCGCCGAACAGCTCGGAAGTGAGCCGATCCACCCGGTGCTGCTCGACCTGTGCACCGGCGTCGCGTTTCCGGCCTTCCCGGCGGTTCTGGCGGCGACCGAGGAGGGCGGCCCGATGGCCGATCTCTTCTTGCCGCTGCGGTATGGGCGGGTGACGCTGCGTGAGCGGATGCCAAAGCGCTTCTATTGCCGCGCCCGGTGGCAAAGTGGCAGTGCCGAAAGCGAAACGCAGGTGTTCGACCTCGATTTCGTCGATCGGGATGGTCACCAGCTGGGCGAAATCCGCGATTTCGCGGTCAAGCGCGCGCCTCGGGAGGCGTTGTTGCGCGGGCTCGGTGGCGATGCGACCCGCAACCTGTACACCCTCGGCTGGCAGGAGACGCCGCCGCCGGCCGAGAGCAGCGCTGCCAAGAGCGGCGACGGCCCCTGGTTGATCGCCGGGTTCGACGAGCTATCGGCCCAGGTGCCGGGTTCGATCGTGGTGGACCGCGCCTCAATACGGGATCCGGAGTCCTGGAAGCGGTTGTTCGCGCAGGCTGAAGACCGCGGTGCCCCGGTATCCGGCGTGGTCTGGCGCAGCGCGGGCCAACCCAGCGAGGCGGAGTCGACCGCCGAATTCGCTGCGAGGCTGGAGCGCGAGATCGACGAGCTGCTCACAGCGGTGCGGACGCTGCAGGCCCAGCAAGACACGAAACTCGCCGGCGGACTGTGGATCGTCACCGAGCGGGCTGTGGCGACCGAGTCCGGCGAGCCGGTCGACCCGGTACAGGCCGCCCTGTGGGGATTCGGACGCACCGTCATTGCCGAGCAACCGGCCCTGCATTGCAGGTTGGTCGACTACGACAACATCGATGACGCCGCGCAGTTGCTAACCGGCCTACTCGCCACACCCGCGGACGAGCCCGAACTCGCGCTGCGGCAAGGGAAGTACCTGGTTCCGCGGCTCCTGCCATGGGCGCGCAGCGGCCATCTCCCGGTGCCTCGCGCGACTGATTACATCCTGGACGTAACCGAACGCGGCGCGATCGACAACCTTCATCTGGTCGAGCTTGCAGTGTCACAGCCCAGCGCGGGCGAGGTGCAGATACGGGTGGAGGCCGCCGGCCTGAACTTCCGGGATGTGCTCAACGTGCTCGGCCTGTATCCGGGCGATCCGGGACGGATCGGCGGTGGTGACCTCTCCGGCATCGTCACGGAGCTGGGTGCCGGCGTCACCGGGTTCGAGGTTGGCCAGCGCGTCTTCGGCTTCATGCCGGGGTCGTTCTCGACCCGGGTCAATGTGCCTGCCCACTTCTTGTCGCCGGTGCCGGACGGGATCAGCGCGGTAGGGGCGGCGACAATACCGGCCGGCGCGCTCACGACCCGGCTTGCGTTCGACTGGGCGAAGGTGGGGCCGGGTGACCGTGTGCTCATCCACGCCGCCAGTGGTGGCGTGGGTCTGGCCGCGATCCAGTTGGCCCAGCAGGCCGGTGCGACCGTCTTCGCCACCGCCAGCACCTACAAGCGTGATGCGGTGCGCAAGATGGGCGTGGACTACGTCTACGACTCGCGCAGCACGGACTTCGCGGATCAGATCCTCGCCGACACCGACGGCAAGGGCGTCGACGTCGTGCTCAACAGCTTGACGAACGAAGGGTTCGTCGAAGCGACCGTGCGGGCGACGGCAAAGGGCGGCCGGTTCGCCGAAATCGCTAAGCGGGACATCTGGACTCCGGAGCAGATGGCGGCGGTCCGTCCCGATATCGAGTACGAAATCATTGCGCTGGACGTGACCATCGCCGAAGAACCCGAGCGGACGGGGGCCTTGCTGGCCGAGCTCGCGGACAGCATGGGCAAGGGCGAGCTGGCGCCGCTCGCGGCGGAGGTCTATCCGCTGACGGAGGCGAAGGCCGCATTCCGCCGCATGCAGCAGGCGCGGCACATCGGCAAGATCGTGTTGCAGATGCCGAAACCGCTGCAGCCGCGCGACGATCGGAGTTATCTGATCACCGGCGGGTTCGGTGCGCTCGGCCTGCAAACCGCGGCGCATCTCGCCCAACTCGGTGCCGGCGACATCGTGTTGACCAGCCGGCGCATGCCTGATGCGGAGGCGCAACGGGCAATCGCCGACATCATGGAGCGCTACCGGTGCCGGATCCACACCTTCCCGGCCGACATCGGCGACGAGGCTCAGGCCACAGAGCTGCTGGACCGGATCCGCGCGGAGTTGCCGCCGCTGGCCGGGGTGGCACACCTCGCGGGCGTGCTCGATGACGCGCTGTTACCGCAGCAGAGCTTGGAACATTTCCGCGCGACATTGGCACCGAAAGCCCTTGGCGGGCGTTACCTAGACCGGTTGACCAAGGACGACGATCTCGACTTCTTCATCGTGTACTCGTCGGCCTCCAGCATCATCGGCTCGCCCGGCCAGGCCAACTACGCCACTGCCAACGCGCTGCTCGACGGACTCGTTGCGGAGCGCAGGGCGAAAGGTCTGCCGGCAACCAGCGTCAACTGGGGCCCGTGGGCGCAGGGCGGCATGGCCACGTCGCATGCCGCGCGCGCCAACCTCAGCGCGCAAGGCCTGATTCCGCTGGAACCCTCGGCCGCACTCAGCGCGCTCAACGAGATCGTTGCGTACGGAACTGCTCAGGCGACCGTCATCAAAGCCAATTGGCAGCGTGCCGCAAAGGGTGCGCTGGGCGCCTCTCGTCCAGCGCTTCTCGACGCCGTGCTGCCGAGTGCCGCCACGGCGGCACGCGGCGACAGCGAATTGCTCCGCCAACTGCATGAGGTGCCCGAGGCGGAGCGCGGAAGCTTCCTCACCGAATATCTACGGTACGAGGTGCAAAGCTTCCTCAGGCTCGCGCAACCGCCGGCCGCCACAAGCCGCTTCCTGGAGTTGGGCACAGATTCACTGATGGCGGTCGAATTCAGCAACCGGTTGCTTCCGCAATTCGGCGGCGCGTTCACGATCAGCGCCACCGCAGTATTCGACTATCCGACGATCGGATCGCTCGCCGAGTACTTAGCCGGTCAGATGCCGGAGGTGGAAGATGACCCCCTCGGTGCTCCCGAGCCTGCGCACTGATCTAGCTCATTAGCGTCCAGGACCACCCCGCCCGGTTTGGCCGAGCGGGGTGGGGTGGATCAGGTGGTTGCGCGAGCAGGCACGACTACGCCGCCCCTGTACGCAATTGGGATCTGAGGATTCTGTACTCCAGCAAGCCCGCCCGCATCTGCTCATAGATTGCAGACCCGGGCAGCGAAAGAAAATTCGCGACGCGAGCATTTCCGTCGCCGTAAACCTGCTCCCAGTTATTGCTCGCTTGATCGCGGGAGCTCAATACGTTGGCGGTGATATCGCGGTCGTCTTCGGTGACGAAGCCCAGCGCCTTCAAACGCGACCGCACATAGTCCCAGTCCTCGGAACTCAAAAAATCCGTATGCAAGAACCATGCTCCGGGGCGGCAAATCCGGCGAACCTCGTTCAGGAACTTCGGTAGATTTCCATACGAATGCGACGACTCCACATTAAGCACCGCATCGCAGAACTCATCGGCCAACGGAAGATTCAACGCATCGCCGACCTGGAAGTCTATCGAATGCTTGGCATGCGCCTTCTGGCAGAAGGCGATCGCTTCTGAAGACATATCAATACCGGTCACTTGAGCAGTGAATCTTTGCGCCACTTGCGCGCTGTTGCCTCCGCGGCCACACCCTATCTCGACAACTTTGCGATCGTTCAGGTCAACCGATCCGACAACCTCTAATACTAGCCGGACAGAATTCACGTTGAAGGTGCCCTGGGGAATGTCGAAAGCGGATTCATTATTAGAATCTATCGGAAGATATCCGTAATTCAGGAAAAACGATGAATCAGCAACTCCGACGTCCTCTAAACGGCGGCTAAGTTTGTTATAAAAACTGCGCCATCCACCGGCGGTCGTCGATAGCAGGTCGTCGGCTAGGTGTTCGGACATCGCAACTTGTGAGTTATTCTCTGATTCAGCGTGCACCGAAGGTTCGCTGTCGTGTTCCATATGTCGCCTCAACCAACTCTGCGTTTCGCCGTGATTCGTAACATGGTGTCTCTTTCATGAATATTCTGATTCGCGATCTGATCCGGTCTGACATGCCGCCCAACTTGCGTCAGGTAGCGGCCAACCTCCGCGGCCATATAACTATTCCAGATACCTCCAATTTTCAAGCGCTTACTTCATCATCGATCAGCCTAAACTTCCGCATCAGTAGCCGGACCAGATCAAGGAACTTCGCCCGCGTCGCCTCACTTAATTGTGCTGTCTCTGCTGCTCCACGGGTTGAGCACCGATGTGATCACCGCTCGCCGTTCTCGCGCCTGCACCACTGAATGTCCAAATCCTCCGCGGCAAACGACACCGCAACCGTGGCCACTGGGGCTCCGGCTTTGAAGGCTTTGAACACGCCGACCGAACTGGGCAGGCAAGTGTCATAGGGCCAATCGGTGAGAGTCGTTGTCAACGCTGGATAGTACGAACGCTCCTGGACGCGGACTTGGACAGGGGCGGTCGCGTTCGGCCGCGATAGCAGCCCAACGCCCGCGGCGGCAGTCGGGTGGGAGCCGGTCAACTTCGCCCTCCCGGATATTGATGACACCCGCCGAAAACCTTGCCGCTTCGAACGTAATGGCTGATCGGCGAAGGTCGGCCGTCGAGATGATCTGCGCCGGCCCCGTCTGGCCGATCGCCTAGGCGCAGGTTGCTCGCGGCCAAACCGCGGTGTAGCGGGTAGGGCCAGATTTTTCGCCGAACGTTTGTGTGATGCCAGGCACTGAGCGAAGCGCTCAATTTACGCGGATCTCGCCGCCGGCCGCGACCACACTGATTAGCGAGCGACAATAACAGGCTCGAGCGTGGCCGCCGCTGGCGAAATACTACGAAGCTAGCCCAATCCCTGCAGGTCACGGCAACCGGAAATTCCCCACTGACAGGGGAATAGTGCGTGAGCGCACAAATGGTCGGTCTACGTGATACGGGTCACACCCAACTCCGTGACAGCGGTCACACGAACGAAGTATCGTCTAGAACTTGTTCCACTCACGTCAACTAGATCGCGGGGAGGCCCGGTGAGCGTCAATCCCTTCGACGACGAAGACGGCACTTTTTTCGTCTTGGTCAACGACGAGGAGCAGCACAGTCTGTGGCCGACCTTCGCCGATGTGCCAGCTGGCTGGCAGGTGGTGCACGGGGAAGCGGACCGCGGAGCGTGTCTGGAATACATCGAGAAGAACTGGATGGACATACGGCCAAAGAGCCTGCGCGAGAGGTTGGCGGCGGGTCAGGGGTGTTGAAGGTAGACCAGATGGAACTTGATGACCGGGCACTTCCGCTGACGCGGGGGCAGCTAGATATTTGGCTTGCGCAGGAAACGGGTCACTCCGGCACGGAGTGGCAGCTGGGCGTGCTCGTGCGATTCGACGGCACCATCGAGCGTGATGTGCTTGAGCAGGCGATCCGGCACGTGATGCAGGAGGCCGAACCGGCCCGGGCCGCCATCTTCGAGGCGGATGGCCAGGTTTTTCAGAGGGCGATCGATGACCCCGACGTCAAGCTTGACTTCCACGACCTGAGCGACTCGCGCCACCCGGTGCAAGAAGCCCGCCGAATAGCGTTATCGATGCAACAGACGCCAATGCCGCCCACAGGCCCGCTATTCAAATATGCATTATTTCAAACTTGGGTCGATGAATTCTATTTGTTCGGTTGCCTCCACCACATCATTATCGACGGAACCGGCATTATTCTTCTCGCCAATCGCATTGCGACTGTCTACGCTGCAATGGTTTCTGGCGCACCCATTCCTCCTACCTTCTTCGGCTCATTGCAGGACCTGGTTAGCTGCGAGTCTGGATATGAAGCGTCCGCCGATTATCTGGAAGACCAGGACTATTGGAGTAGCAACCTTCCACCCGAAAGCGCACCGCATCGGCAGTCGTCCCAGGCCGTAGGCGAAGGCGATCCCAGCACACCTTCTGCGCCGGTGCGATTGGATCCGGCAGTCCTGCGGCGAGTCCAAGAGTTATCCAACGCGTGGAATCTGCCCCAATCTGCCTTCCTCACCGCGGCGTGCGCACTTCTGGTGCGCGGCTGGTGCGCGGATGGCTCAGAGGTAGTGCTCGATTTCCCGGTCAGCCGGCGCGTGCGTCAGGAATCAAAGACGCTTCCCGGGATGCTCTCCGGGTCCGTGCCGCTGGTGCTGAGGATCACGCCGGAAGCTACCGTCGCCGGTTTTTGTCAGCATGTCGACGCGCGAATCCGGGAAGCGCTGCAGCATCAGCGTTTTCCGGTGCACGCCCTTGAACGCAAAGCCAACCCCGGCGGCCAAGGACGGTCGGGCGACAGGGTCAGCGTCAATTTCATGCCGTCGAAAATGTCCATGGACTTCGCTGGTGTGGCGGCCTCGGCGTCGTTCACCAATCCCGGCCAGGTGGGCGACTTCGGCTTGATCTTCTCGGGTGCCGGCGACCAGGTGGTCCTCAGCACGGCGGGCGCCGCGGGGCCATTTTTGAATTCCGACGTCGCTGACTTAGCGAAACGCTTGGGGCGGGTCTTGGTCGCGATGACCGCTGATCCGGACCGACGGGTGTCGTCGATGGATGTGCTCGATGAGGATGAGCACGCCCGGCTGGATGGATGGGGTAATCGGGCGGTGCTGGCCCAGCCGGCGAGCATGCCGGTGTCGATCCCGGCGGTGTTCGCCGCGCAAGTGGCGCGCACACCCGAGGCGGCGGCGGTCACCTTCGGAGGCGACTCGATGACCTACCGCGAAGTCGAGGAGTCGGCTAACCGGTTGGCGCAACTGTTGGCCGCTCGCGGCGTGGGAGCGGGCCACCGGGTGGCGTTGGTGTTGCCACGGACGGCTGAAGCCGTAGTGGCGATGTTGGCGGTGGTGAAGACCGGGGCGGCCTATGTGCCGATCGACCCGGCGGTCCCGGTAGCGCGGATGCAGTTCGTTCTCGGTGATGCCGCGCCGATCGCCGCGATCACCACTGCCGACTTGGCCGACCGACTGGACGGGTGTGATCTGGCGGTTATCGACGTCAGTGATCCCGCCGTCGGCAGCCAGCCCAGCGCCGCGCTGCCGTTACCAGCCGCTGATGATGTCGCCTACATCATTTACACGTCGGGAACTACTGGAACCCCCAAGGGTGTAGCCGTCCCGCATCGCAACGTGACTCGGCTACTAGAGACGCTGGACGCGGATCTGGAGCTGCCCGGGCAGGTGTGGACGCAGTGTCATTCGCTGGCATTCGACTTCTCGGTGTGGGAGATCTGGGGCGCGCTGCTCTACGGCGGGCGCCTGGTGGTGGTGCCCGATGCCGTGGTGCGCTCGCCGGAAGAACTGCACGCCCTGCTGGTGGCTGAGCAGGTCAGTGTGTTGAGCCAAACCCCGTCGGCGTTTTATGCGCTGCAAAGCGTCGACGCGCATTCACGCGAGCTGGGATCTGAGCTCAAGCTACAAGCCGTGGTGTTCGGCGGTGAGGCGCTGGAACCCCAGCGGCTGCGCACGTGGCTGGACGATCACCCCGGGATGCCGCGGCTGATCAATATGTATGGCATCACCGAGACGACGGTGCACGCGTCGTTTCGGGAGATCGTCGCCGACGACGTCGACAGCATCGTCAGCCCGATCGGGGTGCCGTTGGCCCACCTCGGTTTCTTTGTGCTCGACGGGTGGCTGCAAGCGGTGCCGGTCGGCGTCGTGGGCGAGTTGTACGTGGCCGGCGCCGGAGTGGCAGACGGTTATGTGGGCCGGCCGGGGCTGAGTTCGACGCGGTTTGTGGCGTGTCCATTTGGAGAGCCCGGGGCACGCATGTACCGCACCGGAGACCTGGCGTGGTGGGGTGCCGATGGGCAGCTGCGCTACGTGGGGCGCGCTGACAAGCAGGTCAAGATCCGCGGGTATCGCATCGAGCTCGGTGAGATCCAGGCGGCGCTCAGCGGGCTGGACGGGGTGGACCAGGCGGTGGTGATCGCTCGCGAGGACCGCGCCGGCGACAAGCGTCTCGTGGGTTATGTGACCGGCACGGTCGATCCGGCCGGCGCCCGTGCCCAGCTGACCGAGCGGCTGCCGTCCTACATGGTGCCGACCGCGGTGGTGGTAATGGACGCGCTGCCGTTGACCGTCAACGGCAAACTCGACACCCGCGCCCTGCCGGCACCTGAGTATCAAGACGGCGATCGTTATCGCGCCCCGGCTGATGCGGTGGAGGAGATCCTGGCCGACATCTACGCGCAAGTGCTCGGGCTGGAGCGCGTCGGGGTCGAAGAGTCATTCTTCGAGCTGGGCGGCGACAGCATTTTGTCGATGCAGGTGGTAGCGCGGGCGCGGGCCGCCGGAGTGGTGTGCCGGCCTCGCGACATCTTCGTGGAGCAGACCGTGGCCCGGCTGGCCCGGGTAGCCGCGGTGGCCGACGGTGACGCCGAGGTGGTCGACGAAGGCATCGGGCCGGTGGTGGCGACCCCCATCATGCGCTGGCTGCAGGACCTGGAAAGCATGGGCGGCCCGGTGGACCAGTTCAACCAGACCGTGGTGGCGCAGGCCCCGGCGAACGTGACCGAGGCCGACGTCGTGGTTTTGTTGCAAGCCTTGCTGGACCGCCATGCCATGTTGCGGCTGCGGGTTGACCAGGACCCCGCGGGGGGCTGGTCGCTGACGGTGCCCGAAGCCGGGTCGGTGGATGCCCGCGCTTGTCTGCAGACGGTGGAGGTGCTATCTGAGGAGGCCTTGATCGGGGCGCGGTCGCAGTTGAACCCGGCGGCCGGGGTGATGCTGCGCGGGTTGTGGGTGACCTCCACCAGTCGCCTGGTCGCGATAGTCCATCACTTGGCTGTCGACGGAGTCTCGTGGCGCATTTTGCTAGAGGATCTCAACGTGGCCTGGGCCCAGCATCGAGGCGGACAGCAGGTGACATTGCCCGCGCCGGGGACGTCGTTCGCTCGCTGGGCGTCGCTGCTGGCCGAGCATGCACGCCAGCCGGAAGTCGTGGAGCAGGCCGAAGTGTGGCGGCAAATCGCGGCGATGCCTCCGGCGCTACCGGCGTTGCTACCCGATGTAGACACCTTCGCCAGCGCCGGGGACTTGTCGGTCCAGCTGGATGTTGAGACGAGCCGAATTCTGCTTGGCGAGGTGCCGACGGCGTTCCACGCAGGGATCAACGACATCTTGTTGATCGCGTTCGCCCTGGCGTGCGCGGAGTTCGTGGGCGCTGGTGGCGCGCCGGTTGTGATCGATGTGGAGGGCCACGGTCGCCAGGAGGAGCTGGGCTCCCCGGACGCGCAAGTCGACTTGTCGCGCACGGTGGGATGGTTCACCACCAAATACCCGGTGGCGTTGAAAGTAGGGGGACTGTCCTGGGCTCAGGTGGTGGCCGGCGACGCGGGGCTGGGTGCGGTCATCAAGGAGGCCAAGGAGCAGCTTCGGGCGCTGCCGGACGGTCTGACCTACGGTGTGCTGCGTTACCTGAACAGCGATGTGGATCTTGGCGGGTCTGATCCGGCGATCGGGTTCAACTATTTGGGGCGCATGGGCACCGGCGCGACCGAGTTTTCCGGTGGCGTGTGGCGGGTCTGCGAGGACGGATTGGCGCTGATCGATGCCAGCGCGAGGTTACCCATGCGGTTGGCGCACACCGTCGAGCTCAACGCCGGCACAGTGGACACCGACGCCGGCCCGTACCTGCACGCCGGTTGGAAATGGGCACCTTCTGCCCTAGATCACGCGCAGGTCAGCCAACTGAGCCAGTTGTGGTTTGACGCCCTGGCCGGTATCTGCGCCCATGTGCGCGGCGGCGGGGGTGGGCTGACGCCCTCCGATATCGGCGCCGGCCTCAGCCAGCAGCAGATCGACGAGCTTCAGCGGCAATATGCAGATAGCTGACGTCCTGCCGCTGACGCCCTTGCAGCAAGGACTTCTGTTTCACGTCAGCACCGCGCAGGGCAACGACGATGTGTACGCGGTGCAGCTGGATATCGCGTTGAGCGGTTGGCTGGATCGGGACCGCCTGCGTGATGCCGTGCACACGGTGGTGACCCGGCATCCCAACCTCGCGGCCCGATTCTCCGGCAAGTTTGACGTGCCGGTGCAGATCATCCCGGCCGACCCCGAGGTGCCGTGGGGGTATGTCGACCTCAGCGGTGGCGACCCGGACCTCGACCGGCAAATCCAGCAGGTGTGCGCCGCCGAACGCGCCGCGGTCTGCGACCTGGCTCACCAGCCGGCCTTCCGGGCCGCCCTCATCGGGACCGCAGAAGATCAGCACCGGTTAGTGCTGACCAATCACCACATCGTGCTCGATGGGTGGTCGCTGCCGATCCTGCTGGGAGAGATATTCGCCAGCTATTACGGGCACCGGCTGCCTGTGCCCGGGTCGTACCGCAGGTTTGTTACCTGGCTGACCGGTCGTGACCTTGACGCCGCCCGGGCGGCGTGGCGTGAGGTGCTGGCCGGTTTTGACACCCCCACATTGGTCGGCCCGTCGGACCGTTTGGGCCTGGGGCCGCGAGGCGTCGCGTCGTTCAAAGTCGCTGAGCAGACCACGCGGGCGCTTGGCGAGCTGGCCCGCGCGCGCCACACCACCGTCAGCACGGTGCTGCAGGGCGCCTGGGCGCAGTTGCTGATGTCGCTGACCGGCCGGCATGACGTCGCCTTCGGCACCACAGTCTCGGGCAGGCCGCCCGATGTCGCCGGTGCGGACTCGATGATCGGGCTGTTCATCAACACGTTGCCGGTGCGGGCGAGCATCACAGCGGCCACCACCGCAGCCGAATTGCTTGACCAGCTGCAAAACGCCTACAACCACACCCTTGAGCACCAGCACCTGGCGCTCAGCGAGATCCACCGCGTCACCGGCCTGGACCAACTGTTCGACACCTTTTTCGTGTACGAGAACTACCCGCTCGATACCGCCGCGCTGTCGGGCACCGACGGGTTGGCCATCACCGAGTTCACCCACCGCGAATACAACCATTACCCGCTCGCGATTCAGGCTTTGCCGGGCAGCGAACTTGGTCTTCGCGTCGAATTCGATACCGACGTGTTCGATCTGGCCGGCATCGAAACGCTGATCGAGCGCTTCGAGCGGGTGTTGGTGGCGATGACGGCGGATCCGACCCGGCGGTTGTCGTCGGTGGATGTGCTGGATGACGATGAGCGCGGCCGCCTGGACGGGTGGGGCAATCGGGCTGTGCTGGCACGGTCGGACAGCACGCCGGTGTCGATTGCGGCGTTGTTCGCCACGCAGGTGGAACGCACACCCGATGCGCTGGCGGTCACCTTCGAGGGCCGCTCGATGACGTACCGGGAGCTGGACGAGGCGGCAATCCAGTTGGCGCAACTCTTGGCCGCAAGGGGTGTCGGCCCGGGGCAGCGAGCGGCGCTGTTGTTGCCGCGCTCGGCGCAGGCGATCGTGGCGATGCTGGCGGTGGTCAAGACCGGCGCGACCTACGTGCCGATCGATCCGGCGGTGCCGGCGACGCGGATGCAATTCGTTCTCGGTGATGCCGCACCGGTCGCCGCGATCACGACTGCCGCGCTGGCCGACCGGCTGAACGGGCACGATCTGCTGGTCTTTGACATGGGGGCCGTAGACCAGCAGCCTCTCGACCACCAGCCCAGCGGCGCATTGCTGGGGCCGGCCCCCGACGACATCGCGTACCTCATCTACACCTCGGGGACAACCGGGACCCCCAAGGGTGTGGCGATTCCACATCGCAACGTGACGCGGCTGTTGGAGACGTTGGACGCTGACATGGGGTTGGCGGGCCAAGTGTGGTCGCAGTGCCATTCGTTGGCGTTCGACTTCTCGGTGTGGGAGATCTGGGGCGCGCTGCTCTACGGCGGGCGGGTGGTCGTGGTGCCCGATGCGGTGGTGCGCTCGCCAGAAGACCTGCACGCCACTCTGGCGGCTGAACGGGTCACTGTCCTCAGCCAGACGCCGTCGGCGTTCTATGCGCTGCAGGCTGCCGATGCGGCACAAGCCGAGCACGGAGCCGAGCTCACGCTCGAAGCGGTGGTGTTCGGTGGCGAGGCGCTAGAACCCCAGCGGCTCCGGACGTGGCTGGACAAGCACCCGGGTTTGCCACGGCTGATCAATATGTACGGCATCACCGAGACGACGGTGCACGCGTCGTTTCGCGAGATCGTGGCCGGCGATGTGGATAGCGCGGTCAGCCCGATCGGGCTGCCGCTGGCCCATCTGGGTTTCTTTGTGCTCGACGGGTGGTTGCGGCCCGCGCCGATCGGTGTGGTCGGGGAGTTGTACGTGGCCGGCGCCGGGGTCGCCGACGGTTACGTGGGCCGCCCGGGGCTGAGCGCGACGCGGTTTGTGGCGTGTCCGTTCGGGGACCCGGGCGCACGCATGTACCGCACCGGGGACCTGATGGCGTGGGGCACCGACGGTCAGCTGCGCTACCTGGGTCGTGCCGACGAGCAGGTCAAGATCCGCGGGTATCGCATCGAGCTCGGCGAAATCCAGGCGGCGCTCAGCGAGGTCGAGGGTGTCACTCAGGCGGTGGTGATCGCTCGCGAGGACCGCCCCGGTGACAAGCGCCTGGTGGGGTATGTGACCGGGACCGTCAACACGGCCGGCGCGCGTGTCGCGTTGGCCGAGCGCCTGCCGTCGTACATGGTGCCGACCGCGATCGTGGTGTTGCCGTCGTTGCCGCTGACGGTCAACGGCAAACTCGACACCCGCGCCCTGCCGGCACCCGAATATCAGGACGGCAGTCTCTACCGTGCGCCGGCCAACGCGGTGGAGGAGCTGCTGGCGGGTATTTATGCCCAAGTGCTCGGAGTGGAGCCGCCGCGGCTCGTCGGCGTGGATGAATCCTTTTTCGACCTGGGTGGGGACTCGCTGTCGGCGATGCGTCTGATCGCTGCGGTCAACACCGGCCTGGATGCCGGCCTTTCGGTGCGCAATGTGTTTGAGACGCCGACGGTGGCCCAGTTGGCGTCCCGTATCGGTGGGGATGAGGGCGGGCGGGAGCCGCTAACGGCCGGTGAGCGGCCGCCGGTGGTTCCGTTGTCGTTCGCCCAGAGTCGGTTGTGGTTCATCGACCAATTCCAGGGCCCCTCACCGATCTACAACATGGCGGTGGGACTGCGGTTGCGCGGGCGGTTGGAACCCGACGCATTGGGCCTGGCGCTGGCCGATGTGGTGGCCCGGCAGGAGACCCTGCGCACGCAGTTCATTGCGCACGAGGGCATACCGCGACAGCTGGTGGTGCCGGCTGAGCAGGCCGACTTCGGCTGGCAGATCACCGACGCCACCGGCTGGCAGGAAGGCCGGCTGGCCGAGGCCGTCGACGCCGTAGCGCGTCACCCGTTCGATCTGGCAACCGAGATCCCCATGCGGGCAACGCTTTTCCGCATCACCGACGACGAACACGTGCTGGTGGCCGTCGTGCACCACATCGCCGCCGACGGCACCTCGATCACCCCGCTGGTGGCTGACCTGGGGGTCGCCTACGCCAGTCGGTGTGCGGGGCAGGCTCCCGGCTGGGCCGATCTGGCGGTGCAGTATGCCGATTACACCTTGTGGCAGCGTGCGCAGCTGGGGGATTTGGCCGATAGCGACAGCCGCATCGCCGCACAGCTCGGCTACTGGGAACAGGCGCTGGCGGGCATGCCCGAACACCTGCAACTGCCCACCGACCGGCCCTACCCGCCGGTCACGGATTACCGCGGCGACATTGTGGCGATCCACTGGCCGGCTGAACTGCAGCAGCAGGTCGCTCAAGTAGCCCGCCAGCACAACGCGACCAGCTTCATGGTGATGCAGACCGCCATGGCGGTCCTGCTGTCCACCCTCAGTGCCAGCAGCGACGTGGCGGTGGGATTCCCGATCGCCGGGCGCACCGATGCCGCGCTGGACGAGCTGGTCGGCTTTTTCGTCAACACCCTGGTGCTGCGGGTCGATCTGTCCGGTGACCCCACCGTCGCCGAGCTGCTGGGCCAGGTCCGCGGGCGCAGCCTGGCCGCCTACGAGCACCAGGACGTGCCCTTCGAGGTGCTCGTGGAGCGGCTCAACCCGGTGCGCAGCCTGACCCAGCACCCGCTGGTCCAGGTGATGTTGGCCTGGCAGAACTGGACGCACAGCAGTGATCCGGTCGCTGGTCTGACCTTGGGTGATCTGGACATCACGCCGCTGCGGTTGGACACCCACACCGCCCGTCTGGACCTGTCGTTCTCGCTGGCCGAACGCTGGAGCGAGGCCGGTGAACCCGCCGGGATCGGCGGGGGGGTGGAATTCCGCACCGACGTGTTCGACGCGGCCAGCATCCAAACCCTGATCGAGCGGTTACGGCGGGTACTGGTGGCCATGACCGCCGATCCGGCTCGGCGACTGTCGTCGATCGATGTGCTCGATTTCGCCGAGCGCGCCCGGCTCGGTCAGGTGGGCAACCGCGCGGTATTGACCCGGCCCGCAGCGGCCGCGGTGTCGGTCCCGGAGTTGTTTGCCGCGCGGGTGGCCCAAGCCCCGGATGCGGTGGCGGTGAACTTCGGCGACCAGTCGATGACGTATCGGGAACTCGATGAGGCCGCTAATCGGTTCGCGCACTTGCTGTCTGGCCATGGCGTCGGCCCGGGTGCCCGGGTGGCGTTGTTGTTGGAGCGCTCAGCGCAGGCCGTCGTGGTGATGCTGGCCGCACTGAAAACCGGGGCGGCGTACCTGGCGATCGACCCAGCGCTGCCTGCCGCCCGGATGCAATTCATGCTCGATGACGCGACGCCGACCGCCGTCATCACCACGGCGGACTTGCGTTCGCGGCTGGATGCCTTCGGCGGAGCGGTCATCGACATCAGTGATGTCGAGGCTGCCGCTGAGACTCAATGCGGCGCCGCGTTACCGGGACCGTCCCCCGACGACATTGCGTACCTGATCTACACCTCGGGCACCACCGGGACTCCCAAAGGCGTGGCCATCGCCCACCGCAACCTCGCCCATCTTGCAGAGTCGACACCCGAGGAGCTGCCGGCGGCACAGGTGTGGACCCAATGCCACTCCTACGCTTTCGACTTCTCGGTGTGGGAGATCTGGGCCGCGTTGCTGGGTGGGGCGCGGCTGGTGGTGATCCCCGATTCGGTGGTGCGCTCACCCGATGACTTCCACGCCGTGCTGGTCAACCAACACGTCAACGTGCTCACCCAAACGCCGTCGGCGGTAGCCGCACTGTCCCCGCAGGGGTTGGAGTCGGTCGCGGTACTGCTCGGCGGTGAGGCCTGCCCGGGCGAGGTGGTCGATCAGTGGGCGCCTGGCCGGGTGGTGATCAACGCCTACGGCCCCACCGAGGCGACGGTGTACGCGTCGATGAGCGCTCCGCTGTCGGTCGGAATCGATGGCGTGCCCATCGGTGCGCCGCCGTCGAGCGTCGCGCTGTTCGTCCTGGACGCATGGTTGCGGCCGGTGCCGTTCGGTGTGGTCGGAGAGCTGTACGTGGCTGGCCGCGGTGTGGGCGTCGGATACGTCGGGCGGACCGGATTGACCGCGTCACGGTTTGTCGCGTGCCCGTCCGGCGGTGCCGGCGCACGCATGTATCGCACCGGGGACCTGGTGCGGTGGCGCGCCGACGGGCAGCTGCAATACCTGGGCCGCGCCGACGAACAGGTCAAGATCCGCGGGTACCGCATCGAGCCCGGGGAAGTGCAGGCCGTTCTGGCCGCGCTGCCCGGAGTTGACCAGGCGGTGGTCATCGCCCGCGAGGACCGGCCCGGTGATCCACGCCTGGTGGCGTATATGACCGGGACCGCCGATCCGGCCGCGGCGCGCGCCACACTGGTCGACCGGCTGCCGGCCTACATGGTTCCCGCCGCCGTGGTGGTGATCGAGGCGCTGCCGTTAACGGTCAACGGCAAACTCGACAAACGGGCGCTGCCGGCACCGGAGTACCAGGACGCCGGTCAGTATCGCGCGCCGGCCACGCTCACCGAGGAGATCCTGGCCGGCATCTACGCCCGCGTGCTGGGTGTGGAGCGCGTGGGCATGGACGACTCGTTCTTCGACCTGGGTGGCGACTCGCTGTCGGCGATGCGCCTGATCGCCGCTATCAACACCGCCCTAGACGCCGGTCTTTCGGTCCGCGTTGTGTTCGAGGCACCCACCATCGCCCAGTTGGCACCCCGTATCGGTGGGGAAGGGCGGCGGCTCGAGCCGCTGACCGCCGCTGAGCGGCCCGCGGTGATTCCGTTGTCGTTCGCCCAGAACCGGTTGTGGTTCATCGACCAATTCCAGGGGCCCTCATCGATCTACAACCTGGCAGTGGCGTTGCGGCTATCCGGGCCCCTCGATGCGGACGCGTTGGGCGCGGCGGTGGCCGACGTGGTGGAGCGCCAGGAGAGCCTGCGCACCCTCTTCCCGGCAGTCGAGGGAATACCGCAGCAGCACGTGATGCCCATCGAGCGAGCCGACTTCGGCTGGCAGGTCACCGACGCTACCGGCTGGTCGGACAGCCAACTGGGCGAGGCCATCGACGCCGAGGCGAGTCGCCCGTTCGATTTGTCAAGCGAAATCCCCATGCGGGCAAGGCTTTTCCGCATTTCTGGTCGGGAAGCCGACGACGAGCACGTGCTGGTGGCCGTCGTGCACCACATCGCCGCGGACGGCTGGTCGATCACACCGCTGGTGACCGATATCGGGGTGGCCTACGCCAGCCGTTGTGCCGGGCAAGCTCCCGGCTGGGCCGATCTGGCGGTGCAGTACGCCGATTACACGCTGTGGCAGCGCGCGCAGCTTGGGGATCTGGCCGATAGCGACAGTCCCATCGCCGCCCAGCTCGGCTACTGGGAGGACGCCCTCGCCGGCATGCCTGAGCACCTGCAGCTGCCCACCGATCGGCCCTATCCACCCGTCGCGGATTACCGCGGCGACCTGGTGCTGATCGAATGGCCGGCCGAGCTGCAGCAGCGGGTCGCCCAGGTGGCTCACGAGCACCACGCGACCAACTTCATGGTGATGCAGACCGCCATGGCCGTGCTGCTATCCAGCCTCAGTGCCAGCAGCGACGTGGCGGTGGGATTCCCGATCGCCGGACGCGGCGACGCCGCGCTGGACGAGCTGGTCGGCTTCTTCGTGAACACCTTGGTGCTGCGCGTCGACCTGTCCGGTGATCCCACCGTCGCCGAGCTGCTGGCCCAGGTGCGCCGGCGCAGCCTCGCGGCCTACGAGCACCAAGACGTGCCGTTCGAGGTGCTGGTGGACAAGCTCAAGCCGACCCGAAGCCTGACTCATCACCCGCTGGTGCAGGTGTTGCTGGCCTGGCAGAACTTCGGCTGGCAGGACAGCGACGCCGGCGGTTTGACGCTGGGCGATCTGCAGGTCACGCCGCTCCCGGTGGACACCCACACCGCCCGCTCGGACCTGACGTTTACCCTGGCCGACCGCTGGGACGAGGCGGGTGAGCCCGCCGGAATCGGCGGGGCTGTGGAATTCCGTACCGACGTGTTCGACCCCACCAGCATCGAAGCGCTGATCGAGCGGTTCGAGCGGGTGCTGATGGCGATGACCGCCGACCCGGGGCGGCGCTTGTCGTCGATTGACGTGCTGGATCAAGGTGAGCACGCACAGCTGGAGGAGTGGGGTAATCGGGCGGGGTTGGCCCAGCCCGTGAGCGCGGTGTCGATTTCGGGTTTGTTCGCCACGCAGGCGGACCGCACACCTGATGCGCTGGCGGTCACCTTCGAGGGCCGCTCGAGGACCTATCGGGAGCTGGACGAAGCCGCCACCCGGTTAGCGCACGTGCTGGCTGCTCGGGGTGTCGGTGCGGGGCAGCGGGTGGCGTTGTTGTTGCCGCGCACGGGCGAGGCGATCGTGGCGATGCTCGCGGTGGTGAAGACCGGGGCAGCCTACGTGCCGATCGATCCAGCGGTGCCGGCGGCGCGGATGCAGTTCGTGCTCAACGATGCCGCGCCGGTCGCGGCGGTCACGACCACTGAATTGCGCTCGCGGTTGGATGGGCACGACCTGCTGATTATTGACGTGGGTGCCATCGACGATCGGCCGGTCGATAACCAGCAGCCCAGCGCCGCGCTGCCGGGGCCGGCCCCCGATGACGTCGCGTACATCATCTACACCTCGGGCACCACCGGGACCCCCAAGGGTGTGGCGATTCCGCATCGCAACGTGACGCGGCTGCTGGAGACGCTGGACGCCGACATGGGGTTGGCGGGGCAAGTGTGGTCGCAGTGCCATTCGTTGGCGTTCGACTTCTCGGTGTGGGAGATCTGGGGCGCGCTGCTCTACGGCGGGCGGGTGGTCGTGGTGCCCGATGCGGTGGTCCGCTCTCCAGAAGACCTGCACGCCTTGCTGATTGACGAACAAGTCAGTGTCTTAAGCCAGACGCCGTCGGCGTTCTACGCGCTGCAGGCCGCCGATGCGTTGCAGCCCCCGTTGCAGCCCCAGCCGGGCCCGCAAATGGCGCTTGAGGCTGTCGTGTTCGGCGGGGAAGCGCTGGAACCCCAGCGGCTGCGAAGCTGGCTGCAGCGTCACCCGGACCTGCCGCGACTGATCAACATGTACGGCATCACCGAAACGACGGTGCACGCCTCAATCCGGGAGATCGTCGCCGCGGACGTGGACAGCGTCGTCAGCCCGATCGGGCTGCCGTTGGCCCATCTCGGTTTCTTCGTACTCGACACATCATTGCGGCCGGTGCCACCGGGTGTGGTCGGCGAGTTGTATGTAGCCGGCGCCGGGGTGGCCGACGGCTATATCGGTCGGGCGGGGTTGAGTGCGACGCGGTTTGTGGCGTGTCCGTTCGGGGAGCCTGGCGCACGCATGTACCGCACCGGGGACCTGATGGCGTGGGGTGCCGACGGTCAGTTGCGCTACATGGGTCGTGCTGATGAGCAGGTCAAGATCCGCGGGTATCGCATCGAGCTCGGCGAAATCCAGGCGGCCCTCAGTGAGCTCGACGGTGTCACTCAGGCGGTGGTGATCGCTCGCGAGGACCGCCCCGGCGACAAGCGCCTGGTTGGCTACGTGACGGGCACCGCGGATCCGGGTGTGGCGCGTGCGGCACTGGCCGAGCGGCTGCCGTCGTACATGGTGCCCGCCGCGATCGTGGTGTTGGCCGCGTTGCCATTGACGGTCAACGGCAAACTCGACACCCGCGCCCTGCCGGCACCCGACTATCAGGACGGCGACCACTACCGCGCCCCGGCCAACGAGGTCGAAGAGCTGCTGGCCGGCATCTACGCCCAGGTGCTCGGCCTGGAGCGCGTCGGCGTCGAGGAGTCGTTCTTCGAGCTGGGCGGCGACAGCATTTTGTCCATGCAGGTGGTGGCCCGCGCACGGGCCGCCGGGGTGGTGTGTCGACCGCGCGACATCTTCGTCGAGCAGACCGTGGCCGGACTGGCCCGGGTGGCCTTGGTGGCCGGCCCGGACGCCGAGGTGATCGACGAGGGTGTCGGATCAGTGCTGGCGACCCCGATCATGCGATGGCTGCAAAGCGTGGAAAGCGCCGGGGGCCCGGTAGATCAGTTCAACCAGACGGTGTTGGTGCAGGCTCCGATTGGGGTGAGCGAGGCCGACGTGGTGGCGGTGTTGCAGGCCTTGCTGGATCGGCATGCCATGTTGCGACTGCGGGTCGACATCCACGGGCCCGGCGGCGCCGGCGGCTGGTCCTTGACGGTGCCGGAGGCCGGGTCGGTGGATGCCGGCGCTTGCCTGCATATCGTCGATGTGTTGTCCGACGAGGTGGTGGTCGAGGCGCGATCGCGGTTGAATCCTGCGGCCGGGCTGATGCTGAGCGCGGTGTGGGCGGCCCCAACGGGTCAGTTGCTGCTGATCGTCCATCACTTGGCTGTTGATGGCGTGTCGTGGCGAATCTTGTTGGAGGACCTCAACCTTGCCTGGGCCCACCATCGCGGCGGGCAGCCAGCGAGTTTGCCAGCGCCGAGGACGTCGTTTGCCCAGTGGGCATCGCTGCTGGCCGACCATGCGCACCAGCCGGATGTGGTGGAGCAGGCGGAGGTGTGGCGGCAGATCGCGACGGTGCCCGCGGCACTCCCGGCGGTGCAACCTGCGGCGGATACCTACGCCAGCGCCGGGAGCCTCTCGGTGGAGCTGGATACCGACACGACCCGGATGCTGCTCGGCGAGGTGCCGGCAGCATTTCACGCCGGGATCCACGAGATCTTGCTGATCGCATTCGGGTTGGCCGTGGCCGAATTCGTTGGCACCGCTGATGCGCCGATCGTGATTGACGTCGAGGGTCACGGGCGTCAGGAAGAACTGAGTTCCGATATCGACTTGTCGCGCACCGTGGGGTGGTTCACCACCAAGTATCCGGTGGCTTTGAACCTAGGGGGGTCGGTCGGTGGACTGCCCTGGTCCCAGGTGGTGGCCGGTGAGGCGGGCCTGGGGGCGATCGTCAAGGACGCCAAAGAGCAGCTCCGGGCGCTACCGGACGGGTTGACCTACGGTGTGCTGCGCTACCTCAACGACGATGTCGATTTGGCCGGGGCCGATCCGCCGATCGGGTTCAACTACCTTGGGCGCCTGGGCGCGACGGGTGACGAAGCATCCGGTGATATCTGGGAGATCCGTGAAGATGGCGGATCGGCTGCCGGCGTTGCAGCGGCAATACCGATGCCGTTGATGCACACGGTCGAGCTCAACGCCGGCACCGTGGACACCAACACCGGCCCACACCTGCGCGCCGGCTGGACGTGGGCGCCCTCGGCCTTGGATCACGGGCAGGTCAGCCGACTGAGCCGGTTGTGGTTCGACGCCCTGGCCGGCATTTGCGCACATGTGCGCGGCGGCGGTGGTGGGTTGACCCCGTCGGATATCGCGCCTGCCCGGCTGGATCAGCAGCAGATCGACGAACTATGCCGGAAACATCAGGTCGCCGATGTTCTGCCATTGACTCCGTTGCAACATGGGCTGCTGTTTCACGCGGGTATCGCGCACAGCTGCGGCGACGATGTGTACGCCGTGCAGCTGGATATCACGTTGAGCGGTCGGCTCGATCAGCACCGTCTGCGCGACGCAGTGCACACGGTGGTGGCCCGATATCCCAACCTGGCGGCCCGCTTTTGCGGACAGTTCGACGACCCGGTGCAGGTCATCCCGGCCAATGCCGAAGTGCCCTGGCATTACGTAGACCTCACCGGAGCCGGTCTGAACGTCGATGAGCAGATCGAGCAGCTGTGCGCCGCCGAGCGCGCCGCCGTCTGCGACCTGGCCGAGCGAACGGCTTTCCGGGTTGCGGTCCTCCGCACCGCGGAAGATCAGCACCGGGTTGTGCTGACGAATCACCACATCGTGCTCGACGGTTGGTCGTTGCCGGTGCTGCTGGGGGATTTGTTCGCCAGTTATTACGGTCAGTGGTTGCCCGCGCCAGTCCCGTATCGCCGGTTTGTCAGCTGGCTGGCCGGTCGGGATCGCGAGGCCGACCGCGCGGCCTGGCGTGAGGTATTGGCCGGTTTTGACACCCCCACCTTGGTTGGACCGCCGGGCCGGCTCGGACCGGGGCCACGTGAAGTTGCCTCGTTCTTGCTTTCCGAGCAGACCACCCGGGCCGTCAACGAGCTGGCGCGTTCATGTCACACGACCGTCAGCACCGTGTTGCAGGGTGCGTTCGCGCAGCTGCTGATGTCGCTGACCGGTCAGCGTGACGTCGCGTTCGGCTCCGTGGTCTCGGGGCGGCCGGCCGAGGTAACCGGCGTGGACGCGATGGTCGGCCTACTGATCAACACCGTGCCGGTACGGGCGAGCATCACGGCGGCAACCACCACCGCGGATCTGCTCAGCCAATTGCAAAACGCGTACAGCCGAACCCTCGAGCACCAGCACCTGGCGCTCAACGAGATTCACCGGGTCACCGGTCAGAACCAGCTGTTCGACACCGTTTTCGTCTACGAAAACTACCCAGCCGACGTCACCGCGTTGTCCGGCGTCGACGGGTTGGCCGTCACCCAGCTCACTAACCGCGACTACTATCACTACCCGCTTGCGATTCAAGCCGTGCCGGGCAATGAACTGGACATTCGCGTGCAGTATCGCGCAGACGTCTTCGGCGCGGCCGGCATCGAAACACTGATCGAGCGGTTCAAACGTGTATTGACGGCCATGACAGCGGATCCGACGCAGCCGTTGTCGTCGATCGACCTGCATAACGGTACTGAGCTCACCCGCTTGGACTGGTGGGGTAGCAGCGTGGTGGCACCCGATCACCCGGGCAACGGCGGCCCGCACAGCGTCCGGAGCACACCGGCGAGTTTGGTGGAGCAGATCCTGATTGACATTTACGCTCAGGTCCTGACAGTGGACTGCCTCGGGCTCGACGAGTCGTTCTTCGAGCTGGGCGGTGACTCGCTGGCCGCCATGCGAGCCATTGCCGCGATCAACACCGCCCTGGGCACTCGCCTGGCGGTAACCACGCTCTTCGACGCGCCGTCGGTGCAAAGCCTGAGCCAGCAGTTGGGCGGAAATGCGAGCTCGACGGAAGACGTTCCCGCCGGGAGCGCGGCCGGCGATCTATACGACCACGCCGACGACATCTAGGTTAAGCAAACGCCGCGGGGTCGGGCTTCTGGTAGGTAAACCGTGTGGTTGGGATGGTCGGATGGAGCTAGGTAGCCGCTCGCTTCCGCTGACTCTTGAACACCAAGGCATATGGCTTGCGCAGCCCACGGATCACTCCGCAGCGGAACGGCAGCTCGATCCCTTCCTGAGACTCGAGAGCACGGCCGATGGTTCGGCCTTTCACATCACTCGTCGGATTGCCCAGGGGCATCACGTTCCCAACAAGCAAATCGAACTCAAACAGGCTTACGGAACCACCGGATGAGAAGGGGGCCAGCGGCGTGGATAAAGCGGGTGTCACTTCCATTGGGGTCATCGGAATGGCCTGCCGGCTTCCCGGAGGTATCGACTCTCCGGAGCAGCTGTGGGAGGCGCTGCTGCGCGGCGATGACCTGGTCACCGAGATTCCACCCGACCGGTGGGACGCCGACGAGTACTACGATCCCCAGCCGGGGGTGCCGGGTCGATCGGTGTCGAAGTGGGGTGCGTTCCTCGATGACGTCGCCGGCTTCGATTGCGAGTTCTTCGGGATCGGCGAGCGCGAGGCCATCGCCCTCGACCCGCAGCACCGGTTGTTGCTGGAAACCTCCTGGGAGGCCATGGAGCATGCCGGACTGACTCGGGAGACGATGGCCGACTCGCTGACCGGGGTGTTCGTGGGATTGACGCACGGCGACTATCAACTGCTGGCCGCCGATGCTCACGCCGTAGAGAGGCCGTATGGCTTTATCGGCAGCAGCTTCAGCTTGGCGTCCGGGCGGGTCGCTTACGCGCTGGGGGTTCACGGCCCCGCGCTCACGGTGGACACCGCATGTTCTTCTGGCCTGACCGCAGTGCACCTGGCCTGTCGCAGCCTGATCGACGGTGAAAGCGATCTGGCGCTCGCGGGCGGCGCCGCGGTGGCTTTGGACCCGCGGAAGTTTGTCGCGGGGTCGGCGGAGGGCATGCTGTCTCCCACTGGACGCTGTCACGCCTTCGACGTCGCGGCGGACGGCTTCGTGGTCGGCGAGGGCTGCGTCGTGGTGTTGCTCAAACGGTTACCGGATGCGCTACGGGATGGTGATCGGATTCTGGCCCTGATCCGCGGCACCGCCGCCAACCAGGACGGCCACACCGTGAATATCGCCACACCATCGGTGACAGCGCAGACCGCGGTGTATCGGGCGGCGTTAGCCACTGCGGGCGTCGACGCCTGCAGCGTCGGCATGGTGGAGGCGCACGGCCCCGGCACCCCGGTCGGGGATCCCATCGAATACGCCAGCCTGGCCAACGTTTACGGCATCGAGGGCCCCTGCGCGCTGGCCACGGTGAAAACCAATTTCGGGCATGCCCAGTCTGCCGCCGGAGCACTGGGGCTGATGAAGGCGATCCTGGCCCTGCAGCACGGTGTGGTTCCCCAGAATCTGCACTTCAGCCGGCTGCCCGATGAGATGGCCCGGATCGACACCAAACTCTTTGTGCCACAAGAGATCACCCCGTGGCCCACCAACGGCCACCATCTCCGGCGGGCGGCGGTGTCGTCGTACGGGCTGTCGGGAACCAACGTGCATGCCATCTTGGAACAAGCGCCGGAACAGGCTCCCGAAGCCGCTGCGCCCGAGGACATCTCAGCCACATCGGCCGAATCCTCGATGGCGGCACCACTGCTGTTCCCGTTGTCGTCCACCTCGGCCGACGAACTGCGCCGCACCGCCGGCCGGCTGGCCGACTGGGTGACAGCCCATGATGACGTGGTGTTGCCGGATCTGGCCTACACCCTGGCGCGTCGGCGTACAGGCCGCCCGGTACGCACCGCCGTCATCGCGGGCAGCCTGCCGGAGCTCACTGAGGCGTTGCGCGAGGTTACCGAGGGCGATACTCCGCATCAGGCTGCGGTCGGGCGCGATGATCGGGGTCCAGTCTGGGTGTTCTCCGGGCAGGGTTCGCAGTGGGCGGCGATGGGCGCAGACTTGCTCGCCACCGAACCGGTGTTTGCGGCCACTGTCGCGCAAGCCGAACCTCTGATCGCCCGCGAGTCCGGGTTCTCGGTCACTGAGATGATGGCCGCGCCGCAGGTCGTGACCGGTATCGACCGGATCCAGCCGACGTTGTTCACCATGCAGGTTGCGCTGGCGGCCACCATGCGTTCGTATGGGGTGCGCCCGGGCGCGGTTATCGGGCATTCGCTGGGTGAGGTCGCCGCGGCTGTGGTCGCGGGTGCGCTGTCGCTGGACGACGGGGTACGCGTCATTTGCCGGCGCTCGCGGCTGATGTCGCGCATCGCCGGTTCCGGGGCGATGGCGTCGGTGGAATTGCCTGCCAAGCAAGTGCTTTCGGAGTTGGCGTTGCGCGGCGTAACGGATGTCGTGGTGGCGGTGGTGACCTCCCCGGAATCCACGGTGATCGGCGGAGCCACCGAGACGGTGCGCGAGCTGGTGGCGGCGTGGGAGCAGCGTGATGTGCTGGCCCGCGAGATCGCCGTCGACGTCGCATCGCATTCGCCTCAAGTCGATCCGATCCTCGATGAGCTGACCGACGTCCTGGCGGAGCTCAACCCGATGACACCGGAAGTTCCCTTCTACTCGTCGACGCTGTTCGATCCGCGCGAGCAGCCGATGTGCGACAACAGGTATTGGGTGGACAATCTGCGGCGCATGGTGAGGTTCGCCGCTGCGGTGCGGGCCGCTTCGGAGGACGGCTACCGGGTCTTCGCCGAGCTGGCACCCCACCCCCTGCTCACGCATGCGGTCGAGAAGACCGCCCGCAGCCTCGACATGCCGCTGGCCGCTCTGGCCGGTATGCGCCGGGAACAAGAGCTGCCGCGCGGGCTCCGGTGCCTGCTGGCCGATCTATACAGCGCGGGCGCCGCGGTCGACTTCGCCGCGCTCTACCCGAATGGGCGGCTGGTGGACGCGCCGCTGCCGACCTGGACGCATCGTCGGCTGCTGTTGAGCCGCGCCGATCTGGAATCTCCCACCCCTGGTGGTTGCACCATTTCTGTGCATCCGCTGTTGGGCCCGCATGTGCGCTTGCAGGAGGAACCGGAGCGCCACGTGTGGGAAGCCGAGGTCGGCACCTCCGCTCAGCCCTGGCTCGCTGAACACCGCATCCACGAGGTGGCTGTGCTTCCTGCGGCGGCTTACTGCGAGATGGCGCTAGCCGCGGCTCGCGCGGTCCTTGGCGAGGCTTCTGAGGTCCGTGACATCCGCTTCGAGCAGGCGCTGCTGCTCGATGAGCAGACCACGGTCGGCGCCTCGGCGTCGTTGTCGTCGGCGGGCGTCCTCGACTTCATCGTCGAGACGAATCAGGGGGGCGAACAGGCGCGGCAGGCTAGCGCAGTACTACATGCTGCAGAGGATCAGCAGCCACCTGCTTACGACGTGTCCGCGCTGGTCACCGCTCATCCGTGTTGCGAAGACGGCGCCGAGGTGCGCAAGGGCCTGGACCAGCGTGGTGTTCAGTACGGTCCGGCGTTCACCGGTCTGACGGCCGTGCACATTGCTGAATGGAAAGGTGAGGCCACGACCAGCACCGTGCTGGCCGAGGTCGCGTTACCCGGCCAAATCCGCTCGCAACAAGGTGCCTACGGGGTGCACCCGGCACTGCTGGATGCCTGTTTTCAGACGGTTGGGGCTAGTCAGGAAGTCCAGGCCCTGGGCGAAGGCGTGCGGGGGTTGCCGCTGGGTGTCCGGCGGCTACGCGCCTACGGTTCTGCCCGCAGCGCCCACTACTGCTACACACGGGCGACGAGAGTCGATGCTTGCGGAATCGAGGCCGACCTCGACGTGCTCGACCAGCACGGGACAGTCCTGCTGAGGGTGCAGGGGCTGCGATTAGGCACTGGAGCATCCGGGAGCGGCCGCGACGAACGGGTGCTGGCCGAGCGGCTGCTGACCATCGAATGGCGGCAACGAGAATTGCCCGAGGAGGAATACGCCGACGCCGGAAGCTGGCTGCTGGTCAGCACCACCGCGACCGCGGATGCGCTGGCCAGGACGTTGACCGGCGCGCTGCAAAACCACGGCGCGCACTGCACCGCCATGCGCTGGCCACAGCACGCGGATGACACCTCGAACGCGGAACAGCTTGGAAAACATCTGCGTGCCGATGGCTTCGCCGGTGTCGTGATCCTCACCGGACCGAAGAACGGTGACGCCGACGACCGCACCCCGCTGTTGGGCCGCGAGTATGTGCAGCACCTGGTACGTATCATTCGCGAATTGCCAGAGATCCCTGGCGAGCTCCCGCGCCTATACGTCATCACGCGCAACGCCCAGACCGTAGCGGCCGGTGACGTGGCCAATCTGGAGCAGGCCGGGCTGCGGGGTTTGATGCGGGTGATCGGCACCGAGCATCCGCATTTGCGCGCCACCCAGATCGATGTGGACGAAGCCACCGCTGCCGAGCAGCTGGCGCGGCAACTGCTGGGCGAGTCTGACGAAGACGAGACCGCCTGGCGAAACGGCGCGTGGTATGCGGCGCGGTTGTCCCCCGCTCCGCTGCGGCCTGAGGAACGGCGAACCACGGTGGTGGACCATGAGCGCGACGGGATGCGTCTGCAGATCCGCACGCCCAGTGATCTGGAAACCCTGGAACTTGTTGCCTGCGATCGGGTTGCGCCGGGGTTGGGGCAGATCGAGGTCGCGGTCAGCGCGTCCAGCATTAACTTCGCCGACGTGCTGGTCGCATTCGGCCGTTACCCCGCCTTCGAGGGACGGTTGCCGCAGCTGGGCACCGATTTCGCCGGGGTGGTGACCGCCGTCGGGCCAGGCGTGATCGACCACAAGGTGGGCGATCACGTCGGGGGTTTGTGCGCCGACGGCTGTTGGGGCACGTTCCTCACCTGCGACGCGCGCCTGGCCGTCACCCTGCCGGCCGGCTTGACCGCCGGGCAGGCGGCCGCGGTGACCACCGCGCACGTCACCGCCTACCACGGTTTACACGAGCTGGCCGGCATCAACGCCGGTGATCGGGTGTTGATCCATTCCGCGACCGGTGGGGTGGGGCAGGCGGCGATCGCCATCGCCCGGGCGGCGGGTGCGGAGATCTTCGCCACCGCGGGCAGCGAGCAGCGTCGGCAATTGTTGCGCGACTTGGGTATTGAGCATGTTTACGACTCGCGAAGCCTCGACTTCGCCGATCTGATACGCCGCGACACCGAGGGGTCCGGCGTGGACATCGTGCTCAACTCGGTGACCGGCCCGGCCCAGCGCGCGGGCCTGGGGCTGCTGGCCTTCGGTGGACGATTCGTCGAGATCGGCAAGCGCGACATCTACGGCGGCACCCGGTTGGGGCTCTTCCCGTTCCGGCGCAACCTCGCGTTCTACGGCGTCGACGTAGGGCTGCTGTCCTACGCCGATCCCGATCGGCTCCGAGACTTGTTGAAGACGGTGTATCAGCTGGTCGCGGACGGCTCGCTGCCGATTCCGGAGAGTACGCACTACCCGCTGGCCGACGCCGTCACCGCCATTCGGCTAATGAGCGGCGCTCAGCACACCGGCAAGCTCGTGCTCGACGTCCCGCACTCCGGCCGCGCCCGCGTGGTGGTGCCGCCGGCACACGCCCGGGTTTTCCGCGGCGACGGTGCCTATATCGTCACCGGCGGGCTGGGGGGCCTGGGGCTGTTTTTGGCCGAGAAGATGGCTTCTCCAGCTTCCGGGGGCGGCTGTGGGCGTATCGTGCTGTCTTCGCGCGCGCAGCCAACTTCCGAGGTGCTGGAGACGATCGAGCGTATCCGCGCGATTGGTGCCGACGTCGTGGTGGAGTGCGGCGACATCGCCGAACCCGGCACCGCGCAGCGGTTGGTGGCCACAGCGACCGCCACCGGGCTCCCGGTGCGCGGTGTGCTGCATGCGGCCGCGGTGGTCGAGGATGCGACGCTGACCAACATCACCGACGAGCTGCTCGAGCGTGACTGGGCGCCGAAAGTTGACGGCGCGTGGAACTTACAGAGGGCCCTGCACGAGACGGAAGCCGACCAGCCGTTGGACTGGTTCTGCTCGTTCTCCTCAGCGGCCGCATTGGTGGGCTCGCCCGGTCAGGGTGCCTACGCCGCGGCCAACAGTTGGCTGGAAGCCTTCACCCTGTGGCGCCGGGCGCAGGGCCTGCCGGCCACCGCGATCGCGTGGGGTGCCTGGTCCCAAATCGGGCGCGCCACCGCCTTCGCGGAGGGTGCAGGCGTTGCTATCGCTGCTGACGACGGCGCCTATGCGTTCGAAGCGCTGCTGCGCCACGACCGCGCCTGCACCGGATATACACCATTCACGGGCGCACCGTGGTTGACCGCCTTCGCCCAACGCAGCCCCTTCGCCGAAGCGTTCCGCTCCACCGGCCAAAACCAAACGGGCACAAGCACATTGCGTGCCGAACTCAGCGGGCTGCCCCCAGACGAGTGGCCCACCCTGCTGCGGCGCCTGATCTCCGATCAAATCAGCCTGATCCTGCGTCGCAGTGTCGATCCCGACCGGGCGCTCTCCGGATACGGCCTGGACTCGCTGGGTGCCCTCGAACTACGTACCCGCATCGAGACCGAAACGGGGATACGCATCACGTCCACCGACATCACCAGCATGACCGTTCGCGGGTTGGCGGGGCTGTTGTGCGAAAAGCTGGCGCCATTACACCGTCAGGATGGGGGGCGGCCGGATGGAGCTTGATGACCGGTCAATTCCGCTGACGCGCGGACAGCTGGACGTATGGCTTGCCCAGGAAACGGGTCACTCCGGTGCGGCGTGGCAGGTTGGCCTTCTCGTGAAAATCGAGGGCACGGTACAACGCGATGCCCTTGAGTGGGCGATCCGCCGAGCGGTACAAGAGGCCGAACCGGTCAGGGCCGTGTGCTTCGGGGCGGATGGCCAGGTTTTCCAAAGGGCGATCGAATACCCGGATGTCAAGCCGGACTTCTATGACCTGACCGACTCGGACCACGCCGTGCAGGAAGTCCAGGAGTTAGCGTCATCGATCCAACGCACGCCAATGCCATTCACCGGCCCGCTGTTCAGATTTGCATTATTTCGGACGCGCCTCGATGAATTCTACTTTTTCGGGTGCGGCCACCACATCGTCGTAGACGCATCCGGCATTGGGCTGGTTGGCCATCGGATTGCAGCTGTCTACTCTGCCATTGTTTCCGGGGAACCCATCCCTCCTGCGTTCTTCGGTTCGTTGCAGGACTTGGTTGACTGCGAGTTGGAATACGAAGCGTCCATCGATTATCTGGAAGATCAGGACTATTGGACTAATAACCTTCCCGCGGAAAGCGGACTGGATTATCGGTTGTCTCAAGCCGCGGGTGAGCGTGACCCGTGGCCGTCCGCGCCGGTTCCATTGGACCCTGGCGTGCTTCGCAGAGTTGATGAGTTGTCCCGACTGTGGAATGTGCCTCAATCATCGGTCATCACCGCCGCGTGCGCGCTTTTGGTGCGTGGATGGTGCGCTGAGGGCTCGGAGGTGGTGCTCGACTTCCCGGTCAGCAGGCGAGTACGTCTGGAGTTAAAGACGCTTCCCGGGATGGTTGCCGGGTTTGTGCCACTGGTGTTGAGGCCTTCGCCGGGATCTACGGTTGCCGGTTTTTGTGACTATGTGGACGCGCGAATCCGGGAAGCGGTGCAGCATCAGAGGTTTCCGGTGCACGCTCTGGAGCGCAAAGCCCGCGGCCCAGGGCAGCGAGCCGAGAGGGTGAGCGTTAATTTCGTCCCGTCTCTATTTACTCTGGACTTCGGTGGTGTCGCGGCATCGGCGTCCTATACCAATTCCGGCCTCGTGGGCGGCTTTGGGTTGATCTTCTCTGGTCTCGGTGACCAGCTCTTTCTGGGCACAGCGGGCGCTGGAGGGCCGTTTTCGAATTTTGACGTCTCGGATTTAGCGGCTCGGTTGGAGCGGGTGTTGGTGGCGATGACTGCCGACCCGGCGCGGCGGTTGTCGTCGATGGATGTGCTGGATGCCGGTGAGCACGCTCTGCTGGATGGGTGGGGGAATCGGGCGGTGTTGACCCGGCCCGCGAACGCGCCGGTGTCGATTCCGGTGTTGTTCGCCGAGCAGGTGGCGCGCGCTCCCGAGGCGGTGGCGATCAGCGCGGGGGAGCGTTCGTGGACCTACCGCGAGGTCGAGGAGGCCGCTAACCGGTTGGCGCACCTGTTGGCCACTCACGGGGTGGGTCCGGGGCAGTGTGTGGCGCTGCTGTTGTCCCGCTCTGCCGAGGCGGTCGTGGCGATGATGGCGGTGCTGAAAACTGGCGCGGCTTATATGCCGATCGACCCGGCGGCGCCGGCGGCCCGGATCGGGTTCATGGTTGGTGATGCCGCACCGATCGCGGCGATCACCACCGCCGGGTTGGCCGATCGGCTGCACGGGTGCGACCTGGCGGTCATCGATGTCGCGGATATTGAAGGCCCGGCCGTGGACGGCCAGCCCAGCATCGCATTGCCGGCGCCGGCCCCCGATGACCTTGCATATGTCATTTACACCTCGGGCACGACCGGTGTCCCCAAGGGGGTGGCCATCACTCACCACAACGTCACCCAGCTGCTGGCAACACTGGATGCCGGCCTGCCGCGCGCAGGTGTCTGGCCGTTGTGTCATTCCTTGGCCTTTGACGTCTCGGTGTGGGAGATCTTCGGTGCCCTGTTGCGTGGCGGGCGCGTGGTGGTGGTGCCCGAGGAGGTGGCGGCCTCACCAGATGACTTCCACGCCGTGCTGGTTGCCGAACAGGTCAATGTGTTGACCCAGACCCCGTCTGCGGTGGCCGCGCTCTCGCCTGAGGGGTTGGATGCGGCGGCGTTGGTGGTGGTCGGTGAGGCCTGCCCGGCCGAGGTGGTGGATCGGTGGGCGTCTGGGCGGGTGGTGATCAACGCCTACGGCCCGACCGAGACCACGATGTGTGTGGCGATCAGTGCGCCGTTGGCAGCGGGGTCGGGGGCGCCGCCGATCGGTTCGCCGGTGTCGGGGGCGGCGTTGTTTGTGCTGGACGGCTGGTTGCGGCCGGTGCCGCCCGGGGTGGTCGGTGAGCTCTATGTGGCCGGTGCCGGGGTGGGGGTTGGGTATCTGAGCCGGCCGGGGTTGACGGGGTCGCGGTTTGTGGCGTGTCCGTTCGGTGGCCCGGGGGCGTCGGGGATGCGGATGTATCGCACCGGGGATTTGGTGTGTTGGGGCGCTGACGGGCAGCTGCAGTACTTCGGGCGTGCTGATGAGCAGGTCAAGATCCGCGGCTACCGCATCGAGCTCGGCGAGATTGCAGGCGGCGCTGGCCGGGCTGGACGGGGTCGACCAGGCGGCGGTGATCGCCCGCGAGGATCGCCCCGGCGACAAACGTCTGGTCAGCTACGTCACCGAATCGGTTACCGGGACAGTCGATCCGGGCGAAATGCGGACCGCGCTGGCCGAGCGGCTGCCGGCCTACATGGTGCCGGCCGCGGTGGTGGTGATGGAAGCGCTGCCGTTGACACCCAACGGCAAGCTCGACATCCGCGCCCTGCCGGCACCCGAGTACCAGGGTGGTGATCGTTACCGCGCCCCGGCGGGTGCGGTCGAGGAGATCCTGGCCGGCATCTACGCCCGGGTACTCGGGCTCGAGCGGGTCGGGGTGGATGACTCGTTTTTCGAGCTGGGTGGGGATTCGCTATTGGCGATGCGGGTGATCGTCGCGATCAACGCCGCCCTGGATGCCGGACCTTGCGGTGCGAGCCTTGTTCGACGCGCCCACGGTTGCCCAGTTGGCGCCCCGTATCGATGAGGGTTCGGGTGCGCTGCCGCCGTTGGTGCCGGTTGAGCGGCCGGAGGTGGTTCCGTTGTCGTTTGCCCAGAGCCGGTTGTGGTTCCTCAACCGGTTCGAGGGCGCGGTTGCCACCTACAACATGCCGACCGCGTTTCGGATCAGCGGGGCGCTGGATGTCGAGGCGCTGGGTGCGGCGCTGGCCGATGTGGTGGGCCGCCATGAGAGTCTGCGCACGCTGTTCGTCGCGCCCGAGGGGATACCGCGGCAGCTGGTGGTGCCTCCCGACCGGGCCGAGTTCGGGTGGCAGGTCGTTGATGCCAGCGGATGGCCGGCCGACCGCCTGGGTGAGGCCATCGGGGCGGTGGCGCGTCACAGTTTCGACCTGGCCGCCGAGATCCCTTTGCGGGCACGGCTTTTCCGCGTCTCCGATGACGAACATGTGCTGGTGGCCGTGGCGCACCATATCGCTTTTGACGGGTGGTCACTGGTTCCACTGGTGGGTGATCTGGGCGAGGCGTATGCCAGCCGGTGTGCGGGGCGGGCTCCGGGGTGGGCGCCGTTGCCGGTGCAGTACGTGGATTACACGCTGTGGCAGCGCGCGCAGTTCGGTGATCTCGACGACAGCGGCAGCCCGATCGCCGCGCAGCTGGCCTACTGGGAGCAGGCCCTGGCCGGGATGCCCGAGCGGCTGGTGTTGCCTACCGATCGGCCCTATCCGGCGGTGGCGGATTACCGCGGGGCCAGTGTGGCGGTGGACTGGCCGGCCGAGGTGCAGCAGCGGGTGCGCGAGGTGGCTCGTGAGCACAACGCGACCAGCTTCATGGTGGTGCAGGCCGCCCTGGCGGTGCTGTTGTCTGGGCTGAGCGCCAGCAGCGAGGTGGCGGTGGGGTTCCCGATCGCCGGGCGCGCGCGACCCGGCGCTGGATGAGCTGGTGGGTTTTTTCGTCAACACCTTGGTGTTGCGGGTCGATCTGGCCGGGGATCCGACCGGCGCCGAGCTGCTGGCACAGGTGCGAGCACGTAGCCTGGCCGCCTTTGAGAACCAAGACGTGCCCTTTGAGGTGCTGGTGGATCGGCTCAACCCCACCCGATCGCTGACCCATCATCCGCTGATCCAGGTGATGTTGGGCTGGCAGAACTTCCCCGGGCACGACAACGACGACCCTGCCGCCGGGCTGAGTTTGGGTGATGTGCAGGTCACGCCGGTGCCGGCGGACACTCACACCGCCCGGATGGATCTGGTGGTTTTCCTTAGGGAACGCTGGAGCGAGGCCGGTGAGCCCGCCGGGATCGGCGGAGCGGTGGAGTTTCGCACCGATGTGTTCGACGCGGCCAGCATCGAGGCGCTGATCGAGCGGTTGCAGCGGGTGTTGGTGGCGCTGACCGCCGATCCGTGGCGGCGGTTGTCGTCGGTGGATGTGCTCGATGAGGCTGAGCACGCCCGGCTGGATGAGATCGGTAACCGGGCGGTGTTGACCCAGTCCGCACCCTCCGCGGTATCTGTTCCGGTGCTGTTTGCCGCGCAGGTGGCCCGCACACCCGAAGCGGTGGCGTTGGTGTGCGGCGAGCACGCGTGGACCTATCGCGACGTGGAGGAGGCGGCTAACCGGTTGGCGCACCTGTTGGCCAGCCAGGGGGCGGGTCCGGGTCAATGTGTGGCGCTGCTGTTTACCCGCTCCGCCGAGGCGATCGTGGCGATCCTGGCGGTGCTCAAAACCGGGGCGGCGTATCTGCCGATCGACCCCGCACTGCCGGCGGCGCGGATCGAGTTCATGCTGGCCGATGCCGCGCCGATCGCCGCGATCACGACCGCCGGGCTGGCCGAGCGGCTGGACGGGTGCGATCTGGCGGTCATCGACGTCGAGGACGCCCGCATCCCCAGCTATCCGGCTACGGGTTTGCCGGGGCCGACCCCCGATGACATCGCGCACATCATCTACACCTCGGGCACTACCGGTGTGCCCAAGGGGGTGGCTGTCACGCACCACAACGTCACTCAGTTGTTCGACTCGCTGGAGATCGGTGTGGAGCTGACGCCGGAACAGGTGTGGACGCAGTTCCATTCCTATTCCTTCGATTTCTCGGTATGGGAGATCTGGGGTGCGCTGCTGCACGGCGGGCGGTTGGTGGTGGTGCCCGATGCGGTGGCACGTTCCGCGGACGACTTCCATGCACTGTTGGTCAGCGAGCAGGTCACCGTGCTCACCCAAACCCCTTCTGCCGCAGCGGTGCTGTCGAACGAGGGCCTGCAATCGACGGCGCTGGTAATCGGCGCCGAACCCTGCCCGCCCGAGCTGGTGGATCGTTGGGCGCCAGACCGGGTGATGGTCAACGTGTACGGCCCGACCGAGACGACGATGTGGGCCTGCAAGAGCACACCGCTGACAGCGGGGTCGGGGGCACCCCCGATCGGTTCGCCGACCGCCGGGGCGGCGTTTTTTGTGCTGGACGAGTGGTTGCGGCCGGTGCCGGCGGGTGTGGTCGGTGAGTTGTATCTGGCAGGTGCCGGGGTGGGGGTGGGGTATTGGCGCCGGGGCGGGTTGACGGCGTCGCGGTTTGTGGCGTGCCCGTTCGGCGGGGCGGGAGCCCCGGGGATACGGATGTATCGCACTGGGGATTTGGTGTGGTGGGGTGCTGACGGGCAGCTGCAGTACTTCGGCCGCGCCGATGAGCAGGTCAAGATCCGCGGCTACCGCATCGAGCTCGGTGAAATCGAGGCGGTGTTGGGGGCCCATCCCCGGGTGGCGCAGGCGGTGGTGATCACCCGCACAGCCACGTCCACCCCGAGTCCGGTTCAGGGGGTGAGCGACAAGCAATTGGTGGGCTATGTCGTGCTGGATCAGGAGATGATGCTGGTCCGCGAGCCGGCGCGAGAAGCGCAGCTCGTTGAGCACTGGCAGGTGGTGTATGAAGGCCTGTACTCGGGGACGACGTTCACACGCGGGCGCGCCGGCAGTGTTGGGGGAGGACTTCGGGGGCTGGAACAGCAGTTATACCGGGGCCCCGATCCCGCTCGAGGAGATGCGGGAATGGCGGGCGGCTGCGGTGGATCGGATCCGGGGGTTGGGTCCAAAGCGGGTGTTGGAGATTGGGGTGGGTTCGGGGCTGTTGCTGGCGCAGTTGGCCCCGGTGTGTGTCGAGTATTGGGGTACGGACTTTTCCGCGCCGACGATCCAGACGCTGCAGGCGGCGGTGGCTGCGCGGTCGTGGGGGGATCGGGTGCGGTTGCGGGTGCAGCCCGCGGATGTGGCCGACGGGTTGCCGCAGGGGCATTTCGATGTGGTGGTGCTCAACTCGGTGGTCCAGTACTTCCCGAGCGCGGGGTATCTGCTGGATGTGCTGGGCGTGGCGATGCGATTGCTGGCACCGGGCGGGGCGTTGTTCATCGGCGACGTGCGCAACCTGTCGTTGTTGCGGGCGTTTAGCACCGGGGTGTTGTGCGCTGACTCCACCGGTGGTGAGGACACGGCCGCGGTGATGGGTGAGCGGGTGCGCCGGGAAATGCTTGCCGAGCAGGAACTGTTGTTGGCGCCGGAGTTTTTTGCCGCGTTGCCGCAGCACCTTCCCGACATCGCCGCGGTGCAGGTGCAGCTCAAGGCGATGGGTGCGGTCAACGAGCTCAGCGGTTACCGCTACGAGGTGGTGCTGCGTAAGGCGCCGGTGCCGGTGCGCTCGTTGGCGCAGCTGCCGTGCCAACCGTGGCAGCGGTTCGGAAGCCTGGCCCGGTTGGGTGAATATCTGCAGTCGCGGCAGCTGCCGGAGCTGCGCGTCACCGGGGTGCCTCATGGCGGGATATGGTCCGATGTGGCGCTGGCGGGGGCGCTGGCCGAGGCCGGTGATCGGGTACGCGTGAGCGAGTTGCGTGCCGGCCTGTCGGCACCTGATGCGGTGTTGCCCGACCAGTGTCATCTGCTGGGCCAGGAACTGGGCTACGCCACGGCGGTGACCTGGTCGCCGACCGCTGGGCTGGTGGACCTCATTTACACCCGCGCCACCGAACCGCCTGGTGATGACCCGCTGCCGGCGCTGTCGGATCTGTACTTGCCCGCCACACGAGTCGGTTCCCTGGCCGGGTCCGTCAACGACCCGTCGGCGATCGAACGAGTCGCGGAGCTGCGCGGCTTTGTGGCTGGCAGGTTGCCGGAGTTCATGGTGCCGTCGGCGGTCATGGTGCTGGCGTCGCTGCCGTTGACGGTGAACGGCAAACTTGATCGGCGGGCGTTGCCGGCGCCGGAGTTTGTCAGTGGGGTGGCCTATCGGGCGCCGCGTGATCGTCGGGAACGGGTGTTGGCCGCGCTGTTCGGTGAGGTTCTCGGGGTGACGCGGGTCGGCATCGATGACTCGTTTTTCGATCTGGGTGGGCATTCACTGTCGGCGACACGGCTAATCGCGCGGGTCCGGGCGGACCTGGGTGTCGAGGTCCCGATCCGGGCGTTGTTCGACGCGCCGACTGTGGCCGGGTTGGGCGCATGGATGAGCGGCGCATGCCGCGGCGCGGGTGGGGGCGGCGTTAACGGCGCAACAGCGGCCGGCGGTGGTGCCGTTGTCGTTTGCCCAGAGCAGGTTGTGGTTCCTTGACCAGTTGCACGGGCCCTCACCGGTTTACAACATGGCGGTGGCGTTGCGGCTGGGCGGGCGCCTTGATGCGGACGCGTTGGGTGCGGCGCTGGCCGATGTGGTGGGCCGCCATGAGAGCCTGCGCACGCTGTTCGCCGCCCCCGATGGGATACCCCAGCAGCTAGTGATGCCGGCTGAGCGGGCCGACTTCGGCTGGCAGGTCATTGATGCCACCGCATGGTCGGCAGGCCGGCTGGGGGAGGCCATCGAGGAGACGGCGCGTCACAGTTTTGACCTGGCGACCGAGATCCCGTTGCGGGCACGGCTTTTCCGCGTCGGCGATGACGAACATGTGCTGGCGGCCGCGGTGCATCACATCGCCGGGGACGGCTGGTCGATCACCCCGCTGGTGCGCGATCTGGGGGTCGCCTATGCCAGCCGGCGTGCGGGCCAAGCCCCGGGCTGGGCCGATTTGGCGGTGCAGTATGTCGACTACACGCTGTGGCAGCGCGCGCAGTTTGGCGATCTCGAAGACAGCCACAGCCCGATAGCCGCGCAGCTGGCCTACTGGCAGCAGGCCCTGGCCGGGATGCCCGAGCGCCTGGTGCTGCCCACCGATCGGCCCTACCCGCTCGTTGCCGATCAGCGCGGCGCCAGCGTGGCCGTGGACTGGCCTGTCGAGGTACAGCAGCAGGTTGCTCTAGTGGCTCGTGAGCACAACGCGACCAGTTTCATGGTGGTTCAGGCCGCCCTGGCGGTGCTGCTGGCCAAGCTCAGCGGCAGCTCTGATGTGGCGGTGGGGTTCCCGATTGCTGGGCGGCGCGACCCCGCCCTTGATGAGCTGGTGGGTTTTTTCGTCAACACCTCGGTGCTGCGGGTCGATCTGGCCGGTGATCCCAGCTTTGCCGAGTTGCTGGCCCAGGTGCGCCAGCGCAGCCTGGCCGCCTACGAGCACCAAGATGTGCCCTTTGAGGTGCTGGTGGAGCGGCTCAACCCGACCCGAAGCGTGGCCCATCACCCGCTGATCCAGGTGACGTTGGCCTGGCAGAACCTCCCCGGGCAAGACACTGACCCCGCCGCCGGGTTGGCCTTGGGGGATGTGCAGGTCACGCCGCTGCCGGTGGATACCCGCACCGCCCGCATGGACCTGGTGGTTTCCCTGGCCGAACACTGGAGCCGACGGCTGGTGAACCCGCCGGGATCGGCGGGACGGTGGAGTTCCGCACCGACGTTTTCGACGCGGCCAGCATCGAAAGACTGATCGAGCGGCTAAAGCGGGTGCTGATGGCGCTGACCGCCAATCCGGGGCAGCGGATGTCGTCGATGGATGTGCTGGATGAGGCCGAGCACGCCCGGCTAGATGGGTGGGGTAATCGGGCGGTGTTGGCCGAGCCGGTGGGTGTGCCGGTGTCGATTCCAGCGATGTTTGCGACGCAGGTGGTGCGTACACCCGATGGGGTGGCGGTGACCTTCGAGGGCGTGTCGATGACGTACCGGGCGCTGGATGAGGCGGCGAACCGGTTGGCGCACTGGTTGGCCGCTCGGGGCGTGGGTCCTGGGCAGCGTGTGGCGCTGCTGCTGGAGCGTTCGGCTGAGGCGATCGTCGCGATGGTGGCAGTGCTGAAGACCGGAGCGGCGTATGTGCCGATCGACCCGGTTCTGCCGGCGGTTCGGATGCAATTCATGGTTGCCGATGCCGCGCCGATGGCCGCGATCACCACCACAGGGCTGGCCCAGCGGCTAGACGGGTGCGACCTGCTGGTCATCGATGTCAGGGATATTGGAGACCTCCCCTTCGACACCCAACCCAGCACCGCACTGCAGGCGCCGGCGCCCGAAGATATCGCTTACCTCATCTACACCTCGGGGACCACCGGTGTGCCCAAGGGGGTGCCCGTCACTCACCACAACGTGACCCAGCTTTTGGCGTCGTTGGATGTCGGCCTGGAGGCGTCGCCGGGACAGGTGTGGACGCAGTGTCACTCGTTGGCCTTCGACGTCTCCGTATCGGAGATCTGGAGTGCGCTGTTGCACGGGGGGCGGCTGGTAGTGGTGCCCGAAGAGGTGGCGCGCTCACCGGAAGACTTGCACGCCTTACTGGTGACCGAACACGTCAACGTGCTCACCCAGACTCCGTCTGCGGTCGCGGCTTTATCACCCCTGGGGTTGGAGTCGGCGGCATTGCTGGTGGTCGGTGAGGCCTGTCCGGTTGAGGTGGTGGATCGGTGGGCGCCGGGGCGGGTGGTGATCAACGCCTACGGCCCGACGGAGACCACGATGTGTGTGGCGATCAGTGCGCCTTTGAAGGCGGGGCGGGTCGTCAGGGGTGGTGCCGATCGGTTCGCCGGTGCCGGGGGCGGCGTTGTTTGTGCTGGACGGCTGGTTGCGTCCGGTGCCGCCCGGGGTGGTCGGTGAGTTGTATGTGGCCGGTGCCGGGGTGGGGGTGGGGTATTGGCGCCGGGGCGGGTTGACCGGGTCGCGGTTTGTGGCCTGCCCGTTCGGCGGGGCGGGAGCGCCGGGGATGCGGATGTATCGGACCGGGGATTTGGTGTGGTGGGGTGCTGATGGGCAGCTGCGGTATGTGGGGCGTGCTGATGAGCAGGTCAAGATCCGTGGGTATCGCATCGAGCTCGGCGAAGTCCAGGCGGCACTACGTGGGCTGGATGGGGTGGAGCAGGCGGTGGTGATCGCCCGCGAGGACCGTCCCGGTGATAAGCGTCTGGTGGGGTATGTGACCGGGACGGTGGATCCGGTCGGGGCGCGGACCGCGCTGGTCGAGCGGCTCCCTATATATATGGTGCCGGCGGCGGTGGTGGTGCTGGCGGCGCTGCCGTTGACACCCAACGGCAAGCTCGACACCCGTGCCCTGCCGGCACCGGAGTACCGGGATGGTGATCGTTACCGCGCCCCGGCTGATGCGGTGGAGGAGATTCTGGCCGACATCTATGCCCAGGTGTTGGGGCTGGAGCGGGTCGGGGTCGAGGAGTCGTTTTTCGAATTGGGTGGGGACAGCATTTTGTCGATGCAGGTGGTGGCGCGGGCGCGTGCCGCCGGCCTGACGTGTCGGCCGCGCGATATTTTCGTGGAGCAGACGGTGGCCCGGCTGGCCCGGGTCGCCGGGGTGGCCGACGGTGCGGGCGGCCGTGATCGATGAGGGCATCGGTCCGGTGGAGGCGACCCCGATCATGCGCTGGTTGCACGGCGTCGAGGGCCGGACGGACCAGTTCAACCAGACGGTGGTGGTGCAGGCTCCGGTGGGGGCGACTGAGGCTGACGTGGTGGTGGTGTTGCAGGCGTTGCTGGATCACCATGCCATGTTGCGGCTGCGGGTCGACGACGACGGCGCCGGCGGGTGGTCGCTAGAGGTGCCCGAAGCGGGTTCGGTCGAGGCGCGCGTCTGCCTGCACAGAGTTGATGTGTTGTCGGATGAGCTGGTGGTGGGGGCGCGGTCGCGGTTGAATCCGGCTGCCGGGGTGATGCTGAGCGCGCTGTGGGTGGCCTCCACGGGTCGGTTGGTGGTGATCGTTCATCATTTGGCCGTCGACGGGGTGTCCTGGCGGATTTTGTTGGAGGACCTCAATATCGCCTGGGCTCAGCACCGGCTGGGGCAGCAGGTGGTGTTGCCGGCGGGCGGGACGTCGTTTGCCCGGTGGGCATCGCTTCTGGCTGAGCACGCGCGCCGCCCCGATGTTGTGCAGCAGGCTGAGGTCTGGCGGCAGATCGCGGCGACCCCCACCGGATTGGCGGCGGTGCAACCCGCGGTGGATACCTATGCCAGTGCCGGGAACTTGTCGGAGTTGTTGGATGCCGACACGACCCGGATGCTGCTCGGCGAGGTGCCCGCGGCGTTTCACGCCGGGGTGCACGAGGTTTTGTTGATCGCATTCGGGTTGGCGTTGGCGGAGTTTTTGGGTAGCGGGGGCGCCCCGATCCTGATCGATGTGGAGGGTCACGGGCGTCAGGAGGAGCTGGGCGCACTGGACGGGCAAGTGGACTTGTCGCGCACGGTGGGGTGGTTCACCACCAAATACCCGGTGGCTTTGAACGTTGGTGGGCTCTCCTGGGCCCAGGTGGTGGCCGGTGAGGCGGGGTTGGGAGCGGTGCTCAAGGGCGCTAAGGAGCAGCTCCGGGCCCTGCCGGATGGTTTGACCTACGGGGTGCTGCGTTATTTGAACAGCGGTGTCGATTTGGCCGGGTCTGACCCGATGATCGCGTTTAACTATCTGGGGCGCCTGGGTGCGGGGGAGGCCGAGGCATCGGGTGAGCTGTGGCGGATACGTCAGGACGATTGGTCGTCGGTCACTGGCATTGCTGCGGCGATCCCGATGCCGTTGATGCATACCGTGGGGCTCAACGCGGGCACGGTGGATACCGACTCCGGTCCGCAGCTGCACGCCGGTTGGACGTGGGCGACCTCGGCCCTTGATCACGCCCAGGTCAGCCGGCTGAGCGGGTTGTGGTTTGACGCCCTGGCCGGTATCTGCGCGCATGTGCGAAGTGGTGGGGGCGGGTTGACGCCGTCGGATATCGCGCCTGCCCGGCTGAGCCAAGAGCAGATCGACGAACTTTGTCAGCAATATCAGGTCGCCGATATTTTGCCGCTGACCCCTCTGCAGCAGGGGCTGCTGTTTCACGCCAACATCACGCACAGCTCCGGCGACGATGTGTATGCGGTGCAGCTGGATATCACATTAAGCGGTGGGCTCGATCAGCACCGCCTGCGTGACGCCGTGCACACCGTGGTCAACCGCTATCCCAACCTGGCGGCCCGCTTCTGCCAACGGTTTGACGAGCCGGTGCAGATCATCCCGGCTGATCCCGCGGCCGGGTGGCGGTATGCCGAGTTGGACGCCGGCGGCATCGAGGTCGAAGAGCGGATCCAGCGGATGTGTGCCGCCGAACGTGCCGCGGTCTGCGACCTCGCTGACCCGCCGGCTTTTCGGGTGGCGTTGATCCGCACCGCCCCAAATCGGCACCGGTTTGTGCTCACCAATCACCACATCGTGCTCGATGGCTGGTCGCTGCCGATCCTGCTGCAGGAAATATTGGCCGCCTATCACGGGCAGCGGCTGCCCGCGGCCGCGCCCTATCGCAGGTTGGTGACCTGGCTAGCCGATCGAGACCTTGATGGCGCCCACGCGGCGTGGCGCCAGGTGTTGGCCGGCTTTGACACCCCCACCCTCGTCGGCCCGCCGCAGAAGTCAGGGCCGGGGCGGCGAGGCGTTACCTCACATTGGGTGCCCGAGCAGACCGCGCGGGCGCTTGGCGAGCTGGCGCGCTCGTGTCACACCACCGTCAACACCGTGCTGCAGGGCGCCTGGGCGCAGCTGCTGATGTGGCTGACCGGCCAGCATGATGTCGCCTTCGGCACCGTGGTCTCGGGGCGCCCAGCCGAGGTGGCCGGCGCGGACTCGATGGTGGGCCTGTTGATCAACACGGTGCCGGTGCGGGCGAGCATCACAGCGGCAACCACCGCCACCGACCTGCTCGACCAGCTGCAAAGCGCCCACAACCACACACTCGAACACCAGCACCTGGCGCTCACCGAGATCCACCGCGTCACCGGTCAGGAACACCTGTTCGACACCCTCTTCGTGTACGAAAACTACCCGATCGACGCCACCGCGTTGTCAGGCGACCACGAGTTGGCCATCACCGGGATCACCAACCGCGAATACAACCACTACCCGCTGACGCTGCAAGCCATGCCGGGGGCTGAACTGGGCCTTCGCATCGAATACGACACCGATGTGTTCGACGCGGCCAGCATCGAGGCGCTGATCGGGCGGTTGCAGCGGGTGTTGGTGGCGATGGCCGCCGATCCGGGGGGGCGGTTGTCGTCGGTGGATCTGCTCGATGGGGGTGAGCACGCCCGCCTGGATGGGATCGGCAACCGGGCGGTGTTGACCCAGCGCGCGACCGCGCCGGCGTCGGTTCCGGAGTTGTTCGACGAACACGTGGCGCGCACACCCGAGGCGGTGGCGGTCAGCTTCGAGGGCCGCTCACTGACCTACCGCGACCTCGATGAGGCCGCTAATCGGTTGGCGCACCTGCTGGCCGGCGAGGGGGCGGGCCCGGGGCAGTGTGTAGCGCTGCTGTCTACCCGTTCAGTCGAGGCGGTCGTGGCGATTTTGGCGGTGCTCAAGACCGGGGCGGCGTATGTGCCGATCGACCCCGCACTGCCGGCGGCGCGGATCGGGTTCATGCTGGCCGATGCCGCGCCCGTCGCGGCGGTCACTACCGCCGGGTTGGCCGAGCGGCTCGACGGGTCCGACCTGCCGGTCATCGATGCTGAAGACCTCCGCATCGAGAGCTGCCCATGTACGGGCTTGGCGGCGCCGGCTCCCGATGACCTTGCATATGTCATTTACACCTCGGGCACGACCGGTGTCCCCAAAGGTGTGGGGGTCACCCACCACAATGTCATTCAGTTGCTCGCATCACTGGATGCCGGGCTGCCGCGCGCGGGCGTGTGGCCGTTGTGTCATTCCTTGGCCTTTGACGTCTCGGTGTGGGAGATCTTCGGTGCCCTGTTGCGTGGAGGACGCGTGGTGGTGGTGCCCGAGGAGGTGGCGGCCTCGCCGGACGATTTCCACGCTTTGTTGGTCAGCCGAACAGGTCAATGTGCTGACCCAGACCCCGTCTGCGGTGGCCGCGCTCTCGCCTGAGGGGTTGGATGCGGTGGCGTTGGTGGTGGTCGGTGAGGCCTGTCCGGTCGAGGTGGTGGATCGGTGGGCGTCTGGGCGGGTGGTGATCAACGCTTACGGCCCGACCGAGACCACGATGTGTGTGGCGATCAGTGCGCCTTTGAAGGCGGGGTCGCCGGGGTCGTCGGGGGTGGTGCCGATCGGTTCGCCGGTGTCGGGGGCGGCGTTGTTCGTGCTGGACGGGTGGTTGCGGCCGGTGCCGGTGGGGGTGGTGGGTGAGTTGTATGTGGCCGGGGCGGGGGTGGGGGTGGGGTATCTGGGTCGGGCGGGGTTGACGGGGTCGCGGTTTGTGGCGTGCCCGTTCGCGGGCGGGGCGCCGGGGACGCGGATGTATCGGACCGGGGATTTGGTGTGGTGGGGTGCTGATGGGCAGCTGCGGTATGTGGGGCGTGCTGATGAGCAGGTCAAGATCCGTGGGTATCGCATCGAGCTCGGTGAAATCCAGGCGGCACTACGTGGGCTGGATGGGGTGGAGCAGGCGGTGGTGATCGCCCGCGAGGACCGTCCCGGTGATAAGCGTCTGGTGGGGTATGTGACCGGGACGGTGGATCCGGTCGGGGCGCGGACCGCGCTGGTCGAGCGGCTCCCTATATATATGGTGCCGGCGGCGGTGGTGGTGTTGGCGGCGCTGCCGTTGACACCCAACGGCAAGCTCGACACCCGTGCCCTGCCGGCACCGGAGTACCGGGATGGGGATCGTTACCGCGCCCCGGCCAGCCCCACCGAGGAGATCCTGGCCGGTATCTATGCCCGGATACTCGGGCTGGAGCGGGTCGGGGTGGATGACTCGTTTTTCGATTTGGGTGGGGATTCGTTGTTGGCGATGCGCCTGATCGCCGCGATCAACACCGCCCTGGATGCGGACCTTGCGGTGCGGGCTTTGTTCGACGCGCCCACGGTTGCCCAGTTGGCGCCCCGTATCGATGAGGGTTCGGGTGGGCTGGCGCCGTTGGTGCCGGTGGAGCGGCCGGCGGTGGTTCCGTTGTCGTTTGCCCAGAGCCGGTTGTGGTTTATCGACCAGTTCCAGGGGCCCTCGCCGATCTACAACCTGGCGGTGGGGTTGCGGTTATGCGGGCGGTTGGATGCCGATGCGTTGGGTGCGGCGCTGGGCGATGTGGTGGGTCGCCAGGAGAGTCTGCGCACGCTGGTGGTGGCGCGCGAGGGGATACCGCGGCAGGTGGTGGTGCCCGCTGAACGGGCGGACTTCGGTTGGGCCGTCGTTGATGCCGCCGGCTGGTCGGACGGCCGGCTGGGTGAGGCCATCGACAGCGTGGCGCATCACCCGTTTGATTTGGCAACCCAGATTCCGTTGCGGGCGCGGCTTTTCCGTGTCGCCGATGATGAGCATGTGCTGGTGGCCGTGGTGCACCATATCGCCGCTGATGGCGTGTCGGTCACCCCGCTGGTGGGTGATCTGGGGGTGGCTTATGTCAGCCGGTGTGCGGGGCAGGCCCCCGGGTGGGCACCGTTGGCGGTGCAGTATGTGGATTACACGCTGTGGCAGCGCGCGCAGTTGGGTGATCTGGCCGACAGCGGCAGCCCGATCGCCGCGCAGTTGGCCTACTGGGAGCAGGCCCTGGCCGGGATGCCTGAGCGGCTGGCGCTGCCCACTGATCGGCCCTATCCGGCGGTGGCGGATTACCGCGGGGCCAGTGTGGCGGTGGACTGGCCGGCCGAGTTGCAGCAGCAGATTCGTCGGGTGGCCCGTGAGCACAACGCGACCAGTTTCATGGTGATGCAGGCCGCTTTGGCGGTGCTGTTGTCCAAGATCAGCGCCAGCCCGGAGGTGGCCGTCGGGTTCCCGATCGCCGGGCGCGGTGACCCGGCGCTGGATGAGTTGGTGGGTTTTTTCGTCAACACCTTGGTGTTGCGGGTCGATCTGGCCGGGGATCCCAGTGTCGCTGAGCTGCTGGCCCAGGTGCGGGGGCGCAGCCTGGCCGCCTATGAGCATCAGGATGTGCCGTTTGAGGTGTTGGTGGAGCGGCTCAACCCGACTCGGAGCCTGACTCATCATCCGTTGGTGCAGGTGATGTTGGCTTGGCAGAACTGGCAGGACCACAACGGTTCCGTCGCGGGGTTGGCCTTGGGTGATGTGCAGGTCACGCCGCTGCCGGTGGATACCCGCACCGCCCGCACGGACCTGTCGTTTTCTTTAGCCGAACGCTGGAGTGAGGCCGGTGAGCCCGCCGGGATCGGCGGGGCGGTGGAGTTTCGCACCGATGTGTTCGACGCGGCCAGCATCGAGGCGCTGATCGGGCGGTTGCAGCGGGTGTTGGTGGCGCTGACCGCCGACCCAGCTCGGCGGGTGTCGTCGGTGGATGTGCTCGATGAGGCTGAGCACGCCAGATTGCAAGGGTGGGGTAACCGGGCGGTGTTGGCCGAGTTGCCGGCGGGGGTGTCGGTTCCGGTGTTGTTTGCCGCGCAGGTGGCGCGCGCCCCGGAGGCGGTGGCACTGACCTTCGGGGACCGGTCGATGACCTACCGGGAACTCGAGGAGGCGGCTAACCGGTTCGCGCACTTGCTGTCTGGGTATGGTGTCGGCCCGGGTGGGTGTGTCGCGCTGCTGTTGGAGCGCTCAGCCCAGGCGATCGTGGCGATGCTGGCGGTGCTCAAGACCGGGGCGGCGTATCTGCCGATCGACCCGGCGCTGCCGGCGGCGCGGATCGAGTTCATGCTCGATGATGCCGCGCCGGTCGCCGCGATCACCACCGCCGGGCTGGCCGAGCGGCTCGACGGGTGCGCCCTGCCGGTCATCGACGTCGAGGACCCCCGCATCCCCAGCTATCCGACTACGGGTTTGCCGGCGCCGACCCCCGATGACATCGCGCACATCATCACTGACATCGAGTCTTCCGCCGTCGAGACCCAACGGGGCAGCACCCCATCACCGGCGCCCGGCCCCGACGACATCGCCTACATCATCTACACCTCGGGCACCACGGGTACTCCCAAAGGGGTAGCCGTCACCCACCACAACTTGACTCATTTGGCGGAGTCGACGCCGACACACCTGCCGGCGGGGCAGGTGTGGACACAGTGTCACTCGTACGCATTCGACTTCTCGGTGTGGGAGATCTGGGCTGCGCTGCTGGGTGGGGGGCGGTTGGTGGTGGTGCCCGAGTCGGTGGTCGCGCTCGCCGGACGATTTCCACGCTTTGTTGGTCAGCGAACACGTCAATGTGTTGACCCAGACCCCGGCTGCGGTGGCCGCGCTCTCGCCGAGGGGTTGGGGTCGACGGCATTGCTGCTCGGGGGTGAGCCCTGTCCGGTTGAGGTGGTGGATCGGTGGGCGCCGGGGCGGGTGGTGATCAACGCTTACGGCCCGACCGAGACCACGGTGTACGCGGCGATGAGTTCGCCGCTGGTAGTGGGTTCGGGGGTGGTGCCGATCGGTTCGCCGGTGTCGGGGGCGGCGTTGTTCGTGCTGGACGGGTGGTTGCGGCCGGTGCCGGTGGGGGTGGTGGGTGAGTTGTATGTGGCCGGGGCGGGGGTGGGGGTGGGGTATCTGGGTCGGGCGGGGTTGACGGGGTCGCGGTTTGTGGCGTGCCCGTTCGCGGGCGGGGGCGCCGGGGATGCGGATGTATCGGACCGGGGATTTGGTGTGGTGGGGTGCTGATGGGCAGCTGCGGTATGTGGGGCGTGCTGATGAGCAGGTCAAGATCCGTGGGTATCGCATCGAGCTCGGTGAAATCCAGGCGGCACTACGTGGGCTGGATGGGGTGGAGCAGGCGGTGGTGATCGCCCGCGAGGACCGTCCCGGTGATAAGCGTCTGGTGGGGTATGTGACCGGGACGGTGGATCCGGTCGGGGCGCGGACCGCGCTGGTCGAGCGGCTCCCGATATATATGGTGCCGGCGGCGGTGGTGGTGTTGGCGGCGCTGCCGTTGACACCCAACGGCAAGCTCGACACCCGTGCCCTGCCGGCACCGGAGTACCGGGATGGGGATCGTTACCGCGCCCCGGCCAGCCCCACCGAGGAGATCCTGGCCGGTATCTATGCCCGGATACTCGGGCTGGAGCGGGTCGGGGTGGATGACTCGTTTTTCGATTTGGGTGGGGATTCGTTGTTGGCGATGCGCCTGATCGCCGCGATCAACACCGCCCTGGATGCGGACCTTGCGGTGCGGGCTTTGTTCGACGCGCCCACGGTTGCCCAGTTGGCGCCCCGTATCGATGAGGGTTCGGGTGGGCTGGCGCCGTTGGTGCCGGTGGAGCGGCCGGCGGTGGTTCCGTTGTCGTTTGCCCAGAGCCGGTTGTGGTTTATCGACCAGTTCCAGGGGCCCTCGCCGATCTACAACCTGGCGGTGGGGTTGCGGTTATGCGGGCGGTTGGATGCCGATGCGTTGGGTGCGGCGCTGGGCGATGTGGTGGGTCGCCAGGAGAGTCTGCGCACGCTGGTGGTGGCGCGCGAGGGGATACCGCGGCAGGTGGTGGTGCCCGCTGAACGGGCGGACTTCGGTTGGGCCGTCGTTGATGCCGCCGGCTGGTCGGACGGCCGGCTGGGTGAGGCCATCGACAGCGTGGCGCATCACCCGTTTGATTTGGCAACCCAGATTCCGTTGCGGGCGCGGCTTTTCCGTGTCGCCGATGATGAGCATGTGCTGGTGGCCGTGGTGCACCATATCGCCGCTGATGGCGTGTCGGTCACCCCGCTGGTGCGTGATCTGGGGGTGGCTTATGTCAGCCGGTGTGCGGGGCAGGCCCCCGGGTGGGCACCGTTGGCGGTGCAGTATGTGGATTACACGCTGTGGCAGCGCGCGCAGTTGGGTGATCTGGCCGACAGCGGCAGCCCGATCGCCGCGCAGTTGGCCTACTGGGAGCAGGCCCTGGCCGGGATGCCTGAGCGGCTGGCGCTGCCCACTGATCGGCCCTATCCGGCGGTGGCGGATTACCGCGGGGCCAGTGTGGCGGTGGACTGGCCGGCCGAGTTGCAGCAGCAGATTCGTCGGGTGGCCCGTGAGCACAACGCGACCAGTTTCATGGTGATGCAGGCCGCTTTGGCGGTGCTGTTGTCCAAGATCAGCGCCAGCCCGGAGGTGGCCGTCGGGTTCCCGATCGCCGGGCGCGGTGACCCGGCGCTGGATGAGTTGGTGGGTTTTTTCGTCAACACCTTGGTGTTGCGGGTCGATCTGGCCGGGGATCCCAGTGTCGCTGAGCTGCTGGCCCAGGTGCGGGGGCGCAGCCTGGCCGCCTATGAGCATCAGGATGTGCCGTTTGAGGTGTTGGTGGAGCGGCTCAACCCGACTCGGAGCCTGACTCATCATCCGTTGGTGCAGGTGATGTTGGCTTGGCAGAACTGGCAGGACCACAACGGTTCCGTCGCGGGGTTGGCCTTGGGTGATGTGCAGGTCACGCCGCTGCCGGTGGATACCCGCACCGCCCGCACGGACCTGTCGTTTTCTTTAGCCGAACGCTGGAGTGAGGCCGGTGAGCCCGCCGGGATCGGCGGGGCGGTGGAGTTTCGCACCGATGTGTTCGACGCGGCCAGCATCGAGGCGCTGATCGGGCGGTTGCAGCGGGTGTTGGTGGCGCTGACCGCCGACCCAGCTCGGCGGGTGTCGTCGGTGGATGTGCTCGATGAGGCTGAGCACGCCAGATTGCAAGGGTGGGGTAACCGGGCGGTGTTGGCCGAGTTGCCGGCGGGGGTGTCGGTTCCGGTGTTGTTTGCCGCGCAGGTGGCGCGCGCCCCGGAGGCGGTGGCACTGACCTTCGGGGACCGGTCGATGACCTACCGGGAACTCGAGGAGGCGGCTAACCGGTTCGCGCACTTGCTGTCTGGGTATGGTGTCGGCCCGGGTGGGTGTGTCGCGCTGCTGTTGGAGCGCTCAGCCCAGGCGATCGTGGCGATGCTGGCGGTGCTCAAGACCGGGGCGGCGTATCTGCCGATCGACCCGGGACTGCCGGCGGCGCGGATCGAGTTCATGCTCGATGATGCCGCGCCGGTCGCCGCGATCACCACCGCCGGGCTGGCCGAGCGGCTCGACGGGTGCGCCCTGCCGGTCATCGACGTCGAGGACCCCCGCATCCCCAGCTATCCGACTACGGGTTTGCCGGCGCCGACCCCCGATGACATCGCGCACCTGATCTACACCTCGGGCACCACCGGGGTGCCCAAGGGGGTGGCTGTCACCCACCTCAACGTCACTCAGTTGTTCGACTCGCTGGATGCCGGTGTGGAGCTGACGCCGGAACAGGTGTGGACGCAGTGTCATTCGTATGCGTTCGACTTCTCGGTGTGGGAGATCTGGGGTGCGTTGTTGCATGGGGGGCGGCTGGTGGTGGTGCCCGAGGAGGTGGCGCGCTCACCGGAAGACTTGCACGCGTTGCTGGTCGCTGAAGGGGTCAGCGTGTTGACCCAGACCCCGGCTGCGGTGGCCGCGCTCTCGCCGCAGGGGTTGGGATCGGTGGCGTTGGTGATCGGTGCTGAGGCCTGTCCGGTTGAGGTGGTGGATCGGTGGGCGCCGGGGCGGGTGATGGTCAACGTCTACGGTCCGACGGAGACGACGATGTGGGCGTCGAAGAGTGCGCCGCTGAGACCGGGGTCGGGGGTGGTGCCGATCGGCTCGCCGGTGCCGGGGGCGGCGTTGTTTGTGCTGGATGGGTGGTTGCGGCCGGTGCCGGTGGGGGTGGTCGGTGAGTTGTATGTGGCCGGTGCCGGGGTGGGGGTGGGGTATTGGCGTCGGGGCGGGTTGACCGGGTCGCGGTTTGTGGCGTGTCCGTTCGCCGGCGCGGGAGCGCCGGGGCTGCGGATGTATCGGACCGGGGATTTGGTGTGGTGGGGTGCTGATGGGCAGCTGCGGTATGTGGGGCGTGCTGATGAGCAGGTCAAGATCCGTGGGTATCGCATCGAGCTCGGTGAAATCCAGGCGGCACTACGTGGGCTGGATGGGGTGGAGCAGGCGGTGGTGATCGCCCGCGAGGACCGTCCCGGTGATAAGCGTCTGGTGGGGTATGTGACCGGGACGGTGGATCCGGTCGGGGCGCGGACCGCGCTGGTCGAGCGGCTCCCTATATATATGGTGCCGGCGGCGGTGGTGGTGCTGGCGGCGTTGCCGTTGACACCCAACGGCAAGCTCGACACCCGTGCCCTGCCGGCACCGGAGTACCGGGATGGGGATCGTTACCGCGCCCCGGCTGGATGCGGTGGAGGAGATTCTGGCCGACATCTATGCCCAGGTGTTGGGGCTGGAGCGGGTCGGGGTCGAGGAGTCGTTTTTCGAGCTGGGTGGGGACAGCATTTTGTCGATGCAGGTGGTGGCGCGGGCGCGTGCCGCCGGCCTGACGTGTCGGCCGCGCGATGTCTTCGTCGAGCAGACCGTGGCCCGGCTGGCCCGGGTCGCCCGAGTGGTCGACGGTGCGGGCGGCCCCGTCGATGAGGGCATCGGTCAGGTGCAGGCCACCCCGATTATGCGCTGGCTGGCCGGCGTCGAGGGCCGGACGGATCAGTTCAACCAGACGGTGGTGGTGCAGGCTCCGGTGGGGGCGACTGAGGCTGATGTGGTGGTGGTGTTGCAGGCCTTGCTGGATCACCATGCCATGTTGCGGCTGCGGGTCGATGATGATGGCGCCGGCGGGTGGTCGCTAGAGGTGCCCGAAGTGGGTTCGGTCGAGGCGCGCGTCTGCCTGCACAGAGTTGATGTGTTGTCGGATGAGCTGGTGGTGGGGGCGCGGTCGCGGTTGAATCCGGCTGCCGGGGTGATGCTGAGCGCATTGTGGGTGGTCTCCACGAATCGGTTGGTGGTGATCGTTCATCATTTGGCCGTCGATGGCGTGTCCTGGCGGATTTTGTTGGAGGACCTCAATATCGCCTGGGCCCAGCACCGGCTGGGGCAGCAGGTGGTGTTGCCGGCGGGCGGGACGTCGTTTGCCCGGTGGGCGTCGCTGCTGGCTGAGCACGCGCGCCGGCCGGACGTCGTGGAGCAGGCGCCGGTGTGGCGGCAGGTCGCGGGGAGTCCTGCCGGGTTGCCGGCGGTGCAACCCGCGGTGGATACCTACGCCAGTGCCGGGAACTTGTCGGAGCTGTTGGATGACGAGACGACCCGCATGCTGCTCGGTGAGGTGCCGGCGGCGTTTCATGCCGGGGTGCACGAGATTTTGTTGATCGCATTCGGGTTGGCGATGGCGGAGTTTTTGGGTACCGGAGGCGCGCCGATCGTGATCGATGTGGAGGGTCACGGGCGTCAGGAGGAGCTGGGCGCCCTGGACGGGCAAGTGGACTTGTCGCGCACGGTGGGGTGGTTTACCACCAAGTACCCGGTGTCTTTGAACGTTGGGCTGGGCGGGCTGCCTGGGCGCAGGTGTTGGCCGGTGAGGCCGCGCTGGGGGCGGTGATCAAGGATGCCAAAGAGCAGCTTCGCGCCCTGCCCGACCCCCTCACCTACGGTGTGCTGCGCTACCTGAACACCGATGTCGACCTCGATGGGTCTGACCCGGCGATCGGGTTCAACTATCTGGGGCGGCTGGGCGGCGCGGCCGCCGAGGTATCCGATGATCTGTGGCGACTCAGCCAAGACGGCTTGTCGGTCAGCGGGGCGGCCACGGCGATACCCATGCCGTTGATGCACACCGTGGGACTCAATGCCGGCACCCTCGACACCGACACCGGCCCGCGCCTGCACGCCAACTGGGCGTGGGCGCCCTCGGCGCTAGATCAGGCGCAGGTCAGCCGGCTGAGCCGGTTGTGGTTTGAGGGGCTGGCCGGTATCTGCGCGCATGTGCGGCGCGGTGGGGGCGGCTTGACGCCGTCGGATATCGCGCCTGCCCAGCTGAGCCAGCAGCAGATTGACGAGCTCGAGCAGCGATGCCGGATCGTTGACGTGCTGCCACTCACCCCCCTGCAGCAGGGACTGCTGTTTCACGCCAGCATCGCGCACAGCTGCGGCGACGATGTGTATGCGGTGCAGCTGGATGTCACGCTGAGTGGTCGGCTTGATCCGCTTCGGTTGCGTGATGCCGTGCACACCGTGGTCAACTGCCATCCCAATCTGGCGGCCCGATTCTGCGAGCAGTTCGACGAGCCGATACAGATCATCGAAGCCGATCCCGCGGTGCCCTGGCGGTATGTCGAATTGGCCGACGACGGCATCGATGTCAAGGAGCAGATCGCGCGGTTGTGCGCCGCTGAGCGCGCCGCGGTCTGTGACCTGGCTGACCGGCCGGCGTTTCGGGCGGCGTTGATCCGCACCGCGCCAGATCAGCATCGGTTTGTGCTGACGAATCACCACATTGTGCTCGATGGCTGGTCGCTGCCGATCCTGCTGCAACAACTATTTGCCGCCTATTACGGGCAGCCGCTGCCGGCGGCCGCGCCCTATCGCCGGTTTGTCAGCTGGCTGGCCGGTCGCGACCTCGATGCCGCTCGCGCGGCCTGGCACGAGGTGTTCGACGGCTTTGACACCCCCGCCTTGGTGGGCTCGTCCGACCGGTTGGGGCTCGGGGAGCGAGACGTTGACTCGTTTCGGGTGTCTGAGCAGATCACGCGGTCGTTGAGCGAGCTGGCACGCTCGCACCACACCACCGTTAGCACCGTGCTGCAGGGCGCCTTCGCGCAGCTGCTGATGTCGCTGACCGGCCAGCGTGACGTCGCCTTCGGTGCCGTCGTCTCGGGGCGCCCCGCCGATCTGGTCGGTGCGGACTCGATGGTGGGCCTGCTGATCAACACGGTGCCGGTCCGGGCGAGCATCACGGCGGCAACCACCACCGCCGACCTGCTCAATCAGCTGCAAAGCGCCTACAACGACACACTCGAGCACCAGCACCTGGCACTCACCGAGATTCACCGCGTCACCGGTCACCAACGACTGTTCGACGCCGTTTTCGTCTACGAAAATTACCCGACCGACGCTGCCACATTGTCGGGCGTCGACGGGTTGGCCGTCACCGGCCTCACCAACCGCGACTACTACCACTACCCGCTGACGATCCAAGCCGTGCCGGGCCGTGAACTGGACCTTCGCGTCCAATATCGGACGGATGTTTTCGACGCGGCCGACATCGAAACACTGATCGAGCGATTCAAGCAGGTGTTAGTCACCATGATCACCGATCCGACGCGGCGGCTCATGTCGGTGGATGTGCCAGATGAAGGTAGTTACGCCCGGCCCGATGGGTGGGGTAAGGGCGCGGTGCCGGCGCATCCGGCGCCCACCGCGGTGTCGGCACCCGAATACCACAAAAACGGTGGTGGTGATCGCGCCCCGGCTACTCCGGTCGAGCAGATCTTGGCCGACATCTATGCCCAGGTGTTGGGGGTAGACCGCGTCGGGACCGATGAGTCCTTTTTCGCTCTGGGCGGGGATTCGCTTTCCGCGATGCGGGTGATCGCCGCGATCAACACAGCCCTGGATACCCACGTTGCGGTGCCCACCTTATTCCACGCGCCGTCCGTAAGAAGCTTGAGCCAACAGTTGGGCAGACATGCCAGCTCGGTGGAAGACGTCCCCGCCGTGAGCCCGGCCACCGACCTGTAAAACCACGCCGACGATAAGAGCCGACGCGTCGGGCGGCCCGTCGATCGTTTCGAACTGATGGTGCTACAGCCGCGGCGCACCTAGAGCTGACCAGCGTTCACACGAGCCGAAAGTCTCAGGTGCAGGTCGTGCGGCTGTTACCACATGCATGGCACCAGGCGATAGCGAACCTTCTGCGTGTACTCGCGGTATCCCTTCAACTCTTCCTGGAGCATCTTTTCCTCGTCGCGGATGCGCGAGGCGAGCACGATCAGGGCAGGCACGACGAAGACGACTCCCCAGTAGGAACCGAGTGCAAGGGGAATGCCGACCATCATGATCACATTGCCGGTGTACATGGGGTGCCGCACGAGCCCATACAGACCGGTGGAGACAACCTTCTGGCCTGCCTCCACCTGGACGGTCGCGGCGGCATAGCTGTTCTGAATGATCACCAACACCACCACACCCAGGCCAACGGCCACCAGAACATCACCAACCAAGCAGATTGCCGTTGGTACCGGCGACCAGCCAAAGCGATGGTCGAGGACGCTGACCACAACCATTGCTGCCAGTGATAAGTACAAGCCGGCAATAACGACCTTCTGCGCCGTTCGGGTCTCCGCCGCCGGGCCCCCACGCATCCGCCGCTCAAGCACAGCGGGATTCTTACGCTGCAAGTAGATCGTGGGGATCCACGCGGCAAGGACAACCACCGCCAGAAAAACCCACGCTTGCCAGTAATCGAACGTGCCTGCTGGAAAAAATAGCATCGAGCCGAACACGACAAGCTCAACAAGCCCGAATACCAACATTTTAGGAATGGTTTTCACGGATACTCCTTAACGTCTCGTGGCTCGGCTTGCGCGACAGTGGCGGCAAACACCGGTTGGGTCGCCAGCAGCTCAGCACCCATCTGCGCCCACTGCGAACCCTGTCCGAAGAACACCCCTACCGGTCTCCGGTCGTCTGTCCCGACCGCGGCCTGATATGGCCCGAATGAAACCATTCCGTCTCCTCACGGCAACGACTGGGTAGCCATGTCCTCTACCTGACTCACGCCGTGGCACCTCATCGACCACCCTGGATGCCTACGCCTGCGTCAATTGATGCCTCGGCCGTGTCAGAAGCTCTCGCGCCGTCAACGCGCCCGCGTGCTACGGCGGAAACGATTATGCATGCGCGCAATATATACGTGACGATGTGAGGCGGTTACCTTTTCGGGATTTCGCTAGGGGCGACGGCGAAGTCACCTCATCGACGTTGTGTCGCAGATGATGACGGTGCGGCCGGGTGCTGGTCTGCGCGGACGCCTGGGCCGCCTGCTGTTAGCTGTCCGCAGCGGGTGCGGCGGGCCACCGACGAATTCTTTCGATTTAGTTGATATACATGTGTTCAACAGGATACGTTTTTCCGTTATTGGATCGTTACCGGGGCCGGGAGGTCAGTAGTGTCGTATGTGATCGCAGTGCCGGACACGTTGGCGGCGGCGGCGGCGGATGTGGCGAGTATCGGCTCGTCGATCAACGCGGCGCAGTCGTCGGCGGCCGCCCCGACCACCGCGGTGGTGGCCGCCGCCGGCGATGAGGTGTCGGCTGCGATCTCGTCGCTGTTTTCCGGCTACGGCAAGGAGTTTCAGGCGCTGAGCGCTCGGGCGGCGGAGGTTCATGCTCAGTTCGTGCAGGCCCTGAATGGGGCGGGGGGCGCGTATGCGGCCGCCGAGGCGGCCGGCGCCACGCCATTGCAGGCCGTGCAGGCGATGGCCAAGTCCGCCCAGGTGGGGCCGCTAGGCCTATTCGGCAACGGTGCCGATGGGACAGCGGCCAGCCCGAATGGCCAGAACGGTGGGATCATATTCGGCAGCGGCGGCAACGGCTATGACGAGTCGGGTAACCCGGGGGTGGCCGGCGGTAACGGCGGTAACGGCGGGCTGATCGGCAACGGCGGCAACGGCGGGTCCGGCGGGGCCGGCGCGGCCGGTGGTGCTGGTGGGTCGGCGTCCTTGTTTGGCGCTGGCGGTAGCGGCGGGGCTGGCGGGGCCGCCGCTACCGGCTCCGGCCTGGCTGGCGGGGCCGGCGGGCCCGGCGGGGCCGCCGGGCTGATCGGCGGCGGGCTGTTCGGCGGCTCTAGCGGCGGGCTCGGTGGAGCCGGTGGGGCCGGCGACGGCGCCGGGGCCGGCGGTAGCGGCGGGGCCGGCGGCGGCGGCGGCTATCTCAGCAACCCCGGCAACGGCGGGGTCGGCGGTGCCAGCGCGACCGGCACCGGCGGTACCGGCGGGGCCGGCGGCATTGGCATCCTGTCCGGCGGTACCGGCGGCACCGGCGGCACCGGCGGCGTCGGTGGCAACGGCGGTCTGGGCGGGACCGCGCTCAGCTACGGATTCGGAAGCGTCACCGGCGGCGCGGGCGGAACGGGCGGCGCCGGCACGGTCACCGTCGGCGGGACCGGCGGCGAGGGCGGCTCCGCGATTATGGGGGCTCTGGCCTTTGGGTCTACGGGTACCGCCACGGGCGGCGTCGGCGGTACCGGCGGTGCCGGCGTCACGGGCGGCGGGAACGGCGGTGTGGGCGGTGTTGCGCAAAACTACCTAGTGGGCGGAACCGCCGCCGGTGGCACTGGCGGCAATGGCGGCGCAGCCTCGGGAGGAACGGGCGGCAACGGCGGCAACGGCGGCGATGCGTTCGCAATTGCTCTGACCGATGCCATCGGGGGGACCGGCGGGACCGGCGGGACCGGCTCCACCGCCTCCGGCACCGACGGCGCCACCGGCAACACCGGAACGTTATAGCGGGTCTACGCCGTGCTGGGCTTGGATGAAGCCGCCGCCGGCTTTGAGGTGTTCCGGGACCGGGTGTTGACGCGGGTCATCGCGCTCGAGCCGACCAGCAAAGCAGAGTCGCTGCTGGCCGTCGAGGGTACCGGCACGGCATCCCCCGGCCCTGTCAAGTGTTCTGTGTAAGTGGTTGCGAGCCTTGGTTATTAGGCGAAATCGCCGTTGATATACGCATGTTCAATAACGCGGGTTTCTGGGAATCATTGATATACGCGTGTGTAACGGTCTACCTTTTTGTAAATTAGTTTGTTCGCGGGGCGGGAGAGCACCAGTGTCGTATGTGATCGCACTACCGGACACGTTGGCGGCGGCGGCGGCGGATGTGGCGGGCATCGGCTCGTCGATCAGCGCGGCGCATTCGGCGGCGGCCGCCCCGACCACCGCGGTGGTGGCCGCTGCGAGTGATGAGGTGTCGGCGGCGATCGCATCGGTGTTTTCCGACTATGGCAAGGAGTTTCAGGCGCTGAGCGCTCGGGCGGCGGGGGTTCATGCCCAGTTTGCGCAGGCCATGAATGGAGCGGGGGGCGCGTATGCCGCCGCGGAGGCGACGAACGCCTCGCCGTTGCAGGCCGTGAGGGCTGCGGCCAATGCGGCCTCGCAGGTGACGTTCGGGGCGCCGCTGATCGGCAACGGCGCCAACGGGACAGCGTCCAACCCGAATGGCGGGAATGCTGGGATCTTGGTCGGCAACGGCGGCAACGGTTATGACGAGTCGGGTAACCCGGGGGTGGCCGGCGGTAACGGGGGCAATTCCGGGTTGTTCGGAAATGGTGGGAGCGGCGGGAATGGCGGGGCCGGCGCGAATGGCGGGAACGGCGGGAATGCTTTTTTCATTGGCAATGGTGGTCTAGCTGGGAACGGTGGGGTCGGCCAGGCTGGGGTGAACGGCGGCAACGGTGGGAACGGTGGAAACGGCGGCACCGGCGGTTTCTTAGAGGGCAACGGCGGAGTCGCCGGGGCAGGCGGGGCGGCCGCGAGCTCCTCCGGTAACGGCGGTAATGGCGGTAACGGCGGCGGCGCCGGCTATTTCAACCTCGGCGGCGTATCCGACTTTCAGGCGCATCCCGCAAACGGTGGAAACGGCGGCGATAGCACCGTTGGCACCGGCGGTAACGGCGGTGTCGGCGGGTCTGGCGCCTTGCTCGCCGCCAACGGCGGTAACGGCGGCAACGGCGTCAGCGGGGGCAACGGCGGCAACGGCGGCGCGGTGTTCAACAACGATTTGGGAGGCCTTTTACCCTTAACCGGCATGACCGGCGGTACCGGTGGGAACGGCGGCAGCGGCACCACCGGTATCGGTGGGAACGGCGGCAACGGCGGGAACGCGTTCCTGGGCGGCTACAACTTGATCCACGCCTTTTACGTGGAGGCCGCGCAGAGCAATAACGCTATCAACAATGTCTTGGCAGACGTTCATCACGAGCTACCTGAATGGGGGCATAGTCACCGGCGGGGCCGGCGGACTCGGCGGAACCGGGTTGGGCGGCGTCGGCTCCGCGGGCGCCGCGGGACTGGCCATCAATATGATCGGCATTACTCCCACCACTGGCCTCAACTTGCTCCCCACCACGGGTCCCGACCTCTCTGACACGCGGATCTTTGGACCCGACCTGAGGAACGTGGGAATCCAGATCAACGAAGTCGGCGGCGTACTTCAACAGGGAAACTTAATCACGCTGTCGGGTGGAATGATCGGTCACGGCGCTGACGGCACCGCGGCGCACCCTGATGGTTACAACGGCGGATGGTTGATCGGCACCGGCGGAAACGGGGTTGACGGCGGCAGCGGGGGTAACGCCGGGTTCATTGGTAACGGGGGCGCTGGCAGCGCCGGTGCGGCCGGCCAGGCTGGCGGCAACGGTGGGGACGCGTTGCTCATAGGTAACGGTGGGGCTGGCGGGGCTGGCGGTTCCAGTGCGCTTGTTGCCGGCGGCGCCGGCGGTAACGGCGGTAACGGCGGGCTCTTATGGGGTAACGGTGCCAACGGTGGTGTCGGTGGCGACGCAACCGTTGCGGGTCTCGGCGGTGCTGGCGGCAATGGCGGCAGCGTTGGCTTTCTCGGAACACCGGGCAACGGCGGGAATGGCGGAGCCAGCGCGGTTCTCACCGGCGGTGCCGGCGGGAACGGCGGGAGTAGCCCCACGGTTGGCGGTACCGGCGGCAACGGCGGAGACGGGTTCGTGGCTGGCGGGGCCGGCGGCAACGGCGGGGGTGTGTTGGCCAACGGATTCGGGGCCTCCCTCACCGGCGGCAATGGTGGCAATGGTGGTGACGGCACGGGCCTGGCCGGGCTCGGCGGTGCGGGCGGCAACGGTGGCGATGCGGTTATGGGGAACTTTCCCTTCGGTACCGCGGGTAACGCCACCGGCGGTAACGGTGGGGCCGGGGGTACCAGTGCCGCGAACGGTATTGGCGGCAATCGGCGGCAACGGCGGCGCTGCCTTCGACTACGCCGGGGGAACAGCCACCGGCGGGAATGCCGGAGCCGGCGGTGCAGGGGCTAGTGGCGGATTGCTCAATCTCCTCGCTGTCGGAGGAAATGGGGGCGCTGGCGGCAACGCTTACGCGCTCGCGGGGGCGACAACCACGGCCGGCGCGGGCGGGGCTGCCGGGACGGGCCCGGCCGGCAGCGGCATCGCAGGTGCCGACGGCAGCGACGAGACGCTGTAGCGAATCGCTCGGCAAGCACCCGGCGGCCATCAACGCGAATCCGCGGCGCCTCCTTGATTGGGCGTGCTCCGCGGATCGATCAGACCCGCTCCGTGCGCTGGCGCGCGATGCTCCGCCGAGGTCGGGGCCGCGCGGCTCGCTGGCTCTCGTAGGCTGAAACCCCATGAACGTCCCCACGCAGGCTCCGATCGACGTTTCGCCGCTGGCGTGGCTGGACGGACTGGAACAACAGCGCCGCGGGGCCGGGTTGCGTCGCGCGCTGCGGCCGCGCCCCGCGGTGGCCACCGAACTGGATCTGGCCTCCAACGACTACCTCGGACTGTCCCAGCATCCCGACGTCATCGAAGGCGGCGTGCACGCGCTGCGCACCTGGGGTGCCGGGGCCACCGGATCACGGCTGGTCACCGGCGACACCGAACTGCACCAGGAATTCGAGTCCGAGCTCGCCGAATTCGTCGGTGCTGCAGCGGGTTTGGTGTTCTCGTCGGGATACACGGCTAACCTCGGGGCCGTCGTCGGCTTGTCGGGCCGGGGTTCGCTGCTGGTGTCCGACGCCCATTCGCACGCATCGCTGGTGGACGCCTGCCGACTGTCGCGGGCCCGGGTGGTCATCACGCCGCACCAAGACGTCGACGCGGTGGACGCGGCGCTGGCGGATCGCGCCGAGGAGCGCGCCGTCGTCGTCACCGACTCGGTGTTCAGCACCGACGGCGCGCTGGCCCCCATCCGCGAGCTGCACGACGTGTGCCGCCGCCACCGCGCGCTGCTCATCGTCGACGAGGCGCACGGCCTCGGTGTGCGCGGCGGCGGCCGCGGGCTGCTGCACGAGCTGGGCTTGGCGGGCGCGCCCGACGTGGTGATGACCACGACGCTGTCCAAGGCGCTGGGCAGCCAAGGCGGGGCGGTGCTCGGGCCGACGGCAGTGCGCGCCCATCTGATCGACGCGGCCCGCACGTTCATCTTCGACACCGGCCTGGCGCCGGCGGCGGTGGGCGCCGCGCGGGCCGCGCTGCGGGTCCTGAAGGCCGAGGCGTGGCGGCCGGAGGCGGTACTGAAGCACGCCAGAACCCTGGCCCAGACCTGCGGCGTGGCCGAGGTGCCACAGTCGGCCGTCGTCTCGGTGGTGCTGGGCGACCCGGAGGTGGCGGTTGCCGCCGCGACGGCCTGCCTGGACGCCGGCGTCCGGGTGGGGTGCTTCCGGCCCCCGACCGTGGCCGCCGGCACCTCGCGACTGCGCCTGTCGGCGCGCGCCTCGCTGGACGCCGCCGAACTCGAGTTGGCTCATCAGGTGCTGACCGACGTCCTGCTGGCGGCGCGCCGTTGACCGTCCTGGTCGTGACGGGCACCGGCACCGGCGTCGGCAAGACGATCGCCAGCGCGGCCCTCGCGAGCCACGCGCGTCAGGCAGGCATCGACGTGGCGGTGTGCAAACCCGTTCAGACGGGAACCGTCACCGGCGACGATGATCTCGCCGAGGTGGCGCGGTTGTCCGGAGTGTCCGAGCTGTCCGGGCTGGCGCGATACCCGCAGCCGATGGCGCCGCGCGCCGCGGCCGAGCAGGCCGGGCTGGCGTTGCCCACCCGCGATGAAGCCCTGCGGTTCATCCGCTCAGCGGACCGCCCGGGTCGGTTGACCCTGGTCGAGGGTGCCGGCGGCCTGCTCGTCGAACTCGCCGACGACGGCGTGACGCTGCGTGACCTCGCCATCGACCTGGACGCGGCGGTGCTGGTGGTGGCCACCGCCGAGCTGGGTACCCTCAACCACACCGCCCTGACGTTGGAATCCCTTGCTGCACATAAGCTTTCGTGCGCAGGCCTGGTGATCGGCAGCTGGCCGGCAAACGCCGGAGACGTGCAGACGTCGAACCGGTGCGCGCTGGCCCGACTGGCGCCGGTGCGCGCCGCCCTGCCTGCGAAGGCAGCCGCGCTGGACGCCGACGAGTTCGCCGCGATGGCCGCGCAAGCCTTCGACCCCGCCTGGGTGACCGCCCTGATCCGCTGATGGTGCATTCGATCGAGCTGGTCTTCGACAGCGACACCGAGGCGAGCATCCGGCGGATCTGGGCTGACCTGGCCGCCGCCGGCATACCCAGCCAGGCGCCTGCGAGCCGTCCGCACACCACCATGGTGGTCGCCGAGCACATTGCTTCCGACGTCGACGCCCTGCTCGAAACGCTCAGCCAACGACTACCGCTGGATTGCGTTATCGGTGCGCAGGTGTTGTTCGGCAGGGCCAAGGTGGTGCTGGCCCGACTCGTGGTCCCGACGGCCGAGTTGCTCGCGGTCCACGCGGAAGCTCACCGGCTGTGCCTTCCGCACGTCGCGCCCGCGCCGATGCCCAACTGCCTGCCCGGGCAGTGGACCGCGCACGTCACGCTAGCCCGCCGGGTTGGCGGCGCCCAGCTCGGACGAGCGTTGCACGTTGCGGGCCGGCCCGCGGAGATTCACGGCAGCATCGCCGGTTTGCGCCGATGGGATGGCAACAAGAAGGTCGAGCATTTGATCGGCTGAGGCTGGTTCAGCCGACAACGAGATCGCGGCGCTGGGTGAACTTGATGTCCAGACTGCGTAGGTAGGTCTGCAGCCCCGCGTCCTGGATCGGGATCAGGTGCGCCGGCGTGTCCGTCTCGTTGTAGTGGGCATGCCACATGCCCGGCGGGGTGGTGAAGGCGCCGCCGGCCTGCCAGTCCACCCTGATCGGGTCGACGATCTCGCCGCGCTCGTCGAGGCGGGTGCCCAGCAGGGTGTAGCACCCGATCGGTGGGGCATCGAGGATCAAATCCAGTGCGACCGACTGATGGCGGTGCGGCCGCTGCTCCTGCGCGGCGGGCAGCACCCCGAACATGGCCCACAGCACGTGGGTGATGGTCAGCGACTGCTCCTGGTTTTCGTTGGCCAGCAGCACGCTGACCCGGCTCTTGTCATTGGCGCCGGGGCGGTTGGCAATCTCCTCGAGCTTGGCCACGGCATCCGCCCGGGCGAACTTGGTCGCCCGAAACCTCGGCTCGCGCGCCTCCACGCCGAGATAGCGCAGCAGCGGCGCGTCGTGCACCCAGTACATGGCGGTTTCGGCGTCGGCGTAGAACACCGAACGCGAACCGGCGGGCAGGGTCAAAAAGTCGCCCTTTTCGAATTTGACCAGCCGCCCGTCGACCGCGGCAAAGCCCCGCCCGTAGAGCACGTAGTACAGCTGTGAGGTGGCGTTGACCGCGGTGTCGATCTGCTCGCCGGCGCGGATGCGCACGAAGTTGGCCAACAGCGCCGGGCTGGTCGCCTCTCCGGTCTTGATGCCCAGCTCCCGGGACAGGTCCAGCGGGACGATGCCGGTCGGCTGGTCCCGGTAGATCTCCGGACCGAACTGCCTGATCGGAACCTGCGGGGCGTGACCCGAGCCGATCGGGTTGGCGGCCTTGGAGTACTCGAAGTAACGGGCGTCATCGGCCCAGTCGGCAAACCGGCCTTCAAACCCGTACTCGGCCACGTTGGTCGCGTTGGCCATTGGCGCAGGAATCGTCGGATCCAGGTTCACCGCGGCCGACTGTTCAGAGCTTTCTGGTTTCGCGATGGACATTGCGATCTCCCTTCGGCGCGAAGCTGCTTGCAGCTAAATAGTATCTATCTTGTATCTCAGCGTCAAGCGTCGCCGGTTGCCGACGGCCCTTGATCGTCACCTTTTGGGCCGTCATCGATGGCTGGGCGGACCCACAGTCCGTCGGCACAGTGAACTGGACTGGAATTCCGCGCCATGAGCGACATACCCTGGAAAGCAGCGTTGGGGTGAAGGGCTGGTTGCGTTCGCTTTCCCGCCGCCAGACGACCGTTGGTGCAACTGTGGTGTTAAGCAGTCAGCATCAGACTGGCCGTCGTCGGACTTGCTGTGTGCACAAACGCAGCCAACTGCCAGCGATCGAATCGGCGCGAGAGGTCTAACCCGCAGGTTCGGGTGCCGTTGATCGGCGCCCGCGGGCCACCGCTCCGGGCGTTGCTCAATCAGCCGCTCGTGAACCGCCCGCCGAGGTGTGGTCAGTCAGGAATGTAGGCGAACTCGTCAGGGTTGGGGCCGGTGCGACCCGGCTCGCCGCGGTCGAGGCCGGTGATGGCGCCCATCTCGTCGTCCTCGAGGCTGAAGTCGAAGACATCGAAGTTCGACTTCATCCGCTCGGGATGCACCGACTTCGGGAAGACGATGTCGCCGCGCTGGATGTGCCAGCGCAGCACCACCTGCGCAGGTGTTTTGCCATGTGAGTCGGCGATGCCGGTGATGACTCCGTCGTCGAGCACCTTGCCCTGCGCGATGGGCGACCACGCCTCGGTCACGATCCCATGCTCGTGGTCATAGCCGCGCACCTCGTCGTTAGTGAAGTACGGGTGCGCCTCGACTTGATTGACGGCGGGCACGGTCTGCGACCCCTCGGCGAGGCGGTCCAGGTGGGCAACTTGGAAGTTCGAGACGCCGATGCTGCGTGCCCGGCCGTCCTTGGCGAATTCCTCGAGCACATTCCAGGTGGAGACGAAGTCACCGTCGTAAAGAGTCGGCAGCGGCCAGTGGATCAGAAACAGGTCGACGTAATCAGAACCCAGCGCGCTCAATGTGCCGTCGAATGCGCGGCGCGCGTCATCGGGCCGGTGATAGCCGTTGTTGAGCTTGCTGGTGATGAACACCTCGCTGCGGTCCAGCCCGGCATCGCGGATCCCCTGGCCGACCTGCTTCTCGTTGCCGTACATCTCGGCGGTGTCGATGTGGCGGTAGCCGACCTCCAGCGCCGAACGTACTGCGGCGGCAGTCTGATCCGGCTTGATCTGGAAGACGCCGAAACCCAACTGCGGGATGGTGTTGCCGTCATTGAGGGTGATTGGCGGGATAGAGCTCATCTGATTGGCCTCCTAGTGGTTGCCGTCGTTTGGTGATTGTGGGTTGTCTTGGCGATCGTCGTGACCTTGAAGACCACTCTGCCCCGGTTATTGACCGATGTCGCACTCGGACTGCGCGGGCCTAGTGACTCGGTGCCGGGGCGGACTGCAGGCCCTGTTGGATCCCCGCCCGCAGCTGCGAGAGGTCCGAGAGGTCGGAGTGCCGGCCGATGGCCGGAGCCGGTGTCGAGCACTGGCCCACCATGCAGAGCTGGCCGAACGGATTGTCCGCGTTGGCCGAGGCCGACGCTGCCGTGGCCAGCGCAGCGGCGGCGAGGGCGGCGCCGAGAAGAAGCTTCGTCACTGTTGGGGTCTTTCCTTCCAATATCTTGCATGCCTTAGATCCGTAACTGATCTAAATCATATCTATCTTGTATCTAAGGTACCACCGAACGATATCGACTCTCGCCGCGCCTGCTCAACAGGGCGGCAGGCTCGTGTACGGTCATGGACACCTGTGGGATACGTCTTAGCTGCAAGGGAGGGCGGGGTGGCGACGAAGTCGGCCAGCAAGCCCGCGGCCAAGGACCGCGCGCTGGGCTACGTGAAGAACCAGGTGCTCACGGGTGCGTTTCCCGGTGGTGAATTGATCAGCGAGGGGGAGGTCGCCGCCGTCCTGGGCATGTCCCGGACCCCGGTGCGCGAAGCCTTCCTGCGCCTGGAAGCCGAGGGGCTACTCCGGCTCTACCCGCAGCGCGGTGCCCTCGTTGTGCCGGTGTCCTCCGAGGAGGGCCGTGCCGTTATCGAGGCGAGGCTGCTGTTGGAGCAGTTCGCCACGGGCAAGGTGGTCGGCCGCGGCCCCGCGGTATGCGCGGCGGTCTTCGAGCGGCTATCGGGGGAGCTGCAACGGCAGCGCGACGCCGCCGCCGAGCATGATTGGCCTGCCTTCTTGGAGGCCGACCGTGCCTTTCACCAGATCACCGTCGACGAGTCGGGGAATCGCATCCTGTCCGGCTTCTACTCGTCGTTGCGGGACCGCCAGATGCGGATGATCGGCGAATCGGTGATTCGCGATGCGCAACGCATGACGACGATCATGGACGAACATCGCGTTATCGCCGAAACATTGCGCGACCGCGACCTCAACGCGGCCCGGGACGCGGTGCAAACTCATCTCGCGAGCACGGTGCGTGCGCTTGGACTCTCCGTCGACCCGATCTAGCTTCCGGCATTGTTCGATCTCGACTGAGCGGGTTTCACCCGCCGAACAGCAGATACAAACCGGTGAACGTGTAGCCCACCATCACCAGCATCATGGTGAGCTGACCGGTGAGCTGATGCCCGACGGGCAGCAGGCGCAGCGCCCGATCATGGGCCGCGATCACCGCAACGATGTGCCCGGTGACCACACACGTCACCTTGATGGCGGCCAGCACCGGGGGATGGGCGGACAACACGTAGGCGACGTGCAGGTGCGCCAGCCCCAACGGATTCCAGCCGCGGCCCAACGGATCGGCCAGCGCGATGACGGCCTGCTGACCACGCTCGACCAGATACGACAGGTAGTGCGCGAAGATGTAACCCACGACGATCGGGATCAGCGAGTGTGCCATCTGGCCCGGCAAGGCACGACGTTCGTCGCGGTCGACACCGCCCGTGGCGCGGGCCGCCAGCGAAAACGTCACTGCCACAACCGAAATAAAGACGATCAGCCCGACGGTCCGCAGCGCCGATGACGACAGCTTCGGCGACCGACCAAAGTCGCGGGTGATCTGATCGGCGAAGCCACGCCACGTCGGCGACGACGAGAAGCTGTCGAAAGCCGTCGATCCGAGCAGCACCGCCAGCGTCACGACGATACCCGGCCGCACCGGCAACGACGGCAGATGGTCGAAGGGATTACCGATGACGATTTTCCCGGTCGCGGGGTTTCGGCGAAACGGGCAGAGCCGCGACACCGCCATGCTGTACACGCCGAACGGGTCCGCGCGGGCCAACCAGCGCTGACCGCACAGGCACGCCCCGACCAGCATCGCCACGGCATAGATCAGCAGCCACGCCTTCACCCACGGCAGCGACGCCGAATCCGGGCTGGCCAATTCCATCCACACAAAGGCGAACAGGCCCACCGCGGCGGGGCGATACCCCCAGCTTTCGGGATAGGACAAGCGCGGCCGCCGCCAGCGCCCCAGCAGCAGATACACCGTGCGCATCGGCGAAATCACCCGCCAGACGGGCCCGAACAGCAACGACAGCGCCACCAACCCGACCCACAACAGCACGTAGAAAACGCCGAGGACGGCGTTGGACTGCGTTTGCGGACCCCACACCGCCGCCAGTACCACCCACCCCGTGAAAACCAGCGCCAGAGCGGCGGCCGTCCACCGGGTCGCGCGCGCGTCGATCAGTGTGGTCACCGCGGTCGGCAACGGGCGGCCCGGCTTGTCCGGGTCGAAGCGGGGCCGCCGCCACGCGAACGCCACCAGGGCGAAGGTGAACGTCAGTGCCCACGCCGCTCCGACCATCGCATAGGCGTAGGGGACCGGAAGATCGCTGGACCCGCCCAGACCGTGCGCGAGTACCGCCGTCACGGCTGGACTTGGATGGTCGCGATCGTGCGGTCCAGGTGGTGCAGTTCCACCTCGACATTGCCGGGGACGTCGACTTTGAACTGAAACGTCTGGTTGGGCGCGGCCGCGATTTGGAACTTGTGATCGGGCGACGAGTGCACGTGCAACTCGTCGGTGGCGTCGCTGGTGACCCGCAACGTGATCGGCTGGCCGACCTTGGCGCCCAACGTGGCGTTGGTCGGAGTCACTTCGCCTTTGGCGATCGTGATATCGAGCACCACCGCCGCGGCCGGTGGCTGGTTCGTCGAACCGCCGCAGCCGACTAGGGCGCACATCAAAGCCGCCGCCCATGCCGCGATCAGGTTGCCGCGCAACGTCTTAGGCCTCAACGGGTCTCATGCCGCGTGCGGCAGCGGCTGTTTCTCCTCAACCGGCTCCGGTTCGGTGACCGCCTTGTTGATCCGGCCCGCACCCCAGGTTAGGGCAGCGATGACGATCAACGTGAAGATCAACACCAGGATCGAGCCGGCAGTGAACAACCACGCCGGCGCGTTCTGGTCGCGTTCGCGCTGCAGGATGGTGATCTCGTGCACGAACGGGCGGGTGGTGGAGGCCAGCGCGGGCACCTCGGGTGCGGGAATCGCGTCGTCGGCCGGTTCCCAAATCGGCACCGCCGTCATCGTGTAGCCGTCTTGAACCCGCATCAGCGTCTTCCACGATCCCCAGACCGGAACCGGCTCGGTGGACCGATAGTGCCCCGGACCGACCCGCTCGAGTCGATCGATGACCAGGCCCCGCTGATTGTCCATGCGCCCCTGCCAGGAAAGAATGGTCACCCAGTCCGGATGCTCGCTCACCATATTGTCGGGTATCAGCCGCACGTCGGCCGACACCATGCGCTGTCCGGGTGGGCTGGGCAGGTCGGTCAAGGTGATCGTCGCGTTATCCTGTTCCGGCACAACGATATGCAGGCCATTGGCCACCGCGCCGCCGATCACCACTACGGTCGCGGCAACCACGGAGATGCCGACCGCCCGGCTCGGCAGACGCTGTCCGGTGAGCACCATGCCCATCATTGCGCCGCACAGTCCGGCCAGCACCGCGGTCGGCACGGCCATGGCCAGCGCTTCACCCCACATGCTCGTCGGCCACGGGTAGTGATACACCGCCCCGATCCACAACGACTCCAGCCACAGCCCCACGGTGCCCACGCCCAAGCCGGCGACGGCGCCAAAAATGATGGGGCGCTTGAACAATGGAGTCAGGGCCAGCAACTCGACCACCACCGCCGGGCCAAGATACAGCGGGAACCAGTTGTGCGGTGCACCCAGGATGGGCCCGACCAGCAGCGCGACGCCGCCGCGCAGGGCGACGGCGAACAGCGCAGCCACCAATGCCGCGCCGCGACCCAAGGTCATGCGGGCCACGACCAACCCCAGCGACGCGACGACGGCGATCATCATCGGCTGCAACACCAGCCGGAACTGCTCGACGCCGAAGTCGTATTCGATCTGATAGACCGACAAGCCGATCAGCAAACCGCCGCAGGATAGGTAGCGCAGGAACCTGACGAAGCGGCGCTCTGCGGGCGGATCCGGCAGTGCCCGCCCGCCCTCGTACTCGAGCATGAGTACCGAGAACAGGGAGAGTCCAGCGCCACCGATCATCATCAAATGCGTTGGGCCCCAGAGCGTGACATCCTGCCCGAAGATGCGGTGCCAGATGTCGTCAAGAGGGAACCCGACGATCGCGTAGAGCCCGCACCCGGCCATCAGCACGCCGCCCACGGGCGCGTGCCAGTTGCTGGTGATGCGCACCGGCGCCGGACCGGGCTTGTCGTACGGCAGCACGACGGCCAACATTCCCCCGACGAACACCCCGAACAGGCCGATGATGATGAAGTAGTGCGCGGGATTGGCCAGCGGCCCGGGATCGCGGCCGTTGCCGATGTGCCAACTGACGTCCCAGATAAAGCCGAATAACGCGCAGATGATTGAGCTGGTGTACACCAGGATCGGCAGCGCCACCCAAGATGGCCGCTTGAACTTCACGCCCAACCAGTCGCCGAACTTGGCCAGCCAGCCGATCCGACGAGTTCGATGCGCCCAGCCGATCCACAGCATCAGCACCGACAGCACCATCGCGGCGATCGTCAGGCCGATCACCTGATTCAGGCCGGCGCCGCGTGCAGGTGGCTCGGCGACGAACGTCAAGGCTAGCGGTTGCATCGAATCCAGCGACGTCATCGTCACGTCCTCCCAACTGCGCCGGGCCGAGCACGTCACTCAAGGGCCAGTTCGCAAAGCCCGATTGGGATGCCCCATTTCAGGGCCGGTCAATCATCCTTTTCGCCGGTCGCGTCGTGACCCGTTTCCAAAGGCTTTTTCGGATCGTCGGACGTGCCGGCACGGCGATCTCGAATGGCGATGTACAGCACCACGCCGACGACGATGATCGCCGGCAGAAAGGCCGGGGCCGCCAGCAGAATCCAGTGGTGGGAGAGGTACGTGAGGTGGGCGGTGATCTCCGGGCTGTTCACCATGGCCGTATACCCCCCGGACGCCCCGGCGCGTCGATGTCGCGCGGTCTGTTTGTGCACGTGCGCACGGCTACCCTAGCCTGAACACGGTTGCGCTGAGGCTGGCGAAGAGCCCGACGCAGACCTACTACACGGCAAAAATTCAGGGAGTACTGAGTGACTCAGGCGGCGACTCGGCCAACTAGCGACGGCGTGGCTGACATTGTGACCGACATCTTGGGAGAAGCCCGGCTGCAGGTGCTGGACCGCGGCGAGGGATTGAACAAGGACCAGGTGCTGCAGGTGCTGCAGCTCCCTGACGACCGTCTCGAGGAACTGCTGGCGCTGGCCCACGAGGTGCGGATGCGTTGGTGCGGCCCCGAGGTCGAGGTCGAGGGCATCATCAGCCTGAAAACCGGCGGCTGCCCGGAGGACTGCCACTTCTGCTCCCAGTCGGGACTCTTCGCGTCGCCGGTGCGCAGCGCCTGGCTGGACATCCCCAGCCTGGTCGAGGCGGCCAAGCAGACGGCCAAATCGGGCGCCACCGAGTTCTGCATCGTGGCCGCGGTCCGCGGACCCGACAAGCGGCTGATGGCGCAGGTCGCGGCCGGCATCGAGGCCATCCGCGACGAAGTCGACATCAACGTCGCCTGCTCGCTGGGCATGCTGAGCGCCGAGCAGGTCGACGAGCTAGCGGCGATGGGCGTCCACCGCTACAACCACAACCTGGAAACGGCGCGCTCGTTCTTCACCACCGTCGTCACCACACACACCTGGGAGGAGCGCTGGCAGACGCTGTCGATGGTGCGCGACGCCGGCATGGAGGTGTGCTGCGGCGGCATCCTCGGCATGGGTGAGACGCTGGAACAGCGCGCCGAGTTCGCCGCCGAGCTGGGCGAGCTCGACCCCGACGAGGTGCCGCTGAACTTCCTCAACCCGCGCCCCGGCACCCCGTTCGGCGATTTGGAGGTGCTGCCGGCGTCCGAGGCGTTGAAGGCGGTGGCCGCGTTCCGGCTGGCGTTGCCGCGCACCATGCTGCGCTTCGCGGGCGGCCGCGAGATCACCCTGGGCGACCTGGGCGCCAAGCAGGGGATTCTGGGCGGCATCAACGCGGTGATCGTCGGCAACTACCTGACCACGCTGGGCCGCCCGGCCGAAGCCGACCTCGAACTGCTCGACGACCTGCAGATGCCGATCAAAGCCCTGAACGCCAGCTTGTAAAACAGTGAGTGACCTTCCCGCCGCGGTCGCCGCCGGTATCTACAACATCTATACCGGGGAGCCAGCAGGCACGACCGTCCCCACGGCGGCGCGGCTGGGTCTGGAACCCCCTCGGTTCTGCGCGGAATGCGGGCGCCGGATGGTGGTGCAGGTGCGGCCCGACGGTTGGCGGGCGACCTGCTCGCGGCACGGACAGGTGGACTCGGCCGACATGGAGGCACAGAGATGACCCACCCGAAACTGATCCGACAGCCAGGGCCCGAGTACTTCAGGAAACGCGACCGCGCAATGCTCAAGGTAATCCTGGGCCTCTGGGCCATCGGCGCATTGGTCGGCGCGTGGTGGGCATGGATCGCCCCACCGATCCACGCCGTCGCGGCACTCACCAAGGCGGGCGAGCGGGTGCACGACTATCTCGGCAACGATTCCGATCACTTCTTCGTCGCGCCGTGCCTGATGATGGGCCTGCTGACCGTACTGGCGGTGGTGGCGTCGGTGCTGGTGTGGCAGCGGCGCGCGCAGCGGGGCCCGGCCATGCCCGTCGCGCTCTCGATCGGTCTGGTCGGCGCCGCCGCGGCCGCTGTGGGGGTGGGGGCGTTGGTGGTCCGGCTGCGCTACGGCGCGCTGGATTTCGGGGCGATACCGCTCTCGAGCGACCACAAGGTCGCCTACGTCATCGAGGCGCCGCCCGTGTTGTTCGGCCACGGAGTGCTGCAGGCGGCGCTCACCCTTGGCTGGCCGGCCGCCGTCGCCGCGCTGGTGTATGCCGTGCTAGCGGCCGCGAACGCCCGCGACGACCTCGGCGCCTTCCCGCTGGCGGAACCGGCGGGCGTCACAGTGGACGGCGGTGAACCTTCTTACCGGTGATGACCCTGGCTGCGATCCTGGCCAGCCGCGCCATGCCGGCGTAGGTCATCGGGTTGAACGCCGTCGGCCACTTCGTCCGGACGAGATGCTCGGTCAGCGGTCGGCGGGCGAACCGGTCAGTGAGCCAGCGCAGTGCCATCGGGGCCGACAACGGGTGCAGGAACATGTGCTCGTTGAACGCGTCGCGGTGATACGTGACGTCGGCGCCACCGGCCGAATAGGTGTCGGCCAGCTCGTCGATGTCGTGCACGTCGATGAGGTAGTCGTACACGGCCTGCACGATCAACACCGGTGGCGCCGGCACCGCCGAGCCCAGCTTGATGCTGTCGAAGACGTGTGCGACCTCCGGCATCGCCAGGATGTCTTCCAGCGGCTCGTCGAGGTAATCGCCCACGTTCTTGCGCGCCATCTGGATGACCGCTTCCACCGTCGTCATCGTTTCCAGCCGCTCGAGAACGGCGCGGCCCTCTTCGCTGGTGTGTTCTTTGATGACGCGATCCAGATCGGGATAGATGTGCGACAGCGCCGCCACCACCAGCGCCGGCAAACCGGCGAACAATCCGCCGTTGAGCCTGCGGAAGGTGTGGCCCAGGTCGCCGACGGGCGATCCCAGGACCGCACCGACGATGTCCAGCTCGGGCGCGTACGTGCCGCACATTTCTGCGGCCCACGCGCTGGCCAGCCCACCACCGGAGTATCCCCACAACCCGATCGGAGCCTCGGTGGACAGCTCGAGGCGTTCACAGCTCAAGGCGGCCCGGATCCCGTCGAGGACCCGGTAGCCGGGTTCATAGGGCGCGCCCCACATGCCGTTCAGGCCCTCATGGTCGGGTACCGAGACCGCCCACCCTTCGGCCAGCGCGGCCGCGACCAGCAACAGCTCCAACTGCGACACCGACCCGAGGGCCTTCGCCCGTCGGCGCAGCGCGTACGACGGGAAGCAGCGCGACGAGATGGCGTCGATGGCGCACTGGTACGACAGCAGCGGGCAGGGCCGTTCTGGGTCAAGCTCTGTCGGCACGATGACGGTGGTCACTGACGCCTCCGGCTGACCGTTCATGTCCATGGTCCGGTAGAGCAGCTGGATGGCCCGCACAGGCTGGGGGATCAGACCCAGAAACGCCAGTTCGACGTCGCGGGTGCGCAGCACCGTGCCGGGTTCGGCGCACCGAAAGCCGGACGGCGGCCGGTAGAAGGGGTCGTCGGAGGGCAACAGCGGGCGTACCTTGCGTTGCAGCTCCTCGTGCGGCGCCCGGCCGATCCACTGCGCGGCGCGCGTGTCTGCCAAATTGCCGAGCTCACCCATTGAGGCTCCCTTCGTGACCACCCGGCATTGTCGCGTATGAACGACCGGTAGCCAAAGCGCAACGGCGGTGTTGTGAGCCAATCTTCTGTGCGCGCGGCAGGTCGCCGACGTCACATATAACCGGTCTGTGCTGGTTGAAACAGATTCACAGCTGGCCAGGCGGCTTGAGCGCGGCGAATTCATCGGTGACCCGTAGCTGGGAGTCGGTGAAGCGGTACAGCGCGGCCGGGCGCCCGCCGCTGCGGCCGGACTGCGCGACGGTGCCAGTCTGCGTGATGACCCCGCGGCGGACCAATACCCGCTGCAGGTTCGTCGCGTCGACTTGATAACCCAACGCGGCGCCGTAGATGTCGCGCAGCGTTGACAGCACGAATTCCTTTGGCGCCAAGGCGAATCCGATGTTGGTGTAGGACATCTTGGCGACCAGTCGGGTGCGCGCGTGCGCCACCATCGTGCCGTGATCGAAGGCCATCGGCGGCAGCGCATTGACCGGGTGCCAGCGCGTGTCGGGTGGTAACTCCGGGGTGGCGGGGGAGGGCACCAGGCCCAGGAAGGTGGACGCGATCATCCGGGGACCCGGCACTCGGGCCGGATCGGAGAACACGGCGAGCTGTTCCAGATGTGCCAGCTCACGCAGGTCGACCTTTTCGGCCAGCTGGCGAAGCACAGAGGTGGTCATGTCCTCGTCGTTGCGCAGCCGTCCACCCGGCAGCGACCATGCGCCCCGCTGCGGAGCTTGGGCACGCTGCCATAACAGCACGTTCAGCTGCGGTTTTTGTGTCCGGGGTGCCCCGGTAACCTGCCCAGCCTGGAACACGACCGCAAGCACTTCGTGGGCGGTGCTACCATTGGGCATGTTTTCGATTATAAGTCGAAAACCTCCTGTCGGGAAAGGAGTAGGGCCAATGACGGTCCTGTACCGCTCGGACACGCTCACCGACGGCATCACCAACTCGCCCACCGGCTATGCCGGGGTGGACGGTGACGCGCAATGGGCGGCCGAAATTCGTCGCCTGGCGCGGTTACGCGGCGCCACGGTGCTGGCACACAATTACCAGCTGCCCGCCATCCAGGACATCGCCGACCACGTGGGCGATTCGCTCGCGCTGTCGCGGATCGCCGCCGACGCACCCGAGGACACCATCGTGTTCTGCGGCGTGCACTTCATGGCCGAGACCGCCAAGATCCTGAGCCCGGACAAGACCGTGCTCATCCCGGACCAGCGGGCGGGCTGCTCGCTTGCCGATTCGATCACCCCCGACGAACTGAGCGCCTGGAAGGACGAGCACCCCGGAGCTGTCGTCGTCTCCTACGTCAACACCACCGCGGCGGTCAAGGCGCTCACCGACGTCTGCTGCACCTCGTCGAACGCGGTCGAGGTGGTTGAGTCCATCGATCCCGACCGCGAAGTGCTGTTCTGCCCGGACCAATTCCTCGGGGCGCACGTGCGTCGAGTCACCGGCCGCACCAACCTGCACGTGTGGGCCGGTGAGTGCCACGTGCACGCTGGGATCAATGGCGACGAGCTGACCGAGCAAGCCCGCGCCAATCCCGACGCCGAACTGTTCGTACACCCCGAATGTGGTTGTGCCACTTCGGCGTTGTACCTCGCCGGCGAGGGAGCTTTCCCCGCGGACCGGGTCAAGATCCTGTCCACCGGCGGCATGCTCGACGCGGCGCACGAGACCCGCGCCCGCACGGTGCTGGTGGCGACTGAAGTCGGAATGCTGCACCAATTGCGCCGGGCGGCACCGGAAGTCGACTTCCGCGCCGTCAACGACCGCGCGTCCTGCAAGTACATGAAGATGATCACTCCGGCGGCCCTGCTGCGCTGCCTGGTCGAGGGTGCCGACGAGGTGCATGTCGATCCGGAGATCGCGGCAGCGGGACGCCGCAGTGTCCAGCGGATGATCGAAATCGGCCAGCCGGGCGGGGGCGAATGATGTTGGCTCCCAAGTGGGAGGACACCGCCGACGTGATCGTCATCGGCACGGGCGTCGCAGGTTTGGCCGCCGCGCTGGCCGCCTACCGCGCCGGGCGCAAGGTCGTCGTGCTCAGCAAGGCCGAGCAGCGGCACGGCGTGACGGCGACGCACTACGCGCAGGGCGGCATCGCGGTGGTGTTGCCTGACAACGAAGATTCGATCGATGACCACGTCGCCGACACCCTGGCCGCCGGGGCCGGCATGTGCGATCCCGACGCGGTGTACTCGATCGTCGCCGATGGCTATCGCGCGGTGAGCGAATTGGTCGGTGACGGAGCACGTTTCGACGAAGCTGTGCCCGGCCGGTGGGCGCTGACGCGTGAAGGCGGCCACTCGCGGCGACGCATCGTGCACGCCGGCGGTGACGCCACCGGCGCCGAGGTACAGCGGGCGCTCGACGGCGCGGCCGCATTGCTGGACATCCGCACCGGCCACGTGGCGACCCAGGTGCTGCATGACGGTACCTCGGTAAGTGGGGTAGCGGTGGTCAACGCGGACGGGTGCGGCGTCATCAGCGCGCCCTCGGTGATCCTGGCCTCCGGTGGTCTCGGGCATCTCTACGGTGCGACGACCAACCCCGAGGGTTCCACCGGCGACGGGATCGCGTTGGCGCTCTGGGCCGGTGTTCCCGTCAGCGATCTCGAGTTCATCCAGTTCCACCCGACGATGCTCTTCGCCGGCCGACGCTCCAACGCGGGAGGACGGCGGCCGCTGATCACCGAGGCCATCCGCGGCGAAGGCGCGATTCTGCTTGACAGCCAAGGTAATTCGGTGACGGCCGGTGTTCATCCGATGGGCGACCTGGCGCCGCGTGACGTGGTCGCGGCCGCGATCGACGCGCGGATGAAGGCGATCGGCGATCCGTGTGTGTACCTCGACGCCCGCGGCATCAACGGCTTCGAGGCCCGATTCCCGACCGTCACCGCCTCCTGCCGCGCCGTCGGCATCGATCCCGTCCGCCAACCCATCCCGGTCACCCCGGGCGCCCACTACAGCTGCGGCGGCGTCGTGACCGATGTGTACGGCCAAACCGAGCTGCCCGGGCTGTTCGCTGCCGGAGAGGTGGCCCGCACCGGCATGCACGGTGCCAACCGACTGGCCTCCAACAGCTTGCTGGAGGGCCTGGTGGTCGGCGGCCGGGCTGGACAGGCGGCGGCGGCGCACGCAGCGGTAGCCGGCCCGTCGCGGGCGATCTTGGCCGAGCCGACCGCCCATACGGCACCGAAGCGCGCTGAACTGCAACGCGCGATGAGCCGGCACGCCTCGGTGGTCCGCGGCGCGGCCGGGCTGCAGCAGTTGTCCGAATTGCTGTCCACCGCGCGGGTTCGCAAGGCGGCGAGCCGCCGCGACTTCGAAGACGTCGCGCTGGCGCTGGCCGCTCGCGTGGTGACCGCCGCGGCCCTGGTCCGCAACGAAAGTCGGGGCTGCCACCACCGCGCCGAGTACTCCGACGCCGTACCCGACCAAGCGCGCAGCAGCGTCGTCCGGCTGGCCAGTGACCAGCACACGGTGTGCGTGGAATCGCTGGCGGCGGCTGCTTGCTGATGTTGTCCGACGCTGAACTGAGTGAGGCCCGCGACGTTATCCGCCGCGGTCTGGATGAGGATCTGCGGTACGGGCCAGATATCACCACCACGGCCACGGTGGCGGCTGACGCGGTCGCCAAGGCTTCGGTCGTGCCCCGCGAAGCGGGAGTGATCGCAGGGGTGGACATTGCGCTGCTGGTGCTCGACGAGGTGATCGGTCCCGACGGGTACCAGCTGCTCGACCGCGTCGAGGACGGGGCCCGGTTGCAGCCGGGACAGCCCGTGCTGACGGTGCACGCGGAAACCCGGGGACTGCTGACCGCCGAGCGGACCATGCTGAACCTGATCTGCCACCTGTCCGGGATCGCCACCACGACGGCGGCCTGGGTCGACGCGGTGCATGGCACCAAGGCCAAGATCCGCGACACCCGTAAGACCCTGCCGGGCCTGCGTGCGCTGCAAAAGTACGCGGTGCGCGTCGGCGGCGGCGTCAACCACCGGCTGGGGCTCGGCGACGCCACTTTGATCAAGGACAACCATGTGGTGGCCGCGGGGTCGGTGGTGGACGCGCTGCGCGCGGTGCGCGCCGCCGCGCCCGACCTGCCGTGCGAGGTCGAGGTGGACTCGCTCGAGCAGCTCGACGCCGTGCTGGCCGAAGACCCCGAGCTGATCCTGCTGGACAACTTCCCGGTGTGGCAGACGCAGATGGCCGTGCAGCGCCGCGACGCCCGCGCTCCCACCGTCCAGCTCGAATCGTCCGGCGGGCTCAGCCTGGAGAACGCCGCGACATACGCCGCCACGGGTGTGGATTACCTAGCTGTCGGGGCGCTGACGCACTCGGTGCGCGTCCTCGACATCGGTTTGGACATGTAGCAACGCGCGCGCTGCGGGCTTGGCAGCGTGCAGCGCGGCCGGATCACCCGCGATGCGGCACAGGATCAGCGCCCCTTCGATCAACGCAATGACTGCCAGCGCAACGGTTTTTGCGTCGTCCTGGGACCAGCCTTCGGAGCGCAGCCGTTCTTCGATCGCCGCGCACCAGCCGGCGAATGCGCGCGCCGAGGCGGCGCGCACCAGCGGGCTCGCGTGCACCGATTCGGTGGCGATCGGCTCAATGGGGCACCCGTCGCGCTGGTCGCCGGCGAGCCCTGCCACCAGCAGGTCGATCCATCGAGCGACGATGTCTGCCACCGGCCGACCGGTGGCGAGGAATCTGCGCAGCAGCCGCTCGATATCGCCCCCGGCGGCGTCCACGACCGCGGCCGCCAGCTGTTGCTTGCCCTGCGGGAAGTGGTGATACAGCGAGCCGGCCTTGACATCGGCCTCGTCGAGGATCTGGTTCAGACCGGTTGCCGCATATCCCTGGCGGCGGAACAGCGTGGCGGCGTTCTCGACGAGTGCTGCGCGGCTGCGATCGGGGCGGGGCATGCCTTAGAAAATACTTGCAATACTTGAGTAATCACTCAAGAATGCTGAGATGAGGCAGTTGACGTTCGAGGAGGCCGGGCGATACGCCTGGCGCGAGGTGCCTGAGCCCCAGCTCAGCGCGCCCGAACAGGCGCTGGTCCGGCCGCTGGCGGTGGCCTGTTGCGACCTAGACGTCGCGGTGTGCCATGGCCGGTTGCCGTTGCCGCCGGGGTACGCCGTGGGGCACGAGGGCTTGGCCGAGGTCGTCGCAGTCGGCGACGACGTGCGCGGTGTCCGAGTAGGTGACCGTGTGGTGGTGCCCTTCCAGATCAGCTGCGGCACCTGCGCCGAATGCCGTCGCGGCGCGACCGGTTCATGTGGCTCGGTGCCGCTGATGGCGGCATACGGGATGGCCCCTATTGCCGGCTTGGACGGCGGCGGTTTCATGTCGGATCTGGTGCTGGTGCCCTACGCCGACGCGATGCTGATCGCGGTTCCCCAGGGCGTCGACCTCACGACCGTCGCCTCGCTCTCGGACAACATCCCCGACGGCTGGCGTGCCGTCGGACCATTTCAGGGGGAGCTGGCCGGCCTCGACGCGGGCGAACGCCGCGTCCTGGTGGTCGGCCGGCTCTCGATCGGACTCTATGCGGCAGCCATCGCAGCGGCGCTGGGAAACCACGTCGACTACGTCGACACCGACCCGCAGCGCCTGGCGGCGGCCGAGAAGCTCGGAGCGGTGGTTCACGATCGGGCCAAGCCGGACAAGGCGTGGGGCCGATATCCCGTCACCGTGAATACCTCTGCCGACGCGGAGCTGCTGGCGGCCACCCTGCGCGCGACCTGGCCTGACGGCGTGTGCACCGACACGGGGATCTACTACCAGCCCGCGGTCGAGATGCCGCTGCTCGCGATGTACACGCGCGGCGTGAAGTTCGTCACCGGGCGCGTCAACGCGCGCGTGGTCATCCCGCGCGTGCTGGAGCTGCTGGCCGCCGGCCTGGACTTGGCGCCGGCCGTCGACCGCGTCGTCCCGTGGGAGGAGGCGCCGTCGGCCTGGCCCGCGATGACGGGCAAGACCGTCTTCGTCCGGGACTAGTGACGCCCGTCGAATGTGCATCCTGGGCGGAAAAATCGCCGAAATGTCGCCCTGAGCGCACACTCGACGCGCGGCTCAGGCGATGTCGGCGACGAAGACCGCCATCCGCCCCAGCTGCGCTTTCGCGAGCCACGGCAGCCCTTGAGCATCCGGGCCGTGGTAGCCGGCCGGCAGTATCCGGGGATTGGTGAGGTGCACCTCGCGGCGGGCGAATCGCAGGTCCGCCTGGCCCGCGGCCAGCACGTTCTTCACCCAGTCGGTTTTGCCGTGGGCCAGCGCGATCGCCTGCACATTTCCCTTGCGGTAAGCCGCCACGATGGTTTCGTACGACTTGCCGGACTTGCGACCGCGGTGCTCGATGGTCCCCGTCCCGGGCAGATAGCGCGCGATCGGTTTGAGCGCCGAGTTGAGGTACTTGACCTGAAGGTTCTCAAACCAGACCGGGAAGACCATCGGGACGCCCGGGGCGTTATTGGGATGATCCTTTCTGGACATGACCGCACTGTACCGGTCGGATATCCACTTGAGTTGCTCTGGGACAATGGAACCAATGAACACCACTCCACCACCCGTGATGGCCCGCATTGACCTGCGCGGCGCGCAGTTGACGGCTGCCCGGCTGCGGGCTGCCCTGCCGCGCGGTGGTGCCGACGTGGAGTCCGTCTTGCCGCAGGTGCGGCCGATCGTGCAGGCCGTCGCCGAGCGCGGGGCCGAGGCGGCGCTGGAATTCGGGGCGTCGTTCGACGGCGTCCGCCCGCCGGCCGTCCGGGTGCCGGTTGCTGCGCTGGACGCCGCGGTAGCCGGCCTGGAGCCCGACGTTCGCGAAGCGCTACAGGTGATGATCGAACGCACCCGTGCCGTGCACGCCGACCAGCGCCGCGACGACGTCACGACCGTGCTCGGTCCGGGCGCCACGGTCACCGAGCGGTGGGTTCCCGTCGAGCGGGTCGGCCTGTATGTGCCCGGCGGCAACGCCGTGTACCCGTCCAGCGTGGTCATGAACGTCGTGCCGGCGCAGACCGCCGGTGTCGACTCCCTGGTGGTGGCCAGCCCGCCGCAGGCCGCGTTTGACGGCCTGCCGCACCCGACGATCCTGGCCGCGGCCCGGCTGCTGGGGGTGGACGAGGTGTGGGCCGTGGGCGGAGCGCAAGCCGTGGCGTTGCTGGCCTACGGCGGCACGGATTGCGACGGTGCTGAGCTGGCGCCCGTCGACATGGTCACCGGACCCGGCAACATCTACGTCACCGCCGCCAAGCGGCTGTGCCGCTCGCAAGTCGGTATCGACGCCGAGGCCGGCCCTACCGAGATCGCGATCCTGGCCGATAACACCGCCGATCCCGCGCACGTGGCCGCCGACCTGATCAGCCAGGCCGAGCACGACGAGATGGCCGGCAGCGTGCTGGTGACCCCCAGCCCGGGGCTGGCCGACGCCACCGACACCGAAGTGGCCGCCCAACTGCAGACCACCAAGCACCGCGAACGGGTGACGACGGCGTTGGGCGGACGCCAATCGGCGATCATCCTGGTCGACGACATCGACGCCGGCATTCAGGTCGTGAACGCTTACGCCGCAGAACATCTCGAGATCCAGACCGCCGACGCCCCGCAGGTGGCCGGCCGGATACGTTCGGCCGGAGCCGTTTTCGTCGGAACGTACTCGCCGGTCAGCCTCGGCGACTACTGCGCCGGATCCAACCACGTGCTGCCGACCTCCGGCACTGCGCGGCATTCCAGCGGCTTGTCGGTGCAGACCTTCCTGCGGGGCATCCACGTCGTCGACTACACCGAGGCGGCCCTCAAGGACGTCTCGGGACACGTGGTCACGCTGGCCAAGGCGGAAGACCTGCCGGCGCACGGCGAGGCGGTACGGCGGAGGTTCGAACGATGAGACCCGAGCAGCCCACCATGAAGCCAACCCTCGCCGACCTGCCGCTGCGCGACGACCTGCGTGGCAAATCACCCTACGGGGCACCGCAATTGGCCGTCCCGGTGCGGCTGAACACCAACGAGAACCCGCACCCGCCGACCAAGGCGCTGGTCGACGATGTGGTGCGGTCGGTGCGGGAGGCAGCCGTAGACCTGCACCGCTACCCCGACCGCGACGCGGTCGCCCTGCGAAGCGACCTGGCCACCTACCTCACCGCGCAGACCGGTACTCAGCTTGGCGTCGAAAACCTCTGGGCCGCCAATGGTTCCAATGAGATCCTGCAACAACTGCTGCAGGCGTTCGGTGGGCCGGGACGCAGCGCGATCGGCTTCGTCCCGTCCTACTCGATGCACCCGATCATCTCCGACGGCACCCACACCGAGTGGCTCGAGGCGGTCCGCGCCGACGATTTCAGCTTCGACGCCGACGCGGCGGTCGACGCCGTGTCCGAGCGCAAGCCCAACGTGGTGTTCATCGCCAGTCCCAACAATCCGTCCGGGCAAAGTGTTTCGCTGCCGGACCTGCGCAGGCTGCTCGACGTGGTGCCCGGGATCTTGATCGTCGACGAGGCCTACGGTGAGTTCTCCTCGCAGGCCAGCGCGGTGGCGCTGATCGAGGAATATCCCACCAGGCTGGTCGTCACCCGCACGATGAGCAAGGCGTTCGCCTTCGCCGGCGGCAGGCTCGGATACCTGATCGCCACACCGGCGCTGATCGACGCGATGCTGCTGGTGCGCTTGCCGTACCACCTGTCGTCGGTCACCCAAGCCGCGGCCCGGGCCGCATTACGACACGCCGACGACACCCTGGGCAGCGTGGCGACTCTGATTGCCGAACGTGAACGAGTGATGACGGCATTGAGCGGCATGGGTTTTCGGGTGATCCCCAGCGATGCGAACTTCGTGCTGTTCGGACAATTCGCCGACGCGCCGTCGGCCTGGCAGCACTACCTCGACGACGGCGTGCTGATCCGCGACGTCGGCGTACCCGGCTTTCTGCGCGCCACCACGGGCCTGGCCGACGAGAACGACGCGTTCCTGCGGGTAAGTGCACGGATCGCTGCGACCGAATTGGCCCCCGTCAACGTAGGAGCATCGTGACAGCCACCGAACCACGCACCGTGACGCGCCGCGCGCGTATTGAGCGCCGCACCAAGGAATCCGACATCGTCGTCGAGCTCGACCTCGACGGCACCGGGCAGGTCCACATCGACACGGGTGTCCCGTTCTACGACCACATGCTGACCGCCCTGGGCACGCATGCCAGTTTCGACCTCAGCGTGCGCACCAAGGGCGACGTCGAAATCGAAGGACACCACACCATCGAGGACACCGCCATCGTCCTGGGCCAGGCGCTCGGGCAGGCGCTGGGCGACAAGAAGGGTATCCGCCGGTTCGGCGATGCCTTCATCCCGATGGACGAGACACTGGCCCACGCCGCGGTCGACGTATCCGGCCGGCCGTACTGCGTGCATACCGGCGAGCCAGATCACCTGCAGCACACCACCATTGCCGGTAGCTCGGTGCCCTACCACACGGTCATCAACCGGCACGTGTTCGAGACGCTGGCCAACAACGCGCGCATCGCGCTCCACGTCCGTGTGCTGTACGGGCGCGACCCGCACCACATCACCGAAGCGCAGTACAAGGCCGTCGCCCGCGCGCTGCGCCAGGCCGTCGAGCCCGACCCCCGGACATCCGGTGTGCCGTCCACCAAAGGTGTTCTGTGACAGACTTTTTCCGGCGAAAATCAGTAGTGGTACTCGATTACGGTTCGGGTAACCTACGTTCGGCGCAACGCGCGCTGCAGCGGGTCGGCGCCGAGGTGGAGGTGACCGCCGACGCGGGTGCCGCCGCGGCCGCCGACGGGCTGGTGGTGCCCGGCGTCGGCGCCTTCGAGGCGTGCATGACGGGCCTGCGAAAGATCGGGGGCGAGCGGATCATCGCCGACCGGGTCGCCGCCGGGCGTCCGGTGCTGGGGGTCTGTGTCGGCATGCAGATCCTGTTCGCCCGCGGGGTCGAGTTCGGGGTCGAGACCACAGGCTGCGGGCAGTGGCCGGGTGCCGTCACCCGGTTGGACGCCCCGGTGATTCCGCACATGGGCTGGAACGTGGTCAACGCGGCCCCGGGCAGTGTGCTGTTCAAAGGGCTGGACGTCGACTCCAGGTTCTATTTTGTGCATTCGTATGCCGCGCAGCGCTGGGAAGGCTCGCCGGAGGCGCTGCTGACGTGGGCCACTCACCAGGTGCCGTTCTTGGCCGCGGTCGAGGATGGTCCGCTGTCCGCCACCCAATTCCACCCGGAGAAGAGTGGCGATGCCGGTGCGGCCGTGCTGAACAACTGGGTCGAGGGACTGTGACGATGCCACTGATACTTTTACCCGCCGTCGACGTGGTCGAAGGTCGCGCCGTGCGCCTAGTGCAGGGCAAGGCCGGCAGCGAGACCGAGTACGGCTCAGCGCTGGACGCCGCACTGGGCTGGCAGCGCGATGGCGCCGAGTGGATCCATCTGGTCGACTTGGACGCCGCATTCGGCCGCGGCTCCAACCGCGAACTGCTCGCCGAGGTGGTGGGCAAGCTCGACGTGCAGGTCGAAATGTCGGGCGGTATCCGCGACGACGATTCGCTGGCCGCGGCGCTGGCCACCGGTTGCGCGCGAGTCAACGTGGGGACCGCCGCGCTGGAGAACCCGCAGTGGTGTGCGCGGGCGATCGCCGAACATGGGGACAAGGTCGCCGTCGGCTTGGACGTGCAGATCGTGGACGGCCAGCACCGGCTGCGCGGGCGCGGTTGGGAGACCGACGGCGGTGACCTGTGGGATGTGCTGGAACGCCTTGACAGCGAAGGATGTTCGCGGTTCGTCGTCACCGATGTCACCAAGGACGGCACGCTGGGCGGCCCGAATCTCGACCTGCTGGCTCGCGTTGCCAATCGCACCGATATCCCGGTGATCGCGTCGGGCGGCGTGTCCAGCCTGGACGACCTGCGGGCCTTGGCTAATCTAGCCACTCTCACCGACCGCGGGGTGGAGGGCGCCATCGTGGGCAAGGCTCTCTACGCCGGACGTTTCACCCTGCCGCAGGCGCTGGCCGCGGTGCGGGAGTAAACCCAATGGATCTGGATGCCTTGGTCGCCCCCCTAATTGAAAAAGCTTCGGCGATCCTCGACGCTGCCACCGAGCCGTTCCTGGCCGGCCACCGTGCCGATTCGGCGGTGCCTAAGAAGGGCGACGACTTCGCCACCGAAGTGGACCTTGCGATCGAGCGGCAGGTGGTCGCCGCGCTGGTCGAGGCCACCGGGATCGAGGTGCACGGCGAGGAGTTCGGTGGGGCGGCTGTCGACTCGCCGTGGGTGTGGGTACTTGACCCCATCGACGGTACGTTCAACTACGCCGCCGGATCACCGATGGCCGCAATCCTTTTGGGTCTCCTGCACGACGGCGAACCGGTGGCCGGATTGACATGGCTGCCTTTCACCGGCGATCGGTACACCGCGGTGGCCGATGGTCCACTGATGAAAAACGGCGCCGCCCAGCCGCCGCTGGCCAGAGCCAAGCTCGTCGAGTCGCTCGTCGGCGTCGGAACGTTCAGCGCGGATTCGCGCGGCCGCTTCCCGGGACGTTATCGGATTGCGGTGCTGGAAAATCTCAGCCGGGTGTCGTCGCGGCTGCGCATGCACGGTTCTACCGGAATCGACCTCGTGTACGTCGCCGACGGAATATTGGGTGGGGCAATAAGTTTCGGCGGGTACGTATGGGACCACGCGGCCGGAGTCGCGCTCGTCCAGGCCGCCGGTGGAGTCGTGACCACGCTGGCCGGCGAACCGTGGACACCCGCGTCGCGGTCCGTGCTGGCCGCGGCGCCCGGCGTGCACACCGAGATCCTCGAGATCCTACGTAGCACAGGCGAACCGGAGGACTTCTGAATGTACTCAGGTACTACGCTTGCGGTTCGGGTGATTCCCTGTCTGGATGTCGACGACGGGCGGGTGGTCAAGGGCGTCAACTTCGAGAACCTGCGCGACGCCGGTGATCCCGTGGAACTCGCGGCCGTCTACGACTCCGAAGGCGCCGACGAGCTCACCTTTCTCGACGTCACCGCGTCCTCATCGGGACGGGCAACCATGCTGGAGGTGGTGCGCCGCACCGCCGAGCAGGTGTTCATCCCGCTGACCGTCGGCGGCGGCGTGCGCACGGTGGCCGACGTCGACGTATTGCTGCGCGCCGGAGCCGACAAGGTCTCGGTCAACACCGCCGCCATCGCCCGCCCGGACCTATTGGCTGAGATGGCAACCCAATTCGGCTCGCAGTGCATCGTGTTATCGGTCGACGCCCGCACGGTCCCGGCCGGCTCGGCGCCCACGCCGTCGGGCTGGGAGGTCACCACGCACGGCGGTCGCCGCGGCACCGGCATCGACGCCGTCGAGTGGGCGGCCCGGGGCGCCGAGCTCGGCGTGGGGGAGATCCTGCTCAACTCGATGGACGCCGACGGCACCAAAGCCGGGTTCGACCTCGCCATGTTGCGGGCCGTGCGCGCCGCCGTGACGGTGCCGGTCATCGCCAGCGGCGGCGCCGGAGCCGTCGAACACTTTGCGCCCGCGGTCTCCGCCGGTGCCGATGCGGTGTTGGCGGCCAGCGTCTTTCACTTTCAGGAGTTGACCATCGGGCAGGTGAAGGCTGCGATGGCCGCAGAAGGGATCACCGTGCGATGACGCTCGACCAGGCCATCGCGGCGCGGCTGAAGCGCAACGCCGAAGGATTGTTCACCGCCGTCGTCCAGGAACGGGGCAGCGGCGACGTGTTGATGGTCGCGTGGATGGACGATGACGCGCTGGCTCGCACGCTGGAAACCCGGGAGGCGACGTACTTTTCACGGTCCCGCGGCGAACAGTGGATCAAGGGAGCGACCTCCGGCCACACTCAGCGTGTCCACTCGGTGCGGATCGACTGCGACGGCGACAGCGTGCTGTTGACGGTCGACCAGGTAGGCGCTGCGTGTCACACCGGTACGCACAGTTGCTTTGATACCGCCGTCCTACTCGGACCTGAGAGCTAGCTCGGCGTAACACTTCAAGCGGGTTCGTCGTCATCGGGCGCCAGGAGCTTGTCGGGATGATGAAGGGTGTTGATGCGGGGTTGACGCCGAACACGTCGTTGCCAGCAGCGGGTCAACAGTCAGGTGAACCTGTCGGGCGACGCCGGCACTTAGGTTGCGGACACTTGGAGCGGCCTCAACAACACGCACTTTCAATGGCCAGCCGCGCTAGACGGTTCTCCGCGGCGCCGGCGCGACCGGCTGTGATGGTCGGATGTCGCTGATGTTTAGCGCCGGGCGTGAGCGGGCATCAACAGCGGGTATCGGCAGGAGATGATCTCGATGTTGTTGTGGCAAATCTACCTGGGTGGCGCGCTCGTTGCGGCGACCGGTGCTTCGGTGGCCGCCGACCTGTTCTCAGATCCGGACGTACCAACTACTTCTCGCACACCCGTCATTGTTTTCGCAGGTGTGGTTTGGCCGGTGCTGCTGATTGGACTGCTGCAGATGATTTGCATCGGTGGTCTCGCCAAGGCGATGAGTACTGCTCTGGCCCCCCGCCATGTCAGCCGCCGTCCTGCAGCGCGGTCACGGCGGCTGGATCAACTCCAACAGCCGCTGCAAACTTAGAATCCGCCCGAGTCGCTTCGGGCCGAAAGCCGACCTGCACACGGACGGCGACGGTGTGCTCGCGGGTCTTCGATTGGGCCCGTCAGTGAGTGCACCCGCGAGCTGACGAACAGGTCCACACAGCTTGTCGCCCAGCCACCGACCGTCGAGTAATGCGACGGTGTAACCGGCCTACGGATCGTCTTCGTCGTCGGGCGCCAGCAGCGTTCCGGGTGGTGGAACGTATTAGTGCGGGGTTGACCATGAACCGTTGAAGTACGTTCCAAAACCACAGTGCTAACGAACATGTGGAAGTCAAGCGCGACTCCTGGACGAGCGCAGCTTCTCGTCGACAGCCTCGACCAACTGCGGATCAGCCAACAGTTTCCGAGCGATCGCCTCCACGGCTGACCCTTCTTGACCCCATTCGACCGACCAGCGTTTCCTGGTGGCATCACGGCGCACCGGCTTACCCTGCTCGGCATCGCGCCGACGCTAAGAGTCAGCCGCTAACTTGCCCGTACGACCGGTAACGAACCAACTACTTTCCTTGTCTTGGGCAGCCCGCAGCACCCGATGGGTCAGCGTCCAGGTCGTCAGCCACCTGCCGCCAATGACGCCGCCAACGTTCATCGGCCTTCTTCCCACGACCCGTGATATCAGCCAGTCGACTCTGCTTGGCCGCCAAACCGTCCACATCAGTCGCATACAGGTACGCGTGCCGCACAAGGGTCGGGTCGACTTCCATCGTCAGCAGGAAGTAGTCGAACTCGCACTCCCGCAACCGGAAGCGTGTCCCGGCCGGGGTGGTGAAATCACGCCGATTACCCGAATCGATAAGCGTTTCTATGTAATTGACCATCGCCATAGCAGGCGTTGCGAATCTTGCTGACAAGGCCGGCGATGTTGTTGTAGTGCGACATCACTCAGACGCTCCTCTGAGCATCGCGATGAACGCCATCGGTTCCTTCTTCATCTCCTGGTGAAACGCTGCCGCCTGCGCGCTCAGCTGTTGGTAGCCCACGGCATGCGAGGAAAACAGCGCGGCAATTTACGCGAGCCGAACCGGTCGTCGAACCAATGTTCGCCAAATCTGTTGCGGTGTCGGCGATTAGCTCCGCTGCTGCGATAAGAAGACACGCCCTACCTCCCCGGTTCAGCACAAATTTGACCGCTATCCCCCATTGCCCGATCAGGCGGTGTGGAGTCGGCGGCAGCGTATCCAAATGGATGCCTGAAAACGTCTATGGCATTAGCCGTAATCCGGATCCCAAGGTGTCAGCCAGTGAAATGAGTGGATGTTGAAGAAACCCGACTGTCCGGTACCGCTGTTGAAGTAGCCCGAGTTGGAACCGCCGCCCGAGTTGAAGAGACCCGTGTTGCCGTTGCCTGAGTTAAAGAAGCCCGAGCTACCGATGCCGATGTTCCCGAAGCCCGAGTTGCCCGCGCCATCGTCGAAGCCAAAGTTGCCGAGGCCCGTGTTCAGGTTGAGGGAGTTGAAGAGACCGGTGTTGATGTTCCCCGGGTTGAAGGAGCCGGTGTTGAAGGTGCCCGCGTTCCACAACCCGGTGTTGAAGGAGCCGGTGTTCCCCATGCCGGTGTTCCCGAAGCCCGAGTTCAATATGCCCCAGTTGTTGAAGCCGGAGTTGAACAAGCCGAAGTTTTCGCCGCCGTTTTGAACGGTGGGGGCGTTGGTGGGGGATGGGAATGCGCCGCCCGAGTTGAAGAGACCGAAGTTGTGGCCTCCGCTGTTGGCCGGGTCGTAGACGGGGTTAGCGGAGGTGTCTCCCGAGTTGAAGAAACCGGTGTTCCTGTCGCCCGAGTTGAACAAGCCGTTGTTGTGGGTACCCGAGCCCAGCGGCGCCATGATGCCGGTGTCGGAGTTACCGATCCACCCGATGCCGGTGTTGCCGATGCCGGTGTTCCACAAGCCGATGTTCCCGGTGCCGGTGTTGGCGATGCCGATGTTGTTATTGCCGGTGTTGGCCAAGCCGATGTTGCCGGTGCCGGCGTTCGCCAAGCCGATGTTATTGTCGCCGTTGTTCCCCAAGCCGATGTTGCCATTGCCGAGGTTCGCGAAGCCGATGTTGCCGCTGCCGAAGTTGCCGCCGCCGACGTTGAAGTCGCCAATGTTGCCGCTGCCCAGGTTGACGTTTCCGATATTCCCGAGACCCAGGTTCAAGGTCCCGGTGTTCAGCGGGCCCAAGTTGATGTGCGGCGGGTCCGCGGCGGCCGCTTCAATCGACTGCAACACGGTGGCTGGCACGATCGCCTGGGCGGAGCCAGGTGCCACACTCGTCAAGGCCTGCACGATATTGGCCTCGGCATTGGCATACGCGCTCGCGCCGGCGCCCAAGAGCTGGACAAACTGCTCATGAAACGTCAACGCCTGGGCGCCAAGCGCCTGATATGTCTGGCCGTGCGCACCGAACAGCGCTGCGATCGCCGCCGACACCTCATCCTCCGCTGCGGCCAGCACGGAAGTGGTCGGGGCCGCTGCGGCCACATGCGCGTCAGTTAGCGCCGCGCCAATGTTCGACAGATCCGTTGCCGCCGACGCCACCAACTCCGGGACCGCCACCAGATACGACATCGCCATCCTCCAAATCCGGCTACCACCGAACGCCCGGCAGAAACACCCTACCGCCGCCGGTCCACTGTCACGAGGTCAATTTTGACGGCAGGGGATCGGTGAGTCATCGCGTTGCGTGTTTCCCGCATCCAATCCAGCCAACCGGGGTCGCCGAAATCGGTGTGGCGCTGAATAGGCGAGAACAGGGCCTCTTGGACGGACCTTCCCGCCTGACTAGTGAAGCCAAAGTGGCACAAGGGAATACAGCGATCTGACCGCCCGGATCAGCGAGGCTCGCGCGCGGGCAGACCGAGCCGCCCACCTACCAGAAGGCTAACTCGGCGCAACATCCAATCCGTTGGCCGCGGCTATGGCCGCGCGTGCCCATGCACGGTGAAAAACGGCCGGCCCGATGCGGTCACGGCGAATGCTCTCGAGATCGATGGCTTTGCCCAGGATCACGGCGTTGGGCACCCGGAAGGAGTAAGCCGGTTGGTCGATGGCCACGGCCAGGATGGCGTCGGTGTCGGCGAAACCGTTGGCGCGCATGGTGTCCTCGGCCCATCGGAATGGCTTGAGGCCACCGAAATTATTGAGATACACCACCCACAGGCGGGTGCCGCGCTCGTTGTAGAGCTTGGTGAGGGCCCGGTCCACACTGGCATGCTCGACGGGGCCCAGCACACCCGGTAGATCGGTAATCTGGCTGGTCAGCTTGAGCACCGGTTCTTGCGCTGGCACCATACTGAGAGTCGTTGGTGCCACGGACGCCGAAGGCTTGTGATGAGTCCGCGCGCCCAGCATGCGCATGCCGACCACCGCGGCAACCGCCACCAGCGCGACGGCGACCACTGCCGCGATCACCATCGCCGGCCTCCGCCGCTTGCCGCGCCGAATCTTGGCAGGCCCCGTCGGCGCCGCGATCACTTCCGTCGGGCCCGCCACGGCGGCCGGGGCGGCGCGGTCCTGGCCGGCAAGTGCCGTCGCGAAATCCGCGCACGTCGCATACCGCTCGGACGGATTCTTCGCCATCGCCTTGGCGATCACGGCGTCGATTTGCGCGAGCTCGGGTCGCCGTTCGCTGACCAGCGGAGGTGCCGCGGACAAGTGCTGGCCGATGACGACCGCGGGGTTGGAGTGCTGGTAGGGGGAGATCCCGGTGAGCAAGTTGAACGCGGTGCAGCCGAGCGCGTACTGGTCGGCCCGCGCGTCGAGATCGCGACCCTGCAATTGCTCGGGCGCGCAGTAGGCGGTGGTCCCCACCAACATGTTCGTCGCGGTCAGTCCGCTGATCTCACCCATCTCGCGGGCGATGCCGAAATCGGCGAGCAGGATGCGCCGCCGCGGGCTCGCCGAGCCCAGCAGGATGTTGGCGGGTTTGACGTCACGATGCAGCAACCCGCGTGCATGAGCATGATCGAGCGCGTCGGCGACGGCCGAAATAATCTCGGCGACAGTGGCTTTCGGCATTCCGGACGGATACTGGCTGCGCAGCAGTTTGGCGGCGTCGGTTCCCTCGACGTAGTCCATCGAGATCCACAGTTGCCCTTGGTATTCCCCGCGGTCGTGGATGCCGACGATGTGCTCGTGGTACAAACTCGCGGCCAAGTCGGCTTCGCGATTGAAACGCTGACGGAATTCCGAATCCTCGGTCAGATTGCTCGGCAGGATCTTCAGCGCGTCGCGGCGCGGCAGTCGGGGATGCTGGGCCAGATACACGTCACCCATCCCGCCGGCCCCCAGCCGTCGAACGATGGTGTATCCGGCGAAGATCTGTCCTTGGGCCAGACCTTCGCTGGTGCCACCGCTTTGCGACATGTAGGCATGCTACAAAGACCGCGACCGGCAGCAACACGATGAGAACGGCGGTTGATGGTGAAACGCGTGCCCTGGAGTCCCAGGGCCACCTGGAGCAACACTGTGCCGCTGCTTGCCCTCGCCACGCTCGCCCTGACCTGGGGAGTGGAAATCGGTCCGACAACAGCCGTCGTGGTGGCGTTCGTCATGGGCGGGGCGGTGCTCGCGGCCGTCAATCACGCGGAGGTGGTTGCCGCCCGGGCCGGCGAGCCGTTGGGGTCGCTGGTGCTGGCCGTCGCAGTGACCATCATCGAGGTGGCGCTCATCGTCGCGCTGCGGGCCTCCGGCGGAAGCGAGGCGGCGACGCTGGCCCGGGACACGGTGTTCGCGGCGGTGATGATCACGATGAATGGGATCGCCGGGCTCTCACTGCTGCTCGGCTCTCGACGCTATGGCGTGACGTTGTTCAATGCCGAGGGCAGCGGGGCGGCGCTGGCCACGCTCACCACGCTGGCGACGTTGAGCCTGGTGCTGCCCACCTTCACTAGCAGCGGGTCAGCCAACGAATTCTCACCCGCTCAACTGGCCTTCGCCGCGGTCGCTTCGCTGGGGGTGTATCTGCTGTTCGCGTTCACCCAAACCGTCCGGCATCGTGACTTTTTCCTGCCGATCGCCCAGAACGGCCAGAAATCGCTGCCTTTCGAAGACGAAAGCCACGCCGACCCACCCAGCAGACAAGAGTCGCTGACCAGCCTTGCCCTCCTGCTCGTTGCGCTGCTCGCGGTGGTGGGCCTGGCCGAAGAGGAGTCGCCACCCATCGAGCGGCTGGTGTCGGCGGCCGGGTTTCCGCACTCGTTTGTCGGCGTGGTGATTGCCGCCCTGGTGCTGCTGCCGGAGACACTGGCCGCGGTGCGTGCGGCGCGGCAAGGACGCATCCAGACCAGCCTCAATCTGGCCTACGGCTCGTCGCTGGCCAGCATCGGGCTCACCATCCCGGCCCTTGCGCTGGCGTCCGTCTGGCTCAAGGGGCCCTTGGTGCTCGGGCTGGGACCGCTGCAGCTGGCCTTGCTGGCGCTGACCGTGGTGATCAGCGTGCTGACCGTGGTGCCCGGGCGCGCCACCCGACTGCAGGGTGAGGTGCACCTGGTGGTGCTGGCCGCCTACGTCTTTTTGTCGCTCTTTCCTTAAGGCGGCTAAGACCCCGCGCGCAGCGTCTCGAGCGCCTTGTCCGCGTGGGTGTCCATGCTGAGCTCGCTGGAGATCACGTCAAGCACCTTGCGGTCGGTGCCGATGACAAACGTCGTGCGCTTGACCGGAAGCAACTTGCCGAGCAGACCGCGCTTGACGCCGAACTGGGTGGCAACGTTGCCGTCGGTGTCCGACAACAGCGGGTAGTCGAAATTCTGCTTGTCGGCGAACTTGGCTTGCTTGTCGACGGGGTCGACGCTGATGCCGACCCGGTTTGCCCCGACCGCGGCGAATTCGGCCGCCAGGTCGCGGAAATGGCACGCTTCCTTGGTGCAGCCCGGCGTCATCGCGGCCGGGTAGAAGAACAGCACCACGGGTCCGGTGGAAAGCAGCTCGCTGAGCTTGCGCGGCTGCCCGGTCTGGTCAGGAAGCTCGAAGTCGGCCACGGTGTCACCAGTTTTCATGGCCGTCAGGCTACGCCGAGCGCCCCGCCTTCTCGCGAGCGTGCGCGTCTGTGCATTGACACGCCGTATGGACTGGCATTCTGCGCACCCTCGGGCAAGACCACATCTGCGAGGATGGTTCCGTGACTGCCCATCTCGCCGCCACCTCGTCACGAGACGAATTCCGCCAGCTAGCGGCGGAACACCGTGTGGTTCCGGTGACCCGCAAGGTCTTGGCCGACAGCGAGACACCGCTCTCGGCCTACCGCAAGCTCGCCGCCAACCGGCCGGGCACTTTTCTGCTGGAGTCCGCGGAGAACGGTCGATCCTGGTCGCGGTGGTCCTTCATCGGCGCCGGGGCGCCGTCGGCCTTGACGGTGCGGGACGGCCACGCGGTGTGGCTGGGCACGGTGCCGCAGGACGCGCCCACCGGCGGCGACCCGCTGCAGGCGCTGCAGGCCACGCTTGAGCTGCTGGCCACCGGGACTCCGCCAGGGCTTCCGCCGCTGTCGGGGGGCATGGTGGGCTTCTTCGCCTACGACTTGGTGCGACGCCTCGAGCGGCTGCCGGAGCTGGCCGTCGACGATCTGCAGTTGCCGGACGTGCTGATGCTGCTGGCCACCGACGTCGCGGCGGTCGACCATCACGAGGGCACCATCACGCTGATCGCCAACGCGGTGAACTGGAACGGCACCGACGAACGCGTCGACGAGGCCTACGACGACGCGATCGCCCGGCTGGACGTGATGACCACCGCGCTGGGCGAGCCGCTGCCGTCGACGGTCGCCACGTTCAGCAAACCCGAGCCGCGGCAACGCGCGCAGCGCACCGTCGAGGAGTACGGCGCCATCGTCGATCATCTCGTCGGGCAGATCGAAGCGGGCGAAGCGTTTCAGGTGGTGCCCTCGCAGCGCTTCGAGGTGGACACCGCCGTCGACCCAATCGACGTGTATCGCATGCTACGGGTGACCAACCCCAGCCCCTACATGTATCTGCTGCACGTGCCGAATAGCGATGGTGCAACGGACTTTTCAATCGTCGGGTCCAGTCCCGAGGCGCTGGTCACCGTGCAAGACGGCCGCGCGACGACGCATCCGATCGCGGGGACGCGGTGGCGCGGGCAGACCGAGGAAGAAGATCAGCTGCTGGAAAAGGATCTGCTGGCCGACGAAAAGGAACAGGCCGAGCACCTGATGCTGGTCGACCTGGGGCGCAACGACCTCGGCCGGGTCTGTACGCCGGGCACCGTGCGCGTCGAGGATTACAGCCACATCGAGCGCTACAGCCACGTGATGCACCTGGTGTCCACCGTGACGGGGATGCTCAGCGAGAGCCACACAGCGCTGGACGCGGTCACCGCCTGCTTCCCGGCCGGCACGCTCTCGGGCGCACCGAAGGTGCGGGCCATGGAGCTGATCGAAGAAGTGGAGAAAACGCGCCGCGGCCTCTATGGCGGCGTCGTCGGCTACCTCGACTTCGCCGGCAACGCCGACTTCGCGATCGCCATCCGCACCGCGCTGATGCGCGACGGCACCGCCTACGTCCAGGCGGGCGGTGGCGTGGTGGCCGACTCCAACGGCCTCTACGAGTACACCGAGGCGAGCAACAAGGCGCGCGCAGTGCTGAGTGCGATCGCCGCCGCCGAGACACTGGGTGCACCGCATGAGAACCGGGATGACTGAAGCCCGCCCCGGCCGGCGGACCGTCGGGATCGCCCAGCTGCTCCTCGTTGTGGCGGCCGCGGCGCTGTGGACGGCGTCGCGGATGCCGTGGGTGGTGATCCAGTCGTTCGATGGGCTGGGGCCGGCCAAGTCGGTGACGCTGTCCGGGGGGTCGTGGTCGACGGCGCTGCTGCCGTTGGCGGTGCTGCAACTGGCTGCCGCCGTCGCGGCCCTCGCCGTACGGGGCTGGGTGTTGCGGGCGCTGGCGGCCTTGCTGGCGCTGGTGAGTTTTGCTGTCGGCTACCTGGGCTTCAGCCTGTGGGCGGTCCCAGATGTCGCGGTGCGCGGAGCCGATCTGGCGCACATTCCGCTGGTGACGCTGGTGGGAACCGAGCGACACTACTGGGGCGCGACTGCCGCGGTCCTGGCCGCGGTGTGCACTCTGATCGCAGCGGTGGTGTTGATGCGGGCGGCTTCGCACGTCGGGCCGGCCCGGGAGGGCACCACGAGGTACGCGTCTCCCGGCGCGCGCCGGTCGATCGCGCGGCGTGACGACGCCGACACCGCCAGCCCGCAGATGTCGGAACGCATGATCTGGGACGCACTCGACGAGGGCTGTGATCCAACCCGAGACCCCACCGACCGACCCCGGGAGTCGGACACCGAGGGTCGGTTATGAACTGCGCGCGCACAGTCGCTACCCTTCATGGGTCGTCGAAATCGGCTGTGGGCCGTAGGTGACAGTACGAAGGGAAAACGGTAGGCATGACTCCGGCAACCGTGCTTGACTCCATCCTCGAGGGAGTCCGGGCCGACGTTGCCGCGCGCGAAGCGCGGATCAGCCTGCCCGAGATCAAAGCGGCCGCCGCGGCGGCACCGCCACCGCGCGACGTGATGTCGGCGTTACGCGAGCCCGGCATCGGCGTTATCGCGGAAGTCAAGCGCGCCAGCCCGTCCGCTGGCTCGCTGGCGCCCATCACCGATCCGGCCAAGCTGGCGCGTGCCTACGAGGACGGCGGCGCACGGATAATTAGTGTGCTGACCGAAGAGCGGCGTTTTCAGGGTTCGCTCGATGACCTCGACACGGTCCGCGCCGCAGTCTCGATTCCGTTGTTGCGCAAGGACTTTGTGGTGGGTCCGTATCAGATCCACGAGGCGCGTGCGCATGGCGCCGACATGTTGTTGCTCATCGTCGCGGCTTTGGACCAATCGGCACTGGCGTCGATGCTTGACCGCACCGAATCATTAGGCATGACAGCACTAGTCGAGGTGCACGACGAAGACGAAGCCGACCGGGCGCTGAAGGCCGGGGCGAAGGTCATCGGGGTCAACGCGCGTGATCTCAAGACCCTGAAGGTCGACCGGGATTGCTTTGCGCGCATCGCGCCCGGTTTGCCCAGCAACGTGATCAGGATCGCCGAATCCGGCGTGCGCGGCCCCGCGGATCTGCTGGCCTACGCCGGCGCCGGCGCCGACGCCGTGCTGGTCGGAGAAGGTCTGGTCAAAAGTGGTGACCCACGGGCCGCGGTTGCCGATTTGGTCACCGCCGGCACCCATCCGTCCTGTCCCAAACCGGCTCGCTAGTCGTTGATGAGCCGCGATCGCCGCAAGCCTTCGTAATGGCAGATTTATCCCGCCCGGGTCTTCCGCGCCCCAGTGCGGCGATCGCTGAACCCACCCGCCACGACCCCGATTCCGGTGGTCACTTCGGCCCTTACGGGGGTCGTTACGTCGCCGAGGCATTGATGGCGGTGATCGAGGAAGTCACGACCGCCTACGAGAAGGAACGCGTCGATCAGGACTTCCTGGACACCCTGGACACGTTGCAGACGCACTACGCCGGTCGGCCGTCGCCGCTGTACGAGGCAGCCCGGCTCAGCGAACACGCCGGCGGCGCGCGCATCTTCCTCAAACGAGAAGACCTGAACCACACCGGTTCTCACAAGATCAACAACGTGCTCGGCCAGGCGTTGCTGGCCCGCCGAATGGGCAAGACCCGGGTGATCGCCGAGACCGGTGCCGGTCAACACGGGGTCGCCACCGCCACCGCTTGTGCGCTCTTCGGCCTGGAGTGCGTCATCTACATGGGTGCCGTCGACACCGCGCGCCAGGCGCTCAACGTGGCGCGGATGCGCCTGCTCGGTGCCGAGGTCGTCTCCGTCGACACCGGTTCGCAAACGCTCAAGGACGCCATCAACGAAGCATTCCGGGACTGGGTTACCAACGCCCACAACACCTATTACTGCTTCGGTACGGCAGCCGGACCGCATCCCTTCCCGGTCATGGTGCGCGACTTCCAGCGCATTATCGGTTTGGAGACGCGCGTGCAGATTCAGGAGCAGGCGGGCCGGCTGCCTGACGCGGTCACCGCATGCGTCGGGGGAGGATCCAACGCCATCGGCATTTTTCATGCTTTCATCGATGACCCTGGCGTGCGGTTGGTCGGATTCGAGGCGGCCGGCGACGGCGTCGAGACCGGCAGGCATGCCGCGACGTTCACCGGCGGTTCCCCCGGAGCGTTCCAGGGATCATTCTCGTACTTACTCCAAGACGAGGACGGTCAGACCATCGAATCCCATTCGATATCAGCGGGTCTGGACTATCCGGGTGTGGGTCCTGAGCACGCGTGGCTCAGGGAGACCGGACGCGCCGAATACCGGCCTATCACCGATTCCGAGGCAATGGACGCGTTTGGCCTGCTGTGCCGCGCGGAAGGGATCATCCCGGCCATCGAATCCGCGCACGCGGTGGCCGGCGCCCTGAAATTGGGAGCTGAAACGGGGAAGGGCTCGGTCATTGTGGTCAATCTTTCCGGCCGCGGCGACAAGGACGTCGAGACGGCCGCGAAGTGGTTCGGTCTGCTCGACAAATGACACCCGAATCAAGCAGGCTGGGGCCGCTTTTCCAGGCATGCCGAACGGACGGTCGCGCGGCACTGATCGGCTATCTGCCGACGGGCTATCCCGAGGTGCGCACGTCGGTGGACGCAATGATCGCGCTCGTCGAATCCGGTTGCGACCTCATCGAAGTCGGGGTGCCGTATTCCGATCCCGGCATGGACGGTCCGACCATTGCGCGGGCAACCGAGGCCGCGCTGCGTGGGGGTGTGCGAGTCCGGGATACGCTGGCCGCGGTGGAGGCGATCAGTGGGGCCGGGGGACGCGCGGTGGTGATGACCTACTGGAATCCGGTGTTCCGCTACGGGGTTGATGCGTTCGCGCGGGATTTGGCCTCGGCAGGCGGACTCGGCCTGATCACTCCTGACCTCATCCCCGACGAGGCGCACCAATGGATGGCGGCATCCGACGAGCATCGGCTGGATCGGATCTTTCTGGTGGCGCCTTCCTCGACGCCTCAGCGGTTGGCATACACCGTCGAGGCTTCACGCGGATTCGTTTACGCCGCCTCGACGATGGGTGTGACCGGGGCGCGCGACGCGGTGTCGAACGCAGCGCCCGAACTGGTGGACAGGGTCAAGGCGGTGTCCGACATACCTGTCGGCGTCGGCTTGGGCGTGCGGTCGCGAGAGCAAGCCGCGGAGATCGCCGGCTACGCCGACGGAGTCATCGTCGGTTCGGCGTTGGTGTCGGCGTTGAGCGACGGTATGGCTGCCTTGCGCGCACTGACCGAGGAACTCGCCGACGGCGTACGCCAAGGGGTATCCGCGTGACGACCACCTGGCTCGCATATTTTCCGAGTCCGCCGCGCGGCGTCTGGCACCTGGGGCCGCTGCCTGTTCGCGCCTACGCGGTCTTCATCATCATCGGCATCGTGGCCGCGCTGCTGATCGGCGACCGGCGGTGGGAGGCCCGCGGCGGCGAGCGCGGCGTCATCTACGACATCGCCATGTGGGCCGTGCCTTTCGGATTGCTCGGGGGCAGGCTTTATCACCTGGCCACCGATTGGCAGACCTATTGGGGCCCGGGCGGTGCCGGTTTCGGCGCGGCGCTGCGCATCTGGGATGGCGGCCTGGGTATCTGGGGCGCCGTGGCCCTCGGTGGCGTAGGTGCATGGATCGGTTGTCGGCGCCGCGGAATTCCGTTGCCCGCCTTCGGTGATGCGCTGGCGCCCGGACTTGTCTTGGCGCAGGCCATCGGCCGGCTGGGCAACTACTTCAACCAGGAACTCTACGGGCGGGAAACCGCGCTGCCGTGGGGTCTGCAGATCTTCTACCGCCGGGACCCATCGGGGTTCGTGGATCCGCATTCTCTCGACGGCGTGTCGACCGGGCAGGTGGCATTCATTGTCCAGCCGACGTTCCTGTACGAATTGCTCTGGAATGTCCTGGTTTTCGTCGTGTTGCTCTATGTGGACCGCCGGTACAAGCTAGGTCACGGTCGACTGTTCGCTGTCTATGTCGCCGCGTACTGCGTCGGGCGCTTTTGCGTCGAGTTGTTGCGTGACGACGCCGCCACACACATCGCCGGAATCCGGATCAATTCGTTCACATCGACTTTCGTCTTCATCGGCGCTGTGGTCTACGTCATCCTGGCGCCGAAGGGCCGCGAGGATCCGGAAACCCTCCGCGGCACGTATTACGTTCCGTTGGAACCCGAACCGGAGCCCGAACTCGCGTCCGTCGCCGCGGCGTCGGGTGCGACTGCTGTGGCGAGCGGTGCCGCAGCGGAAGATTCGACGGAATCGCTGGAATCTGGGTACGTCGCGGAGCCTGAGGCCGACGAGCCTGAGGTTGCAGCGGCCGAGCCTGAAGTCGCAGAGCCTAACGCCGTCGAGCCTGAAGTCGTTGAGCCTGAAGCGGCTGATGTTTCGGAACCTGAGGCGGCTGAGCGAGAAGCCGTGGAGGCTGAAGAGCTCGAAGCCCCGGAGGCTGAATCCGAGGGACCTGAACCCGAAGTAGAAGCCGAAATCGAAGAGCCCGAGGCCGAAGCGGAAGCCGGAACCGAAGAGCCTGAGACCGACGCGGAGGCTGAAGTTGAACAGCCCGAGGCGGAGGAGTCCGTGGCCGAAGCGGAAGCTGAAACCGAAGAGCCTGAGACCGACGCGGAGGCTGAAGTTGAACAGCCCGAGGCGGAGGAGTCCGAGGCCGAAGAGCCGGCAACCACTGCGGGTGACCAAGAGGCCGACGAAGAGCAGCCCGAGGAGTCTGCTGACGACGGTGAAGCCAGCGAATCCGACGTCGAACCACAGGACGGTGACGAGCAGTCGCAACCGGCCGAGCAACCGGTGAACCCGGGCGACGAGACCGCAGACAAATCCGAGCCGACCCGCAGGCGATGGCGTTTCGGGCGGCGCGGCCGGTAGATCTGGCATGCTGAAAACGTGACTGACCAGCCCTGGAATGGTACCGACGCCGCCAGCCACGAGCATGCGCGCCATGGCCGTCTGTACGGCGCAGCCGCGTCAGGTGCGCTGCTCGGTGCTGCGCTGGGCTACATCGGGCTGGTCGACCCGCACGACACGAAATCGGTCTATCCGCAGTGCCCCTTCAAGATGATCACCGGCTGGAACTGTCCCTTCTGCGGGGGGCTCCGGATGACCCATGACCTCCTACACGGACATCTCGCGGCCAGCATCAACGACAACATCTTCCTGCTCGTCGGCATCCCGCTGTTGATGGGCTGGATTGTGCTGCGCCGCCGTGTCGGCCGGTCGCTGCTGCCGGTGTCGGCGTGGGTAACGATTGTGGTGGCGTCTTTCGCCTGGACCGTGCTGCGTAACCTGCCCGGCTTTCCGCTGGTTCCCACCATTCTCAGCGGGTAGCCGACGCGCCGCGGCGCCGCCGATTTCCCCCACGGTTGAACCGGCCGTGACATCGAGGCAACCCGGCCGTCGCGCGCGACGACTATGCTGAGGCGTCGTGGCGAGACGCGGAAAGATAGTCTGTACGCTCGGTCCGGCCACCAGGAGTGACGAGGTGGTTCTGGCTCTAGTCGAGGCCGGAATGGACGTCGCCAGAATGAACTTCAGTCATGGCGACTACGCCGACCACAAAGCCGCCTACGACCGGGTGCGGGCCGCCTCCGACACGACGGGCCGCGCGGTCGGGATCCTCGGCGACCTGCAAGGGCCCAAGCTCCGGTTGGGGCGCTTCGCCACCGGCTCCACCTACTGGGCCGACGGCGAAACGGTCCGGATCACCGTCGACGACTGCGAAGGCACCCACGACCGGGTGTCGACCACCTACAAGAGGTTGGCCGCCGACGCCGCGGTCGGCGATCGTGTTCTGCTCGACGACGGCAATCTCGGCCTGGTGGTGACAGCCATCGAGGGCAACGACGTGGTCTGCACGGTCACCGAGGGCGGCCCGATCAGCAATAACAAGGGTATGTCGCTGCCCGGGATGAACGTGTCGGCACCGGCCTTGTCGGAAAAGGACATCGAGGATCTCACGTTCGGCCTGAACCTCGGCGTCGACATGGTGGCTCTTTCGTTCGTGCGCTCGCCCTCCGATGTCGAACTGGTGCACGCGGTGATGGATCGCGTCGGGCGGCGCGTTCCGGTGATCGCCAAACTCGAGAAGCCCGAGGCCATCGACAATCTCGAAGCCATCGTGCTGGCGTTCGACGCCGTCATGGTGGCCCGCGGCGACCTCGGGGTCGAGCTACCGCTGGAAGAGGTTCCGCTGGTGCAGAAGCGGGCCATCCAGATGGCCCGGGAGAACGCCAAACCCGTCATCGTGGCCACCCAGATGCTCGAATCGATGATCGAGAATTCGCGGCCGACCCGAGCTGAAGCCTCCGACGTCGCCAACGCCGTGCTCGACGGCGCCGACGCAGTGATGTTGTCCGGCGAGACGTCGGTGGGCAAATACCCGCTCGCCGCCGTCCGGACGATGTCACGAATCATCTGTGCTGTCGAGGACAACTCCACCGCCGCGCCGCCGCTGACGCACGTGCCGCGCACCAAGCGTGGCGTGATCTCGTACGCCGCACGCGACATCGGCGAGCGCCTGGATGCCAAGGCGTTGGTCGCCTTCACCCAATCCGGGGACACCGTGAAGCGGCTGGCGCGTTTGCACACCCCGCTGCCGCTGCTCGCCTTCACCGCCTGGCCCGAAGTGCGTAGTCAACTGGCGTTGACGTGGGGCACCGAGACGTTCATCGTCCCGCTGATGGAAACCACCGACGAGATGATCCGCCAGGCCGACAAGTCGCTGATCGAGCTGGGTCGCTACAAGCGGGGTGACCTGGTTGTTATCGTTGCCGGTGCGCCACCTGGCACCGTGGGGTCAACAAACCTGATCCACGTTCACCGGATCGGGGAGGATGACCTCTAGTTGTCGGACTTCGACGAATTGCTGGCAATACTGGACCTCAACCGCATCGCCGACGATCTGTTTATCGGATCCCATCCCAGTAAAAATCCGATGCGGACGTACGGCGGCCAACTCATGGCGCAATCGTTCGTCGCGAGCGGCCGCACGCTGGCTCAGGACCTGCCGCCCAGCGCGTTGTCGGTGCACTTCATCAATGGCGGGGACACCACCAAGGACATCGAATTCCGCGTTGTGCGACTGCGCGATGAACGGCGTTTCGCCAATCGACGGGTCGACGCGGTGCAGGACGGCACGCTGTTGTCTTCGGCGATCATCTCCTACATGTCCGGCGGTGCCGGCCTCGAGCACGGCGTCGCTCCGCCGGAGGTGGCCGAGCCCCATACCGTACCGCCGATGGGCGAACTGTTGCGCGGCTACGAGGAGACCGTGCCGCACTTCGTCAAGGCCCTGCACCCGATCGAATGGCGCTACACCAACGACCCGGCATGGGTGATGCGGGACAAGGGCGACCGCCTGCCGCATAACAGGGTCTGGATGAAGGCGGGGGGTGTGCTGCCCGGCGATCCTGTGTTGCACACGGCAGCCATGGTCTATTCGTCGGACACGACTGTCCTGGACTCGGTCATCACCACCCACGGGCTGTCCTGGGGCTTCGACCGTATCTTCGCCGCGTCCGCCAACCACTCGGTGTGGTTTCACCGGCAGGTCGACTTCAACGACTATGTGTTGTATTCGACGTCGTCCCCGGTAGCCGCCGACTCCCGCGGGTTAGGCACCGGGCATTTCTTCAATCGCTCCGGGCAAATCGTCGCCACGGTGGTGCAGGAAGGTGTCCTGATATATTTTCCGCCCTCCTGACAAGAGATCCGGCGTAACCTCTAACTAGCCGGGTAATCGATGTAGCAGCGGCAGGTATGCCGCCAGCTGAGGGTCAGCGCATCGGGAGGTGAACATGACCGGGCCACCGGTCGATGTGGGACTGCGGCGCCATGTGCGCGAACGAGTTGTTCTTCACGTGGATTCGGTTGCAGCCCGCTGGGTCGGTGCCTCGGCATTGTTCTGCGCGGCGTGCTGGCTGACCGTGATTCTCGCCCGCCACCAACGTAATCCGGGCTGGCACTGCGCGGGTCGGCTCGGTTGGTCACTTACGGTTTTGGCTGCGGTGGCATTGATTGCCCGTGGCATCTTCTTAGGCCGCCCGGTTACCGCGACGCACGCCGCCGCAGCTGCCTTGTGTCTGTTGTCGGGGCTGGCCGCCCACGTGCTGGCGTTTGACCTGCTTGGCGACGTACTGATCGCCGGCTCGGGACTGGTGCTGATGCGGCCGACATCGTCGCGTCCGAGACCCGAAGATCTGCCGCGGGTCTGGGGGTTGATCAACGCCACGACCGCGGATCCGTTGGCGCCGTTCGCCATGCAGACCGGAAAGGCCTACCACTTCGACGCGTCCGGCACGGCGGCATTGGCCTACCGGACGCGGATGGGCTACGCGGTGGTCGGCGGGGACCCGATCGGCGACGAGGGCCAATTCCCCGCGCTGGTCGCCGACTTCGCGGCGATGTGTCACACGCACGGCTGGCGAATCGCGGTGGTGGGGTGCAGCGAGCGGCGGCTCGGACTGTGGACCGACCCGGCGGTGATCGGACGATCCTTGCGGGCCATACCGATCGGCCGCGATGTCGTCGTCGACGTATTCCGTTTCGACATGGCAGGACGCAAGTTTCGCAATCTGCGCCAGGCGGTGCAGCGCACGCACAATTCCGGTATCACCACTGAGATCGTGACAGAGCAGGGACTCGACGAGACCCTCCGGGCCGACTTGGCCGAGGTGGTGCGGGCGTCACCTAGCGGGGCCAACAACGATCGCGGCTTCTACATGAACCTGGACGGCGTGCTGGAAGGCAGATTCCCCGGAATGCTGCTGATCATCGCCAGGGATGCTTCGGGACGGGCACAGGGCTTTCACCGGTACGCCACTGCCGGCGGCGGTCGTGATATCACCCTGGATGTCCCGTGGCGTCGACGCGGGGCGCCGAACGGGATCGACGAACGGCTCAGCGTCGACATGATCGCAGCCGCCAGAGATGCTGGGGCGCAGCGGGTATCGTTGTCCTTTGCGGCCTTTCCGCAATTATTCGACGACACGCTCTCGGGGCGATTGCATCATCTCTGTTACCGGATGATCCATTTGCTTGACCCGTTGATCGCACTCGAATCGCTATATCGATATGTGCGCAAGTTTCACGCATTGGACGCCCAGCGCTACGCACTGATCTCGATAACTCAGATCGTTCCGTTGGTGCTCGTGCTGTTATCCCTGGAGTTCATGCCGCGCCGTCGGCACCTCTGAGGCCAGATGCAGTTCGGCGCAGCGCATGTCGTCGGGTAGGTGGTGAGTAGCCACCACTACCGTCCGCTCTCTGGGCATCAGACCAGGGTCGGAGCCCAACAGATTGCGCAGGATGAGGTCGGTGTCGCTTGCGTCGAGATGCTCGGTGGGTTCGTCGAGCAGCACAATTCGCGCGGGCGAGATAATCGCCCGCGCCAACAGCAGTCTTCTGCGCTGGCCCGCCGAAACCGCCTGCGCGCCACCGGCCAACACCGTCGCGAGGCCTTCGGTCAGACCGGCGAGCCATTCGCCGAGGCCCACCGCATGCAGAGCGTCCGCCAGTTCGTCGTCTGGGCAGTCTCCGCGGGCGACGAGCAGGTTGTCTCGCACGGTAGTGGCGAAGATATGCGCGTCCTCGGCGAAATAGCTTATGGTTCTGTGCAATTCGGCTTCGTTGAACTGATCCAGGCCGGTTCGGTTCAGCGTCACCCGACCATGCAGCGGCGGAAGCAGGCCGGCGAGCGTCATCAGCAGCGTCGTCTTACCGGAGCCGCTGGCTCCGGTGATGGCCAGCCGGGTGCCCGCTGGTAGGTCTACCTTCGCCGGCGCAGCCGGCACCCCGCCCGGGTGGCCCGCGCGCACGTCGGCAGATAACCGCCCGGTGCCGACGGGAAGGGGTGCCGATGGTGTCGAAACCGTATTGGGCGGTGGTGGAACCAGGTCGAGGAGCCGGCGCGCGGCCATCCGCGACCGCGTCAACTGCAGGGCGGCGGCGGGCAGGGGAGTCATCGCTTCGAATGCGGAGAGCGGCAACAGCATCAGCACCGCCAGTGTGGTCGGAGCAGTGGTAGGTGCCATTCCGATTCCGGCCGCCACGGCGCCGAGCACGCTGGCTCCGATCGCTGCGACAGGCATCGCCTCGGCGATGGCGGCCGGCCTGGCGGCGGCATCGAGCGCGGCGCCCCAGGCGCGTTGGCGGCGTTGGGATTCGGCGATGACGTGGGGGAGTGTGCCGGCGACTCGAAGCTCCGGGGCGTGCTCGAGTGCAAGCATCGCCGCGGTGTCGCGCTCCGAATGATGTTGTCGGGCGATCGCTTCCTGTGTCGCGGCCGCCGTGCCGGACAGCCAGGGCGCGACCACGCCGGCAATGAGAAGGCAGATCGCGAGCACTGCGGCGGCTGCGGGTGAGATCGCGCCGACTACCACGGTTGCCGCCAGCCCCAGCACCGCCGCCACGCCAATCGGGACCAGGGCGCGCACCAGCACGTCGGCGAGTTCGTCGACGTCGGCGCCGACGCGGGCCACCAGCTCACCGCTGTGCAGCCGGATCGCCGCCGCTGCCGGCCCATCGGCGAGGCGTTGATAGATCTGCTCCCGCGCCGTGCTGGCCGCACGCAGCGCGGTGTCGTGGGTGGCCAGTCGCTCGCAGTAGTGCAACACGCCCCGAGAGATCGCGAACGTTCGCACCGCCACCACCGCGACGGAAAGATCAAGCACGGGCGGCATCTGCCAGGCCCGAGTGATCAACCAGGCCGAGACCGCGGCGAGCGCCAGCGCGCTGCCCAGCGACAGGACGCCCAGCGCGACCGCGGCCAGCAGGTGGGCTAGGCGCGGGCGCAACAGGCTCAACGCGAGGCGTTGATCAGACGGACGCATAGCGCATGTCCCCATCCGACACGACTTCGACCACCCGGTCACCGATCGAGACAACCCGTTCGCGATGCCCGACGACCACCACCGTCGCGCCCGCCCGCGCCCGGTCAACGATGGCCTGCAACACCCGGTCCTCGGTGTGCGCGTCCAGGTGCGCGGTCGGCTCGTCGAGCAGCAGCACCGGGGCAGGTGATCCAAGTGCGCGGGCCAGGCCCAGCCGTTGCCGCTGGCCGAGCGACAGCCCGACGCCGCCACGCCCCAGCACGGTGTTCATGTCTTCTGGCAGCTCGGCCAACACTGCATCGAATCCGGCTGCGGTGCAAGCGTATTCAACGTCATCGAGAACGCCGAACAGGGCCAGGTTGTCGCGGACGGTACCGGGGATCAGCACGGGGCGTTGCGGCAACCACGACAATTGGCGCCACCATGCGGTCGGATCCAACTCGGCGACGTCGACCCCGGCGACCGTGACCTGGCCCTTTGACGGCGGCGTGATTCCGATAATCGCCTGCAGCGTGGTGGATTTTCCGGCGCCGTTGCGTCCGGTCAGCACCGTGACCCGACCGGGCTCGACCAACGCGCTGAGATCGCAAGGAGAGTGGCCGTCCCGGCCGGTCACGGTGAGGTTCTCCAGCTGGATCACTGCCCCGCGGGCGACAACGGCGCGCTGTCCCGCGGCTTTGCGAGTCGGCTCGCCGATAAGCGCGAAAGCTTTGTCGGCCGCGGTTCTCCCGTCTTGCGCAGCATGGAATTCCGCGCCGATGCGGCGCAGTGGCCAGTACACGTCCGGTGCCAGCAGCAGCACCGTCAGACCTGCAGCCAGGCTCATCTCGCCGAACACCAAGCGCAGGCCGATGCTGACCGCCACCAGCGCCACACCCAGGGTGGCTAGCAATTCGAGCACCAGCGCCGAGAGGAACGCGATTCGCAGCGTCGCGATCGCCGAGCGCCGGTGCGCCGCGCCGAGTTCGGCGATGCGTCGTTCCGGACCCGAGGCGCGGCCCAGCGCCCGCAGGGTCGGGATGCCGGCGATCAGATCCAGCAGCCGCGCCTGCAGGGTCGACATCGCGGCCAGTGCGGCAGCGGATCGATCCGCCGTCGCCAAACCGATCAGCACCATGAACACCGGTATCAGCGGCAGCGTAATCGCCACGATCACCGTCGATTTCAGGTCATAGAGGGCGATCACTGCCACGGTCGCCGGGGTCAGGATCGCGGCGAGCAGCAGTGTGGGCAGGTATCCGGTGAAATACGGCCGCAGGCCGTCCAGACCGCGGGTGACCACGATCGCTGCGTCATCGCGCAGGGCGGCGAGTTCGCTCGGCTGCCGCGCGGTGACCGCCATGAGTACTTCACCGTTGAGGTCGGCGATCACCGCGCTTGCGCCTCGTTGCCCCAGGCGCGCTTGAAGCCAGTGCGTCACGGCACGACCAACGAACAGTGCCAACAGGATTGACAGCGAACCCCAACAGGAGCCGCGTGCCGCGGGGTTGGTGATGACACGCGCGACGACGCTCGCCAGCACGATCGCCGAGCCGATCGCACAGCCCGAGATGACCACTCCGCAACCCACGGCGGCAACCAGATAGCGGCGCAACGCGACCGATGCGCGCCACAGGCGCGGGTCCAGTGGCGCCCGGGAGGCCCCCGTGCTCAGGACGGACGCCTCGCCAGACCGATCGGCGGAGGTATCCGTTCAGCCGAAATCCGCTGCCGGAACACCCAATACGTCCACGCTTGATAGACGATCGTCAGCGGCGCGAAGAATGCCGTCACCCACGTCATGATCTTCAGGGTGTAAGGGGTCGACGAGGCCGTGTGGATTGTCATGCTCGATTGCTCGTCCAGGGTTGAGGGCACCAGGTTCGGGTATAGCGCACCGAACAACAGGACTACAACGGCGGCCACCACCAGGGCGGTGCACGCGAACGCCCAGCCGTCGGACATGCGCCGCCACACCAACAGGATCGCCGCCAGCTGCGCGAGCACCGCCACCGCCAGCACCAGCCACGTCCAGTCCTTGCCGTGGGCCACTTGCGTCCAAAGACCAAAGGCCGCGACCAGTCCCGTCACTGGAAGGGAGAGCCACACGGCGAAGCGGTATGCGTCGTCACGAATCGACCCCGACGTCTTCAAAGCGACGAACACGGCGCCGTAGAATCCGAACAGCCCAGCGGTGGCCACGCCGCCCAGCAGCGTGTAAACGTTGAGCACGTCGCCGATCGACAGGTTCACGTGGCCGTCGGCGTCGACGGGGAGCCCGCGGACCAGGACGGCGAACGCCACACCCCACAACACCGCGGGCAACCAGGACCCGGCCGCGATACCGAAATCGGCCAGAGCGCGCCACTTCGGGTCATCGATCTTGCCGCGCCATTCGATGGCCACGACGCGCACGATCATCCCGAACAGGATCGCCAGCAGCGGCAGGTAGAGCGTGGAGAACACCGTGGCGTACCAGCCCGGAAACGCCGCGAACATGGCTGCGCCGGCGGTGATCAGCCACACCTCGTTGCCGTCCCACACCGGGCCGATGGTGTTGAGCACGGTGCGGCGGCGGGTTTCCGGATCGCCGATGCCCACGTGCGCGACCGGCTCCATCAGCATGCCCACCCCGAAGTCGAAGCCCTCCAGGATGAAGAAGCCCAGGAACAGCAGCGCGATGATGCCGAACCACACCTCTTGGAGTTCCACCGGTCAGCTCCTTTTCGGTCAATACGCGAACGACAGGGGCGCCACGTCGTCGTCGCCGGGTGCCGGCGGTGCGGCGGGTTCCGCGTCGTGCTCCAATGGCCCCTCGGCGACGTAGCGCTTGAGCAGCCAGAACCAAAGGACCGCCAGCACCGCGTAGACCAGCGTGAACGTCACCAGCGAGGTGATCACCATGCCCGACGCATGGCTCGAGACGCCTTCACGTACGGTGAGCCGAACGGACTGATCGCCCGTCGGGTTCGGTACGACGATCCAGGGCTGGCGGCCCATCTCGGTGAATACCCACCCGGCGCTGTTGGCCAGGAACGGCATCGGAATGGTCAGCAGCGCGAACCAGGAGAACCACCGTCGAGTCGGGGTCCGTCCGCCGCGGGTCAACCAGAGCGTAGTCAGCGCGAACAACCCTGGGATCGCCATCAACCCGATCATCAAGCGGAACGACCAATACGTGACGAACAGGTTGGGTCGGTAGTCGTTTGGACCGAACTCGTATTGATATTGCCGTTGCAGGTCGTGCACGCCCTGCAAGGTCACACCGTTGAATCGGCTCTCGGCGAGGAACGGGAGGACATAGGGCACCTCGATGACTCGTGAAATGCTTTCGCAATTGTTATGGGTCCCGACCGTGAGAATGGAGAAGTCCGGATCGGTTGCGGTGTCGCACAACGATTCTGCCGAGGCCATCTTCATGGGCTGCTGGACGAACATCAACTTGCCCTGTGCGTCGCCGGTGAAGAACAAGCCGACGGCGGCGATCAGCGCGACCCAGCACCCGAGGATGGCCGCCGGACGGTACATGGCGGGGCCCTCGGAGTCGCCGGCCTTGGCCGAGCGCACCAGCCACCATGCGCTGACGGCGGCGACGAACGTTCCCGCGGTCAGCAGCGACCCCGCCACTGCGTGCGAAAAGGCCGCTCGCGCTGTGTTATTGCCGAGCAACGCGCCGATGCTGTGCAACTCGGCGCGCTGGGTCATCGGGTTGTAGCGGGCGCCCACCGGATGCTGCATAAACGAGTTCGCCACGATAATGAAGAACGCGGACACGTTCACCGCGACCGCGACGATCCAGATGCACGCCAGATGCACCAGCTTTGGCAGTCTGCTCCAGCCGAAGATCCACAAGCCGAGGAAGGTCGACTCGAAGAAGAACGCGGCCAGACCCTCCATCGCCAGAGGTGCGCCGAAGACGTCGCCGACGAACCGGGAGTACTCGCTCCAGTTCATCCCGAACTGAAACTCCTGCACGATCCCGGTGGCCACACCGATGGCGAAGTTGATCAGGAACAACTTGCCGAAGAATTTGGTCAGGCGATACCACGCGGTGTTGTCGGTGACCATCCACACCGTCTGCATGACAGCGACCAGGGGAGCCAAGCCGATCGTGAGCGGCACGAAGATGAAGTGGTAGACGGTTGTGATACCGAACTGCCACCGCGAAATGTCGACGACACTCATCTGTCATCTCCCGGAGGACGGGCGTATTAACGAGTTACGACGTAGTGTAGTAGGCGGATTCGGCGGCCGCTACCCTTCGGAGCGTGCGGCGCGGGGTTTCTTCGATGCGCTGTAGATGCCGAATGCGGAAGCGGCTTCGAACGCGCCGATGACCACGAACCAGATGCCGACGACGAGCGCCAGCGTGACGATCGATTCGAATGGCGAAGCCATCACCACGATACCGGCGATTAGGCTGATCACGCCCACGAAAATCGACCAGGCGCGGCCGGGCAGGGTCGGATCGCTGATGGCCGAAACGGCGGTGGCGACACCGCGGAAGATGAACCCGATCCCGACCCAGATCGCCAGCAACAACACTGCGTAGCCCTGGCCGAAATGCCGAAACGCCAGCACGGCCAGGATCAGGGATGCCGCCCCGCTAACGAACAGCAGGATTCGACTCCCCGCCGAGACGTGCAGGCTGAACGCGAACACGACCTGCGCGAAACCCGTTATCACCAGGTAGATGCCGAACGCGACGGCGGCAATCAGGACGGAAATTCCCGGCCACGCCAGGACCACGATGCCCAGGATCAGCGACAGAATTCCCGACGCCAGCGTCGACTTCCACAAATGCGGCAGCAAGGTTGGAACGGAGCTGGATTCTTGACTGGTCTCCATAGCCGCAGTCTGGCAGAAGGGGCTTTGGCCTCAGACGTGGGCCGTGCGCGGTTCTTCGGCGAGCTGGTCGCTGGTGACCTCGGCAGGCTTGCGTCCGACGAGGTACCACGTGCGCATGATGCCCTTGCCCTTGACCTCGATGCGGCCGCGTTCATGGAGCACGAAATCGTCCTTGAGGCGTTGGTACACATCTTCGGGCACTTGGATTCGCCCCGCCGAGTCGGTGGATTCCATGCGGGACGCGACATTGACCGCGTCACCCCACACGTCGTAGAAGAATCGCCGCGAGCCCACCACGCCCGCGACGACGGGGCCACAGGCCATGCCCACGCGCAAAGGCACCGAGAGGCCATGCGGATCCTTGACTTCGCTTGCGAAGGCGGTCATCTCGACGGCGAAGTCCGCCAGCGCCTCGACGTGGTCGGGCCGTGGCCGCGGAACTCCGCTGACGACCATGTAGGAGTCGCCGCTGACCTTGATCTTCTCCAGCCCGTGTTTGTCCACGAGCAGGTCGAAGGCGCTGTAGAGCATGTCGAGGAACCGCACCAGGTCGGCCGGCGCGGTGCTGCTGGCGCGTTCGGTGAAGCCGACGATGTCGGCGAACAGAACGGAGGCTTCTTCGTATTTGTCGGCGATGACGCCGCGGTCGGGTTCTTTGAGCCGGTCGGCGATGCTGGCCGGCAGCATGTTGGCCAGCAGTGCCTCGGAGCGGTCGTACTGGGCTTCCATGACCGCCTCGGCGCGCGCCGTGTCGCGCAGGGCGAACGACGCCGTGACGACGATCATCACGCAGGAGGAGATCGTGGTGATAACGAAACCCATCGACTGGGCCCAGCCCGCTTGGAGCCCGGTGTTGCGGGGGACCAGGAATTCCAGCGCGATGATCCCGCCGGCGGCGACCGCCGCCAGCCCGGCGGCCAACACAATGTGCTCAATGCCTAGCAGCAGCACCACCAGACAGGCGCCCACCAGGAAGAAGAATTCACCGCCCCCGCTGGTGCCGATGTCCCAGGTGCTGGCGAAGACTGAAACGTAGGCTGCGGCGACAAACGTCAGCGGTGCAACCAAATCTCCGAAGCGGTGCAGCCGCGGCACAAACGCGAAGACCGCTGCCGCAGCGAGGTTGATCGAGGTTATCTGCCAAGACCAGGTATCGGTCACAATCTGCACCAGCACGAAACTCGTGCTCACCATCACCGCCAGCCAGGCGGCGATGGTCAGCACTCGGTGACGCCGTGCAACCGTCTCGGCGTAATGCTGGCTGCGGTCGCGGGACTGTTCGCGCACGGCCGCGACGCAGTCTGGGCGGCCTACCAAGCCGTCCGCTGCCGCTTTTGAGGCACCGCATTTCTTAGCGCCCACGATTCAAAGCCTAACCGCGATACGGTGGTTTTTCGCTACCGGATCGGTGGCTCCCGTCGCCGCCGCCAAGCAGAGACATCACCACCGGGGGTTGGAAGTGTGCTATCCCGTGCGAACCCGTCCGTCTGTAATCACGCAGACTCTCGCCGAGACCCCAACGCGTGCATTCCAATCAGCGTTTGGGTTCGGGGTGTGGTTCCGGTTAGTTCAGAACCATTGCGACAGCTACTTTTCGCGGCGCCCTCGGTGGGATTCTCCTACCGCAACTTCGAATTCCGCCATTGTTGTCTCGAAATAGACATACGAGAGTCTCGAATCTCGGTCTCGAAACGACCGGCCGTCGGGCATCGGGTTGGTCACCGGAGGCGGTGAGGTAAAGGTGATTGCGGGCGGCGCGATCGCGGCCTAGCGCGGCGGGTTTACGGTGCGGGTGCGGGTGCGGGTGCGGGTGCGGGAACTGGTGCTGGGGCCGCATTTCCGTACAAGCAATCGTGATATTCCTGACTGGCTGGGGAGAAGTTGAATCCGCAGTTGCACTCATGAACTTGTTTGGGGGGAAGCGAATCGCAATAGGGGGTATCGGCCGAGGCCAGTGGTGCCGTCCACATAACACCAGCGGCGAAGGCGGCCGTTACGGTGCCGACCGTGGCCATCAATACTCTCGTCTTCACGTTGGATTCCTGTTCTCTGGATACGTCCAGCCGCGCTTATTGTTGGGATCGACGTGGTGCAGCGGCATGCAGGGACCGTACTTCCGTTCAGCAGGTTTATGACGTGTTTGTATGAAAAGTCATAGACGTTGGTAACTTAGCTGACGGATGGGGTGTGGCCCATCGGCCAGCATGCACGCGGCCAGGCAGGCATTGCGGCCTTGCGCACACAGCCTAAAATTCTCGAAGCTTTCGATGCCGCGGCTCAGACTGTCGTTTGCCATCGTCAGTGGACCACCGTCTTGCCAGTAGTGGGACAACCTTCGCACATCCTGTACGAGCGCCGAACGTGTTCCACTCTTGGTTCTCTTGCCTCGAGTGGCTGGCAGTGATGTGAACCGCCCCGGTGAGTCTGAACCGTTCCGGGTTTGATGCCGGATTCATGGTTGAGGCGCCGCCGGCTGGGGACGCCCTGTTGTGAGCGTAGTAGGGCAGCCTCGTATTCGTCGTCCGAGTGACTATCGCAAGCGTGTCTTCGTGAACGCTCCGGTATGTTGAAGCGCCCTGCGCCCGGCAAGCGAAGATGCTCCGTATGGGCTCGATTTCGGGCAGAATACCGCTGTGCCAGCCCGGGATTTCGACGATGCCAATGTGTTTCATCAAGCGATGCGCGCCATGGCCGTCACGAAGGCGGGCCGGGTGCTCTTTCGGCCGACAGCGCACCGCCTGGACCAGGTGGTCAGCAAGCTCACCGGCGGCAAGCGGAGCTTCGCCGGGATCGCGGCCGGCCTGCCGGCGGTCATCCTCACCACCACTGGCGCGAAGTCGGGGAAGCCCCGCACCGTCGCACTTCTCGGCATCCCGCACCCCGACGGGGTGGCGGTCGTGGCAACCAACTATGGCGCTGCTAAACACCCGGCTTGGTATCACAACCTCAAGGCCAACCCGACGGCCACGGTGACGATCGAGGGGGATACTTGGCATGCCACCGCCCGCCTCGCCACACCTGTTGAGCGCGCGGAGATCTGGGCGAAAGGCGTCGAAATCTTCCCTGGCCTCACGAAGGAGCAGGCGTGGGCCGGCGACCGCCACATCGAGGCCTTCGTCCTCAAGCGGCCCTGAGGAACATGGGCCCATGGGCCTCGCAACACACGCGGTGGCCGATGTCGTCGGGTCGTCTTCGCCGTTAGATGCCTGGCGCAGTGGCTTGGCTGCTCGGATGTCTCTGCCAGTCGCAGCCCGTCAGTTCGGCGGAAAGTTCCCACAGGCGACGGGCTGTCGCCGGGTCGCGAGCCTTCTTGCGGGGCTCGGTCACCTTAGGTTTGCCCCACTGGTTGAAGCGTGGCGCGAGGTAGGTTCCGCTGGGCAGGGCCGTCGTGACCGCCTGGACGGTGGCTCGCGCGGCGTTGGGCGCGCTCTGCCCGAGGTGCTCCAGCAGGTGCTCACCCAGCCAGTGCAGTCCACCGGTGCTGTCCCGGGTGATGCCGCTGTCCGCCATCCCCGGATCGGACGCGTAGGCCCGGACGCCGCGTCGGGCCAACTCGTTGATGAAGAGCATGGTGGCCAGCTTGGATTGTTCGTAAGCCGCCCACATCGAGTACTCGCGGGTGTGCCAGTTCAGGTCGTCGAGATGGATGCGGCCCAAGACGTACATCGCGCTGCTCACCGAGATCACCCGGTCGATGATCTTGTCGCCGAGCTGGCAGGTCAATGCGAAGTGGCCGAGGTGACACAAGGGGAGTCGCACGGATGTTGCGCAGCCACTCAACGGGGACTTGCGCGTCGCTTATCGCACGTCAGGTGAAGGTCCTCGCGATATCGTGTTCGTCCCGACCTGGTTCACCAACTGTGAGGTCCAGCCGGAACTGCCGTCCATGCAAGGCTGGGTCGAGGCGATGACGTCGCTCGGTCGGCTGATCTTCCTCGACCAGCCGGGCAGCGGAGCGTCCGACCCCATCACGTCGGGCGCGCTGCCGACCTTAGAGCAATGGGCCGACAGCATCACCGTCGTGCTCGACGATCTCGGGAGTCGTGAAGCGGTCCTCGTCGCGGTCGCCGGCGCGTTGGCGACCGGGGCGCTGTTCGCGGCGACACATCCGTCCCGCACCACTGCGCTGGTTCTGCTTGAGGCCTATGCGGATCCCCTTGCTGAAGACAAGTATGGAATGGGTCCTGAGGAAGCTGCGGCCGCCATGGGCACCATGTGGGGCACAGGCGAATACGAACACGTGGTCAATCCCGACATGCCGTGGAACGAGGAGATCCGGGCCGCGTGGGCTCGTCAAGAACGCCTGGCGGCAAGCCCAGCAACCGTTGCCCTCATGTTTCCTGTGTTGATCGAAACCGATGTGCGTGCAGTTCTTCCCACAATTCGCGTGCCCACCCTCGTTGTCCAGCACAGCGATAACCTGTTAATCCCGCCCGAGCGGGGCAAGGACGTCGCCGACCAGATACCGGGTGCGAAGTACGTCGAGCTTCCAGGGCGCAACATGTACCACTTCGTCGAACCGTGGCGCGAGTCGTTCCAGGAGATCGCCCAGTTCCTCACCGGGCAGCAGGCTGACGTGCCCGATGACCGTGTTCTCGCCACGGTGTTGTTCACGGACATCGTGGACTCGACGTGCCGCGCGGCGGACATGGGTGACCGTGACTGGCATGCCTTGCTTGATGCGCACGACGCCGTCGTCCGGTCGCAACTGTCTCGGTTTCGAGGCCGCGAGGTGAATACCTCGGGAGACGGCTTCCTTGCGATGTTCGACGGCCCGCAGCGAGCGATCCGCTGCGCCATGGCGATTCGTGACGCGGTGCAGGCGCTCGGCATCCAGGTGCGCGCGGGGTTGCACACCGGCGAGTGCGAGGCCCGCGGCGACGACATCGGTGGGATCGCCGTGCACATCGGTGCACGCGTGAGCGCCCTGGCGGGGCCGAACGACGTGCTGGTGTCCAGCACGCTGCGCGACCTCGTGATCGGGTCAGGACTCGAATTTGAGGAGCGCGGCTCCCACAAGCTCAAGGGCGTGCCCGGCGAATGGCACCTGTTCGCCGTCGCCTCTCCGTAGCGATGGGTTGCGGCGAAACTCATTTCGCCTGCCGTAAACGCTTGTGCGACGATGCCCTCAATGCCGGCCAGCTACGCGGGCTCGCGGGGGCATTGATTGCGGCCGCTGACGAGCTCGAGGGCCTGCTGCCGAACGGGCTAGCCTCATAACGCTGTCGACACGCACCGCTCGACCCTCCTCGGCTTACACTTCCGCAATGTTCTCGGAGACGCGCTACGCGATGAACGGGGACTTGCGCGTCGCCTATCGCGCGTCACGTGAAGGGCCTCGTGACATTGTGTTCGTCTCGACGTGGGTCGGAAACTGTGAGGTTTTTCCGGAGCAGCCCTTTCTTCAAGGCTGGGTCGAGGCGATGGCATCGCTTGGTCGACTGATCTTCTTCGACCAGCCGGGCACCGGAGCGTCCGATCCCGTCACGCCGGGCGCGCTACCGACCATGGAGCAATGGGCCGACAGCATCACCGCGGTGCTCGACGATCTCGGGATCCGCGAAGCGGTCCTCCTCGCGGGCACCGGCGCGTTCGCGCCAGCGGTACTGTTCGCCGCAACACATCCGTCCCGCACCACCGCGTTGGTCGCCCTCGAGGTCAATGCGGATCCGGTGGACCACGCAACTGGGGAGCTCGGTCTCGAGGAAATCACCGCGGCCTTGGCCGCCATGTGGGGCACGGGCGAGTACCAACATGCATTCAATCCGGACATGCCGTGGAACGAGGAGATCCGGGCAACGTGGGCTCGAGCGGAGCGTCTGGCGGCCAGCCCAGGGACCGTTGCTCTCATGATGCCTCTGCTGGCCGAAATGGACGTGCGCGCATTGCTTCCCGCACTCCGCGTGCCAACCCTCGTCCTCCAGCACACCGACGACGCCTTCATCACGCCTGCGATGGGCAAGTACGTTGCCGAACACGTATCGGGCGCGAAATACGTCGAACTGCCGGGACATAACATGTACCACTGGGTTGAACCGTGGCGCGACTCGTTTCAGGAGATCGCCGAGTTCCTCACCGGCCAAAAAGCACATGTGCCGGACGATCGGGTGCTGGCCACGGTGTTGTTCACCGACATCGTGGACTCGACGCGCAAAGCGGCGGAGATGGGTGATCGTGACTGGCGCGCGTTACTTGATGCGCACGACGCCGTCGTCCGGTCGCAACTGTCTCGGTTTCGAGGCCGCGAGGTGAACACATCGGGAGACGGCTTCCTCGCGATGTTCGACGGCCCGCAGCGAGCGATCCGCTGCGCCATGGCAATTCGCGACTCGGTGCGGTCGCTCGGTATAGAGGTGCGCGCCGGGTTGCACACCGGCGAGTGCGAGGTCCGCGGCGACGACATCGGTGGGATCGCCGTGCACATCGGCGCGCGCGTGGCCGCGTTGGCAGGGGCGAACGACGTGCTGGTGTCCAGCACGCTGCGCGACCTCGTGATCGGATCAGGACTCGAGTTCGACGACCGCGGCGCTCACGAGCTCAAGGGCGTGCCCGGCGAATGGCGCCTCTTCGCCGTCGCCTCTCCGTAGCGGTGGGTTGCGGTGAAACTCATTTCGCTTGCCGTAAGCGCTTGTGCGCGACGGCGGGATCAACGCCGGCCAACTCCGCGGGCTCGCGCGGGCGTTGATTGCGGCTGCTGACGAGCTCGACGGCCTACTGTCGACGGGCTAGCCTTCATAAACCGCTGTCGACACGCACCACTCGACCCTCCTCGGCTTACACTTCCGCAATGTTCTCGGAGACGCGCTATGCGCTGAACGGGGACTTGCGCGTCGCCTATCGCACGTCACGTGAAGGACCTCGCGACATCGTGGTCGTCTCTCACTGGTTCACGTGCTGTGAGGTCTTTCCGGAGCTGCCGTCCATTCAAGGGTGGGACGAGGCGATGGCATCGCTTGGTCGACTGATCTTCTTCGACCAACCGGGCACGGGAGCCTCCGATCCCGTTGAGCCGGGCGCGCTGCCGACCTTGGAGCAATGGGCCGACAGCATCACCGCGGTGCTCGACGATCTCGGGAGCCGCGAAGCGGTCCTACTCGCGATCGACGGCGCGCTCGGGCCAGCGGCGCTTTTCGCCGCGAGACATCCTTCCCGCATAACCGCGTTGGTCGTCCTCGAGGGCTACGCGGATCCGCTTGCTGAACGTACCGAAGGAGGATTGGACCTCGAGGAAATCATCGCTGCATGGGTCGGGATGTGGGGCACGGGGGAGTTCCAGCATCTCTCGAATCCGGACATGCCGTGGAACGAGGAGATAAGGGCTACGTGGGCACGGCACGAACGTCTGGCGGCGAGCCCAAGGACGCTAGCTCTCATGCTGCCTCTCGTGGCCGAGTTGGACGTGCGGGCAGTGCTTCCCGCAGTCCGCGTGCCAACACTCGTCCTCCAGCACACCGACGACCCGATGATCTTGCCCGAGTGGGGCAAGCATGTCGCTGATCACATATTGGGCTCGAAATACGTCGAGCTTCCCGGGCGCAATCTCCTCCACTTCGTGGAACCGTGGCGCCCTTCGTTTCAGGAGGTCGCCGAGTTCCTCACCGGGGAGCAGGCCGAGGTCGCCGATGATCGGGTGCTCGCCACGGTGCTGTTCACCGACATCGTGGACTCGACGCGCCGGGGGGCGGAGATGGGTGATCGTGAGTGGCACGCGTTGCTCGACGCGCACGACGCCATCGTGCGCGTGCAACTCAATCGCTTCCGTGGCCGCGAAGTGAACACCTCCGGCGACGGCTTCCTCGCAATGTTCGACGGCCCCCAGCGAGCGATCCGTTGCGCCATGTCGATCCGCGACGCGGTGCAGGCGCTTGGCATCGAGGTGCGCGCAGGATTGCACACCGGCGAGTGCGAGATCCGCGGCGATGACATCGGCGGGATCGCCGTGCACATCGGCGCTCGCGTCAGCGCACTGGCAGGGCCGAACGACGTGCTGGTGTCCAGCACGCTGCGCGACCTCGTGATCGGGTAAGGACTCGAATTCGAAGACCGCGGCGCTCACCAACTCAAAGGCGTGCCCGGCGAATGGCACCTGTTCGCCGTCGCTTCTCCGTAACGCGGGTTGGGCGAAGCTCATTTCGCCTGCCGTAAGCGCTTGTGCGCAACGGCGGGATCAACGCCAACCAGCTCCGCGGGCTCGCGCGGGCACTAATCGCGGCCGCTGACGAGCTCGACCAGATTTAAGCAGGGTCAGCAAGCCTCCACGAGACCGCATGAATGCCCACATAGCAGATCTAGCGCCACGTTTCCCCTGCTGCAAAACGGTAGATCTGACAACTGCATCGTGCCCAATATGTGCCCAATGGGAATGGGATAGACGCCTCGGGGTCGCGATCGCGACACTAGAAGGCAGCCCATGACTACGGACGATGACAACGCGACCACCTGGCGAGACCTCGCCGACCAGTTGACGCTCGAGCAGATCGCACGTTTCGATCACGCCGAACAACTCTGCATGACCGGCGCCCACCTCGCGTTCCCGCAAAACGACCGAAGCGAAACGGTCGCTGCCATGCTCGACGGCGTGCTCAAAGAGGCGCGCTGGGAAGCACAGCAGAACCTCACCGACGCGCACACATTCGCCCACGTTCCACTCCCGGCCGGCGTCGAGTCAGCCGAACACTGGGAGTCCGACGACACCGGAACCTGGACCCGCAGACTATCGGTGTCGAGCCGCACGCTCGGCCGGCGCGGCGCCGACTCCGCCGTGTACGTCGACGGCGTGCAAAGCACCGACGGCACCGTCGAGTGGTCGCTGTACGTCCTGGCCGATGACCGCGAACCAATGACCTCCGACCAGGCCCGCCAGTTCGCGGCAATGCTCATCGAGGCCGCTAACGAATTGGACCGCCGGCGATGACCGTGAGTACCGCGAGCCGCGCCCCGGATCGCGCGTAAGCAGGCCGCGGCCTTGAATCTGCGTGCAGCGCGGCAATATCTTCGAGCTGCGAAGCCGAGGACACGGTGCCAGGTCCGCGCGGCCGCGGCGCGCGCGTGGTGAAGTCAAACGTCGCTGGGCTTAGGGCGGTGTTTGAAGAGTTCGGCCTCGATGAGCTGCGGCGCCACGTCAGCCAGTTTGGTGTTGGATTCCTGCGAAAGGTGCTTTAAGTGCTCAAATGCCTCTACAGCATCGACGTGGGGACGCTCCATGATCATTCCCTTGGCCTGGCCGATGAGATCGCGACTGGCTAACGCGCTGCGGAACAGAAACCACTCAGTTCCAAGGGACAACGCAGCGCCTTGTGGCGTGACCACAATCACGATGCGCAACGGACGCGTCTTATGGTGTAGTCAGTTGACTACACCACAAGCCAGTTTCGGCAATGACCAGAGGATAGACATGAGGAAAGCGATTGCGGCGGCACTCGCCGCCGTGGACGGCCGTCGCCGCCATTACGGCCGGTGGTCGGGCTGGCTCACGCAGACATCCACAAGCATGTTGTCCTCCCGCGCAACCCTGATCGCCGCAGCCATCTCTGCATCAGCGCAGGCGCTGGCAGGACTGGGTTCGGCCTGCGCTTAATGCGCCTAGGGCAGTGTGACCTACTTCGGCAGCCCCAGCGCCAAGGCTCGTATCGCCGCCGACCTTGGCGAGCACGTCAACGACTACACGGCGCGCAAGACGATCCTGTGGGAGTCAGGCAGCGCCACCGACGTCGAAGTCCGAGCAATGGAAGCCGAGCTGATACGCGAGCACAGGTCGAACGACCCCGCCATTGGCTACAACCTATGGCCGAAGCTCTAAGCGTCCAGGGAGGGCTGATCCTGCGCCCACCAGGGCGGGTCGTCGTCTAGGTAGCCCCGGTAGACCGTCGCCCCGATCTCCCCCAGCTCGTCGTGGTATAGCGCGAAATGGCCTGCGCCGCAGCGGATCCGACTGACCAAAAATCAATGCGGCCCCGGTAACCGACAGACACGACCACCGAAGGGTCGTATGGGCGGTCGGTGGGAGGGATCCGGGACCCCCCTCCCGGCGGGCGAAATACATTGTGCGACAGGGCGTCTCGGGCTCTCCGCGAGTATTGGACCGTCCGGTCGGGTTGTCGAATGCGACTGCGGCATGATGGCAGTTGTGGGCTCTCTACGCCATTGGGGAGTAAGTCACCCTCCGCCTGCGGCCTCGTCGTTGTGGCGCGATTTGGTGTGTTATTCGTCAACAGGTTTCAAGCTCAGTTGAACTCGGCGTGGCCGCACGACGTCTATCTATATATAAGAGCGGCTCACCGGGGCCGCACCGACACCGATGGGAGTGGTCCAATGAGCACAATGACGCGCATTGGGCATTGCAGGTTGCCCAACGGTTCGGTGGTGCGGGTGGACTTTGAGATGGGGCGTTGGGTGGGCACGCTCTACGCGCCCTCCATGACGGTCAAGACACAAATCGTCGGTAGTGATACTGAGGTCCACGCCTGGGCCGCCCGCCTCGCGGCATAACGCCACATGGTTGCGGGATCTCACCGGATTCGCAGCAGGGTTAAGGTCGCGGGCGGTTGTTCAGCGCGCACCACAGCGAGACCTCGGAGAAGTTCGCCGGGTGCACTGCTGCGACCACATCAACGCTGGCGTTACGGGAGAGCGACGGAAACAGACACAATGTTGTTGAGGTAGATCTCCTTGATCGCATGGCCTAACTCACCCGTGAAGGTATCGACGACGGTGAAAGGTGAATTGACAAAAGCTACCAACTCGATGTCGTCAGGAAGGAAACCTGCGACGCATTGTTCGGCACGCCCGTCGTTGAGTTCGTGCCAGTCGCCGTTTTTCAAGTACATCGTCCCCAGAGGGGTTTGTTGGATGTCATCGATCCCGTATTTAGCGTCGAGCACGTTCAGCGCATCGGTCGGCAGCATGATCGTTCCCGCCCGACGGAAGGTGCCCATGACGTTCAGATACTCGTCTATAGACATATGCCAACCCGCTCCGCCCACGTTCGCGGTTTGGTCGCCAGAATTCCAGCCAGCTTCAGGCGGGGATGGGAATGCGTAGGCCAACGCGTCCGCGGCTGGATGCGTGGTGGTGGGACCCGAAACCCCTGCGGGTTGAAACAGATTTTCCTGCACATACTGTTCGTAGGCGGTGACGGTGGCGAGGTCCCAAAATGGGTCCTCGAAGAAGCTGGAGAATTCAGTATCCGCCGGAATGGTGCCGTTCATGATGGGTATCAGGATCCGGCATAAGCTGTAGTTCATATTCTGATACGAGAATTGGTTGATGTCTGCAGTATTAACGCCGGCTTCGACGTGGGACTTCATAATCGGGTAGTACGTGTTCGAGCCGTCGACCCGGAACCCTGAATTGTGGGTGAGCAACTGGTCGAAGGTGATCTGGTCGATGTTCGGCCCTTTCACCCAGTAAGACGGCAGATAGTCGATGATCTTGGTGGTGGAGGCCGCGAGGTTGTGGGCGTTGAGGGTTCGCGCCATTGCGATACCGGTGACGAGCTTGCTGAGGCTGGCGATGTGCATGCGGATGCTTTCGGTCCAGGGTTCGGATCCGTCGACGGGCTGTTTGGCAAAACCCCGCGCCGCCCCGGCGAACGGTTGGCCGCCTAGGCGAAGCTGCCAGATGTAGCCGCCGGCCGTGTTGAGGTCCAGGAGAGCGGTGAGCTGTTCAGCGAAGTCCTCCACAGCGAACTCCCACCGTTGGAGCGGGCTGGGAAAGGGTGGGAATGGAAGCTTGAATTGCGTTGCGTCTTCCTGCACTCCCTGAAAACTGCCCACGCGGGCGGTTTCCGACGGTTCCATAACGTGCGCGGCAGCTGCAGCGGTGTCGAACTCGAATCCGCTTGCCAGCACCATCCATCCTGATTGCGGGTGTCGATTGCCGTTACTGCTCATCGTTTTCTCCTCGCGCTTGCCCGATCTCGCATGGCTTTAGGAAGCTCTAGCCGAACCGCAGCCTATGCGCGCATAGCGCGTTAAGCGCGAGTATTTGACTACCTGTTCGACTCATGCACAAGCGCGGGGGAGATGCGTCACGCGCGCCCGGGGGTATCGCGTCAAGTCAGGACGGGGTTGTTTCGCCGGTCTGCGGCGATTCTGTGGCCGCGACGGCGTGGCAGTTCATTCGATCCAGTTCGCCTCGGCGTCAGGATCAGGGCACGGCAGGAATGGAAAGCGCTGCAAACGCGCGGCGGGCGGGGCATTTGTTCAACGGGACCTCTTGTGGTGTGCGGGAAGCTATCCCGGTTGGTCAGAGCAACGCAAGGCGGTAACAGTCGCCGTTAACCAACCTGAGCGCGCCCGACCGCAGCACGTTGACCAAGGGCGCGGGGGCCATTCCCACACGCTCTGCGCCCGCCTAGGGTGGCGAGATGACAATCCGCTGCACGATCCCAGCTGGAGGGAAAATGGCCATAAATCACCAATTTGAAATTCCCATTATAATGATGGACGACGGTGTGGCATTTGTTTTCGAAATAGGTTACGAAACGGCTGATTATACAAATGCAAGCGCGACTATTGGCTTTTTTCACCGACCAATCCACGCCGCGGCGGCATCTTTAGATCCGGGTGACGTCGTCACACCGCCGGTCACGTGGTCTGAGAACGACAACATGAATAGTTGGGTGGAGACGGTTAAATACGCTGCCCGAAACAAAGTGCGGATAGACATCGATTTTGATGACGAAATCTCTCTCAGCTACTCGGGCTGGTCGGAATCGACCAACACGGGCGGGTCAGGCGGAATACAGCGATTTCAGCAGGTGTACAGGATAACGGGGTGACCGCCATTCGCCCCTCTGCGGGGATTCTGGGGCCGCTACGGCATGGCAGCGCTATTCGATCCAGTTCGGCTCGCCGTCGGGGTCAGGGCACGGCATCGATGGAAAGCGCTACAAATGCGCCGCGTCATTGACCCAGCGATACAGGGCGCCAATGTCAGCCGGAGTAAGCACAATGAAGCTGCGGGGCGCAGATAGCGTGACGGCGCCGTCGCGTTTGGTTGGATGCCGAACGGGTTCTGGACGCTCACTGCCCCTCAGCCTTGTCGGGAAATTCCGCCAGGTAAGCCTCGACCTCTTCGGCCGTTCCAAACGGCTGCGCGCTGCTGGCCGGTGCATCTTCGCGGCGAACCCAGAACTTGTGACCGGCTACTGTGCCATCCGCGTCTCCGGAGGATTCGAACGTGACAATGAAGCCCTTGGGCCTGGCGGCTTCGTTCAGTTCGTTCGCTTTGTCGCGGGCTTTAGATTGGCGGTTAGCGCGTACGTTCCGCGTACGTTCCGGAGCCTTCGGGTTAAGCCGTTTTCACCTATTAGTGCTTTTAACTGCGGTTTCCTGGTGCCCTCGGTGAGATTCGAACTCACACTGGACGGGTTTTGAATCCGTTTCCTCTGCCAGTTGGGATACGAGGGCGTTCGCGATTGAGCTGCGATCACCCAACCCCGAGCAGCCTCCCACCATAGAGGATGGGTCTAAGCCGTCGCTTCTGACGCCCCGAGGTTCCTGGTCACAGCAGGCCACGACACAATGTCCGTCATGACAGGCCCCACAACCGACACCGGCGCTACACCTGCGCGTCGGGTTCTGATCGCCGAAGACGAAGCGCTCATCCGAATGGACCTGGCCGAGATGCTGCGAGATGAGGGTTACGACATCGTCGGGGAGGCCGGCGACGGCCAGGAGGCCGTCGAGCTGGCCGAGCAGCACAAACCCGACCTAGTGATCATGGATGTGAAGATGCCGCGCCGCGACGGGATCGACGCCGCGGCGGAGATCGCCAGCAAACGGATCGCGCCGATCGTGGTGTTGACCGCCTTCAGCCAGCGCGATCTCGTCGAACGGGCACGCGACGCTGGGGCGATGGCGTACCTGGTGAAGCCGTTCACCGTCAGCGACCTGATCCCGGCCATTGAACTGGCCGTCAGCCGGTTCGCCGAATTCGCCGAGCTGGAACGCGAAGTAGCGACGTTGTCGGAGCGGCTGGAGACCCGCAAGATCGTCGAGCGCGCCAAAGGCCTATTGCAGGCCAAACAAGACATGACCGAGCCCGAGGCGTTCAAATGGATTCAACGTGCCGCCATGGATCGGCGCACCACCATGAAGCGGGTGGCCGAAGTGGTCCTGGAGACCCTGGGGGACGCGCCGGACGACGCGGACGAGTAGCGGCGCCGACATCGAGTGTGCGATGACGGCGTCGAGTGTGCGATCAGGGCGACGAGGCGCCGGGAAAGCCCGCCGTGAGCGCACGCTCGGCGGCGCGCGCCGAAGCTAGCGAGCGACAATCACCGACGAGCCATGGCCGAACAGGCCCTGATTGGCGGTGACGCCGACCGTGGCGCCCTCCACCTGCCGGCCGGTCGCCTGGCCGCGCAGTTGCCACGTCAGCTCGCAAACCTGCGCGATCGCCTGGGCGGGAATCGCCTCGCCGAAGCACGCCAGCCCGCCCGACGCGTTGACCGGCACCTTGCCGCCAATGGCGGTCGAGCCGCTGCGCAGCAGCGCCTCGGCTTCACCCTTGGCGCACAGACCCAGGTGCTCATACCAGTCGAGTTCCAGCGCGGTCGACAGGTCGTACACCTCGGCCAGGCTCACGTCCTCGGGACCGATGCCCGCCTCGGCGTAGGCCGCGTCGAGGATCTGATCCTTGAACACCCGCTCTGGCGCGGCCACCGCCGCGGTGGAATCCGTTGCGATGTCCGGCAATTCGGGCAGATGCTGCGGGTAGCGCGGGGTCACCGTGCTCACCGCACGCACCGACGGGACGCCGTCGAGCGAGCCGAGGTGCTTGCGGGCGAACTCGGCGCTGGCCACGATCAGCGCCGCGGCGCCGTCGGAGGTGGCGCAGATGTCGAGCTGCCGCAGCGGGTCGCTGACCACCGGGCTCGCCAGCACGTCTTCGACCGAGGATTCCTTGCGGTAGCGGGCATTTGGGTTCTGCAGTCCGTGCTGGGAGTTCTTCACCTTCACTTGCGCGAAGTCCTCCGACGTCGCGCCGTAGAGGTCCATCCGCCGGCGTGCCAGCAGCGCGAAGTACACCGGGTTCATCGCCCCGATCAGGTGGAACCGCTGCCAGTCCGGGTCGTTCTTGCGTTCCCCGCCGACCGGCGCGAACGCGCCCTTGGGGGTGGTGTCGGCGCCGATCACCAGTGCGACGTCGCAGAAACCGGCCAGAATGTGCGCGCGGGCGCTCTGCAGCGCCTGGGAGCCGCTGGCGCACGCGGCGTAACTGGAGCTCACCGGCACGCCGTTCCAGCCGAGCTTCTGCGCGAACGTGGACCCGGCGATGAAGCCCGGGTAGCCGTTGCGGATGGTGTCGGCGCCGGCAACCAGCTGGATCTGCCGCCAGTCCAGGCCTGCCTCGGCCAGTGCGGCGCGGGCGGCGACCACGCCGTATTCGGTGAAGTCGCGGCCCCATTTACCCCAGGGGTGCATCCCGGCGCCCAGGATGTAGAGCGGGTCGGGAGCGCTCATGCGATCCTCCATGCGTGCACGAGGCGCTCGACGCCCTCATCGTCGGTGAACAGCGGCATCGTGGTCAGCTCCATCTCCATGCCGACCTTCAGGTCGGCCGCCAGGGTGCCCTCAATCACCTTGCCCAGCACGATGATTCCCTCATTGGCGAGCTCCACCGCTGCGATGGCGAACGGCTCAAACTCATCCGGCGCGGGGTAGGGCGCCGGCGGAGGATACCGATTCTCGGTGTAACTCCACAACGTCCCCCGGGTTGATAATGCGACGGACTCTAATGAGTCGCTCGCGCACGCCGGGTTCGGGCAGTTGTTCTGCCCCCCTGAATCAACGGGCGGGAAAACGTAGGTCCCGCACTGCGGGCACTTGCTGCCGATGAGATGGGTACTGCCGGCGTCGTCGGTGGCGAACCATCCGTCGATCGCGGGTTCTTGGCTGGTGATCTCAGGCACCCGCCAAGACTACCAAGCGCTTGTTTGGGGACGCCAGGGTTCGTCACACCCAGTGCCTAGAGTGGAGAGCCGTGCCTGCCGCTGAGGAAAACGCCAAACCGACGCTGATGCTGCTGGACGGAAATTCGCTGGCGTTCCGGGCGTTCTACGCCCTGCCGGCGGAGAACTTCAAGACTCGCGGCGGGCTGACCACCAACGCGGTGTACGGCTTCACCGCGATGCTGATCAACCTGTTGCGTGACGAGGCCCCGACGCACATCGCCGCGGCGTTCGACGTGTCCCGGCAGACCTTCCGCTCCGAGCGCTACCCGGAATACAAGGCCAACCGGTCCTCGACGCCCGAGGAATTCCACGGCCAGATCGATATCACCAAGGAAGTCCTTGGCGCACTGGGCATTACAGTGCTCGCCGAGCCAGGATTCGAGGCCGACGACCTCATCGCGACGCTGGCCACCCAGGCCGAGCACGAGGGTTACCGGGTGTTGGTGGTCACCGGTGACCGCGATGCGTTGCAGTTGGTCAGCGACGACGTCACGGTGCTCTACCCAATCAAAGGCGTCAGCGAACTCACTCGCTTCACGCCCGAGGCCGTCGTGGAAAAGTACGGGCTCACTCCCCAGCAGTACCCGGACTTCGCCGCGCTGCGCGGCGATCCGAGCGACAACCTGCCCGGCATTCCGGGCGTGGGGGAGAAGACCGCCTCCAAGTGGATCGTCGAGTACGGCTCGCTGCAAGGACTGGTCGACAACGTCGACTCGGTTCGCGGCAAGGTGGGCGACGCGCTCCGTGCCCATGTAGCCAGCGTCATCCTGAATCGCGACCTCACCGAACTGGTCAAAGACGTTCCGCTGGCGCAAACTCCGGACACGCTGCGGAAGCAGCCGTGGGACCGCGACCACATTCACCGGCTCTTCGACGACCTGGAGTTCCGGGTGCTGCGGGACCGGCTGTTCGACACCCTGGTCGCCGTCGTGCCCGAGGTCGAAGAGGGCTTCGACGTGCGCGGCGCCGCGCTGGAGCCCGGCACGGTGGCGCAGTGGCTGGCCGAGCACGCCGGCGACGGAAGCCGGTCCGGGCTGGCTGTCGTGGGAACCCACCTGCCGTATGACGGCGACGCCACCGCACTGGCCATTGCCGCCGCCGACGGCGACGGCGCATACCTCGAGACCGCCACGCTGACCCCCGAGGACGATGCCGCGCTGGCGGCGTGGCTGGCCGACGCCGCGAGACCCAAAGCCCTGCACGAAGCAAAGCTGGCCATCCACGACCTCGCGGGCCGGGGCTGGACGCTGAACGGCGTCACCTCCGACACCGCCCTGGCGGCCTATCTGGTGCGGCCCGGGCAGCGCAGCTTCACCCTGGATGACCTTTCGCTGCGCTACCTCAGGCGTGAGCTGCGCGCGGAAACCACAGAGCAGCAACAGCTTTCGCTGCTCGACGACATCGACGGAACCGACCAGCAAGCCGTCCAGACCGCGATCCTGCGCGCTCGGGCCGTGGTGGACCTGGCCGACGCCCTGGATGCCGAGCTGGAGCGCATCGACTCCACTGAGCTGTTGGGTGACATGGAACTGCCCGTTCAGCAGGTGCTGGCCGAGATGGAGGCCGCGGGTATCGCCGTCGATCTGGGAATGCTCACCGAATTGCAGAGCCTGTTCGGCGACCAGATCCGCGACGCCGCCGAGGCTGCCTACGCGGTGATCGGCAAGCAGATCAACCTGGGCTCACCCAAGCAGCTGCAGGTGGTGCTGTTCGAAGAGCTCGAGATGCCGAAGACCAAGCGCACCAAGACCGGCTACACCACCGACGCCGACGCTCTGCAGTCGCTGTTCGACAAAACCGGGCACCCATTCCTGCAACACCTGCTGGCCCACCGCGACGTCACCCGGCTCAAGGTCACCGTCGACGGGCTGCTCAACTCGGTGGCCGGCGACGGCCGGATCCACACCACGTTCAACCAGACGATCGCGGCGACCGGCCGGCTCTCCTCGACCGAGCCCAACCTGCAGAACATCCCGATCCGCACCGACGCCGGCCGCCAGATCCGCGACGCGTTCGTGGTCGGTAAGGGCAACAGCGAGCTGATGACCGCCGACTACAGCCAGATCGAAATGCGCATCATGGCGCACCTATCCCGCGACCAAGGCCTCATCGAAGCGTTCAACACGGGCGAGGATCTGCACTCGTTCGTCGCGTCGCGCGCGTTCGGCGTGCCGATCGAGGAGGTCACCGCCGAGCTGCGCCGCCGAGTGAAGGCGATGTCCTACGGGTTGGCCTATGGGCTGAGTGCGTACGGGTTGTCCGCGCAGCTCAAGATCTCCACCGAGGAAGCCAAGGACCAGATGGACCAGTACTTCGCCCGGTTCGGCGGGGTGCGCGACTACCTGATGGACGTGGTGGAGCAGGCCCGCAAGGACGGCTACACCTCGACGGTGCTCGGCCGCCGGCGCTACCTGCCCGAGCTGGACAGCAGCAACCGTCAGGTCCGCGAGGCCGCTGAACGGGCCGCGCTCAACGCGCCCATCCAGGGCAGCGCGGCCGACATCATCAAGGTGGCGATGATCGAGGTCGACAAGGCGCTCAAAGAGGCCACGCTGGCGTCCCGCATGCTGCTGCAGGTGCACGACGAGCTGTTGATCGAAATCGCCTCCGGTGAGCGCGAGCAGGTCGAGGCGCTGGTGCGCGACAAAATGGGCGGCGCCTACCCGCTCGACGTGCCACTGGAAGTGTCGGTGGGCTACGGCCGAAGCTGGGACGCGGCGGCGCACTGAGGTCGCGCACCGGCTGGCGGCCCGACATACTGCGAGTTGACGGTTCGGGTCCGTCGCACGGGAGCCTGCCGCGTCGGGCCGTGGAGCATGACTGACCGCTCACCTGCGGCGCTGCTGTTGAAGCCCTCGATGACCTGTGTCTCGTCCAAAGGAGCGTCGTGAATGCAAGCTGGATGATCCCTTTCATCATCCTCGGTGGTGTCCTTCAGACCTGCGGAGCTGCGATGAACAGTCAGCTCTACAAACACATGATCAACCCGTGGCTGGCATCGGCGATCTCGGCGGGCGTAGTTGCTCTTTTCTTCGTCGCGGTGTTCGTCTTCAGGTCCAGACCCCTACCTACCGTGCAGGACGCCGCATCGATGCCCTGGTGGGCTGTCATTGGTGGTCTCGTCGGCGCCGTCCAGGTGTATGCCGGCCTGACCCTGGTGCATAAGGTCGGCGCAGGAACTTTCATGAGTCTCACCGTCACCGCGGCGCTGATCATGTCGCTGCTGATCGATCATTTCGGCTGGCTTCGTGTACATCCTCACCCGATCAGCGCGGGAAGAGCCCTCGGCGGTGTGCTCATGGTGTGCGGGGTAGCCTTAATTACCAAGTTTTAGCGTTGCAGACACCACGCGGCCACCTAGCGCCGGGCGAGTTTGTCCAGCGTGCGCGATGTCGAGTAGCCTCAACAGGTAAATCCTGTTTTGTCCCTACGACCCAACCTGTCCGGAGCACCCCAACAATATGCCGAGTCCCACCGTCACCTCGCCGCAAGTAGCCGTCAACGACATAGGCACCAGCGAGGACTTTCTCGCCGCAATAGACAAAACGATCAAGTACTTCAACGATGGCGACATCGTCGAAGGCACCATCGTCAAAGTGGACCGGGACGAGGTGCTCCTCGACATCGGCTACAAGACCGAAGGGGTCATCCCCGCCCGCGAACTCTCCATCAAGCACGACGTAGACCCCAACGAGGTCGTTACCGTCGGCGATGAGGTAGAAGCCCTAGTCCTCACCAAGGAGGACAAAGAAGGCCGCCTGATCCTGTCCAAGAAGCGCGCGCAGTACGAGCGCGCCTGGGGCACCATCGAGGCGCTCAAGGAGAAGGACGAGGCCGTCAAGGGCACTGTCATCGAGGTGGTCAAGGGTGGCCTGATCCTCGACATCGGGTTGCGCGGCTTCCTGCCCGCCTCGCTGGTCGAGATGCGTCGCGTGCGTGATCTGCAGCCGTACATCGGCAAGGAGATCGAAGCCAAGATCATCGAGCTGGACAAGAACCGCAACAATGTGGTCCTGTCCCGCCGCGCATGGCTGGAACAGACCCAGTCCGAGGTGCGCAGCGAATTCCTCAACCAGCTGCAGAAGGGAACCATCCGCAAGGGTGTGGTCTCCTCCATCGTCAACTTCGGCGCGTTCGTCGACCTCGGCGGCGTCGACGGTCTGGTGCACGTCTCCGAGCTGTCCTGGAAGCACATCGACCACCCGTCCGAGGTGGTCCAGGTGGGTGACGAGGTCACCGTCGAGGTGCTCGACGTCGACATGGACCGCGAGCGGGTTTCGTTGTCGCTCAAGGCGACTCAGGAAGACCCGTGGCGGCACTTCGCCCGCACCCACGCCATCGGCCAGATCGTGCCGGGCAAGGTCACCAAGCTCGTTCCATTCGGTGCGTTCGTCCGTGTCGAGGAGGGCATCGAAGGCCTGGTGCACATCTCCGAGCTCGCCGAGCGCCATGTCGAGGTTCCCGACCAGGTGGTTGCCGTCGGCGACGACGCGATGGTCAAGGTCATCGACATCGACCTGGAGCGCCGCCGGATCTCGTTGTCGCTCAAGCAGGCCAACGAGGACTACACCGAGGAGTTCGACCCGGCGAAATACGGCATGGCCGACAGCTACGACGACCAGGGCAACTACATCTTCCCCGAGGGCTTCGACTCCGAGACCAACGAATGGTTGGAGGGCTTCGACACCCAGCGCACCGAATGGGAAGCCCGCTACGCCGAGGCCGAGCGCCGGCACAAGATGCACACCGCGCAGATGGAGAAGTTCGCTGCTGCCGAGGCGGCCGGACATGGCGGCGGCGAGCAGTCGTCGTCCAGCAGTGCTCCGCAGGAGAAAGCCGCGGGTGGGTCGCTGGCCAGCGATGCACAATTGGCCGCTCTGCGCGAAAAGCTCGCCGGCAACGCCTAAGCACCGATGCTGCGCATCGGGCTGACCGGTGGCATCGGCGCTGGGAAGTCGGCGTTGTCTGCCACCTTCGCGAAATGCGGCGGGGTCATCGTCGACGGGGACGTCATCTCGCGCGAGGTGGTCGAGCCAGGCACTGAGGGGCTGGCGGCGCTAGTCGAGGCGTTCGGTGACGACATCCTGCTGCCCGACGGCGCACTGGACCGTCCGGCCTTGGCCGCCAAGGCTTTTCGCGATGATGATGCGCGCCAGCGGCTCAACGGGATCGTTCACCCGCTGGTCGGCAAGCGGCGCGCCGAGATCATCGCGGCGGTGCCCGACGATGCGGTTGTCGTCGAAGACATTCCGCTGCTGGTGGAATCGGGGATGGCGCCGCTGTTCCCGTTGGTGGTCATCGTGCACGCCGACGTCGACGTGCGGCTGCGACGGCTGATCGAGCAACGTGGCATGCCCGAAGAGGACGCCCGCGCGAGAATCGCGGCCCAGGCCAGCGACGAGCAACGCCAAGAGGTCGCCGACATCTGGCTGGACAACTCTGGCACGCAAGAGGATTTGGTCGAACGGGCCCACGACGTGTGGAACAACCGCATCTTGCCGTTCGCTCACAACCTCACGGAGCGTCAGATCGCCCGTGCGCCCGCGCAATTGGTACCTGCCGATCCAACGTGGCCGGAGCAGACGCAGCGCATCATCAACCGGTTGAAGACGGCCTGCGGCCACCGCGCGTTACGCATCGACCACATCGGATCGACCGCTGTGCCGTACTACCCGGATTTCCAAGCCAAGGACGTCATCGACGTCCAGATCACCGTCGAATCCCTAGCGGTAGCAGACGAACTCGCCGAGCCATTGTTGTCTTCGGGTTATCCCCGTATCGAACACGTCACCTCCGACGTCGCGAAACCCGATGCGCGCAGCACCGTCGTCCACTTTGATCACGCCAGCGACCCATCGTTGTGGCACAAGAGATTTCACGCTTCGGCGGATCCCGGTCGGCCGACGAACGTGCACATCCGGGTGGACGGGTGGCCCAATCAGCAGTTCGCCCTGCTTTTCGTCGACTGGCTCACCGCCGACCCGGGTGTGCGGGAGGAATACCTGGCCGTCAAGCGCGCCGCCGAAAGCGGTGCCACCAGCTACGCCCACTATGTCCAAGCCAAGGAGCCGTGGTTTTCCAACGCCTACCCACGGGCGTGGGAGTGGGCCGACTCTACAGGCTGGCGCGCGTAGGGTAGGCGGCGCCAGAAGCGTTCGCACCGGGCGCCTGATGCAGTTCATGGCAGCAGAGATTACGCCCGGCCGCTGGCAGCCGACTCGTCAGGCACGAAGTTTCGCCAGGCGCCGCAGGGGACCGGTCAGGGCGCGGGCGTGCCGCGACATGTCGGCCCACGGATCACCCTGCCCGGCCAGGCGTTTAGGGATGTCGCGGATGGTGAATCGATCTGCCCGCAGGCCGCGCGCGTCCAGTTCGTCCCAGTGCAGCGGGGCGGCAGCTGGCGCACCGGCGCGGGGGCGGATGGAATACGGAGCGACGGCCGTCTGCGCGTAGGCATTTCGCATGATGTCGAGATACACGCGGTCGCCGCGGTTGTCTTTGCGAGCTTCCAGGGTGCGGTGCGCGGCGTCGTCGGCCACCACCACCTCGGCGACGTCGCGCGCGAACTGGCGCGCGGTGTCGAAGTCGGCGTCGCCGCGCAGCGGCACCACGACGTGCAGCCCGCGTGATCCGGTGGTCTGCACGTAACACGTCAGCCCGAGGTCGTCGAGCACGGCGGCTGTCGCGCGGGCCGTCGCGCGCACCACGGCGAAGTCGCTGCCCGACGGGTCCAGATCGAAGACGAGCCGGTCGGGGTTGTGCAACCGGTCCCGTCGTGACTGCCAGATGTGTAACGTGATGCAGTTCTGGTTGGCCAGCCATCCCAGCGCCTCTGGGCGTTCTGCGACCGGATGCACCAGCGTGCCGCGCTCTTTGTCAACCTCGACACCGCTCATCCAGTCCGGCATTGAATGATCGAAATCCTGTTGCAGAAAGCCCTTTTCGCCGATGCCGCGCGGGAACCGCTGCACGTTGAGCGGGCGTCCTTTGATGTGCGGCAGCATCGCGTCGGCGACCGCGCAGTAGTAGTCGACAACGTCGCGCTTGGTGATCCCGTCAGCGGGAAACAACACCCGGTCGCCGTGGCTGACCTCAACCTCGACGCGGGGCATCAGCGTGTCTCCCGCACGACGTCGCCGGGCTCCTTATCGGCGCGCAGACCTTGATAGCGCGGGTGACGTAACTTGCCGTCGCGCGTCCATTCGCTGAACCCGATTTGCGCCACCAGCTCGGGGTGCACCCATCGCGCGTCGCGCTCACGCACCAGCCCGCGGGTGAACGGTGTTGTGTCCCGCTTGATTCCAGACAGCCGCTCGTGCAGGCTGCGCAGCGTGGCCTCGTCGAAGCCGGTGCCCACCTTGCCGGCGTAAACCAGGTTGCCGTCGTCGTAGTAGCCAATCAGCAGCGCGCCCAACCCGATTCGGCTCCCTTTGGGGCTCGTGTAACCCCCGACGACGAACTCTTGATCGCGGACGCACTTGAACTTCAACCAATTCGGTGACCGGCCTGCGCCATACTTCGAGTCGGCGAGTTTGGCGATCACACCTTCGTCGCCCCGTTCGCAGGCGCGCTGGTAGACCGCGATGCCGTTTGCCACACGGTGCGCCGTGTTGCGCAGTGGGTCGCTGAAGTCAATGGCGCTGCGCAGCAACCGCTTACGCCAACTCAGCGGCACGTCGACGGTGGACTTGCCGTCGAGATGCAACAGGTCGAAGACGTAGTAGTAGACGCGAACTCGCGACGCGCGCGCGACCTCAGGATCCGTGATGCCCAGACGCGCCTGCAGCCGGGCGAAGCTGGTGCGCCGACCCTCGAACGCCACGACCTCGCCGTCGACAACGTACCGCGACCTATGTTGCGCGGCAAGCGCATCGACTATTTCGGGATAGGTTCCATTGAGCGGCTTACGGTTCCGTGACAACAACCGGACTTGGTCGCCGTCGCGGAACGCCAGGCAGCGCATTCCGTCGAACTTGCGCTCGAAGATCCAGTCCGGGTCGGAGAAGCGTCTCTCGGTCAGGGTGGCCAGCGTCGGTGCTCGCCAGTCGGGCACCGGTTCGTCGCGCAGCGCAGCCCGGAGGGACTCGGGCAGGCCGGCGAGATCGGTCACGACATCCAAGTACCCGCGCATGAGTGCCCGCATGCACGTTTGCATCCGTGACGCCCGGGTAATTCGACATGCGTACGAGAGGAGCAGGAAATGGCCATTTGGCTATCGATTCTGGTCGCGGCTGCCGTCGTTGTTGGAATCGCGCTGGTGGTTCTTGCGGCGGGCTTCGTGAGGAGCCGCAAGAGGACCAGCCGACTGCAGCAGCACTACGGTTCCGAATACGAACGGCTGGTAGCCGAGACCGGAGACCAAAAGGCGGCCGAGAAAGAACTCACCGCGCGAGAACGTAAGCGGCAGAAGCTGGACATCGTCCCGCTGACACCGGCAGCTCAATCAGATTTCACCACCCGCTGGAGTCAGGTGCAGACGGGTTTCGTCGATAATCCGGCGACCGCCGTTGGCGTTGCCGACCGTTTGGTGACCGAGGTGATGCGCACCCGGGGCTACCCAATCGACGACTTCGATCGGCGGGCGGCCGACATCTCGGTCGACCACCCGCACGTCGTCGAGAACTACCGCACCGCACACGGCATTCACCTGTCGGCGGAGGGCGGTGATGTCAGCACCGAGCAGCAGCGTGAGGCGTTCGTGCACTACCGGGCGCTTTTCGAGGAGCTGCTGGATGCCACTACAGGTAACGGCACGTCAAAGGAGGAAAGGGCATGACAACGCACGAAGAACGATCATTGACCGATTCGCACGAAGAGTCCGAGGCCGGGGTCGAGGCAATGCCACCACAGGAGGGCCAGCACAGCGCGCCCGTGGAGTCGGCCGAGCCCACGACTGCGCCGCCCGAGCGGGCCGAGCGGGCCGAGCCGGCCGAGCCGGCCGAGGGGGCCGAGCCGACAATGGCGCCGGCCGAGCCCACGCACGCGCAGGATCCGGCCGTGCACCGCGACTCAGCAACGGAAGAATTGCTGTTCGCCGACGACGACCTCGCCGAGCTGCGGGCCCGCTGGGCTGCCGTGCAGGCGAGTTTCGTCGACGATCCCAAGGACTGCGTCGGTAAGGCCGATGACCTGGTCTCCGACCTGGTCGAACAGCTGACGTCGAGTTTCGCCAACGCGCGTTCGCGTCTGGAAGAACAGTGGGCTCGCGGCGAACAAGCGTCCACCGAAGACCTTCGCGTGGCTCTGATGCACTACCGCGAGTTCTTCGAGCGCTTGCTCGAGGTCTAGCGCCGCGCTGGAACGTCGCCGCCGCCAACGGGTTTCACAATGCCCCTAGCGGCGGCGACGGTCCGCGCCAGGTGAGCTCGATGCCACAGCCGGACAGCCAGCGCTGCAAGTCATAGCCGTTGCGGGCCAGCCCGTCCACCGCGGCCACAGCGCGCCCCACCGCCCGCTCGGCGATCTCGGCGGTCAGCAGCCCGGCGCGGACGGCTTCCAGCAGTTCGTCGACGTCGGCCAGTTCGGCCCCCGCCCCGGTGCGCACCTCGATGTCGAGGTAGTGGTCTTCGGAGCGCCACACGTCCTGGCCGCGCGTGTATTCGCCGATGTCGAGGTAGTAGTCGTGGTCGCGCTCATGGCCCGGGTTGAAGTGAAAGATCGTGGCGCGCAAACCCACCGATGGCAGCAGCCACGACTCGAGGTAATGGAACTGTGCGCGTCCGGGAGTGGGCCGAGCCAGGTAGAGGCCCCACGGCTGCAGCGTGTATTCGTCGACGGCCCGCACGATGCCCTTCGGATCGGTGTTGGTGCGGGCAACCAGGTCGAACGTTTCTTTCTTCGGTGGGTGGATGAGACGCCACTTTACCGACGCGCCGTATCGCTCGCCGGCGTGGCGATTGGCTCTGCGCTGGCGGCGGCCGTCACTCGCACTTCCTCGCAATGAACGCAGAGTCAACTGCGGCGAGCGGATGTCTAACGTCTCAGCCTGATCCTCCACCGCACAAAGCAGGCGTAGAGCAGCGACAGCGCGGCCAGCATGCCCATGTCGAACAGCCAGATCTTTGAGGTGTGCTCCCAGAAACGGTCCTGGGGCAGCATCGAACCGGGCACCAGGGTTCGCACGTCGACCGTCGACGCGGCGGCGGCGTACCCCCACCGGGTGGGCATCGCGAACGACAGCTGGTCGAGCCCGAGCCGGCCAGTCACCGGCACCATCCCGCCGCACAACACCAGCTGCGCCATCACCGCCACCACGAACAACGGCATCACCTGCTCGGTCGAGCGGACGACCGCCGAGATCGCCAGGCCCAGAATGGCCGAGGCGACGCAGGTCGCCGCGACCGTCGTAAACAATTCGACGGTCGCCGGGACAGTGCCATGGCCCATCACCACGGCACCACGGGTAGGGGCGCCCTTGCCCACCACCACGATCGCGGTGACGACAGCCGCCTGCACGATGGCAAAGCCGCAGAACACGGCCGTCTTGGCCAGCAGATAGGCGCTGCTCGACAAGCCGACAGCCTGCTCGCGCCGAAAGATGGGCCGCTCGCCGACGAGGTCGCGGATCGTCAGCGCGATTCCCATAAAGGCCGCGGCCGGCAACAGCAGGCTCAAGACCTGCGCGGACTCGTCCGGCGTGCCGGCGTGCTCGGCGGGAATGTGAAATCCGCTCGAACCGGGAACGGTCAGCGACAACGAACCGAGGATGAACGGCAACAGCGCCAGGAACAGGAAGTAGCCGCGATCGGCGACCACAAGCCGAACCTGCCGCCGGGCGATCGTCGAGATCTGGCGCCGCAGATTGGTGTGCACCGGCTTGCCGAGCTCGGCTGGCTCGCTCTCCCGAACCGGGGGCTTGCCCGGCGTCTGGTTCTGGGCCCGGAACCGCCGGTTGGCTTCGTCGGGATCCGCGCCCACCTTCGAGAAGATCTTGGCCCAGTTCGTGGTGCCCATCGCGTCGCCGATGTCGTCGGGCGGCCCGCAGAACGCCGTCTTCCCGCCGGGGGCGACCAGCAGAATCTGGTCGCAGATGTCCAGGTAGGACAACATGTGCGTCACCACGATCACCACGCGGCCGGCGTCCGCCAACGAACGCAGCATCATCATGACCTGGTGGTCCAGCGCGGGGTCCAGGCCCGACGTGGGTTCGTCGAGGATCAGCAGCGACGGTCCGGTAAGCAATTCGAGCGCCACCGAGGCGCGCTTGCGCTGACCGCCGGACAGCTTGTCCACCCGGGTGTCGCCGTGTTTGGTCAGATCGAGCTCTTCGAGCACCTGCGTGACGACCTGGGCGCGGTCGGCTTTGTTGGTGTCGGGGGGCAGCCGCAGTTCGGCGGCGTAGCCCAACGCCTGGTTCACCGTCAGCTGGCGGTGCACGACGTCGTCCTGGGGGACCATGCCGATCCTGCTGCGCAACGACGCGTACTCGGCGTGCAGGTCGTGGCCTTCGAAGGTGACTGAGCCGGACGTGGGACGTGCGTAGCCGGCGATCAACCGCGCCAGCGTGGTCTTGCCGGCGCCTGATCCGCCGATGATGGCGGTCAGCGTGCCGGGCCGGGCGATCAGCGAGATGTCATCCAGGAGCTGTTTGCCTTGCTTGCCATCGCCGACGGTGTACTTGACGCCGTGCACCTCGAGGCCGCCGGTGCGCGTCTCCGCCTCCTTGCGGGGGACCAACGTGCTGTTGTTGAACACCAGGTCGACGTTGCCGATGGTGACGACGTCGCCCTCGGTCAAGATCGCCGACCCCACCCGGATGCCGTTGACGAACGTCCCGTTGATGCTGCGGTCCCGAATCTCGGTGCCGAGCGGGGTCAACGTCAGCGTCGCGTGCTCACGCGAGGCCAGCACGTCGGGGATGACGATGTCGTTCTCGTTGGCGCGTCCAATGGTGACGGTGCCGGCCGCGGCGGGTGCGCCGGCAGGCGCGGCGGCACCGGCTGGGCGTTGCGAGAGAAATTTCACAAACCTCGTCGCGAGGTTCGATACATCACCGGGCTTGGCGCCGATGACGGTGGACTCGGCGGGGGGTTCAGTGCTCGACCCGGCGTTGACGACGGTCCGCTCTTCCGGTGGCGGCTTGGGGGGTGGCTTCGCCGGTGACGGCGGCCGCGGCGGGGGCCCCGACGGCACCGGCGCCGCCGCCTTGTGCTGGTAGGGACGCGGACGTGGCGGCCCCGACGGCCTGGGTGGTGCGGGCACGGGGCCGGTACGCGCGCGAGCGGGCCGTGGGGTCTGGTCCCTGGCCTGTCGGGGTGGCGCGGGCCGCTGCGGGGGCTCGGGTCGCCCCGGGGTCGTCGACCAGGCCAGCGTGGGCGGCCCGGAATCCTGCGTCGCCCTCATCTGGGCCGGCCGCACGGTCGGCTGCTGGGCCCCGATCTGGAAGGTCAATCGGGGCCCCTGCGGGTTCCCCACGTTGACGCTCTGGCCGTCGTGGACGTCGAACACCGGCATGCGGTAGCCGTTGACGTACGTTCCGTTCAGCGATCCGTTGTCGATCGCCTTCCATCGGCCCTGGTCAAACCGCAGGATCAGGTGCGCGCGGGATATCCGGGGGTCCGCGATACGCAGATCGGCGTACAGATCACGCCCGATGACCACCTCATGGCCCGGTGCAAAGGACTGTTGGGATCCGTTGTGCCGGATAGTCAGTACGGGCGGGGCTGGTCGACTCACCACCCCAGTATCGGTCCGCGGCCCGAGTGCTCTCCATTGGACTCGCCTGTGACTTGGCTTTGGTCTCAATTTGGCCACTCATAGCTGCCTCATAGCCTGCGTTGGCCCGTTGCCCATGCGCCTGCGGCATGATTCGAACGTGATGGGTGTGAACAAAGTGAATTCCGGATCGGGATCCGACGCGGGTTAGGGGTAACCACCGAAGCATTCGGGGTATGTAACCGCGCGCCGGGTTGTGGCGGTACCCGCCGATAGCGCGGAGACACGAAGGGGCACTGACGGATGGACGAGATGAAGCGGAGGGCTCGGCGCCCGGACTCCGGACGCGGGCTGCTGAGCAACCCGCGCCTGGGCCGTGCGTCGATGCGCGCGGGCTTCCAATCTCTCCCCTCAGCGACGGTCGCGCACTTCTTGCGCCGCGTTCCGCCGGTCAACTCGCGGCCGAACGCGGAGCCGGCGAACGAAGGCCGGGACGAAACAAGAGGCTCGCGGCTCGCGAGCGGTGCGCCGTTTGCCGGCTACACCATCTTGCGGCCACTCGGCGCCGGTGGGATGGCCGAGGTCTACCTGGCGTTGCACCCGAGGTTGCCGCGGCGGGACGTGATCAAGGTTCTTGCCGAGGCGATCACCGCGGATCGCGAATTCCGTGACAGGTTCAACCGGGAAGCCGATCTGGCCGCAACGCTGTGGCATCCGCACATCGTTGGGGTCCACGACCGCGGCGAATACGATGGCCAGCTCTGGATTTCGATGGATTACGTCGAAGGGACCGACGCCAGCCGGCTGGTGAAAGAGCGCTACCCGGACGGCATGCCGGTCGATGAGGTGTGCGACATTATCCGTGCTGTCGCGGGCGCGCTGGACTACGCCCACGACCGCGGCCTGCTGCACCGCGATGTTAAACCCGCCAACATCCTGCTCACCCACCCCGATGATGGAGAACGCCGAATCTTGTTGGCGGACTTCGGTGTAGCCCGCCACTTGGGCGACATCAGCGGAATCACCGAGACCAACGTCGCGGTGGGGACGGTCGCTTATGCCGCGCCCGAGCAGTTGACCGGGTCCAACATCGACGGGCGGGCTGACCAATATGCGTTGGCCGCCACCGCGTTTCATCTGCTCACCGGTGCGCCACCGTTCCAGCACGAGAACCCGATCGCGGTCATCAGCCAGCACCTGCACGAGGACCCGCCTCGGCTCAGCGACTACCGTCCGGAGTTGGCGTACCTCGACGACGTGTTCTTCACGGCGCTGGCCAAGGACCCAGGAGACAGGTTTGACCGGTGCCGCGCGCTCGCCGCGGCGTTCGACGACTTCGAAACCGGAAACGGCGCGATCGGCGAGCGGCGCCCGACGGCAGCCCCGTGGCCGACATTGGCCGAATTGCGTTCTCCCCGTGGCATTTTGCGGGCAGTGAATCATAAGTTCTCGTCGACGACCCGGTGGGCGACCGCCTTGGTCTGTGCGATGCTGATCGCCGTGGCGGCGACCTGGTCGATCCTGTATTCCTTTCAGCCCGACCCCGGCCCGCCCAACCCGGCGCTCGCGTCGAGACCGTCGGCGCCCGCCGCCGGCGCCGCTCCGGGTGCACCCGGCGGCCAGGGGCTCGACGGCACCTACCAACTGACCTACGACCAGACCAAGCGAACCGGCAATGGCGTGCAGATCCGGCACGATGGCACCGCGACTGATTGGTGGGCCTTCCACTCCGCCTGCACGTCCAACGGGTGCGCGGCCACCGGGACTCAGCTCGACGACAACAACCATCAAGTGGCCAGCACGACCGATGGCGGCCAAACCGACAGTCTGCGTTTCCTCGGCGGGTATTGGCAGGGCACTCCGCAGCAGGAGCGTGCGGGCTGCACTCAGCCGAACGGTCAGGTCAACGCCACCCAGCAGGAGTCGGTCGCGTGGTCGCTGGCGCCGCAGGCTGACGGCACGCTGCGCGGCACCGAGACCGAGACCGTGCTGAGCAATGAATGCGGCGCACAAGGCGCCGTGGTGCGCACACCCGTGGTGGCGACCCGAGTCGGTGACGTGCCGGCGGGGGTGAACTTGGCCGACCCCGTTCAGGTGGTCAATGCCACCACCACACCGGCCGCCCCGTCGCCGCCCGTGCTGGGCGCGTTGTGCAGCGACGTCGGCAAGATCGGCTACGACCCGACCAACAACGAGCAGGTCGTCTGTGAGGGCAGCAGCTGGGCCAAGGCGCCCGCCACGACCGGAACGCACACCGCTGGCAGCTCGTGCGACCGGCCGACCACCCCGGTCTTCGGCATGTCCACCTCCAACGACGGCTACCTGCTGCAATGTGACCCGGTCACCCGGATGTGGACCCGCCCCGCCAGCTAATCCGCGAGCGTGCGTGTTTGTGCGGTGACACGCCGCGGGACGCGGCATTCTGCGCACGCTCGCGGCACCAAGCCACTTGTCGGTACCGCCCATTACCCTGGGTGACATGGCTTTCGCCACCGAGCATCCGGTCGTCGCGCATTCGGAATACCGCGCCGTCGAGCAGGTCTTGCGCGCCGGCGGCCGCTTCGAGGTGGTCAGTCCGCACCACCCAGCCGGTGACCAGCCGGCCGCCATCGAGGAGCTGCAGCGCCGGGTTCTGGCGGGGGAGCGCGACATAGTGCTGCTGGGTGCCACCGGCACCGGGAAGTCGGCTACGACGGCGTGGCTGATCGAACGCCTGCAGCGGCCCACCCTGGTGATGGCGCCCAACAAGACACTGGCCGCGCAGCTCGCCAACGAGCTGCGAGAGATGTTGCCGCACAATGCCGTTGAGTACTTCGTGTCGTACTACGACTACTACCAACCCGAGGCGTACATCGCGCAGACCGACACCTACATCGAAAAGGACAGCTCCATCAACGATGACGTCGAGCGCTTGAGGCACTCCGCCACGTCGTCGCTGCTGTCGCGCCGCGATGTGGTGGTAGTCGCGTCGGTGTCCTGCATTTACGGCCTGGGCACACCGCAGTCCTACCTGGACCGGTCCGTCGAGTTGCAGGTCGGCAACGAGGTGGCCCGCGACGGACTGCTGCGGCTGTTGGTCGACGTCCAGTACACCCGCAACGACCTGTCCTTCACCCGCGGCTCGTTCCGGGTGCGCGGCGACACCGTGGAGATCATTCCCTCCTACGAAGAGCTCGCCGTGCGTATCGAGTTCTTCGGCGACGAGATCGAGGCGCTCTACTACCTGCACCCGCTGACCGGCGAGGTGATCCGCCAAGTCGACTCGCTGCGGATCTTCCCCGCCACCCACTACGTCGCCGGTCCCGAACGGATGGCGCACGCGATCTCCACCATCGAACAAGAACTGGCCGACCGGCTCGCCGAACTCGAGGGGCAGGGCAAGCTCCTCGAGGCCCAGCGGCTACGGATGCGCACCAACTACGACATCGAGATGATGCGTCAGGTCGGGTTCTGCTCGGGCATCGAGAACTACTCGCGCCACATCGACGGCCGCGGGCCGGGCACGCCGCCGGCCACGCTGCTGGACTACTTCCCCGAGGACTTCCTTCTCGTCATCGACGAGTCGCACGTCACCGTCCCGCAGATCGGCGGCATGTACGAGGGCGACATGTCGCGCAAGCGCAACCTGGTCGAGTACGGCTTCCGGTTGCCGTCGGCAACCGACAACCGGCCGCTGACCTGGGAGGAGTTCGCCGACCGGATCGGGCAGACGGTCTACCTGTCGGCTACCCCCGGACCGTACGAGCTCAGCCAGTCCGCCGGCGAGTTCGTCGAGCAGGTGATTCGGCCGACCGGGCTGGTGGATCCAAAGGTGGTGGTCAAGCCCACCAAGGGCCAGATCGACGACCTGATCGGCGAGATCCGCAAACGCGCCGCCGCCGATCAGCGGGTGCTGGTGACGACCCTGACCAAGAAAATGGCCGAAGACCTCACCGACTACCTGCTCGAAATGGGCATCCGGGTGCGCTATCTGCACTCCGAGGTCGACACGTTGCGCCGGGTGGAGCTGCTGCGCCAGCTGCGCCTCGGCGACTACGACGTGCTGGTCGGCATCAACCTGCTCCGGGAGGGCCTGGACCTGCCCGAGGTGTCGCTGGTGTCGATCCTCGACGCCGACAAGGAGGGGTTCCTGCGGTCCTCCCGCAGCCTGATCCAGACCATCGGCCGCGCCGCCCGCAACGTCTCCGGCGAAGTGCACATGTACGCCGATAAGATGACCGACTCGATGAAAGAGGCCATCGACGAGACGGAACGGCGCCGCGCGAAGCAAGTGGCCTACAACGAGGCGCACGGTATCGACCCGCAGCCGTTGCGTAAGAAGATCGCCGACATCCTCGACCAGGTCTATCGGGAGGCGGACGACTCCGAGAACGTGGAGATCGGCGGCTCCGGACGCAACGCGTCGCGCGGCCGCCGCGCTCAGGGCGAGCGGGGGCGGGCGGTCAGCGCCGGCATCTTCGAGGGCCGCGACACCGCGAGCATGCCGCGCGCCGAACTGGCGGATCTGATCAAGGACCTCACGGCGCAGATGATGGCCGCAGCCCGTGAACTGCAGTTCGAACTGGCCGCGCGGTTCCGCGACGAGATCGCCGACCTGAAAAAGGAACTGCGCGGGATGGACGCCGCCGGCCTGAAGTGACGGAGACGGCGAGCACGACCGGCAGTTGGCGTGAGCTGCTGGGCGGCAGGTATCTGGGCACGTCGGTGGTGCTGGCGGGCGGCGTCGCGCTCTACGCGACGAACGAGTTTCTGACCAGCAGCCTGCTGCCCAACACCGTGGCCGAGATTGGCGGCAGCCGGCTCTACGCCTGGGTGACCACGCTGTATCTGGTCGGCTCGGTGGTGGCGGCGACGCTGGTCAGCTCGATGCTGGCGCGAGTCGGGCCGCGGGCGTCTTACCTGACGGGGCTCGCGCTGTTCGGCGTCGCCAGCCTGGTGTGCGGCATCGCACCCAACATGGAGGTCCTGATCGCGGGTCGCGCCCTGCAGGGCGTGGCGGGCGGCCTGCTGGCAGGCCTCGGCTACGCGGTCATCAACACCGCCCTGCCGCGTGCGCTGTGGACCCGGGCCGCCGCGCTGGTATCGGCGATGTGGGGTGTGGCGACGCTTGTCGGACCCGCGACGGGCGGTCTTTTCGCGCAGTTCGGCTTGTGGCGCTGGGCGTTTGTCGCGATGGCGATCCTGACCGCGCTGGTGGCCATCCTGGTGCCGATTGCATTGGCCCCGGACCGTGTCGAACCCGGCGGCGCGGCACCGAGAATCCCGGTGTGGTCCTTGCTGCTGCTGGGTGCCGCGGCATTGGCGGTCAGCGTCGCCCAACTTCCGCGCAACGTGGCGGCGACGGCCGGGCTGCTCGCCGCCGCCGGGGTGCTGATCGGACTGTTCCTGGTCGTCGATTGGCGGATGCGGGCAACGGTGTTGCCGCCCAGCGCTTTTGGACCCGGACCGCTGAAATGGCTTTACCTGACCATGGCGGTGATGATGGTCGGGGCGATGGTCACCACGTACGTACCGCTGTTCGGCCAGCGGCTGGCCCACCTCACCCCGCTGGTGGCCGGATTCCTCGGCGCGGCACTGGCACTCGGGTGGACGGTCAGCGAGATCGTCAGTGCCTCGCTGGACAACCCGCGCACCATCGCGCGGATCATCGCGGGCGCTCCGGTGGTGATGGCGGCGGGTCTGGCGCTGGGTGCGGTGACCCAGCGCGACAACGCGTCGATCGGCATCGTCACGCTCTGGGCTCTGGCGTTGCTGGTGGCCGGCATCGGGATCGGCAGCGCCTGGCCGCATTTGTCGGTTCGCGCGATGGATTCCGTCGACGACCCCGCCGAAGGCGGGGTGGCCGCGGCCGCGATCAACACCGTGCAGGTCATCTCCGGGGCTTTCGGCGCCGGTGTGGCAGGGGTGGTGGTCAACACCGCTGAAAACCGCGCCGCCACCGACCTGAGTGACGTAATGGCCGCGCGTTGGTTGTTCGCGGTGTTCGCCGTGCTGGGGGCGCTGGCTTTGGTCGCTTCCTACCGCGCCGCCGGCGCGGAGCTCAGTCTGCCTCGTCGTCGGCCCGAAGGACGGCGATAACCCCGTCGACGCCGGTGAAGACGTCGGCGGCATTCACCATTTTGGAGCCCGACAGGTCATGGTTACCGTGACCTCGCCGTCGTCGATATCGTGGGCGTCCGCGTCGAGCTCGGTGAGTTGCCAGTTCCGCTGCCCGGCGATGCGCAGCAGCTCCCGCAGCACGCCGCGGCCGTTTTCGTAGACGATGTGCAGCCGCAGCGTGCCGCGCAACCTGGCGGTGAGTTGGCGCTCGACCACGTTGAAAGCCAGCGCGCTGACAAAGTGCAGCGCCACGACGGCGGTGGCCAGCAGCAGCAGGCCGGCGCCGGCCGCCATGCCGATCGCGGCCGATTCCCAGACCGCCGCCGCGGTGGTCAGCCCGTGCACCGCGCCACGTCGAGTGATGATGATGCCCGCGCCCAAAAAGCCGATACCCGAGACGATTTGGGCCGCGACACGCGACGGGTCCAGCACACTTGTGCCGGTGGACAGCACGTTGTCGAATCCGTACTTGCTGATCAACATGATCAGTGCCGACGACGTGCCGACGATGGTCTGGGTTCGCAGACCCGCGCTTTTGCCCTGGATCGTGCGCTCCAGGCCGATAAGGGTCGTCAGCCCGAACGCCGCAACCAGCTCGACGAGTTGTCGCGCACCCTGCCCGTGGCCGCCAAAAAAGGGGGCGGCGAGCCACATCTGCATGCCCGTGAAGCTACCCAGAGCGGGCGCTTTCATGCGACGTCACCGCGTCGACTTGATCACCTGCGAGTAGTGGAACTGCCAGCGCTCCACGATCCGAAAGCCGAGGTAGGTCGGGAATTGGTAAGCCGGCGCCCGTCCGAACGGGGACCCCGGAGATAACGATCGCCCCGATTGATGGGCCGGCTGCGACTTGTCGAAGTTGGTGATCGTCCACAACGTGGGGCACTTATTGATCTTGGCCGTCGTCAGCCACACCGCGACGTGGCCGTCCCACAGGGAGCCGACCTTGGGCCCGTAGAAACCGCGCTCGACGTCGATGACCGATCGGAAGGCCGCCGGCCGGGTGGCCAACAGCGCGCGGATCGGCCCCGGCTTCCACACCACCGTGTTATCCACCAGCAGGCAGTCCCCGGGCGCGGCGCGCGAGCCGATGAGGTCGGCGACCTGGCTATAGTCCCAGCCCTCTTTGGCGTAGGGACCACGCTGCGTGAAGAGGTAACTCGGAAACGCCGCGACGGCGCACAGCACCAGGACGACCGCGATGCGCCACGGCTTGCGGGTCAGGGTGACGATGCATACCGCCAGGACGACGGCCGCGGCCGGGGCGGTGAGGATCAGGTAGCGCGGGTAGTAGATGGGCTCGACCAGTACTGAATAGAACAGCACCACACCGGTGGGAATGCCGATCCACGCCGCGCAGGCCAGGAGCAACCGTCGGGTGTCGCCGCCGAGCCCCGCGACGCCCGCCAGTCGCGCCACGATCGCGGCGACGACGATGACGCCCGCCAGAATCGCGAACGGAACGCTGTGGTCGAAGTACTGCCGATGCACGACGTCCAGGAAAAGGTTGCGGTTGAGCGTGGCGATCCAATTGACCTGCCAGACCTGTCCATGGGCGAACAGCAGGAACGGTGTCATCGCCGCGATCGCGACGCCAGAGGCGATCGCCCATCGAATGGCGGGGGGTTTGCGGGAGCCTTTGGCCGCCAGCAGCGGCAGCATCGCGGCGTACACGGGTATCAACAGCACCAGGTTGATGCTCACCAAGATCGACAGCACCAACACCAGCCCGTAGCTCACCCACAGCCGCGGCCGATTGCGCCGCACCGCGGCGACCAGCAACACGGTGAGCCAGACAGCGACGGCCGCCTCGAGAGCGTAGGGCCGGGCTTCGATCCCGGCCCACGTCACCCGCGGCAGGATGGCAAAGACGACGCCGGCGCACACCGCGGTGGTCCGCCCCGCGAACTGCCTGGTGAAAACGACGACACCGGCGGCCGCGCCCCCGATAGCCAGGCAGCTGGGAAGCCGCGACCAGAATTCCGTCGGCGGAAAGATCGCGAACCAGCCGTGCATGAGCAGGTAGTACAGGCCGTGCACGGCGTCGATATGGCCAAGCAGCTTCCACAGCTCGGGCAAGGTGCGGTTCGTTGCGGCAGAAATGGTGGCGCCCTCGTCGAACCACAGTGACGGCCTACCCGCCCAACCTGCGCTGATCGCCGCCGCCAGCACTGCGACCAGCCACGGATCGAGCCGTGCGCCGCGGGGACGCGCCAACGCGGGCTCGTCGACCATGGGTTCCGGGGGCCCCGGGCTTCCAGCCCGCTGCTCGACGGCCGACGTAGACATGATGCTTGCCACTTTAAGGCGCACGCGTACAGCCCGCTCACCAGCGGTATCACTGCTGCGCCGCGGCTTGGCGGGGCCGACCGTGGACGCGACCTGCCAGTGGACCACCAAACGTTCTGCCAAACAGTGCTTTTCGCGTCAGATACGAAAGTTCGACGATTCCGTCAACGGGCATAACCAGCCACAACGCTGGAGGGTTGGGGTTGCCGGGTGTGGGCAGCAATAGCCACGAGGTCAGACAGCCTTCATCTTCAAGATCAGGCGCGAGGCACGGCCGCTTGTTTTCGGACGACCTGACCAAGGTGGCGGAGGGGCTCAACAAGGCGGCGCTGGCGGCGTCCGATGCGCCTCGGGGGTGATCTGCGGTACGACTGCGGTATAACGATCCCGCTTCTCCGCAACTTTATGCCTGCTGAACTGGTGCCCTCGGTGGGATTCGACCCCGGCACTCAACGGACATAACGTCCGTTCAACTTGGCCGGCGGGGCAAATGCGGGGCGACGCCACGCCGCCGCCGTGTCGCGTTCTCTCCCATCTACCTCGCATAACGCGATACTGTCTTGGGTTGGCTGTGCATACCGACACTTGGAGGTTAAATGAGCGCCTATCAGACCGTGGTGGTGGGGACCGACGGTTCGGACTCGTCCTTGCGCGCGGTAGAACGCGCAGCAAGGATCGCCGGGGCGGACGCCAAGTTGATCGTCGCGTCGGCGTACCTACCGCACAATGACGACGGCCATGCCGCCGACGTCCTCAAGGACGAAAGCTACAAAGTGATGGGCAGCGCCCCGATCTACGAGATTCTGCACACCGCCAAGGAACGCGCCCACAATGCCGGCGCGAAGAACGTCGAGGAGCGCGCGATTGTCGGTGCTCCGGTGGATGCGCTGGTGAGCCTGGCTGAGGACTCCCAGGCGGACCTGCTGGTTGTCGGCAATGTTGGTCTGAGCACGATCGCGGGCCGGCTGCTGGGGTCGGTGCCGGCGAACGTGTCACGTCGGGCCAAGGTCGACGTGCTGATCGTGCACACCACCTAGCAGTCGGAGCGCTTTCGACTGCGCGAGTTTGGCTTTCTGCCGGTCGCCGAACGGATCCATGCTGGTGAGCGTCACGCACGTCAGGTTGCGTGTGATGGCCGTTGCACGCCGTGCGGAACTTTCCTGACGCCGTCCTAGCGAAACGGCCGCCTCCGTGCTCGCGTCGCGGCATGGCCTCGGCCACCCGCGAGGCCTACCAGGGCCTAAAAGCCGCGCTCGCGCCATTCTTCGAGATGTGGACGCTCGGTGCCCAACACCGTGTCGTCGCCATGGCCGGGATAGATGACGGTGGAATCGTCGTACACCTCGAACACCCGGCTGGTGACATCGTCGAGCAACTGCGCGAAGTCGCCGGGCTGCCATGTCTTGCCGACGCCCCCCGGAAACAGGCAGTCGCCGGTGAACAACTGGGTTACGCCGCCGGTCGCGGGCCCGCCGAGCGCCAACGCGACGGATCCGGGGGTGTGGCCGCGCAAGTGGATGACGTTGAAGGTCAACTCGCCGATTTGCACGGTGTCACCGTCGGCCAGCAAGCGGTCTGGTTTCACCGGCAGCGGTTCGGCGTCGATCTCATGCGCGGCGGTGGGCGCGCCGGTGGCCTCGGCCACCGCTTGCAGCGCCTGCCAGTGGTCGAAGTGCTGGTGGCTGGTCACGATCAGCGACACCTTCGGGGCGTAGCGGCGCACCAGATCGAGGAGGACGTCTGCGTCGTTGGCGGCGTCGATGAGAAGTGTTTCTCCGGTCGCGGAACATGTGACCAGGTAAGCGTTGTTATCCATGGGGCCCACCGACGCCTTCAGGATCGTGGCACCCGGCAGGGTGCGTCGTGCCGCGCTGCCGGGATCGACGTGTCCGGTGTAGTTCTGGTCGGGCTCGTCCGCGCCTGTCATACCGGCAACGTTACTGGCCGGAAGCTGGTTGTCGGTATGGCCACTTAGCATGGGGCTTGTACTGTGCCCAGCCGGGCAGGCTGACCCTAAAGGAGAGGAGCTCAGTGGCCGACCGCCTGATCGTCAAGGGCGCCCGCGAGCACAACCTCCGCGGCGTTGACCTCGACCTACCGCGCGACGCGTTGATCGTCTTCACCGGGCTGTCTGGCTCGGGCAAATCGTCCCTGGCGTTCGACACGATCTTCGCCGAGGGCCAGCGGCGCTACGTCGAATCGCTGTCGGCCTATGCCCGCCAATTCCTGGGCCAGATGGACAAGCCGGACGTCGATTTCATCGAAGGTCTTTCGCCGGCGGTATCCATCGACCAGAAGTCCACCAACCGCAACCCGCGCTCGACGGTCGGCACGATCACCGAGGTGTACGACTACCTGCGATTGCTTTACGCGCGCGCGGGCACGCCGCACTGCCCGGTCTGCGGTGAGCGGATCGCGCGCCAGACCCCGCAGCAGATCGTCGACCAGGTGCTGGCGATGCCGGAGGGCACCCGGTTCCTGGTGCTGGCCCCGGTGGTGCGCACCCGCAAGGGCGAGTTCGCCGACCTGTTCGAGAAGCTCAACGCCCAGGGCTACAGCCGGGTCCGGGTCGACGGTGTGGTGCATTCGCTGACCGATCCGCCCAAGCTGAAGAAGCAGGAAAAACACGACATCGAGGTGGTGGTCGACCGGTTGACGGTCAAGGCCAGCGCCAAGCAGCGCCTGACGGATTCGGTGGAGACCGCGCTGAATCTGGCCGACGGCATCGTCGTGCTGGAGTTCGTCGATCACGAACCGGGCGCGCCGCACCGCGAGCAGCGCTTCTCCGAGAAACTGGCCTGTCCCAACGGCCATCCGCTGGCCGTCGACGACCTGGAGCCGCGGTCGTTCTCGTTCAACTCGCCGTATGGGGCCTGCCCCGAATGCACCGGCCTGGGGATCCGCAAGGAGGTTGACCCCGACCTGGTCGTTCCCGACCCGGAACTCACCCTCGCGCAGGGTGCGGTCGCGCCGTGGTCGATGGGCCACACCGCCGAGTACTTCACCCGGATGATGGCCGGGCTCGGTGACTCGATGGGGTTCGACGTCGACACCCCGTGGCGCCAGCTGCCGGCCAAGGCGCGTAAGGCGATCCTGGAGGGCTGCGACGAGCAGGTCCATGTGCGCTACCGCAACCGATACGGCCGAACCCGTTCGTACTATGCGGATTTCGAGGGTGTGCTGGCTTTCCTGCAGCGCAAGATGAGCCAGACCGAATCGGACATGATGAAGGAGCGCTACGAGGGCTTCATGCGCGACGTGCCGTGCCCGGTGTGCGACGGCACCCGACTCAAGCCGGAGATCCTTGCCGTGACGCTCGCGGCCGGGGGACAGGGCGCGAAGTCCATCGCCGAGGTTTGCGAGCTTTCCATCTCCGAATGCTCGGAGTTCCTTCAGGGACTCACCCTGGGTGCCCGCGAGCAAGCGATCGCCGGCCAGGTTCTCAAGGAAATACAATCGCGGCTGGGCTTCCTGCTCGACGTCGGGCTCGAATACTTGTCGCTGTCCCGCGCGGCGGCGACGCTGTCCGGAGGTGAGGCGCAACGGATCCGGTTGGCCACCCAGATCGGCTCCGGTCTGGTGGGCGTGCTGTATGTGCTCGACGAGCCGTCCATCGGCCTGCACCAGCGCGACAACCGTAGGCTCATCGAAACCCTCACTCGGCTAAGGGATTTGGGTAACACCCTGATCGTTGTCGAGCACGACCTGGACACCATCGCGCACGCCGACTGGGTCGTCGACATTGGGCCCGGCGCCGGAGAACACGGCGGCCGCATCGTGCACAGCGGCACGTACGCCGAGCTGCTGACCAACAAGGACTCGATCACGGGCGCCTTCGTGTCGGGCCGGGAGAGGATCGAGATCCCCGCGATCCGGCGTCCCCTCGACCGGCGACGTGCGCTCACCGTCGTCGGTGCCCGCGAACACAACCTGCGCGGCATCGACGTGGCGTTCCCGCTGGGCGTGCTGACGTCGGTCACCGGCGTGTCCGGATCGGGCAAGTCGACGTTGGTCAACGACATCCTGGCCGCCGTGCTGGCCAACCGGCTCAACGGCGCGCGGCAGGTCCCGGGCCGGCACACTCGGGTCACCGGGCTGGATCACGTCGACAAGCTGGTGCGGGTCGACCAGTCGCCGATCGGGCGGACGCCGCGGTCCAACCCGGCCACCTACACCGGTGTCTTCGACAAGATCCGCACCCTGTTCGCGGCCACCACCGAGGCCAAAGTCCGTGGCTACCAACCCGGTCGGTTCTCGTTCAACGTCAAGGGCGGTCGTTGCGAGGCGTGCACAGGTGACGGCACCATCAAGATCGAGATGAATTTCCTGCCCGACGTGTACGTGCCGTGCGAGGTCTGTCAGGGCGCCCGCTACAACCGGGAAACCCTCGAGGTGCACTACAAGGGCAAGACCATCTCCGAAGTGCTGGACATGTCGATCGAGGAAGCGGCGGACTTCTTCGAACCGATCAACGGCATCCACCGCTATCTGCGCACGCTCGTCGACGTCGGCTTGGGTTATGTGCGGCTCGGGCAGCCCGCACCGACCCTGTCCGGCGGGGAGGCGCAACGGGTGAAGCTTGCGTCGGAGCTGCAGAAGCGCTCCACCGGACGCACTGTCTACATCCTCGACGAGCCCACCACCGGGTTGCATTTCGACGACATCCGCAAATTGCTCAACGTCATCAACGGTCTGGTGGACAAAGGCAATACGGTGATCGTCATCGAGCACAACCTGGACGTGATCAAGACCTCGGACTGGATCATCGACATGGGACCCGAGGGGGGAGGCGAGGGCGGAACCGTTGTCGCCCAAGGCACTCCGGAGGAGGTCGCCGCGGTGCCGGAAAGCTACACCGGGAAGTTCCTGGCCGAGGTTATCGGTATAGGAGGCAGCGGCGGCGCATCGAGCAGCACGCCGCGGCGGTCGAAGCGACGCAGCAAGGTCAGCGCCTGAGTCAATATCGCGCCACATAAACCCGGGCGATGACACGCCGCCGGACGGAGTCGCGGGGGTTTATGTTTCGGGGCGCGCGGCTTTGGACAGCGGCGAGGGGAAGCGCGGGCTGATCCGCACGCCGTTCAGCCATGCGGTGAGCTCGTCGGCCCGCTGCCGCAGGGCGCGCCGTCCGTCGCGACCGGGGTCTTCAATGAGCTGCAACTGGACGCGAGCGCGGTCGTCCTGGCACCAGCCGCCGACCACGCGTCCGTTCCACCATGCGGTGGGACCGGCATTGCCGTTTCGGTCGAAAACCTGAGCGCGATGTTCGCCCAGATACCAATCACGCTCAAACCAGCCCATCGTCGTCGCGTCCAGGCCCGGCAGCAGCGCGCCCCACTGCGGCACCGCCGGTTCTGGCTCGAGGTCGTCCGGCAGCGCATGGCCGGCGCCTCCGTGCAGATCAACTTCCACGGCACCGATATCGCTCAGAGCCTGTCGCACGGCGGTCAACGTGGTGCCGAACCACCATTTGATATCCCCGGCGGCGGCAGGCCCGAATGTTCGCATCCACCGCCGGGTCAGTTCGGCTCGCGCTGCTCGGTCTTCCAACGGCCTGGTCGGCTCGCCGAGCCAGTCCGCGGCGGTCGTCCACCGCGGTCGCGATGTAGTCCAGGTTCCTTCATTGGGTCCGCGGACAATATCGCCGCGCGCCGACAGCACCGTCAGCACCCGTGGGGCGAGCGGAACCGCACCGCCCCAACGCTTTCCGGGCGCAGGATCGTGCATTCCGGCCAGTTCGGGCAGCGCGGCCCGCAGTTCGGTGCTGCTGGCAGCCCCGCACCCGTCCAGATGACGCAACACTGCTGCGCAGGCGGTGTCCAGCCAGCGGGCGCCATCTGTGGCCACATCGGCCTTTTCCACGTCGGCGATCAACCGGCGACGTTCATTGTCGGCAACCCGATTGCTGGCCGCCGATTGGATCATCGCCAGGTCATCGGCGCTCACCAACCAAAGTGTCCTTCGCATCGCCAGATGCCTTACTGAAGAACGCTTCTGGTACAGCTCCACCTCTAAGTCAGCGGTAGCGAAATTCGGGCACCGCGCCCACAAAGACAGGTACGGAGTCGTGGGGTCAGTCGCGTGTAGCCCAACCAGCCCAGCGGTGATCTGCGCTATCGACCGTGACCGGTTACCCGAGAGAAAGTGCTTGCGCGCCAGCCGGTTCCGCCGCTCTTCGATACTGAACTTCCGCACAAGTATCCACATCAAGCCGGAAGTCGTTGGCGCAGTGTCGGTAGTCCGGGCCGGTCGACCTGACCCAGGAATGCGGAGCGTCCTACCGTGGCCATCATCAGGGCCGCTTCAGGTCCGCGGATCTTGGCGCCCTTGCGCCACAGGTGATCAGAAGCGGTGCCGTGCAGAGAGATACCACGCAATGTACGCAGCGGCACCATGCCGATGGGCCACTCCCAGGTTGGGAATTTTAGAGCAACCACCGGATGTCACCTCCGTGCACCAGTACGTCGGCCAGCGGATCGCGTGGCCCGTGCGGCGGCAGACTGCATCGGTTATCGGCGAGACGGCGCAGATCGGCGGCGATCTCGGGCGCTGGGCGCTCCGCTTGAAGCCGCGGAAGCTCAGCAATTGCGCGGGCGGTGCTACCGCCACACCGGACGGCCCGTCGCAGGGCGCTCGGGAGTCCGTCGGTGAGCCTGCTCACCAGCGGCGCGGCAACCGTCGTTACATCCCAGCCCGGGCACAAACTGGGGGTCGCCAACCGCGCGTCGTCGAGCTCGTCAATCAGGTCGGCAAGCCGACTTCGCTCTGCGGCTGTCGCAGCAAAGATACGGTCACGGTCCACTGGCTGAGGATACGAGACTTGAAGCTATGACCCTGGATCGCGGGTCACGTCGGAGCGCATAGACTCACGGATTTGCGCCAAGCGCTCGGCGGCCGCGCGCTGGCGCTCCTCGTACTCTTCCTCCACGGCATGGCCCTCGGGGGTTTCGGCGCCGAGTGCGTCGATTTCCCTGGCGCCCAATGCCGTCGCGTAGCGGGATTCGATCTTCTCGCGGACCGATTCGAAGGTGGGCACACCCGCGCTGTCGTAGGCGGGGTCTTGTTGGCCGGCGTCAGGAACGTCTTGTTGGTCGGACATAATGGCTAACCCCGGCTCTAGTGCGGTTTGACCAGCGGGAACGGTAGCGTCTCGCGGATGCTCCGGCCGGTGATCAGCATGACCAGCCGGTCGATGCCCATTCCGAGGCCGCCGGTGGGTGGCATCGCGTATTCCATGGCTTGCAGGAAGTCTTCGTCCAGCTCCATCGCCTCGGGGTCGCCGCCGGCGGCCAACAATGACTGCACCTGCAGGCGGCGCCGCTGCTCCACCGGGTCGGTGAGTTCGCTGTAGGCGGTGCCGAGCTCGACACCCCACGCCACCAGGTCCCACCGCTCGGCGACGCCGGGCTGGCTGCGGTGCGGTCGGGTCAGCGGCGATACCGACGTCGGGAAGTCGATATAGAACGTCGGCTTCTCGGTGCGGCCCTCGACTAGGTGTTCATATAGCTCGAGCACCACCGCGCCGGCGTCCCAATGCGCCCGATAGGGGATGTGGACGGCGTCGGACAGCTTGCGCAGCTTGCCCAACTTGGTCTCGATGCCGATCTCTTCTCCCAGTGCCTCGGAGACCGCCTCGTACACGGTCTTCACCGGCCAGATGCCGGAGATGTCCACCGGTTCGAGACGATCGTCGGATTCGTCGGAGCGCGCGCGCAGCACGATCTGGGTGCCGTTGGCGGCTTCGGCGGCGTTTTGGATGAGTTCGCGGCAGCCGTCGATCCACACCCGGTAGTCGGCGTGCGCCTGGTAGGCCTCCAGCAGGGTGAACTCCGGATTGTGGCTGAAGTCCACACCCTCGTTGCGGAAGGCCCGGCCCAGTTCGAACACGCGCTCCACGCCGCCGACGCACAGCCGCTTGAGGTAGAGCTCCGGCGCGATGCGCAAGAACAGGTCCATGTCGTAGGCGTTGATGTGGGTGCTGAACGGCCGGGCGGTGGCTCCGCCGTGGATCTGCTGCAGCATCGGGGTCTCGACTTCGACGAACCCCTTGGCGAACAACGTCTCTCGAACGGAGCGCAACACGTTGCTGCGGGCAGTGATCAGGCCACGGGACTCGGCGTTGACCGCCAGATCGACATAGCGAGTGCGCAATCGGGTCTCCGGGTCGGTCAGGCCCTTCCACTTGTTCGGCAGCGGCCGCAGGCACTTGCCGATCATCCGCCAGTCGCGCACTATCAACGAGCGGGTCCCGTTCTTGCTGAAGCCCATCTGCCCGGTGATCTCGACCAGGTCGCCAAGATCGATGGCCGCGGTGAAATCGCTCGTGCAGCCGCGCTCCACGCGTGAATTGTCCAGCAGCACTTGCATTTCGCCCGACCAGTCCCGCAAGTCGGCAAATAGCACGCCGCCGTAGTCGCGGATCCGCAATATGCGCCCGGACACCGAGACGGTGTCCTGGTCATCCGCTTCCAGCGCCTGGGCAATCGTGTGACTGGGCGGACTTCCCACCGGGTAGGTGTCGATGCCGGAACGCTGCAGCGTCTGCAGCTTGGTCATGCGCACCCGAACCTGTTCGGGCAGGCGCGATCTCATCTCCTCTTCGGTGGCCGCGTCGCGTGCTTCTTCCAGCCCGCTGACGTCCGGAGCGGACCCGTCGGCATGCAGCAGTCCGGATTCCGCCAGCCGTTCCGGCACGGCGGAATGATGACCGGTGTGCTCCTTGTCGCGCCGGCTGAACGGCAGCACCAGGAAGCCCTCGGCCAGCGCGGAGGCGACCCCCACCCGGGGGATCAACCGGGCGTCTTCGTAGCAGGCGTAGCGCGGTATCCACTCGGGTTGATACTTCACGTTGGAGCGGTACAGCGTCTCCAGCTGCCACCACCGCGAGAAGAACAGCAGAAAACCTCGCCACAACCGCGCCACCGGACCGGCCCCGAGCGCGGCACCCTGCTCGAACGCGTTCCGGAACATCGCGAAGTTCAGCGAAATGCGGGTAATGCCAATGCCTTCGGCGTTCAGGGCGAGGTCGCTGACCATCAGTTCGATGGTGCCGTTGGGAGACTGTGGAGAACGGCGCATCAAGTCCAGGGAGACGCCGGTGGTTCCCCACGGGACCAACGACAGCATCGCGACGACTTGGTCGTCGCGGTCGATCGCTTCAACCAGCAGGCAGTCACCGTCGGCCGGGTCGCCGAGCCGGCCCAGCGCCATTGAAAAACCACGCTCGGTTTGGGTATCGCGCCAGGCGTCAGCGCGGCGCAGGGTGTCGGCCATCTCGTCGGGGGCGATGTCGCGGTGCCGGCGGATGCGCACGGTCAGCCCCGACCTGCGCGCCCGGGTTACCGCCTGGCGCACCCCGCGCATGTCCGGGCCGGATAACTTGAAGTCGGCTGTCCGCAAGATCGCTTCGTCGCCCAGCTCCAGGGCGTTGAGGCCGGCCTCGCGATAGACCCGGGCCCCTTCGGTACTGGCGCCCATCACACCAGGCGCCCAGCCATAGGTCTGGCACAACCCCAACCAGGCGTCGACGGCCTGCCGCCAAGCCCTCGGGTCGCCCACCGGATCACCGCTGGCCAGGCAGACGCCGACCTCGACGCGGTAGGTGACGGCGGCGCGGCCGCTGTGCGCGAACACCACCGACTTGTCGCGGCGCGTGGCGAAGTAGCCCAGTGAATCGTTCTTGCCCCAGAGTTCGAGCAGCCCGCGGATGGCGGATTCGTCCTGGCCGGTCAGCGCGTTGTCAGCGCGCTGGGACTGGAACAGCACGATCGTGGCCGCAATGAGCGCCAGCGCGCCGAACAAGCCCATGACGGCGTTGAGCAGGACCATCGGCTTGCCGACGAAGACGTCGTGATCGACGATGGCGAACCCGATCACTCGGTTGACCACGTACAGCAGCCGATACCCCGGTTCCAGTGTCCCCGGGAACATCTCGACGAGCCCCCAGCACACCCCGATTCCGATCATCCACCCGGTGACCAGCGTCGCAGCCGCCTTGAACAAGGCGGCTCTGCGGACCTTGGCCCAGAACTCGCGATAGCTCGCTACCAGCAGGACGACCACGAGGGTGTGGAAGACCCACCCGAGGTTCTCGCCGAAGTCTTCGGCCGGGGTGTTACCGCCGGCGGCGAGATCGGCGATGTTCAACACCGCGGCCAGGATCATGTTGCCCAGTAGCAACAGCCACGCGATGCGTTTGCGCGCGGTCAGGGCCGCGGCCAGCAAGGCCAGAACGAACGACCACGCGAAGCTCGTGTCCGGGAAGTTGAACAGGTAGTCGTTGATGAATTCCCGCGGGCCGTGGATCAGCCATTTGAGCAGTGGCGAGATGCTGGCTAGCAGCGAAAGAGTGGCGATGACGCCGACGATCCAGCCCGCCGCAGCCGGAACCCAGCGCAGCCGGGAGTTCGACCGGTGACGGCTGCCAGCATTGGTAGGCGTTGTTAGTGCCACAGACCGCGAGGATATTCCTTCAACCCGTGAATTACCTGGCGAAGCGCCAAGACTGCTCAAGAGTCGCCAGCCTCCTTCGATACTTGCGTCAAGTCTGGGCCCGTGTGGCTAGCGCGTGCGGAAAGACCCCTCATGCCTGGTAGACTTCCCCCGCGACCATCCTGGCTAACGCCAGGGACAGTAAGTGGAGTCCCACTCCCACCGCTAGCCACGAAATCACATCAAGGCTAAGTGGTCCGGTCACAGGCATCGTGTAATGCCTGTTCTGCGCGTGGCGCGGGCGGCTTGAGTAGCTTCAAGTTGCGATCGGTCGGCATTGGGCCCTGCTTGGCAGGGCTTTTTTGCTGATGGCGTGGTGTTTCACTGCTGCATCCTGACGGGCCCCGGGCTTGAGTTGTACCTGGTCGTGACCAGAAGCCAAACGAGGGAGGCCCCATCAGCACTGAGACCCGCGTCAACGAGCGCATCCGCGTACCTGAAGTCCGATTGATCGGCCCAGGGGGAGAACAGGTAGGCATCGTGCGTATCGAAGACGCACTCCGCGTCGCCGCGGACGCCGATCTCGATCTTGTCGAAGTCGCCCCGAACGCCAGACCTCCGGTCTGCAAGATCATGGACTACGGCAAGTACAAATACGAGGCGGCGCAGAAGGCGCGCGAGTCTCGCCGCAATCAACAGCAGACCGTCGTCAAAGAACAAAAGCTGCGACCGAAGATTGACGATCATGACTACGAGACCAAGAAGGGTCACGTGGTGCGCTTCCTGGAAGCGGGATCGAAGGTCAAGGTCACCATCATGTTCCGCGGACGTGAGCAGTCGCGACCCGAGTTGGGCTATCGATTGCTGCAGCGACTAGGGGCAGACGTCGCCGATTACGGATTCGTCGAAACCTCGGCCAAGCAGGACGGGCGCAACATGACGATGGTGCTGGCACCACACCGCGGCGCGAAGACTCGCGCCAGGGCGCAGCATCCGCACGAACACGGGCCCGCAGCAGAACCGGACTCGGACGCGACCGACGACACCAACGCTTCACCCAACTGATCAGCGCAACACGAACAGCACAGAACTAGAGGAAACATGCCCAAGGCCAAGACTCATAGCGGGGCTTCGAAGCGGTTCCGGCGCACCGGTTCCGGCAAGATCGTCCGCCAGAAAGCCAACCGTCGGCACCTGCTCGAGCACAAGCCGACGAAACGCACCCGGCGGCTGGACGGCCGCACCACGGTTGCAGCCAACGACACCAAACGCGTCAACGCGATGCTGAACGGCTGACCACTCGCCGGAGCACTGCTCCGACACCCGACCCATTACGTACGAACGGAAGTAGGAACATCCCATGGCACGCGTGAAGCGGGCAGTCAACGCCCACAAGAAGAGGCGCACCGTCCTGAAGGCCTCGAAGGGCTATCGCGGCCAGCGGTCCCGGCTCTACCGCAAAGCCAAAGAGCAGCAGCTGCATTCGTTGAATTACGCCTTCCGGGACCGGCGTGCGCGCAAGGGCGAATTCCGCAAGCTGTGGATTTCGCGGATCAACGCCGCCGCGCGCGCCAATGACATCACCTACAACCGGCTGATCCAAGGCCTCAAGGCCGCGGGCGTCGAGGTGGACCGCAAGAACCTCGCCGACATCGCGATCACCGACCCGGCGGCCTTCACCGCGCTCGTTGTCGTCGCGCGGGCGGCTCTGCCCGAGGATGTCAACGCGCCCAGCGGAGAGGCCGCTTAAGCCTCCGGGCTCGGCGATGCTCACCGAACGCTCGGCCAGGGTGGTCGCCGCGGTCAAACTGCATCGTCAGGTCGCCCGGCGGCGGGCCAGCAGATTCCTCGCCGAAGGCCTCAACCTGGTTGAGGCCGCTTCGATGCGCGGGCTGGTTCGCGATGTCTTCGTCACCGAGTCCGCGGCCCAGCGGTACTCGTCGTTCCTTGGCAGCGCCGAGTATCCGGTTCACCTGGTCACCGACCGTGCGGCAAAAGCGCTCTCCGACACCGTGACTCCGGCCGGGCTGGTCGCTGAGTGCGAGATGCCCGCGACGCGGCTGGAGGATGCGCTGGCCGGCTCACCGCGGCTGGTCGTCGTTCCCGTCGAGATCGGCGAGCCTGGCAACGCGGGCACGGTAATCCGGATCGCCGATGCGATGGGGGCCGCGGCTGTGATTCTCGGCGGGCACAGCGTCGACCCTTATAACGGCAAGTGCCTGCGTGCATCCGCGGGCAGCATTTTCTCGATTCCGGTCGTCGTCGCGCCCGATGCGCACGCCGCCGTCAGCGCGTTGCGCCCGGCCGGTTTGCAGGTGCTAGCGACCACGGTGGATGGTGAGACGTCGCTCGACGATGCGGACCTCGCTCAGCCCACCGCGTGGCTATTCGGGCCTGAATCACACGGCTTGTCGGCCGAGATCGCCGACGAGGCAGACCATCGGGTGCGCATCCCGATGTCCGGCGGCGCGGAAAGCCTGAACGTGGCCTCGGCCGCGGCGATCTGTCTGTACCAGAGCGCGCGGGCGCTGGGTGGCTAAATCCGGTTCGCGAGCCCAACCAGGCTGCGAAATTCGCCGCGGAAAATCGCGGTGTCGTTCGGTTCGCGCGAACTAAGCTGCCCGGCTGGCTTTTCTGGGCCTCCCGGCCGGACGACGCAGGCCCGCGATCGACAGCGTGCCGTGCACTAGCGACCCCGCCCGCTCCATGAGGAACTTGGCCGGCTCAAGCGGGGACCGGGGCCGCGGCGGAAAGTAATGCATCGGCAGCCCGTTGCGGTCACGCGGCGGCCCCACGAAGGCCGGCGCCTCGACCAGCGGGGCGTCGCTGCGGATCCGTCCCTCGGCGCGCCGATAGGCGGCCAGCGCGCGCGGGTGCAGCCGGATTTCGTCGGGAACCGCCAAGAATGCCAGCTCCACCAGCTTGCCGAACATGCGCAGCAGGATCTCGTCGCCGGGTGTCCAGCGCATGCCCGCCTTCTCCCGGACGGCCGGCTCGAACAGGCCGGCCGCGATCCAGCGCTGACCGGCCACGAGCGGCTTGAACACCTGGTCCCAGATCGGCGTCGGTAGCAGAACGAACTTCGGCTTGGGGATACGCATCTGAAAGATATCCAGGGTCGCCTGGTTAATCTCCAGCTCCTCACGGCCGACGCGTTCCCAATAGTCCTGAAATTCCTCCCAGGACGCGGGCACCGGCCGCATGCTCATCCCATACATCCGGTACCACTGGACGTGCTCGTCGAACAGCTGACGCTTCTCGGCCTCGGTCAATCCTCCGCAGAAGTACTCGGCCACCTTGATGACGAGCATGAAGAATGTCGCGTGCGCCCAGTAGAACGTCTCAGGATTCAGCGCGTGATAGCGACGCCCCTGGGTGTCGACGCCTTTGATGGTGCGGTGGTAGCCCGTGATCTGCTGGCCGGTGTCCGCGGCTCGGTCGCCGTCGTAGACCACGCCCATGATCGGGTACACCGAGCGCGCGACGCGTTGCAACGGTTCGCGCAGCAGGATCGAGTGCGCTTCGACACCGGCGCCTAATTCGGGATACATGTTCTGGATCGCGCCGATCCACACTCCCATCATTCCGGTGCGTAGGTCGCCGAAATACTTCCAGGTGAGTGAATTTGGTCCAAGCGGATCGGCGGATGCCCTGGGTGTCCCGGTAGCAGTCATCGCGGCCTCCTACTCCTGATTGCGCTCACGATAAACTTGACAACGCACGTTGTCTACGATTTCCGCCGCGGCAGCGGATGCTGTTATCGAGTGTCCACGCGGACGACGCAGCCGCGTGATCAGGTTGTTTCCCGCCGGATCGGCGGCGCGGTTCATTTCAACCACGGATTTGACTACTCGCCAGTGAACTCGTGCTCCTCGGTGCGTTATCAGGTGATCGGGGTCAGTCGAAGGAGACGGGCTGTGTCATTTGTCAACGTCGCGTCGCAGACGGTGAGCTCGTCGGCCGGAGATTTGGACGGCCTTCGCTCCGCGCTGAGCGCGGCCAACGCGGCCGCGGCGCCCCCGACCACCGGGATCGCGCTCCCGGCCACGGACCAGGTGTCGGCGGCCATCACCGCGGCGCTTGGCAGACACGCGCTCGAATACCTTAAACAACGACGCGTGACCGTCAGGTTTAGGGCCGCCGCTTGCGAGATGTGACACAGCGGGTCGTCGTTGCCTGCTTCCTCGCAAACCACCTACCCTTGCGAGGTGGAAGTTGGGGCTCGCGACCGGAAGTCCGGCGAGCCCAAGGGAACCCCCAATGGAATCGAAGCAACCATACAAACTTCACCCCGACGTTCTCCCGTGCACGGTGCTGCACGGTGGTTGCGCACCACTAATCAAAGTCCGGGGGTCGTGGCGTTCCTGCGGCGAGCGCGGCGGCTGTTGCCCGGCGACCCAGAGTTCGGTGATCCGCTGTCGACTGCCGGTGACGGAGGTCCGCGAGCTGCTGCCCGAGCCGCCGACCGGCTGCTGGGCGACCGGAATGCGGCATCGCGGGAGGTTAGTTTGAGCGTGCTGCAGGTATGGCAGGCGTTGACCGAGGCCGTTTCCCGACAGCCAGCAAACTCGGAGGTGACGCTGGTCTTCACCGACCTTGTTGGCTTCTCGACCTGGGCGCTGGAAGCGGGCGACGACGCGGCGCTGACTTTGCTACGTCAGGTGGCACGCGCCGTCGAGCCGCCGCTGCTCGACGCCGGCGGGCACATCGTCAAACGCCTGGGCGACGGGATCATGGCCGTCTTCCGCAATCCGACGGTCGCCGTCGGGGCTGTGCTGGCCGCCCGGGACGAGCTGAGGAACGTCGAGGTGGATGGGTACACGCCCCGAATGCGGGTCGGTATCCACACTGGCAGGCCGCAGCGGCTCGCCTCCGACTGGCTGGGCGTCGACGTCAACATCGCGGCCCGGGTAATGGAACGCGCCACCAAAGGCGGCGTCATGGTGTCGAGTTCGACGCTGGACCTGATACCCCAAAGCGAACTGGACGCGCTAGGTGTCGTCGCGAGGCGCGCGCGTAAACCCGTGTTCGCCAGCAAACTCACCGGCATTCCCGCGGACTTAGCGATATATCGGCTCCGAACTCGTAGGGAGTTCTTACCTGACGTTGAGACGGCTGAAACAAATGCGCGGGCATAGTAGAAGGTAATGATTTACGGAATCCTGTCCCGGGTAGCGCGGGTCCGCTTCACCGTGGGCTACGTGGCGATTCTCGCTGCGGTCAGCTTTGCGATCCTCTCGGTGGGCCCGCACACGCGTGAGCTGGTAATTCAGCACGCCAGCACGAACCTGCACAACCTGGCGCACGGCCGCGTGGGCACGCTGCTGGGCAGTGCCTTCGTCGTCGACGCCGGCCCGGTCTACTTCTGGATGCCGTTTCTGACGTGCTTGCTCGTACTCGCAGAACTGCATTTGCGCAGCATCCGGTTGATGGTGGCGTTTGTTATTGGTCACATCGGCGCGACGCTGGTAGTCGTCGGCGCCCTTGCCGCGGCGGTGGAGTTCGGCTGGCTGCCGTGGTCGATCACTCGGGCCAGTGACGTCGGGATGAGCTATGGCGCCCTCGCGGTGCTCGGAGCGCTGACGGCGGCGATTCCGCGCCGCTGGCGGCCGGCGTGGGTCGGCTGGTGGGTCTTTGCGGCCATGGCCGCCGCCGTCGTCGGTGGCGATTTCACGGACGCGGGGCACACGATCGCCGTGATCCTCGGACTGCTGGTGTCCGCGCAGTTCCGCGGACCGATCCACTGGACGCCGGTGCGCTTCCTGATGCTGCTGGTCTCGTCAGGGTTTGGCTTCCTGTTGCTGGCTCACCACTGGGGGACCATGGCCGCCGCGTCGGCGTTCGGCCTGCTGGGCGCCGTGGCGGTGCACCAGCTTGTTCGGCTGACCAGGGCGCGCATGGCGCCCTCGGCGGCCTCCCTGGTCGCTGCGCGGCCGGTGCTGACCGGCTAAGCGCCGCGTCGACCCCGCCGCGGGCGGAAGCGCGCCCAGCGGCAGGCAGCTAATCACCTATGATCTGCACTTGCGCCACATCCGTGCTGCGCGCATCGAATGAGTGCCGCTTCGCGACGATGCGAGCGGACCGAACAGCCCGGTAGCTAGGAGAGTGTCGCCGAGTGGGTGATCAGACCGTCGATCTATCGCCGGAAGCGTTGGCCGAGGCGGTCAGCGCCGCCCAGCAGGCCATCACGCGTGCGGACGATCTCGACGCCCTCGCGCGCGTCAAGACCGAGCAGATGGGTGACCGCTCGCCCTTGGCGCTGGCGCGACAAGCGCTGGCTACCCTGCCCAAGGCCGACCGTGCGGACGCGGGCAAGCGCGTCAACACCGCCCGCGCCGAGGTCCAGCGCGGTTACGACGACCGGCTGGCGGCCCTGCGTGAGGAGCGCGACGCGGCGGTGCTGGTCGCCGAACGCATCGACGTCACCCTGCCGTCGACCCGCCAGCCAACCGGCGCCCGGCACCCGATCACGATCTTGGCCGAGCACATCGCCGACACGTTTATCGCGATGGGCTGGGAATTGACCGAGGGACCCGAGGTCGAGACCGAACAATTCAACTTCGACGCCCTCAACTTCCCGCCCGACCATCCGGCGCGCAGCGAACAGGACACCTTCTACATCGCGCCAGAGGGATCCCGGCAGCTGCTGCGCACCCATACCTCGCCGGTGCAGGTGCGCACCCTGCTCGAACGTGAGCTGCCGGTCTACATCATCTCGATCGGCCGCACCTTCCGCACCGACGAACTCGACGCCACCCACACGCCGGTCTTCCATCAGGTCGAGGGACTGGCCGTGGACCGTGGCCTGTCCATGGCACACCTGCGCGGAACGCTGGACGCGTTCGCGCGTGCCGAGTTCGGGCCGTTGGCGCGCACCCGGATCCGGCCACACTTCTTCCCGTTCACCGAGCCCTCCGCCGAGGTCGACGTGTGGTTCGCCAACAAGAAGGGCGGCGCCGACTGGGTTGAGTGGGGCGGCTGCGGAATGGTGCACCCAAACGTGTTGCGGGCCGCGGGGATTGACCCCGAGGTCTACTCCGGCTTCGCGTTCGGGATGGGTCTGGAGCGAACCCTGCAGTTCCGCAACGGCATCCCCGACATGCGCGACATGGTCGAAGGGGACATTCGATTCTCCTTGCCATTCGGGGTGGGTGCCTGATGCGCCTCCCCTATAGCTGGCTGCGCGAACTGATTTCGGCCGGCGCGCCGGGCTGGGACGTTGGGCCCGACGAAATCGCCCAGGCGCTGGTGCGCATCGGCCACGAGGTCGAAGAAGTGGTCACCCTGGGTCCCGTCGAGGGCCCGCTCGCGGTGGGGCGGGTAGCCGAAATCGAGGAGCTGCCCGGTTTCAAGAAGCCAATCAGGGCCTGCCTGGTCGACGTCGGTAAACCGGAACCGCAAGAGATTATCTGTGGTGCAACTAATTTCGCCGTCGGCGATCTGGTAGTGGTGGCGTTGCCCGGGGCCATCTTGCCTGGCGGCTTTGCGATTGCATCGCGCAAGACCTACGGCCGCACCTCCAACGGGATGATCTGCTCGGCGGCAGAACTCGGTTTGGGCGCAGACCATGCCGGGATCCTGGTGCTGCCGCCGGGGACCGCCGAACCCGGCGCCGACGGCGCCGCCGTGCTGGGGCTTGACGATGTGGTTTTCCATTTGGCCATCACGCCCGACCGTGGCTACTGCATGTCGGTGCGCGGCCTGGCCCGCGAGATCGCGTGTGCCTATGACCTGGACTTCGTCGACCCGGCATCGAACGAGGTCATCAAGCCGTTACCGGTCGACGGAGAGGCCTGGCCGTTGACGGTGGACCCCGCCACGGGTGTGCGGCGCTTTGCGCTGCGCCCGGTCACCGGGATCGACCCCGCCGCCGTGTCGCCGTGGTGGCTGCAACGCCGCCTGCTGCTGTCGGGGATCCGTGCGACGTCTCCGGCCGTGGATGTGACCAACTACGTGATGCTGGAACTGGGTCACCCCATGCACGCCCACGACCGCAACCGCATCACCGGGCCCTTCGCGGTGCGGTTCGCCCATCCGGGCGAGACCGTCGTCACCCTCGACGACGTCGAACGCAAGCTCGATCCGGCCGACGTCCTGATCGTCGATGACGTCGCGACCGCGGCGATCGGCGGGGTCATGGGCGCCGCAAGCACCGAGGTGCGTGCCGATTCCACCGACGTGCTGCTGGAAGCGGCGGTGTGGGACGCGGCGGCGGTATCGCGTACCCAGCGCCGGCTGCACCTGCCCAGCGAGGCCGCGCGGCGCTACGAGCGCGCGGTGGACCCGGCCGTCTCGGTGGCCGCCCTGGACCGCTGCGCGGCACTGCTCGCCGACATCGCCGGCGGAGTGGTCGCACCCACCCTGACCGACTGGCGGGGCGACCCGCCGCGCGATGACTGGACGCTGCCGCAGATCCAGATCGCCACCGACCTGCCGGACCGCGTCGCCGGGGTGGCCTATGCGCCAGGCGCGAGCGCCAGGCGGCTGACCCAGATCGGCGCTCAAGTAACCGCTGACGGCGACACCCTGATCGTCACGCCGCCGAGTTGGCGACCCGATCTGCTGCAGCCCGCCGATCTGGTCGAGGAAGTGCTGCGGCTGGAAGGCCTCGAGGTCGTCCCCTCGGTGCTGCCATTGGCACCCGCGGGCGCCGGCCTGACCGCCGCGCAAAAGCGCAGCCGCGCGATCGGCAAGGCGCTGGCGCAGTCGGGCTACGTCGAGATCCTGCCGACGCCGTTTCTGCCCGCCGATGTCTTCGACCTGTGGGGACTGCCGGCCGATGACCCGCGACGGGTCACGACGCAGGTGCTTAACCCCTTGGAGGCCGATCGTCCGCAGCTAGCCACCACGTTGCTGCCGGCTCTGCTGGAAGCCTTGGGGCGCAACGTGTCCCGTGGTCTGGTCGATGCTGCATTATTTGCGCTCGCGCAGGTGGTGCTCCCGACCACAGGGACGCGCGCTGTCGGGCTCATCCCCGTTTACCGCCGCCCGACCGACGACGAAATTGCCATGCTGGACGCGTCCCTGCCTCGGCAACCCCAGCACGTGGCCGCGGTATTGGCCGGGTTACGTGAACCGCGCGGCCCCTGGGGTCCAGGCCGGCGGGTCGAGGCCGCCGATGCTTTCGAGGCCGTTCGAATCATCGCCCGCGCCAGCGGAGTCGACGTGACTTTCCGTGCGGCCCAACACTTGCCGTGGCATCCGGGTCGCTGCGCGGAAGTGCTGATCGGGGGAGCCGCGGAAGTCATCGTCGGGCATGCCGGGCAGCTGCATCCCGCAGTGATCGAACGCTGCGGCCTACCGAAGGGCACCTGCGCGCTGGAACTGAATCTTCACGCGATTCCCGCTGTCGAGGCACTCCCGGCGCCCAGGGTGTCACCGTTTCCGGCGGTGTTCCAGGATGTCAGCCTGGTGGTGTCCGCCGATGTGCCCGCACAGGCGGTGGCCGACGCCGTTCGCGAAGGCGCCGGCGAATTGCTCGAAGACATCGAGCTATTCGATGTGTTCACCGGTCCGCAGATCGGCGAGGACCGCAAGTCGCTGACATTTGCATTGCGGTTCCGTGCGCCGGATCGCACGCTGACCGAAGACGACGCCAGCGCGGCCCGCGACGCCGCCGTGCAACGCGCAGCCGCCGCCGTCGGTGCCGTTTTGCGCGCCGCTACCCCCACCGTCGGTGATGCTGCCGGACCCGATCAAGTGGGGAATTAATTTGCGATCTACTGCATAACCATGCAGAATTGCTGGAATGGCCGACGTAACAAGGGTGGCGGTTGCCGGTGCCAGCGGCTATGCCGGCGGGGAGATCCTGCGGCTGCTGCTCGGGCATCCGGCGTATTCCGACGGCCGGCTGACCATCGGCGCGGTGACCGCCGCGGCCAGCGCGGGTAGCACGCTCGGGGAACACCATCCGCACCTGACGCCGCTGAACCAGCGCACGTTGGAGCCGACCGAGCTGGACGTGCTCGCCGGCCACGATGTGGTCTTTTTGGCGTTGCCGCACGGGCATTCGGCGGCGCTGGCCGAACAGCTCGGCCCGGACACGCTGATCATCGACTGCGGCGCGGACTTTCGGCTCACCGACGCCGCAGCGTGGGAACACTTCTATGGGTCCCCGCACGCCGGCAGCTGGCCCTACGGGCTGCCGGAATTGCCCGGTGCCCGTGAGCGACTGGCCGGCGCGCGTCGGATCGCCGTTCCCGGCTGCTATCCGACCGCGGCACTGTTGGCTCTGTTGCCGGCGATCGCCGAGGATCTGGTCGAGCCGGCGGTTACCGTCGTCGCCGTCAGCGGCACCTCCGGAGCCGGTCGTGCGGCCAAGACCGACCTGCTCGGCTCCGAGGTCATCGGGTCGGCGCGGGCCTACAACATCGCCGGCGCCCACCGGCATACTCCCGAGATCGCGCAGGGGCTGCGCAGCGTCACTGCCCGCGATGTCACCGTGTCGTTCACCCCCGTGCTCATCCCGACCTCGCGCGGCATCTTGGCCACCTGCACCGCACGCACTTCCGCGCCGTTGTCGCAGCTGCGGGCGGCCTATGAAAAGGCCTACGATGCAGAACCTTTCGTCTATCTGCTGCCCGAGGGACAGTTGCCCCGCACCGGGTCGGTGATCGGCAGCAACGCGGCGCACATCGCCGTCGCGGTGGACGAGGCCGCCGAGACGTTCGTCGCGATAGCGGCGATCGACAACCTGGTCAAGGGCACCGGCGGCGCCGCGGTGCAGTCGATGAACCTGGCGTTGGGGTGGCCGGAAAGCGAAGGACTTTCGGTCGTCGGAGTGGCGCCATGAGCCGCGCCGACGACGATGATGCCGGCTCAGCCGGGATCGGAGGAGTGGCGCCATGAGCCGCGCCGACGACGATGATGCCGGCTCAGCCGGGATCGGAGGAGTGGCGCCATGAGCCCCGCCGACGACACAAGGGTGCTGCGCGCCCAGGGCGTCACCGCGCCGGCGGGATTCCGCGCCGCGGGGATCGCGGCCGGGCTCAAGAAGTCGGGGGCACGTGATCTTGCGCTGGTTTTCAACGAGGGACCGGACTACGCGGCCGCCGCCGTGTTCACCCGCAACAACGTTAAGGCCGCGCCGGTGCTCTGGACGCGACAGGTGCTGACCACGGGGCAGCTGCGCGCGGTGATCCTCAACTCCGGCGGCGCGAACGCGTGCACCGGCCCGGGCGGCTTCCAGGACACCCACGCCACCGCCGAGGCGGTCGCTGCCGCGTTGTCGGACTGGGGAACCGAGACCGGGGCCGTCGAGGTCGCCGTCTGCTCCACGGGTCTGATTGGCGACCGGCTGCCGATGGACAAGGTGCTGGCCGGTGTGCGTGAGATCGTGCACGAGATGGCCGGTGGGCTAAACGGCGGCGATGATGCCGCGCACGCCATTATGACCACCGACACCGTGCCCAAACAGGTTGCCCTGCATCATCGCAACAAATGGACCCTCGGGGGAATGGCCAAGGGTGCGGGCATGCTGGCGCCGTCATTGGCCACCATGCTGTGCGTGCTGACCACCGACGCCCTCGCCGATGCGGGGGCGCTCGATCAGGCGTTGCGCCGCGCCAGCGCCCGCACATTCGACCGGCTCGACATCGACGGCTGCTGTTCTACCAACGACACGGTGCTGTTACTGGCATCGGGCGCAAGCGGGATCGCCCCGCCGCAGGACGATCTCGACGACGCGGTGCTACGGGTCTGCGACGACTTGTGCGCACAGCTGCAAGCCGACGCCGAAGGCGTCACCAAACGCGTCGTCGTGACGGTGACCGGGGCCGTCTCCGAGGACGAGGCGGTGTCAGCCGCCCGCTCGATCGCGCGCGACAGCCTGGTCAAGACCGCGCTGTTCGGGTCGGATCCGAACTGGGGTCGGGTGCTCGCGGCCGTCGGCCTGGCGCCCGGAGTCACCCTCGATCCCGATCGAATCACTGTGTCGTTCAACGGTTCTCCGGTGTGCATCGACGGAGTGGGAGCGCCAGGCGCGCGCGACGTCAACCTGTCCGGACCCGACATCGCCATCGTCGTCGACCTCAGCGTCGGCGCTGCTCAGGCCGCCATCCGGACCACCGATCTGTCGCATGCCTACGTCGAAGAGAACTCGGCCTACAGCACATGAGCACCAAAGACATGAGCACCAAAGCCGAAAAGTTACCCACCCAGGCCAAGGCGGAGGTCCTGGCCGAAGCCCTGCCCTGGCTCAAGCAACTGCACGGCAAGATCGTCGTCATCAAATACGGCGGCAACGCCATGACCGACGAGAGGCTGCGGGCGGCGTTCGCCGCCGACATGGCGTTTCTGCGCAACTGTGGGATTCATCCCGTCGTCGTGCACGGAGGCGGACCGCAGATCACCGCCATGCTGCGCCGTCTGGGCATCGAGAAGGGCGACTTCAAAGGCGGATTCCGAGTCACCACACCGGAAGTGCTCGACGTGGCTCGGATGGTGCTGTTCGGGCAGGTGGGTCGCGAACTGGTCAACCTGATCAACACGCACGGCCCCTACGCCGTCGGTCTCACCGGGGAGGATGCGCAGCTGTTCACCGCCGTGCGGCGCAGCGTCACCGTCGATGGTGTGGAGACCGACATCGGCCTGGTGGGCGACGTCGACAGGGTCAACACCGCGGCGGTGCTGGATCTGATTGCGGCGCGCCGTATTCCGGTGGTGTCGACCCTCGCGCCGGATGTCGAGGGGGTAGTGCACAACATCAACGCCGACACCGCCGCGGCGGCGTTGGCAGAAGCCCTGGGAGCCGAAAAGCTGTTGATGCTGACCGATGTCGAAGGTCTCTACACCAGCTGGCCCGATCGGGACTCGTTGGTCAGCGAAATCGACACCGCCACGCTGGCGCAACTGCTACCCACCTTGGAGGCGGGCATGATCCCCAAAGTCGAGGCCTGTCTGCGAGCGGTGACAGCGGGCGTGCCCAGCGCGCACGTGATCGACGGTCGGGTCAAACACTGCGTGCTCGTCGAGCTGTTCACCGACGCGGGCACCGGCACCAAGGTGGTGGCCGCATGACTAACACGGCCACCATGAAGCAGCGGTGGGAAGCCGTGATGATGAACAATTACGGCACCCCGCCGGTCGCGCTGGCCAGCGGCGACGGCGCGGTCGTCACCGACGTGGACGGCAAGACCTACCTGGACCTGTTGGGCGGCATCGCGGTCAACGTCCTCGGCCATCGCCACCCGGCCGTGATCGAGGCGGTGACACACCAGGTGTCGACGCTGGGCCACACCTCTAACTTCTATGCCACCGAACCCGGCATCGCGCTCGCGGAAGAACTGGTCGCCCTGCTGGGTGCCGAGAAGCAAACTCGGGTGTTTTTCTGCAACTCCGGCACCGAGGCCAACGAGTTGGCGTTCAAGCTGTCCCGGCTCACCGGCCGCACCAAACTGGTTGCTGCACAAGAAGGGTTTCACGGTAGGACGATGGGCTCGCTGGCCCTGACCGGCCAGCCGGCCAAGCAGGCGCCGTTCGAGCCGCTGCCCGGCCACGTCAGCCACGTGCCGTACGGAGACACCGACGCGTTGGCCGCCGCCGTCGGCGACGACACCGCGGCGGTGTTCCTGGAACCGATCATGGGCGAAAGCGGCGTTGTCGTTCCGCCCGAGGGCTATCTTGCTGCCGCCCGAGAGATCACCGCCAGACACGGAGCCCTGCTGGTGCTTGACGAGGTGCAGACCGGAATCGGCCGCACTGGTGCCTTTTTCGCCCACCAGCACGACGGCATCACTCCGGACGTGGTGACCCTGGCCAAGGGGCTCGGCGGCGGGCTGCCGATCGGGGCGTGCCTGGCGGTCGGGCCGGCCGCGGAGCTGCTGACGCCGGGGCTGCACGGCAGCACGTTCGGCGGCAACCCGGTGTGCACCGCGGCGGCGCTAGCGGTGGTCCGGACCCTGGCCGAGGACGACCTCGTGCGGAATGCGGAGGTGCTGGGCAAGTCGTTGCGCCATGGCATCGAATCGCTGCACCACCCGCTGATCGACCACGCGCGCGGCCGCGGACTGCTGTGGGGCGTGGTGCTGACCGCGCCGCGCGCCAAGGACGTCGAGGCGGCGGCCCGCGAGGCTGGGTTCCTGATCAACGCCCCCGCGCCCGACGTCCTTCGGCTGGCACCGCCGCTGATCATCACCGAAGCCCAGATCGACAGCTTCATCGCCGCGTTGCCCGGCATCCTCGACGCGGTCGGAGCGCAGGCATGACGCGCCAACGACGATGCAGAGCGAAGCGATGAGGAGGAGTGGCGCACATGGCTAAACATTTCTTGCGCGACGACGACCTGTCGCCGGCCGAACAGGCCGACGTGCTGCAGCTGGCCGCCGAACTTAAGAAGGACCCGTTCAGCCGTCGCCCCCTCGAGGGCCCGCGCGGGGTCGCGGTGATCTTCGACAAGAACTCCACCCGCACCCGGTTCTCCTTCGAGGTGGGTATCGCTCAGCTCGGCGGGCACGCCGTCGTCGTGGATGCGCGCAGCACCCAGATGGGGCGCGACGAGACGCTCCAGGACACCGCGAACGTGTTGTCCCGTTATGTCGACGCCATCGTCTGGCGGACCTTCGGGCAAGACCGGTTGGAGGAGATGGCCTCGACCGCGTCCGTGCCGGTGATCAACGCGCTGTCCGACGCGTTCCATCCCTGCCAGGTGCTGGCCGATCTGCAGACCATCGCCGAGTGCAAAGGTTCGTTAAAAGGCCTAAAACTGTCCTACTTCGGTGACGGCGCCAACAACATGGCCCATTCGCTGCTGTTGGGCGGGGTCACCGCCGGTGTGCACGTCACCGTCGCCGCGCCCGAGGGCTTCGCGCCAGACCCTGCGGTCGTCGCCGCCGCCAATCGGCGCGCCGAAGCCACCGGCGCTTCGGTGACCGTGATTGCCGACGCCGATAAGGCCGCCGCGGGCGCCGACGTACTTGTCACCGACACCTGGACGTCGATGGGCCAGGAGGACGACGGGCTGGACCGGGTGAAGCCGTTCCGGCCGTTCCAGATCAATACCCGGCTGGTCGAGCTGGCTGACTCGGAAGCCGTTGTGCTGCATTGCCTTCCGGCCCACCGCAACGATGAGATCACCGACGAGGTGATGGACGGACCGGCCAGCGTGGTCTGGGACGAGGCGGAAAACCGGCTGCATGCGCAGAAGGCGCTGCTGGTATGGCTGTTGGAGCGGTCGCCGCGCCGGCGACGAAGCAGAGCGAAGCGATGAAGAGGAGCGGCGCAAATGAAATGACACGGGCACCCGAGATCACCCGTGTCGGGCGCCAAGACCGCATCGTGGCGATCCTGTCCTCGGAGGCGGTGCGCAGCCAAAGTGAGTTGGCCACGCTGCTGGCCGACGAGGGTATCGAGGTCACCCAGGCCACGCTGTCGCGCGACCTCGAAGAACTCGGCGCAGTCAAACTGCGCGGCGCCGACGGCGGCGTCGGCGTCTACGTTGTGCCCGAAGACGGCAGCCCGGTGCGTGGCGTGTCCGGCGGCACCGCGCGGCTTTCGCGGTTGCTCGGCGAGCTGCTGGTGTCCGTCGACTCCAGCGCCAGCCTCGCGGTGTTGCGAACCCCACCCGGCGGGGCGAACTATTTGGCCTCCGCGATCGATCGCGCGGCGCTACCGTACGTCGTCGGCACCATCGCCGGCGACGACACTGTCTTCGTGGCCGCCCGCGACCCGATGAAAGGCGCCGAGCTGGCCGCCACCCTGGAACGTCTGAAATAAAGGAGATTGCTCAATGTCAGAACGCGTCATCCTGGCGTATTCCGGCGGTCTGGACACCTCGGTGGCGATCAGTTGGATAGGCAAGGAGACCGGCCGTGAGGTCGTAGCGGTGGCGATTGACCTCGGCCAGGGTGGCGAGGACATGGAGCTGGTGCGCCAGCGCGCCCTGGACTGTGGGGCCGTCGAGGCCGTTGTGGTCGACGCGCGCGACGAGTTCGCCGAGGAGTACTGCCTGCCCACCGTCTTGAACAATGCGCTCTATATGGACCGCTATCCGCTGGTGTCGGCGATCAGCCGGCCGCTGATCGCCAAGCATCTGGTGGCGGCCGCCCGCGAGCACGGCGGCAGCATCGTCGCGCACGGCTGCACCGGCAAGGGCAACGACCAGGTCCGCTTCGAGGTCGGGTTCGCCTCGCTGGCACCGGATCTGCAGGTGCTGGCGCCGGTCCGCGACTACGCCTGGACGCGCGAAAAGGCGATCGCGTTCGCCGAGGAGAACGCCATCCCGATCAACGTCAGCAAACGCTCGCCCTTCTCGATCGACCAGAACGTCTGGGGCCGTGCCGTGGAGACGGGCTTCCTGGAGCACCTGTGGAACGCGCCCACCAAAGACGTCTACGCCTACACCGAAGACCCCACCCTTAACTGGAGCACGCCCGATGAGGTCATCGTCGGCTTCGAAAAGGGCGTACCGGTCTCGATCGACGGCAAGCCGGTGTCGATGCTGCAGGCCATCGAGGAACTCAACGCCCGCGCCGGGGCGCAGGGCGTCGGGCGTCTCGACGTGGTCGAGGACCGGCTGGTGGGCATCAAGAGCCGCGAGATCTACGAGGCGCCCGGGGCCATGGTGCTCATCACCGCGCACACCGAACTCGAACACGTCACCCTCGAGCGCGAGCTGGGCCGGTTCAAACGGCACACCGACCAGCGCTGGGCCGAGCTGGTGTATGACGGGCTGTGGTACTCGCCGCTGAAGGTCGCGCTGGAGAGCTTCGTCGCCAAGACCCAGGAGCATGTCTCCGGCGAGGTGCGGATGGTGTTGCACGGCGGCCACATCGCGGTGAACGGCCGCCGCAGCGCGGAATCGCTGTACGACTTCAACCTGGCCACCTACGACGAGGGCGACAGCTTCGACCAGTCCATGTCGAAGGGCTTCGTCTACGTGCACGGGTTGTCGTCGAAGATCGCGTCCCGCCGGGACCAGCAGTGACGGTTCCTCGGCGAGCAGACACTAAAGCACCCGACACGCCGGGTACAGCGGTGCTTTTGCGTCTGCTCGCGGTAGGGAAATGAGCACTCGCGAGGGGTCGCTGTGGGGCGGGCGGTTCACCGACGGCCCGGCCGACGCGTTGGTCGCTCTGAGCCGCTCCACCCATTTCGACTGGGTGCTGGCACCCTATGACGTCACCGCGTCGCGGGCGCACACCATCGTGCTTTTCCGGGCCGGGCTGCTGACCGAGGAGCAGCGCGACGGAGTGTTGGCCGGGCTGGACAGCCTCGCCGAGGATGTCGCCGACGGCAGCTTCGCGCCGCTGGCCACCGACGAAGACGTGCACGCCGCGCTGGAGCGCGGGCTGATCGACCGGGTCGGCCCGGATCTCGGCGGTCGCCTCAGGGCCGGGCGCTCGCGCAACGACCAGGTGGCCACCCTGTTCCGGATGTGGCTGCGTGACGCGGTGCGACGGGTCGCCGACGGCGTGCTCGATCTGGTCGGCGCCCTGGCCGACCAGGCCGCCGCGCACCCGACGGCCATCATGCCCGGCAAGACTCATATGCAGTCCGCCCAGCCGATCCTGCTGGCACACCATCTGCTGGCCCACGCCCATCCGCTGCTACGCGATGTGGACCGGATCGTCGACTTCGACAAGCGTGCGGCGGTGTCCCCGTACGGCGCCGGAGCGCTGGCCGGCTCGTCACTGGGTCTGGATCCCGACGCGATCGCCGCGGAGCTGGGTTTCGCGGCCGCCGCCGACAATTCCGTCGACGCGACCGCCGCGCGGGATTTCGCCGCCGAGGCGGCGTTCGTTTTCGCCATGATCGCCGTCGACCTGTCGCGGCTGGCCGAGGACATCATCATCTGGAGCTCGACGGAATTCGGCTACGTGACCCTGCACGATTCGTGGTCAACCGGCAGCTCGATCATGCCGCAGAAGAAGAACCCGGACATCGCAGAACTGGCGCGCGGAAAGTCCGGGCGGCTGATCGGAAACCTGGCGGGCCTGTTGGCCACGTTGAAGGCCCAGCCGCTGGCTTACAACCGCGACCTGCAGGAGGACAAGGAGCCGGTGTTCGATTCGGTGGCTCAGCTGGAGCTGCTGCTGCCGGCGATGGCCGGGCTCGTCGCCAGTCTGACGTTCAACGTCGAACGCATGGCGGCACTGGCTCCGGCCGGCTACACACTGGCCACCGACATCGCCGAGTGGTTGGTTCGGCAAGGCGTCCCGTTTCGCTCCGCGCACGAGGCGGCCGGTGCGGCGGTGCGGTCGGCCGAGGCCCGTGGCGTCGGGCTCGAAGAACTGACCGACGACGAGCTGGCTGCCATCAGCACCGAACTGACACCGGCGGTGCGCGACGTACTCACGATCGAGGGCTCGGTGTCGTCGCGCGACTCCCGGGGCGGCACGGCCCCAGATCGGGTCTCTGACCAACTGAAAGTGGTCCGCAAGGCAGCCCTCCGACTGCGCCGGGTCCTGATGGGATAGGTCTGGCTTTTCCTTCCCAGGGCATCTTCAAGCCGACCGGATTGAACCCGTTCGACCTGGCTTTCGTTACTAGAGGATGAGGCCAACGACTGTTATCGCCGGTGTCTGCGGCGCGTTGCCGCCGTACCGCTATTCCCAGGGAGAGCTCACCGATCTTTTTCTCAGCATTCCGGGTTTCCAGGGTTACGAAGATGTCGTTCGGCAGTTGCATGGCAATGCCAAGGTCAATACTCGTCACACGGTCCTGCCGATGGAGAGGTATCCGACGCTCACCGAGTTCGGCGAGGCAAACCGAGTATTCATAGACCGAGCCGTGGATCTCGGCTGTGAGGCGCTTTCTGGTGCGCTTGACGAGGCGAGACTGCGACCCGAGGACCTTGACTTAGTCATCACGACGACGGTTACCGGACTCGCGGTCCCGTCGTTGGATGCCCGCATCGCCGAGCGCCTCGGGCTGCGCGACGATATACGCCGCACGCCGCTATTCGGCCTAGGCTGCGTCGCCGGGGCGGCCGGGGTAGCGAGACTGCATGACTACCTGCGCGGTAAGCCGGATGATGTCGGTGCCCTGATCTCGGTCGAGCTCTGCTCGCTCACCTACCCTGGATACAAGCCATCGCTGGCCGGCCTGGTGGGCAGCGCACTGTTTGCTGACGGAGCTGCAGCGGTGGTTGCCGTAGGCGAGAGTCGCGCCGAACAGATTGCCGCCGGCGGCCCGACTGTCGTCGATTCGCTCAGCAATCTGTACCCCGATTCGCTACACGAGATGGGCTACGACGTGGGCGCGGCCGGGTTCGAACTCGTGCTGTCGAAGGGTGTGGCTACTGCGCTGGAAGAATCCATCGGCGAGCACGTCACCGATTTTCTTGCCACGCACGGCCTGACGACAGCCGACATCGGCGCCTGGGTTGTCCATCCCGGCGGTCCCAAAATCATCGACACGATCACCGAGGTTCTCGACCTGTCACCGGGAGCGTTAGAACTGACCTGGCGTTCGCTCGGTCAGGTAGGCAACCTTTCGTCGGCGTCGGTGCTGCATGTACTGCGCGACACCATCGCTAAGAAGCCGCCCAGCGGAAGTGCGGGCCTAATGATCGCTGTGGGTCCTGGCTTGTGCACCGAACTCGTTTTGCTGCGCTGGCACTAGATGCGTGAGGGTGTGGATTGTCCCCAAGTTTCGTAGCTATCGCCGTACGGAAGGGAGGTTGGCGGAGACACCGGGATCCAGAGAAGCTCGGACGAGCGGACTGACGGGCAGGCCGCTCCGACAGCATCCTGTTACCTGAGTCACGGACTTTGCCGGGTTGTTTTAGACGGACTAAACTTCTGGCACTAGACGATCGGGTTGAACCCCTCTGCCCGGATATTCGTCGCCGAAAGGTCTGATCGATGAGCGTCATCGCAGGTGTGGGCGCGGCGTTGCCACCTAATCGCTATTCTCAGCGCGAGCTCACCGACTTGTTTGTCGCTCACCCCGGATTCGAGGGTTATGAAGACATCGTTCGGCAGCTGCACGCCAGCGCCAAGGTCAATAGTCGCCATCTGACTCTGTCGGTAGATAAGTATCCGAAGCTGACCGATTTTGGCACCGCCAACCGGATCTTCATCGAAGCCGCGGTCGATCTCGCCTGCGAGGCGCTACTGGGAGCGCTCAACGAGGCGGGTCTGAAGCCACAGGACCTCGATGCGCTGATCACGACGACGGTCACCGGCCTGGCGGTGCCGTCCATCGACGCCCGGGTTGCCGAGCGGCTCGGGCTGCGCGACGACGTCCGCCGGGTGCCGCTGTTCGGCCTGGGCTGCGTGGCCGGAGCAGCGGGGGTAGCCCGGCTGCACGACTACCTACGGGGGGCGCCGGACAGCATTGCCGCGCTGGTTTCAGTCGAACTCTGCTCGCTCACCTTCCCGGCGTACACGCCGTCGCTGGCGGGACTGGTCGCCAGCGCACTGTTTGCTGATGGAGCTGCAGCGGTCGTTGCCGCCGGCGTCGCGCCGCGCCACCGAGGTGGGCGCCGCCGGGCCGGAAATTCTCGATTCGCGCAGCCATCTTTACCCCGACTCGCTTCGCGCGATGGGCTTTGACGTTGGGGCCGCAGGGTTTGAAATCGTGCTCTCCAAGGACGTCGCGAATGTCGTACGGCAATACATCGAAGAAGACGTCACCACGTTCTTGGGCGCGCACGGTCTCAGCGTCGCCGACATCGGTGCCTGGGTCAGCCATCCGGGCGGTCCGAAAGTCATCGAGGCGATCACCGAGGCCCTCGACCTGCCGCCGGAGGCTCTGGAACTGACCTGGCGTTCGCTCGGCGAGATTGGCAATCTGTCTTCGGCATCGGTGCTGCATGTTCTTCGTGACACCATCGCCAAAAAGCCGCCCAGCGGAAGCCCGGGCCTGATGCTCGCGATGGGTCCTGGCTTCTGCTCCGAACTTGTGTTGCTGCGCTGGCAGTGAGGCTATCGCGCGCCCGTGGACTTTCGTTTGTGCCGTAACGCAGCGCCTTGAGAATGGCGGCGATGCGCGGACAAGCGTTGGGGTGGGGTGTATACGAGAGGGCGTAATCCGAAGTGAGCGGTGTGAATAAGCCTTATTCAGCTGCCGATCGCGGCGATATTGCGATGACTATCGCTGGCCTGTCACTCTGTCGTTTACGTAACACGGAAGACCGGCTCGGATGAACACGACGCAAGACGACCTGATCAAAGCCCTCCGGACAGCTCTCAAGGAAAACGAGCGGCTAAAACGAGAGAGCCGCGAATATTTGGCTGTCGCTACCGAACCCATCGCATTGGTGGGGATGGCATGCCGGTATCCGGGTGGTGTGGATTCGCCGCAGGCCTTATGGGAGATGGTGTCCGAGGGCCGCGATGTGATCTCTGAATTCCCGGCCGACCGCGGCTGGGATGTGGCTGGCCTGTTCGATCCCGATCCCGATGCGATCGGCAAGTCCTACACCCGCTGCGGCGGGTTTTTGACGGACGTCGCGGATTTCGATGCTGCGTTCTTCGGGATCGCACCCAGCGAGGCGCTAGCGATGGATCCGCAGCAACGCCTACTGCTGGAGGTCTCGTGGGAGGCACTCGAGCAGGCCGGGATCGAGCCGTCGGTGCTACGGGGCTCGTCGACCGGTGTCTTCGCCGGAGTGTTCCACGGTTCCTACGGAGGCCAGGGTCGGGTGCCTGGCGACCTGGAGAGGTACGGGCTGCGCGGCTCGACGCTGAGCGTTGCGTCGGGGCGAGTCGCGTACTCGCTGGGCCTGGAGGGGCCGGCGGTGTCCGTGGATACGGCGTGTTCGTCATCGTTGGTGGCGTTGCATCTGGCGGCGCAGTCGCTGCGCCTGGGGGAGTGCGATCTAGCCCTGGTCGGCGGTGTGACGGTGATGGCGACCCCGGCGATGTTCGTGGAGTTCAGCAGGCAGCGGGGGCTTTCCCCCGACGGGCGGTGCAAGGCGTACGCCGCCGCCGCCGACGGAACCGGTTTTTCCGAGGGCGTCGGCGTGCTGGTGGCGGAGCGGCTGACCGATGCGCAGCGGTTGGGTCATCCGGTGCTGGCGTTGGTGCGCGGCTCGGCGGTCAATCAGGACGGTGCTTCCAATGGCCTGGCGACGCCCAACGGGCCGGCGCAGCAGCGGGTGATCCGGGCCGCACTGGCCAATGCGCGGCTGGCCCCCGCCGAGGTGGATCTGGTGGAGGGCCACGGGACGGGAACGACGTTGGGGGACCCCATCGAGGCCCAGGCGATCCTGACGGCTTACGGGCAGGATCGACCGGCCGACCGGCCGTTGTGGTTGGGATCGATCAAATCGAACATGGGGCATGCGTCGGCGGCCGCGGGGGTGGCCGGAGTGATCAAGGTCGTGCAGGCGATGCGGCATGCGGTGATGCCCCAAACGTTGCACGTGGATGAGCCGACGCCGCATGTGGACTGGTCGGCCGGAGCGGTGTCCTTATTGACAGAACCGCGGCCGTGGCAGGTCGGGGACCGGCCGCGTCGAGCGGCGGTGTCCGGATTCGGCATCAGCGGCACGAATGCGCATGTGATCCTCGAAGAAGCTCCGGAGCGGGAAAGCGCCGCCGGCGATAGCGATATGCCCATCGTTCCGTGGGTGCTGTCTGGGCGTTCGGCAGAAGCATTGGCGGGTCAGGCCGGGCGGTTGTTGGCGCATGTGGGGGCGCATCCGGATCTCGCGGCTGCTGATGTCGGGTGGTCGTTGGTGTCGACGCGGTCGGTGTTTGAGCATCGGGCGGTGGTGGTGGGTGCTCAGCCTGAGCAGTTGGCGGCGGGCTTGGCGGGGTTGGCTGCCGGTGAGCCGGGCGCCAACACGGTGGTTGGGCAGAGCCAGTCGGTGGGCAAGACGGTGTTGGTGTTTCCCGGCCAGGGTTCGCAATGGGTCGGTATGGGGGCCGAGCTACTCGATACCTCGAAGGTGTTCGCCGAGCACATGCAGCGCTGCGATAAGGCGCTGGGCGAGCATGTGAAGTGGTCTTTGATCGACGTCATCCGAGGGGTGCCGGGTGCTCCGGGGCTGGATCGGGTGGATGTGGTGCAGCCGGTGTTGTGGGCGGTGATGGTGTCGTTGGCCGAGCTGTGGCGCTCGGTGGGGGTGACCCCGGATGCGGTGATTGGTCATTCGCAGGGTGAGATCGCAGCGGCCTATGTGGCGGGGGCGTTGTCGCTGGAGGACGCGGCGCGGATAGTGGCGCTGCGGAGCTCTTTGTTGGTGGGGCTTTCGGGTGCTGGGGGCATGGTGTCGTTGGCGTGCGGGTTGGCGCGGGCACAGGAGTTGTTGGCCCCATTCGGTGAGCGATTGAATGTCGCCGCGGTCAACGGCGTTTCGGCGGTAGTGGTCTCTGGTGAAGTGGGCGCGCTGGGCGAGTTGGTGGCGCGTTGTGAGACCGAGGGCGTGCGAGTTCGCTGGATTGATGTTGACTACGCGTCGCATTCGGCGCAGGTGGAGGCGATTCGCGAGCCATTGCTGGAGGCGTTGGCCGGTATCGCGCCGCACTCGTCGTCGGTGGCTGTGTTCTCCACGGTCACTGGTGAACTTATCGACACCGCGGGCATGGATGCGCAGTATTGGTATGAAAGCATCCGGCGCACGGTGCAATTCGAATGCGCGGTACGCAGCGCGTGTAACGGCGGGTACCGGGTATTCATCGAATCCAGCGCCCATCCCGTGTTGATCGCCGCGATCGAAGAAACTGTCGCCGACGCCGCGGTAGTCATCGCCTCGCTGGGCCGTGATGACGGGGCGCTGGACCGGTTTTGGCTGTCGGTGGGTCAGGCCCACGTGGCGGGCGTGGCCGTGGACTGGCAGGCGGCGTTCGAGGGTGGCCGCCAGGTGCCGTTGCCCACGTATGCGTTCCAGCGCCGGCGATTTTGGTTGCCGCCGTTAGGAGTTCGCGACGGCGACCTCGATGACTTGGGGTTGATCGGGGCAGAGCATGGCTTGCTGGGCGCGGTGGTGGAGCGGCCTGATTCGGGTGGAGTCGTGCTGACGGGCCGGCTGTCGATGGTTGCGCAGCCGTGGTTGGCCGATCACGCCGTCGCCGGGGTGGTTCTGTTCCCCGGCGCGGGCTTCGTCGAGTTGGTATTGCGCGCCGGCGATCAGGTCGACTGCTCCGTGGTGGAGGAAGTGACCCTGCAGGCGCCGCTGCTGCTGCCGGCAGCCGACGGGGTTCAGGTACAGGTAGTGGTGGGCGCAGCAGATGGCTCCGGCCGACGGACGGTGTCAGTGTATTCCTCTGAGATTCAGGATAATTCGGAGTGGATCCTGCACGCCGAAGGCATCGTGAGCCCGGGGTCGCCGGTACCTGCTGCGGACCTGTCGATGTGGCCGCCGGTCGGGGCGATGGCGGTGGACGTGGCCGACGTCTACGAGCGGCTGGCCGCGCGAGGCTATGAGTACGGCCCGGCGTTTCAGGGTCTGCAGGCGATGTGGCGCCGCGGAGACGAGGTATTCGCCGAAGTTGCTGTGCCGGAGGTCGCCGGAGTGAAAATCGGCGGCTTCGGAATTCATCCGGTGTTGGTGGACGCGGCGCTGCACGCGATGGGTGCGGTCGCCGAGCCGACCGAGACGATGTTGCCGTTTTCCTGGCAGGGTGTGTGTCTGCATGCCGCGGGTGCATCACGGGCCCGGGTCCGGATCGCACCGGCTGGCGGAGGGGCGGTATCGGTCGAATTGGCAGATGGGACAGGCCAACCAATCTTGTCGGTGCAGGAGCTGGTGCTTCGCCCAGTGTCCAGGGCGCAACTTTCGGCGCCCGCTCGCCGCACCGGCGGTGGGCTGCTGGATGTGGTGTGGTCGCCGGTGCCCCGAAAGCCCAATGATTCCAACGGTATTGCCGGTGACGGCATGGTGCTGTGGGAGCCAAGCTCGGGTACCGACGACATCGTGGGTTCAGTGTATGCGGTCGCGCATGAGGCGTTGGGGGTGTTGCAGTCGTGGCTGGCCGGCGACAGCTCCGGAGTGCTGGTCGTGCTGACACATGGCGCGGTGGGTCTGCCCGGTGCGGCTGTGACGGATTTGGCGGGCGCGGCAGTGTGGGGGCTGGTTCGCTCCGCGCAGGCCGAGCAGCCGGGTCGGGTGGTTTTGGTCGATTCGGATGGATCGCTAGATCTCGCAGAGGTAATCGGTTGCGGTGAGCCGCAATTAGTGGTGCGGTCCGGTGTGGCGTATGCCGCGCGACTGGCGCCGATCGGCGCGGGATCAGCACTGGAACTGCCGGCGGAGGCGTGGAAAATCACGGTCGGCAGTGGAGGGACTTTAGAGGACCTGTTGGTTCAGCCGCATCCACGGGCTGAACTGGCCGCAGGGCAGGTGCGGGTGGCGGTGGCCGCGGTCGGGGTCAATTTCCGGGATGTGTTGGTGGCGTTAGGCATGTATCCCGGCGGCGGCGAGCTGGGCATCGAGGGCGCCGGGGTGGTCGTCGAGGTCGGTTCCGGCGTTGAAGAGTTAGCCGTCGGCGATCCGGTGCTGGGGCTGTTGGGCGTCGTCGGTTCTGAGGCGGTGGTGGACGCCCGGTTGGTGACGGCGGTGCCGTCCGACTGGTCGCTCATCCAGGCCGCCGGCGTGCCGGTGGTGTTTTTGACGGCGCTGTACGGGTTGTCGGTGTTGGCGAGGGTAAAGGCCGGAGAGAAGGTGTTGGTGCACGCGGGCACCGGTGGCGTGGGGATGGCCGCTGTGCAGCTGTGCCGGCATTGGGGTGCCGAAGTTTTCGCCACCGCCAGCCGTGGCAAGTGGGGCACGCTGCGCGCGATGGGTTTTGATGACGACCATATCGGCGACTCCCGGTCGCTGGAGTTCGAGCAGAGGTTCCTGGCGGCCACCGGCGGCGCGGGAGTCGACGTGGTCCTCAACTCGCTGGCCGGCGAATTCCTCGACGCCTCGCTGCGGTTACTGGTCCGCGGCGGGCGCTTCATCGAGATGGGTAAGACCGACCCTCGCGACCCTCAGCAGATAGCTGCCGAACACCCGGGAGTGCGATACCGCGCATTCGACCTGAGCGAAGCCGGCCCCGACGGCACGGCGGAAATGCTGACCGAGTTGATGGGATTGTTCGGCACCGGTGCGTTGGAACCGTTGCCGGTCAAGGCTTTTGATGTTCGGTGCGCATCGGCGGCGTACCGGTTCGTCAGCCAAGCCCGCCAGATCGGCAAGGTGATCCTGACCCTCCCGGACGGGCCCGGCAAGTCGTCCGGCGGGTTGGCGGGAGGGTTGGCGAAGGCGGCCGTGATCATCACCGGCGGTACCGGAATGGCCGGTTCGGCGGTGGCCACTCACCTGGTGGCCCACTATGGCGTGGCGCATGTGGTGTTGATCAGCCGCAGCGGTCCCGATGCGGCGGGTGTCCCGGAGTTGGTGGCTGAACTCGAAGGCGGCGGGGCGCAGGTCGTGGTGGCGTCCTGCGATGTAGCCGACCGCGACGCGGTCGCGGAATTGATCGCCCAATTACCGCCCGAGTATCCGTTGAAGGGCGTGTTCCATGCCTCCGGGGGCCTTGACGATGGGTTGATCGCGTCGTTGACGCCGCAGCGGGTGGATACGGTGTTGCGGGCCAAAGTCGATGGCGCGTGGAACTTGCACGAGCTCACTCAGGACCTGGATTTGTCGGCGTTCGTGATGTTCTCGTCGATGGCAGGCATCGTGGGGACCCCCGGCCAGGCTAATTACGCGGCTGCCAACAGCTTCCTCGACGGGTTGGCCGCCTACCGGCGTGCCCGCGGCCTGCCCGGGTCGTCGGTGGCCTGGGGGCTATGGGAGCAAGCGTCGGGAATGACCCAGCACCTGTCCGATCGTGATAAGGCGCGTATGAGCCGGATTGGGCTGGCCCCCATATCGACTGAGCAGGCGCTGCGACTCTTTGATACGGCGATGCTCACCGATCGCCCAGTCCTGGTGGCCACCCGCCTCGATCCGACGGCGCTGGCCGAGCACAGCTCCGCGCTGCCTCCGCTGCTGAGTCAGTTGGTTACCCACCGCACCCGACGTGTCATCGACGAAACCGACACGACCGCGGCCTCGATGAGCAGTCTCGTCACCCGCCTGCACGGCCTGTCCGCCGAGCAGCGACACAGTGAACTGGTGAACCTGGTCCGTGGCAGTGCCGCAACGGTACTGGGCCGCGTCAACGCCACCGACGTCAACGCCGGCAGCGTCTTTCAAGACCTCGGGTTCGACTCGCTGACCGCCGTCGAACTGCGCAACCGCCTGAAAACGGCCACCGGACTGTCGCTTTCGCCCACGCTGATTTTCGACTACCCGACCCCGGTCGTGCTAGCCGAGCATCTCGACAGCCGACTGGGGGTCGCCACCACAGGTGCGGACCAACAAAACTTGATGGCCCGCTTCAACAACGTCACCCGAGAACTGCAGACACTGCTCAATCAGCCGGACTGGAATCCCGAAGACCGAGCGCATCTGACCACCCGCATCCAAACCCTCTTGGCGACCCTCGGCGCTCGCCTCGATCCCTTCGACGCCAGGGACCCTGACGACGAGGACTTACACGCCGCAACCGAAAGCCAACTCTTCGCCATTCTCGACGAAGAACTCGGCTCCTGAAAGCACAAGGAACACAGTGTCGGGCACTGACAAGCACGTTGATTACCTCAAGCGGCTCACCGCGGATCTGCGGCGCACCCGACGGCGGCTGTCGGAGTTGGAAGGCAAGCTGTCCGAGCCGGTGGCGTTGGTGGGGATGGCGTGCCGCTACCCGGGCGGAGTCGATTCCCCGGACAGCCTGTGGGAGATGGTGATAGAGGGCCGCGACGCGGTTTCGGACTTTCCCACCGACCGGGGCTGGGATATGGCGGGCCTGTACGACCCCGACCCCGACGCCCCGGGCAAGATGTATGTGCGCCAGGGGTCATTCCTCTCCGACGTGGGCGATTTCGACGCCGCATTCTTCGGCGTCGGCCCCAGCGAGGCACTGGCGATGGATCCACAGCAGCGGTTCATGCTGGAGCTGTCGTGGGAAGCGTTGGAGCGGGCCGGGATTGACCCGACAGTGTTGCGTGGGTCGGCGACGGGCGTGTTCGCCGGCGTGATCCACGACAGCTACGGGGGCCTCATGGAGGGCGACCTCGAGAGCTACGGGCTCACCGGTTCGACACTGAGCGTGGTCTCGGGACGGGTGTCGTATGTACTCGGACTGGAAGGTCCGGCGGTGTCGGTGGATACGGCGTGTTCGTCATCGCTGGTCGCCTTGCACTTGGCGGCGCACTCGCTGCGGTCGGGAGAGTGCAACCTCGCGCTGGTCGGCGGGTTGACCGTGATGCCCACCCCGGGGCCATTTGTGGAGTTCAGCCGCCAGCGGGCGCTGGCGGCGGATGGCCGGTGCAAGGTCTATGCCGGTGCTGCCGACGGCACCGCATGGTCGGAAGGCGCGGGAGTATTGGTGGTCGAGCGCCTGGCCGATGCGCAGCGGCTGGGGCACCCGGTGCTGGCGGTCCTACGAGGCTCCGCGGTAAATCAGGACGGCGCCTCCAATGGACTGACCGCACCGAACGGGCCATCCCAGCAACGCGTCATCCGAGCAGCGCTGGCCAATGCGGGCTTGACCGCGGCGGATGTAGACCTACTCGAAGGACATGGGACGGGCACCACCCTGGGGGATCCGATTGAGGCGCAGGCGCTTTTAGCGTCCTATGGGCAGGATCGGCCGGCCGATCGGCCGTTGTGGCTGGGGTCCATCAAGTCCAACATCGGCCATACCTCGGCGGCTGCGGGGGTGGCCGGGGTGATCAAGATGGTGCAGGCCATCCGGCACGGCGTAATGCCGCAGACGCTGCACGTGGATGTGCCGACGCCACATGTGGATTGGTCAGCGGGGGCGGTGTCACTGTTGACGGAGCCGCGACCGTGGCCGGCAGGGGATGGACCCCGCCGGGCGGGGGTATCGGCATTCGGGATCAGCGGTACCAATGCGCACGTGATTCTCGAACAAGCTCCGGTCGATGAGATACCGGAAAGTGTTGTCATTGAACCCGACTCCGCTACGGCATGGGTCTTGTCTGCGCGGTCGGAACAGGCGTTGACGAATCAGGCCAAGCGGCTAACCGCGCACCTGGCCGGGAATGCGGAGCTAACTTCGGCGGATGTGGCGTGGTCGTTGGTGACGACGCGATCGATGTTCGAGCACCGCGCCGTGCTGGTGGGGGCCGATCGTGACCACTTGATGGCGGAATTGGCCTTGCTGGCCGCCGGTGAACCGGGCGCGGGTGCGGTGCAGGGGCGTGCTCGGACGGTGGGCAAGACGGTATTCGTATTCTCTGGCCAAGGCTCGCAACGGTTGGGGATGGGCGAGCAGCTCTACGGCAGTTTTCCCGTGTTCGCCCAGACCTTTGACGAGGTGGTGGCGGCGTTGGACCCGCATCTGAGGTTGCCGCTGCGGCAGGTGATCTGGGGTAGTGACGCCGAGTCGTTGCAAAGCACCGAGTTCGCGCAGCCGGCGCTGTTCGCCGTCGAGGTGGCGTTGGCGGCGCTGTTGCGTCACTGGGGTGTGGTGCCGGACGTCGTGACGGGTCATTCGGTGGGCGAGATCACCGCGGCCCATGTGGCGGGCGTGTTGTCGTTAGAGGATGCCGCCAAGGTGGTAGCCGGACGGGCGCGGCTGATGGCAGCACTGCCTGAAGGCGGGGCAATGGTGGCCATAGCCGCCGGCGAGGCGGAGGTTGCGCACGAGCTCACCGACGGGGTCAGCCTCGCGGCGATCAATGGCCCTAACGCCGTGGTGATCGCGGGTGCAGATGCCCCGGTGATCGAGCTGGCGGATCGGTTCGCGCAACGCGGCCGGCGCGTACACCGGCTGGCGGTGTCGCATGCGTTTCATTCGGTATTGATGGAGCCCATGCTTGAGCAGTTCGCACAGCAACTCTCCGGGATTTCAGCGGCGCAACCACGAATTGATCTGGTGTCCAACCTGACTGGACAGTTGGCCGGTCCGGGATATGGGTCGGCAGAGTATTGGGTCGAGCACGTGCGGCAGCCGGTGCGTTTCGCCGACGGGGTGCGCGCTGCCGAATCCGCGGGTGCCGACGTCTTCGTGGAGGTGGGCCCCGGAGGTGGGCTCAGCGCCGCCGTGGTGCAGTCGTTGGCCAGCGAGCCGGCGGCGTCGGTAGTCACGCTGGCAAAAGACCGCCCGGAAGCCGAGTCGCTGCTGACCGCACTGGGACAGTTGTTCAGCACCGGAGCGGACGTGAATTGGCCCGCAGCGCTCGGGGACGGGCGTCGAGTCGATCTCCCGACGTACGGCTTTGTGCGGCAGCGTTTTTGGTTGACCGCCGGGTCCTCGGCGGACGTGCGTGGTGTCGGCTTGACGCAGGCCGGCCATCCGGTGTTGGGCGCGGTGGTGGAGCGGCCCGACTCGGGCGGGGTGGTGCTGACGGGCTCGTTGTCCGTTCGGGAGTTTCCGTGGCTGGCCGATCATATGGTCGACGGGGTGGTGTTGTTCCCCGGTGCGGGATTCGTGGAACTGGTGCTTCGGGCCGGCGACGAGGTCGGGTGCTCGGTGGTGCAGGAGCTGACGTTGTTGGCTCCGTTGGTGTTGCCGCGGGATGGTGGGGCTCGGGTACAGGTCGTCGTCGATGCGTCGGACGAGTCGGGTTCCCGCGGCGTGTGGGTCTATTCGCGAGGCGCGGGCTCGGATTCGGTATGGGTGTTGCACGCACAGGCCGTATTAAGTGCAGGAGTCGCTGAGCCGGCCGCGGATTTCTCGGTGTGGCCCCCTACGGGGGCCGAGGCACTGCCCGTCGACGACGCGTATGAGGTGTTGGCGCGTCGAGGCTATGAGTATGGGCAGGCTTTTCAGGGTCTGCGTGCGTTGTGGCGCCGGGGACAGGAAGTCTTTGCCGAGGTGACTGTCGGCGAGGGTGTGGCGGTGGCAGGCTTTGGGATCCACCCCGTGGTGCTGGATGCGGCCTTGCATGCGTGGGGTGTGGCCGATGCTGGGGATGCCACGATGTTGCCGTTCTCCTGGCAGGGGGTGTGTTTGCATGCCGCGGGCGCGTCGCGGGTTCGGGTCCGCATAGCACCGGCCGGCACCGGCGCGGTGTCGGTAGAGCTGGCCGACGTGACGGGCTTACCGGTCCTGTCGGTGCGCGAATTGGTGGTGCGTCCGATCTCCGCGGCTGCGTTGTCGGCCGCAGTGGCGGCGGCCGCGGGTGGCGGTGGCGGACTGTTCGAAGTCGCTTGGACCCCATCGTCTCTGGGGGGCCACGATGTCACCGATAACACGGTGGTGTGGGAACCCAACCGTGGGAGCGACGGTGTGGTGAGGTCGGTCTACGCGGCCACGCACGAGGCGTTAGAGGTGGTGCAGTCGTGGCTGGCCGGCGATGGCGCCGGAGTGCTGGTCGTGCTGACACACGGCGCGGCGGGTTTGGCCGGTGAGGACGTCACGGATTTGGCTGGCGCGGCGGTCTGGGGGTTGGTGCGCTCCGCGCAGGCCGAACATCCGGGGCGGCTGGTGTTGGTTGATTCCGATGGATCCGTTGACATCACGGATGTAATCACTTGTGCTGAACCACAAGTGATTGTGCGTTCCGGTGTGGTGCACGCGGCCCGGTTGAAGGCGGTGGGTGCGGGGGCCGTATTGGAACTGCCCGCCGCCGGCTGGCGGTTGGCCGCTGGCGGTGGGGGCACGTTCGAGGACGTGGTCGTGACCCCGGCCGGGGCGCCTGATTTGGCCGCCGGGCAGGTGCGGGTCGCAGTGGCCGCAGTGGGGGTGAATTTCCGGGATGTGTTGGTGGCGTTGGGGATGTACCCCGGCGGCGGAGAATTAGGAGCCGAGGGCGCTGGGGTAGTCGTCGAACTAGGGCCCGGCGTCGAAGGGCTGGCCGTTGGCGACGCGGTGCTGGGGCTGCTCGGGGTGGTTGGTTCCGAGGCGGTGGTGGATGCGCGGTTAGTGACCCAGGTGCCCTCGGATTGGTCGCTGGTGCAGGCCGCGGGCGTACCGGTGGTGTTTCTGACGGCGCTGTACGGGTTGTCGGTGTTGGCGCGCGTGAAGCCCGGTCAGCGCGTGTTGGTACATGCCGGCACCGGCGGGGTAGGGATGGCGGCGGTGCAACTGTGCCGGCACTGGGGTGCGGAGGTTTTCGCCACCGCCAGCCGGGGCAAGTGGGACACGTTGCGCGCGATGGGCTTTGATGATGCTCATATCGGCGACTCCCGATCATTGGAGTTCGAGCAGAAGTTCCTGGAGGCGACCGACGGCGCCGGGGTCGATGTGGTGCTCAACTCGCTGGCCGGCGAGTTTCTCGATGCGTCGCTGCGGTTATTGGTCTGCGGCGGTTCCTTTATCGAGATGGGCAAGACCGATCTTCGCGACCCCCAGCAGATAGCGGCCGAACACCCCGGGGTGGTGTATCGCGCATTCGATCTGATGGAGGCCGGCTCAGAACACATCGCTGCCATGCTCGCGGAGTTGATGGGGTTGTTCGCCGACGACGTGTTGACTCCGTTGCCGGTCAAGGCTTTCGATGTGCGATGCGCGGCGGCGGCGTACCGGTTTGTCAGTCAGGCCCGCCAGATCGGCAAGGTCGTGCTGACCCTGCCCGACGGCCCCGGCAATGCGGTGTTGGCGGGCTCGGGGGGTGGGCTTGCCGGCGGCACCGTGATAATCACCGGTGGTACCGGGATGGCCGGTTCGGCGCTGGCGACTCATCTGGTCGCCCGTTACGGGGTGGCGCATGTAGTAATGGTCAGCCGCAGCGGTATCGACGCCGACGGTATCGGCGAGTTGATCGCAGGGCTCGAGGAAGCCGGGGCGCAGGTAACAGTGGCGACCTGCGATGTTGCCGACCGCGACGCGGTTGCGGCGCTGATCGCGCAGCTACCGACCGATTATCCGCTCAAGGGCGTGTTTCACGCCGCCGGAGTGCTCGATGATGGATTGATCGCGTCGTTGACACCGGAGCGGCTGAATGCGGTGCTGCGGGCCAAAGTCGATGGGGCCTGGCACTTACATGAGCTCACCCAGCATCTAGATTTAGCCGCGTTCGTGATGTTTTCGTCGATGGCCGGGATCGTCGGCTCCCCGGGACAGGGCAACTATGCCGCGGCCAACAGCTTCCTCGACGGGCTGGCCGCCTATCGACGCGTGCACGGCCTGGCTGCGCTGTCGATAGCCTGGGGAATGTGGGAACAAGCCAGTGCGATGACCCGACACCTCGCCGATCGCGACAAAGCCCGCATGTCCCGGGCCGGTCTGGCGCCGCTATCCACGCCTAAAGCGCTTCAGCTGTTCGACGACGCAGTGCTGGCCGATCGCTCGATGCTGGTGGCCGCCCGCCTCGACGCCGCGGGCCTAGGCGCCAGCGGCGTGGTACCGCCACTGCTGCGTGACTTGGCCGCTCGTCCGGGACGGCGGCTGGTCGCTGATGCCGATAGCGCGCAGTCGATGTCGGGGTTGGTCGCGCGACTGCAGGGGCTGAGCGCTGAGCAGCGGCACAGCCTGTTGGCGGAATTGGTGTCGACCAACGCCGCAACTGTTTTGGGTCGCTCCAGCGCCGACATCGACGCTGACGTGGCGTTTCAGGACCTCGGGTTCGACTCACTGACCGCCGTGGAACTGCGCAACCGCCTCAAAACCGCAACCGGACTTACCCTTTCGCCCGCCGTGATCTTCGATCATGCCACCCCCGCAGCGCTGGCCGAACACATTCACGCGCAGCTGAATTCCGTGCCGATCACCAACGGCGCAGCCGAACAAGAACCCGACCGGTTGGCTCGTTTCAACGAGATAACCCGTGAGCTGCAAACGGTGCTCGACCAATCGGACTGGACGCCCAACGACAAAGCGCACTTCTCGGCCCGAATCCAAACCATCCTGTCCGACCTCACCAGCGAGCCGCTCAATGAAGCTCCACTCATCGACGACGACCTCGCCACCGCGACCGAGAGCCAGCTGTTCGCCATCCTCGACGAGGACGTGGGCTTGTGATACCGGTGATGAACTGAGGATGTCGTGCCACCGACAGACGTAGCAATCATCGGGCTCGCGTGCCGATTCCCTGGCGCCGCGAACGCTTCCGAGTTCTGGCGCCTCATGTGCGACGAACGCGAGATCACGCAGTTGCCCGACACTGCTGCCGACTTCGACGCCGACTTTTTCAATCTGTCGCCGCGCGAGGCCCGCGCGATGGATCCCCGGCAGCGACTGGTACTCGAACTGACCTGGGACGTGTTCGAAGACGCATTCGTGGTGCCGGAAACGGTTCGCGGCCAACAGGTCGCGGTCTATCTCGGTGCCATGAACGACGACTACGCTCTTCTGACAGCCGCTACGGACGACGTTGACCACCACTCCTTTGCCGGCACCAGCCGGGGAATGATCGCCAACCGGATCTCATTTGCGTTCGGCCTCCACGGCCCGAGCATGACCCTCGACTCCGGACAATCGTCCTCGCTGGTGGCGGTGCACCTGGCATGTGAGAGCCTCCGGACGGGGGCTTCGGCGCTGGCGATTGCGGGCGGCGTTCATCTGAACTTGGCTACCGAAACGGTAAAGCTTGAAACAGAATTCGGCGCGGTTTCGGAGTCGGGCCATACCTATGCGTTTGACGAGCGCGCCGATGGATATGTGCGGGGCGAAGGCGCTGCCCTTGTTCTGCTGAAGCCATTGCGTGCGGCACTCGACGACGGAGATCGTATCCACGCCGTCATCCGTGGCAGCGCCGTCGGCAACGCCGGGGAAAGCGCCGGCGGTCTGACCGTGACCTCGGCTCCGGCAATAGCCGACGTCGTTGCTCGGGCGTTGGCGAGCGCTGGCCTCGACAGCAGTCAGGTCGATTACATTGAGGCGCACGGTGCCGGCACCGAGATCGGCGATCCGGTCGAGGCACGCGCACTGGGCGAGGTTTTTGCCCACCGGCGACAGCGTCCCGTGAGTGTCGGGTCGGTGAAGACCAACATCGGCCATGCAGGTGGCGCCGCGGGAGTTGCGGGCCTAGTCAAGACTGTGCTGGCGATCGAAAACGGCTTGATACCGGCAAGTCTCAATTTCGCCCGTGCTGGCGTTGATCTGGAGAGCCTCGGGCTCCGGATCAACACCACCCTGTCGCCGTGGCAGGTGGGCGACGGCCCGCGTCGGGCGGGGGTCTCGTCTTTCGGCATGGGCGGGACCAACGCACACGTCGTCCTCGAAGAGCCACCGGCGGCGCTGGAAAGCGTTGCGCCCAAACGTGATGACGACCATCAGGTCGTTCCTTGGGCGGTGTCCGCGCTTTCGGTGGAGGCGTTGGCGGGTCAGGCGGGGCGGTTGTTGGCGCATGTGGAGGCTGACGCGGGTCTGGGCGTCGCCGATGTCGGGTGGTCGTTGGTGTCGACGCGGTCGGTGTTTGACCATCGCGCGGTAGTTGTTGGGGCTGGGCGCGAGCAGTTGTTGGCGGGGTTGGCGGGGTTGGCTGCTGGTGAGCCGGGCGCGAACACGGTGGTGGGGCATAGCCAGTCGGTGGGCAAGACGGTGTTGGTGTTTCCCGGCCAGGGTTCGCAATGGGTCGGTATGGGGGCCGAGCTACTCGACAGCTCGAAGGTGTTCGCTGACCACATGCACCAATGCGACAAGGCGCTGGGCGAGCACGTCGGGTGGTCGTTGATCGACGTGATCCGCGGTGTGTCGGGTGCTCCGGGGCTGGATCGGGTGGATGTGGTGCAGCCCGCGTTGTGGGCGGTGATGGTGTCGTTGACTGCGTTGTGGCGTTCGGTGGGGGTGGCGCCGGATGCGGTGATTGGTCATTCGCAGGGTGAGATCGCAGCCGCCTATGTGGCGGGGGCGTTGTCGTTGGAGGACGCGGCGCGGGTAGTGGCGCTGCGCAGTGCGTTGTTAGTGGGCCTCTCGGGTGCTGGGGGGATGGTTTCGCTGGCGTGCGGTTTGGCGCGGGCGCAGGAGTTAGTGGCGCGCTGGGGTGCGCGGCTGAATATCGCTGCGGTCAATGGCGTTTCGGCCGTGGTTGTGTCTGGAGAAGTGGGCTCGCTGGCTGAGTTGATGGCGCGTTGTGAGGCCGACGGTGTGCGTGCCCGCTGGATTGATGTGGACTATGCCTCGCATTCGGAGCAGGTTGATGCGATTCGAGAGCCGCTGGTCGAGGCGTTGGCCGGTATCGCGCCGCACTCGTCGTCGGTGGCTGTGTTCTCCACGGTCACTGGTGAACTTATCGACACCGCGGGCATGGATGCGCAGTATTGGTATGAAAGCATCCGGCGCACAGTGCAATTCGAGCGCGCGGTACGCAGCGCGTGTGACGGCGGGTACCGGGTGTTCATCGAATCCAGTCCGCATCCGATCCTGACTGCTGGTATCGAAGAAGTTGCGGCACCTGTCTGTGAGGCTGTTGTCGTTCCGTCGCTGTGCCGCGATGACGGCGGCCTGGACCGGTTCTGGTTGTCGGTGGGTCAGGCCCACGTCGCGGGCGTGGCCGTGGACTGGCAGGCGGCGTTCGACAATGGACGACGCGTCGAACTGCCCACGTACGCCTTTCAGCGACGGGGATTTTGGTTGAGCGACGATCAATCTGATAGGGGCGGAACACCGCGCCCGGCGACAAGTCGGCCGGCTGGCTTGATCGAGCGGTTGCGGGAACTGACCCCCGGCGAACAACACCGCCAACTTGTGGAATTAGTGTGTGTCCACGCTGCGTCTGTCTTAGGTCACGCGAGTAGCGATGACATCGATGCTGAGCGTGCTTTCCAGGACCTCGGTTTCGACTCGATGATCGGCGTCGAATTGCGTAACCGACTCAAAGCCGTAACCGGGCTGACCGGGCTGGCGCTGTCCCGCACGCTAATTTTCGACTACCCGACTCCAACGGCCCTGGCGGACCATCTCGCTGAAGAACTACTGGTCGGCCATCGCAAAGAATCCGAAGAGGAGAAGATCTGGTCTGCGCTGCGGAAGATTCCACTCCGAGAGCTTCGAAGAACCGGATTGCTCGACAAACTCCTGCGGCTGGCCGGCACGTCCGAACAGTCCTCCGTCGAGCCAACTGTCGGCGACGACGTCATCGACGCGCTCAGCCCCGATGCCTTGATCGCGATGGCGCTCAACGACGCGGACGGCAGTGACAATTGAGCCGACCAGGAACATCGCGCGCTATCGGCCCGCTAGTAGACACGTGTTGAGTACAGCGTCTAGAGCTAATACGACATACGTTGAATAGGAAGGACTTTGCACCGTTGAAAATAAACACCTAAACTGCGGGAACAGGCCGATCGGCCATTACCGCAGGGGCAATGCATGAGCGTCATCGCAGGGGTGTTCGGTGCGTTGCCACCCTATCGCTACAGCCAAAGCGAGCTCACCGACGCATTCGTCGGGTTCTCGGGTTTGAAGGACCACGAGGCGATCGTCCGGCGAATGCACGCCGGCGCGAAGGTCAACAGTCGCCACCTGGTGTTGCCGCTAGAGAAATACCAACTGCTGGCCGACTTTGACGAAACGAACGAGATCTTTGTCGAAAAGGCAGTCGAACTTGGCTGCGAGGCGCTGCTGGGCGCGCTCGAAGAGGCGGGCTTGCAGCCGCAGGACGTCGACCTGATCGCATCCACCACGGCCACCGGCATCGCGGTGCCGTCGTTGGAGGCCCGGATCGCAGGGCTCGTCGGCCTGCGCCCTGATGTGCGTCGGATGCCGATGTTCGGACTCGGCTGCGCGGCCGGGGCGGCTGGGATGGGCCGCCTGCACGACTACCTGTGCGGTGCGCCCGACGACGTTGCGGTGCTGGTATCGGTCGAGCTCTGCTCGCTGTCGTTCCCGGCGGTTAAGCCGACCGTGTCGGGTCTGGTCAACACCGCGCTGTTCGGTGATGGGGCGGCGGCGGTGGTGGCCGTCGGCGATCGTCGTGCCGGACAGATCCAGGCCGACGGGCCGGATATTGTCGCAGCCCGCAGCCGCCTGTATCCAGAATCACTGCACATCATGGGCTGGAACATCGACAGCTCTGGCCTGCAGCTGGTGATGTCTCCCGAGTTGCCGAGCGTCATCGAGCGGTATCTGGCCGACGACGTCTCGCGGTTCCTGACCGCCCACGACTTGGTCAAGGACGATATCGAAGCCTGGGTCAGCCATCCCGGTGGGCCCAAGGTCATCGAAGCGATCGCTAAGACCCTCGAGCTGCCGCCGGAGGCGCTCGAGCTGACCTGGCGTTCGATGGGCGAGATCGGCAACCTCTCGTCGGCCTCGGTGCTGCACATCCTGCGCGACACCATCGCCAAACCGCCGCCCAGCGACAGCCCCGCGCTGGTGATCGCGATGGGCCCGGGATTCTGCTCTGAACTCGTGCTACTGCGTTGGCGCTGAGTCGGCAACTGCTGCGATTGCTTCGATTGCTTCGATTTCAACGGTCAGGCCCGGGCGCGGGCTGAGCGCGGCGAAGTGTTGGGCGCGGATCCGCTGAGCGGGTAATCGGAGCCGAGTCCGACTGACCAGTCGGGCAAGCATCACGGTCATCTCAGTGGTCGCCATGACTGCGCCGATGCATCGGTGCAGCCCACCGCTGAACGGGATGAACTCGTGTGGTGCGGGCTTGTGGTAGTTCGGCGCGCCGGAGTCCCAACGCTGCGGCCGGAACTCGGTTGGCTCAGGCCATACCTCGGGAATCCGGTGAGTCACGTAGGCACTGAAGATCAGCAACCGTCCCGCCCGGATGCGGTGTGCGCCGAACCGGAGGTCGTGCATTACCCGGCGGGCCGAGATCACTGCGGGCGGGTACAGCCGCAGCGTCTCGTGGACCACACCGTTGAGATAGGTCAGCGCGGCAAGGTCGTCGGCGCCGGGTGGTCGATTACCGCACACGCGGCGGATTTCATCGGCCGCAGCGTCCCAGGCGCCCGGTACAGTCAGCAACGCGTGGGTCGCCCAGGCCAGCGCGCCGCTGGTGGTCTCGTAGCCCGCGGTGATCAGGGAAATGACCGAATCTCGAATTTCGTTGTCGCTCAACGCATAACCTCCATCACCGCGCCCATTGATCAGCATGCTCAACATCTGGTCGTCGGGACTGGGCGCGCTGCGGGTTTGCGCGATCTGGGCGTCGATGAGGTCGTTGATGCGGGCGCGTGCGGCCATGGCCCGCTGCCAAGCTGGCGTCTTGGCCCTCCGCTGCATGTGCATGACTTGCGGTAGCTGGTGGGTGAGGTCCAGCAGGGGCTGTAGTTGTGCGCCCAGGAAGTCGGAGTGGGCTGCGATGCGCGGGCCGAACAGCGACTCGGCGGTGCTGCGCCGGACCGCCGAACGGAACTGCTGATAGATGTCGACCCGTTGGCCAGGTCGCCAGCCGTTGATCACGGTGTCTATGGCTGACGCCATGGTTTGGGCATAGTTCTGTATCTCCCGGTGACGCAGCCCGGGCGCGATGACGCTGCGACGGCGCTGATGATCCGCGCCGTCACTCACGATCAGCGCGGTGGGCCCGTCCACGATGGCCAGGTTTTCAAACGTCTTCTGCCAGCTGAACGCGTCGGCGTTGGCGAACACGAACTTGTTTGCTTCGGGGCCCAGCAGATAGGTGTAACCGTGGCGCCCGAGCCCGGAGTTGATCACCGGGCCTCGCCGCCGATAAACGGCCAGCAACGCTTCGCCGGGCAAATATGGCACCAGTTGTTGGCTCATTCGAGCATTTCCGACAGCTCCAGCCAGCGGCCCTCGGTCGTGGCGACCTCCTGTTCGAGCGCGCGTAATTCTTGTGTGAGCCTCGTCAGAGCGGGGTGGTCGGATTGGTCATGCTCGGCGAGTTCGGTGTGCTTGGCCGCGATACGGTCCGCGAGACGCGCAAGCTGACGATCGGTGGCGGCCAGCTCCTTTTCGGTGGTACGCCGTTGCGCTCCCGAGATCGCTTGCGTTGCAACAGAACTAGTGGGCGACCGGGTCGGTTCGGGCGCGGGCTTGCCGAGGAGCGTGCTCGAAGCCGCCAGCCGTAGGTATTCGTCGACGCCACCGGGCAGATGCCGCAACCGCCCGTCCAGGATCGCGTATTGCTGATCGGTGACGCGCTCGAGCAGATAGCGGTCGTGCGACACGACGATCAACGTGCCGGGCCAGGAGTCGAGCAGATCCTCGGTGGCGGTGAGCATGTCGGTGTCCACATCGTTGGTGGGCTCATCGAGCAGTAGCACGTTCGGCTCGGACAACAACGTGAGCATCACCTGCAGGCGGCGGCGCTGACCGCCGGAGAGTTCACTGACCCGGGCGGACAGTTGGCCACCGCCAAAACCGAGTTGTTCCAGCAGCTGGGTCGGGGTGACCTCGTCGCCCTCAACCTGATAGCTGCCGCGAAGTCCGGCGAGCACGTCGGCGATCCGTGAGTCGACGAACGGGGTCAGCAGATCGCCCTGCTGATCGAGCACCGCCAGCCGGACGGTCTTGCCGCGTTTGACGCGCCCGGTGTCCGGCACGACGGTGCCGGCGATCAACCCCAGCAGGGTCGATTTGCCGGCGCCATTGGCTCCGACGATCCCGGTGCGTTCACCCGGGGCGATCCGCCATTCGATGTCACGCAGCACCAGACGGTCACCGAACGAGACCGACACGTCGAGCAGATCGACGACGTCCTTGCCCAGTCGTGCGGTGGCCAGCTTGGCCAGTTCGACGGCATCGCGCAGCGGGGGCACGTCGGCGATCAGGCGGTTAGCCGCGTCGATCCGGAACTTGGGCTTCGAGGTGCGCGCCGGCGGGCCCCGGCGCAGCCAGGCCAGTTCCTTGCGCATCAGGTTCTGCCGCTTGGCCTCGACGGCGGCGGCCTGCCGGTCGCGCTCTACGCGTTGCAGCACGTACGCCGCGTACCCGCCTTCGAACGGCTCGACGATGCCGTCGTGCACCTCCCATGTCGTGGTGGCGACTTCGTCGAGGAACCAGCGGTCGTGCGTGACCACCAGCAGCCCGCCCGTGTTGCGGGCCCAGCGTTGTTGCAGGTGGCCGGCCAGCCAGGTGATGCCCTCGATGTCCAGGTGGTTGCTGGGCTCGTCGAGCGCGATCACGTCCCATTCGCCTACCAGCAGCCTGGCCAGTTGCACGCGTCGCCGCTGGCCGCCGCTGAGCGTGGAAACCGTTGCATCCCAGTCGATGTCGGATACCAGCCCGCTGACCACATCGCGAACGCGGGCGTCGCCGGCCCACTGGTGTTCGGCCTGGTCGCCGACCAGCGTCCAGCCGACCGTGTGGAGCGGGTCGAGCGTGTCCGCCTGGCTGAGGGCACCGACCCGCAGCCCGCCGCGCCGGGTGACCCGCCCGGAGTTTGGCTGCAGCTCGCCGGTCAGCAGGCCCAGCAGGCTGGACTTCCCGTCGCCGTTGCGGCCCACGATGCCGATGCGCGCGCCGTCGTTCACTCCGAGCGTGAGCGACTCGAATACCACCTGCGTCGGATATTGCAGGTGTACGGCCTCGGCTCCCAACAGGTGCGCCACCGGACTAAAGCTACCGGCGGCGGCGCCTGGGACGCCTCCCGCTACCGTGGCTTCGGCAGAACGATGCTTTACTACCGGGGTTCCCGTGCCCTATGCGCTCGGCCCGAAGCGTGCGGCCACCCTCGAATGCCTGTGCCAATCCATCAGCTTGTGAATGCCTTCTGGACCGTTGGCGCGAAGACCCCTTGGGCTGAATGTTGTGCGGCAGCTGCGCTAGCGCGCACGTCGCTCGAATGGATGCGCCCGCCACATCCGCGCCACTAGGAGCAGAGCCACCAAAGGGTAGGGGAGGTTGTACGCGAGAGACTTTGCGGCGTTGACGAACTTGTAGTCATAGGCCGAATCCGGCCCACATGCCAGGTGAAACAACGGCGCGTCGCCTAAGAGTCCGACGGCCAGGTACACGCCTGTGCCCATCACGACCATTCCCGCGTAAAAGACGGCTGGGAGCCGAATCCACTCTCGCCCTCTCGCAAACGCATAGATCAATATCAGGTAGAAGACGCCGAACAGCACCGCCGACGTGCCGACGGTGACCTGGACGAAGCGCGGGTCTACCAAAATCAGAGAATCGGTCCCGGAGTGGTAGACGAAGCGTGACATGAACCACCGTGAGTTTGGGTCCGGACGACCCAGCAGGGTGACGGGGTCTGTCAGAAACGATGTCGACGCGAAGATCGCGAACATTGCGACGAAAAACCAGTCGCGTCGGCGTTCGCGTAGCGGAATCGGGACGGTTGAGAAAGTGTCCCGGTCGGCGTTGTCAGGCAACGCATCAGCGGTCTTTGACATGCACCACCACCTCCTGAACCTTTGCGTCGGGCCCCGCATGGTCGATGGCGGGTAGCATGCCAATTCAGCACGCGGCGAGGTCGACGACTCCTTCAAGTAGGCCGCAGCCTAGAGCGTCCGCGAGATCTCTGGACAGCTTTGCTTGCAGTACATAGACGACTCACATCGGCTTAAAGTGTTTTCGCCACCGACTGCGCGAGCGCTTACGGCAGGCGAAAACGGTTTCGCCGCAACCACCGCTACGAGGAAGCGACGGCGAAGAGCCGCCATTCGCCGGGCACGCCCTTCAGCTTGTGGGAGCCGCGCTCCTCGAATTCGAGTCCTGACCCGATCACGAGGTCGCGTACCGTGCTGGACACGAGCACGTCGTTCGCCGCTGCCAACGCGGCCACGCGCGCGCCGATGTGTACGGCGATCCCGCCGATGTCGTCGCCGCGGAGCTCGCACTCGCCGGTATGCAACCCGGCGCGCACGTCGATTCCGAGTGACCGCACTGCGTCGCGGATCGACATTGCGCAGCGGATCGCCCGCTGAGGGCCGTCGAACATCGCGAGGAAGCCGTCGCCCGACGTGTTCACCTCACGGCCTCGAAAGCGAACGAGCTGTGCCCGGACGACAGCGTCATGCGCATCAAGCAGCGCATGCCAGTCACGGTCACCCATCTGTGCGGCGCGGCGCGTCGAATCCACGATGTCGGTAAAAAGCACCGTGGCGAGAACCCGGTCGTCGGCCACTTCTGCTTGGTGGCCGGTGAGAAACTTGGCGATCTCCTGGAAGGACGAGCGCCACGGTTCGACGAAGTGCCACATATTGCGCCCCGGCACTTCGACGTACTTGGCGCCCGAAATGTGATCAGCGACGTTCCTGCCCGCCGCCGGCGGGATGAAGAAGTCGTCGGCGTGGTGGACGACGAGGGTGGGCACGCCGACTGTGGGAAGCACCGCCCGCACGTCCATTTCGGCCACCAGAGGCATCATGAGTGAGACCGTTCTGGGACTGGCCGCCAGGCGTTCGTGTCGTGCCCAGGTTGCCCGGATCTCCTCGTTCCATGGCATGTCCGGATTCACGACATGCTGGAACTCTCCCGTGCCCCAATTGGCGACCATGGCGGCGATGAAATCCTCCGGGCTGAACCCATCAGTGCGGAGTCTAGAAGCAATCGGCTCCGAGTAGCCCTCGAGCACCACAAGCGCAGTCGTGCGGGATGGATGTGTCGCCGCGAACAGCGCCGCTGTCGCGAACGCCCCGTCGACCGCGACGAGGACCGCTTCGCGGCTCCCCAGATCGTCGAGCACCGCGGTGATGCTGTCGGCCCATTGCTCCAAGGTCGGCATCGCGCCCGACGCGACCGGGTCCGACGCTCCCGTGCCCGGCTGGTCGAAGAAAATCAGTCGGCCCAGCGATGTCATCGCCTCGACCCATCCTCGAACGGCCGGTAGCTCCGGAAGATGCTCGCAGCACGTGAACCAGTTCGGAACGAGGACGATGTCGCGGGGGCCTTCAGCCGACGCGCGATAGGCGACGCGCAAGTCCCCGTTCAGCGCGTAGCGCGTCTCCGAGAACACTGCGGCAGTGTAAGCCGAGGAGGGTCGAGCGGTGCGTGCCGACAGCGTTTATGCTGCTCACTAACTCCCCTCTCTAGACTGGACTTAGCGCAGTCGCACCCATCAATTGATCAACACGTTTTGTGGCTGGACCGAAAAGCAGTCAGCCGACGGTCAATGTCGTTGCTGCAGATCGAGATCGGCGCAAGAAATTCGTTACTTACGGCAATTCGTCGGTGGCAATGGTGGTATCTGTGTCAGTGAGCCACATGTGGTGGCCGAGGCTGACGAGAACCCGAAGGCGGAGCTGACAATGCACGAGTTGCGGTTACTGGGCGCTGTCTGCCGGGCCGTTGTAGTAGTCAGCACGGTGTTCGGTGTCGGGATGGCAAGCGCTGGTGCGGCCCTGGCCGGCGCGGGACCTGGCTCCGTGCTCGACCTCAACGGCTGCAGCGGCTGACCGCACGCATTCCGGTGGCTGCTCCGCCGAGCGTGAAGTCACGGCGAAAAATCCACCGCTCCAATCGCGCCCTGAGTTCACGCCCGGCGGAGCCAGTCGCGCAGCTCCGCCGCGACGCGGGCGAATTGCCTGATCAAAACCACCCGCCGGGCCGGTATGCCATGATTCCAAGCTGTACATATTCAGGGAGCAGCGGTGGATCTCAATTTTTCGATGGTCACCCGGCCGATCGAGCGTCTGGTGGCCACGGCACAGAACGGGTTGGAAGTCATCCGGCTGGGGGGCCTGGAAACGGGCAGTGTCCCGTCGCCGTCTCAGATCGTCGAGAGCGTCCCGATGTACAAGCTGAAACGGTACTTTCCGCCGGACAGCCGGCGCGGCCAGCCCCCGGTGGGCCCGCCGGTGCTGATGGTGCACCCGATGATGATGTCGGCCGACATGTGGGACGTCAGCCGCGAGGACGGCGCCGTCGGGATCCTGCACGCCAGCGGCCTGGACCCCTGGGTCATCGACTTCGGCTCGCCCGACAAGGTCGAGGGCGGGATGCGGCGCACGCTGGCCGACCACATTGTCGCGCTCGATCAGGCCATCGACACGGTGAAGGACGCGGCCGGGCAGGACGTGCACCTGGTCGGGTACTCGCAAGGCGGGATGTGGTGCTACCAGGTAGCGGCATACCGGCGTTCGAAGAACCTCGCCAGCATCGTGACCTTCGGCGCGCCGGTCGACACGCTGGCCGCGCTGCCGATGGGCTTGCCGCCGAACCTGGCGCCCGCCATCGCCGACTTCATGGCCGATCACGTCTTCACCCGCTTGAATATCCCAAGTTGGTTGGCGCGCACTGGGTTTCAGATGATGGATCCGCTCAAGACCGCGAAGGCGCGGGTCGACTTCGTGCGCCAGCTGCACGACCGCGAGGCCCTGTTGCCGCGCGAGCAGCAACGCCGGTTTCTCGAGTCCGAAGGATGGATCGCCTGGTCGGGCCCGGCGATCTCCGAGTTGCTCAAGCAGTTCATCGCTCACAACCGGATGATGAGCGGCGGCTTCGCCGTCAACGGGCAGATGGTCACGCTCACCGATATCACCTGCCCAATACTGGCGTTCATCGGCGAGGTCGACGACATCGGCCAACCCGCGGCCGTGCGCGGGATTCGGCGGGCGGCGCCGAACGCCGAGGTGTTCGAATACCTCATCCGCACAGGGCATTTCGGGCTGGTGGTGGGATCGAGGGCGGCCAAGGAGAGTTGGCCGACCGTCGCCGAGTGGGTGCAATGGTTGTCCACCGGCGGTGACAAGCCGGCGAACATCGACCTGATGGCCGACCAGCCGGAGAAACACACCGACAGCGGCGTGGCCCTCAGTTCTCGCCTCTCACACGGGCTGGGCGAGTTCTCCGAGGCGACGGTCGCGCTGGCCCGCGGTGCCGTCGACGCGGTCGTCGCCGCCAACAAATCGATGCGCACGCTGGCCGTGGAGACCGCCCGAACGCTGCCGCGGCTGGCCCGCCTCGGGCAGATCAACGACCACACCCGCATATCCCTGGGCCGCATCATCGAGGAGCAGGCCCACGATGCCCCGCAGGGCGAATTCCTGTTGTTCGACGGTCGCGTCCACACCTACCAGGCCGTCAACCGCCGCATCGACAACGTCGTTCGCGGTCTGATCGAAGTCGGTGTGCGCCAAGGCGACCGGGTGGGCGTGTTGATGGAGACGAGGCCCAGCGCGCTGGTTGCGATCGCCGCGTTGTCCCGGCTGGGCGCGGTCGCGGTAGTGATGCTGCCCGACGCCGATCTGGCCGAGTCGGTGCGGCTCGGGGGAGTGTCGGAGATCATGACCGACCCCACCAACCTCGAGGCCGCGCGAAAGATGCAGGCGCAGGTGCTGGTGCTGGGTGGCGGCGGGGAGATGCGCGACCTGCACCTGTCGGGAGACCCCGCGGGCCGGGCTGACGTCATCGACATGGAACAAATCGACCCGGACCTGGTCGACTTGCCCGCGTGGTATCGCCCCAACCCCGCGCTGGCCCGGGACCTGGCGTTCATCGCGTTCAGCTCCGCGGGCGGCGAGCTGGTGGCGAAGCAGATCACCAACTACCGCTGGGCCGTGTCGGCTTTCGGGACTGCCTCTGCGGCGGGACTGGACCGCAAAGACACCGTCTACTGTTTGACGCCGCTGCACCACGAATCCGCGCTGCTGGTCAGCCTCGGTGGTGCCGTCGTAGGCGGGACCCGCATCGCACTGTCACGCGGCATGCGCGCGGATCGCTTCGTCCAGGAAATACGGCAGTACGGCGTCACCGTGGTGTCCTACACCTGGGCGATGCTGCGCGACGTCGTCGACGATCCGGCGTTCGTGCTGCAGGGCAACCACCCGGTGCGGCTGTTCATCGGCTCGGGCATGCCCACGGGGCTGTGGCAGCGGGTGTGCGACGCATTCGCACCCGCGCACGTCGTCGAGTTCTTCGCCACCACCGATGGGCAGGCGGTGCTGGCCAACGTGTCCGGCGTCAAGGTCGGCAGCAAGGGTCGCCCACTGCCCGGCGCCGGGCGCATCGAGCTGGGTGCTTACGACGCCGAGCGGGACTTGATCCTGGAAGACGACCGCGGCTTCGTCCAGGTCGCCGACATCAACCAGGTCGGGGCGCTCCTCGCGCAGTCCAACGGACCGATCGATCCGACCGCGTCGGTCAAACGGGGGGTCTTTGCGCCCGGCGACACCTGGATATCGACCGAGTACCTGTTCCGCCGCGACGCCGACGGGGACTTCTGGCTGATGGGCCGGCGCGGCTCGGTGATTCGCACCGCCCGCGGGCTGGTCTATGCCGAACCGGTCACCGACGCCCTCGGGCTTATCAACGGCGTCGACCTCGCGGTGAGCTACGACGTGTCGGTGGGTGGCCGGCAGCTGGCGGTGTCGGCGTTGACACTGCTGCCGGGAGCCACCATCACTGCCGCCGACTTGACCGAAGCCATCGCCAACATGCCCGTTGGGCTGGGGCCTGACATCGTGCACGTCTGCCCGAAGATGGCGTTGAGCGCGACTTACCGCCCCACCGTCAGTGCGCTGCGTGCGGCCGGGATCCCCAAATCAGCGCGCCAGGCATGGTATTTCGACACGGGCAGCGACGAGTTCCGGCGATTGACTCCCGCGGCGCGCGCGGACCTCACTGGCGGGACGAGGCGCTCCAATGGTTGACGATGCCCTGCTGAGCATTCTGGTGTGCCCGGCGGATCGCGGTCCGCTCACGCTGGTCGACGAGGACGGCGTCCAACTGCTGTACAACCCGAGGCTGCGGCGCGCCTACCGCATCGACGACGGCATCCCGGTGCTGTTGATCGACGAGGCCCGCGATGTCGGGGACGACGAGCACGCCCGATTTACCGCAGCAGGCCCGCCGGTAGATCCCCGGTGAGATAACGCTGCAGGTTCGGTGCGATGGTCTGCGCGACCTGCTCGGCGGGTAACGATGCGAACGGCTCCAGTTGGATGATGTAGCGAGCTGTCAGCACACCCACCAGCTGGGACGCCACGAACTGGATGCGGATGATCCCGCTCCCCGGCGGATTGTCAACGCGGGTGCCAACTTCCACGGCGATCACGTCTTCGATGAAGGACCGGAACAGACTGACCTCCGATCCGGCCAGGATCGAGCGCAGCGTGGCGATGAACCCTGCGCCCAACTCCGAATCCCACAGCGGCAAGAGCAATGACGGGATTTTTTGGCCGAGTTCGTCGACCGGTACTTCACGCAACGGGCCGATGATGTCCATCGGGTCGATCGGAATTCGAACGGCGGCGGCGAATAGTTTCTCTTTAGTGCCGAAGTAGTGGTGCACCAGGGCCGAGTCGACACCTGCCGCGGTGGCCACCGCACGGATCGACGTATTGCCAATGCCATTGCGCGCAAATAGGTCTCGTGCGCTGGCTAGGATCCGTTCTCGGGTGTCGGAGTTCCCGGCAGGCCGCCCGGGTCGCCGCTTACGACCGGTTGTTGTCACGCTAGGGCGTCCGGCGGCGCAGGGTCGCCGCGGCCAGGCACAGCGCCGCGATCGCGAAGCTCATCACGACAACGATGTCACGCAAGGCGATACCGGTCAGTCCGGGGTGGGCGTTCACCTGCTGCAGAGCCTCCAATGCGTAGCTGGCCGGCAACGCATTGCTGATCCACTGCAGCCAGGTCGACATCAGCGCACGGGGGACGATGATGCCCGCCAGTAGCAGTTGCGGCACCATCACTAGCGGGATGAACTGGACGGCCTGAAACTCGGTGCGCGCGAACGCACTACAGAGCAGGCCGAGGCCGACACCGAGCAAGGCGTTGACGATCGCGATCACGAAAACCCACATCGGGCTGCCCGCGGTGTCGAAGCCCAGGAACCAGAACGACACGATGCACGCCAACGTGGCTTGTAGCGTGGCAGCGACCCCGAATGCCGTTCCATAAGCCATCAACAGATCGAGCCGGCGCAGGGGGGTCGTCAGGATGCGCTCCAACGTTCCCGACGCCCGCTCGCGCTGCATAGTGATCGCCGTGATGATGAACATCACGAAGAGCGGGAACAGGCCCAACAAGATCAGGCAGGCATTGTTGAACGGCGCCGGGCTGCCGGGGTGGTGCGGGGTTTTTTCGAACATGAAGTACATCAACGTGATAACCAAGACCGGCACCACCAAGATCATTGCGACGCTGCGATGATCGGCGGCCAGCTGACGCAGAATCCGCGTCGTCGTGGCGGCATAGGCCTGCAGGCCTATCCGGCTTTGGGTTGGTCCTGACGCGCCTTGATCATGGACAGAAACGCGTCCTCCAGTGACGTGCATCCGGTGTCCTCTCGTAGTCGGGTCGGCGTGGTATGAACGACCAGGCGGCCCTCGCGCATCAGCAAGAGGTCGCCACAATGGTCGGCTTCGTCCATGACGTGGCTGGACACCAGCAGCGTGGTCCCGCCACGAGCCAGGTCGGTGAATTGTTGCCAAAGGTCCACTCGGAGTAGGGGATCGAGTCCCACCGTCGGCTCGTCGAGCACGAGCAGCTCCGGTTCACACACCAGCGCGCAGGCCAGCGACACCCGGGTTCGCTGACCTCCGGAGAGGTTGCCGCATAGGGCGGTGCGATGATCGGCCAGGCCCACCCGCTCGATGGCGGAGTCCGCGGCTTTGCCGTCGAATCCGTACAGCGCCGCGAGGTAGCGGACATTGTCGATGATGCGCAGATCGTTGTAGATGGTCGGGTCTTGCGGCAGGTAACCGACGCGGCGACGCAGATCGGCGCACCCGGCAGGTTTGCCGAGCACGGTGACCTTGCCCGAGCTCACGATCTGGGTGCCGACGATGCACCGGATCAGGGTGGTCTTGCCGCAGCCGGACGGGCCGAGCACGCCGGTGATGCTGCCCCGGGCAATCTGCACCGAGAAGTCTTGCAGCGCCGGGCGCTTGCCCCGCATCACCCGCAATTGCTCGATGTTGACGGCCGGCTGGCTGTCCGACATTAATTCATCGCGCGATGAAATCATCATGCGATGAATATTCGTCCCCTCACGCGGGGTTGTCAAGGGTGGTCTAGCTGGATGTCAGTGTTCGTCGGAGCCCGGGCGGCGCGTGGACAGGTGCCCGTGCACACCCTCGGCGTAGGCCGTTTCGGCGTGCTGAGAGAAGTCGATGCCGGTGGTCTCGTCTTGGGCGCTGACCCGGAAGCCCACCAGCCGATCGATTATTTTGGCGAGCACGAACGAGACCGTGAACGCGTAGAGCGCGACGACGACGACCGCGAGCGCCTGCTTACCCAGCTGATAAAGGCCGCCGCCGTAGAACAGGCCCTGCGGACCCGACGTCATGACCGCTGTCGCCAGGAGCCCGATCAACAGCACGCCGACGACGCCGCCGACGAAGTGCACCCCGACCACATCGAGCGAGTCGTCATAGTTGAAGCGGAATTTCGCGCCTACGGCGAACGAGCAGACGACACCCGCTGCCAGGCCGACGACCGCCGCGCCGAGCGTGTTGACGGTGCCGCACGACGGGGTGATGGCGACGAGGCCGGCGACCACACCGGAGGCCGCGCCGAACGTGGTCGGCCTGCCGTCGCGGATCTGCTCGACCGAAAGCCAGCCCATCATGCCCAGGCAGCCGGCGACCAGGGTGTTGAGGAAGATGGCGGCGGCAGTTCCGTTGGCAGCCAACGCCGAACCGGCGTTGAACCCGAACCAGCCGAACCACAGCAGACCGACACCCAGCAGAACGAAGGGCAGATTGTGCGGCCGCATGGCGTCCTGTTTGAAGCCGATGCGGGGCCCGAGCACCAACGCCAGCGCGAGCGCGGACGACCCGGAAACGATCTCGACGACGAGGCCGCCCGCGTAATCGAGCACGCCCATTTTGGCCAGCCAGCCGCCGGGGCCCCATACCCAGTGCGCGACAACCGAATACACCACGATCGTCCACACCGGGACGAAGACCATCCAGGCCGCGAACTTGGCACGGTCGGCGATGGCGCCGCTGATCAGGGCGGCGGTGATGATCGCGAACGCTAACTGGAACGTTGCGTAGAGCAGTTCCGGAACGGCGCCGTGAAGGGTGTCGGGCGTGATGCCGAGCATCCCCAGATGGCTGAGGTCCCCGATGAATCCGCCCACCCCGTCGGGGGAGAACGCGAGGGTGTAGCCGACCAACAGCCACGCCACCGTGACCAGCGGTATCGAGATGAAGCTCATCATGATCATGTTCAGCACGCCGGTGGTGCGGACCATGCCGCCGTAGAAGATGGCCAGGCCCGGGGTCATCAGCAGCACCAGTGCGGTGCTGGCCAGCAGCCACGCGGTGGCGGCCAGGTCGATCGTGTGCATAATTGGGCTCCTCCTTGAGCCCCGGGGGATCCTGACGCACCCCAGGACACCGGGATACTGCCACGTTTGTGATGCCGGTAGGTTCGGCGGGTGGCTGCAGGCCAGCTGGTAGTCGACCCGGTTGCGGCGGCGCATCGGTTGCTCGGCGCCACCCTTATCGGTCGTGACGTGCGCGCCACCGTCGTCGAGGTCGAGGCCTACGGGGGGGTGCCCGACGGCCCGTGGCCGGACGCCTCGGCCCACTCGTATCGGGGTCTGAATGGCCGCAACGGGGTGATGTTCGGCCCGCCCGGGCGCCTGTACACCTACCGCAGCCACGGCATCCACGTGTGCGCCAACGTGTCCTGTGGACCCGACGGCGTCGCCGCCGCGGTGCTGCTCAGGGCCGCGGCTATCGACGCCGGCCTCGACGTTGCCCAGGGCAGGCGCGGCGCGGCCGTTCGTCCCGTCGCGCTGGCACGAGGTCCAGGAAATCTGTGTTCGGCCTTGGGAATCACGATGGCCGACAACGGGATTGACTTGTTCGACCCGAAGAGCCCGGTGCGGCTACTGCTTCACGAGGCGCAAAGCGCGGTGTCTGGCCCACGCGTCGGGATCAGCCAGGCCGCCGACCGGCCGTGGAGACTGTGGCTCGCCGGCAGGTCCGAGGTGTCGGCCTATCGCCGCAGTCCACGGGCGCCAGCGCCGGGCGCCAGCGACTAGTCGAGATGGTCTTGACCCGCTGCGCCCGGCTTCGCCGCGCTTGCGATCACCACTGGCTCTGATGGTGGTGACCCGCTGCGCCCGGCTTCGCCGCGCTTGCGATCACCACTAAAGTCTTGCGGGATGTCAACGATCCTCGACGAGCTGGGCTGGCGCGAACTGATCGCGCAGTCCACCGACCTCGACGCGCTGGCCGCCGAAGCGCAAAAGGGACCGTTGACGGTGTACGCCGGCTTTGACCCGACCGCGCCGAGTCTGCATGCCGGGCACCTGGTGCCGCTGCTGACGTTGCGGCGGTTTCAGCGCGCCGGTCATCGCCCCATCGTGCTCGCGGGCGGCGCCACCGGCATGATCGGTGACCCGCGCGAGATCGGCGAGCGCACGCTCAACGAGGCGGACACCGTCGCCGACTGGACCGAGCGGATCCGGGGCCAGCTGGAACGCTTCGTCGATTTCGACCAGTCGCCTACCGGCGCGATCGTCGAGAACAATCTTGGGTGGACACAGGCGATGTCGGCGATCGAGTTCCTGCGCGATCTCGGCAAGCACTTCTCGGTGAACGTGATGCTGGATCGCGACACGATCCGGCGCCGGCTGGAAGGCGACGGGATCTCCTACACCGAATTCAGCTACATGTTGCTGCAGGCCAACGACTACGTCGAATTGCATCAGCGGCACGGCTGCGCGCTGCAGATCGGCGGTTCGGATCAGTGGGGCAACATCATCGCCGGCGTTCGCCTGGTGCGGCAGAAACTCGGCGCTTCGGTGCACGCCCTCACCGTTCCGCTGGTCACCGCGGCAGACGGCACCAAGTTCGGCAAATCCACCGGTGGCGGAAGCCTGTGGCTAGACCCGCAGCTGACCAGCCCTTATGCCTGGTATCAGTACTTCGTCAACACCGCCGACGCCGACGTGATCCGGTACCTGCGTTGGTTCACCTTCCTGTCGGCCGACGAGCTCGCCGAGCTGCAACAGGCGACGGTCGAGCGCCCGCAGCAGCGTGCCGCCCAGCGTCGGCTCGCCAAAGAGCTCACCAATCTGGTGCACGGAGAAGAGGCGACGGCCGCGGTCGAGCACGCCAGCCAGGCGCTCTTCGGCCGTGGCGAACTCGACCGTCTCGACGAGTCGACGCTGGCCGCGGCACTGCGCGAGACGGCCGTCGCCGAGCTCGGCACCGGCGCGCCCGACGGGATTGTCGACTTGCTGGTGGCCAGCGGCTTGTCCGACAGCAGGGGGGCGGCGCGACGCACCATCGGGGAGGGCGGCGCATACGTCAACAATGTCCGGGTCGACAGCGAAGAGTGGGCGCCGCAGCCCTCGGACTTTCTGCACGGTCGCTGGCTTGTGCTGCGCCGGGGCAAGCGCAATATCGCCGGGGTCCAACGGATCGGGTAGCAAAACGCGCTAGTGTGCAAACCTTTACCGGACCGTGCTGTGCCTGTGACTCTTTTGAACCACTGTTGTCACAATGTTTCGCGCACCCGGCGTACCCCGAAGGCATGGGCCCACCCTTCGCTTAATGGCGTTGACGGCGGGGATGGCCGCGGCGTCCGCGGCGCTGGCGGCGCCCATCCGCGCAGACGTAATGAGCAACGCGTTCCTGGCCGCCCTGACCAATGCCGGCGTCCCGTACAGCCAACCGGCAACCACGACGGCGCTGGGCGAGTCGGTGTGTCCGCTCCTCTTTCAGCCGGGCGGTTCGTTCGATCTGATTACGACCAGAGTCGCGGACGACAGCGGTATGTCTCAGGATGCGGCCGGTGCGTTCACCATCATCGCCATTGGGACGTATTGCCCAGGGGTTCTGGCCCCGCTGTTCTCTAACCGTCTGCCTGCCTGAGTGTCCGGCCGTCCAGGACGTTCGAGCTGCCCGTAACCTCTACGGGGTGGTCGAGGACAGGCATGGTCGCGGCGGTGAGCGGCGTCCGCGTTCGTCATCCGGCGGCTCCGGTGGTTCCGGCGGCTCCCGCGGCGCTGGCGGCGGACGCGGCTCTCAGGGGCGTGGGCCACGCACCGAACGGGAGGGGCGCTGGTCAGGCCCGGGCCGGGCCCGTTCGGCACAGCCCCAAGGCGGGCCGCCCGACGGCGAAGGCGCGCTCCAGGCCGGGCCGCCGATACCGCAGGACATCGACGCCAGGGATCTGGCGCCCGAGGTCCGGCGCGAGCTGAGCACCTTGGACCGTGCCACCGCCGACGCGGTGGCACGACACCTGGTCGCCGCGGGGCAATTGCTCGACGACGACCCGGAAGCGGCCCTGAGTCACGCCCGCGCCGCGCGGGCCCGCGCCAGCAGGATTGCCGCGATCCGTGAGGCGGTCGGAATCGCCGCCTACCACTGCGGCGATTGGGGCCAGGCGCTCTCCGAATTGCGCGCCGCGCGCAGGATGGGCAGCAAGTCCGCGTTGCTTGCGCTGATTGCCGATTGCGAACGCGGCCTTGGCCGGCCGGAGCGCGCAATCGACCTGGCGCGCGGGCCCGAGGCGGCCCAACTCAGCGGCGACGACGCCGACGAATTGCGTATCGTCGCCGCCGGTGCCCGCGCGGATCTCGGGCAACTCGACCAGGCCCTGGCCCTGTTGTCCACGCCGCAGCTCGATCCGAACCGCACTGGCTCGACTCCTGCCCGGTTGTTCTACGCCTATGCGGACACGCTGCTGGCGCTCGGCCGCGATGACGAGGCGCTGCGGTGGTTCCTGCGCTCCGCGGGCGCCGACATCGAAGGCGTCACCGACGCCGAAGACCGGATCGCCGAGTTGGGTTCGGCAGAAGAACAGTGAAAAGCCTTGCGCAAGAATATGATTGCCTACTAATCGACCTGGACGGGACGGTGTTTCGCGGCCGTCGGCCCACCGAAGGTGCGGTGCAGGCGCTCGACGAGGCGGACAGCCGCAAGCTATTCGTCACCAACAACGCGTCCCGCAGCGCAGACGAGGTGGCGGCACATCTGCGGGACCTCGGCTTCACCGCTACCGCTGACGATGTCGTGACCAGCGCCCAAAGCGCGGCGCACCTGCTCGCCGATCAGCTAGCGCCGGATTCACCGGTGTTGATCGTGGGCACCGACGCACTGGCCAACGAGATCACCGCCGTCGGACTACGCCCCGTGCGCAAGTACGAGGACGAGCCGGTCGCCGTCGTGCAGGGCCTCTCGATGACGATCGGCTGGCCTGACCTTGCCGAGGCCGCGCTGGCCATCCGCTCCGGGGCACTTTGGGTCGCGGCCAACGTCGATCCCACCCTGCCCACCGAACGCGGCCTGCTACCCGGTAACGGATCGTTGGTCGCCGCCCTGCGAGCAGCCACCGACGCCGAACCCCAAGTCGCCGGCAAACCGTCGCCGCGCCTGCTAACCGACGCGATGGCCCGCGGCGATTTCCATGCACCGCTGGTGATCGGCGACAGACTGGACACCGACGTCGAGGGCGCCAACGCCGCCGGGATGCCGAGCCTGATGGTGCTCACCGGGGTCAACACCGCGCGCGACGCCGTCTACGCCGAACCCGCCCGGCGGCCCACCTATATCGGCCTCGACCTGCGCTCGCTGCACCAGGACGGGAGTTCGCTCAAGGTGGGGCCGCAGCCAGGCTGGCGAGTGGACCTCAGTGAGGGCGCGGCCACCGTCAGCGCCAACGGCAGCAATGACGGGGACGTGTTGTCCATCGTCCGTGCCGTTGCATCCGCAGTGTGGGGCGCCGACTCGCCACCGCGCATCGAGGCAGGCGACGATAAGGCGCGTGCCGCCCTGAGCCGCTGTTCTCTTGTAGCGTGAGGGGCGCAATGACTACCGATCCGGATCAGATTCGCGCTGAAATCAACGCCCTGCTGGCTCAGCTGCCCGACCCGGCCGAGATGACGGCCATGACCGAGGAATCAGCAGCCGAGCCGTCCCTTGCCGACCTGGAAGAGATGGCACGCCGTCTTTCCGAGGCGCACGACGTGCTCTTGCGGGCACTGGAATCGGCGGAGAAGGGCTGAGTGCGCGCATGTCTCGGCGTGCCCGCATCGACGTCGAGTTGGTGCGGCGCGGCCTTGCCCGCTCCCGTCAGCAGGCCGCTGAGTTGATCGGCGCCGGCAAGGTGCGCATCGACGGCCTGCCGGCCGTCAAGCCGGCCACCGCCGTCGCCGTCACCGCAGCGCTGACGGTTGCCGACGACGGCGAACGTACCTGGGTATCGCGCGGAGCGCACAAACTCATCGGTGCGCTGGACGCCTTCGGGATCTCCGTCGAGGGCCGCCGTTGCCTGGACGCCGGCGCGTCGACGGGCGGGTTCACCGAAGTGCTACTGGATCGCGGGGCGACCCAGGTGGTTGCCGCCGACGTGGGCTACGGCCAGCTGGCCTGGTCGCTGCGCAGCGACCCCCGCGTGGTCGTCGTCGAGCGGACCAACGCCCGCGACCTGACGCCCGAGGCGATCGGTGGGCAAGTCGACCTGGTGGTGGCCGACCTGTCGTTCATCTCGCTGGCTACCGTGTTACCGGCGCTGGCTGGATGCGCCGCGCCCGCCGCGGATATCGTTCCCATGGTGAAGCCGCAGTTTGAGGTGGGGAAGGGCCAGGTTGGTCCCGGCGGGGTGGTTCACGACCCCGTTTTGCGTGCCGATTCGATGCTGGGGGTCGCACGGCGTGCGGGGGAACTGGGATGGCATACCGTTGGTGTCACCGCCAGCCCGCTGCCGGGCCCATCGGGCAACGTCGAATACTTCCTGTGGCTGCGCGCCGACACCGAACGTGGGCTAGGTGCTGATGGATTGGTGGATGCGGTGCAGCGCGCAATAGCTGAGGGCCCACAGTGACCTCGGAGCAGACCGCGCCGCGCACCATCCTGCTGGTCGTCCACACCGGGCGGGAGGAAGCGACGGAGACCGCGCGGCGGGTAGAAAAAGTGTTGGGCGACAATGGTATCGCGCTTCGCGCCCTGTCCGCCGAGGCCGTCGACCGGAGACCGCTGCACCTGGCGCCCGACGACATGCGCGCACTGGGCAACGACATAGAGCTGGTCGACGCCGACCCGAACGCCGCCGAGGGCTGCGAACTCGTGCTGGCGCTCGGAGGCGATGGCACCTTCTTGCGGGCGGCCGAATTGGCCCGCAACGCAGCCATTCCGGTGCTGGGCGTGAACCTGGGCCGGATCGGCTTTTTGGCCGAGGCCGAGGCTGAGGCCATCGAAACGGTGCTCGAGCACGTCATCGCGCGCGACTACCGGGTGGAGGAGCGACTGACGCTGGATGTCGTTGTGCGCCACCGGGGAGACGTCATCGAGCAGGGCTGGGCGCTCAACGAGGCCAGCCTGGAAAAGGGTCCGCGACTCGGCGTGCTGGGGGTGGCCGTCGAAATCGACGGCCGCCCAGTGTCCACGTTCGGCTGCGACGGCGTGTTGGTGTCCACGCCGACCGGATCCACCGCCTACGCATTCTCGGCCGGCGGCCCGGTGCTGTGGCCGGACCTTGAAGCGATCCTGGTGGTACCCAATAACGCTCACGCGCTGTTCGGTCGGCCGATGGTCACCAGCCCCGACGCGACCATCGCTATCGAGACGGAGGCGAACGGCAACGACGCCCTGGTGTTCTGCGATGGGCGGCGCGAAATGCTCGTACCGCCCGGCAGCCGGCTCGAGGTGACGCGCTGCGGCACGCCGGTCAAATGGGCGCGGCTGGACAGTGCGCCGTTCACCGACCGCTTGGTGCGCAAATTCCGCTTGCCCGTTACCGGTTGGCGTGGGCAGTAACGGCAGTGCTCACCGAGATTCGGATTGAATCGTTGGGCGCCATCAGCGTTGCGACCGCCGAGTTCGATCGCGGCCTGACGGTGCTGACCGGCGAGACCGGTACCGGTAAGACGATGGTGGTGACCGGCCTGCACCTGCTTGGCGGTGCCCGCGCCGACGCGACCCGGGTCCGGTCCGGAGCTGATCGCGCGGTCGTCGAAGGTCGTTTCACCACAACCGATCTCGATGACGCGACCAGCGCAGGGCTAGATGAAATTCTGGACGCGTCCGGGGCGGAGCGCGACGAGGACGGCAGTGTGATCGCTTTGCGCTCGGTCAGCCGCGACGGACCTTCGCGGGCGTACTTGGGTGGCCGCAGTGTGCCCGCCAAGTCACTGAGCGGGTTCACCACCGAACTGCTCACCCTGCACGGGCAAAACGACCAGCTGCGGTTGATGCGGCCCGAGGAGCAACGCGGCGCGCTGGACCGCTTCGCGGCCGCGGGTCCCGCGTGCGAGCGCTACCGCAAACTGCGCGACGCCTGGATGTCGGCGCGGCGCGACCTGGTCGACCGGCGCAACCGGACCCGCGAACTCGCGCAGGAGGCGGATCGGCTGCAGTTCGCGCTCAACGAGATTGACGCCGTCGGCCCGCAACCCGGCGAAGACGACACGTTGGTCGCCGACATCGTTCGACTTTCCGAACTGGACACGTTGCGCGAGGCGGCGGCAGCAGCCCGCGCCGCGTTGACCGGCGACCTCGACGACATGTCCAGCAATGGCGCAACCGGTGGCCTCGGGCGGGCAAGGGCCGCACTGGTATCGACGGAGGACGCCACGCTGCAGGCGTTGGCCGAACAAATCGGCGAGGCGCTCACGGTGGTGGCCGACGCGGGCCGCGAACTCGGCGACTACCTGGCTGCGCTGCCGACCGATGCCAGCGCGCTGGACGCCAAATTGGCCCGGCAAGCCCAATTGCGAACGCTCACCCGTAAGTACGCCGCCGACATCGACGGGGTGCTGCGGTGGGCGCAGGAATCTCGGGACCGGCTGGCGCAACTCGACGTTTCCGAAGAGGGACTGGCAGCGCTGGAACGTCGTGCCAGTGAAATTGAACATGAATTAGTCCAAGCCGCAGTCGATCTCAGCAAAATCCGGCGCAAAGCGGCCAAGAAGTTGGCCAAAGAGGTAACCGCAGAGCTGGCCGGGCTGGCGATGGGCGATGCCGAATTCACCATCGGGGTGACCACTGACCTTTCCGGCCAAGACGATTCGGCGCTGACCTTGCCGTCGGGAGAGGTGGCGCGGGCCGGCGCTGACGGCGTGGACCAGGTTGAGTTCGGCTTCGCGGCACATCGCGGCATGACGGTGTTGCCGTTGGCCAAGAGTGCGTCCGGGGGAGAGCTGTCGCGGGTGATGCTGGCGCTGGAAGTGGTGCTCGCCGCGTCAGCGACCGGTACCACGATGGTTTTCGACGAGGTCGATGCGGGTGTCGGAGGCTGGGCGGCGGTGCAGATCGGACGCCGGCTGGCGAAACTTGCCCGCACCCATCAGGTCATCGTGGTCACGCATCTCCCGCAGGTCGCCGCGTACGCCGATGTGCACCTAACCGTGCACAGCACCGGCACGGGCGGTGCCAGCGGGGTGCGGCGACTGACCAGCGACGACCGGGTGGCCGAGCTGGCCCGGATGCTCGCCGGCCTCGGCGAATCCGACAGCGGCCGCGCGCACGCCCGCGAACTCCTCGACGCCGCCCAGAACGACGAGATCTAACTACCGCGAGTCCTAACTACCGCGAGCGTGCGTGTTTGTACGTTGACACGCCGCAAAACCCGTACAACTGCGCACCTTCGCTAGCCGGCGGGAAGCGGGACAAAGCGACGCAGCTTCCCGCTGCCCGAATTCCGCTCGAGCCGATCAACACATTTGACGGCGACCTGCGCGCGATCCAATCCGGCACCAGCCAGTGCCTGTCGCAGCTGCACGGTCAGCTCGTCGACGTCCAGACCGTCGGCGGCAACCACGAAGACGTCTATCCCGCTTGGGGTTTGATGAACCTGATAGTCGATGACGTCGGACGATCGGATCATGACCGACCGAATCACGATCGGATGGACGTCCGCGCCGGAGTAGCGCAGCACGTCATCACTGCGCCCCCGCACCCGCGCCCGGAGATACCCATCGACGGCAGCATCTGGCTGACGCACGAACACGTCGTTGAGCTCGTAGCGGATGAGCGGCTGGGTCAGGTTATACAGATTCGTCACCAGCACCTTGTCCGACGGGACGCCCGGCGCCACTGGACGATTGGCCGCATCGACGAGCTCGACGATGCACATGTCGGTATTGAAGACGAGGACGTCGTCGTCGGGAGTGGCCTTGCCGGTCAAGCCTTCGGTGCAGGCGAAGCCGTCGACGACAGGTACGCCGAAGGCTTCACTCATGACGGCGCGCATCTCGGGCAGCAGCGTCTCACTGGTGGGGGTTACCAGGGCGGGACTGATCTGCAATCGTGCGTCGCGGGCCTCGTGGGCGAGCCGCGCCAGCATGGAGGCGTACCCGGCGAGCATGAACGGTTGCATTGTGTTGAGCCGCTTCACGATGTCGGCGAGCGGAAGGGTCGCGGGTACCAACTCGAAGCGGGCGGGCCAGCCTTCACTGGATGTCAGCGCCGCACCGAATCCGGTGGCGTGCACGGCTGATGGGGCGGCGACCAGGGCGATGTGAAGCGCACCCGGTGCCGGCGGGGCTGCGAAGGGGAGTCGTGCGAGGGCGGCGAAATACGACGTCATCGCCGCCCGGTCGAAGACGAACAGCCCGCGCCGTCCGGAGCAGCCACCGGAGGCGAGCGCCACGTAATCGCCGAGAATCGGAACGGGTTGGGCGCCGGTAACAGTCAGAGCCGCCTCGACGTCGCGGCGGCACAGTCGCCGGTCGGTGAATACATCATCGAGATCGTCCATCATGTCGGACTTGGTCATCACCGGTAATGCCGACAGGTCGCCCGGCTCGACAGTGCTCAGGTCGATGCCGGCAAGGCGGCGCCGGTGGAACGGCGAGTGCTCGGCGGCATGGTGTAACAGCGTGCGCAGACCGTCGCGCTGCGCCTGATGGATCCGCTCGGAATCCCATGTCAGCCGCTCGAGCTGTTCGACGGCGCCGGCCACCGTCGCGGTTCGGACGTCGTCGCGAAAGCGATCCCATGCGGTGGTCGTAGTCATGTTCGCAGACCTCCTCATCACAGGCCCACCGCACGCACGGTCAACTCCGCAAGATCGCTGTCGGGCAAGGCATTCGGGTTAGCGGCACGCTCCAGTGCGATGCCGGCGACGGCACCCAGGAAGAACTCGGCAAGTGACCGGACCGGCACGGTCGGGTCGACGCCGGCGCCCTCATAGACTCGGCCCAGTGCAGAGGCGAGACTCTCCACCGAGCGTGAATGGGCTTCGGCATAGCGGCGATTGAGCTCAGGATCGCGCATGGCCAGCGCCCGGAACTCGGTGAGCAGATACGGCCAACCCGAACCCCCGGCATACCGGTTCGCCGCCTGGATGAGTTCGCGCAAGGCATCGCGACCCACAGATTGCGCGACGATCCGCTCGTTATGGGCGGCGCGTTCGTCAATCCGGCGCTCCAGCAGTGCCATGAACAGGTCCGGTTTGCTGCCGAACTGCGAATAGACAACGCCCTTGGAGAATCCCGCCTCGTCGGCGATCGATTCCAGGCTGGCGCCGGCGTAGCCCCGCTGAATGAATACGTGCCGCGCCGCCTCGAGCACCGCCTCACGGTTGCGCTCCACCTGTTCCGCTCGCCGCAGCCTTACCGCCATGGGAGCCCATTAGATACCGACGGTATTTAGATGTCAACAGTATCTGCAGTCCGACGGTATCGATAACAGTGACGACAACGATACCCAGCTGTTACGGATGTGACTCTAGGTAACTTCTGTGACGGATGTTACGGCGCGCCTCCTCGCCGCAACCGCGCTTCACCGACAGAATCGCCGCATGAAGATGTCAGGGCTGCTCTCCCGAACCACCACCCGGCCGGGCCTCACCGGCACTGCCAGGGTCGACCGGAACATCGACCGATTGCTGCGCAGGGTCTGCCCCGGCGACATCGTGGTGCTCGACATCTTGGATCTGGACCGCATCACCGCCGATGCGCTGGTAGAAGCCGACATCGCCGCCGTCGTCAACGCATCGCCGTCGGTGTCGGGTCGCTACCCGAACATGGGCCCCGAGGTGCTGGTCAACAACGGGGTCACCCTCATTGACGAGACCGGGCCCGACGTCTTCAAGAAGATCAAGGACGGCTCCAAGATCCGCCTGCACGAAGGCGGGGTGTACTCCGGTGACCGCCGGCTGATCCGCGGCACCGAGCGCACCGACCACGACATCGCCGACCTGATGCGCGAGGCCAAGAGCGGCCTGGCCGCGCACCTGGAGGCGTTCGCCGGCAACACAATCGAGTTCATCAAGAGCGAAAGCCCGCTGCTGATCGACGGCATCGGCATCCCCGACGTCGATCTCGACATGCGCCGTCGGCATGTGCTGCTGGTCGGTGAGGAGTTCAGCGCCGTCGACGATCTCAAATCCCTCAAGCCGTTCATCAAGGAGTACCAACCGGTGCTCGTCGGCGTCGGCAGCGGCGCCGACGTTCTTCGCAAGGCGGGTTATCGGCCCCAACTGATCGTCGGCGACCCCGACAAGATCAGCACCGACGCCCTCAAGTGCGGCGCCCACGTGGTATTGCCCGCCGATGCCGACGGCCACGCGCCAGGCTTGGAACGCATTCAGGACCTCGGCGTCGGGGCGATGACATTCCCGGCCGCGGGCTCGGCGATGGACCTGGCTCTGTTGCTGGCCGATCATCACGGAGCGGCCCTACTGGTCACCGCCGGCCACACCGCCAACATCGAGACGTTCTTCGACCGGACGCGCACGCAAAGCAACCCGTCGACTTTCCTCACCAGGCTGCGGGTGGGCGAGAAGCTGGTGGACTCCAAGGCGGTCGCCACCCTTTACCGCAACCACATCTCCGCGGGCGCCATCGCGCTGTTGGCGCTCACCATGCTGATCGCCGTGATCGTGGCGCTGTGGGTGTCACGCACCGACACCGCGGTCCTGCACTGGGTCGTCGAATACTGGAACCGCTTCTCCCTGTGGGTGCAGCACTTGGTCAGTTAATTTTCTCCAGGACGGTGGTTTCTCATGATCTCGTTACGCCAACACGCGTTTTCACTGGCCGCCGTCTTCCTCGCGCTCGCCGTGGGCGTGGTGCTGGGCTCAGGCTTCTTGTCCGACACCTTGTTGTCCAGCTTGCGTGACGAGAAACGCGACCTCTACACGCAGATCAACGGGCTCAACGACCAGAAGAATATCCTCACCGAAAAGCTCAGTGCAGCAAACAATTTCGATAACCAGCTGGTCGGCCGGATCGTGCACGACGCGCTGGGAGCCAAGACGGTTGTCGTCTTCCGCACCCCGGACGCGAAGGACGACGACGTCGCGGCCGTGTCGAAAGTCGTGGGCCAGGCCGGCGGCACGGTGACCGGGACGGTGTCGCTGACCCAGGAGTTCGTCGACGCCAACTCGGCAGAGAAACTGCGCACCGTGGTGAACTCGTCGATCCTGCCCGCCGGCGCCCAGCTGAGCACCAAGCTGATCGACCAGGGTTCACAGGCCGGCGACCTGCTCGGTATCACGCTGCTGATAAACCCCAACCCCACGCCGGCGGTCGAAGATGTCCAGCGAGACACCGTCCTGGCGGCGCTGCGCGACACCGGCTTCATCACTTATCAACCTTCCGACCACATCGGAGCGGCCAACGTCGCCATCGTCGTCACCGGCGGCGCGCTACCTCAGGACGCCGGCAACCAGGGCGTCAGCGTGGCCCGGTTCTCCGCCGCACTGGCCCCGCACGGCTCCGGCACCCTGCTCGCCGGCCGGGACGGTTCGGCAACGGGGGGCGCCGCCGTAGCGGTGACCCGCGCCGATGCCGCCATGGCAGCCGCGATCAGCACCGTCGACGACGTCGACACCGCACCCGGACGGATCACCGCGATCCTGGGCCTGCACGATCTGATCAACGGCGGCCACCTGGGTCAGTACGGGACCGGACACGGCGCAACCTCAATCACAGTTCCTCAGTAGGGCGTGTTCTCGGCGCGGTCGCGCGCCTGATGTTAGGGTGGGTTTCCGTGGGTCGGCAGGCCCAAATCCATGCCCTGCCCGTCTTCACGGAGGTCGCTCAGTGCGAAAGCACCACCAATCCGTCACCAAGCACCTCTTTGTCAGCGGTGGCGTTGCATCCTCGCTCGGCAAGGGACTGACGGCCAGCAGCCTGGGTCAGTTACTGACTGCGCGCGGGCTGCACGTGACGATGCAGAAACTGGACCCGTACCTCAACGTCGACCCGGGAACCATGAACCCGTTCCAGCACGGCGAGGTCTTCGTCACCGAGGACGGCGCCGAGACCGACCTCGACGTCGGTCACTACGAACGGTTCTTGGATCGCGATCTGTCCGGCTCGGCGAATGTCACCACCGGACAAGTCTATTCGACGGTCATCGCCAAGGAACGACGCGGCGAGTACCTCGGCGACACCGTTCAGGTCATCCCGCACATCACCGACGAGATCAAACGGCGGATCATGGCGATGGCCCAACCTGACGCCGACGGCCACCGTCCCGATGTCGTGATCACCGAGATCGGCGGCACCGTGGGCGATATCGAGTCGCAGCCCTTTCTGGAGGCGGCCCGACAAGTGCGCCACGACCTGGGTTGGGAGAACGTGTTCTTCCTGCACGTGTCGCTGGTGCCCTACCTGGCGCCCTCCGGCGAGCTCAAGACCAAGCCCACCCAGCACTCGGTGGCCGCGCTGCGCAGCATCGGAATCACCCCGGACGCGCTGATCCTGCGCTGTGACCGCGACGTTCCCGAAGCGTTGAAGGACAAGATCGCGCTGATGTGCGACGTCGATATCGACGGCGTCATCTCCACCCCGGACGCGCCGTCGATCTATGACATCCCCAAGGTGTTGCACCGCGAGGAGCTCGACGCCTATGTGGTCCGCCGCCTTAACCTGCCATTCCGCGACGTCGACTGGACTGAGTGGGACGACCTGCTGCGCAGGGTGCACGAACCGCATGAGACCGTGCGAATTGCTCTGGTAGGCAAGTATGTTGAGCTGTCCGACGCCTACCTGTCGGTCGGCGAGGCGCTGCGCGCCGGCGGGTTCAAGCACACCGCGAAAGTCGAGATGTGCTGGGTGGCCTCCGATGACTGCGAGACGCCCAGCGGCGCCGTTGCGGCGCTGGGCGACGTGCACGGTGTGTTGATCCCGGGCGGGTTCGGCATCCGCGGCATCGAGGGCAAGATCGGCGCCATCCGGCATGCGCGGGCGCGAGGGCTGCCGGTTCTGGGGTTGTGCCTGGGACTGCAGTGCATCGTGATCGAAGCCGCCCGCTCGGTGGGACTCGACGACGCCAACTCAGCGGAATTCGATCCGTCCACACCGCATCCGGTGATCTCCACGATGGCCGATCAAGAACACATCGTGGCCGGCGAAGCCGATCTCGGCGGCTCCATGCGGCTGGGTGCCTACCCCGCGGTACTTAAGCCGGATTCCATTGTGGCCCAAGCCTATGGGACGACGCAGGTGTCAGAGCGGCACCGGCATCGCTATGAAGTCAACAACGCCTACCGCGACAAGATCGCCGAAGGCGGTCTGCAGGTCTCCGGCACCTCGCCCGACGGTCATCTGGTGGAGTTCGTCGAGTACCCGCTGGACGTCCACCCGTTCATTGTCGGTACCCAGGCGCACCCCGAACTGAAGAGCCGGCCCACTCGGCCGCACCCGTTGTTCGTCGCCTTCGTCGGGGCGGCGATCGACTACAAAAAGGGCGAGCTGCTGCCGGTTGAGATTCCCGAGCAGTCGTCCAACGGCAACCAGCTGAAAGAGCGGTCGCTACCTGAACCCGCCTCTCGTGGCTGAGCACGTCTTCGAGACGACATCGTCCGAAACCCTGTACACCGGAAAGATTTTCGCGCTACGCCGCGATCAGGTGCAGATGCCGGGAGGTAAAGAGGTCACTAGGGAAGTCGTTGAGCACTTCGGGGCCGTCGCGGTGGTGGCGATGGACGACGACGACAACATCCTGATGGTCTATCAGTATCGCCACCCGTTCGGTCGCCGGCTGTGGGAGCTGCCAGCCGGGCTGCTCGACGTCCACGGGGAGGCTGCGCATCTCACCGCGGCCAGGGAGCTGCAAGAGGAGGCGGGTCTGCAAGCCGCCAGCTGGCGGGTGCTCGTAGACCTCGACTCGACGCCCGGCTTCAGCGACGAATCGGTGCGCGTCTACCTGGCCACCGAATTGACCCCGGTGGACCGTCCCGAGGCGCACGACGAAGAAGCCGACATGACATTGCAGTGGTATTCCCTGCAGGAAGCCGCCCATAAGGTGCTTAGCGGCGAGATCGTCAATGCCATTGCGGTTGCAGGTATCTTGGCCGCGCACGCGATCACCACCGGTTTCACGCAGCCCCGCCCGGTGGACAGCCCATGGGCCGACAAGCCGACGGCGTTCGCCGCACGGAAGGCCGAGCGGTGACGGCTGCCCTGCAATCACAGCTGCAGGGCTATCTCGACCATCTGACGATCGAGCGGGGCGTCGCGGCCAACACGCTGAGCTCCTATCGCCGAGACCTGAGCCGCTACTCCCAGCATCTGTTGGACCGCGGAATTCACGATTTGGCCAAGGTCGGTGAGGACGACGTCAGCGAATTTCTGGTGGCGCTCCGCCGCGGGGATCCCGACGCCGGCAGGGTGGCGCTGTCGGCCGTGTCGGCGGCGCGGGCGCTGATCGCGGTGCGCGGCTTGCATCGGTTCGCCGCCGCCGAAGGTTTGGCGGAAGTGGACGTCGCGCGGGCCGTACGGCCGCCGACGCCCGGCCGTCGGCTACCCAAGAGCCTGACCATCGACGAGGTCTTGGCACTGCTCGAGGGTGCCGGCGGCGACAGTCCGGCCGACGGGCCGCTCACCCTGCGCAACCGGGCGCTGCTGGAAATGCTGTACTCCACCGGATCCCGGATCTCGGAAGCCGTCGGACTCGACGTCGACGATATCGACACGCAGGCTAGGTCGGTGCTGCTGCGCGGCAAGGGCGGCAAGCAGCGGCTGGTGCCGGTGGGACGGCCCGCGGTGCAGGCGCTGGACGCCTATCTGGTGCGGGGTCGGTCCGAGCTGGCACGCCGGGGTCGGGGAACCGCCGCCATCTTCCTCAATGCGCGTGGTGGCCGGTTGTCGCGGCAAAGCGCGTGGCAGGTTCTGCAGGACGCGGCCGAGCGCGCCGGCATCACCTCGGGTGTGTCGCCGCACATGCTGCGGCACTCCTTTGCCACGCACCTGCTCGAGGGCGGCGCCGATGTGCGGGTCGTACAAGAGCTTCTTGGGCATGCTTCGGTGACAACCACGCAGATCTACACATTGGTGACCGTGCACGCCCTGCGCGAAGTGTGGGCAGGCGCGCACCCCAGGGCGCAGTAGTTGGCGCGAGCAGACGCAAAAGCACCCGATTTCGGCACGAAATAGGTGCTTTTGCGTCTGCTCGCGGGGAAATCTAGCCCCGGTAATCGGACTCCAGCACCAGGTCGGGCGCCATCGACTGGTACTCGGCGTGCGTTTTGTGTTCCACGGTGTTCCACAGCTTGCCCTGCTGCTCGCGCATGTACGCGCGGTATTTCGGCACGCCAGGGAATCTGACGTTGTCGGCGACCACGATCGACCCCGGATGCAGCCAGCCCCGGTCGAGGATGCTCTTCATGTCATTCACGTAGGCGTTCTTGTCGTGATCCAGGAACACGAAATCTACTGCGCCAGAAGTAAATCCATGTTCCTCGGCCAACACGTCCAACGTGCGCCCGCCGTCGCCGACGGTGCCGACGACGCACGTCACGCGATCACCAACGCCGGCATGAGCCCAGATCTGCCGGGCATTGGCGGCGTTGGCTTCGGAGAGCTCGACGGAGAACACCTTTGCGTCCGGCGCGGCGCGGGCTATCCGCAACGCTCCGTAACCACAGTAGGTGCCCAACTCCAGTGCCAGCTTCGGATTGGCACGCCGCACCGCGCCGTCGAGGAGCTGGCCCTTCTCGTCGCCGACATTGACCAGGATCGACTTCTCGTAGGCGAACTTGTCGATAGTGGCCAGCACGTCGTCGATGTCACCCGCGCGGGCGTTCTGCAGAACGTAGGCGACCGCGGCCGCTTCGCGCCCATCGCCGACCTGGCCGGTGGTGGTGAAGTTGTGATTCCCGAGGACCAACCGCACTACCGACCACCGCAGCACCGGTATCCGTCGCTTGAGAGTCATAATCACCCACGATAGTGCGTGCCAATGTTGCTGGTGTGACTGATGTTAACGCTGCGACGGGTTGTGCGCTGATCTGTCCGACATTCCGTATTCGCTGGTGAGATCGCCTGCGGGTCGCCCGGCTTTAGCGCGCGAACCCGTTAGACTTCCCTGCGATGTTGATCTCCCGAACACCCGGCCGGTAATGACCGACCTTCCCGACGGCGACGTTCCGGTCGGCCCGACCGGACGGCCGCCGCGGGCGATCCCGGAGCCGCAGCCGCGCAGCTCGCACGGGCCGGCCAAGGTCGTCGCCATGTGCAATCAGAAGGGTGGGGTCGGGAAAACTACCTCGACGATCAACCTGGGCGCCGCGCTCGCTGAGTACGGCCGGCGGGTGCTACTGGTGGATATGGACCCGCAGGGTGCACTGTCGGCGGGTCTGGGCGTGCCGCACTACGAGCTCGAACAGACCATTCACAACCTGCTCGTGGAACCGCGGGCGTCGATCGAACAGGTGCTGCTGCACACCCGGGTCCCGCACATGGACCTGGTGCCCAGCAACATCGACCTGTCCGCCGCCGAGATCCAGCTAGTCAACGAGGTCGGCCGGGAACAGACCCTGGCGCGGGCACTGCACCCGGTGCTGGACCGCTACGACTATGTCCTGATCGACTGCCAGCCGTCGCTGGGCCTGCTCACCGTCAACGGGCTGGCCTGCGCCGACGGTGTGGTCATCCCGACCGAGTGCGAGTTTTTCTCGCTGCGTGGGCTGGCACTGCTGACCGACACCGTCGACAAGGTGCGCGACCGGCTCAACCCCAAGCTGGAAATCAGCGGCATCCTGCTCACCCGGTACGACCCCCGTACCGTGAACGCGCGCGAGGTGATGGCCCGCGTCGTGGAGCGGTTTGGGGACCTGGTGTTCGACACCGTGATTGCCCGTACCGTCCGGTTCCCAGAGACCACCGTCGCGGGCGAACCCATCACGACCTGGGCGCCCAAATCGGCGGGCGCCGAGGCGTATCGCGCGCTGGCCCGCGAGTTCATTGACCGATTCGGCGCGTGAACGACACAGCGAATGGTCAGGCGCCAGCGCAGAACGGCTTTCAGGTCCGCCTCACGAACTTCGAAGGGCCGTTTGACCTCCTGCTGCAGCTGATCTTCGCCCATCGCCTCGACGTCACCGAGGTGGCGCTGCACCAGGTCACCGACGACTTCATCGCCTACACCCGCCAGATCGGCGCGCAGCTGGATCTGGAGGAGACCACGGCGTTTTTGGTGGTCGCCGCGACGTTGCTCGACCTCAAGGCCGCCCGGCTGCTGCCGGCCGGGCAGGTCGACGACGACGAAGACCTGGCGCTGCTCGAGGTGCGCGACCTGCTGTTCGCCCGACTGCTGCAATACCGCGCGTTCAAGCACGTCGCATCAATTTTCGCCGAGCTGGAGGCCAACGCGCTGCGCAGCTATCCGCGTTCGGTGGCACTCGAGGAGCAGTTCACCAGCCTGCTCCCGGAAGTGATGCTGGGCGTCGACGCCGAGTCATTCGCGCAGATCGCCGCTGTCGCCTTTACCCCGCGCCCGGTGCCGGTGGTGTCCATCGGGCATCTGCACGAGCTGCAGGTCTCGGTCCCCGAGCAGGCCAAACGACTGCTGGAGATCCTCGAGGCGCGGGGCAGCGGTCAGTGGGCCACGTTTTCGGAGCTGGTCGCCGACTGCCAGGCCTCGATCGAGGTGGTGGGGCGCTTCCTGGCGCTGCTCGAACTGTATCGGTCCCGGGCGGTAGCATTCGAGCAGTTAGAGCCGCTTGGCGTGCTCCAAGTTTCGTGGACCGGGGACCGTCCGACCAACGAGGCCCTGGTAGAAGTGCGAGACCAATGATGCGCGCCGGCGACGATGCAGAGCGCAGCGATGAGGAGGAGCGGCGCACTGTGACCGACGAGTTGACCGAACTCGACGTGGATGGCGGCATCCCGGATATCGCCGAGGTCGCGCCGCTGGATCCCGAGGAGCTCGGCTCGGTGCTCGAGGCGCTGCTCCTGGTGGTCGACACCCCAGTGACCGTCGAGGCGCTGGCCTCGGCCGTCGAGCAACCCGTGTACCGGGTGGCCGCCAAGCTCGAAGTGCTCGCCGAGGAGCTCACCGCACGCGACAGCGGCATCGACCTGCGGAAGACCAGCGAGGGCTGGCGGATGTACACCCGGGCCCGGTTCGCGCCCTATGTCGAGAAGCTGCTGCTCGACGGCGCGCGCACCAAACTCACCCGGGCCGCGCTGGAGACGCTGGCGGTGGTCGCCTACCGCCAGCCCGTGACGCGCGCGCGGGTGAGCGCGGTGCGCGGGGTCAACGTGGATGCCGTGATACGCACCCTGGTGGCGCGCGGCCTGATCACCGAGGCCGGCACCGACGACGACAGTGGCGCGGTGACGTTCGCCACCACCGAGCTGTTCCTCGAGCGTTTGGGATTGACCTCGCTGACCGAGCTCCCCGACATCGCGCCGCTGCTGCCCGACGTCGACACAATCGAAGACTTGAGCGAATCCCTGGACAGCGAGCCACGTTTCATCAAACTCGCGGGCGGCCAGGCGCGCGACGAGTCAATATCGTTCGACGTGGACCAGGATTGATGGTCGAGCCGGTTCGTCTGCAAAAAGTGTTGTCCCAGGCCGGGATTGCGTCGCGGCGTGCTGCCGAGAAGTTGATCATCGACGGTCGCGTCGAGGTGGACGGGCAGGTGGTGACCGAGCTGGGCACCCGGGTTGACCCGGAGGCCTCGGTAATTCGCGTCGACGGGGTCAGGGTCGTCATCGACGACTCGCAGGTGTACCTGGCGCTGAACAAGCCGCGCGGCATGCACTCGACCATGTCCGACGATCGCGGCCGCCCGTGTATCGGCGACTTGATCGAGCGAAAGGTCCGGGGCAACAAGAATCTTTTCCATGTGGGCCGCTTGGATGCCGACACCGAGGGGCTGATTCTGTTGACCAACGACGGGGAGCTGGCGCACCGGCTGATGCATCCCTCCCACGAGGTGCCCAAGACCTACCTGGCGACCGTGACCGGTTCGGTGCCACGCGGGGTGGGCAAGAAGTTACGGGCCGGGATCGAGCTGGACGACGGCCTTGCGCGCGTCGACGATTTCGCGGTGGTGGACGCGATTCCGGGAAAAACGTTGGTGCGGTTGACCTTGCACGAAGGACGCAAGCGCATCGTGCGTCGGCTGCTGGCAGCCGCGGGTTATCCGGTGGAAGCGCTGGTGCGCACCGATATCGGAGCGGTGACGCTGGGGGAGCAGCGGCCGGGCAGCATCCGGGCTTTGCGCCGTGACGAGGTCGGGCAGCTGTACAAAGCGGTGGGCCTGTGAATATTGTGGTGGCCATCGACGGGCCGGCAGGAACCGGAAAGTCCTCTGTTTCAAGGGGATTGGCCCAAGAACTGGGGGCCCGCTACCTCGACACCGGGGCGATGTACCGGATGGTGACGCTGGCGGTGCTGCGCGCCGGTGTCGACCCTTCCGATGCCGACGCCGTCGCGCAGATCGCGTCGGCGGTGCAAATGTCGGTGGACCCCGACCCTCGGGGCGATCGTTGCTACCTTGCCGGAGAAGATGTTTCGGTCGAGATCCGCGGCGATGCCGTCACCCGCGCGGTGTCGGCGGTGTCCTCGGTTCCCGCGGTGCGTGAGCGCCTGGTCGATTTGCAGCGCCGCATGGCCAACGACGGCGGCAACGTCGTCGTGGAAGGTCGCGACATCGGTACCGTGGTGTTGCCCGACGCGCCGGTGAAGATCTTCTTAACCGCGTCGGCCGAAACCCGCGCTCGGCGTCGCAACGACCAGAACATCGCTGCAGGCTTGCCCGATGACTACGAGGTGGTGTTGGCCGACGTGCGTCGCCGCGATCATCTCGATTCCACGCGCGCGGTGTCCCCGTTGCGGGCGGCTTCGGACGCGGTGGTCGTCGACACCAGCGACATGACCGAGCAGGCCGTGATCGCCCATCTACTGGAGCTGGTGGCGCAGCGGGACGGGGCGGTGCGATGACCCACGACGGCACCTGGGCCGATGAAAGCGATTGGGAAGTCGGCGATTCGGAACTCGATGACCTCGCCGAGCTCGGGCCTGCACCGGTAGTGGCGGTGGTGGGCCGGCCCAATGTCGGCAAGTCGACGTTGGTCAACCGCATCCTGGGTCGACGTGAAGCGGTGGTGCAGGACGTCCCCGGCGTCACGCGTGACCGAGTCTCCTACGACGCGCTCTGGACGGGACGCAGGTTCGTCGTGCAGGACACCGGCGGATGGGAGCCCGACGCCAAGGGCCTGCAGCAGCTGGTCGCCGAGCAGGCGTCGGTGGCCATGCGCACCGCGGACGCGGTGATCTTGGTGGTCGATTCGACTGTCGGCGCCACCGCCGCCGACGAGGCCGCGGCGCGGATCCTGCTCCGCGCGGGTAAGCCAGTCTTCTTGGCCGCCAACAAGGTTGACAACGAGAAGGGCGAGGCGGACGCGTCGGCATTGTGGTCGCTGGGACTCGGCCAGCCGCACGCGGTCAGCGCGATGCACGGCCGAGGCGTAGCCGATTTACTCGATGACGTGCTAGCCGAGCTGCCTACGGTGTCCGAGGTGATGTCGGCCGGCGGCGGCCCACGGCGGGTAGCGCTCGTCGGTAAGCCCAACGTCGGCAAGAGTTCGTTGCTGAATAAGCTCGCCGGTGATCAGCGATCGGTGGTGCACGATATCGCCGGTACGACGGTGGACCCGGTGGACTCGCTGATCGAGCTGGACGGCAAGGTCTGGCGTTTCATCGACACCGCCGGCTTGCGGCGCAAGGTGGGTCAGGCCAGCGGTCACGAGTTCTACGCCTCGGTGCGCACGCATGGGGCCATCGATTCGGCTGAGGTGGTGGTCGTGCTGATCGATGCGTCCGCGCCGCTGACCGAACAGGATCTGCGGGTGCTGTCGATGGTGATCGACGCCGGACGGGCGCTGGTGCTGGCATTCAATAAGTGGGATCTTGTCGACGAGGACCGGCGCGATCTGCTGGACCGCGAGATCGATCGCGAACTGGTGCAGGTGCGCTGGGCGCAGCGGGTAAACATCTCGGCCAAGACGGGCCGGGCGCTGCAGAAGCTGGTACCCGCGATGGAGGGCGCGCTGGATTCATGGGACTCCAGGATCGGAACCGGCCCGCTGAACGCCTGGATCAAAGAAGTGGTCGCGGCGAATCCGCCGCCGGTGCGCGGCGGTAAGCAGCCGCGCATCCTGTTCGCCACCCAGGCCGCCGCGCGGCCGCCGACGTTCGTGTTGTTCACGAGTGGCTTCCTGGAGGCCGGCTATCGGCGTTTTCTGGAGCGGCGGTTGCGTGAAACATTCGGGTTCGAGGGCAGTCCGATCCGCATCAACGTGCGGGAGCGCGAGAAGCGGGGACCCAAGCGCCGCTAGGTCTTTCGCCCGAAGCGGCTGCGTAGCATGCTGTAGCGATGTCGTCGTATGTGATCGCAGCACCCGAGGCAATTGCCTTGGCGTCGGGGGACTTGAGCGGGATAGCAGAGGCGATCGAAGAGGCCGCCGCCGCGGCGGCGCCCGCGACGACGAGGATCGCCGCTGCGGCCGAAGATGAGGTGTCGGCGGCCGTCACGAGTTTTTTTGACGACTACGCCCAAGCGTTTCAGGCGCTCAGCGCGCGGGCGACGCAGTTTCATGCCCAGTTCGCGCACGCGTTGAGCGCGGCCACGGCTGGATACGCCGCCGCGGAGGCCTCGAACGTCTCGCTGCTGGTGAAGGGGCTGCAGCAACAGTTCTTCGACAAAGGGATTTTTTCACCCTTCATCTACCTGACCGGGCAACCGCTCTTCGGCAAAGCTTCCGTCGGCCCCGTCGTCACCGGGACCACGGGCCCCGGTCTGGGCGGCAGGCTGATCACCGACTTCTTCAATGGGAGTCTCGGGTCTGGCGAGCGGCGGCGTGTTTCCCGGAACGGGGAGCCCCAACGGGGTGACCGGGGTCCGGGAGGGGACCTCCTACCTGGAGATTCCGGTCGGTCCGCACGGCTACGACGCACCGGCGCGCTGGTATTTCCCGACGCAGGCAAACGGGTCGGTGGATGCCCGCGGTGTCATCTATCTGCAGCACGGCTCCCCGGGAACGGGCGGCTGGTATAACGATCTGGCTATCGCCCTCGCGGAGGGCACCGACAGCATCGTGGTCACTCCCACCGTGTCGTCGATTTGGTTGCCCGGCGGCGCCTGGCTGAACGGCACACAGATGCAGCAGGCCGTCGCATCGTTGTTCCTGGGCAACGAGGCGGCGTTGACCAACAGCGCGAACCAGGCCGGTTACCACGGCACACTGCCGCAAAACTTCATCATGACCGGACATTCCGCCGGCGGCGGCCTGGCCACGATCGCCGCCGGCGATTACGTCGCGGACCTCGGGACGAACACCGCGAGCAACCACCTCCTCGGTGTGGTGATGTTCGACGGGGCTGCAAATAGCAACTCGGCCTTCGCGGCTGCGATCGCCAACCTCAAGACCTTGAATATCCCCGACTACACGGTGGCCGCGCCGCCCCAGCTGGAGAACGGCTACGGTGTCACCACAAATCAACTGGTCAGTCTGTACCCGGGACAGTTCGTCGGGGTCGAGTTGGCCAACGGCTCACATCTCGATTCCATGCTGGGCGACAAACCCGTCGTGGACTTCGTCGGGCAGCTGCTTGTGAAGTTCTCCCCGGGCGGCAATACGGCGGCCGTGTACACGCTGGCCACGGGCTGGATCGATGACATGTACGTCGGCGCGGGCCCGAGCGACCCGATATACGGTGTCTACGGACCTACCGGCGGCTATGTATCCCCGGGTGGCCAGGACATCATCTTGGGCCCGGCGACCGGGATCGTGTTGCCTGTGCCAGCCACCGCAGCGCAGTCCTGGCGCTTACTGGATTCCCTCGGTTAGCTTTTGCCGAAAAGGCTTCTGCCCGAAGCAGCTACGTAGCATGCTGTAGCTGTCCTGAGGTTGTCGCACCAACGGGGATCGGAGCCGCCAATGTCGTCGTACGTGAACGCAGTACCCGAGGCTTTTGCCGCCGTATCGGGGGACTTGACCGGGATCGGGGAGGCCCTTGAGGGGGCGACCGCCGCGGCGGCGCCTTCGACAGCGGGGCTTGTTGCGGCCGCTGACGACGAGGTGTCGGCGGCCATCACGAGCCTTTTTGGCAACTACGCCAAGGAGTTTCAAGCGTTGAGCGCGCGGGCGACGCAGTTTCATGCCCAGTTCGCGCACGCGTTGGGCGGTGCCGGGACGTCGTACGCGGCCTCCGAGGCCTCGAATGTGTCGCTACTGGTGCGGGGACTGCAGCAACAGTTCTTCGACAAGGGCTTCTTTTCCCCCTTCACCTACCTGATCGGGCACCCGCTGTTCGGTAAAGAGGCTGTCGGGCCTGTCGTCACCGGAACCACCGGCCCCAGCCTGGGCGGCAGGCTGCTACGCGGCTTTTTCCACGGCAGCCTCGGGAGCGGCAGCGGCGGTGTATTCCAGGGCACGGGGACCCCCGGCGGGGTGACTGGGGTCAGCGAGGGGACCTCCTACCTGAACCTTGCGGTCGGTCCCAATGGCTACGCGGCGCCGGCGCGCTGGTATTTCCCGACGCAGGCAAACGGTTCGGTGGATGCCCGCGGTGTCATCTATCTGTCGCACGGCTTCCTGGCGACGGGTGGTTACTACAGCCCTCTGGCGATTCAGCTGGCCGAGCGGACCGATTGCATCGTGGTCACCCCCACCGTGTCGTCGCTTCCGTTGCCGGGCGGCGCCTGGATCAGCGGGACGCAGATGCAGCAGGCCGTCGGCTCGTTGTTCCTGGGCAACGAGGCGGCGTTGAACCTCAGCGCGGAACAGGCCGGTTACCACGGCACGCTGCCGAAAAGTTTCGTGATTTCGGGACACTCGGCCGGCGGCGGCCTCGCCACGGCGGCCGGTGGCGATTACGTCGCCGACCTCGGGACGAACGCCGCCGACAACCACCTTCTCGGTGTGGTGATGTTCGACGGGGTCGCGACCAATGCCAGCAGCTTCGCGCCTGCGATAGCCAGCCTGAAGACGTTGAACATCCCCGACTACACGGTGGCCGCGCCGCCCCAGGCGTTGAACCTTCAGGGTGTCACCACGAATGAACTGGTCAGTCTGTACCCGGGGCAGTTCGTCGGGGTCGAGCTGGTCAACGGCTCGCATGTCGACTCGATGCTGGGCGATAAACCCGTCATCGACTTCGCCTCGCAGCTGGTCACGAAGTTCTCCCCGGGCGGCAACACCGCGGCCGTGTATACCTTGTCCACGGGCTGGATCAACGACATGTTCGCCGGGGCGGGCCCGACCGACCCGATCTTCGGCATCTACGGGCCCACCGGCGGCTACGAGTCGCCCGGCGGCCAGCCGATCATCCTGGGCCCGGCCACCGGGATCGTACTGCCGGTGTCCTAGCGCGGTCCTACCATGGCGGCCGAAGCAGGGAAGGCTGCGGCCGGGTGACGGCCCGCCTGCGGTAGGCTGTCGACCTGCTGCCGGTGTACTCATCGGCGCGCGGGCTGTGGCGCAGTTTGGTAGCGCACTTGACTGGGGGTCAAGTGGTCGCAGGTTCAAATCCTGTCAGCCCGACGCAGGAATATAGGCTCTGAGCTGGGGTGATGGCGTGCTCTGGCCCGTATTGTTTGTTGCCTATGGTGCTTGTCTTGGGACCAGGCCGGTCCCATCACGGTGCCGGAGCGCACTTGCCCGTCCGTCGGCGTGCGTTGGGCGCACGATATGCGCGCTGGTGCACGTAGCGCACGCTATGCACTGCGAATCGGAGACAGTTTTCCCTGGCGCCATTGTCCGACCGCCTCGGTCCTGATTCCTTCGTGAAGTGCCATCCCAGGCTTGTCTAGAATATAGCAATTGATATATAATCTCGACCATGGCTTTGAGCATCAAGGACCCCGAGGCGGACCGGCTTGCCAGGGAACTCGCAGCTCGGACTGGCGAGACTTTGACAGAAGCAGTCGTGGTCGCGTTGCGGGAACGACTCGCCCGCCAGACCGGGCGCACTAGGTCCATTCCGCTGCGCGAGGAGCTGGCTGCGATCCGCCGCCGCTGCGCAGCCTTGCCGGTCCTCGACACCCGAACGGGGGATGACATTCTCGGCTACGACGAGCGCGGGCTGCCTGCCTGATGGTCATCGACACATCTGCGCTGGTCGCGATGCTCAACAATGAGCCTGAGGCCGAACGGTTCGAGACAGCTGTGGAAGCAGACCATGTTCGGCTGATGTCGACCGCGTCGTACCTGGAGACCGCCATCGTGATCGAAACGCGCCTCGGTGAACCGGGAGGACGTGAGTTAGATCTGTGGCTGCATCGCGCCGCAGTTGACCTTGTTGGCGTCGATTCCGACCAAGCGGATGCCGCACGAGTCGCCTACCGCATGTATGGCAAGGGACGGCATCGGGCCGGCCTGAACTATGGCGACTGCTTCTCCTACGCCCTCGCCAAGGTCAGCGGCCAGCCTCTCCTCTTTAAAGGGGACGACTTCGCACTCACCGACATTCGCGGGGTTCTCGCTGGCTGAAGCGACCACTTCGGCTTCGTCGGCGATCAGTTGATCAGAAGACTTTTTCAACTCGGCAGCACGTTGCGGTTGGATTTTGTAGCAACCTCGCCGATCCATGCAAAATGAGTGGCACTGCATATCACTAGTCGGCCGACTCGGGCGTTGCGATCCCTTCGCGCCAAGCGTCCAACACGTGCTCGACACGTTGGCGTACCTGGCGTCGGGCCGTCGCCCGGTCGACGCCCGACATCAGCAGCTCGTCGTAGTCGGTGTCGACGTGCCGGACCGATGCCGCAACGGCGAGGTGAACAGCGTCGGGGTGAAGGGCCCGCGCGGCCGCACGTCGCCCGATCCGGCCACTGCTGCGCGTTGCCGCGTGACGCGCCATCCCCTCGGCCCGGTCGGGGGGACAGCCCGGGAACAGGTTGCGGATTGCGGCGGCGAACTCGGTCTGGAACCGCACGTCGTCCGAGGCACGCCGCGCCTTGTCCCGCTCCTGGCGGCGGGCGCGGGCCTCAGCGTCGGATAGACACTCCTGTTCGGCACCCTCGATCGCCTCCGCCTCGGCCAGGATCCCTTGGCGCTCATAGCGCTTGCGCGTGCGGCTCCACCGCACAACCACCGCCGAAAGCCCGCTGATTCTCATTGCCCGCCTAGTCAGCGCCGCATCCCCCGACGGTAGGAAGACGAGGTGACCGAGGGACGCGCAGTCAACGCACAGCGGGCCGCCATCTTCCATTTTCAGCAGGTCACCGGTGCCCCCGCATGACGTGCACGTCCACTTCTTGACCGGCAAGACCACGACGAGATTCGACGGGCGGCTGTGCGGCTTGGCCACAGGGTTCTCGCATTCAGACTATTGCCACAGCGCAGCTTTGCTAGGGAAACACGATAGCGTGTGACGTCAAAGGGCAAGGCATTCTGCACCGGCTGTGATATGCCAACCGAAACCGGCACAACAAGATTCGGCATCGGATCGGAGTGTCGACATACCGTGGGGACAGCACCCCACCATGCCCCACACAAGGCAGCAGTGGCGGGTGCTCCAGTGCGTCGGGTTTGGGGACCACTTTGGGACCACACGCTGTGCGCGATAGTGAACGAACTGCGCGCCTATGAACGTCATACGCGGCCACCGAAAGACCGCAGCCCCGCGTGACCTGGCAAAACGTGCTACCGCAATTTACTGGGGTCAAGTGGTCGCAGGTTCAAATCCTGTCAGCCCGCCGGAGAAAATGTCCTTTGAACTGCGTATATGGCTTCGGCGGCGTTTGCATAAATGTTCGGTACCGCGGCAAATTGTCACAGATTGTCACAACACCGCGAAAAGTGTCACCCGACCACCTTCGCCTTCCACAAAACCTCCACGCTGCGGGGGAGGCTTCGTCACAGCAGACCCGCGCTGCCTGGCACGTGGGCGTGACTTGTCGGTGAGTCGAACTACTGTCGGGCTATGGCGAAGGTGCGCAATGTAGCGCTGGGGTGGTCGTCGCGATCCTGGTCGCGCTGGCTGTGTTGTGGGCCACCGGCTCGCTCGGCCCGGTCTATCGGTGGTTAGTTGTACTTAGGAGTCACTCGATTTCGCGCGCACTTAGTTCGCAGACAGCGCGCTAGTGCTGCCGGAGCTCAGAACTCATTAGTCGCGTGTTTATGAACCACGTATTGTTCGGGCGCGCAATGGGTTTCAGCTAATCAGAATTGCCGTCAGGCTACACCCGCCACCCATTGCCATGCCTTGCCCGTTGGAGGACGATGAAGTAGTCCGGCGGCGCCGTCGAGACGCTGCCCCACCTACAACGGAGGCAGATCATGTATGCACGAAGCACCACCATCCAGGGGCAGCCCTCGTCCATTGACGCCGGTATCGCCCATACGCGCGACAGCGCGATGCCCGCGCTCGAGGGCATCGACGGGTGCGTTGGCTTGTCTCTGTTGGTCGACCGAACGTCCGGCCGCTGCATTGTCACCAGCTCCTGGGAATCCGAGGAAGCGATGCGCGCAAGCGAGGAGTCCATTCGGCCGATTCGTGACCGGGCCGCCGAGCTTTTGGGTGGTAGCAGGCAGGTCGAGGAATGGGAGATCGCTGCGATGCATCGCGAGCACCGCGCGAGTGAGGGCGCCTGTGTCCGAGCCACCTGGGTCAAGGTCGGCGCGGACGAGATCGACCGAGGCATCGACTTCTACAAGATGACGCTCCTGCCCGCCCTCGAGGAGCTGGAGGGTTTCTGCAGTGGCAGCCTGCTAGTCGACCGAGCATCCGGTCGTGGCGTGGCCTCGGCGACCTTCGACAGCGTCGAAGCGATGGAGCGGAACAAGGACCAGTTGGACAGGATCAGAGCTACGGGCAGTCAGGAAGCACACGCAGAGGTGCTCGACGAGTGCGACTTCGAGTTGGCGATTGCACACCTGCGTGTGCCCGAGATGGTCTGACCGGCTGCAGTCACCGCGAAAAGTGTCACCGAACGCACGAGCGAGTGCGTCAGTCGGCAGCGCTTGACCCGTGCGGGCGGAAGCTACGCGCGGCGACTGCCAGCGCTTCGGGTTGAGCATGCACATAAGTACGAAGAGCGAATGACACGTCGGCATGGCCGAGCCAGCCGCGACCAGGGGTGGAGCTGGTCACAGGTCGTCATGACCTGTTGGGAGGTCTGAGATGTCGCTCGTGATCGCGCTGCCGGAGGTGCTGGGGACAGCGGCCACCGATTTGACCAGTCTTGGCTCGACGATTGGCGCGGCTAACGCGGCCGCGGCCACCCAGACCGTGGGGGTGCTGGCCGCAGCCGAAGATGAGGTGTCGGCGGCCATTGCGGCGATGTTCTCCGCCTACGGTCAGGGCTATCAGGCACTCAGTGCGCACGCGGTGGCATTTCACAGCCAGTTCGTAGCGATCCTTGCATCATCGCTGTCGTCCTACCAAACCACGGAAGCCGCTAGCGTGAACGCGCTGCGCAGCGCCATAACCGACGTCGAGCAACTCAATTCACCAGCAGTAACCAGCCCCGTCACACAAATCCCCAGCACCGCCAATCCGATCACGCTGGTGGTGCTCGGCACGGGGTACACCGCTCTCCCACCCGCGTTGCTCGCCAAGATCGGCAGGGTGTACTTCCCCGGCACCCCCAGCCCATACCTACTGCCCACCCCGGAGGAGTTCTGGCCGTTCACGCCCCAGTTGGGCAGTTTGACGCTGAACCAGTCCGCTGCCTTGGGCACCCAGATCCTCAACAACGCGATCCTGACCCAGCTCGCCCTAGGGCATACGGTCAACGTCTGGGGCACATCGCAGGGCGCGCTTGTGGTCAGTGACGAAATCCGGTGGCTGATGGCCAACGGATCACCCGGCACCCGCCAGGTCAAATTCGTCTTGACCGGCGATCCGGGCAATCCCGACGGCGGGGTGTTCGAACGGTTCAACGGCCTGACCATCCCCGGCCTCGGTGTCGGGTTCAACGGCGCAACCCCACCGAACTCCCCCTACCAGACCGCGATCTACACCAACCAGTACGACGGCGTCGCGGACTTCCCCCGCTACCCGCTGAACCTCATCGCCGACGCCAACGCGGTAGCCGGATTCCTTTACGGCCCGCACGACTATGTGGACTATTCGGGCGAGACGCTGGCCGCGAAGCAACTGCCGACATCGCCCGGCTACACCGGAAACACGACCTACTCCATGGTCCTGACGCAAAACTTGCCGCTGCTCGATCCGCTGCTCGATCCGACCCGCAGGGGCCTCCCGCCATACGCCGCCTCCGTCCCGCAGCCATACGGCGACGCGGTAGCCGACCTGATCCAGCCGGATCTGCGGGTGCTCGTGGACATGGGATACGGCTCCGACGAGTACGCCAACATCCCCACCCACGCGTCGTTGCTTGAGTTCCCCAATTGGCCCGTCATCGGCACCGACTTGCTGCGCGGCACCGTCCAAGGCTCGGAGGCCGCGCTAGTGGACTTGCACCTGCTGCCCGCCTCCTACTACCCGATGGGCCGCTACCCGTTCAGTCCCGTATTCAACCCCGACCTGAACTACCCACTACCCCAGACCGGACTGATCCGATGACCCACTACCGCGTGCAGGAATGGCCCGCAGGTTTGTTCCCGGAGCCTGACGCCAAGAAACGCGCAGGTGGGGACGGCAAAAACCGGCAGATTCGCGGCGGCAGTCGTTCTTCCCCCTTGCGGGCGAGCTCTGGACGAGACCCTGTCTGGCTGACTCCGGTCGCGCGCTGCTTGGAAACCGCTATGGCAGCAAACTGCAGCGCGTACGATCACCGCATCTAGCGTTCGGAACCCAGCTTCGCGGTGACTCGACCGGGAGGGCACGTGGTTGGAGCTGATCAGCACGCCAGCTGGCAGGCGGAGCAACATAATATCGGGTATCGCCTCGCTGCTGCTGGTCGCGAGGTTGCCGAGGACGCTCGGCTGGCGCTCCTCGAGCAGATCTTCGACCCGCTATCACGACGGCGCCGGGACATGGTTCAGCCCGGCTGGCGTTGTCTTGAGGTCGGTGCGGGCCGTGGGTCGATGGCGGTCTGGCTGGCTCAGCGGGTCGGCCCTTCCGGACACGTGGTGGCCACCGACGTCGACGTCGGTTACCTCGAACAGTTGGATCTGCCGAACCTTGAGGTAGTGCAACACAACATCCTCGAGGACCCGCTTGAACTCCTAGGTCCTGGCTCGTTTGACGTTGTGTGCTCGCGCCTGTTGTTGTTTCACCTCGTCGGCCGCCAGGAGAAGGTAATAGCGCGAATGGCGCGGTGCCTACGTCCGGGTGGCTGGCTGATCGACGAGGACGCGGACTGGGGCACACCTGGGTCAGTCGATCCCTCGCATCCGAGTTATCAGATCTACCACGACGCGTGGCGGAACGGTGACTGGTGGATTTCGCGCGGCTACGATCCGGTGTTCGGGCGGAAGCTGCCAGCGCTGTTTGAGCGCTGCGGTCTGGAGGAGATTCGACACGAGGCCTCCACCGAAGTGGTTCGTGGAGATTCCCCTTGGGGGCGGTGGTTTGCCGAGACCCTGGAGGTCATGAACACACTTGGCGGGGGCGCGGCGAGCGAGGTCCAGCAGCGTGAGCACGAGCGGATCGTGGCCACTTTCGCGGACCCATCGACCTGGGTGCTGAGGGAACTGTTGCACGCCTGCTGGGGCAGGCGCGCGGGGCAGCGTGCCTAACGGCTAACGCCCTACTCCGCCGAGGCCTGGAGCACCACCATCGCGCGGGACTCGACCGAGTCAACATCGCTGGTGTTGATTCGACGGTGGTGTACACCGGTCACGGCGACGACACCACGATCGGGACCGAACAGTACTGGTTCGGACTACATTCGCGATCATGACAGTCGAACTGACACAAGAGGTTTCTCGCAGGCTCGAATCGGATCGCTACGGGTGGTTGACCACCGTGGCGAAATCCGGCCAGCCGGTACCCCGACTCGTGTGGTTCTTCTTCGACGGCAAGGAGGTGACCGTGTATTCGATGCCGAACGCCGCGAAGATCGCGCACATCAAGGCCCGCCCGCAGGTCAGCATGAATTTGGATTCCGATGGCAACGGTAGGGGGACCGTCGTGGTCGCCGGTGTGGCCAGGGTGGACGCGGTCGGGGCCGATTCGCTCGCGGACGAGCAATATCAGACCAAGTACCACGATTACGCCGTCAGCATCGGCATGGGCGACGAGTATCTCGCCGCGTTCAGCACGCGGTTGAAGATCAGCGTCGACAAGGTGTGGTCGACGCCGTCTGCTGGGTAGCCACTATCCCAGGCACAAGCCTCCCGCCGTGGCCTCACCGCCATCGCGCGCCACCATCGTACTATTTCGTCGTCCGGGCTCAGGTTCATAACGCTTGGCGTTAATAACGCACTGCGTTATTATTGGCAAGTGATCCGCTCCTTCCGGGATAAGGACACCGAGTCGATCTGGCAGCGCCGCTATGTCAAGAGGCTTAGCCCGGAGCTGAGCAGACTCACCTACAACAAGCTTGTTCTCATCAATGCTGCTGAGAGCATCAACGACCTACGGGTGCCGCCGGGCAACCGTCTGGAGAAGTTGAGCGGCAATCGCGCCGGCCAGTACAGCGTCCGCGTCAATGACCAGTGGCGGATCTGCTTCATCTGGAGTACCGCCGGCGCCGGGAACGTCGAGCTAGTTGACTACCACTAGAGAGGAGAAACCGATGGCCGACTTCGCACCCACCCACCCAGGCGAGATCCTTCTCACGGAGTTCCTCGAGCCAATGGGGATCTCGCAGTACCGGATTGCCAAAGCGATCGACGTGCCGCCCCGCCGTATCAACGAGATCGTGCACGGCAAGCGCGGCATCAGCGCTGACACCGCACTGCGACTCTCACGCGCGCTTGGACTGAGCGACATGTTCTGGATCAACATGCAGGCTCACTACGACGCCGAAACCGCCCGCGAACACCTCGCGTCGCAGCTAGCGACCATCGAACGCATCGCGTGAGCAGTGGACTCGTCATGGACACGCCACGTCTGTGGCCCTGTCTTGAAGTCGTCGCAACCCGGAGCAGATGACGCGCGGGTGTGTCCATGCCTCCTTGTGTGCCGCCTGGCCTAGGGTCGTCGGCGACGGGATCTAATGCCCCAGATGCCGGGCGAGAGGAGGACTGAGGGGCGCGACCGTGATCTTTAGACACGAATCAGATCAGCGGAGCGATTAAACGATTGGCGCGTTAAGTCGCTTGCGAAGGCCGCCTCCGACGCCGACATACTTCCGTCACGCACACTAGCTTCGCTGCGTTTCCTGCGAAATCATGCATGAGAGTCCGGTTCTCGACTACTCGCCCGACAGGAATCCACAATGAACACCACGCAGATCACCGCTTTGGTCACCGGCGCTAACCGCGGGCTAGGGAAGCGATTCGCAGCCCAACTCGTCGAGCGGGGAGCAAAGGTTTACGCCGCCGCGCGCCGACCCGACACGATTGACGTATCGGGCGTCGAACGCATCGAACTCGACATCACCGACCCATCCTTGGTGCAGCGTGCCGCCGAGGCGGCCCGCGATGTGAACGTACTCGTCAACAATGCGGGTTCCTCGACCCGCGCGGGCCTGCTGTCTGGGCCGATCGAGGACATCCGCCTGGAGATGGAGACGCACTACTTCGGCACGCTGAACGTCATCCGCACCTTCGTCCCCATCATCGAAAACAACGACGGGGGAGCGATCCTCAACATGCTGTCAGTGTTGTCCTGGCTGCATGCTCCGGGTTCGGGCGCCTATTCGGCGGCCAAGGCGGCCGGGTGGGCCATGACCGACGCAATCAGGCAGGAATTGGCGCCTCGCGGCATCACCGTCACCGCCGTGCATGTTGGCTACATGGACACCGACATGGCCGCGTTCGCGCCTGCCGATCAAAAGAGCGATCCCGCCGTCGTCGCGCGACTTGCCTTGGACGGCTTGCTCGCCGGCGAGCCAGAGGTCCTTGCCGACGATCTGACACGAGCGACGAAAGCGCAGCTATCTGCGGACTAACCTGGCACAAACACCGCAAACCGCGACAACTCATGTGAGGCGGACGGATGAGAACCGTTCAGGTATCTCAACTTTGGCCGGGACTACTGATCGGCGCGTGTGCCGGCGCCGCAGGCACCACTGCTCTCAACGTGATTGGCTACCTGGACATTGCGTTACGCGGTCGGCCGGCGAGCACAACACCGGATCGGACAGTCGAAGCCCTCGCGGGCCTGTTCGGCCTCAGCGTTCCCGGCAGCGGCGACACCCTAGCCAACCGACTCTCGGGTCTCGGCGCACTCACGGGGTACGCCGCCGGCATCGGCATGGGGCTGATTCTCGGGCTCGCTTACGCCCTGGGTTGGCGGCCCAAGCTAGTGGTCGGGGTAGTAGTCGCCGCCGCCCTGGCGCTCATCGGCACCAACGGACCGATGACCGTACTCGGTGTGACCAATCCGCTCACCTGGGGCGTCGTCGGCTGGATCAGCGACCTCATCCCGCATATCGGATACGGGATGGTCACCGCCGCGGTGCTCTACTATCTCTACCCGCCCGATCGCGCGCCTGCTTTAGCGGCAAGCCGGACGACCGCTGACCCAAGCTAACGGGCGACATCCGCTGTGGTGCAACCTAACTGATCTCGATAGGCGCTGTCAGTCCGTCATGGAACCCGGCCACGGCGATCGCCCAATTCACGCCCATCGAGCCTCATGAAACAATCACGCGAATGGACGGCATGATGATGGGCCTGGCTGGAACGATCATCGGTGCTTCGGCCGTGGGCGTGACGGGCATCATGAAGTCAGTAGCAGACACGTATTTGCCGGGGACCTTGGCAAAGACTGGCCACAAGCATCAGATGAACGTCAACCTGCAGTCGCAGCGCCACGACGCGGTGAAGTGCTGGCGGGCCGGCTTGGCAGAGGCACGGGACGTCTACCGCCAGTGGGAGGCCGGACCGCGCGATAAAGATGCGCCCAATGCGGTCGGTGACGAGTGGTTCGAGGGTTTGCGACCGCACCTGCCCACTACCGGTGAAGCGGCGAAATTCCGCACTGCTCACGAAGTCAATTGCGATAACCCGACGGTGATGCGGTTGTCGCTTGAGATCGGCCGGATCGAAACAGAGTGGGTCAACGAGGCAAGGGGACACCCACGCCGAGTAAGAAAACGGCGTTGACGAAATCTATTACGCACCAACGAACACGGCCCGCTCGTGGGATCGAACCACAGCATCGCAGCAGCAGCTCAAGAAAGTCCGTGACCGCATGATATGGGTCGGGCGGACGCCATTCCGGGATCTAGCCGGTACCGGTGGGCGCCGTGGGTGCCGAACAAGATACCGCCGGTTCGAGGCCATCTCGTTGCGACCAGGTGACGAATCTACTCGCGGTGTATCCTCAAATAGATCGAAACCCAGCTATCCCGGGATGAGTCAGCCGTTAGCCGCTGACCGCACCGAGCAACCGCTCACGCCGGAAATGCCGGTGACCACCGCAGTTGGGATCTCTTTGAGCACCTTATCTACTTTTCGACCGTCGATGCGTGGCGTCGCAGATCGCGAGTCTGCTGACCGTCCCAGTTTCGGCATTCTGAGTACGTATCCACCGACATGGTGCGCGCTGGCGAGATTCAGCGCCGCGCTTGCCCATTCGTTGACCGTCCAAGGCGCCGATGTCAGCGTCGTGCGAGTGTCCGATGGATCGCCGTCCTCGAGCGCCCGCGTGATCGGAGAGCTAATCAACGGCTCACCAGCATCCGTCGCAGCATGCGTTGAATTGTTGAACCAGGGCGACGTTGCGATCATCAACTATCAGGACGGCGTCTATGGCGGCGTCGACGGAGACGAGGTAGTGGGCATCATCGAGGGGCTCCGCATCCCTTCGATCGTGATCTACCACACCGTGCCCAAAAGCCCTACGCGACAACAGCGTTGCGTATTCGAGGCAATTGGGGCGCGGGCAGACCAGGTGATCGTGATGTCCGCTGCAGCCAGGGAGCGGCTTGTCCATGGCTTTGAGATCGACCGCCGCAAAGTCGCCACCATCCCACACGGGGCGATCGTGCCGACGGGGTCCTGCATGCGGGGTGGTCGACCGACCCTGTTGACGTGGGGCCTGCTGGGCCCAGGCAAGGGCATCGAGCGGGTGATCGACGCGATGGCGTCGCTTCGTGATGTGCCCGGCCGGCCGCGATATCTGGTCGCGGGCCCGACGCACCCAAAGGTGCTGGCCGAGGACGGCGAGGCTTACCGTGACGGCCTGATAGAACAGGTGCGGCGTAGCGGGATCGCGGATTCGGTTAGCTTCGATACGCGCTACCACAACGTTGCGACGCTGACTGCACTCATCCAGTCCGCGGCCGCCGTCGTCCTGCCGTATGACGCGACCGATCAAATCACTTCTGGTGCCTTGGTCGACGCCGTCGCGAGCGGCCGGCCCATTGTGGCAACAGCGTTCCCGCATGCCGTCGAATTGCTGGCCACTGGTGCCGGCATCGTCGTCGCCCACGACGACCCGGATGCGCTGGTGTCGGCCCTCCGGCGCGTGTTGACTGAACCGCGCCTCGCCGGTGCGATGGCGGCGGAGGCGCGCCGAATGGCGCCTGAGATGGCCTGGCAGGTGGTCGCTGGCGCGTATTTGGGGCTGGCACGTCGGATCCTCGCGGGGCGACGGGCACGGCCATGACCACTACATCGACTGTGCGGCAATGATTTTAGTTCGGACTGCGCTGCGAGTAGCTCCTCACGGCCGACCGGTCTTAACTCCATGCATTCATCAAAGGCGAGCACTGTCGGCGTTCTGCCGCGCATCAGGAGGTTTCAACCATGACAGTCACCGTGACACTCCGAGATGGAACAAGCGAAATCTATATGCGGTTCGGTGATGCCTACGTTAAACACGGCGACGGCACGCTCGACATCATCCGCGGTGGCGTCAAGGGGTCGTTTAGCTACGCGGCGGGCGAGGGGACCGACGTGCAGGGCGACCAAAAGAGTTGGAAGAGAGCCCGGTTCTGGGGTTGAGGTAATAGCGGCCTAAGGGGGCACCGTGGACGTCTACGCCAGGAACAATATCCAGATTATTGGCGCAGCAGACGGGCCGCTGATCGTACTTGCGCATGGCTTCGGCTGCGATCAGCAGCTCTGGCGCCGTGTCGGCGAACGTCTGAAAAGGGATTTTCGGCTGATGCTTATCGATCACGTCGGTTGCGGCGCATCGGACCCCGCTTCCTGGGACGCACAGAAATATTCGTCGCTCACCGGATACGCCGCCGACGTCGTAGATATTGTGCGTGAGCTCGACCTGCGCAACGTAGCGTTCGTCGGTCATTCGGTCGGGGCGATGATCGGTGCGCTGGCGGTCATCGACGAGCCCAGCCGGTTCGCGAAGCTGGTCATGTTGACACCGTCGCCGCGCTATATCGACGACGGCGACTATCGCGGCGGGTTTTCGCCGTCCGACGTTGACGAACTCCTCGAATCCCTGGAACTCAATTACCTGGGCTGGTCGCATGCAATGGCGCCCGTCATCATGGGCACGCCCGACCGCCCGGATTTGCAGGACGAATTGACCGAGACGTTCTGCCGCAACAACCCTGCCCACGCCCGCGTCTTCGCCCGTACCACCTTCTTGTCAGACAACCGCGCCGACCTCGCACGCATAGCGGTGCCCACGTTGGTCATCGAATGTGCAGAGGACGCGATCGCGCCGCGCGAGGTCGGCGCGTACGTCCATGAGCACGTCCCCGGCAGTCAACTGATCACCCTGGACGCAACTGGCCACTGCCCGCAGGTGAGCGCCCCCGACGCCACCGCGTCGGCGATCTCGACCTTCGTTCGATCGGCGTGACCGAGCTCAGCCTGGAGGACTGCTGGGACAACGGTCCCTGCGGCCACGTGATCGCGCAACCCGACGGCCGAATCCTCCGTGTCAACGCCACCTTGGCCCGATGGTTGGGCTATGAACCAAATACATTGCAGGGCAGGTTGTTTAGCACGCTACTCACCGCCGGAGGACAGATCCACTACGACACCCATTTTGGGCCAGTGCTACGTATGCGCGGCGAGCTCAAGGGAGTGACGTTGGATCTCGTGACCGCCGCCGGCGCGCGGCTACCCATGTTTCTGACCGCGAACGTCAAATCAGGCTCCGACGGCCAACCTGAATTGCTACGGATCACGGCAGTGGATGCTGCCGACCGCCGCGCCTATGAACAGGAGCTCCTGGAAGAGCGAAGGCGGGCCGCGACAGCGCATGGGCGCGTCCTGGCATTTGCCGAGACATTGCGACGCTCACTGCTGCCACCGGTGCTGTCACCCCCCGCCGGATTGGATGCCGCCGATTACTACTATCCCGCGTCCGACGATGACGTGGGCGGCGATTTCTACGACCTCTTCCCGCTGTCCCGCAGCAAGTGGGGCTTCTTTCTCGGCGACGTTGCGGGCAAAGGGGTTGATGCCGCCGTAGTAACCGGACTGACCAGGTATGTCCTGCGTTCCGCGGCGGTATCCGACGATGATCCCGTGCAAGTGCTGCACAATCTGCACTCCGTGCTCGGTCAGAAGTTCGGTGGCCAGCCTGACCGGTTCTGCACTGTGATCTACGGGAATTTCACTAAGCGCGACCACGGGTTTGACGTCGAGCTCGCCAGCGGGGGCCATCTGCCCCCACTGCTGCTACACGCCGACGGCAGCGCCGACTACGTGGACAGCATCGGCGGTCACGCCGTCGGCCTCGTCGCAGAGCCGCACTTCATTGCGACTCGGTTCCACCTGGCGCCCGGGGACACACTGGTCCTTTACACAGACGGCCTGACTGAGGCCAGTACGGGCGTCGGCCGCGAACGCTACGACGACCGAGGCGCGCTATTGGGCTTCGCGAAATCGATCGCACCGGCGACGGCGTCAGAAATCGTTGGCGCCGTCCACGCGTTACTCGACGGCCTTGGCTCCGGGGTCCAGGACGACGTCGCTGTACTGGCGCTCGGCGTGTCATTGCTAACGAGCAAAAGAACCATGACAGACAAGAGGTTTCGCTTCGCCGATCAGCCGACGCTGGCGAGCAACTGCTGAAATGCGTTTTCCATGCATTCGGCATACCTGGCCGGGTCCGGTAGGGAGTCGCGATCCGCGGTAGCGCTGATCGACAATGTTCCGTTGTAGCTCGCAACAACATGGATAAGGTTCAGGCCACCCAACAGCGGCCCGAGACCGGCGACGCGTACGAGTCGAGCGCCGCTAAAAAAGATCGGTTCGGGCGGACCCGGCACATTGGTGACAGTCGTGTTGGCGACGGTGGGGCCGGAGAACGGAAGCGCACTCGCGGCCTTTGCGGTCATCCCTAGCAATGAAGTGGGGACCGTCCCAATCAGATCGACCAGTTGGGTCCTGGCCGATTGATCCGACTCCGCGCGGCTCCCCGCAGTTGACGCGGCGATCGAGGAAAGCCGTTCCAGCGGATCAGCGATGTCCGTTCCGAGGCTTTGCAAGCGTCCGAACAACGCGTTGCCCTGGCTGGTGTTATCGCCCTTCTCGCGCAGAGACATTGGGCACGCAGCGACGAGTGACTCCTCGGGGAGCTCATCATGGCCATCCAGATATTCACGGAGGGCCCCGCCGACGTAGGCCAGCGCTACATCGTTGACCGTCGAGCCCGGCACGCTCGCCTTGATCCGTTTGAAGTCGGCGAGGTCGTGGAAGCGGGCCTCGAAGACACGGTGCGGCGAGACAGTTTGGTTGAAGCGGGTTTTCGGTGGAAACGACGGCACACTACCCCCGGCGACCCCGGACACGACGCCGCTGATCAGTTTGCGCGGAAGGGCCGCTAAACCCCTGACTGCCTTCGGAGCATTGGATGCCAGCACCCTGCCCGCCCGCAACGGCTGCAGCGCCGCGTTCATCGCCGTTCGCCTGAGTAGGTCCGCCGTCGAGGGCACCGGGCCGGGCTGCCACGGGTTGGCGGGACCAGCGGGGCGGGGGCTATCAGCGGCAGGGTCATGCAGTGCAGCCATCATCTGAACGCTCGCCATGCCATCGACTGCACAGTGGTGCAATTTGAACGCCATTGCGAACGAACCCGTCGGCACCCCCGGCACGGCATTCAGTCCTTCGATGACCGTGATCTCCCACGGCGGACGTCGCAGGTCGATCTGTCGGGCGTGCAGGCGCGCGACCTGGATACAGAGCTGCCGCCAGTCACCGGGCTGGGGCAACCCGATATGACGGACGTGATACTCCAGATCGAAGCTCGGGTCATCTACCCAATACGGCCTATCCAAACCGCCCGGCAGCTCGGCCAACCGCCGCCGAAACACGTCTGCCAGGTGCAGCCGGGCGTCGAGCTCCTCGAGAATCCCTTTGAAGGTCACTCTGCCGCCCGGGGCGGTCGACGGGTCGTAGATCAGAAGCATCTGAATCTGTAACGGTGTCGCCGGCGTCTCCGCGCGCAGCATCATGTCATCGGTCCAACTCAGCTGGTGCATTGACGACCCCTCAAGCTCGCTCCCTCGCAAGACTAGGCCCGGTGGACCGCGCGGCGGGGAATTGTTCTCGATGCGCCGGAAACCCTCGGCGGGAAATCACGGACGCGTGTCGTTGAGAGGTCGATTTCGGTGCTTTCGTGTTATCGGAGTCGTGCGTGCTACGGTCAGCACTCACGGCATAGAGCCGATTCAGGCAGGTGCTCAAACTCGATGGCTCAGCCGTCCGCCGGACCAGCAGGTTCCGGGCAGAACGCCGTGGCACCCGACTCCGGTGACGAGGGTGATCACGGCAGCCGTATTGGCGACCGCACTCGACAGATCGATTGCGGCCCGATGCCGCCGTTCAACATTGTTGATCAAGCAGCTTCCCGGTTAGCGGACCTCGCGCCGATCTTCGCGTCTCGCGCGTAGAACTACCCAAAAGATCGGACGTGACCCAGATTGCTGCGGTTCGTAAAACTTTCGTGTCTGCGCGCCGTCGTGCGGGCGTCGCGCGCCACCGCGCCCGAATCTCATTGAGATTCGATGGCCATCACTGAAGTACCTGAATACGCCCATCTGAGCGACGCGGACGTCGAAGGGCTCGCGACCGCGCTGGAGGCGATCCGTCACGATATCGAGACTTCGCGCGGCGCCAAGGATCGGGCATACATCATGCGCGCCATTGCTTTTCAGCGATGCCTTGAGGTCGCGGCGCGGCTAGTGATCGCCGGGAGCAAAGGCAAGTGCGGCTGGGCGGTTGGAACCGCCGCCCTGGCCGCGGCCAAGTGCATCGAGAACATGGAGCTCGGCCATAACATCACCCACGGTCAATGGGATTGGATGAACGATCCGGAGATCCATTCCAATGTATGGGAGTGGGACATGGCCGGTCTCACGTCGCAGTGGCGGAACTCCCACAACTACCGACACCACATGTACGCGAATGTCGTCGGTGTCGACGACGATCTCGGATTCGGCATCATGCGGGTCACTCGGGACCAGGAATGGCGGCTGAACGCCTTGGCGCAGCCGCTGCGCGGGGTGCTGCTGGCGCTCGCCTTCGAATGGGGCGTCGCACTGCACGGCTTGTATTCCGTACAGGAGCGCGAGACGACAGACGCCGGTAAAGCTGCCCACACGAAGGCGCTCATCCGCAAGATGGCTCGCCAGGCTCGCAAGGATTATGTTCTGTTTCCCGCGCTGAGTCGCCGCCGGTGGCGCCGCACCCTGGGCGCCAACGTGGTCGCCAACGGACTGCGCAATGTGTGGGCGTGTGTGGTCATTGTCTGCGGTCACTTCACCGATGGGGCGGAAAAGTTCACCCCTGCCGTCCTGGAGGAGGAGACGAAGCCCGAGTGGTATCTCCGGCAAATGCTGGGCACCGCGAACTTCCGAGCCGGGACGGTCATGGCGTTCATGAGTGGAAATCTCTGCTACCAAATCGAACATCACCTCTTCCCGGATCTGCCGAGCAATCGCTACCCCGAGATCGCCGCGCGGGTGCGCGGCTTGTGCGTTACCTATGACCTGCCGTACACGACCGGCTCGTTGCTTCGCCAGTACCTGCTGACCGTACGCACGATCTGCAAATTGGCGCTGCCGGACCGGTTACTTTTCGCTAACTCCGACGACGCACCAGAGACGGCGTCCGAGAACAGATTCCGGAATGTCGCGCAACGTCCGCCTCTATCGTCAGGCATCGAGGACAGTGCCCGGCGACGTGGATTGGCGACAGCAATACTCGCACGCGGTAATCGAAGCTGGCTCACGGACCGATCGGCCTAGCTCTTCGAACGCGTGATGCGTTATGGATCAAATGGATTCGGCGCCTACGGCGAGGGTTTCTCTAGCCCTTTCGGCGAAGCCACAGTTGTCGCAGCACCCGCCGATGCGCGGCGAACGTCAGCGTGATCGGGTCGCACCACGGCGGAATCCCGCCGAGCAGATGCAGGCTTGTCACCAGAATCATCGACGCGGTGGCAATCGGCTGAGACTTGAAGTACCGGCGGGCGGCGTTGGTCAGCTGCTCGTCATCGGTGGCGATCAGATCGTAAGCTGCCACGCCACCGGCCAGTGCCACCCACGCGCGGTCTGAGTTGCGCATCGTTACCGCCTCCTTATCCAGAACCACGTCGGACGGGGCTGGAAAGTTCAGGCGGTGATTTGGTTTTGGTCAGTAATTCTCGCGTGTCCCGGGGACTGCGCAGATCGAGGTATTCGAATCATGTTGCGGCACAGCGCAGCTAGCTCACTCTCTCACCTGGCGATTGACGAGGCCCTTGACGAACCGGCAATCGATCTCTTCACCTCCGTCGCCGTAGTAGACGCGATAGGACTCGATTACCATGCTGTTTTCATCTGAATACGTCTTCTCAGCTGTGCCCGTGATTTTGATCCAGTTGCCAGACTTCGGATTTTGGAGCATGTCGCCCTCCCGGATCTCCGACAGCGACACGTGTTCTATGGCATGTTCCGAACTCATCACTCTCCCAGATCGTCGTAGGTCGCTGCGTCCACCTTCTGGGGATCGTCCCGGCGATCACCTTGAGGATTCTCCGCTCGACGGCACCGGTCAATCACAGATTTACGGGGCTTTCGACCGAGGCGCGGCCTTGGCAGCTGCGTCGTGCTCGTAAAACACCTCAACTGGTGGAAGTGTGGGGGGATGACATGCTGGCCGCGACCCTCGGGCAGCTCCGCAGCTGCCCGAACCCCGTTCGGCTAAATGTGGCGATCCACGAGCAGTTCCTCGCCGCCGTCGACGGTCGCCGTGGGGTAGAGGCCGCCGACCGGTTGTGCGAGGCCTGCGTGGGTCTGCTCGACATTGACGCGGCGGCCATCTCGCTCGTCTTCGACGGCGCGAGCAGCGGAACCTTGGGATCCAGCGGCGCGCCGGCCCGTATGTACGACGAACTGCAGTTCACCTTCGGCGAGGGACCGTGCCTGGACTCTGTCACGGGGCGGATTCCGGTGCTGGTTGTCGACCTCGCCGATCCTGTGGAGGTGCGTTGGCCGGCCTACGGGCCCGCTATGCTGGGCTACCAGATCAGAGGCGTCACCGCGATACCTATCGTCGTGGCCGGTGAATTTGTTGGCGCCCTCGACCTCTTCTGCGCGCGGCCCGGCTCACTGTTAGATGACGACTTGGCCGGCGCGATCAGCGCCGCGGAGATTGCCGGTGTTCCGGTTCTAGACCTCATGGATGGCGACCTGCAGGCCGCCGTCGCCGACCCCCATAGCAATGCCTGGGCGGAGCTGAACGCGTTGACCCGCACGGAGGTCAGCCAGGCCACCGGGATGCTCGTCGCTCAGCTGGAGGTCGACCCAGCCGAGGCCCTGGTCCGGCTGCGCGCCCACGCGTACGCGACGGGCCGCAGCGCCACCGCCGTCGCCCGCGACATCCTCGAATGCCGACTGAGGTTCGAGGGCGATTGATGCGCTGGCCCAGACGGGAACAGCCAGAAAGGAGGGCGACGTGAACGAGCCCCCTCGTGAAACCCGCGTACTGAACGCCGTCGTCGAGATCGTTGATGGCCTGCTCGACGACTTCGACGTCGTTGACTTGCTCACCGGCCTTACCGAAAGATGCGCTGAGCTGCTCGACATCGAGGCCGCAGGAGTACTGCTCGCCGACCCGCTGCAGCGGCTCCGCCTGCTGGCCGCTACCTCGGAGCAGGCTCGCGAACTCGAAGTATTCCAGCTACAAGCGGACGAAGGCCCCTGTGTGGACTGCTACGCCACAGGCCAACCGGTCTCGGTCGCCGATATCCGAGGGGCGACAGAGCGGTGGCCGCGCTTTGTTCCAGCTGCCGTCGGCGCCGGTTTCGCTTCGGTGCACGCCATCCCGATGAGGGCCGCCGGCATCGTGCTGGGCGCGCTCGGCTTGTTCGGTGCTCGTCCGGGGGAGCTTAACGACGCCGATCTGCTCGTCGGCCAGACCCTGACGCACGTCGCATGCGTTGCGCTCCTGCAGGAACACGCGCCCACACCCGCGAGCGTCATGCCACAGCTACGCTCGGCGCTGACCAGCCGTGTCATCGTCGAGCAGGCCAAGGGATTCCTCCGCGAAATGCTGGGCGTGTCGGTGGAGGAGGCGTTCACTTTGTTGCGGACCTACGCGCGGGACAGCGGAGAACACCTGACCGACGTCGCCCGCAGATTAATGACCGATCGGTATTCTCGCCCGCTGCTGGTGGCGGCGTTGGCCGAGGTGGCAGACGGCCGAGTGTGATGACGGGTTCAGTGATGCCGTGCGCGGGCGCGCCGCACCGCCTCGTCGACCAGCCGCTCAGCGACGGCGTATAGCTTGACGTTCTCGGTTTGGCTGATGTGGGTGAGCCGTTCGAAGGCCTCGTCGGCGCTGCCACCCGACCGGCTGCGGATGATGCCGATCGCCTGATCGATCACCGCTCGGCTTTCCAAAGCACGCTGCAACCGCAGAGTCCGTTCATGGGCGGTCGCCAGCAACTGCGCGTTGTACACCGAGACCGCGGCGGGCCTGGCGAACTGGGAGCCCAACTGCACCGCGTGCTCGGTGAACGCGTCGCGGCTTTTGGCATACGCATTGATCGAGCCGATCAGCTGTTCGCCGACGATCAGCGGGAGCGCGAGCGCGGAGTGCATGCGCATCCGGGCTACCCGGCCACCGAAGTGGGGCCATCGGCTGTCACTGCCCAGCGAGCCGCTCACCGTGGGTCGGCGCGACTGCATGCAGGTGATGCACGGGCCTTCGTTCAGCTCGCTGTACTGAACGGTATCTATCTCGTGCACCAGGACCGCTGTCGCGGCCCACGTCCGGACGCTGGATATGTCGTGCTGCGCATCGATCAATGCGATGCTCACACCGTCGGCGCCCGGGATCGCCTGGACCGCGAATTCCGCCACGTCCCGGAGAAGATCCATTACTCCTTGGGCGCCGGCCACAATTCCGGCCAATCCCTCGAGCCCCGCATAAAGTTCGGCTTCGTCTGCTACCCGTTGGTTCGAGGTGAGTTCGGGCGGTGGGGGCGTTATACGACCGGGCTGGGGGTCAAAGTCGGCCAACATCTCTCCTCGCGTGTGCCTTCGGTGACCACTAGATTTTACTCTTCTTTGACGCTGCGAAAATCAGCCGACCAGCGCCGACGTATGGGCCCGCCGCAGCTTTCCCGAGGGCGTCTTCGGGATCGATCCCGGTTCGAGCACGACCACGTTACGAGGCCGGACATCGACCTCGGCAACCACCTCATGCGCCACCTCTTGCTCAATACGGCGCGCTGCCGTCGGCTCTTGCCAGTGGTTTGACTCCACGGCGATGGCGAACGTCTCCCGCGGGTGTCCGGCATCCAGGCGCACCGCGACTGCAGAGCCCGGCCGCACGCCGGAAACGCGCGCGGCGGCGCGTTCAATATCAGTCGGATAGATGTTTCGGCCCGCCATGATGATCACGTCCTTGACTCGCCCGCAGACTACGACGTAACCGGTCTCTGTGAGATAGCCCAGGTCGCCGGTGTCGTACCAGCCCTGACCGTCTTGAGCCGCCACGAAACCGGCCATCGTTTCGTAGCCCAGCGTTACTGGCTCCCCCCGCACCTGGAGCACGCCGACGCCCCGGGCGGGCAGGATGTTGTCGTCTTCGTTGACGACGCGGGCCTCCAGCCCTTGCAGTGGACGTCCCAGCGTGGCCAGTCGTCGAGTCTTGCCTTTGCTCGCCGGGACCGCCCGGTGCAGTGCGGCCAGTAGGTCGGCGTCGACCTCATCGACCACCAGGCCTGCGCCGCAATCGGAGAACGACACCGCCACGGTCGTCTCGGCCATGCCGTAGGCCGGGAGGATCGCCTCCGGACGTAACCCGAAAGGCTCGGCGGCTTCGCAGAGGTCTTCGACGTCGCCGGGCTCGACCTGCTCGGCACCCGACAGCGCCCAGCGCAGGCTGGACAGATCGAACTGGCCGGGCTGGGCCTGCTTGCGAAGGCGTCTGGCTAACAGCGTGTAGGCGAAGTTCGGCGCCGCGGTCATTGTGCCCTGGTATTTGTCGATGAGCTTGGCCCACAGCAGGGTGTCGCGCAGGAAGTCCATCGGAGTGACTTTGACCAGTTCCGCACCGAAATACATTGGCACGGCTAAGAATCCGGTCATACCCATGTCGTGGAACAGTGGCAACCAGCTCACGATCACGTCGCTATCGACGTTGACGTTTGCGCCGGCGAACATTGCATCGGCGTTCGCAACGAAGTTGCGGTGTGTGATTTGCACGGCCTTGGGTGACCCGGTGGACCCCGACGTCAACTGCAGCAGCGCGACGTCGTCGTCATCGGTCTCGACGGGGTCGAGCGGGCGGCTGTTGAGTAGCTCCTCGATTATCAGCACTCGCATCCCCAGCTGGGTCAGCAACGACGCCGCGGCAATGAACGGGTCGGAGATGACAACGGCTTTAGCGCCGATCATGTTGATGACGCCGATGGTCTCCCGTGCCCAGCGCTGGAGATCCGTGCGCGGAGTGGGTTGATGGAGCATCGTGAGACTGGCGCCACGCATCCAGACGCCTTGTCCGGTCGGTGCAATTTCGGCTGGGGCACCGGCGAGCACCGGGACAGCGTCACCGCGACCGACGCCGGCCGCGGCCAAGCCGCCCGCGATCCGGCGGGCGCGCTCGTGTACCTCGCGCCAGGTGTGTCGGACGGGGCAATCCGGCTCGCCGGTGACCAAGCCCTTCGAACTGGACTGCGCGGTGCCATACATCGTTTCGGTGAATTTGCTCAAGGCCATTCCTTCAGCTCACGCCGCACTGCGTTGCGGTTGACCTCCGACCGTGAGTCGGAGCGTGCAACGGCGACACGCCGCGCGAGTGCAGCGCTGGCGCTGTCGGTGTCGAGCTGCGAAGCCTGGACCCGGGTGCGGACGCGCCGGCCCAACTGGTCTGAGCCTGACGATGAACTGCGAGGGGACGCGGGGACGTCGGCATATGCGGCGCTCACCCGTGAAGCGCTACACAAGTGACTCCGTCGATGTGAACCCAACAGCACAACCTGGAACTGTCGGCTTTATCCCGGTGGTGCGGGCGCGTAAGCCGGCGGGGATCTCTTAGAGATCGCCACCGGACATTTCCGGGAGGCTGTGGAGTCAACCCGAACAACCATACCGCGGAGGGCGGTTGCATCCGGGAAATTTGCTGGACGTCGTCGGTCGGCCCGCTTTCGACGGTCCCACCGGGCGACTCTCCGCGACACGCGCGCCGCCGGTGTGTTCTAGACCGGCGCCGAAACTGGGCCTGCGTCAATTGAAGCCAGCGACTATGGGACCCCGTCGCGATGCGCGACCGCGGGAATGGCGAAAGTCGCTGCACGACTATGGGCCAACCGCCTCTCACTCATGATGGTCAATTCGCTTTATCTTGGCCTGGAGTGCGCGCCACTGTTCATCGCCGCGCCGTTCTAAGTCCCGCCGCGCTGGCCTAGAGTGGAAAGATAACAACGCTGTGCTCATGGGCCGCAGGAGGTGTGCGACCGTCGCGACAAGATGGACGATGTGTTGCGGCAACGTGAGCTGACGCCGACTTGGGCCGTTTACGAGGGGCTCGCCGAGGTCGACAACGGACTTGAGGTTGTGCTCGGTGGGCTGGCCGCCCTACTCGGCTTATCCGGCGGCGCGTCCGTGCAGGTGTGCGCCGCCCGGCCAACCTGACGGTGCCATCAAAAAACGGACGAGATCCGATTAGGGTGAGTGTCGATGGCGATAACGGACATAGCCGCATACTCCCACCTCAGTGATGCGGATCTCGAGGCGCTCGGAGCCGAACTCGAGGCGATTCGCCGCC
>CAVZSJ010000008.1:0-1196083 GCA_963777885.1 uncultured Actinomycetota bacterium
CATCAAAGCTGAGGCCGCCATCGCAGCACTTGCCGACACATGCGCGCGAGGCGGTGGATCGAAGCTGGCAGCAACTGGACTTTCTAAACCGTTGTATCGTCTTGGCTTATCGGCAACGGCGACCTGCACGGAAAAATCTGACTGGCCAGACAAGTGTGGGGAATCGGTTGGATGACCGGCAAACGGAGCTTCTTGGGCAGATGCTGCGCACCAGGATCGCGAGCTTGCGATAAGTCGGGGCTTGTCGGCTACGGCGCTCGGCAGTCAAATCGACGCGGAGGCGACAAAAACACGAGCCGGAACTTGCCCATCTGAATCTGGTCTCCGTTGGCCAGCACGATCGAGCCGATCGGTTCGCGATTGACGTAGGTCCCGTTGAGGCTACCGACGTCGACGAGATGGAATTCGCCACCTTGCCGCTGAAACTCGGCGTGCCGTCGGCTGACGGTCACGTGATCGAGGCAGATGTCGCTGTCAGGATGGCGCCCTGCGGATGTAACTGTCAGACCGAGCAGGAATCGGGAACCGGCGGTAGGGCCGCGCTTAACGACGAGCACGGCGTAGTCGGTTGTGGCCGATTCGAATCCGGACACCGAGTCGGTGTCCGCGATGAGTTCATGAGACATCTGGTCACGGTAGGTGTCCGTCACTTGCCGTCCTTGTCGATTGTTCTGACGGTGGAGATTTTCACCGACATCCTCGATCGTGGTTCACGCCGGCATCAGCGGCGATGTTGTCGCGGACAACGTGGCGTTGTCATTGGTGTCACCGTTGACACTGCCGTGACGGAAGGCCATCACCGGGTGGGGAAACGACTTGTCGCTCTGCAGGAATCTGAACTGCCGTCTCACGTTGTCCACGACAACATCGACATACCCGCGCAGTTATCGAAAGATCGAATTACCCGCCATCGCGGCTGGTTCTGTGAAGAGACGAAAGGACGGTCTGATGAAATGACTGATGACTCGGCCTCCTACTACCGCGCTGAGATGCAGGGACTTAATCCCGGGGATGCGACGACCCGCACGCTGGACCCCCTCGATGACAAGGAATACACATACGCGACAACCCGGCTCGGCGTTGCACGCGGGATCGCTGCTAGGCACGCCGATTACGCGGTGTACCGCGTCACGCTCGATGAGCCTATTGAAGCGGACCCCGACGCTGTGCAGGACAACCTTGGCGGATTGTTCGTCAGGTCTCCGTGGGGCGCGGTCGCGTATGTTGTGCGCGAGAATGAAACATAACTCTCTGAACCGACCGCAGGGCTCGCCAAAGCAACTGGCAGAATTCGTTGAATGCCGTCAGATTGAGAAGCGCTGGGGATATTTCCTGCAGCACGATCTCAGTCAATCCGGTGCCGATCATGTCTTTTTGTGATCAAGAACGTAGGAGTCGCCGTCGTCCTCCACGCGGCCGGTCGCGGCTGCGGAAATGCCGGCATCGCGGTCCAGCACGGTGGAGTCGAACCTGTCCTGGAATCGGCGACGCATATCGGCCGGGATCGGCGCGCTCGAAATGCACAACCGCAGTGAACTGAAATCCAAGTCATGCCGGTCGGCCGCCCTGAGCATTGCCATGTACATCGCTGGCGTGCCCTCGAATACCGTGACTCGTTCTGAGGCAATCATTTTAAGTGCTTTGGCGGCGTCGAACGTGGGCAGCATTGCGAGGGTTACGCCGGTGCCGACGGCGGCGAGCAGACCGCACGTCAACCCGAACCTCTCGCAAAGCGGTACGCAGGTCAGCACTAGATCATCCGGCCCGAGGTTCAGTAAGTCATGCGCCGTGACCGCCCTGTCCTGGGCGAGCTCTCCGTGGGTGAGCTCGGTGCTTTCGCGCCGACTGGATATGGGGACGCTTTGCAGGATGACCGCGGTGTCATTGTCAGCGCGCGGCACGGGCTGCGTACGACCTGCGAAGCCGGCGAGCAATGGCCGAATTCCATGCCGGCCGATGGCAACAGGTTGCGTACCTGCTGTCGCGGCCGCGTGCGTGGTTGCCACTGCATGTGGGTGGGCGAAGAACAGGATCCTCGCGCCCGTCACTGTCAGGCAGAACTCCACGGCACGGGCACTCAGCGATGGACTCATCAGCACCACCACGCCGCCGGCCTGCAGCACACCGTAAAACACAACGGCGAGCTCGGGACGATTGGGCAGCATCACGGCGACCCGGTCGCCGAGCCGCAAACCGCCGTCGATGAGATAGTCGGCGAAACGTGCGACGTTGCGCGAAAGCACCGAAAAGCTCGTCGTGACTTGGCCGCAGAGCAGCGCCGCCGCACCAGGACGCATGTCCGCAGACGCGCTGAGAATACGCTCAGATTGGTCACACGACTCCCAAACAGATCAATTCTTCAATCTTGGGACTGGCGCGTCGGCTTGCTGATGGACTGAGCGACAACGCGGATGGCGCACTGGTGTTCCGGTGAACAACATCGCCCGAACGCTGTCGTTGGTGACATCTGCTAGCGCGCCGCGTTGTCCTCGACAACATCGACGTGGACGCCGACCCGCTCAACGATCAACAGGACGGCAACCGACGCCGACACACAACAGCGAAAGTGAGACGTCCGTGAATAACACTCTTGGGCAACAGCTCTCGAAATGGAAGCTGGCAGCGGGCGTGCTTGCCGTGCTCTTGGCTGCCATAGTCTTGGCTTGGCGTGGAACAACTATCCTCGTTGCCTCAACCCTGTTCGGCGTTTACCTACTAGTGCCCGGCCTGGTCGAACTGTTTGTTGCGCTCACCCTGCCGTGGTCGGCTGCCACGCGCGTCATGCTATTTATCAGCAGTGGGTTGTCGCTGGTTTTGGCAGTTCTGTCGTTCCGCCATTTCGGCGATGCCTACGCGGTTCTGCTGCTATCCCTGTGGATTGGAATCAGCTTTGTTTTTCAGGGTATTTCGGGTGTGGCCTCCGGGATCAGCGAGCGGCAGATTCCGGGACGTGATTGGGACATCGTTCTCGGCATCATCTCAGTGATCGGCGGCGTCGGCGTGTTAGCTGGCCGGTCGATTCGATCGACGTGCTCACCATCGTCACTGGTATGTGGCTGGTGATCAGCGGTGTGGTCAAGGTCGTGCAGTCATTTCAGATCCGCCGGAACACCAAGGCCGCACGCCACACGGTCGATTCAGTGTCTCAGCGAATGGCCGCATAGCGCCGGCAGGTTCGCAAGTGCCATCGCTGGCATCAGAACGGTTGGGGAGTGGTAATGCTCGCGTTCACGCTGGATCCCAGGCGATGGTGGATCGCTCGTCCTTTGAGCCGCAATCCGCTGCTTCGTGCTACGGATCGGCTGGAAGCCCTGATAATCCTCGTCGTGATTGTCGGCTGGTTGCTGGTCGTTCCCATCACGGGTGCGGTCGGCACCGCGATTTACGACAGCCGGCATCGTCTGTACGCCGAGGAGGCGCTGACCAGGCACCGCGTCGTCGCTACGATTATCGAGGGTACCGCCGAAACCGCCGGCGATTATGACGGACACGCGTCTATGCCCGCGAACTCCGGTGACCGCCTAGGCATTTGGGCCGACGCCGATGGGAATCACGTGCCGCCACCGACACCGATGGCGCAGGCGGCAGCTGATGCGCTCATCGGCGCGCTATCAATCCTGTTGTCGGCCATAGTGCTAACCGTGCTGGTGTTGAGCGTGATGCTCCATTGTGTTAACCGCATGCGCTCCACCCAATGGGAACGTGAACTTCGCGCTATCAAAGAGTACGGCGGTCCACGCGGGGGCAATCAATAACAGTTCGCCGGTTCCACGGCGGAACTACCGTTCGTATCCTCGAGCCTTCGGTATGGTGACCCGTCCAGCGCGGGTCAGAGCTATCGCCACCAGCACCCCGAATACGAATCCACTGATATGAGCGAAGAACCCGATGCCGCTACCACCGGAATTCCCATTGAACAGCCCCGCATTGCCAACGATGAACTGGTACGAAAACCAGCCGCCCAGGCACAACCACGCGGGGATCCTGACCGGGACCCATCGCAGCAGCATGGACACGCGCGAGTTGGGATAGAGAACGAAATATGCCCCCAGCATGGCGGCTATCGCGCCGCTAGCGCCGAGGGTGGGCCCCGAGTGAGACGCCGTGCTGATCAGGGTCATATCGGTCTGCACGATGGTGGCTACGAATCCGCTTGCGAAATAGAAGATCAGATAACCGAGTCGACCAAACGCGTCCTCGACGTTCTTTCCGAAGATCGCCAGAAACCACATGTTGCCCAAGAGGTGACCCCAGCTCGCATGCAGGAACATGGCGGTGATCCAGCCGACGCCCCAGGGCTCCGCCGTGCTGCAGGCATTCTCAACACTGCACGGATAAAACGAGGCGTGGCTGATCGCCGCGTTGAGGTCCGGCAGTTCGTAGAGCACAAAGACCGCGAAGTTGGCGACGATCAGCGCGGCGTTGACCAACGGGAACCGTTGCGCCGGAACACCATCGGAGAATGGGATCATGAGCTGTGATCACTCTGGTCATCGCCAGCTCATCGGCGAGCTAACAGTTCAGTCCGCCAATGCAACCGCCCTTAGTGGGCGACGGCGTCGCCGGCGCGCTGGACGAGGAGCTCGGCGCGGTTGTCGGCGTTGTGCTGCTCGCCGACTTACCGCCGCCGCCACCGCATCCCACTGCCAACGCAAGCGCAGCCGCGCCACCGAACAGCGCGATTGCCGTCCTAGCACCAGATTTCATCTAACACTCCATTCTCATGTCGGTTCCATTTCATTGTCGGTTTGTCGCGGCGCTGCTGTCGTCGGTGCGCGTGACACTCCAGCTGTCTCAGCGTTGTCAGCTCACACAATGCGCGGCTAAAGAAATGTCATCATCGCGCGTGACAAGGCGGCCGCCGCGGCCGACTAGTTCAAGGAAACGCGCATGCGTCGGAAGACGGAGTGTCGTCGAAATGGGACGAGGTCCGCGGCAAGTGGCAGGCCCATGTCGTCAAGGCGAGAGAAGACGTAGCAGAGAGCGAGGCCCAGATTCGCCACGGCCGCGATCGAGCAAGCCGAGTACGCCGCCCTCGACGCGGTGTACGCACGAACCAGGTCAATCGCGCGGCTGATCGCGAGATGCGAACGCGGCTTCAGACAAACGCGCTGAGACCGGTTAACGAACGCCCGACGATCAATGTGTTCATCTCCCGCGTACCCTCATACGAATAGATCGCCTCGGCGTCGGCCACGAAGCGGCCCACGTTGTGCTCCAACAGGATCCCGTTTCCGCCGAGTAGCTCGCGCGCCCAGCCCACTGTTTCGCGCATCCGCACGGTGCAAAACGCCTTCGCCAGCGAGGAGTGCCGGTCCTCGGCGTGCCCCTCGTCCTGCAGTTGTGACAGCCGCACGCACAGCCCGTACGACGCCGTGACGTTGCCGAGCATCCGGACCAACAGGTCCTGGACCAGTTGGAAGCCACCGATCGGCCGGCCGAACTGCTCTCGGCTGCATGCGTAGGCCAACGCGTTCTCATAGGCCCCCATCGCGCAACCGACCGCCATCCACGCGACCCCGGCGCGGGTCATGCGCAGCACCTCCGCGGTGTCTTTGAACGAGTCGGCCCGCTGCAGTCGGTCGGATTCGTCGACGCGCACGTTGTTCAGTGTGATCAGGCCGTTCTGCACGATTCGCAGCGCGATCTTGTGCATCTGCTTCTCGACGGTGAACCCCGGCGAGGAGTTCTGCACCACAAAGCCTTTCACCTGCCTGTCGGCAACGTCTTTGGCCCAGATGACGGTCAGGTCACCGAAGGTCGAATTGCCGATCCACTTCTTTTGGCCGTTGAGGATCCACGTGTCCCCCTCGCGGTGGGCCGTCGTCTGCAGCCCACCCGAGGCCCCGGAACCGACCTCCGGCTCGGTCAGCCCGAACGAACCGATCTTTTCGTAGCGCGCCATCGCGGGCAGGAGTCGTTCGCGTTGCTCATCGGAACCGCACAGATAGATCGACCCCATCGACAGCCCGGCATGCACCCCGTTGAAGGTGGCGATCGAGCAGTCGGTGCGGGCCAGCTCCATCGCGATCATGCCGTCGAGCAGGTAACGGCCTCCACCGCAGCCATAGCCGTGGTACGGCAGGCCCGCGATTCCCAACTGCCGCATCCCGGGAAGGATCTCGACCGGAAACGTAGCACGCGACCAATGCTCGAGAAGGAGCGGCGCCACGTCAGCCGTCATGAATTTGCGCACCCCATGCAGCAGGTCACGCTCCTCGTCGGTGAGTAGGCACTCGTATGAGTAGAAATCCGACTTGTCGATGTCTTGAATGTCGGTGAGACTCATGGCCGGTCTCCCGGTTCGCTAAGAAACTTGTCGACGACGGGCGCGAGCTCTGGCGCGTTGTGCACGAGGTCGATGTGGCCGCCGGGATGCAGGTGCAGCCGCGAATGGGGCAGCAACGCTTTCATGATGCGTGCGTTGATCGTCGGGATGATCGGGTCGTCGGTGCCCTGCACGATCAGGGTCCGCTGCCGCACGGCGGCCAGGCCGAACAGGCTGGTCCAGATCGAACCCGCCAGCAGTTGGTGCAGGTAGCCGATCTTGGACCCGGCGTGCAACTGGCGCACGAACAGCCGCGCGACGTCTTCCCCGTGTGCCCGGACGGTGCCGCCGTACAGCTCGCCGGCGATGGTTGCGGCATAGTTGGGGTCCGAGAACCTGCGCGGGGTAACCATTTTCGCCAGAATCCTTGGGTGGGCCGGGACCATGATCGCACCGGTGCCCGTCGCCACCAGCACCAGGCGACGGCACCGGCGCGGGTTCTGGAAGGCGAACTGCTGGGCAAGAGCGCCGCCCCAGGACAGCCCGAGCACATCCACCACCCCGATGCCCAGCTTGGACAGCACCCGGCCCAGCACCCAGGCCAGGTAGGGAAAACCGTAGGGGGCAAGGGATGTGGGTGATCCCCCGGTGCCGGGAACGTCGAACCTGATGACCGTTCTATCCGGATTCAGTTGTTCCACCAGCGGATCGAGCACTTCCAAGCTGGCGCCGATGCCGTTACACAGCACCAGCGGCACGCCGGTTCCGTGGCGCACGTTCACTCGGATCCGCTGACCGCCAGCGTTGACGTAGCGCTCCTCGCCGATCGTGCTTGGCAATGCCACCATAAGGGCCCTTCGGCGTTGTGCGCTGGGCATGGGTCACTTCTCCATCACGTAGCGGCCCGGGGCGGGGCCGAGCGGCGGGAGGCCTTCTCCGCCAAGTGCTTTCGGGGCGTCGACCTCCGCGCCGCTGCGCTCGGCGAGCCAGCTGACATAGTCCGGCCACCAGGAGTCCGCGTGACTTCTGAGCGGAGTCCAGCCACTGTTCGGCATCTTCCGTGTCGACCGGACCGGTCCGGAATGACGCCTTCGGATTGCCCGGCGGGTTCACCAGTGCCGCGATGTGGCCGCTGGTGGACAGCACGAAGCGGTTGTCCTTGCTGCCGAGCAGGCGAGCGCTGCGATAGGTGGCCTGCCACGGGCAGATGTGGTCGGCGACGCCGCCGACGATGTAGGCGTCGGAGGTGATCTTGGCCAGGTCAACCGGGCTGCCCAGCATGCTCACCCCACCGGGTGTGACCAGCGCATTCCGCAGCCCCATCAGCACCAGGTCGCGGTGCAGGGCGGCGGCCATCCGGGTGGTGTCGGCGTTCCAGAACAACACGTCGAACGGCGCCGGCTTGCGGCCCTGCACGTAGTTGTTGACCCAGTACCGCCAGACCAGGTCGGTGGGCCGCAGCCACGCGAACATCTCCGCCATGTCGCGCCCGTCGAGGTAGCCCTTCCTGGCCGAAACCCGGATCGCCGCCTGTGCCGCGCGATCGCTCATCGCTGCCGCCGCGAACCCGCCCCGGGTCTCGTCCAGCACGGTGACCGCCAGGTTAAGACCCGCGACCCGATCGCCCTCGCCGATGTCCGCGAGGTGGGCCGCCGTCATCGCCGCGAGGATGCCGCCCGAGCAGGTGGCCAGCAGGTGGGTGCTGTCGGCTCCGGTGATTTTCTCCGCCGCGTCCATCGCCTCCACGATCGCCGCGCCGTAGGTGTCGAAACCCCAATCGCGGTGGCGCGCTTGTGGGTTGCGCCACGAAATGACGAAGACCTGCTGGCCCTGCTGGACGAAGTACTCGATCATGCTGCGTCCGGGCGCGATGTCCATGATGTAGTACTTGTTGATCACCGGCGGCACCATGAGCAATGGAATCGTGCGCACCTTGGGTGTCTGCGGGGCGTATTGGATCAATTCGAACACCGAGGTCTGCAGTACGACCGCCCCTTTGGTGATAGCCAGGTTCTCCCCCACCGCATAGGCGTCGGGCTCGATCATCGCCGGCACCCGAGGCTTCGAAAGCATGTCTCGGGCAAAGGCTCTCACGCCCCGCACCGCGCTCAGGCCGCCGGTATCGATCAGCGCCTTCCAGCCCAGCGGGCTGATCAGCGGGTTGTTGCTGGGCGCCAGGCCCTCCACAAAGTTGTCGATCGACGAACTGCATCTTCTCGTTGTCACGCCAATCCAGCTGCGCGTCGGCAAGCAGCCCTTCGGCGGTCTCCGAACCCGCCAGGTAGGCCTGCATGACCCTGTGCAACAACGGATTCTCTTGCCACGCAGGATCGGCGAAGCGTTTGTCGGCCCGCGCCGGAACGCGGTGCGACTTGCCGATGGCGATATCGCCGAGTTCACGGGTCAGCGTGCCGACCCGGTCCGCCACCGCGCCCGGGGTGCTGGGCGAGGTTACCGGCGAAGCGCGCCCAGGTGGCGTTCGGCATCATTCGGCTGGCGAAGGGCTTGGTCGCGCTGGTGAGAAGCAGGTCGAGCGGCGCAGCCAGCTCGTCGACTTTGGCGGTGGCATCCTTGGGATTCGAGGTTTTTGCCATGGTTATCGTGTGCTTTCGGTTGCCGGAACGGTGATGTCGCGTTTCTGGACCTTGCCGGTGGGGCCTTTGGGCAGCGCGTCGACGAGCCAGACCTGGCGCGGGTACTTGTAAGCGGCCACCCGGGCCTTGACGTAGTCGCGCAACTCCTCCGCGGTCGCCTCGGCGTCTTTCTTCAGCGCTACCGCGGCGCCGACTTCTTCGCCGAGGGAGTCGTGCGGGATGCCGATGACGGCGGCTTCGGCCACCGCCGGGTGCTCGTAGAGCACTTCTTCGATCTCTCGGGGATAGACGTTGTAGCCGCCGCGGATGATCATGTCCTTGGTGCGGTCGACGATGTAGAAGTAGCCGTCCTCGTCGATGCGTCCGACGTCCCCGGTGTTCAGCCACCCCTCTTCGGTGATGGTGGACTTGGTCGCGTCGGGCAGGTTCCAATAGCCCTTCATCACGTTGTGGCCGCGGATCTGGATCTCGCCGGTATCCCCTTGGGGGACCTCGACTCCGTCCAGGTCGACCACCCGCATCTCGACGCCTTCGATCGGGGTGCCGATGGAGCCCGCCTTGCGCTCCCGGTTCGGGTGATTGAACGCGGCGGCCGGAGAGCTCTCGGACAGCCCGTAACCCTCGAGAACAGTGCAGCCAAAGGCCTTTTCGAAGTCAGTCAGAACCTGGACGGGCAGCGCCGCGCCGCCGGAGACACAGGTCCGCAGGCTGCGCGTCGCTTCGGACGAGGCCTTCAGTCCGCCACGCTGAGCAGCGCCGAATACATCGTCGGCACCCCCTCGAACACCGTGACCGCGTCACGCTCGATCACCTCGAGCGCCTTGCGCGGATCGAACCGGGGGATGAGGGTCAACATCGCGCCGGCCAGGACCGCACCGTTGAGACCGCAGGTCAGGCCGAAGACGTGAAACAGCGGCAGGCAGCCCATCACCACGTCGTCCGGCCCGGTCTCGACCAGGGTGCGGACGCTGACCTCGGCGTTGCGGCCCAGATTGCCGTGCGTGAGCATGGCGCCCTTGGGCTTGCCGGTGGTGCCGGACGTGTGCAGGATGACCGCGACGTCGTCGTGGCCGCGCTCGACCGGTGACTCCTGGGCGGGCAGGTCGGCGATCAGCCCGGCCAGCCCGGCGTCGTCGACGACCCAGCACTGCGCGCCCACCTCGCCGGCGCCGGCGGTGGCCTCCGTCGGCGAAGGCCGGTGCCGCGAACAGCGCCTTGGCGCCGCTGTTGGACAGGTAGAAGGACACCTCACGGGACTTCAGCAGCGGATTCATCGGGACCGCGACGGCGCCGCGGTACATGATCCCGTAGAAGACAATGGCGAACGCGGGCGTATTGGGCAACATCACCCCGACCCGATCGCCGGGCTCGATTCCGGCCAGCTCCAGCAGCGTCGCCACCCGGGCGGCCGCGGCGTCGAACTCGCGGTAGGTGAACTGCAAATCGTCACAGCGCAGCGCGACGCGGTCGGGGGTGCGGTCTTTCGATGCGACGAGGTTGGCGCTCAGGCCGGTCATCGGGTGCCTCCGAGATGTACTTGAAGTGCCTTGTTGTCTGCGGGTTCCAATGGTCCTCCGGCGATCTCGCACGACAATGTGCGTGGGCACAACAACCTGGCCGCTTTGGTGTGACGGCGCACAGGTTGTTGCAGGCCGGCGCAGGTAGCGGTGCATTTTTCGGTCATCCACGACGGCCAGAATCGTGCTGCTGATAGCGACCGTGGCCCCCAGTACGGCCAGGGATCCCAGGGGTCCCAGCCAACGAGTTCGTGTGACTTCCGATCGTGCTGTGACCAACCACCAACGAACGTCGGCATCGAGCTGCCGCCCGCTTCCACTGATCGTCGGTGCTCGCTGGTATCAGTCATTGCGTGTGGAGGCGTCACCCAGCAAGCCTGCGCCAGCGACCAGAAGATGTTGATGTGAGACATCCTCGCGCACTGGGGCGTTCAATCACTCGACCTTGTCGTGGCGAGAGGACCCCTCGGGTGGTATGAAGTGTACGAGACGACGTGACAGTCAGCCCAATATGCCATGGCGGCAGGGTAATTCGGGCTGGTCGCCGCATCGCAGCACCCCAGGCTAGCGGCGGCGCCGGTCGGCGGGGCGATTGGGTTCGGATACGCGGTCGAAAGCCACATCACGGATGATCTCTGGCGTCGGCGTGCAGAAGGGACCGTTCGCAATCTCTCGAGGGCAGCTTTCTCCGGCTCGGCCGCTAGCCGGCAGCCGCTTAAGGGCGAGACAGTGGATGCCAAAAACAGTTCGGCGAACGCGCGCCAACTTTGTGCCCCAACGAGATTCCGTCGATGCGGGCGGTACGCGGACGCCGTGGTGATCAGTACGCGCAAACGCACCCGTTGCTGCTGTCGTCGCCACCAATCTCCGCGGGACGATAGTGTCCCGGCGAAAAATGACCCGTTGACACCGAGCTGAAGTCGGCGCACGTCCACGCCATGTATGGCGCAGGCTAGCTGCGGCGCATGGACGGCGGCGCCAGGCGGTTCGGATCGCATTCAAGTGCGCTGCGGTCCCAGCTACCGAGTTCTGCAGCCGCCTCGTAGGTGGTCTGCAAGAACCGGGCGACCGCACGGTCAGGGTCATCGGCAGTGCGCACGGCTTCGTAGGGCAGCAGAAATTCTTGGTATTCGTCGCTGAAGTAGGCGGTGTCTGGTTCAACGCGATGCGCGGAGAAACCTTCCGGCTCCGGGTACGCGTAGGAGTAGAACGCGCCCTCTTTACCGCCTCCGGGCCAAAAACCAGCGCTGCTGAGTTCGCGTGAGTACCCCTCAACCATCACCCAGTCCGGGCAGTTTGGGGCTCCTCCCGGATGCAGCGGGGCGGCCCGGCCGGAAAATCGGGTACAGGCTAAATCCAAAGCGCCCCAGAAGAATTGAACCGGGCTGGCCTTTCCAATGAACGCCGCACGGAAGTTGGTCATGACCCGGTGCGCCTGCACCAGCTGCTGCCAGAACGCGCGCGCCGCGTCGGGATCGTATTCAGCGTGCTGGTAGTCCTCAGCGAACGGGATAGCGGGTTCTACCTCGTTGGGCTTGGCGATGATATGCGATTCGATGCCGAGACTGTCGAGCGCCGAGAGCGTCTCTGCGTAAAACTCGGCGACCGGCTTGGCCGTTAACGGCACCGCCTTCTGGCCCCCGTCACTATGCCGGATCACGAGCATATGGCTGACGAAGTCGAATTCCATGTCGAACACCGCATCCCGGTATGGAAGTGCGCCGGTGGTCAATCCCCGTGGACTCACATACGACGTCACTTGCCACCAGTGGTTTATCAGCGGCATGTGAACCATGCGGATCTTGCCAACGATCTGGGCCCACATGTGCAAGGTGTCGCGGGTGGCCGTCCATTGGTCCAACATCAAGGACGGCCAGGCGTCGGTCCGCGAGGTGCCGTTCATGTCGCTCCCTCACCCAGTTCGCCAAGCGTGCAATCGACTGATTCGGTTGAAAGGCTACCGACTATGCAGCCAACCCGATAGCCGCTCATAGCTTGTTGGAAGAGGCACCGGGTCCAGCCCTCCGGCAGGCAAGCCGGTCCCTGCTGCCGGTGGCCGCCGACGAGACCGCGGCTCATTCTGTGCCCTCCAATTTTGTCAGCTCATCGTCGAACCATGCACTCACATAACGGGTCTCGCCCTTGGCGCTGACAGGCTTCTGCCCGCAGTCCCAATCTGGCGACGATCTCTTGGGCCACGTGGCGTGCAGTGAATCCCGCTACGCGGTGACGTTCGATGATCTCGCGCATGCGATCGATGAGATCAATCATTCACTTCGTCCCCCATACCAAACCGATTAGATGAGCCGACGATGGACCTCGAACGCCAAGCATAGCTCTGCGACATCCCTTGGGCGCGAGAGAGATCGTCCGGTCCGTTTCTCGATTCGGCGCAATCGGTAGCGCACGGTGTTGGGGTGACAACACAGTCGTTCAGCGGCGGCACCCACCGCGGCGTCGGTTTCCTGCCACACCCGAAAAGTTTCGAACAGGATCTCGCGCTCCTCGTCGCTCAGGTCGCCAAAACAGGCCAAGGCAGTGCCGGCCGATTTGACCATCATCTCAGGGGCGGCGAGTGCGGCGGTGGCCAAGATCGTGCCGTCGAACACCGCGACCGGGGACGAGTCGTCGGGCCGGCCCCGCAGCGTCACCTTGGCGAAGTGCAAAGCCTGCGGCGTATCGCGCAGATCTTTGAATCGCGCGCTCACTCCGACCCTGTCGACCGCCATCCGAGAAACTAAGGCCACAACCTTATCGAGTTGCTGCTCGGATGTGACGTGCAAGATCCCGATCTGCCAATCGGGCTGGAGCCGCCATGCCGAATACACATCGAGGCTGCGCAATTTCGATTCAATGACCGGCAGCGGCTCGGTGCCCGCGGAGTGAACCTCGGCGGCAAGGACCACGAAGGGACCATCCTTTGGCAGCCGAAGGCAGCCGGCGATCTCACTCAAGCCGCAGTCGTCAAAGACTCGGCCCTCGAGTAGCGAGTCGATCAACAACGAGCGCCGCGACGTGTCATGGAGCATTTGCCGTTTCTGCTGGTCGCGGTACCCGGCCACCAACGCAGTGCCGACCAGTTCGGCGAAGCCACTGATGCGGGCCTCGGTATCGGCCGTCATCGGCCCGGGTTCAACCGAACCCACGGCCGCCAGGCCCCATACCCGTCCGTCGACGATGACTGGCACGCCCACCGCCGTGCGCACGCCCACCTCTCGGACTCGCGCGGCGAGCGACCCGGCGCTGTTCTCATAGCTATCCATCCGCGCGGGCCGGCCGGTGGATTGCACCATCGCTGCGAGGGTATTGCCGTCGATTGGGGTCGGCGTGCCCACGGGCCACTTCACCGGTGCCGGGGAACGGTGATCGACGGCCAGGAGCGTGATTTCGCCGCTCGTCTCGTAACGCCACAACCCGGCCCTCTCCGTGAGAAGGCATCGGCGCATTTCTTTGACCACTGCGTCGAACACCTCCGCCGGTTCGACCCCGCGGGCCACCAACGTAGCCAGCCGACGCAAGGCCGCCTGCTCTGCGGCGAGCCGGCGATATTGCGTGTACAGCTGGGCGTTGTCCAGCGACAAATCGACTTGGCCGACTGCAAGTTCGTCGGTGGTTTGACGTTCGTCCATGGCTTTCGCCCCTAGGATTTATCGATATCGGTGTCAGCCCCAGCGAACGAGCAAGTCGTCCTCATAGGACAGCCTGCTCAGCTGCCAAAGCGCGCCCTTCGTTTGCCGGGGATCCGCCACGATGCGCCGACGAGGCGATACGACAACCATGGACGGGGACCCGTGCTGCCGTCTATGTGGTCGGTCACACGATCGGTGGCCGCCCCCTGTGCCTGCTCACAACGGCCTTATTTGCTCTAGGGAGGCTGCAGACCCATCCGCTCACATCCGCCGGTGAGCAGAGCCTATGGTTTGGGGATATGAGCGCGGCAACAGACCCCGTCGGCGTACGGCGTGGCGCCGCCCCCGATCCGCACATTGTCGAGCTCGGCAAACTGATGCTGGGCCGCGCCCCGAAACTAGGGGAAGCGATGGCCGACCTGCTGTGCCGCGAGATCGACGCATACAGCGACGGCACCGTCGTTACGCAAGGATGAGGTACGCGAAAGTTGTGTGGCGAACGTGACGTTCATCTTCGACTCGCTCGCCGGGGATGCGGACGCCCGATATCGATGTCTCGCCCGCCGAGCACACCGGCACCGCACGCGCGCTCGCCGGTGTGCCGCTGCCGGCGGTGATGACCGCCTACCGAATCGGTTTCCGATTCATGTGGGAGCAGACCCTCGCGGCCGCACGCGCCGCGGCTATACCGACGGACTCGATCCTGGATGCCACCGCGCGGGTTTTCCTCGCGCAGGATACCTTCACCCAGGCGATGAGCACCGCCTATCGCCAACGGCTGACGGCACAGATCCTCGAGCGGGAGGAAGAGCGATCAGCGCTGGTGGAAGCGCTGTTGTCCCATCGGATCACCGACAGTCACAGCCTTTGGGAGGCCGCCGACCTGCTGCGGCTACCCACCTCGGGACCCTACGTCGTGGTGGCAGCCGAGTTGCCCACGATCGGGAAGCTGGGTTTGCCCACGATCGAAAACAAGCTCTCCATCCGCGATATCCGGTCGGCGTGGCGGTTACTGCCGGATTTGCAGGTGGGCATCGTCCATCTACGGGGCCCCGTACCGGCCGACACCCTCGGCACACTTGTCGAGGTGCTGAAGGCGGCCGCGACCGCGCGAGTCGGCATCAGTTCGTTGTTTCACGAGCTGGCCGAAACCAGCGACGCGCTGCGATTCGCCCGGCTAGCTGTCACCGGAAAGCCGTTGTCGGACTCACTCGTAGCCGTCTTCGACGACACCCCGCTTGCGCTCGCGGCGGTCAGCGCCCCCGAGGCGATGGCGAAGATCAGGTCGTCGGTGCTCGGCCCGCTCTACGGACTCCCGGCCGAGGAGCGCACGGTGCTCCTCGATACCTTCCAGGCCTGGCTGCAGGCCGGCGGTTCCGCCAACGAGACCGCGGCCAAGATCTATTGCCACCCCAACACCGTGCGGCACCGCCTGCACCGCATCGAGGAGTTGACCGGCCGATCACTTTCGCGGCCAACGGATCTCGCCGAGCTGTGCCTGGCGTTCGAGGTGGAGCGGCGGCTGCCCTAAGCGCCGCCGTGCAACGCCTTCGAGCGGCTGCGGACCTGGAAGGCGCTGATCACGTCCATGATGCCGATGGCGATCAGCCAGCAGCCGGCGACCAGGGTCAGGATCGCGATCGAGTCGAACGGAGAGATGATCAGCACTCCGCCGCCGATCATGATGATCGCACCGGACAGCACCTGCCAGCCGCGTCCGGGGATGTGGTCGAAGGATAGCGCCGCGGCGAGCAGGGTCATCCCCCGGAACACCCAACCGATGCCGATCCACAGGGCCAACAGCATGATGGACTCGAGTTTGTCGCGGAAGCAGAAGAATCCCAGCACCAGCGACACGGCGCCGGTGAGGAACGCCAAGACTCTCATTGCGGCGCCGGCGTGGGTGCCGAAGGCGGCGAACATGTAACCAATTCCGGACACCACCAAGTAGATGCCGAACAAGACACCCACCACCAACAGTGTCCTGCCCGGCCAGGCGAGCACGATGACACCGAGTGCTATGGACGCGATGCCGACGAGCAGGAGCAATTGCCAGGTGCTCCGGGCGAGTTGCTGCAAGGGACCTTCGAAAACGGTCTTTTCGCTGGTTGTCATAGAAAAACGATAGGCCGGGGCCGGGGCAAAGAGAATGTACGCGCGAACAAAATTCGGGTTAAGCGCACATATCGCAATACAAGCGAGCCGCTTTTGTTACCGGAAGACAAGAAGGCGTCGCAAGTTGGTCGGTTGAAGACATCGCCGAGCCGCGGCGGGGTCGCTACATTTCTCATCACGAACACAGCACGAAGTTCCTCAGCAGCCGGCTGAGACTCGAATCATTCACTGCCACAACCTATTCCAGACAAACCGCAACGCGGAGAAATGAGCTCACCATGTCTTCTGTCATCGCGACCTACCTGACCATCGCCAGCATGCTTGTGCTGACTACGTTCCCGGTGCTCATCCCGGCGATCATCACCGGCGGCCACGCGATCAGGCGCCGGATCTTCCCGCAGGCCCGCGCCGCCTACCTGCCCACGGCGTCGCGCCGTCTCATCGCCGCAACCGCCTGACGTCTGCCGGCAAAACCCGATGGACCACCCTGGTCTATCGGGTTTTTTGCTGCAAGACCGCCCTGCCGTACCAGTGACAGGCCAGCAACGCGAGTTCGACGTCGAGCCGGTCTCCCCCACTGGCACCGCCGATTTCCCGGCCGCGCCGTTCCACGGCACGCGCCACGCGATACTTCACCGAGTTGAAGTGCAAGTTGAGTTCCTCGGCGGCCACTTTGTAGCTGCCGCCGCACGCCAGATACACCCGCAGCGTCTCACGCAGCCGCGCGTCGTTTTCGTCATCGGTCGCGAGTTCCCCAAGCACGGCGGCCACCCAGTCCCGGGTGTCGATCACTGCGCTTGGAGAGCCGCCAAGGCGGGCCACCACCGACAACCCCGGATCGGTGGCGGCGACCACCGTCGGGCTCGACGAATTCAGCCGCTCGCTGACGATCGCGACGCCGCGGGCGTTTCCGCCTCCCGGTGTGATCGGCGGAATCCCTCGACGCCGCCGGCCATGGAACCAATTGCCAGACTCGGTGAATCAGCTCGACTCAGCGCGAAGCTACGAACCCCCGCAACTGCATCGGCAGTCGCTGCGCGATACGGCAGCCACCCCCACCCACAGCTTTGGTCAGCGGCCACGAAGAGCGGACTGGCATCCGCGCCGACCGCTTCGCCCAGGTCCCGGAGAAACCGTTGCAGCCGGGCAAGCTCGTCGCCCTCGGCGCCCGGGTGCGGGTACCACATGACCAGCGCCGAGATGGTGCCAACGCAGCGGATAGCGGATTGCCGTGGTGGCCGTGTCCGCGTCGACGGTCTTGTTCGCGGCCAGGATCTCCCGCACCCGCAGGGCGCGGAGGCTGTTCTGGTTCTCCAGCCATCGTTCGCGTTCGTCTTCATAGACGCCGACGACTTGCTGCGACATCCAGTCGATGTAGGAGAACATCGTGCCGGTGATCGCCTCGATTACCGGCACTCTCATCGACTCCGGGATGTCGATCGACCTCAATTCTGCGAAAACCAGCTCATTCACCCGACGCTGACCCAGCCGATAGGCGCGCACCAGCGCATTGACCGGCACCCCACGCTGCGCCAACCGGCGGGCGTACTCCAGCGCGGCGGTGGGCGCCTCGACGCGCTCGACGGCGATGTCATAGCGCAACGAGTGCAAGATGGTGTCGACGTTGCCCTCGACGCTGGTCCCGAGCAACTCCACGAGCGCTGCGTCGCCACGCAGCTCGGGGATCTGATCCTCGAGGGAATCTCGAACCGCCGATGACACGTCGGCCAACCGATCGTGCAAACGGCCCGCGATCTCGGCGATGTAACTCTTCACCCCGACCCCGTCATTGCGGCTGTCGAGGTGCGGCTTCTTCACATCCACGACGTTAGACGCGGTTGTCGATCAGCGATAACACCGCCGCGCGGTTTTGTTGGTCAGCGACTGTGTCGCGGGGCGCGCGATTCCTAATGTTGGCGCCACTCTCCACGAAATTGTCAAAGGAGCCACTCAAATGGGATTCACCAAGCCCTATCTCCCGGACGTTGATCCGGACACCTTCCTGAAGAAGCCGCTGATGGAGCGGATGCGGATCCTCGCCACCGATTGGGGCGAAAACGGCTTCGGCTCACCGAAGATGATCCACACCATTTACATCGTGAAACTGGTTTTCTTCTTCGCGATCGGTGGCACCGTCGTCGCGACGTTGACGTCGGGGCTGCCCGCCTTCTGGCACGTGACCGAATGGTGGAACCAGCCGGTCGTCTACCAGAAGATCATCCTGTGGACCGTGCTGCTGGAAGCCATTGGCGTGGCCGGCTCTTGGGGTCCGTTGGCCGGCAAGGTCAAGCCGATGACGGGCGGCATCCTGTTCTGGGCCCGACCCGGAACCATCCGGCTGCGCCCATGGAAGTGGGTGCCGTTCACCAACGGCGACCGCCGCACCTGGTTCGACATCGCGGTGTACCTGGCGCTGCTGGTGAGCCTGGCGGTCCCGCTGTTGTCACCGGGCGTGCACAGCGATTCACTCTCAACGGCGTTGCCGCACAACACATCCGGCATGGTGAACCCCGCCCTGCTGATCGCGCCGATCGCGCTGCTGGTGCTTATCGGTCTGCGGGACAAGACCATCTTCCTGGCCGCGCGTGGCGAGCAGTACTTGCCGGTCCTGGTCATCTTCGCGGTATTCCCATTCGTCAACATGATCATCGCGCTGAAGATGGTGATCGTCGTGGTGTGGATCGGCGCCGGCTTCTCCAAATTCGGTCAGCACTTCTCCAACGTCATCCCGCCGATGGTGAGCAATACGATTTTCGCGCCCAAATGGGTGCGACGAGCACACTACCGCGACTTCGGAAGCGACATGCGGCCGTCGCGGCTGGCGGACTTCATGGCACACGTCAACGGCACCACGGTGGAGATCCTGGCCCCGCTGGTCCTGTTCTTCTCCACCAACAAGTGGGTGACGCTGGCTGCGGTGCTGTTGATGGTGGGCTTCCACCTGTTCATCATCTCGACCTTCCCGCTCGCGGTGCCGCTGGAATGGAACGTGGTCTTCGCCTACACCACGATCTTCCTGTTCCTGGGCTTCCCGAACTGGAACGGATATGCGCCGTGGAACATGACTCCGCCCTGGCTGGCCCTCGTCGTCGCCTCCGCGTTGCTGTTCTTCCCGGTGCTGGGCAATCTGCGGCCCGACAAGGTGTCGTTCCTGCCGTCGATGCGCCAGTATGCGGGCAACTGGGCCTCGGCGCTGTGGACCTTCGCGCCCGGTAGCGAGCAGAAGCTGAATCGGGTCACCCGCTCGGCGTCCAACCAGCTCGACCAGTTCGTCGCGGCCGGCTACGAGCCGCAGTGGGCGGAGATCACCCTGCAGAAGACGACCGCGTGGCGAAGCTTGCACAGCCAGGCTCGGGGCCTGTACTCGCTGCTGCTGACCCACCTGCCCGACGTCGACGTTCGCACGGTGCGGGAAGGCGAGTTCGTCTGCAACTCGCTGATCGGCTTCAACTTCGGCGACGGCCACCTGCACAATGCGGACATGATCCGGGCCGTGCAGCGCGAAGCCGCATTCGAGCCGGGCGAGTGCGTCGTAGCCTGGGTGGAGTCGGAGGCCTTCGGCAGCGGTGTGCAGCACTACCAGCTGATCGACGCCGCGCTCGGTGTGGTCGAGCGTGGCACCTGGAAGGTGGACGACGCGGTCTGCGAGCAGCCCTGGCTGCCCAACGGTCCCATCCCGACTAACGTGGACTGGTCCCTGAGCGGCAGCAAATCGGCCGCCCGCGAAGACCAGGAACACGGTCACGGAGCATTGGCATGAGCACGGCAGTGGTGGTGGGTGGCGGGCCCAACGGGCTCGCCGCCGCCCTGGCCCTGGCCGCCGAAGGCGTGCAAGTCACCGTGCTCGAGGCTGCCGACGAAGTCGGCGGTGGCGCCCGCAGCAGCGAGGCCATCGTTCCCGGCCTACTGCACGACCACTGCTCGGCGATCCACCCGATGGCGGTCGGGTCGCAGTTCCTTGCCAACTTCAACCTGGACCGCTACGGCCTGTCGTGGCTCTGGCCGGAGATCGATTGCGTGCATCCCCTCGACGACGGCAGCGCCGGTGTGCTGCATCGCTCGGTGCAGGAGACCGCGGCCGGCCTCGGTCGCGACGGGTCGCGGTGGGAGCTCGCATTCGGCTACCCGGCCGCGCATTTCGACGCGCTGTCCGACGACATCATGCGGCCGCTGCTGCGGTTCCCGCACCATCCGCTGATGCTGGCCCGTTTTGGGGCACCCACGGTGCTTCCCGCCTCCACGTTCGCCCGGTTATTCCGCACCTCGCAGGGGCGTGCCTTGTTCGGAGGTGTTGCGGCCCATGCCTTCCGGCCGCTGCACTACCCGATGACGTCAGCCATCGGGATGGGCATCATCGCGGCCGGCCACCGGCACGGCTGGGCGGTCGCAGCGGGTGGATCGCAGTCGATCACCAACGCGATGGTGGCGCTGTTGAGCGACTTGGGCGGCAAGATCGAGACGGGTGTGCGGATCGATAAGGCGTCGCAGCTGCCGCCGGCCGACGTCACGATGTTCGACCTGGCGCCCAGTGCGGTGGCGGGGATCCTGGGCGAGCGTCTTCCGCGCCGAATTTCCCGCGCTTTCACCAGATTTCGGCGCGGTCCGGGTGCTTTCAAAGTCGACTTCGCCGTCGAAGGCGGCGTGCCCTGGACGAACCCCGAGGCCCACCGAGCCGGCACCGTGCACCTGGCTGGCACCTACGCCGAACTCGCCGCGACCGAGCGCGAGATCCACGCCGGACGCATGCCCGAGCGGCCGTTCGTACTCGTTGGTCAGCAATATCTCGCTGATCCGCAACGCTCGGTGGGCAACACCCACCCGGTGTGGAGCTACGCGCACGTCCCGAATGGCTACACGGGCGATGCGACCGAGGCGATCATCGGGCAGATCGAGCGGTTCGCTCCCGGCTTCCGGGAGCGCATCGTCGGGTCGACGGTTCGTTCAACGACGCAGATGGCCACTTACAACCCCAATTACGTCGGCGGCGACATCATGACCGGCGCCAAGGACATTCGCCAGCTGACGTTCGGGCCGCGAATTACGCTGTCGCCCTACACCATCGGGGTGCCGGGCATGTACATCTGCTCGGCGGCTACCCCGCCGGGCCCGGGCGCGCATGGCATGTGCGGCGCCAACGCCGCCCAGCTCGCGCTGGCGCACCTCGCCAAGTAGCGCGAGCAGACGCAAAAGCACCCGCACGCTCGGCGTGTCGGGTGCTTTTGCGTCTGCTCGCCCTTAGAAGGTGACCACGACCTTGTCGGCGGCACCCGGCGTGCTGGCCAGCTCCAGCGCCTCCCCGACGTTGTCGAACGGGATGGTGTGGCTGACGATGAGCGCATACTTCTCCCAGTTCGCGACGAGATCGCCAGTCACCTCGAAGATTTCGTCGGGGTATCCCATGGATCCGACGATGGTGATCTCGTTACTCATCACGTTGACGAACTCAACCGGAACCGGCTCCTTGTGCACGCCGACGATTCCCAGCGTGGCCCCCTTCTTGGCGGCGGCCAGTGCGGTGTTGACGACTGCGGGCACGCCTGCGGCGTCGAGGTAGATGTCGGTGCCGGCTTTGCCGGGGAACATCGATTCTCCTTCGCCGTGTAGCTCGACCAGGCGCTTGACGACGTCCTCGTCGGCCGAGTTGATCACGGCATCGGCACCGATCCGCAGCGCCTTGTCCAGACGGGAGGCAATGAGATCGATGACCACGACATGGCTTACCCCAAGGGATTTGAAGGCCAGCGTCGCGCCTAGCCCGATCGGGCCCGCGCCGAAGATGGCGACCTTGTCCGACGATTTGGGTTTGCACTGGTTGGCACCGTGGCGCGCGACTGCCATCGGTTCGTTGAGGGCCGCGACTTCCCACGGGATGTGCTTGGGGATCACTTCGAGACTGGTCCCACGAACGGCGTTTTCGATCAGGAGGTAATCGGCGAGGGCCCCGGCGGCTCCCCCATTGCCGATAATGCCGCCGGGGGCGGCCATTGGATTGATGACGACGTGATCGCCCACGGCGATGCCCGACACATTGGCGCCAACCTCAACGACTTCACCCGCCGGTTCGTGGCCGAGCGGCGTGTGCCCCTGGCGCGGCGGGATGCCGCCGATGGTGATGTAGAACGCGTCGGAGCCGCAGATTCCGCAGGCGCGCATCTGGACGACGGCGTCGTTCGGGCCGGCCTGCGGGCGGTCGGCGTCGACGACCTCGGCCTTACCCGGGCCGGTGACCATTGAGACCTTCATGGCGTCCCCTCGAGTTCGATATCAAAAGCATCCAGGTATTCAGCGAAGATCGGCTCGAGCTGTTCGACGCTCAGGCCGTATTGGTCGAGGCTGTATGTGTTGAGCGCGAACAGGTCCTGTGGGTGCGCGGCCAGCCAATTCCGCATGCACGCTTCGGTTTCCGCGGTGAGCGGATCGCCCGCCCACTCGTAGATGCGGCGCATGACGTCCATCGGGTCACGCATCATCTCGTGGTAATACATGTGGAAGAACCGCTCGTCGCCGATCCGATCGCGCGCCCGCAGCGGCCGCTCGACGTGGTACTTCATCTGCGCCATAGCGTTGCGCCCCATCGCTTTTAGGTCGATGGCGTCGGGATGCAGCACCATCCCCTTGGGCAGCTTCCACAGGTTGCACAGCGATCCCGTTGCCTTGTAAGGGTCGCGGTGGGCCCAGATCAACCGCGCGTCAGGGAACACCTTCAGCAGCGCTTCAATGTGTACCGAGTGCGACGGCATCTTCAGGCTCCAGGTGCCCGGCGCGGTCGACTGCAGGACCTGCAGATAGCGCTTCTGGTATTCGTAGGTGCTCGTCATGTCGGTTTCGTGAAACAGCCATTCTGCGTAGCGCGACGTCGACAGGAATGAGTCCCAAGACAGGCCCTTGAAATCCTGGTTGTGGATGAACATGTCCTCGGTTGGGCCGTCGGCGTCTTCCCAGTGCGGCAGCGGGATTTTCGCCTGCTTGACCATCTCCACAATCTTGCGCTGCTCCTCCAGCAGGGCCAGACACCGTGGATCAGTGCGCAGCGTCTCGGTGCTGGCCGGTGGTATCGGATCGACGCATTGCCAATGGAGCAGCGAACGGCGCGCCGGGTCCTGGTCGAGCAGATAGCTGATGACAGTCGTGCCGGTGCGGGGCATGCCGAGCACGAACAGCGGACGCTCGACGGGTGCGTCGAGCACTTCGGGGTGCGCCTCAATGTAGGCGTGCACCTGCATGCGCCGCCCCAGGGCGTTGGTGGCGTCCTCGAGGACGCGTTCCCGGCCGAACGGAGTGAATGCCGGTGAGTTGTTGAGGTCGTCGAGCATGATCGCCAAGCCGTCTCGCCAAGAGTCGGAGTCGATCTCGGCCAGACCGGTCCGGTTCGCGGCCAGCTTGAAGATGTCGTCTGGGGTTGCAACGCCGTCGAATTCGCTCATGGCTCAGACCGTCAGGTATCCGCCGTCAACGGCGATGGTGCTGCCGGTGATGTAGGACGCGGCGTCGGTACACAAGAACAGCGCCGCGCCGGCACAATCCTGTGGTGTTCCCGGTCTCCCCAACGGGGTGTGGAAGCCGATCTCGACATCCATGATCTCGGGAATTCCCATGGCCGGGTGCGTCATTCGGGTGTCGATGAGCCCGGGCGCGATGGTGTTCACCCGGATTCCGTCGTCGGCCCACCGGCGGGACAGGTTCATCGTCAACGCGATCAGCCCCATCTTCGAGGAGGCGTAGCCGGGGACGAACACCGCCGACCGGAACGCGGACATCGACACCACGCTGACGACGCTCGCGCCGCCGGGGGCCTGGCTCGATTTAAGGAGCTCGTGGCAGCGCATGGTCAGCCGCATGGGTCCCAACATGTTCTGCGTCACCGACGCGACGTAGCCGTCCGGGTCGTATTCGTCGCCCGCTGGGTAGGGCCCGCCCGCGTTGTTGATAAGGATGTCGAGTCCACCGAGTGAGTCCGCAAGCGCGTCAACGGAATCGGGCTCTTGGATCTTGCACTGTCGGTAGGTGTACGCGCCGAGGTCCATCTCGGGATAGTCGTCGGCGGAAGCGCGGGTGCCGGTCACGGTGACCGCCGCACCGGCCTTGGCGAATTCGGCGGCGATCGCATTGCCGATGCCGCTGGTGCCGCCGGTGACGAGCACCTTGGCGCCGGTGAAATCGAAGGTGAGGGAGTTCATTCGGTCGTCCTCAATTCGTTGATCTGTTTGGTGAGCCACGCTCGCTTCCAGAAGTTGTCGGTGTCGGCGAGCAGCGCCTCGTGGGCGTCGGCGGCCGCCGCGCGCGCTCCCGCGTGGGCGCGCTCGACGGTCAGGACGAGGTCGGTGAGGTGCAGCGCCTCCACCGGGCGCCCGCTCGCCACGTGGGCGCGAGCCGCCTCGACGAGCGCGTCGGCTCCGGCGGCGCGCACCACGTCGGCGGCCACGGATCCCGGCGCCACACCGTAGAGCTCGGTGGTGGAGCGGTGCTGGAACCAACCGGCGTACATCTCCCAGATGGCGCGCACGTTCCACGAGGTCTGGCCGTACCCTTCGCCGACGTCGAGGTGCTCGGGCACCCTGACCTCGCGCATCGCGGTGTAGAGGTCGGTGCCGGCGTTCATCAGGTCGACGGTGCGGTCGTGTACGGCCTGCATCGCGTCGCGCATCGCGGTGACTTCCTGCGCGATCAGCTCGGCGCCTTCGATCGGCGCGAAGTGGCCGGTGATCAGCCGCTGCGGTCCGTATGCCAGCACAGTGTTGAGTGCCTCGATGTAAAGAATCGGGTCGCGGTAGCGGTCGCCGCGGATGGTCATCAAATTCGGCACATGACCGAATAGCGGCCCGAACAGGTTGCCGGTGAACAGGATTCGGTCCTCGGGTAGCCACACCACTAACGCGTCGGTGGTCTCGCCACCCGGTGTCCAGGTCAGCTCGAAGGTGCGCCCGCCGATCGTCAGGTCATGGCGGCGGTCGAATGTCGTGGTTGGTTCGGGAAAAGAGAAGTCGATGGTGGCGGGGTCGATGGTCTTGAAGTGTTCGAGCACGGCGTCGGAGAACTTCTGAAAGGCGAACGACGTCTTAGGCACGCGGTAGCCCATCAGCCGCTGATTGTCATCGCGCCAGTAGTGGTAATTGCGGTGCATCACGATGTCAGTGTCTGCGTCGCGTAGCGAGTTCACCCCGCCCCAGTGGTCGGCGTGCCCCTGGGTGACGACGATGGCCCGCGTCGGGCCGGCCACGTCGGCGAAGGCCCTGCGGTGCGACGGTCCTTCGAAGACCAGCCCGGCGTTGACGATGACGCGTCCCTCGTCGGTGGTGACCGCATAGGAGTTGGACACACCCGGTGACATCCAGATGTGGTTGCCCAGGGCGATCGCGGGGGCGTCGGTCGCCGCGGCAAGGTCGGCAGCGCCCGGACGCTCGCGATGAATCCCAGCCATGACTGGCGATCCTCTACAGTTCTAGAGGTAATGTCAATATCCATGGGACTGCAGGGTCTGACCGACAAGGTCGCGGTCGTAGTCGGTGGCGCCACCGGCATCGGCGCGGCGACGGCCGCACGGCTGGGCAAGGAAGGCTGCCGGGTGGTCGTCGGCGACATCGCCGAAGACGCCGCCCGACAGACCGCCGAACGCATCACCGCCGCGGGCGGCACGGCGGCCCACGTCGGCTTCGACCTCGCCGATCCCGACTCGGTGGACGCCCTAATACGCAATGCCGTAACGACTTACGAGGGAGTCGACCTGCTGTTCAACGTCGGTGCCGACATGAGCGCGATCCGTACCGACACCGACGTCGTCGATATCGAATTCGCCGTGTGGGACCGCGTGATGACGGTGAACCTGCGCGGGTATGTGGCCGCCATGAAATACGCCATCCCGCGAATGCTCGATCGCGGGGGCGGGGCGATCGTCAACATGTCCTCAGCGGCGGCGTTCCAGGGCGAGCCGGCGCGACCGGCCTACGCCACCGCCAAGGCCGGCATCGGGGCGCTCACCCGCCACGTCGCGTCGCGGTGGGGCAAAGAAGGCATCCGGTGCAACGCGGTGGCGCCGGGCTTCACCGCGACCGACGCCATCCGCTCCGTGCCGCAATGGCCGCAGCTGGAGGCGGGTGCGCTAAAACGCATCCGCGGAACTCGCGTCGGCGATCCCGACGACATCGCCTCATTGGTCGCCTTCCTGCTCTCCGAGGAAGGCGAATGGATCAACGGTCAGGTCGTCAACATCGACGGCGGCACCGTCCTGCGCTGACTATGGCAACTGATCCTGCCCGCGGGGCACGCAAACGCGACGGCGACGAGCGTCGGCGCAAACTGTGCGACGCGGCGATCGCGGTGCTGGCCGAGCACGGGTCCCGCGGGCTGACCCACGGACAGGTCGACCGCTGCGCGGAGTTGCCCGACGGCACCACGTCGTACTACTACCGCACCCGCACGGCCCTGTTGCGCGGCGTGGGCAAGCGCGTCGCCGAAATCGACGTCGCCAACCTGCAGTCGGTGATCGACGAACCCCTCGACCCGCTCTCGCCGTTCGCGCACCTGGCCAGGCTCACCATGATGCAGGCCGACGGGCCCGGGCTCATGCTGAACCGGGCTCGACAAGAACTGCTGCTGGGGGCGGCGCGCGATCCCGACATCGCCGAGAACTCACAGGTTTTCGTCGCGCGGATCAACGTGTTGGCCCAGGATGCCATCGCCCACCTGCAGCCCGGCACCAACGACCCCGAATTGCTCGCCGCGCAAACCACCGCCGTCACCACCTTCATCGCGGGCGTGTTCACCCGACTTGCCTCGGGAGACCGCACCATCAACGACGCCCAGCAACTCAGCCGGCTTCTGGAGGCCGTCGCCACCGCGGTGTCGCAGATTCTTGTTCACGAACCGAACGCCACTGCGAAATAGCACGCTGATATTCGCAGCCACGTTCGGTTGGCGAGGCGCTACCGATACGGGTAGAAGCCCTCGCCGGATTTGACGCCGAGCTTGCCCGCATCGACGTAGGACTGCAGCAGGTCGCGCGATTTCTTCGGCAGGTGCGGAAACTCGTCGCAGTAGTGGTTCTCGATGTCGAGCGCGACGTCCAAGCCGACCAGATCCATCATCTGAAACGGTCCCGCCGGCACGCGCCAGTTGACCTTGAACATCCCGTCGACATCTTCGGGGCGCGCCACGCCTTCGGCCACCACCGCCAGCGACTCACGCTTGATGGCGGCCCAGACGCGATTGAAGATGAAGCCGGTGCACTCCTTGCGCGCTTCGAAGGGATGCACGCCGAACTCGGGCAGGACTCTCAACAATGTGTCGAGTAGGCCGCGGTCGGTCTCGCCGTCCGACATCAGGTCGACTGCGTTGACCTCCGGCGGCATGTAAAAGTGCATATTGCATAAACGGCTTTTGTCCCGCACATTTTCGGCCATCAGGCGCGACGGGTACGACGAAGAGTTGGTCGCGAAGATGGTGTCCGACGGCGCCGCTTGGTCGATCTGGTCCCACGCTGCGACCTTGATCTCGAGCTTTTCCGGTACGGATTCGACGGCAAGCCAGGCATCGTCCAACGCCTCTTCGAGCGAACCTGCGGCTGTCGCGCCACCGACTTCGCCAAAGCCTCGGTCAGCCACCAGCTTCGGCAGGGTCTCCGTCACGTACTGCGTGGCGGCGGCCCGCTGTGCAGCGCGTGGGGCAAAGATCCGCACGGTTCCGCCACGGCTGCCGAACATCAGCGCGATGCGGCGGCCCAGTGTTCCCGCTCCGATCACGGCGACCGGGCGGTTCTGGATGTCTTCGAATGTGTAGGTGTAGAGCACATCTGCATGCTAGACGCCCCCGGCTCCCAGGCTCCGTCCCGAGGCGACAACAATCGCACGACCATTGTCTTCCGAAGACAACAGTGGCCACAAACCTACAACACCGCTCCCGTCACCTAAACCCCTTGCGGCACTTCAATATCAGCAGTCCTCGAGACGAAACCTTGTCGTCCGGTGAGCCGACTGGCTATCCTGTCTCTTCTGATGGGGTAGCGCGGTTGCGTCCCTCGATTGGTTGTCCGCATCGATCCGAAGGTGTGCGGTCATTAGTGCGTTGTCGTAGGCCGACCGAGGCGCAGGCGTCTCGTCGCGACTGAGCTCAAGGAAGTCGGTGGCCACTTGCTCGGCCAGGACGCGCAGTTTGACATTCGCCTCCTGCGATCGCCACTTGAGCAGTTCGAAGGCGGTCGGTTCATCGATGCCGAAGACCAGCATCAACATGCCCTTGGTCTGGTCGATTCCGGACCGGTTCTCGCTGATTCTGGTGACGGCTTCGGTCACCTCGTCTTGGCGTGCCCGCTCGGCAGGCGTGACGTCGATGTAGAAGCCGTGGGTACCGATCACCGTCTCGTTGTCGTCGCGCAGAACGTCGCCAACGACCACAACGTGGTGTACCCGGCCCTCCACGTCAATGATGCGGTGTCGACCGCTGAACGCCCGGCGAGTTTGGCGGATCAACTCGAGGGTGTGCGCGATCTGCCGATAGTCATCGGGATGCTTATGCGCCAGGACCATTTCCGTGGTCGGGGTCACCGATCCCGGCAGGTACCCGTGCATCTTTTCGACTTGGGGCGACCACTCCCAGCGGTCGTCGTCGAAGTAAAAGCGGAACCAGCCCACCCGCTGGGGTCCGCAACCGGCTAATGCCTCCTCGAGACCTAGCTCGCTATCACCGCCGCTGGACTGTTCAACGGCGAACCGACTCTCATCTCCCCGATGTTGTTGCATCGCATACCCCTTTTGCGGAATACCCTCTGCTAATTTGCCTGCTCGGCAACCTCTCGAACATCAGATCCTTGCGGCGAAGACATCCTTCGCGGCGGGATTTTAAGCCCAGGAGCGTACGGAGCGCAATGGTTTTACTACGATCTGGAACCCGGGTCAACCCCTCATTCTGGAAACGTAGTCCACCACCGCGGGTACCGCGCTACAGCAGCTTCATCTGCTCCGGTTGCGGCTCGGCGGGTTCCAGCAGCTCGGGTCCATTATTACGGATGCTGTTGACCAGTGTGGAGATCTCGCGCATCTCGATGCCGCGCACATCGGGCGGGTGGGCGAGCAGTTCGGCATCCAGTGGGGCGTCGGGATTCAGCCAGGCATCCCAGTCGCGTTCGGCCAGCATCATCGGCATTCGGTCGTGGATTTCGGCCAACTCCCCCACCGCGTCGGTGGTGATGATCGTGCAACTCAGCAGCGGTTGCGCCTCTTTGTCCGGCTTCCATACGGACCACAGCCCCGCCATGAACACCATGTCACCGTCGCTGCGATGCATGAAAAACGGCGTCTTCGCGGACTTCTTACCCGCGGTCGAGTCGGGGTTGGGCCGCCATTCGTACCAGCCGTCCATCGGCACCAGGCACCGCTTGCTCTTCGCGGACCCGCGAAAGGCCGGCGAGCTGGCCACCTTGTCGGAGCGGGCGTTGATCAGCAGCGGGCCTTTGTTGTCCGGCGCGCCGTCGGCGCCGGCCTTAACCCACGGCGGGATCAATCCCCAGCGCATCAGTCGCACCCGTCGGGTGGGGTCGTCTTCGGGCTCGCCGTGCCTGGTCACCACGGTCGTGATCGTGGTGGTGGGCGCGACGTTGTAATTCGGCGCGGTAGAAGCGCCGTTGGAAGCACCAGTCGCCTCGTCGATCGCCTTGATTTTCTCGGCCAGCAGGGCCGGATCCGTCGTGACTGCGAAACGCCCACACATGTCTCCATGGTGGCAGATGTCGCCCACAGGCCCCGACGAGAGAAGATGGACCGGTGAGCACATGGTCGGCACCCGTCGCGCCGTCCGCTGTGCACGCGACGGTGACCGTTCCCGGCTCGAAATCGCAGACCAATCGCACGTTGGTGCTCGCGGCGTTAGCGGCCGCGCAGGGACAGGGCACGTCGACCATCGGCGGAGCGCTGCGCAGCCGCGATACCGACCTGATGATCGGCGCGCTGCGCAGCCTGGGCCTGCGCGTCGACGGGGACGGGGACGAGTTGACCGTCAGCGGCCGCATCGCACCCGGCGCGGGCGCCCGGGTGGACTGCGGGTTGGCTGGCACGGTGTTGCGGTTTGTTCCGCCGGTGGCGGCGCTGGCCGATGTGCCGGTGACTTTCGACGGCGACGAACAAGCCCGGGCCCGTCCCATCGCACCACTGCTGGACGCGCTGCGCGGCCTGGGCGTCCCCATCGACGGCACCGGCCTGCCGTTCCAGGTTCGCGGCAGCGGATCGGTGACCGGCGGTGAGGTGGCCATAGACGCGTCGGCGTCCTCGCAGTTCGTATCCGGGCTGTTGCTCAGCGGGGCGTCCTTCACCGAAGGCCTCACCGTGCAGCACACCGGTTCCACATTGCCGTCCGCGCCGCATATCGCGATGACGGTGGCGATGCTGCGGCAGGCCGGCGTCGACGTCGACGACTCGGTCGGCAACCGCTGGCACGTGCGGCCCGGCGCGGTCGCGGCCCGGCACTGGGACGTCGAACCCGATCTCACCAACGCGGTCGCGTTCCTGGCGGCGGCCGTAGTCACCGGTGGCACCGTGCGCATCACCGGCTGGCCGTCGACGAGCGTGCAACCCGCCGCCGACATCCTGGACGTCTTGGGCAAGCTCAATGCCGTTGTCACCAAAAGTGATTCGGTTCTCGAGGTGCGCGGGCCGGCGGGTTATGACGGATTTGATGTCGACCTGCGTGCAGTCGGTGAGCTGACGCCGTCGGTAGCCGCACTGGCGGCACTCGCCACCCCGGGATCGGTGTCACGGCTTAGCGGCATCGCCCACCTGCGTGGCCACGAGACCGACCGTCTCGCAGCGCTGAGCGCCGAGCTCAACCGCCTCGGCGGCGACTGCCAGGAAACAGCCGACGGCCTGCTGATCACGGCGACCCCGCTGAACTCAGGCACCTGGGGTGCCTATGCCGATCATCGGATGGCGATGGCCGGCGCGATCGTCGGGTTGCGGGTGGCCGGGGTCACGATCGACGACATCGGCGCGACCAGCAAGACGCTGCCGGAGTTCCCGCTGCTATGGGCCGAGATGCTCGGGGGTTCCAGCGGTTGAGGACCGGCGACTACGACGAGTCCGACGTCAAGGTCCGCTCCGGCAGGGGTTCGCGACCGCGCACCAAGACTCGTCCCGAGCACGCCGACGCCGAGTCCGCCATGGTGGTCAGCGTCGACCGCGGCCGCTGGGGGTGCGTGCTGGGCGGCCGTCCCGATCGCCACGTCACGGCCATGCGGGCGCGCGAACTCGGACGCACCCCCATCGTCGTCGGCGACAACGTCGACATCGTCGGTGACTTGTCCGGACGCACGGACACCCTGGCCCGCATCGTGCGGCGCGGCGAGCGGCGAACGGTGTTGCGGCGCACCGCCGATGACACCGACCCCACCGAACGCGTGGTAGTGGCCAACGCGGACCAACTGCTGATCGTGGTGGCGCTTGCCGATCCGCCGCCGCGCACCGGCCTGGTGGACCGGACGCTGATCGCCGCCTATGCAGGCGGGCTGACACCGATTCTGTGCCTAACCAAGACCGACCTCGCCCCACCCGAACCATTCGCCGAGCAGTTCGTCGACCTGGACCTGACGATTGTCGCGGCGGGCGTTGATGATCCACTGCTCGCGGTGGCCGAGCTGCTTCCCGGCAAGATCACCGTGCTGCTCGGACATTCCGGAGTCGGCAAGTCGACCTTGGTGAATCGTCTTGTGCCCGAGGCTGATCGGGCTGTCGGCGTGGTGACCGACATCGGCCGGGGCCGGCACACGTCGACGCAGTCGGTGGCGCTACCGCTGGGCGACTCGCTACCGGGTTCCGGTTGGGTCATCGATACCCCGGGCATCCGCTCGTTCGGATTGGCCCACATCCAACCCGACGACGTGCTGTCATCTTTCGCTGACTTGGCCGACACGATCCAGGACTGTCCGCGCGGCTGCGGACACATGGGGCCGCCTGCCGACCCCGGATGCGCGCTGGACGCGCTGTCCGGGCCGGCCATGCGCCGCGTCGCCGCGGCTCGGCGGCTGCTCGCAGCGCTCCGGGAGCAGTGACGTCGTCCCCCTCAGCCGAGCGTGCGTGTCAGCACCGTGACACGCCGACAATGGTGTAAATCTGCGCACGCTCGCGGGCGATCAGGACTTCGGCGACCGGGCCAATCGCATGCCGAGTTCGTCGGGCGGCACCTGATGGCCCTCGGCGCAGCGGATCTCGACGGAAGCCTCCGCGCCACAACCCAGATGCGTAAGCCGCAGCCGGTTCTGACCCGGCAGGTGCAGTCGGCCCCACTCGAACATCGCCCAGACCACCGGCATGAAATCCACGCCGGCCTCGGTGAGCACGTACTCGTCCCGGCTGCGTTGCCCGGGTTCTTGGTAGGGCTGGCGGGTCAATAACCCGAGGTCGACCAGCTCGGCCAGCCGCGCCGAGGTGGCGGCTTTGGTGATACCCACTCGGCGGGCGAAGTCGTCGAACCGGGTGGTGCCGTAGTACGCCTCGCGCAGGATGAGCATGGCGGACTTAGTGCCGAGCACCGCCATGGTCTTTTCGATGGCGCACTCCCCGACCGCCGACCATTTCTCGCGATCGGCTAGCACGCCTTGCAGAAATGTCACCTAGATCACCTCCGTCCTGGGTTGCATTTAGTATACCTAGGCGTTTACCTGAGTATGGCTAGGAATATCTAGCTCGGACTCAAGGAGGAGTTATGACCAGTCACCAAGGCCGCGACGCCGTCATCGTCGGTGCGGTCCGTACCCCGATCGGCAAGGGCAAGGCCAACGGCGCGTTGCACGACGTGTTGCCCGTCGACCTGCTGGCGCACAGCCTGCGTGAACTGGTGGCCCGCACCGGGGTGGACCCAGCGCAGATCGACGACGTCATCGCCGGTGCCGTCACCCAGGTCGGCGATCAGGCAGTCAACATCGCGCGCAACGCACTGCTTGGCGCCGGATTCCCCGAAACCGTTCCCGGCGTGACCATTGACCGCCAATGCGGCAGCAGCCAGCAGGCGATCAGCTTCGCGGCCCATGGCGTCATCGCAGGCGCCTACGACCTGGTGATCGCCGCGGGCGTGGAATCGATGAGCCGCGTGCCGATGGGCACCCAGGTTTTGCCGGGCAGCGACCCGTTTGGCGAGGGTATGGCCGCGCGCTACCCCGAAGGCTTGGTCCCGCAAGGTATTAGCGCCGAATTGATCGCCGCGAAGTGGGGCTTCTCGCGTACCCAGCTCGACGAGTTCTCCGCCGGCAGCCACGACAAGGCCGCTCGCGCAACCAAAGACGGCTTGTTCGAGAATGAGCTGATTCCGATCGCCGGGTTGTACACCGACGAGATCATCCGCCCCGCCACGACGGTGGAGACGCTGGCCACGCTGAACCCGGCGTTCTACAGCGACAAGATGAAAGAGCGCTTCCCGCAGATCAATTGGGAGATCACGCCGGGCAACTCGTCGCCGCTGTCCGACGGCAGCGCCGCGGTATTGATCACCACCAGTGAGGTCGCCAAGAAACTGGGCCTGCGTCCGCTGGCCCGGATTCACACCACTACCGTGGTGGGCGACGACCCGCTCTACATGCTGACCGGGGTTATTCCCGCCACCGAGAAGGTGCTGCAGCGCGCCGGCCTGACGCTGGCCGACATCGACCTGTTCGAGGTGAACGAGGCCTTCGCGCCAGTCGTACTGGCCTGGGCTGCCGACGTAGATGGGGAGCACACGGGCATCCTTGATCGGACCAACGTCAACGGCGGCGCCATCGCGATCGGTCACCCGCTGGGTGCCAGCGGCGCCCGCATCATGACGACACTCGTCAACGCGCTTGAGCAGCGCGGCGGAAGGTACGGGTTGCAGACGATGTGTGAGGGCGGCGGCATGGCCAATGCCACCATCATCGAGCGGTTGGGCTGAGCAGCCATCAAGGCGAGAGACCTCGTGCCCACCTCGGTCATGGCACGGTTCGTTGGTCAGCGGACGTTCAGTTGCAGCCGCTCAAGTCGGCGGACCAGGATGCTGGGCAACCACTGGCCGACCTCGGCGGCGTGAACCCACTCGGTCTGCTCAAGCAGCGTCCGCAAGACGATCTGGGCTTCCAAGCGTGCCAGTGCGGCCCCGACGCAGAAGTGTGCGCCCTTGCCGAAGGCGACGTGCCCTTTAGCGCCGCTGCGGTCGAGCCGGAACTCATTGGGTGTGTCGAACTGCTGGGGATCGCGGTTGGCGGCGCCCCACATCAACAGCAAGCGCGAATCGGCAGGCACCTCGACGCCGGCCAGCGTGGTGTCTCTGACTACGTGGCGGTAGTGACCGCGAAACGGCGACTCGTAGCGCAGCGTCTCCTCGATGAACGCACCCAGCAGTTCGGGATGGGCGCGGACCTGTTCTTGGATGTCGGTATGGCTCACCAGGATCCATGCGGCGCTGCCCAGCAAGGAGGCAGTAGATTCACCAGCGGCGCTGAACAACGTCAGCATGATCCCCAGCGCGGGAAGCTGTTCCAATTCGCCAGAAGCGTAGCGGGCGGCGAGGTCGCCGATGAGTCCCGGCTGGGGGCTTGCACTGGCCTTTGCGAAGTGTTCCAGGACGTACCCAGATAGCTGCATCACAGCCGTGCCTGCGGCTTCGAGTTGGGCCGGACTGACGACGCCGTCGAGCAGGGTGGTGGTGGCGTAGCCCAGTCGGATCAGCTTGTCGACGTCTTCCTCCGGTAGCCCGAGCAAACGGGCGACCACCATCATCGGGAGCTGATTGGCCATGGCGCTCATCCACTCGATCTGACCGTCAACCACCCCTTCGGACCAAAGCCGCCGAGCAGTGTCTTCGGCGAACTCCTCGATCACACGTACCCGCCGGGCGGATAGGTGGGGCACCAGCATCTTGCGGTGCGCGTCGTGCCGCGGATCATCGGCGGTGGCCAGCGCGTTCTGCGGCCCACCCAGAGGCCCCATGTCGAACGGGGTGACGGTCCCGTCGTCGTGGTACACCATCGTCGCGGTGAGGTTCGACGAGAAGTCCTCGACGCGGTTGACGGCATCCATGATTGCGTCCCAGCCGCACACCGCGTAGAAGACGGAGTCACCGATGCGGTGCACCGATGCTCGATCGCGCATTCGGTCATAGAGCGGGTAGGGGTCCTGTATGGCGTCAGTTCCGAAGAAGTCGGTCGCGTCCTCCAAGAGGGTCATGCGTTCAGGCTGAACGCGGTCTCCAACTGGGTCAACGGTGCGCGACGAATGTGAAAACCGGCTCGACGCAGGTAGGCGTGCTGCCTTCTCAGGCCACTCAGTCCACCAGCGCGGTCACTGAGAAACGGGCCGCCATCATTCTCATGGTGATAAAACGATTCCATGGGTTCGCGGCGACGGAACAACTGACCGATGGCGACCGACGACTGGCTGGTTGGGCGGGATCGCCATAGCGAGGCCGCCGAACGGATCTACGCCGCAGCCGCCGACCTGATGTCGCGCCTGGGCTACGACGCGTTCAGCATCGACGCCTTGGCTGCCACCGTTCACTGTTCACCGGCGACCATCTACCGCCACACCGGCGGCAAGGCAGCAATCCGCGACGCCGTGATGGGCCTACAAGCGGAGCGAATCCTCGACTCGGTCCGTGAAGCCATCACCGGGCTGACCGGTCCCGAGCGCATCGTCACCGCCACAACTGTCGCCTTGCAGCGCATGCGAGCGGATCCGCTCGCACAGATCATGCGCTCGATGACCACACCCCCCGGTAACGAGTGGCTTACCGACTCACCCATCGTCACCCGCTTCGCCAATGAAATGGTCGGGCTCAGCACGCCCGACCCCCTAGCCGCTCAATGGTTGATCCGCGCTTTCCTGGCACTGTGGTACTGGCCCCTCAAAGATGCCGATGCCGAGGGCCATATGGTGCGCCGATTCCTCGGGCTGCCCTACACAGTCGACCCCAACTCGGTCGCCGCAGGCCCTCGGCCAAGCTCGGATCGCCCTACTTGACTCGGAGCCCGTCGAGCAGCGCGTTCAGGGCCCGCACTCCTTGGTCGCGCGCCGCACGTTGATCGGGTGCGTTCGCGATGAAGAGGGCGGCTTCGTCGGCAGCGGCGAGTAGGAGGTGCGCCAAAGCGTCACTGGGCTGATTCACCGCAAGGTCGCCTTCGTCGATGGCACGTTCAAGCATGGCGCGGATGGCCCCAAGTCCGTAGCGGCTTTCCAACTCACGCCACTTGACCCAACCGAGCACGGCTGGCCCGTCGATCAGCAATATCCTCTGAACATGAGGAGTGAGCGACGCATCCAAGAAGCCAATTAGGCCCTGCCGCAATTGGTTTAGCGCGCCGTCCGCAGGGTCGGCAAGGTTTTTTGCGGCCTCGACGACCAGGTCCTCTTCGACTGCGAGGAAAGCCGCTTCGAATAACGCCTGCTTATCCGCGAAGTGGTGATAGAGCGCACCACGGGTGCCGACGCCGGCCTCTGCAACGACTTCTTCGGTGCCCGTCCGGTGATAGCCCTTTTCGACAAACAGCCGTCGAGCGGCAGCGACGAGTGCAGCACGCGTGGCTGCTGCCTGCGCCGCCCGACGCGCCTTCGTGTCTGGGGCCTCATCATCAAGCGCCACTGCGCCAGCCTATTGCATACAGAGCGCAGGTCACATACAGTCCGAATGTCGCATACACCCTGTAGGTGACAGCTAGTCATTCCCGCCTGACGTGGAGGTTCTGCGATATGTCTGCACCTGTCGATGTCGTCCGCACGTTCTGCGCGCTGATGGAGGAACGCGACGCAGAGGCGCTGCGACCGCTGATCGCCGACAACGCTGTCTATCAGAATGTCGGCATGCCAGCGTCGAACGGCGTGGATGCCATTGTTGAGAACATGGCGGCGCAGTTCGCAATGTTCCCCGATGCCTACGCCTTTGAAATCGTGAACATGGCCAGCAACGGCCCAGTCGTTCTCACCGAACGACTCGACTACATCCAGGCAGCGGACGGCAGCAAGCCGGCAGTCCCGGTGATGGGTACCTTCGTTGTCGGCGACAACGGGAAAATCACCCGCTGGACGGATTACTTCGACGTGTCGCTGACCGTGAAACTCCTTCAAGGCGAAGACATTAGCGCCCTCATCCCCGCGACCGCATAAGGATTTCCGCAACCTTCGAATGCCCTATCGCCTCGCCGCAACCCCGTCGTACTGGCCTGGGCTCACGACACCGGTGCTGACCTGGCCAAGACCAACGTCAACGGCGGCGCTATCGCCATCGGTCGCCCGCTCGGAGCCGGCGGTGCCCGCATCATGACGACACTCGTCAACGCGCTCGAACAGCGCGGGGGTCGGTACGGGTTGCAGACCATGCGTGAGGGCGGCGGCGGTGAAAGCCTCCGGCCTCGTTAGGTCCACGCGGGCTTAAGCGGACGCGCTCCCAGAGTATGGGGCAAGCAGGACTTCAAAAGCCGTCTCGATTCAGGTAGCCCACTACGCGTGTTCGAGTCTGCTGGTCTTGCGATGCTTTAGTCGAGCGTCGCCAAGGGGCGATGCTTTGGAGCAGGAAAGGATCGCAATGCCTCCTACCGAATATCAAGTCGTGAGCGGCGACACCCTTACGGGGCTGGCCGGGCGCTTCTACGGAGACGGCAGCCTTTTTCCCGTCATCTCGGTCATCAACCACCTCGCCGACCCGAATCAAATCGACGTCGGTCAACAACTGCTGATCCCCTACGTCACGTTCCGCCACCAGGTGAGGATTGAGGACGGGAAAGAGGCTCTGGCGCAACAGTTTTACGGTGACCACAGCCTCTACGAGATCATCCCGATCGCCAACCACATCGGACAGCGCGACTTTGTCGTCGGCGAGTGGCTGCTGATCCCCGATCTAGCCAACGCGGACGGTCACCAAGTGGTTTCGGGCGAGACGTGGGAGGTGCTCGCGGAGCGCTGGTACGGCGAGTCCAACCTGTGGCCGATCATCGCGATCGCCAACCACTTGGAGAACCAGGACGCCCCAGTCGGTCAGGCGATAATCCACCCGCGCCTGAATTGGCGGCACACCGTGGTCGACGGCGACACCCTGTGGCAACTCGCTGCCTACTACTACGGCGAAACGGGCGATGACGGGCGAACACAAACCATGGTCGAAATGGTCGCGGCGGCCAACAACATCGACGATCCCAACCAGGTGCAGGTCGGACAGGTTGTATTCTTCCCGTCGTTTGACTAGAACACGGGCCGCGCCGGCGCTGGGCTCACGACACCGGTGCTGACCTGGCCAAGACCAACGTCAATGGCGGCGCTATCGCCATAGGTCACCCGCTAGGTGCCAGCGGTGCCCGCATCATGACGACACTCATAGACGCACTTGAGCAGCGTGGCGGACGCTACGGGCTGCAGATGATGTGCGAGGGCGGCAGCATGGCCAACGCCACCATCATCGAGCGGTTGGGCTAGCCTCGCCGCTTCTACTCACGCTTGGTGAGCGCTGTCTCCAATCGCAGAGGGTGCATCGGCGGATGACGCGGCAGCCGTGTTGGAAGGCTTCGGCGGCCACGGAGTCAGAACGATCTTCCCGCCGAGTCCGCCAGCGTCGATGCGAGTGTGGACATCTGGCGCGGCGGCAAGGGGTAGGCGGTCGATAACCACTGGATGAATGGCACTGTCGCGCAACAGCGCGAACAGTGCAGCCATATCTGCTTTGAACTCCTCGGGGTGGGTCTTTCGCCGGGAGGTGATGCTGTACCACTTCGCGCGCCGTCTGCCGAATACGACATTGAAGGTGTCCCAGAGTTTAAGTCGAGCGAGACCCAACCCTGCCGAAAGTAAGCCTTCGCGTCCGTCGGCCATGGTTTGCGATCCATACCCGACGAGTAGGCCCCCGGATGCGAGGCAATCGTAGGACCGTGCGAAATGCGCTCCGCCGATGGCGTCGAACACAGCATCGACCCCGGCGGTGAGCTTGTGCAGTGCGTCGACGAAGTCGCCATCGCGGTAGTCAATAGCCTTTGCGCCGAAGCTCTCCACTATCGGCATGTTGGCCGCCGAGCACGTGCCAATTGCGTTCAGACCGAAGTGGCGCGCCAGGTCGAGCAATGCCGTGCCAACCGTTCCGGAAGCTCCAATCGCGAGGATCGTCGCACCCGGCGCAAGTTGCCGGTAGCGGGTGAGCATTTGAAATGCGGTCAGATAAGCCAACGGGATGCAGACCGCCTCGGCGGGATCAACACCGTCGGGCACCGGCACCAGGAACTGTGCGGGGCGTATCGCGTATTGGGTGTAGCCACCGACGACGCACAGATCCGCCACCGTCTGACCCTCACGCGGTGATGCCACACCGGGACCGACCTTGTCGACGAGGCCCACGATGTCGTAGCCGGGAATGAAGGGCAGCGGTCCCTTGTAATCCGGGTAGCGCCCACGACGGATGAAGATATCGGTGAAACCGGTCCCGGCAGCGAGCACTTTGATGCGAACCTCGCCGGGACCGGGATCCGGGATGGTGGATTCCTCAACCAGATCAAGGACCTCAGGACCGCCGAACTGAGATATAGAGACTTTTTGCCATGCCATAAGCCGGACACTACGCCTAGTCAACGTGAACAGCTATTTTATCAGTGCGTGGAAGATTAGCTCTGTTTGCTCAGCTAACTCCCAGCGCTTGGAATCGGACGTTCAGTCGGAATGATGAGGCCGCTGTGGGAGCACCCGAATAGACAGTCGGCACGGCTAACGCCACGTGCGCCGCAATCGTGTTCGCACCCTCACCGCTCGCCTGCCCATCGACGGCGGCGGCCCCGGCGGTGTGGTCAATGGTCATCGCTGACCAATACGCCACGCGGTGTGCTGGCCCACGGGCTTTTGCGGCGCCACCGTCGTGTAGAGATCGACGTATGCGAGGTTCTGCGACGGTGTTCATGTCTGCGCCTGCGACGACAATCTGGGATCTGATTGCTGACGTAACCAACACCGGACGGTTTCCCCGGAGACCTTCGAGGCCGAGTGGTTGGACAGGGCCAGCGGGCCGGCCTTGGGAGCGAGATTCCGAGGTCACGTGAAACGCAACGAGATTGGACCCGTCTACTGGACCACATGCCGTGTGACCGCGTGCGAGCGCGGCCATACGTTCGGATTCGAAGTCATGGTGGGGTCCGCGCCGGTGAACAATTGGCACTACCAATTGGCCCATGGGATGGCGGGACAGAGGTGACGGAATCATTCTGGACTCCGGAGCCACTGTTATTGCGTCCGTTCACCTTTCTGGGCGGACCCCGGCGTCGACGCAACGTCCGCGATATGACCACGACACTGCAACGCATCAAGGCCGAGGTCGAGAGAAGCTAGCCCCGCGGTTGTTCCAGACCCGTGTCTACTGGCATCGGATAGTTTGGTTTTCAGTATTCCCCCCCTCATCTGAGGGGGCCCCCCCCCGCGCTCCGGCAAACGAGCCCACCGCAGAAATGTCTGGCCCGCCCACCCAGCACCACCGGTCCCCTTATTCCCCGGCTTCGGCCGCCCTTAATCGCATACCGGTCACAAACCCACAACAACTTCAGTGCGCCCGACCAGCGCAAGCCCTCACCCGAGCCGCACCAGGCTTACGGTGTCGGGCGTGATGCCACTGGCGGTGGTGATACGTCGCGCTGCGGTTCTTGCCACCTGCCTGATCATGTCAGCGACCCTCGCACCTTCCTCACGCGCTGACCCCGACCCCGCCCCCGCCCAAGCCACACCACCACGGCCGACGCACAGGTGCCCTCCGCCGATCCGGCCATCGTCACCACCCCCGACGGCTGGCGCCTGGCCCTGGGCGCCAAGGACGAAATGCAAGCCCCCGTCGCCCCGTTGACCACCGCGCTGTCCTCCCGCGAATACCTGTCCAGCGGAATATTCGTCGGCTCACTAACCGGACCCGAACAACCCCGCGGCGAACTCGAAGTGGGCTATGAGATCGGCTGCGGAATCGACATGAGCACCTCCAACGGCGTCACCATGGCCGGCGGCGCCGGCATCACCCCATCACTGGGCCTGACCGGCCCGTTATCCGGATTGCCCACCGGCATCCTGCCCGTGCTGTCCACCCCGGTCAACGGCGTCCTGAGCGTCGGACTCAAACCCGGCCTGATCATCGTGGTCCCGGTGGTCAAAAAAGAATTCAAAAGCGCCAACCCCTGGGTCATGATCAGCAACTTCCACGTCAAAATCGACGGCTGCGTAGGCCAATCATTCATCCGCTCCTACGCCACCCTGACCCGAGTAACCGACCAATCCGACGTCGTGCTGTCCTACGTCGGCATCACCAAAGCCGTCTGACCTCGCCGAACCTCTCCGGTTACGGGAGGGTCAAGAAAGAGTCGACCTAGCGCCGACGCACTATGGTTACCCGTAACTTCCACCCGACGCGTAGCCGCGTAGGTCCGCGTCTCGAGACACGAGCCGAATTGGCCGCGCTGAACAACTCGAGAGATCTGCGGACGCTCATGACGCAGCGGCCCGCACACTCGACTTCGCAGCCAAAGACGCGCGCGACGACTTTCAGGCTGACACGCACATGCATGTCGCCGAGGCTCACCGGGCCGCCGCTCGACAAGACCGGGAACTCGCCGACCGTTACCGCGACCAAGCGGAGCATTGCCATACCGAGTGATCGATCAATCGCTTCGCGAGGTCGGCGAGTTTGTTGCTGGGACGCAAAGATGCACAGCTAGGCGTTCACAGGCCGTAGATACGTATGCAGCCGGCCACGATGTACGCGGTTGCGCCGATGTTTTCCCGCATGCGGGCGCGGATGCTGGCTAGCATGAGCGAGATCGATCCACGCACGGAAACGCCGCTGGTGGATTGGAGCGATCTTGGCATGAGCGGGCTTTTGCCGACGGGCACGGTGACGCTGCGTTGGCCGACGTCGAGGGATCGACGTGGCTGTGGGAAACGCAACCTGCCGAGATGACCGCCGCCATGGCTCGCCTGAACCAGGCCGTATCGGAAATCATCGCCGTCCATGACGGGATTCGCCCGGTCGAGCAGGGCGAGGGGGACAGCTTTGTGGACGGCGTTCGCGCGCGCCTCCGACGCGCTGGCGGCCGCCTGGAGTTGCAGCGCGCACCGCTCGCGCCCGTCCGCCTGCGCATCGGTATCCATACCGGCGAGGTGCAGCTGCGCGACGAGGGCAACTACGCGGGTCCGACCATCAACCGGACGGCGCGGCTGCGCGATTTGGGCCATGGCGGACAAACCGTGCTGTCGGGCGCGACCGAGCCCTTGGTGCTGGATCGAATGCCCGATGGGGCATGGCTGACCGATCTGGGAACCCATCCGCTGCGCGATCTGCCCCGCCCTGAACGGGTGGTGCAGCTATGCCATCCCGATCTTGGTCAACGCCTTCCGCCACTACGCGCGACCAAAAGCGTTGCCGTACAAAATCTTCCGGTTCAACTCACGAGCTTTGTCGGCCGCGAAGCGCAGATGAACGAGGCGAGCCAGCTATTGGCCGGCAACCGGTTGGTGACGTTGACCGGGGCGGGCGGCGTCGGCAAAACCAGGCTGGCGGTTGAAGGTCGCCGCCGAGGGCGGCGGCCGGATTCAACGACGGAGTCCGGTATGTCGACCTGGCGCCGATTACGGATCCTGATCTCGTCCCGATCGCGGTGGCCCGCGCATTCGGGCTACCCGATCAGCCAGGCCGCTCCACGATGGACACCCTCACCCGGTTTGTCGCCGGGCGCCAGATGCTGGTGGTCCTGGATAACTGCGAACATCTGCTCGATGCGAGCGCGGCGGTGATCGTTGACGTTGCTCGGCGCCGCTCCGAGATTGACGCTGTTGGCGACCAGCCGGGAGCCGGTCGGTGTGGCCGGCGAGCTGAGCTGGCGGGTGCCGTCACTGCCGCTGGCCGAGGAGGCCATCGAACTGTTTACCGACCGGGCCCGCCATGCCCGGCCCGATTTCGCCGTCACGGACGACAATGCCGCGGCCGTGGCGGAAATCTGTCGGCGCCTCGACGGGGTGCCACTGGCGATCGAGTTGGCGGCGGCACGGGTGCGCGCGTTGTCGCTGACCGAGATCGTTGACAGCCTGCATGACCGCTTCCGGCTGCTGACCGGCGGTGCGCGCACCGCCGTGCGCCGCCAGCAGACCCTGCGCGCGTCGGTGGACTGGTCGCACGCGCTGCTGACCGAGCCCGAGCGCGTCTTGTTTCGCCGGCTGGCCGTGTTTCTGGGTGGCTTCGATCTCGACGCCGCCCGCGGGGTCGCCGGCGGGGCCGACGTCGAGCGTTATCAGGTGCTCGATCAACTCACCTTGCTGCTGGACAAGTCGCTCGTGAGCGGCCGACGAGAGTGCCGGACGCACCCGCTATCGGCTGCTGGAGACGGTGCGCCAATATGCGCTGGAAAAACTTGGCGAATCCGGCGAGGCGGACACCGTGCGCTCGCGTCATCGTGACCACTACACATCGCTGGCGGCCAGGCTCGACGCCCCGGCGGGCAGTGATTATCGAGCAGCGCATCGACCAGGCCAACATCGAGATCGACAACCTGCGCGCCGCATTCGCATGGAGCCGCGAAAACTCCGACATCGATCTGGCGCTGGGGCTGGCGTCGTCGTTGCAGCCGCTGTGGCACCCGCGACGTATCCGGGAAGGGCTGACCTGGTTCGACACCGCCCTGGCCGACCTCGACGCGAAGCATCATGAAGTGACGCCCGCGGTGCGGGCGCGGGTGCTCGCCGACCGGGCCTTTCTCGGCATCTTGGCGGGGGCCGCCGCCAGCCTGGATCAGGCTCAGCAAGCGCTGGCGATCGCCCGCGAGGTCGATGACCCGGCTCTGCTGGTCCGGGCGTTCACCGCCTGCGGCTACGTCGCCAGCTTCTTCGACGCAGAGGCATCCCGGGCGTACCTCGCCGAGGCCATCGGCCTGGCCCGAGAATTGGGCGACCCATGGCGGCTCACCCAGATCCTCGCCGCGCAAGCCTTCGCGGCAGGCGCCGCGGGTAACCCACTCGCGAGCCGCGTAGCCGCCGAAGAGGGACGCAATCTCGCCGACGCGATCGGTGACCAGTTCGACGCGTGCCGGTGCCGCACGTACCTCGGAAGGGCACAGCTCTTTCAGGGTGATCTGGCCGCAGCGGCAGCACAATTCGCCGCGGTGGCCGATGTGGGCGAGGCAGCTCACGATGAGTTCCTCAGGGCGGATAGCCGCGCGATGAAGGGCTGGGTGCTGGCCTACCAGGGTGACATCGCGGCGGCCCGGGCCGCCGCCGACGTGGCGGTCGAGGCCGCTGCCGAGGCTTGGTGGGCTTCTAGCGGGCCTCGCCTACTGGGCGTTGGCTGCTGCGGCCCTGGCCGCCGGCGATGTCGAAACGGCGCTGGACGCGACCGAGGCGGCCGGGCCGCACATGGGTGCATCGCCCCAGACGGCGGCGGTGGGGCGCCTCTACAAAGCCCAGGCCGCGCTGGCGGGCGGGGATCTGGTCGCGGCCCGCCGCTGGGCCGACGACGCCGTGTCGACAACGACGGGCGCGTTCCTGTCGGAGGCGCTGACGGCGCGCGCCCGCGTGGCGATCGCGCAAGGTGAATCAGAGGCGCTGAGCGTAACGCTCATGCGACGCTCGCGCGGGCCGCCGAAGTCGAGTCGTACCTGTTCATCCCCGACATCCTGGAATGCCTCGCGGCTTTGGCCGGCGACACCGACGGTCACCGCGAAGCTGGCCGCCTCTCCGGCGCGGCGCACGGCATGCGGCAGCGCATGGGCACGGTGCGCTTCAAGGTCTATGACGCCGGCCATGAGGCCGCGGTAGCCGCACTGCGAGATGTCATGGGTGAGAAGGACTTTGACTCCGCCTGGGCCGAGGGTGCGGCCCTGTCCACCGAGGAGGCGATCGCCTACGCGCAGCGCGGTCGGGGCCAGCGCAAACGCCCCACCAACGGCTGGGCCTCGCTGACCCCCACCGAGCGTGACGTGGTCCGTCTCGTCAGCGAAGGACTGGCCAACAACGACGTCGCCACAAGGCTTTTCGTCTCACCGCGCACCGTGCAAACCCACCTCACCCACGTCTACGCCAAACTCGGCATGAGCTCCCGCGTTCAGCTCGTCCAAGAAGCCGCCCGTCACTCCTGAACTCCACGGAGCACGGCCAGAGCGTTCGCGACACCCTGCTCGAGGATCTGATCGGAAAGCGAACGGTCGTCGATGGCACGCGACATCTGCAGCGTGCCGACCAAGATGGCGAAGAGGCTGACCACCTGAGCACGGGCTGATTGCCGGTCGCCGACCGCCATGTTGGTCACCAGCACGTCGGCCAGAGCGAGCAGTCCGTCGGTGTAGCACCGCCTTACGGTTGCGGTGCCACGGCAGATCTCGTCGAGGAGGGCAGCCGACGGGCAGCCTTCCTCGGGGTGATCACGATGCTCGGGCGACAAGTAGACGCGGATGATCGAGTCCAGTCCGCCGTGCTCGTCGGCGGTCAACGCCGCCGCGAACGCTTCGCACTGCGTTCGCCATTCCTCGGTGATCGTCATCGCGACAAGGTCGTCTTTAGACGTGAAGTGGGCATAGAACGCGCCGTTCGTCAGACCTGCGTCGGCCATCAGTGTGGCGACTCCCGAACCGCCGATGCCGTCTGTTTTGAACCGGCGCGCGGCGGTGTCCAGGATCCGCTGTCTGGTCGCCCGCTTCTGGCCCTTGCCGTATCGCGCCACGGCTTCACATTACACTCATACGATGATATGTTGATCGTAATCTAATTAGCCGGAGGATTCACACATGCCAGCACCCACCCGCGTCGCGCTTGTCGTCGGCGTGTCATCGGCGATCGGCGCGACGACCGCATCGCGTCTGGCGGATAACGGATTCCGCGTTTTCGGAACCTCGCGCAACCCCGACAAGCTGAGCCCGATCCACGGGGTGGAAACCCTCGCGCTCGATGTGACCGACGGCGCCGCGGTCCGAAGTGTGGTGGCCCAGGTGCTCGACCGGACCGGACAGATCGATGCGGTGGTCAACAATGCCGGCATCGCCATCCTCGGTGCAGCCGAGGAGAGCTCGTTGGCGCAGGCCCAGGCGGTGTTTGACACCAACTTTTTCGGGATCGTCCGAGTCACCAACGAAGTACTGCCGCACATGCGTAGCCGAGGCACGGGGCGCATCGTCAACATCAGTTCGGTGCTCGGTTTTCTGCCCGCTCCCTACGCGGCAATGTATTCAGCGTCCAAGCATGCGGTCGAGGGCTATACCGAATCTCTGGATCACGAGGTTCGCGAGTTTGGCGTCCGTGCGCTTCTGGTCGAACCCGCCTATACCCGAACAGATTTCGCAACAAATACAGCCGACGCCGACCGGCCGAACCAAAGTTATGCCGCGCGCCGCGCCGCCGCGCGGGCCCTGATCACCGAGGAGATCAGCAATGCCGAAGGCCCTGAGGTAGTCGCCAAAGCAGCCTACGCGGCGATCACCGACAAACGCCCCAAACTTCGCTACCCTGCCGGACGTGCGGCAAGCAGGCTGGCAGCGCTGAAGCACTTGGCACCCGCTGCCATACTCGACAACGGCATTCGAAAAGCAAACCGGCTCAACAACTCACGCCAGCTTGCGTCGTCATTGGGGTAGATCCAGGATCCGCGCGGCCTGATCGGGCGTTGCCACGGAGCGGCCGACCTGACGGCAGAGTTCTGCGGCTTCGGTGACGAGCTCGACATTGGTCGGCGTGCGATCACCGCCGTAGAACTCGAGCCCCAGGTGCAGGTGCCCGCCGCGCTCGAGCGCCAATTCGGCGATGGGGCTTGCGCACAGGTCACCGCCGACGACGGAAGCAGCCCACGGAACATCGCATCCGCCAAGCAATTCCAGGTAAGCATCCAGCGCCCGCTCCGTGGGGGGCAAGCCGAAGGGAGCTCCCATGTAGCCGCGTTCGGTGGCGAAGTAAAGCTTGATCATCGTTCCCTGTGGCAGTTGGCCTGCGCGCCACCACGCGAGGGTCGCCCGCAGAAACCCGGGTTCGTAGATGGCCAGACTGGGACCCAATTTCGCCTCGCGACAGATGTCGAAGGCGCGGCGGATCGAATCGAACGAATTGCTGTAGACGAACGGTCCCGCAGGGACCCCGTCGGCGTCGGTGCCGCCGAGGTTGACCGAACCGGGGTCGGTGAGCCCGATGCGCATACCGGCCGCGGCAAGCGGGAGCAGATGTTCGTAGGATATCGATCCCTGATCGAAGTGGACGGTGGGATACAGCAGGGCATCCGGCCGAGCAGCGAGCACGGGGCGCCACGCCTCCAGGTAGCGCTCGGCGGCCTGCTCCACGCTCAGGCCGTAACGGTCGATGTGATTGTGGATGATTGCCGCGCCGGCCTCGACACAGCCGAGGGCATCTGCCGCGATCTCCGGCGGTTCGACGGGCACGTGGGGATTGGTCGCCTTCGACGTGACGCCGTTGATGGCACATTCAATGATGACGGGATTCATCCGGTGGATCCTCCGCCGCGGTGAGATGTTGCTGGTGTTTCCGGGGGCCTTCGGTTAGGAAGTACATCATGGCGACAGCAAAACTGGGGCCGGTGACCGTCGCACCGTTGCGCGTCGAACCGGCCTACGCCGACCGTGACGCCGTTCGGCGCACGATTCTCGACCACGCTCCGTACCCCTTGATGAGCGCGGGAGCGGGGTATAGCGAGATGATGGAATTAGTGCCGCTGGACCCGTGGTTCCGGACCACGTGGGCAGCCGGAGTCAACGCTGTCGACGATTCAATCCAGGCTCTGATAGATGATCCGACGTTCATCGAAGGAGCCGGAAAACTGTTTGAGGCCAAGGTCGTTCGTCCTCAGGCTCTGGTGGTGAACGTGATGGGCCCGATGGCGGCGGGATATCGGCACGCCGATCTCCCGACCTATCGAGGCATCCCGCACAAGACTCCGCTCTGGTTTCCCATGGTGATGGGGGTTTCCGGCCTTTTCGAGCGATGGGCGGTTCGAGTCGCAGGCGCACTCACCTGGTTTTACGACGGAACCGACGGCGAGTACGAATACTGGCCGCACGGCATCGACCAGCCTTCCGAGGCCGAACGCGGACCGTTCGGAAATGTCGCGCTCTTCGGTGACAACGATCTGATGTTCCATCAAGTCGGGCCAATCGGAGATGCCCAGCATTTCAAGGACCAGATCAAGCTCACCCTGCAATCCGAGATCCGGCCTACCGGCGACGGCTGGGAGATCACGGACGGCACTTCGGTCATCGGGACATTGCCGAATGACCACGTGCGGATCTCACTGCTGTGGAGGGCGATTACCTTCCGCGATGAACGTGAGGCGCAGGTTTACGACCAACACGACGACGACCTCGACGTCGACGCCGCCATTTCCAGATTCTGCGACGACCTCACCGAGCGCGGCATCGATTTCACGCCGCCGCAGGATCCTTTCAACGACCCGACATGGACTTCGCTACTCACGCAAACCTACCTAGTGAGCGCATTTGCCTGACCGTGCCGGGGTCGCGCTCCACTATGAACGCCTCGGTGCGGGCCCGCGACTGTTGTACTGCAACGGATCTGGCACCACAGTGGATTCGAGTCGCCCGCTGCTGGACATGCTGTCAGCGCAGTTCGAGGTGCTGGCCTTCGACTACCGGGGCATGGGCCGCAGCGCTCCGGTCACCGAGCCGTATGCGATGTCCGACGTGGCCGCGGACGTGGCCGCGCTGCTCGACGACGTCGGTTGGGACCGAACGACGTTGGCCGGGTTGAGCTTTGGCGGCATGGTCGCGCAGGAATTCGCGGTGACCTTCCCAGACCGGATCGACCGGTTGGCGCTCATGGCCACCTCACCCGGCGGCTCCTTCGCGTCCTATCCCCTCGAGACGCTGGCGGATCTGCCGGCCCTCGAGCGCGGGCTGCGGTCCCTGAATTTGGCGGACCGGCGCTGGACGGCGGAGTGGTTCGCGACGCATCCAGAAGACGCCGCACTGGTGGGCGCCCTCGCGACAGACCTGCCCGCCGAGGAGACCGCGGAACAGGCCCGGGGGCGCCTTTTTCAGCTGCAAGCCCGCAAGGGTCACGATGTCCTCGATCGATTGCATCGGGTGACCTGCCCGACCTTCGTCGGCAGCGGGCGCTACGACGACATCGCACCGGTGGCCAACGGCCAGGCCATCGTCGACAGGATCACCAACGCCACGCTGCACATCTACGAGAGCGGCCACCTTTTCCTGCTGCAGGATCCGGCCGCATGGCCGGCGATCGCCACGTTCTTGGGGGCCTGACCCGCGGCGTCTCAATCTGTCGGATGAGACTTCAGCGCGGCGATGAAGCCATCCGGGTCCTCCAGGCTGAGGTAGAGGCGATGGACCTCTCCCCAGTCTCCGGCCTGAAACTTCACCGAGTTCGACGTAGCGGGGCGGGAAAGCTTGAGCTCAACGATGCCGTCTCGGGAACCGTTGACGTACCAGTACTCGCCGGTCGTATGAACTCCCCAGGCCATTGGTCGTTCGGCGATGAGACGCGCGGATTTGATGTCTTTGCGTGGAACATCAAGACGAAAAGCCCAGCCGTACCGCACGTGCAGTGTGTCGTCGTCCACCCGAATTGTCGTCTGCTTGGGCCCTAAGCCGATCACCGTCGCCAGGGCCCGAAACCAGCGGTCATATCGGATCGCGAACTCCACATAAACATTCTGCCTAGGAACCGCCTCCGCTAGCTTGCCTGCGGGGTTACCAGGAACTTCTCCCCCGTCGCTCGCTTGACGTAGGCATGGAACGCATCGGGTTTGAGCATGCCGGCGAGTGAAACCTCCCGGTTGTAGCTGCTCGCGAACGTCGTGGTGAGTTCGGCGGCTACTCGATCCCGGAGCCTGCCGAAGGCCTCGCCCCCGATGCTGCCGAGGAACGGGGTCAGCAGCCACCCGCCCACACCCCACGCCATCCCGAAGTCCCGGGTGAGCGTCGTGGGGCGGGTGTCGAGGCCGCCGTAGATGTACACCTGCTTGTGCACGCTCGACCCATAGCGCGAGTACGCCTCCGCGGTCGCGTTCGCCGCTTCCTCCATGCCACTGAGAATCTGACTCGCGAGCGTGCCCCCACCGGTGGCGTCGAACGCCAGCGTCGCGGACGTCGCTTCAAGAGCCTTGAGCAGGTCGGCCGAAAAGGACGGGGATTCGCTGTTGCAGACGTACACCGCGCCAAGCGATTTCAGCAGCTCCTCTTGGTCGGGTTTGCGGACGATGTTGACCAACGGCACCCCGTCCCTGATGCAGAGCTTCACGAGCATCTGCCCTAGATTCGACGCCGCCGCCGTGTGCACCAGGGCGCAATGGCCTTCGCGGCGCATGGTTTCCAGCATTCCGAGAGCCGTCAACGGATTGACGAAGGACGACGCTCCATCCTTAGCCGTCACCCCCTCGGGCAAGACAAGGCACGCGGCGGCATCGACCACCCGATACTGCGAGTACATGCCGCCGCCGGCGATCCCCACAATTCTCCCAACAAGAGCCTGTGCCGCTGGAGACGACCCGGCAGCCACCACGGTGCCCGCGCCCTCATTGCCCACCGGCAGGGGTTGATCCAGCCGCGCCGAAAGCCCGGTCAGCGCCTTCGATCCCAACTGCGCGGTGACGCTCGGGCGCTCCGGCGTGCCCGCCACCTTGGCGGTCGACATGTCCGCGCCGGCAATCAGAACACCCAAGTCGGACGGGTTGATTGGCGAGGCTTCCACCCGTACCAAGACCTCATTGGCGGTGGGGGCTGGAACCGGGACGTCATTCAATGAGAGCTCGAGCGTGCCCTGCGACGTCACCAGCGAGCGTAGTTCCAGTGCACTGTCAGGCAAATCTGCGGTCACCGGGTTCCTCGTTCCTGCTGTGGAGGTGCATTGATCATATGAATCCTCAGCGCGGCTGGCGATATTCCCAGACATCGGCTACCCAGGTGGTTGCCCCTCGACATTCAGTTGGTCGACCAGGCGACGAACGCGCAACTCGATGGCATCCCGGATCGGACGCACCTGATCCGCATCGAGGCCAGCCGGGTCGGGCAAGTCCCAGTTCTCGTATCGCTTGCCGGGGAAGTATGGACACGCGTCGCCGCAGCCCATCGTCACGATCACGTCGGCGCCTCGGACGATGTCATCGGTCCATCGCTTGGGCTGCTCACCCGCAATGTCGATGCCGACTTCGGCCATCGCAGCGACGGCAGCAGGGTTGATCTCGTCGGCCGGTTCGGATCCGCCCGAGTAGACGCACGCTTGGCCACCGGCAAGGTACTTGAAGAAACCCATTGCCATTTGGGATCGGCCTGCGTTGTGGGTGCACAAGAACAACACGCTTGGCTTGCCGGGACGGTCGGTCATCGGGTGCTCCGGTCGAATCTGGGTCGCAGGGCCAGCGACACGTAGACCAACGCGACGAGCACCGGCACTTCAATGAGCGGGCCGACGACACCGGCGAGAGCTTGACCGGAGGTGGCGCCAAAAGTGGCGATGGCTACTGCGATAGCCAGTTCGAAATTGTTGCCGGCGGCGGTGAATGCGAGTGTGGTCGTGCGGGCGTAGCCCAGTGCAAGCATCGCCCCCAGGATGTATGCGCCGCACCACATGATTGCGAAGTAAGCGAGCAGGGGCAATGCTATGCGGGCGACATCGATTGGGCGACTGAGGATCTGGTGGCCCTGCAGCGCGAACAGGATGACGATGGTGAACAGCAGCCCATAGAGCGCCCACGGGCCGACCCTGGGCAGGAATCGGGATTCGTACCACACTCGGCCCTTTGATTTCTCACCCAATCGTCGCGAGAGGTACCCGGCGATCAGTGGGATACCCAGGAAGATCAATACGGACTTGGCGATCCGCAACGGCGATGTGCTGATGGTGGTCTGCGGCAAGCCGAGCCAGCCGGGCAGCACCGACAGATAGAACCAGCCGAGCACAGCGAACATGGCAACCTGGAAGACGGAGTTCAGCGCGACCAGTACCGCTGCCGCCTCGCAGTCCCCGCCCGCGAGGTCGTTCCAGATGATCACCATCGCGATGCACCGGGCCAGGCCGACGATGATCAGCCCGGTGCGGTACTCGAACAGGTCGGGCAGCAGCAGCCACGCCAAGGCAAACATCAGCGCCGGACCGATCGCCCAGTTCAACAGCAGCGAGCTGAGCATCAGCCTGCGGTCACGGGTCACCGTGTCGAGCCGGTCATAGCGGACCTTGGCGAGCACCGGATACATCATGACCAGTAGGCCCAGCGCGATGGGCAACGAAATACCATCGAGCTCTACATGATTCAGGTCGGCATTCAGCGCCGGCACGAACCGGCCGACGAGCAAACCGGTGGCCATCGCGACACCGATCCAGACCGGCAGGAGCCGGTCCAGCAGGGAGAGCCTTTCGATAACGGCGGTGCCTTCGTGCTCCCCTGTTGCCTGCGTCACGAACGTGCGCCAGCCCGGTCACCGCTCTCGGAATCCGAGTCGGCCAACACGGTGTACACCTCCCACCTTTCCCCGGCGGGGCCGGTCACCCAAACCTTGTCTTGGGTGGCAAAGCAGCACGTGGTTCCCATCTCCTCTTCGGTGAACATGCCCTGATCGGCCAGACGGGCGATTTCGGCGTGCACGGCCTCGCTGGATTCCACTTCGACCCCGAGGTGGTTGAGCGTTCCGCCGTGGCCGGGGTTTTCGATGAGGACCAGCTTCAGCGGCGGCTGGATCACCGCGAAGTTCGCGTAGCCGGGCTTGACCTTGGCCGGCGTTGTGTCGAACAGCTTGGAGTAGAAGGCGATTGCCTCGTCGAGGTCGTCGACGTTGAGAGCGAGTTGAGCACGCGACATGAAGGGCCTCCCAACCTCTGCGGCTTATGTCGAATTCATGGGTAACCCCCATTGTTGCCACCTCTTCGATATATGTCAACAAGCTATGGCAGAATGGTTGCCATGCCAAAGACCTTGCCCCTCGTGGACATGTCGGCACCGGTGTGCTGTTCTCCGATGGCGGCCGGGCCCGTCGATGACCAAGCCGCTTTGGATATCGCACTACGGCTTAAAGCGTTGGCCGATCCGGCACGGGTCAGGCTTGTTTCGCTGCTGTTCAGTTCGGAAGCCGGCGAGGTGTGTGGTTGCGACCTTGCTGCGGCGGTCGGACTCAGCGAGTCGACGGTGAGTCATCACCTGACACAGTTGCGTCGGGCCGGGATCGTGGAGTCGGAGCGGCGAGGGATGAACGTTTACCATCGCGCCCGCCGGGAGTCCCTCGTCGCGCTGTGTACGGTGCTGGATCCAAATTGCTGCCGGTGAACCGGGATCTGAGGACCCTCATTCCACGCGTTCGACCCATTGAGCCCGAGATTGTCCCGGCTCGAACGGGTCGCTGAAGTACTGCGTCTCATGCACCACTTCCCCGCCCTCGAATTCCATGATGCTGACCACGTAGGACGGTTGCCCGTCATACCTCATGATGAGTTCGCTGATCCAAAGATCGCCGCCGCCGAGCACGCGTCGCACGGTGAAGCGTTTCGCGTTCGGCTGCGCCTCGCGCGACGCCTGAATGTTTGCTCGTCCCCGGATCCGCTCGCCCGATTGCGGATAGTCGAGAACTGCGTCAGTTCGGTAGATTCGGTGCTCCGTCGCAAATTCGTTGGCGTCGGAAGCTTCCCAGTGCAGCCGCAGCGCGGCCCGCACGTCGTCATCGCCCATGCTGCACCATAACCCTCGCAGAATCGTCTTGTCCTGCCTCCTGTAGCAGGCGTAGGGTTCTGGCCTGATGAATCGCGTTGCGGTGATCACCGGAGCCAGCCGTGGCATCGGCGCGGCGACCGCACTAGTCCTCGCGCAGAGCGGGTTTCGGGTGGTCGTCAATTACCGCTCCAGCGCCGAGGAAGCAGACGATGTGGTCGGCTCGGTGACTGCGGCCGGCGGCGAAGCCGTGGCGATTCGGGCCGACGTCACCGCGCCCGACGACGTCGCCGCGATGTTCGAGCAAACCCAACAGCGTTGGGGCCGGGTCGACGCGCTGGTGCACAACGCGTTAATTCCTTATGACGTAACCTCGTTCGCCGACCTGAGCTGGGAGCAGCTGGGCGGCAAGCTGGACCGCGAGCTGCACGCCGCCTACCTGGTGACCAAAGCCGTTGTGCCAGGCATGATTTCCCGAAGCTACGGGCGCCTCATCTTTCTCACCACCATCTTGTCCCGCCGGCCCCGGCAAGGCATGATCACCGTGGGCACCGCTAAGGCAGCAATGGACCAGTTCGTCCGGTACGTCGCACTTGAGCTGGCGCCGCAGGGCATCACCGCTAACCTCGTCTCGCCCGCCACGGTGGCCGATACAGCGGCGCACGGGCTGTTGAAGGCCGAAGAAGTGAGTCAACTCGGCGCGACCAATCCGATGGGGCGCCTCGTCCGTCCGGACGAGATCGCCAAGGCGGTGGCCTTCCTGGCGAGTGAGGATTCTGGTTTCATCACTGGCCATTGCGTGGAGATCAATGGCGGCCTCGCCATGGATTGAAAGGGGCTGTGGCCATGGAGACGATCGACCTGGCCTATGTCGGACGCGGAATTCACGAGGAACTGGTCGCCTATGTTGCCGACCAGGAGGGCTACTTCGAGGATGAGGGCGTCCATGTCGCCATCCGCGACGGCATCGGCTGGCCGGCGGAGCGTTTGCGCCGCGGCGCGGTGATCGGCCTGGGCCGAACGCTGGTGTCGCGGCTGACCGACGGGATCGGTTGGGTAGCAGTCAGTTTCAGCACCGATCATCCGCTGTTCTGGTTTCTCGGCAACGCCGAGGTGAAGTCGATGGCGGATCTTCGCGGTCGACGCCTGGCGGTCCACGCCCCCTCCAGTCCTCCCGGTACGTTCGCGCGGATCGTCCTGCGTAAGCACGGCCTGGACCCCGATCGCGACCTGGAATGCGTGGTGCGACATCCCGGTGACTACCAGATGGACCTGCGACGGCTCCGGGACGGTTCGATCGACGCGGCCTACGTGGGCAGCACGCTCTCACCCGAACAGGTCGCCGAGGAAGAGGGTTTTCACGTGCTGGCCTGGGTCGGCGATCACTTTCAGATCCCCACGGTGGGCGTCGTGGTGGACCCCGTCCACACCCCGCTGGAAAGCCCTGCGCTGCAGGGGCTGCAGCGGGCCAACCAGCGGGCGCTGCAGTTCCTCATCGATCAACCCAGCCGGGCCGTCGACTACGTCAATTGGTTCCTCGACCGGCTCACGCGCGATGAAGCCCAACGATATTACGAACGCTACATCGGCCCGTACTTTATCCCCGGCCGCCAGGTGGACCTCACCGCGGCGCAGCAAGCGGTCGATGCCGTCGCAGCCGAACTCGGTGTCGCCTCGGCGCCAGCCGAAGAGATGTATCCGGCGATGTCTTAAAAGTGCGCCGCTAGGCGGCCAGGCCGTCCTGATTGTCGCTGACTGGCGTTGCCGCGGCGCGCTTTTGGCGCCGCCACGACCGTACCGTGGCGATGGCGGTCTTCAGCCCGCGGCGCCGTCCGGTCGTGGGATCGACTCCCGCGAAACCGGGCTCCAGCTCGACGAACATCCGCTCGCTGCGCGTCTCCGGCGCGTTGTCGGCGTCGGCGCTCAGGTACTTGTTCGGCAGCGACAGCTTGGCGATCGTGCGCCACGTCTTGCCGTACTGCACCAGGAACGAGCCTGTGGTGTAAGGCAAGTCGTATTTGTCGCACACCGCGCGCACCCGTACCGAGATCTCGTGCAGGCGGTTGCTCGGCAGGTCGGGGTACAGGTGGTGCTCGATCTGGTGGCACAGGTTGCCGCTCATGAATCGCAGCAACCAGCCGCCCTCGAAGTTGGCGCTGCCCAGCATCTGTCGCAGGTACCACTGGCCCTTGGTCTCGCCGATCATGTCGGTTTTGGTGAATTTTTCTGCGCCGTCGGGGAAATGCCCGCAGAAGATGACGGCGTTGGCCCACACGTTGCGGATCACGTTGGCAACCGCGTTGGCCGTCAACGTGGACCGGTATGTCGCGCCGGGTGACAGCGCGGTCAGCGCCGGGAACGCGACATAGTCCTTGAGCACCTGGCGACCGGCCTTGGCCAGGAACTCATCGGTCCGTTGCCGGGCTTCGTCGTGTTCCATCCGCTTCTTGACGATCTTGCCGATCTCCACGTGCTGCAAGCCGACGCCCCATTCGAAGAGGAGCGCGAGCAGGGCGTTGTACAGCAGGTTGAAAATATTGAAGCGCTTCCAGCGCTGGTCTCGGGTGACGCGCAGCAGCCCGTAGCCGACGTCGTCGTCCATCCCGAGGATGTTGGTGTACTTGTGGTGCACGAAGTTGTGGGTGTAGCGCCAGTGCTTGGATGACCCGTTCATGTCCCACTCCCACGTCGAGGAGTGAATCTCCGGGTCGTTCATCCAGTCCCACTGGCCATGCATGACGTTGTGGCCGATTTCCATGTTCTCGACGATCTTGGCCACACCCAGCGTTACGGTCCCTGCCCACCACGCCGAGCGCCGTGAACTGGCAGCCAGCAGCACCCGGCCAGCCACCTCGAGGGCTCGCTGCCCCGCGATGGTGCGGCGGATGTAGCGCGCGTCCCGTGCACCGCGCGAGTCTTCGATGTCCTGGCGGATAGCGTCCAGCTCAACGCCCAGGCTCTCGATGTCGGCGTCCGTCAGATGCGCGAATACGTCGACGTCAGTGATCGCCATCGTCTTCATCTCCTCTGCGGTAGTGGGGCCTTGACCTACGCTATCGTAACCTACGAATCCGTAAGTTACCTGTGAGTAGCGTTTAGATGTCGATCACACAATCGCCGGATGCGGACGAAATGCAGGTCTGGACCCGGGTGCCCGGCTCGTGTTCGGCGCCGGTTCGCAGATCACGGACGTGGCCTTCGACCAGGCTGACCACGCACGACTGACAGATCCCCATCCGGCAGCCGAATGGCATCTGCACGCCGACGCCCTCGCCCGCATCCATCAGCGACGTCGCCGCGTCGGCCACAACGCTGCGGCCGCTGCGAGCGAAGGTCACCGTCCCGCCCGCTCCGGCCGGCGCCGCCTTGGACACCGCGAACCGCTCCAGGTGCAGTTGGTCACCGACGCCCGCCTCCAGCCAGACCTTCTCGGCCTGGGTGAGCATGCCCTCGGGACCACAGGCCCAGGTGTGGCGTTCGCGCCAGTCCGGCACATCCTGGCTCAGCCGGGCGAGGTCGAGGCGCCCTTCGGTGCGCGTCTCCCGCACCTGCAACCGGTAGCCGGGTTGATCGGCCGCCAGCTCGGCCAGCTCGGAGCCAAACATCACGTCAGCTGCGGTGGGTGCCGAGTGTAGATGAACAATGTCGCCGATTTGCTTGCGCCGCAACAATGTTCGCAGCATCGACATCACCGGCGTGACCCCGGATCCGGCGGTCAGGAACAGAATCGACGGCGGCGCCGGATCGGGCAACACGAAATTCCCCTGGGGCGCGGCCAGCCGCACGATGGTTCCCGGCTCGACACCGGCCACCAGGTGACTGGACAGGAAACCTTCGGGCATCGCCTTGACGGTGATCGTCACCGTCCGGTCGGCTGACCTGGCGGCACCGGCCGGGCTCGATGTCAGCGAATACGACCGCCAGCGCCAGCGACCCTCCATCAGCAGCCCGATCCCGATGTACTGGCCCGGCTGGTAGTCGAAGCTGAAGCCCCAACCCGGCTTGATCACCAGGGTCGCCGAGTCCTCCGTCTCGCGGCGGACCTCGAGGATCCGGCCGCGCAACTCCCGCGCGGACCACAGCGGATTGGCCAGGTGCAGGTAGTCGTCGGGCAGCAACGGCGTCGTGATGCGCGCTGCTATTTTGCGCAGCGCATGCCAGCCGGGATGCCGGTCTGCTCCGGCGACGGTGGCTCGGGTGGTCGCGACAACGTTGCCAGTGACCGGCGCGTATTTCTTACTCATAGGGGGTTCGCTTCCGCTTTGCATTGGGCCGGTTCTACAGGCTTTAGCTGTGTGTCCAATAAGTCCCTACGGTACCGTAACCTACGGTGCCGTATACAGTACGCGTCAAAGCAGGTCGAGCAAAAACGGCAGCTCCTGGGTGGCGTACCAGGCCAAATCGTGATCCTGCGCGTCGCCCACTAGCAGGTCTGCGTCCTCATCACCCAAGTCGGCGGCGTCGATGACCGCGACCGCCGCAGACACTGCCGGCTCGGCGTCCGAGTTGTCCACGAACGCCGCGACGACGTCGTCGATTGGCACGGGCGTGGCGAGCCTGACGACGGCCTCGTCGAGATCGGGACGGTATTTGGCCTCGCCGACGTCGGCGGCCACCACCGCGCGGCGCCGTAGCGTCTCGGTGTCGGCGGCCAGCAACCGCAGTGACGCCAGCGCCGCCTCCCGCAGCGCCACCTCGGCGAGCTCGTCGTCGTCGCCCTCGGCGTACGCCTCACGCAAGGTCGGTGTCACCGCGAAAGCGGTGCCGTTGACCGGCCACAGCGAGCCCTCGGTGACGAGTTGCTGCAACATGGCCACGGTGGCCGGGATGTAGACCCGCATCATCCGATCAGTGTGGCGGCATAATTGTCGACGTAGTTCGACAGCTCCCGCGGCGGGCGCTGGTAATTCCCACTCACGACCGGCCGTGCCGGCAGCTTGACCTTGGGCCGTTCGACTTCCTCGTAGTCGATCGAGGACAGCAGGTGGTGCATCATGTTGAGCCGGGCATGTTTCTTGTTGTCGGATTCCACCACGTACCACGGGCTGCTCGAGGTATCGGTGTGCACCATCATCTCGTCTTTGGCCCGCGAGTAATCCTCCCAGCGGTACACCGATTCCAGGTCCATGGGACTGAGTTTCCACTGCCGGACCGGGTCGTTGAGACGTGACTTGAACCGGCGGAGCTGTTCGTCGTCGGACACCGAAAACCAGTATTTGCGCAACAGAATTCCTTCGTCGATCAGCATCTGCTCGAAAATCGGCGTCTGCCGCAAGAACAACACGTACTCCTGCGGCGTGCAGAAGCCCATCACCTTTTCCACGCCGGCGCGGTTGTACCAGGATCGGTCGAACAGCACGATCTCGCCCTTGGTGGGCAGATGCTGGATGTAGCGCTGGTAATACCACTGCCCGCGTTCGCGATCGGTCGGCGCCGGCAACGCGGCGATCTGAGCTACGCGGGGGCTGAGGTATTCGGTGATCCGTTTGATCGAGCCACCCTTACCGGCGGCGTCACGGCCCTCGAAGATCACCACCACGCGGGCGCCGGTATAGCGCACCCACTCCTGCAGCTTCACGAATTCCGTTTGTAGACGGAACAATTCGGCTTCATAGACTTCATTGGAGATCTTGGGTGCGCTGCGCGCGTTCGCCTTGCTCTTCTTCTGCTTCGCTGGCGCGCCATCGTTTATCGCGGTGCTCATAGCAACGGATGTTATCGCTAAGCAGCGGTTTTGACCTGCTGAGACGATCTGGGACTATTTGGATGCTTCCAGGAGCTCCTCGAGTGATTGGTTCAGTAGCGCCGGGAGCAGCTCGACATCGCTCATCGCTTCGCGATCGGCATTGATTCCGAAGTACAGCATCCCGTTGTAGGACGTCACACTGATCGCGAGCGCCTGGTTGTGCAGGAGCGGCGGCACGGCGTAGGTCTCCAGCAACTTGGTGCCGGCGATGTACATCTGCGACTGAGCCCCCGGAGCGTTGGTGATCAACAGGTTGAACGTGCGCCGCGAGAAGGTAGGAAAACTGGTGGCCACTCGAATACCCATGGCGTGCAACGTGGGTGGCGCGAAGCCCGACAGCGTGACGATGGTCCTGGCGTCGACCAGGCTTGCCGCCGTCGGGTTGGATTCGGTGGCGTGCGCGATCTGCGAGAGCCGCACCACGGCGTTGCCCTCCCCCACCGGAAGGTCGACCAAAAACGGCGTCACCTGACTGATCGCCTGCCCGGGACCGGTGGAGTCGAGCCCGTCGTCGGCGTACACCGAGAGCGGCGCCATCGCCCGGACCGTCGCGGTCAGCGGGACCCCTTCCCCGCGCGACATCAGCCAGTTGCGCAGGGCGCCGGTCACCACCGCCAGCACCACATCGTTGACGTCGCAGTCATAGCGCGCCCGCACGGCCCGGTAGTCCTCGAGCTTGCCGCTGGCAACCGTGAACCTGCGGTGGCGGGTGACGGTGGCGTTCAGCGGGCTGCTGGGTGCGGTGCCGCGTGCCATCATGCGCGCGACGTCGAAGACTTTGCGACCGGCGTCGATGAGTTGCCCCGAATTCGTTGCCATTCCGGCGATCGCTGACCCGACGCGCCTGCATTTGTGAGCCCGGACCCATCACCCAGTCGCCGAGCGCGCCCACCAGCAGCCGGGTGTTGCCGGGGTCGCGCTCCGGTACCCAGATGTCCTCGGGGAACGGCGCCGGACGCCGCGTGCGATCGGCGATGACATGGCCGATCTCCAGCGCGCTCATGCCGTTGATCAGCGCTTGGTGCGATTTGGTGTAGAGGGCGAGGCGGTTCTTGTTCAGGCCTTCGACGAGACTCATCTCCCACAACGGCCGCGACTTGTCGAGCGGCCGCGCGGCCAACCGGGCGATCAGCTCGTGCAGCTGCTCGTCGCTGCCCGGCGACGGCAGGGCCAAGCGCCGGACGTGATAGGTGATGTCGAAGTCCGGGTCGTCGATCCATACCGGCCGGGCCATCGGGGCGACCAGGAGTCCCCGGACCTTCTGCCGGTATCGCGGTATCTGGGCCAGCCGCTGCTCGACGGTGGCCAGCAGCGACTCGTAGCTCAACCCGGCGCGCGGGCGACGCAGAATGGACAGCGATCCGACGTACATCGGGGTGGCCGTGTTCTCCAACCGGTAGAACGACGCGTCCGCAGGGGACAACCGGGTCACCATGACGGCCCTGTCCTCCTTGTCGATCCGTCGCCGCTACCGACCGATGTCGCGCGAGCCCACCGTAACCGCCGGCACGGGCCCTTCGCGGCGCGGGTACGCGTCGAGCCCGATTGTGCGATGATGGCCCCGCACAACACTCGTCTGCCACTCTCCAGCAGGCTCCCGTTCCGTCGATGCGTTGGAGAGTGCCGCCTTGAACACCTTCGCGGTCATGCCTGTCGCCGAGTACGAACCGCCGACTCGCGACGTCCAGAACGTTCCGCAGTGCCGGCCATCATCCCATGCGTCGGTGCGGCGCCGTACCCCCCGCGCGCCCGCCCAGCGCGGGAATCCGAGCCCGCAGGCTGCGCCGTTGTCAGCGCCCATGCGCCAGGCCGCGGTGTTCGCCGACGCGGCGCTGCGCCGGGTGCTGGAAGTCATCGACCGCCGGCGTCCCGCGGCCCAGTTGCGGCCGCTGCTGGCGCCCAGCCTCGTCGACTCGGTGCTCTCGGCCGGCCGCGCATTGGTCGGGTCGGGGGCCGGATCGGAAACCGCCGCCGTGTTGCGCCGGATGCGGGTGCAGCCCGCGGGGCGGCACGATCCGGACACCCACGAATTCGAAGCTGCCGAGGTGTTCGGCACGTACAGCCGCGGGGACCGGATGCACGCCATCGCCTGCCGGGTGGAGCAGGTGCCGGCAGCTAATGGAGCGCGCTGGCTGGTGGTTGCCCTGCACATCGGATGAGGCTTTAGTGGACGGATGGACGGCAACACAGTCAGCGTCGAGCGCGTCATCAAAGCGCCGGCCGACAAGATCTTCGCGCTCGTGGCCGACGCGGGTAAACACGCCAGCATCGACGGCGCGGAGTCGGTGAATCGCGCGTCGGAGGCGTCGGTCCCGTTGTCGATGGGTACGAGGTTCGGGATCGCGATGCGGGGCCGCAAGGAGACGCTGTTTTTGCCCTACCGGACGACCAACACCGTCATCGAGTACGAGCCGGACCGCCGTATCGCGTGGAAGACGACGTTCGCCGGCGGTCGAGTCGGCGGCCGCATCTGGCGCTACGAACTTGAGGCCGCCGCTGACGGCACTGAGGGCACCCTGGTGCGGGAAACGTGGGACGTGTCGCAGGACAAGCAGAAGTGGATGATCACCAGCGGGTCGATCCCCCAACGGACCGCCGACGGCATGCGCGCCACCCTGGACCGGATCGCCAAGCTTGTCGAGAGCTAATGCTGGCCAGCCGTTCTGGCCGGTTTGGTCGCATGCCAGCGCGACCGGCGCCTTAGCGGTATCAGCATCGGCACATCGCGGCGGTAATCGCGGTATTGGTCGCCCAGCGCCGCGACAAGGCCGCGCTCTTCTATCTGCAGGGCGGTCAGGATGTACCCGGCCATGGCGATCGAGAAAAGCAGGTGCCCGACCGTCATTGTTGGAGCTGCCCAGAACGCGATGAGGAAACCCAGCATGAGTGGGTGTCGCACCAAACGGTAGAACAAGTGGGTTCGGAAATGGAGCTCGCTGTATGGCTTTCCGCGCCAAGCCAAATACACCTGCCGAAGCCCGAACAGGTCGAAATGGTTGATCATGAAGGTTGCGCCCAGCGCGATCGCCCAGCCGAGCCAGAACAACGCCCAGAGCGCCAGGCGCCCTGCCGGCTGACGCACGTCCCAAATGACCGCGGGCATCGTTCGCCATTGGCAGTAAAGGAGCACAAGCGCCGCACTGGACAGCATCACGTAGGTGCTGCGCTCAATCGACGGCGGCACGAACCGGGTCCACCACCGCTTGAATCCCGGCCGCGCCATGACGCTGTGCTGGACTGCGAACGCGCCGACAAGTAACACGTTGACCAAAATCGCCTGGCCGATGCGCGACGGGAGCCCGTGATCGACGGTTCGAGGCACCCACAGATTGCCCGCGAAACCAACGAGATACACGAAGGCCACGAGGAATAGCAAGTAAGCCGTCGCGCCGTAACCAATAGCCAAGTAACGCTTCATGGCTCAAGTGTCGACCGCGTGCGCCGGTGGGTATATAGGTCATCTGCCTCATATTTGCGCCGCGAGCTCTAGTCAATAGTGACTAGCCCGTTCGAGACGCCGGACTTGGCATAAGTGCGCTCCACGTCGTTGTGCTCGGGTCTTTTCAGCGATCACCAACGACACCTCGGTCTCCTTGGCAGTGTCGCGGAGTGTGCGATTTGAGGCAAACGCCTCATGTGGCCGTGGTGGCAGCGGACAGATGATCACCCGTGACAGGGCTAATTCAAAAGTACGGAGATCAGATCATGAACGAATTGACATGCAACGCAGCGACCTTCGCGCTGCCCGGTACTCAGCGATCATCAGACCATCCAGGTGAAGGGCCGCGCGGCGCGCGGGTCGACGCGGTCGACGTCAGCCGGCGCGTTGGTGGCCGGCAGATCATCCGCAAGCTATCGCTCTCGGTGGAGTCCGGAGAGTTGGTCGCCATTGCCGGCGGCAGCGGAGCAGGGAAGACCACTTTGCTTCAGATCCTCGCGGGACTGCGACCGCCGTCCGCCGGAGAGGTTCGGCACGACGGCCTCGTTCGACGTGCCCGCGTCAACGCCGATTTCGTAGTTGGCTACGTGCCCCAGGACGACATCATTCACCTGGAGATGCCCCTGCGCCGCACGCTGCGCTACGCGGCTCTGCTACGGCTCCCCGCGGGCACGCCCACGGTTGAAGCGGAGCGGATCGTCGAGGAGACCATGCAGGACCTCGACTTGGCCGATCGGGCGGACGTGCCGGTGCGCGCGCTGTCCGGCGGTCAGCGCAAGCGAGCCAGCATCGCCGTGGAGCTACTGACCCGACCACGCCTTTTCTTCCTCGACGAACCCACGTCCGGGCTCGATCCCGCGACTGCGGCTGACGTGATGCGCCTGCTGCGCCGGCTCAGCCAACGCGGGGTCACGGTCGTTCTCACAACCCACGAGCCGGCAGGCATTGACCAGTGCGATCGGGTCGTCTTCTTGGCGCGCGACGGCCACCTGGCCTTCACCGGCCACCCGGCTGCGGCGCGGCGCTACTTCGGCGTCGAAAACCTCACCGCGGTGTACGAGCGCCTGGCTGGAGAGCAAACTCCGCAGATCTGGGCCGAGCGATTCGCGGACAGCGGCGTGAACCCTGAAACCCGGCCTGGCTTCGCTCAACAGCCCGCCTCGGCCACCCGATCCGACGTCAAGCGCACAGGCATGGCCCGGCAATGGTGGCTACTCACACAGCGCAACATTGACGTTCTTGCCCGCAACCGGCTGACCCTCGCCATCCTGCTCGGTTCACCGGTACTTGTGACGGCGATGATGGCTACATTGTTTAAGCGCGGCGCGTTCGATCCGGGTAGCGCGGCCGGCGTCGGGCCGGCCCAGATCGTGTTCTGGATCGCTTTCGATGGCTTCTTCTTCGGGCTGACGTACGGCCTACTGCAGATCGTCGGCGAGATGGCCGTCTTCCGACGCGAACGCCTGGCGGGGCTCAGCGTGGGCGCCTACGTGGCATCGAAAATTACGGCGCTGCTTCCGGTTCTGGCAGGAGTAAGCGCACTGTTGCTGGTAGTGCTGCGCGCGCTCGGTCGGCTCCCCGCCGTGGGTTGGGACGTGTACGCCTTGCTGTTCGCGACGATTGTGATCGAAGCGACCTCGGCAATGGCCCTGGGCCTTTTCGCCTCCGCCGCCGTCTCCAACGCCGCGCAGGCAGCCCTCGCGCTGCCGATGCTGTGCTTCCCTCAGGTTCTGTTCGGTGGTGCCATCGTCCCTGTAGACCAGATGGCCGCCCCCGGACGCCTGATGAGCCTGGTGCTATCCAACCGCCACGCCTTCGACGCATTGGGGCGCGACCTAGAGCTCGACCGCTACACCACCACGCTGCCGGCCATGTCCGTCTACCGCGATACCTTCCACGGAGGCACCGCCGCAAGTCTCATCGCACTCGCCTCATTCGCCGTTGCCCTCACGCTGGCAACCGCTTGGCTGCTGGACCGCCGATCCCGGCCCGGAACATCCATGCGATGACGGCCGCGCAGGCCCGCGATGCTACACGTGTCGCGGGCCCGAGCCTGCGGGAATCCCCAGGAGCACAACCGGTTTCAACGCGGCAGCAACAGCATGCGCTGAACCGGTTGTGACACATGGCATTTACTGGGTCCAATGACCGCTCAGAATTTCCGGACGAAGACATTGACCGGCTCTTGCTGTCCCCGCAGATTCAGCGTGCGTCGCTGCATGTCGGCCGTCAATTCGTTGGCAACTCCGCCGGCGACTAGCAACTCGCCGCCGGCGGCGTGTTGTTGCATCCGGGCCGCGGCGTTGACCGGGCGACCCAGGGCGGTGAAGTCGACCACGGCCCCGCCAACGTTGCCAACGTATGCGATGCCCGCGTTTACTGCGACACCAACGTCCAGCCACGGTCCACTTTGAGTGCCGTACCCAACCGCTTTGAGCAGGTCGAGGCCCGCCTCAATGGCTCGTTGGCGATACCGGGGGCCGCTGATGCCCTGGACAAAAAACGCCATTACCTCATCACCGATGAGTTTGTCGATTACGGCGTCATGACGCAGCAGTGTCTGCGTCGCGGCAGTGTAAAACCGGTTGAGCAGCGCGGCGAACTCGGCGGCGGCCCAACGGTGGCCGAGCGCCGTGGAGCCGCGAACATCGGCGAATAGCACCGCGATATCGACCTCCGCTCCCCCTCGCGGCAGCGCATCGCAGCATCGCATGCACAGGTTGGGATTCTTACGCGATCGGCGGAATCCGGCTGCGGCGAGGAGCCGGCCGACGGGGCCGCCGAACGGGTTGTTGCATAGCTTGCATCGCGGTGCCGAGGGGAGGTAGCGGAAGGCGTGCCTTGCTCTAACCAGAGAAGCGTGGCCGTCGGTGAGTACCTTGTCCCACAGCCCCGACGAGAGCTCGGTTTGCCGCTCGGGATCTCGCAAGGGCATCGCCCCGGGGCGAACCGTAAACGCGGCATCCGAAAGCGCTGCTTGTTGCCGGGCAGTGTGAGTCATGGGGGAATGGTCGTCTCGATTTCGCGCCTGCACATGGGGCATCGGCCTCAAACATCCGACCTTTCCGGCTGCCCAAGAGGCCGGCATGTGTGTTAGCGGAGCGCGCTGCCGGTCAGGCCGTGCCGTGTCGCGTACAAACTAGCCCCGATTCGGTTCGAGACCCCGATCTTGGCATAGATGTGCTCGACGTGATTGCGTGCCGTCTTCTCGGAAATCGAAAGGGCCGAGGCGATCTCCCGGTTGGACAGTCCCCGAGCGACATGGAGCAATACCTCGGCCTCCCGCGGAGTCAGCCCCGCTGGCCTAGCGACTCTGCGCGACGGCCGGTGGCCCGCGGCCTCCAGCACGGCTTCAACCGCGTCGCCGTCCAGGCGGCCGCGGGCGGCTTCACTTCGTAGTTGCTTCGCCGCGGCGACCTCGCCCAGTCCATCGCGATACGGCCGCGGTTCCATGGAGCTGCAATAGCTTTCGGCGGCAGCAAGTACCCGGTCGCGAACAGACAGGTCATCGCCCCGGCGACCGTTGGGATAACCCGACCCGTCCAATCGTTCGTGATGGCTAACCGCGACCTCCCGGACGGCCTTCAGGCCACCGACCCGGGCCAAAATCCTGCCAGTCAGATAAGGATGCAAATGCACACGCTCGCGCTCGGCGTGACTCAATTCTCCCGGTTTTTCCCACACCAGGTTAGACACACCAATCCGACCAAGGTCGTGAACATAACCTGCGCGGCGCAGAGTGTCGACCTCATCCCGCGCCAGCCCGGCGCATCTCCCGGCGTTCTCTGCCAGCTCGGACACAGCGCGGGAATGGCCAAGGGTGAACGGGCATTTCAGGTCGACGAAGTCCCCCATCGCGCGCAGGAGTCCATCTAGCGCGGGACCGCTCAGCGCCTCACCGGGATCCGGCGCGAAGCCCTCAGCGGTCGACCACACATCCTCGTTCTCGCGCAATAGGTCGTCGGCGGCCGCGCTGAACGCTGCGACCATATTCGGGTCGAACTGTTTGCCGCTGCGGCGGCGAACTTCAGCGATCGCGGCCTGCGCGCCGTAGGCGCGGTGGTGTACTTCAGCGATGTCAGAAAGCTGCGCCACCCGCATCGCCACGGGTATCTGGCATCCGGCGGCCCCGGTGGGAAGACCGCTGCCGTCCCACCGTTCGTACGCGAACGGCAGTGCCTCGCATACATCCGCGCCCAAGCCGATCTCATCGGCGAGCAGTGCAGCCGACAGGCAATGTGACTGCACCAACGCGCCGAGACTCCCGCGTCCGTCGAGGAACACTTTGGCCGCCAATTGGGCTCGTTTCGGCAACGTCGACCCACGGCCCAGATTGCCCATGAGGAATCGCCGGTACGGCGCGCCCGACCAGTCAATGAGATGGCTGGCCTGCCGCATTGCGATGTCGTCGCCAAACCACCGCGCATACTCGTGCGAGTCGGCGTGACAGCCGATCCACATCACAAGATTCGTGTAGAAAACGGTCCCGCGCTCCCGCGCGCTGAGCCCAAGCCGCTCAGCGAGCTTCGTGCCCATTACCGCCGACCGCAGCATGTGATCCATCGGCTGCCCGAGCCCGAGGTCGATCGCCAACGACAGCGCCGCGAGGATCTCAGTCCGAGACACAGCTCCGTCGAAGGGCATGAAACTCGCCCCTTTCTCGACCCGGTCAGGCCTGCGGCGTCAGTGTAGTCACAGCAAAGCGCGACGCCCGATAACCCTATGTCATCAACGTAGCTCGCGTGTTGACGCTGAGACCGGGTTTCGGTGGCCTCGATCGCTTGGCTGTGCTGCTCGCCGGACTAACGCCGTTTGACCGATTTCGGCGGCTTGGTGCCGCGGCCTTGCTGCCGCGCGGCCGCACGCCGCTCCCGACGGCTGCCTCCGCCCGCAACCCCGGCCGAGGTCTTCTCGGCCCCACCGCCATTGCGCTGCACCTGCGCCGAGCCGTCTTCCGACGGCCCCGAATAAGTCAGCGTCGGCGCCTCGTCGTCAATGCCCTTGGCGCGCAAGGTCGTTGGCGTCTCTTCCGGCTCGCTTACGTCGTCCTCCGTCGCGGTCAATTCCGCCAAGCCTTCGGGCGCTTCGACGGGTGCGACCGCGACCTGCGGGGCGGGCACCGCCTCCACGCTGACGTTGAACAGGAAGCCGACCGACTCCTCTTTCATGCCCTCGAGCATGGCCATGAACATGTCGTAGCCCTCGCGCTGGTACTCCACCAGCGGATCGCGCTGCGCCATCGCGCGCAGCCCGATGCCCTCCTTGAGGTAGTCCATCTCGTAGAGGTGCTCGCGCCACTTGCGGTCGATGACATTGAGCAACACGTTGCGTTCCAATTGGCGCATCGAGCCCTCACCCGCTAGCTCCTCGAGCTCGGCTTCCCTTGTCGCATAAGCACGTTCGGCGTCTTTGAGCAGCGCGTCCAGCAGCTCGTCGCGGGTGAGCTCGTCGCGCTCGGAATCGTCTGGCCGGGTCAAGTCCTCGTGCTTGATCCCGACCGGATACAGCGTTTTGAGCGCGGTCCACAACGCGTCGAGATCCCAGTCCTCGGCGTAGCCGTCGCTGGTCGCGCCGTCGACGTAGGCGGTGATGACGTCGACGAGCATGTCGGTGGCCTGCTGCTGCAGGTTCTCGCCCTCGAGGATGCGACGACGCTCGGCGTAGATCACCTTGCGCTGCTGGTTCAACACCTCGTCGTACTTGAGGACGTTCTTGCGCACCTCGAAGTTCTGCTGCTCGACCTGCGTCTGCGCGCTCTTGATCGCGCGGGTCACCATCGGGGACTCGATCGGCACGTCGTCGGGAAGGTTGATCCGGGTCAGCATCGTCTCGAGCATGGCGCCGTTGAACCGGCGCATCAGCTCGTCTCCCAGCGACAGGTAGAACCGCGACTCGCCGGGGTCCCCCTGGCGGCCGGAGCGGCCGCGCAACTGGTTGTCGATGCGCCGCGACTCGTGGCGTTCGGTGCCCAGCACGTACAGGCCGCCGGCCTCGATCACTTCCTTGGCCTCCGCGGCGGCTTCCTCCTTGACCACCGGCAGTTCCTCGTGCCAGGCCTGTTCGTACTCGTCGGCCGTCTCCACCGGGTCCAGGCCGCGGGCCCGCAGCCGCAGGTCGGTCAGGAAGTCGACGTTGCCGCCCAGCACGATGTCGGTGCCGCGGCCGGCCATGTTGGTGGCCACGGTGATACCGCCGCGACGGCCCGCCTCGGCGATGATGGCCGCCTCTTGTTCGTGGTACTTGGCGTTGAGCACGTTGTGCGGGATGCGCCTTTTCTGGAATTGGCGCGAAAGGTATTCCGAACGCTCCACGCTGGTGGTGCCGATCAGCACCGGCTGGCCCTTCTCGTAGCGTTCGGATACGTCGTCGACCACCGCGATGTATTTGGCCTCTTCGGTTTTGTAGATGAGGTCGGACTGGTCTTCGCGGATCATCTCCTTGTTGGTCGGGATGCTGACGACGCCGAGCTTGTAGATCTCGTGCAGCTCGGCCGCCTCGGTCTGGGCGGTGCCGGTCATGCCGGCGAGCTTGCCGTAGAGCCGGAAGTAGTTCTGCAGCGTGATGGTGGCCAGCGTCTGGTTCTCCGCCTTGATCTCGACATGCTCCTTGGCCTCGATGGCCTGGTGCATGCCTTCGTTGTAGCGGCGGCCGATCAGCACGCGGCCGGTGAACTCGTCGACGATCAGCACCTCACCGTCGCGGACGATGTAGTCCTTGTCGCGGTTGAACAGCTCCTTGGCCTTCAGCGCGTTGTTGAGGTAGCTGACCAGTGGGGAGTTGGCGGCCTCGTAAAGGTTGTCGATGCCCAGCTGGTCCTCGACGAACTCCACGCCGACTTCGTGCACACCGACGGTGCGTTTACGCAGGTCGACTTCGTAATGGACATCCTTTTCCATCAGCGGGCCCAACCGGGCGAACTCGGTGTACCAGTTGGAGGCGCTGTCGGCCGGACCCGAGATGATCAGCGGCGTGCGGGCCTCGTCGATCAGGATGGAGTCCACCTCGTCGACGATGGCGAAGCTGTGCCCGCGCTGCACCAGATCGTCGAGCGAGTGGGCCATGTTGTCGCGCAGGTAGTCGAAGCCGAACTCGTTGTTGGTGCCATAGGTGACGTCAGCGTTGTAGGCCACCCGGCGCTGGTCCGGGGTCATTTGGGCCAGGATCACCCCGACCTGCAGCCCGAGGAAGCGGTGCACGCGACCCATCCACTCGCTGTCGCGCTTGGCCAGGTAGTCGTTGACGGTGACGACGTGCACGCCCTCGCCGGCCAGCGCGTTGAGGTAGGCCGGCAACACACAGGTCAACGTCTTGCCCTCGCCGGTCTTCATCTCGGCGACGTTGCCCAGGTGCAGCGCGGCCGCGCCCATCACCTGCACGTCGAAGGGGCGCTGGTCGAGCACCCGCCAGGCCGCCTCGCGGGCCACGGCGAAAGCCTCGGGCAGCAGGTCGTCCAAGGTCTCGCCGTCGGCGATCCGCTTCTTGAACTCGTCGGTCTTGGCCCTCAGCTCGGCGTCGCTGAGCTTCTCGACGTCGTCGGACAACGTGTTGACATAGTCGGCCACCTTTTTGAGGCGCTTGACCATGCGACCTTCACCGAGGCGCAGCAACTTCGACAGCACAGGCACAGCTATGTCCCCTGTTGGTAGGAGTCTTCTTCTACGAGGCGACTCCCATCGTAGGTGACAACCCTGCGATGACCGCCGATCGTCAAGCCGAGGCGATCAGGCCAGCCTGATCAGGCCATAGTCGTAGGCGTGCCGGCGGTAAACCACGGACGGCCGTTCGGTCTGCTTGTCGTAAAACAGGAAGAAATTGTGGCCGACGAGCTCCATCTCGTAGAGCGCGTCGTCGACCGACATCGGCGTGGCCTCGTGCTCCTTGGTGCGCACGACGCGGCCAGGTGCGTGCTCTTTGTCGAGGAAGATGGCCTCGTGTTCGTGCGGCTCGGCCGCGTCGTTGCTGAAGGCCTGCTCGGACGGCGGGACCAACGCGGTGGCCTCGGCCAACGACACCGGAGTCTTGTCGCCGTAGTGGACCTTGCGCCGGTCCTTGCCGCGGCGCAGTCGGCTCTCCAACTTGACGACCGCCGATTCGAGTGCGGCGTAGAAGCTGTCGGCGCAGGCCTCGCCGCGGACTACCGGTCCGCGGCCCCGTGCGGTGATCTCGACGCGCTGGCAGGACTTACGTTGGCGGCGGTTGCGTTCATGATTGAGCTCGACATCGAACAGGTAGATGGTTCGGTCGAATCGCTCCAATCGGACGAGTTTCTCCGAGACATAAGTGCGGAAGTGGTCGGGGATCTCGACGTTGCGGCCCTTGAACACGACCTCTGCGGTCGTCTCAGGAGTGGCAGCTGATTCGGCTGGCTGGTCGGCCGGTGCTTGGTCCAGAACCTGAGGGGATCCCACGGTTAGCCTTGACATACGCGACAACTCGTTTCTTTTTTCATGTAACGCGCACCCTGCGCGTCGGCATTAACAAGAACGCGCCGACGGGGGTGGGCACGGTTTCCGCAAATGGTTGCCGCGCAGGCTGCCCGCCGGTGCAAAGGGTCGAATACTCACCTCCTCCCGCGGACGCCGTTGAAAGCTGGGGAAATCGCGACCGTTAAGTCCCAATTAGTCCCTGAAGGTTGTTTCCGACGTTAGCCCCTGTTCGCCTTGGCGTGCCACCTCTTTGTCCAGTCTGTTGCGAGTTCTTCACATCTTCTAAGCGAACGCAATGGTCAACACGGCGGCCACCCGCGTCCCGGCGTCCTGCAGGACGCGGACGGACTCGCGCGCCGTCGCTCCGGTGGTGACGATGTCGTCGACCACCACGACTTCGGTGCGCGGCAGGGTGCCACGCAGCAACACCCGGCCCGCGACGTTGCGCTCGCGCGCGGACGTGGTCAGTCCCACCGAGTCACGCGCCAGCGCTCGCATGCGCAACGCGCGCACCACGCTGATCTCCGGATGCCCCGCCACCGCGGCCAGGGACACGCGGGCCAACTCTGCGACTCTGCTGACCGGATCACCGCCGCGCCGGCGCGCGGCCCACCGCCGCGTCGGCGCGGGCACGATGGTCAGCGGGGTTTCAACCATGCCCCAGACCAGCAGCCGGTGCACGCCGACGGCCAGCACGCGCCCCAACGGCGCGACGAGGTCGCCGCGGCCTCGCTCCTTCATCGCCAGGATCGCCTGGCGACGCGCGCCGGCGTAGCGGCCGAGCGCGAACACCGGCACTTCCGGGTCGATGCGCGGGTTCACCACCTGCGGCTCATCAGCGGCCACCAACAGCTCTTTGGCGCAGGTGTCACACCACCGGGTCGAGGGCGCGCCGCAGCCTCCACATTCCAGCGGCAGGATGAGGTCGAGCACCTCAGCAGTGTGCCGGTGCGCGGTGACAGTCAGTCGGAGCTTCTCCACAGCGACGGCCACGCGAAACTGAGCGCGCCCTGGCTCAGCTGGCTGATGACGTCTTCCAGATGCCGCAGCGGCAAGTCCATCCGCCATTCCGGCAGCAGCGCCGAGACCTGCAACGCATCCGCTCCCAGGGTGACGTCGGTGATCAGCAGCCCGTGCGGCAACTCGGGAAGCGGCACCGGGTGCGCGGGAGTCCGCTCCGGCAGCTTCCATCGCTTCTGCCCGGTCAGCACCGCGCGCGGGCGCACCCACAGCGTCGTCCCGACAACGTCGACGTCGACCTCGAGGCTTCCCAGGCCGGGACGGCGCTTCCAGTGCAGCTGGGCCGTGCTGTCCTCGGTCAGCTGCGCGTGCAGCCGCGGGGCCGCCTGACGCAGCATGCCGTGGAAGACCTTGGCCGGCACCTCCGTTGACAATTCGACCGGCGCTGCGATCACCAGCGGCGGTACGCCCGGCCGGATGTGCACGTTGCGCAGCACGGCAGCCCCGCTTTCCAGGCGCTGCTGCGCATGGTCACTCCACGCGATGTCGCTGGCGGCCACCCGAATCTCGCCCAGCTGACCGACAGTCAACCCCCCCGGCTCGAGCTCGGAGTCCAGCTCGGTGACGGTCAGCGTCACATCGTGGTCGCCCATGCGGACGGTGACTCGCTTACCGACGAGCAGCTGCTGCAGCGTCAGGAACAACGTCCGGTACGGCGCCGCCACGGCCTGCGCGGCGCCCGCGGTGACGGACGGCAACCCGGTGGACGACCACAACGAGCCCAGCGCCTCCAGCGCGCGGAGGGGATCGTCCCACCGCAAGCGGGGAACTATCGGCGGCATGGAGGGCACCAGCCGAGGTTAGCGCCGCCCCACGCTGCCGTCAGCCTCTCAGCCCGGCAATACTGGCACGGCCCCGGCCACCATCAACCCCATGACCTCCGACCAGCCCTGCTCGTTTTCGGCGACGGACGCCGAATACTGAAGCACCCCTTGGGGTCCCGCGACGTACACCGCCGACGGGTTGGCAGCGATGCCCGACAGTGGAGTTTGCACACCGCGGGCCGGCGCGTCGGAATTCACCCCGTCGAGGTTCACGTACGACACCGGGTGCGCGGCGTCGGTGCGGGTGACGACGATGTCGTCGCCGGTTCGCCAGGACAGCGACACCACCGAGTTGCCCAACCCGAAACCAAGTCGCCGCGGGTAGGTCAGGGCGAACTGTCCGGCCTGGGTCTGCTCGACGCTGGCCAGGATCACCTGACCGCCGATCACCATCGCGGCGCGCGTCCCATCGCGGGACAGCTGCAGATCGGTGATCGGCCCGGGGAAGCTGCTGGACACTCCTACTGAATCCACCGGAATGCGTGCGGGCTGGCCCGACGCCGGTTCCTGGATCGCGCGCAGCACATTGTTGGTGTCGACCACCACCCACACCGCGTCGTCGAGTGACCAGCTGGGCCGCGAAAGCGTGTGCCCGTCGGCGGATTGGGCCGCCTCGGCACCAAGGTCGCCGATCCAGAGCGATGCCGCCATGTCGGGTTCGCCGCGGCGCAGGGTCACCACCGACGCCACCTGGCGCCCGCTGCGCGACAGCGCGGCACCCGTCTGATCGCCCATCCGCCCGAAGGCTCCGGGCACGTTGGTAGCGCGCTGCCCGTCCAACCCGACCAGTGACCCGTTGATCAGCGCATGCAATCCCGCGCCCGCGCCGTCAGCTGCGCCCGGGTCGGTAGCGGCGACGTCGGATGTGTTCCACCCGTCGGCGAACCTGTCGTCCAGCGGTGCGCCGTCGGCGTTGATCACGTACGGCCCTCTGATGTCCGCCCTGGCCAGCGTCCAAATGATCTGCGCGGCAAGCAATTGCCTGCTGTGCGGATCGGTCGTCGACAGCTTCTCCAGGTCGATGCGCGCGCCGCCGTAACCCCGCCCGATCCCGCTCTTGCCGCCGTCGGCGCGGGTCACCGGCCCACGCAGCCGCAGCGGCGGGGCGAGCAGGTTGCGAACCGTGTGCGCCATTTCCGGGCGCGGACCGGCCAGCAACTTGGAGACGAGCTCGGTGGCCAACTGATCGTGATCGGCGACCGCGACGTAGCGCGGATCGGGGACCACGGTTTTGCCGGTCGGGTCGGCGAAATACAGCGTGTTGCGTTTGTAGGTGGACTGGAACTGCTGCCAGTCCAGGAAGACCCCGTTGGGCAGTCGGTCGATGCGCCAGCCGCCGGACGTCTTGACCAACTCGATCTGTCCCGGGTCGGGCAGGACCCCTTCTGCTGTCACGAACACCCCGACGTCGGACAACGAGCCCAGCATGTCTGCCCGCATGGTCGCCGAAACCCGTTCGGCGCCACGGGTTTCGACGAACACCACGTGGTCGATCAGCAGGGCGCTGCCGGCGTCGTCCCAGGCGTTGGAAGCCGACTGGGTGAGAAACTGTCGCGCCGCCAGGTGCCGGTTGGCCGGATCGGCTGTGGCCTTGAGGAATTCGCGCAGCAGCACGTCGGGATCCATGCCCGGGGTCGGCTTGGGCAGATTCGACGGCGCCGGTCGTTCGACCGTGCCGATGGCTTGCGGGGCCGACGAGCTGGGGATGCCGGCACAGCCGGCCAGCAACACGGCCAGGAATAGCAGCGCGAGAAGCCGGCGCACTACCCGCTCCAGTCGGCGGGCTCGGGTTGGCGCTGACGATCCTTACCGGGGTCCGTGCCCGGTGGTGCCGGCTGCGGGATTGGCTGCGGGATTGGCTGCGGGATTGGCTTCATAGGCAGCGGACTCGTGGTGACCTTGTGGCCGCGAATCAGGGGCAGCGTCAGCCGGAAGCAGGCACCCTCACCCGGCTCGCCCCATGCCTCCAGCCGGCCCTGGTGCAGCCGCGCGTCCTCGACGCTGATCGCCAGGCCCAGCCCGGTTCCCCCGGAACGCCGCACCCGGGACGGGTCCGAGCGCCAGAACCGGCTGAACACCAGCTTCTCCTCACCGGGCCGCAGTCCGACCCCGAAGTCGCGCACCGTGACCGCGACGGTGTCCTCGTCGGCGGCCATCCGGATCTGCACCGGCTTGTGCTCGGCATGGTCGATGGCGTTGGCGATCAGGTTGCGCAGGATCCGCTCGACCCGGCGCGGGTCGACCTCGGCGATCACCCCTTCGGCGGGCATGTCCACCTGCAGCTCGATGCTGGCGTCCTCGGCCAGGTGACCGACATTGCCCAGAGCGCTCTGCACTGTCGTGCGCAAATCGACTGCCTCAACGGACAATTCGGCCACACCGGCGTCGTGCCGCGAGATCTCCAGCAGGTCGTTGAGCAGCGTCTCGAAGCGGTCCAGCTCGTTGACCATCAGCTCGGTGGATCGCTGCAGCGCGGGGTCGAGGTCGTCGCTGTGGTCGTAGATCAGATCGGCGGCCATCCGCACGGTGGTCAGCGGCGTGCGCAGTTCGTGGCTGACGTCGGAGGTGAAGCGGCGCTGCAGGTTGCCGAACTCCTCGAGTTGGGCGATTTGGCGGGACAGGCTTTCCGCCATGTCGTTGAACGACACGGCCAACCGGGCCATGTCGTCCTCGCCGCGCACCGGCATCCGTTCGGACAGATGCCCCTCGGCGAATCGCTCGGCGATCCGGGACGCCGACCGCACCGGCCCCACCACCTGACGCGACACCACCACCGCGATGCCGGAGAGCAGCACCAGCAGCACCAGGCCGCCGGTGGCCATCGTGCCGCGCACCAGCGTGACGGTGGCCTGCTCGTTCTTCAGCGGAAAGATGAGGTACAGCTCCAGGTTCGCGACCTGCGACGACGTCGGCGTACCGACGATCAGCGCCGGGCCGGAGAAGCCTTCGGTGTGCACGGTGGCGTACTGGTAGGACGCCTGCCCGGCTTTGACGAAGCCACGCAATGCATTGGGCACCTGATCGACGGGCCCGGCCGAGCTGGCAGCGCGCGGGCCGTCACCCGGCACCATCAGCACAGCCTCGAACGCCCCGGCCAGCCCGGCGCCCGAGGCCGGGTCGGCTTTCGAGGTCAAGGTGTTGCGGGCCAGCTGCAGGCTGCTGTCCAGCGACCGCGTCTCCTCGCCGTTGACGATCCCGCTGACGGTGGTGCGCGCTCGCTCGATCTGTTCGACTGCGGCCCTGACCTTGACGTCGAGCACGCGGTTAGTGAGCTGGCTGGTCAGCACGAAGCCCAGCGCCAAGATGACGACCAGCGAAAGTCCCAGCGTCAACGCCACCACTCGCAACTGCAGCGATCGACGCCAGGCAATGGCCACGGCTCGGCTCAGCGCACCGACGGCGCTGGCCATAGGGCCGGTGCGCCCCCAACGACTACGAGTGCGTTGGCGAGAGCCCCACCACATCAATGACGCCGCTCCTCAGCATTGCTGCACTCTGCATCGTCGCCGGCGTAATGGCGGCGCTCGCGGATCACGGAGGTCCGGCCTTGTATCCCACTCCTCGAACGGTCAGAACTACGGTCGGGTTCTCAGGGTCTTTCTCGACCTTGGCGCGTAGACGCTGGACGTGCACGTTCACCAGACGCGTGTCCGCCGGGTGCCGGTACCCCCACACCTGTTCGAGCAGCACATCACGAGTAAACACCTGGCGGGGTTTGCGCGCCAACGCGACCAGCAGGTCGAATTCCAGCGGTGTCAGCGAGATCTGCTCGCCGTTGCGGGTGACCTTGTGCGCGGGCACATCGATCTCGACGTCGGCGATGGACAGCATCTCGGCCGGCTCGTCGTCGTTGCGGCGCAGCCGTGCCCGCACCCGGGCCACCAGCTCCTTGGGCTTGAACGGCTTCATGATGTAGTCGTCGGCGCCGGACTCCAGGCCCAGCACCACGTCCACGGTGTCGGTCTTGGCTGTGAGCATGACGATCGGAACGCCGGAGTCAGCGCGGAGCACCCGACACACGTCGATGCCGTTCATGCCGGGCAGCATCAGGTCCAGCAGGACCAGATCGGGGCGCAGCTCGCGCACCGCGGTCAGGGCTTGAGTGCCATCGCCGATGACGGCGGTGTCGAAACCCTCCCCGCGCAGCACGATGGTCAACATCTCGGCCAGCGAAGCGTCGTCATCGACGACCAGAATCCTTTGCCTCATGGAGTCCATGGTGTCACCAGATCGGGACAAAGTCGGCGCACCACACGGGCGTTTCGTGCCCAATACCGCCAAATCGTGACAATTCTGTGCTATTTGGCCGTGAAAGAGGCCGCCAACCGGCCCGGATCAACCTCGGCGTCGACCACCAGCCAGCGACCGGCCCACCCAGCGGCGGCCAATCCGGCGTACACCGCGCCGGTGCGCCGCTGAAGTCCGTCGTCCCGTTCGTAGGCGTCGCGCGCCCGGCCCGGTTCGGTATCGGCGCGGCTGCGGGCCCGCTGCCCAGCGAGCTCGGGGGTCACGTCGAGCAGCACCTGCCAGTCGGGTGCGGGCAGCGCGAACCTTTGGTATTCGAGTTCGCCCACCCACGCGACCGCCTCCCCCGCCGCGTCCTGATGCAGGCGCGCCGCACTGTAGGCCGCGTTGGAGGCGACGTAGCGATCCAGGATCACCACATCGTGGTCACGGCCGAGCGTCTCGATCTCACCGACTGCGCCGGCGCGGTCGAGCGCGAACAGCATGGCCATCGCATACACCGACGAAGCCAGGTCACCGTGCTGACCGTGCAGCGCCTCGGCCGCGATGTCGGCAGTCACCGATTGCCCGTAACGCGGGAATGCCAGCGTGGCCACCGACCGTCCGGCCTCTTCGAAGACCCTGGTCAGCCCGTCCGTCAGCGTCCGCTTACCGGCGCCGTCGACCCCTTCGACCGCGACGAGCACGCTCAGTAGCGGTAGTGGTCCGGCTTGTAGGGGCCCTCGACGTCGACGCCCAGGTATTCGGCCTGCTCCTTGGTCAGCTTGGTGAGCTGACCGCCGAGCGCCTCAACGTGGATGCGGGCCACCTTCTCGTCCAAGTGCTTGGGCAGCCGGTAGACCTCGTTGTCGTACTCGTCGTTCTTGGTCCACAACTCGATCTGGGCGATCGTCTGGTTGGCGAAGCTGTTGCTCATCACGAACGATGGGTGGCCGGTGGCGTTGCCCAGGTTGAGCAGCCGGCCCTCGGACAGCACGATGATCGACTTGCCACTCTCACCGAAGGTCCACAGGTCAACCTGCGGCTTGATGTTGAGCTTCGACGCGCCGGAACGCTCCAGCGCGGCCATGTCGATCTCGTTGTCGAAGTGGCCGATGTTGCCGAGGATGGCGTGGTCCTTCATCGCCTTCATGTGATCCAGCGAGATGATGTCCTTGTTGCCGGTGGACGTCACCACGATGTCCGCGTCGCCGATGGCCTGCTCGACGGTCACGACGTCGAAGCCCTCCATCAGCGCCTGCAGTGCGTTGATCGGGTCGATTTCGGTGACGACGACCCGTGCCCCCTGGCCCTTGACCGCCTCCGCGCAGCCCTTGCCCACGTCGCCGTAGCCGCAGATGAGGACCTTCTTGCCGCCGATCAGCGCGTCGGTGCCGCGGTTGATGCCGTCGATCAGCGAGTGTCGGGTGCCGTACTTGTTGTCGAACTTGGACTTGGTGACCGAGTCGTTGACGTTGATCGCCGGGAACGCGAGGTCGCCGGCCGCGGCGAACTGGTAGAGCCGCAGCACGCCGGTGGTGGTCTCCTCGGTGACGCCCTTGACCGACGCGGCGATCTTGGTCCACTTGTCCTTGTCGGTCTCCAAGCGGGTGCGCACCAGGTTCAGGAAAACCTTCCACTCCGCGGAGTCGTCTTCCTCGGCGGGCGGTACGACGCCGGCCTTCTCGTACTGCATGCCGCGCAGCACCAGCATGGTGGCGTCACCGCCGTCGTCGAGGATCATGTTGGCCGGCTTGTCGGAGTCCGGCCAGGTCAGCATCTGCTCGGCCGCCCACCAGTACTCCTCGAGCGACTCGCCCTTCCACGCGAACACCGGCACGCCCTTGGGCTCCTCGGGGGTGCCGTGCTTGCCAACGACCACGGCCGCGGCCGCGTGGTCCTGGGTCGAGAAGATGTTGCAGGAAGCCCACCGGACCTCGGCGCCCAGTTCAACCAGCGTTTCGATCAGCACGGCGGTCTGGACGGTCATGTGCAGCGAGCCCGAGATACGCGCGCCCTTCAGCGGCTGGACCTCGGCGTATTCGCGGCGCAGCGACATCAGGCCGGGCATTTCGTACTCGGCCAGATCGAGTTCCTTGCGGCCGAATTCCGCCAGCGACAGGTCGGCGACCTTGAAATCGATGCCGTTACGCACGTCAGGAGTCAGCGAATTTTCGGTCGTCGTCGTCATGGGGATGGCTCATCCTTTTAATTAGCTTGGGTATGTTCTTCCGCCGCCACTCTAGTCGGTGCGATTTAAGGGTCAGCGTTGATCACCCTATGGCGCTCCACGAACGGCGCCATCAGCCGGGCCAGGTCGGCCGCGACGTCGTGATCGGACTCCGGCGGCATCGACACGTAGCTCAGGCACAGCCGCACAATGGCGCGCGAGATCACCCCGGCGTCCTCGTCGCTGATCGCCACCCAGGTCTGGTCGAACGCCACCACCAGGCGCTGCGAAGCGCGGGTGATGATGGGCGCGCTGTCGGTGGTGATCAGCTGCAGCAGATCGGGTTTGGCGGCGCCGGTCAGCAGCGAGATCACCAGCGGATCGGCCGCCGACTCGGCGAAGAACCGCCGGAAACCCTGCAACAGCGCTTCATAGATGTGGCCGACGTTGGCGTCCAGGGCGGCGTGGACGGTGTCCACCAGGCGGTCGGCCAGCCGCAGCGCGTACCCCTGCGCCAGACCCTGCCGTGAGCCGAACTCGTTGTAGATGGTCTGTCGGCTGATGCCCGTGGCACGGGCGACATCTGACAGCGTGATCGCCGACCAATCCCGGGTCAGCAGCAGGTCGCGCATCGCGTCCAAGACGGAGTCCCGCAGCAGCGTGCGCGAGGCCTCTGCGTACGGAATCCGCTTCACACGCGCGACGATATCTCTTGAGGCGGTCAGGCCCGTGCTACCTCCACCATGACGAAGTCCGCTTTGGCGGCCCCGCAGTCCGGGCAGCTCCAGTCGTCGGGGATGTCGTCCCAGCGGGTGCCGGGCGCGATGCCGTCTTCGGGCCAGCCCAGCGCCTCGTCGTACTCGAAGCCGCACTGCACGCACTGGAAGAGTTTGTAGTCGTTCACCTGTTCGCTCCTAACATCTCGAAATCCGCTTTTTCACGCACCGAGCAGTCGGGGCAACACCAGTGGTCAGGAATCTGCTCCCACGGCATGCCAGGCGGAAATCCTTCTCGCACTTCACCTTTGGACTCGTCATAGATGTACTCGCAGACCGGGCACTGGTACGTGACGCTCATGCCGGCACCCCGTAGCGGGCCAGCAGCTTGTCGGCCAGGCGTGGCTGCAGGTTGATCCGGGTGATGTCGCCGTCGTAGTGCTCGAGCACGCGGTGGTCCATCACCTTGCGCCAGAGCGGCGGGAAGTAGGTCAGCGAGATCATCGAGGCGTATCCGCTGGGCAGGTTGGGCGAGCCGGCCATGCTGCGCAGCGTCTGGTAGCGGCGGGTGGGGTTGGCGTGGTGGTCGCTGTGCCGTTGCAGGTGATACAGGAACAGGTTGGTGACGATGTGGTCGGAATTCCAGCTGTGTACCGGCGCGCAGCGCTCGTAGCGCCCGTTCGTGTTCTTTTGCCGCAGCAGCCCGTAGTGCTCGAGGTAGTTGACGTTCTCTAGCAGGCTGAAGCCAAACACCGCCTGAATGATGAGGAACGGCAGCGCCGCCGGGCCGAAGACCGCGATCAGCGCACCGAACAACACCGCTGACATCGCCCAGGCGTTGAGCACGTCGTTGGACGGATAGGTCTTGGGGTTCCATGGGTTGTGGCCGCGCCGGCGGATGCGCTGCGCCTCAAGCCGGACCGCCGAGCGCAGGCTGCCGAAAACGCTGCGCGGCAAGAACTCCCAGAAGGTCTCGCCGAAGCGGGCCGACGCCGGGTCCTCGGGTGTGGACACCCGCACGTGATGGCCGCGGTTGTGCTCGATGTAGAAGTGGCCGTAGCAGGTCTGCGCCAGGGTGATCTTGGACAGCCACCGTTCCAGCGAGTCCTTCTTGTGTCCCATCTCGTGCGCGGTGTTGATGCCGACGCCGCCGAGCACTCCGACCGACAGAGCGACCCCTAGTTTGCCGGCCCAGCCCAGCCCGCCTTGAGAGTCCGGGAAGCCCAGCCAGCCCAGGTTCGAGGCGGTGAACAGGTAGGCGCCCAGGACCACGCTGAGGTATTGGAACGGAATGTAGATGTAGGTGCAGTAGCGGTAATACTTGTCGTTCTCCAGCCGCTCCATCACCTCGTCCGGCGGGTTCTGCCCGTCGGGCCCGAAGAACACGTCGAGCGCGGGCAGCAGCACGTAGAGCAGGATCGGCCCGATCCACAACGGCACCTGCGCGGCGCCGTGCCAGCCGAGACGATTCAAACCCCAGGTGATCGGCAGCATCACGAACAACGCCGTCGGCGCGATCAGTCCCATGAGCCACAGGTAACGCTTCTTGTCGCGCCATTCGGTTACGGGTAATTCGCGAGTGATCTGCGTGGTCATACTTTGGACAATAGATGCCATTTCGTCTTGTGTCTAGACAAAACTATCTATTTTGTAAAGCCACTGGAGGCCGGCGGTGGCATCGAGTGTGCGGGGAGGGTTTTGAGTGTGCGACGAGGGCGCCGATCCGGGCCGAATTCCCGCCCAGACCGCACACTCAATTTCGACTGCTACACGACTGCCGTATCAGCGTCCGGGTCGGATTCTTTAGCCTGGCGACGGCCCTGCATCGAGTGCCCTAGCCCATAACCCAGATAGATCGCCGTGCCCACCACCAGCCAGACGACGAACCGGACCCAGGTCAGCGCGGTGAGGTTCAGCATCAGCCAGACGCACGCGCAGATCGACGCGATCGGCAGCCACGGCACAGCCGGGGCCCGGAACCCCCGCTTCAGGTCAGGCCTTGACCGGCGCAGCACCACGACCCCGGCGGACACCAGGACGAACGCGAACAACGTCCCGACGTTGACCATCTCCTCGAGCTTGCTGATCGGGAACACCGACGCCGTCGCCGCTACCACCACCGCGACCAGGACCGTGATCCGGACAGGTGTGCCGCGCGTGCCCGTCTTGGCCAACGAGCGGGGCAACAGCCCGTCGCGCGCCATCGCGAACAGCACCCGGCACTGCCCGAGCATCAAGACCATGACCACGGTGGTCAGCCCCGCCAGCGCCCCGACGGCGATGATCTTGCTCGCCCAGGTAATCCCGTTCGCGGTGAACGCGGTGGCCAGGTTCGCCGAGCCCTGACCCGGAACCGTCTTGAGCTGGGTGTAGGACACCATCCCGGACAGCACCACCGAGACCGCGACGTAGAGGACGGTCACGATCGCCAGCGAAGCGAGGATTCCCTTGGGGACGTCGCGCTGCGCGTTCTTGGTCTCCTCGGCCATGGTGGCCACGATGTCGAAGCCGATGAACGCGAAGAACACGATCGACGCCCCCGCCAAGACGCCGTACCAGCCGTAGTGGCTGCTGTGCGCGCCGGTCATCAGCGACAACACCGACTGGTTGATGCCTTCCGCGTCGCGCGAGGACTCCGGTTTCGGAATGAACGGCGAATAGTTGGCCGACTTGATGTAGAAGGCGCCGACCACCACGACCAGCAGGACCACCGTCACCTTGATGGCGGTGATGACCTGGGAGAACCTCGACGACAGCTTGGTCCCCAGCGCGATCAGGGACGACACCGCCCCGACGATCAGCAGCGCACCCCAGTCGAGCTGGACTGTTCCGAGTTTGACTGTGCCGCCGGCGAATCCGAACACCGTGCCCAAGTAACTGGACCAGCCTTTGGACACCACCGCGGCGCCGACCGCCAACTCCAGCAGCAAATTCCAGCCGATGATCCAGGCGACGAATTCGCCGAAGGTGGCATAGGAGAAGGTGTACGCGCTGCCCGCTACGGGCAGCGTCGACGCGAACTCGGCGTAGCACAACGCCGCCAGCGCGCAGGTCCCGGCTGCGATCGCAAACGAGATCCAGATCGCCGGGCCGGTGATGTCGCCGGTGGTCGAGGCGGTGACGGTGAAGATGCCTGCACCGATCACCACCGCGACACCGAACACCGCCAGGTCCAGCCAGGTCAGGTCCTTATGTAGCTTGGTGTCTGGCTCGTCGGTGTCGGCGATCGACTGTTCGACTGACTTGGTACGCCATCGACCGGCCATGAACCGCACAGTACTGGGTACTCTCCGGCAATGCCGGTTAGCGGGGGGAACTTGAGGGACCATGCTGTCGTCATCGGGGCGAGCATCGCCGGATTAAGTGCCGCGCGAGTGCTTTCGGAATTTTTCGGCCGGGTGACGGTTTTCGAGCGCGACGAGTTGCCCAGCGGGCCGGCAAACCGCGCGACGGTGCCCCAGGACCAGCATCTGCACATGCTGATGGCCCGGGGTGCGATCGAGTTCGACAACCTTTTTCCGGGCCTGCTGAAAGACATGGTCGCCGCGGGTGTTCCGATGCTGGAAAACCGGCCGGACTGCATCCATCTCGGCGCCGCAGGGCACGTCCTCGGAACGGGCCGCACCTTGCGCGACGCGTTCACCGCCTACGTGCCCAGCCGGCCGCACCTGGAGTGGCAGCTGCGCAAACGGGTGCAAGACATCGACAACGTGGAGATCGTGCGGCGCTCCGTGCGGGAACCGAGGTTCGACGCCGCACGGCAACGGGTGACTGGTGTTCTGTTGGACTCGGGTGACGACGCTGCGGAATTTCTTGCTGCCGACCTCGTGGTCGACGCGACGGGCCGCGGCACCCGGATGCCGGTGTGGCTGACGCAGTGGGGATATCAGGCCCCGCTGGAGCAAACCGTGGATGTCGGAATCCACTACGCCACCCACCAGTTCCGCATCCCCGACGGCCTGATCGCCGAGAAGGTGGTGGTCGCCGGCGCCTCGCATGACCAATCACTGGGGCTGGGCATGCTGTGCTACGAGGGCACCTGGGTGTTGACCACGTTTGGGGTGGCCAACGCCAAGCCACCGGCGACGTTCCCCGAGATGCTGAAGCTGGCCGACGAGCTGCTGCCGAGACACTTCGTCGACGCGCTGGCCCAAGCCGAGCCCGTCGGTGAGCCGGCTTTCCACGCTTTTCCGGTCAGCAAATGGCGCCGCTACGACAAGCTGGACCGCTTTCCCGACGGGATCGTGCCCCTCGGTGATGCGGTGGCCAGTTTCAACCCCACCTTCGGCCAGGGCATGACGATGACATCACTGCAGGCGGGTCACCTGCGGCGTGCATTGCAATCCCGGGACGGGCCGGACCGCAATGTGGCTCGCCTGCTTAACCGGGCCACTGCTAAGAGCACCTTCCCGGTGTGGACGATGAACGCCATCGGCGACACCACCTTTCATCATGCGCAGGCAGACTCCGTTCCTTGGTGGTGGCGGCCGTCGGGCGCGCTGTTCGACCAATTCCTCGGGGCCGCCGAAACGGAACCCGTTCTGGCCGAATGGTTTTTGAGACGGTTCTCGCTGCTCGACAGTTTGTACATGGTGCCGCCCCCGCGGATCATCGGCCGCGCCATGGCGCACAATCTGCGATTGTGGATGCGCGAGCGCCGGGAAGCTGCCAGGGAACGACGGCTCGCAACCTCACGGTCGCCCTGAACAACCCGGCCCTGGGTACTCTGTGCAAATGCCGGGCACCCGAGGAGACACCTTAGAAAATCCAAGGGATCACGCGGTGGTGATCGGGGCCAGCATCGCCGGATTATGCGCTGCGCGGGTGCTTTCGCAGTTTTTTGGCCGGGTGACGGTTTTCGAGCGCGACGAGCTGCCTGATGCGCCGGCAAACCGCGCGACGGTGCCCCAAGACCGGCATTTCCACTTGCTGCTGTCCCTAGGGGCGATCGAGTTCGAGAAGCTGTTTCCGGGACTGCTGAACGACATGCTGGCCGCAGGCGTTCCCATGGTGCGCAACCGGGACCCCATCTACCTCGCCCCCGCGGGCCACGCCCTCGGGTTCGGGTCCAGCCTGACTGAGGAGTTCACCGCGTACGTGCCCAGTCGGCCGCACCTGGAATGGCAGCTGCGCAAACGTGTGCAAGTCATCGACAACGCGGAGATCGTGCGGCGCTCCGTGCAGGAGCCGAGGTTCGACGCCGCACGACAACGGGTGACCGGGGTGCTGTTGGATGGCGCCGGCAGCGGTGAGTTCGTGAGCGCCGACCTCGTGGTCGACGCGGCCGGCCGGGGCACCCGGCTGCCGGTGTGGCTGTCGCAGTGGGGCTACCAGCGCCCTGCTGAGGACACCCTGGAGATCGGCGTCAACTACGCCAGCCAGCTGTTCCGCATCCCTGACGGCCTGCTCGAGGAGAAGGTCGTGGTCACCGGCGCCTCAGTCAATCAGCCACTGGCGATCGGCAGCCTGTACTACGAGGACGGTATCCGGGTGCTGACCACCTTCGGGGTGGCCAACACTAAACCGCCGGCAACGTTTCCCGAGATGCTGGCGCTGGCAGAAGAGTTGCTGCCGACCCATGTCGCCGAAGCCCTGGCACAGGCTGAACCCATCGGCGAACCGGCATACCACGCCTTTCCGGCCAGCAAATGGCGCCGCTACGACAAACTGCGCCGTTTCCCCGCCGGCATTGTCCCGATCGGTGATGCGGTGGCCAGCTTCAACCCCACCTACGGGCAGGGCATGACGATGGCGGCACTGCAGGCGGGTCATCTGCTACGCGCGCTGCAATCTCCCAACCACGACCTGGCTCGCCAACTCAACCGGGCCACCGCTAAGACCACCTATCCGGTGTGGCTCACGAACGGGATCGGTGACGTCACCTTCCACGCCGCGAAGGCGGCGCACATCCCCTGGTGGTGGCGGTCGTCCGGTGTGTTGTTCGACCAATTCCTCGAGGCAGCCGAAACCGAACCCGTTCTCGCCGAATGGTTTCTGCGCCGGTTCTGCCTGCTCGACCACTTGCATATGGTGCCGGCCCCGCCGACGATCGGCCGCGCCGTCGTCCACGGTCTGCGGGTGTGGGCGCGAGAGCGCCGGGAGCACCGCCGGGCCGCAAAGGAACGACAGCTCACAACCCTACGGTCGCCCTGATCAACTTGGCGGGCTCGGCCGCTAACAGCCGGATCGGGCCGTCATCGGCCGCCACCCAGGCAGCCATCCCACGTTCCAGGGTCAGTGATTTGGACTTGCCGTGCACCGTCGTCGCGCCCTCGATGGACAGCAAGATCTGCGGGCCCTCGTGGTGCGGTGGGGCATCGACCTCGTGGCCGAGGTGATCGCCGTCGAGCGTCAGCAGCGCGGCCGCGAACTCGTCGGTCGGGGTTTCATAGATCAGCTCCAGCCCGTCGCGCCGGGTCGGTGCCCGCAGCCGCTCCTCGGTGGTCGGGGCGAAGTCCAGCACCCGCAGCAGTTCGGGCACGTCGACGTGCTTGGGAGTGAGGCCCCCGCGCAACACGTTGTCGGAGTTGGCCATTACCTCTACACCGACACCGCGTAGATAGGCGTGCAAGTTGCCGGCTCGCAGGAAGATGGTCTCGCCAGGCGCCAGGCTGATGCGATTGAGTAACAGCGCAGCCAGCACGCCGGCGTCGCCGGGATAGCGTTCGCCGAGTTCCAGCACGGTCTTGGCCTCGGCCCGGAATTCGGTGGCACCGGAGCTGACGTACTGGATGGCGCCCTCGAGCACGGCGGGCACCAGCACGTCGATGTCGGGCTGCGGTGCGGTGATCCAGGTGGTGAACAGCGCGCGCAGCCCGTCGGCGTCGGACTGGTCGTTGAGCAGGTCGATGAACGGGTCCAGGTCGGAGACCGCCAAGGAGCGCAGCAGCTCGATGGTCCGGGACGCTTGACGGAATCCGGCCAGCGCCTCGAACGGCTGCAGCGCCACCAACAGCTCCGGCTTGTGCGACGTGTCCCGGTAGTTGCGGACCGGCGACGACAACGCAATACCCAGTCGTTCCTCGCGCAGGTAGCCTTCGACCGCCTGCTCGGCGCTGGGGTGGGCCTGCAGCGACAGCGGCTCGTCGGCCGCCAGCACTTTCAGCAGGAACGGCAACACGTCGCCGAACCGGGCCCGCGAGGCGGAGCCGAGCTGCCCTTCGGGGTCGGCGACCAACTCCTTCAGCAGCGAGGTTTCGCCGTGCTCCGTCTTCAGGAAGGCGGGGTCGGCCGGGTGCGCGCCGAACCAGAGTTCGGCCTCGGGATGCGCGGCCGGCACCGGCCGGCCGGTGAACTCGGCCAGTGCGGTCCGCGATCCCCACGCGTATGTCCGCAACGCTCCGCGAAGTAGTTCCACTGCCTTAGCTATCCCCGCACCAGACGCATGTAAACCGCGGCCATCTCCAGCCGGACGGCCAAGATCGCCAGCTGCTGCTCGGCGCGGCCTGCCCCGGTCGTCGCCGGTAAGGGCGCAGATCCGCCCGAACCGCCGGGCACCTCGGGCACATCTTCGGCGGCGATCAGGTGGACGTCGTGCAGCCCCGCGACCCGGGCGGCCACCACAGTCTTCTCATCGCCCAGCGTCAAGGCCAGCACCTGGAGATGCTCGGGGAGCGGCCCGTCGAGCTCTTCGTCGTGAAACAAAGCGTCCACCGACGACGCGGTGTCGCCGTGCGCCGAGGCCACGCGCAGTGCCGTGACCGCGTCGGTCAAACCGGCGGCCGCGACGACCTGATGCGCGATGCGCAGCACCGCCGAACTGCCGTGCCGGGCGAGCGCAATCGTGGCCGCGCAGTCGCCGGCCAGCACCACCCGGCGACCTGAAATGCGTGCGGCGAGGGTCTTGGCCGGGTTGGTGAACAACTCCCGGCCGGCGCTGTTGCGCAGTGCCTCGGCGTCCAGTTCGTCGGCGAGCGACGCCAGATCGATGCGCAGATGCGAGTCGACGGACTGCAATGTGGCCAGGCCCGCGGCCAGGTAGCGGCACAGCCCGAACTCATCGGGAACCTGCAGCCGGGGTGCGAGCACCGCGACGCGCCCCGCCGTGCTATCGCGTAGCGGACCTTCGTACGGCGCGGCCACGACGACCCGTGCGCCTCGACGCACCCCGGTCGCGGCGGCCTCGACCAAGGCGGGATCGCCGGGGTCGTCACCCGCCACGATCAGCACATCAAGCGGCCCGACCCACGGCGGTGCACCGCCGGTGACCACGATCGGCTCGTCGGCAACCCCGGCCAAGGTCGCCGCCAGCATGGTTCCGGCGGTCTCGGCGGTACCGCGGCCGGCCACCCAGATCACTGAGCGCGGGCGCTCATCAATGCGCAGCGAATCCAGTGCGCCTTCGTCTACCGCGGCGGCCACGGAGCGCGCCGCGGCGCCGGCCATCGACGCGGCCCGCAGCGAACCCTCCCGGTCGGCGGCGATCAGGCCGTCGGCGTCTTCGAGATCGATCTCCCGGGTGGTGTTCACGGCGCAGCTTTTCCGATTTGCGCGCTGACCTGTTGGACGACCGCATCGACGTCCTCGGTGGTGCGGCCCTCCACATTGAGCCGCAGCAAGGGTTCGGTGTTGGAGCTGCGCAGGTTGAACCAGCTGTCGTCGCCCAGGTCCACCGTCACCCCGTCCAGGTGATCGATGGAATGAATCCGGGTCTCAAAAGACTTCAGCACGGCATCGACACAGTACGCGGCGTCGGCGACCTTGAAGTTGATCTCCCCCGACGATTCGTAGCGCTGGTAGTCGGCGGTGAGCTCCGAGAGTGACCTTTCCTGCCCGCCGAGCGCGGCCAACACGTGCAGCGCGGCCAGCATCCCGGAATCGGCGCCCCAAAAATCACGGAAGTAGTAATGCGCCGAATGCTCGCCGCCGAAGATCGCGCCGGTCTCGGCCATCAGCGCCTTGATATAGGAGTGTCCGACCCGCGAGCGCAGCGGAGTGCCGCCGCGTTCGGAGACCAATTCGGGCACCGCGCGTGAGGTGATCACGTTGTGGATGACGGTCGCGCCGATCTCCCGGCCGAGTTCGCGGGCCGCTACCAGGCTCGTCACGGTCGACGGCGAGACCGGCCGGCCGCGTTCGTCGACCACGAAGCAGCGGTCGGCGTCCCCGTCGAAGGCCAGGCCGATATCGGCGCTGGTGTCGCGCACGTAAGCCTGCAGGTCCACCAGATTCGCCGGGTCGAGTGGGTTGGCCTCGTGGTTGGGGAAGGATCCGTCGAGCTCGAAGTACAACGGCAGCAAGGTGATCGATTCGATTGCGCCGAGCACGGCCGGCGCCGTGTGCCCGGCCATGCCGTTGCCGGCGTCGACGGCCACCCGCAACGGACGCAACCCAGAGGTGTCCACCAGCGAACGCAGGAACTCGCCGTAGTCGCACAGCACATCGCGGTCGCTGACCGTGCCGGGTGGGCCGTCATAGGCCGGGACCCCATTGATCAGGTCGTCGCGGATGACGGCCAGGCCGGTGTCCGCGCCGACCGGCAAGGCGGCGGCCCTGCATAACTTGATGCCGTTGTAGGCGGCGGGGTTGTGGCTCGCCGTGAACATCGCCCCGGGGCAGTCCAGCAGCCCCGCGGCGAAATAAAGCTGATCGGTGGATGCCAGGCCGATGCGCACCACATCCAGGCCCTGACCGGTCACCCCGTCGGCAAACGCGGCCGCGAGCGTCGGCGAGCTGTCGCGCATGTCGTGGCCGATTGCCACCTGCCGCGCATTCTCGGCGCCCATCAACCGCGCGAACGCGGCGCCGATCTCGGCGGTCAGCGACTCGTCGATCTCGTCGCCGACCAGCCCCCGAACGTCGTAAGCCTTGACGACACGGTTGACAGCCGCAGCGGGCCGACCCATGCGAGGCCTCCTGACGACATGGATTCCATTCTTCGCCGTTAGCCTATCGGCCCGAGGAGGCTGCGTTTCGAGCTAGTCGGCAGGATCAGGCAAAACCCGCAGATGCCCACGTCGGCGGCCCGGACCGCTGCTCGGGCGGCGCGAGGAGACCGCTGCTCGCCACGGTGGCGTGCGCTCCGGCACCGTGGACGTGGCCGTGAGAAAGCGGGGCAACGGGAGCATAAGGGTCGGTGAAGCCATGTACGGGCGCGCCCGCATGCGAGACCCGATCTGCGCCCTCGCGCACCGCATCGGCCAGGGCGACCAGTTCGTCATCCTCGTCGGGGTGGGTGGGCAGCGGACCGGCGTGGCGCACGAGTTCCCACCCGCGCGGTGCGGTGATGCGGCTGGCATGGCTGACGCACAGGTCCCACGAGTGGGGTTCGCGCGCGGTGGCCAGCGGTCCTACCACTGCCGTGGAGTCCGAGTAGACGAACGTCAACGTCGCTACGGCGTAGTGCGGACACCCGGGCCGGCAGCAGCGTCGGGGAACGTTCACGAACGAAAGGCTATCGTGCACAAACGCCGTGCAAGCGCCGGACACGCGCATCGGATCGACCCCCGCTGCTCAACCGTTACCAATGGCGGTCAACCGTTACCATCGGCGCGTGGGCGATTCGCGCAGCCGACGCGGCCGGGATATGCGTGGTCCGCTGCTGCCGCCAACAGTGCCGGGCTGGCGCAGCCGGGCCGAGCGGTTCGACATGGCGGTGCTGGAGGCCTACGAACCAATCGAGCGACGCTGGCGCGAGCGGGTGGCCGAACTGGATGTCGCGGTCGACGAGATCCCCCGCATCGCCGCGAAGGACCCCGATTCGGTGCAGTGGCCCCCCGAGGTCGTCGCGGATGGCCCGATCGCGCTCGCCCGCTTGATTCCCGCCGGCGTTGATGTCCGTGGCAATGCCACGCGTGCGCGAGTTGTCTTGTTCCGCAAGCCAATCGAGCGACGGGCGAAAGACACCATCGAACTCGGCGAGTTGCTGCACGAGATCCTGGTCGCTCAGGTGGCGATCTATCTGGACGTGGAACCGTCGGTCATCGACCCGACGATCGACGACGACTGACCCGAGCTCGGTTCAGATAATTCCGCGTTTGAGGCGGCGGCGCTCGCGCTCGGAAAGACCGCCCCAGATGCCGAAGCGCTCGTCATGAGCCAAGGCGTACTCGAGGCACTCGCTGCGCACCTCGCATCCCAGGCAGATCTTCTTGGCCTCGCGGGTGGAACCGCCCTTCTCGGGGAAGAAGGCCTCGGGATCCGTTTGCGCGCACAGCGCACGGTCCTGCCATTGGTCGGCGGCTGGCAGCTCTTCATCTTCGAAGGCCACCGGCGCAGGCTCGAAGGTGACCGGCGCTTCGGTCACCAGGCTCAAATACGGTCGGACACTTAGGGGTTGAGCCGCCGAGGCCGCGCCGAAAGAACCGATAGTGGTGTGCGGTGTGCCGCCCATTACGCCGCGAAGGTGCTCATAGGACATGCTTGCCCGCCTCCTCACCTATGACTGGAAGTGACTGTGGTTGCCGCTGTTCTGATGTACAGATTCGAACAAGTGATCGAATCGCGGTCTGCGACACCGGAACCGGCCGGCCAACCGGGAAATGACACTGATGTGATTAGACACGGGTTGTCCTGCCTGGTCAAGCACAATCGCGCATTTCCATACCATCCCGTGATCAAATTTCGGCGTTTCCGTTGTTTTGCCCGGTCGGCGTGTCGGAGTGCAGCTGCTCACAAAGCCGCCGCGGGTACTGTCGTCCGATGTGAAGGTCACCGTTCTAGTCGGCGGAGTCGGCGGCGCCCGCTTCCTGTTGGGGGTGCAGCAGCTGCTGGGTCTGGGGCAGTTTGCGCCCCAACAGCCGACCGGTCACGAGCTGACCGCCGTCGTCAATATCGGCGACGACGCCTGGATCCACGGCCTACGAGTCTGCCCGGATCTGGATACCTGCATGTACACGCTGGGCGGCGGTGTCGACCCACAGCGGGGCTGGGGGCACCGCGACGAAACCTGGCATGCCATGGCCGAACTCGCGCGCTACGGTGTGCAGCCCGACTGGTTCGAACTCGGGGACCGCGATCTGGCCACGCATCTGGTGCGCACCCAGATGCTGCACGCCGGTTACCCGCTGTCGCAAGTCACTGGGGCGCTGTGCGACCGTTGGCAACCCGGCGCGCGGTTGCTGCCGGCCAGTGACGACCGCTGCGAGACGCACGCGGTGATCACCGATGCGGCCGACGACAGCCGGCGGGCGATCCACTTCCAGGAGTGGTGGGTGCGCTATCGCGCCCAGTTGGAAACTCACAGCTTTGCGTTTGTTGGAGCCGAAAAAGCCAGCGCGACAACCGAAGCCGTGGACGCTATTAGAGACGCGGACGTCATTATGCTGGCGCCGTCGAATCCGGTGGTGAGCGTCGGCGCGGTGCTGGCCGTCCCCGGCATTCGTGCTGCGCTGCGGTCGGCCGCCGGCCCGGTCGTCGGCTACTCGCCGATCATCGGCGGAAAGCCGTTGCGCGGCATGGCCGATAAATGCCTCTCGGTGATCGGCGTGGAATCCACCGCCGAGGCGGTGGGCCGCCACTACGGGTCACGACGCGGCACCGGGATCCTCGACTGCTGGCTGGTGAACGAGGGCGACCACGCGGACGTCGAGGGTGTCGCGGTGCGGTCGATCCCGCTGTTGATGAGCGACCCGAAGGCGACTGCCGACATGGTCGGCGCTGGACTGGAGCTTGCGGGCGTGGCCGCGTGACCGGTCCGGCGGGTGAGCACGGCGCCGCCGCGACGATCGAGATCCTTCCCGTCGCCGGGCTTCCCGAGTTTCGGCCCGGCGATGACCTGAGCGGCGCCATTGCCGCGGCCGCGCCGTGGTTGCGCGACGGCGACGTCGTGGTCGTCACCAGCAAGGTGGTGTCCAAATGTGAGGGCCGGCTGGTGCCTGCTCCCGAAGACGCCGAGGCGCGCGACGAGCTGCGCCGCAAGCTGGTCGACGACGAGGCGGTGCGCGTGTTGGCGCGCAAGGGCCGGACCTTGATCACCGAGAACCGGATCGGGCTGATACAGGCCGCCGCCGGCGTAGACGGATCCAACGTCGGCCGGGCCGAACTCGCACTGCTGCCAGTCGATCCCGACGCCAGTGCCACCGGCGCTGCGCGCCGGACTGCGTGACCGGCTGGGCGTGACGGTGGCAGTGGTCATCACCGACACGATGGGCCGCGCCTGGCGCAACGGCCAGATTGACGCCGCCGTGGGCTCCGCGGGGCTGGCCGTGCTGCACCGCTACGCGGGCTCCGTCGACCAACATGGCAACGAACTGATCGTCACCGAGATCGCGGTGGCCGACGAGGTGGCCGCGGCGGCCGATCTGGTCAAGGGCAAGCTGACCGCGATGCCGGTGGCCGTCGTGCGCGGGCTGTCCGTGATCGATGACGGGTCGACGGCACGGCAGCTGTTGCGGCCCGGCGAGGAAGACCTGTTCTGGCTCGGCACCGCCGAAGCCCTCGACGCGGGCCGCCGCCAGGCTCAGTTGTTGCGCAGGTCGGTGCGCCGCTTCACCGAGGAGCCGGTGCCGCCGGACGTGATCGAGGCCGCGGTGGCCGAGGCGCTCACGGCGCCCGCGCCGCATCACACCCGGCCGGTGCGCTTCGTCTGGCTGCAGACACCGGCCACCCGGACCCGACTTCTGGACCGCATGAAAGACAAGTGGCGCCACGACCTGTCCGGTGACGGCAGGACCGCCGAATCGGTAGACCGGCGCGTGGCACGCGGCCAGATCCTCTACGACGCACCGGAAGTTGTCATCCCATTTCTGGTCCCCGACGGCGCGCACGCCTACCCCGACGCCGCCCGCTCCGATGCCGAGCACACCATGTTCACGGTCGCGGTCGGGGCGGCCGTCCAGGCGCTGCTGGTAGCACTGGCCGTGCGCGGGGTGGGCAGCTGCTGGATCGGCTCCACGATCTTCACGGCCGACCTGGTCCGCGACGAGCTGGAGCTGCCCGCTGACTGGGAGCCGTTGGGCGCCATCGCGATCGGCTTCGCCTCTGAAGCCTCTGAGGCCGCCGGGTTGCGCGACCCGGTCCCGGTGTCCGACCTGTTGATCCGCAAATGACGACGTTCGCGGGCAAGACGGCCGCATCGCCCGACAAGGTCCGCGGCGGCTACTACACGCCCGCAGTGGTGGCCCGGTTCCTTGCCGCTTGGGTTCGCGCGGCGGGGCCGAAAATTCTGGAGCCGTCTTGCGGCGACGGCGCGATCCTGCGCGAGCTGGCCGCGCTGAGCGGGCAAGCGCGCGGTGTCGAGCTCGTCGCAGCCGAGGCGGCCAATGCGTGCGCCCACGCGCCCGTCGACACCGAGAACCTGTTCACCTGGCTGCGCGACAGCGACGCCGGCGGCTGGGACGCGGTGGCGGGCAACCCGCCCTACATCCGCTTCGGCAACTGGACAGCCGAACAACGCGAACCGGCCCTGGAGCTGATGCGGCACAACGGCCTTCGGCCCAGCCGGTTGACCAACGCCTGGGTCCCGTTCGTCGTCGCGAGCACCGTCCTGACGCGCGCCGGCGGACGGGTGGGCCTGGTGCTGCCCGCCGAGTTGCTTCAGGTCGGCTATGCGGCGCAGTTGCGCGAGTTTCTGTTGAGCCGGTTCGCCGAGATCACCCTGGTGACATTCGAGCGGCTGGTGTTCGACGGCATCCTGCAGGAAGTCGTATTGTTCTGCGGCGTCGTTGGGACCGGCCCGGCGCGGATACGCACGGTCAATCTGGCTGACGCCGCCGCCCTGTCCTCCGCCGAACTCGACGTGCAATCAGCCCCGGCGCTCTTACACGAATCCGAGAAATGGACCAAGTACTTCCTGGCGCCCGATCAGATCCAGCTGCTGCGAACGCTCAAGCACTCCGACACCATGACTTCACTCGGCCAGGTCGCCGACGTGGACGTGGGCATCGTGACCGGACGCAACAGCTTCTTCACCTTCACCGACCACCAAGCCCGAGCGCTGGGACTGACCCCGCACTGCGTCCCGCTCGTCTCGCGCAGCACGCAGCTGTCCGGCCTGGTCTACGACAATGACTGCCGCGCAGCCGATATCGCCGCGCAGCACCGGACCTGGCTGCTCGACGCACCGCGCAACCCGACCGATCCCGCCGTTCGCGCGCACATCGAGGCGGGTGAGGCGGCCGAAGTCCACACCGGCTACAAGTGCTCGGTGCGCACGCCCTGGTGGCGCACACCGTCGTTGTGGTTTCCCGATCTGTTCATGCTGCGCCAAATCCACCGGGCCCCGCGCCTGACTGTCAACGCCGCGGCGGCCACGAGCACCGACACCGTCCACCGCGTCAGGATCAAGCCCGAAATCAACCCGACCGCGCTCGCCACGGTGTTCCACAACAGCGCGACGTTCGCCTTCGCCGAGATCATGGGCCGCAGCTACGGCGGCGGAATCCTCGAGCTGGAGCCGGGCGAAGCCGAGCGATTGCCCATTCCCCCAACGTCTTTCGCGGACACCGATCTGACTGCCGACGTCGATCTGCTCTTGAAAGCCAACGAGATCGACAAGGCGCTCGACATGGTGGACCGCCGCATTCTGGTCGACGGGCTGGGCTGGTCGCCGAACACCGTGGCGCAGTGCCGATCGGCGTGGATGGCGCTGCGCAACCGCCGGACGAAGCGGGGCTCGCGGTGAGCGTGCGAGAGTCGACCATCGCAGTTCTCACCGAATGGCAAGCGCCCGACGCGGCCCAGGACTCGCTGCGGCATGCAGTGCTGGCCTTCGTGCAGGGCCGCGACGACGCCTGCCTGCGCGAGTGCGTGCCTGGCCACGTCACCGCTTCGGCGCTGGTGCTCGACGACAGCGGGTCTCGGGTGCTGCTCACCCTGCACCCGCGGCTGGGTCGCTGGGTACAGCTGGGCGGGCACTGCGAGGACGACGAGGACATCGTGGCCGCAGCGCTGCGCGAGGCCGTTGAGGAATCCGGTGTCGCCGACCTGCGCATCGCGCCCGGACTGGTGGCGATCCATGTCCACCCGGTGACGTGCTCGTTGGGCGTGCCGACTCGCCACCTGGACCTGCAGTTCGTGGCGCACGCCCCGGTCGGGGCGCAGATCGCGATCAGCGATGAGTCGGACGACTTGCGGTGGTGGCGGGCCGACGCGCTGCCGCCCGGCACCGATCACGCGCTGGCGTATCTGGTCGAGCGAGCGACGCAGCGAGCGTCAAGCTGGCCGCACGTTCGAGGCGCCTACACGTCCGACGAGTAGCGGATCCCGCCGTCAGGAATAGCCACGCCCGGCCACACCCGGGCACCGCGCAGTAGCTCGCAGCGCGCGCCGATATCGGCGCCGTCGCCGATCACACCGTCGCGGATCAGCGCCCGCGGACCGATGCGCACACCGAAGCCGAGGATCGAGCGCTCGATAACGCTGCCCGCTTCGATCTTGACGCCGTCGAAAATCACCGCGCCGTCGAGCCGGACGCCCGGACCGATCTCGGCGCCGCGCCCGACGGCCGTGCCGCCGATCAGCACCGCGCCCGGAGACACCGCCGCACCGTCGTGCACCCACTGCTCGCCGCGATGACCCTGCAGCGCCGGCGATGGCGCGATGCCGCGCACCAGATCGGCCGATCCCCGAACGAAGTCTTCGGGCGTGCCCATATCGCGCCAGTAAGTGGCGTCGACGTAGCCGCAGACCTTCACGCCCGGGTCGGACAGCAGCGCCGGGAACACCTCGCGTTCCACCGAAACCTGGCGATCCCGTGGAATCCGGTCGAGGATATCGCGCTTGAAGACATAGCAACCCGCGTTGATCTGGTCGGTCGGCGGATCCTGCGTCTTCTCCAGAAAGGCGACGACGCGGTCCTTTTCGTCGGTGGGCACGCAGCCGAACGCCCGGGGGTCACCCACCCGCACCAGGTGCAGTGTCACGTCGGCGTGGTTGGTCTGGTGGAACTCCAGCAACTCGCCCAGGTCGACCCCGGAGAGTACATCGCCGTTGAACACCATCACGGTGTCGTGTCGCAGCTGGCCGGCGACGTTGGCGATGCCGCCGCCGGTGCCCAGCGGGCTGGCCTCGGTCACGTAGTCGATCTGCAGGCCCAGCTTGGACCCGTCGCCGAACTCCGCCTCGAAGACCGCAGCCTCATACGACGTGCTCAGCACCACGTGCTCGATGCCCGCCCGAGCGATCCGGGACAGCAGATGGGTGAGAAACGGCAGCCCGGCGGTGGGCAGCATGGGCTTGGGCGCCGAGAGCGTCAGCGGCCGCAGCCGAGTGCCCTTGCCGCCAACCAGCACCACTGCGTCGACGTCAGAAGTCGCCATCGCCACCATGTCGGAGCCGCCTTTCTGCCTTGAGCGATCTGCGGCGCGAGCTGCGCACCATCAGACGAGACCGCAGGGCCAAAGATCCCCGCAGCGTCCAGCGCAACGGGGCCCGCCGCCAGCCCGGATGCCGATCGGAGAGGAACAGGTAGGTGCTCTTGTGATGGGCGGCTAGGTGGCTGGCCGGGTCGCGCCCGGTGGAATGGCCCAGGTGGTGCAGGACTTCCGACGACGGCACATAGACGCTGAGCCAGCCGGCGTTGCCGAGCCGGTCACCGAGGTCGACGTCCTCCATGTACATGAAGTAACGCTCGTCGAATCCGCCGATCTGGCTGAAAGCGGCCAGACGCACCAGCAGGCACGACCCCGACAACCAGCCCACGGGCCGTTCGCTCGGCTCCTGCCGCTCCTGGTGGTAGGCCGTGGTCCACGGATTGCGCCGCCAGAACGGTCCCAACACCGCATGCATGCCGCCACGGATCAGGCTCGGCAGGTGACGCGCCGACGGATACACCGCCCCTTCGGGGTCCCGGATCAGCGGCCCCAGCGCGCCGGCGCGGGGCCAGCGGGCGGCGGCGTCGAGCAGGGCGTCGATGCTGCCCGGTCCCCACTGCACGTCGGGGTTGGCCACAATCAACCATTCGTCGTCGGCGCCCTCTTCCGCCGTGAGCGCCGCGACCGCGCGATTCACCGCGGTTCCGTAGCCGAGATTGGCCCCGGTCTTGAACAGACGGACGTTGGGGTAGCGCTCGATGGCGGCCTGCGGGGTTCCGTCGGTGGAGCCGTTGTCGGCCAGCACCACGCTCACCGGACGCTCGGTGGCGTGCGGCAACGAGGCCAGGAAGCGTTCGAGGTGCGGGCCTGGCGAGAAGGTCACCGCCACGACCGGCAGCACGTCAGTCACGCGTCGAGAGTAACCGCAGCCAGCGCCGCGACGAGCCCACTGCGCCAGGGCCGCAGCGGTGTCAGGCCGCGTTCGGCGGACTCGCGGCCTGCCAGCCCCGAGTAGACCGGCCGGGCCGCCGGCCGCGGGAATTGTGCGGTGCTGACCGGTCGCACCCGCTGCGGGTCGGCGCCGCATTCCTCGAACACCGCCCGAGCCAGCTCGAACCGGGAGGTCGTCCCCTCGTTGGCGGCGTGCAGGACGGGCCCGGACACACCCCCGCCGGCCACCTGCAGCAGGGCGGCGGCCAGGTCGGCGACATACGTGGGCGAACCGGACTGGTCGTCGACCACGTCCACGGGGCCGTCGCCGGCGGCCAGCCGGCGCATGATGGCGACGAAGTCCTTGCCGGTCCCGCCGGTGTAGAGCCAGGCCGTCCGGACCACGACCGCCTGCGGCAGCGCGTCCAGCACGGCCACTTCACCGGCCAGCTTGGTGCGGCCGTAGACGCCCAGCGGCGCGGTTTGGTCGCTGGGCTCGTAAGGGCGCGGTTCTTCAGTACCGAAATCGCCGCTGAAGACGTAGTCAGTGGAGACGTGGATCAGCTGGGCGCCGGCGCGGGCGCAGGCCCGGGCGATGTGTTCCGGGCCGGTGGCGTTGACGGCGTGGGCGGTCGCCTCGTCGCTTTCGGCCGCGTCGACGTTGGTGAAGGCCGCGCAGTTGATCACGACGTCGCCTTTTTGGACGATCCGCTCGGCGGCGTCGGGGTCGGTGATGTCCCACTGCGCCGAGGTCAGCGCCAGCACGTCGTGGTCCCGACCTGCCGCCTGCGCCGCCAACACGCTGCCCAACTGTCCACCTGCACCAGTGATCACGATCCTGCTCGACATGCGTCGAGTCTGGCATGCCCAGGATGCCCTGCGGGGCCTCGGGCACGCCGGGGTTGGCTACCCGGCAAGTGGATGTGTCGCAAGTAACCTAGTGTGATGCTTGTGCAACGTGTGGTTCGTGCGCTCATCACGACGCTGGCAGTTGCAATCGTTCTCGGCACGGGAGTGGCGTGGAGCAACGTCCGGGGATTCGAGGACGGCATCTTCCACATGTCCGCGCCCTCGCTGGGCAAGGGCGGCGACGACGGTGCGATCGACATTCTGCTGGTGGGCCTGGACAGCCGCACCGACGCGCATGGCAACCCGTTATCGGCCGAGGAGCTGGCCACACTGCGGGCCGGTGACGAGGAGGCCACCAACACCGACACCATCATCCTGATCCGCATCCCCAACAACGGGAGGTCGGCCACCGCGATCTCGATTCCACGCGACTCCTACGTCGCGGCCCCGGGTCTGGGCAAGACCAAGATCAACGGCGTCTACGGCCAAACCAGGGAGGCCAAGCGCACCAGCCTCGTGCGGGCCGGCGCCTCGGCCGCCGAAGCCGAGGCGCAGGGCACCGAGGCCGGCCGCGAGGCCCTGATCAAGACGGTCGGCGACCTCACCGGTGTCACCGTCGACCACTACGCCGAGATCGGGCTGCTCGGTTTCGCGTTGATCACCGACGCGCTCGGCGGCGTCGAAGTCTGCCTCAAAGAGCCAGTGTTCGAACCCCTTTCGGGTGCCGACTTCCCGGCCGGGCGGCAGAAGCTCAACGGCCCGCAGGCACTCAGTTTCGTCCGCCAACGCCATGAGCTGCCGCGTGGCGACCTGGACCGGGTGGTGCGCCAGCAGGCGGTGATGGCCTCGCTGGCCCACCGGGTCATCTCGGGCCGGACGCTGTCCAGTCCGTCCACCCTGAGCCGGCTCGAGCAGGCCATCCAACGCTCGATGGTGATCTCCTCCGGCTGGGACGTGATGGATTTCCTGCAGCAGCTGCAAAAGCTGGCCGGCGGGAAAGTCGCGTTCGCCACCGTCCCAGTGCTCGACGGCGCCGGCTGGAGCGACGACGGTATGCAAAGTGTCGTTCGGGTCGATCCGCACCAGGTGCAGGACTGGGTCGCCGGCCTGCTGGATAACCAGTCCCAGGGCAAGACCGAGGAGTTGGCTTACACACCAGCCAAGACCAGCGCCGACGTGGTCAACGACACCGACATCAACGGACTTGCCACCGCGGTGTCAAACGTGTTGACCTCCAAGGGATTTACCGCGGGCACCGTCGGCAACAACGAGACCGGCCACGTGAAAAGCAGCCAGGTGCGGGCGGCGAAGTTTGACGACCTGGGCGCCCAGCAGGTCTCCAAGGAACTCGGCGGATTGCCGGTCGTCGCCGACGGGTCGATACCGCAGGGGTCGGTGCGGGTGGTGCTGGCCAACGACTACACCGGTCCGGGCTCCGGGCTCTCGGACGGCGGCACGACCGGCCAAGTGACTCCCGCCCGCGCCTCCAACCCCGGATCCGCCGACGCGCCCCCACCGTCACCGGTCCTCACCGCAGGGTCTGACAAGCCGGAGTGCATCAACTGACTGCGCCGACTACCCTCAGCGGGGCGATTCTGGACCCGATGCTGCGCGCCGACCCGGTCGGCCCCCGCATCACCTACTACGACGACGCCACCGGCGAGCGCATTGAGTTGTCGGCGGTAACCCTGGCCAATTGGGCCGCCAAGACCGGCAATCTGTTACGCGACGAGCTGGGCGCCGGCCCGGCCGCCCGGATCGCGATCCTGCTTCCCGCGCACTGGCAAACGGCGGCGGTGTTGTTCGGAGTGTGGTGGATCGGCGCCGAGGCGGTGCTTTCCGGTGACGCTGATATCGCGCTGTGCACCGCCGAACGGCTGGACGAGGCAGACGCCGCGGTGTTGGGCGGCGAGGTGGCCGTGCTGTCGCTGGATCCGTTCGGCCGACCGGTGTCCGACCTACCTTTCGGCGTCACCGACTACGCGACCGCGGTGCGGGTGCACGGAGATCAGATAGTCCCCGAACGCGCGCCGGGGCCGGTGCTGGCCGGGCGATCGGCCGACGAGGTCCTGGCCGCATGCGAAACATCCGCGGCGACGAGGGGTTTGACATCCAAAGATCGGGTGCTTTCCAGCGCGTCGTGGTCTGGGCCTGGCGAGTTGGTGGACGGGCTGCTGGCGATCATGGCCGTCGGCGCGTCGCTGGTGCAGGTGGCCAATCCCGATCCGGCGGTCTTGCAGCGCCGGATCCAGACCGAGAAGGTCACCCGGGTCCTCTAAAAGGGTGGTGGGTCGTCGTCGGGTGGGGCGAGTCCGGCGTGCTCAACCTGGCGGGCCGCGCGGGCTCGTTGATTGGCTTGGCGTTCGGTGGCTACGCGGTGGACGCGGTCTTGGGCGCGGGTGCGGCGCCGTTTGGGCATCATCGCGTTGCGCTCGGCGCAGTAATCCTGTGGTGGTTCGATTTCGGGGGCGGGCATGCCGCCGACGGCGTGGCACAGGCTGGGGAACAGCAGCGCGCTGCCCGGTGTGGTGACGTAGGTCTGTCCCGCCGGGGAAGTCAGGATCAAGGTGCCGTCGGCAAGTTGCTTCTCATGCCAGCCCCAAAAAGTCTTCAACAGGTGATGGGTCGGGCAATAACACTTCAGGTTGCCAGCGTGGGTGGGTCCGCCTTGGGCATGCGGAATCGTGTGGTCGAGCTGGCAGTTAACCGCAGGGACGTCGCAGCCGGGCCACCGGCAGGTCAGGTCGCGGGCGCGCACGAAATCAGCCAGCGCCTTCGACGGGGTGTAGGCGGGTTCGGGTGGGGCGTAGCCCGGGTGGATCAGCGGGACCAGTTTGGCCGACTTGGCGAGTTCGGCAATCAGCTCGGGGGTGATCAGCCCGTCGGCGCTGAGCTCGGAGCCCGGCGCTTGCCCGCCGTTGAGGGTGTCCTGGGAGGCGATGACGTGGATGGTCACCGGCGAGGGCGCGGACCGCTTCCCGGCGGCGCAGTCTGGGCGACCGCAGCGACAGCCCAGCCGGTCCGCTCCAGCGGCCAACGCCCCCAGCGCATCAGCGCGGCGCTCTTCTTTGGTACGGGCGTCGTGGGCACACACCGTGTCGGCCAGCGCATTCAAGCGTTTGTCCAGGGCGTGGGCGTCCACGGTGAACAGGCTGCCGATGATCTGGGACACGCCCTCTTGCTCGCCGCCGATCCAGATCTCGCGGCCAGCCTGCTGCTCGGTGCGCCGCCGCACCGCATCCGCGTCAGCGCGGGCCACGATCTTGTCGACCTGGGCGCCCAGCCGGCCCTGGCTCATCGAGGGCCAGCGCGCCACATTGACCGCCAGCTGCGCATCCACCTTGGTCAACACGTCGGGATCGGTGATCAGATCACTGCGATACACGATCGTGGTGAACGCCCGATAGTCGATATCCCCGGCCTTGAACACCTCACCGACCTGCGGAAGCCGCTCACGCATCGCCCGGGCATAGCGCAACCGGGAAGCCGCCCGGCCCTGGCTGATCCGCAACGCCGCACCCACCTCGGCGGCCACCGCCGCCTCCGTGTCGATCGCCCAATCATCGGTCTCCGAACACGACGAATACCGATACGCGAACAACTGACCGATCACCTCGAGCTGCTCAGCGGCGGCGCGGTTCTCCGCGCGAGCCGCCGCGCACAGGCGGTCCACGAACGCCGCGGACTCCGGCGTGGGCCGTGAGGCATACCACCTATCGAACATACGTTCGAGTATGCCATGACCCTCCGACAAGGATGGGCTCCACGCAAAAGGCTTAGTGCTGGCAGCCCAGATCCATATTGATATTGCTATATCGCGATGTTAACGTCGGGACAACGCAGAGACACCAGCACGAAAGGTTAGGGCGATGGCGGTGTACGGGCTGTTGGCTAAAGCTGCAGGGACTGTGGTCACGGGGTTAGTCGGAGTGACGGCCTACGAGCTGGCACGCAAAGCCCTGGACAAGGCCCCGCTGCACGAGACCGCCGTATCCGCGGCCGAACTGGGACTGCGCGGAACCCGCAAGGCCGAGGAGGCGGCGGAGTCGGCGCGGCTCAAGATCGCCGACGTGATGGCCGAAGCCCGGGAACGCATCGGCGAGGAGGCACCCACGCCGGCCGTCGGCGACCTGCACGAGCACGACCACTGACCCGCTGACGTGACCCGCGCGCTCACCAAAGAGACTGCCCTGGAGGTGGTTTCGGACGCGGCCGGGCGCATGCGGGTTCGTGTTCCGTGGGTCCGCTGCAATTCGCGGCGTGCCGTCGCGGTCGAAGAGGCGGTCGCCAAGTGCAACGGCGTGCGGGTGGTGCACGCCTACCCGAGCACCGGATCTGTCGTCGTGTGGTACTCGCCCAAGCGGTGCGACCGTGCCGCCGTCCTGGAGGCGATTGATGACGCCGCGCACGTCGCCGCGGACCTCATACCGACGCGCGCGCCGCATTCCTCCGAGATCCGCAACACCGACGTCCTTCGCATGGTCATCGGCGGCGCCGCGCTGGCCCTGCTCGGGGTGCGCCGATATGCATTCGCGCGGCCGCCGCTGCTCGGCCCCAGCGGCCGGGTGGTGGCCAGCGGCGTAACGATCTTCACCGGATATCCGTTCCTGCGCGGTGCGCTGCGCTCGCTGCGCTCCGGCCGCGCCGGCACCGATGCGCTGGTCTCGGCGGCCACCGTGGCCAGCCTCCTCCTGCGTGAGAACGTGGTCGCACTGACCGTGCTGTGGCTGCTCAACATCGGTGAGTACCTGCAGGATCTGACCTTGCGGCGGACTCGGCGGGCCATCTCGGAGCTGCTGCGCGGCAGCCAGGACACCGCATGGGTCCGGCTGATCGACGGCACCGAAATCCAAGTACCGATCGACACCTTGCAGATCGGCGACGAGGTAGTGGTGCACGACCACGTCGCCATCCCGGTCGACGGCGAGGTCACCGACGGCGACGCCGTCGTCAACCAGTCCGCGATCACCGGTGAGAACCTTCCGGTGACCGTCAACGTGGGAACACACGTGCACGCCGGTTCGGTAGTGGTGCGCGGACGGCTGGTGGTGCGCGCTGAAGCCGTCGGCAACCAAACCACCATCGGCCGCATCATCACCAGAGTCGAAGAGGCGCAACATGATCGGGCGCCGATCCAGACGGTCGGCGAGAACTTCTCGCGCCGTTTCGTGCCGACTTCGTTCATCGTGTCGGCCATCACCCTGGCGATCACCGGCGACGTCCGCCGCGCGATGACCATGCTGCTGATCGCCTGCCCCTGCGCGGTGGGACTGGCCACCCCGACCGCGATCAGTGCCGCCATCGGCAACGGCGCCCGCCGCGGCATCCTGATTAAGGGCGGATCGCACCTCGAGCAGGCGGGCCGGGTCGACGCGATCGTGTTCGACAAGACCGGCACCTTGACGGTCGGGCGGCCGGTGGTCACGAATATCGTTGCCATGCACAAGGATTGGCAGCCCGAACAGGTGCTGGCCTATGCGGCCAGCTCCGAGATCCACTCCCGGCACCCGCTGGCCGAAGCGGTGATCCGCTCCACCGAGGAACGCCACATCAGCATCCCGCCGCACGAGGAGTGCGAGGTGCTGGTGGGTCTGGGCATGCGCACCTGGGCCGACGGCCGGACCCTGCTGTTGGGCAGCCCGTCGCTGCTGCGCGCCGAGAAGGTGAAGGTGTCCAAGAAGGCGTCGGAGTGGGTCGCCAAACTGCGCGGCCAGGCCGAGACCCCGTTGCTGCTCGCCGTGGACGGCACGCTGGTAGGGCTCATCAGCCTGCGCGACGAAGTGCGACCCGAGGCCGCCACGGTGCTGAAGAAGCTGCGGGCCAACGGCATTCGCCGGATCGTCATGCTCACCGGGGACCATCCGGACATCGCCGAGGTCGTCGCCGACGAGCTGGGGATCGACGAGTGGCGCGCCGAGGTGATGCCGGAAGACAAGCTCGAAGTGGTGCGCAATCTGCAGGACGAGGGCTACGTCGTCGGCATGGTCGGCGACGGCATCAACGACGCCCCGGCGTTGGCGGCTGCCGACATCGGAATTGCCATGGGGCTGGCCGGAACCGACGTCGCCGTCGAGACCGCCGACGTGGCATTGGCCAACGACGACCTGCACCGCCTGCTCGATGTGCGCGATCTGGGCGCGCGGGCGGTCGACGTGATCCGGGAGAACTACGGCATGTCCATTGCCGTCAACGCGGCCGGGTTGCTGATCGGGGCGGGCGGCGCGCTGTCCCCCGTGCTGGCCGCGATCCTGCACAACGCGTCGTCGGTCGCAGTGGTGGCCAACAGTTCTCGACTGATCCGCTACCGCCTGGACTGAGTCAGCCCAGGGTTGCCACGGTCAGCAGCCGCAGTCGTGGCCCTGCCAGGCGCGCACGCCCTGCCAGACCGCGACGACGGCGATGGCCAGGCCGATCGCACCGTCGACCCACCAGCCGCCGGCCCACAAAGCTGCAATCGCCAGGCCGGCCAGCACGCCGGCGGCCTGCGCGGCGCACAGGTAGTTCTGTGTGCCCTCGCTCTCGGTGGCCTGCGAGCCCAGCCGCATGCCCACTCGGTGGTTGGCCCGGCCCAGCGCCGGCATCAGCACCAGGGCCAGCGCCGTGAGGCCGATGCCGATCACCGACGTCTCGGCGTGGTGCTCGCCCATCAGGTCGCGAATGGACTCGGCGGCGATGTACGGCGCAGTCAGCCAGAACGACAGCGCCACGCCGCGCTGGGCGCGGCGCTCCGCGGTCCGGGACATCGTGCGAGCACCACTGAAGCGCCACACCACCATCGCACTGGCCAGCGCCTCGGCGCCGCCGCCAAGCGCCCACCCGGTCAAGGCGACCGATCCGACTGCCAGGCCCTGCCATAGGCCAATGCCGCCCTCGATGAGCACCACGGCCAGGCTGGCCCAGGCCAGCCACCGCGCCCACCGAGCGTCCCGCTGCCACCCGGGTTCCCACGCGACCGGCACCGGCCAAGCGGGTACGGATCCATGGCAGCGGACCTCTACTACGACACCGTCGTCGACGGGATGGGTGATGGTCATCCGGAGATGGTAGGTATGCGATGGTCTCCGAACCGGCTCGAAACCGCCTCGAAAGCGCCCCCGTCGAGTGTCAGTCGAGTTACGACGTCAGCGCGCGGCTCGTTAACCTGTCGGGATGGGCCGCAGCGATAACGACACCTGGGATCTGGCGACCAGCGTGGGAGCCACCGCCACAATGGTGGCCTCGGGACGAGCCAGGGCCACCAGAGACGCGCTGATCGACGATCCGTTCGCTGAACCGCTGGTGCGCGCCGTGGGTGTCGACTTCTTCACGCGGTGGGCCGCCGGGGAACTCGACTCCGCCGAGGTCGACGACCCGGGTGCGCCGTGGGGCATGCAACGCATGACCGACCTGCTGGCGGCACGCACCCGCTACATCGACGCGTTCTTCTCCGATGCGGGCGACGCGGGCATCCGCCAGGTGGTGATCTTGGCCGCCGGCCTCGACGCACGGGGATACCGACTGCCGTGGCCGGCGGGAACGACGGTGTTCGAGGTCGACCAGCCGCAAGTCATCGAGTTCAAGACCGGCACGATAGGCGCGCTCGGCGCCACGCCCACCGCCGACGTGCGCAACGTGGCGATCGATCTGCGGGACGACTGGCCCGCTGCGCTGCGCCAAGCCGGGTTCGACGCCGAGCGGCCCGCCGCATGGGCGGCCGAGGGCCTGCTCGCGTTCCTTCCGCCGGAGGCGCAGGACCGGTTGTTGGACAGCGTCACCGCGCTCAGCGCTGACGGCAGCCGACTGGTTGCCGAGGTCTTCAACAATTCGGGCGTCAGCGGGGATGCTTTGAACGCAGCCAGCGACAAATGGCGCGATAGAGGCCTCGACATCGCGCTCGGCGAACTAGGCTTCCCGGGCGACCGCCATGACGCCGCGACCTACCTGGAAGAGCACGGCTGGCGGGCGGTTCGCACTCCGCTCAATCAGTTGTTGGCCGACAACGGATTACCGCTGCAGTCCAATGACCCCGAAGCGCCGTTCGGCCGAAACTACTACTGCACAACGGTGCTTAACAAGGCGCTGGAAAACCGAAAGGCCGGCTGATGCCGAACAGCAATCCCCCCAAACCACTTGACGGTTTCCGGGTACTCGATTTCACCCAGAACATCGCCGGCCCGCTGGCCGGGCAGGTGCTGGCCGACCTCGGCGCCGAGGTCATCAAGATCGAGGCGCCCGTCGGCGAGGCGGCCCGGCACATCACCGCCGTCCTACCCGGCCGCCCACCGCTGGCCACGTTGTTTCTCCCCCACAACCGCGGCAAGAAGTCAGTGGTTGCGGACCTCACCGATGCGCAAACCAAGGAACAGATACTGCAACTGGTCGATACCGCGGACGTTGTGCTGGAAGGGTTTCGCCCCGGGGTGATGGAACGCATGGGCTTGGGTCCCGACGAAATGCGTTCCCGCAACCCGAAACTCATCTATGCGCGGCTGTCAGCCTACGGCGGCAACGGCCCGCACGGCAGCCGACCGGGCGTCGACCTCATGGTCGCGTCCGAGGCAGGCATGAGCACCGGAATGCCCACGCCGAGCGGCAAGCCACAGATCATCCCGTTCCAACTCGTCGACGCCGCCAGCGGTCATGTGCTGGCGCAGGCGGTGCTGGCGGCGCTGCTCAACCGTGAGCGCCACGGGGACGGCGACGTGGTACGCGTCGCAATGTATGACGTTGCGGTGAGCCTGCAAGCCAGTCAACTGACGATCCACCTGAACAAGCCGGACGAAGCTCCAAGACCTGCGTCCGCGCCAAATGCCAATAAGCGCAAGGGCGTTGGCTTCGCAACCCAACCGTCGGACGCGTTCAAGGCCGCCGACGGCTACCTGGTCATCAGCGCCTACGTGCCCAAGCACTGGGTCAAGCTGTGCCAGATCATCGGCCGGCCGGACCTCGTCGACGACGAGCGGTTCGCCTCCCAGCGCGCACGGGCGATCAATTACCACGAGCTGACCGAGGAATTGGAGTCGGCGCTGGCCGCCAAGACCGCCGCCCAATGGGTTGCGGCGCTACAAGAAGGCGGTGTGATGGCGTGCCTGGCCTACACCTGGAAGCAGGTTGTGGGCACCGAGCTGTTCGCCGAAAACGAGCTCGCGCTCAAAGTCGGGGACGGCGACCAAGCGATCACGGTGGTCCGCCTGCCCGCGCGCTACTCGAGCTTTGACGCGACGGCCATTGATCCTCCGCCGGCCGTCGGCCAACACAACGACGAGTTTCTCAGCGCACCGCAACCCGCGTCGTAAAGATAAGGGCCGGATTAGAAGCACCTTTGAAGTTAAGCAGAGGGTGACTTCGCATGGTTCTCAACGCCATTCGGCAAAGTAACTTTAGGGCGTGCTGATTTGTCCGGAACAGCTTGACGCCCAGACCGGTGGCCCCGATACCGATGTCGCCAACGACGCCGATGTCGCCGTACCGGCCATGGCGGTGGTGAACCTCACCCTGGGATTCGGCGGCAAAACCGTTCTGGATCAAGTGAACCTGACCTTTCCCGCGCGTGCGGTCACCTCCCTGCTGGGGCCGACCGGGTCGGGCAAGAGCACCTTCCTGCGTGCCCTGAACCGGATGAATGACAGGGTCTCCGGATATCGACACAGCGGCGATGTCCTGTTGGCCGGGCGCAGCATCTTCAAAAGCCATGACCTGATGGAGTTTCGCCGCAGAGTGGGCATGGTGTTCCAGCGCCCCAATCCCTTCCCCATGTCGATCATCGACAACGTGCTCGCCGGCGTCCGCGCTCATAAACTGGTGCCGCGCAAAGAATTCAAAGCTGTCGCCGAGGCGCGCCTCACCGAGGTCGGCCTCTGGGATGCGGTCAAAGATCGCCTCGGTGATTCACCGTTCCGACTCTCCGGTGGTGAGCAGCAGCTGTTGTGCCTGGCCCGTGCGCTGGCGGTGAACCCTGAAGTACTGCTGCTCGACGAGCCGACCTCTTCACTGGACCCGACCTCGACCGAGAAGATCGAAGGGCTCATCCGATCACTGGCCTATCGGCTCACCGTGATCATGGTGACTCACGATCTTCCGCAGGCCGCCCGGACCGGTGACCGGACCGCCCTGTTTTTCGACGGCAGCCTCATCGAGGAAGGACCCACCGAACAGTTGTTTTTCGCACCGAAGCACGCGGAAACCGTCCGTTATGTCTCCGGACTGTTCAGCGACCGCGGGCTCCTCGGTGTTGGCGCGGGGGGATACGCAGACGGGGGAACAGAAAGGTGAGGCCCAATGAAAACTCGTTTGCGTTCACTGGCGGTTACCGTTCCCGCCGGTAGCCCCATTCAGTTCGAAAACATCAGCGGCTAAGAGCTTCCGGTGATCCTCGTTGGCCTTGCCCGGCCTTCTGAGTTATTCCGGCCGCGGCATGGCTTCGCCGTCCGGTGGGCCGGTCGGATGGGTGCGCTCGTTCCGCTGCTGGCGCTCGTGTTCGTGATGGTGACCCTGCTTATCGAGGCGCTGCCGGCGGTCGAGGTGAACGGGCTGCATTTTTTCACCGGCACCGAATGGAACTCGGGCAATCCCGAAGGCGGCACCGTCATCAGCCACGGCGTAGCGCTTCCGGCCGGCGCAGCCTATGGCGCACTGCCGCTGATCGTCGGCACCCTGGCGAGCTCTGCGATCGCCCTGATTGTCGCGGTGCCGGTGTCGATCGGGGCGGCGCTGGCGATCGTTCAACGGTTGCCAAAGCGTGTCGCCTGCGCCGTCGGCATGGTGCTCGAAGTGCTCGCCAGCATCCCCAGCGTGGTCATCGGCCTGTGGGGGGCGCTGACGTTCGGGCCGTTCATCGCCCACCATGTCGCACCCCTGATCGCCCGCAACACCCCCGATGTACCGGTGCTCGATTACTTCCGCGGCGACACCGGTAACGGCGAGGGCATGTTGGCGTCTGGTCTGGTGCTGGCGGTGATGATCATTCCCGTCATCGCCAGCACCACCCGTGACCTGATGAGGCAAGTGCCATCGCTGGCCCGCGAAGGCGCCACCGCACTGGGGATGTCCGATTGGGAATCCGTACGCCGGGTCACCCTGCCGTGGGTGTCGAGCGGCGTCGTCGGCGCCGTCGTGCTAGGACTCGGACGTGCACTCGGCGAGACGACAGCCGTCACCATGGTGTCCGGAGCGAACCTTGGGGCGCTGCCCGGCAATATCTACTCGACCATGACCACCATCGGGGCCACCGTTGTGTCGCAACTAGATTCGGCGCAGAATGACTCCACCGGCTTCGCGGTCAAAACGCTCGCCGAGGTTTCCCTGGTGCTCTTGCTGATCACATTGCTGACGAACGCGGCCGCCCGGGCTTTAGTGCGCCGCGCGTCGAGGACCGCATTACCGGTGGGCCGAGGTAGTTGAAATGCCTGAATTGACATTGAAATGACAAAGGTCGCCATTCGGCGCAAGGCGGTGAACTCAGCATTCTGGGTGGGATGCTTCTGCTGTCTGGCGGCGGTGGTCGGCCCAACGCTGTGGATGCTGATCGGAGTTGTCGGCCGCGCGTTGCCGGTGTTCCACTTCGACGTCCTGCTGCAAGACACCCAGAGTAATGGCGGTGGCTTGCGCAACGCGGTCATCGGCACCGCGGTTCTCAGTCTGGGGGTCTTGCTGGTGGCCGGCAGCGTCAGCTTGTTGGGCGGGATCTATCTGTCCGAATTCGCAACCGGCAAAACGAAGTCGATTCTGCGTGGCGCCCACGAGGTGCTGTCCGGCATCCCGTCCATCGTGCTCGGCTACGTCGGCTACGTCGTCCTCGTGGTGGATTTGGACTGGGGTTTTTCCCTGTCGGCCGGCGTGTTGGTGCTGTCGGTGATGAGCATTCCCGACATCACCAAGGCCACCGAGTCCGCATTGCATCACGTGCCGACGTCGTACCGGGAAGGGGCGGAGGCGTTAGGACTGCCGCTCGGCTGGACCCTGCGCAAGATCGTGCTGAAGACGGCATTGCCCGGAATCGTCACCGGCATGCTGGTCGCGCTCGCTATGGCAATCACCGAGACCGCGCCGATGCTCTACACGGCGGGGCGTTCGGACTCGCCGCCGACCGGAGAACTCACCCACGCGGCGCTCGATTACCTGACCTATCCGATCTGGACGTTTTACGACCTGGCGTCGCCCTCTTCGCAGGACCTGTCCTACGAGGCGGCCTTGTTGCTGATCGTGTTCCTGCTGCTGCTCAACATCGTCGGCCGGCTGATCACCTGGTTCGCCCGGCGGCATTCGGAATCTGTATAGCACGGGCCGTTTCGCGGTGATGGCAGGTGAGTTCGGTTGTGGTGTACGGACATTCGTGCGAAGCAGGTCGGCCGTCAGCTTGGTGGGAGGCGGACTACCTGCAAAAAGAACTCGTCGATCTGGCGGACCGCGTTCATGAATTGGTCGAGATCGACCGGCTTGGTGACGTAGGCATTGGCGTGCAGCTTGTAACTGCGCAGGATGTCCTCCTCCGCCGAGGAGGTGGTGAGCACCACAACCGGGATACGGCTGAGCTCGGGATCGGACTTGATCTTTTCGAGCAGCTGGCGGCCGTCGTATTTCGGCAGGTTCAGATCGAGCAGGATGAGGTCGGGGCGCCTGGCGTGCTCGTATTCGCCGCGCTTGTAGAGGTAGTTCAGACCCTCTTCGCCGTCGTGCGCGACATGCAGCCGGTTCCGCAGCTTGTTGTGCTCGAAGGCTTCCCGGGTGATCAGTTCGTCGCCTGGGTCGTCCTCGATAAGCAGGACGTCGATTGCTCGACCGGCTGGCGTCATTCGTATGCTCCTTCTAGTGCGGCCAAGCGGTTTCCGTCGGCGTCGATGGATTCGGCAGGTTCACCGCGTTCGTCTATGGGCAGCGTGAACTCGAACCGGGTTCCCCGGTCGTAGGTCGTATCGATCCGAATTGTCCCGCCGTGATGCTCGACGATTTTTTTGCAGAGCGCGAGACCCAGACCCGTTCCAGAGTACTTGTCCCGGCCATGTAGACGCTGAAAGATCACGAAAACCTTGTCGACGAACTCCTCATCGATGCCGATACCGTTGTCCGTCACCGCCAGCATCCAGTCGCCTTGATGAGCACCCAGGCCCCGTTGACAGTCGATGACAATGCGGGGCGACTGATCTGCGTGCTGGAACTTCACCGCATTGCCGATCAGGTTCTGCCACAACATCGTTAGCAAGGTGGGATCCCCGACGATCCGTGGAAGACGCTGCGCCGGGCGCACGATCTCGGCGCCCGATTCCTCGATCGCGGAGGCGAGGTTGCCCAGCGCGTCGTCCAAGGCAGCATCCAAGTCGGCCTCGGCGTGCATTTCGCCCACCCGGCCGACCCGGGAGAAGCTGAGCAAATCATTGATGAGCACCTGCATGCGCTTGGCGCCGTCCACGGCGAAACCGATGTATTCGACACCGCGCTCGTCGAGCTTGTCGCCGTACCGCTTCTCCAGCAGCTGACAGAACGAGGCGATCTTGCGCAGGGGTTCCTGCAGATCGTGCGACGCGACGTAGGCGAACTGCTCGAGTTCGGCGTTGGAGCGCCGCAGTTCCTCCGCCTGGTCCACCAACTGCGCCCGGGCCGACCGCGTCGCTTCGAGCTCTTCCACGATCCGCTGCCGCATGTCTTCCACGTCCATCGCAATGCCCCGAATGTCGGTCGGGCGGCGCGGAGGGATGATCGCTTCGCCGAAGTGGCCCTGGGTGATCCGCCGGCATGATGCGGCCAGGGTTTGCAGTGGCTGAGTGACCGCATACCGGGTCAGCAGCCCCAGCATTGTCGCGGTGACGCAAAACACCACCACCATTGCGATCAGCACCCTGTCGCGCCAGTCTTCGACCCGTTGCAGTTGGTCGGCGGCGTGCGCCCGGGCCGCCGCCAGGTTAGCGTTCTGGACGTTGAAAAGGTCGCGCATATGGTCGAATTCGGCCTTGCCGCGTTCGGCGGTGGCGCTGCTGATGAGGTTCGGAGTGTTGGGGGCCACGCTCGCGATAAGCGGATCGGCATATGTCGCCCGCCAGGAGGCAGACGCCTTTTCGATGGCGTCCAGATCACCGATCAGGTGCGGCTGGGAGCCTATTCGCTGCCGGACCTCGTCGGCCGCTACCCGTTCGTCGCGCTGTCCCGTCGTAGTACGGGGCCAGGAACTGCCGGTCGGCGGAGATGAGATAACCCCGCAGGCCGGTTTCCTGGTCGCGCAGCGCCGCCTGCAAGTCGGCCGCCGCGACGCGCGCCGGCTGGATGTTGTTCGTCATCTCCCGCGTCACGTCGTCGGTGCGAGTCAGCAGCGTCGCACCGGTCACCGCACCCGCCAGCACCAGCAGGCCCATGGACAACAGCACCAGGAATTGCCATCCCCGCACCGTGAGCTGTCGTCGGCGCAGCCGGCTGAGCACGGACGTCACCAGGTGGTCCGCTCCACGCGCACCACCGCGATGTCATCGGTGAGTCCACCGTGCGCCCGGGCGCGGTCCTCGGCCCCGTCGATCAGCGCGTCGACGAACTCCGGACCGGGCAAGTGTGCGTGCGTACGCGCCAGCGCGAGCAAACCGTCCTCGCCGAGACGCTCGCTGCCCAGACCCGAATACCCCTCGAACAGGCCGTCGGTCAGCAGCAACAGCCCGTGACCCGACGGCACGTCGATCTTGTGCCGCGGCCACTCGGTGGCGTGCAGGCCCAGGGCGGGTCCAAATGGGGGTTCGATCCATTCCACCGTGTCGGGCCCGTGTAACAGCATCCCGGGATGACCGGCGCGGACCGCGGTGGTCGGTGCGCCGTCGGGCGGGATCTCCAGGCTCAGCACCGTGGCGAAGACCCCTTTTTCGGTGCGCTCGGCGTGCAGTACCTGCTCCAGGTGCGGCATCCGGTCCGCGACGTCCATGCCGGCGAACGTGAGTGTGCGCCAGGCGATCCGTAACGCCGCGCCCAGCGCCGCCTCGTCCGGTCCGTGGCCGGCGACGTCACCGATCAGTACGTGGGTCACCCGGTCCGGGGTTTGTACGACGTCGTAGAAGTCGCCGCACAGCAAGGCGTTTTCGCGACTCGGCCGGTAGCGGGCGACGATGTCGATACCCGGCTCGTCCAGCAGCCGCGGCGAAGGCAGCAGGCCGCGTTCCAGTAGCGCGTTCTCCCGGGCCCTCAGTTCGCTTGCGTACAGGTCCGCGGCGATGAGCTCGGCGCGTTTGCGCTCGATCGCGTAAAGAAGTGCGCGGCGCAGCATCTCAGGTTCCACCCGGCCCTTGACCAGGTAGTCCTGCGCTCCGGCGGCGACCGCGGAAACTCCGAAGTATTCGTCGTTCAGCCCGGTCAACACGACAATCGGGATGGTGGCATCGTGTTTGGCGATGCGGTCGAGGGCGTCGATTCCGTTGGCGTCGGGCAGGTTCAGGTCCAGTAGGACGCAATCGGGGCGGGCGGCTCTCAGCGCGCGCTCGGCGTGCGCCATCGACTGCGCCCACACCACATCGATATCGGCGACCGCCTCGGAGATCAGCTCTTCCACCAACACCGCGTCGCCCCGGTCGTCCTCGACGAGCAACAGCGACATCGACTGCCAACTATCTGGCGCGGGCACGGAGCACCACGTCCTTCACGTCATACCCCATGGTCGCGGTGTATCCCTGTAACCATGCCTGCCTTTGCTGCCCGACGTAAAGGGCGATCCTATGCGGTGCGCCGCGGATCTGCCCAAAGAATCAGCGCAGCAATGCCCGTGACATGACCACACGCTGAATCTGGTTGGTGCCCTCGTAGATTTGGGTGATCTTGGCGTCGCGCATCATTCGTTCGACGGGGAAATCGACGGTGTAACCGGCACCACCGAAGAGTTGAACGGCGTCGGTGGTGACCTCCATCGCCACGTCCGAGGCGAAGCATTTCGACGCCGCGGAGATGAAGCCCAGATCCGGCTCGCCGCGTTCGGCGCGGGCCGCGGCGGTGTAGACCATCAGTCGCGCGGCCTCCACCTTCATCGCCATATCAGCCAGCATGAACTGCACGGCTTGGAAGGTGCTGATCGACTCGCCGAACTGCTTGCGGTCCTTGGTGTAGGCGATCGCGGCGTCCACGGCACCCTGGGCGATGCCCACGGCCTGGGCGCCGATCGTGGGACGAGTGTGGTCCAGCGTGGCCAGTGCGGTCTTGAAGCCGGTGCCGGGCTCGCCGATGATCCGGTCGCCCGGGATGCGGCAGTTCTCGAAATACAACTCGGTGGTCGGCGAACCCTTGATCCCGAGCTTCTTCTCCTTGGGACCGACGGTGAACCCCTCGTCGTCCTTGTGCACGACGAACGCCGAGATGCCGCTGGCGCCCTTGTCCGGATCGGTCACCGCCATCACCGTGTACCAGGTCGACTTGCCGCCGTTGGTGATCCAGCACTTGGCGCCGTTGAGAATCCAGTCGTCCCCGTCGGCCTTGGCGCGGGTGCGCATCGACGCCGCGTCGCTGCCGGCTTCGCGTTCGCTCAGCGCGTAGGACGCCATTGCCCCGTCGGCCAGCGTCGGAAGCACCTGCTTCTTCAGCTCGTCGGACCCACGCAGGATCAGGCCCATGGTGCCGAGCTTGTTCACCGCCGGAATCAGCGATGACGAGGCGCAGACCCGGGCGACCTCTTCGATCACGATGCAGGCGGCCACCGAGTCCGCGCCCTGACCGCCGTACTCCTCGGGGACGTGGACCGCGTTGAAGCCCGACGCGTTCAGCGCGGCCAGCGCCTCGTCCGGAAACCGCGGCTTCTCGTCGACGTCGGCGGCGTGCGGAGCGATCTCCTTTTCCGCCAGGGCGCGAATCGCTGTCCGGAATTCCTGATGCTCTTCCGGTAACTGAAAAAGATCGAACGACGGGTTTCCGGCCCATCCAGCCATGTTGGTCTCCTTCTGCGCTCGGCCGGCTACTGGCCGGTAACTTTACCGTGCAGCTCCTGCAGCGCTGCATCCTTGGCCCGCACGGTCTCGGCAAGCTGGTCGGAGAAAGCGACGATGCGCGCCCGCAGCTGCGGGTCGAAGGAGCCGAGGATGCGCACGGCCAGCAGGCCGGCGTTGCGGGCGCCGCCGATCGACACCGTCGCCACCGGCACTCCCGCGGGCATCTGCACGATCGACAGCAGCGAGTCCAGTCCGTCGAGGCGAGCCAACGGCACCGGCACCCCGATCACCGGCAACGGGGTGGCCGCGGCGACCATGCCGGGCAGATGGGCCGCGCCGCCGGCACCGGCGATGATCACCTCGATGCCGCGGTCGGCCGCGCCACGCGCGTAATCCAACATCACCTGTGGCGTGCGATGCGCCGAAACCACCCGAACCTCGGTGGGGACGTCGAACTCGGCGAGCGCGACGGCGGCGTCCTGCATCACTGACCAGTCGCTGTCGCTGCCCATGATCACGCCAACGCGGGGCTGTTCGGTCATCTGCGCCGCTCCTCCCCATCGCTGCGCTCTGCATCGTCGCCGGCGGGACCATGAGGATCCCATCCGTCCGTCCACTGCCCGTGTGACAACCAGTGTGCTGCCCGCTCGGCGCGTTCACGCAGCTCGGGCTGGCATTCAGGATCCGAGCCGACGAAGTTGATGTGCCCGACCTTGCGCCCGGGTCGTTCCGCCTTGCCGTAGAGGTGAACCCGCGCATCGGGCATCCGGGCGAACAGGTGGTGCAACCTCTCGTCGAGGGTGATCACCGGCTGCTGCGGGGCGCCCAGCACGTTGGCCATCACCGTGACCGGGGCGATGGCGTCGGTGTCGCCGAGCGGATAGTCCAGCACCGCGCGCAGGTGCTGCTCGAACTGGCTGGTCCGGGCCCCGTCCATGGTCCAGTGGCCGGAGTTGTGCGGACGCATCGCCAGCTCGTTGACCAGCAGCGCGCCGTCGGTCGTCTCGAACAACTCGACCGCGAGCACGCCGACGACGCCCAGTTCGGCGGCCAACCGCAGCGCCAGGCCCTGTGCCTCGGCGGCCAGGTCCTCGGACAGGTCCGGCGCGGGCGCGATCACCAGCACGCATATCCCGTCGGCCTGCACCGTCTCCACCACCGGCCACGCCGCGCCCTGACCGAACGGCGAGCGGGCCACCAGCGCCGACAACTCCCGCCGCAGCGGTACCCGTTCCTCGACCAGCGCCGCCACGCCGTCGGCCAGGTAGGCGCCGGCGATCTCGCGGGCCTGCGCGAGGTCACGGGCCATCCGCACGCCGCGGCCGTCGTACCCGCCGCGGGCCGCCTTGACCACGAGTTCGGGCCCGACCTGTTGGGCGAACGCGTCCAAATCATCTAGATCGTCCGCTTCTTCTATTGCCGTGTAACGCGGCACCCGGGCGCCCAGCGCCTCCAACCGCCGCCGCATCACCAGCTTGTCCTGGGCGTGCACCAGGGCTTGCGGCGGCGGCTGCACATTGACGCCCTCGGCGACCAACTTGTCCAGCAGCTCGGTCGGGACGTGCTCGTGGTCGAAAGTCAGCGCGTCGGCGCCGGCCGCGACCCGGCGCAGGTCTTCAAGGTCGGTGTGCGAGCCGATCACCACGTCGGGGCTGACCTGCGCCGCGGGCTCGTCGGGCGCCGCGGCCAGCACCCGCAGGGTCTGGCCCAGCGCGATCGCGGCCTGGTGGGTCATCCGGGCCAGCTGGCCGCCCCCGATCATGGCTACCACCGGCGACGTGGGTGTTCTGGGCACAGTCATCATGGTGTCATGCGCCTAGCGGCGCTTCGAAACCATGTTGACCGGCAGTGAAGCGAAATCGTTATAACGCATTTTGCTTCGATTTCGCGTCCGTCCGTAAACTGGCGTGCTGTGTCCTTCGCCGACGCGACCATCGCGCGCCTGCCCCAGTTTCTCCAGCCTTTTGCGCTGCGACATCACGAGCTGATCAAATTCGCCATCGTCGGCGGTACCACGTTCATTATCGACTCGGTGATTTTCTACACGCTGAAACTGACGGTTCTCGAGTCCAAGCCGGTAACCGCCAAGGTCATCGCGGGCATTGTCGCGGTCATCGCGTCCTACATCTTCAACCGGGAATGGAGCTTCCGCGACCGCGGCGGCCGCGAGCGCCACCACGAGGCGCTGCTGTTTTTCGCGTTCAGCGGGGTGGGAGTGCTGCTAAGCATGGCGCCGCTGTGGGTTTCCAGCTACGTCTTCGGGCTGCGGGTGCCGACGGTGTCGTTGACCGTGGAGAACATCGCCGACTTCATCTCGGCCTACATCATCGGCAACCTGATGCAAATGGCGTTCCGGTTCTGGGCGTTCCGGCGCTGGGTGTTTCCCGAGCAGTTCGCACGCAACCCAGAGAAGGCGCTGGAATCGCTCACCGCCGGCGGGATCGCCGAGGTCTTCGAGGACGAGATCGAGGACGGGAACGTCACCCTGTTGCGCGCCTGGCGCAACCGCCGGGCCAACCGGTTCGCTCAGTTGGGCGACCCTGACTCTCCGGACTCGTCGGACCCGGTGTCGAAAACCTCGTGATACAGCAGCGCGTGCACGTTGCGCAGCTGCGGAATGTCGTGGAATTCCAGCGGATCTTGTGACGCGGATTCGATGATCAGCGTCCCGGTGCGAAACATCCGCTCCGACAGGTGGTCCCGGAATTCCACGCTGTTGATCCGCGCCAACGGGATGTCGATTCCGCTGCGGGTCGCCACGCCATGCCGAAACATCACCCGCCGGTTGGTGACGACGAAATTGGTGGTCCGCCAGGTCAGGAACGGCCACAGCGTGAGCCAGCCGACGAGCACCACCCAGATCGCCAAGATGACGCCGTAGACCACGTTCTTGGCGGGCTGGCCCCAGGGCGTCGAGTTGACGTAACCCGATCCGAACGCCGCCAGCCCGGTCGCCAGGAAAAGCACCACGACGGGCCAGATCAGCCGCTTCCAATGCGGATGATGATGCAGGACGACCTGCTCACCCTTGGCCAGAACGTTCTCCGGATAGCCCACGGCCTGAAGCTACCGCTTCCTAACGCAGATGCACCACGTCACCGGCGGAAATCACGATGGGTGCGCTGCCCGTTGCTAAGCACAGCTGACCCCGCGCATCGATGTCGGTCGCGGTGCCGACGACCTCGTCGCCGGCGGGCAGTTGCGCGCGCACGCGGGACCCGATGGTCAAGCTGCGCGCGCGGTAGTCGGCGGCAAGCAATGCGTCGGCTCTTCGCCACTGGGCGATCCGCCTGCCGAGCTCGCGCAACAAGGCGCCGACGAGCCGCTGCCGGTCGGCCGTCACCCCAAGCTGGAGCAACGAGGTCGCCCCGGCGACGTCTTCAGGGGCCTGCGCGACATTGAGCCCGACACCGATCACGATTGCCGGTCCAGAAGCCGGCCGCGCGACCTCGGCCAGGATGCCCGCCAGCTTTCCGCCATCGACCAGGACGTCGTTGGGCCACTTCAGGCCAGCCGTCGCTCCTTCAATCAACGGAGACACGGCGTCGACGACCGCCACCCCGGTGGCCAGCGACAACCATCCCCACGCCGACGTCGGGACGTCAACGGTGCTCACTCCTACCGACATGGTGATCTGCGCACGCGGGGTGGCCGACCACACCCGGCTGTGCCGCCCCCGCCCGGCGGTCTGGTGTTCGGCGATCAGTACCGCCCCGCCGATGTCGATGCCCGACCCCGCCCGCGCCAGCAGGTCGGCATTGGTGGAACCGGTCTGGGCGACGACGTCGAGCTGCCGCCACCCCGCGTCGATCGCCAAGCTGCGCAGCGCGGCCTCGTCGAGCGGGTCCAGCGGCTCCATCGGGTCCAGCGGGTCCATCAGCGGCCGCCTTTGAGCATGTCCATGACCGCCAGGTGGCTGAACAGCATGCTTGTCCCGATCGGGTTGCCGCCGCCGGGATAGGCGGTGCCGCTGGGTGCGGCCATCGTGTTGCCGGCCGCGTACAGCCCGGGTATCGGGTTGCCGGAGGTGTCGAGCACCCGCGCCGCGGCGTCGGTGCATAGGCCGCCCTTGGTGCCCAGGTCGGAGATGCCGAACGCGGCCGCGTGAAACGGCGGCTGGTCGATGGACACCAAGGGCGAGGCGCCACCGGAGAACGCGCGGTCGAACGCCTCGTCGCCGCGCCCGAAGTCCTCGTCGACGCCGGCGGCGGCGAACTCGTTGAACCGTGCGACGGTCGCCGCCAGCCGCTCGCCCGGCACGCCGATCTTGTCGGCCAACTCCGCCAGGGTGTCAGCGGTGTGCCACAGCCCGGCCGCGACGTACTTCGCGGTCTCCACGATGCTGACGTTGGCGGCCTTGACCGGCGGCACCTCGCCTTCCTTGTCGTCGTAGATCATCCAGTACGGCAACGTGATTGAGCCGTCGCGCAGCTGGTCGATGATCTCCCGGCCGGCCCGGTCGTAGGCCCGTGACTCGTTGACGAACCGGTCGCCGTTCTGGTTGACGAAGATGCCGCCGGTGAACCACAGCGCGAACGCGGATCGCCCGTCTGGATGGGTCAGGCCCGGCGACCACCACGCCTGATCCAGCAGATCGGTGTCCGCGCCCGCCGCGATGCCTGCCTGCAATGCCTGGCCACGACTTCCCGGGCCGCCCATGGTGTCTCGCGCCTCGCCGGGCACACCGTATTTACGGCGCAGCTCGTCGTTGTTCTCGAAGCCGCCGGCGGCCAGCAACACACCGCGGCGCGAGCGGATGGCGCGGCGTTCGCCCGCGGTTTCGACGATCGCACCGATCACTTCTTTTTCCGGGCCTTGCGACACCACCAGCTCGACCAGGGTGGTCTCGCGGCGAACCGAGGCGTTCGGGTACTGAGCGATGGCGGTGAGGAAGCGCGCGATCAGCGCGCGGCCCCCGAGGTAGTAGTCGGCGGGGGTTTGCGCGCCGAGCCGGTCGGTGTCGAGCGGACCGCGGATAACGTCCCGCAGGTCGGGAGCGGCGGCCACCTTCAGCGGCTTGGCCGCGATGTGCCGTTGACCGTCCAGCCGGGCCTTGGGCGCCTTGCCGTAGTAATCGGGCCAGGGCAACGGCACGAATTTCAGGTTGGGGTCAGCCTCGAGATACTCGATCAGTCCGGCGCCGCGGCGGACGAAGGTTTCCTGCAGTTCGCGAGGCGTGCGGTCGCCGACCACGGCGCGGTAGTAGGTCAGCGCGTCCTCGATCGTGTCGTCGGTGCCGGCGCGCAGCAGCACCGGGTTGCACGGAAACCACACTCCGCCCCCGCCGGAATAAGCGGTGGTGCCGCCGAACCGGTCGGTCGCCTCGATCAGCAGGACGTCGAGGCCTTCGCGCGCGGCGGTGTACGCGCCGGTGACACCGCCGCCGCCCGACCCGGCGACCAGCACGTCGTGTTCTTCATCCCAGACCACCGCTACTCCTCCACAGTCGCCAACACGCTTTGAATCGCCGGCGCGACAAGCGCGATCAGTGTCTCGCTATCCGCGTCGGCGAGTATCGGAACTCCGACGATTCGTCGTCCGACGACGACGCCGACGAGCATTGACGACGCCAGCCCGGCGCGCAGCGCCGCATCCTCGTGGTCGACCGAGCGTGAGCGGATGCCGTCGAGCAGCCGCGCCTGGATGAACTCGCGCAGTTGCTCATTCGCCTGGTCGTTCACGATCGCGCCGCGCAGCATCGCCATCAGCGGCTCGGAGTCCGGAGGCGGACCCTCCCACACACCCAGGAAGGCGCGAACCACCCGTTCGCCGAGGTTCTGGTCGGGCCCTTCGAACGCGGAACCCAACCGCGCCATCGCTTCCGGTGAGATCGACATGACGGCGGCGAACAACTCGTTCTTGGACCCGAAGAACTGCATGACGAGTGCCGCATCGACTCCCGCATCGGCCGCGACCCCCCTGATCGTCGTCGCGGCGAAGCCGTCGTTGGCGAACCGGGCGCGCGCCGCGTCCAAGATGGCCTGCCGCGTCGTGCTAGTGCCTGGCCGGCGCCCGCGTGGGGCGGCTTTGCTCTCGGCGGACACACACCAGAACTTACCGCTTCTCGCATTTATATCAACAGTTGTTGATTTTATTGCGGTTTGGCCTTACGCTCGTGGTGCCGGGAGGAGAAGGAGACTTGCCAATGAGCCACGTAAAGAACATGTTTGAGCCATCGCACTATGAGGCCGGTGTGGCGCACGGACTGCTGAGCGGGTTCGAGCCGGGGACCCGGACCTTGCCGGCGGGCTACCGGATCGATCGCCGGTTCCGTCCGCTGACGACCGACATCGTGTTGGACAAGGACGTCGCCGTCACCCTGCGGGACGGCACCACCATCTACGTCGACGTGCTGCGACCCCCAAGCGCCGAACGAGTGCCCGTGATCGTGGCCTGGAGCCCGTACGGCAAGAGCCAGGGCACCGCGCCGAGCGTCACATCCCTGTTCGCGATGATCGGCGTGGACAACGCGGCGGTCTCCGGGCTGGAGAAGTTCGAGGGACCCGACCCGGCGTACTGGTGCGCGCACGGCTACGCGATCTGCAACCCCGATCCGCGGGGCATCGCCCAATCCGACGGCGACAGCGCGATGTTCGGCCGCCAGGAGGCCCGCGACTGCCACGACCTGATCGAGTGGCTGGCCGTCCAGGACTGGTGCAACGGCAAGGTCGCGATGAGCGGAACCTCCTATCTGGCGATCTCGCAGTGGTTCACCGCGGCCGAACAGCCACCCCACTTGGCCGCGATCAACCCGTGCGAGGGTTTCAGCGACGTGTATCGCGACCTGGTCATGCGCGGCGGCATGCCCGACATCGGCTTCGCAGAGCGACTGCAGAACAACAGCTACGCCGGCAACAACCGGCGCGAGGACATCCTTGCCGAGGTCCGCAGCTACCCACTGATCAATGACCTCTGGGAAGACAAGATCGCGCGGTTCGACAAGATCACCGTTCCGGCCTACGTCGTCGCCAGCTACTCCAACACCCTGCACACCGCCGGCACGTTCCGCGCGTGGCGCAGGATCGCGTCGACCGACAAGTGGCTGCGCATCCACAACACGCAGGAGTGGCCGGACTACTACGACCCGGCCAACGTCGAAGAGCTGCGCCGGTTCTTCGACCACTACCTCAAAGGCCAGGACAACGGCTGGGACAAGACGGCCCGCGTCCGGTACAGCGTGCTGGACCTGCGCGGCGGCGACCGCGTCGATCACATCGCCGACGAGTTTCCCCCGGAGGGGGTGACGGACACGAAGTACTACCTCGACGGCCGCTCGCGCACGCTGAGCGCCGAGGCGCCGCCCGAAGAGGAGACGGTGGACTACGACGCGGAATCGGCTCCCGGGCTGGTCTCCTTCGTGACCCGCTTCGACGCCGAAACACTCATGGTCGGCTACCCCAAGGCGCGGCTGTGGGTGCAGGCCGACGGCGCCGACGACATGGACCTGTTCGTCCTGGTCCAGAAACTGGACCGGCAGGGCACGCCGCTGCAGCAGTTCACCGTGCCCAATGATGGCGCACTGCTGGCCGACCAGACCGAGAAAGGCGCGTCCGTGCTGCGGTACAAGGGCTCCAACGGGCGGTTACGCGTTTCCGCCCGCCACCTGGACGAGACGTTGAGCACCGACACCGTGCCCGCGCACAGCTTTGATCGCGTCGAGAAATTGCGACCCGGCCAGATCGCCGACATCGAAATCGACCTGTTCCCCATCGGCCTGGTTTTCTACCCCGGCGAACAGCTTCGGCTGGTGATCAGCGCACATAACGCATTGGGCCCGATCATGCCCGGCACCCGCGACTACCTCCCGCACAACAGCGGAAAGCACATCATCCATACCGGTGGGCAGCACGCGTCATATCTGCAGTTGCCTGTCAAATGCGGGTCCGACCGTGACCGCCGCTAAGCTCGACAGCCATGACTAGCGTTACCGATCACACCGCGGAGCCTGCCGCCGAGCACACCATCGACATCCACACCACGGCGGGCAAGCTGGCCGAGCTACATAAGCGCCGGGAAGAGTCACTGCATCCAGTCGGCGAGGACGCCGTCGACAAGGTGCACGCCAAGGGCAAGCTGACCGCGCGTGAGCGCGTCTACGCCCTGCTGGACGACGACTCGTTCGTCGAACTCGACGCGCTGGCCAAGCACCGCAGCACGAACTTCGGGCTGGAAAAGAACCGCCCACTGGGCGACGGCGTGGTCACCGGCTACGGCACCATCGACGGTCGCGACGTGTGCATCTTCAGCCAGGACGCCACGGTGTTCGGCGGCAGCCTCGGCGAGGTGTACGGCGAGAAGATCGTGAAGATCCAGGAGCTGGCGATCAAGACCGGCCGTCCGCTCATCGGCATCAACGACGGCGCCGGCGCCCGCATTCAGGAGGGCGTCGTCTCGCTGGGCCTGTACAGCCGGATCTTCCGCAACAACATCCTGGCGTCGGGCGTCATCCCGCAGATCTCGCTGATCATGGGCGCCGCGGCCGGCGGGCACGTCTACTCCCCCGCGTTGACCGACTTCGTGATCATGGTCGATCAGACCAGCCAGATGTTCATCACCGGACCCGACGTCATCAAGACGGTCACCGGCGAGGACGTCACCATGGAGGAACTCGGCGGCGCGCACACCCACATGGCCAAGTCCGGCACGCTGCACTACGTCGCCTCCGGCGAGCAGGACGCCTTTGATTGGGTCCGCGACCTGCTGGGTTACCTGCCGCCGAACAACTTCACCGACGCGCCCCGCTACCAAGCGGAGGCGCCAGCAGGGTCCATTGAAGACAACCTCACCGCTGAGGACCTCGAGCTGGACACGCTGATCCCGGACTCCCCCAACCAGCCCTACGACATGCACGAGGTGATCACCCGCATCCTCGACGACGACGAGTTCCTAGAGGTTCAGGCGGGCTACGCGCAGAACATCGTGGTCGGGTTCGGGCGTATCGAGGGCCGGCCGGTCGGGATTGTGGCCAACCAGCCCACCCAGTTCGCCGGCTGCCTGGACATCAATGCCTCGGAGAAAGCGGCCCGGTTCGTGCGGACCTGCGACTGCTTCAACATCCCGATCGTCATGCTGGTGGACGTCCCGGGTTTCCTGCCGGGCACCGGCCAGGAGTACAACGGCATCATCCGGCGCGGCGCCAAGCTGCTGTTCGCCTACGGCGAGGCCACCGTCCCCAAGATCACCGTCATCACCCGCAAGGCCTACGGCGGCGCCTACTGCGTCATGGGCTCCAAGGACATGGGTTGCGACGTCAACATCGCCTGGCCCACCGCTCAGATCGCGGTGATGGGCGCCTCCGGTGCGGTCGGCTTCGTCTACCGGCAGCAACTCAAGGAGGCGGGCAAGGACGGCCGGGATGTTGATGAGCTGCGACTGCAGTTGCAGCAGGAGTACGAGGACACCCTTGTCAATCCCTACGTCGCCGCCGAGCGGGGCTACGTCGACGCGGTGATCCCGCCGTCGCACACCCGCGGCTACATCGGCACGGCGCTGCGCCTGCTGGAACGCAAGATCTCCCACCTGCCGCCCAAGAAGCACGGGAACATCCCACTGTGAGTCGAGTGAGCGGAACGAACGAAGTGAGTGACGGGAACGAGACGAACAATTCGGCCACTGTGACAACCGAGACGGCCGAGGCACAGCACCCGCACGAGCCGCACATCCAGGTACTCAAGGGGCACCCCACGGACGCGGAACTGGCCGCGCTGATCGCCGTGCTGGGCAGCGCCGGCAGCGCACCGCCACCCGAGCAACCCGAGAGCACCCGCTGGGGGCTTCCGGTCGACAAACTGCGCTACGCGATCTTCAACTACCAGCGAGTCACCTTGCAGGAACGCGTCCACATGCGGCGATGACTCGCCTGGTGCTGGGCTCGGCCTCGCCGGGGCGGCTCAAAGTGCTGCGCCAAGCCGGGGTCGAACCACTGGTGGTGGTGTCCGGCGTCGACGAGGATTTGATCGCTGCGCGGCTCGGACCGGAGGTCTCGCCGGCCGAGGTGGTGTCCGCCCTGGCGCGCGCCAAGGCCGAGCAGGTTGTTCGCCAACTAGCCAGTGCCGTCGCGGCGGATTGTGTTGTGATTGGCTGTGATTCGATGCTGCACATCGACGGCCGGCTGTCTGGCAAGCCGACGTCGGTGGCCGACGCACGCCGGCAATGGCAGGCGATGGCGGGCCGTGACGGGCAGCTCCTCACCGGCCATTGCCTGATCCGGCTGCTGGACCGGGAGATCGTCCACATCGGCACCGAAACATCAACCACCACAGTTCATTTCGGCGTGCCGGCACACGACGACCTGGAGGCCTACCTGGCCTCGGGGGAATCGTTACGCGTCGCCGGCGGATTCACCCTGGACGGCCTGGGCGGCTGGTTCATCGACGGGGTCGACGGCGACCCCTCGGCCGTGGTGGGCATCGGACTACCGCTGACCCGCGCGCTGCTGCGGGGTGCCGGGGTGTCCATCGCGGCGCTGTGGGCCGCCAATCCAATCCATCGCAGTGAGTAGGCTTTATGGTGTGCCGCTGCCCCCAGATCCAAGCCCCACACTGTCGGACTACGCCCACCCCGAACGGCTCGTCACCCCTGACTGGCTGTCGTCCAAACTGGGCACACCCGGTCTGGCGATCGTCGAATCCGACGAAGACGTCCTGCTGTACGACGTCGGTCACATTCCCGGCGCGGTGAAGGTCGACTGGCACACCGACCTCAACGACCCCAGGGTCCGCGACTACATCAGCGGCGAGCAGTTCGCCGATCTGATGAACCGCAAGGGCATCTCCCGCGAGGACACCGTGGTGATCTACGGCGACAAGAGCAACTGGTGGGCGGCCTACGCGCTGTGGGTCTTCACCTTGTTCGGCCACCCCGACGTGCGACTGCTCAACGGCGGGCGCGACCTCTGGCTGGCCGAACGCCGCGACACCACCCTGGCCGTCCCGACCGACACGTCCACCGGCTATCCCGTCGTGCAGCGCAACGACGAGCCGATCCGGGCGTTCAAAGACGACGTGCTGGCCGTGCTGGGCACCCAACCGCTGATCGACGTGCGCTCACCCGACGAGTACACCGGCAAGCGCACCCACATGCCCGACTACCCCGAGGAGGGGGCGCTGCGCGCCGGCCACATCCCTACCGCCAGGTCGATCCCGTGGGCCAAGGCCGCCGACGAGAACGGCCGATTCCGCAGCCGCGACGAGCTGGAAGAGCTCTACAACTTCGTCACTCCCGACGACAAGACGGTCGTGTACTGCCGCATCGGCGAGCGGTCCAGCCACACCTGGTTCGTGCTCACCCACCTGTTGGGCAAACCCGGGGTGCGCAACTACGACGGGTCCTGGACCGAGTGGGGCAACGCCGTGCGGGTACCGATCGTGGCCGGTGAGGAACCGGGAGCAGTGCCCGCCTGATGACTCTTCCCGCGCCGCTGGCCGAGGTGGTGTCCGACTTCGCCGAAGTCCAAGGCCAGGACAAGCTGAGCCTGCTGCTGGAATTCGCCAACGAGTTGCCGCCGCTGCCTGCTGACCTGGAAGAAGCGGCGATGGAGCCGGTGCCCGAGTGCCAGTCCCCGCTGTTTCTGCACGTCGACGCGACTGACCCCGGCCGGGTGCGGCTGCATTTCAGCGCGCCCGCCGAAGCGCCGACCACCCGCGGATTCGCCGCGATCCTGGCCGCCGGGCTCGACGAACAGCCCGCGGCCGACATCCTGGCCGTGCCCGAGGATTTCTACGCCGACCTGGGTCTGGCCGCTCTGATCAGCCCTCTTCGGCTACGCGGCATGTCGGCCATGCTGGCCCGGATCAAACGCCGACTACGCGAGGCGGCCTGATCAACATCGGATTGTCAGACCGGGTATCAGCGCCCACGGCGCGCCGCCTAAACTTCCCGGGACAAGACTTGTAAGAGAATCTCTTAAAGACGGAAAGCTACAGGAGGCGCAGTGGCCAATCACGCCAGCTCGAGGATCGCCAAGGTGCTCGTCGCCAACCGCGGCGAGATCGCTGTCCGGGTGATCCGGGCAGCCCGCGATGCGGGCCTGCCCAGCGTGGCGGTGTATGCGGAGCCCGACGCCGACGCGCCGCACGTGCGCCTGGCCGACGAAGCGTTCGCCCTAGGCGGCCAGACCTCGGCGGAGTCCTACCTGGACTTCGGCAAGCTGCTGGACGCGGCGGCGAAATCGGGCGCCAACGCCATCCACCCCGGCTACGGATTCCTCTCGGAGAACGCGGATTTCGCGCAGGCGGTGCTCGACGCCGGCCTCATCTGGATCGGGCCCAGCCCGCAGTCGATCCGCGACCTCGGTGACAAGGTCACTGCCCGCCACATCGCCGCCCGCGCGCAGGCCCCACTGGTGCCCGGCACCCCCGATCCCGTCAAGGACGCCGACGAGGTGGTGGCCTTCGCCAAGGAGTACGGCGTGCCCGTCGCGATCAAGGCCGCCTTCGGCGGCGGCGGCCGCGGCATGAAGGTGGCCCGCAGCATCGAAGAGATCCCCGAGCTGTTCGAGTCGGCCACTCGCGAAGCGGTGGCGGCGTTCGGCCGCGGCGAATGCTTCGTTGAGCGCTACCTGGACAAGCCCCGCCACGTCGAGGCGCAGGTGATCGCCGATCAACACGGCAACGTCGTCGTCGCCGGCACCCGCGACTGCTCGCTGCAGCGCCGCTTCCAAAAGCTGGTAGAGGAGGCGCCCGCGCCGTTCCTGACCGACGCGCAGCGCAAAGAGATTCACGAATCGGCTAAGCGAATCTGCAAGGAAGCGCACTACTACGGCGCCGGCACGGTCGAATACCTGGTCGGCCAGGACGGCCTGATCTCGTTCCTCGAGGTCAACACCCGTCTACAGGTCGAGCACCCGGTCACCGAGGAGACCGCCGGCATCGACCTGGTGTTGCAGCAGTTCAAGATCGCCAACGGCGAAAAGCTGGACATCACCGAGGACCCGACGCCGCGCGGGCACGCCATCGAGTTCCGGATCAACGGCGAGGACGCTGGCCGTGGCTTCCTGCCCGCCCCCGGCCCAGTGACCCGCTACGACATCCCCACCGGGCCAGGCGTCCGCCTGGATTCCGGCGTGGAGGCCGGTTCGGTGATTGGCGGTCAGTTCGACTCGATGCTGTCCAAGCTGATCGTGTACGGCGCCACCCGCGAGGAGGCCCTCGCGCGTTCCCGCCGGGCGCTGGACGAATTCCACGTCGAGGGCTTGGCCACGGTCATCCCGTTCCACCGCGCCGTGGTGTCCGACCCCGCGTTCATCGGCGACGATAACGGCTTCACGGTGCACACCCGCTGGATCGAGACCGAGTGGGACAACAAGATCGAACCCTTTACCGCCGGCGAGCCGATCGACGAAGAGGAGGCGCTGCCGCGGCAGAAGGTGGTCGTCGAGGTCGAAGGGCGCCGGCTCGAGGTCTCGCTGCCCGGCGACCTGGCCCTGTCCAACGGCGGGGGCGGCCCTGTCGGTGGGGCGGCCGGCATCGTTCGCAAGAAGCCCAAGCCCCGCAAGCGCGGGTCGCACGGCGGCGCGGCGGCCTCCGGTGACGCGGTCACCGCGCCCATGCAGGGCACCGTCGTCAAGGTCGCCGTCGAAGAAGGTCAGCAGGTCGCGGTCGGCGACCTAGTGGTGGTCCTCGAGGCGATGAAGATGGAGAACCCGGTAATCGCGCACAAAGAGGGCACCATCACCGGGCTCGCGGTCGAAGCCGGTGCCGCCGTCACGCAGGGCACGGTGCTCGCGGAAATCAAATAGCCTGACGCTGTGAATCGGCTGGCTCGCGTTGTAGGTCCGGCTGACCACGAGTAGTGTTTTCAACAGGTTGAGTTCACAGCCGCCCGGAAAAGCGTCAGCAGTCGCCGGGGAGGCGAATTCCCTGTCCCCGGATTTCTCACTCTGGCTGGCGTGATCCACAGCAAGAACCCCAACCTACTGAGGGGAGTCAGCAATGACTGTGACCCAATCTTGGCAACGTAGCGGCAGTGCCGAATTCAGCGTTCGCCCCGGCCCGTCGGCCACCGTGATCACCGCGCATGGCGAGCTCGACGCCGCGAACGCCAACCAGATCACCGTGTTCGTCGAGCGCGCTGTCCGCGATTCAAATCACGTGATCGTGGACCTGCGTGGCTTGACTTTCTTTGGTACCGCAGGCTTTTCGGCGCTACATCGGATCAATGTGGTGTGCTCGGCCGCGGGCACGCCCTGGGTCCTGGTAGCGGGCCGCGCGGCAAATCGGGTGCTGCGGATCTGCGACCCCGACGGCACACTTCCGACTACCGATTCGCTGCCGGAATTCGCTTCGGAGGAGCCCTTTTTCAAAGGCGGGGTCGAGCCGCGGCCGCTACTCCAGCTGGTCCCGCAACCGCGTTAGTGATTTAGCCAGCAAGCGGGACACGTGCATCTGTGAGATGCCTACCCGCTCGGCGATTTGCGTTTGCGTCATGCTCTCGAAAAACCTGAGCACCAACACCATTCGCTCACGCTCGGGCAACGCCTCGAGCAATGGCCGCAGAGCCTCACGATTTTCGATCCGGTCGAGGCTGGTGTCGACGTCGCCCAGCGTGTCAGCGATCGCACGGGCGTCATCGTCATCGCTGCCGCCGCCGGCGCTGTCGATGGAGAGGGTGTTGTAAGAGCTGCCCGCGACCAGGCCCTCGACCACCTCGCCGCGGTCCATGCCGAGTTCCTCGGCGAGTTCGGTTGCGGTGGGCGCCCGGCCGAGCCGCTGCGACAGGTCTGCGGTGGCCGCGCCCAACCGCAGGTGCAGTTCCTTCAGGCGTCGGGGGACCTTGACCGACCAGCTGTTGTCGCGGAAGTGTCGCCGGACCTCGCCCATGATCGTGGGCACGGCGAATGAGACGAAGTCCGATCCGGTTTCGACGTCGAAGCGCACCACCGCGTTGACCAACCCGACCCGCGCGACCTGAACAAGGTCGTCGCGTGGTTCCCCGCGGCCCTCGAACCGCCGGGCGATGTGGTCGGCCAGCGGTAGGCAGCGCCCCACGATCTTGTCGCGGTGGCGCTGGAATTCCGTCGAGTCCGCGGCGAAGCCGGCCAGCTCACGGAACATGTCCGGGACATCGGCGTATTCATTGGGTCGGGAAGGTGAACCGCCGGCTTCTCGCGAAGTCACCTGTTGGAGGCCGCCCGTCGCGCCGTCAGGGTGATACCAAAAACACTGCCCGACTCGTCGGGATCGCGCCCGTCGTGGAAGGTCTGCACGTCGTCGGCGAGCGAGGTCAGGACGTGCCAGCTGAAGCTGCCCGGTGCGACCACGTCATGCGTGTCGCAGGCCGCGGACGCCTCCACCACCAGCGCGTCGTCGCGCGGATCGACGATAACGACGAGCGTGGCGTCCGGAGTGGCCGAGCGGATCAACCGGGTGCAGACTTCGTCCACCGCCAGCCTCAGGTCCGCCACGGCGTCAAAATCCAGGTCCTCGAAGGTGCCGATCGCACCGACCAGCGTGCGCAGCATCGCCAGGTTCTCCAGGCGGGCAGCAACGTGTAGCTCCACGGCACGCTGGCCTTGTTGGCGCTTGTTGGCGCGCGATTCGGCATCGATCATCTGCTCTCCTGGCAACGTCTTGCTGGCACTATGCTCCTCTTGGAGATCCTCGTGGAACCCGCCCTGGACGCTGCGTTCGAGCCGATCAGTCATGATCGCGGCCGGGTACAGTCGGGATCTCGCTGATCAGATTGATCGGGGTGGCTGGGGGGCATCTAAAGGCTTTCATCGGTGGTCCATGACGGAGTACCCACGCTAACGCATAACCTCCGGGCTCAATCATGGTCTAAGCCTGATACCCGCTCGGCGTGGCGAATAACCCAAACAGCAGGCAATACATCGCTCGCTGAAGTTCTTAACAGCGCCATCTCCCGGGCCTACACTTATCGAATGGGGCAAATCCTGCCTCGGGCGGTAGTGCTTCTGGGATCTTGGACGATCGGACTGCTGGTGGCAGCCCGGGTTGTTCCTCATGTTTCGGTGTCGACGTCGGGGTTCGTCGTCGCGGTCGCGTTGTTCTCGGTGACCCAGGCGATGCTGTCCCTATTGATCGTGCGGTTGCCGCACGGCTATGCGTCGCTGCTTCTCGGCGGCACGGGCCTGGTACTGACGTTCGTTTCGTTGAGCCTCGCCGCGGCATGGACGCACGGGGTCACCATCGGCGGCGCCGCATCCTGGATTGCTGCGACGATCGTGGTGTGGCTCGTGACGACGGTGGGGGCGATCTCGTTGCCCGACACGCTGTTCCGCAGCCCAGTAAAGGAGGGGTGATGGGCGACAGGCATCACGACCCGACGGACCATTTCCGGACCACGCAACCGCACGCCGGGATCACCATGAAGGACAACCTGTTTTGGCCCGGGTTCATCCTGCTGGCGGTCGCGTTGTCCGGAGTGATCGGCGCCCTCGCCGCCGCCGCCTACCGGCACTACGAGTGGCTGGCCACGACCGTACTCGTCGCCGTGCTCGGAACGGTCGCCGCGGCGCTGTGGTTTGTCGTGGAATGCCGACGCGTGACGCGCATCGACGAGCAGTGGGACCTAGCCGAGAACACCTCAGACACGAAACACGCTCCGCGCCAACAGATTTCGAACTAAGCCGGCTTTAGCCGGCCAGTACCGGGCCGGCGATCGGCGGCACGCTCATTGACAGCGTGACCGCCGTCAGCGTCAGCAGAAACCAGCCGGCGCCCTGCCAGCCCCACCAGGTGCCCTCGTCGCGCCATACAAGGTAGGTCCGCAGGAACGACCACAAGCCGGCGCCCAACAAGATCAGCGGTCCCCCGAACGCCAGCAGTGTCCGCTCGGGCGGGCCGCAGGCCACCGTGTCGACGCTCATTCCACCGCAGGTGCTCACCCACGCCGCAGCCAACATGACGAAACCGACGCCGACAACCGCCGCTACTACCGCGAACCGGAGGGCGGCGCGGACCTCGCCGTCCTGCTGACCCAGGCGATCACCGCCTGTCCGCTGATGCACCTTCTGCATAGTGTCCCTCGTATCCCGCGTTCGGCCGTTAGTGGCTGGCCGCTAGCTAAATCGCTTTGCAAAGCAGTTTGATTAGCTTTGAAAGTTGTTTGGTTCGAATACCCACCGTGAGCACGGTAAAACGCATGGCGACTACGTCAGGGACAGCAATGCGCCACGCATCTCGGCTACCGCCTCATCGATGTCGTCGCGGGAGACCGTCAGGGCCGGCCGGAACCGCACACCGTCCGCGCCAGCGGGCAACACGATCACGCCCCGCCGCCACAACAGGCGGATCAACTCGTCGCGGTCCGCCGTGGTCGGCAGGCTGAACGCGCACATCAGTCCGCGGCCGCGAGTGTCGAGCACCAGACCCGGAAAATCATCGGCGAGCTCGTCGAGCCTGGCACGCAGATAGCGGCCCCGCTCGGCCGCGCGCTCGAACAGCCCGTCGGCCTCGATCACCTCGAGGATGCGGCGCGCGCGCACCATGTCGGCGAGGTTCCCGCCCCACGTCGAGTTGATCCGGGAGCCGACGGTGAACACGTTGTCGGCAACCTCGTCGACCCGGCGGCCGGCCATGAGTCCGCAAACCTGAGTCTTCTTGCCGAACGCCACCACATCGGGCTGCACACCCAATTGCTGGTAGGCCCAAGGCGTTCCGGTCAAGCCGCAGCCGGTCTGCACCTCGTCGAAGACCAGCAGCGCGTCGTGCTCGTCGCACAGCTCACGCATCGCGGCGAAGAAGCCGGGCCGGAAGTGGCGGTCACCGCCTTCGCCCTGAATGGGCTCGGCCACAAAGCACGCGATGTCGTGCGGGTGCGCCTCGAAGGCCGCCCGGGCCTGGCGCAGCGATTCGGCTTCCAGCCCGTCCATGGCCGCATGGTCCAACCCGGGCCGAATGAACGGCGCGTCGACGCGCGGCCAGTCGAACTTGGGGAACCGCGCCACGGTGACCGGCTTGGTGTTGGTCAGCGACAGGGCGTAGCCGCTGCGGCCGTGGAACGCGCCGCGCAGGTGCAGCACCCGGGTGCCCAGCGCGGGGTCGATGCCGTGCCTTTCGTTGTGCCGGCTCTTCCAGTCGAAGGCCACCTTGAGCGCGTTCTCCACCGCCAGCGCGCCACCGTCGACGAAGAACAGGTGCGGCAGCACGGGGTCGCCGAGGACGCGGACGAAGGTCTCGACGAAGCGGGCCATCGCCACGGTGTAGACGTCGGAGTTGCTCGGCTTGTTCAGCGCCGCCTGCACCAGTTCGTTGCGAAATTCGTTGTCGGCGGCCAGCGCCGGGTGATTCATGCCGAGCGCCGAGGAGGCGAAGAACGTGAACATGTCGAGGTAGCGGCGGCCGTCTCGGGCGTCGAACAGATGGGACCCCGTGGAGCGGTCCAGGTCGAGCACCAAGTCGAAACCGTCGGCCAGGATGCTGCGCGCCAGTACCTCGTGGACCTGGTCGGGTCCGGTGCGCAGATCAGTGTTGAGGACGGCGGTCATGCCGCTCATCATAGCGAGATATTTACGGAATCCTGACGCATATGATGTAAATTTTATGGCACATGCTGACGATCACTGTAAAAAGTATTCAATATGATGGTGCTGCGGGTTTTGACGTTCGCCGCGGTCCGGATCCGTTGCAGCAGGTCCTCGAGCGCGCGCGGGGATTCGACTCGCACCAGCAGGATGTAGCTTTCCTCGCCGGCCACCGAGTGACACGACTCGATCTCCGCGATGTGTTCCAGGCGGGCCGGGGCATCATCGGGTTGAGACGGATCAAGAGGAGTGATGGCCACGAACGCCGACAGCAGGTGTCCCAGCGCCTCCGGGTCGATCCGCGCGGAATACCCCGACACCACGCCGCGCGACTCGAGCCTGCGCACCCGCGACTGCACGGCCGAGACGGACAGGCGGGCGGTAGCGGCCAACTCCGACAGCGTGGCACGCCCGTTGGCGACCAACTCGCGCACCAGGACCCGGTCGACGTCGTCGAGCGTTTCACCCATGGCCGGAGACTATCTCAGCACGGGCTTGCCATGAGCCACCCGAAGAGGCTGATGACCTGGCAGCTGCGGGCCCTGTTCGCCGCCGGGCTGTCGGCCATGTACGCCGCCGAGGTGCCCGCCTACGGCACGCTAGTGCAGGTCAGTGCAGAGGTAAACCGCGACTATGTGACGCGCCACCCGGACGCCGAGCGCCTCGGCTCGCTGCAGCGGGTCACTGCCGAGCGGCACGGCGCCATCCGGGTCGGCAACCCGACCGAGCTGGCCGCCGTCGCCGATCTGTTCGCCGCGTTCGGCATGCTGCCGGTCGGTTATTACGATCTGCGCTCGGCCTTATCGCCAATTCCGGTGGTGTCCACCGCTTTTCGCCCGGTCGATACCGACGAGCTGGCGCGCAATCCGTTCCGGGTGTTCACCTCGATGCTGGCGACGCGCGATCCCCGGCACTTCGACGCGGGGTTGCGTGCCCGGGTGGAGGCGTTCGTCACGCAGCGGCAATTGTTCGACCCCGCTCTGCTTGCGCAGGCACGGACGATCGCGGCCGACGGCTCCTGCGGCGCCGACGCGGCACGCGATTTCGTCGCGGCGGCGGTGGCGGCCTTCGCGCTGTCCCGCGAACCGATCGACAAGGCGTGGTACGACGAGCTGTCCGGGGTTTCGGCGGTGGCCGCCGACATCGCCGGGGTCGGCTCCACCCACATCAATCACCTGACGCCGCGCGTCCTGGACATCGACGACCTGTACGCCCGCATGACCCGGCGCGGCATCACCATGATCGATGCCATCCAGGGCCCGCCCCGCACCGACGGGCCCGCCGTGCTGTTGCGCCAGACCTCGTTTCGCGCCCTGGACGAGCCGCGGCTGTTTCGCCGAGCGGACGGCAGCGTCGCGCCCGGCACCCTACGGGTGCGGTTCGGCGAGGTCGAGGCGCGCGGTGTCGCACTGACCCCCCTTGGCCGCGAGCGGTACGACGCCGCCATGGCGGCTGATGATCCCGCCCGGGTGTGGAGCGAGCAATTCCCGTCGACCGATACGCAGCTGGCCGCGCAGGGGCTGGCCTACTACCGCGCCGGCGATCCGACGGCGCCCATCGTCTACGAGGACTTTCTGCCGGCCTCGGCGGCGGGCATTTTCCGCTCCAACCTGGACCGCGACAGTCGAGCCGCCGCCCTCGCCGACGATTCTGGTGATGATCTTTATGACATCGGGTGGCTGGCTGGGGCCATCGGCCGCGACATTCACAATCCCTACGTCCTGTACGAGGAGGCAGCCGCATGACCACAGACCGTCTGCGCTCTCAGGTGCTCGGTGCGTTCGCGGCGATCGGGTGTACGGCCAGCCTCGACGAGCCGGGTGGGCACGGCCTGCCGGCGAGTACTCCGATCACCGGGGAGACGCTGTTCACCGTCGCGGCAAGCACCCCCGAGCAGGCCGAGCGCACCGTCGCCGCCGCCGTCGAAGCGTTTGCCGCATGGCGCCGCACACCGGCCCCGGTGCGCGGCGCGGTGGTGGCCCGGCTGGGCGAGCTGCTCACCGAGCACAAAAAAGACCTGGCCACACTGGTGACGGTCGAGGTGGGCAAGATCACCTCCGAGGCGCTGGGCGAAGTGCAGGAAATGATCGACGTCTGCGCTTTCGCCGTCGGTCTGTCTCGCCAGCTGTACGGACGCACCATCGCGTCCGAGCGCGCCGGGCATCGGCTGGTCGAGACCTGGCACCCGCTCGGCGTGGTGGGCGTGATCACCGCTTTCAATTTCCCCGTCGCGGTCTGGGCTTGGAACGCCGCGATAGCGCTGGTGTGCGGGGACACCGTGGTGTGGAAGCCCTCGGAGCTGACACCGTTGACGGCGCTGGCCTGCCAGGCCCTGATCAGCCGAGCCGCCGCCGACGTCGGCGCACCGCCCGCGGTGAGCGGCCTAGTGCTGGGAGGCCGCGAGGTGGGCGAACGGTTGGTCGACGATCCCCGCGTCGCGCTGCTGTCGGCGACCGGCTCGGTGCGGATGGGTCAACAGGTCGGTCCGCGCGTCGCCGCGCGCTTCGGGCGGGCGCTGCTGGAATTGGGCGGCAACAACGCGGCCATCGTGACGCCGTCGGCGGACCTGGATCTGGCCGTGCGGGGCATCGTGTTCGCCGCCGCCGGCACGGCGGGCCAGCGTTGCACCAGCCTGCGCCGGCTGATCGTGCACCACTCGGTTGCCGAAGCGGTGGTTGAGCGCGTCGTCTCCGCCTACCGTCAACTTCCTGTCGGCGACCCCTCGGCGGCGGGCACGCTCGTCGGCCCGCTCATCCACGAGACCGCCTATCGCGACATGGTAGGTGCGCTGGAGCAAGCAATCGTCGACGGTGGCGAGGTAACCGGCGGAGCGCGTCAGGATTATGGCGCGCCGAACGCCTATTACGTGGCGCCTGCCGTGGTCCGGATGCCATCGCAAACGGCGATCGTGGCGACAGAAACGTTCGCGCCGATCCTCTACGTGCTGGCCTACGACGACCTGGGCGACGCTATAGCGCTCAACAACGCCGTGCCACAAGGACTTTCGTCGGCAATTTTCACCAACGACCTACGGGAGGCCGAGCGCTTTTTGGACGGCTCCGATTGCGGTATCGCAAACGTTAATATTGGCACGTCAGGCGCCGAAATCGGTGGTGCGTTCGGCGGTGAGAAGCAGACCGGGGGCGGCCGCGAGTCCGGTTCGGACGCCTGGAAGGCCTACATGCGCCGCGCTACCAACACCGTCAACTATTCCAGCGAGTTGCCGCTGGCCCAGGGCGTCCGATTCGGCTAGCCGATTCTGAGCGGTCCGCTTATTGGGTGTGAGTACTATCTGACACATGACAGCCAGGAGGCGGCTATCCCCCGAGGACCGCCGAGCTGAGCTGCTCGCTTTGGGGGCAGAGATCTTTGGGAAGCGGCCGTACGACGAGGTCCGCATCGATGAGATCGCTGAGCGGGCCGGGGTATCACGTGCGCTGATGTACCACTACTTTCCCGATAAGCGGGCGTTCTTCGCCGCGGTGGTGAAGGACGAGGCCGATCGGCTGTACGAGGCCACCAACGACCCGCCCCCGGTCGGCATCACGTTTTTCGAAGAGATCCGGATGGGCGTGCTGGCCTACTTCGCCTGGCACGCGCAGAACCCGGAGGCAGCCTGGGCCGCGTATGTCGGCCTCGGCCGGTCCGACCCGGTTCTGCTCGGCATCGACGACGAAGCCAAGAACCGCCAGATGGACCACATCATGGTCCGGATCGGCGAGTTCGTGAGTGCGATTCCTGGACGAACCCTGGAATCGGAGGTCGAACGCGACCTGCGGGTGATCATCTACGGCTGGATCGTGTTCACTTTCGAGATATGCCGTCAGCGGATTATGGACCCCACGACCAGCGCCGACCGGCTCGCCGACGCCTGTGCGCACGCGCTGCTTGACATGGTCGCGCGGGTGCCGGGAGTTCCCGACGAAATGGTCGACGCGGCGATGGGGACCGCCCGTCAGTAGTGGCCGACTTGTCGGTATCTGTTGGCACCATGGCTAGGTGAGCACTAACCCGGCTGATCCGTTACATCGGTTCAGCGCGATCACCCGCGAATGGTTCACCAGCACCTTCGCCGCGCCCACCACCGCACAGGCAGACGCCTGGGCGGCCATCGCCGACGGCAAGAACACCCTGGTCGTCGCGCCGACCGGCTCCGGCAAGACGCTGGCGGCGTTTCTGTGGGCCTTAGATAGCCTGGCCGGTGCGCCCGAGCGGCCGACCGGCACCCGCGTGCTGTACGTGTCGCCGCTGAAGGCGCTGGCCGTCGACGTCGAGCGCAACCTGCGCACGCCGCTGGCAGGGCTGACCCGCATCGCCGAGCGGCGCGGTCAGCAACCACCCGACATCAGCGTCGGGGTCCGCTCCGGCGACACCCCGCCCGCGCGCCGCCGCCAACTCATCAGCCAGCCGCCCGACGTGCTGATCACCACGCCCGAGTCGCTGTTCCTGATGCTGACCTCAGCCGCGCGCGACACCCTGGCCGGAGTCCAGACCGTGATCGTCGACGAGATTCACGCCATGGCGGCCGGCAAGCGCGGCGCGCATCTGGCGCTGTCACTGGAACGCCTCGACGAGCTGCGGTCCGGGCGGCCCGCACAGCGCATCGGGTTGTCGGCGACCGTGCGCCCGCCCGAGGAGCTGGCGCGGTTCTTATCCGGACCGTCCCCAACGACCATCGTTGCTCCCCCGTCGGCCAAGACCGTCGAACTCAGCGTGCAGGTGCCGGTGCCCGACATGGCCAACCTGGCGGACAACACCATCTGGCCCGACGTCGAGGCGCGGCTGGTCGATCTGATCGAATCGCACAGCTCGACGATCGTGTTCGCCAATTCTCGGCGGCTGGCCGAACGGCTTACCGCGCGGCTCAACGAAATTCACGCCGAACGCAGCGGTGTCGAGCTCGCGGTGGAGACCAACACGAAGGTGGCCGGCGGCGCGCCGGCCCACATCATGGGCTCGAGCCAGTTACAAGGGCAATCGTTCGGCGCACCCCCGGAGCTGGCCCGCGCCCACCACGGCTCGGTCAGCAAGGAGCAGCGCGCCGTGGTCGAAGAAGCGCTCAAACGCGGCCAGCTCAAGGCGGTGGTGGCCACGTCGAGCTTGGAACTCGGCATCGACATGGGCGCGGTCGACCTGGTGATCCAGGTGGCGGCACCGCCGTCGGTGGCCAGCGGCTTGCAACGCATCGGGCGGGCCGGCCACCAGGTCGGCGAGGTCTCCCGGGGGGTGCTGTTCCCCAAGCACCGCACCGACCTGATCGGCTGCGCGGTCAGCGTGCAGCGCATGCTCGCCGGCCAGATCGAGACGATGCGGGTACCCGCCAACCCGCTGGACATCCTGGCGCAGCACACCGTGGCCGCGGCGGCACTCGAACCGCTGAACGCCGACCGATGGTTCGACACGGTACGCCGCAGCGCCCCGTTTGCGACGCTGCCGCGCAGCGTCTTCGAGGCCACCCTGGACCTGCTGTCGGGCAAGTATCCGTCCACCGAGTTCGCCGAACTGCGACCGCGACTGGTCTACGACCGCGACACCGGCACCCTGACGGCGCGGCCCGGTGCGCAGCGGCTTGCCGTCACCTCCGGCGGTGCCATCCCGGATCGCGGGATGTTCACCGTGTATCTGGCTTCCGAGTCCGAAAAGCCTTCGCGGGTAGGTGAACTCGACGAGGAAATGGTGTACGAGTCACGCCCCGGCGACGTGATCTCGCTGGGGGCCACGAGCTGGCGGATCACTGAGATCACGCACGACCGGGTGCTGGTGATTCCCGCACCGGGCCAACCGGCCCGGCTGCCGTTCTGGCACGGCGACGGCATCGGCCGGCCGGCCGAGCTCGGGGCCGCGCTCGGGGCATTTACCGGCGAACTGGCCGGCCTGGGCCGCGAAGCGTTTGGGGAGCGTTGCGCCGCTTTAGGTTTCGACGACTACGCGACCGACAACCTGTGGGTGTTGCTGGACGACCAGCGCACCGCCACCACGGTGGTCCCCACCGACACCACCCTGCTGGTCGAGCGATTCCGCGACGAACTGGGCGACTGGCGGGTGATATTGCACTCGCCGTACGGGCTGCGGGTACACGGGCCACTCGCGCTGGCCGTAGGCCGGCGGCTGCGCGAACGCTACGGTATCGACGAGAAGCCAACCGCCTCGGACGACGGCATCGTGGTGCGACTTCCCGATACTTTGGACGAAAAACCCCCGGGCGCAGATCTTTTCGTGTTCGACGCCGACGAGATCGACCCGATCGTCACCGCCGAGGTGGGCGGTTCGGCGTTGTTCGCGTCGCGGTTCCGCGAATGCGCAGCACGGGCCCTGCTGCTGCCCCGCCGGCACCCCGGCCGCCGCTCGCCGCTGTGGCATCAGCGCCAGCGCGCGGCCCAGCTACTGGATGTGGCGCGCAAATACCCCGACTTCCCCATCGTGCTGGAGACGGTCCGGGAATGCCTGCAGGACGTCTATGACGTACCCGCGGTCGTCGAGCTGATGACCGGCATCGCCCAGCGCCGGGTGCGGGTGCTCGAGGCCGAAACCGCTCAGCCTTCACCGTTCGCCGCGTCACTGTTGTTCGGCTACGTCGGCGCGTTCATGTACGAGGGCGACAGCCCGCTGGCCGAGCGCCGCGCCGCGGCGCTCTCGCTGGACAGCACGCTGCTCGCCCAGCTACTCGGCCGCGTCGAGCTGCGTGAGCTGCTCGATCCCGCCGTCATCGCCGCGACCGGCCGCCAGCTGCAACACCTGTCCGACGACCGGCTGGCCCGCGACGCCGAGGCGGTCGCCGACCTGCTGCGGCTGCTGGGACCGCTCACCGAAGACGAGGTCGCCGTCCGCGCCAACGTCGCCGACGGCATCAACATCGGCGGCTGGCTGGAGGGCCTGCGCGCCGCCCGGCGCGCGCTGACGGTGTCGTTCGCCGGCCGCAGCTGGTGGGTCGCCATCGAGGACATCGGGCGGCTGCGCGACGGCGTCGGGGCCGCGGTGCCCCTGGGCGTGCCGGCCACCTTCACCGAGGCGGTGGCCGACCCGCTGGGCGAGCTGCTGGGCCGCTACGCCCGCACCCACACCCCGTTCACCACCGCCGAGGTGGCGGCGCGGTTCGGTCTGGGACTGCGGGTGACGGCCGACGTGCTCGGTCGGCTGGCCGACAAATCTGACGGTCGGCTCGTGCGCGGCGACTTCGTCGCTGCCGGCGAGCTGTCCAGCGGCACTGGCGGCGAGCAGTGGTGCGACGCCGAGGTCTTGCGCATCCTGCGGCGACGCTCGCTGGCCGCGTTGCGCGCCCAGGTCGAGCCCGTCAGCACCGCCGCCTATGCGCGGTTCCTGCCGGCCTGGCATCGAGTGGGCGCCAGCAACTCGGGTCTCGACGGACTGGTGTCCGCCATCGACCAGTTGGCCGGCGTCCGCATTCCGGCATCGGCGATCGAACCGCTGGTGCTGGCCCCCCGGGTCCGCGACTACTCCCCGGCGATGCTCGACGAGCTGCTGGCGTCCGGGGAGATCACCTGGTCGGGCGCCGGATCGATCTCGGCCAGCGACGGCTGGATCGCGTTGCACGCCGCCGACTCAGCGTCCCTGACGCTGCCCGCCCCCGCCGCGATCGACCTGGCCGATACCCACCGGGCGGTGTTGGACGCCCTAGCGGGTGGCGGCGCGTACTTTTTCCGCCAGCTCGCACAGGACGGACACGGCGAGTCCGAGCTGAAAACCGCGCTGTGGGAACTGGTCTGGGCCGGCCGGGTCACCGGCGATACGTTCGCCCCGGTGCGCGCGCTGCTGGCCGGCACCGGCAGCCGCAAGCGTTCCGCCCCGGCGCACCGGGCACACCGGGCGCCGCGGCTGAGCCGATACAGCATCGCCAACCCGCAGCACCGCAGCAACGACCCGACGGTGGCCGGGCGGTGGTCGGCCCTTCCGGTCCCCGAGCCGGATTCCACGCTGCGGGCCCACTATCAAGCCGAGCTGCTGTTGAACCGCCACGGTGTGCTGACCAAGGGCGCGGCGGCCGCCGAGGGTGTCCCCGGTGGATTCGCCACGCTTTATAAGGTGCTGAGCACGTTCGAGGAAGCCGGCAGGTGCCAACGCGGCTATTTCGTCGAGTCGCTGGGCGGCGCCCAATTCGCCGTCGCGTCCACCGTCGACCGACTACGCAGTTACCTCGACGGTGTCGACCCGGAACGGCCCGAATACCGGGCGGTCGTCCTGGCCGCTGCGGACCCGGCAAATCCCTACGGCGCGGCACTGCCCTGGCCCGAGCCGGCAACCGAGGGTGCGGCCCGGCCGGGCCGCAAAGCCGGCGCGCTGGTCGTGCTGGTCGACGGTGCACTGGCCTGGTTCCTGGAGCGCGGCGGACGGTCCCTGCTGACGTTCACCAGCGACCCCGCGGCCGACCATGCGGCGGCCGCGGCACTGGCCGATCTGGTCGCCGTCCGGCGCGTCGCATCGATCCTGGTCGAGCGCGTCGACGGAGCCCCCGCGCTACAGCCCCAGGGTGGTCCGGCAGACGCGCAGGCCGCGCTGTCAGACGCGGGCTTCGTCCGGACGCCGCGCGGACTGCGACTGCGGTGAGCCATGCCCGAGGGTGACACCGTCTGGCACACGGCTGCCGCACTGCGAGAACACCTTGTCGGCCGCACCCTGACGCGTTGCGACATCCGGGTGCCGCGGTTCGCCACCGTCGACCTCACCGGGCACGTGGTGGACGAGGTGGTCAGCCGGGGCAAGCACCTGTTCATCCGGGTCGGGGCGGCCAGCATTCATTCGCACATGAAGATGGACGGCAGCTGGCGGGTCGGAACCCGTCCGCTGAAAGTGGATCACCGGGTGCGAATCATCTTGGAGGCCAACGAGGTGCGCGCGCTCGGCGTCGACCTCGGTGTTCTTGAGATTCTCGATCGCGCCCACGACGGCGACGTGGTCGCACACCTGGGGCCGGATCTGCTCGGCGAGGACTGGGACGCCCAGCTCGCGGCGGCCAAGCTGACGGCACGCCCGGACCGCCCGCTGGCCGAGGCGCTGCTGGATCAGCGGGTGCTGGCGGGGGTCGGCAACGTGTACGCCAACGAATTGTGTTTCGTCAGCGGACATTTGCCGACCGCGCCGGTCAGCGCCGTCACCGATCCGGTACGCCTGCTCACTCGCGCCCAGCACATGCTCTGGAGCAACCGTTTCCGGTGGAACCGCTGCACCACTGGCGACACCCGAGTAGGCCGGCAGCTCTGGGTCTACGGGCGAGCGCGGCAGCTATGCCGCCGCTGCGGCACCCGCATCCAGTTCGACGACACCTCCGAGCGGGTGGCGTATTGGTGTCCGGCCTGCCAACACTGAACGCCCGCGGCATGTCCCACACGTTATCGATCGCCGACACAGCCTCAGGTGGCGCATACGGTTTCACGAGACTGGGTAACGCATGTAATGATCCCTTGTCAGCGGCTTCCAGAAAGGACGACCATCCAAGTGCGTTTGCCCAGGACAGTGCAATCACTGGCCGGCCTTGTCCTGTTGGTCGCGCTGGTCGGCCTCGTCCCGTTGGCAACCCCGACGGCGCATGCCGACGCCGTCGATGACACGTTCCTGTCAGCGCTCAAGGCGAAGGGCATCAATTTCGCGTCTGCGGAGGCCGCGATCGTTGCCGGGCACGAGGTCTGCGACGAACTGGATCTCGGCAGGCAGTCGTCCGACGTCGCCAATGACGTGACGAAAAACAGCAACCTGGACGGCTACCATGCCGGGTTTTTCGTCGGGGTCAGCATTGCGGCGTTCTGCCCCAGGCACGCCCAGTAGAGCGTTCAGCTCATCCGGCCGACGGCGGACGGGGCATCACGGTCCCCTTGAGCTCCGCGCCGATCGAAATGTCTTCGTACTTCTGCTCTTTCCGTTTGCGCCAACCGCTGCCCGCAGACGAAATCGGCGGCGGCATCAGCGGCGGCATGGGGAACCCGGAGTCTGATCCGACGATCGGCGTGGCTGCCGACGTGAGTTGGACCGGCACCTGCGATGCGGGCAGCAGGCCCACCACCGCGGGCGGTGCGGTGAGCTTGCCCATCGACACTCCGATACCGATCGCCGCCGTGGGCTCGGCCGACAGCCCGGCGGCGCCGAACCTGCCCACCCCGGCGCCGCGCCGGCTCCCAGGGCCGACTGACCCTCCGACAATCCGGTGCCGATATCGCCGCCGACGGTCTGCAGGGCCTGGGCCGACGTGTTCTGCGCCGCATAGCTGAGCAGGTTGATCGGAAATCCAGACGATATGAACTGGTTGGCATACTGGTTGACCAAACCAAAATAGCCGGTCGTCGGGTCCGTAAGGCCAAGGTTAATCGGATCGCCAGCGGCAGCAGCTTGGATCGCCGACAATATCGAAGCCGGAGTGATGGTCGCACCGGGAGTCGCAGAAGTGGTAGCGGCCGACGCCGCACTGGCCTGGGCAACCGTCCCCGCCGGGTTGGTAATCGAAAGCGGCGAGGAGAACTTCGGCAGCGTGGTCGCTTGCGCCGAGGCCGCCTCGTATCGACTCATCGCCCCCGAGTTGTTTGCCCACATCTCCAGGTATTCGTCTTCGGTATGGGCGATAGCGGGCAGGTTAATCCCGAATCGGTTGGTGGCCAATAACTGCGCCAGTCGCGTCCTGTTGGCACTGACCGAGGCGACCGGGACCACCGACGAACGAGCGGAGTTGTAGGCCGCGACGGCGTCCTGCGCCGCGACGGCCATTTGCTGGCATTGCTGCGCGGTGGTGCGCAACCAACTGAGGTAGGGCTCGACAGCCTGGGTCATCGCCGCCGCGGAGGCACCGTGCCAGGCGCCGGTCAGCGACGACAACGTCGAGGTGTTGACGGCCGCCGTTTCCTCCAGGCTGGTGGCGAGCCGCTGCCAAGCTCCGGACGCTTCGATGAGGGAGTCCGCACCCGGTCCCGAGTGAATGAGCGCAGAGGTTACCTCGGGTGGCAATGCTGTGAACTCCATGACACCTCACATTGACTACCGTGGGAAAACTTTTGGAACATTGCGTCGACTTCGAGTTGTCTGTGCCGAGAAAACCCCTGGAACAAATGGACATCTATTCGAAATAAGACTAATCCCGGGCCGACTACTCGCGGGCATGTGTCAGGAAAAACTGCGCAATCACCTCCGACGCGTCGAACGCGCGCGTGGTGGACCCGATAATCGCCCGAGGCAGATACTGCCTGCCACCCGGCCAGGTGTGGCCGCCGTCGTCGATCCGGTAGAAGATCACTTCGCTGGAGGCCGCGCAGGCCGTGGAATCGAAGCGGCGGACGAAGGTTCCGTCTCCGACATCGGGCAGTTCCTGCTTGGACGGCTCGCCCTGACACCCGTCGACCGAGCGCCACTTGTCGACCATGGCCGAAGCCGAGACCGCGTGGCTGACCCCGCCGCGGCCGTGCACATTCCCGCCGTTGAACGGCACCAGCCGATCGGCGGTTCCGTGCGCCGCCAGGACGGACACCGGCCGCGACGGATTGCACGCCACACCGACGCCCAGAGTGCCTGCGACCGGCGCGATCGCGGCGAAAACATCAGCGCGATCGCAACCCAATTTGTTGGCCATGAACCCGCCGTTGGACATGCCGGTAACGAATACGTGGCCCGACACGACGCCGAAGTCCTTGACCAGCTTGCTCGTCAGCGCCACCAGGAAGCCGACGTCGTCGATGTGGTGACGGTCCGCCGGCGAGGCCCCCCGCCCGTCGGCCCAGCTCTTGTCATAACCGTCGGGATAGACCGCCAGCAGGTTGTTGACGTCGGCGACGGAGTCGAAGTCGGACAGCCCTTCCTGCCCGACGGCGGTACCCCCGCCACCATGCAGATTGAGCACCAGACCAGCGACGGAACCAGACGGCACATGTACCCGGTAGGTCCGGTTGAGACCGCCGAACTGCAACACCCCGGCCTCATCCCGAGCGGTGGCGGCCGAGACCGGCCGCCCGGCGCAGCCGACCAGACATATCGCGAGGACGCTGATCGAAAGCAGTCGCGCCCACGGCATGGGGTCAAATTACCGACCGCCGCCCGTTTGCGCCCGCAGGGCCTTTGCGGCTTCGTCGCAGGCCGTGCCATCTCACTCAACGAACCGACCGGCGAGTGAACAAACGATGTACAGGTATCCGTCGTTGGGAACCTTGGTTGCACCAATCCCGCTGCCCAGCGGAAAATGTCAGAGCGTAGAAATGCCGAAACCTTCAATGCTGGCTGGCGGCCCCACCAGGCGTCAGCAAGTCATCTCACTTCAGGAGCACCCGACATGGTTACCCGTCTTCTTGTGGCAGCGGCGATCGCGGTGATCGCGCCGCTCGGGGCAGTCCAGACCGCTCACGCCGACACCAACGACAACAAGTTCATCGCATTGCTGAACTCCGAGGGAATCACCGACCACATAGCCCCGTCGCACGCGATCGAGGCGGCTCACAGCGTCTGCACGAAACTTGACGGTGGGGAGACGCCTGCCGCGGTGGCGAATGACGTGCTGAACAACAGCAGCATGCCCGCCTACCACAGCGGCTATTTCGTCGGAGCGGCCATCAAGGTGTACTGCCCGCAGTACACGCCCGAAGAGAGCCCTGCGGACAACCCCCCGAAGAACTGAGCAAAAAGCCACTTGGGCCGGACCGCCCTGCGATGATCGCCGTAGCGATTCGTCGCTGTGAGTTGCTGTAGGGAAGCAACGGCGCTTCTACCCAACGGGAGGTCCTTTCATGACGCCCGCCCGTATCTTGGCCGCCGGTCTCATACCGGCGCTCGCGCTGCTCGGCGCCCCGGCGGGCGCTCACGCCGACGCTGCCGACAACACCTTCACCTCGGCACTGAGCTCCAAGGGCATCAACTTCGCGTCGCCACAAGCCGCGATTATCGCCGGCCATGAGGTCTGCGACGAGCTCGATCTCGGCAGGACGCAGGTGCAGGTTGCGACCAACGTGACGAAAAACAGCAACCTGGACGGCTATCACGCCGGGTACTTCGTCGGTCTGGCCGTCGCCACCTATTGCCCGCAGCACGCCTCTTAGACTCGGGCTTGTATACGTCTCGTTAAATTCTGATCGCATCGGGTCCGCAGGCGGGTATTCGGAGGCCTGCGGCACTTAACATCCAGGCAGCGAGAAATTTGGAGAGCTGAACCTGTCGAGAGCTGACCTGTTGATCACGAAAGTTTTGCTAAGCGCGGCTATCACGTTCGCGGCCGCGGTGGGGGTAGCAGCACCAGCCGGCGCGGACCCTACCCTGTTCGGCGTTCTCAGCTGTGGCTGCCAAGAGCAAGCTCCGAGCGACAGCCCAATTTTTTCTGACCATGTGAGGCAGGGAATCCAGCAGGGTCTGACCGACCCGCGCGTCCCTCACTAATCGGCGGAGAGCGTGCGCCGGCTGACGAATTCCCGGCGCAGCCCGGTAAGCGGATCATCGAACTCGATGCGCTGCGCCAGCAATTGCAGCGGCGTGCTGAAGTCGTCAGCTGCCACATCAATGATGTTGGGGTACAACGGATCTCCCGTGATCGGCACGCCCAGCGACGCCATGTGCACCCGCAACTGGTGGGTGCGTCCGGTGCGTGGCGTCAGGCGATAGGTGCCGTCCTGAAGCTCCACCAGCGTCTCGGCGTTGGGCACACCCTGCTCGCACACCGCCTGTAGGTGGCCGCGCCGCTTGATGATGCGGCTGCACACCACTGCCGGCAGGGCCAGGTCCGGTTCGATCGGCGCCCGCGCCAGGTAGGTCTTGCGCACCACACCGCGCGCGAACAACGTCTGGTAGGCGCCGCGGACCTCGCGGGCGGTGGTGAACAACAGCACCCCGGCGGTCAGCCGGTCCAGCCGATGCGCCGGGCTCAGCTCGGGCAGTCGCAGTTCCCGCCGCAGGCGCACCAGCGCGGTCTGCGCCACGTGCCGCCCTCTGGGCATGGTGGCTAGGAAGTGCGGCTTGTCGACGACCACGATGTTTGCGTCGCGGTATAGCACCGGGATCTCGAAGGGCACCGGCACCTCGTCGGGCAGTTCGCGGTACAGGTAGACACTGGCCCCGCCGGGCAGCACGGTGGTGGCGTCGACCACCGCCCCGTCGGCGTCGACGACCTCTCCGGATAGGACTTTGGCGCGCGCCGCCGCGCCGAACCGGGCGGTCAGCTCGGCCAGTACCGGCCCGCCATGCAGGCGCACCCGGGCGGGCCCCAACCCGTCGCGCACCGGCAGGGGGGCGGGTCTCATCGCAGGCTCAATTGAGGGGCACCGGCTCGAGGATCTCGGCACGCGCTTCGGGTGCGCTGCCCCGAAGTTCGTCGGCCGACACGTCGTCTGGCTGGGCCTGGGACAGGATCTCGGCCTCGACCCGCGCGGTATATTGGCCGACCTCGCGTTCGATGTCCGCGGCGCTCCATCCCAGCACCGGCGCGACCACCTCGGCCACCTCGCGGGCGCAGTCAACGCCGCGGTGTGAGTATTCGATGGAGATCCGCATCCGGCGCGCCAGGATGTCCTCGAGATGCAGGGCCCCCTCATCGGTGACGGCGTACAGCGCCTCCACCTTCAGGTAGCCAGGCGCCTCCTTGATCGGGCTGAGCAACTCGGGGCGTCCGGTGCCCAGGGCCAGCACCTCGTCCATCAGCGACCCGTAGCGGTCCAGCAGGTGGCGCACCCGGTAGGGATGCAGCCCGACCAGCTCGCCGACGTGTTCGGCCTGGTTGATCAGCGCGAAGTAACCGTCGGCGCCCAGCAGGCTCACCTTCTCGGTGATCGTCGGCGCCACCCGGGCCGGAACGAACTGGACCGCGGCGTCGATCGCGTCGGCGGCCATCACCCGGTAGGTGGTGTACTTGCCGCCGGCGATGGCGACCAGCCCGGGCGCGGGCACCGCGACCGCATGCTCGCGGGACAACTTGGAGGTTTCCTCGCTCTCGCCCGCCAGCAGCGGGCGCAGCCCGGCGTACACCCCGTCGATGTCGGCGTGCGTCAGCGGCGTGGCCAGCACGGTATTGACGGTCCCCAGGATGTAGTCGATGTCGGCCTTGGTGGCCGCGGGGTGCGCCAGATCAAGGTTCCAGTCGGTGTCGGTGGTGCCGATGATCCAGTGGTTGCCCCACGGGATGACGAACATCACCGACTTCTCGGTGCGCAGAATGATCGCGACATCGCTGACGATCCGGTCCCGCGGCACCACGATATGCACGCCCTTGGAGGCGCGCACCTGGAAGCGCCCGCGCTGCTTGGACAGCGCCTGGATCTCGTCGGTCCAGACCCCGGTCGCGTTGACCACGACGTGCCCACGGACCTCGGTGATCGCGCCGTCCTCGGAATCGCGAACCCGCACGCCGACGACCCGGTCGCCCTCGCGCAGCAACGCCACCACCTGACTCGAGCACCGCACGACCGCGCCGTAATGCGCCGCGGTGCGCGCGACCGTCATGGTGTGCCGGGCGTCGTCGACGACGGTGTCGTAGTAGCGGATGCCGCCGATCAGCGAGCTGCGTTTGAGGCCCGGGCTCAATCGCAACGCCCCGGCGCGGGTCAAATGCTTTTGCGGCGGAACGGATTTCGCGCCGCCGAGGCTGTCGTAGAGGAAAATGCCGGCGGCGATATACGGGCGTTCCCACCCGCGCTTCGTGAGCGGGAACAAGAACGGCAACGGTTTGACGAGATGTGGCGCCAGCCGGGTCAGTGACAGCTCACGCTCATGCAGCGCCTCGCGCACCAGCCCGAATTCCAGCTGCTCGAGGTAGCGCAACCCGCCATGGAACATCTTCGACGACCGGCTCGACGTGCCGGAGGCGAAGTCCCGCGCCTCAACCAGCGCCACCTTGAGTCCACGCGTGGCCGCGTCCAGCGCGCACCCCGAGCCCACCACGCCGCCACCGATGACCACCACGTCGAATTGCTCAGAGCCGAGCCGTTCCCAGGCCGCCGCGCGTGTAGCGGGCCCAAGCGTGGAGGCAGCAGCCGGCGACGAATCGGTCACGAGGAACAACTCCTATCGGTTACTCGTCAGTAGCGTTGCTCAACCCAGGCTAGTGGCTTCAGTCCAGATCGTCGTGCGCCATCAGCCGTCTTGCGGCCTCGGTGATCGAGCCGGACAACGACGGATAGACGGCCAGCGTCTCGGCCAGCGCGTTGACGGTGATGCGGTTCTGCACTGCCACGGCGATCGGCAGGATCAGCTCGGAGGCGATCGGCGCCACCACCACGCCGCCGATCACCACGCCGGTGGACTTGCGGCAGAAGACCTTGACGAAACCCTGCCGCAGCCCCGACATTTTGGCCCGGGCGTTGGTCCGCAACGGCAGCATGATGGTCCGGGCCTGCACCGAGCCGTCGTCGATCATCGATTGCGGCACTCCGACGGCGGCGATCTCGGGCCTGGTGAACACCGTCGCCGCGACCGTGCGCAGCCGGATCGGGCTGACGCCCTCGCCCAGCGCGTGATACATAGCGATCCGGCCCTGCATGGCCGCGACCGAGGCCAGCAACAGCAGGCCGGTGCAATCGCCCGCGGCATAGATTCCGGGCACCGAGGTGCGCGACACCCGGTCCACCTTCAGGTAGTCACCGTCGCCCAGCGCGATGCCGACCCGTTCCAGGCCGAGGCCGCTGGTGTTGGGTACCGACCCGATGGTGATCAGGGCGTGGCTGCCCTCGACGGTGCGGCCGTCGGTCATCGTCACCAGCACGCCGTCTTCGGTGCGGGTGACCGATTCGGCGCGGGCGTGCTTGAACAGTTGGACGCCGCGTTCGGCGAACGACTCTTCCAACACCAGTGCGGCGTCGAGGTCCTCGTACGGCAGCACGCGGTCCCGGCTGGCCGCCACCGACACCTGCACGCCGAGTTCGGTGTAGGCGTGCACGAACTCGGCGCCGGTGACCCCGGAGCCCACGACGATCAGGTGCTCGGGCAACGCCTCCAGGTCGTAGAGCTGGCGCCAGGTCAGTATGCGTTCGCCGTCGGGCTGGGCCGTCGGCATGATCCGGGGGCTGGCGCCGGTGGCGATCAACACCACGTCGGCCTCGTATTCGCCGGTGGAGCCGTCGGGGGCGGTCGCTTTGATGCGGTGGCGGGCCATTCCGGGGGTTGGGTCGATCAACTCGCCGCGGCCCGCGACCACGTGCACACCCTCGGCCAGCAGCTGCGCGGTGATGTCGGCCGACTGCTGGGTGGCCAGCAGCTTCACCCGGGCATGAATCCGGGGAAGCGAGATCTTGGCGTCGTCGATATCGATGTCGAAGCCCAGCCGCGGCGCCCGGCGCAGCTCGGTACGCAACCAGGTGGAGGCGATGAACGTCTTGGACGGCACGCAGTCGTCCAGCACGGCCGCCCCGCCGATGCCTTCGGAGTCGATCACGGTGATATCGACTGAGCCGGGGTGCGAGGTGGCGGCCACCAGCGCGGCTTCGTAACCGGCCGGTCCGCCACCGATGATCACGATGCGGGTCACCACAGCCATAACCTAGCCGCGGAACGACGAACATGCAGGCGCGCCGCATTGCGCGGGCGTTGTCTAAGCTTTCCCCGTGCCGCTCTACGCCGCCTACGGATCGAACATGCATCCCGAGCAGATGCAGCAGCGCGCACCGCATTCACCGATGGCGGGAACCGGCTGGCTACCGGGGTGGCGGCTGACGTTCGGCGGCGAGGACTTCGGGTGGGAGGGGGCGCTGGCCACCGTCGTCGAGGATCCCGGATCGCGGGTGTTCGTCGTGCTCTACGACATGACGCCGGCCGACGAGATGAACCTCGACCAGTGGGAGGGCTCCGAGTTCGGCGTGCACAAGAAGATCCGCTGCCGGGTGCAGCGGTTGTCCTCGGACACCGACATCGATCCCGTGCTGGCATGGCTGTACGTGCTCGACGCCTGGGAGGGCGGCCTGCCGTCGGCGCGCTATCTCGGGGTCATGGCCGACGCGGCCGAAATCGCCGGCGCGCCAAACGATTACGTCCACGACATCCGCACCCGCCCGGCCCGCAACATCGGCCCGGGCACGCCGGCCTAAGGCCGACGGTCGCGAGCGTGCGTGCCTGTACGCCGACACGCCGCCGAGGCTGGCATTCTGCGCACGCTCACGCGGCCCGCTGCAGGCGCCGCTCGATCCGAGTAACAAGTTCGACGGGCCGGTACCTGACGTCCTCGGCGACGATCGGCACGACCACCCAGCCCAGATCCTGCACCGCAGCGCCGCGACGACGGTCGCGGTGGAACGCCGCCGGTCCGCTGTGCCAGTCGACACCGTCGTATTCCGCCGCGACGCGGTACTCGGGCCAGGCGAAATCAAATCGCCAGGTCTCGCCGTTGAGGTCGACGACCTCGTACTGCAGGGTTGGCGGCGGCAGTCCACCGTCGATCATGACCAGGCGCGCCTCACTCTCCATCGGCGACTCGGCCAGCGGGGAGGCCAACTCGAGCAACTCCCGTGCCGCGACGACCCCGCGCCGCCGAGCCTGCTGCTTGAGCACGCGCCGCAGTTCACCGCGGTCGCACGTACCGCTGCGCAGAGCGGCGTCCAGTGTCGCGAGAGCACGGCCCCGCCGAAGCCCCCGCGCCACCTCGATCGCCGTCCACGCGGGAGTGGTGGTCGGCCGTCCGCCGACCACCGTCAGCGGCGCGCCTTCGCGCCGATGCACGACCAGGCCGCGGGCAGGTCGCAACTGTTGCCCGACGGGATTGAGCACGTGCAGTCGTCTATCAAGTTCGGTGTCGAAGCCGTAGCTAGCCGCCGCGGTGCTCAGGCACGCCGCGATCGTCGTCCCCGTTGCCAAATCCAGACCGCGCAGTCGTAGCGCGTCGGTCAGCTCTCCGCGTCCGTAGATGCCGTACCAAACCTGCTGCAGCACACCACATTTCAAGTCTGCTTCCAGACTGCGTCGGGTGAGACACGTCAGCGCCTGGGCGGAGGTCACGACGCCGCCCTGCGTATCGAGCAATCGGTCGAGGTCCGCATTCACGCCGGGTATCGTCGGCGCGCCGCGCCGCACCCACAATTCACCCTTGCCGAACGTGCGCAGATTGCCAGCTGGGACCGGCGTGTCGTGCACAAACACGCACGCTCGCGGTTAAAGCAGGCTGGCCTGCTCGATGATGTTGACCAGCACGCGCACACCGACTCCCAGCGCGCGCTCGTCGAGGTCGAAGGTCGGCTGATGCAGGTCCAACTGCGGGCCTTGGCCCGACCACACGCCCAAGCGCGCCATCGCGCCCGGGATCTCCTCGAGGTACCAGGAGAAGTCTTCGCCACCGCCGGACTGCCGGGTGTCGGCGAGCGCATCGGGCCCGACGGCTTCGATCGCGTGAGTGAGGATGCGGGTCGAGACGTCCTCGTTGACCACCGGCGGCACGCCGCGCCGGTATTGCAGGGTGTGTTCGATCGCCAGCGGCGACAGCAGGCCCGCGACGACCTCGCGGATCATGCCTTCGAGTTCGACCCAGGTATGCCGGCTGGCGGTGCGCACCGTGCCGGCCAGCACACCGGTTTGCGGAATCGCATTGGGCGCCACACCGGCATTGACGGCGCCCCACACCAGCACGGTGTTGTTGCGCGGGTCGATGCGCCGCGACAGCACGCCGGGCACCCCGGTGATCAGCGTGCCCAACGCGTAGACCAGGTCGGCGGTCAGATGGGGACGCGACGTGTGCCCGCCCGGCGAATGCAGGTGGATCTCGATCTGGTCGGCCGCCGAGGTGATGGGGCCCAGGCGCACCGCGACCTTGCCGACCTCGAGCCGCGGATCGCAGTGCAGGGCGAAGATCCGCGACACCCCGGTGATCGCACCGGCCGCGATGGCGTCGATCGCGCCGCCGGGCATCAGCTCTTCGGCGGCCTGGAAGATCAGCCGCACCCCGACGGGCAGCTCGGGTGCCGACGCTAGGGCCAGCGCCGTTCCGAGCAGGACCGCGGTGTGCGCGTCATGCCCACAGGCGTGCGCGACGTTGGGCATCGTCGATTCGTAGGGCGCGCCGGTCCGCTCGGCCATCGGCAGTGCGTCCATGTCGGCGCGCAGCGCGATCCTCGGCTGGTGCTCGGGACCGAAATCACACACCAGACCGGTTCCGCCGGGCAGCACCTTCGGGTTGAGCCCGGCGTCGGCCAGCCGCTCGGCGACGAACTGCGTGGTGGCGTACTCCTGACGGCCCAATTCCGGGTAGCGGTGGATGTGGCGCCGCCAGCCGACCAGGTCGTCGTAGTGCGCGGCAAGCCAGGAATCGGCGGCACCAGCAAGAGTGGACAGACTCATCCGGTCGCCCCACTAGCAGATGGTCGCGACCCGCTGCGCCCGGTGTGATCGCTGCTGGCCCTGAGCTGCTGCGCCGCCAGCACCCGGTCCCGCTCGGCCGGGTTCTGCGCGAGCTGCACGACCGTGCGCGCCAGCATGATCGCGCCGTCGACGACGGCGCGGTCGGCGCTCGGCCCCGCGGCCGCGGCGGCGAAGGCGCGCTGGTGCACCGTGGCACCGCCGGCGTCGACACCGATCACCGGATGAATCCCCGGCAGCACCTGAGTCACGTTGCCCATGTCGGTGCTGCCCATGGGCAGCGCGGCCTCGATCTCGGGCGTCACCGGCTCACGGCCGAGTCGGCGCATCTCGTCGCGGAAGACGTCGGCGAGCCAGGCGTCGGGCTTGAGTTCGTCGTAGGCCGGCGCCGGGTTGTCAATTTCATATTCGCAGCCCGCCGCCAGCGCACCCGCGGCGAAGCAGGCGAACATCCTGCCCTCCAGCTCCCGCAGTGAGTCCGATTCGTGCGCCCGCATGGCGTATTGCAACGACGCGTGCCCGGGGATGACGTTGACCGCCTGCCCGCCGTCGGTGACGATGCCGTGCGTCATCTGCCCCGGCGCCAGTTGCTGCCGCAGCAACCCGATGGCCACCTGAGCGATCGTTACGGCGTCGGCGGCGTTGAGTCCCAGAAACGGCGCCACGGCCGCGTGCGACTCCTTGCCCAGGTAGTGCACGATCGCTTCGGAGAGCGCCAGCGAGCGGGCGCCCGCGATGTCGGTCGGGCCGGGATGCACCATCACCGCCACGGCGACGTCATCGAACGTTCCGGCCTGCAGCATCAGTGCCTTGCCGCCGCCGGCTTCCTCGGCGGGAGTTCCCAGCAGCGAAACCCGTAGGCCGAGGGCGTCGGCCACCTCGGACAGCGCCAGCGCGGTGCCCACCGCGGACGCGGCGATGATGTTGTGGCCGCACGCGTGGCCGATCTCGGGCAAAGCGTCGTATTCGGCACAGATCCCGACGACGAGGGGTCCGCTGCCGAAATCGGCGCGGAAGGCGGTGTCCAAGCCCGCGGCGGGCGCGGTGATCTCAAAACCGCGCTCGGCCACCAGCACCTGCGCCTTGGCACAGCTGCGGTGTTCGTCAAACGCCAGCTCAGGCTCGGCGTGGATGGCGTGGGACAGCTCGACCAGGTCGCTGCCACGCCGCCGCACCACATCTTCGACGATGTCGAGTGGATTGGCGACAGGCATATTCGCAGTATCTCATCGAGGCGCGGCGGCCGGGCTACGCCAGTCCCGCGATGAATCCCGCCGCCTGGCCGGGATAGGGCGGCGTTTCGTAGTCATGGTGTGCATCACGGTCACGACCGCCGACGACGCAGACCGGATCACCGGGGCTGCACAGGTCGATGGCGCGGCCGGAGAACAGGCCCGTGGACGACAGGGGCGTGTTGAACCGGTTGCCCGGGTTGCCGAACACCGCCACCGCCGCGACCTTGCCGGCCAGCCCGGGATCCAGCCCGGGCGCCGACCCGAAGTTACCGATCGTGTTGCCCAGCGGCGGCACCCCCGCCAGCATCGACATCGCGGCGGCGCCCTGCGAGAAGCCGCCGAGCACCAGCCGGGTACCCGGGCACTGGTCGGTCATCTGCGCGATGTGATCGCGTGCGTCGTTGGCGGCGTCGCCGGTGGTCAGAAAGTTATAGCTGGCCGGATAGTTCACCGGATACGCCTCGACGGTGCGCGAGCCGAGCGCGGGCTGCAGCGCGGCGAACAGTGCATCGCCCACCGCACCCATGCCCGGCGGCTCGGCCGTACCGCGGGCGAAGATGAGTTGGACGTCGGGACAGTCGGCCCGTGCCCTTGGCGCAGGACCGCACGTGATCGTGGCCACCGACATGGCGACAGCGAGAGCGACAGCAACCAGCCACCGAGCAAAACCCATGCGGCAGATCTTGGCACATGCGGGGCTAAGCTCGCCCACTGTGGCCGAAACCCTGCCCACCCCCGACGAACTCGCCCGGCAGGCCGCACACGTCATCGCTGAACGCACAAGCGTCAGTGCGCACGACGCCGCGATCGTCCTCGGATCGGGATGGTCCCCGGCGGTCGCGGCGTTCGGCGCCCCGAACGTCGTGCTGCCCCAGGCCGACCTGCCAGGCTTCTCACCGCCCACCGCCGTCGGGCATACGGGTGACTTGCTGTCGGTGCGCATCGGCGAGCATCGCGTCCTGGTGCTGGTCGGTCGCGTGCATGCCTACGAGGGGCATGACCTCACGCACATCGTGCACCCGATACGGGCGGCCTGCGCGGCCGGCGCACGCGTCGTCGTGCTCACCAACGCGGCCGGTGCGCTGCGCCCGGACCTGGCCGTCGGCCAGCCGGTGCTGATCAGCGACCACCTGAACCTGACTGCGCGTTCGCCGCTGATCGGCCCGCAGTTCGTCGACATGACCGACGCCTACGCACCGCGGCTTCGCCAGCTCGCCCGCGCCCTCGACCCGGAACTGGCCGAGGGCGTCTACGCCGGGCTGCCGGGCCCGCACTACGAGACGCCGGCCGAGATCGGCATGCTGCGCGTGCTGGGTGCCGACCTGGTGGGCATGTCGACGGTGCACGAGACCATCGCCGCCCGGGCCGCCGGCGCGGAGGTGCTGGGCGTATCGCTGGTGACGAACCTGGCCGCGGGCATCACCGGCGAGCCGCTGAGCCACGTCGACGTCCTGGCGGTCGGGGCCGCGTCGGCGGCGCGGATCGGCACTCTGCTGGCCGCGATCATCGAACAATTGCCCCGGCCCTGACTTAGAGACGCCGTGACCCCCGAGGAGTGGATCGCGCACGATCCCGATCCGCAGACCGCCGCCGAACTCGCCGCATGTGAGCCGAAGGAACTCTTGACCCGATTTGCCCGTCCGCTCGCGTTCGGCACAGCGGGATTGCGCGGACCGGTGCGCGGCGGACCGGACGCGATGAACCTCGCGGTGGTGCTGCGTGCGACGTGGGCGGTGGCGCAGGTGCTCGGGAATCGAGCGGGCGCGCTGGTCATTGTCGGGCGCGACGCTCGGCACGGCTCAGCGGTCTTTGCCACCGCGACGGCTGAAGTGCTTGCTGCCGATCGTTTTTCGGTGCTGTTGCTGTCCGGCCCGGTGCCCACGCCGGTGGTCGCCTTCGCCGTCCGTCACACTGGCGCGGCGGCGGGCATACAGATCACGGCGTCGCACAATCCGCCGACCGACAACGGCTACAAAGTCTATTTCGACGGCGGCACTCAGATCATCTCCCCCACCGACCTCGCGATCGAAACCGCAATGGCTGCAGCACCTTTCGCTGACGAGATCGCCCGTTCACCCGTCGAGTCCGCCGACCGCAACCTGATCGAGCGCTACATCGAGCGCGCGGCCGGGGTGCGGCGCTGCGCAGGTTCGGTGCGCATTGCGCTGACACCGCTGCACGGGGTGGGCGGCGCGGTGGCCGTCGAGACGCTGCGCCGCGCCGGCTTTGCTTCTGTGCACAGCGTCGGGGCCCAGTTCGCGCCCGATCCCGACTTCCCCACTGTCGCCTTCCCGAACCCCGAGGAGCCGGGAGCCACCGACGCGCTGCTCACGCTGGCCGCGGACGTCGGGGCCGACGTCGCGATCGCGCTGGATCCCGACGCCGACCGATGCGCGGTCGGCATACCCAGCACGACGGGATGGCGCATGCTGTCCGGTGACGAAACTGGTTGGCTGCTAGGCGATTACATCTTATCGCAGAACGTTACGGGGAATCCCGTGGTCGCCAGCACGGTGGTATCGTCGCGCATGCTGGCAGCGATCGCGGCACGCCACGGCGCAACGCACGTCGAGACCCTCACCGGCTTCAAATGGCTGGCGCGCGCCGACGAGGACCTGCCCGGCACGCTGGTCTACGCCTACGAGGAAGCGATTGGGCATTGCGTGGACCCCGCCGCCGTGCGCGACAAGGACGGCATCAGCGCCGCGGTCCTGATCTGCGATCTGGTGGCCGCACTCAAAGAGCAGGGCCGTTCGGTGCCCGAGGCGCTGGACGAGCTCGCGCGCCGACATGGCGTGCACGAAGTCGCCGCCGTGTCGCGTCGGGTCGCCGACGCGCAAGAGGCCGCCGACCTGATGCGCCGGCTGCGGAAGGCCCCACCGGAGCGCCTGGCCGGATTCACCGTCACCACCACCGACATCACCGACGCGCTGATCTTCACCGGCGGCGACGACGACACCTCGGTCAGGGTGGTGGTGCGGCCGTCGGGTACCGAGCCAAAGCTCAAGTGCTACATGGAAGTTCGCCAAGTGGTGACCGGTGAGCTGGGACCCGCCCGGGAACGGGCCCAAGCGCTGCGCGAAGGGCTGGTGTCCGACGTCCAGCGCTGGTAGTCAGCGAGGTCCGAACTGGCGGTCGCCGGCGTCGCCGAGACCCGGCACTATGTAGGAGATCTCGTTGAGGCCGTCGTCGACGGCCGCCGTAAACACTCGCACCTGCGGAGCCGTCTTCTCAAGTGCTGCAAGGCCTTCCGGTGCCGCCACCACACAGAGCACGGTGATGTCGGTCGCGCCGCGGCGCAGCAACAGCCCGATGGTGTACGTGATCGACCCACCGGTGGCCACCATGGGGTCCAGCACCATCACCGACTGATCGCTCAGGTCATCGGGCAGCGATTCCAGGTACGGCATCGGCTGCGCGGTCTCCTCGTCGCGGGCCACGCCGACGAATCCGACCCGGGACTCCGGTATCGCGGCATTCGCCTCGTAGACCATGCCGAGTCCGGCACGCAGCACGGGAACCAGCAGCGGCGGCTTGGCCAGCCGCGACCCCGTCGTCGGCGCCAGCGGAGTGCGGATCGAGACGACCTCGCTAGGCGCTTCCCGGGTGGCCTCATACACCAGCATCGACGTCAGTTCCCGCAACGCCGCACGGAAGGTCGCATTGTCGGTGCGTTCGTCACGCAGCACGGTCAGCCGCGCGGCCGCCAGGGGGTGGTCGACGACAGTCACATCCACGGGCTGACCCTATATAACAATCGGAAGTAGATCCGCTGACACGCATGAGTGCGTCACATCCCTGGCCGATGGGCGCCATATGCTCGCCGCGTGCGAGCCTTGAAGGCCTTGGGAGCGGTGCTGGTGGCCGCGGCGGTGCTGCCGGTCGCCCCACGCGTGGGCTTGGTCGCGGCTACCCTGCCTACCCCCGCGCACGTGGTGATCGTCGTGGAGGAGAACCGCGGCAACATCATCGGCAATAAGTCGGCGCCCTTCATCAACGCGCTGGCCGCCGGCGGCGCGCTGATGACGCAGTCGTTCGCCGAGACGCATCCCAGTGAGCCGAACTACCTGGCGCTGTTCGCGGGCGACACATTTGGCGTCACGAAGGACACCTGCCCGGTCAACGCCGGTGCCGCGCCCAACCTTGCTTCCGAATTGCTCGCTGCCGGTTACACATTCGGCGGCTACGCCGAAGACCTGCCGGCCGTCGGGTCACCCGTCTGCAGCGCGGGCAAGTACGCGCGCAAACACGTGCCGTGGACGAACTTCACCAATGTGCCACCGGCGAACTCGGTGCCGTTCTCGGCCTTTCCGACCGCGAATTATGCGAACTTGCCGACCGTGTCGTTCGTCATCCCCAACAACGAGAACAACATGCACGACGGCTCGATCGCCGCGGGTGACGCATGGCTGAACCGACAGCTCACCGGATATGCCAACTGGGCGCGCGCGAACAACAGCCTGCTGATCCTGACCTGGGACGAGGACGACGACGGCCCCCGCAACCAGATCCCGACGGTGATCTACGGCGCGCACGTGCAGCCCGGCAGCTACAGCGAACAAATCAGCCACTACAACGTGCTGTCCACGCTGGAGCAGATGTACGGACTCCCCAAGACCGGCAATGCCGCGATGGCCCCTGCCATCGCCAGCATTTGGACCGCCTAACCGCTATCGGGCCGGGCAGCTCGCAATTCAATTGCCCCGCTCCTCCGCGGTCGGCTACACGGACCGCATCGTCGCCGGGGCCAAGCCGTCGCTATTCTGTGCCGCATGGCCGACCTCGTACCCATCCGCCTGAGCCTGTCCGCTGGTGACCGCTACACCGTGTGGGCGCCTCGCTGGCGCGATGCCGGCGACGAATGGGAGGCGTTCCTGGGCAAAGACGAGGACCTGTACGGCTTTGAGACCGTTGCTGACCTGGTGGCATTCGTCCGCGCCGATTCCGACAACGATCTCGTCGACCACCCGGGCTGGGACGACCTGACGGCGGCCCACGCACACTCGTTCGATCCCGCGGAAGACAAGCAGTTCGATCTCATCGCCGTCGAGGAGCTGGTCGCCGAGAAGCCGACCGAGGAATCGGTGAACACGCTGGCGGCCGCGCTGGCGATCGTGTCCTCGATCGGTTCGGTGTGTGAACTGGCGGCGGTGTCGAAGTTCTTCAACGGCAACCCCGACCTGGGCACGGTGTCCGGCGGCGTCGACCACTTCACCGGCAAGGCCGGCCAGAAACGCTGGAATTCGATCGCCACGATCATCGGGCGAAGCTGGGACGACGTGCTCAGCGCAATCGAGGAGATCATCAGCACACCCGACGTCGACGCCGATGCTTCGGCCAAGGCCGCCGACGAGCTGGCCGAGGAGCGCGAAGAACCCGAAGAGCCCGAAGATGCCGACGAGGGCGAAGACGAAGAAGCCAGTGCAGCCGCCGTAGAGCCCGAAGATGAGGCCCCTGGCGAAGATGACGAAGAAGAAGACGAAGACGGCGATGCCGAAGACGCCGACGAAGACGAGGTCCGCGCCGAGGGCGACACCGTCGTGCTGGGCAGCGAAGAGAACTTCTGGCAGCAGGTGGGCATCGACCCGATCCGGATCATGACCGACTCCGGCACCTTCTACACGCTGCGCTGCTACCTCGACGACAGCCCGATCTTCCTGGGCCGCAACGGCCGGATCAGCGTATTCAGCTCCGAACGGGCGCTGGCGCGCTACCTCGCCGACGAACACGACCACGACTTGTCCGATCTGAGCACCTACGACGACATCCGTACCGCCGCCACCGACGGCTCGCTGTCCGTCGACATCACCGACGACAACATCTACGTGCTGAGCGGGCTGGGCGACGATTTCGCCGACGGGCCCGACGCCGTGGATCAAGACCAGCTCGAGCTGGCCGTCGAGCTACTCCGCGATATCGGCGACTACTCCGAGGAGAGCACCGTCGACAAGGCGCTCGAAGCGGGCCGGCCGCTGGGCAAGCTGGTGGCTTCGGTGCTGCAACCCGACTCGGTCAGCAAGCCCTCGGCGCCATATTCGGCGGCGGTGCAGGAGTGGGAGCAGCTGGAACGGTTCGTGGAGTCGCGCCTGCGGCGTGAGTAGGCGCCCGACCGGGCACGTTTGACGGACCACCAAGACTCCTCTTTACTGGCGGCAGCGTCCGCGCCGGCCTTCCTGGGCTGGCAAACAAGGGCAGCAAAAACGGGAAGGTGAACCCAGTGTCGCTTCCCGGAATCGGCCCCTTACCGCTGTATGGGTTCCAACGCCCGGGCATGCTGCTGTTCGCTGTGGCGCCGCTGGCGCTGCTCGCGGTTTACGTCGTCGTCCAGCGGCGGCGCCGCCGACGCCTGCGCCGGTACACCGACGACGCGGTGCCGCAGTCACCGTGGCGGCACCTTCCGATCGCGGTGTCACTGCTCGCCCTGGTCCTGTTGACCGTGGCGCTGGCCACACCCACCCACGACATGCGCATCCCGCGCAACCGCGCCGTCATCATGCTGGTGATCGACATGTCGAATTCCATGCGCTCCACCGATGTCGAGCCCAGCCGGCTCAAGGCCGCCGAGGAGGCGGCGGGCCAGTTCGCCAAGCAGCTGACGCCGGGCATCAATCTCGGCCTGGTCGGTTTCGCGGGCACGCCCTACCTGCTGGTTCCCCCGACACCGCAGCACCAGGCGACGCTCGAGGCGTTGAAGAATCTGCAATTCGGCGACGGCACGGCGACCGGTGAGGCCATCTTCACCGCCCTGCACGCGATCGAAGCGACCGCCGTGGCCGGTGGGGACACCCCGCCTCCGGCCCGCATCGTGCTGTTATCCGACGGTGGCGAAAACCGGCCCACGGACCCCAACGACCCGCATGACGGCGTCTTCACCGCGGCGCGCCTGGCCAAGGACCACGGAGTGCCGATCTCGACGATCGCCTTCGGCACCCAGAATGGCGACATCGTCATGGACGGGCAACGCGTCGCCGTCCCGGTGTCGGCGGACCAGATGAAGACCGTCGCCAGGCTGTCGGGCGGGAAGTCTTACGCCGCGACCAACATCGAAGAACTCAACAAGAGCTACAACGCCATCGAGAACGAGATCGGGTATCGCATCGTCCCGGGGCCCGGGAGTGCGGGGTGGCTGCGCCTCGGCGTCGTCGTCGCGATCATCGCGACGGCATTGGCGCTGTTGATCAATCGGCGGCTGCCGACCTAGCGATCGATCGAGGCTTCAGGCGGGCAGCCTGCGGTTGAGAACCAGACCGGCCAGGACGGCGCCGGCCAGGACGACCGCACCGAGCAGCATCCAGGCGGCGCTGGCGTCGCCTCGCACGGTTTCGTAGCCGATCTGCTTCTGCAGGGTCGTATAGACGTCCTTGAGGGATTCCAGGCTGTCGGCGTGGAACGACTGACCATCGGTGATCTCGCAGATCTTCTGCAAGGTCTGGTCGTCGACCGGAACCGGAATGGTGGCGCCGTTGTAAACCACGGTGCCGTAGGGCGTCCCGAAGGAGATGGTCGATATCTGCACGCCCTCGGACTTGGCGGCCCGGGCCGCGGTGAAGGCCCCCTGGGGCGCGTTAGGGTCCAGCGGCACGTTCTCGGCGCCGTCGGATTCCAGCACGATGCGCGCGGGTGGCGGCCCTTCGCCGCCGCCCATCACCGCGCCGACGGTGGCGATGGCCTGCAGCGCAGTGAAGATGCCTTCCCCCGTCGCGGTTTTCGGCAGCGGCAGCAGGCCGTCGATCGCCGACTTCACGGCACCCCGATTGGTCGTCGGAGGCACCAGCAGCGTGGCGTTGGCGGCAAATTCCACCAGCCCGAGGTTGATCGCCGGCGTCAGCTGGTCGGCGAATTGCTTGCCGGCCTCCTGCGCGGCGGCCAGCCGGTTGGGCGGCACGTCATTGGAGGCCATCGACTCGGAGACGTCGATGACCAGCATCACCACCGCGCGATTGAGCGGAATCCGGATGTCCGACGTCGGGCCGGCCATTGCCGTGGTCAGCAGCACCAGCGACGTCACCAGCAGAATCGTCGGCACATGCCGCCACCGGCCGGAACTGGCCGGCGCAACGCGCGCCAGCACCTCCATGTTGGCGAACCGCAGCACCCGCCGACGGCGGGCATACTGCAGCGCGACGTAGATTCCCGTGACCAGCAGCACGGCCAACAGGAATAAGAAGAACCAGGCGTTCTGGAAGCCCGTGAGCGACACGGGTCCCAGCAGGGGCAACTTCACCCCACCAACCTATGGCCGGGCGGCCCGCCGTCAAGTTGGGGTCGTGTTTACCCATTACCGGTCAGGTGGCAGATCACTCGCGTGATTAGGGCAGTCGCTACCAGTGGGCGGCTGCGTGTTCGGCGAGGCCCGCAAGCGCCTGCGGCAACGGTTCCCGGTGCAGGACGCCAAGGCGTTGCGTGGCGCGGGTGAGGGCTACATAGAGTTCGGCCGCGCCGCGCGGGCCGCTGGCGAGGATGCGTTGCGGATCCACGACCAGGACGGCGTCGAACTCCAGGCCCTTCGTCTCTGCCGGTACCACAGCTCCCGGGACACCCGCCGGCCCGATCACGACGCTGGTGCCTTCACGGCCGGCTTCGTGTCGGACGAATTCTTCGATGGCAGAGGGCAGTTCGTCTTCGGAGACCTGCCTGGACCACGGCTGGACACCGCACGCGCGGACCGACTCCGGTGGCTGGACCGCGGGTGCGAACTCGGCGAGCAGCGCAGCCGCGACGTTCATGATCTCCACGGGGGTGCGGTAGTTCACCGACAGCGGCCGGTAGATCCAGCGGCCGGGCACGTAGGGCTCCAGCATCGCGCCCCACGATGTCGCGCCGGCCTCCGATCGGCGTTGGGCGAGATCGCCGACGATCGTGAAGGATTTGCCCGGGCAGCGCCGCATCAGCACCCGCCAGTCCATTTCGGAGAGTTCTTGGGCTTCGTCGACCACGATGTGCCGGTAGGTCCAATCGCGGTCCGCAGCCGCGCGTTCGGCGAGTTCGCGGGTGTCGCGCTCCAGGAAGCGGTCGGCCAGGTCCTCGGCGTAGATCATGTGCTGAGCGCGCAACTGCTCCTCGTCGTCCATCGAGTCCTCGCTCGCAATTTCAAGGAGGTTGAGCACACCGGCGGCGTACTCGGCCTCGTGATTCCGTTCCCGCTCGGCGGTTTGGTCGGCCTGCTTGTCGCGGCCCAGCAGTTCGACCAGCTCATCGAGCAGCGGCACGTCCGACACCGTCCAGGCCTCCCCGTCGGCGCGGCACAGGGCCTGGTGGGCGCCTGCCGCATGCAGCCGTTCGGGGGACGCAAAAAGCGGTGCCAACAGCGTTTCGGGGGTAAGTATGGGCCAGAGCCGGTCGAGCGCGGCGGTGAACTGGTCGTTGTCGGCGAGCTCGTCGAGCAGGTCCGTCCGCAGTTTCTCCCAGGCTGCCCGGTCGTCCCGGGTCAGCCAGCCCCGGCCGAGCCGGCCTATCGCCCGCTCAGTGAGCACCCAGGTGACGATGTCGCTGAAGACCGCGCGGGCGTGGTTGTGCGGCAGGCCGCTGGCGCGCGCTTCCTCCCTGGCCCACTCGGCGGTCTCGGCGTCGATCCGCATCGTGACGTCCGCAAGTTCGATCAATAGCGGTCGTTCGGGCAGCCGCTGGCGATCGGCGATCGCCGCCGCGAGCACATCCAGGATCTTCAGCGAGCCCTTGAGCCGCGCGGCGAGCGGGCCATCCTCGGCGGTGACGTGCAGGCCGGGCACCAGATCGCCGACCGTCATGAACACGACGCTGGACTCGCCCAACGACGGTAGGACCCGGTCGACGTGTTTGAGGAACGCGGAGTTGGGTCCGATCACCAGCACACCATGGCGTTCGATCCGCTCCCGCTGGGTGTACAGCAAGTACGCGACGCGGTGTAGCGCCACCACCGTCTTGCCGGTACCCGGCCCCCCCTCGATCACCAGCACCCCAGGGTGATCGAGCCGGATGATCTCGTCCTGTTCGGCTTGGATCGTCGCGACGATGTCACGCATCCCCTCGCCGCGCGGTGCGTTGACCGCTGCGAGTAGGGCCGCATCTTCGGAGACCCCCGGCTCTGCGGCAGCGGGGCGGCCGAACATCTCGTCGGTGAAATCGACCACACGTCGATCGCGGGTGTGGAACTGGCGCCGCCGGTGCATGTTCTCCGGGCTGGCGGCGGTAGCGACGTAGAAGGGGCGCGCCGCCGGCGCCCGCCAATCAAGCAACAACGGTTCATACTCGTTCTCCGCGTCGAACAGTCCGATGCGGCCGACGTAGAAACGTTCGCCCGAAATGGCATCCAACCGCCCGAAGCACAGCCCGTAGTCCGCCACGTCCAGCCGCTTCACCTCTTTGGCCACCGCACGCACCTCGGCGTCCCGATCCGCCAGCGTCTCGCCCTCTTGCCCTAACGCCGCGCGGTACCTGCCTTTGGCTCGCGCGCGCTCGGCGTCGAGCCGCGCGTAAAGCCCATCCACGTAGCTCTGTTCTAACTCCAACTCGTCTTCGTACCCTCGAGACGACACGTTTGCCTCACCTTCCGTGCTTCGCCATCCGGGTCTTGCCGCAAGCCCCCCTCGGTGGCTCTAGGTCGAAAGCGGAAGCAGTAGAGACGCTACTTTGCTCTCTCGTCCGCTATAACCCTGCCAGAAGGCGCGAGGCGCAGGGTTTCGAAGCACTGCGCGCGACGTCTCGTCGGTAGCCAGAAGTTCTCCAAAATTGCCCGGCGATTTCACCGGACTACGTCTACTGTTTTCGGCGGGCCGGAGAATAGCCGGCCCGCCAATTTGACCGCTTCGTTCCTCGCTAGGGGGCCATGGATATGGCAGCTGTCGACGCGCCGCGAAAGGTTGCGAGAGTTGGTGCCGCCGTACTGGCGGTCGCAGCTTTGGCTGCCGTGCCTGGCGCTAACGCCGATCCGCCACCGGGATGCTTCCACGGGCCCGGACCACAGCCGACTCCGGGCTGCGGTCTGCGTGCGTTCGTGGCAGACATCGACGCGGCCGGCCTCTTGGACTCCAGGGGTAACCGGGTGGCGGCGGATCAAGGCTTGGACATGTGTGGCCTGATGGACGGCGGCCTCAGTCCACAGGAGATGGCGAACCAGTTCTTGGGCGACAATCCGGCGCTGGGCCCTGTCCGGGCGACGCAGGTCGTCACGATCGCCATCCACGACCTCTGCCCGTGGCACAGCTGAAAGGCCCGTCGGAGGGCTAACCGATCAGCACCGCGTACCGCGGCTTGATCACCTCGTCGATGATCGCCAGCCGCTCGTCGAATGGAATGAACGCCGACTTCATCGCATTGATGGTGAACCGCTCGAGATCACTCCAGCCGTAGCCGAACGCCTCGACCAGTCGGTGCATTTCGCGGCTCATTGTCGTGTCGCTCATCAACCGGTTGTCGGTGTTGACCGTCACCCGGAAGCGTGCCCGGGCCAGCAGATCGAACGGATGCTCGGCGATGCTTTTGACCGCCCCGGTCTGCACGTTCGAGCTGGGACACAGCTCGAGCGGAATTCGCTTGTCCCGCAATATCGATGCCTGCCTGCCCAACCGGATGCTTCTACCCTTGACGCCGTCTTCGACTATGTCGATGTCGTCGACGATGCGCACCCCATGGCCGAGTCGGTCGGCGCCGCAGAACGCGATGGCTTCGTGAATGGACGGCAACCCGAACGCCTCGCCGGCGTGAATTGTGAAGCGCGCGTTGTGGTCCCGCATGTACTCGAAAGCGTCCAGGTGCCGCGTCGGCGGGTTGCCGGCCTCGGCACCGGCGATGTCGAAGCCGACCACGCCCTTGTCCCGGAACCGGATTGCCAGCTCGGCGATCTCCCGCGACACCGCGGCATGGCGCATCGCGGTCACCAGGAGGCGCACCGTGATCGGACGGCCGGCGGCGGCGCAGGCCTGCTCGCCGGCCGCGAAACCCACCAGCACGGCGTCGACGATCTCGTCGAAGGACATGCCGCGGTTGATGTGCAGCTCGGGGGCAAACCGCACCTCGGCATACACCACCGAGTCGGCGGCGAGGTCCTCCACGCATTCATAGGCGACGCGATACAGCGACTCGGGCGTCTGCATCACGGCCACGGTGTGCGAGAACGGCTCCAGGTAGCGCTCCAGCGAGCCACTGTGTGACTGGGTGCGAAACCAGGTCGCCAGCTCGTCGGCCTCCGTGACGGGCAGCCCGTCGTAACCAAGCTGGCCGGCGATGTCCAGCACGGTCGCCGGCCGCAGCCCGCCGTCGAGGTGATCGTGCAGCAGTGCCTTGGGCGCCTTGCGGATCTGCTCGAGGTCCAGCGTCCCCGATGACCCCGGTGACCCCGCTGACCCCGGTGTCACTGGGTGATCCGATCGATGATGAGCGGTCTCGCGGCCGGCGGGGTGTCGCCGATGCTCCACGCGCCGTCCAGTTCGGCCATCGCGGCGCCGAAGCGCTCCGGGGTGTCGGTGTAGAGGGTGAACAGCGCCTCGCCGGCCGCGACCGGCTCGCCGGCCCGGCGGTGGATCCGGACGCCCGCGCCGGGTTGCACCTGTTCGCCCGGGCGGGACCGGCCCGCACCGAGCCGCCACGCTGCCAGGCCCACGGCCATCGCGTCGATATCGGCCATCGTTCCGTTACGGTAGGCGATCACATTCTCCGAGTACGCACCGACTGGCAACGGCACCGAAAGGTCGCCCCCCTGCGCGGTGACCAGCCGGCGAAATCGGTCCATCGCGGTGCCGTCGCGCAGCGTTTGAGCGGGAGCGCGGCCGTCGACGCCGGCCAGCTCGAGCATCGTTTCGGCCAGCCGCAACGTCAGTTCCACCACGTCGTGCGGCCCGCCTCCGGCCAGCACGTCGATGGCCTCGGCGACCTCGAGCGCGTTGCCGACGGTCGCGCCCAGTGGGCTGTTCATGTCCGTGAGGAGTGCGTGGGTGGGCACGCCATGCGCGGCGCCCAGTTCGACCATGGTGTGCGCGAGTTCACGACTGGCCGCTTCGGACTCCAGCAGGGCCCCGGCGCCGACCTTGACGTCAAGCACCAACCCACCGATGCCCTCGGCCAGCTTCTTGCTCATGATCGAGCTGGCGATCAGCGGCAGCGACTCGACCGTCGCGGTCATGTCGCGCAGCGCGTACAGCTTCTTGTCGGCGGGCGCCAGCTGTCCCGCGGCGAAGATCGCCGCCCCGATGTCGCCCAATTGCTCGCGCACTCGCTGCTTGGACAGCTCGACGGTGAAGCCCGCGATGGATTCCAACTTGTCCAGCGTGCCGCCGGTGTGGCCCAAACTGCGGCCGGACGCTTTGGGCACCACCGCGCCGCAGGCAGCGACGATGGGTATCAACGCCAACGTGGTCTTGTCGCCCACCCCGCCGGTGGAATGCTTGTCGACGGTGACGAACGGCAGATCGCTAAAATCCAGCTGCTCACCCGAGGTCAGCATCGCGGTTGTCCACCTGGCGATTTCGTCGCGGTCCATGCCCCGCCAAAAGATCGCCATCAACAGCGCCGCCATCTGTTCGTCGGCCACCCGGCCGCCGGTGTAGGCGTCAATCACCCAGTCGATGGCGGCGCCGGACAGCCGGCCGCCGTCGCGCTTGGTCCTGATCACGGTCGGCGCGTCGAACCCGAAGTCGGTCAAGACGGCTCCTATGCCTTGGAAGCCATGTCATCGGGACCAAAGGCGTCGGGCAGCAGGTCTTTCAACGGGCGCGGCCCGGCCGGATGGTCGATCAGCAGCTCGGGGCCGCCGTGCTCCAACAGCACCTGACGGCACCGCCCACAGGGCATCAGCGCGGAACCATTCGGGCCGACGCAGGCCAGCGCCACCAGCCGGCCGCCGCCGGTCGAATACAGCGCGCACACCACCCCGCACTCAGCACAGAGACCAAGGCCATATGAGACGTTCTCCACATTGCATCCGGTGACCACCCGACCGTCGTCGACCAACGCGGCCGCCCCCACCCGGAAGTGTGAGTACTGCGCGTAGGCTCTGGCACTGGCCTCAATCGCCTTGTCCCGCAACATATCCCAATCAATAATCGGCGACATGTCGGCTAGCCCTGACGCGTTTCAGCAGGCATCTCGCAACCTTAACCCGGTGACAACACACCAGTGCAGGAACGCCGTTGGTTGGTACCGCGCGCATTCTCGCCAAGTTAAGCTCGGTTGCCTGGCTTCAGGCGTTCACGAAGGCGGTGAGAATAACGGCAACAACCGTGGATCCGACTCCTGCCACACCGTCGCGCAAGCGACGACCACCTCGCACGCTGTATCGCGGAGATCCCGGGATGTGGTCCTGGGTGCTGCATCGCATCAGCGGCGCGACGATCTTCTTCTTCCTGTTCGTCCACGTCCTGGACAACGCGATGCTGCGGGTCAGCCCGCAGACCTACAACGCGGTGGTGGGCGATTACAAGACCCCGCTCGTCGGCTTGATGGAGTACGGCCTGATCGCCGCGGTGCTTTTCCACGCGATGAACGGGATCCGGATCATCCTGATCGACTTCTGGTCGCAGGGCCCGCGCCACCAGCGGCTGATGTTCTTGATTGTCGGCATCGTCTTCCTGCTGCTCATGGTCCCGGCCGGCGTGGTGACCGGCATCCACATCTGGGAGCACTTGCGATGAGCAGCTCGGACCTGCAACTCGGGCCTCAATACCGAAAAAGCGAAACGGCCCCCGTCCGTCAGCGCAGCCACGACCGCCCGGCCAGCCTGGACAACCCCCGCTCACCGCGCAGGCGCGCCGGCATCCCGAACTTCGAGAAATTCGCCTGGCTGTTCATGCGCTTCTCCGGTGTCGCGCTGGTGGTCCTGGCCATTGGGCACCTGTTCATCATGCTGATGTGGGACAACGGCGTGTACCGCATTGACTTCAACTACGTGGCGCAGCGCTGGGCGTCGCCGTTCTGGCAGTTCTGGGATCTGGCGCTGCTGTGGCTGGCGCAGCTGCACGGCGGCAACGGGCTGCGCACCATCATCGACGACTACAGCCGCAAGGACAGCACCCGGTTCTGGCTCAACAGCCTGCTGCTGTTGTCGATGGGGTTCACGTTGGTGCTGGGCACCTACGTGCTGTTGACTTTCGACCCCAACATCGGAGGCTGACCGGTGATCTCCCAACACCGATACGACGTGGTCATCGTCGGCGCGGGCGGCGCCGGGATGCGGGCCGCGGTCGAGGCGGGTCCGCGGGTTCGCACCGCCGTGCTGACCAAGCTCTACCCCACCCGCAGTCACACGGGCGCCGCGCAAGGCGGGATGTGCGCGGCGCTGGCCAACGTGGAGGACGACAACTGGGAATGGCACACCTTCGACACCGTCAAGGGCGGCGACTATCTCGCCGACCAGGACGCGGTGGAGATCATGTGCAAGGAAGCCATCGACGCGGTGCTGGACCTGGAGAAAATGGGGATGCCGTTCAACCGCACCCCCGAGGGCCGCATCGACCAACGCCGCTTCGGCGGGCACACCCGCGACCACGGCAAGGCCCCGGTGCGCCGGGCTTGCTACGCCGCCGACCGCACCGGCCACATGATCTTGCAGACGCTGTACCAGAACTGCGTCAGGCACGACGTGCAGTTCTTCAACGAGTTCTACGCGCTGGACCTGGTCTTGACGCAGACCCCGACGGGTCCGGTGGCCACCGGCGTGGTGGCCTACGAACTGGCCACCGGCGAGATCCATGTCTTTCACGCCAAGGCGGTGGTGATCGCGACCGGCGGCTCGGGCCGGATGTACAAGACGACGTCCAACGCGCACACGCTGACGGGCGACGGCATCGGCATTGTGTTCCGCAAGGGACTTCCGTTGGAGGACATGGAGTTTCATCAGTTCCACCCGACTGGGTTGGCTGGGCTGGGCATCTTGATCTCCGAGGCGGTCCGCGGCGAGGGCGGTCGGCTGCTCAACGGCGAGGGCGAGCGGTTCATGGAGCGCTACGCCCCGACGATCGTCGACCTGGCGCCGCGCGACATCGTCGCGCGCTCAATGGTTCTCGAGGTCCTAGAGGGCCGCGGCGCCGGACCGCACAAGGACTACGTCTACATCGACGTGCGCCACCTCGGTGAGGACGTACTGGAGGCTAAGCTGCCCGACATCACTGAGTTTGCCCGCACCTACCTGGGCGTGGACCCGGTCAAGGAGTTGGTTCCGGTCTACCCGACCTGTCACTACGTGATGGGCGGTATCCCTACCACGGTGACCGGACAAGTGTTGCGGAACAACACTTCCACCGTGCCGGGTCTGTACGCCGCCGGCGAGTGCGCGTGCGTGTCGGTGCACGGCGCCAACCGGCTGGGCACCAACTCACTGCTGGACATCAACGTCTTCGGACGGCGAGCCGGTATCGCGGCGGCGTCGTACGCGCGGGGCCACGACTTCGTCGACATGCCGCCGGATCCCGAGGCGATGGTCATCGGCTGGGTCGCCGACATCCTCTCCGAGCACGGCAACGAACGCGTCGCCGATATCCGCGGCACCCTGCAGCAGTCGATGGACAACAACGCCGCGGTGTTCCGCACCGAGGAGACGCTGAAGCAGGCGCTCACCGATATCCACGCTCTGAAGGAGCGCTATGCCCGGATCACCGTGCACGACAAGGGAAAGCGCTACAACAGCGACTTGCTGGAGGCCATCGAGCTGGGCTTCTTGTTGGAGCTGGCCGAAGTCACGGTGGTCGGTGCGCTGAATCGCAAGGAATCCCGCGGCGGGCATGCCCGCGAGGACTACCCCAACCGCGACGACGTCAACTACATGCGCCACACCATGGCCTACAAGCAGGGCACCGCTCTGCTGAGCGACATCGCGCTGGACTTCAAGCCCGTCGTGCAGACCCGCTACGAACCCAAGGAACGGAAGTACTAATGAGTAGTGAGTCTGCCGAACCCGAGGTCGAAACGTTAGAGCCACCCTTGCCACCGATCCCAGACGGCGCGGTGATGGTGACCGTCAAGATCGCCCGGTTCAACCCGGACCAGCCCGACGCCTACGCGGAAACCGGTGGGTGGCAAAGCTTTCGGGTGCCGTGTCTGCCTAGCGACCGACTGCTCAATCTGCTGATCTACATCAAGGGTTACCTCGACGGCACGTTGACGTTCCGGCGGTCCTGCGCGCACGGGGTGTGCGGGTCGGACGCGATGCGGATCAACGGCGTCAACCGGCTGGCCTGCAAGGTGCTGATGCGCGATCTGCTACCGGCTGGAAAGACGGGCAAGACCCTGACCGTCACGGTCGAACCGATCCGCGGGCTGGCCGTGGAGAAGGACCTGGTGGTCGACATGGAGCCCTTCTTCGACGCCTACCGCGCGATCAAGCCGTACCTGATCACCAGCGGCAATCCGCCTACCCGCGAACGGATTCAGAGCCCGACCGACCGCGCCCGCTACGACGACACCACCAAGTGCATCCTGTGCGCGTGCTGCACCACCAGCTGCCCGGTGTTCTGGCACGAGGGCCAGTACTACGGCCCCGCGGCGATCGTCAACGCGCACCGCTTCATCTTCGACAGCCGCGACGAGGCCGCCGCCGAACGCCTCGACATCCTCAACGAGGTCGACGGAGTGTGGCGCTGCCGAACCACGTTCAACTGCACCGAATCCTGTCCGCGCGGTATCGAAGTGACCAAGGCCATTCAGGAGGTCAAGCGCGCGCTGCTGTTCTCGCGCTGAGCTGCGGCGCCTTGCCGCGAGCGTGCGCAGAATGCCGCCGTTTGCGGCGTGTCGCCGTGCCAACACGCACGCTCGCGCCCGGGGGTCACACTTTGGCGGCCCGTCTCGTCTGATGGGTATGACACAGAAAACCCGTATCGAGCCCCTATCCCCGCGACGCGTCGGCCTGCTGACTCGCACCATGTATCGGGCTGCCAAACGTCGCTACGGCGAGGTTCCCGAGCCCGCGGCTGTCTTCGCGCACCACCGGCGTCTACTGCTCACCTACGCCATGCACGAAGAGGCGGCGCGACGGGCCTCAAAGTCGCTGCCGGCGAGCGTGCGCGAGCTGGCGGTGTTGTGGACTGCACGCAAGATCGGCTGCTCCTGGTGCGTCGATTTCGGGTCGATGCTGCTGCGCCTGGACGGACTGGATGACCAGCGGCTCAAGGAGATTGACAACTACGCGTCGTCCCCCGCGTTCACCGACGACGAGCGCGCCGCCATCAGCTATGCCGACGCGATGACCACCGACCCGCACACCGTCACCGACGAGCAGGTCGCCGACCTGCGGGACCGCTTCGGCAACGCCGGGGTGATCGAGCTGACCTACCAGATCGGGCTGGAGAACATGCGGGCACGAATCAACACCGCCTTGGGCATGACCGAGCAGGGCTTCAATTCCGGTGATGCATGCCAGGTCCCTTGGGCTGACGCACAGCGGCGCTAGAGTGTTTTATGCGCGTCTGGGATGTGCGGCCGGGGCTGCTCATCGCGGGTGGTGGGCTTTCTGATCTCGCCCTCCACCATCACCCCGCGGTCCAGGTCACGGTCGGTGGGCAGGGTCCGGTAACTGTTACTCACGACGGTGACACTCACGACGTGTGCCGCCTGGTCGTGGTCGCCAGCGGAGCACGCCACGCCGTGCGGTCAGACTCGAACTCCGGATCATTGACGCTGTATTTCGCAGTGCAGACTCCGCAGGGCGTTACGCTGAATATGTTGGCTCACGACCTCGGTCGGCAGCCAGGTATCTGGATCGTGAATGGCGGAAAAGAACTGGCCGAGGCTACGGTCGCGTCGCTGGAAGCCAACGGCCCGCGGGCCGCAGCGGAGTTTCTTGTCGATGGGCTGTGCGGAGCCCAGGAGCCGAAATCCGTTCATCCGCAACTACGGCAGGCTATGGAAATGGTGTCAAGCCGAGTGCCAGGTCACCATCTCGACGTGGCTTCGGTCGCGGAAGCCGTAGCGCTGTCACCCGATTACCTTGGGCGGCTGTGTAAGCAGCAGACCGGCGTCTCGTTGTCGGCCGCGATTCGGTGGGAACGGTTGGTAAGCGCCGTTGGACACCTCCTCGACGGTCGCTCCGTCACCGACGCCGCGCACCTGGCCGGGTTTGCCGACGGATCGCATGCCAACAAGGTGTGCTGGGAAATGACCGGGGCGCCCCCGCACGACTTCGCGCAAGCGGTTCGCGCATCCCGGATCTGACGGATCCGTACAAGCACCCCCGTCCGGATTAGCCCACGCTGGGGATATGCCTGTGACGACATCATCGAGCATTCGCGCCAAAGCCATCGCCATTCGCGCCGTCAATGCGTTGCCCAAGCCGGTCCGTAGGTTGCTGTCAGGGCCGCCTCTCCGAATAGACGGTCAGGAACTCGCGCTCGACGCGCAGCTCATGCTCAGAATCAAAAACCTCTCTGGCTCAGACGTTTTCACCGATCCCGTCGATACGGCCCGGACGCGATATGAAGACCTCGGGGGAATCATCAGCTACGAATCGCCGATGCCAATCGCAGTGCGGGAGGTCGTCATCCCGGCCGACCACGGCGACATCCCGACTACGCTGTACAACCCGGCGGCCCTACCCGATCCGTCTGGGCTGCTTGTCTACTACCACGGGGGCGGCTTCTCGGTCGGCTCCCGAATTAGCCACGATCCGGTCGCCCGGTATCTGGCGGTCCACGCTGGTGTGCGGGTGCTGTCGGTCGAGTACCGACGCGCACCCGAGCACCGGTTCCCCGCCGCCGTGGAAGACGCAATCACCGCATTCGAATACGCACACCGCCACGCCACCGAACTGAGCGCGGATGCCGACCGCATCGCCATCGGGGGCGACAGCGCCGGCGGCAATCTCGCCGCCGTGGCCGCCCAGCACACGGTTCGACGCGGCACCGCGATCCCGGCGTTTCAGCTGCTGATGTATCCGCTGATAGACCCGAGCACGCGCAGGCCCTCGCGCGACCTGTTCGCGCACAGCTCGACCTTCACTGAAAAGAATTTGCAGTGGGCACTGGCCAACTACATACCGCCGGGAACCGATCTGACCGATCCGCGCCTGTCACCGCTGCACGGCGACGTCACCGGTCTGCCGCCCGCCTACATCGCTACCGCAGGTTTCGACCCGATCCGCGACGATGGCGAGGCGTACGCGGACAAACTGCGAACCGCCGGAGTCCCGGTGGTACTGAGCCGCCAGGCCGACATGCCGCACGCGTACTGCAACTTCGTCGGCCTCGGAGGCCGCTTCGCCGAGGCCGCCAGCGAGGCCGCCGGGGCATTGCGAGTCGGGCTCGCCGCCCACGCGGGCTCAGCTGCGCAGCGGAGAGCCGGTGAATTTGTCGGGGTTGGCGACATCCCATAGCGCACAGACCTTTCCATCCCGCACGGTGATGGCCATGATCCTTGGCATCATCTCTCGATACCCGTCCCTCGCAGCGACGCCCGACGTGTAGGTGCCAAGTTCGCCATTGACCATCGCCAGCTGATACGAGGTGAACATCGCCGGCCCGTAGCGTTGCGCGAGGCCGAACAGGAAGCGGGTCACCTTGTCTGCGCCGTGGATCACGTTAATCGCCGTGGGCGCCTTGCCATTCGCGTCACCGGTCAAGGTCACGTCGGGATGCAACAGCGCGACAACGGCTTGCAGATCGCCGGCGGCGATCGCGGCCATCAACTTGCCGACCACCTCATTGTGGCTGGGATCGGCTATCGGCGCGGGGTCGGCCGAGACGGCTTTGCGGGCCCGGGACGCCAACTGACGGGCCGCGGCCTCATTGATGCCCAGCACGTCGGCCACTTCGGCGAACGGCAGCGAAAATCCGTCGTGCAGTACGAATGCGACACGCTGATCGGGTGACAGCCGTTCCAGCACCACCATCGCCGCGAACCGCGCGTCCTCGCGGGCCACCACTGCGGACAACGGATCAGCATCTCCGAAGCCGGTCACCACCGGTTCGGGCAACCAGCTACCCGTGTAGGCCTCGTGGCGGTGCGCCGCCGACCGCAACCGGTCCAGACCGAGGCGGCTGACGACGGTGGTCAGCCAAGCCCGCAGGTCCGCGATCGTCGAGCGGTCCTGGGCGTCCCAGCGCAGCCAGGCTTCCTGAACGATGTCCTCGGCGTCGGCCACGGTCCCGGTCACGCGATAAGCGACCGCCATGAGATGCGGCCGCAGAGCTTCGAATTCGGTGACCTGCGTGGTCATATTGTCAGCCTAAAGCGTTAGGCTCGCGGAGACGATGACGAGAAATCTGTGGTTGCACTTCGCTCGGCAGGGCCCGGAATTCACGGCGCCCGTGATCGTTCGCGGCGAGGGTGTCACCATCTACGACGATCGCGGCAAGAGCTACCTGGACGGGCTCTCGGGGCTGTTCACGGTGCAGGTCGGGCACGGCCGCAGCGAACTCGCCGCGGCCGCCGCACGGCAGGCCGAAACGCTGGCGTTCTTCCCGATCTGGGGCTACGCCACCCCGACGGCGATTGAGTTGTCCGAACGCCTGGCCCGCTACGCCCCCGGAGACCTGAACCGGGTGTTCTTCACCACCGGCGGCACCGAGGCTGTCGAAACCGCGTGGAAGGTCGCCAAGCAGTACTTCAAGCTCATCGGCAAACCCGGTAAGCACAAGGTGATTTCGCGCGCGGTCGCCTACCACGGCACCACCCAGGGCGCGCTGGCGATCACCGGTCTGCCGAAGTACAAGGCGCCGTTCGAACCGGTGACGCCGGGCGGCTTCCGGGTGCCCAACACGAACTTCTACCGCGCTCCCGAACCGTTCCACAGCGACCTCAAGGCTTTCGGGCAGTGGGCCGCCGACCGCATCGCCGAGGCCATCGAGTTCGAGGGGCCGGACACCGTCGCGGCAGTTTTCCTGGAACCGGTGCAAAACGCCGGCGGCTCCATCCCGCCGCCCCCCGGCTATTTCGAGCGGGTTCGCGAGATCTGCGACGAATACGACGTGCTGCTGGTTTCCGACGAGGTGATCTGCGCGTTCGGCCGCATCGGATCGATGTTCGCCTGTGACGATTTCGGCTACGTGCCCGACATGATCACCTGCGCGAAGGGCCTGACGTCGGGGTACTCACCGTTGGGCGCGATGATCGCTAGCGATCGGTTGTTCGAGCCGTTTTACCGCAGCGACACGATGTTCCCGCACGGCTATACCTTTGGCGGTCACCCGGTGTCCACGGCCGTCGCGCTGGTCAACCTGGACATCTTCGAGCGCGAGGGCCTCAACGACCGCGTGCGACAGCACTCGCCCGCGCTGCGCGCCACCCTGGAGAAGCTGTACGACCTGCCCATCGTCGGCGACGTCCGCGGCGAGGGGTATTTCTTCGGCATCGAGCTGGTCAAGGACCAGGCGACCCGCCAGACCTTTACCGACGAGGAACGCCGCGCGCTGCTGGGCCGGGTGTCTTCGGGTCTCTTCGAAGCCGGCTTGTACTGCCGCACCGACGATCGCGGCGATTCCGTCATCCAGCTGGCGCCGCCGCTGATCAGCGGTCAGGCCGAGTTCGACACCATCGAATCGATCGTGCGCGGCGTGCTATCCCAGCAGCGGCTGTAAATATGGCCGGCAAGCCGCGTATCAATCCGGTTCGGTGGCAGCCACCGCCGGTCGACCCGTTGCCGGACATGCCGACACCGAACGTCACCGTCGTCCCGCTTCCCGGGAACGGGCCCGAAGATGTCGTCGTCGACACGACCGGCCAACTGTGGACGGGTTTGGAGGACGGGCGCATCGTGCGATTTGCCGCCGACGGCAGCAGCCAGCCCACCACCATCGCCAACACCGGCGGACGACCTCTGGGTCTGCACGTCGCCCGCGACGGCCGGATCCTGATCTGCGACAGCCACCGCGGGTTGCTCGCCCTCGATCCCGTCAGCGGCGCCCTGAACGTGCTTGTCGAATCCGTCGCCGGCAGGCGTCTCAAGTTCTGCTCGAACGTCACCGAAACAGCCGACGGCACAATCTATTTCACCGAGTCGACGAGCGACTTTCATTTCGAGCACTTCACCGCCCCGATCGTGGAGGCGCGCGGACGCGGCGGCTTGTTCCGGCTCGCCACGGACGGCGAAGTCAGCACGCTGGTGGACGGACTGTACTTCGCCAACGGGGTGACGCCGACGGCCGACGGATCGGCGTTAGTGTTCGCCGAGACGCAGGGCCGCCGGCTGTCGAAGTACTGGCTGACCGGACCGCAAGCCGGATCGGTGACACCGTTGGCCGTGCACCTGCCCGGAATGCCCGACAACTTGTCCACCGGCGCCGACGGCCGAATCTGGGCCGCCCTCGTCAGCGAAGCGAACACCGCCTTGGAATGGATGCTGCCGCGGGCCCCGATCATCCGGAAGTTGGCATGGCGATTGCCGGAAAGGCTGCAGCCGCAGATCAAGCCGGAGGTCTGGGCGGTCGCGTTCGATCCCGACAGTGGTGCGGCGATCGCCGGCCTGCGCACCAAGCATCCGGACTTTGGCGCGGTCACCGGTCTGGTCGAGGCGGCCGGCAAGCTCTGGATGAGCACGATCAGCTTCGCGGCGGTCGCTCATGTCGAGCTGGCAACCACTCGGATATAAGCCGCTGTACAGCGGCTTATGCCCAGAAGCGCCACTTGCCGGCGCGCCCGGCCGGCTGGGCTGGCTCAGTCAAGGCCAGACGGCGTTTAACGGCGTCGCTTGCCACCAGCAGGTCGCCATTGTGCCCCGGACCCGGGTTGCGCAGGAACCGCGCCACGACCTCGCACAGCCGGTCGAGTGCCGCGCGCAGACCCGGGTCTGACGCCGCATCGCGATGCTGGGTCAGCTCGGCCAACACCTCGTCGAGTCGCGGGCGCCTAACCTGGGTCGCCTTCTCCACCTGACTGAGTAGCGCCTTCACCGATCGCACGCTTGTACTCTGCCCGACTTTCGCGCGCGGGGCGCGCCGGGCCAGGATTATCACAACTTCCGCCTCATCAGTCACAGCGCGCCACGCTGCGATCGGGCCGCCGATCGCCTAATCTGCACAGACGATGAGCTTCGTACGTTCAGCATCATGCCTGGTCGCTGTGGCTTTCCTGGTCGCGGGGCCGGGTCTGGCGACCGCCGGGGCCGAGCCCGGGCCGGGGCCCAATGCCGGGCCGCCGAGTTGCCCGTACAAGGTGTCCACGCCGAAGGCGGTGGACTCCTCGGAAGTCCCGACGGCCGGCGACCCGCCGCTGCCACTGCCGGTCCCGCCGAAGCCGGTCGGCGGCGAGGCACTGAGTAGCTGCGACGTCATCACCGCCCCCAACACGCCACCGCCGCCCGGCGACGTCTCCGCCGAGGCCTGGCTGGTGGCGGATCTGGACAGCGGCGCGATCATCGCCGCCCGTGACCCGCACGGGCGGCACCGCCCCGCCAGCGTCATCAAGGTCCTGGTCGCGATGGCCTCCCTCAACGCGCTGCCCCTCAACAAGTCCGTCGTCGGGACTCCCGACGATGCGGCCGCCGAGGGCACCAAGGTGGGCGTCGACGACGGCGGAACCTACACCGTCAATCAGCTGCTGCACGGGTTGCTGATGCACTCCGGCAACGACGCCGCGCACGCGTTGGCCATGCAGCTCGGCGGAATCGAGCAAGCGCTGGGGAAGATCAACGTGCTGGCTGCAAAGCTCGGTGGCAAGGACACCCGGGCGGCGACGCCGTCGGGACTGGACGGGCCTGGCATGAGCACGTCGGCCTACGATCTGGGCCTCTTCTACCGGTACGCCTGGCAAAACCCGACGTTCGCCAATATCGTCGCGACCCGCGACTTCGACTTCCCGGGACACGGCGACCACCCCGGCTACCAGCTGGAAAACGATAACAAGCTGCTTTACAACTACCCCGGTGCGCTGGGCGGCAAGACCGGGTACACCGACGACGCCGGCCAGACCTTCGTGGGCGCCGCCAACCACAACGGGCGGCGGCTGGTGGCGGTGCTGTTGCACGGCACCCGGCAGCCGATCGCGCCCTGGGAACAGGCGGCGCACCTCTTGGACTACGGCTTCGGCACCCCCCAGGGCACCCAGGTCGGCACGCTGATCGAACCCGATCCCTCATTGGTTCCCAAGCCGATCGATTCGGCCGCCCGGCAAGTCAACGTTGACGCCGCGGGGCTGATGTCCTCGGCCGAGGCACTACCCGTGCGGGTGGGCGTGGCGGTGGCCGGCACGATCATCGTGTTCATGTTGATCATGGCCGCGCGCGCGATGAACCGCCGCGCGCAAAGCTGAAAGACGCTGGTTGTCATTGACCGGTTTGCGCTGGCTGTGAAACGGTATCGACGTGACCGAAGCCCTGTACGAGGATGCCGGCCTGGTGCTCGATGATGACGGAATCACCATCCGGCGCTATTACTTTCTGCTTTCCGTACCAAAACGCGTTGCCTACAACAAGATTCGGGGCATCCGCGCCAAGCCGATGAGCTGGGTGAAGGGCAACCGTCGCTTGGTAGGGGCATTGAATCCGCGTTACCGGCTCCCGCGCGACGTACGCCGGGCCACCAAACAGACCCTGCTGATACTCGAACTGGGTCGCTGGGTGAAGCCGTGCATCACTCCCGAGGACCCGGCACGCGTCATCGCCCTGCTGCGCGACCGGGTACGGCCCAACTGACCGGCGCGGAACGACGCGGGCTGCTGGTCGGGCTCAGCGCGGCCAGCGTCGGTCTCCTCTATGGTTATGACCTCTCCTGCATAGCCGGGGCCCTGCTGTTCATCACCGACCAATTCCGCCTGACGATCCCACAACAAGAATTGCTGACGACGATGGCCGTACTCGGCCAGATCGGTGGGGCATTGGTGGGCGGCATGATCGCCGACGCGATCGGGCGAAAAAGGTCGACCGTGCTGATTGCCATCGGCTATCTGGTGTTCGCCCTGCTGGACGCGTTCTCGGTCTCGATGCCGATGCTTCTTACAGCCCGGCTGTTGATCGGCGTAACCATCGGTGTGTCGGTGGTCGTCGTCCCGGTGTACGTTGCGGAATTGGCACCGACCGCGCTGCGCGGATCGTTAGCGACTGCCTATCAAGTCGCGATAGTCAGCGGCATCATCCTCGGCTACCTGGCCGGTTACCTACTTGCCGACACGCACAGCTGGCGATGGATCTTCGGACTGGCCGCCATACTGGCGGTGCTGCTGTTGCCGTTGTTGATTCGCATGCCGGAGACCGCGCGCTGGTATGTGCTCAAGGGCCGGACCGACGACGCCCGCCGGGCCCTGCTGCGAGTGGAACCCGAGGCCTGCGTAGAGGAGGAGCTCGTCGAGATGGCCACCGCGTTCAGTGCAGCCAGGGGCGCTGTCAAAAGCACTCTGTCCGAGATGGTTCGGCAGCCCTATCTGCGCGCCACCCTGTTCGTGATCACGCTCGGCGTCCTCTCTCAGGTCTCGGGCATCAACGCGATCATCTACTACAGCCCGCGGCTATTCGAAACCATGGGCTTCACGGGCGACTTCGCGCTACTGGGGCTGCCGGCAATAGTGCAGCTGGCCGCGTTGGCGGCGGTGTGCGCCGCGATGGTCCTGGTCGATCGACTGGGCCGGCGCCCAATCCTGTTGTCCGGCATCGCCATCATGATCGCCGCCGATGCGTTGCTGATCGCTGTCTTCACCCACGGCATCGCCCTGATATTCGGGGTGGTGGGCGTGTTGGTGTTCATCGTCGGTTTTAACTTCGGCTTTGGCTCGCTGGTGTGGGTTTACGCCGGCGAAGCCTTCCCCACGCGCCTGCGGTCGATCGGATCGAGCACGATGCTGACCTTCACCCTGACCGCGAACGCGGCCATCGCCGCCGGCTTCCTGACGATGTTGCACTCGCTCAGCGGCGCAGGAACATTCGCGCTATTTGGTTTTATCGCGATCGTTGCATTCGCGCTTGTCTACCGGTATGCCCCGGAGACCAAAGGTCGCCAGCTCGAGGAGATCCGGCACTTCTGGGAGAACGGTGGCCGGTGGTCCTGATCACCGCGGGGACCGCGGTCCTGAACGGACAGCTCTGCCGGCCGGGGTGGCTAGAGGTGTCCGGTCGGCAGATCGCTGACTGCGGGGCCGGGGGGCCGCCCGGGCCCCCGACTGTCGAATTTCCGGATTCCGTTGTGGTGCCCGGTTTTGTGGACATGCACGTGCACGGCGGCGGTGGCGCGTCGTACACCGATGCACACGGCAACGGCGCGGCCGCGGAGTTCCATCTGCGGCACGGCACTACCAGCACGCTGGCCAGTCTGGTCACCGCCGCGCCGGTGGAACTTCTTGCGGGCGTCCGGGCACTCGCCGAGGCGACCCGACGGGGCGTCGTCGCGGGCATGCATCTAGAGGGGCCGTGGCTGAGTCCGGCGCGCTGCGGAGCGCACGACCGCACGGTCATGCGCGATCCCGACCCAGCCGAGATCGACGCCGTGCTGGCCGCCGGCGGCGATGCGATCCGGATGGTCACGCTGGCCCCCGAACGCCCGGGCAGCGAGTGGGCGATTCGGCGCTTTGTCGACGCGGGCGTGGTTGTCGCCGTGGGACATACCGACGCGACGTACGAGCAGGTTTGTCGTGCCGTCGATCTGGGCGCCACCGTAGGCACCCATCTGTTCAACGCGATGCCACCCCTACACCATCGCGAGCCCGGACCCGCGCTGGCGTTGCTGCAAGACCCGCGGGTGACCGTCGAGTTGATCGCCGACGGCGTGCACGTGCACCCCGCGGTGGTGCGCGCAGTGATCGAGGCTGCGGGCCCCGACCGGGTCGCCGTGGTCACCGACGCGATCGCCGCGGCCGGCTGCGACGACGGGGAGTTTCGACTCGGCACGGTTGGGATCGACGTCGCGTCCGGAGTTGCGCGGGTGCACGGAACTTCAACGATCGCCGGCAGCACCACCACCATGGATGCGCTCTTTCTCCGCGTGGCTGACTCCGGTTCGGATAAGGCACTGGCCGCCGCGGTGCAGATGACCTCGGCGACCCCGGCCCGGGTCCTCGGACTCGACGGCGTGGGTGCGCTGCGGCCGGGCAATGACGCCAATCTTGTTGTGCTGGACGGTAATCTTCGGGTGAGCGCCGTCATGGTCCACGGCGATTGGGTTCACCACGTTCCACCACCCTGACAAGTTCCTCGCCCCAGGCGGCGACGAGACCGAGTGGCTAACGCCGCCAGTGAGTCAACCGCGAAAACGTCAGTGCGCCAACGGCTCCCACGGCCATCGCGGTCAGCGCTTGACGCAGGCTCAAGCCCTCGTCCACCACCCGAGGGGAGATGATCGCGGGCCCGGGCAGATTGACGGGCTTGGCGCGCGGATCCTGCGGGGCCGTCGCAGCCCACGCGGCGGAGAACAGCACGAGATATGCGGTGATATATGCGAACGCCATCAAACCCAACACCGGGCCAAACGCGGCACCTGCCGGGCTGCCCAGCACTTTCTGCAGATAGATCGAACCGCCCTGTTTGAACAGTTCGAAGCCGACCGCCGCGATCAACCCGCCCCGCATCGATTCGACGACGCTGACCTCCTTTCGCGGCAACCGGGCGATCATCCACGTGAACAGCAACCATGACACCAGCAACGACACCAAGATCGAAACGATCTGAAAGATGTACCCGAACACCGAATGCTCCGGTATCCCAAGCAATCTCAGTGCCGCACTCATCGGGGCGGCATGGCCCAGCGCGCTCAGCGCGATGGTGGCCAGCAGCACCACGAACGTCCCCAGGATCGCCAACAGATCGGACAGCTTGTTACGCACGAATCCGGGCGAGTCGATCGGTTCATCCCACCACATCTCGGTCAACGCAGCCCGCAGATGAGACATCCAGCCCAACCCCGCCCAGGCGGCCGTCGCCAGGCCGATGACACCAACGGATGCGCGCGCCCGGATTGCCGAATCCATCAACTGGATCAGCTGCTTCCCCAACTCGCTGGGGACCGCCGCCCGGATATGGTTGTCGATCTCGCTCAACAGCTCCGGGCGGCGTGACAACGCGAATCCGACTACCGCGAAACCCACCATCAGCAAAGGGAATAGCGCCAAGATCGTGTAGTAGGTAAGACCGGCCGCGAAGAACCCGCCGTTGCGGTCGTCGAAGCGCTGGTAGGCGCGCATGATGTGGTCGAACCAGCCGAACCGGGCCCGCAGCCGATCAAGAATCCCCGCTTTGCCCGGCTCGCCCATGGTCAGACCTATTCCCGTCGCGGAAGGAACCCTAACCGATCGTAGACCCGCTGAACGGTTTTGCTGGCCACCTCGTCGGCTCGCTGCGCCCCGGCCGCGAGCACGGCCTCCAATTCGGTTAGGTCGGCCATCAATTCGTCGACGCGGGCCTTAATGGGGCTGACGAACTCGACCACGGCCTCGGCGGTCTCCTTCTTCAGGTCGCCATAGCCGCGCCCGACGTACCCATCGACCAGGGCACTGACGTCGACCCCGGTGACCGCCGACTGAATGCTCAGCAGGTTCGACACACCCGGCTTGGCGTCGGGGTCATAGCGGATCTCCCGTTCACTGTCGGTCACTGCCGAGCGAATCTTCTTGGCGGACAACGCCGCATCGTCGAGCAGGTTGATCAACCCGGCGTCGGAGGACGCCGATTTGCTCATCTTCGAGGTCGGGTCCGCCAGGTCGTAGATTTTGGCGGTGACCTTGGGAATGAGCACGTCGGGAACCACGAATGTGTCCGGAAAGCGGCTGTTGAACCGTTGCGCGACGTCGCGCGCGAGCTCGAGGTGCTGGCGCTGGTCCTCGCCCACGGGCACCAGATTGGTGTCATAGGCCAGCACGTCGGCGGCCTGCAGCACCGGGTAGGTGAACAATCCGACGGTGGTGGAGTCGCTGCCTTGGCGGATCGACTTGTCCTTGAACTGGGTCATCCGCGACGCCTGTCCGAAGCCGGTGAAACAACCCAGCACCCACGCCAACTGGGTGTGGGCGGGCACGTGACTTTGCACAAAGACGATGCTGCGGGCCGGATCGATGCCCAGCGCCAGGTACTGCGCGGCGGTGACCAGGGTGCGTCGCCGCAGCGCCTCGGGGTCCTGCGCGATGGTGATGGCGTGCAGGTCAACCACACAGAAGAACGCGTCGTAGTCCGGGTAGTCGTCTTGCAGCCCCACCCACTGAGCGACGGCGCCCAGCGCATTACCCAGGTGAAGCGAATCGGACGTGGGCTGGACGCCGGAGAAAATCCGGCCGGATCCGGTAGCGGTGCTCATGATGCCCCGATCTTTTCATGCGAGCTTTCATAGGAGGCCCGTCGCCGTCCGAAGCGTTGCTGGCTGCAAGCTTGCGGTACCAGCGGTACCGGATAGTAATGTCGGAAGCATGACTAGTCGCCCGCCGATCCACCTTGGTTCCGGAGAGCCGGTCCTGCTGCTGCATCCCTTCCTGATGTCCCAGACAGTGTGGGAGGTGGTGGCCCAGCAGCTTGCCGAGACCGGCCGCTATGAGGTGTTCGCCCCGACGATGGCCGGCCACAACGGTGGCCCGCCGGCCGGCACCTGGTTCCTGAGCTCTTCGACGCTGGCCGACCACGTCGAACGGCAGATGGACGAACTGGGCTGGGACACCGCCCACATCGTCGGCAACTCGCTGGGCGGCTGGGTCGCCTTCGAGCTGGAGCGTCGCGGGCGCGCACGCAGCGTCACCGGCATCGCTCCAGCCGGTGGCTGGACGCGATGGAGCCCGGTGAAATTCGAGGTAATCGCCAAATTCGTGTCGGGCATGCCGTTCCTGGCGCTGGCGCGGCTGCTCGGACAGCGGGCGATCCGGCTCCCCTACAGCCGCCGGCTGGCCACCCTGCCGATCAGCGGATCGCCGGACGGCGTCGGCGAGCGCCAACTGAGCGCGATCGTCGACGACGCCGCGCACTGCCCGGCCTACTTCCAGTTGCTGCTCAAGGCCCTGCTGCTGCCCGGCCTGATCGAGTTGGCGCAGACGGCCGTGCCCGCGCACCTGGTGGTGTGCCAGAAGGACCGTGTCGTCCCGCCGAAGCGGTTCAGTCGGCATTTCACCGATTTCCTGCCGGCGAACACCGAGGTCACCCGGCTCGAGGGGGTGGGACACGTGCCGATGTTCGAGGCGCCCGGTCGGGTCACCGAGGTGATCACCGACTTCCTCGACCAGTGCAGCTCGCAGACCGAGGCCGTGAACCGACTCGACCCGCCGGCGGGTTAGCGGCCAACCCGCGAACGTGCGCAGATGTACACGGTTAGCGGCGTGTCACTGCGCAGACACGCACCCTCGCGTGTCGATTAACCGGCCAGGGCCTTGTCGAGGTTGTCGGCGATGGAGTGGAGGAATTCCTCGCTTTGCTGCCACGGCTGGTCGGGGCCGATGAGCAACGCGAGGTCCTTGGTCATCTTTCCGCTCTCGACCGTGCCGATGACGACGTCCTCGAGCTTCTGGGCGAACTCGATGACCTCGGGGGTGTCGTCCAGCTTGCCGCGGTGCTGCAGCCCTCGCGTCCAGGCGAAGATCGAGGCGATCGGGTTCGTAGACGTCGGCTTGCCGGCCTGATATTGCCGGAAATGCCGCGTGACGGTGCCGTGTGCGGCTTCGGCCTCGACGGTCTTGCCGTCGGCCGTCATCAGCACCGACGTCATCAGCCCCAGCGAGCCGTAGCCCTGCGCGACGGTGTCGGATTGGACGTCGCCGTCGTAGTTCTTGCAGGCCCACACATAGCCGCCCTCCCACTTGAGGCAGGCGGCGACCATGTCGTCGATCAGCCGGTGCTCGTAGGTCAGCCCTTCGGCTTCGAACTTGTCCTTGAATTCCTCGTCGAAGATCCGCTGGAACTCGTCTTTGAACATGCCGTCGTAGGCCTTGAGGATGGTGTTCTTGGTGGACAGATAGACCGGCCATTTCGCGTTGAGGCCGTACTCGAACGACGCGCGCGCGAAATCGCGGATGGAGTCCTTGAAGTTGTACATCCCCATCACGACGCCGCCGTCCTCGGGGATGGACACCATCTCATGCACGATCGGCTCGCTGCCGTCGGCGGGGGTGAAAGTGATGGCGACGGTGCCGGGCCGATCGACCTTGAAGTTGGTCGCCCGGTACTGGTCACCGAAAGCGTGTCGGCCGATGACGATTGGTTTAGTCCAGCCCGGAACCAAGCGCGGCACATTGGATATCACGATCGGCTCACGGAAAATGGTGCCGCCTAGGATGTTTCGGATAGTCCCGTTAGGCGACAGCCACATCTTTTTGAGGTTGAATTCCTGGACGCGGGCCTCGTCGGGCGTGATCGTCGCGCACTTGACTCCCACGCCGTGCTTCTTGATGGCGTAGGCCGAATCGATGGTCACCTGGTCATCGGTGCGGTCGCGATGCTCGATGCCCAGGTCGTAGTAGTCCAGGTGGATGTCGAGATGCGGCAGGATCAGCATCTCCTTGATGAGCTTCCAGATGACGCGGGTCATCTCGTCACCGTCGAGCTCTACTACCGGGCCCTTAACTCTGATTTTGGGTTCATTGGACATCGAATACGAGTCCTCCTCGTCCACCAGCCTTCGAGCTTTTCGGCGAGCGGTTGCTCGTCCAGCCACTTTACTAGCAGCGCTAATAGCCCTGCTCTGGCGCTGTTGGCATCGAGTCGGTGAGATGCGATAAACTTTCCGTTGGTCATGAGCGCCAGCGTCAAGCCCCGGCTTGCTGGCCGGCAACCCTCCAACCGCGGTGGGGTGCCCCGGGTGATGACCCGGTTGAGTAGCCAGTTCCGGCTGCGCGGCAAGCGCGGGTCCTCCGAAATGGACCCCTGAGTAGACAGGGATAGTTCCGTTTATGACCGCTGACAACACAGCAGACAGCACCGAGACCGATCCGACCGCGCATTGGTCTTTTGAGACGAAGCAGATTCACGCCGGCCAGAGCCCCGATCAGGCCACCAATGCCCGTGCGCTGCCGATCTACCAGACCACGTCCTACACCTTCAACGACACCACACACGCGGCCGCGCTGTTCGGGCTCGAGGTTCCGGGCAACATCTACACCCGAATCGGCAACCCGACCACCGATGTCGTCGAGCAACGCGTCGCCGCGCTCGAAGGTGGCGTGGCAGCGCTGTTCCTGTCCTCCGGGCAGGCGGCGGAAACGTTCGCCATCCTGAACCTGGCAAGCGCCGGCGACCACATTGTGTCCAGCCCGCGGCTCTACGGGGGCACCTATAACCTATTCCACTATTCGCTGCCCAAGCTCGGCATCCAGGTCAGCTTCGTCGACGACCCCGACGACCTGGATTCATGGCAGGCCGCGGTGCGGCCCAACACGAAGGCCTTCTTCGGCGAGACCATCTCCAATCCGCAGATCGACATCCTGGACACCCCCGGGGTTTCCGGGGTTGCCCACGCCAACGGCGTCCCGCTGATCGTCGACAACACCATCGCCACGCCGTATCTGATCCAGCCCTTCACACAGGGCGCCGACATCGTGGTGCACTCGGCCACCAAGTACCTCGGTGGGCACGGCGCCGCGATCGCCGGTGTCATCGTCGACGGCGGCACGTTCGACTGGACGCAGGGTCGCTTCCCCGGGTTCACCACACCCGACCCCAGCTACCACGGCGTCGTGTTCGCCGAACTCGGACCGCCGGCGTTCGCGCTCAAGGCACGCGTGCAGTTGTTGCGCGACTTGGGTTCTGCGGCTTCGCCGTTCAACGCGTTCCTGGTCGCCCAGGGCCTCGAGACGCTGAGCCTGCGCATGGAACGGCACGTGTCCAACGCAAAACAGGTTGCCGAGTATGTGGCCGGCCACGACGGCGTGCTGTCCGTCAACTACGCGGGACTGCCCAGTTCGCCATGGCACGAGCGGGCAAAGACGCTGGCGCCCAAGGGAACCGGAGCCGTTCTGGCGTTCGAGCTCGCCGGCGGCGTCGAGGCCGGCAAGGCGTTCGTCAACGCGCTGCAGCTGCACAGCCACGTCGCCAACATCGGCGACGTGCGCTCGCTGGTGATCCACCCGGCATCGACCACCCATGCGCAACTGAGCCCCGCGGAGCAGCTGGCCACCGGGGTCAGCCCGGGACTGGTGCGGCTGGCCGTCGGCATCGAGGGCATCGACGACATCCTGGCCGACCTGGAGCTCGGCTTCGCCGCGGCCCGCAAATACAGCGGCGCCTCGGGCAATGCGCAGACCGTGGCGGCTTTCTGAGGGGCCTGACATGACGATCTCCGACGTGCCGACGCAAACGCTGCCCGCCGAGGGCGAAGTCGGCCTGGTCCACATCGGCTCGCTGACCACGGAAAACGGCGCGGTCATCGACGATGTCTGCATCGCCATCCAGCGCTGGGGCAAGCTGTCGCCGGCGCGCGACAACGTGGTGGTGGTGCTGCACGCGCTGACCGGCGACTCGCACATCACCGGTCCGGCCGGACCCGGCCATCCCACGCCCGGTTGGTGGGACGGGGTAGCCGGCCCGGGGGCACCGATCGACACCGATCGCTGGTGTGCGGTCGCCACCAATGTGCTGGGCGGTTGCCGCGGCTCCACCGGACCGAGTTCGTTTGCTCGTGACGGAAAGCCTTGGGGTTCAAGGTTTCCGATGATATCTGTGCGCGACCAGGTGGACGCGGACGTCGCCGCGCTGGCCGCGCTGGGCATCACCGAGGTCGCGGCCGTCGTGGGCGGATCCATGGGCGGCGCACGCGCCCTAGAGTGGATCGTCAGCTACCCCGACCGGGTCCGCTCGGCGTTGCTGCTGGCGGTCGGCGCGCGCGCCACCGCCGACCAGATCGGCACCCAGGCCACCCAAATCGCGGCCATCAAGGCCGACCCGAACTGGCAGGACGGCGACTATCACGACACCGGCCGCCATCCGGATACCGGGCTGAACATCGCCCGCCGCTTCGCGCACCTGACCTACCGCGGCGAGGTGGAGCTCGATACCCGCTTCGCCAACGACAGCCAGGGCGACGAGAACCCGGCGACCGGCGACCGCTACGCGGTGCAGAGCTACCTGGAACACCAGGGCGACAAACTGGTGACGCGGTTCGACGCCGGCAGCTATGTGACCCTGACCGAGACGCTGAGCAGCCACGACGTCGGCCGCGGCCGCGGCGGGGTCGCCGCGGCCCTGCGCGGCTGCCCGGTTCCTGCGGTGGTCGGCGGCATCACCTCCGACCGGCTCTACCCGCTGCGCTTGCAAGAGGAGCTGGCCGAGCTGCTGCCGGGCTGCGCCGGGCTACAGGTTGTCGAGTCCATCTGCGGACACGACGGGTTCCTGGTGGAAACCGAGGCCGTCGGCGAATTAGTCCGGCGGACACTGGAATTGGCGGATAAAGGCGCGTGTTCGCGGTGACTCGCTCCAGGCATGACCGCTCACTGTCCTTCGGCTCAGCGGCGGCTGCCTACGAGCGGGGCCGCCCGTCATATCCCCCCGAGGCGATCGACTGGCTGCTATCCCCCGGTGCGCGCCGGGTACTCGACCTGGGCGCAGGCACCGGCAAGCTGACGACCAGGCTGGTCGAACGCGGCCTGGACGTGGTCGCCGTCGACCCGATTCCCGACATGCTCGAGGTGCTGCAGGCTTCGCTGCCGGACACCCCTGCACTCGAGGGCACCGCGGAAGAGATTCCGTTGGAGGACAACAGCGTTGACGCCGTGCTGGTGGCACAGGCCTGGCACTGGGTCGACCCGCAGCGCGCTATTCCCGAGGTAGCCCGGGTGCTTCGCCCCGGCGGGCGGTTGGGTCTGGTGTGGAACACCCGCGACGAGCGGCTCGGCTGGGTGCGCGAGCTGGGCGAGATCATCGGTAGCGACGGCGACGGTGGCCGCTTCAACGTGACGCTGCCTGAACCGTTCACCGAGGTGGTGCGCCATCAGGTCGAGTGGACGAATTACCTCACCCCGCAAGCCTTGATCGACCTGGTGTCTTCGCGCACCTATTGCATCACCTCGCCGACAGAAGTCCGCACCAGAACCCTCGACCAAGTGCGGCAGTTGCTGGCGACCCATCCGGCGCTGGCGAATTCAGCCGGGTTGGCGCTGCCCTACGTCACTGTGTGCATCCGCGCGACGCTCACGGGGTGACGAGCGGGCTCGGGGCAGCCAGTACGGAACATTCCGGGCGTAGTCGTCGAACGCCGAACCGTAGATCCGCCGGTACCGGGCCTCCTTGAACAGCGGCGCGAACACGCAGTACGCCGTGAACACGACGGCGATCACCAGCTGGTCCGGGGTCCAGGTGGGCACGGTCCAAAAGGTCAGCGCGAAGGACACGTAGATCGGCTGGCGGGTCAGCCGGAATAGTCCTGTCTGCGGCATCGGTGGGTAGACCGGTTGGCGTCCACGGAGCATGGCGAACCAGCCGAGGCTGCCGGTCTGCAGCGCCAATCCCGCGTCCATGATTGCCTTGATCAGTAGCAGCCAGGATGTCGCGTACAGCACCACCAGCACTACGAGGGCGGCTCCATGAGCCTGCCACCAAACCGTGCCGGTGGGCGACCATAGCGCGAACAGTGCCAAGAGTTGCAGCGCGGCGATGGCAGCGAAGGTGGTGGTCGCCAGCGCGGCCCCGGTGCCCCGCGGCGCCAAACGCGCCAACAGCTTTCGGCCCCCGCTGGTCAGCAATGCCGAATGCAGGAGGGGAAACTGAGCGATCAAGGCGGCGTTGGCGATCCAGCTGTATGGGGCCGGCAGGGTGCCCACCGACCGGCTCATGCCGAAGAACATCGCGATCACCATGGCGCCTACTCCTAGGGCGAAGCAGACATGGCAAATGAGGCCATAGCACAGGGCTATCGCGGTATGGCTGACACTGCGTTGGGCGACTTGGGGCGGCGGCGGACCTGACATACCACCTCCTGCTGTCGTTCCCCGCGGCACAGTCTGGCATCACTGCATCGATGCCATGCCGAAATGGCGATAAATTTCAGCGCCGACCCCTGCTCGTAACGGGGGGCGCGTTAGCGCGTCAGAGGTCTCGCCCCGAGAACATGAGTGTCGGCCGACCGAAAACGCTTGCCCCGCTTGGTGTACGACTCTGACAGCGGCAATAGATTGAGCCGCGGCGGAATTCGTCGTGCCGATGACATCGGATCCGGCCACGAAGCCGTCAACGCCCATCCTCAATTCCGGCTGGGCTGCGGGGGGACTGCAATAACCGACACGCCGGTCGCAGGACACGCGCGAAACGGCATAGTGCGCAAACCTTTACCTCAACGTGTTGTAAATGTGACTGCTGTAGACCAAGGTTTCTAAAGTGATCAGAGTGCCGACAGTGCACTCCGCAACAGATGGGGCGTCTGTCATGAGAGCGCTGGCTGCAACGGACCGGTGGATCCGGCTTTTTCGTCATCAACCGCTGATCGTTCGCCTGCTGGCCGCGGCGGCAGCGCTGCTCACGGTCGCCGCGGCTTTCGCCGCACCTGCGGAGGCGAACGGGGTCGATGATGCCTTTGTCGCCGCCCTGTCTAAAACCGGCGTCCAATACGGCAACCCGACGAATGCGGTGGCGTTGGGCCAGTCCGTCTGCCCCATGCTGGCCAAGCCGGGCGCGACGTTCGCCGGGGCGGTGGCAAAGGTGCAGGGCGGCGGCATCTCCTCGGGGATGGCCGGCATGTTCGCTCAGATCGCGATCCAGATGTACTGCCCGCAGATGATGGGCGACCTGGCCAGCGGAAACGTGGGGGGGCTGCCGAAGATCCCGGGGATGCCGGGGGTGCCGGGCGTGCCAGGGATTTAGCCCCCCTGCAACGTGATATCGGATGTGCCATCAGGTTTGAAAAGGCACCCGCCTGCTCGCCGAGAGACCCAAGTGACTACTGAGCCTCGTGAGGTCTAGCCGGTTCCTAACGGGTCGATGGTCCAGGCGATGTAGACCATCGCCGCCGCTACGGTCGCGGTGGTCAAGAAGTCGATGCCCCGGCCGCGCACCACCAGGAGGCCGGCGCGGTCGTCGGACAACACCAGTCGCAGCGCCGCGGCCACGCCGACGCCGACGCCGATCAGCAGCGAACCGCGACGCCAGAAGTTGGCACCCACCAACGCCAACGCCGTCGCGAAGATCAATCCGACCAGCAGGATCGGCCATTGGGCCCGGACCGCGGCCCGCCCGCTCATCGCTGCTCGGCCAGCTCGACGACGTTGGTCAGCAGGAACGCTCGGGTCAACGGTCCGACGCCACCGGGATTCGGTGACACATGTCCCGCCACATTCCACACGTCCGGGTGCACGTCGCCGACCAGCCCGTCGGCGGTGCGGCTGACGCCGACGTCGACGACCGCGGCACCGGGACGCACCATGTCGGCGGTCAGCATGTGCGGCACCCCGACCGCGGCCACGATGATGTCCGCCTGCTTGGTCAGGGCGGACAGATCGCGAGTTCCGGTGTGGCACAACGTCACCGTGGCATTCTCCGAGCGCCGGGTCAGCAGCAGACCCAGCGGGCGGCCCACCGTCACGCCGCGGCCGATGACCACCACGTGCGCGCCAGCGATCTCGACGTCGTAGCGGCGGAGCAGGTGCACGATGCCGCGCGCGGTGCACGGCAGCGGCGCCGGTTCCATCAGCACCAGCCGGCCCAGGTTCGTCGGGTGTAACCCGTCGGCATCCTTGGCAGGGTCGACGCGCTCCAGCGCCGCGTTCTCGTCGAGATGCTCGGGCAGCGGCAACTGCACGATGTAGCCGGTGCACTCGGGATTGGCGTTGAGCTCGTCGATGGTCTCGTTGAGCTTGGCCGTGGAGATATCGGCGGGCAGGTCACGACGCAGCGAGGTGATGCCCACCTTCGCGCAGTCGGCGTGCTTGCCGCGCACGTACGCCTGAGAGCCGGGGTCGTCGCCCACCAGGATGGTGCCCAGCCCGGGCGTGCGGCCGGACTCGGTCAATGCGGCCACGCGGTGCTTCAGGTCGTCGAGGATCTCGTCACGGGTGGCCTTGCCGTCCAATGTCTTTGCGCCCACACCTGACAGTCTTTCATGCCCGCCGCCGTGCCTAATAACGACGACCCGCCGCGCCCGGCAGGGACACTAGGCAGCCGCGCTTGCGATCGCCGTTAGGCTCCCGATATGCCCGACACCCCGGATGTGTTCAGCCAGGCCAAACTCGGCCCGATCACCCTGCGCAACCGGATCATCAAATCGGCCACGTTCGAAGCACGCACGCCGGGCGCGCTGGTCAGCAACGACCTGATCGAGTACCACCGGCTGCCGGCCGCCGGCGGAGTCGGCATGACGACCGTCGCCTATTGCGCGGTCTCCCAGGGCGGCCGCACCGAGGGAAACGGAATCTGGATGCGTCCGGAGGCCGTGCCCGGGTTCCGTCGGCTCACCGACGCGATCCACGCCGAGGGGGCAGCGGTGAGCGCGCAGATCGGCCACGCCGGCCCGGTCGCCAACGCCAAGTCCAATAAGGCCAAGGCGCTCGCTCCGGTGCGGTTCTTCAACCCAATCGGCATGCGGTTCGCCAAGAAGGCGACCCGCCAGGACATCGACGACGTGATCGCCGCGCATGCCAACGCGACCCGGCTTGCCATCGAAGCCGGTTTCGACGCCGTGGAAATCCACTTGGGCCACAACTACTTGGCCAGCGCGTTCCTGAGCCCGCTGATTAACCGCCGCGACGACGAATTCGGCGGATCGCTGGAGAATCGGGCCAAGGTCGCCCGCGGAATGGTCATGGCTGTCAGACGAGAGGTCGATAAAGAGGGGGCCCGGATCGCGGTGACCGCCAAGCTCAACATGGCCGACGGGGTGCGCGGCGGTATCAGCACCGAGGAGTCGCTCACGACGGCCAAATGGCTGGAAGAAGACGGCGGCCTGGACGCCATCGAACTCACCGCGGGCAGTTCGCTGGTCAACCCGATGTACCTGTTCCGCGGCGATGCGCCGCTGAAGGAATTCGCCGGCGCGTTCAAGCCACCGCTGAGCTGGGGCATGCGCATGACGGGCAAAAAGTTCCTGCGCGAGTACCCCTATAAAGAGGCGTACCTCTTGCGCGACGCCAAACTTTTCCGCGCCGAACTGAAGATGCCGCTGATCCTGCTCGGCGGCATCACCAACCGGGACACCATGGACCTGGCCATGTCGGAGGGGTTCGAGTTCGTCGCGATGGCCCGGGCGCTGCTGGCGGAGCCCGACCTGATCAACCGGATCAAGGCCGATGGCGTGCAGGTGCAGTCGGCGTGCACGCACTGCAACCAGTGCATGCCCACGATCTATAGCCGCACCCGATGTGTGGTTACCGGCGCGCCGGACACAGCTGGCTGATAGCACCCCAAGTTAAGGTTGGTGCAATGACTCCACCAGCCCCACCGGCGCTGACCGTCCGGTATGACGGGTCGGAACGGACTTTCGCGGCGGGCCACGACGTGGTGGTCGGGCGTGATCTCCGCGCCGACATGCGCATCACCCACCCGCTGATTTCGCGCGCCCACCTGCTGCTGCGTTTCGATCAGGGCAGATGGCTGGCGATCGACAACGGCTCGCTGAACGGGACCTTCGTCAACGGCCGCCGCGTTCCGGTGGTCGATATCAACGACGGCGCGACCGTCAACATCGGCAATCCCGATGGGCCGTCGCTGCGGTTCGAGGTCGGGCGGCACCGCGGGATGGCGGGGCGGCCACCGCAAACCGCGTCGATGCCCATCGCCCAGGCCTCCGGGACCGTGTGGCCGAGCTCTCAGGCATCCGGTCAGCCGGGGCCGCCCGGGCGGCCCACCACGTGGGCCGGGCCGCCACCGCCGCGACCACATTCCGGCCCGCCCGGGCAGGCGGCGTATCCGGCCGGCGGGGCCTCGCCGCGGCCCGGTCCGCCTCCGCCCGGCGTGCCGCCGCCGGCCAATTTCCAGCCGCATCCGCAGATGTCCAGGGTGGGACACGTGGGCTCGGCTCAGGCACCGCAGACGCAGATGGCGCCCTCCAGGACGGCCGAGACGTCGGTGTCCAACCTGGCGACCAAGATGTTTCAGGCGTTGCTGCCGTCCCGCTCCGGGGCGATACACAAGCCGACCGGTTCGGCCACCATCGGCCGTTCCACCGACAACGACATCGTCATCCAGGACGTCCTCGCGTCGCGCCATCACGCGTTCTTGACCCAGACCCCGCTAGGCACCGAGATCCGAGACGCGCACAGCGTCAACGGCACCTTCGTCAACGGCGTGCGGGTCGGATCCGCGGTGCTGAGCGAGGGCGACGTGGTCACGATCGGCAACGTCGACCTGGTCTTCACCCGCGACACCCTGGTCCGGCGAACCGAAGCGGCCACCCGCACCGGCGGCCTGGAAGTCAACTCGGTCTGCTTCACGGTCGACCGCGGCAAGCAACTGCTGGACCACATCTCGCTGACCGCGCGTCCAGGCACGCTGACCGCCATCATCGGCGGGTCCGGCGCCGGCAAGACCACGCTGTCGCGGCTGATCGCCGGATACACCACCCCCACTTCGGGCTCCGTGACATTCGAGGGTCACAACATCCACAACGAATACGCGTCCATGCGCAGCCGGATCGGGATGGTCCCGCAGGACGACGTCGTGCACCGCCAGCTGACGGTCCACCAGGCATTGGGCTACGCCGCCGAGTTGCGGCTGCCGCCCGACACCAGCAAAGCCGATCGGGAGCAGGTCGTCGCTCAGGTACTCGAGGAACTCGAGCTGACCAAACACGCCGACACCCGCGTCGACAAGCTCTCCGGCGGCCAGCGCAAACGCGCCTCGGTGGCCCTGGAACTGCTCACCGGGCCGTCGCTGCTGATCCTGGACGAGCCGACCACCGGCCTGGACCCGGCGCTGGACCGCCAGGTGATGATGATGCTGCGCCAACTGGCGGACGCCGGTCGTGTGGTGCTGATCGTCACGCACTCGGTGTCCTATCTCGACGTGTGCGACCAGCTGCTGCTGGTCGCGCCCGGCGGCAAGACGGCGTTTCTCGGTCCGCCCAGCCAGATCGGCGCGGCCATGGGAACCACCAACTGGGCCGACATCTTCGCCAACGTGGGGGCCGACCCCGACGAGGCCAACCGCCGCTTCCTGGAAGAAAACAAACCGCCGGTGCCCGCGCCGTCCGAATCCAGGCCCGGCGATCTGGGCGAGCCGGTACACACCGACGTATTCCGCCAGTTCTCCACGATCGCGCGCCGCCAGATCCGGCTGGTCATCTCCGACCGCGGTTACACGGTGTTCCTGGCGTTGTTGCCGTTCCTCATCGGTGTGCTGACACTGACCGTGCGCGGCAACAGCGGATACGGCATGTCCGATCCGCTGGGCAACAATCCCGCTCAACCGGACCAGATTCTGGTCATGCTCAACGTCGGCGCGGTGTTCATGGGTACCGCGCTGACCATTCGCGACCTCATCGGCGAGCGTCCCATCTTCCGCCGCGAGCAGGCGGTCGGCCTGTCTACGGGCGCGTATATGGGCGCCAAAATCGTCGTGTTCTCCGTGTTTGCGATCGTTCAGGCGGCGATCGCCACGGCGATCTCGGTGATCGGCTGGGGCACGCCGATCTCCCACGCCGTGCTGCTGGGCAGCGTCAACTTCGAACTGTTCGTCACCGTCGCCGCGACCTGTGTGGGTGCCGCGCTGCTCGGGATGGCGCTGTCAGCGCTGGCCCAATCGCAAGACCAGATCATGCCGATGCTGGTGGTGTCGATCATGTCGCAGCTGGTGTTCTCCGGCGGCATGATCTGGGTAACCAACCGCTTCGTGCTTGATCAGTTGTCGTGGGCCACCCCGGCCCGGTGGGGCTTCGCAGCGTCGGCGTCGACCATCGACGCGCACCGGCTGATACCGGGTCCGACCGACCCCAAAGACCAGCACTGGGACCACAAGACGAGCGCATGGCTTTTCGACATGGCGATGCTTGCGGTGCTGTGCGTGGTCTACAGCGTGATCGTGTGGTGGAGAATCCGGCTCAAGCGCCGGCGCTGAGCCTGTGAACCAGAAATGAATCGACCCGCCCAACCGGTGCTGACGGTTCGCGCTCACGAATCCGAGGGCAGCTTCGCCCCGGGCCGCGACGTCGTCGTCGGCAGCGACGTGCGCGCCGATCTGCGCGTGGCCCACCCGCTGATCGCGCGTGCCCACCTGCTGCTGCGCTTCGACCAGGGCCGGTGGATGGCGATCGACAACAACTCGCTCAACGGGATGTTCGTCGGCGGCCGGCGGATGCCTGTGGTCGACATCCACGACGGCCAGACCATCAACATCGGCAAGCCCGAGGGGCCACTTGTGACCTTCGCGGTGGGACATCACACGGGGACGGTCGGCCAGCTGCCGCCTACCCAGACGGCGCCAATGACAGCGGGGCCGACGGGGCCGGCACGGCCGCAGCCCGCCCCGCCCCGCTCGACTCCGCCACCCGCCGAGTCCACGACCCGCATTCGTCGGGGCTTTCATCAAGACGGAGTGCCGGATGTGGAACGCACCAGCACCGTTCCCGTCATCGGCCACTCCGTGTCGGCGTTTCAGACCCGGAAGCTCAACGTGGGCGGACCCCGGGCGCGGGCGGCGACACCCGCGGGCGGCGCACGGATCGGCCGGGCGACCGACAACGACATCGTCATCCAGGACGTGCTGGTCTCGCGCCACCATGCGTATCTGGCGCCTTGCACCTCCGGGCCGCTGCGCGGCGAGATCCGCGACACGAACAGCATCAACGGCACGTTCGTCAACGGGATCCGGGTGGGATCGGCCGTGCTGGCCGAGGGCGACGTGGTCACGATCGGCAACGTCGACCTGGTGTTCAGCGGCGGCGAACTGGTTCGCCGCGCCGAGGCGGCGACGCGCACCGGCGGCCTGGAGGTGCGTGACGTCGGGTTCAGCGTCAGTGGCAAGGCGCTGCTGGAGAACATCACGATGACCGCCAGTCCCGGCACGGTGACCGCCATCATCGGCGGGTCCGGCGCCGGCAAGACCACGCTGTCGCGCCTGATCGCCGGATACGCCACCCCGAGCTCCGGCTCGGTCACCTTCGAAGGCCACGACATCCACACCCAGTACGCGTCGCTGCGCACCAGGATCGGGATGGTCCCCCAGGACGACGTCGTGCACCGCCAGCTGACCGTCGACCAGGCGCTTGGCTACGCCGCCGAACTGCGGCTGCCGCCCGACACCAACAAAGCCGATCGAGACCGAGTCGTCGCCCAGGTACTCGACGAGCTTGGGCTGACCCAACACGCCGACACCCGCGTCGACCAACTCTCCGGCGGCCAGCGCAAGCGGGCCTCGGTAGCACTCGAACTACTCACCGGTCCGTCGCTGCTGATCCTCGACGAGCCGACCTCGGGCCTGGACCCAGCGCTGGACCTGCAGGTCATGACGATGCTGCGACAACTGGCCGACGCCGGTCGCGTGGTGCTGGTGGTGACGCACTCGCTGACCTACCTCGACATCTGCGATCAGGTGCTGCTGATGGCGCCCGGCGGCAAGACGGCGTTTCTGGGCCCACCCGGCAACATCGGCGAGGCCATGGGAACCACCAACTGGGCCCACATCTTCGCGAAGGTGGGCGCCGACCCCGACGAGGCCAATCGCCGCTTCCTGGCCCGCAACCGGCCGCCGCCGGCCCCGGCCGAATCCAGCCCGGCCGATCTGGGCACCCCGGCGCACACCAGCAAAAGCCGCCAGTTCACCACGATCGCGCGCCGTCAGGTCCGCCTGGTCGTCGCCGACCGCGCCTACTTCGTGTTCCTGGCGGCGTTGCCGTTCATCATGGGCGGCTTGGCGCTGACCGTTCCCGGCAACACCGGGTTCGGCATAGCTAACATGGCCACGCCGGCCAGCGCGACGCCCGACGAAGCCGCACAGATCTTGACGCTGCTGTCCATCGCCGCGGTGTTCATGGGCACCGCGCTGACGATCCGCGACCTGATCGGCGAGCGCCCCATCTTCCGGCGCGAACAGGCGGTCGGGCTGTCCACCGGGGCCTACCTGAGCGCCAAGGTCATGGTGTTCTGCGTGTTCGCCAGCATCCAGGCGGCGATCACGACGGTCATGGTGATCCTGGGCAAGGGCGCGCCCACCGAAAGCGTTGTGCTGCTGGGTAATCCGACCTTCGAGCTGTTCGTGACCGTTGCCGCTACGTGCGTGGCCTCGGCGGTCCTCGGGCTGGTGCTGTCGTCGATCGCACGCTCCAACGAGCAGATCATGCCGCTGCTGGTGGTGTCGCTGATGCTGCAGCTAGTGCTCGCCGGCGGCCTGATCCCGGTGACTGGCCGCATCTTCCTCGATCAGCTGTCCTGGGTGGTGCCCTCGCGGTGGGGCTACGCCGCCTCGGCGTCCACGGTTAACCTGCGGGCGCTGGTGCCCGGTTCGCTGCTCCCCCAGGACAGTCACTGGCTGCATACCAGAAGTGCGTGGCTGTTCGACATGGCGATGCTGTGCGCGCTGACGGTGATCTACTCCGTGTTCGTGCGGTGGAACATCCGGCTCAAGCGCTGAGTCACGCGTCCAAGCGCAGCCCGTGGGCCACCGCGTAGGCCAACGCTTGCGGCACGTCGACGCGTGCGCCCGCCAGCGAAGCGGTCGTCCACAGCGACGGGTCGACGGTCGCGCCCCGCAGGTCGGCGTCGTCCAGCCGGGCGCCGGTGGTCCGGGCGCCGGACAGGTCGGCGCCGCGCAGCACGGCCTTGCGCAGGTCGGTTTCCACCAGGCTGGCCTCCCTCAGCCGGCAGCCGCTCAAGTCGACACCGCGCAGGTCGTTGCCGCCAAGCGTGGCCAGCGAGAAATCCACCTCATCGAACGTCAGCGGCCGCAGCCGGCACTGCACAAAGACCGAGCCCAACATGCTGCACTGACGAAATATGCTGTGCCACAATGATGTCCGCTGGAACGTGCAATTCCGAAAGGCCGACGCGCGGTGCTGCGACTCGGCCAGGTTGACGCCGCTGAAATTGCACTCGCTGAACACGACACGCTCGGTGCGCAATCGGGAAAGGTCGCCGTCTCTGAAGTCACTGCAGTCGCGGAAGTCCCTTCCCACGAATTCGCAGTCGGTCCAGCTATCCACTGGATGTCAGGCAGTGCATCGCGTATTCACTCACCGCGATCAGTGCGTCGGTCGCCGACCGCCGGTCCCTGGCGTCGACACTGACCATCGGAATGTGCGCGGCCAGCGTCAGCGCCTGACGCACCTCGTGCATGGGATATCTTGGCGCACCATCGAATTGGTTGACAGCGACCAGAAATGGCAGTTTGCGATTCTCGAAGAAGTCGACCGCCGGGAAGCTGTCCTGCAGCCGACGGCAGTCGACCAGCACGATCGCGCCGATCGCGCCGCGCACCAGGTCGTCCCACATAAACCAGAACCGGCGCTGGCCCGGGGTGCCGAACAGGTAGAGCGCCAGGTCGTCGGCCAAGGTGATCCGGCCGAAGTCCATTGCCACCGTGGTGGTCTGCTTGTGCGGCGTGGCCTCAAGCATGTCGACGCCGACCGAGGCGTCGGTGACCATCGCCTCGGTGCGCAGCGGCATGATCTCCGAAACCGCGCCGACGAACGTGGTCTTGCCTGCGCCGAACCCGCCCGCGATGACGATCTTCGTCGACGCGGTGGGGCCGTCAGAGTGCTTTAAGGCCACGCAGCGTCCTTCCTATGAGCTCGCGGCGCTCATCGAATGTCGAATGATCGGTCAACGTCCTGTGCACCCGAAGGTAGCCGGACATCACCAGATCGCCGACCAGGACGCGCGCAACACCCAGCGGCAAATCCAGCCGCGCCGAGATCTCGGCGACCGACGGACTACTGGTACAGAGTTGGATGATCTTGTCTTTCACGTCGTTGGGTGGCCACTGGTGTGCCAGCGCCGCCTGCAGGGTCTGCACCGGGGCCTCGAGGGGAAGGTCGACGCTGGTGTGGGTCCGCCCCGCCGTCAGCGTGTAGGGGCGAACCAGGTTCGCCTCACGCGCGGGCAGGGACCGTTCGTCTTCGCTCATCGCGGCTCACGAGTGCGCCCGGCGGGAGGGCTCCACGACGCCACCCACCTGCTCGACAAGGATGGCCATCTCGTAGCCGATCTGGCCGATATCGCACGACGAGACGGCCAGCGTAACCAGATGCGACCCGTCACCGACGTGCATCAGCAGCAGATATCCCTTCTGCATCTCGACCACTGACTGCAGCACCGGGCCGCCGTCGAACAGCTGCGCAGCGCCGGCCGACAGGCTGGCCAGCCCGGAGGCCACCGCGGCCAACTGATCGGCGCGTTCGCGCGAGAGCCGCTCACTGGCGGCAATGGGCAGTCCATCGACGGACACCAGCAGCGCATGCGCCACCCCGGAAACCTCGCGGGCGAACTTCGACACCAGCCAGCCCAATGAGTTCGGCGCGTTGTTCGGCGCGTGAGCCCTCATCCCTGCTCGTCCCGGTCGGTGTCGCGGGCGTGCGACCGCCCGCTGTGCACGCCGCCGAAGTGGCCGCCGATGGAGGCGCGAACCGCCGCGGGGTCGCGCACCGCGGCCGCTTCGTCGGGATCCTCGTCGGCCCCGTCGGCGCGACTGGACGCCCCCGCCCCCGGTACCAGCTGGGCTCCCGGTGTGCGCACCGGCAACCCGTGGTCGGTGTGCGACTCGACCGGCTTGTCCTCGATGCTGGTGGCCTCGGCGGCCAGCGACCAGCCGCGGTCCCACACCGATTGCCAGTCCAGGTTGGGGCTTTGGACCAGGTCGTGCGGGTCACTCAGCCACTCCGCGAGCATGTTCTGGTAGATCACGTCTTCGTCGTCCGGGGCCGCTGGGACCGACGCATTGGGTTCAGCCAGCCGCGACCTCGATTCCAGCGGGCGAGCGGCGAAGAATCCCGAGGTATCCGACGGCACCGGCGCCGCGGCGGGTTCGGGCTCCCTCGGCTCGGGAGGCGCGGAGGACGCGGAGGGCTCTGGCTGCTTTGGCTCCTGCTGGACCCCGTTCTTCTCCCACCAAGGCGTGGCCAGCTCACGGCGCTCCCGTTGTTCGGCGGCTTCGGCGCCCTGGGCCGGAACGTCGGTAATGCCACTGGAACCCGGGGTGCGGCGCGGCAACAACGTGACCGGCGGCCCAGATCCCCCAGACCCGTTGCGCTGCGCCGCGGGGAGTTCGGGAGGCATGACGTCGGGCGGCTCTGCGGGCTCTGGCGGCGGGGTCACCCGCAGGCGTGCCTGCGGGACCGGTGCCGGGGCGGCTATGGGGGCCGCCGGTACGAAGCCCGCAGCGAGGCCCTCGACGAGGACGGACGGCGGCAGGTACACCTCGGCGGTGGTGCCGGGGCTGTCGTCGTCGGGCGTAGGGCCGCGCAGACCGACCCGCAGCCCGTGCCGAACGGCCAACCGGCCGACCACGAAAAGGCCCATGTGGCGGGCGTTCTCGGGAGTGACCTCGCCGCCCGACTGCAGTCGCATGTTGGCCATGCGCCGGTCGCCGTCGTTCATGCCGAGACCGGAGTCGGACACCCACAGCAGCACCCCGCCGTCGCCGCCACGTGCCGCCGAAACCAACACCGGTGCCGTCGGCGGCGAATAGCGCAGCGCGTTGTCGATCAGCTCGGCCAGGAGGTGGATGATGCTGCCCACCGCCGCGCCCAGCACCGTGCTCTCGGGCACGCGGGCGATCTGCACGCGGCGATAGTCCTCCACCTCGGACACGGCAGCGTTGATCACGTCCGACAGCTCGACCGGCTCGCGCTGATCACGGGAGAGCTGCGCGCCCGCCAGCACCAGCAGGTTGGCGCTGTTGCGGCGCAGCCGGGCCGCCAAGTGATCCAGCCGGAAAAGGCTGTCGAGGCGGTCGGCATCCTCTTCGTTGCGCTCCAGCCGGTCGATAAGCGACAGCTGTTGGTCCACCAGCGAACGGCTGCGCCGCGACATGGTCTCGAACATGTCATTGACTAACAACCGCAGCCGCGCCTCGTCGCCGGCCAGCAGCAGGGCCTGGGCATGCAGCTCGTTCACGGCGTGGGCCACCTGGCCGATTTCTTCGGTGGTGTAGACCGCGAGCGGCATGGGGACCGGCTCGCCGCCGGCCCGGATTTGGGCGATCTCGTCCTCGAGGTCGGTGTGGGCCACCTTCAGCGCGCCGTCGCGCAGCAGGCGCAGGGGCCGCACCAGCGCACGCGCCATCACCAGCACGATGCCCATCACGATGACGATCGCTGCAAGCATCAGCCCGGTGTCGCGCATCGCGGCCTGCCGCCGCGCGGTGGCCTGGGCCTGCACCGATTTGGTTACCGAGGCGGTCGCGTCATTGATGACCTGCTCGGCGATGCCGTCGGTGGTCTGTATCGACTGCAGCAGTTGGGGGTTGTCGACGAGCACGCTGGACGGATCCGACATGATCGCCATCCGGGTCACCATCTGCTGCTGCAGCGTCTTGGCTTCGGGCGAGCTGACGCCCAGCACCTCGCTCATCCCGAACAGCGTCGAGGGTTCGGTGCCGGCCAGGGTGATCATCGAGGTGCGCAGTTCTGGCTCGGCGAGGTCGGCGCCGCGGGTCACCAGGATCTCTTGCATCGTCATCTGGCCACGGGCCCCAATCGCCCGGCTCAGACCCTGCGCCTGAGCCCTGATCTGCTCACTGTCGACGCGAACCGATGCGTTGATCACATCTTCAGCCGTCAACAGGATCGGCGCGTAGGTCGTCACCCGGTCTCGCAAACTGACGCTGTTCGCCGACACCTTGTCCAGCAGGGCCTGTCCGCCGTTGAGCAGCGTGCTGACCCCAGACCGGACGTCGGGGATCACGTCGGTGTCGGCCAGTCGCGTCTGCAGCTCGTACTTGCGGGCCTCGTAGTTTTTCTTGGCCCCCTCGACGTCGCGTCCGGTGGAATTGGCCAGCAATGCGACGTCGAGTGCCGACATGTACTTCGTGATCGCCGGTACCACGTCGGCACGGGCGGCGGCCAGCCGCAGATTGCTGGCGCTGGCCATCGCGTTTTCGACCCGCAGCCCGCCGAAAATCGTCGCCAACACCAGCGGGACCAGCACAATCGCCAGGACTTTCGATCCGACGGGCCAGTTGCTCGGCGCCCAGGCCCGCGGGCGTTTCGCCGGCTTGGTGGGTGCAGATGCGGCAGGGGCAGTTGTGCCACCGGGTGGACTCGCCGCGCCCGGAGTCGCCGGGCGGGCAAACATGGTCACCGGACCCTCCACGCTGGCCTGACCACGCGAACGACCGCAGCGCTGAGCTTTGGCGCTCGGAAAAACGAGAGACTCATAAAACTTCCTGCTTTATTCCGCCCGTACCCGCCGGCTGGACGTGAGCAATGCGACGCCTGGCAACCCTGCGAGTATGACAGCACGCGGCCCTAGTCACCACTGCCGTTCCGAGGCGGGTAGCTTCAGCAAACACAAATCAGGGGCACCTGGACGCGCCTGCGGCAAACCGCAATTTGGTCACGATCAGCCGATGCGCCGTCGTCCGTTCCCCCGCCTCCCGAAATCACATTTCATCCCACAATCCGCCGGTATTTGACATGGTCGTAAAGGTTTTCGTCTCGGAGGGTCAATGGGCACGACGGCCGGCGGAGCCCTTTAGGGTTGGAGAAATGGGGGAGAAATTTGACCGGTTAGTGAACCTGGACATTCCCGAGGAAATGCACCTCTCGCGGAACATCCAGGCGACGGCGGCGCATGCCGCCGCCTCCGGTGCTTCAGCAGATGACACCGCACGGGCCATCCTTGCGATCGTCACCGGCAATGTCGTAGAGATCGAGCAGCGACTCCTCGCGCTCGAGAGGAACGCGGGTGTCAAGCCGAAGAAGCCGCGGCACTTCTTCTAGTTTTCTTGTTTTCCGCTGGCAAGATGCCGAGTTGTGTTCAACGTGATGTTGGTGTCGCCGCGCATCGCTCCCAACACGGGAAACGTCATCAGGACCGCGGCGGCCACCGGCTGCGAACTGCATCTCGTCGAGCCCCTGGGCTTCGACCTGTCCGAACCCAAGCTGCGACGGGCCGGGCTGGACTATCACGACCTGGCGTCGGTCACCGTGCACGCGTCACTTCCTGCGGCGTGGGATGCGCTGTCGCCGGCGCGGGTGATCGCGTTCACCGCACACGCGACCACGATGTTCGCCGAGGTCAATTACCAGGCCGGCGACGTGCTGATGTTCGGGCCGGAACCCACCGGCCTGGACGCCGCCACCCTGGCCGATGATCACATCACCCAGCAGGTGCGCATTCCCATGCTGGCGGGCCGGCGATCGCTGAACCTGTCCAACGCCGCGGCGATCGCCGTCTACGAGGCCTGGCGCCAGCACGGGTATAGCGGGGCGATCTAAGTTTCGCGAGCGTGCGTGTTGGTACGGGGACACGCCGCATTGATCGGCATTCTGCGCACCTTCGCGGGGCTGGCTACCAGGTGTTCCAGTGCGTCAAGCTCTCGGCGGGCAGCCGCTTGGCCGGCCGGAAGTCGGTGCCCTTGGTGTAGGCGATCGGAAACAGCCCGGCCTGGCTGTACTTGTTGTAGGGGATGCCGAGCACGTCGGCCACCTTCTCCTCGCCGTCGCCGAGCAAGTGCAGCGTGGTCCAACAGGAGCCCAGTCCGCGAGAGCGCAACGCCAGGCAGAAACTCCAGACGGCCGGAAACAGCGACGCCCAGAACGACACTCCGCCCAACGGCTGCTTGTCTTCCCGACCGAAAATGCACGGGATCATCAACACCGGCGCCTCGTGCATGTGCTCGGCGAGATAGGTCGCCGAGTCGCGGACCCGGCCCATCCGTTCGCCGCGCGTATCGCCTTCCGGGTATTCGGCTCCGGGCGCGCTGAGGTAGTCGCGCGCGTAGGACAGATAGATGTCACCGATCGCCTTCTTCTTTTCCGCGTCCTCGACGAACACCCATTGCCAGCCCTGCGAATTGGAGCCGGTCGGCGCCTGCAGCGCCAGTTCGAGGCATTCCATCAGCACATCGCGGCCTACCGGCTTGTCGAAGTCGAGGCGTTTGCGGACCGAACGGGTGGTGGTGAGGACTTCGTCGACGGACAGGTTGAGGGTCATAGGGGGAGGTTACATTCGGCCGGTATTCGGGCTCACGAGCGTCGAACTGACACAAGAGGTTTCCAGCAGGCCCCAGGTTCCAGCAGGCCGCCGCAGGTCAGGTTGGGGGCGGAGGCGGCTGATCGGGCGAAATCGCCCCGGCGCAGCCACCAGGCGGTGGCGGTCCCGGGAGAGGTTCGTCGCCGCCGACGCAGTCGTAGTAGAACTGAGGGCCGACTATCCAGGTTTTCATCCACTGGTGCCAAAACGACCCGTCGGGGTATTTGTCGCCGTCGCACACGGCCAAATTTCCGTAACCCCATCGACCACCCGGGCAGAAGCCCTTCGTCATGTCCGGCTGGTGCGGGTCAGGCGGATCAGCGCTGGCAACCCCGGTAGAAAGAACAAACGCCGCAGCACAACCCAATATCGCAGCGCCATGGCGAGTACGGCTGAATATCACTTTCGAGTCCCCTTAAACATTGAATCAATACAGCCGATTCAAAGAATATTCACAACTTGTGATCTCAAGTCCGGTCCGTACTGACCAAGAGCAGGCCTTGACGCACTGGTCCGGAAAGGCACAACGGACCGAAGTTGATTTCTCATGTGCTGCAACAACACCGGCTTGGTCAACATTCCGCCGGGTCGCCCGTGGGCCAATGGCCATATCGAATCGTTCAACAACCGAATACGCAAAGCAGTGCCTTACCCGCGACACGCCAGGATTACCGGCATTATGCGCATGTTCGCGACGGGATTTCCTAGCGGAAATCGCGGGACTTCGAACCCACCGCCAGGCTGATGCGGCCTATCCGCTCGGCCACGACGGTGATCGCGCCGCTGGCGTTTTGCACCTGACCGCGGATCAGCAACGCCGGCGCGGTGTGTGCCAGCTTGCGGTGCCGCGCCCACACCCCCGGCGTGCACAGCACGTTGACCATCCCGGTCTCGTCCTCGAGGTTGAGAAAGGTCACCCCCTGTGCCGTCCCGGGTCGCTGCCGATGGGTCACCGCGCCGGCGATCAGCACCCGGTCGCCATCGGGCACCGATCCCAACGCTTCGGCGGGGACCACGCCCATCGCGTCCAGGTCCGCCCGCAGGAACTGGGTCGGATAGCTGTCCGGGGAGATGCCGGTGGCCCACACGTCGGCCGCGGCCAGCTCCAGCTTGCTCATCCCGGGCAGCGCGGGAATGTGCGACGACGAGCCCACCCCGGGTAACCGGTCCGGCCGTTGGGTGGCCGCGGCCCCGGCCGCCCACAACCCCTCCCGCCGGGACATCTCAAAGCAGCCCAACGCCCCGGCGGTCGCCAGCGCCTCGGTCTGCGGCACGGACAGCTGTAGCCGGCCGGTCAGGTCCAGCAGAGATACGAAGAGGCCGTTGGTTTTCCGTTCCTCGACCAGCCTCTCGGCCAGGTCGTCGCCGATATGACGGACGGCGCCCAGACCGAGCCGCACCTCCGTTCCCGCGTTCTCGAGAGTGGCGTGCGCCAGGCTGGCGTTGACGTCCGGGCCGTGCACCGTGACGCCGTGCCTGCGCGCGTCGGCCACCAACGACTGCGGCGAATAGAAACCCATCGGCTGTGCGCGCAGCAGTGCGGCGCAGAACGCCGCCGGGTGGTGCAGCTTGAACCACGACGAGTAGAACACCAGCGACGCGAAAGACAGCGCGTGACTTTCCGGGAAACCGAAATTGGCAAAGGCCTCCAGCTTTTCGTAGGTCCGATCAATCACCTCGTCGGGGGCGCCGTGCAGTTCGCGCATGCCCTCGTAGAACCGGCCGCGCAGCCGTTGCATCCGTTCGGTGGAACGTTTGGACCCCATGGCGCGGCGCAGCTGGTCGGCTTCGGAAGCCGAAAAACCGGCGCAGTCGACGGCGAGTTGCATCAGTTGCTCCTGGAAAAGCGGTACACCCAACGTCTTTCGCAGCGCCGGCTCCATGGACGGGTGGTCGTAGACTATCGCGTCCAGCCCGTTGCGACGGCGGATGTAGGGGTGCACCGACCCGCCCTGGATGGGCCCGGGCCGGATCAGCGCGACCTCCACCACCAGGTCGTAGAACACCCGCGGCTTGAGCCTCGGCAGGGTGGCCATCTGCGCCCGCGACTCCACCTGGAACACGCCGACGGAATCGGCGCGCTGCAGCATCTCGTACACCGCCGGCTCGGACAGGTCGAGCCGGGCCAGGTCCACCTCGATGCCCTTGTGCTCGGACAGCAGGTCCTTCGCGTAGTGCAGCGCCGAGAGCATGCCCAGCCCGAGCAGGTCGAATTTCACCAAACCGATTGCCGCACAGTCATCTTTGTCCCACTGCAATACGCTGCGGTTCTCCATGCGCGCCCACTCCACCGGGCACACGTCAGCGATCGGGCGGTCGCAAATCACCATGCCGCCGGAATGAATGCCCATGTGCCGCGGCAGGTTCCGGATCTGGGTGGCCAGGTCGATCACCTGCGGCGGGATGTCCTCGATATCGGGCGAGTCGGCGAGCCCGTTCCAGTGGCTGATCTGCTTGCTCCACGCATCCTGCTGGCCCTGCGAAAAGCCTAAGGCGCGAGCCATGTCGCGCACCGCGATCCGCCCCCGGTAGGTGATGACGTTGGCGACCTGGGCGGCGTAGTCGCGGCCGTATTTGCCGTAGACGTACTGAATGACCTTTTCGCGCTGATCGGATTCGATGTCCATGTCGATGTCGGGTGGCCCGTCGCGGGCGGGCGACAAGAATCGCTCGAACAACAGCTCGTTGGCCACCGGATCGACGGCGGTGACACCCAGGGCATAACAGACCGCGGAGTTGGCCGCCGATCCCCTGCCCTGGCACAGGATGTTGTTGTCCCGACAGAACCGGGCGATGTCGTGCACCACCAGGAAATAGCCCGGAAAGGTCAGTTGTGCAATGACTTTCAGTTCGTACTCGATCTGCGCGTACGCCCGCGGCGCCCGCTCGGCGGCCCCGTAGCGGTCACGCGCACCCGCCATGGTCAACTGCCGCAGCCAGCTGTCCTCGGTGTGCCCGTCGGGAACGTCGAACGGCGGCAGTTGCGGTGCGATCAGCGCCAACCCGAACGCGCACTGCTCGCCGAGTTCGGCGGCGGCACTGACCACCTCGGGCCGCTGCGCGAACAGCCGGGCCATCTCCTCGCCGGACCGCAGGTGCGAACCACCCAGCGGAGCCAGCCATCCGGCGGCCGCGTCCAGGGACTGCCGGGCCCGGATCGCGCCCATCGCCATGGCCAGCCGTCCGCGCGACGGATGCGCGAAATGCGCTGCGGTGGTGGCCACGACTCCCACCCCGAACCGCGGCGCCAGCCCGGCCAACGCGGCGTTGCGTTCGTCGTCGAGTGGCTGGCCGTGATGGGTCAGCTCCACGCTGACCCGGCCGGCGCCGAACCGGTCCACCAGATCGGCCAACGCCCGCCCCGCCGCGTCCGGACCACCCTCGGAAAGCGCTTGGGGCACATGGCCTTTGCGACACCCGGTCAGGATGTGCCAGTGCCCACCGGCGGCCTCGGCCAGCGCATCGAAGTCGTAGCGCAACTTACCCTTCTCGCCGCCGGCCAGATGCGCGGCGGCGAGCTGCCGCGACAGCCGCCGATAGCCTTCCGGGCCGCGAGCCAGCACCAGCAGATGCGGGCCGGGCGGATCCGGCTGCTCGGTGCGGGCACCAGACCCCAAGGACAGTTCGGCTCCGAAGACGGTGCGCACGTCAAGCTCCGCGGCCGCTTCGGCGAACCGCACCGCGCCGTACAGGCCGTCGTGGTCGGTCAGCGCCAGCGCACGCAGATTCAGCCGGGCGGCCTCCTCGACCAGCTCCTCTGGCGTGCTGGCGCCGTCGAGAAAGCTGTACGCCGAATGCGCATGCAGCTCGGCATACGAAACGGAACGGGCGACGGACGGCCGGAGCGCCCGCTCGCCACCCGGCGGCTCATACCTCCCGCGCTTGCGCGACAAGGGAACATCGTCGCCCAGGTCAACGAGATCGTTGCGCTCCGCAGGCGGCGCACCGGCATGGCGCGGCTTGCCGTCGAGCACCCGCTCCATTTCCGCCCAACTCAGCGGCCCATTGAACCAGCCCACGTTCTTCAGCTTATCGAAAATATGTTCGATACGAAACGGGCCTGATCGAGTCGCGGTGAACCTTTTAAAACGACCTGAGACGAAGTGTGAACGGCGCCACGCGGGGAGCTATCGCCGCAGTTAAACACATCTTTAACTACAAAACACGTTCTTAACCTGGCAGGTCTACCTTCGCGCGGGCGCCCAACGGATACTGGTACAAGTTAAAAAACGACATTCGGGACGGACCATGGCACAGCTGACGGCTCGGGACGCCGGCTCTCTCAGGGCGCAAGATCCAGGTCGGCAGTCGAGTCTGGCACTCGCTGCCGTGGCCATCGTGGACGGCGCCGTCCCCGACTACGATTTGCTTAAAACGACACTGGCAGAACGTATTCAGGCGATACCTCGCTGCACGCAAGTGCTGCATACGCACCCGTTCGAGGATGCCCACAAGTGGGTCGATTACCCGGGATTCGACCTCACCCACCATGTGCGACGGATCGCCTTGCCGCAGCCGGGCGACGACGCAGAACTGTTCGGCGCCATCGGCTACGCTTTAGAGCGTCCGCTGGACCTGGACCGTCCGCTGTGGGAGTGCTGGGTCATCGAGGGCCTGCGGCACAACCAGTGGGCGATCTTGATGAAGGTCCACCACCGCATGGCCGACGGTATCTCGGCGGCTCATCTTCTCACCCGACTCTGCGACGACGCCGACAGCGATGCGTTCGCCAATCATGCTGGGGTCAAATCGGTTTCGGAGTCCCGGCCGCGGAATCGGGCCGAGGCCTTATTGCGGACTTCGGCCGGCACCGTCGCCCGGGCGGCGGAAGCCGCGGCGACCACGATCTGGCCCGGCGCACGGATATCGCCGGTGCGTCCCGTCAAGACTATGCGGCGGTACAGCACGGTACGAGTTCCGATTGCCGCCGTCGACGACGTATGCCGGAAGTTCGGCGTGACCGCCAACGACGTCGCGCTCGCCGCGATCACCGAGGGCTTCCGGACGGTGCTGCTGCACCGGGGCGAAGAACCCCGCGCGGACTCGTTGCGCACCCTGGACAGAACCGGCAACCGACCCATGCTGCCCTATCTGCCCGTCGAACACAGCGACCCAGTTCAGCGCCTGCGCACGGTGCATACCCGGTGGAAAGTCAAGAAGAGCGAGCAGCCCAAACCGAGCGGCATCGTGGAATCAGCGCTTAACTACACCCCGCTCATGTTGTGCGCCAAGGCAGTTCAAACATTGCTGGCCCGGCTGCCTGACCCAGGCATCGTGACGCTGGCGACCAACGGGTCGGGGCCACGGCACCGATTGGGGCTGATGGGCAAGAAGGTGGACAGCCTGTTGCCCATCCCCCCGACCGCGCTGCAGCTGAGCACCGGCGTCGCGGTGCTCAGCTATGGCGATGAGCTGGTTTTCGGTATCACGGCGGGGTATGACGACGCACCCGAGCTCGAACAGCTGGCCGCCGGCATCGACCGGGGGATCGCACATCTGGTGGCGCTCAGCCACGACTCCGTGCTGCTGTTCACCAAGGACCGCCGCAAGGGCGCGTCGCGCGCACCTGCCCACAGTGCGCAACGACGCCGGCAGGCCGTGCCACGAGCCAATAGGTCTCAGCCTCGTTGACGGGCCGCATCGGCCATCGTGAGAAGGTTGGTCGGTGGGCAAGTTCGAGCCGGTCGCGATCGATCCGCGCCGCCATGACGCGGTGCTGTTCGCCCTCAAAGCGGTCACGAACGACTCCGTCCGCGAGCCCACGGTGGCACTGGTCCGGCAGCTGCAAGATATTGGTGTCGGCACCGCCGTTTTCTCAGGAATCGGGCACCAGGCGCCGGGCGGGATTTGGATCGACGACCTGTTTGTCCTGTGCCTCGGCGGCCCGGTATCCGCGACGACGCTAGCCGAGCTGGCCGACAGACTTGCGGCGCGACCAGGCCGCTGCGTCGTCGTCGCGACTAACGCCCCAGATGTCGCGGCCGCGCGCGAGGGAGGGTTCGCGTTGGTGATCGGGGTCGACGGGGCCGGGCACCGCGATGCACTGCGCCACAGCGGCGCCGATGCGGTGATCCCCGACTTGGGCGAGGTGACCGTGCGAACGGGCGACCAGCGGATGGCCCAACTACCCGACGCTTTGCAGGCCCTCGGCCTGATCGAAGGCCTCGCGGCCCGACGGCCTGCGGTGTTCTTCGACTTCGACGGCACGCTGTCAGACATCGTGAATGACCCCGACACGGCCACGCTCGCCCCCGGTGCGTACGACGCACTGCAGAAGCTGGCCGAGCGTTGTCCGGTCGCGGTGCTGTCCGGCCGGGATCTCGCCGACGTGACCGAACGGGTCGGCCTGCCTGGCATCTGGTACGCCGGCAGTCACGGCTTCGAGCTGACCGCCCCCGACGGAACGCACCATCAGAACGACACCGCCGCGGCGGCCATACCGGTGCTGGAACACGCGGCCGCCGAGTTGCGCGACGTGCTCGGTTCGATTCCCGGTGTTGTCGTGGAGCACAAGCGCTTTGGTGTCGCAGTGCACTACCGCAACGCCGCCCGTGACCGCGTCGGCGAAGTGGCCGCGGCGGTGCGCGCAGCCGGGCGGCGCGACGCGCTTCGGGTGACGACCGGCCGCGAGGTCATCGAGCTGCGACCGGACATCGAGTGGGACAAGGGAAAGACCCTTCGCTGGGTGATCGATCATCTGCAGCAGGCGGGTTCGGGCCCCCAGGGAAAACAGGGAAACCTGGTGCCGATCTTCCTCGGTGACGACATCACCGACGAGGACGCGTTCGACGCGGTGCGCCACGACGGCGTTCCGATCCTGGTGCGGCATGACGACGACGGCGACCGCGCCACCGCCGCGCGGTTCGCGCTGGACAGCCCCGCCCGGGTCAGCGAGTTCGTCGAGCGACTGGCGCGTCAGCTTTCCGAGGGAACCGAACATTAGGACGGTGTGCGATCAGCAAGCTCGGCTTCTGGAGCGTTGTCCTGCTCGGGATCAACGGGATCATCGGGGCGGGCATCTTCCTGACCCCGGGCGCGGTCCTCAAGCTCGCCGGACCCTACGCGCCGCTCGCTTACGTCTTGGCCGGCCTCTTCGCGGGCATTGTGGCCATGGTCTTCGCCACAGCGGCCAGATACGTCAAAACCAATGGCGCGTGCTACGCCTACACGACGGCCGCGTTCGGGGAACGCATCGGCATCTATGTCGGTGTCACGCATGCGATCACTGCGTCGATCGCCTGGGGAGTGCTGGCGTCGCTTTTCAGCTCAACCCTGTTGGAGGTGATGTTCCCTGACAAGTCCTGGGCAGCAGGCACCGGTGTGTTCAGCATCAAGACGTTGACGTTCGCCCTCTTCGTCGCCGTGCTGCTGGCCATCAATTTATTCGGCAACCGGGCGGTCAAATGGGCCAACGGAATATCAACCATAGGAAAGGTTTTCGCGCTTTCGCTGTTCATTGCCGGCGGCCTGGTGGTGGTCCTCACCCGGCACACGAACAATTACGCAGTGTCAACCGCGGCCTACCAACCAGCGGCGGCGAGCTTGACACTCGCCACCATTGCCGCGCTGTACGCCTACACCGGTTTCGAATCGATCGCGAACGCCGCAGAAGAAATGGACCATCCGGACCGCACTCTGCCAAAAGCCATCCCGCTGGCGGTCTTCAGCGTCGGCGCCATCTATGTGCTCGCGGTGGTGGTCGCCATGATGCTCGGAGCGGACAAGATCTTGACGTCGCGCGCCACGGTGCAACTGGCCGCCGCCATCGGAGACGACACGTTCCGGACCGTCATCGTGCTCGGAGCGTTGGTGTCGATGTTCGGTATCAACGTGGCCGCGTCGTTCGGGGCTCCGCGGCTGTGGACCGCGCTGTCCGACCGCGGCGTCCTGCCGACCCGGTTGTCGAACAAGAACCGGTTCGGCGTGCCGATGCTCGCTTTCGGGATCACCGCGTCGTTGGCGCTGGCCTTTCCCCTGGCGCTGCGCTTCAACAGCGTGAACCTCACCGGCCTGGCGGTGATCGCCCGGTTCATCCAATTCATCGTCGTGCCAATCGCTCTCATCGCGCTGGCGCTCGACCGAAGCGGCGAACACGCGGCAGTCAAGCGAAATGCGTTCACCGACAAGGTGCTACCGGTCGTCGCGGTTGTGGTCTCGGTTGCGCTGGCGGTGTCCTTCGACTACCGGACCATCTTCCTGACGGCGCGCGGCGACCCCAACTACGCGTCGATCGGGCTGATCGTGCTCACGTTCGCCGTCGTGCCGGCAATCGCCTATCTGCACTACTACCGTCACCGGGAACGGGCGGCCCGCCACTAGCCCCGATGGTGGCGACCCGCTTCACCCGGCTTCGCCGCGCTTGCGATCGCCACTAGCCCCGATGGTGGCGACCCGCTTCACCCGGCTTCGCCGCGCTTGCGATCGCCACTAGCCCCGATGGTGACGACCCGCTTCGCCCGGCTTCGCCGCGCTTGCGATCGCCACTAGCCCTCGGCGTATTCCACCTCGCCGTCGTCGAGTACCACCCGCGGTTCCGCGCCGTCGCCGCCTGCGACCTCGGTGCGAAACACCGCCTTGCCCGGTTCGGTTCGCCAGATCAGCGTGCTCAACGTCTCGCCGGGAAACACCGGCGAGGTGAACCGCGCCGCGATCGCCGTGACGTTGGCGGCGACACCCTTGCCCAGCTCGGCCACCAGTGCCCGGCCCGACACCCCGTAGCTGCACAGTCCGTGCAGGATCGGCTTGGGGAACCCGGCCATCTCCTTGGCGAACCAGGGGTCACTGTGCAGCGGGTTGCGGTCACCGGAAAGCCGATAGATCAGCGCTTGATCCTCGCGAGTGGGCAGGTCGATCCGGGCGTCGGGCGCGCGGTCGGGGAACTCCGGCGCGACGGGCCGCTGGCCCGGCACTCCCCCGAACCCGCCGGCCTGGCGGATGACGGCGGTGCTCATCGTTTCCGCGACGAGCTCACCCGAATCCGGATCCGTGCCGCGGCCGCGCAGCATCACGATGGCGTTCTTGCCCTCACCCTTGTCCTGGATGTCGGCGACATCGGTGACCACCGACAGCTTGCCCGAGGCCGGCAGCGGCGCATGCAGCCGGATGGACTGCGAACCGTGTAACAGCATGGCCCAGTTGAACTTTCCGATCAACGCACCCGCGCCGAACGCCGGAGCGCAAATCACCGCGTAGGTCGGCAGCACCTGCTGGGCGAGGTCGTGGCTGTTCTCCGTCGTAAAGGACAGGTCATCGGTCCCGGCGCCGACACCGAGCGCGTAGAGCATGGTGTCCCGCTCGTTCCATTCGAACAGCACCGGTTCGGTCGTCGCGCCGATGGCTGTCGGGTCGATCGCCATGCGGATCTCCTCTCGATTCCATAAGTGAAGCTTTTCTGCAGCTAACCACTACCAAAGTCTTCACAACGACGCGGTCGGCAGTGCAGGCTATCGATATGCGCAACCGCAGCCGGGGGAAGGTTCCCAAAGTCCTGGCCTTGCTCGCCGCCATGGTGATGGTCGGTGCGTGTGGCGGAGCGCCGCAGGCCCGCAGCATCACCGTGACGTTCGTCCGCAACGCCCAGTCCCAGGCCAACGCGGACGGCGTCCTCGACACCGACGTCCCCGGCGCCGGCCTCACCGACGACGGCAAGGGGCAGGCCCAGCAGCTGGTGCGCCAGCTCCCCCACCAAGACCCCGGCGGCCCCCCGGACGCCGTTTACACCTCGCCCATGGCCGACGCCCAGCAGACCGCACAGGCGCTGGCGAGCGAACTCGGCAAGCCGGTCGAGGTGCTTGGGGGCCTGCAGTCGATCAATGCCGGCTGGTACAACGGCAAACCCGAATCGATGGCCAGCTCGACGTACATGCTGGCTCCGGCAGCTTGGTTGAACGGCGACGTCAACGACAGCGTGCCGGGCTCTGTCAGCGGCAGAGCTTTCAACGACCAGTTCACCGCCGCCGTCCGCAAGATCTACGACAGCGGCCACAGCAAGCCGGTCGTGGTCTCGCAGGGCACCGCGATCATGGTCTGGACGCTGTTGAACGTGAAGAACCCCAAGAGCAGCCTGCTGACCAGCCATCCGCTGCCCAATGCCGGTCGGGTGGTGATCACCGGTAACGCGACGGACGGCTGGACGCTGGTCGATTGGGATGGCCTCCGCAACTTCAACTGACCTGGGCGGTTGACGCGCGCCGCCAAGGCCGCCACCATGGCTGCATGCGGTATGTCGTTACCGGCGGTACCGGGTTTATTGGGGGCCGCGTCATCGCACGCCTAGTGGACACCCAGCCGGATGCGCAGGTGTGGGCATTAGTCCGCCGCCAGTCGTTGGGGCGGTTCGAACGCCGGTCCATGGACTGGGACGAACGGGTAAAGCCGCTGGTCGCCGACCTCACGGAATTCGAGTTATCCGACGAGACCATCGCCGAGTTGGGCGAGATCGACCACGTGGTGCATTGCGCGGCGATCTACGACATCACCGCCGGCGAAGCCGAGCAGCGGGCCGCCAACGTCGAGGGCACCCGCGCCGTCATCGAGCTGGCGCAGCGGCTGAATGCGACGTTGCACCACGTGTCGTCGATCGCGGTGGCCGGCGACTTCGCCGGCGAGTACACCGAGGACGACTTCGACGTCGGCCAGCAGCTGCCGACGCCCTACCACCAGACGAAGTTCGAAGCCGAGACGTTGGTGCGCTCGACTCCCGGGCTGCGGTACCGGATCTATCGCCCGGCGGTGGTGGTGGGTGATTCACGCACCGGCGAGATGGACAAGATCGACGGGCCGTACTACTTCTTCGGCGTGCTGTCCAGGTTGGCAGTGCTGCCCCGGTTCACACCGATCATGCTGCCCGACACCGGGCGCACCAACATCGTCCCGGTCGACTACGTGGCCGATGCGATCGTCGCGCTCATGCACGCACCGGATCTGGACGGGCGGGCGTTTCACCTGACCGCGCCGAAAACCATCGGGCTGCGCGGCATCTATCGCGGCGTCGCCAAAGCCGCCGGGCTGCCTCCGCTGCGCGGGTCGCTGCCCCGCTCGACGGCCGCGCCCGTGCTCAAGGTTCGCGGGCGCGCCAAGGCGCTGCGCAACATGGCCGCAACCCAGGTGGGGGTGCCCCCCGAGATTTTCGACGTCGTCGACCTGAAGCCCACATTCGTCGCCGACGAGACTCAAAAGGCCTTGCGAGGAAAAGGAATTGAAGTACCGGAGTTCGCCGAGTACGCCCCCAAGCTGTGGCGGTACTGGGCCGAGCACCTCGACCCCGACCGCGCGCGCCGCGACGATCCGAAGGGCCCGCTGCAGGGCCGGCACGTGATCATCACCGGCGCCTCCAGCGGGATCGGCCGGGCATCGGCGATCGCTGTCGCGGAGCGCGGCGCGACGGTGTTCGCGCTGGCCCGCAACGCCGACGCGCTCGACGACCTGGTCGCCGAGATTCGCGCGAAAGGCGGTCAGGCACACGCCTTTACCTGCGATGTCACCGATTCCACCTCGGTGGAGCACACCGTCAAAGACATCCTGGGCCGCTTCGGCCACGTCGACTATCTGGTGAACAACGCCGGCCGGTCGATCCGCCGCTCGGTGGTCAACTCCACAGACCGACTGCACGACTACGAACGGGTGATGGCGGTCAACTACTTTGGCGCGGTGCGCATGGTGCTGGCGCTGCTGCCGCACTGGCGTGAGCGCCGATTCGGCCACGTCGTCAACGTTTCCAGTGCCGGGGTGCAGGCCCGCAATCCCAAGTACAGCTCATATCTGCCCAGCAAGGCGGCGTTGGACGCATTCTCCGATGTGGTCGCGTCGGAGACGTTGTCCGACCAGATCACATTCACCAATATCCATATGCCCTTGGTCAAGACGCCGATGATCGCGCCGTCCCAGCGGCTCAACGCGGTGCGGGCGATCAGCCCCGAGCGCGCGGCGGCCATGGTGGTGCGCGGACTGGTGGACAAGCCGGCGCGGATCGACACCCCGATCGGCACGCTCGCCGAGGCCGGCAACTACTTCGCACCCAGGACAGCGCGCCGGTTCTTGCATCAGCTGTATTTGGGATACCCGGATTCTGCTGCAGCACAGGGTATTTCGCTGCAAGAGCCAGATCCGGGCGACGACCAGGCTCCGCGGCGTCCCAAGCCCCCGGCGCGTGCGGTCACCCGGATCGGTGTGCCCAAGCCGATCAAGCGGCTGGTCCGGTTGGTCCCCGGCGTGCACTGGTAGTCATTTGCCACACGTGAATTGGTTGACGTCGATGTAGCCGATGCGGAACATCTCGGCGCAGCCGGTCAGGTACTTCACGTAGCGCTCGTACATTTCCTCGGATTGCAGCGCGATGGCCCGGTCCTTATTGGCTTGCAATGCCGCAGACCAGATGTCGAGCGTCTTGGCGTAGTGCGGCTGCAGCGACTGCACGCGGGTCACGGTGAAACCGTTTGCGGCGGCATGCTCGTGCACCATCGGTATCGACGGCAGTCGGCCGCCCGGAAAGATCTCGGTGATCATGAATTTGAGGAATCGCGCGAAGGTGAACGACATCGGCAGCCCGCGTTCGTGCATCTCCTTTGGGTGCAGTCCAGTTATGGTGTGCAGCAGCATGATTCCGTCAGCGGGCAGCGCCTGGTGCGCCTTGGTGAAGAACGCGTCGTAGCGCTCGTGCCCGAAATGCTCGAAGGCGCCGATGCTGACGATCCGGTCGACGGGCTCGTCAAACTGTTCCCAACCCTCCAACAAGACCCGTTGGGCGCGGGAGCTTTCGGACTTCGCGATCAATTGCCCGACGTGGTGGGCCTGGTTGCGGCTCAGCGTGAGGCCTACGACGTTCACGTCGTACTTTTCCACCGCCCGCATCATGGTGGCGCCCCAACCACAGCCGACGTCCAGCAACGTCATGCCCGGTTCTAACCCGAGTTTGCCTAGCGCGAGATCGATCTTCGCGATCTGCGCCTCTTCCAGGGTCATGTCGTCGCGCTCGAAGTAGGCGCAGCTGTACGTCTGCGTCGGGTCGAGGAAGAGCCGGAAGAAGTCGTCGGACAGGTCGTAGTGCGCCTGCACGTCGTCGAAGTGCGGAGTCAGATCATCCTCTGGGGGCTTGGGCACCATGCCAGCGTAGCCCCCAGGAAGCGGCACTAAGGTTGTGGTGGTGACCCCCGTTTTCGTCGACGTCGACACCGGAGTCGACGACGCGCTGGCGTTGGTCTACCTGCTGGCCAGCCCGGACGCGGATGTGGTCGGCATTGCCTCGACCGGTGGAAACGTTGCAGTGGACCAGGTTTGCCAGAACAACCTGGGACTGCTCGAACTGTGTGGACTCACCGGCATACCGGTCTCTAAGGGCTCCGGCGAAGCCCTGACCGGCCCGATCCCCGCTCCCTCAGCAGTGCACGGAACCCGAGGCTTAGGCTATGCCGATCTGCCGCCGAGCGATCGCCGGCTCACCGACTACGACTCCGCCACGGCCTGGGTGCGCGCAGCGCACGCCTTTCCCGGTGAACTGATCGGCGTCGCGACCGCACCGTTGACCAATCTGGCGCTGGCGTTACGCGCCGAACCGGCGTTGCCGACGCTGTTGCATCGACTCGTCATCATGGGCGGTGCCTATGACTACCGCGGCAACACCACGCCGGTCACAGAGTGGAACATCGGCGTGGACCCCGAGGCGGCGGCCGAGGTGTTCGCGGCCTGGTCGGTGAACGCCGGTGAACCGCAAAGGCTGCCGATCCTGTGCGGGTTAGACGTGACGCGACACATCGCGATGACGCCGGATCACCTCTCGAGATTGGCGGTGGCAGCGGGGTCGAACCCGGCCAATCCACTGATTCGGCTGATCGAAGACGCGACGCGGTTCTACATGGAGGCCTATCACGGCCTCGGCCATGGATATGTGGCGCATCTGCACGATCCGCTGGCCGCCGCAGTCGCGCTCGATCCGCAGCTGATGGTCACTCAACCCGCGACGGTGGACGTGGAGCTGACCGGAACCCTGACCAGAGGCATGACGGTGACCGACTGGGCGGGGCGCTGGGGCCGAGGAGCCAACGCGCACATCGGCATTGGTGTCGACCCGGTGGTGTTCTTCGACCGGTTCATCGAACGAGTGGGGCCGTTCGCGCGCCGGCTGGGGTGAGACTAGACCCGAGCGCGAGCCAGCGTCGCCAAATGTCCTGAGGGTTACGGGAATAGAGCGGCTTACCAATAGTGGCGATGTGAGCAACTAGATGTGAGCAACTATGAGTCAGCGACCGCCGCCTCCACCACCGCCGCCGCCACCGCCGCCACCACCGCCGATGCCACCGCCACCGCCACCGCCACCGATGCCGCCGCCGCCGAAGCCCCCGCCGCCGGCGCCGCCTCCACCGGGGCCGCCGGGTGCCCCGGGGGCTCCACCCGGTCCCCCAGGTGCGCCCGGACCACCAGCTCCAGGAGCTCCACCCGGTCCCGCAGGTCCGCCCCCGCCGGGTGCCCCGCCCGGTCCCCCAGGTGCGCCCGGACCACCAGCTCCGGGAACTCCACCCGGTCCCCCAGGTCCACCGGGGTGACCAGGTCCGCTCGGCCCACCAGGTGCGCCGGGGTGATCAGGGCCGCCGGGATGATATCCCTGGCCCCCCTGCCCCTGACGCCCATGCAGTGGCTGGGGCGGTATCACTTGGACCGGGTCATCGGGACAGCGGTTCCAGTTCGAGTTCGGACCCCATCCTGGATCCCAAACGTCGCCCGGGCACCACTGCGGGAATGGCCCCGGCTGAGCCTGGGCCTCGTCGGCAGTGCCCAATCCGACCAATCCCAAGCCTGCGGCCATTACGGCCGTTGCTGCTGCAAAACGTGCGTAGTCTTTCATATCGCCTTGCTACCAAGGGAAGCTGTGCATCAAGACCAAAGACCCAGAGAGGAAGCTGTACGGTCGGCGTTTGACGGCAGCGAAAGTCCATTCCGGACACCGCAATTCGTGACGCAGCGCACATTTAGCTTGCGGTCGTACACGCTGTGATAACTGTTTTCCATTGCGCACCAACGCAATTCGGTACTGCCTACTCGCCAAACAGGTATCACATTTAATGCTTACTCGTATCTCCCTTCCAGATACCACCGTCGTTGGCGGTAGCACAGCAGCAGCGCGTGCTCGCCCTCCGGCAGTACTTGAGCGCGGGCGGTCCGCCCCTTGCCCTCCGGATCCCACCACCGCTCGTCGACCTGCCACGGTCCGGACCACCAGAGCAATCGGTCCTCCCGACCACGTACGGTCAGTCGCGCGGGGTCGGCAGAGAACAATCCTCGGCCGGTTACCCGTATCGGGTTTCCCTGGGCATCAAGCAACTCCACCGGATCGTCGAGCAGCACCGCCGGCGACGGCTGGGGCAGTTGGCCGGGCCATGGCCGATCCGGGTCGGCGCGCGGTTCCGGCTCGTCGCCCAGCGGAGTCAGCGTGATGCGTTCGGCCGGCCCGCGGCCGCCGGACAGCACCGGCACCTGCACCGCCTCCGGACCCAACAGACCCTGCACTCGCACCAACGCCCGACGGGCCCGAAGCCGGTCCTCCTCACCGAGCCCGCCCCATAGCGGTAACTGCAGTGCCTCGGCGGACACCACCTCCACCGCCTGCAGCCGTAACAGCGTCACCGCCGCTGTGGGACGGGGGTCGCGAGTCCGGTTGCTCAACCACCCGTCCAGTTGCCAGCGCACCCGGTCGGCGGTGGCGTCCTCGGTCAACGGCTCGGCGCAGCGCCAAACCCTTTCCAGCTCTTCGCCGTTGGCCGTGACGGCGTGAATGGCCAGCCGGGTGCATCCCACTCCGGCGGCCATCAGGGTCTGATGCAGCGTGCCGGCCAGCGAGCGTCCGGCGAATGCCGCGGCATCGACCCGGTCGATCGGCGGATCGCAGTCCAGCACCGCCTCCAGCTCCACCGGCGGCTCCTGCCCGGATGGCCGCCGCTCGGGTTCGCCGCGGGCGAACCGGTGCGCGGCCACCCCGTCGGCACCGAATCTGGAAGCCACGTCGGTACGCAGCAGCGCGGCGAACTGCCCGATGGTGCGAATCCCCATCCGCCACAACAGATCCGCTAGCTCTTCTCGGCCCGGACCGGACAGGCTCGGCTCGGTGGCGAGCTGCCGGACCGAAAGCGCCGACAGAAACTTCGCGTCGTCTCCGGCCTGGACGACACGGCCGGCACGCGCGGCGAAAACCGCGGTGGACAGCTGGTCGGCGATCCCGACCTGACACTCGGCGCCGGCGGCGGCCACCGCGTCGATCAGCCGCTCGGCCGCCTGCTCCTCAGACCCGAAATAGCGGGCCGCCCCGCGCACCGACAACACCAACAGCCCGGGCCGCAGCACCTCGGCGCGGGGCACCAGATCGTCCACTGCCGCGACCACACCCTCGAAAAACCGGGCGTCGCGGTCAGCATCGGCGGTCACGACGTGCAATTGCGGGCAACGGGCGGCCGCCTCCCGGCGCCGTAGCCCTCGCCGAACTCCCGCCGCGCGGGCTGCCGATGAGCAGGCGACCACCCGATTGGCCAACGTGACCGCGACCGGAGATATCGCGGACAGGCCCGCGGCCGACATGGCCGCGACCGCGGGCCAATCCATGCACCAGATCGCCAGTACCCGGGAAGAGCTCACTCGAATTCACCCCGTCCGCACCCGGCCGATCGCCCGACCCCCCGCACACACCTGCAGCCGCACCCCGCTGATCCGCCCGAATCCGCAGACGGGTGCGCCCCGGCTGCCCGCCGTGATGTCATAGCCGCACACCCGGGCGACAAGCCGAGTCGGCGCCCCTTCCCAGTCGCCGTCGGTGACCAGCAGGGTGCAGCCTTTGGCGCGGGCGCGGGCCACCACAGCCCGTGCCCGGGACCTCGGCACCCGACGCCCACCCAGACTCAGCGCCACCAGGTCCATGCCGTCGATAAGCACCGCGGCCACCTCCACCGGGTCGGTCCCGGGATCCGGTATTACTGCGAGCCGGCTCAGATCCGCTCCCATCTCCACGGCGGCCAGCAGCCCGAGGTCGGGTTGGCCGACGACCGCCGCGTTGCCCCCGGCTGCCGTCACCGCGGCCACCATGCCCAGCAGCAGCGACCGGGCCCCCGACAACACCGCCACCGTCCCCCGGGGCAACGGGGCCGGCAGCACCTCGGCAAGCCACGGCGGGACCGCCAGCCCGGCTTCCGACTCCGACAGCAGATCATCCGAACGAGCGACGGCCTTGCCGGACGCCGCTCCGGATAGCACAGCCATCTTCCGGCGCAGCGATTCGAGCTGTTCAGCGCGTTGGTCGGAGGCCAAAGCAGCAGTCATATCAAGCCTCCTACCAGCACTTTTGGTTTCTGTTTCGAATATATGTTCGATAGCTGTTTGAAGTAAACACCCACCCTCCGACAACCGTCAAGAAACGTGAGAGGCTGCTTTATGCGCTCGGTGCTGGTGTGGCTGATGGTGCTTTCGGGCGGCGTTTTTGGGCCGGAAACACCTGCTCCGTCCTGTCACCCGACGGAGCTCTTCGTCACCGACAACACCGATCCCCTGTTCGAGATCCAGGCCGACGTGACGATCGCTCAGAACGGCGCCGCGGCGACGGGATCGACCCCGCTCGACGGCGTGTATTGGTCAACCAAGCTGCAGCAGACCACCCTCGAGCGGTCGCGCGAATTCCATCTCTGCAGTCCCGACGAGCCCACGTTGCACACCATCGCTGAGGCGCTGCGCCGGCAGTTCAACCAGGAAGCGGTGCTGACTTTCGACTACCTGCCCGACAATCTGCCTGAGCATGCGCAGGGAGCGAACGCGGTCACCGTCACGGTGCCCGACATCGACCTCGCGCACTTCCGCGATGCGTTCGTGTCCGATCCGGCCGCACACCGTCGACTGCGGGGCGGATCCGTTACCACCACCGACCACACCCTGATCCTGATCACCGCCACCGGCGATCTCGACGTCGCCCGCCGACTCGTCGGCGCGTCGGGCGGGAGCTGGGATGCGGCCACCATCGCCTACGGCAGGCGTGAATTCGTTGATGGTTGACGGACGGACCCGACGTTCACTCTGCGTTGAGGGCGTGATTTTTCGCCGATCCACGCCCTGAGCGCAGAATCAAATCCCTACGCGCACACTCGATGGCAGGTTCACTTCGCAACAGCCCGGAGTCGGGCAAAAAGGTCACACCCCCAGCACGGAATGCGTCGGATATGAACCACCCGCCGCACGGAAGCCGCGCCTGGACTATTCCCACTCGATGGTGCCGGGCGGTTTGCTGGTGATGTCCAGCACCACGCGGTTGACCTCAGGCACCTGGTTGGTGATGCGGGTCGAAATGCGTTCCAGCACCTCATAGGGCACCCGGGTCCAGTCGGCGGTCATGGCGTCCTCGCTGGACACCGGCCGCAGTACGATCGGGTGCCCGTAGGTGCGGTTGTCGCCCTGCACGCCGACCGAGCGGACATCGCCGAGCAGCACCACCGGACACTGCCAGATCTGGTGGTCCAGGCCCGCCGCGGTCAGCTCCTCACGCGCGATCGAGTCGGCGCGCCGCAGGGTCTCCAACCGCGCAGCGGTGACCTCGCCGACGATCCGGATGCCCAGGCCAGGGCCGGGAAACGGCTGGCGCGCAACGATTTCCTCCGGCAGGCCCAACTCCCGCCCGACGGCGCGCACCTCGTCTTTGAACAGCAGCCGCAGTGGCTCGACGAGTTCGAACTTCAGGTCGCCGGGTAGGCCGCCGACGTTGTGGTGGCTCTTGATGTTCGCGGCGCCGGTGCCCCCGCCGGACTCCACCACGTCCGGATACAGCGTGCCCTGCACAAGAAAGTCAACCGTCTTGCCGTCCAACACATCTCGAACGGCGCCCTCAAAGGCTCGGATGAACTGCCGCCCGATGATCTTGCGCTTGCCCTCGGGGTTGCTCACACCCGACAGCGCCTCGAGGAAGGTCTCCGCGGCGTCGACGGTGACCAGGTTGGCTCCGGTGGCGGCCACGAAGTCGCGCTGCACCTGTGTGCGCTCGCCCTCGCGCAACAACCCGTGGTCGACGAACACACAGGTCAACCGGTCGCCGATGGCGCGCTGGACCAGCGCCGCGGCCACGGCGGAATCCACCCCGCCGGACAGTCCGCAGATCGCATAGCCGTCGCCGATCTGCGCACGCACCTGCTCGATCAGCGCATTGGCGATGTTGGCAGCCGTCCAGTCCGCGCCGAGGCCGGCGAAGTCGTGCAGGAACCGGCTGAGCACCTGTTGTCCGTGCGGGGTGTGCATCACCTCCGGGTGATACTGCACCCCGGCCAGGCTCCGGCTGGAATTCTCGAAGGCGGCCACCGCTGCACCCGTGGTGCTGGCCACCACGTCGAATCCGTCCGGTGCGGCGGTGACCGCGTCGCCGTGACTCATCCAGACCGGCTGGACCTCGGGAAGCCCCGAATGCAGTTCGCCGCCAAGGACTTTCAGTTCGGTGCGGCCATACTCGCTGGTGCCGGTGTGCGCGACGGTGCCGCCGAGCGTCTGGGCCATTGCCTGAAACCCGTAGCAGATCCCAAATACCGGGACGCCGAGCTCGAACACCGCGGGATCGAGCTGCGGAGCCCCGTCGGCGTAGACACTGGCCGGTCCACCGGACAGCACGAGCGCCAGCGGATCGCGGGATCTGATCTCCTCGATTGAGGCGGTGTGCGGGATAACTTCCGAAAACACCCGCGCTTCTCGAACGCGGCGAGCGATCAGCTGCGCGTATTGCGCGCCGAAATCGACCACCAACACCGGCCGGGGCGCAGTGTGTCCGGTCACATCGGGGTCAACAGGTTCGGCCACGGCAGCGAGTCTAGCGAAGGGAAAATGCGGTGCGCAGTGCGTCGATGGCGTCCTGATCACCGTCGAACTCGATGCGCCGCAGCGCCGCCTTGCGCTTGGCGTCGACGGATCCGAAGCGGGCCGTGTAAAAGTCCGCCGCACTGGCGGTGATGGTGACCGCAGGCTCGCCGTGCGCGGCCGCGAGATGCCCTCCCACTACCGAGAAATCGAAGCGACGGCCGTCGATCTCCACGCGACAGGTCGTCGTCAAGGCGGCAGCGCCGGCCGGGTTGAAGGGCACCAAGATTCCGGCGAGGAACCCGTTCAACGGCGAGACCGCGCCCTCGAGGGGCTCGATCCGATCCAGACCCACAATGGCGACGCTTCTGAGCACGGGGACCGCCTTCTGCCAGCCGAGGTCGCTGAGGGTGTAGACGGTGCGTCCGATGGGCGCCGGTAGGTCGGCACGCTCGACGAGCCCCGCGTCTTGGAGCTCTTTGAGTCGTTCGGCGAGCAGATTGGTGGCGATGCCGGGCAGCTGCGCGCGCAGGTCACCGTAGCGGCGGGGTCCTCCGACCAGTTCGCGCAGGATCAGCAGTGTCCATCGCTCGCCCAGAACGTCCAGCCCCAGCGCAATGGGGCAGTTCTGGTTATAGGTCCTGCGGGTCGGCACCACCCGATCATACCTGCGCAGACAACTTTCTCAACCATTTACTTGATTTGTTTGTCTACTAGCTTTAGTGTCTTGTCCATGCTCTCCGGCCCTGTGCTCCCGATTCTTCGGAACCACCCCGTTCCCGCGCTCGCCGTCATCTGTCTCAGCGTCTTTGTCATCAGCGTCGACGCCACCATCGTCAACGTCGCGTTGCCCACGCTGTCGCGCGAACTCGGTGCCGACACCTCGCAGCTGCAATGGATCGTCGACGCGTACACCCTGGTCATGTCCGGGTTGCTGCTCTCAGCCGGCAGCCTGAGCGACCGCTACGGCAGGCGCGGTTCGCTCAGCCTTGGCCTCGCGCTGTTTGCCATCACATCAGGCGTTGCGGCACAGGCGAACTCGGCGGATCAGCTCATCGCGGCCCGAGCCGCCATGGGCGTGGGCGCTACGGTGATTTTCCCCACCACGCTGGGGCTGATCACCAATATCTTCACCGATCCGGTACCGCGTGCCAAGGCGATCGGACTGTGGGCGGCCATGGTAGGTGTCGGGGTGGCCGTGGGGCCGATCAGCGGCGGCTGGTTGCTCGAACATTTCTGGTGGGGCTCAATCTTCATGGTGAACATTCCGGTCGCGGTGTTGGCCATCGTCGGCGGCATTTTGTTCGTTCCGACCTCGCGCGACCCCGCCGCGCCGCGCGTCGACGTGCCCGGCCTGATCCTGTCGGCCGCCGGCATCACGGTGTTGGTCTACACCGTGATCCAAGCTCCCACCTGGGGATGGACCAACACCCGGACCGCGACCGGATTCATTTTTGCCGCAATGGTTCTCGCCGGATTCTCGGTATGGGAGCGACGAAGCACCCATCCCATGCTTGACGTATCGGTGTTTTTCAACCGTCGATTCTCCGGCGGTAGTCTGGCGGTGACGGCCGGCTTCCTGACCTTGTTCGGCTTTATCTTCGTCATCACCCAGTACTTCCAATTCATCAAGGACTACACCGCATTTGAGACAGGCGTGCGGTTGCTCCCGGTTGCCGCTTCAATCGCGCTGGCCAGCATCGCGGGCCCCCGACTGGTCGAACGCTTCGGCACCACGGCCGTGGTCGCAACTGGACTGGCCGTGTTCGCGGCCGGTCTGGCATGGGCGTCCACGGTAGATGCTGCAACTCCCTACGATCAGATCGCCATGCAAATGCTGCTGCTCGGCGGCGGCCTCGGCCTCACCGTAGCGCCGGCCACCGAGGCCATCATGGGATCGTTGTCAGCCGACAAGGCCGGTATCGGCTCGGCCGTCAACGACACCACGCGCGAATTCGGGGGCACCCTCGGAGTTGCCATCGCAGGCAGTATTTTCGCCTCGGCGTATTCGGGGCAGCTCGGCCCCCCAGCCGCGTTGGCCGGACTTCCCGCCGAGGCGATGAGGAACTCAATGGCTCTGGCGCACAAAGTAATCGAGCAGCTACCTCCGCAACGGGCCGACGCGGTACGCGCAACGGTCAATTACGCGTTCCTGCACGGCATGCAAGTGAGCACGCTGGTGTGTGCAGGCATCGCGCTAGGCGCGGCGATCGCCGTCGGCTGGCTTCTCCCGGCTTGGGAGCCGCAACGTCAACTGGAAGGGAAGATTCGATGAACCATCGCGTATTGGTAACCGGTGCGACGGGCAAGATCGGCGGCGCCGTCGCCGCCCAACTGCTGGAAAAGGGCGTAACGACACGAGCCATGGTGCATCGCGAGGACGTCCGCAGCGCCCGCTTGAGACACTTAGGCGCTGAGGTCGTCGTTGCGGATATATTTGACATTCAACATGTTACGGCCACCATGGAGGGGGTCGACCGGTTGTACTTCAACCCGCCTTACCATCCTCACGCGCTCGACAGCGCCGTCGCGTTTGCCGTGGCCGCGCAGCGCGCGGGCGTGGAAGCGGTAGTGGCGCTCGGGCAGTGGCTGGCCAGCCCCGAGCATCCCTCGCTGATGACCCGGCAGGCCTGGCTTACCGACAAGTTGTTTGAGCTGCTGCCGGACACCGCGCACGTCGCGGTCGATCCGGGCTACTTCGCCGACAACTATCTACAACTGGTCCCGATGGCCGCCCAACTGGGTGTGCTCCCGACCCCCACCGGAGCGGGCCGAAATGCCCCTCCCTCCAATGAAGACATCGCCCGTGTCGCGGTGGGGGCGTTACTCGATCCGCACCGCCACGACGGTCGCGCCTACCGCCCGACCGGGCCCGCGCTGCTGAGCGGAGCCGAGATCGCCGACGCCGTCGGTGAGGCGTTGGGCCGACGCGTGCGTCACATCGATATTCCGCAGTCGATGTTCATGCGCGCTGTGCGCGTGAACGCCAAGCGACTCGGCGCCGACATGTTCTTCGAGTCCAGCTTGCGCCACTACCTACCCGAGTACGCCCTAGGGACCTTTGAAATGGGCGGCCCGACCACGCATGTCCGTGATGTCGCCGGTGTCGAACCAGAAGACTTCCTGACAATCGCGCGCCGCTACGTCACCGGACCCGAATCACGCCGTACCGCAGGCAATCTCATCCGGCAAGTCTGGAACTTCACCCTGACCGGACTGGTACCGATGCACCGGCTGGACAAGTTTGACCGCCTCCAACAGCATCCGCAGCCCGCCCATCCGCAGCTGTCAGGCCAATCCGCGGTGTGGCGAGATGAACACACCGCAGCACTCGAACCGGAAAGGGCGGGAACACGATGAGTTGGACACCATCTGCATCAGCAAGCGGCAGCACCTATGTGTTGGGCCACGAGGACGCGGAGGTACAGCGGCTGCTCCTGCAGGGACGGCTTTACGACGATTACACCGAGCACGCGTTTCGGCTCGCCGGGCTGCGACCGGGCATGCGGGTGCTCGATATCGGGAGCGGCCCCGGAGACGTGTCATTTGTCGCCGCCCGGCTAGTCGGCCCGACGGGAAGCGTCCTGGGTGTGGACGCCGCACCCGAGATGATCGACCTGGCTCGCGCCCGCGCCGCCGAACAAGGCTTGTCCACGGTACATTTCGAGCGCGTGGCGATCGACGCGATCGCCTTGGACGAGCCGGTCGACGCCGTGGTGGGCCGCCTCATCCTCATGCATTTGCCCGACCCGGCCGCCACGCTGCGGCACCTCAGTTCCTTCGTCCGCCCCGGCGGCGTGATCGCGTTCTCCGAGAATGACATCACCGGGACGCACAGCATCCCGGAGATGCCGCTGTTCGGACAGGTGACGGCGGGGATCATGCGCGCTTTCGAGGCGATGGGGCTCAGTGCGCGGTTTGGCACCACCCTGCACACGGTTTTCGCCGACGCCGGTTTGGGTGCCCCACGCCTGACCCTTGGCACGCCGATCGGTACCGCCGCCGACAGCGACATCCTGGCCTACGCCGCGGAAGTCTGGCGGCTGGTATCCCCGGTCGCACAGCAGCTCGGGCTCGGGATCGAGGAGCTTGCCGACTCTGACAACATCGACAACTTCGTGTCGCTGTTCCGCGAAGAGGCGCTTGCGGTCAACGCCCTCATCACAATGCCTCCGATGATCACCGCGTGGGCTCGGGTGCAGCGATGAATAACATTGCAGAACCAGTACTCGACCGGCCTGTCGCGGCGGAACATCGAGACAGGCGCTGATCGCCGCCGGGAAAGACCTCGATCAGCTGCACCCGCCGACCTGGGTCTGCTGGAGGACTTCCACACCATGGGCCGCTACGCCACTGGCCAACTGGTGGACCTGGCCGGGATCACCAGTGAGACAAGGGTGCTCGACGCCGGCAGCGGCATCGGCGGCACCGCCCGCTACCTCGCCGACCACTACGGCTGCACCGTCACCGCCGTGGATCTGACCGACGAATACTGCGAAACAAGCCGCTGGCTCAATGGACTCGTCGCCCTCGACGACCGGATATCGGTTCGTCAAGCGGACGTCACCGCGCTTCCGTTCGCCGACGCCACTTTCGACGTCGTGATCAGCCAGCACGTCCAGATGAACGTGGCCGACAAGGCCCGCCTGTACTCCGAGGCAAGCCGGGTACTGGTCGGCGGAGGGCGGCTTGCCCTGTGGGACATCATGATTGGTGATCGCGGTGAACTCGACTATCCGCTGCCCTGGGCCGACGAACCCACGCGCAGCCATCTGGCCTCTTCCGACGAATTGCGCGCCGCGGTCGAGTCTGCCGGGTTCGCGGTCGAACACTGGAATGACCTCACCGAGCCGGCGGCCACGCTCATGCAAGCCATGCTGGCCCAGCCGCCCAGCCCGCTGGGTCTGCAAGCATTCGTCCCCGACTTCACGCGCAAAGCCGAAAACCTCACCCACGCTCTGGCGGACGGACGCCTTCGAGCCATCCAGGGGGTCGCGCGCGCGATCACCGGAGGTTAAATACCATGCAGCCCAATGATATTCCTGACCTGAGCTACACAATGACATGGAGCGGCGGCCGCGGTAAAGTCAAGTTTGTCCGACGGTCCGATGGGTCCCGGTTGCGCTACTTCAGGACGGGAACCGGTCCGCCACCGGTTCTGCTACACACGGTTCGCACACAGCTGGACTACTTCCAGCGAGTCATGCCTGCGCTCTGGGACGAATTCACGGTCTACGCGCTGGATTTGCCTGGTATGGGTTGGTCCGACATTGTCCCGGGCGCCCGATACGGCGAGCCGGAACTGCGCAGCGCTGTAGTCGAATTCATCAGAATGCTCGACCATGAGTCACGTTGGCCGGCGAACGATGGGAGCCGCGCTCGCGTTGCTGGCTTCGATCGAACTGACGGACAACGTGAGTAACGTGATCGCCTTCAACGCCTACGACTACCCAAGCGGACTTGAACGGGGCAACTGGTTTGCCCGCCTGATCGGAACGGCCATCCGCCTGCCCGGTTCCGGACCGATCTTCGCCCGAATGGAGAGTCGCATTGTCCTACGAGCCGTGCTGCGTGGCGGCTTCGCCGATTACAACAAGCTCCCGGAAGACTTGCTTGGCGAGCTACGTCGAAGCGGCCGCAGACACGGCTACCCGACGGTGGCTCGAGCCATCATGCGCAGCCTCAACGGGTTCGTCAGCGCACGAGCCCGCTATGCGAAGGTGAGCGTACCCGTCACATTGGTCTATACCGAGCACGATTGGTCCCGCGGGGCGGAACGGGAGCAGGTTGCTCGCCAGCTAACAAATGTCGACACCATCACGGTGCCGGGAGCGGGCCACTTCTCCGCCTTGGAACGCCCAACCGAGATGGTTCGCATCATCCGGCAAAGCACTCGAAGAACTGCCGAAACATGAAGCAAACTCAACCGGGACGCGCGACATCGTGGCTGCCCGTGATGATCCGGCTGACCGCGGTCGGGTATCTGCTCTTCTTCCTGCCTGACCTGATTCTCGCGTCGACGCATCACATCGGCGCGTTGCCGGCTGCGTTCGACCGACTCTTCAAGTGGGGAGAGGGCGGTGACCCGGTAGCCGTCATGTTCTCCACCGTCTATGTCATCTGGGCGCTGTACCTGTTCCGCTCGGCGAGAGCGCCTGCTGGCGAACCGACTGTTCCTCGATTTCAACCTCACCGCGAACTCCGCTCACTTCGGTGCCATGCTGCTCATGGCCGCCACTATGCGTGACGAGCACCAGCACATAGCGGGAGTAGTCGCGCTCGGGTTGATCACCACGATCCCGTTGGCGGCGTGCTGGCTTCCGATCCGGCGCCGCGCAAGAACCTGAGATCGCTGGCGGCGCACAGCTAAGCACGCCTAACCGATGTCGCATTCACCGATCGACAACGCCTTCCCTTGAAAGTCGAGTTTTACGACTGATGTCTATGGTCGATCCAGGCAGCCGCCATCGGTGACGGTTCGCAAACGCGCTATGGGGAGCTGGTTGCCTTGGCGGCGGCACCGACTTTCAACCGTTAATGGAGGGCCCCAGCACATAGACGGCCCGCCAGACTTCGTTGGCGACGCTGGCCACCGCAACGAGGCTCGCCAGGCGGGATCTGAAGTGCAAACCGGCAGGGCCCTGTACCCACTCAGCCAGTGCGCTGCAGGCGAATTCGGGTCCGCTGTCGCAGCGAGATACTGCCGCTAGCTTGCTGCGGTGTATGCGGCGCATCCTGAAACGCCATCGCTGTCGGCGCCGGCAGACGATGTCGGAGTTTCGCGCATTGTGCTCACTGGCGCGATATGGTCTGTCTATGGCAACCAAGAGTCGCATCGCCTTGCGACTTGCCACGCAAGTACTGTTGTTGCAACTCATCATCGTGACGCTGACGTTGCTGATCGCTTTCGGACTGTATGCCGCATTCAACCGCCAGCGTCTGGACAGCCAATACCACGTCCACGCCATGGATATCGCCCGCGTGGTCGCCTCGTCCCCCACGGTGGTCACTAACATCGCTCGCTACGACGACGCCCCGTTGATCCCGAGCCCGAAACTGATCGACGAACTCGCCACGGGTCCGGTCCAGGGCGTTGCGTCGCGAGTTGAACAACGCACTCATGTGATGTTCGTCGTAGTGGCCAATGCAACCGGCATCAGGGTCGCGGATCCCCAGCGCGACAGGTTGGGTCTTCAGGTCCGCGCCGACATCGCAGCACCGTTGGCCGGACACGAGGTGACATCGCATGACGACACTGTTATGGGGCGGGCAATCGTAGCGAAAGTCCCGGTGCTCGAGCCAGGTACCAACCGGGTGTTGGGGGTGGTCATCGTCGGCCTGTCCACGAAGGCTTTCGATGAGCAGTTTTCGAAGAACCTGCGCGTGATGGCCGCGATTGCTGGTGTTCTCCTGCTGATCGGTGTCGCCGGCTCGGCGGTACTGGCCCGGCGGTGGCGAGGGCTGACGCTGGGTTTGCGGCCAGGCGAGATCACCGAACTGGTGCGCACCCAGGCGGCGGTGCTGCAGGGCATCGGCGAAGGCGTGCTAGCGGCCGACACGTCGTGGAAAACCGCATTCGTCAACGATGAGGCGTGCCAGCTGCTCGGCATCGGTAACGAACCGGGCCGGTCCGTCGACGAAATCGGGTTGACACCGCGCGTGCTCGACGTGTTCAAGGCAGCCGATTCGACACCCAATTTGGCCACTGTCGGGGAACGCATCGTCGTGGTCTCGGCGCGGCAGGTATCGCGCGACGGACGCGAGCTGGGCACCGTGTTGGTGGCGCGCGATCGAACCGATGTCGAGTCACTGACTCGGCAACTCGATGCGGTACAGGTGATGAGCACGGTGCTGCGCGCACAACGTCATGAGTTCGCCAACCGTCTGCACCTACTGAACGGGTTGTTGCACGGCGGTCACGTCGACGAGGGATTGGAGTATCTGGAAGAGCTACTCGGGACGGGCCCGCTGGGATCCGCGCTACCCGGCATCGACGCCATCCGCGATGCCTACCTGCAGGCGTTCCTGGCGGCCAAGGCCGCGGCCGCCCGCGAAGCCGGGGTGACGTTGAAGATCGGTGAGAACACCTGGGTATCTGGCCGGCTGGTACTGCCCGTCGACGTCACCACCGTGGTGGGTAACTTGCTCGACAACGCCATCGACGCGGCCCGGTCGGGCGAGCAACGAGACTAAAGAAGTGGAAATCGAGCTGTTGCAAGAGGATTCGGCGTTGCATGTCATAGTGCTCGACAGCGGCGACGGCGTCGCTCCGATTCTTCGTCGAGGATCTATTCACCGAGGGCACGACGACAAAACCGGATTCCGGGATACCGGGTGGCCGGGGTATCGGGCTGGCGCTTGTCCCGGCAGATCAGCCGATCTCTCGGTGGCGACCTGCGGCTGTCGAGCCCGGGCGATCCCCAGGGGGAGCTTCGGCTGACCGGCGCTGAGTTCATCGCCTGGCTGCCGGGAGTGATGCAAGAGGAGGCGCAATGAGTGACGGAGACTTGACGGTGCTGGTGGTCGACGACGACTTCCGTGTCGCCAACATGCACGCCGAGATCGTCAAGGCGCTTCCGGGTTTCACTGTGACCGCCACCGTCAACACCCTGGCGGGAGCGCGAAAAGCCAACGCTGTCGACCTCGCCCTGGTCGATGTCTACCTACCCGACGGGTCAGGAATCGACTTCGTCCGCGAACTGCAAGGGGACAGCATGGTTTTGACGGCGGCAACTGAGGCGATGACGATCCGCGCCGCCATGGCCGCTGGGGCGCTGAGCTACCTCGTCAAGCCGTTCGCGACCACCGAGCTGGCCGCCCGCCTGGCCGGCTATGCTCGCTACCGCAAAATCCTGGCCCGCGCCAATCTCAGCGCCGGCGACGTGGATGCGGCTCTGGATGCCCTTCGCCCCAGGATCGCCACCCCTGCGCCCCCGACAGATCGCGGGATCCTCCACCAAAAAGCTTGTCCTGGAAGCTTTGCGAAAGTCGGAGCAGGCGATGTCGGCGGCGGAGGTCTCTGCGGCGATCGGGATATCAAGGGCAACGGCCCAACGGTATCTGGCCGCATTGGCCACCTCCCGAGAGGTCACGGTCGGGCTGCGTTACGGCACCACTGGACGACCCGAGCAAGAGTTCGCCGCAAACGACAACCGGCCAACGCGTCCTTTGCGATGAGCAGCGCATTGCTGGTTTTGTCCTAGTGTCTCGTACCTGCGACCGACAAGCGACGAACTCGTTTACCGCGCTGAGTGACTGCCTGCCGCCGGCGAGCTGCGGAACGACGGATGTTGTTGGTGGCCAACCGATGAGAGCAGTCGCCAGGAAACCCTTCTGCTACTGCCTGGGCCGTCGGTTCGGCGGCGCGCGGAGCCACTTCGGTGTCGGTGCTGTCAGTCGCGTCGGTGGTGTGAGCAGCCGCGATGGCGCGAGTTCTCTTGGAGGGCCACCAGTTCGCCTTCCCGACCAATGCCGCCATAGCCGGCACCGTGACGGTACGAACGACGAAGGTGTCGATCAATAGGCCCATGCCGATGATGAACCCGGTTTGCGCCATGGTGGACAGGCTGCCGAACAACAGGCCGAACATCGAGGCGGCGAAGATTATGCCGGCCGAGGTGATGACACCACCCGTCGAACGGACGGCACGAATGATGCCGGAGCGGATGCCCAGAGCGTGATTCTTCACGGATCCGCGTGATCAACAGCAGGTTGTAGTCGGCGCCGACGGCGACCAGCACGATGAAGGCGGTCGCCTGCACGTTCCAGCAGATCGCCTGATGGAGCACGAACTGGAAGAAAACGACGCCCAGCCCCACCGCCGATAGATACGAGATCACCACGGAGGCAATCAGATACAGCGGCGCCACGATGGCACGGAGCAAGAGGACGAGGATGAAGAAAACAACGAGTAGCGTCATGATGACGATCAGCCGGAAGTCGTCGTTGTAGTAGCTGCGCAGCGTGCTGTACATCGGGGTCATGCCGACCATCGATATCGACGCATCCGACAGCGAGGTGTTCGGCTGCGCGCCGCGCGCGGTGTCGAGAATCGATGCCACCTGGTCCATCGCGCCGGCGCTGAAGGGGTCGAACTTGGTTTCGACCAAGTAGCGCACCGAATGGCCGTCGGCCGAGATGAACATCTTCGCGGCGTTCTTGAAGTCGTCCGAGGTGAGCACCTGGGGAGGGATGTACATGCCCGCCATGGAAGGCTCTGTGGCGTCACGTTTCATCGACAGAAGATACTCGGCCGCCTGGTTCATCCCGAGGCCCATCTTCTTGGTCTGGTCGACGAGTGTCCGTACGCCATCGGCCAGCCGCCGGCTGCCGTCGGCCAGCTGGTCGGCCGCCGCTTGCATGCTCGCGACCTTCTGCTGCACGCCTGCAGTGCTGTTGCCCGCTGCGCGCAAACCGTTGCTTACCGTTGCCAACAGCGCGGTCAGATTCTGTACCCCCGCCTGCATGCCTTGTACCGCGGGCTGCGTGGTCAGACCGTTGAACATCGGGCCTGCCGCTGCGACAACACTGTTGGCGAGTGTCGAAACCGACCCGTTCGCGAGTCCGCGGATGTTGTCCAGAAGGTTGGCCGCCGCGCCGAGCGGCTGCTGCACCTGCTTCAGCGTCGCGGTGAGCTGGGTCATGGGACCGCTCGCGGAGCGAATTTGGTCGCGAACCTCGGCGAGGCTTGCCGCCAGTCTGGTCGGCTCCATTGGTGAGCGCGTTGAGGTCGTCAGTTCTATCGCTGATCTGTGTCGATGCGTCTTGAAGCTTGGAGCCGACCGCTCCGGCCTGGAAGCTGAGCTTGGCTTGGTCGAGCGGCTGGCCGGTGGGTCGCGTGATGCCGCGCACCGCAGCGATATTGGGCAACTGAGATACGCGTTGCGCCATTTGGTCCAGGTCGGCCAGTGCCCGCGATGTCCGCAGGTCGCCCGGCGAGCGGACGTAGATGTATTGCGGCAGCAGCGCGCTCGTCGAGAAGTGATCTGCCATCGTCGAAAAGCCGACGTTGCTCGGCGCCGATTGCGGCAATTGCTGGCGGTCGTTGAAGCTGGGCTGGAGGAAGACCGCGCAACCGGCCAGCGTGATCAACAGCGACAGGCTAATCAGCAGATGCGTTTTGGGCCGGCGGACCAGCTGAACGGCAGACCGCTGCCACAGGCGTCCGGTGAGCGCCGGTCGTGGCGTTACCCATCCGCGTCGGCCGGCGAGCACGAGGACGGCGGGCAACAACGTGACGGCGGCGAGAAACGCGATACCAATCGAAACCGCCAGGGCCGGACCGATACTCGTGAACGCGGGCAGCCGGGTGAAGAACATGCCGACGAAGGTCACTGCAACGGTGGCCGCAGAGGCAGTGATGACCTCGCCAATGGAGCTCAGTGCTTTTTGTACCGCCAGGTCGGAGCCGGTGCCGGAGCGGATGTACTCGTGGTAGCGGCTGATCAAGAACACGGCATAGTCGGTGCCGGCACCCACGATCATGGCGGTCATCAACACGATCGTCAGCGAGGACACCCCGAGCCCGACCTGGACCAGCGCGGATACCACACCCTGAGCCGACGTCACCGAAATTCCGATGGTGATCAACGGCACCAGCACCGTCGCCGGTCGCCGGTAGATCACCAGCAGGATGATCAGCACCAACACGGCGGTCACCATCTCGATCACGTGAGAATCGCGGGTGCTGACGATCGTCATGTCGCCGGCAATGGCGCCCTCCCCCGTGATCTCCGCGGTGACCGGAGAGCCCGCGGTGGAGCGTTTGGCGATTTCTGTGATCCGCTGGTAGGCCTGCAAGGACTCAGGGGATCCGGCGGCCGCCCGCAGGTTCACCGCGAGGTAGAACGCCTTGTTGTCTGCGCTCACCAGCAACGGGCGCAGCGCCGGTGTGGTGACGATGTCGTGTACGCCGGTCACATCCTTGGCGTCGTCGCGTAAGGCGGCGGCCAGTTTGCCATAGACGTCCTGATCGCCAGGTTGCAGACCCCGATTGTCGGTCAGCACAACAACCAGGACGTTCTGTGCGGATTCACCGAAGTCCTTGGCCATCTGCTCGGCCGCCGCCATGGCTTTGGGCGGCAGCACCTGTAGTGGGTGGCTTTCGACAACTTTCGTCAGTGGCGGGACGGCAATGGCCAACACAGCGACCATTGCGGCCCAGGCGGCGATGACGAGCCAGGGTGCGCGCACGATGAAACGGCCCAGCACCCAAAACACACCTGTGCCTGTCTCGAGGCCGGCGGAAGTGCCGGCGGAAGTGTTTGCGGCGGTGGACTTGAACATGGTGAAACCCCTCATTGGTGCGTCGGCCGCGAATGACGAACGTGGGTGCGCCAATTCGGTTCGCGTGGCAGATTGTGCGAGTACTTCGGTTATCGGTTCAGATCGAACCTATGGCGACGCCTACACCCGTGTCTCGCTTGTTCGCGATAGTCGAAATTAGCGACGATTCCAGGGTTTTGCGCGTTGTGCTCACCTGCTGCATCAGTGCAGCGGGGAGCGCATCGACGAGGGAGGCCTACCGGACGCTCGCCGACCGGCTCAGGCGCTGGCGAAGCCGATGCTGCCGGCGAGCGAGAAGTCGTTCAGAGCGCTCGCAAGGTCTGCGGTGCAAGTCGCCATTCGAGTTGGAACCGCCCGGCTGATATCCGGCGACTGAGACGAAGATCTGTCGATGCGACCCTTCCTGAGGCCAACGCCAACATCCCGCCGGTGCGGTGCATGAGCGCCTTGGTCATACCGGGAACAGCGGACTTGATGGCGAAGCAGTCGGCGTCTGTGCCGTCTGGCCGGTAGGCGGCAGGGTTGACCTCACCGAGGTTGGATGCAACGGCGCTGGTGGCATTGCCGGCGGCCACGCCGGCCATGCGCCTGAGCAGCCACTGCGGCAACAACGGAACGAGGGCCAGCAGTACCCACCGTTCGTCGGGAACCTGGTGGCGGCGGATTATCGCTTGCTTAGTCGCGGCCCGGATTTCGCGAAGGTCGGTCGTCGCCAGAGCCGGGTCGACGGTGAAGTCGACATTGGTGACCGCGTTGGCACGTGTGTCTTCCGGGGTGCGCTCGTTGACGGGCATATCCAACGTGACCGAACCGTCTGCGGCGACGCGTCCCACCCGCTGGGCGAGCCGGGCCGCCAAAGCCGTGAGAAGGCTGTTGCTGGTCCCGCCGAGGGAGCGGGCGCGGGCGTCCCACTCGTCGGCGTCGACGAAAATCGTTGCCGTTGGCATAGTGATGGGCTCATCGGCTCTGTCGAGCGGCGCAGGTGCGCTGGTCGGTGGCTTGGTTGGTGCCGCGACGCCGCGTCGGGCGATTCGTGCTGCGGCGATGAGGGCGCGGCCGATATCGGGGAGGTCGCGGGCGGTTTGGCGGGCGTCCTCGCGCAGTGCCCGCCACCGCGGGCGTGACCCGGCAGCGGGCCAGCTGATCGGGTCGCGACGGCCGTTGGCCGCGTCCGCCAACGCCGCGCACAGCCCGACGCCGTCGGTGAGGCAGTGTGAAATGACCAAGCTCACCCCGGCGCCGCCGTCGGTGAACGGGAGCACCGCGAGGTGCCATTCGGGTCCGTGTTCGGCATCCAGGGCGGTGGTGTTGGCCTGCTCGCTGAGCCAAGCGTCGAATTCATTGCGTGGTAGCGGCTTCTCGACGATCTCCAGGTCGGACTGAACGCCGGCCGAGACCCAGCGATACCGGGCGAAAGGCAACGGTGAGCGCTCGATGCGGCGGGATAACCGGCCCCGCTGGAGATGACGATGGAACCGGCGCAGACCGTCGATGTCGATCGCGCGGTCATACACCCAGACGCATTGCAGCACGCCGGTGGCGCCGGTGACTCGCTCGCCGGTGAAGTAGGTCTGGTCGAACAGACCGAGTACGTTGTTCATTTCCTTCAGTGTCCTTGTCTGTCAGTGGCTTTGCGAGAGTGTCTATCGGGTTTGGCCGGCCGGCTCATGGGTCGGCCAGCCGATGGTGGCGGTCAGCGAGAAATCATCCATGATGCTCGAAAGGATATGCCGCAACTCACTATTCGAGGTGACGCGGCCCGGCTGATACGCAAGGACGGAGACGAAGATGCGCCCGTTCACTTCTGCCGAGATCAACGCCATCATTCCGTTGCTGAGCTGCACAGTCGCCTTGGTCACGCCCGGGCAGACGGACAGCAACGAGATGTAGTCGGCGTCTGTGCCGTCCGGGCGGTTGACGATCGAGGGGGCCGCACCGAGTTGCGATGAGGCCACGCTGGTCGTGCTGGGGGTGTACACGTTAACCCAGCGCCTGACGAGCCGCTTGGGCAATAGCGGAACGAGGGGTAACAGCGCCATCCGCTCGTCGGGAACCTGTTGACGATGGATCAGTGCTTGCTTTGTCGCGGAACGGATTTCGCTCAGGTCCGTCCTCGCCCGCGTCGCGTCGACCGTGACGTCGACGTTCGTGACCGCGTTGGCGCGGGTGTCGTCGGCGGTGCGCTGGTTGACGGGCACACCCAAGGTAACCGCGCCATCCACGGTGACCCGTCCCGCTCGCTCGGCGAGCTGGGCGGCCACTCCCGCGAGCAGCGAGTTGCTGGTCCCACCCAGTGCACGCGCCCGAGCGGCCCACTCGTCGGCGTCGATGAAGATCGTTGCCGTTGGGAGCGTGATGGTTTCGTCCGCTCCGGCGCAGGGGCGGCGGCGTGGGTGTCCCCGCGTCCGCGCGGTTTTGCCGGGCCGATCGTGCCGCGGCGACTGCAGTTTTCAAGGCTCGGCGAATGTCCGGGATGTCGCGCGCGGTTTGGCGAGCGTCCTCGCGCACTGCGCGCCACCGCCGGCGTGCGCCGGCAGGAGGCACGTCGATGGCGCTGTCGTAGCCGGAAGCCGCTTCCATGATCGCCAAGCACCCACCCATGCCGTCGGCGACAGTGTGTGAGACGACCAAGCTCACCCCGGCGCCGCCGTCGGTGAACGGCAACACCGCAAGGTGCCATCCGGACCCCTCTTCGACATCCAGGGGCCTGTTGGCCTGCTCGCCCAGCCACGCGTCGAATTCTTCGCGTGGCCGCGGGGTCGCGACGATCTCCAGCTCGGATGGAGCGCTCGAGACCCAGCGATGGCGTCCGAACGGCAGCGGTGAGCGTTCGATGCGGCGGGATAACCGGCCCCTGCTGCAGGTGGTGGTGGAACCGGCGCAGACCGTCGATGTCGATCGCGCGGTTGTATATCCAGACAACCTGGCCCCGACTGGTGGCGCCGGTCGCGCGCTCGAAGTCAAAGACGGCCTGGTCGACCAGGTCGAGTACGTTGCTCATTTTCCTAAGCTCCTTTTCTTGTCACTTGCCTACGCCGTGAGGGCGGCTAGCTCAGTTGAATTTGTCTGATCTGCAATCGCATTCGCCCGTGACCAGCCGATGGTGGCGGTGAGCGAGAAGTCGTGCAGAACGCTCGAAAGGTGCTGTAGCAACTCGTCGTTCGAGTTGGAACGGCCCGGTTGATACGACAGAACCGAGACGAAGACCTGATCTTGAGTTCTTCCCGACAGCAGCACCAGCAATCCGCCCAGCCGCTGCATGATCGCCTCGGTCACACCCTGGCCGAGAGACTTCATCACGAAGTGGTCAGCGTCTGTGCCGTCTGGCCGATTGGCGGCCGGGTTGACCTCGCCGAGGTTGGACGAGACGACGCTGGTCGCACTGCGGGCGGAAACGCCGACGCATCGCCTGACCAGCCACTGCGGCAACAGAGGGGCAAGGTGCAGCAATTCCCATCGCTCGTTGAGCACGTCCTGAGAGCGGATCAGCGCTTGCTTGATTGCGGACCGGATTTCGCGTAGGTCAGTCGGCGCGGGTGCGGGGTCGACTGTGAAGTCGACGTTCGTGATGGCGTTGGCGCGGGTGTCGCCGGGAGTGCGCTCGTTGACCGGCATGGTCAAGTCGACCGAGCCGTCTGCGGTGACCCGTCCCATTTGCTGGGCGAGCCGGGCGGCCAATCCCGCGAGCAGGGTGTTGCTGGTCCCGCCCAGGGAGCGTGCGCGGGCGTCCCACTGGTCGGCGTCAACGAAGATGGTTGTCTTTGGGAGGGTGATGGGCTCGTCGGCTCGAGCGGACAGGGTCGGCGGGGCGACTGGCCCGGCGGGGCCGGCGGCGGGACGCCGGGCAAAGCGAGCTGCCGCGACGACGGCCCGGCCGATGCCAGGGATATCGCGCGCGGTTTGGCGGGCGTCCTCGCCCAGCGCCCGCCAGCGCGGACGTGACCCGGCCGCGGGCCAGCTTATCGGGTCGTGGCGGCCGGAGGCCGCGGCCGCCAACGCCTCGCACAGTCCGACGCCGTCGGTGAGGCAATGCGAGATGACCAAGCTGACCCCGGCGCCGCCGTCGGTGAATGGGAGCACCGCGAGGTGCCAGCCCGGTCCGTGCTCGGCATCCAGGGCGGTGTCGGTCTGCTCATCTAGCCAAGTGTCGAATTCTTCACGCGGCCTCGGGCTCTCGACGATCTCGAGGTCCGACTGGTCGCCGGGTAAGACCCAGCGATGGCGGCCGAACGGCAAGGGTGACGGTTCGATGCGGCGGGATAGCCGGCCCCGCTGAAGATGGTGGTGGAACCGACGCAGACCGTCGATGTCGATCGCACGGTCGTACATCCAGACGCACTGCAGCATATTAGTGCTACCGGTCGCCCGCTCTCCGATAAAGAAGGTCTGGTCGTACAGATCGAGTACGGTGCTCATTTTCCTAATGCCTCTCTGGCGTGAAATCCGATCGCGCAGTGCATCTTGCGAAGTGTTTCTGTTGTTTGCTGAATCCGAAATTACGGCTCCACTACAGCTCTGTCGCGCTTGTAAGCGATAGTCGGAATAAGCGACGATTTAGTGGTTTTGCGCATTGTGCTTACCCCCGACGCCAGGGCCATCAGCGGGCGACGCCTACCGCTCCCCCACAGGCTCATAGCATGGCCAGCCCGTGGTGGCGGTGAGCGAGAAGTCCCTCAGAACACTCGAAACACGCTGTTGTAAATCGTCATTCGAATTGGCCCAGCCCGGCTGATACGCAACGACCGAGACGAAGACCCGCCCGTCCGCTCTTCCCGAGAGCGAGGACAGTATCCCGCCGAGCCCGTGCATCATCGCCGTGGTCGTGCTCAGGCTGAGAGACTTCATGGCGAACTGGTCGGCGTCCGTGCCGTCTGGCCGGTTGACGGCCGGGTCAACCGCACCGACGTTGGATGAGCCCACGCTGGTCGCACTGTTGGTGGCCGCGCCGACCCATCGCCGACCGAGCCGCTCGGGCACCAGCGGAACGAGCGGCAGCAGTGTCCATCGCTCGTCGGGTTGCCCCTGACAGCGGATCAGCGCTTGCTTAATTGCGGCCCGGATCTCGCGCAGGTTTGTCGTCGCAGGTGCAGGATCCACCGTGAAGTCGACGTTCGTGATGGCGTTGGCGCGGGTATCGCCGGCGGCGCGTTCGTTGACGGCCATCGTCAAGCTGACCGAGCCGTCTGCGGTGACCCGCCCCACTCGCTGGGCTAGGCGGGCCGCCAACGCCGCGAGCAGAGTGTTGCTGGTTCCCCCGAGTGCGTGTGCGCGGGCATCCCACTCGTCGGCATCGACAAAGATGGTTGCCGTTGGAGGCGTGAGGGTTTCGTCGGCTCCGGCGGTCGGCGCAGGCGCTGGACCGGCAGATCCGGCGTTGCCACGGCTACGCCAGGCAAATCGCGCTGCGTCGACGAGGGCTCGGCCGATGCTTGGGACGTCGCGCACGGTTTGGCGGGCGTCCTCGGGCAGCGCCTGGCGCCGCGGGCGTGATCGTGCAGCGGGCCAGTCGATTGCGTTGTCATGGCCGCAAGCCGCGTCGGCCACCGCCTCGCACAACCCGACGCCGTCGCTGAGGCAATGTGAGGCGACCAAGCTCACACCCGCGCCGCCGTCGATGAAGGGCAGCATCGCGAGGTGCCACCCGGGTCCGTGCTCGGGATCGATCGAGGTGTTGCTCTGCTCGTTGAGCCAGGCGTCGAATTCTTCACGCGGTCGAGGCGTAGCGATTTCGAGATCGGACTGATCGCCAGGTGAGACCCAGCGATGCCGGCCGAACGGCAAGGGTGAGCGCTCGATGCGACGGGTTAACCGCCCCCGCTGCAGATGGTGATGGAACTGGCGCAGTCCGTCGATGTCGATCGGGCGGTTATACACCCAGACACACTGAATCACGTTGGTGACTTTGGCCGCCCGCTCGACGCGAAAGAAGGTCTGGTCGACCAGATCCAGCACGTTGTTCATTTTCCTCAGGTCCCTTCGTTCCTAGCCGCTGAGAACAGGTATGCGGTGCCCCGAGTTCGCATGGTCTGCAACCGCACTCACCCAGTCGGTGGTGGTGCTGACGCGCTGCAAACGCCTGGGTCAACGCCGCGATGTAGCGATGCACCGACGCACGCGCGATGGGGTTATCCGGAAAGGAGATCGTCGCGGTGGTTTTGTCGGCGTGGCGGTTGATCCACAAGTTGATCCCGCCGTGCGACAAATTGTCGCCGTAGGTACCAAAATTGGTCTCGTCGAACAATGCGGCGAGGGGGATTTTGCGTAAATCCATGAAGGACACCATCATTGCCTGAGGCGAGAGTGGCTTGATCCCCAGTTGGTGCTGGGCCGCCAACTCAAGGACTCGTTTAATCGGCACGCTGGCAAGGTGTTTGGCGTCATCGAACGATTGCTGCGCAGCCCGGGCCGCCGCAGGAAACGAGCAGATGCCGGTCGGCACGGTGATCGGAATCAGGCTGGCGAACCAACCCACGGTCATCGTGTCGATGCCAGGCATCCGCGTGTCGGATGGTGTGAATCCGTGGTATGTCTCGGTGCCGGTCAACTCGTGGTCGGCCAGCGCTGCGCACGCCAGAACGCCCCCGCTGAACCGAACGCCGGCCTCGGTGCATGCGGTGTCGAAAGACTCCGTCTCGACATCGTCCAACAAGTCGACCGTCAGGAAATCGCCCTTGTTGTCGGTCCGCGTGTCACCCACCGGCAGCGGGAATTTCGGCCAGTCGCCATCGGTGTCCTGCGGCAAACTCGATCCAGTCCCTGATCTCAGGCGACGAAAGGGTCAAGCTCGTCACCTTGTCGCGCTGCCGTGCCGCGTAACTGCGGTAGCTGGCAACCTGCGGAAGCATGGCGGGTCGATGCACGGCGTGTGCCAGATCCCGGTACATCAGGTGGATGTCGAAGAAGATCAGGCCGGCCGACATTCCGTCGATATGGAGATGGTCGACGCTGGCGTAGAACGTGAAATGGTCAGTGTGCTGGACGATGCCAAATGTGAAGCAGTCCCACTCAAGTGTCTCCGGCGTCGTCGATAGGGCGTGCGTGCGTATTTGTTCAGCGTGCATATGTCCGAAATTCGTAGGAGCGAATTCGATGACCTCGGGGTTGTCGATCGTCCGACGGACAATTGCGCCGTTTTCGAATTGGAACCAATCGTGGTAGGCGTCGTGACGACGCACGTGCGCGTTGATCGCTGCCGTCATTGCCGTCATGTCACACACGCCGGGGATGTCCCACGCGACGACCATGAGGCGCGGTAGCTGCATGCCTTTCGCCTTATATTCCTGCGCGGCCTGCAAGTGTTGACTCCTCTGATAGCTCGGCGGTAGATCGCTTCGCCGTGCATTCCGAGCGGCTTTGCGTGCCGCGGGTGAGGCCATCCAAGTCGTAACCAAACCGTCTGCCGGCTGCCATCCGGTGATGCTGCCCAGTGCGACCATTTCCTTAATCCTTATCCGTGTGAGGCCGACGTTGATTGCGCGGCGCGGGAATGGCGGAACGGCTAATCGCGAATGGTTCGTCGCGATCGGATGAATCTTTTCCCGTTGCGATCGTGCGGCGTGTTCAGTTATTTGTTGATTGAGAACTTACGGCGGGCTTTGCAGCGCTGTCGCTCTTGTAGGCGATAGTCGGAATAAGCGACGATTTCGAAGTTTTACGCATTGTGCTCACCCGCGACCGGAAGCTGCTGACCGGACTCCACTCAGACAGCGGCGCGCAAACATTGCGAAGGGGCCGTGCGCGCGGATCGACGGTCCATGCCCACTACGGCGTCGATTGCGTTGCTGACGCAGTCTGACTCCTCCTCCAGAAGCATGTGCCCGCCGGCGGGGCAATGCAGATGGGTAGCCCCCGGGATTGCGGCGGCCATGTCGCGTGCGTGGTCGACGGGGGTCGTCATGTCCGCTCCGCCGCTGATGACGATTGTCTTTGCGGCAACGGAGGCAAGCGTGTGGTACTCGTCGTATTCCTTCAGGCTGGGAAGGAAGCCGGCTGCAGTCGTCAACGAGTTTGTGTCGAGGGCGGACGCTGCGACTGCGGCGGCGCCGCTCCGCGTGGCGCTGGCATATCTGCTGAGGCCTTTGCAGACCGGCTGCACGAGACCGTGGATCACCTCGTCCATGCGGCGGGGCATGCGGTTAACGGCGTCGAACAGCATCCCTGTGGCGCGGGTGGCCAGCAAACGGCCGAATCCTCGCTCGGAGAGCCGGCCAGCCGCGGTGGCAACCAGGACGAGGCCGTCCGGTTCCACCGGACGATCCTCGGCGGGACGGCCGAGGTATGCCAGCGCTGTCATTCCGCCCATCGAGTGTCCCGCCAGGGTGAGCGGGCCCGTGACCTTCAGAACGGCCAGCACCTCGGCGAGGTCAGCAGCGAGTCGGTCGATCCGGTAGGTGTCCATATCTGCACCGGCCGAACGGCCGTGGCCGCGGTGATCGTAGGTGATGATTCGTATGCTGTTGCCCCACCGCCGCACCAGGTGGCGGACTTGGAGTGCCCAGCTCGCCTGTGTCAGACAAAGACCGTGCAGCAGGACGACCGTGTGGTCGCGAGCACCGGCAGAGCCGTAGTCGCGGACCGCCAGCCGTACGCCGTCACTCGTGATAACCGTTCGCTCGGCATAGCCATCACGTCTCGCGTCCAATGGGTGCGGACGCGCCGCAGTGGTGTCGAGACGGCCACCGCCCGGGGTGGGCAAGGACGCCGTCGAACGGTACGCAGGAGATGCCGTAGTCGAATATGGCCGAGCGAACATTGTTGCCTCCTTGTCGGTGTCGATGTCGGGAACGAATCCGACACCTCTTGTGCTCGAAGGCTATTGATCGGCAACGGCCGTGACTCGCTTGTGCGCAATAGCCACGGAACGAATCGATTTTGAGCTTCTGCGCATTGTGCTCGGTGGCGGGGGCACTGGCCAACGAAAGATAGCCGGACCCGCATGGCGTCCAGATTCCGTGCGCCCGAGTACTTCTCAACCGTTTCGGGCAATCGCGTTGGCAGCCAACAGCTTCGGGTGGGGAACCGGGATTATCCGACTGAACAGTCGACGCGCGAATGACTGAGACCTCAGCAAAATCAGACGTCCAATCACGGATTTCGTTGTCGTGGCTGGTGGGAACGAGAGTGCCGGGTCGACAAGCCGGCTGTGTTCGCCGATGTTGTGGCAGCCGCCGGGTTGCATCCAGGTTGCGACAACCTAGGTGAGGTAAACGCCTCTCGACAACACCCAGGAAGAATGAATGAATCGCGATCAGATGGTCGAGTTAAAGGACGCCGACCTTGCGGTCTCACCAAGTGGCGGCTTCGGAGAGAACTTGCGGGCACTCCTGCGCGGGCGTTTTCATCGCCGGAATTCCGGCCGACACCACGAGCGAGCCGATTGATGATCCAAGACCGAGGCCGCCGTTCCTGTCGCCGCGACCGGCTCTACCAGGACCAGGCCACAGTGCTGAGCCAACTGGGCATCATCGACCGGAGTCTGGCCTACGCCAACATCACTGAGATAGGCCGTTTTCTACGGGACAGCGTCGAGCGGCTGAACAGTTTCAGCACGCACGACGGAACACCTTGCTTAACGAAGAGGACCGAGAACGGGCGGTGTAGAACTTAACATCGGAACACTCGGAGAGAGTGAGGTCCCCAGTGCTGGGTCTGCCAGACAAGGTGCGTGCCTGCCTGTTCGACCTCGACGGCGTGCTCACCGACACAGCGAGCGTGCACACCAAGGCGTGGAAGGCCATGTTCGACGCTTTTCTCTCCGAGCGGGCGAAACGCACCGGGGAAAAGTTCGTCCCGTTCGATCCGGCCGCGGACTACCGCCAATACGTGGACGGCAAGAAACGCGAAGACGGCGTGAAGTCGTTTCTGGACAGCCGGGGAATCGAGCTGCCGGAAGGCACGCCGGATGACTCTGGCGACGCCGAGACGATCTACGGCCTGGGCAAACGCAAGAACGACATGTTCCAGAAGGTCCTGGAGAAGGACGGCGTCGAGGTGTTCGACGGCTCGCGGCGCTATCTGGAGGCGGTCTCGGCCGCGGGCCTCGGCATCGCCGTGGTGTCGTCGAGCGCCAACACCCGCCAGGTGCTCGAGATCACCGGGCTGGACCGGTTCGTCCAGCAGCGGGTGGATGGCATCACGCTGAGCGAGGAGCACATCAAGGGCAAGCCGGCCCCCGATTCCTACCTGCGCGGCGCGCAACTGCTCGATGTGCCCCCCGACGCGGCGGCCGTGTTCGAGGACGCATTGTCCGGCGTGGAGGCCGGTCATGCCGGTAACTTCGGCTACGTGGTGGGCGTAGACAGAGTGGGCCAGGCCGAGGACTTACGCCGCAGCGGCGCCGACGTGGTCGTGACCGACCTCGCAGAATTGCTGCAGTCGTGATCACCCAGGAAGCGTTTCCCGTCGAACCGTGGCATATCCGCGAAACGCGGCTCGATCTCAACATGATCGCCCAGTCGGAATCGCTGTTCGCCTTGGCCAACGGGCATATTGGGTTGCGCGGCAACCTCGACGAAGGCGAGCCGCATGGCCTGCCGGGTACCTACCTGAACTCCTTCTACGAGATCCGGCCGCTCCCGTACGCCGAGGCCGGGTTCGGGTACCCGGAGGCCGGCCAGACCGTCGTCGACGTCACCAACGGCAAGATCATCCGCCTGCTGGTCGGCGACGAGCCGTTCGACGTCCGCTACGGCAAACTGCTGTCCCATGAGCGGGTCCTCGACATGCGCGCCGGGACGCTGACCCGCAACGCCCACTGGAGCTCGCCGTCGGGCAAGCAGATCAAGGTGACGTCCACCCGGCTGGTGTCACTCGCGCAGCGCAGTGTCGCGGCCATCGAGTACTGCGTCGAGGCCGTCGACGAATTCATCCGGGTGACAGTGCAGTCCGAGCTCGTCACCAACGAGGACCAGCCACAGACTTCGGCCGACCCGCGGGTGGCGGCCATCCTGGACAACCCGCTAGAAGCCGTCGACCACGAAAACAACGAAACCGGAGCACTTCTCATGCACCGGACGCGCAGCAGCGCGTTGATGATGGCCGCCGCGATGGACCACGAAATTGACGTGCCCGGGCGGGTGGAGGCCTCCACCGACGCCCGCGCCGACCTGGCGCGGACCACAATTATCTGCGGGCTGCGCCCAGGGCAGAAGCTGCGCATCGTCAAATACATCGCCTATGGCTGGTCGAGCCTGCGCTCACGCCCGGCGCTGCGCGACCAAGCCGCTGCGGCATTGCACAGCGCGCGCTACAGCGGCTGGGAAGCGCTGCTGGACTCGCAACGCAAGTACCTCGACGACTTCTGGGAGAACGCGGACGTCGAGGTCGAAGGCGACGCGGAATCCCAGCAGGCCGTACGGTTCGGGCTCTTCCACCTGGTACAGGCCAGTGCGCGCTCCGAGGGGCGCGCGATCGCCAGCAAGGGACTCACCGGGACGGGCTACGATGGCCACGCGTTCTGGGACACTGAAGGTTTCGTGCTGCCGGTGCTGACCTACACCCTGCCGCATGCGGTCGCCGACGCTCTGCGCTGGCGGGCGTCGACCCTAGACCTGGCCAAGGAGCGGGCGGCCGAACTCGGCCTCGAGGGTGCCGCCTTCCCGTGGCGGACCATCCGCGGACAGGAATGCTCGGCCTACTGGCCGGCCGGCACCGCGGCCTGGCACATCAACGCCGACATCGCGATGGCCTTCGAGCGGTACCGCATCGTCACCGGCGATCAGTCGCTCGAAAAGGACTGCGGCCTTACCGTGTTGATCGAGACCGCCCGGCTGTGGATGTCCTTGGGGCACCACGACCGGCACGGCGCGTGGCACCTGGACGGGGTCACCGGTCCCGACGAATACACGGCGATCGTACGGGACAACGTCTTCACCAACCTGATGGCGGCACACAACCTGGTCACGGCCGCCGAGGCCTGCGGCCGCGATCCCGATGCGGCCGGACAGCTGGGCGTGACCACCGAAGAAATGGCCTGCTGGCGCGACGCGGCCGCCGCGGTCAATATCCCCTACGACGAGGGGCTCGGTGTCCATCAGCAGTGCGAGGGGTTCACCACCTTCGCGGAGTGGGATTTCGAAAACAATCCCAAATACCCGCTTTTGATGCACGAGGCCTATGTGCGGCTGTACCCCGCGCAGGTGATCAAGCAGGCCGACCTGGTGCTCGCGATGCAGTGGCAGAGCCACGCGTTCACGCCCGACCAGAAAGCCCGCAACGTCGACTACTACGAGCGGCGCACCGTGCGCGACTCGTCGCTGTCGGCCTGTTGCCAGGCGGTGATGTGCGCCGACGTAGGGCATCTGGAGCTGGCCCACGACTACGCCTACGAGGCAGCGCTGATCGACCTGCGCGACCTGCACGCGAACACCCGAGACGGGTTACACATGGCCTCGCTCGCCGGCGCCTGGATGGCGATCGTCGGGGGCTTCGGCGGGCTGCGCGACGACGAAGGCATCCTGTCCCTGGACCCCCAGCTGCCCGACGGCATTGCGCGGCTGCGGTTTCGGCTGCGCTGGCGCGAGTTTCGGCTCACGGTCGACGTGAACCACTCCGACGTCACCTATACCTTGCGCGACGGGCCCGGGACCGAGCTGACCATCCGGCACGCCAGCGAGGACCTTGAGCTGAGTACGGAATCGCCGACGACCATTGAGGTGCGGGAACGTAAGCCACTCCTGCCGCCACCGCCCCAGCCGCCCGGCCGCGAGCCCCTGCACCGGCGGTCCCTGTCCCGAATGCCGGTCACTTAGTCACGACGGCGAAGTGTTGACTTGTCGCCCAAGACTTTTCAAAGGTGGCGATCCGCACCTGCTCGTCGCGGCCGGTGTTACTGCCGCTGCCGTTCAGGTGAACCACACCGGCTTTAGTGTCGATGCCGGTGACGACCAGGGAATGGTCTTCCGCACTGCGGTTGCCGCCTTGATCCCAGAGGATCTCGCTGCTGAGCCCGACGATTACCTTGCGTCCTTGCGCAAGATCCTGCTCTCACGCGCCGGTCGTGGTGTGGTCCGCAGCGGCATGGATACCGTAGTGCGCCAACAGAATTGGCAGACCTTGGTTATTGGTGGCACCGCCGGGCTTCCAGATCGATCCGGAGTGGGCAACGCTCGGGGTGTTTTCGGCCGTTCCGTCGATCTGCTGCTCGGTGGGCTCGCGGCCGGTTACCTGGCCGACTACATCGGCCACCGCCATCTCCGCGCAGGTGGAATAGTGTTGTCGGCGCCGGAATTGAGCGGCGGCAGCCGGGTCCCCGTATGTGCCGTTGCCGAGCGCGACAGTTTAGCCTGGGAGAGGCGTGCGCGACACCGGCGAATCCGAACACCGAGGCGGCAACGGCGATGCTCAGGCCGGCCGCGACACCTACTATTCGCATGGCGACAGGATCCGAGACCGCGCGTTTGGGAATTTCTTGCGACGCAGGTAGCGCGCCCGTGGTCAGTGCGGCTCGACGATACGGGCCATCTCGGCACTGATGGCCTCGCGCAGCTCGTCATCCCTCAACTCATCGAGACCGGTCGACGCCCGCAGGAACGGCTCGAACAGCCGCCAACCGAATTGCAGCGCAGCGGCATTGGCGAGTGCCAGCCGCGCGCTGCGGTCGTCGTCGTGGCGTGGGCGCACCGCGTCGAGCAGCTCCCACATGCCCGGAAACTGAGTCTGCAACTGGCCTACCGGATATCCATCGAGCAACGCGCGGGCGATGACCCGCATATGCCGATCCATGGACTGCTGCAGCTCCGCCGGCGGCGCGTCGTTTCGTCGCAAGGTCGTCGATACCGTGCCCAGGTGATCGAGCACCGCACCCACCAGCTGGTCCTTGGTGCCGAAATGCCGGAACACCAGCCCGTGATTGACCTTCGACCGGGCGGCAATGTCGCGGATCGACGTCGCCGCCGGACCGCGCTCGGCGAACAGGTCGGTGGCGGCCTCCAAGATCGCCGCCGCCACCTCTTCCCTACCGGTGGGCATTTTTTTGCGGCTGCTTGCCGAACGTGTAGTCACGTGACTACAATAGCCGATAACGTAGTCGTTTGACTACACCTGACCTTCTTTAAGAGGAACAGAAATGACAGACCAGGTAACCATCACCAAGCTCGGCAGCCGCATCGGCGCCCGGGTCGACGGCGTACAACTTCGCGGCGACCTCGAGCCGGCGACGGTCGCCGAGATCCACCAGGCGCTGTTGACGCACAAGGTGATCTTCTTCCGTGACCAGCACCACCTCGATGACCAGCAACAACTCGCGTTCGCCGGCCTGCTGGGGACGCCGATCGGCCACCCGGCCGCCGCCGTGCTGGCCGCCAAGAACGCGCCGGTCATCACCCCGATCAACTCCGAATACGGCAAGGCCAACCGCTGGCACACCGACGTCACCTTCGCGGCGAACTACCCGGCGGCCTCGATCCTGCGCGCGATCACCCTACCCAGCTATGGCGGGTCGACGCTGTGGGCCTCGACCGCAGCCGCCTACGAGCAGCTGCCCGAACCGCTCAAGTGCCTGGTCGAGAACCTGTGGGCGGTGCACAGCAACCGCTACGACTACGTGACCGACGAAGCAGTCTTGTCGATGACCGACGCACAGCGGGCCTTCCGGCAGGCCTTCGAGAAGGCGGATTACCGGACCGAACATCCCGTGGTGCGGGTGCACCCGGAGACCGGTGAACGCACGCTGCTCGCGGGCGATTTCGTGCGGAACTTCGTCGGCCTGGACAGCCACGAATCCGACGTGCTGTTCGAATTGCTACAACGCCGAATCACCGTGCCGGAGAACACAGTTAGCTGGAATTGGGAGCAAGGCGACGTTGCCATCTGGGATAACCGGGCGACGCAGCACCGAGCCGTCGACGACTACGACAACCAGCCGCGACTGATGCACCGCGTCACCCTGATGGGCGATGTGCCCGTCGACGTGCACGGCGAACGCAGCCGCGTGGTCAACGGTGCACCGCTCGAGGTGCTGGCGAGCTGAGGGGTCAGCTTGCCGAACTGACGGGGTCGATCGGCAGCCAGCGCAAGGCGCCGGGCGCGTCCGTGGGTACCACCGGGTGCTGCGGCGCGACCGGCGCCAGCCGGCGGTAGGTGTCGCCCTGCAACGGCCGCAGGTCGTTCTCGCCCTTGTTCGGCCACAACGAGGCGGCCCGCTCGGCCTGGGCAGTGATAGACAGCGACGGGTTGACGCCCAGGTTCGCCGAGATCGCGGCACCGTCCACCACGAACATGGTCGGGTAGCCGTAGACCCGGTGATAGGGGTCGATGACGCCGTGCTCGGGGCTGTCACCGATCACCGCACCGCCGAGAAAGTGCGCGGTCAGCGGGATGTTGAACAGCTCGCCCCACGTGCCACCGGCCACGCCATCGATCTTGTCGGCGATGCGGCGGGTGACCGCGTTGCCCACCGGGATCCACGTCGGGTTCGGCTCGCCGTGGCCTTGTTTGCTGGTATACCAGCGGATGCCCAGCTTCCCACGCTTGGTGAACGTGGTGATCGAGTTGTCCAAATGCTGCATCACCAGCGCGATCATCGTCCGCTCGCTCCACTGGCGGGGATTCAGCAGCCGCAACATGCCGCCGGGGTCTTCGCGGGCGGTCTCGAGCAACTGTTTCCAGCGCGGCACGTCGGTACCCTCGGGGCCGGGACCGTCGGTCATCAGGGTCTGCAGCAAACCCATGGCGTTGGAGCCCTTGCCATAGCGGCAGGGCTCGACGTGGGTGTCCGGGGTCGGGTGGATGGATGAGGTGATCGCCACCCCGTGCGTCAAGTCCAGGTCCGGCGAGACGGACAGCCGCCCAGCGCCGACGATCGACTCGGAATTAGTCCGGGTCAACACGCCCAGCCGCTCCGACAGTCGGGGCAGCCTGCCCTTGTCGCGCATCTTGAACAGCAGGTGCTGCGTACCCCAGGTTCCGGCGGCCAGGATCAGATGCGACGCGGTGAACGTGCGCCTGTCTCGTCGCACCCAGCTGCCGGTGCGAACGGTGCGGACCTCCCACAACCCGTCCGGCCGCTGTTCGAAGGCTTTGACTGTTGTCATCGGAAACACCTCTGCGCCCGCCGATTCCGCGAGGCCGAGATAATTTTTCAGCAGCGTGTTCTTGGCGCCGTAGCGGCAGCCCGTCATGCAGCCACCGCATTCCAGACAGCCGGTCCGTTCCGGTCCGGCACCGCCGAAATACGGGTCCGGCACCGTTTTGCCAGGCGTCTTGGTGCCCTCGGGACCGAAGAACACCCCAACGGGCGTGGGCACCCACGTGTCACCGCAACCCATCTCGTCGGCGACCTCTTTGAAGATGCGGTCCGCATCGGTGAAGGTCGGGTTGTAGACGACGCCCAGCATCCGTTGCGCCTGGTCGTAGTGCGGCGCCAGTTCGCTGCGCCAGTCGGTGATGTGCGACCACTGCTGGTCGGCGAAGAACGGGTCGGGGGGCACGTAGAGCGTGTTGGCGTAGTTCAGCGAACCGCCGCCCACCCCGGCTCCGGCCAGGATCATCACGTTGCGCAGCGGGTGGATCCGCTGGATTCCGTAGCAACCCAGCTTCGGCGCCCACAGGAACTTGCGCAGATCCCATGACGTCTTGGCGAACTCCTCGTCGGCGAAGCGCCGGCCGGCCTCCAATACGCCTACGCGGTAGCCCTTTTCGGTCAGCCGCAAAGCGCTGACGCTGCCCCCGAATCCCGAACCGATGATCAGGACGTCGTAATCCGGTTTCATCGCTGCAGTGTGACCTTCCTCACAAGTCGTAAACCCTTTAGCACAACCTAACTGTAGCTATGGAGTTGACCCCACACGAGGTGGTCGAACGGCTCTCTCCGGCAAACTTTGGTACGTCCGCACGATTTTTCCACGTGCGTACAGACGACGGGTTACGCTGCTGAGGGCTCAGCGTCGGAGTTTTTGGCTTCGATGCCGGGGGGCAAAGTGGGTCGACCTGCTCTCCTTGAAGCACAGGTGAGAAGAGGTGAGCTGCCGTCAGTAGGAATCCGGTTACCCCGATTGCTGTCATCGGCATGGCGTGTCGGCTCCCCCACGGCATCGATTCGCCCGAGGCGTTGTGGCAGGCATTGCTGCAGGGCCAGGACCTGGTCAGCGAGATTCCTGCCGAGCGCTGGGACGCAGACAGCTACTACGATCCCGAGCCCGGCGTACCCGACCGCTCGGTGTCGCGGTGGGGTGGCTTCCTAGACGACGTAGCGGGCTTCGACCCCGAATTTTTCGGGATCGGCGAGCCGGAGGCGGCCGCGCTGGATCCACAGCACCGTTTGCTGCTGGAAGTGTCGTGGGAGGCGGTGGAGCACGCGGGTCTGGCACCCCAGTCGTTGACCGGCTTGCCGGGGGGCGTGTTCGTGGGACTTTCCCACTCGGACTACGCGTTCCTCGCCGCCGACGCCGGCGCCCTCGGGCAGAAGTACGGCTTCAGCGGTTCGGCCGCCAGCCTGGCTTCCGGACGGATCGCCCACGCTCTCGGGCTGAGCGGCCCGGCGCTCACGGTGGATACCGCGGGCTCGTCGAGCTTGCTCGCGGTCCACATGGCGTGCCGCAGCCTGCACGACGGCGAAAGCGACCTCGCCCTGGCCGGCGGCTGCACGGTGATGCTGGAACCGCGCACATCGGCGTCGATGTCCGGCCGGGGCATGCTGTCACCGACCGGACGCTGCCGGACGTTCGATGTGGGTGCCGACGGATACGTACGTTCCGAAGGCTGCGCCATGGTGCTGCTCAAGCGACTCCCGGACGCGCTGCACGACGGTGACCGCGTCCTTGCCGTGCTGCGCGGTACCGCCGCCAATCAGGACGGCAGCGGTGCGAGCTTTGCCACGCCGTCGCCCGACGCCCAAGTCGCGGTGTACCGCGCGGCGTTGGCCGCGGCGGGAGTCGACGCCGACACCGTGGGCCTGGTCGAAGCCGACGGTACCGGCACCCCGGCCGGTGACTCGATCGAGTTCACGAGCCTGGCACAGGTCTACGGCGCGGCCGGCAACGACTGTGCGCTCGGATCGGCCAAGAGCAATACGGGGCATACCGACTCCGCGGCGGGGGCGGTCGCCCTGATCAAGGCGATCCTTTCGCTGCGGCATGGTGCGGTACCGCCGATGGTGCACTTCACCCAACTGCCCGACAACCTCGCCCGGATCGAGACCGGGCTGATGGTGCCGGAGCAGACGACACCCTGGCCCGCGACCGACACTGATCCCCGGCGAGCGGCCGTGTCCGCGTACGGATTGTCGGGAACGAACGTGCACGCGATTCTCGAACAGGCGCCCGACACCTCTGACTTAGCCACCGACCCCGCCACCCGGGGTCCGTTGCTGTTCGCGGTGTCGTCCACCTCCGCCGACGGGCTGCGCGAGACGGCGCGCCAGCTCGCCGATTGGGCACAGAACAGCGCGGATCCCGTGGCCCTGGCGGACCTGGCCTACACGCTCGCGCGCCGTCGCGGCTACCGGCCGGTGCGCACCGCGCTGGTCGCCGACGATCTGCCCCAGCTGACCAGCGCGCTGCGCGCGGTCGCCGACGGCTACACCGGCTATCCCGCCGCGGTGGGCCACGACGAGCGCGGACCGGTCTGGGTGTTCTCCGGGGAAGGTTCGCAGTGGTCCGGGCTGGGCGCCGACCTGCTGGCCAGCGAACCGGTGTTCGCCGCGACCGTCGCGCAGGCCGAAGCGCTGATCGCCGCGGAATCCGGATTCTCGGTGACCGAAGCGATCACTGGGTCTTCCGGGCCCTGCGGAACCGGCGCGGCCTCAGCCGGGATCGCCCAAGCGGAACCGACCTTGTTCACCCTGCAGGTCGCGCTCGCCGCCACCATGGAGCAGTCGTACGGCGTGCGCCCGAGCGCGGTCCTCGGCCATTCGGCGGGCGAGGTGGCTGCCGCCGTCGTCGCTGGGGCACTGTCACTGGAAGACGGGTTGCGCGTCATCTGCCGCCGTTCGGCGCTGCTGTCGCGGATGGCCGGTGCCGGTGCGATGGCGGCGGTGGAACTGCCCGCCGATCAGGTGCTTTCGGAGCTGATGACTCGCGACGACGACGACGTCGTCATCGCCGTGGTGGCAGCCCCCCAGTCCACGGTGATCGCCGGGCCGGCCGAGGCGGTCCGCGAGCTCGTCGCCGCCTGGAAGCAGCGCGGTGTGCCGGCACGCGAGATGGCCGTCGAGATCGCCGCCAACTCTCCCTACGTCGACCCGATCCTCGACGAGCTATCCGAGGCACTGGCCGACCTCAGCCCAACGGCACCACGCATCCCGTTCTATTCGACGACCGCGTTCGACCCCCGAGAACGGCCGGTCTGCAATGCCGGTTACTGGGTGGACAACGTGCGGCACACGGTGCGGTTCGCCGCAGCCGCGCAGGCGGCGGTGGAAGACGGCCACCGGGTCTTCGCCGAACTGGCCCCGCGTCCGCAGCTGATCGACGCCCTCGAGCAGACCGCGACCGCCATCGGAGTACGGATCGCCGGACTGGCAGGCATGCCGGCGCAGGGGCCGCGCGGCCTGTTGGCGGAGCTGCACAGCGCGGGCGCCGCGGTGGACTTCTCGGTGCTGTACCCGGGCGGGCGCCTGGTGGACGCGCCGCTGCCGGCCTGGACGCATCATGCGCACCGCACGCTGCTCATCTCGCGCGACGGGCAGGATTCACCGGCGCAGGGCGGGTGCATGGTGTCCGCCCATCCGCTGTTGGGTGCGCGCGTGCGCTTGCCCGAGGAGCCGGAGCGCCACGTCTGGCAGGCGCAGCTCGGGACCACGGCGCAGCCGTGGCTGGCCGACTATCAAATCGACGAAGCCGTGACACTTCCCGGCGCTGTCTACTGCGAGATGGCGCTGGCCGCCGCTCACACCGTTCTCGGCGAGGGCTCCGAGATCCGAGACGTCCACCTCGTGCCGACGCTGTCGTTGGACAGCGAGATCGCGTCCACCGCCGTGGCCTCGGTCGACGCGCCCGGCGTCGTCACGCTCACGATCCAGACCGAGCAGCGAGGCGAACGCACGCAGCGGGCCAGCGCCGAATTGCATGCGGTCACCGAGGACGAGCGGCCGGCCGCACTGGACATCGCCGCGCTGTTGGCGGCGCACCCTAGCCGCGTCGAGGGCTCCGAGCTGCGGCAGCGGTTCCACGGCCACGGTGTGCACCTCGGTCCGGCCTTCAGCGGCTTGGCGGCCGCGCACATTGCTGACGGGGCCGACGGAGCGGACGGCAGCGTCCTGGCCGAAGTGGGTCCGCCCGGTTCGATCCGGTCGCAGCAAGGTGCCTACGCCGTGCATCCCGCGCTGCTCGACGCGTGTTTCCAGGCCCTGACGGCGCATCCCGCCCTCGATGGCGCCGGGAATGGCGGGCCGCTGTTGCCGATCGGTGTGCGTCGGATGCGCGCCTACGGCGCTACCCGCGACGCGCGCTACTGCCTGGCGCGGATAAACCTGGCCGAGGCTCCTGATCTCGTAGCGGAGGCCGACCTCGACGTGCTGGACCAGCACGGGACGGTCCTGCTGACGCTGCGCGGACTGCAGCTCGGGTCCACGGTTTCCGAGCAGGAGAGCCGTGATCGCGTGCTCAACGAGCGGCTGCTGAGCGTCGAATGGCAACAGCGCGAACTGGCCGAGGAAGACCACGTCCACGCCGGGGCCTGGCTGTTGATCAGCACCTCCGATGCCGCCCATCTTCTGGCGACGGCACTGACCGACGCGTTGAAGCTGCACGACGCAGAGTGCACGACCATGTTCTGGCCGCTGCACGGCGACCACGGTGCCGCGGCCGAGGTGCTGCGCGGTCAGCTCGGTGAAGGCGGGTTCGCCGGCGTCGTCGTTGTGACCGGACCGAAGAACGGCAATCCCGACAAGGAGTGCGCCCAGCGCGGTGGCGAGTACGCGGCGCAGGTGGTGCGCATCGCCCGCGAGCTGAGCGAGATCGCCGGGGAATCGCCCCGGCTGCACGTCGTGACCAGGGGCGCCCAGGCGGTGCTGGCCGACGACCGGGTCAACCTCGAGCAGGGCGGCCTGCGCGGGCTGATGCGGGTGATCGGCACCGAGCACCCGCACTTATGGGCCACCCACATCGACATCGACGAGCAGACGAGCGCCGAGCGGGTGGTGCGCCAGCTGCTGGCCGGCGCCGACGAGGACGAGACCGCCTGGCGTAGCGACGAGTGGTACGCGGCGCGCTTGGCGCGCACCGCGCTGCGGCCCGACGAGGGGCGCATCACCGTGGTGGATCACGCGTGGGACGGCATGCGGCTGCAGTTCCGTATCCCCGGTGACCTGCAGACCATGCAATTCGTCGCATTCGACCGCGTCTCACCGGGTGCCGGCCAGATTGAGGTCGCCGTCACCGCGTCCAGCATCAACTTCACCGACGTCGAGGAAGCGCTGCCGCAGCCGGGCACCGATTTCGCCGGCGTCGTCACCGCGGTCGGACCAGATGTCACCGACTTTCAGGTCGGCGACCGCGTCGGGGGCGTCTCCCCCAACGGCTGCTGGGCCACGTTCGTCACCTGCGACGCCCGCGCGGCCGCCACCCTGCCCGACGGTTTGACCGACGCCCAGGCCGCCGCGGTGACCACCGCGCACGCCACCGCCTGGTACGGGCTCAACGACCTGGCCCGCATCAAGGCCGGTGACAAAGTCTTGATCCACTCCGCGACCGGCGGGGTCGGACAGGCCGCCATCGGGATCGCCCGCGTCGCGGGCGCCGAAATCTTCGCCACGGCCGGAAGCGCGCGGCGCCGAGAACTGTTGCGCAACATGGGTATCGAGCATGTCTACGACTCGCGTAGCCTCGAGTTCGCCGAGCAGATCCGGCACGAGACCGACGGGTACGGCGTGGACGTCGTGCTCAACTCCGCGAGCGGCGCAGCGCAACAGGCCAGCCTGGAGCTGCTCGCTTTCGGAGGGCGGTTCATCGAGATCGGGAAGCGGGACACCGACACCCGCCTGGGGCTTTCCCCGTTCCGGCGCAACATCACGTTCTCTTATGTGGACCTGGCGTTGATGGCGCTCAATCAACCTGTCCAAGTCCGGGAGCTGTTGAACACCGTGTACCAGGCGACCGCCGACGGCACGCTGCCGATGCCCCAGAGCAGCCGTTATCCGCTAGCCGAGGCGGCCACCGCGATTCGGCTGATGGGCGCAGCCGAACACACCGGCAAACTTGTCCTCGACATACCGTGCTCCGGGCAAAGCAGCGCGGTGGTGCCCCCGGATCAGGCTCAGATCTTCCGCGGTGACGGCTCTTACGTCATCACCGGCGGCCTGGGTGCGGTCGGGCTATTGCTCGCCGAAAGCCTCGCCACGGCCGGCTGCGGCCGGATCGTGCTCTGTTCGCGCGCGGCGCCCAGCGACTCGGCGCAGGAGACCCTCGAACTGATCCGGGCGATCGGGTGCGACGTCGTGGTGGTGCGCGGCGACATCGCCCACCCGGAAACCGCCGAACGGTTGGTGGCTGCGGCAATCGCCACCGGGCTTCCGCTGCGCGGTGTGCTTCACGCGGCCGGAATCATCGAAAACGCCAGCCTGGCCAACATCACCGACGAGCTACTTACGGGCGAGTGGACTCCGAAGGTCCACGGCGCTTGGCACTTGCACCACGCCAGCCGCGCGCAGGCACTGGACTGGTTCTGCTCGTTCTCCTCGTCAGCGGCCCTGCTGGGCTCGCCGGGGCTGGGCGCCCACGCCGCAGCCAACAGCTGGCTGGACGCCTTCACCCACTGGCGGCGAGCCCAGGGCCTGACGGCCACCTCGATCGCCTGGCAGGCAGAGGCCGACAGCAACGGCGCCGCCATCACCGTCGAGGAGGGCGCGCACGCGTTGGAGGCGCTGCTGCGCCACGACCGCGCCCACACCGGTTACACCACCGTCATCGGCACCCCGTGGCTGACGGCGCTGGCGCAGCACAGCCCGTTCGCCGAACGTTTCCAACACAACGGCCAAAACCGAGCGGGCGCAAGCAAATTCCGCGCCGCGCTGATGGCACTTCCCCTAGACGAACGGTCCGTGCGGCTCCGCGAGCTAGTCGCAGAACACGTCGGACTGATTCTGCGCCGCAATGTCGATGCGGACCGTCCGCTGCACGAGTACGGACTGGACTCATTGGGCCACACAGAACTTCGCACCCGCATCGAGGCCGAAACAGGGGTGAGCATCAGCCCCGGCGACATCATTACCGTGGGGGGTTTGGCGCAACACCTCGGCGATGCATTGGCGAGCCAAGAGGTTTAGACGAAGGACAATACTGTGCCAGTGACCGAATCTTCCGTTTTGACGGTGCTGCGAGAGCGCGCCAGTTTGAAGCCCAATAACACGGCCTTCACATTCATTGACTACCAACAGGATTGGCTCGGCGTTGCCGAAAGCCTCACGTGGTCACAGCTGTATCGGCGAGTGCTGACCGTGGCCGGGGAACTGAGCGCCTGCGGTTCGGTCGGCGATCGTGCGGTGATCCTCGCGCCCCAGGGCCTCGACTACATCGCGGCTTTCCTTGGAGCTCTGCAGGCCGGACTCATCGCGGTTCCGCTGTCGGTGCCGACCGGCGGTGTCGCCGATGACCGGGTCAATTCGGTGCTGCGCGACGCGTCGCCGTCGGTCATTCTCACGACGTCCGTCGGTGATCGGCGACGTGAGCGAGTACGCCAAGCCGCAGTCCGGCGAATCCGCCCCGTCGATCGTCGAAATCGATTTGCTCGACGGGGCTTCCAGCAGCGGATCCAGCGCCGGGGGCGATCGGCCCAGTGTCGCGTACTTGCAGTACACCTCCGGGTCCACCCGCCAACCGGCCGGGGTCATGATCTCCCATAAGAACCTGCGGGCCAATATCAAGCAGGTCATGTCCGACTACTTCGGGGAATACGGCAGGGTCGCACCGCCGGACACGACGGTGGTGTCGTGGCTGCCGTTCTTTCACGACATGGGTCTGATCGTCGGAATTTGTCTACCGATTCTGACCGGCCTACAAGCAGTGCTCACCAGCCCGGCGTCGTTCTTACAGCGGCCTGCGCGGTGGATGCAATTGCTCGCCGGCAACAGCAAAGCGTTCTCGGCGGCACCGAACTTCGCGTTCGACTTGGCAGCACGAAAGACATCCGACGACGACATGGCCGGACTGGACCTCGGCGACGTGCTGCACATCCTCAACGGCAGCGAGCGCGTACAGCCCTCGACCCTCAAGCGCTTTGCTGACCGGTTCGCCTCATTCAACTTGCAGCCCAGGGTGATTCGGCCGTCCTACGGAATGGCCGAGGCGACGGTGTACGTGGCGACGCGCAGGCCCGGAGATCCACCGAAAATCGTTCACTTCGAATCCGAGGGCCTATCGTCCGGCCAGGCGAAACGCTCGGTAGACGGAGACGGCGCACCCCTAGTCAGCTACGGCATGCCAGCCTCACCGCTAGTTCGGATCGTCGACCGCGACACCGGGATCGAGTGTCCCGCCGAAACGGTCGGGGAGATCTGGGTGCACGGGGGCAATGTGGCGCTGGGCTATTGGCAGAACGATCAATTGACGGAGCGCACGTTCGGCGCCCGGCTCGTCGGCGCGCCCGAGGGCACCCCCGAAGAGCCATGGCTGCGGACCGGCGATCTGGGTTTCGTCTGCGACGGCGAGCTGTTCATCGTCGGGCGCGATAAGGATCTGTTGGTTGTTTACGGGCGCAACCACTATCCCGACGACATCGAGGCGACGATCCAGGAGATCACCCGGGGCCGTGCCGCCGCCATTGCGGTCTCCGACGGTCATACCGAAAAGCTGGTCGCCATCATCGAACTCAAGAAGCGGGGCAAATCCCCCGAAGAGGTGATGGACAAGCTCGGCACCGTGAAACGCGAAGTCACATCCGCTATTTCGCGATCACACGGTCTACGCGTCGCGGACCTCGTTCTGGTGGAACCGGGCTCGCTGCCCATCACCACGAGCGGCAAGGTCCGACGGGCGGCCTGCGTCGAGCAGTACCGCAACCGTCAGTTCGCGCGCCTGGACGCCTCGGGCCCAGCAGGCACCTAGGTTCAGGAGCCGACCGTCAGGCCGACCTTCTGGAATTCCTTGAGGTCGCAGTAGCCGGCCTTGGCCATCGAACGGCGCAGTCCGCCAACGAGATTCAGGGCGCCGAACGGATCGTCGGACGGCCCGTTGAGCACCCGCTCCAGTGACGGACGTTCGCCGACGGCGATCTGTAGCAGGGCGCCGCGCGGCAGCGATGGGTGCGCGGCGGCGACCGGCCAGAACCAGCCGTCGGCGGGCGCTTCGGCGGCCTCGGCCAGTGGGGTGCCCAGCATCACCGCATCCGCGCCGCAGGCGATGGCCTTCGCCAGCTCACCGGAGGTGTGGATGTCGCCGTCGGCCAGCACGTGCACGTAGCGGCCGCCGGTCTCGTCGAGGTACTCGCGGCGCGCGGCAGCGGCATCGGCGATCGCGGTGGCCATCGGCACGCTGATGCCCAGCACCTCGTCGGTGGTGGTGACGCCTCTGGTGGAACCGTAGCCGACGATGACGCCGGCGGCCCCGGTGCGCATCAGATGCAGCGCCGTGCGGTGATCCTGCACCCCGCCGGCGACCACCGGCACGTCGAGTTCAGAGATGAAGGTCTTCAGGTTGAGCGGCTCGCCGTCGCTGGCCACCCGCTCGGCCGACACGATCGTGCCCTGGATGACCAGCAGATCGATGCCGGCTTGCACCAGCACAGGCGTCAGGGCCTGCGCGTTTTGCGGACTGACCCGCACCGCCGTGGTCACCCCAGCTTCGCGAATCCGGGCCACCGCGGCGCCCAGCAACTCCGGGTTCAGCGGCGCGGCATGCAGTTCTTGCAGCAGCCGGATCGCCGCCGACGGTTCGGGCTCCTTGTACGCGGCCTCGACGAGCTGCGCGATCTTGGCCTCGACGTCGGCGTGCCGACCGATCAGCCCCTCGCCGTTGAGCACGCCCAGTCCGCCGAGCCGGCCCAGCTCGATGGCGAACTCCGGCGACACCAGAGCGTCGGTCGGGTGCGCCAGTAGGGGAATCTCGAACCGGTAAGCGTCCAGCTGCCACGCCGTCGAGACATCCTTCGACGAACGGGTGCGACGCGACGGGACGATGCCGATGTCGCTGAGCTCGTAGGTGCGGCGGGCGGCGCGGCCCATTCCGATTTCGACCATGGCTAGTTCGCTGTTCACCGCGCGTAGTAGTTGGGCGCTTCGACGGTCATCGCGACGTCGTGCGGGTGGCTTTCCTTGAGTCCGGCCGCGGTGATCCGGACGAACTGCGCCTGCTGCAGCACCTCGATGGTGGGCGCGCCGGTGTAGCCCATCGCGGCGCGCAGGCCGCCGGTCAGCTGGTGAATCACCGACGACAGCGGACCGCGGAACGGCACCCGGCCCTCGATGCCCTCGGGTACCAGCTTGTCCTCGCTCAAAGCATCGTCGGCGAAGTAGCGGTCTTTGGAATACGACTTGCCGCCGCCGGCTCGGCCCTGCATGGCGCCCAGCGAGCCCATGCCGCGATAGCTCTTGAACTGCTTGCCGTTGACGAAGATCAGCTCACCCGGCGCTTCCGCGGTGCCGGCCAACAACGACCCCAGCATGGCCGTCGACGCGCCCGCGGCCAGCGCCTTGGCGATATCCCCGGAGTACTGCAGACCCCCGTCGGCGATCACCGGCACGCCCGCCGGTCCGCACGCCGCGACGGCCTCCAGAATCGCCGTGATTTGTGGCGCGCCGACGCCGGCCACCACGCGGGTCGTGCAGATCGAGCCCGGTCCCACACCGACCTTCACCGCGTCGGCGCCGGCCTCGACCAGCGCCGTGGCGGCCGACCGGGTGGCCACGTTGCCGCCGACCACCTCGACCTTCTCGCCCACCTCGGCCTTGAGTTTGCCGACCATGTCGAGCACCAGCCGGTTGTGCGCGTGCGCGGTGTCCACGATCAACACGTCCACCCCGGCGTCGACCAGCATCATCGCGCGGACCCAGGCGTCGCCGCCCACGCCGACGGCGGCGCCCACCAGCAGCCGGCCGTCGCTGTCCTTGGTGGCCAGCGGATGTTGTTCGGTCTTGGCGAAGTCTTTGACGGTGATCAGCCCGGTCAGCCGGCCGTGGCCGTCGACAATGGGCAGTTTCTCAATCTTGTTGCGGCGCAACAAGCCTAGCGCGGCGTCGGCGCTGACGCCCTCCTGTGCGGTGACCAGCGGGGACTTGGTCATCACCTCGGCCACGGGCTTGGTCTGGTCAACCTCGAAGCGCATGTCGCGGTTGGTGATGATGCCGACCAGCGCGCCGGAGTCGTCGACCACCGGCAGCCCGGAGATGCGGAATTTCGCGCACAGCGCATCAACCTGGGCCAAGGTGTTGTCCGGACGGCAGGTGACCGGATCGGTGACCATGCCAGCCTCGGACCGCTTGACCATTTCGACCTGGGCGGCCTGCTCGGCGACGGGCAGGTTGCGGTGCAGCACCCCCATGCCGCCGGCCCGGGCCATGGCGATGGCCATCCGCGACTCGGTGACGGTGTCCATCGCGGAGCTGACCAGCGGCACCTTGAGGCGGATCTTCCTGGTGAGCTGGCTGGACGTGTCGGCCGAGGCGGGCACTACGTCGGAGGCCGCGGGTAGCAGCAGCACGTCGTCGAAGGTCAGCCCGAGCATCGCGATCTTGTTCGGGTTGTCGCCCCCGGTGGGCACCGCCTCACCCGTCAGACCACCCAGATGGGTGTCGCGCAGATAGGGACTGGCGACCAGGTCGGAGCTGTCTTCTAGGCGGGACATGCCACGGGTCATCGGTGAGGCCCTCCAATAGTTGGAGTGAGAAGCTCATCTTATCGGCTCGTGTCCGTACGGTGACGATGCGCGCCGCGACGGCGCGAGGAGGAGCCGGACAATCGGATATCGCGCGGCCCGGCTTGTCCGCAGCGTGCCGCCCTGCTGGCGTTATGACGGCCCCCTTGCGTAGTCTGGTGGCGTGCGCGACTACCTTCCGCCGGGTTTGCCGCCCGATCCATTTGCCGACGACCCCCATGACCCGTCGGCGGCGCTGGACGCCGTCGAGCCGGGCCAGCCCCTCGATCAGCAAGAGCGAGTGGCGGTAGAGGCCGACCTGGCCGATCTGGCCGTGTATGAGGCCTTACTGGCGCACAAGGGAATTCGCGGACTGGTGGTGTGCTGCGACGAATGTCAGCAGGACCACTACCACGACTGGGACATGTTGCGCGCGAACCTGCTGCAACTGCTGATCGACGGCACGGTCCGTCCGCATGAGCCCGCGTACGACCCCGAACCCGATGCGTACGTCACCTGGGATTACTGCCGGGGGTACGCCGACGCCTCGCTCAATGAAGCGACGTCCGACGCCGACGGGTTTCACCGGCGTCATTGACGCCGCCAGCTAAGGTCCAGCGCTGGGCGCCACCGGGTCGGTCTGGCCGTGATGCCGGCGACGGCCGGAGGGTGCAGGCGGGGACGAAGTCGGAGCGGGTGAACTGGCCCCCGGCGGGGGCGCGCTGGGCGAAGCCGGAGTGGTCGACACCGCCGAGGCTTTTGGCTTGGTCGCCGGCCGCGGCGGCAGCGCGTTCGGGTTTCGCGACTCGACCCTGGTGTTCAGCAGGTTCACCTCGTCGAGCAGGTTTTGCCGGCTGTTTCCGTCGTTCATGGCCTCCACAGTGCTGCTGACCTCGGCCAGCTGATCCTGGGCCTGAGCCCATTGACCCTGGTCGATCATTTGCTGAACCTTGGCCAGATCGGCCTTGGCGGACAGCGTGATCAGGTCGTCGTTGACTCGCGGTGCATCGAAGAACATCACGTGCAGCCCGTAGAGCGGATCTCCGCGGTGGGCGTCCGCGACGAAGGCGCCGAACCCACTGAGCACCAGCAGCGTCGCGGCCACCGACCCGATGGCCGCCACGCCACGACGGGCGCTGCGCCGCTCGGTCATCCCCGTGCGCAGCGCCTCGATCGCCTCTTCAGCCGAGACCAGCGCGCTTGCCGGCGGCCATCTCAAGTCGTCGCGCCAGTCGCCCATCAACACCGCGAGCGCGTCCACCTGGGGATCATCCAGGTCGAGCCGCTCCCGGTCGGCGAGCGCGTCTAGGAGCAGGTCGCTGCGGGCTATCTCGTCCAGCGCCGGCTCATCTCCGAAGGCATATCCAGATTCACGCATAGTCACCTGCCGCTACGATTTCGTCTTTGAGTCGCTGAAGCGCGCGATGCTGAGCCACCCGCACCGCGCCGGTGGTGCTGCCGACGGTGGCGGCGGTCTCCTCGGCGGACAGGCCCACGACCACACGCAGGATGAGAATCTCGCGTTGCTTGGCGGGCAGGATCTCGAGTAGTTCGTTCATCCGGCTGACCGAGTCGGCCTCGATCGCCAACTGCTCCGGGCCGGCGTCGGCCGATCGGCGTTCAGGGACCGACTCGGCGGGGTAGGCGCGATCACGGCCGGCGGCGCGATGGGCGTCGGCCACCTTGTGGGCCGCGATGCCGTACAGGAAGGCCAGAAATGGTCGTCCACGGTCCCGGTAACGCGGCAGCGCTGTTATGGCCGCCAAGCAAACCTCCTGTGCCACGTCGTCAGCCGACAGGCCGCTGCGCTCGTTGGTGCCGATCCGCGCGCGGCAATAGCGCACGACGATCGGACGGATGGTCTCCAACACTTCCCGTAGCGCATTCCGATCCCCTGCCACCGCCTCTGCAACCACAGCGTCGAGACGTTCTGCTTGCATTGTCATCGACGACGGTCTCTCCAACGTAACGGTCAGGAAACATCCCGGGCTAACAGCACAGCTAGACAATAACGGCCGCAACGCATTTCAAGCGGTACGCCAGGCTCCACCGGCGAGCCGCACCTGGTCTGCACAAATATCCCGAATGTCGGTGAGCTCGCGCAATCGTTGTACCGAAACCGTGACGCTTGCGAGATCGATCAGCAAGCAAGCCAGCGCCCACCGAAGCGGGGTCAGCCCGTATCTGCCGGTGGCCTCTAACGCCGTCAGCGCGACGGCGCCGGCCCGCTCAGGAGCGCCGGAGCTGCACAGGGCGGCGGCGAGGACGACGTCGCTTTTGACCTGGTGTCGCACCGATGCAAGCGCCGCCGCCCGCTCGACGCCTTCTTCGGCATGGCGGACAGCCGTTACCCCGTCGCCGGTCGCCATCGCGAGCTCCGCACCCACCCACCGTCGGCGTACCCCGAGCCGATCGGCCGAGTTGTCGGACAATTCGGTGTCCGCGCGAGTCAACAAGGCCGCGGCGGCGGCGAAGCGGCCGACGCCCAGCGCGTCGGCCGCCAGCCCGATCAGCGCGTCGGCGCGGGCCTCGGGATCGGCGCCGGCCAGCGCCAGCGCGCGGCCGTCCCACCCTCGCGCCAGCGTGTGCCAGCCGAGCTGACGCAACAACGAGCCCTGCGTGCTGTGCGCCAGCGAGGCCAACCGCGGGTCTGCGGAGGCTCGCCGCAGTGCCGCCAAGTCGCCGTAGGCACTGCCGTACCGCCCCTGTCCGCCGGACGCAACGGCGCGCAGCCAGAGTTGCTGCGGTGTGCTCGCCCCGGCCAGCGGCCAGGTGCCGGGTTCGTTTCCGAATGCGGCAGTGGCCAGAGTGCGTTGGATAGTGGAATCGGGAGTGGTTTTGCTCACGTTGATGGCGGGGGCGTCATTAGTAAAAAGTCTGTGCTCTCTGCGTTACCGGGATATTACCCGGGGCAGGCATACGGCGTTTGCCAATGCCCGGCCAAATGCCTCTGAGCTGCGGGATCTGGGCATCAATCGGTTTCTGGTTAGCACGCTTCGAGTCTCGGAACGACACGATAGATGAACGCGGAGTTAATTCTGTTGCCACGCTTAGATATTCAGCTCACACGCAGGGCCGTTGACGGTTTTTTACTAGCACCCCTAACGTCTATGGTGACGGGTAGTCATCGGTGACGCAAACCCCATTAAGTTGCACACTCGCGCAGTTCGCGAACCCGGAACTCCGCTTGAGCGTGCAGTGCAGAGAGGGAAGAAGCCATGCCACAGCCGGAACAGCTACCTGGACCCAACGCCGACATATGGAACTGGCAATTGCAAGGCCTGTGCCGCGGTGTCGATTCGTCGATGTTCTTTCACCCCGACGGCGAGCGCGGCCGGGCACGCATGCAACGCGAGCAGCGCGCCAAGGAGATGTGCCGCCGTTGCCCCGTGATCGAGCAATGCCGTTCACACGCCTTGGGCGTTGGCGAGCCCTACGGCGTGTGGGGCGGCCTGTCCGAGTCGGAGCGCGATCTGCTCCTCAAGAGCGACATCGGCCGGGCACGGGGCATTCGTCGCTCGGCTTAGCCGTCGTCGACGATTGCGGTGACTTGAATCTCGACCCGCATTCGCGGATTGGCTAGGGCTGCGACGCCGATGCATGTCCATAGCGGAGCGCGTTCTGCCATGCGTTGCCGGAACTGTTCTGCCATGGTCGCCAGGTGATCCTGGCCGATCGCCCCGGCGGCGTCGGGCAGGTGGTAGGAGTGGACGCTGATCACGTGGCGCCATGCCGCTCCGGCGGTGGCCAGTGTCCGCTCGACGTTGTCGAAGGCTCGAATCACTTCGTCTCGGACCGAGTCTGGAAAACCCCAGTTGTCGTCCCAACCGCCTTGCCCTGAGATCTCGACCCGGCTGCCATACCGAACCGCCTGCGAATAATGCCATTTCTGTCGCTGGTGATCGCCATATCCGGGAGTGACGAAAAATGAGGGGCTGTTCATGTGGGCAATTTTCCAGGCGTGCTCTTAGCCGCCCGGGCACGGCCCCGGAATCCACATGTTCCAGCACTTACCAGGGGGCGGCGGCAACCCGGGAGGCGCCTGAATAAGGGTCCGGGGGGCCCGGCGGATTGGGGCCATCCCAGATGTTGTATCCGACATTGCCCTTACCCGAGGGCACGTAGTAATAGGTGTGGCAGACCGTCATGTCCCAGTTGATCGGGTCCGCCACGTGATTCTGGGTCAGGTGGAAGAGCGAATCCCCCGGGCACCATTGATTGGGGCCGTAACACACGGGGCCGACCTTGGTGTTGGGCGGGCACCAAACCTCGGCGTGTGCGCTACCTGCGGTCAGTCCCGCGCCGGCAGCCGCGACGCCACCGCACAGCAACGCACCAGCGACGACACGCTTGAGGGTACGAGGGGCGTGCATTGTTTCAATTCCTTTCGCTCTCCCCAGCGGGAGCGCGCCATCAGTGTGCCGCTGAGCGCTTGCGCGATTCTTGCGTTCACTTGAGGATCGAGCATTTGAACTCGCTATGGATCGACGGCCGGCGCCTGAGGGCGGCCGTATCGTCAGCGGATGAATACCACCTTCGCCGATAAGAATCTGCGGCCCAGCAGCAAAGCCCTCTGCCTCATATACGGCGGGATCGCGGCCGCGGCGCTCGTGACCACCTGGATCCAGAACACCGCGTATCTTCACGCCGGGATCAGCCGCTTCTTCATTGACTTCCTGGCGGGTGTCGAGGTGACCCCGGCGTCACGGTCAATTGCTTGCGACATTTTGTACTTCTTCCTTGCCGCAGCAATTTTCATGGTTGTCGAGGCGCGAAAGCACGGCATTCGCTTTGTGTGGGCTTACCTTCTGGCTGGAATGCTCATCGACATCAGCGTCGCGTTCCCGCTGTTCTTGATCGCCCGAGAATTGCGGATAGTCGACTCGGAAGGGCCACGGATACGGGCGGCGGACGCGGGCTTGCTCGCCGTGCTCGCCATGACGGTGGCGGCTCTGACGATCTGGATCGACACTCGTTAACGACATGCAGAGAGTCCTGTTCGAGCTCGGACTGGTGCTGTTTCTGCTCGGCCTGCTCACCGGTTTCGCCATCCCGGCGTTGAAGAACCCGCGCATGGCGCTATCGAGTCACCTCGAGGCGGTCCTTAACGGCATGTTCTTACTACTGCTTGGCCTTCTCTGGCCACACGTCTACCTGCCGCACGCGTGGGGTGCTACCGCGGTGGGGCTGATCGTCTACTCGGGCTACGCGAATTGGGCGGCCTCGTTGCTCGCCGCGGCGTGGGGCGCCGGCCGCAAACTCGCGCCGATCGCGACGGGCGACCACCAGGCCTCGGCGGCCAAGGAGGGTGTCGTCAGCTTCCTGTTGGTGACCCTGTCACTGGCGATGGTGGTGGGCGTGGGCATCGTCATCGCCGGGCTTTGATCAACCCGCGCGCTGGCGTATCAAGCCGGGCATGTGGCCACAGGTCAGGTCAGGTGCCCAGTTTCCAATGCCCAACGCCGTGAGTCGATCGGTGCGTCGGGCCAGCATCGCTACCGATGCACCGCATCCCACCAGCGCGCGGCATGTCACCTCCCCAATGCCGCTGGGGCGCCGGTGACGAGGATGCGGCGTCCGGAGAGGTCCGAAATGGATATGTAGGTATCAGTCCGTCGTGATGGTCGCCGTCCCCCACCAGTAAGCGATGAACGGTTCCATGTTGCGGCTGACGAGTTCGATGCGCGGGCCAACGGGGCCCTTGGCATAGGCCCACAACAGCGTGCCCGAGCCGTCGGGGTTGTAGGACTTCACCTCGAATGTCAGACCATTGGATTCCAAGGTGGCCAAATCGGATTCGACATCGTCGGACCAATACCCGAGGTGATGCACCCCCGAATCCGCAGGTGTCCACACCGTGCCTGGCACGGTCTGCAGCAGCTCCACCCGGGGCTCGGCGCCCGAGTAGACCATCTTCATCGGAATGCTCACCTCGCCGTCGGGGGTGACGGCTTCCTGGTCGACGCTGACGATGTCGGTCCACGTGTAGCCCGCCACCTTCGCGAGCCACTCCATCGTCGCCTCGAGGTCGTCGACGACGATTCCGGTGTGATACAGGTATTCGGCCTTCATTTGGTTTCCTTGACCCCTTCTTCTGGCGAGGCGCTTTTGATCTCTTGTTCCAGCCACTGCACTTCGCTGTGGTTCTCCCGACCACTGGCGGCCAGAAGCTGTTCCAACGCTTGGCGTTTCACCCCTAAGGCGTCGGGGTCACCCGGGGCGTGGGCCAAGGCGACATCGGTCAGGTGCAGCGCCTGAAGGGGCCGGCCCCCCTTGGCATGGGCCGCGGCTCGCTCAGTGAGTGGGGCGGTGCCACCCACCAGGTCCACGACATCCGACCAGACGGACGACGGTGGCACGTCGTAGAGCTCGGTGGTGGACTCGTAGCGGAACCAGCCCACGTGCTCTTCCCAGATCGCCCGCACGATCCACGCGACCTTGCCGTGCACCTGGGGAAGCGCCAACTGCGGCGGGAGGGTCACCTCACCCATCAAAGTCCACAGGTCGGCGCCGGAGTTCATGCCGTCGATGGTGCGGTCCCGCAGGTAGGCGGTCGCATCGCGCACCTTGGTCATGGTCGACACGATCTGGTCGGCGCCGCGGAACACGTCATGGCCGTTGACGAGCATCTCGGGACTAAGGGCGACCACCCTGTCTACGGAATGGATGAATGCCATCGCACTGCGAATCTTGTCCCCGCGCAGCGTGTACAGGTTGGGGACGTGGCCGAAAAACGGCCCCATCAGGTTGCCGATGAACACGGTGCGGTGTTGGGGCAGCCACACCGCGAGTGCGTCGGTGGTCTCCCCACCCGGGGTGGAGTACAACTCGAACTGCCGGCCACCGAGGTCGAACGCGTGGCTATCGATGAACGAATCGGTGAGTACCGGCTCCGGTGGAAGCGTGGCCGCCACGGTTTCGACGTCCATGAAGGCGCCCCACAGCTTCATGATCCGCCGCACATAGAACGGGTGCAGGTGGCGCCAGTACTCGCGGACGTCCGGATGGTTGGCTTGGGCGATCGTTTCGACACCGGGCTGGTTGAACTGGCTCCATCCCCCGACGTGGTCAGGGTGGCCCTGCGTGAACGTGATCGCCCGCAAGGGGCCCGCACTGACGCGCGAGAACCGGGCCTTGATCGCGGGGCCCTCGAAGTCGGTTCCGGTGTTGATCAGCAGGTCACCATCAGGAGTCGTCACCAGGTAACTGTTGGCGATGTTCCTGGACATGAACACGCCGCCGCCCAGGTCGACCGCATGCTGATCTCCCTCTCCTTGTTTGACCAGTTCGTCGAGCGATGGTGTCATTCGCGAAACCCTCCAGGATTGGATCGTTGACAAACCTAACATTTGTTCTCTACGGCCGTATAGGATCTCTTGACGTGACGATGGACGAGCTCGTGACGCGCGCCTGCGAACGAGCAGGCTTCGACGATTTCGGCGGCGACTCCTGGCGTGCGGGTTTGCGTCTCTTGGTTGAATCCTGCGAGTCCGCGCCAGGCGTGAACCCGGGGGGGTGCGAATTTGTCTACGGCCAGTTCGTCGATGCATTGTGGAACCGGCTACGCGTGGTCGACTATGTCAAGCACCATCCCGAAGTCCTCGACGAGCAGGTCGAACGCCCATTGGTCGTGCTGGGCTTGCCGCGCACCGGCACATCGCTGGCAAGCTACCTCCTCGACCAGGATCGGATGCGGCGCTCGCTCTTGACGTGGGAGGCCGAGGATTCGGTCCCGCCCTCGACCCCGGACACGCTTCACACCGATCCGCGCTGCCTGAAGAAGAAAGCCGAACTCGACGTTCTCGCAGCAGGGCTCAAGGCGGCCAACATTCCGCTCGTGCACTGGGACGAGGCCGACGGGCCGACCGAGTGCCTGTTCGTGCAGAACCAAGACTTCAAGGCCTACCTGTGGGAAGCGTTCATGCCCACGCCCGCATATGCCGATTGGTTGCTGCAGACCGACATGTCGAGCGCCTACGCTTACGAGCGAATGGTGTTGCAGGTTCTGCAATCGCGCGCGCCCGGCACCTGGTCGCTCAAAATGCCGTCACACGCGGTGCATATCGAGACCCTGTTGGCGACCTACCCCGATGTGCGGATCGTGTGGGCGCACCGCGATCCCTTCAAATCAACCGCATCGTTCCTGCGGCTGAATTATCTATCCCGCGCGGCGACGGGCGCCGAGGTCGACATCGAGGTCACGGTAGCAAATGTGTTGCGCCAGTTGAAAGAACACGTTGATCGTCCGCTGGCGACGCGGCGCCGGATCGGTGACGATCGATTCTTCGACCTGCATTACGCCGACTTGATGCGCGACCCGGTCTCTGTGATGCGCGCCCTGTACGAGTGGGCGGGCGACGACCTCACCGAGCCCACCCAGCAGGCGATGCTCGACTGGCTCGACGCTCATCCCCAGGACCGCCACGGGCTCGCACCGTACTCACTGGAAGGGTCAGGCGTGACCCGCGCCGATCTGGAACCGATCTTCGACGAATACCTGTCGGTGTTCGACATCGAACTGGAGGACGACCCGCAATGAGAGCTGCCGTGACAACCGACAGCCACGGCTTCGAGGTCGTCGAGCTTCCCGATCCCACCCCAGAACCCGACCAGTTGGTCATCCGCGTCAAGGCGTGCGGCGTCTGCGGGTCCGACATCAAGGCCCAGCCCTTCGCGCCGGCCGGGTTGGTCATGGGCCACGAACTGGGCGGCGAAATCGTCGCCGTCGGGCCTGACACCGAAGGCTGGCGGGAGGGCACCAACGTCGCTGTGCTGCCGGTGATTTCGTGCGGATCGTGTCAGTACTGTCGGGCGGGTCTCGTACCGCACTGCCCGCAGGCGAGCTATATCGGGATGGGCCCGGCGGGCGGATTCGCCGAGTACGCCGCCGTTCCCGCACGCCACTGCTTCGCAATGCCCGCAGGCTTGCCCGCGGCCTACTCGGCGCTGGTGGAACCGTTCGCCGTTGGGTTGCACGGTGTGCACAGCGCCGAGGTCGGTGCCGGCGACAATGTACTCATCGTCGGCGCGGGCGGCGTCGGTCTGACGACCCTTATCTGGGCGCTGCACAACGGCGGCGCACGCGTCACAGTGGTAGATCCCGACGCGCAGCGGCGCGCCTCAGCGAGTTCGGTGGGCGCCACCGATGTGCTCGCGTCTGTTTCCGGGGCCGAACTTGGGGCTTACGACGTCGTCGTCGAATGCGTCGGACGTCCCGAGCTTGTGCAGGCCTGCCAGCCGGCGCTGCGGCCGCGGGGCCGCCTCGTCGTTTCCGGTGCCTGCGCCGAGCCGACCACCATCGAACCCATCACCGCGCTCCTCAAGGAACTCACGGTCCGGTACTCCGTCGCCTACTCGACCGACGAATTCCGAGAGGTCGTCGCCGCGTTCGGCGACGGGGACATCGACCCGACCCCGACGGTCGGGCCGACATTCGGATTGGACCGCGTCACCGAGGCGTTCGACGCCGTGCGTGAGGCGCGGGTGCAGGGAAGAGTTTCGGTGCTGCCATGAGCACAATCATCGGAGACGACACCGAACTCCCGGCTATTCCAAGGCCGCGGGCGGCAGCCTGCCCGCTCGCGCCTCCCCCGGAATTCACCGAGTGGCGCGAGGCGGCGGGTCTGCGACGGGCGATGTGGCAGGGCCGGCCGACCTGGATCGTCAGTCGCTATGAGGACATCCGTTCATCGCTGGTCGATCCGCGGCTCAGTGCCGAAACGATCAAGTCGCGGCTACGCGCGAAGGGCGCGACCGGCGAGATTCCGGTAATCTTTGCGCGGATCGACGATCCGGAACATAATCGACTGCGCCGCATGATGACTCGCGATTTCACCTGGCGGCGCGCCGAGGAGGCACGACCGCAGATCCAAGAGCTGGTCGACCGCTTCCTGGACACGATGATCGAGGGCGGTCCGCCGGCCGATCTGGTGCGGGACTTCGCGTTGCCGGTGCCGTCGCTGGTCATCTCGCAATTACTGGGCGTGCCCTACGAGGATCACGATTTCTTCCAGCGCCACAGCACCATCGGGCTCGACGCAAGGTCAACCGAAGACGACAAGGCGGCGGCCATCGGGGCGGTCTTCGGGTACATGTCCGAGCTGGTAGAACGCAAACAGCGGGAACCTGGTGACGACCTGATCAGCCGGCTGCTCACCGACTACGTCGCCACGGGCGAGCTGAGCCGCGAGACGGCGACGATGAACGCCATGATCCTGCTTCAGGCCGGACACGAGACCACCGCCAGCATGATCGCGTTGGGAACCGTTGCGCTGCTAGAACATCCGGATGTATTCGGCCTGCTTGGCCGCACCGATGATGCGGCGGTCATCGCCAACGTCGTCGAAGAGCTGATGCGCTACCTCACCATCGTGCACAGCCAGGTGGATCGCGTGGCGACCGAGGACTGCAACATCGGCGGCGAGTCCATCCGGGCCGGCGATTTCCTGTTGATGAATTTGCCCGCTGCGAACTGGGACCCTGACTTCGTCGAAGACCCGACCAGCCTCGACGTCGCGCGAAACCCGCGTGGCCACTTGGGCTTCGGCTTCGGCGTGCACCAATGCATCGGACAACATCTCGCCCGCACCGAAATGCAGATTGCGCTCTCCACGTTGGCGCGCCGGCTGCCGAGCCTGGAGCTGGACGTTGCGGCTGACAAGCTCCGGTTCCAGAACGAACAGGAAATCTACGGTATCGAGGAACTGCCGATTACCTGGTGAGCCGATGATCGGCCGCCACACCGGCGATCACCGAGTGCAGGTACTTTTCCAAGCTCTTGGCGCTGTCCAAATCGGTTAAGCCGTACGCCAACCGGAAAAGGAATCCCCCGAGAAAGGTGACGACGGCGAACGCCTGCTCCTTGATCAGTTCGTCGTCGGGCGCCGTGCCGACCGGCTGAACCTGTGCGACCGCCGCTTCGCTGATCGCGACGAACTGATCCATCAGACCATCGAATACCTCGCCGAGTTCGGGGTCACGGGAGGCGATCATCATGAGCTCGAACCGAGCCCGCGCCCGCGAACGCTCCGGCTCGACAGCGGTGCGCATCGCCTGGGCGGCCAGCGTTGATAACAGCGAATCGACCTCGCCGTCCCCGGTCGCACTGACCGCCGAGGTGAAATCGGCGATGTCTAGCTCGATCACTCGGTCCATCGCACCACGCAGTAGAGCAGCCCTCGTCTGGTAATAGAAGGACGTGGTGCCGTCGGCGAAACCGGCATGCCGGTCCACACGCAGGTGGGTCAGCCCGCGTGCGCCGTCTGCTGCCAATAGTGCGATTGCCGCGTCGCAAAGGGCACGACGCCGCTGTTCAGCCTTGGGTTTTCTGGTTGTCATAGCAGTCGAAACAGTCTATCGACGTCGAGCAGCGACTCCTCGGCGCTGTGCCGCTCCGTGATTTGGTGATGGAGAAGTCCCTCGGCGTCTCGACCCGCCACAAGAACACGCTCGCGATGGTTGAGCACTGCCTCGCCAAGTTCGAAAGCGATCCCAACCGCTAGCCTTCGAATCTGACTCCGTGGACACTCGTCTACCCGTCCAGCGGATTAGCCTTGATACGTCCGGCGGCATTGTTGGCAACCGACGCCGCGGCGGTGCTGTCCGGCTTGCGTGTCGCCTGGTCTTGGAAGCACGCCAGGAACTCGCTACCGAATCCGTGCCTGGGATAGCGCGCGAGTATCTGCGCCCTTGCCTCCGCCGGGAACTCCTCCGGTCGCCGTCCAACTACTTCACGATCTACCTCTCGACCCGCAGCCCACTGCTCGACATGCCGCCACGCGCCATGACCGGGCAGCGGCAACGCGTACGATCACCAGCACCGCAACAGCGGTGGCGCCAGCCGCTTCCCAGTAGCGACTCGAGTGCTCGACAGCCACGATGGCGAACGACAAGAAGAGGTAGTTCGGCAGCGCGATTACAAAGGAGGTCCCAGAGAGCGTCTTGTCTCGATACCAACCCCCGGCGATGACATCCAACCGTCTCACTCCACGACGAAGACGGGGATCTTCCTCGTCGTCAGCGACTGCAATTCGATGTAGCGGGGATAAGCGTCGGTTCCCCTCTGCCACCACTCTTCTCGTTCGGTCCCATCAAGCTCGCGGGCCGTCAGCTCGAACACCCTGTCTCTGTCCTGCACCGTGACCTTCGGGTTGGCCCGGAGGTTGTAGACCCAGGAGGGGTTCGTTGGTCTCCCGCCGATGGAACCGATCATCGCGTAGCGCCCGTCCTTCTCCACCCGCATCAGCGGCACGTACCGCTTCTGCCCGGACTTCGCGCCCGTCACCGTGAAAAGGACAACGGGGCGATCCTCGATCACAACCCCGTCGGTGGTGCCTCGTTCCAGGATGAGTTCGGTCTGCTCCCGCACCCAATCGGTGGTGCTGAGCTGTACTTGATTCGCCATGCCCGCCTCAACATCTCGGCATCCCTAGCCATTCCCAGCCATTCCCACCCGCTCGGGCCGGAGCCGCACACACAAGTTTCACACCCGCGGCGGAATGGGTTCCCGCGACGCGGGGTTGCACCGGTTTGTGACCGCATCAGACAAGGCCACGCCCGACCTCGGCCGATTCGGCTTCTTCGGAATTGGCGCCACTCCCGACCAGGCTCAGGAGATCGAGAGGCTCGGCTACGGCACGATTTGGATCGGGGGTTCGCCGCCCGCAGAGCTGTCCTTCGCCGAGCCACTTTTGGAAGCGACGACAACCCTCAAGGTGGCCACCGGCATCGTCAACATCTGGACAGCGGCCGCCCAGCCCGTCGCCGAGTCATTCCACCGCATCAACGCCGCCTACCCGGGCCGCTTCGTGCTCGGCATCGGGGTGGGCCATCCCGAAGTCCAGGGGCAATACCGCAAGCCATACGAAGCGCTGGTGTCGTACCTCGACGAACTCGACGAATACGGCGTGCCGGCCAATCAACGTGTGCTCGCCGCGCAAGGGCCGCGCGTGCTGAAGCTGTCTGCCGAGCGCACGGCCGGAGCGCACCCGGCCAATGCAACGCCGGAACACACCGCACAGGCTCGCGACATTATCGGGCCGAACGCGCTGCTGGCGCCTGTGCATAACGTGGTGCTGTCCGCCGCGGACAAACAAGGAGCCGAGGAAGCGCGGGCGATCGCGCGCACGGCGCTGGACCACTACTTGGGCCTGACGAACTACGTAAGTAGTTGGAAACGGCTAGGTTTCACCGACGCCGACGTAATGCGGCCAGGCAGCGACAAGCTCATCGACGCGGTGGTCGCCCACGGGACGCCTGAACAAGTCGCCAAGCGCCTCGGCGAGTATCTGCAGGCCGGTGCGAATCATGTCGCGATCCTGGCGGCGGGCGTGTACGACACTGCGATGGCATTGCCGATATTGACCGAGCTCGCTGGGCCACTTGGCCTGTCACGTCAGCAGGCCTGATCGCCTGCATTAACTGACAGCACGACGCGGTCGAGCGGGGTTCAGGAGCCGAACAACGTTCCCTCCGCTAGGCGCAAGGGTGGGAGCCCAACTAGCACCAGTCGTACCAGTTGTCCGAGAGCGGGCGTGGAGGGCAAAAGCCGGGAGGCGGCGATAGGAGGGTTCCATACCCGCCAAACGGGGTGTAGTGAAAGTTGTGGCAGCCATTCATATCCCAAGTGATGGGTCGCTCGTCTTGGGTAGGGGTTTTCCCGGGCACCAACAGAAGTATGGGGATTGGGGGCAGCCGGGGGCAGCCTGGGCGGTACCTGTGGACAGCCCGAAGCCAGCCACCGCGACGCTGCCCGACATCAGCATTCCGGCGATGATCCGCTTCGGGGTGCGGGTGGTACACACAGGTGTTTCCTTTCGGTTCTCCCACTAGGGAGTTCACCGTTAGTTTGCGGCGAGCCACTCGCGAGATTCTTGCGTCCGCCTGGCTACCGGTCCCAAGTGCTGGCACACCCGCCGCAACTTCAGCCTCGGCGAGCCGGCTCGCAGCCCCACAAAGAAACACCCCCGGCTTCGCGCCGGGGTGCTCCATTGAGCCCTACCTAGTGGTGAGGCCGTGACCGTGGCCGTCGTCGGCCTCCTCGGCCGGCTTCTCGACAATCGCCGTCTGGCCCCTAATCCTCGGCGTACCGAATCCGAAGGACCTCCAAGGGTCCCTAGACCTACTCGCAGCAGTTCAGGCTGTGGATGTCCGACCGATCCCGTTCTACAACCACGACAAGCTGACCACCAAGAACGCCGAGGCCGTGATACACGACCTGGCCCGGCAGGCTGCTCTTGCTGCCAACCACACCGCCGGGGGCGACACGGTGCTAGGCATCGCACGGCAGCAGGTCCTACGCCGCGTCACAGCGGATCTAGTGCACCAGCCAAGGCAGCAACGCCCGGGATCGTGGAGGCCATCACGCCGACGTTCACCGCTGCGGCGGAGGCGTACACCCAAGCCGTGGCCACGCTGCCAGACGACCCGACCGAGGGAGGTCTGCTTAACGCCGGCCCGGAGGTTGTGGCCGCGTACAGGCGGGCCGCAGACGCGGCCCAGTACCTACGCAGCATCGGTGTGTGGCTCGCAGGCTTAGACCACATCGGCATCGGAACGGGCACGAATGAGGCCGTCAAAGCCGCTGCGTCCGGCCGTCCACGCTGAGGGAGCTGGCCAGGCTCGAAGCGTCCACGCCGCCTACGCCCACGCCCAACCGGGCCAACGTAACGCGGTGCTGGGCACGTTGGACCCGGTCCTCTTCGCTGGGCTCGGATTGGCATGGAGTTCGGCATCGTCCTGCCCCGCGAGGCAGCGGCACTACATCAGCACCTCACCACCCGGGTAGAAGCCCGCTAGAACCCACCACCAGCATCCCGCCCCGGGCCTCTAAAGACCCTGGGGCGGTTTGCGTTACACCCGAAGGACTAAAACATGACCAGATCAGCAGAGAGCGCCAGGGCGACATTCGGCAAGGCGGGGAACGTCAAAGGCAGCGCAGCCGATGCCCTACGCGCTGCCCTCTCCCCGCCCGCCGAACCCGAACGCGAAATGTCTTGGCTCGATATTGCAACCGAGCTGAGACGAGCCAGCGAAGCTTTCGAGGCCGAGCGGGCCCGCGCCCTAAAAGGCTCGGAGACAACCGAACCCGCCGAAGGGCAGCCCCAGGCGACGACCCCGCACACACCCCTAAACGGCCCCGGAGTTCTTCGCGCCGTACTAGGGGCTATCCCCGGAGCGACTATCCACGGCGGGGCGTCATGACCAGCTCGGAGCTGGTCAAGGTTATCAAGGGGCTCTCCCAGGTCCGGGAAGCGTTGGAGGCGTTGACCATCCGCGTGGAACGACTCGAATCGGTGGGCCGATGACCGCTGAATCGGCACTCCCCGAAGGGGATTGCCTCTAGAGGCCCTGAGCGTCCAGGGCTCAACTGTGCGGGCCAGATGCCCGCACTCTGAAGACAGGAACAAACCATGCAACTCAAAGTGACCGACCCCGTAGAGGCAGAGATCCGGAGCCTTCGGCGGGAGTCCATGAAGTACCGCCACCAACGGAACGATGCGAGGGCCGAGGTAGCCCAGCTCCGGGCCGAGGTCGAAAGCCTCCGAGCGGCTCTCAACCGCTCGATCACGGCTCGGGTGGTCGGGCGATGACCGAGAAGCTATCCAAGCTCGTGTGGCTGAAGCGAACCCACGGCCACGACTTCACCCCCGCAGAGTTTCGGGTCCTCGTGTCGATCTTCAACGCCACTGGATCGGACGGGCGCCACGCCCATCCGGGCATAGATCGGATGATCGAGGAGACCGGATACCGAAGGACCGGGGTCTCCGAAGCCGTGTCCGGGCTGAAGGCCAAGGGTTGGATACACCAGCTCTACAGAGGCAACGGCAAGAGCAAACAAGCTTCCGTGTTCGATCTCGTCCCGGACGCTCCGAACCCCGCGTATCGGTGCCCGGAGGGCCGGGCGGGAAAGTGCTCCACTTGCTCCAATAGTTCCGCTAGAGCGGACGTATTGGCCCCCCCTCCCAATAGTTCCGCCACAGCGGAGGTGTTGGAGTCCAATAGTTCCGGTGGACCCGACCCCGTTCCTGGGGAAACGGGTTCAATAGTTCCGCTCAGGCGAACACCATCAGATCCTCTATCAGATCCTCTAGGCGGTCTTACAGACCGCCCATCAGATCCCTTCCGGAGTTCCGGTAACGAAAACCGGAACAGGGACGCTCACTCCGAGCCCTGTGGGCTCGGTGGTTCGCGGAGAGATGAAGGGATAGAGACGGCAGAGCCGTCTAGGGGCAGGGCCGACAGTGAGGCCCTGCCTAGATGGGATGAGGACCCTTGGCTTACCAAGGGGCCGAAACCGTGGGAGGTAATGCCGAGCTGGGCATCCGAAGCGGTGACCAGGCCCGAACCCGAATCGGTACCTATTCCGCTCGGGGCGGACCCGTTCGCTTAGACCCAGACCCGACGAAGGCCCCCGGACACGGGGGGCTCTAGTCAGGCTCAGCACTCCTCCGCCGGGTACTCCCTGACTTAGCCAGCTAGTGAGGTCAACCCGCGTCGGTGTCTTGGTCGAGGCCGAAGACTTGCACGGCGGCTGACTTTCCTTTCAGGACATGGAATCCCCGGTCGATGAGTCCGGGCGGATGAGACGCCAGGGAATCGACGCACTGCTGGGTGAGAAGGATCGCGTCGCCGGTGGTTTTGGTGAGTTGCTCGACGCGGGCTGCCACATTGACGGTGTCGCCGATGAGGGTGAACTCTAACTTGCCGCCGCCGCCGATGGTTCCGGCGATCACCACACCGGTGTTGATCCCGATCCCGATCCGAAGAGTGCCGCCGAATCGTTCGGCGACGCGGCGCTGAATCAACGCAGCGGCGTTCACTGCGGCGTCGGCATGATCAGCAAGGTCGTTGGGTGCCCCGAAGACGGCTAGCGCGCCATCGCCGAGGAACTTGTTGACATGCCCACCCGCCTCGACGACGGCGGGCACCACGATCTCGAACAGTGCGTTGAGGCGTGCGACTGTGTCCTCGGCGGTGTTCGCTTCGGCGAACGGGGTGAAGTCACGGATGTCCACGAACATCACCGTGACCTCGCGACGCTCCCCGGTGAAGATATCGTCGCCCTGTTCGAGTAGCCGCGCCGCCAGGCCGGGATCCACGTAGGTGCCGAACGCGGCGTGAAGTCGTTGCCGTTCGGCCAATCCCGCTTGCATGCGGTTGAACGACGCTGCCAATGCGCCCAGGTCGTCGTCCTGAACGACCGGCAGGCGTTGGTGATAGTCCCCTGCCGCAACACGTTCGGCACCTTTGGCGAGGTCGCGAATGGGTTGTAGAGACTGTGAGAAACCAAGACCGACGGAGATCGGCACCGCGAATACAACCGTCAATACACCGCCGATCACGACGGACAGGATCGCGGCATCACTGACCGGAGTGAACACGGCCGCTAGCCATGCGCCGCCAACGGCGAACGCAAACGCGACTGCAAGTACGGACACGTTCGACCGCGCGGCAAAAGTCGGCCGGGAGCGCGGCAGTGAATCGCCGATCCCGGTGTCACCCGCCAGGGCGATCCTGGGTGGCCGCATTAATGCCTCCACAATGCTGTGGTACGCGATCAGCTGGACCGCTACTCCGACGACTGCGCCGAGGATCCCGTATTGGAGCAGCCGGGACCAAGTCGCTCCGGCGATCACACCGACAACGACCGACAACACGGCGGCCACTACGCCATAGACCCACACCGCCCGGGAAGTGGTCCTGCGAGTCCAGATATAGGTGCCCTCAAGAGCGGTTGCCCGATCGACCTCGTGGCCTGCTGCCCACTGTTCGACAAGTCGGACCAAACGGCGATTGGGAAGAATAAAGATGCATACCATCACCAGCACGGCGACAACGGTTACAGCTGCCGCCTCAACGTAGTGACCGGACTTCTCAAAAGCAACGATCGGAAAGGATAAGAGAGGGAGGTAGATCCACATCGAAAGCAGAAATCCGATCACGCAAAGCGCCCACGAAAACCTCGCCCCGTACCGATCCCACGCCCACTGCCAGATGCGATCCATGGTGGGAGACTAAACAACTAGCCACCTTGTCATCCGTGTTTGAACGCGCATCTAATATCGCGCCGCCGGACGGCACGGATACCGCGCGGCAATGTTCGTCCTATCGGCGAATGACGTGATGCCGGTGGCAGCTTCGCGAAGGCGTACGAGGAACTGGTGAACGCGGCAACAGCCGTGGGTATCGGTCGGGAAGCGATACACGCCATTCGACGCGGACCCGCCGAACGATGACAACACCCAACGACGTAGCCGCGAAGCGCCGAGATGCCTTCGACTCGTGGCCACTCCCAGCGCAAGCCGAGATAGTCAGGCTGCGGATGGAGTGTTCCTCGTGGCGGCGCAGGCTACGAGAGGCAGAGCAGCGGATGGCCGGCGCAGCGAAGCTGCTAGGCCCAGGGGCCTAGATCACCTGCGGGGAAAGCCTCCCCGCCCCGGGCGGTCCCTATGCCATTCGGAGATCGTCTCCGAGAGCCAACCGCAAACGTCGCCGATCGCAGATACCGAGTTCCTGGTGGATCTGCGGCCAGTAGCGCAACCCGTCCGTGGTGATCAGAATCCAGTCGTGGGTTTCCCCGGTCGCGTACACGAAGCTGATCGGGGCTGCTTGGGTGACCGCGCCTCTTGAAGGAGCTGAATGTCGGGTAGGTGACATCCTGGCTGCCTGCGTAGACATAGGTGGGCGGGAGCCTATCCAGTGGCCCGAACAGGGGTGAACTTAGTAGCTGGTGGACGGGAGCCCGCCTGCCCATAGCGCCGACATTTTTTGGAGAGTCGCGGCAGGCGGCAACCACGACCCCTTGATCGAGGGCACAGCCGGGTTGGACCAGACGTGTCCACGGGCGGGGAAAGCAGCACCATCGCGCCGGGAATGGGCAGTTGTTGACGATCACGTACTCGACCGCCGCCAGCCCGATATTGGCACCTGCCGAATCCCCGAGAACGCTCACGTGGTCGGTGCCGTGCGCAGTGACTTCTGACGAGATCAGGCCCGCCATTTTCGGGACGACGATGCCGCCGGTGCCGCCTTGCTGGATGAGCGGGTAGATCGGGACTTCAACGGTGGCTCCCGTCTGGTAGGCGATCATCGAGTAGTCGATCCAATGGAAGAACAGCGGCGGGACGGCGCCGCGCCACCGTGGATGGCGACCACGTAGTCCCCGGACGGGCGGGCGGGGGTGATCTGTACGACCTGCATGCCTTGGTAGCTGGTGGTTGTGACGTGCTCCCCGAGCAGCGACGGCAGAAACTCTGGCGGCTTGTCGCTGACCAGCGGTTCACACCGGGATATTGGGGGCGTCGGCGAGCACGGTCATCAGCGGAGAGTGCGGGCTGGCCAGCTGCTTGTCGACGGGCGGCAGGTTGAAGAATATTTTGGGACCTGCAGCAAGGTGGCGCTTTCAATTTTCGTGTGTAGCGACTGTTTACCGCTGAAGGTCGGGCTGCCTGTGGCCGGAACCGCCGGAATGGCCGGTGCCCCGAAGAGGGTGACGAGCGTGTTCACCGCCTGGGCCTCCGTGCTCGCATAGGATCCCGCACTCGAGTTCAACGTCCGCACGAACTGGGCGTGAAACGCCGCCGCCTGCGTCCTGAGTGCGTGAAACCCCTGACCGTGGGCGGAGAACACCGCCGCCACGGCCGTCGACACCTCATCCTCGGCTGCGGCCAGTAACCCCGTAGTCTGAGCGGCCGCCGCCGTGTTGGCCGCGCTGAGGTCCGAGCCGATATCGGTCAAATCCGATGCCGCCGCCGCCAAAAACTCCGGTGCCGCGATCACGTGGGACACTGCAGCCTCCTTTGTTGGCATCTCTTGCCCCCGGTGATGATCCGCACGTTATCCCTGCCTCGCAGGCCCCGGAGCAAATGCAACAGTTTTCATATGGAAATCAATTCACAGTGCTCAACGCAGATGGTGTGCGCGCGTTGGGTGTGCGCTGCGTGCGCTTGGACACTGCGTGCCCTGCGCTTAGACGTCGCAGGCTTCGCTTTGTGCTAGCCGCGGCAGGGCTGAAGTTGGTACAGGCGCTGAGCAGGGACAGGTAGGCCAGCGCCGGGCAGGGCAACACACCGAGGAACGGGCGCTGCCGGGTGACAGGCACCGGGCAAGGCGGGGCAGCGCCAGGCGTGGGGGCGCCGGGCACCGGGCACAGGGCACTGGCCACAGGCAGGCGGGCCTGCCGCCCTCGGGCGCACAGCACCACAGACACAGGGCACACCTCTGGGGTGGGTGGCGAGGCGTACGGGTGCGGGCACCCCAGCGGGTGCACCCCTGCCCGGGCACACCCCGACCGGACGGTGATGCGGGTGCCCGTGCCGATGCGACGCATCGCCCCCGCTGGGATTTACACAGCCCCCAGAACCCCGCAAACAGCGAAAACAGCACGAAAATCAGGCCGGTAGACCTGGGTCTACCCGGCTAAACCCACATAGAAAGGAGGCCGAAACATGGCCGAAACAGCACCAAAAACAGAGATCCCGAAGGCCCCGAAGGGCCTGCGGGCAGCGGGTAGACGCTTCTGGCGGGAGATCCATTCGGAATACGACTTCGGCGGGAGCCCCGAGTGGTCTTGCTGGTCGAGGAGGCATCCCGTACCGCCGATGTCGTCGCCAGGCTGCAAGCCGTCGTGGATGAAGCGGAGACGCTGCGGACCAAAGGCAGCCGCAACCAGGACGTGGCGATCCCCGAGCTGGACGCCCTCCGGGCGTACCGAGCGCAGTACGCAGCCCTGATCCGGCAGCTAGAGCTGCCCCTACCCATACCCGACGACGACGGCCCCGGGGAGGAGCGCACCACCCCGATGTCAAGGTCCGAAGCTGGCAGGAAAGCCGCAGCGGAGAGGTGGGGTCAGCGATATGGCACGCGGTAAGGCGAGGCGCCGGCATGGCGCCAAGCGGCCCCGGGTGGGCCGGTACGACCTGCTAGACAAGCTGGTGGGGATGCTCGGCGGGGTGGCCCCCGTTGACGCCATCCGCGTCTACCGGGAAACCCCGTACATGTCGAACATCCCCGGGCTGGCGGACTTCGACGTGGACCGCGCCGAACGCGCTCTAGAGCACTACCCCGGGGGCGGCACCCAGCGGGAACAGGACGACTTAGCCTCGGCCTGCCGAGCCGCGCTGGCAGCAGCACAGGCAGCCAGCGAGGCGGGGAGGGCTTCGACCCCCGTCCCGCCCGACCCCCGGTACCGACCGGACCTCCCGTACCCGACGCCCAGACCGGCGAACGTGGTCGACATCGACACCAGGAGGTGGTGAGGACATGCCACGCCGCACATACCCATACGGCATACCAGCGCCCCACCGACACACGAACCTGGACAAGGCCAGGCAGGCCCTCGGCCTGCCCCCGCCGACCCCACCCCGCCCCAAGCGGAAGCGGAAGCCGAAGATCATCCGCATGACACAGGGACGCTTCGAGCGGCGAGGGACCGGAGGTCAACCTTCGCAGGCGATGCCGTCGCCGTTGTGGTCCAGGTCGGGCCGGTAGGCCGGATCGCCTCTAGGAATGTTGGAGCGACCGTCCGCGCGGGCTGCGCTGCAATTGATGTACGACGGGCCTGCTGAGGTGGCCGGCACGGCTGTTGACGACGTTCCCGATGTTGTCCTTGGCCACTGCGGCGGGTGGTTCTTGTCGCCGTATACCACCAAGAGCACCGCGATGACTACGACGGTCGCGATCACAGCAGCGAATCGCCGTCTCTCTGCTAATCGTCATCGCTGCTGCACACCCCTTCGTGTGGGCGGCAGCTTACGACGAGCAGCCCTGTCCACGGCGCGGAATTGACAGACTTCGCTACTTGGTTCTCAGTTCCGAGACGACGAAGCCCCGGACGATCAAACGTCCGGGGCCTGTCGGGGGTGGGGCTAGGTCAGCAGCACCCGCTTCTAGTGGTGATGATGCCCGTGGCCGTGTCCGTGGTCGTGGGGGTCGTGACCATCGCCTTCGTGTGGTACATATTCGACAATCGCCGTCTCGGTGCTGAGCACCATCCGGGCCACCGACGCCGCGTTGAGCACCGCTGACCTGGTGACCTTGACCGGGTCGACGATGCCGTCGGCGGCCAGGTCCCCGTACTTCAGGGTGTGGGCGTTCAATCCGTGCCCGGCGGGCAGCTCACCGACCTTGTTGACCACGACTGAGCCGTCCAGCCCCGCGTTGGTGGCGATCCAGTACAGCGGAGCGCTCAGGGCCTGGGAGAACACGTCGACGCCCGCCGCCTCATCGCCGGTCAGCGACTCGCGCAGCTTCTTGAGCCCCTTGCCGGCCTGGATCAGCGCAGACCCGCCGCCCGCGACGATGCCCTCCTCGACAGCCGCCTTAGCAGCCGCGACGGCGTCCTCGACGCTTTCCTTGCGCTCCTTGAGCGCGGTCTCGGTGGCGGCGCCGACCTTGATGACGGCCACGCCGCCGGCCAGCTTGGCCACCCGCTCCTGCAGCTTCTCGCGATCCCATTCCGAGTCGCTGGCCTCGACCTCGGCGTGCAGTTGCTTGACGCGGTTAGCGACCGCGTCCTTCGAGCCGCCGCCGTCGACGACGATCGTGTCGTCCTTGTTGACCACGACGCGCCGGGCCGTGCCCAGCACGTCCAGACCGACCTCGCGCAACACCAGGCCGACGTCGGGGTTGACGACCTGCCCGCCGGTGACGATCGCCAGGTCCTCGAGGAACGCCTTGCGCCGGTCACCGAAGAACGGCGACTTGACCGCAACCGCCTTCAGCGTCTTGCGGATGGAGTTGACCACCAGGGTCGCCAGCGGCTCACCCTCGACATCCTCGGCGATGATCACCAGCGGCTTGCCCGCTTCGGCGACCTTCTCCAGCAACGGCAGCAGGTCGGGCAGCGAGGTGATCTTCTCCTGGTGCAGCAGGATCAGCGGGTCTTCGAGCACGGCCTCCTGGGAGTCGAAGTCGGTCACGAAGTAGGCCGACAGGAAGCCCTTGTCGAACCCGACACCTTCGGTGAACTCCAGTTCGGTGTTCATCGTGGACGATTCTTCGACGCTGACCACGCCGTCGGTTCCGACCTTGGTCATCGCCTCGCCGACCAGCTCACCGATCTGCTCGTCACGGGACGACACGGTCGCCACCTGCGCGATGGCCTCCTTGCCGGACACCGGCGTGGCCGAGGCCAGTAGCGCCTCGGACACCGCGTCGGCGGCCTTGCTGATTCCAGAGCCGAGCGCGATCGGGTTGATGCCGGCGGCAACCAAGCGCAGACCGCCCTTGATCAACGCCTGCGCCAGCACGGTCGCGGTGGTGGTGCCGTCGCCGGCGACGTCGTTGGTCTTGGTGGCCACCGACTTCACCAGCTGGGCGCCCAGGTTCTCGAACGGGTCCTCCAAGTCGATCTCACGCGCGACGGTGACACCGTCGTTGGTGACCGTGGGGCCGCCGAATGCCTTGGCCAGCACCACATGCCGGCCGCGCGGACCCAGCGTCACCCGGACAGTGTCGGCGAGCTTGTTCACGCCCGCCTCCATGGCGCGGCGTGCGGTTTCGTCGTACTCAATCAGTTTGCTCATCAGGCTCCTTTAAAACGCATGCCGCCCCGGCAACCACCCGCAAGGAAACACGGGGATCGCCGGGGCGGAACGCGACCGCTTACTTGGATACGACAGCCAGCACGTCGCGTGCCGACAGGATTAGGTATTCCTCGCCGTTGTACTTGATCTCGGTGCCGCCGTACTTGCTGTAGATGACGGTGTCACCTTCCGACACGTCCACGGGGATCCGCTTAGCGCCATCCTCATCCCACCGGCCGGGGCCGACTGCGACGACGGTGCCCTCCTGGGGCTTCTCCTTGGCAGTGTCGGGAATGACCAGACCGGATGCGGTCGTGGTCTCGGCCTCGTTGGCCTGCACGAGAATCTTGTCCTCGAGTGGCTTGATGTTCACCTTCGCCACGATTGGAGCCTCCATAAGTTAGTTCGTGTTCGAGACCTACGCCCCGACCAGAGTTTGGCGGTCGGTTCCGGGGCTAGTCCCCGGGACCGTCCGAATTACCAGGTGATTCGGCATCCGTCCGGGCCCAAGCATCGTCGTCGCGGGTGCCGACACAGGGGTTTGGCCGATTGCCACCTAGCACTCTATACACGAGAGTGCTAGCACTCAAGGCCACCCCGTTGCCGAAGCAAAACCACGGGCACACGCCGTGGCGGATCGCTTCCCAGAATCCGCCGACCGTCGATAATCGCAGTGTGTTCACCCGCATGCTCAACCCAATCCTGATCGTCGCGCTCGCCATCGGTTTGGCGCCGCTCGCGCAAGGCGACCCGGGCGGCCAAATGTACGGCAACCCCCAGGCCGCGGCACGTTTTTGGCGCTACCAGCACGGCGATGACTGCGGCCTGATGGCCGTCGCCGATGTGGTCGGACAGGTCACAGGCAGAGAGCCCATGCAAATCGGCATCGAGCTACGCGGCGTGTTCACTAAAAGCGAAGCCCACCGCGGCAGCGTCTACAAATTTGACGGCACCTCGCCAGAAGACATGGTCATGCTGCTGCAGAAGTACGGCGTCCAGTCCCAGCTGACGACCGGCAACAGCATGCAGACGGTGGAACAGGACCTGGCCGGCGGCCACAAAGTGATCGCCGCGCTCAACGCCGAAACCATCTGGAACTACCCCGCGGGGCAGGGGCAGCGGACCCAGGCCGACCACGCCGTCGTCGTCACCGGAGTCGACACCGGCGCCAACGTCGTTCACCTCAACGACAGCGGCACCCCCAACGGCCGCGACGAGCAGATCCCCCTGGCGACCTTTGCCCAGGCCTGGGCCACCGGCAACAACCTGCTCATCGTCGCCTAGCGTCAGGGCACCTGCCCACGCACCACGGGCAGACCCGGGTCGCTGGCGACGTCCAGCGGCGATGGCGGTGCGCCGGCGGCCACCAGATGCGCGGCGAACGCGGCGATCATCGCGCCGTTGTCGGTGCACAGCCTCAGCGGAGGTATCCGCAGCGCCAGGCCGGCCGCCGCGCAGCGCTGTGCGGCCAGCTCCCGCAGCCGCGAGTTGGCGGCCACTCCCCCCGCGATCAGCAGGGTCGAGACGCCGAGCCGGGTCGCTGCACGCACCGCCTTCATCGTCAGCACGTCGGCAACGGCTTCCTGGAACCCCGCGGCGACATCGGCGGTCGACGCGTCGGGATGGCTCTCCACGTAGCGCGCGACCGCCGTCTTGAGGCCGCTGAAACTGAAGACGTACGGGTCGTCGGCGGGCCCGGTCATGCCGCGCGGGAACGCGATCGCGTCGCGATCGCCGGTGCGCGCCAGCTCGTCGAGGACCCTGCCGCCCGGATAGCCCAGGCCCAGCAGCCGCGCCACCTTGTCGTAGGCCTCGCCGGCGGCGTCGTCCACGGTGCTACCCAGCTCGATGATCGGCTCGCCGAGCGAACGCACATGCAGCAGGTGGGTGTGACCACCGGACACCAGCAGCGCTACACACTCGGGCAGCGGTCCGTGTTCGTACACGTCGGCGGCCAGGTGCCCGCCCAGATGGTTGACCGCGTAGAACGGCACTCCCCACGCAGCCGAATACGCTTTGGCCGCAGCAACTCCCACCAACAACGCACCGGCCAGCCCGGGCCCAATGGTCGCAGCGACGACATCGGGCCGATCCAGACCGGCGCCCGCCAGCGCGCGACGCATGGTGGGACCAAGCGCCTCCAGATGCGCCCGGGAGGCGATCTCGGGGACCACGCCGCCGAACCGGACGTGCTCGTCGACGCTGGAGGCCACCTCGTCGGCCAACATCGTCACGGTGCCATCGGCGTCCAGGCGCGCGATGCCGACTCCCGTTTCGTCGCAAGAGGTTTCGATGGCCAAGACGATGGTGGTCATAACGCCTCCCGGCGCATCGTGTAGGCATCGGCGCCGCTGACCCGGTAATAACGCTTGCGCAGGCCGACCTGCTCGAATCCGGTACTGCGGTAGAGCGCGATGGCAGCCTCGTTGTCGGTACGGACCTCCAGGTAGACGGCGCCGCCGTCGGCGAACTTCAACAGTTCCGTTAGCATCCGGCGGCCGATGCCCTGGCCCTGGTGTGCCGGGTCCACTCCGATGGTGTGCACCTCGTACTCGAAAGGTGGTTTGCGGCCCAACCGGGAGATGCCGGCGTAACCGACCAGCATGCCGTCGGTACGCGCGGCGACGTAGTGGTTGTGCGTAGCGGCCAGCTCGCGGTGAAAAGCCATCGCGGGCCACGGGTCGTCGCCGTCAAACAGCTGCGCCTCCAGCTCGGCGCAGCGCTCGGCATCGGAGGGTGTCAGCGCGCCAATAGTGAAGGGGTGAGCGGTCATCCGCGCGCCGCCAGGGGTTTGGCGTCCGGCCGGCGCAGGTACAACGCCACCAAGGGCGCCGGCTCCGCGGCCCAGTTCACCGCGGCCACCAGGCCCGCCGGCGTCGGGTAGGCCGGCTCACAGCGCGGCAAATCGAACAGCGCCGCGTGCTCGGGGGAGCCGGCAACTGCCCGCGCCGAGCCGGGGTCGACGTCGCCGGGGGCGCTGACCGCCGGACCATCGATGCGCACCCCGTCTTTGTATCGGGCCCAATAGATCTCGCGCCGCCGAGCATCGGTCACCACCAAGGTGTCGCCGCTGGTCAGCACACCGATCGCGTCCAGGCTGCAGACACCGTGCACTGGGATGCCCAGCGCATGCCCGTACGCGGCTGCGCTCGCGATCCCGGCCCGCAGGCCGGTGAACGGACCGGGGCCGCAGCCCACCACGACGGCGTCGAGATCGGCCATCGTCAGTTCGGCATCGGCCAGCGCCGCCAGCACGTTGGGCGTGAGCCGTTCGGCGTGGGCGCGCGCGTCGACGGTGACCCGCTCGGCGAGGACGGCGAGGTCGGCGCGCCGCACGATCCCCGCGGTGACGGCCGGAGTGGACGTATCAAGTGCCAGAACACAATTCACGTTCGGCCCCACTCCCACGTCGCAATCCTGGTGTCGGAGTGGCTGATTCGCTCAAGACGGATGTCGAGGTGCCGTTCGGAGAGGCGTTCGGCCAGGCCCTCGCCCCACTCCACCACGACGACCGCGTCCTGCAGATCGGTGTCGAGGTCCAGCGAGTCGATTTCACCCAGCAGATCGGTCGCGCTGTGGTCCAGCAGTCGGTAGACGTCGACGTGAATCATCGCCGGCGCACCGGGCCGTCGCGGCGGATGTACCCGCGCCAGCACGTAGGTCGGTGACGTGACTGGGCCGTCGACGTTCATCGCCGCGGCAATCCCCTTGGCCAGCACGGTCTTTCCCGCGCCCAGCGGACCGGTCAACACGACGACGTCCCCGGCCCGCAACTGTGCACCGAGCCGGGTGCCCAGCGCGACGGTGTCCTCGACGCGCTCCAGCGTCGCCGTCCCTGATTCCTCAGTCATGGCGCCGCAGCCGTTCCCGGAACCGGCGGTAGCGCTGGGCCATCTTGCTGGGAACGGCACGGTTCACCAACCTGACCAGGCCGTCGTTGATGGCCTCGGGCTTGTCCAGCAGCGCCAGGTGACTGGCACCGCTGACGATGACCAATTCGGATCGCGGCAGCGAGGCCGCCATCTTCCGCGAGTACTCGTCGGGGGTGAGCAGGTCGTGGTCGCCGCATGCGATCAGCGTCGGGATCCGCAGCAACGTCCACAACCCGGCGGTTTCGTCGTGCACTTCCAACGCGGACAGGAAGCCCACCATGGTGGCGATCGGGGTCTCGTTCATCATCCGCTGAGAGAACGCATCCAGGCTCCGGCTGACTTCCAGGTCACTGAAGGAGGCGGCGCGCAGGATCGGAGCGATCAATGACCGCGACACGGTGCGGCCGCGGTGCATCAGCTTGGGCGCTGACCGGGCGGTGAACCGGACCGCCTCCAGCGCAGGGTTTTTCAGTATTTCGCCCAACGGCGATCGGGTAACCCCTTCGGCGGCGGAGGAAATCAATGCCGCACCGACGATCCGGTGGCCATACTGCTCGGGGAACTGCCGCGCATGCGACAACACGGTCATGCCGCCCATGGAATGGCCGACCAATACGATCGACCCGCGTGGCGCGACCGCCTGCAGCACGGTCTCTAAGTCCTGGCCCAGTTGGGTCAGCGTGTAGGTCTCGGGTTCGGCCTCTGCGGACTCTCCGTGGCCGCGCTGGTCGTAGAAGACCATCCGCACGTCAGGTCCCCAGTGCTCGGCAAGGCGCCGACGCTGAAAGTGGAAGGCGCCCATGCGCAGACAGAATCCATGGACGAAGACCATGGTCAGCGGGGCGTCCGTCGGGCCGTCCTCGCGCACCATGAGCGGCACGCCGTCGGGCGCCGTCACCACGTAGCTGCGCTCGACGTCTACCTCGTCGAAATCCTCATCGGCGTAGGGATCTTCGCGGGTCGCGGCACGTTCGGCCATCGACCGGCGGGCCGATGCCCCGACGATGGTGGCGACGGCGGTCAGCCCGGCACCACCCGCAAGCCAAGCCCTGCGCTTACGGATTTCTTCCTCACTCAACGATTTTCGGCCTCGCGGTAGGTTCTGGTGATGCGGCCCCGCGGACTGGTGACCACTTCGTAGTGGATGGTGCCGAGTAGATCCGCCCAGTCCTGCGCGGTGGGCTCGCCGGCGGCGCCGGGCCCGAACAGGATCGCCTCGTCGCCCTCGGCGACGTCGAGTTGCCCGGGACCCAAATCGACGACGAATTGGTCCATGCAGATTCGGCCGACGCCGGGGCGGCGCCTGCCGTTGATCAGTACGTCCAGACGCCCGCCCAGCGACCGGAACACACCGTCGGCGTAGCCGACCGGCAGCAACGCCAGATTGGTGTCGCGCCGCGCGGTCCAGGTATGCCCATACGAGACGCTCTCGCCGGCACGAATCGATTTCACCAGCGTCACCGCACATTTCACCGTCATCGCCGGTATCAGGCCCATGTCACCCAGCTGCGGCACCGGACTCAGGCCGTAGACCGCGATACCCGGCCGCACCAGGTCGAAGGCTAGGTCGGGGCGCGACATCGTCGCCGACGAATTCGCCAGGTGCGCAACCTCGAAGTGCACCTCTTGATCCCGCGCGTGGGCCAGCATCTCGGTAAACCGTTGAGCCTGAATACTATTCATGGGGCTGTCGGGTTGATCGGCAAACACCAGGTGCGACATCAGCCCGCGCAGCCGAATCGCCTCCTCAGCGACCCCTTGGCGCAACGCGGTCAGCATCGCCGGGTAATGCGCCGCAGCAACGCCGTTGCGGTTCAGTCCGGTGTCGACCTTGAGCGTCACCGTCGCCGGGCGGCCGGTCCGGCGTGCCGCGTCCAGCAGCTCGTCGAGCTGGCGTATCGATGACACCGCGATCTGCACGTCGGCTAGCAGCGCGGGTGCGAAGTTGGTGCCCGGCGGGTGCAACCAGGCCAGCACCGGCGCGGTGACGCCGTCGGCGCGCAATGCGAGCGCCTCGTCGACGGTGGCGACCCCCAGTTCGTTCGCTCCGCCGGTCAACGCGGCGTAGGCGGTGCGGGTGGCGCCGTGGCCGTAGCCGTCGGCCTTGACGACAGCCATCACCTGCGCGCGGCCGGCGTGCTCGCAGAGCACTCGCACGTTGTGCTCAACAGCACCCAGGTCCACCACGGCCTCGGCGAGGACCCCCGGCTTCATGGACATCGACGTAACGGCCACGGCCTCTATTGTCCCAGAAGCGCTCGGGAACGAGCGCACCTCAGTCTCAGCTGTCACACGAGTCTCTGTGCCGACCGGCACCGAGAGGCCAATGTGACAGATGCGACAAGGCGCCCGGGCCTAATGCGCGAAGTGCTCCGCGTGGTAGTGCCCGCCCGGCTTGAGCTTGTCCAACGAGGCCAGCGCGGTGCGGGCATCGTCGTGCAGGGCCCGGGCCAGGTCGGCGGAGAGTCCCTCGCGCACCACGATGCGCAGCACCGAGATGTTGGTGGCGTTGTCGGGCATGGTGTAGGCCGGCACCTGCCAGCCGTAACCCCTCAGCTCATGGGAAAGGTCGAACTCGGTGTACCCGCAGTTCTTGGCGAGCCGGAAGCTGACCACCGGGATCGCCGAACCGTCCGAGATCAGCTCGCAGTGGTCGCCGACGCGCAGCTGCTCGCCCAGCCACCGCGCGGTCGACGACAGCGATCGCATGACCTGCGTGTAGCCCTCGCGGCCCAGCCGCAGGAAGTTGTAGTACTGGCCGATCACCTGGTTGCCGGGGCGGGAGAAGTTCAGCGTGAAAGTCGGCATGTCGCCACCTAGGTAGTTGACCCGGAACACCAGGTCCTCGGGCAGGTACTCCTTGCTGCGCCAGACGACGAACCCGATACCGGGGTAGGTCAGTCCGTACTTGTGACCGCTGACATTGATCGATACCACCCGCGGCAGCCGGAAGTCCCACTTGAGTTCCGGGTGCAGGAAGGGCACCACGAATCCCCCGCTGGCGGCGTCGACGTGCACCGGGACGTCCACACCACCGCCGGAGGCCAGTTTGTCCAGCGCCGCGCAGATCTCGGCGACGGGTTCCAGCTCACCGGTGTAGGTGGTGCCCACGATTGCCACCACGCCGATGGTGTCCTCGTCGACGGCGTCGATGACCTGCTCGGGAGTGATGACGTAGCGCCCCTCCTCCATCGGCAGATAGCGCGGTTCGACATCGAAGTAGCGACAGAACTTCTCCCACACCACCTGGACGTTGGACCCCATGACGAGATTCGGGGTGCGGCCCTTCCAGCCTTTACCGACCTTTTCCCGCCAGCGCCATTTCAGGGCCAGCCCGCCGAGCATGACCGCCTCGCTGGAGCCGATGGTCGACGCGCCGATGGCGCTGGACGGATCGTCATCACTCAGGTGATCGGCGTGAAAGAGATCGGCGACCATGCACACGCAGCGCTGCTCGATGGCCGCGGTCGCCGGATATTCGTCCTTGTCGATCATGTTCTTGTCGAACGTCTCGGCCATCAGCCTGTCGGCCTCGGGGTCCATCCAGGTGGTGACGAAGGTGGCCAGGTTAAGCCGCGAGCTGCCGTCCAGCATCAGCTCGTCGTGGATGAAGCGGTAGGCGGCCTCGGGATCCATCGATTCCTCGGGCAGCCGAAGCGCCGGCACCGGGGTGGTGAACATGCGGCCGGTGTAGGCGGGCGCGATCGAGTGTGCGGGCACGGACGGGTGGGACACGGCGGAACCTTTCGTTGGCTGGGTAGTGCTACAGGGCGGCTAGAGGCTGGCAAGGGCCGCCCTGATGTGGTGCAAAATCCGCGATGCCGACGTTGGCGCTTCCCCGGGACCCGGGTCGGCGGCGGACAACGCCGCCGCGCGCGCGTGCACGAACGCCGCGGCCGCGGCCGCCTCGACGGCCGGCAGGCCCGAGGCCAGCAGCGCGCCGATCATGCCGGACAGCACGTCGCCGGACCCGGCGGTGGCCGCCCAGGACTGCCCCGCCGGGTTCAGGTAGACCGGTCCGCCGGGGTCGGCGATGACGGTGACATTGCCCTTAAGCAGCACGGTGGCGCCGAACGCGTCGGCCAGCTTGCGGCACGCGCCGACGCGGTCGCTCCCCGGCGGGGCCCCGGCCAGCCGCGCGAACTCGCCCGCGTGCGGAGTCAGCACCGTCGGCGCGGTGCGGCTGACCACCAGCTCGGGGTGGGCCGCCACGATGGTCAGCGCGTCGGCGTCGACGATCACCGGCAGGTCGGTATCCAGCGCGAACCACAGTGCGGAGGCGCCTTTGTCGTCGGTGCCCAACCCGGGCCCGACGACCCAGGACTGCACCCGCCCCGCGGACGCCGCGGAGGGTGAGGCGATGACCTCCGGCCAGCGCGCGAGGACTTCGGCGTGAGCACCGCCGGCGTAGCGGACCATGCCGGAGTGCGTCGCAACGGCGGCACCGGTGCACAGCACCGCCGCGCCCGGATACGTCGACGATCCGGCCAGCACCCCGGTCACGCCCTGGGTGTATTTGTCGTCGTGCGCGCCGGGCACCGGCCAGCGCGCGGCCACATCGCCGGCTTCGAAACTCAGCATGTCGGTGTCGGGCAGGTCGAGCCCGATGTCGACCAGCCGGACGCTCCCACAGTCGCCCAGCGCGTGCACGGGCTTGAGCCCGCCGAAGGTGACAGTCAGCGCGGCGTGCACGGCCGGGCCACTGACCGCGCCGGTCGCCACGTCGACGCCGCTTGGGCTGTCGACGGCGACCACCGGAATCCCAGCCGCCTCGACTGCGGCGAACACCTCGGCCGCCGCCGGGCGCAGCGGGCCGGATCCGGAGATTCCGACCACGCCGTCGAGGACGAGATCGGTTGCGGCCGAGACGCTTTGCACGATCCGACCGCCGGCCTGTGTGAACGCCGCCAATCCCTTGCGGTGCGTGCGGTCCGGGTTCAGCAACACCGCCTCGGCGGCCGCCCCGCGACGACGCAGGAAGGTCGCAGCCCATAGCGCGTCGCCGCCGTTGTCGCCCGATCCGACGACCGCGCACACCCGGCGGCCGGCGACTCCACCGGTGCGCTCGGTCAACTCGCGGACAATCTCGGTGGCCAGCCCGAAGGCCGCACGTCTCATCAGCGCGCCGTCGGGCAGGCTGGCCAGCAGCGGGGCTTCGGCCTCGCGGATCGCGTCTACGGAGTAGTAGTGGCGCATTAGAGCCAGCATTCCATGCTCGCCCTAGACGGCGGCGAATGCCTTGGTCAACCACTCACTCATCGCCGTGGCCAACGCCGCGCGATTCTCGCGCTTGATGATCCCGTGTCCGTCGTCGCCGAAGAGCAGGTAGCGGACGTCACGACCGGACCGCTGCAGTGCTTCGACGATTTGCTCGGATTCGCCGACCGGCACGTTGGTGTCCATGGCTCCGTGCACGACGAGCAGCGGCGCGGTCAACGCGTCGACGCGGCGCAGCGGCGACAACTCCTCGAGCAGTTCGCGATCGTGCACCGGGTGGCCGTACTTCGGATACGCCGCGGCGGCGATCCACGGCTCGGTGTGGCGGTAAAACGTCGTGAGGTCGCTCATCCCGCAGATGCTGATGCCTGCCGCGAACAGCTCGGGGTGAAACGTCAGTGCCGTGAGCGTCAGAAACCCGCCATAGGACCAGCCCGCGCAGGCGACGCGCCTCGGGTCGGCCAGGCCGTTGTCCACCAGGAAACGCACACAGTCGGCGACGTCGTTGATCGCGCCGAACCGCTTCTCCTTGTCGTCGGCGTGGACGAAGTTCCGGCCCAGGCCGCCGGAGCCGCGTACGTTCGGCGCCAGCACGGTGATCCCGTCGCCGACCAGTCGCGCGAAGATCTCGCTGTAACCGGGCCGGGCCTGGCCTTCCGGCCCGCCGTGCAGGTAGATCACGGCGCCGCCTCCGGTCGCCTGTTCCGGCCGGTACAGCCATGCGTTGAGGTTCAACCCGTCCCGCGCGGTGATCGTCTCCGGCGCTGTGGCGGCAGAAAATCCGGGGATCACCGGACCGCGACTGGGCTCGCGGTCGATCGGTTCCCATTGGCGGGAGCGGGGGTCGACCAGCTCGACGGTGCGCGGCGTCGAAGGCCCTTCGACGGTCAGTGCGACCATCGACCCGCCTGCGCTGACGGACAGTTCGCTTGCGACCAGGCCGGGCAGCGGGATCGGTTCGCTGAGCGTGTCGTCGGCATATTCGAGAATCTGTAACTCACTGCGGCCCTGCACATTCCACAGCAGCGCGACGGTGGACAGGTCGTCGCTGACGGCGAACTCCTCGAGGTCGCAGTCGGCCCGCTCGGCCACCACGTAGTAACTGACGCCGTCCGGGGTGGCCGTGACTTCCAGCAGCCGGGCATGCTCGCAGCCGTTATCGCTGCGGATCAGTGCCCGCACGTATCCGCTGCCGTCCGCACCCGGCTGGTACAGCTCGCTCAGCTCACCCTCCGGGCCGTGGCGGATGCGGCGCGGATGGTGGTCGTCGAGGATCACGCCGTCGGCCGTCGCGGACCCGGGATCGGCTGGCAATAAGGCGATTTCGGTCAGGCCGTGCAGCATGATTATTTCGTGGTAGCCGCGCGGCCCGACGCGGATCAGCGCCGCTCCGGCCCACGCGTCGACCAGCCGGCCCCCGGATCGGCGGTCCACCACGATGCGACGGCCGTCGGCCGGATCGATCAGACACGAGATGCCTACCCCGTCCTCACCGGTCAAGATCGCGGCCACCCGGGTGCCATCCCAGCCGATCAGCTCGGCGGTCCCGTCGTTTTCGTCGTCGATGCGCCAGGCCATCCGGTCGTCGGGGTCGGTGGTGACGACCCAGATCTGGCTGCGGGTTCCCCCGCTCGGCGCAACCTCGCAGGCCAGCCACTGTCCGTCGGCGGAGTGGATGACCCGGGACACCGGGCCTTCGACCGGTAGCTCCACATCGCGCGACGAACTGGCCCGCCACCCGCGCAGAAACCGTTGCACCGCACGGGGATAACCGCCGTCATCGATCAGATGGGCGAAGGCCGTCGCATCCGGGGACAGCGACGCGCCGTACGTTGCGCGCACCTCCTGCCCCATCGCCTCAGCCCTCCATGCTCTGCAGCCACATCTCGAGCACGGCCAGTTGCCACAACGCGTTGGAGCCCAGCGTGGTCCGCGTCTCGTTCGGCGCGGCGAGCAAGGCCTCGACGGCCTCGGCACGATACAGCCCGCGAGCCCGGGCCGCATCGTTGGTCAGGGCATCGTGCACCATGTCGAGCAGCTCGCCATGCAAATGGCGGATGCCCGGCACCAGGAAATGTCCCTTGGTCCGGTCGATCACCTCCGCCGGAAGTAGTTGGCGTGAAGCCTCTTTCAGCACGCCCTTGCCGCCCGAGGCCAGCTTCAGGTCGGGTGGGCAGCTGGCCGCCAGCTCGACGAAGTCGTGATCGAGGAACGGCACCCGCCCCTCCAGCCCCCACGCCATCGTCATGGTGTCGACGCGTTTGACCGGATCGTCGACGAGCATCACCTGAGTGTCCAGGCGCAGTGCCGCATCCACCGCGGTGTCGGCACCGGGCGCACCCTGATGCGCGGTCGCGAACTCGCGACTCACGTCGGCGTCAATCCCATACTCGGGGGCGAAGATTGACAGCACGTCTTCGTGGCTGCGGTCGAAGAACACCTTCGCGTAGGCCTCGGTGGTCTGTTCGCGGGCGATGTTGGCCAGCGGCGGGTACCAGGAGTAGCCGGCCAGAATCTCGTCGGCGCCTTGCCCGGATTGCACCACCTTCACCGACTTACTGACTTCGGCCGACAACAGGTAGAAGGCCACGCAGTCGTGGCTGACCATCGGTTCGCTCATGGCGGCAATGCTTTTCGGCACCGCGGGTGTCAGCCGCGCCGCGTCGATGTGGATCTTGTGGTGGTCGGTGTCGAAGGTCTTGGCGATCAGGTCGGAGTAGAAGTACTCGTCGCCGGATTCGCCGTCGGATGAATCGAAGCCGATGCTGAAGGTGGCCAAGCCGTGCTGGCCCTGCTCGGCCAGCAGTGCCACCACGATCGAGGAGTCGATGCCGCCCGACAGCAACACCCCCACGGGCACGTCGGCGACCATGCGCCGTTTCACGGCGGTGCGCAGCGAATCCATCAGCGCGGCTTCCCAGTCACGGTCCGACCAGGACACCTTAGCCGGGTCGCGCCCGAATTTCGGCGTCCAGTACACGGTGTCGGTGTGCGACCCGTCGGGCTGGATCACCCGCACAGTCGCCGGCGGAAGCTTGCGCACCCCGCGATAGATCGTCAGCGGTGCCGGCACCACGGAGTGGAACGTCATGTAGTGGTGCAGGGCCTCGCGGTCCAGTTCGGTGTCAATTTCACCGGGGCCACCGGCCTCGATCAGTGCGCGCACGCTGGACGCGAACCGCAGCCGGCCAGATTGCGGCGCAATGTAAAGCGGCTTGATGCCCAACCGGTCGCGCGCCAGCGTCAGCTCACCGGTGTCCCGGTCGGCGATGGCGAACGCGAACATTCCCTTGAACCGCTCGACGCAGCGCGCACCCCATTTGTGGAACGCCTTGATCACGACCTCGCTGTCGGCGGTCGAAAAGAAGCGGTACCCGTCGGCCTGAAGTTCCTTGCGGAGCTCTTGGTAGTTGTAGATGCAGCCGTTGAACACCAACGTCAATCCGAGATCGGCGTCGACCATCGGCTGTCCCCCCCGAGCGGACAGGTCAATGATCGACAGCCGCCGATGCCCGAGTGCCATAGGCCCATGGGCTACGACGCCGTCGGCGTCCGGTCCACGCGACGTCATCGCGCCTGCCATCCGCGCGACCGCCCCGACGTCGGCCGCCCGCCCGTCCCAGCGGATCTCACCGCAGATACCGCACATGTCACTGGCCTCCCTCAAATGGCGCCTGCTCGTTAAGAATCCAGGTGTCCTTACTGCCGCCGCCCGACGAGGAGTTGACGATTCGCGACCCGCGCACACCTACTCGCGTCAACGCGGCGGGCATCACGTGCGCCTCTACCGAACCTGCCGAACCCCCCGCGCCAGGTCGTAAATGGACGAACGCGCGCAAATCGACGTGATGCGGGTATAGGCCGTCGCCGTCGAAGGTGGGATGGGTGGACAAGTTGACGGGCTCCTGGGCGACGAAGCGCTCGGGTTGAGCTTCCAGTTCGCGGCGGCGAGCCTCCAGTGCCTCCTCGGAGGCTTCCGGCCCGATCAGCACGCCGCTGCCGCCCAACCCGTCGATAGGTTTCACCACCAGGTCGCCAAGATTGGCCAGCACGAAGTCACGCTGGTCCCGCTCGGCGCAGATCCAGGTCGGCACTTGAGCCAGCAGCGGCTTTTCGCCGAGGTAGTACTCGATCATCGCCGGTACGTACGCGTAGATCGCCTTGTCGTCGGCCACCCCGTTGGCCAGCGAATTGGCAATCGTGAGATGGCCGTCCTTAATCGCGGCAAGCAGGCCCGGGCGCAGTGGCGCGTTGTTGTATCCGGTGGACGACAGCAGCATGTCTTCGTCCATCCGCGCATATACGACGTCGATGCGTCGCACATTCGAGCCGACGTGCTGCACTAGTTTTCCGTCGCGCACCGTTAAGTCGGCCGGCTGCACTAACGGGACATCCATCTCCTCGGCCAGAAAGGTGTGTTCGAACCACGCGGAGTCTTTCCAGCCGGCGGACAACATCACCACGACGGGGTCGTCGGGCGCGTGTGCCGGAGCGGCCGCGCGCAGGGTTTCGAGCAACATTCGGGGCGCCTGGCCAGGATCCTCGATCGGCACGGGCGGTTGCATCTCGGGGAAGTGCTTGTCGATCAGCCGGTGGTTGACGATCGCGTAGGCGACACCCGACGGCACGCGCAGATTGTCTTCCAGCACCATCCAGCGGCCGGCGCCGTCGCACACGATGTCGGTCCCGCTGATGTGGGCTCGGACCGTATCGCCCGCGACGCGGCCCGTGGAGCGAAAGCCGGGGGCGCGGTCGAGAGCCTGCACACCGATGATGCCGTCGGAGACAATCGCTTGCTCGGAGTAGACGTCGCGCAGGAATGCGTCCAGCGCGCGGGCGCGCTGAGCCAGGCCTTCGGACAGCCGCCCCCAGTCCTGCGCGGTCACCACGCGCGGTAACAAATCGACCGGGAACAGCTGGGCGCGGCTTTGACCGCTGACCCGGAAGGTGATGTTGTCGGCCCGCTGCTCCTGCTCGATGTCCGCTTCTCTGGACCGCAGCTGGGCCACGCCGAGCCGGGCGATGGCATCGAGGACTGTCCTATAGGCCTGGCGCGGCTTCCCATCGGCATCGACCGCCTCGTCGTAGCAATCGTCGAGGTCAGCACGCGCGGCGCTGGAAATCGGTTTGCTCCCAAGGTGGTAGCCGAACAGCAGGCTGGGGTCGTCGCGTATGGCGACCGGAATGTCCTGGGTGCTGCGCTGGCGGCTGGCAGTCTCGACGATCAATTGATCGACCACGTCGGTAAGGCGCCCGCGCCCGCGCAGCGCGCGCCGTTGCCGAGCAGACGACGTGCCCAGGATCAGCGCCTGACGGCTCAGCTCGCTCACGGTGTCCCAGTCACCGTTATTTTCCAGTTGCGGACGCAGCGCGTCGACCAGGCCGCTGACCACCTCTGACGCGGGGCGGCTGACCGGACCCCGTACGTCGACCAGCTCGCCCTCCAGCCCCGACCGCGCGGCTCGCCACAGCGCGGCTCGACCTACCGCCGGCGACAGGACCGTAGCCGGGATGCCTTTTTCGGCGGCCTCGAGCTCGCGCTCGACCAGGGCCCGGAATATCCCGGCGATCAGCAAAACGGTGTCCACCGACGGGCAACTGTCGCACACCCGCAGCTCCAGCGTCGGCACGAAGTTTGCCGGCCGGACGTCGAAATAGACCATCCGGGCGTCCGAGATGACTCCGCTGGCCACTAGGTCGGCGACGAGTTTGTCGTATTCTTCGGCCGACTGCACCGGGGCGGCCAGCCCGGTCGTCGGCCAGCGTTGCCAGATGAGCGTGCGCATGCTCGAGTACCCGGTGTCGGAACCGTCCGACGCGAACGGCGAGCTGGCGGATAACGCGAGCAGGGTCGGCAGATACGCCGCCACCCGGTAGGCGACGGCTACCGCTGCGTCGCGGTCATCAATGCCGACGTGTATCTGGGTACCGCAGATCAGCTGCTCGCGAGCCAGCAGTTGGTAGTCGGCGAGCATCTGCCGGTAGCGCGGTGTCCTGGTCACACGCATTTCGGCCGGCACCGACAGCGGCACTGCCCCTGCGGCGACGATTCCGATGCCCAGTTCGGTGGCGGTTTCGACCAACACCTTCCGGTGCCGGACGATTTCGTCGCGCAATCCTTCGAGCGAATCGACCACCAGGGTGTTCGTCTCGACGACGCAGCGCTGCAACTCGGCGACGTAGTTCTCGTCCAGCTCGCCCAGCAGTTCGGGCGCGCGCGCCGTCAGTCGCCTTGTCTTCAGATCGACAAGGTGAAACTCTTCTTCGGCCCCGAGCGTTCGCGGCGACGAACGTCGCATTCCGCCACGGTATGGGGGCGCAATTACGGTCTCGTTAATTGGCCACGCTTCCGTCGATCCCCCGCGGCTTGGGCGACCGCACTCGAGGGACAGTGTTGCCGTTTTTTGGCGGGTTGAACCGCCGACGCCTCCGCTCCCGCGCCATCGGGTAGAAGCACAGGCCGATGAGGATCGACGCGAAGTGGCCGATCGCGGTGAAAGTCGGGTCATCGAGGTCTATCCGAGTGAGGGGAAAGCCGAAGATGAGCAGCAATATCGCCAGATAACCCCAGCTCCACGGCCTCGCGATGCGATAGGTGAGCACCGCCATCACCCCAACCAGGAAGTAGCTAACCCCGATGTCCTCGGCGTTCACCAGCCTGTGCGGCGCCTGGTGAAAGTCGATCGCCCACTCGAGCAGTCCCTCGCTGACGTACGTGGCGCCGACGTGCGCGGTCAGCCCCACGGTGATCCACCGCAGGTGCCCCAGCCAATGCTCGGCGGGCGCGAGAAACAGCGTGAACAGCACGAGGTACGCAATCCAGTGCCGGCCGTCGATCCACAGCAAGCTGTCAATCAGGACTACCAACGGATCCTGCAGCAAGTGATGGATGTTGGTGGAGCCCTCGATGAGCACCGTGTGGGTCTCGTGGGTGGTGAGCACGAAGCGCCGGGCAAGCGTCGTGACCAGCAGTGCCGCCAGCCAGGAGTATGTCAGCGGCGCGCTGAGGACAAAGTGCCACGCCGCGGCCGCCAGGCTTCGAAGTCGTGTCGCTACCGGGGCATCAGCCACTGGGTCCACCTTCTCACGCGAGGTGTTTCGCCGTCGGGTCGCAGATGCCGCCACCAGCAGGAAATGTAGATCACCATCGAGATCACCAACACGACGACGACCCAGAGCACGATCGTAACGTCGATCCAGCTTCCGAAAGGGGGCGCATCGGGGAGGGCTCCGCGCAGCGGCATCACCGCGAACAGCATCGCCGCGTACCACGTTGTCATGGGCGGCTGGAATTTTCGCCGGTCCCGCGCCGTCTGAACTGCCACGACCAGGCCCACGCCGGCAAGCGCGATGAGCACCCCGAGGATGACCACGCCGAACACCACTGTGCTTGACGATCGGTACAGGTCTAGTCGATCCGGTGCGGATATGTCGTCCTTGTCGTGGACCACGTCAATCTTCCAGCCGAGCAGACGGTCAACCATGATCACCGCCGGTATCACGGGCCGTTGCGCAGCACCGGACATCAGATGCACGGTGATCGGACCCGAGTGGTAGCTATCGAAGGGCCAATCCGCGGCGATACCGTTGAGAGCCAACGAAACGCGAAAGACATCCGGCAGCGTCCCCTTCGGCCATGTGTGCTTGCTGGCCGAAACTACGGATGTGACAAGCAAACTGAGGTCATCCTTGAGACCGTGGGTCACCGGGTCTAGTAGTTGTGGCGCGGGCGAAATGGTGTAGTTGGCAATGAGCACGCTGTTGTCCGACTGGATGTCTTCAACATCGACCACCACCCTGGTCCCGTCACTTGAGGGCGGACTTTCAGCGACCTGGCGCGGACGGCCCATGCCGTCGTTGACATAAAACACAATCGAGGCGACGTACGCCGCAATGAAGACCACGACACCGATGATGCCCAGTCTCATGACTACTCGACGGTGACGGACTTGGCCAGATTACGCGGCTTGTCGACGTCGTAGCCGCGGGCCCGCGCCACCGACGCGGCGAACACCTGAAGCGGGATGGTCGACAACAGAGGCTGCAAAAGCGTTGACACCGCGGGGATTTCGATCAGGTGATCGGCGTAGGGCCGCACGGTGTCGTCACCCTCTTCGGCAATCACGACGGTCACCGCGCCGCGGGCCTGGATCTCGCGGATATTGGACAGCAGCTTGGCGTGCAGCGTGGCCGACCCTTTGGGCGACGGCATGACGACGATGACCGGCAGGCCGTCTTCGATCAGCGCGATCGGGCCGTGCTTGAGCTCGCCGGCGGCGAACCCTTCGGCGTGCATGTAGGCCAATTCCTTGAGTTTCAGCGCGCCTTCCAGCGCCACCGGGTAGCCGACGTGGCGACCCAGGAACAGCACGGTGGTCGACTGGGCGAACCGGTTGGCCAGCTCGGCCACCGGCTCGATCCCAGCGATCACCCGCGCCACCAGATCCGGCATTGCTTCCAGCTCTCGGTACTCGCGCGCGACCTCGTCGGGGTACTTGGTGCCGCGGGCTTGCGCCAACGCCAAACCCAGCAAGTAGTTGGCGGCCACCTGGGCCAGGAAGGTTTTCGTCGAGGCCACGCCGATCTCCGGGCCGGCGCGGGTGTAGAGCACCGCGTCGCACTCGCGGGGGATCTGAGACCCGTTGGTGTTGCAGATCGCCAGCACCTTGGCTTTCTGCTCCTTGGCGTGCCGGACCGCTTCCAAAGTGTCTGCGGTTTCACCGGATTGGGAGATGGCCACCACCAGGGTGCTGCGGTCCAATACCGGATCGCGGTAACGGAATTCGCTGGCGAGTTCCACTTCCACCGGCAGCCGCGTCCAGTGTTCGATGGCGTATTTCGCGAGCAGCCCGGAATGGTAGGCCGTCCCGCATGCAACCACGAATACCTTGTCGATCTCGCGCAATTCCTGGTCGGACAGCCGCTGCTCGTCCAGCACGATCCGGCCGTCGACGAAATGGCCGAGCAGCGTATCGGCCACCGCGGTGGGCTGCTCGGCGATCTCCTTGAGCATGAAGTACTCGTATCCGCCCTTTTCGGCGGCGGCCAGGTCCCAGTCGATGTGAAACTCGCGAAACTCGACATCGTCGTTGCCGTCGAAATCGGTGATGCGGTAACCGTCCGCCGTAATCACCACGGCCTGGTCCTGGCCCAGTTCGACTGCGCGACGGGTGTGTTCGATGAACGCCGCCACGTCGGAGCCGACGAACATCTCGCCGTCGCCGACCCCCACCACCAGCGGCGTGGACCGGCGGGCGGCGACGATGGTGCCGGGCTCGTCGGCGTTGGCGAACACCAGGGTGAAGTGGCCCTCCAACCGGCGCAGCACCGCGAGCACGGAAGCCGGGAAATCGCCGGCTGTTTCGCCGTGGCGATAGGCCTGAGCCACCAGGTGCACCGCGACCTCGGTGTCGGTGTCGCTGGCGAATTCCACACCGGCGGTTTCCAGCTCGTGGCGCAGGATCGCGAAGTTCTCGATGATGCCGTTGTGGACGACGGCGATCTTGCCGGCCGCGTCGCGGTGCGGGTGCGCATTGCGATCGGTGGGGCGGCCGTGCGTCGCCCAGCGGGTATGGCCCAGACCGGTGCCGCCGGTCAACGAATCCTTGGACATTTCGGCTAGGGCGCCCTCGAGGTTGGCCAGCCTGCCGGCACGGCGACGAACGGTGAGTTTGCCGTCACCGTCGACCAGGGCGAGTCCCGACGAGTCGTAGCCGCGATACTCCATCCGGCGCAGCGCGTCCATGACGACCTCGCAGGCGCCGCCCCGCCCGACGTAGCCGACAATTCCGCACATCCTGATCAGGGTAGTGCAAACGACCGGCAGGAGCGGCCGACACGGCGCTGACCTGCGGTAATGCGGGACTCGACTGAGGCGCGGCCAGCGAATCTGGGCGAGGTTACCCCGGGCAGGTGACGGTCCGATGACACGCGCGGTTCCATTTCAATTCATGTCGACTTCCTATTAAATAGAGCTCCTTTTCACCTGATGTCCTTGTGACGTTTTCGGTGTCGTCATTGCCTCAGCAACGTGCGGACTTACCCTCGGAATGTAGGCAAGGCTGGCAACCCTGATGGCGCCAGGCGAACTGCCAAATCGGCTAACGCCGAATTAGCAGACCCGCTGGAGGCGGCGACGGGAACGGAGCCGGCAGAAAGGACGACGGTGTTGACGCCCGCCTGATGACGACCTTATCGGGTTCTGGAGCAGCCGCGAAGGGCAAATTATGTTGCAGTTCAACGACTTAGCCCGCGCGCTCATGCTACACAACCGAACGACCGTCCTTTGTCGTCAACCTATATCAACGCCGATAGCCGAGCTAATGGATAACCGCACGGGGGGTTGCGTCACGGATTGGCGTGATAACAAATTCACCATTATCCAAAAATTTATTCAGTAAACGCTATTCGCGAGACTTTGTTAGCCGATTAGATGCCAAGAGTTTCCAGGAGGGAATCATGACCGCTGTTCTGTTAGACGATATCGATGTGGCTCCTGCTCCACCGCTGGCGCTCGCGCCCGCACCCGCAACCAGGCGGGCTCGCCGGGCGCCGATCGACACCAGCGGCGATCCGATGGTCGATGCGACCACTCGCCTGCTGAGCATCCCGCTTCGCCACATGTACGCGGCGCTGTGGCGCATGGGCCTGATTGAGGTGCGCTGACGTCCGCTAACGTCGAGGGGTGGCCCGCATCCGCAAGCTCGTCGCCGCCCTCACCCGACGTGGTCCGCACCGAGTTTTGCGTGGTGACCTGGCCTTTGCCGGCTTGCCGGGGGTGGTGTACACCCCGGAAGAGGGGCTGAGCCTGCCGGCGATCGCCTTCGGTCACGACTGGCTCACCGGCACCGAGCGCTATGCGGGTCTGCTGGAGCATCTGGCGTCGTGGGGCATCGTGGCCGGCGCACCCGACACCCAGCGAGGTCTGGCGCCCTCGGTGCTCAACCTGGCTTTTGACCTGGGTACCGCGCTGGACATCGTGGCGGGCGTGCGGCTCGGGCCCGGCAAGATCAGCGTGCACCCCGCCAAGCTCGGCGTCGTAGGCCATGGCTTCGGCGGCTCGGCCGCGGTGTTCGCCGCGGCCGGTATGGCAGGCTCGCCCGGCGGGCCGGCCAAGGCGGTGGCGGCGATCTTTCCGACGTTCACCAGTCCCCCAGCCGAGCAGCCCGCCGCGGCGCTGAAGGTCCCGGGTTTGCTCCTGACCACGCCGGGAGATCCCACGACGCTGAATTCCACCGCGCTCTCGTTATCCGCAGTGTGGGAGGCGTCCACACTGCGCATCGTCAAGAAGGGCGAAGCCGCAGGTCTGACCGAGGGCCGACGACTGACGCAGGTGATGGGCCTGGGAGGCCCGCACCGCGGCACGCAAAAGGCGGTGCGTGCGCTGCTCACCGGTTATCTGCTCGCCACGCTCGCCGGGGACAAGACCTACCGCGACTTCGCCGATCCGGACGTGCAGCTGCCCAGGACTGTGCCGGTGGACCCCGAGGCGCCGGCGGTCACCCCGGAAGAGAAGATCGTCGCGCTTTTGAAATAACCCGGCAGCAACCGCGGCGCTTACCTTCGTCGTGGTAAGCATCGGTGATGCGCATCGGCATTGTCCTGGACTAAGAAGTTCTCGAGCTGCGGCCCGCTTGAGCCAATTTCATTGCCCTGCCTTCGGTAACTCATCCGCAGCTATCTCGCACGGAGTCTTGCCACTGACGGGCGGTGCGGCGTCGGGCGGCGGTGCGCCCGGAGGCGGCGCGTCAATCGGCGGCGTGGCCGCCGGCGCCGTATCTGCACCCGGCGGTCCGGCTAGCGGCGGCGTGTCAGCCGGTTTCGCCTCTTCGGCTTGTGCGGCCGGGATGTCTTCGGGCTTGTCTGGCTCGGCGGCGGACTCGTCGTCGTCGGCTTCGTCGTCGGCGGCTTTGTCGTCGGCGGCTTTGTCATCCGCGGCTTTGTCATCGGGGCCGTCGGCGTCCAGCGGGTCGTCAAGCCCCGACGGATCGTCCAACTCATCCCCCGCGGAACCCAGCAGGCCACTCATCTCGTCGACGATCCGGTTTGCGAGTCCACCGAGGCCGCCGAGGCCGCCGGGGCCCGCGGCACTACCAAGGCCACCGGGCAACGCCGAGCCGTCACCCATCGCCGTTCCCCAGTCCGATATCGGCGGCGTAAGAGGCGCAGGCGCCGCGGATGTCCCGGATGTCGAAGCCGGCGCCGCAGGCGTGGACATCGGAGCCGGCGCCGGGTCGGGCGCGAGGGTGGGAAGCGCGACAGCGGGCGCGAGCACCGCCGGTGCGGTCTCCGGGACCGGCTGAAACGGTGCCCGGCCGGGCCTCTGGTCTTCGGGGATCTCAAAGTAGACCGGGGCCGCGGCAGCGAACTTGTCGATGACCATGTCGTAGGACGTTGCTAGCCCGTCCCGCGCCGACCGCATTGCAGTCAACCATTCTGCGCGAATGTCGTTGTCCACGTACGGCTTTATCTGCTGCTGAACCACCTCCGCAGTCTTGGGCTCCCCCGCGCCGGTCGTGACCGCCGCGGCGGCGGCCATCCACGCGGGCCGCTGCGTCAGCGTGCGATCGTCGATGGCGACAGCCGTCGCGACCTTGACGTCGATAAGGTGCCACAGGTTGTCGCGCAGCGACTCGCAGCGCTCAGCCGCCGCACGGACTTCGTTCGCCACCGTGTTGGCCGTGTCGCAGTGGCGTTGCAGAAAAGCTATCGCAGACTCCGCCCCCGGCCCGGTCCACGCCGCCGCCAGCTCATCGACCTGGTCTCGCTGCATCCGCAGCGCTTCCATGACCGACGCGGCCGCCGCGCGCAGCTGCCCACAGTCGCCGTCGAGCGCGCGAAGGTTGAGGCCCTCTTCGCTGTCATACCAATCGTTGATTTGAGTTGGGCGCGAAGTCAATTCGGGATCGTGGTAACCCAGCACCTGGCAGGCCCGCACGTACGTCTGCGTGTGCTCGACAGCGGGCTGCCCCTCGGCGAGGCGGCCTGCGACGTCTAACCGCTCGGCCACGCTCAGGCGATCCGCTCCGCGGCGTACACGTCGGCGTCTGCGTAGCGATTAGCGCTCGCCCGCAGAGCGACGACGATCTCGCCGGCGGCCCGTGACCACTGCGACATTTCGGCAGTCAACCGGTCCAGCGCGCCGCGCAACGCGTCACCGCGCGCAACGTGCGCCCGCCCGGCGCTGGACCCGCCGAACGTCAGGCAGGCCATGTGGTCGTACACGGCGTCGTCGATAAGTTCGGCAGCGGCGGCGAAGCGATCGGCGATCGCATGCACGGCCGCGGGGTCGATACCGGTGTGTCGACTATGGAGTCTCATACCTATTCCGACGCCGGATGTGGCAGAGCGGTTCCAGGGGTTCCGGTCAGCGCTGAGAGCTCACCGCATCGGCAACGCGAGTCGCCACCCGGTGGGCGATCTCCTCGTCGGCCGCTTCCACCATGACGCGGATCATCGGTTCAGTTCCTGAGGGGCGCAACAAGATTCGGCCGTTGTCGCCCAATTCGGCCTCGGCCTCGTCGACCGCCGTCTGCACCGAGGGCGCGGCGGCGGCGGTCGCCTTGTCCGCGACCTCTACGTTGATGAGCACCTGCGGCAAGGACTGCATCGTCGAGGCGAGCTCGGCCAGCGACGAGCCGGTCTGCGCCATGCGCGCCATCAATCGCAGTCCCGTGACGATGCCGTCGCCGGTGGAGCCCAGCGCCGGCAGCACGATGTGGCCGGATTGCTCGCCGCCGAGGCTGTAGTCGCCGGCGCGTAACTCCTCCAGGACGTAGCGGTCACCGACGCCCGTGGTGCGCACGGTAACCCCGGCCGACCGCAACGCCAGGTGCAACCCGAGGTTGCTCATCACGGTGGTGACCACCGTCTCGGAGGCCAGTTCGCCGGCTTCCTTCATCGCCAGCGCGAGCACCACCATGATGGCGTCGCCGTCGACCAGGTCGCCGTTGGCGTCGATGGCCAGGCACCGGTCGGCGTCCCCATCGTGCGCCAGACCCAGGTCGGCGCCGTGCGCGAGCACGGCCGACCGCAGCGCATCGAGGTGCGTCGATCCGCAGTCGTCGTTGATGTTGATGCCGTTGGGCTCGGCGTGGATCGCGATGACCTCGGCACCGGCCGCGCGATAGGCCCGCGGCGCCACCGCAGACGCCGCGCCGTGAGCGCAGTCCACGACCACGGTGAGTTTGTCGAGCGAGCCGGTGCTCGCCTTGCTGACGTGGCGCAGGTAGCGCTCGGCCGCATCCTCGGCGTCGACGACGCGGCCGAGACCGGCGCCGACGGGGCGCAACCCGGGGCCGGCGGCGACCAGGTCTTCGATCTGGTCCTCGGTGTCGTCGTCCAATTTGTGGCCGCCAGGCCCGAAGATCTTGATGCCGTTGTCGGGCATCGGGTTGTGCGACGCCGAGATCATCACCCCGAAGTCGGCGTCATACGCGCCGGTCAGATAGGCCACCGCGGGGGTGGGAAGCACCCCGACCCGCAGCGCGTCGATCCCCTCGCTGGTCAAGCCGGCGATGACGGCGGCCTCAAGCATCTCGCCGCTGGCCCGCGGATCGCGGCCCACCACGGCGACCCGTTGGCGCAGTTCGCTCGGGCTCGCCAGGCGCCGCGCCGCCGCCGCCCCCAGCGCCAACGCCAACTCGGCGGTCAACTCGCGATTAGCGACCCCGCGAACCCCGTCGGTGCCGAAAAGTCGACCCATGCGGACAAACCTCCCACATTGACGGTCTTGGAAATACCCACTTTTGGCCGCGAACGTGCGTGTTGGTCCGTCGACACGCCGATGAACGCGTACAAATATGCACGCTCGCAGCCAAAAGTTGATCAGCGCTTGCTGTACTGAGGCGCCTTACGGGCCTTCTTCAGGCCATACTTCTTGCGCTCGGTGGCACGCGGGTCACGGGTGAGGAAGCCGGCCTTCTTCAGAGGGGGCCGGTCGTCCGGCGACGCCAGGATCAGCGCCCGTGCGATACCCAGCCGCAACGCACCAGCCTGGCCCGATGGGCCGCCGCCGTGCAGCAGAGCGAAGATGTCAAAGCTTTCAACCCGGTCAACGGTGACCAGCGGAGCCTTGATGAGCTGCTGGTGCACCTTGTTGGGGAAGTACGCCTCCAGGCTGCGGCCGTTGAGGTCGAACTTGCCGGTGCCGGGCACCAGTCGCACCCGCACGACGGCCTCTTTGCGGCGGCCGACGGTCTGGATGGGCCGCTCGAACACGAAAGACTCGGTGCGCTTGGGCGCCGGGCTCTCGGCCGGGGTGTCCACCTCTTCGACGATTTCCACCACCACTTCGGTCGGTTCCGGAGTGGTTTCGCTGGATTCCAGGCTGGTGTCGGTCTCGGTCACTGGGCCACCTGCTTGATCTCGAAAGGAACCGGCTTCTGCGCCGCGTGGGGATGCTGCGGACCGGCGTAGACGTGCAGCTTGCGCTGGATCTGGCGGCTCAACTTGTTCTTGGGCAGCATGCCGACGATCGCCTTTTCGACTACACGGTCGGGCTGCTTTTGCATCAGCTCACCGATCGTGCGTTTGTGCAGGCCGCCGGGGTATCCCGAGTGACGGTAAGCGACCTTCTGCTGCAGTTTGTCGCCGCCGATGGCGACCTTGTCGGCGTTGATGACGATGACGAAGTCGCCGCCATCGACATTGGGAGCGAACGTCGGCTTGTGCTTGCCGCGCAGCAGCGTGGCTGCTGCGACGGCGAGACGGCCAAGCACCACGTCCGTGGCGTCGATGACGTACCACGACCGCGTGGTGTCACCCGCCTTGGGCGCATATGTGGGCACCGCTTACCTTCTTTTCTCGAGGTGGATCCCGGGTGACCCGGGTATCGGTCAGGCGTTGACGGTGGGGTTGCCTCGGCGACCGACGTTGACCCAAGGCCCCTTTAACTGCGCGCATACCGTACGCCAACCGAGCAGCTTACAGATCGGCGTCCCCGCAGGTCAAAATGACTCGAAGAGCTCGGGCTAACTAGCAATTCCAGCCAATTCGTGAGCTACCGCGTCGAATGCACGCAGCGTGTCTAACATGTGCGGCTCAGGAGAATGCGGCTGCGTGGATAACTTGGCGGCGACGACCTCCGCGGCGCGGTTGACGTAGATCATCTGACCGCACATGCCCAGACACAACACGACGTTGCTTCCCGGGTAGGGAAACCACACTTGGTTGCGGTACATCCCGCCGGGCAATTCGGTGTCGTCAGGGCTGGCGCCGAAGGCCTGACGCGAGTCGGGGCCGCCGTCGAGGGTGTCGACGATCCACGCCGCAGGCACCACTTGCTCGCCGGTCAACGAGACCCCGTCACGCAAGAACAGCGACCCGAACCGGATCATGTCGGTGAGACAGGCGCTGATGCCGCCGTCGAAAAGTCCAGTGCCGACCGCGTCTATGCCAATAGTGGCGTCGCATTGTGCGCCGATGCGACTCCACAGCAGTTCCGACATCAGTTCGGGCATCCGCCGGCCGCTGGCGACCTCGCAGATCCACCCGAGTACGTCGGTTTCACAGGAGCGATATTCGAAGGGGCCGCCGTGGGCCGACTTCCGCCGCAAGGTCAGCAGGAAGCCGTGCAGCGTGGCGGGGACGTCCGGACTGCTTTTGGGCGCCCACCCCATCGCCTGATCGAGGACGTGTATCTCCGCGGTCGGGTCAAGGTAATTCTCTGAGAACGCGATACCCGACCTCATGTCCAGCAGGTGGCGCACCGTCGCACCGGCGTACCCGCAGTTCGCCATGGCGGGAATGTATGCCGTGAGCGGCGCGTCAAGCTCGATCGCACCGGCCCCGTGCAGCGCGCCGACCACGGCTGCCACCAGCGATTTGCTCACCGAAAACAGCAAGTGCCGGGTCTGAGTCTCCAAGCCGTCGAAGTAGTCCTCGGCCACCACCGCGCCGCGGTGGGCGACGGCCCATCCGTCGGTAGCAGTGGCGGCCATCACCCCGCCAACGGTGGTGGCCCGCCCGTGAGTGCTGGTCAGCGGGATCTCGGCCATCGGAGCGGTGGCCACGGGCAACGCGGCGACCGGCCCGGACCCGCGCGAGATCACCGCGGTCGGCACGAAGTTTTCGACGTGCTGAAATGACCAGTGCGAATATGGCGCCGACAGCCAATTGTCCAGTGAGATGCCGCCCGGGACGCGACTCGTGCGGCCGCTGTTCACGCTCGTGCGACGAGCCGCGAGACGATCGGCGCGGCCGGCACCAGGGGCGTCGACACGAACTTCGCCTTCATGCCCCTGACCCAGCGCTGGCAGCGTTCGGTGAGCCGGTAGTCGTCGGACTGGAGGTGTCCGCGTGTGACAAGCACGCCGAGTTGGGCACCCTCGGAGCGCAAGTCGCCGGGCGCGGCGACCCGCATGTAGAAGGCCTCGGACCCGTCGAGCAGCGTGGCCCAGTCGTTGGCGGTCCGCGCAAAGGAGACGCGACCGTCGTCGTCGATACGCCATACGCCGGTGCGTGGCGTCGAGGTGAAGAGCTCGATATCCGGCGAGGTCTCATTGAGAATCACCTGGCCCCAGACCTCGTCCTCGCCATAGCCTCGCTCCCAGCGCGAGTTGATCTCGTCGATGTCGAGCTCGTACTCCACGTCCATGTACTCGAGCAGGTGGAAGAGGAACAGCGGCATGTCGGCGTAGGCCTCGGTGGTCAGGTTCGTCATCGGGCTGGCACCGCTGAGGCGCGGGTTGACTTCGCCGAGGTAGAGCTCGTCGGAGTCCAGGTCATGCAGAAGGTCCACCTCGAAGTAGCCGCGGTACCCCTCGCGGCTCAGGATGTCGCCCAGCTTTGCCACCATTTCTCGCGCGGCGTGCGTCTGCTCCGGCGGCAGCACCTCGCGCCAGATGTCGTTGCCGCACCAGGCGCCCCGGTGCGGAGTGAGCTCTGAATAACCGACCAGACTCGTCATCGCGGGGCCGATGACCGTGCCGTGGCGGGTCACAGCGCCTTCGAGGCACACCTCGACATTGCGGATGCGCTTCATGACTTTGAATTCTTGCTGCGCGGTGAGGGCACCGGCATGCTCGTCCCAGTCGCGCTGCCCGCGCACAAAGAACGTCCCGCTGCCGGCAGCGCCGTATGGAATGGAGATGACGAGGTCATCTCCTAATCCGGCACACTGCGCGAGCGTCAGCAGTTCGTCGTACGAACCGGCCCGCCCCATTACGTGCGGAACACTCGGCACCCCCGCCTCGTCAGCCAGGCGCGTCATGACGGTCTTCGAGCCCAGCCGGTTCCGCAGCTCTACGTGAGGGTGCATGACCTCGAGACCCGCCTGCCGCGCGAGGGCCTGCGTCTCTTCGTCCATCATCACGAAGCAGGCCTTGCCACCGGGCCCTCGGCCCGCGATGAACTCAAGAGTCTCCGGATCACGCAGGAGGTGGTTGCACACATCGCCCATGGAGTCAAAGTCAATGCGGTCGCGCCGCCGGGGTATAAACACGCGCGAGTGTATGCCCTCGAAAGAGTCAAAGTAGGTCAGGTAGAAGAAGTTTCGTACCCACCGGTCTATCCCCAGCAGGTTGAACGGGGTTGGCGAGATGAAGTACAGCGGTACGGAGTTGGTGTGAAAGAACGCGCGAACGTCCGAGAGGCCATTCAACTGGCGGCGCGGCCCGGACTCGCCGGCGTGCGCGCTCATTCCGGCCGCGGTGACGTCGTGGCCTGGGGCCGACGTAGGGGCAGGGACGCTACGTTAGGAGCGATTCCGGTGAGCTCACATACCTTCATGTGACCAATTGTGCCCCGGGTATGGCCGTCGTACACCTGCCGATGGCCGGGCGGATCCGTGGAGCGCCGCAACGCCGGACCCACCGACTCTGAACGGGAAATGAACTGTGTGGTCCCAGCGGCTCTCCATCCACCGGGACCACACAGAGTCTGTTGAGCGGGCGGCTATCCGGCCCAGCCGCCGGCCGCTCGGTGATCGGCGTCCGCCACCTCCTGCGCGCCGTCGCGTACCGCAGTTCCAAGGTCGACCAAGATCTCGTTGAGGGCCGTGGCCGCCTGGTGCCACTTAAGCTGCTCGGCCTGGTAGGCGGTCGCCGCTTCACGGGTCCACAGCTGCTGCAACGGCGCAATCTGTGCCCTCAGCTCTTCTAGCGCGGCGTTGAAGCGAGCCGACGTCGTGTGAATCTCCTGGCGAACGGAGAACTCGATTTCGTCAAAGTTGTAGGACAGCACCGGATCCACTGGCAATCCTCCTCAATCACAGGTGTCCGGCGGCGGCGGCGATGTGGTGTGCATGGTTCTCGCCGACTTCCCGCAGCGCGGCCTCGTTGTAGCGGATTGTTTCGGCGATGTCGCGCAGGACGTGGTAGAGCCGCGTCGACTCGGTGTCCCAGCGATCTACCACCTGCTTGAATCGCATGGCCGCGAGCCCACCCCACACGGACGGCGGGACGCCACTCATACGGCCGATGAACGCCTGCAACATCGCCCGGATTTCTTCGTTGCGCGTATCCGTAGCGGCCGCGACGGACCGCATCAAGTCGAAGTCCGTCGTCAGTGCGTTGGCACCTGCTGGTGTGCTCATATGGGATTCGACTGTGGCGACCATCATTTGGTTCCTCCAAGCTTCGGCTCACTGGACCGCGTGGGCGGAACGCACCGCCTGCTCGCACACATCCCGGACGACGTTCTCACCGCCCGGCCGGCTCTGGCATCCCACGCTGATCCGCACCACTCCGTCGAGCAGCACCGTCCACCGCACCTCGTGTCCGGCGCGCACTTCGCGGTATGTCACTGCGGGCCGGCCGGCGCTGGTTCCGTTCGGGTTGAAGTCGACAAACACCCCGGCCGGCTCGGCGTCGATCGCTCGTTTCAACCGGCCGGCCGTGCCGCTGAGCGTCTCCCCTGCGACCGGTGATTGGGTCAGGTGCAACGCCACCTCGGGATCCGAGGGCGAGGTGACCTGTACCCGCGCCGAACCGGGGCCGCCGATCACCCGCTGCGTGGACCAGTTCGCGGGAACTGTCAGCGCTACCCGGCCTTCGACCAAAAAGGTTGTCGGCGTCTTGTTCTCGTTCGGCGCTCCCTGCCGCTCTATCGCGCTCACGCCCGGCGCCGCTGCGACGACGACGATACCCGCTGCCGCTAGCCAACCCAGTCGCCGGGCGCGTGATCGGGCACCAGCACCGGTGGGACGCGGCTCGTCGGAATCCGGCGGTAGCTGCGACGCACGCCGCGCCAGTTGCAACAGCCGCGCGTCGTCAACTTTGGCCACCGTCTGTCCGCCACCATCGCGCACCGCCTCGGCAATCAACGTCGCGAGCGCCGCCGCGCCGGGGATCGTGTCTGGCGAGTCGATCAACACGGCCGCCCGCTTCGTCGCAGCGACCAGACTCCCGACTTCGTCAGCCAGAGTCTGCGGTTCCGTCGTGCGCGGTACCGCGACGACCTCGGAGCCAACGATCGCCACCAACCGTTCGGCGATCTCCACCACCGCCGCGTTCCGTCCGGTATCCGACCATGCCTGTGTCAGCAGCCACGACCGCGGTTGCGCCACAACTTGCTTGGAGGCCGTGCTGATCACGCCGACGCGAGAGGCAGGCCACCACGAGGGATGAACGACGATCAGGCCGTCACTGCTCCCGCAGTGCAGCGACCGCAGCACGTTTCGCCACAGCGCATCGACGGCGACGGGGCCGTCGTCTACCAGCGCCACGGGATCGTCTATCGCGTCCAGTGCCGCGGTGCACGTCGCATAGTCACCTAACTTACTTGTGCCGCAACATAACCTGCGAATCAAACTCGGTCCTACTTCGATGATCGCTCGATGTGCGCTCATGACGGACTCCAGGCGACTTGCACACGCTGCTCCTCGCCGCGGCGGGTGACCAGAACACCGCGGCCCGGTGGCAGCGGACCGGGTCGTAGGGAGCCGAACAGTGCTCCTTCGTCGCTGCGCCCACTCATCATCAACCCCGCGCAGCCCAGGTCGCGCAGACCCGACAGCAGCGGCTCGAACAGCGCACGCGCTGCGCCTCCGCTGCGCCGAGCGACGACAAGATGTAGGCCCAGATCTCTTGCATATGGCAGGTATTCAAGCAACGGTGACAGCGGGTTACCTGCCGGGGTGGCGATCAGATCGTAGTCGTCGACCACGATGTAGATGCCGGGTCCGGACCACCATGACCTGGCCCGCAACTGCGCCTGGCTGAGCTCCGGAGCGGGCATTCGCTGCCGGAGGCGATCCAAAACGCTGGGCAGCAGCGCTTCAAGCGTGCGCGTCGACATGGCATAGCCGTGAACGTGTTCCGACTCGAAGGCGCCGAGCAGGGTGCGCCGAAAATCCACGATCAGTAGCTGGGCTTGACCGGCGGTTCTGGTGCGAACGATCTCGCGGCACAGCGTTCGCAGCGTAGCGGTCTTTCCGCACTCGTTGTCACCGAGAATCATCAGGTGCGTTTCGCGCTCGAAATCGATTGCCACCGGTTCCAACCGGCGTTCCTCGATGCCGAGCAGAATACCCGTGCCGATTGCGTTGCCCGCCCGGCGCACGACGGTGTCGTAGTCCACTCGCTCGGGCAGCAACGGTATTTGAGGCGCGTCCGATTCATCATCACGATGCGGGAGTTCACCGCCGTCGCTGGGCAGAGCGATCTGAAAGTGCAGGCCCTCAGGGGAAAGCCCACGACCCGGTCTTCCGACGGGAACCTGCCGGGCCTGCTTGCGGTCCAGCTCGGAGTCGGCGGGATCCCCCAGGCGCAGCTCGATGCGGGTCCCCAACTGGTCCTTCAGCGACGCCCTGATCTCCGCCCAACGAGAAGCAGACAACACCACATGCACACCGAATGAAAGACCTTGTACCGCAATGGCAGTGATCGACTCCTCCAGCCAACCGAACTCATGACGCAAACCCGCCCAGCCGTCCACGACGAGAAACACGTCACCGAATGGGTCGGCGTCCGACACTGCGCCCCGTTCCGCTCGCAGCTGCCGGTAGCGTGCGATCGAGTCGACGTGGAGCTCGCGGAACATCGCCTCCCGCGATCGCACGACCGACTCCAGCTCGGCGATCATCCGGGCGACCAGCTGCGGCTCGGCCCTGCCGGCGACCGCACCCACATGCGGCAGCGCGCGGAGCGTGGCCAGGGAACCTCCGCCGAAGTCCAGACAGTAGAACTGCACCTGCGCCGCATCGTGGGTCGCCGCCAACGCAGTGATCAGCGTGCGCAGTGCTGATGACTTGCCCGTTTGCGGCGCTCCGATAACCGCGACATTGCCTGCAGCGCCCGATAAGTCGACCATCAATGGCGTGCGGCACTGCTCGAACGGGCGGTCCACGATGGCAATGGGCACGGTCAGGCAGCTTCCGGCGTGAAGCAATAGGCTACGCAACGGTGGTGACTCTGCTAGTGGTGGCAGCCAGACTTGATGCGCGCGTGGTGCGTAGTTCGACACTCGGTCCAAGAATGCCTGCAGGATGCTTCGCTCCGACTCCAAATTGGGCCTAGCCTGACCCATCTTTCGCGAGGTGAACAGTCGCGCTGTCGGTGGCGCGTGTTCCGACGCTGCCGCGTTCTGCTGCAGCGGCGCCGAAACGAATGCGGCCTGAAAGCGGGTCGGCTCACCTGTCGACGAGCGCAGGAAACCCACGCCGGGGGTGTTCGGCAGGTGATATGCGTCCAGTGTGCCCAGAGCGGTTCTTGATTCGCTGGGCGACAAGACTTTTAGACATATCCGATACGACAGGTGCGCTTCCAATCCACGCAGCCGCCCCTCGTCGAGCCGCTGGCTGGCCAGCAACAGATGCATGCCCAGCGACCGGCCCAGCCGGCCGATTGCCACGAACATGTCCGCGAAATCAGGGTGCTGGCTGAGCAGCTCGGAAAACTCGTCGACGATGATGAACAGGGTGGGCAGCGCCGCCAGCTCCCTGCCAGCCAGGCGCGCGCGCTCGTACGCGGCGAGTCCGGCACAGCCGGCCACTCGCAGCAGCTGTTGCCGGCGGTTCATTTCACCGGCCAATGCATCGCGCATCCGGGCGACCAGCGGCGCCTCCTCGGCTAGGTTGGTGATGACCGCGGCAACGTGTGGCGATCGAGCCAGGTCGAGAAACGTTGCGCCGCCTTTGAAATCGATGAGGAGAAGGTTGAGCACTTCCGGAGAGTTGCGCGCCATCATGCCCAGCGCGATGGTGCGCAGCAGTTCCGATTTGCCTGACCCGGTGGCGCCCACGCAGAGCCCGTGTGGACCCATGCCGTGTTCGGCGGGCTCCTTGATGTCCAGCTCGAGGGCCGCACCGTCGACCATGGTCCCTACGGGCGCGCGTAACCGATGACCATGACTTTGGTTGCGCCATAATGTGGTCGGGTCGAAGGATTTGACGTCGTCGATCCCCACCAGACCCGTCCAGCCGGCCAAGACCGCATCCGCTTCCCAAACACATTGGCCCGCCAATCGCCGCGCACAGACCAACGCGTCGACAAGTTCCATGTGATCGGGCCGCACCGACGCGTCTGCCACGTCTGGATGCCTAATCGTCAACGGTGCGCCTTCACCGCCGGTGCCGACCTGAAGGATGGTCACGGCTTCCGCGGTGGCCGGCTCAGCGCGCTCGTCCGGGTCGACGATCATCACCGTGTGCGTTGGTGCCGATCCGCCGGCGCTGGGATGCCCATTGTGCGGCAACCACTTCAGCCAATCCCAGTGCACTCGATTGCGATCGCTGATCGACCCGATGATCACCAGCTGGTCGGGGGCGTGCCGCACCGCCAGCTGGCAGATCATTGCGCGCAGCAGCCCTCGCACCCGAGCGTGATCGCCGTCGATCCGCACGGTCGCGATTCCGCGCAACCCGATGGTGACCGGCGCGTCCGCGATCGTCGAGTGTGCATCCAGGAAACGCTGCAGCGACGTGGCGGTGACCGGATCCGACCGCTCGTCGGAAGAAGTCTCCGGGGCCACCAAACGGGGAGCGAGCGGCCGGGTTCCGAGCCCGACCCGGGCAACGCAGAATTCGGGGTCGCCCGACCGTCGGTTCCACATCCGTGGGCCGCCAATCAACGTCCAGAGCGCTTCGGGCTCGGGATGGTCGTCGACAAGTGATAGACGTTGCGCCACAGCGGTTTGTGCGACGGTTTGGCGCAGACGGCCCAGGTAACCGAGGTATTCGGCGCGATCGGCGGCGACCAAGCTGCCCCGCCGGGTATGACGTCCGGTCACCGCCGTGAACACCATCGAAACCAGCATCATCATCGGGAATGCCAAGAACATGGGATTGCGGCTGAGCGCCGATCCCGACAAGAAGGTCGCCGCCATGACGCCCATGGTGATGACCGACATGACGACCGGCAGCAGGCGCACCAGCGTGTTAGACGACCCCGGACCGGGCGCCTCGGGAGGCGCGACCACCACGAGGTCGCCGGCCGGTACCTCCGGCGTCAGTTCCGCCCTACCCACGGTTGCAAGACGCTAGACAGCACCCAAACCGGCGGCAAGTCACCTGTGGACAGTCGGACACCGCCGCGACGAAGAAGCGTTAGCCTGCTGCCAATCCGATTGTGAAGGGCACAATATTGTCTGCATCCGATCCGGGACTGCGCGCGGTCTCGGTGCACGCCGGCACCGCCGTCGTCGACGTGGTTCTGCCGGCCGCAGTACCGGTCGCGACCTTGATCCCGTCGATCATCGACATCCTGGACGACTGTGGCGCCGACAGGTCCGACGATCAGCCAGCCGCCGCGTATCGGCTGTCCCCTCTCGGAAAGACGGCTCTGGACGCGTCGACGACGTTGGCGCAGCACGATATCCGCGACGGTGCGGTTCTGATCTTGAGCCAATCCCGCCCGGCACTACCCACTCCCCGCTATGACGATGTGGCCGAGGCCGTGGCCAAGACGCTCAACGCGGACGCTCAGCCTTGGACCAGGCGAGGGGCCCGACTGACCGTCGCCGTCGCGGCGGGCTTTTTCACCTGCGTCGGTGGCCTAACAGTTATTCGAAACAATCTCAGCGACAACACCGCACGTAGCGCGTACACCACCACCGGTATCGCAGCCATGGCCGCACTCATCGCCCTGCTGTTAGCGCACCGGGCGGCCCGGGACCCCATCGTCGGGCTCACCCTGAGCCTGGTCGCTACCGCGTTCGCCGCGCTCGCCGGCTTCATGGCGGTGCCGGGCGCATCCGGTGCCCCCAACGCGCTGCTGGCCGCGATGGCGGCGGCCGTCACATCCGTGCTGGCCATACGGATAACGGGCCGCGGCGGTGTCGCGCTGACCGCGGTAGCGTGCTTCGCGCTGATCACGGCCGGAGCCGCTTTCGCGAGCGTGATCACCGGGGCGCCGTTGCACACCATCGGTCCGATATCCGCGCTGGTATCCCTTGGCCTGCTGGGGACTGCGGGGCGGCTCTCCATCGCGTTGGCCGGACTGTCGCCGCACCTGTCGGACGACGATGGTCTGGTCACCAAGGCCAGGCGCGCTGACGCCTGGCTGGCCAGTCTGCTCGCCGCGTTCTCGTCGGCAGCTGCGATCGCTGCGGTCGCTACCGCGTCCGCAGGGCGCGCCGTCGGCGCGCCAAGGTCCGGCTGCATCGCCTTTGCGGCCGTCACCGGCGCACTGCTGCTCCTGCGTGCGCGGTCGGCACACCCCAAAACGACGCTGGTGTTCGTGGCAAGCGGAATCTCCACTATCGGAGCAACATTCGCGATCGGCGCGGCCGGAGCGCCGGGTCGCGGCCCATGGATCGCCGCGGTCACGGCGATGCTTGTCGCCGCGGCGGTCTATGTGGACTTCGTGGCCCCCGCGATGGCGCCGTCACCCGTCCTGCGCCGGTGCGTCGAGCTATCGGAGTGTCTCGCCTTGCTCGCGATGGCGCCCCTGACTTGCTGGATATGCGGTTTCTATGGCGCCGTTCGCACGCTGAACTTGGCATGAGGAACTCACGCGCCGTCCGCCTGCTGCTGGTGTCGGCGCTTGCCGCGCTGTTTCAGTTGGGAACGCCGTCTGCGCAAGCGGTTTCGCCACCGCCGATCGACGAGAAGTGGCTGCCCGAACCAGCGGCGCCGACGCCGCCGCGGCCTACCCTACAACGCGAGGTGTGCGATGCGCCGAGCTCAAGCCCCGCAGAGTCGGAGCTCAGCCATGACCAGACCGCAGACCTCGACTTACTGCACGTGTGGCAACTCACCCGCGGCGCAGGCCAACGCGTGGCAATCATTGACACGGGCGTCTCGCAATACTCGCGACTGCCCAAAGTCGTGCCCGGAGGCGACTATGTCTCCACGGGAGACGGCACCCAGGATTGCGATGCGCATGGCACCTTGGTGGCAGGAATGATCAGCGGCATCGCCTCCGACGTCACCTTGATCAGCATCCGCCAGTCCAGTGCCAAGTTCGCTCCTGCGGACCGATCCGATGACGGAGTCGGCGACGTCGACACGATGGCGAAAGCCGTCCGGACTGCCGCCGATCTCGGCGCTTCGGTGATCAACGTCTCGTCGGTCGCCTGCGTTCGCGCTGCGTCGGAGCTCGACGACCGCGCGCTCGGCGCCGCCCTGGCCTACGCGGTGGAAGTCAAGAACGTCGTCGTTGTGGCCCCGGCTGGCAACACCGGCGCGAATGCGCAGTGTCCCGCCCAGCAGCCCAACGCAACATGGGAGAACGTCACGGTCGCGGTCAGCCCGGCCTGGTACGACGACTACGTCCTGACTGTCGGCTCGGTGAACGCCGAAGGCACGCCCTCGCCGTTCACTCTCGCCGGACCCTGGGTGGATGTGGCAGCGACCGGCGAGGGAGTGACGGTCTTCGGTTCGGGTCCACTATCGGGCACTAGTTATGCCGCGCCGATCGTCAGCGGACTGGCCGCCCTGATCCGTGCCCGGTTCCCGACCTGGACCGCGCGGCAGGTGATGCAGCGCATCGAGTCGACCGCGCATCGTCCACCGGCCGGATGGGATCCGATCGTCGGTAACGGCAAGGTCGACGCTCTAGCCGCCGTCAGCACCGACACGCCACCGGCCGACCCCACCACCTCTGCACCGCGCAACCCACCGATTGCAATCAGCAGCCCGCCACCACCGCGGCCGCCGGATGGTCACGCTCGGCGCAACGCGTTGCGTGGTGCGGCGATCGGCCTGGCCGCGCTAGTTGCGGCGCTGGTTTCGCTGCGGCTAAGACGACCCCGTGACACCGTCCCGGGCGACTGACGCGTTCGCCCGGCTCAGTTCTGGTCCGGCCGGCAGGACCGCGAGCATCGGCCACGGCGCCGGCAGCGCCTCGGCCGGCAGCCCGAGGTTATGGGCAGTCTCGTCGTCGTGGATCGCGAACCGTACCCCGGTGTCTATGACGAGATAGCGCGTGCCTCCGTCTACCCGCGTGTAGGCGCTGCGCCCGGGCGGAAGGTAGACCGCATCCAGCGCCGGACCCGCGCCGTCGGCTTGGGCCAAGGTCACCGGCGAGTGGCCGGCCGGCACCGGCAGTCCGGTCCCCGCCAGGAACACAATGCCCTCGGACCGACCCGGCACCGAGGTCGCGCAATAGGTGGCATCGCCAATGGCCACTGTGGGAGCCCGCTGGGGAAACGTGGCCAGCGGCAGGATGTTGGCGACCGGAGCTGCGCGGATCACATCGGGCGCCACCGAAATCACGTTGGTCGCGCGCTGCGAGTCGCTGAAACGCAGCAAGTCCGCCGCTACCTGGCCAATGCGCTGGACCCCGCCGGTCAGCACGACGTAATACTCGTCACCGTCCCCGCGGGTGATGCGCAGCACACTGCCGACCGTGAAACCGGGTAACCCGCTCGCCGCACCGCCTGCGCCGCGAATCCGCGGAGCAATGATCGCCGGTGCTTCCGGGACGGCGTTCAGCAAAGCTTGTGAGACGATGCTGGGCGTTCGGCCCTCCAGCCTGAGTGCGCGCACAACCGCGGCGTCACTGAGGTCCACCACAGCGCGCCGCCCGTTGTAGAGCAAATAGACCGGCGAATCGGAACCGGTGTCGACCAGGATCGCCCGGTCGGGAGCCACCCGACGGACCGAAGATTCGTCGGTGCGCCCGATGACGATCGTGGTGGTCGCGTTGCCGCTCGTGTCGCAGATCGTCCAGACTGCTTCCTCGCCGATCAGCGGCCGGCCCAGAATCTGCGGCGCGCCCGGAATGCCTAGCAGCGCACCACGTTTGGTGCGCCCCAATTCCGATTCAGGCACCGGCTGCGGGTTAGCATTCGTGGCCGCGATCAACCGCGCCGAAGCCAGGTTCAGTACCGGATGCCAGGTATCGCCGACTCGCACGTACAGCGCCCCGGAATCGCGACCCATCACTATCTGTGCGCGATCCAGCGCCACCTGCGGCCGCAGCAATGCTGCCGCCCCGCATGCCAGCAAAGCGGCGCCGGCCAGTGCACACCCGAGCGCCAACGCCGCCGTGTGCGCGCGCAGCGGCTCGTTGACGCTGTCGAGACTCCTACGCAGCAACGCACACTCGATACGGCGAACCAGGAATCGGTGACCGCTGACGTGCAGCCAGGTCGTCGGTTGGCGCGGCAATCGACTGTTCACGATCCTCCCCGGAAAATTGTTGAATCGGTCATACCTTGGAGTCTCGAAGTCAGGCTAAGCCGCACGTCGACAGCGCTGCGACAAGCTATCCACAGGTCAGCAGCGTTTCGTTGTGCCTGGTAACGGGTAAAATTCGGGTCGTGATTTCACACCGACACCGCTCACGTGGCCCTCGGGCGGGCAACGCGCGGTCAGCGGGCCGCTGGGTCGGCCTCGGTGCTTCCGCACTGATCACCGCTACCGGCTTGCTGGTTGCCCCTGCTGTCACGCAGCTGGCCTCCGCCGACGACTGCCCAGACGTCGAGGTCATCTTCGCGCGAGGCACCAACGAGCCGCCCGGCATGGGCAAGGTGGGCGACGCCTTCGTCGACTCGCTGCGCCAGCAGACCGGCGGCATGAACATCGACACCTACGGTGTGAACTACGCGGCCAGCAAGCTGCAACTGCACGGCGGTGACGGCGCCAACGACACGATCAACCGCGTCAAGCAGGCGGTGGCCAAGTGCCCAAGCACCAAGATCGTGCTCGGCGGTTACTCGCAGGGCGCGTCCGTGATGGACATCGTTGCCGGCGTGCCTATCGGCGGCATCAACTGGGGCACTTCGCTGCCCTCCGACCTCGCGAGCCACGTCGTGGCCGTCGCCACCTTCGGCGACGTCGCTGACCGGGCCGGCGGTTCGCTGCCCACTCAGAGCGCGATGTTCGGGTCCGAGGCGATCGACTTGTGCAACCCCAACGATCCGATCTGCCATGCGGGCCCCGGCAACGATTGGGAGGGACACACCGAGGGCTATGTCCCCGTGTACACCACCCAGGCCGCGGCTTACGTCGCGTCCAGGCTGTTGGCCGGCACCGGTCAGCAGGTGCCGGGATACGGGCCACCAATACAGGGCTATGGCCCTCAGGGCCCTCAGGGCCCTCCGGGCCCTCAGGGTCCTCAACTGCCCGGGCCGCCCGCTTACGGCCCCCAGACGCCCGGATACGGCCCCCAGAGTCCCGGCTACGGCCCTCAAACGCCCCAATCCCCCGGCTACGCTCCGCAGACGCCCGCGCCCGGTCCTTCTGGCCCCGACGTTCATGCGTCCACCACGCCCGAACCCGGGTTGGTCACTGCGATTCACTGACGACGTCGGTGAATCGCTTTGACCAAACCGGGTTTCGGATTCACTAACCCACTGCCGCGGGGGGCGGATCAGCACGTCGCGGCGTTCGCATTGTTCGGCAACGGCACGCAGCGCATTCTGGGCCCAGTACCCGGTTTCAGCCCCGCCTTGCCGGAAAGACGATCGAAGAGTGCGCGGCCGGCGACCCGATCTGTTCGGGCGGCGCGGCGCAATGGTCGTCGCACCTGCAACCGGCCTACATCGACTCCGGGCTGGTGGACCAGGCCGCCAATTTCGTCGCGGACAGACTCTAGTCGCGCGTTCGCAGATCCCGGGTGATCAACACCCGCGACGCTAGCTCGTCATCGGGGGGATAGTCCACACCGATCAAGGTCAATCCACGTGCCGGCGCCGCGGCGAAATCACTGGAACGCTCTGTCGCAGTGAGCAATTCGCGACACCATGCGACGGTGCGCCGGTGCTCTCCGACTGCCAGCAGCGCCCCGACCAGCGACCGCACCATCGACCAGCAGAACGCGTCGGCGCTGACGTGCGCAGTGACCGCGTCGCCGTCGCACGACCAGTCCAGCCGTTGCAGATCGCGAATCGTGGTGGCACCGTCGCGGCGGCGGCAAAACGCGGCAAAGTCGTGTAATCCCAGCAGTTCTCGCGATGCGTCCGCCATCGCGTCCACATCCAGGGGGCGCGACCAGGCGGTGATATAGCGGGCCAGTTGCGGAACCACCCCGTAGGGCGCCGTCGACAAACGATACTGGTAATGACGCCGCAGCGCCGAGAACCGGGCGTCGAAACCCGCTGGCGCCCGGGCAATGTCGAGTACCCGCACATCGGCGGGCAAGAACCCGGCGAGACGTCGCAGCAGCGGCATGAATTCCGGATCCCGCGGACGGGGCGAGCGCGAGTACGCATTCGGCAGAGCGTCAACGGGGACGTCGGCGTGGGCCACCTGCCCGGACGCGTGCACACCCGCATCGGTGCGTCCCGCCGCGTGCAGCCGCACCGGAGTGCGGAACACGGTCGTCAGCGCCTCATCGAGGACGCCGGCGACCGTGCGCTGCCCAGATTGGACCGCCCAGCCCGCGAAATCAGTTCCGTCGTAGGCGATGTCGAGCCGAAGACGGACGCCTTCGCTAATTCTCAGGAGCCTCTTCGGTGGCTTCGTCGGCCGCCTCGGCCGGTTCGACCGACTCGGCCGGTTCAGCCGTCGCCTCTTCGGCCGTCGGGCCCTCGGCCGCCTCGGGCTCGACCGCCGCCTGCGGTGCCGCCGCTGCCGCCACAGGCGCGTCGGTCTTCGAAGCCCTCACCCGCCGCGCACGGTCGGCCTCCGACGTCACCGTCTTCTCCCGCACCAGCTCGATCACGGCCATCGGAGCGTTGTCGCCCTTGCGCGCCTCAACCTTGATGATGCGGGTGTAGCCGCCGTCGCGGTCGGCAAAGAAGGGCCCGATCTCGTCGAACAGGGCGTGTACCACGTCCTTGTCCCGGATCTTCTTGAGCACCTCGCGACGGTTGTGCAGCGTGCCCTTCTTGGCGTGGGTAATCAGCTTCTCCGCGTAGGGCCGCAACGCCCGCGCCTTCGGCTCGGTCGTCTTGATCCGGCCGTGCTCGAACAGCGACGCGGCCAGGTTGGCCAGAAGGGCTTTCTGGTGCGAAGACGACCCGCCGAGGCGGGGACCCTTGGTGGGCTTAGGCATTGCTGACGCTCCTGTCTAGAAGTTCGAAAGCTTTAGAGCTGTTCGGTTTCGGCGTAGTCCTGGTCGTCGTAGGCGCTGTCGGTGGACCAGGTGCCGGTGGCGACGTCGTAGCCCGCGACCTCCGACGGGTCGAAGCTCGGCGGGCTGTCCTTGAGCGACAGGCCCAGCTGGTGCAGCTTGACCTTCACCTCGTCGATGGACTTCTGACCGAAGTTGCGGATATCGAGCAGGTCGGACTCGGTGCGACTAACCAGCTCGCCGACGGTGTGAACGCCCTCGCGCTTGAGGCAGTTGTAGGACCGCACGGTCAGGTCCAAGTCGTCGATCGGCAGCGCGAACGACGCGATGTGGTCGGCCTCGGCCGGCGACGGACCGATTTCGATGCCCTCGGCCTCGACGTTGAGTTCGCGTGCCAGGCCGAACAATTCGACCAGCGTCTTGCCCGCCGATGCCAGCGCGTCGCGCGGGGTGATCGAACTCTTGGTCTCCACGTCGAGGATCAGCTTGTCGAAGTCGGTGCGCTGCTCGACACGGGTGGCGTCCACCTTGTAGGTCACCTTGAGCACCGGTGAGTAGATGGAATCGACTGGGATACGGCCGATTTCGGCACCCGAAGCCCGGTTTTGCACCGCGGGAACGTAGCCACGGCCACGCTCGACAACCAACTCCACTTCGAGCTTGCCCTTGTCGTTCAGTGTGGCGATGTGCATGCCGGGGTTGTGCACGGTGACGCCGGCCGGCGGCACGATGTCACCGGCGGTGACCGCACCCGGACCCTGCTTGCGCAGGTACATCGTGACCGGCTCGTCCTCCTCGGACGACACCACGAGACCCTTGAGGTTCAGGATGATGTCGGTGACGTCTTCCTTGACGCCGGGCACGGTGGTGAACTCGTGCAGCACACCGTCGATGCGAATGCTGGTGACGGCCGCGCCGGGAATCGACGACAGCAGCGTGCGACGCAGCGAATTGCCCAGGGTATAGCCGAATCCCGGCTCCAGCGGTTCGATGACGAACTGGGAGCGCGCGTCGGTGACGATGTCCTCGGACAGTGTGGGCCGCTGAGAAATCAGCATGGTGTTTCTTTTCTCCTTCTCGGCACCCGCTATTTGATGCCGTTAAGTTTCCGCCGCTGCGGATGCAGCCGCGGAAGCCTGGGTTACTTCGAGTAGTACTCGACGATCAGCTGCTCGGTGAGCGGCACGTCGATCTGCGCGCGCTCAGGCAACTGGTGGACCAGGATGCGCTGCCGCTCCCCCACCACCTGCAGCCAGCTCGGAAGCGGGCGGTCGCCCGCCGTCTCCCGCGCGATCTGGAACGGCACCGTGTTCAACGATGTGTCCCGCACGTCGATGATGTCGTGCTGCGACACCCGGTAGCTGGGCACGTTGACGTGCACGCCGTTGACGCTGAAGTGCCCGTGGCTGACCAGCTGACGGGCCATCCGGCGGGTGCGGGCCAGGCCGGCGCGGTACACGACGTTGTCCAGCCGGCTCTCCAGGATCTGCAGCAGGTTCTCACCGGTCTTGCCGGTGTGACGAGTGGCCTCTTCGTAGTAGCGGCGGAACTGCTTTTCCATCACGCCGTAGGTGAAGCGGGCCTTCTGCTTCTCCTGCAGCTGCAGGAGGTATTCGCTTTCCTTGATCCGCGCGCGACCGTGCTGGCCGGGAGGATAAGGACGCTTCTCGAAGGCCTGGTCGCCGCCGACGAGGTCGGTGCGCAGCCGGCGCGATTTGCGAGTCATAGGTCCGGTGTAACGAGCCATCAGTTATCTCCTCCTAGACCCTGCGTCGCTTGGGCGGCCGGCAGCCGTTGTGCGGCTGGGGGGTGACATCGGAGATCGCGCCAACCTCCAGGCCCGCGGCCTGCAACGACCGGATCGCGGTCTCCCGGCCCGAGCCCGGGCCCTTCACGAATACGTCGACCTTCTTCACGCCGTGCTCCTGAGCCTTGCGTGCGGCGTTCTCGGCGGCCAGCTGCGCGGCGAACGGCGTCGATTTCCGCGAGCCCTTGAAGCCGACGTGACCCGACGACGCCCAGGCGATGACGTTGCCCTGCGGGTCGGTGATGGTCACGATCGTGTTGTTGAACGTGCTCTTGATGTGCGCGGCACCGTGCGGGATGTTCTTCTTTTCCCGGCGACGGGTCTTCTGCCCCTTCTTGGGGGCAGCGCCTGCTGCCTTCTTGGCGGGTGGCATGGGTTACCTGGCCTTCTTCTTGCCTGCGATGGTGCGCTTGGGGCCCTTGCGGGTACGCGCGTTGGTCTTGGTGCGCTGGCCACGCACCGGCAGGCCGCGGCGGTGCCGCAGGCCCTGGTAGCAGCCGATCTCGATTTTGCGGCGGATGTCTGCCTGCACCTCGCGGCGCAGGTCACCCTCCACCTTGATGTTGGCTTCGATGTAGTCGCGCAGATGGGTGACCTGGTCGTCGGTCAGGTCCTTGGTGCGCAGGTCCTTGTCGATGCCAGTGGCCGCCAGGATTTCGTTGGAACGGGTACGTCCAACGCCGAAGATGTACGTCAGCGCGATCTCCATCCGCTTATCGCGCGGCAGATCGACGCCTACTAGTCGTGCCATAGGTGGCGTTTCCTCTTATCTCATGCGGAGGTCTTTTCCCAGCCCGTTCCCGATGGCTATCGGGGCCCGGCCTCCGTCCGGGCGTAGATGTGCGGCGTATCCGCTCATTGGTGCTGGGAGGTCTGCATTCAGTTGTGTAGGGGCCGCGACTGGGCTGAACTGGTTGTCAGCCCTGCCGCTGCTTGTGGCGGGGGTCGGAGCAGATCACCATGACCCGTCCGTGCCGACGGATCACCCTGCACTTGTCACAGATCGGCTTGACGCTCGGGTTCACCTTCACGACAGTCTCGGTCCTTCTCTGGGTTCAGTTCTCGTTACTTGTACCGGTACACAATGCGGCCTCGGGACAGGTCGTAGGGCGAGAGCTCTACCACCACCCGGTCCTCGGGCAGGATGCGGATGTAGTGCTGCCGCATCTTGCCGCTGATGTGGGCGAGCACCTTGTGTCCGTTCTCCAGCTCAATGCGAAACATCGCATTGGGCAGGGGCTCGACCACCCGGCCCTCGACCTCTATGGCGCCGTCCTTCTTGGCCATTACCTTTAGGAATCCTCGTCGTTTAGTTTCGTTCTCGTCTGCGCCAGATTGGCGCAACACACCCGGCTTAATGAAACGTGAGCCGGTGACAGGAAATTCCTAGGGACTGGGCACACAAAAGCCGGCGCGATGACGCACCGTGACTCCACGATACCCGTTCTTCAGCGTTGGCCAAAATCGCTAGTAGAGGAACCGCGACGGCCTGCTCGCCCTGCCACGTGGCGTCTGACGAGCGCATACTTAACGGCGATGGTTAGCCCCTCTCACCCCTCAGATTCCAGTGTGGCCGCGCGCAAGCCCGTGATGCTAACGGTCGACGACGATCCGGCCGTGTCCCGCGCGGTGGCCCGCGACTTGCGACGTAAATATGGCGAGGACCACCGGATTATGCGCGCGGAATCCGGTCAGGACGCCCTGGACACCCTCAAGCAACTCAAACTGCGGGGCGAAACGGTCGCCACCCTCATCGCCGACTACCGGATGCCGCAGATGACGGGCATCGAATTCCTTGAACAGGCGATGGACCTGTACCCGGCTGCGCGGCGGGTGCTGCTGACCGCCTACGCCGACAGCCACGCCGCCATCGATGCGATCAACGTCGTCGACCTAGACCATTACCTGCTCAAGCCGTGGGATCCGCCCGAAGAGAAGCTTTATCCCGTCATCGACGCGCTGCTAGATGCTTGGAAGCGTGCCCCGGAGCATCCCATTCCGCACACCAAGGTGGTCGGGCACCGCTGGTCGCAGCGGTCTTGGCAGGTTCGCGACTTCCTGGCCCGCAACGGGCTCTACTACAACTGGTTCATGGCTGACGAGCCGGAAGGCGAGCGGCTACTGCAGGCTGCCGGCGAGGACGGCCTGCGGCTACCGGTCGTCATCACCGAACGTGGCGAGCCCCTGGTCGAGCCCACCGAGGCCCAACTGGCCGACACGCTGGGCTTGACCACCAAACCGTCGCAGGAGTTCTACGACCTGGTCGTCATCGGCGGCGGGCCCGCGGGCCTGGCCGCTGCCGTCTACGGCGCGTCCGAGGGACTGCGCACGGTGCTCATCGAAAGCACCGCCACCGGCGGTCAGGCCGGGCAGAGCTCACGCATCGAGAACTACCTGGGCTTTCCTGACGGGGTCTCGGGCGGCCAACTGGCCCAGCGGGCACGCCAACAGGCGGAGAAGTTCGGCGCCGAAATCATCACCGCCCGGACCGCTTCCGCGTTGGAGATCAACGGGTGCGCGCGCACCGTGCGATTCGCCGACGGCGGCTCCATCGACGCGCACGCGATCATCGTGGCCACCGGCGTCTCCTATCGCCAGCTGGCCGCTACCGGATGCAAGGAGCTGGTCGGCCGTGGCGTCTATTACGGAGCGGCCACCTCCGTCGCGGCGGAGTGCAACGGTGCGGAGGTCTACGTCATCGGTGGAGCCAACTCGGCCGGACAGGCCGCGATGCACCTTTCCCGCGAGGCCGATTCGGTGACCATCCTCGTGCGCGCCCCGTCGCTCGAGGCCTCGATGTCCTACTACCTGATCCAGCAGATCGAGCAGAACCCCAAGATCACCGTCCGCACCTGCACCGAAGTCGAATGCGCCACCGGAACTGAGCATCTGGAGAAACTGACCCTGGTGGACAACCGGACCGGCGACACCGAGGACGTCAGCTGTGGGCGAATGTTCATCTTCATCGGCGCGGCACCGCGCACCGAGTGGCTCGACGGGGTGCTCGCCCGCGACGACCACGGTTTCATCCTCACCGGCCCGGACCTGCGCAACGTCTGCGGCTGGACGCTGGACCGCCCGCCGCACCACCTGGAAACCAGCGTGCCGGGCGTGTTCGTCGCCGGCGATGTGCGCTCCGAATCCGCCAAGCGGGTCGCCGCTGCCGTCGGCGAAGGATCAATGGCGGTGATGCTGGTCCACCGCTACCTGTCGGAGTCCTAGAAGGGTCACCGCGCCAATGACTGACAAGACTCCGTGTGAGCCCGACGAGCTGCGAACCTTGTTCCTGTTCGAGGCCCTCACCGACGAGCAACTCGCGGTGTTGTGCACCAACGGGCAGGTCGCGGACTACCAGCCGGGCCCGATCTGCCTCGAGGGCGAACCCGCGACCTGCTTCTACGTCCTCATCGAGGGGGAGCTGATGATGTCGAAGCTCTCCGGTGGTCAGGACATCGAAACCAACCGGACATCGCAGCGCGGCGTGTATTGCGGCGCCTGGCGGGCGTTCACCGGCGGTAACCAGAAAAACTACGACGCCTCGGTGCACGTGACTAAGCCGTCGCGCTTCTTCGTGATGGACGCGCCGGTGTTCGCCCAGTTCATGAGGGATCAGTTCCCGATGGCGGTGCACCTGCTCGACGGCATCGCCGTCGGCACCGATCGGACCCGACGGATCATCGACAATCGGGAAAAGCTGCTGGCGTTGGGTCGGTTGTCGGCCGGCCTGACCCATCAGCTGAACAATCCCGCGGCCGCCATCGCACGAGCCGCAGACGAGCTACGCGGCCGAATCGCCAGCATGCGGTCAAAACTTGCGATGCTGGCCGACGGCACCATCTCCGCGGAGACGCTCAACGCTCTGGTGCGGTTGCAGGAGGCGGTCGCCGAGCAGGTCGGCAAGTCGGCGTCACAACACCTGAGCGCACTGGAGGCCGCCGACCGAGAGGACGCGGTCGGCGACTGGCTGGAAGATCACGGCATCGAGGGCGGCTGGGACATCGCACCGACATTCGTTGAAGGCGGCGTGGACACCGACTGGTTGGAGCGAATTTCCGCAGCGACCGAAGAACTTGGCTCGGCATCGTTGGAGCAGGCGATTCGATGGATCAACTACACCATCGAAAGCGAGCTGCTGATGAACCAGATCTCCGAAGCCAGCAAACGGATCTCGGCGCTGGTCGCCGACGCCAAACAGTATTCCCAGATGGACCGCGCCCCGTTCCAGGTGGCCGACGTCCACGAACTGCTGCACAGCACCCTGTCGATGTTCGCCGACCGTTTGGGCAAGGATGCGCGCAAAGACGGCACGGACCTAAAAGCGATCACTGTCGTTAAGGATTTCGACAAATCGCTTCCCAAAATCCCTTGCTATCCAGGCGATCTCAACCAGGTATGGACCAACATTATCGACAACGCGATCGCCGCGATGCGCCTGAAAGGCGGCACGCTGACGGTCCGCACCTGCCGAGAAGGCGACAACATGGTCCGGGTCGAGATCTGCGACACCGGACCAGGAGTGCCCGACGAGGTACGCGAGCACATCTTCGAACCGTTCTTCACGACCAAGCCGTTCGGCGAAGGCACCGGCCTTGGGCTGGACCTGGCGTTCAACATCATCGTCAAGAAGCATCGCGGGGATCTGCGAGTGGAATCGGTGCCCGGCGATACGCGGTTCATCGTGCTGCTGCCGCTGGATGCTCCTCCCCCCGTGGACGATGCCGTAGCGGATGCAGCGCCCGAGGAATAGCGCCTCTGCACCCCGGGTTGGGTTGAGTCATGACCTCTACCAAGCCAAATCTGGGCCGGTTCGGATCGTTCGGACGCGGCGTCACTCCCCAGCAAGCCAAGGAAATCGAGGCCCTGGGTTACGGGGCGGTCTGGGTGGGCGGTTCGCCACCGGCCGAGCTGGCCTGGGTGGAACCCATTCTCGAAGCGACGACGACATTGCAGGTCGCCACGGGCATCGTCAACATCTGGACGGCGGCCGCCAAGCCGGTGGCCGAGTCGTTCCACCGGATCGACAAGGCCTACCCGGGCCGCTTCCTGCTGGGTATCGGCGTCGGCCATCGCGAGGCGATCAGCGAATACCGCAAACCGTATGACGCGCTAGTGGACTACCTGAACCAGCTCGACGAGTACGGCGTGCCGGCCGACCGGCGCGTCGTGGCGGCGCTGGGCCCGCGGGTCCTCGAGCTCTCCGCCCAGCGCAGCGCGGGTGCGCACCCCTACCTCACCACCCCTGAGCACACCGCGCGGGCCCGCGAGCTGATCGGTCCCTCGGCGTTTCTGGCGCCCGAACACAAGGTGGTGCTGACCACCCCGGACAAAGAGGATGCCGAGAAGGCACGCGCGATCGGCCGCAAGGCGCTCGATATGTATTTCAACCTGGCCAATTACCGCAACAGTTGGAAGCGGCTGGGCTTCAGCGACGACGAAGTCACCCGACCGGGCAGCGACCGGCTGGTCGATGCGGTGGTGGCCTACGGCACGCCCGAGGCGATCGCCGCGCGACTTACCGAGCACCTCGACGCCGGCGCCGACCATGTGCCTGTGCAGATCCTCACCAAAGATGAAAACCTGGTTGCGGCGCTGGCCGAACTGGCGGGGCCGCTTGGACTGAATACCTGAGCTGAACGCCGAGAGGACCTGGATGACCGACGCAGTTTCGCTGAAACCCGACCTGGGCCGGTTCGGCGCCTGGCTGCCCACTCGCTCCATCACTCCCGAGTTGGCAGCGCAGATCGAATCGCTCGGTTACCGCGCGATCTGGATCGGTGGTTCACCGGACGCCGATCTGGCCTGGGTCGACGCCGCCCTGGCCGGGACGGAATCCGTGCAACTGGCCACCGGGATCGTCAACATCTGGACGGCGCCGGCTCCGGCCGTCGCCGAATCCTTTCAGCGGATCGAGAGCGCCCACCCGGGCAGGTTCCTACTCGGCATCGGGGCGGGGCACCGCGAGCACATCCGAGGACTACGCCAAGCCCTACGACGCACTGGTCAGCTATCTCGACGAACTCGACGCCGCGATGGTGCCGACCAGCCGTCGGGTACTGGCCGCACTCGGCCCCCGGGTGTTGCAGCTGTCGGCAGAACGCAGTGCCGGGGCGCACCCGTACCTGACCACGCCCCAGCACACGGCCAAGGCGCGTGAGCTGGTGGGGAGCTCGGTGTTCCTGGCCCCGGAGCACAAGGTGGTGCTCAGCACCGACCGCGACGAAGCCCGCGCGATCGGCCGCCGATACCTCGAGCACTACCTGGGCCTGAGCAACTACGTGAACAACTGGCTGCGGCTGGGATTCACCGAGGACGACGTACGCAAGCCCGGCAGCGACAAGCTGGTCGACGCGATGGTTGCCTATGGCACGCCGGACGCCATCGCGGCGCGTCTCAACGAACACTTGGAAGCCGGTGCCGATCACGTGGGGATCCAAGTGCTGGACGGCTGGCCGGAGGACAAGCTTCTGCAGGTACTGGGTGAACTAGCCGGGCGACTACTCGGTTAGCGGCTCGGCTATGGTCTTTGACCATGCGGCTGCTGGTGACCGGTGGCGCCGGGTTTATCGGCGCCAACTTCGTGCACAGCGCGGTCCGCGAGCACCCCGAGGACACGGTCACGGTCCTCGACGCCATGACCTACGCCGGCCGGCACGAGACGCTGGCCCACATCGCCGATTGCATCCGGCTCGTCGAAGGTGACGTCGCCGACGTCGAGCTGGTTTCTCGGCTGGTCGCCGAGTCTGACGCGGTGGTGCATTTCGCCGCCGAAACCCACGTGGACAACTCGCTGGACGACCCAGAGCTGACCCTGCGCACCAACGTGATCGGGACGTTCGCCGTCCTAGAGGCGGTACGACGACACGGCGTGCGGCTGCACCACATCTCCACCGACGAGGTCTACGGCGAGCTCGAACTCGACGAGCCCACGCGGTTCACGGAGTCGACGCCCTATAACCCGTCGAGCCCGTACTCGGCCACCAAAGCCGCCAGCGACGTGCTGGTCCGCGCCTGGGTGCGGTCTTACGGTGTGCAGGCGACGATCTCCAACTGCTCCAACAACTACGGGCCGTACCAGCACGTCGAGAAGTTCATCCCGCGCCAGATCACTAATGTGCTCACCGGCCGGCGGCCCAAGCTGTACGGCAGCGGCGCGAACGTCCGCGACTGGATTCACGTCGACGACCACAACAGCGCGGTGCGGCGGATCCTCGAAAAAGGTCAGATCGGCCGGACCTACCTCATCGGCGCCGAAGGAGAGCGCGACAACCTGGGTGTGCTGCGCACGCTGCTCAAGATGATGGGTCGCGATCCCGACGATTTCGACCACGTCCCCGACCGCGTCGGCCACGACTTGCGGTACGCCATCGACCCGTCGGCTCTGTACGACGAATTGCGCTGGGCGCCAAAGCATACCGACTTCAGCGAGGGCCTGCTGGCGACTATCGGCTGGTACCGAGACAACGAATGGTGGTGGCGCCCATTGAAGGACGCCACCGAGACCCGATACGAGGAACGCGGTAAATGAGATGAAGGTTCGAGAGCTCGCGATCCCGGGTGCCTGGGAAATCACGCCCACCATTCACGGCGACTCCCGCGGCTATTTCTTCGAATGGATCACCGACCGTGGGTTCAGCGGCTTCGCCGGGCACAGTTTGGACGTAAAGCAAGCCAACTGCTCGGTGTCATCGGCCGGTGTGCTGCGCGGCTTGCACTTCGCGCAGGTGCCACCGAGCCAGGCCAAGTACGTGACTTGTGCGTCCGGATCCGTATTCGATGTCGTCGTCGACGTCCGCGTGGGCTCACCGACTTTCGGCCGCTGGGACTCGGTTCTGCTCAACGACACCGACCGCAGGACGATCTACATCTCCGAAGGCCTGGCGCACGGATTCCTTGCACTGGAAGACAATTCGACCGTGATGTACCTGTGCTCGTCGGAATACAGCCCCCAGCGCGAGCACACCATCTGTGCCATGGATCCGGACTTGGCAATCGACTGGCCTGTGCTCGACGGCGCCGTTCTCTCGCTGTCCGAGCGCGATGCGGCGGCCCCCAGCTTCGAAGAAGTACGCGCCTCCGGCGTCCTGCCCACCTGGCAAGAGACACAGGCGTTTATCGGCGGTCTGCGCGGACAGATCCGCTAAAGGAGAACTCGGTGAAGCGTGAGCTGTTGGTCGCCGTGGGCGCCGCGACGATCGTCGCGGGCATGGCGGGCTGCTCCGGCGACAACAAAGCCGCAGGTCCGTCGTCGAGCACGGCGTCGGTGTCCGGTGCGGCATCGAGTTCGAGTACCGCGGCCGCCGCAGCCAACGCCAGCCCCGCTGCCGCCGGACAACCACAAGTCACCCTCGGCGGTCAGCCCCAGAACGTCGGTGGCTCGGTGATGTGCTCAATGACGAACGGCAAGTTCTCCATCGCCATCGGCGACATGCTCACCGGCGTCATCGTCGGATTGGAGCAGGACGGATCGGCGGTCCACAATGCCGGGCTCGGCACCGTCAACGGGGTTGTCATGAGCTTCACCGAGGGAGCCCCCGGCAACAGCGCCACCGCCGTCAAGACCGGTAGCAATTACAAGATCACCGGCACAGCCACGGGCGTCGACAATTCGGGCCAGCAGATCAGCAAGGATTTCACGGTCGACGTCACCTGCCCCGCCGGTTAGCCGCCAGCCCAAGCCGGTGTCGCCGGTGAGCAGACCGCCCGACGGCTCGATGAAGCTGTTGGGACGCACTCACCGGATAAGTCGTCTAGCCCCAACTGGACGAAAAGTCGCGAGCACGACTACCCGGTTTCCCGGATCGTGGCCCGGCCGGCCACCCGCCAACCGACCAAGCCACCCGCCCACAGCAACACCGTCAGCACCTCGGCGACGACGCTGCTCGCGGCGTAAGGCGATGGCTCCCAGCCGAATTCGGTAAAGCCGAAAAGTCCGACCGTCCTGGATAGGACGAAAGCCACCAGGGAACCTCCGGCGCCGGCGGCAGCGACCCAGCGCAGCCATCCTGGTCCGCCGGCAAGGATCAATACAGCCAGTGCGAAAAAGATGCTGGCCTGGATTTGGAACGCGGTGCCGATCTTCGGGATGTGTTGGTAGCCATGGATGTACAGGTAGGCATGGCTGGCAGCGCTGACGACCAAGGACAGCGCCAGGCCCAGGCGCAGTAGGAAATTCATTGCAGCGTCCGTTCTTTCAATGCGAGTGCCTGGTCGCCGTGCGTATAGCTCACCTCGCGGATGCCCAGCGCGTCGGTCAGCTGTCCGGCGGGCAGGGTGACCGGCTTCGGTGCCGGGCCGTCGCCGGGATGAGGCAGCGGATAGGCGGTAGTCGTCCCGCTGTAAAAGGTGACGTTGCCCTCCGTCTTGGAAAAGAGTTGGTGGACATGGCCGTTGAGGCAGGTGACCGAGGCGAACCGGCGCAGGTAACTCAGTGCCTGGGCGGCATCGTCGGTGCCCCAGCCCCAGTCCGGGTACATCGCGAACAGCGGTATGTGGCTGAACACGATGATGGGCGTGTCGTTCGACAAGCGCGCGACGTCCTTCTCGACGAACTCCAACTGCTCGACGCCCAGGTGCCCAAGCTTCTTCAGGTTCAGGGTGTTGACCAACGCGATGACATGCACGCCGGCGATGTCAAAGCTGTACCACCCGTCGCCGGTGCTTCCGGTGCCGAAAACGCTGCGATACTTTTGGCCCGCATCGTCGACCGAGTCGTGCTCGCCGGGCACGGTGAAGACGTGCGGTGTTTTCAAGCCGCTCATCATCTGCTTCGCCTGGTCGAATTGGCCCGGGCTGGCTAGATGCGTGATGTCGCCGGTGTGGATCACGAAATCCGGTGTGTAGCCAAGGTTGTTGACGCGATCGATCGCGTGGCCAAAGGTATTGGCGACATTGGGATTTGCCGGCCCGGAGAACCCGATGTGGCTATCGCTGACTTGGGCGAAACGCAGGGTGGGCCGGGCCTGGGCATGCTGGGCCGAAGCGCCGGCTACGTGTGAGATGACTTCGCCGCCGGTGACGGCGAAACCGACCGCGGCGCCGAACCATGCCGTGTGCCGGATGAGCTGACGGCGGCTCATGGTGTTGGGATCACGAGTCATGGCGTCACCACCACTGTCCCGTGCATCATCGGGTGAATGGAGCAGACGTAATCGAACGTTCCAGCCGCGGAAAAGGTATGCGAGAACGTGCCACCCGTCCCCATCCCTGGCGATCGGAACGACCCGTCGTTTGCGGCCACCGTGTGGGGCTCTTCGTCGTGGTTGGCCCAGGTGACGGTGCTACCGGCGTGAACGGTCAGCGTGGCGGGGACAAATGCGAAGCTGTCGATATTGATCTGGTCGCCGCTCACCGGCGCCGCCGGTGCGGCGATCGACATCGAGGGCATCGACATGGAGGGCGTGGGCGCAGCGGTCGGTGGCCGCGGGGCCGAACATCCGGCCAGCGACAGCACGCCTACCACCAAGGTGGCAGCGGTACGTTTTCGGAGCATGGCAGCAGTCATGCCACGTAATAGGTCGGTGGGTTACACGCCGTAGGTCAATCTGGCCAACCGATCTCTATATTCTGCTGCGCCACTTTGGCTTAGTAGTCGCAGCGGGAGAGTCTGATCCGATTCCGGACTCAGGCGGTGTCGACGGTGAGCGCAACCCTTGCGGCGACGATCGAAGCGACGATCGAATCCGTCGTCCGCAGATGCTCGCAGCACAACTCACCGTTTCTCCCGAGGACGAAAACCCATCCTGATGTCGAGACGCGTTGGCAGGCCCTACGCCGGCTCGACAGGACTGGCAGGGGCGAACACCTCGATCATCCCGTTGGCTTCGCGAACCATCAGCTTCGGCAATGGCTTTGGCGCGATCGGCAATTGGTGGGTGAGCACCTGCCCGCTCGGTGCGAACGACGTTGTGTGGCATGGGCAGTTCAGCCGGTCGTCGGCTGCGTCGAACCACAACCGGCAGCCTTGATGCGTGCACACTCCGGATACGGCTTCCGGCTTGCCGTCGACCCGCCGGACGAATCCGTTGACCGAGCCAAGGTCGAAAGGATGCATGACGCCGTCGGGCACGTCCGAACTGGCCGCGACGCGCATCCAACGCCCGTCATTGGGCGTGAGCTGCCCGGACCCGGCGGGTGCTTCGGTTCCCCCGCCGATGAGGAGTCGATCGACGGACACCGCCGTGACCGCGGCGGCCGCAGCGGCCGACGTCCCGACCATCACCTGGCGCCGCGTCGCGTTGTGCCTCGGCGCGGGAACGGCCTCCGCAGTTGCACCGGTCATCTGCTGGGCGAGACGGGCGTGCAGATCGTTGAGGAATTCCGGGCGCGGGGCGTCGTCACCCGGCCGGGCCGCCCGCAGCTCGATCGCCGTTCGGATCTGCGCCGCCTCGAAGTCGTCGGGCTGGAATGCCTTGGGGCGCCGACCCCGGAGCAGATCGTCGACGTATCTGCGCAATCCTCGGGCATTCATGGCTGGCCCCCATCATTGATCTGCGCTGCCAGTCGGAGCGCGCGATGTTGCAGCACCTTCGCATTAGCCACGCTGACGCCGAGTTCCGCGGCTGACTCCTTGATCGAATTACTTTCCAGGAAGCGCAGTTCCAGAATTCGGCGGTAGTTGTCCGGCAACGTGTCGAGAACCTGGGCGACACGTTGGGGTGCGACGCTGATCGCTTCCTCACTTTCGGGTGGCTGTTCGATGTCGTCGATCGAGGTGATCTCACGTCCCAGTGTCTCGCGCCAGTGTGCCGCCAGCACCGTGCGGGCGGTGGCCCGCAGGTAGGCGCGCACCTCGGCGACGCTGGCGGTGAGGCGCAGCGGTCGCAGCGCGGCGAGGAACACCTCGGCGGTGAGGTCCTCGGCGTCCGCCCGGTTGCCGACCCGCGCGAACAGGGTGCGGTACACCCAGGTCGCGTTGTCCTGATAGACCGCCTCCCAGTCCGGGTAGCCGTCATCGGGCACCGCGCGCAGCTGTCGCGGACCGACGGGTTCGTTTCTGGACACGTGCCTCCTTTACCGATCTATATCAGCTCGGGTTACACGTGGCGGCGGCATTCGACGATGCGGCGCACCGCGCTGAGGTGGCGTCGCGGGCTACCAGCATCACGCGCGCCTATCCACATACCGGCAAAGACTAACCCGACTTGCCGGCTCACGGTGGTTACAGTTACGCCGCCCGGGCCTCGACCACGCTAAGGGGTGACGCGGTGTGCACCACCCGCGTCATGTGGAACCCGGATTGGCTGAGCAGCTCTCGGTACTCGGCGGCAGTGCGTTCCCGGGCCCCCAAATTCAGCAGCATCTCCAGATCCACCCATTTTCCCGGGAAGTCACGGTTGTGTTTGGGGATGACCAATTCGACCAGCAACACCGTGGCACCGGGGCCGGCCGCCTTGCGAACGTTGCGCAGGATCTGCACCGCCTTGTCGTCGGGCCAGTCGTGCACGATGTTCTTGAGGATGTAGGCGTCACCACCGGACGGGACGCTGTCGAAAAACGACCCCTCCGCGATACGCACCCGGTCGGCCACTTTGTGCTCGCGCAGCAGGCTTGGAGCGCTCGCAACAACGCCGGGCAGGTCGTACAGAACGCCCCGCGAAGCCGGCGCCCCCGCCAGGATGGCGGCCAGCAGTGGGCCGTGCCCACCGCCCACATCGACTATCGTGGGGTAGGCGCTGAAATCGTAACCGGCGACCACCGGCCCGTCTGTCAGCTCCGAAACACTCGTCATCGTCTGGTTGAAAAGCTCGGCAAGCTCAGGCTCCCCGTCGAAGTAGTCGAAGCTCTCCTTGCCGCGCAACGCCGGCACCACCGTGCGGCCGGTCCGGATCGAATCGACCATCAGGGTCCAGCGTTCGCGCTGCTCGGCCGACCCGTAGAACTGCGCAGCCCACGTCATCGAGATCGGTGCGTCCGAACGCAGAGTTCCGGCAAGGGAATTCAGCCCATAGCGTCCGTCCCGACGATGAACGAAGATGCCCTTGCTGATCAAAGCCCGCAGCAGCCGGCGTAGCGCGTCCGCGTCCGCACCCACCCGAGCCGCCAGCTCCTCGATCGGTAGCGGGCCGTTGCTGAGCGCATCGGCGACACCGAGTTGAGCGGCCACGGTGATTGCCTGCGACGTCCAGGTGGCGATGATCATCTCCATCATTGCCGCCGGCGCGGGTGTCAGCCGTTGATTTAGCCGATACAGATAGTGGCGAATCCACTCGACCACGCGGGCCAGCTTGGCGGGTGGCACCCTGCTGGTCCTAGCGGTCGAAGACACCGCCTCACCTTCAAGGCTCGTGCGGGTCGACTTGTTCAATTTATTCACTCGCATTCAGGTCCATTCAGGGGCATCCAGTAGCACCGACAAGATCGGTGGTCGTCGCGGCCCCGAGGTCGCGGTTGATCTCCGCGGATATCCGGCGATGACTCACCGAGCGCAGAAACGTTGTCAGTGCCCAGGTCATGAGCCGGTCCGGGATCATCGCCGCCGGTCTCAGCGCGGACTCGCTGCGGGACACTTGCTGCGTGGTCACCCAGGACACAGCCTTGACCTTGCGTCGCCTGGTGTCCTCGTACCAGCGCAGGGCCCTCGGGAGATCGACGAAATCCGACAGCGCCTCGCGCAACACCATCGTGTCGAGCAGCGCCTGATTGGTCCCTTGCGCCAGGGTGGGCGGCATCGTATGCGCCGCGTCGCCAAGCAGCGTCACCGCTCCTTGACCAGAGCCAGGGATCGGATGCCGAAAATGCGGGAATGGCGAGGGGGCCAGATCCTCGTCGGTCAGCGTCGCGAGCACTCGATCGACCGAGTCGGACCATCCTTTGAAATTCGACCGGATCATCTCGATCGGATTTTGCGGTCTGACGAATTCGCGCGACCACGGCAAGTCGAACCACCACTGGACGTCCGAACCTCCAGCGGGCCACAGCCCAACATTTCCGTGCTCGCCGATAATCATTTGTGCGACGTGCTTTTCGACGACGTCTGGAAGGGTGACTAGTCCCTGCCAGCTGCACCAGCCGGTCGGCTGCGCGGACTGCGCGCCGACGCTGTCTCGAACCATTGAGTGCAGGCCATCCGCACCGATCAATAAATCTCCTTCGGTCCAGCTGCCGTCGTCGAACTCGAGCCGAACTCCGTCTTGCGTACTCACCACCCCGACCGCACGGGCGTTGCACCAGATGCGTTCGGCCGGAAAGCCTTCCAGCAGCCGTTCGAGCAGGACTCGACGCGGGACCATCCGAACCGGTGCGCCTAGCCGATTCACGATCGCAGCCAGGTCCAAAGTGGCAATTGGGCGACCCGTGGATGTCATGACCCGCAGGGTGGACAGCAGCTGCCCGGCTCCATCCATATCGACCCCGAGCTGCTCAAGAACCGTCGCGCCGTTGGACCAGATGGTCACCGCGCCCCCACCCGCCTTCACATCCGGCCGGCGGTCGAAGACGGTGACGTCATGTCCGTCGCGCAGCAATGCCCGCGCAACGGAGATACCGCCTACACCGGCGCCGACGACGAGGATCCGAAGCGACCGAGTCGACCGACCATTCTGCAACACTGGCAGCAGCTTCGATTGACGGCTCACTTCAGTCCTCCGCGTGGCGTTCGTAAGCCCATAGCTCAAGTCGCGCTTGCAACTTCACCAGGCCAAGTCCAACGAACGTCGCGCCGGTGGAAAAGTAGACCATCAGTGCCGGATTCATCTCAAACCTCCTACTAGTACCACGCAGGACTGCGACGGGAAGTTCACCTGCGCGCGGACATCCCGGCACGCAACGCGATTTAGGCAGCACGCCACTTCGCCGCAGCGGCAAGCACTGCTTGGGTGGACGCGCGGCTTCCGACGGTAATCCGAGCGGCACCGTCCGGGTAGTAGCGGGCCTTCAGACCGGCGTCGAATACGTCTCGCCAGGGTCGTCCGACGGCTGGGAGGTAAACAAAGTTGGCGTGCCCATCGGTGGTGTAGATACCCATCGCCCGAAGCCGCCGGCACAGGTAATCTCGCTCACCAGTGATACGCAGAATGCGTTGCCGCAACTGGTCTTCGGCGTCGTAAGACGCCGCCACGGCGGCCAAGCCGGTAATGCCCATGCCGAACGGCAATTGCATCGCCCATAGTGTTCTTGCCAGTTCTGGTGACGCGAAGCCGTACCCGATACGAAGCCCGGCCAATCCGTAGGCCTTCGAGAAGGTGCGCAGCACCACGACATTCGGAAAGCGCCGGATCAGGTCCGGGCCGTCGATGCGGTGCTGGGGGGCGACAAACTCAATGTAGGCCTCGTCGAGCAGCACGATCGTGTCGCTCGGCACCCGCCGCAGGAATCGATGCACATCCGCGACGGGTTCAAGGGTGCCGGTCGGATTGTGCGGGCGACACAAGACGACGACGCGGGCGTCCGCCGCCGCTTCGGCCATTACCCCCAGGTTGTGGTGGCCACGCTTGTCGAGCGGGACAGTGACCGATGTCAAGCGCGCCATCTCGGTGAAGATCGGATACCCGTCGAAAGTTGGCTCGCTGAAGACAATTCGATCACCGGGCCGCGTGACCGCATGCAGGACCTGCATCACCACCCCGCTGGCACCGGCCCCCAGCACGACCTGCTCGTCGCAGACTCCGATGTGGCTGGCGATCAAGCGGCGCAGCCGTACGGGCAGGAACTCCGGATACCGGTTGGCGACATCGATTGCGCGAACCAGTGCCGAGCGCACCGCCGGCAACGGCGGAAACGGGTTCTCGTTGAGCGACAATGCGAATGGATCGGTCGCGCTCGGCAGCGCCTCGAAGATTTCCGCGGTTTCGCGGCTTGTGGCCAGCAGTGGCATCATCAGCCCCGCCCGCCCCAGCGGACCGCTGCCGCACCCGCGAAATCGCCGGCGTGCGCAAAGGCTGCCATCATCACGACGTCGCCGGCCTTCAGCTGACCGTCAGATATCGCGCGATCCAGGTTGATCGGGATGCCGGCGCCGAACAGGTTGCCGCATTCGTCAAACGTGTCGACGTGTTTCGAGTCGGGCACTTCGAGCGCTTCGCGCCAGTTGCGCAGGAACACCCGGTTCGGCTGATTGGTGACCAGCAGGTCGATGTCCCTGGACGACATGGCGATTCGATCGCAGACGGCAAGCGCCACTTCAGGGACTTGCTGATTTCCGCGAGCGAGCACCTTGGTGATCTTGGTTTCGGTGAACCCGATGGATAGCTCACTGTCGCCGGCTGCCCACCACTTGCGAGGCGGATCCGAGGCCAGCACCATCTCGCCGGCGTATTCGCCGTAGGTGCGGCACTCGATATCGAGAATGGGTGACTGGTCGGACAGCGTCACCAGGCCGACCGCCGCGCCGTCGCCGGGCACTGCGGACTGCGCCTTGCGGCGAACGCCCTCCTGATCGAAGACGTGCCCCGCGGCGTTTTGCGCGACCGCGATCAGCGCCGTGCGCCCCTGTCCGGACGCCAGCAATTGACGGGCCACTTTGAGCGCCAAAACAAATGCGGCGCACCCGCCGTTGTTCAGGTCAAGCACCCAGGAGGGCCGCAAGCCCAGACGGTGGGCGATACCGCCGCCTTCGCCGTAGAACGCCATGTCCGGCACCTGGGTATGCGTGATCAGCACGTCCACGTTGGCAATGACGTCCTGGCCGTGCCGCTCGATCAGGCCCTGTGCGGCTCGCTCGACCATGTCGATCGCGGTTTCGTCCGGCCCGACGTGGTGGCGGAACTTCGGCGCGCGGAACATCAGGTTGGCCGCCAGGTCGTCCGAGCCGGCGAACTGCGCGTAGTAGTCGGCGCCGACTGGTTCGCCGGGCAGATAGGTGGAAACGTCGGTCAGACTGACGGTGGGTTGGTTCATGATGTACTCATCCACTCCGGCGTGATCGGCAATCCATTACGGTGGCGGTACTCGGCGATTGACTTGAGGTTGTTCAGCTCCAGCCCATGACCGGCACCGAAGATGTCCCAGAAGTCGCCCACCCAGCCCGTGCGCTCCGCCGGGGCGGCCTCGGGATACGGGTTGGCGTCGTAGAACGGGTGACGGCAATTGGTCCACAGCACAACGGAACCGGGCTTGCCGAGCACCACCTGCGCGTCGAGGACCCGCATCAGGTAAATCATCCACAGGTGCTTGCCCTGGTCCCAGGCGCAGTGGTAGTCGACGGTGCGGGCCTCGGCGTTGGCCACCGTGCGGGTGTAGATCTCGGTGTCCGGAAGCAACCGGTCGTAGGCCAGCCAGAGCCCGGGCTCCTCAGTCTCGGTGAAGTCACGCAGGGTGTAGGTCCACTCCTCGAGGCTGCGGGTGTGAGCCAAGTATTCGAACAGCTCGTCGGGTGGGCAGTCGACATAGTCGTTGACCGTGCAGTACTGACCGAATACCTCTTCGTGCGGGTACACCGACCGCATCTTGGCCATGAACATCGGTGCGGTCTCCTCGAGTGGCGAGGTCTCGATGCGGACCACTCCCTCGATCGGCTGCGTCGTGCCGCTGTGGACGGCGATATCCTCAAGCGCTGCTAGAGACATGAAATCGGTTCTCCTTTGGTGTTGTGATCTGTTGTTCGACAACGGTATTAGTGGGTTTGTTGTTCAAAAACGCTGCGAATGGTGGGATTTCGTCAGCGGAGCACTCGACGCTGACCACAGACGGACCGTCGATGGCCATCGCCCGTTTCAGCGCTTCGGGCAGGGCGTCGATGTCGGCCACGTCGATCGACGACAGCCCGGGGAACATGGCCGCCAGACCGGCCCCGAGCTGGCTGGGAGTGAACCGGTTGTAGCTGTAGAGGTCGTCGTAGAACAGCTGCTCACGGGTGACGCACATGGCGTGGGCGTTGTTGTTGAACAGTACGAAAGTGATCGGAAGGCGGTACTGCACCGCGGTGTGCACCTCCATGCCGTGCATGAAAAATGCGCCGTCCCCCGCAATCACCACGGTGCGCCGGCCCGGCTCGCTAAGCCCGTGGTGCCCGCGATTCATTGCACGGCCGAAGGCCATCCCGATACCGGCCCCGAAGCTGTAGCCCATGCCGCCCATGCCGAGTGCGACGGCGAACCGACCGTCTCGTCGAACGGGAAGTTGATGGATCGCCGCTGCGCCGGTGTTGCCGGCGTCGACGACGATGTCGGTTTCGTCGGGCAACACGCGATCGAGCACGTCCATGGCTTCGCGGTAGCGCACACCCGCACCGTCGAACGCCGGTGGGCTGAGTTCGGCGTCCGCCACGAAATCGGGCACGCGCAGTCCTCTTGCCCGACCGCGCCCGGACAACGCCCGGGTCAGCATCGCCAGCGATCCGCGCAGATCTTCGGTGTGCACATGCGTGCACGCCAGGTACGGCGGCGCCGCGCCGATCGATACCGTCCGCACCGCCGCGAGCGCATCGTCGAGGCCGGCGCGCGCGGTCACCGACAGTCGGGTGCCGACCACCAGGCACACGGCGCTCGCTGCCACCGCATCGGCCACACCGGGATGGCCCATCACACCGGTCACACCGAGGGCTGACGACGAACCTGATCCTGGCGTACCGGCAACATCTTTGGCGTCGGGCACACATGCCACCTGCGCGCGCAGCAGCGCCCGCAGCTCCTCGAGTTCGGACCGGGCGTCATCGCGAGCCACCTGCTCGCCGGCGATGATTGTGATAGGTCCGTTCGCCTGCCGCAGTGCGCGCACGATCGCATGGGGAGCACCGATGCGCGCTCTCGGGCGCTCGAAGTCAGGCCGGTCATTCCCACCGCAGCCGTTGACGTCGATCTTCGCCTGCTGAATATCCTTGGGCAGCAACAATACTGCTGGACCGCCGGTGCGCGCTGCCGCTATGGCGCTGGGCAGCGCGGAAATAATGTCGGAAGGCGTCAACACCCGCCGGCAGAAGACGGACACTGCAGAAAACAACGCCTCGGCGTTCAATGAACCGTTGCGACCACTGGTGTCCTGAAAGCTGCCTTGACCATCCATCGTGGTCGCAGGCTGACCCACCAATGCCAACACCGGCACCCGGCTGGCGAATGATTCCCCAAGTCCCGGAATGAGATTGAGTGCGCCCCCGCCAGAGGTCGCCGCCACTACCCCCAAACCGGCGCCGCTGCGGCTGTAACCGTCGGCCATCGTGGCCGCGGAAAACTCGTGCTTGGCCAACACCGCGGTGATGCCCGAACTGAAATGTGCTGCGTCGTAGAGATCTTCGATGTTGGCACCATCGACACCGAATATGTAATCGCTGTCGATTGCTGCGAGGTGCTCGACGATATGGTCGACCACCCTGTGTTGCCTGCGCATCTGCTCACCTAACTTGTGTCGATGCTGGTACCACGGCCTGCGTGCGGCATTCGTTCACCCCGGGGGGAGATTCACAGTGAACGCTCAAGGAGCACCTGGCCGTCGTCGGCGGAAACCACCTGCACAGAAGCGATTTGATCGACAGGCGTCGAAATGCTTCCTGCGGGTGTCGCCGTGTGGCCCGGATTGGCCACCCAGGTTGCCGTCCGGGTGTGACTACCGTCACGACCTACCACAACCATCGCCAGTGTGTCGCGATGGGCATTCATTGGGGCCAGGCAGACGCAGTTCATCGAGATGAACGTTCCCCACTGCTGGCGGCTGAGCGAGACGGTCGAGGCCAGCCTGTTGGTCCCGACCTGCACCATCGGCTCAACCGACGTGCTCGCCTGCGGCGGCGTGGGCACGGACGTCGGAGAATGGCCCGCAACGCCGACCAACAGGCCGACTGCCAGCACCGCGGCTGCGGCGGCTCCGGCCGTCCAAGTCACGATGCGGGACCGGCGCCGTCGCCAGCTCACCTTGGCCAGCAAGGACGGCAGCAACTCAGCAGGCAGCAACCGTTCTATGCCATTGCGGTCGGCACAGTCAATCTCTAAGTCGATGCTTGCCAACTCGTCGCGATCCAGCCGCGACAGCAGGGCCGGCAAGCCGGTGAGCTCGCCAACGGCGCTGCGGCACAGCGGGCAACCGGTCATGTGTGCTTCGAATTCCCGCCGTTCGGCGGACGACAGCGACCCCAGCACGTATGCGGCATCCCACATCGTGTACTCGTCATGCCCGGCTACGCCACCGTCCGGCGTCCCGGGCCGCCATAGCGGCATCATCGTGTAATCCCCATTTTCCCTGGCGCATAAGATATTTTGTGGCCGGCTCCCGTTCGGATAGTCGGCAGAGCATCATCGCGGGCCCGTCAGTGCGGCTCTCGTCGACGATTTCTGTTGCGGCGACTGACTCTGAATCGCCCTTGCCTATGAAACGATAGAAACGCCTGTTTGGTTCACCCGCGGCGCACCGCCACGGTTAGCTCAGCGGCACGCCGCCAGCGGTCAGACGCCGCCCAACCAGCTGTGGAATCGACCATCCGGGTCGTACGCCGACCGCACCTTATCGAGGCGCGCCATGTTCGATTCGGCGATGAATCGCGCCGGACGCCGGCAGAGATTTTCGTCGGCGAGCGAGATGCCCGTCGACAAGTGGGACATCGCCGCCATGCTGGACGCGGCCCAGTCGCGATACTTTTCGTCGTCGGCCGGATCCTGCCAGATGGTGTAGAGCGCCAGGTAGATCTCGTCTTCCACGCCGTACACCATGCCCGCGCGCTCCGGGGAAGTCTTCCAGCCCGTGAAAATGAAGTGCGACGGGTGCGGCGGCATGGTTTCAATGATGTTGCGGATGCCCGGCAATAATTCTTCGGCGGAAGCCGACGTGAACATGTTGTCGGCGATGTACCGGTGCCCCTTCGGGTAGCTGGCCATCACGGCGGTATACCAATTAACCAAGGTTGTTGGCGTATAAGGAAGACTGACGATCGCTTTGTCGATAACCGGGCAAGTTCCCAGCGGAGCAAGGGCTTTCGCCGCCTCCTCCTCCGAGTCGGCGAATACCGGGCAGGCGATCGTGATGCCGGGTTGGTCTAGCCCGGATCCCGGAAAGCTGCGCCCGGTGTGGATCTGCAGCTCGACCCGGTCGTCGAGCTCGGAAACGATCGAGCGTGCCCAGGTGAACACCTCGTCGGCGACCTCGATCGGGTACATGTACAGGCAGGTGCCCCAGACCGCCGGGCGTGGATAAACCCGCAGTCTGAAGGAGGTGACCACACCGAAGAAGCCCGGGCCGGAGCCGCGGGCCGCCCAATACATGTCTGCATGGTTTTCGGGGTCGCAGTAGATCTGCTCCCCGTCGGCGGTGACGACCTCCACTCCGAGCACGCTCTCGCACGCCGGCCCGAGCACCGGACTGTTCCAGCCGTATCCGCCCTGCAACAGATACCCACCGAGGCAAATCCCTTCGCAGTGGCCGGAGGGAAAGAACAGCCCTTGTGCGTCCAATTCTGCCGCAAAGACGCTGGCCACCTTGCCCGGCCCGACATCTGCGGTCATCCGATCGGGTTCGACAACGCAGTGATCGAGGCGGCTGACGTCGAGCAGCAGGCCGCCATCGCGCAGATGACTGGCCACCCAGCTGTGGCCGCCCGACCGTACGCCTACCTGATACCCGTTGGCCCGCGCATAACGGATCGCCGCGACCACGTCGTCGGCGTCGTGCGCCTGGACGATCACATCGGGAAATCGTTCCGGCAGAAGGCCATTCCACACCGTTGCCCGGCGGGCCGCTTCGTAGCCGTGTGCGCCGCGGTGGAAGGTCTTTGCGGTGGAGAGTAAAATCATTATATCCCTTTGCTTTTCACGCGAGCCGTCCCGGCGGGTACCGCCAAGGAGACATCGTCGTCTAACGCGCGGAGTTGCCGCCATGGACCAATGCGCTCGAGATAGCCGGCGACTTCCCGGGCCAATGGCGTCGCGTTGATGCGGATCGCCCGCAGTGGCCCATTGGGCGGAATGCCGTACCCGATCGCGAACATTCCGTCGCCGACATGCGAGGCAAAGCCGCCGCACGGGTTGCCGTGCTCGTCGAGGACTCCGAGATGTCCAACCAACCCGTCGAGATTCGTGTCGAAACCGGTAGCCGCGATGATCACCTGCGGCGCTACGGATGTCCCGTCGGCGAGGATCACGCCAGCGGACTCGATCGCCTTGACGGCCCCGACGACCTCGACCCGGCCCATCCTCACAGCATCGATGAGCTCATCGGCGAGCGTCGGGATACGACCGCGTGTCTCCACCGTCGCCTTCAGCCCGAGTGGCGGCCGCTGGAAGCCGTAGGCCGACAGGTCACCACCCCACATCAGGCGGATCATCCGCGCGATCAGCGGATCGATCATGCGCGCGGGGACTCTCGCGGACAGCTCTAGGAAGATATCCGATGGAACCGGTCCCATCGCCCGCCGCACCAGGTGCGGAGGTGTGCGCACCGCAAGCCAGATCCGTCGCGCGCCATCGTTAGCGAGCTGAACGGCGATGTCGGCGGCCGAATTGCCCGCGCCAACAACCAGTACGTCGCGGCCGCGGTACGGCCAAGCGTTGGTGAAATCCGCGGAGTGAACAATCTCGCCGTTGAAGCGACTGAGCCCAGGCCACGAAGGGATGGTGGGTGCGCTGTAGTTGCCTGTGGCGAGAACGATTGCCGGGGTTCGGATTACACCCGACGACGTGTCAAGTTGCCAGACTCCCCCGGCCCGGTCGACGCGGTGGACTTCGCATCCCAGCTTCAGCGCGATGTGCTGTCGCTGAACGTAGCGATCGAAATAGCGGACCATGTCCTCCTTGGTCGGCCAACGGCCGGCGTTCAAGGGAATCCGCTGTCCGGGAAGGTGCGACAAGAACCCACTGGTGTTGAGCCGGAAGTTGTCATAGCGCGTGCGCCACGAAATCGCCGGGGCCGCCGCGCGGTCGAGAACCAGCGCCTTGACGCCATGCTGATGATCGAGTTCGCGCGCGACAGCCAGACCGGCGGGCCCCGCGCCGATGACAACGGCGTCGGGGTTGCCCCGGGTCTCTGTAGTCATCCGCGATCTCCTGTCATGTTCGGTGCCGAGGATCTCGGCCTCAGCAGTGACACGGTCCAGACCCCCTTGCGGTTCAGCCGGGACAATCCCGTCGCGGCGGGATCCGCCGTTTACCAGGCATTACGGCATTAGATATGGTGGCGGTCGATTCGGCCGGCGCGTCCAATGGGCGGATCGCCCTCGGCGACCTTGCAAAGCCGGGCGCAAAGTTACTAGGATATGCAAGTAATCTTGGTGCAACCTCCACGATCAACATTCATTAGGAACAGGCATGACGAGACAGATTCCGCACTTCATCGACGGGCAGCGCACCGCCGGTCAGTCCACCCGCACCGCTGACGTCTTCAACCCCAGCACCGGAGAGGTGCAGGCCCAGGTTCCGATGGCCGGCAAGGCGGACATCGACGCCGCGGTGGCATCGGCCGTCGATGCCCAAAAGGGCTGGGCCGCGTGGAATCCGCAGCGCCGCGCCCGCGTGCTGATGCGGTTCGTCGACCTGGTCAACGAAAACATCGCCGAGCTCGCCGAACTGCTGTCCATTGAGCACGGCAAGACGCTGGCCGACGCGCAGGGCGACATCCAGCGCGGCATCGAAGTCATCGAATTCTGCGTCGGGATCCCGCACCTACTCAAGGGCGAGTACAGCGAAGGCGCCGGGCCAGGCATCGATGTCTACTCGCTGCGCCAGCCGCTGGGTGTGGTCGCCGGCATCACCCCGTTCAACTTCCCGGCGATGATCCCGCTGTGGAAGGCCGGCCCTGCCCTCGCATGCGGAAACGCGTTCCTACTCAAGCCAAGTGAGCGCGACCCGTCGGTTCCGGTGCGCCTGGCCGAGCTGTTCCTCGAAGCGGGACTGCCCGCGGGCGTGTTCCAGGTCGTGCACGGCGACAAGGAAGCCGTCGACGCCATCCTGCACCACCCGGACATCAAGGCCGTCGGCTTCGTCGGCAGCTCCGACATCGCTCACTACATCTACTCCACGGCCGCTGCCACCGACAAGCGCTCACAGTGCTTCGGCGGAGCCAAGAACCACATGATCGTGATGCCCGACGCCGACCTGGACCAGGCGGTCGACGCGCTGATCGGCGCGGGCTACGGCAGCGCGGGCGAACGTTGCATGGCGATCAGCGTCGCGGTTCCGGTCGGCGATCAGACCGCGGATCGGCTGCGCGCCAGGCTCGTTGAGCGCATCAACAATCTCCGGGTCGGCCACAGCCTGGACTCCAAGGCCGACTACGGCCCACTGGTCACCGAGGCCGCCCTGGCGCGGGTACGCGACTACATCGGCCAGGGCGTGGAAGCCGGCGCCGAACTCGTCGTCGACGGCCGCGACCGGGCCAGCGACGACCTGACGTTCGGTGATGCCAACCTGGAGGGTGGCTTCTTCATCGGCCCGACCTTGTTCGACCACGTCACCCCCGAGATGTCGATCTACACCGACGAGATCTTCGGACCTGTGCTGTGCATCGTGCGCGCCCATGACTACGAGGAAGCCTTGAGGCTGCCGTCCGAGCACGAATACGGCAACGGCGTCGCGGTCTTCACACGCGACGGCGACGCCGCCCGCGACTTCGTGTCCCGGGTGCAGGTCGGCATGGTCGGTGTGAACGTGCCGATCCCGGTGCCGGTGGCCTACCACACCTTCGGCGGCTGGAAGCGCTCCGGTTTCGGCGACCTCAACCAGCACGGTCCGGCGTCGATCCAGTTCTACACCAAGGTCAAGACCGTCACGTCGCGCTGGCCGTCCGGGATCAAGGACGGCGCCGAGTTCGTCATCCCGACAATGGATTAGCAGGTTTGAGCATGTATACCCTCGACGACGACGAGCGCGTCATCACCGAGACGGCGGCCGCGTTCGCCGCCAAACGGCTTGCCCCGCACGCCTTGGAATGGGATGCCAGCAAGCATTTTCCGGTCGACGTGTTGCGCGAGGCCGCCGAGCTGGGCATGGCGGCCATCTATTGCCGCGACGACGTCGGCGGCAGCGGGCTGCGCCGTCTGGACGGGGTGCGGATCTTCGAGCAGTTGGCCATCGCAGACCCCGTCATCGCGGCGTTCCTGTCCATCCACAATATGTGCGCGTGGATGATCGACTCCTTCGGCACCGACGAACAGCGCAAGGGATGGATCCCGCGGCTGGCGCCCATGGACGCCATCGCCAGCTACTGCCTGACCGAGCCGGGCGCCGGATCCGACGCGAGCGCGCTGAGCACCCGCGCCGTCAAGGAGGGCGGCGACTATGTGCTCGACGGCGTCAAACAGTTCATCTCCGGCGCGGGAGCCTCTGACGTCTACGTGGTGATGGCCAGGACCGGCGGTGCCGAAAATCCGGGCCCGCGCGGCATATCGGCGTTCATCATCGAAAAGGGCACTCCGGGGCTGAGTTTCGGCGCACTCGAGGAGAAGATGGGCTGGCATTCGCAACCCACCGCACAGGTGATTCTGGAAGGGGTGCGGGTACCCGCCGACGCGATGCTGGGCGGGGCAGACGGCGAGGGCACAGGCTTCGGCATCGCCATGAAGGGCCTCAACGGCGGCCGGCTCAACATCGCGGCCTGCTCGCTGGGCGGTGCGCAGTCGGCGTTCAATAAGGCTGGCGCCTACGTTCGCGAGCGAGAAGCCTTCGGTTCTGCCCTGCTCGACGAGCCCACAATTCGGTTCACCCTGGCCGACATGGCGACCGGGCTCGAGACGTCGCGAATGTTGTTGTGGCGGGCGGCGAGTGCGCTCGACACCGACGACCCCGACAAGGTCGAGCTCTGCGCGATGGCCAAGCGCTACGTCACCGACACGTGCTTCGAGGTCGCGGACAAGGCGCTGCAGCTGCACGGCGGCTACGGCTACCTGCGCGAGTACGGTCTGGAAAAGATCGTTCGCGATCTGCGGGTGCATCGGATCCTGGAAGGCACCAACGAAATTATGCGAGTGGTCATCGGTCGCGCCGAGGCCGCACGGTTCAGAACGACCGTATAGGCGGTTGACGATGTCTCTCACGATCGCGTTCCTGGGGCTGGGCAACATGGGCGGCCCGATGTCGGCGAACCTGGTCACCGCCGGGCATACCGTGCGCGGGTTCGACCCGGTGCCCGCTGCGGCCGCCGCGGCGGTCGCCGGCGGCACCCAGGTGTTCGACTCCGCGGCCGAGGCGGTTGCCGAAGCCGACGTGGTCATCACGATGCTGCCGAACGGCGACATCGTCAGACGCTGCTATGCCGACATCCTGCCCGCCGCACGACCCGATGCGCTATTGATCGACAGCTCCACGATTTCGGTCAACGACGCCCGCGAGGTGCACGCGCTGGCCGGGTCGCACAGCCTGCCGCAACTCGACGCGCCGGTGTCCGGCGGGGTGAAGGGCGCCGTGGCGGGCACGCTGGCGTTCATGGTGGGCGGCGACGAGGACGCGGTGCAGCGTGCGCGGCCCGTCCTGGAACCGATGGCGGGCAAGATCATTCACTGCGGCGCGGCCGGCGCGGGGCAGTCCGCCAAGGTGTGCAACAACATGGTGCTGGCGGTACAGCAGATCGCAGTGGGCGAGGCGTTCGTGCTGGCCGAAAAGCTTGGGTTGTCCGCGCAGTCGTTGTTCGACGTCATCACCGGCGCTACGGGCAATTGCTGGGCGGTGCACACCAATTGCCCGGTGCCGGGTCCGGTGCCGACCTCACCGGCCAACAACGACTTCAAGCCCGGCTTCGCGACCGCGCTGATGAACAAGGACTTGGGGTTGGCGATGGATGCGGTGAACGCGACCGGTTCGCCCGCGCCGCTGGGCAGTCACGCCGCGGAGATCTACGCTGAGTTCATCGCGTCCGATGCCTCCCACGCCGACAAGGACTTCAGTGCGGTCATCGAGATGCTGCGCAACGGTTAGAGCGGCCGGACCTCCTCAGTCCCACGCGCCACAGAAAGGGTCGGGTGCGTCGTTTTACCCGGCAAAAAGGTATGTGCGTTCGGAGCCGGGACCGCTGGGGCAGATGTGGTTGCTAAGGACCAGTTCAGAAGTCGCCCGCGTTGCGCCGCAACGTTTCGATGGACGACACCAGAGCCTGCGACTCGTCAACGGAAATCCCGATGTCGCTAAACACCTGCTCGTTGAGCGTCACCGTGGCGTCCTCGACTGTCGAGCGGCCGAGGTCGGTGATCTGCACCAGCGTCGTGCGCCCGTCGGTTGGGTGCGGCACGCGGTGCACCAGCCCGTCGGCCTCGAGTCGGCGGATGGCGTGCGTAACGCTGGTGACGTGCACCTGTAAGCGGTCAGAGGCTTTGGTGATCGGCAACGCCCCGGCCCGGCTGAACGCCAGCAGCCGCAGCAATTCGTAGCGAGAGAAGCTCAGGTCGTAGGGACGCAACGCGCTCTCGACGCGGGCCAGCAGGATCTGGTGTGCACGCATCACCGATGTCACCGCCACCATGCCCTGCGACACCTCACCCCACCCAGCACGTTCCCAATTCGAGCGCGCCGCATCGATGGGGTCGCGTTTCTTGTCCGGGTCCACGCCCTTTCTTACCGCACTTGCGGTAGAGATGGGCGCCCGGCTTCCCCTGTCCCCTCCGCAGGGGAAGCCGGGCTTGAACGGCGGAGTTCAGCTCGCGACCGTCGCGGCTAAACCAGACAGCACCGCCGCACTGGACTCGCGGCTGCCCACCGTGATTCGTGCGGCGCCGTCGGCGTAGTGCCGAATGTGAAGTCCGGTGTCTGCGAACACCTCACTCCACGGCCGACCCCGCACACCCCGCCCACCCCTCGAGGGCAGGAAAATGAAGTTCGCGTGTGCGTCGGTGGTGTATATCCCCATGGCGCCCAACCGCATCCGCAGGTAGCGACGCTCGGCAGTGATCTGCCGGATCCTTTGTAGCAGTTGGTATTCAGCGTCATAGCAGGCTGCGACCGCAAGCAAGCTGGTGATCGCGATGCCAAACGGCAGCTGCTGAGTCCACAGCGCCTCGGCCAGCCGCGCGGATGCCAGGCCATAACCGATGCGCAAGCCAGCCAACCCGTAGGCCTTAGAGAAGGTCCGCACCACCACCACGTTGGGGAAGCGTTCGGTCAGCGCTGAAACGTCGATCCGGTATTCGGGTGCGGCAAATTCGATATAAGCCTCGTCGAGCAACACGATGGTGTCGCGTGGCACCCGGTGCAGGAATCGCATGAGCTCAGCCGTCGGGTCCAGCGTGCCGGTCGGGTTGTGCGGCCGGCACACCACCACTACGCGCGCAGTCATGGCGGCGTCGCCCAGCCCGTCGAGATCGTTAAGGCCGTGCTGGTCCAGAGGCACCGTCACCGGATTCAGCCGCGCCATCCGCGCGATGATCGGGTAGCCGTCGAAAGTCGGCGACGAGAAGGCGATGGCGTCACCGGGGACGGTCAGCGCCTGCAGGGCCTGCAGCACCACACCGGTCGCGCCGGCGCCCAGCACCACCCGGTCGTCCGGTAGCCCGATACGACCGGCGATCAGGCTGCGTAGCCGCTCGGGCAGAAACTCCGGATACCGGTTGGCCGCATCGATCGAACGAATCAACGCCGACCGCACCCCCGGGAGCGGTGGGAAGGGATTCTCATTGAGCGACAACGCAAACGGATCGATCGCGGCGGGAAACGAACCGTCGATCTCGGCGGCGGCGGGGCTCGCGGCGGGGTGCATCAGTTTCGACCGCCCCAGCGCACCGCCGCCGCTCCGGCGAAGTCGCCGGCGTGCGCGAAGCCTGCCATCATCACCACGTCGCCGGCCTTCACCTGACCGTCCGATATCGCGTGATCCAGGTTGATCGGGATTCCGGCACCGAACAGGTTGCCGCACTCGTCGAAGGTGTCGCGATGACGTTCCTTGGGCAATTCGAGCGCCTCCCGCCAGTTGCGCAGAAACGCCCGGTTGGGTTGGTTGGTGACAAGCAGGTCGATGTCCTTGGCGGGCAATCCGATTCGATGACACACCGCTAACGCGACCTCGGGGACCTGACGGTTGCCGCGGGCAAGCACCTTGGTGATTTTGCTTTCGGTGAATCCAATGGAGAGCTCGCCCCTGCCGGCCGCCCACCACTTACGGGGCGGGTCTGGGGACAGCACCATCTCGCCAGCGTATTCACCATAGGTGCGGCACTCGATGTCGAGAATGGGCGATTGATCGCCCACCGTGACCAGGCCCACCGCCGCGCCGTCGCCGGGCACGGCCGACTGCGCTTTGCGGCGCACACCTTCTTGATCGAAGACGTGCCCGGCGGCGTTTTGTGCGATGGCGATCAGCGCGGTGCGGCCAGCCCCTGACGACAGCAACTGACGAGCCACATTGAGCGCCAACACAAATCCGGCGCAACCACCGTTGTTCAGGTCGAGCACCCAGGAGGGCCGCATGCCCAGCCGGTGCGCGATGCCGCCGCCTTCGCCATAGAACGCCATGTCAGGTACCTGGGTGTGCGTGATCAGCACGTCGGCACCCGCGACGACATCCTCGCCGTGCCGCTCGATCAGGCCCTGCGCGGCACGCTCAATCATGTCGATCGCGCTCTCCTCAGGCGCGACGTGATGACGAAACGCCGGCGCACGGAACATGACGTTGTCGCGCAGTTCATCGGTCTCGGCGAACTGTGCGTAGTATTCCGCGCCGATCGGCTCGCCGGGCAGGTAGGTGGAGACGTCGGTCAAACTGACAGGTGTTTGGCTCATGGTGTCCTCAGCGCATCCAGTCCGGCGTCACCGGCAGACCATGGAGGCGGCGATACTCGGCAATTGCCTTGAGGTTCTTCATTTCCAGCTCGTGGCCGGCGCCGAACATGTCCCAGAAATCGCCGACCCACACCGGGCGTTCGGGCGGCGCCGTTTCCGGATACGGGTTGTTGTCGTAGAACGGGTGGTGGCAATTGGTCCACAGCACAACGGAACCCGGCTTGTCGAGGACCTCCTGAGCGTCGATGACGCGCATCAGGTAGATCATCCACAGGTGCTTGCCCTGATCCCATGCGCAGTGGTAGTCGACGGTGCGGGCCCGTTCGTTGGCGATGGTGCGGGTGTAGATCTGCGTCTCCGAGCCGAGCCGGTCATAGGCCAGCCACAGCCCCGGCTCGTCGGTAGGGGTGAAACCCCGCAGACTGTAAGTCCACTCCTCGAGGCTGCGGGTGTCGGCCAGGTAGTCGAACAGCTCGTCGGGCGGGCAGTCGATGTACTCGTTGACGGTGCAGTACTGCCCGAAAACCTTGTCGTGCGGGTAGACCGACCGCATCTGCTCCATGATGATCGGGGTGGCCTTTTCCCGGGGGTGGGTTTCGATGCGAGTCACCCCGTCGATTTGGCCGGGGATATCCTCAAGCGCTGGCAGCGACATCGGTCTTGTCCTCCTGTGCGGTTGACATCTCAGGCTGGGGTGTAGCTTTCGCCGGCCTGGCGGCGAGAAACGGTGCAAACGGCGGGATTTCGTCGGCAGCGCATTCCACGCTGACCACCGACGGGCCGTCGACGTCCAGCGCAGCGCGCATCGCGGCGGCGAATCCATCGAGATCGCTGACGTCGACGGACGTCAGGCTCGGGAACATCGCCGCCAGACCCGCGCCCAGCCGGCTGGAACGGAATCGGTTGTAGCTGTAGAGGTCGTCGTAGAACAACTGCTCGCGGGTCACGCACATGGCATGGGAGTTGTTGTTGAACAACACGAACGTCACCGGCAGCCGGTAGTGCACCGCGGTGTGTACCTCCATGCCGTGCATGAAAAACGCGCCGTCCCCGGCGATCACCACCGTGCGCCCGTCGCCCCGCCCGCTGTTGGCACGACCGAACGCCATCCCGATGCCGGCCCCGAAGCTGTAGCCCATGCCCCCCATGCCGAGCGCGACTGCGAATCTGCCGTCCCGCCGGGCCGGAAGGTAGTGAATCGCCGACGCACCGGTATTACCGGCGTCGACCACCACGTCCACCCCGTCGGACAGGGTACCGTCCAGTACCGCCATCGCGTCGCGGTACCGCACACCCGCGCCCCTGCACGGCGGGGGCTTGAGTTCGGTGTGCTGCACCGCATCGGGCACCCTCGGGCCTACGGGCCGTCCGCGGCCGGACAACGACTGGGTCAGCATGCGCAGCGAACCACGCAGGTCGTCGGTGTGTACGTGGGTGCACGCAACATAGGGCGGCGCCGACCCGATGGACACCGTCCGCACCTTGGCCAACACGTCGTCCAGGCCGGTGCGGGCGGTGACCGACAGGCGGGTGCCGACCACCAGACACACGGCACTGGCGGCCGCCGCTTCTGCCACACCCGGATGTCCCATCACGCCGGTCACCCCGAGCGCGGACGACGAACCGCAACCCGGTGTGCCCGCGGTATCTTTGGCGTCCGGAACGGTAGCCACCCGCGCGCGCAACACCGCACGCAGCGCCTCGAGCTCGACCCGGGCATTGTCCCGGGCCACCTGCTCGCCCACGATGATGGTGACCGGACCGTTCGCGTTGCGGAGCACTGCGGCGATCGCATCCGGATTGCCGATCAGCCGCGGCTCGCCGCCCAGCCGGTGGGCCCGGCGCTCCGGGACATCCACGTAGCTCTGCTGAATGTCCTTGGGCAGCAATAAAACTGCCGGACCCCCGGTGCGCGCGGCGGCGATGGCGCGGGGCAGTGCGGTCACGATGTCGGCTGGATCGAGCACCCGCTCGCAGGACAGCGACACAGCGGAAAACACCGCCTCGGCGTCCAATGATCCGTTGCGACCGCTGGTGTCCTGAAAGCTACCCAATCCGTCCAACGGGGAGGGGGTTTGGCCGACCAGAGCCAGCACCGGAACACGGCTTGCCAGCGCTTCCCCCAAACCGGCGACGAGATTCAGCGCACCGCCGCCCGAGGTGGCGGCCACCACTCCCAGTCCGGCCCCGCTGCGGCTGTACCCGTCGGCCATCGTGGCGGCGGAGAACTCGTGCTTGGCCAACACCGCGGTGATGCCGGGGTGGAAGTGGGCCGCGTCGTACAGATCCTCGATGTTGGCGCCGTCCACTCCGAAGATGTGGTCGATTCCGATTGCCGCGAGATGCTCGACGATGTGGTCGACCACTCGGTGCTTTCTGGACATGCAATTAACACGACGAGCGAGCGGCTAAGGTTCACCCAAGTCCGCCGGCTTCAGCGTTACAAGCGTTACAGCGATCGCTGCAGCAAAACCTGGCCTGTTTCAGCCGAAACGATTTGCACGGCCGCGATCTGATTGATCGGCGTCGAAATGCTGCCGGCAGGTGTCGCGGTGTGGCCGGGATCGGCCACCCAGGTCGCCAGCCGGGTTTGGCTGCCGTCGCGACCCACCACGACCATCGCCAACGTGTCATGGTGAGCAGTCAGCGGAGCCAGGCAGACGCATTTCAGGTTGATGAACGTCCCCCAATGCTGGCTGGACACCGACACCGTCGAGGCCAGCAGGTTCGTCCCGACCTGTGACATAGGCTGCGCGGACGCGGTCACCTGCTGCGCGGCCGGCGAGGACTGGCTCTCGACGCCGACGAACACACCGACGCCCAGCACCGCGGCCGCGGCAGCCGAGGCTGCCCAGGTCACCACGCGGGTACGGCGACGGCGCCAGCGCACCGTTGCCAGCAACGACGGCAGCAACTCCGGCGACATCGTCGGGAGCACGCTTGGGGCGAATCCGGGCTTCGAAGCGGCCCCGTCTCCGTCGATCGCGACAACATCGTCCCGGTCGAGCCGGGACAGCAGCGCCGGCATGCCACCGAGCTCGCCGACGGCCTCGCGGCAGCGCCCGCAGGTGGCCATGTGCGTCTCGAATTCGCGGCGGTCGGCGGCAGACAGTGACCCCAACACGTACGCGGCGTCCCACGTCGCGTATCGGTCGTTGTCATCCATGGTCAAAACCTCGTGATTACCGGGGCTCCCGGGCGGGCCCATTCCCCATAATGGCGTCCTCATGTCGTTCATCTCCTGTCACCCTTCAAGTATTCGGAGCCGATGACCAGCTGGATGGGCTGCGCTGTCATCGGGTAACCCCAAGTTCCTGCAGAGTGAGTCGCAATGCCCGCACGGCATAGTGTAGCCGCGACTTCACTGTTCCCTCGGCGATCTGTAGGTCTGTAGCGATCTGTGTGGTGGTCCATCCGCGGTAATAGGACCGCTCGATCACGGCCCGGTGTTCGGTGGACAGCTGCGCCATCGCGTCGGCGATCAGCAGCCGGTCCAACGCGGCGTTCACCTCGTCGGGCGTGGACTGCTCGGGCGCGCCCTCCTCGTCCGTCGAAGCGACGACATTGCGGTGCCGCGCGCTTCTCCGGTCGTCGATGATCATGTTGCGGGCAACGGTGAACAGCCACGCCCGTGCCGATCGCTCGGTGTCGCCAATCACCTCCGGATGCTGCCAGGCCCGCAACAGCGTCTCCTGGACGACGTCCTCGGCTTGGCTGGCGTCGCCCGTCAGCCGGAGCGCATAGCGCCATAAAACCGCGGCGTGCTCGTCGTAAAGCGTCTTCATCAGAGCAGCTTCAGCAGCCCCGGACGCCCCCCGAGTACCTGCTACACGAGCCACTCGATCACCTCCGCTTAGTGAAACGAGTGAAATCGATGTTTAGTTCACAACGCGTGCGGGTAGTCCGGGAAATTTCGTCAGGCCTGCGTCAGAATGCGGGGCCCGTCCTCGGTCACGGCCACGGTGTGTTCCCAGTGTGCGGCACGTGACCCGTCGGCCGTAGTGACCGTCCATTCGTCGTCGAGCACCACTGTTTTGCCGGTACCGAGCGTCAGCATCGGTTCAATGGCCAGCACCGACCCGGGGGCCAACACCGGGCCGCGGCCGGGCGCGCCCTCGTTGGGGAGGAAGGGGTCCATGTGCATGTGGCGGCCGATGCCGTGCCCCCCATATCCCTGCACGATCCCGAACGCACGCCCATAGCGGGCCTCGGCCGCCCGGGTGCCGCGTTCGATGGCGTGCGCCACGTCGGTCAGCCGGTTGCCGACAACCATCGCGGCGATTCCGGCTTCCAGCGATTCCCTGGTGGCGTCCGACAGCGCTTCGTCGGCCGGGTCCAGGGATCCGATGCCGAAGCTGATCGCCGCGTCACCGTGCCAGCCGTCCAGCACGGCGCCGCAGTCGATGGACACCAGGTCACCGGTCGAGAGGGTCTCCGCGGCGGACGGGATGCCATGCACCACCCGGTCGTTGACCGACGCGCAGATGGACGCGGGGTAGCCGTGGTAGCCCAGGAACGACGGGATAGCGCCGGCTTCCCGGATCACCGATTCGGCGATCTCATCGAGGCTCAGGGTCGACACCCCGGGACCCGCTGCCGCATAGACGGCCTTCAGCGCGGTAGCGACCACGGCACCGGCCGCCGCCATCGCTTCGAGTTCACTCGCAGTGCGCTGCGGCACGACTCGCCGACCCCGGAGCCGTGCCAGAGTGCGCATAACTGATTATTTCCCCAACGCACGCAGCGCGCGGGCGAACACCTCGTCCACGCTGCCGACGGCGTCGACCGTCTTCAGTGGTCCGCCGCTGTAGTACTCGAGCAGCGGCGCGGTCTCGTCGCGGTAGACCTTCATCCGGTTGCGGATGACATCTTCGGTGTCGTCGGCGCGGCCACGCGCTTTGAGGCGGTCGAACAACTCGTCCTCGGCCACCCGAAATTCCAGTACCGCGTCGAGGTCGGTTCCCCGGCGTTCGAGCATCTCGTGCAGCGCCTTGGCCTGCTCCACCGAGCGCGGATACCCGTCGAGGATGAAACCGTCGGCCGCGTCGTCATGGTCCAGCCGGTCGTCGACGAGCGCATTGGTCAGCTCGGCCGGTACCAGGTCACCGGCGTCCAGATAGCGTTTGGCCTCTAGGCCCAGTTTCGTGCCGTCGCCGATGTTCTGCCGGAACAGGTCTCCGGTAGAGATTTGCGGGATCCCCAGCTTCTCAGCAAGCCTTTCGGCCTGCGTCCCTTTGCCCGCCCCCGGCGGTCCAAGCAAAACAATCTTCACTTGAGGAACCCTTCGTAGTTGCGCTGCATGAGCTGACTCTCGATTTGTTTGACCGTATCCAAACCGACGCCAATCATGATCAGAACCGCTGTACCGCCAAACGGCAAGTTTTGGACGCCGCCGGAGGCGCCGATCTGCAGGAACATGTTGGGCAGCACCGCAATCACGCCGAGGTAGATCGAGCCCGGCAGGGTGATCCGACTCAGCACATAGCGCAGATAGTCGGCGGTCGGCTTGCCGGGCCGAATGCCGGGAATGAAGCCGCCGAACTTCTTCATCTCGTCGGCGCGTTCGTCCGGGTTGAAGGTCACCGACACGTAGAAGTACGTGAAGAAGATGATCAGCCCGAAGTAGATGGTGATGTATACCGGGTCGCTGGGGTCGGACAGGTACGTCCCGACGAACTTGTCCCACCAGCTATTGCCCACCCCGCCCGAGCCGCTGCGGACCAGCTGGGTGATCAGATGCGGAATGTAGATCAGCGAGGACGCGAAGATGACCGGGATGACGCCGGCCTGGTTGACCTTCAGCGGTAGATAGGTCGACGTTCCGCCGTACATGCGCCGGCCAACCATGCGCTTGGCGTACTGCACCGGGATGCGGCGCTGCCCCTGCTCAACGAACACCACGCCGACGATGATGATCAGCGCGGCCACGCCGACGGCGGCCAGGATCATCCCGCCGCGGCTGTCCAGGATCTGCTTGCCTTCGGACGGAATGCGCGCGGCGATGCCGGTGAAGATCAGCAGCGACATCCCGTTGCCGATGCCCCGTTCGGTGATCAGCTCGCCCATCCACATCACCAGCGCAGCACCGGCCGTCATCACCAGGACGATGACGACCAGGGTGAAGATGCTCTGGTCGACGATGATGTCTTGTTGGCAGCCCTGCAGCAGCCCGCCATTGGCCGCCAGCGCCACGATGCTGGTGGCCTGCAGGACGGCCAGAGCGATCGCCAGATAACGGGTGTACTGCGTCATCTTGGCCTGACCCGATTGGCCCTCTTTGCGCAATTCCTCGAAGCGCGGAATGACCACGGTGAGCAGCTGCACGATGATGCTGGCGGTGATGTAGGGCATAACGCCGACCGCGAACACCGTCAACTTCAGTAGCGCACCGCCGGAGAACAAGTTGATCAGCGAGTAGATCTGTCCGGCTTCGCCGCCGGTGGCCTCTTTGATGCACTGCTGCACGTTCTTGAAGTTGACGCCGGGAGACGGTAGCGCGGCGCCGACGCGGTAGAGAATGACGATGGCCAGCGTGAAGAGGATCTTCCGTCTCAGGTCGACTGTCCGCAACGATGAGATGAAAGCCGAAAGCACTCGTTCCTCCTGCGCAGCCGGGGGTCGATCCTGCGTCACGCGCCCAACCCGCAGGCAGCAATACGGCCCTGTTTGGCCGTGCGCGTATAAACCGTGTACGAGACTAACAGCTGGCGTGCGCTGGCCCTTTGCGGGCCGCGAGGGAGACCCGCGGAAAACGGGTACAGTTTCCGATGAGTCTTTACATTCGCTAAATATCGAAACCGCTTCCTCGACGGCTCAACAGGAGCACCATGACACGCACTGAGCAGGACACCTGGGACCTGGCCTCGAGCGTCGGCGCCACGGCCACGATGGTCGCCGCCGCGCGCGCAGTGGCCAGCGCGGAGCCCAATCCGATCATCCATGACCCGTTCGCGGCGCCCTTGGTGCGCGCGGTCGGCCTCAACTTCTTCGTCCGGCTGGTCGACGGCGACGTGATTGCGTCCCGGCCCCACGATGACGCCGAACGGGACTTGCAGCTCGAGACCGATTCGATCGCGGTGCGCACCCGCTTCTTCGACGACTTCTTCCTGAACGCCTCGCGCGACGGTGTGCGCCAGGCCGTGATTCTGGCCGCCGGCCTCGACGCTCGGCCTTATCGGTTGTCGTGGCCAAACGGCAGCGTGGTGTATGAGGTCGACCAGCCCAAGGTCATCGAGTTCAAGAGCGCCATGATGTCGTCGCTGTCCGCCGCCCCGGCCGCCGAACGGCGAACGGTGAGCATCGATCTGCGCGATGACTGGCCGGCCGCCCTGCGCGACAGCGGATTTGACGACACGCAGCCAACCGCCTGGAGCGCGGAGGGCCTGCTGATGTACCTCCCGCCCGACGCGCAGGACCGGCTCTTCGACCACATCACCGCGCTGTCCGCACCCGGAAGCAGGATCGCCACCGAGTACCACGGCGAGGATCCCGGCGGCCCGACGATGAGCGAACGCGCGGGGCAATTCAACCAGCGGTGGGCCAAACTGGGTTGCGACATCGACCTGTCGGGGCTGTTCTTCGACGGCGACCGTAACGACATCGTCGAATACCTGAAAGATCTGGGCTGGCAGGTGAGCACCCGTCCGCGGCGAGACTTGTTCGCCGACTACGGCCGCGTGTTCCCCGAGGACGACACCTCCCAGCTCCGCAACATCGTCAGCCTCACCGCGACACGCGCATAGGAGCACGATGACTGACAGCTCAAACACGGATACCAAGCGATCTGACGGCGACAGCTGGGATTTGGCGTCCAGCGTGGGCGCCACCGCCACCGCGGTGGCCGCCCGGCGCGCGCTGGCCTCCAAGGGCCCCAACCCGCTGATCGACGACCCCTTCGCCGAGCCGCTGGTGCGCGCCGTCGGGGTCGACGCCTTCATCCGGATGATGAACGGCGAAATCGAAGTCGCCGAGGACGATCCGGCCTTCACCACGAAGCGGCTCAGCGAAGGCATGGCGGTACGGACCCGGTTCTTCGATTCGTTTCTTCTCGATGCCGCGCACGCTGGCGTACGCCAGTGCGTCATCCTGGCCTCCGGGCTGGACACGCGTGCCTACCGGCTGGCGTGGCCGGACGGCAGCGTGGTCTACGAGGTCGACCAACCCCGGGTGATCGAGTTCAAGACCAGCACTTTGGTCGGGCTGGGCGCAGCCCCGGCCGCCGACCGCCGGGCGGTGGGGATCGACCTGCGCGACGATTGGCCGGCCGCCTTGCGCGACAGCGGATTTGACCCGACGCAGCCGTCGGCCTGGATCGCGGAGGGGCTACTGGGGTATCTACCGCCCGACGCCCAAGACCGTTTATTCGACAACATCACCGAACTCAGCGCCGCCGGCAGCCGAGTCGGGACCGGCTACATTCCGGACATACGCGATCGGATACAAAAGCGGGGCCGCGAGATCAGCGAACGCTGGCGCCGGATGGGCTTGAACCTCAACTGGTCCGACCTGGTCTACGACGGCGAACGCAATGACGTCGTGTCCTACCTGTCGGATCGCGGTTGGCAGGTGATCTCGCGCAGCACGCCAGAGATGTACGCCGAGAACGGATTCGAGTTTCCCGACCAGCCATCCATGGTCGCCTTCGGTGATATCAGGTACGTGTCCGCGGTCCTCGGTTAGCCCTTAGGGGGTTGGGCGGCCGGCGCCCGGACGACCATCGGCACGGCGGGAAAGTACCCGGCCATCTCCGAGCGCGATGCGCGCAACGCGGCGGTGCCGTAACCCTTCTCTACGGTGTTCGGGGTGAATCCAGATCCGCACGTTCACCTCGCCACCGACGAGTTCGCCGAACACCATGCCGACTTTGTCGCCGGAGCACTCGGCGACGAACCATGCGGCCTCTTCCTGATACACGCGGTTGAGCGCGGCGCGGATTTCGTCGTCGATGCTGCCCGCCGGGCCGCGGGATCCGTCGCCAGCCTCCTTGATTTCGGCGGTGCGCGCAGCGAACAGGTCGCGGTCATTGTCGGCGGAGAAGGGCCGAAGATCCAAGCTCTCGCCCGAACTCGCCGGGCGCTCGCCGAGGGTGAAGCTGAGCTGTTTGTTCAGGTCGTCGAGCTCGGCGAGGATCTTCTTACGCGAGTCAATCGTGAGCTGGTTGAACGACATGCCCATCACCGCTTCGGCGGCGACATGGGACGTGTCCAGCAACGTCACGATCGCCTCGACGGCGGCCGTCTTGTTCTTGGATTCGACCACGACGTCGGCCACCTCGTGTCGGCGTTCAAGGGCTTTGAGCAGTGCGTCTGCGATCTCGCGGCGGACGGCTGTGCGGTCGTGGTCGGTCATGGCACCAGCCTAGAACGAAGCAGCAGTAATCGCGCTAGCTGGGGTGAGACAGCCGGGCGCCCAGCTCCAGGAACCGTCGGTAGCGGTCGTCGATCGCAGCCGCCCACGCCGGATCGGGATCGACGATGCGCTCGGTGGCGGCCCACCGGGCTGCGTCGCTCATCGACGATTCCAGGCCGACCGCCATGCGGGCCAGGAAAGCCGCGCCCAGTGCCGCGCCCTCGGCCACGGCGGAAACCTCCACCGGCCGCCCGGTCGCGTCGGCGATGGCCTGCATCCACGGCTGGACCCGGGTGCCGCCACCGGTGGCCACGATGCGCGACACCGGCGCTCCGCTCAGTTCGATGAGCTGACGCACCACGAAGCCGGAGGCCTCATAGGCGGCCCGCCGCACCGAGGCGGCGTCCTGGGTGAGGTCCAGGGCATCGAGCACGGCGCGGCGATCCGGATCGTGGAACGGGGTGCGTTCGCCGCGGATATACGGCGACCACACCGGCACCCGCCGGGGATCGACCTGTTCTGGATCACCCGGCGCCACAAGGCGATCCACCCAGCCCAGGAACAGCCCGCCGGCATTGCTCGCGCCACCTATTTGGCTCTTGCCGGCGGAGGTGTGCGGAATGGTCCATAGGCCGGGCACCTGCCGGGCCTCGCCCACCCCGCCGATCACGACCCACACGATCAGCGTGGTGCCACACATCACCAGCACGTCGCCCTCGCGATCGGCGCCGGCCAGGATCTGCTCGCAGATGGCGTCGATGGCGCCGATCCCCAACACGGGGCCGCTCCCCTGCACCTGGCCGACCGCCGTGCCGATCGTCTCCACCCGCGGCATCTGCTCGGCGGTGGCGCCGCGCTCGGCGCATGCCGGCGAGTTCCAGCCGGTCCCGTCGAACAAGGGGAACGCGGTGGCGGCGGTGGCGACGTCGATCGCCGCCTCGCCCGCCAGTGCGTAGTTGGCCACCGCCGGCGCGGCCCAGTATCCGGCCGCGCCGGGCGCTTCGGCGGCCGTCCAACGCAGGAACTCGGCAGCCTCACCCAGCGCCGGGAGCAACTGGTTGTCAGCGCCGGGCGCGCGGCCCCTGACATCGCCGTACAGCAGTCCCGGGGTGACCGGCCGGCCGGCAGCGTCGACGGCGGTCAGGGACGGCACCATCGCCGCTACGGCCACGGCGCGCGCGTCCGTAACGCCCAGCTGGTCCAGTGCCGCGAGCGGACCCCGCCGCCACGCCTCATCGGCGTCGTGCTCGAGCAGGTCGGCGGCCGGCACCTTCAGCTGATGCGGGATCCGCACCCGCGCGGTCACCCGACCGTCCCGGTCGGCGGCTACCGCTTTGACCGCGGTGGTGCCGATGTCGATGCCGATTGTGACGTCGTCGCTTGTGACATTGGTGCGTGACACGGGCGTCACCGTACGCCAGCATTGGCACTCGTGACGTCAAGACCGCGTGCCCTGGTGACCGCCCCGCTACGTGGACCAGGGTTCGACAAGCTGAAAGAGCTGGCCGAGGTGGTGTACGACCCTTGGATCGATCAGAGTCCGCTGCGGATCTACACCGCCGAGCAGCTGGCCGAGCGGATCACCGCCGAATCCGCCGATGTCGTTGTGGTGGAGAGTGACTCGGTCGGCGGCCCGGTCTTTGAGCTGGGTTTGCGGGTCATAGCGTCCACCCGCGGGGACCCCAACAACGTTGACATCGCCGCCGCCACCGCCGCCGGCATCCCGGTGCTCAATGCGCCGGCGCGCAACGCCGACGCGGTCGCCGAGATGGCAGTCGCGCTGCTGCTGGCTGCCACCCGCCACCTGGTGACCGCGGACGGGGATGTGCGCAGCGGCAACATATTCCGCGACGGCATCATCCCGTATCAGCGGTTCCGCGGCTGGGAGATCGCCGGCCGCACGGCGGGGCTGGTGGGCCTCGGCGCCGTCGGTCGCGCGCTGCGGTGGCGGCTGTCCGGGCTGGGCCTGCGGGTCATCGCGTACGACCCGTACCACGACGAAGCCCAGCACAGCCTCGACGAGCTGATCGGCGAGGCTGACATCGTCTCAATGCACGCACCGGTCACCGACGACACCGTCGGGATGATCGGCGCCGAACAGTTCGCGGCCATGCGCGACGGCGTCGTCTTCCTCAACACCGCCCGGGCCCAGCTGCACGACACCGATGCGCTCGTCGAGGCGCTGCGCGCCGGCAAGGTGTCCGCCGCCGGCCTGGACCACTTCGTCGGTGAATGGCTGCCGGTCGATCACCCCTTGGTAGGCATGCCCAATGTCGTGCTGACGCCTCACATCGGCGGGGCCACGTGGAACACTGAGGCTCGGCAGGCACAGATGGTCGCCGACGATCTGGAAGCGCTGCTGAGCGGCAAGACGCCTGCTTATATCGTCAACCCGGAGGTGCTAGGGCCGTGACATTTGGGAAATCGGTGGCTAATGCCGAGGCCGCGGTGCTGGCTGCGGCCAAGGACATGCTGCGCCGCGGCCTGGTCGAGGGCACGGCCGGCAATATCTCGGCGCGACGCTCCGACGGCAACATCGTCGTCACACCGTCGTCGGTCGACTACGCCGACATGGTGCTCGAGGATCTCGTGCTGGTCGACCCGGACGGCGGTGTGCTGCAAGCCAAGGACGGTCGCATGCCGTCGACGGAATCGAAGCTGCACCTGGCCTGCTACGAGGCGTTCGACGATATCGGCAGCGTCATTCACAGTCATCCGGTATGGGCGACGATGTTCGCGATCGCGCATCAGCCGATTCCCGCATGCATCGACGAGTTCGCCGTGTACTGCGGCGGGGACGTGCGGTGCGCCGATTACGCCGCGTCCGGCACGCCCGACGTCGGGGCCAACGCGGTCAAGGCCTTGGAAGGGCGCGGCGCCGCCCTGATCGCCAACCACGGCCTGGTCGCCGTCGGGCCTCGCCCCGACAAGGTCATGCACATCACCGCGCTAGTGGAGCGCACCGCCCAAATCGTCTGGGGCGCACGCGCTCTCGGTGGCCCGGTGGCCATTCCCGAGGAAGTCAACCGCAACTTCGCCAGCGTCTACAGCTACCTGCGCGCCAATACGTGATCAACGCCGTCCAGCTCGGTCACGCGAGCTTGACGCGCGTTGTGGAACTGCGGTTCGACTTGGGCATCCGCGCGTTCCCCCAGACGCCACCGTCGGGCTGGCGGGACAATGCCGACCTGCTGGTCCCAGAATTCTTTGACCCCGACACCGACCAGTTGCACATCGCAATCCAAAGCTGGGTCATCGAGGTCGACGGCCTGACCGTCGTCGTCGACACAGGTATCGGCAATGACCGCCCACGCCCACACATGCCACCGCTGGATCACCTGAACACCGAGTTCCTGGCCGCATTGCGCTCGGCGGGCGTCGAGCGCAGCGCCGTGGACGTGGTGATCAACACCCACATTCACTCCGATCACGTCGGGTGGAACACCATGCTGGACGGCGATTCCCGGGACAGCTGGGTACCAACGTTTCCCAACGCCCGATATCTGGTGCAGGCCGCCGACTATCGCCACTTTCAACCGGACGGATCCGCAGCGAGGCAATCGCCGCGTACCGAACAGGAAGCCGCCCAGCAGCGCGGTGACCAGTTGGTGTTCGCGGACAGTGTGTTGCCCATCAACGACGCAGGACAGCTCGTCCAGTGGGCAGACGACTACCAGATAAGCCAGTCGCTGCGGCTGCGGCCCGCCCCCGGGCACACCCCCGGCTCCTCGGTGCTCTGGCTGGATACGGGTCAGCCAGCTGTCTTCGTCGGCGATCTCACCCACAGCCCCCTGCAGCTGCGTCGACCGGACGATGCCTGTGCTTTTGACGTGGATGCCACCGCGTCCGCCGTCACCCGTCGCCGAATACTCACCGAGGCCGCAAAAGCAAAGGCCGCCGTAATACCCGCGCACTATCCGGGGCGCGGCGGTGCAACCATCCGCACCGCCGGCGACCAATTCGACATCGATCACTGGTTGGATATCGAACCGCTCTGAGAATTTCCGAGGCCGATGATTAGGGTCTGGGAATGGCGCCATATCGAGTCGTTCAGTGGTCGACCGGCAACATCGGCAGCCGAGCGCTGGGCGCGCTGCTTGACCGCGACGACTTCGACGTGGTGGGCGTCCATGCCTTCGGTCCGGACAAGGTGGGTCGCGACGCGGGTGTGCTGGCCGACCGAGCCCCGGTCGGTGTTGCCGCAACCGCCGACGTCGACGCCTTGATCGAGCTTCGGCCGGATTGCGTGAATTACCTCCCCCGCGTCATCGACTACGAACTGGTGCTGCGCATGCTGCGCGCCGGCATCAACGTCGTCACCACGGGAGACTTCCTGACCGGCACGCATCACCCAACCGAACTGCCGGCGCTCGAGGACGCGGCGCGACAGGGAAGCGCGACGTTCCTGGGAACCGGATTCGAGCCGGGCTTCATCAATGTCGTCGCCGGCTTCCTCACCGGCGCATGCCGACGGGTGCACAGCGTCAAGCTCGTCGAAACGTTGGACTGCACAACCTATCCCGTATGGGAGGTATGGCGGGTTCTCGGATTCGGCAAACCACCCCGTGCGCGGGTGACACAAATCGACCCGGAGACGCAACGATACGGGCTCGGCTACTTCGAGACGCTGGACATGATCGCCGCCATGCTGGGCGTCGAACTTGAGTCGAAGGACGCCTTCGTCGAGCCCGCGACGCTGACCCGGGATCTGAATCTGGGCTGGGTAGACTTCGCCGCCGGCACGGTCGGTGGTCAGCGCCGTACCTATCGCGGCCATCGAGGCGGCCGCCCGGTGATCGAACTCGCCATCTGCTGGACCATGAGCGACGACGCGCTCGACCCGCAATGGACCGACCCCAAGGGTTTCAGCGTGGTGATCGAGGGCGAGCCTCACGTCGACGCGACGATCCGATTCGGCCAACCCGGACAGGATGTGATGACCGTGTTGATGGACAGCACCGCCGTCGCCGCGGTCAACGCCATACCGTTCGTCTGCGACGCACCGCCGGGCGTCATCACCCCGATTGACTTGCCTATCACCGGATCCCAAGGCGCCTTGGACTAGCTCGCCACGCGCGCGGCGAGGCGCCGTGTGTCCGGCTGAAGAGGCGGCTGAAATAGCCGGCGTCGGTCACCCCCACCCGCCTGGCTACCTCCGCAACCGATAGGTCCGTTTCGGCCAGCAAGCTGCGCGCCTCGGCCATGCGGCGTTCGATGATCCAGTCCTGCACGGTGCGTCCGGTGCGGCGGCGCACCACGGTGGTCAGATGTCCTGGCGTCATGCCGACTTCGCGCGCCACGTCGCGCAGTGACAGCGGCTCGCCGTGTCGTTCGTCGATCACCGCGAATACGTCGGCCAGCAACGGCTCACCGCTGCGCCGCAGATCGGCCACCACGTCGCGAGCCAGCCGCGCGAGCTCGATCAGCAGCAGCGTCAGGTGCGCTAGGACCGCCTGTCGATATCCCTCCTCCTCCGCGGCAAGCTCCGTCTCAATCGAACTGATCGCATTGTCCCACATAGATTTCCGCGCAGACGGCACCTCCAGCCGCAGCACTCCGCCCGCGTGCCCATGCAGGAACGGGAAGAGCAGCGGGTGCGCCCGCCACGCCGGCCACGGCGATCGCGCGTCCTCGCCGAGCGCGGTGGGGTCGAAGAACACGGCGACCCCCGAATCCGGTCGCGGGGGTTCTAACACCTCGCCCGGGGCCGCCACGTACACGAGACCGCCGGCCGGGACGTACCACAGCGCCGGGAAGTCGTGAATGTGGCGACCCAGGTCGGGCGTGCCACGGTGGTCGTGCCGATGCACCGAGACCGGGGGCGTACCGGGATCCGTGCGGTACTGATAGATCAGGACGCCATCGCGGTGGCTGATCGGCCGGGTCGTCTGCGTCATCATCATCTCGCTAAAGGTCGCTAAAGGTCGCTAAACATTGTCCAACTTTTGACACATATTGCCCAATTGTTCTGCCAAATAACAACTCAGTATGGAGTCTATGCTCAAATATCATTCACATGACTACATGCCAGCCGCCGGCCACGACGCTTTTCTGCCCGGCTACGACCTACTGACCCGGTTGTTCGGCTTCAACCGCGTCCACCAACGGCTGATCCGGCAAGCTGAACTCGCCGATGGTCAGCGCATCCTGGAGATCGGCTGCGGCACCGGCAATCTCGCCGTCCGCGCCAAGAAGACCCATCCATTGATTGACCTAATCGGATCCGATCCCGACCCACTGGCGCTTAAGCGCGCCCAGCGAAAGGCGCGCCGAATGACCGGGATTCGCTTCGAACGCGGCTACGCACAGCGGCTCCCCTACTCCGACGGCGAATTCGACCTGGTGCTGTCATCGATGATGCTGCACCATTTGGACAGCGACGCGAAAGCCGCCGCCGCGGCTGAGGTTTTCCGTGTCCTGCGCCCTGGTGGCCGGCTGCATTTGGTCGATATGGGCGGCGACATGACCGTCGACGACGGCCTGTCGGCGCGGCTCGTCCTGCACCGCCCCCATGCGCACGGCAACCTCGGTGACGCGATCCCCGCACTACTGCGCGCGGCGGGATTCGATTGCGCCGTGGTCGTCACGCACCGCAACCGCGGCGTGGGACGGCTCACCTACTATCGCGCTACGCGGCCTGCCTAGCGCTGGACTAGCGCTGGTCGATAGCCACCTTGATGGCGCCACTGTCGGCCTGGTTGGCGATCGCGAAAAAAGCATCGCGCCACTGGTCCAGCCGGAAGGTGTGGGTCAGCATGGGCCGCAGGTCCACCCGGCCGTCCTGGACCAGGTCGAGGTAGTGGGCGATGGCGTGCTGGCGCTTCCCGTCTACCTCCTCGAACCCGAACGCGTTGGAGCCGACCCAGCTGATCTCCTTGAAATACAGCGGGCTCCACTCCCACCGTCCAGGCGCGTGCACGCCGGCCTTGACCAGCGTCCCGCGGGCGGCCATAACGCGGACGCCGACTTCGAACGTCTCCGGCTTACCGATGGTGTCGTAGACGACATCGATCGGACCTGGGTAGGCCATCGGCAGCCCCTGCAGGGGCTGCCGCAGCCGCCCGCCGCCCCAGGCGACGATCTCCTCGATGACGGCCAACCGCGGCTCGTGCGCAAGCACTTTGACGGCCCCGAACTGCCTGGCCAGTTCGGCCTGGGCAGCGAAGCGCGCCACGACGGCCACCTCCACTTCCGGGTACAGCGCCCGCAGGATTGCGACCGCACATAATCCGAGCGAACCCGCGCCGTACACGAGAACCCGTCCCGAGCGGGGCGGCGGGTGGCGGGTGATCGCGTGCAGGGACACCGAGAACGGATCGGCGAACACGGCCAGCTCGTCGGGAATCGAGTCGGGCACTCCAAACAGCATGCTGTCGTGGGCCGGCATCAGTTCGGCATATCCGCCGGTCGCGTCGGCCGACACCCCGGTGTGGATGCCGGGTTTGATGTCACCGTCAGCGAAGCTCCAGCACAGGGTGTAGTCGCCGTTTTCGCACGCCGGGCAGACCGGATCGATGCCCCGCGGGGCACACGACAGCCACGGGTTGAGCACTACCCGCTGGCCGACCTCGAGGCCGCGCGCCTTCGGCCCCACCTCGACCACGTCGGCGACCACCTCGTGGCCCATCACTTGCGGGAACGAACAGAACGCAGCCATCGCGTTGTCGACGTCGTCCTCGCCGAAGTCCATCAGGATCTGCTTGGAGTCCGACCCGCAGATGCCGGTCAGCCGCGGCCGCGTGATCACCCAATCTGGGTGCAACGGTTGCGGATCGGGCACCTCACGCAACGCCGTCGGGGTACGCGACAGGTTCTCGGTCAGCACGTTGGCAGTGCCGTCGGTCACGCCGGGAACATCGAAGTGATCCGGCGTTACGCCGTAGACGAGCGCCTTCATCGCGGCGCCATCTGAGCCACACCGGCGATGAACGTGTCGATATCGGCATTTTTCACGTCAACCGCTGCTTTCATGTCGGGAATGTAGTGCTCGAATCGGTCGGTGCCCAGGGCCGCGATGATGCCGTCGGCCACTTCCTCGGCCGCGACCTTGGGCCCTTGGTAAAGCGGTTCCTCGCTGCCGGGCTGGTCCCAGATCTCGGTGTCGACCGCGCCCGGTTCGATCAGCTTCACCGCGACTCCGGTGCCGTGCAGATCGACGGCCATCGCCTCGCTCCAGCCGCATAGCGCGAACTTGCTTGCGCAGTATGCGGTTTCGTGGATGATCCCGAGCCGGCCGCCGACGCTGGACACGTTGACGATCATGCCGGAGCCGCGGTCGAGCATCCGCGGCAACAGGGCCAGCGTGAGCCGCATCGGGGCGAAGAAGTTCACCCGCATGACGTCCTCGACCTCGTCGGGCTGCAACTCGGTGACGGCGCGACGCTTCGGGATAGCGGCGTTGTTGATCAGCACGTCCACACCGCCGAGCCTGTCCCAGGCTTGCTGTGCCAGTTCGGCGACGGCCGCGGTGTCGGCCAGATCGGCAATCCACATCGCCGACGACGGCGAGGTCCGCCGGCAGTCGGCCAACACCTCAGCCAGGCGGTCACGCCGGCGCGCGATCAATCCGACCACCGCCCCCTGGGCGGCTAATTGCCTGGCCAGGGCCGCGCCCAACCCGGACGAGGCGCCGGTGACGAGCATTCGTTTCCCGACCGCCGCGTACGTCATCGCTCTAGATTGCCCTGCGTGCGGCTCCGTGGGAACCCTTCGGGCCGAGAGCTCGTTATACTATCTAAGTAATAGCTCGGTTAAGTATTTCTGATAGGGGGATTACATGACTTCCACCACGTCTCGCTACGAGGGAGACACCTGGGACCTGGCGTCTAGCGTCGGGGTTACCGCGACCATGGTCGCGGCGGCCCGCGCGATGGCCAGCCGCGCCGACAAACCGCTGATCAACGACCCATTCGCCGAACCGCTGGTGCGCGCGGTCGGCGTAGACCTGCTTGCCCGGCTGGCCAGCGGGGAATTGGACCCGAGCGAGCTGAACGACGTACACGACGGCACTTCTGTATCCGACGGCTCCGCAGGCGCTATGTCCCGCATGACCGACAACATGGCCGTGCGCACAAAGTTTTTCGACGAGTTCTTCTCCGACGCCACCGAGGCGGGCATCAAGCAGGCGGTGATCCTGGCGTCCGGGCTGGACTCCCGCGCCTACCGGCTTACCTGGCCCGCGGGCACTGTCGTCTACGAGATCGACCAACCGCAGGTCATCGAATTCAAAACTCAGACCCTGGCCGAGCTGGGCGCTGCACCCACCACCGACCGGCGTGTGGTGGCCATCGACCTGCGCGAGGACTGGCCCGCCGCGTTGCGCGCCGCTGGATTCGACCCCGCGCAGCCGACTGCGTGGAGCGCCGAGGGCCTGCTCGGCTACCTGCCCCCGGAGGCACAAGACCGCCTCCTGGACACCGTCACCGAGCTCAGCGCGCCGGGCAGCCGCTTCGCGTTGGAAAGCGCGCGCAATATCGAGCCCGGGGACCAGGAGAAGATGATCGAGCGCATGCAGCGAATCGCCGAGCACTGGCGTGCCCATGGTTTCGACCTCGACATGACCGGCCTGGTCTACTTGGGCGACCGCAACGAGGCGGCCCCCTACCTGGCCGACCGCGGCTGGCAGCTGAACGGCAGCAGCGTGGAAGAACTGTTCGCGGCCAATGGACTTGCGCCCTTCGAGGACAACGACGCCCGCATGGGCGACCTGCTCTACGTCAGCGGCACGCTCGACAACACACACAATTAGGAGTTTGCGAATGACGACCAATTCGGGACGCACGGACGGAGACAGCTGGGGACCGGGGTCCAGCGTGGGAGCGACGGCCACGATGGTGGCCGCATCCCGCGCCGTGGCGTCGCAGGGACCAAATCCGCTGCTCGACGATCCGCTGGCCGATCCACTGGTTCGCGCCGTGGGGTTGGATCCTTTCATCCGCATCATCGACGGCGAGATCGACTTCGAGGACGACCCGGTATTCAACCGCAAAGCCAGGACTCAGCAGATGGCGGTGCGTACCAGGTTCTTCGATAACTTCTTCACCGCCGGAACCGGAGACGGTGCGCAGCAGGCGGTGATTCTGGCTTCCGGTTTGGACACCAGGGCCTACCGTTTGCGGTGGCCGGCGGGCACGGTGGTCTACGAGATCGACCAGCCGCAGGTCATCGCGTTCAAAACCGACACGCTGGCCGACCTCGGCGCCGCACCCACCGCCGAGCGGCGCACAATCAGCATCGACCTGCGCGACGACTGGCCTGCGGCATTGGTAGACGGTGGTTTTGACATCACCCAACCGACCGCGTGGAGTGCCGAGGGACTGCTGCCCTACCTGCCGCCGGAGGCTCAGGACCGGCTGTTCGACAACATCACCGCGCTCAGCGCGCCGGGCAGCCGGCTGGCCACCGAGCACGTCCCCAACCCGAACGCGTTCTCCGATGAGCGCGTGCAGCAGATCTCCGAGCGGTGGAAGCGTTTCGGCTTCGACCTCAACGCAGCCGACCTGTTCTACCGTGGCGAGCGCAACATCGTCCTCGACTATTTGACCACCCACGGTTGGCAGGTGGCGCTGCATTCCGCCCGAGAGTTGTACGACCACAACGGGTTCGAATTTCCCGAGGATGACCAGGCGGGCGTTTTCAGCGAAATGAGCTACGTCGACGCAACCCTGCAATAGGGTTGCGTCATGGCACGCACTGACGACGACAATTGGGATCTGGCATCCAGCGTCGGAGCCACCGCGACCTTCGTCGCGTCCGGGCGGGCGATGGCGACAAAGGATCCCCGAGGTTTGATCAACGATCCGTTCGCCGAGCCGTTGGTGCGCGCGGTGGGGTTGGATTTCTTCACCAAGATGATGGACGGTGAGCTCGATATCTCTACGGTCGAGGACGCGTCTGCTCGGAAGCAGGCGATGATCGACGGGATGGCGGTGCGCACCAAGTACTACGACGATTACTTCGTCGCCGCCACCAACGGCGGCGTCCGGCAAGCGGTGATCCTCGCGTCCGGTTTGGACGCCAGGGCCTACCGTCTGCCTTGGCCCGCCGGGACGGTGGTCTATGAGCTCGATCAACCGCAGGTGATCGATTTCAAGACAAGCACTTTGGCCGGGATCGGCGCCGAACCGCTCGCCACTCGGCGCACCATTCCCATCGATCTGCGCCAAGACTGGCCGGCGGCGCTCAAGGCCGCCGGCCTGGACCTGTCGGCGCCGATCGCGTGGTTGGCCGAGGGCCTGCTGATCTACCTGCCGCCGGACGCCCAAGATCGGTTGTTCGACAACATCACCGCGCTGAGCGTGCCGGGTAGCACGGTCGCCACCGAATTCGTGCCCGGCATCATTGATTTCGATGCCGATCGGGTGCGGGAGACGATGGCGAGTTCCTTCCTCCGCGACCACGACATCGACGTCGACATGGCATCGCTGGTCTACGCCGGCGAGCGCAATCACGTCGTCGACTATCTGCGGAACAAGGGCTGGGAAGTCGAGGGCGTGACGCGCGCGGAACTGTTTGAGCGCAATGACATTGAGGCGCCCGCCCCCGAAAACGACGACCCGCTGGGCGAAATCATCTTCATCAGCGGCACCCTGACCGGCTAGAAGCGCGACTGCCCCAACCACAGCACGTTGACACCGCTCAGCGTCTGCTCGATCTGCTGCACGACACCGGTCACCGTGCGGCCCAGCAGCGCGCCGACCGCATCCGGCAGCGACGCGGCGGCCGGTTGCGATGACGCGCGGGGCCGCACCAAGTCCAGCAACGACGAGCCGGGATAGCTGACGATCCGGACGTCGGTGTCCTCGTCCAGGCCGGCCAGGACTTTGGCCCGCCGCACCGCAGTCCGAAAGCCGCCGAGTTCGTCGACCAGGCCGCGCTCCAGCGCGTCGGCGCCGGTCCAGATCCGCCCGCGCGCAACGGCATCCACGGCTTCGGTACTCAGTTTTCGTCCCGCGGCGACGCGTTCCACGAAATCGGCGTAGATCAGGTCCGCCTCGGCTTCCCTATCCGCCTGCTGCTCCGGCGTGAACAACTCGTCAGCGGACCAGACATCGGCATTGGCGTTGGTACGCACGGTATCTGACCCCACGCCCAGCCGCTCCTTGAGGTCGCGAATCACCAGCTTGCCGCTCAGCACGCCGATCGAACCGGTGATGGTGCCCGGGTTAGCCACGATCGCATCGGCGTCCATTGACACGTAGTAGCCGCCGGAGGCGGCCATCGTACCCATCGACGCGACCACCGGCTTGCCCCGTTCGCGTGCCCTTTTCACCTCGCGCCAGATGGTCTCTGACGCGGTGACTGAGCCACCGGGGCTGTCCACCCGCAGCACGATGGCGGACACCGAATCGTCGGTAGCCACCTCCCGCAGTGCCGCCGCGATCGTGTCGCCACCGGCGTTCGAGGAGCCCAACGGCAGGAATTGCCGGCCGCCACGCCCATTGACTATGCCGCCCTCCAAGGTGACGACAGCGATCGTCGGCTTGGAGCGGCGACCGGGAATCGACGGCACGGACAGGGCGATCGGCGACCGGGCCGCCCCGGCGTAGCGCGACAGGGCTAGCCGCGGCGGGACGTCTTCGTCGTCGTCTGAAACATCCTCCACGCCAACCAGTTCCGCGATACGAGCCAAAGCCTCGTCGCGGAATCCGATGCGGTCCACCAAACCGGATTCGACGGCATCGTCGCGCAATAGCGGTGCCCGGTCGGCCAGCGCATCGAGCGCGCCCGCGTCGATATTTCGCGATTCGGCAAGCGCCTGCCACACCTGGTCCTGCAGGCTTTCCAACATCCGGGTGACGGCCTCGCGGTGCGCTTCGGTGAAGCCACCTTCGGTGAAAAGGTTTGCCGCCGACTTGTATTCGCCTCGCGCGGTGAACTGGGCTTCGATTCCAGCCTTTTCGAGCGCGTGGCGCAGGAAGGTAGCACTGCTGGCGAAACCGACCAGCCCAACACTGCCCGCGGGCTGCATCCAGACTTCGCCGAATGCCGAAGCCAGGTAGTACGACAGCGTGCCCGGATAGGTTTCCGCCCACGCCAGTGACGGCTTGACAGCGCTGAAAGCTGCGATGGCTTCGCGCAGTTCTTGAACCGCGCCCACCGGCGACGCCGCCAGGTGCACACGCGCGATGAGCCCAGCGACCCGGGGATCCTCGGCGGCACGGTGCAACGCGGTGACGGCGTCGCGCAGCGCCATCGCCCGGCCTCCCCCGGTGACGATCGTCAGGGGGTCGAAACCCGTCGTCTCCGGGGGCACCGACCGCAGATTGAGTTCCAGCACGCAGCCACTGGGTATGCCGTGATGGCGGGCGGTGTCGACCCGGTTGACCAGAGCGCGCACGTCATCAATTCCGAGAACAGATGGCAAAAGGCTGAACATGTTCGCTAGCCTACCGATCCGCCGTCGTACGGTGATGGGGTGAGGTTTTCCATCGCTATTCCCCAATTCGATTCCGACGGCTTCGACGCCGCCGGGCTGCGCGCGTACCTTGCCAGAGCCGAGGAGCTTGATTTCGAGGGCGGTTGGGTGCTCGAGCAGACCATCGGCAAGGCACCGCTGCTGGCGCCGCTCGAGCTGCTTGCGTACTGCGCCGCCTGCACCGAGCGACTGCGGCTGGGCGTCGCCGTTCTGGTGACGTCGTTGCACGAGCCGCTGCAGTTGGCCTCGGCCATCACGACCGTCGATCGACTCAGTCACGGCCGGCTGGACGTCGGCGTCGCTCCCGGCGGCGGCGCCCGCCAGTTCGCCGCGTTCGGCGTGGACAAGGACACGTTCATCAGCTATTTCACCGAGGGCCTGCAACTGATGAAGGCGGCCTGGTCGGACGAACCCAAGGTGACGTTCCACGGCCGGTTCCGCGACGTCGACGACCTTCCCGTGCAACCGAAGCCGGTGCAGCGACCGCACCCGCCGATCTGGTTCGGCGGCCTTGCCCCCAAAGCCTTGGCCAGGGCGGTGCGCCACGGTGACTCGTTTATGGGCGCGGGATCCTCGACCACCGAATCTTTTGCCGGCGTCGTGAAGATAGTCCGCAGCGAGCTTGCCGAACAAAAAAAGGACCCCACCCACTACACCATCGGCAAGCGGGTCTACCTGATGGTCGACGACGACGCGGCCAAGGCACGCGACCGAGTGCTCGCCGGGCTGCACCGCATTTACGGCCAGATGCGCGGCATCGATGCCGTCCCGGTGTCCGGCACGCCCGACGACGTCGCCCGCGGGCTGCGCGAGGTGATCGATGCCGGCGCCGAGACGCTGCTACTCAACCCCGTCGGCAAGGACGTTTCGGAGAACGGAGAACAAATGGAACGCCTTGCCGCAGAAGTCATTCCGCAGTTGCGTTAACGTGGCGAGCAGACGCAAAAGCCCCCGACACGCCGAGCGTGCGGGGGCTTTTGCTGGGGGTACCTCCCGCTTGCGGGGGACTGCTCGCGGTACTAAAGCTCGGTGGCCGAGCCGCCCGCGGCAGTGATCTTTTCGCGCGCGCTACCGCTGAACTTGTGCGCGGTCAGGTCGACCTTGACGGTCAGTTCGCCGTCGCCGAGGACCTTGACCAGAGAGTTCTTGCGAACGGCTCCCTTGGCCACCAGCTCGTCCACGCCGATGGCACCGCCCTCGGGGAACAGACGACCGACGTCACCGACGTTGACGACCTCGTATTCGGTGCGGAACCGGTTGCGGAAGCCTTTGAGCTTGGGCAGCCGCATGTGGATCGGCATCTGCCCACCCTCGAACCGCACCGGCACGTTCTTGCGCGCCCCGGTGCCCTTGGTGCCACGGCCGGCGGTCTTGCCCTTGGAACCTTCACCACGACCGACGCGGGTGCGAGCGGTCTTCGACCCCCGGGCCGGCTTCAGGTCGTGCAGCTTGATGGTCACTTGGCCTCCTCCACCTCGACGAGATGACGGACCACCGCAATGAGTCCGCGGGTCTGTGGGCTGTCATCGCGGATCACCGAATGGCGAATCCGCCGCAGACCCAGGGTACGCAGGCTCTCACGCTGCTTCCAGCGTGCGCCAATCGTGCCGCGCACCTGGGTGATCTTGAGCTGGGTCATGGGTGTGCCGTTCCCTCCCGCGCGGCACTGGCAGCCAGCGCGTCGCTTTCCCGTCGCGCCTTCAGCAACCTGGCCGGCGCCACGTCCTCGATCGGCAGTCCCCGGCGGGCGGCCACCTCCTCGGGACGCTGCAGCAGCTTGAGCGCGGCCACGGTGGCGTGCACCACGTTGATCGCGTTGTCGCTACCCAACGACTTGGCCAGGATGTCGTGCACCCCGGCGCATTCCAACACCGCGCGCACCGCACCACCGGCGATCACACCGGTACCGGGGCTGGCGGGGCGCAACAGCACCACACCGGCGGCTTTCTCACCCTGCACCGGGTGAGTAATGGTGCCGCCGATCAGCGGCACCCGGAAGAAGCCCTTGCGCGCCTCCTCGACGCCCTTGGCGATGGCGGCCGGAACTTCCTTGGCCTTGCCGTAGCCGACCCCGACCATGCCGTTGCCGTCGCCGACGATGACCAACGCCGTGAAGCTGAAGCGCCGGCCACCCTTGACCACCTTGGAGACGCGGTTGATCGCAACGACCCGTTCCAGGTAGTTGCTCTTGTCGCCGTCGCGGTCGCGGCCACCACGCCCGCCACCGTCGCGACGGCCACGGTTGTCGCGGCCATCGCGGCCGTCGCCACGCCCGTCTCGGCCGTCACCGCGGCTGTCGACCGGCGCGCCGCCTGGCTGCTCCGACATTATGCGGTCCTTCCAGTCTTACGTGTCATCAGAACTTCAATCCGTTCTCGCGGGCGGCATCGGCCAGCGCCGCGATCCGTCCCCCGTAGCTGTAGCCGCCGCGGTCGAAGACCACGGTGTCGATGCCGGCCGCCTTGGCGCGCTCGGCGATCAATTGGCCGACGCGCACGCTGCGCGCCTTCTTGTCGCCGTCGACGCCGCGCACGTCGGCCTCGATAGACGACGCGGCGGCCACCGTGGTGCCGTTTTCGTCGTTGACCAGTTGCACGTGGATGTGCCGTGCGGACCGGTTGATCACCAGCCGTGGGCGCTGCGTGGTGCCCTCGACTTTCTTGCGCAGCCGAGCGTGCCGGCGCAGCCGGGAAATCCGGCGAGTCGCGGATACGCTCCGCCCAACCGGCTTCCGCACTGTGGTGTCAGCTTTTGATTGCGCCATGACTACTTACCTGTCTTTCCGACCTTGCGGCGCACCTGCTCGCCTTCGTAGCGCACGCCCTTGCCCTTATAGGGGTCGGGACGGCGCAGACGGCGGATGTTCGCCGAGATCTGGCCGACCTTCTGCTTGTCGATCCCGGAGACGCTGAACTTCGTCGGCGTTTCCACGGCGAACGTGATGCCCTCGGGCGCCTCGATCAGCACCGGGTGGCTGTACCCCAGTGCGAACTCCAGGTTGGAACCCTTGAGCTGCACACGGTAACCGACACCGAAGATCTCCATCTTGGTGGTGTAACCCTGTGTCACACCGGTGACCAGATTGGACACCAGGGTGCGCGACAGACCGTGCAGTGAGCGGTTTAGCCGCTCGTCGTCCGGGCGGGTGATCACGATCGCGCCATCGTCGTTGCGCGCCACCGCGATCGGCTCGGCGACCGTCAAACTCAAGGTGCCCTTGGGTCCCTTCACCGAGACGTTCTGACCCTCGATCGTTACGTCGACTCCGGTGGGAACCGGAACCGGCTGCTTACCAATGCGCGACATTTCTCTTTACGCTGCCTCTCCCGCTACCACACGTACGCGAGGACTTCGCCGCCCACGCCCTGCCTGGCTGCCTGACGGTCGGTGAGCAAGCCCGATGAGGTCGAGATGATCGCCACACCCAGGCCGCCGAGCACCCGCGGCAGGCCGGTGGATTTCGCGTACACCCGCAAACCCGGCTTGGACACGCGGCGCAAACCGGCGATGCTGCGCTCCCGGCTGGGCCCGTACTTGAGCTGAACGACCAGCGACTTGCCGACCCGAGCGTCTTCGGTGTGGAAGTCGGTGATGTAGCCCTCGGCCTTGAGGATCTCGGCGATGTTCGCCTTGATCTTGGAATGCGGCAGGCTCACCTCGTCGTGATATGCCGAGTTGGCGTTGCGCAGACGCGTCAAGAAGTCCGCGATCGGGTCCGTCATCGTCATAGTGTTTTGTCCTGTGTCCCGTTCACCAGCTGCTCTTCTGCACACCGGGCAACTCGCCCGCGTGCGCCATCTCGCGCAGGCAGATCCTGCACAAGCCGAACTTGCGGAACACCGCACGCGGACGGCCGCACCTGTTGCAGCGGGTGTAGCCGCGCACCGCGAACTTTGGCTTGCCCGCGGCCTTGTTAACCAGTGCCTTCTTCGCCATTGCTCAGTTCTCCTTGAACGGAAAGCCGAGGGCCCGCAACAGCGCTCGTCCTTCGTCGTCGGTCGTCGCCGAGGTGACGACGTTGATGTCCATGCCGCGGACCCGGTCGATCTTGTCCACGTCGATCTCGTGGAACACCGACTGCTCGGCCAGCCCGAAGGTGTAGTTGCCGGCACCGTCGAACTGCTTGGGCGAAAGCCCGCGGAAGTCACGAATACGGGGCAGCGCAATCGAGGTGAGGCGGTCGAGGAACTCCCACATCCGGTCCCCGCGCAAGGTGACCCGTACACCGATGGGCATGCCCTCGCGCAATTTAAACTGCGCGATCGACACGCGCGCCTTGCGGATTTCCGGCCGCTGCCCGGTGATCAGCGCCAGGTCGTTGACGGCGCCGTTGATCAACTTGGCATCCCGTGCCGCTTCGCCGACGCCCATGTTGACGACGACCTTGGTGACGCCCGGGATCTGCATGACGTTGCCGTACTTGAATTCCTTGTGCAGCGCATCGCGAATCTCGCTGCGGTAGCGCTGCTTAAGGCGCGGCTGAACTTTTACTGTGTCTTCGGTAGTGGGCATGCCTCTAGATGTCCTTGCCATTGCGCTTGGAGATACGGACCCGCTTGCCGCTCTCCTCGTCTAGCCGGTAGCCGATTCGGGTGGGCTTGCCGTCCGAATCGACGACCATCACGTTGGAGACGTGGATCGGAGCTTCCTGGGTGACGATCCCGCCCGAGCGGGCGCCGCGCTGCGTGGTCGACACGGCGGTGTGCTTCTTGATTCGGTTGACGCCCTCGACCAACACCCGATTGCGGGTCGGGTAGGCCTGCAGCACCTTGCCTTTGGCGCCTTTGTCTTTGCCGGCGATCACCAACACGGTGTCGCCCTTGTGGATCTTCATCTACAACACCTCCGGGGCCAGCGAGATGATCTTCATGAATCGCTTCTCACGCAGCTCGCGGCCGACCGGCCCGAAGATACGGGTCCCACGGGGGTCGTTGTCGGGCTTGATGATCACCGCCGCGTTCTCGTCGAACTTGATGTAGCTGCCATCGGCACGCCTGCGCTCCTTCACGGTGCGCACCACGACGGCCTTGACAACATCACCGCGCTTGACGTTGCCGCCGGGAATCGCGTCCTTGACGGTGGCGACGATGACGTCACCGATACCGGCGTAGCGTCGCGACGAGCCGCCGAGCACCCGGATGCACAAGATCTCCTTGGCGCCGGTGTTGTCGGCGACCTTCAGCCGCGATTCTTGCTGAATCACTAGATCTCCTGACCTGGTTTCACGTGTGCACGGCAGGAGAACGCAACTCTAATGAGCACCTGACGTGCGCGGTCTTGTAAAGCAGTAGTCACCGAAAGGCACGCGGGGCCAGCGGTCTTTTCAGAAAGCCAGCCGAGGTCTGCCCAAGGCAACCCCTAGAGTCTAGGGGAAGGGCTGCTCAGAGCCAAATTTGCGCCGCGCACCGACTCAAGCAGCGGGGTCATCGGGTGGCGGCTACGAATCGCCACCGAAATAGTTGAGTCCCAACATCAGCCTGGCGCCGTGTGGTGTGATCCACGCCATGGCTCATCCCGACACTTTGGCTGTGCACAACAAGACTGCGCTAGCGACGGTTGGGAGGTTTGCGCGCGAGACCGTCGGCCCGCTGGTGGAGCATCCCGAAGTGGTCCTGCCCGCCGCGGAGTTGGACGAGGTGCTCGCCAAGGCCGGCGACGCCGGGTTGCTGCCCGGCCTGTGGCGCGAGTCCGCGCCCGGAGCGTTTGCTGTCGACGCGCTGCGCCTCCTCGCGCGGGTGAATGGCGGCGTCGCATTTGGGATACACCGCATGGCCCTCGCCGACTGGCTGCGCAAGCGCCTCGGCCTGGCTGGCGGATCGCTGGCTTCCGTCTCGTTGTACGGGCACTACTCGTTCGGCCGTAACGCCCTGCCACGTCTTTTAGCAGGCAGCGAACTCAGTGCCGACGACGTCACCTTGCTATCGGACTGGCTCGACGCAGCGACTCACGCCCGCGTCGTCGTCAGTGCGCCCTGGCAATCGCTCATCACAGCCGGGTTCGACGGCAATCAGATCGTTTGGCGGGAGGTCTCGCGAACTGACTGCGAGGTGCAGGTCCATCCGAACAGCCACGGGTTCGACGAACTCGAAACCGCCAGCGTGCGGTGCCTAGCCGACGCAGCCGGCGGCATGACCGACACCGCTGCGTTTACCGAGGCGCTATATCTCGACGGGCTGGGGATGGTCGCGATCAACGCGGGGCTCGCCGACCATGGCCTGCAGATCGCGCGCAGCTGGGCCCGCGAGCGTGTGCAGGGCGGAAAGGTGATCGAGTCGTATCCCGCTGTCCAACAGATGCTGGCCCAGATTTCGATGACGGCGCGCAACGGCACGCTGCATCTGGCGTCCCTGGCCGAGCGTGAGCCGACGGCGGAGGCGTTGGTGGATCTGTTCTCCGTGCGGTCAACCTTCGACCGGGAGTGCTGCGTGGCAGCCAACAATGCGATGCAGGTCCTTGGCGGGCGCGGCTATATGCAGGACGTTGGCCCGGAGAAGCTCGTCCGCGACGCGAACACGCTGCGAATACTTGGCGGAACCCCCACGGAGTTACAGCTTTTCGTCGCGGAATGGGAGCGCGCGCGATGAGGATGAACGACCGGGCGCTCGACGGACATGTCGCGCCTTCTCACCCGTTGTCCACCCGAACCGCGTTCAAGGGCGTCAGCGCAATGACCCGCCCGCTCGTGTCGACGTCCCCGCAGTCACTATGGGAGCGAGACACCGCCAGGCTCCCCCCCGTCCATGCCACCCTGCGCAGGCGCGCCCGCGAGTTCGCGGACAAGGTCATCGCGCCGATTGCACTCGAACTGGATCTCGAACCGCAGCCGCAGTGCGCGGAGATGCACCCGCTGATACACGAGGTTTTCAGCAAAGCCTCCCGGCAAGGATTCATGAGCGATCTGATTTTCCCCTGGCCGCTGGGGACCGCGACGCTTCGCCGCCACCGCTACCCCGTGCTGTCGCTCGCGGTGAAGGCCGAGGAGTTCGCGCGGGCATGCGGTGGCCTGATGCTCAATCTGATGGTGCCTGCGCTGGGGCAGTCGCCGATCCTGCTCTCGGGTAATATCAACGCCTACCGCCGCTTTTTGGTGCCAGCGTATCGTGAGATGAAAGCCGGTGTGCCGCACCCGTTCTCGTATGTCATCACTGAGCCGACCGCAGGCTCCGACGTCGAGGACGGACATGGCGCCAGCGTCTACAGCCCCGGCATGGTGGCCCGGCGCGTTCCCGGCGGGTGGTCGCTAACCGGGCGCAAGCGCTTCATCGGAGCCGGCGACGTGTCCAAGACGCTGTCGGTCTTCGCCGCGCTCGAGGGCGAAGGCATGGAATCCTGGACGTTGTTCGTCGTCCAGCCTCCTGTACCCGGATTCAAGCCGATCCGCAACGAACTCAAGCTCGGCATGCGCGCGTCGGCGACGACCGAGCTCGAGTTCACCGACGTGTTTGTGCCAGCAAACAACGTCGTAGGCGGCCTGCGAAAGGGATGGGCGCTGAACCGCGCCACACTGAACTTGTCGCGCATCCCGGTGGCCGCGATGAGCGTCGGATTCGCACGGGCGGCGCTGGAGACTGCGCTCGAATTCGCGTGCAAGACGAAGTTGGCAGGCAAGCCGCTGGTCGACTACCAGGAAATCCAGCTGACGCTGGCGCAAATGGTCGCCGAGACGGGTGCGATTCGGTCGATGGTGTGGGATCAGGCCCGGGCGTTCAATCCGTCGCAGGGCGCCGCTTCGATGACCAAGCTCTACTGCTCCGACCGCGCCCTCGAGGTCTGCGATATGGCCATGGACCTGATGGGCGCGCACAGCCTTCTGCACGCCAACCGGGTAGAAAAAGCGTGGCGTGATGCGCGGCTGCCGATCATTTTTGAAGGAACCAACCAGATAAACCGCCTGGCAGTGATCGAGGATATGCAGGAAGAGGCGCTGGCGCTGACCGACTAGCCACCGAACGGCCCCTTTCGGCGTCTTCCGGCGACCGGGCCGACCCTAGCTGGAGTGCCGGTACCACGCCGCGATGTACAGGACCAGCGCTGTCGCCAGCGCGATCAGCACCCAGATCACGACGGCCTGGTCGATCCACGACCCCGCCGGAGGGTTGCCGGGAAGGATATTCCGCAGCGGCACCACGGCGAACAGCATCGCGGCGTACCAGGTGGAGAACGGCGGCAGGAATTGTCGGCGGCCGGTCAGCATCTGGATGGCCACGAACAGCGCCAGCGTCGGCAGGGTGACGAGGACCAGACAGATCCCGAGGTCGAAAACCAGCGGTCCCTTGGCCCGATGCAAGGTGATGATGACGTTGTCCGGACGATCGGGGTCGTCGGGGTGGCGGGCAACCCGGGTGGTAGCGATGTCCCAGCCCTCCAGCGATCCGGTCACTTCGACCCGGCCGGGTTTGTATTGGCGATTTTCACCTGTCCCCACCAGGACGTCGGCCTGGATGGTGTCGGTGCGGTACGAGTCGAACGGCCAATCGCCCGGGTCACCATGGGCCTCGATGGTGGTGGCTACCTGCGCCGGCAACTTCCCCACCGGGTACTGCAAATCTCCGAGGTCGTTCTGCGGGAAGAACCGCACCGAGGTGTCGGTGTTCAGCACATTGAAGCGCTTGTCGAGCATCGAACTGTCGGGCATCACCAGCACCTTCACATCGAGGCGATTCGCCACGGTGTGCAGTTGCTCGAAGCGCACTACAACCACGGTGCCGTCGTCGGTGCTCAGGACCGGCTCGGGGAGCGGGCCCGGCGCGGTGGCCAGCAAGTGGTAACCGAGCAGCGAGAGGACGTAGACAACAACCACGCCGGCGACGATGGAGACATCGAGCAGAAGGTGTCGGCGCCTGGGCTTGCGCGCCCGCCGCCCGGGTGGCGCAGCGGCAGGCAATGCGGGCTGCGCGGCTGGCGGCACAGGCACCGCCGTCCCCACCAGGGCGCCCGCTAGGTGCAGCTCGGGCCTCACCTCAGCAGGGCGATTATCCGCAGCCGCAGCTGAACCGCTGGTGATTGACACGAAGCAAAACGCTATCAACCAGCATGTTTGCTGACGCTATATAGAGGAGCACCCTTACAAGCTTTTAACAGCGCCGATACGAGCGGCGGCGAAAATCAGTCGCCTTGCCGAATCCAGGCGAGGATGTACAGACTCATCGCCGTTACCAACCCGATCAGTACCCACTGCACGATGGCTTGGTCGATCCACGAGCCGTACGGTGGGCCGCCCGGCAGGATGTTGCGCAGCGGGACGATGGCAAACAGGTTCGCGGCGTACCACGTCGCGAACGGCGGCAGGAATTTCCTCCTGCCCAGCACCATCGGAATGGCCACCAACAGCGCCAAGGTGGGCAGGGCGATGAGGACTATGCAGATGCCTAGGTCGAAGATCAGCGGGCCCTTGGCCCTTTTCAAGGTGATGACCACGTTTCCGTTGTCGGAACCGCGTTGGGTGGGCAGCGCAGCAGGATCGTGAAGCCGGTGGACGCTGACATCCCACCCGTCCAGCTCTCCGGTTACTTCGACGCGGGCGGGTACCTTCTTGATGTTGTCCCCGGACCCGACGAACGCATCGGCCGAGATCGGTTCGGTGCTGTACGTGTCGAAGGGCCAGTTGCCGATGTCACCGTGCGCCTCGATAGTGGTGCTGAGTTGCGCCGGCGCTTTTCCCTTCGGGTAATGCAGGTCGCCGAGGTCGCTGGTTGGATACAGGCGCACGCCAACGTCGGTGGCCAGTACATCGAAGCGATTGTCGTAGCTCGAAATCCCTGGGTAGACAAGCACATTCACCGTGAGGCGATTCGCCGTGGGCTTCAGCTCCTCAAGGCGCAGCTGCACGATGGTCGCGTCGCCCCCGCCCTGGCTCAGGTCCAGCGGAGGGAGCGGGGCCTCTGCTTCTTGCAGCTGGTGGACGCCGACTAGCGACAGCACATACACGCTGACGATGACCATCAGAATGATCACGCCGATCACGATGCGCGGTCTGCTCCGCTCCTTCGGCGGCACCGGAGGAGACGTCGGCGGCGACTCCTCCGCGGGCGGCGGCGGAGCCGTTGTCGCCGGTGTTGGCGGAGCCTCAGCGGTCGTTGGCGCTTCAGCGCTCATCGGTCACCGCCGGCCCAAACGGAAGGCACCACGGGGTCAGATGTTAGCTAAAGAGCCCACCGACCGCGCAATGAAATTTCACTGTCCTTGCGTGAGCTGGCCTTGTGTTACCCACCGGCCACCTACCGTTCACCTATTGGCCGGAAACCGGATTAGCTACGCAACGAAAGCCGATGTGGGTGGTCGCGGTGTCCTGCGACTGCGGCGACCGCGCCGCCGGTCGGTAGCGGTGACAGTACTCCGGCGCGCACAAGTGCGAACCGCCCTTCAACGTTTGGCTGATGCTGGGGTTGGGGGCCTTTGGGGGGCCCGACGGTGTGCAGCATGCCTTCGGCGGCTGCATCGAGTCGGTGGTGCGCGGAAAACTCGGTGGTGGTCCACTCCCAGACGTTGCCGATCATGTCGACCAAGCCGAAACCGTTGGGCGGAAACGTCCCGACCGGCGACGTGCCCACCCAGCCGAGCGCACCGTCGTTGCGGTATGGGAACCTGCCCTGCCAGGTATTAGCCATCAACTGACCGTCGGGGGTCGCCTCCTCGCCCCACGAATAGGTCCAGCTTTCCCCCGCAATGCGGCCGCGGGCCGCATATTCCCACTCGGCCTCGGTCGGCAGGCGCCGCCCGACCCACCGCGCGTAGGCCGCGGCGTCGGGATAGGCCACCTGCACGACCGGATGATTGGCCTTGTCCGCGCCGGTGCTCTCCGGGCCGTCCGGGCCGAATGGGCGGCGCCAATTGGCACCGGGCACCCAGTCCCACCACTGCCGCCAGTCGCGCAGATCGATCGGACCAGAGGCGGGGCGGAAAACCATGGCGCCCGCGCACAGGTCGTCGGGGTTCGCTCCCGGGTAGAGCGAGGGGTCGATCGGCTGCTCGGCGACCGTCACATAGCCTGTGGCAGCGACGAATTCGGCGAACTGCGCGTTGGTCACCGGGTGCCGCTCCACCGCAAGGGAACCCACGGTCACCGTGTGGATCGGCGCCTCTTCGGGATAGAAGCTCGTCGAGCCCATGCGAAATGATCCGCCCGGCAGGTCAATTAGCTCGGTGAGCACCCCTTCAGGGTAGGACGCCCGTGAGTCAGCGCAGGCCATGACCCGTTCACCTGATGTTTGTTTGCGGGTTAATCCGTTAGCTGAAAATGTCGACCTGTGCCGAAATAGGGTGACGTGGGCGTGCGCCCCGGCACCGAGCTCGCCGCTGACGCCGGGCACCACCGCGGTCGACGAGACGGGTCCGTCTCAACCGTTGTTGCTCTCAAGGAGGCAATCGACGTGCAGCACTCACGCTCACGCGTCGCGATGAGCTTGCTGGCCGCGGCTGCGCTGGCGCTCTCGGCATGCAATCAAGACCACGCGACCCTGTCCTATACCAGTGGGGTCAAGGTGGACTGCGGCGGCAAACAGACCCTTGCCGCCAGTGGCTCCACCGCGCAGGCCACCGCGATGACCCGGTTCATCGACGCCTATAAGAAGGTGTGCCCCGGGCAGGCGGTCAACTACACGGCCAACGGCTCAGGCCTAGGGATCAGCGAATTCCTCGCCGGCAAAACCGATTTCGGCGGATCGGACACACCCCTGTCTGGGGACCAATACGCCGCCGCCAAACAGCGGTGCGGCGGCGCCGACGCCTGGAACCTGCCCGTGGTCTTCGGGCCGATGGCCATCACCTACAACATCGCCGCCGTCGACTCTTTGGTGCTCGACGCGCCCGCGCTGGCCAAGATCTTCAACGGCACCATCACGCGCTGGGACGACCCGGCCCTCACCTCGCTCAACGCTTCCATGCCGGCTGAGGACATCAAGGTCATCTACCGCAATGACGCATCCGGCACCACCTACAACTTCCAGTCCTACCTGCAGGCCGCATCCGGCGGAGCGTGGACCCAAGGCGTGGCCAAGACCTTCAGCGGCGGCGTCGGCACCGGCGCCCAAGGCAACAAGGGCACCTCGGCGCTGGTGAAGACCACCGAAGGCGCGATCAGCTACAACGAACTGTCATATGCGCTCGAGCAAGGGCTGTACGCGGCCGAGATCAAGACCCCGGCGAGCCGCCGGTCGCTACGCCCGGTTCGCATCGGCACCGACACCGTGGGCAAGACCATCAAAGGCGCCAAGATCACCGGCACCGGCAACAACCTCGTGCTCGACCTTTCGTCGTTCTACAACCCGGCCCAGCCTGACGTGTACCCGATCGTGTTGGCCACCTACGAGATCGTCTGCTCGAAATACCCGAACCCCGAGGACACTCAGGCGATCAAGTCATTCCTGCAGACGGCGATCGGACCCGGCCAGATAGATCTCAACAAAGCCGGCTACATCCCGCTGTCGACCGAGTTCGAAGCCCGAGTCTCAAGCGCCGTCGACGCCATCGGCTGAGCCGGTCTGAAGTGCTATCAGGTCTTTTTCGGCTGTTTTCGATCCCGATGCCGCCACCAGGCGAGGATGAACAGAGCCATCGCGACGACCAGCCCGATCAACACCCACAGCACCACGGCCTGGTCGATCCACGACCCCAGCGGCGGGTTGCCGGGAAGGAAGTTACGCAGCGGGACGATGGCGAACAGCATCGCGCCGTACCACGTGATGAAGGGTGGCAAGAACGCCGTCCTGCCCAACAGCATCGGAATAGCCACCCACAGCGCCAACAGCGGCAGGGCGATAAGGATCAGGCAGATTCCCAGGTCGAGGATCAACGGCCCCTTTGACCTGTGCAACGTGATGACCACGTTGTCGCGGCTGTCGGGGTTCTCGGTGTCCTCGGCGTCGTGGACGCGACGGACGTTCACATCCCAACCCCAACCAGCGAGAGGACGTAGACAGCGACGACGGCCAGCAGAATCCCGACGCCGACGGCGATACGCCGTCCCTTCGATTCGGATTTCACCGGCACGGTCGCCGCGGCGGGCGCGGGCGCCGGCGGTTGGGCCGGCGGTGGCGGCGCAGGCGTCCCCGCCGTCATCGGTCGCCACCGCGAACCGTTGGAGGCCGAAGGCCATCGGACCACCGCACCACCGGGAGCAGCAGCGTCTCGCAGATCGTTCAGTCGCGCGAAAAAGCAAGCGCGAGTTCCTTTTCCACATCCGCGTAGGGCCGACCAGAAACGTCGACGGTGACTTGGGCGATCGTGCCCCCGGTGAAAGTGAACGGTGCCTTATAGCGGCTGGAAACTCCCGAGCCGCCGTTACGCCCGACGGTGATGCCCGCGCCCGCCAACCCGAATGTCCCCGGGTGTGACTGCACGTCGGCGAGCGTGCCGACCGCGTCGTCGTCGATGTACAAGGTGAGATCGCCAAGCGGTGTGTGGCTGCCCGGCACCGTTCCCTTCAGCGAGTAACGGACGCCAAACAGGTGTCTGCCCAACGGCACCGCACCCGATGACGAAACCAGTTGCTGACGTTCGCCGAGGAAGTTGTAGACGTAGTGCAGTCGACCGTCCTGGATGAACAAGACGTGCCCACCGTGGGCACCACCCTGCTTGTACAGCACACCTTCGGCGCCGGTGGTATCCAGCGTTACGTCGGCCAGCAGCGCGAACGAGCGGCCGCGGATCTCGGCGGCGGCGCCGATCCCGACGTCGGCGCAGTCGGGATAGTAGGTGTAGCTGCTTCGTTGGCCAACCAGGTAGGGCCGCGATCTGGTCAGCGTCTCCATGATGTTCAGGTCCGCGAGCGGTAGGCCGTTGTACTTCGCAGCCTCAGAAAACCACAGCGCCTTAAGCTCTTCGAGCTTGTCTGGTTGTTCGGCAGCCAGGTCGCGGCACTGGCTGCGGTCTTCGGCGATGTTGTAAAGCTCCCAGCGGTCGGCGTCGAAGTGCGACCAGCCGGCCGGGGTGGCGGCGTGCACGGTGTTGGCGAACCAGCCCTCGTGCCAGATCCCGCGGGTGCCCAGCATGGTGTAGAACTGGGTTGCTTTACCCGTGTTGGCGTTCGGATTGTCAAGGGCCGCTTTGAAACTCACGCCGTCCAGCGGCTTTTGCGCAATGCCCTTGACCACTTCCGGTGGGGTCATGTTCAGCAGGTCGTAGACGGTGGGGGTGATGTCGCTGACGTTGACGTAGTTATCGCGGACCTCGCCGCGCGCCGCAATACCGTTGGGCCAGGAAATGATTGCCGTGTCGGCGATGCCGCCCTCGTGCGAGGCGTAGCGCTTGAACAGCTTGTAGGGCGTGTTGAAGGCCATCGCCCACCCGATTGGGTAGTGGTTGTAGGTCTCGGGGCCACCCAGATGATCGAAGAGTTTCATGCTCTCTTCGACGGTGTCGATGTAGCCGTTGAAGAACTTGCCCTCGTTCACCGAGCCGTTGGGCCCACCCTCACCGCTGGCCCCGTTGTCGGAGATCACCACGATGATGGTGTTGTCCAGCTGACCGGATCCTTCAAGATAGTCCAGGATCCGGCCGATCTGGGCGTCGGTGTAGCTCAGGAAGCCGGCGAACACCTCGGCCATCCTGCTGAATAGCTTCTTCTCCTCCTCGTTGAGGGAGTCCCAGGGCCGCACCGTGTCCTGTAGGGGCCACGGCTCACCTTGCGGCCCTTTGACATCCAAGTACGGGTTGATCGGTGAGAGCTCGGTGTCCGGCGGCACGATTCCCATCGACTTCTGCTTTTCCAGCACGATCTCGCGGTAGCGCTCGTAGCCCATGTCGAACTTGCCGGCGTAGCGGTCCGCCCAGTCTTTGAAGACGTGATGCGGCGCGTGTCCGGCGCCCGGGCAGACGTAGCTAAACCATGGTTTGTCGGGCGCGATCACCTTGGCGTCGCGAATGAATTCGATGGTCTTGTCTGCGAGGTCTTTTGACAGGTGGTAGCCGTCTTCGGGCGTGCCGGGCGGGTTGACCGGGTGGTTGTCGTAGACCAGGTCGGGATACCACTGGTCGGTCTCCCCACCCAGAAATCCGTAGAACCGTTCAAAGCCACGCGAGGTCGGCCAGTGCCGCTTGGTCGACGCCATGTTCGATTCCTCTAGCGGCGTCAGGTGCCACTTGCCGACGCAGTAGGTGTTGTACCCCCGCTCGTTGAGCGCCTCCGACAGCAGCGCGGTGTCGGCCGGGATCCGGCCGTTGCAGTTCGGGAAGCCGTCAGTGAACTCTTCGATGGTGGCCATGCCCACGGTGGTCGCGTTGCGACCGGTCAGCAGCGACGCCCGCGTCGGTGAACACAGCGCGGTGGTGTGAAATTGCGAGAGCCGCACTCCGCGATCGGCGATTCGCGTCATCGCGGGCATCTCCACCAGGCCGCCGAAGCAGTCCCAGGTCGCGATGCCCGTGTCATCCCACACCAAATAGAGGACGTTGGGTGAATTTTCGGGCGCGGTCGGCGCCGCGTAAGGACCCCAGTCCGGCTCGGAGTCGCGAATGTCCAGCTCGATCTTGCCCGTGAACCCGGTTGCCTCGGTTGCCTTAGCCACGTGCGTGGACATTACACGCGACAGTTATCAATCAACTGAGGAATTTGTGGCGAGCAGACGCGAAAGCCCCCGACACGCCGGGCGTGCGGGGGCTTTCGCGTCTGCTCGCGGGAAAGCTACTTGGCCTTCTCGAGGATCTCGACGAGCCGCCAGCGCTTGGTCGCCGACAGCGGACGCGTCTCCATCAGCGAGACGCGGTCGCCGATGCCGGCGACGCTGTTCTCGTCGTGCGCCTTGACCTTCTTGGTGGTCCGGATGATCTTGCCGTACAGCGGGTGCCGCATACGATCTTCCAGCTCGACCACGATGGTCTTCTGCATCTTGTCGCTCACCACGTAGCCGATGCGCGTCTTGCGCCGGCCACGGGGCTTCGGGTTGGCCGGAGTGTGCTTGGGGCCTTTATCTTTCGCCGCAGCATCTTTGGTCGCGGCCTTCGGCGCGGCGGCCTTGGATGCGGTCTTCTCGGGGGCTGCTTGCGTCGCCTTAGCTTCTGCCATCACGATTCCTTCTCATCGGAGCCGCCGGGACCGGACGCCAGGCCCAGTTCTCGTTCCCGCAGCACGGTGTAGACGCGCGCGATCTCCTGACGCACGATGCGGAGCCGGCGGTTGTTGGTCAGTTGGCCCGTCGCTATCTGGAAGCGCAGGTTGAACAGCTCCTCCTTGGATTCGCGCAGCCGCTCGGCCAGCTCCTCGTCGGTGAGCTCACGCAGTTCGCCAGAGGACACTCCCACTGCCATCAGAACTGTTCCTCTCGGGTCACGATGCGTGCCTTGATCGGCAACTTGTGGATCGCGCGGGTGAGCGCGGCCCGGGCGGTCTGCTCGTTGGGGTAACTGAGCTCGAACAGCACGCGGCCTGGCTTGACGTTGACCACCCACCATTCCGGCGAGCCCTTGCCGGACCCCATCCGGGTCTCCGCGGGCTTCTTGGTCAGCGGGCGGTCCGGGAAGACGTTGATCCACACCTTGCCGCCACGCTTGATGTGGCGGTTGATGGCGATACGAGCCGACTCGATCTGCCGGTTGGTCACGTAGGCGTGCTCGAGGGCCTGGATACCGTAGTCGCCGAAGGACACCTGTGTGCCACCACTGGCGATGCCGCGCTGGCGTGGATGGTGCTGCTTACGGTGCTTGACTTTGCGGGGAATCAACATGATTCAGCTCTCCGTGCTCTGCGGTTCGGGGGCCGCCGCTGGCGGTACCGCCCCAGTGCCCCCATCGTCTGAGGCGGGAGCCGCAGCCGGCGCGATGCTCTCGTCACTACCTGCGGCCCGCCCGGCTTCGGTGCTGGTCGCCGTGGTGCCCGAGGCACCACTGCGGCGCGGACGCGTGCCCGACGGCCGCTCCCGGCGCGGACGCTCGGCGCCCGCCGGTGCGGCGGCCGCCAACTCGCGCTTGCCACCGACGATATCGCCCTTGTAGATCCACACCTTCACGCCGATCCGGCCGAAGGTGGTCTTCGCCTCGTAGAGGCCGTAGTCGATGTCGGCGCGCAGCGTGTGCAGCGGAACCCGACCCTCGCGGTAGAACTCCGAGCGGCTCATCTCAGCGCCACCGAGACGGCCCGAGCACTGCACCCGGATGCCTTTGACGTTCGGCTGACGCATCGCCGACTGAATGGCCTTGCGCATCGCGCGGCGGAACGCCACCCGGTTGCTCAGCTGCTCGGCGACACCCTGGGCCACCAATTGTGCTTGCGATTCCGGGTTTTTCACCTCGAGGATGTTCAGCTGCACCTGCTTTTTGGTCAGCTTCTCCAGGTCGGCACGGATCCGGTCGGCTTCGGTGCCACGGCGCCCGATGACGATGCCGGGACGGGCGGTGTGGATGTCCACCCGGACCCGGTCGCGGGTGCGCTCGATCTCGACGTCGGCGATGCCGGCGCGCTCCAGGCCCGTGGACAGCAGCCGACGGATCGCGACGTCTTCCTTGACGTACTCGGAGTACTGCTTGTCGGCGTACCAGCGGGACTTCCAGTCGGTGGTGATGCCCAACCGGAAGCCATGCGGATTGATCTTCTGGCCCACTAGTCTGAGCCTCCCTTCGCGTCAGAAGCCTCAGACGTTGTGGCGGGTGCCTTGGCAGCAGGCGCCTTCTTGGCAGCCACCTTGGCCGCGGAAGTCCCAGCCTTCTTGGCGGGCGCCTTCTTCGCGGGCGCCTTCGCCGCGGCCTTGCTGGCCTCGGCACGACGAGCCCTGGTCGACTTCGCGGACCGCTGGTCCTTGGCGGGCCGGCTTTCCACGATCACCGTGATGTGGCTGGTGCGCCTGCGGATCCGGAACGCACGCCCCTGGGCGCGCGGGCGGATCCGCTTGGCGGTGGGGCCCCCGTCGGCGTAGACGGTGGCCACGACCAAGGTCGCCGGGTCCAGCCCGTCGTTGTTCTGGGCGTTGGCCGCGGCGCTCGCGATGACCTTGGCCACCGGCTCGCTGGCGGCCTGCGGCGCCCAGCGCAAGATGTCGAGGGCGTCGGACACCGACCTGCCGCGCACCAGGTTGATCACCCGGCGCGCCTTGGTCGGCGACACCCGGACGAACCGCGCGACGGCGGTCGCCGACGGGAATTCAGTGGTGGTCATCGCCGTTTGGCCTTCCGATCGTCCTTGATGTGTCCCTTGAAGGTGCGGGTGGGCGCGAATTCACCAAGTTTGTGACCCACCATCGACTCGGTGACGAACACCGGGACGTGCTTGCGTCCGTCGTGCACGGCAAAGGTGTGGCCGATGAAGTCCGGAATGATCGTCGACCGGCGCGACCAGGTCTTGATGACCTGCTTGGTGTTCTTCTCGTTCTGCACGTCGACCTTCTTGAGCAGATGGCCGTCGACGAACGGGCCCTTCTTGAGGCTGCGTGGCATGGTTGGCTACTCCTGGACTTCTTAGCGTGAGTGCTTCTTGCCGGTGCGGCGGCGTCGGACGATGAGTTTGTTGCTCTGCTTGTTGGGGTGACGGGTACGGCCCTCGGGCTTGCCCCACGGGCTGACCGGGTGGCGGCCACCGGAGGTCTTACCCTCACCACCGCCGTGCGGGTGGTCCACCGGGTTCATGACGACACCACGGACGGACGGGCGCTTGCCCTTCCACCGCATCCGGCCGGCCTTGCCCCAGTTGATGTTTGCCTGCTCGGCGTTGCCCACCTCGCCGACGGTCGCACGGCAGCGCACGTCGACGCGGCGGATCTCACCGCTGGGCATACGCAACGACGCGTAGGTGCCCTCCTTGCCGAGCAGCTGGATGCTCGACCCGGCCGACCGCGCCAGCTTGGCGCCACCGCCCGGCCGCAACTCCACGGCGTGGATCAGGGTGCCGGCCGGGATGTTGCGCAGCGGCAGGTTGTTGCCCGGCTTGATGTCGGCGTTGGCGCCGGATTCCACCACGTCGCCCTGCGACAAGCCTTGCGGCGCAACGATGTAGCGCTTCTCGCCGTCGAGGAAATGAAGCAGCGCGATGTTGGCGGTGCGGTTCGGGTCGTACTCGATGTGCGCGACCTTGGCGTTGACCCCGTCTTTGTCGTTGCGGCGGAAGTCGATCACGCGGTAGGCGCGCTTATGGCCGCCACCCTGGTGACGGGTGGTGATACGCCCGTGCGCATTCCGCCCACCCTTGCTGTGCAGCGGGCGCACCAACGACTTCTCCGGCTCCGTCCGGGTGATCTCGGCGAAGTCGGAGACACTCGCGCCGCGACGACCGGGGGTCGTCGGCTTGTATTTGCGAATTGCCATGTCTAATCAGATCCTTCTCTCGCGCCCGACTAGGACGGCGCTCCGAACAGGTCGATTGGCTTGCTGCCGGGCGCCAGCGTCACGATCGCGCGCTTGGTGTTCTTGCGCTTGCCGAAGCCGGTGCGGGTGCGCTTGCGCTTGCCCTGACGGTTGGCGGTGTTCACCGATTCGACCTTGACCGAAAAGATCTTCTCGACTGCGATCTTGATCTGCGTCTTGTTCGAATCGGGGCGCACCACGAACGTGTACACGTTGTTGTCGAGCAACCCGTAGGACTTCTCGGAGATGACCGGGGCCAGGATGATGTCGCGGGGATCAGCGATGGTCGCCATCAGGCCGAAACCTCCTCGGAATTAGCCGCTTTAGCCGAGTGAGCAGATATGTAGGCGTTGAGGGCCTCGACGCTGAACACCACGTCATCGGCGCGCAGCACGTCATACGTGTTGAGCTGGTCCGGTGAAAGGATGTGCACACCGGGCAGGTTTCGCGCACTCTTTACACCGGTCTCGTCGCTGCGGCCGATGACGACCAGCACCTGTTTGCGATCCGTCAGCGCGCCCAGAAACTCCCTGGCGCTCTTGGTCGACGGGGTCTGACCCGCCACCAGCTCGGTGACGGCGTGGATGCGCCCGTTGCGTGCCCGGTCCGACAGCGCCCCGCGCAACGCGGCGGCGATCATCTTCTTGGGTGTGCGCTGCGAGTAGTCCCGCGGCTGGGGACCGTGCACGACGCCGCCGCCGGTGAACTGCGGGGCCCGCGTCGAGCCTTGCCGGGCACGACCAGTCCCCTTCTGCCGGTATGGCTTTCGGCCGCCGCCACTGACCTGGCCGCGCGTCTTGGTCGCGTGCGTACCCTGTCGGGCCGCGGCCCGTTGCGCGACGACCACCTGGTGCATCAACGCGATATTGGCTGGGGCATCGAACAATTCGGCCGGCAGCTCGATGGAGCCGTCGACCTTGCCGGCCGGCGTCTTGACGTCAATCTGGAGGATCTTCTGATCCGTCTTCTCGGCTGCCATTAGCTTTCACCTCGTTTGATCGCACTGCGGACCATGACGAGTCCGCCGGTGCGGCCGGGAACCGCACCCTTGATCAACAGCACGCCGTTCTCGGCATCGACCTTGTGCACCAACAGGTTCTGTGCGGTCACCCGGTCGCTGCCCATGCGGCCCGACATCCGGGTGCCCTTGAACACCCGCCCCGGGGTTGAACATCCGCCGATGGACCCCGGACGGCGGTGGACCGCCTGCGCGCCGTGGGAGGCGCCCTGCCCGCGGAAGCCGTGCCGCTTCATCGTGCCCGCGAAACCTTTGCCCTTGGAGGTGCCGGTCACGTCGACGTAGCTGCCGTCGGCGAAGATCTCGGCGGTCAACTCCTGGCCGACCTCGTATTCGGCCGCGGCGTCCGGGGTTTCCAGCCGCAGCTCGGCCACGTGGCGGCGCGGGTTGACACCAGCAGCGGTGTACTGACCGGTCACCGGTTTGTTGACCTTGCGCGGGCTGATCTCCCCGTAGGCCAACTGCACCGCGCTGTAGCCGTCGAGCTCCGGGGTGCGGATGCGGGTCACCACGTTCGGGCCCGCCTTGACCACAGTGACCGGAACGATCCGGTTGTTGTCGTCGAACACCTGCGTCATGCCCAGCTTGGTGCCCAGAATGCCTTTTCTCGCCATTGCTCTGGATCTCCTACTGGATGTTGACGTCAACGCTGGCCGGCAGATCGATGCGCATCAGGGCGTCAACGGTCTTCGGCGTCGGATCGAGGATGTCGATCAACCGCTTGTGCGTGCGCATTTCGAAGTGCTCCCGCGAGTCCTTGTACTTATGCGGAGAGCGGATGACGCAGTACACGTTCTTCTCGGTCGGCAGCGGCACCGGCCCAACGACGCTGGCACCGGTGCGGACGACGGTCTCGACGATCTTGCGCGCCGAGGCGTCAATAGCCTCATGGTCGTAGGCCTTAAGCCTGATGCGGATCTTCTGTCCCGCCACGCTTCTCCTACCTTCACTCCTCTTAAGGCCCGGGTCCGGGCCTGGTGCCCCCGGCGCGCTGATCGGCCCGCCCAATGTGGGCCGATCTAGCGTTGCGCCGGATACTGCGCCGCTGTTTACCTGTCGTGGTCCAACCGGCCCCAGCGCTCGGGTGTGTCACCCGCACGCAGCCTTGTTCGCGACCGAAAATGAGTCGCGCTTCAAGGATGAGACCGGACGCGCCCGTGTGGACGCTGGTCGTATGCCCAACCAGGCGCAAACCTGGCGCAAGGCAACCTGAACAGTATGCCTCAGATCAGCGTGACCGCCAAATTCCTGGCCAAGGTTCTAGCTGGGCTCGTGCGCATCTTCCCAAACGGGTCTGATCGGAGCAGCCAGCCGAGTTCAGAGTGGGCGTGGCGAGCGCCCTGGGCGCGGGCGGGAAGGGCGCTCTTGGGGTTCGAGCGCAGCCAGACCAACTGGGCCGGCGGGCCGCTGTGTGCGGGGCGCACCTCGTGGGCGCGGAACGCAGCAGGTAGACGCGCTGGAATGTGGCTGGAAGGGTCGGCGACGACGAGGTCGCGCAACGGGCTCGTCAGGGCGTTAGGGGCGCTACGCGCCGGCCCTTCCATCGCTGGTGGGCGCAGTCGAGCGTCCCGATCGATACCAGCCCCGCGGAAAGCTTTGTCGTCATGACCGGTACCCGCAGCACATATAGAGCGTGGAAATCGCTTTCCGGGCGCCCGGCGGCACTCGCCTGTTCTCGATCGCCTCCCAATTTCCGGGTGGCGCGAGTCCCCTATTTCGCCTCGATCCTGCCGCACGTCGTGCACATGGAGCCGGGCCTGGCCGAAGTAACCGTGCCCAAGTGGTTTTTTTAGGCACACCCACTTGTACACGGTGCACGCGATCGCGTCCTGCAACGCCGCCGAGATGGCGATGGGCATGTTAATGGAGGCCACGGTGCCGCCGAGTCACCGCTGGATTCGGAAAGCGATGACGGTGCAGTATCTGGCTTAAGCCACCACATCACTGCACGCGCTGGCCCGGCTGGACCCGCCCGACTTTTCGCACATCACCTACGGCGTCGAAGTAATAGTGCCGGTGCGGGTGACTGACCGCGATGGCACCGAAGTGGTGCACGCCGACATCACGACCTGGGTGACACCCTCAACCTGAGGCTGGGGGCACCCGAACGCGGGTGGAGTGACGCGCTGGTCTGGGCCGGCCTGATCGTAGGCGCCGTTCTCGCCGCGGTGTTCGGCGTTGTCGAACTTAGCCGGGGACACCCGCTCCTAGACGTCCGGTTGTTCCGCGACCCCGGCTTCGCCACCGGGGTGGCGTCGATCGTCATTCTGTTCGGCGCGACGTTCGGGTTCTTCTACGTCTGCACGCACGGGCTCAATCTGCATTCGACGTATCCCGAGTTCGCGTGGCCCACGCTGATACTCGCGACAGGCATCGGAATGTGCACGGCGCCAACGACTTCGGCGATCATGGGTGCGGTTCCCGATGGAAAACAGGGCGCCGCCTCCGCCGCCAACGACACCTCGCGGGAGATGGGCGGCGCGCTGGGTATCGCGGTGGCCGGCTCAATTTTGGCCGGACGCTACTCCCACGACCTCGCGCCCAGGCCGGCGGACTTTCCCGCGGCGGTCCGCGGACCCGCCACCGATTCGCTGGCCAAAGCCGTCGAGCTGGCCGGGCAGGCTCTGGCCCCAGGGACACCAGCTCGCCGACATGAGCAAGACCGCGCTGCTGACTGCCATGCATGCTTCTACGATCACGATGGCCGTCATCGTCGGCTGTGCGGCGCTCCTGATCGCATTCTGGGCGCCCGGCCGCGACGGGCACCAGCTGCGTTTAGTTCGCCGAATTCTCGCCTCGCGTTCCGACAAAAACCCTTCGGCGGAACCCGCGATGACGTTACGCTCCGACTAAGTTCGTCATCGGGGTAGCAAGCGTGCCCTGAGCCTCGTGGGGGGGTTCCAAATGTCATACCTGATCGCGGCACCGGAGTATCTGGCCGCCGCCGCCTCGGATCTGTCGAATATCGGATCTGCGCTCACCGACGCCAACTCGGCAGCACTGGGTCCCACGTCGAGCGTGTTTGCCGCCGGTGCCGACGAGGTGTCGACGGCTATCTCGGTGTTGTTCAACGCGCACGCACAGGCGTATCAGGCGCTCAGCGAAGCCGCGCAGGCATTCCACACCCAGTTTGTCCAGCTGATGAGTGGCGGCGCGCAGCAGTACGTCCTCGCCGAGGCGGCTAACGCCTCGCCACTGCAAGTCCTCCAAGGTCTGGTGAGTGAGAGCACCGCGGGCAGTCAGGTGCTGACGACCTCGCAGCCGGTGGCCAGCAGCGCGGCGTCGGTGGCTTCGGCGGGCGCGGCCTCAGCGGCCTCAGCGCCCGTGGCCACGGCAGGAGGCCTGACGGGTGGTTCGGCGCCGGCCGCTTCGGCAGCACCGCTGGCGACGACGGTGGCGCCGGCGTCGGCAGTGCCGTCGGCGCTCATTCCGGCCGGCGCGCCGGCTGCAACCGCGCAAGCGGCACCGATCGGGTCGTCGCCACTGGTACCGGCCGGCACGGCGCAAGCGTCGCTGTCGGTGGAATCGCAAGCCACGTCGATATCGGAAGCGCCGGCGTCGGCGACGACGTCAGCTGCAATAGAGGCGGAAGGGTCGGCGTTTTCTCCGTTGTCTGCGATACCCCCTGTGCCCCTGAGCGGCACATCGGTGGCGGCGGCGCCGAACGTTGCACCTCCAGCGGCGGCTGGGCCGGCGGGCACGAGCAACGAGCATCCAGCGGCGTCATCCCCGTCAACGGCACCGGCAGAGTAATCGAGCTTCACACAACGAATTCGGCGGCGCGGTGCCCGAGCATCACGATCGTCGCGTGCGGGCCGCGGCTGGGGACCACTGGCAGCACCGACCCATCGATGACCCAAAGATTGTCGATGCCGCGGACCCGACAGCGTTGATCGACAACGGCTTTCGGATCGTCATGGGAACCAAGCGGAGCACTGCCACACAGGTGCTGCGACGTGGACCACACGGCTGGACCGACATGCGTTGTCGCACCGCATAGTTCGCGGGCCAACTCAGCGGCCCGTCGTAGCAGCACGACGTCGGCCGGCTCGCTGTCGTACCGATGCTCGATCAGCGGCGGCACGGCGGGATCGGCCGAGACCAGGGTGATCCGTCCGCGCGACCGCGGCCGCATCAGCGCCACCCCGATGTGCGGCCAGTCTCGGTGTCCCGGGGTACCGTCACCCGTCATCGCAACGAAACCACCTGTGTACGGCCGGATCTCAATACCGTCGGAAGTGGTCAGCACGACCTCTAACACGGGCCGATCCACCGCCACTGTCCAGCTGGTCGGCATCACCCACTCAGGGTGATCACTGCATCCCACTCCGACCGGCAGCGGCGCGACCAGGTCCACCCCGACAGCCTTCAGCATCGCCTCGGGGCCGATTCCGGACAGCATCAGCAGGTGCGCCGACTGAATCGCACCGGCGCACAGTATAACTCGATCGGCTGTGAGGGCCACCAACCCTTCGGGATCGACCGCGTTGACTCCCACCACGGTTGTCTCGGAGAAACGGAGCCGCAACGCCCGCGTCCGCGACAGCAGCGTCAGGTTTGGCCGCTCCAACGCGGGTAGTAAAAAGGCGGCCCCCGCGCTGGTGCGCACGCCGTCGACGATGTTGAGCGGGACCGCCCCCACCCCCGACGGCAGCTCGCGACCGACGTCGTTGAGGTCGGCGATCCAGGCGAACCCCGCCCGCTGGGTAGCGGCGACGAAGTTTTCGGTGCTCCCCGTCAGGTCATGTGTGCGGCGAACCGGGATGGGGCCGCTGTCGCCGTGGACGGCGGTGTCGAAGTCCAGGTCAGTCTCGATGGCTCGGAAATGTTCCAGCACGTCGGACCACGCCCACCCGGGCAGGCCGATGCCCTCGAAGTCTGCGGGCAGCCCGCGGCCGAAGTAGCCGCCGTTGACCGCGCCGGAGCCGCCGATCGTGGCGCCGCGCACGATGGGCAACTGGCGGGCCGGTCGATCGGTGAGCGTGGTCAGATACCGCCGCACCAGCGGACTACTCACGCCGATCGGGAGCTGCAACCCATTGGCGGTCTGCGCCAAAAGCGCAGTGTCGATGAGCCCCGGCCCGGCCTCGAGAACGGTCACGGTGCAGCCGGGATCGGCGGAAAGACGTTCGGCAACAACCGATCCAGCGCTACCGGCACCGACGATCAACACGTCGCTGTGGGAGGCGGCTTTCATCGAAGCGAAGGTTAAGTCCGAATCTGGGGTTTGAGCGCGCGAACGTTGCGTTCGCGCGCCACGCCCCACCACAGGCCGATGCCGTAAGCCAGGTCATCGACGCGCTTCAGCAGCAGGTAGGTCAGCAGTCCAATCGGCTCGGCGTCGTCACCGGTGGCATCCCTGCGGCTGAGCCAGTCCACCACGCCGTCCAGGACGGCAGCGACCACCACCACCCTCCGGCATTGCCGCGAGACCGACGCCGCCAGCAGCGCCAGCGGCCAGTAGTGCCGGCAGATGGCCGATGCCAGTTGCAGCGCCGCCGACCACAGGCCGCGGGTGGCGACCTCGACGACGTCGCGCAACGACGTCTCGGAGCTGCGCATCGCTCTGGCGATCCGGCGACCGGTCAAAAAGGCGACCACCAGCGAGGCCAGCTGACCGATGCTGGTCCCGATGGCCATCAGGATCCAGACCATCAGAGCCCAGCCGGAGATCACCACCGGCGCGGTCTTGTCCGGGTGACGCACGGACAGCGGAGCTGCCGATCCGCCGTAAAATGCCTTGCGCGCAAGCCAATCCCGCAGTTCGGTGCGGTGATCGTGAGCGACCAGTGCGATGGGTTCGTAGCGCAGTCGGGCACCTGTTTCGATGAGCCGCCAGCACAGGTCGACGTCCTCACCGGACTGCAGGGTCTCGTCGAAGCCACCGACGTCATGGATAGCCGACCTGCGGCAGACGATCGCGGCGCTGGGAACATAGGACACCGTGCTGTGCGGTAGCACCGGCGCTTCTCGCTGGCCGAGGTCCAGCGACGAGTGCACCGCCTCATACCGGGCTACCGCGTTCTCGCTTTGCGAAAGCCCGATGATGCGCGGGGCGACCAGGGCGACGGTCGGGTCGCAGAAATGCCCGAGCAACGCCTCCAGCCAGCCCCGCCGGGGTGCGACGTCCGAATCGAGGAAGGCGACGAAGTCGGTGTTGCAGGCGGCCAAGCCGGTGTTGCGTGCCGCCGCGGGGCCCTTGCTGCGGGGATGGCGCAGCACTTCGATGTCGCAGTGCGCCCCGATGAAGTCCTCGGGCTGGACCGGGCAGGTCGAGCCGTCGTCCACCACAATGACGCGCAAACCACGAAGTGAGCTGACCAAACGACGAACGCCAAAAGTGTTGTCCCGCACGGGAATAACTACGGTGACATCGCGATACGACGGGCCGCCCGCGGGTCGGGGATGCGCCACGGTGGCGTCCAGCAGGGTGCGCGCCAGTTGGGCACTGACCTCGTCACGCACCTTCAGCCGGCCGTCGGACAGCATGTCTTGGGCGGCAGGAGCCAACCTCAGCAGCCGGGTGGGTGAGCCACCGAGCAGGGCTGAGCCGTCACCGAGCACCCGCACACGGCGATCGACCTGGACGGCGAACCCGTCAGGCAGTCGAGCTTGAGTCATCTCAGCATCCCGTCGGGACCCGGCGACCACCTAGCGACTCGGAGCACGCAGCCGTCGACCATCTCGCCGAAGATGCGTTCTCCCTCGACTGCCGTTGCTGTCGTCGGGTCCCCTAGGACACCGACCGCGCTCACGGCTGCGACGCCCCCACTGCGCATGGACGGGAGCAGCTCGGGCAACGGCGCGTCGTTGCCGGCGAGCCAGCGGTCGGTCAGGACGTCGTCCGGCGAAATATGGAGCAACACCGATGTTTCGGTGTGCCCGGCGTGGGCGTCGCCGCCGACGGCGGTGCACGAGCACCACCCGACGTCGCGACCCTCGGCGCGCAGCCGGCTCACCGCGCGGGTCAGCGCATCCACGTTACCGCCGTGGCCGTTGACGAAGACCACGTGGCTGGCCCAGCAGCCCACCGACCGGCCGTACTCGAGCAGTAGCAACGTCAGGGCCTCGGTGCCGATCGAGACGGTGCCGGCAAAATCCTGATGCTCACCGCTGGCTCCGTAGGCGATGGCCGGTGCCACCAGCCAGTCGTGCTCGAGCCGGGCTCCGAGACCCGCCCCGAGACCGGCTTGGGCGCCGCGGGCGACTGCGGTCGCGATCCGGGTGTCGGTATCCAGCGGCAGGTGGGGGCCGTGTTGTTCGGTGGAGCCCACCGGGACCAGCAGCGATGCCAGCCTGGTGGAGAGCTCAATCGACGTCGCATTCCCCAGTTCGACGCGTGACGGCACTCGCCGATGGTAGGACGAATTAACCTGGTGTGCACCAATTGTTGCACCATCAATTTAGTATTTTTTGGCGCCGGACCATTAGCGAGTACAAATTCGGCTCGTCCGCCCCGACTGCCACGCCTGTACCACCGTTTTATGGATGCATGTGGCTAGTAGTCGCCACCGAGGGTCCGGGCGAATCCAGACGGCACCAGGATGTCGTCGGGGCCCAGGTCGTGGACCGAGGCGAGCCCCAGGCCCATCAGCGCCGAGTCGATGCCCCCGCGCAGGATGTCGAGGACGTTTTCAACGCCGGCCTGGCCGCCCGCCGCGAGGCCCCACAGGTACGCGCGGCCGATCATCACCGCTCGCGCACCCAATGCCACCGCCTTGACCACGTCGCTGCCGCGCCGGATCCCGCCGTCCAGCAACACCTCGATCTGGTCCCCGACCGCCGCCGCCACCGCGGGCAGGGCGCGAATCGACGCGGGAGTGCCGTCCAGGTTGTTGCCACCGTGGTTAGATACCGAGATCGCCGAAACACCAGCATCCACGGCCCTTTTGGCATCGTCGACGCGCATCACGCCCTTGAGCATGAAGGGTCCACCCCATAGCTCGCGCAGCCAAGCGATGTCTTCCCAGGTCGGCGGTGGCGTGCCCATCCACTCCCCGTAGGCCTGGAAGAAGGGTGGACCGGCCTCGCCGCGGCGGCCCTGGTTAGGCACCCGCAGGTCCGGTGGGCGCAGCGTCTTGCCGTACTTCCACAGCCAGCGGGGCTTGAAGACCGCCTCCGGGGACAACCGCAGGATGGTCCGCAGGTTCATCTCTTCCGGGATCTTGGGGCTACCCCAGTCGCGCCCGTGCGAGAAGCTCCAGTCGGTGGTGACGATCAATCCGACCGCGCCGGCCTGACGTGCCCGCTCGACACGCTCGGCAATCGCGTCGCGGCCGCCGAGCCAGTACACCTGGAAGAAGAGTTTGGGGTTAGCGGCGATTACCTCTTCGATCGGCTTGCTGGCGAACGAGGACAGACCCATCGCGGTCCCCCGAGCCGCCGCCGCTCGCGCGACAGCAACCTCACCGTCTGGATCGACCGCCTGGACGCCGGTGGGCGAAATGAGGACCGGCAGCGAAATATCTTGTCCCATAACGGTGGTCGAGAGATCGCGCTTCTCCACCGCACCAACGACGTGCGGTGCAAAGCCGAGTTCACCGAAGGCGTCGACATTGTCGGCGACCGTGATTCCCCTTTCGCTGGCCGCAACCAGCGCGGAGTAAACCGACTTCGGCAGCCGCCGCTTAGCGCGTTGCTGCGCGATGGCGACCGTTTCGAACCATTCGTCGGCCATGGCTACAGCGGGCTTTCGTTGCACAGCCTGGACGGCGGCCTGACAGTGAGCGTCAGCGGCACCGGTTCGCGGACGGGCCGCCCATGCGAGTGGTCGACCCGCGGCCGCGGTGTCTGGCGCTCGCGCGACAACGCCGGCGCGCCATAACCTTGCACGCATTCGGGATCTGGACCGTCGAGCGGCAGTCCGGTGAAGAACTTCGCGGCCATGCATCCGCCCCGGCAGCTGTCGTAGTGTCCGCAGCTGCCGCAGGCGCCCGCAGACTGGGGTTCGCGTAGCTCGCGGAACAGCGGGGCGTTTTTCCACACGTTGTCGAAACCCGAGTCGGACAACACATTTCCGGCCAAGAACCGGTCGTGGATGGCGAATGGGCAAGCGTACACGTCACCCACCGGGTCGATCAGGCACACCACCCGGCCGGCGCCACACATGTTCAACCCCGCCAGCGCGCCGGACTGGCCCAGCGGTGCCAGGTGGAAGAAGGAGTCGCCGGTCAACACCCGCTCACCCTTGGCGACCAGCCAGTTGTATAGCTGCACTTGCTGAGCGGCGGTGGGGTGCAGGTCTTCCCAGACATCGGCCCCACGGCCTGACGGGCGTAGCCGGGTGATCCGCAGTGTGGCGCCGTAACGGCTTGCCAGCGCGGCGAATTCGTCGAGCTGGTCAACGTTGTGCCGAGTGACCACGACCGAGATCTTGGCGTCGCGGAAACCTGCGGCGGCGAGGTTCTCCAGCGCACGCACCGCCATGGCGTAGGACCCGGCGCCGCGCACGGCGTCGTTGACCTCTGCGGTAGCGCCGTCGAGCGAGATCTGGACATCCACGTAGTCGCTGGCCGCCAACCGCGCGGCAACCTCCGGGGTGATTCGAACACCGTTAGTGGAGAACTTCACGCCGACGTGGTGCGCTGTGGCGTAGTCCACCAGCTCCCAAAAGTCCGGGCGCACCGTCGGTTCCCCACCGCCGATGTTCACGTAGAACACCTGCATGCGCTCCAGCTCGTCGATGATGTCCATGCATTGGCGGGTGGACAACTCGCGGGGGTCGCGCTTGCCCGACGACGAAAGGCAGTGCACGCACGCCAAATTGCAGGCGTAGGTCAGCTCCCAGGTCAGGCAGATGGGCGCGTCGAGGCCGCGCTCGAACTGCTCGATCAGCCGGGGTACCGGCGCTGTTGGGGCGCTCATCTATATCTCCTTGGGCACCAGCATGTTGGAATCGGCCAGCGCTTTCAGCGCGTGCAGGTAAGGCTCCTGGCCTGAGTCGTCGACCCCCGCGGCGCGGCAGGCCGACCGGGCATCGGGATGGTCGGCCAGCGATCGCACCACCGTGAGGATGGTGCGATTTTTCAGAAAGGACAGCTTGCGGGTGCCGAAGTGATAGAGCAGCGCGCCAAAAGGCTCTGGCCGAACCGCCACCTGTGGATGCAGCCGCCAGCCGCGATCGGGATCGAAGACCCCGGACGCGGCCCGTGCGGGCGCCGTCACGGTCAGTAGACCCCGCACATCCCGTCGATGGACACCTCTTCGACCAGAGTCTCGGTGACGAGCTCGGTGTCAGTCTGGTTCTCCTGGTCCATGTGAATTCGCCTCTCTTTGGGACTCGACAACGATGGATTGCTCTGGACACAATATGGCATCGAGTGCCGCAATGGAAGGGCGGGTCTGATGTCGCCGCAGTCTCGGGTAGGTAGGCGCCGCTCGACGACACCAGAGCACATCAGCGACGTCGCTCTCGAGTTGTTCGCCGCGCGCGGTTTCGACGAAGTGAGTGTCGACGATGTCGCGCATGCGGCCGGCATCGCGCGCCGCACGCTTTTCCGTTATTACGCGTCCAAGAACGCCATTTTGTGGGGCGACTTCGACGCCCACCTTGCGCATCTACGCGAGCTGCTCGACAACGTCGACCCGAGGGTGGCGATGGGCGAGGCGCTACGCACCGCACTGTTGGCCTTCAACACGTTTGACCAGTCCGAGACCGTGCGCCACCGACAGCGCATGCGGATCATCCTGGAAACCGCTGAACTGCAAGCCTATTCGATGACGATGTATGCCGGTTGGCGCGAGGTGATGGCCGGTTTCATCGCGGGCCGGCTGAGCGTCAAAACGACAGACCCGCTCCCCCAGACCGTCGCCTGGACCATGCTCGGGGTCGCGCTAAGCGCCTACGAGCAGTGGCTGAGCGACGAATCCGTCACGCTGCCCGAAGCACTCGGGAACGCGTTCGACGTCCTCGGCGCCGGGCTTAACGGGTTGGACGCATGAGCACCGACCACCTGGTGCATACGCTGCGCGCGCAGGGGCAGTTCTGCGGTGCCTCCGGTTCCCCGATGTACGACGAGCTGTTCGAACTGGTGGCCAAAGACGTCGAAGCCGGCGGTGTCTTCGCGACGATTCTGTCCGGTCACGAAGACGAATCGGCGCGCCAGGCGGTCCCGCTTCGACTGCTCGGCGGCCTGCACCGGTTGGCGCTCGACGGGCGGGCACCCACACTGCGGCGCTTCTATCCCAGCACCGGCGGAAGCTGGGACGGGGCCGCCGCGTGGCCCGAAATCGTGCTCACCGCCCGGGACCGGACGGGCGACCTGCGCGCCGCCCTGGGTCATCCGCCGCAGACCAACGAGGTGGGCCGGTCCGCCGTTCTGATCGGCGGGTTGCTGTTTCTGACTCGCCAATTTGATTTTCCGCTAAGGCTTTTCGAGATCGGCACGAGTGCCGGACTGAACCTGCGCCCGGAGCATTACCGCTATGGCTATCCCGGCGGCCAGTGGGGACCTGCCGACTCGCCCGTGACGATCGACGACGCGTGGCGTGGCGAATTGCCGCCGCCGGGCGGCGCGGTGCGAATCGTCGAACGGCACGGGTACGACATCGCACCCATCGACGTCACCGGCGCCGACGGGGAAATGACGGTGCTCAGCTACGTGTGGCCGGACCAAAGCGTGCGGCTGGAGCGGCTGCGCGGCGCCATCGCGGTGGCGCGCAAAGTTCCGGCACAACTACACCGCGTGACGGCTGCGGACGCGGTCGCGGGCATGACGCTTGCCGAGGGCGCGCTGACCGTGCTGTGGCATTCGATCACCTGGCAGTACCTGTCCGAAGAACAACGCGATGGAATCCGCGACGGCATCGCCGCATTGGCCGCCCAAGCCGATAGCGCCGCGCCGTTCGCGCACCTGACGTTGGAGCCCTCGCGTGACGGCGACGCGCTCAAGTTCCTGGCGCGTGCCCGTAGTTGGCCGGGTGGCGAGTTGCAGGTCCTGGGCGAATGCCATCCGCACGGGGCGCCGGTGAATTGGCAGTAACTCACTGAAAACTCACCGAAAGCTACTTGGTCGCCGTGACGAAGTAGCCGAGTAGCCGACATACTCGATGTAGTCGGCGAGGGGCCGTCGCGGCCGGTAGAACCACGGACCAGTCACTGCTGTCGTTAGCCCAGCATCTCCGAAATCGGCACGCTGGCAGCGATTTTGGCGCGCACCTTCATGACCTTGCCGGGTAGCCCGCCGCCGACCACGCCTACCAGCGCGCCGTCGCGCTCGTAATACGCCAGGAACTTGCGACCGTCGTCCTCGACGACATGGACGATGTCGGTGGCCTGCGGCTCCCCCAGGCACTGGATCTTCACGTCGTATTGGTCGCTCCAGAAGTAGGGGACCACCGTGATGTCCGGTACCTCCTGCCCCAGCATCGCCGGCACCACGACGCGAGCCTGGTCGGCGACGTTGCTCCAATGTTCAACGCGCGCTTGGTGTCCCAATGGGTCACGCCAGGAGGCGACGTCACCGAGCGCCCACACGTTCGGCGCACTGGTGCGGCCGGCTTCGTCGCAGAGCACACCATTATCGACGTCGATGCCACTGCCGTCCAGCCAGTCCGTCGCCGGGTGTGAGCCGATGCCGATCACCACCAGGTCGGCCGGCAGTTCCGTGCCGTCGGTCAACACCACCGTGTCGACGTGCCCCTCGCCGCGCACCTCGGTCACCCCGACGGCGAGGCGGACGTCGACGCCCTCATCGCGGTGCAGCCGCGCCACCAGTTCGCCGATCTCCTCGCCGAGCACTGCGGCGAGCGGTTGAGGTTGAGGCTCGACCAGCACCACGTCCACTCCGACGCCGCGCAGGCTGGCAGCCACCTCGCAACCGATGAACCCGGCGCCGACGATCACGGCGTGCCGCGCGGCCGATGCGTGTTCGCGCAGCGCCAAGCTTTCGTCGAACGAGCGCAGTACCCGTATGCCCTCGAGATCGGGAAACGCCGGAATGCGGCGCGGCACCAGGCCCGTCGCGATCACCAGCTCGTCATAGGCCAGCACGGTCCCGTCGGCGAGCGTCACCGTCTGCTCATGGGTGTCCAGGCCGGTGACTGCCGAACCCAGCCGCAGAGTGATGTTGTTCTCGTCGTACCACTCGCGGGGCTTGAGCGCGGTGTCGTCGACCTCCTTGCGCAGCACTTCCTTGGAAAGCGGCGGCCGGTCGTACGGGAGATGCACCTCGTCGCTGACGATCATGACGGGACCGGTGTAGTCGGCCCGGCGTAGTTGCTCGGCGGTCCGGGCGGCGGCCAACCCCCCGCCCACGATCACGATTCCGTTATTTGTCACGTGGAGTTCATAGCATGGTGGCCGGTCAGTACTTTAGGGCACCCTTATCTACCGGGATCTGCGTGCCCGACAGCGTGCCCGAACCGTCGCCGGCGAGCCACGCCACGACGTCGGCCACCTCGTCGGCCGTCATGAAACCCTTGTACTGCAACGGCATTGGCGGGAAGCTGTGCACGAAACGGGGATGGTCGGCGAATATCCGCATCATCACCTCGGGCTCGACCATCGGGGTGTCGACCGAGTACGGGTGGATCGAGTTGACCTTGATGTTGTACTCGCCGAGCTCGATGGCAAGCGTGTTGGTCAGCGCGGTGAGGCCGTGCTTGCTGGCGGCGTAATGGCCATTGCCCGGCGTGGCGCGCAGCCCCGCGGCGGAACTGACGATGACGATGGAACCGCCGTTGCCGGCCTCGATCATCGCGGGCACCGCGGCCCGCAGCGTCCGCCAGGTGCCGGTCAAGTTCACCCCGATGACGGTGTCCCACTGCTCGTCGGTCAGCTCCCAGACCCGGCCCCAGCCCAGCACGCCGGCGTTGGCCACCAGAATGTCCAGCCGGCCGAACTGCTCGACGCCATCGGCCACCAGCTGCCGCACCGCCGGGTCGTCGCGGATGTCCACCTCGCGGGCCAGCACCTTGCGACCCTCGGCTTCCACCAATCGGACCGTCTCGCTGAGGTCTTCGGGGGTGGCCGGCGCGTAGCTCAAGGTGTCGGACACCGGCGCGCAGATATCCAGCGCGATGATGTCGGCGCCTTCCCGGGCCAGCCGCACCGCATGCGCCCGTCCTTGCGCGCGAGCCGCGCCGGTAATGAATGCCACGCGCCCTTGCAGTGACCCCGTCTGTCCAACCACGACTGACAGGCTAGCAGCGAAATTGAAACATGTTCTAGTTGGCCTTAGCGCCTCGGCGAGCGGACGGGGACCTCCCGCTCGCGGTCAGATCTCGGAGATGATCTGGGCGCGCCTGGCGGCGTATTCCTGTTCAGTCAACGTCCCGCTGGTGCGCAGCGTCTCCAGCTCCTGCAGCCGCTGGGCGACCGACTGATGCTGCGCGGCAACCGGTGCCGGCTGCGCGGCGGGCGCCTGCTGCTGGGCGGCGCGGCGCACCACCGCCTGGATCTGCTGGCGCAGAGCCGGATTCGACCGGATGTCGACCATGCGGTTGAGCGGAATGTTGTTGGCCTTGAGGATCTGCAGGATCTCCATCAGCGGGCCCGCCTGCCCGCTGAGGTCGTAGGTCCTGTTGTCTTCGGCGACAGCGAACTGTGCGGGCATCAGGCCGTTGACCAACGCGCTACGCTCCCAGTCGATTTGATACTGCTGGGTGGTGGGGTTGACCAAGACGACGAGCTTGCGTGCCGTGAGGTTGCCCAGCCGAGTGACGTTGGCGAGCACCCGGTCTTGACTGTCGAACGGCACGAGGCCCGGTCCGGAGATGTGCAGGTCCACCTTCACCAGTGGTTGCTCGTTGATCCGGGTCCCCGTCTCGTGCAGCCCGGTGATTTGCGCGAGGGCCAGCACGCCGTGCTGCTCGAGGTCGGCCCGCTTGGCCGAGGATTTCGCGCCGAAGTTCGCCAACACGATTGCGATGAGCACGTCGGCCACGCTGACGAGCAGACCGGCATACAGCATCCACTGCATCAGGCCCATCTGCCCCAGAGCAAAGTAGACGATCAGAAATATCGGCCCTACCAAACCGCCGCACAGCAAAACTATTAACTGAGCCTTCAGATAACGCGCCAACACGTGTCCGCTCCTCGTCTCAACGGAAAGTCGCCGTCAGACTAGCGCGCGCACCGCGGCTACCGATGGTTTGCTCCACGCAGCAACGAAGCCCGGACCGCCGAAATCGGCGATCCGGGCTTCGCTACGTAAAGAGTGTTACTTGACGATCTTGACGACCCGGCCGGCGCCGACGGTGCGGCCACCCTCACGGATCGCGAAGCGCAGACCGTCGTCCATGGCGACGGGCTGGATCAGCTTCACCGAGATGTTGGTGTTGTCGCCGGGCATCACCATTTCGGTGCCCTCCGGCAGCGTCACCACACCGGTCACGTCCGTGGTGCGGAAGTAGAACTGCGGACGGTAGTTGTTGAAGAACGGCGTGTGGCGGCCGCCCTCGTCCTTGGACAGGATGTACACCTGGCCCTCGAACTCGGTGTGCGGCGTGGTCGTGCCGGGCTTGACCACGACCTGCCCACGCTCAACGTCCTCGCGCTTGATACCACGCAGCAGCAGACCCGACGTTGTCGCCGGCCTGGCCCTGGTCGAGCAGCTTGCGGAACATCTCCACACCGGTGACGGTGGTCTTGGTGCTGGTCGGCTTGATGCCGACGATCTCGACCTCTTCGTTCACGTTGACCACACCGCGCTCGACACGACCGGTGACCACCGTGCCACGGCCGGTGATGGTGAAGACGTCCTCGACGGGCATCAGGAACGGACGTTCGGTATCACGGACCGGGTCCGGGATCGACTCGTCGACGGCGTCCATCAAGTCCTCGACGGACTTCACCCAATCCGCGTCGCCCTCGAGTGCCTTCAGCGCGGATACCCGCACCACCGGCGCGTCCTCGTCGAACTCCTGAGCGGCCAGCAGTTCGCGGACCTCCAACTCGACGAGCTCCAGCAGCTCCTCGTCGTCGACCATGTCGGCCTTGTTCAGCGCGACCAGGATGTAGGGCACGCCGACCTGACGAGCCAGCAGCACGTGCTCGCGGGTCTGCGGCATCGGGCCGTCGGTCGCCGCGACCACCAGGATCGCGCCGTCCATCTGGGCCGCGCCGGTGATCATGTTCTTGATGTAGTCGGCGTGACCGGGGGCGTCGACGTGCGCGTAGTGGCGCTTCTCGGTCTGGTACTCCACGTGGGAGATGTTGATCGTGATACCGCGCTGACGCTCCTCGGGCGCATTGTCGATCTGGTCGAATGCGCGCGACTCGTTCAGGGTCGGGTACTTGTCATGCAAAACCTTGGTGATAGCCGCGGTCAGCGTGGTCTTGCCGTGGTCAACGTGACCAATGGTCCCAATGTTGACGTGCGGCTTCGTCCGCTCGAACTTCGCCTTCGCCACTTCTGTGTCCTCCTGGACTTGTTGGTGCTTTTAAAAGCAGTGTTGATGTTTTCTTAGTTGTGCCGCGTGCTAACCGCGTCAGCTTACGCGTACGCCTCGGTTTACTCTCCAGTCGCCTTGGCGATGATCTCCTTCGACACCTGTGCCGGCACTTCGGCGTAGTTGTCGAACACCATGGAGTAGTTCGCCCGGCCTTGAGTCTTTGACCGCAGGTCGCCGACGTAGCCGAACATCTCCGACAGCGGCACGTGCGCCCTCACGACGCGCGCACCAGCCCGCTCCTCCATGGCCTGGATCTGGCCACGGCGCGAGTTCAGGTCGCCGATCACGTCGCCCATGTAGTCCTCGGGCGTGGTGACCTCGACGGCCATGATCGGTTCCAGGATCACCGGCTGCGCTTGCTGCGCAGCCTTTTTCAGCACCTGCGAACCGGCGATCTTGAAGGCCATTTCCGACGAGTCAACCTCGTGGAAGGCGCCGTCGAGCAGGGTGACCTTCAAGTTCACCAACGGATAGCCGGCCAGCACGCCGTACTGCATGGCGTCCTGCGCGCCGGCGTCCACCGACGGGATGTACTCACGCGGAATGCGCCCACCGGTGACTTTGCTCTCGAACTCGTAGGTCGCGCCGTCTTCCCCGTGGAACGGCTCGATGCTGATCAGCACCTTCGCGAACTGACCCGAGCCGCCCGTCTGCTTCTTGTGGGTGAACTCGACCTTTTCGACCTTGCGCTTGATGGTCTCCTTGTAGGCGACCTGCGGCTTGCCGACGTTGGCCTCGACCTTGAACTCGCGGCGCATGCGGTCCACCAGGATGTCCAGGTGCAACTCGCCCATGCCGCCGATCACGGTCTGGCCGGTCTCGCTGTCCTGGTGCACCTTGAAGGTCGGGTCCTCTTCGGCGAGCTTCTGGATCGACAGGCTCAGCTTCTCCTGGTCGCTCTTGGTCTTGGGCTCGATCGCCACCTCGATGACCGGGTCCGGGAAGGTCATCGACTCGAGCACGATCTGGTCGTTCGGATCGCTCAGGGTGTCACCGGTGGTGGTGTCCTTCAGGCCGATCACCGCATAGATGTGTCCCGCCGACGCGGTCTCCACCGGGTTTTCCTTGTTGGAGTGCATCTGGAACAGCTTGCCCAGCCGCTCCTTTTTGCCCTTCGTGGCGTTGATGACCTGTGACCCGGAGTCGACCTTGCCCGAGTACACCCGGACGTAGGTGAGCTTGCCGAAGAACGGGTGCGTAGCGACCTTGAAGGCCAGCGCGGAGAACGGCTCGTCGGTCGACGGCTTCCGGACGATCTCCACGTCCTCTTTGCCGGGCGCGTGGCCGATGGCCGGCGGCACGTCCAGCGGCGAGGGCAGGTAGTCGATGACGGCGTCCAGCATGGGCTGCACGCCTTTGTTCTTGAACGCGCTACCGCACAGCACAAGGTAAGCCGACGAACTGATGGTGAGCTTGCGCAGCGCACCCTTGATTTCCGCGACCGACAGTTCCTCGCCGCCGAAGTACTTCTCCAGCAGCGCTTCGTCGGTCTCGGCGACGGCCTCGAGCAGCTTGGTGCGGTACTCGTCGGCCTTCTCGGCAAGTTCGGCCGGGATGTCGATGGTCTCGTAGGTCTCACCGAGCTTCGTCTCGCCTCGCCACACCTTGGCCTTCATCTCGACCAGGTCGACAATGCCTTCAAAGTCGCCCTCGGAGCCGACGGGCAGCTGGATCGGAATGACGTTCGCGCCCAGCCGGTCTTCCATGGTCTTGACCGAGAAGTAGAAGTCGGCGCCGATCTTGTCCATCTTGTTGACGAAGCAGATGCGGGGGACGTCGTATTTGTCGGCCTGCCGCCAGACCTGCTCGGACTGCGGCTCGACACCTTCCTTGCCGTCGAACACCGCGACGGCGCCATCGAGCACGCGCAGGCTGCGCTCCACCTCGACGGTGAAATCAACGTGCCCAGGTGTGTCAATAATGTTGATCTGGTTGTCGTTCCAGAAGCAGGTGGTAGCTGCGGAGGTGATAGTGATCCCCCGCTCCTGCTCCTGCTCCATCCAGTCCATGGTGGCTGCGCCGTCGTGTACCTCACCGATCTTGTAGCTGATACCGGTGTAGTAGAGGATGCGCTCGGTCGTCGTGGTCTTGCCGGCGTCGATGTGCGCCATGATGCCGATGTTGCGGACCTTGGTGAGGTCGGTCAGCACGTCCTTCTGTGCCACAGAAGTCTTCCCACTCTTTCGATTGCTTAGTAGTTCGCTGTCAGTTCGCGTCCGGCATTAGCGCCGGCGCCTCTACCAGCGATAGTGCGCAAACGCGCGGTTTGCCTCGGCCATCTTGTGGGTGTCCTCGCGTCGCTTGACGGAGGCTCCGAGGCCATTGCTGGCATCCAGGATCTCGTTTGCCAGCCGCTCGACCATGGTCTTCTCCCGGCGTTGCCGCGAGAAGCTGACCAGCCAGCGCAGGGCCAGCGTGGTGGACCGCTCCGGACGCACCTCGACGGGCACCTGGTAAGTCGCACCGCCGACGCGGCGGCTACGGACCTCTAGGGCCGGTTTGACGTTGTCCAACGCCCGCTTGAGGGTGATGACGGGATCGGAGCCAGTCTTGTCGCGGGCTTGTTCGAGCGCACCATAAACAATGCGCTCGGCCAGCGATTTCTTCCCCTGGAGCAGAATTTTGTTCACCAGCTGGGTGACCAGCTGCGACCCGTAGACCGGGTCGTTGACCAACGGGCGCTTAGGCGCGGGTCCCTTGCGCGGCATTAGCTCTTCTCCTTCTTGGCGCCGTAGCGGCTGCGAGCCTGCTTGCGGTTCTTGACACCCTGGGTGTCCAGCGAACCGCGGATGATCTTGTACCGCACGCCCGGCAGGTCCTTGACTCGGCCGCCACGCACCAGCACCATCGAGTGCTCCTGCAGGTTGTGGCCCTCACCCGGGATGTATGCCGTGACCTCGACCTGACTCGTCAGCTTCACACGCGCGACCTTCCGAAGCGCCGAGTTCGGCTTCTTCGGAGTGGTGGTGTACACGCGGGTGCATACGCCACGACGCTGCGGGCTGCCCTTCAGAGCCGCGGTCTTGACCTTGGCGATCTTGTCCCGGCGACCCTTGCGGACCAGCTGCTGAATGGTTGGCATTTACCGGCTTTCTGTATTCGACGTGTTGCTATCGCTTTTAAAAGTCTCTGTACTGCTGTTATGCCCCGCCCCGACGTAGATCCACTACCCCGGGCCCGGGTGTGTCGCACGCACTTCGCACCGCGTTAAGTCGTTGCATCGTGGACACACGAATTGGCCCGGCATCCGCTTCCTTACGTCAGGCGCCGTAAGCCGCCAGGCACGAGGCACCACAATACCCGCCGGCGGTCTGGCAGGTCAAAGCGAGTTCAGCGACCGGCTGCCGGGGGCCTCGAGTGGGCCCCGAGTTGACCTCAAATGGAGGTTGCGCCGCCGGCCGTGGTGCGTCGATCCAGGCTGACAGCCAACCGCAGCACCATGTCGGAAAACACCACGTCGGTATCTATGTCGTCCATTACACCCGTCATTTCCAGCAGCACGAACCCATGCATAGCCGACCAAAACTCCAGCGCGGCGTGAAACGCCTCGTCGCCGTCGAGGCCGTAAGAGGACAGCACCGCGATCACCGGCGCGGCCGCGCCTCTGGTCGCGGCGGTGTACTCCGGGTCATCACCGCCCAGCGGCATCCGGGTGAACGCCGAATAGCGGCCAGGGTGGTGATGCGCATAGCTGCGGTAGGCGCTGGCCATGACCAAGACCGCGTCGTCGCGGGAGCGGCCCTCGCCCACTCGGTTCAGCATCAGAATGATGTCGTCGATCACCCGGATCCGCACGGCGCGACGCAGGTCCTCCAGGCTGTCCACGTGGTTGTACAGCGACGGACCCTTGGTCCCCAGCTGCGCGGCCAGCGCGTTAATGGTCAGCGAGTCCCAGCCCTCACGGTCCAGGAAGGTTAGCGCGCCGTCGACGATGCCGTCGCGACTGAGCTTCCCAGGGCGAGCGGCCGACCGACCCGAACGCTGGCGCCCACCCGCTGACGGAGGTCCCGCAGGTTCCGGCTGAGCTGCCATGGCGATTGCCCTTCGGTTGCGATGACCGTTTTCTCGGCGGACGTTGAACTAATGACTCTAGTTGACGGGGGCGTCGGAATCACCGAGCCAGAGGCGGGGCACGGGTCGCGTCCGGTAAATGCAAAGAACCTGTTCATCACACGGGCAAATGCACGTAGGCTTTTTCGCACACCACCCGCGAGCGAAGGGGGCCGCTATGAAATGGACGCGCCTCGCCGGGTCGTTGGCTACCTGTGTTGTCACCTTTGCTGCCGCTCTGGCCGCGGCGGTGACGGCGGGGCCGACCGTGCATGCCAAGAACGGTGACACCCACGTCATCGGGGAGGGCATCGAACAGGTGCTGGACTGCAACGACGGCACCCTGATCGTCAACGGCACGTCAAATATCGTCACGGCGAAGGGGAACTGCTGGGCGGTCACGGTGATGGGCTCGTCCAACGTGGTTGTCGCCGATTCCGTCACGCACGACATCACCGCCTACGGCTACGACCAAACGGTGTTCTTCCACGGCGGAGACCCGATCATCTGGGACCGCGGCCGCGAACTGGGCATGGTCAACCGGCTGCAGCGGGTAGGCCCCTGAACCAATTCGACTTTGCCAATCGAAGTCAATCGAACCCAAACCAAACCCAAAGGGAGTCAATAGACAATGCGCGCCCCTACGTTTGACCGCTCGTCCCGATTGGCCGCTCTCGCGGCAGCGTTGACTGTTGCGCCGATCGCCGTGGGGCTGGCCGGCTGCAGTTCGACCGCCAACCCGCCGGGCGGCTCGACATCCACGACGACCACTTCGCCGACGAGCACCAGTGCGGCCGCGGCGACGACGACATCGGGCGGCAACAGCGTGAGCACGTCAGTCGAGATCGGCAACTCGGTGGAGTACGGATCGTTCAACACCACCGCGACCGTCGACTGTGCCAACGGAAAATCCTTGAACGTAGCCGGATCGAACAACACGCTAACCGTCACCGGAACGTGCGAGACGGTGAGCATCGGAGGCACCGGCAACAAGATCACCATCGACAAAATCAACACCCGCATCACGGTGCTGGGCGTCGAGAACACCATCACCTATAAGGACGGCGACCCCAAGGTCGACAACATCGGCACCAACAACAGCATCAAGAAGGGCAGTTAGCTCGCGGGTGCGCCGTGCCGGCCGGCTCCCGCGGCGAACCGTCCGGCCCCCTCGTTGGCTTCGGCGGCGACGCGGGAGATGCTGGCGAATTCGACGTCGATAGCTTCGGATTCTGACAATCCCCACTGGTGCAGCGCCGACAGCCGATCCGAGCGCATGCACTGCTGCGGCAGCGCAGCAAGTTCGGCGGCCAGTTTCTCGGCGGCGCGTCGAGCGTCGCCCTTGGGCACCACCCGATTGGCCAATCCCATCGCCAACGCTTCGTCGGCTTGTACCGCGCGGCCGGTGAGGATCATGTCCATAGCGCGGCTGTGCCCAATCAGCCGCGGTAGCCGCACGGTGCCGCCGTCGATGAGCGGTACTCCCCAGCGGCGGCAGAACACGCCGAACACGGCATCCTCCTCGGCCACCCGCAGATCGCACCACAACGCCAACTCCAGACCACCGGCGACCGCGTAGCCGCTGACCGCGGCGATCACCGGTTTGGACAACACCATTCGCGACGGGCCCATCGGGCCGGCACCGGTACGGTGCACTTGGTTGGCTTCCGGCGTCCCGAACGCCTTCAAATCGGCCCCCGCGCAGAAGGTTCCGCCGTCGCCCCACAGCACGGCCACCGACGCGCTGTCGTCACGGTCGAACTGTTCGAAGGCGGCGTACAGCGCCGTGGCTGTCGGGCCGTTGACCGCGTTGCGCGCGGCCGGCCGGTTGAGGATCACCGTGGTCACCGGGCCGTTGTGCTCCACCCGCACCGGGTCACTCATGTCGCCTCCAAAAGCTGGGTCATGTCACGTCGTTCGGAGAGTTCTTTGGCGAAGTCGTGGTAGGCGGCGCGCAGCGCGGAGCCGGGCCACTGCGCGGGCAACAGTTCGTCGGGCAGCATCGGGTCGGTGAGCAGGTGGCGCACCGTCGCCGCGGCCACCACGAAACGGCCGGGAATGTCTGTCGCCGTGCTCATCTCGTCGACCAAGCTGTGGCCGGTGTCGGCCCAGCCGGACACGTCCCACAGTTGGCCGGCCAGCTCAGCGGGTTCTTCGTCGCGTGCCTTCAGCGCTCGCACGCGGGCCGCCAACTCGTCGTCCAGCTCGAGTTCGAGGTTGTCGGGTCGCATCCACACGCCCTCGCGGAGTTCACCAAATCGCTTGTGGTGCATGGTTGTTCGCAGCATGGCCCGGGCGCGGGCGTCCGTGCCCACGCTGGTGACGATCAGCACAGCCCAGTCCCCGTGCCAGGCCTTGACCCGGGGCCGCATGGCTTCGTCCTGGCGGCGCTGGCGGGCCAGCAATCGATCGGAGAGCCGGTAGCCGTCAGCCGAACGGATCAGGTCACCGGCACTGACCATGCGGGTCAGTGCGACCCGCAGCGTCGTCTCCTTGATACCGAAATCGGCTGTGAGCCTGATCAATTCGCTCGCGCTGGCCCACGCCGGATGGGCACCGAGCAGCACGCTGAGCACCACTGACCGGGCCGTCATGTTCGGCATGGCTCAGACCTGAGAAGCTCGACGGCCGTAATCGCCGAACGGCTCGTCGCGGTGCTTGACCGCGTCCCGGAAACCGTGCTCTACCGCGTCGGCGACGAAGGCATGTCCCTCGGGCGTGTGCCGGGCGACGCCGTCAAACAGAGTGCTGACCATTCTGCTGGTGGCCACACCCTGTTGCAGCAGAGCGGAATTCAGCGCCAGCTTGACCATGATCAGCTGGTTGATCGGCACCGCCGCGATCCGCTCAACCAGCCGTTCGGTACGCTCGTCGAGGTCTTTGGCGTCCGGCGCCTCGACCGCCAGCCCCCACTCGGCGGCTTGCGCGCCGGTTATGCAATCGCCGGTGAGCAGCAGGCGTTTGGCGCGTTGGTCGCCGAGCCGGTGCGCCCACAGCCCGGCCGCCGGGACTCCCCACACCCGCGTCGGCGGGTAGCCGATCTTGGCGTCGGCGGCCGCGATCACCTGGTCGGCGTGCAGCGCGATGTCGGTGCCGCCGGCCACGCAGTAACCGTGGATCTTGACCACCGTCGGCTTGTCGGCGTGCATCAGGCTGGAGAACCCGCGCACGAAACGGCTCATCATCTGGTAGTCGATCATCGGGTCCCACGGCTGGTTCGCGAAGTGGTTGATGGCCTGGGTCTTACCGTCCAGGACAGTGCCCTTGTACGCGCCGGTCCCGCCTGCTGAACCACTGCCCTCGGCGTAGGCACTCAGGTCGAAGCCCGCGCAGAAACCCGCACCGCGACCGGACACCAGGATCACGTGCACGTTGGGATCCAGGTCCGCGCGCTCCACCAACGCCGACAGCTCCAGTGGGGTATCGGCGATGATCGCGTTGCCCTTCTCCGGCCGGTTGAAGGTAATCCGGGCGACCCGGTCGGTGACCTCGTAGGTCATCGTTTTTAGGTTGTCGAAATCCACCGGCCTGATTGCGTGAGTCATCGGCGCCGCTCAGCCCTTTACCAGGGCACGCTCGAGGATCGGCGCCAAATCCAGCCCAGTCGGCATGGTGCCGAACGCCCCGCCCCACTGGCCGGCAAGCCGGGTCGCCAGGAACGCCTCGGCGACCGCAGGATGCCCGTGGCGCACCAGCAGCGAACCCTGCAGCGCCAGGCAGATGTCCTCGGCGACCTTGCGCGCGCGGTAGGCGATGGTCTCCAGATCGCTCAGTTGCTGGCGCAGGCTCTCCACGTGGCGGTCCAGCCGGGCATCCTGGCCCGCGCTCTGCCCCAGCTCGTCGAACAGCACCTCGACGCATTCTGGTCGAGTTGCCATGGCGCGCAACGTGTCCAGCGCGCTGACATTGCCCGAGCCTTCCCAGATGCCCATCAACGGCGCCTCGCGGTACAGCCGGGGCATGCCGGAGTCTTCGACATAGCCGTTGCCGCCCAGGCATTCCAGCGCCTCGGCTGCGTGCGGGGTGGACCGCTTGCACACCCAGTACTTGCTGGCGGCCAGTGCGATGCGCCGGAACAGCGCTTCAGTCTGGTCCCCGCGAATGGCGTTATCGGTGGCGCCGGCCATCCGCATCGCGACCATCGTGGCGGCCTCCGCCTCCACCGCCAAGTCCGCCAGCACGTTGCGCATCAGCGGTTGATCGATCAGATAGGCGCCGAACGCCTTTCGGTGCTGCGCGTGGTGGATCGCGCGGGTCAGACCGGTACGCATGCTGGTGGCGCTGCCCAGGGTGCAGTCCAACCGGGTGAGGTTGACCATCTCGATGATGGTCGGTACGCCGCGGCCCTCCTCGCCGACCAACCACGCCGTGGCGCCGTCGTATTCGACCTCGCTCGAGGCGTTGGCATGGTTGCCGAGCTTGTCCTTGAGCCGTTGCAGAAACATCCGGTTGCGGGTGCCGTCGGGCAAGATGCGCGGCAACATGAAGCACGACAAACCATTTGGCGCCTGCGCGAGAACCAGGAAGATGTCGCACATCGGCGCCGAGGTGAACCACTTGTGGCCAGTCAGGCTGTAGGTGCCGTCGGCGTTGGGGGTCGCCTCGGTGGTGCCGGCGCGCACGTCGGAGCCACCCTGCTTCTCGGTCATCGACATGCCCGCGGTGATGCCCGGCTTTGTGGTGGCCAGCCTGAGCTCGGGGTCGTACTCCCGGCTGGTCAGCAGCGGCTCGTAGACGGCCGCCAACTCGGGGTTGAAGCGCAGCGCCGGCACCACGGCGTACGTCATCGAGATCGGACAGACATGGCCGGGCTCGACGGTCCACACCGACGTCAAGGCCGCGCGCACCACGTGCGCACCCGGCCGCTCGTCGGCCCACGGCGCCGCATGCAGGCCATGGCGGATCGCCGTGCGCATCAACTCGTGGTAGGCCGGGTCGAAGTCCACCTCGTCGACGCGGTGCCCGTACTGATCGTGGGTGTGTAGGACGGGTCGATTGCGGTCGGCGAGTTCGCCCCAGCGCTGGGCTTCGCGGCTGCCGTTGATCGCTCCGAGTTCGTGCACCTGATCCAGGCCCCACTGGCCACCTTCGCGGATCAGCGCCTCGACAAGTACCGGGGACGTGGCGGCGTTGTAGTCCTGCAGGGGTGGAACCTGATTGGTGACGACATGCGTGTCTAGCATGCCGCCCATATTACATATTTTCGACAATTGCACAAGAGACGTAATACTAGCGCGAGTGTGCGGCGAAGAACTCCCACAGCGTCCCGGTAGCGAAGGGCGGCCACTCGTGGATACCCTGGTCGACCGTGATGAGCACGGCGCCGCGGTTGTCGGCACATTCGGCGGTCGACGTGGTTACCGGGCCATTGGTCGTGATAGCCGGGGCGCCGCACTGATCAACGTTGCGCCAGAACGCATTCACGTCTGGCACCGATGGACCGTTGATGACGCTGAAACCCTGCCCACCGCCGTAGGGAACAAGACGATCCGCGGTGCCGTGTACCGCCATGACCGACGTCGGATGCGGGGACCGGCACGGGTTCAGCTGGATGCCGGCGACCGCGCCTATCGCCGCGAAAATGTCGGTGGTGCACGCCAGCGTGTACGACATGATGCCGCCGTTACTCATGCCGGTGGCGTAGACCTTGCGGGGGTCGATGGCGAGGTTCGTGGTGATCTCGGCAATGGCCGCGCTGATGAAGCCGACGTCGTCGACGCCTTCACGTCCGGACCGGCCGCAGCAGCTTTCCCCGTTGACGTTCCAGGCCCGGTTGAGGCCATCCGGGTAGACGACGACGAACTTGCCCGAATCGGCCAATCCGTCCCATTTGTAATCGCTTTCGGCCTGCTTGCCACTGCCAGAATAGCCGTGCAGCATGACGACCAGCGGCGCCGACGCGGGCGTACCCGCGGGCTTGTAGAGCCGATAACTGCGATCGAGTCCCCCGACACTGATGTGGTGGAGGCTGGTGCCGCTTACGAAGCCCGACGGCAGCTTCTCGTCCTCCCACAGCGTGCAACCCGCGAGGATGAGTGCTGCGCCGAGAAGCGCGGCGCGTCTGCCGAACACGGGTGATTAGCCGGTTGTCTGCTCACGCAGGAACGCGATGTCGTCCTTGCGGCCCTCGTCGGCGGTTTCGCAGATCACCGGAGCGTCGGCGGCCTTGACCACCGCAGCGAGCAGGTCCGGGTTGATCTGACCGGTGCCGAAGTTGGCGTGCCGGTCGGCACCGGAGCCCGCGGCGTCCCGCGAGTCGTTGCAGTGCACCAGGTCGATGCGACCGGTAAGGGCTTTTATTCGGTCGACGGCGTCGATCAGCCCTTCACCCGCGGCCCACGCATGGCAGGTGTCGAGGCAGAAGCCAATCCCCTTGTCGCCGATGTGATCCCACAGCCTGCCGATGGTGTCGAAGTAGCGGGCCATCGCATGGTCCCCGCCGGCGGTGTTCTCCAAATACACCTGCACCTCGGTTTCGAGATAGTCCAGCGCTTTGACCCACCGCTCGAAGCCGGCCTCCATGTCGTTGTCGTCGGCGTGACCGCCGTGCACGATCACCGCGGTCGCGTTGATCTCCGCGGCCGCGTCGCACGTCTCCTGCAGGATCTTGCGCGACGGGATGCGAATGCGATTGTTGGCCGACGCCACATTGATCAGATACGGCGCGTGGACGTACAACGGGATGCTCGATGCTTTCAGCGCCTCGGCGTCATCGCGTGGCTTCGGCTTCTTCCAGCTCTGCGGGTTGCCGAGGAAGAACTGCACCACGTCGGCGCCGTCCGCCTGCGCGGCGGCCAGCGGATCGTCGTTGCGGACGTGCGAACCGATGAGCATTCGGCCAGTCTAGCCAGTCGCCAAATTGTGGCGAGCAGACGCAAAAGCACCCGACACGCCGTGCCCGTCGGTGCTTTTGCGTCTGCTCGGCCCGCTAAGTAAGTGGTAATTGATGCGGTCGACCAGACCGACTGGATCCGCCCGTATGTCGTCGACGGTCATCGGAACAGTAGTCCAGCCAAGTTGCTGCAACCGGGAAGTTTTCAACCTGTCGTGCAGCAGGGCTTTGCGACCCACGTGCCATTCGACGCTGTCGTATTCAGCGACGAGCATCGCGCCTGGCCATGCGAAATCGACTCGCCAGCGCCTTCCATAGTGATCCACAATTTCGTACTGCAATTCGGGCGGTGGCAACCGGAAGTCGATGAAGACCAGCCGCGCCTCACTCTCCATCGGCGACTCGGCACGCCCGTCGGCGTAACCGATCAATTCCCTGACTTTGACGATGCCGCGGCGGCCTTTCTGCTCACGGATCACTGCGTTCAATTCGCCTGCCGTACAAGCGCCGACATGAAGCGCAGCGTCAAGTGTCGCCAAGGCTCGCTGTCGCCGCAAAGCGCGAGCAACTTCGATCACCGTCCACGCCGGGGCGGTCGCGAGTCGGCCCTCCACCCGTCGCAGCGGTGCACCGACCCGCTGATGCACCATCAGACCCGTCGACGGCCGCATCCGCACGCCCGGATCGAGAATGTGAACACGCGACGTGCCCTCGGTGTCGAAGCCGTACAAGGCCGCAGCCGTACCCATGCACGCCACAATCGGCTGGCCTGCGGCCAAATCCAGCGCGGCGAGTTTGCCTAGCACGTCGGGCTCGCTCAACGCGTAGACCCCGTGGCATACCCGAAAGAGCCTGCCCGCCTTAACGAATCCGGCTAGGCGCCTGCGGGTAGTCACAGTCAGCAGCTCGGCGGTGGTCGCCAAGCCGCCGTTGTCCGCTACCGCAGCTTCGATATCCACGAGCCGCAATCCTGCAGCGGCCAACGCGATGGCGGTAGCCACCTACCACCGGCCTGGGGACGACCACCCTCACCAGACGCAAAAGCACCCGACACGCCGTGCGTGCGGGTGCTTTTGCGTCTGCTCGCGCTACTTAGCGGTAGTCGGAGTATCCGTAGTCGTCCAGCGGAACGGCAGCACCGGTGGCCTGACCGAAGTCCGGGCTGTAGTACTGATCCTCGTAGGACGGGATCGTGTACGCCGCCGCCCGGGCCTCCTCGGTGGGCTGCACCTGGATGTTGCGGTACCGATTGATGCCGGTACCGGCCGGGATCAGCTTGCCGATGATCACGTTCTCCTTCAGACCCTGCAGCTTGTCGCTGCGGCAGTTGATCGCCGCATCGGTCAGCACTCGCGTGGTCTCCTGGAACGACGCCGCGCTCAGCCACGAGTCGGTGGCCAGTGACGCCTTGGTGATGCCCATCAGCACCGGACGCCCAGCGGCGGGTTCGGCGCCCTCGGCCACCACCCGACGGTTCGACGCCTCGAACTCCGCACGATCGATCAGCGAGCCGGGCAGGAACTCGGTCGCGCCCGAATCGATGATGGTCACCCGGCGCAGCATCTGCCGGACGATCACCTCGATGTGCTTGTCGTGGATCGACACACCCTGAGCGCGGTAGACCTCCTGGGTCTCCCGGACGAGGTGGATCTGCACCTGACGGGGGCCCTGCACCCGCAGCACCTCGTGCGGGTCGGCCGAGCCTTCCATCAGCTGCTGGCCCACCTCGACGTGGTCACCGTCCGACAGCACCTTCTCGGAACCGTCTTCGTGCTTGAACACACGCAGTCGCTGCCGCTTGGAGAGCTTGTCGTAGACCACTTCCTCGCCACCGTCGTCGGGAACGACGGTGATCTTGTAGAAGCGCTCGCCCTCTTCGAGACGGATACGGCCAGTGACGTCGGCGATCGGCGCCTTGCCACGCGGAACCCGGGCCTCGAACAACTCCTGCACACGTGGCAGACCGCCGGTGATGTCCTCACCGACACCACCCTGGTGGAAGGTACGCATGGTCAGCTGCGTGCCGGGCTCACCGATGGACTGGGCGGCCACGATACCGACGGCTTCGCCGATGTCGACCAGCTTGCCGGTGGCCATGGACCGTCCGTAGCAGGTCGCGCACACACCGGTGCCGGTGGTACACGTCAGCACCGAGCGCACCTTGATCTGCGTGATGCCCGCCGCCAACAAGGCGTCGATCGACGGGTCACCCAGGTCCTCGCCGCGCGCGACGACGACGTTGCCGGCCTCGTCGAGCGCATCGGCACCCAAAGTCCGCGCGTACGCCGAAGTTTCGATGTACGGGTCGCGGATCAGCGTGCCGTCGGGCTGACGCTCGGCCAGCTCGACGATGATGCCACGCTCGGTCTGGCAGTCGTGCTCGCGGACGATGACGTCCTGGCTGACGTCCACCAGACGACGAGTCAGGTAGCCGGAGTCAGCGGTACGCAACGCGGTGTCCGCCAAGCCCTTTCGAGCGCCGTGCGTGTTGATGAAGTACTCCAGCACGGTCAGGCCCTCGCGGAACGAGGACTTGACCGGACGCGGGATGAACTCACCCTTCGGGTTGGTCACCAAGCCCTTCATGCCGGCCAGCGTTCGGGTCTGGGTGAAGTTACCCGTGGCACCCGAGTCGACGATCGTGATGATCGGGTTGTCGACCGGGTAGTGGTCCCGCAGCGCGTTACCCACCTCGTCGGTGGCTTCCTTCCAGATCTCCACCAGCGCCTCGTTGCGCTCGTCGTGGTTCAAAGCGCCACGCTGGAACTGCTTTTCGACCTTCTCGGCGCGCTCCTCGTAGTGGTCGAGGATCTCCTTCTTGCGCGGCGGCACCAGCACGTCGGCCATCGAGACCGTCACACCACTTCGGGTCGCCCAGTAGAAGCCGGTGTCCTTGAGCTTGTCGACGGTCTGCGCGACCACGATCATCGGGTAGCGCTCGGCCAGATCGTTGATGATCGCGGCCTGGACCTTCTTGTGCATCTGCTTGTTCACGAACGGATAGCCCAGCGGCAGCAGCTCGTTGAACAGCACCCGGCCCAGCGTGGTCTCGGCCATCCAGGCGTCGCCCGGCTGCCAGCCATTGGCACCGAACCGCTCGGCCTCGATCTCGGCGGGCGGACGCAACTGGGTCAGCCGCACCTTGATCTTCGACCGCACCGAGAGCACGTGACGGTCCACCGCCATGATCGCCTCGGCCGGCGAGGAGTACACGCCCGTCTCGGGGCTGTCCTTGGCGGGCGCGGTGTACTCGCCCCTACCGCCCTCGACCTCGGTGGTCAGGTAGTACAGCCCGGTCACCATGTCCAGACGCGGCATGGCCAGCGGGCGGCCCGATGCCGGCGACAGGATGTTGTTGGACGACAGCATCAGGATGCGGGCCTCGGCCTGCGCCTCGGCGCTCAGCGGCAGGTGCACCGCCATCTGGTCACCGTCGAAGTCGGCGTTGAATGCCTCACAGACCAACGGGTGCAGCTGAATAGCCTTGCCTTCCACCAGCATTGGTTCGAAGGCCTGGATACCCAACCGGTGCAGGGTCGGTGCGCGGTTCAGCAGCACCGGGTGCTCGGCGATGACCTCTTCGAGCACGTCCCACACCTGGGGACGCTGGCGCTCCACCATGCGCTTGGCGCTCTTGATGTTCTGCGCGTGGTTGAGGTCGACCAGCCGCTTCATCACGAACGGCTTGAACAGCTCCAGCGCCATCAGCTTGGGCAGACCGCACTGGTGCAGCTTGAGCTGCGGGCCGACCACGATGACCGAACGGCCCGAGTAGTCGACACGCTTACCGAGCAGGTTCTGACGGAACCGGCCCTGCTTGCCCTTGAGCAGATCGCTCAGCGACTTCAGCGGACGGTTGCCCGGCCCGGTGACCGGGCGGCCGCGACGGCCGTTGTCGAACAGCGCGTCCACGGACTCCTGCAGCATCCGCTTCTCGTTGTTGACGATGATCTCGGGAGCACCGAGGTCGATCAGCCTCTTGAGGCGGTTGTTGCGGTTGATCACGCGGCGGTACAGGTCGTTGAGGTCGGACGTGGCGAACCGGCCACCGTCGAGCTGCACCATCGGCCGCAACTCCGGCGGGATCACCGGCACGGCGTCGAGCACCATGCCCATCGGCGAGTTGCCCGACTGCTGGAAGGCCGCGACCACCTTGAGTCGCTTCAGGGCACGAAGCTTCTTCTGCCCCTTGCCACTTCGGATGACTTCACGCAGCAACTCGGCCTCGGCGTCGATGTCGAAGTTCTCGATCAACTTCTGGATCGACTCCGCGCCCATGGCGCCGGTGAAGTACTCGCCGTAGCGGTCGATGAGCTCGCGGTAGAGGTTCTCATCGACGATCAGCTGCTTGGGAGCCAGCTTGGTGAAGGTGGTCCAGATGTCCTCCAGCCGGTCCAGCTCGCGCTGCGCACGGTCGCGGAGCTGACGCATCTCGCGCTCGCCGCCGTCACGAACCTTGCGTCGCGCGTCGGCTTTCGCACCCTCGGCCTCCAGCTCGGCCAGGTCGGCCTCCAGCTTCTGCGCACGGGCCTCCAGCTCGGCGTCGCGCTGGTCTTCAACTCCCTTGCGCTCCACCAGAATTTCGGCCTCGAGCGTCGACAGCTCGTTGTGCCGCATCTCGGTGTCGACCGAGGTGATGACATAGGCGGCGAAGTAGATGATCTTCTCGAGATCCTTCGGCGCCAAGTCGAGCAGGTAGCCCAACCGCGAGGGCACGCCCTTGAAGTACCAGATGTGCGTGACGGGAGCGGCCAACTCGATGTGGCCCATCCGTTCACGACGCACCTTGGCGCGAGTCACCTCGACGCCACAGCGCTCACAGATGATGCCCTTGAAGCGAACGCGCTTGTACTTGCCGCAGTAGCACTCCCAGTCGCGAGTCGGTCCGAAGATCTTCTCGCAGAACAGGCCGTCCTTCTCTGGCTTGAGCGTGCGGTAGTTGATTGTCTCCGGCTTCTTGACTTCGCCGTAAGACCATTGCCGAATGTCCTCCGCGGTGGCCAGGCCGATACGGAGTTCATCGAAGAAGTTGACGTCGAGCACGTAACTCCCTTTCCCCTTGCGGGTTTAGTAACAAGTAACTATTAAGCCAAGTCCTCAACAGAGGCTGATTCGTTGCGCGACAAGTTGATTCCCAGATTCGCCGCAGCGCGCTCCAGGTCCTCGTCCTCGCCCTCGCGCAGCTCGATGGCCGCGCCGTCGGATGACAGCACCTCGACGTTGAGGCACAGCGACTGCAGCTCCTTGAGCAGCACCTTGAACGACTCGGGGATGCCGGGCTCGGGGATGTTCTCGCCCTTGACGATCGCCTCGTACACCTTGACCCGGCCGACAGTGTCGTCAGACTTGATGGTCAACAACTCCTGCAGTGTGTACGCCGCGCCGTAGGCCTGCATGGCCCAGCACTCCATTTCGCCGAACCGCTGGCCACCGAACTGCGCCTTACCGCCCAGCGGCTGCTGGGTGATCATCGAGTACGGGCCGGTGGAGCGGGCGTGGATTTTGTCGTCCACCAGGTGGTGCAGCTTCATGATGTACATGTAGCCAACGGTCACCGGGTACGGGAACGGCTCACCGCTGCGGCCGTCGAACAGCATGGCCTTGCCGTCGCCGTCGACCATCACCTCGCCGTCGCGGTTGGGCAGCGTGCAGGACAGCAGGCCCTGCAGCTCCTCCTCCTTGGCGCCGTCGAACACCGGCGTCGAGACGATGCCGTCCGGCTCGGCGCTCTGCAGCGCGGCAGGCAGGTTGGCGGCCCAAGAGGGCATGCCTTCGGAAACATCTATGTTCCAGCCGGACTTGGCAACCCAGCCCAAGTGGGTCTCCAGGATCTGGCCGATGTTCATCCGTCGCGGCACACCGTGCGTGTTCAGGATGATGTCCACCGGGGTGCCGTCCGGCAGGAACGGCATGTCCTCGGCGGCCAGGATCTTGCCGATGACGCCCTTGTTGCCGTGCCGTCCGGCCAGCTTGTCGCCGTCGGAGATCTTGCGCTTCTGGGCCACGTAGACCCGGACCAGCTCGTTGACGCCGGCGGGCAGTTCGTCGTCGTCCTCGCGGGAGAACACCCGGATGCCGATCACCTTGCCGGACTCGCCGTGCGGCACCTTCAGCGAGGTGTCGCGGACCTCACGGGCCTTCTCGCCGAAGATCGCACGCAGCAGCCGCTCTTCCGGGGTCAGCTCGGTCTCCCCCTTCGGGGTCACCTTGCCGACCAGAATGTCGCCGTCGCGGACCTCGGCACCGATGCGCACGATCCCACGCTCGTCCAGGTCGGCGAGCACCTCGTCGGAGACGTTCGGGATGTCCCGGGTGATCTCCTCGGCGCCCAACTTGGTGTCGCGGGCGTCGATCTCGTGCTCCTCGATGTGGATCGAGGTGAGCACGTCCTCCTCAACCAGACGGTTGGAGAGGATGATCGCGTCCTCGTAGTTGTGGCCCTCCCACGGCATGATCGCCACGAGCAGGTTCTTGCCCAACGCCATCTCGCCGTTTTCGGTGCAGGGACCGTCGGCGATAACCTGGCCGGCCTCGACGCGGTCTCCCGCATCGACGATCGGCGACTGGTTGGCGCAAGTGCCGTGGTTGGAGCGAGCGAACTTACGCATCCGGTAGGTGCGCCGGGTGCCGCTGTCGTGCATCACGGTGATGTAGTCGGCCGACACCTCCTCGATGACGCCGGCCTCCTCGGCGACGACGACGTCGCCGGCGTCGATCGCCGCACGCAGCTCCATGCCGGTACCCACCAGCGGCGCCTCGCTGCGCACCAGGGGAACCGCCTGGCGCTGCATGTTGGCACCCATCAGGGCCCGGTTGGCGTCGTCGTGCTCGAGGAACGGAATCATGGCCGTGGCCACCGACACCATCTGGCGCGGCGAGACGTCCATGTAGTCCACCTCGGACGACGGCACGTACTCGACCTCGCCCGCCTTGCGGCGCACCAGGACGCGTGGCTCGACGAACCGGCCGTCGTCGTCGATCGGCGAGTTGGCCTGCGCCACGACGTGGCGGTCCTCCTCGTCAGCGGTCAGGTAGTGGATCTCATCGGAGACCACCCCTTCGACGACCTTGCGGTACGGCGTCTCGATGAACCCGAACGGGTTGACCCGCGCGTACACCGACAGCGAGCCGATCAGACCGATGTTCGGACCTTCCGGGGTCTCGATCGGGCACATCCGGCCGTAGTGCGACGGGTGCACGTCACGGACTTCCAGTCCGGCGCGTTCACGCGACAGACCGCCCGGCCCCAGCGCCGACAGGCGGCGCTTGTGGGTCAGCCCCGAAAGGGGGTTGTTCTGGTCCATGAACTGCGAGAGCTGGCTGGTGCCGAAGAACTCCTTGATCGCGGCGACGACGGGCCGGATGTTGATCAGCGTCTGCGGCGTGATCGCCTCGACGTCCTGAGTGGTCATCCGCTCCCGGACCACGCGCTCCATGCGCGACATGCCGACCCGGATCTGGTTCTGGATCAGCTCGCCAACGGTGCGCAACCGGCGGTTGCCGAAGTGGTCGATGTCGTCCGTTTCCACCGGCACCTCGGAACCGCCGGGGACGGTCATCGTGGCCTGCCCCTCGTGCAGGCGGACCAAATACTCGATGGTGGCGACGACGTCTTCTTCGGTCAGCGTCGACGACGTGATCGGCTGACCGGTGTTGAGCCCCAGCTTCTTGTTGACCTTGTAGCGGCCCACCCGGGCCAGGTCGTAGCGCTTCTCCTTGAAGAACAGGTTCTCCAGCAGGGTCTGCGCGGACTCCTTGGTCGGCGGCTCGCCCGGGCGCAGTTTGCGGTAGATGTCCAGCAGCGCCTCGTCGGTGCCGGCAGTGTTGTCCTTCTCCAGCGTCGACATCATGATCTCGGAGAAACCGAACCGCTCGGTGGATCTGCTCGCTGGTCCAGCCCAGCGCCTTGAGCAGCACCGTGACGGGCTGGCGGCGCTTGCGGTCGATGCGGACACCGACGGTGTCGCGCTTGTCGACGTCAAACTCGAGCCAGGCACCACGGCTTGGAATCACCTTGACGCTGTGCAGCAGCTTCTCGGTGGACTTGTCGATGTTCTCGTCGAAGTACACGCCGGGCGAGCGCACCAGCTGGCTGACGACCACACGCTCGGTCCCGTTGATGATGAAGGTGCCCTTCTCGGTCATCATCGGGAAGTCACCCATGAACACCGTCTGGCTCTTGATCTCACCGGTGTTGTTGTTGATGAACTCGGCCGTGACGAACAGCGGGGCCGCGTACGTCATGTCCTTGTCTTTGCACTCGTCGACCGGCGCCTTGACCTCGTCGAATCGCGGGTCGGAGAACGACAGCGACATCGAGCCGGAGAAGTCCTCGATCGGCGACAGCTCGTCGAGCACCTCTTCGAGGCCGCCCTTGGGGGTGACCTCTCCGCGCTCCACCGCGCGCTCACGCCAACCCTGAGATCCGATCAACCACTCGAACGAGTCGGTTTGCACGTCAAGAAGCCCCGGAACCTCAAGTGGTTCGCGGAGCTTGGCGAAGGAAATCCGGTTGGGCGCTCCAGGCACGGAGTTATTCGAAGAACTTCCGTTAGAGGAACTTTGTGGGCGATCCGTCTTGCTCTGGCGATCTGCCAAGATGCATCCTTCCAGCACCTCGTGCGACTCACGAGAACCGAACCACCGGGTCTGTTCGCCGCAACAATTGTGTCAACTCGGCTGGCGAACGATCTGCCCGTGTCCCACGCGCGCAACTAAACAGCTGAGCCGGAAATAGGGCTCAGGCAAAGACCACGGTGTCAGGTGGCGGGTGAGGTGGGCAGGAGGTAGCCAGCGCAACGTCCAACAATAGCGCAGACGCGCGCATTCCTCAACAACCTATCCAGGGGGGCCTCGACACTAGCTTTGCGCTGGCTGGCGATTCTCGGCTTACCCCTCGACGGACCAGAGACATACTGCCCAACAGATTGACCCGTTTGCGCCCGTCAGTCAAGGGGAGACACGTCAAGTTATCGTGAAACTTGCGAAGAAATTCCCTTCTGTGGACAGCACGCCCTAGTCGCCGAACTCGTGCGCGGCGTACTTGTGCGTGCCCTCTAGGTCATCGAGGATCGCGGCCTGGGCGTTCTTCGGCAGGGTGTGCAGCATCGCGCGCACCCGGGCCTGGCGCCGGCCCACCGCCTTGCGCTCCGGCATGCCGGGCGTCGCTTGGATCTGTGGCGGCACACCCTCTATGTCCTCGGTACCGCCGGCGTGCTGGCCGGCGTCGATCATGGCCTGCTCTTCGGCCATGGTGGCCTCGTCTTTTTCCTCGGACATGCCGATCGGCCCGATGCGGCGGCCGTTGAGGAACTGCCGCACCACCGGCTCGTCGCTGGTCAGCAGCACCTCGCGCGGGCCGAACATGACCAGCTTGCGGCGGAACAACATGCCCATGTTGTCCGGCACGGTGCGGGCGATGTTGATGTTGTGCGTCACGATGAGGATGGTGGCGTCGATCTGGGCGTTGATGTCCATGATCAGCTGGCTCAGGTAGGCGGTACGGACAGGGTCCAGACCGGAGTCCGGCTCGTCGCACAAGATGATCTGCGGGTCGAGAACCAGGGCACGGGCCAGGCCGGCGCGCTTGCGCATACCGCCGGAGATCTCGCCGGGGAACTTCTTCTCGTCCCCGCCGAGGCCGACCAGTTCGAGCTTCTCCATGACGATGTCACGGACCTCGCTCTCCTTCTTCTTGGTGTGCTCGCGCAACGGGAACGCGGTGTTGTCGAAGAGGTTCATCGAGCCGAACAGCGCGCCGTCCTGGAACAGCACGCCGAACAGCGTGCGGATCTCATACAGCTCCTTGGCCGAGCATTCGATGATGTCGGTGCCGTCGATGACGATCGAGCCACGTTCCGGCCGCAGCAGACCGATGAGGGACTTCAGGAACACCGACTTACCGGTACCCGACGGCCCCAGTAGAACGCTGACCTCCCCAGCAGGGATCTCCAACGTCACGTCTTCCCAAATTCTCGAGGATCCGAAAGACTTGGTAAGTCCATTCACCTCGATAGCGACGCCCATGTGGGAACCCTTCCGTCGAACGCATACCGCCACCTGCACCTTTGTGTGGCTTGAGTCACTGTAGCGCACGCCGACGGCGTGACATCAGGGTTGCAGAGATAACAATCCTGCTCGGATTTTTCCCAGCGCTAGGCGGAAGGTGCCCAGTTGCCATGAAAGCCCATCGGCACCCGCTGCGGCAGGTGCACGGTAGCCACCGTCTCGAGCGTCTGGGCGTCTAGCAGCAACAATTGCCCTTCGTTTCGGGTGCGGTGTGAGCCGTAGCCCATCAGGATGCCGTCGTCTTCGGAGCCTTCGGTGGCAGCCGACGGGTTCGGCACGAAGCACACCTCGCCCAACATCAGGTCGGGATCGAGTGCGGCGGCCGTCGTGGAGCCGGTGGCGTAGTCGTGCTTGTAGAGCGCCGACACCAGATCCGGACCACCCGCGGCCTGGAACCCGCCGTCGATGCCGACGGTGTAGCCGAACCGGTGCCGGACGCCGGTTAGGTTCTCGTTGATTCGAGGAAACTCCTGCGACCGGTCGTCGCGGCATTCGGTGCTCGCCGCGCCGGTCGCCAGGTTGATGGTCCACCGGTCCAGCGAAGGCAGGCTCTCGCCCGGCCCACGCCGGTCACGATCGAACATCCGCGGGTAGCGCACCACGTCGAGCACCAGCACCTCTCGGCCGTCCCGGACCTCCGAGTAGGCGTTGAGCGGGTGGTAGACATAGCACGGCTCGATGTCGAACCAGCGCACATCTTTATTGGTGCCCTCACGGGGCAGGACGCCGATGCGCGCCGGATAGTCGTTGTTCCATGAATACGGGAAGCCCGACGAGCGACGCGTGTCCCGGTTGGCCCTCGCCGCGATCGGGCTGGGGATTCGGACGCGTCCGAGCACCGACTGCACCACCAGGCGGGCCGGAAGTTGCAGCCAGCGCGGCACTGACGCCGGCAGCACCCGCACCGGGTCGAACGTCACGGGCAGGTCGTAGATCACCACGTACTTCTCGGTCAGCGAGAAGTCGTGCATCATCGGCGACCCGGACACCTCGACGTCGACCGTGCGACGGGCACGGCCCTGGGTGTCGATCACCGAGTACTGCACGGTGCGTCCCCGCGCGAAGGAGTAGGACACTGCGTGCAACTCGCCGGTCGTGGGATCACGGTGCGGGTGGGCGGTGTAGCCGCCCGCGAGGGTGCCGTCGAAATCGCAGGTCCCGACAGTGTCCAGCTCGTCGGTGAGTTCGTAGTTGGCGACCCCGCCTTCGACGAGCGCCAGGGTCTTTCCGGCGTGGGTCAACACGTTCGTGTTGGCGCCCAGGCCGAGCATGCCTGCCCGGGGATCGATCCGGTGGGTCGCCGGCTCGCCCAGGCTGCGAGACACGGCCGGACTGCGGACCCAGCGGTTGCGGTACCAGCAGGCCTTGCCGTCGCGCAGCGCCACCCCGTGCACCATGCCGTCGCCGGTGAACCAGTGATAGGTGGCGGGGTCGACCTCGGCGGCAGGGTTGGGGCCGTTACGCAGGTAGCGCCCGTCCAGGTGCTCGGGAATGTGCCCGGTGACCTCCAGGTCGGAGGCGGTCACTTCGGCGCGCACCGGCTCCAGAAAGCCGCTGAGGTAGGGGTTGGACGATTCGGCGACCTGCTCGAGAGCTCATGGGCTGAACTCCTATAACATTGTTATTTCAGCGTTATTGGAACCGTACGCCGCCGATGAGAAGATGGCAATGATGACTTCCGAAACTACGGCAGCGGCGGGGCGCAGTGTTCGTGACGACATGCTGCTTGCGGCCGTTGACCTGCTGAACGAGCACGGGCCCGACGCGCTGCAGGCCCGCAAGGTTGCCAACGCCGCCGGGACGTCGACGATGGCGGTATACACCCATTTCGGCGGGATGCAGGGGCTGATCGCCGAAGTCGCCGAGGAGGGGTTACGGCAGTTCGAGGCGGCACTGGCGGTGCCGCAAACGGAGGATCCGGTGGCCGACTTGTTCGCTCTCGGCGGCGCCTACCGGCGCTACGCGATCGAGCGGCCGCACATGTATCGGCTGATGTTCGGCAGCACCAGCGCACACGGCATCAATGCACCGGCGGGCAACGTACTGAGGCTGACGGTCGCGGAGATCGAGCAGCACGTTCCCAGCTTTGCGCACGCGGTGCGCGGGGTGCACCGGTGCATGCTGGCCAGCCGGATCACCGCGGGTTCTCCTGACGACGACCAAGCCGTAGTCGCCACGGCGGTCCAGTTCTGGGCGCTGAGGCACGGGTTCGCGATGCTCGAACTGGCCGGGTTCTACGGCGACGACGGCTTGGCCGTCCGCGAGGTCCTCGACTCGATGACCTCAAATCTGCTTGTCTCCCTGGGAGATTCACCCGAGCGGGTCACCCAGTCGCGGCGCGCGGTGGCCGGCGAGCAGACGTAAAAGCCCCCGAACACGGGGCGTGTCGGGGGCTTTTGCGTCTGCTCGGCAGAATTACTTGACGGTGACGGTCGCGCCGGCGGCCTCGAGCTTGCCCTTGGCCTCCTCGGCGGCCTCCTTGGCGACCTTCTCCAGCAGCGGCTTGGGTGCGCCGTCGACCAGGTCCTTGGCCTCCTTGAGGCCCAGACCGGAAACGATCTCGCGGACGACCTTGATGACGCCGATCTTCTTCTCACCGGCGGCCTCGAGGATGACGTCGAACTCGGACTGCTCCTCGGCGGCCTCGGCGGCAGCACCGGCCGGGGCGGCGCCCGCGGCGGCGACCGCGACCGGAGCGGCCGCGGTGACCTCGAAGGTCTCCTCGAACTTCTTCACGAAGTCCGAGAGCTCCAGCAGGGTCATTTCCTTGAAGGCGTCGAGCAGTTCGTCGCCAGACAACTTGGGCATGGTGTGGGTCCTTCCTAGTTTCTTTGTTTCTGTCGTTTGATGGTTTATTCGGCTTCAGCGGGTGCCGGAGAAGTCTCTTCGACTTCGGCGGGCTCCTCTGAGGCTGGTTCGGGAGCCGGCGCGGCGGCCGCCTCGGGGGCCGGCTCTGCAGCCGGCGCCGAGGTTGGTTCCGCAGCCTTCTTTTCCTGCAGGGCAGCGAAGAGCCGCGCCGCCTGCGACGTGGGCGCGTTGAACAAGCCGGCCGCCTTGGCGAGGTTGCCCTTCATCGCGCCGGCCAGCTTGGCCAGCAGCACCTCGCGGGACTCGAGGTCGGCGATGCGCTCGACTTCGGCGACGGTCAGCGCGTGACCGTCCATGTAGCCGCCCTTGATGACCAGCGCCTTGTTGTCCTTGGCGAAGGTCTTGATGGCCTTGGCGGCGTCGACCGGTTCGCCGGTGACGAACGCGATTGCCGTCGGGCCTGCGAACAGCTCGTCGAGCCCCTCTATGCCAGCTTCCGTTGCCGCGCGCTTGATCAGCGTGTTCTTGGCCACCGCGTAGGTCGCCGATCCCGCCAGCGAGCGGCGCAGCTCGGCCAGGTTCGCCACCGTCAGGCCGCGGTACTCGGTGATCAACGACGCGGTGGAGTCCTTGAACCGCTCGGCGATGTCTGCAACGGCTGTGGCCTTGTCAGCCTTGGCCATGCATACCTCCTTAATGAAGTCGTTCTGCGACTTGTCGTCTGCGATCACCCAAAAACGCCGAACGCCCCGGCGCAGGATGCGGCCGGGGCGTGGAGATTCGCCGGCGTGCGCCGGCGATAATGCCTCGTCCTCCTGCGTGGGCCGCCGGGATACTCCCGGACTTTCAACCGATTGCTCGGTGACCGACGGTCTTCGGTGGATCGGCAACCACAATAGCGTGACCCAACGCGATCAGCCAAAACGATCTTCGGCATCCACGCCGTCGTATGCGATGATCCCCGGCTATGAGCGACCTGAACGATCAGGCCCCACCGCGGTGCAAGGTCATCCTCGAGGATTGGCACCCCGATGTGGAGGCCGCCATCTGGGCGGATCCCTCCCCCGATGCGCTGCGAACCGGCATTGATGAACTGGCAGACCTATTGACCAATCTCGTCGACCGCCCAAACGACGTCACCCTGGTCCTTCCTGTTGACGTCCCGAATGCGGTGCTGCGCCGAGATCCCTCCGTTCACAACGCGGTCGGCGCGGCTTCGGGGAGCGTCGGCGGCAGAACGATGCGGCGGATCGACGGCGGCGTCGAAGTCATCGTGGACTCCAACTCCATGATCAACACCGACAGCAGCGGCTTCAAACCCACCGCCGCCGGCCTGCCCAGCGTCAAGCCAGCGGGCCTGCAGGTGCTTCGCCGGACGGTCGCCCACGAAGCGCAGCACGCGAACATGGAACTGAAAGGTTCCGGGTTGGGCGCTTACCGGCATCAGGTGGCCTGGGAGGGCGCCCCCAGCCTTCAGTTCGCCGTGGCGCGGAAGATGTGCGACGAACATCGCGCCGAGTGGAACGCAATTCAAGCTGTCGGCACTACGGCCACGACCGCGGGCGATGTTCTCGACGTCATTTGCCCAGTGGGACAAGAACTCTCGGCGGCCGTTGCTCGTTTTGAGCAGTCCGCTCGCGAGGCAGTCGATGTCAGACGCCTCAAGGACGAGGTGTACGCAGCGTGCACCCCGCTGTGGACCTGGGTTGCCTTCTGGGCCGCCGAGTATCGCGAGGGCGATGAGATCGCCGAAGTGCCCGCAGAGATTGCGCGGTTGAAGGTGTGGCAGCGCTACGTCGGCCCGACCTGGCAAACGATGGCGACAGCGCTGAGTCAACTACCGGTCACGGTGGCCGCCTCGCCCGACGCGCTGCATCACGCGGCCAGGAGGGTCGCGGTGACGGTGGGAACGTCGCTGGGATACATCGGGTTTCGCCACCAAGACAATGCCGTTTTGAGTGAGCTCCTGCACATCGCGCGCCACGACTTCCCCTCGGCGCGAGAGTAGTCACAGCCCGGCAAGCCTGGCCGCGCCGACCAGACCGGCGTCGCCACCGAGCTCGGCCGGCACCACGCGCAGCCGGGCCAGAAAGTCGAGCCGCGCGTATTCGCTCAATGCCTCGCGCAGCGGATTCAAAAGCAGCGGACCGGATTTGGCGACGCCTCCCCCGATGACGACGAGGTCCAGGTCGCACACCGCCCCCACCGAGGCGATCATCGCCGCGAGTGCGCGGGCACCCCGGCGGAACGCCTGGATCGCCACCGGATCGCCCGCCGTCGCCGCATCGGCCAGCTCTTTGGCGCCGGCGCCGGGCAGTGCGGACCAGCCGTTGGCGCGTGCCCAGCGCACCATCCACGGGCCGGACGCGACGGTCTCGACGCAGCCGCGGCCACCGCACGCACACACCTCGCCGTGTTGTTCGACGACGACGTGGCCTACGTGGCCAGCGTTGCCGGTGCGGCCGGTGTAGGGAGCGCCGTCAAGCACCAATCCGCCGCCCACGCCGGTGGACACCACCATGCCCAGCATGAAGCGCGCGTCCCGTCCGGCACCGCGCCAGTGCTCGCCGAGCGCCATGCACACCCCGTCGCCGCCAAGTCGCACCGGCACGCCGGGAATCACGGCCGCCACCCTGTCCCGCAGTGGGAAACCACGCCAGGCCGCAATGTTGATCGGGCTGACGGCGCCGGTGGGCAGGTGGACGGGTCCGGACGCGGCGATACCTACCGCACCTACTGCGCCGTCGGCCGCGCGCAGCGCGTCGGCGATCATCGCGTCGACGACGGCCCAAACCTGTTCGGCGCCAACACTTGCCGGAGTCGGGCGGACGGCGGTGTAGACCAGCGCGCCGCCTTGATCGGCCAGACCGGCGGCGACCTTGGTGCCGCCGATGTCCAGACAGAGGGTGAGCATCAGTGCCGGTGGGTGTTGTCGGGTTGGCGGGGATCGCCCGGATGCTCGTAGCCAGGAGCCAGCTCGACCAGCTCCGCGCGGCGTGCGTCCAGCCAGACGCGGAAGGCGCGTCGCCGCGCGGCGCCCAACAGGTGCTCGGCGATCACGGACTGCACCTGCTTTAACGGCGGCGCGTCGGACGAAGGCGCCCGCCAACCGTGGCTGCCCAGGCGCGGCGGGGCGAACCGCAGCGGGTTGCGGGCGTGGAACTCGGCCACCTCGTCGTCACCGACTTGCACCCCAGCGGTGACGTCTGCGAACAGCGCCCGCGCCCGCCAATCCGCCAGCACCGCAGCGGCCACGCTGCCGATCTCCAGCCGGGCCGTCACGTCAGGCAACAGGGCGGCCTGGGCCGGGGCGTCCGCAGCGGTCAGTCCGCGCGCGGCCACCTCGGCGGCCACCACCCGCTCGGTCACGATCAATTGGGTGAGCCAGCGCCGCAGTTGCCGCCCCTCACTGCTGCCACTGGCCGGCAGCGCCGCCCCGCGCGGGCCGTTGCGCAGCCGCACTTCGGCTGCGTCGACCTCGTCGACCGGGATCGGGGAGCCCGCCACCGTCGCGACCAGTTGTGCGCTCATGCGACCGTCACCCTCACGGCCGGGGTGTAGAGCAGCCGACCGGCGCAGCCGATGCGCACCAGCGCCCACCACTGGCCGGGTTCCAGCCAGGCCGGCGGGGTCACCTCGAAGCCGAGTTCGACCGTGCCGCGGGCGGGCAGGGTGGCGCCGAGCGCGGCGGGGCCGATCCACTCCCAGGTGCCCCAGGGGCTGATCAGATGTGCCTCCAGCGCCAGCTCGGCGCAGGCGTGGCTACCCACCGTGACGGTCAGCCGCGTGGTGTCGCCGGGCGCCAGGACGATGTCAGCGGGATCCTGTACCAGGTACACCAGCTCCGCTTCGTGGCCGGCACCGACCTGCACGACGCAGACGTCCTCGACCACCTGACGCCAGGCCTCCGGCACTTGGTAATCGCTGGAATCGGTGATGCACAGTTGCGCCCGGACGGGGTAGGGGCCAGGTCGCGCGCGGGCCGGAACCCTCAGCACGAGGTCGGTCTCTACGTGGTCGGCGGCGCCCAGCGTGAACGGCAGTTCGGCGGGCGCGGACGTCCAGCCATCAGGGCACACCACCGCCAGGGTGCCGCTCAGCGTGGCGTCGGTGCAGTCGCTGGCCGCGGTGAGCCGCAGCACCACCTCGTCGCCCGGCTCGGCGGTCACTGACTGCGGGTGCAGGTGCGCGACGGCGGGCAGTCCGCCCAGGGGTGCGGGGCCGCGGTTGTGCAGCCAATACCGCGCGTACAGCGGCTGGGCGGCTTCTGTTCGCGGGGCCAGCTCGGCGGCACCGGTGGCCAACCTGGGTAGCTCGAGCCGGGCTCGCACGGTCGCCACCTGATACCCGTGCAACTCCGCCAACGGTTTGCCGGGTCCGGACTTCTCCAGCGGCGTTTCCAGCAGGTCGGCGAGCTGCAGCGCCCGCACCGTGCCCAGCTCGGAGCCAACGGCGACGCGGGCGCTGTTCCCGGTCATTTCCACCAACCGAATGGCCACGGTGCCGGGTTCAACGGGCTCGACGCTGCCGCGTGTCAGCGGGTTGCCGGCCGCCTTGAGTGCCCCCAGGTGCACCGAATCGGGCGGATCGACGTGCAGCAGCGAGCCCGCCGGAGCCAATCGTGGCTTCCCGCCCTGCCCGACGACCGCGAGCAGTGGGTGGGAGAACTGCGCACTGCGACCGGGGATCTGCGCGTGCCGCCAGTCGCCGTCCCCGCTGACCAGCGCGTAGTCGAAAGCGTGTGTCCAGTGCTGAAGTTGGAAATTCGAGCCGTCGGGCGTGGTGCGCCGCGGTTCGTCGATCCAGATACCGGACGGCCAGCCGGTGCAGGACCGCATCAGGGCGGTATGCAGGGTGCCGTCCGTCTCGACGGCGAAGCTTGGGACGCCACGGTTGAGCAGCGCGACGGTGCGAGCGTCGAAATGTTCCATGCCCGCCGGGGCTTGCTGGGCGACGACGATCTGGGCGTCGGCGAGGTCGTCGGTCACCGACGCGATCGCAGCGTTAAGGCCTTTCTCGTCCGACCCGTCGATCACCAGCACGGGCAGCACCCGAACAGATCGCAGGTCGGCGCCGGGCAGCCACACCGCGGCCAACGGCCTGCAGTCTTCGGCCGCCGGCACCCACACCCGGGCCTGGCCGGTCTCGGCCAGCTGCCGTTCGAGTTCTTGGGTGTAGACCGGATCAGCTTGCGCCAGAACGGCTTTCGTGAAGGCGTTGCGGGTCGGCCCGCCCAGCGCGATCCGCGTATCGGGCAGGTTGGAGTCGACATCGAGGTGACCGTAGCGGGGCTTGTCGGCGCCGCTGCAGGTGGCCGTGACGCCGGCGCGGACGAGCGCGACCATCAGGTCGCGCGCCAGCGGGCCCGACGTCGCCTCGGTGGGCGCCACCACCTCGGCCACCGACACTGCCCGCACCGAATCGTCGACACGGACCCGGACCGCCGAAGACAGCCCGAACCAGCTGTATGCGGGATTGTCCAGCGTCCACAGCTGCTCTGCGGTGTCCACCGATTCCGATCCCCCAGGGCCTCCCCCAGATGCTTTGTGCAGCAACGCAAAACCGCGTCCCACGACTGCGTCGCCGACCTCACTGACCGGCATCGCGCCCGGCACCGGACACGGCCAGCGCAGCCGCACCAGGCGGTCCTCCCCGACGAACTCGTCGATGGTGGTGCGGCAATCCACCCGCGCCAGGCCGCGCCACAGCGTCAGCGTCTGGGTGTAGCGCAGCAGCGTGCCGATCGCGCCACGCACCACAAGTCGCTGACCGAGCGGTCCGTGGTAGGCCTCGACCCGCGCGGGCGACTCCGACGAACACACCACCGGCCCCTTCGGCAGCAGGTGCCACGGGCCCTCGCTCTGCGTCGGGTGCGACGGATATTCCTCGTAGACGGCGAGCTCGTTGCCCACTCGGTCGTCGGCGATCAGCTCACGGCCGTCCTGGATCAACGAGATCACCCCGCCGCCGCGGGCCGCGTCGACCGCCAGTCGGTAGTGCTCGTTGGCGATGCTGAAGCCGTTAGCCGGGCGCCAGCTCGTCGGGTGCCCGGCGGGGACCAACCGGTAGGTCCGCCAGCCCAGCGACGGGACATCGTCCGCCAGCCAGGTGATCGACCGCCCGTCGTCCTCCACCTGCGCCGGTACCTCGGTGCCGGCGGTGTCAAACACCTGCACACCGGCGGCGAGCGGCGCGTCGACCCGCACAATGACTATGTCGGTGCGCCGCTGTGCCAACGGATTCCACACGATCACGTCGCCTTCGGCGGCGCTGATAACGCCGGACAGCAAGTCCAGGGAGTTGTCGCGGGCGGCGCGGCCCAGCTCCCACGCGTCGCGCCAGCCCGTCAGCAGGTCGAGGTAGACCTGGTCGGACTCCGAACCGGTGATGGCGTCGTGGTGCGCACCATAGGCCAGTTGCACCCACGCCTTAGCCAGCGCCGCCTCCGGATACTCGGCACCGGTCAGCAGCGCGGCGAACACGGCAAAGCGCTCGGCGTCCAGGACGGCGTTCTCCGCGGCCCGGTTGGCTTGTTTGGTGTCGATGTAGGACACGTCCTTGCCGGTGTAAATAGGGTTCATGTCGCGGGTTTGCGGCGATGGCGCACCGTCCTTATCCACCAGCTCGGCGCGCACCGCCGCGAAGAACTCGCGCGGTATCGCGCAAACGAACCGCGGCCAGGTGTAACGCGCGCCCCAGTCGCGGTGAATCTCGGTGACCCATTTGTTCGGGGGCGTGTAGTCGGTGCCAACCGGCAGCAGCACGTTACGGGTCAGCGCGACCCTTTTCAGCTCGCGGAACAGCTCCAAGGTGGCGACCTCGGCCTCGGCCAGCGAGGTCGACGAATCCATCCACCAGCCCGCCGAATAGTGCGCCGGCATGTAGTGCGTGAGCAGCCCGCGGCCCGACGGCGAGATCCATTCGAACTCGCTGGAAAATTGCATGCGCTCGATATCGCCGCCCAGGGACGGACCCCATTGATGATGCGGCCCGCGGGCCCACGAACTTGACGTCAGCCCGGCGTCGGCGGCCATCCCGGGGAACTGCGGGTCATGGCCGAACGCATCCAGCTGCCATGCGGTGGCCGGGTGAGCGCCCAGCACGTCACGCTGAAAGCCGATGCCGTGCACCAGGTTTCGGATCGTGGTCTCCGGCCCGGTGAGGTTGGTGTTGGGTTCGTTGTAGGTGCCACCCATCACTTCGACGCGGCCCTCGTCGAGGAACCGGCGCAGGTCGGCGCGGTCTTCGGGGCGGGTGTCCCAGTACGGCTTGAGGTAATCCACCTCGGCGAGGACGAACTTGTACTCGGGTTCGCGGCGGGCCATCTCCAGATGCGCGTGCACCAGCTCGAATCCGTTGGTCTGACGGGCACGTCCCGGCGGGTCTTCGCGCCACTCGCTGGTGTAGGCGCCCTGGGTGTTCCACCAGACCGGGTCGTAGTGGAAGTGGCTGACCATGAACATCGTCCAGCCGGGTTCGGCCACCGTGAATTCGAACTGCGCGCTGGCACCGGCAGCGCGCACCCGCGCGGGGCGCCGCTGACCCACGACGGGGCGCGCGACGGTGACCGGAACCTCGACGATCTCGTCACCGGGCTCCGCGCCAGCCTCCCCACGGAGCCCGTCGCCGTCGATGCGGACCCGGGCCCGCCTGGTCACCTCGCCCAGGGTCACCCGCACTAATTGCAGCGGAGCGTCCACGGGCCCGACGAACAGCTCGGTGGACTCCGCTGAAATCAGCTGCATCCCCGCACTTTACGGTGGCAGTACCGGCAACCGGAAGGATTGACGATGCCCGCTCTCGCCCCACCCGTGGCCGACGAACGCAGCGCACTGCGCGAGTTTATGGCGTTTCACCAAAGCGCGTACTTCGCGGTGTCCTACGGCCTCACCGATGAACAGGCCCGGTCTGCACCGTCGGCGAGCGCACTGTCGGTTGGCGGGCTCATCAAGCACGTCACCGGCATGCAACGCACGTGGATGGCGCGCGTGGCCGCCGCCCCGGGTACTCCACCGAGAGACGACCGGCCGCGCGAAGAGATCACGAAGGATTTCGCCGAGCAGCACATGATGCGCGACGACGAGAGCCTGCAGAGATTGCTGAGCGCATTCGAAGCGCAGAATGCGGAATCGTTGCGACTGGTGGAGACGGCCGACCTCGACGCGCCGGTCCCCGTCCCACAGGACATCCCGTACTTCCCCAAAAACCAGAAGCCATGGTCGGTGCGGTGGGTGATCCTGCACGTGATAAACGAGCTGGCCCGACACGCGGGGCACGCCGACATAGTCCGCGAAACCGTCGACGGCGCCACGATGTACGAACTGATCGCTGCGCTGGAGGGCTGGGAGATCGAGGGGTGGGTCAAGCCGTGGAGCCGCGGGTAGAAACGAGAGCGTGCCTGCGAGCAGAACCGGAATCGCGCGTCGCGAGGCGCCGGATGCCCCTGACGGCCGTGTCGAGATTTACTACGAGGAACTCGGCGACCCGGCCGGCCCACCTGCGCTGCTGATCATGGGCCTCGGCGCCCAGCTGCCCATGTGGCCCGACGGTTTCTGCGCCCAGCTGGTCGACCGCGGCTACCGCGTCATCCGTTTCGACCACCGCGACGCCGGGCTGTCGGCCAAGATGCACGGGTCGCGCGCCCGGGGCTCGCTCTACCCGCGGATCGCCCGCTACCTGCTGGGGCTGCCCAGTCGCGTGCCGTACACCCTGGTGGACATGACCCAGGACGTGGTCGCACTGCTGGACCACTTGAGCATCACCCGCGCACACGTGGTCGGCGCGTCGTTGGGCGGCATGATCGCGCAAATCCTGGCCGCCGCCGAGCCGGACCGGGTGGCGTCGCTGGGCGTCATCATGTCGACCACGGGCAAGCCGCTGTCGGCGCTGCCGGCCTGGCGGGTGATCCGGCTGGCGTTCGACTCGCCGGCCAAAGACGCTCCGGCCGAGGAGAAGTTGGCGTCCGAAGTGCGCAACATCGCGGTGTTCAACGGCCCGAACTTTCTGCCACCCGAACCCGAGCTGCGACGGCGCGTGCGCGAACTCGCGGATCGCTGCACCTACCCGGCGGGCATGCTGCGCCAGTTCGACGCCATGCTGGGCACCGGCAGCCTGCTTGGTTACAGCAAGGCGATCACCGCGCCGACCGTGGTGCTGCACGGCTCGGTGGACCCCATGGTGCGGCCGCGCAACGGACGTGCGGTTGCGGCCGCCATTCCCGGCGCGCGATTCGTCGTGGTCGACGGAATGGGACACGACCTTCCCGAACCGGTGTGGCCGCCGATCATCGAGACTCTCTGCGAGAACTTCGCTCGCGCCCGGTGTTGAGCCCTGCTCATGGTGGCGACCCGCTTCGCCCGGCTACGCCGCGCTCACGATCGCCACGTGCTCATGGTGGCGACCCGCTTCGCCCGGCTACGCCGCGCTCACGATCGCCACGTGCTCATGGTGGCGACCCGCTTCGCCCGGCTACGCCGCGCTCACGATCGCCACGTGCTCATGGTGGCGACCCGCTTCGCCCGGCTACGCCGCGCTCACGATCGCCACGGTGCTGGTGAGCGGGCTCACACGAATTGGGACTTGACTCTCCGTTTTTGGCAGACTGCTTGAATGAGCTCCACCAAACACCGCGAGGTGGCCAAGCTTGATCGGGTGCCCCTGCCAGTGGAAGCGGCCCGGATGGCCACCACAGGTTGGCAGGTCACCCGCACCGCCGCCCGCATCGTCAGCAAGCTGCCGGGCAAGGGCGCGTGGCAGTCCAAGGTGATCAAACAGGTACCCCAGACCTTTGCCGATCTAGGTCCGACGTACGTCAAGTTCGGCCAGATCATCGCGTCCAGCCCCGGCGCATTCGGCGAACAGCTGTCCCGCGAGTTCCGCGGCCTGCTCGACCGGGTGCCGCCCGCCGACAGCAAAGAGGTGCACAAGCTCTTCGTCGACGAGCTCGGCGGTGACCCTGCCGAACTGTTCGCCAAGTGGGACGAAGAGCCGTTCGCGTCGGCGTCCATCGCGCAGGTGCACTACGCGACGCTGCACACCGGCGAGGAGGTCGTCGTCAAGATCCAGCGGCCGGGCATCCGCCGCCGCGTCGCCGCCGACTTGCAGATCCTGAAGCGTTTCGCCCAGGCCGTCGAACTGGCCAAACTGGGCCGCCGGCTGTCGGCACAAGATGTCGTGGCCGACTTCGCCGACAACCTGGCCGAGGAGCTGAACTTCCGCCTCGAGGCCCAGTCGATGGAGACCTGGGTCTCGCACCTGCATACCTCGCCGCTGGGCAAGAACATCCGGGTGCCTCAGGTGCACTGGGACTTCACCAGCGACCGGGTGCTGACGATGGAGCGGGTGCAGGGCATCCGGATCGACGACGTCGCCGCCATCCGCAAGGCCGGGTTCGACGGCACCGAACTGGTCAAGGCGCTGCTGTTCAGCGTGTTCGAGGGCGGGCTGCGACACGGCTTGTTCCACGGCGACCTGCACGCCGGCAACCTCTACGTCGACGACCAGGGCCGCATCGTGTTCTTTGACTTCGGGATCATGGGCCGCATCGATCCCCGCACCCGCTGGCTGCTGCGCGAGCTGGTCTACGCGCTGCTGGTGAAAAAGGACCATGCCTCGGCCGGCAAGATCGTCGTGCTGATGGGCGCCGTGGGCACCACCAAACCCGAAGCCGAGGCTGCTGAGGATCTGGAGAAGTTCGCCACCCCGTTGACCATGCAGACGCTGGGCGACATGTCCTACGCCGACATCGGCCGCCAGCTCTCGACGCTGGCCGACGCCTACGACGTCAGACTGCCGCGCGAGCTGGTGTTGATCGGCAAACAGTTCCTTTACGTCGAGCGGTACATGAAATTGCTGGCGCCGCGCTGGCAGATGATGTCCGACCCGCAGTTGACCGGATACTTCGCCAACTTCATGGTGGAGGTCGGTCGCGAGCACCAAAGCGATGTCGAGGTCTGATGGAGATTCGCACCGGGAACGCGATATCGGGTGACCTGAAGCTCTACTACGAGGACATGGGCGACATCGACGACCCGCCGGTACTGCTGATCATGGGACTGGGCGCCCAACTGCTGCTCTGGCGCACCGCGTTCTGCGAGAAGCTCGTCGGGCAGGGCCTGCGCGTCATCCGCTACGACAACCGCGACGTAGGCCTATCTGACAAGACCGAACGCCGCAGCTCGGGACAGCCGCTTGTGACGCGGTTGGTCCGGTCCTGGCTCGGTCTGCGCAGCAGGGCGGGATACACGCTCGAGGACATGGCCGGCGACGCCGCGGCCCTGCTGGATCATCTGGACATCAAGCAGGCCCACATCGTCGGGGCGTCGATGGGCGGCATGATCGCCCAGATCTTCGCCGCACGCTTTTCCGAGCGGACGAAAACGCTGGCGGTCATCTTTTCCAGCAACAACTCGGCGTTCCTGCCGCCGCCGGCCCCGCGCGCCCTGCTGGCGCTGCTGAAGGGCCCGCCGCCGGGTTCACCGCGCGAGGTGATCATCGACAACGCGGTCCGGGTGAGCAACATCATCGGCAGCCCCCGCTACCGCATGACCGAAGAGCAGATCCGCGCGGACGCCGCCGAGGGCTACGACCGTAACTACTATCCGCAAGGCGTTGCCCGCCATTTCAGTGCGATCATGGGCAGCGGCAGCCTGACGCACTACGACCGGCGCATCGTCGCGCCGACCGTGGTGATCCACGGTCGGGCCGACAAGCTGATGCGGACCTTTGGCGGGCGTCGGGTGGCGCGCTCCATCAACGGCGCCCGATTAGTCTTGTTCGACGGAATGGGCCATGATTTACCGCGGCAGCTGTGGGATCAAGTCATCGCCGCGCTGGCGACTAACTTCGCCCACGCCGCGTAGCGAAGAACAAAGAACTAACTGCCCCTGCGAGTTTCGCGGTGAAACTCACCGGGTTGTACGGTTGCCAGAGGAGGATGTCTCATATGACCGAGCTGAGACCTTATTACGAAGAGTCGCAGGCGACCTACGACATTTCGGACGACTTCTTCGCGTTGTTCCTGGATCCCAACATGGTTTATACCTGCGCTTACTTCGAGCGCGACGACATGACCCTGGAAGAGGCGCAGCTCGCCAAGATCGATCTGGCGCTGGACAAACTCGACCTCGAGCCGGGGATGACGGTGCTGGATGTCGGGTGCGGCTGGGGCGGGGCCGTGGTCCGGGCCGTTGAGAAGTATGACGTCAACGTCGTCGGCGTCACACTTAGCCGGCACCACTACGAGCGAACCAAAGCCAGGCTGGCCGCGATTCCCACGACGCGCCGCGCCGAGGCGCGGCTGCAGGGCTGGGAGGAGTTCGACGAGAAGGTCGACCGCATCACCAGCTTCGAGGCCTTCGACGCCTTCAAGAAGGAGCGTTGGCCCGCGTTCTTTGACCGCAGCTACGAGATCCTGCCCGATGGCGGCCGGATGCTGTTACACAGCATTTTCACCCACCCGCAGACGCACTGGCGCGAGGTCGGCATCACGGTGACGATGAGTGATCTTCGGTTCTTCCGCTTCCTCGCAACGGAGATCTTCCCAGGAGGGGGAATGTGCGGCGAGGCCGACATCATCGACAACGCCAAAAACAGCGGATTTTCGATCGGGCAAATTCAATATCTGCCGGATCATTACGCGCGGACTTTGGACATCTGGGCGGCGAATCTGGAAGCTAACCGCGACCGCGCCATCGCCATCCAGTCCGAAGAGGTCTACGACCGATTCATGCGCTACCTCACCGGCTGCGCGGGCCTGTTCCGCAAAGGCCTGTCCAGCGTCGCCCAATACACTCTGGCGAAGTAGACTGTCGATCAGCTGCCCCCGCCCGCGCTGCATACAGCGCGGGCGTCCAGGTTCAGACCTGGGGGCGATTCGGTCGCCGTTTTCGTGGTGCCGCGCCGAGTCGGATAGCATGTCCGCGACTGGGCATGGGGGGACATTTCCGGTGCGTTTGAACGCAACCACTGATTGAGCCTGCAAGTTCAGGAAGGCAAACACGAGTTTTGGCTGCGAAATTAGAGCCGCACTTCGCCGATGTGCAGGCGCACTACGACCTTTCCGACGACTTCTTCCGGCTGTTTCTGGACCCGACCCAGACCTACAGTTGCGCCTACTTCAAGCGCGAGGACATGACGCTGGAAGAGGCACAGATCGCCAAGATTGATTTGGCGCTGGGCAAGCTGGGCCTGCAGCCCGGGATGACGCTGCTCGATATCGGCTGCGGCTGGGGTGCCACGATGCGGCGGGCAATCGAGAAGTACGACGTCAACGTCATTGGCCTGACGTTGTCGAAGAACCAGGCCGCCCACGTGGAGCAATCGTTCGACCAGGTGGACAGCCCACGCAGCAAGCAGGTGTTCCTGGAGGGCTGGGAACAGTTCGCCGAGCCGGTCGACCGCATCGTGTCGATCGGTGCTTTCGAGCACTTCGGCCACGACCGCTACGACGACTTCTTCAAACTGGCCAGTTCCATCCTCCCCGCTGACGGGAGAATGCTGCTGCACACGATCACCGCATTGACTGGTCCGCAGATGATCGAGCGCGGTATGCCGCTGACGTTCGAGATGGCCCGCTTCGCCAAGTTCATCGTCACCGAAATCTTCCCGGGCGGACGGTTGCCGTCGATCGAGAAGGTAGAGGAGCATTCGTCGAAGGGCGGTTTCAGATTGACCCGCCGCCAGTCGTTGCAGCCGCACTACGCCAAGACCCTCGAACTGTGGGCCGCGGCCCTCGAGGCGCACCAGGATGAAGCCATCCAGGTCGCTTCCGAAGAGGTCTACGAGCGCTACATGAAGTACCTGACCGGATGTGCCAACTCTTTCCGAATCGGCTACATCGACGTCAATCAATTCACTCTGGAGAAGTAATGGGTACGCCGGTTAGCCGGGCCAACGGACTTCGCTCAAGAAATCCGAGGTCAACCGGCCTCGGCTACCAAGGATGCGCCCGAACCCGTGTAGGGTGCCGGGGACGGCATCGGGGCGAAGGTGCCTATCACAGGAGGACAAATGTCTGAGAAAGCTGCGGCCTCCCTGCGCAAGCGATCGAACCTCGACGATGTTCAGGCGCATTACGACCTTTCGAACGAGTTTTTTGCTCTGTTCGTAGATCCGACGCGTACCTACAGCTGCGCGTACTTCGAGCGCGAGGACATGACCTTAGAGGAAGCGCAGAACGCCAAGCTCGATCTCGCGCTGGGCAAGCTGGGACTAGAACCCGGCATGACTCTGCTCGACATCGGCTGCGGTTGGGGCTCGACGATGAAACGAGCCCTGGAGAAGTACGACGTCAACGTCGTCGGCGTGACGCTGTCCAGAAACCAGCACGCCTACTGCCAACAGCTGCTCGACCAAGTCGACACAAACCGCTCGCACCGGGTCCTGCTGAACGACTGGTGCGAGTTCGTCGAGCCGGTCGACCGCATTGTGACCATCGAGGCGCTGGAGCACTTCGGCTTCCACCGCTACGACGACTTCTTCAAGTTCGCCTACGAAGCGCTACCCGACGACGGCGTGATGCTGCTGCACTCGATCACTGGTTTGCACGTGACGGAGGTCATCGCGCGCGGCATCCCGCTGACCATGGACATGGCAAAGTTCATGAAGTTCATCGTGACCGACATCTTCCCGGGCGGCCGGCTGCCGACGATCGAGACGGTCGAGGAACATGCCGAGAAGGTGGGTTTTAACGTGACCCGCATCCAGTCGCTGCAGGCAGACTTCGCCAGGACCCTCGACTTTTGGTCGGAGGCGCTAGAGGCGCACAAAGACCAGGCCATCGAGATCCAGTCCGAAGAGGTGTACGAGCGATACATCAAGTACTTGACGGGCTGTGCCAAGGTATTTCGGGCGGGCTACGTCGACTGCAATCACTTCACGCTAGAGAAGTAGTCAAGCGCCACGTTGAATATTCTGTGGGGGGTGCACGTCACACACGCGCAGCGGACGTGCGCTCGAGTACTGAACACCATCCAGGAGAGCAGAGCGACAATGGCTGAGAACCACGCTGGCCCGACGAAAACGCGGACGCGCCCTCAAGACATCCAGGCGCACTACGACGTGTCGGACGATTTTTTCGCGCTGTTCCAGGACCCGACGCGGACCTACAGCTGCGCCTACTTCGAACCACCCGACATCACGCTGGAAGAAGCCCAGTACGCCAAGATCGACCTCAACCTGGACAAGCTGGACCTGCGGCCCGGCATGACGTTGCTGGACATCGGCTGCGGCTGGGGCACCACCATGAAGCGCGCCGTCGAGAAGTACGACGTCAACGTCATCGGCCTGACGTTGTCCAAGAACCAGCACGCTCGTAGCAAGCAGGTGCTCAGCGAACTCGACTCCACCCGCTCCCGCCAGGTGCTGTTGCAGGGCTGGGAGGATTTCAACGAGTCCGTCGACCGCATCGTGTCGATCGAGGCCTTCGAGCACTTCGGGCACGAGAACTACGACGACTTCTTCAAGCGGTGTTTCAATATCATGCCCGACGACGGCCGGATGACGGTGCAAAGCAGCGTGAGCTACCACCCGTACAACATGGCTGAGCGCGGTAAGAAGCTGACCTTCGAGACGGTGCGGTTCATCAAGTTCATCATCACCGAGATCTTCCCAGGCGGGCGGCTGCCGTCTACCGAGATGATGGTCGAGCACGGCGAGAACGCGGGATTTGTTGTCCCCGAGCCTCTTTCGCTGCGGCCGCACTACATCAAGACGCTGCACATCTGGGGCGACACGCTGGAGTCCAACCGGGAGAAGGCCATCGAGGTCACCTCCCAAGAGGTCTACGACCGCTACATGAAGTATCTGCGCGGCTGCGAACACTATTTCGATTACGAGATTCTCGACGTCAGCCTGGTGACCTACCTCAAGCCGGGTGCAGTCGCCTAGCTTTTCCCGTGTGTCGGATTGCCCGTGCGTTGTTCGTCGAATAGGTAGAGAGTGGAGCAGAAGGGCTTCGCTCACTACCGGAGGTGACGACAAATGCAGTACTTCGCCTTATTGCTCAGCGAGGAGCGCGACCGCACGCCCGACGATCCTGCGACTGCCATGGCCGCGTGGGAGCGCTTCCATGCCAAGGCCGGTGCGGCGATTCTCGCCGGAGACGCCCTAACGCCCGCGGCGACGGGGGTGCGAGTCACCGGCGGCACGGACGCGCCCTTGGTCACCGACGGCCCGTTCGCCGAGTCGGCGGAGGTGGCCTGCGGCTACTACATCTTCGAGGCGGAAAACCTGGACGAGGCGCTGGCATTGGCGCGCGACATCCCCCTCGCGACCTTCGGGGCCGTGGAAGTCTGGCCGGTGGTCCATTTCCGCGAACCGGCCCGCGAGCTCACCGGCAACGACTGGCTTGCCCTGCTCCTGGAACCGCCCGCGACCGCACATACGCCCGGAACGCCGGAGTGGGAGGCGGTGGCGGCACGCCACGGAGATTTCGCGACCGCCGCTGGCGACCACATCATCGGGGGCGCCGCCCTGCACGACCGATCCACCGCGACGACCGTGCGGGTGCGCGACGGCGAAACCCTGATCACCGACGGGCCGTTCGTGGAGGGTGCGGAGATCGCGACCGGCGTCTACCTCCTCGCCGCCGGCGACCGTGACGAGGCCGTCAAGCTCGCGTCGATGATCCCCGCCTCGGCCGTCGAGGTCCGGCAACTGGCCGGGATGTCCGGGCTTTAACTTCCCGAATGGCCAACCTGGACGGCGTCTTCCGCCGGGAATGGGGACCCGCCGTCGCCGCGCTCGCGCGGTGGTCCGGTGACCTCTCCGTTGCGGAGGACGCCGTCCAGGAAGCCTGCGCCGAGGCGCTGCGCAGCTGGCCCCGTGACGGTGTGCCCGACAATCCGGGCGGATGGCTGCGTGACCGTTGCCCGCAACCGTGCCCGGGATCGGCTGCGTCGCGAATCCGTCCGTCCCGGAAAGGAATTGGCGGCTGTGCTGGACGACATTCGGGCGCGCACCGATCACACCGACCCGCATCCGGTCCGCGACGACGAACTGCGGATGATGTTCACTTGCGCGCACCCGGCGCTCGACCGGCCGTCGCAACTGGCGCTCACGCTGCGGTTGGTCTCCGGATTGACCGTCGCCGAGATCGCCCGCGCGCTGCTGCAGACCGAGGCGGCCGTCGGCCAGCGAATCACCCGCGCCAAGAACAAGGTCCGGCACGCCAACATCCCGCTGCGGGTGCCGCCGGCCGAGCTGCTGCCAGAGCGCACCCCGCACGTGCTCAGTTGCATCTACTCGGTGTTCACCGAGGGGTACTGGTCGACGGCGGGATCGTCGGCGATCCGTGACGAACTCTGCGACGAAGGGGTGCGCCTGGCCGGCGAGCTGTGCGCACTGATGCCGAGCGAGCGGGAGGCACACGCGTTGGCAGCCCTTGTGCTGCTCCATGATTCGCGACGGACAACCCGAATGGACGATGCCGGCGCGCTGGTACCGCTCGAAGAACAAGACCGGCGGCGCTGGGACCGCGGCCGCATCAGCCGCGGGCTGGATCGGCTGCGGCTGGCCGAGGGATCCACCGGTCCCTACCTGCCGCAGGCGGTGATCGCCGCATTGCACGCCACGGCAACGTCGTGGGAGCAGACCGACTGGACGACCATTTGCGCCGCCTATGACCGGCTGTTGCAGCTGACCGACTCACCGGTGGTGCGCGCCAACCGCGCGCTGGCCATCGGCTTGCGCGACGGACCCGACTCCGGCCTGGCCGCGCTGAACAAGGTGGCGCACGACCCTCGGCTAGCGCGCTCGAACCTGGTCGCGACGGTGCGCGCCGATCTGCTGCGGCGCGCAGGACGGTCCGCCGAGGCTGTCGATTGGTACCGAATTGCGTTGACGTCCAATGGATCTGAGCCCGGCCGCGACTTTCTGCGGCGGCGCATCGCCGAGTGCGGCGAGTAAAACTACGGCCGAGCAGACGCGAAAGCACCCGACACGCCGACGAAAGAGGTGCTTTCGCGTCTGCTCGCGCTGAGACCTACGCCTCGGCGAAGTTGCGGGTGATCGACGGGTCGACCGGAATGCCCGGGCCCGTCGTCGTCGACACGACGATCTTCTTCAGGTAGCGGCCCTTCGAGGACGACGGCTTGAGCCGCAGCACCTCATCGAGCGCGGCGCCGTAGTTCTCCGCGAGGTTCTTCTCGTCGAACGATGCCTTGCCGATGACGAAGTGCAGGTTGGCCTGCTTGTCCACCCGGAAGTTGATCTTGCCGCCCTTGATGTCGGCCACGGCCTTGGTGACGTCGGGGGTGACGGTGCCGGTCTTCGGGTTCGGCATCAGGCCACGCGGGCCCAGTATGCGGGCGATACGACCGACCTTGGCCATCTGATCAGGGGTCGCGATCGCGGCGTCGAATTCCAGCCAGCCGCCCTGGATCTTCTCGATCAGGTCGTCACTGCCGACGATGTCGGCGCCGGCGGCCTGGGCCTGCTCGGCTTTCTCGCCGACCGCGAACACCGCGACCCGCGCCGTCTTGCCGGTGCCGTGCGGCAGGTTGACCGTGCCGCGGACCATCTGGTCCGCCTTGCGCGGGTCGACGCCGAGCCGGATCGCCACCTCGACGGTCGCGTCCTGCTTCGTCGACGACGTCTCCTTGGCGAGCTTGGCCGCCTCCAGCGGGGTGTACAGGTTGTTGCGGTCCACCTTCTCGGAGGCCGCGCGGAATGCCTTGCTGTCTTTGCTCATTCGATCTGTCCAATCGTTGTTGGGTCGTGGTTACCAGTCGGGCCGAAGCTGGCCCTCCCACGTCTGATTCGTACCGGCCTATACGACGGTGATGCCCATGGACCGGGCGGTGCCGGCGATGATCTTGGCGGCGGCATCGATGTCGTTGGCGTTCAGGTCGGTCTTCTTGGTCTCGGCGATCTCGCGGACCTGATCCCAAGTGACCTTGGCGACCTTGGTCTTGTGCGGCTCGGCCGAGCCCTTGCCCACCCCGGCGGCCTTCAGCAGCAGCTTGGCTGCCGGGGGCGTCTTGAGGGCGAACGTGAAGCTGCGGTCCTCGTACACCGTGATCTCGACCGGGATGACGGTGCCGCGCTGGCTCTCGGTCGCGGCGTTGTACGCCTTGCAGAACTCCATGATGTTGACGCCGTGCTGGCCGAGCGCGGGGCCGACCGGCGGCGCAGGGTTGGCCTGTCCCGCCACGATTTGCAGCTTGATCAGCCCGGTGACTTTCTTCTTCGGGGCCATGGGGTCTTTTGTTCCTTCCTGACGTTCTAAATCTTGGAGACCTGGGTAAAGGTCAGTTCCACTGGTGTCTCGCGGCCGAAGATCGAGACCAGCACCTTGAGCTTCTGTTGTTCGGCGTTGACCTCGTTGATGGTGGCAGGCAACGTAGCGAACGGTCCGTCCATCACCGTCACCGATTCGCCCACCTCGTAGTCGACCTCGACAACCGGGCGTTCCAGCCCACCCGCCTCAGCCGTGGCAGTGGCGGTGGCCGAACCCTTGGCGGCCTTCTTCGCCGCCCCCGGGGGCAGCAAGAACTTCACCACGTCGTCGAGGGCAAGCGACGACGGGCGCGATGTCGCGCCGACGAAGCCGGTGACCCCCGGAGTGTTGCGCACCGCGGACCACGAGTCGTCGGTCAAATCCATGCGCACCAGGATGTAGCCGGGCAGCACCTTGCGGTTGACCTGCTTGCGCTGACCGTTCTTGATCTCGGTGACCTCTTCGGTGGGCACCTCGACCTGGAAGATGTAGTCGCCGACGTCCAGGTTCTGCACGCGGGTCTCGAGGTTGGCCTTGACCTTATTCTCGTACCCCGCGTAGGAGTGCACGACGTACCAGTCGCCTGGCTTCTTGCGCAGCTCCGCCTTGAGCGCGGTGGCGGGGTCGACCTCTTCGGCCGGCTCTTCAGCCTGCTCCGTGTCGGCCACCTCAGCGGCCTCGGCAGGCTCGGCGACCTCGGCTACCTCAGCGGCTGCCTCGGCCCCCTGGTCGGCGTCGTCGACCTCTTGCACATCCACCGACTCACCCGCGGACGGGTCACCGTCGAAGGTAGTCACGGTTGTCTGTCCTCTCTGTCTTTCTCAAACCTCAGCCGAACACCAGCATCACCAGCTTGGTCAGGCCTAAGTCGGCCAGACCGACCAGCGTGACCATGAAGGCCAGAAATGCCAGCACCACGGAGGTGTAGGTAAGCATTTGTTTGCGGTTCGGCCAGATAACCTTCCGCATCTCGGCTACGACCTGCTTGAGGTAGGTGTAGACGAACACGAAGGGATTTGCCGGACGATCGCCGGATTTCTTCGGCTTCTTGGGCTTCGCGCCAGCCTTAGACTTCGCAGCCTTGGCAGCCTTGCCGGCTTTCTTGCTGCCCGAGTCCTCCTTGGCATCGGCCACCGTGGTGGACGACCCGTCGGCGTCGTCGTCCGAAGTCTCCACCGCTCGCTGACGCGTCCGCTTGCCGGTAGGGCGCTGCGGCCGCGTGACAGATTTGGTCACCACGGCCGTCCGACCACCGCTTGCGCCGGTCTGCTCGGTTTGACCGCCGTCGCTGGCAGCGTCGTCGGCAACGTCGCCTTCGTCGCTCACCGCGTGCTCCTTTGTTCTCTGGTTGGGCACCAACTCTCAGTGTCCACCATTCCACGTCTTCGCCGTCAGCAGGGGCGACAGGACTTGAACCTGCAACCTGCGGTTTTGGAGACCGCTGCTCTGCCAGTTGAGCTACGCCCCTTCGCGGTTGGCAGCCCAACCTGCGCTTACCTACCGGGGCTTACATGACGCGCGCGCTCCCGCTTGTGTTCAGACTCGCGGAAAGCGCGCTCATGCTGGGAAAACCCCGAGGTCCGAGTGTACATCGGCGTGGGAGTCAGATACTAATTACGCGCTTCTGACGACCTGTCCCGATTCCTTGTCCCATCTGAGTTTGGCCGTTTCGTTGTCGCTGTACTGGCCCATGAGGGTGGTGTAGGCCTCCAACACGACTTCACCGTCGTCGTTGGTGCAGATGTTCTTGGTGACCACGATGTCGGCGCCGAAACGCTCGTCCACCGAGCGGATATCCATCCGGGCCCACAACTTGTCCCCGGCGAGCACCGGCCTACGAAACACGAACCGCTGGTCGACCTGCACGATCAGCATTTTTTCCATGCCGATGTCGACGTGCTGGAAGAAGTCCACCTGGACCAACTTGGCCAAGATCGAGACGAAGGTAATCGGAGCGATGATCGCGCCGTAGCCGTGTGCGGCGGCGGCACCCTCGTCGAAAAAGGCCGGGTGGTCGCATTTGATGGATCGGGCAAAGTCTCGAAGCTGTTCGCGGCCCGCAACGAAGTAGTCCGGGTACCGCCAGACCATTCCGCGGATATCGGTTTTAAGAGCCATGCAGCCGCCTCCGACTACTCAAGCGAGCGTGGCCGAGGCGGTGGCCCGCCCGAAGATCTTCTTGCCACCGGCCGTGGCGGTCAGCGCGATGGTCACCGACTTGCTCTCCGGGTCGACAGCCTTCACCCGGCCGCTGAACACGAGCTCGGCGCCCTTTCCGTCGTTGGGCACCGGCACCACGGCGGTGAACCGCACGTTGTACTCGGTGACCGCGCCAGGGTCGCCCACCCACGAGGTCACGTAGCCGCCGCCGATACCCATCGTCAGCATGCCGTGGGCGATCGCGGTGTCCAGTCCGATGACGCTGGCGATCTCGTCGTCCCAGTGGATCGGGTTCAGGTCGCCGGAGACCCCGGCATAGTTGACCAGGTCCTGGCGGGTCAACGGGTAGATCCGCTCTGGAAGCTTGTCGCCCACCTGCACCGAACTGAACTCACGCAGCGCCATGCGAAAATCCCTCTTCTCCGTCTTCACCGGCACGGCCCGCCAGGGTCGTGTAGGTCTCCTGCACCACGTCACCGGCTTCGTTGGTGATGATGTTCTTGGTCACGACGAGCTGGGTGCCGTGCGCGACACGCGTCGAATCCACGTATATATCGCAATACAGCTTGTCGCCCGCCACGATCGGCTGCTCGAATTTCAGCACTTGGTCGACCTGGACGATCTGCTGGTCAGTGACCGTGATGCCGGCGTACTTGAAGAACGCCAACTGGGCCTTGTACCCGAACACACAGATGAACGTCAGCGGCGCCAACAGGCCCTTATAGCCGAGCTCGGCCGCGACGTCCTCCTCGAAGAACGAGGTGTCGTCGTTTTTGACGGCAACCGCGTACTCGCGGATCTTCTCGCGCTCGACCTCGTAATGGTCGGGATACCGGTAATGCATCCCGACGATGTCTGCGGCCAATCCCACGGGTGTAGAACCTACCTAGTCAGTCTGAGCAAACGCCCGTGGAATCGCTAGCGTGTCTCGCGGTGGGCCTGGTGCTTGCCGCAGTTGGGGCAGAACTTCTTCAGCTCCATGCGGTCGGGGTCGTTGCGGCGGTTCTTCTTGGTGATGTAGTTGCGGTGCTTGCACTCCTCGCATGCCAGAGTGATCTTCGGCCGCACATCGGTACTGGAAGCCATGTCAGTTCTTTCTCGTTCTCTCGGTCTCTCTAAAACGTGCTTGGTTGTAGCGATGGCCGGACTCGAACCGGCGACCTAACGATTATGAGTCGTTCGCTCTAACCGACTGAGCTACATCGCCTCGGGTGCGCCGCCTGCCTGCTCGGCGTCCGCCGAGCCCCCTAACGGAATCGAACCGTTGACCTTTTCCTTACCATGGAAACGCTCTACCGACTGAGCTAAGGGGGCCTCTCACCCGTAGCGACCAGTCGTGCCGCGGGCCTAAAAGAGGTTACAGCCTGGTCCACAACCCCACCAAACCACTAGGCCTTGGCCGGTGTCGCTCGGCGGCCGCCGGCGCCACGCTGCGCGGTAGCACTGAGCTCGTCGCACTCGTCTTCCTCATCGGGGTGTTTGCCGTCGGACTCATTGAGAAGACTACGCCGCGTGAGGTGGACGGCCTTTTTTGGCAATCGAAGTCCTGGGTGAGACCGATTTCGGGCAAGCCATAGTCTGGTGACGTGTCAGACGACCGGCTGTACTTCCGTCAACTGCTCTCCGGCCGCGATTTCGCCGCCGGCGATGTGATCGCCACGCAAATGCGCAATTTCGCCTACCTGATCGGCGACCGCGAGACCGGGGATTGCGTGGTGGTCGATCCCGCCTATGCCGCCGGTGATCTCGTCGACGCGGTAGAGGCCGACGGTATGCAGCTGTCCGGCGTGCTGGTGACTCATCACCACCCCGACCACGTGGGCGGTTCGATGATGGGTTTCGAGCTGGCGGGACTAGCCGATCTGTTGGAGCGGACGGCCGTGCCGGTGCACGTGAACACCCATGAGGCGCTCTGGGTTTCGCGGGTCACCGGGATCGGTCTCGGCGACCTCACCGCCCACGAGCACCGGGACAAGGTCAGCGTCGGCGCCATCGAAATCGAGCTACTGCACACTCCGGGTCACACGCCGGGCAGCCAGTGTTTCCTGCTCGACGGCCGACTGGTCGCCGGTGACACGCTGTTCCTGGAAGGCTGCGGGCGCACCGACTTTCCCGGCGGCGACTCCGACGAGATGTATCGCAGCCTGCATCAGCTCGCCCAGCTTCCGGGTGACCCGACGGTATTTCCAGGGCATTGGTATTCGGCAGATCCGAGTGCGTCGTTGTCCGAGGTCAAGCGCTCGAATTATGTCTATCGCGCCGGCAACCTCGATCAGTGGCGCATGTTGATGGGCGGCTGATCCGCACGATCTCCGGCGCCACATCACTGTGAAATAAGCGGAGGATGGATTCCATGGGGTGGGTCCAGGGGAGCCGGCACGGGGTTACGCAAGTAGGGTCCAGCACCTGGTTGGCGCGGGCTGCGTGGGCGGCGCTTGTGCTCGGTGTCATCGCGCTGATCTTCACGAACGCGCGGATCACGCGCAATCGAAGGCTGGCCGCGGAGCAGACTCGGCCGCATGTCGCAATGCTGATGGAACCGCACCCCGCGGACTGGCATGTGATCGAACTGGTGGCCCGGAATTTCGGCAAAACCGCACCCGCCGACGTCAGCATGCGATGGGGCAACGCGGAATACGAACTGGGCAAACATCACAGCCAGCGCGTCTGATTCAATCGACGGACCTGCCTTGGGCAAGAAGAAGCGCGAAGGAGCAAACCATGAGCGGCCCGGTCAACTACAGCCACAACGACTCCATCGCTGTCATCAGGATGGATGACGGCAAGGTCAACGCGCTGGGCCCGACGATGCAGCAGGCCCTTAACGAGGCGATCGACAACGCCGACCGCGACGACGTCGGGGCATTGGTGATCACCGGCAACGAGCGGGTCTTCAGCGGCGGCTTCGACCTGAAGATCCTCACCTCCGGCGAGGCGCAACCGGCGATCGACATGCTCAGGGGTGGCTTCGAGCTGGCGTATCGGCTGTTGTCCTACCCCAAGCCGGTGGTGATGGCCTGCACCGGCCCCGCCATCGCGATGGGGGCGTTCCTGCTGTCGTCCGGCGACCACCGGGTCGCCGCCCACGCGTACAACATTCAGGCCAACGAAGTAGCGATCGGCATGACCATCCCCTACGCGGCGCTGGAGATCATGAAGCTGCGCCTGACCCGCTCGGCGTATCAACAAGCCACCGGGCTGGCCAAGACGTTCTTCGGGGAGACCGCGCTGGCCGCCGGGTTCGTGGACGAGATAGTGCTGCCGGAGATGGTCGTCAGTCGCTCCGAAGAGGCCGCGCGGGAACTCGCCGGCCTGCATCAGCACGCCCATGCCGCGACCAAGTTGCGCGCCCGCGCCGACGCGCTCAAAGCCATCCGCGCCGGAATCGACGGGATCGAAGCCGAGTTCGGCCTGTAACTCCGGATCCTTCAGGTCACTTCACCCGGCGCCGGGACGGCGGCGGGTGCCGCCAGGTGGGCTCGCTTGGCCAGAACCGTTCGAGGTATGTCGGCCAATCCCAGGTGGACAGGAACTCCTGCGCCGCCGCATAGCCGTTGTCGTAGAGCTCCTCCAGCCGGCTTCTGGGGGCATCGAAGTCGAGCAAGCCCACGTTGGTCGACTCGACCGTGACTGCGCGCGCAGCTACCCACGGCTGGCTGAGATGGGTCTGGTCGTGGCCGGCCAGCATCGTGGTGAGCAAACTTTCGAGCAATGCCGTCTGTTCAAAAAAACGCAGGGGTTTCAGCGCCGGCATCACCGCGCCGAGGCCCTCGGTAGGTCTTGGCAAGATGGTGATCCCGAACGTGGGCCAGCGAGGCGGTTTGCCGTCCCGCCGGTCGAAGGTGTCGATCGGAAAATTCGACAGCACGCCACCGTCAACCAGGGTGGACGTCGCCCCACTGGCACTCGTCAGCTTCACGGGCCGGTAAAAGAACGGAATCGCCATCGAAGCGCGGACCGCGTCGGCGACCGGCTGATCGTCGGCATCCAGCCCGTAGAGCCGCCGGTAGTCCCATGGCAGTCGCACCAACTGCGCCGCGGTCAGGTCGGCGACAGTGACGACCAGCTTGTAGCACTGTCCCTCGGGCAGTTGGTCGGCGTCGCAGACCAGATCACCGAACGTGGCCACGCCCAGGTTCTTCAGCTCGCTGCGAATCCAGTCGTGGGCGACATCACCGCGGTACATGCTGGTGTCGCGCACCAGTCCCCACGCGGCACCGAGATACGGGACGGGCCCCGCGTCACGCCACTTGCTCAGCGGCACGGAGAAGGCGAGTTCCTTCACGTCCGCACTGGACAGCCGGCCATCTTTGGCGCCGGCCGCCAAGATCGAAGCGACTACCGAGCCGGCCGAAACTCCTGACACCCTCTGGATCGAATAGCCGGCATCCATGAGCGCAACGACGGCACCCACCAGACCGATGAATTTGACACCGCCGCCGGAGAGAACGACGTCGACGGGTTTTTGCCGATCTGCTTTGACGGCCATTTAGCTCTCCGCCGAAACCCAGTCGTAGGCAAGGAATTTGCCGTCGAATGTCACGACGACGCGGTCGCCGGACGGGTGGGGTTTCTTCTCCAGGTCCACGCTGAAGTTGATCGCGCTCATGATGCCGTCCCCGAATTGCTCATGGATCAGTTCCTTGATGGCCCCGCCATACACCTGCAGCGCTTCGTAGAAACGATAAATGGTGGGGTCGGTGGGGACCCCGTTCGAGGAGCTGGGCACTCCGCTGCGCATGGGCACCGCCGCGAGGATGGGTACCACCGACTCGTCGAGGCCCAGCATCCCGACCAGCACCTTGCCGAGGTCGGCGGGAATCGGGTGCTGCCCGAGCAGCGCCGCGGTGGTCCACACGAGCGGCCTGTCGATAGCGTCGGCCAACTCCTGCCAGCTCAGGCCTTTACCCAGGCGCGCGACGACGATCTGCTCGGTGATCTCGTTTCTGTTCATGAGCCCCAGCATGCCCGCTCTTTCAAAGGGTTTCACGAAGGCGGCATATGGCGTCGCGACTGGATGTACGCTGCCCAGCGTCAGATCTTCAGTCCCGAGGATCGGAACGCCATGCGAATTGTTATCGACCTGAACCGCTGCCTGGGATATGCGCACTGCGTGCCGCTAGCGCCCGATGTGCTCAAGCTCAGCGGCGAGGAGGCCCTCAGCTACGACCCCAACCCGGATGACGCCCAACGTCTGCGGATATTGCGGGCCGCGGCGGCCTGCCCAGTGCAGGCGATCATTCTGGACAAGCTCGACCCCGAATAGCATCACCGCGCGATGAGCACTTTCAAGGAAACAGGCCGCATCGTCATTGTCGGCGCATCGTTGGCCGGGCTGCGGGCCGCAGAAGCGTTGCGGGAAGAAGGTTTTCGCGGGCAACTGACGATCATCGGTGACGAGCCGGGCGAGCCGTATGACCGGCCGCCACTGTCCAAGCAGGTGCTCAAGGGCTGGGTGGCGGCCGATCACACCAAGCTGCCGCGGCTGCGCGCGGTGGACGCGCAGTGGCGGCTCGGTGTGGCCGCGACCGCCCTGGACCGGACCAACCAGCTGGTGCGCTTGGCCGACGGTAGCGAGGTGGGCGGCGATCGCCTGCTGATCGCCACGGGTGTGCGGGCGCGGCGATGGCCCAATGCGGAGGAGGCGGCGCTGCAGGGCGTCCACACGGTACGCACCAGCGCCGATGCCGCACGGCTGCAGGCCGCGCTGGCTGCCCGTCCGCGGCGCGTGCTCATCATCGGTTCGGGGTTCATCGGGTCCGAGGTCGCGTCGGTGTGCCGGGAGCTTGATCTCGAGGTCACCGTTACTGAGCGTGGTCCGGCACCGCTGTGCGGTCCACTCGGCGGCGTGGTGGGCGAGATCGCCGCCGAAATGCAGCGTGCGGCCGGAGTGGATCTGCGCACCGGTGTGTCGGTGCTGGCGCTCGACGGTGATGCCGGTGGCCACGTGCGGCGCGCGCGGCTATCCGACGGCAGCACGCTCGATGTGGATGTGGTGGTGACGTCGTTGGGGTCGATCCGCAACGTCGAGTGGCTCGACGGGGCCGGGCTGGCCGCCGGCTTCTGGGGCGTGGGTTGTGACGCCGGTTGCCGCGCGTTCGATATCAACGGCGTGGTCACCAGCCACATCTTCGTGGCCGGCGACATCGCGCGCGCCCCGCACGTGCTCTACGACTACGAGTTCCTGGCGATGGAACATTGGGACAACGCCGTGCTGGGTGCGCAGGTCGCGGCGCACAACATGGTGTGCGACGAGATCGATCGCTGGGCACACCTGCTGATCCCGCAATTCTGGTCTGCTCAGTTCGGTGTCAACATCAAATCCGTCGGCGTGCCGTCGTTCGGCGATGAGATCGTCATCACCCAGGGTTCGGTGCGAGAGCGCCGGTTTGTCGCAGCGTATGGCCGGCGTGGCCGCATCGTCGGTGCAGTCACCTTTAACCACGCCAAGTGGATCGATTACTACCGCGACGAGATCGCGCGGTCGGGGCCGTTTCCGCCGCACCCGCCGGGCTTTGATTTTCCGGAAAACATGCGCGTGATGCCCGCGGACTTTCCCGCCCGCGGCGTGCCGACCGAGGCCCCGGATGTGGTGTTGACGGGCCACGACCCCAGCGAGCGGCACGCCGCGTTCCGCGTACGGCAACGATGAGGGACTGCCAATGAACCCCGAAGAAGCCTTTGACGCCGCGATGCGGCACGAAAACCGCGCCAACCCTTACCCGTTCTTCGATGAGCTTCGCCAGACGCCGGTGGTGCGGGTGACCAACGGCATCTACGCCGTCACCGGGTACGAGGAGGTGATGGCGCTCGCCCACGACCCGCGGGTGAGTTCTGACCTCCGCAAAGGTCACCGACCGGCAGGCCTTGGTCGGCGCATCGCCGACGAGTCGATGGCCGAGATGACCCCCGAAATCGCCGGAGGCTACCGGCAGGAGCCGAGCTTCATCGCGCAGGACCCGCCCGAACACGACCGGGCGCGCCGTCAGTGCATGCGCTTTTTCGGGCCACCCGATTCGCCGGATCTGATTCCCGGCCAGGAGCCACTGTGTCAGCAGATCGTCAACCAGCTGCTTGACAAGGCGGCGGGACAAACCCGCGTCGACGTGGTCGACGACTTCGCCTACCCGCTGCCGGTCACCGTGATCTGCCGGATCATGGGCATCCCTATCGAAGACGAACCCCAATTTCACGCTTGGATCGCAGACGTCGTGGGCGGCATCTTCGATCTCGGTCCCGACATCCACACCGAGGAGGGCCAGGCCCGGCGCGCCAAGGGCGAAGCCGCTGACCTCGAGCTCAACGAGTACATCGTCGGGTTAGCCGAGAAGGCCGCGAAATCCCCAGGGCCTGGGATGATTTCGCAGTTGGTCCACGATGATGGACCGGACGGGCGGATGTCGACGAGTGCGATCGTCAACAACACGATTCTGCTGTTCGTCGCCGGTCATGACTCGACGGTCAATCTGATCTCACACTGCATACTCACCACGCTGCGCAACCCGTGGTCGATCGAATTGTTGCGCGACAAACCGGAATTGATTCCCGGAGCCATCGAGGAGGTGCTTCGGCTGCAGTCGTCGGTGCAGTTCTTCCCGACCCGATCCGCATTGGCCGACATCGACATCGCCGGCACCACGATCCCGCGCGGCGCGCCCATCTATCTCATGTACGGCGCGGCCAACCGGGATCCGCGCCGCTTCCCCGATCCCGACAAGTTCGATCCCCAGCGCGCCGACAACGAGCATGTGGGCTGGGGGCGCGGCATCCACATCTGTTTCGGCGGTCCGCTGGCCAGGCTGGAAGTCAACACCGCTTTCGAGGCGTTCCTTCGCCGCGTGGACAACCCGCGCCTGGTTGAGGACCCGCCGCCGTACCGCATCAGCCAGGTGTTCCGCGGCCCGCGGCATCTACTGGTCGATTACGACCAGATCCGGCCCTGAACTCACCCCGGCTTGGTGGCCGTGACCAAACGAGTGGCGAACCAGGGGCCGCCGTACCACATCCGCCATCCGAGGTTGCGCCGCCGCACATTGCGCCAGCCCAGTTCCCGCAAATGCTCGGCATGCTGGCGGGTCTCCCAGAGGTCCGCGATCGCGAGCCGACCGCCGGGCCGCAGCACACGCACCGCGTGATCCAGAGCAACGCGGCGACCGGCGCTGGTCGGGATGTTGTGGATGGCGAGGTTGCTGACGATCACGTCGACACTCTCGTCGGCCAACGGCAGCACCGTCATGTCGGCGGTGTGCAACTCCACACGATCTGTCAAGCCTTCCAGTTCCGCGTTGGCCAGGGTGGACTGCGGTGAGTTGTCGGTCTGGTCCGCCTGCCACAGGTCGACGCCGATCGCGCGCCCCTGCGGTAACCGCTTGGCCGCCGCGAGCAGCACGGCACCGCGGCCACACCCCAGGTCGAGCAGGGTTTCGTCGCCGCGCAGTCGCAGGTCGTCGAGGATCCCGTCCCACACCCGGAATTTGCCGGATCGCGTCGCGTAGATGAACGACGCCGCCGTTCCGATGATCTCGACGGCGGACGCCGCCGCCAGCGCCGCGGCCAACCGGTTCCCGCGCTTGAGGCAGACGCCCGCCCCGGCCATCAGCGCTGCCGAGGCGACACCGACGGCGGCCAGTTGCCTTCCCGCCGAGATGGTGTGGAACGACCCGTCGTACCCGTACTCGCCGCGACGCTCGGGCACCACGTCACCACCGTCCGTGATGGACGACCTCGCCGAACGGCCGCCGATCCGGCTTGCGGATCGGGCGCAGTGGGCGATCGGCGGGATATCCGACGCCGAGCATGAACGCCGCCAGGTGGTCGTCGGGGATACCGAGGATGGCACGCGCCTTGTCCTGATCCCCCACCGACGAATGCCCGGTCCCGATGCCCAGGTCGGTGGCCGCGATCATCATCGCCATCGTCGCCTGCCCGACGTCGTATTGATCGGTCACCAGCCGGCGGTCGTCCGGCGGCTCCGGCACGACCAGCACGATCGCCGCCGCGGCGCCCGCGATGTGGCCCGCACCCCGCCAGACCGTCGAAAGTTCTTGCAGCTGAGCCTTATCCGTGACGACGACGAAGTCCCACGGCTGGCGGTTTTTCGCCGACGGCGCCCGCCATCCGGCTTCGGCGATGCGGTTCAGGTCATCGTCGGAGACCGGTTCCGGCGTGTATTGCCGCACGTTGCGCCGGGCACAGATCGCGTCCCACGTTTCCATTGCTACCTCCGTCTGCCTAAGCGCTGTCGATCGCTTGCTCGAGCGCATCGATTACGTTGCGAAGCTCACCGACCATCCAGCTGTGGGTGCGCTGGCCGAACACCTCGAGAAGCGACCGGTAGTACCACACGTGCAGCTGAGGCTCCTGCACACTGAACCGCTGCCACACCTCGCTTCCCAGTGCGCGGAAATCACGCAGGATCGCCCGAGCATTGTCGAGCTTATCGGCCAGCGAGACCAGCACCGCATCGTCGGACGCCACCCGCAGATGGTCGATGTAGCGCTGCTTGCGCGCGCGCCAAGGCGGCTTCCGGGTCTCGAAGGTGTCGCTGCACTCGGCGACGATCGACGCCACGGCTGCGCCGAACTGCTGGTCGATCTCGGCCAGCGTCGGTTCGCCGCCCTGGTCCTCGGCGGCATCGTGCAGCAACGCGGCGATGGCCTGCGTCTCGGTGCCGTCCGCCTCGATGACCAAGCCGGCCACCGATAGCAGGTGGCCCAGATACGGGACTTCGCTGGCTTTGCGCGTCTGCGTGGCATGCTTGCGCGCCGCGTACCCCAGCGCATCGATGAACTTGGGCGTGAGGCGCGGGGACGCCACCTGATCGGCCATGTTGCCTCCTCGTTGAGCGGCTCCTCTTCACTGTGACACGGCGGTATGACACCCCGCGGGCCCAACCGCTCACGCGAGGTCGGTAGGACGTTCTAGGGTGGCGCACGATGGCGCTTCATCTTCACCGGGCCGAGCGGACCGACGTACTTGCCCAAGGCCTCGGCACTCTGTTAGCCGATCCGCTGCCCGACCCGTTTGCCGAGGAGCTGGTCTTGGTACCGGCCCGCGGGGTGGAACGCTGGCTGAGCCAGCGGCTTTCGCACGTCCTCGGGTGCGGGAACAAGAGCCGCGACGGGGTGTGCGCGGGGGTGGTATTCCGCAGTCCCGCTTCGTTGATCGCCGAGATTCTTGGGATCAACGGCACCGCCGAGAACGATCCGTGGTCACCGCAGGCCATGACGTGGCCGCTGCTGGACGTGATCGACTGCAGTCTCGACCAGCCATGGTGCGCCACGCTGGCAAAACATTTGGGCCACCTCGACATCAACGCCGAGGAGGCCGAGCTGCGTAAGGGCCGGCGCTACGCCGTGGCCCGCCGGCTCGCCGGACTGTTCGCCTCCTACGTCCGCCAGCGCCCGCGCCTTCTCGTCGACTGGCTCGAAGGAAAACTGGGCGACCTCGACGAAGACCTGGTGTGGCAGCCCGAGCTATGGCGAGCGCTGGTCGCCGCCATCCCCGCCGATCCCCCCCACATCCGCCACCAGAAGACCGTCGCCCGACTGCGAGAAGGGCCGGCCGATCTGCCGTCGCGGTTATCGATGTTCGGGCACACCCGGCTGGCATGCACCGACGTCGAGCTGCTCGACGCGCTGGCTACCCACCACGACCTGCACCTGTGGCTGCCGCACCCCAGCGACGAGCTGTGGCAGGCGCTGTCCGGCACGCACGGCGCGATCGCCCGCGGCGACGACACCAGCCACCGCGTGGTGGGCCATCCCCTGCTGGCGACTCTCGGGCGAGACCTGCGCGAACTTCAGCGCAGCCTGCCCAAAGATGTGCAGACCGACGAATATCTGACCGGCTCTCTTGATCAACAGCGCCCCGACACGCTGCTCGGGTGGTTGCAGTCCGACATCGCAGCCAATGTGGTTCGGCCACAAGGGCGCACGCTTGCGACCGAGGACCGCTCCGTTCAGGTACACAATTGCCACGGGCCGGCCCGCCAGGTCGACGTGCTGCGCGAGGTGCTGCTGGGTCTGCTGCAAGACGACTCGACCCTGGAGCCTCGCGACATCCTGGTGATGTGCCCCGATATCGAGACCTACGCGCCGCTGATCGTCGCTGATTTCGGGCTCGGCGACGTGGTGCACGGCGCGCATCCCGCGCACCGCTTGAGGGTGCGGCTGGCGGACCGCTCACTGATCCAGACCAACCCGCTGCTCGGCATGGCTTCCCAGTTGCTGGCGCTGGCCGGCAGCAGGGTGACCGCCAGTGAGGTGCTCAACTTCGCCCAGGCCGCGCCGGTGCGTGCCTGCTTCGGCTTCACCGATGACGATTTGGATGGCATCACCCGTTGGGTCCGGCAGGCCAACATCCGGTGGGGTTTCGACCAGGAGCATCGGCGGCCGTTCCACGTCGACTTCGTGCACAACACTTGGCGTTTCGGCATCGACCGGGTGCTGGCGGGTGTCGCGATGTCGGAGGACTCGCATGCCTGGATCGACGCGACGCTGCCCCTCGACGACGTCAGCAGCAACCGCGTCCAATTGGCCGGCCAGTTCGCCGAATTCGTCGCCCGGTTGCAGCGCGTGGTCGATTCGCTGACCGGCACCCGTCCATTGAGCCAATGGCTGGCCGCCCTGAGCGAAGGTATCACCCTGCTGGCGCACATCGACGATGCCGACCTCTGGCAGGCCAGCCAGCTGCAGCGTGAGTTCGCCGACGTGATTGCCGATGCCGGCCCGCACGCCGATACCCCGCTGCGACTGCCCGACATCAGGGCGCTGCTGGACCGCCACCTCGCCGGCCGCCCGACGCGGGCCAACTTCCGCACCGGCACGCTCACGGTGTGCACAATGGTGCCGATGCGCTCGGTACCGCACCGGGTGGTCTGCCTCGTCGGCCTCGACGACGGGGTGTTCCCGCGCCTGGGTGTCATCGACGGCGACGACGTGCTTGCCCGCAACCCGATGACCGGCGAACGCGACATTCGTTCGGAAGACCGCCAATTGCTGCTCGACGCCATCGGCGCCGCCACCGAGAAACTCGTGATCACCTATACCGGGGCCAACGAGTACTCGGGTCAACCGCGGCCACCCTCGGTGCCCCTGGCCGAACTGCTGGACACCCTCGACGTGACCACACCGGACAAGATCCGCGACAGCATCGTCGTCGATCATCCGTTGCAGCCGTTCGACTTTCGCAACGTCGAACCCGGAAGGCTGGTGCCGAAGGTTCCGTTCAGTTTCGACCGGACCGTGCTGCGGGCGGCGCGGGCCAGCACCGGCCAACGCGTCGAACCGCCCAAGTTCATCTGCCGGCCGCTGCCGGCGCCGCCGGCCGATGACGTCATCCTCGCCGACCTCGTCGGGTTCTTCAAAGACCCGGTGAAGGGTTTCTTCCGCGCGTTGGAATTCACGCTGCCGCGCGACGTCGACGGTGTGCAGGACGCCATGCCGGTCGACATCAACAGCCTCGAGGAGTGGACGGTCGGCGACCGGATGCTGCGCGACATGCTGCAAGGCATGACCCCCGACGAAGCGCGCCAGGCCGAATGGCGCCGTGGCACGCTGCCGCCCGGCCAGCTGGGTTGGCGCCGCGCCAACGAGATTCGCGAGCAGGCCACCCAACTGGCGACTTCGGCACAGCAATATCGGCAGGCGCAAGCCCGAGCGTATGACATCGACATCGATCTCGGCGGCGGGCGGCGGCTCACGGGTACCGTGTCGCCGGTGTACGGCGAGCGACTGGTGTCGGTCACCTATTCCAAACTGGACGGCAAACACCTACTCGAATCGTGGATTCCATTGCTGGCGTTGATCGCTCACGATTCGCGCCGCGATTGGTCGGCGGCGTGCATCGGGCGCCCCAAGCAGGGCACCACGCCGCGGGTCGAGGAGCTGGGTCGGCCGGGCGACGATACCACCAGGTTGCTGCGCGAGCTGGTAGAGATCTACGACGCCGGCCGCCGCGAGCCGATTCCGCTGCCGATCAAGACTTCCTACGCATGGGCGGCCGCGCGGCACTCTGGCCGCGATCCGGTGCGAGAGGCGCAATTCCGTTGGAAGACACAGCGTTTCCCGGGTGAGGACCAAGCTCCCGCTCACGTGCGGGCCTGGGGCAGAAACGTCAAGTTGGAAGAGCTGATGCAACCCCTGCGGCCGGGCGAGGAGTACGACGGCGAAGACAACCGGCTGGGCGCTTACTCGGCGCGGCTGTGGCTGCCGATGCTGCGGGCCGAGAGGAGGACCTCCTGATGGAGCGTTTCAACCTGCTCGGGCCGCTGCCCGCCGAACGGTCCACCACGGTGCTGCAGGCCAGCGCGGGCACCGGTAAGACCTTCGCGTTGGCCGGTCTTGTCACTCGTTACGTCGCCGAAGGCGAGGCGACGCTGGAGCAGATGCTGCTCATCACGTTCTCCCGGTCGGCCAGCGAGGAGCTCAGGGAGCGCGTCCGCGCCCAAATCGTCCAAGCAGTGGGGGCTTTCGAGGACCGTGCGGCCGGTTGCGACAACGAGTTGGTGGCATACCTTTTGACGGGCAGCGACGACGACCGCGAGGACCGCAAACGCCGGCTGCGCGATGCGCTGGCCGGCTTCGACGCGGCGACGATCGCCACCACCCACCAGTTCTGCCAATTGGTCTTGAAGTCGCTCGGGGTCGCCGGTGACACCGCCGCGAATGCGACACTGCTCGAGAACCTCGACGAGCTGGTCGCCGAGACCGTCGACGATTTGTACCTGGCCCACTTCGGGCAGGAGCGCGACGATCCGGTGCTGTCGTATCCCGACGCGCTGCGGGTGGCGCGCGAGGTGGTCAACAACCCGTCGACGGATCTGCGCCCGCAGGACGCGGAACCCGGTTCGCGGGCCGCCATCTGTGTTGACTTCGCGAAAGCCGTTCTTGCCGAACTGGATACCCGTAAGCGCCGGCTGGGGGTCCTCAGCTACGACGATCTGCTCATCCGGCTGGCCGACGCGCTGGCCACCGACGACTCCCCCGCCCGGGCACGTATGCATCAACGCTGGCCGATCGTCATGGTCGACGAATTCCAAGACACCGACCCGGTGCAGTGGGATGTCATCGATCGCGCGTTCAGCGGGCGCTGCACCGTGATTCTGATCGGCGATCCCAAGCAGGCCATCTACGCGTTCCGCGGCGGGGACATCGTGACGTACCTGCAAGCGGCCGACAGTGCCGGCCAGAAAAAGACGCTGGCCACCAATTGGCGCACCGATTCCGCGCTCGTCGAGCGGCTGCAAGTCGTGCTGCGCGGCGCGCAGCTCGGCAACGCCGCGATCGTGGTGGACGACGTCGACGCGCACCATCAAGGCCACCGGCTCTCGGGTGCGCCGCACAACGACCCATTCCGGTTGCGGGTGGTGCGGCGAGGGACGTTGGGGCGCAGCGGGGTTGCGAACCTTCCCATCGACGAGCTGCGGGCGCATATCGGCGCCGACCTCGCCGCCGACATCGGTGCGTTATTGGCCAGCGGCGCGACGTTCGAAGGTAAACCGCTGCGGGCACGCGACGTCGCCGTCATCGTGGAAAAGCACAAGGACGCCGCCGCTTGCTTCAAGGCGCTATGCGATGCCGGCATTCCCGCGGTCTATACCGGCGACTCCGACGTTTTCACCTCGGATGCGGCCGAGGATTGGCTGTGCCTGCTAGAAGCGTTCGACCAGCCCCACCGTCCGGGAATGGTGCGCGCCGCCGCAGCGACCATGTTTTTCGGCGAGACGGCGGAAACGCTCGCGGCCGGCGGTGACGACCTGACCGATCGAGTCGCCGAGACATTGCGGGAATGGGCCGGACATGCGCGCGAACGCGGCGTCGCGGCGATCTTCGAGGCCGCGCAGCTGCGGGGCATGGGCGACCGACTGCTGTCCCGGCAGGGCGGCGAGCGTCACATGACCGACCTGGCGCATATCACCCAGTTGCTGCAGGAGGTCGCGCACCGCGACCAGTACAGCCTGCCGGCACTGCGTGATTGGCTGCGCAGACAACGCGACGAACGCAGCGGCGCAACAGAACGCAACCGGCGATTGGACAGCGACGCGGCCGCCGTGCAGATCATGACGGTGTATGTCAGCAAGGGTCTGCAATACCCAATCGTGTATTTGCCGTTCGCGTTCAACCGCAATACCCAGGAACGTGACGTCGTGCTGTTCCACGACGACAACGACGTGCGCTGCCTGTACATCGGCGGCAAGGACGGCCCGAACTTCAGAGCCGTCCAGCAACGGGGCCGCGCCGAGGACGCCAGTGACGACAGCCGGCTGACCTACGTCGCGATGACCCGCGCGCAGTCGCAGGTGGTGGCGTGGTGGTCGCCGGCCCGCGACGAGCCTAACGGTGGGCTGTCGCGGCTGCTGCGCGGACGTCGGCCAGGCGATTCGGTCGTGCCGGACGTTGTTGAGCCCGCAAAGATCTCCGACGACGACGCGATGGTCCGGTTGCGCGAGTGGGAGTCCGCGGGCGGCCTGGTGCTCGAGGACTCGGTGATAGTGGCGGCACCTGCGCTGCCCCCGCCGCGGGTGCCGACGAACCTCGACAGCCGCCACTTTCACCGCTCCATCGATACCGAGTGGCGTCGCACCTCCTACTCAGGTCTGATCCGAGTCGCTGAAAGTGCCGGGGTGAGCAGTGAGCCTGAGGTCACCGAATTGGACGACGAGCTAAGCGATATCGCGTTGTCGGAGACGGCATCCGGGCCGGATGTGCCATCGCCGATGGCGGATCTGCCGATGGGCGCGAAGTTCGGCACACTCGTGCACGCCGTGCTGGAGACAGCCGACCCGTTCACCGCCGATCTGGCCGCCGAGTTGGAGTCGCAGATCCGGTTGCACTCGGTCTGGTGGCCGGTCGATGTGTCCCCGGAGGTGCTGGCCGCGGCGATGGTGCCGATGCACGACACCTCGTTGGGCCCGCTGGCCGACGGTTTGACGCTGCGGCAAATTGGGCTACGGGATCGCCTGCGGGAACTCGATTTTGAGCTGCCTCTGGCCGGCGGTGACCTGGGTTCGGTTGCCGCCGAAAGTCGTCTGGCGGATGTCGGGAGGTTGTTGCGCGAGCACCTGCCGCCTGATGACGCGATGGCGCCCTACGCTGACCGGTTGGCCGGCCAATTGCTTGGTGGCCAGTCGCTGCGCGGATACCTCACCGGCTCAATCGATGCCGTCCTGCGCGTGCCCGACGGTTCGGGGCATCGGTACCTGGTCGTGGACTACAAGACGAATTGGCTGGGCGATCCGGAGCGGGCGTTGAGTGCCGCCGATTATGACCGTCCGCGGCTCATCGAGGCGATGCTGCATTCGGATTATCCGCTGCAGGCACTGCTGTATAGCGCTGTGCTGCACCGTTTCTTGCGTTGGCGGCTGCCGGATTACGAGCCCGCGCGCCATCTCGGCGGCATCCTCTATCTGTTCGTGCGCGGCATGTGCGGCCCAGACACGCCAACTGTCGATGGCCACCCGTCCGGGGTGTTCAGCTGGCAGCCGCCACAGTCTCTGATCGTGGCGTTGTCGGACCTACTCGATGCGGGGCGGGTGGCCGCATGACGGTGGAGGCGATCGCCGCGGAAGGACTACTGCGGACATTCAGCGAAGCCGGCGTTTTCGAGGCCGCCGATATCCACGTAGCACAACGGCTTACGGTGCTCGCTGGCGAAGTCGACGAGCGGATCGCCCTCGCGGTCGCTTTGGTGGTGCGCGCGCTGCGGGGTGGGTCGGTGTGCGTGGACCTGCGCGAGGCGCAGGCGCAGGTCGGCATCACTGATCTTCCCTGGCCCGAGGTCGACGGTTGGATGGCCGCGGTTCGTGCCAGCCCGTTGATCGGGACGCCCCCGGTGCTGCGACTGCTCGGTGAGCTGCTGTATCTCGACCGGTACTGGCTCGAGGAAGAACAAGTGTGCGCCGATCTACTCGCGCTGTCGGCCAGTCGGACGGCCGGCGAATTGCCCGGCTACGAAAGGCTTTTCCCGCCCGGGTATGAGGAGCAGCGCATCGCCGCCGACATCGTGCTGGCCCAGGCCGTGACCGTGCTGACCGGAGGACCCGGCACCGGCAAGACCCACACCGTCGCGCGACTGCTGGCGCTGCTGGTCGAGCACGCCGAGCTCGCCGGCGCCCCCCGCCCCCGGATCGCGCTGGCCGCGCCGACCGGCAAGGCGGCCGCGCGGCTGACAGAGGCCGTTGCCGCCGAGGTTGAGAAGCTTGACGCGGTGGACGCCAATCGGCTGGCCGGTGTACGGGCGACGACGCTGCATCGGCTGCTGGGTCCGCGGCCCGATACGTCGGTGCGGTTCAAGCACAATCGCGGCAATCGGCTGCCGCACGACGTCATCGTGGTCGACGAGACGTCGATGGTGTCGCTGACGATGATGTCACGGCTACTGGAGGCGGTGCGGCCGAATACGCGGCTGATTTTGGTCGGCGACCCCGACCAGCTGGCCTCGGTGGAAGCCGGTGCGGTGTTGGCGGATTTGGTGGAAGGCCTGACCGGCCGCGACGACGTGCGGGTGGCGGCCCTGCACACTAGGTACCGGTTCGGTGAGTCGATTGGCGCGTTGGCCGAAGCAATCCGGATCGGCGACGCCGAAGGTGCGGTGACAGTGCTGCGCGCCGGCGGCGAGCACGTCGAGTGGATAGACACCGAGCACCCGGCCGAGCCGCTGCGCGAGGTGCTGGTGCCGCACGCGCTGCGGGTGCGCGAGGCCGCGGTGCTGGGTGATGCAGAGCTGGCGTTGGAGATCCTCGACGAGCACCGGCTGTTGTGCGCGCACCGTCAGGGACCGTACGGGGCCGCGCACTGGAATCGACAGGTCCAACGGTGGCTTGCGGACGAAACGGGTCAACCGCCGTCGCTGGAGTGGTACGCCGGCAGGCCGTTGTTGGTGACGGCCAACGACTACGGACTGCGCATTTACAACGGCGATACCGGGGTGGTGGTCGCCGGCCGCGACGGTTTGCGGGCCGTCATCGCCGGTGCCGGCGGCCGGCTGGACTTCGCTACCAGCCGCCTGGCGGAAATCGAGACCATGCACGCCATGACGATTCACAAAAGTCAGGGCAGCCAAGCCGGCGAAGTCACGGTGCTGATGCCGCCGCAGGATTCGCGATTGCTGACCCGGGAGCTGTTCTACACCGCGGTGACGCGGGCCAAGGTCAAGGTCCGGGTCGTCGGCTCCGAGGCCGAGGTACGCGCCGCGCTCGACCGACGCGCCCTTCGGGCGAGTGGGCTGCGGCTGCGGCTGCAAGCGGCGGCGACGACTGCGTGAATTCGTGATCACAATGGACGACGACGGTCCCCCGACAACATCACGGCGAAGCCACATCGTGCGGCTTGCCGTGTTCGCCGGCTTTCTGGTGCTGATGTTCTACCTAGTGGCCGTCGCGCGCGTCATCGACATCGATGAAGTGCGGCGCGCGATCTCGGCGACCGGTCCCGCGGCGCCGCTGGTCTATGTCGTGGCGTCGGCCGTCCTCGGCTCGATATTTGTCCCGGGCTCGATCCTGGCCGCCGGGAGTGGAATTCTGTTCGGGCCGGTGCTGGGCATCTTCGTCACGCTGGGCGCGACGGTGGGTACCGCGGTCGTCGCGAGCCGCGTCGGACAGCGCGCCGGCCGAGACAGCGCGCGGGCAGTGCTGGGGACAAAGCGGGCCGACCGCATCGAGGCGCTGATCGAGCGGCGCGGACTGTGGGCGGTCGTCGGGCAGCGCTTCGTCCCCGGTACGTCGGATGCGGTGTTCTCCTATGCGTTCGGGGCGATCGGAGTTCCGTTGTGGCAGATGGCTGTCGGTGCGTTCATTGGCTCTGCGCCGCGGGCGTTCGTCTACACCGCGTTGGGCGCCTCCCTCGGGAAACCGTCGTCGCCGTTGGCGTACGCGGCGGTCGCGGTCTGGTGCATGACGGCCATCGTCGGCGCGTTCGCCGCCCGGCGCGGTTACCGGACGTGGCGCGGGCAGGTGCGCCGGGACTCAGATCCCGGGGCCGACGCATGACGAACGTGCGCAGTTGTACGCTTGCGCCGGCGTGTCGTCGTGCAAACACGCACGCTCGCGACTGACTAGCCGCGCGCCGGGGTGAGCATGTCTTTCCATCCGCTGTCGCCGGTATTCCGGGAATTATCAACGGAATACACCAGGCCGTCGGGGCCGACGACCAAGCCGCTCTGCACGTCGTACAGTGCACCGGGCGCCGCGCTCGGCATGTAGGTGCAGGGGTTGGGTTGCTGCCCGTTGCACTGGACGGTACCCGAACCCGGCCGCTGCAACGGGTCGCTGACCGGCGGCGGCGTGCCAGGAACCCGGTCGGCAGGCAACGGGTTATTGCCAGTATTGACCGACGGCGCCGGAATCACGAGTCCCGGTTTCACCGGCTCGTCACAGCGCGCGGCCGGCGCGGGGCAGGTGAGAATCTGATCCGGGTCGCCGTACCAAGGATTGGTACCTAACGGCACATAGGGCTCGTTGCTCCGGCACTCCCGCGGACTCGCCGCCCGCTTGCCGGGCACGTCCACGCACGGGTAATTACGGGCTCCGCGAACCACATTCGGAGCTTCCATCGGGATCTTGCAGTAGGTGCCGGCCGGTAGCGGCGCAGTGCTGGTATCGGCGGGGGCCCGCCACTGCGACGCGGGCAGAAAACCGGTCAGGCACGGGGGTGGTGTGTTGAACGCCAGCGCGCCGGCGCCGAGCGTCGCCTGCCCGGGTTTTAACGCGGTCACCGTCTGGGCGATCGCGCCCGACTGCGGCAAGAACACCAACGCCTGCTCGACGCCATTGTGGTAGCGCTTGAGCATGTCGAATACGACCTCGAGGTTGGCCAGCGTCTGCGGCAACGACTCCCGTACGTCGTTGAACGTGACCTTGACCTGATCGGCGGTGGGCGCGGCATTAGCCAAAATGTTGCGAAGGGCCGGATCCTGTTGCGCGGTCTGCGAAGTCAAGTTATTGAGATTGGCCGACCAGCGTGCGATGTCGTCGCCGGAATCAACCTGACTATCGATGATGGGCCCGGCGTGCGCGATGATGTCGTCGATGTCGTCGATGCTGCCCTTAAAGTCGTGGGCGATCGCCCCAGTGGCGTCGACCAGTCGTCGTAAGGACGGTCCCAACCCGCCCACGGCCAGTGACGTCTCGTGCAGCAGCGTGCCCACCTTGTCTTTGGGCAGCGCCGCCAATCCCTGGTTGGCGGCGTCCAACGCCGGACCGATTTGGCTGGGCACCGTGGTTTTGGTGATCGTCTGCAGGTTGGCCAGATACGGGCCGGCGGTGCGGTTCGACACCAAGTCGAGGTACTGCTCCCCGACCGCCGACACCGAGTGCACGTTGGCCGATGCGTCAGCGGGAATTTGGTAGCCGTTGTCGATGCTCATCGTCGCCCGCGCGCCACGCTCGGTGGGCTCGACGGCGGTGACGGTGCCTATCGTGATGCCTCGATACGTGACGTTGGCGGTTCGGTACAGGCCGCCGGACTGCGGCAATTGGGCATACAGCGTGTAGCGGCCGATGCCGACCAGGCTGGGGATGCGCAGGAAGTAACAGACCAGTACCACCACCGCCGCGACCGCTAACACCAAGAACAACCCCAGCTGCGTTTTGATGAGGCGTGTCAACATCTTTCAGTTGCCTCTTTCCACCAGCGGCCCCCCGGGGGCATCATTGGGGTTGGGCGTGTACCGGACGTCCGGGATCATGGTGGCGGGATCGCGGCCCCACGCCTGTTCGAGCGCCCGGAGCGCCCCGGAGAATCCGGTTCCGCTCAGGATCGTGTTGTCGATGGTGGACAGCGTCAGGTCGAATTCGCCCGACACGTTGAGGTAGTCGCCGCGGATCACTTTTGCGACGTCGTCGATGTTGAAAGGCGCTGTGAACGCTAGCCTTAACGCGCCGACCACGTACGGTGCAGCCCGGACGAGCTGGATCAACGGCCGCTGCAGCGACTGCAGGCTCTGGTGCAGGTTTGGCTGGGTGTCTGCCAGCGCCCGGTTCGCGACGTCGCTGAACCGGCCCAGGGATTCGGTGGCGTCGGCGAACAGAGTGCGGGTGTCGGCGAAGTGCTGGATCAGCGGCGGGAGGTCGGTGAGCACCCGATCCAGCGTGTCCTTGCGGTCCGCGATGATGCTCAGCAGTTGGTTGGTCGAATCGATTGCGCGCGTGAGGTCGTCGCGCTGACGGTTCAGCGCGGCGGTGAAGGTGTCCAACCGCCCGAGGAGTTCGCGGAACTGATCGACGTGGCCGCCGAGGATGTTGAGGATCTCGGTTTGGATCACGTCGAGGTTGGCGATGCCGCCGCCATTCAGGATCACCGCAATGCTGGCAAGCGTCCGTTCGATGGTCGGGTACGCCGAGGAGTTCGTCAGTCCGATGGTGTCGCCGTTGCGCAACGGTTGTGGAGACGGGTTCGGCGGTGCCGCCAGTTCGACGTGCTGCGTGCCCAGCAGGCTGGTCTGGCCGATCTTGGCCGTCGCGTTGACCGGAAGCTTCACGGCCGCATCAACATCCAGCGTCAGCGTGGCAATCCAATTCTTGAGCCGGATGTCTCGCACGGTGCCGACCCAGACGTCGGCGACTCGCACCCGGCTGTTGGTGTTCAAGGCCAGCGTGTCGGGCACCTGGACATAGATCGTCATGTGACCCGATCCCGTGCCACGGTCAATCGGTAGCGGCACGTTGGCTATGCCACGCCAGGTGCACGACGTCAGCACCGCCGCGACCGCCAGGAACACCAGCACGCGCTTCATTGGCCCGGCCCCGGGCGCGCGGCCTGCGGATACGGTTGCGGGTACCAGGGCGGCGGAAGCGGATTGGTCTCGTCGTAGGCGTTCGGCGGTCCGGGCAGATTGCTCCCGGGCGGCGGGGGAGGCGCGTCCGGGCCACCCATCAGTTCGCCCAACGATTCCGGGCTCAGCATATTGGCCGTTGCCGGCTGAACCTGCGTGCCCTGCATCCCCGGCGCGACGACCCAGCCGGGTTCTTGGTTGCCGTATGAGAACGGGGTGTCCCGCGAGAAAATCCCCGGGACGGTGGTGTCCTTGAAGCCGGGGGGCGGGTGCAGCCGGTCCTCGGAGTAGGCCACCTCCTTGGGCAAGGTGGTCGCCGAGCCGAAGAGGTTCGCGCCGAACGGCAAGTAGTTGAACTTGATGACGTCGAGCACCGGCGCCAGGTATTGCGCGCACAGTTCGGCGGAGTCCTGATAGCCCAGCCGGCTGCCGGCCTGAATAGCACTGCAGATGAACTGAATTGGGTTGGCGAAGCTGGGGAACTCGATCAAGCCTCCGAGCGAGCCGTGCGCCGGGTAGTAGAGGTTGTTGAAGTTGCCGGCGAACGTGGGCAGCACGTGCAGCGCGGTTTCCAGACCGTCGCGCGGGTCGGGTTGCAGGATGGTAGTGGTCACGTCGGCGAGGTTGTTGACGTCGTGAGCCAGGACGGATCCATTGTCGTGCAAGAAGTTTCGGGCGGCGGCCAGTACGTCGTCGACCCGGGTGATGGTGTCGGCAACGTCGTGGTCGGATTTGGTGAACCAGTCGGTGAATTGAGCGAGGTTGTCGTTGAGCGCGACGAACTGTTGGTCGTTGCGGTACAGCGCGGTGATGAATTGCGCCAGGCTGTGCGTGATGACGACGAAGTCTCCGCGGCCCTCGTTCAGTGCGCTCAACGCATCCGACAAGCTGTTTAGTGCCTCGTTAATCTGTTTGCCCTTGCCGGCCAGGTTGTCCGCGGCGGATTCGACGACTTCGCCGAACGGGCCCTTTGGGTGGTCCGGGGTCGGTCCGAGCTGCCGGAGGATGCCGTTGATGGAGTCGCGCAGGTGATCCCACTCCACGGGCACCTGGGTGCGTTCAATGGGGATCACCGCGCCGTCCTTCAGTACCGGGCCATCGGTGTAGGCCGGTGACAGCTGGATGGTGCGTGAGGCCACCAGGCTGGGGTTGAGGATCGACGCGGTGGCGTTGGCGGGCACCGGGTACTTGTTGCTGTAGTGGAAGGTGACCCGCATCTTGTCGCCGGTCGGCTCGATCTTGTCGATCGAACCGACCCGCACGCCCATGATCTCGACTCTGTCGCCCGGGTAGAGCGCCGTCGCCTCGGAGAAATACGCGACCGCCGAATTGGTGGTCATTTTTCGATAGAGCTCTCTTCCGGCGAACACGCCGATGACGCCCAGCACCGCCACCAACGCCCCGATAAGGATCGCCCTGCGAGGCACTTTCGAGAGGTGCAGGTTGCGGACGTCGAAGATGGTGCTCATCGGCCGGCCCCCGTCCGTGCGCCGGGGGGCGCGTTCGCCGGTAGCGGCACCGGGGTGCCGGGCACGGCGGGCGGTGCCTCACCGGGTCTGCCCGCGCTCGGCACGCCGGGCGACGGCGGTAACCCTTCCGGGTTCGGCGGCGAGGTGTCGACGTCGAGCGGCGCCGGGAAGGCAGCACCACCGAACGGACCGACCGTGGCGCCCGCGCATGGGAGCGGGTTGTCGGGCCGCGGCGTTGCGCCCGCCGCCGGCGTGTACGAACACGGTGATCCGGGCGGCACGGCGGGTCCCGGGTGATCCGGGGTGCCCTCCAGCGCCGGTGGCGCCGGAGGCGGCGCGCCGTTGGGGAACCGGGTGCCGTTGGGGTCGGGGAACCGGAACGCCGGCAGTCCGGCACTGCGCCAGAACTGTTCGGCGTCGATGCCGCGCTTCTTGAACGCGGCGTCGACCCACGGCTGAAGGATCTGGGAGGGAAGCAGATTCACCACCATCGTTTTGAAGAACGGCCCGGATCCGACGGCCTCGGTCAGGGCGGCGGTGTACCTGCTGAGCAGTATCAGCACGTCGGACAGTTCCTTCTTGCGCTTGCCGAGCTCGTCACTGACCGTGCTCAGCTGCTGCAGCACATGGTTGAGGTTGGGGTTCTCCTTGAGCAGTGCGGACACCTGGGTCGACACCTGCGACACGTTGCTCAGCAGAATGCTCAGCGCCTGGCTGCGTTGCTTGAACGCGGCCAGCAGCGTGTTGGCGTTGACCAGCAGGCCGTTGATCTGACCGCTGCGGTCGCCGAGCACGCGAGCGATCTTGTTGGCGTTCGCCAGCAGTTGCTTGAGCTGGTCTCCCCTTTGACCGATGGTGTCGGAGAAGACCTTGACACCGTTGAGGGCTGCACTGAGGTGCGGGGCCGTCTGATCGAAGGTTTCCGACAACACCTTCAGCGACCGTTTGGTGGCCTCGACGTCCCAGCCCGCCGCCGCCTTCGTGGCGTCGACGAACGCATCGTAGACCTGGTAGGGCGTCGTAGTCTGCGCAGAGGGCAGAAAGCTGTCGGGCTGCAATGGTTGTGCACCGCGCGGTTCGACCTCCATATTCTTTCGTCCGAGGATGGTGTCGGTGCGAATAGCGACTCGGCTTTGTCCGCCGATGGTCCGGCCGGGTAGCGAGAATCCGATAAGCACTCGGTTGCCGCGGATCGCCAGCGAGCGCACTACGCCGACTTCGACGCCGGCGATCTCCACCTTGTCGCCTGTGCTGAGGCCGCCCGTATCGGTGAATTGGGCGTAGTAGGTGGGGGTGGCGAACAGCATCGGCACGCTGGTAAAGCTTTGCCCCACACCGACTGCGAGCATGGTGACCACCACGCCCATCAAGCCGACCCGGCCCCGGTTGAATTCCGTGAGGGTTCTCACTGCGGGGTGCACCTCCCGGTGGGCTGCCCGAAGAGCTTGACGACGCGTACCGGGCCGCCCGGCTGTAACCCGTTGACCTTCAGCGAGAGGTCGCACAGATAGAAGTTGTAGAAGTCGCCGTAGATGCCGCCGACGCGGCCGATGATCCGGTACGCGTCGGGCAGCTTGCGCAGCACTTCGTCGAGGCTGGGGAGCTGGTCGATGATCGGCTGCTGGATGCCCTCGAGCTGTCCGACCGTGCTGTGCAGTAACGGCCGGTCCTCACCCAGCAGGTCGGCGAGGGTTCCGGCGGCGTCGCTGATGTGCGCCGCCGCCGCGGCTAAGGGGTCGGCCCTGTTCTTCAGTCCGGTGATCAGCAGCTCCAGCTTGTCGACCGTGCGGTCAAACTCCTGCTGATGCTTGACCGTGGTGGCCAATACGGTGTTCAGGTTCGTGATGATCTCGCCGATCGCCTGGCTGCGGTCGGCCAGCGTGGCAGTGAGTGACGAGGTTTGGTCGAGGATGTCGTTGATGGTCGCGCCCTGCCCCTGGAACACCGTGATGATCGACTGGGCGATGCTGTTGACCTTGTCCGGATCCAGCGCCTTGAAGAGCGGGCGGAAGCCGCCGATCAGCGCGTCGAGATCCAGCGCCGGCGCAGTGTGCTCGAGCGGGATCGTGCCGCCCGGGGCCAACCGGCGACCGCTGTCGCCGTGTTTGAGCTCGAGGTAACGGTCGCCGATCAGGTTCAGGTAGCGGATCGACGCCGTCGTCGCCTGATCCAGCGGCAGCGAGCTGTCCACGGTGAAGTCCACCAATACCCTTGTGTCCCCGTTGATCAGCGTGACCTTGGAGACCTTGCCGACCTCCACCCCCGCGGCGCGGACGAACTGTCCGGCCCGCAGCATGCTGGCGTTGGTGAACAGGGCGGAATATCCGGTGGTGCGGTTGAACCGCATCTGGCCGAAGACGATGACGATTATCACCGTGAAGACCAACAACACCATCCACAGGATGCCGAGTTTGACTGCCGTGCTGGTGCCCTTCATGGATTCCTCGTCATGGGTTGATCGTGTTCTCCCCGAATTGGCGTCCCCACACGTATTCGCTGAACATCGGCTGGCCGAGTTCGAAGTGGTTGTACGGCGCGAGGCTGGCACCGGTGTCCATCACCAGATACGGCGCCGGCCACAACTGCGGTGTGATGGGCTGCCAGCAGCCCGGGCTGCCGCCCGGTCCGCCGTGCGCGTTCACCCGCGGCAGGTTATCCGGGTAGACATAGGGATTGGGCGCGCCAAGGATCGTTCCGGCGGCCGACAACGAATAGCCATTGCCGCCGGCCGCACGCGCGATCTTGGGTGCGGCGTCGTGAAAGTTACGGACCGTGCAGAACAATGCGGGGCTGTAGGTGTCCAGCAGCGCAGCGGTGGGGACCAGGTCGGCGGCTCCGCGCGCCAGATACGGTCCGCCCCGCACGAAGATATCTTCGCCGGCCTTGCCTGCGCCCACCGCCGCGAGGAGCGCGGCATCCAGCTCGCTTTGTTGTTTGGTCAGGGTGCGGGCCGTGGTCGTCGTGTTCTGCAGGAAAGCCCACAAATTCGGCGAGGAGCGAGCATAAATGTCAGCGAGGTCGGCCAGCCGCCGCGCGTCGTAGGTGAACTGCGGCATCTTTGGATTCAGCTGCGCCAGAATCTGATTGCCATTGGCGATCGATTCGCCGAAGTTGCCGCCCAGCCCGTCAAGCGCCTGCGCCGCCGCGGACAGCGTGGCGTTCAGCTCGATCGGATCCACCTTCTCGGCAATTGAGGTGATCGTCTCGAACAACGTGTTGAACTCGGTGGTCACCGATCGCACGTCGATCACGTCGTGCGACGAGATCCGTTGCGGCTTGGGGTCGTCCGGCGCGGTGAGCGACACGTACTTGTTGCCGAATAGGGTGGCCGCCTCGATGCTGGCCGACACGTTTTGCGGAATCAGCTTGATATATTTCGGATCCACGTTCAGCATCAGCTTCGCCGCCGGCTTGCCGTCGGACTGCAGCTCCGAGATGCTGGCCACCCGGCCGATCGCCACCCCGTTGTAGGTGACCTTCGAACCCGGCTCCATCACCAGTCCGGCCCGCGAGGCCACCATTGTCAGCTCGGTCTTCGGGGTGAAATCCCCGCGAAACTGCTTGTACACCAACATGAGAACCACCGCACCCACGAGCAGCAGTACCACGCCCTCCGCGTACAACCCCGCCCGTCGGTGTTTGCGCACCGCGGTTACACCGTGAGATTGAAGTTCGGGTCGACGCCGTAGAGCGCCAACTCGGCCAACAGGACAACGAGCACCACAGAGACCAGCGAGAAGCGCATGGATCGGCCGACGGCCTGGCCGACGCCGACGGGGCCACCGCTGGCGGTGTAGCCGTAATAGCAGTGGCTGATCATCACTATCACCGCCATGACGACGACCTGCACGACCGACCACCCCACATCCTCGGGGCGCAGGAAGGTGCGGAAGTAGTGCTGGTACGTGCCGTTCGATTGGCCGTAGAACACCGTCGTGACGACTTGACCGGAGGTGAAAGCCATATCGAGGGCCAGGGCGTACAGCGGCACGATCACCACCAGCCCGCCCAGGATCCGGGTGGAGACGAGATACGAGATCGACTTGATGCCCATGACTTCCAGCGCATCGATCTCCTCGCTGATCCGCATCGCACCCAACTGCGCGGTGGCGCCGGCGCCGACCGTGGCGGCCAGCGCGACGCCGGCGACGATGGGAGCGGCGATGCGTGTATTGGCCAGTGCGGCAAAGAAACCGGTGAACGCCTCGACACCGATGTTGCCCAGCGACGCAAAGCCCTGGATGGCGATCAGCGAACCGCCGGACAGTGTCACGAAGCCGATGATCGCGACCGTGCCACCGAGGACGGCCATCGCGCCGGTGCCCATGCCGATTTCGGCAATGAGCCGCAGCGTCTCCCTGCGGTAGCGGCGCAGTGCCCAGCCGATCTCAATAAGGCTGACCCGGGTGAACCTCGCGAAAATCCCGATCTGCTCAAGTCTTCGGACCGCACCGCCGCCGAAACGGTTGAGGTTGGCCGCTGTTCGCGGGTAGCGGGCGCGCAATACGGTTGCGGATTGGGTCATCTAGCGTCCCGTCCCGAACCGCACGCCGATCGTGGTCAGCACCACGTTGACCGCGAACAGGGCGATCACGCATAGCACCAGCGTCTCGTTGACGGCGGTGCCGACGCCCTTCGGGCCGCCTTTGGTGGTCAACCCGCGGTAGCAGCCGACCAAGCCGGCGATCATGCCGAAGGTGGCCGACTTGAGCACGGAGATAACGACTTCCGGTAGGCCCGTGACCAGGGTGAGTGTGCCGACATAGGCGCCGGCCGAGACGTGTTGGATGTAGACGCCGAAGATGAACCCGCCGACCAGCCCGATGGTGATCACCGCGCCGTTGAGCAGGGTGGCGACGATGGTCGCGGCGACGACGCGGGGCACCACCAGCCGGTGGATGGGGTCGATGCCGAGTACCTCCATCGCATCGATCTCCTCGCGGATGGTGCGGGCGCCGAGGTCGGCACAGATGGCCGTAGCCCCGGCGCCCGCGATCACCAGCACGGTCGTCAGCGGGCCCAGCTGGGTGACGGCGCCTAGCGCCGCGCCCGCGCCGGAGATGTCGGCGGCGCCGAACTCGGCCAGCAGGATGTTGAGCGTGAAGATGATGAGCACGGTCAGCGGAATCGAGACCGCAAGGGTCGGCAGCAACGAGACGCTGGTGATGAACCAGCCCTGTTCGATCATCTCGCGCCAGTGGAAGGGCCTGCGGAACAGCGCTTTTCCGGTCAGCACGCAAGTCCGGTAGAAGCCGCCGACCGCGTCGATCCCGGGCTGCATCTGGCCGCGAATGTAGGTGGCCACGCTCTGGGTGGTCATCGGCGTTTTCTGTGTTTTTGAGTCGTGCCGATGCTTGCCAGCAATGCTGCGTTCGCGAGTTCGAGGACGTGCTCGGCGGCCTTTTTCGCGCCGTCGGCATTGCCCGAGCAGATCGCATCGGCCAGTTTTCGGTAGGCATCGGGACGCTTGACCTCAGCGGTCATCTTGCCGGCCAGGACTGCCAGTGCTGGCTCGTAGGCGTCTCGAAATGCGTTGTACATCAGGCGGTACACGATCGAAGCGGCGCCGTCGACCACGGGCTCCCAGAAGTCAAGGGCTACCCGCTGCCACTCGAGCAGGTCGTCTTCCCTCTCGAGCGTGCGCAGCGAATCCCCGAGCGCCTTTTCCAACTCTGGTCCGTGCCGTTCGGCCGCGAGCTCCGCGACCTTCGGACCGATGCGCAGCCGGGCCTCGAGGATGCTGCGGAAAACGGTGGTGTCGAGATCACCATTGCGAAAGAGCAATCGGGGCAACAGGTCCAGACCGGCATGGCGCCGGAAGTCGCGCACGGTGGTGAGGCCGCCGTGGCGCACCTCGACCAGCCCGGCCGACGAGAGCCGCTTGAGTCCCTCGCGCACAGCGGGCCGGGATACCCCGAGGACGTCGGCCAGCTGGCGCTCGCTGGGCAGCGCCTCGCCAGGCTGCATCTCCCCACTGAGCACGTCGGCAGCAATCTGCTCGAAAACCTCTTCGGGCACCGATCGACGGGTCACGGGCTGGAGCGCCACGTGCTTGAGTGTGATTGGTCATAGGTCAGACGTCAAGTGGCCAGACCAGTGTGTCGTTTTTGGGTCAAGCTGGTTCGTACTCTTCGGGTGCCAGGAGTTTTTCGGGGTGGTGGAAGGTGTTGATGCGGGGTTGACGCCGAATTGATCTTGGAGACATTTGATCGATCACGCAGGTGCGGCTGCTATGCGGATTTACGACGACGTTGCCAGCAGCGGGTTCAACAGTCAGGTGCATGCACGCCGTCCGCGCACTGAGTCGGTGTTAGCTCGACTGGCCATTGATGCCGCTGCCGATATTCTGGTAGCCGTTGGGGCCGTTGGAGGAAGCGGCGCCGCCGCCGCTCCTGCCGCGTTCACTGTTCCGAGCGCCATTTGCATTTATCCCACACGTTTATATCCCGAGTTCCTGGTAGATCTGCGGCAGTAACTGGAAACCGTCTGGGGTGAGGTAAACCCAGTCGTGGCATTCGCCGTTGGCGAATACGAAGCTGATGGGGGCTCCTTGAGTTGCGGCTTCTTGTTGGAGGACGATCGCGTCGGGTGTGAGTGAATCCAGGGAGCCCGCGTAGACAGAGGTGGGCGGGAGTCCCTTGAGTGACCCGTACAGCGGACTCACCAGATAGTTGTTCTCGGGAAGGTTGCCTGCCCATTCCGAGCCGACATTTGGTTCATTCCCACCAATCAGCCCACCAATCAACGGCGAATTGACCAGGGGATCGTGGACCAACGGAATGTTGGGATTGGTCATGGTCACGTCGAGCCACGGAGATACCAGGACCAATGACGCCGGTACGGTTTCGTTGTTGGCCACCATGTATTCGACGGTCGCCAGTGCGAGGTTGCCGCCTGAGGAGTCACCGGTCAGGCTGACGTTGGGAGCCCCGTGCTGCGCGATTTCCATGGAGATGAGGCCGGCAATTTCGGGTACAACCACCCCGGCGGTACCTCCTTGTTGCACCAACGGGTAGAACGGCACTTCGATGGTCGCGCCGGTCTGGTTTGCCATCAGTGTGTAATCGAGCCAGTGGAAGAATGACGGCTCAAGGGAATAATCGCCGCCGGGCAGGGCAACCACGTAGTGGCCGGACGGGTGAGCAGGTGTGATCTGCAGGACGGGCATCCCGTCAAATGTGGTGTGCTGGACCGTTTCCCCCAGCAGCAACGGCAAGAATTTTGGCGGGGTGTTGCTGAACTCCAGCGAAAAAAGTGCGCCGGTGATACGGCTCAGTTGAGTGTCGAGGTTGGGCGGGAGGTAGCCCGCGACATCTTTTAATGCAACCAGCGAACCGACTTCAATTCTGTTTGCCACTGACGGTGTGCCGGTGAAGATCGCTCCCTGCGTTGCCGGGATGAGCTTGGGCGGCGACCCGAAGATATTGGTGGCGAGCATGTTGGCCGCCTGGGTGATCCCCGCGGCCCCGCTGGCGCCGTTGCCGATCAGCGAGTGCCCGGTCAGATCCCGCCCTATCGTCTGCGCCGGATTGGCCGTAAACGCGGCAACATTGGCGGCCTCCGCGCTGACATAAGATCGCGCACCCGCGGTCAACGCCTGCACAAACTGGGCACGAAACGCCGCCGCGTGCGCACCGAGTGCCTGAAAGTCCTGACCGTGGGCCGAGAACACCGCCGCAATGGCCGCCGACACCTCATCCTCGGCTGCAGCCACCATCGCCGTCGTCGAGGTGGCCGCGGCCGTGTGGGCCGCGCTGAGCGTCGAACCGATATTCCGCAAATCCGTTGCTGCTGTGGCGATCAGCTCGGGCGCTGCGATCACACTCGACATTTCTGTCCTCCTACCGCTTCATCGACCAATGACTGTTGTAATCGACGAGCCCACTCGTGGCGCAGGAAAACGCGATATTAGCACGGCGGATTTTTACTTTGCCGCATCGCCAGCGTCCGTCGTCCCAGCCTTCGCGATCGCCTTGACCAGCGCCAAACCACCCCCGATGAGCCGCCGGCCCGTTGTGCAACCTGTCGAGGATTGGCCGCCAGCCGCTGGATGGTACGGCCACCGCAGCACTGCCCGTGCGGGCACCGACTCGGTCCAGGCCAGGTGGTCGTCGGTCATCAGGTTCGTTCCTGCGGCGGGCACAACTTTGCACTTGTTGTGACTGTGGCGCAGTGGTTTGCGCGCCCCGTAGCGGACGCGTGCAAGGTGCTGGCCGGTCCCGCCGCCGTGCGATAGGCGGGCCGACTAGTTCAAGTTGATTGGCGGCATCGGTGGCAATTCCCACCCCGCCCCAGCCGGTGGCGGGACCTCGCCGCGAGCGACGCGAAGCTGGTACGCCCGCAGTTCGGATTCCTCACGTTCACGAGCCGCCCGCGCTTTGTACTGGACGCGCGCCCGGCCAATGCCGACTCCCATTAACGCGATGCCGCCGAGGCTGAGCACGTTTGCAGCGTTGTGGGCACTTAGCCCGACCACGAAGACGAGCAAGCCGCCGAAAATCATCAACCCGTTCATCGTTTTTGGCCTCCCTTTCGTGTCTGCATTGTGCTACCAGGACCGCTCAGCCGCATAGGCGGCCCGTGTGCAACGCATACATACGCAGCACTGCGCAGATACCCCGCAAATTGTAAATATGCTTGGCTAGTAGGAGAATTCGCTGCTAGCGTGCGTCCCGGCCGGTGATTTCATTCCTGAGCTTTGTCGCCGACACCGCTGCCGATGCCGTTCCCCCAATCGGGGGACGCGCGATTCATCCCGCATACCGGCTGGTCGGCGGACAGACACCGCTGAACCGCGCTGGAATAGTGATTGCCAGGCTGGCGAACAGTCCTGTGAACCCAGGGATGACCCGTTTGAGGGGGAGGCCGGGCTGCACGCGGCGCTCCCCAACGCCGTGACGCGGGGAATCCTCCGGACAGAGACCCTCAGCGAGCGGCCCGGCCCCATCGGCGGGCCATCCCTGCCTTCACAGTCATTGCCAGGCTGGCGAACACCGGCAGAAGAATCGAAGGCATCGGATGACGAAACAACTCCACGGCAGGACTGCCGCCGAAACGCTTGACGCCTGCCGCAACCACCTGCGAGCCGCTCACATCGACGCCGAGCTCGCCGCTGAGCTTATGGGCAACGCAGCCCGAGCGGTCCGGCTCGCAGCAGTCATCGAAGCCGCCGAGGAGTACGCCCACCGACTGCATCTCTTCGCGCAGGCCGATGAACAGTCCCGGCGAAACATGAGCGCAACCTCGAAGGAGTGACACCAAGGCACCCGGCAAGGGCCGCCTCGATGTGACTACTGCCGCCAAAGTGGCACAAGGGATTACCGCGAAGTGCGGACCATCTCGTACACATACGATCGATCGCCCTTGCGACTCACCCAAATACCCTCGGGCGGCAGGTCGCCATCGCCGGGGTCGTCGAACGGGCGACTGAAAACCTCGCCGGAGCTCGTACACACCGCCCAGCCGAAGTCCGGAAGTCGTCGACACCACAGGTCGAGGTCAACCCGTCGATACGACGAGAAGCCATCGGCATCCCCGTCGCGGACGAACTCGTAGATCAGCCCGTCCGCGCGTCGCACGAACCGCAGGTTCGCTGAAACCGCTAAGCCCCCGGCTTGTGCGCGGCCGTGAACAGATTCCCGGGAACCAGGTCCTCGACCTCCTTGGGAGCGCGACGGCCATAGCCGGCCATCAACTCCAGTGACGGCGTCACCGTCACGTCCCAGCCGTGGCGCCCGAACCACTCACCGACGTCCTCGCGCTCCTCGAAGTACCACAGCTCGTCGGTTCTGGGGATCTCGCGTTGCGGGTCGACTTCGGCCGCGAGGGTGCGGATCCGCTCCATCCGGTCGCGACGCTTGGCGCGAATCTCGGGGTCCAGAAACTTCGGTCCCAGCGCCTCTACGGCGACCCGGCTGCCGGGGGCGGTGAGCCCGTCAACACGCTCGAACAGCAAGTCTTGGGCCGCGGAGGGCAGATATGGCAGCAGCCCCTCGGCCGACCAGGCGCTGGGGACCGACGGGTCAAAACCGGCCTGCCGCAACGCCTCCGGCCAGTCCCGCCGCAGGTCCACCGCGACCTCGACCCGATTACACGCGGGCTCGGCCCCGTGTTCGGTCAGCGTCGACAGTTTGAAATCGAGGACCCTGGGCTGGTCGAGCTCGTAGACCGTCACGGCGTCTGGCCAGGGCAGTCGCCACGACCGACTGTCCAAACCCGCCGCCAAGATCACCACCTGATGAATTCCCCCGCGACTCGCGTCGAGAAAGAACTGGTCGAAAAATGCTGTGCGACAAGCCATATAGCTGACCATCGACTGCATCTGCAGCGGCAGATCGGGTTCGGCGTCGATAAGCTCGGGCGGGAGCTGCGGAGCGGAGTGCCAGTTCCACACTCCGTCGCCCGCGGCGTCAAGGAACACCTGCGCGTACGGATCGCTGATCAACGGGTTGTCGCCGCGGGTTTCTGCGGCGCGCGCCGACGCCACGCCCAGCGCCGTCGCCCCCACACTCTCGGTGATCTCCCAGGTGTCGTTGTCGGTTCTGGCCACGATTACTGTTCTCCCGTTCGCTCGGCTGCTACGAAAATTGTCTTGGGGGCGGCGTCTTCGACGTCCGGTGGTGTGCGGCCGTAACTGGCCATCAATTCTTCGGCCGGCCTCTCGGTCACGTCCCAGCCGTTGCGGCGCAACCAGTCGCCGACGTCCTCGCGTTCCTCGAAGTACCACAGGTCAGTAACGTCGGGGATGTCGCGTTCGGGCTCCAGCTTGGCCATCAGCTCGCGCACCTGCTGCATGTTCTCGCGCTGCTTGGCCTGGGTGGCCTCGTCGAGGAAGTCCGAGCCGGGCGCCTCCACGGCGATCCGGCTGCCCGCCGCGCCCAGCGCCTGCACGCGCTCGAACAGCAGCTCTTGGGCGGTCGCCGGCAAAAACGGCAGCAGCCCCTCGGCCGACCAGGCGCTGGGCGCCGAGGGATCAAAACCGGCCTCACGCAGCGCGGCCGGCCAGTCGTGGCGCAAATCGACCGGAACGGGAACCAGGTTGCACGTCGGCTGGGCACCGTGGTCGCGCAGCGTCGAGGACTTGAACTGCAGAACCTGAGGCTGGTCGAGTTCGTAGACCGTAATACCGTCGGGCCAGGCCAGCCGCCACGCCCGCGAGTCCAAACCTGCAGCCAGGATGACCACCTGGCGCACTCCCGCGCGGGCCGCATCCAGGAAGAACCTGTCGAAGAACGACGTCCGTGCGGCCATGTAGTCGACCATTCCCCGCATCCGCGTGCACCAGGTCGGGCTGAGCCTCGACGATCTCGGCCGGCAGGTCGGGAGCGGCGAACCAATTCCACAGGCCTTCCCCGGCGGCGTCCAGGAACAACCGGGCATACGGGTCGCTGATCAGCGGCTCTTCGCTTTCGGTTTCGGCCGCGCGGGCCGCCGCGACGCCCAGGGCCGTCGCTCCCACACTCTCGGTGATCTCCCAGGTGTCGTTGTCAGTCCTGGCCACGCGTGTTTCCTCCCCATTTGCTAGTACGGCTACCTAACGAACCCTACGCGCGCTGGATGTGAGCAAGCTGTCCGTCAAGACGTACATCCGGTTAAGTTGTCGGCGGAAGGGATCTCTGCGACATGCGAGTTGACGGACGCGAAATCGGCGTTTCGGGCAGCTTGCTGCAACGCATGCCCCGACGCACGAACGACATCCTGCGGCTCGTTCTGGCGACGGTGCTGCTCGCGTTGATCATTACGAGTTCGCTGATCACCCGCCCGCGCTGGGTCGCGCTGGAGAAGTCCATTTCCGAGATCGTCGGGGTGCTCTCCCCCACCCAGTCCAACCTGGTGTACCTGATCTACGGCATCGCGATCCTGGCGCTGCCGTTCGTGATCCTGATCGCGCTGATCATCAGGCGGCAGTGGAAGCTGCTCGGCGCCTACGCAGCCGCCGGGGTGCTTGCCATCCTGCCGTTCTCGATCAGTGGCAACGGCATCGCGGCGCCCCGGTGGCACTTCGACCTGTCCGACCGGCTCAATACGGTGCTGGCGCAATTCCTCGACGACCCGCGGTGGATTGCGATGCTGGCTGCGGTGCTCACCGTGTCCGGCCCCTGGCTGCCGGCGCGCTGGCGGCACCGGTGGTGGACGCTGCTGCTGGCATTCGTTCCGATCCACCTCGTCGTGAGCGCGGTGGTGCCCGACCGCGCGGTCTTGGGGCTGGCGGTGGGGTGGCTCGTCGGGTCCCTCGTGGTTCTCGTCGTCGGCACCCCCGCTCTGGAAGTGCCGCTGGACGACGTGGTTCGGGCGATGGCGCGGCGCGGCTTCCTGGTGACCGGGCTGAGCGTGCTGCGGCCTGCCGGACCGGGGCCGCTGGTCCTCTCCGCCGCGTGCACGGAATCCGAAGCGGCGGCGGTCGTCGAGTTATACGGACCGCATCAACGCAGCCGCGGCACACTGCGTCAGCTGTGGCGCAAATTTCGGTTGCGCGGCTCGGAGACCGCACCGCTGCAGACCTCCATGCGCCGAGCCGTGGAACATCGCGCGCTGATGGCCATCGCCGTCGCGGAGCTGGGTCTCGCCAACACGGCGCCGGTCGCCGTCGCGGAACTCGAACGGGGATGGACGTTGTACGCGCACAAAACCATTCGCGGTGTCCCGATCACCGAATGCGCGAAAACGACCCCGGTCAGCCGCATCTGGGAATCGCTGGCAGCGCTGCACGACACCCAGATTTCGCACGGCGACCTCAGCGTCCGGGAAATCACCGTGGACGACGGCTCAGTACTTTTCGGCGGATTCGGCAGCGCCGAATACGGTGCCACCGACCCCCAACTGCAATCCGATCTGGCCCAGCTCCTGGTGACGACGTCAGCGCTCTACGACCCGGAATCCGCTGTGGGCACAGCCATCGACGCGTTCGGCAAAGACGCGGTGCTGATGGCGTCGCGCCGACTTACCAAAGCCGGCGTGCCGGCACGAATCCGCGAGTCGGTCGACGGGGCGGCGGACGCCGTGGCCCGCGCCCGCGCGGAGGTGAAGCGCCAGACGGGTGCCGACCAAATCAAAACGGCGACGGTCACGCGGTTCACCCGCGGCCAGGTCGTACAGCTGGTGCTGCTGGGTGCGTTGGTCTATGTCGCCTATCCCTTCATCAGCGCCGCACCGACGTTCTTCTCCGGATTGAAAACTGCTAATTGGTGGTGGGCGCTGCTGGGCTTGACGGTGTCCGCGCTGACCTATGTCGGTGCTGCGGCCGCACTCTGGGCCTCCACCGATGGGACGGTGAACTTCTGGAAGCTGTCAATTGCTCAGGTAGCCAACACGTTTGCCGCGACCACTACTCCCGCCGGCGTGGGTGGGCTCGCGCTCAGCACCAGGTTCCTGCAGAAAAGCGGCCTGTCCACCATGCGCGCGACGGCAGCCGTGGCGTTGCAGCAGACGGTGCAGGTGATCATGCATGTCCTGTTGCTGATCTTTTTCAGCACGGTTGCGGGTGTGTCGGCCGACCTGTCTCATTTCGTCCCGAAGGCCGCGGTGCTGTACCTGATCGCAGGCGTGGCGCTGGGTGTCGTCGGCGCATTCCTGTTCGTTCCCAAGCTGCGCAAGTGGCTGGCGACGGACGTGCGCCCGAGACTGAAGGAGGTCACCGGCGATCTGGTCAAACTCGCCGGCGAACCGCGGCGACTCGGATTGATCGTACTCGGTTGTACCGGAACAACTCTCGGCGCGGCGCTGGCGCTGTGGGCCAGTGTCGAGGCCTTCGGCGGCGGTGCGACGTTCGTCACCTGCACGGTCGTGACAATGGTCGGCGGAACGCTCGCTTCGGCCGCCCCCACCCCGGGAGGTGTCGGTGCCGTCGAGGCGGCGCTGATCGGTGGTCTGGCCGCGTTCGGCGTACCCGGGGCCATTACCGTGCCGTCGGTGCTGCTGTATCGCGTACTCACCTGCTGGATTCCGGTTTTCGTGGGCTGGCCGGTGATGCGTTGGCTGACCGAGAAGGAAATGGTCTAGCGGTCGGTCACTGCTCCGTCGCGACGACAACGACTACCGACGATCTTCTGATGCTCTGCCCGACCGTGGTAGTCAGCGAAACCGAGTAGTACCCGTCGGGCACCGACTGCGCCGTGATCGCGATGTCGACGGCAGCGGATCCGTTGCCGCCGAAGCGTCCTGACGCGGGTCGCCACCGTGATCCCGGTGTCCGAGGACGTGCCGGTGACGGTGTAGTCAACGGCGCCGTCGATCATCCGTTGGAGATCGAGCTTAACCGCGGCCGTGCTTCCCGGCGCGAGCGTGACGACGGGCTCCGAGACGTTGACGGTCACCGCCGAACTACCCGCACCGAACGATGGCGGCGCGGCGTTTTCGGCGGTGCCCCAGGCCGTGTTGGGGTGGGCGGACAGCGAGTACGCGAGGTCGCCGCCGGTGCGGATGATCGACTCCGGGAGAAACGTGGTGTCGGTGGTGTGACCGTCGATGGTGAGGCCACGGATGTACTTCAAGTGGCTCGGCGCCGAGGCGCCCGGCGCCGAGATTCGGATGGATTGGCTTGTCGGAAGCGCAATTACGGCGCGATCGAATATCGGTGTGCTCACGGTGAGGATCGACGTTCCCGGTGTGCTCGGGTAGAGGCCCAGCGCCGCCCAGACATACCAGCTGGACATCGCGCCCAGGTCGTCGTTGCCCGGTTCACCGTCGGGTACCGGACCGAACAGTCCGCGCACCCGATCGACCGTGTGTTGAGTCTTCCACGGTTGACCGACGTAGTTGTAGAGCCACGACGTCCCGAAGCCCGGCTCGTTGCCGGCCCACAGATACGGGTCGTTGGGGCCCTCGTTGAGCTTTTCGGTGAAGCGGTCGAGCCGGTCCGCCACCGCCTTGCGGCCGCCGAGGGCCGTCACCAGCCCGGCGATGTTGTGCGGCACCCACCATAGGTACTGCTCGGCATTACCCTCATCGAACCCGTACTGGCCGAAGCGATTTGGGGTGTCCACGAATCCCGGGCCGTCAGGGAAGAACCCGGTCAGGTTGCGCGGCGAGATGTAGTGCGTGGTGGGATTGAACAGGTTTTGCCAGTACTGCGCCCTGTTCTGGAATGCCGCGGCGGTCGCGGGGTCGCCCAGCGCATCGGCGAATCGGGCGATGGCGAAGTCGTCGACGGACCACTCCAGCGTGATCGAGGCACTGGGCCCGACCGTTTCGGGTGCATAGCCCAACTGCGAATAGGCCGGAGCACCCGGCCGTTCGATGTAGCCGTTAAGCGCGACACCACCCATGGCCGCCGAGTGCACCATGTAAAGCAGCGCGGTCTTGACGTCGAAGTCCTTGGCGCCGTATGCGTAAAGGTTCACGATCAGCGGTACCACGCTGTCGCCGGTCATCTCGCCGGTCGCGGCATTCGCGAACGCCCACCGCGGAAACGATCCGCTTTGCACCGCGTCGTCGACCAGCGACTGGGCCATGTCGCTGGCTTGCTTCGGGAAGAGCAATGCCTGCAAGGCGGCCAGGCATCGATAGGTGTCCCAGTCCGAGAAGTTGGCGTACTGAGTGCGGCCTTCGGCAACCGTGTGAATGACGCCGTCGAATCCGATATAACGCCCGTCGGCGTCGTTGAAAGTGTTGGGGTGCAACAGAGATCGGTACAGCGACGTGTAGAAGGTCTCCACGTCGTCGCCGTCCCTGCCGGCCACCGAGATACGCGAGAGCGCGTCATTCCATTGTTTCGATGCGGCGGCGCGGACCGCGTCGAAGGGTGCCGCGGCCTCGGCCGCCAGGTTGGCGCGCGCTCCGTCGACTCCGACGTAGGAAATCGCGGTGCGCACCTCGATCTCCGAGCCGGGTGGGAACTCCAGGTATCCCCCGCTGTACGGCGACGCCGCGCTGCGGGCGCCGGGATAGACCGCGTAGCCGTCCCAGGTGCCGTAGGTGGTGAACGGCTGGCTGAATTTCATCGCGAAATACACCGTGTAGGTGTTGGGCTTGTCGCAGAAGCCGCCGCTGGTCGCCCATCCGGTGATCGTGGTGTTGTCCTCGTCGATCTGGATGGTCGCGCGGGAGTTACCCGCCAGCGATGCTCCGGAGCGCACGTGTAACAGCGCCGGCCGACCGTTGCGCGGGTACTTGAACCGGCCGACGCCGGTGCGGGTGGTGGCGGTGAGTTCCGCGGTCACTCCAGTGGCAGGGAACCGCACGGTGTAGTAGCCGGGAACGCCCTGTTCCGTGTCGTCGTGGGCGATCCTCTCCCACGCGTTCCAGGGCTGCGACCCGATCGCGGTCGTTGTCGGCAGCATGGAGATGTCGCCGAACGCCGCGCAGCCCACCGACGCGTGGGTCATGCTGAACCCGGTGGAGCGTGAGCGGTCGTAGTTGTACCCGGCGTAGGTGTCGGTGGTGTCGGGCGAGTACTGCACCATTCCGAACGGCACGGTGGCGCCGGGGAAGTTGTCGATCTCCCCTACCGTCTCGCCGCCGGTCCCGGTGCCGATGAGGGTGTCGACGTGCTCGACGGGCTTGGCGACGAAGGCGGGCTCGCCGTCGTACGCGCGCGGGGGAACCGCGGCGATGAACGCGATGACGACCGCCAGGGCGGCTGTCACCGCTGTCACCGCGATGAGTGCCCGGCGCGTTCGCATAGCTGTCTCTTACTGCAAACCCGCCGGTCGTGTGGGGTGTTTGGTGCGATGGGTCATTATGTTTAGGGCGACGCGGCCGGCGCTGATGTCGGCCCTTTCTCTGGGGAGATGTAATTGATGAAGTACTTCACGGCGGCAATCGCGACTGGGGCGTTGGGATTGGCGCTGGTCGGTTGCGGTTCTGACAACAAGTCCAGCACGACATCAACATCCACGAGCACATCGACCTCGGCGACCTCCGCGTCCGGGGCGACATCGTCCGCAACCAGCGCGGCGCCCGGCGCGCAGGCGCACAAGACCATCGCCGACTACATCACCGAAAACAAGATCACCGAAACTCCCGTCCACCGCGGCGACCCCGGATCCCCCAACATCGACCTGCCGATGCCCCCGGGCTGGAAGGTGGTCGACACCGGCACGTCCTATGGCGGCATCGTTCTGGCGCAGCCCGCCAATCCCTCCGACCCACCGACCATCGTGGCGCAGGTGTCCAAACTGACCGGCAACGTGGACCCGGCCAAGCTCCTCGAGTACGCCCCGGGTGACCTGCAAGGTTTGCCCGGATACGACGGCACCGCCGGACAGGCGTCCACGCTGGGCGGCTTTCAGGCATGGCAGTTGGGCGGCGGTTACACCAAGAACGGCGCGAAACGGACCGCCGCGCAGAAAACCGTGATCATTCCCGTCCAGGGTGCCGTCTTCGTGCTTGAGCTCGACGCGGACTCCGCCGACAGCGATCAGGGCGTGCTGAACGACGCGGTCAACATCATCGACGACCAGACGACCATCACCCTCCCCTGACCTACGGAACTACGAGGCGGATCGGGCCGCGGAGACGAACACGGTCCGCGGCCTTCCGTCCGGTGTCCCTTCCGGAACGGTGCGGCCGTAGCGGGCCAGCAACTCCTCGGCCGGTGTGGTCGACACGTCCCAACCATGCTCGCGTAACCACGCGGCGACGTCGGCGCGTTCCTCCAGGTACCACAGCTCCTCGAAGTCCGGGGCCTCGCGCCCGCCCACTTTCGCCGCCACCTCGCTGTAGCGTCGCATCAGCGATCGCTGCCGCTCCCGGGCGTCGGGGTCGTTGAATGCGGGGCCGGGCGCCTCCACGGCGACCCGGCTGCCCGCGACGGTCAGCGCGTGAATCCGCTCAAACAGCAGATCCTGCGCCGCCGCGGGCAAGAACGGCAACAACCCTTCTGCCGACCACACGCTGGCTACCGAGGCGTCAAATCCGTTTTGCTGCAGTGCCGTTGGCCAATCGTGGCGCAGGTCGACGGCGACCTCGACCCGCCGGCACGTCGGCCGCGCGCCGTGTTCGCGCAGCGTTTTCGACTTGAAGTCCAGCACCTTGGGCTGGTCGAGCTCGTAGACGGTAGTGCCGTCCGGCCAGGGCAATCGATACGCTCGCGAATCCAGGCCGGCGGCCAGGATGACCGCCTGCCGCACCCCGGCTTCGGCCGCGTCGAGGAAGGACCCGTCGAAAAACGCTGTCCGCGCAGCCATGTAGTCGACGCGCCCGTCCAGCCAGCGCGCCACGTCGGGTTCGGCTTCGGCGATCTCGGCCGGCAACTCGGAAACACCGAACATGTTCCAGACGCCGTCTCCGGCTGCGTCGATGAAGATCCTCGCGAAGGGATCGCTGATCAACGGGTTCTCGCGCTCGGTCTCACGGGCACGCGACACCGCAACCCCCAACGCGGTGGCACCGACGCTCTCGGTGATGTCCCAGGTGTCGTTGTCGGTTCTGGCCATGTTTCATCCCCTCCCGTGACGGCTACCATCCGATCGAAGCCTAGGAGCCTGTGAATCGGATGGGTACTGCCAAGCACTGCGCTGTGCTCAGTGCCGTGCTGGCCCTTGCACCCATCAGCTGCTCAAGTAGCCCGAGCCCGACGCACGGACCGAGTTCGTCGCCGGTGTCGCCTTCCGCCGACAAGCTGTGCGCCGATATGAGTGGGGCATGGGACGCGAAAGCCGGGCGGTGCACCGTGAGCAAGGACGGGGTCGGTGGGGTTCACACCTCGGCCAAGGCCGCTTATCCCGTCGACCTGATCGGCAACCCGACAGCCGGCCCCGTGCTGGGAGCGTTTGTTCGGAAATTCTTCGCCGACCACGGCCAAACGGATACTCTCGGCAGCGGGGACGCGAACCTGTCGTACTCGACGGTCTCGCACAACCCGACCACTAAAACTGTTATTTTCCATGCCGATTGGTATTTCCAAAGCATGCCGCACCCGGTCGCGGAGATCACCACCTTCACGTTCGACCTGGCCGCGAGTAAGCAGCTGCAACTGGCTGACCTTTTCTGTCCGGGAGTGGAACCGCAAATCGCGATCCCGCCGATCGCGCGGCCGTTCGTACAGCAGGCGCTGATCGGGTCGCCGTTTCCCGTCGAGCGGTTCGAGCCGGACCAGCCCGACGGTGAGCTGGCCGACAACTATCAAGCGTGGGCGCTGGACGCCGACGACCTGGTCCTGTACATGCCGGCGTCACGGGGTCCCGGCGGCGTTCCTCCCGCCTTCGTCAGCCCACGGATGCCCTTGACCAAGTTCGCCGGGATCCTTCGTGAAAAGGGCTGCTCGTCGTGACCGCCGCTGTGAGATTCTGTTGGCATGGCTGAACAGTCGTACGCGATAGATGTCGGGCATCCACCGAGCGCCGTGCTGCGCCTCGTCAACCCGCTGCTGAGTGCCCTCCTGCGCACTCCGCTGGCGCGCCTGTTCGGCAAGCAGCTGATGGTGTTGAGCTTCACCGGGCGAAAGAGCGGGCGGCAGTTCACAATTCCGGTGAGCGCCCATGTCATCGATAATGAACTGTATGCGCTGACGGGCGCCGCCTGGAAGGTGAACTTCCGCGGCGGGGCTGCCGCCCAGGTCGTCTACGACGGAAAGACGTCCACGATGCGTGGCGAGCTCATCGGGGACCGCGCGGTGGTGTCCGACCTCTACCTGCGATGCACCCAGGCCTATGGCGTTAAGCGCGCCCAGCGCATGATCGGGGTGAAATTCCGCGAGCAGCGCGTACCGACTTTAGACGAGTTCAGCGAGGCGGTCGGCCGGCTGAAACTGGTGGCGATCAAGTTCACGCCGAGCCGGTGAGCTGATTCGCCAGTTTTGCCGCACTGTGCCCGTTCACCCCGCCGGCCCCGCGCCCGCGGCCGCATGAGTTCGGGTGATCACCGGCCGCTCAAACCCGGCATCGCACACCGCACGTCGCACCGCTTCGCCGACAATCTCCGCCCGATCGTCCGGCACCAGGGCGATCACGCAGCCCCCGAAACCGCCGCCGGTCATCCGGGCGCCGAGCGCACCCGACCGCGTTGCGGTGTCGGCGATCAAATCAATGTGCTCGGTGGTGATTTCGAAATCGTCGCGCATGGATACGTGTGAGGCGGTGAAAATTCGGCCCGCCTCAGCGAAGTCCGAATTACTGAGGGCGGCAATGCAATCGAGCACCCGCTGATTTTCTGTCAGCACATGGCGGGCACGCCGCGCGTCGACCGGAGCTTTGACCGCGGCGACGGCCGAGGCCCCGCGATCCTGGACCTCGCGAAGCGACAACGCCCCTAGATCAGCGGCGGCCCGCTCGCACGACGCACGTCGAGCCGCATAGTCGCCGCCGGCGTGACGGTGCCGCGCGCGGGAGTCGATCAACAGCAGCGCGACGCCGCTCGAGTCCGGATCGAAGGGCACCGGCGTGACAGTGAGGTCGCGAAAGTCGATCAGCAGAGCCGTTGATGGCTCGGCGAACAGCGAAGCCAGCTGGTCAAGCAGACCCGTTGGGGCGCCGACATATTCGTTCTCTGCGCGTTGGGCGATAAGCGCCTGTTCTTTCGCGTCGATGCGCACACCGGCGGCCGATGCGATAGCGCCCAGCGCCGCGCATTCCAGCGCCGCGGAGGACGAAAGGCCCGATCCCATCTCGACGTCGCTGCTGATCGACATGGTGCCGCCCGGCACCGGGTACCCGGCTTGACCCAGCGCCCAGATCACCCCCGCCACGTAGCCGGCCCAGCCCGCCACGTCACCCGGGACGGTATCCAGCGGGATCCGCTCCGGGCTCTCGACGCGATCGCTGCCCACCGTGATCGCATCGCTGGCCCCGGGTGTGAACGTCACCACCGTGCGCTGCGGTAGTGCGATCGGCAACGCGAAGCCGAGGTTGTAATCGGTGTGCTCGCCGATCAGGTTGATCCGCCCGGGCGCGGCATAGCGAACCGTCATCCACCGAGGTCTTTCAGGCGCTGAGCCACGCTTTCGGGCGTGACGTCGCTGATGAACGCGTCCATTGCCGACTCCGAGGCCGCCAGATACTTGAGCTTGGTGGCGCTGCGCCGGATCGACATCAACTCGACGTGGAAATAGCCGTCGGCCTGGGCGTCGGTGTCGTTGAACTGGTGCAGCGCCGAAATATACGGCAGCGGGGCCGAATACATCTGATCGAAGCGCCTCAGCACGTCGAGGTAGATCTGTGCGAATCCGTTCAGTTCGTCTTCATTGAGCTCGATGAGGTTGTGCACGAACCGGTTCGGATAGATGTGCACCTCCACCGGCCAGCGCGCCGCGAACGGCACGAACGCCGTGAACAACTCGGTGCACGCAACGACGCGGCTGCCGTCGGCGAGTTCGCGGGCGAGCAGATCGCCAAAGAGGTTGCTGCCGTGTCGTATTCGATGTTGGTGCGCGTGGGCTAGCATGGTGGCGGTTCGCGGTGTGAGGTAGGGATAGCCGTAGATTTGACCGTGCGGGTGGGTCAGCGTCACCCCAATCTCCTCGCCGCGGTTCTCGAAGCAGAACACCTGCTCGATGCCGGGAACGGCCATCAGATCGGCGGTGCGATGCCGCCACGCGTCGACAACCAAGCGAGCGTGGGCCGCTTCCAGCTCCGCGAAGGATGCGGTGTGCTTGCTGGAAAAGCAGATCACCTCGCAGCGTCCGTACCCTGGAGCGGCCACGAACCCGTCGTCCGCGTGCGGAGGTGCCGCCTGCCCGGCGCCGGATAGGCTGGGGAACCGGTTCTCGAAGACGACGACGTCGTAGTCGGGGGCGGGCACCTCGCTGGTCAGTCCGGTCGGACCGGGACACAGTGGGCACTGGTCTGGGGGCGGCTTGTAGGTGCGGTCCTGTCGCAACGCCGCGACGATCACCCACTCCCCGGTGGAGCGGTCGAACCGCAGCTGCGACTGGTCCGGATCGCGCTGCGGCAGCGGCCTGCGATCCTCGACCGGCGCCGGCTGACGCCCAGGCAGTGAGAAGAACAGCAGGTCACGCCCGTCTGCCAGCTTTGCCCGTGTCGGCGCCGTCACGATGTCGAAGACTAGCGTGGTCGCCTCGACGCAGTTCGGGTAACCATGTGGTGTCCAGGAGAAGAGGGGGTCGAGCGATTATCTACGAGAAAGCCCGCACCTGGTGGGTCGGCTCCGACCCCGGTTTGCTGCGACTTCGGATGGCCACCCGCACTACGGCGGCGCTGGGCTGCTCGCTGGTTTTGCTCTTTTTCCTGACCAGGGCGACGGGGCAGCCATTGACCGTCGCGTTGCTGGGCGTCGTCATCACGATGATCGTGGCCCGATCGGTCAACGAGCCCGACCCGCACCAGCAGCGGATCACGATGGCGCTGCTGCCGCTGCCCGTCGCGCTGTCCCTCACCGCCGCCGCGCTGCTGGCGCCACACAAGGTGGCCGCCGATGTGGGCTTCGTGATCGTGGTGTTCACCGCGGTGTACATCCGCCGCTTCGGGGCGCGCGGGCGCGCGCTGGGCATGGTCGCATTCATGGCGTACTTCTTCACTTTGTATCTGCGCGCCAGCATTTCGGAGCTGCCGTGGATGATCGTGGCGGTCGTGGTCGGCACGCTGTCCACGTTTGTCATGAGCGCCTACGTGCTGCCCGATCGACCAGAAGGCGTGCTGCGAGCCACAATTCGGGCGCTGCGCGCGCGGATGGCCATCGTGGTCGACACTAGCGCCGAAGCTGTGCGCACGGGCCGCTTCGACGAGCGGCGCCGTCGCCGCATGCGGGCCCGCATCATCCGGCTCAACGAGACCGTCCTGCTGGTGCAAAGCCAGATCGAAGACAAGGGCGATCCCGCCATGCTGTTGCCGGGGGTCACCGCAGAACAATTGGCGCCCTGGCTCTTTGACGCCGAGCTCGCCATCGAGTGGGTCGCCACTGCGAGCCGGCGCGCAGCTGCCGCCGGCTCCGATATTCCGCCCGCAACCCGCGCCGAACTGGTCACGGCGCTTACCCAGCTCGCGCGCGCCATCCGTATACCGCAGGAGGGCGGGCTGCAAGCCGCCGCGGGCCGGGCCCAACAACTTCTTGACCGGCAGCCGCGCCCAACCGAGTCCGATGACCCCGGCACCGCCGCCGTCCGTCGGCTTGCCCTGGCAATAATCAACGCCGCGACAGCAACTTCCGAAGTCCGGGCGCTGGTTGAGGGCGCCGCGACGGGGCGCGTATCGGCGCCGGTGTCTGACGACGCCGCTCCCGCGTCGGACGATGCCGAGCCTGGAGGAGGCGGGCTGCGGCAGACGACGCGGCAGGCCATCCAGGTGACCGTCGCCGCGTCGTTGGCGATCGTCGTCGGCGAGTCGGTGTCGCCCTCACGCTGGTTTTGGGCGGTGATCGCGGCGTTCGTGATCTTCGCCGGCACCAACTCGTGGGGCGAGACCCTCACCAAAGGCTGGCAGCGGCTGCTGGGCACCATCCTCGGCGTGCCCTGTGGCGTGCTGGTGGCCACACTGTTCGCCGGCAACACGACCGGCTCGCTCGTCGCGATCTTCGTGTGCCTGTTCTGTGCCTTCTACTTCATGACGGTCACCTACAGCCTGATGACGTTCTGGATCACCACGATGCTGGCGTTGCTGTACGGCTTGCTCGGCGAATTCTCCTTTGGCGTCCTGCTCTTGCGGATCGAAGAGACGGCGATCGGTGCCGTGATCGGCGTTGCCGTGGCCATCCTGGTGCTCCCGACGAACACCAGAGTCGCCATCCGCGACGACACTCGCGCGTTTTTGGCGAGCCTGTCCGCGCTGATCGAGATCTCGGCCCAGACCATGTTCGGTGGGGACGAGGTCGCGAGCGCGACTGAGCAGGCACGCGAACTCGACCGCAACCTTCAGCAGTTCCGGGTCACCGCCAAGCCGTTGCTCGCCGGGGTCGCCGGTTTGGCCAGCCGGCGCAGCATTCGACGCGGCCTGAGGTTGTTTGCGGCGTGCGATCGTTACGGACGCAGCCTGGCGCGCAGCGCGGAGCAGTACCAAGACCCGGCCGGATCAGAACCGCTCGCCCATGCGTTCACGTCGGCCGCGGCCCAAACTCAAAGCAACATAGACGCATTGATCGCCATCATCGACGGTGTCGTTGGGGTGCATATCAACTCGACCACCGACGAACTCGACGCCGCCGAGGCGGTCGCGCGGCATCAGAACGGCGACGGTGAACCGACCGCCGATACCCGCCGATTCCTCACCGCGGTGCATGCTTTGCGCCAGATCGAACGGGCCGTCGTCACCGGGGCGACCAACCTCGGTGCCCGAGATGGTGCGAAGGTGGCGAGTTCGATCGCGGGGTGAGGGTCGCGAGTCGCTTCGCTTTCGCCTAAGCGGACCAGCTTCAATCCACTGTTAACCAGGTCCAATCACCGACACCGTGCCGTCAAGATCGTTGACGACGTAGACGTCGTCCGCCGCCGGACCGGCGGGGCTGACCGCCACCTGCTCAAAGGAGAAGCCCGCACTAGTGCCGACGGAGATGTTGGCGATGATGGAGTTGGTGGCGGGGTTGATCCCCGCGATGTTGCCTGATAGCGGCGACGAGGGCGTTGGTCCTGCGTTGCCTCCGTTGCCGGCGTTACCGCCGGTGCCGCCAGGGCCGATGTTGGTGCGGGGCATCCCGAAGAGCCATCAGAATGGCCTTCATCACCAGTACCCCCAGCGTCGGCGATGGCATTGCCCATGCGACACGGCTCCCTGCCAGCCGACCAACGTTTGCTGATGAGAAGAACTAGTCATCACGAGATCGCCCCGAAGATTCGATGGTTTTCGCTATGTTCACGACCCGCGGTGCCCCCGGGAGGTGCATGATCAGATCGCGACCCGACGCCTTCCCAAGGAGCGATCCCATGGCCACTCCCAACCTCCCGAAGGGTTTCGACTTCACCGATCCCGAGATATATGCCCACCGGTTGCCGGTGCAGGAGTTAGCCGAGCTACGCCGTACTGCACCGATCTGGTGGAACGAGCAGCCTCGCGATCAAGGTGGATTCGGCGATGGCGGCTACTGGGTGGTGACCAAGCACCGCGACGTCCGCGAGGTCTCGCTGCGCACGGACGTCTTCTCGTCGGCCAAAAAGTCCATCGTGCCTCGCTACCCGGAAGATCAGGCGCAGGGCCAGATCGAGGCCGGCCGGGCTTCGATGATCATGATGGACGACCCCGAACACAGTCGGCTGCGCAAGATCGTCGCCCGTGGCTTCACGCCGCGCGCCGTCGAGCAGCTGCGGGCCGATCTGGGTGAGCGCGCGCAGCAGATCGCGCAACGCGCCGCGGAGGAAGGGTCGGGCGACTTCGTCCTTCAGGTGGCCGCCGAGTTGCCGCTGCAGGCGATCGCCGGGTTGCTCGGGGTTCCGCCCGAAGACCGTGGCAAATTGTTCGACTGGTCCAACCAGATGGTGGGAAGCGACGACCCGGAGTTCGCGCACTACAACTCGCTGACCTCCGCGGGCGAAATGATGTGGTACGCCATGCAATTGGCGGCGCGGAAGGCAGAGAACCCCGGTGACGACATCGTCACCACGCTGATCCGGGCCGACGCTGAGGGTCAAAGCCTCTCCGAGGCGGAGTTCGGCATGTTCGTCGTCACGCTGGCCATCGCGGGCAACGAGACAAGCCGCAACTCGATCACCCAGGGCATGATGGCCTTCGCCGACAACCCCGACCAGTGGGAGCTGTTTAAGGCACAACGGCCCAAGACCGCCGCCGACGAGATCATCCGCTGGGCCAGCCCGATCACGGCGTTCCAGCGCACCGCGCTCGCCGACACCGAGCTCGGCGGCGTCGCGATCAAAAAGGACCAGCGGCTGGTGTTGTTCTACCGCTCGGCCAACTTCGACGAAGAGGTCTTCGACGACCCGTACAGTTTCAACATCTTGCGAGACCCCAACCCGCACCTCGGATTCGGCGGCACCGGAGCTCATTACTGCATCGGAGCCAACCTCGCGCGCATGACGGTCGACCTGATGATCAACGCGATCGCCGACCACATGCCCGACCTGGCCCCGACGGGGGACCCCCAGCGGCTACGCTCACCGTTCATCAACGGCATCAAGCACTGGCCGGTCGATTACGGCTCCCGCTGCGGGTAGCTCGCGAGCCCAACGCCACTGCGAAAAATGATGCTGATTTTCGCAGTGGCGTCAGGTTCGCGCCGTAAATTCGCGTTCGCGGCTCTCCCGCACCCACAGCACGCCGTCTCCGGCGGTCGGGCCGGCTTTGATGAGCTCGCGTTTGAGGATCTTGTTGGTCGCAGTGCGCGGCAGCTCGCTGTTGATCCGCACATACCTCGGCCACGCCTTCGGTGACAGGTCAAGCTGAGCGGCAAGGAATTCTTCAAATTCCCTGGGCGACAATGCTTCGGTGAGCACTAACGCCGCCATCACCTGATCGCCCACCTGCTCGTCGGGAACCGCGTACACGGCGACCTGGTTGACCTCCGGCAGGCGCTCAAGGATTCGCTCGATCGGGCCGGCCGCCAGGTTCTCCCCATCCACCCGCATCCAATCGGCGGTGCGTCCGGCCAGATAGATCCAGCCGTCCGCGTCGCGGTAGGCCAGGTCCCCCGACCAGTACATGCCGTGTCGCATCCGCTCGGCGGTAGAGTCGGGATCGTTGTAGTAGCCGGTGAACCCGCCCACACCGTAGGTGTTGACCAATTCGCCGACGGCTTCGTCGAAATTGGCGAGCGCACCGTGCTCGTCGAAAACCGCTGCTGCACATTCGGTCACGGTTTCCGAGTGATACACGCTGACACCCGGATAGCCCTTCCCGATCGAGCCGGGCGGCGTGCCGTCCTCGCGCATCACCACGACGGCGAACTCGCTGGAACCGAAGCTGTCCGTCACCCGGCAGCCGAAACGCTTTGCGAATTCGTCGATATCGCGCTCGGTGGCCTCGTTGCCGAACACCGCGCGCAGCGGGTTGTCGGCGTCGTCGGGCCGCTCCGGAGTCGCGAGCAGCAGTGCCAACGGCTTGCCGACGTAGCTCATGTACGTCACGCCATACCGACGGATGTCAGCCAAAAACCGCGACGGCGAGAACTTGGCCGGCACCATCGCGGCACCGCTACAGATCGCCACCGTCCAGCAGGCCACCACACCGTTCGAATGAAACAGCGGCATCGACAGGTAGCACACGTCGTCGGAGGTGATCTCAAAACGCTCGACCAGACTCCCGCCGCACAAGACCGCCATCGCGTGCGCGAAAAGCACCGCCTTCGGGTCACCGCTGGTCCCCGACGTAAAGAACATCATCATGGGGTCGGCGCCCTCGACTTCATGGGGAACCAGCGGTCCTGCAGCCGCCACCGCGCCGACGTACGCGTCGCCCTCCACGTTCAGGACAGGTGCACCGCCCAGGTCGAATCCGTCGAGCAGCGGCAGGTGTTCGGTGTCAACAAGCACGACTTGGCAGTCGGCGCGGCGGATGTCGGCGGCCAGCGCCTCGCCACGGCGAGTGGTGTTGATTGCACACAGCACGTATCCGCCGAGGGAGGCACCCGCCATCGATCGCAGCATCGCCGGGGAATTGCCCAGCAGCGCGCCGACGTGCGGCGGCCGGGAGCGATCGAGCAGGGCCGTCAGGACAGCTGCCTCGTCGGACGCTTCGTTGAGGTGCTCACGCCAGGTCCAGGTCTTCTCACCGTGCAGCATCGCGACCGTGTCGTCGGCCATGCGTGAACGCAGCAGCTGCTGCACCGTCTCAAACATCGGCGGGCCTGTACCGCAGCAGCGTGACGTCTCCGGCTTCAGAAGACACCGGGCAGAACACCGGGGACACCCGCATGCCGATCCGGATATCGTCGGCGTCGACGTCGACCAGTTCGGTGCTGAACCGCGGGCCCACGTCCCACTCGACAACCGCGAGCAGCTGCGGCAGCTGGTCCGCCCACGGCGGACCGGTCGGGCGCCGCGCTACGGTGTAGGTGTACAGCGTTCCCGCGCCATCGATTTCGCGCCACTCCAGGTCGTCGGCCAAGGTCCCGGGAGCAAGTGTGCGCGGATAGAAGACGTACTTTGCCGCCGAGGGTGAGTATTGGATCACAATCCGGTGCTCACGCAACGCATCCCAGAACGGCCGCGATACCGGTGTCGGCTCGGGAAGCGGACACGGTTCGGTCATTAGTCACCTCCCAATAACAAGGCGACCTGCTCGCTCATGATGCCGCCGTTGCCCGTCACGAACGCCGTGTTGCAGTCGTCCACCTGCGTAGCCCCGGCGCGGCCCATGATCTGGCGCGCACCGTCGACCACGTGGTGCATGCCACCGGCCATGCCGGCCTGCCCGAATGACAGCTGCCCGCCGGCGGTGTTCAGCGGGAAGTCGCCGCGGAAGGTCAGGTCGTGCCCGGTCAGCCACTTCATGCCCTCGCCCTTGCCGCAGAATCCGGCGTCCTCGAGCGTCATCAGCACGGTAATGGTGTAGCAGTCATAGATCGACGCAACATCGACGTCGCCGCGCTGCAGCCCCGCCATGGCGAACGCCCTATCGGCGGCCCGGGCGATCGGGGTACGCATGAGATCATCTGCGTAGGTTGGGGTTTTGAACCGGATGTGCTCGCCGAAGCCTTTGATCCATACGGGCCGGTGGCGGGCCCGGCGGGCGATGTCGGCGTTGGCGACGAGCACGCCGGCTCCGCCTTGCACACGCATCACGGTTTCCAGCATGTGGATCGGATCGGCGATCACCGGGCTGTTCAGCACGTCATCGACCGTGATCGGTTTGCCGTGAAACACCGCGCCGGGATGCGCACACGCGTTCGTGCGTTGATGCACCGCAATCGTCGCTAAAGCCGCTGCATCGTAACCGAATTCGGCGGCATACCGCTGAGCGATCTGCGCGTACGGGGCGTTTTGCCCGACGTTGCCGTAGGGGATCTCGAACTCGGCCTGCGGTGATCCGTAGTTGTTGCTCGACGCCCCGTACCAGCCGAGGGTTCGCGCAGGCCGTTGCTCAGATCGCGGAATCTCCAATGACCCCGGCACCAGCGCGAGCACCGCGTCGCACACCCCCAGTTCGACCGCCGCCGCCGCGCGCCACAGCATGCCGGCCGCGGTCGCCCCGCCCAGGTCCACCCGGTCGCCGAAGTCCAGCGGGAGACCCAAATACTCCGACAGCGTCGCCGGCGCGAACATGTCCGACTCCGCGATCCCGTGGCACGACAAGCCGTTCACCACAGCGGGTTCCACGCCAGCGTCCTCGATCACCAGCTTCGCCAGCCGGGCGTACTGGTCCAGCGTGAACGACGGCGGTCGGCTCTGGCGGCGTTCGGCCGGCAATTCCGCGATGCCGATGATGGCCGCTTCCCCGCGCAGGCCGCTCATCGCGGCCCCCGCAGCGGCAGCGCCACGGTCGCTGTGCCCGGCATCAACACGTCGTCGCCGCGCTTACAGAAAATGTCCAAATCCACGCACGCCCCGGTGTCCGTCACCCGCTTGCCGGTGACCACGCCGCCGAAAGTCAGCTCGTGGCCCGGGTGGGCGACGGCGCGGTTCTGCACCGAGAACGCGACCAGTCGACCGTCGCCACCGATCCAGTCGGTCAGTGCCCGTGACAACAACGCCGCCTGCAACGGCCCGTGGACCAGGACGTTGTCATAGCCTTCGACGTCGCGCGCGAAGTCCTTGTCGTAGTGGATGCGATGACCGTTGTACGTGGCGGCGCTGAAAAAGAACATCTGGGTCTCGTTGACCGTCACGGTCAAAGGCGATACCGCGGTGCCCGTTTCGACGTCCTCGTAACACAGCTGCTCGGTCATGCGGGCCGCGCGATCATTGACATGCTGGCTTCGGCGAGCAGCTCACGGTCTTGATTACGGTATTCGCCCCGCCAGGTCACCAACACGAATCTGCCTGACCTGCCTTCCTTTTCCACGATCGACTCGACGGTGCGCACCATTTCGATCTGGTCGCGGTGATAGGCGGGCAGATGGAACGTGGTGCTCTCGCCGCCGGCCATCCGCCGCGGCGCGCGCGGGAACGCCAGGCTGCCTGTCGCCGCTCCGGACGATCCGTCGGGCCGCAGGTCACCCAGCGCGCTCACGCCGAGTACGGCGTATTGCAAAAACAACGGCGGGCAGATGGCGTCGCGGTAGCCGTGCGCCCGCGCGAACTCGCCGTCGAACCACAGCGGGTTATGGTCGCCGACGGCCGCGGCCCACCGCTGCCAGTCGCGCCTGTTCACTTCGCCGGTCGCGGTGGCCACGACCGTGCCTACCCGCGCAGCGGATTCGGCATCGATAAGGCTGTCTGCATTGTCGGAAGTCATCGCTACGCCTCCCAATCCATCTCGTCTGCAAGCCATTTCGCTGCAATATCGTCCCCGCCACCGAACGTCGCCAGCACGCGGGCGCGCTCGGAGAACAGGTGCAAGTCGGTGTCAAGGACGTAGCCCATCCCGCCATGGAGCTGGTGGGCATCGAGGGTGATCTTTTTGACCGCGGCCGCACGCATCTTGGCGACGGCGGTTTCCCGGGTCGCGGTGCGGCCGCGCCCGATCCAGAACACCGCCGACTGGGCGGCCAGCCGGGCCGCGGCCGCCGCGATGTGCATGTCGGCCACCAGATGCTGCGCCGCTTGGAAGGACGCGATCGGGCGGCCGAACTGTTCGCGCATCTTGACGTAGTCGACGGTGCGCTGCAGCACTGCCTCGGCCACCCCGACCAGATCCAGGCAGAGCAAGGCCACGGCGGCGTTGGCCACCCGGCGCAGCTCCGGCTCGGCGAGTCCCCCGGCGCCACCCAGGACCCGCCGCTGATCATCGACCAGCACCCCGTCGAATCGCACGGTGAACGCGCGGTGCCCGCCCATCATGGCCAGCGGCTCGACGGAAAGCCCAGGCGAGCCCGCGGCCCCCATGTCCAGGACGAAACCCATTGTTTTACCGCCCGCTTCGGCGCTGACGACGATCAGGTCCGCGAGGTCGGCGTCGGCGACGAAGTCGGCCGCACCGTGCAGGAGCCAACCGTCACCGTCCGCGCGGGCGCGCAGTGGCGGGTTCAGCACGGAAGCATCGCGGGGGTTCCACAGCGCGGTAGTCCCCCGCGCGGCACCCGACGCCAGCGCTGGCAGCCACGCCTCGCGCGCCTCGGCTGATCCCAGCCAGTCGACGGCGCGGGCCGCATGCAAGGTGCTGTGAACGACCATGGGGCACAATGCCTGTCCGGCCGCGCCGCAGAACACGCCAAGATCGACCAGCCCGCCGCCGGAGCCACCAAGCTCCTCCTCGATGGCCAGCCCCAGCACCCCGGCCTCGGCGAGCGCCTTCCACAAGCCCGGGGTGATGCGCACCCCGTCGGGGCTGTGCAGGGCGCGGGCCAGCGTGGTCGGGCATTCGGCGGTCAGCATGTCGCGACACATCGCGGCCAGGTCGCGCTGGTCCTGATCGGGAATCAGTCTCATGCCGGTCACCGCCCGTAGGAAGGCATTCCGTGGCCGCGCTGGGCGATCACATCGCGAAGCACCTCGTTGGTCCCGCCCCCGAACCGCATCAATGGCGAAACCCGGTAGAGACGTTCGAAAAAGCCGTCCAGCGGAGCGTCCGGGCTGCGATGCGCGATCAGCCCGTCGGGTCCGAGTACATCGATCGCCAAATCGGCTATTCGCTGGCGCAATTCGCTGGTGAAGATCTTCTCGACGCTGACCTCGATGGTCGGGATGCGTCCGCAGTCGAGCATCGACGCGGCCTCGTAGCCCATCAACCGGGCGACTTCGACGTCGGCCTCGACTTGCGCGAGTCGGCGGCGAACCACCGGGTCCTGCGCCGGCACCGACCCGTCGCGCAGTGGCCGGGCGGCCAGGGCAATCAGATCGTCGAGCGCCCGACGCAGGTCACCGGCGTTGGTCAACGCGCCGCGCTCGAGGTCCAGCGCACCGGTGATGTAGGTCCAGCCCATGTTGACCTCGCCAATCAGATTGGTGGCCGGTACCCGCACGTCGCGAAAGAACGTCTCGTTGGTCCGGTAGCCCGACCACGCGTAAAGCGGGTGGATCTCGATGCCGGGCCGATCGATCGGGACCATGATCACCGAGATGCCGCGGTGCCGTGGCGCATCGGGATCGGTGCGTACGCACAGCCACTCATGCGTCGATCGTTGCGCGCCGCTATTCCAGATCTTGGACCCGGTGATCACCCAGTCGGCGCCGTCGCGCACTGCGCGCGTTCGCAGGCTGGCCAGATCGGTGCCGGCGTTCGGCTCGGAATAGCCGACCGCACAGACGATCTCGCCTCTGGCAATGCCCGGGAGGAACTCCTTCTTGTTCTGTTCGGTGCCGTGCCGCATGATCATCGGCGCCACCGAGGTGACGGTGAGATCCGGCCCCGGCACGCCCCAGTATTCGAACTCGCTCATCAGTAGGTGCTGATGCATGGGAGTGAGCCCGAGGCCCCCGTACTCGGCGGGCCAGTTCAGGCCGAACCAGCCGCGCTCGCCGAGCTTGCGGCGGAACGCCGACAGCTCGCCGCCCTGGAATTCCAGACCATGCTCGGCCATCTCGGCCCGCAACGCGGGCGTGACGTTGTCTTCCAGAAAACGCCGCACCTCGGCAAGCCATGCCCGCTGCTCGTCGTCGAGCTCGAAATCCACAACGGCGACATTAGTCGCCGAGCGCCAATTCGCTACCGCAGGTCTCGAAAAGTGATTGTTGGGACGGCCCTCGTCAGATAAGCCGGGAGTAGGTGGCGCGGACGCGATCTAGCAGATACTGCACTCGCTTCTCGTACTCCGCGATGGCGCCGCGGGTATCAACAGATTTGACGTCGATGGGACGGGTAGTCCCGACGTCGAGGGTTCCGGCATATTCGCGGCCAAGCGCCCCCAGCAGGTCCGGCAGCAGCTTTTTGTAGTCGCCGAGTGCGGCCTCCAGGTTCCCGGCCTGATTTCGAGCACGCGCCAGCTTGGCGCGGCTCAGCAGGGTTTCCGGGTGAGCCGGGCCGCGCAATCGGGTTAATTCCGCCGTCGCGCGCTCCAGCCTCGGCAGGGATTCAGGCATCGATGATCCCCTCTCGCCGTCGTGGATCTCTCCACGCTAGCGGGCTTCGTCACCCCTATCCAAGGCTCGAAGCTGAATGCGCGCGAAATCCAGGACGAGTACGACACGGACCGCGGAGCCCCTGAGCGGCGTAGGGTCCGAATCGTGACAGCGCGCACGACCCCCGACGGCGCGATCCTCGTGTCTGCGGACAACTTCGCCAGAGCAGAAAGCGATATGTATTTCCGCAACGTCGTCAACGGCGGCGGGTTCGGCAAGTTCATGCACATCCGCGAGCTCACGCCGTTGGACAACCAGCTGGTGGTGCGCTCAAACCGCGACACGCTGTGCCATTTGATCGGTTCTGCGCCAGCATGGGGCGGCAATCCCGAAAAAGACGTGTAGCGGCTCTGCGTGCATGAGGTGCCGGGCGACGGGTTCTGGTCGATCACCGTCTACGACAAAGACGGCTACTTCACACCCAACTCGCGAAATGCGTATTCGCTCAACGACATCACCGCCCAGCGCGACGCCAACGGCCAGATCACCATTCAGTTCGGTGGTTGCGACGACCAGGCGCCAAACTGCCTGCCGATCGCGCCGGGCTGGAACTACATGGTGCGGCTGCACCGACCGCACGGCACTATCTTCAGCGGCGAGTGGACATTTCCTGAGGCTCAGGCTATTTCGTGAGATCGCGGAGGCGGCCCGCTTAGCCGTGCGGCGCTTCAAGATCTTTCGTCCTTGACCATCTCCGATTATCTCCCGATCGCAACGGCGCAACGGTTTACATCGTAGACATGCTGGCTCGAAAACGTATCTGCCGACCGACATCCGAATCCGAACACCCAAATGGGAGGCACGGACCCGAGGGGATTTGAGCCGGCGTGGCCGATGCCGCGGGATCCTGATTCCACTTGTCGCGGACACCCATAGCCACTAGGTGTAGAGTGGAGACTGAACTGCTTCATCTTGACGGTGAACCCAAATCGTAAGTGCACTACAAGATCAGCACGCGATTTGCTACTATAGCGATCGTGTGACCCGTTTCACCACTAACACAGCCAATCAGCCCCGCTGATTCGTAAGGACATCGTCCATGGATTCTTCCAACTTGTTTTCTCACCCACAGGAGTCCGAGTCTGCTTCTTCTGGCGGCGCCTCAACTGGGCCGGTAGAGCATCCCACTTTCTCAGACCGACCGGACGCGAATACCCCACGCGCGACATCGCCCTAGCCGTGAACGACATCAGGGGCTCCCGGCGTTTGGCCAGTCCCGTGCGGATTGCCCTGGCCGCCCTGCTGGGCAGCGACATCGATGGGGCGTGGTGGCCGCGCACGGGTTCGGTCGCACGTGAGCTACCCGAGCTAATCGAGGCTTTGCATCGACCGCTGGGCGAAATCAACCACATCGGCATCAACTGGTCGTCGACGGAACGGTCGGATGATCTGAACTCGATGAGCTACGGCGGGAAGTCGATGCCGGGTTGGCGGGACCAACGTCAACGCATCATGGCGATCGGCGGTCTTCGTCATCGCGCGAAGCTACTGGTAGTGCCACACATGACGGCGCCGTCCCTTGGCTGGATGATCTTAAGGCGGGCGGCCGCTGTACCCATTCCGAATACAGAGCAAGACAGCCAGGTGTTTCACACCGCCGACCTAGTCATGCGTGCTGCGCAAGTCGAAAGCGCATCATGGACAACTCGAACGCTTAGCGTCTAAGCCGCCGAAAGCCCAATACCGCCAGGGCTGCACAACCGCGGACTGGCCTTCAAGGACTAGGGACAGCTTAGAAATACCATCGGGCTGGTGTGGCATGCCACACCAGCCCAACAGTTGTATGTGGCCGGCTAGACCGAAGTCACTCCGACGGCCTGGGGACCTTTCGGACCTTGCTCGATCTCGAACTGGACACGCTGGTTTTCCTCCAGTGTCCGGAAGCCGCTGCCTTGGACCTCGGAGTAATGGACGAAGACATCCTTGCTGCCATCGTCAGGAGCGATAAACCCGAAGCCTTTTTCGCCGTTGAACCATTTCACAGTTCCCTGTGTCATTAAATTAACTTCTTTCATTCAGCGGATGAACCAAAAACATCCGATTGGCAGTGTACACGTCGCGCCCCATAGTTCGCCCGCGTTGTTCCGACGATTCGGCCGAACATGAATGTGCCTCCCCGTCCACCGGGGACGCTACCCCATTACGCCCGCTCGAACCGAGCACTTCGTTGCGGGCGGCTAGAGCGACGACGACGTTGGCCGGCGACTCCACCAGGCCGACCCTGAGAACGTTGCGGCACAGCAGGTTTGGCGGCCGGAGCCTGGTAGGGAGCGGGCTCACCCACCAGCGCGTGCACGGCGGGTGAATCGGCGGCCACCACCTGCGGGGTGACATGGATACCGGCCCTGCGCAGCAACGCCTGAGTGTCCTTGCGCTGCTCGGGCAACACGACGGTGACCACGTCGCCCGAGTTTCCGGCCCGCGCCGTACGCCCCGACCGATGGAGGTAGGCCTTGTGTTCGCTGGGCGGATCGATGTGGACGACCAGCTCGATCTCGTCGACGTGCACGCCGCGTGCGGCGATGTCGGTTGCCACCAGCACCTTGGCCTTGCCCTCGGCGAACAGGGCGAGATTGCGGTCGCGCGCGGGCTGAGACAGGTTGCCGTGCAGGTCAACTGACGGAATCCCGGAGTCGTTGAGCTGCTTGGCGAGCTTGCGGGCGTGGTGTTTGGTGCGCATGAACAGAATGCGGCGTCCGGTGCCGGAGGCGAGCCGATGCACCAGCTCCTTTTTGGCGTCGACACCGGCGACGTGGAACACGTGATGGGTCATTGCGTCCACTGGCGCGTTCAGCTCATCCACGGAGTGCAGAACCTGGTTTTGCAGAAACCTGGTGACGAGTTTGTCGACTCCGTTGTCGAGGGTCGCGGAAAACAGCAGCCGCTGGCCACCCCTCGGTGTGGCGGCCAGGATGCGCGTGACGCCCGGGAGGAACCCGAGGTCAGCCATGTGATCCGCTTCGTCGATGACGGTGATCTCCACGGCGTCGAGGCTGATCAACCGTTGTTTCATCAGATCCTCGAGCCGACCCGGACAGGCCACCACGATGTCGACGCCGGATTTGAGTGCGGCCACCTGCCGGGTTTGGGAGACACCGCCGAAGATCGTCGTGACCCGCAGGTTGTAGACCGCTGCCAACGGTTCCAGCGCCGCAGCGATCTGGGTGGCCAACTCACGGGTGGGTGCCAGCACCAAACCCGACGGCCGCGACGCACGCCGCTTGTTGTGAGAGAGCCTGCTGATTAACGGAATCGCGAACGCGAGCGTCTTTCCGCTGCCCGTCTTGCCGCGGCCGAGGACGTCACGTCCGACGAGGGTGTCCGGGAGGCTCTCGATTTGAATCGGGAACGGCTGGGTGATCCCACGCGCCGCTAGCACACTGATCAGTGCCGGCGGCACGCCGAGATCGGCGAAGGTTTTTTCTGCAGTCATTTTTCGGTGCCTTTCCGGCATCGGGAATGGCGAGATTGCCGGTGGGCAAAATCGATCGCCGCGTTACGAGTAGTGCGGGTGCACGGATCATCTGAATTCGGTGCTGGTCCGCACCGGCGGAGGATGAAGAAGCGTTCCACGACGTGTCGGCTTGTCGTGACGCCAACAGTTGTCAATAGCTTAGCGCACGGCAGTGCTCAACCAACAATCGACGTCACCGGCGCGAACTGAGAATGTCCACCAACGTGACCAACGTCTCCATGCGCCGTTCGTTGGCCCGGCGTGCCCGTGCCGGACTGTCGATCAGCGCGCCGAGATCCTTCAGCCCGTCGGTCGCGGCAACCAGACAGCGGCAAGATCGTCGGCGTCGATGCTTTCGGGCAGGTCATCCTCGGTTTGGGCCTCTCTGATCAGTCCGGCAACCAGGCCGATCCAGGTGCGCAGGTAACCGCGCACCACATCGCTGACCCTGTCGACGCGGGACAGGTCGCGGGTGAGCCGAGACACGCTGAAAGCACTGGGATCCCGGTGAACCTTCACCAACGCCGAGGCGACCGCACGCAGCTGGTCGAAAGCGCAAGGCTCGCTGCCGATCGCCTGCAGCACCGAATCGATCCACTGCCGCTGCTTCTCCCCGATGACGGCCAGGGCGAGTTGTTCTTTGGAGGAGAAGTGAAAGTAAAAGGCTCCCTTGCTCAATCCGCTGCGCATGATGAGCTGGGCCATCGTGGTCTGGGCATAGCCGCGTTCAGCGAACACCTCGGCCGCGATCTGCAGCAGAAACGCGCGGGTGGCGGCCCCTTTCGGAGTAACTGCGGGTGACGACACGAGGCCACCGAAGAAAAGGCAACCGGTTCAGGCGATCGCCGGATGAAATGACGCCCAGGAGTGCGCCGATTCCAGTTGGGCGGCAACGCGAATGAGGACATCCTCCCGCGCGTAGGCGGCGGCGAGCTGGATTCCGATCGGTAGGCCCTCGGCGTTGCGGTGCAGGGGCAGGTTGATCGCCGGTTGCCCACTCATGTTGAACGGCGGCGTGAAGGCGGCGAACTGACCGGCCCGACGCTGTGGCGCCGTCGGATGATCGGGATCGTTCTCGAATTCCGTTAGCAGCGGCGGCGGTTCGGCCACCGTCGGCGTAAGTAACAGATCCCACCCGTCAGCCCACCACTGCTGCAGCGCCCGCCGGAATGCCCACCCCTCGGCCTCGGCGACGGCGTAGTCGACGGCGGTCAACCGCCGCGCCTGCTGGATGTGCACCCAGTTCACCGGCTCGATATCGTCCGCAGTCACCTCACGGCCGATCTTCGCACTGAATTCGCGTGCCGCCATTGCCATCTGCGTGACCCACAGCGCCATGAACTTCCGCGGCAACGTGGCGTCGGCCAGACACGCCGGCCACGCCGGCTCGACGATGTGCCCGAGCCCCTCCAGCATCGACGCCGTGGCGCGCACTGCCGCGACGCAGTCCTCGTGCAGGAACTCGCCGCGCGGATGGACGTCGAGAAGCCCGATGCGCAATCGCCCAGGATCAGCGCCGACCTCGTCGAGGTAGAGCCGCTGAGGCGCCGGGGCGATCACGGTGTCGCCGACGCCGGGCCCGCGTACTGCGTCGAGCAGTCCTGCCGTGTCGCGCACCGTGCGGCTGACGCACAGTTCCACCCCGAGCCCGGATTCGGCGCGAGCCGGCCCGACCGTGATCCGGCCCTGGCTCGGCTTGAGACCCACCAGCCCGCAGCACGAAGCCGGGATGCGGATGCTGCCGCCCCCGTCCGACGCGTTGGCGAACGGAACCATCCCAGCGGCCACCGAAGCCGCCGCACCGCCGCTGGACCCGCCCGGCGTACGGTCCGGTGCCCAGGGGTTTCGGGTCGCCCCCCAGGCCAGGGGCTGCGTCGTCGGCAGACTGCCCATCTCGGGGCTGTTCGTCCGCCCGGCGATGACCAGCCCGGCCGCCTTGAACCGAGAGACCAGCGTGGTGTCGGCGGTGTCGATTTTGGCCGCCCGTTTCAGCGCGATGTTGCCGTTGGACAGGGTCTGACCAGCGAAACTCGTGTACAGATCCTTCAGCAGAAACGGAACGCCGCGAAACGGCCCGGCGGGCAGATTCGGATCCGCGGCAATCGACCGGGCGTGCTCGAACCACTCGATGACCACGGCGTTCAGCGCCGGGTTCGACTGCTCGATCCGCTCGATCGCGGCCTCCAGGAGCTCGCTGGAAGTCACCTCGCCCTTGGCCACCAACGTCGCCTGGTCGGTGGCGTCCAGCCAACGCGTCTCCTCAGCTAAAGCTGTCATGGTTCCCGGTTTATCACGTGGGGCTGACGCCGCCCCGAGTCGCGGCAGGGGCCGAACACCTCTAGGCTCATTCTTCGGGGTCTTAGCGGGGGGCTTACTGATGTATGTCACTAAGGGCTCAGATGTCTAAATGCAGTGTTGCAATATTTGCTTTGGCCGCTTGTCTCACGGCCTCCTGTTCAGCGACGAGTGCGCCCCCGTCCGCGCCCGCGGCCAAATCGACCACGTACGCTCCGCCGAGCCCCGCCGCCAGTAAGGTCGTCCCGCCGCCTACCGAGACGAGCCCGCTAGCGAAAGATTGGAAAAGCTACGGCGGGACCGCCTATTTCGGCTGCCCCGGAGAATTCACCGTGGGCAAGTCGGCGCTCGAAGACATCCGCCCGAAAGTGTTCGATCCGAAAACGGGGCAGTTCGCTTCGCCCGATATGCCGATGATTCCCGCCGATGAAAACATCACGGGTGCCATGTGCGCGCTGTCGAACAGCGTCGAAGATATGAAAGTCGTCTACCTGATCACGACCGCTAAACCGGCGCAAGCACCCGCACCCGAAGTCACGACGACGACCGCGTATTTATTCGATCTCAAGTCGAGCCGGCCGTTGGCCACCAAAGAACTTCAACCGCCGACTGCCGACCTGAAGCTGACGGCGGCGAACCAATGGCGGCTCTCTGCGACCAGAAGTGGCGTGGCGTTGGTCAACGCCTTCACCGACGGCCACGGCGCGGTGGCGGCGCCCCGGACCGTGATTATGTCCAATACCGACCTGTCGATGCTGTGGAACGATCCCCAGCCAGGCCAGGTTTGGCAGGATGTTCTTTCGTTCCAACGGAATACCGCTGTCGGCAAGACGTCTGGAGCCGAGCTGCGCGCCCCGACGGGCGAACCGATATTTCAGGACAACGACATTTGGAGCGTCGACGCCGAGCTGTCGGAAGGGCCGGACAAACTGGTCAAACTCACGCACTGGGATTCCTACGACCCGCCGATCGCGTCGACCATGTTTTACGACTTGAACTCCAAGTCCCTCATCAAGTTTGGCGATTCCGAACGGATTTCCGGTGGCGACTTGGTCGCCAGCTTGTCGGCCGGAAAACTGTTCATCGACGGTCGCGGTTCGAATAATTCACAGTTCGGGTTCGGAGTTTGGAACTTGGACACGAAGCAGTGGGACTTGCAGAAGAACCGCGACGAAGCCACCAAAATGGCCATCTCCAGACTGTCCTTCTTCGACGATCGTCTCTATGTGACGTACAGCAACAGCACCCTGTCGGTCATCGCCCTGCCCGCGGCTAATCAGGTCGCGAACAACTGGGCTGTTCGGCCGTTCGGGCGGATCACCGGCTGGACGCTGGTGTGTCGGGGCGAGTCAGCGACGTCCAACGGTGGCGACTGCAAGCAGATCGTGCTGGTACAAGACGAGGACGGACATTACCCCGGGCCTTGGGCCTGAACCGCCCGATATCGCATTTCAGAATCGCTTAAAGGATGACGGGCTGTACTCATGTGGCCAGCGTGACGACTGAAAGCACCTACGGAAGCGGCATTCTCAAAAACGGCATTTCATTCTCTGAATTGTGATGGTGCTTCTCTGGTAGCGAGAGTACGTTATCGGTCTATGGAAACGGTGCGTAGCTTCTGCCGGATCTGCACCTCCGTTTGCGGCATCCTCGTCGACGTCGAGGGCGACGAGGTGATTCGCGTTCGCGGCGACCAAGACCACCCGTTTTCGCAGGGTTACACCTGCCAGAAGGGCCGTGCGCTGGGGCAGTTGCACCACCACCCGGACCGTCTCGAACGACCGCAAATGCGAATCGCCGGGCAACTGCAGGACACCACCTGGCAGGTGTGCCTCGACGACTTGGGCGCGCGGCTCAAGGACATCATCGACCGGCACGGACCCGAATCGGTCGCCTTCTACTTCTCCACCATGGAAAGCGCCGGCTTCCGGATGGCCGAAGCCTTACACGCGGCAATCGGCACTCCGGCCAAGTTCAGCCCACTGACCATCGACGGCACCGCCAAGCCGTTGGTCTCGGATCTGGTGGGCGGATTCATGGGGCTGTCCGGCCGCACCGACCTCGACAACGCCGACTTTCTGTTGCTCGTCGGCGTGAATCCCGTTGTGTCGCACGGTCACGCGATCTCGATGCCCAATCCGACCGGCACCGTGCGCGACATCGCCAAACGCGGCCAGGTATGGGTGATCGATCCACGGCGCACCGAGACCGCGCGATTGGCCACCGGCCATCTGGCGCCGCGCCCCAGCACCGACCACGCGGTGCTGGCGTATCTGGTTCGCGAGATCATGCGCGACGGCATGAAGACCGATGTGCCCGTGCAGGGCATCGAGGCGCTGGCGGCTGCGGTCGAGCCGTTCACCCTCGAACACGCCGCGCGGCTTGCCGATGTGCCCGAGGCGGACCTGACCCGGTTGTGCGCGGCGGTGCGCGCTGCCAAGTGCGTCGCGATCGAAACCGGGACCGGCGTCACCATGACGGCCGATCGGGCCAACGTCACGCAGTGGCTGGCGTGGGTACTGATGATCCTCACCGGCGCGATGAACCGCCCCGGCGGGACCTGGTTCCATCCCGGATTCGCCTATCAATTAGAGGTATTCGGTGACCTGTTGCCGATCACACCGATCGAGGGATCGTTCGGCCCCGGTCCACGCAGCCGGCCTGAGGCGCAGGCGTTCATCAACGAATGGCCCTGCGCCGTGTTACCCGATGAGATCGAAGCGGGAAACATTCGAGCCCTGATCAACGTGGGCGGCAGCTTGATTACGTGTATGCCCGAGACGGGGAAGTTGATCCCCGCGCTGCAGAGCCTCGAAGTTTTTGCCACAACCGAGATCATCAACAACGAGACCACGGAGCTGGCCACCCACGTGCTGCCGACCAAGGATCCGTTGGAACGGCCGGATATCACCATTCACGACGTCTTGAGTGCGCGGGTATCCGTGCAATACAGCCCTGCCGTCGTGAAACCGGTCGGCGACCGGCGGTCGATGTGGTGGGTGTTCGCCGAACTGGGGCGGCGGCTCGGCTACGACCTCGGCACCCTTGGGGACCCCGACAGCAGCACCGATGACGACGTGCTCGCCGTTCTGCTGGCCGGTGCCCGGACAAAATACGACGAAGTGGCGGCCACGGGTTGGGCGGAGGTCCCACAAGAGCTGCCGGCGCCGTGGGTCGACGATCACATCGCGCGGATGGGCGGCTGGCGGCTCGCACCACCGTTGCTGGTCGATCAGCTCGCCGCCCTCGAGCCTCCCGCGCCGCTGGTGATGGTGCCGCGCCGGCAGCGCAAGAAGCTGAATGGACAGCTCGACTTTCTCGGCGAACCCCCCGAGATCTTCATCCATCCCGATGATGGCGCCGCCGCGAGCGTCGTGGACGGCCAACGGGTTACGGTGCGCAGCGCGAACGGGGAATTGACCGGTCTCGCGAAGATCAACGATTCGATACGGCGCGGAGCGGTATCGATTCCGCACGGCCACCACGAGGCCAACGTCAACCGCCTGACCAACAAAGACGACATCGACGTGGTGACCGGCATGGTCCGCTATTCCGGCATTCCCGTCAGCCTGCACCCGGCGTGAATCAACGATTCGCCGGCCGCCAGGTGAAGGAAGCGAAAAGGACCCATAAGCCGAACCGAAGCTCAGGTGTAGCCTTGGCCGGGTTCGGGCGTCACGTTCTGTGCGGTGACTGCCTCACCGCAGTGCGCACAGGTCAGCCGCGCATCGGCAAGCTGGCCACAGTCATTGTGGCGCAGCACGATTGGCGGCCCGTTGGGGTGCGGCAGATGCTCGTCGCCCCATCGCATGAGCGCGACGATCGCACCGAATAGATCGCGGCCGGCGGCGGTGAGCCGGTATTCGTGGCGCTCCGGGTCATGCGAGTACGGCACCCGGTCCAGCAGTCCCGCCTCGACCAGCATCCGCAGCCTCGACGACAGAGTAGGCCGTGGGATAGTCAGGTTGCGCGCCAGCTGACCGAAGCGGCGAACCCCGAAGAAGGCCTCCCGCAGGATCAACAGCGTCCACCGCTCGCCGACCAGCTCGAGGGCCCGGCCGACGGACTCGCCGTCGAAGCGGTGCGACAGATCAGTTGGAGTCGCCATGGTTCAATCAGCTTACCGGTTCAATTACTGAACCGATAGTGGTAGCGTCAATGAACCATGACCACCGGCTACGACGACATCGAGGTGACCGTCCGGCGTATCGCCGACGCTGCCTCAAAGATGTGGGGCGAGATCGACTCCGCGCGACGCCTTCCCGACGAGCTGTTGCAGATGCTGCGCGACAGCGGGCTCTTGCGCGCCGGTGCGCCAGCGGAGGCAGGCGGGTTGGAACTGCCGCCGCAAGTTGGACTTCGCGCGGCCGAGGAATTAGCGCGCGGCGACGCGTCGACGGGCTGGTGTGTCGCGATCGGGATCACCAGCACCCTGCTCGTCGCGTATCTCCCGCCGTCGAGCCGCGACCAATTGTTCGGCGGCGGGCGCGGCCTGGCCGCGGGCGTGTGGGCGCCGCGCGGTAGGGGGCGGTCGGTCGACGGCGGCGTCGTGGTCTCGGGACACTGGGCGTTTTGCAGCGGCATCTGCCATGCGGACGTGCTATTCGCCGGATGCATGGTCGACGAAGCGGCTGTGCCATCCGTCGTCGCGCTGCCGACGAAAGACCTTCAGCTCCTGGACAATTGGCACACCCTGGGACTGCGGGGTACCGGCAGCCAGGACACCGTCGCCGACGAAGTCTTCGTGCCCGCCGACCGGGTCCTGTCCATCTTCGACGGTCCCGTCGTGGACCGGCCCCTGTACCGCTTTCCGCCGTTTGGCTTCTTCGCGTTGTCGGTCGCCGCGCCGGCGCTGGGCAACGCGCGCGCGGCCATCGACGACCTCGTGGATCTGGCCGGCGGCAAGAGAGGCCTCGGGTCGACCCGCACACTGGCCGAACGTTCCGCCACGCAGGCGGCGGTCGCGGCCGCCGAGGCAGACCTCAGCGCGGCAAGGGCGCTTTACTATCAGGCGATCGAAGACGCCTGGCAAGCTAGTCAGACCGCGGAGCCCGCCATAGAACTGCGTAATCGATTGCGCCTCGCTGCAACCCACGCCGCGCGAACATCGGCCGACGTGGTCCGCACCATGTACGACCTCGCCGGCGGCAGCGCGATCTATGACACCTCGCCGTTGCAGCGACGGTTCCGCGACGCGTTCACCGCGACCGCCCACTTCCAAGTCAACGAGGCGTCACGCGAGCTGCCCGGCCGGATCCTACTGGGCCAGCGCGCCGACGCTACGACGCTGTGAGCAACACACGGGTCGAGGCCGTTCTGCCGTTTTGGCTGGATCGGCCCGACGAGGAAGCCCTCGACGTCGCGCGAACAGTCAGCGATGTCGGGTTGGACGCCTTGTGGATTGGCGAGATGGTGACCTACGACGCCTTCGCGTTGGCCACGGCGATCGGTCATCGCGCGCCCGGCTTGCCGCTGCGACTCGGACCGCTGGCGGTCGGTGTGCGCAGCCCCGTCACCCTTGCGCTCGGCGTCAGCTCGGTCGCATCGCTGACCGGGACGACGGTCGACATCGCGCTCGGCGCCTCCAGCCCCATGATCGTGGCCGGCTGGCACGACCGCGACTGGGCGCACGCTCCGCGGCGCGTGCGGGAAACGATCGAATGCCTGCGCGGCCTTTTCGCCGGTGAACGCAGCGATTACGACGGCCGTCAGGTCAGCAGTCACGGTTTCCGGCTGCGGCGGCCGAGGCCCGAGACCCGCATTGCGGTCGGGGCCTTCGGACCCGCAATCACCCGCGTGGCGGCACGACATGCCGACGAGGTCGTTCTGAATCTCGTTCCGCCCCAACGGGTAGCCCAGGTGCGCGCCACCATCGACGGCGAGGCCGCCAAGGTCGGCCGCACGCCGCCGAGCCTGACGGTATGGGTCCCCGCCGCATACGAACCCGGCGAAGCGGCGCTACGCCAATTGGCGGCACAGCTGGCGGTCTATCTCGCTCCGCCCGGATACGGCGAGATGTTCTGCGAGCTCGGCTACGGCGACCTGGTCCGGCGCGCCCGCGCTGGCGCCGGCCGCCTGGAACTGGCCGACCACATCCCCGCAGAACTGCTCGGGCAGATCTGCATTAACGGTTCCACCGGATGCATCGCCGAGAGCCTGCGCGCCTACCACGAGGCGGGCGCCGATTGCGTCGCGGTGGTGCCCTCCACCGCCGAGGACCCCGGTGGACGCGCCGTCCTCACCGCCGTCGCGGAAGCCAGGATTCAAAACAAACTCTGAGAATGCGGTTCAGCTCGCTTTGAATCGTCTATGGATTAGTTGTTCTGAGCTTTCGCTATTTTTAACACTTGCGCCGCTTTGGAGCCGCAGAATGACGCCACCGTAAATAAGAAAGGAACCTGATCAAAATGTCCTCACTCCGCTGGCTGGCCGGTCTAACCGTCCCCGTAATGATTGGCGCCGCCCTGGTAACTAATGCCGCGACGGCGGCTGCCGACCCCGTTAACGACGCTTACCTCGCTCAACTACGCGGCGTCGGAATCACCTGGCCGCCAGGACATGACGAAGCCCTCATCGGTGTGGCACACCTCGTCTGCGACGATCTCGGGTGGGGTTGGACGCCACAGCAGATCGCCAACCACGTCCACGCCAATTTGGACCCGGACGGCGTCACGCTGGGAGACGTCGGATCGATGGTCAACATCGCACACGCGACCTACTGCCCCAACCAGAGGTGCTGGGCTCCCCACTGCTGAGCGCTCCAGCGCACCCAGTGAACTGCGCCACGCCTGTAATGCTGGGCGGTTCGGCGATCTCGCATCATGAATCGCCGGAAATCATGGGGCGGCATGAAATCAGCGCTCCATTTGCCTCATAAATACCGCCTTCGCATTTCACGCGCGATGGGCGCATTGACGATACGCTTTCGACGTATTGTCGGTCGGTACTTTGGGAACGGTGGTGCTGCATACTGATCACCTTGGTGTGCATGATCTGCGGCGCAGAATTGCGGTCGAGCGCTAAGTTCTGCGACAGCTGCGGTGGGCCAGTTGCGGCGTCGGGCGCGCCTGCGGAGTACAAGCAGGTGACGGTGCTGTTCGCTGATGTGGTGCGCTCGATGGATATCGCGACAGTGGTCGGCGCGGAGCGCTGGCGCGAGATCTTGACCGAGCTACTCAACCGTTCGTCCACGGTGGTGCAGCGCTACGGCGGTAGGGTCGACAAGTTCACCGGTGACGGCATGATGGCGGTGTTTGGTGCACCGGCAGCTTTGGAGGATCACGCGCTACGCGCGTGTTTGGCGGCGCTTGCTATTCAGGACGAGGCCAAGCAGCTGGCGGTTGAGGTCGATAGCCGCGACGGTGTCGATCTGCGGCTGCGGATAGGGCTGAATTCCGGCGAGGTGATCACCGGACAGATCGGTTCGGCTGCGTTTGGCTACACCGCAGTTGGTGAGCAGGTGGGGTTGGCTCAGCGGATGGAGTCCGTGGCTCCGCCCAGTGGGGTGGTGCTCAGCGAAACCACGGCGCGGCTGGTCGAGGGCGCGGCAGTGCTCGGAGAGCCGGAGTCGGTGCACAGAGGCGACGACGTGGTGACGATGCGGCGGCTGCTCGGCGTGGCCGCGCAGCGCCAGCAGACCGGTCAGTCGTATTCAACGTTGGTCGGTCGCGAGTGGGAGTTGGGCACACTGACGGCGATGCTGGATCGGTCGATAGGTGGACGCGGGTCGGTCGTGGGCGTGACGGGTCCTGCTGGTATCGGGAAAACCCGACTTGCCCGCGAAGCCGTGCAACTTGCGAAAGACCGTGGCGCCGAAGTGTTTTTCACCTTCTGCGAATCACACGCCAGCGATGTCCCGTTCCGAGTGGTGGCGCGTCTGCTGCGCGCCGTAGGACAGCTCAGTGGTCTGGACGATCAGAGCGCTCGAGCGCGCGTGCGGGCGCAAGTTCCCGACGCCGATCCGCAAGACCTGCTGCTGCTTGACGACCTGCTGGGCATCGCCGATCCCGATGTGGAGTTGCCCAAGATCGACCCGGACGCGCGGCGACGGCGGTTGACCGCGCTGATCAACACAGCCCAGCTGGCCCGCACCCAACCGGCAATCTTCATCGTGGAGGATGCGCACTGGATCGACGAGGCCAGCGAATCCATGCTGGCCGACTTTTTAGCGGTGGTCCCCCAGACTCACTCGTTGCTGCTAACCACCTATCGCCCCGAATACCGCGGAGCTCTGCATCAAGTTGCCGGCGCGCAGACGATTGCACTGGTACCCCTGAGCAAATCGGAAACCTCAACACTGGTCGCCGAACTGTTGGGCCCCGATCCGTCCGTCAGTGCGGTCGCCGATCTCATCGCCGCGCGCTCCGCCGGTAACCCGTTTTTCGCCGAGGAGATAGCCCGTGAGCTAGCCGAACGCGGCGTGCTCGTGGGACAGCGTGGCGGCTACGCTTGCCGCACCGATGTGGCGGCAGTCGGCGTGCCGGCAACGCTGCAGGCGGCGATCGCCGCGCGCATCGACCGGCTCAGCCCGGCGGCGAAACATACCCTTGCTGCGGCAGCGGTTATCGGGTCGCGATTCAGCCACGATCTGCTGGCACGCTTGGGCATAGATCCCTGCGTCGACGAGCTGGTCAACGCCGAGCTCATCGACCAAGTCCGTTTCACTCCACGCGCCGAGTATGCGTTCCGGCATCCGCTGGTCCGCACCGTAGCCTACGAATCACAACTCCAATCCGATCGTGCCCAGATGCATCGGCAGCTCGCCGCCATGATCGAAGCCTACGAGCCAGAATCGGTCGAGCAGTATGCGGCGCTGATCGCCGAACATCTGGAGGCCGCCGGTGATGGGCAGGCCGCATTCGGCTGGCACATGCGCGCCGCAACGTGGGCGACCAACCGTGACATCGCCGCCGCGCGATTGAGCTGGGAGCGCGCCCGAAAGATCGCCGACGCACTACCTACCGAGGACCCGTACCGCACAGCCATGCGCATCGCCCCGCGCACGATGTTGTGCGCGATCGCGTGGCGAGTTCATGCGCATGCTGCAGGCGACCACTTCGATGAATTGCGGGAGTTATGCACCGCAGCCGGGGACAAGGCGTCACTGGTAATCGCGACAGCGGGGCTGGTGATGGATCACGCGCATCAGGCTCGGATGCGCGAGGCGTCGCAACTGGCATCGGAAGCCTGGGCCCTCGCCGAGTCGGTTGGCGATCCAACCTTGGCCGTGGGGCTGTCCATGCCGCTGCTCTTCGCCAAGATGGAGAACAGCAAGTGGAGTGACGTGCTGCAGTCGTCACAAAAGGTCATCGACCTGGCCGATGGTGACCCGTCTAAAGGCAACTTCATTATCGGATCTCCGCTCGCCCTCGCCTTCGCGACGAGGGCTCTTGCCCGGATTTACCTGGGCCGCCCCGGATGGCAAGACGACCTGCAGCACAGCCTCGCGATGGCCCGCACCGCCGACCCTATGTCATACGCCCTGGTCGTTGCCTATATCTACAACCCGGGGATACCGCTCGGAGTCCTGATGGCCGACGATCGGGCGGTGCGCGAGACCCAAGATGCCCTACGCATCGCCGAACAATCCGGCGACGATCTCGCGCTGGCCTTCACCCAGATGGCATTAGGCGTTGCGCTGGTGAACCGCCACACGGCTCCGGAGCGCGACCGCGGACAGACACTCCTGGCCGAAGTCAGCGACGTGTTCCTGCGCCGGGGACACAACCTGGGCGAATTGCCAATCGCCAACGTGTACTTGGCACGTGAGAGGGCCAGGGGTGGAGATCGCGATGACGCCCTATCGCTCATGCGCGCCGCCGTCGACGATCTGTTCCGAGAGGGACAGCTGCTGGCGTGGGGGACTCAAGCGACGGGTGTTCTGGTGGAGACAATGCTGGACCACGGGACCGACGCTGACATGGCCGAAGCCGAGGCTGCGATCGAGCGGTTAGCGGCGGCGCCCGCCGACGACAATTTAGCTGTGCGCGACATCTGGCTGTTGCGACTACAAGCCCTGCTGGCGCGGGCTCGCGGCAATGACGCGACTTATGCGCACTTGCGGGATCGACACCGCGAGATGGCGACAGCGCTTGAGTTTGATGGGCACATAGCGTGGGCAGAAGCGACGCCATGACAGGCTGGCGCCCGTCAGCTCGGCGATCATCGCATGACCATGCGCATCGCTGGGCGCAGACGCGGCAGCACCCGCAGCAGGCCGAGTGGACCGCCGTGCCACGCGTGCTCGGTCAGCCCGACACCGCTGCGGCGCTGCCCGTCGACGGTCGTTTCAAAGCGTGACGCCGACTCTTGGATCACCAAACCCTTTCGGTAAACACACGATTGGGCGGTGGCGCCGCCGTCAATCTCTAGCCGCAAGCCGCTGACGTCGGTGACCGTGATCCGCGACGTACTCGGCATGCGAAGACCGGCCCATCCGTAATCCACGGTGAACTCCCTCACGGCGTGGTTCGCGCCATCGTGGAAGATGTAGCCGCAGGGGTATACCTGCCCACCGTTGATCAGCTGGGTGCAGTTCATCGTGAAGTCTGGGCCGAACAGCATCGGAATCCAATTCCAGCCCTCGATGGTGCGCCAATCGCGGTCCCCCCAGGACTTGTCTCGCTGACCGAGACCGTCAATCTCGTAAGTCGCCCCGTTCATCTTCACGGTGCCTGTGACCCTTCCGGACTGCTCCATGTGCACATCGGCAATTCCGGGCGGCAGGTACTGCCCAGGAGGCGCTTCCGCGCGAAAATCGTATGGCGGGTGCAGCGCAGTCCATGTCAAGTCCACCTCGTCGCGGCCCCGCAGCAATATCCGCCACGTCGACATCGGTTCGCTCATGTGAAATTCCAGAGCCCCCACGCTGAGGCGGCCGGGGTCGGGGATACCGCTGTAGCGGGCGTTGAGTCTGGCGTAGCCGCCCTCGACCACGCCATTTCGCATGGTGTACAGCAACGCGTCAGCGGTGTGATTGCTGGGGCGATATCCAATACGAGCCAAGCCCACTGCGTCCGACTCGGCGTCGAACCAACTGAAGAAGAAGCTTTCCTGCCAGACACGGTGCGGTCCTGGGTCGTGCATGAATTCGTCATTCGCGTCGACCATCGGGTCAGTCCTCACAACTCCGAGACAAATGTGGTGGCAACAAGAATCCGTAAGACTAACGTGAGGTATCCGTCTTCGCGCCGCTTGTGACCAGCCTCGGCACTAACTCTCACCAGGACGATTTGATGTCCTTTGGAAGGAAAGCATCGCACCGTCGTCGAATACTTCTACACCAGTTCTATAACCGGTCATCCCAAGGTCATTGGTGGTTTGACCGGGGGCGGGACCGAAGCCAACCGCTTGCACGGGTCGTTATTGTTACGGCATTTTATGCATCCCGAGATAAACCCGGCGAAGAGCGGAAAATCTGCCATGCTTTGGCGCATGGCGCGCGCAAAAACAAGCTCCGGGTTGACGAACGCAAAGCTCAATGAGATGCGCCAGAAAGGCGATCCGCTGGCCGACCGTGCGGTCGAGGCGGTGTTTAAGCGGGCCGGTGTCAGCGAGGTCAATGCTGTGCTGCACAAGCTGGTCCGCGTCGATCAGCCGGTTCCCGCGGAGCTGCCCGAAGAGGTCCAGAAGTACCTGAAAGAGACCGTAGACCTGCCTGCGTGGGCCGACATGAGCAAGATCGCACGCGGACAGAAGCTGTTCGAGACAGCGGGTCTTGAGATCACGCTGTGCCTGTTCTGCGCGTCGCTGCCGTCGGCGTACGCGGCCGCCAAAGCCGTAAAGGTGTTGTACCTGACCGCCCAGCTCGACACCAACGCACGCCGACGGGTGATGGAGACCGCTCAGTTCCTGTTCGACGTGCTCAGTCCTGGCAGCCTCGAGAAGAACGGCAAGGGCCGGCGCACCATCCAGAAGATTCGGCTGATGCACGCGGCGGTGCGCCTGTTGATCGAAGAGCGCCGCAAACAGCAGCCGGACCTGTGGCATCGCGACTGGGGCAAACCGATCAACCAGGAGGACCTGGCCGCGACGCTGCTGGTTTTCTGGTTCGTCGTTGGCGAACCGATGGACCACCTCGGCACGCCAGTGCCCGACGTGGACAAGGACGCGTACCTGCATTTATGGAACGTCATCGGACACCAGCTCGGCGTGTGCGATGAGCTATTGGTATTCGACGTCGCTAAGGCTAATGCGTTTGTCGACCTCATCCGGCGCAGGCAGTTCAAGGCGTCACCCGAAGGGCAGCACATGACCCGTGCGCTCCTTCTACTGCTCGACCAGCTGACGCCCTCGCAGGAGTTCGACAAGACAATCCCTCCGTTGATCCGCCACCTGATCGGCGACACGACCGCGGACCTGCTGCTCGTGCCGCAGTCTGATCTTGGGGGCGAGGTCAAGCGGCTCCAGCGCATCACCAACTGGGTTTACGTTCGCGTATTTGGCCGTCCGGGCAAGCGCGATTCCGGGCGCTTTGACTTCGTATCGGGCCTTGTCCGGCCGTTCATGCGCGAGCTGCTGCGCGGGATCTACAAACTCGAGCGAGGTGGCGCGCGGGCGTCGTTCGAGTTGCCTGAACACCTGGCTCGCAGCTGGGAGCTTTCGAAGTAACTCCGCGGCCGTAACTCATCCAAGACAGCCGAAAGCCGGATTGAAATGCCTGGCGCAGCCGCGGGTCTCGATGCGGTGCGCAGAGTTGGCCAACTGATCACCCGGCGGATACCCGGTCATGTCACCGTACCCGTGTGAGTGCCGAATCGCGGGCCAGCCGATCACGCCTGGCCGGCCGATTTCACGAGTGGTGTGAGGCGGTCGTTGGTCGGTTTCCATTCGGGCTCAGCTCGGCCGTTGCGCCGACGTTTCTCGGCTTCTGTCTGATCAATGGCCTGACGTTCGCCGTCGATCTGATGATCCTGACCGGTCTGCACAGCGGGCTTCACCTTCCGGTGCCGATCGCCGTCACGGCAGCGTATGCGTGCGCGTTCGCGCTGAGCTACGTGCTCAACCGCACCTTCAACTTTCAGTCCCACGCGCCGGTCGGTCCGCAGGTTGCGGTCTATGTCGTCGTGGTCGTGGTCAACTACCTGGCTTTCATCCTGGGGGTGACCACTGTGTTGGTGGCGGTCGGCGTGCACTACCAGCTGTCGCGGATAACGGCCGGCGTTTGTGAAGCGGCGTACGTGTACTGCGCGATGCGCTGGGTGGTCTTTCGCCGCTGAGCTTCTTTGTGCGGGTCGTTTCTGTTCGGCGCTTACCGCATCATCCGGCGCACGCCCACCAGCACGGCCAGCACCGCCGCGACCACGCCCAGCATTGCCAACCCATGTAGCGGGTGCTGGTAGCACGCAGGTAGGGCTCGCCTGAGATGCCCCGTGCCGTGTCTTGGCCCAACAGACTGCTGAAGGCGATTGAGAGATGCTGCGCCGCTCTCGCGTTGGACACGCGACTCGCGCAACTCACTAGGGTGTTCGAGTTCTGTTCGGGCCTCGTCGATTTGGTCGTATGCGTAGGTCACCATGGGCAATCACGATGCCGAAATCAGGTATCCACGCTGTAATGAGGGGACCGAAGACGCACCCAGCGATGGTGGCTGCTGGTTCGTGGCGTCCGAGCCGGTTCAACAGAGATGCGAGGACGGCCAGCGGGCAACGCATCGAGGTGGTGTTGCCCGAGTCGTGGTAGTTGCGGATTGCCAGCGTGAGGTGATCGAATGCGGCCACCGGGTCGCCGTGTTCGGCCTCAAGTCGTGCCAGAAACTCCGCCAGGGCTGACGCGCCGCGCGTAGGCGCAGCACGGAAAAACAAGTAGTCGACTACTCGTGCGAGCCCTTAAGCGACAGCCGTAGCTTCGCAAGAACATCGCGGGAAACGCAAGGAGGCAGCCATGGTCACCTGGACGCACATCGCGCATCGGGAGCCCACCATGAAGTTGGAGGGAACACATGGGGAAGACGCCCGTCGGCTACGCGAGTTCATCGCATTCGACAAGTTTTCGGATGATGAGCTGGAGCGTCTCGTCCGAGCAGCACGTCACACTTCGTCGTCCGTGCCGTGGCCGCTGATTCATGAGCAGACTCCGTCAGACGCCTGCTACATCCTGCTCAGCGGGGAGGTAGGAGTGTACGTCGGCCAGGACCGCATTGCCGTGTTGGGGCCGGGCGAGGTGATCGGCGAATCTGTGCTCCGCCCTGGCAAACTGCGTTCTGCGACCGTAACGACGACCGGGGCGGCCGAGGTGCTGCGTATCGAGCGCGATGATCTCGCCAGCTTGCTCGACGAGATACCCGCGCTGCGTGAAACCATGGACGTGACTACCGCGCGGCACACGCCGATTGTCGATACGTCCACTTAACGCGCAGACGTGCCGCTAATGGCGACTGATCAAACCTTCTCTGCGAATCGTCTAGCGCCCTATGCTGGTGAAGCGGGTGACCGGGGGCCGGAACCGGCGGAGGTTCGGATGACCGCAGCCGCCGCGTGCCGCATGTGTCGCACCGAGTTGCGCGAGAGCGCGCGATTCTGTGACGGCTGCGGTGCACCGGTCACGGCGCACGACACCCGTGCGGAGTACAAGCAGGTGACCGTTCTGTTCGCCGATGTGGTGCACTCCATGGACATCGCTGCGGCGGTGGGTGCGGAGCGGTTGCGCGAGATCATGACCGATCTGGCCAACCGCTGCGCGGCAGTGGTGAAACGCTACGGCAGCACGGTGGACAAGTTCACCGGTGACGGCATCATGGCGGTGTTCGGCGCACCCGTCGCCTTGGAAGACCACGCTGTTCGTGCCTGTCTAGCAGCCTTGGGCGTTCAGGAGGAGACCAAGCGGCTTGCCGTCGACGTGCGAGAGCGCGACGGCGCGGAGCTGCAGTTGCGGGTGGGACTGAACTCCGGTGAGGTGATCGCCGGTGAAATCGGTTCGGGACCGTTCGCGTACACCGCCATCGGTGAGCAAGTCGGCATGGCGCAGCGGATGGAATCGGTGGCATCGCCGGGTGGGGTGATGCTCAGCGCGTCGACCGCACGACTGGTGGAGAACTCCGCGGTGCTGGGTCATCCGGAGTTCGTGCAGATCAAGGGTGCCGACGAGCCGGTGCCCGCCCAGCGGCTTTTGGGCATTGGGGACGGGCATCGCGCTGTCGGGCGTGCTGAGTCAAATCTAGTCGGTCGACGCTGGGAGATGGCCGCCGTCGAAGGCCTGCTGGAACGTGTGATCGACGGTCACGGCGCGGTGGTCACCGTGGTGGGATCACAGGGTATCGGCAAGAGCCGGCTGGTGCGTGAGGTGGCGGCCATCGCTGCTGGGCGCAAAGTGGAGGTGCTCAGCACCCACTGCGAATCACACTCCACCGACATCGCCTTCCACGTCGTGGCGCGGCTGCTGCGGGCAGCCACCGGCGTGCGTGGCCTGGACGGCCCGGCCGCCCGTGGCCGAGTGCGCTGCCGGGTGCCCGATGCAGACCCCGAGGACCTGCTGCTCTTCGATGACCTGCTGGGCATCGCCGACCCCGAGGTAAAGCTGCCCAAGATCGATCCCGACGCCCGGCGGCGGCGGTTGACCGCGCTGGTCAACACCGCCTCGTTGGCCCGCCAAGTCCCAGCGGTCTATGTCATCGAAGACGCACACTGGATCGATGAGGTCAGCGAGTCGATGCTGGCCGAGTTCCTCACGGTGATCCCGCAGACCCACTCGCTGGTGCTGGTCACCTACCGCCCCGAATACCGAGGGGCGTTGAGCCAGGTGGCCGGTGCTCAGACCATCGCCCTTGCGCCGCTGAGTGATTCGGAAACTGCAGCCCTGGTTTCAGAGCTGCTTGGCCGCGGCCCCTCGGTTGGTGCGCTGAGCGAGAAGATCGCCGAGCGGGCCGCCGGAAACCCGTTTTTCGCCGAGGAGATCGTGCTTGACTTGGCCGAGCGCGGGGTCCTACGGGGCAACCGTAGCGCCTACGAATCGATCGCCGATGTTGGCGAGGTCAGCGTGCCCGCCACCTTGCAGGCGACGATCGCCGCCCGCATCGACCGGCTTGACCCAGCTGCCAAACACACCCTGAGCGCAGCCGCTGTCATCGGCTCACGGTTCAGCCGGGAACTACTGGAAACGCTGGGCATTGATCCTGCCCTTGAGAGCCTGGTCGGCGGCGAGTTCATCGAACAGAGCCGATTCACCCGACAACCCGAGTATGTGTTCCACCATCCGCTGATCCGCACCGTGGCCTACGAAGCACAGCTCAGATCGGATCGCGCCGAGCTGCACCGGCGCGTCGCGGCCGCAATCGAATCCCCCGACCCGGCCGCGGCCGAGGAGAACGCCGCGCTGATCGCCGAACATCTCCAGGCCGCCGGTGATCTACACGCCGCCTACGGCTGGCACATGCGCGCCGCAACGTGGGCGACCAACCGTGACATCGCGGCGGCGCGACTTAGTTGGGAGCGCGCCACAAGGATCGCCGACGCCCTAGCCGCCGATGACCCCAACCGGGTAGCCATGCGCATCGCGCCGCGCACCATGTTGTGCGCGACCACCGCTCGAGTCCATATGCGCGCTGCAGCTGACCGCTTCGAGGAATTGCGGGAGTTGTGCACCGCCGCCGGGGACAAGGCGTCACTAACCATCGGGATGGCGGGGCTGGTGATCGATCGCGCGTATCAGGCCCGCATCCGCGAGGCGTCGCAGCTGGCATCCGAACACATGGCCCTCATCGAGTCGATCGGCGAAGCAACCTTGACGGTCGGGCTGTCCATGGTGGCCATCTACGCCAAAGGTGAAAGCGGTGAGTGGTGCGACGCGCTGCGGTGGTCACAAAGGGTCATCGACCTCGCCGACGGTGACCCGTCTAAAGGCAACTTCGCTCTGGGGTGTCCATTAGCGTTAGCCTTCGCGCAGCGGGCTAGTGCCCGCTGTGCCCTGGGTCATGCGGGATGGCGCGACGACCTGGGGCACGGCCTGGCCATGGGCCGCAGCGCCGACCCCATGTCCTACGCCATGGTCGTCACCCAGGTCTACGCCGGGGGCATACCGGCCGGCACGCTGCGGCCCGACGACTCCGCGTTGCGCGAGATCGAGGATGCCCTCGGGATTGCCGAACGATCCAGTGATGACCTCGCGTTGGCCTACGTAAGAATGACGCTGGCCCTTGCGCTGGCGCACCGCGACACGGCAGCGCTGCGTGACCGCGGACAGAAGCTCCTGACCGAGGTCAGAGAAGCGCTTGTGCGCCCGGGGCATAACCTGTGCGATTTGCAGATCGTCAACGTCTACTCGGCGCGCGAGAAGGCTCGGCGTGGAGATCGCGACGAGGCCATACAGGCCATGCGCGCCGCCGTCGATCATCTGTTCCGCGAGGGACAGCTGACGTGGGGCACGCCTGCGACGGGTGTTCTGGTGGAGACACTGCTCGATCGCGGAACCAACAGCGACGTGACTGAAGCCGAGGCGGCAATCGAGCGGTTAGCGGCCGCGCCCGCCGATGAGGGTCTGGTGATGCGCGACATCTGGCTGCTGCGGCTACACGCTCTCGTGGCGCGGGCACAAGGCGATGCCGCAGCATACGCGCACTCTCGGGATCGCTACCGCGACATGGCGACATCGCTTGGCTTCGAAGGGCATATCGCCTGGGCCGAGGCGATGCCATGACGGCGGTCGTTCTGTACTCCTCGATACCTGGCGTCGGCGATCATTGCGGTGCTGACGGACCGTCCTAGCGGAGACCCAGCTCCCTCAACAGCGCGAGCTCCTTGGCGAAGGGTGGCTCCCTACGCGGCCTTCGGATTGGCTTAGCTACTGGCCGTGGGATTCCCTGCCAGCGTTTCCCCACACCTTGCGGCTTGCCCTGACCCTCGGCCCACCGCCCGATGCCGGCCGAGGGTTATGCCGAGCAGCGCGCCTCCGGTGTATTGGTGTGCGATATGGGGCGTAGCCGTGTTCGGTGTCGTGATCAGGGCTACTGAGTGCTGTCAGCCCGCGCCCGCGGGGTGCAAGTGCAGCATGGCCAGGCCCCGTCCATCGCTGCCAGCTTGGGAAGCAACGCGCAAAAGATACTGGCCAAGTGCCGATCGCCCGGCTGTAGTCGAAACCCAACACCCACGGTCCGTCCGCTGCCAGCGGCGGCTACTGCTGCAATCCGGGGAGCCTCGTCGGGCCGCCCGGCTCGGGGACCGGGGAGAGCGGCTCCCACGTCTAATTGGTTTGCTCGATCGCCGGACCCGGCGGGAGCGGTGGTGTGCATGGGAGCGGTGCCACCATCATGCCGCCGACATCAAAGCAGCCGTGGCGCTTGGTTTCATTGTCGTCACGTCCAGGGATGCATTGATGCCACCAGCCGGCGCAGTCCGCCGGTGTCGGCCCATCGCCGGCATTCACCGAGTGGATCACCCCAATCGAGCGTGCACCGGCCCCGTCTTCCGGGGTCGACAACACCGGCGCGTCCGTCAGATGGGCGCACCTCTGATCCGCTTCGCAAATGAACGCTAAGCGGTGAGCCGACGCCTCGACGTCGCCGAGCTGGCGGAGTAGCTGATCGCACCGCGCCGCCCTGGCGGCGGTGAGGCTGTCGGCAATTCCGGCGACCGCGCGCTTGATGTCGCGGAGCCCGGCCACGGCACCGCGTAGCACGCTCACCGCGCCGACGTCGGGTGTCGATGTGGTCAACGGTGTGCCCTTTCCTGCTCTATAGCAATACTCGCTATAGCATACTATTGCCTGAGGACAGGCATATACCTGCATGATACCGCCATCGACGGCCTGGCGGGAGAGCGTCTAGATTCGTTGCTATCGGAGCTCGGTGTTGGTGGTCATAATGGTGTTGTCCTCCTACACATTTCGAGCGATGTGGTTGAGCGGGAGAACCAGGCAGGACGGTGGAACGCGACAACAGCGGAGACTCCTACAGTAAGCCGCGCCCGCCGCGAATTGCTCGCCAAAGACCGCAGCGACTAACCCACATGTTCCAGCAACAGGTCGGCGAGCCGCTGCGGTTGATCGAATTGAACATAAGTACGGGCATCTTCGATTTTTTCCAGACGCGAGCACGGCAATATTTCAGCGAGTCGTTCGGCATCACGCAGCGGAAAAAAGCGGTCCCGGGTGCCCCACGCGATAAGCGTAGGACGATCGAAACTTCTTAAACGCTCGGCAGCAGCCAGCGTGTGCTTGGCCGAGATTCCTCGCAGCACAGCACGTAGGTCGATGCGTATACGTCTGTCGCGAAGTGACGCAAACCAATCCGCGAGCAACTCATCGGGCAGCGGCTGGATAGTCAAGGGCGCAGCTGCCAGCAGAGTACGCCGCACGGATTGTGCCCGCAGTAGCAAGTCAAGTCCCGCGACGAGGCCCGGGACGTGTGCTCCGGCTGCTTCAATCGGCCGGAACACCCTCGGCGGGAAGTGTTCGAACGCATCGCAGTTGGTCAGCACGAGCCGGCCGACGAGCTCGGGGTGGTTAGCGCACAGGATCTGACACAGGGCGCCGCCAGTGTCATTGCCGACGACGGTGACGTCAGTCAACTGCAGTCGCTCGATGAATTCGGCGAGCATGGCGGCCAGTCCCGGCGCAGACAAGTCCGCGCCGTTCATCGCTGTCTTGTGCGCCCCCAGAGGAAGGTCCGGCATCAGACAACGCGCATGTCCTTCAACCAACGGCACTAGCTGGTCCCACACGCTGCTGTTGACGAACAGCCCGTGAACCAGCAGAACACACGGGCCGGAGCCGCGGTCCTGATAGTGCACTAAGCCTTGCGTGAGCCTGACTTCAGGAATGGCCCACCCCCCAAGGGAATCCTAGGCATGTGACGCGCAACCGCGGCTACCCCACTGGGTTCATGGTGGGTTAAGTTTCCGAGAACCGCAAAGGATCAATTCTCAGGAACCGTTGACGACGGGGTTAGTGTGGCTCGGCCGTTTGCCAAGGTCGGCGGCCTCGGTTGGTGACTGGCGGTTTGGCTGGTCGGTGACCCGTCAGGAGTTACCCGCGACCTTAGGCTCGTACTGTGGGCAATACGCTTTGATGCTCGCGCCGACGAAGTAGCCGGAATGATAAGCCGGCATGTTGCTGCTATTCAGCACGTCATTCGCCACCTGGGTAGGCGTTTCGCCGCCGTCAAGTTTCTGGCAGACGGAATGAGCGGCCTCGATCGCGTGGGCGGGAGACACATGGTCGGTGATGCCTTCAGACTTCATCGCTGCGAGGAATGTTTGGTCGCCAGTGTCGGCATGAGCGGCCGTTGCCGCTCCCAGCGGGCCCAGCAGCAACGCGACGACCACAACCAGCAGGCGGGTAGCTCGAAGAGAGATCACCGCCGTATTTGATGCAATGGTTGACACCGTAAACTCCCCTCCATGTGATGCGTCTGCGCAATTATTGCATATAAATATAGTATCTGCTGGCCATTATAATCTAAGTGATTTAATTTGCCGGAGCGATTTGGAATGGCCGCTCTGCAGTAACCGCGGGGCAGACGCTTTGTGGCGCTCCGCTTTACGGGACCGAGCTGCCATCGGTCCCTCAAAGCATCATCGGCCTCATGAAATTTCGGCGGTGGCCGTGCCTTGGTGTCAGGCAGCGTCGTGCCCCGCGCTGAGGCGCGACCCGTCGGGACGTTGCGACAACTTGCCGGCGGCGGACACTGGGCGGCAGCTGTGCGCAGGCATCTTGGAATGCGACAAGCACACCTGCCCGTGGTGCGGTGCGCGGGCGACGACTGTAGGCCATGTGCAGCCCAAAGTTGTTGGCAGTAGTGATCATCCGGGCAATCTGGTCGCGGCATTGCCGGTCGTGTAAGTCGGCGGAACGGCCGCTGCTAGGTGTGGGACTGCCCGACCTACAGCGACTGGGTATCAGCGGCCGGGGCTCGTGATGATGTTGGCAGGGACGAAGTATGAGCCGCCGGGCTGCCTGTTCTAGTTTCTTCTGTCCAAAAGCCCAGTGTCATCGGTGAACTCACGTCGGATGACCCAGTCGGCAAGGGCCGGGATGTCTAGTAGCTTGCTTGCCTGGTTACGTGTCCACAGGCCAAGCGAGGTCTTCGGCGCGAAGGCTGAGGCGAATCTGCGGGCTGCGCGTTGTTTGTGCATGATGAGTGGGCGCAGCGCGTGCTCGTAGCTCTGAAACGCATGGCGGTAGTCGGCGGCAGCGTTGGTAAGACGGCTGGCCAGCACGTACGCTTCCAGCATCGCAAGCCCGGTTCCCTCCCCGCCCAGCAACGACACGCAACAGGCCGCGTCGCCTATCAGCGCAACCCGCCCGGCCGACCAGCCGTCCATAGCGATCTGGCTGATCCGATCGAAGTAAACCTGGTCAGCCCGATCCAGTTCGGCCAGGATGGCCGGGCATTCCCACCCACTAGCACCAAACACCTTGCGCAGAAGCGTTTTCACTTCACCGAGATCGTGTGGGTCGGGGCCGCTTTGGTGATCGACGCTGTGCACCAATAGAAACGATGTCCGGTCATTTCGCATCGCACACCGCGCTACCATCTGACCGGGCTGGGTGAAGGCAACGTAGACCAGCTCATCGCGCGGCCGGTAGGCCTCGGCTTCGAACGCCGCCACGCGATAACCCAGGTCGGTTTCGAATTGACTGTCGGGGCCGAACACCAGTCTGCGCACCGGCGAATGGATGCCGCCGGCTCCGATCACCAGGTCGAAGCGACGTGACGATGCATGCTCGAAGGCGACCTGGACGCCGTCGTCATGCTGCTCGATCCCGTTGATGCTGTCGTTGAATAGGGTCTCGACGCTGCCGTCGATCGAGCCGTAGATCAGTGCCGCAAGATCACTGCGCGCCAGGCTGGTGAACCGGCCATTGAGGTTGCGCCGGAACCCGTCGACGGCGAACCCGCCCACCTTTCGGCCCCGCCGATCGACCAGGCGCACCTCTTGGACGGCATATCCGGCCGCCTCGACGGCGGGGGTGAGACCCATCAGTTCGGCGACTGCGTAGCCCGCGCCCCAGAAGTCGATGATGTACCCGCCGGTGCGAAGCCGTGGGGCCTTCTCGACCAATGTGGGCGTATAGCCCGCACGCCACAGCCAATACGCCAGAGTGGGCCCGGCGATGCCGGCACCACTGATGGCAACCTTCATGAGCCATCTCCTGTCGAATCGTTTAACTGCCGACTTCCTAAGAACTGTGTTAACCGCGACGTCTCGAGGACGATGGCCGCGTCGGTCGGCCCGCTTCGCTGCTGTCGATGGCGATGCTGTCGACGTTATTACGGTAGGTGGCGGGGACGAGGATGTTGACCCGGTCCCCCGTGGTGAGCCGGACGGTGGGGTCGGCCTCGACGAGCTGGCGGTCGTGGAGGATCGACATCGGGAGGTGACCGGCTGGCCAGTCGAGTTCACTGAGGGTGCGGCCGACGGCCGCCGAGTCGGGCCCCAATGTGCGTTCGACGATGTGGTACCCGGCGAGCTGACTACGCATATCGTGTTCGGCGGTTTCCGCGTGCGGATCGGCCCAGTTGGCGGCGGTGCGACTGGCGGCCATGTCCGGTTCGGCATCGGCGAGGTAAGTAGCGACCGCGCGCAGCACGTTCTGGTTGGTCAGCCAGCCCTGGACGTAGCGGGCGTCGGTGTCGATGACCGGGAGTCCATCACGGCCGTAGCGGACGAGCTGCCGCAGGGCTTGAGCCAGACTGTCGTTGGCGAATAGCGCCTGTGGTTCGCGAACCCGGGTAACGGGCCCAAACAAGGCCGTCCAGTCCCGGTGCGTGTCTCCGTCGCGGGTGAGATCGAACGGATCGGTGAAGCGGTGCATGGCGTCAGCGGCGGTGAGCTCGGCGAACGCATGGGTGGGCGTGGGGCGGTCGATGTCGATGCCGCGGCGAAGCAGTTTGGTGGTGTAGATCGTGCCGTAGGACAGCGCACGGGACACGGTCGTGCCGACGGCAACGGCCAACATGACCGGCAGGGTAAGTGTGAAGTCCCCGGTCATCTCGACAGTGCTGGCCAGCGCCGTGAGCGGCGCGCGTGCGGCAGAGGCGAATACAGCGCCCATCCCGACAATCGCATATAGGGCGGGTTCCCCGACCCCCGGGCCGATGAGCTGGTGGACGACCAGCCCGAAGGCCATGCCGGAAGTAGCTCCCACGAACAACGAGGGCGCGAACACACCGCCTGAACCACCGATTCCGAGGGTCAGGCTGCAGGCCAGCATTTTGCCCGCGACGAGGATCACCAGAAACCACAGCGCATAGTGGCCGGCGACGGCGGCGTACATCACCGGGTAGCCGACCCCGTACAGTTGCGGCACCGCGAGCAGCAGCACGCCGAGCACGATTCCGCCAACCGCAGGCCGTGCCCAATCCGGACGGTGACGCCACGCCGGTCGCACAAATCCTCGGTCTTGTACAGGACGATTTTGAACACAACTCCGATCAGGCCAGCGATCGCAGCGAGCAGGGCCACCAAGAGGTAGTTGGCGATGTGGTCCAATTCGATGCCGGCGGGGAGCTGGGTGAGGAAGGGGGCGGAGCCGAAGAAGACCGGGGCGATCACGTCCGCAACCATCGCCGAGAGCATGATGGGAAGATCGCCTCGACGGAGAGCTCGCGCAGGATAAGTTCGACGGCGAAGAACACCCCGGTGATGGGGGCATTGAAGGTAGCCGAGATCCCGCCGGCCGCCCCGCAGGCCACCAGAACCTGCAGCCGATTCTCCGGCATCCGCACCCACTGGCCAAGGCTGGACGCCAACGCCGCGCCGATCTGCACGATCGGACCTTCCCGGCCCACTGACCCGCCCGTGCCGATGCACAGTGCCGAGGCGAGCGCCTTCACCACGGTCACCTGGGGACGGATGCGACCACCGTTCTCCGCCACCGCGATCATGACTTCTGGCACCCCATGGCCGCGGGCTTCGCGCGCGAAGCGGAAGATCAACGGCCCGTACAGCAACCCGCCGATCACCGGGATGACCACGAAGAACCCGACCCCCAGCCAGTGCACGTGGTCACTGCCCTCCCAGCCCTGCTGGCCGAACTCGGTGTGTCCGGTGGCCAGCCAAGTGAACCCAAAGATCAAGGAGCGGAATGCCACCGCGCCAAGCCCGGCGCCAACCCCCACCACGATCGCCACACAGAACAACCCGAGACGATTCGCGCGCAGCCAGCCTGCCACCCGTCTCACCGCGTCGGACATCGATCGCGGCACCCGCACCGGATTAGCATCCGTGTTCTCCTGCTCCATTGGCCGTCTGCCGTTCGCCGATGTTCTCATTTCACCCACCGACGATTTCAGGATCCGGCGCGCCGCGGCGCTCATCCAGCTTCAGCAAACATTGGCCGATAAGACGACCGCTGGGGGCTGGTCGCAGACGCGGCCGATGTGGCTGACGAGTTCGAGGCGTCTCCCGAACAACCGCTCGAGCCTGAGCCGACAAAGGCCGATAGGAATCTGAAACAGGAGCCGGTTTAATTCCGCCCTGTGCGCGAACGTCGTTCACAATCTTCACGATTGGTTACCTCCTTTTCGCGGCTGGGTGGGCTCGCCCGGTTCTGAGCCTCAAAAGCTGAAACGTGAACCGTTGGGCGCGTTGGTTATTGGGCAATGGCTATCTTCCCGCAGTTAGGGCGGCCGGTGGTGCGGCTGCGGAGACGGTCCGGGTGGGTGTGACCGCTTCCGGCCTGAGTCCGGGCAACGGAAGCTGGGGCACTCCCTGGGTGCCGAGCCTTCCGGCCAACCACGGCAGTGCGGTGGCGAACGCTTGGGCCGCAAATGGCCAGTCGTGCCTGCCCGATTGAGCCACGACGGCGCATCGGATGCCGTGTGCGCTGCCGACGGTGCACAGCGAGTTGGCGGCGAAGTCTTGGCCTTCAGGATTGGCGACGGCGTCATGGGCGCCGACGGCAACCGCGCCGATACCCGCGGCCGTGATGTAACGGTGCTGCGCATGGGGAGCGCCCGGGATGTCGAACCAACCGTATACCCCGCTGTAAGGCGGGTGTCTGAGGATTACGGTGGTCGGGTCGAACGCAGCGTAGGCGTCGGCGTTGCCACCGTACAGCCTGGAGACGGTCTGCGCCTTGGAACCCATGTTGGGGCCGGCGTCGCCGGCGATGTCGACAAAGCTGCTGAAGATGTCGGGATGCATGACCGTCAGGTCGAGGGCGCAGGTGCCGCCCATCGAGAAGCCAACGATGCCCCAGTTGGCTCGGTCGGCGCTGACCCGGAAGTTGGAGATCATGTATGGCACAACATCTTTGGTGAGATGATCGGCAGCATTGCCACGGGGGCCGTTGACGCATTCGGTGTCGTTGTTGAATCTCCCGGTGGCGTCGACGAACACCAGCACCGGCGCATAACCGCGGTGCGCGGAAGCGAAATCGTCGATCGTGTGTATCGCGTTGCCGGCACGCAGCCAATCGGCGGGGGTGTTGAAGTCAGCACCGATCATCATCACGGTCGGCAGCCGGGGAGGCGGGTTTGTGGCGAACCAGGCCGGCGGCAGGTACACCAGTTCTCGGCGGTGGGCGAACTTCGACCCATCGGCCGGGATGTCTTCCTCTAAGACAACCCCGTTGGCCAGGCGCGCATCCGTCAGCTGCCGCGCGGCCACGCCAGCCCGATCGGTCTGGTCCGGCAGCGAGCTGGCCGTGAGCTGATTCCAGGCGGCGTACACGGTCGGCAGATAGCCAACCCACCCGTTGACTGCAAGCGAAACGCAGAGCACGCACCACGGCACCGCGACCACCGCCGCGCCGCGCCGCCACCACCCGGCGCCATGCCAGCCCAGCACCACTACCCCCACCGCGACCGTGGCCGCGGCGATCCAGACCCAGAGCAATGGCGGCGACGGATCACTGGCCACCCCCAGCGAGCCGAGGTACCAGTGCGCCCACACCGCCAGCACCACCCCGCTGGAAACCATGACCGGCAGCCACAGGAGTCGCCAGCGCGGTGATCGCCAGCCGATCGCGGACATCAGCAGCACCACCGTGACCAGCTGCACCGCAATCGGTAGCCACCCATGGATCAACGAGAGATGCGAAATGTAGACGTACACGGGCGGACCTATAAGTCCGCGTCGACGTGGTCGGCGCGCGCACCCCTTGCGGCGGTAAACGCGGTCAGCGCACACACCAGACCGCGTCGTTGCCGCGACGGCATCTTCTCCACGATCTGGGCCAGCTCGCGGCGCCGATGCACGGCAACCCGCCGCAGCACCTCACGTCCGCGCGGGGACAGGGCAATCAGCAGTTCACGGCGAGACGTCGGGTGCGGTAGACGATCAATCAGGCCGGCGCCCACGAGCCGGTCAACCATCGGCCCGGCAGCGGACGGCTGGACGCCTGACAGACCAGCCAATGTGGCTAAGTTGACGGGACCTCGATTCGACAAGATCACCAATGTCCGGAACTGCGGGATGGTGATGTTCTCGTCGACCATGCTGAGTGAGTGCGCAGACATACCCACCAGCAACCGGGACGCGGTAAGCAATGCATTCGTGATCGCATCCAGCGACTCGTCAACTGGTGTGACATTTCCCATCGGGCGTCCCCCTCCACTCGCCGCCATCTCTGGCATCACCGCACACAGGAGACGGTCAGCAAGGTCTAATCAGACTTCCAATATTGCATGCATACACTGTTGCCTATATGCATTGTAGCCGGGGGCATCATTGCTGCGCCGAGCCGGTCTCCGCGGCCTACCGACGACGACGATGTCGACACGCATTGCTAATTCCTTTTCTTTCAGGAGGTTTGATGACTATCGATGCGCCTATTCACCGGGACCAAACGCTTGCGGCTACGCATCGTGCGGTGTGGGCATTGGGCGATTACGCCCTGATGGCAGAGGAGGTGATGGCCCCACTCGGCCCGATCCTGGTAGCCGCTACCGGTATGGCCGCGGGCCATCGCGTGCTCGACGTCGCTGCCGGATCAGGCAATATCTCGCTTCCTGGGGCCAAGACGGGTGCAACCGTTATCTCCACTGACCTGACGCCCGAGCTGCTGCAGCGGTCCAAGGCGAGGGCCGCCGAATTGGGTCTGGCACTCGACTGGCGAGAAGCCAACGCCCACGCCCTGCCGTTCCCCGATGGCGAGTTCGACGTCGTCATGTCGGCGATCGGCGTGATGTTTGCGCCAGATCAACAGTGTGCGGCCGACGAGATGATCCGGGTGTGCCGGAGCGGCGGGACGATCGCCGTGATCAGCTGGACACCCGATGGATTCTTCGGCCGGATGCTGGCCACGATCAGGCCGTATCGGCCCGCTCTGTCGGCGGCCGTGCCACCGGCGGCAATGTGGGGCCGCAAGGATTATGCCGTCGGGCTGTTGGGAGATCGCGTCACCGACATCAGCACACAACACGAAGTTTTGCCGGTGGATCGATTCCGTACACCAGAGGACGTCCACCATTACTTCAAGAACCACTACGGCCCGACGATCGAGGCTTTCGCCACCATCGGCGACAACGCCGTGCTGGCCGCCGCCCTGGACGCCCAGCTCATCGAACTCGCACACGAATACCTGATAGACGGCGTCATGGGATGGGAATACATGCTGCTGACTGCTGAAAAGAAGTGAGCGCGATTGCGCCTTGCTGCGCCCAGGTCGCAACAACACCCCCAACGGAGAGGTAGCAACCAATGGCGCGCTCCCATCGCATCTCGGACTGGAATCCTGAGGACGTCAGAAGTTGGGAGGCTGGTGAGAAGGCGATCGCCCGTCGCAACTTGCTGTGGATCGTCGCCTGCGATCACATCGCGTTCGGGGTTTGGACCCTCTGGCCGGTGATGGTGTTGTTCATGCCCCAGCATGTCTATGGCTTTTCCGCCGGCGACAAATTCCTACTCGGCGCCGTTGCCACCCTGGTCGCGGCATGCTTGCGGATCCCCTACTCGTTGGGCATCGCGCGCTTTGGGGGCCGTAGCTGGACGGTGTTCTCAATCGCGGTACTGCTAATCCCCACCGCCGCAACGATCCTGTTACTCGCCAACCCCGGCCTGCCACTGTGGCCGTATTTGGTGTGTGCGGCGCTCACCGGATGTGGCGGGGCGAATTACGCCGCGTCGATGACGAACACCAATTCGTTTTATCCCCATCGGCTCAAGGGCTCGGCGCTGGGCTTCAACGCAGGGGCCGGCAATCTCGGGGTCCCGATGATCCAGTTGGTGGGGCTTGTGGTGCTTGCGGTCGCCGGCCCGTCGCAGCCGTATTGGGTGTGCGGGCTTTACCTCGTGCTCCTGATGGTTGTCGCGCTCGGGGCAGCACGATTTATGGACAACCTACGGCATCCCACTCAGGTGAGCCACCTGCGCTCGATCCTTTCCGAGCGTGACACCTGGGTGCTCGCGGTGCTCTACCTGGGCACCTTCGGCTCGTGGATCGGGTTCTCGTTCGCCTTCGGCCTGGTACTACAGGTCAACTTCGCTGCTGCCGGGCAGAGCCATGGGCAGGCGGCGCTGCACGCCGCCGAGTTCGCGTTCATTGGACCGGCGCTGGGGTCGCTGGCGCGCATATATGGCGGTAGGCTCGCCGATCGCCTTGGCGGCAGCCGCGTCGCCCTTGCGGTATTCGCCGCCATGGGGCTGGCTACCGGGCTGCTGGTCACCGCCAGCACCCTCGACGACTACAACCCCGGGCCTACGACCACGGCCACCATGGTCGGATACATCGGCGGCTTCATGGCGCTGTTCATTTTGTCCGGAATCGGCAACGGATCCGTGTACAAGATGATCCCCTCGGTCTTCGAGGCGCGCAGCCACCGGCTCAACGTCGGCGAAGCCGATCGACGTCACTGGTCGCAAGCCATGTCAGGCGCGGTAATCGGGTTCGTCGCCGCGTTCGGTGCCCTCGGCGGCGTGGGAATCAACCTTGCCTTACGCCAGTCCTATCTGAGCACCGGCACAGATACGCCAGCGTACTGGATCTTCTTGGCATTCTATATTTTTGCTGCCGCGCTGACCTGGAAGAGGTACGTGCGCCGACCATGCGCGACGACTTCCGAGCAGCGGAACGCGGCCACACAGAAACCGATGTCACCACTATCCCCGGATCCGCGTTCCAATCTATAGCGAAATTCGGCAGACGCTCGCATCATGATCCGATCCCCCAAAGTTTTACGGCGTCGGAATGCACGAACAGAACGGACCCGTACACCACCCGACATTGAATCGGCTGTGCAGAGTCATTTCCGACCGTTGCCGGTACGGCTACGGCACGGGATCGGTCCGCCTTAGACACGGCCCCAAAAGGCGCGTTCGCGCCGCACGGCCGCGGCGGTACTAATTCAGACTGGGGCCGCGGGTGGTTTGCTGACATCTCATGGCGGCACGATGACGCTGGATGGGTACTAGGCGCATTTAGGTGATCGGAAACCAATGCTCGACCATGCGTGGCGATCTCGATGTAGAGCGGGATCCCGATCGTGACGTTGTAGGAGAACGTCAAACCCAGCGAGCGGCCAGCGGCAGGGTCGGACTGGCCTCGGGGATCGCCAGCCGCTGCACCGCCGGGACGGCGATGTACGAGGCCGCGCCGCAGAGCACCGCGAACAGCACATAAGTTCCCGGCTGGAAGTGCAGCGTGGGTGAGATAGGCGTAGCCGTGGGCGACGAGGATCCCGAGCGTCGCGAAGATATTCGGCGCAAGCAAGCCGAAGACGATGAAACCACGACCCGCCGACCTGAGGTCCTTCAGCTTGCGGGAGGCCGTCATGCCCATCTCGAGCAAGAACAGGCAGAGCACGCCCTGGAATGCGCTAGATGAAGAATTTGTCGTCGTCGCTGCGACGACCTTCTGTCCCTGCAGCCCGCTGATGAAGCCGATGAGGATGCCGCCGAAGAGGAGGTACGAGCCCGGGGTTCAGGAAAACTTCATGAAGCAGCTTGAAGGAGACGGGTACCCTCGCGCCCTTCGTGTGGGGTGGCTCCGGTCGGGCTCCTCAGTCCGGGCGTGTTCGAGCTTTTCCAGCGAGAGCTCCAGCTCCTGTTCGACCACCGCGTTCGTGCTGGGTCGTCGAGGCTCTGGCTATGCGGGGGCCGCGCGGCTGTGCCGGGACCGACCCCGACGCTTGGCCGGTGGGGTCATAGCCGGGCTCGTCCGGCATGTAGCCCAGCTGCGTCCATGCCCTCGGTGTCGGAGTCGCGCGACGAGGTACAGCGCCACCAGGCAGCCCGGAATCTCCATGACGGCCAGCATCACGGGCATATAGGCGTCGAAGGCGATGCCAACGGTCGGCGAGGACGCCCACACAGGTGGCGAAGGTGCCGGCCGAGTCCGATCCGTAGTAACCGGCGACCGTCGCCTTGTCAATACGCCGCATCGGTCGTCATACGGCTCAGCAGCGAAGTAAGCGAAGATGCCGATGAAGAAGTTCGAAGATGAAGCCCAGACATCATGAAGCCGACCGATGTTGGCGATGCTGGACGCCTCGATCTCGGCGAGCTCTTCACCCCCATGCCAGCCGATGGCCAGCAGCAGGTAGATCGTCAGGCCCTGATAGATCACGTACGGAAACTCAAACTCGCACCTTGAGGATCGGGATCAGGAACCCGAAGTAGAAGAATAGCAGCAGCGGCTTGAAAAGGTTGTGCGTGAAGTTGTGCCAGAACTCATACAGCATTGTTTTTCTCCTGTTGGTATGCAGTAAGAGACGTGCCGACCATTAGCGGGGCGACCACGAACATCAAGCAGACGCGGGGTGCAGCGCCGAGCAACCGAGCGCCGGCGCGGCTGCCACGGCGATAGCCCGACCGCGTAGTCACCGAGTCGCTTGCGCCCGTTACCAGCGGCGGGAAGGAATTGCCGAATCCTCTTGCAGCGGCCACGATTCCAGTGACCAATACCGCCAAAGTGGTTGGGGCGCAGCGCCCTATCACCATCGGCCACCACGCGCGCCGAGCAGGGGCGACGTTCACGGTGCGCTCAACCGCCACGCGATCGCTGACGTCGTCCCGAGAGTCCCGGGCAGAACGGTCTGACCTTATACATCTGCCCGCGGGACGAGCCGGACGAAGGGTAAGTGTCTTCCGACGGCGCGGAAGTCTGCGTCTGATCCGTCTACGGAGAATCCAAGTACACGAGGAAGCACGTACTTGGCCGCAGTGCGATGCCGTGACCCGTACCGTACAAAGACCTGTGCTCCCTCCTCGTCGTCGAGCGGTATGGCGGTAACGGGTATCGTTCGCGTCCCCACCTGGATGGTGACGTCGGGCGTGTGCAAGATGTTGCGGTACCACGCGGCAGTAGGTCCCCACCCCGAGGCGACGACATAGCTGTCACCGACGTGCTCGGCGACCTCGAGGACGGTCTGTCGGGGCTTGCCGGAGACACGGCCGATGTGGTTGAGCAGGAGAAGGCGGCTCCCGAACAGCCACCCGAGCCTGAGCCGATAACCGTGGATGGGAACCCGAAACAGAAACCGGGTTAATCCGGCAGGTGGCTGAACCTTCTTGACAATCTTCACGATCGGTTCCTTACCTTTTCGCCGCCCGGGCGGCCTTCCCGCTCAGCCACTCGACTGAAACTGGGCTCGTAAGTTATCGGGCAATGGCTGTCTTGGGAGGTGGGCCACCGCGTCCGACGACCAAACTGGTCAACAGGGCGACGCTTTGGTTCAGTCGGCCCCAGCAGCCAGGTCGCTCATTCTCCGCCGCGATGCGGCATAGCTGCTTCAACCTAGCTCTTGGCGAGCTGACGGGGGCAGTAGAACTTTGCCGAAATCATGGCGAAATCGGATGCTCTGTCCATATCGAGCCCGGGATTAAGCGTTTTCACGTCCTCGACTAGCCCCAGGCCCGACTCACCGTGATTCAAGCACGTGCAGACCGATTTACCTGACGCGATAGCTTTATCTGGGCTCGCATAGGTGATGCCAGCTTGACGCAGAGCTGCAAGGAAGCCTGGGTCGTCACCATTCACAGGAGGAACGGGAGCATCGCCATATGCAGGCGCGGCAAGATATATTACGGCAAAAATTCCGAATAGCGTTACTAGTAACCTCATAACTCATCAGCCCTTCCCTGCCGAGGCAATTTTGAAGTTTCCCATGGTTGGTGGCGACATCCGTTTCGCAGTCAGCCCCGGAACGTGACAAACGTCCTAGTCACAGGCACGACAACTATCGCACTACAAGACTCGAAACGAACCACGTGTTGCAGTTTGGTTGAAGTCATCACCGATCGGCGACCATCACCGACCTGTTTAATTATTGAAGCTATCTATCGCCCGCGCTGAACGCGGACTCTATGATTCCCTCCTTTGCTATTGCACTGTTGCCGAACTTTTGGCCTTCTACGTATGCTCCACCGGCATTAAGGCATCGGAACGCAACGAGCTTCTGCGCCCGCCATGCATAGACAGCAGACTTGGCCAGCATTGATGCGGAATACCTTCGCCGCATGGCCCGTTGGAGCCAACCGCGGGTCGCTACAGAGCCGATACTGAATTATCATGCCGAGTTCTCTTTAAATTGCACTCAGGGTTACGCATGCACAGCTTGCACGGGGCTGATTAGCTGCTGAGTGTTTCCTGCGGGTACTGTTTCTGCTGTTCATAGTGTCTGGCGTTGTGAACCTCGCTGCCCGGTCATGCGACCGGATCACCGAACCGTCCTGGCCTCGCGCGACACCGTTGACAGGGATGCAATATCAGCGTCCTGGTGCACCCGTGTGCAGCAAGTTTCGCCTGTCAAGTTTGCCCGAGTTGTGACAACCAGCGTACAACACGGGTGTTCCCAAACTTCTTTAAGGAACATCGTCACCTGGTGGTGGCAGGTACTGGATTCGAACCAGTGTAGCTTTCGCGACGGATTTACAGTCCGCTCCCATTGGCCGCTCGGGCAACCTGCCGCCTAGCAGGTTACAACGAGCGAGTAGACAGAGCACAATCACCAGAGCAAAGGAGGATCGGATGGCGGATTCATCATTCGACATCGTCAGCAAGGTCGACCGCCAAGAGGTCGATAACGCGCTCAACCAGGCCGCCAAGGAGCTGTCCACACGCTTTGACTTTCGCGGAACCGACACCAAGATCGCGTGGAAGGGCGACGAGGCGATCGAGCTGACGTCATCCACCGAAGAGCGCGTCAAAGCCGCCGTCGACGTCTTCAAGGAAAAGCTGATCCGCCGCGACATCTCGATGAAGGCTTTCGATGCCGGCGAACCGCAGGCTTCCGGGAAGACCTACAAAGTCACTGGAACCCTCAAACAGGGCATCGACAGCGACAATGCCAAGAAGATCACCAAACTCATCCGCGACGACGGCCCCAAGAACGTCAAAACCCAGATCCAGGGCGAGGAGGTCCGCGTCACCAGCAAGAGCCGCGACGACCTGCAGGCCGTCATCGCGATGCTGAAAAAGGCCGACCTCGAGGTGGCGCTGCAGTTCGTGAACTACCGATAGTGCGATTCGTGCAGTTCCCGTATGCGCATGAAGTGCATGTAGCATGGATATCATGACCACTGTCGAGGAACTCGCCATCGCTACGCAGCGGGTACGCGAGAGTGCTCAAGCCCTGGGCGCTGCCCTCGCATCGGTCGCGGTGTACACGGAACCAGCTATTGCCCGAGCCGTCCAAGCCGAACACAACCTTTACGCGCGAATCAAAGCAGAGTTCGGCATGCTGACGAGCACCGAAGCCGGCAAGCGGATGGGATCGCGGTCAAGTGCCCCGCGCAATCTCGCTACCACTGCGCACCACAACAACCAGCTACTCGCCGTGCGCCAGGGCAACTATCTCGCTTACCCGGGCTTCCAGTTCGGATCCGATGGGCAACCCCTCGCCGTGATAGGCCGCCTGCGCGAGACCGCGGAGGCCAACGAATGGTCGGAGGCGGGACTCGTGCAGTGGTTGTGCGCGCCGACGACTTACTTCGACGGGGACCGGCCCGTGGACTACCTCATCAAGGATCCGGACCGTGTTGTCGCAGTGGCGGCGGACGCACTGGCCGTTTCGTGGTGAAACCACCCCCGAGTCCGTTCAAGCCAGCGATCGACACCCTATCGGCGGGGCATCTGCTTTACCGCGTCTTCACGTCGAGCCACACGCCCGTTGAGTTCAACCCTGGCGTGGGTGCCCCGACCCGGTTCGGTTTCTTCGGCCGGCCCGTGGTACCGATCATGTACGCGGCCGACGATGAAGAAGCGGCCGTCGCTGAGACCCTGCTGCACAACATCCCGGCCGAAGGCGGTCTCCTGCCTTACGACGATTACTCCCGCAAAGCGCTCGCCCGCCTCAAGGTGACTCGCGACCTGCGCCTCGCCGTCCTGCACGGACTGAAGTTGCGACGCCTCGGGGTCGGCCCCGAGGATGTCACGTCGAGTCCCGCGTCGACCTACGCGGATACGGTGCGTTGGGCCGAAGCCGCGCACGGGATCGGCGTGGACGGCATGGTGTGGATGTCACGACTGTGCAATAGCGTCAAGGCGTACGTCTTCTTCGGCGACAAGTGCGACGGGACAGCGACGGCTTTCGCCCAGGACGCAACGCATGCGCGCATCTTCGCCAGCCCCGCCGACCAGATGTGGCTGATCGACCTGTGCGCGCCGCTGCATGTCGACGTGCTGTTGGAGCCGTCGTAGCCCACCAACCGGTGGGTGCCTAATGTGGTGGGCGTGACTACCCAGCAAGACATCGACATCGACGTCGACGTTCTTATCGTCGGCGCCGGCATCTCCGGCCTCGGCGCGGCCTACCGGCTCCACGAGCGCAACCCGCGCCTGACCTACACCGTCTTGGAGCGGCGCGCCCAGATCGGCGGGACGTGGGATTTGTTCCGGTATCCCGGAGTGCGCTCGGACAGCAGCATGTTCACGCTGTGCTTTCCCTGGGAGCCGTGGACCCGCAAGGAAGGTGTCGCCGATGCCGAGCACATCCGCGAGTACCTGACGGCCACCGCGCGCAAGTACGGCATCGACCGCCACATCCAGTTCGACAGCCACGTCCGCTCGGCGGACTGGGATTCGGCGACCGACACCTGGACTGTCACCGTCGAGCAGGACGGCGCGCGCAGGCTGTACCGCAGTCGGTTCGTGTTCTTCGGCAGCGGTTACTACAACTACGACGAGGGCTACACCCCGGACTTTCCCGGCATCGAACAGTTCGGCGGCACGGTCGTCCATCCGCAGCACTGGCCGGAAGCCCTGGACTACACCGGCAAGAAGATCGTGGTGATCGGCAGCGGCGCGACCGCGGTCACGCTGGTCCCGTCGCTCTCCGAGCTGGCGGAAAAGGTGACGATGTTGCAGCGTTCACCGACCTATATGATCGCGGCATCCAGGTATAGCAAGTTCGAAGCTGTCGCGCGTACAGTCCTGCCCCGCAAGGCTTCCCACGCAGTCATCCGAATGCAGACCGCGTTGACGGAGTCGGTGTTCATCTTCGTATCCCACAAGCGACCGCGGTGGGTGAGGTCGTTGGTGCGGCGGAAGGCGATCAAAAAGCTGCCCGAGGGCTACGACGTCGACACCCACTTCAAACCCCGGTACAACCCATGGGACCAACGCATGTGCCTGATCCCCGACGCCGACCTGTACAACACGATCACCGCAGGGCGGGCGGAGGTGGTCACCGACCGCATCGACCACTTCGACGCCACCGGCATCGCCCTCGAATCCGGTAAGCATCTCGACGCCGACCTCGTCGTCACCGCCACCGGCCTGCAGTTGCAGGTACTCGGTGGTGCCACGATCAGCCTCGACGGCGTCGAGATCAATCCCGGCGACCGCTTCGTCTATAAGGCGCACATGCTCAGCGATGTGCCCAATCTGTTCTGGTGTGTGGGCTATACGAAGGCATCCTGGACGCTGCGCGCCGACATGACGGCCCGGGCTGCGGCAAAACTGTTGGCACACATGGCCTCTCGCGGCTATACCCACGCCTATCCACGACGCGGCAACCAGCCGATGCACGAAAAGCCGTCCTGGGACATTGACGCCAACTATGTGAAGCGGTCACTGCACGCGCTGCCCAAGTCGGGCACCAAACGGCCGTGGAACGTGCGGCAGAACTATGTCGGCGACGCCCTCGAATACCGATTCGACCGGTTCGACGAGACGATGGTGTTCGGCCGCGTCTCCGACCGCGCGCCTGTTGCAGGGTGAATCACAGTACGCGGATTCGTCGACGGAGACTTTCTTCCCACAGTTGGGACAGAACCTTTCGGCATGATGGTGCTCAGCACCGCAGTTCGCGCAGTAGTGGGGTTCGGAAGGCGTCAACTGCTGCGCGGGAACTAGGCGGATGGGTTCGGCCGTGCCGGTTTCTTGTTGCTCAGGCGCGAGTCGCTGCCGACGGCTTCTGAGCACCGTGACGGTCATCCAGCCAGCGACGGTAAGCACCAGCAGAGCACCACTTATCAAGTACCGCGACATGTTCGAGCTTCGGAATACCGAAACGTCGCCGTGCTGCTGGCGGAGGTTGACTGCGCTTGTCTTCAGATCGAGCGCTCCGGGGTAGTCGGGCGACAACGCCAACGTCTCGTCGAAATCCTTGATCGCGTCGGTGTAATGGCCGGCATAGTAACGATCGAGCCCTTTGCGGTAGACCACGTCGGCGGGTCCGAGCGTGGCCTTGACACCTTTGTCCAAAAGCATCGTTGCCAGGCCGTCCGCGGGTGCGACGAAGTTGAACGCCTGGGGCTCGCCCGCCGGTCCAAAGCTGTTCACGCCGATCACCTTGCCGCCGAGATCGATGGTCGGGCCGCCACTCATACCTTCGGAGACCGCGGCATCGGTCTCATATACCGGACTGCCTGCCACGGTCGACTTCTTGCTGACCTTGCCGCTCTTGTTCGTCGGGTCCAGCGAAGGACCGGTCACCCGGATGGTGCTCAGTGGGAAACCTACGGCAAGAATCGACGTGCCAATGCTGACGTCGGCGTCGGTAGCCAGCTCGGACGACGGCAAGTTGTGCTTGTCAACCTTGAGGAGAGCGACGTCGCCTTTGTTGAGGGACCGGAAGTCCACGACGTTGGCGGGCAGCTTCGCGGCGACCTTTGTCCCGGTGCCGTACACCAGCGTGAAGCTGATGTCGAGACCCTCGTCGGAGGCGCCTTCGACGCGCGCGTTCTTCCGAAGCCACGCTAGCGCCGCGGCCGGGTCCCGCCCCTCCGGCGAGTCCGGAAACTGGTCCATATAGTCACTGGCAGCGTTCTTGAGTATAAGCGCCATGGCGCTGTCTGGATCGACGCAGTGACCGGCAGTCGCCACCCAACCGTCGGGATTGACGACGAAACCGGTGCAGTCCCAGGTCGCGAGGTAGGGCATGCCGATGCCTACGCCGTATTGAGACAGTAATTGGCCAGTGGGCAGCCGGACCCGGCCGTACGTTTGGGCCGCGAGATACATCACGGCCGGCCGGATCTGGGCCGCCGCCGCTTCCTCCGGGTTGGCTTGTGGGCGACCCCCGTCGGCAGATGCGGCCGGCGATCCGGCCAACACCGCAAGAGCAGTCGCAGACAGCAACGCAAAGACTCGGTAGCGGCGGGGCACGGATCTCGACCGCGGCGCGCCAGCCCATCCGGGCATGATTCCTCCTTCTATCGAACCTGATCTCAACCATCCGGCACGTCCCACGGTGGGGGTAGGGACCGAAGTCCCATTGCGCATAGGTCATTGGTTCCCAGGACGGGCACCTGGCATCGGGCCCGCGTGAGATGAACACCTACTAAATCTCCGGTTTCGGCAATACGCTGAGTCCCATGGCAGCGGAGAAGCGCGAACCCACAGTCGTTGTCCTTGGTGGCGGTTCCTGGGGGACCACCGTGGCGTCAATCTGCGCACGCCGCGGACCGACGCTGCAGTGGGTGCGCTCCGATGCGACCGCCAAGGACATCAACGACGATCACCGCAACAGTCGCTACCTCGGTAACGACGTCGTGCTGAGCGACACGCTTCGCGCCACAACCGACTTCGCCGAGGCCGCACACTGCGCCGACGTCGTCGTCATGGGCGTGCCGTCCCACGGTTTCCGCGGCGTGCTCACCGAGCTGGCCAAGGAACTGCGGCCGTGGGTGCCGGTGGTGTCACTGGTCAAGGGCCTCGAGCAGGGCACCAACATGCGGATGTCGCAGATCGTCGAGGAAGTGCTGCCCGGTCATCCGGCGGGGATTCTGGCCGGGCCGAACATCGCCCGCGAGGTGGCCGAGGGCTACGCGGCCGCGGCGGTGCTGGCGATGCCAGACCAGCACCTGGCCACCCGGCTGGCGGGGTTGTTCCGCACCCGCCGCTTCCGCGTCTACACCACCGACGACGTCATCGGCGTCGAGGTGGCCGGCGCACTCAAGAACGTCTTCGCAATCGCGGTCGGGATGGGTTACTCCCTGGGCATCGGCGAGAACACCCGCGCGCTGGTGATCGCCCGCGCGCTACGCGAGATGACGAAGCTGGGCGTGGCGCTGGGCGGGAAGAGCGAGACCTTTCCCGGGCTGGCCGGCCTGGGCGACCTCATCGTCACCTGCACCAGCCAACGCAGCCGCAACCGCCACGTCGGTGAGCAGCTCGGCGCGGGCAAGTCGATCGACGAGATCATCGCATCGATGAATCAGGTAGCCGAAGGCGTCAAAGCCGCGAGCGTGATCATGGAGTTCGCCAACGAATTTGGGCTGAACATGCCAATCGCACGCGAGGTGGACGCGGTAATCAATCACAGCTCGAATGCCGAGGAAGCCTATCGCGGCTTGATTGCCGAGGTCCCCGGGCACGAGGTTCACGGCTCGGGCTTCTGATCCGGCACGCGGTGCGCATTTAGAATCTTTGCGTTCCGTATGCACCCGGCTCGTCAGCTTGACCCGTGCTACGCCGCCCCAATACCGTCGAACGCAGTAGCCAGGCGTGCCGGGCGCGCATAGTCGCGCGTAATCATATGTGCGTCAACCAGTTACGTAGACGTGACGTCCCCCGCTAGGACCTAACGAGGGAGCCAACTTTGCAAGCCAACCGACTCCGATCAGTTCTTCGATACGACCTGCCCGCCTCACTGGTGGTTTTCCTTGTCGCGCTTCCGTTATCGCTGGGGATCGCGATCGCTTCCAACGCCCCGGTGCTCGCGGGTCTCATCGCCGCTATCGTCGGGGGGGTCATCGCCGGAGCAATCGGCGGGTCACCGCTGCAGGTAAGCGGCCCGGCAGCGGGCCTGACGGTCGTCGTTGCCGATCTGGTCTCGGATTTCGGTTGGGCGGTGACGTGTTTCATCACCGTTGCCGCGGGTGTCCTGCAAGTCGCACTGGGGCTCAGCCGTGTGGCTCGAGCCGCGCTGGCGATCTCGCCGGTCGTCGTGCACGCGATGCTGGCTGGCATTGGAATTACCATCGCCCTGCAACAAACCCACGTGTTGCTGGGCGGAAAATCCAAAAGCACGGCCTGGCATAACGTTATTGAGCTTCCGGCGCAAGTCATCGGAGCCCACCGGCCCGGGGTTATCCTGGGCGTGCTGGTGATCGCCATCCTCATCGCCTGGCGCTGGGCTCCGGCCAAGGTGCGCCGCATTCCGGGCCCGTTGATCGCGATCGTCGGCGTCACGGTCATCTCGGTGGTCTTCCCGTTCAATGTGCGGCGGATTGAGCTCGACGGGCTCGCCGCTGGATGCGTTGCAGTTGCCTGAGATCCCGCACGGCGAATGGGGCGCGATCGTGATTGCGCGTAATAACTGTCGCCCTCATCGCCAGCGTCGAGAGCCTGTTGTCCGCGGTGTCGATCGACCGGATGCACAACGGGCCGCGCACCGACTTCAACCGCGAGCTGATCGGCCAGGGTGCCGCGAACATCGTCTCCGGGGCCATCGGCGGCCTTGCCATCGCCGGCGTAATCGTTCGTAGCGCAGCCAATGTCAATGCCGGCGCCAAAACCCGGGCCTCGTCAATCCTGCATGGTTTGTGGATATTGCTGTTCACCCTTCCGTTCGCCGAGCTGGTCGAAGCAGATCCCCACCGCCGCGCTCGCCGGCCTGCTCATCGTGATCGGAATCGAGCTGCTGAAACCTGCTCACATCGAAACCGCCTTGCGCAACCGCGATTTCGCTGTTTACGCGGCGACGACCTTCAGCGTCGTCTTCCTTAATCTGTTGCACGGCGTGATGATTGGACTTGCGCTGGCCGTCGCGCTGACTGGGTGGCGGGTGATCCGGGCCAGGATCGAGGCCGGGCCCGTCGGCGAGGACTGGCGGGTAACGATCGCGGGCGCATGCACCTTCCTCGCGCTGCCTCGGCTGACACGCGTGCTCGCGTCGATCCCTGCCGGCAAGGATGTAGAGGTCACCATTTCGGTGAACTACCTGGATCATGCTGCGCATCAAGCGATTACCGACTGGCAGCGACAGCACCAAGCCACCGGCGGCACCGTTCGGATCCACGGTGCGGTCGAGACCGGTCAACTCGCCCGCCGGACCGTCAGCGACCTATTCGAAACCGAGCGGCCAGAAGCCGCATAGCCCACGCGGCAGGCGGCACAAGAATTTCGCAAGCGGTCTGCGGCACCCTCCATAGCGAACCGGTCTTGCGTGGGGTGGCCGGGGGTGGCGTCGCGCTGACCTGCCCCCGGCCAACGCCGGGGCAAATGAATACGCCCGCAGAGAAGAAGTTATCGATGAAGATCACAGTGCTAGCGATGGCCGGCCTGGTGGCCGGCACGCTGATGACGGCCAGTCCCGCGCGAGCCGACGTGGGGCGCCCGCAGCAGCCCTCCTTCACCCTGAGCCCCCAATCCGATGCGGAAGAGGTGCGGCGGGAAATAGCCGACCTCGACGCCTCCTGGGGCAACCTGAGCCCGGCGGATCGAAATCAGCGGCTGACACAGATCCAGAATCAGCTGACCAATCTGGATTTTGAGACCCGCAACATGCCGCAGAATCAAAAGGCCGGTGTGGACTTGATCCTGTTGCCGTCGCTGGTCAACCTCGGGCGCCTGGTCGGCAAGGCTCAGGGGCCTAATCAGCCCTGTTACTTCCCTGCCTGCTTGCCGGGGCTTTAGCCGCGCGCCATCTCCTCCAGGCGGCGAATGCGGTCCTCGATCGGCGGGTGCGTCGAGAACATCGACCCGATCCGCTCGCCCGTACGGAACGGGTTGGCGATCATCAGGTGCGCCTGGCTGGCCAGCTGCGGCTCCGGCGGCAGCGGGGCCGCCTGCACGCCGGCCGAGATCTTGCGCAGTGCCGATGCCAGCGCCAGCGGGTCGCCGGTCAGCATCGCGCCCGATTCGTCCGCCTGGTACTCCCGCGACCGGGATACAGCCAGCTTCACCACGGTGGCGGCGACGGGGCCCAACAACGAAACCATCAGCAGCGCAAGGGGATTATCGCCGTCTCGTTCACCACCCATCACGCCCATCCACAGCGCCATATTGGCCAGGGCGGTGATCACGCCCGCCAGCGCGCCGGCGACACAGGAGATCAGGATGTCGCGGTTGTAGACGTGCGACAGCTCATGCCCCAGCACGGCGCGCAGCTCGCGCTCGTTGAGGATGTCCAGGATGCCGGTGGTGCAACACACAGCGGCATTGCGCGGGTTGCGGCCGGTGGCGAACGCGTTCGGCGCGTTGGTGTCACTGATGAACAGCCGCGGCATCGGCTGGTGGGCTGCGGTGGCCAGCTCGCGCACGATCCGGTACATCGCCGGTGCCTGCACCTCGGAGACCGGCTGTGCGTGCATCGCCCGCAGCGCCAACTTGTCACTGTTGAAGTACGTGTAGACGTTGAGGCCGATGGCGAACAGCACCGCAAGAAACAGCGCCGTCCTGCCGAACAACGCGCCGACGGCCACGATCATGGTGGACATACCGACCAACAAGACGAACGTCTTCAAGCCGTTGGCGTGGGGATGCCAGGTCATCAGTGTCCTCCTACGAACACACGGCTAATGCTCACAACCCATTGAACGCCCGGGATGACCGCCTGGGTTCCATCTGTCTTTCGACGACCGCTTCGGCCGGCTATGCACGCGCTCGCGATCGCCACTAGCCGTGCCGGCTGATGGTGTAGTCAACCAACGTGGCGAGTGCACGCCGGCCCGGGACGTCGGGCAGCTGGTCCAGCTCATGCCGCGCCTGAGCCGCGTACTGGGCCAGCACGTTTTTGGCCTTAGCCATCCCGGGCGACGCGCGCAACAGCGCCAGCGCCTCGAGAACCTCCGCGTCGTCGGTGATCGGTCCAGCCAGTAGCTCGCGCAGCCGCGTGCCCTCGGGCCCGGTCTCGGCCAGCGCGTAGAGCATCGGCAGCGTGCGCACGCCCTCGCGCAGATCGGTGCCGGGCAGCTTGCCCGACTCCTCGGACTCGCTGTCGATGTCGATGATGTCGTCGGAGATCTGAAACGCCGTCCCGACCAAGCCGCCCAACCGGTCCAGCCGCTCGACCTGCTCATCGTCGGCGCCGGAGAACATGGCGCCGAACCGGCCGGCCGCGCCGATCAGGCAGCCGGTCTTCTCGTGGACCACCTTCAGGTAGTGCTCGACCGAATCCAGCCCCTCGGCGGCACCCCGGGTCTCGCGCATCTGCCCGGTGACCAGCTGAGCGAACGTCTCGGCGATCAGCCGCACCGCATCGGGTCCCAGCCGCGACACCAATCGCGATGCTGTCGCGAACAGGTAGTCACCGGCCAGGATGGCGACATTGTTGCCCCAGCGTGCATTGGCGCTGGGCGCGCCGCGGCGCACGGCGGCCTCGTCCATCACGTCGTCGTGGTACAGCGTCGCCAGGTGCACCATCTCGATGACCGCGGCGGCCGTCGTCACCTCCCAGGTGTCCGGCCTCGGCCCGATCTGAGCGGCTAACACCGTGAACAGCGGCCGGAATCGTTTACCGCCGGCCATAAACAGGTGCAGCAGCGAATCGGTCATCACCTCGTCGGCACCACGCAGCTCGGTGTCCATGAGCCGTTCGACCCGCGCGACGCCGTCTCGCACGGCCGCGGCGAACTCGGCGTCGCCGAAGTCGACGCCCGCCACCACCGTCGCCGGAGTACCCATTCGACCAACATACTGGTGGGCGTGGGAAGCAACGCATCCAGCGCCTTAAGCGCCGAAGTGGTCGTCGTGGGCGCCGGGCCCGCAGGATCGGCGGCGGCCGCCTGGGCAGCCCGCGCGGGCAACGACGTACTCGTCATCGACTCGGCCAGCTTCCCCCGCGACAAGGCATGCGGCGACGGGTTGACGCCGCGCGCGGTCGCCGAGCTCGAACGGCTGGGGCTGAGCGATTGGCTGGATACCCACATCCGGCACCGGGGCTTGCGGATGAGCGGTTTCGGCGGCGAGATGGAAGTGGCTTGGCCTGGCCCGTCGTTCCCGTCGACCGGCAGCGCGGTGGCCCGCCTCGAGTTGGACGACCGGATCCGCAAAGTCGCCGAGGAGTCCGGGGCACGCATGCTGCTCGGCGCCAAAGCCGTTGCCGTTCACCATGACTCATCGCGGCGGGTGGTGTCGCTGACGCTGGCCGGCGGCACCGAGGTGGGCTGCCGCGAGCTGATCGTCGCCGACGGCGCCCGGTCCTCGCTGGGTCGCAAGCTGGGCCGGCGATGGCATCAGGAGACGGCATATGGCGTTGCCGCCCGCGGGTATCTGCGCACCGACCGCAGCGACGACCCCTGGCTGACGTCGCATCTTGAACTGCGCTCCCCCGACGGCGCCGTGCTGCCCGGCTACGGCTGGATTTTCCCGCTCGGCAATGGCGAGGTGAACATCGGCGTCGGAGCGTTGTCGACCTCAAAGCGGCCGGCGGACCTGGCGCTGCGGCCGCTGATCTCGTACTACGCCGACCTGCGCCGCGACGAGTGGGGTTTTACCGGCGAGCCGCACGCGGTGTCGTCGGCGCTGCTGCCGATGGGCGGCGCGGTTTCCGGGGTGGCCGGGCCGAACTGGATGCTGATCGGCGACGCCGCGGCATGCGTCAATCCCCTCAACGGCGAAGGCATCGACTACGGGCTGGAGACGGGGCGGCTGGCCGCTGAAATGCTGGCGCTGCTGGGCGCGCGCGACCTGTCGCACGCGTGGCCGTCTGTGCTGCAGCAGCATTACGCTCGTGGGTTTTCGGTCGCGCGCCGGCTCGCCCTGTTGCTGACCTTTCAGCGGTTTCTGCCCACGACCGGGCCGATCGCGATGCGCTCGAGTGCACTGATGACGATCGCCGTGCGGGTGATGGCGAACCTGGTGACCGACGAAGACGCCGATTGGGTGGCGCGGCTATGGCGCGGCGGCGGGCGGGCGTCGCGGCTGCTCGACCGCCGACCCCCGTTCAGCTAAGGACCGCGAGCAGCTGCGGGGAAGCGGCGATCTCGCTGCACCTGGCCGAGCAGGGCTACCCCACCGTCGGACTGGACCTGTCACCGACCGCCATCGACCTGGCCCGGCGCGAGGCCGAGAAGCGAGGCCGCACCAACGCCAGCTTCGCGGCGCGGATGCGCCGCCTGCGCGCGGCCCCCAGGCAATCGGGGCGGGCAACGAACAGCCGCGCCCTACCCGATCCGTCCGACTGCGAATTCGACTTGGTCAATGGCGTCACCAGTAGTCTTTTTGATCATTAAGGCAGCTCTGTTTCCGGTGCTAACGGCGGTGATACCGGTCCTCCTACCGCTGCGGGAGGTGGTGCCGGAACTGGCGCACCTTCACCGGGAAGAACGGGTGCACTCGAAAATCCAGCCGGATCCATATGATCTTTGCACGCATTCGGAACAGGAACCATATACCATTTCCAAGCGCCAGGGGGATTTGGTGCCGGTGCCATGCTGTTGTCGGGGCACCGCCATGTGCAACTGACACCGCCGACACCCGCGCCGCCAAGGCCGAGAGTGGAACCCCCGGCAATAGCCGCGCCAGCGTCAACACCCACGCCCCCTGCCTCACAGTGCAAATGTGATCCATTGATTTCAGTAGGCCAATCACAGTAAGCCCCCTGGGCAAGGAAAACGGTTGCTCCGGTGAGGACAGCTGGATAATCACACAAACCGGCATTGGCCCTCGCGGGCGGGAAAATAAAAATCGCGCTAGATACCATTATCGGAACGAGCCAGATTTTATTCATTGACTACCTTCACTTGTGTTCCCAACACGTCATCACCGATACGTCATACCCGGGCCGGGAATTTCCCTGACCAGCGAGGAATTTGCGGGGTCGGACATACTGCGATGCGGGCACAACATCGAGGGTTTTCCACATTTGCTCCAACTTTTCACCGGCTGGCCCGCCTATCCGTGCCGCGCGTCCACCAGATCCGCGATGGGCGCAGGTGAAGCCGCGTACGTCGATACGCCGCCTGCCCACGCCATGCCTCCAATTTGCCCACAGTCACAGACAACATCGGTGAACGACGGCGAAGTGTTACGCAGGTAGCGCGTTCCACGGTCCAGCGACCAGTCCTGGTCATGTGATCGCCCGCTGCAGCGCGACCGCCTCGGGCGCGCTGACCGCCCGCCAGCCGTCGCCCTGGGCGCCGCACTGATGGCCGGAGTGCTGATCGCCGCAGCACCGCCAGCTTCCAGCAGGCCGACAATCACTTCATTCACCGGCTGTGACGACCGGTTAACACAGTGGTCGACAGCACGTTGTTCCGACATTCGGCGCATCCCGGTCGAGCGCGCCGCGTCCGCTGCGTCCTACTTCGCCACTGGGTTCGAGATCAGCCGGCCGGCGAGCCAAGACGCCGAAGGACTTCTTCCGGAGCATCGGCATGGAGGTCCGCGAAGAGGCCGATGGCTTCGTCTCGGTCGGCGGCTGGCTACTGTCGGCGCACCTGGAGTGAGGTGTATAGTCCGCCTAATGAAGGGGACGAACCTCGCTGCCGGAGTGGCCATGGCAGCAGCCGCTATTGCACTGGCCGCACCTGCGCAGGCCGATGACTACGACGCCCCGTTCAACGCTCAGCTCCACACCTACGGCATCTACGGCCCGCAGGACCAAACCGCGTGGCTGGCCAAGATCAGCTGCGAGCGGATCACCCGCGGCGTTGACCACGACCCCTACAAGTCCGCCACCTTCATCCAGCGCAACCTGGCCCTCGGCACCACGGAAGGCCAGGCGTTCCAGTTCCTGGGCGCCGCGATCAATCACTACTGCCCCGACCAGGTCGGCTTTATCCAGCAGGCCGGCGCTCACTAGTCCGGTTTGTATCCGGCGTGCAACGCCACGATGCCGCCGGTGAGGTTGCGCCAACGCACGGCTGACCATCCCGCCCGTGAAATCTGGTGCGCCAGTGTCGCCTGGTCCGGCCAGGCTCTGATCGACTCGGCGAGGTAGACGTAGGCATCGGGATTGCTGGACACCGCTTGCGCCACCCGCGGCAGCGCCCGCATCAGGTACTCCTTGTACACGGTGGCGAACAGCGCATTGGTCGGGGTGGAGAATTCGCACACCACCAGCCGACCCCCGGGCCTGGTGACGCGGGCCATCTCACGGAGCCCCGCCTGCGGGTCGGCGACGTTGCGTAGCCCGAAACTGATCGTCACCGCATCGAACACTCCATCGGCAAACGGCAGCCGAGTGGCGTCGCCGGCGACCTTAGGGACCTTGCGCGCCTCCCCGGCCCCGAGCATCCCGACCGAAAAGTCGGCGGCCACACACCACGCGCCGGACTTGGCCAACTCGACCGTGGACACCGCCGTGCCCGCGGCCAGGTCCAGCACCTTGGCGCCCGGCCCGATCCGCAGCGCCGAGCGGGTGGCGCGCCGCCAGTGCCGGTCCTGGGCCAGCGACAGCACGGTGTTGGTCACGTCATAGCGGCGGGCGACGCCGTCGAACATCGACGCGACGTCCCGGGGATCCTTGTCCAGGGCGGCGCGACTCATGGCTTTGACGCTACCGCGGGAATGGCGCGCCGACGAATGCGTTGGATGAGGGCGTGAAGCGAAAAAGTTTGGTTTATCACCGGTACCTCGCGCGGATTCGGGCGCGAATGGGCGATCGCAGCTTTGGAGCGGGGCGACAAGGTCGCGGCGACGGCACGCGACATCGCAACGCTGGACGATCTCGTAGAGCGCTACGGCGATGCGGTGCTGCCGATTCGTCTGGACGTCACCGATCGAGACGCGGACTTCGCCGCGGTCAAGCAGGCCCACGATCATTTCGGCCGGCTGGACATCGTTGTCAACAACGCGGGCTACGGTCAGTTCGGGTTCGTCGAGGAACTCTCCGAGCAGGAGGCACGCGACCAGATCGAGACGAACGTGTTCGGGGCGCTGTGGATTACCCAGGCCGCGCTGCCCTACCTGCGCGCACAGCGCAGCGGGCACATCATCCAGGTGTCGTCCATCGGGGGCATCTCGGCGTTTCCGTTGGTCGGGATCTACCACGCCTCAAAGTGGGCGCTGGAGGGCTTTTCCCAGGCGCTGGCCCAGGAGGTTGCCCCGTTCGGGGTGCACGTGACGTTGATCGAGCCGGGTGGCTTCGACACCGACTGGGCCGGCCCGTCGGCGAAACACGCCGCCACGCTGGCCGATTATGACGAGGTGCGCGCCGCGGTCGAGGCTGAACGCAGTAAGCGATGGGCGAGTCCCGGCAATCCCGAGGCCTCGGCGGCTGCGCTGATGAAGGTGATCGACGCCGAGCAGCCGCCACTGCGGGTCTTCTTCGGCGCCTCGCCGCTCGCTACCGCCAAGGCCGACTACGACAGTCGGTTACGAAACTGGGAACAGTGGCAGCCCGTCGCTGAGCTGGCGCAGGGTTAGTCACTCCCCCTGCGCATACCGCCGCAGCGACGTGCGCGAAATGTGGGCTCGCGCGTGCGGCGACTGCACTGCCTCGTAGTGGCCGAGCAACTCGTCGCAGATGACGGGCCAGCTGCGCCCGAGCACGCTGCGGCGGGCGGCTTGCGAATAGCGGGGTCGTTCGTCCAGAAGTGCGGCGACAGCCTCGGGCAGCCGCGCCTCGAATTCGTTGACTCCCAACAGCAGTCCGGTGCGGAAGGGTGCCACCAGGTCGCGTGGGCCGCCAGCGTCGGGGGCGATCACCGGCAACCCCGACGCCAACGCTTCCTGCACGACTTGGCAGAACGTTTCGTGCTCGCCCGTGTGCACGAAAACGTCCATGCTGGCATACGCCGCGGCGAGCTCGTCGCCGTAGAGCGCACCGGTGAAAACCGCTGTGGGCATGGCTGATTGCAGCTTGCGTCGGTCCACGCCGTCGCCGACGATGACGACCTGCACCGCGTCGTTGGCGGCCAGCGTCCGCAGTCGCTCGGCATGCTTCTCCGGCGCCAGCCGCCCGACGAATCCCACGATCGGTTTGTGATCCGGCGACCATCGCCGCCTGAGCTCCTCATCGCGAGCCGATGGCGCGAACCGTAGGATATCGACGCCGCGCGCCCACCGATGAACTCGCGGAAATCGCTGGGCAACAAGGGATTCCATCGTGGCGCTGGACGGCGCCAAGGTGCGGTCGGCGAGGCCGTGCAGGTGGCGGAACCAAGCCCACGCGGCGCGCGTCGTGATTCCGATGCCATAGCTGGCCGCGAAACCCGGGACGTCGGTTTGGTATACCGCTACAGTCGGCACGCCCATCCGGCGAGCCGCTCGCACGCCGCCCCAGCCCAGCAGCGCCGGCGACGCGAGATGGATCACATGAGGTTCGAATCCGCGCAGCGCGCGCGTCATTCCGGGCACGGGCACACCGAGTGGGAGGGTGGTCACCTTCGGAAACATTCGAGACGGCACCCGATGAATTCGGATGCCGTCGTGGATTCGTTCCGCCGGGGGTTCGCCCGGCGGGTTATCGGGGGCGATCACCAAGGCTTCATGGCCTGTTCGGCGCAGATGCTCAAGTATCCGAAGAACTGAGTTGCTGACGCCATTGACTTGGGGGAGGAAGGATTCGGCGACGATAGCTACGCGCACGACACCAATAGTGTCAGCGCCGGCTGTCGATAAGGTTTCGTGAGGGCATACGGCGCGCGAAATTTGCTGGTCAAAGCGTCAGGCGGGCGCCTCGCGGCGGTCTAGCCGCTTATCCAGCAACGCCAACCCGAGCAGCAGGATGGTTGCGGCCAGACAGCCCACCACCGCGATGGATCCGGCCGGGATGATCGACAGCCCCGCGTTGCGGTGCTGCACCCGGACCAAGTTCGGGTCTTTCTTGTTGTACTCGACGTAAATCCGCATGCCAGTGGCCAATTCGGACGGGTACAACACACCAAGTTCCGGCCGATAGGTGACGCGCTCGGGTGTGACGAACTCGATCGTGGAGCGCCGCGGCCCCGCGCTGAGCACCTCGGCTTGCGCGACGCCCATACTGCGTTGAATCGCCAGATCGTCGCGATAGGCGCCGGCCACCAGCAGCACCGACTGCAGGATGACCAGCACGGTCACGATCAGAATCGCGATCCGGACCCAGCGCAAGATGAGCCGTGCCGGGATTTTTGGTGGTTCATCACTGCGTCCGTGAATGAGTATGCGCAGCAGCGCCTTCGGCGATATCAAAGGCTCGCCTTGATGGCGGCGTGTAATTGCCGCAGGGTGGAGCGGTCGGCCTTGACTTCCAGCACCCGCATGCCGGCACCGGGTTCGTCGAGGGCCGCGTGCAGTTCGTCGACCTCGATCTGCCGGCTCTCCACGTGATAAGCGCGACACAGCGCGCCCACGTCGACGTCGTGGGGGGTGCCGAAGATTCGCGACGACACGTCAGAAAACCGCGGGTCGCCCTGCTCGAGCAGTTCGAAGATGCCGCCGCCGTTGTCGTTGGACACGACGATCGTCAACCGTTGCGGTGTCGGTTCGGTGGGCCCGATCAGCAGCCCGGAGCTGTCGTGGACGAACGTAAGGTCGCCGATCAGCGCGATCGTGCGTCCGTCGTGGATGCTCTCGTGCGCCAGTGCGGCACCGATCGCGGTGGACACGGTGCCGTCGATGCCGGCCACGCCGCGGTTGGACCGCACCCGGATGTCGTGAGTATTCAGCCCGACCAGCGCCGCGTCCCGGACCGGGTTGGACGCGCCCAGCACCAGCTGATCTCCCGGCCGCAGCGCATCCGCGACCGCGGCGGCGACGTGCAGCCCGGTCGTCAGTGGGTGTGCGGCCAGTTGGCTGCGGACCGCCGCGCAGGCATGTTGGTTCGCCTCCCCGCAGCGCTGCAGCCAGGCGGGGTCTGGTGTACCGGTAGTGACCGCCCGCGTGCCGTTGGCCTGCGAGTTTCCCGAGACGTCCGGCCAGCGCGGCCCGGTGGTCAGCGCGTAGACCGGCACTTGGGGATCGGCAAGAAGCGACGACACCGGGCGGTGCAGGGTGGGGCGCCCGAGCATGATCACCTGCTTGGGGCGCAGCAGCGGCAGCGCCAGCGGGTGCAACGGGTTAGGCCCAGACGGCGCCGTCGGCTCAGCGACGGTCGGCAGTGCCGCCAGGTTGGGCTGCACGCCCGCGCCGTGCCCGGCGATCACGACGGTGTCGGGCGTCAGGTCGATGTCCAGAGGCTGGTCGAAAGTAACCGGCGGCGTGTAGGTCCACGGCTTGCCGTCGGGCCGGCCGGGCGGAATCACCGCGCCGTGCGGCTCGGGGCCCGGCACAAGCGGCTCGCGCAGCGGGATGTCGAACTGCACCGGTCCGGCGTTGGCGGAGCGAGAACCGGTGGCGGCCACCAAAACTCGGCACGTCGTTGAGCGCCAGGTGGCGTTGGACGAGTCGAGTCGCTCCGGCGCGTCCTCGGCCAGGCCCAGGCTGATCGCGGCACGAACCTGGGTGCCGAAGTAACCCAGTTGCTCCATAGTCTGGTTGGCCCCGGTGCCGAGCAATTCGTAGGGCCGGTTGGCCGAGAGCACGATCAGCGGCACTCGGGCGTAGTTGGCCTCGACGACCGCCGGTCCGAGGTTGGCCACGGCGCTGCCCGACGTCATCGCGACGCACACCGGCGCGTTTGCGGAGATCGCCAGCCCGATGGCCAGGTAGCCGGCGGTGCGCTCGTCGATGCGGACGTGCAACCGAATCCGGCCGCTACGGTCGGCTTCCTGCAGCGCGAACGCCAGCGGCGCGTTCCGCGACCCCGGGCACAGTACGACGTCACGGACGCCGCCGCGGATCAGCTCGTCAACGACGACGCGGGCCTGAGTCGTCGAGGGGTTCACTCCTACAGGGTGTCACAGCCCGGGTTTCCTAGGCTTTTTTGCCACCTCCGTCACACCGCCCGCCGGCCGGGCGGGCATGTGCTTTTTGACCACCTATGAGCGACTCCGCCCGGCCGACCCGCCTCAGACCTTGATGCTGGCGAAGAACTGCAGTGCGGCGGCGTTGACAGCCTGCGGCCTCTCGAAGAAACCGAGGTGACCGGCGTCAGGTATCTGCAAGTAGCGACCGTTGGGCAGAGCGTCGGCGACCTCCCGCCCCAGGTAGGGCGGAGTCACCACGTCGTCGGCGAAGCCGATCACCAGTACCGGTGCGGCGATATTGCTGTAAGCGGGCAACCGGTTGCTTCGAGGTGCCACGTCCAACTGACAGCGTAGCCCCGGGGTGGACTTGATCGGCCACAAGTTGAACATATCGATCCAGTCGGCTACGGCCGCGTCGTCGTTCAGCGTCTTACGCGAAAAACTTTCCAGCAGACGAGATTTCGTTTCGTATGCGGCCGGCAACCGGATGCCTGCCTCGTAAAGCTCGGCCTCGGCGTCACGGAAGGACTCGCGGGTGCGGTCCAGCCGGCCACGGGTGGCCATGAGCACGGCGGCGGTAACCAACTCGGGCCGAGCCACCATGAGTTCCTGGGTGATGTACGAGCCCATCGACACTCCGACGATGCGCGCCGGGCCTGCGTTCAGCGATTCGATAATCGCGGCGGTGTCGGCCACCATGGTTTGCGTCGTGAACCCCTCGGCGTTCTCGGTGGCGCCGATCCCGCGGTTGTCGAAGGTGATGCAGCGGTATCCAGCCGCCTGGAATGCCGGAACCTGATGCGGTAGCCAGGTGCGCCCCGCGCCGCCGCGACCGGCAATGAAGACGACGGGTTCACCGGTCCCGCGGTCGTCGTACGGCAGGGTGCTCACCCGCACGACGGTACAAGCAGCGGATAGCAGTCCCTGACCCGGTCGATCCACCATTGCCGCCGCCGCGGCGGGGCGGCCAACGCCCGCAGCCGGGCCGGATCGGGTGTCACCGGACCGACCGACAGGTTGCCGTCCACCGGCGCAGCGGTCTCCGCGACATCTTCGGCGAACAACCCGCCGGTGCCCAGCCCGCAGGCATGACCGAGGTGCGGCAGCGCCGCCGCGGCGGTCAACCCTTGGCCGATGCCGACGGCCGAATCGAGCGCACTGGAGACCACCACCGGGATGTCGATCTGTGCGGCGATGGCTAGTAGGGCCGAAACCCCGCCCAGTGGCGCAACTTTCAGCACCGCGATGTCGGCGGCGCGGGCGCGGACGACCGCCAGCGGATCCTCGGCCTTGCGGATGCTTTCGTCGGCGGCGATGGGGACGTCTGGCATGCCGGGGTGCCGGCGCAGCGCGGCAAGTTCGTCGACGGTGGCGCAGGGCTGTTCGAGGTACTCCAGCGGGCCGTCGGCGGTCAGCGCGGCAGCGGCCCTTGCGGCCTCGTCGACGCTCCAGCCGCCATTGGCATCCACCCGCACCGTCGGGACCCGCTCGCGCACCGCGTTGACCCGGTCGACGTCGTCGGCCAGTGTCTGACCGGGCTCGGCGACCTTCACCTTGGCGGTACGGGCACCGGGGAACCGGGCCAGCACCTCGGCCACCTGTGCCGCGGCGACCGCCGGGACGGTGGCGTTGATCGGAATGCGGTCGCGCAGCAGCGGCGGCGGCTCGCGGTAGGCGCCCTCGATGGCCGATGCCAGCCAGTGCGCGGCCTCGGGCGGCCCGTACTCGACGAATGCCCCGAACTCCCCCCAGCCCGCCGGTCCCTCGATCAGTGCGACCTCGCGGGTGGTGATGCCGCGGAAACGCACGCGCATCGGTAGCGCCACCACACGGAGGCCGTCGAGCAGTTGTTCCAGCGTGGGCGTCACTGGCAATAAACCTCGCGGCCCGCCATGAACGTCGCGCGCACCTCGAGGTCGGGGATCTGCTCGGGGGCCACAGTGCGCGGGTCAGCGGACAGCACCACCATGTCCGCATACTTGCCGACCTCCAGTGAGCCGACCACGTCGTCGGAGAACAGCTGCCACGCGGCGTCGACGGTCTGGGCGCGGATCGCCTGCTCGACGGTCAACCGCTCCTCCGGCGCCAGCACTCGCCCGCTCGGGGCTATGCGGGTCGCAGCCACGCTGATGTTGCGCAGCGGCTCCTCGGGGGTGACCGGCGGATCGTTGTGCAACGAGATACGCATGCCCGTGGCGACCGCGGATCCCGTGGGCCGCTCCTCGTCGACGGTTAATACAGTTCCGGTGACGACGAGGTCTGCATCGGCCATGTAGAGGAATGCTAGTGGCGATCGCGAGTGCGGCGGAGCCGCGCGAAGCGGGTCGCCACGGATAGCTCAGTGGCGATCGCGAGTGCGGCGGAGCCGCGCGAAGCGGGTCGCCACGGATAGCTCAGTGGCGATCGCGAGTGCGGCGGAGCCGCGCGAAGCGGGTCGCCACGGATAGCTCAGTGGCGATCGCGAGTGCGGCGGAGCCGCGCGAAGCGGGTCGCCACGTTAGCCACCGACCTAGGGCACAGCTGACCCGAATTGCAACACGTTCTAGTCTGGCCACATGAGTGACGAGACACTGCGCCTTCCGACCCACAATGGCCACCTGCTGGTGGGCGCGCTCAAGCGGCACAAGAACAGGCCGGTGCTGTTCCTTGGTGACACGACGCTGACCGGTGGTCAGCTCGCCGAGCGGATCAGCCAGTACACCCAGGCATTCGAAGCGCTCGGCGCGGGCACCGGCGTCACGGTCGGCTTGCTGTCGCTGAACCGCCCCGAGGTGTTGATGATCCTGGGCGCCAGCCAGACCCAGGGTTACCGGCGCACCGCGCTGCATCCGCTGGGCTCGCTGGACGACCACGCCTACGTGCTTTCCGACGCCGGTGCCAGCTCGCTGATCATTGACCCCAACCCGATGTTCGTCGAGCGCGCGCTGGGACTGCTGGACAAGGTGGGCTCGCTCAAGCAGATTCTGACCATCGGCCCGGTGCCCAAAGAGTTAAAAGACGTAGCTGTCGACGTGTCGGCGGAGGCCGCGAAGTACTCGCCGAAGCCGCTCGTCGTCGCCGACCTGACACCGGACCACATCGGCGGCCTGACCTACACCGGTGGCACCACCGGCAAACCCAAGGGCGTGATCGGCACCACCGGCAACATCGCCACCATGACGCAGATCCAGCTCGCCGAGTGGGAATGGCCGGAGAACCCGCGTTTCCTGATGTGCACGCCGCTGTCCCACGCCGGTGCGGCGTTCTTCACGCCGACGGTGGTCAAGGGTGGCGAGATGGTGGTGCTGGGCAAGTTCGATCCCGCCGAGGTGCTGAAAGTTATTGAGGAGCAACGCATTACGGCTACCATGCTGGTGCCGTCGATGCTGTACGCGCTGATGGACCACCCGGACTCGCACACCCGGGACCTGTCGTCGCTGGAGACCGTCTACTACGGCGCCTCGGCGATGAACCCGGTGCGGCTGGCCGAGGCGATTCGCCGGTTCGGCCCGATCTTCGCCCAGTACTACGGGCAGTCCGAGGCGCCGATGGCGATCACCTACCTGGCCAAGACCGATCACGACGAGAAGCGGCTCACATCCTGCGGGCGCCCAACGCTTTTCGCGCGGGTGGCACTGCTGGGCGAGGACGGCAAGCCGGTGCCGCAGGGCGAACCGGGCGAAATCTGTGTCAGCGGACCGCTTTTGGCCGGCGGCTACTGGCACCTGCCGGAGGCGACCGCCGACACGTTCAAGGACGGCTGGCTGCACACCGGCGACATGGCCCGCGAGGACGACGACGGCTTTTACTTCATCGTCGACCGGGTCAAAGACATGATCGTCACCGGCGGCTTCAACGTGTTCCCGCGCGAGGTCGAGGACGTCATCGCCGAGCATCCGGCAGTCGCGCAGGTGTGCGTGGTCGGGACGCCCGACGAGAAGTGGGGCGAGGCCGTCACGGCGGTGGTGGTGCTGCGCGCCGACGCGGCCCGCGACGACGCCGCGATCGAGGCGATGACCGCCGAGGTTCAGGCGGCGGTCAAGGATCGCAAGGGCTCGGTGCAGTCGCCCAAGCGGGTGGTGGTGGTCGACGCGCTGCCGCTGACCGGGCTGGGCAAGCCGGACAAGAAGGCTGTGCGGGCCCAGTTCTGGGAGGGCGCGGGCCGCGCGGTCGGCTGAGCCTCAGGCGGCCACGCCGGCCGCTAGCAAGTCGAGCATGCGGGCCGTCTGATCCGGCGAAGCGCTGGCCAGAAAGATGCCGATCAGGCTGGACACCACGTCGTCGGCTTGCACGTCCGACCGCAAGGTCCCTTCTTCGGCGCCGGCCCGCAGCAGGGCGTCCACCGCGCCGACGATGCTCAAGCGCGTCTGGCTGAGTTCGACGGTCCCGCAGTCGACCATCGCCCGCAACGACTCGGCCATCCCCCGCTTGGCGGCCACGAAGCTCGCGTAGCGGTCCATCCAGCGCCGCAGCGCAATCCGTGGCGGATGCCGCTGGAGCAGGTGTTCAGCGGCCGCGGCCACTTCTGTGAGTTCGGTGCGGTAGATCGCCTCGACGAGGGCCTCCCGGCTGGGGAAATGGCGGTACAGCGTGCCGATCCCGACACCCGCGTCGCGCGCAATCGACTCAAGCGACACCGGCCTGCCCTCCGCGGTGGCGAACGCCGCCGTTGCCACCTCGAGCAGCTTTTCCCGGTTCCGGCGCGCGTCGGACCGAATTGGTTCGGCCAAAGCGGAGGTTCCTCCGTTTCTGTTACGCTGGCTAAGCGGAGGATCCTCCGCATTTCTTCAGTGTCTCACGAGCAAGGGAGCACCATGACGAACACAGCACAGCCCGGCGGCACCGGCACCATCGGCACGGCGACGGTTGCCCGCGTCGGCTACGGCGCCATGCAGCTGTTCGAGGCCACGTCCGAAGAGGATGCGGCCGCGGTGCTGCGCCACGCCGTCGAACTCGGCGTCACCCACGTCGACACCGCGTCCTTCTACGGGCCCGGCGAGGTGAACCGTCGGATCCGCCAGGCTCTGGCCCCCTACCCAGACGACCTCGTCATCGTCAGCAAGGTCGGTGCACGATGGACGGGCGAAGAACCCATCCCCCTCGCCTCGGCGCAAAAGCCCGCCGAACTGCGCGCCGCGGTCGAAGACGACCTCCGTCAACTCGGGCTCGACCGCATCCCGGTGGTGAATCTGCGGCGTCTCGACCTGGGGCCCGGTCTCGCGGCCGAGGGCGACCAGATCGTGGACCTCGACGACCAACTGGCCGAGATGGTCGCACTGCGCGACGAAGGCAAAATCGGCGCGATCGGGATTAGCAACGTGCCACTCGAGGTGCTGCAGCGCGCGCTGCCTGCGGGCATCGTCTGCGTGCAGAACGCCTACAGCCTGCTCGACCGCTCGCAAGAGGAGATGCTCGACGTCTGCATGGCCGAAGGAATAGCCTGGGTGCCGTTCTTCCCGCTGGGGTCGTCGTTGCCGGCTTTCCCCAAGGTCGCCGACAACGCGGTGGTTGCAGACATTGCCGGCGAGCTCGGCGTCACGCCAGCCCAGGTGGGTCTGGCGTGGCTGTTGGCCCACACGCCGAATACGCTGCTCATTCCGGGGACGCGCTCGATCGCACATCTGGAGGAAAATATCGGCGCCGCCGGCATCACCTTGAGCGCTGACGCGCTGGCGCGCCTTGAAGCGGTCGGTTCAAGGCAGCCGCACGCCCACAGTGTCGAGGCATTTCGAAGGTAACGTCGCTGCCATGAGCAGTGACAATCCGGTCAAACCACCCTGGTGGCTCAAGCCGGCCAACAAGGTCTTCATCCAGATGTCGCGACTGGGAATAAGTTTCGGCGGCGAAAGCCCGATGGTGTTGACGGCGCCGGGCCGCAAGTCCGGCACCCCGCGCTCGACGCCGGTGACGCCGATGACGGTGGACGGCAAGCGCTATGTCGTTGGCGGCTTCCCCGGTGCGGATTGGGTGCAAAACGTGCGCGCCGCAGGCGAAGTCACGCTGCGCCGCGGCCGCACCACCGAACATGCGCGCGCGGTGGAACTGTCCCCCGAGGACGCCAAGCCGCTGCTACGGGCTTTCCCCACCGAGGTGCCCACCGGCGTCAGCTTCATGAAGCGCTCCGGGCTCGTCAAGGACGGACGCCCCGAGGAGTTCGAAGCGCTGGCCGGACGATGCGCCGTCTTTCGCCTCGACCCGATCTGACCCCTGGCAATGCTGCGTCTGCTGGTCTCCCTGTTGGTGTTGCCCGGCTGGGTGTTTATCGCGCCGGCGGCGATGGTCCGTCCACGTCGTTGTGGGTCGGGCATTTTCGCGACGGTGACGGCCATATCAACCGGGTGGTCGGCGTCAGCACCGCGGGGGGGCCAACGCCGACGTACGGATCTTGTCGGCCAGCCCAATGCCGTTGACCGCCTTGGTGATTGATGCCTAAAACGAAGGCAGCAACCAAATCCTTATCAGCGACGGCCGCAGCGCGCGGCTGTATACGTTCGCCGGATGCCGGTTACAGGCGGTGGTGGACCGCGAGGGCGCGCCGTTCGTGTTCGATCTGCAGAGCTTGCGTGACCACGGCACCGGCCGGCGCCTGGTCGGCCTGCAGGCGCTGCAAACCGATGGCCAGTGGACGGTCGCGCCGCACCGAAATCGACCTGAACGCCATGGTGGCCACTATCGGAGAGTCCGATACCGTAACGGCAACGTCTGCGCAGGATCCCGCAGTGACCTCGGCGCAGACGATCAGCTGCGGCGATCTCACCATCGGCCAGGACGGAGTTCAACAGCCTTGAGCGACAACCCCTTCGATGCTTCGGCATGGCGGCCCGTCGAGGGTTTCAGCGAGCTGACCGACATCACCTACCACCGCCACGTCGAGGACGCCACGGTACGGGTCGCGTTCAACCGACCCGAGGTGCGCAACGCGTTTCGGCCGCACACCGTAGACGAGCTGTACCAGGTCCTCGACCACGCCCGGATGTCGCCCGACGTGGGCGTGGTGCTGCTGACCGGAAACGGACCCTCGCCGAAGGACGGCGGCTGGGCGTTCTGCTCCGGCGGCGATCAACGCATCCGTGGCCGCGCCGGCTATCAATACGCCTCCGGCGAGACCGCGGACACGGTTGATGCCGCCCGCGCCGGCCGCTTGCACATCCTCGAGGTGCAACGGCTGATCCGCTTCATGCCCAAGGTCGTCATCTGCCTGGTCAATGGTTGGGCGGCCGGCGGCGGGCACAGCCTGCACGTGGTCTGCGACCTCACCCTGGCCAGCCGCGAGCACGCCCGCTTCAAGCAGACCGATGCCGACGTCGGCAGCTTCGACGGCGGCTACGGCAGTGCCTACCTGGCCCGTCAGGTGGGCCAGAAGTTCGCCCGCGAGATCTTCTTCCTGGGCCGCAGCTACACCGCCGAGCAAATGCATCACATGGGGGCGGTCAACGAGGTCGTCGACCACGGGGAGCTGGAGACGGTCGCCATCGAGTGGGCGGCCGAGATCAACGCGAAATCGCCTCAGGCGCAACGGATGCTGAAGTATGCGTTCAATCTGCTTGACGACGGACTGGTGGGTCAGCAGCTGTTCGCCGGTGAGGCGACCCGGCTGGCGTACATGACCGACGAGGCCGTCGAGGGCCGCGATGCCTTCTTGGAGAAGCGCCCTCCGGACTGGAGCCCGTTCCCGCGCTACTTCTGAGGTGCCCGCTCGTCGAGCGTCACGGCAGCGTGGCGCTGGCCCTCGAGCGTCACTGCAGCGTGACGCTCGGAGACCCGAAACCACACACCCCTAGACTTCCCACGTGAGTAAGAGTCCGCTGCGCCGGTTTACCGAGCAGATCGCACTGGCGAGCATGCGGCCGCCCGCCACCCCGCAAATACTGATCAACCGCCCTGCGATCAGGCCTGTCGACCTCAAGGGGAAGCGCATCCTGCTCACCGGGGCGTCGACCGGCATCGGCGAGGCCGCGGCTGAACAGTTCGCCCGTCAGGGCGCCACCGTTGTCGCCGTCGCCCGCCGCCAGGACCTGCTGGACGAGCTGGCGGACCGGATCACGGCGGCGGGCGGCACGGCCGTGGCGATCCCGTGTGACCTATCGGACATGGACGCCATCGACGCCCTGATCGCCGACGTGCAGGAGCGCATCGGCGGGGTGGACATTCTGATCAACAACGCCGGCCGGTCAATCCGCCGACCGCTGGCCGAGTCGCTGGAACGCTGGCACGACGTCGAGCGGACCATGGTGCTCAACTATTACGCGCCGTTGCGGCTGATCCGCGGGTTCGCACCCGGAATGCTCGAGCGCGGCGACGGCCACATCATCAATGTCACCACCTGGGGCGTGCTGTCGGAGGCAGCGCCGCTGTTCTCGGTGTACAACGCGTCCAAGGCCGCACTGTCGGCCGTGAGCCGAATCGGCGAGACGGAGTGGGGCCCCAAGGGCGTGCATTCGACGACGCTCTACTACCCGCTGGTGGCCACCCCGATGATCGCACCGACGAAGGCCTACGACGGCATGCCCGCGCTGACGCCGGCCGAGGCCGCCGATTGGATGGTGACCGCCGCGCGAACCCGGCCGGTGCGGATCGCGCCGCGTATGGCGATCGCGGCCAGGGCGCTGGACACCATCGGCCCCCGATTGGTGAACACGCTCATGCAGCGGCGGGGCAGCCAGCTCGACAAGCGCCAGTAGCTGTGTCAACGGCCCCGACGTGATGGGGCGTGGTAGACACGAGGCCATGGAGATCCTGGCCAGCCGGATGCTGCTCCGGCCGGCGGACTACGAACGGTCGTTAACCTTCTACCGTGACGAAATCGGGCTGGCGATCGCCCGGGAATACGGTGCGGGCACAGTATTTTTCGCCGGCCAGTCGCTGCTCGAACTCGCCGGTTACGGCTCGCCCGACCACTCGCATGGCCCCTTTCCCGGCGCGCTGTGGCTTCAGGTCCGCGACGTGCGCGCAACCCAGACCGAGCTGGAAGGCCGCGGGGTGTCGATCGCCCGCGAGGCGCGGCAGGAATCATGGGGTCTGCACGAGATGCACGTGACCGATCCGGACGGTATAACCCTGATCTTCATCGAGATTCCGGGCGACCATCCGCTGCGCCGAGACACCCGGGGTGAACGACAGGGAACGGCCGGTTAACTGGAAGGTAACATCTGGCGACGACTCGCGGTCTACCTGCGATTCGCCCGCTTCTCTATTCGACAAGCGAATATTCCTACTACGAGAATCATGGCCTGTGAACATCAACTTGTTCCTCTTGATCATTGTCGTTGTTACGGCACTCGCATTCGACTTCACTAACGGCTTCCACGACACCGCCAACGCGATGGCTACCTCCATCGCCAGTGGCGCACTCAAGCCCAAGGCAGCGGTCGCACTGTCGGCGGTCCTCAACCTGGTGGGAGCGTTTCTTTCCACGGCCGTGGCGGCCACGATCGCCAAGGGGTTGATCGACGGGCACATCGTGACGCTGGAACTGGTGTTCGCCGGCCTGGTCGGCGGCATCGTCTGGAACCTGCTCACCTGGCTCTTCGGTATCCCCTCGAGTTCGTCGCACGCGCTGATCGGCGGCATCGTCGGCGCCACCATCGCCGCCGTCGGCGTGCACGGGGTGATCTGGAAGGGCATCACGTCGAAGGCGATCATTCCGGCAGTCGTGTCCGCGCTCCTGGCCATCCTGGTCGGGGCCGTCGCCACTTGGCTGGTCTACCGGATCACCCGCGGTGTGAACGAGTCGCGCACCGAGGCCGGCTTCCGCCGCGGCCAGATCGGTTCGGCGTCGCTGGTCTCGCTGGCGCACGGCACCAACGACGCCCAGAAGACGATGGGCATCATCTTCCTCGCGCTGATGACCTACGGCTCCGTCAGCAAGACCGCCTCGTCACCGCCATTCTGGGTCATCCTGGGTTGTGCCCTGGCGATGGCGTCGGGTACCTACCTGGGCGGCTGGCGAATCATCCGCACCCTGGGCAAGGGCCTGGTCGAGATCAAGTCGCCGCAAGGAATGGCCGCCGAATCATCTTCGGCCGCGATCATTCTGCTCTCCGCCCATTTCGGCTACGCGCTGTCGACCACGCAGGTCTGCACCGGTTCGGTGATGGGCAGCGGGCTGGGCAAACCCGGTGGCGAGGTGCGCTGGGGCGTGGCCGGCCGGATGGTGGTCGCGTGGCTGGTCACACTTCCGCTGGCCGGGATGGTCGGCGCGATCACCTACTGGATCGTGCACCTGATCGGCGGGTTCCCCGGCGCGATCATCGGCTTCTCCTTGTTGATCGCGGTCTCTGCCACCATCTACATCCGGTCGCGCAAGAACAAGGTCGACCACAACAACGTCAACAACGAGTGGGAAGGTGGCCTGACCGCCGGACTCGAAGACGACGAAGGCACGCCATCCGACACGGGCGCCAAGGTGGGCGCCGGCGCCGGCTCCGATGACCCGACGATCTAGGGCGAGGGACACCTGATGCACGCAGTTCAGCGAGTGGTTCAACTACCAGGCGTCTCTGAAGATCTTGGTGTTCGCGATGCTGGCCGGCGCTGCGCTGCCGGGGCTGTTCGCCCTGGGAATCCGGTTTCAGGCCGTCGGGGCCGGACAACAGTCCACGGCTGACGGCCACACACCGGACAAGAATCCGGCGATGCTGGCGGCCGCCTACGTGATCTACGCACTGGTGGTCGTGGTGATCGCCTTCGCCTTGCTCTACATCGCCCGCGACTTCATCGCGCACCAGACGGGCTCCCCCTTCCTGGGAGCGAAACCCAAGTAGCATCGAATCCGTGGTCCACCGACAACTGCCGAGCCCCCTCCAGGCGAAGTGAGCGTGAAGTGAACCGATACTTGAGTTCTGTGATCTCGTGGTTGCGCGCCGGGTATCCGGAAGGCGTCCCACCCACGGACACCTTTGCGTTGCTCGCGCTGCTGCAGCGCCGACTGGGCAACGACGAAGTCAAGATAGTGGCCAATGAACTGATGCAGCGCGACCAGTTCGACAAGGTCGACATCGGTGTCCTGATCAGCAAGCTCACCGACGAGCTGCCGTCGGACGAGGACATCGAGCGGGTGCGAGCACGGTTGGCCGCAAAGGACTGGCCGCTCGACGACGAGCGCGACCCGCACGACAACGGGGACCACGGATAGCCGTACTACGTGCGCTGCGCGTCCCGCCGGGCTCCGCCGCCGCGTTGTTGTTGCCCACCCTGGAACGGGTGCTGGATGGCCGTGATCCCGCGCTGGTCGCGGTAGCGGCCGACCATGATGACGAAGCCATGCTGCGTGTGTTGCGGGTCGGCTCGGATATCGACGACGACGTCGCGCTGGTGGTGACGACGTCGGGAACTACCGGCACGCCTAAGGGTGCGATGCTGACCGCGGCCGCCCTGACGGCCAGCGCAGCGGCCACCCACCAGCGTCTCGGCGGCCCGGGCAGCTGGCTGCTGGCCCTGCCGGCGTATCACATCGCCGGCCTGCAGGTGCTGGTGCGCAGCGTGCTCGCCGGGTCCGTGCCCGTCGAGCTGGACGTCTCCGGCGGCTTTGACATCTCGGAATTGCCCAGTGCCGTAAGACGATTGGGCTCGGGCCGGCGATACACCTCACTGGTCGCCGCCCAGCTCGCCAAGGCTTTGACCGATCCGGCGGCCACGGCGGCGCTCGCTGACTTGGATGCCGTGCTGATCGGCGGCGGGCCGGCTCCCCGACCGGTCCTCGACGCCGCCGCAGCCGCCGGTATCGCTGTGGTCCGCACCTACGGGATGAGCGAGACCGCGGGTGGCTGCGTCTACGACGGCGTCCCGCTCGACGGCGTCCGACTGCGCGTGCTGCCCGATGGCCGCATCGCGATCGGCGGCGCGACGCTGGCCAAGGGCTATCGCAACCCCGGCAACCCCGGGGCCCCCGACCCGTTCGCCGAACCCGGCTGGTTCTACACCGACGACCTCGGCGCCATCGACGAATCGGGCGCTTCGGGCGTGCTGACCGTGCTGGGCCGCGCCGACGACGCGATCAGCACCGGCGGGTTGACCGTGCTGCCCCAACCCGTCGAGGCCGCGCTGTGCACCCACCCCGCCGTCGGTGACTGTGCGGTGTTCGGTGTCACTGACGATCGGCTCGGTCAGCGGGTGGTCGCCGCGGTTGTGCTGGCCGACGGGTGTTCTCCGCCCACGCTGGACGCGCTGCGCGCGGTGGTCGTGCAGAGTTTGGACGCCACCGCCGCACCGCGTGAGCTGCACATCGTGGACGCGCTGCCCCGGCGCGGCATCGGCAAGCTCGACCGGGCTGCCCTGGTGCGCCGATTCTCCGGCGCGGGCGATCAATAGGCTGGGCGATCGTGAGGATTGCTCGCGGCGAGGCGGCCCAAGAAATAGGGGCCGTCGCGGTTGCGGCCGTCCTGGTGGCCGCTGCGTTCGTCCTGCCCCGGCTGCACTGGGGCATCAACCCGCGCAGCGATATCGGGCTGGAGCGCTTCGGCACGCATGCCGGCGCCGCACCGATCTTCGGCTACTGGGAGCCGCACGCCAGCTGGGGCACGCTGGCGGCGCTTCTCATCGCGGTGGCCGTGGTGGTAGGGGGACCTGCTGTCGCGCAACGAATTTCGTGGCGGTTGCTGACGATCGGCACCTGGGCCACCGCCTGCGGGTGGGCCTTCTCACTGGCGATGATCGACGGCTGGCAGCGCGGCTTCGCCGGCCGGCTGACCACCCGCGACGAGTATCTGTCGCAGGTGCCGGGGATCAACGACATTGCGGCCACGCTGCGGACCTTTGCCAGCCGGATCCTCGATCACCAGCCAGACTCCTGGGTCACGCACGTCTCCGGCCATCCGCCGGGTGCGCTGCTGACGTTCGTGTGGCTGGACCGCCTCGGCCTGCACGGCGGCGCCTGGGCCGGCCTGCTGTGCCTGCTGGTCGGCTCCAGCGCGAGCGCCGCCGTGGTGATCGCGGTCCGCGCGCTGGCCGACGAACAGACCGCGCGGCGGGCCGCCCCGTTCGTCGCGGTGGCCCCGACGGCGATTTGGGTGGCGGTGTCGGCCGACGGATACTTCGCCGGAGTTGCGGCGTGGGGTATCGCGCTGCTGGCGGTGGCGGTGCATGGCGCGGTTCGGTTTCCCGCATTGGTCGCTGCCGGCGCGGGTCTGTTGCTCGGCTGGGGGGTCTTCCTCAGTTATGGCCTAGCGCTGCTGGGGCTTCCGGCGCTGGCAATACTGCTGTCTGCGCCGAGTTGGCGAGTGGCACTTCGGGCGCTCGGCCCGGCCGCGTTGGCCGCGGTGGCAGTGGCGGTGGCCTTCGCCGTTGCCGGGTTCTACTGGTTCGACGGCTATACCCTTGTGCAGCAACGCTATTGGCAAGGGGTGGCGAAGGACCGACCGTTCCAGTATTGGGGGTGGGCCAATCTGGCGTGCGCGGTGTGCGCGATCGGCCTGGGTAGCGTCGCCGGAATCAGCCGCGTGTTCGAGCGGGCCGCCATCCGCCGCCGGTCGGGTTTTCACCTGCTGTTGCTGGCGCTGCTGGCCGTCATCGTATGCGCCGATTTGAGCATGCTGAGCAAGGCCGAGACGGAACGAATCTGGCTGCCCTTCACCGTATGGCTCACGGCGGCGCCCGGGCTGCTGCCGGCGCGCTCACACCGAGTCTGGTTGGCGCTCAATGCCGTCGGCGCCCTGCTACTGAACAGTGTCATCTTGACGAATTGGTGATGGGACATGAACGAACCTGCACTGGAACGTCGGCTCGGGACGGCCGACGCCGTGGTGATCGGACTGGGATCGATGATCGGCGCCGGGGTGTTCTCGGCGTTCGGACCGGCGGCGCGGGCGGCGGGGTCCGCGCTGCTGATCGGCCTGGTACTCGCCGCCGCGATCGCGTACTGCAACGCCACCGCCTCGGCGCAACTGGCCGCGCGCTACCCCACCTCGGGCGGCACCTATATCTACGGGCGTGAACGTCTGGGCCCGTGGTGGGGCTTCATCGCCGGCTGGGGATTTGTCGTCGGCAAGACCGCGTCCTGCGCGGCGATGGCGCTGACCTTCGCCAGCTACGCGATTCCCGGTCCCTGGTGGGTGCAGCGAATCGCCGCGGTCGCCGCCGTGGTGGCGCTGAGCGCGTTGAACTACCGAGGCGTCACCAAGACCGCAGTGCTGGCCCGAATCCTGTTGGCGTGCACGCTGATTGCGCTGACCGCCTTCGTGGTAGGCATCGCACTGGCCAAGCCGTCGCAGCCGAGCCTTTGCGTCTGGCCGAACCGCTTCGCTGTACGGTGTGCTGCAGTCGGCGGGTCTGCTGTTTTTCGCGTTCGCCGGGTATGCGCGGATCGCGACGATGGGCGAAGAGGTCCGCGACCCCGCCCGCACCATCCCTCGGGCGATCACCCTCGCGCTGGCGATCGCCGTGGCCGTCTATCTTGTCGTTGGGGTGGCCGCGCTGCTGGCCGCCGGGCCGGAACGGCTCGCCCGCGCAGCTGCGCCCCTGACCGAAGCGGTGCGCGCTGTCGGTGCGACTGCTCTGGTTCCCGTGCTCGCGGTTGGGGGTGCGCTGGCCAGCCTCGGCGCGCTGCTGGCGTTGATCGCCGGGCTCGGGCGCACCACACTGGCGATGGCCCGCCATCGCGACCTGCCGTCCTGGCTGGCAGCTGTTCACCCGCGCCACCGCGTGCCCCACCGCGCGGAGATCGCGCTCGGCGTGGTGGTCTGCGTTTTGGTGGCGACCGTCGACCTGCGCGGGGTGATCGGCTTTTCGTCGTTCGGGGTGTTGATCTACTACGCGATCGCCAACGCCGCCGCCTTCACGCTGCCCGACGCCGGCCGCTGGGCCCGGCTCCGAGATGTGTGTGGGGTCGCAGGTTGCCTGCTGCTGGTCGCTACCCTGCCGTGGCAATCGGCGGTCGCCGGGCTAGGGATGTTCGCGATCGGGATCGTCGGGCGCGCGCTACCCGTGGGGCGAGCAGACACAAAAGCACCCGATTTCGGCCCGAAACGGGGGCTTTCGCGTCTGCTCGGCACCTTTAGAGACCGGCCGCGCGGGTGACCCGCGCGAAGCGGCTGCCCGGCGCGCAGGCATCGCGCACCGCGGCGACGTCGTCTACGACGTCGACGTCGGCCAGCTGCTGCACAGACGCCACGTCGATACCCTTGCCCCGCAATGCCTTTAACGTGAGCTCTCCGGTGTCGGGCTGGGACATCGGGACGGTGCGCAGGCAGTCGGCGACCGCGGGCGTCCGCACCCCGAGCACCCACCAGCCACCGTCGCGGGCCAACCCGAGCACGGCCGGCGTCTCTAGCAGCCGGCTCGAACAACTGGCCAGCAGTTCCGCCGTGACCTGCGGGGTGTCCATCCCGATTTGCAGCACCGGATATCCGTCCGCGGCGTCGGTGTGCGCGTTGGCGAGCCGATTGCCGAAGCCGTCGCCGCGCTGCTCGATCACCGTGAAAGCCTCGAGACGACAGCGGATCTCGTTGGCGGCTGCGGCGCCCTCCAGGTCGCCGGTGAGCGCCACCACCCGCGCGGCGACCGGCACGTCGGCCACCGCGTCCAATGTGTCGAGCAGCGCGGCGGCGGCGATCTCGGCGGCGACCTGATCGCCGACCGTGGCCGCCAGCCGTGTCTTGGCCTTGCCGGGTTCCGGCGCCTTGGCGACCACCAGCAGGGTCACCGGAATCACGAAATCACCTTCCAGAAGTCCACGATCGCGGTGATGCTGCCCCGCAACGAACCGCTGACTTTCGACTTGCCACCGGTCCTGGGGCCGTAGCTGACGTCGAGTTCGACAACGCGCCAGCCGGCAGCCGCGGCGCGGACCAGCAGTTCCAGCGGATACCCCGACCGGCGGTCCTCGACGCCGAGACTCAGCAGCGCCTCGCGTCGGGCCACCCGCATCGGCGCGATGTCGTGCACCGGCAGGCCGTGGCGGGTGCGCAGCCGCCAGCTCATCACCACGGTGCCCACCCGAGCGACCCACGGCCAGTGCAGGCCCGGCACCGGTCGCCGCCGGCCGATCACCAGGTCGGCGCCCCCATCGAGCGCGTCGACCAGCCGCGGCAAGTCACCAGCGTCCATCGAGCCGTCGGCGTCGATGACCGCCACAATCGGAGTCGTCGCCGCGACAACACCCGCATGCACCGCCGAGCCGTAGCCGGCCCGCGGTTCGGCAACGACTTGGGCGCCGTGGCGTAGGGCGACAGAGGCGGTGTCGTCGGTGCTGTTGTTGTCGACCACCAGCGCGCGATAGCCGGCGGGTATCGCCGCCAGCACCGCCGGCAGCGACTCTTCTTCGTTGAGGCACGGCAGCACCACGGTGACGGCTTCGGGCATGACTGTTACTGGTGGCCGCTGTGCGGCGGGCTCGCCGGCTGCGGGCTGGCCGGCTTCGGGGCCGCGCTCGGCGGCGTCTGGACGTGCGGCGGCGCCACCGACGAGTGCGGCGCGGCGCTCGACGGCACTTGCGGCGAGCTGTACGGCGCCTTCGAGCTCGCCGGCGGCGCGCTCGACCGCGGTGCACTGGAAGGCGTGGACGGCACCGATGGGGTCGACGGCGTGGACGGAGTCGACGGCGCAGATGGCGTCGACGGCGTAGAGGGCGTAGAGGGCGTGGACGGAGTGGAGGGGGTCGACGGCGTGGACGGCGTGGACGGTGTCACCGGCGTACTCGGCGGGTACGACGGCGGGGGGCTCGGCGGGGTGATGGACGGCGGCGTGGGGTAGGTCGGCGACCACGGCGGCCGATACGGCGGATACCCCGGCCGCCAGCCCGGGTACGGGACGATGATCGGAATGGGGATCGGCCCGTTCGGGTTGGGCACCAGGCCGGGAGTGCCCGGCGATCCGGGAACCGGAGCAGGCCCCTCACTGGGAGATATCAGCTGCGGCGGAATGTAGCCGTTGTTGTCCGGAATGATGCCGCCCTGGTAGCCGGCGTTGGGCTGATCAGCCGGAGGCGCGGGCACCGGAGCCTGCTGCTGGGTTGGCAACAGCGGCATGAACTTTCCCGGCGCGGCGTTCTGGTGTCCCACCACAGGCTCAGCGGCCGCGGTGGGCCGGACCGTGATCGCCACCGCGACGGCCAGCGACGCGAAACCGATCACCGCGAACGCGACGACAGCGTTGCTGATCAGCAGGGACCGGCCGCTGAGCCGCTGCGCTGTGATGTGGGCTTCCTCGTCGTCGTAGTACTCCGGATAGTCGGGGCCGAATTCGCCCTCGACCGGAAGCGGTTCGCCATCCTCGGTCATCGAGTACGCCAGCTGCGACTCCTCCGCCTGCGATTCCGCGAGTCCGACCGTGGGGGCAATCGCCGTGGCGTCGCCGGCCGCCCCCAACGCGGGGGCCATTGCCGTCGCATCCATCGCATCGTGGGTTGCCGCCGCCACCGCGGGGGCAGCCGCCGCACCGCTGGCGAGCGCGAATTCGGGGTGGTCTAGCAACTCCGCCGGCAGTGGTAAGCGAGCGCGGAGCTGCTCGAGCACCCCGGCGAGGTCTTCGAAGGTGCCCATCACAAACGCGGCCGCGACGTCGAACGGTGCGGTGCGGAGGAAATCCAGCACCATGTCGACCACCGCGGCGGCCACATCGACGACATCCTCCAGCGCCACGGTCGCCAAGACGGTCGCCAGCGCGTCGGCCGCGCCCAGCCCCAACAGCGTCGCGGCCTCAGCGGTGACCTGCAGTACGAGCGAGCCGGGCGGCGCGCCGCCGCCGAGGATGCCCCGTAGCAGCGCCGTCACCGCTTCCGCCTCCGAGCTCACCGCGACGTTGCCGACTCCCGCGCCCGCCAAAGCTTGGCTAAGCGCTTGTGCCTGAGCCGGATCCGGCGAGTACAGCCGGCTAGCGACCAGGTGGCGGCCCTCGTTCGCCAGGGCCCGCTGCGTGTCGACCACCGCGCGGGTCAACGTCTCGAAAGGGTTCACGCCAAGGTCAACCACCAAGTGCTCGATCGCCGCATAGCCGCTGGCGGCCGGCCCGACCAGCGCCAGACGTGCGATCGTGCCCGCGACGGCCACCCCCAGGAATGCGTCCGCGGCGGCCAGCCTTCGCACCGGGCCCGCATCGGCGCCGGCTTCGTTTAAAGGTTCGGCTTCGGCGGCCGAGTACGCCCACTGCGATCCGACCTGTCCGGTCGATTGCGTGTCCCCTACCGCGGGGGCCATCGCCGTCGCGGCTCCGTCCAGCCCGACCGTGGGAGCCATCGCGGTCGGGGCTTCCGGCTCGTCCAGCACCACGACGTTCTGTACGCCAGAGTCTTCCAACGCCTGCCGCAGCTCGTCGACGCTCTGCGGATCCGACCACGACAACCGGGTGGCGGACAGCCGATGGTTTTCGTCAGCCAGCAAGCGGTTGGTGCCAACGACGGTGTCGGTCAAAGTCTGGATGGGGTTGTCCGCCAAATCGACGACGGACTGGTCGATCACTTCCGGATCATGCGCGGCCGCTTCGACGAGCGTCAGGCGCGCGACGCGATCTGCGACCGCCACCCCCAAAACGACGTCCACCGCGGCTCTCCTTCAGCTGGCCCACCCAAACCAGCACCCAACCAGCACCCAACCAGCAAATGTCCCAGCAATCATTACACTGCGATATCGACGGGCAGTATCCATCACTGGGATTAGATTCGCCTATGAGCGCAGCGCAGCTGCTCCCGGCCATTGCCGCGCGGTCCCAGCGCGGAATATGTTCGCAAGCGAGCAACCGCTTTACGTTCATTGACTATCTGGGGGCATCGTGAGCCAGGGCAGCGACGACGCACTCACCGGCCCCATCACACCGCAGACCGGGCCGGGGCCCGCGCGGCCGATCGACCCGCTGCACCGCTGGAACATCGTGCGCGGTGTGACCGCCGCAGTCCTGCTCGTGGTTGCGCTGTTGCTGCCGTGGAACCTCTATTTCGGCGTCGGTGTTCCGGACAGCCAGACGCTTCTGTTCGCCCTCCTGGGGGCGGTGACGCTGCTGTCCCTGCTCTCCCTCGCCACGAGCCGGTTCCGCGAGCCGCTGAACGTCCCCTACCAGCTACTGGTGGTGGCCTTCATCGCATTCGACGTGGTCCAAACGATCCGATCCGGCAGCGGCGTGCACGTGCCTGGTGGCGTCGGGCCGGGAGCATGGCTGGGGCTCGCCGGCTCACTGTTGGCCGCGCAACCGCTAATTGGCGCCGACGATGACCGGTTCCGGCCCGCGCAGATCGTCGGCTACACGTCGATGATCATCGCGTCGCTGAGCACCGCCTTCCACCTGTGGTGGCGAGTGCGCTATGCGTTGCAGGGCTCCTCGGGCTTCGGCAAGCAGAACATCGCGGTCATCGCGACCGCGGTGGTGTACGGCGCGGTGGCGTTGGCCGTCGTCCTCATCGCGTCACGGTGGCTCCTGCACAGCACCAAGGCTTCTCGGCTCGCGACCGTCGCACTCGGCGCCTCGACACTGGTGGCCGGGATCGTGGTGTGGGGCCTGCCCGTCGGCCGCGACATCGACGCCTTTCATGGCATCGCACAGAACACGTCGACGGCCGGGGTCGGGTACGAGGGTTATCTGGCCTGGGCGGCCGGCGCGGCGATCTTCGCGCCACGCACGTTGTTAGGTCATCGCGCCGACGACAATGAGGGTTCCTGGCGGGCGGCGGCCCGAAAAGCCTTGCTGCTCATCGCCGTATGGTGTCTGGGGTCGATGCTGATGCGGATCACCGACCTCGCCGTCGCGGTGACGTTGGATTACCCGTACTCGCGCTACGACACCATGACGCTGGCCGCGTTCGACCTGACCACCGGCGTGCTGGCGATCTGGCTTCGGGTCAACCTGGCCAACACATCGGTGTCGACACGGCTGACCACGTCGCTGTGTGGACTGCTTTGCACGCTGGGCATTTCGCGCGTCGTGGTGGGCGTCGTGCTGGCTCCACGGTTCCGGGAGCCCCCCAACGGCGGTGGGTGGGCCAACCCGGTGTACGGGAACGATCTCGCCCAGCAGATCACCAGCACCTTCGATGTGGCCCTGTGCGGGCTGGCGCTGGCGATCCTTGCGGCTGCGGTCATTTCGGGTCGGCGCCGCCCGGTCAAGCGAGGCCAAAAGGTACGCCCCGCCCACACCCGTACTGCAAAGCCGTCCGCCCCGGTCCCGTCATCGGCCGCCGCGACGACACGCATCCCCACCCGACCCGCCGGGGAAGCGCCCACCGCCGTGATGTCGAGGGCGCCCCGGATCTTCCGCGGTGACGACTCCGCCACCCGCCAGATCCAAATCCCGCAGGCCGCCAAGCCCCGGATCTACCGACCGCCGAACGGCCCGTCGTAAAACGGGTTACCGCAACGGCGCAAACGCGAACTCGCGCAGGCCATCCCGCGGGTCGACGGCCGCGCGGAAACCCAGTACCTGCTCGGCGCGCGCGGGGTCGGCCACGATGTGGCGCACATCCCCGCTGCGGTATCGGCCGGTGATGACCGGCGACGGTGCGCCCCCGCGCGCGTCGCTCAGCGCGGTGGCCACCTCCAGGATTGAGATCGGCCGCCCGGAACAGACGTTGGCGGCCGTAAACCCGTCGCGCTCACCGGTGGCGGCCGCAAGGTTCGCCGCGGCCACGTCATCGACGTGGACGAAGTCACGCATCTGCCCGCCGTCCTCGTAAACCCTTGGTGACTCGCCCTTTTCGAGAGAAGAGCGGAAGATGGCAGCCACTCCGGAATAGGGGGTGTCGCGCGGCATCCCGGGGCCGTAGACGTTGTGGTAGCGCAGTGCCACCACCGAGCCGCCGCTGGACTCCGACCACGCCAGCGCGTAGTGCTCCTGCGCGGTCTTGCTGGCCGCGTACAGGCTGCGCGGCCGCAGCGGGGCATCCTCGTCGACGAGCCGCCACGTCACCGGCAGCCCGCAGGCCGGACAGCGATGCTCGAAGGCCCCTGCGTCGAGATCGGCGCGCCGCCGCGGCAGCGGGTCAACCAAGCCGTGGTCGGGGCAGGCGTAGTGGCCCTGCCCGTACACCACCATCGACGACGCCAGGACCAGCCGTCGCACCCCGGCGGCGAACATCTGCGCCAGCAGCACCGTGGTGGCGTAATCGTTGTGGCTGCCGTAGGCGGGCGCGTCGGCGGCGTCCACACCGGCACCGACCATTGCCGCCTGGTGGCACACCAGGTCCACACCGGCCAGCAGCGGGGCCAGCGCCTCGGCCTCGCGCACGTCGACGCGCTGGCATCCGTCCGGCAGCACCGCGTCGGGTCCATGCGCCGCGGGCAGCAAGACGTCGACGCCGACGACGTCGTGCCCGGCCGCCTGCAGCGCGGCGCCGACCCGGGACCCGATGAAACCGGCCGCGCCGGTCAACAACACCCTCATGGCAACTCGAACGGCAACGTGACGCCGGTGTGCGCCAGGCAGTGCGTGCACGTGCGCTGCTGGGCCACCTGACCGATCGCCTCGCGCGCCAGGTCCTTGAGCAGCTCCATGTTCTTCTCGAACTGAGCGAACACGTCGACGGCTTTCACCCCCTCGCCGACCGCGACGCCGGCGTCCAGGTCGGTCACCAAAGCGATTGCCGCATAGCATATTTCGAGCTCACGCGCGAGTACCGCCTCGGGATAACCGGTCATGTTCACCAGGGTGAAGCCGGCGGAGGCGAACCAACGGCTTTCCGCCCGGGTGGAAAACCGCGGCCCCTGGATTACCACCATGGTGCCGCCATCAACGACGCGAGGCAGACCGGGCCGGCCGGTGACTCCAATGATCGAGGCCCGCAGCGTCGGGCAGTACGGGTCGGCGAAGTCGACGTGGATGGCTCCGGAGTCGAAATACGTGTCGGCGCGGCCACGGGTGCGGTCGACCAGTTGATCGGGCACCGCCACGGTGCCGGGGCCGAGTTCTTGGGTCAGGCTTCCGACCGCACAGGGCGCGAGCACACGCCGCACGCCGAGCTTGCGCAGCGCCCACATGTTGGCGCGATAGGGCACGGTGTGCGCCGAGTACTCGTGCTGCGCACCGTGGCGGGGCAGGAACGCGACCTCGTGCTCGCCGACCGTGCCCACTGTGATCGCGGCGCTCGGCTCGCCATACGGGGTGTCGACATGCACGTCGCGGCTATCGGGACCGAAGAAGGTATAGAAGCCGCTGCCGCCGATCACTCCGAGCATCAGCCCATTCTGGTCCATAGGGCAGGATGCCCTGGTGGCCACTTTCTCGCAGTGGGTGTCCGGCGCCCGGCCGCGCACCCTGCCCAACGCCCTGGCGCCGGTCATTGCGGGCACCGGCGCGGCGGCCTGGCTGCACGCCGCGGTGTGGTGGAAGGCGCTGCTGGCGCTGGTCGTCGCACTCGCGTTGATCATCGGGGTCAACTACGCCAACGACTACTCCGATGGCATTCGCGGCACCGACGATGAGCGGGCGGGTCCGCTGCGCCTGGTGGGTTCGAAGCTGGCGGCCCCGCGCTCGGTGCTGGCCGCGGCGATTGTCAGCCTGAGCATCGGCGCGGCGGCCGGGCTGGTGCTGGCGCTGCTGACCGCGCCGTGGCTGATCGCAGTCGGCGTTGCGTGCATCGCCGGGGCCTGGCTGTACACCGGCGGGTCGAAACCCTACGGCTACGCGGGCTTCGGCGAGGTCGCGGTGTTTGTGTTCTTCGGCCTGGTCGCGGTGCTCGGCACCCAGTACACCCAGGCCCTGCGGGTGGACTGGGTGGGGGTGGTGCTGGCGGTATCGACCGGGGCGCTGTCGTCGGCGGTGCTGGTAGCCAACAACCTGCGCGACATCCCCACCGATATGCAGTCGGGCAAGATCACTCTCGCGGTGCGCCTTGGCGATGGCCGCACCCGGGTGCTCTACCAGGCGCTGCTGGTGACCGCATGGGCGCTGACCCTGGTGCTGATGTTCGCAGCGCCCCTGTGTGCTGTGGGATTGGTGGCCGCGCCGCTGGCCGTGCGCGCGGCGGGGCCGGTGCGATCCGGCCGCGGGGGACCTGAGTTGATTCCGGTGCTGCGCGACACCGGGCTGGCGATGCTGGTGTGGGCAATCGCGGTGGCGGCGGCCCTGGCGCTGGCGAGGCCACTGGGTATCTGAGTGTGCGCCCACGGTTGTCGAGTGTGCGCTCACTGCGGAGCCCAAGCGGCGTGTCGTCACCGTGGACGCACACTGGATGCGGGTCGCGCTAAGCGGCCTTGTCCAGCAGGGCGAGGATCGCCGCGCGCAGCTGCGCCGTGTACACGTACTCGGTGATCAAGCCGAGGGCGTCCTTGTCGCCGCTGCGCAGAATGCCCAGCAGCAGATGCTCGCAGCCGATCTCGTTGTCCTTGCGGGTCAAGGCCTCTCGCAGGGCGTACTCCAGCGTCTTCTTGGCCGAACGGGTGAACGGGATGTGGCTGGACCCGCGCTGCCGACGGCTCCATCGCCCCGATGAAGACAGCGCGTTGTCGAACGCGTCGGGGCCGAAGGTGCGTGCCACGCTGTCGCGTACGGCCCCCAAATCGATGCCGATCGCGCGCAGCACCTCGGCATCTTCGTCGAATGCCTCATCGGTTTTCGGCGCGCCCTCGATCAGTCGCGCCCGCACCGCGTGGGCCGTCAAACCGTAGCCATTCAACACGGCGGCAAGTTCGTTGTCGGCCGACTTCAGGATCCCCAGCAGCAGATGCTGGGGCGCGATTTCGCGGACGCGCAGCTCGCGGACTTCCTCCTGGGCCAATACGACGGCCGCCCGAGCGTGCCGGGTGAAGCGCTCGAACATGCGTCACCTCCTCCGGTTGTATTTCTGGTGCACGGCCTGCCGGCTCACGCCCAGGGCCTCGGCGATGGCCTGCCAACTCCAGCCCTGCTCGCGCGCGTTGGCGACGTGGATCGCCTCCAGGCGCTCCTGCAGTCGCTGCAGCGCGCGCACCGCACGTAGTCCGACCGCTGGGTCGACGGTGCCCGCCGCGTCGGCGGCCGCCCCCGGTCCCAGCTGGGACGGGTCCGACAGCTCGCTCATGTTGTCAACATAACTTGACACACCAAGCGCGTCAAGAAAGGTTGACAAACGAGGTCGATTCGAGCAAAGGCACCTGCGCCTCGGGCCCCTCAGGTAACGCGCATACAGTCGAAGCAGCAACCTCAGATAAGGACGGCCATGAGTCAGATCGCCACGACCAGTGGGCCGAAGAATGTCGGAATGCTGAGCGTCGGGTCTTACCGGCCCGAACGAGTGGTCAGCAACGTCGAGATCTGCCAGAACATCGATTCGTCCGACGAGTGGATCTATTCCCGAACCGGAATCAAGACGCGCCGATTCGCCGCTGACGACGAGTCCGCGGCATCCATGGCGACCGAGGCTGGCCGGCGGGCACTGTCCATCGCCGAGCTCACGCCGGACGATATCGATGGCGTCATCGTCACCACCAACACCCATTTCCTCCAAACCCCGCCGGCTGCGCCGATGGTCGCGTCGGCGCTGGGCGCCAAGAACGTTTTCGGCTTCGATATCTCAGCGGGGTGCGCCGGGTTCGGATACGCGCTCGGCGCGGCGGCCGACATGATCCGCGGTGGAGCCGCCCGCAAGATGCTGGTGATCGGCACGGAGAAGCTGTCCCCGACCATAGACATGCGCGACCGTGGCAACTGCTTCATCTTCGCCGACGGCGCGGCCGGGGTGGTGGTAGGCGAGACACCCGTGCAGGGCATTGGGCCGATCGTCGCCGGCAGCGACGGTGAACAAGCCGGCGCCATCCGCCAGGACATCGACTGGATCACGTTCGCGCAGAACCCAAGTGGCCCACGCCCGTTCGTGCGACTGGAAGGCCCCGCGGTGTTCCGTTGGGCGGCATTCCAAATGGGCGACGTCGGCAAGCAGGCGCTAGACGCCGCGGGAGTCGGACCCGATCAGATCGACGTGTTCGTCCCGCATCAGGCCAATAGCCGCATCAATGAACTGCTGGCCAAGACCCTGCAGTTGCGCCCGGATGCGGTGATCGCCAATGACATTGAGCACACCGGAAACACATCGGCGGCTTCCATTCCCCTGGCGATGGCCGAACTACTGGAAACTGGGGCGGCCAAGCCCGGCGACCTGGCGTTGCTGATCGGTTACGGTGCGGGCCTGACCTACGCCGCACAGGTGGTAAGGATGCCGCGCGGCGCCGGCTGATGTCACTCCTGGTCGGGCTCCTGGTCGGGCGCCTCGTCAGGTTCGGACTGGGGCGCCTCGCCGCGCAGCCGGGCCCGCAATTCCTCGCGTTCCCGACGGCGGCGCTCGCCGCTGATGGCAAGTGCGGCCGTGGCGCGCCGGCGCAGCGGGCTGAACAGCCAGATGCCCAGGGGCATCGCGATGATCAGCGCGAACAACGCCGCCACGACGACCGGGAATTCGGAGACCCCCAGTAACCGCGCCACGCCGTAGATCGCCCCGCTGAGCGCGAGCACTAGCAGCAACCGGGCCGCCGCGTACAGCACCACGTCGACGACGACCCGATTGCCAGTGCTCCCAGTGCTATTGCCGCTCGGCCCTTCTGACACGAGGTCGAGCGTACGGCGCGGGTATATTCGCTCCAAGGAGGTGTCGCGTGCTCTACCTGGTCCTCGTCTTCATACTCGGGACGCTGATCTACATCGGCTGGCGAGCAGCGCGGTCATATGCCCATCGATCCAAGACTCGCGTGATCGGTCCGGACGACGATCCGGACTTCTTGCGGCGGCTTGGACGGGACTAGACGGCGCGACTAGCTGCCCGCGACAGGCCGCGAATCGCTCGGGAACCCGTCGGCAACCACGGCCGCGAGCTCGGTGAGCGCCTCACGGGTGGACCGCCGCAGCCGGTTCAGGTCGATCTCGGCGCCCTCCTCGAGATGAGGGTCGAAGGGCACCAGCCGCACCGCGCGGCAGCGCCGCGCGAAGTGATCGACCACCTTTTGCATGTCGACGTTGCCCGTCCGCGGCCGCACGGCGTTGATAACCGCGACCGAGTTGCGCACCAGGTCCTCGTGGCCGTGCGCGTCGAGCCAATCCAGCGTCGCCGAGGCGCTGCGTGCGCCGTCGACGGAGCACGAGCTGACCACCACGAGCACGTCGGCCTTTTCCAACACCGATGACATCGCCGAGTGCAGCAGCCCGGTCCCGCAGTCGGTGAGGACCAGGCCGTAGAACCGTTCCAGGATCTCCATGGCCCGGGTGTAGTCATCGGCGCTGAACGCCTCGGAGACCGCCGGATCGGTGTCCGACGCCAGGACTTCCAGCCCGCTGGCTCCCCGCGAGGTGTAGCGGCGGATGTCGCTGTAACGCTCGATGGCCGTCGCATCGTGCAGCAGCTGCCGCACGCTCGACGCCGTCTCCAGCGGCACCTTCTGGTTCAGGGTGCCGCGGTCGGGGCTGGCATCCATGGCCATCACCCGGTCGCCGCGCAGGGCGGCGAAGGTCGTTCCCAGCGTCGCGGTGATCGTGGTTTTGCCGACACCGCCCTTCAGCGACACCATCGCGACCCGGTAGCAACCCCGCAGGGGACGGTTCACCCGCGCAACCAAGTCGTGGTACCGCGCGGCGCGGGGGCTCTCGCCCAGATTGATCAGCTGACCGGACAACACGTAGAGCAACCGGCGCCAGCCGTCCGAGGGCGGCGGTTTGACCTGACGCAACAGCATGCTGGTGGACAGTTCGGGATACGGCGTGTGCGGGACGAGCTCGGCGCGGAACGACGGCTCCACGGACCGCACGGGCGCATCAGCCGGGCCGCCGTGATAGCCGCCGAAGCCCGCCGGGTCGACCCGCGGGATACCGGTGGCCGGAGTGGAGTCCCACGGTGGCATCACCGCGGGAGCGGTCGGCGGCGCCGCGGTCCGGGCGTCGGCGGCGGGTCGGCGCTGCTCAGTGCGGAACCCGGCGAAGGCCCGCGTCGGGGCTTCACCGCCTGGTTCTGCGCGCGATTCGCCGGCGTACGGCGCGGGCAATTGGCTGGTCGGATGCTCCGGCCCGGTTGGGCCGGTTGTCGAATCGTCGGACACGTGTACTCCCTCTTGTTGTAAGTACTCGGTCGGTTGGTCGAAGGGCGGTCAGCCCACGCCCGCGTAGGAGTGCAGGCCCACGGTGACCAGGTTAACGAAGAACAGGTTGAAAACCATCGCCACGAATCCCGCGACGTTGATCCACGCTGCTTTCCTGTCTCGCCATCCCGCGGTCGACCTGGCGTGTAGATAGGCCGCATAGATCACCCATGCGACGAAAGACACGGTCTCCTTGGGATCCCAGCCCCAGTACCTGCCCCAGGCTTCTTCGGCCCAGATCGCTCCGAAAATTACCCCGAATCCGAACACCGGAAACGCGAAGATCGTCGTCCGGTAGGCGATCCGGTCCAGCGTCTGCGCGTCCGGCAAACGCTGCACGATGCGCGCCAACCGGCTGTCGGCGTTTGCCGGATCGTCGGGCTCCCCCAGGCGCGAGGTGCGCAGCAGAAACAGGATGCTGGAGATGCCCGCGACCAGGAAAACCCCCGAACCGAGGCTGACCACCGACACGTGAATGGGCAGCCAGTAGGACTGCAGCGCCGGCATCACCGGGGCGGCGTTGGTGTACAGCCAGCGTCCGGACACCGTGAGCAGCACGAGCACCGGCACCAGCAGGAACACCCACAGCGGGCGGTACTGCGGACGGCGCAACACGATTGCGCCCGCCACCAGCCCGCTCAGGCAGGTCAGGTTGATGAACTCGTACATGTTGCCCCACGGCACCCGCATGGTGGCCAGGCCACGTAGCACGACGCACGTCAGTAGCAACCCGATGCCGAGGTAAACCACGGCCAACCCGGCCCGACCCACGCGCTCGTCGAAGGGGCGCACCGCGGCGTCCTCGACGACGCCAGGGGTCGCGCTGTCGGCGCCGACCGACCCTGCCAGCACGCGCGCACGGGTGTCGGCGCGGCGGCCGCCGACGTAGGCCAACTCGAACGCCAGCAGCAATAGCGCGACCACGAGAGCGACCAGGGCCGAGGTGAACGCCCAGTCGGAGTAGCGCGCCAGGCCGATGTTGACGTGCAGCGTATTCATGTCGCGTCCCTTCCAGCCTGGGCAGTGGTCATGATCGCGCCAGCCGGCTTCCCGAGCCCGGTCAACAGCCTCTCGGTCAGCCGCTCAAACTCGTCGCCCCACCCGGAATTGTCGGTGCGCGCCAGGCCTCCCAGCTCGACATTCACCGTACCGGGGGCCTCGTCGCCGGCTTCCTGGGCGGCTTCCTGGGCGGCAGACGTCAGCCGCACCCACACCCGGCGGCGGCGCACCAGCAGCGATACCAGCAGTCCAGCCATCATCGTGATGGCGAAGACCAATACCCAGGTCTGGCCGGGGTCGTGCGACACCTGCAGGTTCACGAACGGAACCGCGCCGTCGAAGCGAATGACGGTGCCGGCCGCGGGGCCCTGGTCGATGAGCACCTGTTCGCCGGCCCGCAGATTCACCCGCTTCTCCTTGGTCAGCCGGCCCTGCTCGATGAGCCGGTGGTCCAGCGAGAACAGCGATTGGGGTCGCCCGGTGTCCAGACCGGTGTCGCCCCGGTAAATGTCGATGGCCACCGCCGGGGCGTTCAGGGCCGGGAAGCGCGACGACAGCAGGACGCCGTCGAGCTGCGCGGTCGGCGCCAGCAGGCCCTGGATCGCGATCTCGTGCTTGCGTCGCTCCTCGGGGTTGGGATAACTGCGCGCGGGCGGGTCGATGCGGGCCACCCCCGACGACAGCAGGGTCTGCGGGTTGTCAGGTCGCCATTGCACGGTCGAGGTGCGCGTCTGCCCGTCCGGGAAGATCACCGTGAAGGTAGGCGCGTAGCCGTGGCCCTGAAGGTAGACCCGGTCACCGCCGATGCGCAGCGGGTGGTTGACCTCCAGCCGGTAGGGCCGCCAGGTGTTCGCGGTCAGGTCTCCGCCGGCTTGATAGTCGATATCCGCGGCGAACGAGGTGGCCTGCCCCGACGGCAGGTAGTGCGCCGCAAAGTCGTTGACCTTGACGCAGATTGGGTGCAACGACGTTCCGTCGACGGTATTGCCGGCGCGGAACGAGTCGAACGCGGCCGGCGACGCCGAGCAGAAGCCCGGCCCGCCGTCGGCGATGACGATCACGTTGCCCTCATAGCCGAACAGCTTGCCGACGGCCACCGCGACCAGCAGCCCCAGCAGCGAGAAGTGGAAGACCAGGTTGCCGGCTTCACGCAGGTAGCCCTTCTCGGCGGACACCTCCACCGTTTCAGGGGCCGTTTCGGGTTCGCTGTCGTCGGGATGTCTGATCGTCGAGCGCCAGCCCTTGAGCCGGCCGGCGATGGTGTTGGCCAAGGAGTTCAGGTCGGCGGAATCCGCGGACAGCCGCGAGCTGGTGTGCTTGGGCAACCGCGCCAGGTTGCGCGGCGCGGCCACCGGCAGGGCGCGCAGGCTGCGGGCGTGCTCGATCATCCGCGGGGTCAGGCAGCCGACCAGCGACACGAACAGCAGCGCATAGATAGCTGTGAACCAGAAGCTGGAGAACACATCGAAGGCCTGCAGCGCGTCCAGCCAGGGGCCGATCACCGGGTGGGCGGCCAGGTAGTCGTTGACCTTGCCGGCGTTGAGGCTGCGCTGCGGCAACAGCGCGCCGGGTATCGCGCCGAGCGCGAGCAGGAACAGCAGCACCAGCGCGGTGCCCATCGAGGTCAGCGAGCGCCAGAGGTTGCGGCTTCTTTGGCCGAGCAGACGCAAAAGCCCCCAAAATGGGGCATTTTGGGGTGCTTTTGCGTCTGCTCGCGCGGTCAAATTGGCAACCTCACGTCGGTGACGAGCGCGTCGCGCAGCCACGAGATGAAGTCGTTCCACACTCCGGTGACCAGCGCGGCGCCAACCGCGATCAGCAGGGCGCCCCCGAAGATCTGAATGCCGCGGCTGTGCCGACGCAGCCAGCCCAGGCCGGACATGGCCCCCGCCGAACCGAACGCCAGCAGCACGAACGGAATCCCCAGCCCCATGCAGTAGGCGATCGTCAACACGATCCCGCGAACCACGTTGGCGCCGTCGGTGGCGGCGGCCAGGGTAATCACCCCGCTCAGCGTCGGCCCCAGACACGGCGTCCAGCCAAGCGCGAAAACCGCACCGAGCAACGGCGCCCCGGCCACCGTCGTGAGCTGCCGCGGGCTGAACCGCGCCGGGTTCTGCAACGCGGGGATGAGGCCGATGAACACCAGGCCCATCACGATGGTCAGCACTCCCCCGACCCGCTGCAGCAGAACCTGATTGGTGATCAGCGTGGTCGTCATGCCCAGCACCGCGACGGTGCCGAGCACGAACACCGTGGTGAACCCGGCCACGAACAGCGCCGCCGATCCGGCGACCCGCCAGCGGGCGGCCGCATGGGTTTTGACGGTCCCCTCCTCGTCAGACACGCCGACGACGGCAGCCAGATACGACAGATAGCCCGGCACCAGCGGCACAACGCATGGCGAGGCGAACGACACCAGCCCCGCCAGCACGCACACGCCGAGCGCCAGCAGCAGCGGTCCGGCGGCGGCGATTTGGGTGAAGCCGGTCATTTCCCTGAGACCTCTGCATTCTCCGAAGCCAACCGTTGCACCACCGGTTGCAGGTCCTCGGCCAGCAACTCACGCAGAAACACCGCGGCGACGCGGTGCTGGCGGTCGAGCACCAGCGTGGATGGGATCACCGTGGTGGGGTACTTACCGCCAAAAGCGATCAGGGTCCGCATGGCCGGGTCGTAGATCGACGGATAGCTGACGTGGTGGTCGTCGACGAAGTCCTGGGCGGCCTGGCGGTTGTTGTCGCGGACGTCGATGCCCAGGAATGACGCCCCGGAGGTGCGGGTGGCGTCGTACACCCGCTGCAGTTGGGTGACCTCGGCGCGGCATGGCCCGCACCACTGTCCCCACACGTTGATGACGACGACGTTGCCGGCGAACGGCCCGGCAGCCTCGTCCAGCGAGATTGTGCGCGCCGGATTTGCCAGGTCCGGCCCGGACAGCGGGCCCGGGCGGCCGCGACTCGCGGGCGGGTCGTAGAAGATGTCGGTCTTGCCGCCGGGCGAGACGAATTCGAACGTGCCGCCCTGTGCGACCGCGTCGCGTCCGGAACAGCCCGTCAACAGCGTCAACAACAGGGCACCGGCGATCGCCAGCGCGCGCCGGGTCACAACGCCGCTCCTCCTCATCGCTTCGCTCTGCATCGTCGCCGGCGCGATCAAGCGCCCGCCGGTTGGGAATACTCGACGTCGACCAGGCGATCGCCGTCGTAGACGAAGGTGGTCACCGAGGCGAGCCCGCATTCACGCCGCCGCGGGTCATGCCAGAGCCGCTGACCGGTCAGATACAGCCGCAGCGTCCACACCGGCAGTTGGTGGCTGACGCACACCACCTCGTGCCCGGCGCCCCGGGCGCGGGCCTTGTCCGCCGCGGTCGCCATGCGTTCGGCGATCTGCTTGTACGGCTCGCCCCACGACGGCCTGAACGGGTTGCGCAGTTGCCACCAGAACCGGGGGTCCCGCCAGGCGCCGTCGCCCGGGCCCATGCGCTTGCCCTCGAAGAAGTTGGCCGATTCGATCAGTTCGGGATCGGTGTCCACCGGCAAGCCGTGCTTGGCGGCGATGGGCGCGGCGGTCTCCTGGGCGCGCTGCAGCGGCGAGGCGATCACCGCGACGATGTCGCGGTCGGCCAGCGCGTCGGCCACCGCTTCCGCCTGCGCCCTGCCCATCTCGGAGAGGTGGAATCCGGGCAGCCGGCCATAGAGGATGCCGGTGGGGTTGTACACCTCGCCGTGCCGCATCACGTGAACGCGGGTCTGCTCGGCCATCAGGACTTCCGCCCTTGGGCGGCGGCTTCGGCCGCGGGTTTCAAGGCGTCGGCGATGCGCTCGAACGCCGCGTCGTCGAGCGCGGCCGAGACGAACCATGCCTCGTAGGGACTGCACGGCGGGTAGACGCTCGCGTCCAGCAGCGCATGGAAGAACGGGGCATAGCGGTGGGTTTCACTGGCCCGGGCCGACGCGAAGTCGGTCACCGGCGTTTCGGCGAAGAACACGCTGAGCATGTTGCCGGCCCGCGGAATCTGATGTGGCACACCCGCATTCGTGAGCGCCTCGGCGAACAGCCCGGCCAGCCGGTCGGCGTTGGCGTCGAGGGCGGCATAGACCGCGTCGTCGGCGGTGCGCAGCGTTGCCAGCCCGGCGGCCATCGCCACCGGGTTACCCGAGAGCGTGCCGGCCTGGTACACCGGCCCCAACGGCGCGAGCCGCTCCATCACCTCGGCCCGGCCGCCGAACGCGGCGGCCGGTAGGCCGCCGCTCATCACCTTGCCGAAGGTGAACAGGTCGGCGGCGACCGGATCGATTCCGTACCAACCACTTCGGCTGACCCGGAAGCCGGTCATGACCTCGTCGATAATCAGCAGCGCGCCGTGCTCGGCGGTGATCGCCCGCAGCGCTGCGTTGTAGCCGGCCGCGGGCGGGACGACGCCCATGTTGCCGGGGCTGGCTTCGGTGATCACCGCGGCTATGTCGGCGCCGAACCGGTCGAACGTCTGCCGTACAGCATCAATATCGTTGTAGGGCAACACAATTGTGTCGGCCGCGGTGGCGCCGGTGACCCCGGGCGAAGACGGTAGGCCCAGCGTCGCCACCCCCGAACCCGCGTCAGCGAGCAGCGCGTCGACATGGCCGTGGTAGCAGCCGGAGAACTTGACGATCTTGGCGCGGCCGGTAAATCCGCGGGCCAGCCGCACGGCGCTCATGGTGGCCTCGGTGCCGGAGTTCACCATGCGTATCCGCTCGACGGGTGCCACCCGGCCGATGATCTCGTTGGCCAGCTGACTCTCCGCCGGGGTGGGCGCTCCGAACGACAGGCCGTTGGCGGCAGCGGTGGTGACGGCCTCCACGACGGCCGGATGCGCGTGCCCCAGGATCATCGGCCCCCACGAGCACACCAGGTCGACGTAGCGGTTGCCGTCGGCGTCGGTGAGCCAGCAGCCGTGCGCCTCAGTGATGAACCGCGGGGTGCCGCCCACCGCGGTGAAGGCCCGAACCGGAGAGTTCACCCCGCCGGGAATGACCGCACAGGCGTCCTCGAACAGCTGTGCCGAGGTACGCACCCGCGCCAGTGCCTGGTCAGTGCTACCCATGCCGACCAGTGTCCCAGCCTTCTCGACCCGTTCAACTACAGGGTGTAAGAGTTGGTCATGGAACTTCCCCAGCGGCTGGCTCGGTTCAATCGCCACGTCACCAATCCCATCCAGCGGATGTGGGCCGGCTGGGCTCCGACGTTCGCCATCATCGAGCACGTCGGAAGGCGCTCCGGGAAGGCCTACCGCACGCCGGTGACCGTGTTCTCGGCGAAGGTCGACGGCAAGCCCGGCGTGGCGGTATTGCTGACCTACGGCCCCGATCGCGACTGGCTGAAGAACCTCAAGGCCGCCGGCGGCGGACAGATGCGCCACTACGGCAAAACCTTCGGCATCGCCGACCCGCAGGTCGTCAGCAAGGAAGAGGCGGCCACCCACGTCCTGCGCGGTGCGGGAGTGTTCGCGCGGCTGCCGTTCGAACAAGCGGTGTTGTTCACCAAAACCGGGTGACCAAACTCACCTCTATCGTTGAGCGGCCGGTCCGACTAGAGGGCGGTGCCGGCAGAATGCCGGCGAATGCTTTAGTCAATTTTTCCGGCCACACGGTCTCGTTGGTGGCGCTGATCACCGATACCCCCGCCGTTGGCGTGGCGTTCAATTCCATCGGCCGGTTTGCCCAGAGCGGGATACTGCGCGACCGGATGATCCCGCGCGTGCTCGCCGCGCCTGCGGACGCGCTGCTGGACGAGTCGGGCCACATCGATCCGGCGGCGGTGGTGGCGTGTGCGCTCGCCGACGAGAAGCCGGGCGGCCACGGCGACCGGGCGGCCGCGGCCGCCGCCCTGGAGCTGGCCTGCTGGGACCTCAACGCCAAACTCGACGACCAACCCGCCTGCGCGACCATTGCCCGGCGCTTCGGGCGGGAGCCGGTCCCGACGGTCCCGAGCTATGCCGCGGGCGGTTACTACTATCCGGACAGCGGGCTCGATGAGTTGCGCGACGAGATGCGCGGTTACCACGAGCTGGGGTACGACGCGGTCAAGATCAAGATCGGCGGCGCACCGCTGAGCGAGGACCTGGCCCGCATCGAGACGGTCATCGACGTGGTCGGCAACGCGGGACGGGTCGCGGTCGACGCCAACGGAAGGTTCGACCGCTCGGCCGCGACGCACTGGGCGGCGGCGTTGGCCCCCTATGGCCTGCGCTGGTACGAAGAGCCCGGCGACCCTTTGGATTTCGAGCTGAACCGCGCGGTGACGGCCTGCTACGACGGGGCCGTGGCCACCGGCGAAAACCTGTTCTCCGTGCCCGACGTAACCAATCTGGTTCGATACGCAGGCATGCGACCGGGACGGGACATCTTCCAGATGGACGCCGGCCTGAGTTACGGATTGACCGAGTACGCGCGCATGCTCGAGGTGCTCGAGACCCACGGCTTCGACCGTCGATTCGCCTTCCCGCACGGCGGGCACCTGATCAACCTGCACATCGCGGCCGGCCTGGGCCTGGGCGGATGCGAGTCGTACCCCGGCGTGTTCCAACCCTTCGGCGGGTATCCCGACGGCTGCGTCGTGGCCGAAGGCCGGATCGCACCGACGGACGCGCCGGGATTCGGTCTCGAACAGAAGGCCGGCCTCGCCGAGCTGATCGCAGAACTGACGGCCTGACCACGGAGCGCGCGGATGAAGATCGCAGTAATCGGTTGTGGTGCAATGGGTTCGATCTACGCCGCCAAACTCGCCACCGCGGGCAACGACGTGATCGCGATCGACTCCGACGAAGCCAGCATGGCGCAGGTCGCCCAGCACGGCTTGCGGGTCACCGGCCCCGACTCCGATCGGGTGGTACCGCTTCGGGCGAGCACCATCGCGCCGACGGAGACGATGGACTTGATCGTGCTCGCCGTCAAGGCAGCGGACGTGATACCCGGCGCGCGGCAAGCACTTCCGATGCTGGGCGACACCACGGCGGTGCTGACCATCCAGAACGGTCTCGGATCGGCGGAGACCGTCGCCGGCATCGTCGGGGATGAGCGGCTCGCGGTCGGGATCGCCAGCGGGTTCGGGGCGTCGCGCGTCGCTCCGGGTCATGTGCACCACAACGCCATGCGGGCCATGCGTTTCGGGGCCTATGCGGCGCTGCCGCATACGACGGTCGAGTCGATCGCACACACCTGGGCGGCAGCCGGATTCGACGCCGCCGCGGTCACCGACATCGCGGTGATGCAGTGGGAGAAGCTGATGTGCAACGTCGCCTACAGCGCGCCGTGTGCGTTGACGCAGATGACCGTCGGCCAGGTGATGGACGACCCGGAGATGGGTCCGGTCAGCCGGGCGGCGGCGACGGAGGCGTTCGACGTCGCCAGCGCGTCGGGGATCGCGTTAGACGTCGCCGATCCAGTTACGCATGTGCGGGAATTCGGCGCCCGGATGCCCGACGCGAAGCCGTCGGCGCTGCTCGACCACGAAGCGCGTCGGATCAGCGAGATCGACGTCATCAACGGAGCCGTCCCGCGGCAAGGAGCTCGCGTCGGCGTCGATGCGCCGGTGAACGCGACACTCACCGCGATCGTCAAGGCCGTCGAAAAGCAATGGGGTTAGGGCCATTTCGCCGGCCGCGACCGCGCGCCAAAGTACAACCCGATCACCACGGCCCAGGACAGCAGGGAAAGCCACAGCTGGCTGCGGGCGCTGCGGTCGAACGCCATCTGCACCAGCACCGCGGTGATACCAACAAGGGTGAGGATCGACAGCGCCGGAAAAAACCACATCTTCACCCGCAGCTTTTCCTCAGATATGCGACGGCGCAACACAATCTGCGACAAAGCGATCAGCCAGTAGACGAACAGGATGATGGCGCCCGACGAGTTGAGCAGGAAAAGGAACACCGTGCGCGGCGAGAGCCACGCCATGACGACGCAAGCGAAACCCACCGCCGACGAGAACAAGATCGCGACGTAGGGCACCCCCCGCCGGCTCAATCTCACCAGCCGCGCCGGCGCCTCGTGTCGATCGGCGAGCACGAACAGCATCCGCGACGAGGTGTACAGGCCCGAGTTCAGACAGGACAGCACCGCGGTGAGCACCACCGCATTCATCACCTGATCCGCGCCGGGTAGTCCCATGTGTTTGAGCGCGGCGACGTAGGGCGAGGAGCCCAGCTCCACGGAATTCCACGGCAGGATGACGACGAGCAAGAACACCGAACCGACGAAGAAGATCGCGATGCGCGCGACCACCGATCTCGTCGCGCGCTGGATGGCCCGTTCGGGGTCGGAGCTCTCGGCGGCGGCGATGGTGACGACTTCCGCGCCCACCATCGAGAAGATCACCACCACGATGGCGGCAAAGACGGCCCCGACGCCTTTCGGGAAGAAGCCGCCGTGCGAGGTGAGGTTGGAGAAATCCGTGTGGTGGCCCGGCAGCGCGCCCAAGGCGAACAGCGTACCGACGACGAGAAAGGCCACGATGGTCGCGACTTTGATTCCGGCGAACCAGAATTCGAACTCGCCGAAGGAGGACACCGAGAACAGATTGGTCGCCGTCATCAGCAGCATCAGGCACAGCGCCGACAACCACAGCGGCATGGGGAACCAGTAATTGAGGACTTTCCCGCCGGCGACCGCCTCGAAGCCGACCACGATCACCCAGAAGTACCAATACAGCCAGCCCACCGAGAAACCCGCCCAGCCACCGAGGGCCTGCGCCGCGTAGTCGGCGAAGGATCCGGTAGACGGGTTGGCCGCGGCCATCTCGCCGAGCATCCGCATCACCAGAATGATCAACAGACCGCACAGCGAATAGGTCAGGAAAGCTGCGGGCCCGGTGTCTTTGATCACCACCCCGGACCCGACGAACAATCCGGCCCCGATCACCCCACCGATGGCGATCATGTTGAGCTGACGCTGCGACAGACCTTGCCGCAGTTGCGGAGTGCTGGCCATGGCTCACCACAGTATTAGCCGGACGACCGGCCAGAGTCAGTGTGCCGACGAGACCGCAAACGGCGTCGACGCCGCCGGCTGCGACGTGCGGTTGGGATGCGTCCAAAGCCCCTTGCGTTCGAGCAGCGGCAGCACGCCTTCGCCGAACCAGTAGGCCTCCTCCAGGTGCGGGTAGCCCGACAGGATGAAGTGGTCGATGCCCCGCGCGGCATATTCGGCCAGTCGTTCGGCAACCTCGGCGTGCGAGCCGACCAACGCGGTGCCGGCACCGCCGCGCACCAGGCCCACGCCGGCCCACAGGTTGGGCCCCACCAGAAGCTTGTCGCTGCTGCCGCCGTGCAGGCGCAGCATGCGGCGCTGCCCCTCCGATTCGCTGCGCGCCAGACTCGATTGCACCCGCTCGACGTCTGCCGGGTCGACGGCCGCCAACAGCCGGTCGGCTTCGGCCCACGCTTGTTCTGAGGTGTCGCGGCTGATCACGTGGATGCGCAGGCCGTACTGCAGCCGCCGGCCGTTCTCGGCGGCTAGGCCGCGGATCCAGTCCAGTTTCTCCTCGACGGCGGCCGGCGGCTCACCCCAGGTCAGGTAGACGTCGGAGTACTTGGCCGCGACCGGTCCCGCGGGCCCGGAAGATCCGCCGAAGTAGACCGCGGGCACCGGGTCCGGCGGATTGTTCAGCGCGGCACCCTCAACGCGAATGTGATCGCCGATGAAGGTCACCGGCTCACGAGAAGTCCACAGTTCCCGCACGACATGCAAGAACTCGGCGGCGCGCGCATAGCGCGACTGTTTGTCCAGGTAGTCCCCGTAGGCCTGCTGTTCGTGCGGCTCGCCGCCGGTGACGACGTTGAGCAGCAGCCGTCCGCCCGAGTGCCGCTGGAACGTTCCGGCCATCTGCGCGGCCAGGGTCGGACTGAGCAGCCCGGGACGGAAGGCAACCAGGAATTTCAGGGTCTCGGTGCCCTCGATCAGCATCGCCGTCGTCAACCAGGCGTCCTCGCACCACAACCCGGTGGGGGTGAGCACCGCCTCGAATCCATTGTCTTCGGCGGCCCCGCAAATCTGGTGCAAATAGCGCAAAGTCGCAGGCCGGTCACCTTGCATCGCCGTGCCGTGTCCGCCGGCCACCAGGTTTCGCGAATCTCCGTAGGTCGGCAGAAACCAGTGAAATGCCAGGCTCATTCGTTCCCCTCCTGCGCCTCGGGTGGGCGCTATGTCGAATAGTCCATCTTTCGGTACGCCGGTCCGCGACGCGAGAGTTCAAACCGGCGAGATCAGATCCCTACTGTCACGACGCAGTCACGGTGCTTTCCGACCCGGCGTGGCTGTGGCGGTAAACGCGACGCGCGGCTGCATTATGTCGCTCGTGCCTCACCTGAAACGCCGTGCGGTATTGCGCATGGGCGCCAGTGCCAGTGCGGCCGCCGCCGGCGTCTTTGCGCTCAGCGCCCTGCTGGATCCGCTCCAGCCGCAAGCGGCGCCGCCGCAGGCTTCCCCGCCGTTCGAGCCGCCGCGGGCTCCCGCGCCCTTCGAGCCCCCGACCGCGGGCACCACGCTGCCGACCAAGCTCACCGGCTCGTTCGTCTCGGCGGCCCGCGGCGGCATCGCGACCAATTGGGTGATCGCCATGCCGCCGGGCCAGACCGGCATGCTGCGGCCCGTGATCGCACTGCACGGCATGGACGGCGACGCGACCCAGATGCTGGAATTCGGCGTCGAAGAGGGCCTGGCCAAACTCGTCAAAGAAGGCAGACCGCCGTTCGCCGTGGTGGGCGTCGACGGCGGCAACACCTATTGGCACCGAAGGGCCGAGGGCGGGGACTCCGGTGCGATGGTGCTCGAAGAATTGCTGCCCATGCTGAGCAAGATGGGCATGGACACCTCGCGGGTGGGCTTCATGGGGTGGTCGATGGGCGGATACGGCTCGATGCTGCTGGGCGCGCGGCTGGGACCGTCGCGAGTCGCCGGGATCTGCGCGATCAGCCCGGCGCTGTATACCTCGTTCACCGGCAGCGCACCCGGGGCTTTCGACAGCTACGACGACTACGTGCAGAACAACGTCTTTGGGCTGCCGGCGCTGAATTCGATTCCGCTGCGCGTGGACTGCGGCACCTTTGACCGTTTCTATTTCGCCACCCGCCAGTTCGTCGGCCAACTGAAGAAGCCGCCGGCGGGCAGTTTCTCCCTCGGCGGGCACGACGAGGTCTACTGGCGCACACAACTACCCGGCGAGCTGGCCTGGATGTCCTAGCCGGACGAACTCGAGTGAACTTTCCACCGAAGCAGCACGTCATACCTAATAAGTACTTCGGAAGGTGGTGAGATGACTCCACTGCTGATGGTTTGCTTTTCGGCGACCACGCCGCTCGCCGGTATCGGGTTACTGAATCTTCAAGCGCGCCTTGAGCGCTGGGCCTACCAGCGCCACGCAGAAGACTAAAGCCTCTGTGCGCCTTCGACTTTGCTCACCTGGACAGTTGCATGCGAATGAGCGGCGCGATCTTGTCGGCCAAATATTGATGCCCCGCATCGGTGGGGTGCACGCCATCCAGGCCGATCAGGTCCGGCCGGTCGACGAACCAGCCGGCGCCGATCGGATCGACGAACGCCGCTCCCACGGCCCGAGCCTGCGCGTTGATGACGTCACGAACCTGCAGTACCGCTGCGGGCACGTCGGCGGTCGGCCACGGCGGTCCGATCACCAGGAACTTCGCGGTCGGCGCGAAGCGGTGTGCCAAAAGGAAAGCCGCGCGGGCCTTTTCGGCGAGCAGTCCGGGATCGACGCCCTGGTCGTTGCGGGAGCCGAAGAACACCACCAGGGCGTCGTCGGGCTTGACCGCCCTGGCGGTCAGATCCTCGAAGATACTGCCGTGGTCGCCGGGGACGGCGTAGCCGGCCTTGCCCTCGGCCGCCACGTCCGCGCCGATATGCATGCCTCGCTGAGCGAGCGTCTGCCAGGCGCGAGCGGTCCACGCGTTCGGGCCCAGGCCGCCTTCGTCGGTGCCGGTCGTGTAGGAGTCGCCGACCACTGCGACGTGCCGCAGCGAGAAGTCCTGGGTCAGTAGGTCATATGCCCGCACCTGTGCCGGGTGCGTCGGGACTCCCAAGAACAGTCCGACCAGAAGACTCAGACTAACGATCGCGATGCCAAAACGACTCACCAACACCCCCCACCACAAACGAATCATCCTGTGCCGCAAACTAAATCAATACAAGTGTACGGGTCAACTGACGCGACTTGGATCACACAGCGCGCGCCGAAACCCCTTCCCGCCCACCGTCGATCTGATGTAGCTTGGCGCCGGCCTCAGCATTGGCGCTGGCCGGCCGGATATCGACCATCCTGCGCATCCAGCGACGGGCGGGCTCCTCGACAAAGTGATACATCAGGCTGGACAAAGCCAGGGCGATCGCGAGCAGGCCGAAGATGTTCCACTTCCATGGCGAGTCGGAGTGCCACGGCGTGAGCTGGAACTGCACCACGGCCCAGGTCCAGCTTGTGTGTACCAGCTCGTGGACCATGTACAGGCAGAACGAGATCTGGCCGCCGTAGACCAGCAGCCGAGTCGACAGTAGCTTGGGCAGGCTGCCCAGCCCGACCGCCAGCGTGATCACCAGCGGGACAAACAGCACGTCGACCACGCCACCGCCGTCCAGGACGCCGTGGATCGGAAAGGTGTCTAACAGGTAGAGGCTGCCCACCGTGGCGGCGACGACGAGCAGCGAGACGTACCCGACCACCCGGCGGGCGCGATCGCTGAGCTCTAGCCTGCGCACGGCGGCGCAGGCCAGCGCACCCGCGGTGAACTGGGTAACGATGCGCGGCAGCCAGCTCCACGGCGTGTAGAAGTAGCCGCTGGTCAGCAGCAGCACCATCGGCGGCAGCTGCGCCACGAAGGCCAGCACCATCAGGGTGCGCGCCCGCGTGGCGAGCTTCATCCGGAAAATCACCATAACCAACGCGCCAAACAGCAGGTAGGCCAGCCATTCCGCGCTGATCGACCAGGCCGGCCCATCCCAGCTGGTCCCGTCGAAGAACGGCTCGAACCACAGCTGCACCAGCAGGATCTGGCGCACGTAGCTGATCGCGGTGAGCTTGCCGACGTCGGGCGACGGAGTGTGCCCGACGTGCAGCGTGAAGATGATCCACAGCACCGCCAGATGCAGCGTGACCAGGTAGACCGGCCACACCCGGGCCAGCCGCAGCCACAGGAAGTGGGCCGTCGCGCGCCGAGACCACGACCGGCCCATGCGTTCGAGGTAATTCCAGGTCAGGACGAATCCGCTGAGGATGAAGAACAGGTCGACGCCCTGCGCGCCGCAGTTGAGCACCGGCGACAGGTTCTCCCGCAAATCCGGCGACACATCGCTGACCATGGGCCGGAAGTGAAACAGCACCACCCATACCGCGGCGACGATGCGCAGTCCCGTCAGGGCCTTGATCTCGCCCCTGATCTCTGCGCCGCGCACGATGCTCTTTCCGTCCGGACCCTGCTGCTTCTTTCGCCTCTAGCTCGGCTGACCGGGGCGGCAGATCCGTGCCACAGGCCGTGCCACAAGCCCCCCCGACTAGCAACCGACAGCCATCGAAGCCTAACAGCGCGACCGCCGTGACGGCGTCAAGGCCACGGCAGGGATCGCGGCGTGCCTATGCCCGCGATTCCCCGTTTGGCGCTCATCGGGGCTGCCGGAACCCCATACAGCCCCCGCAGCCCTGTCGAAGCCGGTTCTTTTAGCAAAGAGTTAGACGCGGCTTCCGGTCTCCTTAGGTTTGGCTGGTTTGGTGGGAGTCAGGGTTTAGACCGCGCTTGGGAAGGGACCACATATGACGCTCGCGATTGCTGAGCCGGTTGCCAAGCCAGTTTCGGACGCCAGCACCTTCGACTATGGCGGCGCTCGGGTGCGGGCGCATTGCCGTCATCTCGCGACAGTGGTGACCGTCCGCGGCGAGATCGACGGCCTCAACGTCGACCGAATCGGCGACTACATTCAGCGCTTCGTCGTCGAGCAAACCAACCTGGTGCTGGACATGAGCGGTGTGACGCACTTTGCTCCGGTTGGTATTTCGCTGTTGCACGATCTCGACGAAGACTGCCGCGCGGTGGGCGTGGAGTGGACGTTGGTCGCCAACCCAGCGGTCATCGACCTGCTGGACGACATGTTTCCGATTGCGGGATCGGTACACGCGGCCCTGCGCAACCTGGCCGACGCTATCGTCAGCCGACGTCAGCTGGTGCTGCCGCTGATCCGGAAGTCGGCCTGAACCCTCCGAGCACGCCTGAGCCGGGCCGCACCGACCACCAGCAACACCCCCGCCAGCGTCAACAGCAGCATGGCGAGTAAGAGCTGCTGAGGGTCATACACCAACGATGAGGTGGACGGCTGACCGTCCGCTATCGGCGCAACGCCTACCCAGTGACGCGCGTGCAGCCAGCTCCACCCGGCGCCCACCAGCGCGGCGAGCGCCAGGACGAGTTCGAGCCCAGCCCGGAAGCGGCCCATCACCGGGGTAACCCGTCGCCCTGGTCGAACTCGTCGTACTCGTCGTCATCGATGAGATCCGGCGTCGGTCCGACACGCTCCTGGACCAACGGGGTCAGTGCATCGCGAAGGTGGCGGTGGCGACGTGCCCAGGCCTGCGCGGTGCGACCCCCGGTGAGCTTTAGTCCGATGCCGACCCGGCCGCGCGGGACCCCGTTGAGTTCGCCCAGCGTCCGCGCCGTCTGCCAGCGCGCCAGCGGCAGTCCCGACCTGACGGAATTCTCGGCCTCCGGATAGACCTTGACGATCTCGCGGACCAGGATGGTCTCGGTGCCCTGCCGCAGCGCATCTTCCGTCAGCTCGACGCAGGTGTGGATGCGCGCCGCCTTGATCTGGATGCCCAGGAACAGCGACACCATCACCAGAAAGATCACCGGGATCGCCAGCCCCACGCCGTTGTGGCTGGACATTTCGATCAGGATCACCGACACCGCCGCCGCCGGCCCGGCCAGCAGCCAATACCAGCTGGCGCCGGGTTCGGAGAACAACGGCTTATTCATGAGAGCCAGCCTGCCGCGGCAGCGGCCCAGTAGGTCAAGACGATGTCGGCTCCGGCACGCCGGATGCTGGTCAGCGATTCCAGCGCCGCGGCCCGCTCGTCGATCCAACTGTTCGCCGCCGCGGCGCAAATCATGGCGTACTCCCCCGAGACTTGATAGGCGGCCACCGGCACCGGTGAAATCGAGGCCGCCGCGGACACCACGTCCAGGTAGCCCAGTGCGGGTTTGACCATCACGATGTCGGCGCCCTCGTCGAGATCCAGCTCGATCTCGCGCAGTGCCTCGCGAGCGTTGCCGGGTTCCTGCTGGTAGGTGCGCCGGTCGCCGGACAGGCTGGAGCTCACCGCCTCGCGGAACGGGCCGTAGAACGCCGAGGCGAACTTCGCGGCGTAGGCCAGGATCACCACGTCGGTGTGGCCGGCGGCGTCCAGGCCGTCGCGGATGGCGCCCACCTGGCCGTCCATCATCCCGCTGGGCCCGACCACATGCGCACCCGACTCCGCTTGTGCCACAGCAAGTTTCACGTACCGGGTTAACGTCGCGTCATTGTCCACCCGACCGCGGTCGTCGAGGACGCCGCAGTGTCCGTGGTCGGTGAACTCGTCCAGGCAGGTGTCGGCCATCAACACGGTCGCGTCACCGAGGTCCTTGGCCAGGTCGCGCAGGGCGACGTTGAGGATGCCGTCGGGGTCGGTGCCGGCTGAACCGGTCGCATCCTTGTCGACGTCACGCGGAACACCGAAGAGCATCACCCCGCCCACCCCGGCGGCTACGGCGTCGGCGGCGGCGCTGCGCAGCGAGTCCCGGGTGTGCTGCACCACCCCCGGCATCGAGGCGATGGGCCGCGGTTCGTCGATGCCGTCGGCGACGAACATCGGCAGCACCAAATGCCTTGGCTCCAAAGAGGTTTGAGCGACCAAGCGGCGCATCGCCGGGGTTGAGCGGAGCCGGCGCGGGCGCTGCTGCGGATACGCCATGCTCATTCGTCGCCGCGAGCGTGCGCAGAATGCCAGCCTCGACGGCGTGTCGGTGTGCAAACACGCACGCTCGGCCGTCTGGCGCCCACTAGCGCCTGCGGCTCTTCTTGCGCGGCGGAGGCAGCGCGCCCTCGGCGCGCAGGCGCGCGGCGTGTTCGGCCAGGGCGTCAACCAGCGGTCCGACCGCGGCGGTGTCGGGCTGCACGTCCACCCGCAACCCGAATTCGGCTGCGGTCTCGGCGGTTTTGGGGCCGATGCAGGCGATGATGGTCCGCGCGTGCGGCTTGCCGGCGATGCCGACCAGATTGCGCACCGTAGAGCTGGACGTGAAGCACACCGCGTCGAAGCCGCCCGTCTTGATCATTTCGCGGGTGGCCGCCGGCGGGGGTGCGGCGCGCACCGTCCGGTAGGCGGTGACGTCCTCGATCTCCCAGCCGCGTTCACGCAGCCCCTCGGCCAGCGTCTCGGTGGCGATGTCGGCGCGCGGCAGCAAGACCCGGTTCACCGGGTCGAAAATGCTGTCGTACTCCGGGAAGTCGTCGAGCAGACCCAGCGAGGACTGTTCGCCGGCCGGCACCAGTTCGGGGCTGATACCGAAGGCGCGGACTCGATCGGCCGTCGACTCCCCGACACAGGCGATCTTCACCCCGGAGAACGCGCGGGCGTCCAGACCGAACTCGCCGAACTTCTCCCACACCGCCCGCACCGAGTTGGTGGAGGTGAACACCACCCACTGGAAACGGCCGTCGACCAAACCCTTGACGGCGCGCTCCATCTGCGCGGGGCTGCGCGGCGGTTCGACGGCGATGGTGGGCACCTCGACCGGCAGGGCGCCGTAGGAGGTCAGCCGCTCGCTCATCTCGCCGGCCTGGTCCTTGGTGCGCGGCACCAGCACGGTCCAGCCGTAGAGTGCGCGGCTCTCCCACCAATTCAGCTTCGCCCGGCTGGTCACGGTCTTGCCGATGGTCACCACCAGCGGCCCGCCGAGCAGACCGGACGGATCCGCTCCGGCGCTCACGACTGCCGGGTCGGTCAAGCCCTGCAGCGTCGTTTCGACGGAACGCTGCTGACAGGTGGTGCCCTGCGCGGTCACCACGCACGGCGTGCTCTCGGCAAGCTCGTGCTCGATCAGGGTGCGCGCCGCGTCGGCCAGATGCGAGGCGGTGGCTTGCAGGATCAACGGCCCGGGAGCCGCGGCCAAAGCTTCCCAATCCACATGTGGGTCGCGCACGTCGGCCACGGTGTGCGAGGAACCCAGCGGCAGCCCCGCATAGGTCGGGACGGCGCTGGTGGCCGCCAGACCGGGCACGATCTCGATGTGCAGGTGGGCGCGCGCAACGGCGTTCACCTCGGTGATGACGGAATCCACGGTCAACGGATCACCCGCCACCAGCCGCACCACATCGGCGCCCGCCTTGGCCTCGGCGGTCAGCGTCTTCGCGACCTCGGCCGGATCGCCCAACGCCGGACGGACGTCCGGGCCGCCGGGCACTACGCCACCAGCGGTCGGCGCGCTTTCCTGCTCGGGGCTGTCCGCGTCGGCGCTGCCGGCGGGCGGCTCGGCCTGCACCGGACCAGAGACCGGCGGCAGATCCTTGCCGATCAGCGCGAGCACCGGCTCGGGTACGTCGGGGTCGGTGAACACCAGAGCCGCGTTCGCCAGCACCGCGGCGGCCCGTGTGGTCAGCAGTCCCGGATCGCCCGGACCGGAACCCACGAAGGTGATGCGGCCCGGTCTCGGCTTACGCCCACGCGTCGTCATTGTCGCTCCCAAGTCACTCTCGTCAAATTCCTGGCGCGGGGTCTGGCCGCGCCCCCCACATCAGCTCCCGGGCGCCCAGCTCAAACAGCTCTGCGGCGACCGAGAGCCCAAGCTCGCGTGCCCGACTCGTCGCGCCGACGCCGGACGCGCGGATCACATCGGATCCGTCCAGCGCCGCCACGCAGCCGCGTAGCGAGAGCTCTTCGAAGACTCGGCCGTCCTCATCGATGGACTCGACCACTTCTGCGATCGCGCCCACCGGTGCGGAGCAACCGGCCTCCAGTTCGGCGAGCAGGGCTCGCTCGGCGGTGACCGCCGCGCGTGTGTCGGCGTCGTCCAACTCCGCCAGCACCGCCGCTAACCGACTGTCACTGGCGCGGCACTCGACCGCGAGCGCGCCTTGAGCCGGTGCTGGCAACATTTGCACCGGCTCTAACGTCTCGGTGACGTCGGCGAGGCGGCCCAGTCGGGCCAGACCGGCCCGGGCCACCACGACGGCGTCAAGATCACCACTACTTACCCTGTTCAACCTGGTATCTAGGTTGCCTCGTAGGGGGCGGATTTCCAAACCGAGACCCAATGCTCTAAGCTGCGCGGCCCGCCGCGGAGACGAGGTGCCCACCACCGACCCCGTCGGCAACTCCCCCAGCACCAGCCCGTCGCGTGCTACCACCGCGTCGCGGGGGTCGTTGCGCGGCGGTATGGCGGCGATGACGAATCTCGGGTCGGGGGCCGTCGGCAAATCCTTGTGCGAGTGCACGGCCGCGTCGACGCGGCCGTCTTCGATGGCCTCCCGCAGCGCGGTGGTGAAGACGCCCACCCCCAGACTTTCGATGGGCGCCGAGGACCGATCGCCTGCGGTGCTGATGGTCACCAATTCCGCGGCATGGCCGTTGGCGATGAGAGCGTCCCTGACGGCAGCGGCCTGGGTGGTGGCCAACGCACTGCCCCTAGTGCCAATCCGGATCACGTGGGCCAATCGGCTACTCGGCGGACGATATCGGGGTTCCGGCATCGAAATCGCTTCGCACCGCAGGCAATTCACCCGCGGCAACGGCATCGACGGCGGTCTGGTCGAGTTCGAAAAGCTCGCGTAGCGCCTCGGCGTAGCTGTCGCCGCCGGGAGCACTGGCGAGCTGCTTGATCCGCACGGTGGGCGCGTGCAGCAACTTGTCCACGACCCGGCGCACGGTGCGCGCCACCTCTTCCCGCTCGGCGCTTTCCAGCCTGGGCAGCCTGTTGTCAAGGCGGAGCAGTTCCGCTTCGACCACGTCGGCGGCGCGCTGGCGCAACGCCGTCACGGTCGGCGTGACTTCCGCCATCCGCTGCCCCACCAGATAGCCGGCAACTTCGGCGGCGACGATGCTGCGGGCGGCCTCGACGTCGGTGGCGGCCGCGTGGGCCGCGGGCTCGTGTTGGATGCGGTCCACGTCGATTACCCAGACGCCGGGCAGGCCGGCGACCGCCGGATCGACGTCGCGCGGCATGCCGAGGTCGCAAATCACCAGCGGCTGGGTCGCTTCGTCGCGGTGCGCGGCCGCCAGCGCGTGATACATGTCGGCCAGTGACACCACCGGGGTCACCGCCCCGGTGCAGCTGACCACGACGTCGGCGTCGGCCAGCGCGTCGGCCAGGCCGTCGAACGTCAACGCTTTGGCCTCGACGCCCGATTCGCCAATCTTGCGGACCAGCCGTTGCGCCCGGGACAGCGAGCGGTTGAGCACGTGGATGCGGCCGACGCCCGCGCGGGTGAGCTGGACCGCCGCGAGCGCACCCATGGCCCCGGCGCCGATCACCAGCGCGGTTTTCCCGGGCAGCCCGTCCAACTTGCGTTCGGCCATGCCCAGCGCCACGGACACCACCGAGGCACCGGCGGCGTCGATCGCGGTTTCGGAATGCACCCGCTTGCCCACCGACAGCGCCCGCTGGGCGAGCTCGTGCAGCACCCGGCCGACGGTGCGGTTGCCCTCGGCGGCGGCATACGCGCGACGCACCTGACCGAGCACCTGCTGCTCGCCGATGACCGCTGAGTCCAGACCGCCGGCGACCGCGAACAGGTGCTCAACGGCGGCCTCGCTGTAGCGGACGTAGGCGTATTTGGTCAGGTCGCCCATCGACATCCCGGAGTGCTCCGAGAGCACCTGCCCGATCACCGCCAGGCCGGCGTGGAACGCGTCGACCACGGCGTAGACCTCGACGCGGTTACACGTCGACAGCACCATGGCCTCGGTCACCAGCGACGACTGCAGCACTCGGTCGATGATCTTGGTCTGCTCGGATTCGTCGAGGCTGAGCTGTTCCAGGACGGAGACCGGCGCACTGCGGTGCGAAACTCCGAAGAGCAGGATGCTCACGGCAGCATCACCTGGCCAGCTCCTTTGCTTTCCAAGCCGTCACTGAAACTGGTGTCTACGGTAATCGTTGATGAGCTGGGCTACCAAATGATGCTGCGCGGCTAACGGGTCCCCAGGTCCGCGCGTAGCCGGGTTTCGTCGATCTCCCAGTAACTGTGTTCGCGTCCGTCCAGCAGGATCACCGGCAGACGATCGCCGAATTCGGCCCGCAGACCGGGGTTGCCCGCCGCCGCGGCGGCGTCGACGTCCGTCGTGGACAGCTCGAAGCCCAATTCGTCGGCGAGCTCAGCCAGCCGATCGTGTACCCGCAGGCAGATAGCACACCCGTCGCGGGTCAACAGTTCCACCTGCCGCGTCATGCCCACCAGTGTGAACACTCGGGGTGAATTGTGGCCGCGCCAGGTGGGCGTTACGTTGCCGCCATGACGCTCAAGGTGGATCCCGAGGCGATGCAGCGGTGCGCGACGGCGCTCGGCGGTGGCGCCAAGGACCTGCAGAATCGGCTGGTCGAGTTGGACCGTCAGGTCGGTGAGCTACTCGACGGCTGGCGCGGCGCGTCGGGCGGCGCTTACGCCTGCGCATGGGAGCTGTGGCGTCGCGGGGCCGGCGAGGTCCAACTGGGGTTGTCGCAGCTGGCCACGTCGGTCGGCGCGGCCGGCGAAAGCTATCGGCACGACGACGCGACCGCTGCCCGAGCGCTTCAGGGCGTGCGAAATGGCTGAGGCGTTTCGAGTGGATCCGGAGTCGTTGGCAGACGCGGTGGCGCGGATGACGGAGTTCGGCCGCCACGCCGAGCGCCTGCTCGGCGAAATCGATTCTCTGGTAACCGATTTGCACGCAACGTGGACGGGCGAAGGCGCCGCGGCCCACGCCGAGGCGCACCGACGGTGGGTCCAAGGCGAGGCGATGATGCGCGAGGCGCTGAACCGGTTGCGGGCCGCGGGTGCGACCGCGCACCGCAACTACACGGACGTCGTGAGGACAAACGTGGCCATCTGGTCGTGACCTGACGCCGCCGTCGGGCCGCACAGACCTCCTTCACGCACGTGCCGGATAGTCTTGATACGGCCACCGGGCGGGCACGGCGAGAGGAGGTTTGTCGATGGCTTCCACTGAACCCGGCAACGCAGAGACGCTGGCCGACAGTCTGAGTGACAATGCCAGCGCCAGCCGGGCGCTCGATGACCTGAAGGCAGCGAAGGCCGCTGAGACCGCTACGGACGCGTCGAAAGATCGCCCGCAGCCGCCCGTCGACCTAACCGCCGCAGCGTTCTTCGACGTGGACAACACACTGGTGCAGGGTTCGTCGGCGGTGCATTTCGGCCGCGGGCTGGCGGCCCGCAATTACTTCACCTATCGCGACGTGCTCGGATTCATCTACGCGCAGGCCAAGTTTCAGCTGCTCGGCAAGGAGAACAGCCAGGACGTCGCCGCCGGGCGGCGCAAGGCGCTGGCATTCATCGAAGGCCGCTCGGTCGAGCAGCTGGTGGCCCTGGGCGAGGAGATCTACGACGAGATCATCGCCGACAAGATCTGGACGGGCACTCGCGAGCTCACGCAGATGCACCTCGACGCCGGACAGCAGGTCTGGCTGATCACCGCGACGCCCTACGAGCTCGCCGCCACCATCGCGCGCCGCCTCGGCCTGACCGGCGCGCTGGGCACCGTCGCCGAATCGGCCGACGGCGTCTTCACCGGCAGCCTGGTCGGCGAGATCCTGCACGGGCCCGGCAAGGCCCATGCCGTGCGGTCGCTGGCCATCCGCGAGGGTCTCAATCTGAAACGTTGCACCGCGTACTCCGACAGCTTCAACGACGTACCCATGCTGTCGCTGGTGGGCACCGCGGTCGCCATCAACCCCGACGCCCGGCTGCGTAGCCTGGCCCGCGAACGGGGCTGGGAAATCCGCGATTTCCGGACCGCGCGTAAGGCCGCGCGGATCGGGGTGCCGTCGGCGCTGGCGCTCGGCGCGGCGGGCGGTGCGCTGGCCGCGTTGGCGTCCAGACGCCAATCGCGCTGATAGGCTGCGCCGCTAGCGTCTATTCGAGCGGAGAGCAAGCATCATGACAGCCTTCCAGGGAGCCGAATCAGTCATCGGCAGCCATTACCGCGGATCGGACTACTTTGAGGTCGGACGCGAGAAGATCCGCGAGTTCGCACTCGCGGTCAAGGACGACCACCCGATGCACTATAGCGAGGCCGACGCCGCGGATGCCGGTTACGACGCGTTGCTCGCTCCCCTGACCTTTCTGGCCGTTGCGGGACGCCGCGTGCAGTTGGAGATCTTCACCAAGTTCGAGATCCCGATCAACATCGCCCGGGTCGTCCATCGTGACCAGAAATTCCTGTTCCACCGGCCGATCGTGGCGCACGATAGGCTGTACTTCGACACCTATCTAGACTCGGTGATCGAATCCCACGGCGCCGTGATCGTCGAGATCCGCAGTGAAGTCACAGATGCCGCGGGAAAACCGGTCGTCACCAGCGTCGTTACCATGCTGGGGGAGGCCGCGTACCAAGACGCTGGCGCTGAAGAAACCGTCGCCGCGGTAGCATCCATTTCTGCCGGAAAGTAGGGGTCGATTTCAATGACATCACAGGGTGAAACGGGCGGCACCCAGCTGAAGCCGCCGGTCGAGGCAGTCCGCTCGCATTACGACAAGTCGAACGAGTTCTTCAAGCTCTGGCTCGACCCGTCGATGACCTACAGCTGCGGCTACTTCGACGAGAATCCGGACCCGCAGAATCTGACTAAGACGCTGGAAGAAGCCCAGTACGCCAAGCGCAAGCTCGCCCTGGACAAGCTCGATCTCAAGCCCGGCATGACGCTGCTCGACATCGGGTCCGGCTGGGGCTCGACGATGCGGCACGCGGTGGCCGAGTACGACGTCAACGTCATCGGCCTGACGCTGAGCGAGAACCAGTACGCGCACTGTGTGGCCGAGTTCGACAAAATGGACAGCCCCCGCCGCAAAGAGGTGCGGATCCAGGGCTGGGAGGAATTCCCCGAAGACCAACCGATCGACCGCATCGTGTCGCTGGGTGCGTTCGAGCACTTCGCCGACGGAGCGGGTGACGCCGGATACGAGCGCTACGGCGCCTTTTTCAAGAAGTACTACGGCTTGCTGCCCGACGACGGCAGGATGCTGCTGCACACCATCGTGGTGCCCACCGCCGAGGAGGGCAAGGAGCTCGGTCTGAAGACGACGATGACCCTGCTGCGGTTCATCAGCTTCATCCTGAAGGAGATCTACCCGGGCGGAAAGCTGCCCCAGGTCAACCTGGTCGACAAATACTCGACCGACGCGGGCTTCAAGATCGACCGCCGCCACTTCATCGGGAAGAACTACGTTCCGACGTTGACGGCCTGGGGCGATGCGCTCGAGGCACACAAAGACGAGGCGATTGCCCTGAAGGGGCAGGAAACCTACGACATCTACCTGCACTACCTGCGCGGCTGCTCGGACCTGTTCCGTGACGGCTACACGAACGTCTGCCAGTTCACCCTGGTCAAGTAGGCGGCAACTGTCCGCTCGGACAACCTCAGCCGAAGAAGATGTTGCGGCGGCCGGCCAGCAGGCGGTAAAGCGTCTGCTGGATGGTCTCACGCACCTGGTCGGTCAGCTCGAACGTCACCATCGGGTCTTCGGCGTCGCTGGCGCCGTAGTCGGCCGTGTAGATCGGCTCACCGAACGCGATGCGCCACTTGGACGGCAGCGGCACCAGTCCTGCTGGCCCGGCCAACGGGAACAGCGGCGTGACCGGGAAGTATGGCAGCCCGAACAGCCGTGCCAGCAACTTGACGTCGGTCAGCATCGGGTAGATCTCTTCGGAGCCGACGATCGAGCACGGAATGATCGGCGCCTTGGTGCGCAGCGCCGCGGTGACGAAACCGCCGCGGCCGAACCGCTGTAGCCGGTAGCGCTCCTCGAAGCGCTTGCCCAGGCCCTTGTAGCCCTCGGGGAACACGGCGGTGAGCTCGCCTGAGGCGAGCAGCCGCTGAGCGTCCGCCGTGCAGGCCATGGTGTGCCCGGCCTTGCGCGCGGCCTCGCCGACCACCGGCAGGTCGAACACCATGTCGGCAGCCAGCAGTCGCAGGTCGCGCGCGGACGGATGATTGTCATGCACCGCCACCGACAGCATCAGCCCGTCGAACGGCAACACGCCGGCGTGGTTGGCCACCAACAACGCGGGGCCGTCAGTCGGCAAGTTCTCGATGCCACTGACTTCGACGCGGAACCATGACCGAAAGAAGAACCTGAGCAGGGGCCGAACGATCGCGCTGTTGAAGTGCGGATCGAACCCGAACTCGTCGACGCTGTAGTCACCGGTCAGTCGTCTGCGAAGAAATCCGGACACGGCGGCGACGCGCTCAGCCAGTTCGTTGAGTGGCGCCTCGGCGGTGCCCGGCGTGCCAGACCCACCCGAGGTACGGCGGTGCTCGTCGATTTCGCGAACGACGGCAGCCATCTGTTCGGCCGACGCGCCACCGCGTGAATCAGTTAGCAAGGAGGGATGTTGACTGGACTCTTCCGGCCGACCCGCTCTCCGACGCGCCGCTACCCGACCCCGATTCGTGTGCAGTGGAATGACATTCGCTCTGGTTTCACCCGCCACGATATCTACCTGACCCCACCCCATGGAATTGGATTTCGGCTACCCCAGCGCTGGGCAATCGCGATAGCGCGATCCTCCAGGGAGCGTACCCGATGTGGGTCGATTATGGGAGTCAAGCCGCGGCCGCGAACGTAGTCGTCAAATGCCTCGGCCGTACTCCATTTCGGCTGGTAGCCAAGTTCTGAGCGCATCCGACTGGTATCCATCACCCGGCCATAACTCAAGTAATTGAATTGATCGCGATTGATCTCCGTGTAACGGTTAGCCCGTCTTAGCGAATCGAGCGCGAATACGCCAAAACCGGGTACTGGCAACGGGATTCGGCCGGCGCGGCGAATCGCTTGCGACAGCATCATGATGCCCTCGGCGCCGATGTTGAAGGTGCCGGCCTTACCGGCCATCGCCGCGCGCTCCAGTGCGCCCAACGCATCTTGCTCATGCAACAACTGCAATCGCGCGTCGCGACCGAACATCGTCGGGACCAACGGACCGGCCAGGTACCGCGACAACGTGGTGTCCATCGCGGGGCCAATCATGTTGGCAAGCCGCAGAATTGTGACCGCGATGTCGGGCCGGCGCCGCCCCAGTCCACGCGCGTAACCTTCAATGTCCAGGCTGTCTTTGGCGAAACCATCGCGGAACGGCCGACGGCTGCTGCTGTCCTCGGTGAACATCACCGGGTCGTGCGCGCTGGACCCGTACACCTCCGACGTCGACTTCAGCACGACTCGACGCACCGACGGCGCCTTCTGGCAGGCGGCGAACAGTTGCATCGCGCCCATCACGTTGATTTCCTTCAACGCTGCGCTGCCGCCGGAGCGCGGCGCGTACGACGCCGCCGCTGCATGCACCACGGTGTCGACTTCGCCGTTTCGAATCACCTTGGCAATAAACGGATTGCGAATATCGGCGCGGACGAACTCGGCCCGGCCCATCCGGCGCAGCATGTCCTTGCTCGGCGCGATCGCGTCGACCGCGATGACACCTTTGATGAGCGGGTTTTGCGCGAGCCGAGCAGTCAGGTAGCCGCCCAGAAACCGGCACGCGCCGGTGACCAGCACGACTTTGGGGTAATGCAGGGTGCCCCCGGTGCCGGCGCTGTCCGGACCGCTCGAGGTATCCACCCAGACAGCCTAGCGGCCGAGGGCCTACAGCGGCGTGATCGACGGGTGACTTCCGGCCAGCGACTTACTTGGCTCTACTTACCAAGTTTTCTGCGCTGCACCCGGGTGCGACGCAGCAGCTTGCGGTGCTTCTTCTTCGACATGCGCTTACGCCGCTTCTTGATGACTGAACCCATTACTCCGCTATCTGACTGCTATTTGGCCGCTGGCCACCTTCAAAGTTTGGACCCGGCTACCTTACCCGGCCGGACGCACGCAACACCAAACCGGCGTCACGTGACCATCAAGCCCGGCGTGGCCTCAGCCCGCGTCGAAGTAGGACGTCTCCAGCATGTCGTGGACGGCCTTGGCGTGCACCCGGAAGGAGCGCCCGACCCGGACCGCGGGCAGCTCACCGTTGTGCACCAGCCGGTAGACCGTCATCTTGGAGACCCGCATCAGGGCGGCCACCTCGGCGACGGTCAGAAATTGTGTCCTGGCCTGCTGGCCATCAATGGAACCGGTGTCCCGCGCCTTGGCAGCGGAATCGCGTGCCGATGGCCCGTTCGTAGACGTCATCGCAACCCAATCGTGTCAGGCACGCGCAACGCCACCGGCTTCCCCTCCGCTGGCACCCACACGTGCATACACAGAGGAGAATAGCGGGACTAGTGGGGTTACTGGTACTGGTGGGGGCTAATCAATTCGAAATCTTAAAATTATACGGATGTAATTCTTAGCTGTTCCGAGCGGCCTTTGGCGGCCTGGACGGCGGCGTCCACGGCCGCCCGCAAGCCGCCGCGCTCGAGTTCTCGCAGCGCAGCGGCGGTGGTGCCGCCGGGCGAGGTGACCGTGGCCCGCAGTTGCGCGGCCGTCGTATCCACCTGCATGCCCAGCGCCACGCCTTCGGCCGAAGGCCTGTCTTGGTTCATCCGGTCCAGCAGCATCGCAGCTGACCCGGCCATCGTCTGGGCGGTCAGCTCGGAGGCCACCGAACGGCTCAGACCCGCCGCGACGCCGGCGTCGACCAAGGCCTCCACCAGCAAGAAGAAGTAGGCCGGGCCCGAACCGGACAGTGCGGTCACCGCGTCCATCTGCGACTCGGGAACGGTCAGCACACCGCCGACCGCGTCGAACAGCGCCGATACCTCCTCGAGCTGCGGCGGCGTGACGAAACGGCCCGTGGCCAGCGCCGTGACCCCCGCACCCACCAGCGCAGCCGCGTTCGGCATTCCCCGGACCACCGGGGTGCCAGCCGGCAGCTTGGACTCGAAGTGGCCGATCGTGATGCCGGCGGCCACGGTCACAAAGACCTGCTCGGCGCTGTCATTGTCGACGCCGCCGGCGTTGGCGGCCGCTTGGGCCAGCTCCGCCAAGGCGGCCTCGACGTCGGCGGGCTTCACGGCGACCACGACAAACGTCGCGTTGTCCACCGCATCGGTCACCGACGACGTCACCAGCACCGAATAGGTGTCCGCCAGATATTTGGCGCGCTCCGGGATCCGTTCGGCCACCACCAGGTCTTTGCTCTGCCGACCTGCCCGCAACAGCCCAGACAGCAATGCCTCGCCGATGCTGCCACCACCGATGATCGCGATCCTCGCCATGTCGGAAAGCATCGCAGACGGCCCGCCCCGGGCCTGCTACCGGGCTTTAGCTTTGCTCTAGCTTTTCGCGGGCACCATCGCCAACTGGCGCGACTGCGCCACGATCCGGCCCGTCTCGTCGACGACGAGGTGGTCCTCGTCGAACCAGTCCTGTCCGATCTCGACACAGCTGCAGATCACCCGCAGCCAGCCGTCGGCGGGCAACGCCCGCAGGAACGCGGTCAGCTGAATGGTGGGCGCCCAGCCGGTACGTTCCACCGCGAAGGTCACCGGCGCCGACACGTCCCCGCACATGAGCGCGAACAGCGCGTCCGGGGCGACGCCGCGCGGGCGCGCCCACATCTGGATCACCGGCGGGCGTCCATCAGAGCTGGGCCCCAGCGTCGAAAGCACGGTCCGGATGTCGCACCCCTCGCTGAGGTGCACCAGGCCGGCCAGCGGATGGCCGGGCTCGATCGGCACGATGTCGTCGGGCGGTTCGGGTGGCATCAGATCCAAGACCGGATTCGCCGACAGCAGCGGCACCGTCCCGTGCTCGGGCTCGCCCAGGTTGACGACGGCGTGCACCGCGGTGCGGTCGCCCTGGGTCAGCTCGACGTCGACCACGCTGATGCGGCGGCCGCGCTTGCGGATCAGCGTCGTCAGCAGCATTGGCCCCGGGTCGGGTGCCCACAGGAAGCTGGCCGACACGGACACCGGCTCCAGGGCCGGCCCGGGCCCGTCCGTTGAGGGGCCGCTGCACGCCCTGCGCGCGGCGTTGGCGCACAGCGCCAGCATCGCGCCGCCGTGCACCTTGGGCCCGATGGTCCAGTGCTTGTTCAGCTCGCCCTCAAACACGCCGGGGCCGGTCTCGCGCAGCGTCATCGCTTCGGTGAATAACGCGGTCATCAGTATTTTGGGTCTTCCTAGGAGGCCTAGCGCAGTAAGTGCGCGCGGGCGAACTGCAACGATTCGGTCAGCATGTCGTCACGCTCATTGGCCGAACGCGCGCTGGATGTGGACACCTCCAGGATGACGTGGCCGGCGAAGTGGCTGCTGGCCAGCATCTGGCACACCTCCACCGTGGGTTGCGTACCGCGGCCGGGCACCATGTGTTCGTCGGCGGGCAGGCCGCTGCCGTCACACAGGTGCAGGTGCACTAGCCCCGAGCCCATCTGCTGCGCCATCTCCAGCGCGTCGGTTCCGGCGGTCGAGGTATGCGACAGGTCCAGCGTGTAGTGCGCGTGGTTGCCGTCGAGCGGGTCGTAGGACGGCGCGAAGGCCGAAATCGCGGGTCCGGGGCCGCCACCACGCCGGCGCATGCGTTCTCGTGACTGGTCGGCCCCGAAGAATCGGTCCGCCCGGAACGGGAACATGTTCTCGACGGCGACCAGCACGTCGCTGGCAGCCTCGAGGGCCTTCACCTGTTCGCTGAAGCCGTCGGCGTAGCGCCGCTGCCAGCGGAACGGGGGGTGCACGACCACCGTCTGCGCGCCCAGTTGTTCGGCGGCCTGCACGCTGCGCTCCAGCTTGGGAATCGGGTTGGAGCCCCACACCCGCTGCGAGATCAGCAGGCAGGGCGCGTGCACCGAGAGAACCGGTACGTGGTAGCGCTGCGACAGCTTCTGGACGGCGTCGATGTCCTGGCTGACCGTCTCGCCCCACACCATCAGCTCGACGCCGTCGTAGCCCAGCCTGGCCGCGCACTCGAATGCGGCCTCGGCCCGCAACGGGTACACCGAGGCCGTCGATAAGCCGACTTTGATCGCTGGGCGCACTGTCTGTGTGGTGTCCGCCCGCCTAGCCCGATTGCAACGACAGCGCCAGCGGTCCAAAGGTGATCAACGCCCCCACCGTGACCGCGATCAACGTGCTCGCGATGTCCTCGGTTTTACGCACCACCCGCACCCCCACCACCAGGCCCAGGATGACCAGCACCGACAACACTAAGGCCACGATGCTGTTCCAGCGCCATAGCTGGTCGAAGGCGACGAACAGGCCCGCGCCGAACACGACGGCCATGATCGACTGCAACACCACCAGGCTGCCCCGCCACAGCGCTTCGAACTTGCCCGGCGAGGGCTGGGTCTGCTCGCGGGCTTCCTCCGTTTTTGAGGGCTCTGCCGGCTGTTGCGGCGCTGTCGTCACGCCCGCCGCTTCATCGCCGCGCCGCCGGGCCAGCTCGTCGGCCAGGGTCTGTCCCCCGAACAGGGCCGAATCCGAAGACAAAGTCGAATCCGACGCCTGCAGGTAGGAGCGCACGTAGGCGGAATCCTCGACGGCGACTTCCGCCTCGCGCACTTCGGAGTCCATCACGTCGACCGGGATATCCGCGTAGTCATCGGCCGGGTCGGGACTCATGCCCTCGGCGTCCGACTCCGCTACTGCCGACCCGTTTCGCCCATCCGCGTGCTCGATGTCGATGTGACCCAAGGGTCGAGGGTAGGCGCTGAGCTGCGGTCCCGACGCTTGTTGAGCCTGCGGCGGGGACTTGGGCCAGCGCGGCTCGGGTTCGGACCAGTAGGCCTGTTCTTTCCTGGGCTCGTCGCTAGTCTTTGGCGCCTCCGGCGCCTTGAGGGCCGAGGCGGGCGGCGCGGGAGGTGCGGGGGGCGCAGGGGGTGCGGGGGGGTCCATGTCGTCCCGGACGATGGGAAGTTCGCCGGTGAGCTCGGCAACCGAAACAGCTTCGCTGTCACCGCGCCGACGGCGCCGGCGCCGGGTGACCGCCGGCGCGCCAATCGTCCCGTTTCTGGCCAGCAATTCGGCGACCGAGATCGGCCGGGATTCGGGGCTCTCCGTCTCGGGGTGTGGTCCGGTCATGATTTGTCGCCTTTCGATCGGTTAGCCGCGTTCCGATCTACTTCCTGGGCTCTAGCATCGCGCACCGACGTCTCTACCAAGGCAGTTCCGTCGGCTTCACTGTCAAGTTTCCGCAAGATGAGACCTTCCCGTAATGCCCACGGGCAGATATCCACGGTATCGATTGACAGCGCTCGCATGCTCGCCTCTGCGACCAGCGCGCCCGCCACGATCTGCGGTGCCCGCTCGGCGCTAACTCCTTCCAGTTCTGCGCGGTCAGCGGTCGTCATCCTAGAGATGAAAGATATGAGTTGTCTGAGGCCGTTTGCTGTGAGCGTTCGTTTCACCCGCGGTCCGGCGGCGGACGGCGCGGCGCCGGTGAGCCGCGCCAGCGAGCGGAACGTCTTGGAGGTGGCCACCGCGAGGTCGGCGTCGCCGGCGTCCAGCACGGCCTCGCTGGTCTCGGCCAGCTCGGCGTCCAGCCAGTCGCGCAGCATCGCGATCCGACGCCGGCCAGGCGGGTCGTCGGGCAGCCACTCGCGGGTCAGCCGGCCGGCGCCCAGCGGCAGCGACAGCGCCACCTCGGGCTCCTCGTCGACTCCGCTGGATAGTTCCAGCGAGCCGCCGCCGATGTCGAGGTTGATGATCCGCCCCGCGCTCCAGCCGTACCAGCGGCGCACCGCCAGGAACGTCAGCCGGGACTCGTCGACCCCGCGCAGCACCTGCAACTCGACGTCGGTCTCTTTGCGCACCCGGGCCAGCACGTCGTCGGAATTCTCGGCGTCGCGCACCGCGGACGTGGCGAAGGCCATCAACGCCTCGCAGCCGGAGCTGACCGCAATCTTGGCGAACTCGTCGATGGTCGAGATGAGCTTCTCGGCGCCGCGCTTGGTGATCTTGCCCGAACTGTCGGTGGCTTCGGCCAGCCGCAGGGTGGCCTTCGTCGAACTCATGGGCGTCGGATGGCCGCCGCGGTGGGCATCGACCACCAGCAGATGGACCGTGTTGCTACCCACGTCTAGTACGCCCAATCGCACGGACTAAAACTAGCGGGGCGCCGATGCGCGCAGCTGAGCAGTCCGGCAAACCGACACGAACGCGAGCCGCGCGTACTGCCGCAACGGTGGTCTAACGTTGAGACCGTGGCAAATTCGCGCCCCGAGCCGAGGCAGCCGGGGACTGTTCCGGGCGAACCGGGAGCACCTGGAGCGAACCGGGAGCACCCGGAGCACCGGGAGCACCGGGAGCAGAGGTGGAGTTGGATTTTGCCCGTGAGTGGGTGGAGTTTCTGGACCCGGACAATCCCGAGCACCTGATCGCGGCCGACCTCACCTGGTTGCTGTCGCGCTGGACGTGTGTGTTCGGCACCCCGGCGTGCCGCGGCACGGTGGAAGGCCGGCCGGACGACGGATGCTGCTCGCACGGCGCGTTCCTGTCCGACGACGACGACCGCGCCCGATTGGACGACGCGGTCAAGACGCTGACCGACGACGACTGGCAGTTCCGCGAAAAAGGCTTGGGCCGCAAGGGCTATCTCGAGCTCGACGAGAACGACGGCCAATCGCAATATCGCACACGCAAATTCAAGGACGCGTGCATCTTTTTGAATCGGCCCGGGTTCGCCGGCGGGGTCGGTTGCGCGTTGCACAGCAAGGCCCTCAAATTGGGCGTGCCGCCGCTGACGATGAAACCCGATGTCTGCTGGCAGTTGCCGATTCGACGCAGCCAGGAGTGGGTGACCCGTCCGGACGGTACAGAAATTCTCAAGACCACCGTCACCGAATTCGACCGGCGGGGCTGGGGATCCGGGGGCGCCGACCTGTACTGGTATTGCACCGGCGACCCGGCCGCCCACGTCGGCGCCAAGCAGGTGTGGGAGAGCCTGGCCGACGAGCTGACCGAACTGCTCGGCAAGAAGGCATATGCCGAGCTCGCGTCAATGTGCAAGCGCCGCAGCAAGTTAGGGCTCATCGCGGTGCACCCGGCGACGCGGCTCGCGGAGTAGCCGGACTAACTCTCCGAGCCGCGCCGGTAGCACTCGACCATGCGCAGTGCGCTGGCGTATAGATATGCCTCGACCGCCGCGGCCGCCTTTGCGGCATCGCGCGTCACCACAGCCCCGGTGATCCCCCGCAGGTCGGCCACGACTGGTTCAGCGTCCTCGTAGGCCCCGGTGAGCTCGTGCTCGCGGCCGCCGAAGGCGTCCTCGACCCAGCGATACAGCAACCCCAGCGCTCGGTTGCGGGTGCTGTGGATGAGGACGCGGAAGTAGGCGAGGTCCGTGGCCTGGCGCGCCACGGCCGTGTCGGCCTGTCGCACGGCAGCCAGGGCAGCGCGGAGTGCCTCGGCGTCGTCGGGTGTGTGCCGCTCTGCTGCCGTGCGGCCGATCACGGGGCCTAGTGCCGCGCGGACCTCAAGCAGTTCGACCAGGAACTCGGGGCCCAGTTTGCGCACCAGCGCCTCGATCACCGCGGGATGGGTGAGCCCTTCGGGGTCGCGGACCCGGTTGCCGCTGCCCTGCCGGGCCTCGATCAGGCCCATCTGCTGCAACCGGGCCAAACCCTGCCGCAGCGACGTCCGGTTGACGCCGAGTTGCTCGGCCAGATCCCGCTCGGGCGGCAGCGTCGAGCCCGGCGCGAAGGCGCCGTCGAGGATGGCGTCGGCGATCGACGCGGCGATCTGCTCGTCGATCCGATGCCGGTCGGGTGGCGGAATCGGGCTTGACTGGTTCATTGGCCCAACCAATATAGTGGACCTGTCACGTCGAGTCTGCGTTCAGGGCGGGAGGTCGCGGGGTTCTTGCGCCGTGAATGCAGACTCGGCGCGCTGAAGTCATCGGAGGCGGAGCAGTGGAGCAAGAACTGCAATCGGCCGCCGCGCCGCGCTGGCGTGGTAAGGCGGGGCGGCTGGAGGTCTGGTACGCCACCCTGTCCGATCCAGTCACCCGCGCAGGCCTGTGGATTCACTGCGAGACGGTAGCGCCGACGCAGGGATCGGCCTACGCACACGGGTGGGCCACCTGGTTTCCGCCCGACGGGTCACCGCGCACGGCGCGGTTCGGGCCCGAGGACGTCCAGCCCGCTGCGGGCGAGGCCTGGTTCGACGCGGCCGGAGCGCGCGTGAGCCGGGAGGAGCTTGCGGGACAGTGTGGATCACTCGGCCGGTCGCTGGCGTGGGAGCTGTCCTGGAAGGACACCGGCACGCCTCGAACTCCGTTGTGGACGTTCCCCCGCCTCGCATGGGAGCGAGAATTGCTGCCCGGCGCCCAGGTGGTGCTCGCCCCCACCGCGGACTTCACCGGCTCATTGACTGTCGACGACACCGTCCACCGCATCGACGGCTGGCGCGGCGGCGTCGCCCACATCTACGGACATGGCAACGCCAAGCGCTGGGGATGGATTCATGCGGACCTTTCTTATGGGCGAGGTGGTGGCGATGTCCTGGAAGCGGTCTCGGCCGTCTCGCACCGACCCGGCCTGCGCCGGCTGCCGCCGCTGGCGTTCATTCGCTTGCGCCTCGATGGCAAGGATTGGCCCACAAGCCCTTTGCCGTCGCTGCGCATGCGCACCACGTTGGGTCTGCGGCATTGGCAGATGGAGGGGCGCATCGGCGGCCAAGCCGCCCTCATCCGCGTCGACCAGCCACCGGAGCGGTGCGTGAGCCTGCACTACACCGATCCGGACGGGGGAACCGCGGTGTGCACCAACACCGAACAGGCCGATGTCCACGTCGAGATCGGCGACCGGCAATGGTCGGTGCTCGGCACCGGTCACGCCGAAGTCGGTCTGCGCGGTGGCCAGGCACCCGCCGTCAACGAAAGGACGCGATAGTGAGTTTTCTGCTTGACCCGCCGCTGCTGTTTGCCTCTGGGGTGCTCATCGAGCGCGTGCTGCCGCGAGAGCGTCGCGAGGTGGCCGAGGCCGCCACCCTCGGCGTCTTCTTCGGCGGGTCGTTCGGGCTCTACAACAACGTGCCCGGCCTCGGGGTGCTGTGGCGCCCGTTCCGCGCCCGCAACGGCCGCGACTTCATGTGGAACAGCGGCATCTTCGGCGTAAACGCCGGCGTGAACACCAAAGAGGCCGACTGGCCGCTGCACGCGGCGGCCGGCGGAATCTTCGCGACGTACCCCTTCTTCCTCAAGCTCGGGCGAAAGCTCGGGCGCCGCAGGTGAACTCGTTAGCGTCCTTCGGCACCGCGCTATTGCCCGAAGAGCACGGCGGCCCGTCACCGGCTGTGCTGGTCGATCGCGTCGACCGCTTCCTGACGCAGATGCCGTCGACGACACGGCTGGCGCTGCGCGCCGGATTGCTGTCAGTCGGTGCGGCCAGCTATCTCACCACCGGCCGGTCGCTGTCGCGGCTCAGCCCAAGCCGACGCGATCAGGTGCTGCGGCGGGTGGCCGCGCTCAGCCCGGACGCCGGCGCGGCCGTCGAGGCCATGAAGGTGATCGTGCTGCTCGCCAACGGCGCCGACACCTATGCACCGGAGTTGCTCGCCCGCGCCCAAAAGCACGACGCGGCAAGGCCGGACGCGGACCTGGCCATCACCCTGTCCACCGAATGCCCTTCCGTCGTCGCCGCCGACGCGGTGATCGTCGGGTCCGGCGCCGGTGGCGCGATGGTGGCCCGCAGCCTGGCGCGGGCCGGTCTCGACGTCGTCGTGCTCGAGGAGGGCCGGCGCTGGACGGTCGACGAGTTCCGCAGCACCCACCCGATCGAGCGCTACGCCGGGCTGTACCGCGGCGCCGGGGCGACCGTCGCCCTGGGCCGTCCGTCGGTGGTGCTGCCCGTCGGGCGGGCGGTGGGTGGCACCACGGTCGTCAACTCCGGCACCTGTTTTCGGCCACCCCTGGCGGTGCAGCAACGTTGGCGTGACGAATTCGGTTTGGGCATAGCCGATCCGGATCGGCTGGCCGCCTACCTCGACGACGTCGAGCGCACCCTGCAGGTGGCGCCGGTGCCACTCGACGTCATGGGCCGCAACGGGCGCCTGTTGCTCGAGGGCGCCGAGTCGCTGGGCTGGCGGGCGGCGCCGATTCCACGTAACGCGCCGGGCTGTGGGGGCTGTTGCCAATGCGCGATCGGCTGCCCGCGCAACGCCAAGTCCGGCGTCCATCTCAACGCGCTGCCGCAGGCGTGTGCGGCGGGCGCGCGAATCATCTCGCAGGCGCGGGTGGATCGGGTGCTGCATCGGCACGGGCGCGCGCGAGGCGTGCGGGCCCGCCGGCCCGACGGCACCGCGCTAGACGTGCTCGCGGACACCGTCATCGTCGCCGCCGGCGCTACTGAGACGCCAGGATTGTTGCGGCGCAGCGGGATTGGATCTCACCCACGGCTGGGCCGAAACCTCGCGCTGCATCCGGCGACAATGCTGGCCGGGCGTTTCGACGAGGACGTCGTCGCCTGGCGCGGCGTGCTGCAGAGCGCCGCCGTGCACGAGTTACACGAATCGGACGGCGTGCTGATCGAAGCGACCTCCACACCGCCGGGCATGGGGTCGATGGTCTTTCCCGGCTACGGTGCCGAGTTGCTGGGCTGGCTCGACCGGGCACCCCAGGTCGCGACGTTCGGCGCGATGGTCGCCGATCGCGGGGTTGGCTCAGTGTTCTCGCTGCGCGGCGAGACCGTCGTGCGCTACAGCATCGACCGGGCCGACATCGCCAAGCTGCTGGTCGCACTCGAGGCCATGGGCAGGCTGCTGTTCGCCGCCGGCGCCGTCGAGGTGCTGACCGGTCTGCCCGGCGCGCCGACCGTGACGTCGCTGCCTGAGCTGCGAGAGGTGTTGCGCAGCAGCAACCCTCGCAGCCTGCACTTGGCCGCGTTCCATCCGACGGGCACCGCGGCCGCGGGCGCCGACGAACAGCTTTGTCCGGTCGACGCACGCGGTCGGTTGCGTGGCGTCGGCGGGGTGTGGGTGGCCGACGCGTCGATCCTGCCCAGCAGCCCAGAGGTAAACCCGCAGCTCTCGATCATGGCGCTGGCTTTGGCGGTAGCAGACGAAGTGGTTGCATACGTGACATGAATGCCGACTACCAATGGATTCTCGATGCCATACATCCATTTGAGTACGACGTTGCTTCGGTTGTGCCACCGGTTTTCGAGGCGTATGCGCGGGTGTTTCACCCGGCCTACGAGATACAAATGCCCGAGCCGCGTTATCCCGTGTCGTGGAAAGCGGTGGCGGAGGCCAACAATCGAGTCGCGCACCCCGCCATGGAATGGGGGTCTTTGGTCGGCTCGTTGGATTTGCAAAATCAGCCCGGCCTTTGGGACCATCCGCCGGATGAGGGTCGGCTCCCCGTTCCCACTACCGAGCAGCTCAGTCGCGTACTGAGACAATACTCAGGGACTGACACGGTGATGTACGCGCTGTGGAATGGGTACGGCGGGATAGTGATAGAGAACGCCGACCTGATCGAGCTGCCGAATCGTCCGATGTATGTGATCGCCGGGTCGATCGATGACGCGGCCGACCCATTCGGGATACTTGGCCGGACCGCGAATCTATGGTGGGCAGCCGATCGACAATGGTGTGTGGCCACCGACATCGATTTGATGACTACCTACGTCGGGGCCGGCGCACGCTGTATACAGGCGATCGTTAGCAGCGATGCGCTGGAAGCAATGCCAGTGCCCAGCGATCAACGGGTCACGTGGGACGCGGATACCATCAACCCGCTTCCCGATCCTCCGTACGGGTTACCTGGCTAACCCTCGAGCTTGTAGCCCAGCCCCCGCACCGTCACCAGGTGCACCGGGTTGGCCGGGTCGGCCTCGATCTTGGACCGTAGCCGCTTCACATGCACGTCAAGGGTTTTGGTGTCGCCGACGTAGTCGGCGCCCCACACTCGATCGATCAGCTGGCCGCGGGTCAGCACCCGCCCGCTGTTGCGCATCAGGTACTCGAGTAGGTCAAATTCCTTGAGCGGCAACGTGATTGTGTCGCCGCTGACCGACACGACGTGGCGCTCGACATCCATCCGCACCGGTCCGGACTCCAGGACTCCGTCGCTGATCTCGGAGTCGTCGTCGCCGCCACGGCGGAGCACCGCGCGGATCCGGGCGATCAGCTCACGCGCCGAATAGGGCTTGGTCACATAGTCGTCGGCGCCGAGCTCCAAGCCGACCACCTTGTCGATCTCGCTGTCGCGCGCGGTCACCATGATGACCGGCACGCTGGAACGGGCCCGCAGCTGCTTACACACGTCGGTGCCGGACATGCCTGGCAGCATCAAGTCCAGCAGCACGATGTCAGCACCGGCGCGGTCGAATTCCGCGAGCGCCGACGGCCCGTCGGTCACCACGGTGGCCTCAAAGCCCTCCTTGCGGAGCAGGAACGCCAGCGGATCGGCCAGCGACTCCTCGTCCTCCACGATCATCACGCTTGTCATCAGCGCAACTCCTCCCCATCGCTTCGCTCTGCATCGTCGTATGCGCGTGTCATCGACTTAATTCTTCCTCTCGTTGTGACCTGTTAGGCCGTATCTCACGGCCCTGCGGTTGCTCGGGTTGCCCGCCCTCGTCCTGATACATCGGCAGGGACAGTGTGAACGTCGAACCGGTTCCGGGCTTACTCCACACGCCGATGCTGCCGTTGTGGTTGGCCGCCACGTGTTTGACGATGGCCAGCCCCAGCCCGCTGCCGCCGGTGGCGCGCGAACGCGCCTTGTCTCCGCGGAAGAACCGCTCGAAGACTCGCTCCTGGTCTTCGAGCGCGATCCCGATACCGCGGTCGGTGACGGCGATCTCGATGTTGTCACCGCGGCGCCGACGACTGATCGAGACCAGTGATCCGCGCGGCGAATAGGCAATCGCGTTGGACACGAGGTTGGCCAGCGCGGTCACCAGTAGGGTTTGGTCGCCCAACACCATCAGCTGGCTTGGCGCGTCGGTGCGAACCTCGATAGCGGCATTCTCGGCAGCCACCTTGTGGCGCGAAATCGCTTCGGAAACAATGCTATCGACTTCGACGTCGGTCACGTTGGGCAGCCGTTCGGCGCCCTGCAACCGGGACAACTCGATCAGTTCAGCGACCATGTCGCCAAGGCGGTTAGCCTCGATGAGGGCCTTTTCGGCGAACCGGCGCACGGTCTCGGCGTCATCGGCCGACGCGAGTAGCGCCTCGGCGAGTAGCGCCATGGCGCCTACCGGGGTCTTGAGCTCGTGGCTGACATTGGCCACGAAGTCCCGCCTGGCCGCCTCCATGCGCGCGTAGTCGGACTGATCGTGGACGAAGACCACGGCAAAGCGGCGGTCTTCCTCACTCAGTAGCCGGGCATGCCCGTGTACCGACAGTCCCGACCGGCCACTACCCGGGCGCCGCCCAGGTGAGAGGTCGAACTCGACATCCAACTTTGACGAGTCGCCGCCCAGCGCCTGCTGCGCGGCCCGCCAGGCCTGCTCATCGAGCTGCCGGTCACGCACCAGGCCCAGGTCCTTGGCTCGCTCGTTGAGGTACACCACGTCCTGATGGGTGTCGACGACGGCGGCGCCCAGCGGCATCAACGCCACCATGCGTTCCAGCATCTGCGAGACGGTGATCCCCGCCCACTCTGTGGCCACCCGTTGGCGGCGCTCCCCTGCTCGCTGCGACAGCCGGGTCCCGACCGCAATACCTACGGCCAGCCCTACCGCCGATAAGACCCCGGCCAGCAACAGCGCCGAGAACACAGTCACATCCAAAATCCTACAAATCCGAGTGAACGCAGCCCTAGCGGAGCGAGGCCAAAATCGGACAAGTCACACTATGCGCTACAGGTGTTCCGCTGCTGTTCATGGGATGTTCGAAAAACCGGGCTTTTTACCCCTGCAGCGACACCCGCCAGACTTTACGCGCGTCCTTGATTAGCTACCGCGGCAGCGCCCGCGGCCGCGGCGTCCGGGTCGAGGTAGGTACCGCCGGGCACCACCGGACGCATCTCGCTATCCAGGTCGTAACGCAGCGGAATGCCGGTCGGGATGTTCAGCTCGGCGATCTCGTCGTCAGACACCTGGTCCAGGTGCTTGACCAGCGCGCGCAACGAATTGCCGTGCGCGACGATCAGCACCGTCTTGCCGAACCGCAGGTCAGGCACAATCACGTCGGTGAAATAGGGCAGGAACCGGGCCACCACGTCGGCAAGGCATTCCGTCAGCGGGCCGCCGCCGATGTCGGTGTAGCGCGGGTCGGCGTCCTGGCTGAATTCGCTGCCCTTCTCGATCGGCGGCGGCGGGGTGTCGTAGCTGCGCCGCCAGGCTATGAACTGCTCGTCGCCGTACCGCGCCTTGGTTTCGGCCTTGTCCAGACCCTGCAGCGCACCGTAGTGCCGCTCGTTGAGTCGCCAGCTGCGCCGCACCGGAAGCCACAACCGGTCGGCGGTATCCAGGGCCAGGTGAGCGGTGGTGATCGCGCGGCGCAGCAGCGACGTGTAGAGAACGTCGGGCGCCAGGTTGTGTTCGGCGATCAACTCGCCGGCCCGCACCGCCTCGGCCCGCCCCTTTTCGGTCAGCCCGACGTCGACCCAACCGGTGAACAGGTTTTTGGCATTCCATTCGCTCTCGCCGTGGCGGAGCAGCACCAGCGTGGCAGTGTCTCCCATGCCGGAAATTCTCTCACGCGCCGTTTGGATCGTCTTCTTCGTCGATGAGATGGGCGAACGCCTCTAGGTTCTTCAGCGACTCGCCGCGCGACACCCGCCATTCCCACTCTTTTTGGATCGAGGACCGAAACCCTAACTCCAACAACGTATTAAAGTCCGAGTCCACCGCTTCGAGCACCTGCCCGAGCACCCTGTCGATCTCGTCGGCGTCGACCGACGCCAGCGCCATCCGGCCCACCAAGTAGATGTCGCCGACGTTGTCGAGCGTGTAGGCGACCCCGTAGAGCCGGCGGTTGCGCTTGAGCAGGAATCGGTAGACGCCTTCGTGGTTCTCGTCGGGCTTGCGGCAGACGAACGCCTCGACGCGCACCGAATGCTCGCCGATGCTCAGGATCGTGTTGGTCTTGAGCTTGCGCTCGCCGGGCAGCTCAACGACCAGCCCAGGCGGTCCGCCGTGCGCGCCGCCCGGGTGCTCCGAATAGGTCAGCTCGCTGGCCTTCAGCGCGTCCTCGATGACGGCCCGAACGGCAGAGCTCATGGTCGCCGCTCCTCCTCATCGCTGCGCTCTGCATCGTCGCGGCTCAAGCGTCCACCCCGCGGCGCGGCGCCCACCGGCGGGGTTTACGCATCGACGCCCGATCGCGGACCCGGCGCTGCCGCTCGGCGGTGAAGTCGCGAATCGCGCGCCGATAGCTGGCCAGCAGCGCGTCGGTGGTGTGCTCCCAGGAGAAGGTGGCCGCGTGGGCGACGGCCGCCCTGCTCATGGCTTGCGCTTGCGGCGCGCCCAGTCGCAGCAGCTGATCGAGCGCGTCGGCCCACTGACCGGCTTCGTGCCCCGCCACCAGCGCGCCGGTGATGCCGTCGCGCACTGCGACCGGCAGCCCGCCAACCGCGGCCGCCAACACCGGCGTGCCGCAGGCCTCCGCCTCGACGGCGACCAGCCCGAACGACTCCGAATAGCTCGGCACCGCAACCAGATCTGCCGCTTGAAACAAGGTGGCAAGGTCTGCGCGGGACTGCGGCGGCAGGAACGTCACGCGCTCGGCTGATCCCGAGTTCGTCGGCCAGCCGAACCAGGCCGTCCGGCGAGGACAGGCCGGCGCCCGACGGTCCGCCGGCCACCACGACGCGCACCCCCGGTAGCCTCGCGGCGGCGCGCAGCACGATGTCGGGCGCCTTCAACGGCTGGATGCGCCCGACGAACGCCACCAGCGGGCCGTCGAGAGAAAGCCCCAGCACGGCCCGCGCGGCCCGCCGATCCCCCGGCCGAAACACGTCCAGATCGACACCGGGATGCACTACGTCGATTCGCGCGGGGTCGGCATGGTGCAGCGAGATCAACTGCCGCGCTTCATCATCGGTGTTGACGATCAGCCGGTCGGCCTCGTCGACGACCTGTTGTTCGCCGACGGTGCGCAGCGGCGGCTCGGGCGCGTCACCGTCGGCCAGTGCGGCGTTCTTCACCGCGGCCAGCGTGTGCGCGGTGTGCACCAGCGGCACCGCCCATCGGTCCCGGGCCAGCCACCCGACCTGGCCGGACAGCCAGTAGTGCGAGTGCACGATGTCGTAGTAGCCCGGTTCGTGGGCCGCTTCGGCGCGCAGCACGCCGGCCGCGAACGCGCACAGCTGGGTGGGCAGGTCGTATTTGTCCAGGCCCTCGAACGGCCCCGCCGGCACGTTGCGCACCAGCACACCGGGCGCCACGCGCACGCTCGTCGGGTCGGCGGACGCGGTCGCCCGGGTGAAGATCTCCACTTCGATGCCCCGGCGCGCCAGGTGCAGCGCGCTCTCGAGCACGTAGACGTTCATTCCGCCGGCGTCGCCGACGCCAGGCTGGGCTAGCGGTGAGGTGTGTACCGCAAGCACCGCGACCCGACGCGGCGCAGCTGGCAGGGGGAGGTCGTCACGCCGCACACTGTCATCTTTACAGGACCGACATCCGAGCGACCCAAACGTGCCGGTAGTGCGTGGTTACGCGGAAGACTCCGGGGCGGCGTCGGGCAGCCGTGAAGCCAGAGCTCCGGCGCGGCGCATCGCGCTCAGCGGGTCGGCATAGAGCCCGCCCAGCGAGACGATCCCCGCCCCGGCCTCCTGGACCCGGTTGCCGAAGACGGTGACGCGGACGTCGCGCGGCGGCAGTACCGAGCGCGCGGTGAACGCCGCTTCCACCTCCGCCATCCCCTCCGGGTATTCGGTGAAGGCCTGGCCGCCGACCACCAGCTCGTCGGGATTGAGCAGGTCACGCAGCAGCGCGACCGCCTCGCCCAGCACCTTCGCCCGCTCCGTGAGCAGCGACTTGGCCTGCGGGTTTCCGGCCCGTGCCACCCGCAGCAAGTCGGTGATGGCGGTGGCAGGCCCGCCCGTGCGGGTCGCCGGTGCGCTGGGCAGCACCCGCAACCGGCGCGCGGCGGCCAACACCGCCTCGTCGCTGACGGTGGACTCCAGCTGACCGGTGCCACCGAGCAGCTCGGAGTGCACCGGCAGGGGCGCGATGGTGCCGGGCCCGCTGGCCGGGCAATGCACGCGCCCGCCGATCACCAGCGCATAGCCGACGGTCTCGCGGGCGTAGACGTACAGGCTGGTCGGCGAGCTCGGCGCAAATCGCCGCATGCCGAGCAGCAGCTCCGCCCCGGCCATGGCGTCGACGTGAGACGCCACCGACACCGGCAGACCCAGCGCGTCGGCCAAGACAGGCCCCACCGGTGCCTGTCGCCAGCCCAGCCGGGCATGGTCGACGTGTCCGGTGGCGCTGTCGACCGCGCCGCCGATGGCCACGCCGACCCACAGCGGCCGGCGCCGATGCCAGCGCCTCAGGTACCGCGCGGCGCTGTCGGCCAGCGACGCCAGGGCCGGCCCCGCCGCGTTGAGCGGTGTCGGCGTCTCGACCGTGTCCAGCGTGCGGCCGAACAGGTCGGTGGCCACGATGCTGGTGGTTCGCGCGCCGACATGGATGCCCAGCGTCACGAACGGTTCGTGATTGACCTCGACGGGCACGCGTGGGCGCCCGATGGCCCCGGAGACGGCCAAGTCGGCGCGCTCGCGCAGCAGACCGGCCTCAAGAAGGGCGATGACCTGACGGTTTACCGTCGCAATGCTGAGCGAGGTGACCCCGGCGATGACGTCACGGCCGACCGGGCCGCGCAACCGCACGGCACGGAAGACCGACGCCGCCGCGGAGTCGGACAGGTGCAGCGACGGCGGCAGTATCTGGCGGTGTGCGCGCAGCGAGCCCGGCTTGTGGGCGGCTGCGTGAAGGGACGAATGGTGAGTAAGAGCTGTGGTGCGCACGGGCGTCCTTTGATCCGAGTTCCTATGGCCGGTCTTGGCCGCACATGCTGACGTGGATGTCAGGCGCGGCAAAGTGCGCGGCAACAACACTCACAGGCCGCGGGAAGGCCCGCGGCCGAAGTGTTGAACAAGGCGCTGTGATGCACAGGAGGAATTTAGCACGTTTATTAGAGTTGCTTGGATGACTTCACCCGATGGAAACGCGCGAGTTGCCGTGGTAACCGGCGCCAGTTCTGGAATCGGCGAGGAAACCGCGAAAACCCTTGCGGCCCTTGGGTTTCACGTGGTCGCCGTGGCGCGCCGCCAGGATCGGATCAGCGCGCTGGCGGACGAGATCGGCGGATCCGCCGTTGTGGCCGACGTCACAGACGACGCGGCCGTGGCGGCGCTGGCGAGCGGGTTGAGCCGGGTCGATGTGTTGGTCAACAACGCCGGTGGAGCACGCGGACTGGCGTCGGTCGCCGAAGCGGACCTGGAGCATTGGCGCTGGATGTGGGAGACCAACGTGATGGGCACGTTGCGGGTCACCCGGGCGTTGCTGCCCAAGCTGGTCGACTCCGGCGACGGCCTGATCGTCACCGTCACCTCGATCGCGGCGATGGAGGTTTACGACGGCGGCGCCGGCTACACGGCGGCCAAGCACGCGCAGGGCGCGCTGCACCGGACGCTGCGCGGCGAGCTGTTGGGAAAACCGGTGCGGCTCACCGAGATCGCACCGGGCGCGGTCGAGACCGAATTCTCTCTGGTCCGGTTCGACGGCGACGAGAAGCGTGCGGGCGCCGTCTACACCGGCATCACTCCGCTGACGGCGAGCGATGTCGCCGAGGTGATCGGGTTCGTGGCTTCCCGGCCCTCCCACGTCAACCTGGACCAGATCATCATCCGGCCGCGCGACCAGGCCTCAGCGAGCCGGTTCAACCGCCAGGGCTAGATGTCTGCGGAGTCGGCGGAGCGCTGCTGGACGGGGTGGGAGCCGTCGTCGTGGGCGTGCCCGACAAGCTGGGCGCGGTCGACGGGGTGACCGGGGCGGTTACCGGAATCTGACTCGCCGGCGGATGCGCCTTGGCTGGCGGCAGCGCTGACATCGCTACCCAGGTGTCCCAATCCACGGCCCAGTCCCAGATGTCGCCGTCGGAGTAGGACAGCTGGATGGAGCTTCCGGTCACCTCGACCGGGTCGCCGTAGATCGCGGTGGCGTAGTACTCCGAGGCGTCACCTGTCGACAGATTGATGCAACCGTTGGTGACGTTGGTGTTGCCCTGCGCACCCGCGCTCGACGGGTTGGCGTGGATGAACTCGCCGTTGTTGGAGATCCGCACCGCCCAGCGTTCGTGGGCGTTGCTGTAACCCGCGGCCGGGTTGGACATGTAGAAGTCGGCGTACTTCTCGCTGACCACATGGATGCCGTTGCGGGTGACGTTGCGCGCCTTGTCGGCCTCGCCGTAGCTGCACGGGAAGTCCATGATGACGCCCGCATCGGTGATGACCTGGATGCGGTGCGAAGTGACTTCTGCCTTCACCACTTGGCGTCGACCGATGTCGATGTGCAGGGAAATGTCGTCGGAGCCGTACGCCCCTTCGCCGAACGGCACCCCGTACAGCTTGGCGTTGACATTGACCTTGGTGCCCGCCGGGTAGTACTCGCGAGAGCGGTAGTGGATGCGGGCGCCTTGCGCCTCGTCGGGCAGCCACGCCCAACTGCCCTCGACGGGCGGGTCGGTGGTGACGGTGAGCGCCTTTTCGACGGCCGCCTTGTCGCTGATCGGTGCGTCGAACTGGATGATGATCGGCACCGCGATCCCGACGGTCTGGCCGTCAGCCAGTTGGAATGACCCGCCGATCTTCTTCGACGGAGTCACGGTGTTGAACTTGCCCTTGAGCGCCGTCGCCTTACCGTCGTGGCCTACGGCCGAGCCGCTCCACGTGTAGCTCGAGTCGTAGCCCAGCGGTTCGGTGATCGTGTAGACGGTGCGGTCCTGGTTGAACGCGCCGGCCACGACCTTTCCGGACGAATTCGTCAGCGCGACGTGCTGCAGCCAGCCGTCGCTGACCTGGACGCTGATCGGCGCGACCGGGACCACGTCGTTGGCGGCGTCTGCCGGCTGGAACGTCAGGTGAGGCGAGGGCGGGGTCGGCTTGACCGCCTGGGTGATTGACTTGGGCGAGCAGGCCGCCAAGACGGTCGGCGCAAAGACCCCGACCCCCAGCGCCGCCAGGGCAAGGCGCCGATTGATCGGCCCCTGCCCGTTGGAAGCGCTGGAGGTGTCCACGACACCCAAAGATACCGGGCGAGATGGCCCCAAAGGGTCTGCAGCCCCGCCACAAAGGGTCTTGCCCAGGCGTTTTCGGGTCAAAATCGCCGCTACAACGCACACCCAACCAGGACGGGTTCGGGTGTGAGTGTGATACCAAACACGTCGCGAACGCCGTCGCGGACGGTGCGGGCAAGCGCGAGCACGTCCTCGGTCGTGGCACCGCCGCGGTTGGTCAGAGCAAGCGCATGCTTGGTTGACAGCCGGCAGCGGGCCGCCGGCGATTCACGGGGGTCGGGATAGCCCTTGCCGAAGCCCGCCCGCTCCACTAACCAGCCGGCGGCCAGCTTGACGCCGTTCGGTGCCGGATAGTGGGGCACCTGCCCGTCGATCCCGCTGGCCAGCCGCTCGTAGTCCTCCGCTTCGACCACCGGGTTGGTGAAGAACGACCCGACGCTCCAGGTGTCGTGGTCGGCGTCGTCGAGCACCATGGCCTTGCGGGCCCGCAGGGCCAGCACCGCGTTACGAACCGCCTGCGGCTCGGCGCGCCGCTCGCCGCTGGCCGCACCGAGCGCCGCCGTCAGCTCGCCGTAGCGCAGGGGCGCGCTGCAACCCGACGCATCCAGCGCAAACTCGACTTCCAGCACGACGGCGGTTTTCTGGGCGGGGGTCTCAGAGATGTCGGGATGCTTGAGCACGCTGGTCCGGTAGCCGAAGCCCAACTCGCCGCCGGGAACCCAGCGCACGTCGCCGCTGCTGCGATCCAGCAGCCGGACCCGGGTGATGGTGTCGGACACTTCGGCACCGTAGGCTCCGACGTTCTGCACCGGGGTCGCCCCGGCCGATCCGGGGATGCCGGAAAGGCATTCCAGCCCACCCAGACCGTGCTCGATGGCCTTGACTACCACGTCGTCCCAGACCGCGCCCGCCTCCGCGCGCACGCAGGTTGCCGTCGACGGTGACGGCGTCATTGGCCAGCCGCACCACGGTCAGGTCGGCGAGGGTGTCGGCGATCAGAACGTTGGAGCCCCCGGCAAACACCAGCGGCGAGGTCGGGGTTTCCGGGGCTTCCTGGGCTTCCTGGGCTTGCGGGGCATCGAGCTGCCGCAGCACGGCGACCACCTGGTCGCTGGTGGCACAGGTGATGACGCGGCGCGCCACCGGCCCGATCCGGATCGTGGTCATCGGCGCCAGCGGCACCGATTCGGCGACCTGGGCACCCGCGAAGAGCGAACCGGCACCGCCGTGTTTCATGGCCCGTAACGGTAGCCTGGCCTGCTATGCCGCGTTCATTCGACGTGTCCGCCGACTACGAGGGCAGCATCGATGGGATTTACCGGGCCTTCACCGACGCCGACTACTGGCTGGGCAGGCTCGAGTTTTCCTCTGTCGACGAATCGAAGCTGGAGTCGATGCGCGTCGGTGGCGAGTCCGGCGACGACGGCACCATCGATGTGGTCACCTTGCAAGTGATGCACCGGCACAACCTGCCCAGCGTGGTCACGCAGGTGCACCGGGGCGACCTGTGCGTCAGGCGCGAGGAGATCTGGAGCCCGCTCGTCGACGGAACCATGACGGCGTCCATTCGGGGATCCATCCTCAACGCGCCGGTGAGCGTCGCCGGTACCGCCGTGATCTCTCCGCTCGCGGCGTCCGGTGGCGCCAAGTTGGACGTCTCGATAACCGTCCAGGTCCGTATCCCGCTGATCGGCGGCAAACTGGAGAAACTCATCGGCGCTCAGTTGGCCACATTGTTGTCAGAGGAACAACGCTTCACCTCGATGTGGCTCGACAGCCGCGCCTAGCCTGATTGCCCGCCTAAGCTGGGCGCCATGCGAATTGCCTTGGCGCAGATCCTGAGTGGCACCGATCCGGCCGCGAATCTGGAGCTCGTTCGCGACTACGCCGGGCAGGCCGTCAACGCCGGCGCGAAGCTGGTGGTGTTCCCCGAGGCGACCATGTGCCGGTTCGGCGTTCCGCTGGGACCGATCGCCGAGCCCGTCAACGGGCCCTGGGCCAACGGTGTGCGTCGCATCGCGACCGAGGCCGGCATCACCGTGGTCGCTGGGATGTTCGTCCCCGCCGACGACGGACGGGTGACGAACACCCTGATCGCGGCAGGTCCGGGCACCCCGAATCAGCCGGACGCCCACTATCACAAGATCCACCTCTATGACGCGTTCGGTTTCACCGAGTCGCGGACGGTGGCGCCCGGACGCGAGCCGGTGGTCATCGAAGTCGACGACGTGCGGGTGGGCCTGACTGTTTGCTACGACATCCGCTTTCCGGCGCTCTACACCGAGCTAGCCAGCCGGGGCGCACAAGCGATCGCCATCTGCGCATCGTGGGGTTCAGGCCCCGGCAAACTTGAGCAGTGGACGCTGCTGGCACGCGCCCGGGCGCTGGACTCGATGAGCTACGTCCTCGCGGCCGGCCAGGCCGACCCTCGAGACACCTTGACCGGCCCGGGCTCGGGCTCAGGCGCGCCGACCGGGGTGGGCGGCAGCCTGGTGGCGTCACCGCTGGGCGAGGTGGTGGGATCGGCCGGCGCGGACCCGCAACTCGTGCTCGCCGACATCGACGTCGACCAGGTCACCGCCGCCCGGGAAAGCATCGCGGTGCTACGCAACCGCTCACGCTTTGCTCAGCTTGATAGGGCAGAATCGCTGGGGTGACAAACCCGCAAGGACCCCCAAACGAAGGCCCACCGCCGTGGGGGCCACCGCCCGGTAGCCAGGGCCAGTTTGGCCAGCCGCAAGAACCCACCGAGCGGATGCGGACCGGTGATCCCGGAGCGGGTCGCCCGCAGGAACCCCCGGCTGCGGCAGAGCAGCAGACCGAGCAGTTCGGCACCGCCAATCCCAACCCGCCGCGGGCCAGTTACCCGCCGCCGCCCGCGCCGCCCGCAGCGCCCACGGCTCGGATAGCGGCACCCGACGCCGAGCCGGCGCCGGTGAAAAAGAAACGCCGCCTTCGCGACCCGCTATCCATCCTGCTGGTGCTCATCATCGTGGTCTCGCTGCTCGTCGCGGGACTGATCGGCGCCGAGCTGTACGTCCGCAACCTGGCGAACAATAAGGTCGCTGAAGCGGTGGCGTGCGAGGTAAAGGACAAGGCCACCGCGAAGTTCGGTGTGGCGCCGTTGGTGTTGTGGCAGTTCGCTACGCAGCATTTCACCAACATCTCGGTGCAGACGGCCGGTAACCAGATCCGCGACGCCAAGGGCATGCAGATCAAATTGACCATCGACAACGTCCAGCTCAAGTCGACCTCGAACTCCAAGGGCACCGTCGGGGCAATCAACGCCGACATCATCTGGACGTCGGAAGGCATCAAGGAGTCGGTGCAGAACGCGATTCCGATTCTGGGTCCCTTCGTCACCAACAGTGTGGTCACCTCGCCGGCCGACGGGACCGTCGAGTTGAAGGGCATGCTCAACGACATCAAGGCCAAGCCGGTGGTGTCCGGCAACGGCCTGCAACTGCAGATCATCGACTTCAACACTCTCGGCTTCACGCTGCCCAAAGAGACCGTCCAATCGACACTGGACGAGTTCCTCTCCAACCAGACCAAGAATTTCCCGCTGGGCATCCACGCGGACAGCGTGCAGGTCACATCGACCGGCGTGCAGAGCCACTTCTCGACTCAGAACGCCACCATCCCCACTGGTGGCACGACGGACCCCTGCTTTGCCAATGTCTAAGCCAATATCTAACGACGCCTAGGCGTTTGGGCTGAGCCCGTCGAGCACCGCCCGGGTGCCGGACAGGCCCAGCCGGGTGGCGCCGGCGTCGAGCATCGTGATGGCATCGGCGGCGGTGCGGATGCCGCCGCTGGCCTTGATCCCGAGTCGCCCGCTCACGGTGTCGGCCATCACCGCGACGGCCTCGACCGAGGCTCCTCCGGCGGGATGAAAGCCGGTCGAGGTCTTGACGAAGTCCGCGCCCGCGTCCTCAGCGGCGCGGCATACCTCCGCCAGCCTGCGTATGCCTGCCTGGGCCACCAACGCCGACGACTCCACGATCACCTTGAGCACCGCCCCGGCTTCAGCGGCTTCAGCATCTATGGCGTCGCGTACCGCCGCGATGTCGGACCGCACCACGTCGATGTCACCGGCCAGCGCGGCCCCGATGTCGATGACCATGTCGATCTCGACCGCGCCGGCCGCGACGGCCTGGGCCGCCTCGAGCGCCTTGACCGTGGATACGTGCTTGCCCGAGGGAAAGCCGGCCACCGCGGCGACCCGCACACCGCCCGCTTGGACCGCGACCGGAACCATCGACGGCGAGACGCATACCGCATAGACACCCAGCTCCGCGGCTTCGGTGACCAGAGCGACGACATCAGCGTCAGTGGCCTCGGGTTTGAGCAGCGTGTGGTCGACTAGCGCCGCCAGCTGCGCGCGGGTGGGCTGGGGCGCCATCAGAACGGTTCCTCCGCGCCGCCCGGGTTGCAGCCCGACGCCACCATCTCGGCATCGTCGACGACCGGCCGCCACGGTTCGAGGTTCCAGCTGGTCTTGCCGGGTTGTGCGATTTCGGCGAACTGCCAGTGACAGACGAACTGTGCCCGCATGCCGGGGGTGTCGGCGTCGGGCGACCGCGTCAGCACCTCGGCCCAGGCCTCGTCTGATGCAGCAGTCGTGCCCGGCTGTCTGGCGGCCACTCGCCCCGACGGGGTCGGGTACACGCGCAGGCTGGTCAAACGTCCCCAGTGCGTCCATTCGGTGTGGTCGACGAACGGCGGCGAGAAGTTCGCACCGGTGCCCCCGGCATCGGGATCGGCGGGATCAGCCGACGCGGGCGCGGCGCCCAGTAACGCGACAAGCACCGCCGCCGACGCGGCGCTGCCCTTTGCGACGGCTTTCACGCAGCTAGCGCGACTTACCTTGAATCTCGAGGAGTTTAGGACGCACATCGACCAGGTAGATGCCGGCAGCGGAGGCGGCTATCGCCATCCCGAAGACACCGATCAGGGACAGTGCCGCCGCCACGCCGAGAATTATCAGCCACACCGGCTTGGTCAGCTTTTCGGCAGCTGTGTAAGCGTCGGTTCGCTGCATGGCCGCATGGACAAATGCGTACACGGTCGTCACCAGGACGGCGATCATCAAGACCGACAGGACGGTATCCACGAGGGGAGGCACGTAATAAGGGTATGGGCGAGCGCCCAAAACGTCGACTCCGAGTTGCCCAGCTAACCTGCGGGCAACTCGGAGTCGAGTGGTGGAACTACTTTTGCGTGACCTTCTTGGCCGGGGCTTTCTTGGCCGGAGCCTTCTTGGCTAGGGCCTTGGCGAGGGCCTTCTTCGCCGGAGCCTTCTTGGCCGGAGCCTTCTTGGCGGGAGACTTAGCCGGAGCCTTCTTGGGAAGGTCGATACCGACCAGCTTGGCGGCGCGCTCGCCGACCGCGCGGGTCCGCGAAGACACGGTGCCCAGCGCCTCCTGGGTCAGCTCGACGGCCTGGTCCACCGAGGCATGGGCGCGAGCCGAGGCGTCCTCGAACGAGGACTGGCTGCGCAGCCGGTCCAGGGCGGCTTCGCCGCGCTCGACCAGCTCGTTGTACCGGCCGGTCGCGGCTTCCAAGTAGCCCTCGGCGGCCTTGCGCAGCTCGTCGGAGGTGAACTTCTCGCGCAGCTCGCGCAGCTGCTCGGGCAGGTCCTCCTGCAGCTTGGTCAGGCGAGCGCGGCTCTCCTCGACGCGGCTGCGGGTGTCAACGCGGGTCTCACCGGCGCGGTCGCGCAGGTCCGTGATCAGCTCGTTGACGGTGGCCAGGGCCAAGTCAGCCGCGCCCAGCGCTGCCAGCAACGGAGCGCGCACGTCGTCGATGTTCGGGTTCTCAGCCATAGTGATTCCTTTCTGAATCTTCGTTATCGGCGGTATTGCTGAGTTGATCTTCTGAAGTGGTCTAACTGAAGTGGTCTAAAAGATTGGGGTGCACAGCGTCGGCTCCTCGGCGGGAGGTAGTCAAGACCCGCGTATTGACATGGCACGCGCTTGCAGGTGGCCTCCTGAGTCGTCGGGTCGGTTCGTGGTCGGGTCGGTTCGTGGCGGGGGGTTTGGGGAAGCGGCCGGAGCGGACCGGAACCCGTCGTATGGGGTAACCAAGTGGCCGGTCATCTAGACATCGCCAACGTGATTTGCGCCATAGTTCACTCGGCGGCGTGAGAGCCGGTCGCAGGGTCGGACGTCGCAGGGTCGGACGTCACCGGGTCGAACGGAGTTTCGACGGGCGCGGGACGCTCCTCGACGATGGCTTCGTTGTGGAAGACGAACGACGCGTAGATGTCGAGCAGGGCCTGCTTTTGCCGCTCGGTGATCGCCGTGTCCGTGACGATCACGTCACGCACCTGGCTGGCCTCGCGGGGCTCGAGGATTCCGGCCCGCACGTAGAGGACTTCGGCGGAAACCCGCAGCGCCTTGGCGATCTGAGCAAGCACATCGGCGGACGGTTTACGCAATCCACGCTCGACCTGGCTCAAATACGGATTGCTGACACCCGCCCGCTCGGCCAGTTGTCGCACCGAGACTTGTGCGTTTTCGCGCTGGCTTCTGATGAAGCTGCCGATGTCGGACGCCACTTCTGACGCAGCCGTCGACACCTTGGCGGAGAGCGTCTCCTCGGATGCCATGGCGTGCTCCTGCAATCTGTAGGCCGATCTGCGGCCCAGACTACGGAGAAGTGCTTGCTTTTGCAAGCACTTGTTAGCACACCTTAGAACAACAGCTGCGCGGCGGCGTAGATCACCAGCCCCGCCAGAGCACCCACCACCGTTCCGTTGATCCGAATAAATTGCAGATCACGGCCCACATGCAGTTCGATCCGCCGACTGGCTTCTTCGGCGTCCCAACGCTCGATGGTGTCGGTGATGATCGCCGTGATCTCCACCCCATACTGCGACACCAGATGCTCGGCGGCTCGCACCATCCAGTTCTCCACCTTGTCGCGCAGCTCGGCGTCGTCGCGCAACGACTCACCGACGCGCACCACGGTGTCGGCGATGCGGGTGCGCAACGTGCTGGACGGGTCGTCGACCCCTTCGAGCACCAACCGTTTGAGCGTCGTCCACGCCGTCGCGGCGGCGGCCGCGATCTCGTCGCGCGCCATCAGCTGCTCTTTGACCGCATCGGCGCGCGCGATCGTGGCCGGGTCGTGCTGGAGATCGTCGGCGAACTCGAACAGGAAACGGGTCGCCGAGCGCCGTAGCTCGTGGTCAGGGTTGCGCCGCACCTTGTCGGTGAAGTCCATCAATTCGCGGTGGATGCGGTCGCCGACGAGATGGTCGATGAACCGCGGTGACCAGGTCGGTGAGTCCCGCTCAACGACCCGCTGGATGACCTCGCCGGCGTTCAGTGACCACTGGAACGCGCGGTCGGCCAGCAATTGGATCAGCGCCTCCTGCCGGTTCTCGGCCAGCAGGGTAGACAGCACCCGGCCCACCGGCGGACCCCACTGCGGTTCGGCGATGCGGCGCACGATCATCCGGTCGATCACTTGTTGCACGTCGTCGTCACGCAGCAGTTCCACCAGCACCCGCAGCACGGTCGCCGCCTCGCTCGCGACACGTTGGGCATGGGATTCGTCCGACAGCCATTTGCCGAGCCGACTGGGCACCTGGGCGTCGCGCAGCTTGGTTTCGACGACCGCGGCCGACAGGAAGTTCTCCCGGACAAAGGTCCCCAGCCCCTCGCCCAGCTGATCCTTCTTGCGCTTGATGATCGCGGTGTGCGGGATCGGGATGCCCAGCGGATGCTTGAACAGCGCGGTCACAGCGAACCAGTCCGCTAGGGCGCCCACCATGCCGGCCTCCGCGGCGGCACCCACGTACCCGACCCAGACGGGTGCCGCGCCGTGGGCCTGCGCCCACCGGCAAGCCAGAAAAATGCAGCTCGCACCGATTAGGAAGCCCAGCGCCACCATCTTCATCCGGCGCAGCCCCACCCGCCGTTCGGCGTCGGCGTCCGGGTCGGCTCCGGCGAAGGATTCCGCGAACGACGCACGCATCGCGCCCGCCGCGTCCCGTGCGGGTGTCGGCGCGTCCGGGTGGGGCGCCGGCGGGGTCGGCGCTCCGCCGCTCAGTGGGAGCCTGTGTGCCACTACACCATCATGTATCGCCTGGGCCCAGTTTTGCGATGACGACATCCGACAACCGGCCCGGATGCCGCCGAAACAGGAGACGAGCGCCCGGAAGCCGTAGTATCGAGGCGTCTAATGAATGGGAAATCGGCGACGGTGGCAGAGCAAATCCCGGCTGTGACGACGAAAACGGATGGCCGTAAGCGGCGCTGGCACAAACACAAGGTGGAGCGGCGCAACGAACTGGTGGACGGCACCATCGTGGCGATTCGCCGGCACGGCCGGTTCATCAGCATGGACGAGATCGCGGCGGAGATCGGGGTCTCCAAGACGGTGCTCTACCGCTACTTCGTCGACAAGAATGATTTGACGACCGCGGTCATGATGCGGTTCACCCAGACCACGTTGATCCCCAACATGGCCGCCGCTCTGACATCGAACCTGGACGGCTTCGACCTAACCCGCGAGGTCATCCGGGTCTACGTCGACACCGTCGCGAACGAACCCGAGCCCTACCGATTCGTGATGTCCAACAGCTCGGCCAGCAAGAGCAAGGTGATCGCCGATTCCGAACGGATCATCGCCCGCATGATCGCGGTGCTGATGCGCCGCCGGATGCGCGAGGCCGGGGTGGACACCGGCGGCGCGGAGCCGTGGTCGTACCTGATCGTCGGCGGCGTGCAGCTGGCCACCCACTCGTGGATGTCGGACCCGCGGATGTCCAGCGATGAACTCATCGACTACCTGACCATGCTCAGTTGGAATGCCCTGCGCGGGATCGTCGAGGTCGGCGGATCACTGGAAAAGTTCCGCGAAGAACCGCATCCTTCGCCGATTGTCCCGCCCCGGGAAGATGTCTGAGGTAGGCCGAGCGGCTCTCAGCGGGCGAGCGAAGGCGACTCTCGCGTCTTGAGCGGCTAACATGCTGGGAATGCATCGGGGGCCCCGCCAGAGTGCATCGTCCGCGAGGCGCTGAACGGCCCAGAGACACAGAAAGGCTCTTCCCGCCATGGCCGTGCAGCTCACGCCCCAATTTGGCAACGTCCAAGCCCATTACGACCTTTCCGACGACTTCTTCCGGCTTTTCCTGGACCCCACCCAGACCTACAGCTGCGCCTACTTCGAACGTGACGACATGACCCTGGAGGAGGCCCAGTTAGCCAAGATCGACCTGGCGCTGGGCAAGCTGAACCTCGAGCCCGGGATGACGCTGCTCGACATCGGCTGCGGCTGGGGCGCCACCATGCGACGCGCCATCGAAAAATACGACGTCAACGTCGTGGGCCTGACGTTGTCCGAGAACCAGGCCAGCCATGTCCAGCAGATGTTCGACGAGTTGGACACTCCGCGCTCGAGGCGGGTGTTGTTGGAGGGCTGGGAGCAGTTCGACGAGCCGGTTGACCGCATCGTCTCGATCGGCGCGTTCGAGCACTTCGGCCGCCAGCGCTGGGGCCACTTCTTCAAGATGGCCCACCAGGTGCTGCCGACCGACGGCGTCGCGATGCTGCATACCATTACGCGTCCCAGCTTCAAAGACGCCAGGGCGCAGGGCACGCCGTTGACCCACGAAGTCGTTCACTTCGTTCAGTTCATCCTGGCCGAGATCTTCCCGGGCGGCTGGCTGCCGACGCCCGCGTCGGTCGAAGAGTACGCCGTCGCGGCGGGCTTCAAGCTGACCCGAGTGCAGTCGCTGCAGCTGCACTACGCAAGGACCCTGGACTTATGGGCCGCCGCCCTCGAGGCTAATAAGGCAAAGGCCGTCGCAATCCAGCCCCAAGAGGTCTATGACCGGTACATGAAGTACCTGACCGGCTGCGCCAAGCTGTTTCGCCAGGGGTACACCGACGTCAACCAATTCACGCTGGAGATGTAGGCGCGCAGGCTATTTCACGCAGGTGAATTGCCCGACGTTGCTGATGCCTTTACGGAAGAAGTGCTCGCATCCCGTGAGATAGTGCATGTAACGCTCGTAAATCTCTTCGGACTGGTTTGCAATGGCCTTTTCCTTGTTGGCCTCCAGATTTGCCGCCCAGATATTCAGGGTGCGCTCGTAGTGCTCCCCTAACAATTGCGCCCGCTCGATCGTGAACCCAGACTCGTCCGCCAACTTGAAAAGGTCTTCCTGTGCCGGCAACTGCCCACCCGGGAAAATCACCTCGCCAATGAATTTCGCGAATCGGATGTCGTTCATCGTTATGCTGACGCCGCGCTCAAGCTGCTGCTGCTGGGTGTAGGTCACGATCGTGTGCAGCAACATGCGGCCGTCGTCGGGAAGGATGTCGTAGGCGCGCTGGAAGAACGCGGGGTAGCGCTCACTCTTGAATGCCTCGAATGCGCCGATGGTGACGATCCGGTCGACCTTTTCCTCGAACTCTTCCCAGCCCTGCAGTCGTACCTCGACGGTGCGGTCGGTGGGGATCTTGGCCAGTTTGGCTTTGCTGTACTCGAACTGGTTGCGGCTCAAGGTGATTCCGATGACGTTGACGTCGAATTTCTCGATCGCACGAACCAGCGCGCCACCCCAGCCGCAACCGATGTCGAGCAGCGTCATCCCGGGCTCGAGGTTGAGCTTGCCCAGCGCCAGGTCGAACTTCGCGATGGACGCCTCCTCCAGCGTCATGTCGTCACGCTCGAAGTAGGCGCACGTGTACGCCATCGTCGGGTCTAGGAACAACGCGAAAAATTCGTCGGAGACGTCGTAAATAGACTGCGACTCTTCGTAATAGGGCTTCAGCTGGGTCATGCTTGTAGTTACCTCTCGTTACTCAAAAGCTATCAATAGCTATAAAAGCCCTGACCGGACTTTTTTCCAAGGCGACCCGCCTCGACCATGCGCAGCAATAGCGGCGGTGGGCCATAGTGCGGCTCCTTGAATTCTTCGTAGAGCTTGTCCGCGATCAGTTTCAGGGTGTCCAGGCCGACGAGATCGGACAGCCGCAGCGGACCCATCGGATGCGACAGCCCCGCGACAACGGCCTTGTCGACGTCTTCGACGGTTGCGAACCCCGCCTCGACCATCCGGATCGCTGACAGCAGGTAGGGCACCAGGAGCGCGTTCACCACGAAACCGGACCGGTCGGAGCACCGCACCACCTGTTTGCCGAGCACCGTGCCGGCGAATTCCTCGGTGCGGGCGGCGGCGGCTTCATCGGTGACGAGCGTGCTGACCAACTCGACCAGCGGCAGCACCGGGACGGGATTAAAGAAGTGCAAGCCCAGCACGCGCTGTGGGTTCTTGGTCGCTGCGGCGATCTTCATGATCGGAATGCTCGAGGTGTTCGACGCGAGCACCGCATCGGGATCGGTGATGACCGCATCGAGTTCGGAAAAGATCTGGGCCTTGACGGCCTCGTCCTCGACGACGGCCTCGATCACCAGTTGTCGGTCGGCCAGGTCTTTGAGATCGGTGGTGAAGTTCAGCTGGTCGAGCGCGCGGTCGCGCTCGCGCTCGGTCACCTTGCCGGCGCTCACGCCCCGCTCCAGCGACTTCACGATGCGGTTGCGTCCCGCGGTGATCAGCGCTTCGGTGGTCTCGAACACCGTGACGCCGACGCCGGCGCGCAGGGCGACCTCGGCGATACCGGACCCCATCTGCCCGGCCCCGACAACGCCCACCCGCTGGATCGCTGCGTCGCTCACTAGTTCTCTTTCGTCTTGGTAATGGCCCGATATTGACATGGAGTGCAATAGGCCCCGCCCAGGGTCGCTGGGCGGGGCCTATGCTGTCAACTTCTGTTCAGTGAACTAAGTCACCGATTCTTGTTCGCTTGACACTCCCGTTTCACTTCCTCGTCGCGGCCTACGCCCGCTCCTCGTCAGTGACATCAGCCCCGGGTTTCACTTCCTCGTCGCGGCCTACGCCCGCTCCTCGTCAGTGAAACTGCCCTTCCTCAGTGGAGCCGGCCAGCGCAGTGGTCGACGAGTTCGGGTCGACCGTAGTGGCAATGCGGTCGAAGTAACCGGCGCCGACCTCACGCTGGTGCTTGGTCGCCGTGTAGCCGCGCTCCTCGGCGTCGAACTCACGCTCCTGCAACTCGACGTAGGCGCTCATCTGGTTGCGGGCGTAGCCGTAAGCCAGATCGAACATCGAGTAGTTCAGCGCGTGGAAGCCGGCCAGGGTGATGAACTGGAATTTGAATCCCATTGCGCCAAGCTCCTTCTGGAACTTCGCAATGGTCGCGTCGTCGAGGTGCTTGCGCCAGTTGAACGACGGCGAGCAGTTGTACGCGAGCATCTGGTCGGGGAACTCTGCCTTGACGCCCTCGGCGAACTTCGCCGCCAAATCGAGGTCCGGCGTGCCGGTCTCCATCCAGATCAGGTCGGAGTACGGCGCGTAGGCCTTGGCGCGAGCGATGCACGGCTCCAGGCCGTTCTTCACTCGGTAAAAGCCTTCCTTGGTGCGCTCGCCGGTGATGAACGGCTGGTCGCGCTCGTCGACGTCGGAGGTGATCAGCGTCGCCGCCTCAGCGTCTGTCCGGGCGATGACGACGGTCGGTGCGTCGCAGACGTCGGCCGCCAGGCGCGCCGAGGTCAGCGTGCGGATGTGCTGCTGGGTCGGGATCAGCACCTTGCCGCCGAGGTGGCCGCACTTCTTCTCCGAGGCGAGCTGGTCCTCCCAGTGCGAACCCGCGACACCGGCGGCGATCATCGCCTTCTGCAATTCGTAGACGTTGAGTGCGCCACCGAAGCCCGCTTCGCCGTCGGCGACGATCGGCGCCAGCCAGTTCTTCACCGAGGTGTCACCCTCGACCGTGGCGATCTGGTCGGCGCGCAGCAACGCGTTGTTGATCCGGCGGACGACCTGGGGCACCGAGTTGGCCGGGTAGAGGCTCTGGTCGGGGTAGGTGTGGCCGGACAGGTTGGCGTCACCGGCTACCTGCCAACCCGACAGGTAAATGGCCTTCAGACCCGCGCGCACCTGCTGGACGGCCATGTTGCCGGTCAGCGCGCCCAGTGCGTTGACGAATTCCAGCTCGTGCAGCTGGTCCCAGAGCACCTCGGCGCCGCGGCGGGCCAGAGTGGACTCCTCGACAACACTGCCTTGCAAAGCCACGACGTCCTCGGCGGTGTAGGTGCGAGTGACGTCCTTCCAGCGCGGGTTCGTGTCCCAGTCGTGCTGGATCTGCTCGGCGCTCTTAGGCGCGCCAACGTTAGACATTGGGTTGCTCCTTAACGGTTTCTTCGTGATCACCGAGGCTGGCGCCTTTTCTCGGCGGCTGCCCACGGCTCATCTTCACTGCGGTGTTAACTCGACGATGACATAGCCTGTTCCCCCTGGCCAGCCATTTCAATTGCCAATTTCGGCAACGACTTCGCCGGTTTTTGCAAATATTGCGAAGGTCTTACGTAGCTTTACCGTTTCAGAAGCTACCGGCCAGTAACCAAATTTCGCAGGTCAACGGGTATTTAACCGTGACGCTTGTCCGGTTAGAGCGCGAACAGCGCGGCGACGGCTTTCGTCTCGTCGCCGACCGCATATGTGAGCGTTATAACAGTGCGGTCGGTCAGGCCGGCGCCGAATTGGTCAGTCGAGCCGGCCGGGTGTACGTGCGAGATGACGTCCAGCTTGTCGCCCAGCGCCACCGGCGCCTCGTGCTCGATCATCACCCTCAGCGGGGCCGCCAGCAGCTCGGGGTGAGACGCCAGGTAATCCTCGATGACGCTCCAATACACCGAGTTGTTCAGGTGGTCGAACAGGTCGATGTCGGTGACGCGGACCGGGAACTCGTGGATTTCCGCCGCTTGGGATCTTGCGTCGCGACTGCCGGGCTTGACGTAGCCCTTCCACCGCAGCCGATTTACCGAAGTGGTCCGGAACAGGCCCTCGAGGAAGTCGTCGGCGATCCGCGCCGGCATCTCGGTGTCCTTGCTGACGTGGATCCAGAACGCCTCGGATTCGATCAGGCCACCGTTGCGCCCGTCGATGCGCACCCGCATCTCACACCAGCGGTTCGAGGTGCCCGAACACCAGCGCCGCATCCGCAGCGTGTCGCGGAACTGGATCGGTCGGATCAGATCGATCATGGTCCGCCGCACGATCCACAGCGGATGGGTTTCCTCGAAGCCCATCTCGCGCAGCTGGTCCTGGCCGATGTCCTGCATGTGCCGGCAGGCCGCGTCCAGGCGAAGCCGGCCGGTGCGGTCGATGTCGCCCATGCGCAGCGGCCATTCGAGGTCGAACACGTCGGGGTGGCCGTCGGGCACCGGCATCATTACTTTGTCCAGGCTCACCGCCACTCCCTTTTTTGGCCCCTCGTTGGCGCCAAGCGTTTACCCCGAGCTGCCCGATGCGAATCATGCCAATGACGTCGGACGAAGACCAACCTCCAGCTGCCATGCCAACTCTGCGAACCAGGTCTTCGCAGGCGGGTACGCTCAGCTAAGTGTCCAAAACATCCCGAACCTTCGTCGGGTCGCGCGTGCGTCAACTGCGCAGCGAGCGCGGGTTCAGCCAGGCCGCCCTGGCCCAGATGCTGGAGATCTCCCCGAGCTACCTCAACCAGATCGAGCATGACGTCCGGCCGCTGACGGTGGCTGTGTTGCTCCGAATCACCGAAGTGTTCGGGGTGGACGCGACCTTCTTCGCCCCCCAAGACGACACCCGGCTGGTCGCCGAGTTGCGCGAGGTGACGATGGACCGCGATCTGGATATCGACGTAGACCCGCCCGAAGTCGCCGAGATGGTCAGCGCGCACCCCGCCCTGGCCCGCGCAATGGTCAATCTGCACCGGCGCTACCGGATCACGACGGCGCAGCTGGCCGCCGCCACCGAGGAGCGATTCCTCGACGGCAGTGGCAGCGGTTCGATCACGATGCCCCACGAAGAGGTGCGCGACTACTTCTACCAACGGCAGAACTATCTGCACCAGTTGGACACCGCCGCCGAAGACCTCACGATCCAGATGCGACTGCACCATGGCGACCTGGCGCGCGAATTGACCCGCCGGCTGACCGAGGTGCATGGGGTGCGGATCAACAAGCGCATCGATCTCGGGGACAGCGTGCTGCACCGCTATGACCGCAAGACCAACACCCTGGAAATCAGCAGTCACCTCTCGGCGGGTCAGCAGATCTTCAAGATGGCGGCCGAGTTGGCCTATCTGGAATTCGGCGACCTCATCGACAGCATGGTCGAAGAGGGCAAGTTCACCAGCGACGAGTCACGCACCTTGGCCCGGCTGGGTTTGGCCAATTACTTCGCCGCCGCCGCGGTACTGCCCTACCGCCAGTTCCACGACGTCGCGGAGAATTTCCGCTACGACGTCGAGCGGCTGTCGGCGTTCTACTCGGCCAGCTACGAGACCATCGCGCACCGGCTCTCGACGCTGCAACGGCCGACGATGCGGGGGGTGCCATTCTCGTTCATCCGGGTGGACCGGGCCGGAAACATGTCAAAACGCCAGTCCGCCACGGGTTTTCACTTCTCCTCCAGCGGAGGCACCTGCCCGCTGTGGAACGTCTACGAGACGTTCGCCAACCCGGGCAAGATCCTGGTGCAGATTGCCCAGATGCCCGACGGCCGCAACTACATGTGGGTGGCCCGTACCGTGGAGCGCCGCGCTGCCCGATATGGTCAGCCCGGCAAGACCTTCGCGATCGGGCTGGGCTGTGAGCTTCGCCACGCGCACCGGCTCGTCTATTCGGAAGGACTCGACTTGTCAGGGAACATCGCGACACCGATCGGCGCGGGCTGCCGTGTCTGCGAACGGGACAAGTGCCCCCAGCGGGCGTTCCCCGCGTTGGGACGTGCGCTCGATATCGACGAGCACCGCAGCACCGTGTCCCCGTACCTGGTGAAGCAACCGTGACGGGCACGCAAGGCCGCATCCCGTCGGGCCGGTTCCGCGAGCTGGGACCGGTCAACTGGGTGATGGCGAAGGTGGCCGCGCGCCAGATGCGGGCGCCGGAGATGCATCTGTTCACCACACTGGGACAGCGCCAGCTCTTGTTCTGGACCTGGTCGATCTACAGCGGCCGGCTGCTGCGAGGCCGACTGCGCACGATCGACACCGAGTTGGTGATCCTGCGGGTCGGGCATCTGCGCGCGTGCGAATACGAGCTTCAGCACCATCGGCGGATGGCGCGCAAGGCGGGTCTGGACGCGGACACCCAGGCAGCGATTTTCGCCTGGCCGGACGCTACAACCGGTTCCGTGGCCGGTTCCGTAACGCTCACCGACCGGCAACGGACGCTGCTGGCGGCGACGGATGAGTTCGTCAAGGACCGCACGATCACCGCCGCCACCTGGCAGCAGCTGGCGAGCCACCTGGATCGGCGCCAGCTGATCGAATTCTGTTTGCTGGCAAGCCAATACGACGGGCTCGCCGCGACGATGTCCGCGCTCGAGATCCCATTGGACAACCCGCGCTAGACGTACAGGTTGGTCAGCACCGCCAACGTCAGCAGCACCGGAAGTACCGGCAGGCTGAACGCGAACGCCGCCGCGGCGGATCTGCCACGCCGACGCATCGACCAGCCCCACAGCGCGGCGCAGACCACCAGCACGGCCGAACCGGCCAACACCAGCAGGCTCCACGTGCTCACCGTCGTGACGTCGTTACCGATCGAAATCGCGATGAGCCACAGCACATAACCGATGACGACACCGCCGATGGCACCGACAAAATTCCCGCTGCTATCTGTGTTTGTCATTTGCCGGCTCAGAAGTTGATCATGTGGCCGGTCAGGCCGTGGAAGCATTCTTGCAGCGCCTCGGACATCGTCGGATGAGTGTGCACGTTGCGTGCCAACTCGTTGGCGGTCAGGTCCCATTTCTGGGCCAGCGTGAGCTCCGGCAGTAGCTCTGAGACATCGTGGCCGACCAAGTGGCCGCCCAGCAACTCGCCGTACTTTGCGTCGGCGACGAGCTTGACGAACCCGCTGGGATCGCCCACGCCGTGCGCTTTCGCGTTGGCGGTGAACGGAAATTTGGCCACCACCACGTCGTAACCTTCGTCGCGGGCTTGCTCTTCGGTGAGCCCGAAGCTGGCGACGTTGGGCTGGCAGAACGTGGCACGGGGCAACATGCGATAGTCGCCGAGCGCCAAAGTCTCTGCGCCGGCGATGGTTTCAGCTGCCACCACGCCTTGGGCCTCGGCGACGTGTGCCAGCTGCAGCAACCCGGTGACGTCGCCGATGGCGTAGATGTGGTCGACGTTGGTGCGCATATAGTCGGTGATGCCGATGGCCTTGCGCTCGGTGAGCGCCACTCCGGCCCGGTCCAGCCCGTAACCCTCGACGTTGGGCGCAAAACCGATGGCCTGCAACACTTTATCGGCCTTGAGTTCCTCTGACTTGCCGTCCTTGCTCACCGCCACGGTGACGGCCGAACCGTTGTCGGTGATGGACTCCACCTTGGTGCCGGTGAGGATCTTGACGCCCAGCTTCTTGAACTGCTTCTCGATCTCCTTGGACACGTCGGCGTCCTCGTTGGGCAGCGCGCGCGGCAGGAACTCCACGATGGTCACGTCGACGCCGTAGTTCTTCAGCACGTAACCGAACTCCATGCCGATGGCCCCCGCCCCGGCGATGATGATCGACTGCGGCAGGTCCCGCGACAGGATCTGTTCCTCGTAGGTGACGACGTTTTGCGACAGCGAGGTGCCCGGAACCAGCCGGGTGCTGCTGCCGGTCGCGATGATCACGTTGTCGAACGTGACCGTCGCAGGATTCTCAGCGCCACCCTCGTTCAATTCGACAGATAGCGTGCGCGGGTCGGTGAATTTGCCGTAGCCGTGGATTTCGGTGATCTTGTTCTTCTTCATCAGGAAATGCACGCCGGCGACGCGGCCGTCGGCGACCTTGCGGCTGCGGTCGAAGGCCGCGCCGTAGTCGAACGTCGCGTCGCCGCTGATGCCAAAAGTCTTGGCTTCCTTGGTGAAGATGTGGGCCAGTTCGGCGTTGCGCAGCAGCGCCTTGGACGGGATGCAGCCGACGTTGAGGCAGACTCCGCCCCAGTACTTCGGTTCGACGACAGCGGTGTTCAGACCGAGCTGCGCGGCGCGGATCGCCGCGACGTATCCGCCGGGACCAGCTCCAAGGACTACGACGTCATAGTGGGTCACGGCACTACCCTAATGGCCGGTGCCCCAACCTCGGGCGCCGAGCGGTCAGTAGGGAATGACGCCGCCTAGGCAGTGGCCCACCCGCTCGCAGTAGTAGTAGCCGTAGAGCGGCGCCGCCGCGGCAACGGACGCAAACGGCCCCGACATCACCGCGAGTGCCAGCGCTGACATCATCGGCCTGCCCTGGACCATCGCCATGATCACGGCCGCCACCACACATACGACGACATAGATCAGGACCATGTACACCGCCGCCGTCTTGTCGTCCGTGTGATACCACCAATAGAACAGACTCAGTCCTACCTGGGCCGCAGCGAACCACACCCCGAGGATCACCAGCAGCAGCTTCCACCACTTGACGTACTGGTACCGGCCGGGCACGGCGACCGGGGCGGCGACCGATTCGCCCTCGGATTCGGGCTCGTCCTTCGGCTCCGGATTCGTGACGAGCGGCACCGGCTGCGAGCCGGTGTCGTCAAAGTTGGGCACGAACGGGACCGAGTCCTCGCCCGTGTCGTCAAAATCGGGCACGAACGCCGCGGTTCCGGGATCGGAGTCGAGATCCTTATCAGCCACCAGAGACCACCCGAAGGGCAACTAGCACCCCCAACCAGCCGGGCGCCAGCGCGAGCAGGAAAGCGCCCAACATCGTCACCCAGCGACGTCCGGAAAGCAGGATCGCCACCACCCCGATGACACTGGGGATCCCGACCACCAGCGCTATGGCCACGTCCGGCCGGACGCGCCCATGGAACAGCGCGAAGGACGCCACACCCGCCAGCAGCCCCACCGCGCTGCCGATCAGCATGGCGCTCGCCAGCAGCCAGGCGCGGGGAAGGGGAACCACTCTCGCGACCTTACTTCGGCATCAACACGTTCCAGGCGTGTTGCCGGCCACAACCTGGCCACGATTCGACGGCCGTTCGCCATGCTCGTAGGCCGCTCCGGTGATCACCGGCACAGCCCCTACCAGCGCTTTCTCGGCGTCGGTAAAGACGCGGCCACGGCTGAGGAACCGCACGCCCTCGGGAGCCTCCAGGCTGAACCCGCCACCCCGGCCCGGCACCACGTCAAGCACCAGCTGAGTGTGCTTCCAGGCCTGGTACTGCGGACCCGAGATCCACACCGGGACGCCATCGGGGCCCACATCGAGGACCCCAAGCAGGACATCGCGGTCGCCGACCAAGAAGTCCCCCAGCGGGTAACACATCGGCGACGATCCGTCGCAGCAGCCGCCGGACTGGTGGAACATCACCGGACCGTGGCGGTCCTGCAGTCGGGCCAACAGCTCGGCCGCGGCGGCGGTGATGACTGCTCCCGGTGGTCCGGCCTGATCACTCATCAGAAGAAACCCTGTGCCTTATCGGCGTAGGACACCAGCAGATTCTTGGTCTGCTGGTAGTGGTCGAGCGCCATCTTGTGGGTCTCCCGGCCGAAACCGGACTGCTTGTAGCCGCCGAACGCCGCGTGCGGCGGGTAGACGTGATAGCAGTTGACCCACACCCGGCCGGCCTTGATGTCGCGGCCGGCGCGGTAGGCGGTGTTGCCGTCGCGGCTCCATACCCCCGCGCCCAGGCCGTAGAGGGTGTCGTTGGCAATGCCCATCGCGTCGCCGTAATCCGTGAACGGCGTCACCGCCACCACAGGGCCGAAGATCTCCTCCTGGAAGATGCGCATCTTGTTGTTGCCGGCGAAAATCGTCGGCTGCACGTAATAGCCGCCGGACAGGTCGCCGCCCAGCTCGGTGCGTTCGCCGCCGGTGATCAGCTTGGCGCCCTCTTCCTTACCAATTTCGATGTAGGACAAGATCTTTTCCAGCTGGTCGTTCGACGCCTGCGAGCCCAGCATGGTCTGGATGTCCAGCGGGTCGCCCTGCCGGACGGCCTTGGTCCGGATCGCCGCCAATTCCAGGAACTCGTCGTGGATGTCGGACTGGATCAGGCTGCGCGACGGGCACGTGCACACCTCGCCCTGGTTGAGGGCGAACATGGTGAAACCCTCCAGCGCCTTGTCCTGGAAGTTGTCGTTGGCGGCCATCACGTCGGAGAAGAAGATGTTGGGGCTCTTGCCGCCGAGTTCAAGAGTGACCGGGATCAGGTTCTGCGAGGCGTACTGCATGATCAGGCGCCCGGTAGTGGTCTCCCCGGTGAACGACACCTTGTTGATCCGGTCACTGGACGCCAGCGGCTTGCCCGCCTCGACGCCGAAACCGTTGACGACGTTGACCACACCGGGCGGCAACAGGTCGCCGATCAGCGACATCAGGTACAGGATCGATGCGGGCGTCTGCTCGGCGGGCTTGAGCACCACCGTGTTGCCGGCGGCCAGCGCCGGCGCCAGCTTCCAGGCGCCCATCAGGATCGGGAAGTTCCACGGGATGATCTGTCCCACCACTCCGAGCGGCTCGTGGAAGTGATAGGCGACGGTGTCCTCGTCGATCTGCGACAGCGAACCCTCCTGGGCGCGGATCGCCGCGGCGAAATACCGGAAATGGTCGGCTGCCAACGGGATATCGGCGGCCAGCGCCTCGCGGACCGGTTTGCCGTTGTCCCAGACCTCGGCCACCGCCAGTGCTTCCTTGTTTTCTTCGATGCGGTCGGCGACCTTGTTCAGGATCGCCGCGCGCTCGGCCGGGCCCGTCTTACCCCATGCCGGGGCCGCGGCGTGGGCGGCGTCCAGGGCCTTGTCGACGTCGGCCTCGTCGGAGCGCGCGACTTCGCAGAACGTCTGGCCCGTCACCGGGGTCGGGTTTTCGAAGTACAGGCCTTTGGCGGGGGCCACCCACTCGCCGCCGATGAAGTTGTCGTAGCGCGACTCGTAGGACATCAATGCCCCGGCGGAACCCGGACGTGCGAAAACAGTCATGGCTCAGCTCCTCGGAATTAACCGTCAAAACGATGTAATACACCTCACAGTACCGTCGCCCGCACAATGGCTCCATGACTGAAGACCCGTATCTGTGGCTCGAAGAAGTCACCGACGACAAGGCGCTGGACTGGGTGCGCGCCCACAACGATCCGACGCTGGCGGAGTTCGGCGGGGAGCTTTTCGAACAGATGCGCGCCGAGGCACTCGAAGTGCTCGACACCGATGCCCGCATTCCTTATGCGACCCGCCGCGGCGACTACCTCTACAACTTCTGGCGTGATGCCACCAACCCCCGCGGGCTGTGGCGCCGCACCACGCTGGACAGCTACCGCACCGACTCCCCCGAATGGGATGTGTTGATCGACGTCGACGAGCTCGGTCGCGCCGACGACCAGAAATGGGTGTGGGGCGGCGCCAACGTGATCGAACCCGATCTCTCGCGAGCGCTTGTGGTGCTGTCACCGGGCGGCTCGGACGCGTCGGTCTGGCGTGAATTCGATATGCAGACACGCGAATTCGTGACCGGCGGGTTTGAGCTACCAGAGGCCAAGTCGCAAATGGCCTGGGCCGACCTAGACACCGTGTTGGTGGGCACCGACTTCGGCGCCGACTCGCTCACCGAATCCGGCTATCCGCGGGTCATCAAACGTTGGCGGCGCGGCACACCGTTGGCCGACGCGGAGACGGTGTTTGAGGCGGAACGCTCCGAGGTGCGCGCGTTCGTGTCGGTGGATCGCACACCGGGCTTCGAGCGAACCGTGGTGGGACGGGCCATCGACTTCTGGAACGACGAGCTCTACGAGCTGCGGGGCGCGGAGCTGACGCGCATCGACGCGCCCACCGACGCCGGTGTGTCGCTGCACCGCGAGTGGATCCTGATCGAGCTGCGTACAGATTGGACGGTCGGAAACACCACCCACAAAGCCGGTTCGCTGCTGGCCGCCGATCACGACGAGTTCCTGGCTGGCACAGCGCAATTGCGGGTGGTGTTCGAACCCGACGAGCACACTGCGCTGAACCACTACGCGTGGACCCGGGACCGGCTGCTGATGGTGACACTGGCCGATGTCGCCAGCCGCGTCGAAATCGTCAGCCCAGGCCCCATGGGTGACGACCCGCCGCGCCCGGCGTCGCCGAGCTTGCGATCGTCACGCGGCGACTGGCAGCGCACGCCGGTCTCGGGCATCCCGGACGCGACCAACACCGTCATCGTCTCGGCCGACGACACCAGCGACGAGTTCTTCCTCGACTCCAGCGGATTCGAGACGCCGTCGCGGCTGATGCGCGGCACGGGTGACGGACAACTGGACCAGGTCAAGTCAGCGCCGGCCTTCTTCGACGCCGAAAACATTACCGTCACACAAAATTTCGTCACGTCGAAGGACGGCACCTCGATCCCCTATTTTGTCGTGCGGCCTAATAGCGTTGACGGCCCGGGCCCAACACTGCTCTACGGCTACGGCGGCTTCGAGACCTCCTACACGCCCAGCTACAGCGGTGTGCTGGGGCGGTTGTGGCTGGCCCGCGGGGGCACGTACGTGCTGGCCAATATCCGCGGCGGCGGCGAGTATGGGCCGAGTTGGCACACCCAGACGCTGCGCGAGGGCCGGCACAAGGTGGCGGAGGACTTCGCCGCGGTGGCCGACGATTTGGTCAACCGCGGCATCACCACCGTCGGGCAACTCGGTGCTCGCGGCGGCAGCAACGGCGGCCTGCTGATGGGCATCATGCTGACCCAGTACCCGGAAAAATTCGGCGCACTGGTCTGCGACGTGCCGTTGCTCGACATGAAGCGCTACCACCTGTTGCTGGCCGGCGCCTCCTGGGTGGCCGAATACGGCGACCCGGACAATCCCGACGAGTGGAAGTTCATCTCGGAATACTCGCCTTACCAGAATATTTCGGCCGGGCGGCCGTACCCGCCGGTCCTGTTCAGCACGTCGACCCGCGACGACCGGGTGCACCCGGGCCACGCCCGCAAAATGACGGCCGCCCTGGAAGCGGCGGGCTATCGGATCTGGCTCTACGAGAACATCGAGGGGGGCCACGCCGGCGCGGCGGACAATGAACAGCTTGCCTTCAAGTCCGCGCTGAGCCACTCGTTTCTGTGGCGGATGCTGACGGGTGCAGAAGGGTGCAGAAGGGTGGGACCATGACGGATTTCGAAACCCTGCTGTACACGACGGCCGGTCCGGTCGCCACCATCACGCTCAACCGTCCCGAGCAACTCAACACCATCGTCCCGCCCATGCCCGACGAGATCGAGGCGGCGATCGGGTTGGCCGAGCGCGACAACGACATCAAGGTCATCGTGTTGCGCGGCGCCGGGCGCGCATTCTGTGCGGGCTATGACTTCGGCGGCGGCTTCCAGCACTGGGGCGAAGGGATGATGACCGACGGAAAGTGGGATCCAGGCAAGGATTTCGCGATGATCACCGCCCGCGAAACCGGGCCGACGCAGAAGTTCATGGCCATCTGGCGGGCGTCCAAACCGGTGATCGCCCAGGTGCACGGCTGGTGCGTGGGCGGAGGCAGCGACTACGCGCTATGCGCCGACCTCGTCATCGCCAGCGACGACGCCGTGATCGGCACGCCGTACAGCCGGATGTGGGGCGCGTATCTGACCGGCATGTGGCTATATCGCCTCAGCCTCGCCAAGGTCAAGTGGCACTCGCTGACCGGCCGGCCACTGACCGGCGTCCAGGCTGCCGAGGTCGAGCTGATCAACGAGGCGGTGCCGTTCGAGCGCCTGGAAGCCCGCGTCGCCGAGATCGCCGCCGAGCTATCCCAGATCCCGTTGTCGCAGTTGCGAGCGCAGAAGCTGATCGTCAACCAGGCCTACGAGAACATGGGTCTGGCGTCCACCCAGATGTTGGGCGGCATCTTGGACGGGCTGATGCGGAACACCCCCGACGCGCTCAACTTCATCCAGACGGCCGAAACCCAGGGTGTACGGGCCGCGGTCGAGCGGCGCGACGGCCCGTTCGGGGACTACAGCCAGGCCCCGCCCGAGCTGCGGCCGGATCCCGCACACGTCATCGTGCCTGATAGCGGCGGATAGTGAGATGGACTACGAATTTCCCCCCGGCTGCACATCCGGGCCCAGAAAGGTGTTACCGTGGAGACTATGTCTCGGCTGAGTAACGGCCTGCGTGCAGGCGCTGTTTTCCTTTCCCTCGCCCTAGCCGCTGCGGCGTTCCCGAAGACCGCCGCAGCAGACTCCACGGACGACTTCCCGATTCCCCGCCGGCAGATCGCCACCACCTGCGACGCAGAACAGTATCTGGCAGCCGCCCGGGACACCAGCCCGATCTACTACCAGCGGTACATGATCGACTTCCACAACCGGCCGGTGGACATCCAGCAGGGCGCGATCGACCGGATCCACTGGTTCTACTCCTTGGACTCCGCCGGCCGCAGGCAGTACTCCGAGGACACCGCGACCAACATCTACTACGAGCAGATGGCGACGCACTGGGGTAACTGGGCCAAGATCTTCTTCAACAACAAGGGCGTTGTCGCCAAGGCCACCGACGTGTGCGAGCAGTACCCCAAGGGCGACATGTCGGTCTGGGACTGGACTGCCTGATCCCGCTCGATCCGATTGCCTTCAGCCGGCAGTGGGTTGCGGCGTGGAACGCCCACGACGTGGAGGCCGTGCTCAAGCACTTCCACGACGACGTCGTATTCACCTCGCCGGTGGCCGCGCGGCTGCTGCCGGAGACGGATGGCGTCGTTCGCGGTAAGTCGGCGTTGCGCCACTATTGGACCGCGGCGCTGGCGGCGATTCCGGATCTCCGGTTCACCGTCGAAGGCGTCTACCAGGGCATCGATTCCGTCGTTATCGCCTACCGCAACCAAGACGACGGTCTGGTCAGTGAGGTGCTGCGCTTCAGCGATGGCCTGGTGATCGAAGGCCACGGGACCTACCGAACCTAGTCACCGAACACGGTAGCCCAGTCGTTGCGGACGCTGACGACGGTCCAGCCCTTCGCCGCCGCTTCATCGAGTGCCTTTTCCGCACCGGCGAAGTAGTCGAACTCGCGATGGGCATCGTCATGCCGCACGAGCAGGCACAGCGACGGCCTCGGCGGTTCTGAGGCCTGGGTGTACTGCAGCATCTGGATGTCGCCGTCGGAGTTGCCGGCGGCCAGGATCGGCCGTCGTCCCGTTCGTCCCCAGATCCGCACCGGCTTGATCGGCCCGTCGTCCAAGAACTCCGGCCGCGACGTCGTCAGCAGGTGACCGTCCTTGAAGTCCAAGCCCACCGAGCTGCCGATCACGCGCTCCGGCGGTAGGCCGTACATCCCGGCGACCACGGGTCGCATGAAGTCGCGGCCACCGCCGGAGACGATATAGACGGTGAATGCGTTGGCCTCGAGATAGCGCAGCAACTCGACCATCGGCATATACCCGCAGGCCGTGTATGGGCGATTCAGGTTCGGGTGCGTGGCGTCCGCGAAGAACGCCGTCACGCGTTGCGCGTGTTGCTCCACGGTGAGCCCCTGGTAGGCCGAAAGAATCGCCCCGGCAAGGACTTTCACGTCCGAGTCATCACCGTTGTAGTGCTTGGTGATGGCGTCACCGAACCAGGACAGATCGCCGACCGCCGCGGCCAGGTAGGGCTGTTTGTCCTTGAGAGAGCCGTCCGCGGCGGCTTGCTCGGCGAGCCGCTGGACTAGGAAGTCCAGCTGGATGTAGGCCGGCTTCTCGCACCACAGCGTTCCGTCGTTGTCGAACACCGCGATTCGCGCTTCGGCGGGCACAAAATCCGGGCCGCCTTGCGCGGTGACGCGCCCGACGAAATCGACGATGGCCGACTTTGCGGCGCCGTCATTCCACGACTTGAGCATCCATCTAGTCCTGGGCAAGAAACTCTTTGAGCTTCTCGACCGCTTGGTCGATGCTGAAGCTGGCGGGTGGATGCCGGGGCGGGAACTCCTTAAACGTCTCCAGGAACTTGGTGGCCATCGCCGTCGCGTAGAACACGAAGAAATCGCGGCGAATCAGCCAGTCCCAGTAGGTGTTCGAGGTGATGTCGGCGTATTCGAACGGATCGGTGCGCAGATTGAACAGCTTCGGCACCCGCAGCACGACGAACGGTTCGGCCCAGATTGCCAGGGTGCCCTGGCAGCGCTGCTCGGCGAACACGATCTTCCAGTTCTCGAACCGCATGGCGACCAGGTCGCCGTCGTCGGAGAAGTAGAAGAAGCCGCGCCGCGGACTGTGCTCGACCTCCCCCATCAGATACGGCAGCAGGTTGAAGCCGTCGATGTGGACCTTGTATACCCGCTCTTCTCCGTCGCGCACGACGGAATAGCCCTTCTTGAGCTTGTCCATCACGTCCGGGTCCCCCGCGGCCGCCAGCAGCGTCGGCAGCCAGTCGTGGTGCTGGATGATGTCGTTGGAGATGCTGCCCGCCTTGATCTTTCCGGGCCAGCGGATCATCTCAGGCACCCGGAAGGCGCCCTCCCAGTTGGTGTTCTTCTCGCTGCGGAACGGGGTGGTGCCGGCGTCGGGCCAGCTGTTGCGGTGCGGGCCGTTGTCGGTGGAGTAGATGACGATGGTGTCCTCGGCGATGCCGAGCTCGTCCAGGACGTCGAGCACTCGGCCCACGTTGCGGTCGTGGTCGACCATCGTGTCGTGGTACGGCGACTGCCACAACCCGGCCTGGCCCACGCTCTCGGGCTTGGTGTGGGTGAACGCGTGCATGTGGGTGAAATTGCACCAGACGAAGAACGGCGTTGCCCGCGGCGTGCTGTCGCTTGACGTAATCGACCGTCACATCGGCGATCTCGTCGTCGATGGTCTCCATCCGTTTCTTGTTCAGCGGCCCGGTGTCCTCGATGCTCTGCTTGCCGACCGGCCCGCACTTCGGGTCATCGGGTTCGGCGGACACCTCGGCGGTGGCCTTGCACTGGAGCACGCCGCGCGGACGCGCCAGTTCGTAGAGCAGCGGGAACTGGTCCTTGTGCGGATAGTCCTCCTGCTCGGGTTCCTCCTCGGCGTTGAGGTGATACAGATTGCCGAAGAACTCGTCGAACCCGTGCACCGTCGGCAGGTACTTGTTCAGGTCGCCGAAGTGGTTCTTGCCGAACTGGCCGGTGGCGTAGCCCAGCGGCTTGAGCAGTTCGGCGATCGTCGGATCCTCTGCAGCCCAACCGATGTCGGCGCCGGGCACACCGACCTTACTCATCCCGGTGCGGTACACGCTCTGCCCACTGATGAACGCGGCGCGACCCGCCGTGCAGCTCTGCTCGCCGTAGGAATCGGTGAACCGCATGCCCTCGTTGGCGATGCGGTCGATGTTCGGCGTGCGATAGCCCATCAGGCCGTCGCTGTAACAACTCAGATTGCTGATCCCGATGTCGTCGCCCCAGAGCACCAGGATGTTCGGCTTACCGTCAGGCATGAATTCAGCCTAACGGGAGCTGAGGCGACCTGGTCCGTCAGTAATGCGGCGCGCTCGCCGGGAACCGATCGGTGCTGGCCGAGTCGCCCGCTTCACCATTGCGGTAAGTGCCGCCGTTTTCCGGGGGCAACAACAGCGCGCGAACCACTGGCCGCGGTCCGAACGGCCGAAGCAGCCCGCTGGCCGGCCGAGTCCGCACCTTTGTCGGCCACCAGAACCAACGGCCCATCAGCGCGGCGACCGACGGCATCATGAACGACCGCACGATCAACGTGTCGAACAACAGCCCCAGAGCGATGGTGGTACCCACCTGCCCCATCACCCGCAACGGGCTGATCGCAAACGTCGACATGGTGGCGGCGAACACCAGACCCGCGGACGTCACCACTGCGCCGGTGCCGGCCATCGACCGGATGATGCCGGTCTTGATTCCGGCATGGATCTCCTCTTTGAACCGGGAAACCAGCAGCAGGTTGTAGTCCGAGCCCACCGCCAACAGCAGGATGACGGACATCGCCAGCACCATCCAGTGCAGTTGGATGCCCAGGATGTCCTGCCAGACCAGCACCGAAAGGCCGAACGAGGCCCCCAAGGAAAGCAGTACCGTCCCCACGATGGTGATCGCGGCGACCAGGCTCCGGGTGATGATCAGCATGATGATCAAAATCAGACTGGCCGCCGATATCCCGGCAATCATCAGGTCGTACTTGGATCCGTCACGCATGTCTTTGTAGACCGCGGCCGTGCCGCCGAGCCAGATCTTGGCGCCCTCCAGTGGCGTTCCCTTGATGGCTTCCTTCGCCGCCGTCCTGATCGGCTCGATGTGCGAAATGCCTTCCGGCGTCGCCGGAGGGACGTCATGGGAGATGATGAAACGGGCGGCGTGGCCGTCGGGCGACACGAACATCTTCAAGCCGCGTTTGAAGTCGGGGTTGTCGAATACCTCCGGCGGAATGTAGAACGAGTCGTCGTTCTTGGCCGCGTCGTACGCCTGACCCATGGCCGTGGAGTTCTGGCTCATCACGTCCATCTGGTCATACATCGAATTCATCGAGCTGTGCATCGTCAGCATCATCGTCTTCATCGTCGTCATGGTCGCGATCATGGACGGAAACGTCGCCAGCATCTCCGGCATCAAGGCATCCAGCTTGGCGATGTCGTCGGTCAGGTACGTGAATTTCTCAGTGATCTGATCCAGACCGTCGAGTGCGTCGAAAATAGATCTCAGGGACCAGCAGACGGGAATGTCGAAGCAGTGCTTCTCCCAGTAGAAGTAAGCGCGGATCGGCCGGAAGAAGTCATCGAAATTGGCGATGTTGTCCCGCAATGTGTCTGTGACACCCAACATTTCATGCGTGAGGCCGTCCATGTGGTGGGTGACAGCGGCCAACCTTTGCATGATGGAGTACATGTGATTCATCGTGTCGATGGTGTTCTGCATCGCGGCGGCCTGCTCAAGCATGTCCGCCATGCGCTTCTTCATGTACTCCTGGTTCTCAACCTGCGTCGTGTTCTGCATGCTGATCTGGAACGGGATCGAGGTGTGCTCGATCGGAGCTCCCAGCGGCCTGGTTATCGTTTGGACCCGCGCCACTCCGGGGATATGAAAGACACTCCTGGCGATCCTGTCCAGCACCAACATGCCCGCCGGGTTGCGAATGTCGTGATCGGTCTCGATCATCAGCAATTCCGGATTCATCCGCGCGTTGGAGAAATGCCGTTCCGCGGCCTCATATCCGACGACCGCCTTCGTGTTCTCAGGCAAATACGCGCGGTTGTCGTAATTCGTCTTGTACCCGGGCAGCGCGAGCAACCCGATGAGTGCGATGCCGATCGACACGGCCAAAATCGGCCCGGGCCACCGGACGATGGCGGTGCCAACGCGCCGCCAGCCCCGCGTCCGCATCTTCCGCTTCGGGTCGAACAGGCCGAACCGACTCCCCACCGTCAACACGGCCGGGCCCAGCGTGAGCGCCGCCAACACAGCGACGAGCGTCCCGACCGCGCACGGAACCCCAAGGCTCTGGAAATACGGAAGCCTGGTGAAGCTAAGGCAATACATCGCGCCGGCGATGGTCAAGCCGGAGCCCAGGACCACGTGCGCGGTCCCGTGGAACATGGTGTAGAAGGCCTGTTCTCGCTCCTCGCCGAGCGACCGCGCCTCCTGATAGCGGCCCAGCACGAAGATCGCATAGTCGGTCCCTGCCGCGATCACCATCAGCACCAGTAGGTTCACCGCGAAGGTCGACAGGCCGATGATTTCGTTGTTGGCCAGAAACGCGACGACCTGCCGCGCCGCGAACAGCTCGAGCACCACCATCAGCAGGGTGACCAAGACGGTGACGATCGAACGGTAGACCCACAGCAGCATCACGATGATCACGACGAACGTGAGCAGGGTGACCAGAATGACGCCCTTCTCACCGGCTGCCGACTGGTCGGCTGTCAGGGCCGCAGCGCCGGTCACATAGGCCTTGACCCCGGGCGGCGGCGGCGTGTCTTCCACCAGTTTGCGGACCGCGTGCACGGAGTCGTTGGCCTTGCTCTCGCCCTGGTCACCGACCAGGTAGATCTGCACATAGGCCGCCTTGCCGTCGTTGCTCTGCGAGCCGGCTGCGGTGAGCGGGTCTCCCCAGAAATCCTGCACGTGCTCGACGTGCTTCGTGTCCGCCTCGAGCTTCTTGACCAGCTGGTCGTAGAAATGGTGGGCGTCGTCCCCGAGCGGCGTGTCGCCCTCGAGAACGACCATGACCGCACTGTCGCTGTCGAATTCGTTGAACACCTTGCCGACGCGCATCGTCGCCTGCATCGATGCCGCCTCTTTCGGGCTCATCGGCACCGTGTGTTCCTTGCCCACTTTTTCCAGGTCGGGGACAAACATGCTGAGGCACACGACGAGCCCGACCCAGGCCAGGACGATCAGCGGGGCGAACTTGTGCACCGCGTGTGCAAACCACGGCATGTGCGGGAGGCCCGCGGCTTCGTTATTGGGCCTGTTGGCCGGCCCGTTAACGGGCGGGGCGGTAGTCATGCGGACTTCACTATGCAGAAGGTTTCGGCATTCACTCCGTTGACCGACCGTTCGTCCTTGACTACGTCGTTCACGATGAGTCGGCAGCCGATCTGGTCACCGTCGGTCTGCGCGACCACGTTGACGCTCACCGACGGCAGCGTCGTGATGACCGATAGCGTCCAGGGCAGCGGCACGTTGTCTATCCGCTGCGGCTGGGCGTGGATATCCAGGTAGTTGATGTTCGCGGTGGACCCAGCCCCGTAGACCTCGTAGACCACGTGCTTGGGGTTGAACGGCTTGATGTCATCGGCACTGCCGCTGGCAATCGGGCGGTTATCGTGACTTCCGAAGACGCTGCGCAGCCGAGTGACGACGAAGCCCGCCACCAGAATGACGACCAGGATGACCAAGGCGATCCATGCTTTTTTCACCGCGTTGGCAACTGCAGTCTTAACCATCGAATCACCTCCCGTTAAAGGGGCAAGTGTGCGCCCAATTGATTGCTTCACAAGACACTCGAAAACACCCGCCGCCGTGGTCATCCCACCGTTTGCTTTGGTGCGCTAAGTACCTTAGCTGTATCGGCGCAACCGCGCGCAACACGGTTCTCACTTCCCACCTTCTTCGGTTGCGGGTGATCCGGAGCTGAGACCAACACAGGTCGCGGTGAGCACTCGGGTGAGCGCCGATGCGAAATCGATGTTCCATTCCGGCGGCAGGGTCTCTGGCTCCTCGGCATAGACGTCCGACAGCCGCTCCGGGGGATTGGCGATCTGCCAGAAGGCGGCGGCCAACGAATAGGCGGCTATCAAGGTGTCGAAGGCGCCCGAACGCCCGAGCACGGGTAACGCACGCTCGATCGCGTCGGCGAGCGCGGTCGCGGCGGCAGCGATGGTCCGCCTGATTTCGACAACCCGGTCGGGATCCACCTCGTGCTCGAGGTGCAGGTGCAGGTTGGCCAGCAGATCGCAGAACAGCGGGTCGGAAGCCAAAGCGTTGGCGCACGTTTCGGCGACCCGCGGTGGCGACATCGGGCCGGGCTCGCTCAACTTCTCGCACACAGTGCCCGACCACCGCACCCAGCCTTCGGCGGTGAGGTGCAGCAGGACCTCTTTGTGGGAAGTGAAATAGCGGCGCACCGCCGAGTAATGGATGCCGGCACGGCCGGCGACGGCGGTCAGCGTCACCGACGCGACACCGGTTTCGATTGCCAGTGAACGCGCCGCCTCGACGAGCGCCGCCGCACGTCGGCGCTTGTTTTCTGCCGTGCGGGCACGCTGGAACGTGAGGGGCGCCACCGGCTGAGGATAACGCACGTCATGTGATTTGTATAACGCACGTCATGTGATTTGCGCACTGTACCGGAGAGGGCTCTGTTACGCACGTGATATGCGTTACACTCATTCAGTCCACGGGAAGGAGTCAGTAGCACCGCCGAGGCCATGATTTACTTAGGTAAGCCTTAGCTGCGCGGTGCGGGCAAGCAGTCGGCGCACCGAACCGGCTGCGAACAGGAAATGCCGACCGGTAAGGGGATTTGAGATTTTCAAGGTGCTGTCGCGGACTTGGATTCCACTGGTCATTCTGGCGGTGGTGGTGGCCGGCGGGTTCGTCGTGTACCGAGTTCACGGTTACTTCGGTTCCGAGAAGCGCCCGTCGTATGCCGACAGCAACCTGGAGAACCCGAAGCCGTTCAACCCGAAGCGGATCAGCTACGAAGTCTTCGGTGCGCCCGGAACAGTCGCCGACATCAGCTATTTCGATGTCAACTCTGACCCGAAACGCGTCGACGGCGCGACGTTGCCGTGGTCGCTGAACATCACCACCACTAAGGCGGCAATGATGGGAGACCTTGTGGCGCAAGGAAATAGCGACAGCATCGGCTGCCGGATCGTGGTAGATGGCGTCGTCAAAGCGGAGAAGATCTCGAACGAGGTCCACGCCTTCACCTTCTGCCTGGTGAAGTCCGCGTGAGTATCAACTACGACGTACTGCCCGGCGACAAGCATGCCGAACGGCCCTTCATCGCCCGGATGCTGCACATCCTGGCCTTGCCAATCATCCTGTTCTGGCTGGCAATCGCCGTCATCCTGAGTTTGTTCGTCCCATCCTTAGAAGAGGTCGGCCAACAACGGTCCGTATCGCTGAGCCCCAGCGACGCGCCATCGATGGTGGCGATGAAGCACATCGGCCACACCTTCAAAGAAGGTGAAACCGACAGTTCGGCAACGATCGTCATCGAGGGTGACAATCCCCTCGGCGACGACGCGCACAAGTTCTACGACACCCTGATTCGCAAGTTTCGCGAAGACAACAAGCATGTGCTCAGCATCCAGGACTTCTGGGGAGATCCGCTCACCGCGGCCGGCGCGCAAAGCAACGACGGCAAGGCCGCAACCGTCCAGATGAGCCTCGCCGGCAACCAAGGGGAGCTGCTGGCCAACGAATCCGTCGAGGCGGTCCGCAAAATCGTGGCCAGCACGCCGGCGCCGCCGGGGGTCAAGGCCTACGTCACCGGGCCGTCGGCGCTGACCGCGGATCTCCATGCAAGCGGCGACAAATCTATGGTCAGGATCACTGCCACGACGGTCGCGGTCATCCTGTTCATGTTGCTGTTCGTCTACCGCTCGATCGTCACCGTGATCCTGCTGCTGATCACGGTCGGTTTCGAGTTGGTCATAGCGCGTGGAGCGGTCGCGGTGGTCGGGCAGACCGGAATGATCGGACTTTCCACCTTCGCGGTCAGCCTGCTCACCTCGCTGGCCATCGCCGCCGGTACCGACTACGGAATCTTCGTCATCGGTCGCTACCAGGAAGCCCGCCATATGGGTGAAGACACGGAAACGGCCTTCTACACCATGTATCGCGGGACCGCCCACGTCATCCTGGGCTCCGGATTGACCATTGCCGGCGCGACCCTGTGCCTGAGCTTTGCCCGAATGCCCTACTTCAAGACCCTGGGCATCCCGTGCGCGGTGGGCATGCTGACCGCGGTCGCGGTCGCCCTCACGCTGGGGCCGGCGATCCTGACGGTGGGCAGCCGCTTCCGTCTGTTCGACCCCAAGCGGAAATGGAGCGTTCGCGGCTGGCGCCGGGTCGGTACCGCGGTGGTTCGCTGGCCGCTGCCCATCCTCGCCGTCAGCTCCGCCGTGGCCCTCGTTGGGTTGCTCACCCTGCCCGGATATAAGCCCAGCTACGACGATCGTTCGTATCTCCCCAAATTCATCCCCGCCAATCAAGCCGCTGCGGTCGCGGATCGCCACTTTGCCCAGGCGCGCATGAAACCCGAGATCTTGATGATCGAGTCGGACCACGATATGCGCAATCCGACGGACTTCCTGGTCTTGGACAAACTGGCCAAGGGCATCTTCCGGGTTCCGGGCATCTCCCGCGTACAGGCGATCACCCGTCCGGACGGGACGACGATGGACCACACGTCGATCCCGTTCCAGATGAGCATGCAGAACGCCGGCCAGGTGCAGACCATGAAATATCAGCGCGACCGGATGAACGACATGCTCGCCCAGGCCGATGAGATGACCAAGACGATCGCGACCATGCAGCGGATGTACGGCTTGATGCAGCAGCTCGACGCCACCACCCACCGCATGGTCGGCGACACCGTAGAAATGCAACAAATCACCTCCGAGCTACGCGATGACATCGCGAACTTCGAAGATACGTGGCGTCCCATCCGCAGCTACTTCTATTGGGAGAGACATTGTTTCGATATCCCGATCTGCTTTTCGCTTCGGTCGATATTCGACACGATCGACGGCGTCGATAAGATCGACGACAAACTGAACACTCTCGTCGGTGACATCAAAGAGCTCGATACGCTGATGCCGCAGATGATCGCCCAGTTCCCCCCGATGATCGACACCATGGTGAACATGCGGACCATGATGCTGACCATGCACAGCACCATGTCGGGCATCTTCGATCAGATGGACGCGACGAGCGACAACGCCACGGCCATGGGTCACGCGTTCGACGCCTCGAAAAACGACGATTCGTTCTACCTGCCACCAGAAGTGTTCAAAAACGCGGACTTCAAACGCGCCATGAACAACTTCCTGTCGTCGGACGGGCACGCGGCGCGCTTCATCATCTTGCATCGGGGAGATCCCGCATCTGCCGAGGGGATCGCAAGCATCAACGCGATACGCACCGCGGCCGAGGAGTCCACCAAGGGAACCCCGTTAGAGGACGCAAAGATCTATCTGGTCGGAATGGGCGCTGTCATCAAGGACATCTCCGAGGGCGCCAAATGGGATCTGGTGATCGCCGGGATTTCCTCGCTGTGCCTCATTTTCATCATCATGCTGATCCTCACCCGCGCATTCGTCGCCGCCGCGGTCATCGTGGGCACGGTCGCGATTTCCCTGGGCGCCTCGTTCGGACTGTCGGTCCTGTTCTGGCAGCACATTCTCGGAATTCCGTTGCACTGGTTGGTGATTGCGATGTCCGTCATCGTCCTGTTGGCCGTGGGCTCTGACTACAATCTGTTGCTGGTCTCCCGGTTCAAACAGGAGATTCACGCCGGCCTCAATACCGGCATCATCCGATCCATGGGCGGCACCGGCAAGGTCGTGACCAACGCGGGCCTGGTGTTCGCGTTCACCATGGCAGCCATGGTCGTCAGTGACGTTCGGATGATCGGACAGGTGGGCACCACCATCGGCCTCGGTCTGATGTTCGACACGTTGATCGTGCGCGCGTTCATGACACCGTCCGTCGCGGCACTGCTGGGCCGCTGGTTCTGGTGGCCGATCAAGGTGCGCTCCAAGCCTCCGCGGCCCTCGGCTGCCCAGATCGAAGCCCGTCCCAACCAATCCCTGGCGTACAGCGACTAAAACGTGTCGGTGGCCGTCCACAACCCCGGTCGTTCCGAATTACGGTCATGCTGACCATCGCGCTGATCGGGTTTCTCGGTGGTCTGATCACTGGCATCTCGCCGTGCATCTTGCCGGTGCTTCCGGTGGTGTTCTTGTCCGGCGTGAGCAGCAGCCGGGGCGACACGTCGGCTGCGCGGCCGTACCTGGTGATCGCGGGCCTGGTCGGTAGCTTCAGCGTGGTCACCCTGGCCGGCTCCGCGCTATTGTCGGCGCTGCATCTGCCCCAGGACGTGATCCGATGGGCCGCACTGGCGACGTTGACCGTGATCGGCGTCGGACTGATCTTCCCGACGGTGATGCACCTCCTGGAACGGCCGTTCGCCCGGATTCCAATGCGTGTCAACGCCAGCGGCAGAAGCGGTTTCGGGCTGGGTCTGACATTGGGCGCGTTGTATGTGCCGTGCGCTGGGCCGGTGCTTGCCGCGATCGTGGTCGCGGGCGGGACTGGGTCCATCGGCCTGCCGACGCTCGTCCTGACCGCGACATTCGCCATCGGCACCGCGTTGCCGCTGCTGGCTTTCGCGCTGGCCGGCCGCAGCGTCACCGAACGTATCTCCGCCTTCCGACGTCGGCAGCGCGCCATACAGATCGCCGGTGGAATCACGATGATCGTGCTGGCCGTCGCGCTGGTGTTCAACCTTCCCGCGATGCTGCAACGCGCCGTTCCCGACTACACAACCGCGATGCAGAAAGGGATCGGGGCGTCCGACATCCAACGCAAGCTGAACCAGGGCGGCACAACCAAGGGCCAACTTGCCGACTGCACAGAAGGCGCCGCAGACCTGCAAGAGTGCGGGCCGGCGCCCGCGATGAGCGGGATCACCCAGTGGCTCAACACCCCCGATGGCAAACCGATTGACCTGACGTCGTTGCGTGGCAAGGTGGTGCTGATCGACTTCTGGGCGTACTCGTGCATCAACTGCCAGCGCGCGATCGGCCACGTGGTCGACTGGTACAACCGGTACCGCGACGACGGCTTTGTGGTCATCGGGGTGCACACCCCCGAGTACGCCTTCGAGCGGGTCCCCGGCAACGTCGCCAGCGGCGCCGCCGCGTTGCACATCGCCTATCCCATCGCGCTGGACAACGACTACAAGACCTGGAACAACTACCAGAACCTGTACTGGCCGGCCGAATACCTGATCGACGCCAACGGAACCGTCCGGCACACCAAGTTCGGCGAAGGCGACTACGACGGAACCGAGAAGCTGATCCGCCAGCTGCTTACTGCTGCACATCCGGACGCCCGGCTACCCGCTCCGTCCAACTCGGCCGACACCACCCCGCAGACCGCGCTCACCCCCGAGACCTACCTAGGCGTCCATCGGGCCGGAAGCTACGGCGGCGCAGGTGATTACAAGTCGGGCGGCTTTCAATACCCCGCAGCGTTGGCGGCCGACAAGTTCGCCCTTAGCGGTCGCTGGACCCTCGACGACCAGGGCGCCACGGCCGACAGTGACGATGCCGCGATTCGCCTTAACTACACCGCCAAGGCCGTCTACGTCGTCGTCGGGGGCACCGGCACCCTTACAGTGACCCGGAGCCAACAGACCACCACAACGGAGATCAGCGGGCCCCCGACTCTGCATCAAATCGTGGGCAGTGGCGAAACCGCACACCGCGATCAACTGGATGTGCGGGTTAGCAAAGGCTTGCAAGTGTTTTCGTTCACGTTCGGATGACAATCGCTCGTGCGGCCCGCGCAGACTTGCGGGCTGGCGATAGGCTACGGATCGATGACCGGACCGCGGCGGGTGAGCAGCGACCTCGACGCCCTGTTGCGCCGCGTGGCGCGGGGCGACAGGGACGCCTTCGCCGTGGTCTACGACCTCACCAAGAACCGGGTCTACGGGCTGGTGGTGCGCGTGCTGCGTGATAGCGGCTACAGCGAGGAAACCACCCAGGAGATCTATCTCGAGGTGTGGCGCAGCGCCTCGGAATACGACTCGGCCAAGGGTTCCGCGCTGGCCTGGCTGCTGACCATCGCACATCGGCGGGCCGTAGACCGGGTGCGGGCCGAGCAGGCCGGCAGCCGCCGCGAATCACGTTACGGCGCAGCTAATGTCGATCCGGCCGGCGGCCCCGGTGGCGACACCGTCGCCGACTCGGCCATCGCCGGCGATGAGCGGCGCCGGGTGCTGGCCTGCCTCGACGGGCTGACGGATATCCAGCGGGAATGCATCGATCTGGCCTACTACGGCGGCCTGACGTACGCCGAGGTGTCACAGCGGCTGGCAACCAATTTGTCGACGATCAAGTCCCGCATGCGCGATGCGCTGCGCGGCCTGCGTAGCTGCTTGGATGCGTCATGACGGACCCGACCGACTTCGAACTGCTCGAGCTGGCAACGCCGTATGCCCTGCATGCGGCGTCGGATGCGGAGCGAGCCGAGATCGACCGGCGGGTCCGGGCCGCACCCGCGCCGGTCGCCGCGGCCTTCCACGACGAAGTTCGTGCTGTCCGCGAGGCGATGGCGATCGTATCGACAGCGACAGCCGCCGAACCGCCCGACCGCTTGCGCGCCGCAACGCTCGCCTTGGCCGGGCCCGCTTCAAGCCACCAATCACGTTGGCGTACAGCAGCTTTTGCTTCCGCAGCAGCGGCGGTCGTGGTGGGCGCCGCGGCCTTCGGTGTCGGGGTGTTGATGCGGCCGCACCCGGCGCAGACGGTCGCCGAGCAGATCATGACCGCCCCGGACGTGCGGACCGTCTCCCGTCCGCTCGCCAACGGGACGGCGACGGTGATGTTCTCCCGCGACCGCAACGCGGGCGTCCTCGTGATGAACAACGTGCCGCCGCCGGTGCCGGGCACGGTCTATCAGATGTGGCTGATCGGGTCTGGCGGTCCGACGTCGGCGGGGACGATGGGCACCGCGGCCGTGGCGCCCTCGACGACGCACATGTTCAACGACCTGGGCAGTTCGACGGCGCTGGCCTTCACAGTCGAGCCCGGCACTGGGTCGCCGCAGCCGACCAGCGCGATCTTGGCCGAGCTGCCCCTGGCGTGATCGCGCGTCTAGCGACGCCGGTGGGGTGAGAGCTCGAAGCCCCGCGGCTTGAGCGTGAGCGATTCGGCGATGTGCAGCTGGTAGCCGCCGGGCGCGGCCAGGTCATAGCGATGGAGTATCAGCCCGAGCGCCAGCACGGCTTCGTGCAGGGCGAAGTGTCGCCCACTGCAGGCCCGCTTTCCGGTCCCGAACGGTTTGTACGCGTGCGGCGGACGGCCTTTGGAGCGCCCCGGGGCGAACCGGCCGGGATCGAACCGATCGGGATCCGGCCACACCTGCGGGTCGCGGTGCAGTAGTGGGAGGAACACCATCGCCAGTCCTAGCCCAGCCCCTATCGCTTCGAGCCCAGGACGCCGCCCAGTATTGCGACGAGCACCCCGAGCCCGGCCAATGCCACTCCCGCGATCAGGGTCACGTTCAGCCAGAAGTGCAAGCCAGCCTCGGCGTGACCGACCATCACGTCGGCTATCTGGCGGATGTCGTCGGTAGTTCCGTTGAGTGCGTCGTTGAGGTAGCGGCCGCCGATCTCGATGCCGGCCCATCCGGCCGCGCCCACCAGCAGGGCTGAGACGCCGAGGCTGGTCAGCGCCCGACCACGGCGGCGCGCTGCGGCAAGCGTCAGCAGGCCGCAGAAGCCGCTAAGCGCCACGGTGCCCAGGCTCACCCAGGACCCCCAGGCGGCCAGGGGTCTCAGCTGGCCCTGCCGCACCGACTGACCGGGCAGCGACACCGTTAGCGGAACCGTCAGCGTCGCAGGAACTTTCACGTTGTGGCTGCCCAACACCTGGGCAAACGCGCTGTCCTTCAACATCGGCGCCAGGTCGATCACCCATGAGTCCGTGGAGCTCGCCTGCGAAACCGGCGGGGAGAACAGATATCGGTGTGCCTCGCGGTTCGCGTCTGCGAATAGCGGCGGAAACGACGGGCCGGCCGTGAACGCGGCGGCGATCTCATGCACCTGCTCGCCCTCGACCGGGCGCTTGCCACCGCTGTGCGCGCTGATCAGCGCCATCGCCCGCGTGCTGAGTTCAGCCGCCGCGGCTGACTGCAGTGCCGGTTCGCCTGCGGCCGTGCTGGCGAACGCGGCGTAGCCGTCCTCGTCGACGATGTTCAGCTGCGCCCATCCCGCCGGGACTGCCACCGCCAGCGCGATCGTCGTGGCCAGCCACAGCACCAACGTCAGCGCGAATCGCACTTCGCCAATTTATAAGCCAATTTATAAGCCAATCGATAAGCCCATGCTACGGGGCGATTCCCCGCAGGTAGGCGGCCTGGCCCAGGTGCTGGGCGCAGTCGTCGATGATGCTCACCACCCGCGCGCTGGCCGTGACCGGCGGATCCCAGTTGGTGTCCACGACGCGGGACAGCTCCTCGGCGGTGACCCCGGCGACGTACTCCAGGGTGAGCTGGTGTACCGCGTGGTAGTAGCCGGCCAGCAGGTCAGCGGGGGCGCGCACCTTGGCGACCTCGTCGGGGCCGTGGCCATAGCCGGTGTCGCGGCGCGGCAGGTCCAGCCCGAACCGGTCCACCCAGCCGTCACGGGTCCACACCTCCTCCACGCCGGCCACCTGGGCCAACTGAATGTCCTGCACCCGGGCGCTGTGCCAGAGCAGCCAGGCGATGCTGTTGGCGTCGCGCGTCGGCTGGTAGTTGGAGGTCTCGTCGGTCAGCCCGTCAGTGATCTCGTCGACGTGTTCGATCAAGCGGGTGAAGGCGTCCCGAAGCAGTTCTTGGGTTGCGGCTGCGGTTTTTTCGGCCTCTGCCATGCTCGCGACCCTACCCGTGGTAGACCGCTTCGATGTTGTCGCCGTCGGGGTCTCGAACGAAGGCGGCGAAGTAACCCGGGTGATATTCGGGCCAGAGCCGGGGCGCGTGCAACGAGTCCTCCCCCAGGCCCATCGCGGCGTCGTGGAACGCGCGTACCGCGTCTTCGTCGGCCGCCTCAAGGCGAGGTGGATTTCCCGGTTCGCACCCGTGGCCGAGGCTTCGGCGGCCTGAGAAATCCAGAACGACGGCTTTCCATCGCGCCCATAGCCGATGGCCCTGCCGAAATCCATCTGACGTGAGAAATTCAGGACGCCCAGCACCGCGTCGTAGAACTCCGCGGCTTTGGCGTAATCGGCGCAGGTGATGCCGGTGTGGTCGATCACGCTCCGATCCTGGCATGAGGCAGGGCTCGAGCCGTAGATTATTTAGATGACCTACGACCTCCTCATCCGCAATGGCACTATCGTCGACGGGCTGGGGGGTGAGCCGTACGTCGGTGACGTCGGGGTGCGCGACGGCGTCATCACGGCGGTGGGGCACGTGAACGGCGACAGCGCCGAGCGCGAGATCGACGCCACCGGGCTGCTGGTCACCCCGGGCTTCGTCGACCTGCACACGCACTACGACGGCCAGGCCATCTGGTCGGAACGCATGACACCCTCGTCGGCGCACGGCGTCACCACGGTGGTGATGGGCAACTGCGGGGTCGGGTTCGCACCGTGCCGCAACGAAGACCACGACGTGCTTGTCGACGTGATGGCCGGCGTCGAGGACATTCCCGGCGTCGTGATGACCGACGGCCTGCCGTGGACCTGGGAAACCTTCCCCGAGTACATGGATGCGCTGGACGCGGGCAAACGCGACATCGACGTCGCCGCCTACCTACCGCACTCGCCGCTGCGCGTCTACGTGATGGGGCGGCGCGGCGTCGACCGCGAGCCGGCCACCGCCGAAGACCTGGCGAAGATGCGTGAGCTGGCCAAAGAGGCTGTCGAGATCGGCGCTCTCGGTTTTGCGTCGTCGCGGTTGACGATCCACAAGACCGAGAGCGGATCACCGATCCCCAGCTATGAGGCAGCCCGCGAGGAGATCGAGGAGATCGCCCGCGGCGTCGTCGATGGCGGCGGCGGGCTGCTGCAGTTCGTGCCCGACATCCCGTCCGGCGGCTATGAGCACGTGCTGCAGACGGTGTTCGACGTCGCCGAGGACGTCGGGTTGCCGCTCACCTTCACGCTGATCGTAGGAAACGCCGGCGATCCGACCTGGCCGGACGCGATCACCATGATCGAGAAGGCCAACGCGGCCGGCGGGGACATCACTGCGCAGCTGCTGCCCCGCCCGATCGGGCTGATCATCGGGCTGCAGCTGAGCGCCAACCCGTTCGTGCTGTACCCCAGCTACCGCGAAATCGCGCACCTGCCATTGGCCGAGCGCGTCGCCGAGATGCGCAAGCCCGAGGTCCGCGCCCGCATCCTGGCCGACAAGCCCGGTGTCGGGCACCCGATCCTCATCGTGACGCAGATGTGGGATTGGATTTTCCCGCTGAGTGAAACCCCCGACTACGAACCCGACCCGTCAACCAGCATCGGGGCCCGGGCCCGGGCAAGGGGTGTGGACCCGATGGAAGAGGCGTACGACCGGTTGTTGGACGACGACGGCAGGGCCATGCTGCTGGTCGCCACCAGCAACCTCGAAAGAAACTCGCTGGACACTGTCGGGGAACTGCTGCACCGCGACGACGTGGTGCTGGGCCTCGGTGACGGCGGTGCCCACTACGGCATGATCTGCGACGCCAGCTACTCGACGTACTTCCTGACGCACTGGGCCCGCGACCGGAAATCCGGCCGGTTCACCGTGCCCGAAGCGGTCCGCGAACTCACCACCGTCCCGGCGCGCATCGCCGGGCTGGCCGATCGCGGCCGCATCGCCGTCGGCTATAAGGCCGACCTCAACGTCATCGACCATGGTGCATTGCGCCTGCACAAGCCGGTGATTAGCTACGACCTACCCGCCGGTGGGCGTCGCCTGGACCAGACGGCGGATGGGTACGTCGCAACCGTCGTCTCCGGTCAGGTGATCGCCGAAAATGGGGTGCCCACCGACGCCCGGCCCGGCAAGTTGGTCCGGGGCCGTCAAACTGTCCCGAACTCGGCCTGAAACGCACACAGCGACCGACCTGGCCCGGTAGTTTGGGTTGGTGACAAACCCGCACTTCGCGTGGTTGCCGCCTGAGATCAATTCGGCGCTAATGTTCGCCGGTCCCGGCTCGGGACCGCTGCTTGCCGCGGCCGCGGCATGGAACGAACTTGCCTCCGAATTGGCGTCTTCGGCGGCGTCTTTCAGTTCTGTCACATCCGACCTCGCCAGTGGTTCCTGGCTGGGCCCGACGTCGACGGCCATGATGGCCGTGGCGTCGCAGTACACGACATTTCTCAGTGGAGCCGCGGCCCAATCGGAGGAGGCCGCCAGCCAGGCCGGGGCCGCCGCCGCGGCGTTCGAATCGGCGCTGGCGGCCACCGTGCAGCCCGCGGTGGTGGCGGCCAACCGCGCCCTGATGCAGGTGCTGGCAAACACCAACTTTCTGGGCCAGAACGCTCCGGCGATCGCCGACATCGAAGCCGCATACGAGCAAATGTGGGCACTGGACGTCTCGGCAATGGCGGGCTACCACTTCGACGCGTCGGCGGCGGCCGAACGCTTGGCGCCTTGGCGGAAGATCCTGCATGCCGTCGGCGCCGGCCGCGCTGAGAGCCGCAGCACCGCCAGGCGTCACCATGTCGGGCTGTTCGCAAACGTTGCCGCCTCCAATCTGAGCAACGAGATTGCCAGCGCACTCTTCGGCAACCAGTCCAACGACAACAATTCGAACCTGGGCCCAGGAAACGCCGGCGGCCAAAACCTGGGCTCCGGAAACACCGGAAGCCACAACATCGGGTTCGGCAACCTCGGTAACTCCAACATCGGCTTCGGCAACACCGGCAGCGGGGATATCGGATTTGGGCTCACCGGCGATCATCAGATCGGCTTTGGCGGCTTCAATTCTGGCAGCGGCAACATCGGCTTCGGGAACTCGGGCACCGGCAACATCGGCTTCTTCAACTCCGGCACCGGAAACGTGGGCATCGGAAACTCAGGCTCCTTAAACACCGGCCTGCTGAACTCGGGGACCTCCATCAACGGCGCCATGAACACCAACCTGTGGGGCCCAGGTCTCGCCGGAACCGGCGCGGCGGCGACGCCGAACCTGGGCGGCAGCTTGTTGAACTCCGGCAACTACGTCACGGGCGGTTTGAACGCGGCTGCCAGCGCGAGCGTCCTCAACCCGTCGGTGGCAAATGCCGCCCTCAACCCGGGCTTCGCCGGCACCGACGTGCTCAGCGCGGCCCCGGCCGGCACGGCGTTTGCCAGCGCCCCAGGCCCGGCCGCCGCGACCTATGACCTGGGCACGCCGAACCCGTTGGTCAGCGCGAGCAGCGGTCAGAATGCAGCCTCCCCGCTCCTGCGCAGCGCGGCCCCCACGGGCTTCTTCAACTCCGGCGGTGCCGACGCCGGAGCCCGCAGCACCACCGCCGACGCCGCCCGTGACCCGGGCGACGGCAATTCGGGCTCCGGGGGCATCCCGGAGTCGGACTTCTTCAGAAGCGATCGCAACTCCAACGTTTTCGACCTGGTCTCAGGCCGGCCGGACTCGTCGGAGTAACACCTATCCTCGAACCATGGGCGCCAAGACCGCGAAGAAGGTAGACCTGCAGCGGCTGGCCGCCGCTCTCGCCGACTTCGCGTTCGCCTACCTCATCACGGTCGATGAGGACTATCGCGTACACACCGTGACGGTCGAACCGACGCTGCGGGAGGCGATCCTCGACGTCGGGCTTGTCGGCGGGCGCACGCGGCAAAACGTGGCCCACCGCGCGGACGTGACCCTGCTGTGGCCCCCGGCCGAACCGGGAGGCTACTCACTGATCGTCGACGGGCGGGCGGAGATCTCCGACGCCACCGAGGAGACCGCCCGGCTCGCGGTGGTACCCACGCGAGCACTGCTGCACCGTGAGGCAGCGTCGCCCTCGGCAGGCGGGACCGTTGCCGGCTGCCTGCACGACTGCGTGGTGTTCTCCCTGCCGGCTTGAGACCGTACAGTCGCATCCGTGAGCCGCGTCGCACCGCTTGCTCCGCCGTGGAGCGAAGAAGATACCGCCAGCATCAACAGCTGGGGTCATCCAGATCGCACCTACGAGCCGCTGCTGTTGGTGCGCTGCCTGCAACGCCATCCGGCGCTGGCGGGCCGGCTACGCAAGCTCGGCGAATCCCTCTACGTCGCAGCGCTTTTGCCGGCCCGCACCCGCACGATCGCAATCCTTCGCATCTGCGCGCTGGTCGGTTGCGAGTACGAGTGGGGCGGGCAGGCGGCGTTCTGGGGTCCGATCGCGGGCGTCAGCGACGAGGACTGCGATGCGCTGGTGATCGGCGGCGCGCAGGATCCGCGGTGGGACCCGGACGAGCGGACACTGATCGAGGCGGTGGACGAACTTGAGCGCACCGGCTCGTGGTCGGAGGCGACGTGGATAAGCCTGGGGCGCTTTCTTGATGACGAGCAACGGATCGAATTGCTCACAGCCGTCGGCTGGTACCGCACGATCTGCACGCTGTGCAACGCCCTCGCGCTTCCGGCGGAGGGCTGGATGCGGCGCTGGCCGGCGTCAGCTCGCTGAGCGGTCCCTCTTGAGGCTCGGATGCTGACTTTTCAGTAGGGGCAGCAGGACCCGTCGCGGCATGAACTGAAACAGTCGGGTGCTGATCTGGCTCGGCAGACCGGGGATCACGGTGCCGCGGTCGTGCTCCAACGCCTCGACTCCGGCGCGCGCCACCTCACGCGACGGCTTCCACATGAACTTCGGGAACGAGGCTGCGAACTCTCGCTCGTCCATGCCCGCGCTCTTCACGAACTCGGTCCACACCGGCCCCGGGCACAACAGCGCGACCGTAACGCCCGTTCCGGCGAGTTCACCACGCAGCCCCTGGGTGTAGTTGTTGACGAACGCCTTAGTGGCCGCATAGCCGATCTGCCCCGGGAAGGGTTGGTAGCCCGCGGTGGACCCGACGTTGAGGATTGCGCCCCGACCGCGGGGCACCATCTGCTGGGCCGCGCGGGTGCTCAGATCGATAAGGGCCTCGACGTTGACCCGCACCTGGGCGATCTCGTCTTCCACGGGCGTTTTCACCACCGAGCCCATGGTGCCGATGCCGGCGTTGTTGACCAGGATGTCGACGGTCAGCCCGCGCCTGTCGACCTCGTCGAACAGGCCGGCGCGCGCGGTGGGATCGGCTACGTCGCAGGTGATCACCTCAATGCGGACGCGGCCGTTGAGTTCGTCGGCCAGCTCGCGCAGCCGGTCTTCGCGGCGGGCGACGAGTGTGACGCCGAGGCCGCGGTCGGCCAATTCGCGGGCGATGTCGGCGCCGATGCCCGACGATGCGCCTGTGACGACCGCGGTACTGGTGGGTGAGGGAGTCGGAAGGGCCACGCGTCGAAGCTACCTGCTCCCGACCATACGGCGACTTCGGAAACCGATATATCGCATGCGATACCGCATTCGCCAATCGAGTGATGGTTGCCCGGGCGTGGCTGACGTGGCGGCGGTGACCACGAAAAAGCCCGGCCCCACGAGGGAGCCGGGCTTCTTCAGTGCTTGGACTTTTCCGATCTTGGACTTAGAAGTCCATACCGCCCATGCCGCCGGTCGGGTCGCCCACAGGAGCGGACGCCTTTTCCGGCTTGTCGGCGACGACGGCCTCGGTCGTCAGGAACAGGCCCGCGATCGACGCCGCGTTCTGCAGCGCCGAACGGGTCACCTTGACCGGGTCGGCAACGCCAGCCTTGAGCAGGTCCTCGTACTCACCGGTGGCGGCGTTCAGGCCAGTGCCGGCCTTCGAGTTGCGGACCTTCTCGGCGACAACACCAGGCTCCAGCCCGGAGTTGAAGGCGATCTGCTTCAGCGGAGCCTCCAGCGCCACGCGGACGATGTTGGCACCGGTGGCCTCGTCGCCCTTGAGCTTGAGCTCATCCAGGGCCGGGGCCGCCTGAAGCAGGGCCACGCCACCACCGGCGACGATGCCCTCCTCGACGGCGGCCTTGGCGTTGCGGACCGCGTCCTCGATACGGTGCTTGCGCTCCTTGAGCTCCACCTCGGTGGCAGCGCCGGCCTTGATCACCGCAACACCGCCGGCCAGCTTGGCCAGGCGCTCCTGCAGCTTCTCGCGGTCGTAGTCGGAGTCGCTGTTCTCGATCTCGGCGCGGATCTGGCTCACCCGACCGGCGATGGCGTCGGGGTCACCGGCGCCCTCGACGATGGTGGTCTCATCCTTGGTGATGACGACCTTGCGGGCCTTACCCAGCAGTGAGACGTCGGCGGTCTCGAGGGAGAGGCCGACCTCTTCGCTGACGACCTGACCACCCGTGAGGATGGCCATGTCCTGCAGCATCGCCTTGCGGCGGTCACCGAAGCCGGGGGCCTTGACCGCCACCGACTTGAAGGTGCCGCGGATCTTGTTCACGACCAGGGTGGACAGCGCCTCGCCCTCGACGTCCTCGGCGATGATCAGCAGCGGCTTGCCGCCCTGGATGACCTTCTCCAGCAGGGGCAGCAGGTCCTTGACGGTCGACACCTTGGAGCTGACCAGCAGGATGTAGGGGTCCTCCAGGACCGCTTCCTGACGCTCGGCGTCGGTGACGAAGTAACCCGAGATGTAACCCTTGTCGAACCGCATGCCCTCGGTGAGCTCGAGCTGCAGGCCGAAGGTGTTGGACTCCTCGACGGTGATGACGCCCTCGTTGCCGACCTTGTCCATCGCCTCGGCGATCAGGTCGCCGATCGACTGGTCGCCCGCCGAGATGGCCGCGGTGGCAGCGATCTGCTCCTTGGTCTCGACGTCCTTGGCCGACTTGAGCAGGGTCTCGGTGATCTTCTCGACGGCCTTCTCGATGCCGCGCTTGAGGCCCAGCGGGTTGGCACCGGCCGCGACGTTGCGCAGGCCCTCTTTCACCAGCGCCTGGGCCAGCACGGTGGCCGTCGTCGTGCCGTCACCGGCGACGTCGTCAGTCTTCTTGGCGACTTCCTTGACCAGCTCGGCGCCGATCTTCTCGTACGGGTCCTCCAGCTCGATCTCCTTGGCGATGGACACACCATCGTTGGTGATCGTGGGAGCGCCCCACTTCTTCTCCAGGACGACGTTACGGCCCTTGGGACCCAACGTCACCCGTACCGCGTCAGCGAGGGCGTTCAGGCCCCGCTCGAGGCCGCGGCGGGCCTCTTCGTCGTACGCAATTTGCTTGGCCATTGCGAAGTGATTCCTCCGGATTGGGGATGACACGTTCTGGCCGGGTGCAGTGCCCGCGACGGACGGCTGTGGGTGTCTTCCGCTGACGCGGCCCTGGCCTCACCGTCCCGACCTAGCACTCGCCGGTCGCGAGTGCCAACGTCATTCTTAGCACTCGCCCATGCCGAGTGCAAGGAAAGGTCGGCGGCCAACGGGCGATCCCGCCGGTTCAGGGCAGGTCGAGCAGCTGCTCGTAGAAGCCGCCGAACCGGCGCGCACGATCGATCAGATGAATTTCCAGGATCCAGTGGCAAAGACGGCCGCTGGGATCCCGCCGCCGCAGCGGCTTGTCCGATCCGGGCTTGATGTACCACTCGGCGTCGTTACCGGCGATCTTCTTGTGCGAGAACTCCCCCAACAGATGCCCGGCGATGTGGCTGCCCCACTCGAAGCCCTCGGCGCGGGCCACACCGACGACGTATTCGAACAGCTCGGCCCCAGTGACATCTGGGCTGCGGGCGAAATAGTCGCGCCCGGCCTGCCACACCCTGGGCAGCGCATCGCAGACGGCCTTCTTCTGGGGATCGTCGCCCAGCACGAACGTGCGCCCGAAGTCGGCCTCCCACTCCTCGAAGACCGGTCCCAGGTCAAGGAACGCGATGTCGTCGGTGGCGATCACCCGGTCCGGCGGATGTTCCTTGAAGGGCTGCAAAGTGTTCTCGCCGGCCCGAACGATCCGCCGATGCCAGTGCCGGGTCACGCCTAACATCTCCGCAGCCAGGTCGCGGATCTCGTCGGACAGCTGCTGTTCCCCCACCCCTGGGCGGATCATGGCGCGTCGCTCGATTTCGTTGAAGAGTCGCGCCGCCTTGTCCTGTGCGTCGAGGAGCCGTGCCACTCGAACTTCTTCGCCGGCGTCCAGCCCCTCCACCCTGCCGATGCTAGCGGGCACACTGGACGATGTGTCGCTCGCCGTGCCGCCCTACCCGCCGCCCCGCTACACCGAGGACACCCCCGAAGTCAGCGCCTGGCTGAAACGGGCCGACTCTCCGCCGGACTACGAATCGGCGGCCGGCGTCAGCTACCACTACCTGGCCAACCAGCAGGCGACCGATGGCGATTACGGCCTGTACCGGGTCGACATCGCCCCGGCCGCCGGAGGCCCCGGGCCGCACTTCCACCGCGCCATGTCCGAAGCGTTCTTCGTATTGTCCGGGACGATGCGGCTATACGACGGCACCGACTGGATCGACGGCCATCAAGGCGACTTCCTGTACGTCCCGCCCGGCGGTGTACACGGTTTCCGCAACGAGGCCGACGAGCCGGCTTCAATCCTGATGCTGTTCGCTCCCGGCGCACCGCGCGAGGCCTACTTCGAGGGTTTCAGCGCGCTGGCCGACATGACCGACGACGAGCGCCGGGAGTGGTTCATCCGGCACGACAACTATTGGGTCTGAGCTGTCAGGTCACCATCGATGTAGTGCTGCAGGTTGGGGGTGATGGCGGCGATCGCCTCGTCCTCGGCCATCGACGCGATGGGCTCGATCTTCCAGACATAGCGCATCAGCGCGAAGCCCATCATCTGCGACGAGATGAGCCCGCTGCGCACCAACCGGTCCCGTTCGTCGCTGCCCAGCCCCGAGACGCCCATCAGACTGCCTTCGACCACCCGCCGCAGCTTCTCCCGGGTGGACGGCTCGTGCGCCGCGGTCTGCAGGATCGCGCGCAGCGTCGGCCCGATCTCGTCATCGGCCCAGCTTGCGAGCAGCAACGTGATTAGCGCGGCGCCCAGCTGGTCGATGGGTGTGGTCCACACCTTTGCGACGCTTTGCAGCCATTTCTGCGGCGGGTTCGTCGCGGCGTCTAGCAGCCCTTCCTTGGATCCGAAGTAGTGGTAGACCAGCGCCGGGTCGACATCGGCGCTTCGCGCCACCGCGCGAATGGTGGTTCCGGCCCAGCCGTGTGCGGCGAACTCGTCGCGGGCCGCCGCAGCTATTCGCGCGGATAGCACCCCACGTTCATCGCGCGGCCCAGGGGTTGTCGATCTATTCGGCATGAGTTTCATCATAGCGTGAATTTCCCCTTGCGTTGAGACTTTATTCAACGTACCGTGAGACTCGTTCAGAATTTCAACGGAGCGTGAAAAACTAGGAGGCCAGCCATGAGCCGCAACCAGATCCCCGATGTCCTCGTTGTCGGCGCCGGCCCGGTGGGCCTGGTCGCCGCCTGCGAACTCGCGCGACGCGGCATCAGCGTCCGGGTCGTCGACAAGCTGGCGCAACCCACCGACCAGTCCCGCGCCATCGCCGTGCACGCGCGCAGCCTGGACATGTTCGACCGGATGGGCATCGTCGACGAGTTACTGAGCACTGGGATCAAGGCCCGGGCGATGCAGCTGTACGCCGGGCAGCGCAAGCTGTTCCGCGTTCCGTTGAGCGACGTCGACAGCGCGTTCCCGTTCACGTTGACGACGGCTCAGACCGAGACCGAGCGCGTGCTGGGCGAGCACCTGGAGTTGCTCGGGGGGACGGTCGAGCGCGGCGTCGAGCTGGCCGCGCTGACCCAGGACAACGACGCAGCTCACGTGACCCTGCGGCATGGGGACGGGTTCACCGAGCTGGTCACCGTGCCCTGGGTGATCGGCGCCGACGGCGCGCACAGCTCGGTGCGAAAGATGGTCGGCACCAAGCTCGCCGGCTCGTTCGTCGGCGAACGCTTCCTACTTGGCGACGTCGACGCCGAGCACAGACTGGACGTGGACAGCATGCACACCTTCTTTGCCCCCGACGGGCCGGTCATCGTGCTGCCGATGGCCGGCGGCCGGATGCGCTTCCTCGCCGAGGTGCACGACGCGCCGGGCACGCCGATAAATATGAATCCGACCCAGGACGAGCTCCAGGCGATCCTCGACCATCGGATCGGCGGCATTCGGGTCGTGCACTCGCACTGGCTGACCAGCTTCGAGATCCACCACGCGCGGGTGCCGGCCTACCGGTGGGGCCGGGTCTTTTTGACCGGCGACGCCGCTCACATCCATAGCCCGGCCGGCGGGCAGGGCATGAACACGGGCATGCAGGACGCGTTCAACCTGGCCTGGAAGCTGGCGGCGGTGATCGGTGGCCAAGCCGGCCAGACGCTGCTCGACAGCTACGAGGCAGAGCGCATCCCGGTCGCCGACGGCGTCATCGCGTTCACCGATCGGCTCACCCGGGCAGGCACGCTGTCCGGCGTGCCGCGCCGGATCCGCGACCTGGTGATTCGGCTGCTGTCGCAGATACCCGCGGCGCGACGCTTCATGGCCGAGACCGCCGAGGAGGTCAACATCGCCTACCGCACCAGCCCGATCGCCGTGGGGCGGCGCCCGAGGCACGCCAAAGTGGCTGCCGGCGAACATGTTCCACACATGACCGACGAGGCGCTGCAAAAGCAGCTACGCGCTGCGTGCGGCCCGGACAACACCGGTCACGTCGTGCTCACCGTTGCGTCCGGACAGCCGGCCCCGGCCGCAAACGACGGTCAGGTCCAGGTGCTGGTGACGGCACACGACACCCACGTCGCCGGGTACGACACCGTCATCGCCGACCCGAACGGCCTTGTGGCACAGCGCTTCGGACTCGAGAACGGCGGGCGCGTCGTGATCCGCCCGGACGGCTACATCGGCGCCGTCGCATCCCTCGACGACACCACCACGGTCGCCGACTACTTCGCCAAGATTAGGAGCTGAACCGCCATGTACACCTACGACATCTCCGCCGCGGACATGTTCGAAGACCGCACCCACCAGTTCGAGAAATTCGGCATCCCGCTCGACGACATCAAGCGGGTAGGGGTGGCCGTTACCGATATGTGGGCCGATGCGCCGGGCGGCTGGGTTTACGAATGGTCCACGCTGGCCGGGGAATACGCCGACCGCGGCAACCACTACCTGGCGTCGCTGACCTACGGCTGCGCGAAGTTCCCCTGCCTGACCGATCAGGCGCGGGTGCGGGCCATGCAACACCAACTCGAGCAATTCGAGCTGGCGGCCAAGGATTTCCCGGTAGCCTTCGAGCGCCGCATCATCAGCGTGCTCTACCGCGGCGACACCGTCGAGGTGCCCGTGCACCTGTACTCCGCCGACGGCAACTACGCGGCCCGGCCGGTGCTGATCGCCAGCGGCGGCGTGGACACCTGGAAGATGGACATCCACCCGTGGTGGGTCGGGTTCACCGCGGGTGCCGGGGTGACCACCCTCGCCTTCGACCATCCCGGTACCGGCGAAACTTCGATCCCGCTCGACAACCACGCCGACGAGGTGATCCACGGAATCACCGACTACGCCCGGTCACTCGGCGACGGCAGGACCGCTCACTTCGGCGCCTCGTTCGGCGGGAACTTCGCCGCGATGTCGGGCCTGGCGGGAATCGTCGATGCCGCCGTCGATCTCGGCGGCCCGGTGGTGGACTCGTTCAAGCCCGAGCACGTGAAGAACCTGCCCTACGGTATGCACGACATCATCGGAAACGCCATGCACTGGGATCACTCGCCCACCCTCGACGAGCTCAGCGCCGGTCTCGAGCAGCTGAACCGGCGGGATCTGCTTGCTCAGCAACGTAATTCGAAGATGCTGGTTGTCAACGGCGCCGAAGACTACTTCATCCCGCAGTCCGACACGCTGGTCTTCGGAGGCCGCCCCAACACCGAGGTGCACTTGATCGAGGGCACCGGGCACGTCGCGATGAGCAAGGCGCCCGAGGTGGTGCCGATGATCATCGCCTGGCTGCGCGCGCAGTTCGCCTAGCACCGCGAGCAGACGCAAAATCGCCCTTTTTGATACGAAAAAGGGCGATTTTGCGTCTGCTCGCCACCCTTCAGCTCAAGAAAGCACGTAATCCCCGTCGACCATGCTGCGGGTGCGTTCGAAGAATTTCCGCCCGCTGTAAGGCAATTGGGTCACGACCTTACCGCTTGGATGGCGAAAGTAGTTGGTGCACGCAAGCCAGACCTTGCCATGCATCTCGGTCTGGATGTCGTCGTTGTAGCGCCGCTGCGCATCGGCCGTCACCTCGACGGTGCGAACTCCGCGGCTGCCCATCACGTCGAGGATGTGGCGGATGAAGGTCGTCTGCGCCTCGTGGATGTAGATGATCGAGTTGACCCCGTTTGTGTTGGGGCCGTAGAGCGTGAAGAAATTCGGATATCCGGTCACCAGCGTGCCGAGGTAGGCCTCCGCGCCGTCGCTCCAGTCGTCGCGAAGGCGACGGCCGCCGCGTCCATACACGTCGATGCTGGCGAGGTAGTCGGCGGCCGTGAACCCGGTGCCGTAGATGACGGTGTCGACGCGGTGTTCGACACCGTCGACCGTGCGCACCCCGGATTCGGTCAACTCGGCGATCGGCGTGGTCTCCAGCTTGACGTGCGGCAGAGCGAAAGTCGGATACCACTCCCGCGACATGAGCGGCCGTTTGCAGCCGGCCGGATAGTCAGGAGTCAGCTTGGCCCGCAACTCGGGGTCGGCCACCTTGCGCATCAGGTAACTGCGCGCGAGTTCGGTTGCGTCGCGAGTCTGTTGGTCGTCGACGTCGAAGCTGGCGGACTCGTAGGCGTCGAAGGCCTCGTCGCGCAGCTTTTGCGCCGCGCTCGGGTCACGTTCGAAAAGCTCGTGCTGCCCGGGGGTGAACGGGAAGTCGAATCGGGGCGCGATCCAGATCGGGGTCCGCTGAAACACGGTGAGCTGCACGGTTTCTGGGGCGATCGCGGGAACGTATTGGATCGCACTGGCGCCCGTGCCGATGGACGCCACCCGTTCCGCCGCCGTCGACCTACGGTGATCCCACCGCGACGAATGGAATTGTCGGCCCCGAAATCGTTGCGCCCCTGGGATATCGGGGATGTAGGGCACATCGAGCATTCCGACCGCGCTCACCACCACGTCGAAGTCGTACTCCCGGCCGTCGTCGGTGGACAGCGTCCAGCGCCGGACGGTGTCCGACCACCGCACGGTGGTGACCGCGGTGTTGGGCCGCAGGTGTGCACCGAGACCGCGGTCGGCGGCGACCTTCTCGAGGTAGGCGAGAATCTCGGGCTGGTTCGCATACGTCTTGCTCCACCGCGGGTTGAGCGCGAACGAATACGAGTACAGGTGCGACGGGACATCGCAGGCCGCACCGGGAAACGTGTTGTGGCGCCAGGTGCCGCCGAAGCCGTCGGCGCGGTCGAAGATCGTGAAGTCATATCCCGCGTCGGCCAGCTGGATTCCCATCGCGATGCCGCCGGCGCCGGCGCCGATGACGCCTACTTTCACCCCCATTGCGCGAAGTAAGGCCGCTCGGACCGGCTTTTCTCCACCAGGATGAACACCACGCCCCATGGATCGACGAACCACGCCGTGCGCACCCGCGCGACGTCGGCGATTCCGCTGGAAAGGAAGCGCACTCCCTTGGCCTCGAGCTCCGCCCGGGTGGCGTCGAGGTCCGCACAAATCAGCCCGACGTGGGACAGCCCGTGGTCGGTCAGGGCCCGATCGGCCGCTCCCCCTTTGACGTTGAGGTACTCGATTACCTCGAAGACCCGGTCACCGTCGTCGGGCAGTCCGACGATGGCCGCCTTCATGGTGGGGTCTCCCACCAGCTCGCCCATGTCCTCGCGAAGGGCGTTACCGGCCATCACATACGGCGGCGAGAGCACACGTAGGCCCAACACGTCGCGGTAGAACGCCACCGCGGCCTCACAGTCGGCAACGCACACCCCGGTGTGCGCCAGCCCGGTAATCACGTTCCCGACTCTACGTCCGCCGACGCCGATGGCGGCTGCGCACTGGGTATCTGCGTATGTTGTGGGCCATGCATTCAATCGCCGAGACCCGCAAATGGCAAGAGGCCGACGTCCCGGATCAGAGCGGCCGCGTCGCCGTCGTCACCGGCGCCAACACCGGCATCGGCTACCAGGCTGCGGCCGTGCTGGCCTACCGCGGTGCACACGTCGTGCTGGCGGTGCGCAACCCGGAGAAGGGCAATGCCGCGCTGTCGCGCATCGTCGCCGCCAGCCCCGGCGCTGACGTCACGCTGCAGGCGCTGGATCTGACCTCGCTGGATTCCGTGCGCAGGGCCGCCGATGCGCTGCGGTCGGCCTACCCGCGAATCGACTTGCTGATCAACAACGCCGGCGTGATGCTGACCCCGAAGCAGACCACTAAAGACCGCTTCGAATTGCAATTCGGCACAAACCATCTCGGTCATTTCGCACTGACAGGGTTGCTGCTTGACCACCTGCTGCCGGTGCGCGGGTCGCGGGTGGTGACCATCAGCAGCATGGCCCACCGGATGCGGGCCGCTATCCACTTCAACGACCTGCAGTGGGAGCGCAGCTATAACCGGGGCGCCGCCTACGGGCAATCCAAGCTGGCCAACCTGCTGTTCACCTATGAACTGCACCACCGGCTGAACACAGCCGAGAAATCCACCATCGCCGTCGCCGCACACCCCGGCAGTTCCCAAACCGAGCTGACCCGCAACCTGCCGGGGATCACCAGGCCGGTCGCAAATCTGCTGGGGTCGGTCCTGTTCCAAAGTCCGGAGATGGGCGCCCTGCCGACGCTGCGGGCCGCCACCGACCCTGCCGTGCAGGGCGGGCAGTACTACGGCCCCGGCGGTTTCGGCGAGCAGCGTGGTCACCCGAAGGTGGTCGACTCCAGCGCGCAGTCCCACGACGAGGACCTGCAGCGCCGGTTGTGGACCGTCTCCGAGGAACTCACCGGCGTCACGTTCCCGGTCTAGACGGACAATTGCCGAGTGCGATCCGTCGAAGAGCACCAACGCGTCGTTGCCGAGATGATCCGCGCGCGCCCGGCGGCCATGGTTCCGTTGGCCGAGGCGCAAGGGCTGGTCCTGGCCGACGATGTGGTCGCCCAGCTGTCGCTGCCGCTGTTCGACAACTCCGCGATGGACGGCTACGCGGTGCGTGCCGAGGACGCCGCGGGCGCCACCGCGGATCACCCGGTGCTGCTGCCGGTCGCCGAGGACATTCCCGCCGGGCGCACCGACCGGTTGACCCTGCAACCCGGTACCGCCCACCGGATCATGACCGGCGCGCCGGTACCGGCCGGGGCAAACAGCATCGTGCCGGTGGAAGCCACCGACGGTGGAGTGCAGTCGGTGGCGATCCGCGAGGCCTCCCAGCCCGGCAAGCACATCCGGCTAGCCGGCGAAGACGTCGCCGCCGGCACCACCGTGCTGCGCCAGGGCGAGGTCGTCACCCCGGCGATCCTCGGCCTGGCAGCCGCACTGGGGATAACGGGGCTGCCGGTGCTGCCGCGCCAGCGCGTGCTGGTGATCTCCACCGGGTCGGAGCTGGTGACACCCGGTAATCCATTGCGGCCGGGGCAGATCTACGAGTCGAACTCGGTCATGCTGGCCGGGGCCGTTCGCGACGCGGGCGCGGCCGTGATCGCCACCGCGACCGCCGGCGACGACGTCGCCCAATTCAGTGCGATCCTGGACCGCTACGCCGTGGACGCTGATCTGATTATTACCAGCGGGGGCGTCAGCGCCGGCGCCTACGAGGTCGTCAAAGACGCCTTCGGCCGGGACGGTGAGCAGGGTGTGGAGTTCGTCAAGGTGGCGATGCAGCCGGGAATGCCGCAGGGCATTGGGCGATTGCGGACAAATGGAGCCGACGCCACGATCGTCACGCTGCCCGGCAACCCGGTCAGCTCGCTGGTCTCCTTCGAGGTGTTCATCCGTCCCGCCCTCCGGACGGCCATGGGTCTACCGGACCCGCAGCGGCCACGGCGGCCCGCGGTGCTGACCGAGGCGCTGACCTCGCCGCGCGGCAAGCGGCAGTTCCGCCGCGCGATCCTCGACGTCCGAGAAGGCACCGTGACGAGCTACGGCCCACCGGCGTCGCACCACTTGCGCTGGCTGGCTTCCGCCAACGGGTTACTGGACATCCCCGAGGACGTCGTGGAAGTGGCGGCCGGAACCCAGCTGCAGGTCTGGGACCTCACATAAGTCAGCGACAACGCACGAGACATCTTCGGGACGTTGAATGTTGGCTCTCGAAACCTGTTACGGCGTTCCGTGCCGCCAGAACGCGCCCTCGAGCAGCTGGCGCAATGTCTTGTTGACAGCCTGCATCTCTCGGTAGCTTTTGACATATCCGGCGTAAAAGCCCACTCCACAGAGCACGGTCAGCAGCGTCTCGGTCAATAACGGGGCGTCTACGTCCTTTTTGAGCTCCCCTCGCTTGATGGCGTCGTTGATAGCCCAATTCAGGAATTCTCGGCTATTTGACACGGCATCAATTTCGGATCGACCCAATTGTGGATGCTGCTGCGATTCCACTACGGCGGTGATAAGGAACGCTGTGACCGAAGGATCCTCAGAATTAGCATGCATCGCCGCGCTGATGAATTCCGTGACTCGCCCCATCAGGGCCGTCTCATGCTTCGCCCGTTCGATGCCCACCATGACAACAACTTCGTTCGTCTGGTCCAACACCTCGCTATAGAGCGCCCGTTTGTCGGCGAAGTAGTGATTGATCGCTGGGCGGGTGAGGTCGGCGCGCTCGGCGATTGCCTGGAAAGTCGTTCCGTCGTAACCGCGTTCGCAGAAAATCTCACGCGCGGCGCGCACGATGCGCCTGCGGGTCTCGTCGGCCTTGCTCGCCACGGGGCGCCCCGGCTTTCGGCTCGCCGTGGGCGGTGTCAGCGGATCAGTCATGGTCCTTCGAAGCCGAACTCTTTGCGATAATTGACGTTCAAAACAATTAAGAGCACAAAGTTCGCTGGCGTTTTCACTTCGACCGGAAAGTACGGCATGGTGCCTCCTGCTCCTAACCCAAACCTCGACCAGGTAGGTGCTGTGCGCTCGGTCAGCTCCGCGTTTCGGTTTGTTGCACCTTGTGATTTTGCCCCCGAACGGCGCGACTGGCCAGCGTAGCGCACCACCGGATTGCGTCGTGACTCGTGCGCACGCCGAATCGCTGCTGGACGACAATAACACCGACTGGTCATCGGCTTAATTGCATTCAATTTAGTGTCGCCGGAATGGAGTTCGGCCGTTATTAATTGACGTGTGTCGAACGATCGCTACGTGAATAATCGACCGGATCACCGGGTTGACAAGGTCCGACTTCGTACCGCCGTAGGATGACCGCGTGGCTAGACGCCCCCGCACTGGCGGCCCGCAGCACATGCTGGAGTTGGTCCGCTCGACCATTCCGCCGATTCACCCCGCCGGGCGCCCGTTCATCGCCACCGGCCTGGCCGTCGCCGTCGTCGGACGCGACCACCGGTGGCTGCGCCACGCGGGCCTGCTGGCGGCAGGCGCCTGCGCGGGCTTCTTCCGTCATCCACCGCGGGTACCGCCCTCGCGGCCGGGTGCCGTCGCCGCGCCCGCAGACGGCATCATCTGCGTGATCGACTCCGCTGCCCCGCCCGCCGAGCTCGGCATGGGCGACGCACTGCTGCCGCGGGTCAGTATCTTCCTTTCGCTGTTGGACGCCCACGTGCAGCGCGCACCGGTGAGCGGCGAAGTCGTCGCCAAGCAATACCGCCCCGGCCGGTTCGGATCGGCCGATCTGCCCGAGGCGAGCGCCGAGAACGAGCGTGCCAGTCTGCGGATCCGAACGGCGGACGGCGCCGACGTCGTCGTTGTGCAGGTCGCCGGTCTGCTGGCCCGCCGCATCGTGTGCGACGCCCACGTCGGGGACAAGCTGTCGATCGGCGACACCTACGGCCTGATCCGGTTCGGCTCCCGGCTGGACACTTACCTACCGGTGGGCACCGAGCCGATCGTCAAAGTCGGCCAGCGTGCAATCGCCGGCGAGACCGTGCTGGCGGAGCTTTCATGATCGATAAGCCGCGGGCTAGACGGACCATGAGCCTGCACCTGCTGCCGAGCGCGATGACGGTGCTGTCGATGTGCGCGGGGTTGACGTCGATCAAGTTCGCCCTCGAACACCAGCCGATTCCCGCGATGGCATTGATCGCCGCGGCGGCCATCCTCGACGCACTGGACGGTCGCGTGGCCCGCCTCCTCGGCGCCCAGTCTGCGCTCGGTGCCGAAATCGACTCGCTGGCCGACGCGGTGAACTTCGGCGTGACCCCCGCCCTGGTGGTCTACGTGACGCTGCTGTCGAAGTGGCCGCTCGGCTGGGCGGTGGTGCTGCTGTACATGGTGTGCGTGGTGCTGCGACTGGCCCGCTACAACGCGCTGCAGGACGACGAGACCCAGCCGTCTTACGCCAAGGAGTTCTTCGTCGGGATGCCCGCGCCGGCGGGTGCGGTTTCCATGATCGGCCTCATGGGACTCAAGCTTCAGTTCCACGGCGACGGCTGGTGGAGCTCGCTGTGGTTCCTCGCCATCTGGATCACCGGGACGTCGATACTCTTGGTCAGCACGATCCCGATGAAAAAGATGCACACCGTGGCGATTCCGCCGAACCTGGCGGCCCCGCTGCTGGCGGTACTGGCGGTCGTCGCGGCGGCCGCGGTCCTGGCGCCCTACATCCTGATCTGGGTGATCATCATCGCCTACGTGTGCCATATGCCGTTCGCAGTGCGCAGCAAGCGCTGGCTGGCCAACCACCCCGAGATGTGGGACGACAAGCCCCGGCAACGTCGCGCGGCACGGCGTGCCACCCGGCGGGCGCAGCCGAACCGCCGGTCGGTGGCCCGGCTGGGGCTGCGCAAGCCGGGCGGGCGGCTGTGACTGGCCCCAATCGGCTCACCCTCACCGCCCGACTGAACAACTCCGCGGTCGACTCCCGTCGCGGCGTGATCCGGTTACACCCGAATGCCGCTGCTGCGCTGGGTATTCGGGAATGGGACGCGGTATCGCTGACCGGGTCGCGGACTACCGCGGCGGTGGCCGGCCTGGCCGACCAGGACATTCCTGTGGGCACGGTGCTGCTCGACGACGTGACGCTGTCCAACGCCGGACTGCGCGAGGGCACTGCGGTGATCGTCAGTGCGGTCATCGTGTACGGCGCGCGGTCGGTGACGCTAAGCGGCTCTTCGCTAGCCACCCAATCGGTTTCGTCGGCCACCCTGCGTCAGGCGTTGCTCGGCAAGGTGATGACGGTCGGCGATGCGGTGTCGCTGCTGCCCCGCGACCTGGGCCCGGGGACGTCGACATCTGCCGCCAGCCGTGCCCTGGCCTCGGCGGTCGGGATCAGCTGGACCTCCGAGCTGCTGACCGTCACCGGGGTCGACCCGGACGGCCCGGTCAGCGTGCAGCCCAACTCCCTGGTCTCCTGGGGCCACGGAATCGCGCACAGCTCCGCCTCCATTTTGGGGGGCCATCGACACCAACAGGTCAGCGTGGCCAGCCCCGCGATCGGCGTCGACGACCTGAAGGGCTCGCAGGCGCAAGCCGCCAAGCTGACCGAATGGCTCAAGCTCGCGCTGGACGAGCCGCACCTGCTGAAAACCCTTGGCGCCGGCACCAACCTGGGCGTGCTGGTGTCGGGACCGGCCGGCGTCGGCAAGGCGACGCTGGTGCGCGCGGTGTGCGCCGGCCGCAGGCTGGTGGAGCTGGACGGCCCGGAGGTCGGCGCGCTGGCCGCCGAGGACCGGCTCAAGACCGTCGCTTCGGCGGTCACGGCCATCCGGCAAGGCGGCGGTGTGCTGCTGATCACTGACGTCGACGCCCTGCTGCCCGAAACCGCCGAGCCGGTGGCGGCGTTGATCCTGGCCGAGCTGCGCACCGCGGTGGCCACTGACGGCGTCGCGCTGATCGCCACCTCCGCGCGCCCTGTCCAGCTCGATGCGCGGCTGCGCGCCCCGGAGTTGTGCGACCGCGAGCTGGGCGTGCCACTGCCCGACGCCACCACCCGCAAAGCGCTGCTCGAGACGCTACTGAGGGCCGTGCCCACCGGCGACCTTGAGCTCGACGAGATTGCCGGCCGCACACCGGGTTTCGTCGCCGCCGACCTGGCCGCTTTGGTGCGGGAGGCGGCGCTGCGGGCGGCGGGGCGGGCCAGCGCCGAAGGAGGGGCGCCCGAGCTGAATCAAGACGATCTGGTCGGTGCGCTCAGCGTGATCCGGCCGTTGTCCCGCTCGGCGAGCGAGGAGCTGACGGTAGGGAACGTGTCGCTCAACGACGTCGGTGACATGGCCGAAGCCAAACAGTCACTGACCGAAGCGGTGCTGTGGCCCTTGCAGCACCCCGACACGTTCGCCCGGCTCGGTGTCGATCCCCCACGCGGCGTGCTGCTGTACGGTCCGCCTGGTTGCGGCAAGACGTTCGTGGTCCGCGCGCTGGCCAGCACAGGGCAGCTGAGCGTGCACGCCGTCAAAGGCTCCGAGCTGATGGACAAGTGGGTGGGCGCCTCGGAGAAGGCGGTTCGCGAATTGTTCCGGCGCGCACGGGATTCGGCGCCGTCCATGGTCTTTCTCGACGAGGTGGACGCGCTGGCGCCGCGGCGGGGGCAGAGCTTTGACTCCGGCGTGACCGACCGGGTGGTGGCCGCGCTGCTGACCGAGCTCGACGGCATCGACCCGCTGCGCGACGTCGTGGTGCTGGGTGCCACCAACCGGCCCGACCTCATCGATCCGGCGCTGCTGCGCCCGGGCCGGTTGGAACGCCTGGTGTTCGTCGAGCCGCCCGACGCGGAGGCGCGGCGCGAAATCCTGCGCACCGCAGGCAAATCCATACCGTTGAGCGCCGACGTCGACCTGGACGCGGTGGCCGCCGAACTCGACGGCTACAGCGCCGCCGACTGCGTGGCGCTGCTGCGCGAGGCCGCGCTCACCGCGATGCGGCGCTCCATCAATGCTGCCGAGGTGACCGCCGCTGATCTCGAGGCAGCCCGCAAGACCGTGCGCCCGTCACTGGATCCCGTTCAGGTGGAGTCGCTACGCGCCTTCGCCAAAGCTCTGTAGTATCGCCCGCGCCGACGCCGCAACATCGGCTTCCAGCCAGGACGGCATCGGCTCGTCGTGGGCGTGGCGCCGGACTACGGCGTAGGGCAGGTCGGCCACCGCCCTGTTGACCGCGTCGATCTGCCTTTGATCGCGGCAGCCGTACAGGCGCTCGGCCAGCTCGTGCACCCGCACGGCGAGCGGTGCGTTCATGGCGGCGAGGGTCTGCTGGAAACTGGGCTCAGGCTCGCCGTCGAGCAGATCTGTCGGCCGGATCGTCAGCAGCAGCCGGGCGTCCTGCGGAAGCTCCCGCGCGAAGCTGATTGCGGCCACGGCCATCGCCGTGGCCGCGCCTAAGGCCTCGCGCCGGCGCTTCGCTGCCCGCGGCCAGCGCGCGGGCCTGGAAGCGTTCGAGCGCGCGCAGCCACGCCGCCGCGACGATCCCGTCGCGGTTGCCGAAGCGGTGATACAGGGTGCCGGCGGGCGCCCCACTGGATTGCGCGATCGCCGCCACGCTGGCCGCGCGTGGTCCGCCCGCGAGCACCAGCGCTCGGGCGGCGTCAAGGATCACATCGGTCTCGTGCTTCCGCGGAGGTGCCACGATCTAGTACATTCCTTCTATATGGAACGATTGCCCTATATCGACGAGCATGCCACAACCGTCGCAGCGGATCGCGCAGCAACGTGGTCCGCGCTGCTGCGCGTCATGTGCCGCGACCCGCACGACCCGTCGACCGTGCCGACGGGGTTCGTGTTGGACGAAGCGCGGCCACCGGAGCGGTTCGCCTTGAAGGGCCGGCACCCGTTCGCGATCTACCGGTTGGTGTTCAACCTGGACACCGAGCCGGATGACACTGGCCGCACTCGACTGCGCGCGCAGACGTGGGCGCGCTTTCCCGGTGTTCACGGCAGGGCGTATCGCGCCCTCGTCATCGGCACTGGCGCGCACCGGCTGGCCGTCAGATGGATACTCAAACACGTTGCAGTACAAGTACATCCACGCGGTGCTGCGGTGCCGTGATCCCGGGGCTGAGTTGGGGAGCATCGCCGTCGGAACGAGCGGCGTTTCTGCCGTGCGACGGGCTCTGTCCGCATGCCGGCGTGCGGGCGGATCGCGCGATCAGCATCGATGCGCCGCCATCGATCGTGTTCGACTGGCTGTGTCAGTTACGCGCTGCGCCCTACAGCTACGACATCCTCGACAACTTTGGCCGACGCAGTCCCCGCCAACGCGACCCCCAACTCGTTCACCTCGCGATCGGTCAGCGCTTCATGACGATGTTCGTGCTCGACTCGTTCGTCGCCGGCGAGCAGCTCACGTTGCGGTCCAAGGGTGTGGCCGTGACGTATCGGGTCCACCCCGAGCGGGCAGGGGCGCGGCTGCACGTGCGGGTGTGCTTGGCGGGTTCTCGGCTGCTCGGTCGTCTTTTCGCGCTGGGGGACTTGGTGATGATGCGAAAGCAGCTGCGCACGTTGAAGTCCTTGGCTGAGCGCGAATCAGTCGGTCGGACTACGCAAACTCCAACTGATCGGTAACGGAGTTCACAGCCTGCCGCTCGAACCTGCTGGCGCGTTAGTTCGTAACCACAAGGCATACCTCATTGCGAGCACCCCCAGATGCCCCCAGGAGAGAGATGATCGCCGTACAGCCTTCGCCCGGGATGGTCTTCACCCCGTCGGCGCGCCGGGCGGGGCCACTTGCGCAATTGCGCGATGTCGCGCCGGCCAGGCGGGTCATGGTGGTGGCCGTCATGGTGTCGATGGTCGCCTTTCTCGACAGCACCGTCGTGAACCTGGCCCTGCCTGCGACGGCGCGCGACCTGCGCGGAGGCATGTGCCTGCAGCAATGGGTCGTCGACGGCTACCTCCTGGCGCTGGCGGCCTCGATTCTGCCGGGCGGTTCCATCTCCGATCTCTTCGGCCGAGTGCCGGTGATGCGGTTCGGGCTGGTGGCTTTCGGCACGGGCTCGATGGTGGCGGCAACCGCGGCCTCGCCCGCCATGTTGATCACCGGGCGCGTCATCCAGGGTCTGGGCGCGGCGTTTTTGGTTCCCGGTTCGCTGGCGTTGATCAATTCCGTGTTCGACCGCGCGGATCGTCCTGCGGCGATCGGATCCTGGACCGCGTGGACCGGCACCGCGTTCGCGCTCGGTCCGTTGCTAGGTGGGTTGGCGGTCGACTTTCTGAGCTGGCGGTGGATCTACGCATTGTCGGCGCTCCCGATGGTCATCGGTTTCGCATTGACGTTTTGGCTTTGTCCCATGCCCGGGCCCGCCCAGCGAGCCCGCGTCGACATCCCCGGTGCGGCGTTATCGGCGACCGGGCTGGCCGCCACGGTCTACGCGCTCATCGAATCGAGCGAACATGGGTGGGCCGACCCCGGCATCGTCGCGTCATTTGTCATAGGGATCGCGGCACTACTGGCATTCGTGGCATGGCAGCGGCGCGCGCCAAATCCTTTGGTGCCGCTGGAGCTGTTCACGATCCGCAACTTCGCGGGCGCCAATCTCGTTACCGCGTTCGTCTACGGGGCCCTCAGCATGGGCTCTCTTGCCGTCTCCCTTTACACACAGGAAGTCGCTGGTTTTTGTGCGACCGTGGCGGGCTTGGTTACCTTGCCCACACCCGTCATGTCGTTTCTGTTCGCCAAGCGCGTCGGCGGCCACGCCGCACGGATCGGACCCCGGGTTTTCCTGACGACGGGCCCGGTACTGGCCGGATTTGGACTGCTGCTCATCCGACCGTCGGCCCACGGGTTCAACATCTTTAGCGATCTGCTGCCCGGGATGACCGTGTTGGCGATTGGGCTGGTACTGACCAGCACACCGCTGACTGCAGCGAATCTGTCTTCCGTCCAGCCGGCCAATAGCGGAGTGGCCGCAGCGATGCAGAACGCGGTGGGGCGGACGTCGGCCCTGACCTCCGTTGCCTGCGTAGGGCTGATCGCGGCCGGCACGGTGACCGATGCAAGTTTCACCCGGTTGCTCCAGGTCGCCGCGGTGTTGTTCTTCATTGGTGCCGTCATCAGCCGCTTCACCTTCAGCAAGCCAGGCGTTCCTGCGATCGAAATTAACTGAACCGACAGACCGAATCTAATCCGACGACTTGCCGGAGTCGTCCGAATCGTCGTCCTCGTCATCGTCCTCATCCGAAGAATCGGAGTCGTCCGAGTCGTCGTCCTCATCGTCGTCCTCATCCGAAGAATCGGAGTCGTGCGAATCGTCGTCCTCATCGTCGTCCTCATCCGAAGAATCGGAGTCATGCGAATCAGCAGACTCATCGGCCTTGTCTGCGTACTTCGTCAGAAGGTCGGCTAGGTCGCGCGCTTCGTCGGCTGATATCAAATCGTCGAACAACTGCTCATCGCTTTCAGAGACGCGCGCGAGGTAAACCTCGTTGTCCTTGATACCGACGTCCCACCGGCCCCCTTCGTTGCGAACCATCCGATGCCGCCTTCCGACTAGTGATTCCAAACCTGACCACGCGCTTTCGCCTTGGTTACCCACTTCTGCTGTAACGCAACGGCATTGTTTTCAGGCGCCAGGGTTGGGCTATTCGGACAGCTGGAACTCCACCATCTCGGCGACGGTGTCCACCGCCTCGCTCAGCGCGGCCAACCGCTCGGCGGCCGAGGATGCCGACAGCATGGCATAGCGATCGGCCGCGCCGATCGGTATCCGGGATGCCAACGCGTACAATCGGTCTCCCACATCACGCGCTTCGGTCCGGTCGACGCCCAGGAGCACATCGCGGCTCGGCAACTGGGCCTCGCGGGCGGCGGCGATCCGCTCGAACAGGGCCACCACGCGCTCTTCGACATCGAGAAGCTGTGCGTCAGTCACTTCGTCCCCGGGCTCGTCGGGCCAGAGCCGAACAGTGGCGCGCGGGTAGGGATCGTCCTCCAGCCATTCACCTACCCTGATGCGCTCGCCGGTGCGACACTGCAACACGTACCGGCCCGAGCCGAGTTCGGCGTATTCGGCGATGCGCGCCAGCACCCCGACGTCACATCGCGTGTCACCGCCCCCGACTTCGCGGCCGCGGGAGATCAGCACCACGCCGAAAGGGTCGCCGTTGCCAATGCAGTCGCGCACCAACGCGCTGTAGCGCGGCTCGAAGATGCGCAGCGGCAGGTCCTCGTTGGGCAGCAGCGCCGACTGCAGCGGAAACATCGCCAGCGCAAAGGATTCGGAGTCCGCGGAAAACCTCGTCATGATCAGATGTCCAGCTCCCCGATCAGGCCGTCGACGACGGCACGAAGGTCGCCGTCGTGTTCCTCGGCGACCCGCCGCTGCCGCTGGTATGACGCGCCGTCGCGGCAAATGTCGGACACCGCGGCGAGTTCATCAGAACAGTGCAGCGACTTGGCGAGCGGCTCCAGCCGGGTGAGCAAATCGGCCAGATCCTCGGTGACCAGACGCTCGTTGCTGTCGGCGTCCAGGATGATCACCGCGTCCAGGCCGTAGCGCGCGGCCCGCCACTTGTTCTCCTGGACATGCCAGGGCGGCATGGTCGGCAGTGTCTCACCGGCGTCCAGCCGACGGTCCAGGTCGACCACCAGGCAGTGCGTCAGCGCGACCAGCGCACCCAGCTCACGCAGGTTGGACACCCCGTCGCAGATCCGCACCTCAAGGGTGCCCAGATGCGGCGAAGGCCTGATGTCCCAACGGATTTCGTCCATATGATCGATGATGCCGGTCTTCTTCTGGTCGTAGACGAAGCCCTCGAACTCCGACCACCTCCAAAAGTGGAATGGCAGCCCGGCGGTAGGCAGTTGCTGAAACATCATCGCCCGGTTGCTGGCATAGCCGGTGTCCTCCCCGCCCCACCACGGCGAGGACGCCGACAGCGCCAGCAGGTGCGGGTAGTAGTTGAGCAGCGACGTCATGATCGGCATCACCTTGGCGGCCGAGGAGATCCCGATGTGGACGTGGACACCCCAGATCAGCATCTGCCGGCCCCACCATTGGGTGCGTTTGATCAGTTCGGCGTAGCGCGGCGCGTCGGTGAGCTTCTGGGTCGACCACCGGGCGAACGGGTGGGTGCCGGCGCAGAACAGTTCCATCCCGCGGGCCCGCACGATCCGGCGTGCGGGGCCCAGGGTTTCGCGCAGATCCTCCATCGCCTCGGCGGAACTTTCGCAGATGCCAGTGACGACCTCCACGGTGTTGCGCAGCAATTCCTTGTGCACGCGCGGGTTTTCGCCGATCTCGGCGATGACCGCGGGCCCTTCGTTGCTTAGGTCACGAGTCTGCGCGTCGACGAGCGCGAATTCCCACTCCACCCCGATCGTCGGCCGGGGTGAGCCGGCGAAGTCGATATGGGCTCGACCGCTAGCCGGCACCGATGACACCGCACGCCACCCGCTTGCCCGCATCCCCGGTGGTCATCGTCGTCTCGTCAGGACCGGCGGCCCCATTGACCTGGTTGTAGCGATCCGGCGGAATGTTGGCGAAGTTGTCGGCACCGGCGTGAATGATGATCGCGGTCTTCTCGCCGGCCACCAGGTCGGCCATGGCGAAGGCGTCTGTTGTGGTGACCAGCGTCCCGGAACCGTCCCCGCGCACCTGCAGCGAGGTCAGGTCACCGCTGGAGTGTCCGACATGCCCAGGTTTCTGGAAGTGGCCACCGGCGGACAGGAAGTCCCCGGGCGCACCCCCGGTTGGAGCGAGGGAGTTGGGTTCACACTTGCCCGTCTTATGGATGTGGACTCCGTGGAAACCGGGTGACAGCACGCCGACGCTGGTCGTCTGAAGCGTGACGGTGGCGAAGCCGTCGGCGAAGTCGAATTTCGCGGTGGCGACCTGTGCGCCGTCGGGCCCCTTCAACACGGTGGTCAAGCTCGCCGAGGCCGCCGCCGGTGCCGCTTCCATGCCCGGGGCCTTTGCCGATGACGGCGAGGATGACCCAGTCCAGATCGCCGGCGTGGTACCCGGGACTGACGATGCGTACTGGGGCGACGAGCAAGCGCTCACTAACGCGGCAGAAAACGCTAAAAGGGATCCGAAAAGGGGCGTCGGGGCAACGGAAACGTGACGGTGACCGGCAAGTTTAGGCATAGCGAGAGCCTAGCCCGGCGACCTGCCGTCCGAAACGACTTGCGCGCGAGCGTGTCAGCCCGCGACGAGAACGATGACGCCGGGCGGCTGGTTGGCAAGAGCAGGAATGCGCGCCTCGACGGGCGCTTGCAGCTTCTGGCCTACGGCGTCGGCGGTCGCGTGCTCACCTTCGGCGTCGGTGTAGTAGACCGTGGTGGCCGTGACATCGGGTATCCCTGGGAGGTTGTCGAATTTGGTGACCTTGAAACCGGCAGCCGTCAGCTGGTCCGCGGTGTTCTTGGCGACGCCCTCTTTGGACGAGATGTTGTACACCCGGACCTCGGCCTGATTCGGGGCAGGTTTAGCAGCTGGTCGATGACACGGTGGTCGAGGTCGCGCTCGATGCCGGCGAGGCCGACTCGTCGTCGGAGTTCCCCGAGGAGCCCACGGCCTGCCACCCGAGCAGCAGGAAAATGACTCCGAGGAACAACAGCACCATCACCATGGCCCGCAGGGGAAGCCCCGACGAATCGGGGACGCGCTCGTTCATCGGCCCCCACTGTAGCCAGGAGGGGCCTCAAACCCGCAAAGGCGCCGTACCAAGGTCGCGCGGGGCGTCAGGTCACCTCGAAGCCGAGGCGCCGCGCTGCCCTCGCCTTCTGGCGGCTGGCGCGCAACCGTCTTAGCCGCTTCACCAGCATGGGATCGGCCGCGAGCGCCTCGGGCCGGTCGACCAGCGCGTTGAGCACCTGGTAGTAGCGCGTCGCCGACATCGAGAACAACTCCTTGATGGCTTCTTCCTTGACACCGGCGAATTTCCACCATTGACGCTCGAATGCCAGGATGTCGTGTTCACGGCGGCTGAGGCCATCGGCGATGTCAGCATCGTCCCCCGCGTGATTTGCCCGCGCCATGGCGCTTTCCATATCGCTCCCCTGGGCCCTTCCGGCGAATTCTCAAACTGCTTGCATGACTGATATTTCGGGGCGTGTTTTGCGCGAATATTGAACCACGCTGCCAACCCTCAAGGTGTCATCTAGACCCGCGAGTCGGCGGACTTAGTTGGATCATCGCGCACAGTGTGCCGCAAAGCGGGTGGGTCGGCGAGTTTAAGCTAGCCGATCATGGCAGTCGTACCCATCCGCATCGTGGGAGATCCGGTCTTGCACACGCCGACGACGCCGGTGCAGGTCGGGGCCGACGGTTCCCTGCCCGCCGATCTGCCCGAGTTGATCGCCACCATGTACGACACCATGGACGGCGCGCACGGGGTGGGCCTGGCCGCCAACCAGATCGGGTACGCGCTGCGGCTGTTCGTCTTCGACTGCGCCGACGACCGTGGAACGACCGAACGGCGCCGCGGAGTGGTCATCAACCCGGTCCTGGAAACCTCCGAAATACCCGAGACCATGCCCGACCCGGGCGACGACGACGAGGGCTGCCTGTCGGTGCCCGGCGAGTCGTTCCCCACCGGCCGCGCCAAGTGGGCACGGGTCACCGGGCTCGACGCCGACGGCAGCCCGATCACCATCGAGGGCACCGGTCTGTTCGCCCGGATGCTGCAGCACGAAACGGGTCACCTCGACGGATTTCTCTACCTGGACCGTCTGATCGGCCGGCACGCGCGGGCCGCCAAGCGCGCCGTCAAGTCGCAGGGCTGGGGGGTTCCCGGACTGTCGTGGACGCCGGGCGAAGGACCGGACCCGTTCGGTCACTGATGGTCTCATGGCCGGAGCTCGGAACGCGGGTCACGGTCCGGTACCGGCGCCGCCCCGAGTCGATCCCGCCGCTGACCGACGCGGTGGGGCACCTGTTGGCCGTCGATCCGGTGGTGCGGGTGCGGACGAAGACGGGCGCCGTGGTCGAGTGCGCACCCGCTGACGTGGTGGCGCTGCGGACGCTGACCGACGCGCCGGTGCGCACCTCCGAGATCCGCGCACTCGAGTATGCGGTCGCGGCGGCGTGGCCAGGTGCCGAGCAGGCATGGCTGGACGGCTGGCTGCTCCGGGCCGCGCGGGATGCCGAACTAGAATTGAATTCGGCAGTGCCACTAGATATTTCAGCTCGCCCTGATTCCCTCCGGGTGATCGCCGCCTGGTATGCGGACCGCGGAATGACCCCGCGGCTACTCATCCCCGACCGCCTGCTGCAGGTGCCGGCCGGACTGACCGCCGAACGCGTGGAGCGCATGTTGGTGCGCGACGTGCCGCTCGAAGACTCCCCCGAGCTGGGGGCCCAGGCGGGCGCCAACGCCGTACGGGCCGATGCGCGCGGCGCGACCCGCGCCTGGATGCGGGTCGGCGACCGTGACACGGACGCTATCGCCCAAGCCGCCTCCCTGGGTTTCCGGCTGCATCATCGGCGCAGCCTTTTTCGGCTCGACACCGGCTCGCTGGATAATCTTTAGCCATGCCCGACGGCACGATCGATGGCGGCGACGCCGCCCGCGCTTCGCCGCCTTGCGATCGCCGCGCGATGGCGGCGACCCGCTTCGCCCCCGCTATCGCCGCGCATGCGATCGCCGCCCTTAAGGCTGGCCACCTGGAACGTGAATTCCATTCGCACGCGACTGGACCGCGTCACCGATTGGCTGGCCCGCGCCGACGTCGACGTGCTGGCCATGCAGGAGACCAAATGCTCCGACAGCCAATTTCCGACGTTGCCGTTCTTCGAACTCGGCTACGAGGTCGCCCATGTCGGCTTCAATCAGTGGAATGGCGTGGCGATCGCCTCCCGGGTCGGCCTCGACGATGTGCAGGTCGGCTTTGACGGCCAGCCCACCTGGAGCAGCAAGCCGGAGGTGGCCGCCACGGCCGAAGCCCGTGCCCTGGGCGCCACCTGCGGCGGCGTTCGCGTGTGGAGTCTCTACGTGCCCAACGGCCGCACCCTGGACGACCCGCACTACGTCTACAAGCTGGATTGGCTTGCCGCACTGCGTGATACGGCCGAAGGGTGGCTTCGCGACGATCCAGCGGCGCCCATCGCGCTGGTCGGCGACTGGAACATCGCCCCGACCGACGAGGACGTCTGGAGCCCCGAATTTTTCGTCGGCTCCACGCACGTCTCCGAGCCGGAACGTAAAGCGTTCGACGCCATCGTCGACGACGCAATTCTCCGATGTGGTAAGGCCTTTCACGCCGGGCCCGGACGTCTACACCTACTGGGATTACACGCAACTGAGATTCCCGAAAAGACAGGGCATGCGTATCGACTTCATCCTCGCCTCGCCAACGTTGGCCGCGCGCGTGACCGATGCACAGATCGTGCGCGAGGAACGCAAAGGCAAGGCGCCCAGCGACCATGCGCCGGTGCTCATCGACGTGAAGCGTGGCTGAATCGACCACTGAATCGACCAATGCCCAATTCAAGCCGATGGGAAATCTCTGCGGTTGCTCGTTGTCTGCGGGTTTGCAACGTGGCAGGCTTTCGATTGATAGATATTGGAGAACTATTTCGTCGCAGCTGTTAACTTTGCGTTCAGCGGGTATACAGCCGTAGTCAATACGGTTTGCAACGAAATGATGCGAGGCCAGGAGCCATCATGAGTGTCGTCGGCGGCACAGTCCGCAACGTAGGTAAAACAGTGGGTCGGGCGGCGACGGTGACCACAGAGGCCGCGGGCGCGGTCGGCGGCGCGGCGGTCAACGGAGTCGTCGGCGGCGTGACCGGAGCCGCAAAAGGGGTCAGGCGCGGCGTCAGCGAGGGCGCTCACTCCACCCCGGCAGCCGCCCTGGCCCTTGGTGCGCTCGGTGTCGCGGGCCTGGTCGAATGGCCGGTGCTGTTGGCCGTCGGCGGTGGTGCGCTGTTGCTGCGCAGGATGAACCACAAACCCGAAACACCGAAGGCGAACCTCACACCGGTACCCAGCCACCCGGCGCCACAAAAAGCCGCACCGCAGAAGGCCGCCCGCAAACCGGCCGCCAAAAAAGCAGCAGGCAGGCCGGCAGGCAGCACCAAGTTGCGCAGCACAAACTGAGCGACGCTGCTACCTTTTCCACCATCGGTATACCTATACGACACCTGCCGTTGCGCGCGTTTGCTGCGGGCTTCCAGGTAACCAGCGCCCTAGCTAGTGCATCGGTGAACACTGCGGCAAATGTCGCAGGGACCCTGGGCAGGAGCGCATCCCTACCGTTGCGCGAGGGAGCCAAGGTGCTCTCCGGCGAGATCTCCCGCGAGACACTCAGCCGCAACTGCTGGCGCAACCAAAGCCGCGCCTGGATCGAGGTGCACGGACTCGGTGGCGACGATGACGGTGAGCTCGGGCGGGTCGTCGTCGACGCGATCCGCGCGCACGCGGGCGTCACATCGGTGAGCCTGAATCACCCGCTGTCGCGTGCGATCGTCGACATCGACGATCCCGGCTTTTCGCTGCGCGACTTGTGCCGGACCGTCGAAGCGGCCGAAAAGCGTTGCGGTGAACCGAAAGACGAGTCGGTCTTCAAAAGAAGTCTGCCGGGCGACGGCGTGGTGCTGGCGACGAGAGCGTTGACCGTTGCCGTCAATGCGACCGGGCTGGGCGTCGCGCTCACCGGTCGGGCGCTGGGTTTGCGTCCGTTACCGGCGGCAGTGTCCGCCAGCGTGACCTTCGTGGACTACCAGCCCTGGCTGCGCCGTGCGTTCGCGGACCGGTTCGGCGGCCCGACCACCGACACGGTGCTGACGCTGGCCGCGGCGGCAGGGCAAACCCTCACCCAGTCGCCGACGTCGCTGGCGTTGGGGTTGACCATGCAGTCGATGAAAGCCGCCGAGGCCCGCGCGGAGGCCCAAAGCTGGGCGCGCCACGAACCGGAGCTGGCGCGACACGCCGACCAACCGCGGCTGCACCCGGCACCGCGGCCGCAGCCGTCCCAACCCGTGGAGCGGACCGCGGGTCGTTTTGCGCTCCTGCAGGCGCTCAGCGCCGGGGGACTCGGCGCGGGCACCCGCAATTTGGCCATGGCCGCCGCCGCGATCCAGGTCGCCACCCCGAAGGCCAGCCGGACCACGCCCGAGGCATTCGCCTCGACCCTGGGCCGCGGACTGGCCGACCAGCACGCGGTCCTGCCACTGCGGCCGGAAAGCCTACGGCGGCTGGACAAGATCGACGCGATCGTCATCGACCCCCGAATTCTGTGCACCGAAACGCTGCGCGTGGCCCGCATCCGTGGCGCCGACAACTCCGAGTTGTCCGCCGCGTGGAACCGCGCCCAGCTCATGCTCGAGAAAAACAGCCTGCGTCCCGGCTGGCGGGCGGTGCGCGGGATATCGGGCGGCCAGTCCAAATCCAAAGTCGAAGCGCTCTTCCTGCCCGTGCACGATCCGCTGGCTTCGGCCGTGGTGGCCGAGGCGCATCACACTGGGGCAGAACTGGTCTCGGTCGACGTCGACTCGCTGGACGAGCTGCGACCGGCGTTCGACGACGTCCGGCCCGTCAAAAGCGGGACCGACAGCTCCATCGACGACGCGCTGGCCGCCGCGATCGCCGACCTCCAGCAGGACGGGCGAACGGTAGCCGTCTTGTCATCGTCTGGCGCGCAATCGATTTCGTCGGCAAGCCTGATGCTGGGCATCAAGCCGAAGGAAGGCGCACCGCCGTGGAACGCCGATCTGCTGTTGCCGAATCTGGCGGCCGCCTGGCGGGTGCTGCACGCGCTGCCCGCGGCCAAGACGGCGACCCAGCGCGGCGTCGGGATCGCGGCCGGCGCAACGGCCATGGGGTCGCTGTTCATGATCCCGGGTGTGCGAGGGAATCTCGGATCCGAATCGGTCAACGCGGGAGCGGCGGCTGGTCTGTTTTCGGGATACCTGCTGGCGCGCGGCATCCTCAACGCGACCCCCCCACGCCCGGCGGCCGTGCACGAATGGCACGCGATGTCGGCCGAACAGGTCCGCAAGGCGCTACCCCCGCTTGATCCCGAGATCCCCGAAACCGCCCACATCAGGGCGCAATCGAGCGACTCACCGCTGCAGGGCATGTGGCAGCTAGCCAAGGCCGTCCGGGCCGAACTGTCCGACCCGCTGACCCCGGTGATGGCGCTCGGCTCAGCGGCCAGCGCGATACTCGGCTCACCCGTCGACGCCGTCCTTGTCGGGTCCGTGCTGACCGGGAACTCGATATTGGCTGCCGCGCAACGGCTTCGGGCCGAAAACCGGCTGACCGTCCTGTTGGCTCAGCAGACTCCAGCGGCCCGCAAGGTTGTCAGCGGCCCGGACGGTGAGCGAGCGTACACGGAGATCGACGCCGGGCGACTGCGTCCGGGCGACATCATCGAAGTGCGCACCCACGAGGTGGTGCCCGCCGACGCCCGGCTCATCGACGAAATCGACGTCGAGGTCGACGAATCGACACTCACGGGAGAGTCGTTGTCGGTGGAGAAGCAGGTCGAGGCGACGCCCGGCGCCCCGCTCGCCGAACGTCGCTGCATGCTGTTCGCCGGGACCACGGTGGTGGCCGGCACCGCGGTCGCAGTGGTGACCGCGGTCGGCGCGGACACCCAGCAGCAACGCGCCGCCGACCTCATCTCCGGCGAGCTGTCGTCCGACATCGGCCTGCAGCATCAGCTTGGCCAGCTGACGAATCAAGCCCTTCCGGTGAGCATCGCCGGCGGCGCATTCGTCGGCGTGCTGGGGTTGCTGCGTCGCACCCCGTTGCAGCACGCGGTGTCCAGTGCGATCGCCATCGCGGTCGCCGCGGTCCCCGAAGGGATGCCATTGGTGGCGACGCTGGCACAGGCGTCGTCGGCCCGGCGACTGACGGAGTTCGGTGCGCTGGTTCGTGTTCCGCGCTCGGTCGAGGCGCTCGGCCGTATCGAAGTGGTCTGCTTCGACAAGACCGGGACGCTTAGCGAGAACCGCTTGCGGGTGTCGCAGATCCACCCCGCTGCCGGCGGTGCTGGCGATTTGAAGGCCATGAAAACCGAGGTGTTGCGTTGCGCGGCGCACGCCGCGCCGGTCACCGATGGCGGTCCGCAGCTACACGCCACCGACGCCGCCATCGTGGAGGCCGCGGAAGCAGCAGGCGCGGCCGGGACCAGCAACGGCTCGGGTCTCACGGCTCATCTGCCGTTCCGCTCCGGCAGGTCGTTCTCGGCCTCGGCGAGCGGAACCGAGCTGACCGTCAAGGGCGCCCCAGAAGTGGTGCTGGCCGCCTGCGGCGACGCCAAGGCATTAGATGGCACCGTCGCCGAAATGGCCGCCGCCGGACTGCGGGTGATCGCGGTCGCGAAACGCAAGCTGACGGCCAAGCAGGCCGAGACGATTAAAGCGAACCCCGACGACATCGCCGAGTACTGCAATGACGGGTTGACCCTGGCCGGATTCCTGGGCTTGTCCGACACCCCCCGCCGGCAATCCGCCGGCGTGCTGTCGACGCTGCGTTCGCAGGGTGTGGGCATCAAGCTGATCACCGGCGATCACCCGATCACCGCCAGGGCGATCGCCGAGGAGCTCGGTGTGCCGGTGACCGCCGAGCAGGTGATAACCGGCGTCGAGTGGGATTCGTTGTCCCGCAAGGACCAAGAGCGGATCGTCACCGAGCGGACGATCTTCGCTCGGATGACTCCGGAGAACAAAATCCAGGTCGTCCAGACGCTGGAGAACGCCGGTGTGCGGACGGCGATGGTCGGTGATGGCGCCAACGACGCGGCCGCCATCCGGGCAGCGACGGTCGGGATTGGTGTGGTCGCGCACGGCAGTGAATCGGCGCACCTGGTAGCCGACGTGGTGCTGGTCGACGGCCGTATCGACGCACTGCTGGAGGCCATCGAAGAAGGACGCCAGCTCTGGCGACGCGTGCAGGCCGCTGTCTCGGTGCTACTCGGCGGAAATGCCGGTGAGGTGATCTTCGCGATCATCGGCAGCGCGATCACCGGCATCTCGCCGCTGAACACCCGCCAGCTGCTGCTCGTCAACACCATCACCGACGCGCTGCCGGCCGCGGCCCTGGCGGTCAGCAAGCCACGCGGCACAGTGGACCCCAACCTGCGCGGCGCGGATCAGGCGGCGTTGTGGAACGCGGTCGCGATCCGCGGCGTCGCCACGGCGGCGGCGGCGACGGCGGGGTGGGTGATGGCGGGCGGCATGGTCGGCGGGCTGCCGGGCGTCTCCGGCCTCCTAGGAGCCACCGGAGTGCCGCAACGGGCATCGACCGCGGCGCTGGTCGCGCTGATCGGGGCCGAATTGGGCCAAACGCTGCTGGAATCGCAGGCGCCAATGGTGGTACTCACGGCGCTTGGCTCACTGGGCTTCGTGGGCGCCCTGATCAGCATTCCGGGAGTCAGTCAACTGATCGGCTGCACACCGCTCGATCCGCTCAGCTGGATTCAAGCCCTGGGGTCCGCGGCGGTCGCGACGGTCGGCGTGGCGGCCCTCAGCCGTGTCTTTGACGGACGAGAGCTGCCTGCAGGCCCGCCCGACCATCCCGACCATCCCGACGATCCCGATCAAGAGCAGCCGGTTCGGACGGCACAATCTCCAGGACGCCCACGCGCCACAAGAACGCATAGAGTTCCAGCATCGGAGCACGCAGGAACGAGGCAATAGGTGAAATGAACGGATCGGCCTGCGGGCGGTTGGTCCTCCCCATACGTCCGACGGTGACCGCACCATTCGGCTCATCGGCAAATCCTTCGTTACCGAAAGGCAAATGATGGCGGAAAAGAATGATCGGCGAGCGACGTCCCAAAGTGAGGCGGTCGAAAAGGTTCGCCAAGGGGAAACCTTCGTCGTCAACCTGCCGCTGATCGGCCAGACCGAGATTCCGCGGCCGGAGCAGCTCGCCTACTACGGCGGGCTGGCGGCCCTAGCGGCCTTCGAACTCATCGATTGGCCGGTCGCCCTGGTGATCGCCGCCGGACACCTGTTGGCAGCCAACCATCACAACAAGCTCCTCGAGGAGCTCGGCGAGGCGATGGAAGAGGTCTAGCTTTTCGAGCCGGCGACCGGGTGGTCGAACAGCATCGTCACTCGGGTGCCCCAGCGATCGCGGACAGTGTCGACCCGGTCGGCGAGTCCGCCCATCAACGTGAGACCCCGTCCTCGCCGGTCGGTGCGCAGGCTGGCCGACGAGTCGCCAGACCAACGGCCGGAATCAGCGACAGTGACGGCAATCGTGGTGTCGCGGATGAAGGCCTCGAGCGAAACGGTTCTGCGCGGATCGCAATGGCTGCCGTGTTCGATCCCGTTGGTCACGGCTTCACCGACCGCCAACAAGATGTCCTGTGCGCGAGACGGGTCGACGGCGGGGTCGGTCAGGGCCGTCAGCCACGCGTGCAATCGGTCCCGGACGACGGGGACCTCCGTCTCCCTGGCGGGAACCACGATAGTGAAGCTGTGCGGCCCCGAATGGCACGGGCGCAGTGCGAGCACCACGACGTCGTCGCGGTAGCCACCCGGCGGGGCCATCCGACGCAGTAGCTCGGCGCAGACGTCGTCGACCGCAAGGTGGGCGCACTCGGCGGCGGTGGCCTTCAGGCGGTCGAATCCTTCGTCGAGCGCCTCTCCGGGCCGCTCGATCAGCCCGTCGGTGTACAGCAGGACCAGGGTTCCGGGTGGCAGTTCGGCCTGCGCGGTGCTGTCGGTCGGCGTGACCCGGCCGGTGGCCACCGGCGTTCGTCGACCGCCCTCCAAGTAGACCGGGCCAACGTCTGGGTCCGCGTCGACCAGCAACGGGTACGGATGTCCTGCGCAGCTGTAGCTGATGGTGGCGGGGCACCCGCTTTCGGCGTCCATGACGTCGATGAGGGCGTAGGCCACCGTGGCGCAGCGGGCGCCCGGCACAGTGGCCGCATAGGTGTCCAGCGTGCTCAGGACCACCGCCGGGTCGGCTTGGCTCAGCGCGGTGGCGCCCATCGCCGCGCGCAGCCTGCTCATCACAGTCGCGCCCGGCAAACCGTGCCCGACGACGTCGCCCACCGAGATCCCGATCTGCCCCGGCCGATTGAGCGGCGTCACCAGATACCAGTCGCCCCCTACCCGCATCGCCTCGCCGGCCGGCTGGTAGATCGCCGCCACGGACGCCGCAGTCGAGCCGCGGTCCAGGTCGAGCAGCTGCTCCTGGAATTCGACGGCGATACGGTGCTCGCGCGCCATGGCCCGCACCCGGTCCAGGGCCGATTGAGTCATTTCAGCGGCGTGGGCGAACATGTCGAGTTCCGCGGCGCTGAATGGACGCGGCTGCGACCACAGCAGCGACAGCACGCCGATGATGCGGCCCAACCCGTCGCGTAAGGGCTGGATGACGCACGCACGGACACTGGAGGCGGTGTCCTGGACGGCGTGGTCGTAGCGCGGGGGCAGGTCGAAGGTGTCGGTGACGACCATCGGCTCGCCGCGTTTGATGACGTCGACGGCCACCAAGGGCGCGCCCCTCGGGGCGACGTGGTAGCGGTCGCGCAATTCCGCGGGAAACATCCCGCCGTATTCGAAGCGGACGTTGTCCTCCTCGGGATCCCGCAGACCGATGGCCGCGGCGGTTGCTTCACCCAAGCCGAATCGGGGGTCGAGCAGGACGGTGAGGATCCCGGCGACCGAATCGGCACCGTGCAGCGCGGCGTCGAACTCGGCTGACAGCCGCAGCTCGGCGTCGCGCTCCTGACCGGCACGCTCGCGGGCGGCGGCCGAAAGCCTCGCCGACACCCGATCGATCAGCTCTTGGGAGCGGAATGGCTTAGGCAGGTAATCGTCGGCGCCACCGGCGAAGCCGTCGCTGACCGCCTCGGCGCCGGCCCGGGCGGACAGCATCAGCACCGGCGTGCCGGCCAGTTCGGGTTCGGCGCGAATGGCCGCCAGCAACTCGAACCCGTCCAGACCCGGCATCATGACGTCGGTCACGATCGCATCCGGGCGCAGCTCGCGGGTCGCGTCCAGTGCCGATCGGCCGTCGGCGACCAGCACCGTCTCCCAGTGCGGCGACAGCACTCGATCAAGGTGAGCCCGCATGTCGGCGTTGTCGTCGGCGATCAGGATCAACCCGCGGCGCTCGCTCGCCGGCACCGCAATTGGCCGACGGGCCTTGCGCACCAACGTTTCCGGTGACGAAGCCACCCACTGATGCACATCGGCGACGTAGGGATTGGACTCGTCAAGCTGCCCGTCGGGCGAGTACTGGACCGCGGTGCCGTCAATGGACCGAGGCACGCAGATGGTGACGGTGGTGCCGCGGTCGGGTTCGCTGTCGATCTCAACCGTTCCGCGCTGCAGCTCGACGAGACCGCGAACCAGCGACAGCCCAATTCCGCTTCCCTCCACGCTGCGGCCGCGCGAATCTTCGACTCGGTAGAAGCGTTCGAAAAGCCGGTCGAGGTCCTTCACGGAGATCCCAACGCCGGTGTCGCGCACGGCAATACGGCAGTCCGCGGCCTCGGCGCGCACCTCGACCGAGATCGAGCCGCGCAGCGTGTATTTGACCGCGTTGGACAGCAGGTTGAGCACAATCGTTTCCCACATGCCGGGATCGACATCGGCCAGCGCCGGGTCGCAGTCGAGCGTGAACTCCAGACCTGCCCGCTCGCAGAGCTCGGTGAAGGAGGAGGCGATGTGCGCCGTGAGCGCGCCGACATCGGTGCACACCAGCCGCACCGTCGCGCGGCCGGCTTCGATGCGGGAGAAATCGAGCAGCGAATCCACCATCCGCAGCAGGCGCTGCGCATTGCGCCGCGCCGTGCTCAGCCGATCGGCCAGGACGGTGTTGGGGCCGGCGTCGGCCAGCGCATCGTCCAGCGGGCCCAATAGCAGCGTCAGCGGCGTGCGGAACTCGTGGCTGACGTTGGTCAAGAAGGCCGACTTCGCCCGATCCAATTCGGCCAGCCCGTCGGCTCGCTGTCGCTCGTGCTCATAGGAGACCACCGCCGCGAACGTCGCCAAGAGTTGGTCGGCGAGCAGTTGGCAGAAGCCGCGATAGAGGGCGTCAAGCGGTAGTCGCGGGCTGACTCCGATCACCAGCGCCCCGGCGGTCAGGCCCTCACCCAGCGCCAGCACCAGCGCCTGCTCCGGACAGTCGTCGCCCAACGCCCGCGTGCATGCCCGGAATCACCGACGCGACGTTCTCGATGATCGACACCGCGCGCGATTCCGGCTGCAGCCCACCGGTCAGGTCGGCCAGCGCGCGAGGCAGGAACGGCAGCACCGACGGCGTCGCCCCGCGCAGGCCGGTATCACCGACGTAGACGGCGACAAACGGCAGGTCCTCGGGTTGGTCGCCGCACACCGCGACCGCCGCGGCCACCGCCTCGTCGATGGTGCGCGTGCCGATGACCGCCGCGGCGACGGCATTGAGCAAATGCAGGCGCCGTTCGCTGAGCACCCGTTCTGTGGTTTCGGTGACCGCGCAGAAGACCCCGTAGACCTCACCGGCGTTGGCAACCAGCGGGCTGTAGCTGAAGGTAAAAAACCGTTCTTGCGGCCGCCCGCCCGTCACCAGCGGCACCATCAGGTCGTCGGACCAGATCGCAGCGCCAGTGTCGGTCACGCCTGTGAGCATGGGACCAATCGACGATTCCCATACGTCCCACCACACCTCGCGGCCAACTCGGCCCAGTGCCGCCGGATGCTTGTCACCCAGGATTGGGATGAAGTCGTCGTTGTAGATCTGAAAGAGATCTTGCGTGCCTAAGAACATCGCCATGGGAAACCGCGAGGTCAGCGCCACCGCCACGATGGTCCGCATCTCGGCCGGCCAATCCTGCGGCCGGCCGAGCGGATGTGCCGCCCAATCGAATTCCGCGAAACGGCGACCCATCTCGCTACCCAGCGCAACCGCTGCCTCAAGGTCGGCGGGCAGTTCGGCGCGCGAGGAGGGGCCCTGGTTCATCGGTCTTTCTCGTGCTCCTCGCGATCAGAGCTCCCTAGCGCGTCGGCCAGCGTCGGATGCACCTCGAAGACGCGATCCAGTTTCGTCACTTCGAGGGGGCGAAGCACGTAACCGTTTTCGGCGACCACCAGCCGGACTGAGGTGCCAGCAGCCAGCGCTTTCTCGCGGCAGTCGAATATCGAGTTCAAGCCGGCGCTTCCGAAGAAGGTCACGGGCTCCAAGTCGATGACGAGCAGTCGCGCCGGATGTGTGGCAGCCACCGCCAGAGCGGCGGTCAGCTGGGAGTTGAGCTCGGCAACGGACATCGAATCCACGTCACCGTGAACGCGGACGAGCACCACGTCCTTGCGATCCTCGCAATCGACCACCAATGCTTCCACCGACTCTGACCGCTCCTGCCGCCTCTGCCGCCTTCGAAATTCAGCCATTGCCTGCGATCCCGCTCGTTTGCATTACCCGAAAATGCATTGTGCCTAACTCTGGCCCAGCTAGTGGTCGGATTCGGCAGGGACGCGACTGTGCACGGTCAGCAACAGGTGGTCGAACTGACTTTGCAGGTCGGACGACGGGGGCGGCAGCGTGGCGACTTCGTTGACGAGTTGTCTGGCCAGTGAGCGCAGCTTGGTGTTGGTCTCCTGTGATCGCCACTGCAGCACCCGAAATGCCTGTTCGGCGCTGATCCGGTAGACAGCCATCAACACACCCTTGGCCTGCTCAATCGCCGCGCGGCTCTCGAACAGGTCAGGCAGCGCTGTGTCGAGCACCTCTTGGCGGGTCTCGTCGCGGGCCTCGTCGAAGGTGTCGGTGAGGTCAATGTAGTAGCCCGCGGTCCCCACCACCGTGCCCGTGTCGTCCAGCATGCGGTCGGCCGCCACGATCGCGTCGTGCAGCGCGCCCTGTGTGTCGACGAATCGGTGGCGACTGGAAAACGACCCGCCCGAGTGCAGCGCGTAGTCAAGAAGATCCTGGACGTGCGCGCGATCGTCCGGATGCTTGTGTGACAGCAACAGTTCCGTGGTCGGCACCACGGACCCGGGTTCGTATCCATGCATCAGCGCGACCTCGTCGGACCACTCCCAGCGCTGACCCACGAACCAGAATCGAAAGCTTCCCACCTTCAGGTAACCGTCGTCACCGGCCGCCGGCATCTTGATCTCCTGGATGTGAATCCGAGCGGGTGGTGCCTCCCTTGTCTGGTCGGGCGACCGCTCGGTGTGGTTCACAAATTGAATGATCGCATTCCGCCGGTACCGTCGCCATCGACCCCCTTGCCCGTATGCGGCCACCGCTTCGGAGCGGGAGTAGCCTCGCAAGCGGACACTTCCAAAAATCCAGCCACGGGAGCGCACGCCGAGTGCGCTGAGAGGACGGCTCGGGGCCGTCGACCGTACGAACCTGACCGGGTAATGCCGGCGTAGGGAGATGAGATGACCGCAATTATCGATCCGGCCGTAACCACGGGCCCCATCGCGGGCAGCAGTAAGGCCTACCGGGAGTTGGACGGCGTGCCGGGCGCTCGGGTGCCGTTCCGGCGGGTCAACCTGTCCACCGGAGACCACTTCGACCTCTACGACACGTCCGGGCCCTACACCGACCTGGACGCCGTGATCGATCTGGCGGCCGGGCTGCCGCCGCGCCCCGGCGTAGTCCGCGACCGCGGCACTCAGCTGCAGCGCGCGCGTGCCGGCGAGATCACCGCCGAGATGGCCTACATCGCCGCCCGGGAAGGCATGGCCGCCGAGCTGGTGCGCGACGAGGTCGCCCGCGGCCGCGCGGTGATCCCGGCCAACCACAACCACCCCGAGATCGAGCCGATGATCATCGGCAAGGCATTCGCGACCAAGGTCAACGCGAACATCGGCAACTCGGCGGTGACGTCATCGATCGCCGAAGAGGTGGACAAGATGGTGTGGGCCACCCGGTGGGGCGCCGACACCATCATGGACCTGTCCACCGGCAAGAACATCCACGAGACCCGCGAGTGGATCCTGCGCAACTCGCCGGTGCCGGTCGGTACGGTCCCGATCTACCAGGCGCTGGAGAAGGTCAACGGCGATCCGACCGAGCTGACCTGGGAGATCTACCGCGACACCGTGATCGAGCAGTGCGAGCAGGGCGTGGACTACATGACCGTGCACGCCGGCGTGTTGCTGCGCTACGTCCCGCTGACCGCCAAGCGGGTCACCGGCATCGTGTCCCGCGGCGGGTCGATCATGGCGGCGTGGTGCCTGGCGCATCATCGAGAGTCGTTCCTGTACACCAACTTTCCCGAGCTCTGCGACATCTTCGCGCGCTACGACGTCACCTTCTCCCTGGGCGACGGACTGCGGCCGGGGTCCATCGCCGACGCCAACGACGCCGCGCAGTTCGCCGAGCTGCGCACCCTGGGCGAGCTGACCAAGATCGCCAAATCCCATGGCGTACAGGTGATGATCGAGGGCCCCGGACACGTCCCGATGCACAAGATCGTCGAGAACGTGCGGCTGGAAGAGGAGCTGTGCGAAGAGGCCCCCTTCTACACGCTGGGCCCGCTGACCACCGACATCGCGCCGGCCTACGACCACATCACGTCGGCGATCGGCGCGGCCATCATCGCGCAGGCAGGAACCGCGATGCTCTGCTACGTCACCCCGAAGGAGCATCTGGGCCTACCGGACCGCAAGGACGTCAAGGACGGCGTGATCGCCTACAAGATCGCCGCGCACGCGGGCGATCTGGCGAAGGGCCATCCGCACGCCCAGGAGCGCGACAACGCATTGTCGCAGGCGCGTTTCGAGTTCCGCTGGAATGACCAGTTCGCGCTGTCACTGGACCCCGACACCGCGCGGGAGTACCACGACGAGACGCTGCCAGCCGAACCGGCCAAGTCCGCGCACTTCTGCTCGATGTGCGGACCGAAGTTCTGCTCGATGCGCATCACGCAAGACGTCCGCGACTACGCCGCGGCACACGGACTCGACAGCGAGGAAGCGATCGAAGCCGCGATGGCGGAGAAATCGGTTGAGTTCGCCGAGCACGGCAACCGGGTTTATCTGCCTATCGCACAGCCGTGATCGCAAGCGCGGCGCAGCCGGGCGCAGCGGGTCGCCGCCATCCGGCTGCGGTGATCGCAAGCGCGGCGCAGCCGGGCGCAGCGGGTCGCCGCCATCCGGCACAGTGAATTTCCTGCCTGTGGCCCCGCCGGGCCACACGCCGCTGCGCGTACTGACCATCGCAGGATCCGACTCCGGCGGCGGTGCGGGCATCCAGGCCGATATGCGCACCATGTCCCTGCTGGGTGTGCACGCATGTGTCGCGGTCACTGCGGTTACCGTGCAAAACACGTTGGGAGTCAAGAGCTTCCACCAGGTTCCCGACGATGTGGTGGCCGGCCAGATCGAGGCCGTAGTCACCGATATCGGCGTCCAAGCCGCGAAGACCGGGATGCTGGCGTCCTCAGACATCATCGAGGCGGTCGCCGCCACGTGGCGCCGGTTGGACCTGACGATTCCGCTCGTCGTCGACCCGGTCTGCGCATCCATGCACGGGGATGCTCTGCTTGCCCCCTCGGCACTGGATTCGCTTCGCGCTCAATTGTTCCCGTTGGCGACGTTGGTGACACCGAACCTCGACGAGGTGCGCCTGCTGGTGGACATAGATGTTGTCGACCCGTCGTCGCACCGCGCGGCGGCCAAGGCCCTGCATGCACTCGGCCCACGATGGGCGTTGGTCAAGGGCGGACATCTGCGGTCCTCCGAGCGCAGCTGCGACCTGCTTTATGACGGCACCGACTTCTACGAGTTCGACGCACCGCGGGTGCCCACCGGCAACGACCACGGTGGGGGCGACACGCTGGCCGCCGCGACGGCCTGCGCGTTGGCGCACGGATTCAGCGTGCCCGACGCGGTCGGGTTCGGGAAGCAGTGGGTGACCGCATGCCTGCGTGCCGCCTATCCGCTCGGGCACGGCCACGGCCCGGTCTCGCCGCTGTTCCGGCTCTCGTGATTGCATGAACCTCGATCAGATCGCGGGCATCGCACACGAACCTCCCGGCACTCCGGCTGGTGTCGTTGTGCTGACCCACGGCGCTGGCGGAAGTCGGGAATCTCCGCTACTGCAACGGATTTGCGACGAATGGGCGCGGCGCGGCTGGCTGGCGGTGCGCTACAACCTGCCTTATCGCCGGCGTCGACCCAAGGGGCCGCCGTCCGGTTCGGCCGGCACCGACCGCGCGGGAATCGTCGAGGCGATCGACGTGTGCCGCGGCCTCGCCGCGGGCCCGCTGATCGCGGGCGGCCATTCGTACGGCGGGCGCCAGACGTCCATGGTGGTGGCCAGTGCGGAAGCTACGGTTGACCTGTTGATGCTGTTCTCCTATCCGGTCCACCCGCCGGGCAAGCCGGAGCGCGCGCGCACCGAGCACTTGCCCGACATCACGGTGCCCACGGTGTTCACCCACGGCACGTCGGACCCTTTCGGGACCCCGGCGGAGCTGCGCGACGCGGCAGCGCTTATCTCCGCACCGACTGAAATCGTCGAGATCACCGGCGCACGGCATGATTTGGGCTCGAAGACCCTCGACGTGCCCGCGCTGGCGGTAGACGCGGCACTGCGTACACTGCGATCATGACGCGGCTGTTGGAGATGGCGCGCAAGGTGCTCGACTTCCAGATCACCGTCGGCGAACTGATGATCATCGGATTGGTCATCGGCGTTCCGTATCTGGCGGTCGGAACGGTCTGGTCGACAACACATACCGAACATTTGCACCAGATGCACGGAGTCGATTTGGCGGTGTCGTTCCTGGGTTCGATCGTGTCCTGGCCGGTTCTGTTGTTCGCGAACGTCTGCATGACGTGAGTCCGCCGGGGAAATTTAGTTAGTTAAAACTGGACAGTTTTGACTGTCTGATCTAGAGTGGCCCTGTGGACGGTATCGCCGAATCGGCCGCAGCAGCGGCCCGCGACCTGCGGGTGGTGGTCAGCCGACTGCGTCGTCAATTGCGGGGCCTCGCGATTGCCGGCGACCTGACACCGTCGCAGACGGCGGTGCTCACCCGGCTCTGGAAAGAGGGGGCGTCATCGGCCAGCGCATTGGCCGGTGCCGAGCGGGTGCGTCCACAGTCCATGGCCACGATAGTGGCCGCACTCGAGCAACGGGGGCTGATCGAGCGCTCGCCCGATCCCGAAGACGGTCGGCGCCAAGTGATCTCGCTGACTAAGGCGGGTCGGCAACGCGCCGAGAGCGACCGTCAGGTGCGTGAGGAATGGCTGGCACGCGCCATCCATGAGCGCTATTCGGAAGCTGAGCGCCGCACCATCCTTGACGCGCTAGCCCTGCTCGAGCGGTTAACCGATTGAAAGGGTAATAACTGCAATGGAATTCGGAGTGCACTTCATCGACTTTCTCCCGGGCGATCCGGCTGCGCTGGGTCCGACCCTGACCGAAGCGGCCAAAGCCGCCGAACAGGGCGGCGCCGCGCTGTTCACCCTGGCCGACCACTTCTTCCAGATGGAAAACGTTGGGCGAGCCGAAGACCCGTTCCTCGAGGGCTACACGTCATTGGGCTTCTTGGCCGGACAGACTACGACAATCGAATTGAGCTTGCTGGTCACCGGGGTCACCTATCGCTACCCCGGCGTGCTGGCCAAAGCGGTCACCACCCTCGACGTGCTGTCGCAGGGTCGATCGATGTTGGGACTCGGCGCGGCCTGGTACGACCGCGAGCATGTCGCCCTCGGCATTCCCTATCCGCCACTGAGCACACGCTTCGAGATGCTCGAAGAGACACTGCAGATCTGCCGGCAGATGTGGAGCGACAACGACGGACCGTACCACGGCAAGCACTATCAGCTAGCCGAGACACTTTGTGTGCCGCAACCGATTCGGCGCCCTCCGATTCTGATCGGCGGCGACGGCGAAAAAAAGACGCTACGACTGGTCGCGCAGTACGCCGACATCTGGAACAGCATGACCACCGACGTGGACGAGCTCAAGCACAAGGTGGATGTGCTCAACCGGCACTGCGACACGGTGGGCCGGGATCCCGGTGAAGTCCGCAAGACGTGCGGCGGCCTGGCCTTCGTCGACCCCTTCGAGGACACCGACGAGTACCTGAAGACCGTTCAGCGCTACGCCGAGCTTGGCATCGAGATGATCAACGTCGTCCCCCTCCCCGGCAACCCCGACCCCGTCGGGTTCATCCGCCGGTTCGGCGACCAACTGGCGCCCCGGATCGCTCAAATCGGCTGAAACAGCGAAACCTGCTGCAGGCGTGACGTTCTGGTGACGGCGGTGGTGGTTCCGTCAACTAGCCGGTGTAGCGGCTGTAGCAGGCGTCCCCGTTGCCGCCCACGCCGCCACGGAACGCCGCTATCCGAGTGAAACCGGCCGGCACGGTGGCGCCGTCGGCGTCGCTGGCGACCAGGTGGTTGGTGAGCAGGCCGGAGACGGCCTTGTCCAGATCGCCGGCCGTCAGTACCAGCTGCTTGTGCGACGGCAGTTCGATGGGCTCGGCCATCTTGCGGTGCGTGTAACCCGTCAGGCACGCCGTGCGCAGCGCAGTCCATGGATTCTGCATCGGCAGGGCGCGTTCATGCTGCACCGCCAGCACGTACCTGGACATCACGACCGACAGGGCGGTGTCGTCACCTTGCGGCAGCTCATGTTGGTCCCTGCCACCGACCTTGGCAATGGCGGTCAGCGCGGGCAGGTCGACCACGATGGTGTTGGTGGCCGGGCAGTACGACGCCGGGGGGCTGGCCTTTGCGTCGGGGCAATCGGCCGGCTGGTAGGACAGCGTCGGCGGTTGCTTGGGACTGAAGATCTGTCCCATCACCTCCATCAGGGTCGACAGGGTGTCCTGGTCGACCGTGACCTCCCCCGTCTCCGTTTCCCCGGTGTCGGTATCGGTCCGCAGGATTTTCGGCAGGTCACCGCGGCGCTGCTCGACTTCCTTCTTGTTGATCGCTGCGCATGCCGAGGCGCCGGTGACGAAGCCCATCTGAAAGGCACTGATCCTATCCAGGGCCGAGCCGTGCTCGTTGTCCTCTTCCCTGTCCTCCACCGGGTCGCGCATGGTGATCAGCCCGGCCATTACGTGGTCGAGTCCGTCGGCGGTGCTTAGCGTGAAGCGCGGCGACTTGCCGGAGGCCACCCAGTACAGATACACGCCGGCGAAACAATCGGCCTGCTGTTCGAAGACAATGGTGGGATCCGATTTCGAGACCAGTTTCGCCATCCGTTGCAGCGCGTGGCCGAACTCGTGGGCCAGCACCCCGGTGACGGACATGTCGCCGAAATAGCGTTGCGCGAGCGGGAACAACACGCCACGGTCCCACGCGATCAGGTCGCATCGACTGTTGAAGAAGGCGTTGACGAACTTGTAGGTCTTGCGGTGGCAGACGATGGGACTGTTGGGGTGGTCGGAGTCGTAAGAAACGAACTTGTCGACCTGCTTGAAGCTGCCCTTCAGAGACTGGCTGTAGACGCCCTTCCAGTACTCCTCGATGTCGTTGATCGAGAGCAACGCCAGCTTGTCGATCGGCCCGTTGTCGGTGTTGACCACCTTGCCCGTCGGCGCCGGTGCGTTGGGCCGGGGCCCGCTGGGACCGCTGGCCGCAGGCAGGTCCCCCACCCGAAACGGGTCGTTGAGCATGGATAACGCCCGCCCCTCGACGAACGTGCTGCACCCCGCCACCAGTAGCACCGCGGCGGCGCAGGCGGTCGCCACCCAAGCCGCCGAGGTCGCGCGCCCACGGATATTCATGGCCAGTCAGTTTAGATCGGATGGTTTGCTGGCACGGCAGAAAGGGCTCGGCTCACCAGGAATTCACACATGCTTCCGCTCCTACGGTACCGGGGTGCGATGCCGCTTGTCGTGAGGCGGGACGCCGTTAACTCCCCCGATCGACTCGGCGTACCAGCCCACCGCGTGGGCAACGCCAGCACCCATGACCCCCAGTGCTTCCCGGTTGATGTTGCCGACCGTGTCGCGAGCACTCTGGTAGTTCGGGTCGAACCAGACACCGGCCTGCCCACCCCAGAGTCGCGCCTGCACAGTGGTTTTCGTCTGCGAAGCGCCACCGGTCATGCCCCCGATCGGCACTCCGGCAACCATGAAGGGGTGGTAGTCGGTCCTGGTGCTCAGGGGCATGTCGGCGGGCCGCTTGCCGGCCAGGTACAGATAGCTGCCCAGGGTGCGCTCGATTCCGGCCGAACCGTCTGGGACATCGGCGGCCGAGATACCCGCGCCCGGCGGACCCGATTGGTCGCCGTCGTCGGTGAAGAACCCTGCGTTCGCCGAGCCCAGCATGACGAAGTCCAGGTACAGGGCGAGGTCGTTGAGGCGCTCAGCGTCCAGACCGAAGACATAGTCCATGGCTCCGTTGGGACCGTCCTGATCGGCTCCCCAGAACACGAACCGCACCCCGTTGTTGATCGACGGCAACGGGCCCAGCTGTAGCGCCGTTTCCAGCACCGCCGCCACCCCGGACCCGTTGTCGTTGATGCCGGGGCCGCCGCGCGGGCCGTCGAGATGGGCACCGACCATCACGACCTCGTGCGGCGAGCCGGTCTTGGTCTGCGCCAGCACGTTTCGCGACGTGATCTTGACATTCTCGGCGTCCAGCACCAGGCGCACCGGCGCGGACCCAGCGGTCAGCGCGGCGCCTCCGTTGGCGCCGACGACCGCGACCGGCGCGGTCAGCTGGTTGTAGTAACCGGGACCGAACAACGTGGGTGGGGCGCCCGCGCCAGTGGGCTGACTGACCACGACCAGGGCGGCCGCGCCTTTGGCCAGTGCACTGTTTTGTTTGTCCACCACCGAGCAGCGACTGTCATCGACGACGGCGATCGAATGCGGCGGCATGACGGCGGGGTAATCGCCTGCGGTGCAGCCGGCCGGTCGGTTGGGGCGGATCGGCGTGCCGCTCAGCCCGCCGGGAGGCGTCCGGACCAGCAACGAGGCCTGGTCGACCGGATAACTGCGGCCCGCGATCGTCAGGGTCGGCTTACCCGGGGATACGGCGGACAACCGGTCGAATTGCGGCGTCAGCACGTCGAAACCCCTGCTGCGCAAGGTTTTTGCCACGTAGTCGACGCTGGCTTCGTAGCCTGGGGTACCCGCTGCGCGGTTGCCTCCGTTCGCATTGGCGATGTCCTGCAGCGCGCGCAGGTGTGCCAGCATCCCGTCCGCGGTCACTTTTCCGGCCAACCCGTGGCCGAGGTCGGGCGCTGCGCCAGGCGGTCCCTTGTGCGACGAGCAACCCGCCAGCAGTCCCGTGAGCAACAGCATGGTTGCGGCCAGCCGGCGGATCATTTTTTGGCGAGCACGTGGCGCGTGCGGTCGTCGAAGACGGGAATCCCGTTGCGCCCGCTAAGGTCCTGCGCATAGAGCGCGACCGTGTAGGCGACACCGCCACCGTTGATGCCCAACGAGGTCCGGTCGATGTGGTCGAGGGTGTCGGTCTTGCTGTGATAGTTGGGGTCGAACGGCGCGTTCGCGGTCCCGCCCCACAGCTTGGCCTGCTCGTCGGATTTCTTACCCTCCGCGCCCGAGAACAGCCCGCCCGCCGGGATGCCCGCCAGGGTGAATCCGTCGTAGTCGGAGCGGCCGTCGAACGAGGTATCCTGCGCGGTCTTGCCTGCCGCCTTCAGGCAGGCGACCAGCGTGCGCTCGATGGCGGCCGAACCCTCGGGCACCACCGGCTGTCCGCGGCTGTCCGCGGGCAGCGATTGGTCGCCGTCGTAGGTGAAATAGCCGGGGTTCGGCGACGCCAGCATGTCGAAGTTGAGGTACAGCGCAATGTCCTTCAGCGCGTCCAGGTCTAGCGACTCAACGTAATTCCGCGATCCAATCAGTCCCAGCTCCTCCGCCCCCCAGAAGCCAAACCGTACGGCATTGTGTACGTTCGGCGAATTCCCCAGCTGCACAGCTGTTTCCAGCACTGCGGCCACCCCTGAGCCGTCGTCATTGATGCCCGGTCCCTCCAGCACGCTGTCCAGGTGTGCACCGGCCATCACGACGTCGGTGGTCGATCCGGTCTTGGTCTGCGCGATGATGTTGCGCGCCTTGACGCTTTGGGTGCTCGCGTTGAGCTTGACGCTCGCTTGGCCTGGCTGTCCACGCAGCAGCAAGCCGGTCGACTTGGTGACACTCACCGTCGGGATCTTGACGTCGGTGTCCGCCCCCAGCGTGCCGCTCATCTGTTGTTCGTCGACGTTGTCGACGACGATCATGGCGACAGCGCCTCGCTGCGCCGCGGCGTCTTCTTTCCGGGCGAATGGACACTTGCCGCGTTCCACCAGCACCACCGCGCCCTGCGCCGGCAGCCTGTCGTAGTCGGAGGCGTTGCATCCCGACGTGTCGCCGTCCGGGACGGATACCAGTGGCCCGCTCACCCCGTCCGGGGGTGTGCCGAGGCTGTACTCCAGCGCGTGCGCGTCGAAATTCTTACCGCCGAGGGTGACCGAAGCCTTGTCGGCGTGAAAGACCCGTGTGGAGAATTCGGGCGTCTGAACGTCAAACCCTTTGCCGCGCAACGTGTTGGCGACATAGTCGACGGTGGCCTCATAACCAGGCGTGCCCACCGCCCGGGTGCCGTTGTTCGCGTTGGCGATGTCCTGCAATTTGGACAGGTGCGCCATCATCGCGTCGGTGGTGACCCGGTTGCGCAAGGCGGTAGCGAAGTCGGCGGCCGCGGGGTTGGCCGACTGCCGCGAATCAGCCGACCGATGAGAGCAGCCGGTCGCGCATACCGTGAGGGCAACCACGAAGAACACCGGGATCGTCCCTGATTTGTTCACCATCGCGCCCCACGTTAGACCGCGGGCCACGCACGTCAAGGCCTACCGTCCGGCAGTTTCTCGCGCCGGGTTCGGGCGGCGCTGGCGAATTCGAGTGTGCGCTCACTGCTTTGAGCGTGCGCTGACTGTGGGCCTCCCCGGCGTGTCGCCGCAGTAGGCGCACACTCGAATGCACGAAAGCGCGACGTCCGCACTCCTCGTGGTGCGGGTCGGGCGGGTTGGTCAGACATAGAGGCCGGTGAACGGCGCAAAAGGGATGTTGCGCACCACAAACCACACCGATATCAGCGACAGCGTGACCGCCGCAGCCCAGCGATGGTGTTGCCAGCTCGCGATCCGCCGGCCTGTCAGGTGCCCGTAGGCCCAGACACCGTATGCCCATATCAGCAGCGCCACCGCCACCAGACCCAGCGCGTTGAACCGCGCCGCGCCGAGCAAGTCGCCGTGCATGAGGGAATACAACATCCGCAAAGTGCCACATCCGGGGCAGTCGATACCGAGCAACGCCTTGGTGGGGCATACCGGCAGCGGGCCGTGCGGGGTTGTCGGGTTACCGACCCAGATGGCCGCGCACACCAACGTGGCGGACGCGCCCACCATTACGGGCGCACCCAGGCGCACCGCCATCTCAGAACATCGTCGCAAGCATCGCCGCGTTCGTGTTCGCACCGTTGTTCACCGCCAACACCATGATGATCAGGTACACGACGACTCCGATGAGCCAGATGATGGCTGACCAGATCACCCACTTCCTGGCGCTTTTGGCAGCCGCCTGCGACTCCGCATACAGACCCTGCGCCCATAGTCCGCTCACCGAGGCGGCTTTGACGATCGCCACAATCCCGGTAATAGGGAAGCAGAACAACGTAGCCAAAATGGCCAGCGCCAAGTTGCTACTCGGCGCTTGACCTGCAGGCGGCTGCGGCGGGTAACCGGGAGGAGGCGGCTGAGCAGTCATGCGGTTCTCCCGTCCAGAGAAGTTAACTGGCCTAAAACGGTGCCTAACCATACCCGACGGGCACCACGGCGGCACCACCAATTCGAAGATATCGTCGCCTGCCAACAGGGGCGGTGGTTGAAATCGACCGACTGCATTGTATTTTCAATAATATCCGGGGCCGCGCATCGGAGCCTGCCTGAAAAAAGGAGTCAGAGAATGTCTCAGCTCGCCAATGCGTTGCGAGCCGCAACGGCTGTCGCGCTGATGGGCAGCTTCGCCTGGCTGGCAGGCAGCACCGCGACGGCCGATCCCAACCCCACTCCCGATCCCAGCGCCGATCCTGGGACCGGCAACCCAGCGGACGTCAATACGCTCTCGGCCAACCTGTCGAAGGGATACGGCCTCAACAACTGCACCGCCCAACCGATTACCGGTAGCCAACTGGCCTCTCTTCTGTGCGGAAAAAGCCCCGATCCCAAAGGGCCGGTGCAGGCCAAATTCTTCCTGTTCGGCAAGAGCGACGATATGGCTACCTGGTTTAAAAACAGCACGAAGGACGATGTGCTGGTCAATTGTGGCGACAGCAGCACCAAGGGGCCTGCCCCGTGGCACCAGGGCCCCAGCGCGACCTCCAATGGCGGGCAAATGGTCTGCGGCACGTATGCGGATGGCGCCGAGATCATTTGGACCACCGACGCCAAAAACATCTTGAGCTACATCCGCGCGTCCGACGGTGACGTCACCGCACTTTACAAGTGGTGGCAGGCCAACGGCTGAGGATCCCGACGACTTCCGTTGGACTACAACTGATGTGAAATCAACTCGGCCACCGCACGCATCCCGGCGCCATTGGGGTGCAGCGGGGCGGGTCGCCCCGGCAGCGGCACACCGGTTCGCACCGTCCAGGGGTCGGCCGACCACGCATGGTGCTGCCGGCTCGCCTCCGCGGCGCATACGAGCTCGCAGTCCGTCGCCGCCGCCGCCTCAGCTGTATGTCGTTCCAGGGTGGCGGCCACATGGCGGCCCACATCGGCCACGTCCGCCGACAGTGGCGGAGATTCCGCGCCGGCGGGCGGCAGCACCGTCAAGTAGTCGACGAAGAACACCCGGGCGTGGGGGGCGCGCTGACGTATGGCAGTACCCACCGCGCACAGCGAGCCGAAGACGTCGGCGAGGGCTCGGTCGCGCATCTCGCGGTCCAACAGGTCAGCGATGCGCCCGCCGAGCAGTGGCAGGCGACGCGCGATGCGTGGCAACGAGGCGGCCATCAGCAGCGGGATGTATCCGACGTCGTTGCCGCCGATGGTGATTGTCACCAAGGCCTCCGAGCCGTCTAGCGCGGCGACTTGGGGTAATACTCCGCGCTGGCGGTCGGCGAGGACGTGAGCGGTGGTGGCACCGGAGAAGGTGACGTCCACTAGGTCGAGGCTCAGTCGTTCGGCGACCAGATGCGGATAGTTGCGGGCGGACCGTCTGGCCGCAAAAGGCGAGCCAGCCGCGCGGGGTCGGATGCCGGGGCCAGCGGCCATCGAACTGCCCAGTGCGACATAGCGTTTCATCGCCTCAATTGCCCACCGGCTTGCCCACCGGCGGGCTGGACGCCTGCGCCCAGAAGCGCTTCGGGATCCGCCCGGCCCGCCGCGCCAAGTAGCCGGCGGTGACGGCCGCGGCCATCGCGGTGGCCATCGCCGGCGGATCAGCGGCCCGGGTCACTGCGGTGGCCAATAACACAGCGTCGCAACCCAATTCCATCGCCAGTGCCGCGTCGCTGGCGGTGCCGATACCGGCGTCGAGCACCACCGGTACGCCCGCCTGGGCCACGATCATCTCGATATTGTGCGGGTTGACGATACCCAAGCCCGTACCGATCGGCGAGCCGAGCGGCATCACCGCGGCGCAACCGGTGTCCTCCAGCCGACGGGCCAGCACCGGGTCGTCGTTGGTGTAGGGCAGGACCACGAACCCGTCGTCAACCAATTGCTCTGCCGCCCGGACCAATTCGACGGCGTCAGGCAACAAGGTTCGTTCGTCGGCGATCACCTCGAGCTTGATCCAATTGGTGTTCAGCGCCTCGCGAGCCAGCTGCGCGGTCAACACCGCCTCGGCAGCGCCGCGACAGCCCGCGGTGTTGGGCAACGGAGTGATGCCCAACCGGTTGAGCAGGTCGAGCATTCCGGTGCCGCCCTCGGCGTCGACCCGGCGCATCGCGACCGTGGTCAGTTCGGTGCCCGACGCGATCAGCGCCTCCTCCAGCACCGCCAGGTTGTTGGCTCCCCCGGTGCCCATGATGAGCCGCGAGGCGAAGCTGCGGTCGCCGATGGTGAGTTTGGAATCAACCACCTTGCACCGCCGTCAGCACCTCGAGTCGAGCGCCGTCAAAAAGCTCTGTCGCCCACCGTGACCGGGGAAGCACGGACAAGTCCAACGCCACCGCGATACCCCGGTCTGGAAAACCTAACGACTCCAGCAGGGCGGCGACGGTGGTCTGCTCGTCCACCTCGACTTGTTTCTCATTGACCACCACGATCATCGGAGCGCCCCCACCGGGAGGAGTTCGGACACAATATGTTCAGCCGTCCAGGGCGCCAATAAAAAGCCGGATCGCCCGTGGCCTGCAGCGACCAGCGTACGTTCGTCGAGGCGTTGCACGATCGGCAGGTTGTCGGGTGTCATCGGTCGCAGCCCGGCGGCACACTCGGCCAGCTCATACTCACCCAACGCCGGCAGCACCGCGCACGCGTCGTCGAGCAGGTCGCGAACGCCCGAGACGACCGGGGCGGTGTCGCGGCCGTGCTCATACTGGGTGGCGCCGACGACGACGCCGTCCGCGCGCGGAACCAAATACACCTGCCGCCCATGCACTCGCGCACGAATCACCCGCTGCGGCAGCGGCATACAGCCCTTTCGCCAGCGCAACCGCAACACCTCACCCTTCACTGGACGCACGGGCAGGCCGGGCCACAGCGCCGGGGCGTCGATGCCGTTGGCGATCACCACCGCGTCGTCCTCGACGCTGGACAGGTCGTTCACCGGTGCCGCCCAACGGATTCCGCGCCGCTCGCAGTCCGCGGACAGTGCGTCGAGCACCGCGCGGTTGTCCACCGCCAGCTCGGTGGGTGCCCGGAAGCCGTGCCGGATACCCTGCGCCAACAGGGGTTCGACGTCGCGCGCAGCCGATTCCCAGACCACGGCGTGCCCCTGCGCCGACAACCAGTCCGCGACGGTGCGCAGATCGGCGACATCGGCCCGGTCGACGGCCACCACCAGCGACTCGCGCGCGGTGACCACCTGCGGCGGCAGCCCGTCGAGAAACCCGCCCTCGCGCCACAGCCGCAGGGACTCGATGCCCAGCCGCAACAATCTTTCCTCGCCGGGCCAGCCTTCGCTGTGCGGGGCCAGCATGCCGCCGGCGACCCAGGACGCGCCGCGCTCGCCGGCGCGGTGCACTCGCACGGACCATCCGGCTTGCGCCGCCCGGCGCGCCACCGACAGCCCGATGACACCGGCGCCGATCACGGCTAACGACTGTTGCATCCTCTGCTCCCTAGCGCCGGCATTACCCGGATCAGGTTCGACGGTAAGGGCACGCGCGCCCACTCTCAGTCCCCGCTCGTCAGGACTCCCGTGCTCTACAAAATTGTTCAGCACTCCACGCTAGCGCGATAACGTCGCAATGTGCACCAGCCCGGCTCGCTTCTCGCCCGTCTTTCCAGGGCGACGCTTTATCTGTGCACCGACGCACGGCGCGAGCGCGGCGATCTGGCGCAGTTCGCCGACGCCGCGTTGGCCGGCGGAGTGGACATCATCCAGCTGCGCGACAAGGGTTCGTCCGGTGAGCAGCAGTTCGGCGCGCTCGAGGCGCGCGACGAGCTGGCCGCCTGCGAGATTCTGGCCGTTGCCGCCCGCCGGCACGGCGCCCTGTTCGCGGTCAACGACCGCGCCGACATCGCCCGGGCGGCGGGAGCCGACGTGCTGCACCTGGGGCAGGGCGATCTGCCGCCGGACGTGGCGCGCGAGATCGTCGGGCCGAACACACTGATCGGGCTGTCCAGCCACGACGCGGATCAAGCCGCGAAGGCGGCCACGGGCGCCGCCGACTATTTCTGCGTTGGCCCCTGCTGGCCCACTCCGACCAAGCCCGGCCGCGCGGCGCCGGGGCTGCCACTGGTACGCGCCGCCTCGCAACTCGCTACCGACAAACCCTGGTTCGCCATCGGCGGTATCGACGCCCAGCGGCTGCCCGACGTCCTCGCGGCCGGTGCCAGCCGGGTCGTGGTGGTGCGCGCGATCACCGCGGCCGAGGACCCACGCGCCGCGGCCGATCAGCTCAGGTCAGCGCTCGCAACAGCGAGTTGATCCGGCGACTCAGCAGCGACGGTGCCTGACCTGACTGAATTGGGTCACCTGGCATGCACCAGATGAAAACCCCGGCCTCGATTTCCATGGTCCGCGGCAGCCGCCGACGTCGTTCGTCGCCGTGGCCCAGCGGCACGGTGGCCGGGGCCGCGCGCAGCAGTTGCCAGCTGGCCGCGAATCCAGGATGCAGCGGCAAGGCGGCTACTTCGTCCTCGCCGACCCAGCGCAGCTCGGCGCTTTCCCGGTTGGGCACGGTGTGCAGCAGTTCGTCGGCATCGGCGATCACCGTGGTGTAAGTCCAGTGCGTGCCGCCGATCCCGGCGATTTGCGCGGTAATCATCGTCGCCCGCACCGCAAGCTGTTCGGCCGTGAGCCCGGCTTCTTCGCGCGCCTCGCGGACCGCGGTCTCCTCGGCGGACTCGTGGCTGTCCCGCGCGCCCCCTGGTAGAGCCCACGTACCGCCCTGATGACTCCACACCGCGCGGTGCTGGAGTAGGACCGCGGAGGTTCCGTCGGGCCGCGGAGCCCGCAGCAGCAGACCGGCCGCGCCGAACCGGCCCCAGTAGTGCGCGCCGGTGTCGGACACCACCCATCCGTCACCGTCGCCATGCACGCGTTCAGGATATGCAGTCCAATTACGTCCGCATCCCCCCATCCGGCTGAACATGCTCTTAGAATTCGCTTATAGAGTTTGGGAGATGGCGAAGACGCTGAAATAACGCCGAAGATATGGGGTTCGAGCACACGTGACGGTTGAGCTGGCGCACCCGTCGACCGAGCCGCTGGGGTCGCGGTCCCCGGCCGAACCCGCCCATCCCCGTTGGTGGTTTATCTCCACGACCCCGGGCCGCATCTTGACCATCGGAATTGTCTTGGCCTGCCTGGGCGTTGGCAGCGCATTCGCCACCTCGACGACCATCAACCACCGTCAGCAGGTGCTGAGCACGGTGCTCAACCACACCGAGCCGCTGTCGTTCGCGGCCGGACGGCTCTACACCACGCTGTCGATCGCCGACGCCGCGGCCGCCACCGCGTTCATCGCCCAAGCCGAACCGCGCGGGGTCCGACTGCGCTACGAGCAGGCCATCACGGACGCCTCCGTCGCCGTGACGCGGGCGTCGAGCGGGCTGACCGATCAACAGCTGGTGGACCTGCTCGGCCGGATCAACGCCGAGTTGGCGGTCTACACCGGTCTGATCGAGGTCGCGCGGACCAACAACCGGGAAGGCAACCCGGTCGGGTCGTCCTACCTCTCGGAGGCGTCGGGTCTGATGCAGTCGACGATCCTGCCCGACGCGCAACTGCTCTATAAGGCGACCTCGGAGCGGGTGGACTCGGAAACCACTGCCTCCACTCAGATCCCGGCTCCGGTGATCCTGGCCGTCTCGGCCACAGTGGTCTTCGGCGTCTTCTCGCATCGCTGGCTGGCGCGGCGCACCAGGCGCCGGATCAATCCCGGGCTTGTCGTGGGCGCGCTCGGTATTCTCGTGATGATGGTGTGGGTCGGGACAGCGCTGACCATTTCGACGACCGCCAGTCGCAGCGCCAAGGACACCGCCGCCGACTCGCTGAAGATCGTCACCAACGTCGAGATCACCGCCCAGCAGGCACGAGCCGACGAGACGCTGTCGCTGATCCGGCGCGGCGACGAGGAGATTCGCAAGCAGTCCTTCTATCAGCGCATCGACGCCATGCACGAACAGATCGACAGATATATGGCCCGCCCCGATGCCGTCGACAAGGGCGACTTGCAGGGCGCCGACCAACTGCTGGTGCGCTGGCGGCAGGCCAACGACCGGATCAACTCCTACATCTCGGTCGGCAATTACCGGGCCGCCACCGAGGTCGCGCTGGGCAGCGGTGAGAACGACTCCACTCCCGCCTTTGACAAGCTCGACGAATCGCTGGTCAAAGTCATGGACCAAAGCCGCACCCACCTGCGCGACGATGTCCTCAACGCGTTCAACGGGCTGTCCGGCGCGCAGCTCGGCGGCGTGGTCCTCAGCCTGGGCGCCGCCGTTGCGGTGGCGCTGGGCCTGTGGCCGCGGCTGAAGGAGTACCGATGATCCGGCGAGCATGCACAACGCTTTCTGTGCTCACCGGGCTCTTTGTGTCGATCGCGCTGGCCGGGTGCAGCCACACCGAATCCCCCAAGGCGGCGGCGATCCCGACTCTGCCGCAGCCCACCCCCGTGGGGATGGACCAGCTGCCACCCGAGCCCCCACTGCCCCCGGACGACGCCAGCGCTGACTGCAACCTGACCGCCAGCCTGCGGCCCTTCGGAACCAAGGCCGAAGCCGACGCCGCGGTGGCCGACATCCGCGCCCGCGGCAGGCTGATCGTCGGCCTCGACATCGGCAGCAACCTGTTCAGCTTTCGCGACCCGATCACCGGCGAGATCACCGGGTTCGATGTTGACATCGCCGGCGAGATCGCGCGTGACATATTCGGCAGCCCCAGCCACGTCGAGTACCGGATCCTGTCGGCCGAGGAGCGCGTCACCGCGCTGCAGAAGTCTGAGGTCGACGTCGTCGTCAAGACCATGACCATCACCTGCGACCGGCGCAAGCTGGTGAACTTCTCCACCGTCTACCTCGACGCCAACCAGCGCATCCTGGCCCCGCGCGACTCGTCGATCATGCGGGTGGCTGACCTGTCCAACAAGCGGGTCTGCGTGGCGCGGGGAACCACGTCGCTGCACCGGATCCGGCAGATCGCGCCGCCGCCGGTCATCGTGTCGGTGGTGAACTGGGCCGACTGCCTGGTGGCCATGCAGCAGCGCGAGATCGACGCCGTCAGCACCGACGACTCGATACTGGCCGGGCTGGTCGAAGAAGACCCCTACTTGCACATCGTCGGGCCCAACATGGCCACCCAGCCATACGGCGTCGGGGTCAACCTCAACAACCCCGGACTGGTCAGGTTCGTCAACGGCACGCTGGAGCGGATCCGCGGGGACGGTACGTGGAACACGTTGTACCGCAAATGGTTGACGGTGCTGGGGCCGGCGCCCGCCCCGCCGACGCCGAGGTATCTGGACTGATGGCCGAACACGTCGAACCCGAAGCCGACGAGGGCCCCGTCACCCAGCGGGGCGACCCGCCGTCGGGCGCGACGGGCGTGCGCCTGCAGCCCACTGAGGCGGTCTTCCGGCCCGAATTCGACGACGAAGACGACGATTTCCCGCACATCTCCATCCCCAGCGTGGACAGCGAGCCGCAGGACCGCATGACGGCGGCCACGCGGGTGCTCCCGCCGGTGCGGCAACTCGGCGGTGGCCTGGTGGAAATCCCCCGGGTCGCCGACACTGATCCCCTCGAAGCGCTGATGACCAATCCGGTGGTGCCGGAATCCAAGCGGTTCTGCTGGAACTGCGGACGGCCTGTCGGCCGGTCCGAGTCGGAGGGTGACGAGGGGAACGGCCCGTCGGAGGGCTGGTGCCCCTACTGCGGCAGCCCGTACACGTTCCTGCCCCAACTGCGCGCCGGCGACACCGTCGCGGGCCAGTACGAGGTCAAGGGGTGCATCGCGCACGGCGGGCTGGGCTGGGTCTATCTGGCCGTCGACCACAACGTCAACGACCGCCCGGTGGTGCTCAAAGGCCTGGTGCACTCCGGTGACGCCGAAGCGCAGGCGATCGCGATGGCCGAGCGGCAGTTCCTCGCCGAAGTGGTGCACCCGCAGATCGTGCAGATCTTCAACTTCGTCGAACACACCGACCGACACGGGGATCCCGTCGGCTACATCGTCATGGAGTACATCGGCGGCCAATCGCTGAAGCGCAGCTCAAAGAAGGGCAAGAAGGGCGAGAAGCTGCCGGTCGCCGAGGCGATCGCCTACCTTCTGGAAATCCTGCCGGCACTGAGCTACCTGCATTCGATCGGCCTGGTCTACAACGACCTGAAGCCGGAAAACATCATGCTCACCGAGGAACAGCTCAAGCTGATCGACCTGGGCGCGGTGTCGCGCATCAATTCCTTTGGCTACCTCTACGGCACCCCCGGCTACCAGGCGCCAGAAATCGTCCGCACGGGCCCCACAGTGGCCACCGACATCTATACGGTGGGGCGCACGCTGGCTGCGCTCACGTTGAACTTGCGCACCCGCAACGGGCGCTACGTCGACGGGCTGCCGGAAGACGATCCGGTGCTGACCACCTACGACTCCTTCGGCCGTCTGCTGCGTCGCGCGATCGACCCCGACCCGCGGCGCCGGTTCGCCACGGCCGAGGAGATGTCCGCGCAGTTGATGGGCGTGCTGCGCGAGGTTGTCGCCCAGGACACCGGGGTGCCGCGGCCCGGGTTGTCGACGCTGTTCAGCCCCAGCCGTTCGACCTTCGGGGTGGACCTGCTAGTCGCGCACACCGACGTGTATCTGGACGGTCAGGTGCACTCGGAGAAGCTGACCGGTAGGGAGATCGTCACCGCACTGTCGGTGCCGCTGGTCGATCAGGCCGATGTCGCCGCTCCCGTGCTGCAGGCGACGGTGCTGTCCCAGCCGGTGCAGACGTTGGACTCGTTGCGCGCTGCGCGCCACGGCACCCTGGACGCGGAGGGCGTCGACTTGTCCGAGTCGGCCGAGCTGCCGCTGATGGAAGTCCGCGCCCTGCTCGACCTGGGCGATGTAGCCAAGGCCAGCCGCAAACTCGACGACCTGGCCGAACGGGTCGGCTGGAGGTGGCGGCTGGTCTGGTACAAAGCCGTCGCCGAGCTGCTTACCGGCGACTACGACTCCGCCATCAAACATTTCACCGAGGTGCTGGACACCTTCCCCGGCGAGCTGGCACCGAAGCTGGCGCTGGCCGCGACGGCCGAACTGGCCGGCGAAAGCGACGAACAGATGTTCTACCAGACGGTGTGGCGGACCAACGACGGCGTGATCTCGGCGGCCTTCGGGCTGGCCAGAGCGCAGTCGGCCGAGGGCGACCGGACCGAAGCAGTGCGCACGCTCGATGACGTGCCGCCCACCTCGCGGCACTTCACCACCGCACGCCTAACCAGTGCGGTGACCCTGCTCTCCGGGGCATCCACGAGCGAGATCACCGAAGAGCAGATCCGCGACGCCGCCCGGCGGGTCGAGGCGCTGCCGCCGACCGAACCCCGCGTGCTGCAGATCCGCGCGCTGGTGCTGGGCGGGGCGATGGACTGGCTGGGAGACCACCACGAGGCCAGCACCAACCACATCCTCGGCTTCCCGTTCACCCAACACGGGCTGCGGCTGGGCGTCGAGGCGTCTTTACGCTCGCTGGCCCGGGTGGCGCCCACCCAGCGGCATCGCTACACCCTGGTGGATATGGCCAACCAGGTGCGGCCGACGAGCACGTTCTAGTTCGCGGCTTTCGCCCTTTCGTCCCTTCGGATCGGGTGTGCGTACAGGGCGGAAAAATCGCCTAGATCCCGCCCTGCGCGCACACTCGAATCCCTGAACGCACGCTCGCTGCGGCCAGCGCCGCCCGAACCCGGCGCACGATATCGGCGGGGTGGTCTCCGGCGACGACCCGGACGACGATCCACCCCATCCGCTCCAGCATCTCCAGTCGCCGAATGTCTTTGACATACTGCCGGCGGTCGATCCTATGATGTTCGCCGTCATATTCGACGGCCACCATGTGCTCCTCCCAACCCAGGTCGAGGTAGGCAACCGGCAGGCCGTCCGCGTCCAGCACCGGTATTTGCGTGCGCGCCCGAGGAAGACCGGCCTCGACGAGCAGCAGCCGCAAATAGCTCTCCCGAGGCGATTCCGCACCCGGGTCGACCAGCTCCAGGACGGTCTCCAATTGCCGAAGTCCAGGCGCACCCGGGTGGCACTTGGCGACCCGCAAAACCTCGTCGACCTTGAAATTCGTTGCGCGCGCGAGCGCATCCAACCGGGCGACCGCCGAGCGGACACTCGCGCGCCTGCCGATGTCGAAGGCCGTGCGTTCGGGTGTGGTGATCGCTCGGCCCGCCAGGATCTGCGTCTCGCCAGCGGTCAACAGGCCGCGCCGCGTCAGTACACCCCGCGGCGCGCGAGGGTTGAGGTGTATCAGCTCTATCGGGACGTCATCGGCGACCCATTTAGCGCCGTGTAACGCCGCGGCCGCCACTCCCGCGACGGTCGCTGCGCGGCCCGACCACAGCCAGGCGCCGACGATGCGTTGTTCGAGGGACGGTTTGATGCGCTTCGCTATGTAGACATTCGGGAATATGGCGCGATACTGCGTCCGCAATTGATGCCGGCTCAACACCCCACCGGCCAGTGCCTCGCTCCCGATGAACGGTTCATCCGGGTCCACCACGCGGGCAAGAATTCCACGTCGGCCGTGGACATGGTTTCCGGTCTGCACAGGTCTGGCACCGGCTGTGCGTACAGGGCGGAAAAATCGCCTAAATCCCGCCCTGCGCGCACACTCGAAGCCCTGAACGCACACTCGATGCTGCTCTCTGACCAGGCACGCAAGGAAATCACAAGGAAACTCAGCCACAGTTGACGCATGGCGGGGCAGTCGCAGTGGGTCAGCGCTGCGCGGATGCTACGGCGGGCCGGCTTCGGCGTGACCGGTCCGGAGGTCGACGCTGCGCTCACCCGCGACTGGCCGACTTACGTCGACGCCATGCTGGCCGCGAGCCCCGACGCTGACCCGGGCGCGGTCGCCACTCCAATGCCCACCTTCGCGTCGCCGCCAGCCCTCGGCAAAGGCGCGACGCAAGCAGCGCGCAAGGAGTTCGGCCGCCAACTGGCCGAGCAGGAGAGCGTGTTGTCGGGCTGGTGGCTGCGGCGCATGGTCGCCGTCGGTCAACCGCTCCACGAAAAGCTAACTCTGTTGTGGCACAACCACTTTGCTACATCGGCGCAGAAGGTCCGGGCCGCGTGCGCACATGGCCGCGCAAAATCAGAAGTTGCGCACCGGATCGCTGGGCGATTTCCGTAGCCTGGCCTACTCGATGCTCACTGACGCCGCGATGCTGCGCTGGCTCGACGGGCAAGCCAATACCGCGAAGGCGCCGAACGAAAACCTGGCGCGCGAATTTATGGAGCTGTTCGCGCTCGGTCACGGCAACGGCTACACCGAAGACGACGTGCGCGCCGGCGCCCGGGCCCTGACGGGATGGGTGATCGGCGCCGACGACACGACCTCGATGCTCCCCAGACGCCACGACACCAGGACCAAGACGCTATTCGGCGTCACCCGCAATTTCGACGCCGCCGGCTTCTGCGACGCCGTGCTGGCTCAACCCAAGTCGGCGCAATACGTCGCCGGACGGTTGTGGCAGCAATTGGCTTCCGACGAGCCGCCGTCGCCGCAGGCGCTCGACAGGCTGGTCTCGGCCTACGGCCCGGGACGTGATCTGCGGGCACTGACTCGCGCGATCCTCACCGACGACGAGTTCACCGGCGCCCGCGCCGCCAAGATCAACACCCCGGTCGAATGGCTGGTCGGCGTGCTGCGGTCGCTGCGGGTGCCGCTGGACCAGCCCGCGCAGCTCAAGATGGCCGAGGGAACGTTGCGGGCACTGGGGCAACGGCCGTTCTACCCGCCCAGCGTCGGCGGTTGGCCGCTCGGCCAGGTGTGGCTGTCCACCGCGAGCGCCGAAGCCCGGTTGCGTGCCGCGAGCCGGATGGCCCGCACCGCCGACTTGTCCGGCATCGAGGACACTGCCCCCGGCGACCGCATCGACGCCGTCGGCTATCTGATCGGCATCGGAGCCTGGTCGAACCGAACCGCCAACGCGCTGCGACCCCTGGTGCGGAAACCGCCACAGCTGGTCGCGGCCGCCGTCAACACACCCGAATACCTGACGTCATGATCAACCGCCGCGGATTCCTCATCGCCAGCGCCGGCGCGGCCGCCGGCTGCTGTCCGGGACCGTGGCGCTCAGTTGGGACGACCTCATGCGCGCCGCTCAAGACCGGCCGCTGCCCGAGGGTGCAGGCGTGCTCGTGATCGTCACGCTTTACGGCGGCAACGACGGGATCAACACCCTGATCCCCTACGCCGACAACGCTTATCACGACGCCCGGCCCGAACTCGCCTATGCGCCAGGCGACGTCTTGCACCTGGACTCGGAGCTCGGACTCAACCCGGGAATGAACGGCCTGGCCCAACTGTGGAGCCAACGCCACCTCGCCATCGTGCGCGGCGTCGGCTATCCCCGGCCCGACCACAGCCACTTCCGGTCAATGGACATCTGGCAGACGGCATCGCCGGCCGAACCCATCTCCACCGGCTGGATCGGGCGCTGGCTCGACGCTACCGGCGACGACCCGCTGCGCGCGGTCAACATAGGCCCAGTGCTGCCGTCGCTCGCCGTCGGCGAAAAGTTCACGGCTGCCGCACTTTCCGCGGGTCCGGCACAGGGCGAGAGCGCGGACAGGTTCGACACCGTGATGGGCGCGCTCGGCGCCGACGACCCCACCGACTCCCCAGCGATGGCAGCGGTATGCAAGGCCTATCGCGCCGCGCGCACCACCAACGCAAGGTTCGCGTCGGTCAAATCGACTGCAAATCAGCATAATTCGTTGGCAGCCCAGCTCTCCATGGTGGCCAGCGCCGTCAAGGCCCGCGTCCCGACACGTGTGTACACGGTGCAATTGGGCGGATTCGACACGCACGCGAACGAGCGCGAAACCCAGCAGCGCCTGCTGCAGACCCTCGACGAAGCCGTCACGCCGTTCCTGCAGCAGATGGCCGGCGACCCCTACGGGAAGAACGTTGTGCTGATGACGTATTCGGAATTCGGACGACGGGTGCGCGCCAACGCATCGGCGGGCACCGACCATGGCACCGCCGGTCCCGTCTTCGTGGCCGGCGTACCGGTCAAAGGCGGCTTCTACGGCGACGAGCCCAGCCTGAAAAACCTGGACAACGGAGACCTGAAGTTCACCACGGACTTTCGCGACGTCTACTACGAGCTGCTGTCGCGCACCGTCGGGACCGACCCCACACCGTCGGTCGGCACGGGCCGAACCGCCCTAGGATTTCTCTAACGCGCCCGCGCAGTCGCGGGCGATGGCCAACTCTTCGTTAGTCGGAATCACCAGAATCGTAATCGGTGAATCGTCGGTGGAAATGCGACGTGTCACCGCTCGCGTTGCGGTCCTCGTCGATCACCAGACCCAGGCCTTCCAGACCTGTCACCGCATCGCGGCGCACCCCTGCCGCGTTCTCCCCGATGCCGGCCGTGAAGGTCAGCACGTCGGTGTGCCCGAGCACCGCAAGATACGCGCCGATGTACTTGCGCAACCTGTGGATGAACACGTCGTAAGCCAATTTCGCTGAGGCGTCTCCTGATTCGACCATCTGCTGCAATCGCCGGAAATCGTTCTCCCCCGAAAGTCCCCACACCCCGGACCGGTGATTGAGCATGGACTCGATCTCGTCGACGCTCATGTTCGCCCGGCGCGATAGGTAGCTGACGACACCGGGGTCAATATCGCCGCTGCGCGTGCCCATGACCAGACCCTCCAGCGGAGTCAGGCCCATAGACGTGTCGACCGGCCGGCCGCCGGCAATCGCCGAGGCCGAGTCGCCGTTGCCCAGGTGCAGAATGATCTGATTCAACCCGTCGAGCGGCCGGTCCAGGAAGGCGGCGACCTGTTGGCTGACGTAGCGGTGTGACGTGCCGTGAAATCCGTAGCGGCGTATGTCATATCGCTGCGCCAGCTCGCGGTTGATGGCGTAGGTCGCAGCCGCGGCTGGCAGATCGTGGAAGAAGGCCGTATCGAAGACCGCGACGTGCGCGACGTCGGGCAGCAACTTGCGCGCTACTGCGATGCCCCGCACCGCAGGTGGATTGTGCAACGGCGCCAGCTCCGAGAGCTTGTCGATCTCGGCGACCACCGCGTCGTCCAGGAGCGTGGGCCGGTAAAACCGCTTGCCGCCGTGGACAACTCGATGCCCGACCGCCAGCAGACCGCAGGACTTGAGGTCGATGCCGGCCTCACCCATCTGCTGGAATGCCAGCCGCAGCGCTTCCTCGTGGTCGGCGGCCCTCGACGACGGCTCGCCGATCTGCTGGATCACACCGCCCTCGTGTGACTGGCCGGAGTCCGGGTCGACGAGCTGAAATTTCAGCGAGGACGATCCGGAATTGACTACGAGCACAAGGCGATCAGCCATGCCCTACGCCTTGCGCCTGGATCGCAGTGATGGCGACGGTATTGAAGATGTCTTCGACCAGCGCACCTCGCGACAGGTCGTTCACCGGCTTACGCAACCCTTGTAGCACCGGGCCGATCGCGATCGCCCCGGCGCTGCGCTGCACCGCTTTGTAGGTGTTGTTACCGGTGTTGAGGTCGGGGAAGATCAGCACGGTCGCGCGACCGGCCACCGGCGAATCAGCCATCTTGGTGGCCGCGACGGACAGATCCACCGCGGCGTCGTACTGGATGGGGCCCTCAACCGGCAGATGCGGATCCCGGGCGCGCACCAACTCCGTTGCCGCCCTGACCTTGTCGACGTCAGCGCCGGTGCCGGATGCCCCGGTAGAGTACGACAGCATGGCCACCCGCGGCTCGATTCCGAACTGTGCCGCGGTGCGCGCCGAGCAGATCGCGATATCGGCGAGTTGCTCCGGCGTCGGGTTGGGGACGATTGCACAGTCACCGTAGGCCAGCACCCGGTCGGGCAGGCACATCAAAAAGACGCTGGACACCGTGGAGACGCTTGGAACGGTCCTGATGATCTCGAACGCCGGCCGAACGGTGTGCGCCGTGGTGTGCGCGGCACCGGACACCATGCCGTCGACCATGCCGTTGTACACCAGCATGACGCCGAAGTATGAAGAGTCGCACATGATCTCATACGCCTGCTCGGCGGTGACGCCCTTTGCCTTGCGCAACTCCTCGTATTGCCCGGCGAAATGATCCCGCAGTTGGGTTGTGTGCGGATCGATGATTTTCGCCCCGCTCACATCGACGCCGAGTTCGGCCGAGCGCAAGCGGATTCGGGCTTCGTCGCCCAGGATGGTCAGGTCCGCGATACCGTGCTGGAGCAGGCGGCCGGCGGATTTGAGGATCCGATCGTCGTCGCCTTCAGGGAGAACGATGTGCTTACGTTCCGAACGCGCCTGCTGCTGCAGGCGATGGGTAAACATTTGCGGCGTGACCACGGTCGGGATCGGAATGGCGAGCTGCGCCAAGAGGTCGGCCATATCGACGTAGCGGTCCATCAATTCCAGTGCGGTATCGATCTTGCGCTGCGCGCTCGCCGTGAGCCGGCCGCGGGCCGCGGCCGCGGCGCCGGCCGCGTCGTAGGTACCCAGCTCGGTCGTGATGATGGGCAGTCGCAGCTGCAGGCCGGCGACCAGGGCCGCGATCGACGCGTGCAGCTGGTAGCCGCCATTGAGGATGATGCACGCCAACGCCGGAAAACCCTGGGCCGCATGGGCGCTAGCGACGGCGAGCACCACGTCTGAGCGGTCGGCGGGAGTGATGACGGCCATCCCGTCGCGCAACCGTTCCAGGACGTGGTCGGCTGTCATCCCCGCCACCAGGATGCCGGTGACCTCCCGTTCACGCAGCTCGGGGTCACCGCTGATCGGTGTTCCGTCGACAGCCTTCGCCAGTTCGGTCACCGTCGGCGCGGACAACAACGGCGCCTCGGGCAGCACATAGCTGCGCGCCGCCAACATGTGCACCGCCTCGGACACCGCCGCGAGTTCGGCTGGCGCGCATCGGTTGGCGACCACCGCGGCGGTGTGCGCGTGCCGCGCCGACAGCTCGGTCAGGCAGACCTCGACGATATCGGCAACCTCGTCGGCGCTACGGTTTTTGGCACTCACCGCCAGCAACACCGGCGCGCCGAGGTTGACGGCGATCCGGGCATTGACCGAAAGCTCAGCGGGAGTGACGATATCGGTGTAGTCGCTGCCGACGATCACCACTGCGTCGCACGACTGCGCCATCTCGTAATACGAGGCGACGATGTCGGCGATCGCGGCGTCGGCGTCGGCGTGCAGTTGCTGATAGGTGACGCCGACGCACCGCTCATACGGGAGGCCCGCGGTGCTGTGCTCTAGTAGCAGCTCCGCGATGTAGTCGCGATCTTCGGAGACATCCGGCGACCCGCTGTGGGTCCGCGTAATAGGCCGGAACACACCAACTTTTGCCACCTGCGCAGCCAACCGGTGCAGCAGCCCGAGCGCGATCGTCGCCTTGCCGGAGGCCGCCTCGGGTGCTGCGATGTAGATCGCAGCGGTCACAGCCGCCGCAGCCGCGGCGCCAGGTCCTTCTCGAACAGCTCCAGGAAGCGGCGCTGGTCGTGGCCGGGCGCGTGGAACACCAAGTGGTTGAGGCCCCACGTCACGTACTGGCCGACCTTTTCGACGGCCTCGTCGGGGTCGGACGCGACGATCCAGCGCTTGGCGACCTGCTCGATCGGCAGCTCGTCGGCGGCCTTCTCCATCTCGAGGGGGTCATGAATGCTGGTCTTCTGTTCCGCCGTCAGCGACAGGGGCGCCCAGAATCGGGTGTTCTCCAGCGCCAGGTCCGGATCGGTGTCGTAGGAGATCTTGATTTCGATCATCCGGTCGATGTCGTCGGGATTCTTGCCCGCAGCTTCCGCGCCCTCCTTCATGGCGGGGATGAGCTTGTCCTTGTACAGCTCCTCGCCCTTGCCGGAGGTGCAGATGAAGCCGTCGCCCGCGCGGCCTGCGTACTTGGCGACCTGGGGTCCGCCCGCGGCGATGTAGATCGGGATGCCACCTTCGGGCACGTCGTAGATCGATGCGCCCTTGGTGTGGTAGTACTCGCCCTCGAAGTCGACCCGGTCGCCCAGCCACAGCTCGCGCATCAGCCGCACCGATTCGCGCAGCCGGGCGTAGCGCTCCTTGAACTCCGGCCACTCGCCCTCGTAACCGGTGGCGATCTCGTTGAGCGACTCCCCGGTGCCGACGCCGAGGAAGATGCGATCCGGGTAGAGACACCCCATCGTGGCGAAGGCCTGCGCGATGACGGCGGGGTTGTACCGGAAGGTCGGGGTGAGCACCGAGGTACCCAGCAGGAGTCTCTCGGTGCGTTCGCCCACCGCGGTCATCCAGGACAGCGAGAACGGGGCGTGCCCGCCCTCGTGCCGCCACGGCTGGAAATGGTCACTGACGGTGGCGCTGTCCATGCCATGCGCCTCGGCGGCGACAGCGAGTTCGACGAGCTCTCGCGGTGCGAATTGTTCGGCAGATGCTTTGTATCCGAGTTTCAGTTCAGCCACTCGTTCTTTCTACTCCTCGTGGCAATCGCAATCGCGGCGGAGCCGGGTGCAGCGGTTCTCCGGGCATCAGACGTAAAGTCTCGGTCGCGACCCGCCGTGCCCGGCTTCGCCGGGCTTGCGATCGCTCCTAAACTCTCGGTCGCGACCCGCCGTGCCCGGCTTCGCCGGGCTTGCGATCGCTCCTAAACTCTCGGTCGCGACCCGCCGTGCCCGGCTTCGCCGGGCTTGCGATCGCTCCTAAACTCTCGGTCGCGACCCGCCGTGCCCGGCTTCGCCGGGCTTGCGATCGCTCCTAGACTCTCGGGCATGGCATCCGCGCCAACCCTTTTTCAGGTCACCGACAACGTGCATATGGTCCGCGGCGGCGCGGTGAACTGGGTGCTGGTCACCGACGACACCGGCGTGATGTTGATCGACGCCGGCTATCCCGGCGATCGCGAAGACGTGCTGGCATCGCTGCGCCAGCTCGGCTTCGACGCGGGCGACGTGCACGCGATCCTGCTGACCCACGCGCACATCGACCACTTCGGCTCGGCGATCTGGTTCGCCAACGAGCACGGCACTCCGGTCTACTGCCACGCCGAAGAGGTGGGCCACGCCAAGCGGGAGTACATCGAGCAGGCCTCGATTCTCGATGTCGCGCTGCGTATCTGGCGACCCCGCTGGGCGGTGTGGGGCGCCCATGTGGTCCGCAGCGGCGGCCTGATCCGCGCGGGCATTCCCACCGCACGGCCGTTGACCGCCGAGACGGCCGCCGAGCTGCCGGGCTACCCGATGGCCATTTTCACCCCGGGGCACACCAGCGGGCATTGCTCGTATCTCGTCGACGGTGTGCTGGTCAGCGGCGATGCGCTCGTCACCGGTCATCCGCTGCTGCGGCACCGCGGGCCGCAGCTGCTGCCGGAGGTGTTCAGCCACAGCCAGCAGGCCAGCCTGCGCAGCCTGGACGCGCTGGCGCTGCTGGAGACCGAGATTTTGCTGCCCGGTCACGGCGACGTGTGGCGGGGTCCGATTCGCGAGGCGACGGACGCGGCGGCCGGGCTAGCCCGCTAGGCCCAGATGCTCGCGCAGCGTCTCGCCCGCATAGTCGGTGCGAAACGCGCCGCGTTCCTGCAACAGCGGCACCACCGTGTCGACGAATTCGTCCAAGCCGTGCGGTGTCAGGTGCGGCACCAAGATGAATCCGTCGCATGCGTCGGCCTGGACGTAGCGGTCGATCTCGTCGGCGATCTGCGCGGCGGTGCCCACGAACTGCTGCCGGCTGGTGACCGCAATGACCAGCTCCCGAATCGACAAGTTCTCGGCCTGGGCGCGTTCGCGCCAACTGCGGGCCACCGCGACCGGGTCGCCGTGCCGCACCCGGCCCTGCGTGATGCCGGTGTCCCCGGCTGGGTCGAACTCGGGCAGCGGGCCGTCCGGGTCATATCCTGACAGGTCGCGGCCCCACACCTGCTCGAGCATCGCGATCGCCGTCGCGCCGCTGACCTGCTGATGGCGGATGCGCCACGCTTTGTCCTGGGCATCGTCGGCGCTGTCGCCGAGGACGAACGTCGCGGCCGGAAAAACCTTGATTTGGTTGGGATCTCGACCGTAGGACTTCGCCCTACCCTTGACGTCGTTGTAGTAGCGTTGGCCGTCTTCGAGCGACCCGTGCAGGGTGAAGAGGGCGTCGGCGTGGCGGGCGCCGAAAGCCCGGCCCTCGGGAGAGTCGCCGGCCTGCAACAGAATTGGATGGCCCTGAGGCCCGGTGGGCAGTGACGCGAACCCGCGCACGTTGAACTGAGTGCCGGAGAACTCGACGCTGCGAATCCGATCCGAGTCGACATACGTCCCGCCTTCGACATCCGCCAGAACGGCGTCGGCTTCCCAGCTGTCCCAGAACTTCTGCGTGACGACGAGGAACTCCTCGGCCCGAGAATACCGGTCGGCGTGGTCGAGAAAGCCGCCGCGCCGAAAGTTGGCGCCCGTGAATGCATCCGACGAGGTGACGATGTTCCATCCGGCGCGGCCATCGGACAGATGGTCCAGCGTGGCGAATTGCCTTGCCACTTCGAATGGTTCGTTGAAGGTGGTATTGATGGTGCCGGTCAGCCCGATCCGGTCGGTCACGCCGGCCAGGGCGGCCAACACCGTGAAGGTATCCGGTCGGCCCACCACGTCGAGGTCGTAGATCCGGCCCCGGTGTTCCCGCAGCCGCAGACCTTCGGCCAGGAAGAAGAAGTCGAACAATCCGCGTTCGGCGGTGCGGGCGAGGTGCGCGAAGGAGTCAAACTCAATCTGGCTGCCCGCGCTGGCATCGGTCCACACGGTGGTGTTGTTGACGCCCGGGAAGTGCGCGGCCAAGTGGATTGGTTTGCGGGTCAATCGATCAGCCCCCATTTTTCCGCGATCAGCTGATGGGAACGCATCCGGTCCTCGTGGCGGTGGGTAACCGAAGTGACGACGAGTTCGTCGGCATCGGTCAGCCGCTGCAACGCGGACAGTCGCTCTGCGACTTCGTCCGGATTGCCGACGAATTGCGTTTCCAGCCGGTCCTTTACGACAGGTATTTGTTCCTCGGTGAGCGGCGGGCAGTCGTCGGGATCCGGGTAGGGCATGGCACCCACCCCAGTGCGGATGGAATACACCCATTGCCCGTAGCCGGTGGCGAGATGCTTCGCGGTGGCGTTGTCGTCGGCAACCAGAATGTCGGCGGAGACCACGACGTAGGGTCGTTCCAGCGTGGCCGACGGGACGAAGGTGTCACGGTATGCCTCGATCGCCTCCAGCGCGGTCGCGGGAGTGATGTGATAGCTCGCGACGAACGGCAGTCCATGCGCACCGGCCATCCTGGCGCTCTGGCCTCTGGTGCTGCCAAAGATCCACGGCACCAGTCCGGATCGCTCGCCCGGCACCACGTGCACGTCGAAACCTTCGACCTCGTAAGTGCCGTCGAGCATCGCCAGGATGTCGGCGAGCTGCTCGGCGAACTCGGGCGCCACCGCCTCGGGTTGTTGCAGGATTCCCATGGTGGCCTGCACCCGCTCGGTGTCGAGCAGCCCACGCAGATCGAACGGCAGCGGAATCACCACGCCGTCGACCTCGCGCCACTGCCGCGGCGGACGGTTCTTGGCCGACGGCCGCGCCGACTTGTACCCGGTGTCGCGCCGCTGCCCGCGGCCAACACCCAAGTCGATCCGGCCCGGATAAAAGGCCTCGAGCATCCCGAAACTTTCGACCACCGCGGTGGCCGTGGTGTGGCCGAGCTGCACGGCGGCGGCGCCCACGCGAATGGTGTTGGTAGCAGCCGCGATTTGACCGATCAGCACCGCCGGCGCCGAGCTGGCAACTCCGACGAAGTGATGCTCGGCGATCCAGAACCGACGAAAGCCCCACCGCTCGGCGTGCTGGGCCAGATCGACGGTGTTACGCAAGGCCGTGGCGGCGTCGCCGCCGGCGCTGATCGGCGCCAGGTCCAGGATCGAAAGCGGGATCACTTTTTCCCCTCCGCGTACCGGTTGGCCGCCGCCGGTAAGCCGAGCCGTGCGCGCAGCGTTTCGCCCTGCTGGTAGCCCGCGCGGAATCGTCCCGCTCGCTGCAACATCGGCACTACCTCCTCAACGATCACCGGGAGGTCGGTGGCGTTAACGGCCGGCCGCAACCGCGCCCCGTCAATGCCCAGCCGCTGCCATTGAAGTAACATATCCACCAATTCTGTTGCGCTCGTGGAGATAACGAGACAGTCGGAGCCGAAATCGGCGTCGCCGCCGAACGACACCACCATATCCGCGAACACCTTCAGCCCGTGCACCTGCTCGAGGATCCCCCGCAGTGACGCGTCGTCGGTGGGCGTGATGAATACGAGATCGGCGCTGACCGCCGCGAATTCGTAAACGGGGCCGGCGTGCGCGAGTGCGGCCACCACCGGCTGGCCCTGCGGCGGCCGTGGTGTGATCGACGGCCCCTTGACCGAGAAGTACTTTCCGGCGAAGTCGATGTAATGCAATTTGTCCGTGTCGACGTAGCGCCCGGTGCTCACGTCACGGATCAGCGCCTCGTCCTCCCAGCTGTCCCACAACCGGCGCACCACGTCGACGAACTCAACGGCTTCCTCGAAAAGCGGAATCTGCGATCCGTCTCGGCGGCCGAAGAGCGCCGCCTCGTGTGTGGTCACACTGACCCGTGGCTGCCAGCCCGCTCGTCCGTGCGAGACATAGTCAAGGGTGGCAATGGCTTTGGAGATGTGGAACGGCTCAGTGTGGGTGACGGTGGCCACCGGAATCAAGCCGATGTGCTGTGTCGCGGGCGCGATCCGGGCGGCCACCAGCACAGCGTCACCGCGACCGGCCAGCCGCCTCGGATCGATCCGCTCGCGGCGTCCCGGCTGCGCCATCAGGGTGTCGTCGATGGTGAGGAAGTCAAGCAGTCCGCGCTCGGCGGTGCGGGCAAGCTCGGCCCAGTAGCGACCACTGAGCACCGACGGAGCACCCGACGCCAGCGTGGCGCGCCATGCCTGAGGGTGCCAGCCGTACCCGTCCAGTGCGACGGCCAGATGCAACTGATCCGTCATAGGAGCCACTTCTCGAACGCGATCGGAAGAACCAGACCCGAGGTGGGCAGCGGCTCGGCCAGCCGGGTGTAGCCCGTCGCCTCGTACAGTTCCTCGGCCTCGGGCTGGCGGTGGCCGGTCACCAGGTAGACCTTCCGGTAGCCGCGGACCGCGATCTGGGCTTCCAGCTCGGCCAACAGTGCCATGGCGAAACCGCGGCGGCGATGCGCACTGTCTGTCCAGACCCTCTTCACTTCGGCGGTGTCGGCGTCTCGTCGCACGAACCCGCCGCCGGTGACCGGCCGCCCGCCCAACAACCCGATCAGCATGCCGCCGTCGGGCGGCGCGAAGTCGCTGACGGGGCCCCTTTTCAACCACTCCATTATCGTCGGCGCCGTGCTGCCGTAGCGGTCCGCATATTCGACTGCCAGCTCGTCAAACAGCGGCTGCGCCAGCGCGTCATCCAACGCAGCCGGCACAAACTGCAGCTGCGAACTGGTCATCACCTAACTATTTAAACCCGGGTCGCGGTGAGATAACGCGGGTTGATGTCTACGTCACGATCGTCGCCGCGCCACCGCCCGCCCGGCGTCAGCGAGGGACTGGTCCAGAAATCGAGTGTGCGTAACCGGGTGAAGTAATCCACTTTTGCAGCGCGGACCAGCGGCTCGGCGAACGGATCCGCCATCATCGGCGACGCAAGGCCAGCCCTACGCTCGCCCGCCACCCGAGCAGCAGTATGGCGGTCACCGATGCGGCCACGACCACGAAACTTGCCGCTACGCCGGCCGAACTGACTTTGCGCAACAGCATGCCGACCGCCACCGTGCAGATCCAGACGATCACCCCGGTGGGAGCCACAGCCGTGGGTCGCCGCCAACCGCGGGACGCCAGCCAGCCGATGGCGGTCCCGGTCAGAAACGGCCACGCGGTGGACGCGACGCCGGTGACGGACAGTCCCTCGGCGTGGCTGCGCCGCCCGACAGCGCAAAACACCAGCACACCGACCACGTCTGCAGCCAGCCATGCCGGCGCACGCCCTTGCATGGCAGCGAGACTACGCAATCCTTGACCCCATCGCCGCGGCGAACCTACATTCGACAGCAAATGAATGCCTCTTCACACCACCGGCTCGCGGTGGTGACCGGTGCCGGATCGGGCATCGGCAAGGCGATAGCGCTGGCGTTCGCCGCGCAGGGCGACCGGGTCATCGCCGCGGACCTCGACGCGGCGGCGGCAGCGGCCACCGCCAAACAGCAACCCGGGCTGATCACGGCGTTGCCGGTGGATGTCGCCGACCCCGCCCAAGTCGAGGCCCTACGGGAGCGGACACACACCGAGGTGGGCGTGCCCACCGTCGTCGTCAACGCCGCCGGATGGGACCGAACAGACCAATTCCTCAATGCCACACCGGAATTCGCCAACAAAGTGGTAGCCATCAACTACCTGGGACCGGTGCATGTCTGCCATGCGTTTCTGCCCGGGATGATCGAGGCGCAGGCCGGCGGGCGCATCGTCAACCTGGCCAGCGACGCCGGCCGCGTCGGCAGCGCCGGCGAAACCATCTATGCGGGCGCCAAGGGTGGCGTCATCGCACTCACCAAGTCGTTGGCCCGGGAAATGGCGCGCCACCACATCACGGTCAACTGTGTATGCCCCGGACCCACCGACACGCCGCTGTTCCACGCCCAACCCGAGAAACTCAAAGAGGCTCTGGTGAAAGCGATTCCGTTTCGCAGGCTGGCCCGCCCCGAAGAAGTCGCCGCGCCCGTGCTGTTCTTCGCGTCCGACGCCGCGTCGTTCATCACCGGCCAGGTGATCAGCGTCAGCGGCGGACTTACTATGGCCGGTTAAAGGCAGAATGATTTCTATGAGCACCACGAAACCACCCCCATTCGACCGGGACGACCCGCTCGGCTTGGACGCGTCCCTGTCCGACGACGAGCTCGCCGTGCGCGACACCGTGCGAAAGTTCTGCGCCGAAAACGTCACGCCGTACGTCGCCGAATGGTTCGAGGCCGGCGACCTTCCCGTGGTGCGGGAACTGGGCAAGCAGTTCGGCGAACTCGGCTTGCTCGGCATGCACCTGCACGGCTACGGCTGCGGCGGCGCCTCGGCCGTGCACTACGGCCTGGCCTGCACCGAACTGGAGGCCGCCGACTCCGGCGTCCGGTCGATGGTCTCGGTGCAGGGATCGCTCGCGATGTTCGCCATCTGGAACTTCGGCTCCGAGGAGCAGAAGCAACAGTGGCTGCCCGGCATGGCCGCGGGCGACCTGATCGGGTGCTTCGGACTGACCGAGCCCGACGTCGGATCCGACCCGGCGGCGATGAAGACCCGGGCGCGCCGCGACGGTTCGGACTGGGTGATCAACGGTCGCAAGATGTGGATCACCAATGGCTCGGTGGCCGACGTCGCGATCGTGTGGGCTGCTACCGATGACGGAATTCGGGGCTTTGTCGTGCCGACCGACACCCGGGGTTTCACCGCCAACACGATTCACCACAAGCTCTCGCTGCGCGCCTCGATCACCAGCGAACTGGTGCTCGACGACGTGCGGTTGCCCGCCGACGCGATGCTGCCCGAGGCTAAGGGCCTGCGGGGGCCGTTATCCTGCCTGTCGGAAGCGCGGTACGGAATCATTTGGGGGTCGATGGGAGCGGCGCGCGCGGCGTGGCAGTCCGCGCTCGATTACTCGACGCAGCGCACCCAATTTGGCCGTCCGATCGCTGGATTCCAGTTGACGCAGGCGAAACTGGTCGACATGGCGGTCGAATTACACAAAGGCCAGCTGCTGTCGCTGCACCTCGGTCGCCTCAAAGACAGCGGCGGGCTGCGTCCCGAGCAGGTCAGCTTCGGCAAGCTCAACAACACTCGCGAAGCGATCAAGATCTGCCGGACGGCCCGAACGATATTGGGCGGCAACGGAATTTCGCTGGAGTACCCCGTGATTCGGCACATGGTCAACCTGGAGTCGGTGCTGACGTACGAAGGCACACCGGAGATGCATCAGCTCGTGCTGGGCCAGGCGTTCACCGGCAGCGACGCCTTCCGCTGAAATGGGAGGTATAGCGATGGGATTCATCACGTATCGGATCGGGATCGGGATCGCAGCGTGTGGCGTGGTTTTGGCCTGCGCAGTTCCCGTCGCAGTCGCCGACCCCGTCACGCTGCCCGCGATGGCGTCCACCAACGGCGGACCGATCATCGGTGGTGGCGGGGCCGCGCCGCAGATGTCGCAGCAACTCAAAAGCCTCAACGATCCTAATGTTCAAGAGGTGGACGGCCCGGACGCGGCTCAATTCATCGCGGCCGCAGCCGCTGTCACAAATCGCGATCTCGCCGGCCCCTTCATGGCGTTGCAACGAGCGATGAGCTGTCAGCAGAACAACGCGGGCTTCGGGGCGCGGGCCTACCGGCGCAACGATGGGCTGTGGGGCGGTGCGATGCTGGTCATCGCTAAAAGCGCGTACCCGAACACCGACGCGATGAAAACCTGCGAGATGTCCAATTGGCGACGGCCTTCGGCGGGCAGCACCATGTCAATGTGCAACATGGGGTGGACTTATCCCCCGCTGACCTTTAACAAGCAAGGCGGCGACTATGCCGTCTTGCTCGCCGGCACGAACTCCGACTTCTGCGACCGGCTCAACGGGAACTACAAGAACAACACCGCCTCCACGTGGCCGTGAACGACGCGGCGGCAAGGGATTTGGCAAATATCGGCTCGAAAGCCGAAAGCCGAGGCTGCCGCACCGAGCGGACTGGTTTTGCGCGCACGAAGTCCCTGGCACGGCGTGGGCCGACGCGACGTGAACCGTGGCGCCTAATGGGGCATATCGAAATAGTCGCGCCACGCAACTATCTTGTCGCCGACCACCTCGAAAGCTCCCATGCACCGAGCAGACACGTTCTTGCCGTCATAGATGAAGCGGTCGAAACGTTCCACCATCACAAGGCTCTCGTTGACCGCGACTTTTATGACTTCGAGCTCCGCATGGTCCATACGACCGACATGTTCCTGAACCCACCAACGGACCTCGGCCAGGCCGCGATAAGCCCCTGTCGGATCTATCAACACCGCCTGGTCGTGGAAATAGCTCAGGATCTTTTCGGCGTCCAGCGTCGCCCACGCGCTCAACTGCGCTCGCACAACCTCTTCAGGACCCATCGCTCCTCCGAAGTAAGACGGGTGATCCCAAAGCATGACACCCAACCACCTTCCGGGGTGGGGAAGTGGCCCCTGCTCGCACACAATCCACCATCGGTGAGACGTCCAGCCGGCGCTTATCGAACATAATTGCGATGCAGCGGGCCACCCGCGGCAACCTTTTGGCAGTGTCCGGGCCGGCATTAGACAATCAGCGGTATGTCACGCCATCGCGTCGTCATCATTGGAAGCGGATTCGGCGGCCTGAACGCGGCTCGAGCGCTCAAACGGGCCGATGTCGACGTCACCTTGATCTCAAAGACGACGACACACCTGTTCCAGCCGTTGCTGTATCAGGTGGCGACGGGAATCCTGTCCGAGGGCGATGTCGCCCCCACCACCAGGCTGATCCTGCGCAAGCAGAAGAACGTCCGGGTGTTGTGGGGCGAGGTCGACGCGATCGATATGGCGGCGAGAACGGTCACGTCGCACCTGATGGGCATGGAGACGGTGACGCCCTACGACAGCCTCATCGTGGCCGCCGGCGCGCAGCAGTCTTACTTCGGCCACGACGACTACGCCGCCTTCGCGCCCGGCATGAAGAGCATCGACGACGCCCTCGAGCTGCGGGCGCGCATCCTCGGCGCGTTTGAGGCCGCCGAGGTCGCCACCGACCCGGCCGAGCGGCAACGTCGCCTGACGTTCGTCATAGTCGGCGCCGGACCGACGGGCGTCGAGGTGGCCGGGCAGATCGTGGAACTCGCCGATCGCACGCTCGCCGGGGCGTTTCGCACCATCAAACCCAGCGACTGCCGGGTCATCCTGCTCGACGCCGCGCCGGCGGTATTGCCGCCGATGGGCAAGAAGCTCGGTCTGATCGCACAGCGTCGGCTGGAGAAGTTGGATGTCGAGGTCCAGCTCAACGCGATGGTGACCGCGGTCGACTACAAGGGCATCTCCATCAAAGCGGAGGATGGCGGCGAACGCCGGATTGATTGCGCGTGCAAGGTGTGGGCGGCCGGCGTCGCGGCCAGCCCGCTCGGCAAGATGATCGCCGAACAGTCCGACGGAACCGAAACCGACCGTGCCGGAAGGGTAATCGTCGAGCCTGACCTCACCGTGAAGGGCCACCCGCACGTCTTTGTCATCGGTGATCTGATGTCTGTTCCTGACGTGCCCGGGATGGCGCAGGGGGCGATCCAGGGGGCGCACTACGCCACCACGCTGATCAAGCACGCCCTGAAAGGACATGACGACCCAGCCGCCCGCAAGCCGTTCAAGTACCTGGACAAGGGCAGCATGGCGACCATCTCGCGCTACAGTGCCGTCGCGCAGGTCGGCAAGCTCGAGTTCGGTGGCTTCTTCGCCTGGTTGGCGTGGCTGGCGTTGCACCTGTACTACCTGGTCGGCCACCGCAATCGCATCGCCGCCATGTTCTCCTGGGGCATCTCCTTCCTGGGCCGCACCCGCGGCCAAATGGCCATCACCAGCCAGATGATGTACGCCCGCCCGGTGGTGGACTGGGTGGAGAAGCAAGCGCAAGAGGGGTCACTGGCGGCGGCAGAACGTATCGAAGCGGCCGAGAAGGCAGCCGGTTAGTTCAGCGCCCGGTCGATATCGGCGATCAGGTCGTCGGTGTCTTCCAGCCCGACCGAGATGCGGACCACGCCGTCACCGAGCCCGATCGCGGCGCGGCCCTCCGGGCCCATCGCCCGGTGAGTTGTGGTGGCCGGGTGGGTGATTAGCGATTTGGCGTCGCCGAGGTTGTTGGAGATGTCGATCAGCCGCAGCTTGTCCAACAGCTCGAAAGCTCGATGCTTGGCTGTGCCGTCGGCGGTGTCGAGCTCGAAGGTGACCACCGTCCCACCGCCGGTCATCTGACGCTTGGCCAGGTCGAACTGCGGATGCGAGTCCAGGAACGGGTAACGCACCCAACGCACCGCCGGATGGCCCTCCAGGAACTCGGCGATTCGGTACGCCGAGGAATTGCAGTACTCCACCCGAACAGCAAGCGTCTCAAGGCCTTTCAGTAACACCCAGGCATTGAAGGCACTCATCGCCGGACCGGTGTGCCGCATCAGCTTTTGCACCGGACCGTCGATGTACTCCTTATCGCCGAGGATCGCGCCGCCCAGCACCCGCCCTTGGCCGTCGATGTGCTTGGTGCCGGAATACACCACCACGTCGACCCCGAGCGGGAAGCCCTGCTGCAGCAGCGGTGTGGCGAAAACGTTGTCCAACACCACCTTTGCGCCCGCGGCGTGGGCCATTTCGGTCACGGCGGCGATGTCCACCAGCGACTGCATCGGGTTCGACGGCGTTTCGAAGAACACTGCTCGAGTCGGCTTGGAGGGGTCGGACAGCGCCTGCTCCCATTGCGCCAGGTCGTCGCCGTCGACGAAGACGGTCTCCACGCCCCATCGCGGCAGGATCTCGTTGCACACCACGAAACACGACCCGAACAGGCTGCGCGCGGCGACCAGCCGGTCACCGGCGGCCAGCAGCGCGCCCAGCGAGGTGAACACCGCGGCCATGCCACTCGCGGTGGCGAAGGCCGCGGGCGCCCCCTCGATCAGGCGTAACCGCTCCTCGAACATGGTCACGGTCGGGTTGCCGTAGCGCGAGTAGACGAAGTGGTCCAGCTCGCCCGTGAAGGACTGCTCCGCGACAGCCGCCGACGGGTAGACGTAGCCGGAGGTCAAAAACATCGCCTCGGCGGTCTCTTCGAACCCGGACCGCAGCAACCCGCCGCGCACACCGATGGTGGCCGGTCGGACGCCGTCGGGAAGCTCCTTGGGCGTGCGGACCGAGGGCTGGTCGGTCACCCCTGCCTCCACGGTAATCCGATCGCTCGCCAGCCGGTGTCACCGCGGTGGCCGTGGGCATCGAGCTGGCCTTCAAAGCCGTCGAGCACGTTGTAGGCCGGGGCGATCCCGGCCTCGGTCGCGACCTCGGCCGCGCCGATGGATCGGTTGCCCGAGCGACACAGGAAAATCACCGGCCGCTCCCCCGCACCCGACGGGACCTGGTCCTGCAGTTCAGCGAGGAAGTTCTCGTTGCGCCGCCCATCGGACGTGTTCCACTCGATGTACACCACGTCCCGGCCCAGGCTGGACAGGTCGGGCACACCAACGAAGCGCCATTCGGCGTCGGTACGCACGTCGACCAGGACCGCCTGCGGGTTGTCGCTGAGCAGCTTCCAGGCCTGCTCTGGCGTGATATCTCCTGCGTAGCTCACCCGCGTGAGTCTCGCATATTCAGCGCGGCCGCGACTTGCCGGGCGCGGTCGCGGGCTGTCCCGATATCCGGTGCGGTAGCCAGCGCCACCAGTTTTGGAGTACCCGACACCCGGACATCGCTTTCCGGCACGCCCAGCGCCGCGGTCAGCGCATCAGCGCTCGGCGGAGGGGCTTCGGCATTCATGGGGTTCAGCACGCGGGCGGCTCCAGGCGACACCATCATGGTGTCCACCGGAAGCCCCAGTGTGGCGCGAGCCTGCAGTTCGAACGCCGAAAGCCGCTGGCTGCGCAGCGTCACCCAGGCGCTCGGGTGGGGGCACGCGGTCACCTCGGCGAAGTACACCTCGTCGCCGTTGATCATCAACTCGACGCTGAACACGCCGCGGCCGCCGAGCGCCTTGACGACGCGCGCGGCGACCGACTTGGCGGCGTCAGCGGCAGCTGGGGTGAGCTCCTGCGGCTGCCAGGACTCCCCGCCGCGATGGGCGATGGGCGCGCAGAACTCGAGCACCGGACCCGCCAGGCCGTCGGTGCGGACGGCCAGCAGGCTGATCTCGAATTCGACGTCGACCGCGGTTTCGACCAACACGCGCTGAGACGCCTGACCCACCGCCAGATGCCAGGCCAGTTCGATATCGTCGGGCCCCGCGACCACCTGCCGCTGGCCGGCCGTCTTCAGCACCAACGGAAACCCGGCATCGGCGGCGACGTCCTTGAGCTCGCCGACGGACCCGACGAACCAGAACGGCGCGGTGGGCAGGCCCAGCTCGTCGGCGGCCAGCCGGCGCAGGGCCTCCCGATCGGTGGTGAGCCGGACACTGCGGGCGTTGGGTACCAGCTCGGTGAACTCGTCGTTGGTTCCAGCCAGGATCGCCTCGACGGCCTCCACGGCCGCCAGGGTCTCAGCGGAGATGGAGTCGGTGACGGTCACCACGAAATCGGGTTCCAGCCTTGCCAATTCGGCCGACACCGCCGCCGGATCGGCGTCAGCGGTGCCGTCAGCGACGACGATCACCTCCGCGCCGAGGCACCGCAAAGCGGTCGCCAACTCCCGGCTGGGCTCACCCGAACCCAGCAGCATCACCCGGGGGCTGGTGGACTCGGTCAAGGCTGGCCGGGCAGTAATCGCACCATCAGGCCGTTGCCCTCGGCCAACACGGTCTCGCTCGCATCGACCAATTCGGCGGACACGAACGCCTTGCGGCCCTCGGTCTTGGTGACCCGTGCCCGCATCACCAACGGAGTGTCGATCTGAGTGATCTTGCGGTAGTCCACGTGCAGGAAGGCCGTGCGGCTGATCGGCCGACCCGCCGCGTGCGAAACCATCCCGAACATGTGGTCAAACAGCAGCGGCAGCACACCTCCGTGCACCGCCATGTTGCCGCCGACGTGAAACCGGCTGAAATATCCCGTCATTTCGCAGCCGTCGGGTGCGTACCTGGTCAGCGTCCAGGGCGGCAACAGCAGGCTGCCCATGCCGGGCAAGTCAGGCGTGCGGCCGGCCGGCGCCGTGCCTTCGGCGGCCCGGAACGGGTCCAAGAGCTCGACCAGCGCCTCAGCGCGGTCGGCCGCGTCGTCCCACCCATCGTCGCCGGGGTCGGCGGATACGGCCAAATCCTGCAACCGGCGCATCGCAGCGACGAAGCGGCCAAAACCGGGGCCGGGGTTCGCCAGGCCGTACTCCGGGAACCCGCCGTGGTGGTGATATTCGGGGTCCAGTTCTTCGGGATCCTGGCCGGTGTCTGTCACGGGCGGGCCGCCAGGACGTCGCGGCGCACGATCGTCTGATCCCGTCCCGGACCGACGCCGATGCACGAAACATGTGCTCCGGCAAGCTCTTCCAGTCGCAGCACGTAGTCGCGGGCCTTGGCGGGCAGGTCGTCGAACTGCCGCGCGTCCGAGATGTCCTCCCACCAGCCGGGCAGCTCTTCGTAGATCGGCGTGGCGCGGTGCAGTTCGCTTTGCGTCATCGGCATCTCGGGGGTGCGCTTCCCGTCGACGTCATAGCCGACGCAAATCGGCACCGTCTCCAGGCTGGACAGCACGTCGAGCTTGGTCAGGAAGAAGTCGGTGATGCCGTTGACCCGGGTGGCGTAGCGGGCGATGACGGCGTCGAACCAACCGCAGCGCCGCCGTCGTCCCGTCGTCACGCCGAACTCCCCGCCGGTCTTGGACAGGTATTCGCCGTTCTCGTCGAACAGCTCGGTCGGGAACGGGCCCGAGCCCACCCGGGTGGTGTAGGCCTTGAGGATGCCCAGCACGGCGGTGATCCGCGTCGGTCCGATGCCGGAGCCGACGGCGGCGCCGCCCGCGGTCGGGTTCGAGGACGTCACAAACGGATACGTGCCGTGGTCGACGTCGAGCAGGGTGCCCTGCGACCCTTCCAGCAGCACGGTTTCGCCGGCCTCCAGGGCGTTGTTGAGCAGCAGCCGGGTGTCGGCGATGCGGTGCCGGAAGCCTTCGGCCTGTTCCAGCAGGGCCTCGACGATGTGCTCGGGCTCCAGTGCCTTGCGGTTGTAGATCTTGACCAGGATCTGGTTTTTGAGTTCCAGCGCGGCCTCGATCTTGTGCGTGAGCAACCCGGGGTCGAGCACGTCGGCGACCCGGATTCCCTGGCGGGCGATCTTGTCCTGGTAGCACGGGCCGATGCCGCGGCCGGTGGTGCCGATCTTCTTGTTGCCCATGTAGCGCTCGGTGACCTTGTCGATGGCAACGTGGTAGGGCAACAGCAGATGCGCGTCGGCGGAGATCAGCAGCTTGGAGGTGTCGACGCCACGATCTTCGAGGCCTTTCAGCTCGTCGAGCAACACACCGGGGTCGACCACCACGCCGTTGCCGATGACGTTGGTGACGCCGGGCGTCAGCACCCCCGACGGGATGAGGTGCAGCGCGAAGTTCTCGCCGGTGGGCAAGACGACGGTATGCCCGGCGTTGTTGCCCCCCTGGTAGCGGACCACCCACTGCACGCGCCCGCCGAGCAGATCAGTGGCCTTACCCTTGCCCTCGTCACCCCATTGGGCGCCGATGAGGACGATTGCCGGCATGACATGCTCCCTGCTTGGTTGTGGTGATCGCAAGCGCGGCGCAGCCGGGCGCAGCGGGTCACCACAATAATGGTTGTCCAGCCGGTGACACACCCTATCCCAGCAGGTTGCGAGGAGTCTCTTGATTTCCAGTGTGGCGGTGTTGCTGTTCGACTCCCGCCGGCTCGGGAGCCTTGACGGCCAGCCCGCCCACGCGGTTGCTGGTCCGGCCGATATTGCCGCAATAGATGCCGCGATCGGCCCGTACCGGCGGTTGGTGGTGGTGGGCGGCGACGCAGATCTGGCCGCGGTGCTGGGCCGGCTGCTGCGCGCCGAGCGCCTGGACGTCGAGGTGGCCTACGTGCCGCGCCGGCGCACCGCGGCGACCCGGGCCTACCGACTACCGGCCGGGCGCCGGGCAGCGCGGCGCGTCCAGAACGGTTCGGCTGGGCGGACACCGCTGATCCGCGACGAGACCGGGTCGGTGATCGTCGGGAACGCCCAGTGGGTGCCCGCCGACGGGCCGCCGCTACACGGTGAGGCGATCGTCGACGACTTCCTGCTCTTTGACGGCGACGTGGCCGGCGTGCACATCGAGCCGACGGCGTCGCTGCCGGGCCTGCGGGCCAGGGTGCACGGCAGGCGCCGGTGGATCACCGGGCGCGCGGTGCAGCTGGGCAGCACCGGTGTCGCCGTGATCCGCGACGGCGTCCAGGCGCCCCGCGCGGCGAGGCGCTCGACGTTCTATCGCAACGTCGAAGGCTGGCTGTTGGTGCGGTAGCCGGGTCGTTGTCGGCGCAGGGCGGCGCGGCCGTCTTGTTCAAGCTCTTGGATGTGTTGGTCGCAACCGCACAGGCCGTCCCTGGTTTGGTGGGTGGCTTCTCTCGCGCAGCCGGTTTCGATACACACACCGCAGAAAAGAACGATGGAACTGAAATCGATTGGTGTGCTGGCTCTTTGACGAACGGCCGGATTGCAACGCGCCGTCCGCCGGGAAAAACGCTTCGCGCGGTGCCGACCTGAAGTCGCAGCATCGGAAGAGGTCGCAAGACGAGTCGGGCTGTTCATATTTCACCTCGACTGTTGATCCCCCCGCCCGGCCCTGGGCGGGGTTGAGACAATCGTTTCAGCGAGCTCGCGCCCGCACATGCGTAGTCGACTACCCGACGGTGTGGACGCGCTGGACAAACTCAAAGCTATCCCAAAGCTATCCAGACGAGGTTGCAAATCACCGACAAACGGAGCACATTTCAGCGTCGGACGTGCTGGCTACTTGGACCGGATTCCTCTGCGGCTCTTGGATCGAGAACGCCCGGCTGTGGTGTTGGCGGGTAGAAGCTCTTCCCCATCTGGGGCCGACGCATCCGAACCTTCGAGAGCGCGAACCGGCGAAACATCATCGACCGAAGGCGATCGAGGACGCTTCAGCATAGCGACTATTGAGACTTCATCGCCCTTTTCTCGTATTTGAAAAGTAATTATCTCCCACCTATCTTCGCCAAGATAATTCGCTTGTCCCATAGCCTGCGCGAGTACTGTGTTGACATCGTGATGCCAACCGGTGTTAAACCAGCTGTACTCCCACTTCGGGCCCATACCCGGCAGCCTACGCGGCTCACCCCAAGGCCAGGCGACTCGACCGAAATCAAGGCTGAGAGCGAAGATTTGACCACCGCCACCGCCGACGACGACATCGCCACCCGGACCGCCGCGGGATTGTCAAGGCGACTCGCTTATAGGTGCCTTGTGTCATTATCGGGTGGCGTGATAATGGCGGCGAAAGAAAATCATCGGACGCGCCCATAACGTCACAGACCGGCTAAATCTCACGTAGTGGTTCTAACGCAGCGTCGAGGGCTGGCTGTTGGTCAGGTAACTTCATTGGGTGCGCGAATCGGTGCGGCCCAGCCCGCTGTTTTTAGGCCTCATCGCGTTGATGGCGGTGGGGGGCGCCATGGCCTGGTTGGCCGGGGACAGCGTGCGGCCGATGGCCTACGCCGGGGTGTTCACGTTTGTGATCGCCGGCTGGCTGGTGTCACTGTGCCTGCACGAATTCGCGCACGCACTGACCGCGTGGCGATTCGGCGACCACGACGCCGAGGTGCGCGGATACCTGACCTTGGATCCACGCCGCTACAGCCATCCCGCACTGTCGCTGCTGCTGCCGATGATCGTCATCGCGCTAGGCGGCATCGGCCTGCCGGGTGCCGCGGTCTACCTGCGGACGTGGTTCATGAGCCCGAGGCGCCGCACCCTGGTCAGCCTGGCCGGCCCGGCGGCCAATCTGATACTGGCGGTGCTGCTGCTGACGCTGACCCGGTTGCTCTACGACCGGGACCACCTGGTGCTCTGGTCGGGAGTGGCCTTCCTGGGCTTCCTGCAGCTCACCGCGGTGTTGCTGAATCTGCTGCCCATCCCGGGCCTGGACGGATACGACGCCCTGGAACCGCACTTGAGTCCCGAGACGCAGCGGGCGCTGACACCGGCCAAGCAGTACGGCTTCTTCATCCTGCTGTTCGTGCTGTTAGCGGCCAGCCCGTGGGTCTTCGGGGTCGTGCTGTGGTTCTTCGATTTCTCCGGGGTGCCGCAGGTGCTGGTGGGCTGGGGCGACTCGCTGACCCGGATCTGGCGGCGCTGGATCTGACCCTTGCGATATATGCGTTAATACGCATATATTACAGCGCATGGGCGCCGGTCACAGTCACACCCCGGCCGAGGCCTCGGACGGGGCCCCGGCGTCTCGGATGATCCCCCGCATGATCGTCGCCGCGGGCATCCTGGCGACGTTCTTCGTCGTCGAACTCACCACATCGCTGCTGATCAACTCGATCGCTCTGCTGGCCGACGCCGGACACATGCTCACCGACGTGGTGGCCGTGTTCATGGGACTGGCCGCTGTCATGCTGGCCAAGCGGGGCAGCTCGTCACCAGCGCGCACCTTTGGCTGGCATCGCGCCGAGGTGTTCACCGCGGTCGCCAACGCCGCACTGCTGGTCGGGGTCGCGCTGTTCATCCTGTACGAGGCCATCGAACGCCTCAAGGAAGCGCCGGCGGTCCCCGGCGTGCCGATGATCGTGGTGGCGCTGGCCGGCCTGGCCGCGAACTTCGCGGTGGCGCTGCTGCTGCGTTCGCATTCCGAGGACAGCCTGGCGGTCAAGGGCGCCTACATGGAGGTCGTCGCGGACACCGTCGGCAGCATCGGGGTGCTGATCGCCGGCATCGTGACCGTCACCACGCACTGGCCCTACGCCGACGTAGTGGTCGCGATCCTGGTGGCGCTGTGGGTGCTACCGCGCGCGATCTCGCTGGCCCGGGCGGCGTTGCGGATCCTGTCCGAGTCGTCGCCGGCCCACATCGACGTCGAGGAGCTGCGCACGGCGCTGGGCGCCGTCGACGGCGTGACCGAGGTGCACGACCTGCACGTGTGGACTCTGTCGCCCGGTAAGGACATGTGCACCGCGCATCTGAGGAGCGCCGCCGACTCGGCCCGGGTGCTGAGCGACGCGCGCGCGGTGCTGCACGAGCGCGGGCTGGACCACGCCACCGTCCAGATCGAGTGCCCGGACGGCACCGGGCACTGCGAGCAGACCTTCTAGAGGCCGAGCGCTTTGCGGGCCTCGGGGTCGCAATCGTCGAGCAGGTCCAGGCAGCGCCGGAACTCGTCGGTCTCGCCGATGGTGTCGGCGGCCCGTGCCAGAGCCCCCACGCACCGCAAGAAGCCCCGGTTGGGTTCGTGCGAATACGGGACCGGACCAAAACCCTTCCAGCCGTGACGGCGCAGCTGGTCCAGCCCCCGGTGGTAGCCGGTGCGCGCGTAGGCGTAGGCGGTGACGGCCTTGTCGTCGGCCAGCGCCTCCTCGGCGAGCGCCGCCCAGGCCACCGACGCCGTCGGGTGCGCGGCGGCGACGATGGCCGGGTTCTCGTCGGCCGCCAGCTCGGCCTCGGCTTCGGTGTCACCGGGCAGCAGAATCGGATCAGGTCCTAGAAGGTCACCCATCGGCGTCATGGTTGACCATTCTGCCGCGTTGCCTTGGGTCGCTAAGCTCGCACTACCGACTCGATAGCGGAGGACAGCCGCACACATGCCTAATCCACCCGAGCCCGACCGCGACGAAGAGCTCACCGAGGCCCAGCCTCTAGTGCCCCACGACTCAGAGACCGAGACCGTGGTGATCCAACCCGATCGCGAAGGTGAACCGGAGCAGAGACGCGAGGAACAACCGCGCGAACGCCGGTTTACCGCGCCCGGCTTCGACGCCAAGGAGACCGCGATCATCGCGACACCTCCCGAACCGGCGACGGAAGTCTTTGCGCCGCCAGCGGTTCCGCCCGGCCCGCCGCCGCACGCCGGGGCGCCCCCGGCGGGGCCGCCTCACGCACATCCCCCGGCAGGACCCGCGGCGGGTCCGAAAACAGCTACACCACAATCGATCCCGCCGCGGCGGGGCATGAAGCTGCCGACCTCGCGGCAATACAACTGGGGCTGGGTGCTGGCGATCGTGGTGATCGTCTTGGCCTTGGCCGCGATCGCGATCCTGGGAACGGTGCTGCTGACCCGGCATAAAAGCGCGTCGTCCTCGCCGGAAGACAAGGTGCGTCAGACCATCCAAAGCTTCGACGTCGCGGTGCAACGAGGCGACCTGAAAACGTTGCGCAGCATCACATGTGGCGCCACCCGAGATGGCTACGTCGATTACGACGAGCACTCGTGGGGCGAGACCTACCAGCGGGTGTCAATGGCCAGACAATTTCCGGTGATCGCCAGCATCGACCAGGTCGTCGTCAACGGCCAGCACGCCGAAGCCAACGTCACCACGTTCATGGCGTACGACCCGCAGCTGCGGTCCACGCGCAGCCTGGACCTACAGTTCCGCGACGATCAGTGGAAGGTCTGCCAGTCCCCCAGCGGCTAAGCGCTGACTGACTTCCCGGCGCAGTGCAGGTCGTTGCACGCCTCGATGACCCGCTCGGTCATCGAGGCCTCGGCCTTCTTGAGGTAGCTGCGCGGGTCGTACACCTTCTTGTTGCCGACCTCGCCGTCGACCTTGAGCACGCCGTCGTAGTTGGTGAACATATGGGCGGCGATCGGGCGGGTGAACGCGTACTGGGCGTCGGTGTCGACGTTCATCTTCACCACGCCGTAGCGCAGCGCCTCTTCGATCTCCGACTTATCCGAGCCCGAACCGCCGTGGAACACGAAGTCGAAGGGCTTCGCGTCATCGGCCAATCCGAGCTTGGCCGCCGCGACCTTCTGACCCTGGGCCAGGATGTCGGGGCGCAGCTTGACGTTGCCGGGCTTGTAGACGCCGTGCACGTTGCCGAATGTCGCGGCCAGCAGGTACTTGCCGTGCTCGCCGTGGCCCAGCGCGTCGACGGTCTTCTCGAAGTCCTCCGGGGTGGTGTAGAGCTTGTCGTCGATCGCGCCCTCGACGCCGTCTTCTTCGCCGCCGACCACGCCGATTTCGACCTCCAGGATGATCTTGGCGGCCGCCGCCGCCTTGAGCAGCTCCTGGGCGATGGTCAGGTTCTCGTCGAGAGGGACCGCGGACCCGTCCCACATGTGTGACTGGAACAGCGGATTCTTGCCGGCTGCGACCCGCTCGGCCGAGATCGCCAGCAGCGGACGCACGTAGGTGTCCAGCTTGTCCTTGGGACAGTGGTCGGTGTGCAGCGCGACGTTGATCGGGTAATGGGCCGCGATCGAACGGGTGAACTTGGCCAGCGCGACCGCACCGGCCACCATGTCCTTGACCCCGAGGCCGGACGCGAACTCCGCACCACCGGTGGAGAACTGGATGATGCCGTCGCTGCCGGCGTCGGCGAAGCCCTTGATCGCGGCGTTGACGGTCTCCGACGACGTGCAGTTGATCGCCGGGAAGGCGTAAGAGTTCTCCTTGGCGCGGCCCAACATCTCCGCGTAGATCTCGGGCGTTGCGATAGGCATGAACTTCCTTCCTGACGACTGGGTCAGCTCAGTATGGCAACGCCGGTATGTTGAAGCATCATGAGCACCACCGTGCTGGCCTCGGGGAGCATCCTCGACCCGATGTTCTGGATCGGCCCCCAGGGTCTATTCGCGTCGGCGATACTACCGACCATCCTCGTCATCGTCTTCGTGGAGACTGGGCTGCTGTTCCCGCTGCTTCCGGGTGAGTCGCTGCTGTTCACCGGCGGATTGCTGGCCGCGCAGGGCACGCTCGACATTTGGGTCCTGGCGCCGGCCGTCGCGGTCGTCGCCATCCTCGGTGACCAGACCGGGTATTTCATCGGGCGCCGGATCGGGCCGGCGCTGTTCAAAAAGGAAGACTCCCGGTTCTTCAAAAAGCACTACGTGACCGAGTCGCACGCCTTCTTCGAGAAGTACGGGCCGATGGCCATCATCCTGGCCCGGTTCATGCCCTTCGTGCGAACGTTCACGCCGGTGGTGGCCGGGGTGTCCTACATGCGCTATCCGGTGTATCTGGCGTTCGACATCGTCGGCGGCACCCTCTGGGGCGGCGGAGTGACGGTCGCCGGCTACTTCCTCGGCACCGCGCCGTTCGTGCACCAGAACCTGGAAAAGATCATCCTGGCCATCCTCTTCGTGTCGATGATCCCGGCGATGATCGCCGCCTGGCGCGGCTATCGCGGACGCCGCAGCTCAACGGTGCAGGCCAAGGAAAACGAAGACGAGCGGGACCCGCTGGTCCTACCCGAGTGAGTCTTCGGTGACGCTGCAGGCCGCCTCCATCAGCATCCAACCGGACAGCTGCACCGATAGGTCCCGTTCGGCGACCTCGGAACTGCTCACCGCGCCCGCAACGAACTGCGCCTGTTGGCCCTCGTCGGCCGGGGTGGGCAGCTCGGCGTCGCGGTCCCAGAAGGACCCGAACACCGGCAACCCCTCCACCGTTTGCCGGTAGTCCCACGCCGATTTCGCGCTGGCCAGCACTATGTTGCGCGCGGTGTCGCGGGCGACGGCGTCGTCGGCGGACTCACCCGGCAGCGTGGTGGCGACCAGCGCGAGGTAGCGCGCGGTGATGCCGGAGAACAGGCCGCCGTCCCCGCCACCGCTGCCCTGCAACACACCCGACGGCGCCATGTGGTCCTTGACGGCCGCGACCAGGCGGTGCACCCGTGCGGCGTGCCGCTGTCGGGCCTCCGCGCCGGTGCGGGCCGCCAGTTCGGTCTCCAGCCCGAGCACGACGCCCTGGCAGTACGTGTACTGGGCGCGCACCAGCGAGTCGGCCTTGATGCCGTCGAACACCAGGTGGGTCTCCGGGTCGATCAGCGTTCGGTCGATCCAGTCACCGATCTGCTCGGCGCGCTTCAGCCGGTCCCCGTAGCGGGCCAGGAAAATCCCCGCGGGCCCGTTGGCCGGGGCGTTGAAGAATTGGTCTTGCTTGCGCCACGGGATCCCGCCGCCGTCCTCCGGCACCCATGCCTTGACGAGCTGGTCGGCGAGCTTGGAGAGTGCGCGGCGGCGCTCGACACCCGCAAGCCGGGCGGCGCGTTCCAGCGCCAGCGCGAGCCACGCCATGTCGTCGTAGTAGTTGTTGGTCCACGAGAAGTTGTTGCGCACCCGGTGCGAGCGGATCTGCCGGTTGATCTTGACGAGCCGTTCCGGCTGCGGGTCACGCAGCTGCGCGTCGATCAGGCAGTCCAGCAGATGGGCCTGCCACCAGTAGTGCCAAGTGCCGAACAGCCGGTCCTTGCGGACCGACGGCCAGGACACCACTCCCAACTGCGTTCCCGGCAGCGCCCAGAGTCGCTTCAGGTGCCTTTGGGTGACGGCGGTTTCGGTGGTGGCCGCCCGGTTCGCCCATACCTGTTCCATGCCTTCGATCCTGCCTCAGCCCGCCGGCTTCGCATCGAGTGTGCGTCTATGGCTGGGAAATCGCCCGATTCTCACCGTCAGCGCACACTGGAAACCGTCAGCGCACACTCGATGCGCCTACCACGCGCGGCCCATGTCCCCGTGCTGCCTGATCCAGGCGTGCATCGCGATCCCGGCCGCAACACCGGCGTTGATGCTGCGCGTGGAGCCGAACTGGGCGATCGACATCGTGATCGCCGCGCCCGTCCGGGTGTCGTCGGTGATGCCGGGACCTTCCTGACCGAACACCAAGAGGCATTCCCGCGGCAGCGTGGTCTGCTCCAGCCGCGCGGCCCCGGGGACGTTGTCTACCGCCACCACGGTCAACCCGGCGCCCGCGGCGAAGTCGAAAAGTTCAGCGGTGCTGTCGTGATGGAGCAGCCGTTGATAGCGATCGGTCACCATCGCACCGCGGCGATTCCAGCGCCTGCGCCCGACGATGTGCACGGTGTCGACGGCGAACGCATTGGCGGTGCGCACCACCGAGCCGATGTTGGCGTCGTGGCCGAAGTTCTCGATCGCGATGTGCAGCGGGTGGCGACGGCCGTCGATGTCGGCGATGATCGCGTCCCGGGTCCAGTACCGGTACGCGTCGACGACGTTGCGAGTGTCGCCGTCGCGCAACAGAACTGGGTCGTAGCGTGGGTCGTCGGGGAGTTCGCCTTCCCAGGGCCCGACACCGGCGGACGGCGCGCCCCATTCGGTGGGTCCGGGTTCGCTCACTTGACGGTCCAGACACCAGCGTGCGTGCCGGCGATCGCCACCGTCGCGTACAGCAGCGCCTCGTTGATCTCACCCTGAGTGCACAGCGACGCGTCGACGCGCACCGCGTCCAGCGACGCGTCGGGCAGGATCAGCACCGAGGCCCCGTACGCCGCGCAGGCCGGGTTCAGTCCCTTGCCGTGCAGGGTCGGCGAAGCGAGCAGCATCATCGGGCCGCCGCGGGCCGCGGACTCGTCGCGGTAGCGGGCCGCGATGGCGTCGGCCTCAAGCCCCAGCAGCATGTAGCCGTTGCCGGCGAACGCCGCCGGGTCTCCGAGCTGCGCCTTGGTCACCGGGGCGCCGTCGGCGCGCCAGGCCGTCAGGCTGGTGGTCTTGAGCTCCACGCCCGTGTCGCTGCCGTTAGTCGGCAGCAACCCGACCGGAAAAGCTGCGCCATAGGCGGCCGTGGTTTTCGGTATCCGGTCGCGCGGCGAGTAGGCGTACACCCCGCGGACCGCGCTGCGGTCCTTCAGCGGGCCCAGGCAGACCGTACCCGTGAGCCGGTCGGGGGGCGCCGATAGCGGCGAGCTGATGTCGTGCACCTTGGCTATCGCCCCATCGCAGCTGCCCAGCCCGTCCGCCTCCATTGGATGTGCCAGCGCGCCGTAAAGCCCGAAGCGCACTTCTTCGGGCTTGGCGTGCGGCGCCTTGGGATCCGTTGGCGCGGCGTCGATGTCGACCAGCACATAGTCGTCGTCCCAGCGCAGGTTCGACACCGAGATGTTCCAGCCCAGCAACCCCAGCGTTTCGCCTAGCTGCGCGCCCTGGGCGCCATAGGGGCGAACGTGGTGATTGGAATCCGAGCAGCCCGCCAGGCAGACCAGCGCAACGCAAAACCGCATCAGCCGCGTCAGTGCAGTCACATGCGCCACACTGGCCGCTGGTGTGGATAGTCGACGTTTTGCCCGTCTCACAGGACGACAACCAGTTTTGTCGCTCGGACGGCGGGCAAAAAGCGTGTCCTCTTCCCGAGAGACTCAGGTGCCACGACGCCGCCTAGTCCAGCCCCAGATCGGCAAGGCCCAACACGCTGCGGTAGGGCAATCCCTCGGCTTCGATGGCCTCGGCGGCGCCGGTGGCGCGGTCCACCACGGTGGCCACCCCGATCACCTGACCGCCGGCGTCTTGAACCGCGTGCACCGCCGTCAGCGCCGAGTTGCCCGTGGTACTGGTGTCCTCGACCACCAGCACCCGTTGCCCGGTGACCCCGGATCCTTCGATAAGTCGTTGCATCCCATGGGTTTTCGCGGACTTCCGCACCACGAACGCGTCGATCGGACGACCGGCCGAGTGCATGATGGCGGTCGCGACGGGGTCTGCGCCCAGGGTCAGTCCGCCGACTACCGCGTAATCCCAGTCGGCGGTCAGTTCGCGCATCAGCGTGCCGATCAGCGCCGAGGCCCGGTGATGCAGGGTGGCGCGGCGCAGGTCGACGTAGTAGTCCGCCTCCTTGCCCGACGACAGCGTGACCCGGCCGTGCACCACCGACAGCGTGCGCACCAGCTCGGCGAGCTCCCGTCGCCGAGGCTCAAGTTCGGCCACGGCCACCTCCGGCTCGTTTGACTACCGAGCGCATCAGCCCGCGCGGAATCAGCCGGCCGGCACCCACCAGCGCCTTGTATTGGATACCTGGGACGCTGATCACCTTGCCGGCCGCGATGTCGGCCAGGCTCGTGCTGACCACGTCGTCGACCTCGAGCCACATAAACGAAGGCAGCTTGGTCATGTCGATCCCGGCCCGGGCGTGAAAGTCGGTGTGCACGAACCCAGGACACACGGCGTGCACGCCGACACCCGTCCCGTGCAGCCCACCGGCCAGGCCCTCGGTGAACGCGACCACCCAGGCCTTCGACGCCGAATATGTCGACCCGCGTCCGGGCACCAGCCCGGCGACACTGGCGACGTTGATGACGGTGCCGGCACCGGCGTCAAGCATGGCCGGGAGCGCGGCGTGGGTGAGGCGCATCACGGCGGTGACGTTGACGTCGAGCTGCGACTGCAGCAGCGCGGCATCGGCCGTCCAGAATTCGCCGGACGTCCCAAAGCCGGCGTTGTTCACCAAGACCCGCACTCCCCCGGCGAGCCGGTCGGCGACCTTCTCGCGGTCGGCGGCTGCGGTCAGATCGGCGGGCAGAATCTCAACGCTGCCGGCTGAGCCCATCAGCACTTCCAGCTCACTGGCCAATTGCTTCAGACGCTCGACGTCGCGCGCCACCAAAACCAGGTCGTAGCCGTCTCGCGCATAGCGTCGGGCGTAGCCGCCGCCGATCCCGGAAGTGGGCCCGGTGATCAGGGCGACGGGACGCGGCACGCTGTCAGTGCTGGTAGTGGCCGGCTTGACTGCCGTTGCGGCCAACCGGCGGCGGACGCCGGAAGCCTTCGGGACGACCCTCATCGCGGCGAACCGGCTCCGGGGCGCGGTGATTGGCCTCACCTAGAAACCCGGCGACATCCCCCTCGGCGCGCCGCTGGGACAACTCGGCGCGGCCGGCCGGAGCCAACGGGCGACTCGGCGCGGCGTTGCGCAGCGCCAGCGGCTCCTCAGCCTCCTGCGGCAGGGGCGGCAACACCCGCAGCAGGTCGTTGAACTGGCGCACGGTGCGCAGGCCCTCGTCCCACTGGGTGCGGGTGCTGGCGATCGGCATCGCGACCAGCGTCCAGTTCTGCTCGTTCCACATGATCTCGGCGCAGTCCGGTGCGGTGTGCGCGAAAGTGACCATGCGCCGGTCGCAGGCCCGCCGCGCGGCGTCGAGGTTGGTGGAGTACACCATCCGTGGGCCGATCGCGCCGAGCAGCCAAATGTCGTTCTCCCGAGGCTCTTTCAGCCCCTTGAGCCGCAGGTCGACGACGACGTTGGTGCCCACCTTGCGGTGCAGCGCGATCACCGTGGCGACTTCGTCGAGGTCGAAGATGTAGACCGCCTCGCCCCGGATCTGGCCGAGCACGACGTTGTGGGCGGGGACGTCGCCGACCGTCGACATCACGCCGCGCTTCCAGCGCTGCAGGATGTCGGTGGATTCACGCTCGTAGTCGAATCCGTGCGACCGCGCCCACGACTTACGCCGCCTGCTGCGCCCCCGACGCCGATCGATATCGACGTACAGCAACACCGCCGCACCGACGAAGCACAGCGCGGAGAGCGTGAACCAGAGGGGGACCATCCCAAACAGGGTATCTGCTGTTGCACCAGAACCGACAACGCGACCAGGTCACAACCGTGTATCAGCCGTGTGGCGATCGCGAGCGCGGCGTAGCCGGGCGAAGCGGGTCGCCACCAATCAGCCGTGTGGCGATCGCGAGCGCGGCGTAGCCGGGCGAAGCGGGTCGCCACCGATCAGCCGTGGCGATCGCGAGCGCGGCGTAGCCGGGCGAAGCGGGTCGCCACCAGATCAGCCGAGTACCAACGAGTCGCCATCGGGGCTCACGTTGACCGGAACCACGTCGCCGTCGTGCACATCGCCGGCCAGCAGCATCTTCGCCAACTGGTCGCCGATCGCCTGCTGCACCAACCTGCGTAATGGCCGAGCGCCGTAAACCGGGTCAAACCCGCGCTGCGCCAACCACTTCTTTGCCGGCAGCGACACCTCGAGCTGCAGCCGCCGTTGCGCGAGGCGCTTGGCCAGCTGCTCTAGCTGGATGTCGACGATCTCCACCAACTCTTCGGGGTTGAGCCCCTCGAAGATCAGCACGTCGTCGAGGCGGTTGATGAACTCCGGCTTGAACGCCGCGCGCACCGCCGCCATCACCTGCTCCTCGCTGCCACCCGACCCGAGGTTGGACGTCAGGATGAGGATGGTGTTGCGGAAGTCGACCGTGCGGCCCTGGCCGTCGGTCAAACGCCCCTCGTCGAGCACCTGCAGCAGCACGTCGAAGACGTCCGGGTGGGCCTTTTCGACCTCGTCGAAAAGGACCACCGTGTAGGGCCGCCGGCGTACCGCTTCGGTCAGCTGGCCGCCTTGGTCGTATCCGATGTAGCCGGGAGGCGCGCCCACCAGGCGGGCCACCGAGTGCTTTTCGCCGTACTCGCTCATGTCGATGCGGACCATCGCGCGCTCGTCGTCGAAGAGGAAGTCGGCCAACGCCTTGGCCAGTTCGGTCTTGCCGACGCCGGTCGGGCCGAGGAACAAGAACGATCCGGTCGGCCGGTTGGGGTCGGCGACCCCAGCCCGGCTGCGGCGTACCGCGTCGGAGACTGCCTGCACGGCCTTCTTCTGACCGACGACGCGCTTGCCCAGCTCGTCTTCCATGCGCAGCAGCTTGGCGGTCTCGCCTTCCAGCAGCCGGCCGGCGGGGATACCCGTCCATGCCGACACCACGTCGGCGATGTCGTCGGGTCCGACCTCCTCCTTGAGCATCACGTTCTCGCGGGCCTCAGCCTGCGGCAGCGCGGCGTCGAGCTTCTTCTCCACCTCGGGGATGCGCCCGTAGCGCAGCTCGGCGGCCTTGGCCAGGTCGCCGTCCCGCTCGGCGCGCTCGGACTCCCCGCGCAAGATCTCCAGCTGCTCCTTGAATTCGCGGACGGTGTCGATCGCGCTCTTCTCGTTGTGCCACCTGGTGGTCAGCTCGGCCAGCTTTTCTTTCTGGTCGGCCAGCTCGGAGCGCAGCTTTTCCAGCCGTTCCTTGGACGCGTCGTCCTCCTCCTTGGCCAGCGCCATCTCTTCGATCTCCAGCCGGCGCACCAGCCGTTCCACCTCGTCGATCTCGACGGGGCGGGAGTCGATCTCCATCTTCAGGCGGCTGGCGGCCTCGTCGACCAGGTCGATGGCCTTGTCCGGCAGGAAGCGCGCCGTGATGTAGCGGTCGCTCAAAGTGGCGGCCGCAACCAGCGCGGAGTCGGTGATGCGCACGCCGTGGTGCACCTCGTAGCGGTCCTTCAGTCCGCGCAGGATGCCGACGGTGTCCTCCACCGACGGCTCACCGACGAACACCTGCTGGAAGCGGCGCTCCAGCGCGGCGTCCTTCTCGATGTACTTGCGGTACTCGTCGAGCGTGGTGGCGCCGACCAGGCGCAGCTCGCCGCGGGCCAGCATCGGCTTGATCATGTTGCCGGCGTCCATCGCGCCCTCGCCGGTCGCGCCGGCGCCGACGATGGTGTGCAACTCGTCGATGAACGTGATGATCTGGCCCGCCGAGTTCTTGATGTCGTCGAGGACAGCCTTGAGCCGTTCCTCGAACTCGCCGCGATACTTGGCGCCGGCCACCATCGATCCCATATCCAGGCTGACGACGGTCTTGTCGCGCAGGCTTTCCGGGACGTCGCCGGCGACGATGCGCTGGGCCAGGCCCTCGACGATCGCGGTCTTGCCGACGCCGGGCTCGCCGATGAGCACCGGGTTGTTCTTGGTGCGACGGGAGAGCACCTGCACCACGCGGCGAATCTCGTTGTCCCGCCCGATGACCGGGTCGAGCTTGCCTTCTTTCGCGCGCGCGGTCAGGTCGGTGGAGTACTTCTCCAGCGCCTGGTAGGTGGCTTCGGGATCGGGGCTGGTGACCCGCGCGCTGCCGCGGACTTTCTCGAATGCTTCGCGCAAGGCTTGTGGCGAGGCGCCGTGCCCGGTCAGCAGCTTGGCGACCTCGGAATCGCCGGTGGCCAGCCCCACCATCAGGTGCTCGGTGGAGACGTATTCGTCATCCATCTCGGTGGCCAGGTGCTGGGCAGTGGTGATGGCGGCCAGCGATTCGCGCGACAGCTGCGGTTGCGAGCTGGCGCCGCTGATCTGGGGCAACCGGTTGATCAGCTGCTGGGCTTCGGCGCGGATGGTCGCGGGCTCGACACCGACGGCCTCCAGCAGCGGTGCGGCGATGCCGTCGTTCTGCGTCAGCAAGGCCATCAGCAGGTGAGCGGGCCTGATCTCGGGATTACCGGCAGCTGTCGCTGCCTGTAGCGCCGACGTCAGGGCCGCCTGCGTCTTGGTGGTCGGGTTGAAAGAGTCCACGACACCTCCGTTCCAGGTATGTAAGGAAAAATGCTTGTCGGGTTGTTCAACGCCGTCAAGGTTGAGTCTGTTCCGCTCAACTCTAACGGATTTTCCGCACCCCGGAGCAGCAGGCCCGAGCGACTACCCGTCTTGGCCGTTGAGGCCCAACAAGAGCCCGCGGTTGCGAAATGTCGTTTGTGATCGCGCCGCCAGAATTTGTTTCAGCGGCGGCCGTAAACGGCCTTCTTATGCATGAGTCAGATACCAGCGTCGTTGCGGTTGGCGCCGGCGGCGGCGAGCCTAGAATCGGCGTCCGTGGGCTTAGAGGACCAAGATGCGCTGCGCGTTTTGCGCGACGCCTTCCACGAGGAGCTAGTCCGCCGCTTCTACACCCACTGGTTTGCCCTCGAGGTCTCGGTGCGCGACCTGTTCCCCCCCGAAATGGATGGCCAGCGGGCCGCTTTCGGCCACGCGCTGCAGTGGGTGTACGGCGAATTGGTCGCGCAGCGCGCCGAGGAGCCGGTGGCCTTTCTAGCCCAGCTCGGCCGGGATCACCGCCAGTTCGGTGTGCTGTCGCACCACTACGACACGTTGCGTAGCGCCCTCTACGCCACGCTGCGCAGCCACCTGGGCGAGGCGTGGACTCCTGCCATCGACGCCGCCGCGGATCAGTCGCTCAACCTGATCATCGGGGTGATGAGCGGCGCCGCCGACGCCGAGGAGGGACCCGCCTGGTGGGACGGCACGGTCGTCGAGCACATTCGGGTGTCGCGGGACCTTGCGGTGGTGCGGCTGCGCCTGGACCGCCCGATGCACTACCACCCGGGCCAGTACGTCAACGTTCAAGTGCCGCAATGCCCGCGCCGGTGGCGATATCTCAGCCCGGCCATTCCGGCCGACCCCGACGGCGGGATCGAGTTTCACGTCCGCCTAGTCCCCGGCGGGTTGGTGAGCACGGCTGTCGTCAACGAGACGCGGCCCGGCGACCGGTGGCGGTTATCCAGCCCGCACGGCGCCATGCGGGTCGACCGCGACGGCGGGGACGTGCTGATGGTCGCGGGCAGCACCGGCCTGGCGCCGTTGCGGGCACTGATCATGGACTTGTGCCGCTACGGGGCGAACCCGCGAGTGCACCTGTTCTTCGGCGCACGGTATCGCTGCGAGCTCTACGACTTGCGCACGCTGTGGGAGATCACGACGCACAACCCATGGCTGTCGGTCTCGCCGGTGTCGGAGTACACCCGAGATCCGTCCTGGGCGGCCGACTACCCGGACGTTTCACCGCCGCGTGGCCTGCACGTCACCCAAACCGGCCAGCTGCCCGATGTAGTCACCAAGTACGGTGGCTGGGGCGACCGGCAGATCCTGATCAGTGGCGGCCCGGCCATGGTTCGCGCGACCGAGGCCGCACTGATCGCCAAAGGCACACTGCCGGAACGCATTCAGCACGACCCACTATCGAGGTAGGCCATGCACATTGTCACACTGACCGACCCGTCATCATCGGTGGCCGCACAATTCGTGCCCGAAGCCGGCATGATCGGCATCTCGTTGACCGACGCCGGCGCGGAACTGCTCGGCCAGCGGCGCGGCCTGGACGCCTACATCACCGCCGGCAAGACGATGGGCATCCCGATCCTCTACCCCTGGGCAAATCGGCTGGGCGGCAACAGCTATACGGCCGAAAGCGAGACCGTGACGCTGACGCCGGGGGAACACCGCGTTCGCGCGGACCCCAACGGGTTGCCCATCCATGGGGTGCTGGCGGCCTACGACGGTTGGCGAGTGATGGCCGAGTCGGCCAACGAGCTGGTCGCCGAGCTGGACTACGGCGCCGATCCGGCGCTGCTCGCCAGCTTTCCGTTCCCGCACCTGCTCGTGGTGCGGGTCGCGCTTGCCGACCGCACGCTGAGCGTGCACACCACCGTGGCGGCCACCACCGATGCGGCTGTGCCGCTGTGTTTCGGGTACCACCCGTATCTGCGGTTGCCCGAGGTGCCGCGCGCACAGTGGACCATCGAGACACCTGCGATGCGGCATCTGAACGTCGACGATCGCGGACTGCCGACGGGCGAGACCGCTTTACAGCCTGCTCGCTCGGAATCATTGGGCGACAAAGCTTTTGACGACGGCTACGACCAGCTCACCGACGGCGCGGTGTTCGCGGTGTCCAGTGGCGACCGCCGCATCGAGGTGCACTTCGACTACGGTTACCCGGCCGCTCAGATCTTCGCGCCCCCGGCGGAGGACCTGGTGTGCTTCGAGCCGATGGCCGCGCCGACGGATGCGTTGCGCCGCGGCGGCTATCAGGCTGCGCATCCCGGCGAGCCGGCCGAAGCGCAGTTTTCTATCCGCGCTTAGCGGGACCTGCGCGGTTGCCAGACCACCAGCGCGGTGCTCTTGGGCACCACCGCTACCTCGCGGCGCTGGTTGGCGCGCAAAGCCACAACTTCGTCGCTCAACTCCTTGAGCCGCGACTGCAGCGCTTCGACCTGATTGGTCAGCTCGATGATGCGTTTGATGCCGGCGAGATTGACGCCCTCGTCCTGGGACAGCCGCTGCACCTCGCGGAGCAACTCGACGTCATTCTGCGAATAACGCCGTCCCCCACCGGAAGTGCGACGCGGGCTGACCAGGCCGAGGCGATCGTAGGTGCGCAGGGTTTGCGCGTGCATGCCGGCCAGCTCGGCGGCCACCGAGATCAAGAAGGTCCGGGCTTCTTCCCTTGAGCTCTTCGCCATTAGCGATTACCTGCCCATCCCGCGCGCGGGTCGAAACCACTGGCCCGCTCGGCGGCCGCATAGGCCTGTAGCGCCTCCTCGGCACTGCCCTCCACGTTCGGCGGGACGGCCACCTTGACGGTGACCAGCAAGTCCCCGCTCCCGCCGCTGCGCTTGGGCACACCACGGCCGCGCACCCGCAGGATGCGGCCGTCGGCGGTGCCCTTCGGCACCCGCACACCCACCGTCCCGTCCAGGGTCGGCACCGAAAGCGTTGAGCCCAAGGCCAATTCGGTGAAGCTGACCGGAACGGTCACGGTGAGGTCGTCGCCGTCGCGGCCGAAGACCTTGTCCGGCCGCACGTGCACCGTCACATACAGGTCGCCCGACGGCGCGCCGCGCAACCCGGCCTCGCCCTGCCCGGCCAGCCGAATACGTTGTCCGTCTTCGACTCCGGGTGGGATCCGCACGTTGATGGTGCGGGTGCGGGTGGTGACCCCAGTGCCCTTGCACTCGTCGCAGGGGTGCTCGATGATCGAGCCGCTCCCGCGACAGTCGGTGCACGGTTCGGAGAAGCCGAACGCACCCTGGTTGCGGTTGATCACGCCGGAGCCGTTACACGAGGGACACACTTTCGGGCTGGTGCCCGGCCGCGCGCCGCTGCCATGACAGTTGGTGCACGGCGCCGGACTGGTCAGCCGCAGCGGCATCGCGACGCCCTTGGCGGCCTCGATGAAATTCAGCTCGGTCTCGGTCTCCAGGTCGTTGCCGCGACGAGGACGACTCGGACGCGCGCTCGCCCCGCGACCGAACAACCCACCGAACAGGTCGCCGATGTTGGCACCGCCGGTTCGCCCGGCGGCGTCAAACAAGTCGTTCAGGTTGAACTCGGCGCCGTCTCCGCCCACGTTGAATCCGCCGAACCCGCCGCCGTCGAACCGGCGGCCGCCCAGGCCGCCGCCGGCGAACAGCCGACGGGTTTCGTCGTACTCTTTGCGCTTGGCCTCGTCGGACAAGACGCTGTAGGCCTCGGAGACCGCCTTGAACCGTTCAGCTCCACCGGGGTTCTTGTCCGGGTGCAGATCTGAGGCCAGCTTGCGGTACGCCGTCTTGATGTCTTTCTGGCTGGCGTCAGAGGAGACGCCCAGCTCCTTGTAGAAGTCCTTTTCGACCCATTCACGCTGGGCCATGCTGCGTCACCTCCTTAGCCTTCTTGTTGATTCTGAGCCCTATTCAGCTGTGGTGTCGTCGTTATCACCCGTGTCGGGTTGGTCGGCTTGCGCGCCGGTCTCTCCGCCGACTGTGTCGACGACGCCGACCAGCGCGTGCCGCAGCACGTTGTCGCCGAGCTTGTAGCCGTGGCGCATGACGGTGCCGATCACGGGCCGTGAGCCCTCGCCGCCGTCGCCCTCGTGTTGCACAGCCTCGTGCAACACCGGGTCGAAGTCCTCGCCCTCGGCTCCGAACGCCGTCAGCCCGAGCCCGCTGAGCGCGCTGTCGAGCTTGTCGGCGACCGACCTCAGCGGGCCCGATTCCAGATCGCCGTGCTTGCGTGCCCGATCGAGATCGTCCAGCACGCCTAGCAATTGGCTGACGACGGTGGCCTTGGCCCGGTCCGTCGCCGCCTGCTGGTCGCGCAGCGCGCGCTTGCGGTAATTGGCGAAGTCGGCCTGCACCCGCTGCAGATCAGCGGTCAGCTCGGCGAGCTTGTCACTGCCCGGACCGCCTGATTCCCCGGCCGGGCCCGCCCCTCCCGGCGCCCCAGCTGATGGGGTACCGGGAGGAGCCTGCCGTACTTCGCCGGTCTCGGGATCAATCCGCCGCTTGTCGGTGACCGTCACCTGTTCCGGATTGTTTTCGGTCACTTGGACTCCCGGTCGTCGTCGACCACCTCCGCGTCCACGACGTCGTCAGCGGATCCGGCCTGGGGACCACCGCCGTACGCGTCGCCGCCTGGGCCGCCCGGCGCTCCGCCGCCCTCAGCCTGGGTGGCCTCATAGATCGCCTGCCCGAGCGCTTGGGACTCCTGGCCGAGTTTCTCCATCGCCGTCTTGATCGCGCCGATGTCGGTTCCGTCGAGCGCCGTCTTGGCTTCTGCCACAGCGGCATCAACCTTGTTCAGCGTGTCCTCGGGAACCTTCGAACCGCCTTCGGCGGAGCGTTGTTCAGCGACGAACTTCTCCGTCTGGTACACCAGCGTCTCGGCCTGGTTGCGGACGTCGGCCTCCTCGCGACGCTTGCGGTCCTCATCGGCGTGCGCCTCAGCGTCCTTGATCATCCGGTCGATCTCGTCCTTGGACAGGCCGGAGCCTTCCTGGATGCGGATCGTGTTCTCCTTGCCGGTGCCCTTGTCCTTGGCCGTGACGTGCACGATGCCGTTGGCGTCGATGTCGAAGGTGACCTCGATCTGCGGGACACCGCGCGGCGCCGGCGGGATGCCGGTCAGCTCGAAGGAGCCGAGCAGCTTGTTGTGCGAAGCGATCTCGCGCTCACCCTGATAGACCTGGATCTGCACCGACGGCTGGTTGTCGTCGGCCGTGGTGAAGGTCTCCGACCGCTTGGTCGGGATGGTGGTGTTGCGCTCGATGAGCTTGGTCATCACGCCGCCCTTGGTCTCGATACCCAGGCTCAGTGGCGTGACATCAAGCAGCAGAACGTCTTTCACCTCGCCCTTCAGGACGCCGGCCTGCAGCGCAGCACCGACGGCAACCACCTCGTCGGGGTTGACGCCCTTGTTGGGCTCCTTGCCGCCGGTGATTCCTTACCAGGTCGGTCACCGCGGGCATCCGGGTCGAACCGCCGACCAGCACAACGTGGTCGATGTCGGACACCGAGATGCCGGCGTCGGCGATCACCGACTGGAACGGCTTGCGGGTGCGGTCCAGCAGGTCCTGAGTGATCTTCTGGAACTCCGCACGCGTGAGCTGCTCGTCGAGGAACAGCGGGTTCTTGTCCGCGTCGACGGTGATGTAGGGCAGGTTGATCGACGTGCTGCCCGACGAGGACAACTCGATCTTGGCCTTCTCGGCCGCTTCCCGCAGCCGCTGCATCGCCATCTTGTCCTTGGTCAGGTCGATGCCGCTGGTGCCCTTGAACTTGTCGACCAGCCACTGCACAACGCGCTCGTCCCAGTCGTCGCCACCGAGGTGGTTGTCACCGGAGGTGGCACGGACCTCGACCACGCCCTCGCCGATCTCGAGCAGCGAGACGTCGAAGGTGCCGCCGCCGAGGTCGAAGACCAGGATGGTCTGTTCCTTCTCGCCCTTGTCCAGTCCGTAGGCCAGCGCCGCCGCGGTCGGCTCGTTGACGATGCGCAGCACGTTGAGGCCGGCGATCTGGCCGGCGTCCTTGGTGGCCTGACGCTGGGCGTCGTTGAAGTAGGCGGGCACGGTGATCACCGCGTCGGCGATGTCCTCACCGAGGTAGGCCTCGGCGTCCCGCTTCAGCTTCATCAGCACACGGGCGCTGATCTCTGGGGCGGTGTAGTTCTTGCCGTCGATCTCGACGGACCAGTCGGTGCCCATGTGCCGCTTGACCGAACGAATGGTGCGGTCGACGTTGGTCACCGCCTGGTTCTTGGCGGGCTGGCCGACCAGCACTTCGCCGTTGCGCGCGAACGCGACGACGGATGGCGTCGTCCGCGAGCCCTCGGAGTTGGCGACGACGACGGGGTCGCCACCCTCCAGAACTGCGACGACGGAGTTGGTGGTCCCGAGGTCGATTCCGACCGCACGAGCCATAGTGATTCCTCCTGATAGTAGAGCTTTTGTCCTGCATTGTGCTGAGTGAACCCCGCTCAAGCCTGCCCCTGGGGGCGGTCGGCCTGTCAACTCAGTATTGAGTCTGAGTCACTCAACTTGTCGATCATCCTAACGGCGGGGGTCGAGCATCTTGTTCCCGGGGGTTACGCTGGCGAAGATGACCGGCGCCGATGTTCCCTAAGAACGTGTTCATGGCCCGACGCCAACGCAGGTCAGGGCGGCGACCCGTGCCCGATCTGGCTTTTGACCTGCCTAATTATGCGTTGGTGGGCGTTGGCATGGTTGGCCTGGTTACGCCGGTGTTGGGTACCCGCTGCGCACCGGGGGCGTCGTGACCTCTACGTCACCTCGCCGCAGCAACCGGCAAGCTAGAGGACTTATGCGTGAGGAATCATGTTGTGCGCCCAGTCGCATAACCTCGAAGAAAATTGGGCATGTCGCGCATCCCCAGCCCCTTTGCGTCGTCTAAATTCGAGACTTCGCTAACTGGATTGGTCGCGTCCATTGCCATGCCATCGCCGTGTCGAGATGATCCGGCGCGCCGGTCCTTCCGAGGATCACTTTTCCGGCAAGTCGCGGCCGGTGAGCCTGTTCAAACCGGTGGTTTTTTGGCGTAAGTCTGGTGGAATCCGTGGAAGTCGATGACGACCGCGTGCAGGCCGGAGAGCTTCAGTTCCTGATTGAGGTTCTTTGGGACCGCGAGCCGCCACCTGCCGAACGGGCCGATCGGGGCGTATTTGCCTGCCGCGGGCAAATCGCTGATCCCGTCCTTCGGGAAGCCAAGGTCACCATCCTGCGTGCCCGTGACGCCCCGGCCGAACAGCCTGCCCGGCGAAAAGGCGTGCGTCGCTTCAAGATAGCTCAGGCCTTTGGCGTTGTAGTTGAACGGGACCGACACCTCCTCATGCAGGATAAACTGCGGCTTGCGCTTGTCTTGATCGTCCTCCTCCGGGGGCTCGAGCCGTTTGGGATAAGGCTTGTCGTCCGGCCTGCGGAACTGCTCATCGCCAAGATGAGTCAGCGTGACTTTATGATCCAACGTGTTCGCCTGGCCAACCAACCATGCCCGAACCTTGGTTAGCCGCACGTCCGCCATGCCAGCGAAGGGGTTCGGCAGGTTCGCAGAGAATTTGGGGCGGTTGGAGCCGCACCACGCCGCTTTGGTTGGGGCGAAGTTCGGCTTGGGCGCGACCGAACTTCTGGTCGCCGGTTCCAGCTCGAACTCGGCCTCTGCGAAGACGCGGAGTTGCGAAAAGAAGTCGGGATGGGTCTTCTTGGTCAACACGACGACGCGCCCGATCGACCACTCGTCTTCTTCGCGGGCTGGGAAATGGTTGGGCGTGCGATAGTTCTTCCCCAGCGCCTCGAGAACGTCATTCCTGAGTTCGCTCTTCGCAATATTGAGCTGGTCGTAGTTGATCGCCCCGGGATTGCGCCCGATCTTGTCGTAAAAGCCACTGTAGTGCTCGAGAGCCCAAAACGCGTAGGCGCGATACGCATGATAAAAATCCGACAAGCACACCGCCTTGGCCCGCTCGTACAGTCCCGAGACGAAGGTCGCCATCGAAGGCAGTCCTGGCTGTGTCTTGCGTGCGATCCGCCCTTGCACTGCCGTCCTTTGCAGATTGAGCTTGTCAACTTCGGCGGACAAGTCGAGAAGGGCCACCACCAACAGGTTGTAATAGTCGATGTGCCGATTGCGCTGCGTGATCGTTTCGATATAGCTGTCCAGCATTCCCCGCACTTTTCGCGCGTCGTCAAGGCTGCCATAAAACTGCGTGCACAGGTCGCGGAACTTATCCAGCTCCACCAGCAGCCGATCCGATCCTTGCGTGGAGAACATCCCGTTCTCCCGCTTTGTGAATTCCGACTTGAGATCGGCGTCCTCCTTGACGACCTCGATCTGTTCTAGCATCCAGTCTTTATTGATGCGTTCGCCGGACTTGGTGAGGACGTTCTCCTTCGCCTCCTTGATCATCAACCCCAATTGACTCGCCGCCATAATCCCCGCCTGGCCCACCGCCGCGCCGCCGGCCATCCCCAGCCTTGTTCCCATGTCGAGCGCGTTGGCCGGTTCGTGCACGTTGATGAACGCGAGCTGGAACAGGCAATTAAAGAAGGTGTCCAGGCTCAGCCCAAAGGCCTGCTTGACTTGGCCTTTCAACCCATCCAGCTCGGCCTTCAAGTTTTCCCTGGCGGACTTCTGCTCGCCGTCGAGTCGTTTGATCGACTCCTCCGCGTTGTTCCTCTCTTCCAGGATCTTGCTTTTTCTGGCGCTGAGAAGAGCCAGGGCCTTGTCGGTCTGGTTCACGGCGGCTTGCAGGTCGTTGGTTGCATCCTTCTGGTCGCGCAGCGCGTCGAAATAGAGCCTTGTTTTTTCTTCGATGTCCTTGAGTGGACCAAGAGAACTGTCCAGCGCCGTCAGGTACGTGTCCAGGGAAAGGATCGGGGCGAAGCGCGGCGTCTTGCCGTAGTAGTCGAAACCTTTGTTGTAATTGGTCAGCGTCGTCCATGCAGACTGCTCAATCTTCCTGGCCAGGGGCTTTTCGGGATAGTTGTCCGGAATCTCGTCAAGGATGCCGGTGACCCACCTCAGCCGCCCGCCAAGCCGCTGCCAGCTCAGGCAATCGGCGTCAGGAAGAAGGAATGCAATATCGTCAAGCATGCCTTGTTGGTCGTCTTGTGATATCCCGGTCACGCGCTCGTCGCGGCTAAAAGCATCCGAGTATTCGACCCCCGTCTCAATCAGGACCCGGGTGTGGTCGACAAGTTGGTCGCGTCGTAGGCCAGATAATTTCTGTACCGCCAAAAAAAGAGCTGGCTTTAGTTGTGAAACCGTCATCCGCCGCAGCGCCGCGCTGTCATGAGTGCCCACGCGAAGGAGGAATGCGATGCTTGCGACTCTGTGCACTAAGATGCTTTCGGGCATTCCCTCGAGATACGTTACGGTTTCGTCGCGACCCCAACGGGGACTGTCTGGGTGATCTTCGCTCAGGTCTTCATTGTCGATTAGCGCCTCGATCAAGGGGCGGCGCCAACCGCCCTCCGGCTCCGGATCGGCTTCCTTCACCCACCCTCCCGCGAGCACTACGCCGCGCGGAGACAATTCGATCGCGGGCGCGAATTTCAATTTGAGCGCCTTGAGCCTCTGTTTGAGAGCGTCCAACCGTTCTCCGCTGGAGAGCGCGTTCTCCCGTATGTCGACGGCCAAAGTCCCGTTGGTATCGAAGACGCGGACATGCAGGCTGGGGCCGACGGCCGCGGCGACGACGAGATTCCGGCCCCGGGCCACGATGTCCTTGGTCCCGACGACGGACTGCAGTTGAAGCTCGTAACGCACGGGTTCGGTCACCAGATACTCGGCGCGGGCGCGCTCGAAAAGCATCTGCAGCTGGCTGACGCTCGCGAGCTGGGCCAAGACATCCTTGGGCACTTTGCTTCTCGGGTTGATGCTCGCGCTGCCGGATTGCGCCGGTTGCGCGTCTTTCCCAGTCTCGCCTGAGGACCCGGCCTGCCCATCCTTTCCATTGAGAGACCCCGGGATCTCTCTTCCGGGACCCATCGTCAGGGCAAGCCAAGTGGAATCTCCTCCCTTCCCTCCAACGCCCTTCTCGCCGCGTTTGCCGCCGGCGCCGGGGCCCCCGGGCTTGCCCCCGTCACTGGCTGTCGTGACGGGGGGAGAAGTCGACAAGGAGTGAACGATGATTTTGCCCCCGTCCCCTCCCTGTCCGCACCGTCCGCCGGCTCCGCCGTTTCCGCCCGTCCCCCCATCCCCGCCGGCGGTCGACTTCCTGTAAGTGCCGAAAAAGGCGGCCTCCACCTTGGCGTCGAAGCCCTTTCCGCCGTTCCCGCCGTCGGCGCCATCCTGACCGGGTTGCCCGTCCCCGCCGGGTCCCCCCACGGCGGAGAGGCCCAGGGGCGAGGCGAAATCGGTCTCGCCGCAGAGAAGGAAGATCACGCCGGCGGCTCTCCCTTTCTCCCCCCTCTTCCCGGCTCGCCGTTCATCTCGCCGGGATGGTCCGGCCCCGACCAGCCGGCCATGCCCGGCTCCATCTTCTCGCGGTCCATTGGGGCGGGTTGGACCCGCTCGTTGTAGCCGTCGTCGCCTTTCTTTCCCTTCCACACCTTGACCGTGGTCGGCCTGTCGGGCGGCGACTCCCCCTTGGGAAGGGCTGTCGGCTTGGCCAATATTTCAGGCAACTCCGGGCCATCGACGCTGATCGCCGCCTGAACGCCGCCATCGGCTTTGGCCCGCAGCAGTCGGGAGAAAATCTGCACGGCGCGCCCCGGGAAGCTCAGTTTGCCCAGAATCGTCACCTCGTCGCCGAACACCTTGAGGTCGGCCGATTCCGGAACGAACTGGTGATTGGGCTCATTCGCCTTGTTGGCGTCCTGGGTCAGAATGAGCGGCAAGGCGGTCTCGAGGACCAGCTCGGTGACCACTTCATTCTGGACCGTCCGCTGGCGATTGAAGGTGGCGTCGATCGGTCGTTCGTGCATGGTGGGCGTTTCCTTCCGCCGGAATTGTTCGACTTAGCCAATCCAACCTTTTACCGAAGCGTCTGCACGCATTGCACAATATCTTGATTGAGCATTTGCGCGACGCCATCGAAGGTCTGCTGATAACGGTCTCTGATGCCCTTTAGAGCCTTCGCCGTAGGCGAGCCGTCAGCCAGATCGTGTTGCGCGAAGACGGCATCGACAGTTTCCTTGTATCGCCGTACACCGAATGCGACTTGAGCGACCTTTTTGCGCAACTCTTCGCGATTGTTTTTCAGTGGCGCCAGTTTTGCGAAGTTATCGTGCCAGAAAGTGAGCGCATCAGACAATCCGAGTGGAGTTTTTAAAAGTTCGGATTTCAATTTTTGGGATGTTTTTTTGTCTTCCTTTAGTAAATCCCGTTCCAGTGTGGCTAACTCCCGAGCCAACGCCTTGGCAGGATCACCCTGATACCTTTCGACACGTTCGCGGGCCGCCTGGTCGTCCGGACCCCGATTGGGCACATCACGGGTCAGCTCGTACAGTGCGGAGTAGGAGGCCTTGCCGGCGCGGGCGACGTACTGAGCTGCGACCTTCTCGCCGATAGCGCGCATGGTGGCGAGAAGCTGATATTTGACGAACGGAACGGCCTCCTTGCCGCCGGACGTCATGAGTCGCTCATGCGCCCGAGCGCAGGAACTAAGCTCGTCGCTGCACTGCTTCGCTCGGTCTCTCAACGCCCTCTCGTCGGGCAGCGCAGACTCGGCCAGCAGCGCATTCCAATCCTGGAGCGCAGTCTTGAGGCCTTCGAGCGTGTCATAGAGGTCCGAGTCTTCCCAATCGGACCGGCTCCCTGTCTCCGTTCTGGAGACTTCCTCGCCGGCCAAAGCCATGGCGGTCGCGAGGTAGGTAGCAAGCTCGGTTGCGTTGCGCTGCGCGCCCGCCTTCGCCTCGCCCAGTAGGGTTCCGAACGCGATCATCGAATCTGTGTCGAATTTGTAGACGCTACGCGAGTTGTAGTCCGCGAGATCAGCATCTTCAAATCGCCCAGCTAGACCATCGTACGCGCGCAGGGCCTCCCGGTCGGCGAACGAATCGCGCGGCCGCGAATCGAGTTTGTGATATTCGACCGAACCGATAGTGCCCGCAACACTTTCCTCGGTCTTCGACCGCGCACGATTCGTTTCGAGACTGCTCATCAATTCGTCACGCCAAACCACAAATCGATCACCGGACTTCGCAAATTCCATATAATCGCTGTTAGTCCTGCCTGGCCCGCTTTCCAGCCAATGCTCTTTCGCTTCTGTCTTGTAGAGCCTGTCCCTATTATTGGCCGTGAGCGAGTCGTGGACAGTCCGCATTTCTTCGTGTGGTCTTGGCATGATCGCACCTCCGGAAGTGAAAACGCCGAGGCGCCTGGAGGCGATCGCCGTCCAGGCCGCCCAAATGATTTGCTGTTACGCGCAAGTGACTCTACGACGATCTTGCGTGCGATGCAACGACGCTTTGTTCTCTTCCTCTGAAATTTGGGCATTTTTCAGCTTCAACGCCCGCATAGCGTCGAAGGCGGTGTTCAATCCCTCTCCGACGTCTTTGTTCGCCAAATCAGATAAACTCTCCATCTTCCTCTCTCCCCTTTGCGCCTCCAATCAGTTCAACACGCAGTTCAACACGACCAGTGCCACGGGTGGCCCGGGCGTCGGGGACGCTCCCTAAGAATGCCGGGGGCATGACGCGAATCCCTTTGTGGGGCGCGCGATTTTGGCCTACGAATCCTGTTGCGGCGCATACGGTTTTCTACCATCGGCCGCCGAGGATACGGCAGCTTGGGCCCCACTCGATCGTGGGCACCGCTGGGAATCGTCGGCCGCCACAGTCCCAGCCCGGAGGGCAGCGCCGGAAATCCCTCGAATCAACGGAGCATAGAACTTTTTCGGATAGGCCCTAAGATCTTCTCGATTGTCCTTAGTAGCGTGGACAGTTCAGTAGTCATAAAACAATTCATTAAACACGAGACCGGTGTCGTCCCTACGGCTTCGCCAGATTCTACTTGGCCCGAGTCTACTTCGACAGAATCCTGCGGTCGTTACTAAGTAACCAAGCAGCGTTGCGGCAAACTTGTCTATACGTTCTAGGACGTAGTAAACGTCCGGCGCAACTTGTCATACGACCAATATGGAATGCACGGCCGACACCGAACAGCGCACGCTGTGCCTGCTTCGTCAATTCTTCAAGCTCGGCGTCGTCTTACCTTCGCTCTGCCTTGCGCGTTCTTCGCATGCATCCCGAAATGCGAAGACCCGCAGCGTCAGTTCGTGCCCCGACTTTGGAGCTTTACCGTCAGGCGACTGCGTACCCGCTGCGCGTACCGAGGGCACATAAACCCCTGTTGAACTGCGGTTGCGGACGTCCCAAAGAACTTCGCAACCGCGATCCGGAATTCATTCGCGCAGTCCTGCCCACGCATCACGGCGGCGCCGGTCCTGGGCCGATTGACCCGCAAACTCGGCGTGGTCCCGGCCGCCAACTCCTTCGCCGAGCACATCTTCGAAAGTGGCGGCTCGACGCTGGTCTATCCCGGCGGCGGCCCACCGGTGCAACGTCAAGATCGTGCCGGTGGTCGCCACGGGTGGTGACGACACCCTCTTCGTCCTCAACGACGGCCGTCGCACCAGTTGCTGCGGTCGGCAAACTGGCCCGGGTCAAGAGCCCGATCGATCCGCGCACCCGATTCGGGGATGAACCGGACTGGGATCACGCCCGCGACTACGTCACCAGCGTCATGCAGGTCGGGCTGTCCCAGCTGGCCAGTAGGACCGTCGTCCCGATGATCCGGTGACATGACCCAGACCGTCAGCGTTTCCCGCCACATCCGGTGCCCCGCCGGCGAAGCCAGCGCCGTCGTGACCGACCCGCGCAACCTGCTCTCCAAAATCGAGACCCTCAGCCGCTGCCGGTTCATCGAATCCGGCGACGACGGCGAACTGTGGGATGTCTATCTGGACAGCGGCACAGTCCATTTGGGTGGACGAGTGCTGATCACATCTCCCGACAAGAATCGGTTGCAATGGAAGTCGGTATCGGACGAGGTCTGGTCACTCGCAACCTGAAGCCATCGCCGAGGAAATCCGGCACCGTCTCGAATTCGAGGTGGAGCAGGCCGCGTTACCCGGCGCTGTTCCGTTCGATCCACTGGGTGAGCGCATCCTCGAGCGCGGCCGCGACGCCCACGCCGGCGCCGTCGGCGGCCTGCTCGAACCGGTCGACCAAATCCGCAGGGACTGAGGCGTTTACCTTGCGTTTCGGATTTGTCTCCTGGGCCCGGACCACCGGTGGATGCCGTGCGACAGTCGCTTCCACGGTTTCACGCAGCGCGGGGATCTCGTCGAGCAAGCGGTCGAGATCATCGCGCTCGATACGCAGCACCTCGGCCGGTCCGATCGTCGTTACCGTCGCGGAACGCAATTTCCCACGGCGGAGCGCAGATTCACCGATCACCTCGCCGGGCCCCAACACAGCAATGCGGTCCTGGCCGACATACACCCCTACCTCTCCGCTGAGCAGGATGTAGCAGGCATCCGAGGGGGTCTGTTCACGAATCAGCGGCCACGGCATCGACCGGGAAATGTGATGCGCAGTTTGAACGAGACGCTCCAGCTCACCATCCGAAAAGTTGTCGAATGCGGTGAACTCTCGCAGTCGACGGGCATGTTGCCCAAGTTCGTTGGCGTCGAACGTCATAGTGGGCTCCAGATGCGCGATGTGACCGTGACATCGAGGAGCCTAACGCACGTCACGGTGCCCGCGGCGACACGAGCTCACCGGGACTAACGTCGAGGAGCGCCGAGCCGAGCTGTTCGATGCGGTGGCGACCCGGTTGCGTTATGCGCCAGAGTGTTTGGCAGGTCCCCGCGTCGACGGCGGCGACCGCGACCGGCTAGTTTTCCTCGAACAGCGGGGGCAGCTTTTCCTCAATCAGCGACAGCAGGGCGCGGGTGGCCGCGCTGGGCGGACGGGTCGCCGACGTCGCGACGTACAGCCGCCAGGTCAGGTCGCAGTCGGAGACCGGGACCGTCACCAGCCCCGCGTCGTCGCTGACATCCAACATCGTCCAGCTCAGGAAGCCGACGCCGAGCCCGTTGCGGATGTAGGTCGCGGCAGTGCCGATGTCGGCGACCTCCAACGCAACGGTCCGTTCCACGCCCGCGGCGGCGAATGCGTTGTCGACCACGGTTCGATTGCCGTATCCGGGCGGGCCGTCGACGAACGACATTCCCGCCAGATCGGCCAGCGACACCGAATCCCGTTGGGCCAGTAGGTGATCGGCAGGGACCACCAGCAGCAACGGAATTTTGGCGACGAGGCGGGCGTGCAGGTCGGCCGGTGGTGCACCGGTGAAGACCAGGAATGCGACGTCGAGATCGCCGTCGCGCAGCTGGCGGGCCAGGCCCGTCGTACCGGCGCTGGCGGCGCGCAATTGGATCCGGACTTCGGGATGCCGGGCATGTAGGTCAGTCAACAGGGCGGGCAGGTCGATGACGCTGATCGACGTCAGGGTCCCCAGGGTGACGGTGCCGCGGACGGCCCCACGGGTGGCGTTGACGGCGTCTTTGGCCGCGCGGGCGGCGTCGAGCGTCGCACGGGCCCCGGACCGCAACTCCTGGCCCGCATGCGTCAGCGTCACACCGGCCGGACCCCGGACGAACAGCTCGGCGCCGAGTTCGCGCTCCAGGGCCTTGATCGTCGCGGACACTCCGGACTGGACGACGTGCAGCCTCTTGGCGGCCCTGGAGAAGCTGCGCATGTCGGCGACGGCGAGGAAGTATTCGAGGTGACGAAGCTCCACCCAGCCATTATCACCATCAGTGCTGGCAGCCATCGAAAGTTTTCATTGGCCGTGATCACTTGGGCGCCGTAGCGTCGAAACGTGAAGGTGAACAGAACTCGTTGGTCGTCGATGTCCGACCAGGACCAGTTCGCAGTCGAAAACCCGGCGACGGGTCAGCAGGTCGCGCTGGTCCAGGGTGCCGGGCCGCCGGAGGTGGACCAGGCGGTGCGGGCCGCCTACGCCGCGTACCCGGCCTGGAAGCGGCGCCCGGCCCGCGAGCGCGGCCGCTACCTGCGCAAGGTCGCCGACGTCATCCGCGCCCACGCTGACGAAATCGCCGCGCTGGAATCGCTGGAGATGGGCAAGCCGATCACCCAGGCTCGCCACTTCGACGTCGAAGCCGCGATCAGCATCTTTGATTACTTCGGCAGCATGGTCGAGGTGCTGCCCAGCCAGGCGCGCGACTACGGGCCGGTGTTCGACATCACCACGCTCGAGCCGTTCGGCGTCATCGGCGGCATCGTGCCGTTCAACTGGCCGCCCATCCACACCGCCGGAAAGACCGCGCCCGCGCTGGCGGTCGGGAACGCCATCGTGCTGAAGCCGCCGGAACAGACACCCTCGGTGGTGCTGCGCATGGTGGAACTCATCGCGTCGGTGTTGCCCGACGATGTCGTGCACGTGGTGCCTGGGGCGGGTGCGGTGGGCGCCGCGCTGGCCGGCCACCCGCTGGTGGGCATGGTGTCCTTCACCGGTTCCCCGGCGACGGGTTCAGCCGTGTTGCGCACTGCGGCCGACAACCTCACCCCGACATTGATGGAGCTGGGCGGCAAGAACCCGTTGCTGGTTTTCGATGACGCAGATGTGCATGAGGCGCTGCTGGCCGCTGTCGACGGCGGCTACTTCAACCAGGGCGAAGCCTGCACGGCGGCGTCACGAATCCTGGTGCAGGACAGCATTTTCGATGAGTTTGAGCGTAGGCTGGCCCATGCGGTAGGCCGGCTGCGGGTGGGCGACGGCGCTGACCCCGCCACCGATGTCGGACCACTGGTCACCGCCGCGCAGCAGAAGCGGGTGTTGGATTACCTCGACATCGGCGTGGCCGAAGGTGCCCGTATCCTCGCTCAGGCGCCGCTGCCCGACGATCCGCGGCTGGCGAACGGTTTCTACGTGCCGCCCACCCTGCTGACCGACGTCACACCCGACATGCGGGTGGCCACCGAGGAGATCTTCGGTCCGGTCGTCGCGCTACTACGGTTCTCCGACGAGGACGAGGCAGTGCGGATCGCCAACGACACCCAATACGGCCTCGTCGCAGGGGTTTTCACCCAGGACAGCGACCGCGTCATGCGGGTGAGCCGGCAGATCCAGGCCGGGACCGTCTTCGTCAACAACTATTTCCGGGTCGCCGTCGGTAGCGGATTCGGCGGCATCGGCCACAGCGGGTTCGGGCGCGAGCACGCCCAGGAGACGCTGGCCGAATACGGGTATCACAAAAACGTCCGGCTGGCCGGCCGGCGCGACGAGCTGCCGCGCTGGTCCGCGGCCACCAGAGTGTTGGAGGACTAGTCATGAGAACTATTGCGCTCGAAGAGCATTACGCGACACCAGCATTCCTCAACGGGCCGGGTAGCTGGCATAAGTCACGCCCGGGGCTAGCCGAACAGCTCGTCGATCTCGGTGACGGGCGCATCGCGGCGATGGACGAGGCGGGCGTCGACCTGTCCGTGCTGTCGCTGGTGTCGCCCGGGGTGGAGCAGCTGGACGCGCCCGCGGCCGTGCGCACGGCCCGCACGTGCAACGACGAGCTGGCCGCGGCGGTGCATCGGTATCCGGATCGGCTGGCTGGCTTCGCCGCCCTGCCCATCAGCGCGCCCGACGCGGCGGCCGACGAATTGCAGCGCGCGGTGCGCGAGCTCGGGTTCGTGGGGGCGAACGTCAACGGCCACTGCCAGGGTGTCTATTTGGACGATCCGTTCTTCGAACCGGTGCTCGCCCGCGCGGCGGACCTGAATGTCCCGATCTACCTGCACCCCACCATTCCGCCGGCGGCCGTGATCGAGTCCTGCTACGGCGGGTTTTCCGACGAAGTCACGTTCGCGTTCGCCACGGTGGGTTGGGGCTGGCACATCAACACGGCCACGCACGTGCTGCGCATGATTCTCGGTGGGGTGTTCGACCGCCACTCCACGTTGCAGATCATCATCGGCCACATGGGCGAGGGGACGTCGTTCATGCTGCCCCGGTTCGACGCCACGCTGCGGCCGGAGTTGACCGGCCTCGCGCACCCGGTGAGCACCTACCTGCGCGAGAATTTGCACTACACCTTCGCCAACTTCAACGACGAGGCAACCTACGCGAATCTGGTGGCACAGGTCGGCGTCGACCGGGTGTCGTTCTCGACCGACTACCCCTTCGGTTCGATGAAAAATGCGCGGGCGTTCCTGGACAATCTGCCCCTCGGGGTCGACGACCGGGCCAGCATCAGCCATCGCAACGCCGAGCAACTGCTGGATCTGTAACCCGGCGCCCGTTCAGCGAGCCAGTCGCGCGCACGTCGGTTAGCCTGACAGCCAGTCCGTGCGATAGGAGCTCGACAAAAATGGGGCCACCGCTAGACACCGCGGCCGAAAGGCTTGCGCGCGAAGACACGGGCTATCACAAGTCCCTCAAAAACCGACAGATTCAGATGATCGCCCTCGGGGGCGCCATCGGCACCGGTCTTTTCCTCGGTGCCGGCGGACGGCTCGCGTCTGCCGGGCCCGGGCTGTTCATTGTCTACGGCATCTGCGGCATCTTCGTCTTTCTGATCCTGCGCGCCATGGGCGAACTCGTCCTGCACCGTCCATCGTCGGGATCGTTCGTGTCCTACGCTCGCGAATTCTTCGGCGAGAAGGTCGCTTTCGCCGCGGGTTGGATGTACTTCCTGAACTGGGCGATGACGGGGATCGTCGATACCACCGCGATCGCGACGTACTGCCGGTACTGGCACGCTTTCCACGCCATCCCGCAGTGGGTCCTCGCCCTGATCGCGCTCGTCGTGGTGGTGTCGATGAACCTGATCTCGGTCAAGGTCTTCGGCGAGATGGAGTTCTGGGCCTCACTGATTAAGGTGCTGGCGCTGGTGACGTTCCTGGTCGTCGGAACGGTCTTCCTGGCCGGGCGCTTCAAGGTCGACGGCCAGGACACCGGGCCCGCGTTGTGGAACAGCCACGGCGGGCTGCTGCCCACCGGGCTGCTGCCGCTGGTGCTGGTCACCTCGGGCGTCGTGTTCGCCTACGCCGCCGTCGAATTGGTCGGCATCGCGGCGGGCGAAACAGAGAATCCGGAGAAGGTCATGCCGCGCGCGATCAACTCGGTGGTGTTCCGCATCGCGGTCTTCTACATCGGGTCGACGATCCTGCTCGGCCTGCTGCTGCCCTACACCGCCTACAAAGCCGGTGTGAGTCCGTTCGTCACGTTCTTTTCCAAGGCGGGTTTTGCCGGTGCGGGCAGCCTGATGAACCTGGTGGTGCTCACGGCCGCGTTATCCAGTCTGAACGCCGGGCTGTACTCCACCGGCCGGATCCTGCGGTCGATGGCGATCAACGGCAGCGGCCCGAAGTTCACCATTCCGCTGTCGAGGAGCGGAGTGCCGTACGGCGGGATCCTGCTGACCGCCACGATCGGCCTGTTCGGCATCGGCCTCAACGCGTTCGTACCCCGCCAGGCCTTCGAGATCGTGCTGCACATCGCCTCAGTGGGCGTTGTGGTGGCGTGGTTGACGATCGTCGCGTGCCAGCTGCGGCTCTATCAGCGGGCAAAGGCTGGGGAGCTGGAGCGGCCCGCGTTCCGGATGCCGTTCGCGCCATACAGCGGCTATGCCACGCTGGTCTTCCTGGTCGGGGTGCTGGTTCTGATGTTCTTCGACAAGGTGCAAGGCCCCTGGATGCTGGGGGCGGCGGTGATCGGCATTCCCGCCCTCATCGGCGGCTGGTATCTGGTCCGCGATCGCGTGCGCGTCGCCGCCGAAGACAACACCGCCGCATAGTTAACAGCTTGTCATCGGCGCGGTTCCAAAAGCGCGTCACTGCAGTAACTTGCGTTAGCTCCTGCGTACTCTTGGCGCGTGCGATTACTGCGTCAGGCACGGTGGGCCCTGCTGGCCGGTGTCGTGTTGATGGGCGGCTGCAGCACGATCATCGACGGCAAGCCAATCGCCCTGCCAGGAACCGGGACCAACCGAACCCTCCTTTCCCACGCCGCGGCTGAGCCCCGAGCCCAGCATCCCGACGCCGGCACCGACAGCGGCCCCGGGCCCCCCGAGCGCACCGGCGAACCCCACCGCGCCGGCCGGCGCCATTCCGCTGCCACCCGACCAGAACGGTTACGTCTTCATCGAAACCAAGTCCGGCGTGACGCGCTGCCAGATCAATAAGGACAGCGTCGGCTGCGAGGCAGCCTTCACCCACTCACCCCTGCAAGACGGCGAACACGCCAACGGCGTCAGCATCACCGCCGGGGGCTCCGTGCAGTGGGTGCTGGGCAACCTGGGGGCCATCCCGACCGTCACCATCGACTACAAGACCTACGACGCGCTGGGCTGGACGATCAACGCCAGCACCGATGGCACCAAGTTCACCAACAGCCGCACTCACCACGGCATGTTCGTCAGCATCGAGAAAGTCAACACGTTCTGAGCGCCTGAAAGCGCAGAAGAGTATGCCCGAATTTTGGCCGTGAGCCAGAGGATTTTTGTGCGCGAATTGTCTTGAAAAAGCCAACTTTGGGCTAATTTTGGCGGATCACGCTTGATCGGTACCTGGTTCATATGCAACTGCGCCTAGAGCGCAAGCCCTACGTTGATTGGACGTCGTCGGGTAATACAAATGATTTCATCTCATGACGTCGTGAGTGGGACCGGCGGGATGGATTATCAGCAATCCGCCAAAAGTCGGGTCCGGTTCGAATTGGGTGTTGTTTGGCAAATCGATAACGCTTAGCCTCTTACTTACCCGATGAAGGAGGCAGCCATGTCGCTCTCAGCCCCTACTGTGCGCCGTGCGGTAGCAGGTACGTTCGCTACCGCTGTCATCAGCGGCGCAACGCTATTTGGTAGCGCCGCGATCGCCGCAGCCGATCCGCCGCCCGACTGCACCGCCGCCGACCTGGCCCGCATTCAATCCGGTGTTTCGGCTGCCACGTCGGACTACATGTTCACCCATCCCGACGTCAACGCTTTCTTCACCGGTCTTAAGGGCCAGGACCGCGATTCGGTGCGCAGCAACTCGCAGAACTACCTCAACGCCAACCCCCAGGTACAAACTGACCTTCAAGGCATCCGTCAGCCGTTGGATGATTTCAAGGCTCGCTGCCAATAAACCCATGCGCCAGCCCACGGTTCTACTTTCTTTGATCTAGCTCGGCCCGCCGGAAGGATGACTGCCATGCGAATTAGGCGTACCTATCTCACAGCGCTCGCGGCGACTCCCGCCGCCGCAGCGGCGATTCTTGCCGCCGTCATCGCGAGTCCACCGCATGTCCAACTCAGCTCGGCTCCCATCCACAACGCACCCCTCGATGACCTGAACATCCCGGGCGTGCCCGGCAACATCGACTTTGATGTCCCGGACGTCAACGTGCCCGACATTATCGACGTCCCGCACGTCGACGTGCCAAACATCAACTTGCCCAATGTCAACCCCGGGCACGTCGGTCGGCCGGGTCGCGGACGGTAACGCCGCATCGCCCACGAGCGCACCGAAGCCACCCGAGCACTTCACCTTTCACGAGCCACATACACGGCGCTCCCCGTGGGCAGTCTGAGCGCTCAGAAGTTCACGCCTCTGCGAAGCGCAGTTAGGAAGCGGTCCGCTATTGGGCGTTGGTCGACTGGGAAATCGGCTTCTGGAATCGTGGTTTCCCAGCCGGCGAACGTTACCGTGATGGGGTCGGCAGGGTGGTAAGTGTCCTGCATTGCCTCTGCCTCGGAGACGGCACCCCATCGGAGTCCGATGACGCTAGTGAGTGGCCGGACCCAGGCGGACTGGTTTGACGGCGTGAGCGCATGTCTGCGCTCTTCATGTTCGTCGTAAAAGTTCTTTCCGTATTCGACGCGCGCGTAGCCGAGGGCTTTTTGGGTAACAACCCAGCAGGTCCACGTCGTCGTCGTGTCAGTGGTGTTCCAGTTGGGCCAGGACGCCAGGATTTTGCCATCGCCGATCACGGCCCCTATCGCCACCACCACAGCCTTCGGAGCTCCACGGTCCCCTAGCGAGGCATGTTGTTGAAAGTACAGCCAGCGTTCCTGGTCAATGATCACGGAATCACGCTAGCGGGTCTTGGGCAAAGAGGGATTGCCCGATTTGACAGCAACTTCTAACGTGGCTCGGGGAGCAGAGGCGCGGCCAATTCGCGGGCCTGGTCAAAATTCAGAGCTGCGTCTCCGTCTCCGACGATGTGCGCCTCGGGCGGTTCGGGTTCGAGTGCGATTCGGCCGTCCGCCCGCTGGATGGCGCAGGTCCAAGTTTTGAGGGCCGAGTTGATGATGCCGCGGATCGGACCCGATCACCCGCTCCGGGCCGTCAATCACCGCGTGTCTTTCGGATCAGGGACGGGCGGCGGTAGCGTCCGCAGCCGGTCCGCACTGTATTTTTCGCAACTCCCGGCGCCCAGCACAACCATCTCGGTGACCTGGCGATTCGTCGCACAACCGTCAGAGCTTAAGCCAGCAAGCGCCCAGGAACGTTCGTCAGCATCGAGAAGGTCAACACCTTCTGATCAGCACTGACAGGTGGTGTCAGTACCATCGTTGCCGTGGCAGGTAACGGCCCATCCGACGACTTCAACAACCAGCAGACCACGAAGGCCGCCTACGGCGTGGACGGGGAATCCCCCGAACCTGAGCACGACGCGTTCCAGCCGGCCCCGTGGTACCGCAGTCCCCCGCTGCTCATCGCCTGGCTGGTACTGGTCCTGATCTTGATCGCGCTGATTGTCTACGGGCTCGGCGAGCTGATGGCCGGCGACGAAGGCACCGGCCCATCCCCGTCGTCGACGACGACCACCAGCAGCACCGAGACGACCTCGAGCACCCCTACCTCCACGCCGCCGGTCACTACGACCACCGAGACAACGCCACCGTCCAGCAGCGAAGCCCCGCCGACACAGCAGCAGCCGACATACCAGCCGAGCAATCCCCCGACAACCAAGCACCACATCCATCTGCCGCCGGGGATACATCTCCCCTTCTGAATCCCCTTCTGAATCCCCTTCTGAATCCCGTTTTGAAGCCGTTTTGATATTCGCGGAGCGCGTGCCCAGCGCTCCGGCCTTGATGATCCCGCTATGGTGAGGACGGCGAGCCGACCGCCAGCGATCCGACGAACACAGGGGTATGCGCTATGACCGAGTCGCTGGGCCTGTCGATCGGGGTGGCCAATCTGGTCGCCGCCCGGGCGGGCAGCCCCGCGGTGAGCCGCAAATCCGTGTTGACGATCTTCGACCACCGGGCTGGCGAAGTTGGCCTGCCGGAGGAAAACCCGAATCTCAACGAACCCGGCCTGGTGATGCGGGGATTCGTCGAACGGGTCGGGGACGGGTCTCCGCTGGTGGCGGCCGACGGGACGAAGTACCTCGGGGAGGCGCTGACGGTCGAGGCGCTCGAGGCGATGGCGCGAACGGTCGGCTACGGAACACCGATCGCGATCGCGATCCCCGCGTATTGGTCCGAGCGCCAGTCGGCGGCGCTGCGGGACGAGTTCTTCGCCCAGCCGGCCCTGGCGCCCAACGGTGTGCCCCCGCTGCTGATTTCGGACGCCACTGCTGCCCTCACCGCGCTGCGCACCAGACCCGGGTTCCCGACGGACGGCGTCGTCGCCCTCTGCGACTTCGGCGCCGGCGGCACCAGCGTCACGCTGAGCAATGCCGCCTCAAACTTTCAGCCGGTCGGCACGTCCGTGCGCTACGCCGAGTTCTCCGGCGACGAGATCGACCAACTGATCGCAAATCACTTGCGGGCGAGCGGCTCCGGCGCCGACGCCAGCACGGTACGCATGGGGTCGCAGGCGCGCACGCTCGGTGAATGCCGACGCGCGAAGGAAGAACTGTCGGGCGCCAGCGAGGCCACCATCGCGACCGGTGCCGGCGCAGATATCAGGTTGTCCCGCACAGAATTTGAGCAATTGATCTCCGGGCACCTGGATCGATTCCTCGCCAATGTCGAAGACATCTTGCAGCGCAACGGAATTCGGGGAAAGCTGGCGGCCGTGGCCACCGTCGGCGGCGGTGCCAGCATTCCGGTGCTCAGCACCCGACTGTCGGAACGCCTGCAGGTGCCGATCTTCACCACACCGCAGCCCCTGGCCAGCGCAGCCCTCGGCGCAGCGGTGCTCAGTCAGCAGCAATCCTCGGCGGGCGCGCCTACGGCGGCGGCACCCGTTATAGAGACGCCGACCCAGATGGCCCCGGCCGCCGTGCCGCCCACCCAGGCGGTTCCCACTGCGACGGCCGCGCCGGCACCGCTGGCCTGGTCGGAAGACGCCGACGAGAGCGACGAGCCGGTCCCCTACACCGGCGGCGAACACAGCGGCGAATACACCAGGGCGGCAGCAGAATTCGATGATCCAGCCGACCAGCGATACGCGGACGAGGCCGGACGGCTGCCGTGGTACAAGCGCACGGCGCTGGTCCTCACCGTGGCCGGTGCCCTTCTGGCCGTGCTAGTGGCGATCGTGCTGGCTCTGACCCTTGGCCACGAAAACACCAACCCCGTCAACACCACCCCACCGCCGCCCCCACCCACGCCGCAAACCGTGACGATCACCGCGCCCGACAACAGCACATCCACGACGGTGATCCAACCGCCGCCGCCGCCCCCCACGACCACCTACAACCCGCCGCCGCAGACGACGTACCAGCCGACCACCACGTACGCGCCGCCGCCGACCACGACCGTCGCCCCGCCGCCCACCACCACCCAACCGCCGCCGGTCACCACCACCGTGCCGCCGCCCACGCGGGAACGGCCGTTCCCGCTGCGGCCCTTCGAGCCGCCCTGGAGACGCGGGTTGGGTTAGGACAGCCTTTCTCGCGTCGGGACCGGCGCAGATGTCACTATGAGCAAGCTGATCGAATGAGTATTTCGCTGAGTGACCTGAATTATTAGGCATTGGGGAGACCTTCTGTGACCACGCAGACACTCATCAGGATGGTGCTGGGCCTGAGCATGACGGCAATCGTGGGATTGTTTGCTGCGCGCCGCGTCTTCTGGCTGTTCAAGCTGATCATGTCGGGCCAACCGGTCAGCGGGCGCACCGACGAGCTGGGCGCCCGGATCTGGGCGCAGGTCTCCGAGGTGTTGGGGCAGCGCAAGCTGCTGAAGTGGTCGGTGCCGGGCTTGGCGCACTTCTTCACCATGTGGGGCTTCTTCATCCTTCTCACGGTCTACATCGAGGCCTACGGCGTGCTGTTCCAACCGAACTTCCACCTCCCGATCATCGGGCGCTGGGACGCGCTGGGCGCTCTGCAGGACTTCTTCGCGCTGGCCGTGGCGACCGGCATCATCACGTTCGCGATCATCCGGTTGCGTACCGAGCCCAAGGAATACGGTCGCGCCTCCCGCTTCTACGGTTCACATACCGGCGGCGCGTGGCTGATCCTGGTCATGATCTTCAATGTCATCTGGACGTACGCCCTGTTCCGCGGGGCGTCGGTGAACGCGCTGGGCGACGAATTCCCTTATGGCAAAGGCGCCTTCTTCTCGCACTTCATGGGCAACCTGCTGGCGCCGCTGGGGCACAACACCAACGAGATCATCGAGACCGTCGCGCTGATGCTGCACATCGGCGTCATGCTCTCCTTCCTGCTGATCGTGTTGCACTCCAAGCACTTACACATCTTCCTGGCGCCGATCAACGTCACCTTCAAGCGCCTGCCCGACGGGCTGGGCCCGCTGCTGCCGGTCGAATCCGGCGGCAAGGCGATCGACTTCGAAAACCCGCCGGACGACGCCGAATTCGGCCGCGGCAAGATCGAGGACTTCACCTGGAAGGGCATGCTCGACTTCGCCACCTGTACCGAGTGCGGGCGCTGCCAGTCGCAGTGTCCGGCCTGGAACACCGGCAAGCCGCTATCCCCCAAGCTCGTCATCATGGACCTGCGCGACCACTGGATGGCCAAGGCGCCCTACCTCTTGGGTGAGAAGAGCGCAGAACCGCTGGAGGGTCTGGACCTCGAGACGGTCAAGGAAGAAGGCCACCATGTGCCCGAGTCCGGCTTCGGCCGGGTTCCCGGGCACGGGCCTGAGCAGGCGGCCCGCCCGCTGGTCGGAACCGCCGAGCAAGGCGGCGTGATCGATCCCGACGTGCTGTGGTCCTGCGTGACGTGCGGCGCCTGCGTCGAGCAGTGCCCCGTCGACATCGAGCACATCGACCACATCGTCGACATGCGCCGCTACCAGGTGATGATGGAGTCGGAGTTCCCTGCCGAGCTGTCCACCTTGTTCAAGAACCTGGAAAACAAGGGCAACCCCTGGGGTCAGAACGCCGCCGACCGGACCAACTGGATCAGCGAGGTCGACTTCGACGTACCCGTCTACGGCGAGGACGTCGACAGTTTCGACGGCTACGAATACCTGTTCTGGGTGGGCTGCGCCGGCGCCTACGACGACAAGGCCAAGAAGACCACCAAGGCCGTCGCTGAACTGCTGGCCATCGCCGGGGTCAAGTACCTGGTACTGGGCACCGGGGAGTCCTGCAACGGCGACTCGGCGCGCCGCTCCGGCAACGAGTTCCTGTTCCAGCAGCTGGCCCAACAGGCCGTCGAGACCCTGGACGGGGTGTTCGAAGGCGTGGAGACCGTCGACCGCAAGATCGTGGTGACCTGCCCGCACTGCTTCAACACCCTCGGCAAGGAGTACCGCCAGCTCGGCGCCAATTACAGCGTGCTGCACCACACCCAGCTGCTCAACCGGCTGGTGCGCGACAAGAAACTGGTCCCGGTCAGTCCGGTGTCTCAAGACATCACCTACCACGACCCGTGCTACCTGGGCCGGCACAACAAGGTATACGAGGCGCCGCGCGAGCTGATCGGAGCCGCGGGAGCCACCCTGACCGAAATGCCGCGCCACGCCGACCGCAGCTTCTGCTGCGGCGCGGGCGGCGCCCGCATGTGGATGGAAGAGCACATCGGCAAGCGGATCAACCACGAACGCGTCGACGAGGCGCTGGCCACCGGCGCCGCCACCGTCGCCACCGCTTGCCCGTTCTGCCGGGTGATGGTCACCGACGGCGTCAACGACCGGCAGGAAGAAGCCGGTCGCAGTGGTGTCGAGGTGCTCGACGTGGCCCAGATCCTGCTGGGTTCGCTCGAGTACGACAAGGCGACGCTGCCGGAGAAGGGCACCGCCGCCAAAGAAGCCGAAGAGCGGGCCGCTAAGGCTCCCAAAGCTGCGGCGCCGGCAGCCCCGGCTGAGGCGCCCACCGAAGAAACACCAGCCGAAGAGGCCGCCGGCGGAGACCCCGGAAGAGCCCCCGGAGAAGCCTTCTGCCGCCGCACCCGCCAAGGGACTGGGCATCGCGGGCGGGGCCAAGAGGCCCGGCGCCAAGAAGGCCGCACCTGCCTCGGAACCCAAAGAGGCGAAGACCGCCGAGGCACCCGCCGCCGCTGCGCCCGACGCTCCCGCTAAGGGACTCGGCATGGCAGCCGGCGCCAAGAAGCCCGGCGCCAAAACGGCGGCACCAGCCGCGGAAGCCAAGGCGGAGACCCCCGAGGCCCCTGCCGCGCCGGCCGCGCCTGTGAAAGGCCTGGGCATGGCTGCAGGCGCCAAGCGACCAGGCGCCAAGAAGACAGCCGCCCCGGCAGCCGAAAAGCCAGCGGCCGCTGCGCCCGCTGAAGAGGCCAAAGAGGAAGCGGCACCCACCGAAGCCAAGGCTCCCGCCGCACCGGCGGCGCCCGTGAAAGGCCTGGGTATCGCGGCCGGCGCCAAGCGGCCCGGAGCTAAGAAAGCAGCTGCACCGGCCCCCGCGCCGGAAGCCTCAGCTCCTGAGCCCGAAGCAAAGCCGGAACCCGAAGCCGAAAAAGAAACCGACGGCGAAGCAGCCCCACCCTCCGCGCCGGTGAAAGGCCTGGGAATTGCGCGCGGAGCTCGTCCCCCGGGTAAGCGCTGATCACGGTTCGATAAGAGTCAGCAAATTTCGGTAGACAGCAATGGCACCATAGGTGACGTGACACCTCACCAGCTGCCCGTGCACGCCCCCGGTCATCACAAGCCGCGGTCGTTCGCGCAGTCGTCCAAGCTTCAGGACGTCCTGTACGAAATCCGCGGCCCGGTACACCAGCACGCGGCGCGGTTGGAGGGCGAAGGGCACCGCATTCTCAAGCTCAACATCGGCAACCCGGCGCCGTTCGGCTTCGAGGCCCCCGACGTCATCATGCGCGACATGATCCAGGCGCTGCCCTACGCGCAGGGCTACTCCGACTCGAAGGGCATCCTGCCGGCCCGCCGCGCCGTGGTGACCCGCTACGAGCTGGTCGACGGCTTCCCCCGATTTGATGTCGACGACGTCTACCTGGGCAACGGGGTCTCCGAGCTGATCACGATGACGCTGCAGGCCCTGTTGGACAACGGCGATCAGGTGCTGATCCCGGCGCCCGACTACCCGCTGTGGACGGCGTCGACCTCGCTTGCCGGAGGCACCCCGGTGCATTACCTGTGCGACGAGACCCAGGGCTGGCAGCCCGACATTGCCGACATGGAATCCAAGATCACCGAGCGCACCAAGGCGCTGGTCGTGATCAACCCGAACAACCCCACCGGCGCCGTCTACAGCCGCGAAAACCTCACCCAGATCGTCGACCTCGCGCGCAAGCACCAGCTGCTGCTGCTCGCCGACGAAATCTACGACAAGATCCTCTACGACGACGCCAAGCACATCAGCCTGGCCACCCTCGCGCCGGATCTGCTGTGCCTGACGTTCAACGGCCTGTCCAAGGCCTATCGGGTCGCCGGGTATCGGGCCGGCTGGCTGGCCATCACCGGGCCCAAAGACCACGCCGGCAGCTTCATCGAGGGCATCAGCCTGCTGGCGAACATGCGGCTGTGCCCGAACGTGCCGGCGCAGCATGCGATTCAGGTCGCCCTCGGCGGCCACCAGAGCATCGAGGACCTGGTGCTACCCGGCGGCCGGCTGCTCGAGCAGCGCGACGTGGCCTGGGCCAAGCTCAACGAGATCCCCGGGGTGTCCTGCGTCAAACCGGAGGGCGCCCTGTATGCGTTTCCCCGGCTGGATCCCGAGGTCTACGACATCGCCGACGACGAGCAGCTCGTCCTCGACCTGCTGCTGCAGGAAAAGATCCTGGTCACGCAGGGCACCGGGTTCAACTGGCCGGCCCCCGACCACCTGCGGATCGTCACGCTGCCATGGTCGCGTGATCTCGCCGCAGCGATCGATCGGCTGGGAAACTTCCTGACCAGCTATCGGCAGTAAGCGCGAATCACCCGAGCAGGTCGCGCACGCCCGTCTGCATGGGTCTTGCGTTATCCGCTTCAGCAGTCGCATACGCCTGGCCCGAAGCGCTCACGGCCTGGACAAACTGCTGGTGGAAATCCGCGATCTGGGCGCGAACAGTCTGATAGGCCTCGGCATGTTCGGCGAACACCTGCCCGATGGCCAACGACACCTGGTCGGAGGCCGCCGCAAGCTCACCCCTGGTAGTAGCGCCCGCGACCGCGCCAGCAGCGTCAATTGTCGAACCGATGTTGCTCAAATCCTGGGCGGCTGTTGCGACCGCTTCGGTTGCCGCAACGACAAACGACATACCGGTTCCTCCCGACGCTGATCACGAGATCGTATCGCCGTTCGGGTGGCGCAGTCCCCGATTTGAACAACCTCGTGACTAATGACCCTACCGTGGAACGGGTGACCCACTCGCACAGCTTGTCGGCCGGGCCCTCATCCCTGGACCCGGTGCCCGCCAAGATCGTCGTCGGACTGCTCGCCGCGATCGGTGTCGCGGTGCTGGCCGGCGCGGTCTGGCTATGGCCGAGCCGCCAGCATGTGGATGTCCCCATGCCCTTCCAGAACGCCTCGGGCGGCGCCGTGACCACCGTGAACGGGCACGTGCTGTCCAGCGGAATAGGCGACTGCGGCAGCCCGTCGGCCGGTCAGGTGCTGACCAGGGCGCCCGTTCCCGCGGCTCCGGGCGCCGGGCGGTGCGTGCTCACTCGGGTGGCGATCGATTCCGGACCCAACGCGGGCGCCGACACATTGCTGGAATTCTCCCCCGGCCCCGGCCAGCCGCAGCTCAAAGCGGGCGATCACATCCGGATCATCCGGGCCGTCGACGCACAGGGCACCACGACGTACGCGTTTTACGACTTCGAACGGGGCTGGCCACTGGTCGGCCTCGCCTTGGCGTTCGCGGTGGTGATCGTCGCGGTGGCCCGCTGGCGCGGACTGCTGGCCCTGGTGGGCATCGTGGTGGCCTTCGCCGTACTGGTGGTGTTCCTGCTACCGGCCCTGCGCGACGGCGCTCCCGCGGTCCCGGTGTCCCTGGTGGCGTCGGCGGCGATCCTCTACGCGGTGATCTACCTCGCGCACGGGGTCAATCTGCGGACCAGCGCGGCGCTGCTGGGCACCTTGTCGTCGTTGCTGCTGGCGGCGGGATTGTCGTGGGGGGCGATCGGTCTGGCTCACCTGACGGGCCTGTCGGACGAACAGAATTCCCAGGTCACCGTCTATCTCGGCAACGTGTCGATCAGCGGTCTGCTGCTCGCCGGCTTCATCATCGGGTCGCTCGGCGTGCTCAACGACGTCACCGTCACCCAGGCGTCGACGGTGTTCGAGCTCGCCCGTCTCGGCGGGAACAACTCGCGACGGGCCATCTTCCTGGGCGCAATCCGGGTGGGCCGCGACCACATCGCCAGCACCGTGTACACGCTGGTGCTGGCCTACGCCGGCAGTTCGCTGCCGCTGCTGTTGCTGTTCAGCGTCGCCAATCGGTCGCTCAGTGACGTGCTGATCAGCGAGAGTGTGGCCATCGAACTGGTCCGCTCCGCGGTGGGCGGCATCGCGCTGGCGTTATCGGTGCCGCTGACGACGGCGATCGCCGTGGTGCTGGCCAAACCGGGTGGGGTCAGCGAGGCCGTTCCAGCAGCTCCAACAAGTAGAGGCCATACCCGGACTTAGCCACGGTGCGCGCCCGTTCGGCCAACTCCTCGTCGGTGATCCAGCCGTGCCGCCAGGCGATCTCCTCGGGAACGCTGACCTTCAAACCCTGCCGCCGTTCCAGGGTGCGGACGAAATCGCTGGCGTCCAGCAGTGAGTCGAACGTGCCGGTGTCCAGCCAGGCCGTGCCGCGGACCATCGGCTCAACGGCGAGCCGGCCGCGGTTGAGGTAGATCCGGTTCAGGTCGGTGATCTCGTACTCGCCGCGCGCCGATTTCTTTAAGCCCTTGGCGATCTCGATGACGTCGTTGTCGTAGAAGTACAAACCCGGGATCGCGTAATTGGACTTCGGCGTTTGGGGTTTCTCCTCCAGCGACAGCGCCATGCCGTCGCTGCTGAACTCGACGACACCGTAGGCCGAGGGATTGGCCACCCAGTACGCGAAAATCGCTCCGCCACTGACGGATTGGAAGCGACTCAGGCTGGTGCCCAGCCCCGGGCCGTAGAAGATGTTGTCCCCCAACACCAAAGCGGTCGAATCATTGCCGATGTGTTGGGCACCGAGGACGAAAGCCTGTGCCAGACCGTCGGGTTGATCCTGCGTGACATAGCTGAGGTTGATGCCGAATTGCGAACCGTCGCCGAGAAGACGCCGGAAGCCGGGCGCGTCGTGCGGGGTCGTGATCACCAGGATGTCGCGGATGCCGGCCATCATGAGCGTCGACAGCGGGTAGTACACCATCGGCTTGTCGTACACCGGCAGTAGCTGCTTGCTGATGCCCATGGTGATCGGGTGCAGCCGGGTGCCCGAACCCCCGGCCAGGATTATTCCGCGCATGCTTTAAGGCTCCTTTGCCCTCTAAGTCACGAGGTCGGCTTCGCTGAGTCCGGTGGCGTCCAGCGCCGACGCCAAGTCATCATGCCGGAAGACCGAGGTGACGTGATCGTGGACTACCCGAAACGCCAACGCGGTGTCGGTGGACGCCTTTTGTTCGACGACCACGACCCCGTCGTGCACGTACATCCGGCCGAGCTCGGTCGTCGCCGGACGGGAGCTGGCCCACCTGCGCAGCGCCTCGTGGCCTTGTGCTGCTCCGTGCGGGTCGCCGATGTCGATATCGTCGCTGGACAACGTCGCCAGCGTGTCGAGGTCCGACGTGTTGAGGGCGTCGTGCCACGCCAGAACGGTGGCGATCTCTGATGTGGTCATGGCCTGCAAATTACCGTCTGCGCGCTATAGCGGTGTGCGATCGAGCCACTTTCGCCACACGGCGTCCTCGCCGAACACCGCGATGGAAGTATCGGCGACCGGCACGCGTCGCAGGATCGCCAGCAGCAGTTCGGTGGCGTCGCCGCGCAGCGCCACGGTGCCCTTGCCGTGTTCGTGGGACCAGGCGATCCCACCGTCTGCGACACAGACCGTCCATTCGCCGGCTTCGTCCAGGCCCGCGTCGGTGGCATGCAAGTGGATGGTATTGCCCTCGTCGAGCGGCAGGGCCGCCTTGTCGGCCTGAATGGCAACCCGCTCAAGCCATTCGGTGATTCCATCGGCCGCGACGTCGGGTTCGAGAGTGAACTGCGTGTCGTTCGCGATGGCGACGTCGGCGCGGTGCACCGCCACCTCGTGCAGGCGTCGTCTGATCCACCAGTTCGCTGGGCGCGGCCCGAGGAACGTCCAGACCGGGGTTTCCACGCCGGTCAGCTCCACGGCGTCGATCAGCCGTTGGGCGCCGCCGTGCAGCCAGGAGATCGTGTCGTCGGGATTTGGTGGCGGTTTGCCGCCTTCGACGCTGCGGGGATCGAGGTAGTCATCCCGTCGTTCGCTGACGATCTGCGCCGCCCAGCGGTCACCCCGGCCCACGTGGCGCAACAATTTCTGGACGTTCCAGCCTGGACAAGTGGGCACGGGCAGGGACTCGTCTGCGTCGCGGATCAGATCCGAAAAAGCGCGATTCTCCTGGATGAATGCGGCCGCGTAGTCCACGTCGCTCAGGCTACTCGCCCACTCACCCGGCCAATCTGAAGTATCTTTGCCACAAGCATCATTTGCTTAAAACTTTCTGGTCGGGGCCCAGCGGCTGGCGTGATCGGCAGCACGCCGACGGCGCCATTACCTGGACCGCTCCGACCAGGCACACCTACCTCACCCGGCCCGGTAGCCGGCTGCTGTTCCCTGCCCTATGCCTGCCCACCGGCGAATTGCCCAGCTCCCCAACGGCAGAACTGCCCAGCGCGCGACGCGGCATCATGATGTCCCCGAGAACAAGACCGCACCTACCGGACCGACACCGAGCGCGCCCTGAACGCCGGCCGCGCCGCCGAACGCAACAACCCGCCGCCCTTCTGATCCGGCCTGACCTCGATTTAACTTCCCGGACCCCGCACCGACACGGTATAGGGCAACATTGATCGGGAGAAGGGAGTATCGGCGTGATCAACAATCCTTTTTGGGACGTCGTCAAGGATTGCGTTGAGGCCGATAGTTTCCAGGGCAACCCGGTGGTCGGTGAGTTTCGTCTGGACGTAAGCGTGGCGGAGAACATGGCCCGCTTCCCGAACCGGCTACGGCTCGTCAGGAAGTACTGCTGGACCATTCCCGACCCCGACACCGTGGCGTTCGTGGCCGACCATGCTCAAGGCGGCTTGGTCGATCCGATTGCGGGGACCGGCTATTGGGCCTACCTGCTCGGACAGCTGGGGGTCGATGTCGTCTGCTACGACCTGAACCCCGGTACGGCGCTGCTGACCAATGGTTGGCACGCCGAGGACCTCTACGCACAGGTCTGCGCCAAGGACTGCGTCGAAGCGGTGGCACTGCACCCTGACAGGACGCTATTCCTTTCCTGGCCGCCCTTTGCCCAGGGCGTCGGCGCCCGCATAGTGACGGCCTACCAGGGGAATCGCATCATCTACATCGACGAGGACGAGGTTCGCACGGGTGAGGACGAGATCAACCGGATACTCGAAAAGGGTTGGACCGAAATCGATTCCCGTCAGCCGGTTCAATTTTGGGGCATACACGACCGGCTGATCGTGTACGAGCGTGTCGCCTAGGGGCCCGAAGGTCTGGGCGCACCGAGCCGGAACACCCGCCAACCGGCTTGCTGCCAGTGCGCGGCGTCCAGGCAATTGCGGCCGTCGACAATGACCCGGGCCCGCACTTGGCTGGCCAAGTCGTCGGGCGCGAGGTCGATGAACTCCTGCCACTCGGTGAGCACCAAGACCGCGTCCGAGCCCTCGCACGCTTCCTCGACGGAAACCGCGTAATTCAGCGTCGGGAACAGGCGACGGGCGTTATCGAGGGCCTTCGGGTCGTACACGTTGACGGTGGCACCGTTGAGCTGCAGTTGGCCGGCGACGTTGAGCGCGGGCGAGTCGCGCACGTCGTCGGATTCGGGTTTGAACGCCGCGCCGAGTACGGCGATGTTGGCTCCCAGGAGCGCGCCACCGCACGCGGCGGTAGTCAGTTCGACCATCCGGGTGCGGCGGCGCATGTTGATGCTGTCTACCTCGCGCAGGAAAGTCAGCGCCTGGTTGGCCCCGAGTTCACCGGCGCGCGCCATGAACGCGCGGATGTCCTTGGGCAGGCATCCACCGCCAAAGCCCAAGCCGGCGTTGAGGAATTTGCGCCCGATCCGTGAGTCGTAGCCGAGCGCGTCGGCCAGCAGGGTGACGTCGGCGCCCGCCGCCTCGCACACCTCGGAGATCGCGTTGATGAACGAAATCTTCGTGGCCAGAAAGGCATTGGCCGAAACTTTGACCAGCTCGGCGGTCTGCAGATCGGTGATCAAGAACGGCACACCGGCGTCGAGCATCGGTGCGTAGAGCTCACGCACGACCGCCTCGGCGCGGGGCGACTCCCCTTGTACGCCAAGCACAATGCGGTCCGGTTCCAGGGTGTCGTGCACCGCGAAGCCCTCGCGCAGGAATTCCGGATTCCACGCAATCTCGACGTTGACTCCCGGGCACGCCAGCGCTGCGGCCCGCTGGCCCAGCTCGGCCGCGGTGCCCACCGGAACGGTCGACTTACCAACGAGCACAGCCGATCTGGTCAGCTTCGGCACTAGGGTGTCGATGACGGCATGCACATGGCGCAGGTCCGCCCCGTATTCGCCCTTCTTTTGCGGCGTGCCGACGCCCAGGAAATGCACGTCGGCGAACTCGGCCGCCATGTCGTAGTCGGTGGTGAACCGAAGCCTGCCCGCGGCAAGGTTTTTGGTCAGCAGCTTGCGCAAGCCGGGCTCGTAGAACGGGATGTCGCCGCCGGAGAGCTTGGCGACCTTACCCGGGTCGATGTCGACCCCGATGACCTCGTGCCCGAGTTCCGCCATCCCGACGGCGTGGGTGGCACCCAGGTAACCGGTACCAAAGACGGTGCATCGCATACCACAGTGTGTAGGCGACCGCGATGAGCTAACTGCATCGCGCTGCTGAGCGGGAGGCAAACGCCAGGTGACAGGTATGACTTCGGATGACCGAAACCCCTGCTTTTAGTGATGACCTCCGCCACCGTGACCACCGCCGAAGCCGCCGCCAAATCCACCGTGACCGCCGCCACCGGGGAATCCGGGGAACCCGCCCCCGCCGCCGTGACCTTCGCCGGGGTAGTGACCGCCCGGAGGGCCGCCGAAGATCGGCAGCGGTATCGGCAGGGGCACCGGAACGGGCGGCGGCGCTAGCGGCGGAGGTGCGATTGGCGGAGGGGCCGGCGCCGGAGCGGCGGGAACCGGTACAGGGGCCGGCGCCGGCACATCTGGTATTGGGGCGGGAGCCTGCGGGACCGGAACGGGCGCAGGAGCCGGAGCCAACTGCGGGGCCGGCGCAGGGGCCGGGGCCAGCTCCGGTGCAGGCGCAGGGGCGGGAGCCACAGCCGGCTGCGGAGCGGGTGCGACGATGTTGTGGCCGGGATCGGGCCGCATACCGGCCGTCGGCCGGATCGTGATCGCCAACGAAACCGCCAGCGCCGCAACGCCGATGATGAAAATGGCCGCCAGCCCGCTACCGATCAACGTGAACGACCGTCGCTCGGGATCGTCGACGACGTCGGCCGCGCCGGTGCGCGAAGCCGTGTAGGCGTCGGCGAAGTCGTCGGGGACGGCGCTGTAGGCCAGCGCATCGGCCCCCTCCGCGCCGGCGGGGAGGTCGTAGTGGTCGGCGGCGACTATGTACGGCAGCATCGCGCCCGTGCCGGGATCTTGCGCGTAGGCCCGCGCTGCGGTGGACGCTGAGAACAGCGGCGCATTCGCCGACGCCAACGCCGCTCCGCGGGCCAGCGCCGTCTCCGGCTCTTCTGGCACGCTAACCGGAAGGGCGGTCGCCGCCTCCAGCGTCGGCTTGATCAGTGGCACGTCCACGCCGGAGCCGACGACGAACACGCCGCCCGGGTGGGTGTCCAACGCCTCAGCGCCCGAAACCAGCGTGGTCAACTCCGCCACTGCAGCGTCGTCGTCGTCGGGCAAGGCACGCCGTTCGACGTCGACGATCGACCCGTCAGCGGTGTCGACGACCGCCAGCGTGGCGGTATCGGGCTCGATGAACAGCAGGGCGGTGTGGGAGTAGTTGGTCGCATTGCCGACCGCCTGAGTAAGCGCGGCGGCCGCCAGGAACGACGAGACCAACATGACGTTTTCGACCTTGTGGGCAGCCAGCGCGTCGCGCAGGGCGGCGGCCTCGATCGGGTCCGTCCAGGTCACTCCGGTCGAGGTGAGCTGGTAGCCGCCTTCGGCGGCGCCCTCCCGGGTCCCCAATATGGCGGAAATCACTCGGTCGGCTGCGCTGGCCGGAGCCGTGTCCTCGCCAGCGGCGAAAGCGAAATTGTCTTCATCGACGGTCGCGCCGTCACCATTTTCGCCTTCGACCAGCACCATCCGGACGGCCGTCGGCGCCATCGACACACCAAGAACTGTGTCCAAAGCTCCCCCAATAGTCTTAGTTTTTCGGCGCCCTAGCGGGTCTCCTATGTATTCCCCGCGGCGGCCCAGTTTACTCGCGTTCAGGGCCGGATGCCGTTGCGGCTAGTGGTGCCCGCCGCCGCCACCGCCGTGGCCGCCGCCACCGAAGCCGCCGCCACCACCACCACCAAATCCGCCACCGCCGAAGCCGCCACCGCTGTGGCCGCCGCCGCCGAAACCGCCGCCGCTGTGGCCGCCGCCGAAGCCGCCGCCACCGAACGGTCCACCGCCACCGAACGGACCGCCACCGCCGCCGAACGGACCGCCGCCGCCGCCGAAGGGACCGCCGCCGCCAAAGTGGCTGGGTTCAGGACCGGTGGCACCACCACCGAAGGGGCCACCACCGCCAAAGTGGCCGGGTTCAGGACCGGTGGCACCACCACCAAACGGTCCACCACCGAACGGTCCGCCGGCGGGTTCGCCGCCGCCAAAGTGGCCGGGTTCATGACCAGCGGCACCACCACCGAACGGTCCGCCGCCAAACGGGCCCGATTCTGGGCCGGGGCCATTAACGGGACCGCCGCCGTGATACGGGCCGCCACCCTCACCGCCTGGCCCTCGCGGCATGGGAGACGTCTGTTGCTCCCACGGCGCAGTTTGATGGTAGGGCGAAGTTTGCTGTGGGACATATGTCCGGGGTTGAGGAATCTGCGGCTCCAGCGGCCGGATCGGCGCCTCGATGACTGGCGGGTGCACGATCGGCGCGGGAACGACCAACGGTGGAAGCACCACTGGGACCGGCACGACCGCCGGAGGAGCAGGCGCAGCCACGGGCAGAGGTGCCGGCGCCGCCAGGTTCAACGGCTTGGGTGCGGCCAACGCGATCGGCGCCTCGATCTTCGGCTGTGCAAGGGACGCAACGGGATTCGGGCGCGCCGGCGCCTGCTCGGCTGGCACGATGAGCTGCTGGCCGGGGGTGGGCTGCTGCAACGCGACCGTGGTGCGGATGCCGACTGCCAGTGCGATCTCCAGTGCGATCACCGCGGCAATGCCGGCCACGGCCAGCCCACTGCCGACCAGGAGGGTGGGCCGGCGCCGCGTTTGGCTGGCGTGCAGGTGGACGGGCGCACCGATGACGACGGTTGGGCTGTCGGAATCCTCGTCTCCCACAGCGCTGTAGGCGAGGTCGCCATCCCCCAACTCGTCGGCGGTGTATTCGGGCAGGGCGTAACGTTCGACCATGCCGGTGCCAGGGTCTTGCGCGTAGGCCAGCGCCGCCGTCGACGACGCGAACAACGGCGCATTCGCCGAAGCCAGCGCCGCCCCACGGGCAAGCGCCGTCTGCGGCTCCTCCGGGGTGCTCACACTGAGCGAAGTCGCCGACTCCAACGCGGGTTTGATCGAGGCGATGTCGACGCCCGATCCGATGACGAACACACCGCCTGGAGCCAACTCCGTGTCCTCCAGCGCGGCGAGCATCCCGGTGAGTTGGGCGGTCGCCTCGTCGCTAGTGGCATCCGCGACCCGTTCCTTGTAGAAATCGGAGATGGAACCGTCGGAGGTTTCGACGAGAGCCAAAGTCGCGCAGTCGGATTCGACGAAAAGCACCGCGGTGCGGTCGTAACCCATTGCGCAGCCGACGGATTGACCCAACGCCGCCGCGGCAAGGAACGCCGACACCAGCATCACGTTCTCGAGCTTGTAGGCGGCCAGCGCGTCGCGCAGCACGGCCGCCTCGAGTTGGTCGGTCCACGTCACGCCGATAGCCGACAGCTGCAGTCCCGCGTCGGCAGCGCCCTCGCGGGTGCCCAGGATGGCCGAGATTACGTGGTCCGGCGCACCCCTCGAAATATCAACATCGGTGACGACGAGTTCGTCTTCTTCGACCGTGACGCCCTCGGCGTTTTCACCCTCGAGGACGACCATCTGGATCGACGACGGTGCCATCGACACCCCAAGCACGATATCCAAGACCCCTCCAGAGGTTCTGCTGTTCGGCCATTGAGCCGCGCGGAGGAGAAAAGCGCGGACCAATCAATGATCGCGCATCGACGCTGAGTTTGCGCGCTGGTGAACTTATGTAGATCTTATGAAGTTCTCGTAGGAGCGAGAGGGCGTCGGTCCGCGCTGGCCCTGGTACTTCGAGCCGACCCGTGAACTGCCGTAGGGATGTTCGGCCGGGCTGGTCAATCGCAGGATGCACAGCTGACCGATCTTCATGCCCGGCCACAGCGTGATCGGCAGGTTGGCGACGTTGGACAGCTCTAGCGTGATGTGGCCAGTGAAGCCGGGATCGATGAAGCCCGCGGTCGAGTGCGTCAGCAGGCCCAGGCGGCCCAGCGACGACTTGCCTTCCAGGCGCCCCGCTAGGTCGTCGGGCAGGGTGAAGAGCTCGAGCGTGGAGCCGAGCACGAACTCACCCGGATGCAGCACAAACGGTTCTCCGGCGGTGGGTTCCACCAAGGTGGTCAGCTCGTCCTGCTGCTTGGCGGGGTCGATGTGGGTGTAGCGGGTGTTGTTGAAGACCCGGAATAAGCAGTCGAGCCGGACGTCGATGCTCGATGGCTGGACCAAGGTGTCGTCGAACGGGTCGATGCCCAAGCGCCCGCTGGTGATTTCGGCCCTGAGGTCACGATCAGAGAGCAGCACGCGATGAGCCTAGCTGCCGGTGCAGAGGAAGCCGGCTCAGCGGCGGTAGCTTTCGCCACCGCTCGGATATCCGCCTCCGAGCGTGGTGACGTGGACGTGGTCGTAGTGGCCCATCCCCATTGCCCGCGCACCATGCGGCGTGTAGTACATGCCCCGCCAAATCGCGTCTTGCATCGCGAATCGATCCGAGTTCTGCAACACGAACGCGACGATCTCGTCTCCGAGGGCGATGCCTTCGTCGGAGCTGGGGTTCGGAATCATGACGTCGATCGCCAGACCGCGGGGGTGCCACGGCAGCGGATCCGGTCGGACGCCACCCATTTCGTGAATCTCGGGGAAGGCCGCACTGATGGCGCGAGCCGCCAGGATGGTTCTGACCTGTAGGCCTTGTTCGTTGACCCTGCCGACCGGCAAAACGCGGCTGTCGACTCGCAATCTCGATGCGCGGGCGGGCTGGCCTTGGTCGGTCCCCGCAGCCGCCGCGGCCTTGCCGGCGATCGGTGCCGCCACCAGCTCGAGGCAACACGGCTCGACGTCGCTGACAACCGGCTTGGCGTGAGCACGGGCGGCGGCAAAGTAGACGTCTCCTCCGGCCGCAAAGAACGCGGCGGCCGCGGCGACGCCCGCAGCCAGGACTTTCGGCGACTTTCGCCGAGCCCTGGGTAATGAATGCCGACCCACGGAAAGCAGATTACGGCACGATAACGAAAGAATAAATAACGAGCCTTCAAAGGCATTTTTTACAGGCGTCTACGTGGGTGGACGGGTTACTGGGACAGCGGCGGAAAGCTCTCTACGTTGATAGCGGTGCGGGATTCCAACGCGTTGAATTAATTTTTGCCGCTGGGCCCGTGCGGCGCCGCTGTGATTTGGAAGCCGTCTGCCGGCGCGGCCCGGGATGCTAGCCTTCTCAGGCCGGACTTCCTGGCCGCGCCGATGTAGTTCAATGGCAGAACATCAGCTTCCCAAGCTGAATACGCGGGTTCGATTCCCGTCATCGGCTCCATATTTGACCAGGCTCAAGGCAGTTGTCGAGCTGTCAGAATCAGTAGCTCATCTAACCCATGACCGCCTCGTGACCGTGGCCGGTTCGAGTCGTAGTCGTTGCATTGGAGTATTGCGAACGCGAGCAGGTCAGCTCCGCGAGCGGCCACATCACTACAAAGGCAGCAATTTAGCTGATCATTGGATCCTTCAGCCAGCAGAGTGGGGGCCTAGCCTTGTCGTCATGTGGTTGCGCAAGACTTATGCGGGTTACAGCATCGGTTGCGCAGTCGTGTGGGGCGCGATTCTCACTCTTGTCGCAGTTATGTACCCCGATCGCCTGCGCACCTACCTCTTGGTCGGCGGCGGGTGGCTGATCGGGTGGATTTCAGCGACGATTGCACGGTCGGTTTATCCACCGCCCAAACCGAAGTTCCCGACGACGTAGGGTCGCTGCGTCATCCTTTTGCATGCCGGGTGAACGGCTCGGGCTGTGCAGGGCAACGGCCGCTGCCTACAGAAACGCTCGATTGCCGTATCGGTCCAGCAAGACGAGCTCTCCGACCGGACGACGCGTCGTGGGACCGTATTGGCCGATCGGCCAGCCGAGAGGGATTACCGCACACGGAGTGACATTCCACGGCAGGCCCAGCGCGCGCCTCGCCAGCAGCTTGCTCCACAGCGGCGCGGTGATCAGTGCGGTGCCCAACCCGGCGGCACGTGCCGCCAGCAAGAGGTTTGCACCGCCGGAAAAATAGAACCGTAGGCGCTGCTGGTAGCTATCGACGGCCAGGGTGCAATGACCTCTTGAGGCATGCCACAACGACGACGGGGATCTCTTCGAAGTGATCCGCCTGCCATTGCACGGCCTTGTATAGCCGGAGCATCTTCTCGTCACCGCGCCGTTCAGAGGAGCGCTGGCAAATCGGGTTGACGAGATTCATTGCTCTGCGATTCAAGCGGGCTAGTTTCGCGACTACTTCGCGGTCCTTGACGACGATGAACTCCCAATTCTGCGCGTTCGACCTGTCGGCGCCTTCATGGCCAGCTCGAGAAGGTGGAGCACAAGCGAGTCGTCAACCGGATCACTCTTGATCCGACCGATGGCACGCTGAGTACTCATCGCCTCTTCGAGCGGCATGGCCAAGGGCTCTTGCTGTGTCATGACTGTGATTCCAACACGGCCTGGCAGGCTGCGGAGACTGGGTGGAGTCGATGCTTGCCGATTTTCAACCGGCGGAGTTCTTGACACCTACACCGAACGGCTCTCGGCGCTTCTCGACGCCAAAGCCAGGCTGACGAATGACTTCACGCCATCTCCGGAATCTGGTGCGCAGTCAGAAGCAGTGGTTCGACGTCAGCCTAGTGAACGGTGGGCCCCGGCACGGGATACCGCGGGGGGCTGGTCGGGTTGGTGGGGCACCACGGGTTGCGCGGCACGTCCAGGCACGGATCAGGCATGCTCGGCTGCGGGGCCAGCGGCATCATCTGGACCACAGTCCGGCGCGGGTAGTCCGAGACCGGGGTTTTCGGGCAGTTGCCGAGGGCCTCGGAGTCGCAGGCGACCTGCAGACTGAGGATGCTAACGATCCCTTTGCCCTTGTCCGGGATTCCGCAGATGCCGTGGGGGAAGAATTGGATCAAGGGCGGGGCGCTCGTGACCCGTGGGCGACCTTCGAAGACGTTGGGGTGGATGGCTGTGCCCGACGTATCGACGTTTCCGTGAAAGCAGTTGCCCGGATACGCGAGGTTTGAGATCTCCGCGAGGTCGACGTTTCTCGGGTTGCCGAAGAAGCCGTTGTGGCTCAAGGTGTTGTTCTCGATCTCGTTGCCGAAGTCGTTGTAGTAGCAGAACGACAGCGCCTTCGCGCCGATGCCGCCCTTGCAGTGGGCGATCGGTATCCAGGTCTCGTTGTCGACCTCGGGGGTCAGCAGAACGCCCCATGCGCCGTTGTCGTGGATGTCGTTGGCATCGACGGTGTCGTACCGGCCTCCGACGATCAGGATGCCCGTTCCGCCCGGAGCGCCGGCGACATCGGAGCTAGTGGGTGTGTTTGCGTTGTTGTTGTCGTGCACCGAGTTGCGCGTGACCAGCCAGCACGAATGGGTGCCTGTCGGACCGGTCTCGTTACCAGGGCAGTGGCCGGACTGGGGCGACGGTTGGTCGTCGTTGTTCTGGCTGTTAGTGACGATCCCAATGTAGTTGTGGTCGAACTCGGAGTTCTCGATGATCAGGCGGCCGCCGGAATTGGTTCCCGAGTAGCCCTCAGCCGAGTTCTGGCCGTGGGCGTGGTCGAGGATCGTGTTGCAGTCCGGGCAACCGCCGATGTAGAAGGCGGCGTCGCCCATGTTGTTCGCGTACACCTGCGTGAACAGCCCCGGCCCGAAGGTGTTGGAGGCGTAGAGCCCGTACTGAGCGAACGGCTGGTTCTCGCCGGAGAAGTAGCTCGAGGTGGCCGACAGGTACGCGCCCCGCCAGCTGCCGATCTGCTGGGTTCCGCTCGAACCGCCGCCGTCGAACCAGATCTCATCGCCGGGAGTGTCGGCGCCCGAGAGGAAATTGCACGCGGTCAGGTTCTCGACACTGACACCGGACGCCTTGAATACGATCAGGCCATTCCGTCCCGTCGGGGCCCCGCCGGGACCGAGCGGGCCGAGGTCCTGGTCGGCCGTAGCGGAGCTGCACAAAGACGCCCCCGGCTTGGCGCCGTCGAGCACCACCCCGTTGCGGTCCATGCCGCGGATCCAGATGCCGGGCGTGGTTACGAGCACGGCGGCCCCCGCCGTGTCATCGCCGACGGCCCCGGGAGGAACGCGATTGCCGGTCTCGTGGTAATCGCCCGGACCGATGAGCACCCAGTCCCCGGGCCGGGCGGCGTCGACTGCTGCCTGGATGCTCGAGTACTGCCCCGGAATCCCTTGATAGGTGCCGACGCGCAGGACCGCGGCCGGAGCGAGCGGGGCAGCACGCGCCACACACACGCCCCCCGCGACAAGCACGCATACGCCCCCAGCGACAAGCACGCGCCGCCACCGCCACACAGGCGCCCGCGAAATCCAGCCACGACGATCTTTCAGCGCCGGCATACCCTCCTCATCTGGTTGGAGCGCGCATACGGCACTCAAGTCACTTCAACAACATTGAGTTACCGCCGTCACATCTAGAACACGGTGAGATAAACGTTCGAGCGGAGATTCCCTCGCCTTGTAGCCTCGAGCCGATTTCATCCAGTCCGCAGCAGTCTCGAACGCTCGCCACACTTTTAATCCGCAGGTTTCGTTTCGACGTGCGCCGGAGCAATTAGAGCCGTTCAGGGCAGTGGTTAAATATCGCTGTCGAGCGGATTGACCACCTGCGAGAAGGTCACGACGCTGTCACAAGTAGTCGCGACGAAAGCGGACAATCCCCACACCCATGGACGTTAATCCGCAGGGGCCGCCGGGGCCCTGCCCTACGAGGTCCAGGGTTGCGAACACTGCGATGTGAATGAGGCCATGTCTCAGGTAGACCTGTGGGCGCACGCAGACTCATCGCCACGTTGATCAGGCTGTCGCGGAGCGGGATGCATTCCAGTAGGCGAGGATCGCGACGGCAACGGCAGCGAGGACAGTCCCGAAAGCTAGCGCAATGTTTTGCGGCCGGTCGGCCATGAGGAACGCGGCGGCCAAGGTGACAGCCGGCACTCCCCATTGAACGGCGCCGAGGAGAGCGGTGCGACGGGCGGCCTCTCGTCGTAGTCGAAGCCGCAACCACACCGAGGCGAGCGCAATGATCAGCGTGGAAAGTACTCCGGCGCTAACCCAGGGACCGCGTCTGCTGCCGTCGGCGATCAGGGCGATTCCGGTGATGAAGGTCAGCAGCGCCAAGATCGGCGTGGACCAAAGCGCGGTCCGCAGTGCTGGCACGAAGGATGTCGCACTGGTCCGTAGGCGTGCCACTTCGGCGCTTTGCACTCCGACGATGATCGTGAGCGCGATCGCGATGGTGATGTGAGTGGCGAGCAGTAGCGCGTTGGGCATCGGTGTCACATATAGAGGACGAGATGTGAAGCGCGGAAGTTACGGAATTTGAGGCTGACTAAGGTGATCGCATGCGATGGGTTGCGGCGGCTGTTGCGGCCACTGCTGTAGCTCTGGGCGCGCATGCGCCTGCCGTGGCGCCGAGTCTGTCAATCGGGCTCGCAGACCGCAGCTTCCCCGTGGCGCCGCCCGTCGACCCCGGCGACGGTTCCGCGCCGCCTGACGGGCGCACACTGACGCCGTTCGACGTGCAGTACGCGGCAGTCGGGCGCCTGGATCCTGCGCTATTGAGCGCGATTCAGAGTGCCGCCACGACAGCCGCGGCGGACGGCATCAGCATGACCATCACGTCGGGCTGGCGATCGCCGGAGCTTCAGCAGCGGCTGCTGGACAAAGCTGTACAGACCTACGGCAGTTACGCGGCGGCACGCCAATACGTGCAAACTCCGGAGGTATCCAAACACGTCACCGGTCAGGCCGTCGATGTCGGCGGGCAGGGAGCCGACCAGTGGCTCATCACCAACGGATCGCGCTTCGGGCTGTGCCAGATTTACGCCAACGAGCTGTGGCACTTCGAATTGGCCACCGACGCGGCGGGCAGATGCCCGGCGTTGCTTCCCAACGCGGCCGGTTAGTCGATATGAGTGACCGACGAGTTCGCTACGCGCGCAACGGTTCTGTCCGGCTCGCCTACCGCGAGTTCGGAGAGGGCGACACGACGCTGGTGTGGAACCCCGGTTGGTTCAGCAACGTCGACCTTTTCGACGAACCCGCGAGTCCGATCACAGCCGTCGCCGAACAGCTGGCGGAGGCCACGCGGCTCATTGTGTGGGACAAACGCGGCACCGGCCTCTCCGATCCGGCAGCCCACGTCCCTCCCCTCGACGAGCGAATGGATGATCTTCACGCCGTTCTCGATGACGCGAAGGCTGATCGCCCGGCTTTTTTTGGTATGTCCGAGGGCGGCCCGATGAGTCTCTTATTCGCGGCGACGTATCCAGAACGCGTTCAATCGCTGGCGATGTACGGCGCGGTGGCACGGTTTACTCAGGAGCTGCCGGATTACCCCTGGGGCTTCACCGCCGAAGAGAAGGCCGAGCATCTGGAGGCGATCGAAAACCATTGGGGCGAAGGCGCGCTCGCTGAGCTGTTCTTCGGCGAGATCGCCGACATACCAGGATTTCGCGACCTGTATGGCCGGTATCAACGGGTTAGCGCGAGCCCAACGATGGCCGCGTGGCTGTGGCGGGCGCTGCTGGAGATCGACGTCCGCGGCATCCTTGGTTCCGTCCGCGCTCCCACTCTTGTGCTGGCGAGGTCGAATGATCGAATCGCCCCGGTAGAGGCCGCGGCGGCGTTGGCGGCCGCCATTCCCGGGGCCCAATTCAAGACATTGCCCGAAGGGCCGCACTCCCTCGTGGATGACGTGGTGGGTTCGGCCGTCCTCGACTTCGTCTGCGGTACATCAAGTGTCGCCATCGACGAACGAGTGTTCAAGACGGTGCTGTTCACCGACATCGTCAGTTCCACCGAATTGCTCAGTGCTCGTGGCGATGCCCAGTGGCGTCGCCAACTCGACGCACACGACAAAGTGGTCGACTGGGTGCTGGAGAAGCACGACGGGCGCCGCGCGAAACACACCGGAGATGGGATCTTCGCGCTGTTCGACGGGCCAACCAAGGCCGCCCGGTGCGCGTTGGAACTGGTCCCGGCCCTCGCCACGCGTGGTATCCGGATTCGAGCAGGCGTCCACACCGGTGAATGCGAGCGACGCGGCGATGAGTGGAGCGGCATGGCTGTGCACACCGGCGCCCGCATCGGCGCGTTGGCGGGCGCCGGCGAGGTGCTGTCCAGTCGCACGGTCCGCGACCTGTCCGCAGGATCGGGCCTAGCCTTCGAAAGCCTTGGACCACAACACCTTAAGGGCCTTCCCGAGGAGGTCTACGTCTATCGAGTCACTGCCCCCACGGCCTAGATCGTGCGCCGGCGGGCCAGGACGAGTTGGGTTGTGTAGAGCAGTGCGCCGACGATGAACATGGCAGCGGTAAGCAATAGCCAACGGCCCAGGAAGGGCTGCTGGGTTTGTCCGGCGGCGGCCAATTAGGTTGCCGATTCCTGCCGGATGATGACGGGAAAGAACATCACCACAAACAATCAAAAGGACACGAGGCCTGCCTGCGATCGGTTCAAGCTTCATAAAACCCACATAACTACGGCAGGACCCGGACACAGCTGCCCCCGCCACGATCAGTTAGCGGTCCGAGTGGTCTGTCCCTCCCCTCAGCCATGGCTGGCCGCCAAGTTGTTCGGAGGCGTATGTCATGGATATCGTGCTCGGAGTCTCGATGGCGCCAGACTCGATTCAAATAGTGCTGCTGCAGGGCGAAAACGCCGACGGCGCAACGGTAGACGAGAAAGAGTTCACCGGCCGCACTGCCGAAGACTCGCCCACTGTCAGCGCATCTGATCGGGCGCTTGCCGCCATACTGGCCACTCGCAACGATGCGGCCGCGGCCGGCCTGGAGCTGTCCGCCGTCGGGGTGGCATACACCGACCAACTCGACGCAGCGGCTCTTCGCGCCGTGCTGGCCGCGCGCGAGCTCGAGAATGTCATGCTGGTCTCGGCGTTTACGGCCGCGACCGCGTTGACTCAATTCCTCGGCGGCGCAATAGGTTACGAGCGTACCGCAGTGCTATTCGTGGAGCCCGACACCGCGACCCTGGCCGTTGTCGAGACCGCCGACGGCTCGGTCACCGATGTCCGCAAGATCGAGACCGCAGAGCTGCTCGAGATAGTCGCCGGCCTGGACGAGCTGCCAGAGCGCCCGGACGGCCTGTTCGTGGTCGGCTCAGGCGTCGACATCGCGGCGATCAAGCCGCAATTGGAAGCGGCGACGTCACTTGCCGTGACCGCACCGGAAGAGCCGGAGACAGCCTTGGCCCGCGGCGCGGCCCTGGCGTCCGCGACCTTGTTCGCGTCAAAGACGGCCGCACTCGCCTATGCACAAGACCCCGGCACGGGTTCGCTCGACGCGTCCGGCATTCCCGAATATCTGAGCGTCGCCGATACCGAGCAGGGCGAGGAGGACGTCGCCTACAGCGCTGTGGCGGACGAAGAAGCCAGTGCCCCAACGGTCGTCATAGACCCCATCGAAGCGAATGCGCCCCGTCGGAGGCGGGTCCTGCTGGTCGGAACTGCTGTGACGGTGGGCGCCATCAGCGCTGCGCTGGCGCTAGAGGTGGCACTGGGACTCGGCCTGCGCACCACGGTCGGTTTGCTGCCAGCCCCTATCCAGAACTTCATCGCCCCGGTCGAGCACGCGCTCGCGCCACAGCTGGGGCCGATCGCGACTAAAGAGGCGGTGGCGCCCAAGCCGCTGACTCAGCCTGTCGGCGCACCAATACCGGCAGGTCGGTTGCCCGCGGCCGCGGCCGTGCCGGTCCCCGCGGCGCCGGGCGTGCCGATCCCGGTGGTGATCCCCCCGATAGCTCCGCCTCCTGCGCCGCAGGTTCTCCTGCCCGACCCGCCGGCGAGCCCGCCCGAGGTCCAGGCGCCGATGCAGCCGTCGCCGCCTGCCGACGCGCCGCAGCCAGTTCAGGTCCCCCCGCCGCAGGCGCCGCCACCGAATCAACCTCCTCCGGACCAAGGGCCGCAGCCTGTCCCGGGCAGGGGGGGCGGGCACCCAGGCAATCCCGGAGACGGCGGGCCGGTCAGCGGCCCGGGCCCGATCCACGGGGCTCCCGGCGGCGGGCCCCACGGTGGCGGACCCGTCAATGGGCCTGGCCCCGGCCATGGGGCTCCCGGCGGCCCCCCTGCAGAAGGCAGCGGGCCGGCCGGCGGCGAGCCGCATAGCGGCGGCCCTGGACACGGAACTCCCGGCGGCGCCCCTCCTGAGGGCAGCGGACCCGTCGGTGGAGGTGAACCCCACAGCGGCAGCGGACCCGTGGGCGGCGGTGAACCTCACAGCGGCGGCGGGCCGGTCGGCGGCGGCAACGTCCCCGAGAGCAGCGGCCCAGCCGGCGGCGGCAACGTCCCCGAAAGCAGCGGCCCAGCCGGCGGCGGCAACGCCCCGGACAGCAGCGGGCCCGCCAGCGTCCCGGACAGCAGCGGCCCCGCCAGCGGCGGCAGCGATATCCCCGACAGCAGCGGGCCGGCCAGCTCCCCCAGCGACAGCGGCGGCAGCAACGACAGCGGCAGCAGCTCCCCGAGCGACAGCGGCGGCAGCAGCGACAGTGGCAGCGTCAGCTCTGGCGACGACTAGGGTCACTTGGACGCCGGAGGTTTGCCGAGGGCTTGACGCAATTGCGTTTGGCCCCCCGATGAATCAGGGATTTCCCTACAATTTGGCGGACCCAACTACAGGGCGCTGGCTCCGTTGTAGAGCACCATCACGCCGATCACGACAAAGATTGCCGACATCAACGCGGCGTTGTTTTTATCCATCCAATTCTTGAGCCGTGCCATCGGATCGTCGAGGCGGCTACCGGCTGCGGCGTAGGCCAGGATGGGAACGGCAACCGTTGACGCCGCGATAGCGACGAAGAACGCGGCGGCTAGCCAGTCATCGGCGACGTCCATCCCGCTTCCGCCGATTGCTAGCCCAGCTGGAATGCAAATGAACAGCACGTCGGGTCGTATCGCCGCCAGCCCCGCCCCGGTGAGCGCCGCGCGCGGCGGGGTGATGGTGGCGAACGAACGCATCCAGGCCGGTGAGTCGGTGTGACGGTGCCGGGTGAACCACTGGTAGATGCCGTAGACGACGAGAGCCGCCCCGAGGGTGACGCGCAGCCAGGACGCCCACCGCGGCGCCGGTTTGTGTAGCCCGCCGAGCAGGCCGGAGCCCGCGACGGAAATCGCCGTCAGCGCAGCCAGACCCAGCACCCAGCCGACGAGGAAGGCGAGGCCGGTCGGCCGCGGCCGCGGCGCCTGCAACACCAGCACCGCCGGAATGACCGTGATCGGTGAGAGCGCGATGACAAAGCCGAGCGGAATGAGCGCGCCCAGCACCGAACCCCAACTTTCCGTCACGGGCAGCAATCTTCCCACCCGCCGGTGGCTACAGAGCGTGAATTCCGTTGTAAAGAACTAGCAGGCCGATCAGGACCAAAACGACCGCCATCATCGCCGCATGGTTTTCTTCCATCCAGACTTTGAGCCGTTCCAGCGTGTCGTCGAGGCGGTCGCCGGCAGCGAGGAATCCCAAGATGGGGATGGCAACCGTCGATGCGGAGACGACGACGAAGACCGCGCTGGACGCCCAGGCAGCCACGGTGCTCAGCCCGCCGGTGCCGATCGCCAAGCCGCCCGCGGCGCACATGATCAGCACCTCGGGTCGTATCGCCACCAGCACCGCCCCGGTCACCCCCGCGCGCACGGGGGTCAGTGTGGAGAACGAACGCAACCATCCCGGAGTCTTGTGGTGCCGATGCCGGGTCACCCAGGTATAGACGCCGAACGCGATCAACACCGACCCGAAAACCACCCGCACCCAAGATGCCCACCTCGGCGGCGCCTGGTGCAAACCCCCGAGTAGATCGGAGGCGCCGACGAACGCCGCGGTGAGCGCGATGAGGCCCACCACCCAGCCGGTGAGGAAGGCGAGGCTGGCGGGCCTGGGCCGAGGCGCGTGCAGGACCAGCACCGCCGGAATGACGGTGATTGGCGAGACCGCGATAACAAGTCCGAGCGGGATGAGCTTGGTCAGCACCGAAACCCAGTTGCTTGTCACGGCAGCATCATCGCCTATTGGCCCTTCCGGCGCAGCGTCCAGGCCGGTATCCAGTGCGTCACAGTTTTCTGCTGGGATCCATAGACGATCGGGTAAGTCACCAGACCCCACCAGTCGCCCTGCTCGCAGATGGCCCAGCAACTCAGCCGCCCCTCCACCACCTTGTGCAGCTGCAGACCATTGGGCTGATATCGGCCCGAGCGGTGCGGCTCGCGTGCGAAGACCACGGTCAGGTCCACCAGCACCGCGATCGGCGGGCGCACCACTCGGAACGGGCTGCGGAGCGGCTGACCGTTGTACCCGATCGACCCGAGCGGAACCATCAATCGATCATACGTTCGAATGACACCATAGCGATGTGTCGCGGCGCCTTGACCCGTTGATCGTTGGAGTGCTGGCCGCCGCAGTGAGTCTGGCCGGTGCCGCCCGCCCGTCATTCTGGTACGACGAGGCCGCCACGATTTCTGCCTCGTATAGTCGCTCGCTGGGTCAGCTGTGGCAGATGTTGGGCAACGTCGACGCGGTACACGGCCTGTACTACCTGTTCATGCACGGCTGGTTCCAGATCTTCCCGCCCACGGAGTTCTGGTCGCGTACGCCCAGCGGCCTGGCCGTCGGAGGCGCCGCGGCGGGGATTGTGGTGCTGGGCAAGCAGTTCTCATCGCGCACCGTCGCTTTGAGCGCCGGCATCCTGTGCGGCATCCTTCCCCGCGCGACGTGGGCGGGTATCGAGGCTCGTCCGTACGCCATGTCGATGATGGCGGCCGTGTGGCTGAGCGTGCTGCTCGTGGTCGCCGCGCGACGCGAAAGCCGTTGGTGCTGGCTGTCTTACGGAATCGTCCTGGCATTGTCGATCCTGCTCGACATGTATCTGGCGTTGGTGTTGCTGGCACACGTTGTCTTCATGTGCATTTTCCGACGCACCCGAACGGCGCTGATCCCCTTCGCCGTGACGTCGGGTCTGACGGTTTGCGCCTTGGCGCCATTCATGATCGAAGTCGTCGGGCAAGTTCAACAGATCAAATGGATCGCACCCATCGGGTGCCGAACCATCGAAGATGTCTTCGTACAGCAGTACTTTGAGCGGAATCCGTCGTTCGCGGTGTTGGCTGCGCTGGTCGCGGTGGGGGCCCTTGTCCTGTGGCGCTGGACATCCGTGAAGCTGACGGCGAACGATCGACAGCTGCTGACCTTGGCGGCGGCGTGGCTGGTGATACCGACCGCGCTGATCGTGATCTGGTCAGCGTTGGCTCACCCCATCTATACGCCGCGGTATCTGTCCTTCACCGCGCCGGCCATGGGACTAGTGCTCGGCGTCTGTATCGGCGCCCTGGCTGTCAAACCTTGGGCGGCTCCGATACTAGCGGCCCTGGTCAGCCTGTTCGCGATGGCGGCCGCACCGAATTACATAAGGGCCCAACGTAACCCGTACGCCAAATACGGCATGGACTACAGCCAGGTCGCCGACCTCATCACCGCGCACGCGGCACCGGGCGATTGCCTACTCGTCAACGACACAGTGACATTCATGCCCGCCCCGATGCGGCCGTTGATGGCGGCGCGTCCCGATGCCTATCGGAAACTGATCGACCTCACCCTGTGGCAGCGGGCCACCGACCGCAACGACGTCTTCGACACCAACCTCATCCCAGAGGTCGTCGCCAAGCCGTTGAGCCACTGCGGCGTCGTATGGATCATCACCCAAGCCGACAACTCGATGCCCGCCCATGAGCAGGGTGCGGCGCTGCCGCCCGGCCCGCTCTATGGCGCGACACCAGCTTTCGCGGTTCCGCACGACCTGGGCTTCCGACTCGTCGAACGCTGGCAGTTCAACCTGGTTCAGGTGCTCAAGGCGACCCGGTGATTACCAGATGCGTAGATAGTCGACCAGCATGGACGCCGGGTAGGTACCCGCGCCAGGATCGCCGGCGCCGACCCCACCGACGGCGAGCGTGAACATGGGCGTCATCCAGTAGCCGGGGTTGTTGAACGGCCACCTCAGGTCGCTGGGGTTGCCGTGGACCGGGATGGGTTTGTTGGGAACGCTGAAGTACGGCGCTCCATCGCGTGCGAAGTGGAACCCGTCCTCGGCCCAATGCATTTGCCACGTATGCCAACCGCCGTCCACCAGGCCCGGGATCGATCTGCCCTCCCAGGTTTTCCCGTTGGAGGCCGCGTGCACCGTGGTCCCCGGGGCCCACGAGCCATTGCCATACCACTCGAAGATGTCGACCTCGCCGTCCGGCAGCGGATCCTCGTTGACGCCCCAGAACGAAGGCCACAGGCCGGGGAACAAACAGTCCAGCTTGATCCGCGCTTCCCAGGTTTGGTTGATCATGCTGCGGAAGTTGCCGCGCAGCTTGCCGCTGTAATAGGCGCCCGCTTCTTGGGTGGCGCATAGAACAAGGTTGGAATGGCCGTCTTGAAAGACGTTTCGGCGATCGTCGCGGTAGATCCCCTCGACCGGCGGGAACACGTCGTCCTGCCAGGTCTGTACCGTCCACTTGCCCGGATCGGGAGGCGATCCGGCCGGGCCGTCGAATTCGTCCTGGAAGATGTAGGGGCCGCCGGGACCTGCGGCAGGTGCAGCCTGAGCCTCCGGGGTCTCCGGGACGCGCACCGCAGCAGCAAGCATGCCCAGCCCCGCCATCGTCAACATGCTGCGACGATCCATTCACACACCACCAATCCACCAGGACACCGGCCTCGGCGTCGTCCCCCAAGCAACTTTCGCAAACGGTGTCATAAAACCACGTGCCGACACGCTGCGCATCCCGCTAACAGGCCCGCGGCGATTATCAGCCACTGGTCACCATCAAGTTTGTTGACATTGATGGAGTCGGTGGTATCAAGGAAGTTGATACTCCACAGGACCTCAAGGAAAGGAAACGACAACGATGTCTGGTGGCGGATTTTTCGGTGGATTTGGCGGCTTCGGGGGACCCGGCTTTGGTGGCCCTGGGTTCGGCGGCCCTGAATGGGGCGGTCACGGCGCGGGCTTCGGCGGTCACGGTCACGGCCCAGGGTTTGGCGGCCCATTCGGCAAACATGGCGGACCCCGGCGTCTTAAGAGGGCGACATTGGCGACCGCAGCGATGCTGCTCGACGGGCCGGCCGACGCCGCGCAGGTCGTGCAGCGCGTGTCGGAGAAGACGGACGGTGCGTTCACCCCTCCGCAGGAGGTCGCTGAGCTCGCCATCGGGCTGCTCGCCGGCCGCGGCGCGGTGACCGTCGACAACGGCGTGGCCACGCTGACCGAACTCGGCAAGAACTTCCTGGCGTGGAAGGGCATCAGCAGCGAGACCGCGCAGGCGTTCCTCTCGCGGGCAGCTCAGTTCGGCGACGTGTTCAAGATCCGCAGGGAGCTTTTCGAACTCGCCGGACTGGCCCGCACGATCGCCTGGACCGGCACCGACGAGCAGAAGCAACTGCTCGCCGAGACCCGGACCAAGGTGCTGGAAGCCTTGACCGAAGCCAAGAAGGCGCTGCACCGCGCTTTGGGTGAGAGCTAACTGAGCCGGACCAGCATCTTGCCGATGTTGGCGCCGGTGAACAGGCCGTTGAGGGCATCGACGCAGGACTCGATGCCCTCAAAGACCGTCTGCCGGTGTCTGAGCCGACCGTCTAACTCCCACTGATGTAGCGCGGCGAAGGCTTCGTCGAAGCGACTCCACTCCTCCAGCGCGTTAAACCCCTGCATGAGCGCCGACTTGGCCAGCAGGCTCACGTAGTTGGCCGGACCCGGGTGCTCGCCCGTCAGGTAGCTGGAGATGACGCCGCAGAGCACGACCCGTGCCTTGTGCGCCAGCCGGCCCAGCACTGCGTTGAGGATCGGGCCGCCGACGTTGTCGAAGTAGACATCGACCCCGCGCGGGCAGTGCGTCTTGAGCGCGGCCGGCAGGTCGTCCGCGCGGTAGTCGATGCACGCGTCGAAGCCGAAATCCTCGACCACGGCCCGGCACTTCTCCGGTCCCCCGGCGATGCCCACCACCCGGGCGCCGGCGATCTTGGCGATCTGCCCCGCGACCGATCCGGTGGCGCCCGCGGCGGCCGACACGACCACCGTCTCCCCGGGTTGGGGCCGGCCGATGCCGGTCATCCCGAAGTAGGCGGTCGCGCCGGTCGGGCCGTACACCGACATCACCGCGAGCTGGTCGACCTCGGGACTCGGGGTGGGGGTGGTGAACAGGTCGTCGCGAACGATCACGTACTCCTGGAATCCGGTCAGCGTGGTGACCACGTCGCCGACGGCATAGGCGTCGCAGCGTGACGCCACCACCTCGCCGATCCCGGCCGCGCGAATAACGTCGCCCAGTTCGACGGGCGGGAGGTAACCCGGCTGCCCATCGAGCCACGTGCGGGCCGCGGCGTCGACGCCTACGTACGTGGTTCGGACCAGCGCCTCACCCTCGGCCGGCTCGGGTGCCGGCGAGGTGATCAGCTCGGTGTCGTCGGGCTGCACCAGCCCCGTCGGACGGCGACGCAACAAGATTTGGCGATTCAGCAGATCGGGCACAGTGCTGAAACTACCCATTGGCCACCGTCCGATGGGAGCATCTGTCCATGAACGCAGAGGATGACCCGGAACGCCGGATCCGGGAGCTCGAGCAGCCACTGTCCGATGCGGCAAGCGCGTCCGAGCTGGGCTCCGAATTTGGCAAAGCGCAACCGGCCGGCGGGTACAACTACCAGTCGCCGCCCTGGGCCGGCGCACCGGTCCCGCCGCCACCGCGTCCGGGAAGTTACGGCGCACCGTATATGTCGTCGCCGCGACCGCCGTCGGGCAACCGCGCGTGGTGGATTCTGGGCACGCTGGTGGTGGTGGGCGTGCTGGCTCTCGTCGGGGGCATCGCCGTCTATGTCGGCAACCAGTTTTCCCGCTCCGGCTCGGTTGTGCTCTCTAACCCGCCCAGTAGTTCCCGGACCACCACGGCGCCAAGGACTTTCCCGAGTACCAGGACATCGCCCAGCCTGATTCCGACCCCGCCCGCGTCATCGACGGCACCTCCCGGCGGCAACCTCACCGTGGCGGGCATCAACGAGAATCAGACGATTGCGTGCAACGACAACACCGTCGACGTCAGCGGGGTTACGAACACGGTCGTGATCACCGGCCACTGCACGAGCCTCACGGTGTCAGGCGTGCAGAACGCGGTCACCATCGATGCCGTCGACACCATCGACGCCTCCGGCTTCAACAACAAGATCACGTACCACACGGGCTCGCCGAAGGTCAGCAAGTCCGGCGAAGGGAACGTCGTGCAGCAGGGCTGACACGTTTAGGTCGGCTCGGGAATAGGGTCGTGCATCGACCAGGCGAGATTGGAAGAACGGTGAAAGACATGACTGCGGCCATAGGTATCACGTCGCCTTAGCAGATTTTTCGTTTCGACAACTTTTACACACCCATTAATTCTGGCGACCCGGCTCGGGACACCGCATTCGGCATTACGGGATAGCGGTGTCGGCGGCCTCAATTAATATGCAGCCAGCCATCGTGAAGAGCCCCGCCATGGGAAGGCACCCAGCATGGGATCTCAAGTCGTCGCCGCAGCACTAGTAGTGCTAGTGGTTTTCGCTGTCAAGGACGGATGGCCTGGTTTCCTGTTTGCATTAGCGGGCGTCGCGATCTGCATAGTTTTCGTCATCGTTGGCGAACCCGCTCGCCAGCGTAAACACGAAAAAGAGGAACGCCGAAAGGCCGAAGAAGCTGCTGCCGAGGAACGCCGACGCGACCTCGCCTACGCGCAGTCAGGTCTAGCCCAGATTGACGCGATGCCCGGGGCGGGCTTCGAGCAGTACGTCGCCGCGAAATTGCGCACCGTCGGCTGGGAAGTGACGACGACGCCGGCCACCAACGACTACGGGGTGGATCTCATCGCCAAGAACGGCAACGAAATGTGGGCGATTCAATGCAAACGCAAGGCGACGCCGGTGGGCGTATCAGCGGTCCAGCAAGTCGTTGCCGGTGCGATCCACTACGGGTGCTGGCGAAAAATGGTGGTGTCTAACCAAGAGTTCACCCGACAGGCCAAGGTGCTGGCACTCGCCCACAATTGCGATTTGATAGGGCGGGCCTTATTACCAAACTGGCGATTAGAGTTCCGGCTGTCGCAGGAAAGAGAGGCAGCGCCCGTTTTGGTTAGAGACGATGCGCGCAAGACGGCTCCCGCCGGCACAATGAAGAAAATCAGGTGCTACAAGTGCAAACACGCTCAGTGGGTGCCCCTGAGCGCAACCGAATTCAACTGCGAAGATTGCAATACGAAGTTGGAGCGGGTGAAAAAGTCATGAGTCGGCCAGCGACCGGTTCGGCTGCGCCCCCGGCGAGCGACGTGCAATCTGCTACCGGCCGGTAGCGCGCAGCGCTAGCTCATGGCGACGGCCTGAGCCAGATATCCCTCGAAGTCGGCCTCAGATGCCCTGTCCCGGAAGCGTTCCCGGAACCGCTGATAGCCGGGCTCATCACCGTGCGCCCGCGCCAGCAGGGCCCGCAGCCGCAGCAGCGGAAGCTCGTGCAGCACGAATCCCGGCTCGGTCGGCACTGCCGCCAACCTGTCGATTGCAAGCTCGGCATCTTTGACGTCGGCGGCGGAGCCGCGCGACAACAAACCCTCGACCAACACCGTCGTGGCGGGGCCGCGGAAGATCATCTCTCCGGTCTCGAACTGCTCGGCGAGAACCGTTGTGGCCAAATCGATCGCGTCATCGAGATCCCCGCGTCGCGCGCGTTCCCGGGCGACTTCGATATCGGACATTCGTCGCAGCGTCACGATGAGCTGTTCGTTGACGATCATCTCGCGCGCCTGCGCCAGGAATTCCAAACCCGCCGCGGTGTCCGCCGAGTCGTGGTGAATCAGGGTGGTGGCTCGATTAAGCAGGGCATACGCCACGGCGGTGTTGTTGGCGGACCGTTGCGCAATTTCCAGGGTTTCCCCCGCCTGCACCACGTCGTGCGCATCGGACACCACCGCGCCATTCTGCGTCGCGGCCGCGTACCGGTAGAGCTCGACAAAGGACCGAGTGGTTTTGCTGCCCACCGACCGGGCCAGGACAACTGCTTCGTCGAGGTCGGCTCGCCATCCGCGCCGCCCCAACGACATTCCGGCCGCTCCTTTGACCGCGATCGCCCACGCCAGCGGAGACCCGACCACAAAGCTCCCCATGGTGTGATCGCCGTCAGCGAGATCGATGATGCGCTGGGCGAACCGCAAGCCCTCACTCGCTTCGCCGGCTTCCCACTTCGCCTGCGCCGCTGCGTAGAACAGCCCGACCGTCATCGCCGGATCGTCGATCGATTCGACCAGGGTGGCGAACTCGGACGCCATGCTGGCAGCCTCGCGATGGCGCGCGTTGAACGTCAGCGTGGTGAGGTGACCCGCCATTCCGATGGCCAATGACTTCTTATCACCGGCGGCGGCGGTGAGTTCCCGCAATTCGTCGAAACCGGTGTCGACGGGCGTGCCACCCACCTGGAAAGTGCTGCCACACAACAGCGCTCGCGGGGCGATTCGCATGGCCAGCCAGTCGGGGTCGTCGTCAGGCAGCCGGTCGGCGACGCGCACCGCCTGTTGCCAGCTTTTGCGGGCCGCCGGGATGTCGCGCGCGCCATACCAGTTCGCCGCCTGCATGTGCCAGTCGTAGGCATCTCGCAGATCGCCGGCGGCCGCGTACTGGGTGGCGACGATGGCGGCTTCCTGCCCGGTGAACCCGCCGTGCGTTCGTTGCATCACCGCGGCAACTCGGCGGTGTAGCTCCGAGCGCCCGACCTTCAATTGCGACTCGTACGCCACCTGCTGGATAAGCGGATGGCAAAACGCATATGTCGCGTCGGGCGCGAAGCCGACCGGTTCGACCAGTTGTGCCTCGATCAGCGGTGCCACATCGATTGTCTCCAAAAGAGATTCCAGCAATGCGGTATCAAACCGTGCACCAATGACGGCCGCCGCGCTCAATGTGCGCTTCGCCGTGGCGGTGAGCCTATCGATGCGGGCTCCGATGGTCGCTTGCAGACTGGCCGGTACGTGGATATCGCGCACCTCCCGGACACAAACGTAGGCACCCGGATCACCCTCGAGCTCGCCTCGCTCGGCCAGATCGCGCACGATTTCCTCGGCGGCGAACGGTGTGCCCGCCGCGCGGGCGGCGATCACTGTCGACAGTCCGAGTACCGACGGATGCTCGCCGAGCAGCCCCTTGATCAACTCGGCGGTATGCGAATCATCCAGCGGCGCAAGCGTGATGGCATGCGCGCCGGGGATGCGCGATAGCCGCACCCGAATACTGGGGCCGGTATACAACGAGCAACATTGCCCGCATCCTGGGTACCGCCGCCGTGAAAGCGGCCAGCAGCTTCTCGCTGACGCTGTCGATCCATTGCGCGTCCTCGACGACGTAAACCGCCGCTCCCGGGCGGGCCACCGAAATAGTCTTGATGAGCTCGATGAGACGACGGCGCCGGGCGTCCGGATTGATGTCGGGACACGGGGCGCCGCAGATGCCGAGTAGGTCGTCGAGCAGAAGCAGATCCTCCGCGCCTGCCTTCGGCACTTGGCTGCGGACCCGTGCGCGGGCTTCCGCCGGCGTGAGACCGACGATGCCGAAAATTGCTCGCAAGAGCCGCGAGACCACGTACAACGGGACGTCACGAGTGTGGGATTCACAGTAGGTGACGAAGACTTCGAAGCCACGACTGGTGGCCTCAGCGACCGACTCGCGGACCAACCTGGTCTTTCCGACACCCGGGCGTCCGGTCACCATGATGACGGTTCCTTCGCCGCGACCGGCCTGGTCCAGTAACCGGGCGACAGCGTCCTTTTCCGCTTTGCGTCCGACGAGACGGGACTCGTGCCGGGCATTTTGACGCTGCTCGAGATCGGCGGCCAACAGACGACGCGCGGGCACGCCCACCTCGACGCCCTTGATGTGCACGATCTCGGGCTCACCCAGCACAGCCCGATCCTCGACGAGCCGCGCTGTCGACTCGCTGAGCATGACGCCGCCCGGCGGTGCCACCGATTCCATCCGCTGCGCCATACCCACCTGTTCACCGACGGCGGTGTAGCCGAGGTGGGTGGCGCCGACTTCGCCGGCGATCACCTGACCGGAGTTCAGGCCGACGCGTACCCGCAATTCGATCCCGTCCCGGCGTGCGACCTCAACAGCCACTCGCCGAGCAACTTGCTGAATGTCCAGAGCCGCGAGGCACGCGCGATAGGCGTGATGTTCCAACGCGATTGGTGCGCCGAAGAGCGCCATGATCCCGTCGCCGGTGAACTTGTCCACGGTGCCGCCGTACTGTTGCACCGCCGTTACCGACCGATCGACCAGGTCGGTCATCACCTCACGCAGCCGCTCCGGCCCGAGCGATGCGGCGATATCCATCGACCGCACCACGTCGGCGAACAGGACAGTCACCTGCTTGTATTCGGCCGGATCAACGACCACCGTCAGCGCAGAGCCGCAGTTATCGCAGAACCGCGCACCCTTGCGGGGCTCTGAGCCGCAGACGTGGCATACCAGCGATGTTGCGGTCACGATCGATCTGAGTATGCGGCAAATTCGGCTACGTGGGCTCTTCGGAGTCGTCGAGAACGCTGACCGCAATGCCGTACGGCAGGAAACGCACCTTGCGCTTCGGATCGACGTTGTTCTTGTTTGCCCGCAGCGCGTCCAGTTCGCTGGCGAATACCTCTTCCACGCGCGCACCGCCGTCGGCGTCCACGGTGTAGATGGCCCACACTCCGTCGCCAGCCTCGCCGGTGGTCTCCGGTCCGGGTCGCGAGCGCCGCGACAGGTCGTCGAACACCGCCGACCAGCTCGTTCGAACGCCGGGACCACCCAGGAACTTGCCGATCTGTGCGAACGCGTCGCGCAGTCCCTCGCTGCCCTCACGGATCACTCGGTCCAAATCTTCGGGATCAAACCCGAACGCACCGTATTCGCCCACGCGACCTCCCACCGGTCATATCGATATTGCCCAGTGTGCGCTTCGTCGGCGCCGTCCGCCACGACATCTGCTGAACGCTTAAGCCGCCGGTGGCGGGTTTGCCGCTCAATCGGCAGCAGCCAGCTGAATCTGGTCCTGTTCCGCGACCGCGCTTCGGACGCCGATCGAGCTAGTAGGAGCCGGAGTAGGGGTTCTGCGGGTACCCACCGCCACCCGGGTACTGCGGGTACTGGGGGTACTGCGGGTACTGCGGGTACTGCGGGGCCGGGTTGGGCGGAGCCGCGCTCTTCGGCACGGGAACCGGTATCGGGATCGGCAGTAGCGGGACGTGGATCCACTCCGTGGTCATCGGGACGGTCGTGCTGGTCGTGGTCGGCGGGGGCGGTGGCGTCGTTGTCGTCGCCGACGGGGGCGGGGGCGGAGGCGTCGTGGTCATGGCCGTCGTGGACGGCGGCGGAGGGGGCGTCGTGTGGGTCACCACCGGCGGCGGCGCTGCGGTGGTTACCACCACCGGCGGCGGTGGTGGCGACGGCGGCGGAGGTGGCGGGGGAGGTGGCGGCTCGGTGCTGGGGATCGGCGCGACGGTGGGAACCGGCGCGGCCGACGGGGGCGGCGGGACGACGGTGGGCACGATGGAACTGGGCGGCGCCGGCAGGGGCGCGACGGTCGGCACGACGGGCGCCTGATGGTTCTCTATGCCAGTCAACGTGTAAGCGACACCACCGATCGCGGTCATGGCCACCAGGGCACACAGGCCAACGACGAACTGCGACAATCGAACTCGACGCCACGGCCGTGCTCTGGGCTCGTCGATCGCGTTCAGCCGCATCGACCAGCCGGCGGCCTCGTCCTCCTCATAGGAGCGGTCGACGTACCGCGCCGGCACTTCGCCCCATTCGGTCTGCGACCAGGCCAACTCGCGATCCGTCATGGCATCGTGGTCGATCACCAGCACGCCGCCGGCCGGCAATTCGATCGCACCGCTACCGGCGGCCGCGGTGAACAGGCCGATGGACGACCGCGTCCGCAAATCCAGCTTTTCCCCACGCGAGGCCAGCGCCAGCGCGCCGGTCGCCGCCGCGAGCGCGGGCTGCGACATGGTCAGGATCGGCGCGGCGCCGCCCGCGGCGCGCCCGTGTCGTGAAAGGCGTTCAGTAACAAGCGGAATACTGGCGCCACCGCCGACCGTGATCACCGCCGCAAGATCAGCCCAAGTCTTCTTGTTGCGCCTCAGCATGTCGTCGAATGAGTAGATGAAGCTGTTCAGCCGGTCTTGGATCAGGTCTTCGAGCTGGTGTCGCGTCACCTCCATACTGCACCGGCGCCTACCGAGCACACCGGCCAATTCGGTGACGGTTTCGGTGGACAACCGCTCCTTGGCGGCACGGCACTCGTCGCGGAGTTCGCCGAGTTGCCCGACGCCGGCAGTGCTGTCCGGGTCGATGCCGCTACCGTGGCCCAGTTCCTCAAAGACCCGGAGCAGCAACGTGTGGTCAATCTCGTTACCGGAAAAGTCCGCGCAACGCATTGTGGCGCAGATGGGTTCGAAGTCGGTTGCAGCCTCCAGCAGGGTGGCGGACGTACCGCTGCCGCCGAAGTCAAGCACCCCGAACAGACCTTCGCCGGGGAGGTCAAGCTCGGAGTTGGCGGCCGTCAACGACGCGACCGCGTCCGAGACCAGGCGCGGCGCCATGCCACTGCGGACGAACCCCACATGCGTACGTAAACCGTTGCGCAGCGCCTGGATCTTTGCCGGCTTCCAGTGCGCCGGGACGGCAATCGCTATCTCCGAAGAACTCGAATCCGCCTCGGCGGCAAGCACCATCGCGTCGAGTGCCTCGACCATCAACAGGTCGGGGTCGTGACTGGACCCGTCGCCGGACACTAGCGCCACGGAGTCGCCGATGCGCTCGACAAAGCCGCTCATCGGCATTCCGGGCTCAATCAAGCCCGAATCCTCCGCGCACACACCAACTTTCGGTGCGCAGTGCGGATACAGCGTCAGTACAGCCCGACGAGTAACCGGCGGACTGCCGTCACGAGCCGCGACCAGGTTCGTAGTCCCAATCGACAACCCAAGAGGGTCGTACATAGAGCGAATACCTTCGTCTATAGGGGTCGGTGGCCAGCGTTAACCTTATCGGCAGACACGCTGAAAGCCGATGGGTTGCAATGCCATTGGTATACGGCCGATGCGGCTGTGTCACCAAAGCGGTACCAAATGCCCCTTGACAAATACGCGTTGATCGCGACGGGCTCACACCACAGTCAGTGGCAGCGAACGCCTCGGCTCGAACTGAAATGTCGCTCCGCCGCTGAATTTGGCCACGGCTACCTCGGACGATTCGGCCACCGGAGAATCGGTTTCAACCAGCTCTGCGGTCCATTCGGTGTCCGTGCCGCTGACCCGAACCTCGATGCGCGGGTCCACGGCGGTGGCGATCGCCTGCAGCGGCTGCACGGACTCGGGCGAACATAGCGAGATCCAGGCCCGGTCGTCATGAGCCGGCGACGGGTGCACCGCTAGCCGACCGTCGTCCGTCTCCGCCACGACATAACCGGTCGGGTTGAGCAACGGGTGCAACTCGAGCACCCGCAACGTGCCCTCGATCCCACCGGGCAATCCCAGGGCGCGGTGGATGCGTTCTGCGCCGAGCCCGGCCAGCCCTGTCAGCTGGCGGGTGTTTATCGCGACGGCCTGTTCGGTGTTGCCGGCTCGCGCCCGCACCGCAACCACGAACGACAGGTTGAGCAGGTGCATCTGCAAGCACACTTCGTCGGCCATCCGCACCAGGGCCGAATGCGAGAACGCGGCAAAGTCGAAGTCGGACAACAACGGACCCGAATAATCCGCCTGCCCTTCCTCGGATCGATCAATTGCGCCAAGTTCCCAAGTGGCGGCCTTGGTTTCACTAACAATGTCGAGTGCGGGGATGCCCTGTGCCGCCGGGTAGGACTCGTCGATGATGACGGTCCACGCGCAGTGCGGGTGCCGATCTGCCGGCGTCCGGGGCGGCCGGTGGAGGGGACGCATCTGCGCATGCGGGTTGGTCGCCACCGCGGTGGCGTCGAACGTCGGGTCCTCGATGGTGTGACACATGCCGAAGACGTAATCCTCGCCCATCGGCTCCACGTCGAGCAGAGCGCCGCAGTGGTCCAGGTGGAATTCGCCGTGCCAGCGGTCGTGCAGCGTGTAGCGAAAATCCATGAATTGCGGTGGGGCGCCGATGTCTAGCTGCAGGCCCTTGAAGATGGTGGGCACATCGTCGCCCTCGTAGTTCAGCGCTTGTTGCATGCGCCTGGTGTAGATCGGGCTCGCGCCCGCCCACTCCTCGATGGCGATCTGCACCATTTCTTCCCGACCGAATTCCGAAATACACCAGGCCATCCCGGAGCGGTCGATCATGTGTCCGATGAGCAGCAGCTCGGGCACCAGAACTATCAGTTCGGAACGGGACAGCTGCGCGTATCGAGATTGGGTCACCCACCAAAAATAAACGTGTCTATGTTATAAAGTCAACAATGAAGTCGATCGGGTCCGCAGCTCCCACGAGGCGCACCAGCGCGCCGCGCAAACGCGGCGACGACACGCGCGCGCGGATCATCGACGAGACCGTCCGCTGCATCATCGAGGAAGGCTTCGCCGCCGCCACGGCCAAGCACGTGGCCGAACGTGCCGGCGTGACATGGGGCGTCATCCAGTACCACTTCGGCGACCGCAACGGGCTGTTGATGGCCGTCGTCGACGACGGGGTGGCCAGGCTGGTGGACAGCCTGTCGTCGGCCGAGGTGAGCGAACTGCCACTGCGCGAGCGCATCGAGGTCGTCGTCGACATCGCCTGGAGCTGCTATAGCAGCCCGACGTCGATGGCAGCCTTTGAAATCCTGCGGGCCGCCCGCGGCGGCGCGGGCGAGTCCTCTCGGCGGCATCTGTTCGAGATGAACTCCGCGATCGGTCAGCTGGGTCGGCTGATCACCGAGGACGCGGCCAATGCTGGTGTGGCCGAGGTGATTTGGGCCACGCTGCGGGGTGTGGTGCTGGCGCAGATGGTCATCGGGACCGAGATCGATTGGAGCCTGGAGCGAAGCGCCCTGATCGACATGGTCACCCGTGTGCTGCAATGACGCTCGTCCAGCCCCACGACACTTAAACCACGCACACGACACGCCCCGGCGGCGAGTGTGTGTGGTTTATATCTCGGTGAAGGCAGGCCTTTCGCGGTGTGCTGCAATGACGGGATGACCCCCGACGATCTCGCCGCCAATCTCGCCGACATCGAAGCGATCAAACAGGTCAAGTACCGATACCTGCGCGCGATGGACACCAAGCACTGGGATGACTTCGCCGAAACGATGACCGAGGACATCGTCGGCGCCTACGGGTCGTCGTTGGGCAAGGAGCTCCACTTCGACAACCGCGCCGATCTGGTGGAGTATCTGAGCTCGGCGATGGGCCCCGGCGTCGTCACCGAACACCGGGTGACGCATCCGGAGATCACCGTCACCGGCGATATCGCTTCGGGCATCTGGTATCTCCAAGATCGGGTCATCGTCGCCCAATACAACTTCATGCTTATCGGTGCGGCCTTCTACCGCGATCAGTATCGGCGCACCGCCGACGGATGGCGGATCAGCGGCACCGGCTACGACCGCACCTACGAGGCAACGATGTCGGTTGCGGACCTGAACTTCAAGGTCAAGCCCGGTCGCGCCAGGTCGGATTACGAAGAAGTGAAGGCTACTTCGTGATCGCGATCACCGCGCCGGGCTGCAACCAGCGCATGATCGACACCAGGGTGGCGTCGTCGATCGCCACACAGCCCTCGGTGGGTCCGCCGTCGGTGGTGTGAAAGAAGAACGCCGCCCCGCCGCCGGGGACCTTGTTCTTGTTGACGCCCATCACCACCGCGTGCTTGTACTGCGGGATATCGAGGTTCTCGCTGGCGGCCGTGCTGAAGTGGCATTGCGACTTCTGGCAGATCTGCATGCTGTTGAACGTGGGGCTGTGGTCGTCGCCGCTCCACCAATGGTTGGACCCGACTTGCGTATACGGCAGTCCGGTACCGGGATTCGGCGCCGTGCCGAATGCGGAATCCAGGGTGAAGACACCCATCGGGGTCGCCGGAACCTCGCTCTTGGCCTGCGGCGCCATGCCCGCGGAACCGACATGGGTGGGAATGCCGGTCTTCAGGGTCTGCCAGCCGGCGGTGGTGCGCTGGTAGATGTCCATTTGCGCGTTCGATCCGCCGGTGCTGACCACCGAAACCACTTGCGTGGCATTGCCAACCGAGTTCGCGAACCATGGCGCGGCCGCGTCGCTGTCCGGAGCCAGCGCGACCGACGCCCAACCCAGGGCGACAGCGCACAGCAGAGCTACCAGTCCGCGCATAGGTCTTATGGTCAGGCGGCGTCACCCGGGGGTCAAGTTAAGCTTTAGACCCGGTTCGGTCACTGCCCCGTGATGCCCGCGGCCATACTGGGTTCATGGCGGTCTTCGTTCGAAAGTTGTTCGGAATCGGCAAGCTTCCCGCCGACCTGCGCACTCAGGTCGAAGCCGAGGGGCTCCTCTACCTCGCCGAGTATGTCGCTGTGACCCGACGGTTCAGCGGCGCCATCCCCGGGATGCGCGCCTCGCACAGCGTCGGTAGCTACGTGGGTTCGCTGGCGTTCACCTCGCAGCGGGTGCTTGGGACGCTGTCGGTGGTCCCCAAGCTGGCCGGGCGGGCCATCGACGTCCGCTGGGACCAGGCGCAGTCCGGCGCCGCGACGGCCGAGATCTCGTCCACGGGTCTGCAACTCGAGCTCGACGTCGCTGAAGTCGACCCGAAGTTCAGCGGCCAATTGTCGCTGCACTTCAAAGACGAGATCCCCGACGACGTGCTGGACCGGCTGCCGCACCGCGCGCTGGCCTTCGATGTGCCGCCGGAATACGTCTTCCGGGCGGTCGGGGTCACCTATAGTCCCTGATCGTCATCCGCGGCCAGGGCGGCTGACGCAGCACCGCCAGGCTGCCGATCACCGCCGCCAGCAGGCCGGTCACCACCCCGATCAGTGCGGCGCGGTTGGTGTCGACGGCCGGCACCCACTGCGCGCCATCGGCTCGGACGACGAACATGCCGACGGGTCCCTCGACCGGAATCACGGTCACGCCGTCGGGCGTCACATAGGGCTCCCCAAAGACACGCCGCACGTTGCGGTCGGTAGGCAGTCGATCGAACACTTGGTCCTCCGCGGGAAACTTCACCCGCTTCACGCTAATGCGGACGTCGGGTTTGTCGATGCTTTCTAGGATGGGCATGTGGCCGACCACGAGTTCACGGCTCAGGAACGCCGAGCCGTTTATCGGGTGATTTCCGAACGACGCGACATGCGTCGGTTCGTGTCCGGTGGCGTGGTGCCCGAGGATGTGCTGGCGCGCTTGCTGCAAGCTGCGCACGCCGCTCCCAGCGTCGGTTTGATGCAGCCGTGGCGCTTCATCCGCATCACCGATCGGCGGCTCCGCGAACGCATCCACGCCCTGGTCGACGACGAGCGCGCCCTCACCGCGCAAGCGCTGGGTCAGCGTGGCGAGGAGTTCCTGCGGCTCAAGGTCGAGGGCATTCTCGACTGCGCCGAGCTGCTGGTGGTGGCGCTGTGCGACGACCGTGACCGACACGTCTTCGGCCGGCGCACGCTTCCCCAGATGGATCTCGCGTCGGTGTCCTGCGCGATCCAAAACCTGTGGCTGGCCGCTCGGTCCGAAGGCCTCGGCATGGGCTGGGTGTCCCTGTTCGATCCGCGACGGCTGGCCGCCCTGCTGGCGATGCCCGACGATGCCGAGCCGGTGGCCGTCCTGTGCGTGGGCCCGGTACCCGAGTTTCCGGATCGGCCGGCCCTGGAATTGGACGGCTGGGCGTTTGCGCGTCCGCTGACCGAATTCGTCTCCGAGAACCGCTGGGGTCAGACGCCGCCCGGCCAGCCTGCCGAAGCGGCAGGCGCGGGAGTGGCCACCACCATGCCGTCCCAGTCGGTGTAATCCTGCAGCCGCTGCGGCCCGGGCCAGTGCGCGGCCGCCACGAAGAGTGTCGAGCCGTTCGGGCCGCCGAGCGTGCACGCGAACGCGCCGCGGTCGAGCTGGACACGGTCCAAAACCTCGCCGCCCTCGCGGACCCGCACGCAGCAGCCATCGGCCACGTCGGCGTACCACGCGGCGCCGTCGCGATCCAGGCAGATGCCGTCGGGTGAGTGTGAACCAAGGTCCGCCCAGACCCGGCGATGCGACAGTGCACCGTCGGCCGCGATGTCGAAGGCCGTCAGCCGGTGCCGGTATGACTCGGCGACGATGAGCGTGGCGTTGTCTGCGGTGACGGCCATGCCATTCGGGAACGCCAGGTCGTCGGCCACCACCCGGGCACTTCCCTCAGTTGCTCCCTCAGTTACTAAGGCGACAAACCCCGGCGCCGGGTCTCCGGCGGGCGGCCCCGCGGCGAAATCGAAGTTCACGTTGTTGACGTAGGCGTTGCCACGGCCGTCGATCACGATGTCGTTGTACCCGTGGGGCGACAAGCCCGACAGGTCGGCGTAGGTGCTCAGCGCGCCGTCGCCCGACAGCCGAAGCAGCGCCCGTCGGCTGCTCGACGCCAGCACCAGTCCCTCGTTTGCTGGCAGGTCCGGAAGGAAGTCGAAGCACAGGGGCAACGACTGGTGTTCGACCACGATCTGGACATCGCCCGCGGGGTCGATCGCGCGGATCAGCCCGGCCGTCCAATCCGCCACCCACAGCCGCCGGTCGCGCCAGCGCGGCGACTCCAGCAGACCCAGACCGGTGATCAACGTGTCCATACCGCGCACCTCGCTGTCGTGTCGACCGATTGCTCTGGCCGCCGCCGTTATCACAGGCAACGCGCATTCGGCTGAGGTATCGTCGCCGATCGGGATGACGGAGATGACGGGTGATGGAGTGGCCAAGGACCTAAACAGCCTAGACAATGTGCTGATCGTGCACTGGCACGATTTGGGACGCCAGCTCGGGGCCTACGGTCATCCAGACGTCGTCAGCCCGCGACTGGACCAGCTTGCCGCCGAGGGCATCCTGTTCACCCGCGCCCATGCCACCGCGCCGCTGTGCTCACCGTCGCGGGGGTCGCTGTTCACTGGCCGCTACCCGCAAAGTAACGGGCTTGTCGGGCTGGCGCACCACGGCTGGGAATACCGCGCCGGCGTGCGGACCCTACCGCACCTCTTATCCGAAAACGGTTGGTATTCAGCTCTTTTCGGTATGCAGCACGAGACTTCCTATCCAAAACGCCTGGGCTACGACGAATTCGACGTGTCCAACTCCTACTGCGACTACGTGACGGACAAGGCCCAGCGCTGGCTGCGGGAGGAAGCCCCGGCGCGCTCCGGACAACCATTCCTGTTGACGGCCGGATTCTTCGAAGTCCACCGGCCCTACCCGCCGGAGCGCTATGAAGCCGCCGACACCGCGGCCATCGATTTGCCCGACTACCTGCCCGACACTCCCGAGGTACGGGAGGACTGGGCCGCCTTCTACGGGTCCATCACCAAGGCCGATGCGGCGGTGGGCCGGCTGCTGGACACGCTGGCCGAGACGGGCCTGGACGCCACCACCTGGGTGGTATTCCTCACCGATCACGGCCCGGCGTTCCCGCGCGCGAAATCCACGCTGTACGACGCCGGTACGGGCATCGCGATGCTGCTGCGCCCGCCCACCAACCGGTCGCTGCCGCCGCGCGTCTACGACGAACTGTTCAGCGGCGTCGACCTGGTTCCCACGCTGCTGGACCTGCTGGGCATCGACGTGCCGACAGACATCGAGGGTGTGTCCCACGCGCACACCCTGCTGGCTGCCAAGACCGACACCGACAGCGAACCGGCGCGCGATCACGTGTACACCACGAAGACCTATCACGACGCCTTCGACCCCATCCGCGCCATCCGCACGAAGGACTACAGCTACATCGAGAACTCCGTGCCCCGCCCCCTGCTGGACCTGCCGTGGGACATCGAGGCGAGCCCGTCCGGCGTGGCCGTCGCGCCGTCGGCCAGGTCGCCGCGCCCGCAGCGGGAGCTCTACGATCTGCGCTCCGACCCCACCGAGACCAACAACCTGCTTGCCGATGACCACAGCCGCGACATCGCTGCGATCGCCGCCGACCTGGCAGCCCGGCTTCAGGACTGGCGTCACCGCACCGGCGACGTGATTCCGTCGGAGTTCACTGGCACCCAGGTCGCGACGCGCTACGCCGAAACGTACCTGCGAATCCACCACACGTCGCCGACGAGCCGATCGGCGCTTGCCGTCGACCGCGGCGTCGAGGAGTAAGTTCGCCAGCCGGCCGCTGGTGCTTGCGTTCACCGTGAAGCAAATTACGCTCATTCGGTGCCCTGTCCTGCGACGTCGTACTTGGTGGTCGCCACCCAGCGCAGCGGAAGCACGCTGCTCGTGGAGTCGCTGCGCGCCAGCGGATGCGCCGGAGAACCGCAGGAATTTTTCCAATACCTGCCGGATACCGGGATGGCGCCACAGCCCCGGGAGTGGTTTGCCGGTGTCGACGACGAGTCGATCCTGGAGTTGCTCGATCCCACCGAGCAGCGCGGCACGCGGGACACCGCGACCCCAGTTGCCTGGCGCGAGCACCTCCGTAGTTCCGGCCGCACCCCGAACGGTGTGTGGGGCGGCAAGCTGATGTGGAACCAGACACCGCTGTTGCGGGAGCGGGCGTCACAACTGCCGGATCGCTCGGGCGATGGCCTGCGCGCGGCGATCCGTGATGTGATCGGCAGCGAACCGGTGTACGTGCACGTGCACCGGCCGGATGTGGTGTCGCAGGCGGTGTCGTTCTGGCGCGCCGTGCAGACCCGGGTGTGGCGAGGGCATCCGGACCCCGACTGCGACTCACGCGCCATCTACCACGCCGGTGCGATCGCGCACATGGTCAAGCACCTGCGCGATCAAGAGGAGAGCTGGCGCGCCTGGTTCGCAGCCGAGTCGATCACGCCGATCGACCTCTCGTACCCGGTGCTGTGGCGTAACCTCACCGCAGTTGTCGGCCGCGTCCTCGAGGCACTCGGGCAGGATCCGCGGCTGGCGCCGCCACCGGCGCTGGAACGGCAGGCCGATCAACGCTCCGATGAGTGGGTCGTCCGCTACCGTGCGGAGGCGCCGGGGCTGGGGCTACCCCTCTAGTGACGGTCGCAAGCGCGGCGCAGCCGGGCGCAGCGGGCCGTCACCATCAGACTGAGTGACGGTCGCAAGCGCGGCGCAGCCGGGCGCAGCGGGCCGTCACCATCAGACTGAGCGGTTGGTGCGGCCGACTTGGGCGACGACGAACACCCGCCGGAACGGGAAGATCGTTGTGCCGTCGGCGCGCGGCGGATAGGCATCGTCCAATAGCGGGATCAGTTCTTGGCGGAACTGCTCCCAGCGTCGATCGTCGAGGCGCTCGCGCACCGGGACCAGTGCGGTCCCGGTGATCCAGTCCAGCACCGGGTGCTCGCCTGTCAGCTGGTGCAGGTACGTCGTCTCCCAGACGTCGACGCGGCACCCGGCATCCATCAGCATGTTGGCGTACTGGGCCGGCGGATGGACCACCGCCCCGACTCGAAATGGTATGTCGGCCATGACCTTTGCGTAGGGTTCGCGACGGGCCAACGCGCGCACCGCTGAGTGCGACGGCGTCTCGAAGTTGCCCGGCAGTTGCACAGCGATCCAGGAGCCCGGCGACAGCTCGTCGGCCCACCGGACCAGCAGGTCGGCGTGCTCGGGCACCCAGTGCAACGCCGCATTGCTGACCACCACGTCGGTATCGGGCTTGGGCTTCCAGTCGCGCAAGTCGGCGGTACTGGCGTCGATTCCGCGTTCGCGGGCGGCGGCCACCATCTCCGGAGAGCTATCCAGCGCCTCGACCGTCGCGCCGGGCCAGCGCTTGGCCAGGTACTTGGTCAAATGACCCGGCCCACAACCGAGGTCGACCACCCGGCGTGCGCGCTCGGTGCCCACCCGGGACACCAAGTCATAGAAGGGGCGACTGCGATGGTCGGCAAACGCCAGGTAGACGTCGGGATCCCACATGTCGATCCTCCTGCCAGTGCAGTGATATAGACAAACCGTATTACGCCCGGTTAGGCGGCGGATAACATCCGGCTATGTCCGAGATACCTGTTCTGGGTGCCCAGGGTGACCAGGTCGCTCAGGGTGCTATGGGCGAAGATGTACCGCCGGCCGGCGGATTACCTACCCGCTCGGACCTGTCGCCCCGCCAGCGCGCGGTGGTCGACGTGTCCGCGATCGGCGACCTTGCTTTGCGGACGGCGGCCTCGTCGCTGCTCTCGACGACGGTGGCGCCGTCCGTTCTTGCCAACGCCTTGCGGCACCCCGGCGGCGAGCGCAGAAATCTGGCCTTCTATGCCGAGCTGGCCGCCGAGCGGGACATAGCGACGTCGTTTCCGGCTCCCACCGATCTGCCTCGCGTCGAGTCGCGGCCGGCCAGCCCGCTCGCCGAATGGGTCGCGAACGGGACGGTTCACAACATCTCGTTCCGCAGCAGCTTTACCGCGGTTAATCCCGCGATGCGCAAGCAATGGAACGCATTCAGCGCCAACAACATCGCACGCGCCCAGCACTGGCGCCATGACGACGGACCGCGCCCGACGCTCTGCGTCATTCACGGCTTCATGGGATCGTCGTATCTGTTCAACGGCTTGTTCTTTTCGCTGCCGTGGTACTACCGGTCGGGCTACGACGTGCTGCTGTACACCTTGCCTTTTCACGGTCGGCGGGCCGAAAGGTTCTCGCCGTTCAGCGGTTACGGCTACTTCGCCACCGGGCTGGCCGGCTTCGCCGAGGCGATGGCGCAGGCCGTGCACGACTTCCGCTCCATGGTGGACTACCTGCGCCACACCGGTGTCGAGCGCGTTGCCCTGACCGGGCTTTCGCTGGGCGGCTATACCTCGGCACTGCTAGCTGCCGTCGAAGACCGGCTCGAGGCGGTCATCCCCAACTGTCCCGTCGTCACTCCGGCGAAGTTGTTCGACGAATGGTTCCCGGCCAACGCACTGGTCAGGCTGGGCCTTCGGCTCGCCAACATCAACCGCGACGAGCTGAACGCCGGATTGTCGTATCACTGCCCGCTGAACTATCAACCGGTGATCCCCAAGGACCGGCGGATGATCATCACCGGCCTGGGCGATCGGATGGCTCCGCCCGACCAGGCCGTAAAGCTTTGGGAGCATTGGGATCACTGCGCGCTGCACTGGTTCCCCGGCAGTCACGTGGCGCACGTAAGTCAGCTGGACTACCTGCGGCGGATGACGCCGTTCCTACACGGGGTCATGCTTTAACTCATGTTCTAGCTTCGGCCAGCGGTGCCCGATGGGCTCCCGCCGGTGGGGTGGGCCAGTCCAGCCGTGTCAGCAGATCGTCGGGCACGCTCGTGTGTCCGTCGAGGCGCTGGGTGGACAACAAATCCAACGCCGCCAGCGCCGGCTGCTGGTTCCCGCGCTGCGGCGTCAGGCCGGCCAGCGGCGTCGCGGCCGGGGGCGGCTCGTCGGTCAGCAGGGCGCAGGCCACCGCGACCGTATGGCTTGCTCCCGATCCCGCGGCGATCTCCAGGGCGGTCCACGTCTCGCGCGCCGGCTGCGACAGGATCGCGCCGAGGGTCGCCGGAAGCGCATCGTCCGCGCTGACCCGATATGCCGCAAGACAACCCGAGCCGGCCTGCACCGCGCGCCACGACTCGCTACCGGCCGAGTCGAGCAGTCGGGGCACCACGTCAGGCTCGACAACCGTTGCTTCCCAACCGATCTCGCGGAGGTGGTCGGCGAGCCGACGCACCGCGACCTGGGTGGTCTGGCGCAACGGGATGCGCGACGAGCGGGCCTGCAGCGCCGCCAGGTTGTCGGCGGCCGATACGGTCAACGCGATCCAGGTCTGGCAGGCGTCGGCTGCGGTGGTGCGGCTGGTGACTCGGATCGTATCGGCCCGAATGCCATAGCAGTTCAGATAACCGGCGATCAGCGGCAGAGGGAGCACTTCCTGGTCACTGGCTGGCGGACCGAGCCGCAGCAGGGCAGTGGTCCGCGCTGACGAGCCGGTTTCGAGTTCAGCGTCCGAGCGGCTCATCATCGCCAGGCGGCGGCGCAGGATCGTCGTGAAATGCAATCCGCCCCACCAGCCGAACAACAGGATGACCACGGCGACGGCGATGCCCAGCACCCATTGCTCGCGCGGCGTTCGCCAGGGGTAGGCCATCACCGCCGGCACGACGGCCAGCAGCGCCAGCGTAATCCGGCCGCTTCCCGGTACTGGGATGGTTCGACTCATCGGGTGAACTCCTTTCGACGGCGCGCGGCAATAGCGGCGGACGCCGCCACCGCCGCAACAACCAGGGCCAGCACGCCGGTCCCTATGAATGCCACGGTGCGTGGGCTGTTGTCCTTCGGTGCTGGCGCCGGCGGAGCGGCGACCGGCTTTACCTGTGCGGCGGGGGGTGCGGGGTTTTCTGCGCTTGCCGGTAGCTGCCAGGTGAGGGCCGCCACCGGATCGACGATGCCGGTACCGACGACGTTGGAGGGCGCCCGGGCACCGTTATGCGCGGTCGCGGTGATCCGACGCACCACCTGCGTGGCGGTCAGCGCCGGGTACTTGCTGCGGACCAGCGCCGCGACGCCCGACACGTAGCCAGCCGCGTAGCTGGTGCCGCTCAGCGCGATCTCTTGGTTGTGGTCGTTGGGCAGCCCGTTGGCCAAGCCGCCGCCGTCGCGGTTACTCACCGAGGCGATGTTTTCGCCGGGCGCGGCGACACCCACCCATGGACCGGCCATGGTGAATTTCGACGGCTGCCCCTCCGGCGTCAGCGAAGCCGTCGAAAGCACATACGGTTGCCACCACGACGGGCTGGAGATCGACGTGACGCCCGCCCAGTTCTGCGGATCGTCGGGACGACCCAAATCGGTGAGCGGATTCGACTCGCAGGACGTCCCGCCGGCCAGCGATCCGGTCGATCCGGTGTTGCCCGCGGCCGCAACGATCACCGCATCCTTGTCCACTGCCGCGTACTTGAGCGCCGCGCCCAGCGCGGCCTGGTCGATGGGCCGATCGGCGGGCACGCAAGTCACTGCGGAGATGTTGATCACCCGGGCCCCGAGATCGGCGGCATGGACGATGGCCCGGGCCAGGGTGGCCACCTCGAGGGATGCCTGCGCGAGCTGCGGATCCCCGCCCGACGCCTTGGGCGCGAACTTGGCCGAGGTCACCCTGATGGACAGCACCCGCGCGCCGGGTGCGACGCCCGAGAAGCCGTCCTCCTGACCGGGCGGGCCCGGCTGGCCGGCGATGAGCCCGGCAACCAGGGTTCCGTGCCCGTCGCAGTCGGTCAGGCCGTCGGTCGCCTCCACAAAGTCACCACCGGGGTCGACGTTCGGCAGGCGCGGACTGGGCCGCGCCCCGGTGTCGAGGACCGCCACCAGCTGGCCGTCGCCGCGGGAGAACTGCCACGCCGCAGGGAGATTCAGCACCGCCTGACTCGGCGTGGTTGCGCCGGGATCGCTGCCCGGAATGATTCCGGTGACGCTGCACGGGCCGCGTTGCTCCATCGGCTGCACGGGCCCCGGGGCCCCGCTTGGCGGCGGCACGCCGGGGTCGACTACCGGCTTAACGATCGCCCACGCCGACGGAGCCGTACCCAGCCCGACGGCCAAAACCGCCGTGACGCAGGTTATTCCGGTTCGTAATACTGCCCGCATCAGCGATTGAGCACCCAGGTGAACAAACCGACCAGGTAGGCCATCACGGGGATCAGCGAAGCGTCGAGACCGGCGGCCACAAAGCCCAGCAGCCGGCGCAGGGGCAGCGAGTAGCTGTCCGGCGACGCGATGCGCGGGTTCAGCGCCACCACTACCCACACCGCCAATAGGGCAAGGAGCACTATCGCCGCGCCGAGGGCGGCGCCGTAGCGGCCGGTCGATGCGTAGAACACCAGCAGCACGCCGGCCGTCAGGTAAGGCTGAGCGAGCAGCCACGCCTTGCATGCGGCCGAATCCCACACCCGCGCACGCAAAACGGCTGTGATCGCAGTGGCCGCCACCACGTACCAGCCCACCACACTGAGCGCCTCGGGGCGCAACGCGATCGCCGCCGACCCCAGGACGCTGAGCACCACGGCGGCTGCGATGAATCCGTTCTGATGCGCGTCGCCGACACGCACCCGCCGCGGCAGGTCCTCAAGCACCCGCAGGGACGGCGCCGACGGCGTGGGGTCACCCGGCGCGGGGATGACGGGCAGCGGGAAACGCGCCCACAACGCCGACAGGTGCGCCGCCTCGATGGTGACCAGCAAGGCAGCCACGATCAGCCCGCAGCCGATGGCGACTATCGACAGCTGCCAAAGCAATTCGGCACCGGCCGCCAACGCCACTCCGGCGCCGACCACCGCCACCGCGGTGAACAAGCCGACGACCCGCTCGCGCTCGGGGGCGGGAACGATCAGGACGATCAGCGACCACGCGGTGGCACCGGCGGCGGCGAGCAGAAGCTGCGCCGGACCGAACCGGCCGGGCACCTCCAGAGCTAACGCCGCGGCAATCGGCACCAGCGCCGTGACCGATAGCACCCGGGCGGCGCCTGCAGATCGAGCGCCGATCAGCAGGCTCGTCACGGCAACTACCACCGCGATGGCAGCGACCGCGATCAGTCCGGTCAGCGCGCCGGTGGCCGCCCGATAGGTGACCGCCAGGCCCGTCGACAACAGAGTCACGAGGATCGCTGCCGCCAGCGCGCCGCGCTGGATATGCGCTGTGCCCCAAGGCTTGCGCCGCGAGGTCGAAAAGATCATCGCGGCGTCGGCGATGTCCTCGACGATGCCCGGCGCGGCCGGACCGCTGGGCACCGGCTGCAACGCGAGCAGGTCGCCGTCGACGACACCGACGGTGTCCAGGCTGGCGTCCAAACTGAACGGCGCACCACCGATGGGCGCCAGGCTCAGCTGGGAGGCGCCGCCGGCATCCGTATCAGTGCTGCCGTCTCCGTTGGAGGTCGCGGGGGCCGCCAGACGCTGCACCGCGGGCAATATTTCGCGTAGCGGCAACTCGGCGGGCAGCGCCATCTCCGTCAACCTGCTGTCGGTGAGGATGGCTACGCGCACAATCGGCAGCACGGCGCCGGAGGTCACCGGTCGCTCCAATCCTGGGGCATGGTGTTTCTCTTTCTATCGGGTTCTAACTTCGGTTACATCGCTCGGGCAGAAAAATCTCGGACCAGCCGCTGGCTTGAGAACCATTGGCTGTCAGGCAAATTGGCGATCAGCTGTTCGATCGCGACCGCGATAGTAAAGGGTGTGCCGGGTCTGAAGGTCGACACCCACTCGCCGTCGAATGCGCACGACGGGCTGACCAGCACCCGGCCTGCGGTGGTGTCGACGATGCTCATCCCCACCTCAGTGGTGGCGTGCCGCCCGTCGCGGTGGCAGCCGGCGACGATCTCGACGTAGCTGCGCGGGCCGGAGAACACGGACTCCACCACCGGTCGCGCAGAAGCCGGGATCCCCAGGTAATCGAGGACTTCGGCGAGCGGCGTACCGCCACGCAGCCGCTCGTCGGCCCGGGCTCCGACGCGCGTCGGGAGGCTGAACTCGTCGAACCGCGCCGGGGGCCGCTGCGCCAGACCGACACACAGGACGGGGACCAGCGCCCGGGAATCGTCGACATCGATCGCGGTAAACGTGATCAGCTGTGCGCTGCGCAGCGCGACAATTGTTTTGCCGGTCTTTCCGTCCTCTGGGCCACGCTGGGCAACGATGCCGCGCAGCAGCTCACCGGTGCCATTAGCTGACGGGCCTGGGCCCAGGTAACGCAGGTCCAGCCAACGGTCCGGAAAGCACACCACTCTGATCCAGTCGGCGACGGCCGGGTTGATCCCTGCGCCGTTGCCGCCGTCCGGATCCACCAGTCCCATCCGGATCAGGTCGGCCTTTTGGCTTTCCAGGAACGCAGCCCGCTGCGCGGCATCGCAGTAGGGCGGGGTGATCGCCAGCACCCACGGGAAGCTGCCCGCCCCAATGGTTTCGGCGATGAACCACGCATGATCGACCGTCAGCTCGACGGCGTTGGGTGTCCCGTTCATCTATGGTCGTCTAGGCACGAACTAGCCGCCCCATTTGGCGGCTTCGGCGGCATCGCGGGCATACATCGCCAGCGTGTTGGATTCGTGAGTGCTGGACATCGACTGGTAGGCCCGCACCAGCTGTTCCATGGCCTCGTTCCACTGTGCCTGCCAGACCTGATAGGTCATACCGGTGTCGCCTTGCCAGGCGTTGGACAGCGCGGCCTGTTCGCTGGCGATATCGGCGCCCAGCCCCTGCAACGTGCCGGCATAGCCCGACATGTCCCCGGCATGGGCGAGCATTGCCGGGTAGTTGTACATAATCTGCGACATCTCAAGTCCTTTCGCGGTTGTACTCGGGTCAGAAGCCCGTGTAGGTGGACGCGGCGGCGGCGTCGGCGGCCACATAGGTGCCGGCGGCGTCCCCGAGGTTGGCCTGGGCGATATCCAGCAGGGTGTTGATCCGTGCGGCTACCGCAACGAAGCGGGCGTGCGAAGCCTGAAACGCTGCCGAGGCCTCACCCACGTGAAAACCCTGCGCCGACATCGCTTCCTGCTCGGCCTGGCTGATGGTGCTGCGCATCAATGCCGCCTTGGTGGAAAACGCGGCCTGCGAGGCCACCAGTTGCGGAATATGAGCATCGAGAAGACTCATAATATGTTCTCTCCCTTCGAATTTCGATCACTTACTGGCACGCTGCGAACTCTTCTGTTAACCGTCCGCACCTCCTCCCCCCTGTTCCCAGGTGCGCGGCACCATCGGCATCCGTGGGCCGCCGCCGAACTCATCGCCGGCCAGCATGGTCAGTCCCGCTGCCTGCGTCACCGCTTCTTTGTGTGCGGTCCCGGCGAAGCCCAGAGGGCCCGCCCCCTGATCGGACGCCTGCGCGCCGTAGTCGGGAACTACGGCGATGTCGGAGTCCATGTCGAGAAATTCGTCGCCGTGGTCGTGCACCGCGGCCCGACGGCGGCGCTGCGCCCGCGCCCGCGCGCTGGTTGCGATCGCCGAGCCGGCGGCCGGGATGGTCGCCGCGGGCGCCTTGACGCCAGTGCGGCCACCAACTGTGGGACCTACGCTTGGTCCCCAATCGTCAATGCCGCTAACGACATAGCCGAAACTCGGCGTCGTCGGGGCCGTCAGCGGAGTGCCGGCGGGAGCACTCGGCACCGTCGGCGAGCTCGTCGGGGCTGTCGTGGGACTCGGCGCGGGCGAAGTGAGGGCGGCGGCCGGCAAAGCTATGCTGCACGGCACCGGGCGCAACCGGTGCAGGCATGGGATCGAAGTCAGGAAAATCCAGTTGGATGAGGCCGAGTAGGCCCAGCATCGCAGCGCCGGTGGTCAGCATCGCCGTCGCCCACAGGGGCGAACTGAGGATGACTCCCCACAGGCCAAATCCAACCGGCTCCCAGAACGCCTGATACGCGAGGTTTAACAGCAAGGGTCCCCAAGTAACCAAGGCTTGCGCCGGGTTGGTCGCGAAATCCATGATTATCTGCTGGGTCTCGGAGACGGGGTGCGTCAGGAAGTTCCAGATCGCATCCCCGTCGGGCAGCGACTTCACGTAGGACTCCAGCGCCTGGGCGATGGCGTTCGAGCTGTCCAGTGACGAACCCGAATTGGTGGCCGAGGCCGCCGCGCCGGTCTGGCCCGTGGCGGCCGCCGCCTCGGTCTCGCCCCCACTGGATGTCAGCACGACCGGCGCCGCGGTGGTGCGCGGCGCGGAGGCCAGCGCCACACCCGAAACCGACGAATAAAGACCCATGGTCGTGGCGGCCTGCAGCCACATCCGCACATAGTCGGCCTCGTTGAGGGTGATCGGAATCGTGTTGATGCCAAAGAAATTCGTCGCCGTCAACACGCCGTGGATGACATGGTTGGCGGCCAACTCCACCGTTGTTGGCATTGCCGCCAGGGCGGCGGTGTATGCCGTCGCGGCGACCTCGTGCTGAGCCGCCACCCCCGCGCTGTCGGCGCTGGCCTGCTCCAGCCACGCCACGTACGGCGCGTGCGCGGACACGTACCGCTCGGCACTCGGTCCCTGCCACGCCCCCGCCTGCACCGCGCCCAAGAGTCCGCTCAGTTCGGCTGCCGCCGAAGCGTATTCGGCGCTGAGCGAGTTCCAGGAACCGGCGGCCATCAGCAACGCCCCCGGCCCCGGGCCAGCGCTCAGCAACGCCGAATGCACTTCCGGCGGCGAAGCCATCCACAGGGACCCAAGGGGGAAACTCATAATCAGCCGGCTGCGATCCCATACGTCGCGGCGGCCGCGGCATCGCCGGCGAGATAGCTGGCGCCCGACTCGCCCACACCCACGCCCGCGCGGCCCAGCTCCTCAACGCCCTGAGCCGCCACCGCGGCGTGCTCTTGGCCCTGGGCGCTGAACCCGGCGGCCGTCTGTAGCGACACCGGGTCCGCCGCCGGCGGCACCACCGCGGTAATCAGCGGAGCCGCAGCCGCATGCGCGGCGGCCAGCCGTGCCGTCAGCGCCTCCACCGCCGCACTGGTGGCGGCCAGGCCCTCAGGAACCACTCGTAGAGTCATGACGACTAACCCTCCTGTTGCGTTTCATTAGCCATCGCCGCCTGATCGGCGAGTGGGTTGACCAACTGCACATACGTCGGACTGTCACTGTCGTCCAACAGAATTGCCCGGCCGGCAGGCAGCCGGCCAAATCGCTGACCACGGATCTTGCCGCTGTCGGCCGCATTGCCCGACAACATCAGCGCGGTGGCCTGCAAATCACTGAAGCGGCGCAGCAACGAGTTGGTCATCAGCGAATGCCCGGAGCCGCTGGCGCGGGCCGTCACGATCACCCGCAGCCCCAGATCGCTTGCCTGCGAAAGTAACCCGATGATCGGCGCCCAGGGGCGCTGCCCGATGTACGGGCCGCTCGTTGCCGGGGAATCCGGTATCTGGTCGACGTCGTCGATGATCAGGTAGTGGGTGTGGCCCTCGTAGCTCCACCGGGACAGTTCGGCCGGCGACAGGCCCGCCGGTGGCCGCCGCGATTCGATCAGGTTGGCCAGCCCCAGCATCGCCGGCATGATCCGGTCGACGTTGGGGGTGTACTCGTTGTCGGGGAACAGCGGCTCGTCGACAAGGTGCAGCCGGCGATCCAGCACGGTGAAGGCCACCTGGTCGGCCCTCGAGTTTTCCCGGATGGTGCGGATGATGTGCCGCAGCAGCGTGGTCTTCCCCGACTTGCCGTCGCCGAACACCATCAACAACGGGTTCGCGACGAAGTCGAGAAGCACGGGCGCCAGGTCCTCTTCGCGCTGGCCGATCACGACCCGGTCGGGACCCCGGTAGAGCGCACCCACCGCGGCGGCCGCCAGGTTGGTGGGCAGCAGCCGCACCGGCGGCGCGGCCACCCCGGGGTGGCGGGCGTTGATCGCGGCTGTCTGCTCCAGCTCCGGAGCCGCGAACAGGAAATGCTCTGCGGCCATGGTCAACCCGCGGCCCGGCTGGTCCTGCGGGACGGCGTCGGCTGGCCGGCGCAGGGCGCCGACCACGCGCACATTGCTGTCGCGCGCGTCGTGCAGTCTGAGCTCGAGTCGCAGCCCCAGGCCGTCGCGCATCGACAGCGGCACCTCAAGCCAGCTCGGCGTGGTGATGATCACGTGGATGCCGTACGCCAGACCGACGTTGACCAGCTCGGTGACCTTGGCCAGCAAGGGATTACGAGTGTTGAATTGATCGGTGTTGTCGCGGCCGAAGGCGTAGAGGTTGTCGATGACCAGGAACACCTCGCCGAAGCCGTCGTCGGGAGCCGTGCCGTGACCATTCCCGCCGCGGTCCGCTGGCCGCTCCCGGAAGGTCTCGCGCTGCTGGCGCGAGAGCAACAGCTGCTCTATCTCGCCGAAGGTGCGGCGGATGCGTTCGGGCTCCAGCGCGGACGCGACGCTGCCGACGTGCGCCAGATCCTGCAGGGCCCGCAACTGCCCACCGCCGTAGTCCAGGCAGTAGAACGTGACGTCGCGCGGCGAATGCAGGCTGGCGGCTGACAGGATAAAGGTTTGCAGCGCAGTCGATTTGCCCGACTTGGCGCCACCGTGAATCACCATGTTGCCCGACGACGACGATGCGTCGAACACCAACGGATCGCGGCGCATCTCGAAGGGCTTGTCGATCTCGCCCAGCGGCCAACGCCAGTGCCGCTGCGGGATCGCGGCCCGGGCCAGCACGGCGGTCAGCGGGATCGGCTCGTCGAGCGGCGGCAGCCACAGCTGCGGGGCTTGCGGCCCGTAGCTCGCCAGCTGTTCGCCGATCGTCGCAATCAGCTTGCGCGGCGGGCCCGCCAATTCGTCGTCGCCGGATATCACCATGGCCTGTTCCGAGTCCACTGGCGCCGCGGTGAACAGCCTCGGCTCCGGATCAGATTGCACAACAAGGGTTTTCGCGGTCCGCGGCGGCTCGTAGATGCCATCGACATAGGTGCTCCGGAACTTGATCGGCGTTGCGCCGGGAGCGGGCACCAAGAAGCCGATGCCCTTGTGCTCCTTGCCGGATTCGATGTGATAGGCGTCCTCCACGCCGATGATCTGACGGGAAACGCTGGGGCTGGCCACCTTCAACCCGATCCGGTAGGAGGTGTTCTTGTCGATGTCCTTGATCTTGCCGACATCCAGCGTCTGGGACGCGAACAGAATGTGGATCCGGAACGAGCGGCCCTTGCGTGCCACATAGTCAAATAGCTCAGCGTATTCGGGGTGATCCGCCAGCATCAGCGTGAACTCGTCGGCGACCACGAACAGCGTCGGGATCGGCGGCAGGTCGTGTCCGGCGGCCCCGGATTCGCGAGCGTTCTCGTACTCGGTGACCGAGTTGAAGGCGCTGCCCTGCACCTGACGGCCGGCCTCCCGCAACAGCACCTCGCGGCGCGCCACCTCGCCGCGCAGCGTGTCGGCGAACCGGTCGGCCAGCGACTTCTTCTCGGCCATGTTCGAGATCACCGCGACGACCTGCGGGAAATTCCGGAAACTGTCGGCGCCGGCCTCACCCTTGAAGTCGGCGTAGATCACGATCAGCCGGTCCGCCGAGTGAGTCGTCAACAGCGACAACAGGATCGACATCAGGGTCTGCGACTTGCCGGAACCGGTCATGCCGATCATCAGGCCGTGCGGACCCATCCCTCCCTCGGCCTCGTCCTTGAGGTCGAACATCAACGGCTCGCCGGTCGCGGTGACACCGATCGGAACACGCAACTCGTCGTCGCGGCGGCGCGGGGCCCACAGCGCCGGCACGTCCAGCTGCGACGCGTCCGGAATACCCAGCAACGTGGGGAAAGTCGCGCCGCGGGTGGCCTCCGAACGCAGGCCAGCGTGGGTCGGGTTGGAGTCCCACCGCGACAGCCGGCGTGCCAGATGCGCGGCCTCGTCAGCGCCGAGGCTATCGGCGTCGTCGATGTAGGGCAGCCAGCCGCCCGTCTGCCAGCGTTGGATCGCACCGCGCGCGATCCGAAGGATCGGCTTCTCGGGGTCCGAATACTGTTCACGGTGCGGCTCCGCGCTGGAGCAGTGCACGACCGTCACTCCGGCTCGTCCCGCCGCCAAGGTGGAGGCGTCGATCTCGTAGTCGGGGTCGTCTACCACGATCAGCAAGTGCCGCAACGCGTCTGCCGGTCCGCCGGTGAACACCGGGCGGTCTTCCAGCGCCGGCCCCAGCAACGAGACCAGCTCGTCGGGGTCGGTGGTCAGGTACCGGGCCGGGCCCACGCCGTCGATTTGGCCCGGAATGTCAATGTGCGGCAACCACTTCAGCCACGACCAGTCCGGGCCTTCGACGTCACGGGCGGCCAGCGCGACCCCGAGCACGGTCGGGTCGTGCCACGTCACCGCCTGCGCGATCCAAGCGCGCAACGCCGCACGCACCTCGTCGGGCTCGCCCAGTACCGTGATCCGGGAAACCTTGTTCAGATCGATTCCGCTGGGCACGTCGCGGACGGTGCGCTGGGTGTCGAGCAGGCTGCGTAATGCGCTGTGCGACACCGGTTCCAGGTCGATCTCGTCGGCGGTGTCGTTGACCCGCAGCGCGGTGGCCAACGGCACGTGGTGGCGGCCGGCGCGCAGCAACAGGAAGTCCGCGTCGTGCGGGTCCCGCTCCCACTGGCGGCGGGACCCGGGTACCGAAGCCAGAGTTGACGGGTCCGGATGGGACCACTGCGCGGCCGCGCGCTGCTGGGCGGCCGAGGTCCGGATGTTGTCCCGGACCACCGACAGATAGCGCAGGTAGTCGGCCCGTTCGGCGTCGACCTCTTCGGTGCGCATCTTGTTGTCGTTGCCGCGATACAGCGCGGTTGCCGCCAGCAGCAGGACGAACGGGAAGAACAGCGTCTGCGGGGAGATCACCCGCATCCCGGTGGCGACCAGCGCGACGATCATGCCGACGATCAGGATCACGATCAGGTAGGGCATCGCACGCCGCAACAGCGACGGCGGAATCACGCGGGGCAGCTCCGGCGGCGCCTCGATGGTGATGGTGCCCTTGCGGGTGCTCGGCGGCGGCACGCGCCGCCGGGCTTCGAAGATCAGCCGGCTCATCGGGCTCCTCCCTCGGCCGATACGGGGCGCGCCGGTCGGGTGTCGGGCGGCAAGCCGTCATGTGCCAGCAGCGCGTCGGCACGCGATAGCGCCGGGCCGGTGGCGAACAGCGTCAGCATCGACCAGGGGACGGGAACCGCAGGCCCCGTCAGGCCAAGGGCCTCAATTGTTTTCCCATGGCCGTCGGCCTCGGTGTCGATGCCGTAGCGCACTCCGGTGTCGGAGATCCAGAACAACGAGCCGGCGGCAGGCGCGGACGCACCGCCCCCCACGCTCTGGGCGAAGTAACCGGTGCCAGGCGCCAGCGCGACCCGGGTCGCGCCGTTACCTGAGCCGACCAGATCGAGTGTGCGTACCGCGTCGGGCACCGGCAGCGCCGAGCCGGTCAGCAGGCTCAGGGTGCTGGTGGCGGCTCCGGCCGGCTTGCTCCAGTACGCGCACGTGACGGGGTTGCGGGCGGCATCGACGACGCCTACCTGCTGGCCGGGGTAACGCGCGGTGTCCAACAGCCGGGATACCGGCAGCTTGGCGATCTCGTCGGCGCCCAGTCGCGGCGGCTGCTGCAAGCCATAGGAATTCGTGTTGCGCAGAATCGCGGCCAGCACCGAGGAGATGGGTTGCAGGCCGTCCGGTAGCACTGCGAAATAGCGCGTGGTGTCCGATGAGGTCTTGTCCCGCGGCGCGCGCGCTTCCTCCAAGCCGTAGGAGACCACTACCGCGCCGATCGGGGCGGGAACCGGAAAGCCTGCGGGCGCACCGGCGTTCGGGATCACCGGCGCCGTCAGCGGCGGAGCCTCGGGTATCGCGTTGAACAGGCCCGGCGCGATGGGCCGCGGTGCGGGCGCCGCGGACGCGTCGGAACCCAGACCCAGGGCACTGGTCACGGCGTGGTCGCCCAGGTCGATCTGGCTGCGCTTGCCGTCCCAGAGCAGCCAGGTGCCGGCGCTTTGCTCGTTGGGGAAATCGACCAGGATCGCGTGCCCGTTGTCAAGGGCAGCGGCCCGCGCGCCGCTGCTGTCGAGCGGTCCGGCGATCACGGTGACGCCGGTGCTGTGCGCCGCCCGCGAAGTCCCACTGACGCCGTCGCAGGCCGTCCAGTTCGCGTCGCGCGAGGTGTTCTGCACCATCCGCTCCGGTGCGCCCGGAATGCCAATCAGGTTGCCGCGCGGAAAGCGGTCCAGCTCACTGCTTTTCACGGTGGTGGGGTTGGCCGGCTGACCGACGATCAGCCGGGCCGACGTGAGGTTGAGCACTGGGTGCAGGTCGTCACCGACGCGTACGTACAGCGCGGCGGTCGAGCGATCGGCCAGCACCGTGTTGTTGCCCGCCGTTCCACTGGGCCGGATGAACGAAAACACGAAGCAGCCCGCCAACCCGGTCACCAGCACTAGCACACCCATCAGCACCGCCCGCGACTGAGTGCGCAACGGGTCCACCAACATTCGGGTGTCGTGCAGGGCGATACCGGAGGCGATCCGGCGCATCACGAACCGCCAGCCGGTCACCTGGTGCCGGGTGACGAAACCGCGGCGGTATTCGACCTTGTCGGGGTTGTCGTTGGCGGGGGTACGCGACGTGAACGAGCGCCGTTGATCCTGTGGCTCCGGATTGGTCATGCCCGCTCCCACAGCCCGAGGCCTTGCAGTAGCGGCTCGACCGAGCTCCGGACGTCGCCGTCGTTGATCGTCATCAGTTCCTCGTCAGTGAACTCGCCGGTTTCGGCGTGTGCGGAGTGGTCCAATCTGAATTCGCGTTCCTCTTCGGACTTTTCGACGACGTTGCGGACGAACCGGCCGTTGCCGGCGATGTCCAGGCCGCGGCGTTCCACCCCGGTCACATCGGGTTTGGACGTGTCGGCCAACTGTGCGAACAACCCTTCGAGGTCGTGCAGGGCGGCCTGGTCGAAGACGCTGTCGCGCTTGGCGGCCATGAAGTTAGCGATCTCGATCAGCTCGGCCGGCTTGTATGACGGGAAGTCGATGCTGCGGGTGAACCGCGACCGCAGACCCTGGTTGGTGTCCAGGAAGCGATCCAGATCGGCACGGTATCCAGCGATGATCACGACCAGCCGATCCCGGTCGTTTTCCATCCGCGCCAGCAGTGTGTCGATGGCGACCAGGCCGAAGTCGTTTTTGGCGCCGGTGGCCACCAGGGCGTAGGCCTCGTCGAGGAAGAGCACGCCATCGAGCGCGCTGTCGATGATCGCGTTGGTCTTGGCTTCGGTTTCCCCGATGTGCTGCCCGATCAGGTCGGCGCGGTGCACCTCGCGGATGTTCTCCCTCTTCAAAAGGCCCAGCCCGCAATAGATCTTGGCGATGACGCGGGCGATGGTGGTCTTGCCGGTTCCGGGCGGCCCGGTGAAGACCAGGTGGTGGGTGCGCTGCGCGACCTCCAGGCCGCGCTGCTTTCGCACCAGTTCCATCGCCACCGCGCTCTTCAACCGCGCCACCTGGTCCTTGACCTTGTCCAAGCCGATGAACTCGTCCAGCTCTCGTTCGGCCTCAGCGAGCAGTGCGCGCTTGCGTTCTTGGGCGCCAGGGTCGACGAATTCGCCTGGGTTGGGCTCGGTATCGGGATCCCACGGGTCGGTGCGCGCCGCGATGCGGTCGGCCGTGGTGGTGACCAGCCCGAAGCTGGTGTCCGACAGCGCCTGTTCGATCTCCTCGTTTTCGGGGTTGGCCGCATAAAGATCCTGCAGGACCTCTTCGGCGCTTTCCTCGTCGACGTGCACGCGCAGGACGAGCGCCTTAGCCAGCGCCCCGTCCACCGCCGCCACCGCGACCGGGCCGCCGGGCTCCTCGAGATACGACAGCGCCGGGGCGAACATGCCCAAGCGTGCCAACGCGATGCCCAGGGTGACCTTGGCCGCGTGGGTGAAAGCCGCGTCCAGGTCGGGATCGTTGACGATCGGAGTCAGCAGCTTGACGACGTCCGACCAGCGCTGCGCGCGGTAGTTGACGACGACGGCGAGCCACCGGGCTTCACGCCAGCTTGGGCGGCGCTGACGGATGCCGGAGACCAGCTGGTCCGCCCGGGCGAAATCTTCGGCCCCGCCCCGCAAAGCCAGCGCCCCCGCATAGGCGAGATGGAAGTCGTCCGGGGCGGTCGCCCGAAAACGCAGGTAGAGCCCGGAGTCGTACACGAAGCCCAACGCGTCGGGCGCCAATTCCACCCGTCGCTGCAGCGTGCCCGCCGTGGCCGCGGTCTGCGAGGCCGCTTCCAGCACCGGGATGGACAGGTCGCCGGCGGCGGCCAGCCCGGTCCACGCGTCGCACTGGTCGTGGGCGAGGCGGGTAAGCGCGGCGAAGCCCGAACGGGCGGCGGCCAAGTCGGCCGGACGCTGACGGTCGTAGACGACGATGCCGAGCGCGCGGCAGCAGGTGGCGAACCGGCTGACGACGTCACCGTCGACCCTGCCGTCCGCTCTGCTTTCTACCCGGGATGCGCGTGGTTGAGCTGCGAGCATGCCGATGTCACCACCTTCCACGACCGCACCGTCTCCCGTACATAGTCGGCCCTAACTTAACTCGCCGAAGTTAGCATTGCCTAATCTTATTGTCGAGCTGCCCCGGCAGCGCTGATCAGGACGTTCGGGGTGATCAACAGTTGGGCTTCGAGGGTGATCATGGCGGCAGGGCCGCCAAATAGGGCACGTAGCCTCATGGGGCGTCAGCTCTCTCCGAGGTGCTCCGCCCCGGGCTAGCAGGATGCGATGACGCGAGTCTCCTGGCTCTCGGATCGCTGCTCGCCTCGCCTTCCGACCAGTGGCCGTGGCTAGTGAGGGTCGCTCCCCGATGACAGTGGCGGGACCGCGCCGGATTCGCACCGGCTTCCTGCATCATCATCGCCTTGCAGGCAACAGTGTCGCACCTTTGAACGCGGTGCAGGCCACAGATGCGGAAATCTTGCAGCTCGGGCGGAGGCTGGCTCGATACACGCACCACTTCGCACCCTCCCGGCAGCGCTGATCACGACGGACTCCGCTAAGCAGCCAAAGCTTACTGAATATGATTTTCATTAGCAAAAGCTGATTTTAGTTTTCCGACGTACGCGGAACCAGCGGTACCGAAGGTCCGCCGCCGAACCCGTCACCGGCCAGCGTGGCCAACCCCGCCGCCTCGACCGGGGCAGTACCGCGGGCCGTTCCGGCGAAGCCCATGGTTCCCGCACCCTGCCCCGAGGCAACTGTTGACCCGACCAGCTCCCGCCGCGCCCAGTCCGGTTCGACCTGGACATCCATGTCCATGAACTCGTCCCCATACCCGCGCTGCTTTGCCCGCCGGCGCCGCCGCGCCCGCGCCTGCTCGCCCGCGACCGCCGCGGCAGGCGCTGCGGCGGCATCAGGCTCGGGGGCCTTCTTTTTGGCGCCGGAGCCGGCGCTGGTGCTCATGGAAGAGCCCATCCCCGCGGGGGGGCCCACTAAGTAGGGGAAGCCATAACCTCCGGGGCCAACCGGAGGCGGCGGCGCGCCAGCCGCGCCTACGGTGGCCGGCGCGGCCGCCGGGGCAGGAGCGGGAGCGGGAGCCGGCGCCGGGGCAGGTGCCGGGGCAGGGCTCACGACTGAGCTGAGAACGGTTGGCGGGCCCGGCACGGGCGCGGGAATCGGTGCGGCTGCCGCCGCAACCTCGGCCGGAGGTTGGACGGCCGCGAGTGCGGCCATGCCCCCAAACCCGCCCAACGGTGTGGGGGCGACGAGCAGCGCACCGAGTGCAATCGCACCGAACTGCAGCGGGAATGCCTGGTAGGCCTCGATCGCATGGCCAGACTCGTCGAGCGTCAGTTGCACAACGTCAGTCAGCAGCTGCACGGTTCCTTGTTGCGGATTCTGCAGAATCTCTCCGAAGTCCCTGCCCAGGGTGTCGGTAATTTCCGTGACCCGATTGGTCCACCAGGACAGCTGGTGTGGGTTGCCGCCGTCGTTGTCGATGATGTCTTTGGTACCGGGCGGGAGCCCGACTCCGCCGTGCGAATACTCCTTCGCCAATTTCACGATGTTCGGCGGCCAGTACGGACTGCTCTCGGCCTTCGCGAGCTCCGTGGCAGCGAGCGCTGCGAACGTGTTCGCTTCATAGGCGGCCATGGTGACGGCGGCCTGGATCCACATCCGCACATAATCGGCCTCGTTCAGCGCGATCGGAATCGTATTAAGCCCAAAGAAATTCGTTGCCACCAATACGCCGTGGACGGCATGGTTAGCGGCCAACTCGGGCAGGGTGGGCATCGCCGCCAACGCGGTGGTGTAGGCCGCCGCCGCGGTTTCATGCTGGGCGGCTGTTGCCGCCGCCATGGCACTGGCCTGCATCAACCACGCCAGATACGGCACGTGCGCGGCCACATACGACTCCGCGCTGGGACCCTGCCATGCACCGGCCTGCACCGCCCCCAGCACTGCGGTGAGGTCCTCTGCAATCGACGCGTACTCGGCGCTCAACAGATTCCACGCACCGGCCGCAGCCAACAACGACCCGGGTCCTGCACCGCTGCTGAGCAACGTCGAATGCACCTCCGGGGGCGAGGCCATCCAGATCGGTGCAGTCACGCATAACTAGTCGCGACCCCGCGCGGAAAAGTTCCCGCAGGTTCCGTTACTCAGAGGCGCCTATAGCTTGACGGCGCTGACCAGGGTGTTACGGGCGACTGCTGACCCGAATTCAGATTCGGGTCCCGGCACCGGACGGCCGACCTCGCGCAGATAGTCGGCTAGCGGGGTACCGACCGCGGTCCAGCCCCGATTGCCGAACCATTCGACGGCCGGCGCGTGCTGCTCGTTGTAGACCAACTGGAAGAACGCGCGCTGGCCGGGCGAGGAGCGCTCTTCTTCGAGTCTGGCTTCGTACTCGTCCTGCTGCCAGCGGGGCGCCGTCCTCGACGGCGACATGACTGCCCGGGCACGACAGCGAGTCGATGCCGGTGAACAGCTGCTCCTCCGCCTCGGCGGGCAGATAGATCAGCAGGCCCTCGGCAATCCATGCCGAGGGCTTCGTCGCATCAAATCCACTTTCCTGCAACGCCTTTGGCCAGTCCTCGCGCAGATCGACGGCAACCTCGCGCCGCTCGGCGCGCGGCTGGGCGTCCAGGCCAGCGAGTACCGCGCGCTTGAAATTGAGGACCTCGGGACGGTCCAACTCGAAGATCGTCGTCCCGTCCGGCCACGACAACCGGTAGGCGCGCGAGTCCAGTCCCGCCGCCAGAACGACGACCTGCCGCACGCCGGCGTCGGCGGCGCGGCGGAAATACTCATCGAAGTACTTGGTACGTGCGCCCTGGAAATCGACGAAATGCTGGCCGAAGTCGGCGGTCTTGAGCTCGTGGTCGGGGACCTTGCCGTCGAGCACGTCAGCAGCGCGACCGCCGACGGCACGGCAGAACACCTCGGCATACGGGTCGACGGCCACCGGGTCGGGCTTTTGCGCCTCCAGCGCTCGCGCGGTCGCTACGAACAGCGCGGTCGCTCCAACACTCGTCGTGATGTCCCAGGTGTCGCCTTCACTTCGCACCCAACCGACCGTACGCCGATGCTCCGTCTCAGTGCGGATAGTCGTAGGGGTTAGGTGGGGCATCGATGCGGGTAATCGCGGTGGCCTGCAATGTCGGGATCGTCGCCGAATGGGCCTGTCGGGGCGCAGGTATGACCTCACCCTCGACCCGCAGCCAGGTGTTGTCGGGCAGCCCGGCGGCCTGTGCTGCCGCCGCACCGCGCAGATGGATTCGGGCCAGCTGGGCGTCGGCGGCGCAACAGATGATGACGATGCGGCCGAGGTCCACCCCCTGGGCCTCGTTGAGGACAAAGCCGGTCACGGTGATGGTCCGATTCGTCAGCGCGCCGCTGGTGTCCTGAGCCTCGCGCATCAGCACCTCCGGCAACGACAGCTCCGGGGCGCGACCCGGCGGCAACGGTGGAAATGCTTGCTTCAGAACATCATTGGACACCGTTGTCACGGACGCGGCCGAGGGTCGCAGCGCGGGCGGCGTAACGAAGATCAAGACGAGGATCGGAACAAGCAGCAGCCACACCATGCCGGTCCGGTGGGAGTGTCCTTCAGCGTGATCGCCGTGCTCCCGGGGGCGACCGCGGTGGATATCGCCGATGATCGCGGCCAGCGCCAGCACGATCAGCAGGGCCGCCGACGCCGCCAGCCACGGCAGCAACCCGGGCTTGACGTAGCGGGTGAACGCACCCGTCACCGTGATCATGGCGATGCTGATGCCCACCAGCAGCAGAAGGGTGTTCTCGGTTTCGCGGCGCATCTATCCACCACCGAGAAATCCACCACCGAGAAATCCGCCACCGACCGAGAAGCAGCAGCCCGACGGCGCATGCGCTCGCCACCGCGACCAGAAAGGTCGCAGGGGCGAAGCGCGCCGCGAAAGCCCGGCCGAACATCCCCGCCTGCATCGCGAACAGCTTGACGTCGACGGCCGGCCCGACCACCAGAAACACCAGGCGGGGCAGCAGCGGCACCATCGTCATGCTTGCCGCCACGAACGCGTCCGCCTCCGAACACAACGCCAACACCACCGCAAGGGCGGCCATCACCACCACACCCAGGATCAAGTGCGCCGCGAGATGGTCGAACACCCACCGCGGCACCAGCACGTGCAGCGCCGCCGCCGCGGCGGCACCCAAAACCAGATAGGACGCGGCGGTGAGGAAGTCATGGCGGGCCGCCTCGGCGAACTGCACCCAGCGGGATTCGGTGTCGTGGCTTGTGCGGGGCAGCCGCCGGGTGACCCACTCCGGGCGGCCCCACCGCGCCCACGCCCAGCCCATGATCACGGCTGTCAGCAACGACGCCCCCGCCCGGGCCAGAACCATCATCGGCGCACCGGGAAACGCCACCGCGGTGGCGACTAGCACCACCGGATTGATCGCCGGAGCCGCCAGCATGAACGTCAGAGCCGCCGCGCCGGTGGCGCCCGCTTCGCCGAACAATCGCCGCCCCACCGGAACCGACCCGCATTCGCAGCCCGGCAACATCGCCCCCCCGAGTCCGCCGACCAGCACCGCCACCGCGGGTCGACGCGGCAGCCAGCGCGCCAACCGCTCCGGCGAGACGAACACCGCGATCAGCCCGCTCACCACCACCCCGAGCGCCAGGAACGGGATCGCCTGGACGAAAACCCCACAGAACACCGTGCCCGCCGTCGAGAACGCCGCGCTGCCCGCGACCTCCCTGCGCAGCATCGTCGCCGAGACGGCGCATGCCAGCAGAATGCCCACCAGCAGTTCCATCGAGCCGAACCGGATCCGGCGCACAAAGCTCAGCGCTGCCACTAAGCCATTGTGGGTCATTGTGTCAGCGCGCCGCGGGATCCCAAGTTCCCGGCAGCATCGGCATCCGCGGGCCACCGCCGTATTCGTCAGCGGCCAGTGTGGTCAGACCGGCAGCGTTGGCGCCCGATTTCTTTGCTGCCGTGCCGGCGAACCCCAAACTCCCGGCGCCCCGACCCGACGCTCCCGCGCTCCAGTCCGGGTCAACCTCGACGTTCATGTCCATGAACTCGTCGCTGTGATCCTGCTGAGTGGCGCGCCGGCGCCGCCGTGCCCGGGTAGCCTCCCGTGCGACCGAGGCGGCCGCCACCGCGGCTGCGTCCGGCTCCGAGCCCTTCTTCTTGGCGCTGGAGCTGGCACTGGTCTTCATCCCCGTGCCGGCTCCGATGCCGGGCGGCCCCAGCACATACGGAGGGAAGAAGGCCGGTCCTGCCCCGGCCGGGGGTGGAGGTGCCGGCGCCGGAGCCGTCGGGGCGGCGGGAGCGGACGGCGTGGGCGGCGGCGACGGTGGCGCGCCGGCGGTCATCGCCGGCGCGGTGAAACTCGTGGCTGTCGCGGCGACCGGTACCAGTGCGGGCAGGACGGCAACGGGAGCCAGCGCCGGTGGGGCTGCCGGAGGCACGGCGGCCAGGCTGGCCAACGCCCCCAATCCGCCGGTGGCCGCCAGGGGCGAGACGGCGGGCAGCGCCGCGAGCGCCGCGATCGGGTTCTCGACCAGATATTCGGCGACTTCCAATATGTGCGTTGGAAAATCGAACAGCTGCCAGCTGATGAACCACTGAATGGCCTCGACCGGATTTGTCCTGAGAAGCACCCCGAAATTCTGAAAATCTTCGATGAGCTCGAGGCTTCGCGCTACCCAAAACGACGCCTGGCCAGGATTCGCATAGTCGTCGTATTCCAGCCCGTTGATCGTGCCGTGCGCCGGACTCCAATTGATGCCGACGCGCTGCAGCTGAGCCGCGAGGAGGTTATCGAACGCATTGTCGATCGTCGGGTCGTGAGCAAGTTGGCTATTGCCAATCCCGAGCTTTGCCAACGCATTTACCAGCCCCTGCGGGAGGCCATACGGGTTGTCGCCGTTGATGTGGGCTTGAATGATCTGCTCGATCTGCTGTTGAAGTCCCAGCGGGTTTTTCAGGAACTGCTCGACGTTCTGCACAATCCCCTGCAGTGGATCAGAGCTGGAGGCGGGCTGGCGCTGAAGATTTCAGGATTTGCGGCGCCGGGTTGGTCTGTGGCGTTGACGTCACCGCCGCGCTGGACACCGCTTGATAAATGCTCATCGTGCTGGCGGCCTGAATCCACATCCGCACGTAGTCGGCCTCGTTGAGCGCGATCGGGATGGTGTTGAGCCCAAAGAAATTGGTGGCCACTAAGACCCCGTGGACGACATGGTTGGCGGCCAGTTCCGGCAGCGTCGGCATGGCCGCCAGCGCGGCGGTGTAGGCGGCGGCCGCCGTCTCATGACTGGCGGCCATTTCCGCGCTCTTGGCGCTGGCCTGCGTCAGCCATTCCAGATAGGGGGCATGGGCGGCCACGTACGACTCGACGCTCGGCCCCTGCCATGCGCCGGCCTGCACACCGGCCAGCAGCGCGGCGAGTTCGTCTGCGAGGTCGGCGTATTCGCTGCTGAGCAGGCCCCACGCCCCGGCCGCCGCCAGCAGGGAGCCCGGCCCCGGACCGCCGCTGAGCAGCGCCGAGTGCACCTCCGGTGGCATGGCCATAAAAGCCATCCCGACAGGCGCGGTCATAAGGGCTCCTCAGGCTGGGAGGACGAACCCGAGTGAGCTTAATGAATATGATTGTCGTTATCAACCGGAGCGAGGCGCGTGTCAGACCAGAGGTCGCCCACTCTTTACCCGGCGGTCCAGGTCCCAGAGCAGCACGTTGAACGGAAACTGCCGGGCGAATCGCGGCAGCGCGCGGTTCACCGCTCCCAGCACCGCCATCAGCCGGTCAAAGCGGCGCTGCCGGACGACGTCCCAGGGCAGCCGCATCTCGTCGCGAAACCGTTGTGGCAGAAAGCCCGTGGTGATCAGCAAGGCGATGCTTTCCGGCAGCCGCCGCAATGGGCGTGGCAGCGCCACCCTAGGCAACCGCGACGCGGCGATCGGATACAGGTAGTCGCGGACGGTGTCGTCGATGTGAACCCGCGCCAGCGACTCCTGCCAATAGCGGTCGAACGCAGCCCGGTCCGCCGGCCACATCTCCGCTGGCACCTGCAAGGTGGTGGCCAGCGTCTTGGCTTCTTGATAGTTGCGCTCGGCGTCCTCGTCGTTGAGTTCGCCGACGAAGGTGCGGTGAACGTCGACCCCACCTTTGTAGAGACAGGCCGCCACCCACAGCTGCAGGTCCGGGTCGAAAGCGTGGTACTGCACGGGACTTTCGGGGGTGGAGTACACCTGCGCGTGCGCGCCGTTGACTGCGCGACGGAAAGCCGACTTCTGCGCGTCATTGCCGGCTACGGCCACCGCGATGTACGTAAAGGTGGTGCGGGCCCGCTTGATCGGATGCCGGTCAGCCCGGCCGCTCTCGACACGGCTTTCCTGCACGCCATAGCCGACGGCGGGCCGCGCCAACTGCATGATCACGTTGGCCGGACCGGCCAACAGCGACATACCTATCAAGCCGTCCGCAAAGGTGGAACCCGCCGGCATGCGCGGGCCCGAAGGACGGGGCGGGTCGGCGACCGCGCGCTCGACGTGCTGCACAGGCGCGTGCACCGTTTTGAAATTTGTCACCTGGAATGCCTCCCACGCCAGCCCCAGCTCGCTAATTGTGAGAACAGATGTTTCCTGATGTTGTCTCTATTTGACGCCGATGTCAAGATGGTGATCATGGCGGGGACCCCGAGCACCCGGCCGTACCGCGGCGTCGAGGCCGGGGAGCGGCTGGCCACCCGCCGTCGCCTGCTGTTAGCCGCCGGCTTGGACGTGCTGGGATCCGGGCGGCAGGACATTTCCGGACTTACCGTCCGCGAGGTTTGCCGACGGGCCGGATTGGCGTCCCGCTACTTCTACGAAAGCTTCACGGACAAGGACGACTTCATCAGTGGCGTCTTCGAGTGGGTCGTTGCCGATGTTGCCGCCACCACCCAGGCGGCGGTGGCCGTGGCAGTGACGGCGCGCGAGCAGTCCCGCGCGGGGATGGCCAACATCGTGCGGACCATCGCCGAGGATCCCCGCATCGGACACCTACTGTTCAGCACGCAGTTGGCGAACTCGGTGATAGCGCGCAAGCGTGCCGAATCGGCAGCGCTGTTCGCGGTGCTGTCCGGCCAATACGCCGGCGACGCCCTCCGCACACCGGCCAACGACCACGTCAAGGCGGGCGCGCACTTCGCGGTCGGCGGCGTCACCCAGACCTTGAGCGCCTGGCTGGGCGGCGACGTCCGGCTCGAGCCCGACCAACTCGTCGATCAGCTCGCCGCGCTGCTCGACCAACTCACCGACCCGGCCGTGTACGGACTCACGGAAACAGCGGCAGATGCCAAAGCGACATCTCGGAATCCATCCGGCGCAAACGCATCATCGTGACGCGCAGCACGCGCAGCGCACCGGTAATCATGAAGATCGCCAGCGGCACCTCGATCACCAGCGCCGTGGTCACCGAAAGCCACAGGTCCGTGGGGCCGGCCGTCATCAGGTCGAACCACGCGTCGCAGATCAGCAACACCCCGGCGGTGAACGCCGCAAGCATCAGCAGCTGGCGGCGCAGGTAGCCGAGAATGGCCGTGGCGAGCATGAATATGACCAACAAGACGTCGAAGCCCACCCAGGTGACAGTCCAGTTGTGGGCGACGTAGCGGTCCGGCAGCGTCACATAGAGATACGCCAGCCAAGGGATCATCGCGATCGAGCCACCAATCATCAGACTCAATCGGATCCGCCTTATCCGACCGAGGGACTCCGGGTCAATCAGGTCGCTCAGGGGCTTTTCCAACCGGGAAATCAACTCCGCACGCTGCTCGGGCGTGAGCGCGTCGATCTGCTCGTCGGTCAAGATGCCGTCGGTCATTAACGTGCAGATTGTGCAGCAGGCCGCCTGTCAGCCGCGGTCTTCGGCGCGGTCTGGTTGTCGCTGTCACTGAATTCCCGTACCCAGCAAGCAAATTCCAATGTGATGCCGTCGGGGTCCTGGAAGTAGAACGAGCGCACATACACGCCGGGGTGCAGCGTCGCGGCGACCTGCCGCTCGCTCTCGTCGTGGTTGAGCACCGGGCCGACCCGCACGCCTTTGTCCTTCAGCCGCTGCCGGTACCCGTCGAACTTCTCGGCCGGGACGTGAAACGCCAAGTGGTTCATGGTGCTCACCGCGCTCGTGATGTCACCGATGCCGGGGATGGCACCCGGTGACGAGACGCCCGGAACCCGGTCGGGCGCGTCGGCGAACCAGAAGAACGCGACACAATCGCCGTTCCCGGCGTCGAAGAAGAAGTGCTGCCCATGATCGCCCGGCAAATCGAGCGATTTGATGAGCGGCATTCCGAGGATGTTGCTATAAAAGTCCACCGTGCGCGCCATGTCCGAACACACCAAAGCGACATGGTTAATCCCGCCGAGCTCGAACTCGCTGTTGGTGTTGTGTGGCTTGATCATCATTCAAGAATAAATCTGAATCGACCATCTAATTCGCATAGTGATCTAACATCGGACTCACATATTCGGCAGGGGTGCGGCACGGGGAGGTGCGCCAGGTGTCGACCGCGTCAGAGCCGCGCCACGCCCTGGGAATTCGGATCGACCAGACGCCCGGCCGCCGGACACCGGCCGCAGTCGAGGCCTCTGCCCGAACGGTGTTCGCGCGCAAGGGAATTCTGGCCGGCCCTGCTCCGACGACCATCGCCGGCATCGCCGCCGAAGCAACCCGCTCGGCGGCGTCTTTTGTAGCTACTACGACTCCAAAGGGGCGAGCTACCTGCAGCTCACCCTCGTCAACGTTTGCTACCGCGCCATCTATGGCAAGGAGGTGTGAATGACTCGCCAGGGCACCGCGGCCGGAGTTATCCGCGAGTTCGTCGGTCTGCCATCACGCACCGCTGCGCGCGCCGGCGCCGGCGGTCACCCTTGCCAGGGCCTTTACCACCGTGGCGTCGGGCGCAAGCCCAAGGTGGCCATGATCGCCGCGCACTATCAGATCGACTTCTCCGAGCACTACCTCGCCGACTACATGGCCACTCGCGGTATCGGATTCCTGGGCTGGAACACCCGCTACCGCGGCTTCGAAAGCAGCTTTCAGCTCGACCACGCACTGGTCGACATCGGTGTCGGGGTGGGCTGGCTGCGGGACGTGCAGGGAGCGGAAGCCATTGTGTTGCTGGGTAATTCGGGGGGCGGTTCGTTGATGGCGGCTTACCAGTCGCAGGCGACCGATCCGAACGTAACGCCACCGGACGGCATGCGGCCCGCAGCCGGATTGAACGACTTGCCCGCCGCCGACGGCTACGTCGCCACCGCCGCTCATCCCGGGCGCCCGGACGTGCTGACCGCGTGGATGGATGCCGGCGTCGTCGACGAAAGCGACCCGATTGCAACCGATCCCGACCTGGACCTGTTCTCCCGGCGCAACGGGCCGCCGTACTCGCCGGAGTTTCTCAGCCGCTACCGTTCGGCGCAGGTCGCCCGCAACCACGCCATCACCGACTGGGCCGAGGACGAACTCAAACGTGTGCGCGCCGCGGGCTTTTCCGATCGGCCGTTCACCGTGATGCGAACATGGGCTGATCCCCGCATGGTCGATCCGAGCATCGAACCCACCAGGCGTCAGCCCAACCTGTGTTACATGGGGGTGCCGGAGAAGGCGAACCGGTCCGCCAACGGCATCGCCGCGGCCAGCACGCTGCGCAGTTGGCTGGGCATGTGGAGCCTGCGGGTAGCGCAGACCCGGGCGGAACCACACTTGGCCCGGATCACCTGCCCGGCCCTGGTGATCAACGCCCTGGCCGACACCGGGGTCTTCCCGTCGGACGCCCAACGCGTCTGCGACGCGCTCGCCAGCACCGATAAGACGCTGACTTCGGTCGACACCGACCATTACTTCACCACTCCGGGCGCGCGCAGCGAGCAGGCCGACATGATCGCCAAGTGGATCCACAAGCGGTGGCGTTGACCCCGTCGTCAGCCAACTAGCATCCCTTTACATGCGCCCCGAGGAGTCTGCGATGCGAAATCTGGCGGGCAGGTTGGCGGCGGTCGTCACGCTGGTGGCAATGGCGATGGCGGAGACGACGATCGGGACGCCGGCGGTGAGCTCGGCGCAGTGCGATCCCGGGCAGTATTGGGAGCCGTTCAGCAAGGCCTGCTTGCCGCTGGGGGTCGGACCGCGGCCTTTGGCCTGCGACCCCGGGCAGTGGTGGGATCCGAGCGGCAACGTGTGCCGTCCGCTCGGCGTCGGGCCGCAGCCTTTGGCCTGCGACCCCGGGCAGTGGTGGGACCCGACGACTAATGCCTGCCGGCCACTGGGCGTCGGCCCGCCGGGACCGCCGCCCGGGTGACCGGCAGCCCTGTAGTCAACCAACCGACCGGTTGTTAGCTTGGAAGCACCCGAACCATGGAAGGCGACCAGTGCCGATCGCAATAACTCCTGAGCATCAAGACCTCGCCGATTCAGTGCGGTCCCTGGTGGCGCGAGTGGCGCCGTCCGAGGTGCTGCACGCCGCTATGGAGACGCCCCCGGAAAAGTTGGAGAACCCACCGTCGTACTGGCAGGCCGCGGCCGAACAGGGCCTGCAGGGTCTGCACCTGGCCGAGGCCGTCGGCGGACAGGGTTACGGCATCCTCGAGCTGGCAATCGCGCTGGCGGAGTTCGGCTACGGGGCAGTGCCCGGCCCGTTCGTGCCGTCGGCGATCGCCAGCGCGTTGATCTCCGCGCATGACCCGGAGGCCAAAGTGCTGGGCGAGCTGGCGTCGGGCGCGGCCATCGGCGCCTATGCGCTGGATTCCGGACTGACCGCCACCCCGCACGGCCCGGACGAGGCGACGCTGGTGATTCGCGGCGAGGTCCGCGCCGTCCCCGCCGCGGCCCAGGCCTCCGTGTTGGTGCTCCCGGTGGCAATCGCCAGCGGCGACGAGTGGGTCGTGTTGCGCGCCGATCAGCTGGCGATCTACCCGGTCAAAAGCATTGACCCGCTGCGTCCGATCGCGCACGTGCGGGCGGATGCCGTCGAGGTCGGCGAGGACGCGGTGCTGAGCAGACTGAGCATGAAAACGGCCTACGCGCTCATGTCCACGCTGCTGTCCGCGGAGGCCGTGGGCGTAGCGCGCTGGGCGACCGACACGGCGGCACAGTACGCCAAGATCCGCGAGCAGTTCGGCAGGCCGATCGGCCAGTTCCAGGCCATCAAACACAAGTGCGCGGAGATGATCGCCGACACCGAGCGGGCCACCGCCGCGGTTTGGGACGCTGCGCGCGCTTTGGACGAGGCCCGCGAGGCCGACCAAGACAATTGGGACACAACCGGTTCCAAGGCCGAATTCGCCGCGGCGGTAACGGCCACGCTGGCGCCGGCCGCCGCCCAGCGGTGCACGCAGGACTGCATCCAGGTGCACGGCGGCATCGGCTTCACCTGGGAGCACGACGCAAACGTGTACTACCGCCGGGCGCTGCTGCTGGCCGCGTGCTTCGGCCGCGGCTCGGAGTATCCGCAGCGAGTGGTCGACACCGCGACCGACACCGGTTTGCGCGCGGTAGACATCGACTTGGACCCCGACACCGAAAAGCTGCGGGCCGAGATCCGCGCCGAGGTGACCGCGCTGAAGGAGATGGAGCGCGACCAACGCACGGTCGCGATCGCCGAGGGCGGATGGGGGCTGCCCCACCTGCCCAAACCGTGGGGACGCGACGCCGGCCCGGTCGAGCAGGTCATCATCGCGCAGGAATTCAACACCGGACGCGTCAAACGCCCGCAGATAGGCATCGCGGCGTGGATCATCCCGTCGATCGTCGCGTTTGGCACGGAGGAGCAAAAGCAGCGGTTCCTCCCGCCTACCTTCCGCGGCGAAATGATTTGGTGCCAGCTGTTTTCCGAGCCCGGCGCCGGGTCGGACCTAGCGGGGCTCTCGACCAAGGCGACGCGGGTGGACGGCGGCTGGCGCATCAGCGGACAGAAGATCTGGACCACGGCCGCGCAATTCTCGCAGTGGGGGGCGCTACTGGCCCGGACGGATCCGTCGGCGCCAAAACACAATGGCATCACCTACTTCCTGCTGGACATGAAGAGTGAAGGAGTCACCGTCAAGCCTCTGCGCGAGCTCACCGGCGCGGAGTTTTTCAACACGGTCTACATCGACGACGTGTTCGTGCCCGACGCGTACGTGCTCGGCGAGGTCAACCGGGGCTGGGAGGTCAGCCGCAACACCCTGACGGCCGAGCGAGTGTCCCTCGGCACCAGCGATAACAATTTCCTGGCGACGCTTCCCGAGTTCGTCGATTTCGTCCGTGACGGGCACTTCGACCAGGTCGCGCAGCACCGGGCCGGTCAACTGATCGCCGAGGGCCATGCCGCCAAGGTGCTGAACCTGCGCTCCACGCTGTTGACGCTGGCCGGCGGTGACGCCATGCCCTCGGCGGCGATCTCAAAGTTGTTGTCGATGCGCACCGGCCAGGGCTATGCGGAATTCGCGGTGTCCTCCTTCGGAACCGACGCCGCAATCGCCGATCCCGACGAACTGGCCGGCAAGTGGGGCGAATACCTGCTGACCAGCCGGGCCACCACGATCTATGGCGGCACGTCAGAGGTGCAACTCAACATCATCGCCGAACGGCTGCTGGGACTGCCCCGGGACCCGTAAATAGAAACCGTGTCGACCTGACGGATGTCAGGTCGACACGGTCTCCCCCTCGACATGGGGCGGCCGGCCTAGAACTTGCCCGTTAGTCCAGGCTGGTCATCGCGCCGCGCGTGAGTGGCTCATCACCACCAGTTCCACGCCTCGCGGTTGCCGAAGATGCCGCGATGGCTGAAGCCGCCGCGGTCCCAGCCGCGGCCCACGCCGCGGCCCCAACCGCCGTGACCCCAGCCGCCACCGCGACCCATGCCGCCGCCGTGACCCCAGCCGCCGTGACCCATGCCGCCGCCGTGACCCCAGCCGCCGTGACCCATGCCGCCGTGCCCCGCCGCCGTGACCCCAACCGCCGTGGCCCATGCCGCCGCCGTGACCCCAGCCGCCGCCGGGACGCTCGGGAACGATGCCCGGGCCGCCGTGCGGCCCGAAAGTCGCGAAGCTAGTGCCCGGAGTGGGTGCGGGGGCGGCCTGCGCAGTCGCGTCGCCGCCGAACAACATGGCTCCGGCCAAGGCAGCGGCACCGACTGCACCGGCGGCCGCATTGCGGACCGATCGCTGTGAAAACAACATCAGGGGCTCCTTCCAAGACCTTTGTGCTGACAGTCGAATAATACCCATTAAATTGTTAGGCAAACAATATCGAAAAGCTTTTATTTTGCTGTGAGTAGGGAACTTTTGTGTCGCATCTGGCTCCATTTTATTGATTTATGCATTTGCAAAATTACTGATATCAGTATTTGCGCAAGTCAGCTAACCAGAGCTCAGTAACCATCTACTGATCTACTGAGGTACGGACTTGCATACTTCAGTACATCAGGATTAACAATTCAAACAAGAGGCGACCGATAAAGAGACTGATTAGACGGAGGGTGTTATACCAGCAAACTGATCGTGGTTCTTTTCTCGCCCGGCTGCGGCTTGCTCCGACACGCCGCACCAAGCGGTGTCCGCTGCGAGTCGCCGTGCCCACTCGTACACTGAAGTACTGATTTACTGATTCGGCCCAGGCGGAGGGCCGGGGAAGGAGCGTCGCCGCGGTGATGATGAACACGCGTGGGGACGCTGCGCCCACCGAACGCCTCAACAGGAACCCCGGACAGGCACCCGCCTCCCCCCGCGGGTTCAGGCGACCCAGCCAGCCCGCACAGGCCGCCACCCAAGCCTCCGTAGACCACCGGACCAGCGATCAATCAGGCCGGGGCCAACGGACCCGGCGCACCGTCGATCTCCCGGCCGGCACGCACCGCGCCCTCGATATCTGGCAGCGGGAAGCCGCCGATCGCCTGGGCGTAGCCCGGGTGACCGGGCAGGAGGTACTCACCGCTCTGATCGATCAACTGTTGGTCGACCCGAAACTCGCGTCGCAGATCGTCCGCGCCATCGAATCCAGGCGCTAGTCGACTTCCATCTCGCGCAACTCGCGCTTGAGGATCTTGCCGGTGGGGTTGCGCGGCAGCTCGTCGAGAAAGATCACCTCGCGCGGCACCTTGTACCGGGCCAGGTGCTCTTTCACGTAGCCCTTGATGTCGTCCTCTTCGACGCTCGCGCCGTCCTTCTTGACCACGAAGGCGCGCAACCGGTGTCCGTATTCCTTGTCCTCCACACCGATCGCGGTGGCCTCGACCACGTCGGGATGCCCGCTGATCAGGTCCTCGACCTCGGCCGGGAACACGTTCTCGCCGCCGGAGACGATCATCTCGTCGTCACGGCCGCTCACGTAGAGCAGGCCGTCTTCGTCGAAGTAGCCGACGTCGCCCGACGACATGAGACCGTCGATGATCTGCTTGTGGCCGCCGCCGGTGTAACCCTCGAAGGGGAAGGCGTTGCCGACGAAGATCCGCCCGACGTCGCCCTGCCGCAGCTCCTTGCCGTTGTCGTCGAGGATCTTGACCTTCACGCCCTTGACCACCGGACCGACCGTCGCCGCGTTCTTTTCCAGATCCTTCGGCCCGGCGATGGTGGCGAACGCGATCTCGGTCGAGCCGTACATGTTGTAGATGACCGGCCCGAGGTCTTTGAGGGCGCGGCCGGCCAGCTCGGCGCCCAACTGTGATCCGGAGATGAACACGACCTTCAGGCTGGACAGGTCGGGCTTCTCGTCCATCTTCTCGACCGCGTCGAGGATCCGGGACAGCATCACCGGGACCACGACCATCGCGGTCACCTTGTGCTTCTCGATGTCCTCGAGCACCAGCGGCGGCTTGAACTTGCGCCGCAGCACCAGCGTCGACCCGAGGAACATCGCCAGCGTGGAGTGCAGGTAACCCAAAGCGTGGAACATCGGTGCCGGCAGCGAGGTCACCTCGTTCGCCTTAAACGGAACGTGCGACAAGATGCCACCCACCGGCGCCAGCGTCGGCGGGGTACTGCGGTTGGCCCCCTTCGGCGTGCCGGTCGTGCCGCTGGTCAGGATGATGATCGACGCGTGCTTGCTGGCCTTCGGCGCGGGGTCCTTGCTGCTGCGCTCGATCAGATCGGCCAGCGTCTCGTCGTCGCTGCCCGAGGACTCGTCGGAGTCGGGGTTGGTGCCCAGCGCACGCAGCTTGCCCAGCTCGGGCTTCGCCTTGCTGACGGTCTTGGTGTATTCGTCGTCGTAGATGATCAGCTTGGCGCCCTCGCGCTCCGACACCTCACACACCTGCGGGGCCGAGAATTCGCTGTTCAGCAGGATGATGCGGGCGCCCGCCCGCGCGGCGCCGAAGTTGGCGATCAGAAACCAGCGGGTGTTGCGCGCCAGGATCGCCACGCCGTCGCCGCCGCGCACGCCCATCTCCCGCATCCCGTTGGCCACCGCGTGGGCGGCCTCGTCGAGCTCCCGGTAGCTGAACTCGCCGTCTTCGTCGATGCATGCCGCGCGGTCAGGATGACGTCGCGCGTTCAGCGACGGCAGCATCCCGAACTCGCCCCACTTGTAGAGGTCCGTTGCCATCCCGGTGACGTTCTGGGGCGGCTCTAGCCGGAAGGCGCCGGCTTCGAAGATTTTGCGTACGTAGTGCAGTTCGGCCGATCCACGTTCGAAGTACTGCTGAAGCTTGTTGACAGCCTGGCCCGGCAGTCCGATGAGGTTAGCCATGACTCCACCATATGTGACCCAGGTCGCACCCCGTCCACAAAACTTTGCGGACTTACCATGAAGCCCATGAGCGGTCCGGCGGCACTGGAAGTGGCCGGACGCCGGTTGACCATCACCCATCCGGACAAGGTGGTGTTCCCCGCCCACGCGGGTTCCGGCCCGTACACCAAGCTCGACCTGGTGCGTTATTACCTGGCCGTCGCCGACGGGGCGCTCCGCGGTGTGGCGGGCCGGCCGATGATGCTGAAACGCTTCGTCAAGGGCATCACCGAGGAGGCCGTGTTCCAGAAGCGGGCCCCCACCAAACGGCCGGACTGGGTGGACGTTGCCGAGCTGCGGTACGCGTCGGGCACCTCGGCCGCCGAAGCGGTCATCCATGACGCCGCCGGGCTGGCGTGGGCGATCAACCTCGGCTGCGTGGACCTCAATCCGCACCCGGTGCTGGCCGGCGACCTCGACCACCCCGATGAGCTACGGGTCGACCTGGACCCGATGCCGGGCGTCACCTGGCCACGGATCGTCGACGTCGCGCTGGTGGCTCGCGACGTGCTGGAGGACTACGGCCTGACCGCCTGGCCGAAGACGTCGGGTTCGCGGGGCTTTCACATCTATGCCCGCATCGCGCCGCGCTGGAAGTTCACCCAGGTCCGGCTGGCCGCCCAGACCGTCGCCCGCGAAGTCGAGCGGCGCATCCCCGCCGCGGCGACCAGCCGCTGGTGGAAGGAGGAACGCGAGGGGGTGTTCGTCGACTTCAACCAGAACGCCAAAGACCGCACGGTCGCCTCGGCGTATTCGGTTCGGGCCATGCCAGACGCGCGGGTGTCCACGCCGCTGCACTGGGACGAGGTCGCCAATTGCGCACCCGAGGCCTTCACCATCGCCACCGTGCCCGACCGGTTCGCCGACGTCGGTGACCCGTGGGTGGGGATGAACGACACGGTCGGCGAGCTCGACCGGCTGCTGATGCTCGCCGAAGAACTGGGCCCTCCCGAGAAGGCGCCGAAAGGGACCGGCAGGCGCGACCAGCATGCCAGTGGCCGGCGCGTCTCGTCGATGCCGCTTATCGAGGTCGCCCGCACCAAGACCAAGGACCAGGCGCTGGCCGCACTGGACACCTGGCGTGATCGCCATCCCGACGTCGCCGACCTGCTGCAGCCGTCCGATGTGTTGATCGACGGCATGCGCGGACCCAGCTCGATCTGGTACCGAATCCGGATCAACCTGCAGCACGTCGCCGAAGACCAGCGCCCGCCGCAGGAGGAGCTGATCGCCGACTACAGCCCTTGGGTTGGATACACACCGCCGTCCAGACCGGGCGCGCGGCGTGGCGGAGAATCGTCCCATGCAGGCGACTAACCGGCTCCGCCTGATCGACGGGGCCGCCGAATCGGCTGCCCTGCAAGCGATTTCGAAGTCCGGCTACTTGTCGGCGCGCTGACCGGCGCCGCGCTGGCCGCCGTTGGCAGCGGAGGGCCGACTGCAGGCACGATCTAGCGGGCGCTGGACTTCGTCGACGCCGGTATGCCGCTGAGCTGAATCGAGTCGGGCACGCGATACTCTCACGCGGTGCGACAAGGGCGACAGGGTTGGAATCGACGCGGATTCTTGCAGCTCGCCGGTGCCGCCGGGGTCGCCGCGCTCGCCCCGGCCACTGGGCTGGTATCGGCCTGCTCGTCGCCGAAACCTGCGCCCGGCAACCCCGGCGCCGGCGGGGTAACCATCAACCACCTCTTCGGCCAGACCGTTATCAAGGAGCCGCCGAAGCGCGTCGTCAGCGCCGGCTACACCGAGCAGGATGACCTGCTGGCGGTGGGTGTGGTGCCCATCGCGGTGACGAACTGGTGGGGCGAGCAGCCCTTCGCGGTATGGCCGTGGGCCCAGCCTAAGCTCGGCACCGCGCAGCCGGTGGTGCTGAACCTGGACAACGGGATTCCGGTCGACCAGATCGCCGGCCTCAAGCCCGACCTGATCGTGGCGATCAATGCCGGGGTGGACTCCGACACTTACCAGAAGCTGTCGGCGATCGCCCCGACCATCCCGCAGGGCGACGGCGACGCGTTCTTCGAGCCGTGGAAAGACCAGGCCACCACGATCGGCCAGGCCGTGTTTCAGGCCGACCAGATGAAGTCACTCGTCGATGGGGTAGGCCAGAAATTCGCTGCGGTGGCGCAAAAGAATCCGGGCTGGCTGGGCAAGAAGGCGTTGCTGATGGGGGGCACGTTGTTCCAAGGCACCGTGGTGGCGACGGTCGCCGGCTGGCAGACCGACTTCCTCAACCAGATGGGTCTGGTCATTGACGACACCATCAAACCTTTCGGCGTTGATCACCGGGCGGTCATCCCGCGCGATCACATCAAAGCGGTGCTCGATTCCGCCGACGTGGTGATCTGGACGACCCAAAGTCCGGATGACCAGAAGGCCCTGCTGGCCGACCCCGACGTGGCGGCCTCGCAGGCAACCGCCCAGAACCGTCATATCTTCACCACCAAGGACCAGGCGGGCGCGATCGCGTTTTCGTCGGTGTTGAGCTACCCGGTGCTCGCCGACCAACTGCCCCCGCTGATCAGCAAAATCCTGGGTTAAACCTCCAGCTGTGTGAGCGTTTGCTAAGGCACCTCTGGCAGTGCTCGAAATTCCGTGCCCGACCCCTCGCCCGTACCACGATCGCGGAGTTACTGTCGAGTAATGAGCGTGACGGACCTCTCCAGTGACCTTTCCGGCAACCTCTCCGAGGGCCTGTTCGGCAACGTGGTTCTGGACTACGGCGATCAAGCGCTGATGGTGCAATGTGGCAGTACCGCAGAGGTATTGGCGTGGACGACCGCCCTGCGTGCCGCCGCCTGGCCCGGCGTGATCGACATCGTCCCGGCCGCCCGCACCGTGCTGGTGAAGCTCGACGGCCCGCGCTGTCAAACACTCGTCCGTCAGCGTCTACGCAAGCTGCGGGTCGATATCGACGAGGTCGAGGTCGACCCGGCGGATCGCACCGCCGATGTGGTGATCGACGTCGTCTACGACGGCCCGGACATCAGCGAGGTCGCCGACCACACCGGGCTGACCACCGCGCAGGTCATCGACGCCCACACCGCCACGCTGTGGCGGGTCGGATTCAGTGGCTTCGCACCGGGTTTCGCGTACCTGGTGGACGGCGACCCGCGCCTGCGGGTGCCACGCCGGTCCGATCCGCGGACCGCGGTGCCGGCCGGTTCGGTCGCACTCGCGGGCGAATTCAGCGCGGTCTACCCGCGCCGGTCGCCCGGCGGTTGGCAACTCATCGGCCACACTGACGCAGTCCTGTGGGACATCGAGCGGACCGATCCCGCCTTGCTGACGCAGGGCATGTGGGTTCAGTTCCGGGCAGTGTGACGGACCGGAGGGAGCACGCCATGATCACGCTGGAAATCCTGGACACCGGACCGCTGGCCGTCATTCAGGACCTGGGCCGGGCCGGGCTGGCCCACCTCGGAGTCGGGCGCTCCGGCGCCGCCGACCGCCGGTCGCACACGCTGGCCAACCGACTGGTCGCCAACCCCGACGACCGCGCCACCGTCGAGGTGACGTTCGGCGGCTTCTCCGTCCGCGTCCGCGGCGGCGATGTCGACATCGCGGTGACAGGCGCTGACACCGATCCCGCCGTCAACGGAAACCTGTTCGGCACCAACAGCATTCGTCACGTCCGCGACGGGCAGGTGATCTCGCTGGGCGCTCCGCGCACCGGACTGCGCAGCTATCTGGCGGTCCGCGGCGGCTTCTGCGTGCAGCCCGTGCTCGGCTCGCGCAGCTACGACATGATGTCGGCGATCGGGCCGTCACCGCTGCAGGCCGGGGACGAGCTGCCGGTCGGCGAGCACACCAACGACTATCCTGAACTCGACCAGGCCCCGGTCGCGGCGATCTCCGCGCAGCTGGTGGAACTTCAGGTGGTGCCCGGACCACGCGACGACTGGTTCGTCGATCCCGATGCCTTGGTGCACACGATCTGGATGGCCTCCGCCCGCAGCGACCGGGTCGGGATGCGGCTGGAGGGCCGCCCCCTGCGGTACCGCTACCCCGACCGGCAACTGCCAAGCGAGGGCGCCACCCGCGGTGCAATTCAGGTACCGCCCAACGGGTTACCGGTCATCCTGGGGCCTGACCACCCGGTCACCGGTGGGTACCCGGTCGTGGGCGTGATCGTCGACGAGGACATCGACAAGGTCGCCCAGGTGCGGCCCGGCCAGCATGTGCGGCTGCACTGGGCGCGGCCGCGGTCTCCGTTCACGTCTCAAGGAGCGGACCTGGCCCACGGGGTGTAGACAGAGAGGGTGCACACCCAGGTACACACCGCGCGCCTGGTCCACACCGCCGATCTCGACAGCGACACCCGTGCGCGCATGTGCCAGATGGTCACCGAGGCATTCGCCGGTGACTTCACGGATGCCGACTGGGAGCATGCGCTCGGCGGGATGCACGCGCTGATCTGGAGTCACGGCGCGATCGTCGCGCACGCCGCTGTCGTCCAGCGGCGACTGATCTACCGCGATAGCGCGCTGCGCTGCGGTTACGTCGAGGGGGTCGCGGTACGGGAGGACTGCCGTGGGCAAGGCCTGGTGCACGCGCTGCTCGACGCCGTCGAGCAGGTGATGCGCGGGGCCTACCAGCTCGGGGCGCTCAGTTCCACGGTCCGGGCCAGCGGTCTGTACGCATCGCGCGGCTGGTTGCCCTGGCGCGGCCCGACGTCCGTGCTGGCGCCCACCGGTCCGACCCGCACGCCCGACGACGATGGAACGGTGTTCGTGTTGCCGGTGGGGATCAACCTGGATACCTCAGCCGACTTGATGTGCGATTGGCGCACCGGAGACGTTTGGTAACCTCTAGTTACCTTGTGTTATAAGGACATTCGGCAAACCGGACAGCCCCTCACACCGGCAGAGTGACGACAGTGAGCGGAAATTCACGCCGGGGTCACCGCCCGCAGCGCCGGGGCAATAAAGAATTCATAGCGTGACGCCATGGGAATCTCGCCGGCTCGTTCGCATGTCCTCTCGAACTGGGACCCCGAAGACACCGTGGCATGGGAGGCCGGCAACAAAAGGATCGCCCGCCGCAACCTGATCTGGTCGGTCGTCGCCGAGCACGTCGGGTTCTCGATCTGGTCCATCTGGTCGGTGATGGTGCTGTTCATGCCGACAGCGGTGTACGGCTTCTCCGCCGGCGACAAGTTCTTGCTGGGCGCCACGGCAACGCTGGTGGGGGCGTGCCTGCGATTCCCTTACACGTTCGCCACCGCGAAGTTCGGCGGGCGCAACTGGACCATATTCTCGGCGGTGGTGTTGCTGATTCCCACCGTCGGCACCATGGTGCTGCTGGCCCATCCCGGTCTGCCGCTGTGGCCGTACCTGGTGTGTGCGGCGCTGGCCGGTCTCGGCGGCGGCAACTTCGCCTCGTCGATGACAAACATCAACGCGTTTTATCCGCAGCGGCTGAAGGGTTGGGCACTGGCACTCAACGCCGGCGGCGGCAACCTGGGGGTGCCGATCGTCCAGCTGGTCGGCCTGCTGGTCATCGCGAGCGTCGGCAACCGGCAGCCGTACTGGGTGTGTGCGGTGTACCTGGTGCTGCTGGCGGTCGCGGCGATCGGTGCCGCGCTGTTCATGGATAACCTGCAGCACTACCAAATTCAGCTGGGCACCATGCGCGCTGTGCTTTCCGAGCGGCACACCTGGGTGATCGCTCTGCTCTACATCGGCACCTTCGGCTCATTCATCGGCTTCTCATTCGCATTTGGACAGGTGCTGCAGATTAATTTTATTGCCAGCGGCCAAACTACCGCGCAGGCATCGCTGCATGCCGCCCAAATTGCTTTTGTGGGGCCGCTGTTGGGCTCGCTGTCGCGGGTCTACGGCGGCAGGCTCGCCGATCGTATCGGTGGCGGTCGCGTCACCCTCGGGGTCTTCTGCGCCATGATCTTGGCGGCCGGAATCCTAGTCAGCGTAAGCACTTTCGGCGGTCGACACGCCCACGGGCCGGCGCCCGCGACGACGATGATCGGGTACGTTGCCGGTTTCATCGCGCTGTTCGTCCTGTCCGGCATCGGCAATGGCTCGGTCTACAAGATGATCCCGACGATCTTCGAGGCACGCAGCCACTCGCTAAACGTCAGCGAGACCGAGCGCCGGCAGTGGTCCCGCTCCATGGCAGGCGCACTGATCGGTTTGACCGGAGCGATCGGCGCGCTCGGTGGCGTCGGCGTCAATCTCGCTCTGCGGCAGTCCTATTTGACCAACGGCACCGCGACGGCGGCGTTCTGGGCCTTCGCCGTGTTCTACGTCGCCGCCTCGATCCTCACCTGGGCGATCTACGTGCGCCGCCCGTTGCGGACAACTGCGCCCGCCGCGCCGGAGCCCGGTCTGGCTTATGTGTAAAGCGCGAAATGTATTCCAGCTCATACAAAAACATGCTTGGCAGGGATCTACCAGACAACTGGGATTCAACTTTCAGCGGATAACAGCCATATTGAGTTGACGGTTGTTTGGCCCTGATGTGAGCATCGAAACAGACACCAGCGCCGTTGTTCCGAGTGCATCCCCCGCCATCGAAAGGTCAAGGCAAGGTTCGCATGGCCCGCAACCATCGCATCGCGGAGTGGACTTCCGAGCCTGTGGTCGGTCATCATGGTGCTGTTCATGCCCGCGTCGGTTTACGGTTTCTCCGCGGGCGACAAGCTGTTGCTGCGGGCCGTCGCGACGCTGGTCGGCGGTTGCGCGTCGCATCGCCTGGGTATCGCGGCGTTCGGGACCGCAATGGTGGGCAATGCGTCAGCAATTGCGGAGTAACGCAGCGGAAATCTGCCAGGCATAGACAGGTGACATGACCCAGCCAGAGTCTGCACCCCTGACCGGGTACCGGATTGCGGTGACTTCTGCGCGCCGCTCCGAGGAGCTCTGCGCACTGCTGAGCCGTCAAGGCGCCGAGGTCTGCAGCGCCCCAGCGATTAACATGATCGCGCTGCCCGACGATGCCGAATTGCATGACAACACCAAGGCGTTGATCGCCAATCCCCCCGACATTCTGGTGGCACACACGGGTATCGGCTTTCGCGGTTGGGTAGCCGCCGCCGAGGGGTGGGGGCTGGCCAACCAGCTGATCGAGGCGTTGTCCTCGGCCCGGATCGTGTCTCGCGGACCGAAAGCGACGGGCGCGTTGCGCGCCGCCGGCCTGCACGAGGAGTGGTCGCCGAAGTCCGAATCCTCACACGACGTATTCAAGTATCTCCTCGACTCAGGCGTATCGGGCAAGCGGGTGGCCATCCAACTGCACGGGGCGGCCGACGCCTGGGACCCGTTCCCGGAATTCATGGGCGGATTGCGCTCCGCGGGCGCCGAAGTCGTGCCCATCAGGGTGTACCGGTGGAAGTCGACAGCACTGGGCGGCGATTTCGACCAGCTGGTCACCGGGATTGCCCGCCGACAGTTCGACGCGGTCAGCTTTACCTCTGCGCCCGCCGCAGCCGCGGTGCTGGAACGCAGCCGCGACCTGCGCATCGAGGGCCAGCTGCTGGAAGCGCTGCGCTCCGATGTCCACGCGATGTGCGTGGGCCCGGTTACCTCCCAGCCGTTGAAGCGCAAAGGCGTCCCGACGTCGTCGCCTGAGCGAATGCGGTTGGGCGCCTTGGCCCGGCACATCACCGAGCAGCTACCGCTGCTGGGCTCGTCCGCTGTCGTCGCCGCCGGCCACGTGGTCGACATCCGCGGCACCTGCGTCCTGGTGGATGGTTCGATCAAGTTGCTGTCACCGTCCTCCATGGCGATATTGCGTGCGCTGGCGCAACGTCCCGGCGACGTCGTCTCGCGTCCCGAGCTGCTGCGCGTACTGCCCGGCAACAGCAATGACCCGCACGCTGTCGACACGGCGGTGCTGAGGCTGCGAACGGCGCTGAACGACAAGAACATCGTCGCAACGGTGGTCAAGCGCGGCTACCGCCTCGCGGTCGGTGTTCCGGCAGGTGTCGGATGAATCTGCTGCTCGTCGCGCACGGCACCCGCAGAGCGGGCGGCGTCGAGATGATCGGCGACCTCGCGGCCCGGGTCAGCACGCTCGTCGGCCGCCGGGTCCATGTCGCGTTCGTCGACGTGTTGGGACCTACACCCAGCGAGGTGCTGTCGAGTGACCGGAGTCTTTGCGGGCCCGCGATTGTGGTGCCCGCGTTTTTGTCCCGTGGATACCATGTGCGCACCGATCTGCCCACCCACGTCGCCGCCAGCGGGCATTCCGACGTCACCGTCGCGCCGGCCCTGGGACCCAGTCGCGCAATCGTGCAGATAGTGGCCGAACAGTTGGTGAAATCCGGCTGGCGTCGCGATGATTCGGTCATTCTGGCGGCGGCGGGCACGTCGGATCAGAGAGCGCAAGCCGACTTGCGCACCACCGCAGCACTGCTGGCGACGCTGCTCGAATGCCGTGTGGACCTGGGTTTTGTGGCAACGGGTGCGCCGCGCCTGCAGGAAGCTGTGGATCGGGCCCGACGCGTTAATCGCCGCGTCGCGGTCGCGTCCTACCTGCTCGCTGACGGCCTGTTCCAGGAACGGCTGCACGCCTGCGGCGCAGACGTCGTCAGTTCGGCCCTGGGCACCCATCCCGGTCTGGCGCGACTGGTCGCGAGCCGATTCCACGAGGCCATGTCGCTTCCCCGCGGGGCGGTGGCTTGATCTTTGGTCAGTTGGGGGTAATCCTGGCAGCATGGCCCGTCGCCAAGAGGCATCTCGGGGGATCCTTGACCCGGTAGCGAAGATGCTCCGTTTGCCATTCGGCACACCGGAGTTCATCGACCGTATCTTCACCGGAAGCGTCAACACCGTAGGCCGCCGCACGCTGCACCTGTTGATCACCACCTGGGATGCGGCGGGCGGTGGGCCGTTTGCCGCCAGCGCGATCGCGTCGACCGGGCTGGCCAAGACCGCGGAAATCGTGCAGTCCATGTTCATCGGGCCGATCTTCAACCCGCTGCTCAAGATGTTGGGGGCGGACAAGATCGCCGTTCGGGCGTCGTTGTGCGCGTCTCAGCTCGTCGGGTTGGGCATTATGCGCTACGGAATACGCTCCGAGCCAATCCATTCGATGACGGTAGACCAGCTCGTCGACGCCATCGGTCCGACGATGCAGCGCTACCTCGTCGGTGATATCAGCCGCTAAACTAGCTGGCCAGCCGTGCGACCTGGATCTGGCCCGCGCCGGTGACGCGGACCTGGTAGACCGGCACGGCCACCCGCGGGTCGTCGAGGCAACTACCGTCGTCCAACGCGAAAGCCTGTTTCAGGATGGGCGATTGCACCGTCGCGCGACCCCCGCGATCACCGACGATGCCGCGGGAAAGGACCGCCGCGCCGGAGAACGGGTCGACGTTACCCAGCGCGTGCAGCGATCCGTCGTCCAGCCGGAACAACGCCGCCTGGCTGCCGTCGTCGAGCAGCACGCCGACGCCGCGGCCGGGGATCAGGTGGTCGTACGCGCAGGCGGTCGTCCACACCTGAATGTCGTTGAGCAGCGTCACATTTCCTCCTTGCGGATGCGCGGGATACCAATGGGCACAGGGACTTTGCGTCCGGCGTGTTCGGTGAACGACACGGTCGAGTCGACGGCGTCCGGGGCGTTGACGAAGGAGACGAACCGCGACAGCTTGTCCGGATCCTCCAGCACGCCTTTCCATTCGCACGCGTAGTTCTGCACGTGCCGCTCGATCGCGGCCTCGAACTCGGCGGCCAGTCCCAGCGAGTCTTCGCACACGACCTCGCGGACGTGCTCCAAGCCGCCGTCCAGCGAGTCGACCCACGGCGCCGTGCGCTGCAGCCGGTCGGCGGTGCGGATGTAGTACATCAAGAACCGGTCGACGTAGCGGACCAGCGTCTCGGTGTCGAGGTCGGCGGCCAGCAGCTGGGCATGTTTGGGAGTCATGCCGCCGTTGCCCCCGACGTAGAGGTTCCAGCCGTTCTCGGTGGCGATGACGCCGACGTCCTTGCCACGCGCCTCGGCGCATTCGCGCGCACACCCGGAGACGCCGAGCTTGATCTTGTGCGGGGCACGCAGGCCCCGGTAGCGCAACTCCAGGTCGATGGCCAGTTGCACCGAATCCTGCTGGCCGTAGCGGCACCAGTCGCTGCCCACGCAACTCTTCACCGTGCGCAACGCCTTGCCGTAGGCGTGGCCGGATTCCATCCCGCCGTCGACCAGCCGCTTCCAGATCTGCGGGAGCTGGTCCACCCGCGCGCCGAACATGTCGATGCGCTGGCCGCCGGTGATCTTGGTGTACAGCCCGAAGTCCTGCGCGATCTGGCCGATCAGGATCAGATGCTCGGGCTTGATGTCGCCGCCGGGGACCCGTGGCACCACCGAGTAGCTGCCGTTCTTCTGGATGTTGGCCAGGAAGTGGTCGTTGGAGTCCTGCAGCGAGGCCTGCTCGCCGTCCAGGATGTGGTCGGAGCCGGTGGAGGCCAGGATGGAGGCGACCACGGGTTTGCAGATGTCGCAACCCTTTCCGCGGCCGAAGCGCTCCAGCAGCCCGGAGAACGTGCGGATCTCGGTGGCGGAGATGATTTCGAATAGCTCGGCACGCGACTGACTGAAGTGCTCGCACAGCGCCTTGGACTGTTCGACGCCCTCGGCTTCCAGCAGCTGTTTGAGCAGCGGTACGCAGGACCCGCACGACGTGCCGGCCGCCGTGCACGACTTGAGCGCGGGTACATCGGCGCAGCCCTCGGCGATCGCGCACTTCAGGTCGCTCTTGGTGACGTTGTTGCACGAGCAGATCTGCGCCGAATCCGGCAGCGCGCCGACTCCCAAACCCGAAGCGCTGCCGCCGGACTGGGCTGGCGCGATCAGCGCGAGTGGGTCGCCGGGCAGCTCGCTGCCGACCATGGGCCGCAACACCCCGTAAGACGAAGCGTCGCCCACCAGCACCCCGCCGAGCAAGGTCTTGGCGTCGTCGGAGAGCACCAGTTTGGCGTACGTCCGGTTTACCGCGTCGTTGATGGCGACCTCGAGGCAGTTCTCGGTGCTGCCCATCGCGTCGCCGAAGCTGGCGACGTCGACGCCGAGCAGCTTGAGCTTGGTCGACAGGTCCGCCTCGGGGAACTCGGCGGTGCCGTCCAGCAGCCGGTCCGCCACCACCTCGGCCGAGGTGTAGCCGGGACCGACCAGACCGTAGCACCGGCCCTCGATGGCGGCCACCTCGCCGATCGCGTAGATGTCGGGATCGCTTGTTTGGCAGGACAAGTCGGTGAGGACGCCGCCTCGCTCGGCGAGCTGTAGCCCGGCCGCTCCGGCCAGCTCGTCGCGCGGCCGTACTCCGGCCGCGAAGATTACCACGCCGGCGTCGATGGCGGCCCCGTCGCTCAGCCGCAACCGGACATCCGAATGCTCAAGCGAATCAATCGATTCGGTGCCCGTTCCGACATGCACCGCGATTCCCAGGTCGCTGATCATCCGCGAGAGCAGCGCGCCCCCGCCCTCGTCGATCTGCTGGGCCATCAGGCGCGGCATCAGCTCGACGACGTGTGTCTGTAGCCCGAACTGGCTCAGCGCATTAGCCGCCTCGAGGCCCAGCAGTCCGCCGCCGATCACCACTCCCGTGCCGGTGCGGCCGTCTTCCGCCGCGCGCAGAGCGGCGGCGCGGATGCCGTCGAGGTCGTCGAGCGTGCGGTATACGTGGCACGCTGGCAGTTCGTGGCCGGGCACCGGCGGGACGAAGGCGTAGGACCCGGTGGCCAACACCAGGGTGTCATAGCTGTGCCGTTGGCCATCCGCGGTGACCACTGACTTTGTGCCGCGATCGATTTCGGTAACACGAGTGTTCAAGAGCAGGCGCACCTGCTCGTCACCGGCATAGTCATTGCCGGGGAGTGCCAGTAGGGCGCGGTCCCATTTTTCGGTGTAGGAGGTCAGCCCGACGCGGTCGTAGGCCGCGTCGGCTTCCTCGGCCAGCACCGTGATCCGCAGGGATCCTGCGGTGTCGCGAGCACGCAGCGCCTCGACCAGTCGGTGGCCGACCATGCCGTGCCCGACGACGACGATGTGACGGGCCGCACGGTGCGCAGGCGGAAGTGCGGCAGGTGCCATACCAAGGAGGTTAGGGGCGAGAAATTACGCCACAAATCACGAAATGTGACGCACCCATCACGTCGTGCTCACAGCTGAAAGACGACTGTGTGAGAAGCGTTCGCTCCCAGCGAACGGCGAGGTGGAACTTAAGCGTAGGCGACTCAAGTTAGTACTGATAGCCGGCCCTTACGGCGCCGGGCACAGCAAACTCACAACATCGTTCAAGGAAGTAGAAGGAGAACCATGAGCAACCTTGCATTGTGGTCGCGCCCGGCTTGGGACACCGACCGGTGGTTACGCGACTTTTTCGGCCCCGCCGCCGCAGCCGACTGGAATAGGCCCGTGACCAACGGGTTCCGTCCCGCGGCGGAGATCGTCAAGGACGGCGACGACGCGGTGGTCCGCCTCGAACTGCCCGGCGTCGACGTCGAGAAGGACGTCAACGTCGAGATCGATAAGGGCCGGCTGGTCATCCACGGCGAACACCGTGACGAGCATCTCGAGGAAAGCTCCGACAACGGAGGCCGCACCCTGCGGGAGATCCGTTACGGATCGTTCCGCCGGTCGTTCCAGCTGCCCGCCCACGTCACCAGCGAGGCCATCACGGCTTCCTACGACGCCGGCGTGCTGACGGTACGAGTCGCCGGTGCGTACACCGGAGCTCAGGCGCAAAAGATCGCGATCACCAAGTAGCTCGCGGCGAAAAACCGGTCCGGCGGGGCTCATCGGCCTCGCCGGACCTTTCGCGCGTCAGGCCCCGAGAGAGGCCCCGAAAGCTTGCTCGGCGTCAACTCCGATGAGCCGCAAGAGGTTTACCACTTTGCGGTCCAGGAGTTCGCCTACCCGGGTGACGTCCGCGATGCCCAGGCTGCCGAACGCTGCGCTGGGCTGGTCCATGGAGAAGACCGCATTGCCGTCGGCGTCGGCGTAGATCAGCAGCCGCAGCGGCGCATACAGCAACGCCTTGGGGTCGTGCCGGAACATGGTCTCGGCGATCGTGTGGTTGCCGAGTAGGTATTCGACGGCCTTGGTCGTGTGGCCGGCAAGGCACAGCAGCGGCAGCGCGTCGATCTTGGCGTAGACCATCAGATCGTTCGGCGCGTTGCTCGCCGCGGCCGCAACGACGTCGTCCCAATTTCCGCCGCGCTCGACGATCGCCTGGACCGACGCCGGGTCGAACGGCGGCGCGGCCTTCTCGAAAGCCGCTACGAACCAGTCGAACTCGAGACCGGTGAAGACGTCGATGCGGTTCATGGTGTGGGCCACCACACGGTGCTCGGCTTTGGTTGTCATGGCCATCCCTTAAGACGTCGGGTCTAAAACGATAACGCCGCGCACCGCGCGGCTCTCCAACCGCCGATGCGCCTCGGCGGCCTGGCTCAGCGGCAGCGTCTGGTCCACTTGGGATTTGATCTGCCCAGTCCCAAGTCCGTCGGCGAGGAAACGCAACGCGTTGCCGATCAGCTCGGGGCGTTCGTAGAACACCGGAAGGTAGAAGCCAATCAGCGCTTGCGATTTCGTCATCAAACGGCGCGGGGCGAACGGCTGGCCGGGTCCGCGGGTCGAACCGAGCAACAGGTAGCGGCCGAAGGTGGCCAACGCATCGAAGTTCTGCTCGAACACGTCGCCGCCGATCGATTCGATCAAGACGTCCACGCCGCGGCCCGCGGTCAGCTCGCGCACCTGATCGGTCCATCCGGGGTCGTCGTAGGAGATGGCCGCGTCGGCGCCCAAGGCCATGACGAACTCGCGCCGTTCCGCGGTACTGGCCGTCCCGATCACCGGGCCGGCACCGAGCACCTTGGCGGTCTGCACCGCCAGGCTGCCGACACCGCCCGCCGCGCCGTGCACCAACACCGACTCACCGGGCCGCAGGGTGGTGCAGGCCTGCAACAGCAGGTGCGCGCAGGTGGCCTGGGCGGCGAAACCCGCCAGCGCCGCAAGATCGGCGTCATCGGAAACCATTGCGCACAGGGCCTCCTCGGCCACGGCGAGCTGGGCGTAGGCCCCCTTCTTCATCAGTGCCACCACACGGCGGCCTACCGGCACGGACGTTTGGGGACCGGCCGCGACGACAGTGCCCGCCACCGCGAGGCCACCCACCTGCGGCAGTTCCACCCCACCCACCCGGGTCTCGGCTTGGTTGTACACGCCGAGGCGCTCGCGAATGTCGGGAAAGTTCACTCCGATCGCGACGGTCTCGACGAGCAATTCGCCCGCACCCGGCGTGGGATCCGGAATATCCACGTACTCAAGGACGTCGGGCCCACCGAAGCGTTCGTAGCTGACTGCCTTCACGACGACACACACATCCTGTGGTTCGGTGAATGAACTTACGAATATCGAGTATACGGTTCGGTGACCGAACCAACAAGATGCGATAATGACCGGGTGGCCCTGCCTCGCGAATACCCCGCCGAGAGTTGTCCCATCGCACGGTCCCTGGAGATCGTCGGCGAACGCTGGACCCTGTTGATCGTGCGCGACGCCTTCTACGGGGTACGGCGATTCAGCGACTTCCACGGTCACCTGGGCATCCCCAAAGCGGTGCTGGCCGAACGGCTGGCGTTCCTGACCGAGCAGCGCGTGCTGACAAAGGAGGCGGGCGAGTATCAACTGACCGACAAGGGCAAGCAGCTCTGGCCGCTGATCTGGTCGATGATCAGCTGGGGCAACGAGAACTATCTAGAGAGGGCCAGCAGACGGACCTACCGGCACGCGGGATGCGACGGGCTCGTCGGGCACGATCGCGTGTGCCAGCGGTGCCGGCAGGTGCCCGACGTCGCCGATCTCGTTGCGCATCCCCCGCGCCGTCCGCGCGATCCCGGCCGCGACGATCCCGTCAGCCGCGCTCTGCAACGCCCGCATCGGATGCTGGAGCCGGTCTGAAGTGGCTAATATCGGTGCGTACTGTGATCCGTACCACGCGTCGAGAGATCGAGGAGATCAAAGTTGTCAGCCCCCGCTACTGAACTAGCCGAACTGCACGATCTCATCGGCGGCCTGCGGCGGTGCGTGGGCGCGTTGAAGGCACGCTACGGCGACAGCCCGGCGATGCGGCGCATCGTCATCGACGCCGATCGGATCCTGTCCGACATCGAATTGCTCGATACCGACGTTTCCGAATTGGATTTGGACCGCGCCACCGTGCAGCAGCAGCACGGCGAAAAGGTCGCTATTCCCGACGCCGACTACGACCGCGACTTCTGGCGCGATGTCGACGACGAAGGTGTCGGAGGTCACAACAGGCACTAACAACCCAAGCCCCCCGAGAAATAGGGGGTTCTCGCTGTGTACCCTTCGTCCAGACAGCCCGTTCGAAGAGGAACACTAGATGAGCGCACCAACGGCGAACCAGCCTGCGTCCGGGGTCTTTTCCCCCACCCGCGCCCGCATAGCGCAAAAGACGCTTCGCACCGATCGGTGGTGGTTGTCGCCGTTGCGGGTCGACCTGGGCTTCGCCATATTCCTTATCTATGCCACGGCGCGCGGGCTGCAGAAGGCTTACTTCTTCGTCCCGCAGTATCACTACCTGACGCCGTTCTACTCGCCGTGCATGAGTAAGGCCTGCGGTGAGGCGAGCGAGTTCTGGCCGCAGATCCTGCCGAACTGGTGGTTTGTGCCGTACGCCGCGCTGACGCTGCCGTTCCTGCTGCTGTTCCGGTTGACGTGCTACTACTACCGCGGCGCCTACTACCGCACGGTGTGGCAGTCCCCCACCGCTTGCGGCGTGGCTGAACCCCGCGCCCACTACACCGGCGAGACCAGGTTCCCGCTGATCGTCCAGAACACGCACCGGTACTTCTTCTATATCGCCGGCATCATCTCGGTGATCAACAGCTACGACGCGATCGTGGCGTTCCATTCCGATAATGGCCCAGGCGGGTTCGGCTTCGGCCTGGGCAACCTGATCCTGCTCGGCAACGTCATCATGCTGTGGGTCTACACGCTGTCCTGCCATTCGTGCCGGCACGTGACCGGCGGGCGACTCAAGCACTTCTCCAAACACCCTGTGCGGTACTGGATCTGGACTCAGGTCAGTCGGCTCAACACCCGGCACAAGATGTACGCGTGGATCACGCTGGGCACCCTGATGCTCACCGATGCCTACGTCGCGCTGGTGGCCAGCGGCACGATCCACGACCTGAGATTCATTGGCTGAAAAGCCATTTCAAGGACTACAGAAATAGCTGAGCGAGGTTTCAATGACTGAGGTCGAACGGCACTCGTACGACGTGGTCGTGATCGGTGCCGGCGGCGCGGGGCTGCGTGCGGTCATCGAGGCGCGCGAACGCGGTCTCAAGGTCGCCGTGGTGTGCAAATCCCTGTTCGGCAAAGCCCACACGGTGATGGCCGAGGGCGGCTGCGCAGCGTCGATGGGCAACACCAACCCGAAAGACAATTGGCAGACCCACTTCGGCGACACGATGCGCGGCGGCAAGTTCCTGAACAACTGGCGGATGGCCGAGCTGCACGCCAAGGAGGCCCCGGACCGGGTCTGGGAGCTGGAGACCTACGGCGCGCTCTTCGACCGTCTCAAGGACGGCAAGATCAGCCAGCGCAACTTCGGCGGCCACACCTACCCGCGGCTGGCGCACGTCGGCGACCGGACCGGCCTGGAGCTGATCCGCACCATGCAGCAGAAGATCGTGTCGCTGCAGCAGGAGGATTTCGCCGAACTCGGCGACTACGAGGCGCGGATCAAGGTGTACGCCGAATGCACGATCACCGAGCTGCTCAAAGAGCAGGGCGCGATCGCCGGAGCCTTCGGCTACTGGCGCGAGAGCGGCCGGTTCATCGTGTTCGAGGCCCCCGCAGTGGTGCTGGCCACCGGCGGTATCGGCAAGTCGTTCAAGGTGACCTCCAATTCGTGGGAGTACACCGGTGACGGTCACGCGCTGGCGCTGCGAGCCGGCGCGACGCTGATCAACATGGAGTTCGTCCAGTTCCACCCGACGGGCATGGTGTGGCCGCCCAGCGTGAAGGGGATCCTGGTCACCGAGGGTGTCCGCGGTGACGGCGGGGTGCTGAAGAACTCCGATAACAAGCGGTTCATGTTCGACTACATCCCGCCGGTGTTCAAGGGTCAGTACGCCGAGACCGAGCAAGAAGCCGACCAGTGGCTCAAGGACAACGACTCGGCCCGTCGTACCCCGGACCTGCTGCCTCGCGATGAGGTGGCGCGCGCGATCAACTCCGAGGTCAAGGCCGGGCGCGGCACCCCGCACGGCGGCGTTTACCTCGACATCGCGTCGCGGTTGACCCCCGAGGAAATCAAGCGGCGGCTGCCGTCGATGTACCACCAGTTCATGGAGCTGGCCGGGGTCGACATCACCAAAGAACCAATGGAAGTCGGGCCCACCTGCCACTACGTCATGGGCGGGGTCGAGGTCGAGGCCGACACCGGCGCGGCTACCGTTCCCGGCCTGTTCGCCGCCGGCGAGTGTTCCGGCGGCATGCACGGCTCCAACCGCCTGGGCGGCAACTCGCTGTCGGACCTGTTGGTGTTCGGCCGCAGGGCCGGCCTGGGAGCCGCGGACTACGTCCGGGCTCTGGGCAGCCGGCCCGCGGTCTCGGCCGACGCCATCGACGCGGCGGCGAAGCTGGCGCTCAAGCCGTTCGACGGGCCCACGGACGGCTCGGCGCCGGAGAATCCGTACACGCTGCAAATGGACTTGCAGCAGTCGATGAACGACCTGGTCGGCATCATCCGCAAAGAGGACGAGATCACCAAGGCGTTAAACAAGCTGGACGAACTCTGGAAGCGCTACCAGAACGTCCAGGTCGAGGGTCAACGCCGGTACAACCCGGGCTGGAACCTGGCGATCGACTTGCGCAACATGCTGTTGGTCAGCGAGTGCGTGGCCAAGGCGGCGTTGGAACGCACCGAGAGCCGCGGCGGACACACGCGCGACGACCATCCCGCAATGGACCCCGATTGGCGCAACACCTTGCTGGTATGCCGTGAGGGATATGGCGACACCAGCGATTCCCGCATCATCGTCACCCGCCAGTCCCAGATACCGATGCGCGACGATTTGCTGGAGCTTTTCGAAATCTCCGAACTGGAGAAGTACTACACCGACGGAGAGCTGGCCGACCACGCAGGACGGACCCCGAGGACGGAGAGCTAATGAGCTACAACGCAAGCATGCGAGTGTGGCGCGGCGACGAGAGCGCCGGTGCGCTCGAGGACTTCACCGTCGAGGTCAACGAGGGTGAGGTGGTGCTCGACATCATCCACCGGCTGCAGGCGACGCAGACGCCCGACCTCGCCGTGCGGTGGAACTGCAAGGCGGGCAAGTGCGGATCGTGCTCGGCCGAAGTCAACGGCAAGCCCAAGTTGATGTGCATGACGCGGATGTCGACCTTCGCCGAGGACGAGGTGGTGACGGTAACTCCGCTGCGGGCCTTCCCGGTGATCCGCGACCTGGTCACCGACGTCTCGTTCAACTACGAAAAGGCCCGCGAGATCCCGTCTTTCGCGCCACCGAAGGATTTGCAGCCCGGGGAGTACCGGATGGCGCAGGCCGACGTCCAGCGCTCGCAAGAGTTCCGCAAGTGCATCGAGTGCTTCCTGTGCCAGGACGTCTGCCACGTGGTCCGCGACCACGAGGAGAACAAGAAGGCGTTCGCCGGACCGCGATTTTTGATGCGGGCCGCCGAACTGGAGATGCACCCACTCGACACGCTGGACCGGCGCAACCAGGCGCAGGAAGAGTTCGGGTTGGGCTACTGCAACATCACCAAGTGCTGCACTGAGGTCTGCCCGGAGCACATCAAGATCACCGACAACGCGCTGATCCCGATGAAAGAGCGGGTCGCCGACCGCAAGTACGACCCTGTGGTGTGGTTGGGTAACAAGCTGTTCCGACGGTAAGCCCGGATCGAGATAAAACGCCGCATTCGCGGCGCCTGTTAGACGCCGAGTCGGCGGAACTCGCTGCGGTGGAACACGATGGGCGCTATGGCGGCGTCCACGGTTACCTCGCTCACCCGCAGGACGACGATGATGTGGTCGCCGGCCGGAATGAGTTGCTCGATCGCGCTTTCCAGCCACAGGCCGGTGCCCTTGATGAAGACGGCGCCGCTCTCGCGCGACACCGTCTCCAGACCGGCGAACCGGTCCCCGGTCTTGGCGGCCAGGGTGCGCGCGGCCGCGTCATGCGACTCGCCCAGCACGCTGATGCCGAGCATCGGCAGGCCCTTGAGTTTGGGCCACGTCGTCGACGTGTTCTGCACGCAAAACGACACCAGCGGAGGGTCCAACGAGACGGGAACGAAGGTGCTCGCCGCCAAGCCTTCGCGCACACCATTGACCTCGGCCGCGATGGCCACTACCCCAGACGGGAAGTGGCCGAAGGCCTCACGCAGTGACGTCGGCGTCAGGTTGCTGTCTGGGTTCACCGGACTTCATTCCCCTTCAGGCCGGGAACGGGATTCTCGCGATCGAGCCTACCGGGACACGTATCCGTGAGCCGACGCGACATCGGGGTGCGCGCGCAGCCGGCTCTTCCAGGCGTTGCGCCCGTAAACGGAGTAGATCGGATTCGACGGGTCCGGGACTGATTCGGCGCGGGCAGCCAGCTCGGCGGGGAGCGCCAACACCGGTACCTGCGCGTCCAGCCGCGGGTTGAAGAAGTACGCGATCGAGATGCGCTCGGCGGCCGCATCGCTCAGGTCCACCCGGTGCTCGGTGGCGCGCAGGTAGCCGCCGGTCGCGACTTCGAGCAGTTCACCGATGTTGACGACGAACGAGCCGTCCAGTGCAGGGACATCAACCCACGCGCCAGAGCCGGAGCCGAGGCGACGCACCTGCAGGCCGCGGGTGCCGGGCTCGGCCAGCAGCAGGGTGAGCACCCCGGAGTCTTTGTGCGGGCCTACGCCTTGCGTGCTGGCGGCGCGGGCGGGGTACCGAATCACTTTGATCAGCGTGGCGGGCGCTTCGGCAAAGGCGGCGTCGAAGGCATCGGGCGGGCTGTCCAGCGCCGCCGCCCAATGCTGGAGCAGGGTGCGGGCCACCCCGGACAGCGCGGCGTCCCACTCGTCGATGATCCCGGGCAGCCCCGGCAGCGCGGCCGGCCACTGGTTGGGGCCCTGAAGCCACAGGTAGTCGGGCTTGCCGGGGCCGCCGATCGGCGGGCGCTGCGGTCCGATGTCGATCTGCTCGCGCCAGTCCACCTCGCCGCGGGTCAGCTCGCCACCCAACCGGGTGTATCCGCGGAAGTGCGGGCTGTGCACCATCGCGATGGCGTCCTTGTCCGCGGCGGGCAGTGTGAAGAGCTCCCGCGCCGCCTCGAGCACCCGGTCGGACAGCTCCCCCGGGACCTCGTGACCGGTCAGATAGAAGAAGCCCACCTCGTGGGCCGCCTCGCGCAGCCGGTCGCGCAGTTGGCTCGCAGGCGCGCGCAGGTCGATGACGGGCAAGGCAGTGACGCGCGGCACAGAAGGCACTTCCCCATCATCGTCGCAGCTCACGCGGCATGCCACTCTATCGATCAGCAGGAACCCAACCGGTTGGTTAGTTAGGCAGTGAAATTTAGCTCACAGTGGGTTGCAATCAAGTTACTGGTCGGTATAGTTTTAGCCAGTTACTGGTGGGTAACTTAGTCCTAGTACCCAACCACAAGTGGCATTCTCGACGAGGAGGAACAGTGAGCCACTACAAGAGCAACGTCCGCGACCAGGTATTCAACCTGTTTGAGGTGTTGGGTGTAGACAAAGCATTAGGCCAGGGCGAGTACAGCGACCTGGACGTCGACACGGCCCGCGAAATGCTGACGGAGATGAGCCGGCTGGCCGAGGGGCCGATCGCCGAGTCGTTCGTCGACGGCGACCGCAACCCGCCGGTGTTCGACCCGAAGACTCATTCGGTGACGCTGCCGGAGTCGTTCAAGAAGTCGGTTCACGCGCTGATCGAAGCCGGTTGGGACAAGGCCGGCGTCGACGAGGCGCTGGGCGGCATGCCGATGCCCAAGGCGCTGCAGTGGGCGCTGCACGAGCACGTGCTGGGCGCCAACCCCGCGGTGTGGATGTACGCGGGCGGCGCAGGCTTCGGCAACGTCGTCTACCACCTCGGTACCGAGGAGCAGAAGAAGTGGGCCGTGCTGTGCGCGGAGCGCGGTTGGGGCGCGACCATGGTGCTCACCGAGCCGGACGCGGGCTCGGACGTCGGCGCCGGCCGCACCAAGGCAGTCCAGCAGGACGACGGCTCCTGGCACATCGAAGGCGTCAAGCGGTTCATCACCTCCGCCGACTCCGGTGACCTGTTCGAGAACATCCTCCACTTGGTGCTGGCCAGGCCCGAGGGCGCCGGCGCCGGTACCAAGGGTCTTTCGTTGTTCATCGTGCCGAAGTTCCTGTTCGACCCCGAAACCGGCGAGCCCGGCGAGCGCAACGGCGCCTTCGTGACCAACGTCGAGCACAAGATGGGGCTGAAGGTCTCGGCTACGTGTGAACTGTCGCTGGGCCAGCACGGCGTGCCCGCCAAGGGCTGGCTGGTCGGCGAGGTGCACAACGGCATTGCGCAGATGTTCGATGTCATCGAGATGGCCCGGATGATGGTCGGCACCAAGGCGATCGCCACCCTGTCGACCGGCTACCTGAACGCCCTGGAGTACGCCAAGTCCCGGGTACAGGGCGCCGACCTGACCCAGATGACCGACAAGACCGCACCCCGGGTGACCATCACGCATCACCCCGACGTGCGCCGCTCGCTGATGACCCAGAAGGCCTACGCCGAGGGTCTGCGCGCGCTGTACCTCTACACCGCCACGTTCCAGGACGCGGCGGTAGCCGAGGCGCTGCACGGCGTGGACGCCGACCTGGCCGTGCGGATCAACGACCTGATGCTGCCGGTAGTCAAGGGCGCAGGCTCCGAGCAGGCCTACGCCAAGCTCACCGAGAGCCTGCAAACCTTCGGTGGCTCGGGCTTCCTGCAGGATTACCCGATCGAGCAGTACATCCGGGACGCCAAGATCGACTCGCTGTACGAGGGCACCACCGCCATCCAGGCGCAGGACTTCTTCTTCCGCAAGATCGTCCGCGACAAGGGCCAGGCGCTGGCCTACGTGTCGGGCGAGATCCAGAAGTTCGTCGACAGCGAGTCCGGCAACGGCCGGCTCAAGAACGAACGCGAGCAGCTGGCGAAGGCGCTGGCCGACGTCCAGGCGATGGCAGCCACGATGACCGGCTACCTGATGGACGCCCAGCAAAACGTGACCAGCCTCTACAAGGTCGGCCTGGGTTCGGTGCGCTTCCTGATGAGCGTCGGCGACCTGATCATCGGCTGGCTGCTGCAGCAGCAGGCGGCCGTGGCCGTGGCCGCGCTCGACGGCGGCGCCAGCGGTGCCGAGCGGTCCTTCTACGAGGGCAAGGTCGCGGTGGCGTCGTTCTTCGCGAAGAACTTCCTGCCGCTGTTGACCAGCACCCGTGAGGTGATCGAGACGCTGGACAACGACATCATGGAGCTCGACGAGTCCGCTTTCTAGGAATTCACGCAACAAAGTCGCCCGCCTCGATCGAGGCGGGCGACTTTGTCTCTCGGGAGACTCCGTATCTGGACAGAAAAAGACCGCCGCTGGATCCCCTCACTCCAGCGGCGGCCCTTTTCGCACGCCCGTCTGCACTGACCGGCGCTCGCTTGTAGGGATGCCCCGTATTGCCGTCGGGGTCGGGGGTCAGACCACAACACGGGGCTATCCAGGAATCAAATACCCACTTGCCCGGACCACAAACCACGCAGCGGAAATCTGAACCGTCACGTTTCCAGAATCGCGGCGACACCCTGCCCGCCGGCGGCGCAGATCGAAATCAGCGCGCGAGCGGGCCCTTTCTTCTCGGCTTTCTTCTCGGCGAGCTGCTTGGCGGTCTGCGCGAGAATCCGCCCGCCGGTGGCCGCGAAGGGGTGGCCGGCAGCTAATGACGAACCGTTGACGTTGAGCCGGGACCGATCGATCGGCCCCAGCGCGGCGTCCAGGCCCAGCCGCCCCTTGCAGTACTCGTCGGACTCCCACGCCTGCAGATGCGCCAGCACCACCGACGCGAATGCCTCGTGGATCTCGTAGAAATCAAAGTCTTGCAGGCTCAACCCATTCCGGGCCAGCAACCGGGGCACCGCGTAGGTGGGGGCCATCAGCAGGCCGTCCTTCCCGTTGACGTAGTCCACCGCCGCGGTTTCGGCGTCCACGAAGTAGGCGAGCGGAGCCAGCGAGTGCTCGGACGGCCCACTGCTCGGTGGCCAGCAGGGCAACCGAGGCGCCGTCGGTCAGCGGAGTCGAATTGCCCGCCGTCATCGTCGCGTCGCCGGCCTTCACCCCGAAGACCGGTCGCAGCCCGGCCAGCTTCTCGACAGTGGCGTCGGGCCGCAGGTTGTCGTCGCGGTACAGCCCGAGAAAAGGTGTGACCAAATCGTCAAAGAAGCCGCGGTCGTAGGCCTCGGCCATGTTGTGGTGGCTGGCGACGGCCAGTTCGTCCTGGTCGACGCGCCTGATTCCCAGCTCCTTGGCGGTGATGGCGGCGTGCTCGCCCATCGACAGGCCGGTGCGCGGCTCGCTGTTTGCCGGGATCGCGATGCCGAGGTTGGCGGGCAGCGTCCCGACCAGCTTGAGGCGTTCCACGTTGGACTTGGATCGCCGCAGTCTCAGCAGGTTGCGGCGCAGGTCGTCGCCCAGGCCGATCGGCGCGTCCGAGGTGGTGTCCACGCCGCCGGCGGCCGCGACCTCGTAGCGGCCGGCGGCGATGCCGTCGGCCGCGGCGATCGCCGCCTGCAGGCCGGTGCCGCAGGCCTGCTGCAGGTCGAACGCCGGCGTGTAGGGCGACAGCTGCGACCCCAGCACGCATTCGCGCATCAGGTTGAAGTCGCGGCTGTGCTTGAGCACCGCGCCGCCGACCACCGCACCCAGTTGTTCGCCGGCCAGGCCGAACCGGTCGACGAGCCCGCCCAGCGCCGCGGTGAACATGTCCTGGTTGGACGCCTCGGCGTAGGCGCGGTCCGATCGTGCGAAAGGAATGCGATTTCCGCCCAGTACGGCAACGCGTCGCTTCTCAGATGTCTTCTCAGATGTCAGCGCCACTGTGTTTCTCCAGCTTCTTCGGAACTCTTATGTGTCGTTGCTAGCAGTTTGGGTATCGACCGTCGGGGCCATACTACTCACTGTTCTTACTCTCAAGTAAGTTCGTCTGGGTTCGTTCAAGCTACGGTTGGCCTCTAACGGCATACCCACATGGAAGGCAATTCAGTGGCATCCAAAGGCTCGTCCGATCTGTTCTCACAGGTCGTCAACTCCGGCCCCGGATCGTTTCTGGCCAAGCAACTTGGCGTTCCGCAACCCGAGCCCCTGCGCCGCTACCGGGCGGGTGACCCGCCGCTGGCGGGATCGCTGTTGATCGGCGGCGACGGCCGCGTGGTCGAACCGTTGCGGGCGGCGCTGGACGCCGACTACGACGTGGTGGGCAACAACCTCGGGGGCCGGTGGGCCGACTCGTTCGGGGGGCTGGTCTTCGACGCGACCGGCATCACGACGCCGGCCGGGCTGAAGGACCTGTACGAGTTCTTCACGCCCGTGCTGCGCAACCTCGGCCGCTGCGCACGCGTCGTGGTGATCGGCACTACCCCCGAAGCCGCAGGCTCCACCAACGAGCGGATCGCCCAGCGGGCGCTGGAAGGTTTCACCCGCTCGTTGGGCAAGGAGTTGCGCCGCGGCTCCACGGTGGCGCTGGTGTACCTGGCGCCGGACGCCAAACCCGCCGCGACAGGCCTGGAATCGACCCTGCGGTTCCTCTTGTCGGCCAAGTCGGCCTACGTCGACGCGCAGGTTTTCTATGTCGGGGCGGCCGACTCCACGCCCCCGGCCGACTGGGACCGGCCGTTGGATGGCAAGGTCGCGATCGTGACCGGCGCGGCCCGCGGGATCGGCGCGACGATCGCCGAGGTGTTCGCCCGCGACGGCGCCCGCGTCGTCGCGATCGATGTGGAATCCGCCGCTGAGTCGCTGGCCGAGACGGCCAGCCGCGTCGGCGGCACCGCGCTGTGGCTCGACGTCACCGCCGACGATGCCGTCGACAAGATCACCGAGCATCTGCGCGACCATTACGCCGGGCACGCCGACATCCTGGTCAACAACGCCGGTATCACCCGGGACAAGCTGTTGGCCAACATGGACGACGCCCGCTGGGACGCCGTCTTGGCCGTCAATCTGCTTGCCCCCCAACGGCTTACCGAGGGCCTGATCGGCAACGGCAGCATCGGCGAGGGTGGCCGCGTGATCGGGCTGTCGTCGATGGCGGGCATCGCGGGCAACCGCGGACAGACCAACTACGCGACCACCAAGGCCGGGATGATCGGCCTCACCCAGGCGCTGGCGCCCGAACTGGCCGAAAAGGGCGTCACGATCAACGCCGTCGCGCCGGGGTTCATCGAAACCCAGATGACGGCCGCCATCCCGCTGGCCACCCGCGAAGTGGGCCGTCGACTCAACTCGCTGCTGCAGGGCGGTGAGCCCGTCGACGTCGCCGAGACCATCGCGTACTTCGCCAGCCCGGCTTCGAATGCTGTGACCGGCAACGTTATTCGCGTCTGCGGCCAGGCGATGCTGGGAGCCTAGGTAAGGAGGAAGGATGAACCAGCCAAGCGGCCTGCGGAACATGCTGCGCGCGGCGGCCGGGGCGTTGCCCGTCGTTCCCCGCGGAAAGCAGTTGCCTACCCGCACGGTAACCGTCGAGGAACTGCCGATCGACCGCGCCAATGTGGCCGCGTACACGGCGGTCACCGGTCTGCGCTACGGCAACAACGTGCCGCTGACCTACCCGTTTGCGCTGACCTTTCCCGCGATGATGTCGCTGGTGACCGGGTTCGACTTTCCTTTCGCCGCAATGGGTTCGGTACACCTGGAGAACCACATCACGCAGTACCGGCCGATCGCGGCCACCGACACGGTCGGCGTGCAGGTGCACGCCGAGAACCTGCGTGAACACCGCAAGGGCCTGCTGGTCGACCTGGTGACAGACGTCAGTGTCGGTAACGACGTCGCGTGGCACCAGGTGACGACCTTCCTGCATCAGCAACGCACCAGTCTGTCCGATGAGCCCAAGCCACCGCCGCAGAAGCAGCCCAAGCCTCCCCCGCCCAGCGCGTTGTTGCGGATCACTCCCAGTCGAATCCGTCGCTACGCCGCCGTCGGCGGCGATCACAACCCCATTCACACTAATCCCGTCGCCGCCAAGCTGTTCGGATTCCCCACCGTTATCGCACATGGAATGTTCAGTGCCGCAGCGGTATTGGCCAACATCGAAGCGCGCTTTCCGGACGCCGTGAAGTACTCGGTGCGTTTCGCCAAGCCGGTGGTGCTGCCCGCCACCGCGGGGTTCTACGTCGACGAGGTTGATGGCGGCTGGGAACTCGCGTTGCGCAACGTCGCCAAGGGATACCCGCACCTGACCGGCACGGTGCAGGCACTCTGACCTGATCACTTGACGTTTCGCAAAAGCGATGTCATATCTGATCGGATCGGCGCCGCAGGATCCACCAGCCCAGACCGGCCAACGCGCCGCCGATCATCGGGCCCACCGCCCGGCGGATCGGACTGCTGGCGGTGACACCGGCGAGCTGCGTGCCGAAAGTGTAGTGATACGTCAGGTGCTGAACGAAGCGCAGGACAAACGTGGTGGATAAGCCGGCGACGCCGGCCAGCACTCCGACGATGACGACCGCGCAGAAGAACTCCAGATTCGGGCGCGGCCGGGACCGGGGCACCAGTTGAATTTAACCCGATCTAGCCCGCCGCGACGTTCTGGCCGAGATCGTGATCCGCCGGTTTCCCTTTCAGGCCGCGCCAGAACAGGTCGATCATCAGTTCGGCCGCCTCGTCGACCTCGGTGTCGCCGGTGGACAGCCGGTTGGCTATTGCTTCGCCGGCCCCCACCAGGGCTACGGCCATCGTCTCGATTTCGGCGTCGTCTCGCGGGTTGCGGGTGCCGGACCGCAGCAGCCCGGACACCATGTCGATGATCTGCTCGCGTCCCTCGCGCACTTTATGGGCGAACGCCTGCGAGCTGGTGGCCTGGGCGTACATCACGATCCAGGACGCGCGGTTGGCGTCGATGTAGCGCAAGAACGATCCGATAGTGTTGCGCAGCAAGTCTTTTGGACTCTTGGTGAAGTCGATGTCGGCACGCACAGCTTCGATGAACCGGCTCATCTCGCGGTCCAGGCAGGCGCCGAACAGATCCTCCTTCGAGCCGTAGTAGAGGTAGAGCATCGGCTTGGAGATCTGGGCTTCGCCGGCGATGGCGTCCATCGAGGTCTCGTGGTAGCCGTTGAGCGAGAACATCTGCACGGCGGCATCCAGCATCTGCTGCTCACGGACAGCACGGGGCAGTCGTTTGGTGCCACCTGCCATTTCGCTTACCCCTCTAGGACCCCTTTATCTCTACCTAAGAGTAAGCATTAGGGCCCGCACTTCGGGCTGTGGCCCTTCATCGCGGCCACCCGCTGCACCGAAGCGTCGATCTCGGGCATCTTCAATTCGCCTGCTGCCAGCGCCTTTTCCAGCCGATCCAGCACCGCGGGCACCTCGTCGGTGGTCACCCACAGGGCGACGTCGGTGCCGGCCTGCAACGCGCGCAGCACCGCGTCGGCTACGCCGTATTTGCTCGAAATCGCCACCATGCTGGACAGATCGTCGCTGAAAACCGGGCCCTCGAAGGGCGCGGCGCCATAGCCGATGCCGTCGCGCAGCAGATCCACCGCGCGCTTGCTCAGGCTGGCCGGATCGTCACCGGTCAAATCGGGAACCTGCAGATGACCCATCATCACGGCGACCGGGGTCTGGGTGACCAACGTCTTGTACGGCACCAGGTCGTTGCCCTGCAGGTCGGCCAGTGGTGGTGTGACGACCCCGCTTTTGTGCGAATCGCCGGAGCCGTGCCCGTGGCCGGGGAAGTGCTTGAGCACCGGCAGCACGCCGGCCTCGCGCAGCCCCTGGGCAAACGCCCCGGCGTATTTGGTGACCGTCTGCGGATCCGCTCCGAAGGAGCGGTCTCCGATCACACTGTCGTCAGGCGCGTCGCTGACAACGTCGACCACCGGGGCGAAGTCGACGGTGATGCCCAGCTTTTTCATCGCCTGCCCACGCTGCAGAGCCAGGTCGTGGACCTGCTGAGGGGTCTGGGTCTGCGCCAGCACCTTCGGGGCCGGGGCCGTGCCGATCCTCGCCTTCAACCGCGAGACACGTCCGCCTTCTTCGTCGACGCTGACCGCCAGTGGCAGCGGTCCGGGGTTGGCGGCGAGTTCCGCCAGCGGGCCGTCGAAAATCGTGAGGTCGGTCCAGCTACCGATGAAGATGCCGCCGACGTGCTGGTTGTCGACGACGGCTTTGGCGTCGTCGGCGTCTTTTACCCCGACCATCAGCAGTTGGGCCAGCTTGTCCCGCGGCGGCAGCGTGGTGGGGTCACCGCAGTTCGGTGGCGGAGGCGCGGCCGTCGGCGTGCTGGCCTTACTCGAGGTGGCCGGAGGCTTAGGAGCGGGGTGGCCGCAAGCCATCAGCAGCGCCGATACGGCGGCAAGGCCGGCAAGGGTGCTCAGGGAGCGGCGAAAAGCCATCGGGCCATGGTGTCACGGCCCAATCCCGGCCATAGTGGGGCCTGCTAGGTTGGCTTAGGCTGGGCTCAGACTGGTCCAGGCGACCCGCAAACTCCCCGAGGAGCCATCGATGAACCGGATCATTGCGCCCGCCGCCGCGAGCGTGGTGGTTGGTCTGCTGTTGGGCGCGGCCGCGATCTTCGGGATCACGCTGATGGTGCAGCAGGACACCAAGCCGGCACTTCCGGGCGGTGATCCGCAGTCGTCGGTGCTCAACAGGGTTGAGTACGGGAACCGTAGCTAGCCGGGCAACACGGACGGCAAACACGGTTCCTGCGGAACCGGATCCGCCGTCCCGCCGGTGGCTGTTGTTGGTCGGGTTCGTCGCGCTGGCGTTGACCTTTGCGCAATCTCCTGGGCAGATCTCGCCCGACACCAAACTCGACCTCACCGCGAACCCGCTGGGTTTCCTGGCGCGGGCGACCAATCTCTGGAACAGCGAACTCCCGTTCGGCCAAGCCCAGAATCAGGCCTACGGCTACCTGTTCCCGCACGGCACGTTCTTTTTGATCGGGCACCTGCTGGGAATGCCCGGGTGGATCACCCAGCGGTTGTGGTGGGCGCTGCTGTTGACGGTTGGCTTCTGGGGTCTGCTGCGGGTCGCTGAGGCGCTAGGGATCGGCAGCCCGTGGTCACGGGTGATCGCGGCGGCGGCGTTCGCGCTGTCGCCCCGGGTGCTTACCACGCTCGGCTCGATCTCGTCGGAGACACTGCCGATGATGCTGGCGCCGTGGGTGCTGTTGCCCACGATCCTTGCCCTGCGGGGCGGTGGGACACGGTCGGTGCGCGTGCTTGCCGCGCAGGCCGGGCTGGCGGTCGCGCTGATGGGCGCGGTCAACGCGATTGCGACACTGGCCGGTTGCCTGCCCGCCGTGATCTGGTGGGCGTGCCATCGGCCGAACCGGACGTGGTGGCGCTACACGGCGTGGTCGGTGTTGACGTTCGCGCTGGCCATCCTGTGGTGGGTGGTGGCGTTGGTTCTGCTGCGCAACGTCAGCCCGCCGTTCCTGGACTTCATCGAATCCTCCGGCGTGACGACGCAGTGGACGTCGCTGGTCGAGATGCTGCGCGACACCGACAGCTGGACTCCATTTGTGGCGCCGAACGCCACCGCGGGCGCGCCCCTGGTCACCGGATCGGTCGCCATCCTGGGCACCTGCCTGGTCGCGGCGGCCGGCCTGGCCGGGCTGGCCAGCCGCGAGATGCCGGCGCGGGGTCGGCTGGTGACGATGCTGCTGATCGGGGTGGTCCTGTTGGCCGCCGGCTACAGCGGCGGGCTGGGCTCGCCGCTGGCCCACCAGATCCAGGCGTTCCTGGACGCCGGCGGCGCACCGTTGCGCAACGTGCACAAGCTGGGGTCGGTGATCCGGATCCCGCTCATGCTCGGCTTGGCGCAGGTGTTGGGCCGGATACCGCTGAGCCTGAGCGCGTTCGCCCACCCCGAACGTGACCGGCGGGTGGCGGCCGGAATCGTGGTGCTGACCGCGCTGACGGTCAGCACCTCGCTGGCCTGGACGGGCCGGCTCACCCCGCCGGGCACGTTCAGCGCGATGCCGCAGTACTGGCAGGAGGCGGCCGACTGGCTGAGCGCTCACCACACGCGGGGACGCGTCTTGGTGGTGCCCGGCGCGCCGTTCGCCACCCAGGTGTGGGGCACCAGCCACGACGAGCCGCTGCAGGTGCTCGGCAGCAGCCCCTGGGGCGTGCGCGACTCCATCCCGCTGACGCCGCCACAGACGATCCGCGCGCTGGATTCGGTGCAGCGGCTGTTCGCGGCCGGACGCCCGTCGGTGGGATTGGCCGATTCGCTTGCCCGCCAAGGTATTTCGTACGTGGTGCTGCGCAACGACCTCGACCCTGAGACGTCGCGGTCGGCACGCCCGATCCTCGTGCACCGCGCGATCGCGGGGTCTCCGGGCCTGCAGCACGTGGCGCAGTTCGGCACGCCGGTGGGTCCCGGCACCCTCGCCGGCTTCGTCGCCGACAGCGGGATGCGTCCGCGCTATCCGGCTTTAGAAATTTACCGAGTGATCTACCACGTCACGGCTGCTGATGATCCCGGTGCGCCCTTCCTCGCCGATATCGACGCGTTGCCGCGAGTCGACGGCGGGCCCGAAGTACTGCTGCGCCTCGACGAGCGGCGCCGGCTACTGGGCCAGCCGCCGTTGGGTCCGGTGCTGATGACCGCCGACGCCCGGGGCGCCGGGCTCAACGCACAGGACGTCACTGTCACCGACACCCCGGTGGCGCGCGAGACCGACTACGGCCGGGTGGACCAGCACTCGTCGGCGATCCGCGCGACCGGCGACGCCCGGCGTACCTACAACCGAGTGCCGGATTACCCGGTGCCGGGCACCGACACTGTTTTCGGCGGGTGGACCGGCGGCCGCATCACGGTGTCGAGCTCGTCGTCGGATGCCACCGCCATGCCCGACGTCGCGCCGGCCACCTCCCCCACCGCCGCGATCGACGGCGACCCGGCAACCGCGTGGGTGTCCAACGCGCTGCAGGCCGCCGTCGGGCAGTGGCTGCAGGTCGATTTCGATCACCCGGTGAGCAACGCCGTCATGACCGTCACGCCCAGTGCCACGGCCGTCGGCGCCCAGGTTCGCCGCATCGAGGTCGAAACCGCCACGGGCAGCACCACCTTGCGTTTCGACGAGGCCGGCAAGCCACTCAACGTGGCGCTGCCGGCCGGGGAAACCCCGTGGGTGCGGCTCACCGCCGCGGCCACCAACGACGGGTCGGCCGGCGTGCAGTTCGGCATCACCGACCTGTCGATCACCCAGTACGACGCGTCCGGCTTCGCCCACCCGCTGGCGCTGCGGCACACGGTGCTTGTTCCCGGACCACCGCATGGCGCGGCGGTCGCGGGATGGGACCTAGGGTCGGAGCTCCTCGGCAGACCTGGCTGCGCGCCGGCACCCGACGGTGTGCGCTGCGCGGCCTCGATGGCGCTGGCACCGGAGGAACCGGTCAATTTCAGCCGCACGCTCACTGTTCCGGGTCCGATGTCGGTGACCCCGACGCTGTGGGTGCGACCGCGGCAGGGCCCCAAGCTGGCCGATCTGATCGCCGAGCCGAATACTGTTCGGGCCCAGGGCGATTCCGACGGGATCGACATCCTCGGTTCGGCGTACGCGGCAACCGACGGGGACCCGACCACCGCATGGACGGCGCCGCAACGGGTGGTGCAATACAAGACCCCACCGACGCTCACCCTGACCCTGCCGCAGCCCACCGAGGTGGCCGGGCTGCGCCTGGTCCCCAGCCCGTCGGCCTTGCCCACGCACCCGACGATGGTGGCCGTCAATCTCGGTGACGGCCCGCAGGTGCGGGAGCTGAAGCCAGGTGAGCCGCAGACGCTGTCGCTACGACCCCGCGTCACCGACACCGTCACCCTCAGCCTGCTCGACTGGCAGGACGTCATCGACCGCAACGCGCTGGGGTTCGACCAGCTCAAGCCGCCGGGGCTGGCCGACGTCGCGGTGCTGGGCGCCGACGGCAGACCCATCGCGCCCGCCGACGCCGCCCGCAACCGCACGCGCGAGATCGTGGTCGGCTGCGATCGCGGCCCGGTGATCGCGGTGGCCGGCCGATTCGTGCACACCTCGATCAGGACGACGGCGGGCGCGCTGCTGGACGGCGGGCCGGTTCGCGCCGAAGCCTGCGACCGCGACCCGATCGCGCTGCCGGCCGGGCAGCAGGAGCTGCTGATCAGCCCCGGCGACGCGTTCGTCGTGGACGGCGCCCAGCTGACCCAGCTGACCCAGCTCTCGATGGGCGCCGTAGCCGGGATTCCATCGGTGACTCCGGCGGCCACCGGAACATGGGGCGCCAGTCGCCGGGAAATCCACGCCTCGGCATCCAGCACTCCGCGCGTGCTGGTCGTCCCGGAAAGCATCAATCCGGGCTGGGTGGCGCGCACCAGCACCGGGGAGCGGTTGACGCCCGTAGCCGTCAACGGCTGGCAGCAGGGTTGGGTGGTGCCCGCCGGCGACTCCGGCGTCATCACCTTGACCTTCGCGTCAAACTCGCTGTACCGGGCAGGTCTGGCGCTGGGCCTGGCGTTGCTGCCGGTGCTGGCCCTGCTGGCTTTCTGGCGTATCGGGCGCAGGCGTGCCGAGGAGACACCGGCACGCCCCTGGGCGCCTGGGGCCGTGGCCGCGGTCGGGGTGCTCGCCGCCGGTGCGGTGATCGCTGGCGTGGCCGGTGCGGTGGTGGTCGCCGCTGCGCTCGGTCTGCGATACGCGCTGCGCCGCCGGGAGGGGTTGCGCGCCCGCGCCACGCTGTGGCTGAGCGCAGGCGGGCTGATTCTCGCCGGAGCGGCACTGTCTCGGCACCCGTGGCGATCGGTCGACGGATACGCCGGCCATTCCGCCAATGTGCAAGTGCTGGCGTTGATTTCGCTTGCCGCAGTAGCCGCGTCCGCGGTTGCGCTGCCTTCGCGACGCGATGAATAGTTGGCTACGGGTTTACTGGCTGGTTGACTGGATACGCGCGTTGGTGTGTTCGCCGACGCCCGAGGAGTTGCCGCCATGGGATGGTTTTCGGCGCCCGGCTACTGGCTGGGCAGGCTGGTGTTCGAGCGCGGCGCAGCAGCCATCTACCTGATCGCCTTCGTCGCCGCCGCGCGCCAGTTCCGGGCGCTCATCGGCGAAGACGGGATGCTGCCGGTGCCAGAATATTTGGCACAGCAGTCCTTCTGGAGCAGCCCCAGCCTGTTCCATCTGCGCTACTCCGATCGGCTGTTCGCCGCCGTGGCGTGGTCGGGCGCGGCGCTGTCGGCGGGGGTGGTCGCCGGGGCAGCCGACCTGGTTCCCTTGTGGGCCGCGATGTTGACGTGGCTGACGCTGTGGATCCTGTATCTGTCCATCGTCAACGTCGGGCAGACCTGGTACGGGTTCGGCTGGGAGTCACTGCTACTGGAGACGGGGTTCTTGGCGATCTTCCTCGGCAATGACCGCACGGCTCCCCCGGTGTTGATCCTGTGGCTGGCGCGGTGGCTGCTGTTCCGCGTCGAGTTCGGCGCCGGACTCATCAAGATGCGCGGCGACCCGTGCTGGCGCAATCTGACCTGTCTGTTCTACCACCACGAAACCCAGCCGATGCCAGGGCCGTTCAGCTGGTTCTTCCATCACCTGCCCAGGCCGCTGCATCGAATCGAGGTGGCAGGCAACCACTTCGCCCAGCTCGTCGTGCCGTTCGGGTTGTTCGCTCCGCAGCCGGTGGCGAGCGTGGCCGCGGCGATCATCGTCGTCACCCAACTGTGGCTGGTCATCTCGGGCAACTTTGCCTGGCTTAATTGGGTGACGATCGTCCTGGCGTTCAGCGCGATCGACTGGCCAGCGGCGCCGGCTCCGGCTCTGCCGGGACCGCCACTGTGGTTCGCCACGCTGGGGATCGCGTTCACGGCGGCGATGGTGTTGCTCAGCTACTGGCCGGTGCGAAACATGCTCTCGTCCTCGCAACGGATGAACATGTCGTTCAACCCCTTTCACCTGGCCAACACCTACGGGGCATTCGGCAGCATCGGCCGCGTCCGTCGAGAGGTGGTGATCGAAGGCACCGACGAGCCGGAGATCACCAAGCAGACGGTGTGGAAAGAATACGAATTCAAGGGCAAGCCGGGTGCACTGCGGCGGCTACCGCGCCAATGGGCGCCCTATCATCTGCGGCTGGATTGGCTGATGTGGTTCGCCGCTATCTCGCCGAGCTATGCGCAGCCCTGGCTGACGCGGTTCCTGCAGCGGCTGCTGCGCAACGACCCCCCGACGTTGCAGCTGTTGCGGCACAACCCCTTTCCGGAATCTCCGCCGCGATATGTGCGCGCGCAACTGTACACCTACCGCTTCACCACACCGGCCGAACTGCGCCGCGATCGGGCTTGGTGGCATCGCGAGCTGGTGGGCGGCTACGTGAGGCCCATGGCGCTACATCAGCCGGTGCTCGGATGAGAGATGTCGAGCAGGCGATTCCGCTGCTCGATGAATTGCTCGTGGCTGATCAGGCCCTCGTCGCGCAGTCTGGCGAATTCGCGTATCTCGGAAGCGATTCCCGTCACCACAGGACGCGTCGGGCTCGGAGATTCTGCGTCTTGGCCAGCCGCTGCAGCATCCTCGGCGGCCGCAGCCGGGCGCTTCGCGGCGGCTGCCTTGACGGGTTCGCGGTGACGCGTGCCCAGACTGTCCGCGATGCCACGTGCTGCCGTACTCGCCACCGCCACGTCGCCGAGTGTGCTTCCGGTGCCGAACGTGAGAGCCTGTTGGGCGGCGCCGATGCTGGTGGCGGGTAGCGCCAGTGCGACCGGGCGCACCGCCGGCGTCGCCGCGGTCCACGTCGGCGGCACCGACAGCGCGCCGACCGCTTTCGCCTCGCCCAATCCGGCGTACACCGTCGTTGACGTCGCGCTCGCGGTCCCCGCGGCGATCGGCATCGCCACGGTGGGCAAGCCGCCCAACGCCGCCCAGGCACTGACGATGTCGTCAGTGTGGAAACCCGTCTGGGCGCCAAGAACGTCGAAGGGCAGGGATACCGCCCCGAGCGGAGACATGGGCGCATCGATTCCGAACGCAATGAAGTCAGCGCCGAGGTCCAGGAAGTTGATCGGCGACGCGGAGCTGCTCGAGCTTCCAAACACGAGGCTGCTCAGCGCCTGCGGCACAGAGGAAAGCGCCTGCGAGATTTGCGACAGCGTACTCTGCGCGGACCCCGCGGATGCCGCACCGGCCTGGCCGACCGCGCTTGCCTGGCCGGCGAGTCCCCCGGAAGTGGTGGTCTGCTGCGGGGAGCTGAACGGGGTCACCTGTGTGGCCGACGCCGCCGATCCGGCATAGCCAAACATCGCCCCGACGTCCTGGGCCCACATCTCGCTGTACTGGGCCTCGGTGGCCGCGATCGCGGAGGTGTTCTGCCCCAGCAGATTCGTGGCAACCAGCGTCATCAGCAGGCTACGATTGGCTGTCAACCTCCTCGGGGGGAACCGTCGCCGCAAATGCCGTCTCATAGGCGGCCGCCGCCGCTCGTGCCTGGCTCGCCGTCGCGTCGGCCTGCGCGGCGGTCTGGCTCATCCACGCGACGTACGAGGAGGCCGCGCCTGCCATTGTCACCGACGACGGCCCCATCCACGGCCCCGCGGTGAGAGTCGAGATCACCGATTGGTATGAGTTAGCCGCCGAATACAGCTCTCCGGCAACAGCTTCCCAGGCCTGCGCGGCAGCGAGCATGGGTCCCGACCCCGGGCCGGTGTACATCCGCCCGGAATTGAGTTCCGGCGGTAACGTCGCAAAATCCATCACATACCGAGCTATTCGAACACACGCCCGATGAGGTGTTCTGTTTTCATGTCTCCCCTCGATCGCATTTGGGCATTGCGCAATCTGCATGCCCGGGCGGCCACCTGATTACTGACTTCCGTTGGTTTGCAACGTATTTCCCCGAACGAATCCACCAACTTGAATTCGTCAACGAGCGCTCAAGCCGGCCTTCGTACATCGTCGACAAATGAGTCATCGGTAATTGACTCCGGCTGTCCCTTCCGCAGGGTGGCTATCAGCTCTCGGTACGGACCGACCAGGTACACGGTGTCACCCGCGCTCAGCCGGGCATCGCGGCGCGGGTGTAGCTGCACCGGGGCGTCGTCTCTGGTGATCGCGATGACACGCGTTTGCGTCGACAGTTCGAACATCTGCATCCCGTCGAGTTCACTGCCGGCCTGCACGTGCATGCCGCCGACCAAAAAATATCGGTTGCCGACCGAAAATGTACCCACCACTTGCAGACCCAGCGCGGCTCCGATGAACCACGGCGCCGCCAGCGCAACGGTGGAACGGACGTTTTCGAAACCGAAGCGGTGGGCAACCGCGGATCCTAGGTCGTGGTCGTAGACCCGCAGTACGAGCGGGACCTCGCCCCACCGGTTGTTGCCGGCGGGTTCGACGGCATCCGAGCCCAACATCTCGCGAAGGACGATCCCGGTTTCGATGTTGATCATGTCGTCGCGGGTCAGCACGGCCACCGCACGGGCCTTGTCCACGCGGGCCGCTTCCAGCGTCTGGCGTAAAGTCGCGTCCCCGAAGATCACCGGTACGTCTAGCTCGGCAGTCGTCGACAGAAACGGGTTGCTCTGGTCGCGTTCGATCACCGCCACGTCATATCCGGCTTTGGCCAGATCTGTGACGACGCGGACACCGAGCGCGCTCAAACCGACGACGATGATGTGGTTACGCAGGTGGCGTGCCCGCGGTCGCGCGGACGACAGCAGGAATCGACGCGACAGCAGCACGTCGGCGATAAAGGCGACAAGCAGGGCGGTGGTGGTTACGCCGCTCAACATCAGGACGGCGGCATACAGCCGCAGCCACGTCGGCTGTTTGGCAAAACTGAAGTCACCGTAGCCGGTTGTCGTAATCGTTTCCATGGTGAAGTAGAAGGCGTCGGTCCAGGACATCCCCGGGTGCGTGTATGACAAGTGCAGCAACATCGTTGATGCGACGACCAAAGCACTCAGGGCGACGATCAACGGGTAGAACGCAGGGCTGACCTCACTGGGAACAGCGCGCAAAGCATAGATGATCCGGCGCAATCGGGACTGACGTGCACGCATTCTGTCCTGGCGCGGGAGCCTGACGCCGTGCGTGGCCGACTCCTCGGTGGTGCCGATCATCGTCGTCCAGTCCCCGGCACTCACCCGCACATCCCGTCCCGGACAAGCCACTACGTCGTCGGGATTCCGGGTGTTGCCGCCCTTGACCGTCGCAACCGGGGCGAGGTCGCCATAGATTTCGCGTAGCGTCGCGTCGAACGGCGCCTCGGCGCCGAACACCACAAAGTCGATGCCGGCCGCCTCGAAAGGGTGCGTGGTGCGCGCCAGGCACGCCTCGACGATCGACGGCGCTGCCAGGTCGGCGACGCCGAGGACCGTACTAGGCCCGTCATCGTCAGCGACCGCCTCCCGCAGCACATCATTGGCAATGCGGGCCACGATGCGGATATGGGGATTTGCCTTGCGTGCGATCAGCGCGATTTCGAGGTTCACCGCGTCGTCAACGCCGGCGCAGACGACGGCCGACGCGCGGGCGAGTCCGGCTTTGGCGAGTTCGGTCTTGACGCGGGCACCGGCGAGGTCAGCATCGAGGAGCCTGGCCACACGCGCGCCGGCTGTTTTCAACTCCTCGACGATCGTTGTCGCCAGCGCATCATCACCGCTGACGATGACACACTGGTCCATGAGCTTCGCCTCCTCCCGCGCATCATCGATCTGGGCTATTTGCTGTAAGAGCCCGGCCGCAAGGAGCCGACCTCGGTGCACCATCGATCCGCCGCCGGCACACGCGGGCGACTCGTCACCCCATCCAGACGGCGATCTCTGCAAATAGTAACAGCTATGAATAGCTATGAGCCCCAGCGGAACTCGGCGATCTGATCAATTCCGAGCTCAGATTTCACTGAAAAGCATTGCAGCACAGTTGATATGCTCACGCGTACGCCAAGTCGAGCCAGACTCGGGTAGCCGACTGGACACGCCTCAAGCACTCTTAGCAAATAAGTGGCTCATCTCACATGTGGGCAGTAAATCGGGCGCAACTCACGCCGTGAACTGCCGAAATGCGCCTTCTTTGTAACAAACCTTAGCGACTTTGTTACGGCCGGATAACTACCTGAGAATGCCCTGCGAATATCCCTGGCAACATCCTGTGTGATTGGCTAACTTTCGCGTTTCCTAGTGACTGAGAGCAAGAGACAGGGCACTTTGGAGACGTTAGGATTCCGACAAGATTCATCCGGCGGGGTTGACAGGGGTTGAAGGAATATGGCTTGTGACAACATCTTTGGCTGACGGGCACAAAGCCTGGTCATCCGTCTCTGACGTGTGTAAGCGTGGCTTGCTCGGCAAGCCAATGATCACCGACCAGCTGCAGCACGAGAGACTGTCCAATCCTGTTGCTCTCGGGGTGCTGTCACCGGACGCCATCTCGTCGACCGCCTACGGTTCCGAGCAGATCATGATCGAGCTGTTGCCGGCAGCCGGGATGGCCGCGTTCGCGTTGTTGCTGCCGATCACCGGCGTCATCCTGTTGATCCTGGTGTTGGTGGCCGCGTCCTATCGCCAGGTTGTCATGGTCTACACGCGGTCCGGCGGGTCGTACGTGGTCGCGCGCGAGAACTTTGGACCGCGGGTGGCGCAGGTCGCCGCGGCGGCGCTGTTGATCGACTACGTGGTCACGGTTGCGGTCCAATGCGCCGCAGGGACGGTCGCGGTGGTCTCGGCGGTACCCGCACTGGGCCCCTTCAGCCTGGAGATCACGGTAGGCGTCGTGCTGTTGATGTGCTTTGCGAACCTGCGCGGATTGCGGGAAGCCGGAGCACCTTTCGCGGCTCCGACGTATTTCTTTGTAGCCATGGTCTCGCTCACGATCGTCGTCGGGATCACCCGCGAATTCTTCGGATCTTTGCCGATATACGACCCGGAACACATGGCCGGCGTGGTGTCGGTCCATCAGGGCAACGGTCTGATCATGGGCGCGACCGTGCTGGTTGTGCTCCGCGCGTTCGCCAATGGCGGCTCGTCGCTGACCGGAGTGGAGGCCATTTCCAACACGGTCAACAGTTTGCGTAAACCCGAAGGCATCAACGCCCGCAAGGTGATGACCGTGATGGCTTGCATTCTCGCCTTTTTACTGGCGGGGGTGGCTTGGCTGGCACACGTCACCCACGCGGCACCGTACGAAGATGGCTATCCGTCGATGTTGTCTGAGATCGCCCGCGCCGTGTTCGGCCACGGGATGGTCGGTAACATCCTCTACATCCTGGTGCAGGCGTCGACCGCGGCGATCCTCTACACCGGCGGCAACACCAGCTTCAACGGATTTCCCGCGTTGGCCAGTTTCGTCGCCGGAGACCAATTTCTGCCACGCCCGCTGATGAAGCGGGGCCACCGGTTGGTATTCTCCAACGGCATCATCGCCCTGACCGCGTTGTCGGTGGTACTGCTCGTCATCACCGGTGGCTCGGTGGACGCGCTGGTGCCCTTCTACGCGATCGGGGTATTCACCGGGTTCTCGATGGCCGGTTATGGCATGACCAAGCACTATCTGACCCACCGCGGGCCGGGCTGGCGACGCAAGATGCTGGTCAACCTGTCGGCCGGAATCCTCTCGACGATCGTGGTGGGAATCTTCGCGGTTGCCAAGTTCAGCGAAGGCGCGTGGCTCATCGTCATCGTGTTCCCGCTGCTCGTGTTCGCCTTGATGCGACTTAATCGCCAATACCGCGCTGAGGCTTCGGTTTTGGAGATGTCGCGCGAGGATCCCCCTGTGCTGACCCGGTATACCCGACACCGCGTCTTCGTTTTCGTCGATGCGGTCGATCTCGCCGAGATCGAGGCATTGCGGTACGGGAGCGGGCTGCACGCCGATGAGCTCACCGCCGTGCACTTTGCGCTGGACCCGATCACCGCCGACCAGTTGCAAGAGCGCTGGGGACGCTTCGAGCACCACACTCCGCTACGGGTGATCGACTGCCCGGATCGTAACTTGAGCCGGGCATCGCACGAACTGGTCATGCGGGTTCTCAACCAGCATCCGGAGACCAAGGTCACCGTGCTGTTGCCGCGCCGCACATATTCACCGCTGGTGGGCCGGTTTCTGCACGACCGCACGGCAGACAAGATGGCCCGCGCCGTCAGCCGCATCGCGGGTGCGACCGCGCAGATCGTGCCCTACGACATCGAGTCCCGGATCGCAGAGGTGACCCGCGCGGGGTAGCGGGACAAGGACCGCGTGGTCCTGTGTCGGATGGCCGGACTTCGGCCCAACTCATTGATACCCCCTTGAGGGATGCAGGAAGGGATGCGTGTGACGACGCCGACTGGCGGCATAGCGCCCGCCGTTATAGACAGCGGGATACCGCTGTCTTTCACCGACCGATGTAAACGCATCTTTCTCGGGAAGCCCCTGACCACCGACCAGCTGGATTCCGAAAGATTGTCGAATCCGATTGCACTCGGCGCTATTTCGCCAGATGCGATCTCGTCGACCGCCTACGGCCCTGAGCAGATCATGGTCGAACTGCTGCCGGCAGCGGGGATGGCCGCTTTTGCGTTGCTACTGCCGATTATCGGCGTCATCCTGGTGATTCTGGCGTTGGTCACCAGCTCGTATCGCCAGGTTGTCATGGCCTATACGCGGTCCGGTGGCTCCTATACGGTCGCGCGGGAGAACTTCGGCCCGCGGGCCGCGCAGGTCGCCGCGGCGGCGCTGCTAATCGATTATGTGGTTACCGTGGCGGTGCAGCCCGCGGCCGCGACGGTGGCGCTGGTCTCAGCGGTACCGGCGCTGCGTCCCTACCACCTGGAAATCACACTGGCGGCGGTGGTGCTCATCTGCATCGCCAACCTGCGCGGGTTGCGGCGTTCGGGCCGGATATTCGCAATCACGACCTACTCGTTTGTCTCCATGATCGGGCTGACGATCGTCACCGGCATTGTTCGTGAAATCTTCTGGGGCTTACCGAAATACGATCCGCAACACATCGTCGGGGCGGTGCCCGTCCACCAGGGCAACGGGCTGGTGATGGGTGCGACGATCCTGATTGTGCTGCGCGCGTTCGCCAACGGCGGCACGTCACTGACCGGCGTCGAGGCGATTTCCAACACCGTCGGCGCCTTTCGGAAGCCCGAGGGTCCCAATGCCCGTCGGGTGCTCACCCTGATGGCCGTGATCCTCGGCGTCTTGCTGGCGGGCGTGGCCTGGCTGGCCTTCGCCACCCACGCCGTGCCCTATCTCGACGAATATCCGTCGATGCTGTCCGAGATCACCCGGGCGGTCTTCGGCCAGGGGACGATCGGAAACATCTTGTATTTCCTGGTGCAGGCGTCGAGCGCGGCGATCCTGTTCACCGGTTGCAACACCAGCTTCAATGGCTTCCCCGCGCTGGCCAGTTTCGTTGCCGAGGACCGCTTTCTGCCGCGCCCGCTGACGAAACGCGGTCACCGTCTGGTGTTCTCCAACGGCATCCTCACCCTGACCGCGCTGTCGTTGGTGTTGCTCATCGTGACCGAAGCCTCGGTGACTGCGCTGGTGCCGTTTTTCGCGATCGGTGTGTTCACCGGGTTCGCGATCGCCGGCTACGGCATGGCCAAACACCATCTGACTCACCGCGGGCGCGCCTGGCGATCCAAGCTGCTGGTCAATCTGCTGGCGGGGATCATGTCGACCTTCGTCGTGGGGATCTTCGTAGTCGCCAAGTTCACCGAAGGCGCGTGGCTGATCGTCATCGTCTTTCCAGTGCTGGTGCTGATGTTGGTGCGGCTCAACCAGAAATACCGCGACGAGGCTTCCGTGCTGGAGATGGCGCAGGCTGAACATCTCGACCTGACCCGGCACCCGAGCCTGCGGGTGCTGTTGTTCGTGGACTCGATTGACCTCGCCGAGATCGAGGCCCTGCGCCATGGCAATGGGATGCGTGCCGACGAGCTCACCGCGGTGCACTTCGTCATCGATATCGACCGCGCCATGGCGCTGAAAGAGCGCTGGGACCGCTTCGAACACGACACCCCGCTGCTGTTGATCAACTGCCCGGATCGCCACCTGAGCAAAGCCGCGCACGATTTCGTCTGGCGCGAACTCGGCGAACATCCGGACACCATGATCACCGTGCTTTTGCCGCGTCGAACCTATTCGCCGCTGCTGGGCCGGCTCCTGCACGACCGCACCGCCGACAAGATGGCCCGCGCCGTCAGCCGCATCCGGGGCGCGACCGCCATTATCGTGCCCTACGACATCGAGTCGCGCATCGCGCGAATTGCCCCGCCCGGCAATGAGCCCCGGAACGGTAAAGTCGTCGACGCCAACGAATTACAGCGTCTCGTCTAGCTCACCGAGCCGATCGGTCAACCGCAGATTCTCCTTGTAGTCGACCGGGCAGCAGATCAAAGACACGCCGTCGTCGTCGAGCGCGGCCCGCAAAGTGGGTAGCAGCTCGTCGGCGCTGGTGATCCGATAGCCCTTGGCGCCAAAGCTTTCCGCGTACTTCACCACGTCGGGGTTGCCGAACCGTACGAAGTAGTGCTCGCCGAGCTCGAGATCCATCTTCCATTCGATCAGCCCGTAGCCGCCGTCCTCCCAGATCAGCACCACCAGTGGTATCCGCTCCCGGACTGCGGTCTCGATCTCCTGTGAGTTCATCAGGAATGCGCCGTCGCCCGCCACGGCGAGCACTTTGGCCTCCGGCCGCGCCAGCTTGACCCCGAGAGCACCCGGCAGCGCAAAGCTCATGGTGGACAAGCCGTTTGAGATCAGACACGTGTTGCGTTCGTAGGTCGGGTAGAGCCGCGCCATCCACATCTTGGTGGCGCCGGTGTCCACCAACACGACGTCGTCGCGGCCCATCGCCGCGCGGGTGTCGGCGACCACCCGTGCCGGGGCCAGCGGGTAGCGCGAATCTTGCTGTCCGCGGGCGTATTCCTCGGCGAGCAGGCCGGACCCGCGAACGTCGGTACAGTCCGCGAACCGGTGACCGGCCAGCGCGTCGGTGAGCGCGGTCAACGAGGCGCTGATGTCACCGATGATGCCGACGCCCACCGGGTAGTGCACGTCGACCTCGGCTGGGAACCGGTGAATGTGGATGATTTGCTTGTCGGACTGCGGGTTGATCCGAACCGGGTCGAACTCCTGCAGTTCGTAACCGACGGCGATGACCACGTCGGCGTTATCGAACCCGAAGTTGACGTAGTCGTGGCGCATGAAGCCGATGGTCCCGATGCTGTTGGGGTGGTCGTCGGGCATGACGCCCTTGCCGTGGAAGGTGTTGGCCACCGGGATGCCGAGTTCTTCGGAGAATTTGATCAGGGCGTCCGTGGCGTCGGCGCGGGCGGCGCCATGGCCGGCGAGCACGGCGGGCCGCTTCGCCTTACGCAGGATGTCCGTGGCGCGTTCCACCTGGCCGGGCGCCGGAGCCTCGGCGTGAACGACGTTGCGCGGCAACGGAACCAGGTCATAGTCGGCCTCGTCGGCGTCGATGTGCTCAGGCACCGCCAGGTACACCGCAGCGGGGCGTTCGGTTTCGGCGACCTTGAACGCCTTGCGGAAGATCTCCGGGATGGCGCGCGCGGTGGGCACGCCGGTGGCCCAGCGGGTGATCGGAGCGAACATCCTGACCAGGTCGACGTACTGGTGTGACTCCTTGTACTCGCGATCCTGGCCGACCTGCGCGGAGATCGCGACCATCGGGGTGCTGTTGGTGGTCGCGTCGGCGACCCCGAGCTGCATATTGATCGCACCGGGACCCAAGGTCGCCGACACCACCGCCGCGCGGCCGGTGACCCGACCGTACATCTCCGCCATGAACGCCGCCGCCTGCTCGTGGCGGGTCAGCACGTACCTGATGGTCTTCGAGCCGGCCAGCGCCTGCACGAAGCGGATGTTCTCCTCCCCGGGCAGCCCGAAGACGACGGCAACCCCCTCGTTCTCCAGACACTTGACCATCAGCTGAGCGGCTTTACTCATCCGACACCTCCTGTTAGGAACAGTAGTGGCAGGCTAGGTGTTGGACGTTTCACCACTATCCAAGCGGAGGACTTCAGCATGGCGATCGCCACCATCAACCCGGCCACCGGCGAGACAGTCAAGACCTTCACCCCCGCCACCGACGACGACGTCGACGCCGCCATCGCGCGTGCGCACGAGCGTTTCCTGGACTACCGGCACTCCACCACTTTTGCGCAGCGTGCCGAGTGGGCCAACAACGTCGCCGACCTGCTGGAGAAGGAAGCCGATGACGTCGCGGCGATGATGACCCTCGAAATGGGCAAGACCTTGAAATCAGCGAAGGCCGAAGCACTCAAGTGCGCCAAGGGTTTTCGTTACTACGCCGAGAACGCCGAGAAGCTGCTCGCCGACGAGCCCGCCGACGCGGCGAAGGTCGGCGCGAAAAAGGCCTACGTCCGGTACCAGCCGCTCGGGGTGGTGCTGGCCGTGATGCCGTGGAACTTCCCACTGTGGCAGGCCGTCCGGTTCGCCGCGCCGGCATTGATGGCGGGCAACGTCGGCCTGCTCAAGCACGCGTCGAACGTGCCGCAGTCCGCGCTGTATCTCTCCGACGTCATCACCCGCGGCGGCTTCCCCGAGGGCTGTTTCCAGACGCTGCTCGTTTCGTCCAGCGCCGTCGAACGCATCCTGCGCGACCCGCGCGTCGTGGCGGCCACCCTGACCGGCAGCGAACCGGCCGGCCAATCCGTCGCCGCCATCTGCGGTGACGAGATCAAGCCCACCGTGCTCGAGCTCGGCGGCAGCGACCCGTTCATCGTGATGCCGTCGGCGGACCTCGAAGAGGCCGTCAAGACCGCGGTCACCGGCCGGGTGCAGAACAACGGCCAGTCCTGCATCGCCGCCAAGCGCTTCATCGTGCACGCCGACATCTACGACGCCTTCGTCGACAAGTTCGTCGAGAGGATGGAGGCGTTGAAGGTCGGCGACCCCACCGACCCGGACACCGATGTGGGCCCGCTGGCCACCGAGTCGGGCCGCGACGAGATCGCGCAGCAGGTCGACGACGCCGTCGCCGCGGGCGCAAAGCTCCGCTGCGGAGGCCAGACTCCAGACCGGCCCGGGTGGTTCTACCCGCCGACGGTGGTCACCGAAATCACGAAGGACATGGCCCTGTACACCGAGGAGGTGTTCGGCCCGGTCGCCTCGATGTACCGCGCCTCGGGCATCGACGAGGCCGTCGAGATCGCCAACGCCACCACCTTCGGACTGGGGTCCAACGCCTGGACCAACGACGAGGCCGAGCAGCAGCGCTTCATCGACGACATCGAGGCCGGCCAGGTGTTCATCAATGGGATGACGGTGTCCTACCCGGAGCTGGGCTTCGGCGGTGTGAAGCGGTCCGGGTACGGTCGTGAGCTCGCGGGGCTTGGCATCCGCGAGTTCTGCAACGCCAAGACCGTCTGGGTGGGCTGAGTTCCTGCGCGAGCAGACGCGAAAGTGCCCGACACGCCGGGGAATTGGGGGATTTTGTGTCTGCTCGCCGTTAGAGGGTGGCCAAGGCTTTTTCGTCCTCGTCGGCGAAGGCATCCTCCAGCTGCACCGGCGAGTAGTCCAGGTCGATCTCCTCGAGCGGGCGGCCGCGGGCGCTGGAGATCGTGCCGAACCGTCGCATCCCCTTTTCGGAGGAGTACTGCACGAATTCATCCACCGTCAGGTTGAACGGCATCGGGTCATAAAGTGCGAACGCCTGCTCGGTGGCCTGCAACGCCAACGGGATCAGCTCGCTCATCCGCGTTTCGAAGACGGTCCAGTTGGCGTCGTCGGCGGCCACGTGGCGCCGGCAGGTGAAGGTCCCCCAGGCCATGTGCCGCCGCTCGTCGTCGCCGATTCGCCGGACCAACTCCTGCATACCGGGCAGAATGCCGCGGTCCACGCAAATCCGGTGCCAGGCAAAGTAACCCGTCAGGGCCAGCATGCCCTCGACGACATGGTTGTACGTCACGGCGGCGCGGATCTGCGCTGCCGGTGACGGATCGGTCGTCAAGTCGTTGAGGCACTGCGGCAGCTCCTGATAGAAGATCTGCCGATACGCCGGGAGGTCATCGAGATAGCAGTGCAGGTCCTCGGTGATCCCGACGGCGTCCAGCCACAGCCGGAACACCTGGGTGTGCTTGGCCTCTTCGAAAGCGAACTGGGTCAAATACATCTCGTCGCCCAGCCTGCCCTCGGCCCGCATCGCCGCCATGAACGGCTGGATGTCCTCGGTCACCGCCTCCTCCCCGGCGATGAACTGGGCGCACAACCGGGTGGCGAGGTGTCGCTCGTTGTCGGCGAGCTTCTCCCAGTCGGCGCGGTCGCGGGAGAAGTCGATGTCGGCCGGATCCCAGAACTTCGCGTTGCCGCCGGCGAACAGCTTCAACGGCAGGCTGTCCCAGTTGAGGCCGCCCGCAGCGAGCGAGCCTGAATGTGTCCGTATCACGTGACCTCCTGAGCTTCCATGGCTTTCGCGCCTTCAACTCCCGCACCTGCCGCAGCCTGCGAGAAAGCCGCCGACAGCACCGCGACGAGCCTGCGCACGGCCAGTGCCGGCTGTTCCGCAGTGGGCTCGTCGAGCCCGAGGACCGGATCCAATCCGCGCATGTAAGGGGCCAGCGCCAGATGCGGAAAGATCAACAGCAGCAACGACAACAGCGCGCCGGTGTCAGCGTCCGCACGCAGGTCGCCCCGCGCCTGAGCATCGCGCACTAGCGGCCGCAACACCTCCAGGTAGTGACGGTGAATCACGGTGCTGACGCTGATGCGGGCATCGGTATCGACCTCTAAGGTCGCCGCGGCATGCAGCGCGCGCTCGCGTGGATGATCGGCGAAGTAGGCGACCCAGCCGTCCAGCCAGTCGGTGAGAAATTCGAAGAACGGCCGGCTGGGGTCGAGGTCGCGGATGAGCTCCTCCATATAGACGCGCACTCGCTGGCTGGCAATGTCGGCGATGAAGGCGTAGAGGTCGCGCTTGTCGGCGAAGTATTGGAACAGGCTGCCCTTGGCGACTCCCGCGCGCCGGGCGATGACGTTCAGGCTGCCGCCGGAGAACCCGTGTGCGCCGAACTCCGCCTCGGCGGCTTCCACTATCGCGGCGCGACGAGCCGGATCGACGCGCGCCCACGTGACCGTCGGCATGAACCCCCTTGAAGAGAATGACCACTGGTCATTCTACTGTGATCGGCGTCACAGTCAAGCCTGGCGCCTTTGACGACTGGCCAAAATCCAGGGAAAGCCTGGTGAAACTCCACCACCTTGTCCGCCGAGAATCGGCCAGTTTGATTAGCGTAATAGCCCCTGGTGACCGGCTGCGTGGTGAAAGTTGGGGCGTCTTCATCGCCGACGCCGACAACAACCGGGTGCTCAAACTCCCTGCGGCATAACGTGTGTGCAGCTACGCTCACCGGGTTGATATCTGACGGGTGGGCCGCAGATTCTTTGACGCGCAACGGTTTTCAGGGGCGCATCTGGTAGGCGCCGTTGAGCGGCAGCACGTGTTCCTTCCAGACCTGCTCGTAGCGGCCGCGATCGTTGACCGGGCGCCGGATCATCCGCATCGCGAAGCGGGCCTGCTCGTCCGTCGTCGCCGCCTTGTCGTGCAGCTCGACGGCGTAGGTGTTGAAGTCGCGCACCAGCAACGCGAAGATCTCGTCGAGCAGCGGCTCGTCCACCCTCGCCATCTGGGCTTCTTCGAGGATGAGCTGCGCATAGGGCACCAACGCGAAGAGCTGGCCCACGCCGAAGGCGAAGTCAATGTCCTTCTGCTGCACCGCATCCGGCGTGGCCGAGGCCAGCATCTCGGCGAGCACGTCGATCTGGTCGCGCAGTAACGCGACGTTGGGCAGGTGGGTGAACCCATCGAACGATGCACGCCAATCGTGGAAGCGGACCTTGCCCAACCCGCCGGTGGGTCCCTGGGCGAACAGGAACGAGTCGTCGGCTGCGTCGTCCCGCCGGCCGATTGCGGGCAGCGCGGCGTCGGGGGCGAAAAGATAGTTGGGCATGAACTTGGCCAGCAGCCCGATGTTGATGTGGACGGTGCCCTCCAGCCGCGGCAGCAGGCCGATCTCGCGGGCCACCGTCTCGAAGAAGGTGTCCTTCTCCACGCCTTTGGCGGCGATGACGTCCCACAGCGCGGTGATGACCCGCTCCCCCTCGCTGGTGACCTTGGCCTTGGTGAGCGGGCTGTAGAGGAGGTAGCGCCGGTCGTCGGCCGACGCGCTGCGCATGTAGTCGGAAGCGCGGGTGCACACCAGCCGCATCGCGACGAGTCGCGCGTAGGCGTCGGTGAGCAGCCGCCGCACGTGGCTGAAGTCGGTGACGACGGTGCCGTACAGGTAGCGGTTGGCGGCATGGGTGACCGACTCGTACATGGCGTGGGTGCACATGCCGACCGCACCCCAGCCCAGGTTGTACTTGCAGACGTTGACCGTGTTGAGGGCGGCATGGAAGGCGTCCATGCCGCGGTGCAGCACGTCGGCCTCGGTGACCGGGTACTCGCGCAGGGCGTAGTTGGCCACGTAGTTCTGTGAGTTGACGACGTTCTTCAACAGGTCGTAGCGGTCATGCTGGGAGTCGGCCGCAAAGAACACATACTCGTCCGAATCGGCGATCTTGCCGAAGGTCGACACCATCCGGGCCACGTTGGCGTTGCCGATGTAGTACTTCTCGCCGTTGGCCGTCCAGCCGTGCTCCGACGGCGTCAGGATCATGTCGGTCTTGTAGACGTCGGCGCCGTGGCGCTGCTCCGACAGACCGAAGGCGAAAACCTCGCCCTGCTCCAGCTGGGCGGCGGCCTTGCGCTTGGCGTCCTCGTTGTCGCTCATCCAGATCGGGCCCAGGCCCAGCGCGGTCACCTGGAAGGGGTACCAGTAGCTCAGCCCATAGAAGCCGATGATCTCGGCGAATTCACTGATCCGGTAGGTGTCCCAACGACAATCGCTGGCACCGTACTCGGAGGGTGTCAACAGGGACGCGAAGATGCGTTCCTTGGCGATGAAGTTGAGAAAGTCGGAGTACCACACCCTCTCGTGGTCGTCGTGCTTGAGCACCGCCTTACCGCGGGACTCGAAGAAGTCCACGGTCGCGGCCATGATCTCCCCCGAGCGCGCGTCTGGGTATTTGCGTTGCAACCGGTTGGGATTGAGCAGCATGAGGGCAACGTAGCGCAAACCGCCCTGTTGGTGAACCGCCTCAGCGACTTAGCATCAGGTACGTGTCAGAACTAAGCACCGCGCGCGGAACCATCGATACCGCCGATCTGGGCGTCACGCTCATGCACGAACACGTCTTCATCATGACCACCGAAATCGCCGAGAATTATCCGGAAGCCTGGGGCGACGAGGAAAGGCGGGTGACCGACGCGATCGCCCGGCTCAACGAACTCAAGGCCCGCGGTGTGGACACCATCGTGGACCTCACCGTGATCGGGCTGGGCCGCTACATCCCGCGCATCGCCCGGGTGGCGGCGGCCACCGAATTGAATATCGTTGTGGCGACCGGACTTTACACCTACAACGACGTGCCGTTCCGATTCCACTACGAGGGTCCGGGCGGGCTGCTCGGCGGTCCGGAGATCATGACCGACATGTTCGTCCGCGACATCGAGCAGGGTATCGCCGACACCGGCATCAAGGCGGGGATCCTCAAGTGCGCCACCGACGAGCCTGGCGTCACGCCGGGTGTCGAGCGGGTGTTGCGCGCCGTGGCGCAAGCGCACAAGCGCACCGGGGTGCCGATCTCCACGCACACGCATGCGGGCTTGCGGCGCGGGCTCGAGCAGCAGCGCATCTTCGAGGAGGAGGGCGTCGACCTGAGCCGGGTGGTGATCGGGCACTCCGGCGACAGCACCGACGTCGGTTACCTCGAGGAGCTCATCGCGGCCGGGTCCTACCTGGGGATGGACCGGTTCGGCATCGATGCGATCTCGTCCTTCGAGGACCGGGTGAACATCGTGGCGACGCTGTGCGAGCGCGGGCACGCCGACAAGATGGTGCTCTCGCACGACGCCAACTGCTACTTCGACGCGCTGCCCGAGGAAGCCTCGGCGCAGCTGATGCCGAACTGGCACTACCTGCACATCCACAACGACGTGCTCCCCGCGCTCAAGCAGCGTGGTGTCACCGACGAGCAGCTGAACGCCATGCTGGTGGACAATCCGCGTCGCATCTTCGAGCAGACGGGTGCTTATTAAATGACCCAGCGTGACCCGGTTCCGCCGATTGGGGCGCAGATCTCGGCGCTGGCCGCCCTCGCCCCCGACGAGTCGGCCGTCACCTGCGACGGGGTCACCCTCACCCGCGCCGAGCTCGACTCATCGACGAACAGGTTGGCCCGGGCCTACGCCTCGAGGGGGGTCGGCATCGGCGACTACGTGACCATGGTGTTGCCGAACTCGATCGAGTGGATCCAGGCCGCGGTCGCGTGCTGGAAGCTAGGCGCGGTGCCGCAGCCGCTGTCTGCACGGTTACCCGAAGCAGAGCTGCAGGGACTGTTGGAGTTGCGGCCGCCGGCGTTGCTCGTGGGACGTGAGCATTCTCAGATACCGAACGTACCAGCTGGTTTCACTCCCGATCCGGCGGTGTCCGACGCCGGGTTGCCCGAAGCCGTGTCGCCAGTATGGAAAGCGATGGGGTCGGGCGGCAGCACCGGTCGGCCCAAGCTCATCGAATCCGGCGGTGACAGCCGGATACCGGCCGCCATCGGCTATCCACTCGGGGCGCAGGAGGGCGACACCACCCTGATGTCGATTCCGCTGTCACACAACACCGGATTCACCACCGCGACAATCGCTTTGCTGATGCGCCACCACCTGGTGGTGATGAGCCGGTTCGACCCGCAACAGTTCCTGCGGCTGATCACCGATCATCGCGTCACATTCCTGACGACGGTACCGACGATCATGCAGCGGACGCTGCCGGTCTACCACGCCGACCCGGGGGCCTACGACTTGTCTTCGCTGCGGCGGTTCTGGCACATGGGGGCGCCATGCCCGCCTGCCATCAAGGAGGCGTGGATCAACCTCGTCGGTCCCGAAGTCGTCTGGGAACTCTACGGCGGCACCGAATTACAAGCGCTCACCTTCGTCTCCGGCGATCAGTGGCTGACCCACCGCGGCTCGGTCGGCGTCGTGGTCGCCGGGGAGATGAAAGTCCTTGACGACGAAGGCAATCCTTGCCCGCCCGGTGTGGTCGGCGAGATCTACATGCGGCCCTCCCCCGGCAGCGCGCCGACGTACCGCTACGTCGGCGTCGCGGCGAAGAGCCGCGACGGCTGGGACTCGCTGGGCGATCTCGGCTATTTCGACGAAGACGGGTTTCTCTACCTGTCGGACCGCCGGGTCGACATGTTCACCGTCGGCGGGCGCAACGTCTATCCAGCCGAGATCGAGAGCGCGCTCTCGGCACACCCGGACGTGCTGTCGTGTCTGGTAGTCGGCGTGCCGGACCCGAACTCCGGCGATCTCGGCCAGGTGCCCTACGCCCTTGTGCACACGGCCGAGGGGTCGTCGCTCGATGCGAAGGGCGTCAAAGGGTTTCTGCACGAGAACATTTCGTCGTACAAGGTGCCGCACATGGTCGAGTTCGTCGACACCCCGCTGCGCGACGACGCCGGCAAGGCGCGGCGCTCGAAGGTGCGCGACGAGATCATGGCGCGATTGAGTCCGCCTCAGCGTCGATGAGCGGTTGCAGCTGCGCCCGTTTCTCCCAGCGCCGCAAGGCTTCTCGGGCGGGTGACTCGACCAGGCCGTAGCTGACGGCCGCGATCGCGAAGCCGAAGATCAGCGTCAGTATCAGCACCGTCGGCATCCGGCCGGTGAACGGGAAGGTCCCGATCACCGGGAACACCATGGCCAGCGCGGCCAGGTGCCAGATGAACAGCCCGTAGGACCAGCGACCCAGCGTGACCATCACGGTGCTGCCCAGCAGCCGGTGCGCCGTATCGGAGCGGTCCAGCACCAGCGGCGCCACCAGCGCCCACGCCACCACCGCGCCCATGGCCGTCTTCACGGCGAACTGCAAGTCGCTGCCGACCGCCAGCCCGGCTGGGCCGGCCAACGGGGAGGCCGCCACCAGATAGGCCAGCACGGCCAGCACCGCCATCGGCACCCGATGGCGGGCCAACCGGTGCGACAGTCCGATCGGGCTGTGCACCCACTCGGCCAGCAGCATGCCCGCGGCGAACCAGGAGAAGAAGGCCGGCGGCCAGTTGAGCGGGTTGACGCCGGACTCGGTATGGAGGGGCAGCCAGGCCCAGGCCCAGCTGAGGACGCCCAGGGCGGCGATCGCCGGAACCCGCATGCGCACCGGGACACGGCGGGCCAGCAACGCCAGGATGGGCAGCGCCAGATAGAAGGTGACCTCGACCGACAGGCTCCACATCTGGGTCAGGCCGCCGGTCAGGGTGAGCGGCACATAGATCTGGGTGAGCGTCAGGTTTGCCAACCACACGGTCAGGCTGGCGTGATCGGCGTCGGGCAGCAGGGTCAGGATCACCGCGACGGCCACCACATAGGCCGGCATGATGCGGACCACCCGGGATCGCAGGTAGTGGCTGGTGGCCGGGCGGGCGGCCAGGTTCCGGGCCGCCGCGGCGTGCGCGCGCCACAGCAAAAATCCCGACAGCGCGAAAAACACCGCGACCGCGAGGTCGAAGCGACCGAACAGTCGGCCGGCGACACCGCTGGAGTGCCCGGTCTGAAATGCGACGTGGGTGACCACCACACCCATGGCCGCGCAGGCGCGCATACCCTCGACGGCAGGGAGGAAATTTCGGGTACCACCCACCTGGCGGCCATCGGTCACCATCACAGTCTGCCTGCAGCTGTTGCTGTTAGGGTCGAACGGGTTTTGCTTCGCTGCTTGGTCAGGCTGGCGACCGAGGAGTCCTTCCTAAAGGAGGTCACGCCACGTGAACCGAGCCGTCATGTTGCGGTTCGCCGCATGCGGGACCATCGGACTCGGAGCCGCCCTGTTGATCGCCGCGTTGCTGTTGTCGACGTACACCAGTAGCAGAATCACCAAGATCCCGCTCAACATCGACACCACGCTGGTCAGCGACGGGTCCGGAACCGCGCTGGACTCGGCGTCGTTGTCCGGCGACCACGTCGTCATCAACCAGAACGTGCCGCTGGCGTCTCAGCAACAAATCACCGTCGAGTCGCCGGCCAACACCGACGTCGTCACGCTGCAGGCGGGCACCTCGGTCCGGCGCACCGACAAGCAGAAGGACAGCGGGCTGCTGCTGGCGATCGTCGACACCGTGACGATGAACCGCAAAACCGCGCTGGCCGTCTCGGACGACACTCACACCGGCGGCTCGGTGCAGAAACCGCGCAGCATCAACGACGAGAACCCGCCGACCGCTATCCCGTTGCGCCACGACGGGCTGTCCTACCGCTTTCCGTTCCACACCGAGAAGAAGACGTATCCGTTTTTCGACCCGATCGCGCAGAAGGCTTTTGACGTCAACTACCAAGGCCAGGAAGACGTCAACGGCCTGACCACCTACCGCTTCATCCAGAGCGTCGGCTACAACGACGACGGCAAGCTGGTGGGTCCGGTCACCTACCCGTCGCTGTACGCCGGCGACGAGGACGGCAAGGTCACCGCCTCCGCGGCGATGTGGGGCCTGCAGGGCGGTGACCCCGCCGAGCAGATCACCATGGTCCGCTACTACGCCGCGCAGCGGACATTCTGGGTGGACCCGGTGACCGGCACCATCATCAAGGAATCCGATCACGCCAACCACTACTTCGCCCGCGACCCGCTGAAGCCCGAGGTCACGCTGGCCGATTACAAGCTCACCTCGACGCAAGACACCGTCGAATCGCAAGTGAACGCCGCTCGCGACGAGCGCGACCGGCTGGCGCTGTGGTCGCGGGTGCTGCCGATCACCTTCACCGCCATCGGCCTGATCGCGCTGATCGGCGGCGCGCTGCTCGCCTCGTTCAGCCTGCGGACCGAGAGCGCGCTCGCCGAGCCCGGCCACGACGTCGACGACCAGGAATTCGGCCGCGCACCAGATCGAGTGCCCGGCGCCGAGGCCGAGACCGAGAAGCTGCCCACGCAGCGTCCCGGCGAAGATCCGAGTGCGCCCGAGCTGGATTCCGGAGAGTCGGCTCCGCCTGCTCCGGAGCCGCCGGAGCCGGAGTCTGGGGACTAGTTCTATGCGGGCCAGCATGGCCCGGCCGGGGTATGCGTTGTTCCTGGCGCTGCTCGTGCTGGCGCCGCTGTTGAGGCCCGGGTATTTGCTGCTGCGCGACGCGGTCTCCACACCGCGGTCGTATGTGTCCGATACCGCGTTGGGATTGACGTCGGCGCCGCGGGCGACGCCACAGGATTTCGCCGTGGCGCTGGCGTCTTCCGTGATTGACGGCGGTGTTGTGGTGAAGGCGCTGCTGGTATTGGGGTTGTGGCTGGCGGGGTGGGGCGCGGCGCGGTTGGTGGCCGTTGTGCTGCCCTCGGCCGGTGCCGGCGGCCAGTTCGTGGCGATCACGGTGGCGATCTGGAATCCCTATGTGGCCGAGCGGCTACTGCAGGGCCATTGGAGCCTGCTCGTCGGCTACGGATGTCTGCCGTGGATTGCGACGGCGATGCTGCGGTTGCGGTCTTCCGGTGGCGCGTTCTATGGGCTGGGGTTCTGGGTTACGGTGGCCGGATTGACCCCCACCGGACTGCTGCTGGCCGCGACGGTCGCGCTGGTCTGCGTCGCAGCCCCCGGTGCGGGCCGGCCGCGTCTTTTCTGCGCTGCCGCGGCATTGGGTGTGGCGGTGGTGGCGGCGCTGCCATGGCTGACGGCTGCGGTGGCGGGCTCGTTGAGCGCCCCCACCGCCGGGCCCGGGGTAAGGGTGTTTGCGCCGCGCGCCGAACCCGGTCTGGGCACCCTGGTCAGCCTCGCCAGTCTCGGCGGGATCTGGAACGGTCAGGCTGTACCCGATTCGCGGACAACGCTTTTCGCGGTGGTATCGGCTGTGGTGCTGCTCTGTGTGGTGGCGGCCGGATTGCCGGCCGTCGTGCGACGGCCCGCGGCGGTGCCGCTGCTGGTGCTGGCAGCGGTGGCCGTGGTGGTGCCGTCCTGTTTGGCGACGGGTCCCGGCCTGCATCTGCTGAGCGCGGTAGTGGACGCCGTCCCTGGCCTCGGGGTGCTGCGCGACGGGCAGAAGTGGGTGGCGCTGGCGATGCCGGGATATGCGCTTGCCGGCGCCGGCGCGGTGGTCACACTGGGGCGGTGGCTGCGGCTTTCCGGGGCGGCGTTGGCCTGCTGCCTGGTGTTGATCTTGGCGCTGCCCGACCTGGCCTGGGGGGTGTGGGGCCGTGTTTCGTCCATGCACTATCCGGCGGGATGGGCGGCCGTCGCGGCGGCGATCAACGATCAGCCCGGCCCGGTCGCGGTGTTGCCCGCCGGCACCATGCGGCGGTTTCCGTGGTCGGGTTCGGCGCCGGTTCTGGATCCGTTGCAGCGCTGGGTCCGCGGCGATGTGCTGGCCACCGGCGACCTGGACATTGCCGGGGTGACCGTGCCCGGGGAGGGTGCGCACGCCCGTTCTGTGCAGGAGTTGTTGTTGGGCGGCCCCGACCCGTCGGCGTTGGCGTCGGCCGGGGTGGCGTGGCTGGTCGTGGAGGCCGGCTCGCCTGGCGACATGGGTGCGTCGGGGCGCACCCTGGACCGGCTCTCGCCGGTGTACCGCGACGGCTCGCTGGCGCTGTATCGGATCGGCGGCGGGTCTGCCGGAGCGTCCTCTGCCCGCCACCGGGCGACCATGGCCGCGCACTGGGTGTGGCTGGCGTTGCTGGTTGGGTGTGGGGCAGGTGCGGTAGTCACGGGAGCGCGCCGCACGCTGAAGTGACGTGCTTTGCTCCTTGTGAAACGCTGGCGTCTCTCGGCGAGGAGACAAAACCCGATGGCGCGTGCGATATCACGCGAGCGAGCGTGAACGACTACACCTACCGCGCGGAATGGTGGCCTGTGCGCGGCGAATACGTTGCTCCGGTGTATTGAATTGCCGTGGCTGACCTGCTGGGCGTTGAGCCTGCAGGAGGCCACTGCCGCTGTCGAGCACGCCGTCGACGAGTATCTCGCCGAGCGGACAGCAGATGGCGACGAAGTGCCCGCGTAGCTCACCGAACGGCAACATAGCGGCAAGTTCATGGTGAGGACCTCGCCGGCGCTACACGCGGGGCTCGTCATCGAAGCCGCTGAACAGCGCGTGTCGATGAATCACTGGGTTGTTGCAAAAGCTTTCGGAGAGAACTGACCGAGGACTAGGCGACCTGTTCGATTTCGACTAGCGGACGGTAATACCTAATGCGCCATCGCTTTTCGAAAGAGGGTAATGGTCAGCTAAACCAGGCCGGTGACCAGCGAGCCGGCTTGCACGGCTTCCAGCACCGTGCGCATCGCGTCGGCGCTTTGCGTCCAAGAGAATTCGACGCTGCGTGCCTGCGCCTTGGCACCAAGCTGGTCACGAAGAACCGGGTCGCAGAGCAGTTGCTCTAGGCGATCCACCAGCTCCGCATGGTTGTCCACCAAGATCCCGGTGACTCCGTCGACGATCGAGTCAGACAGTCCGCCGGAGGATCGGTAGCCGACGGTGGGCACGTTGTGCTGTGCGGCCTCCACCACCGCCAGACCCCAGCCCTCCTTGCGCGAAGGCAGCACATGCACCCAAGAATGTTGCAGCACATGATGTTTGGTGACGTCGTCGATGTGGCCGTGGAAAGTCACCGCGTCGGCCATGCCCAGCCGGCGTGCATGGTCGACGAGTCTCCGTCGCCACCATCCGTCGCCGATGATATCGAGGTGCAGGTCCGGTATCCGGGATCGCAGTTCGGCGACCGCCTCCAACGCATCCTCGATCTGCTTGTGCGGCACCAGCCGCGAGAGCACCACCACTCGCGGCGCGGCCGCACGCGGGCCGGACAACGTATGCGTCGGCGCTTCGTCGAGACCGTTGCGCACCACCGCGATCCGCTCGTGGTCGACGCCGAGGGCGACCAGGTCGCGAGCCGACGGCAGCGAGACCGTGACGTACTGATTGCGCCGGTTCACCCGGGGCGACAATCGCGACTCGATAAACCAGCCGAGCCGACCGAGCACCGGCCCGGCCACCGGCCACTGCTCGCGATGGCAGTGATGCACCAGCACCGCCACCCGCCGGCCGTAGATCAGCCGGGCCAGAAATGGCAAGCCGTTCTGGGTATCAACGACCACGTCGGGCCGTCGCAGCGGCCCGAGTCTCAAGGCCATCGCCAGCAACGCCAAGACGTACACGGAGTACCGCCCGCCGGCGCGACTGATTCGCACGCCATCGACGATTTCGTTTCGCGGCGCACCGGCATACCGGGCGGTGCGCAGTGTGACGTCGACGCCAGACGCCGCGAGTTGCGCGCCGATGCGCTGCAGGTAGGTTTCGCTGCCGCCGCCCTGCGGGTGCCCGGTATCGCGCCAGCACAGCAACAGTACGGAGCGGAGACCAGACATTGTTCGACAGCCTAGCCGTAGGGTGTGGTCGGTGGCGGCGACCGACCTCTTCGCGCAGCGGGCCACGCTCGCCCGCTCGGTGCGGCTGCTCTCGGAGTTCCGCTACGAACAGTCCGACCCGGCCCGGTTCTACGGCGCGCTGGCGGCCGATACCGCGGCGATGGTCGGTGATCTGTGGCGGGGCGTCCACGGCGAAGACCCGGCCGGTCGCACGGTGCTCGACGTCGGCGGCGGGCCCGGATACTTCGCGACGGCCTTCGCCGACGCGGGCCTTCGGTACGTCGGTGCGGAGCCGGACCCAAGCGAAATGCATTCCGCTGGAATGGCTTTCGAACGCGAAGCCGGGACGTTCGTGCGCGCGTCGGGCATGGCGCTGCCGTTCGCCGACGACTCGGTCGACATCTGCCTGTCGTCCAATGTCGCCGAACACGTGCCGCGGCCGTGGCAGCTCGGCGCCGAGCTGCTGCGGGTAACCAGGCCGGGCGGGTTGGCCGTGCTGTCCTACACCGTCTGGCTGGGCCCGTTCGGTGGACACGAAATGGGTCTGACCCATTACCTGGGCGGCGAGCGCGCCGCGGCACGGTATGCGCGCAAACACGGCCATCCCGCCAAAAACAACTACGGGTCGTCGTTGTTCGCGGTATCCGCCGCCGACGGTCTGAGCTGGGCCGAGAACACCGGGGCCCTGGTCGCCGCATTCCCCCGCTACCACCCTCGATGGGCGTGGGGGCTGACGTCGGTGCCGGTGCTACGCGAGTTCACAGTGAGCAATCTGGTGCTGGTGCTTCAGCCGCGAGAATGAACATGTTCTCGTTTTGCTTCGGCTTGGGTAGGCTCGACGGCCATGAGCGACGTGAAGACAGAAGCTAAGACCGAATACGACAAACTCTTCATTGGCGGCAAGTGGACCGAGCCGTCGACCTCCGAAGTCATCGAGGTGCACTGTCCTGCGACCGGCGAGTACGTCGGCAAGGTGCCGATGGCGGCGGGGGCCGACGTTGACGCGGCGGTCGCCGCGGCGCGCGCCGCCTTCGACAACGGCCCGTGGCCGACGACGCCGCCGAAGGATCGCGCGGCCGTCATCGCGAACGTGGTGAAGCTGATGGAGGAGCGCAAAGAGCTGCTGAGCTCGCTGCTCGCAGCCGAAACCGGCCAGCCGCCGACCACGATCGAAACCATGCACTGGATGGGTTCGATGGGGGCGATGAACTTCTTCGCCGGCCCCGCCGTCGACCAGGTCAAGTGGCGCGAGATCCGCAACGGGTCCTACGGGCAGACCATCGTCCATCGCGAACCGATCGGCGTGGTCGGCGCGATCGTGGCATGGAACGTGCCGCTGTTCCTGGCGGTCAACAAGCTGGGCCCGGCGCTGCTGGCCGGCTGCACGATCGTGCTCAAGCCGGCGGCCGAAACACCACTGACCACAAACGCTTTGGCGGACATATTCGTCGAGGCCGGCCTGCCCGAGGGCGTGCTGTCGGTGGTGCCCGGTGGGATCGAGACCGGCCAGGCGCTGACGTCCAACCGCGATGTCGACCTGTTCACCTTCACCGGCAGCTCGGGCGTCGGCAAGGAGATCGGCCGCCGCGCGGCCGAGCTGCTCAAGCCCTGCACCCTGGAGCTCGGCGGCAAATCGGCGGCCATCGTCCTAGAGGATGTCGACCTGGCCTCCGCGGTCCCGATGCTGGTGTTCTCCGGGATCATGAACACCGGACAGGCCTGCGTGGGCCAGACCCGCATCCTGGCGCCACGGTCGCGCTACGACGAAATCGTGGACGCCGTAAGCAATTTCGTGCAGATGCTGCCGGTCGGGAAGCCGGACGACCCGGCCGCCCAGATCGGGTCGCTGATCTCGGAGAAGCAGCGCGCCCGGGTCGAGGGCTACATCGCCAAGGGCATCGAGGAGGGCGCGCGGCTGGTGTGCGGCGGCGGCCGTCCCGAGGGGCTGGACGGCGGCTTCTTCGTGCAGCCCACGGTGTTCGCCGACGTCGACAACAAGATGACTATCGCCCAAGAGGAGATCTTCGGTCCGGTGCTGAGCATCATTCCCTACGAGACCGAGGACGAGGCGATCAAGATCGCCAACGACTCGTCGTACGGCCTGGCCGGCAGCGTGTGGACCACCAATGTGCCTCGCGGCATTGAGATCTCGGAGCAGATCCGGACCGGGACGTATGCGATCAACTGGTATGCGTTCGACCCGTGCTGCCCGTTCGGCGGGTACAAGAACTCGGGCATCGGGCGCGAGAACGGCCCCGAGGGCGTCGAGCATTTCACCCAGCAGAAGAGCGTGCTGATGCCGATGGGCTACACCGTAGAGTAGCTAGGCCTGCCCGCCGAGCGTCACGCCAGAGTGACGGTCGAGCGCGAGTGTCACGCCAGCGTGACGTTCGACGGTTGCCAGCCGCTAGCGGCCCTGGAATTGCGCCTGCCGTCGTTCGATGAAGGACTGCACGCCTTCGGCGGCATCTTCGCTGGCGAACAGCTCCGCCACGGCGGGGCGCAGGCGGGCGATCGCGGCCGCCTCACCCTCGGTGCGCGCCAGCTGCGCGGACGCGAGGGTGGCCCGCACGCCCAGCGGCGCGGCGCGCTCGGCGATAGTGTGCGCGATCTCGCGCGCCCGCGCTAAGGCAGCGTCGGCGTCGGCGGCCACCTCCTGGACCAGCCCGATGCGGTGCGCCTCGGCGGTGTCGAACTCGTCGCCGGTGAGCAGCCAGCGCATGGCGTTGCCCCACCCGGCCTCGCGGGGAAGCCGGATCGTCGCGCCGCCGAAGGGATAGATGCCGCGCTGAACTTCGAGTTGGGTGAACCGCGTGCCGGTCGCCGCGATGCGAATGTCGGCGGCCAGCAGCAATTCGATGCCCAGCGTCATGCACCAGCCGTGCGCGACGGCCACCAGCGGCGTGGTCCACGGTCCGTCCAGTCGCCACGGATCCCGGCCGTCCTCGGGGAACTCCAACTCCCCCGCCGCGACGGACGGACCCACGTCGACAAGGTCCAGACCGCCGGTGAAGTGCTCGCCGTGCGCGAACAACACCCCGGCGCGCAGCGAGTCATCCGACTCCAGCAGCCCGTAGGCGCGGGACAGGTCGGCCAGCATCGCCCGGTCGAAGGCATTGCGTTTGCGCGGCCGGTTCAGTCCGATCTGCAGGACGTACCCGTCCCGCTGCAGGGAGACGGTTTCGAGGTTCGGCAAGGCAGGCGCGCTGGTCATCGACAAAGTCAATCGCAGATCAGACTATTATGCAATAGAGCATAGAAACTAATTGCTTACGCTCACCATGTGCCATACGAGTGACGAACGCCACACCGTATTTGCTCTGGTGGGCCATGTTGCTTAGCCGATAAAACTTGCTTACTTAACCGCCGTCTTATATGGTTCTCAGCATATTCTTGGGTACATGCTGGGAGAAAGCCATGTGGATCATCGAGCTCAACGTCGCGGGCTATCATTACAGCCGCGAGATCCCCGACCTACGTCGTCGGCCCTTCAGGTTCAATCCGCGCAATGTGAACTGGCAGACGCTGCGGCACTCCAACGCCGCGTGACATCGCCCTGCCCGGACGCCGCTCCGACCCCGACATCCAAGCGCGGCGACACCCGCCAAAAAATGTTGATCAGCGCCGCCGAGGTAATGCGTGAGCGCGGCGCGGCGGGCGTGACCATCGACGCGGTGCTGGCACACAGCGGCGCCCCGCGCGGCTCCGTGTACCACCACTTCCCCGAGGGCCGCAATCAGATTCTGATTGAGGCGCTGCGGTACGCGGGCGACTCCATCACCGAAATCATCGACGACGCCGCGGACCGCGGCGCCAAGGTCCTGGTGCGCAAGTTCGTCGAGTATTGGGAGCGCCGACTGCTCGACGGCGGCTTCAATGCCGGGTGTCCCGTCGTCGCCGCCGCGCTGGTGTCGGCCGACGACGAACCTCAACTCTGCTCCGACGCCGGCGCCATCCTGGGCCGCTGGTGCACCGCGCTCACCCGGGCGTTCGTCTCCGACGGATTCAGCGAAGCGGATGCGGCGTCGCTGTCGGTGACGTCGATCGCGGCCCTGGAGGGCGCCATCGTGTTGTGCCGCTCGACCCGCAGCACGGCCCCGCTGCGCCAAGTGGGCGACCAACTCGAATTCCTCATCAAGGCAAGGGAATTCGTCGCCCGGCAATCGCCGTAGCGCGGTTCACATCCGCCGCAAATTTTTAACAAACCAAAGGCTCTCAGCCGGCGTGCGCCCCGAATTCCTCATCAAGGCAAGGACATTCGCAGTCTGCCGGCGTTTCGATCGGCTGCCTGAACGTACCGTCCGGTTTACCGGACATTTCGGCCGACACCAATTGCTCGGCAACACAGATTCCGCTATTTTTCGTTGATCCGCATAGGCTGCTGGGCCTTTGGGGTGGGGCGCCGACGGCGGATTGCTGGGCGGCAATGGCGGCTCAGGGGGTGCCGGCGGCGCCGGAGTTGCGGGCTTCAATAGCAGCTCCGGCGGCGCCGGCGGCAGCGCCGGACTCTTCAGCAACGGCGGCGACGGCGGGGACACCCTGGCCTGCGGAACGCCCGGCAAGGGCGGCAATCGCGGTGCGCTGTTCGGGGCCCACGGGGACTGCCGGGTCGAACGTCCTTTACCGGGCCATCAGTCGCTGGCGGGCAGCGGCTTGACCTCTTTGAGCGACAGCGCGGTCTGTCCGACGCTCAGGCTGCCCGCGCCGGGCTTGGTCACCAGCACCTCGGCGCCGGTTTCGTCGACGTAGCGCTTGCCCATCACGGTGCCGCCGGAGAATGCCGGGTCGAGTTCGCCGGAGCGCTCGCCGCCGACCGGCACCATCGGCAGACCACCACAACGCAGGTCGTCGAGGCTGTCGCTGCTCCTGACCACGATGACCTGGGTGTCACAAACCTGGCTGGCCAGACGGGTTCCGTTCTTGATCATGCGTGTAGTCCTTCTAGCGTCTCGATGATTTCCCGGCGAAGTACCTTGCCGGTGGGAGTCGTGGGCAGCTCGTCGCGAAACACTACTCGGTCCGGCGTGCGGGACCCGCGCAGAGTTTTGCGGACGTGTTCGCGAAGTTCCTCGGGATCGGGGTCGACGCCCGGTTGCGGCACCACCACGGCGACGATCGCCTGGCCCCACTGCGGATCCTCGACTCCGACCACCGCGACGTCGTGCACGTGCGGGTGCTCGATCAGCACCTCCTCCAGCTCGGCGGGTGCGATGTTCTCCCCGCCGCGGATGATGGTGTCGTCGCTGCGCCCGCCGATGAACAGGTAGCCCTCGTCGTCGAGCATCGCGATGTCTTTGGTTGGGAACCAACCGTTTTCGTCGAGCACTGAGCCGATCCCGGTGTAACGGCCGGAGACCTGTTCGCCTCGCACGAAAAGCTCGCCGGTCTCCCCCGGACCAACCACGTTGCCCTCGTCGTCGCGGATCTCCAGCTCGATGCCGGGCACCGGCTGCCCCACCGAGCCCAGCCGCTTGATGACGGCGGCCTCAGATGCAGAGTGCGCCGCGCGGTGGTCGTCGGGGGTCAGCACCGCGATCGTCGAGCTGGTCTCGGTCAGGCCGTAGGCGTTGACGAAGCCGACGCCGGGCAACAGTTCCAGCGCGCGGCGCACCAGCGGCAGGCCGACCTTCGATCCGCCGTAGGCGAGGTTGCGCAGCGACGGCAGCTCGTGTCCGCCTGCCTCCAGCACCGTGACGATGCGGTCCAGCATGGTAGGCACCACCGTCGCGGTGGTGACCCCCTCGGCGTTAACCAGCCGCACCCATTCATCAGCGTCGAAGTTGGGCAGGTAGACCATCTTGCGGCCGGCGTACAGGTTGGACAGCGCCGCGCTCACCCCGGCGATGTGATAGGGCGGCACACAGATCAGCGCGGCGTCTTCCGCGCGGGCCGACTCGAAGTCGACTGTGCTGGTGATGTAGCTGGTGAGGTTGTTGTGGGACAGCTCGACGGCTTTGGGCTGCGACGTGGTGCCCGAGGTGAACAGCACGATCGCCACGGAGTCCGGGTCGGGGAACGCGAGACCATCAGAAGCGGGCTCGGCGCTGCGCGCGGCCTCCAGGAACTCGCCGGACTCCAGCACCCTTCCCGAAGCATCCCCGACCGCGTCGCGGTAGCGCGCGTCGACGATCACCAGGGGCTCGGGCAGTCGGTCGATCAGCGCCCGGAGACCGTCGGCCGACAGTCGGTAGTTGAGCGGGGTGAACGCCATCCCGGCGCGCGCCGAGGCGAAGATCAGGACAGGCAGCATGGCACCGCCGGTGCCGATGTAGACGACGTGCTGGGCGCCCGAGCCCGCGATCACCCCCGCGCCGCCGTCGGCGAGGTCGCTGAGCTGCTGCGTCGTCAACCGCAGGGAGCCGGACGCCCCTTCGGACACAATGGCCGTGCGGTGAGGGTTGCTCGACGCGGCCATCTCGAGCAGCAACGAAACGCTCATCCTCGATCCTTACTGCGTCTCCGGCCCTTTACAAATCTAGGCCGTAGTGTAACTGATCGTCCGAGACCGCCCCGCCTCGGTTAAGTGCCCGTCCAACGGGGCGCGCGCTTCTCGGCGAACGCAATCGCGCCCTCCTTGGCGTCGTTCGACGAGAACACCGGCATCAGGATCTTGTTCTGCTCGGCCCACATGGACTCCGGGGTCCAGCCGCGGGACTCGACGATGATCCGCTTGGTGGCGGCCACCGCCAGCGGCCCGTTGCCGGCGATCTTTTCGGCCAGCGCGATCGCGGCGTCCAGGGCCTGGCCCGGCTCGGCCAGCACGTTGACCAGCCCCAGGTCGTGCGCGCGTTCGGCGGACAGGTTCTCACCGGTCAGCGCCAGCTCCATGGCGATTGCATACGGGATGCGCGTGGGCAGCCGCAACAATCCCCCGCCGCCGGCCACCAGACCCCGCTTGACCTCGGGAATGCCGAAGGCCGAGTCCCTGGCGGCCACGATCAGGTCGGTGGCCAGGGCCAGCTCCGTGCCGCCGGCCAGGGCAAATCCCTCCACCGCCGCGATCAGCGGCTTGTCCGGCGGACGTTCGGTGAAGCCCATACCGCGGCCCTCGACGAGGGGTACTTCGCCCCGTGCGAACGCCTTGAGATCCATCCCCGCACAGAACGAGCCGCCCGCGCCGGTCAGCACCGCCACCGATAGGCCGGCGTCGCCGTCGAGACGATCCATGGCGTCGGCCAGTGCGTGGCTGACCGCCGCGTTGACCGCATTTTTGGCCTTCGGCCGGTTGATGGTGATGAGGAGAATCCGGTCGCGCTGCTCGACCAGGACCTCGGGTTCGGTGTTTTGGGCTTCGTCGCTCACGGTGCTGATGGTAACGGCCGCCCGTCGCGGCACGGATCAAGGCTTTGGTCAGGCCTTGATCAAGCCTCAGCCATCGCCTCCGGCACGTCCGTGAGACCCTTGGAAATCCCTGCCGCCCTGCGTATTTCGATGAAGTCGGCGATCATCGCCTCGGTCACCTCGTGCGGGTCCTTGACGGTCGAGCCGTCGGAGAGCACCGAGATGTTGAGCTGGTCGACGTAGCTCCACACGGTGATATTCAGCCCGCTGCCGGCGGTCAACGGGCCCACCGAGTAGATCTCGGTGACCAGGGCACCGCCCACTCGGCCGCGTTCGCGCGGCCCGGGCACGTTGGAGATGTTCAGGTTGAGGACCTTGTTCTGCCCGTCGCGGTTGGACAGCCACCGGAAGACGGCTTCCGTGCCGGCCGGCGGCATATAGGCCGCCCAGCGGGCGATCAACTCCTCGCCCATCAGCCGGTGGCCTTCCTTCGCCGAGACCGCGTTCTCGTGACAGAGCCGCACCCGTTCCAGCGGGTCGTCGGAGTCGGCCGGCAGCGCCACCATCATCCCGGCGAAGCGGTTGCCGGAGATCCGTTCCGGCGAGAAGTCGAAGCTGACCGGGACCGACGCCAGCAGCGGTTCGGCTTGGCCGTCGTAGCGCAACAGCAAGGTCCGCAGCGCCCCGGTGGACATGGCCAGCACCATGTCGTTGATCGTCGCGTTGAGCTTTTTTCCGGTCTCCTTCACGTCGGCCAATGCCAGTGTGGCGGTGGCGAACATGCGCTCCGGGGTGATCTTGTGGTTCATGAAAGTCGGCGGCGGGGTGAACGGCATGGTCAGTTCCGGCGAGAGCTTGCGCGAGCTGCGTCGTACCCGCCCCAATCCCTGCGCGGTGTACCGCAGCGTCGCCGGGATACGCGCGATGTGGCGCATGTGATCGGCAAACGCCGACGTCAGCAACTCGCGCTTGGAGGGTTCGGGATCCGGGGTGTACGAGCCGACTTGCGGTGTCGGCATCAGGTCCATGCCGGCGGCCATCAGGTTCGCCGACGCCACACCGTCAGCCAGCGCATGGTGGATCTTGACCACCACCGCGATGCGCTCGTTGGCCAGGCCTTCGACGAAGTACATCTCCCACAGCGGTCGGTCGCGGTCCAACGGGGTCCCGGCGATCTGTCCGATCGCCTCGTCGAGCTCGCGACGACCGCCCGGGGCGGCCAGCTGGAAGGGCCGGATGTGGTAGGTGAAATCGACGTCGCAGTTCTCCTGCCACATCGGATGGTGGAACTTCAGCGGGACGTCGATCAGCTGGTAGCCGAGCGGAACCAGCTTGTCCATCCGCCCGGCGATGACCTCGCGAAACGCGTCGATGGTGAAGCCGCGACTGCCCTCGTCGAGCTCGATGACCGCGACCTTGATGGTGTGCATGTGCACGTTGGGCGCTTCGCTGTAGAGCAGCACCGCATCCCAGCCGCTGAGCCGTTTCACCGCTGCGCCTTACGCTGCGTCTTCCCCATTGGGGGGACCCTACTCAGCGGCAGCGACTCAGGGGCTCAGATGACCTCTTTCGCCCCGACCGCCCTGCTGCGATAGACCTGGTTGAGGAACAGCGATGTCGCATGTGCCGCCACGCCGGCCCGCTCGCCGTCGATGAGGTCGAAGCCGTGGCCCGCCCCCGGCAACTCCAGGTAGCCGACCATAGAATGCGACGTTGCGCGCATCCGCTCGACGAAGCTGCGCGCCTGCTCGACCGGGATGACGCTGTCCTTGCTGCCGTGAATCACCAAGAACGGCGGGGCGTTTCGATGCGCCCGCGCGATCGGCGACGCGTCGCGAAACACCTCGGGATGACGGGTGATGCTCCGTTTGACCACCACCCGCTCCAGGAACTCGACGAACTGAGCACGCTCGCGGGTGGATCTGTCTTCCCAGTCGTAGCGGCCGTAGATCCCGACCACCGCGTCCACCGAACTGTCGGCACCGTCGGGCAGCTTGGCCTCGTACTGCGGGTCACCGGGGGTGAGCCCAGCCAGCGCCGACAGGTGGCCGCCGGCCGAACAGCCCGCCACCGCAACGAAATTGCGGTCACCGCCGAACTTGTCCACATTGGCGCGAGCCCACGCGATGGCGGTCTTGACATCGATGATGTGGCGCGGCCAGCGGTGGTGCGGCGAGACGCGGTAGTTGATCGCCAGGCACACCCAGCCCAGCTCGGCCATGCGTGACAGCAGGGCGGTGCCCTGCAGCATGCTGGTGCCGTGCACCCAGGCGCCGCCCGGGACGAAGATCAACACCGGCGCGGGTCCGGCCGGCAGATCCTTGCGGCGCCAGACGTCAAGCACCTGCGCGGGTTGGTCGCCGTAGTGGACCGCGCGGCGGTACAGATAGCGGCGGTCGCGCAACGCCTCCCACATCGGCGGCGTCCGCTGCGCAACGGGCCATTCCAGGTCAAGATCGGCCGCCGCCACCACCCCGCGCAAGGCTGCGAGCGAAACCTCGCGGGCGCTTTCTCGGTCCTGGCGGCGTTCGTCGTTGAAGCCCTTGGCGAACCAGTCCTTCTTGACAGCCCCAGAGAGGAATTCGGGTGCCAGCCGGGCACCCCAGATGCCCATCGCGGTGATGCCGCCCAGCGGTTCCAGGTGCTTGCCGACCACCGGGAGCGAAGCCCCGGCATCACTTAGGGCCAGCATGTAGTCACCCGCGCGGGCCCGCAGCAACCATCTCAAATAGGGTGTCAGGCGCGGTCGCCTCTCCGTCATGTTGGGGACTGTACCCCCGCAGATGCCGCGGAAACTGACGATTGCGTTAAAGCTGCTGTGGGCGGTAGGTAAACGCGCTGGTGGGCGTTTGCCATGTGCAGTATTTACAACGTCTGCTGGGGATTCGAGTGTTCGCTGTGGTGGCCGGCGGCGGCTCGCCGATACGCGACTGCGCGCCGCGTGGCGTAGGCGATGGCACTGATGCCGAACAGCACCGCGGTGAGCAGCAGCCACCTGCCCAGGAACGGCTGCTGGGTTTGGCCCGTCGCCGCCTGGTAGACGGGGGCGCCCTGTTCGATGATGCCCGGCAGGAAGATCAGCAGCGTCAGCCCGGCGGCCAGCGCCGGTACGCGAATGTAGTTGCGCGCCGCGACCTCTGGGCGTCTGTTCTGTCGGGTGGCGAGGGCCCGGTCGGCGAGTGTGTAGAGCGGGTAGAGCACGAAGTCGTGTGCGACGACCGCGGCGACGAACCACACCGCGATCGACGCCGACGGCGTGATAGTGACCAGCGTGTAGCCCAGCAGCGCGAAGCCGGACAGCATGGTCAGCAAGTGCGCCGGGTTCGCCCCGTAGGCCTTTCCGAAAAGCGTTAGTAAACTTGTCATTTCGGCTCGAATTCGATCACGGAGACCCACTTGGTGGCGTGCACGCCGGGCAGGGCGGGAACGATGATCCGGGCCGGATACCCGTGATCCAGTGACAGGTCGGCTCCGTCGACCCGCAGCGCCAGCAACGCATCCGGATCACCGACTTGATTGGCCGCCAGCCGGGCCTCGCCAAAGGCGCCGCCACGCTGCAGCGAGATCACGCGTGCTGAATTCGGTTGCGGCACATCGGCCTTGCCGGCCAGATCGGCCAGCCGCACCCCGCTCCAGGTCTGCACCGTCGACCAGCCTTCGACGCAGGCGATCGGCAGGCGCGCGGTGTGCTGCGGCATGCCGGCCAGGGTCGCGCGGTCCAGCACCACCTCCGAGGGCCCGCCGCGTAGGGTCAACCGCCAATTCGCGCCGGTGGCCTCGGGCGTGATCCCCGCCGCAACGGCAGTCTTGTTGATCGGAAAGTCCCCCGGACTCCGGACACGGCCACGCGGCAGCAGCAAGGCGGCCCTTCGGCTGATACCGCCGAGGGTCTGCCCGGCGGTCAGCACCCCGACCAGCAACACACCACCGCCCACCAACGCCAGGGCGCCCCGCCTGCTCATCGTCGGTTGGTCCGGATCGTCGGCCACTAGGCCCGACGCGTGGCGCGGCTGCGGACGAGTACCGGACAGGTTGGTACCCAACACTTCTCGCATCGGCAGTGACCGCAGACCGGCGATCATGCCGGGCAGCTTGACCGCGATGTGCATCAGGAAGCCGCCGAGGAAAACCCACGCGCCGAAATAATGGGCGGTGTAGAAGCTGAACCCGAAAATGTAGTCGTATTGGATATTGAGCACGCCGGTGGCGATCTCGAACAGGATCCCGCCGACCAGCATCAGCACCGAAGCCCGCTCCAGCAGTTGGGCCGGCGACCGCGCCGGCGGCCAGACGAACAGCCGCGGTATGACCGACCACAGCTTGGCCAGTACCACCGGGATGATGACCAGGCCAAGCCCTACGTGCAGACCCTGGGTGAGCCGGTACAGCCACGTCGGACGGGTGGGCCAGCTGAAGTCGGGCAGCCGCAGCCAGCCCACGTGACCGGGGATGGCCTGACCTAAGTGCGGCTCGTAGGCGATGTAAGACAGCAGCCCGGTGATGATGACGATCGGCAAGGCCACCAGGAGCACGAGGCCGAAGACCGATGTCAGCCATGGGCCGCGCAGCGGACTGCGAAACCGGCTCTTCACGGCCACGCGAGATCTGCAATCACTCGGCCGCCGACCAGGCGAACACCGGTAAGCGTGAGACCGACCTGGCCGGCCAGCATGGCGGCGCTATCCGCACCGACCGATGCCCAACGGAACCACGGCCCGACGTCGTCGGCCGACTCGAGCCGTACCCACCGGGAATGGATGCCGATGGCTTCGGCATCGAATTCGGCCACGCAGCGCCCGCCGCGGCACAGCAACTCGGCGGCACGGGCCAGAATCCGACGCGGGTCGCCGCCGAGCCCGATGTTGCCGTCGACGAGCAAGACCGTCTGCCAGTTGCCCACCCAGGGCAGCGGCTCGAACACGTCGCCCAGCAGGGCCGGAGCGCCGCAACGGCCGGCCAAGTGGATCGCGGCGGCGGACCGATCGATACCGAGCGCGGGTATCCCGCGCCGGATGAGCCGCGCGACCAACCGTGCCGGTCCGCATCCGAGTTCGATCGTCGGCGCGCCGCACATCTGGGTAACGGCCTCGTCGAAGGGCTCGTCGTCGTGGCGCTCGTCGTCATGGCGCTCGCCCAGCCATCGATGTGCCGGCAGTTGGCGGAGTTCGCCATCCTCATGGCGGATCCAACATCGCTCACCGCGAAGTGCCCGATCGTAGAGATGCCCCAACACGTCAAGCCCCTCGCAGCCTTTCCGCCCAGGCGAACCTGCTCTCCACCGATACCCCGCTCCTCGATCAGCTAACCCGCATGAGACATTGCGGTAGGTGATTCGGTGCCCACCGCATACTGGATCGGTGCCGAACAACCCACCGAACAACGATGTTCAACCGGACGTTCACCCAGACCTGAACCGCGCCGCTCGCTTCGCCCCGCGACAAATGGTCGGTCCACGGAATTACCGACTGATCCGGGCGTTGTCCACGCTGAGGTCGCGTCGTGCGATCAGCGACGCCGAAGTGATCACCCTGGGATCCGGAGTCGGCGTGCGCCTGTTCCGGCCCGCCAGTGCGGCCGAACCCGCGCCCGCACTGCTGTGGATTCACGGCGGCGGCTACGTGATCGGCACCGCCGAGATGGACGACCATCTGTGCGCGCAGTTCAGCAAGAGGCTGGGCATCACGGTCGCGGCGGTGGAATACCGGCTGGCCCCGGAACATCCGTATCCCGCGGCACTAGAGGACTGCTATACCGCGTTGACCTGGTTAGCCGGGCTGCCCAGGGTGGACCCGGGGCAGGTGGCGATCGGCGGCGCCAGTGCCGGCGGTGGCCTGGCGGCGGCGTTGGCCCTATGGGCCCGCGACCACGCCTCGCCCGAACGCGCGGTCACGCCAGCGTTTCAGTTGCTGGTCTACCCGATGCTGGACGACCGCAGTTCGATGACCGCCACCCCACCGAACTACCGGCTGTGGAGCCCGCGCGCCAATCACTTCGGCTGGACCGCCTACCTCGGTGACGCCGACCCGCGGGTCGCCGCCCCGGGACGGCGCGACGACCTCAGCGGGCTGCCGCCGGCGTGGATCGGTGTCGGCACGAACGATCTGTTCCACGACGAAGACTTGGCCTACGCCGAACGCCTGCGGGCCGCCGGCGTGCCCTGCGACGTCGAGGTGGTTCGCGGTGCCTTCCACGGCTTCGACCTGTGGGCTGCCAAAGCGGCTGTTTCCCAACAGTTTTTTGACAGCCAGTGCAAAGCGTTGGGCGCGGCGCTGGCTCACATCGCGAAGTAGACGAGCTCACCGCCGATGACGGTGGCGGCCACCATGCCGGCGTCCAGTTCGGCCAGCACCGTTTCCGGCGGCTCGGTCAGCACGCACAGGTCCCCCGGCTCACCGGGCGCGATGGTCCGGGTCTGGCCCGGCCGGTCGGGCCGGCCCAGAAACATTGTCAAAGCCGTTCGCGCCGACACACATTCGCTCGCATTGAGGACCGCGCCGCGCAGCGTGGTGCGATGCACCGCGGCGCGCATCGCGGTCCACGGGTCGCCGTGGCCGAACGGCATGTCGGTGGACAACGCCACCGGCACCGCCGCTTCTTGCAGCGACGCGACCCGCCACAGGTGCGGGTGATCGGCGGCGGGGACGTCGGTGAGGTACTGATCGCCGCGCTCGGCGACGAAGTTGGGCTGCGTGACCACGGTGAGCCCCCGGCCGGCCAGTTCGGCCAGGTCTTCCAGCATGTCGTCGGGCACCAGTGCGGCGTGCTCGATGCGATCGCGTGGATGGCTCCCGGCAGCCCGCAGGGCCGCGATGGTCACGACGAGTTGGGCGGTGGTCACGCAATGCACGGCCACCGGCTGGCCCGCGTTGTGCTGCCTGGTGATCCAGGTGGTCAGCGCCTCGAAGTCGAGCCGGTCGTCGTGCAGGATCTTCTTGCCCGGGGCCAGAAAATGCAGGCGCGGCCGGAACTCACCGCGGCGGTGCGCGGCCATCAGCACTGCCATGTCGTCGGCGTCGAGGTCGGGGGTGGCGTCGGTGACGCCGGTGACGCCGGTCGCGGTGATGCGGCGGCTGAGTTCGGCCAGGTCGGTTTCGCGGTGCGCCAGCGCCTCCGACCAGCCTCGGTCGGCGCTGCGCAGGCGCCCGTCGGGATGCTCGGCCAGGCCGACCCGGCCCAGCGCGGCGGAGTTGAGGATCCACAGCGCGCCGCTGCGGTGCTGGATGCGCACGGGAAGGTGGGGCACGACGGCGTCAAGCGCGATCCGATCCAGGTCCCCGGCCACCGATTCGTGGTAGCCGACGGCGCGAATCCACCCATCGGGACCGGGCGGAGCATTCGAGAGTATTTGTGCCAGTTGATCTTTGGTGCTTACGCCGGGGGGTCCTACGCTGAACGAATACAGCGCAGAAGCCGCCGAGCGGACGTGCACGTGATGATCGTGCAGACCGGGCAGCACGGTGCCGCCGCCCGCGTCGAGCAGACCCTCGCCGGGCTGCACGGCGAGGTCGTCGCCCACTTCGTCGATCTGTGCGCCGACGCGGATGTTGGTTACTGTGCCGTCCAGCAACGTCGCCCGCCGAATCAGCATGAGAGGCAGCGCCTTTCGGCGACCAGGCGCCGCACGGCGTCGTTGTCGGCACCGAGGTCGGACGCGGGCTTCGACGCAGGCGGAGCCAGCGGTGGCGGAGCCGGGAGCGCGCAGCCGGTCGGCACCGTCGGCAACGAGGCATAGGTAGCGGCGACCGCGGCGAGCGACACCTCGATCAACTCGCCGCCCCCGCGGCCCAGCGATTCGGTCACCGCCAGTGCCGCCTCCAGCCCCGTGAGCGGATCGGCGATGGCGTCGCCGCAGAACACCGGGGCTTCCGTACTGCCGCCCACCAGGCCGCCGGCCACCGCGGCGTCGTCGCCGAACGCCGGCCGGCCGGAGTCGCCGTCAAACCCGTTGATCCGCAACCAGATTCGTCCGGCACGAGGCGCCACGTCGTGCGGACCCAGCCGGCGCCGCGCCAGGGCAGCGGGTCGCGAGCCTTCGATCACGATGTCGGCGACGCTCAGCAGCTCACGTAGCTCGTTGGCCTGGCTGTCGAAATCGACGCAGTAGGACAGCTTTTCACCGTTGATCCAGTCGAAGAACGCGCGATCGCCGGCTCGGGTGCCGTCCGGGCGACGCGGGCTTTCGACTTTGACGACCGTTGCTCCGGCGCGAGCAAGCAGATGCCCGCACAGCGGGCCCGCCCACATCGACGACAAATCGGCCACCAGCAGACCGGCCGATCCGCACGCCGATGCCGCCGATCCGATTCGGCGTATCCGCGGTCCAGTGGCGGCAGTCTCGCCCAGCGCGGCGGCGGGGATGTCGAGTAGCCCGGCCCGCTCGATGATTGCGGACACCGGACGCGCCACGACCCAGTGCTGCAGCGTCGGCCACGGGTCGGCGGGCACTTCGTCGGCTTGCAGCAGCGCGGGGACGGCCGCGACGTCATCGGGGCGGGATAGCGTGAACGCGCACCAGCCATCCCGGGCTGCCAGCAAACGGGTGCCGCCGCCGGCGGACACCCGCCCGCCGCGGGTGAGTCCAAGCAATGCGGCCCGCCCGGTCAGCAGTGTGGCCGCGTCGGCGGTGATCTGCTCGGCGCGAGCGAGCACGTTCGCGCGGGAGAAGTCGGGGGGCCCGTCGGGCGGGCCCGTCAGATAGGCCATCCCGCTGCTCCCCCACTTGTTGACCCACGGGGACGGCACAGGACTCACACCAACCATGGTGCTCGCATGGTGTTCGGCGGCCCGCGCGCGGGCGGCCGAGGCGGCCGGGGTTGGGTGTGGTGCGGCGCGACTGCCGAGACAATTTCAATGATTTTTGACGTAATCCCTCGGACATTCGGTGTGCGATCGGCTATCGTTCGAACCTGCTTGCCGATTCGGCGGCATCGTGACGAGGGCCACGTGCACGACTCGGTTGGTTGTGACTGATCAAGTTGGGTGGACCCTGTATGTCGTTTGTGACCGCGATGCCAGAATTGGTGACGGCGGCAGCCGCAGATTTGGCGGGTATCGGTTCGACGATCGAGGGTGCCAACGCGGCCGCGGCCGGCCCCACCACCAACCTGCTGGCCGCCGCCGAAGATGAGGTGTCGACGGCCATTGCGGCGCTGTTCGGCACACATGCCCGCGAGTTTCAGGCCCTCAGCGCGCAAGCGGCGGCCTTTCACAACCAGTTCACGCAGGCCCTGTCCACAGGTGCGGGCTCCTACAGCCTCACCGAGGCAGCCAACAGCTCGCCCCTCCGTACCCTGCTCGACGACTTCCAAAGCCTGCTCAAGGTAGTGAATACGCCCACCGAGGAGCTGCTCGGGCGCCCGCTGATCGGCCCAGGCACTAACGGGGCCCCGGGGACCGGCGCAAGCCGGTGGGCCCGGCGGTCTGCTGATTGGCAATGGCGGCAGCGGCGGGTCGGGCGGCACCGGGGCAGGCCGGCGGTGCCGGCGGGGCAGCCGGGCTGTTCGGCCACGGTGGTTCCGGCGGGACCGGCGGGTCGTCGTCGACCGGCAGCGCCGCCACCGGCGGGGCCGGCGGAAGCGGCGGGTTGCTGATCGGCGGCGGCGGCGCGGGCGGCGCGGGCGGCGCGGGCACCGGCACCGGCGGCCGGCGGAGCCGGCGGGGCCGGCGGTCACGCCGGGCTGCTGGGCGCCGGCGGGACCGGCGGGGTCGGCGGGGCCAGTGAGCGCTGGAGCCGGCGGCGCCGGCGGGGCCGGCGGCGGCCACGCCGAGCTGATGGGCCCCGGCAGGGGCCGGTGGCGCCGGCGGGGCCGGCGGGGGAGCCAATGGGGTCGGCGGGGCCGGCGCGGACGGCGCCCACGGCGGGCTACTACGGGCAAAGGCGGGGCCGGCGGGGCCGGCGGCAACAGCATGATCGCCCCCGGTAAGGCCGGGGCCGGCGGAAACGGCCGGTTCCTGATCGGCGGCGGCGGCGCCGGGGGAACCGGCGGCGAGAACCTCGGCTCGGGAACGGGCGGAGCCGGCGCGGAGGGCGGCCACGCCGGGCTGCTCGGGCGCCGGCGGCGCCGGCGGGGCCGGCGGGGCCAGTGTCGGTGGAAACGGCGGCGCCGGCGGGGCCGCCGGTGCGGCGGGCTGATGGGCACCGGCGGGGCCGGTGGCGCCGGCGGGGCCGGCGGGGGAGCCAATGGGGTCGGCGGGGCCGGCGCGGACGGCGCCCACGGCGGGCTACTACAGGGCAAAGGCGGGGCCGGCGGGGCCGGCGGCAACAGCATGATCACCCCCGGTAAGGCCGGGGCCGGCGGAAACGGCGGGTTCCTGATCGGCGGCGGCGGAGCCGGGGGAACCGGCGGCGAGAACCTCGGCTCGGGAACGGGCGGAGCCGGCGCAGAGGGCGGCAACGGCGGGCTGCTGGGCGCCGGCGGGGCCGGCGGGGCCGGCGGGGCCAGTGTCGGTGGAGACGGCGGCGCCGGCGGGGCGGTGCGCCGGGCTGATGGGCGCCGGCGGGGCCGGTGGCGCCGGCGGGGCCGGTGGGGGAGCCAATGGGGTCGGCGGGGCCGGCGCGGACGGCGCCCACGGCGGGCTACTACGGGCAAAGGCGGGGCCGGCGGGGCCGGCGGCAACAGCATGATCGCCCCCGGTAAGCGCCGGGGCCGGCGGAAACGGCTCGGTTCCTGATCGGCGGCGGCGGCGCCGGTGGCGCCGGCGGCGAGAACCTCGGCTCGGGAACGGGCGGAGCCGGCGCGGAGCCGGCGGCCACGCCGGGCTGATGCTGGGCGCCGGCGGGGCCGGCGGGGGCGGCGGCTCCAGTGTCGGTGGAGACGGCGGCGCCGGCGTGGCCGGCGGAAACGCCGCGCTACTACTGGGCAAAGGCGGCGCCGGCGGGGCCGGCGGGGCCAGCCTGGGCGGCGGCGGCAGCATGGCCAACCCCGGTAGCGCCGGGGCGGGCGGAAACGGCGGGTTGCTCGGCGGCGGCGGCGCCGGCGGGGCCGGCGGCGCGAACTTCGGCACCGGGCCGGGCGGGGCCGGCGGGGACGGCGGCCACGCCGGGCTGCTGGGCGCCGGCGGGGCCGGCGGGGCCGGCGGGACCAGCCTGGGCGGCGGCGGCGGGGCCGGCGGAAACGGCGGCAACGGCGGGCTGGCTGCTCGGCGGCGGCGGGCATCGGCGGGAACGGCGGCGCCGGTGGGGAAGGCACCGCTTCCACGCCTGGGGGTACCGGCGGCCTGGGCGGCGATGGTGGCGACGGCGGGCTGATCGGCCACGGCGGAGCCGGTGGCACTGGCGGGACCGGCGGGGCCAATAGAGACGGCCCCGGCGGGACCGGTGGCAACGGTGGTGGCGGCGGCAACGCCCAGTTCATCGGTAACGGTGGGGTCGGAGGCGCCGGCGGCACCGGCGGGGACGGCACTCCGCCCGGAGACAATGGGGATGTTGGAGCCGGTGGCCACGGTGGGCTGATCGGTTAGAGCGGGGCACCCGGCAAACCCGGCCAACACGGGGTGAAACAGGCTATTCACGTAGCTCCGTCCCACAGGCTATCCGGTGTACACGCTCGTCACCGGCATCCGTCTCGAACAGATATCGGTCCCGGGAAGCATCTCCCGCGTGGCCTTCACACCGGGTCGCCGCGTCTGCGCAGCTCGCGTGACATGGAGACCGGCCGGTTAGAACTGCAAAGCGCTGAACCGCCAGTCCAGCACCGGCCGGTCCGGCTCGTCGGCAGAGTGGCTGACCGCGTACACCATCGAACGCAGGCCCAGCACACCCCCGTTCGCGACAGCCGAGGCGGACTCGACGTGCAGCTCGCTGTAGAGCGTGTCGCCCTCGTGCACCGGACCGGTGTGGTCACACGACTCCCAGCCGAGCACCGTCACGAGATTTGGCAGCAGCCGGCTCGCCTGGGCAAGGGCCAGCCCGATGGTGTGGCCGCCGTACACCAGCCGCTGCCCGCCCACCCGCGAATCATGGTGTGTGGCAGCGATATTCAATGTCAGCCGGGCCAGCTCCGGCGCGCTGCTGACCACATCGCCGGTGCTGTGCAGGACCGCACCTGCCAGGCCCGCATCAAAGTGCGGCCCCGGCACCCGGCCCCGGAAAACCTCACCGTCCCAGTGCACGACCGCATCGGCGGACGGCTCCCCCGCGTCGGCGCCGATGCCCGACAGATCGTCGTCCGGCGCCCCGGACGGATTCCAGTCCGGGCTGGCGGGCAGCATGCCGCACCGGTAGAAGTCGAGCACCAATCGGTCGGCCTGGTCGATGGTGGTCATCCGCAGCGCGGCGAGACCCGTCGGCGCCCGGCCCGGCTTGACCGAATTAGTCCGCAGCCCAACCACTTCCGTGCGGGTGTAGAGGGTGTCACCGATGACCGGGAAGCGGTGAAATGTCAGCCCGCGGTAGAACAGGTTGGCCTTGACCCGCTGGGTCACCAGCGTCGACTGGCCGATCGCCACGTCGCACACCAGGCCCGGATGTGCCAGCGGCCCTGGCGATCCGGTCACCGCGGCACATAGTCCGGCGTCCAAAGCCAGCCGCAGCCGGTCACCCAGGATCGCCTGATGCGCTGCGGCCAACCCGGACGACAGCGTCGCCGACGGCGCCCAATCGAAGACCTGACCCACTGTGAGGTCGTCGAAGTAGGGGCCGCCCTCGCGCTGATCGGAGCACCCATTAGTAGTCACAACGCCACATGCTGGCAGGCTGTCGAACCGAGGGTCAATCTGGAGGGTAATCACAGCATGTCGAACGACCTAGAAGATGTTGAGGCAATGCTGGTCGCCACCGTGCGGGCCTTCATCGACCGCGACGTCAAACCCACCGTCCGCGAGGTCGAGCACGCCAACACCTACCCCGAGGCGTGGATCGAACAGATGAAGCGGATCGGCATCTACGGCCTGGCCATTCCCGAGGAGTACGGCGGATCGCCGGTGTCGATGCCGTGCTATGTCGAGGTCACGCAGGAGTTGGCCCGCGGCTGGATGAGCCTGGCCGGCGCCATGGGCGGGCACACCGTAGTCGCCAAGCTGCTTGCCCTGTTCGGCACCGAGGAGCAACGACGGACGTACCTGCCGCCGATGGCCACCGGCGAGCTGCGGGCCACGATGGCGCTGACCGAGCCCGGCGGCGGCTCGGATCTGCAGAACATGACGACCACCGCGTTGCCCAGCGGGCCAGATACTTTGGCGATCAACGGTTCCAAGACCTGGATCTCCAACGCGCGCCGGTCCGGATTGATTGCGCTGCTGTGCAAGACCGACCCCAACGCGACCCCGCGGCACACCGGCATCTCGATCGTTCTCGTCGAACATGGGCCTGGGCTGACGGTGTCGCGGGACCTCCCCAAGCTGGGCTACAAAGGCGTCGAGTCCTGTGAGTTGTCATTCGACGGCTTCGCCGTGCCGACGACGGCAGTCCTGGGAGGTGTGCTGGGCCAGGGCTTTTCGCAGATGATGAAGGGCCTCGAGACAGGCCGCATTCAGGTGGCGGCCCGAGCGCTGGGCGTGGCGACCGCAGCGCTCGAGGACGCCCTCGCCTACGCCCAGCAACGGGAGAGCTTCGGCAAGCCGATCTGGAAGCATCAGGCGGTCGGCAACTACCTGGCCGACATGGCGACCAAACTCACCGCCGCGCGTCAACTCACCCGCTACGCCGCCGAACGCTACGACAGCGGCGAACGCTGCGACATGGAGGCCGGGATGGCCAAGCTCTTCGCCTCCGAGGCCGCGATGGAGATCGCGCTGAACGCCGTACGCATCCACGGCGGCTACGGCTACTCCACCGAATACGACGTGGAGCGGTATTTCCGCGACGCCCCGCTGATGATCGTCGGCGAAGGCACCAACGAGATCCAACGCAACGTGATCGCCGGCCAGTTAATCGCCCGGGGCGGGATCTGAGGTCTTACTGGCCATCCGTGCGCTATATTTGCGTGACTTCGCCGCCAGCCGAAGGGAAGGCAGTTGACATGAGTTATCCGCCAGGACCCTACGAAGGTCCCCCGGGCTGGCAGGGCCAACCGCCGGGCTGGCAGGGCCAACCGCCGGGCTGGCAGCCTCCGCCCCCTCAGCAACCGGGATGGCAGGGCCAGCAACCGGGTTGGCCAAGCCAGCTGCCGCCGGACAACTATCTCGTCTGGGCAATTCTGACCACACTTTTTTGCTGCCTGCCTACCGGCATCGTGTCGATCGTCTACTCCACCAAAGTCTCCGGATTGTGGGCTCAAGGGCAGTACGCCGAGGCACATGCCGCGTCGAACAATGCCAAGAAGTGGGCCATTATCAGCGCTGTCGCGGGTCCCGTCGCCTATGTCATCTTCATAGTCATCTATTTCGCTTTCATCGCGGCGGTGGTTGTGCACGATCTGCCTTCCATCCCCACGACCACCACCACCTATCCCGGCTTCTGAAAACAGAAGCACTGCAGCGGGTTTGGGGTCAGCCCGGCGCGATCGCGTCCACCAGCCCCCAGGCTAGTGCGGTATCGGCGTCAATAGTTCGTCCGGACAGCACCAGATAGGCGGTGCGCCAGCGGCCGATCCGGCGCGTCACGCTCACGGTGCCGCCGGCGCCGGGGATTAACCCCAAACCAAGTTCCGGCAGCGCGAACACCGAATCACCGTGCGCCTCAACCCATCCGCAGAACCCCGCCATCTCCAGTCCGCTGCCCATCACCCGACCGTGCACAAGGGCGCTGCAGGCCCGGCCGAACCTGGCGGTCAGCGCGTCGAGCACCAGGGCCGGGCTGTGCCGGGTGCGGGCCAGGTGCGCGCTGGCCGGATCGGCGAAGGTGCCGAACTCGGCGAGGTCTCCCCCGCTGCAGAACGACGGGCCGTTGCCGCTCAACACGATTCCGGTCACCGACGGGTCTAGCTGCGCGACGGCCAACGCCTCCAGCAGCACGGCGCGCGCATCGGTGGAAAACGCGTTGTGCCGTTGCGGCCGGTTGAACGCGACGTGCAGCGTGTCGCCGTCGCGCCGTGCTGTCACCGGGTCGGCGATGACGGGCACGCGCGCCGGGCCGCGTTCGTCGAGCCAGCGTGCGAACTCCGGGCCGGCCTGCAGTGTCGAATACGCCAGCGACTCGGTGATCACCCCGGCCAGCGTCACGCCGTCGGGGTCGATAGCGCGCAGCACGTCGTCGCACACGGCGCTGGCATGTGGCCAGCGTTCGCAGCGCGCGGTCAGCTCGGCCAGGGCCTCAGATACCGAGTCGACGGTGACCACCCGGCGGTCGGCGCACGGTTCCTCGGTCAGCGTGAAAGTCGCTGCTTCGAGCCAAGTTTCGTGCGTCCGCGAGCCGACGGCGATCGTCACGCCGGGTGGCGCCTCCCGACCCGCGTCGGGCGCATCCGACGGATCGACCACCCGTAAGGTCACACCGAATACTTCTCGATCAACGCGTTCTTGTAGAGCTTCCCGGTGTCGGTGCGCGGCAGCTGGGCCTCGAACGCGATCGAGCGCGGACATTTGAAGTGCGACAGGCGGTCTCGCAACCAGTCGAGCAGCTCGGCGGCGAACTGGTCCGTGGCGTCGGCCTCATCGACGGTCTGCACTGCGGCCACCACGCGTTGACCCATCTCGTCGTCGGGAATGCCGAACACCGCCGCGTCCAACACCTTCGGATGCGTGACGAGAAGGTTCTCGGCCTCCTGCGGGTAGATGTTCACCCCGCCGGAGATGATCATGTGGTGGCGCCGGTCGGTCAGGTACAGGTAGCCGTCGTCGTCGAGGTAGCCGATGTCGCCGACGGTCATCCAGCCGTGCTTGTCGCGTGCCGCAGCGGTTTTCGTCGGGTCGTTGAGGTACTCGAAGGAATACCCACCCTCGAAATAGATCTCCCCGGCCTGGCCCGGCGGCAGCTCGTTGCCGTCCTCGTCGAGAATGTGTACGGCACCCCCCATGGACTTACCGACCGACCCCGGATGCGCCAGCCAGTCCTCGGCACTGATCAGCGTCGACCCGTGCGCTTCCGAGGATGCGTAATACTCGTCGACGATCGGTCCCCACCAGTCCATCATCTGCTTCTTGATCTGCACCGGGCACGGCGCGGCGGCGTGCATCACCCGCTTGAGACTGGACACGTCATACGAATCACGAACGCTCTGCGGCAGTTTCAGCATCCGCACGAACATGGCCGGCACGAACTGGCCGTGGGTCACCCGGTGGCGCTGTATCGCGTCGAGGGCTCCTTCGGCATCGAACTTCTCCATCACCACCGTGGTGATCCCACCGGCCTGAATCGTCATCGACCACACCGACGGCGCGGTGTGATACAGCGGAGCCGGGCTCAGATAGACCGCGTCGGGATCCAGCCAGAACCCGACCAGCGCCGACATCATGCCCGGCGCCTGATCCGGCGGAACATGCGGCAATTCGCGTTTGATCCCCTTGGGGCGGCCGGTGGTACCCGACGAGTACTGCAGCAGGTCGCCCTCGATCTCGTCGTCGATCGGAGTATCCGGTTGATCCGCAACGCATTCCGGGTAGCGCTCCCAGCCATCGAGGTCGCCGTCGGCAATCAACAGCAGGTCCGGCAGGCCGCCCGGCAGGTGCTCGGCCAGGCCCGTGCAAATGTCCTGCAGCTCCGCCGATCCGATGATCGCCTTGGCGTTGCTGTTGTCGACGATGTAGGCCGCTTCGGCCGAGGTGAGGTGGGTGTTGATCGGCACGTAGTACAACCCGCTGCGCCGAGCCGCCCACATGACCGCGTGGATGTGCTCGTTGTTCTCCATCAGGATCGCGACGGTGTCGCCCTCGCGCAGACCGGCCTGACGGAACCGATGGGCCAGCCGGTTGGCGCGCGCTTCCAGGTCGTCGAAGGTGACAACGGTTCCGGACGGGTGGAGGATGACAGCAGGTTTGTCGGCGCCGACATAGGGGCGAATCTGCATGGGCTGACTGTACATCCGCCCATTTCGACGCCCATTTCGACGCCCATTTCGAGCCCATTTCGACGCCCTCCGACGGTCAGCCGTGCGGCGACTCAGAGATCTTGCTGTCGGGCTTGCCCAGTGTTTGGCACCAGGTCTGCGCCGACAGGCGCGTCGCGTCGATCTCCAAATTAGTCGGTTGGTTGCCGCTCTTGTCCTTGAGCATCTTGCTGACCTCGTCGTTCTGCTTCTTCTGGTCCTGCGTGGTGAAGTCCTTGCACTGCGTGTCCCCACCGGTGTTGATCACCTCTGAGGCTGAACATCCACTAAACAGAATTCCCACTGCGGCAACCGCGATCGCGACTGCACCAGGTGTAAGTGACTTCATTGTCGGGCCTTCCAGAAGAGGGGTCTGTCAGCTATCTGTACACCGAATCGCACCGCGCCAAACAACTGGTGCCGACCAGACACAAAAGCCCCCGACACGCCGTGCGTGCGGGGGCTTTTGCGTCTCCTCGCCTCTTTAGGCCTCGGCCAGGCGTTGCTTGAGCGCCTCGAACTCGTCCTTGACGCCGGTGGGCAGTTTGTCGCCGACGAACTCGAGCCACTCCTCGATCAGCGGCAGCTCGTCTCGCCACTCGGCGGCGCTGACCGCCAGCGCCGTCGCGACGTCGTCGGCGGCCACGTCAAGGCCGTCCAGGTCCAGGTCGGCCGCGGTGGGCACGACCCCGATCGCGGTGTCCTGGCCACCGGCCTGATGCTCAATGCGGTCGACGATCCATTTCAGCACCCGGCTGTTCTCGCCGAATCCCGGCCACAGGAACTGGCCTTCGTCGCCGCGGCGGAACCAGTTGACGAAGAAGATCTTCGGCAGCTTGGACTCGTCGGCGTTCTTGCCCAGGTTGATCCAGTGCTGGAAGTAGTCGCCGACGTTGTAGCCGAGGAACGGCAGCATGGCCATCGGGTCGCGGCGCACGGCGCCGACCTTGCCCTCGGCGGCGGCGGTCTGCTCGCTGCCCATGGTGGCGCCCATGAAAACGCCGTGCTGCCAGTCGCGCGCCTCGGTCACCAGCGGCACGGTGGTCTTGCGGCGGGCGCCGAACAGGATGCCCGAGATCGGCACGCCCTGCGGGTCGTCCCACTCCGGCGCCAGGATCGGGCACTGCGACATCGGGGTGCAGTACCGCGAATTCGGGTGCGCCGCTTTGGTGTCCGTCTCGCGCAGGACCCAGTCGTTGCCCTTCCAGTCGATCAGGTGGTCGGGCTCGCCTTCCAGGCCTTCCCACCACACGTCGTTGTCGTCGGTCAGCGCGACGTTGGTGAAGACGGTGTTGCCGGCCTCGATGGTGCGCATGGCATTGGGGTTGGACTTCCAGTTGGTGCCCGGCGCGACCCCGAAGAAACCGAACTCCGGGTTGACCGCGTACAGCCGGCCGTCCTTGCCGAACCGCATCCAGGCGATGTCGTCGCCCAGGGTCTCGGCGCGCCAGCCCGGGATGGTGGGCTGCAACATCGCGAGGTTGGTCTTGCCGCACGCCGACGGGAAAGCCGCGGCGAAGTAGTAGGCCTTGTTCTCCGGGGAGATCAGCTTGAGGATCAGCATGTGCTCGGCGAGCCAGCCCTCGTCGCGGGCCATCGCCGAGGCGATGCGCAGCGAGTAGCACTTCTTACCCAGCAGGGCGTTGCCGCCGTAGCCCGAGCCGTAGCTCCAGATCTCGCGGGTCTCGGGGAAGTGGGTGATGTATTTGGTGTCGTTGCACGGCCACGGCACGTCCTTCTCGCCGTCCTGCAGCGGCGCCCCGACGGAGTGCAGCGCCTTGACGAAGAATCCGTCGTCGCCGATCTTCTCCAACGCGGCCTTGCCCATCCGGGTCATGGTGCGCATGGACACGACGACGTACTCAGAGTCGGTGATCTCCACGCCCAGCTTCGGGTCCGCGGCGCCCAGCGGGCCCATGCAGAACGGCACCACCCACATGGTGCGTCCGCGCATGCAGCCGCGGTACAGGTCTTTCATGGTGGACCGCATCTCGGTCGGGTCCATCCAATTGTTGGTCGGGCCGGCGTCGACCTCCTTCTCCGAACAGATGTACGTCCGCGACTCCACGCGGGCCACGTCCGACGGGTCGGACAGCGCCAGGTAGGAATTGGGGCGCTTCTTCTCGTTCAGCTTCTTGAAGGTGCCGGCCTCGACGAGCTGCGCGGCCAGCCGGTTGAACTCCTCCTCGGAGCCGTCGGCGAACACCACCCGGTCGGGCTGGGTCAGCTCGGCGACCTCCTCCACCCACGACAGCAGCCCCTGATGTTTGGTGGGCGCGGTGTCCAGACCGGGAATGGTCGCTGAGGTCATCGAACTCTCCTGAATTCTTATGCGTGCTTGTCGGCGTCGAAAGTCTTCACGTTGCGTTTGATTACACAACTGTTGACGTAGTAGAGCTTTAATTACAGGTTATCGTGATCACCTTGCTAGGGAAGGTCCGGGCGGGTATAAGACTCCTCACATCAACGATTCAGAAAGCCTTATTCTCGGATAGAGATATACCCGGATCGCCTAGTTCTGCACGCACGGCGTCCAGCGCGGCCTTGAGCGTGGGCATTTGCCGGTCCCGGGCGGAGGCGGCGTGCGCCGCGGCGATCGCGTATTCGCGCAGTTCGCTGTCGATCGCGCTGACCTGTTCGGCCACCCGCGCATTCTCCGCCTCGTCGCGCGCCGCCAGCGCGGTGGTCAGCACCGACTCGGCCAGCAGCACCCGGGTGGCGACCAACTCCTCGACCACCGACTGCAGCGACGCCGTCGCCTCGCCCGCCCAGCGGTCCAGCAGCGCACGGTCCCGCAGCAGCCCCCGCAGGGTGACCACCGCGAAGGTGAGCGCGAGTCCGACCGCAACGCACCCCGCCGCACCGGCCACCTCCACGCCTGGGCCGCGGTGGGGGGCCAAGCCGGCCAGGGTCCGGCTCAGCGTCAGCCCGACCCCCAGCCCGAACCCGGCGCCGAGCAGCAGCATCAGCACGGTCTCCTGCCGCCGCGATTTGAGGGGCGGGGGCGAGAGGTCGACCGCCGGCAGCTGTTCGAGCGGGGGCAGCGTCAGGGGCACGCCCATCACGTCGGCGACGTCGGCCAGGTGCGTGTCGATGCCTTCGCTCACCTCGGCGACCACCTGCTCGACCCGCACCCGGGTGAACTCTTCGAAGCCCGCCATCTTGCGCCGCGACAGCGCGGCGGCGTCCTCCTGCAGTTCGCCGCGCACCGACGTGCAGCGGTTGCGGGCGAAGTAGGACAGCTGGACCCGGGCCTGCTGGATCTGGCCGCGCAGGGTGATGCTTTGCTCGGTTTTCGACTGACGTCGATCCCGCAGGGCCGTGCTGCGCGCTTCACGCAGCGCGTCAACCCGAGCCTGCCGACCGGCGCCCTCAGCGTCGTGATCGAACCTCTGCGCCACCGTCTGCAGCCGGGATTCCCACGCCCGCAACCTGTTTCGCCGCGCGATGTCTGAATCGGCGAGCTGCCCCGCGACGGCGTCCACCAAGTCGTCAATGCGTACCTCGCCCAGCTCGGGCATGGCGGCCGCCCCCACCCATGGCGCCTTGGCGTAGCGCGGCGCGTGCGCCGCCAGCGCGTCGCGGTTGGCGGCGAGCACCTCTTGCCAGGCGTGGTGCACGTCGATCTTGGCCACCACGCCGACCACCACGTCGGTGTGTTCGGCGGCGGCGTCGAGCAACGCGCAGTCTGATCCGGTCAAGTGCGCCGCCGCGGAGACCACGAACACCACTGCCAGCGGCGCATCCCCGGGCCCCAGATCGGTCGACTCGACGAACTTGTGCCGCGACAGCCGCTCGCGCAGCACCGCAGCCACCCCGCTCACGCCGGCCAGCCACGGGCCGGTCACCAGCACCACGTCCCGCAGGTTGATCGGCGGCGGATCCAGCCGTGGCCCGACCGTTGCCACCAGAGCGTCCACCCCGGCGACTGGATTGTCGTGCGCCCCGTCGGTCACCCCACTGTCCCCTCGGCCTCCCCGCCGGCCCGCGACCAGAGCCGTAACGATCCCCTGACGATATCCGCGCCGCATGCACGGTGCACGGAGCCGGCCTGTTCACGGCTATAGCGCCGCCAGCGCAGCGCCCGCGACAGGTACCCGGCCGCATCGCGGCACGGCTCGACTTGCAGTCCAGCACATTCGGCCAGGTCAACCGCGGCGGCCATCCGGGCGATGACCGTGTCGTCGAGCGCGAGGAACCAGGCGATCTCACCGTCGGAGACAGCCTTGGAAACTGCTTTGGAAACTGCTAATGCCTCAAGTTCGGCGACAGCGTCCAGCACCCGCCGGTAGCGCGCTTCGGCACCGACGGCGGCGACTTGGTCCAGGACCGCGTCCACGCCGCTGATCCGCCACAGCAGGGCCCGCACCTGCGCGGACGTCTTGCCTTGCCGGACCGCGGCCGCCGCGACCGCGGCGCCGAACGGTCCGAGCGTGGCCCACGGCGCCCAACTCGAACGGTCGAGCACTTCTTCTTGCGCGGCCACGGCGAGCAGACCGATCATCGGCTGCACGGGTACCCCGAGCAGCGCGGAGAAATGCTCGCAGCGTGCCCTGGCTAACGCCATCGGCCCGTCTCCGCCGAAGCCGGTGACATCGGCTTTATTCAGGACAGCCAGGACGGGACGTTGTTCAGCCTGAACAGCCTGGACGTCCTCGGGCTTGACGACTTCGGCGATGACGTACACAACTACATCCGGGTCGGTGTCCCCAGCGTCTATGCCGTGCAGCGCCCGCGCCACCACCGAACAGCCCACGCCACGACGTCCCTGCACGGCCACCCGCAGTGGCGCCGCGGCCCGCTGCGCGATCGCCGTCAGCCGCTCGTCGCGGGTCCCGGCGGCGAAGCGTGCCAGCTCCCGCACGAACGCCTGGTGCCCCTCTCGTCGCATGCACGGAATGGTGGCACCTGCGTCGCAAAGGCGCGAGCCACCGGGTGTCTAGCAGCCGAAAGCAACTGTTGGATATCAATTCGGACCTGAGGCGGCTACATCGGCGATTCATGGGCCACCATGGACGGATGCATGCGCAACCCGGGGTGCGGGCGCGTCCCCACACACCGGTGGCGGAGCAGATCGAGCCGAACCGGCGCCTTCCCGCGAGTAGCTTCCGTTCGCGCCATTCCGCCCTGTCTGACCTGCAGCGCGAGACCTGGGAGCGGCTGTGGCCGGAACTCGGCTCCTCAATCGCTCCCGAGCCCCCAGCTGAACCGCTGGACATCACCGGGTGGTTCGGCCGTCGCGCGCCGCTCGTGCTGGAGATCGGTTGCGGAAACGGCGCTTCGACGCTGGCCATGGCGCAGGACGAACCGGACGTCGACGTGATCGCGGTGGAGATCTACCGGCGCGGGCTGGCGCAGTTGCTGTGCGCGATCGAGCGGGAGCAGGTCGGCAACATCCGGTTGATCCGCGGAAACGGGATCGAAGTGCTGGAGCGCCTGATCGCGCCGGGTTCGCTGACCGGTGTGCGGGTTTTCTTTCCCGATCCGTGGCCCAAGGCGCGCCACCACAAGCGCAGGTTCCTGCAGACGGGCACGGTTGACCTGATCGCCGACCGGCTACTCCCCGGTGGTGTTCTGCACGCCGCGACGGACCACTCGGGCTATGCCGAGCACATCGCCGCCGTAGGCGATGCGGCTGGGGGGGCGGAATCCCGGCTCGTCCGGGTCGACCCGGGCACCGAATACCTACCGATCTCGGTTGTGCGACCCACTACTAAATACGAGACCAAAGCCCAAGAAGCGGGCAGCGCCGTCACCGAGCTGATCTGGAAAAGACGATGACCATGAGCGTGACAGAAGAAGTGACAGAACACGCCGCGCCGTCGGCGCTGCCTGAGACCGGCCACGACGGTCCGGGCGACCTCACGCCGCCGATCCGTCGCGTCCTGCTGGTGTGGGACGCCCCCAACCTCGACATGGGCCTGGGATCCATCCTCGGCAGACGGCCGACGGCCTTGGAGCGTCCGCGGTTCGACGCGCTGGGTCGTTGGCTGCTGGCCCGCACGGCTGACGTCTCAGCCGCGCGTCCGGGCATTACGGTCGAGCCCGAGGCGACGGTATTCACCAACATCGCGCCGGGCAGCGCCGACGTCGTCCGGCCGTGGGTGGAGGCGCTGCGCAACGTGGGCTTCGCGGTGTTCGCCAAGCCGAAGATCGACGAGGACAGTGACGTCGACCGCGACATGCTCGAGCACATCGAGCGCCGCCGCGCAGACGGCCTCGCCGCGCTGGTGGTGGCTTCGGCCGACGGTCAGGCGTTCCGTCAACCGCTCGAGGAAGTGGCCCGCGGCGCAACCCCAGTTCAGGTCATTGGATTTCGTGAACATGCGAGTTGGGCACTAGCGTCGGATACCTTGGAGTTCGTCGACCTGGAGGACATCGCGGGTGTTTTCCGGGAGCCGTTGCCGCGAATCGGCCTGGATTCGCTGCCTGAAGAGGGAGCGTGGCTGCAGCCGTTCCGGCCGCTGTCAGCGTTGTTGACCTCGCGTGTGTGAGACTTGGAAGCCACTGCGCGGGTTCCTAGGGATCCAGTAAGGAGCGTACGTGTTCGCCTGGTGGGGTCGAACTGTGTACCGGTACCGGTACATCGTTATCGGGGTCATGGTGGCCCTGTGCCTCGGCGGCGGCATTTTCGGCATGAGCCTGGGCAAACACGTCACCCAGAGCGGCTTCTACGACGAGGGCAGCCAGTCCGTGAAGGCCTCGATCCTCGGCGACAAGACCTACGGCCGCGACCGCACCGCCCAAATCGTCGCCACCTTCACCGCCCCGGACGGCAAGACCGTCGACGACCCGGACTGGCACCAGAAGATCGTCGACGAGCTCAACAAGTTTAAGAACGACCATTCCGACCAGGTCCTCGGCTGGGCTGGCTACCTGGCGCTGCCCCCCGGCACCGATCCCCCGAACGCCCAAATCAAGGGAATGGCGACCGAGGACAGGAAGCGCACCTTCGTCACCATCCCGCTGAAGGGCGATGACGACGACACCATCCTCAACAACTACAAGGCCATCGCCCCCGACCTGCAGAAGCTCGACGGCGGCACCGTGCAGCTCGCCGGGCTCGAACCGGTGGCCAACGCGTTGACCGGCACCATTGCCAGCGACCAGGAACTCTTGGAATATCTCGGGCTACCGCTGGTGACGGTGGTGCTGTTTCTGGTGTTCGGCGGCGCAGTGGCTGCCGGCCTGCCGGTCATCGTGGGTGGGCTGAGCATCGCGGGCGCGCTGGGCATCCTCCGGTTCGCCGCCATCTTCGGCCCGGTGCACTTCTTCGCCCAACCGGTGGTCTCGCTGATCGGTTTCGGTATCGCCATCGATTACGGCCTTTTCGTGGTGAGCCGGTTCCGGGAAGAGATCGCCGAGGGTTACGACACCGAGGCCGCGGTGCGACGCACGGTCATGACAGCCGGTCGTACCGTGACGTTCTCCGCGGCGCTGATCATCGCTTCGAGCGCCAGCCTGCTGGTGCTGCCCCAAGGTTTCGTGCATTCACTGACCTACGCGATCTTTGCGGCGGTGGGGCTTGCCGCGCTGCTGTCGATCACCTTGCTGCCGGCCTGCCTGGGCATTCTCGGCAAACACGTGGACGCGCTCGGCGTACGGACCGCGTTCCGGGTGCCCTTTCTGCGCAATTGGAAGTATTCGCGTGCCTACCTCAATTGGCTCGCCGATCGGCTGCAGAAGACCAAGACCCGGGAAGAGGTTGAGGCCGGCTTCTGGGGCAAGCTCGTCACCCGGGTGATGAAGCGGCCGCTGGCCTTCGCCATTCCGATCGCCGTCGGCATGATCTTGCTGGTCATCCCGCTGGGGAACCTGTCGCTCGGCGGTATGAGCGAGAAGTACTTGCCGCCGAATAACGCCGTGCGCCTGGCGCAGGAGCACTTCGACAAGCAGTTCCCCGGGTACCGGACCGAGCAGCTGACGGTGGTGATCCAGAGCGACAACCACAGCAAGGTCACCGATCAGCAGGTTGCCGACGTTCGCAACAGGATCTCGGGGATCAGTGGGTTTACCGATAAGACGTGGGAGGAGCGGCCGTGCCCAGCCATCGCCGACAACCCCTGCGTCGCTGGGCCGAACGGGACGACGCAGCCCAAAGACGACTCAGTGCGGGTGATCCAGAACGGCCTGGTCAACAAGAACGATGCCGAGAAGAAGATCAACGAGCTGCGGGCGATTAGCCCGCCGAAGGGCCTGACTCTGCTGGTCGGCGGTACACCGGCGCTGGAACAGGACAGCATCCACAGCCTGTTCGACAGAGCTCCGCTGATGCTGGTGCTGCTGCTCAGCGCCACCTTGTTGCTGATGTTCCTGGCGTTCGGCTCGGTGGTGTTGCCGATCAAGGCCGCGCTGATGAGCGCGCTGACGCTGGGCTCGACGCTGGGCATCCTGACGTGGATCTTCGTCGACGGGCACTTCTCGACGTGGCTCGACTTCACGCCGACGCCGCTGATGGTGGTGTTGATTGCGCTGGTCGTCGCGGTGGGCTTCGGCCTGGCCACCGACTACGAGGTGTTCCTGGTATCCCGAATGGTCGAGGCGCGGGCGCGCGGCATGTCCACCGCGGAGGCCATCAGGATCGGCACCGCGACCACAGGGCGCCTGATCACGGCCGCCGCGCTGGTGCTTGCCGTGGTCGCCGGCTCGTTCATGTTCTCCGACCTGGTGATGATGAAGTACCTGGCGTTCGGTTTGGCGGCGGCGCTACTGCTGGACGCGACCGTGGTGCGGATGTTCCTGGTGCCCTCGGTGATGAAGTTGCTCGGTGACGACTGCTGGTGGGCTCCGCGCTGGGCCCGACGGCTGCAGAACCGCCTCGGGTTGGGTGAGATCGACCTGCCCGACGAGCACAAGCGGCCCAGTGTCAACGGGCGCACGGCGCGGCCTCCGGTCAAGGCGGCCAGCCTGGCTGCCGCGCCGCATCCACCACACGACCCGAGTCATCCGGCCCCGCCGGCGCCGCGCCCGGTCTTGAATTCCAAGCCCAGCCAGCCAACCGAAGCGAGCACCACCCGGCTGGCGGTGCCTGAGGCTGCGCCCCCGGCACCGCCGCCGCCGGCACCGACGCGGGCCGCACCGGTTCCCAACGAAAACGCAAGCGATACAGCCGATCCCACCGCCGCCCTGCCGGTCATGCGGCCCGAAGCCAACGACTCCGACGCGGCCACCGAGAAGCTGAACTCGCGCGCCCAGGGCGATCAAAGCGACCACGACGACGAGGCGCGCCCGCGCCGCCGCGGTAGCGGCGGGGGTGTCAGTGCGGCGGATCTGCTGCGCCGCGAGGGACGTTTATAGCCGCGGCAACCGGCGAACCACACCTGTCACTTGCGTCTCTCTGCCAGGGGACACTCTTTTTGCCCGCCTCCGAGCGACAACGCGCCACCCCAGACGCAAGTGGCAGATGTGACGTGACGGCTAGTCTGCGCCGTCGTCGGGCTGGGCCGCGACGATGCCTCCAGACTTGGCATCCTCGTCTTCGGCCTGCTTCTCCATTTCGGCGGACGGATCGCGCGCCAGCAAAACCTGCACCGCGTTGTTGAGGAACGCGACCGTCGGCACCGCCAGCAGGGCGCCGACGATCCCACCGAGCACGCCGCCAGCCGCAATAGCGAGCACCACCGCCAGCGGGTGAATCGAGACCGCGCGCCCCATCACCAGCGGCTGCAGCAAATGCGCCTCCAGCTGGTTGATCAAGATCAGCAAACCGAACGTGGCCAACGCATAGATGACGCCTTTGGCGAGCAGAGCGACTATCACGGCCAGAAAGCCGGCGATCACCGCACCCACCAGCGGAATGAACGCGCCAAGAAACACCAGCGAAGCCAGCGGCAGCGCGAGTGGCACCCCCATGATCGCCAGCCCAGTGCCCACCCCGGCCGCGTCGGTCAGCGCCACCAGGAACGTGGCCCGCACATAACCGATCAGCGACCCGTAGCCGGCGCGACCCGCCTCGGCCACCCGGTCTCGCGCACTGACCGGAATGATCTTCGTGACGTACTGCCAGATGTTGCGGCCGCCGTACAGGAAGAAAATCAACGTGAACAGCGCCAACACCGCAGCGGTGACCAGCTCGGTGACGGTCGCCGCGGTGGACAGCGCGCCGCTGGTCAACTTCGCCTGGTTGTTGTGCAGCGCTTGGATCGCCGCATTGCCCGCGTTGTCGATCTGCTCGCCGCGCAGATGCGCGGGCCCTTCGATCAACCACCGCCGGGTGGAGTCGATGCTGCGCTCCACCTGCTTGGTCAGATCGGACAAGCCGTCGACGAACTGGGTGACGACGAACGCCAGGATGCCGCCCAGCAGCGCGAATCCACCGAGCATGACGACCGTCACCGCGCCACCGCGCGGCAGGCCCCGCCGGTCCAGCCAGTCCACCGCCGGCACCAGCAACGCGCTGACCATCAACGCCAGCAACACCGGCACGACGATAACTTCGAGCTTTTCCACCACCCACAACACGGCGACGGCCGCAGCCAGAATGACCAGCAAACGCCATGCCCAGGCGGCGGCCTTGCGGACCAGGGGTTCGACCGACGCAGCGTCGTCGAAGTTCGCCATCCAGCAAGCCTAACCGGCGGGTCCGGGCCGTCCTGGCTGGCACGATCCGGTTACGACCCCGGATCAACCCCGACACGGTCGCCGTTGCGTAGCGAACGGTGCGCCACCTGCGCGGTTACCCTAATGCACGTGTCGCACCACGCCACTGCACGCAAGCTGGTCAGCCAGCGTGACGCTGCGCCGCGCGGCAAATATTGGTGGGTGCGCTGGGTGGTGCTTGGTGCCGTCGCCGTCGTGCTGGCCGTGGAAATCGCCCTGGGCTGGGATCACCTGGCCAAGGCGTGGAAGAGCCTGTTCGACGCCAAGTGGTGGTGGCTGCTCGCGGCCGTGGCGGCCGCGGTCGCGTCGATGCACAGCTTCGCCCAGATCCAGCGCACCCTGCTGGCGTCCGCCGGGGTGCACGTCAAGCAGCTGCGCTCGGAAGCCGCGTTCTACGCGGCCAATTCGCTGAGCACCACACTGCCGGGCGGGCCGGTGCTCTCGGCCACGTTTCTGCTACGGCAGCAACGCATTTGGGGCGCCTCGACGGTGGTGGCGTCGTGGCAGCTGGTGATGTCGGGGGTGCTGCAGGCGGTGGGCCTGGCGGTGCTCGGGCTGGGCGGCGCGTTCTTGCTGGGCGCGAAGAACAACCCGTTCTCGCTGTTGTTCACCCTGGGCGGTTTCGTCGCGCTGTTGCTACTGGCCCAGGCGGTGGGCTCGCGCCCAGAGCTGATCGAGGGGATCGGCAGCCGGGTCCTGGCGTGGGTCAACTCGGTTCGCGGCCGGCCCGTCGACACCGGCGTCGAAAAGTGGCGCGAGACGCTCATGCAGCTGGAATCGGTGAGCCTGGGCCGCCGCGACCTGGGGGTGGCATTCAGCTGGTCGTTGTTCAACTGGATCGCCGACGTGGCCTGCCTGGGCTTCGCCGCGTACGCGGCCGGCGACCACGCGTCGGTCGCCGGGCTGACAGTCGCCTACGCGGCCGCTCGCGCGGTCGGCACGATACCGCTGATGCCGGGCGGGTTGCTGGTCGTCGAGGCCGTGCTGGTTCCCGGCCTGGTGTCCAGCGGGATGTCGCTGCCCAACGCCATCTCGGCGATGCTGATCTACCGGCTGATCAGCTGGTTGCTGATCTCCGCCATCGGCTGGGTGGTGTTCTTCTTCGTGTTCCGCACCGAAAAAGCCGGCGACTCCGACGACGACTCACCCACCGGCCCCCTGCCCATCTTGAGGTGCACCGCCCCTTCCGAAGACCCGTCCGAAACGGCGCTGCAGGGTCCGCTGCCTCCCCTGGAGCGGGAGCCGGAACGGGACCCGCGTTAGCCGACGGTGTTGCCCCGTGAGGGTCCCGGAAGTGTGTTGCCTGTCGAGGGCGGCACCGGCGCGGCGGGTGGCGCTACCGCCGCCGGCAGCCCGCCGGCGGCGCCCTGCGCCTGCTGCATCAAGCCCATGGCCTGCGGGATCGTGATCGGCAGCTTGCACTGCGCCGACAGCCCGGTCAGCGGCTGCGCGATAGACGTCATGTCCACGGCCACCTTGGGGTTGGCTTCGAAGTAGGACTTCAGCGACGTCACCGACTGGGGGCCCGCCTGCTGCTGCAGCATTGTCGTCATCGCCTGGTTGGTCTGGGGATGCGAGTCCAGGTAGTCGCCCATCGACTTGGCGACCGAGCCGATCGTCCGTGCGACCTCGCTGGCCGCACACGGGTCGGTCGCACCGGTGGCCGGCGGCATCGCCATCAGCGCGATAGCGGCGCTCGGCAATGCGGCTCCGATCAGCCCAGCGGCGAACATGCCAAATTTCATCGGTATCTCCTCAGCGATTGCTTCGACGCATCGAAGGCCGAAAGCGCTCGAGCATCCCCCCACGCGCGCGGCCACCCGACATCCTGCCATCGAAGGCGAGACCGGTGCCAACCCGTGGCTCGCGAAACAACTTCACAACAGCTCTGCAGCGTCTTCGCAGCAAAGCGCGTCGCCGCAGCTCAGCACCCGATAAGCTGACTTTTTTCACAGGGCGTTGCGGTACGCTCGCGTGCACGCAAAGCGACACCCGGGGAGACCGAAATCCAGCAGTTCATGATGCGCCTTAGCCGCAACCTGCGCAGGTTCCGCTGGCTGGCCTTCGCGAGCTGGCTACTCGCGCTGGTTCCGGCGATTTACATAGTGCTGGCGCAATCGGGCCATCTCACCGGCGGTGGTTTCGACGTGGCCGGGTCGCAGTCGCTGCTGGTTCACGATCAGCTCGAAGCTCAATACCACGATCTGGGCGCATCGTCGCTGGCCCTGGTCGCGGCACCCCGCGCGGACGCCAGCTACCAGGACATGAACGACGCCGTCGCGCAGCTCCGGCGGACCGCCGCTGAGTTTCCCGGCGTGGCCGAGGTGCCCAACCCCACCCAGCGACCGCCGGAACCCGACCGGCCGTATGTGGTGTCGCTGCGGCTGGACTCCCGGAACACCAGTGACGTCGCCAAGAAGCTTCGCGAGAAGGTGGGCGTCCACGGGGATCAGTCCGGGCAGACCGCCAACGGCCATGTGCGGCTCTACGTCATCGGGCAGGGCGCGCTGTCCGCGGCGGCGGCGGCGAACACCAAGCACGACATCGCCAAAGCCGAGGAATGGAACCTGCCGATCATCCTGATCGTGTTGCTGGCGGTGTTCGGGTCGCTGGCCGCCGCGGCGATCCCGCTCGCGCTGGGCATCTGCACGGTCGTGGTCACCTTGGGCCTGGTCTATCTGCTGTCCATGCACGTGACCATGTCGGTGTTCGTGACGTCGACGGTATCCATGTTCGGCATCGCGCTCGCCGTCGACTATTCCCTGTTCATCCTGATGCGATTCCGTGAAGAGCTGCGCGCCGGCCGCCAGCACAGCGACGCGATAGACGCGGCGATGGCCACGTCGGGGCTCGCGGTGGTGTTGTCCGGGATGACGGTGGTCGCCTCGCTCAGCGCGATGTATCTGATCAACACCCCGGCGCTGAAGTCGATGGCCACCGGAGCGATTCTCGCCGTCGCGGTGGCGATGCTGACGGCGGTCACGCTGACTCCATCGGCGCTGGCGACGTTCGGCCGGTCGGCGGCCAAGAGGTCGGCGCTGCTGCACTGGTCGCGGCAGCCGGAGAGCACCCAGTCGCGGTTCTGGACCCGTTGGGTCGGGTGGGTGATGCGGCGGCCGTGGATTTCGGCGCTGGGGGCGTCGGCCGTGTTGGTGGTCATGGCGGTGCCGGCGGCCTCGATGGTGATGGGCAACAGCCTGCTGCGCCAGTTCGACTCCTCCCACGAGATCCGCGCCGGGGTGGCCGCGGCGTCGCAGGCGCTGGGGCCGGGCGCGCTGGGCCCGGTGCAGGTGCTGGTCACATTTCCCGACGGCAGCGCGTCCTCAGCCAGCCACGCTGAGACCCTCACCGCGATCCGCCAGCGGATCGCGCAGGCTCCCAACGTCGCCTCGGTGGGACCGCCGCAGTTCGCCGACGACAATGGCAGCGCGTTGCTGTCCGCGGTGCTGTCGATAGATCCCGAAGACCTGACCGCCCGCAAAACCATCGACTGGATGCGCGCCGAACTGCCCGAGGTGCCGACCAGTGCCACGGGGCAAACGGCCCAGGTGGACGTCGGCGGACCGACGGCGCTGATCAAGGACTTCGACGAGCGCGTCTCATCGACCGAGCCTCTGGTGTTGGCCGTCGTCGCGCTGATCGCCTTCGTGATGCTGCTGGTCTCGATCCACTCGGTGTTCCTGGCGTTCAAGGGCGTCCTGATGACGCTGCTGTCGGTGGCCGCCGCCTACGGCAGCCTGGTGATGGTGTTCCAATGGGGGTGGCTGGACAAGCTCGGCTTGCTCAGTTTTCCGGAGCTCGGCTCGATCGACAGCATCGTTCCCCCGCTGGTGCTCGCAATGACCTTCGGCCTGTCGATGGACTACGAGATCTTTCTGCTCACCCGCATCCGGGAACGCTTCGTGCAATCCGAGCTGACCCGCGACGCAGTGGCGTACGGCGTGAGCACCAGCGCGCGCACCATCACCAGCGCCGCCCTGATCATGATCGCGGTGTTCATCGGCTTCGCGTTCGCCGGCATGCCGCTGGTCGCCGAAATCGGCGTGGCCTGTGCCGTCGCGATCGCGGTGGACGCCACCGTCGTCCGGCTGGTTCTGGTGCCCGCGCTGATGGCCATGTTCGCCCAGTGGAACTGGTGGCTGCCGCGCTGGATGTCCCGCGTTTTGCCGTCGGTCGACTTCGACCGGCCGCTGCCCGAGGTCGACCTCGGCGACATCCTGGTCATCCCCGAAGACATTTCTGCCCTGATCGCGCCCAACGCGGACCTGCGGATGGTGCTCAAGTCCGCCGCCAAGCTCAAGCACCTGGCGCCCGACGCCGTGTGTGTCGCCGACCCACTGGCCTTCACCGGGTGCGGACGCATGTGCGCGGAGCTCGAACCGGAGCCGGCGCGCAAGCTCGTCGCCCGCGCGATGACGCGCGGCGACCGCCCGGTGCATCCGGTCACCCTGTGGCGTAGGCGGCTCACGGTGGCCATCGACGCGCTGGAAACCAAGGGTGCCCGCCAGCCCTGCCAGCGGCGCAGCCCGGTAGAGACGGCCCACGTCCAATTGCCCACCGGTGACCGGCTGCTGATCCCGACGGGAGCCGAGGCGCTGCGCCTCAAGAGCTACCTGATCATGTGCCGTAACAGTCGCCGCGATTACACCGAATTCGCTGACATGGTCGACGCGATAGAACCCGAAACCGCCGCCACGGTCCTAGCCGGGATGGATACCTACTACTGCGGTCCACCGGCCAAGCGGCTGCCCGACCAGCACTGGGTGACGACCCAGTTGGTCCGCCGGCTTGCGGACCCGATTCCATCGGACATCGCTCAAATGCGGACGTCGGAACCGGAAGCCAGGGCAGACTGGGAGGACGTCCGGCAGCGCTGCCTGTCGGTGGCGGTGGCGATGCTGGAGGAGGCGAAGTGACGTTGGCGGCTGATCGCAGCGCACGAAGCCCCGCGCCGCCACCGCGGCGGCCCCTCGAGGACCAGCAGCCGGTGGAGTTCTGGTCCACCGCCGCGATCCGGTCGGCGCTGCAAAGTGGCGACATCGCCACCTGGAAGCGCATCGCCACCGCCCTCAAACGTGACCCGTACGGTCGCACCGCCCGCCAGGTCGAAGAGATCCTCGACGGCACCCGGCCGTCCGGCATCGCCAAGGCACTGTGGGAGGTGCTCGAGCGCGCCCGCGCCCACCTGGAAGCCAACGAACGCGCCGAGGTGGCCCGCCACGTGCGGTTGCTGATGGACCGTTCCGGGTTGGCGCAACCGGAGTTCGCGTCCCGGATCGGGGTGGCACCCGACGACCTGGGCGCCTACCTCGACGGCAGTGCCAGCCCGTCGGCGTCGCTGATGATCCGGATGCGACGGCTGTCGGACAGGTTCGTCAAGGTGAATGCCGAACGGCCCGAGTCGAATTGAGCTGACTGGCGCGAATTCAGCGTGAGTTCATGGGGGCCACGTCGGATACCAGCCAGTCGCCGCCCCGCTTGATCAACGCCACCCGCAACGCGGGCGCCGCCCGACTGGGCGGCTGGCCCGGCGTGTTCTCGGTGACCCGCAGGACCACCGACACACTGGCCACCGAGGGGCCCAGCGCCTCCACCCCCGCCGCGAGGGTGGTGGCCTGTGCCGTGACGTTGCGCTGCGCCATCTCGGCTCCGAGCTTGGTGTATTGCTCCTTAAACGTGGCCGCCTGCTCGGGCACCATCATCGACGCCGCGCGGTCGATGGAGCTGTTGGGAGCGGTCGGGGTGAACGACGCCATGACTTCGGCCATCCCGGTGGCGACCTGCACCACCTCCCGGGAATCCTTCTTGAAGTCGCGGTCCGGCGTGGCCCAGTGGGTGTACCCGGTCAGCACCGCGGCCGTCAGGGCGGCCGTACACAGGAAGACAACGGCCAGCCGTAGCCCGGGTGCGTCGTCGTCGGTGCCTACGCTGACCGAGTCACGCCGCAGCAGCCAAAAATTGACGCCGACGCCCTGCACGATCAGCAGCACCAGCGCCGAGCACGCCGACACCCACCACAGCGGCCAGCCGAGCACCACCCCGACCATCACCAGCGCGCCGATCGCGGCCAGCGGCGCCACGACGTCGAACGCCAGCAGCCGCCACAGGTTCCTCATCGGATCGATTCCAAGTGCGAGATCATCAGTTTGCCGTCCACGTTGCTGACGTCGAGCCGCAAGCTCCAGTGCACCGTCTGCGGCTTGGCACCGGCGTTCTCGCTGACCGACGTCGCCACCAGCATCACCGAGTCCGTCCGGGTGGCGAACGCCGGCAACTTGGTGGTCACGACGTCTCTGGGTGGCCCAGCCGGCCGGGTGTCCACATCATGATGCACCGTCTCGATCGCGACCGACTCGATCCGTCCGGCGCTCTGCGATTGCAGCTTCTCCACCACCTGCCGGTACGGCTGCACGGCCGCGTCGAAGTCGGAGTTGAGTTCGCCGACCGTCCCATCGTGCAACTTCTGCAGGCTGGCGTCGACGTTGCCGCTGTTCATGTTGATCAGCACACCCGTCCAGTCGGCGGCGGTCTGCATCACTCGCGTGAGGTAGGCCCGTTCCCGCACCTCGTCACGGTGTGCGGTCCAGATGAACACGCCGAACACGACCGCGGCCACCGACAGCACCCCGAGCACGGCCGACGCGATGCCGTAGTTGGAGAACAGCGCGGCGCTGGCTTCCGGTTCTGCAGCATCTTCTGCGGCGTCGGAATCTGCTTCCGTTTGCTCCCCGTCAGACATGGGCCGATCGTCGCACCCAAAATTTGATGGAAGGATGGCGGGGTGACATTAGAGGCCATCCGCTCCGGCATCGACCTGAGCTACGTCGACACCGACGCCCGACCCCAAGACGACCTGTTCGGTCACGTCAACGGCCGCTGGCTGGCCGACTACGACATCCCCGCGGACCGGGCGACCGACGGCGCCTTTCGCTACCTGTACGACCGAGCCGAAGAACAGGTGCGCGACCTGATTACCGAGGCGAGCTCGTCCGACACCGGCCCGGATACTGACCAGCAGCGCATCGGCGATCTCTATGCCAGCTTCCTCGACGAGGACGCCGTCGAACGCCGGGGCGCCCAACCGCTGCTCGACGAGTTGGCCACGATCGACAACGCCGCCGACGCCGACGCGCTGGCCGCCGTCATCGGCGCGCTGCAACGCACCGGGGTGGGCGGCGGCGTTGGCGTGTATGTCGACACCGACTCCAAAAACTCGAGCCGCTACCTGGTACACGTCAGCCAGTCCGGCATCGGGCTGCCCGACGAATCGTATTTCCGTGACGAACAGCACGCCGAGGTGCTGGCGGCCTACCCCGGACACATCGCGACGATGTTCAGCCTGGTGTACGGGGGCGACCCGGAACAGCACGCCGATACCGCGGCTCGCATCGTGGCTCTGGAGACCAAACTGGCCGTCGCGCACTGGGATGTGGTCAAGCGCCGCGACGCCGATCTCACCTATAACCTGCGCACCTTCGCCGACCTGCAGGCCGAAGGGGTGGGCTTCGACTGGGTCGGCTGGGTAAGTGCGCTGGGCGGCACACCCGAACAAGTCGCGGAAGTTGTTGTCCGCCAACCTGATTACCTCACCGCGTTCGCTGCCCTATGGGGAAGCGAGGACCTCGAGGACTGGAAACGCTGGGCGCGTTGGCGTTTGATTCGCGCGCGCGCTTCCTGGCTGACCGACGCCATCGTGGCGGCCGACTTCGACTTCTACGGCCGGCTGCTGACCGGTACCGAGCAGATCCGCGACCGCTGGAAGCGGGCGGTGTCGCTGGTGGAAGGCCTGATGGGTGACGCCGTCGGAAAGCTCTATGTGGCAAAGCATTTCCCGCCGGATGCCAAGGCACGCATCGACACTTTGGTCGACAACTTGAAAGAGGCCTACCGGATCAGCATCAGCGATCTGGACTGGATGACGCCGCAGACGCGGGAGCGTGCGCTGACCAAGCTGGACAAGTTCACCGCAAAGGTCGCCTACCCGGCGAAGTGGCGGGACTACTCGACGCTGGTGATCGACCGCGACGACCTGTATGGCAACTATCAACGCGGATACGCCGTCAACCACGACCGCGAGCTAGCCAAGCTGGGTGGCCCGGTGGATCGCGACGAGTGGTTCATGACACCTCAGACGGTCAATGCCTACTACAACCCGGGAATGAACGAAATCGTTTTCCCCGCAGCCATTTTGCAGCCGCCGTTCTTTGATGCCGATGCCGACGACGCGGCCAACTACGGCGGCATCGGCGCCGTGATCGGCCACGAAATCGGGCACGGCTTCGACGATCAAGGCGCCAAGTACGACGGCGACGGCAACCTGGTCGACTGGTGGACCGACGACGACCGCAGCGAGTTCGGCGCCCGCACCAAGGCGCTGATCGAGCAGTACGAGGGGTACACACCCCGCGAACTCGACAGGGGCCACCACGTCAACGGGGCATTTACCGTCGGCGAGAACATCGGCGATCTGGGCGGCCTGTCCATCGCGCTGTTGGCCTACCAGCTGTCGCTGAACGGCGAAGCGGCGCCCGTCATCGACGACCTCACCGGCGTGCAGCGCGTGTTCTACGGCTGGGCCCAGGTGTGGCGCACCAAATCCCGTGATGCCGAAGCGATCCGGCGGTTGGCAGTGGACCCGCACTCGCCGCCGGAGTTCCGCTGCAACGGCGTCATCCGCAACGTGGACGCGTTTTATGACGCCTTCGGCGTCGCCAGGGACGATGCGTTGTACCTGGAACCGCAGCACCGCGTCCGGATCTGGAACTAGGGTTACGTCCCTGGCGCGAGCAGACGCAAAAGCACCGCGACACGCCGCTAAACAGGTGCTTTTGCGTCTGCTCGGCGGATATCGGCCGGCACGTGCTTGTGCCACGGCGTGCCCGCATACTTGTCACGCCATTCCGTCGACGTGAGAGCGTTGGGCGCGACACCGGGAACGACGGTGCTGCCGTCGTCGCCGATGTAGTCGAGCCCAAAACCGTTGGGCAGGGCCGCATGTCCGGGCAGCATCGTCTCGGTGATCTCGACAGTCGCCTCGGCGCTGCCGGCCGCCGTGGTGATCCGAGCCCGGCACCCGTCGGAAAGCCCAAGGGCCTGCGCATCTTCGACGCTTACGCGCAGCGCCCCGTCGGCGTCGCGTTTGCGCCAACTCGGGTCGCGGAAGATGTCGTTGGCGGTGTAGGCGCGCCGCTCCCCCACCGACAGCACGATCGGCAATTCCGACGTGGTCAGCTGGGGTGGGGCTGCGGTCAATGCCCTTAAATCGTCCAGCATTTCGGGGATTTCCAGGGCGATCTTGTGATCGGCATGGCTGATCAGCGCGAAGTCGTCCTCGTAGTTGTGGGCGGTGAACGTGACCCCGGACGGGCTGTCGAGGATCGCGTCGAACAACGCGTTGCCGTCGGCGTGACCAGCGCGCCGAACGGCCTCCGGATAGACCATCGCCGTCTTTTGGGCCAGCCCCCACAGTGCAGCCGCTCCAGCCAAACCGTCTGGCAGCGTTGGTCCCAGCGTTTCGTACAGCACGTAGGGGAGCAACTTCGACAGGGTTGGGTTGCCGGCAACCGCCCCGAGAAACGCCTCGGTGTACGCTTGGCGCCCCAGTTGTGCGGCCTCCCGCAGCGGTCGCAGGTCGGCATCCTCGACCACGCCGAGCGCACGCACCAGCCGGGCCCAGATCTCCGGTTCGGGCAGGGTTCCCGGTAACGGTTCGAGCAGCGGGCGGCGCAGCTGAAAGCCGTTGTGCGGGAACTCGAAATTGAAGAACGTCGCTTCCGGCTTCTCGAACTGGGATGCCGCGGGCAGCACATAGTGGGCGAGCCTGGCCGTCTCGGTCATCGCGACGTCGACGACCACCATCAGTTCCAGCGCTTGAAATGCCTTACGGCAGGCGGCCGAATTGGCCAGCGAATGAGCGGGATTGCCACTCTCGACGATCATCGCCCGAAACCGATCGGGGTGGTCGGTCAAGATCTCCTCGGGCACCGCATTGCACGGCACCAGCCCGGCGATGATGGGGGCGCCAGTGACCGGCGTGCGTCCGGAGACCGGACTGAACAGCGGTGCGAACGACGAATGCAGGTGCTGGCCCCCCTTTTTCGCGAAGTTGCCGGTGAGAATCCACAGCAGCTTGTTCAGATAAGAGCACAGGGTGCTGTTGGGTGCCTGCTGAATACCGAGGTCTTCGAACACCGACACACTGCCCGCGGCGCCGATGCGCCGCGCGGCGGCCCGCAGCAGCTCCTCGTCCACCCCGCAGTGCTGCGCATAGTCACCGATCGGTACTTCGCGCAGCGCGTCGCGCACGGTGTCGACGCCATGCACGTGCTCCGCGAGAAATGTTTCGTTACAGAGGCTTTCCTGAACCAGAACGGCGGCCAGAGCGGCCAGACACCACGCGTCGGTACCCGGCCGCACCCGCAAGTGGAAGTCGGCCATCTTCGCGGTGTCGGTGAGTACCGGGTCGATCACGATCATCGACCGCGCCGTGTCTTTGGCGATCTCGTTGAGCACCACCCGCGCCCGCGGGAAACTCTGCGACATCCACGGGTTCTTCCCGACGAACACCGACACCTCGGCCCGCTCGAACTCACCGCGTGTGTGGCCGCCGTACAAATGCGCATCGACCCACGCTTCGCCCGTTTTCTCCTGCGCCAGCGCATTGGAACGGTAGCGAGACCCGAGGGCCTTCAGGAATGCGCCGCTATAGGCTCCGCCCAGATGGTTGCCCTGCCCGCCGCCGCCATAGTAGAAGATCTTGTCTCCACCGTAGGCGTCGCGGATGTGCTTGAACCCTTCGGCGATCTCGATAATCGCTGTGTCCCAGTCGATCTCCTCGTAGCTTCCGTCTGCCCGTCGTCGCATCGGAGAGGTCAGCCGGGCGCGGTTGTTCTGGTAGTGGTCCAGCCGCAACGCCTTGTTGCAGGTGTAGCCCTGCGTACCCGGATGCTCCTTGTCGCCCCGGATGCGGGCCAGCGTGCGATCCTCGACTTGCACGACGATGCCGCAGTTGCATTCGCACAGGATGCATGCGGTCGGTTGCCAATCAGCGGTCATCGCGGGGATCCTTTCTTAGGTCCTCAACACCCGGAACAACACTGCGCAGCTGGCGGTGAACGACATCAAGCGGCGTCAGGTCGCGGCGCACCCGGGCCAGCAGGATCGCACCCTCGATCGCCGAGGTCGCCAACACCGCCAGTTCGGCGGCTCGGTCTGCGGGAAGGCCGTCGGTAATGAACCGCTGCGCGATCAGGTCGGTCCAGCGGTCGAACGCCGCCGCCGCGCGCTCGGTGACCGAGGCCGTCCGTTCGCGCTCCCCGTCCCTCTCGAAGCCCGCTTCGACGGCGACCGCCACGACGGGGCAGCCCGCGCGAAAATCGCTATCGAGCAGCTGCTGGCGGTACTTCTCGATCAGGGTGTCCAACAGTTCGAGACTCCCCGCGGCCTCGGTGATGATCGCCGCGACATGCTCGCCGGCGAAGTCGACCGCCTCGCACAGCAGTTGCGTCCGCCCGCCCGGGAAGTAGTGATAGGCCGACCCGCGCGGCGCGCCGCTGTGCTCGAGGACGTCCGAGATCGCGGTGGCATGCGCGCCGCGCTCCCTGATCAACAGCGCGGCCGACACCACCATCCGTTCGCGTGGGCTTTGCATATGTATGATGCTATACATAATCGCGGGACCTGCGAAAGCCATCGCCAATATCGCGCTGTGAGCTGTTAGCTAATCCAGTCGCTGGAGCCGTCGTTCTTCTTGTAATTGCCGCCGCCGGAGTGCGCGACGATGATCGGATCACCGGGTCCGAAATTGTCGAAGAACCACTTCGCGTTGGTGGGGCTGATGTTGATGCAGCCGTGGCTGACGTCGCGCTTGCCCTGGTCATCCACCGACCACGGCGCGCTGTGCACGAAGTCGCCGACGTTGTCGAAGCGGACGGCCAGTTCGACGGTCACCTTGTAGCCATAGGCCGAGTTGACCGGCACCCCATAGGTGGAGGAGTCCATCACCACCGAGGGCATCTTCTCCTGCACGTAGTACGTGCCGTTCGGGGTTTGGTGATTGCCGGCCGTCATGCCCATCGACATCGGGAAGGTCTTCTCGACGGTGCCGTTGCGGGTGATCGTCAGCTGATGCGTGGCGTCGTCGGCCGTGGCGATCAGCGTGTCACCGGTTTGGAAGCTCGTCACCGTGCCGCCCGCGTCAACGGTCACCGCAGTGTGGGCGGGCCAGAAGCTCAACGGGCGCCAGCGCAGCTGCGTCGGAGTCATCCAGTAGAACTTGCCCGGAACCGGCGGGACCGACGACACATGGACCGCGTCGATAGCCGCGCCCGCGTCAGCGACGGGCCCCGGGAAGTTGATGATGATCGGCTGGGCCACTCCCACCGTCGAGCCGTTTTTCGGTACGAACGACGGCGGCCCGAAGGGCGCCGTGCCGGTGAACGGTGTCGGGTTCTGCCCGTCGGCCGCCCCAACCGCCACCGGAAACGCCGGCAGCTGAAACGGGGCGGGCAGCGGCGGGGGTGCCGCGAAGGGTGGGGGTGCCGCGAGGGGCGGTGGCGCGGGCGGGTCGACGGGCGCCGCGACGTTGGGGTCGCCGGGGTCCGGGTCCGCAGCCGCGGTCCCTGCACTCAGCACCAGCAGAGCGGCCAGTCCGGCTGCGCTCAGAGCCGCGAAGAGGCCTCCCTTGGTCCAGGCCCTCGTCCAGCTCGGCATATGCATTCCTCCTGTGACGGTTCGACCCAGTGTCGCATAACACGAAGGCCAGCTACCTATTCCACGCGCGCTGGGTGCCGATCATCAAAGCAAATCACGGCTGTGAGCTGCTGAGCTATGAATCGGGTGAGCTTGGCCCAGCAACTACATCTGCCAGTCTTGTGCGCCGTCGTTCTGCGTGTAGGCACCGACGGAGTTCTTCACCACGACGGGATCGCCGCTGCCGAAGTTGTCGTAAAACCACTTGGCGTTGGCGGGGCTGAGGTTGATGCAGCCGTGGCTGACGTCGCGCTTGCCCTGGTCGGCGACCGACCACGGCGCGCTGTGCACGAAGTTGCCGCTGTTGTCGATCCGGACGGCGTCGTTGACCGTCACCTTGTAACCCCACGACGAGTCGACCGGAACTCCGTACGTCGAAGAGTCCATCACCACCGACGGCATCTTCTCGAGCACGTAGTAGGTGCCATTGGGCGTCTGGTGGTGGCCCGCCGACATCCCCATGGACATGGGGAAGGTCTGCACCACGGTGCCGTTGCGGGCGATTGTCATCTGGTGGGTGGCATCGTCGGCCGTGGCCACCAGCGAGTCACCGGTGTGAAAGCTCGACCTGGCGCCGGAGGCGTCGATGTTCACGACGGTGTTGGCCGGCCAGAACGTGAGCGGTCGCCAGCGCAACTGGGTCGGGCTCATCCAGTAAAACTTCCCCGGCACGGGCGGGACAGACGAAATGTGGACGGCGCGTTCGGCCATCGGCTGATCGGCGATCGGCACCTGGAAGTTGATGATGATCGGCTTGCCTACGCCGACCATCGAGCCGTTCAGCGGGTTGAACGACGGCGCCCGGAACACCGGTGGGCCGGCGTACGGCGCCGGGTCCTGCCCATCGACCGGGCCGGCTGCCGGCACCGCTGCCGGTGGCGGCGGTGGCTCTGCCGGCGGCGGTGGCATCAGCCACGGCGGCGGGGGCGGCGGGGCCAGGGGGTCAGCCGGCCCCGCGACGTTGGGGTCACCGGGCGGGTCGTCCGGATCCGCGGCAGCGGTCCCCGCGCCCAGCACCAAGCTCAATGCGGAGCTCAATACCAAGCTGGCGACGCAGCCTCTACTCAATCGCACGAACTCGCCTCAGCGACGTCGAACGTCTGCCGATTGGCCGCCATGCCGATCAGCGCTATGCCCACCAAGCCCACCGAGGCTGTCAGCATCATCGCCACGTTGCGCTCATACAAGAGCCCACCCGCCAACGAGCCGACCATGATGCCCACCTGAAACGCGGTCACGTACAAGCCGGATGCGCCGTCGGGGTCCTCGGCCCCGCTGCGCATCGCCGCCGATTGCAGCATCGGCGTCACACCAATCGCGGTGGCACCCCACAGCACGATCGCACCAGTCCCGACCAGCGCCTTCCCCACAGTAAGGTGTCCGCCGAATGCGAGCAGCGTCAGCAGCAGGAACGCGGCCGTGAGCCCGGCCGTGCAGCAAAGAATGGCGCCCCGGGGCCGGCGGTCCAGCGGCCGCGCCACCAGGGGCACCGCCAGTACTCCCGCGGCGCCGTACGCGGCCAGCAGCCAGGCCAGGTTCGGTCCACGCACGCCGACGACGTCGCGGATGATCACCACGATGTATGTGTACGAGACGAAGTGGCCGGTGACGCCGATCATGGTGATCACGCTGACGATGATCAACCGCCGGTTCCGGTGATGACGCGACCGCGGGCCGACGTGGGCGAGCTGATCAGAACTGAGCGCCATCTCGGGCAACAGGGTCCACGCGCCGACGGTGACGAGCGCCGCCGCGATGGTCACGCACACCACCGCCAGCCGCCAGCCCCACATCAGGCCCATGGCTGCCGTCAGCGGAATGCCGACCACCAGCGCCAGGCTGGACCCGACATAGATCGACGTCGTGGCGCGTCCGGCGTGGCTCTGCGGAACCAGCCGGGTCGCGATCGGGGCGATCACCGACAACAGCAGGCCGTGGGTGACCGCGCAAAGCACCCGACCCGCGGCCAACACCGCGAAGTTAGGCGCCAGCGCCGAGATGAGTTGCGACACGGTCAGGCAGGCCAGGCTGACGACCAGCACCCGCCGGCGCGGCAGGTGCGCCGTCCAGCGCACCAGTGGAACGGTCGTCAGGAATGCCACCAGGGCGTACCAGGACAGCAGGGTGCCCACCAACACGACGCTGACGTTCAGGTTCCGCGCGATCGCCGACAGCAACCCCACCGGCAAAAGTTCGGCGGTGACATAGATAAAAGCCGCCGAGGCCAGCACAACGAGTTGCACGGCGATCCGTGGCGTCCACGGTCGCGTGCCAGGGGTGGCGGTTCGGGTTTCGGCGGTCATGGCGGCTCGGCAACGCTGGTGTTCCTGAAGCGATCAGACTGACCCTAACCGTACGCACTGCACCCGCGCCGTTTAGGCACCGCGCCGTTTCACGCGTCCGCGTCGTCAGGAACGAACAAGGCGCGCGATGGCGGCCGAGGCCTCGGCAAGCTTGTCGTCTGCGTCGTCGCCGCCCTCGGCCACCGCGCGGGCGAGGCAGTGGCTTAGGTGCTCGTCCAGCAGGTTCAGCGCCACCGAACGCAACGCGTTGTGCGCCGCACTGATTTGGGTAAGGACGTCGATGCAGTACTTGTCCTCGTCGATCATCCGCGCGATGCCCCGGACCTGTCCCTCGATGCGCCGCAGCCGCTTGGCGTAATTGTCCTTCTGCTGCGTGTACCCGTGTGGCGTCGTCATGCATCCATGCTACGCGGTACCCCGACGGGGTATGACCCGCAAATATTGCCTTGCTCGCGCCGCGCATAATTGCACGATGGCCCCTGACATCAAACCCCGTAGTCGCGACGTCACCGACGGTCTGGAGAAGGCCGCCGCCCGTGGCATGCTGCGCGCGGTAGGCATGGGCGACGAGGACTTCGCCAAGTCACAGATCGGGGTCGCGTCGTCGTGGAACGAGATCACGCCGTGCAACCTGTCACTGGACCGGCTCGCCACAGCCGTCAAGGAGGGTGTGTTCTCGGCCGGCGGCTATCCGCTGGAGTTCGGGACGATCTCGGTGTCCGACGGCATATCGATGGGCCACGAGGGCATGCACTTCTCATTGGTGTCGCGCGAGGTGATCGCCGATAGCGTCGAAACCGTGATCCAAGCCGAACGACTGGACGGCTCGGTCTTGCTGGCCGGCTGCGACAAATCGCTGCCGGGCATGCTGATGGCCGCCGCCCGCCTGGACCTGGCGTCGGTGTTCCTCTACGCGGGTTCGATCCTGCCGGGGGTGGCCAAGCTGTCGGACGGCAGCGAACGTGAGGTCACGGTTATCGACGCGTTCGAAGCGGTCGGCGCCTGCGCCCGCGGGTTGATGCCGCGCGAGGACGTCGACGCTATCGAGCGCGCGATCTGCCCCGGCGAGGGGGCCTGCGGCGGCATGTTCACCGCCAACACCATGGCCAGCGCCGCTGAGGCGCTGGGTATGTCGTTGCCGGGCAGTGCGGCGCCGCCGGCGACCGACCGCCGTCGCGACGGCTTCGCCCGCCGCAGTGGTCAGGCCGTCATCGAACTGCTGCGCCGCGGCATCACCGCCCGCGACATCCTCACCAAGGAGGCGTTCGAAAACGCCATCGCGGTGGTGATGGCGTTCGGCGGCTCGACCAACGCCGTGCTGCACCTGCTCGCCATCGCGCACGAGGCCGACGTCGAGCTCTCCCTCGAGGACTTCAGCCGGATCGGCTCGAAGGTGCCGCACCTGGCCGACGTCAAACCTTTCGGTCGCCATGTGATGTTCGACGTCGACCGCATCGGCGGAGTTCCGGTGATGATGAAGGCACTGCTGGACGCGGGGCTGCTGCACGGTGACTGCCTGACCGTGACCGGCCAGACGATGGCCGAGAACCTGTCGGCCATCGCCCCGCCCGACCCGGACGGCAAGGTGCTGCGTGCGCTGGACAATCCGATCCACCCGACCGGGGGCATCACCATCCTGCGCGGATCGTTGGCGCCGGACGGCGCGGTGGTCAAGTCGGCCGGCTTCGACTCCGACGTGTTCGAAGGCACCGCAAGGGTTTTCGACGGCGAACGGGCTGCGCTGGACGCCCTCGAGGACGGCACCATCACCAACGGTGACGCCGTGGTGATCCGCTACGAGGGCCCCAAGGGTGGGCCCGGGATGCGCGAAATGCTCGCCATCACCGGTGCGATCAAGGGCGCGGGACTCGGCAAAGACGTGCTGCTGCTGACCGACGGCCGGTTCTCCGGCGGGACCACCGGACTGTGCGTGGGGCACATCGCCCCGGAGGCGGTCGATGCCGGACCGATCGCGTTCCTGCGCGACGGCGACCGGATCCGCCTCGACGTCGCGAGCGCCACACTGGATGTCGTGGGCGATGCCGCCGAATTCGATTCCCGGCGCGAGGGTTTCACTCCGCCCCCGCCGCGCTATAAGACCGGCGTGCTGGCCAAGTACGTCAAGCTGGTCGGCTCGGCGTCGGGCGGCGCGATCTGCGGCTAGCGGTCTAGCGCACCGTCGCGAAGGCGAAGCCGTCCCAATGCTTGGCCCCGACGGTCTGGATCGCGGCGGCGTCCAGCCGAGGGTCCGCACCCATCAGCTGCAGCGTCTCGCGCACCGCGCTCGCCGCGGCGTCGCCTGATGGCGCAGTGAGCACGCGGCCCTCGCGAATCACGTTGTCCGCCACGATGATTGCGCCAGGACGGGCCAGCCGGATCGCCCACTCCAGGTAGCCGACATAGTTATCCTTATCGGCGTCGATGAACACCAGGTCGAAGGGGCCCTCGGTCACCGTCGGCAACGTCTCCAGGGCGGCGCCGATCTTGATCTCCACCCGATCGCCCACCCCGGCGCGCTCCAGGTTGGCCCGCGCGACCTCGGCGTGCTTGGGCTCGTACTCCAGCGTCACCACCCGGCCCTCCGGGCCCGCGCCCCGCGCCAGCCAGATGGTGCTGAAGCCGCCCAGCGTGCCGATCTCGAGGATGCGGCGCGCCTGGATGGCACCGGCCAATAGCGACAGAAACTTGCCCTGCTGGAACGAGACGGCGATGTTCGGCAATCCGGCGGCATTGCTGTCCTGCAGCGCCGCCGACAACGCCGGATCATCGCCTACCAGCGTGCTGTCCAGGAACGCGTCAACGTCTTGCGGGGTCGGTTGGTCAGTCATGCCGACCACGGTAGTCGCCGCCCTTTACCTTGTACCCGTACAGGGTATACCCTGGCGAAAGACACCGACTACAGACGAGGATGAGAAAAATGGCGAACTACGCCGAGGGAACCTTACTGACGTGTGGCCACGAGGGCTGCGGGTGTCGCGTTCGCGTCGAGGTCGCATGCCACTGCTCCGGCTCCGCTGAGCCGTACCGCTGCACCTGCGGTGACGAATTGGTGCCGGTCGAGTAGGTTGGCCCGCTCGCGGGGCGATCGGGGTTAGAGGACTGCCCGTCTCCGCCAGTGCCGCCCAAGCCAATCACACGAAGTCGAAGCTCTGACAAAATCCAAAGACATTTCAAAGGGCTTTGCGCGCGTCGAACTGCTTAGCTCTACCCGAATAAGCGCCCGGTCAGCTCGATATCGGCTGTTAACTGCAGTGCCACCGCCGAGGCACCCAACGCCACCGAATAGGCGCCCGCACTGATCCGCCAAGACCCATGGCTATAGCGAGCGAGCAGGCGAGGATCGGCCTCGATGGTCACACGGCGCGTCTCCCCGGGTTCGAGCTCAACGCGCTGGAATCCCAGCAGCCGCAATCGTCGCTCGCCGGGGGCGGCGGTCAAGTACAGCTGGGGGACATCCGCACCGCTGCAGTCTCCGCTATTGGTGACCCTGAAACTGACCCGAACACTGTCACCACCAGCCACCACCAAATCGCGATAGTCAAAGTCGGTGTAGGACAACCCATGGCCGAACGCAAACATCGGCGTTTGGCCGGTGTGGGCGAACCACCGGTACCCCACCTCGGCGCCTTCGGTGTAGTGGATCGTGCTCGGCGTCCCAAACGGAGCACCGAGGTCCGGCAGCTCCGGGCGCGGTGTCTGCCCGAGATCTTCTGGGAAGCTGATCGGCAGCCGGCCCGACGGATTCACTTGTCCGACAATGATTTCCGCGATCGCCCGTGCGCCGGCCTGCCCCGGATACCACGCCTGCACGAGGGCGTTCACCGATTCTCGCCACGGCATGGACACGGGGTTGCCGGTCTCGAGCACCACGACGGTGTTCGGGTTGGCGGCCGCGACCGCGGCGATCACCGCGTCCTGACCCCACGGCAGCGACAGGTCGGCGCTGTCGAAGCCCTCCCCTTCTACGCGGATCGCGAACACTATCGCGAGGTCCGCCCGCCGCGCCGCGAGCACCGCCTCTGCCGGGACGATCCCGGGATCGAATTCAATCTGCGCGTGTGGCAATTGCTTTCGCAGCTCGTCTAGCGGCGTGGACGGCAGCAGCTGCAGATTGCGCATCCCGCCCGTCAGGCCGGGGCCGCCGATCGGAATCACGTCGGCAAAGCCACCCGGGGGGACGACGGCGCTGGACCCGCAGCCGATCGGGACACCGATGTGCGCGTAGCCGCCGATAACGGCGATCCGCGCGTCCGACTCGGGATCCACCGGCAGCACCCCTCGGTTCTGCAGCAGCACGATCCCCTGGCGCGCTATCTGCAGTGCAATCTCGTTGTGCGCGGCCATATCCGGCATACTCAGAGCATCCCACCGGTCGATTCCGACGGCGAACATCGAACGCAGAATCCGCCGCACCATGTCCGACAGCCGCTCTTTGGGAAAGCTGCCTTCGACGTAGGCGGCGCGTAAGCGGTCGGTGAACGCTTCGGACTGCCACAGGATGGCGTCGATCTGCGCACCGCACTCTTGGTCGAGACCGCCTAGTGCGCACTCCCAGCCCGGGGTGCCGCCCCAATCGGACATCACCCAACCGCGGTATCCCCAGACACCTTTCAGCACGTCGTTGATCAAGACGTTGTTCGCCGAGGCGTAGTCGCCGTTGACCTTGTTATAGGCCGCCATCACCGCGCCGGGCTGCGCACGCTCGATGGCGATTTCGAAGGCCAACAGGTCGGATTCACGGTGCGCGTCGGGATCGATGACCGCGTCCAGCCAATGTCGGTTGGTCTCGTTGCAGTTCAGCGAGTAGTGCTTGACCGTCGAGATCACGCCCTGAGACTGAATACCGTTGACCGACTCCGCCGCCATCGTCGCGCTCAAAAGCGGGTCCTCCGAGAGGTATTCGAAGTTGCGGCCGTTGCGCGGGTCGCGCGCCAGGTTCATCGCGGGCGCCAGCTGGACGTTGAACCCGCGACTGCGCGCCTCGCGGCCGACCACTTCGCCCGCGGCGCGCGCCAGCGCCGGGTTGAAGCTGCCGGCGAGCGCCAGGGTGGACGGCAGCGCGGTCGCGGTGTCCCCGGGACGGAAGCCGGGGTTGGTGACGCCCAGGCCGGCATCGCTCATCTGCAGCGCCGGGACACCGAGCCGGGGCACGCCGGGCACATACCCGGCGCTCATCGCGACGCCGGTCGGGATGCGCTCATCGTGCAGTGGCCACCATTCACCGGCCCCCATCACCCCGACGAGCAGCGAGAAGCGCTCGTCGTCGGTCATCGCCTCCTCGACTTCGCGGGCGCGCGCGTCGGGGTTCACGGCGTCGCGAACGCGATGTCCAGAATCTGCTTGGCGCCGTTAGTGACCGTCAGCCCGGAATCGTTCACGCTGATCGAGTCCGCCGTGAAGGCGATGCTGGTGGGTGCGACGGTCGGGTCACTCTGCGGGTCGACCGTCACCTTGGTGATCGCGGGCGCCCCGGTGAACTTGTAGACGGGGCCGTTGAAGGTGCCGGTCCCCAGCCGCGCACTCATCAGAAACGTCTCGGTCACTTGGTTTCCCGTGACGTCGAAGCTGGCATTCACCTGCACCAGCTTGTTGCGCGTGCTGAACAGCGTGCCCTTCGGCCAGCTGACGGGGACGGTGCCCGTGACGGTGTTGGTGAACACTTCGTCGGCCGTCGGGTAATTCGCCGACAGGGACACGGTCGATCCGTTCAGCGAGGCGGGCGGAGGCGGCGGAGGCGCGGAGGTGGTGGTAGCCACCGTCCCAGTGCTTGATGTCGCAGACGTAGAAGGAGCGCCACCTCCACAGCCAGCAGCTAAGGGGGTCAGGGCACTCAGCGCAACAATCGCAACAGCCAGCGGTACTCGTCTCGTCACAATTTTCCACTATGCCGTCATCGCGTCCAGCGCACACCCTCTTTCGCGTACACGACGCGCAGCACGTGCCCGAGTTCCGGCCCCATCACGAGCTCCGTGATCGTGCACATCGTCGCGACGAACTCCGCGCCGTGCGCCGGTTGGTCCCGACACAGGTGATGCGCCACCTCATGGAGCACCACCAGCTCGCGCATCGCCCAGTCGGCGGTGTCACGATCGGGGACCGCGATAACGCCTGCGCCATCATGGTTTTCGTAGTGCGCGGCAGTGGCAGCCCGCCGCGCCCGCACCCGCAGCGGCGACACCTCCGGCCACTGTCGCCGCACCGCCGGCATCGCGAGCACGTCGTCGACGTAGCGCTGTACCGACGCAACGGACCCGAACCGCCCCTCCGGGGGCAACGTCAACTGCGTCCCGAAGAAATCGACGGCGGATGATCCGTGCTCGGCGGCGCGGTCGAACACCGTGCGGACGAACTCCTCGGCGGCGTAAACCTTGGCGCGCTGAGAGTCCCTCAACGGCCCAGAGCGGAGCGCGCCCCGGGCAGCTCAGGGCTGTTGCCGAGGCGCGCCCGTCTGCCGGCCCGGTCGCCCGCCCGTCGGGCCGCCGATGAGTACCCTGCCGTGGCCCTGGCGGCCTGCCAGGTGCCGCGCGCCTTCGACGCGCTGCGGTAGTGATCGCGCAGCTCAACATCCTTGTCCCGCAAGGCGATAGCGGTACCAGGCGGACGGCGCCGGTCCTTGGTTGCTTCGCGCCGGGTCTCTTCGCGCGCCTCGGCCAGCCGCTGTCCGACTCGGGACCCGAACGCCAGCTGGAAGTTGAGCCGGGCCGTGATCGTCGGCGTGGGCCGATGTGCCCCGGAGGCCAGGTAGCTGTCCGAGGCCCGCACCATCTGGACGACCAGGCTGGCATACAGCGCGTGACTGGCGTCGATGTCCTCGGCGAACCCGTACGCGTAAACGAACGTCGAATTCGTCGCGACATCACAGCGCACGTCGTTGGCCGCGGCGATCACGACGAACAACTGCACATACGTCCGCAGCCCGCGGGTTCCCGCCGACCCGATGGTGATGGTGCGCTGGGTGGGGGCTTGGGCAGCCGAGCGGTTGGCGGCGTGCGAACGGGCCACCGCCAGGTCGATCGATGCTGCCGTCGCCAGCCGTTGGGCGGCGGTCATGAAGGCGTCGGCCTCGTGGGCGTTGTCAGTGCCTTCGGCCTGACGTAGCAGCGCGGCGATGCGCGCCAGCATTTTGTCGTCGGTCGCCGTTTTGTAATCGGTCACAGCGCCAAAGTACTGCAGTGGTACGACATCTGGCGCTACAGCCGTTTGTTGATCCAGGACACCACGTCGTCGAGCACTTGGTCGCGTTCCGGCTCGTTGAAGACTTCGTGATACAGCCCCGGGTAGACCTTCAGCTCGACGTCGGTTGATCCCACGCAGCCGATCAGCCGGCGGCTGCCACCCAGCGGGATCAGCCGGTCGTCGGAACCGTGGACCACCAGAAGCGGAGCGTGCAATGCCGGTGCCCGCTGCGGCATGGTCTCGCCGACCTGCAGCAGCGCGCGGCCGATTCCGAAGGGGACCTTGCCGTGGTACACCAGTGGGTCGCTCTTGTACGCCGCCACCACCGCGGGGTCGCGCGAGATCGCGTCGACGTCGAGTTCCTGCACCGGCACCCCGGGCAGCAGGACGCCGAGCCCTTTGGCCGCGAACGCCATCAGCGGGTTCACCAGTTCCTGCGCCGCCACCGCCGGCGCGGACAACACCATCAGGTCGTAGTTGTCCGGGCGCTCCACGCCGTAGGCGAACACGATCCCGCCGCCCATGCTGTGGCCCAGCACGACGCATTTGAGGGCGGGATGCTCGCGTCGGGCGATCCCGACCAGGGTGTCGAAGTCGCCGGTGAACTCCGAGATGTCGCGCACCAGCATCCGCTTGCCGTCTGAGCGGCCGTGCCCACGATGATCCAGTGCGTAGGTGACCAGCCCGTCGGCGCCGAACCGCTGCGCGACGTGGTCATAGCGACGGGCGTACTCACCGAGACCGTGTGAGAGCACCACCACCGCTCGCGGCGGGACGTCGGGCGTCCAGACGTCGTAGACGATGCGCACACCACCAACGCCGTCGAACTGCCGTTCCGTGCGGGTTGTCATTACGGGCAGCGTAATGGCTCATCGAACAGGGATGTCAGAGAGTCTGCGTAGGCTCGTGCGCGTGAGCGTGTTGGCCGACGCAGCTGGCGCAACCGGCGGGGATTTCTCGACGCATGCCGAGCCCTACCGGCGTGAACTGCTCGCGCACTGCTACCGCATGACCGGATCGCTGCACGACGCGGAAGACCTGGTGCAGGAGACCTTGCTGCGGGCCTGGAAGGCCTTCGACCGCTTCGAGGGCAACTCCTCGATACGGACCTGGTTGCACCGCATCGCGACCAACACCTGCCTGACCGCGCTGGAGGGCCGCCAGCGCCGGCCGCTGCCGACCGGGCTGGGAGCACCCAGCTCCGACCCGGCGGCCGAGCTCGTCGAACGCCGTGAGGTGCCCTGGCTGGAGCCGCTGCCCGACCTGACCGACGACGCGGCCGACCCCGCCGTCATCGCCGGGTCCCGTGAGTCGGTGCGGTTGGCGTTTATCGCGGCGCTGCAGCACCTCTCCCCCCGGCAGCGCGCGGTGTTACTGCTGCGCGACGTGCTGCAGTTCAAATCCGCCGAGGTAGCCGAGGCGATCGGGACCACCACGGTCGCCGTCAACAGTCTGTTGCAGCGGGCCCGGTCTCAGCTGGAGGCTGTCGGGCCCGGCGACGACGATCGGCTGACTGGCCCGGATTCACCGGAGGCCCAGGACAGGCTGGCCCACTACATCGCAGCGTTCGAGACCTACGACATCGACCGGCTGGTGGAGCTGTTCACCAGCGAGGCCATCTGGGAAATGCCGCCCTACACCGGCTGGTATCAAGGCCCGCCAGCCATCATCACCCTCATCCACCAGCAGTGCCCCGCCGAACTCCCCGGCGACATGCGCATGCTTCCGCTGGTCGCCAACGGCCAGCCCGCCGCCGCCATGTACATGCGGGCGGGTGAGGTGCACGTGCCGTTTCAATTGCATGTGCTGGATATCCGCGCCGACGGGGTGTCGCGCGTGGTGGCATTCCTCGATGACACGTTGTTCGCGAAATTCGGGTTGCCCCCTAAGCTCTAGCGAATGACGGAGCCAGTTCTCGAAGCCGTACCCGGGAAACCCAAATTGCTGCTGGGCGGCTTTGAGATCGACAGCGTGGGATATGTCGCCGAGGAGTTCTTCATCTCGGGCACCGCATCGTCCTACGGCTCGGAAGCAGCGCTGGATCCCGACGGCCGGTGGCAGGTAACAACTTCGGGTACAGCTGATTACACGACTCGACTGGTGGCTTTGACGCCGGCCGATCGGCCCGAATTCAATGGCACGGTGCTCGTCGAATGGCTCAACGTGAGCGGGGGGATCGACGCGCCGGCGCTGTGGATGATGGCGCATCGCGAAGTCCTCCGGGCGGGCTATGCCTACGTCGCGGTTTCGGCCCAGAAGGTCGGCGTCGACGGCGGGGCGAGCCTAATGGGCATCGACATGTCCCTCAAAGCGCAGGACCCAGCGCGATACGCAAACCTGACCCACCCCGGCGACGCCTTCGCCTTCGACATCTTCTCCCAGGTCGGCGAACTTCTCCGAAGCGGCAGCATTCTTGGTGACCTGCGCCCGCAACACGTCGTCGGCCTGGGCGAGTCCCAGTCGGCAGTGTTCCTGACGACCTACATCAACGCCGTCGATCCGCTCGCCAAGGTCTACGACGGCTTCCTGGTGCATTCCCGATTCGGGCCGGCCGCCCCGCTCGACGGCAGCTCCTTGATCGAGGAATTGCAGTCGCCCACCGGGCAGCAGGCGGCGGTACGGTTCCGGCCTGACCTGCGCGTCCCGGTCATCACGATCATCACCGAGACGGATCTTTTCTGCGAGAATCCGCCGGGCTACTACCGCGCCAGGCAACCCGACGACGAATGGTTGCGGGTTTGGGAGATTCCCGGCACCGCTCATGCCGACAACTACACAATCCAGGTCGCGCCCGTTGACACGGGCGCTGCGCCGCTCGACGACATCGTGGCGGCCTACGCGCCGACCAAGATGCTGATGGGCCAGGAGCTCGGGCACTACATCAACTTCGCGCCGCAACATCACTACGTGGTGCAGGCCGCGATCGCCGCACTCACCACATGGGTCGCGACCGGGAAGCCGGCGCCCAGCGCCCCGGCCATCGAGGTGCGTAAAACCGAAGCGCCCCAACCAGTTCTGGACGGCAATGGCGTGACCCAGGGCGGCGTCAGGACCCCGTGGGTCGACGTCCCGTCGGCTCGGACATCCGGCATCATCCCGCCGGAAGCTGCCGCCGAAAGCATCATGGCGTGGCTCTTCGGTTGCGGTGAACCATTCGACGCCGCCACTATGCGCGGGCTCTACCCCGGCGGCCGCACCGAGTACCTGGACAGCTTCACGGCCTCACTCGACAGCGCGATCGGATCCGGGTTCATCCTGGCCGCCGATCGCGCTGAGATCCTTGAGCTCGCGGCGGCGACCTACCCCGGACACTAAGCAGCGCTAACCGGAGGGCCTCCACATTTGCACAGTGGTCTGGGCACCCCCGGGCAACTCGATGAACTCGATCGGGGTGTCGTCGGGGTCGTAGACGAACATCATCCGCACTCCCCCGATGTCGACGGGCGGTGCGCATTTCACGTCGCCGCGCCCGACGACAAGTTGGTGGACGGCGTCGACGTCGGCGACGGTGAACGACATGTTGGTGTAGCCGCGATGGGGTCCGGCGGGAACTGTGGGCAGATCACCGAGGTCGAGCAGTTCGACCATGGTTCCGGCGATCAGCCCGCCGACCATCCGGCCGGCGGCGTCGCTCGTCCCGGTCACCGCGTCCAAGCCGCCGCCGTCCAGCTGGACGTCGAACACCACGTCCATCCCCAGCAGGCCGGTGTAGAAGGCCAGCGCGGTGTCCATGTCGGAGACGCCGACGCACAGGTGGGAGAAGCGCTGGAGCGGAAGCGGATCGGAGCTAGTCACGCAGCAGAGTGTATTGCGCCGCGAGCGTTCAGCTTCGTTCAGCTTTGCAAGGCCAGCACGTCGCGCACCGCGGCGTCGACGGAGCTCAGCAGATCCGGATCTATGCCGGTGCGTCCGCGTACCAAGACCGTGGCGCAACTGGCCGCGGGCAGCCCCTCGGCCAGGCACAGACCGTCGGGAAGCTTTCCGATCATCGGCAGCAGCGCAAACCCAAGCCCGGAGCGCACCGCGGCGTAAAGCCCGGCCAGATCAGAGCATTCGGCGGCTATCTCGTATTGGACCTCATGCTTCTCGAGGATCGCAAAGGCCGGCTCGCGCAGCGTGCACGGCTCGGCGAAGATCACCAACGGCAGCGGATCTCCCCGGCGAGCCGTGCAGGTGCGTGCCGAAACCCATTTCAGCTGAACGACTCCCGACGCGTTAACGCGATCCAGCCCCGACCCGTCCAGCATGATCGCCAAATCGACCAGCCCGCGGTCCAACGCGTCCGCCAGGGACACATTGCGGTCAAGCCGGAAGCGGGGACGGCGGTCGGGAAGTCGCTCGCGCAGCACGCTGGTCAGCGCGGGCAGCATCACGTCCGCGCCGTGCTCGGTGGCGCCGATAGTCAGCAGCCTGTGTTCGGTCGCGCCGAGGTCGTCGAGGGCCGTGTCGTGCGCCGCCAATATCGTGCGGGCATGCCGCAACACCTTCCGACCGACTTCGGTGAACAAGACGCCGCGGCCGGAGCGCTCCACCACCGGCGCGCCGACCACGCTCTCGAGCCGGCGCAGATGCTGACTGACCGCCGACTGACTCAGATGCAACGCTGCCGCCGCCCTGTGAAACCCCCCACAGTCGGCCACTGCGACGAGGCTGCGCAGCGGAGCGATATCGAGCACCTGAGGCATAACGCCACCCTAGTTCGATCAGCATTAACGATCAATGTTCTTGATGATCTCCCCTTATTCCCAGCTATTAGGAGCTAAACGATGAGTTTTCGTGATCGATTCTGATCGCCAATAATCGTTGGACGGGATGGGTCTTTCTCGGCAGCATGGCAGCCATGGACCAACCGCGCATGCCATTGACCACCGCCTCGGCGGTGACTGTCTTTTACGCGATCGGTTATCCCGTGGGGACGCTCGCAGTAACGGCGATGACGCCGATGGCCGTCCTGGTGCTGCGATTCGGTTTCGCCGCCGTCATCCTGGCGGGCTGGGCCCTGGTGGCCAAGGCAGCCTGGCCGCGGGGTGCCCAGCTCGGCCACGTCCTCGTCGCGGGCCTACTCATCCAGGCCGTGCAGTTCTGCTGCCTCTACGAGGCGGTTCTACTCGGTGCACCCGCAGTGCTGTGTGCGGTGGTGATAGCGATGAACCCCGTCATCACCGCGATTCTGGCGGCGGCGTTCCTGCGCGAGCCGCTGGGCTCGGCGCGGATAGCCGCGCTGGCCCTCGGCGTCGTCGCGGTGCTCGCCGCGTGTGCACGAAGGCTGATGAACACGCACGGCATCGACCCTGTCATCGCGCTGCTTGCCATTGCGCTGCTTGGGCTTTCGATCGGCGGCGTGTATCAGCAGCGGTTTTGCGCGGGCATCGACTTCCGTACGATGAGCGCGATGCAAAATGCCGTGGCACTCATTCCCGCCGCGGTGCTGGCGATCCTCACGCCCTACGCCGTGCACGACGGGGTCAAAGCCATCGTCGCGATCAGCGGCGTGGTGCTGCTCAATGCCACGGTCGCGGTCAGCCTGTACGTGCGCGCCATCAGTCTGCACGGGGCGGCCGCGGTGGCGATGCTGTTCGCCGTCATTCCCGCCGTCGCCGCGGTGCTGTCCTGGTTCATGCTCGGGCAGCGCCCCGACGTCGGCATCGCGATCGGATTGCTCGCCGGGGGCGGCGCCTGCTGGCTGAACAGCTTGGCGTCGAGCCGGACCCGTGCGGCGACACCGGTCGCGTCGCCCGCGCCCGCGCCGGTGCTAGAAGAGGCGGCTGTCCGGTGACGGCCCGTCCACCGGACGGACGAGTCCGGCCCCGGTGACCAGTGGCAGGTCCAGCGCGGACAGCAGACCGGGCGGGGCGGCACACACCGCAGGGATGGCGTTGACCATCCGCGATGAGCCCGCTATGCGCGCACCCAGGTCGTGATCGTGGTCGTCGGCCATTTCGAATTCGCACCGCATGGCCGGCGATCCCTCGATCTCGATGCGGTACAAGCCGCGGCCGCTGGCCAACCCGTAGCCGAGGTCTTTCGGCTCGATCGTGATGTGCGGCTGTGGCCAGTCCGGAGCGATGTCGTCACGCATGCGCGTCACGTGGTCGACGACGAAGGTCGCCTTGCCGCCCACGTAGCCGGTCAGCGTCGAGCGCATCGCCGCGATCGTGCCTGCCGCGATGTGACCGGTGGGGGTGTCGAACGACTCGGTGGCTGGGATCCGTTCGTTGCTCTCCTCGATGCGGTCAATCTTCGCCCCGAGTCCGGCGGCGAGCTGGTGCAGCACCGGACCCCAGCCGAAGGTGAACACCCCGGGCGTGGCGGCAAACGCCTCGAATTCCGGCGGCTTGCCGAAGCCGAGGATCTCGTACACCGCAGCCTTATCGGGGTAGGTCGCGTAGTTGAACATCTCGGTCACCCGCACCGACTCGATGACCCGCGAAACTCCGGTAAGTACAAGCGGTAGAACGTCATTGGCGAACCCGGAGTCGATGCCGGTGGTGAAGAACGACACCCCACCGTCCAGCGCGGCCTGCCTTAGAGGTTCGGTGAACGCCGCGACCTCTTTTCCTGGAGCGTCGGGGAACACCAACGGCACCACCGAACACGACACCACGTTCTTGGCGGCCCGCAGGATCGACACCATGTCCTCGACGGCTTCCAGCGGCCGCAGGTTGGCGCCGGCGGCGTACACGACAACATCGGCATCCCCGGCGAGCAACGCGGCCGGGTCCTGCGTAGCCACCACGCCCACCGGCGCGCTCCCGCACAGCTCCCCCGCGTCGCGGCCGACTTTGGCGTCGCTGTGCACGACGACGTCGACCAACTCCAACTCCGGGTGGTCGATCACCCCCCGCAGCGCGATCACGCCCATGGAGCCCGGACCCCAGACACCCACCTTCAGCACGAGACGATCTCCTAATATTAGGATCGATTGTTGCTATATTTAGGAAAAGCCTAAGGAGCCGACCATCGCTGCGTCAACCGCCAAGTCGCCGCCCACCGCGCGGGTGATGGACGTCCTTGGCGCACTGACGGATTCGCCCGCCGGACGGACGTCGGCCGAACTGGCGAAGATCTGCGGGATCAGCACCTCGACCTGCGCCCTGCTGCTCGCCGAGTTGGAACGCGGCGCGTGGGTGACCCGACGCGAGGACCGCCGTTACGCGCTGGGCAGCGGCTTGTTCGGACTGGTGCACGGCCTGCGCAGGCAGTTCCCCTTGCTGGACCGCGGTCGGGACGCCCTGAGCTTCCTGCACGAGACACTCGGCGCGGGCTGCTCAATGTCGAAGATCGGCGACCGTCATCTGATCACCGTCGACACCGTCGGCCACGGCACCGACGGCGAGCACGCAGTCGGGCAGCGCTTCCCCATCGACCCGCCCTTCGGGTTGGTCGCGATGGCCTGGCGCGACGACGATTTCGTGCAGGCCTGGCTGCACCGCGTCCTGCCGCGGCTGAGCCGCAGCGAGATCGCACAGCATCAGCGGGTACTCACCGATATCCGCGCTCGCGGCTATGGAGCTTGGCGGTTCGACGACACCCACCAATCGCTGCACCAGCGGCTGGCCAGCGTGCTGGCGTCGCTGCAGCCCACCGTGGAGGTGAGCCGCCAGCTCACCACCCTGATGACAATGGTGACACTGCAATCGGTCACCGATTCTCTCGAAACAGAGCTTTCTGCAACGGAATTCGTGGTGTTGCCCATTTTCGGGCAGGACGGCCAGCCGGACTATCAGATCGAGATCCATCTCGGGCGCTCGGCCAGGCTGACGCTGGGCGAACTCGACGCCGCACTGGGCCACGCCAAGGAGCTGCTGGCGGCACTACCCTGACGTCCATGGCTGCCACCGTAGAGCTCCGCCGCGCGGGCGACCGAGCCGTCACCCGGGCCTCCTGGTTGCAATCGAGGCATTCGTTCTCCTTCGGCGACCACTACGAACCGGACAACACCCACCACGGGCTGTTACTGGTGAACAACGACGACCTGGTAAAGCCGGCCGCCGGTTTTGACACCCACCCGCATCGCGACATGGAAATCGTGACCTGGGTGCTCCAAGGAGCACTGGCGCATCAAGATTCCGCCGGCAACCGCGGGGTGATCTACCCCGGCTTGGCCCAACGAATGTCGGCGGGCAGCGGGATCCTGCATTCGGAGAAAAACGATTCCAACACGGAGCCAGTGCATTTCGTACAGATGTGGGTGATCCCGGATGAGACCGGGCTCTCGCCCGGCTACCAGCAATCCGAGATCGACGCCGATCTGCTGTGCGGCCTGGTCACCGTCGCCTCGGGCATACCCGGCCGTGACGCGGCCATCACCTTGCACAACCACAACGCCGCGCTGCACGTCGCGCGGTTGCGACCCGGCGACACCATCGCCCTGCCCGCGGCACCGTACCTGCACCTGTTCGTCGCGCGCGGCCGGCTCACCCTCGAAGGAGCCGACGACCTCGAACAGGGAGACGCCGTCCGATTCACCGACGCCGACGGCCGCCGCCTGACCTCGCTCGAACCCGCCGAAGTGCTGCTCTGGGAGATGCACGCAAAGCTTGGCGACTAGGGGTCGGGATCACCCCGAAGGAGCTCGTCGGGGTGGTGCGCGTGATTGATCCGGGGAGGTCCGCTGCCGTCGGTCCATCCGAGCCGTCCGCTGTCGGTGACTACCGTCTGCTGCTCGCCCCGGCTCGCGGCGCCGTGATCGCAACCGCAGGCGAAAAACAACTTGTCTGCGTCGGTGCGGCCACCCTGCGCCCAGTCCGGCGAATGGTGTACTTCGCTGCGATAACCGGGCACCAGACAATTGGGGCGAGTGCAGCCCCGATCGCGGGCGTGGCAGATGAGTCGCTGGTCGGCGGTGGCAAGGCGCTTCTGCCGGCCCAGGTATAGCGGGCGCTCGGTGTGGTCTTCGAACACCGCCAAGTAGTGAATTGCTTTGGTGGCCATGTGAATCAGATCCGGCATTGGCAATCGAGAGCCACCGCCCGTCCTCGCCGGCGCGGGCATGGGGACCGCGGGGTCGATGGCGGCGTGCGCCGCTTGGTTCAGTTCGGCCAATGTGGTGGTAACGATCACCGTCACCGGATGGCCACGGTGAACACCGAGCCGCCCGGAGGCGATGGCGCTTTCCATCCCCAACTTGAATGCGTCGTGGCAACGCTGTGCGGGCGTGCGGTTGTCGCGCTGCTCGGGTTCGTTGCCAGCATCATCCGGCTGATGGCGGCCGGGCCGCACCGCGGCCTCGATGACTTCGAAGTACGCGCGCGCCTCGGGATCGATCAGTCCGTTCAGGCGGGACATGCCGTCGGGTCCCTCTGGGCCCATGACCAGCCCACGGCGCCGGGCCCGGTCCTCGTCGGTGAACAGACCATCGGGATTGAGGTAGTCGGCGATCTGTTGACCCAGCTTCTCCACGACTTTGGCGTCGACGTTGCCGGCATGCTCGACCAGGCGGCGCTCGGCATTGGCCACGTCAGGGGGCGAGACGCTGGCGGGCAGCACGTCAACCGCTCGGCACACCGCTCGAATGTGGTCCTCGCCAACCTCACCGGCCTCCACCGCTGCGGCCAACGCAGGCAGCTCTGCGGGCGATGGCGGACCGGTCAGCGACCGCCGCGGCCGAATCCGGGCCGCCAATTTGAATCGGCGCGTGATTTCCGCGGGAGTGATCCGCAGGCGCGCCCACAGCTTGTCCCGTACGGCGGGCACGAATCCTGTCTCGTCGGGCGGGTCGGCGATCTCCCCGAAGATCCGGTACATCAGGCCGCGATTGGTGCGCTCCTGCGTCTCCAGCCGAGCGGCCACGTCGACGCGGAAATCGCTGCCTACAAGATCCGACGGGGTGTCACGGAGCACGTCATGGGCGGCGTCGATCGCGTCGAGAGCAGCGCTGATCCGCTCTTGTGCCTCTGCCGCGCTCACCCAGCTACCCACGCCATCAACGCTATCGAACAGGTGTTCGAGCCAGCTACCTCCGGTCGCCGATCTGTGGAAAAACCGGCAACTGTGGATAACGAGGGAGCCGCTGCCTTCAGCACTCGCCAACATAGAGTGGGCACGAGTGAACAGGAACCCGCATGTCTGAATCGCAGCCGCGGCACGCGGCGCCAAACCCGAAGGCGAACATCAAAGCGCCAAGAGCCGTGCGGTTTTGGGCGTTCCCGATCCTTGCCACGCTGGCGCTCATGTCGGCGCTTGCCGCGTTATATTTGGGTGGGATCTTGAATCCCATCACGAACCTTCGCCACTTCCCGATCGCTGTGGTAAACGAGGACTCCGGGCCGTGGGGCGCAAGGCTTGCCGAAGGTCTGCTTAAACAGGCGGACAAAAACGCCTACGACGTCCGAGTGCTTAAGCATGACGAGGCGCAGCAGCAACTGGACAACGCCAAGGTGTATGGGGAACTCCTCATCCCACCGACCTTCTCGTCTAATCTCGGCGATTTCGCGGAAAGTGCCGTTACGCCAGCGCATTCGGATCGCCCGTCAGTCACCATCTTCACGAACCAGCGTGCCGGCACGTTGGGATCCGGTATCGCCGGGCAGACCCTGACCAAAGCCATGACGATCGCCAATAGCCAAGTGGGCAATGAGCTTTCGGCACAGATCGCAGAGCAAACCGGAGGGGCGCCGCTGAGTGGAGTGTCGGCGACGGTGTTGGCCAACCCCATTGAGGTCAAATCGGCGGTCTACAACCCGTTACCGAACGGCACCGGCAACGGACTATCGGCCTTCTATTATGCGCTGTTGCTCTTGCTGGCAGGCTTCACCGGCAGCATTGTGGTTAGCACACTGGTGGATTCGATGCTCGGCTACGTACCGGCCGAGTGGGGCCCGGTGTATCGCTTCGCCGAGCAGGCCAGGATCTCGCGCCTGCAGACGCTGATGGTCAAGTGGGCAATCATGGTCATGTTGGGGTTGCTGACGTCGGCGATCTATTTGGCGATCGCGCACGGTCTGGGCATGCCCATTCCACTCGGCTTCCAGTTGTGGCTGTACGGGGTATTCGCGATCTGCGCGGTGGGCATCACGTCCAGCTCGCTCATCGCGGTGCTGGGGTCGATGGGCATGTTGTTCAGCATGCTGGTCTTCGTGATCCTCGGCTTACCGTCGGCGGGCGCCACCGTTCCGCTGGAAGCGGTGCCGCCGTTCTTCCGGTGGCTGGCCGAGTTCGAACCGATGCATCAAGTGTTTTTGGGCGTGCGCTCACTGCTCTATCTGAACGGCCACGGGGATGCCGGCCTGTCGCAGGCTTTGTGGATGACGTCGCTCGGCCTGGTGATCGGACTAGCGATAGGCGGCATCATCACACACCTCTACGACCGCAAGGGCTTTCACCGAATTCCGGGCGCAGCGGAACTGGCGATCGCCGCCGAGCACCAAGCGCAACATCAAGCACGCGAGACCAAGGACGAAAGCCCAAGCGCGCAAACGTAATTGCTGTGCGGCCGAAGCGTCACCCGAGCGTTACTTCTGTTGACAGAGTGACGCATGTGACTGATCCTATATATGTCTTATCGGCATCAATGCTGGAAAGGGCTGCCGTGCTTCCCCCCATCGCCAGCTTGCGTCGGCTGGCGTCCTGGTGCTCGGCGGCTTCCGCTACCGCGGTCTGCGCGGCGCTCGCGATCACCACGGGCCAACCCGTCGCGCACGCCGCCGACGGACGGGAGATGCTCGCAAGCGCCATCAGCACCACCCAGGGTTCGTACCTGGTCTACAACTTCGGCGGCGGCCACCCCATGCCGATGCTCAACGCCGGCGGCAGCTGGTACGAGGGGAACAGCGGCGGGCACCTGATGATCATCAAGAATGCGGCGGAGCGGCTTGCACCGCATCTTCTTGTCGACACCCACCAGGGTGACCAGGCGCGCTGCGAGAGCAATCCCGGAGCCCGCACGGGCGAGGGGCTGATGCAGGCCTCCGAGGTCTACACGCCACTGCAGGCATGGCAGCGAATGGGGCAACCGACGATCGCGATCAACGCGAACTTCTTCGACGTGCGACCGCAAAAAGGCGGCTCGTGGCGCACCACCGGCTGCACTTCGCCGCTGGGCGCCTTCGTGGACAACACCCACGGGCAGGGCCGCGCCAACGAGGCGGTCACGGGTACCGTCGCCTACCCGGGCAAGCAAGGGCTTTCGGGCGGAGGCGAGAGCTGGAGCGCGTTGACGACGATGGTCCTGCCGGTCGGTGGTGCACCGTATGTGGTGCGGCCCAAGGGAACCCAGGATTACGACGTCGCCACTCCGGTGGTCCAGGACCTGCTCAACAAGGATGCGAAGTTCGTCGCGGTCTCCGGGATCGGGCTGCTGTCCCCCGGCAGGACCGGGCAGCTTCATGACCCCGGGGGAAGCGCGGCGCGAACGGCCCTCGCCTACGCGAAGCAGACAGACGAGATGTACATCTTCGAGGGCGGCAGCTACACCCCGGACAACATCCAGGACCTGTTCCGCGGCCTGGGTAGCGACACCGCGGTCCTGCTCGACGGCGGGGGGTCGTCGGCCATTGTGCTGCGCCGCGACACCGGCGGCATGTGGGCCGGCGCCGGCTCGCCCCGGGGATCTTGCGACACCCGCGAAGTGCTCTGCGATTCGCACGAGCGAGGACTACCGAGCTGGCTGGCGTTCAACTAGCCCGGCCAAACCGGAAGATCAGCGTACTGACCGCGATCACGGCCGCCGTCAGCGCGAACACCGGTGCGACGACGTAGCGCGACATCGTTGCACCGAGAAAAGCGCCGGCGCACATGGTGAAAACGACGCTGAAGCGCAGCTTCTGGCGGGCACCGGTGCCACCGGCCAGACGACTGTCCAGACCGAGGCTGACGATCGTCGACGTCAACACGGTGGTGGAGAGTTCTGGAATCCCGAACTGGCGGGCGCTGGAGTGCTGAAGCCCGAACGTCACCGCGAGCAAGCCGATCATGATGAGCTTGGTGTTGTCGTGGTAGCGCAGCACACCGGTGCCGGCCAGGATCGACAACGCCACCAACAACACGATTTCGGTGGCCAGCACCGTGGTGATCCATCGCCGCGTCCGTTCACCGAAATGCCGGAACAGCCGGCCACTGACGATGGTGGTGCAGACGAAAGTCGGCAGCGCCACCGCGACGGCGGTCAGGTCGATGGTGGTGCGCGGGGCCAGCCAGAAGCCGAGGAAGATCACGTTGCCCGTCATGTTGGCGACGAATACGTGGCCGAGAACCAGGATGCTGATCGCGTCGGCCAGTCCGGTGGCGAAGGTCAGCAAAAGCAACGCGATCACGGTCAACCGGTTCGATACCGGCGAAGCAACTGCCATCTGGTCCAGCTAAAGCTGAGGCGTCAGATCCAGTGAGGTGACGGTCGTCATGCGGGTCAGCAGCCAGCGGCCCTTGTCGCGCTTCATGATCAGCCGGTAGGACAGGTATTTCAGCGACGGGACGTTCTTGGTCAGCGGGCTGGTGGACGTGGTGTTGGTGTAGACGATGGCAACGGCATTCGGGCCGTCCAGCGATTCCACTGCAGCGCCGGTGACTTCGGTGCTGTTGGTGATCTTGGCCTGTTTGTTGGGGGCCACGATCGCATCGACGAATTTGCGGTACTGGGCGGCGAAGTCACCGCTGAGGTACGTCGCCGCCCGGTCGGCCAGGGTGTCCATGTTCTCCGGCGTATAGGTCCATAACGTCGTGATCGCGCTGGCGGCGGTGCGCGCCACTTTCAGTTTGGTTGCGACAACGGCCCGGTCGGAGAGGTAGGGCTGCAGGGTCGCGCCGGCGAATGCGGCGGAGCTGACGAAGAGCACTGCCGCGATGGCGGCGAAGACGCCGATCCGCTTGCCGGCCGGCCGTCTGCTCCGCATCACGACATCCTCAGCGGGCGCCTCGGGCTGTTCGGCCGCGACCTCTTGCTCTGGCACTTCGTCCGTCAGATCACCTGCAGCAGGTTGCTGATCTTCCACTGGCTCCCTTCCTGCTTGACGGTTGCCGACCAGCGATTGGTGTTCTCGAACACCTGTTTTTCATCCGGTGACTTTGAGGTGACTCCGGTGGCCACCAACACGTTGGCGCTGCCGTCGTCGTTCCACCTTTCCACGCCGGCGTCGAGGACCGTGCCGTTGGTCGGCTCGGCACGAGCGACCTGCAGCAGGATCTCGTTGGCCTTGTCGCGGAACTGCTTGGCGAAATCGCCGGTGGCCTGGCCCAATATCCGTTCGATGTAGTCGTTGGCGTGATACGGGTCGACTGACGTGAAATCGGCCATAAACCATCTGACGTAGCTGAGCACCTGGCGGTCCTTCGTCGCGGTGTGCTCCCTTGATTGATGCCAGATCAGCATCAGCGTGGACGCCGTGATCGCCGCTACCATGAGGACCGCGGAAACCGTTGCCGCAAGCGGGAATTGCCGACCGCGGGGCGGCCGAGCGGTATTTGCGACGAGGAGGGTTTCCTCACCGGGGCGAAACTTGCGGCGGGGACTCATTTTCCGTTTCCGGGCGGTTTCGGCTTGGCCAGTACGGTGAGGTCGTCAACGCGCCAGCGCCCGTCTCCGCCTTTGAAGAACTTCACCTGCAGGGTTGCGGTGATATAGCGCTGCTCGCCTCCTTCGCCACGCCGGCCGTGCATGAACATCAGCATCGTCGCGCGATCGGGCGTCGCTGATTGAATCGCAGCGTCGTTCGGCCAGTACTCGTTGACGACAGGGTGGCCCTTCTTCACGATCTCCTGCTGCTCAGCCAATTTGGGCCGATACGAGTCGGTGGCCAATGACTGGGCGCGCGCGAAGTCGCTCTGCAACGATTTAGGGTCGTAGGTCAGCATCTGCGCGACGAGCTTTGGCCCCTGAAGCGAAATCTGTTGGCGCGTTTGATCAATCGCACGATCGCGGAAGTCCACCACCGCATAGCTGAGCACCGCACCCGCCACGCACACGAACGCGCAGGTCAGCATCGCCACCGCGGTCCACCGCCGTACGTTGGCGGGCCGCTCTTCGCCGCGTCGCACCTCGGTGCCCAGTAACAGGTCGGAGAAGGTCCGGCGCCGTGAATCCCACAGCGGCCAAAGCCATCCCACCAACGAGACGATGTCGAGCAGGTGGGCCAGGTCGCGCAGCAGCAACCGCCACGGGCCAGGGGCTTCCCCAGCGCGGTCAACAACCGCAATCCCGCAAACGGCGCGTCCCAAGCTCCAACCGGTGATCGTCGGCAGCACCAACCGGTTGACCAACACCAGCAGGAAGGCCAGCGCGGCAACCGAAACGCTCACCCACCACCACACGCCACGAGGCGGCACGGTGAAAGAGACCAACAACATCGTGGCCACCACGGCGACACCCGGCAGCACGTCGACGGCGAACGCGGCAACGCGAACATGCCACGGCGCCAAGCTATTCTGCGATGACCCTGGGATGACCTCTGTGGACTGAGTATCCTCGACCACCACCGTCACTTCGTCACCTGGTCGAGTCTGGCGATCTTGTACTGCCCTTCAACCGGTTGCATTTTCACCCGCAGCCGGTAGCCGATTTCTTGGTTCTGTGCCTGATCGCTCGACACCTTGACGCGAAGCGCTACCAACACCAGGACCGAGCCGTCAGGGTCGTTCCGCTCGACAGCCGCGCGATCATCGGACACCTCGACATGCACGTTCGCAGCCTGGTACGCCTGAACCAGCATGCTGGTGTACAGCAGCGCCTGGCTGCGGTAGACGTCGGTGCCGCAGTCGATGATCTTCTGCTCACTGGCGGCCATCGCACTCGTGTCCGGTGCTTGCGTCGCTGCCACACAGACCTTGGCGGCTTCCAGCGCCGTGGCGTTATGTCCTGCCAACGTTTGGCTTTGGTGGTGGGCGACCAGCGCACGCTAACCGCCGAACCCGATGCCGCCGGCGAACAAGACAAGCGCGGCCGCGATACCGGCCACCCAACCGCGACCCAGACGCGACGGCCCCCGCTCGACGCGCGGCTCCCCCGCCTCGGATTCTTCCGTGCCCTCGGGGTCTTGAGAATCGTCGGCCGGCGCCTCGGACTCCTCCGTGGCCTCAGCCGCCACCTCGGATTCTCGGACTCCTCCGTGGCCTCAGCCGCCACCTCGGATTCTGGCGAATCCTCGGCCGTCACCGCTGTGCTGGTCTGCTCGGCTCCACCTCGGATTCTGGCGAATCCTCGGCCGTCACCTCGGTGCTGGTCTGCTCGGCTCCGCCCTCGGATTCTGGCGAATCCTCGGGGCTTTCTGGCGTCTCTTCAGTCGCGGCCGCAGACTCCTCAACAGGATCTGGCCGCCGATTACGCAGACGTCGCATCATCGACATCGGTGGTGGTTCAGCCGGCGATGGGCGCCAGCATCTCCTTCCATCCGTCGTCTCCTGTTTTGGTCGAGTTCTGCACGGAGTATTTGACTCCGTCGGGTCCTACCAGCTCGCCGCTCTGGGGACTATATACCGCAGTCGGGGGGCCGCCCGGAGTGTAGACACACGGGTTGGGCTGCTGTCCGTTGCATCGCACGGAACCTGAACCGGGTCGTTGCAGCGGATCGCTCATCGGAGGCGGCGTCAACCCGCCCGGTGGCAGCCGGTCGGCCGGTGCCGGGTTCAAGCCGTTGTTCACCGACGGCGCCGGGATCACCATGCCCGGCCGCACCGACTGGTCGCAGCGCGCCGCAGGCGCGGGGCAACTGACGATCTGGTTCGGGTCGCCGAACCAGGGGTTGGTCCCTAGCGGGACATACGGCTTGTCCGAGCGGCACTCCCGTGGCGAGGCCGCCCGCTTACCTGGCACGTCAACACACGGAATGTTGCGCGATCCGCGCACGCTGTTGGCCGGCGTGTCCATCGGAATCTTGCAGTACGTGCCGGTGGGCAGGGGTGCCAGGCTGGTGTCCGCCGGCGACCGCCACTCAGCGGCCGGAATGAAGCCCGTCAAACATGGCGGCGGCTGGTTGATAGACAAAGCGAGGTCGAGCGCGGCCTGGCGGGGGAAAGGCGCAGCCGCCGTCTGCGCGATCGAAGCGCCCTGCGGCAGGAACACGAGAAGTTGCTCAACGCCAGCGTGATAGCGCTTGAGCAGGTCGAACACTACCTCGAGGTTCGCCAGCGTCTGTGGGAGCGATTCCCGGACGTCGCTGAATAGCTCGTTGACCTGGTCGGCGGTGGGCGCCGCTTGGGACAGGATGCTCTTCAGGTGCTGGTCGTTGCGGGCGGTCTGCGCGGACAAGGTGTTCAGGTTGCGCGCCCAGCGCTCGATCGCAGTCCCCGAGTTGACCTGGCTGTCCAGCACCGGTCCGGAGTGCTGAATGATGTCGTTGACGTCGGTGATCTGGTTCTTGAAGTCACCAACGATCGCCTGGGTCGCGTCGACCAGCCGTTGCAGCGCCGGACCCAATCCGCCGACCGATTGCGCTGTCTCGTCGAGCAGCTGCGGGATCTTGTCCGCCGGCAACGCCGCGAGGCCCCGGTTGGCGGTATCCAGCGCAGGCCCGATCTCGCTGGGCACGGTGCCCTTCGTGATGGTCTGGCCGTCCGAGAAGTACTTGCCGGGGTTGCCATTCGGAACCAAGTCCAAATATTGCTCACCGACCGCCGAGACTGAATGCACGTTCGCCACCGTATCGACCGGGATCTTGAACTGGCTGTCGATGCTCATCGTGGCCCGCGCGCCCTGCTCGGTCGGCTCGACCTTCGTGACCTTGCCGATCGTGATGCCGCGGTAGGTCACGTTGGCCGTCGGGTACAGACCTCCCGACGCCGGCAGCTCGGCCTTGAGGTCGTACCGGCCTATCCCCACCAGGCTGGGGACCTGCAGGTAATACACACCCAGCACGAAAATCGCGACCACGGTCAGAATGCAGAACGCGATCAGCTGGCGCTTGATGAAAGTAGTCAGCATTGGCCGCGCTCCGCTCGTTCCACCAGCGGTCCGCCGGGCGCGTCATTGGGGTTCGGCGTGTAGCGGACGTCGGGGATCATCGTCTCGGGGTCGCGGCCGAAGGACTGCTCGAGCGCCCGCAACGCTCCGGACAACCCGGTACCGGTGAGGAACGCGTTGTCGATGGAGCTGTAGGTCACGTCGAGCGTCAGGGATACGTTCTGGTAGTCGCCGCGGAAGATCTTCGGGACGGTGTCGATGTCGTACGGCTGGGTGAGGATCAGCTTCAGCGCACCGATCAGATACGGCGCGGCGCGGCCAAGTTCACGCAGCGGGCATTGCAGACTCTGCAGGTTGGTGTGCAGCGGTCCGCGTGCTTCCGACAGGTACTGGTCGGCGTACTTGGACAGCTGCCCCACCGCGTCGACGGCATTGATCAGCAGGTTCTTGGTGTCGGCGAAATGCTTGATCAGCGGCGGGATGTCGGTCAGCACCCGGTCGATGACGTCATTGCGTTGACCGACATAGCCCAGCAGCCGGTTGGTCGAGTCGATCGCGTGAGTGATGTCGTTGCGCTGCTGGTTGAGCTGGTCGGTGAAGGTATCCAGCTTGCCGAGGAAAGCCCGGATCTGGTCGCCTCGCCCGTTGACGATGTTGTAGATCTCGTTCTGCACCGCTTCCAGGTTGGGGATGCCGCCGCCGCGCAGGATCAAGGAGAGACTGGCCAGCGTCTGCTCGGTGGTCGGATACGCCGACGAATTCTTCAGCGGGATGGTGTCGCCGTCCTTGAGTTGCTCGGACGACGGATGCGGCGGGGAGAGTAGTTCCACGTGCTGAGAACCCAGCAGCGAAGTCTGGCCGATTCGCGCCAGCGCGTTCTTCGGTAGCTTGGTGCTCTTGGACACCCCTAGCGTCAGGGTGGCGATCCAGTTCTTCAGGTTGATGGCCTTGATCGAGCCGACATAGACGTCGGCGACCATCACCTTGCTGTTGCCGTTGATCGCCAGCGTGTCGGGCACCTGAACGTAGAGGGTATAGGAACCCGACCCTCCGCCCGGACCGCCCGGGATCGCCACGTTGGAGATGCCACGCCAGCCGCACGAGCTGGCGAGCAACGCGATCATCAACAGCACTAGCCCCTGCCAGGTCCTTCGGCGGATCCCCCGGATCACTGGCCCGCTCCAGCCTCAGCGGGCAGCGGCGGGCCACCGGCGTTGGGCGCCGGAGCCGACACCGGCGCCGGCGTCGGAGCGACCGGACCGGGGAGCACCTCGGGCCCGGGTGGCGGCGGCTGGATCGGCACCGGGGCGTTCAGGCCCGCGGGGGGCACCCAGGGTTGCTCGTCGTAGGCGTTCGGCGGTCCCGGCGGCGTCTGCAAATCGGACTGCACGGGTTCGATGTTGGGGCCACCCATCAGTTCGGCCAACGAGTCGGGAGTCATCAAACCCGCCGTGACCGGCCCGACCTGCTGGCCTTGCATCCCTGGGGCGACGATCCAGCCGTGTTCGGTGTTGCGGTGCGACAACGGCGTATCGGGCACCCAGATCCCCGGGACGGTGGTGTCCTTGTACCCATTCGGCGGATGCAGCCGCGGCTCGGAGTAGGCGACCTCCTTGGGCAGCGTCTCAGCGGTGCTGAACAAGTTCAAGCCGAACGGGAAATAGTTGAACTTGATCGCATCCAGGATCGGCGCCAGATACTGCGCACACAGTTCGGCGGACTCCTGATACCCCAGCCGGCTGCCGGCCTGAATCGAGCTGCAGATGAACTGCATCGGGTTGGAGAAGGCGATCGCAGGAATGGCGACAACCGAGCCGTGCGACGGGTGATAGATCTGGTTGATATTCGCCGCCGCGGTGGGAATCACGTGCAGGGCGGTCTCTATCCCATTCAGGGGATCCGGTTGAAGGATGGTGTTCGTCACGGTGGCCAAGTTGTTGACATCCTGCGTCAGCACCCCGCGGTTCTGCGCGAGCCACGGGCGAATCGTGGTCAACAGGGAATCGAACTGCTGCAGCGAGTTGGCCAAATCAGTGTCCGAATGCGCCAGCCGGGTGGTGAAATCCGCCAGGTTCTGATTCAGCGCAACGAACTGCTGGTCGTCCTGGTGGAGCGCGTTGACGAACAGTGCCAGGCTGCGTACGACTGCGAAGAAGTCGCCGCGGCCTTGGTTCAGCGCCGTCAACGCCTGCGACAAACTGTTCAACGTCGTGTTGATCTGCTTGCCCTTGCCGGCCAGCCCGTCCGCGAAGGACTCGATCACCTCACCAAACGGGCCCTTGGGCTGGGCATCGGTCGGGCCCAGCTTGGAGATGATGTTGGTGATGCTGTTGCGCAGCTGATCCCACTCGACGGGCACCTGCGTGCGCTCTTCGGGTATCACCGCGTTATCGGCCATCGCCGGGCCGCCCTTGTACGGTGGCTCGAGCTGGATGGCCCGGGAAGCCACCAACGTCGGATTGAGGATCACCGCGGACGCGTTGGCCGGCACCTTGTACTTGTTCTGGTAATGGAAGGTGATCTTCATCTTGTCGCCGACCGGCTCGATCTTGTCGATCGCGCCCACGCGCATGCCCATGATCTGGACTTTGTCCCCGGCGTACAGGGCATTGGCCGCCGGGAAGTAGGCGACCACCGTGTTGTTGGTCAGCTTCGAATACAGCTTGAACCCGCCGTAGGCGACCGCCAGGGCGAGGATCACCACGAGCGACCCGATGATCACCGAGGTACGTGACAGCCGCGGCAGCCTCAGGCTGCGGATATCAAAGGCGGTGCTCAATTCTGGCTACCTCCCGTCACGCCGCTACCCCCTGATCCGCCTGGATTGATCAACGGCGCCGGCAGCTGCGGCCCAGGCCCAGGTGCCGGGGCCGGACCCGGCGGGAAGGCCGGCGGCAGCGAGAACGGTGCCGGTGGCACCGGCTCGCGGCGCGCGCCAGGCGGTGCGTCCGGCAGCGGCACCGGCGTGCCCGGAGCGTTCGGGGGCGGGGCGCCCGGAGGTGCGGCGGCCGGGACGCCCGGCGTGGGCGGCAACCCGTTCGGGTCGGGCGGCGAAATCTGAACGTCGATCGGCGCGGGGAAGGCGGGGCCGCCGAACGGGCCGACGGTCGCACCCGCGCAGGGCAGCGGATTCCACGGGCGCGGCAGCCCGCCGTCCCCGATGGTCACGTTGCCGTTGGGATTCGCCGGAGCGTAGGAGCAGGGCGACCCGGGGCCGACCGCCGGTCCTGGATGCTCCGGGGTGCCCTCCAGAACATTCGGCGCCGGCGGCGGCGCACCGTTCGGGAAGCGGGTGCCGTTGGGGTCGGGCCAGCGGTATGCCGGCAGCGCGGCACCGCGCCAGAAGTTTTCGGGGTCGAGGCCACGACGCTGGAACGCGGCATCGATGAACGGCTGCACGATCTGGCCAAAGGCCAGGTTGTGCAGCATGACCTTGAAGTACGGGCCCGACGCGATGGCCTCGTTCAGTGAAGGCAGGAACGCCCCGACCTCGGTGAGCCCCTTGGCCAAGTCGTCTTTGCGCTGCACCAAGATTTCGCTGATCGTCCGCAATTGCTCGAGAACGTGGTTCAGGTTCGGGTTGTCGTTGATCAGTCCCTTGACCTGCTCGGAGAACGTCGCGACGTTGCTGAGCAATGCGTTGATGGCCTGCCCGCGCTCGTTGAAGGCAGCGATCAGCGTCTTGGCGTTGACCAACAGGCGGTCGAACTGCTGGCTACGGTCACCCAGGATGCTGGCCACCTGGTTGGCCTGGGCAAGCAGGTGCGTAACCTCCTCGTCGCGCTTGCCGATGGTGTCGGAGAACTTCGCCACACCGTCCAGCGCGGCGCTCAGGTGCGGGTAGGTCTGATCGACGGTCTGCGACAACACGTGCAGCGATTCCTTGACCGTGTCGATGTTCCAACCCTGGGCCGCTTTGGTGACGTCGAAGAACGCGTCGTAGATCTGATACGGAGTGGTGCTCTGACCCAGCGGCAAGCTGGCTCCGGGGACCAGCCGCTGGTTGCCCCGTGCCTCGATCTCGAGGACCTTCTTACCGAGGATGGTGTCGGTGCGGATCGCCAGCCGGCTCTCGGTGCCGATGCTGTAGGTGCCGATGGAGAACTTGATCACGATGTGGTCGCCGTCGATTTTGAGGCCCTCGACTTTGCCGACGTCCATGCCGGCGATGCGTACCTTATCGCCCGTGCTGAGCCCGCCGGTGTCGGTGAACTGCCCGTAATAGCTGGGCTTGGCGAAGATCATCGGGACACTGGTGAAACTCTGACCCACGCCGATGACGAGCAGCATCACCAGGATGCCCATCATTCCGATGCGCAGCCGGTTGGGAGGTTCCAGGGTTCTCATTGCGGCGAGCACCTACCCGACGGCTGGCTGAGCAGCCGGACCGTGCGGACGGGGCCGCCGGACTGCAATCCGTTGATCTTGAGTGAGATGTCGCAGGCGTAAAAGCTCACGAAGTCTCCGTAGGAACCGATGTTCCGCCCGATCAGGTTCAACGCGGTAGGCACCTTTTTGAGGTAGTCGCTCAGCTGATCTTGCTGATCGATCAGCGGCTGCTGAACCGCGTCCAGGTAGTTCAGAGTCTTGTGCAGCAGGCCGCGGTCTTCGGCCAGCAGATCGGCAACGGTTCCCGCGGCGTTGCTGATGTTCGCAGTGCCGGCGGCCAGCGGGTCGGCGTGGTTCTTCAGGCCGGTGATCAGCACCTCGAGGTTGTTGATGGTCTGATCGAATTGCTGGCGGTGCCGAACCGTGGTGTCCAGCACCAGGTTCAAGTTCTTGATCACCTCGCCGATCGCCTGGTCACGTGAGCCGAGCTCCGAAGTCAGTTGCGCGGTGTGGTCGAGGATGTCATTGATGGTGCCGCCCTGACCCTGGAACACGGTGACCAGGGCCGTCGCGATGGTGTTGACCTTCTCCGGGTCCAGCGCCCGAAACAGCGGTTTAAAGCCGCCGATCAGCGCGTCGAGGTCCAGCGCCGGCGAGGTCCGCGCCAGCGGGATGTCTCCACCCGCCGGCAGGACCTTGTCATAGCCGTCACCCTCGCCGCGCTTGAGCTCCAGGTAGCGGTTGCCAATGAGGTCGAGGTAGCGAATCTGCGCAGTCGTCGACTGATACAGCGGTATTGAGCGATCGACGTTGAATTTCACCTGCACCCGGGCGCCGTTGTCGATCAACTTGACTGTGTCGACCTTGCCGATCTCCACCCCCGAGGCCCGGACGAATTGGCCCGCCCGCAGCCCGCTGATGTTGCTGAACTCCGCAGAGTAGCCGTTGGTCCGGTCGAACCGGAGCTGACCGAAAACAACGAAGATCATCACGGTGAAAAGCAGCAGCACCAGGGAGAAGATGCTGAGTCGGACGACGGTTCCGGTGATTTTCATGGGTTGATCGTGTTATCCCCTACCTGACGGCCCCACACGTACTCGATGGCGTAGGGCGAACCGGTGTCGAGGTGGTTGTACGGCGCGATGCTGTTGCCGGTGTCCATCACCAGCTCCGGCGCCGGCCACAGATCGTGGGTGATGTGCTGCCAGCAACCCGGCGCTCCGCCCGGTCCGCCGCGAGCGTTCACCCGCGGCAGGTTCTCCGGGTAGATGTAGGGATTCGGCGCCCCGCCAACCACGCCGGCCAGCCCGCCGAACAAAGAGGCGATGGTGGCAACTGCCGCGACCGGGTTGAGCAAGAGTCCCAACCCCGACATCAGCTCGGTGTGGGTATTGAGCGAGTAACCATTTCCGCCGAGGAACTGTCTGGCTATGGGTTCGATGTCGTGATAGTTACGCACGGTGCAGAACAGCTCCGGGCTGTAGGTGTCCAGCAGCTGGGAGGTGGGCACCAGATCCTCTGACCCGCGCGCCAGATACGGCCCGCCCCGCTTGAAGATGTCGGCGCCGGTGTTCCCGAATCCGGCCGCGGACAACAGCGCCTGGTCCAGATCCTTTTGCTGGGCGTTGATCGTGCGCGACGTGACCACCGCATTGTTGAGGAAGTCCAGCAGGTCCGGCGCGGCGTTGGCGTAGGTGTCACCCAGACCCGCCAGTTGTTGAATGTCATGGCGCGCCTGCGGCATCTGCGGATTGACATCGTCGAGGAGCGCGTTGCCGTTGACAATCGACTGCCCGAACTTGTCACCCAGGCCGGTCAACGATTCGGCTGCCGCGCTCAGCGTCAGGTTCAGCTTGACCGGGTCGACCTTCTGCGAGATGTCAGTGATGGTCTGGAACAGCGTGTTGATCTCGGTGGTCACCGCGGTCGCGTCGAGCGGGGTGGACGGGTTGAGGTGCCCCTTGGCGATGCTGTTGCCGCTGGCGTCTCTGGGCGTGGTCAGCGAAACATATTTGCCGCCGAAGACCGTGGTCGCCTTGATCTGGGCGTCCACGTTCGCCGGGATCAAGGACAGATACTTCGGGAACACCTCGAGGTTGAACTTTGCCGCCGGCTTGCCGTCGTGGCCAGTGGTCTCCGTGATGTTGCCGACCCGGCCGATCTCCACGCCGTTGTAGGTGACCTTGGAGCCCGGATCCATCACGAGCCCGGCGCGTGGGGCCAGCATCGTCAACGACGTCTTCTCGGTGAAGTTGCCGCGGAACTGCCAGAACACACAGAACAAAGCCAGGATCGCGACCAGCAGCATGACCAGAGCCGCCGTCTTGTACGGGGGGGTCCGGGCCTCGTTGGTCTTGAACGGTGACGACATGGCGGTTACACCGTGAGCGCGAAGTTGGGATTGACGCCGTACAGCGCCAACGCGGCGGACAACACGACAACCTGTACCGAGACCAACGAGAAACGCATCGACCGGCCGACGGCCTCACCGACGCCGACGGGTCCGCCGCCGGCGTTGTACCCGTAGTAGCAGTGGGTGACCATCACGACCAGAGTGATGATGATGGCCTCCAGGAACGACCAGAACACGTCGTCGGGGCGCAGAAACGTTCGGAAGTAGTGGTCATAGGTGCCGTGCGACTGCCCGTACAGCACCGTCGTGGTGATCTGCGGGGACAAGAAGCACATGATGATCGCCAGCGCGTAGATCGGGATGATCACGACCATCCCGGCCATCACCCGGGTGCTCGCCAAGTACGAGATCGACTTGATCCCCATCACTTCCAGCGCGTCGATTTCCTCGCTGATGCGCATGGCACCGAGCTCGGCGGTCGCGCCGGCCCCCACGGTCGCGGCCATCGCGATGCCGGTGACGACAGGGGCCGCGATGCGCACATTGATCAGTGCGGCGAAGAAGCCGGTGAACGCCTCGACACCGATGTTGCCCAGCGACGCGAAACCCTGGATGGCGACCAGGGAGCTGCCGGACAGCGTGACGAAACCGACGATGGCGACGGTGCCGCCCACCACGGCCATGGCGCCCGTGCCCATGCCGATCTGCGCGATCAGCCGCAGTGTTTCTTTGCGGTAGCGGCTCGCCGCATGCGGAATGTTGCCGAGGGTCTGCAACGCGAACCATGTCATCTCGCCGGCGCTGTCGAGCCCGCGCCCCGCAGCACCGCCATACCGATTCAGGTTGGCGGCCACCCGCGGGAAGCGGGAGCGAAGAACTTCGGCGGTCGACATGTCAGTGCCCCGTTCCGAATCGAACACCGATGGTGGTCAGCACGACGTTGACGGCGTAGAGCGCGACGACGCACAGCACCACGGTCTCGTTGACCGCCGTGCCCAAACCCTTGGAGCCGCCGCGCACGGTGAGTCCGCGGTAGCAGCCGACCAGCCCGGCGATGAGCCCGAAAATCGCAGCTTTGATGGTGGCGATGACCACCTCGGGCAGGCCGGTGATGGTGGTCAGGGTCGCTAGGTAGGCGCCGCCCGACACGTTTTGCAGATAGACACCGAACAAGTAGCCGCCGACCAGGCCGACGGTGATGACCAGACCATTGAGCAGCGTGGCGACCAGGGTTGCGGCGATCACCCGGGGCACCACCAGTCGGTGGATCGGGTCGATGCCGAGCACCTCCATCGCGTCGATCTCCTCGCGGATGGTGCGGGCGCCCAGGTCGGCACAGATCGCCGTCGATCCGGCGCCGGCAACCACCAGCACCGTGGTCAACGGGCCGAGCTGGGTGACCGCGCCGATTGCGGCGCCCGCGCCGGACAGGTCGGCGGCACCGAACTGAGCCAGCAGCACGTTGAGGGTGAAGATCAGCAGCACAGTCAGCGGGATCGAGACCATGATGGTCGGCAGAAATGCGACCCGCATAATGAACCAGCACTGCAGAATGAACTCGCGCCATTGAAAAGGCCAGTGGAACAACGCTTTTCCGGTCAGCACACACATCCGGAAGAACCCGCCGATGACGGTAAGCGGCGTCTGTAGCTGGTCACGGAAGTAGCCGACCAGATGCGGACGCGACGAGTCCGTGGTCACCGCTTCCCCCCTTGCCCCGACCCTGCGTGTGTGATCATCGGCTCCCTACCGGCAAGTAGTAACGGAGACCACAGGAATGTACCCGATGGCCGAAACCGTGTGAACCGCAAACGCACAATTAACCCTTCGTCAACAGCTGGCAAACGTTACAGGTCGTGTCAACCATCCTTCCTTGTCGCAAAATCCATTGACAGAGGCCATTTCTCACGATATTGGACCCCCGTAGCGCAAACGCAATTCCGTCTTGAGGACCTTTCCCGCGGGGTTGCGGGGCAACGCGTCGACGATCTCAAGGGCCGTGGGGTGCTTGAAGCGCGCAAGCCGCTCGCCGAGAAACTCAACCAGCTGTTCGACCTGTAGTTGGTCGTCGGTTACAGCGGCGACGGCGATCGGTACCTCGCCCCACTTTTCGTGCGAGCGGCCGATGACGGCGACCTCGACAATGCCGGGATGGTCGGCGAGCACGTTCTCCACCTCGGCGCAGTAAATGTTCTCGCCGCCGGAGATGATCATGTCCTTCTTGCGGTCGACCACCCAGACGTAGCCTTCTTCGTCCATCCGAACGAGGTCTCCGGAGTGGAACCAGCCGCCCGCGAACGCCTCCGCGGTGGCCTGCGGGTTGTTCCAGTAGCCGCTCATCAATGTCGGTGCGCGGTAGACGATTTCGCCTATCTCGCCGACGGGCACGTCATTCATGTCCTCGTCGACCACGCGGGCGGCGACGGTCGGGATCACCTTGCCGACCGACCCGCGCTTGCGGATCGCGTCGTCGCCAAGCAGCATGCAGGTGACCGGCGACATCTCCGTCTGGCCGAATGCGGCAAATATCTGGGTTCCGGGAAAAACCTCGGACATCTCCCGTAGCAGCGCATCTGGCGCCGGGGCAGCCCCCCACGACATGGCCCGCAGCTTCAGGTCACGGGGGTGGGCCTGCTGTTCGGCGCAGACCGCCTGCCATTGCGCGGGGACCAAGAAGATGCCGGTGACTTTCTCGGCGGCCAGCACATCAAGCAGCTGGCCCGGTTCGAACGCGCCGAGCGGATAGATCACGGTGGGGACGCCGAGCAGCAATCCGGAGAGGAAGTTGCCGATGCCGGCGATGTGGAACAGCGGGACACCGACGAAGCCGACGTCGTTGTTGATGTCGGCGCCGATGGTGTAGAGGCCGCTCATGGTCTGGCCGGTCAAATTGGTGTGGGTCAGTACCGCGCCTTTGGGGCGGCCCGTGGTGCCCGAGGTGTACATGATCAAGGCGGCCGAGTCGTCGGGGATGTCCACCGGCTCGGGCTCGCCGGCCTCGTCGACCATGTCCTCGTAGCCCAGCACGTCATCGCCGGAGGCGCCGCCGGCCACGATGATCGTGTCCAGCAGCGGCTGGCTGTTGCGGACGCCGGTGGCTACCGGAGCGAGCACAGCTTCGGTAATCATCACACGGGCTTCGCAGTCTTCGACCAGGAAAGCGATTTCGCCCGCGGTGAGCCGGAAGTTCAGCGGAACGGCGATAGCCCCGAGCATGTTGGCAGCCAGTACTGACTCAACGAACTCGGTGCGGTTGAGCATCAACACCATGACCCGGTCGCCGGAACCGACCCCTCGGCGGCTCAGCGCACCAGCCAGCGCCGAAACCCGACGCCGTAGATCGGCCCACGTCGTTGTGCGACCGAGGTACCGCAGCGCTGTGGCTCCAGGTTGCATCAGCGCGTGCCGCTCGAGCTGGTTGATCCAGTTCTGCCGGCGAGCGAGATAAGGCTGCTCTTGAGCTAGCTTGTGGCCTTGTGTCAGATCGCTGGCCAGTTGCGCGGTCAATTACACCTTCCCTTCACTCCCGCACCGCTTGCGCCAGGTTGATATTTGATAAAACATAGTGTTGTCTGGGTCACACTATGGCCTCAGTGGCACGAAAGACAAGCCCCTAAAAGTCCTGGCAGCCCTTGTGAACGCACCAGTGAACGCATCGATATCTGCGAGACCGCGGAGCCGGCGCCCGCTGCGCCGGGCGCAGCTGTCCGACGAGGTCGCGGGGCACCTTCGGGCGGCGATCATGTCCGGGAAGTTGCGCCCGGGGACCTATATCCGCCTCGATGAGACCGCGGCCGAACTCGGAGTCAGCGTCACGCCGGTGCGCGAGGCCCTGTTGAAGCTGCGCGGCGAAGGCATGGTGCAGCTGGAGCCGCACCGGGGGCACTTTGTTCTGCCGTTGACCCGTCAGGACGTCAACGACATTTTCTGGCTGCAGGCAACGATCGCGCGGGAGTTGGCCGCTTCAGCCACAGATCTGATCACCGACGCGGAGATCGGGGAGCTCGACCACATCAAGGATGCTTTGGCTGCGGCCGTCGAATCCGGCCCTGGATCCGACAATGCCGAAACCATCGCGACGCTTGAGTTCGCGTTTTACCGCGTCTTCAACCACGCGAGCGGGCGGATCAAGTTGGCCTGGTTCCTGCTCAACGCGGCGCGCTACATGCCGGCGGTGATCTATGCCGCCGACCCACAGTGGGGCGTGGCGACGGTCGATCATCACCGGCAGTTGATCGCCGCACTGCGCCGACGCGATGCCGCCGCCGTTGTGGAGCACACGGTCTGGCAATTCACCGACGCCGCGCGCCGGTTGACGGACATGCTCGACGACGCCGGAATTTTCGAGCTGCGACCCGCCTAGCTTCCGTTGCGCCCTTTGGCGCGAACGTGCGTGTTTGTGCGAGGACACGCCGTCAGAACCGTGCAAATGCGCACGCTCGGGGCGCTACCTAGCTGGCTGCCAACTCCTCGGCGCGCTTCTTTAGGGCTTCCGCGAGGCTGTCGAGCACGTTGTTGAGAAGCATCTTCACCATCGGCGCGGGCACCGGCAGGGTGGACTCGACGTCGGCGTCCACGGTCAGCAAGCAGGTTTGTCCCGTCTCCACGACGCTGAACAGTTGCTCCTGTTTGGCGAACAGGTCGCCTTGCTGCATGACGGTCTGGATCTGGTTCTCGCCCGGGTAGTACACGGCCTGGATATAGGTACCCGGCATGCCGTTGATCTCGGTATCGAGCCGCAGCTGGCTGGGGCGCCCGTCGTCGTAGCGCGCGAGTATCCATACGCCTTTGATCGGCTCATTCCACTGCGGGTACGCCTCGAAGTCGGCCACGATGGCCATGATCGATGCGGCATCCGCATCGACCTCCACGGTCTTGCTCAGAACTGGCATCCGCGAAGCATATCGGGGGACTGCTACGCCTACTGACCAACGCAGGCCGTCGACAGCAACGACCGAATCGTGTCAGGTATGGGGACCGATTTGCGACTGGTCCGATCGACGTAGACGTGCACCCAATGGCCTAGTGCGGTGATCGGCTGATCCTCCGCCCGGAAAACACCGAGGCGGTAGGTGACGCTGCTGCGCCCCAGCCGGGTCACCGCCAGGCCCACCACAAGGCTCTCCGGGAAATGCAGTTCCGAGAAGTAGCGACAGCCCGACTCGGCGACGATGCCGAGCGCAGGCGTACTGAGCGGGTCAATCCCGATAGTCGTGTTGATCCACGCGTTGATTGCGGTGTCGAACAGCTGGTAGTAGACGGCGTTGTTGAGATGGCCGAACATGTCGTTGTCGGCCCAGCGAGTCCCGACCGGCCACAACACCGGGAAGTCTTCGCTGCTAAAGGTCTCCGGCGCCGGAACTGAAGCCATGGATGTATTTCAGCATGCCCTGATCACTCGCCATAGAACGCATGTGACAGGGCTTGCCCTTGCAGCGTGAACAGCTGCTGAGAGATAGACCAGTCGGGCAACAGCGAATCGAATCCGTGACAAGTGCGGGCGAACACGTGCAGTTCGGTTGAGACGCCGGCGTGCAGCAGCCTCAGCGCATAGTCCACGGCCTCATCGCGGAACGGATCGATCTCGGCACAGGTGATCAAAGTCGCTGGGAGACCGGCCAATCGGTCGCGCCGCGCGGGCACGGCATCGGGTGATGCCGTTCCCGTCCCCAGGTAGTAGTGCCACATCAGTTCGGCCGCCTCGGCGTCGAAAGCGGGGGCGGTGCGGAACTCGGCCTTCGACCCGGTCACGCGATCGTCGAGCACCGGCTGATGCAACAACTGGAACACGACCGGCGGCAGCGAGCCTTCCGCGGCTTTGTGCGCCAGGCATGCGGCCAGGGCTCCTCCGGCGCTGCTCCCGGCGACCGCCAATCGTCCGGCGTCGACGTCCAGTTCTGTCGCGCTGGCGGCCACCCAGTTCAGCACGGCGGCGGCGTCGCTCAGCGCCGCGGGATACGGATGTTCCGGTGCCAGCCGGTAGTCGACGGACACCACGGTGCAGCCGGCGCGCCGCGCGAGCTCCAGGCACTGCCTGTGATCGGTATCGAGATTTCCCATCGCGAATCCGCCTGCGTGGCAATAAATCACCGCCGGCGCTGGTGAAACCCCACCGCGATAGATCCGCACGGGTACTCCGCCGGAGTCGGATTCGGTGATGTGTACGCCCGACGTGTCGGTGTGTGCGGCGGTTTCACGACGACGCTGGTTGAAGGGCTCACGAATGACCTGAATCGATTCGAGCGAAAAGTCGGTTCGGGTGGTGGCCACGGCGCGCAGAACGGGGTCGAGCCTCACCTGATCTGTAGGCATTGCCCACCATCGACGATCAGCTCCGAACCGGTGATAAATGACGCCTCCTCCGACACCAAAAACGCGACGGCGTCGGCCACCTCGTCGGGACGGCCGATGCGGCCAAAGCTCGACGCCGCCGCCAGGCGCGCCTGGGTGGCCTCATCGAGCATCGGTGTGGCGATCGGTCCGGGAAATACCGCGTTGACCCGGATGCCGGACGGGGCCAATTCCGCTGCGGCGGTTTGGGTCAGGCCCCGAAGTGCCCACTTCGATGAACCGTAGGCGCAGTGCTGCGGGAAGGGGCGGATGGCGCCGGTGCTACAGATGTTGACGATGGCTGCGTGCTCCGCTTCGCGAAGCGGGCCCAGCGCGGCCTGCATGCCCAGGAACGGGCCCAGACAATTGATCCGCCAAGCGTTTTCGAAGTCCTCGGCGGTCTCATCGGGCAGGGCGGCGCGGCGCAGCATGCCAGCCGCGTTGACCAGCGTGGTCAACGACCCGAATCGGTCGACGACGCGGTCGACGGCCACTTTCCACTGTGGCGCGGAGGTCACGTCGAGCCCAATCGCAATAATGTCGCCGTCAGCCAGCTCGTCGACCATCGCCGACAGTTCTTTTGCGCGAAGATCGCAGGCGCCCACGCAATAGCCCGCTGCGCGAAGCCGTTTGGCGATCGCCCAGCCCTGGCCGCCGGCAGCTCCGGTCACCAGCGCGACACGTCGTGACGTCATGGATCCTCCGGGCTGTCGGATAGGCCAGCGCTGGTGACGAATTGGCACCGTCGACGCTGGAAGCGCCACTGCGCGCCGTCGTTATCTTGCCGAACGAATTCGTCGTCGTAGAGCGCCGGGCGCAGATGCAGGTCGCCGGCTCGGACGAACAGCACCTGCGATCGGCCCGTCGCAGTGTCGCCGTGAACATCGATCCGCGAGACACCGGTCAGATGCAGCCCGCGGGGCGCATCCCGAAACATCGTTCGGACGCCATCGTGGCCGTCGAAAGGTCTTCCATAGACCAGGAACTGAGCATCCGGGGTGAACAACTCGACGCACCCCTCGATATCGCCGGCATCAAGGGCCAATGCGTAGGCGGCGATCAGTTCGCGGATCGCGGCGTGGTCGTCGTCCATCACTGTCCGTTAGCCTCGCGTAGGTGCTCCATCGCGCCGCGCCGCAGCGCCTGTGATTCGGCTGCCAGCGTGATCATCTGGAATCCCAGCTCCGCCATGGCGTGACCGGTCTTGCCTTCATTGGCGTGGATCGCGGCGACGAGCCCCGCTTCGCTCGCTGCGCGCTGGCTTCGCCCGATGGCCTCAAGCACCTTCGGGTGCTGCGTTGATCCGATCGGATCGACGCCCATCGAGAGCGCCAGATCGGCTGGGCCAACGTAGATTCCGGCCAGTCCATCCACGGCGCAGATCTCGTGCAGGTTGTCCAGTGCCGGCGCGGTTTCGATCATCGCGAATACGCTCACCCGGGATTCGAGGACGGCGCTGTCGTAGCCCAGGCTGCCGCGCAGTGGCCCGAAGCTACGGATGCCGGCGGGCTGATACCGGGTGGCGGCCACGGCCGCAGCGGCCTCAGCTACCGATTCGATCATCGCGATGATGACGGCGTCGGCGCCAGCGTCGAGCACTCGTCCGATCGGCGCCGCGTCGGCATTGGGCAGTCGCACGGCGGTGGCGATCGGGACGTGCTCCATCCGGCGAAGTATGCCCGCGATGTCGGCGTCGTCGAGATAACCGTGCTGGGCGTCGAAGCCGACGTAATCGTAACCGGCCCTTGCGAATTCTTCCGGTCCGATCAGTGTGGGGCTGGTGATCCAGCCGCCCCATATCGGTGTCTCCCGGCCCAGGGCGCGCTGCAGACTGCTCTCAGCAGACATCAGTCGGCGATCGCGATCTTGACGCGCCCGGGGTCGGGTCGGCAAGCCAAGTCGAACGCGGCCTGCGCGTCGTCGACCCCGAAGGTGTGCGTGAGATATGTGCTGAGCAGCTCCGGATGTTCGGTGGCGAACTTGCCGGCCAGCTCCAGTACCCGGCGACGGTCAAGTGTGACGCCGGATTTCAGCGTCAGGTTGTTGCGCAGCATCAGGCGCATGCTGATCGGATAGGCCTCGTCGTCGGCAACGCCGAAGTACAACACGGTGCCGCCGAACCCGGCGGCCTCAATCGCGTGCCCCAGGGTGGCCACCTGATGACCGACGGCCTCGATCACCACATCGGCACGGTCCGCCGCGGCCAGCTGGCTGACCCACCGGTCGCTGGTGGCGCGCACCGCGTCGTCGACGCCGAATGCCGTTGCAAGACTGCGGCGGTCGACCGGATCGACGCCGGTGACCTGCCGGGCGCCCGCCGCTTTTGCGACGTAGGAGAACAGCAGACCGATCGAGCCCTGGCCGATGATCGCGACGTGACGGCCGGTCAGATCCGGCAATTGCTCGCAGGCATAGAGCACACAGGCCAGCGGTTGCAGGCCGACGGCCTGCGCCGGGGTGAGCCCCGGATCGTATGGCGCAAGCCCGCTTCCGTCGCTGATCACTCGCTCCATCAGGCCGTCGAACCCGGAGGCCCAGCCCACCACATGATCACCCGGACGGTGTTCGGGGTGCCGGCTGGCGATCACCTCCCCGGCGATTTCGTGGATCGGAAAGCCGTCCTTCTCCGCCGCGCTCACCCCGTCGTCCCCGGGAAGTCGCCCCTTGGCGCCATGAAAGGCCGGCATGTCGCTGCCGCAGACACCGGCGGCCAAAAACCGCAGCAGCACTTGGCCATCGGCGAGGTCGTCGGGAGTCTTGTCGGCGATCGACGTGCGCTCAAACTGATAGGGGGCGATGATCCGGTAGGACCACACGTCAGACCTCCACCGGGATGTTGTTCCATCCCCACTGGAAGCTGGACGGATGCCGGGTGGCGGCATCGCCTTGGATCGCGAACTCGGGTACCCGCCGCAGCCATTCGGCCAGCAGTACATCGATCTCCAGCCGGGCCAGGTGGTAGCCGATGCAGAAGTGCTGACCGCGACCGAACGCGAGCGAACGACGAATCGGCCGGTCCCAGATGAACTCGTCGGGTTCGGGGTACTCGCGCTCGTCGCGGTTGGCCGAAGCCAGCAGGGTGATGATGCGCTGACCGGGCTCGATGGTCTGGCCGTGAATTGTGTACGGCCTGCGTGCCGTTCGCGCGAACCACTGCGCCGGTGCGCAATAGCGGATCATCTCCTCGCGCGCGACCGAGACGTTGGTGGCGGGGTCGGCGCACACCGCGGTCATCTGGTCGGGCCGCTGACTTAGCTCCCATAGTCCGTGTGCGACGATCTTGGGCACCGTCTCCGTCCCACCGATGAAGATGCACAGCATCTGGGTCGCGACCTCGACATCGGAGAGCGGGCTGCCGTCGGGCAACCGGTAGCCCAGCAGCCCGTCGACAACAGGCAACGCGTCTCCGGACGAGTCGGCTCGGCGGCGCTCGACCACCGGTGTGAGGTATTCGAGATAGTTGGGCCGGGCTTGCGCGGTGTCGACGCCCTCGCCGGGCGCGGCCAGGCTGCCGGCATTGACAGCGGCCAACACTTGGGGAGCGAGATCGTCTGGCAGGCCTAGTAGTCCGCATACCATCGAAGCCGCAACTATGCCGCCGTACTCCTGCGTCAGGTCGAAGGATCCTCGCGCCAGCAACACGTCGAGGCGCTCGTTGGCCAGCCTGCGGATTCTGGCTTCCAGCCCGGCGACCGACCTCAGACGCAAAGGCTGGGAGTGCGAACGACGGATCTCGGCGTACAAATCCGTGTCGAACACCGCGTGAAACGGCAGCGGGTGCAGCGGCGGGTCGTCGAGCGGCCCGTCGTTGTGCTGAGCCAGCACCGACGCCGGGGGCAATGTGCCTTCCGTAGCGACGAACGTCCCGTCGTTGACTTCCAGCACCTGCCAGATGTCCTCGAACCGGGACAGCGCGAAGGTGTCCCACTTCGGCATGTAGTACACCGGATGCTGATCCCGCAGAATGCGGTAGTAGGGCAACGGGTTTGCCATCACCTCGGGATCGAAGGGGTCGTAGCTCAAGTTCATTGCAGCGGTGACGGTGGTAGGGCCTGCAGAATCGAGTCCTCCCAGCCGTCGCGCAGCGCAGGCGCCACGCTCATCCAGGTGACGATCTCGGCAGGCGGGCTGTCCGTCCACGACGGGTAGTGGTTGGCGAAGCATTCCCAGCCGCCGTCCAGTGCCCAGTAGTGGATGACTTCGTTGAACCGGAAGGTGGTGATGAACGAGCCCAGCCAACGTTTACCCGTGCGCTCCGACCACGGGACATAGAGCCGTTCCAGCTCGCGGATGTAGTCGTCTTGGCGTCCCGGCTTGGTCTGCATGATCTCCTGGATCACCACGGACGCAGTGAAATTGGTCTCGCATAGCTGTTCCAGCGTCCTGTTACTGGGCCCGGGGTACATGATGCGTCCCTCGCCCTTGGCGCCGATGTCGGCCAGATACGCCGACCACTTGCCCGCCGCGGCCTCGTGGCTGCCGCCGCGCGCCTGCGCGGCGCCGATCCTGGCGTAGTCGGCGAACTTGTCGATCTCCCAGATGATCGTCACCTGTGGCCAGTGACCGTTGTACGGAGTTGATTCCCAGATCGCGAACAGCCGCGCCCCCAGGTCGGCCATCATCGGCTGATAGGTGTCGGTGAACACCTCGGTGAAGCGGTCACTTCGCCCGGAGCCCAGGTCGATCGTCTCGTGCAGGTACAGCAGCGTGTGGCCGTAGTACTTCTTCATGGGTTAACCGCGCGCGACCAGTTCGAAGTCCGCGGGCGAACATGCCGCCATGTCATACAGCATCTGCTCGGTGGGATTCACCGTGCCACAACCACTTCCGGCAGCTGCCAGCGCGTGTCCTTTGAATATCATTGCGGCAGAGCTTAGTACGTGCTGCACGCGGGCCATGCCGCGACTGACCGTCAGTGGCCACCCCTCGCCCCACAGGGCGACCTCAGTCACCCGATGGTTCACGGCCTTAAGCACCGTCTCGCGGATCCGGCCATCGGTGGCGAATACCTCGGCGCTAACGGCCAGGCTATGGGCCTTGTGGGCCGTCGAACCCGCCCGGTCGAACCCGGCCGCGAGGTCCAGTGCTCGCACCCCCAGGATCCGCAACGGGCGAAGGTCGCAGCTCTGCGGCAGCAGTACGGTCACCTCCCACCCTGCCATTGCCCGGTCATAGAGCCATCCCCCGGCGGATTCCACTGCGTCGGCGGCATTAGCCGCAATGACGTCGAGCCGATAGCGCAGACACTCGCCGGTACGGGCTGTCCGGATGGACCGCACCCTGCTGCTCTCGTTGATGTCAGAGGTTGGCGTGACCATTCAATCCGTTCCTCATAGTCACCTGTGCTGGGCTGTGTGGCCGCATCACCCCGGGTGACGCAACCCACCGGACAGCGTGACACTTTTGCCGAAATTTGTAAAGGTGGCCCGATCGGTTCAGGCGTCCCGGCGGGCCTGCAGTTCAGCGAGAACTTCCTCGGTGTGTTGCCCGAGTTCCGGTGCGGCAGAACGGGCCGCCCAGGGTGTGCCGTGAAAATCCGCCGGTGTGGCGACCATCGCGACGCTGGATTCGCCGTCCGGCCCGTCTGGTACATAGACGATGCCGCCCGCGGCGTGGAACTGCTCGTCGGCGACCACGTCCTCGAGGCTGTTGATCGGTGACCAGAAGAAATCCGGTTCGCCGGCGAAGGCCTCGGCCCATTCGTCCAGCGAGCGGGTCGCGAAGATCGCGTCCAGCTCGGCGATCAGCGCCGGGCCGTTGACGAAGCGAGCACGGGCATCGCTGAACCGCGGGTCGTCCAGCCACTCGGGGCGGCCGACCGCGCGACACAGCGGGGGCCAGTGCCGATCGCCTTCGAGCCCGACGATCCAGAAGCGGCGCCCGTCGCCGGCGGTGTAGTTGTTCATGCACGGGTTGCCCATGGTTTCGCGTTGCCCGACCGCGATCGGCTGACCGGTCAGCAGGTAGGTGTTGAGGTCGAAGCTGATGGTGTAGGCGCCTTGGCGATACAGCGAGGTGCTCACCAGCTGACCGGTTCCGGTGCGTGCCCGCGCCACCAGCGCGGCGCAGATGGCGGCGGCCAGGGTCATGCCGGCCGAGTGGTCCCCCATCCCGCCCCGCTGGAAGGGTGGGGTGTCCCCGGGCCGGGTGAGCAGGTGCGCCACCCCGGCGCGGGACCAGAACGCCGCCACGTCGTAGGCCGCGCGCTCGGCGTCGGGCCCGGTCTCGCCGTACCCGGTGATCAGCCCGTAGACCAGCCGGGGGTTGTGAGCGGACACCGACTCGAAGTCGAACCCGAGGCGCCGCAACGCCCCGGGGCGCACGTTGGTCACGAAAACGTCTGCGTCGGCGAGCAATTCGAACGCAGTGTCGCGGCCCGAGTCGGTGGTGAGGTCCAAGACGATGCTGCGCTTGGAACGGTTGTCCATTTCGAACGGCGGGTTCACCCCGAGATCGCAGCCCAGCATCCGGCCGAACATGCGGCCCGGGTCACCGGCGGGAGGCTCGATCTTGATGACGTCAGCGCCCCAGTCGGCCAGGACGGCGGCCGCGGCTGGTCCGGCTACCCAGACCCCGAGCTCGACGACTTTGATGCCTTCCATCGGTCCCGCCATGACTGGGACCTTAGCGTCTGGATGGCCCCAACGTCATCCACATAGCTCATGGTGATGAAACTGATTGCCGCCGAGGCGTTTAGCGCGATACATCGCGGCGTCCGAAGAAGCGATGAGGAAGCAGGTGTCCGGATCTGGCCAGTAACACGGCTTCGTACAGCGCAACCGCGTGGCCACCGCGAAGTTGTACAGCACGAATCCGGTCGTGTGGAAGAGCGCGATGTATGGCCCGAAGGTCGCGAAGGCAACGCATCCGATCAGTGCGGGTAGCGGATCCGGGTGCGCCAGACATGCCAGGGCGACGGCGGCATTACACGTCGCCGCGAAAGCGACCGACTGTCCGCGCGTCGGCTAGCGCCATGTCCACAGCAACACTCCCGCTGTCCCACCGGCCGCGGCTACCCAGGCCATCGCGACCGCAACATCGCGGTCATTGATCCTCTATCGGTACCAACGATTATCGAACGACGAGGCGCCCTCCACAGCAACTACACTTGAACCTCGGAAATCTACGGGCCCCGCTCGCCATCGGAGTGACGAAATCGGTTTTGAACGCCGCCGCTCATAACGCTAATCGCGGTCATAGTGGCAGACCGCTTCGAGCATCACGCCGAACGGATCGAGCCAAAACGTCGCAAAGTACGGAGGTGGGTACTGCGGAAAGGACTGTGGCACATGGAGCACCTCGCCGCCGAGGCTCCGCACCAGCTCGTGCACGCTACGGACGGCCGTTCGGCTCCTAACCATGAAGGCCAGGTGCTGCAACCCGACGCGATCCCGCGAATACGGGGCCTCGGCGTCGGCAGCCGGATAGAAGAACAGGTACGTCCCGGGCTTTCCTCCGGCCGGACGAAACGCAAACTGGTCGTCCGTCGACAGCACCGGCTCGAATCCGACCAGCGGCATCAGGATGTCGTAGTAGTCCTTCGCCGCTGCGAGGTCAGGAACGTTGATTCCGATGTGTCCGAGCATGGCTCAATCTTGTACACCCACGCCGTCGGCCTACGCTCTGGTATGACCGTTCTACGGAAGGTGTTGCCCGCGGTTTTGATCGCAGTGCCGTGGACGGCGTCGACGACAGTGCCGATGGCGGCCGCTGACCCTCAGCAGTTCCCCGACCTCAGCGGCTACAACGACGTCAACTCTCCGGACTATCGCACCTATTCGGCGTACTCGACGATCGGGGCGCAGTTCCCGACGCCCGGTGGCTACCGGTGCCGGACGAGCTATGTCTCCAAAGCGTCGAGATCGTTGATGGAGTGTTGGGGTTCGCTGCCCGGAACGTCGCACAATTACGTCGGGATGAACTATCCGGGTCAAGACGGCGCCCAGTTCGCTGATAAGGACCCGTCGTCCATGGAGCGCTTTCAGTGGATGGACCGCCCGGGCAACTGGCATGACGGCACGGTCAGGCCGGACGCCTATAAATCCCTTCCACCGCACAGCAAGGTGACCTACGAGAGCGAAACCTGCGGGGTGGACCAATCCATGACGGCATGCGTGTTGCCGGCCTACCCGCCCGATCAAAGCCAGCACGGTTTCGTCTTGTCACCAAACGGCAGCTGGACATTCTGAGATCCGCACTTTGATGGAAGGAAAACCATGAGTCTGGTAGCGGGGCGTGGGCCGCTCAGTGCCGATCCCGCGGGACGGTTCTCCCCCCCGGTGCCCACGGGCGCGGTGTATATCGAGCCGCACCCGCGCCGTGTGCGGGCAGTCCGCAACGGGCACTGGGTGATTGATACCGAGCGGGCGCTGATGGTGCATCGGCAGGGCCACCCACTGAGCTACGTCTTCCCGGCTGAACTGGTCGGCGATTTGCCCGCCGAGCCGGTCGCGGAGGCGCCCGGTTTCGTGCGAGTGCCTTGGGATGCCGTCGATGGCTGGTTCGAGGAAGGGCGTGAACTCGTGCATTACCCGCCCAACCCGTATCACCGCGTTGACTGCCGCCCGACCAAGCGCCGCCTGCGCGTCTCGGCCGCCGGCACCACCCTGGCGGACACCGACGACACGGTGATCCTCTTCGAGACCGCGCTCGAGCCCCGACTTTACGTCGATCCCGCGCTGGTCCGCACCGATCTGCTGCGGCGTTCGGAGACGACGAGCTACTGCAACTACAAAGGTGTTGCGACGTACTGGTCGGCGGAAATCGGCGATGCACTACTCGAGGACATCGCCTGGAGCTACCAGGAAACGCTGCCAGAAAGCCTGCCCATCAAGGGATTTCTGAGTTTCGACGACGCTCGTGTGGAGGTGGTCGCCGACCTACCGCGAGCTAGCTAAGGGAGCTCCAAATCGCTCTGGCGAGCTTCGGTATCCAGGTCGCGCGGAATTGGAGTTCCACCGACACGATCGGCTTCTATCGGCTGGTGATCTCCGAGACTCCGCGGTTCCCGGAACTGGCCACGATGTACCGCGATGTCATGCGGGGCTTTGGCGCAACCCTCGCCGACTACCTGCGCCAGCAGTGCGCCCTGGGCACCCTCACGATCCCCGACCCGGCGGGCCGCCCACGAATTCGGCATGCTCGCCTACGGAGAAATCCGCGAGAAGGCGCTGCTCAGTTACGCGCCGTAGCTAGGGCGTCCGAGCCCGAGTTCGTGCTGAGCGATCATATTACGGAAAACCTCAAGGGTGCCCCCGTAGATCCCAGCCGGAACAGACAGGCGCAGAAGGGCTTCCGTCGCGCCGTCGTCGATGGCGCCCTGGGTGCCGATCGGCAGTGCCGACGCAGTGCCCAACAGGTCCATCAATTCCGGCGAGATGTCGCGCATCGTTTGCGCGATCGCGACGCGTCCGTACGGCCCGGGAGTGGATATCGACGCCTCCATCCGCGCGACGCATCGGCCGAGCCGGTATCGCACCGACTCGTCAGGGATCGTCCGCGCTACCAGCGACGCGACCTTGTCCACCGCTTCGGCCATTTCAGTGCCGTGCGAGGACATGGCCGAAATGTATTGCAAGCCTTGGTCGTCACGATCGACGATGCCGTGCTCGGCGTCGAGTGCGAATCGCATCACTGTCCAGCCGCCGTTGACCTCGCCGATGCGGTAGGAGTCGTCGACGCGGACGTCGCTGTAGAAGACGATGTTGGTGCGATCACCGTCCAGGGTCCGAATGCCCTGGATCTCAACGCCCGGTGAATCCAGCGGCACCAGAAACATGGTCAGGTTCCGGTGCTTGCGGCCCTCTGGGTCGGTGTTGGTGAGCAGGAAGACGTACTGGGCGTTGTGCGCATTCGAGGTGAACATCTTGGAGCCGTTAATAATCCAGCTAGATCCCTCACCGTCGCGCGTCGCGCGGGTTTTGCAGGTGGCGACGTCCGAGCCGCCCTCGGGCTCGGTGTAGCCCAGGCACAGCCGGATCTGGCCGGACAGCACGCCGGGCAGCACCTTGCCGGCCAGGTCAGGCGACGCGAATTGCCGCACCATCTTCGCGACCATGGCAGTGGTGCCCCAGTGGTACCAGGGCGTGTGGGCCCGGGCGACCTCGAGCTGAAAGATCCGTCGACGGACCGCACTGAAGCCACCGTCGGACTCGTCCCGCCAATCCTGGGCCAGGTAGTCCGCCGCGCCCAGCGCCAAATGCACTCGCTCGTCGAAGTTTTCGCCGGTCTCCCGATCGCGGCGCAGCACGTCCTCGGTGACCACCTCGGCCAGGAGCTGGCGGGTCCGGTCCGCAAAGTCTTTGTCCTCCGCCGATAGGGCGACCTCTGAAAAGTCCATTCAGGCCGCGTCGACGACGAGGGTGCGGAAACGGTCGAGTGTCTCGAGTACCTGCGCCATGCTGTCGCCTGGCAGGTGGACGCTCACCCACGTCACTCCGAGCTTCGCCAGCTTCTCCAAGCCGTCGAGGTAAGCCTCGCCGTTGAAGTCGTCGGTCGCGGGGCTTCCGCCTTCGGAATTGGTGAAGGTGATGTCGAGGGTGGACCAGTCTTTTCCGATCGCGTCGCAGCGGCGCCGCAGATCGTCGATTGCACCCGAGAGGTCTTCGACGGAGGTGATGGCCGCGGTGCCCGCCGTCTGAGCCAGTTGGGGCGGGGCGGGGAACGGGCACCAGCCGTCGCCGTACTGTGCTACGCGCTGACGCGCGGTGGTGGTGTTGCCGCCGATCCAGATCGGTGGATGCGGGTCGCTGACCGGGCGGGGATGTGCGGTGATCCCACGCGCGCTGAAATGCTTACCCTCAAAAGAGATGTCATCTTCGGTCCAGATGGCGCGGATCACCTGCAGCGCTTCGTCGAACAGCTCGGCACGCTCGTCATAGCTCACACCCAACGCCGCGAACTCACGCTTGAGATAACCGACACCGACCGCGAGCGTAAACCGGCCGCCCGAGAGCAGATCCAGAGTGGCACCAGACTTGGCCACCACAAACGGGTTTCGGTAAGGCAGCACCACAATGTTGGGAATCAGCCGCAGCGTCGTCGTCATCGCAGCGGCGAAACCCAAAGCGACAAAAGGATCTACGGCATCATGGCCGCCGGCTTCCAGCCATCGCTGCGATGGCGCCGGGTGATCGGTGAATCCGAACCCGTGGATCCCGGCAGCTTCGGCGGCCGCGGCCACCTTCCCAATCCCGGCCCCACTGACCAACTCCGGGTTGTAGGGATGACTGTGCATCGGGTGCGTGATGGTGAAGTGCATAGCGATCAGAACCGTGCGCGAGAATCGATCGCCGTGTCGGTGGTGCGCAGCGGGCGGATCAGTGCCTCCTGCGCGAAGGAGCACAGCAACTCGCCCTCCTCCGCGTGCACGGCCCCACGCACGTAGGACATGCCCGCGCCGACCTGGGTGCTCTCGTGGGTGTAGAGCAGCCACCCGCCCCAACTCACCGGCTCGTGGAAGGCGACCGAGATAGCTCATCGGTGCGGTGGACACGGTCAGGTGTGCCTGGCTGGTGCCGATGCCGGCGTGAGCCCGCATGGTGGTGGAAATCCCCAGATGCCCGGTGAAGTAGGCGATCAGCGCCTTGGCCAGATCGTCGCGCTCCGGGATCGGGTCGTAGTGCAGCCAGGCGTACAGCTCAGGCGGTCCGACCTCGTCGGGGCTGTTGACGTCGAGCACGTCGACGAGGCGCAGTTCCCGCCCGACCATCGGCATCGGCGAGAAGTTGGCGTCGGCGGGCGCGGCCACCTCGGGGCGTGGCAGGTGGTGGCGGATGACGTCGGCGGTCGGGACGTCGGCCAGCACCGTGATGCTCAGGCAGCGCCTGCCGTTTTGGTGCACGGCGACGACGGCGGTGGCGGTGGACCGGCCCTCGGCCACGACGTCGAGGACAAGCTCGACGGGTGGGCCGACGATGACGGCGCGGGAGAACACGGCGTGCGCCGAGCGCACCGACTTGTCCGGGAATCGCTTGGCCACCGCGACAATCGCCTGGGCGAGCACCTGAGTGCCCTCCACCACTTGCCGTTCATCGCCAGTGGCGATGCCGGTGTTGCCGGTGAACCGATCCTGCCCGTCGGCCTGCACGTCAAACAGATCCAGCAGACCCTGGACCGTCCACTCAGTCTGCTCAGATTCGGTGGTCAAATCCGCTCCATCTCTCGGCCAGCTGCTCACGGCTCAGCGTGACACTTTGACTAAGATTTGTAAAGCTTGGCTAACAACACCATGGAGGGCAACGCAATTGGGCATCGTGACGACCACTTCCGAGACCGCGCTCAGCCAATCCGCCGAAACGGTGTACGACTTCGTCACCAACCCGGAGAACTGGACGAAGACGTACCCCGGCAGCGCGCACATCGGCAACCTGCCGCCGCTTCCGCTCAAGGTCGGCGACACCTGGACCGAAGCGGGTCCCGATGGCGACCGCATCTTCAGTTGGCAGCTGGCCGCTGCGGTGCGCCCCTCGTTGTTCGTGTTCACCTCGGTGGGCCGGCTGGGTCATGACCGCGAGGGGAACGGCGGCCTCGAGGGTCGCATCACGGTGCAGTATCACTTCACCCGGCCGGGCCAGGACGTCACGCTATTTTCGCGGACTATGACGATCGAGGCACGCAAGGACTCCCCGCTGCCCGACCAACTCTTCCAGCAGGCCAACCCAGCCAGGATCGACGAGTATCACGCGGCCGTCGCGCGTGAGCTCGCCGCGGCGGCAGATTGACACCAGCGCCCGCGGTGCGTGACACTTCAGCCGTGTTTTGTAAAGCCGAATCTTTGCCCAAAGGCATGAGCGGATGATCCCCACGCCGCTGGCCAAGGGGTTCTGCTTCGGCGAAGGCCCACGCTGGTTCGAGGGACTGCTGTGGTTCTCCGACATGCTAGGCGAAGCCGTTCACACCTCGACCCTGGGCGGGGCGCTAACGACGCTGCCGCTGCCCGGGCACTCGCCTGCGGGCCTGGGCTTCCGGCCGGACGGGTCGCTGCTCATCGCCTCGACTGAGCACCGGCAGGTGTTGCGCTATGACGGCGAAAGCGTGGTCACCATCGCCGATCTCACCGAACTGGTGCCGGACGGCCTCGGCGACATGGTCGTCGATGACGCGGGCCGCGCCTACATCGGATCGCAGGCTCGCGAGGGCGGCGTGATCGTTCGCTTGGACCCGGACGACAGCGTCACAGTCGTCGCAGAGGACCTGGATTTTCCCAACGGGATGGTCATCACCGCGGACCGCAAAGCGCTGATCGTCGCGGAATCGACCGGCCGGCGGCTGACCTCGTTCACCGTCGGCGATGACGGTGCGCTCAGCGACCGCCGGGTATTCGCCGACGGTCTTGACGGGCCGCCCGACGGCATCGCGCTGGACGCCGAAGGCGGGGTGTGGACGTCGATGACCCTGGCTCATCAGTTCGAGCGGATCGTCGAAGGCGGCGAGGTGACCGACCGCATCGACATGGGCGACCGGGTCGCAATCGCCTGCGCGCTCGGCGGCCCGGAACGCCGCACACTGTTTCTGCTGTCGAGCACCGACGCGTATCCCCAGCGATTGGTGGGCACCCGGCTATCGCAACTGGACGCCGTACTGGTCGATACGCCGGGCGCCGGGCTGCCCTGACACGCGACGAAGAGGGGACACGTTGACCGATTCCTACTACGAGCTGCTCGATGACAGTGACGCATTAGGCGAGAAGTTCAGGGCGACCGACATGGCGCGCGGCACTTGGTCGTCGGCCATCCAGCACGGCGGTCCTGTGTCGGCGTTGTTGGTGCGCGCGCTGGAACGCTGTGAGCAGCGCGACGACACCCGCCTGTCCCGCGTCGTCATCGACCTGCTCGGGGGGGTGCCGTCCGAGGGCGATCTGTGGGTCAGTTCGCAAGTGCTGCGCGGCGGCAAGCAGATCGAGTTGGTCAGTGCCGAAATGCTGGCGCAGGGCCCCGATGGGCAGCCCCGGCCGGTTGCCCGCGCCAGCGGGTGGCGGTTGCAGCTGCAAGACACCGAGCCCGTCGCGCACGCGTCCGCGGCGCTGCCCGGTCCCCGCAGCGAGGCACGCACCCGCAACATGAAGCCACTGGACTGGGACCTCAACTACGTGCACAGCGTCCAGTGGCTGTGGCTGACCGAGCCGCTGACGCCGGGGCCCGGGGAATCCTGGATCAACCCGACGGTCGACCTGGTCAACGGCGAGAGCATGACTCAGCTGGAGCGGCTGTTCGCGGTGGCCGACTGCGCCAACGGCATCGGCAGCAAGCTGGACATCTCCAAGTGGACCTTCCTGAATACCGATCTCGCCGTACACGTGTTCCGTGTTCCCGACGGGGACTGGATCGGCATTCGCGCGGAGACCAGCTACGGCCCCGACGGCATCGGGACGACGATCGGCACGCTGTTCGACGAGCAGGGGGCAGTCGGGGCGATTCAGGAGTCGGTGCTGGTGCGCCGACGCTCGGAGCGAAAGCCATGACCCAGCCCGCAGTGACCTCAGCGACGTCAGCGACCGAGACCGACACCTCGACGCGTCAACGGATCCTGGCGGCCACCGCCGAGGTGCTTGGCCGCAACGGCAAGACCAAGCTCAGTTTGTCGGAAGTCGCTGCGCAGGCGGGGGTTTCGCGTCCCACCCTATACCGTTGGTTCGCGTCCAAAGAGGAACTGCTCTCCGCGTTCTCGCGCTACGAAAGGCAGGTCTTTGAAACCGGCCTGGCCAAGGCAACGGCGGGGCTGAAGGGCGACGACAAGCTCGACGCCGTGCTGCGATTCATCGTCGAATACCAGCATTCGTACTCGGGCGTGCGCATGATCGATGTCGAGCCCGAGCACGTCATCGCGCAGGTCGGCGGCGTCATCCCGGAGATGCGTGACGGCCTGCAACGGCACCTTCCCGGGCCCAATGCTGCGGTCAAGGCGGCCACGGTGATCCGGATCGCCATCTCGCACTACATCGTCCGCAGCGACGACGCAGACGAGTTCCTCGCGCAGCTACGTCACGCTGTCGGCATTAAGGCGACTGACTAGCGCGATTTTCCAGTTGCATAGGGTCCGCACAGCTTTAGCCGAGGGTCGACATAATCGGTGATGCCATCGTCTTGTTTCGAGTCGATGGGAGCGCGGGATGACTCATTCGGCATCGGCGGTGCCGGCGGCGACGGAGGTGCTGCCACCGCCGGCGGCCACGGCGGGGCGGGCGGCCTCGGCGGGTATTACCTCTTCGGCCCCAACGGAAAGCCTGGCTTGACACCGTGAACTCCGGCGTAAGCCGGTCGACTCACCACGCGGATCGTCGCCCCAACCAACGGGATCACGTCACCCGAGGTCGGCCCTATGCTTAGAAAGATGACTCCCCTGACACCTCCCCAGCCGTGGCCGGCTCTGACCCGACGGCGCATGTTGCTCGGCACTGCGGGTCTCGGCGTCCTCGTCGGAGCTGGCTCACTGAGTGCGTCCATCGCGGGCGCCGCGCCTAGCAGTTCGACCGACACATTCGAGGTCAATCACACCGACGCGGAGTGGCGGCAACTTCTGACACCGCAGCAGTACGCCGTGCTTCGTACGGCGTCCACCGAGACGCCCTTCAGCAGTCCGCTCAACGATGAGCACCGGCCCGGCACCTTCGGATGTGCGGGCTGTGCACAGGACCTGTTCTCGTCAACCACCAAGTTCGACAGCGGCACCGGCTGGCCGAGTTTCTGGAAGGCCCTGGACAACGCGGTACTCGAGCGGCAAGACAACACCCTGGGCATGACACGCACGGAGGTGCTCTGTGGCCGTTGCGGCGGGCACCTCGGGCATGTCTTCAACGATGGCCCCCAACCGACCGGCCTGCGCTACTGCATGAACGGAGTAGCGCTGCGCTTCCGACCTTCCTAGCCTAATCGAAAAGCACTGCGGCGTTGAGGAATCCGGTCGGATCAAGCGCCGCCTTGATGGTCCGCATCGCGGCGATGTCGGTGGCCTCGCGAGACATCCCGAGGTAGGTGCGCTTGCGGCTGCCGACACCGTGTTCCGAGCTGACGTTGCCCCCGCACTGCGCAATCAGGTCCATCATCGGCGTGTACAACGCGGCCTCCTGATCGAGCGGCACACGCAGGACGTTGAGATGCAGGTTGCCCTCGCCGATATGGCCGAACAGCAGCGGCAGCGCATCCTCGACCTGTGCGTGGATCAAAGCGACTGCATCCCTTGCGAATCCGCTGATCTCCGAAAGAGGCAACGAGACATCGAACTTCAACGGCGGCCCGTACACCCCGAGCACCTCCGCCAGACCCTCGCGGACGCGCCACAACCGTTGCTGCGCAGCGACATCCACGCCCACCGCGGGCTCGCCGCACAGCTCGGCTCCGTCGAGTAGCTCGGCGAGCCGCTCGGTCTGGTCGTGGTCGGCGGCCAGTTCCACCAGCAGCAGCCAGTCGCCGTCGACGGGGGCGCCCACGCCAAGGTGCTCTTGAGTGAGCGCGGCCGCTCGGCCGTCGACCAACTCCAGCGCCGCGATCCCGTCCACGTCGCGGAACAACCGGCCGGCGTCGATAAGCGGCTCGAGCTCAGCGAATCCGCACAGCGCCGTCACCCGATGCGACGGAGTGGGATGCAGCCGCAGATCCAGCGCCGTGATGACCCCGAGCGTGCCTTCGGCGCCGACGAACAACGACGGCAGGTCGTAGCCGGTGTTGTCGCTGCGCACCCGGCTATCGCGGTGCAGCAGCGAACCGTCCGGCAGCGCTACCTCCAACCCGACGACCTGCTCGCCCATGTTGCCGTAGCGCACCGTGCGCAGGCCGCCCGCGTTCGTCGACGCCATGCCGCCGACGGTCGCGGTGTCGCGCGCGGCCAAGTCCACCCCAAACACCAGTCCTGCGGTAACAGCGGCGTGCTGCACCGCGGCCAACGTGGCCCCAGACCCCACTTGGATACGCCGCTCCACGATGTCGACATCGCCGATGGCAGAAAGCCTTTCGGTGGATAGCAGCACGTCGTCGTGCTCGGGAACGGCACCCGCCACCAGCGAGGTGCGGCCGCCCTGCACGGTGACGTGCGCTCCGGCGTCGCGGCACACCCGCAACACCTCGGCGACCTGTTCGGCTGAACCCGGCCGCACCAGCGCACTGGCCTGGCCGCGATAGCGGCCGGTGTGGTCGACGCTGCGGCCGGCCAGCACGTCCGGGTCGGTGACGACGTGGTTCGACCCGACGATGTCTGTCAGGCTCCGCAAGAAGCTCGCGGTCATGGCACCGCCGAGTGGTGCAACCGGCACCTAAAACTCTTTGTGGTTCACGTCGGTGATCAAGCCACCGTCCATGACGAACTCGCTGCCCGTGGAGTAGGACGACTCGTCGCTGGCCAGGAACAGCACGAACGTCGCGACCTCGCGCACTTCGCCCGGACGGCCCAGCGGGATGGTGACCATGTCTTCCGGCAGGTGCGCGGTCATCGGGGTGCGGATGAAACCGGGGTGGATCGAATTCACCCGGATGTTCAACGGCGCCAACTCCAGCGCCGCCGACTTGGCCAGGCCGCGCACGCCCCACTTGGACGCGACGTAGGGGTGCACCGCGGGCGCGCCACGCAGCCCCTCGATGGACGACACGTTGATGATGGAGCCACCCCCGGCCGCGGTCATCGGCTCGACGGCCACCCGCATGCCGAGAAACGTGCCAGTGAGATTGACGTCAATCACCTTCTGCCACTTGGCCAGATCGAAATTCTTCAGTTGCCCGAGTGCGACGGTTCCAGCGTTGTTGACCAACACGTTGAGCTTGCCGAATTCACCGATGGCGGTCGCGACCGCGGCGTCCCACTGGTCGGGCTGTGTGACGTCGAGGTGCACGTAGCGCGCGGAGTCGCCGATTTCGTCGGCCAGCGCCTTGCCCTGATCGTCCAGGATGTCGCCGATGACGACCTTGGCGCCCTCCTCGACCAGCAGGCGCGCATCCTCGGCGCCCATGCCGCCGGCGCCGCCGCTGATGAGCGCTACCTTGCCGTCTACCCGTCCCATTAAGAGTCCTTTCGGATTTACTTGGCTACCAAAGTGTTCGGTGCGTAGAGGCCCTTGCCCGTGACCAACGGCAGATCCAGCGTGGTCCTTATCCCCGGCGGCGCGGCGATCACCGCCGGGATCGCGTTGACGATGCGGCCGGCGGCTCCCGCGATGGCGGCGTGGTTGTGGTCACCCTTGCGGCTGCTGGGAATGATGTCCACGGCGTAGGACGGTTCGCCGGTGATCTCGACGCGGTACGAGCCGTCGCCCGCGGCGGGCTGCGGCAGGTCGGGACGCAGGTCGGGCCGCAATCGGGTGATGTGCTCGATGACGATGGCGGGGTGGCCCTTGACCATGCCGCGGATCTCGAATTGCAGCACGGCCAGCGTGCCCTTGGCGACCCGGCCTATCGCGATGTCGAAATCCTCCGGCGCCGGCTCGCGCTGGTAGGACTCGGTGATTTCGTCGACCTCGATGCCGAGCCCGGCGGCCAGCTGACGGATCGCCGTCCCCCACGCGATGCTGAGAATGCCCGGTTGCAGCAGCATCGGGATTTCATCCAGGGGCTGGGCGAACCCCATATAGCTCATGACCTCGACACCGTTGTACGACGCGTAGTCGTGAATCTCCATACAGCGCACCTGCTCGATGCGCTGACAGGTTCCGGCGAGCGCGAACGGAATAAGGTCGTTGGCGAATCCCGGGTCGACACCGCTGATGAATATGCTCGAATTCCCTTGCTGGGCAGCATCTTCCACACGAGCGATGTATTTCTCGGGCAGGACGCCCCACGGGTACTGCAGCAGCCCGGGCGACGATCCGACGACGTTGATGCCGGCGGCCAGGATCCGCATGACATCCGCCATCGCGTCGGGCAAGCGGGTGTCGCCCATGGCGCAGTAGACGACGCAGTCCGGCTTGGTCGCGAGGACAGCGTCGAGGTCGCCGACGGCCTGGACACCGGTGACGGTGTCGGCGTCCAGGCCGACTCCGCACAGCGCGCCGGCATCGCGGCCCACTTTCTCCGGCGTCGACACGCACACCCCGGTCAACTCGAATGCCGGATTGGTGATGAGTTCGGTTAAGGCCAGGCCTCCGACATTGCCGGTGCCGACGTGCGCGACGCGGATCGCCACGTGTGTCCTCCGTTCCTGGCTCTGAGCGCTCCAAAACTTTTCTAGACACTAGTCCATAATTTCTGTGGCGCCTACCCGGGCACCCCGTTGGTACAAACGCGGGAATTCCCGAGGGGACGGCTCTACCCTCAGTTAATACCTAATACCCGCGGTTACGGATCGGTCGGGAGGACGGGGAGATGGAGTACCTAGTCACTGCTCCGGAGATATTGGCGACGACTGCCGCCGACGTCGGAGAAATCGGGTCGGCAATCATCGACGCCAACGCGAGCGCGGCGGGCCCGACAGCTGGTTTGGTGGCGGCCGCCAAAGACGAGGTGTCGGAGGCCATCGCCAAACTGTTCGGCGGATACGGCCAGCAGTACCAAGCGGTGCTCACCAAAGCGGCGGCATTCCACGACGATTTCGCCCAAGCGTTGACTGGCGCCGGGAACGCCTACGCGCAAGCCGAGGCAGCCAACGTGGAGGCGCTGGGCACGTCGATCCAGACACTGTTGGGGCGTGCGCCGACCGGCGGCGGGTCCAGCGGCACGAGCGCGCTGATTTCGGTCGTAAGGACATCGGTCGGACCCAACAAGTCGCGCCTTGGTCATGGGCGGCACCTGCAAACCCGAGCCCTGACCTCGGATACCTGGAATCGGTTGCGCAGTCGTACCTGCTGCCGCACTTCCCTGCGCTGCAGTTGTCCAACGTGTTCTCGCAGTTCACTCCCGAGCAGTTCTGGCCGGTTACTCCCCAACTCGGCGGCCTGACCTTCGAGCAGTCCGTCGCTCAGGGTGTGAGTCTGCTGGACAGCGGGATCAAGGCGCAATTAGGCCTGGGGAACAGCGTCGTCGTTTTCGGCTACTCGCAGAGCGCCACGATCGCCACCGATGAAATCAGGGCTCTCATGGGCCTGCCTGCCAACCTCGCAGCCAGATCCAAGCCAGCTGTCCTTCGTTTTGGCCGGTGATCCCAACAACCCCGACGGCGGGCTGCTGGAGCGATTCACCGGCTTTTACATCCCATTCCTGGATGTGAAGTTCAACGGGGCGACGCCACCGAATTCTCCCTACCCGACCGACATCTACACGATCCAATACGACGGCATCGCCGACGCGCCCCAATACCCGCTCAACGTGGTGTCCGACCTCAACGCCTTCCTGGGCTACTTCTTCGTGCACAGCAACTATCCAATTCTGACGGCCTCCCAGGTTGCCAACGCAGTGCATTTGGCGACGTCGCCCGGCTACACCGGCGTCACCCAGTACTACGAGGTGATGACCCAGAACCTGCCGTTGATCGATGTTCATTCGTGCACATCCCGTATGCGGGTCCCCCGATAGCGGACATCTTCCAGCCCGACCTGCGGGTGCTCGTCGACTTGGGCTACGGGGACATGGGGCCCGGCTACGAGTTATGCGAATATTCCGACCCCCGCCTCGCTGCTCTCGATCCCCAACGTGGGCAGGGTCGCCACCGATCTGGCCCTAGGGGCCGTGCAGGGACCGTGGTCGGCCGTGGTGGACATTGTGGTCGAGTCTGGATACACGCCGGCCACGTCGTGGTACCCGGACGCCTACCCATACCTGCCGTCCCCGGACCCGCACCTGCACATCTACCTGGGCCAGCCCAGTGTGACCGGGCTGTCCAGGTTGACTAGCGGCCTCGGGAACGTGCTCGAGCTGATTCCGCCGAACCTCTTCGAATAAACCGAGCTAAGCCCCGAGCGGAGAATTCTCGCGGATGGACTCGTCGCGGATCAGCCCCCGCAGCAGCGCGGTGCTGAACTCGGCGGCGATTTCCTTGGCCGTGCGCCGCCCGCTCGGCCGCAACCATCGGTAGCTGCCCAGGGTCATTCCGATGTAGCCCAGCGCCAAGACGTGCGAGTCGCACTCGAAGAACTCGCCACTGGCGATCCCGCGGTCGATGAGGCCGTGCACGTGGTGGTAGACCTGAGCCTCTTTCTCGCGGACCTCGGCGACCTGCTCGGCGGTGAACCACTCGGTGATGTAGGGCTGCTCCTGGAAGTACACGGCGGCCCGCTCCGGGTCGCCCGCGATGCCGGTGAGCAGCCGGACCGTGTATTGGTAGAGGGCTTCGCGAGCCGTCCAGGACGGGTCGTCATGGACGGCGGCCAGCGTGCCCTCGGCGGCCTGGCGGTAGATGTCGAACAGGATCAGCGACTTGCTTGCGTAGTAGTGATAGACCGTCGCCTTGTTCAGCCCGATCACATCGGCGACGTCGTCCATCCGGGTGCCGTGATAGCCGCGCGCGGCGAACAGCTTGGTGGCAACGGCCAGTAACTCCTCACGGCGCGATAGCCCGTTTTCGGATGGCATCTCTGGTTCTTACTACTCTCTGTCGTGCGTCCCCTGCGGGTGCGATTATCAATCAACTGGTTGGACAGTTTAAGCACGGCCCCTGCCGCAAAGATGCGGATGGGACTAGACTTGCCCACTGGACTAGTCGCGAGTCGAGAGGTGGGGCCGATGGATCCGAGTCCGGATTACGACGTGAGCGACGAGATCGAGTTCTTCTTCAGGTACATGACCTGGGGGTTGCGCGGGGTCGAAAACGGGCAGGGATATCCGCCGCCCGCCTACCCGCCCGTCTAGTGGCGATCGCGAGCGCGGCGTAGCCGGGCGAAGCGGGTCGCCACCATCGGGTCAGGGGCCTAAAGCGCTTTGAGTTCCTCGGCGACCGCGTCACCGATTTTTTGGCGTCGCCGAACAGCATCGTGGTGCCCTCTGCGTAGAACAGCGGGTTGTCGATGCCGGCGAACCCGGAGTTCATCGACCGCTTGAGCACGATGACCGACCTCGACTTGTCCACGTTGAGGATCGGCATGCCGTAGATCGGGCTGGACGCTTCGTTGCGGGCCGCCGGGTTGGTGACGTCGTTAGCGCCGATGACGATGGTGACATCGGTGCGGGCGAACTCGTCGTTGATGTCGTCCATGTCCTTCATGGCGTCGTAGTCAACTTCGGCCTCGGCCAGCAGCACGTTCATGTGCCCGGGCATCCGGCCGGCGACCGGGTGGATCGCGTATTTCACCGGCACGCCCTTGTCTTCCAGCAGGTTGGCCAGGTCCTTCACGGCGTGCTGCGCCTGCGCGACGGCCAGGCCGTAGCCCGGCACCACGATCACCTGGTTTGCATAGGCCATCTGGATCGCGGCATCGGCGGCGGAGGTGGACCTGACGTGCTTGTCGCCGCCTGTCGTCGGCGCGCTGGGGGCCACGCCGCCGCCGCCGAAGCCGCCCGCGACGATCGCCGGGATGGAGCGGTTCATCGCCTTGGCCATCAGGTTGGTCAGGATCGAACCGGACGCGCCGACGATCATGCCCGCCACGATCATCGCGGTGTTGTTCAACGCCAAGCCCGCTGCCGCGGCCGACAATCCGGTCATGGCGTTGAGCAGGGAGATGACCACCGGCATGTCTGCGCCGCCGATCGGCAGCACCACCATGAGACCCAGCACACCGGCGGCGGCCAGTAGACCGATCATCCACCACAAGTGCGCTCCGCCGCTGCCGGATGTGCGTCGGATGCCGACCACTACGGCGGCCGCGACGGCCGCGGCCAGCAGGAGCAGGTTGACCGGCTGCTGGGTTTCCCGAGGCCGATCGGCTGAGCCGGAGATGATCTCCTGCAGCTTGCCGAACGCGATGATCGATCCCCAGAACGAGATCGACCCGATAATCGCGGCGAACAACGACGCGACCACGATGTGCGCGGTCGGCGATTCGCCGTGCTCAAACGCGGAAAAGCCAGCTTGGTCTCCATGAACTCCGCAAGCGCGATGAGCGCGACGGTTCCGCCGCCGACGCCGTTAAAGAATGCCACCAGCTGCGGCATCGCCGTCATCTTCGTCAGCCGCGCCGGAGGCACGCCGAGCACGACCCCACCACCAGGCCGGCGATGATCAGTACCTACTGGTCGGTGTGCCGGATCTTGATCAGCGTCGCCGTCACGGCGAGGGCCATGCCCACCGCGGCGATCAGGTTGCCCCGCACCGCGGTCTTGGGCCCGGTCAGGCCCATCAAGCCGTAGATGAACAGCGAGAACGAGATGACGTAGAGGGCGATCACCAAGTAGTTCATTTGGTGGCCGGCTCCTCTGTCTTTTCGGGATTGCCAGTGGCGGGTAAAGCTTTCTTCTTGCCCTTAAACATGCCCAGCATCCGGTCGGTGACGATGAAGCCGCCGATGACGTTCAGCGTGCCGAACACCACCGCGACGAACAGGATGATCTTCACCGCCAGCGACGGGTGCTCAACCTCCCCGAACACCACCAGCGCGCCGAACACGACGATGCCGTGGATGGCGTTGGTCCCCGACATCAGCGGGGTGTGCAGCGTGTTAGGCACCTTGGAGATCACCGCGAACCCGACGAATCCGGACAGCACCAGAATCGCTAAATTGGCCAGAAGTTCGTCGTACATCTAGGAATCCTCACGATTTTTCTCGAGCGTCACACACGATTCCGCGATGACTTCATCGTCAAAGTCGGGCGCTAGCTTGCCGTCCTTGATTAATAGGTCCAGCAGCGCGGTGATGTTCTTGCTGTAGAGCTCGCTGGCGTGCTCGGGCATGGTGGCAGGCAGGTTCAGCGGCGAGGCGATGGTGACGTCGTGCTTGACGACCGTCTGCCCCGGCTCGGTGAGCTCGCAGTTGCCCCCGGCCTCCCCGGCGAGGTCCACCACCACGCTGCCGGGCTTCATCGCCTCCACCGCCGAAGCGGTCACCAACCGCGGCGCGGGCTTGCCCGGCACCAACGCGGTGGTGATCACCACGTCGAATCCGCTGATCGCCTTTTCCAGCGACTTCTGCTGCTGAGCACGTTCTTCGTCGGTGAGCTCGCGGGCATACCCGCCCTCGCCGGCCGCTGAAATTTTCGAGATGCCCACATCCAGCCACTGCGCCCCGACCGAACGCACCTGGTCGGCCACCTCGGGCCGCACGTCGTAGCCGGTGGTGCGCGCGCCCAGGCGCTTGGCCGTCGCCAGCGCCTGCAACCCGGCCACCCCGACGCCGAGCACCAGCACGGTGGCCGGCTTCACTGTTCCGGCGGCCGTCGTCAGCATCGGGAAAAATCGGGTCGACTCGGAGGCCGCGAGCAGGACGGCCTTATAACCGGACACGTTGGCCTGCGATGACAACGCATCCATCACCTGCGCGCGGGATATCCGCGGGATGGCTTCCAGCGCGAACGCCTGCACACCGGCTTCCTTCAGTGCGCCGATCGAGTTGTCGGCGTTGCGGGGGGCCAAAAAGCCGATCAGCGTCTGGCCGCTGTGCAGCCGGCCCACCTCGTCGGCGGTCGGCGGTGCTACCTTCACGACGATGTCGGCCGCCCAGGCGTCCCCGACGGTGGCACCGGCCGCGGTGTACAGGTCGTCGGGCAGCAGCGCCCCCTCGCCCGCGCCGGCCTCGACCACCACGTCCACCCCACTGCTCACCAGCGACGCGACCGCTTTAGGGACCAATGCGACGCGCCGCTCGTCGGCTCCGGACTCGGCGACCACCCCGACCTTTACCGGTACCGTCTGCGGTTCTGTCATGGCGTGAACTTCTGCTTTCGTTAGTTGCGCTACCTGCTCGGATACCTCCGTCGAGTTGAACACCCTATCGGCAGCTACCAGAGCGGGATCTCTTGGCCGTGCTCTGACGCCGGGCGCGCGCCGAAGTAGCGTCGTTCGGATTCGGTGATCGGTACGTCGTTGATGCTGGCTTCCCGGCGCGCCATCAAACCCGACGGCGAGAACTCCCATAGCTCGTTGCCGTAGCTGCGGAACCACTGACCGTTTCGGTCATGGCACTCGTATTGGAAGCGCACCGCGATGCGGTTCCCGTCAAAGCTCCACAAGCTCTTGCGCAGCGAGTAGTCCAGCTCGCGCTGCCATTTACGCGTCAGGAAGGCCACGATTTCTTCGCGGCCGACGACGTGCTCTTCGCGGTTTCGCCACTGCGAGTCGACCGTGTAGGCGCGGCTGACGCGCTCGGGCTCGCGCGTGTTCCAGGCATCTTCTGCGGCCTGAACCTTCTGCAGTGCGGTCTCGAGAGTGAAGGGCGGAAACGGGGGCAAGGACTCGGTCATGAGCTCTAGTTTCTCGGAAGATATCGTGGCGGACATGGACTTCGCGATGTCGCCCAAGGCCATCGACTACCACAAGCGGTTGTCCGACTTCATGACGGAATACGTCTTTCCCGCCGAAGCCGAATACGACAAATACCGCCATGCAGCGGGCCCGAACGACCACAGTGTCCCGCCGATCATCGAAGAGCTCAAAGTCAAGGCCAAGGCGGCTGGCCTGTGGAACCTGTTCCTGCCGGCCGAGTCGGGTTTAACCAACCTGGACTACGCCCCGCTGGCCGAGCTCACCGGCTGGAGCCTGGAGATCGCACCGGAAGCGCTCAACTGTGCGGCTCCTGATACCGGCAACATGGAAACCCTCCACCTATTCGCCACCGAGGAACAGCGCAAGCAGTGGCTGGAGCCGCTGCTGGCCGGCGAGATCCGCAGCGCCTTTTCGATGACCGAGCCCGCCGTCGCCAGCAGCGACGCCCGCAACATCGAGACGTCCATCGAGCGCGACGGCGGCGACTACGTAATCAACGGACGCAAGTGGTGGACGTCCGGGGCGGCGGACCCGCGCTGCAAGATCCTCATCGTGATGGGCCGCACCAGCCCCGACGCGGCCGGCCACCAACAACAGTCGATGGTTCTGGTGCCGATCGATACGCCGGGTGTGACCGTCGTCCGCTCGACGACGGTCTTCGGTTACCAGGACCAGCCCGGCCACTGCGAGATCATCTACGACAACGTCCGGGTACCGGTCACCAATCTGCTGGGCGAGGAGGGCGGCGGCTTCGCGATCGCTCAGGCCAGGTTGGGGCCGGGCCGCATTCACCACTGCATGCGCGCCCTCGGCGGAGCCGAACGCGCACTCGCGCTGATGGTGCACCGCGCAAACAACCGGGTGGCGTTCGGCCGGCCGCTGGCCGAGCAGGGCGTCGTGCGCGAGACAATTGCGAAGTCCCGCAACGAAATCGACCAGGCCAGGCTGCTGTGCGAGAAGGCCGCATGGACGATCGACCGGCACGGCAATAAGGCCGCCCACCTCCTCGTCTCGCAAATCAAGGCGGTGGCACCGCAGGTTGCCTGCGACGTCATCGACCGCGCCATCCAGATACACGGGGCCGCCGGTGTCAGCGAGGACACGACGCTGGCCCGGCAATACGCGTGGCACCGGGCCATGCGCATCTTCGACGGACCGGACGAGGTACATATGCGAACCATCGCGCGGTACGAGGTTGGCCACGAGCAGTCCGCGCTCGCGGCGGCGGTCACCGCACATGACTGAGACGCTGCGGGAATTGTCCGGTGCGTGGAACTTTCGCGATGTCGCGGACGGCGCCGCGGGATCTGCGCCCAGGGCGGCTGTTCCGGTCCGGCGAGTTGAGTCGCCTCGACGACGACGGCCGCGCGACGCTACTGCAGCTGGGGATCACCGACGTCGCCGACCTGCGCGCGACCCGGGAGGTCGCCCGGCGCGGGCCGGGACTGGTTCCCGACGGCATGGACATCCACCTGCTGCCGATGCCCGATCTCGGCGATGACGCGACCGCTGAAGCCGAAGCGCCGCACGAGTCCGCGTTTCGTAAACTGTTCGAAGGCGCCGAATCACCGACGGCGAACCGCACGGTTCCGGCGAATCTCCTGCCGAGGCCGCGGGCCGCTTCATGATCGATGAGTATCGCCAATTCCCAACGCGCAACGGCAGCGCAACGCGCGCTGCATCGCATCGTCACACTGCTGGCCGCGGGGCGCCCGGTACTCACGCATTGCTTCGCGGGCAAGGATCGCACCGGCTTCGTCATCGCGACCGTGCTGGAAATGATCGGCATCGATCGCGACGTCATCATTGCCGACTACTTGCGCAGCAACGACTCCGTGGCGCAGCTGCGGGAGCGGATCACCGAAGTCGATCCAACAACGCTCGGACACCGAAGTGACCCCGGAGGTAATGAAGTTCGCCGAGGCCCGGTTGTCCGACGAGGTTCTCGGGGTCCGCGCCGGAGTACCTGGACGCGACGCGCCAAACGATCGACGAGACCTTCGGGTCACTGGAGCGGTTACCTGCGCGACGCGGGCATCACTGCGGCCGACATCGACCGACTGCGCGGCGCGCTGCTCGCCTGAACCCGCCGCTGCGGTCAGGGTTCGGCGCTTTTGCTTAAAACAGCCGTAACCACCCGTGAGATCGCTCTACGCTGACGACACCATCGTGGGGAAGAGCGGGCGGATGACCTCGTATGTGATCACGGAGCCGCAGATAATTTCGGCGGTTGCATCGGATGTCGAGGGGATCGGTTCGGCGATCAGCGCGGCCAATGCGGAGGCGCGTACGACGCCACCCTCTTCGTGAGCCAGCTTTTGCAGGGGAACCTCATCAACGCGATCGGGTATCCGATCGCCGCTGACGTGGGGTTGGCCACCGTGGCGGGCTTGGTTGAGTTCGCCGTCATCGGGTCAGCGGTCAGCACCACCATTCGAGATATCGAGAGCCTCATTCCGCTAACCCGCAGTGCTGATTTCGGCCGCGTCTTCACCGCTGTCTCGGGTTTCGGGGGCACGCGGCAAGATCGGCGTTGGCGTACGGTACCGGACGGACGGTAAGGAGGGTCGGTGAAAGCCATTCCTAAACTGTTGGCACTCGCGCTTGTTCAGCTTGCCGTGTTCGGCTCGATACTGTTTTTGTCAGCCGGCACGTTCCACTACTGGCAGGCATGGGTTCTTCTGGTGGTGGCGCTGTCGACGTGGATCCCCGGCATCTACTTGCTGCATACGAATCCCGTAGCGGTGCAACGGCGAATGCGCGGGGGGCCGACAGCAGAGACCCGAACGGTGCAGAAGGTCGCCATGGGTGGCGTATGGCTCTCGCTGGCCGCGATGGTCGTGATCAGCGTCCTTGACCATCGTTTCGGCTGGTCGCCGGCACCAACGACAATCTGCTTGGTTGGTGATGTCCTGGTAGCCGTTGGACTGGGTGTGGCGATGCTGGTGGTCATTCAGAACAGCCACGCGGCCGCCACCGTCCGGGTCGAGGCAGGCCAGCAGGTGGTCTCTACCGGTCTGTACGGGCTGGTGCGCCACCCCATGTACACCGGCAATCTGATCCTGATGATCGGCATCCCTCTGACGCTCGGTTCCTATTGGGGACTCGTCTTCGTCGTGCCTGGCCTGATCGTGTTGGCCTTGCGCATCCGCGACGAGGAAAAGCTGCTGAAGGAAGATTTGGACGGATACCGCGAGTACACGCGCAAGGTTCGCTACCGCTTGGTGCCACACGTGTGGTAGCAACCACTGCACGCGAATCCGGCCCGTTCAGCAGCACTCTTCGTCGGTATGCACCACGGTTGCCGGCCGGGTGACATGCCTGCCCAAGCGCCGGCTCAGGCTTTGACGGACAGCGCGTCGAACAAGACGGCCACCACATGACGGACGTTGAGGGCTGTATCGATCGCGCTGATCGGCCGCATCGCGGAAAGCGAATCCCGCCTAGGTCGAAAAATGACTCATCGACCCCGACGCGGTCTACGCCCAGCCCCTGGGCGTAGATGCCGGACAGGATCTGCTCGACCGGGGTCGGGGCCCGATCCAACATCGGCTTGGTGGCCGGCGGGGCCAACACCGCCCGATTGCCCCGCCCATCCGGGCGGGCGTGCGGATCCCTATCCAGAAGATCCATCGACGACAACGGCCGCTTCGGATTGGAGGTCATGGCCACCAATACCCGCGTGAAGCGCTCGATCAGCGCGTCGATGCTGGCTGCGTCGAATACATCGGTGCGAAACTGCGACGCGAAGGTGTAGCTCGCGGCCCGGCCCAGCTTGGACCGCAAGCGGGTAGTGGTAATAGTCGCGGATGGCGAATTCGTCAATGACCAACTCGTCGGTCCCCACCGACACGGCGGTGTCGGTCGGGTAGTTCTCGTACACGAAAACGGTGTCGAACAGTCTTTCCTGACCGGTGACACGGTGAATTTCTCTCAGCGCCAGGTGTTGGTGCTCAAGGGTGTCGTTGTGGGTACTTTGCAGCTGGTCGAGCAGCTCGGCGGTGGTGGTTGCCGGCGTGATGCTCGCCCGCACTGGCACCGTGTTGATCAGCAGGCCAACCATCGAGTCCGCACCGACCACCTCGGCGGGCCGGCCCGAAACCACGGCGCCGAAGGCGACATCATGCTGACCGGTCAGCGAGGTCAGCAGTAACGCCCAGGCGCCCTGCAGCACGGTGCTGACGGTGGTGTGACACGAGCGCGCCAGCTCGCCAATGGCCCGTGTGGTCTGCTCAGGAACCCGAAACGATGCGATGCCGCGCCGCCCTAGCCCTAACCGATCCGGCGGCCCCACCAACGTGGGGGTACTGAAGCCGGCGAACACCTCACGCCACGCGGCGCGGGCGCCATCAAGGTCGCGATTGGCCAGCCAGGTCACAAAGCCGCGATACGGCGCGGCCGCGGGCAGCCGCTGCCCGCAATAGCCGGCGAATATCTCCCTGAGCAGGATCGGCGTCGACCAGCCGTCGAGCACGATGTGGTGGTTGGTCAGCACAAACCGGTGCCGGTCTGGTGCGACGCGGATCAATGCCGCCCGAAAGGCCGGCCGTTCGGCCAGATCGCAGACCGCGGCGCGTTCGGCGGCGAGCACGCGCTGGATCTGCTCATCGACATCGACACCGTCGGCGTCCAATTCGACGTACCGCCAAGGCGCCACGGGATCAGTCGGGATGATCTGCACCGGCTCATCGAACCGTTCGCAGAAGCGGGCCACTAGGTTCGGATGCCGGTTCACCAGCGTGTGCACGGCATCGCGCAGCCGATGCTGATCAAGCCGACCGCTTAGCGTGATATCCAGCTGCACCGCATACACGTCGTCGCCGTTAGCCTGCGCGATGTTGGCGTGGAAGAGCAGCCCCTGCTGCAAGGGCGTGAGCGGCAAGATATCGGCAATTGCATCTTGCGGCTGCAACTCGTCGATCTGCTGCTGGCTCAGCCGGGCAGGCGCAATATCCGAGGGCGTCAACCCGCCCCCGCCACGCGCTGACATGCGCGCAGATGCCGGTCAGGGCGTCAAACCACAACCGGCTCAGCCGGCTGACCTGCGCGTGATCAAGCGCCGACGTCGCCCACGTCCAGTTGGCGTGCAGGTGCGGGCCGGTGTCGGCGTCGACGGTACTGGCGTTGAGCTCAACGGTGTGCGCCAGGGGCATGGGTATGGCCGTGGCGGCGCCGGCCACCGACCAGCCGTCCTGGCTGAAACGCCACACATCACCGGACGCATAGGCCGCCGGGGTACCAAGGCGCCCCAGATAGTTGAACCCGATCGGAGGGTCGGACCCGGCTAGGTCAACGTCGGTGTTCAAATAGCGCAGCACACCATAGGTCAGGGGATCGGGCAGGGCGCGAAGCTGCTCTTTCGCGTCTTTGACCACTTTGCCGAGCGGCGCTCCACCAGCCAGCACCTTCGCCCAAGGCAGCCCCCCGACGTTCAAACCCACCGGATACTTGGTGGTAAACCACCCCACCGTGCGCGACAAGTCAACATCGGGGCCCAGCTCCTCTTCGCGCCCGTGGCCCTCCACGTCGATGCCGATCGGCGCACGGCCGGTACCCACAAACTCCGCCACCGCCAACCCGAACGCGATCAGCAAGATGTCGTGTACCCCGGCGTGAAATGCCGCGGGCACCTCACCGAGCAGCATCCGGGTGGTCTCGACATCCAGCAACATCGACAAGTTCCCGGCGGTGGCAAATGTATCCACCGCAGGTTGGACAGCTGGCAGCTCCGCCGGGGTCTCCGCCACCTGCCGCCACCGCTCCGCCTGGCCAACGGCGTCCGGATGGCGCGCATACTCAGCCAGCAGCTGTGCCCACCGGGCAAACGACGTCCCCGCCGCCGGTAAGACCACCTGCTGCCCACCGCGATGCTGAGCCCACGCGATGTTGAGATCCTCCAACACAATCCGCCACGACACGCCATCAACGGCCAAGTGGTGGATGATCAACAGGAGCTGAGCCGTAGATGCAACCCACAGCGCGCTGAGCATCAGCCCGGCCGCCGGGTTCAACCGTGACCGCGCCGCCACCAGCGCCGCATCGGACAACACGTCCACTGCTTGCAGGCACGCGCGCGCCTGCACCGACCCCACCTTGGGCACCCGAAGCGACCAACCGCATGCGGCATCGTGGTCGGCGCGCAGTCGCAACATGGCATGCCGATCCAGCAGGGCCTGCAATATGACCACCACGTCGGCCTCGGTGACCCCTGCGGGAGCCTGCAGCAGCACCGTCTGGTTGAACTGCTCAATCGGGCCGTCCACATCGTGCAGCCAGTGCATGATCGGGGTCGCGACCACCGGCCCGATACCCTCGTCCATCGGGTCGGCCGCGCCGCCGGCCACCCTGGCTACCCGGGCAAGCCGGGCCACGGTCTGCTCGACGAAAATATCGCGCGGCCTGCAGATCACGCCGGCGATGCGGGCCCGCACTACCACCTGCATCGACAGAATGCTGTCCCCGCCGAGGTCGAAGAATGAGTCATCGACGCCGACGCTTTGCACGCCGAGTACTTGGGCGTAGATGCCGGCCAGGATCTCCTCGACGGCGTTGGCCGGGGCGCGGTAACGATCGGTGTCCTGGTACTCCGGTGCCGGCAGGGCACGGGTGTCGAGTTTGCCGTTGGGGGTCAACGGCAGCGCCGCTAACACCACCACCGCGGCCGGAACCATATACCCCGGCAGCCGCTGGGCCAGCGCGGCGCGCGCGGTGACCGGATCCGCGTAGCCGGTGATGTAGCCAACGAGGCGCTTGTCACCGGGACGGTCCTCGCGGGCGATCACCATCGCCTGCTGCACCCCGTCCAGCCCGGCCAACACCGCGCGCACCTCACCGAGCTCAATGCGATACCCGCGGATCTTGACCTGCTCATCAGCACGCCCCAGATAGTCCAGCTGCCCATCAGCGCGCCAACACACCAGATCCCCGGTGCGATACATCCGTGTTCCCGGCGCCCCCACGCCACCGGACGGACACGCCACAAACCGCGACCCGGTCAACCCCGCCCGACCCACATACCCATACGCCAGCCCCGCACCGGCCACATACAACTCCCCGACCACACCGGCCGGCACCGCCCGCAACCACCCATCGAGCACAAAAAACCCCAGATGCGCCAACGGCACCCCGATCGGGCTGGCCGTGCTGTCCACATCAGCGGCCACGATCTCCCGAAACGAAGCATGCACCGTCGTCTCGGTGATGCCATACATGTTGATCAACCGCGGCGATCCCCGGTGATGATCCAGCCACACCTTCAAACGCTGCGGTTCTAGGGCTTCCCCGCCCAACACCACCGCCTGAAGCTTGAGCTGACCTCCCAGCTCGCGCTGCAACGCATCAACGCTTTGCAACGCATAAAACGCCGACGGCGTCTGACTGAGAACACTGACCTGTTCAGTGACCAGCAAGGCGTGCAAATCTTCCGGCGAACGGGTCACCGACTCGGGCACCACCACCAGGCGCCCACCGTAGAGCAGCGCACCCCAGATCTCCCACACCGAAAAGTCGAACGCCAAGGAATGACACTGCGTCCACACCTGCCCCGCCGACAACTCCAACTCGGCGTCCACCGCCCCCAGCAACCGCGTCACGTCGCGGTGCGCAACCGCCACACCCTTGGGCACACCGGTAGTGCCCGAGGTGTAGATCAGGTACGCGATCTCATCTGGGCCCGGCACCGGCAACGCGGCCCCGGATTCGCCGTCCACCCCGGGATCCCCACCATCCCCGACATCCCCGACATCGATAACCACCAGATCGCGCCCCGCCAGCCGCGGACGCAACTCGGCGGTGGTGATCGCGGCCATCGGCGCGGCGTCACCGAGCATGAACTCGACGCGCGCATCAGGCACCGACGGATCGATCGGCAGATACGCCGCCCCCGACTTCAACACCGCCACCATCGCCACGACCGCCTCAACCGACCGCGAAAACAGCAGCGCCACACACTCACCGGCACCCACACCCCGACCAACCAACAGCCGCGCCAACCGATCAGCGGCCTCATCGAGTTCCCGATACGTCAGCAAACGACCCTCAAAGCTGACCGCCACCGCCTCCGGGGCACGCCCCACCTGCGCAGCAAACAACACCGGAACCGACACCGCCACCGGAGCGGGCTCAGCCAACACCGCCCGATTGCCCCAGTCATCCAGCTGCGTGCGCTCACCGGCGTCGAGCAGGTCGATCGATGACAACCGCCGGCCCGGGTCGGTGGTCATCGCCACCAACACCCGCCGCAGCCGGGTGATCAGGGCTTCGATGCTGGCCGGGTCGAACACGTCGGTCCGAAATTCCACCGTCCCGCCGATCCCGGCGGGCTCACCGGCGTCGGTCCAGCGTTCGGCCAGGGAAATTGTTAGGTCCATGCGGGCGGTGTGGGTGTCCACCGGCAGCTGGGTGACCTGCAGATCACCCAGGGCCGGCTCGGCGACGGCGTCGCTGGTGCGCCTGGGAACGTTCTGCCAGGCCAACACCACCTGCACCAACGGGTGATGGGTCAGCGATCGGGCGGGGTTGAGCCGCTCCACGAGCAGCTCAAAGGGGACATCCTGATACTCGTAGGCGGCCAGGCTGCGCCGTCGCACCTGGGCCAGCAACTCGGCGACCGTGAGATCCCCGCCCACCTCGACCCGCAGCACCAACGTGTTGACGAAAAAGCCGACCAACTCGTCCAGCGCCGGGTCGCGGCGCCCGGCGATCGGGAAGCCAACGGCCACCTCGGGGCTGGCGCTAAGCTTGGCCAGCAGCACCGCCAGCGCGGCCTGCATCACCATGAAACTGCTCGCGTTATGCTCGCGGGCTACCCGAGCGACCTGCTGCTGCAGTCCTGCCGGCCAGTCCAACGCAACCCTGGCGCCGCGGTGATCGGCGACGGGTGGGTAGGGCCGATCTGTGGGCAGCTCCAGGCGTTCGGGCATCCCGGCCAGGGCATCCTGCCAGTAGGCCAGCTGCGCGGCGATGCGGCTGTGGCTGTCGTCGAGATCACCAAGCTGTGCGCGCTGCCACAGCGTGTAATCGACATACTGCACCGCCAAATCGGCCCAGCCCGGGGCTTGTCCCGCGCACCAGTTGGCATAGGCTTCGCCCAGATCGCGAACCAGCGGGGTGATCGACCAGCCGTCCGCGGCGATATGGTGCACCACGCCCACCAACACGTGCTCGTCCACTGCGACGCGGAATAGTCGTGCACGCAAAGGGATCTCGGTGGCCAGATCGAAACTATGACGCGTCGTTTCGTCGACGGCCTCCTCCAGCCGGCTTAGCGACCAGCCGCTGGCATCGACAACCTGCCACCCGAAGTCGGCCAGCTCGGCAGCAACGACCACCTGCTGCGGTATGCCCTCGAGCGCCGGGAACAGCGTGCGCAGGCTCTCATGACGGGCCACCACATAGGCCAGCGCCGCGCCCAACGCATCGGCATCAAGCCGCCCGCCCAACCGCAGCGCCACCGCCATGTTGTAGACCGGTGAGGGCCCCTGCAACTGGTCAAGGAACCACAACCGGCTCTGGGCAAACGACAACGGGACCACCGCGGGCCGCTGGCCGGCCACCAACGGCTCCAGGCCGGCCCCATCCCCGCCGATGCGGAGCGCCAGCTGGGCCACTGTGGGCGCGTCATACACGGCGCGCACCTCAAGGCCGGCATCCAGGGCCGTGTTGACGGCGGCGATCAGGCGCATCGCCGACAGCGAATCCCCGCCGAGGTCGAAGAATGAGTCATCGACGCCGACGCTTTGCACGCCGAGTACTTGGGCGTAGACGCCGGCCAGGATCTCCTCGACGGCGTTGGCCGGGGCGCGGTAACGATCGGTGTCCTGGTACTCCGGTGCCGGCAGGGCACGGGTGTCGAGTTTGCCGTTGGGGGTCAACGGCAGCGCCGCTAACACCACCACCGCGGCCGGAACCATATACCCCGGCAGCCGCTGGGCCAGCGCGGCGCGCGCGGTGACCGGATCCGCGGAGCCCGTGATGTAGCCAACGAGGCGCTTGTCACCGGGACGGTCCTCGCGGGCGATCACCGTCGCCTGCTGCACCCCGTCCAGCCCGGCCAACACCGCGCGCACCTCACCGAGCTCAATGCGATACCCGCGGATCTTGACCTGCTCATCAGCACGCCCCAGATAGTCCAGCTGCCCATCAGCGCGCCAACACACCAGATCCCCGGTGCGATACATCCGTGTTCCCGGCGCCCCCACGCCACCGGACGGACACGCCACAAACCGCGACCCGGTCAACCCCGCCCGACCCACATACCCATACGCCAGCCCCGCACCGGCCACATACAACTCCCCGACCACACCGGCCGGCACCGCCCGCAACCACCCATCGAGCACAAAAAACCCCAGATGCGCCAACGGCACCCCGATCGGGCTGGCCGTGCTGTCCACATCAGCGGCCACGATCTCCCGAAACGAAGCATGCACCGTGGTCTCGGTGATGCCATACATGTTGATCAACCGCGGCGATCCCGGGTGATGATCCAGCCACACCTTCAAACGCTGCGGTTCAGGGCTTCCCCGCCCAACACCACCGCCTGAAGCTTGAGCTGACCTCCCAGCTCGCGCTGCAACGCATCAACGCTTTGCAACGCATAAAACGCCGACGGCGTCTGACTGAGAACACTGACCTGTTCAGTGACCAGCAAGGCGTGCAAATCTTCCGGCGAACGGGTCACCGACTCGGGCACCACCACCAGGCGCCCACCGTAGAGCAGCGCACCCCAGATCTCCCACACCGAAAAGTCGAACGCCAAGGAATGACACTGCGTCCACACCTGCCCCGCCGACAACTCCAACTCGGCGTCCACCGCCCCCAGCAACCGCGTCACGTCGCGGTGCGCAACCGCCACACCCTTGGGCACACCGGTAGTGCCCGAGGTGTAGATCAGGTACGCGATCTCATCTGGGCCCGGCACCGGCAACGCGGCCCCGGATTCGCCGTCCACCCCGGGATCCCCACCATCCCCGACATCCCCGACATCGATAACCACCAGATCGCGCCCCGCCAGCCGCGGACGCAACTCGGCGGTGGTGATCGCGGCCATCGGCGCGGCGTCACCGAGCATGAACTCGACGCGCGCATCAGGCACCGACGGATCGATCGGCAGATACGCCGCCCCCGACTTCAACACCGCCACCATCGCCACGACCGCCTCAACCGACCGCGAAAACAGCAGCGCCACACACTCACCGGCACCCACACCCCGACCAACCAACAGCCGCGCCAACCGATCAGCGGCCTCATCGAGTTCCCGATACGTCAGCAAACGACCCTCAAAGCTGACCGCCACCGCCTCCGGGGCACGCCCCACCTGCGCAGCAAACAACACCGGAACCGACACCGCCACCGGAGCGGGCTCAGCCAACACCGCCCGATTGCCCCAGTCATCCAGCTGCGTGCGCTCACCGGCGTCGAGCAGGTCGATCGATGACAACCGCCGGGTCGGGTCGGCGCTCATGACTGTTCCACCGAATCGCCAGTCATGGCCACCAGCACCCGCTTCAACCGCTCGATGAGTCTTTCGATGCTGGCCGCGTCGAACACGTCGTTGTCGAATTCGACACGGAGGCCGATTTCGCTGCCGGGTGTGGCTTGCAGGGTCAGCGGGTAGTGGTTGTATTCGCGGCCGGTCAACCCGGTGACTGCCAACCCGCCGGCTTCAAACAACGCGGTCGTGTCCACCGGATAGTTCTGATAGACGAAGAGGGTGTCGAAGAGTTGATCATGGCCCGTCAGGCGATGGATCTCGCTCAGTGCCAGATGCTGGTGGTCCAGCGTGTCGTTGTGACATCGTTGCAGGTCGTCGAGCAGGTCGGCGATGGTGGTGGCCGGGCTTATGGTGGCTCGGACTGGCACGGTGTTGATCAGCAGGCCGACCATTGATTCCGCACCGGCCACCTCGGCTGACCGCCCCGAGACCGCGACGCCGAAGGCAACATCATGTTGGCCGGTCAGCCACATCAGCAGCTGCGCCCAGGCGCCTTGCAGCACCGTGTTCACAGTGGTGTGGCAGCTGCGAGCCAGCTCGGTGAGGGCCGCGGTGGTCTCGGCGGGCAACCGGAACGATTCGGTGCCGCGCCGCCCCGGTCCCTGTCGACCTCTACCGGCGACCAGGGTGGGAGTATCGAAGCCCGCCAAGACATCGCGCCACGCCGTGCGGGCGGCGTCGAGGTCTCGACCGGCCAGCCACGTGACGAACCTGCGGTAGGACCCGGCCGCGGGAAGCCGCTGACCGTAGTAGCTGGCGAATATTTCTTGCAGCAGGATCGGAAGCGACCAGCCATCGAGCACGATGTGGTGATTAGTCACCACCAACCGGTGCGCCCCATCGGGAGTGCGGATCAGCGCAACGCGGAAGGCCGGCTGTCGGGCAAGGTCGCAGACCGCAGCGCGTTCGGCGGCGCAGAGCCGCTGGATCTGCCCGTCGACGTCGGGGTCTTTGGCGCCAAGCTCAAGATACTGCCAGGGCGCCGTGGGGTCCGCGGGGATGATCTGCACCGGTTCGTCGAATCGTGGGCTGAACCGCGCGGCCAAGTTGGGGTGGCGGTTGACCACGGTGTGCACGGCCTCGCGCAGCCGGTGGCGATCCAGTAAGCCGGTGAAAGTGATTCCGAGCTGCATGGCGTAGACGTTGTCGCCGTTGCTGCTGGTGGTGTTGGCGTGGAACAGCAGTCCCTGTTGCAACGGGGTCAGGGGCAGGACGTCGGCGATCTGGTAATGCTGGTGCAGGTCGTCGATCTGATGTTGAGTGAGTCGGGCGGGGATGATGTCTGAGGGGGTCAGGCCACCGCCGCCGTGGCGGACGTGGGCGCAGATGCCCGTCAGGGCGTCGAACCAGAGTTGGCTGAGTCGGCCGATCTCGGTGTCGTCCAGCGCCGAGGGTGCCCATGTCCAAGTGGCGTGCAGGCGCGGGCCGGTGTCGGTGTCGACGGTGCTGGCATTGAGTTCCACGGCGTGGCTCAGTGGCATCGGTACCGCCGCGGCGGCGGCGGTGACCGATAACCCGTCGTGGCTGACCTGCCACAGATCACCGGAGGCCTCGGCATCGGCCGTCGCGGTCGCTCCGAGCCGGCCGAGGTAGTTGAACCCGATGGTGGGTTCGCGTCCAGCCAGGTCGACGTCGGAGTTGAGGTAGCGCAGCAGTCCGTAGGTCAGGCCATCGGGTAGGGCGCGGAGTTGTTCCTTGGCGTCCTTGATCACCGGGCCCAGCGCCGGCTCGCCGGCCACCACCTGGGACCAGCGCAGCCCGCCGAGGCTCAAAGCCACCGGGTACTTGGTGGTGAACCAGCCGACGGTGCGTGACAGGTCGAGGTCGGGAGCGAGGTCTTCGTCGCGGCCGTGGCCTTCGACGTCGATGCCGACTGGCGCGGCGTTGGTGTCCAGGAACTGCGCCAACGCCAGTCCGTATGCGATCACCAGGATGTCGTGGATCCCGGCGTGAAACGCCGCCGGGACTTCACCGAGCAGCAGGCGGGTCGTCTCGACGTCCAGTGATGCCGTCAGGTGCCCAGCGGTGGCGTAAGTGTCCAGCTCGGGCCGTACCGCCGGCATCGCTGCGGGGGCCGCCAAGACTCGTCGCCAGCTGTCGGCCTGACTCACCACCGTCGGGGCGCCGGCTTGCTCACCGAGCAGCGACGCCCACCGGGCGAATGAGGTTCCGGTGGCCGGCAACGGCAGCGGTTGTCCGTAATGCTGTTGGGCCAGGGCGGTATTGAGGTCTTCGAGCAGGATCCGCCAGGACACCGCATCGATGGCCAAGTGGTGAATGATCAGCACCAACTGGCTGGTGGAAGCCGCCCACAGGGCGCTGACCATCGCCCCGGTGGCCGGGTTCAACCGGGACCGGGCCGCGACCAGCGCCTCATCGGACAACACCTCTACCACGTGCAGGCACCTGCCGGCGTTCACCGCACCCGGTTCGGGTGCATATAGCGACCAACCACCGGCGCCGTCGTCATCAACGTGTAGCCGCAGCATGGCATGCCGATCCAGCAGGGCCTGAAGTATCACCTCGACGTCGGCCTCGGTCACCCTCGCCGGGGCTTGCACGACCATCGTCTGGTTGAACTGACCGACCGGGCCGCCGGTCCTCTCAATGTCGCGCAGCCAAAGCATGATCGGGGTCGCCGCGACGGGTCCCACACCCTCGTCAATCGGGCCGACTTCACCGCCGGCCACCCCGACCACCTGAGCCAGTCGGGCCACGGTCTGCTCGACGAAAATGTCGCGGGGCCGACACAGCACACCGGCCGCCCGGGCCCGGGCCACCACCTGCATCGACAAGATGCTGTCCCCGCCCAGGTCGAAGAACGAGTCGTCGACCCCCACCCGCTCGAGCCCGAGGACTTGTGCGTAGATGCCGGCCAGGATCTCCTCAATCGCGTCCGCCGGGGCTCGGTACCGATCGTTGTCTTGGTATTCCGGTGCCGGCAGGGCGCGGGTGTCGAGTTTGCCGTTGACCGTCAACGGCAACGCGTCTAGCACGACGACCGCGGCTGGGATCATGTACGGGGGGAGCCGCTCGGCCAACGCGGTCCGCATCCCTGCCGGGTCCACCGCCCCGGTCACCGACTCGGTGACGTAGCCGACCAGGCGTTTGGCGTCGGGGTGGTCTTCGCGCGCGATCACCACCGCCTGCGCCACCCCGTCCAGTCCGGCTAGTGCGGCCTGAACCTCCCCGAGTTCGATGCGGTACCCGCGGATCTTGACTTGGTCATCGGCGCGCCCCAGATACTGCAGCTGCCCGTCAGCACGCCAACACACCAGATCTCCGGTGCGATACATACGTGTTCCGGGCGCCGCGGCTCCGCCGAACGGGCACGCCACGAACCGTGCTGCCGTTAAACCCGACCGGCCCACGTACCCACACGCCACCCCGCGACCGGCCACGTACAGCTCACCGACCACGCCGGCGGGCACCGGTCGCAACCACTCGTCCAGCACGAACGACGCCGCGGTCGATACCGGCGCACCGATCGGCGCCGCCCCCGAACCCGGCATCAGCGGCGCGCTCATCGACGCATACACCGTGATCTCGGTGGGGCCGTAGGCGTTGATCACCACCCGCCCGGGCGCCCACCGCTCCACCACCTCGGCCGGGCAGGCCTCACCGCCGAGCAGCAACGCCACCGACTCCAAACCCTGCGGGGACAGCGCCGCGACCGCCGACGGGGTCTGGGTGAGCACGTTGACCTGCTGGCTGACCAGGAGGGCATGGAAGTCGTCCGGTGAGCCCGCTACTGACTCGGGCACTACCACCAGCCGCGCCCCGCCCAGCAGTGCAGCCCAGATCTCCCACACCGAAAAGTCGAAAGCATAGGAATGGCAGTGCGTCCACACCTGTGCCACCGGCAGGTGTTGAGGCGATGACTCCGCCAAGTGCGTCAGATTGTGGTGGGTGATGGCCACGCCCTTGGGGATACCGGTCGTGCCCGAGGTGTAGATGATGTAGGCGATGTCCTCGGGGGCGCGCGCCGCCAGCGCGGTGGCTGGTTGGGTGTCCCCGATATCGTCGACGTCGATGACCGGCAGGTCATGCCCGTCCAGCCGGTCGGCCAATTCTGCGGTGGTGATCGCGGCGACCGGCGCGGCATCGGCCAGCATGAACTCGATCCGGGCCGCCGGTAGCGCGGGGTCTATCGCCAGATAGGCCGCCCCGGTCTTCAGTACCGCCAGCATCGCGACGATCGCCTCTGGGGAGCGCTCCAATAGCAGCGCTACGCAGTGTCCTGGGCCTGCGCCCTGGCCGGCCAAGAGGTGGGCCAATCGGTTGGCGGCGTCGTCGAGTTCGCGGTACGTCATGGACGTGCCGTCGGAGGTCACCGCCACCGCCTCCGGGGAGCGGGCGACCTGCGCGGCGAACAAGACGGGAACCGACACCGGCGTGGCTGCGGGCCGCGACAACGCCGCCCGATTACCGATCTCATCGACGCGGGCGTGCTCACCGGCATCGAGCAGGTCGATCGATGACAACCGCCGGGCCGGGTCGGTGGTCATGGCCACCACCACTCGCTGCAGCCGCCCGATCAGTGTTTCGATGCTGGCCGGGTCGAACACGTCGGTGCGGAATTCCACCGTTCCGCCGATCCCGGCGGGCTCACCGGCCTCGGTCCGACGTTCAGACAGGGAGAAGCTCAGGTCCATGCGGGCGGTGTGGGTGTCTACCGGCATCGGCGTGGCTTGAAGATCACCCAACACCAGCCCGGCGGCGGGATCGTTGTTGTCGTGTCCGGGAAGGTTCTGCCAGGCCAACGCCACTTGGATCAGCGGGTGATGAGCGAGGGATCGGGTGGGGTTGAGCCGCTCCACGAGCACCTCAAAGGGCACGTCTTGGTGCTCGTAGGCGGCCAGGCTGCGCCGCCGCACCTGGACCAGCAACTCAGCAACGGTGGGATCACCGGCCAAATCAAGCCGCAGCACCAAGGTGTTAACGAAAAATCCGACCAACTCATCGAGCGCGGGGTCACTACGCCCAGCGATCGGGAACCCCACCGCCACATCAGAACTGGCGCTCAACCGCGACAGCAGCACCGCCAGGGCGGCCTGGATCACCATGAAGCTGGTCGCGTTGTACTCGGCGGCCACCTCGCGTACCCGCTGCTGCAACTCCGCCGGCCAGTCCACGGCCACAGTGGCGCCGCGCTGATCGGCAACCGGCGGGTAGGGCCGATCGGTCGGCAGCTGCAGGCGTTCGGGCATCCCGGCCAGCGCATCCTGCCAGTAGGCTAACTGCGTGGCGATGGGGCTGTCGGTGTCGTAGAGATCACCGAACTGGGCGCGCTGCCACAGCGTGTAATCGACGTACTGGACCGGCAATTCAGCCCACTGCGGGGCTTGCCCCGCGCACCGGCTGGCATAGGCCACCCCCAGATCGCGCACCAGCGGGGTGATCGACCAGCCGTCGGCGGCGATGTGGTGCGCCACACCCACCAGCACGTGCTCGTCCTCGGCGACGCGGAAAAGCCGTGCCCGCAACGGAATCTCGCTTGCCAGGTCAAATGAGTGACGCGCCGCGACGCCGATGGCCTCCTCTAACCGGCCCGCCGCCCAACCAGCGGCATCGACGACGTCCCAACCAAAGTCGGCCCGCTCGGCGGGCACGACCAGCTGCCGCGGTATCCCCTCGACCGCCGGGAACAGCGTGCGCAGGCTCTCATGGCGACCCACCACATCAGCCAGCGCCGCAGCCCAACGCGTCGGCATCCAGGCGCCCGCGCAGCCGCAACGCCACCGCCAGGTTGTAGACCGGGGAGGGCCCCTGCAACTGGTCAAGGAACCACAACCGGGATTGGGCAAACGACAACGGAACCACCGCGGGCCGTTGAACGGCCACCAGCGGCTCAAGCCGACCCGCCTCCCGCACCGATACGAGGCGCCAACTGGGCCACCGTCGGCGCCTCGAACACGGTGCGCACCGCAAGGCCGGCATCCATGCCAGCGTTGACCGCGGCAACCAAGCGCATCGCCGACAACGAATCCCCACCCAGGTCGAAGAACGAATCATCCACTGCCGACGCGCTCCACACCCAGCACCTGGGCGTAGATGCCGGCCAGGATCTCCTCGATGGGGGTGGCCGGGGCGCGGTACCGATCGGCCTCCTGATATTCGGGTTCCGGCAGGGCGCGAGTGTCGAGTTTGCCGTTGACCGTCAACGGCAGCGCCGCCAACACCACCACCGCGGCCGGAACCATGTACGCCGGCAGCCGCTCGGCCAGCGCGGCGCGCACCTCGGCCGGGTCGGCGGTCCCGGTGATATAGCCGACCAGGCGTTTGTCGCCGGGACGGTCCTCGCGGCCGATCACCACCGCCTGCTCTACCCCATCCAGCGCGGCCAGTGCGGCCTGGACTTCACCGGGCTCGATGCGATACCCGCGGATCTTGACCTGCTCATCGGCGCGCCCCAGATACTGCAGCTGGCCATCGGCGCCCCAACGCACCAGATCCCCGGTGCGATACATCCGTGCTCCGGGCGCGCCGAACGGACACGCCACAAACCGCGATGCGGTCAAACCGGCCCGGCCGACGATATCCGACGCCGACGCCGCGACCGGCGACATACAATTCACCGACCACCCCGCCGGCACCGGCCGTAACCACGCGTCGAGGACGAACAGCGCCGCGGTCGACACCGGCGAGCCGATCGGCGCCGCCCCCGAACCCGACCTCAGCGGCGCACTCATCGACGCATACACCGTGGCCTCGGTGGGGCCGTAGGCGTTGATCACCACCCGGCCGGGCGCCCACCGCTCCACCACCTCGGCCGGGCAGGCCTCACCGCCGAGCAGCAACGCCACCGATCCCAAACCCTCAGGTGAGAGCACCTTCACGGCAGAAGGGGTCTGGGTCAGCACGTTGACCTGTTCACTGACCAGCAGGGCGTGGAAATCGTCTGGTGAGCCGGCCACCGACTCGGGCACCACCACCAGCCGCCCCCCGCCGCAGCAGCGCAGCCCAGATCTCCCACACCGAGAAGTCGAAAGCATAGGAATGGCACTGCGTCCACACCTGCGCCGCCGGCAGGTGGGTGGGCGATGACTCCGCCAAGTGAGTCAGGTTGTGGTGGGTGACGGCCACCCCTTTGGGGACACCGGTGGTGCCCGAGGTGTAAATGACGTACGCGACGTCATCCGCGGCCGGAGCCGGCAGCGCCGTGCTGGGCTGGGTATCCGCCGCGGGGCCGTTGATATCGATGACCGCCAGGTCGCGCCCGTCCAGCCGCGACCGCAGACCGGCCGTGGTGATAACGGCGGACGGCGCGGCATCGGTGAGCATGAATTCGATCCGCGCATCGGGCAGTGCAGGGTCGATCGGCAGATACGCCGCCCCGGTCTTCAAGACCGCCAGCATCGCCACGATCGCCTGGGCTGAGCGCTCCAACAGCAGCGCCACACACTGCCCCGGCCCCACGCCCCGGCTGGCCAAAAGGTGCGCCAACCGGTTAGCGGCCTCCTCGAGGTCGCGGTACGTCAGTGAGCGGCCCTCGAAGCTGATCGCCACCGCCTCGGGGGCGTGCGCCACCTGGGCGGCGAACAGCACCGGAACCGACACCGGCGCGGTCGCCGGCCGGGTCAACACCGCGCGGTTGCCGATCTCATCGAGGCGGGCGTGCTCATCGGCATCGAGCACATCCACCGACGACAACGACCGCCCCGGGTCGGCGGTGATCGCCACCAACACCCGCCGCCACCACTCGATCAGTGTTTCGATGCTGTCCGCGTCGAACACGTCGGTGCGGAATTCCACCGTCCCGGAAATCCCGGCGGGCTCGCCGGCCTCGCTCCAGCGTTCGGCCAAAGAAAACGACAGGTCCATGCGGGCGGTATGGGTGTCCACCGGCATCTGGGTGACCTGCAGATCACCCAACGCCAGCCCGGCGGCCGGGTCACTGGTCTGCCCGGGCAGGTTCTGCCAGGCCAACATCACCTGGACCAGCGGGTGATGGGTCAGGCTTCGGACCGGGTTGAGCCGCTCCACCAGCACCTCGAACGGCACGTCCTGATGCTCGTAGGCGGCCAGGCTGCGCCCCCGCACCTGGGCCAACAACTCAGCAACGGTGGGATTACCGGCCAAATCAAGCCGCAGCACCAAGGTGTTGACGAAAAAACCCACCAGCGCATCCAGCGCGGAATCACGCCGCCCAGCGATCGGGAATCCCACCGCCACATCGCTGCTGGCGCTGAGCTTGGCCAACAGCACCGCCAGGGCGGCCTGCATCACCATGAAGCTGGTCGCGTTGTGCTCACGGGCCACCCGGGCCACCCGCTGTTGCAGCTCGGCCGGCCAGACGATGGCCGCGCTGGCGCCGCGCTGATCGGCAACGAGCGGGTAGGGCCGATCGGTGGGCAGCTGCAGGTGCTCGGGCATGCCGGCCAGGGCCTCCTGCCAGTGGGCCAGCTGCGCGGCGATGCGGCTGCCGCTGTCGGCCAGATCGCCAAACTGCGCGCGCTGCCACAGCGTGTAATCGACATACTGCACCGCCAGATCGGCCCAGCCGGGAGGCCGCCCAGCGCACCGGCTGGCATAGGCCACCCCCAGATCAGCCACCAGCGGGGTGATCGACCAGCCGTCCGCGGCGATATGGTGCACCACGCCCACCAGCACGTGCTCGTCCTCTGCGACGCGGAAAAGCCGTGCCCGCAATGGGATCTCGGTTGCCAGGTCGAATGAGTGGCGCGCCGCGGTGTCGATGGCCTCACCCAACCGGCTTGTCGGCCAGCCGGTGGCATCGATGATCTGCCAGCCGAAGTCGGCCCGCTCGGCGGATATCACCAGCTGCTGGGGTATCCCCCCGGGGGCGGCAAACAGCGTGCGCAGGCTCTCGTGGCGCCCCACCACATCGGCCAGCGCTTGGCCCAGCGCGTCGGCATCGAGCTTGCCGCGCAGCCGCAACGCCACCGCCATGTTGTAGACCGGTGAGGGCCCCTGCAACTGGTCGAGGAACCACAACCGGCTCTGAGCAAACGACAACGGAACCACCGCGGGCCGTTCACCCGCCAGCAACGGCTCAAGCCCGCCCGTCACCCCACCGATTCGGGGCGCTAACTGGGCAACCGTGGGTGCGTCAAATAAGGCACGCACCGAGAGGTCGGTATCCAGGCCGGTGTTGACCGCGGCGACGAGGCGCATCGCCGATAGCGAATCCCCGCCCAGGTCGAAAAACGAGTCATCCACCCCGACGCGCTCGACACCTAGCACCCGCGCGTAAATGCCGGTCAGGATCTCCTCGGTGAGGGTGGCCGGGGCGCGGTAGCGATCGACATCCTGGTACTCCGGTGCCGGCAAAGCGCGGGTGTCGAGTTTGCCGTTGACCGTCAGCGGCAACGCTGCCATCATCACGACGGCGGCCGGCACCATATACGGCGGTAACCGGTCGGCCAGCGCGTCGCGTGCCTCGGCCGGATCTGCTGTCCCGGTGATATAGCCCACCAGGCGCTTGTCGCCGGGACGGTCCTCGCGGGCGATGACGACGGCCTGCTCCACGCCGTCCAGGGCGGTCAGTGCTGCCTGGATCTCGCCGAGTTCGATGCGATACCCGCGGATCTTGACCTGCTCATCGGCGCGTCCCAGATATTGCAGCTGCCCATCGGGGCGCCAGCAGACCAGATCCCCGGTGCGATACATCCGTATTCCTGGCGCTCCCGCGCCGCCGAACGGACACGCCATGAACCGCGAGGCCGTCAGGCCCGGCCGGCGCCAATACCCAACGCCCACACCGCGACCGGCCAGATACAACTCGCCGACCACCCCGGCCGGCACCTGCCGCAACCACCCGTCCAGCACAAAGAAGGCTGCCCCGGACACCGGCGAACCGATCGGCGGCGCACCCAACCCCGCTGTTAACGGCGCACTCTTGGACGCCCACATCGTCGTCTCAGTGGGACCGTAGACATTGATCATCACCCGCCCCGGCGCCCACCGATCCACCAATTCGGCCGGGCAGGCCTCAGCGCCGATCACCAATGCCGCGGACTCTAAGCCCTCAGGCGATAAAACCATTACAGCAGAAGGGGTTTGGGTGAGCACGCTGACGCGTTCACGGACCAGCAAGGCGTGAAAGTCTTCCGGTGACCGGGTCACCGACTCGGGCACCACCACCAACCGCCCACCAAACAACAGCGCGGCCCAGATCTCCCAGACTGAGAAGTCGAAGGCATACGAATGGAACTGCGTCCACACCTGTCCCGGCACCAGCTCGAGCCCGGCGTCGAGTGACTCGAACAGCTGAACCACGTTGTACTGCGTGACCGCAACGCCTTTGGGGACACCGGTGGTGCCCGAGGTGTAGATGATGTGGGCGATGTCGTCCGGGGCCGGCGCCGGCAACGCTGTGCTGGGCTGGGCGTCGATGCGAGGGTCGTCGATATCGATGACCAGCAGGTCGCACCCGTCCAGCCGGTCGGCCAGTCCGGCGGTGGTGATCGCAGCGATCGGCGCGGAGTCCTCGGCCATGAACTTGATCCGGGCCGGCGGGTGCGCCGGGTCGATCGGCAGATACGCCGCCCCGGTTTTGAGCACCGCCAATATCGCCACGATCGCCTCGGCAGAACGCGAAAACACCAGCGCCACACACTCACCCGGGCCCGCACCCTGGCCGGCCAAAAGGTGCGCCAACCGGTTAGCGGCCTCGTCCAGCTCGCGGTAAGTCATCGAACGCTCACCGCACACCAGCGCAACCGCCTCGGGTGTGCGCGCCACCTGCTCGGCGAACGACACGGCAATCGACACCGGCGTCGCCGGCTGGGTCAACACCGCCCGGTTGCCTATCTCATCCAGTCGGGCGTGTTCACCGGTGTCGAGCAGCTCGACCGAGAACAACCGCCGTGCCGGGTCAGCGGTCATGGCCTCCAATACCCGCTCGAACCGCTGGATGAGCTTTTCGACACTGGCCGGGTCGAATACGTCGCTGTCGAATTCGACGCGAAGGCTCAGTTCGTCGCCCGGCATGGCTTGCATCGTCAGCGGGTAGTCGGTGGATTCGCGGCTGGTGAACTCGGTGATGGCCAGCCCGTCGATGCCTGACAATGCGCTGGTGTCGACCGGGTAGTTCTCGAACACGAACAGGGTGTCGAACAGTTGGTCGTGGCCGGTGATGCGGTGGATCTCGCTAAGCGCCAGGTGTTGGTGCTCAAGGGTTTTGGTGTGGGCGCGTTGCAGTTGGTCGAGCAGGTCCGCGGTGGTGGTTGCCGCGGTGATATCCGCGCGCACCGGCACCGTGTTGATGAACAGGCCCACCATCGATTCCGCGTCGGCCACCTCTGCTGGCCTGCCCGAGACCGCGGTGCCGAAGGCGACATCGTGCTGGCCGCTCAGCCACATCAGCAGCTGCGCCCAGCCGGCCTGCAGCACGATGTTGACGGTGGTGCGGTGCGAGCGGGCCAGCTCGCTAAGGGCCCGCGTGGTCTCCTCAGGCACCCGATACGAGGTAACGCCTCGCCACCCGAGCCCTATCCGGCCCGGCGGGCCGACCAGGGTGGGGGTGTCAAAGCCGGCCAACACCTCAAGCCAGGCCGCGCGGGCGGCATCCAGGTCCCGACCGGCCAGCCAGGCTGATAAACCTGCGATACGACGCGGCCGCGGGCAGCCGCTGCCCGTGATAGCCGGCGAATATTTCCCGCAGCAGGATCGGCAGCGACCAACCATCGAGCACAATGTGGTGATTAGTCAGCACAAACCGGTGTCGATCTGGCTGCGGTGCGGATCAAAGCCACCCGAAAGGCGGGCCCGTCGGCCAGGTCGCAGACCGCGGCGCGCTCAGCAGCGCACACCCGCGCGATCTGCTCCTCGACATCGACACCGCCGGCGTCCAGTTCCACATACCGCCAAGTTGCCGCGGGATCTTCAGGGATGATCTGCACCGGCTCGTCGAACTGGTCGCAGAATCGGGCCGCCAGGTTCGGATACCGGTTGATCACCGCGTGCACCGCATTGCGTAGGCGGTGCTGATCGAGCCGACCGCTTAACGTGATATCCAGCTGCACCGCATACAGGTCGTCGCTAGCCTGCGCAGTGTTGGCGTGAAACAGCAGCCCCTGCTGCAAAGGAGTCAACGGCAGAATATCGGCGATGCGGTATTGCCGGCAGAGTTCGTCGATCTGCTGCTGGCTCAGCCGGGCCGGCGCGATATCCGACGGCGTCAACCCGCCCCCACCACGCCTGACATGGGCGCAGATGCCGGCTAGGGTGTCAAACCACAACCGACTCAGCCGGTCGACCGCCGCGTGATCCAGGGCCGAGGGCGCCCACGTCCAGACTGCCCGCAGGTGCGGGCCGGCGTCGGTGTCTGCCGTGCCCGCGTTGAGCTCCACGGTATGCATCAGCGGCATCGGGATCGCCGCAGCGACACCGGTCACCGACCATCCGTCCTGGCAGATCCGCCACAGCTCACCGGACACCTCGGAAGCCGCACCCAGGCGTCCCAGATAGTTAAACCCGACCCGCGGATCAGACCCGGCCACATCGACATCGGCGTTCAGATAACGCAGCACACCGTAGGTCACACCGTCCGGCAGGGCCCGAAGCTGCTCTTTGGCATCCTTGATCACCGCCCCCAACCCCGCCTCACCGGCCACCACCTGAGCCCAGGACAGCCCCCCCACCGGCCCCCCAAGTTTCAAAGACACCGGATACTTGGTGGTAAACCACCCCACCGTGCGCGACAGGTCAATATCGGGGGCCAGTTCCTCGTAGCGCCCATGGCCCTCGACGTCGATACCGATCGGCGCGCTGCCGTTGCCTAAAAACTCCGCCACCGCCAACCCGAAGGCAATCAACAAGATGTCATGCACCCCGGCATGAAACGCCGCCGGCACCTCACCGAGCAGCATCCGAGTCGTCTCGGCATCCAGCAACACCGACAAGTTCCCGGCACTGGCATAGGTATCCACCTCGGGACGCACCGCCGGCAACGCCGTAGGAATCGCCGCCACCTGTCGCCATACCTGCGCCTGCTCCACGACGTCGGGGTGGCGCGCGTATTCAGCCAACACCGACGCCCACCGGCCAAACGACGTCCCGCCCGCCGGCAACACCACCTTCTGCCCACTGTGATGCTGAGCCCAGGCGATGTTGAGATCCTCCAGCACAATCCGCCACGACACCCCGTCAACGGCCAAATGGTGAACGATCAACACCAACTGACCGGCATCCGCCGCCCACAGTGCGCTCAGCATCACCCCGGCGGCCGGGTTCAACCGCGACCGGCCCCCCACCACCGCCTCATCAGACAACACCTCGACTGATTGCAGGCAAGCGCGCGCGTCCACCGACCCCACCTCGGGCACCTGGAACGACCACCCCCCGGCGCCGTCATCATCGACACGCAGCCGCAACATCGCATGCCGATCCAGCAAGGCCTGCAACACCACCACCACGTCGGCGTGGGTGACCCCGACGGGGGCTTGCACCACCATGGTCTGGTTGAACTGCTCAACCGGGCCATCGACGCCCTGCAGCCAGCACATGATCGGGGTCGCCACCACATCGCCGATACCCTCATCGATCGGGCCGGCTTGCCCGCCGGTGATCCCGGCGACTTGGGCCAGCCGGGCCACGGTCTGCTCGACGAAGATGTCGCGCGGGCGACACGTCAGACCGGCAGCCCGGGCGCGGGCCACCACCTGCATCGACAAAATGCTGTCCCCACCCAGGTCGAAGAACGAGTCGTCGACCCCGACCCGCGCCAGCCCGAGGACCTGGGCGTAGATGCCGGCCAGGATCTCCTCCACCGCATCAGCCGGGGCGCGATACCGATCAACATCCTGGTATTCGGGTGCCGGCAGGGCGCGGGTGTCGAGTTTGCCGTTGACCGTCAACGGCAACGTGTCCAGCACCACCACCGCGGCCGGCACCATATATATAGGGAGCCGCTCGGCCAGCGCGGCGCGGATCGCGGCGGGACGGGCGGTGCCGGTGACATAACCGACCAGGCGTTTGTCGCCGGGGCGGTCCTCGCGGGCGATGACCACCGCCTGTTCCACGCCGTTGAGCCCGGCCAGGGCGGCGTGCACCTCACCCAGCTCGATGCGATAGCCGCGGATTTTGACCTGTTCGTCGGCGCGACCCAGGTAATCCAGTTGTCCGTCAGCGCCCCAACACACCAGGTCGCCGGTGCGATACATACGTGTGCCCGGCGCTCCCGCGCCCCCGAACGGGCAGGCCACAAACCGTGAGGCGGTCAAATCGGCCCGGCCGACGTATCCGACGCCCACGCCGCGACCGGCCACATACAATTCACCGACCACACCCGCGGGCACCGGGCGTAACCACCCATCCAGCACGAACAACGCCGCCCCAGCCACCGGCGACCCGATCGGCACTACCCCCGACCCCGGGGGATCGGCTGTTAAAGGCGCGCTGATCGCCACACACATCGTTGTCTCGGTGGGGCCGTAGGCGTTGACCATCACACGCCCGGGCGCCCACCGCTCTACCACCTCAGCCGGGCACGCCTCACCGGCCATCACCAACGCCGTCGACTCCAACCCCTGCTGGGGAAGTGCGGCCACCGCCGACGGGGTTTGGGTGAGCACGTTGACCTGTTCAGTCACCAGTAAGGCGTGGAAGTCCTCCGGTGAGCCAGCCACATCCTCGGGCACCACCACCACCCGCCCCCCACGCAACAGCGCGCCGAAGATCTCCCACACCGAGACGTCGAAGGCCAAGGAATGACACAGCGGCCACACCCCCGCGGATGGCAGGCCGGCATCCAACGACGCCAACAGCTGGGTCACGTTTTGATGGGTGATCGCCACGCCTTTGGGGACGCCGGTGGTGCCCGAGGTGTAAATGAGGTACGCGAAGTCCTCTGCCGCGGGTGCCGGTAATGCGGTGCTGGGTTGGGTGTCCACCGCGCGGTCTTCAATATCCGCGATATCGATGACCGGCAGGTCACACCCCTCCAGCCGCGACCGCAGGCCCGCTGCGGTGATCGCGGCCACCGGCGCGGCATCCTCGAGCACGAACCGGATGCGGGCCGCCGGCAGCGCCGGGTCGATTGGCAGATACGCCGCCCCGGTCTTGAGCACCGCCAGCATCGCGACGATGGCGTCGGCGGACCGGGTAAACAGCAGCGCCACACACTTACCGGTACCCACCCCCTGAGCGGCCAGCAGGTGCGCCAACCGGTTAGCGGCCTCATCGAGTTCCCGATAAGTCAGTGAGCGGCCGTCGAAGCTGATCGCCAACGCCTCGGGGGCACGGGTCACTTGCGCGTCGAACAATGCTGGAATTGACACCCCGGTCGCGGGCTGGGTCAACACCGCCCGGTTGCCGATCGCATCCAGCCGGGCGTGCTCAGCCTCATCGAGCACATCGATCGCCGAGAGCCGCCGGGTCGGGTCGGCGATCATGGCCTCCACCACCCGCTCTAAGCGCTCGATCAGCGCCTCGATCGTTTCGGTGTCGAACACGTCGGTGCGAAATTCCACCGCCCCGCCGATCCCGGCGGGCTCCCCGGCCTCGGTCCAGCGTTCGGCCAGCGAAAACGTCAGGTCCATGCGGGCGGTGTGGGTGTCCACCGGCATCTGGGTGACCTGCAGCTCACCCAACGCCAGCCCGGCGGTGGGATCAGTGTCCTGCCCGGGAACGTTCTGCCAGGCCAACATCACCTGCACCAGCGGGTGATGGGTCAGGCTTCGGGTCGGGTTGAGCCGCTCGACGAGCACCTCAAAGGGCACGTCTTGATGCTCGTAGGCGGCCAGGCTGCGCCCTCGCACCTGAGCCAACAATTCGGCGACACTCAGATCCCCGACCACCTCGACCCGCAACACCAAGGTGTTGACGAAAAACCCGACCAGCTCGTCGAGCGCGGGGTCGCGGCGCCCGGCGATCGGGAACCCCACCGCCACATCAGAACTCGCGCTGAGCTTGGATAGCAGCACCGCCAGGGCAGCCTGGACCACCATGAAACTGGTCGCGTTATGCTCGCCGGCCACCGCGCGCACCCGCTGTTGCAGCCGCGCGGGCCAGTCCACCGTCACACTGGCGCCGTGGTAATCCGCAATCAGCGGGTAGGGCCGATCGGTGGGCAGCTGCAGGCGCTCGGGCATCCCGGCCAGTGCCTGCTCCCAGTAGGCCAGCTGCGCGGCGATGGGGCTGTGGCTATCGGCCAGATCACCAAACTGGGCGCGTTGCCACAGCGTGTAATCGACATACTGCACCGCCAACGGCGCCCAGGCGGGGGCGTGGCCCGCACACCGGCTGGCATAGGCCACCCCCAGATCAGCCACCAGCGGGGTGATCGACCAACCATCCGCGGCGATATGGTGCACCGCGGCCACCAGCACGTGTTCATCGTCGGCGACGCGGAAAAGCCCCGCCCGCAACGGGATTTCAGCTGCCAGGTCAAAGCTGTAGCAGGCCGCGGTGTCGATGGCCTCCTGCAGCCGGCTTGCCGGCCATCCGGTGGCATCGATGATCTGCCAGCCGAAGTTGGCCCGCTCGGGGGGCACCACCAGCTGCCGCGGTATCCCCTCGGGCGCGGCAAACAGCGTGCGCAGGCTCTCATGACGGCCCACCACATCGGCCAGCGCTGCACCCAACGCATTGGCATCCAGCCGCCCGCGCAGCCGCAACCCCACCGTCATGTTGTAGACCGGTGAGGGCCCACGCAACTGGTCGAGGACCCACAACCGGGATTGGGCAAACGACAACGGGACCACCGCGGGCCGCTCGACAGCCACCAACGGCTCAAGCCCGCCCGCCTCCCCACCGATACGGGGCGCCAACTCGGCAACCGTGGGCGCCTCGAACACGGCGCGCACCGCGAGGCCGGCCTCCAAAGATTTGTTGACCGCGGCGACCAGGCGCATCGCCGAAAGCGAATCCCCACCCAGGTCGAAAAATGAGTCGTCTACCCCGACGCGTTCGACACCGAGCACCCGGGCGTAGATGCCGGCCAGGATCTCCTCGACCGCGCTGGCCGGGGCGCGGTAACGATCGCCATCCTGATACTCCGGTGCGGGTAGGGCGCGTTTGTCGAGTTTGCCGTTGACCGTCAGCGGCAGCGTGTCGACCACCACCACCGCGGCCGGGACCATGTAGGCCGGTAGCCGCTGGGCCAGCTGGGCGCGGATCTGGGTTGCGTCCGCGGTCCCGGTCACATAACCGACCAGGCGCTTATCGCCGGGGCCGTCCTCGCGGGCGATCACCGCCGCCTGCTTGACCCCGTCGAGCCCTGCCAGCGCTGCGCGCACCTCACCGGGCTCGATGCGATATCCGCGGATCTTGACCTGCTCATCCGCGCGCCCGAGGTATTGCAGGTGCCCATCGGCGCCCCACCGCACCAGGTCCCCGGTGCGATACATGCGTATTCCACGCGCCCCGGGCTCCCCGAACGGGCACGCCACAAACCGCGACCCGGTCAAACCCGCCCGGCCCCAATACCCGCACCCCACGCCGGCGCCGGCCACATACAATTCACCGACCACCCCGGCCGGCACCGCCCCCAACCATCCATCCAGCACAAAAAAGCCAAGATGCGCCAACGGCACCCCGATGGGGCTGGCAGTGCTGTCGACATCGCCGCCGAGGATCTCCCGGAACGACGCATGCACCGTCGTCTCGGTGGTGCCATACAGGTTGAGCAGGCGCGGTAAATCCGGGTGGTTGCGCAGCCAAGCGCGAAGACGCTGTGGTTCCAGCGCTTCGCCGGCGAACATCACAGTCTCAAGCTTGAGCTGCTCTCCCAGCTCGGGTGATAGCTTGGCGGCGGTTTGCAGCGCGTAAAACGCCGAGGGGGTCTGGCTTAAGACGCTGACCTGTTCAGCAACCAGTAAGGCGTGAAAGTCTTCCGGTGAGCCGACCACCGACTCGGGCACCACCACCAGCCGCCCACCGCGCAACAGCGCGCCCCAGATCTCCCACACCGAGACGTCGAAGCTATACGAGTGCCACTGCGACCACACCTGCCCCGGCGGTAGACCCAGTGCCTCCAGCAGCTGGGTGACGTTGTGGTGGGTGACGGCCACCCCCTTGGGGGTTCCGGTGGTGCCCGAGGTGTAGATGAGGTAGGCGATGTCATCGGGTGCCGGCGCCGGCAAGCCCGTGCACGGGTAGCTGGGGATGCGGGGGTCCTTGACATCGATGACCAGCAGCTCACACCCGTGCAGCCGGTCGGCCAGCCCGGTGGTCGTGATCGCGGCGATCGGCGCGGCATCATCAACCATGAACCCGATCCGGGCCGACGGTAGCGCTGGGTCGATCGGCAGATAGGCCGCCCCGGTCTTGAGCACCGCCAAGATCGCCACGATCGCCTCGGCCGAACGGGAAAACAGCAGCGCCACACACGCACCCGGGCCCACACCACAGCCGGCCAGCAGATGCGCCAACCGGTTAGCGGCCTCCTCGAGCTCGCGATACGTCATTGAGAGGTCCCCGAAGGTCAGCGCCACCGCCGCCGGGGTGCGGGCCACCTGCGCGGCGAACAACACCGGAATCGACACCGGCGCGCTCACCGGCTGGGTCAACACCGCCCGATTGCCCCACCCATCCAGCCGGGCGTGCTCAGCCTCATCGAGCACATCCATCGACGAGAGCCGCCGGGTGGGGTCGGCGGTCATCGCCACCAACACCCGCTCCAACCGCTCGATCAGCGTTTGGATGCTGGCCGCGTCGAATACGTCGGTGCGAAATTCCACCGTCCCGCCGATCCCGGCGGGCTCACCGGCCTCGCTCCAGCGTTCACCCAGCGACAACGTCAGGTCCATGCGGGCGGTGTGGGTGTCTATCGGCACCGGCGTGACCTGCAGCTCACCCAACGCCAGCCCGGCGGCGGGGTCAGTGTCTTGCCCGGCGAAGTTCTGCCAGGCCAGCATCACCTGCACCAACGGGTGATGGGTCAGGCTTCGGGTCGGGTTGAGCCGCTCCATCAGCACCTCAAAGGGCACGTCTTGGTGCTCGTAGGCGGCCAGGCTGCGCCCTCGCACCTGGGCCAACAGCTCAGCGACGGTGGGATCCCCGGCTAAATCAAGCCGCAGCACCAAGGTGTTGACAAAAAACCCCACCAGATCGTCGAGCGCGGAGTCGCGCCGCCCGGCGGCTGGGACCCCGACGGCCACATCAGAGCTGCCGCCGATCTTCGATAGCAGCACCGCCAGTGCGGCCTGGATCACCATGAAGCTGGTCGCGTTGTGCGCACGAGCCACCCGAGCAGCCCGCTGCTGCACCTCGGCCGGCCAGTCCACGACCACGCTGGTGCCGCGGTAATCGGCAACCGGCGGGTAGGGCCGATCGGTGGGCAGCACCAGCCGCTCGGGTATCCCGGCCAAGGCCCGCTCCCAAAACCTCAGCTGTGCGGCGATGGGGCTGTCGCTGTCGTCGAGGTCACCCAGCTGCTCACGCTGCCACAGCGTGTAGTCGACGTACTGCACCGCCAACTCGGCCCACTCGGGAGCGCGGCCCGCGCACCGGCTGGCATACGCCACACCCACATCGGCGGCCAACACGCTTAGCGACCAGCCGTCGGCGGCGATATGGTGCACCACGGCCACCAGCACGTGCTCATCGTCGGCGACGCGGAAAAGCCATGCCCGCAAAGGGATCTCGGTGGCCAGGTCAAAACTGTGACGCCCTACCGCGCCGAGGGTCTCACCCAGCCGGTCCGCCGACCACCCGGTGGCATCAATGAGCTGCCAGCCGAAGTCGGCCCGCTCGGGCGGCACCACCAGCTGCTGGGGGATCCCTTCGGGCGCCGCGAACAGCGTCCGCAGGCTCTCATGGCGGGCCACCACATCGGTCAGCGCCACACCCAGCGCGTCGGCATCAAGGCGCCCGCCCAGCCGCAACGCCACCGCCATGTTGTAAACGGGTGAGGGCCCGTGCAACTGGTTAAGGAACCACAACCGGCTCTGAGCAAACGACAACGGAACCACCGCGGGCCGCTGTCGCGCCGTCAACGCCGCCCCCGCCCGTTCCCCGGCATGCGCCCTCATCCATTCGCCCAACCCGGCCACGGTGGGCGCGTCGAACACTGCCCGGATCGGCACCTCGACACCCAGTTCCGCCCGGACCCGCGCGATAAGCCGCATCGCCGACAGTGAATGCCCACCCAGGTCGAAAAACCCGTCATCGATGCCGACCCGCGTCACCCCGAGAACCTCACCGAACAGTGCGGCCAACACCCGTTCCCGTCGATCACGCGGCACCCGATAGGCCACCCCACTGATGAACTCCGGGGCCGGCAACGCCCGCCGATCAAGTTTGCCGTTCACCGTCAACGGCAGCGACTCCAGCACCATGATCGCCGCCGGCACCATGAACTCCGGCAACCTGCCAGCCACAAAGCCGCGCAGCTCCGCTACTCGTTCGATCGCCGACGGGTCGTTGACATACCCGGCGAGGGAACCCATTGGTGTGGCGGGTAAGTACAGATCCGACAGCGCCGGCAGCGGGCCCTCACCAGGTGCTTCGGTGGCGTGGGTGTAGATGAGGTCCACCAGGCCAGCGGTCGGCGACCAGGTCACCGCCGTGGCGTATCCCAGTTGCCGCCCCAGCAGATGACACTGCTGCGGCAACACCGCATCGGGCGCGCAGATGCCGGCCCGCAACTGGCTGACCGCCACCCGATCGCCGGCCTCGGCCAGTGCCCGCCCCAGCGCCGCATCGGGCCATATTCCGGCGTGAGGCACGCCGGTGACGCGCAGCTCCGGCAGGTGCCGCGACCGCAGATATTCGCCTAGCCTGACGAGGCTTCCGAAGCGCTGCCACGGTTCGGACGGTAGGTGTGCAAGGGACCGCGCCGGCACCGGCGCCTTACGCAACACCACCTCGTAGCGGTAACCGCTGAGTTCGTTGACCGCACCCATCCGCTTGAGCTGTACTTCGACGGCGGCGATGTCGGGAAGGTGCTGCGGCAAAGCCGCAAAGAACTCCGGCGCCAACAACAGTTCCTGCTCGGCAAGCATTTCCCGGCGCACCCGCTCACGCACCACCGCGGCCGTGTCCTCACCACCAGTGGTGTCGGCGCACAACATCCCGGTGGTGAACGCCTGCAACAACGACAGGTTCCGCACGTCGCCGATGAACAACGCCCCGCCCGGTGCCAGCAATCGCATCGCCCCGGCCAGCACATCCAGCAGATACCCCGCGCTCGGGAAGTACTGGACCACCGAGTTGAGCACGACCACATCGAAATGCCCCTGCGGCAACCCGTCGGCCACATCCGCGGGCTGCACCCGCAACCGCACCCGATCCCCCCACGACCGCCCAGCCACCGCCGCCTGCAGTGTCTGGATCGTCGGCGCGGAGAAGTCCGTCCCCCAGTACTCGACACAGTCCGGCGCCAACTGCGCCAGCAACAGCCCCGAACCCACCCCAATCTCCAACACCCGGCCGGAACCCAACCCCTGGATCCGATCCACCGCAGCCGCCCGCCATTCCCGCATCTGCCCAAGCGGGATCGGCGCCCCGGTATAACTGCTGTTCCAGCCCCCGAAGTCCTCCCCCAACACCACCGGCGCGGCCGCCTCGAACGTCGACCCCGAATACAGGCCCTCATACACCACCTGCCAGTGCTCAACGAGCTGCGCTTCTCGCGCCGGCTCGCGGACCAGCATCATGTCCTGATCCAGCACGACATAGCCCACCAATTGCTTGTCGCTAACCCCCTCGCCGGCACCCGGGACCGTGTGGGCGGTGACCACCGCCTGCGCCACCCGGGGATGGGCCACCAGCACCGCCTCGATTTCACCGAGCTCGATGCGATACCCGCGGATCTTGACCTGCTCATCAGCACGCCCCACATACCGCAGCTGCCCATCAGCACCCCACCACACCAGATCCCCGGTGCGATACATCCGTATCCCCGGGGCTCCCGCCCCGCCGAATGGGCAGGCCACAAACCGCGACCCGGTCAACCCGCCCCGGCGCCAATACCCACACCCCACCCCGGCACCGGCCACATACAACTCACCGACCATCCCTGCCGGCACCGACCGTAACCACCCATCCAGCACAAACAACGCCGCCCCCGACACCGGCGAACCAATCGGCGGCGCCCCCGACCCCGCCTGTAGCGGCGCACTCATCGACGCATACACCGTGGCCTCGGTGGGGCCGTAGGCGTTGATCACGACCCGCCCGGGCGCCCAATGATCCACCACGTCGGCCGGGCAGGCCTCACCGGCGACCACCAATGCCGTCGAATCCAAACCCGCCGGTGACAACATCCCTACCGCAGAAGGGGTTTGGTTTAAGACGCCGACGTGTTCAGTGACCAGTAAGGCGTGTAAGTCTTCCGCTGAGCCCGCCACCGCCTCGGGCACCACCACCAGCCGCCCCCCATGTAGCAACGCGCCCCAGATCTCCCACACCGAGACGTCGAACGCCAAGGAATGCCACTGCGACCACACCTGCCCCCGCCCCAACTCCACGCCGATCTCCAGTGAGTCGAACAGCTGGGTCACGTTATGGTGGGTGATGGCCACCCCCTTGGGGACGCCGGTGGTGCCCGAGGTGTAGATGAGGTAGGCGATGTCATCGGGGACCCCCGCCGGCAATGCGGTGTTGGGTTGGGTGTCGACAGCGGGGTCTTCAATATCCGCGACATCGATGACCTGCAGATCGCACCCGGCCAGCCGGTCGGCCAGCCCGGTGGTGGTGATCGCGGCGATCGAACCGGCATCGGCGAGCATGAACTCGATCCGCGCCGTCGGCAGCGCCGGGTCGATCGGCAGATAGGCCGCCCCAGTCTTGAGCACCGCCAACATCGCCACGACCGCCTCCGTCGAACGCGAAAACAGCAACCCCACACACACCCCCGGGCCCACATCATGAGCGGCCAGCAGGTGCGCCAACCGGTTAGCGGCCTCCTCAAGCTCGCGGTAAGTCATGGACAGGCCCCCGCAGCTGATCGCCACCGCCTCCGGGGTACGCGCCACCTGCGCGGCGAACAACACCGGAATCGACACCGGCGCGCTCGGCGGCTGGGTCAACACCGCCCGGTTGCCCCACGCATCCAGCCGGGCGTGCTCACCGGCATCCAGCAGATCCAGCGACGACAACGATCGCCCCGGATCGGCGGTCATCGCCGCCAACACCCGCTCTAACCGCCCGGCTAAATCGGCGACGTCGAAATGCGACAACGGACCCCCAGCACCCGCCGTGCTAAGAAATAGCTGATCATCGGCCCTAGTAAAGAGCAGCCCAAACTGGTCCACGAGGCCAGAATTGGTCAGGGTCGCCGATGCGGCAGAACCAGCAAGATCCGCCATATATGTAGGCGGAATGAAATTAACAATTACCCGATTCGGTGCCCGCCCGGAGCCGCGGAAATGCGCCGTGTTCTCAATAACTTGCACCGGAAACCGCTGATGCTGCAACGCTTCTCGCATTCGCGTGTCGACATGTTCACAAAAACCAGCAACCGCAGACCCCGGCGAAGCCTTGAACACCAGTGGTACAACCCCGGAAATCATTCCGGGCACCGTCTGTGCCTCCGGACGCACCCGCCTGCTTACCGGAAAATCGAGCACCACCTCCGAACCCCCGACGTCGCGCCCACGCACCAGCAGCGCGCACGCCGCAGTAATCACCGACACTCGACGCACCCCCAACGCCTGCGACAACTCGTGAATCCCGGCAACGACGAAAGGGTCCAATTGAACCGGCTCAGAACACTCATCCGAATCACGCCCGCCCACGAGCGCGTGCGCCAACCGATAACGCGGTTCGCTTTCCGGCGGAAGGTTCCTCGTCCAATATGCCTGATCATCGAGATAATCGATGGACGCTTCGTATTCCAACTCGCAATCAATCAGATCACTCAGCGACCCAAAAAAAGCAGGAGGAATCGATGCGCCAGAAGCAATTGCAGAATAGACATGTGCAATCCGATGACAAACAAGACCAATGCCGACTCCGTCTGCCACTATATGATGGCAGCACACGAAAAAATAAAATTCATCTACCCGCGTCTGCAACAACGCAAATTTGAACAGCGGGCCGCTAAACGGCATCGGAGTGCGTTGGATCGATGACGCCAGCCGATAGGCGTCCCGTGCAGGATCCTGCGAGCCCACGAGATCATAGCGAGCAAGCTCAACGTCCGGGTAATCAACCGCCTTTTGGAAAACCTGGCCATCCACCTGGAAAAAGGCGGCTCTCAGTGGTTCGGCCTCGCGCACCACTTGATGGATCGCCGACTCAAACAAACCAACGTCGATTGGGCCCGCGATTCGCACAAGCACGCCCAGCTGCCACTTCGCACCGAAGCGGCCCGTTTCCTCCGCAAGCCATATATCTAGCTGTGCCCGCGTCAGTGGAAGTGCCCGGTCATCAAGTTCCATCGGACTCTCGCCCCTATTTACATCACAAATGCCCGGCCCGCTGCCACCTCTCGCGCAGACTCTTCGGCAGTGCATCGGTCCAGTTGTTTTCGATGTGGTGAGAAGCGCCGAGATCCACTTCGCCGCGCATCACCCGCCGGCCGGCCGGAACATCATCCAAGGCTGGCCACAAGATGTGTTGCTCCTCGTCGGTGGCAAAACCGAAAGGGCTGCCGTTGTCGTCGCCAAAGGGATTGATGCTCAACGGTTCTCCAGTCCATCTAGTCGACACGAGTGCAACACCACTTCGAACCTTACTGGAGAGTAAGTGCGTCGGTCCGCGGTTTCGACAAAGTTACGTGGACGTGTCCCATTCGCTCAGCTCAGGAATCGGTGCGCGGCGCAGGTTTCCGGCGGTGGTGACTTGCAATGCCGTGAACTGCAGCGATGGACTTTGCGGTGCTGGCGTTTCGCTATCGCACCATTTCGCTCATAAAAACGAACATAGAACCGATGCGGATTACCCTGTCAACGGTTGCCGGCGCTAGGCGCCCATCCGGGCGCCTGGCGGATGGGATGTCTGTCATCCGGGACTGATGCGGGCGAGATGTTCCACTAAGTCGGCGGCGGCGGCAACGGCGGCGGCCGGTTTAGTTAGCTGGGTGGCGATTTCGCGAGCCCGGGTGGCGTACTGCGGGGCGAGGATCCGGCGCAGGTCAGCGATCAGCGATTCCCGGGTGGCGGTCGAAAAGCGCCGCGCGGTGCCCACCTTGAGTCTTTTGATCCGCGCTCCCCAGAGCGTTTGATCGATATCCGTGGACAGGATCAGCGTGGGCGCCCCAGCGCGCAGGCTCGCGGCCGTGGTGCCCACGCCACCATGGTGGACAACCGCGCGGCAGGCGGGAAAGACGTCCGCGTAATTCATCGTCCCCACAATCTTGACGAGGTCCGAATCGGGGACGGGGCCGAAGTCAGTCCCGGCGGAGCAAATCAATACCCGCTCGCCTAACTGCGCGCACGCCGCGCTGATCATGGCGAGCGTGTCGGCCGGAGATTCGACCGGTATGCTGCCGAACCCGAAAAAAATCGGCGGTGTTCCCGTGGCAATCCACGACGCAACCTCCTCATCGGCATCCGTCGGCAACTCCATCGCCAGCGCGCCGACAAAGGGCCGGTTGCCATTACGCTTCGCCCATTCGGCTGCCAGGCCGGGAAAGCAGACCTCGTCGTAGGCCTGAATTTCCAGCCATCCGCGCTCGGTGATCCGTCGCGGCAGGGGGCCGGTGGCCTTCGGCAGGCCCAATTCACGGCGCTGGGCATCCTCGAGCTTCGTTGCCAGTCGCCAACCCAGCCACTCGTACGCCGTCATTGCAGAGCGGATCAGCCGTGCCGGCAGGAATGGCACGAATTGGCCGTTGGCTCGATGCGGAAAGATATGCAGCGTGGCCAACGGAATGTCGTAATACTCGGCGACGTTGGCGGCGGACTGCTCGAAATTCAGTCCGCTGAGTAAAAGGTCGGCCCCGTCTGCCAACGACGTCAGCGTCGTGCCGATCTCCTGCCAGCGCTGGATGACGGGCTCAGCAACTTCGCGCCGCAACCTGAGCAGATCCTTGATCCTCCAGAAGTTGCCGAAGAAAAGCGTCCAGAAGTCGCGGTGCGCGTCCAGAATGGGCTGCACATCCGGTCCGAAGGCGACCGCCGCAAGCCCGGCCGCCTCGGCCAGGCCAACCAGATCGGGCGGGACGGCCGTGCGCACCTCGTGCCCGCGGCGCAGCAGCTCACGACCCACGGCGACACACGGCTCAACATCGCCACGACTTCCATATGATGCCAGCACAAATCTCATCGCGAATCCTCGAGCCGATCAGCCAACGCGCCGCAAACGGGCGAACTTTTCCACCAGATCGGCAGCGGTCGCAACGCTTTCGGCGGATTTAGTCATCCGGGTGGCGATCTCGCGGGCCCGGCTGACGTAATCCGGGGCCAGAATCCGGCGCAGATCGGCGACCAGCGATTCCTGGGTAGTGGCCGAAAGGGGCCGCCCGAAGCCAACTCTCAGTCGTTTGACCTGCGCCGCCCAGACCGCCTGATCACCAAACGTCGAAAGGATCAACGTGGGGACTCCGGCGCGCAGGCCCGCGGCCGTGGTGCCTACGCCACCGTGGTGCACGACCGCGCGGCAGGCGGGAAAGGCGCCCGCGTAGTTGATCGGGCCCACCACCTTAATGTTCTCGAAATGGGGGACGTGGCTGAAGTCAGTCTCGCCAGAGCAAACCAACGCCCGCTCGCCCAACTGCGCGCAGGCCGCGCCGATCATGGCGATCGTGTCGGCGGGAGATTTGACCGTCATGCTGCCAAAGCCGAAGAAAATCGGCGATGTTCCCGCGGCAATCCACGACGCGGCCTCGTCATCGGCGTCCGTCGGTAACTCCAACGTCAGCGCGCCGACAAAAGGCCGTTGGCCATCCCATTTCGCCCATTCGGCTGCCAGCCCGGGAAAACACACCTCGTCGTAGGCCTGCATTTCCAGCGCACCTCGCCCGGCGATCCGTCGCGACGAAGGGCCCTTTGCCTTCGGTAGGCCTAGTTCACGGCGCTGCGCGTCCTCGAGCTTCTTCGCCATGGGCCAACCCAGCCACTCGGACGCCGTCATTGCGAATCGGCCCAACGGCACCGGCAGGATCGGAACGAGCTGGCCGTTGGGCCGCATCGGGAAGACATGCAGCGTGGCCAACGGAATGCCGTAATACTCCGCGACGTTGGCCGCGGGCTGCTCGCCAATCACGCTGGCGAGCAGCAGGGCGGCCCCGTCCGCCAGCGACGTCAGCGTCGTGCTCTCGTCCCAGAACTGGTTAAACAGCTCCCAATCTTCGCGCCCCAACCTGATCAGATCCTTGACCTTCCAGAAGTTGCGGAATAAACGCGTCATGACGTTGCGGTGCGCGTCCTGCCATGCCCGCGCATCCGGGCCGTAGGCGACCGCCGCGAGCCCCGCTGACTCGGCGAAGCCAACCCAGTCAGGCGGGACGGCCATGCGCACGTCGTGCCCGCGGCGCAGCAGCTCACGGCCGACAGCGACGCCGGGCTCGACATCGCCACGAGTTCCATAGCATGCCAGCACAAATTTCATCGCGGACCTCAGCCTTTCACTTCCCCTGTGAGTGCTGCGAAAAGAAAACGGGGTCCCGCGTCCCCGGCTCAGCCGCCGGCCAGCATAACCCGATACCCACGCTATCGACCTGAATTCCGGAAGTTTTGAGCAAGCGGCACCTCGTCGCACAGGCTTAGGGCCCCGGAGTACCCGCGGCCGAATTACGTTGTCTCACAGATCTTCAATGGTGCGCGGTCCGGGGGTGCTCCGATATACGTGCCGGTGAGCGAGAAGTCGTTCAAGGCGCTCGAAAGGTCTTGTCGCAAGCTGTCATTCGAGTTGGAGCGGCCCAGCTGATAAGCAGTGACGGAGACGAAGACGTGTCCGCACGCTGTTCCCGTGATAAAGACCTGCAGTCCGCCGAAGCGATGCGCCATCGCTTTGGTCACGCCCGGGTAGAGAAGCTTCACGGCGAAGTAATCGGCATCGGTGCCGTCTGGCCGGCTCGCGGCCGCGTCGACCACACCGAGGTTGGATGACACGACGCTGGTCTCACTTCCGGCGACCCTGACCAACCGCTTAGGCAAGAGGGGAACGAGAGACAAGATTGCCCGCTCGTCGTCGCGCACCTCCCGGTGGTGAATCAGCGCTTGTTTGATCGCGGCCCGGATCTCGCTCAGGTCCGTCAGGGCACGTGCGGGGTCGACCGTGATGTTGACATTGCTGAGCGCATTGGCGCGAATATCGCCGGCGGCGCGCTCGTTGACCGGCATCCGCAAGGCGACCGCGCCGTCTGCTGTGACCCGTCCCACCCGTCGGGCGAGGCGGGCCGCCAATCCCGCGTGCAGCGCGCTGCTGGTCCCGCCGAGTAAACGTGCGCGGGCCTCCCACTCGTCGGCATCGACGAAGACCGTTGCCGATGGGAGCGTAATGGGTCCGTCGCTGCCGGCGGGCAGCATCAGTCGCGTGGACGTCAGCGGGGTGGCAGCTTTGGCGGCCGCGCGGCTACGCCGGGCCAACCGTACTGCGGCGACGACGCCGCGGCCGATGGCGGGCGCGTCGCGCGCGGTTTGGCGGGCGTCCTCGCGCAGGGCCTGCCAGCGCCGGCGCGACGCGGCGGCAGGCCAGCTGATCGGGTCGTCGCGGCCAAACGCCGCATCCGCCAGCCCCTCGCACAGCCCGACGCCGTCGGTGACGCAATGTGAGATGACCAAGCTCACCCCCGCGCCGCCGTCGGTGAAGGGCAGCACCGCGAGGTGCCATCCGGGTCCGCGCTCGGGATCGATCGGGGTGTCGGCCTGTTCGTTGAGCCAGGCGTCGAATTCTTCGCGCGGACGAGGCGGCGCAACGATCTCAAAATCGCATGAACTGTCGGGCGATATCCAGCGGTGGCGGCCGAACGGCAACGGTGACCGTTCGATGCGGCGGGATAACCGTCCCCGCTGCAGATGGTCATGGAACTGCCGCAGACCGTCTATGTCGACCGGGCGGTTGTACACCCAGAAAGCCTGCCCCTGCATCGCGACTCCTGTCGCTCGGCCGACGTCAAGCGTGATCTGGTCGAGCGGATCGAGTGCGTTGCCCATTTTCGTACCGTACTTCTTAACCCGCGTGCCGTGGAAGCGGTTTCGCTCTCCTTCGCCAACGACCGCACGCAATACGACGATGCGATCGATCGGGGCGTCGTTCAGCGCTCTGCCAGCATGCCCGCAGCGCAATCCGGCCTAATCTCTTTACCTGTCTTATATTTGCGGGATCCGGGCGTGCGGGTGAGAAGCACCTGTACGTGCGCTGGCCCGCCCGATACCAACCGAGGGTTGCGAATAATAGCCAGCCGACACCATCCGACCTAGTAGTGTTCCCGCTGTGTGGGGCTCAGTGGGGGTGCTCGCGCTTCTGGCCGCGCTCGATCCGGTGCGTCTCGGCCTCACCCTTCTCGTGATCTCCCGGCCGCGGCCGGTGCAGAACCTGCTCGCGTTCGGGGTCGGCAGCCTGGCAGGGTGCATTCACACGCTGGTGGTTCCGCTGACGCTGCTGCACGTCACACCAATGTTCACAGCTGTTGCGCAAGGTTTGGCTCACCCGGCTACGAGCCCCACCGTCCGGCACGTTCAAATCGGCATGGGTGTGCTCGCGCTATCGATCTCCGCGCTGATTGCAATGCGGGCCTTGGCGCGTCGGCCGGCGCAGCCACCCACACCGGTGGGCAACACCTCGACACTGGTGCGGGACTCGGATACCGCGGCCGCAATGTCGCGGTTGCTGGGCGGCACGCAGGATGCGGCGGCACAGGGCGGATCTGCAATCCGGCGGCTGCTCGGCCGCGCCCACACTGCCTGGGAAAGTGGATCCTTATGGGTCGCATTCGTGCTCGGTGTCGCGATGGGGGGGCCGCCACTCGACGGGCTTCCATTCCTACTCGCCATCATCGCGGGTTCGGGAGCCGCCGTCGGCACCCAGGTCATCGCCGCCACCGTGTTCGTGGCCGGGACGCTTGCGGTTGTCGAGATCGTCCTCGTCAGCTACCTGACCACGCCAGCGAAAACCCAAGCGGTACTGCGACAGCTGCACGAGTGGGCGCTGGCTCACCGGCTGCAGGTCCTGGTGGCCATCTTCGCCGTGGTTGGGGTCTCGCTGGTGGCCAGAGGCATGAGCACCGCCTGAACTGATGCCGAGGGCGCGAATATTCGTTCCGAGAGATCGTAAAGGCCTTAATCCCGTTATCTGCCTTGTAGTTTGCGGGGTCCGGGCACGCCGGCGAACGAATGGGCGAGTCTAGGCCCATGCCCCCTTGCGCCGGTGAGCCAGCGCGAGGACCTCGTAGTTCAGCTTCAGCATGGACGGCCGGAAGAGCCGGGTAAGTTTCCGGACGCGCTGGTAATCCTCGAACACCGTTCGGAAACCCAGTTCGCAAGCCCGATACGCCTCGAAAACGCGATCCAGCGCCAACTGATCCCAGGGCTCGTCGCGGGCGGCCGCCCGCAGCGCGTCGTACACCGTGGAGATCCACTCTGTGCCGAACGGCTCTGTCACCGGGCCGCAATGTCTCTGGCGCCGGAGATCCTGTTCGAGATACTCCTCGATTGCGCTCTCGTCCCGAGTGTTGAGATCGATCGCGAGCGCCGCCGAAATCCGCTCTATTTCCCGGCGCCAGTCGTCTAGGAGGTTGGCGAACTCGACGAACACGCGCGGCAGAGTGCGGGTGTGTCTCTCGGCCAGCAGATTGGCTTTCAGCCACAAGGCGCTCGAGAACTCCGGCGAGGCCGGACCCTGGGCGGCAAGCGACGCGACGACCTCTTGCGGGTGGCGCACCGCAATGACAGACACGACATCGAATCCGGCCAGACGCGCCGCCTCGAACCAGACGCCGGATAGCAAATTTATCCTCGGGTCCTTGATGACCACGAGCGGCGCGGCCGGCAACGTAGTGAGAAACGCCCGGATCTCGGCGATGCAGGCCGCCTTCTGTTCCGAGTCGAACGCACCTTCCTCCTGCAGCCGCAGTGTCGGGTCGAAGGTGGAGCTGCCGTGGCGCTGCAAGATTGCTTCGTTGAGGATGATGGATTTGCGCGGCTCCCAATAGCCACGCGGATTGGCCGCGTTGGCGCCCGCCAGCTTGGCCGGGAGGGTACCGCCACATAACGAGAGAACTCGGGTGATCGCCGACGTTCCGGACCGACCCATGCCCAGTACGAACAGCACAACCGGGCGGACGGCGGTCCCGGAGCGCGCGGCGACGGTCACGAGCACAATTTAGCGCTCGCTGCCGCCGACGCGCGGTGCTTCGCCATAAGACGGTCCGGTGGCGGACCCGCGCGGGTGCCGTCGGTGCATCCCCTCGAAGGCCTTGCGAAGTTGCGAGTGCTACCCCGGCGGTGAACCGGCCGGAAGCAGATCCTGCGGCGCGCTTCGCGCCAGTGCATCGGTTCATGGTCTTGGCGGCAGAACAGACGGTGACCCGACGGTATCGCCCTGAATCACTATATGTCGCAGCATCCTTGGGGCGCGCCGGACTTGGCTTTGCTACCCCAACGCGGTCCGCGCCGACCCGCCGTCAACCACGCCGGCTGCCCGCGGCGCAGGCGGGCCGAATTCCCCCGAACATCCTCAGCAGGCAAGAGCCAACAGAGTAGTGTTCCGGCCGTGTGGGGCTCACTGCTGGGGTTGGCGCTTCTGATGGCGTTCAATCCGGCCCTTTTGGGCCTCATCCTTCTGGTGATCTCCCGGCCGCGCCCGGTGCAGAACCTGCTTGTCTGCTGGGTCGGTTGCCTGCTAACTAATGTTCCGGGCCTGTTGATTCCGCTGATGGTGCTGCACACCACGCCAATGTTCAGGTCTAGTGCAAATCATTTGGCCAACTCGACTGCGAGCGCCACGGTGCGGCACATTCAACTCGGCGTGGGTATGTTCGCGCTATTGGTCGCCGCGCTGATGACAGTGCGCGCCTGGGCGCAGCGGCGCGCGTACCAGCCGGCGGCTGTCGACAACAGCCCGGCGCTGGTGTCGGGCTCGAGTACACCGACCGCAATCTCGCGGCCACAGGGGCGCAGCGAGGACGCGGCGACCGAAGGTGGATCTCCAATCCGGCGGCTGATCGGCCGCGTCAATGAGGCGTGGGAAAACGGATCCTTGTGGGTCGCGTTGGCGATCGGCATGAGCTTGCTGCCGGGACCCCCTATGGTTCTTTTCGTGGACACCACCATTGTGGCCTCGGGAGCCGCGATCGGAACGCAGTTCATCGCCGCCATCGCGTTCGTCGTCGCGATGCTTGCGGTTTTCGAGATCACTCTGTTCAGCTATCTGGCAGCGCCGGCGAAAACCCTTGCGGTACTGCGACCGCTGCACGAATGGGCGTTGACGCACCGTCGGCAGGTCCTGACTGGCATCTTCGTAGTGGTCGGGCTCTTTCAATTGGCCAAGGGCATGGCCGTCTTCTGAGCGGCGGCCTTGTCGTCTGGTCGGCATGCGCCCGATCGTCTAGGCCCAAGTCCCGTTGCGCCGGTGAGCCATCGCGAGGACTTCGTAGATCAGGTTCAGGATGGACGGCCTGATGAGCCAATTGAACTTGTGGAGACGGTGGAAATCCTCGAACGCCGTCCGAAAACCGAATTCGCTCGCCCGATACGCCTCGAAAACACGATCCAGCGCAGACTGATCCCACGGCACGTCCCGCGCGGCCGCGCGCAGCGCGTCATACACCGTGGAAATCCAGCCTGAGCCGAAGGACTCCGTCACCGGGCCGCGGTGTCGCTGCCGGTAAAGATCCGGCAGAAACTCCTCAATTGCGTCCTCATCCCGGGTGTTGAGATCGATCGCGAGCGCCGCGGAAATCCGCGCAATTTCCCGACGCCAGTCGCCCAAGAGATTGGTGTACTCGACGAAGACGCGCCGCAGGCCGCGCGTGTGCCTCTCGGCGAGCAGAGTGTATTTCAGCCACAAGGCGCTCGAGAGCTCCGGCGACGTTCGATTGAACGCCGCGAGCGACCCGCTGACCTCCTGCGGGTGGCGCACCGCAATCACGGCCACGATGTCGAATCCGGCCAGGCGCGCTGCCTCGAACCACAGGCCGGACAGCGCCGTTATGTTCAGGTCCTTGATGACCACGAGCGGCGCGGGCGGCAGGGTAGTGAGAAACTCCTGGATGCCAGCGATGCAGGCGGCATTCTGGTCGGGGTCGAACGCACCTTCCTCTTGCAAGCGCAATGTCGGGCCAAACCATCGCTATGGTGGCGGCGGAGAATTGCATAGTTGAGACGGTGGGTCGCGCGCGGCTCCCAATAGCCAAGCGGGTTGCCGCACCGCCGCATAGCGAGAGAACCCGCGCGATAGCCGACGTTCCGGATCGGTTCACGCCCAACACGAACAGAGCGAACGGGCGGGCCGCAGTCCCGTTCTGCGCGGCGGCGGTCACGAGCACAACTGCGCGCGTTGATCGATCCGCGCTGTCGCCGGACAGAACGAAGAAGATCCTGCCCTGCGCTGCGCGCCAGCGCGCCTCCGGCTCCGGCTCCGGCTCCGGCTCCGGCTCCGGCTCCGGCTCAGCGGCAGAATAGACCCCGGCGCTATCGCCGCCGGACTCAGCTCCGCTACCCAGCGCAGTTCGCCAGCGAGGCCGGCCCCCGAATTCTTCCGGTGACTATCCGGTGGCGCCGTTGCAGCTTCCGCTGCGCTTTGGTCGAAGTCGGGCATACGCCCGCAGTGTGATCGACGGGCTACGCATCAGCGTGGACACCTCCAATGAGACAGGCCCGCTGGGGAATTGGCTATGCGCCTCAGCTTATGGGGCACACTCGCCGGCTGGCCGTTAGCCGTTATCGATGGGCTAGTCTCATGAGATGAGTTGGTTCGACCCCACCGAGGCCGGCGCCGTCCCGCGCAGCGTTGTCCTTTGCGGCCAGGTGCACGCCCCACCCGGCACCACAGGCGAATCCTCGGTCATCGGAGGCTGATCAGTGCCGGCCCGGATACGTCGTGCACGCGCATCCTTAGAGAGCCGCGCATCTAACGGCGATGCGCGGCCGGATAATCGGCTCACGCACATGGACCACGGCATGTTTGCGCAGCATCACGCCATCGGCCGAAACCTAGTCATCCAGTGCGTGTGGGATTACGAGCACGCTATCGATCTCGACGGGCTGAGGCGTTTCCACCACAATCTCGGTTGCCGGTTGTTGGGACGGCGCATCGAGCGTTCGCCGCTGCCGTTCGCCCGGAATCGGTGGGTCTTAGATCGGGGGCCGTCGGAGATCGATATCGCTGAGTGCGCCCGTCCACGTGCTGAACTCAGCGACTGGGCCGATGAACGCTCACAACTGCCTATTGATCCGGAATGGGGGCCCGGCTGGCATCTCGGTGTGCTTCCCCTGACGGACGGCTCGACTGCGGTTAGCCTGGTGCATTCCCATTACCTGCTCGACGGCCTCGGGCTCGCCATCGCGCTAACTGATGCGTTCCTGGGCAACACGCGCGATCTTGGCTACCCACCGCCGCGTTCCCGCGCTCGAACACGTGCGGTGGTCCAGGATGCCCGCCAAACAGCCCGGGACGCACCTGAGGTTGCCCGGGCGCTTGTCGCGGTGGCAAAACTGGCGCGAAAACAGGCCCGTGGCCGGCAGGATATTGCCCAATCATCGGCGCCGCGACCCGTCGCCCCCCGTGGAGCCGACGGCGATGACCCTGTCGTCGTGCCGACTGTCGCGATCCACGTCGACCTGTATGACTGGGATGCCCGTGCGAAGGCTCTTGGCGGAACCACTAATACGCTAGTCGCCGGGTTCGTCGCGAAGCTCGGGGAGCGCATGGGGCGCCGACGTGCCCGCGACGGCGCCGTCACTTTGCAACTCCCTATCAGCAACCGCGCCGAGGGTGATACGCGCGCGAACGCAATGTCGTTTTCGACCGTCAGCGTCGACCCGACGGGGGTAACGACGGATCTGCGCGACGCTCGCGCCGCCATCAAGCAGGCGCTGACGACTCTGCGGGAGACGCCTGATGACTCATTAAAGTTCCTCTGGCTGGCCTCGTTCACGCCGAAGCGGGCGTGGAGACGGATGAACGATGCGATGCCTGCCGACCCCGATGTCCCGGTGTTTTGCTCCAACATGGGCGACTTCGGCCCGCTGGTGTGCCGGCTCGATGGCACCCACGGCGAGCTCGCCCTGACACGCGTGGTTGCCCAACACGAAAGTCGACAATGGCTCGAGCGAACAGGCGGCCAAATGACTGTGCAGTCTTGGCGCTGCGGCGGAAAGATTATTCACATCACCGTCTCCGCCTACCAACCGGGCGCCGAGAACACAAAGCCCGCGTTGCGTGAGCTGGCTGCGCAGACGCTGGCTGAGTTCGACCTGACTGGCAGGATCGACTGACGAATCGGTCCCCTGCGGCCTCAACGCGCGACAACGCCCGGACCGTCCGGCCGTACTCACGCTTGCAGGCGGTTTCGAAGGCATAGTTTTCTTCGATGCGGCCCGATCGGTCGTTCGCGATTTCAGCAACGCCAAGCCCCACGCCAGAGCCGGCGACATATGGCGTTGCACGCTGTCCCGACCGGGTTGTCACACCCACCCAAGACTGCCGGAACGGGTGTGAAAACAGAGGTGAAAACGCAGACATACTAACGAAGTCGGCCTAGTGTACTGAGTGCCGGCACCGCGATGGCCGAGCTGGCCGGGTCATCGGGTTCACAGTGTCGTCACCACAGTCGAATACCCCTGTCGCGAAGGGAACAGCCGATGACAACCTTGATCGCCGAACCGGAATTAGTGGACGGGGCTGCCGCGAGCGTAGCGGAAATCAAGTCGGCGATCGGGGCGGCCAAAGCCGCCGCCGCCGGCCCGACAACCGGTCTGGCGGCAGCGGCCCAAGACGAGGTGTCAGCGGCCACCGCAAAATTGTTTGGCGCATATGCCCAGGAGTATCAGTCGGTCCTGACGCAGGCAGGCGCGTTCCATGAGGAGTTCGCTGCGGCGCTGGCGTCCGCCGGGAACGCCTATGCAGCGGCCGAGGCCGCGAACGCCAGCGCCACCTCTGGGGCGGCACCCACACTGACTTCATTGGTGGTGCAGCCGCCACTGCAGGGAACGACCATTGGTTTGATCATGGGCGGCAGCGGTCTGCCGATACCGCCGCCTTCCTACATCACCGCCACTCTGAACTACATCAACCACAACTTCAATGTGCTCGCCCTCGAACGCAAATCCCCTGTTTACGCCCGAGGGCTACTACCCCCTCATTCTCAAGAGCTTGCCCCTCAACACGTCGATAAGCGAGGGCCTGCAGATCCTCGACAGCGCGATCAAAAGCACGCTAGCCACGCCGGGCGTGGGCAGCGTTGCCATTCTCGGCTACTCGCAGAGCGCCGACATCTCGTCGCTGGAAATGTTGAACCTGGCGAACCCCATGCTCAACCCGACTCCGCCGACCGCAAACCAACTCGGCTTCACCCTGCTGGGTGATCAGATGAATCCCAATGGCGGCTTTTTCGCGCGCTACCCGGGCTTCCCGAATGGTCAGCCACTGCAGCTCCCGGCTCTGGGGTTGACGTTGTACGGCGCGACGCCCTCGAACACCATCTACCCGACCAACATCTTCACGCTGGAATACGACGGATGGGCCGACTTCCCGCAATACCCCATCAACGTCGTTTCCGACCTGAATGCCTTCGCCGGCATTGCCTTTGTGCATGGCACCTATCCGTCGCTGAATCCGTCGTCGCTGCCCCCTGGCTACGCCATTCAGCAATTGCCGACGTCGCCGGGCTACACCGGCGTTACCAACTACTACATGATCACCACGCCGAACGGCCTGCCGCTGCTGGAGCCGCTGCGTGCGATACCGGTCATCGGCAATCCGCTCGCCGACCTGCTGCAACCGGATCTGACCACGATCGTGAATCTGGGCTACGGGAACCCCAACTTTGGCTATTCGACTGGACCTGCGGACGTGCAGACCTATTTCGGGCTGTTCCCGCACGTCAGCCAGGCAGTTATTGCGCAAGATCTGCTCGCCGGAGCGCATCAGGGCACCACCGCCTTCGTGAGCGACATCCATGCAGAAGCCACGGGCGTGTCGCTTTCCAGCGTTTCGCACTCGCTGGCGTCGCTGACGGCAACGGGCGGAGGCCAAGTGTCGGTGCCCGCGCTGACGTCCGCGCTGGCGGCGAGCCTGTCGCCCGACAGCGTCATCGAGGGCATCCAGGGGGCAGTTACCAACTTCGCCAACGGGTTCTCGAGTACCGCCGCGAATCTTTACGGAGCTCTGCTTCCGACAGCAGACATCGTGAACACGCTGATTACCGTTCTCCCGGCCTATGACGTCAACCTGTTCCTGAGCGGGATCCAGCAAGCGATCAACGGGAACGTTGTTGGTGGATTGCAATATGCGCTCGTCGCTCCGTTTGCTGCCGACGCGGGATTGCTCACACTCGCAGGTGGTATCGAGCTTGAAGTGATATTGAACGCATTCGGAGTGAGTCTTTAGCTGACTAGCGCCGGCTCCGCGGTGGCCCGGTGAAGACAAGCGGTCGTGAAGGAATAGCCGATGACGAGCTTGCTCACGCAGCCGCAAGTGGTGGTGGCGGCTGCTGCGGACGTGGCGGAAATTCGTTCGACGATCGGTGCGGCCACTTCGGCCGCCGCGGGCCCGACAACGGGCCTGGTCGCAGCAGCGCAAGACGAGGTATCTGCGGCCACTGCGAGGCTGTTCAGCTCATACGCCCAGGAGTATCAGGCGGTCATCAAGCAGGCGGCGGCGTTTCACGAGCAGTTCACCCAGGCACTGGCCGCCGGAGGGCTCGCCTACGCCGAGACCGAGATCGCCAATGCCGCCGCCGCGTCCAAGGGGGCTCTGGGTTCGATCACCCAGTCGCTAATGGGCGGCACCGCTGCCTCCGCCACGGTGGCCATCGGAGGCGCCGCAGCGCCGATAATGCCGATAATAAAGGCACTGTCGGACCCGGTCGGTACCGTCACGACGTTGGTCTTGGGTGCCAGCGGACTCCCGATACCTCCGCCGCCGTATATAAAAGGAATTCCTCCCTTATTCATCGACCCCTTCTATGGCGCCGGCACCAACGTGGGCGTGAACACGCCCGAGGGGTTATATCCGCTTACCGGAGTCAAAAGCCTGCCCTTCAACGAGTCGGTGAGTGAGGGCCTCACGATCCTGAATAACGCGATCCAGTCGTTGGCCACCCCCGGCTCGGGCAACCAGATCAACGTTTTCGGCTACTCGCAGAGCGCCGCCATCGTGTCCCTGGAAATGCAGGCGCTCAACCCCACCAACACCCTAGGTGGGAGCTTGCTGCCCAGCGGTGTGAACCTGAACTTCACACTCGTCGGTGATGTGTCGAATCCCAACGGTGGCCTGCTGGCCCGCTTCCCAGGTCTGAGCCTGCCGAGTCTGGGCTTCACGTTCGGCACCGCGACTCCGGACAATTCGTTCCCGACCAGGATTTACACGATCGAATACGACGGCTTCGCCGACTTCCCGCAATACCCGATCGACGTCTTCTCCGATCTCAACGCCTTTATCGGCATCATCACCCTGCACGGCCAATATCCGTTCCTCACGCCCACCGAGATCGCGAACGCTGTTCAACTGACGAATACGGTCGGCCCCACCCAGACCGAGTACTTCATTGTTCCGACTTCGGATCTGCTGTCGCCGGCCCTGCAGGGTCTGCCACTTTTGGACCCGGTCCGTGCGATACCGGTCGTCGGCAAACCAATCGCAGACCTGCTCCAACCGGACTTAACCGTCCTCGTCGACTTGGGCTACGGCAGCACCACTCAGGGCTGGGCGACCGGTCCGCCGAATGTTGCCACGCCGTTCGGCGTGCTCCCGCCGGTTCCCGCACACGAGATTGTCAGCGCTCTGGCCACTGCAGCCCCACAGGGGGTGGGCGCTTTCCAGGCCGACGTCAGGGGACTGATCGCGTCGCCCCCGCACCTCCCACCACTGACGTCGACGATCGGATCGGTGTCCGGCCACCTGTCAACGGGTGTGACGGGGCTGACGTCGGCGCTGTCCTCGCCCGACAGCTTTATCCAGGCCCTGCAGACGGCGAACACCCGCTTCGCCAACACGGTTTCGGCTGTGGCGTCGGACGCTTACGCCACCCTGCTTCCCACAGCTGACATCGCCAATGCGCTGTTGACCTCTGTCCCGGCCTATGACTTCGACCTGTTTTTGAGCGGGATACAGATGGCGCTCAACGGTGACCTGGTTGGCGGGCTGGTCTACGCATTCGGCGCGCCGCTTGCTGCCGACACGGCATTGTTGACGCTCTTCGGCGGCTTCGAACTCCGAGTCATCGAGCACGCGCTCCAACAGATCATTGACGTCATCAAGGATGTACCACCTGCGCCGCCCGGGGGTGTGACCCTGTAGATTCCTACGGCTCGAGGACGAGCTTGCCCAGCACACCGCCGTCGGCCAGACATTGCAACGCCGGCTGGGCTTCCGACAACGGATAGCGCTGCGGCGGAGTCGGTTACAGCTACAAGAAACCAGCGCAAGAGCCATACGGCCTGGCCGCGAACGTTTTACGCGCCATCGATGGCCAGCACACGAATCGCGTCGTCGGAGGTCGGACACCGATGGGATCGACGACGATGTCGACGCCCCGACCCTGGGTCTGTCGCACCCCCCAGCCCAACGAAACCGCTTGAGCGTCATCGAGTTCCGCCGAACTGCGGACCACGTTGGCCACCGGAACAGCCACCCGCTCCGAGTAGCCGTCGAGAACTCCGAACGCTGAAAACCATTCAGCCCACAAGGAATCCCGACGTGGCCGAAGCCGGCCCGACGACAACCGCGATTTCCATCCCGGGAATACAGGGCGGCAACAACGCGGAATGGGCGGTCGAGATAATCGAGAACAGAGGTAAACCGAAGACATACTGACGAGGTCGCTCTAAGCTACCTAATGCCGGCACCGCGATGGCCGGGTTCGCCGGGTCATCGGTTTCACGGCGGCGTCGGTATCACAGACGAATACCCCTGGTCGTGAAGGGAACAGCCGATGACGGGCTTGCTCACGGAACCGCAATTGATCAACACGGCCGCCGGAAGCGTAGCGGAAATTAGATCGGCGATCAGCGCGGCCAAAGCGGCCACCGCGGGCCCGACCACCGGTGTGGCGGCAGCCGCCGCCGATGAGGTGTCAGCGGCGGCCGCAAAGCTGTTCGGCAGCTACGCCCAGGAGTATCAAGCCGTCCTCACTCAAGCTTCGATTTTTCATGAGGATTTCGCCGCGGCGTTGGCCTCCGCTGGGAACGCATACGCGGCCGCCGAGGCCGCAAACGCCAGCGCGATCGCTGGCGCGCTGGGACCGCTCACCGCACCCGTCCGGTCGTTGCTGGGCGGTGGCGGCGCGACCCCTGCGCTGCCGGGGGGCGGCTCACCGACGCCATTGGTGGTTCAGCCGCCACTGCAGGGAACGACCGTTGGTTTAGTCATCGGCGGCAGCGGCCAGCCGATACCCCCGCCGTCCTCGGTTACCGCTGCGCTCAACTATTTCAACCAAATTTTTACTGTGCTTCCCTCCAATGCGCATGCCCTGGTCACCCCCGAGGGCTTATACCCGCTCACCGGTGTCAAGAGCTTGACCCTCGACGCTTCGGTGGCGCAGGGCCTGCAGATTCTCGACAGCGCGATCAAAAACACGCTCGCCGCCAACCCCTCCGGCAGCGTTGCCGTCTTCGGCACATCGCAGAGCGCCGACATCGCCTCGCTGGAAATGGAGAACCTCGCGAACCCCTTGCTCAACCCAAGCCCGCCGAGCGCAAATCAACTCGGCTTCGTCCTGGTGGCTGACGAGATGAATCCCAACGGCGGCATATTGGCGCGGTTCCCGGGCTTCCCGGCGGGTCAGCCACTACAGATTCCAAGTCTGGGGTTCACGTTCTACGGCGCGACTCCCTCGAACACCATCTACCCGACCAACGTCTACTCGCTGGAATACGACGGATTCGCCGACTTCCCGCAATACCCGATCAACTTGATTTCGGACCTGAACGCCTTTGCGGGCATCTACTATGTGCACAACACCTATCCGGGAAATCCGTCGGCGCTTCCCCCTGGCTTCAACATTCAGCAACTGCCGACCTCGCCGGGCTACACCGGCGTTACCAACTACTACATGTACACCACGCAGAACGGGCTGCCGCTGTTGGATCCGGTGCGTGCAATACCGGTCATCGGCAACCCAATCGCCGACCTGCTCCAGCCCGATCTGACGACGATCGTCAACCTGGGCTATGGGAACCCCAACTTCGGCTGGAGCCAGGGGCCGGCGGATGTGCAGACCTACTTCGGGCTGTTCCCCCACGTGAGCCAGGCCCTGATCGCTCAGGATCTGGTCAACGGAGCCCAGCAGGGAGCCCACGCTTTCGTCAGCGACATCCACGCAGAAGCCTCGGGCGTGTCGCTGGCCAGCCTGTCCCACTCGCTGACGTCGATGACGGGAACGGGCGCAGCGGATCTGTCCGCGCTGACGTCGGCGCTGTCCTCGCCCGACAGCATTATCGAGACCATCCAGGGGGCGGTCACCAATGTCGCCAACGAGATCTCGGGAACTGCCGCGCATCTTTACGCCGCTTTGCTTCCGACGGCAGACATCGTGAATGGCGTCGTTACAGTGTTCCCCGCCTACGACGTCAACTTGTTCCTGAGCGGGATCCAGCAAGCGATCAACGGGAACGTTCTCGGCGGATTGGAATATGCACTCGTCGCTCCGATTGCTGCCGACACGGGATTGCTCACACTCGCAGGTGGTTTTGAGCTTCTAGTGCTGGTGGCAGCCCTCTAATTGAGCCGGTTGGCGGATAAGCCGGGCCCGGTCTCGCTGATTCCTACGGCTCGAGAACCAGCTTGCCGAGCACACCACCGTCGGCGAGGCACTGCAACGCCGCCTGGGCTTCCGACAACGGATAGCGTTGCGGCGGCGGCGGTTTCAGCCCCAGGAAGACCAGCTGGCCCAGTCCCGAGGCAAACAGGGCCGCCGAACCGGGAACCTTGTTGAGGTACTCGCCCCACGCCACGCCCACCACGCTGACGTTACGCAGCAGCAGCCGGTTGACCTTGACGGTGGGGACGCCGCCCGCCGCAAAGCCGATCACCAGCAGCTTGCCTTCGACGGCCAGCACGCGGATCGCGTCGTCGAACGTAGGGCCACCGATGGGATCGACGACGATATCGACGCCCCGGTCGTGAGTGAGCTCGCGCACCTGCTGCGCCCAGTCGTCCGTCAGCAGCAGCACCTCGTCGGCGCCGAGCGACGCGACGTAGTCGGTCGCCATTTGGCGGTGCGTCACGGCTATCACCTGGCTGGCGCCCATCGCCCTGGCGATCTGAATGGCCGCCGTGCCGACCCCACCCGCAGCGCCCAGTACCAGCACGCTGTCACCCGGCCGCATCGCGGCGCGACGAGCCAGCGCAAAATACATGGTGTTGTAGTTCACCAGCAGCGAAACCGCCTGAGCATCATCGAGTTCCGCCGGACTGCGGACCACGTTGCCAACAGGGACCGCCACCCGCTCGGCGTAGCCACCGAGCACTCCGAACGCTGAAACTCGTTCGCCCACTTGAAAACCCGAATTCTCTGGCGCGGACCGGACCACCCCTGCGGTTTCCATGCCGGGAACGAAGGGCGGTGGCAACTTCAGTTGATACTCGCCCTTCGTCAACAGCAGGTCAGGGAAACACACGCCGGCAGCGCGAACATCGATGACAATGTTGTCATCATCTCCGGTGACATCGTCGATGTCGCTATAGACCATTCCGGAGGGTCCCGAAAGGTCCTTTACGACACAGGCTTTCATATGTGAGCGGCTGCCCTAGAGGTTAAACGAGGCTTTTTTGGCGGCCGACAGGTCGGTGATCTCGGCCCACCGGGCAGCGATATCGTCCACCGACGGCGGCTTGTCGAAAGTAACGCCATCGTTCTGGAACAGCGCGGTGCGCTGCACCTTGCCACCGCCGACGATGAAGACCGCTCCGTTGTCCGGGCATTCCTCGGTGCACAGGTAACCAATCACCGGTGCGACATAGTTCGGGGTCAGCTTCTCGAACACCTCGGGCGGCAGGATGTCTTGGGTCATCCGGGTCGCGGCGATGGGCGCCAGCGCGTTGGCGTGGATGTTGTACTTGGCACCCTCGAGCGCCAGGCTGTTGATCAGGCCGACCAGCCCGAGCTTGGCCGCGCCGTAGTTCGTTTGACCGAAGTTTCCGAACAACCCACTGGTGGAGGTGGCGACGACGACGCGGCCGTAGCTCTGCTCACGGAAGTGCGGCCAGGCCGCGCGGATTACGTTGTAGCCGCCGTAGAGGTGCACCTTGAGGACGGCGTCCCAGTTCTCCGATGTCATCTTGTGGAAGGTGCCGTCGCGCAGGATCCCGGCGTTGCTCACCACACCGTGCACGGCGCCGAACTCGTCGAGCGCCGTCTTGATGATGCCGGCCGCGCCGTCCTCGGTGGCGACGCTGTCGTAGTTGGCGGCCGCACGCCCACCCGCGTCCTTGATCTCCTTGACCACCTCATCGGCCATGTTGTGGCCGGCGCCGGTGCCGTCGCGGGATCCTCCGAGGTCGTTGACGACGACGCTGGCGCCCTCCCGGGCGAGAGTCAGGGCGTACTCACGACCCAATCCCCCACCGGCTCCGGTGACGACGACGACACGATCCTGCACTCCTGGCATCAGGTTCCTTTCTGACAGAGCAATTCGAGGCGAACAACAATCAGAACATGCGGCGCGCAAGCTTGAACGCGCGCTCCGTGTAAGGCGGGTAGATGATGCTCGAGAAGTCGGGCCGGGTCGGCTTGGTCAGCACCGACTTGCGATGGCTGAACTCGTCGAATCCCCATTTACCGTGATACGCACCCATACCCGACGCCCCGACGCCGCCGAACGGCAGCTTGGCCGTCGATACCTGGAAGGCGACGTGGTTGACCAGCATGCCGCCGGCCGGCACCTCCTTGATGAACCGCTCGCGGGTGTCACGCGACTTGGTAAACAGGTACGCCGACAGCGGCTTGGGCCGCGCGTTGATGAAACCGATTGCGTCGTCCAGGGATTTGACCGTGACCACCGGCAGGATCGGCCCGAAGATCTCGTTCTTCATCAACGGACCGTCCGGGTCGGGGTCGACGACCACGGTGGGCTGGATGCGCAGGTTCGACGCGTCGCACTTGCCGCCGGCGGCGACGCGGCTTTTTTCGTCGGACTCCGCCGCAGAGATGTAGCCGCTAAGCCGGTCGAACTGACGCTGGTTGACGATGCGCATTCCCGCCTGGTCCTCCTCAGAGCGGAACTTGGTGAGGGCGGCACCGATCTTGTCGACGAGCTCGTCGCGGATCGTAGCGTCGGCCAGCACGTAGTCGGGGGCGACGCAGGTCTGGCCCGCGTTGAGGATCTTCATCCAGGCGATCCGCTTGGCCGCGACGTCAATGTCGCCGTCGGCCGCCACGACCACCGGGCTCTTGCCGCCGAGCTCAAGGGTGACCGGGGTCAGATGCGGGGCGGCGCCCTCGTAGACCTTGCGGCCGATCTCGGTGCCACCGGTGAACATGACGCGGTCCAGGCCCTGGGCGATCAGCTCCTGGCTCACCATGCCGTCGCCCTCGATCACCGCGATCGCGTCGCGGTCGAGGTACCGCGGAACCAGCTCGGCCATCAACCGTGACGACGCGGCGGCGATTTCCGACGGCTTCAGCACCACGGCGTTTCCCGCGGCGATCGCGCCGACCGCCGGGCCCAGCGTGAGGTAGAACGGGTAATTCCAGGCGCCGATGATCAGCACCGTGCCGTAGGGCTCGTACTCCACCCAGCCGCGGCCGGGCAGCTGCGGCAGTTCCAGCAACAGGTATTTGCGGCGCATCCATTTGCGTACCTTCTTCGCCGCGTACTTCGCTTCGCCGGCGGTCGTGGCGACGTCGGCGATGAACGCCTCAACCGGGTTGCGGTCCAGATCCTCGGCGAGCGCCTTGGCGATCGCGTCCTCGTTCTCCTCCATCAACGCCGCCAGCGCCAGCAACTGCTGCTTGCGCCACTCGACACTGCGGGTCCGCCCGCTGGCGAAGGTCCTGCGCAGCCGGGCCACCGTTTCAGCCACTCCAGTTGGGGAGCCGGTTGAGGTCTTCTGCTCGGATTCTTGCGTCTTCGGTGCGACCGATTCGGTGGTCATGAGCGTCCTTCCCTTGCACACGGCGATAACCGCAATGCTAACCATCCGGTTGGGAGAGCAATAGAAAGGATTCGCCCAGGTGGCCCGAGAAGCCCGGGCTGAGTCAGGATTGGATCAGGGCAGGGTCACGGCTTGGTCGCCGTGACGAAGCTGTTCACGAACGGCCGCGCATCCGACTGCGGCGTTCGGCCCAGCCGCACCGCTTCGTCGCGCCCACTCACCGACACGGTGGCCCAGCCCCGCGCAGCGAACCAATCCGCCGGCTCGGAGCGGCCCCCGTGATCGAACCAGAGGTCGAACGGGTTGAACGAGGTGTCCTCGCCGCGGGCCTCGCGTTTGGCCCGCAACACCGCCCACTTCGCTTCGGCCTCTTTGCGCTTCTCTTCGTCGGCACCGAATATTTCGACGGCCGCCCGGCTGCCGGGCGCGCTCAGCTGGTCAATCGAGTCGAACATCGCTTCCTGCGCGTCGGCGGGCAGAAAGGGCAACAGCCCTTCGGCCAGCCACGCCGTCGGACGGGCCGGGTCGAAACCGGAGTCGCGCAACGCCTGCGGCCAATCGTCACGCAGGTCAACGGGCACTGCTCGGCGCTCCGTCGTCGGCTCGGCACCGTGCCGGGCCAGCGTCTCGGCCTTGTACTCCAGCACCTTGGGCAGGTCGATCTCGTACACGACGGTCTCGTCCGGCCACGCCAGCCGGTATGCGCGCGAATCCAGACCGGCCGCCAGGATCACCACCTGCCGGATACCCGCTGACGTCGCCTCGGCGAAGTACGCGTCGAAGTGGTGGGTGCGCACCGCCTGGTAGTTGATCATCTGCTGGGCGCCTACCGCGTAGTCGACCTCGTCCTCTAGGTCGCCGGCCCACCAGGCCGCCACCTGTTCCCGCACCGACTCGAGCTCGGGCGTCGACACCAGCGGCTCGGCGAACTGGTCGCGGATCAGCGGGTCTGCGCTGGCGGTTTCGCGTGCGCGGGCCAGTGCGACCATGACCGCGGTAGCTCCGACGCTGGTGGCGATGTCCCAGGAGTCGTCCGCGGTGCGCGGCATTACAAGCGCTCCGCGACCACGAAGTCGGAGAAGGCTTCCTTGTCGTCGGCCATCGGGACATTTTCGATCCAGCGGCCCAGCCGCTGCATCTCGTCGGCCGACGCCTGCGAGGTCGCGCGCCAGCCGTGGTCGTTGAGCCACTCGGTGACGTCGGCGCGGTGTTCGTCGCGGTACATCAGCTCGCCGACGTCGATGCTCTGCTGCTCGAGCCCCAGCTCTTCGGAGACCTTCTTGAACTTCTCCCGCATCTGCTGCCGGCGTTCGTCGGCGTGCGAGGGCGCGGTTTCGGCCGAGACCCGGCTCCCGGGCGCACTCAACTCGCCGATCTGGGTGAACAACTTGTCTTGCGCTTCGGCCGGCAGGTACATCAACAGCCCCTCGGCCAGCCATGCGGTCGGCACCGTTGGGTCGAAACCTGCGGCGCGCAGCGCGGCCGGCCAGTCGTGCCGCAGGTCGATGGCCACCTCGCGGCGATCGGCCGAAGGCGTTACGCCGCTGTCGGCCAGCGTCGTGGACTTGTAGGCCAGCACCTGGGGCTGGTCGATCTCGTAGACCGTGGTGCTTGCCGGCCAGTCCAGCCGGTAGGCACGCGAGTCCAACCCGGACGCCAGAATCACCACCTGCCGGATTCCGATCGCGACGGCATCGAGGAAATAGGTGTCGAAGAAGTTCGTCCGCACCGCCTGATAGCCGCGCATGTGGTGCAGGTGCGCCGCGGATTCGGCGTCGATCGCCTCGATTTTCGCCGCGAGCTCCGGGTCAAGCATGGCTTCCCACATCACGCCGGCGCCCGCGCTGGTGACCAGCAGTTTGGCGTACGGATCGCGGATCAGCGGTTCGGGCTGCTCGGTTTCGACGGCCCGCGCCGCCGCAACCATTACCGCCGTCGTTCCGACACTGGTCTTGATGTCCCAGCTGTCGTCATGAGTGCGTAGTGAACTCATCGCTTCGCTCCTTTTAATTCAATGTGAGACGCGCCCGCAGCAGCGTGCTGCGGACTGCCTCGTCGGTGAGGTCTTCCGGTACCGCGCGGCCCAGCCGCGCCATCTCGTCGCGGTTGTCGACGCTGTGTACCTGCCAGCCGTGCTCGGTCAGCCAGGCAGCGGCGTCGGAACGGTCGGGCTCGTGAAAGGTCAACGCCTCGACGTTGACATCCAGTCCCAGCCGCTCACGCATCCGCTTCCAGCGGTTGGTGTTCGCATTGGAATTGACACCGAACACCTCGATCGCAACGCAACTACGTGGCGCACTCAGCGCTGTGAACTGCTCGAACAGCCGATCCTGGGCGTCGCCCGGCAAGTAGGGCAGCAGGCCCTCGGCGAGCCACGCGGTCGGTTGGGTGCGATCGAACCCGGCGGCCGCCAGCGCGCCCGGCCAGTCGTCGCGCAGGTCCACCGGCACCGGGCGCCGCTGGGACGCGGGAACCGCGCCATGGGCTTCGAGGACGCCGGTCTTGAACTCCAGCACCTTGGGCTGGTCGATTTCGTAGACCGTGGTGCCCGCCGACCACTCCAGCCGATACGCGCGTGAGTCCAGCCCTGCCGCGAGGATGACCACCTGACGAATGCCGTCGCTAGAGGCGGCGCCGAAGTACTCGTCGAAGAAGTGGGTGCGCACGGCCTGGTAGTCGATGCCGAGCCGGTGCACGCGTTTGCCGTGCTGGTCGTCGTCGAGCCAGGCCAGCTCGGGGTCGGCCAGCCGGGCCCAGGCCGGGCCAGCCGAGGACACCAAGGTCCCGGCGAAGTTGTCGCGGATCAACGGGTCGGCCCCGGCCGATTCGGCGGCGCGAGCGGCCGCGACTCCCAGGGCAGTGGCGCCAACCAGTTCGGTGATGGCCCAGCTGTCGCCGGCAGTTCGTAAGGAGGGGGGCAACGAAGACGGGTCGTCGAGATCAGTCATGTTCTCGCCAATAGTACCCGAATAAGTTAGTTAGCCTATGCGCTTTGTGGGCCACATCACCGTGCCGGTAGGCGCCTAGCCGCGACCCAGGTCGGTCAGGCGCCGTCCTCCCAGAACGCACCCTCGAGCAACTGGCGCATGGTCTCGATGACGGCCCGCATCTCTTGATAGTCGCGGAGATAGCCGGCGTAGAAGCCCACGCCAACGAGCACGATTAACAGCGTCTCGGCCAACGATGGGACATCCGTGTCTGTTTTGAGCTCTCCGCGCTCGATAGCGTCCCTAACGGCCCAATTTAAAAATTCCCGACTATTTACGACAGCGTCATTTTCTGACCGGCCCAATTCCGGGTGCCGCTCCGATTCCAGCACGGCGGTGACCAGGAACGCTGCCACCGAAGGATTCTCGGAACTAGCATGCATCGCCACGCCCATGAATTCCGTCAGCCGGCTCATCAGCGTGGTCGCGCGCTTGGCCTGTTCGATGCCGGTCGTGACGACGAGATCATTAGTTTGGTCAACTACTTCGGCGTACAGCAGTCGCTTATTGGAGAAGTAATGATTGATCGCAGGGCGAGTCAGATCGGCGCGCACGGCAATCGCCTGGAAAGTCGCACCGTCGTAGCCACGCTCGCTGAACACCTCACGCGCAGCGCGCACAATGCGCTGACGCGTCTCGTCGGCCTTCGCCGCGGGGGGACGCCCAGGCCTTCGATTTGCCCTGGAATCCGTCGTCGGCATTATTGGATTGTGCCATCGCCGCGGTGTGGCCTTAGTGCGTTCGGCGGGACTTGACCAAACTTTTTTGTCTGGTAGTCCTCGATCGCCTTGATCAATTCGACTTTAGAATTCATCACGAAAGGTCCGTAGTGGAATACCGGCTCCCGAATAGGCCGTCCCCCCAGGATCAGCACATCAACCTCCCCGCGAATCTGCTGCGCGCCAACGGTGATCCGGTCGCCGGGCCCAAGAACGACCAACTGACCCTGGCGGATCGGGCGGGCGTCCGGTCCCACATACCCATTTCCGGACAACACATACACCAGCGCGTTGAACTCACGCTGCCACGGAATGTTCAGCTGCGCACCAGCCTGGATCGTTGCGTGCGCAATCGTGATCGGCGTATGGGTGACACCCGGTCCGCGGTGACCGTCGATCTCACCGGCGATGATGCGCAGCAACGCTCCCCGTCGTCGGAGGAGAGCAGTTGGGCGTCGGTGCCCTCGATGGCCTGGTAACGGGGCGTCGTGAACTTGTCTTTGCGCGGCAGATTTACCCACAGCTGCACCCCGTGAACAGGCCGCCGCTCCACCAGCTCGGCGGGCGGCGTCTCGATGTGCAGGATGCCTGAACCGGCCGTCATCCATTGCGTGCCACCGTCGGTGATCAGGCCGCCGCCGCCGTGCGAATCCTGGTGCGCGAATTTGCCATCGATCATGTACGTGACCGTCTCGAAGCCCCGGTGCGGATGCCAATCGGTGCCCCTGGGCTCGCCCGGCTCGTACTCCACCGCGCCCATCTGGTCCATGTGCACGAACGGATCCAGGGCGGCGGTGCTGACCCCGGCGAAGGCGCGGACCACCGGAAATCCCTCGCCTTCATAGCCCCGCGGGCCGGTGGTGATCGATCGGACGGCGCGCTCCGTGTCGGCGGGACCGGCCGGGCGCACCCGCGCCAGCGTGAGTGTGTCTGCAGTGATAGCGGGCATTTCGATCTCCTTAAATTGCGAGTTACCCATATAGCCGGAGATCGGCAGGTCCGTTCATTCCGGCTCACCTAGGAGTGCCGGTGGACGAACAGCAGCCCACCCGGCGCCCCGGGGGGCTCCCCCGAGCCCTGCAGGCGGACGCTTCGGCGCGTCCATCAGGAAGTCCGGCTACCTGGCGCAAGTGGTTCGTGCTGGGCATCACGATCGGTGCCGTCGCCGGTCTCGGCGCCGTCGTCTTTTATCTGGCGCTGAGGTATACCGCTGGGGTTTCCGCTCGGCGACCTGGCCGGCTATCACCTTCCGACACCCCTCGGGGAGGGTGGCAGCCACGGATCGGAGAGCTCCCTGCGCCCGTGGGCGATTCCGTTGGTGACGACGGGCGGGGCGCTGGTGTCGGCGTTCACTGTGGCCCGGCTCGCTCCGGAAGCCACTGGCCATGGCACCGACGAAGCCATCGAGGCGGTGCATGGCGATCCGCGCGCCATCCGGTTTCGCGCAGTGCTGGTGAAGATGGTGGCCAGCGCGCTGACCATCGGGTCGGGCGGCTCGGCCGGCCGCGAAGGGCCGACGGCCCAAATCTCGGCCGGATCTGGCCCGCTGCTGACCCGGCGACTGAACCTGTCCGACGAGGACGGCCGGACCGCGGTGGCGCTCGGCATCGGGGCGGGCATTGGCGCGATCTTCGCCGCACCCCTGGGCGGAGCGGCGCTGGCCAATCGCCGCCCTACCGCGACGACTTCGACTACCGCTGCCTGGTGCCGGGTTTCATCACCTCGGGGACGGCATACGCTGTGCTGCTCGCCCTCCGGGCTTCGATCCCCTGTTCGCGACATCGTCGAACGCCGAGTATCGCTTCGAGAGAGCCTGGCCGCTGCTGTGGTTCGTCGTCATCGGCCTGGCCGCCGGCGGCGGTTGGTGATCAGCGCCCGCACGTTCCACGCTTGCGTCGCGCTCGTCCACCGGCTGCCGGGCGGGCAAGTGCTGGAGCTGGCAGCTCGATGGATCCTGGCGAAGTTGTCGGCCGCGATCCCCCCAAGTGCTCAGCAGCGGCTACGGCCGCGCAGCTCGCCTCGGATCGCGGATCGCTACTGCAGATCCCGCTGTGGATCGTCATCGTGCTGCCGATCGCCAAGATCGTGGCGACTTCGCTGTCGATCGGCACCGGGGGATCCGGCGGACTGTTCGGTCCCGGGATCGTGATCGGGGCCTTCCTTGGCGCCGCCGTCTGGCGATTAGGCGAGCTGTGTGGTCTGCCGGGAGTGCCCGACGGGCCGGGAATCTTCGTCGTGGTGGGGACGACGTGGTGCTTTGGCAGACTCGGCTTGGCATGCCGGCGATCATGATCATGGTCGCGGAGATGACCGGGTCGTTCTCGGTGGTGCCCGGCGCGATCATCGCCGTCGGCGTCGCGGCGCTGCTGCTGCCGAACGGACGATGCCCATTTACAGCAATACGCTCAAAGTTAGAAGTAGAGGAGAAGAACCCGACCACCACGTATTGCTCCAGATTGGCGTGTTGTGCCAAGTCTTTCTTCCGCTGACGTTCAGCTACGCCATCGTTCGCTACCGGCTGATGGACGTCGATCTGATTTTCAAACGCGGCGTGACCTATACTCTGGCCACCGGGACGCTGGTTGCCATCTATTTTGGTGCGGTCGCATTTGCCGGCGAAGTGGTGCACACCAGACTGCCCGCAGCAGGAGGATGGGGACTGGCAGCGGCGATCATCATCGCGGCGCTAGTCTTCGACCCTATCAAGCGCGCTATCCAGGATCGAGTGGACCGCGTCTTCGATCGCAAGCGCCTCGACTCACGCGCCACACTGGTTGAATTTGCCCGCAGCCTGAACACGCAAACCGATTTGCGCGCGTTGCTGAATGCCCTGGTTGATCGGCTGCCTCGCATTTTGCAGGTTGCCCGGGTCGGCGTCTTTCTCGATGACGAACGAGACCCCCGACTCACGAAGTTTCGACTGGCGGCCAGCCATGGAATTCCCGCGCTGGCGTTGAGTCATTCGGAAAATCTGGAGACAGGATTTCTTCGCTTCGATGGCCGCGAGGACGGCTCACACATCTTCCTGGAAAGCACGCAGAACGCGCCGCACCTGACCGAAAGCCAGCAGCGCGCAGTCTCTTTGCTGGACCTGAACTATTACCTTCCCTGCCGCGTGCAGCAGCGCACTATCGCGGTGCTGGGGCTGGGCCGCACCACCAATGGCGATTTCCTTTCCAGCGAAGATGTTGAACTGCTGGAAACTCTGGCCAGCTATGTCGGCATCGCAATCCAGAATGCACGCCTGTACGCCAAGCTTGAAGAGAAGATTGCCGAGTACGAGCAGCTGAAAGAGTTCAACGAAAATATCGTCGAGTCCATCAACATTGGCATCCTGGCCGTCGATCTAGCAGACCGCATCGATAGCTGGAACGCGCAGATGGAATCCATGTATGCGGTACCGCGGTCGGAAGCGTTGAATCAGCCGCTGCAAGTTTATTCCCTGCCGATTTCCTGGCTGAATATGACCGGGTAAAGCACGAAAACGGCGTACATAATCTCTACAAATTCCAACTGGCAACGCGGGCAGGAGAAATTCGCAACGCCAACATCACGATTGCGCCGCTGGTCGATAAAGACTTTACCACCGTCGGCCGCATCATCCTCGTCGATGACATTACTGAACGAGTGCAACTGGAAAGCCAGTTGATGCAGGCTGACAAGCTATCGTCGATCGGCCTATTGGCAGCCGGGATTGCCCACGAGGTGAACACTCCCCTGGCTGTGATTTCGTCTTACACGCAGATGATGGCCAAGCAGATTCGTAGCGACGATCGCACGGCTCCACTGCTGGACAAAATAACTCAGCAGACATTTCGCGCGTCCGAAATTGTGAACAGCCTGCTGAATTTCTCCCGCACCAGCACGATCGAGTTCAAGCCAGTGAGTGTGAACCACGTGCTGCACGAGACGCTGGCGCTGTTGCAGCATCAGTTCAACACCGCGAACATCACCCTCGATCTGGCGCTGCAGCCGGAGTTGCCGGACATTCTTGGCAACATGGGAAAACTGCAGCAGGTGTTCCTGAATTTATTCTTGAATGCGAAAGATGCGATGGCTGAGGGCGGTATTCTGCGCGTGGAAACCGTCGACAATGGACAAGTCGAAGTGATCATCGGGGACACCGGCTCCGGCATCGCGGCAGAAAATCTGCGCCGCATTTACGATCCATTCTTCACGACTAAAACCGCTGTTGTTGAAGGCCAGAGACGTGGGACGGGTCTCGGCCTGTCTGTGAGCTATGGCATTATTCAGGAACATGCCGGCAAGATCCAGGTGGACAGTAAAGTCGGTCGCGGCACGACTTCCATCTGCAATTTCCGAAATTGAGGAAGCCCGTTCATGCCTGAGGTTGTGCACGAAAATATCTCTTCAGAAAGCCGACAGTACCCTCCGCTCCGCATCATCATCATCGACGATGAAGCCGCCATTCGCGAATCGCTACAGCTGCTGCTGGAGCTGGAAGGCTTTGAAGTCGTGACCGCGCCCGATGGAGCGAAGGGCCTGAAGGTTCTGGAAGAATCGGTGTTCGATTTGGTGCTGCTGGACCTGGCGCTCCCCGGCCAAAGCGGATTTGAAATTCTGCAGGCGATTCGCGCGCGACATGCAAATCTGCCGGTCATCATGATTACGGCATACGGCACGGTGCAAAACGTCGTCGAAGCCATGCATTTCGGCGCCAATAATTTCATCCAGAAGCCTTGGGACAACGAAAAACTGCTGGCCGACATTCGCGGCGCCATCGGGCAGCATCGCGCGGAAACAGAAAACATCCAGCTGAAGCGCGCTCTAAAGCAGCGCTACAGTTTTGAAAACATCATCGGCAAAAGCGAACCGATGCAGGCGTGCTCGACCTGGTCGGGCAAGTGGCACCCAGCCGCTCGACTGTGCTGGTACAGGGTGAAAGCGGCACCGGCAAAGAACTGATCGCCAAAGCAATCCATTCGCATTCGCCGCGGCGCGATAAGCCATTTGTCCCCGTCCACACAGGTGCGGTGCCCTCGGACCTGCTGGAGAGCACCCTGTTCGGCCATGTAAAAGGCGCATTCACCTCCGCCATCGCCTCGAAGAAGGGCCTGTTCGAAATTGCCAACGGCGGCACGCTGTTTCTGGATGAAATTGGCACCATGGCGCTGGACACGCAGGCAAAGTTGCTGCGCGTGCTGCAGGACCGAAAATTTATGCTGGTCGGCGGTGTGCAGGAGCTGCAAGTGGACGTGCGGATCGTCGCTGCCACCAATGCCGACCTGCGTCTTGCTGTTCGTGAAGGACGATTTCGCGAAGATCTTGTTTTACAGGCTGAACGTAATCACGATCGATCTGCCGCCGCTGCGGAACCGAAAAGAAGATATCCCGCTGCTGGTAGCCCATTGCCTGAAGCGTTTTTGCGAGGAAAATCAGCTTCCCCTGCGCACCATTTCGCCGGAAGCCATGCGCGCGCTGATCGATTATTCCTGGCCGGGAAATGTGCGAGAACTGGAAAACGTGATCGAGCGCTGTGTCGTTCTTTCTACGGACCAAACAATTCCGAAGGATCTACTGCCCGATCATTGACCGGACGCAGCTACGAGGCGGGCCTGCTGGAGCACAATCCAGACGCATCGCTATTCGAGATTGTGGAAAATTTGAAAAACACATCATCACGGATCGGCTAGAACACTGCAACTGGAACCAGACCGAGGCGGCGGAAACCTTTCGGATTCCTCTTTCAACTCTGAATCAAAAGATCAAGCGGTTGAATATCGAAATACGAAAAAAGCTGAAGGATTGATTCTGCCTTACTCGCCAGCTTCAGATCGCGGTCAAGAGCCTGTTCCAGGTCCGCGACGATATCCTCGACATCCTCAATTCCAACCGAGATGCGCACCAGTCCATCTGTGATGCCGAGCTTGCGCCGGCCTTCCTCGCCAATCGCAGCATGAGTCATCGATGCCGGATGGGAGATCAGCGTCTCCACTCCACCCAGCGACTCTGCCAGGCTGCACACCTCGACCTTTCGCAGCATACGATTCGCTGCATCGAGTGAACCCAGGTCAAAACTCAACATCGATCCGAAGCCGGACATCTGCCGCTTAGCCAGCTCATATTGGGGATGATCCGGAAGGCCCGGGATAATAGACATTCTGCACCTTCGGGTGTTTCTGCAGCCAATCAGCGACGATGCGGCCATTTGCATCGTGCTGGCGCATCCGCACCGCAAGCGTTTTGACTCCACGCAACAGCAGCCACGCCTCAAATGGCGACAGAATTCCGCCGGTGCATTTCTGCACAAAGGCAAAGGTCTCCGCGTGCTCAGGCTTGGTGCCGACTAAAACTCCACCCAATCCGTCGGAATGACCATTCAGAAACTTGGTCGTCGAGTGCATCACAATGTCCGCGCCAAATTCAATAGGTCGCTGAAAGTATGGAGACATAAATGTGTTGTCGACACTTAATTCGACACCGTGACTGTGACAAATAGAGGCAACGGCTGCAATATCGGTCAACGCCAGCATTGGATTGGTCGGCGTTTCGATATGGACCAGCTTGGTATTAGGCCGAATCGCGCGATCAACGTTGCCGGCATCGGATGTGTTGACATAGGTAAACTCAAGTCCATACCGCGTCAATACCTGGTTGAAAGCCGCGTCGTCCCACCGTACATGTTGTCGCTGCAAACAACGTGGTCGCCGCTTTTCATCATGGTGCAGAGCGCGGCGATGGCTGCCATTCCACTGCCAAAAACGTGGGCTGAGCTTCCGCTTTCCAGCGACGCGAAATTTTCCTCCAATGCCGTGCGCGTCGGATTGGAAACGCGCGAATATTCGTATCCTTTGTTCTTGCCAATCTCCTGCTGCACATAGGTGGAGCTGGCATAAATAGGAACGTTGACTGCGCCTGTAACCGGATCAGGTGCCTGTCCATCATGAATTGCGCGCGTCGAAAAACCTTTTTTCTTTTCTGACATTGATCTGTGCCCTTGAGATTCTTGAATTCCCGGTTTGGCGTGAAAATCAGCGGCTGGTTGCGAGAATTTTTAGAGGCCGCCATCGAATATTTTCTTTGAGAGATATCGCTCGGCAGAGTCTGGAATGATCGTGATAATGCGCTGACCAGGTCGCATAGTGCGCGCCAGTTCCAACGCCGCAAATACGTTCGCTCCAGCGCTGGAGCCGCCGAGAACGCCTTCTTCCGTGGCCAGTCTTTTCACCATGGCAAATGCGTCGCGATCGGTCACTCGCACGATGGAATCACAAAATGATCCATCAAACGTCTTAGGAATAAAGCTGACGCCAATTCCCTCGACCTTGTGTTTGCCGGGCGTACCGCCTTGCAATACAGAACCTTCAGTTTCGACCGCAACTGTCTTGACAGCGCCCAAGTCTTGCCGCAGCCTGCGGGCAATTCCGGTAAAGGTTCCGCCGGTTCCGACTCCCGCGACAAAGCCATCGATGCGGTTCTCCATCTGATCGAGAATTTCCTGGGCTGTGGTCTGAAAGTGAAAGTCAGGATTGGCGGGATTGTCGAACTGGCGAGCCATCCATGCGCCCGGGAATCGAGCGCGCAAAATCTAGTGCTCGGCGAATCGCGCCCTGCATGCCTTCGTCTTCCGGCGTACGTTCCACGGTCGCGCCAAAGCCGCGCATCAGAATGCATTTTTCTTCTGCAAAACCTTCCGGCACAAAGAGAGAAACCTTGTAGCCGCGACGAACGCCGATGAACGCCAGGCCGACGCCCGTGTTGCCCGCAGTCGCTTCGACAACCGTGCCGCCAGGATGCAACACGCCGCGCTGTTCCGCGTCGAGGATTAAGCCCAACGCGGCGCGATCCTTGATGCTGCCGCCAGGATTCAAAAATTCCAATTTTGCGAAAATCGCAGCGCCGTTCTCGGGCGAAATACGACCCAGGTGGACAATCGGCGTATTCCCCACCAACTCCATGGTGTCGGCAGCCGTGGTGTCGAAAAGCCTCGAGGTTGGCAGGTGGTTTCAGATTGGTCGCATTCGTCATCTTTGTCGCACTCATCAACGGACCCCTAGCAAACTGTTCAGTGTATCAGGGCACCGACCAGTGCTGACGGATGGCGAGCGACGCGCAACTTCACATTCCCGCAAATTCTTTAATTCTCGCTGGAGAGCAACACGCCAGCCGGTTTCTCAGTTGAGCCGCGCTGTTGTCTTCAACGCCGCCTTGTCAGACTCGCCAGCGGCATCCGGCTGTGGCTCGTGGTACGCCTCCGACCACCATGCCAGAATTTCCGTCTGATTCACCTGGCCGACCATGTTTTCTTCATCCCAGATCGTCGCCAGCACGGTCGTATAGGGAGAGAGGTTGGGGTCCACCTCCACCGGGTAGTAGCGGGTGCCGACAAAAGAAATTTCCTTCGCATTTTTCAACATGAACTTGTAGGTTCGGCGGGCCATGCAATTCCTCCTTGCGGCTCTTGGTAAGGGGCGGACCAATCACCAATCATGAACGACGCCATCCTGCCGCCCAACCAACAGGAGGGTCGCAATCGCAAATGCGGCCAGAAAAATTTGTTATGCGTGGCGGCGAAAGATAGGCCGAAGAGGATGCAGAGCCAGAGCAGTCAAAACACACAAATAGACACACCGCCGAAGCGGCGAAAAGCAATGTGGATGGTCTGAACTTTCATCGAGAGTAGCAAAGATTGCGGCCGCACAGAACAAATATTTCAGCGATTCGAGCGAAAAATATGACAGGTGCACCATGCTCGCTATCACCCGCGATGGCCGCCGCACGTCTATCTCCGCTTGTACGTCAAGACGGAGCAACGACGTGGGCCGCAACTGGAAGATTTTGCTGCGGTGCTTCTGCAAGTGGATGGCGCCGCGACCTAGGAGGAGACGGCTCACTGTGATAATTTGGATCAAGGTGAGAGCGCGTAGCTCAGGTGGTAGAGCAACGCACTTTTAATGCGTGGGTCCTGGGTTCGAGTCCCAGCGCGCTCACCAGAATTGCTGCAATCACAGGCGATCGCAGGCCGAAGTTGAGCGTAACAGACGCCATCGCTTCGCCTGGCCGTCAAGGCTCCAATCGCTCCCGTAAACGCCTTCTTCACAGCCCATCAAGTCATTCCACAGGCTATTCGCTCGGATAAATCAGATAGGCCTTGCGACGTTCCTTAAACTGTTCGATACTGTCCCGCCATGAGTCGGCGATGGTTTGAGGGTCTACGTGGTCTTCAAGCGCTTTCAGCGTCGCTTGATTGGCCAGCAGCGGCGCGATCGAATCCAGGTGGTATTGGGCTGGATACAGTTTGTACAGCATTGCGGCGATCTCGATGCCGACTTCCGGAGCATTCAGCTCATTACGATTGGTGATGACAAACTGGACCCCCCGGCAGACTTGGCCCGCGTAGGGATACGGGGCGCTTGGAGTAAACTCCACCGGAACGAAGCGAATACCTGGGATCATCCGCTGATTCAGCGCAGTTGCAAGCTCTGTCGCGTCGATCCACGGAGCACCAATCCATGCGAACGGCGTATCAGTGCCTCGGCCTACGGAGATGTTGGAGGACTCGATCATTCCAATGCCGGGATACATGGTAGCTTCGCTGAGACTGCGCAAATTGGGCGATGGATTCACCCACAGCAGAGAGGTAGCATCATACCAATCCCCGCGCTGCCAGCCCTTCATCGGGACCACGGTCAGCGATGCGCCTAGATGGCCCTCTCCGTTAAAGTAACGTGCCAATTCCCCCAAGGTCATTCCATGCCGTGCTGGAAGGGGCATAAAGCCGGTGTAACTGGAATTCCCTGTATCCGAAACCGGCCCCTGCACAAACGATCCGTTGATGGGATCGGGTCGATCGAGGATCACAATGTCGGTTCCCGTATGGGCCGCTGCCTGAAGAAAGTACGCGACCGCCGTTTCGTAAGTATAGAAACGCACCCCCGCGTCTCGCAGGTCAATCACCACTGCATCCAGATGCCGTAGTTTGTCGATCGGTGGATGGCGCTCAGATGCCGTTGCGCCGTAGATGCTCACAACCGGCAATCCCGTCGCCGCATCGGTGCTGCCGGAAATATCCGTCGTATCCATCTTGCCGGTGATTCCATGTTCTGGACTGAATAGCGTGGTCACGGTCAATCCCGGCACCTTTGCCGGCGCGTCGTGTACCAATACATCGATAGTGCGCAGGCCGTCGGCTGTCCAGTCCGGTCTGGTTGCTGAGTACTCCTACGCGTAGGCGCCCACCATGCTTTCTTTCAAGCGCTGCCAGTGTAGCAAAGTTCTCCTGTTCCAGAACATCGATGCCTGTTTCCACGGTACCGTTCCGGCTCGGCCACCGGCGCATATCCGTCAGTGACTCGTTGTAGCCAGTAAGCCTTGAAATTTCCCTACCCGACTCTGGAATCTGAATATCGAGCGCCTCGGCGGCAGCGTTGGCAATATTTCCTTCCAGCGGAACTGTGTTAACGCCGCCGTTGGGATGGACCCGGTTGCTGAGCAAAATCACATAGCTATCGCTCCATGGGTCAATCCATATGTCGGTCCCGGTGAAGCCAGTATGCCCGAAACTGCCGACCGGAAATAAGTCGCCGCGGTTCCCAGAAAAGGGACTTTCAATGTCCCAGCCCAGGCCGCGCAACGCAACGCTGGTAGCTGGCTGCTGTGGAGTCGTCATCTTTTCTGCCGTCAATCGATTGAGTGGAAACTTGCTGGACCTTCCCGCCAACAGGTCTAGCAAATTCTGGGCGAAAATAGACAAGTCGTTGGCGGTACTAAACAGGCCCGCGTGTCCAGCGACCCCACCCATTCTTCTGGACGTGGGATCATGCACCACCCCCAGCAGCATGTGATGGTTCTCGTCATACTGGGTCGGCGCAATGTCGCCACGCCAGGATTCAGGAGGTAGAAAGCGTGTGTGATCCATTCCCATCGGAGCAAAAACATACTGCTCCGTATATGCATCGAGCGACATGCCGCTTAGCTTCTCAACTAACGCGCCCATCATGATGAAGTTGATGTCGCTGTAGCGAAATGCGGTCCCCGGCGAGCGTTCAGGCTTCACAGCAAACGCCATATCGTATGCCGTTTGTTTACCCGACCACGGCTCTGTCAGGTCCAGATCCGGTGGCAGTCCGGAATAATGCGTCATCACCTGCCGGATCGTTATGTCCTTTTTCCCATTAGCGGCAAATGCGGGAAGATATTTCGATATCGGATCGTTTAGTCGAAATCGCCTCTGCTGATAGAGCTGCATCGCAGCCGTCGTAGTGGCAATGACTTTTGTCAATGACGCCATGTCGAAGATGGTATCTTCTGTCATCGGCGCACGGATTGGCTCCAATGAGCGCTCCCCGTAGGCTTTGTGGAAGACAATATGGCCGTCATGTCCAATAACAATCACCGCTCCCGGCACCTCGTGCGCATTGATCGCCGAGGCCATGATGCGATCAATGCTGCTGAAGTCCGGCGAGGTGCGTTGCTGTGCCTTCAGTTGAAATGCAAACAACAGCCATAGTGTCAGTGTCACCCATTGCAGCGGCGGCGTTCGAAACCTCAATATTGGCGAGCAACTTTTGTTGTCCATATCCGATTTTCCGTAGACTGTGAAGAACCGAGCGTGAAATCGACTAGGTTGCATCGGTTACGGCGACCCGGGCCACCCTATGCACAATGTGTATTTCTGAACGCAACCTGTCTTCTGACATCTCGAAACAATGGCCGAGAGTCTTCTAATTATGCGGCAGACTAACGGCGTACAGATACCATGCCGCGTGGGGCAACCACTCCTCCGTCCAGCGCCAGTCTTCGTCCTGCCGGTGCTAGCAAAACCTTCGTTGAAGGCGATCCCGTCTTCATTGTCAAAACCAGCGGTGATGCCATTGACAATCGCGCCGGGAGCACTGGTGTACTTGTAGGAGCGAAAGAACATGTAGGGAGCGTTGCCGTGGCCGCTGCCCATCAGCATGCTTGCGTCGAAGGGATTTCGTCCCAAGAATCCAGTGCAGCTGGTTCCAGGCATATGTTTCAAGCTCGTGCTGAAACGCGGGATCGTCGTTGAAGAGCGGCGCGGCCATGCGCGCGGCGGCTGCCAGCGAAGCCAGCCGGGCATCCTCACCTTGCCACCATGGCGCGGCTTCCGTGTCATGGGGAAAGAAAAACGCGCTGCGCACCGTGCCGTCGCCCATGCGCACCAACTGCCGCGCATAGCCAAATGGATTGTTCGTCTCTGCTGTGATCTCCACAGCTCGAAATGCAACGACCGTCGACACTGCTCCCGGACCCGTTCCTGCTGCGGCAGGTGACGCGATCTGCGCATATCGAGCAGGCTGACAACCGGCAGCCCGGCATCGGACGGATGAAAGAAGGGCCGCGTGCCATCATCGGCGCGCCAGTAATCGTGGTACTTTCCAACTCGAGATCAGCCGAGCCATCAGATGATTGGCGCGTTCGGTCCGCGGCCTGCAAGGTACTCCGGCTGATGCGTGGCGCGATACAGTTCCGTGGCCGCCATCAACGCGCAGTAATCGTCCAGGATATTTTCTTTGCCGTCATTCAGCAGTTCGCGATTGTGGGCCGAGAGAAAAGCAAATGCGTCTTCCGCGGCTTTCAGGTAGCGCGGCGTGATGCATGTCGCCGCTGATCGGCATGGTGCTGGCGAGCGCGAGCGCAGCAATGGACATGCCGCCGCCAGCGCGGAAGCTGGCCTCATAGGCATGCGGCCCCTCGGCACGCCAATCTTTCCGTGACTGTCGGAAACGCTGTTCTTGATCTGCGTGCGCGTGTTGGGATTGCCAATGGCACGATCTTTGGCCAGCTTGTCTTTGCCCGGCGCGGAGATGTGCTTCGAAGAAAGAGCCGCCCGGCCGCTTCATGCGAACCAGAAAGTCCGCGCCAAACAAGTCCTTCGTCCAGCAGACGGCGTTCGTATTCGCTGAAGTTATCGTCATGGCGGGCTTCCAGCATGCGATAGCTTTCGAGGCAATGACCAGGCGACGAGCGGCACCTGCTGCGGATTGAAGTACGACGTTGGATTTTGATGCGAAAGATGGATGCCGTAGTCGCCGGTTGCGTCGTACCAGCCGCCTGCTCATGTCCACAAATCCACTGCCATCCGGAAGGCGAAGATGCGCATCGGCCCGGTTCATGTCGCCGCTGGCCCGCTGTCCCTTGAAGTAGAAAATGATATTCGAGAGCGTGTTCCGCTCCAGCACATCCTGGTTGATGGAGAACGCGCACGATGTGATGGGACCGCTTTTCGTGGTGAGCTGATATCTTGTAGTAGCCAGTTTTCTGCCAGGAAGAGAAGTCAGCCAGCCAGAAGCTGCGACCCCATTGATCCACTTGGCCTGCAGCCTTAACGGACCGGTCAACACTACTTTGCCGGTCTCAGCATCCGCTAAGCGTAAAGCTCCGTGGCGCGTTCTCGGTGATCGCGACCATTATCCGACACAACCAGCGCTTGCTTCGACGCCGTTGTTTCGTAACCAATCTGGTCTACCACAATATGCATTTGCGCCATGCAGGTGGAAGCGATCAGTGCAAAAGAGAAGTAGGCGAGGACCCGCATGGATGCGAATTTTTGATTTTAGGGCATCTCGGCGCAGCAGAATATCTGAAAAGGCAGATGGATCGCATAAGAATTTCACTCCCTGCGTTTGTTAACAATGATTAGAATGCAGGAGGAGGAGCCTATGAGCGCAACTGTACATGTCGCAACGCTTAGAAGATTTCGGTTGCAGTTCTTCCTATTGGGGATGCATGGTGAAGTACGTGGTTCAATGTTCTCTTCCTGGCAACTTTCACACTCGGACTTATTCTCATCGCCCGCACAGGCGAAGACGAAGAAGATATGTGATTGCTGCCTACGTTTTCCCGCGCAATATGCTTCTCACAGCGGATCAGGTAAGCCGCGAAGAAGTTGACGCGCATCAACTTCGCATTCGCGAATATCGACCAGGGGCGCATCGTGGAGGGGGATCCTTCCGACGCTGCCAACCTCGCCACGCTGGTCGGTTTGAAAAAAGAAAATCCCAATTTGACCGTGCTGGTCTCAGTGGGAGGCTGGCTCTGGTCCGGCCGTTTCTCCGATGCAGCATTGACTCCGGCCAGCCGGGCCAAATTCATTGACAGCGTTGCTGACTTTATTACTCGATACAATCTGGATGGACTGGACATCGATTGGGAATATCCAGGCCATGGACGGCGCCGCCGGAAACGTATTTCGTCCCGAAGACAAGCAGAATTACACCCTTTTGCTGAAGGAACTGCGCGAGCGCTTTAAGAAGATGCAGAAGCCGTTGCATCGCCACCTTTACATCACCATTGCAGCCGGATCATCGACTGAATTTCTGCGAGCATACCGAGATGGCAGAAGGTGCAGAAGTATGTCGACACCGTGAACCTGATGGCCTACGACTACTACGAGCCTGGACGATGACTCGATCACCGGCAATCATCGCTCCTCTGTTCGTCGATCCAGCCGATCCCAAGGGAATTTCCGCAGACAGATCGGTGGAGGAATTTGAAGCCGCCGGTGTTCCAGCAGACAAAAATCGTGCTGGGGTTCCCTTCTATGGTCATGTGTGGGGTCATGTATCGGCGACCAACAACGGACTGTTTCAGCCCGGACAGCCAGTGCCAAATACGTACTCAAGCTATGCTGACTGATCACCAGCACAATGCTGGGCCAGGGTTACACTCGCTACTGGGATGCGAAGGCGTCCGTGCCCTATCTCTACAATCCGCAAAAACAGATTTTTGTTTCCTATGAAGATCCAGAGTCATTAGCGCTGAAATGCAAGTACGTCATCGATCACCATCTAGCAGGCATGATGTTCTGGGATTATGGAAGTGATCCGTCCAGGAAAATTGCTCGATTCGATTGACCTCGGACTGGCGGTGAATCAATCGTGACCGGCGAGGCAGCAGGAGGCACAATGAGCGTCTCGCCTCACCTGGTAGCCGCCCCTGCCACAGTTGCGGCACCGACGTCGCGCATCGCTTCCATCGATGTTTTTCGCGGTCTGACGATAATGGTCATGATCTTTGTCAATGATCTTTCCGGCGTCCGCGGGCTTCCATGGTGGACCTACCACGCGCACATGACAAGACGCCATGACTTATGTGGACATGGTGTTCCCCTTCTTCCTCTTCATCGTTGGCATGTCGATGCCGATCGCAATCGCGGGTCGGCTCAAGCGCAACCCATCCTACGCTGTCCTTTGGAAGCATATTCTCTCGCGTCCCTCGGACTGGTCGTGCTGGGGCTGATTCTCGCGAATGCTGAGAAGGGCGACCCGGTTCGAATGGGAATATCGACAGCTGCCTGGGCGCTGCTTAGGACTGGGGGGCGCCATCCTATTCTGGCTCGTCCCAACCGCAACACCCGGCATCCTCGCATCTTTCTTGGCCTGCGCATCGTGGGCTTCTTGATGATCATCGGTGTGTTCGCGGTCTTTCGGCGGACTACGCACGGAGCCGCTGCCTGGATTGATTTCTCCTATCCGGAAATCCTCGGCCTAATCGGTTTCGCCTATTTCTCCGTCGCCCTGCTTTATGTTTCCACGCGGCGATGGCTGTGGGCGCCGTTGGCATGGTTTGTTGCGCTGACCGCGTTCTGTACGCTGAACACGGCACACATCATTCAACTTCCACGGCATTTGCCACTCTATTATCTGGCCCTTCGGCGGGGGCGCTTCATCTTCTATCATCATGGCTGGAGTCGTAACGTCAATCATCTTTCTTGGCAAGCATCGCTGGCAAAGTCTCCGCCAAAAAATGTGGATGGCGCTCGGCTTTGCGATCGCCACGCTGACTGCGGCATGGATCCTGGCTCCGCTTGGCATTTCAAAAATTCGCGCAACTCCCACCTGGTGCCTGGCTAGCGTCGGCGCCAGCGTGCTCTGCTTCATGTTGCTTTACTGGGTTTGCGATGTGAAAAGGAAAACGCGGCTGGGCCTTTTTTGCGAAGCCTGCGGGCGAAAATACTTTGCTGACATATTTGCTGCCCGATATCTATGGCTGTCTCGCGGCCCTTGTCGGGTTCACCTTTCTCGATCGGTACTTCCAGACTGGAGCGTCGGGCGTCATCGGCTCAATGCTTTTTACGTTCGCAATTCTGGCGGTGGCGGCCGTGTTGACTCGCATGCGGATTCGCCTGCAACTATGAGGCAGCGGAGTCATGGAAGTGTCGGACATCGCAGGTGCACAGTCTAATGCATCCAAGCATCGAAAGCTCCGCTGAAGAATTGCGGCTGTGCAGGTTCGCAATATCTGGATGCAGACTGCGGTCGCGTTCGAGCTTTGCGACAACGCCGCGCACCTGATTCCACGCGGCCTCCACCCGCACTGCCGGCTTCAGCGGCCGGCGATATTCCAGGCCTTCGGCTGCCGCCATCAATTCAATCGCCAGCACCGACTCCGCATTCTCGACGATCTGTCGCAGCTTCCACGCCGCCGTCATGCCCATCGACACATGATCTTCTTTGCCGCCAGAGGTCGGAACGCTGTCGACGGAAGCTGGATGAGCGAGCACTCGAGCCTCGGCAAGCAAAGCGGCGGCGGCCACATGCGCCACCATATAACCAGAGGAAACGCCGGCATGCGGAGTAAGGAAAGGCGGCAGGCCCTCGTTCAAGTCGGGATTCACAAGGCGATCGATGCGGCGTTCGCAAATACTCATCAGGTCGGTCATACACAATGGCCGCGTAATCGAAAACATAGGCCAGCGGTGCACCGTGAAAATTGCCGCCGGAAAGAATCTCACTTTCCGCTGTGTCCGCTTTCGCGTCTGCGACAAAGACAAGTGGATTGTCGGTTGCGGAGCCCATTTCAATTTCAATCACTCGCCTTCCCTGCGCCAATCCATCCAAGACAGCGCCATGAACCTGCGGCATGCAACGCAGGCAATACGCATCCTGCACGCGCGGATCATGCTCGCGATGCGATTCGCGAATCTCACTCTCTGCCAGCAAAGAACGCAGATGTCGCGCAACCTCCATCTGGCCAGGATGCGGACGGGCGGCTTGAATTCGTTCGTCGAAAGCCGTTGGCGTTCCCTTCAATGCTTCCAGCGTCATCGCGCCGGCCAGGTCCGCCAGGCGAGCAACACGTTCGGCGCGCAATAGAGCCAGCCCACCCACAGCCGCCATCGCCTGGGTGCCATTCAGCAGTGCCAGGCCTTCCTTGGGCGCAAGCCGCAAGGGCTCCATACCCGCCGCAGCTAATGCATCCTGCGCGCCAATACGTTTGCCTTGATAGAAAACTTCGCCTTCGCCGATCATTCCCAGCGCAAGATGAGCCAGCGGTGCCAAATCGCCGCTTGCCCCACCGATCCTCGAGCTGGCACGACCGGACAGATATTTTTCTCGAGCATGCTCAGCAGATGTTCTGCGACTAACACCCGAACTCCACTGGTTCCCTTGGCCAGCACATTCGCTCGCAACAGCAGCATGCCTCGAATCTCGGCTTCCGACAGCGATTCGCCCACTCCGCAGGCATGGCTGCGGACCAGGTTCAATTGCAGGTCGGCCAGCTGATCGGGAGGAATCGAAACCTCCGACATTTTGCCAAAGCCAGTGTTAATGCCATAGACCGTTGCACCCTCCGCGAGATAGCGGTCCACAACGGCACGCGATGCCTCCATGCGCTGCCGCGCCTGCGGATGCAACACAACCGGCAGTTCTTTCGTATGCCACTGCGGCAAGCTCTTCCAGGGTAAGCGGCTGTCCATTCAATGCCAGCGATGAGGAACTCAATTCGTTCGCCTCTTCTATTTGTTTTAAGCGTGTAGTGTAGATCGCTCACTGCGCGCAATCTCTCGGCTGCGCTTTCCGGGGTAATGTCGCGCTGCGGCATTCCCAGCATTTCAAATCCAACCATGAATTTTCGTACCGTTGCCGATCGCAGCAGTGGCGGATAGAAATGCGCATGGAAATGCCATTCTGGATGCGGTTTCGAATCCGTCGGACTCTGGTGAAATCCCATGGTGTACGGAAAGCTGGTCTGAAATAGGTTGTCGTAGCGCGTCGTCACCTGCTTCAAAATATCTGCCAGGGCTGCCTTCTGCGCGTGCATCCATCTCGGTGAATGCGCCACAGATGGCGTCGGCTCAGCACCAGCGTTTCAAACGGCCAGACTGCCCAGAACGGTACCACTGCGACGAATTCCTGATTCTCGCAAACGATCCGTTCCGCCAACTGCACTTCGCGCGCAACTGTGTCGCAAAGCAAGCAACTGCCATGCGAATCCAGATACTCAAGCTGCGCGGCCTGCTCCGCTATGCGGTTCGTCTGGAATGTGCTCCGTCGCCCAGACCTGGCAATGCGGATGCGGGTTGCTGGCACCCATCATCGGGCCGCGATTTTCAAAAATCTGCACATAGTTGATTTCCGGCCGTTGGCCCAGATCCTCGTACTGCGCGACCCATGCGTCCACGACGCGTTCAATATCCCGGGGCTGCATCCGTGCCAGCGTCAGATCATGATCGGGATGGAAGCAGATGACGCGGCAGATTCCCAGCTCACGCTCGGCCCGTAAATAAATCGTCGTGCGGAGCATCTGTCAACGGAGGAACATCCGGAAGCAGCGCGGCATAATCGTTGTCGAAGACAAACACATTTTTGTACTCGGGATTTTGATGGCCGCCCGCGCGAGTATTTCCGGGACATAAATAACAAGTCGGATCGTAGTGAATCGCCGGAGTGCTTTCCGTCTTCGCAACCTCGCCCTGCCATGGACGCTGGGTGCGGTGCGGCGATACCAAAACCCACTTTCGTGTCAGCGGATTGAAGCGGCGATGTGGAACTTGAAGCCAGGTCGATGGCGGCATAGAAGGTAGGGTCAAAACATCCCTACTCATGCTAATCGATGTTGGCCTTCGGTGCTCGCAGGTAATGTCTTGCGGGCTGCCGCGCAGTCGAGGGCAGCGCATATCGCTCGCCGCGCATGGCCGCGACTTCCAACTTCGCCCACTCCCGCCACAGATTCAGCCCGTGAGTCTCTTGCATCATGTCTGCAACGCACTGATCATCGACACTTGCGGAGGTTTCCATGAAATAGAACTCGCCGGTTGCATGGGAGCGAAGGAATTCTGTGTGGGTAACTCCGCGCGCCATTCTCATGCTGGATAGCAGCGCAGCGTTGGCGCGCCTGAGTCGTTCGATCTCCGCTTTGCTGCCAAGTTTCCGAGGTGACGGGCAACAGCTCGCCCGCCTCAGTTCCATCTGATGAACGCCCGATAGGGAGAGACGGCGGAGAACACCACCGTGCCATCCGCCGTGAGGCTGTCGACATGAAACCGGTCTCCTTCGATCGATTGCTCCAGCAGAAAACCACTCTGGTCAGTCGCCCAACTCATCGAAAGCGCGCCACACCTGCTCAGATTCGTCTAGCTGCCGGCTCGCGAACCCCAGGATTCGCTTCGAGGCGTCAGCAACCACGGCGACGGGACCGACTGCATAAATTGCGCGCAGTTCGTCGTAATTCGCGACCGAAGTAAATGCAGGAACCGCGATTCCCAATCTGAGCAGCTTTAAGACGCGCAGCCAGCCTATCGCTGAAATAACAGGCTGTTGTGACACCCATTCCCGGAATTCGCAAATGCTCGCGAAGTGCAGCGGCGATCTGAACATTGAAATTATCCAGTGCAATGATGCGCGCAAATTTGCGAGACCGTGCAAGGTAGGTGACGGTATTCGTAATTTGCTGCAAAGTCATTCCCGCGGGCATGCTGTGCAATTCGCTGATGCATCCGTACGGCCATCCGGCATCGGCATGCTCGTCGATGGTCAGCAACACGACCCGGCAACCGAGGTTCGTCAACTCCTCAAGGAACCGATCGCCCGTGTGGCTGCCAGCCATGCATAAGATGAATCTCCCCATCCGCGCCATTCATCGTCATATGGCGCGCAAGTATAGCGCCATACGCAACGTTGGACGAAACGATTGTGGCTGATGCGCCGAAAGAGCGGACGAATCAGCCCATGTCGATGCATGTAATTGCAGAGAGAGTCGAGGCCAAGCATCAGTATGATATTGCCTATGGCATTGCCGACAGGATCGACGGAGCAAAGATTTTGCGCAGGTTCGATGAGTGGACTGCGCGCTGGCATCAGAGTCCCGTCGTGCCGCCGCTTGCGGACGATTTCGACGCTGCGATTGAAGGCACTCCATCGCGCCAATTTTGAACTTTGGCATCAGGAAGATAAAGCGCGAGACATCCACTGCCGGAGACGCCGCGCATTGCGGCCGCAAAACGCGCGATCGACGCGATCAATCAGCGCCGCAACGACCAGATTGAACGCTGCGATGAATTGTTATTGGAAGAATTGTCTGTGAAAAAGCTGCCGAATCCTCAGGCAGAACTGCATTCTGAAACCCCGGGAATCATGCTGGATCGATTATCAATTATGAGCCTGAAGATGTATCACACACGTGAGGAGATAGAACGAATTCCATCTCCCCCCGGTCATCGCGAGCGCAATCTGCGACGCTTGGCGACACTTGAGCAACAACGCGGTGATTTGGCGTCGTGCCTGGATCGCCTGTGGCAGCGCGTGTTACATGGTGAATCTCGATTTCAGGTCTATCGTCAGTTGAAGATGTATAACGATCCTGACCTGAATCCCGTTCTTTACGAAAAATAGAACCGCGACAATATAGCGGCTATTGTTGCGCAGCTCCCGCACTGGCTTGATTGCTAGCCGCAGGAGGATTGGATTGCCCCGTAGCCGGCGTCGAATTCATTGCCCCTTGCGGATTGCCCTGCGCGTTCGCATCGGGCTGCCCGTTGGTGCTCTGAGCATTCGACAACAGCTGGATCTCTACGCGACGATTTTTCGCACGGCCGCTGGCGCTGTTGTTGCTGGCGACTTCGACATCTTTGCCAATGCCGATCAGGTAAAACTTGTGCGCCGGAACGTTGTATTTCTCTGCCAAATATTGCGCGACGGTTTCTGCGCGCCGTTCACTCAGCTGATAGTTGTAATCCTTGCTGCCGGTTGAATCGGTGCCGCCGGTAATTTCCAGAATGTAAGACTTCGTATTGCCCAACTGGCTGGCGAAGCTGTCCAGATCCTCTTTGTCGTGCTTGGTCAGCGTCGCTTTGTTGAAAGCGAAATGCACGTTGGTGTCAGCGACCTGGTGGTAGGTGTCGATATTTTTAACGACGCTCTCCAGAGTGTCGGCATGATTCATAGCTTCTTGTGCGGACTGCTGCGCCTGATTGGCAGCCTGACCCGCGGCCAGCGCCTTCTGATCCGCAGTAGTTGGCGGAGGTTTGTGCCTGCTGAATACCCGACGTCGCGCGGGAATCTACATCTTGAATGCTGCGATGATTGGCAGCCGTCTGATCTTCTAATTCATTCGTGTGTTGAATCAGAGGGGTGGTTTGTGTGCGAACGTAATTCTTGGTTGCGCAACCCGCGAAGGTCAGGATGAGAATGGATGCTCCGCCAAGGTAAATTTTTGAACTTCTAGCGCTCCGTGTCATAGCCAGCTTCTCCCTTGTAATGACGCAAAAGGATTCGGCGTCTTTTAAATAGGATGCAATCCGTCAGCCAATCGGGCATTTTGACTAAGTTATTTATTTTCTGGTTGTTACGCCGCTTTCATAAAGCTGGAAATCGCGAGATCGAGGCGTAAACGGCAATTTTTACATGCGCCTGCGACTCCCAGGGAGGTGATTCCGAAACTCGGCGTGAAACGCATAAACTGGTAATAGCGCCCTCTTCCATGGACCTACACGAGAAAATTCGCACGCTTCCGGCCGGGCCTGGCGTCTATCTATTTCACGATGCCGATGGAAAAGTAATTTACGTCGGCAAGGCCAAGAATCTTCGGTCGCGGGTGCGCTCGTATTTTCTTGAGGCGGCGCAGGCAAACGCAAAAACCGGTTCCCTAATGCGGGAGGCCGTCGACCTGGAATACATTCTGGTCGCCAACGAGCATGAAGCGCTGGCGCTGGAAAACAACCTGATCAAACAGCGCAAGCCTCGCTTCAATGTGCTGCTGCGAGATGACAAGACTTACCCCTATGTGAAACTGACGCTCGGCGATCGCTATCCCAAGGTTCTGGTGACGCGGCGCGTTCGCAAAGACGGCGCCATCTACTACGGCCCTTACTTCCCTGGAAATCTTGCTTACCGCATCGTTGACCTGATCCACCGCACATTTCTCATTCCCAGTTGCAAGGTCGACCTGTCACGCTATCATCCTCGACCGTGCCTGCAGTACTACATTCATCGCTGCCTGGGCCCATGCGTGGAAGGTCTCACAACCCCGGACATCTATGCCGAAGCTGTTCGCGATGTGCGCTTGATGCTGGAAGGCCATGCCGATGAGTTGGAAAAGTCTCTGGAACAGAGAATGCAGGCCGCCGCCGCGAACGAGCAATTTGAACTGGCCGGCCGTTATCGCGACCTGGTGATTACGCTGCATCAACTGCAGGAGAAACAGCGCATCGCTGCTGCATCGGACGATGATGCCGACGTCTTCGGGTTTCATTATGAAAAAGGAATGCTGGCGGCGAATCTGTTTCACATTCGCAATGGCCGCATTGTCGATCGCCGCGAATTCTTTTGGGAAGACTTGCCGGAGTTTCCTGAGGCCCAGGTTCCCACCGTCACGGATGGCGAAGCAGACACAACGAGCGACGAGCCGGCTAATGCCATTCTGGTGAAATCTGCTTCGGCCGAAACATTTGCTCCCGCGGTATTTTTTTCCGCGTTGCTGAAGCAGTTTATATCGACCAGCAATATGTTCCGCGAAATGTTTATGTGCCCGTTGACTTTGCAGATCGCGCGCCGCTGGCGGAATTGCTCTGCGAGCACACTGGGCATAAAGTTGAAATCGCGGTGCCGCAGCGCGGTGAGAAGCGTTCCCTGCTGGATCTGGCCGGGCAGAACGCCAAACAATCGTACGATCAGCGCTTCCGAGTACTGCAGCCCAGCATTCGCGTAATTCAGGAGACGCTGCAGGATGCCCTCAACCTGCCTGCGCTTCCAGAGCGCATCGAGTGTTTCGATATTTCCCATATTCAAGGAGCGGAAACCGTGGCTTCCATGGTGGTGTGGGAAAAGGGCGCGATGAACAAGTCGGAATATCGCAAGTTTCAGGTCAAGTCGGTCGAGGGCGTCGACGATTTTGCCAGCATGCGGGAGGTCGTCACCCGGCGATATCGTCGCCTGCAAGAAGAACATCGACCGATGCCCAGTCTGATTTTGATTGACGGAGGATTAGGCCAATTGCACGCGGCTGCAGCGGCGCTGGAGGAGTTGAGCTTTACCAGCCAGCCATTGGCAGCCATCGCGAAGCGGGAAGAAGTGATTTACGTCTACGGCCAGGAGGATGATCCGGTCGTGCTCGATCGTCACTCTCCCGTGTTGCACCTGGTGCAGCGTATCCGCGATGAATCGCATCGATTCGCCGTCACCTATCACCGCAAGCGACGAGAGATGCGCGATCGCGACTCCGATCTGCTGCGCATTCCCGGCGTGGGCGCACAAACACGAAACCGCCTCATCACTCATTTCGGCAGCCTGCGGGCCATCCAGTCCGCGTCTCTTGAAGCGCTGCAGTCGGTTGTGTCGCGCAAAGTTGCGGAAGCTATCTGTGCGCATTTCCAGACCTCAGTTTCCGCTAGCGAGCCGCCGGAACTGCGCTGAAGCTTGCATCCCGTCGTCTTGCAGCGGATGTGATTTCACTCCGCTGGAACTTTTCGCTCCCCCTCCGTATTCAGAATTGTTCGCTGTTGCAGCGAAACCATGCTCTACTATTTCACTCGGAGAACCGATGAAATTTCAAACAGCCAATGCAGAATCCTGGAAGCCCGTCATTCATCTTGCTCTTGCATTTGCGGCGATCAAGTTCGCGGTCGAGTTCATCGGAAATCTGCTGTCGCAGCATTTTGGCTATGGAATATTTCGCGACGAAATGTACTACATCGTCTGCGGCAGGCATCTTGCCTGGGGCTATGTCGATCAGGCACCGATGGTTGCGTTGCAGGCCCGCGTCGCTGAACTGCTATTCGGCTTCCACCATCTGGCGCTTTTCGCAGCTTCTCAGCGTTAGCGGGCGCTGTCAAAGTTTTCCTGACAGGAATTTTGGCATGGCAATTAGGCGGCCGGCGGATTGCTCAAATGATGGCGATGATCGCGGTCCTGACTGCGCCTGTTTACCTGGCGATCGACAGCTTTCTCTCCATGAATTCGTTTGAGCCGGTCTTCTGGATGGGATGCACGGTCGTGGTGCTTCTCCTGGTCGCTGGAAACAGTCCGAAATGGTGGGTCGCATTCGGCATCCTCGGTGGCATGGGCTTGTTGAACAAGCCCTCCATGGCATTTTTCCTGGTGGCGCTGCTGATTGGACTTCTGTTGACGCCTGAACGACGGATTCTCTGGAGCCGATGGACACTGGCGGCGATCGGGCTCATCGTGCTGATCTCGTTGCCATACTTGCTGTGGCAGATTCATCATCAGTGGCCGACATTGGTATGGCTGAACAATGTGAATCACAGTCACAAGAATGTAAAGCTGGGGCCTTTTGCGTTCATCGGCGCTCAAATGATGATGCTGAACCCGATCAGCATTTTTCTGTTGCTGCCTGGATTGGTTTGGTTGTTCGTCGGAAAGACCGCGCGCGGATTCCGCTGGATTGGCCTGATGTATATTGTGTTGCTGGCGATCATGATCCACCTGTTTGCCAAGGATTACTACGTAGCGCCGGTTTATCCGGCCCTATTCGCGGCGGGTGCACTGGCCTGGCAAAACCTCTTTTCCGCTTCTCGAAAAACCGCCTGGCTGCTGCCCGCCTGGTGCAGGGTGATGGTCATCGTTGGCCTGATCACGCTACCCATGGGAATCCCCGTGATGCCGCCGTACACATGGATTCGCTACACGCATGCGCTTCACCTGACAAGCCAGAGCACAGAGACCGCGAAGACAGGTCCCCTGCCTCAGTTCTATGCGGACAGATTTGGTTGGCACGATCTGGTGGCCGAAGTGGCGCGGATTTATAATTCGCTGGCACCTGCCGACCGAGCCAAAGCTGGAATCTTTTGCAATAACTATGGCGAGGCCGGCGCGATCGATTTGTTCGGGCCGAAATATGGTTTGCCGCAGGCAATCAGCGGCCACCAGAATTATTATTTCTGGGGCCCGCGTGGCTACACCGGCGATCTATTAATTGTCGTTGGTGAACGCAAATCTGATGTGGAGAAGTACTGCGATTCCGTGCAGCAGGTCGGAGCGACCGACAATCCATTGGCCATGCCGTTTGAGAACGGACCGATCTATCTCTGCCGCGGCGGAAAGGGTTCCCTCTCCGCATGTTGTGCTCACTTTAAAACTTCCCAAATCTGAGCGCCGACCATGATGTTGCGCACTGTTACCAGATGCGAACACGATCCGGAGGTGCCAGATAGAGTGTCTGTCCCGGCTTCACATCGAAGGCTTTATACCAGGCGTCGATATTTCGCACCGTATCTGCGCGATATTCTGCCGGTGCATGCGGGTCGGTCATCACTTGCTGGCGCAGCGCGGCCGGCCGCGTCTTCGATCCCCAGTTCTGGCCAAACGCGATGAAGAATTGCTGATCGCCAGAAAAACCATCTTGCTCCGGCGCGGTTTTGCCCGCGAGCGACGCGCGATACCCGTCATAGGCTGCCGAAATTCCAGCGACGTCGGCGATGTCTTCCGCCAGAGTCTGCTTGCCGTTGACGTGGAGATCGGGAAAGGGCATGTACGTGTCATACTGCGCGGCCAGCTTCGCAGTGGCTGCTTCGAAATGCGCCAGATCAGCGGGGGTCCACCAATCCCGCAAACGACCTTTGGAGTCGAATGTGCTGCCTTCAGTGTCGAAGGTATGGCTGATTTCATGCCCGATGATCGAGCCGATGGCTCCGTAGTTCGCGGCGGCCGGGCGCTTTCGCATCGAAGAACGGCGGTTGCAAAATCGCTGCCGGAAAATTCAGAGCGTTCTGTAGCGGCAGATTCACAGCGTTCACCGTTTGCGGCGTCATCGACCATTCTTTGCGATCGACAGGCTTGCCCAGCCGCGCGACCTGCTGATGATACTGAAACAATCCGGCGCGCCAGACGTTGCCGAAAATATCATCCGGCTTCACTTCGTAGCCGTGATAGCTGTGCCAGGTCTCGGGATAGCCGACGCCGACATAGAGAGTCGTCAGCTTGGCCTCGGCCTCAGCCTTGGTGCCGGATGCCATCCACGGCAGCGCTTCAATGCGCTTGCGATAGGCGGCGATAATGTTGGCCACCATGGCCTGCGGCCTCCGCTTTGGCCTCCGGCGAGAAATAGCGTTGTGCATAGATTTTTCCGACCGCGTCGCCCAGCAGTTCGTTCACCACGCGAACGCCGCGCTGCCAGCGTGGCCGCTGTTGCGGCACACCTGAAAGAGTCTTGCCAAAGAAATCGAAATGCTCATCTGCCAAGCGCTTTCGGCAGCACTCCCGCATACTCTTCAATCACGTGGTAAGCCAGCCAGTCTTTCCATGTGTCCAGAGGAGTCGACGCCACCAGCGCCGACTCGCCTGTGAACGCGTCGGGCTGCCACACGATAAAGCTCTCTTGGTTTGCCAGACCGGCGGCGCGGAAATATTCTGCCCAGTCCAGCCCGGGAGCTTTGACGGCAAAATCCGACTGCTTCCATGTGTTGTTGGCTTTGTGGATGTCTTCGATTATCGGCCAGGCTGGTATGCGTTTCCGCGATTGCATGTTCCAGCGCAATCACGCGCGTGGCACGCGCATCTGCGTTGTCGAATCCGGCAAGCCGAAACATCGCGGACACATGGGTCTGATACTTCGCGCGAATCTCCTGCATATGGGTGCTGTCGCCCAGGTAATACTCGCGATCGGGCAGCTCAAGTCCGCCTTGCAGAAGGTATGCGGTGTAATGTTCAGAATCGTTGAAGCCTGGCGCAACCCACAATCCAAAAAGATTGGCAGTATGAAAGTTGGTGTTGTTGAGCGGATCGACATCGGCCCGCAGGCTCTCGCCCAGTGCACGGGCCAGTTCGCGCTTGGTCGTGGATCGCGGCGATTGCGGCCAGTTGCGGATGCAAGGGCGTCAGCCCTTTGGCCTCAATCGCGGCCTCATCCATATAGGAGTTGTAGAGATCGGCGATTTTTCGTGCGTCCGAACCAGCCGGCGCGTTGGATTTCGCGCTTCCTGAATCAATGCCGCGGTGTTCTTATTGGCCAAGTCGTCCAGCGCGGAGAAAACTCCGATGCCGGCCCGGTCCGCAGGAATCACGGTCCGCTTGATCCAGTCGCCGTTGGCATACAGATAGAAATTGTCGCCCGGCGTTACCGAGCGATCCATGTTGGCAACGGCGATTCCATGAGTTTCCTGATGCGATGAACTCTCCGCGTTCTTGCGTCCAGCCCAGAACCAACGACGGCGCAAGGGTCATGCAGGCAAAAGCTGTGACGAGGTAATTTCTGGACGAGACGGAATCTCATGGTATTGCGCTCCTTGAGTTCCCTGCGGTTGAACCACAACCGTAAACAGATCCAGCCCCTGGCTGGGCAACGATCAGGGTAGCATGACCGAAATTGCAATGGTAATCGCGGCGATGGCGATGGCGTGCGGAGCTACACTGAAGATCAATGCCGACCGAACAACGCCAAACGATTGGCGAGGACATAAGACAACGACCGTGCGTATCCTGACACGCTACATTCTCGGCGAAGTCCTCTCCCATACCCTGGTGGGATTGGCGCTGTTCACTTTTGTCCTGTTCATGCCCCAGCTTGTGCAGATTTTGGAGCTGGTGGTGCAGGATGGCGCGTCTCCTGTGAGCGTTCTGAAGCTGGTCCTCTTCACACTGCCGAATTCCTTGACCGTCACCATTCCCATGGCGCTGCTGGTCGGCGTATTGCTCGGACTCAGCAGGCTGGCAGCCGACAGCGAAGTAACAGCGATGCGGGCTTGCGGCTTCGGCGTTTTTCAGTTTGTTCGCATCGTGGCCATCGTCGGCGTGGCCGCGTGGTTTCTCGGACTGTTCAATTCGCTCTACCTGGCGCCGAAGGCGACCACCGCCATGCTGAAGGTGGAAAACTCTCTGCGGGATTCGCAGGCGACATTTCAAGTCCAGCCGCGAGTCTTTTACGAGGATTTTCGCAATTCCATTCTGTACGTGCAGGATGTCCGGATCGGCCGCCACGCCTCGGTTTGGTCGCATGTGTTTCTTGCGGACATCACGGATCCTCGCTCTCCGAAAATTACTCTGGCAGAACAAGCCACGGTGGTTGGTGGCCAGCATCATGACCTGCGAATGCGCCTGCGCAATGGCGAGCAGCATGAGATGCCGCCAAACGATCCCGGAGCCTACAGCATTTCCACTTTCGCGCAAACAGACCTGCCAATCCAGATCAGCAGCGGCGGTCAGGATACGGCACACATCGGGCATAGCGACGTGCCCATTCTGGCGATGTCAAACCGCCAATTGTCTGAACGCGCCGGATCCGCAGACGGCCGCAGGTACCAGATTGAAATGCAAAAGCGCTATGCCTATCCGACGGCATGCCTGGTCCTGATGTTGGTCGGCATCCCGCTGGGCTTGTCTTCACGCCGCGGCGGCAAGAGCATGGGCTTTGTGCTTACGATTTTTCTTGTCTTCATTTATTACTTCCTCTCCTCGACCGGGATGACCCTAGCCATGCAGGAAAAGATTCCCGTCCTGCTGGGTGTGTGGGGAGCGAACCTGTTGTTCGCCATGGCGGGATTGTTGCTGCTCTACCAGATGTCACGCGGCACAGTCCGTTTTCCTATGCCTCGACTTGGCGAGACGGCACGCAAAATTCTTCACCGAGGAACCGATCCTGCAGCGGAGACCGTATTCGACGCACTGCCGCGACGCACGTTATATGAAGGTTTTCCGCTGATTCTCGACGATTATGTACTGCGCTCGTTTGTCGGCAGTTTTCTTCTGGTGGAAATCAGTTTCGTCATGCTGTCGCTGATTTTTTCTTTGTTTGAGCTGCTCAGCGATATCATCCGCAATCACGCCTCGCTGGAAGTTGTCGGTGAATACCTGCTGAATCTGACGCCAAGCATGATCTACACCATCACGCCCCTCAGCGTATTGATCGCGGTTCTGGTAACGATCGGGACGCTGAATCGCTCCAGCGAACTTACTGCGATGAAGGCCACAGGCATTAGCCTCTATCGCGCCGTCGTGCCGATTTTCATGATCGCCGCTATCCTCTCCGTCGTAATGTTCACCTTCGACCAGTTCTATCTGCCGAATGCCAACCGCAAACAAGAATCGTTACGCAGCGAAATTAAAGGCAAACCTCCCCGTACTTTTTTGCGTCCCGACCGCGAATGGGTGTTTGGAAGAACCAAACCTAATGAAGGCGCGCGCATCTTCTATTACGAATATTTCGATTCAGCGAACAATCGCTTTGCTAATTTGACGGTGCTGGAGTTTCAGCCCAACAGCTTCGTCCTAGCCGGGCGTATTTTTGCATCCAACGTGGTTTGGGACCCGCAGCAACATCAATGGACCTTCGAAGACGGATGGGAGCGGACCTTTCAGGGCGGCACAACCGCTTCTTATCGCACCTTCACCAGCGAGGTGTTTCCAGGCATCACCGAACCGCCTGGTTACTTTAAAAAAGAAGACCTTCAATCTTCTGAAATGACTTTTTCGGAACTGGCCCACTATATCCACGACCTGAGCCAGAGCGGTTTTGACACTCTTCCCTTGCGTGTCCAGCTTGACAAAAAAATCGCCTATCCTCTGGTCACGCTGGTCATGGCGATTCTCGCAGTCCCATTTTCACTCTCCATGGGCCGGCGTGGGTCTCTCACTGGCGTTGCTGTCGCCATCGGCGTGGCTATCGCATACTGGATGGCAGCAGGACTGTTTGAGGCAATGGGCAATGTGAATACGTTGCCCGCGGTGCTGGCCGCATGGTCACCCGATCTTTTGTTTGGCTTGGTGGGCGGATACTTGCTTTTACGCACGCCGACATAGGAAAGCACTGACAGACGAAACGAAATCCGAATTCCCAACGACGATTCGTCTTGACTACAATGGAACCTGAGAAGGCATCTCTTTGACTCTGATTGAAAATCTGCGACCCCTGTTCCCATATATGCGACGATACCGTCGCGGATTTCTGCTGGGCGGCTTCTTCGCAGTTTGCGCCAACGCCATCTGGATCATGCTCCCGCTGGTGCTACTTCAAGCCGTCAACGCTATAACCCATCACCTCAGTTATCGTGTCGTTGTGTTATATGCCGCAGAGATCGTGGTGATAGCTCTTTCGAAAGGCGTGTTTCTTTTCTTGACGCGATGGGTTCTCATCGGCATTTCGCGCGACATTGAATACGACCTGCGCAACGATTTGTTCCGGGTTCTTGAGCGACAATCTCCCTCATACTTCCAGGAAAATCGTACCGGCGACATCATGGCGCGGGCGACCAACGACCTGAACGCGGTGCGCATGCTGCTGGGTCCAGCCATTATGTATAGCGCGAATACGCTGCTATTCACAGTAGGCGCTCTTATTTTCATGGTCCGCATCAGCCCCTGGTTGACCTTGCTTGCATTTGTGCCGCTGCCTGCGGCCAGCATTCTAGTTCAGTATTTCGGACGCAAAATTCATGAACGTTTCGAGCGTATCCAGGCCATGTATTCCGACATTTCTGCACAGGTGCAGGAAAATATCTCCGGTGCCCGCCTGGTGCGTGCTTTTGCCCAGGAAGAGGCGGAGATTTCTGCCTTCGAACGCGCCAATACAGAGTACATTCGTCGCGCGTTACTGCTGGTACGGCTGATGGGAATGCTGTGGCCGACGCTGGAATTCATGCTCGGACTTTCCCTTGTTATCGTCCTATTGGTGGGCGGGCATGAGGTTGTTTCGAACAGGATTAATGTAGGCGCATTCGTCGCTTTCACGATGTATATGACGATGTTGACCTGGCCCGTGATTGCATTGGGCTGGGTGGTTAACCTGGTGCAGCGTGGTACAGCATCCGTCTTGCGCATCCATGAAATTCTCATTGCGGAACCAGCCATCTCCGACGCTACGTTGCCCGCGACCGGGCCAATCACGACAGAGATCCGCGGCGAAATTGAATTTCGCAACCTCAGCTTTACCTATGACAATTGCGCCGCTCCGGTTTTGAGCAACATAAATCTCCGCATTCCAGCAGGCAGCAGCTTTGCCATCGTTGGCCCCACTGGCTCTGGCAAAACCACACTGGTCCGGCTCATTCCGCGACTTCTCGAAGCGGAACGAGAAATGCTTTCGATAGATGGCCATTCTGTCACGGATTATCCACTGGCAAACTTGCGAGAAGCCATCGGATTTGTTCCACAGGAAACATTCCTCTTCAGCGAATCCATCCGCGAAAATGTCGCTTTTGGAGCGCCCGCAGCCACGGAAGAAGAAATTCTTGGGGCTGCCAGCACTGCGCACATCCGCGATGAAATTCTCGAGTTTCCCAAAGGTTTCGATACTTTGGTCGGAGAACGCGGCATCACGCTGTCAGGCGGACAAAAACAGCGCACAGCCATCGCCCGCGCACTGGTGCGCGATCCTCATATCCTGATCCTCGACGATGCGCTAGCGAGTGTCGACACCTATACCGAGGAGCGTATTCTCCAGGGACTTGCAGAAGCGATGCGCGGCCGTACCACAATTTTTATTTCCCATCGTGTTTCGACTGTGCGGCATGCGGACCAGATCGCCGTTTTGGTCGATGGCGCCATCGTCGAGCTAGGCACACATGACGAGTTGGTCGCGCGCAACGGCTACTATACCCAGCTGCATGAAAAGCAAATGCTGGAAGAAGAGCTCTCCGTTGTCAGTTGATAGCAGCCCGATTCGAACCCATGGAACGCGATCGCACCCAGCGAATCTGCTGCGAGAGTTTCTTCAACCACCCACGCTCTCCAGTTGACGGCGCAGATCATCCGACTGATGGCAGTGGGCAAAAGCAGTCTCGCGCGAGATTCGATTCGCTCGGACGAGGTCGGCCAAAGACTGATCCATCGTCATCATTCCTTCACCCCGGGCGATCATGATTTGCGATCGAATCTGGTGGTCATGGCCCTGCCGGATCAGGTTGCGCATGGCAAAATTTGCCAGCATCACCTCGGTCGCCGGATAGCGGCCTGTGCCATCCGACGCCGTAACCAGTTGTTGCGCGATGATGGCAAGTAAAGCCAACGATAGTTGCTGTCGGATTTGCTGTTGGTGTCCCGTAGGAAAAACATCGAGGATGCGACTATGGTTTGGGCTGTGTCATTGGTATGCAACGAAGAAAGAACCAGATGACCGGTTTCCGCAGCTGTAAGAGCGGCCGACATGGTTTCTGCGTCGCGAATTTCTCCAATCAAAATGACATCCGGATTCTGGCGTAGAACGGAGCGCACGGCTTCCGCAAAACCGAGTGCATCGGCACCCACTTCCACTTGTTCCACAATGGAGCTGCGGTTGGGATGCTCATACTCGATAGGGTCTTCAATGGTGATGATGTGATCACGGCGACGGGCATTGATCAAGTCGATGAGCGCTGCAAGAGATGACGTCTTTCCGCAACCCGTAGGACCGGTGAACAGTACAAAGCCCTGGCGTCGCTCGGCGAGCGGGGCCAGCATAGCGGGGAGATGCAGCGAATCAAGCGACGGGATCTGCACGGGAAGCAGGCGGATAGCAGCAGCCAGGCTGCCTCGCTGATAGTGAACGTTGGCACGAAATCGACCAATACTTGGGCGCATGAAACAGAAATCGATGGAACGATTCCGTTCCAGCTCTTCAGACAGTGCGACGGTCAGCAGCGGTTGCAGATAACTGCGGACTTCCTCCGATGATGTAAGAGCCGCGCTTGCGCCAGCCAGGACTCCATTGATGCGGAACGCAATGGGTGAATTGGCGACGAGCAAGAGGTCGGATGCCTGCCGCTGTGCGGCCAGCGCGAGAAGCTGGTCGAGATCGCGTGGACTGGCGGCGGTTTTTTCGCCGACACGAGGGGCGCGATTGGCGGAGCGGTTCAGCTCTGCAACCAGGCGGGCGAGTTCACTGTCGTTGGCGGACATGGAACTTAGTATGACGTAGAATCGCACCGCAAGAAAGTGGATGGACGAGAGCGCCTTCATGTGGAGGAATCGGCTGCCTCCCACTCTGATGTCATTCGCTGGTCCGTTCCAAGCCAAATGACAACTGAACCTAGCCCTTTTCCGTCACACCGATGGCTTTCACGATCACGCGCTTGCGTCGTTGTCCATCGAACTCCGCATAAAACACGCGCTGCCATGGGCCAAGATCGAGTTTGCCCGCAGTGATGGGCAGCGTAGTCTCATTGTGCAGCAGCAACGACTTCAGATGAGCATCCCCATTGTCTTCGCCAGTCTGATGGTGCCTATAATCCGGCCCGACGGGCGCCAGCTTGTCTAGCCATTCCATGATGTCTTCAATCAGGCCTTCCTCCAGATCGTTGACGTATACCGCGGCCGTAATATGCATCGGCGACACAAAGCATAGACCATCCTGAATTCCACTGCGGCGAACAATCTCTTCCACCTGCGGCGTAATATGAACAATCTCGCGCCGCTCGGGGCGTTTGCATGTGCAGATATTCTGTATGTACCTTCATGAGACATAGGATACTGAGAAGAGCCGGAGCGCTGCCAGCGCAGCAAAATCATTGTGACACGCCGCCATCACAAATCGCACACCCCAAACTCTGGCTTAGAAGCCGAAGAGCGCTTGCGCGAAATGTACACCGCACTGGTCGCCGCTTATGGAACTCGCAAATGGTGGCCGGCAGACACTGCTTTCGAAATAATTCTCGGGGCGTATTTGACCCAAGCCACAGCATGGCGCAGCGTCGAACGCTCCATCGCAAATCTGCGTCAGGCAGACCTGCTAACTCTTCAAGGCATCCGTGATATTTCAGAGAAAAACTGCGCGAACTTATTCGCCCCTCCGGCTTTGTTCTTCGCAAAGCAGCCTCCATCAAAACCTTTGTGCAGTTTTTAGATGAACATTACGGCGGCTCGCTTGAACAGATGGCAGATCAGCCCACCGCTGAGCTCCGCACTCAACTGCTGGCGCTGCCCGGCGTCGGTCCCGAAACTGCCGACGCCATTCTGCTGTATGCGCTTAAACATCCGGTGTTTGTCGTGGACGAATACCTCCGGCGCGTGGTCACACGCCATGAACTTCTGCCAGCTAATGCACGTTATGCAGAATTACAGGCTCTGGGAGATGGTGCCATCGCCAGTGCCACCCGCGAAGAAACAGCACGCCACGCAAATGAGCTGCATGCGTTGATCGTTGAAGTCGGCAAACGTCACTGCGGCACCACACCGCGTTGTGAAGGCTGTCCATTGCAGCCCTTTCTTCCGGACCGAATTCGAAACCTTTATACTAAACGCGCTCAGTCTGGCCGTGTTGTTGCCACGGTGAATCGACCGCACATTTTGAAAGGAAAACTGTTATGAAAATCTCCCACACGCTTGGGCGCGTTCGCTATCGTTGCCCTGCTTGCCACCGGCGCTGTCCGCGCCCAAACCACAACGCTTAAAGGCGTAGGTCGGGACCAGATGTGCGGCGCAAAACATATGATGGCCGGTGCGAGCGCAGCAAAATGCACACGTGAATGCGTTGGCATGGGCTCTCCTTACGCGCTGGTGGTCGGCGACAAGGTATATACCCTGCAAGGTGACGCCCAGGCAAAAAAAGAACTGGATGCGTTGGCTGGCGCGTCTGCCGTGGTCAAGGGCACGGTTTCCGGGACAACAGTGCAAGTTGCCTCCGTGGCCCCAGCCAAGTAGAGACACACTGTCAGATAGATTCAAACGATGCCCCTCACACTCCACGTTGCGACCACGAATTCAGGCAAACTCCGTGATTTCGCCGTTGCCGCGCAACCATATCCCGGGGAAGTTGAATTCGTCCGCCTGCGTGGGATGGAACAGATCGAGCCTCCGCCCGAAGATGGTGCCACATTTGAAGAGAATGCCCGCAGCAAGGCGATTGAATATAGCCGGCACGCCCCAGGCTATATTGTGCTGGCGGACGATTCCGGTCTGGAAGTGGATGCCTTGAACGGCGCACCGGGTGTGCGTTCTGCTCGTTACGCAGCCGACGCAGGCTTCGCCCCCGAGTCCCTCCTCGCACGCACCGACGACGCGCGCAACAATTTATTTCTGCTGCAGAATCTGGAGAGCGCGGAGAAGAGCAAGCGCGGTGCCCGCTACCGTTGCGTGTTAGCTGCTGCCCGCGACGGAGAATGCATCGCCGTTGCGCATGGCGTGGTGGAGGGCGCGATTCTCGATGCTCCCCGCGGCGGCGGTGGATTTGGCTACGACCCTCTTTTTTATCTTCCAGAACTCGATCAAACGATGGCTGAAATCAATCTGGAGCAGAAGTACACGATCAGCCATCGCGGCCATGCGTTACGTCGTCTGCTAACGCAACTCATCCCCAGCCAGCAGCAAGCATCAAATCTATAACAGAGGGCTTCGCTATCTCTTGGCAGTCAGTTCTATCACAGGAGAGATGGCTGTCACGATATCCTCGCGCTTGTTCCAGCTTGCGCGCAGATAATCGCGATTCATGCTGGCGATCACTTCCGAGCGGGATCTCCTTCGGGCACACCGCCTCGCATTCGCCGATGTTGGTGCAGCTTGCCGAAGCCTTCGGCGTTCATCTGCGCACCATGCGCAGAGCGCGGCGATCGCGCTCCGGCTGGCCCTGCGGAAGAATGCCGAGGTGCGCGATTTTCGCGCCGGTGAAAAGCGCGGCCGACGCATTGGGGCAGGCCGCCACGCAGGCTCCGCAGCCGATGCAGGCCGCCGCGTCCATGGCTTGTCCGCCGTCTCCTTGCCGACCAGGAGCGTATTGCCGTCCGGCGCGCTGCCGGTCGAAACGGAGATGTAGCCGCCGGCTTCGATGATGCGATCGAACGCGCTGCGATCGACAACCAGGTCCTTGATCAGCGGAAACGCCTTGGCGCGCCACGGCTCGATGACCAGCTCCTCGCCGTCCTTGAAATGGCGCATGGTGAGCTGGCACACCGTGGTTGCGCGCTCCGGGCCGTGCGCGACGCCGTTGATCATGAAGCCGCACGAGCCGCAAATGCCTTCGCGGCAATCGTGCTCGAACGCGACCGGCTCTTCGCCCGTTCAGGATCAGCGTCTCGTTCAGCACGTCCAGGCATTCCAGCATCGACATGTCGGGATTCGACGTCGTCGCATCGGATAGCGTGACGAATGCGCCCTTCTCGTTGCGGTTCTTCTGGCGCCAGATATGCAGCGTCAGTTTCATTACTTGTAGCTCCTCTGGCTCGGATGAACGTATTCGAACTCCAGCGGCTCCTTGTGCAGTTCGGGCGGCGATCCGGCACCGCGATATCCCAGGCCGCCACGTAGGAGAAGTGTTCGTCGTCGCGCTGGGCTTCGCCGTCCGGCGTCTGATATTCCTCGCGGAAGTGGCCGCCGCAGGATTCATTGCGCTCGCGCGCGTCGATGCACATCAGTTCGGCCAGTTCGAAGAAGTCGGCGACGCGGCCGGCTTTTTCGAGGCTCTGATTCAGATCGTCGCCGCTGCCCGGCACGTTGACGTTCTGCCAGTATTCCTCGCGCAGCTCGCGAATCTTTCCGATGGCGGTTTCGAGGCCCTCCGCAGTGCGCGCCATGCCGCAGTAGTCCCACATGATCTTGCCCAGCTCGCGATGGAACGAATCCACGGTGCGCTTGCCCTTGATCGAAAGCAGCTTGTCGATCATTCTGCTGGACGCACGCCTCGGCGCTCTGCACTTCGGCGTGCGATTCGTCGACCTTTTCGAGCTTGTTCGTCGCGAGGTAATTGCCCACCGTGTAGGGAAGGATGAAGTAGCCGTCGGAAAGCCCCTGCATCAGCGCGCTGGCGCCCAGGCGATTGGCGCCGTGATCGGAGAAGTTCGCTTCGCCGAGCACGAACAGGCCGGGAATGGTGCTCATCAGATTGATAATCCACCCACAGGCCGCCCATCGTGTAGTGGATGGCGGGATAGATGCGCATCGGAACCTTGTAGGGATCTTCGTCGGTGATGCGCTGGTACATGTCGAACAGATTGCCGTAGCGCTCGCGAATCGTCGTTCTCGCCCAGGCGTTCGATCGCGTCGGAGAAATCGAGATAGACGCCCAGGCCGGTCTTCGCCGACGCCGCGGCCTTCGTCGCAAACCTGCTTTGGCATTGCGCGAAGCCACATCGCGCGGAACCAGGTTGCCGAAGCTGGGATAGCGGCGCTCCAGATAATAATCGCGCTCGTCTTCCGGAATCTGGTTCGGCGGCCGCTTGTCGCCCTTCTTCTTCGGCACCCAGATGCGGCCGTCGTTGCGCAGCGATTCGCTCATCAGCGTCAGCTTCGATTGATAATCGCCCGACACCGGAATGCAGGTGGGATGAATCTGCGTGAAGCAGGGATTGGCGAACAGCGCGCCGCGCTTGTACGCGCGCCAGATGGCGGTGGCGTTGGAACCTTTGGCGTTGGTCGAAAGATAGTAGACGTTGCCGTAGCCGCCGGTTGCCAGAACCACCGCGTCGGCGATATGCAGACTCGAATTTGCCCGGTGACCAGGTTGCGGGTGACGATGCCGCGCGCCTGGCCGTCGATCACGACCAGGTCGAGCATCTCGGTGCGCGGGAACATTGTCGACGTGCCCGGCATCGACCTGCCGTTCCAGCGCCTGATACGCGCCCAGCAGAAGCTGCTGGCCGGTCTGGCCGCGCGCGTAAAACGTGCGCGAAACCTGCGCGCCGCCGAAGGACCGATTGGCCAGCGTGCCGCCGTATTCGCGCGCGAACGGCACGCCCTGCGCCACGCATTGGTCGATGATGTTGACGCTGATCTGCGCCAGCCGATAGACGTTGGCTTCGCGCGCGCGGAAATCGCCGCCTTTCACCGTGTCGTAGAACAGGCGGATAAATGCTGTCGCCGTCGTTCTGATAATTCTTCGCGGCGTTGATGCCGCCCTGCGCGGCGATGGAGTGCGCGCGGCGCGGCGAATCCTGAAAGCAGAAACATTTGACGTTGTAGCCCAGCTCGCCGAGCGTGGCCGCCGCCGAAGCGCCGGCCAGGCCCGAGCCGACCACGATGATGGTATGCTTGCGCTTGTTGGCCGGATTCACCAGCTTCATCTCGAAGCGGGCCTTGTCCCATGCCTTTTCGATGGGGCCGGAAGGAATTCTTGCGTCGAGTGTCATCTTATTTTACCAGCCCCAGCAGAACGCTAATCGGGATGGAAATGTATCCCAGAACGATGAGGATGGCGATCACGCAGCGCAGCGCTCTTCAGCAGTCGGCGTGTGCCGCGGATGGGCCAGGCCAACCGACTGGAACATGCTCCAAAGGCCGTGGCGCAGATGCAAGCCCAGCAGCATGATCGCGAAGATGTACCACAGCGAAACCCACCAGACCTGAAAGCCGGCGACCACGTTGTGGTACACATCGCCTTCGATAAACGTCGCCTCCGGATGGATGTAGCCGGCGGTGAACTGCAGCAGGTGAAAGATGATGAACGCCAGAACGATGGGGCCGCTCCAGTACATGGTGCGCGAGGCGTAGGAGGAGTTGATCGCCTCTTTGCGCGAGTAGCCGATCGGGCGCGCCTTCTTGTTGCGCAGCGCCAGTTGCACCGTCGCGGTGATGTGCAGCACAACCGCGATGATCAGCATGATGCGCACGATCCACAGCAGCTCGCCAATGCTGTGCAGAAACTGGCCGTAGGCATTGATCTTTGCCGGACCTTCGAAGACCTGCAGATTGCCCAGCATGTGGCCGATCACGAACAGAAACATCATGGCGCCCGTCACCGCCATGACGACCTTTTTGCCGTTCGTGGACTGCCAGAAAGTCACCGCGCGATTCCTGCTCGGGCGAACCTCAGCTGCGCTGGTCGTAGCACTCATCGATTTTTTCCAGCCTTATCGAGGTCAATCATTAATTCTCCAGACCTTTCCTTGGTTGAGTATGCATGGTTCCATCCTGGCGCTCGAAGCGGGCACACACTGCAATGCGATGCCTGCCGACCCACCAAGCCAATCGAGACATACGGTTGACCACGCGGTCTGCGCAGAAACCGCCATTCATCTGGCAGGAAGAGACGGCGGAAGATTCAACATCTATTATTGGAGCGCGATGGAGAGAGAGTCAAGGAAACCGGTCGGGTGATGGTCGCGCGACTTTGACGAAAACACTTTTCCTTGATCGAAAACGAGCACATCAAGGTCCCGGCAGAAAGAACAAAGTCCCGCGCTGTCACTCAAAATATGAATGACAGCGCAGGGCGTATAAAGCTTTTCGAGGTTGCGAGTTGTGAGGCTGAACGTATCACGTCACACGCACGTATTTCAGTTCAAGCGGAAGCGAGCGGATCAGACCGGCCCAACATTGCTGAATTCGCCTGGATCATCCTTTCGTTGTCTCGCTTGCCACGCTCGGCAGCCTTATTAGCTTCGCGTTCTACTCGGCGATGCGCTCGCGTAGCATCATCCGTCATGACTTGGCCTTCGTTCTTATCGATGGCCGGAGTGTCCTTGTTCAGATCATGAATGTCTGTCATCATTCCACCTTTCTGCTGGTAGCAGATGGTGTTGCCGCAAGCCGGGTTGTCTTCTCCGCCGGCAAACGGAAAGGCCCGGCACGTGGCCAGGCCTCTTCGTACCATATCTGCTGATTCTGCTGATTCGTCTCAAATCGTGATCACGGCAGTGGCGTTCCGCTCTCAATCGAGTTCTACTGACACTGCGTGAAATTCATGGCAGATGCCATCGCTGTTTCACCCGAACCGACGGAGACTGCTCGACCTGGTGCCTGAAGATTGCCAGCCGAACAAGCCGCTATACCGCCGGAACCGGGTACCTGCGCGACAGAATCCGCTATGTACCCAGGAGTGCTGCCCTGCTGCTGTTTGAATTGCGCCGTTTGCTCCGAACATGCCACCACATTCGGTCTCAATCGACGGAAGTTGCATGGTAAAAGGCGCACAGTCGACGCCTGGAGCACAATTGGAGCCGTCCGTAGTCAGCATTGCTTCGTTATACGGACTTTGGGTCGGCAGTAACGGCACAGTAATCGTTGCGCCATTGGTCGCAATTTGCTGTAATGCATCGGCCTGCACCGCAAGAGAGACTCCACTGCGAGACTGACCCGTACCTTGCGCCGTGATGAGTCCCTCCAAGGTTCCCTGCTGAGATCCCGGCACCAGCGGAATTTGGCCCGCCAGTTGACCCGATTGAATTCCAGTTTCAACGCCCGCCGAATAGGAAACGTTGGCTCCGTCCACTCCGACCGCAACCAGATCATAGGTCCCCTGCGGTACAGGGCACAAAACAAACGTGCCGTTGCTGCTGGCGGAGGTCCGCATCAGAATCCGATCAATCCCAGTCGTAGCATCCTTTTGTTCCAGCGCCACCACGACATTACCGCCAGACAGCGGTTGTCCTGTCGTGGAGCTGACCACGGTTCCGCTGATCGTACTGCCCGTCGACGGAATCAACCCTGCATGCACCAGCGGATTCAGTTCATATTCGCCATCGGCAGTGGCCAGGATGGAAGAGCACACGTCGATATTCAAATCGATATACGGCTGATCGCCGGCATTGATCGCGATGCTGCCGTTGATGATGTGGCTTGCCACAAGTTCGATGCCCTGGCTGGTTGCTGAAGGAAGAACCAGATCGTGCAGGCTATTGTCGGTGCGCACCAGGCAATTGGCATAGGAGGCCCCGCAAGCGTTATTTGAAACACTGGAAGCATGGGAATCAGGCGCCAGAAAGATGCGCACTTGCTGGTAATTCCCTGCGGCCACTTTTTGCCCCACGCCCAGGGAAGCCAGGAAGCAATTGCTGTTTGCCTTTCCCATCAAATCGACCTGTTGGGGCCGAAGAAAGTCCCGGCGTAAGTCGACAAAGCTGGGTCGTTTGCGGGCGCATCGGCCTTGGTACTCGCTTGAACGTCGGCAATGGTGACATAAACATGGGTATACGGGCCTCCAGGAGCCTTGCAGGCCGCCGGATCGCTGATGACGATGGAGACCGTCGCAGCTGGGGTAGTAACCGGTGGGGTAACTGGTGGGTAACCGGTGGGGTAACCGGATGGCCTGGCGAACTCAGGCCCAGACCCAGCGTCGGACGGAGCACCTCCAGCACATCCGAACGAAACAAGGCAGAGTACAAGTACCACGCACGCGGGGGAGAGCGAGGGGCGCATCAAATCTCCGATTCGTCTGTAAAACTTACATAAAGAATGGTTGTGCCCATATATGGTGCACGCACGATGCCAAAACCAATGGGATCGTTGCCTTTCGGGATGTGGAAAAGGTTTTCATCTCGTAAATTACTCGCATCGCATGGGAATGTGACTAGGTCCATAGGTTACTTTACTGTTACCAAACTAGAGATCTGTTTCCCATTTTGGGAATTCGAGGGGACGGCAAGACTGCCAAATACGAGTATTTTTTACATGGAGAAAGCATGATCGGCGTAATGATGAATTACGCGATCAAATGTTCGCCGAATCGTCCCCGGTGAACAGGTTGAGAGGCGCGACGGCTGGATCTCAATCTAGGGTCGAACCCGATCTCGCTCGCACGTTCCACAAGAGGATGCGAGCCGTTACAATACTGAGTGATGGTTCGTTCAAGGTATCGACTTCCTCTGGCTTTTCCAATCGTTCTACTCAGCCTTGTCGCATGCAGATATCTCGGTGCTGCTACCAGAGGCGGCGTGCAGGCCAGCAGCAACAGACGGGCGACGCGTCTGCCAGTTCCTCGCAATCTACCCCTGCGGCGACCGATGCCCTGCCGGACGATCCGGCCACAACCGCGCACATTCAGGCCCCACTCGCTCCGGAAGGACCTACTGTCGTCTTCGATACATCCATGGGCAGAATGACCTGCGGACTGTACTCCAAGGAAGCGCCAACGGCCGTCGCAAACTTCATCGGGCTGGCAACTGGCAGCAAGGAATTCACTGATCCAGTCAGCCACAAGAAGATGAAAGGAAAGCCTTTCTATAACGGGACCACGTTTCATCGGGTGATTCCGGACTTTATGATCCAGGGTGGCGACCCCACAGCCACTGGAATGGGAGACCCCGGCTATTTCTTCAACGATGAAATCGTCGCAAATCTGAACTTCGATGTGGCGGGCCGCCTGGCAATGGCGAATGCCGGTCCCAATACAAACGGCTCCCAATTTTTTATCACGGTTACGCCGCAGCCTTCTCTCGATCAGCACTACACCATCTTTGGCCAATGCGATCCGAATAGCGCCCTAGTCGCCGACTCCATTGCTCAAGTGCCTCGAGGCCCGCATGACAAGCCAATAGAGCCCGTGTATCTCAACAAAGTCACGATTGTGGAGCCAGGTCAGCCGATGCCGCCGGCACCGGCCCCTGCAGCGCCTCAGGCTGGATCAGCAGCGATACCATCGGCATCGGCCCAGCCTTGAATCTTCACGTGCATGGAATCCCAGTCGATTCCGATCCACGAAGAGTTGTACAAATAAGATTTCCATCTTCTAAGAGGAGTTCGCCGACTATGAGTCAAACACCCGGAACCTACGCCATCTTCCAAACATCCCAGGGCAAGATCGTATGCCGCCTCCATGAAAAAGACGCACCGAAAACGGTAACGAACTTCATCGAACTTGCCGAAGGCACTCGCGAGTGGACGCATCCAACCAATAACAAGAAATCCAAAGACAAGCTGTTCCACGGGACAATTTTTCACCGCGTGATTCCCAAATTCATGATTCAGGGTGGCGATCCGGCGGGCACGGGCTTTGGTGGTCCGGGTTACAAGTTTGAGGATGAAACCAAGGGCTCGCCGCATAGCTTCAATAAGCCTGGCAAGTTAGCCATGGCAAACTCCGGGCCAAACACGAATGGCTCGCAGTTCTTTCTTACCGTGGCCGCAACTCCCTGGCTGACCGGCAATCACACCATCTTCGGAGAAGTTGTCGAAGGACAGGACATTGTCGACAAAATCTCTGAAATCGATCGTGACCGCTCCGATAAGCCTCGCAACCCAGTGGTCCTTGAGTCCGTCACCATTGAGCGCATCGCGTAGTCGCGGGCAGCTTTCGACACCCCCCACTAAAATGCACAGCCACGCATACCCTGAATCTTTTCCAACTTCCCATTGATCTAAGGCAAGTGGAAAGGATTCGGGAGAACATTATGAGCAAAAGCAAACAGGTCGCACTTATCACAGGCGCAAATAAAGGCATAGGGTTTGAGACCGCACGTCAGCTTGGCAAGCTGGGCATCACAGTCATTCTGGGATCACGTGAACTCGGTAAAGGTGAATCGGCCGCAACGAAGCTTCGTTCCGAAAGCATCGATGTTCGCCCGCTGAAGTTGGACGTAACCAGCACGAAAGACCGCGACGCAGCCGTCAAGTATATCGAGAAGGACTTTGGGAAACTCGACATTCTGATTAACAACGCAGGCATTGCGGAGACGAACGCGTGGAGCGGCAACAATACCAGTTCCACTACGCCTGAAACCCTGCAGCAAGTCTTCGAAACAAATCTATTCGCACCCGTCGCACTGACAAGAGCTCTGCTGCCGTTATTGCGCAAAAGTCATGCGGGTCGCATCGTCAACCTCTCCAGCATCATGGGTTCGTTGACGCTGCACAGCGACCCGAGGCTCCCATCTACGGCATCAAGGCTTTTGCTTACGATGCTTCCAAGGCGGCGCTGAATGCCTTCACCATTCATCTGGCACATGAACTACGCGACACCAATATCAAGGTCAACTCCGCTCATCCCGGTTGGGTCAAAACAGACATGGGCACCGACGCCGCACCCATGGACATAGTCGCCGGAGCAACGACCTCGGTTGCCTTGGCAACCTTATCGGGCGATGGCCCGACTGGCGAATTTATCCATCTGGGCAAGTCATTGCCCTGGTGACTGTGTAAAAATCGATGAAAAAGGCCCGCTGCATGCGGGCCTTTTGTTTTCGTGCGGACAAGAATTTAAACGCCGATCACCCCGCACAGTTCCTTTACAGAGTCTGCGCTCTTTTGCAGGCCCGCGTGTTCTTCGGGAGTCAACTTGATCTGAATAATCTCTTCCAGACCACGCGCTCCCAGCTTGCACGGCACACCCACAAACAGGCCTTGAATGCCATATTCACCCTCAAGATAGGCAGCGCACGGCAGAATCTTTTTCTTGTCCTTCAAGATCGCCTCTACCATTTCGACCGCGGCTGCGGAAGGCGCATAAAAGGCGCTTCCCGTCTTGAGATATTTCACAATCTCGGCTCCCCCATCGCGCGTGCGCTGGATCAGCCGCTCAATCGTGGCCGCATCCATCAGCTCTGTAATTGGGATGCCAGCAACCGTGGAGTAGCGAGCTAGCGGCACCATGGTGTCGCCGTGGCCGCCCAGCACAAATGCAGTCACATTTTCGATGCTGACCTTCAACTCTTCCGCGATAAACGTGCGGAACCGGGCAGAATCGAGTACGCCGGCCATGCCAATCACTCGCTCGCGATTGAACTTGGCAAGCTTGAAGGCAGCCTGTGCCATGGCATCCAGGGGATTGGAAACGATAATCAGGAAGCAGTCCGGCGACGCTGCTACAACTTTGCTGACCACATCCGACATGATCTTAAAGTTGGTATTCAGCAGATCATCGCGACTCATGCCCGGCTTGCGCGGAATCCCTGCCGTGATCACAACCACATCGGAATTCGCCGTGGCAGCATAGTCGTTGGAGCCGACTGCGTGAACATCGCGTTTTTCAATCGGCATGGCCTGCATCAAATCGAGTGCCTTGCCCTGCGGCACGCCCTCCACCACATCGACCAGGACAATGTCCGCCAGTTCTTTCGCCGCAATCCAATGCGCGGTGGTCGCTCCAACATTGCCCGCGCCTACAATTGATACTTTCTTCCGCATGTAAAAATTCTCCTTTGCAAAATATTTCTTGAGCGTTAAGTCGCGTTAACGCGCTGCCAAAACGGCATCCATATTTTCAATCATGCGAGTCGCAAATTCGCTGGTGCCCACCTTGGTGGCGCCTTGCATCTGCCGCGCAAAATCGTAGGTGACAAATTTCTGTTGGATCGTCCGCTCCAGAGAATTCTCAATCAAGCGAGAAGCCTCCACCCAGCCGATGAAGTCAAACAGCATAACTCCAGACAGCATCACGGAGCCGGGGTTGATGACGTCCTTGTCTGCATATTTCGGCGCGGTTCCGTGCGTCGCTTCAAACACAGCATAGCCATCGCCAACATTTGCCCCCGGCGCAATCCCCAGGCCGCCTACCTGCGCCGCGCAAGCATCGGAAATGTAATCGCCATTCAGGTTTGGGGTGGCCAGCACGCTGTATTCATCGGGACGAACGATCACCTGCTGAAAGATGGAATCGGCAATGCGATCATTGATCAGCAACTTTTTCTTCCACTTCCCTTTTCCGTGACTCTCGCCGATACTTCGATCACATGTTTCACTTCCGCATAGATCTCGTCGCGAAATTTTTGCGGCGCGTGCTCGAGCCCGGTTCGATTAAAGCGGCATTCTGCTCAATCGATAAGACCATGCTTCGCCTCCAGATTGCCCAAGAATCCAGCTCTCGCGCTCGGTCACGACGGCATCGCGAAATTCATCAACGGCCACTTCGTAGCCCCATTCGCGAAATGCGCCTTCAGTAAACTTCTGGATATTTCCCTTATGCATCAGCGTGACAGATTTGCGACCATGCTTCATGGCAAATGCAATCGCGACCCGTACCAGCCGCTTGGTTCCGAAATCGAGATCGGCTTGATGCCAATGCCGGAATCTTCGCGAATCTTTTTCTTTGTGCCTGCCAACATCTCGTTATTCAGAAAGTCCAGAACCCTTTTCGCCTCTGAGGTTCCCTCTTTGAACTCAATGCCCGCATAAACGTCCTCAGTGTTTTCACGAAAGATAACGATATCCAGTTTTTCCGGATGCTTTACCGGACTGGGCACGCCCTGGTAATACTCACCGGGCGAATGCAGGAATACAAATCCAGCATCTGCCGCAGCGTGACATTCAAGGAGCGGATTCCTCCGCCCACCGGCGTGGTCAGCGGGCCTTTAATCGAAACGCGCAGATCGCGCGCGGCCTGCACGGTGTCATCCGGAAGCCAGTTTTGGAAACGGGCGAAAGGCTTTTTCTCCGGCGAAAATTTCAAACCACTTGACCGCACGTTTTCCGCCATAGGCTTTGGCAACAGCAGCATCGAAGACGCGTTGCGATGCCCGCCAAATATCGCGGCCCGTGCCGTCGCCTTCAATATAGGGAATGATGGGATTGTCGGGTACTTGATACGTTCCGTTGGAATATTCAATCGGCTTGCCATCTTTTGGCAGCGCGACGCCACTATAACTTGCCTGCATTGCGTACTTTCTCCAATTGGGTAACGGGCTGTCCTTGATCAGGCTATCACTCCATTTCCATCACCGCCAAGATTGGGCGTGATGCAAATGTGGAATCTTTTCGTCGTCAAATCATTTTTTCGAATTGGTGGCCAGCACGCGCAAAGCAACTCATCTAAGATAGAAGATGTGCAAGCATCACCCCTACGCATAGTGCATGAGAAAACTATTAAGTCTTCACTTGGTGACGTTGTGCGACGCGGCACGTGGCTGGCTACACTGCTCTTCGTTTCGTTCAGCCCACTCTGCAGAGCACAATATTCGGTGTCGGAGCCAGGCGCGATTACGCAACAGCAAGGCCTTCCTTCTTATCTGAAGCATGCCGGGATCGCGCAAAATCTAAATCATCAACTGCCTCTTAACGCGGCATATGTCGATTCTTCGGGCAAGCCCGTTACGCTCGGCAAATACTTCGCCAACCGACCCGTCGTGCTGGCGGAGGCGTACTTCAGCTGCGGCATGCTGTGCCCCCAAGTCCTGCACGGTGCGGCGGATTCTCTGAAGCAAACCGGCTTCAAAGCCGGCAAAGATTATGATGTCGTGGTTGCCAGTTTCGATCCCAAGGACACTGCGCAACAAGCTGCCAGCGAGAAGCAGTTGTTTCTTAGTTGGCTAGGCGACCCAGCGGCCGCCTCTGGCGTGCATTTTCTCACCGGCCAACAATCTTCCATCGACGCGCTCAGCACTGCAACCGGCTTTCATTATGTTCGCGTGCCAGGCCCCGACGGCAAGATGGACCAGTTCGCCCACTCCAGCGTCATTATGGTTGCAACCCCCGATGGCCGACTCTCGAAATATTTTTCCGGCATTCAATATGTGCCGCGTGATCTTCGATTGGCGATGGTCACTGCCTCCAACCACAAGATTGGCTCCGCCGCAGATCTTTTCCTGCTCTACTGCTGCAACTACAATCCGTCGTCGGGTCGATATACGGTTTCGATCCTGCGAGTATTAGGGTTGGCTGGTTGCGTGACCATTCTGATCATCCTCTGCATGTTGTACTTGCTGACACGCAAACCGAAGGGACGAGATTTTCCGCCCTCGCCTCCCCCCGCCGCTTAGTTGGAATCTTCTTGCAAGCATTCTTTGCACATCAATATCGCTCCAAGATGCTGCCTACGTCCCTCTTCATGTGTGACCCATGGCCGTAGCGTCCACGGTGGACGATGGCGCACATGTTGCGTGTGGCCGCAGGATAGATCCGCAACCCAGTCATCCTGCTCGTCCTGATGAAAGCCAATAATCGTGGAGGGGTTTCCTTGCGCCATCTAGCCTCAGAATAGTCGATATCCGTCATGTGTCATTGGATTGAAGCAAGGCATAATGGAGTAGTTCCATCCCTTGGCCAATCGCACAGTGACCCAAGCCTTTGACGTTCTCATTCTCGGAGCCGGTGCGGCAGGCCTGATGTGTGCCATCGAAGCCGGGCGAGGTGGCAAGCGAGTTGCGGTGCTGGATCACGCTGACCGAATCGGTAAAAAGATTTTGATCTCCGGCGGCGGGCGTTGCAACTTCACGAACATTTATTGCAGCCCAGACAATTTCCTTTCAGCAAACCCGCATTTTTGCAAGTCCGCGCTGGCTCGTTACACACCGCATGACTTTCTGGCGTTGGTTTCGAAACACGGAATTCCGTACCACGAGAAAACTCTCGGCCAGCTTTTTTGCGATCGCTCCGCGCGCGATATCGTCGCGCTGCTGGAAGAAGAATGCCGTCAGGCAGGCGTGCATATCTTTTTGAACGCGAAGGTGGAGAAAGTGCATCGCACCGCGAGCTTCGAAGTCCGCACGCAAGACGCAGTGTTCTCCAGCGACGCATTGGTGGTGGCGACCGGAGGACTTTCGATTCCGAAGATGGGCGCGACGCCTTTCGGTTATCGAGTTGGCGGCCCAGTTTGGAATTGCCGTGCGACCTTGCCGTCCGGCACTGGTCCCGCTTCTGTTCGCCAGCAACGACCTTGCCGATTATGGGGACCTCGCAGGAGTGTCGACCGAAGTGCTGGTTCGTTGCCAGGGACAACAATTCCGCGAAAATCTGTTGATCACTCATCGTGGATTGAGCGGCCCGGCGATTCTGCAGATTTCTTCGTATTGGAAGCCAGGCGAACCGTTGGAGATTGATCTTGTGCCCGGACAGGAATGGACGCAGCCACTGCGTGATCCGCGGTTCCGCGAAATATGGCGACTGCAAGAACTTCTTCTGCGCGCCAGACTATCCCATCGTTTGGCCGACCGCTGGCTTGCTTTGCATCCGCCGGAAGATTGGACAAATCGCTCCCTGAATGCATGGGAACAGCAACTACATCGATGGAAAATTGTTCCAGTGGGCACAGAAGGTTATGCCAAAGCGGAGGTAACGGCTGGCGGCGTGGACACAAATGAACTCTCCGCTAAGACCATGGAGTGCCGTAGGGTGCCGGGCCTGTTTTTTATTGGTGAGGTTGTCGACGTTACTGGCCATCTGGGTGGTTTCAACTTTCAGTGGGCCTGGGCATCAGGTTTCTGCGCCGGGCAAGCGCTTTCCGCCTGACATCTCCAATGTTCTCTGAAAGGTCCCGAAGCATCCCAAACTAATTTAAAATAGAAACAATTGTTCTTATTGCGGGTTCGCATCAGGGGCGATATCTTCCGGCAGATGCAAATCATCTTCGCGAAGATTTCGCCTGGAATCGATCTTTGTATTTGTCTGTCGCATTTGTTCCGCGGACAATGGATTGGTCTTGGCCAGTCAATGGCATACTTTTTTGCAGGATTGAGGTACGTGATTGGTTCTATATCGTCGGTTGTCGGCTGCATCCTTAGCCTTAGTCCTAATCTTTGCAGCCCCATTGGCACGATCACAATCGGCAGATGCCGCGCTGAACTTACCCGACGATCCATCCGCAAGCCTGCAGCAAAGCACTACGCCGAATCAAGCCACGCCAGCGGCGAATAACAGTACACTCCGCCCGCCGCCGCAAAGCAGATCGAGCGCAAGCCCGCAAACAAACCAGCCGCTAGACGGCGGAAGAGCAGTTGAAGCTGCAGGAGAAACAGCGGATTTTAGGTGTAATGGCGACCTTCAACACCACCCAGAACAAGAACGCGCTTCCGCTCAGTCCCGCCAGAAATTTCAGCTCTTCTTTAAGAGCGTCACCGACCCGTGGCCTTTCGTCTTGACAGGAGTCGTTTCCGGAATCGACCAGGCCGAAGACAGCTTCCCGGAATACGGACAGGGCATGGAGGGCTACGCCAAGCGATACGGCGCTTCGTATACGGACTACTTCAGCGGCAATTTCTTCGGAAACGCGGTGCTGCCAAGCCTACTGCATGAAGATCCACGCTATTACCAGAAAGGTCACAGGCAGCATCGTTACCCGTGCCCTGTGGGCGGCTGGAAGCACGGGATGGTGCAAACGCGATAACGGAACCTGGGGACCGAACTATTCGAACGTCACTGGGAAATCTGATCGGCGCTGCCATTTCCAACGTGTACTATCCTGCTGCGGACCGTACCGTGGCCGGCACCATCGAGCGTGGCGTCACGGTAACAGCCGAAGGGGCTGTGGGCGCGGAACTCATCGAATTCTGGCCAGACATCGTGCGCCACTACGGCGAAAACAGGCGGAGAAACTTGCCCGCCAGGCGGCCCAGAAGATGCCCAGGGCGCATCCCAGCCTGCTCTCACCGACCCCGGCACCCCCCGCGCCAACAGCCATTAAAGCCGGCCATCGCTGCGCTCGGCTCTACACGCAGAGTGCCCAGTGCTCCGCGTTATTCGCCATTTGCATCGGTCCGCAGGTACACTGGGATAGATTTCCTTTATCCTTCAAATAGCATTTTTTTATGCTGGTGCTGTCGGCCAACTGCAACAGCCCCGGATTTGAACCGAAACTATGGATTTTGAACAACTCAAAGCATTTGTCGAGGTCGCCCGCAACGCCAGCTTTTCCCGTGCGGCGGAGAAACTGTTTCGCACGCAACCTGCAATTTCCGCGCAGATTCGCGCCCTGGAAGAGGACATTGGCGCACGGTTGTTTGATCGAACCGGCGGCCGCGTCACCCTGACCGGCGGAGGCAGGCTTTTCCTGGAATACGCGGAAGAGACCTTGCAGGCACGCCGCAATATCGTTCGCGCCCTGGCGGAAATGGCGCGTACGCCTCGCGGCCAGCTCGTCGTTAGCGCAAATGAGGCCACCTGCCTCTACATCCTGCCGCAGGTTTTCGCCCACTTCAAAGGGAAATATCCTCGGGTGTCGGTATCGATCGCGCGCCACGAGCGCTCTCGAACGCTGGAAGCCGTCTTGTCTCAGGAGGTCGATTTCGGCGTGACCACGCAACCTGTCAACGATCCTCGCCTGACCATCGTGCCCGTGCATAAGGATGAAATGGTCGTCATCACAGCGGTTGGACATCCGCTGACAACCAAATCCAAGACACAGCTGGCGAGCGTCGCAGCCTATCCTTTGATCCTGCCCAAGCAAGGCCGTACGCGGGATGCCATCGATCAGATGTTCGCCATGCGTCAACTGAAGCCGGAGATTTCGATGGAGCTGGAATCGAACGAATTGATCAAGAGATTCGCGGCGGCGGGTGTCGGAGTCGGTTTCCAGGCCCGCTCCAACGCGTTACGGAGTTCGCCGCGGGGCTGCTTGGCGTGATTGAGCTGGAAGATGTGCGCATTGCGCGCGACCTGGTGCTGATCTATCGCAAAGACAAATCCCTGAGCCGCGCCGCGCAGGCCTTCATTGAAATTATGCACGGCAGCGTGGGCCTGCAACGAAATGCCGCCGTCAGCTGACAGTCAGCTCTGGCAGCCTGATTCGAGCCCTTCCCACCATCTCAGCCTATTGTCGCAAGCTACAATTTCAAACAATGCTGTCGTCTTCCTTGCTCCATATCGCGTGGCTCTCCACCGTCGCCTTCCTTGCAGGAGGCATCAACGCGATTGCCGGCGGCGGATCATTGCTGTCGTTTCCTGCCCTGCTGCAAATTGGCGTTCTTCCCGTGCATGCCAACGCCACCAATACCGTGGCCTTGCTGCCAGGGCAAATTACATCTGCGGCCGCATATCGGCGGGAGTTGCGGCGCTATCACACCATGCTCCCAACCTTGCTGATCGCTGCATTTGCCGGGGGCCTGCTCGGCGCACGGCTTCTGATGGCAACGCGACAGGAAACCTTCCTCCGCATGGTGCCGTGGCTATTGCTGACCGCGACTCTCCTCTTTGCCTTGGGACCGCCGCTGCAACAGCGTTTGTTTCAAGAGGCACATCATGCTCACGCTACCGGGCTGCGCCCGGTGGCGCGCATTCTGCTGCCCATCGGAATTTTCTCGATTTCTCTTTATGTCGGTTTTTTTGGCGCGGGCGCCGGCCTGCTGATTATGGGCGTGACTGAGCTTTGCCGGCATCGACAGCGTGCATGAAATCAATGCGCTGAAAACAATCATTACCAGCACCTCGAATACAGTTGCGGCGGTAACTTTCATCCTTTATGGCGCGGTGCTTTGGCGCTACGGAGCAGCCATGATGATTGCTGGCAGCTTTCGGCGGCTACCTAAGCGCACGCGTCGCGCGCAAGCACAAACCTCGCGGAATACGCGCCCTTGTCGTCACCATGGGCTGCATCGTCACAACATACTTCTTCTGGAAGCTCTATTGACGATCCAACAGGTGTAGAAAAAGAGTATGAGCCATGAAGGCATCCGCATTGTCCCGGAAGATGTAGCCCGCAAGGCGACGGGCCCGCAACAGGAGTTGTCGCGCGAAGCTATCGATCCGCAGCATGTCCGCGTCAACCAGACTGAAGGCACGGGCGTGGAGATTGTGTGGAAGGACGGCCACGCCAGCCATTGGACGTTTCCCTGGCTGCGCGCGGCATGTCCGTGTGCCACCTGCGTGGAAGAACGCGAAGTCGATGGACGCGAGCCGGGCCAGCAAAAGCCCGAGCCCAAAACCGCACTTCCTTTGTTCAAGCCTGCCATACGTCCCAACAAAGCACACGCGGTCGGACGGTATGCCATCAGCTTCGACTGGAACGATGGCCATACCAGTGGAATCTATTCCTGGCATTACCTCCGATCTGTCTGCAATTGCGAGGCCTGCCGCGCAAGCATCAGCGCCGAAGCGGCCGCTCCGCCTTCAAAAGCCTGAACACGTCTGCCACACTTGCGGCGCGCATCGCATCCTGGCGATGTTGCGACTTCAGAAAGCCTTCCTCCACAGCACGGTCGAGCATGGCGAACAATGGCTGCCAATACTCCGCTGTGTCCAGCAGGATGATGGGTTTCTCGTGGATCGCCAACTGCGCCCAACCAAGCACTTCACACAGCTCATCCAGGGTTCCATAGCCACCGGGCAGCGCGACAAACGCATCCGCCAGCTCCGCCATCATGTGTTTCCGTTCATGCATACTGCGGACAATATGCAATTCCGTCAACCCGCGATGCGCCACCTCACGGTCAGCCAATTGCTGTGGAATCACCCCGACAACTTGCCCTCCAGCGGCGAGCACCGCATCCGCAACAGCACCCATCAGGCCGACATGTGCGCCTCCATAGACCAGCCGGAAGTCAGCCTTGGCCATGGCTGTGCCCAACTCCACCGCAATCGTCCGATATTCTGCGCGAGTTCCCTCCGCAGATCCGCAATAGACGCAAATTGTTTTCTGTTTCGACACTCTAGGATCAGGATATCGCGACGGAGGTAGCTGCTCTCACGCGATACACTGAAGAGGTCGCAGCGAGTGGACGAAATTCGCGCTCGCAACCGCAGGAGTCTTCCCTTTCGTGTCCCGATTGCTTGAAAATATGAATCCGCAGCAGCGCGCGGCGATTGAAAATGTCGACGGTCCCCTGCTGATCCTCGCCGGGGCTGGATCCGGAAAAACCCGCGTGATCACGCATCGAATCGCCTACTTGATTGAAGAGCGCGGTGTGCCTGCGGATGCCATTCTGGCGGTCACATTTACCAATAAGGCAGCGAAAGAAATGTCTGAGCGCGTTGAGCGCCTGATGGACCACCGCAGCCTGGCGCGGCCTCTGCTGGCGACATTTCACTCTTTCTGCGTGCGCGTTCTACGCCGTGATATTGAGGCGCTGCGCATCGGCGACAAGGGTCGCACAAAAGATTTTGTCATCTATGACGAGACCGAGCAGCAGAGCCTGATTAAGCAGTTGATGCGGCGGCTGGGCCTGGACGATAAGCAATTGACACCGCGCATCGTGCTCTCTCGCATCTCCTGGGCAAAGAATCACATGCTCGCTCCGCAGGAAATCTATCTGCAATCGTCGGACCCGAAAACGGAGCGCATTGCTCATCTCTATGATCTGTACAACAAGGAACTGGAGCGGGCAAACGCACTCGACTTCGACGATTTGCTGCTGGAAGCCGTTCGCCTGCTGCGCGCTGTACCCGCGGTCCGCAGCTACTACAACCGCCGCTTTCGCTACATTCTGATCGACGAATACCAGGACACCAACCGTCCCCAATATGAATTGATGAAGATGCTGGCGGGCGAGGAACAGAACATCTGCGTCGTCGGCGATGAGGACCAGAGCATCTATTCCTGGCGCGGCGCTGACATTCGCAACATTCTCGATTTCGAAAAAGATTTTCCCCATACCAAAATTATCCGCCTGGAACAAAACTACCGTTCGACACAGGTAATTCTGGAAGCGGCGGGCGCGGTGGTGGCGAACAATCTGCAGCGCAAAGGCAAAACGCTATGGACCTCCCGTGCCGGCGGCGCGCAGATTGGCTACTACGAAGCGCTGGATGGTGAAGGCGAAGCGCTCTTCATCGCCGATCACATCCAGAAATATATTCGTCAGACAGGCGGCGAAGCCGAGCCTCCGCGCATCGCTGTGCTGTATCGCACCAACTCCCAGTCGCGCCTGGTGGAAGAAGCACTGCGCCGCTATGGCATCCAGTACACGATGGTGGGCGGCTTTTCGTTCTACGATCGCGCGGAAATCAAGGACATGCTCAGCTATCTGAAGCTGGTGCTGAATCCCAGCGACTCGATTGCCCTGCAGCGTTCCATCAACACCCCACCACGCGGCATCGGCAAAACGACGCTCGACACCATCGAGCGGCTGGCACTTGAAACCGGCATCAGCACGTGGGATGCAATCCGGGAAACGATCGTGCAACGGCTTGTTTCGGCGCGAGCAATCGCAGCGCTGGAAAGTTTTCGACGAATGATTGAAGATGCGCGCGCCATGTTGGCTCCAAATTTTGCAGAAAAGCTGAGCCTGGATATCGCGGCCTCAGGCGCAGAGTCAGCCAGTCGCAGATGCAAATGAATTCGCGCACGACGACGCTGACATCCGCTTCGACTTTGGCATGACCGATGCCGAGGTTTCGGTTGCAGAGGACGCCCGCGATGAAGGTCTGGCCGAGGCATTCGATCCGGCAGAATTCTCTCCGTTTGCGGCAACGACGGCAAATTCGACAGCTAGGAAGCTCTCCCCGCATGAACGGAAATCTTTGCTGGAGACAACCGCCTCCACGGAAGAGAACGCCTTTCGCAAACCTGGCGACGCGGCAACGTTGCCGGAGTTGATCAAATTTCTGATCGACCGCAGCGGCTATATTCGACGTGCTGGAAGAGGAAGCCACGCCGGAGTCGCAATCGCGTATTGAGAACTTGCGCGAGCTGGTCAATGCTGCTCAGGATGCCCACGAGCGCGGCGAGACGCTGACGGAATTTCTCGATCATGCGGCCCTGGTCAGCGATACGGACAAATACGATCCCGAATCTCGCGTCACGCTGATGACGTTGCATGCCGCCAAGGGACTGGAGTTTCCGCTGGTCTTTTTGGCCGGTATGGAAGAGGGCCTGTTCCCGCACTCGCGCACCATCAACGATGGCGAGGGCCTGGAAGAAGAGCGCCGCCTTTGCTATGTCGGCATGACGCGCGCCATGGATGCTCTGCTGGTTACGCGGGCGCGCTTTCGTCGCCGCTACGGAAACGATTCGCCGGAGCACTCAACACCATCGCGCTTTCTTGGCGAAATTCCCGGCCATTTGATTGAGGATTTGAGCGCGCCTGTACCAGCCAACACCTGGGGCGGCTACGCCGCGCAAACGACACGTACCAACAGCCAGCGCACCGCTCGCGACAGCGAGGCGACCAGCACTGGAGCTATGAGGACGAGGATCAAAGCCCGCAAGCTACGCGTCAGACAAAATCCAACACACGAACAAAAGCGTCCGGCAGCCCTCCCGGCGGTTCCATCGACAACATCGCGCAATTCTTTGCTGCGCGCGGGCAGAAATTTCCACGCCCACAAGTTCCTGTTTCCGAACCGAGCGGCAAAACCGGTTTTCGCAGTGGCCAGCGCGTTCGACACCCAAAATATGGAGAAGGAGTCGTCTTCAAACGCGAAGGTGACGGGGAAAATGCAAAGATTACGGTACAATTTCCTCGGTTCGGCATAAAAAAACTGGTGGAGAAGTTTGCGCAGCTGGAGCGAGTCTGAAAGCGTCTCCCGGCTACCTTTTCACCCTGTACCAACAATTAGAGTCAAAGAGAGAGAATCCCTTACCCAATGGCAAATACGAAGGCAATCACCGATACAGCAGAACGCAAAAAAGTAAAGCGCGCGGCCCGGAAAAAAGCTGCTCCCAAACCAAAGCGCACGGTTCCACGCGGCTCCAACAAGCAAAAGCTGAAGAAGCTTGCCCGTGGAGCGTCGAAGCGGTAAGAACAGCGACACATTGATCATCCTTCGCCGGGCCATCCACGTTACGGCCCGGACGACTCCATGATGGATCGAGCGAAATGCAATTTCAGGAGCAAAGCCCTGTCAAAACAGATCTTCGCCACGAAATCCATCGACAAGCTGATCCGCGAATCGGAGAATCCAGCCCATAGCCTGAAAAAGACTCTGGGCCCTTTGTCGCTGACGGCATTGGGCATCGGCGCAGTCATCGGTTCCGGCATTTTTACCGTCATCGGCACGGCCATCGCGGGGCAGAAGCTTTAGCCGCACCTCGATCCTGAATACTCCCGTGCTGGATTTTCTGGTGCATCACTCGGCGATGGCGGGTCGGCCCGGCGCGGGTCCCGCACTCGCAGTTTCGCTGGTGCTGGTCGCCATCGTCTGCGGATTTACCGGCCTCTGTTACGCCGAGATGGCCTCCATGATCCCCATCGCGGGCAGCGCCTACACCTACACCTACGCCACCATGGGCGAACTGATTGCGTGGATCATCGGCTGGGACCTGATTCTGGAATATGCCTTCTCCAACATGGCCGTCAGTGTTGGATTTGCCGCGCACATGGTCGATCTGATGGACTGGATTGGCATCCATCCCGCGCTGCGCTGGATTTCTCCTGCCTATCTTCCCGGCGGACTGCAGGACCTGTGCGGCCACACGCTTTATGCGCCGGGCTGGCATTTCGGCTTCAACTTCCCTGCGTTCCTCATCGTGATGCTGCTGACCGTGATTCTGGTGCGCGGCATTCGCGAGTCGGCGGAGACCAACAATATCATGGTGCTGCTGAAGATTGGGGCCATCCTGGTTTTCGTTTCTGTAGGATCGCATTTTATTCATACCTCCAACTGGCACCCGTTCAATCCCAATGGATGGTCTGGCGTGCTCACGGGCGGCTCCATCATTTTCTTCACCTATATTGGCTTCGACTCGGTTTCCACAGCCGCCGAAGAATGCAAGAACCCACAGCGCGACGTACCTATCGGCATCATCGCCACGCTGGTCGTTGCCACCGTCTTGTATATTGCCGTCGCCGTCGTACTCACGGGACTTGTTCCCTGGCAATCGTTGATGGACAACGCGGCGCCAGAGGTGAACACGCTGCGGATGATGGCCCAGACCACCGGCAGCAGCCTGCTGCACTGGACGCATCTTGTGGTGCTGATTGGCGCGTTGCTGGGGATGATCTCCTCCATCCTGGTTTTCCAGATCGGGCAGGCGCGCGTGTGGTTTGCCATGTCGCAGAGATGGCCTTCTGCCTTCCCTATTCAGCAAAGTACATCCCCGCTTTCGCACGCCCGCCGTAGCCACCTGGATCGCCGGTTTTGTGGTGGCGCTCCCCGCAGGACTGCTGGATATCGGCACCTTCGCTGACCTTTCCAATATCGGCACACTGTTCGCCTTTGTGCTGGTTTCCGTCGGCGTCATTATTCTGCGCTACAAAGATCCGCAGCGTCACCGCGGTTTCCGCTGTCCCGGCGGCCCGGTTATCCCCTGCCTTCAGCGTCATATTTTGTGTGCTGTTGATGGCTGGATTGCCGGTGCTTACCTGGATTCGCTTCTTCTTCTGGCTGGCCATCGGGTTGTTGATTTATTACTTCTACAGCCGCCATCGCAGCGAATTTTCTTCTACCAAACGATTCAATTCCTGATGTCCGCCAAGAGCAAAATCCGTCCGTCTATTCGATAGCAATGTCGTGGATTCGCAATCTTCCCAAAGCGGAACTTCATTTGCATCTCGAAGGCACCATCTCTCCAGAAACTCTGGTGCAACTGAGCCGGCACAACGATGCTGAATCGCTCACCCTGGACGCAGCCCGCGCGCTGTACCAATACAATGATTTCACTGGCTTCATGATGGCTTTCAAAGCTATTACCGAACGACTGCGTACGCCGGACGATTATGAGTTGATCACCTATCGCATGATGGAGGCGCTGGCCGCGCAGGGAGTCGTCCACGCCGAGGTCTATGTCTCGGTCGGTGTCGTCTACTATTGGCGTCGCATCGAATTCGAGCCTCTCTTTGCTGGCATGGAACGAGGACGAATTCGCGGCGAACATGAATTCGGCATTTCGGTCTATTGGATTTTCGATGCCGTGCGTCATTTTGGGCCGGAAGAAGCCGCCCGCGTCTTTCATAAAGCAGCGGAAATGAAGCAGCGGCATCCTTCCATCATCGGCATTGGCATCGGTGGCGACGAGCGCCGCACCGGGGCCGAACCGTTCCGCAAACTATATGCCGAAGCGCGCGAACATGGACTCCATCTGACCGCACATGCCGGAGAGACCGTTGGACCGGAAGGCATCTGGTCCGCTCTCAACATCGGCGCGGAGCGAATCGGTCATGCGCTGACGGCCGCGCAGGATGAAGAACTGATGGAAGTCCTGGCGACCAAGCAAGTGCCCGTAGAAATCTGCATCACCAGCAATCTGCGCACGGGCTGTTGCGCCCGCCTGGAAGACCATCCCGTACGCGAGTATTTTGAAAATGGACTGATGGTGACGCTGAACTCCGATGACCCGGCGCTATTTGGCAGCGATCTTTGCGGGGAGTATTGCCTGGCGCACACAGAGTTCCACCTGACACTGGAACATCTGCGCGAACTGGCAGGAAATTCCATTGAGGCCAGCTTTCTACCGTCCGCGAAGAAAGCTGGAACTATTGCAGCGGGTGGAACAATATCCAGCCCCGATGGAGACCTAGAACTGTCGGATATTCAACCATTTGCGAGGAGCTGCATACATTGAGTACCAAAGTAAGCAGATATTTTTCAATTCTTAACCGATGTAACCACTCGGAAGTTTTGCGGTAAGATTTTGGCATGCAGAGTCTGAGCTTATATCTGGTCAGGCAGGGGCAGCCTCAAAGGAAGGTTGGGTCGGAAAAATGACGAAAACAAATGCATGCTTGGCAAAAAAACCTTGGGTTCGTATCTTGGGTGGGCTTCCGTTGCAACGGGAGCGGTGGCAGTCGGCATCTATGTTGGCCGAAATCTGCGTGCCCGCTATCTGCTGAACCATCGCACCCCATACGATTTCTATTCCCACGCCGGCGACAACGGCAGCAACGTGGAATACGGCGTAGGAATTTAACGCGCGATACAAAGTTTTGAAAGCAAGGGCTTGGATCTTTCCAGGCCCTTTTTCATTGGGCGGAGATTGGGTAACTCTGTCATCCATGCCAAGTTTCCGCGGCCACGCGGGATCCATGCACGGCCGCTCCACCAGTCACGTAGGCCAGCAGGCTGACAACCGCGATCGGAATTCCCAACGCAATTACCTGTACCGATGAAATTCAGCAGAAAATCGTGAAACACGATCAGGTGCCGGGTCAGTTTGAAAAACACTCCGATCGATGAAGAAATGCCATAAGTAGATCGAATAGCACATTCCTCCAATGATGGCGATCCAGAGATTGCTAAAGAACTTCGGAAGATCATCCCCTGAAACGCCGCTATATAAAGCAGCATGATTAGGAACGGCAAAATCGCATGAAACCACAGAAATCCCTCGATACCAGAAAGACGATCGGCCAGCCGACAGGCTCACAATGTCCCAGGCCCAGTGGATACTGGCGTGCGGGCGGACCGTCAGATACAAGTCCGTCAACAATATTCCCGCCAAAAAATATTGCATATAAAAAACGATGGTCAAACCGGCGACGGTCGTATTCGCATGCAGTAACATTTGCAGAACTCCGCAAACTGCGATCAGGACAAGAAAAATGGACCGCCGCATGCTGCGTGAGACTAGAATAGCAGGGCAATCAGCGGAGCCAGAATATAGAACTGGATTTCGACTTCCAGGCTCCATGTCACTCCATTAATAACGCTGGGCGTATGGTAGGCCATGTTGTGCTGATACAGAATACTGGCCAACAGGTGTGGAACCGTGTACGGCGAGTTTGGTGATAGTAGAAAAACGCTACCAGGCACAAAAAACCAGGTTCAGAATATATGGCGGCTCCAGCCGGGTAACGCGGCGCAGAAAATACTTCTTCAGGCTGACCGGCTTGCCAAGGTGCAAGTGTTGCCGCGCAAATCCCATGCCAAGAATAAATCCGCTGATCACAAAAAAAACCGAACTCCCCGGTCGCCATTGCCAACCGCCGTGCCCAGCCAATGCATATCGGCTTGCATCGCAACGGGATGACCGGTCTTCACCAGTAACTGGGCGAAGATGTGATACAAAACGCAACCGAAATGATCGCGACAAAGCGCAACCCGTCAACTTCCGGAATCCAGGAACCGCCCGAGGTAATCCGTCGCAAATGCCATCGATGCCCCTTGGATTCTGCGAGGGATGTCTGCGGATCGACGCGCGATGTTGGCTGGGGTGGCATCCGGAAAGTAGAAGCAGATTCCCTTACGATACAACGGCGCGGCCGTCACGTAACAGCAAAAGAGCCCGGATCGCTCCAGGCTTTTTGCCATTGAGATAACAAAATGCCTACGCTTTGCCTGCCAAGCTGCCGCAGAACATACTGCAGAATCCCGCCGTGCTCATAGTAAAGGATCTCCTGCGGGGTATCGATGCGCACGCGTCGCAAATGCTTCGTCTCGCCATTTGTATCTGTGGCAGTTACATGCAGCGTCCGACCGCCGGCTAACTTCGAATCGAGAAGCTCACTCAAACCGGAAAAGTCGAAGACCTCTTCGCCGGTCAGTCCCAGACTCGCAGCATGCTCGCCGTCAACAAACTGCAGCGGCAGAATTCCCATCCCGACCAGGTTTGAGCGATGGATGCGCTCGAAGCTCTCAGCGATCACGGCGCGCACCCCCAGCAGCTTCGGCCCTTTAGCCGCCCAGTCGCGCGACGAGCCCGAGCCGTACTCCTTGCCTGCCAGAATCACCAGCGGCTCTTCGCGCTCGGCATACTTCACGCTGGCGTCGAAGATGCTCATCTGCTCGCCTTCCGGCAGCAGACGCGTCACGCCGCCCTCGGTTCCCGGAGCAAGTTTATTGCGCAGCCGCACGTTGGCAAAGGTGCCGCGCACCATGACTTCGTGATTGCCTCGCCGCGACTGCCGTAAGTGTTGAAATCCGACCGGCTTAACCCCATGCTCGGTCAGGTACTTCCCTGCCGGACCGTTCAGTTTGATGGAGCCGGCAGGCGAAATGTGGTCGGTAGTGACGCTGTCGCCCAGCACTGCCAGGACGCGCGCGCCATGGATGTCCTCGACAGGAGCGGGTCGAGCAGTGATGCCGTCGAAGTACGGCGCCTTGCGGATGTAGGTCGAGTCCGCTTCCCATCTGATAAACGTCGCCGGTCGGAAATTTCAGCTTCTGCCAGTTGCTATCGCCATCTGTAACCGTCGCGTACTTTTTGTGTAACATGCTCGAGTCATCACGCTGGCGATGACGTCGCTGAACTTCCTGCTGCGACGGCCAGATGTCTTGCAGATACACTGGCTGGCCGATGTTGCCCTTTCCGAGCGGCTCGTGCATCGAAATCGTGATCGATGCGCCCGGCAAGCGCATACGCAACCACCAGCGGCGGAGACATGAGATAATTGGCGCGCACATCGGAGTTGATTCGGCCCTCAAAATTCCGATTTCCGCTCAGCACCGAGACAGCCACGAGTCCATGGTCTTCGATGGATTTCGCAACGTCTCCGGGCAGCGGACCGGAGTTGCCAATGCACGTGGTGCAGCCATAACCCACCACGTTAAAGCGCAGTTGATCGAGATAGGGCGTCAGGCCGGCATTGTCGTAATAGTCGGTGACGACGCGCGATCCGGGAGCAAGCGAAGTCTTCACCCACGGGGGAACCGATCAGGCCCTTCTCGACAGCTTTCTTCGCCAGCAATCCTGCCGCCACCATCACCGACGGATTGGAAGTATTGGTGCAGCTGGTGATGGCTGCAATCACAATCGATCCGTGATCGAGGTACTTGTCCACATCCACGCTGAAGCGCTCTTTTATGGTCGTCGCCGGGCCCGTCTCCGGTGCGCCATGGGGCTTCGTCCATTGCCGCCGAAGGATGGATGGCCGCCTTCACCCTCCCATCGCACCACCTGGCGCTCGCCGTTCTTGCTTCGCATTGGGCCCAGCAACGCGGGAAGATGGTGCCTGAAGCTGCTGCCGGTCGCTTCAGCGGAACGCGGTCCTGCGGCCGTTTCGGCCCGGCTACGCTCGGCTCGACGGTTGCCAGATCGAGCGAAATGGTCGTGGGAATATTCCGCTTCCGGCGGCATCGGGCGTATGGAACAGCCCCTGCTCCTTGTAGTAGCCTCAACCAGTGTGATCTGCTCTTCGCTGCGTCCGGTAAGGCGCAGATAGCGCAGCGTCTCCGCATCGACGGGAAAGATACCGCACGTCGCGCCGTATTCCGGCGCCATGTTGCCGATGGTCGCGCGGTCCGCCAGCGCCAGCTCGCTGATGCCGGCGCCGTAAAACTCCACGAACTTCCCGACCACCCCGTGCTTGCGCAGCATCTCGGTGACGGTCAGAACCAGGTCGGTTGCGGTCGTGCCCTCGCTCAGCTTGCCGGTAAGCTTGAAGCCGACGACCTGCGGCACCAGCATGGATACCGGTTGACCAAGCATGGCCGCCTCGGCCTCGATACCGCCCACGCCCCAGCCCAGCACGCCGAGCCCGTTGATCATCGTGGTGTGGGAATCCGTGCCGACCAGCGTGTCCGGATAGGCGCACAACTTTGCCGTCGGCTGCGTGCGTAAATACCACGCGCGCCAGGTATTCCAGGTTGACCTGGTGGCAGATGCCCATGCCCGGCGGCACCGCGGAAAAATTGCGGAACGCCGTTTGTCCCCACTTCAGGAACGCGTAGCGCTCCCGATTGCGCTGAAATTCCAGCAGCGGATTGATCGATAGGAATCCGCCGGTGCCGTAATCGTCGACCTGCACGGAGTGGTCAATGACCAGCTCCGCCGGCTGAAGCGGATTGATCTTTTCCGGATTGCCGCCCAGCGAGCGCATGGCGTCGCGCATCGCTGCCAGGTCGACGATCGCGGGAACGCCGGTAAAGTCCTGCATCAGCACGCGCGCCGGCATATAGGCGATTTCTCGCGACGGCTCGGCTTTCGCGTCCCATTTCGCCAGGAATTCGATGTCATCCGCCGTGACCTATTTCCGTCTTCATGGCGAAGAAGGTTTTCGAGCAGAATTCGCAGCGATAGGGCAAGTTTTCGCGCCAGACGCCTTTCGATGCGAGCGCGCCGAGCCGGAAAATTTCATAGCTGCGGTTGCCGGATTTCAGTTGTGACTGGCTGTTAAAGCTGTTCATGATGAGGCTCCTCAAAAGGCGTGGCGGGCAGACGCAGAGGCGTGCCCGACGGGTCAGGAATGTGTCGTAATAATTCTACGACTGCGTCAGAGCGAATGAGGAATAGTGCGGCCTTTACCCGCGATCGGGCTTACCGCGGTGCCAGCGTTTCAGGAACAGAACCTTAGGCACGAAGAGCATGGCATTCGGCGGCCCGAGGCCGTCTACCTCCATGGTATCGCCGGAAGGGCAGGAAAGAAAAGTGTCTCCAACTCCGGTTCCACACATAGCGTTTGCCTAACGGAGCTGAGGAGATTCCCCGCGCCTTTTCGCGGGTTACCATTCATCCAACAATCGTGCCTCCGATCCGTCCACAAACCCGCATTGGTCATGTCCACCTGAAAGTGGCCGACCTTGATCGTGCGCTCGCCTTTTATCGCGATGTGCTGGGGTTTACGGTGACGCAGCGCATCGGCAATAGTGCCGCTTTTCTGGCGGCAGGCGGCTATCACCATCACATTGGCTTGAACACATGGGAGAGCCTGCGCGGCGAAGCTCCTGCGCCGGGTACAACGGGTCTCTATCACCTGGCCATCCTGTACCCCGACCGCGCGGAGCTCGCAGATGCCTTGCGGCGCGTGCTGCGTGCCGGTATATCACTCGACGGCGCCGCCGACCACGGTGTAAGCCACGCGCTTTATCTTCACGACCCGGACGACAATGGCGTGGAGTTGTACTGGGACCTCCCCGAAGAACAGTGGCCGCGGACGGCAAACGGAGAGTTGGCGATGGTGACGCGTCCCCTCGATTTGCACGCATTACTGGCCGAGGTAGAATACCTGCGCCTTTCCTGGAACCGGAAGATCTCGCCTGATTTTCTGCAACTATCCAAACAACCGGCTGCGCCAATAAAATGCACCGGCGGTACATCCGGGATGACGGACGCAACATCCTACACTGCTGTACCCTCATCTCTATGCGCATCAGCCTTTTCGTATTTGCCGTTCTCGCTGCGACTTTAACAACGCCACGTGCGGGCGCACTTGAGCGTCGGACAGCCTCCGGCACTCCCGTTCAGCAGGATCAGGCACCATCGACTCCAGCATCGAATGGAACGAGTCCGCTTGGCCAAGGAAGCAAGATCGTCGTGAACAATGCCGACGACACCATGAGCCACTGGAGCACGTGCACCATGCCGAACTGTCACCCGGGCGGCAAAGGCATTCCGGTTTCGGCGAACCAGACCATCAACAACGCAAACCCGTCAGTTGACGGGGCGTCGATGATGCTGACCGAAACGGTCGACTCAAATCATTTCTTCACCGACATCCTGTGGCCGTATAAGACCCGGGGTTGCGATACCTGCACGCAGATGCATACGGATTTCTGGGTCTATCCAGTCAGTTCTTCCGGCCTCGACGCGCTGGAGTACGATGCGTTTCTGTTCGATGATGCAAACCAGTTGAACATAATGTGGGGAGTGCAGTGGAACCAGAAAAGAGGCAGATGGCAGATTTGGAACCAGGCGACGAGTCGGTGGGTCGACACTGATGTGACGACAGGGCCCACGTTTGGCGCCTGGAATCATCTTCAGTTTGCGGACCATCGAGTGCTTGGCGACACTGCTTGCGGCGGCACACAATGCCTCTACTACGATTCGATGACGCTCAATGGAACCACCTATGACTGGAATCTAACGCAGCCTGCGGGTCCCATCCATCCCGGATGGCATTCCGTCAGCGGTTTTCAGTTCCAGTTGGATGCGACGCCTGTGAGCAGCGGCCCCGCTACCTTGACCGAATACATTGATGAAGCCAACATGTGGCTAATTAGCGAGGCCGTGGCCCGCTTGTAGATGTTTCCGTGCCTCGGCGTACTTCTCACTCATAACTAACCGCCACCCACGACTTCTCACGCATCGATCGATAACCCGCGTCGAGAATGCAGTTCACGATCAAGCCATCTTCATAGGTCTCGCGTCGCCGCGCCTCTCGCGCACGCACTCCACAAAATGCTTCATTTCCGCCTGATATCCGTAGGTAAATGCTTCCTCAGGCACCGGCCGCGTCCAGCCGTGGTTGATCTCCGCCTTCTCCACCACGTAGCCTGCGGACTTCGTTGTGAAGCTGAATCGGCGTACTCCGAGTTACATCGGTGAAGATGGATCCTTCAATGCCGTACACTTCATTCCGTAAATCGAGGCCGCCTTTCGCGGTCCAGGACAGTTCGCAGTGCGCGATGCCGCCGCCGGCAAACTTCAAAATCAAAAGCGCATTGTCCTCACCTTTGGTTTTGTCGCCATGCACGAAAGTAGCACCCAGGCCATCACTTCAGTCACCGAGTCTTGCTTGCCGAAGAAGTAGCGTGCCGCTTCGATACAGTGGCAGCCGAGATCGTGCATTGCGCCTCCGCCGGTCAACTCCACATTCCAAAAATGTGCGCTGTGCGGTCCACTATGGGCTTCGCGCGAACGCCCACAAACATTTTGCCTAACGCGCCGTCCTCAATCATCTGTCGCGCTTTCACAACCGCCGGAGCAAACACTTCCGTCTCGGCGTATCCGTGGAGCGCTCCCGAGGCCTCAGCTGCATCGCGCATCAGCCGGGCCTCGCGACCATTGCGCGCCAGGGGCTTAGCGCAAACTTGATTTCGTCTCGCATTGGCCAGCTTCAAGCCGGTTTGCAAATGCTCCTCGTTGGGCAGCGCGATGATGTAGAGATCCACATCATCGCGCGCAATCAACGCGTCCATATTCGTGCTGCTTTCCGGGATAGCCCACTTGCGAGCGAAGGCTTCTGCGCGTGTCGCACTGCGAGAATAATTCACAACCACTTCCTGATGACGCACGTCCGCCAGTCCCTGCATATAAAAATCGGCCACAAATCCCGAGCCCAGCATTGCAATGCGTACAGATTTCATCTCGTTTCTCCTCGAGAATTCCTTGATGAGCGATAAGAACGTTACAGCCGACTTCAGCGTGTGCGGATCGAGTGCCCCGGAGAAATATTTCTTCAGCGCGTCGAGGAAAACCCGGTTATCTTCCGCTGTTCCGGCGAACAACGTCATGGACGAATGAAATTTCAAGTTGTCTGGATAGCCAAAGATCTGCTCGGACCGATTTGTCGTCGACCTGCAAAACAAGCCCGGTGCATTCTCGTAGACGCGGCCCCAGTACTGGATGCGCCGCATACGCAGTCGCTTCCTGGCGGTTCGCAATCGCGAAATGTCGGGCCGTTTCGCTGGAACCCAGGCCTCGAATCTGCGGAAAGATGAACCACATCCAGTGGCTGGTTTTTCTGCCCTGCCGCAACTCCGAGCACACCTGCGCATAGACCGGTTCCTGCGCTTCGACGAACCGCCGCAAGTTGTATGGATCATCCATAGCTATTCGTTTGCGAATCTCGGATCGCCAGCGCCATCACCGCACACTGCGCGCGAGACTGATACCCTGTTTTTATACCAAGGAGCGAATGCACGCATGAAGGTTCTCGTGATCGGCGGCGGCGGCCGTGAACACGCGCTGGTCTGGGCTATCGCGCCCGATCGCCACGTGTGCAGGAAGTGGTTTGCGCGCCCGGCAATGGCGGCATTGCGGCGCTGGCTCGTTGCGTTCCCGTTAATCAAAAAGATCTCGATGACCTTGTCCGAGTGGTGGTCGCCGAACAACCCGATCTCACCGTCATCGGCCCGGAGGTTCCATTGAGCCTTGGCCTGGTAGATGAACTCTCTCGCCGCGGCATGCGAGTCTTTGGTCCTACGCAGCGGGCGGCGAAGCTGGAAACCAGCAAGGTGTTCGCCAAAGAATTCATGCAGCGGCATCATCTGCCGACCGCGCATTACGCTGTCTGCAGTTCCGCCGATGAGTTGCCCGATGCGCTCGCACATTTTCACGCTCCCATTGTTGTGAAAGCCGATGGCCTGGCGGCTGGCAAGGGGGTCGTGATTTGCGAGTCGAAACAGGAAGCGGAAGCCGTCGCAAAGCAGATGTTGACCGGTCAGCTTTTGGGCGACGCGCAGCATCAAGTCATCTTGAAGAATTCCTTACAGGCGACGAAATATCGTGGCTTGTGTTGGCTGATGGGACCCATGTTCTTCCCCTAATCGCGGCCCAGGATCACAAACGAATCGGCGAAGGCGATACCGGCCTGAACACCGGCGGCATGGGTGCGTATTCGGCCGACACGCTTCTAGCTCCGGAGATGCGCGGCTGGCTGGTACACCATATTGCGCAGCCGGTCATCGATGGCATGGCCGCCGAAGGCGCGCCCTTTCGCGGTGTTCTATTTTGCGGACTGATGATGACGGCTCGCGGACCGATGCTGCTCGAATTCAACACGCGCTTTGGCGATCCGGGAACCGAAGCGATTCTTCCGCGCCTGCTCGACGGTGGAATTGCTGAGAGCGATGGAGGCATCGGTCGACGGCAGCCTGGATCAAGTCGAGCTCAAGTGGCGCAGCGAACCCGCCGTCACGGTAATTGCAGCGTCCCAGGGATATCCAGGAGCCGTACAGACCGGCTACGCGATCAGCGGATTGGACGAGGCTGCAAGCTTAGAGGGAGTTAATGTGTTTCATGCCGGAACCGCTTTGCGAGATGGCAGTGTCGTAGCAGGGCCGGCGGGCGGGTTCTGGCTGTAACCGCGGTGGCGGATACGTTGCAATCGGCCTGCGATCGGGCTTATGAAGCTTTAGACAAAATTCACTTTGACGGGATGTATTTTCGGCGGGACATAGCACATCGCGCCCTGAAGAAAGGCAAGGAGAAATCATGACGACTGCAGCGATCACGCTGGACGAATTGCTGGCGGACAACGAAGCCGCAACCCAAAAATGGCAAGCGTGGTTTGCGGGAAATCCGGCCGCGCTCGAAGTTCCCTGCGCGATTTACCAGACGGTGGTTGCGGTTCAGGGGCTGCTGAAACATAGATCTTTGCGGTGGAGTTGCGCCATTCTCAACGGCTTCTTGGCCAGGAAGTGACGTCTTACGACACCAGATTCCTGTCGGTTCATTGGAAGACTTGATGGCCATCCATGCGCAAGCGATCCAGAATCTCCGCAAATTCCTTTCAACCGCGAGCGACGCTGCTTTACTCGAGGTGATTCCGCTGCAAACCGTCTCTGCTGGAACCCTGCATGCCTCCCGGCGCAAGCTGGTGTGCGCACATCCTGCTGCATTCAATGCGCCACCAGGCGCAGCTGACCAGCCTGCTGCGCGAAGCCGGTTATAAAACGGATTGGCCTAAGGATTTTCTTTGAAGCGTTGGAGTAGCCGAGAGCAGCCAGGGATTCCGCCAGACTGGA
>CAVZSJ010000009.1:0-331139 GCA_963777885.1 uncultured Actinomycetota bacterium
GGCGTGCGACGCGGCAGACCGGGATGCGTTGCAGGCGCTCCTGGCCGGGTTACCTGCTGAACACCCATTGACCGCGGTTATTCACGCCGCCGGGGTGCTCGATGACGCCGTGTTCGGGGCTCAGACACAACGCCACCTGGAGGCGGTGCTGCGGCCGAAGATCGATGCTGCGTGGAACCTGCACGAACTCACCGCGGGCGTGGACCTGTCGGCGTTCATTTTGTTTTCTTCGGTTGCCAGCTTGTTCGGTTCCCTCGGTCAGGCCAATTACGCGGCCGCGAACGCGTTTCTCGATGGGCTCGCGCAGCATCGCCGGCACCGGGGACTGCCAGGTGTGTCTTTGGCATGGGGATGGTGGGCACAAGCCACCGGGATGACAGGGCATCTCTACGAGCGCGATCGGGCCCGCCTGTCTCGTATGGGATTTATCCCGATGTCCTCTGAGGACGGCCTCGCGCTGTTCGATGCAGCGCTCTGGCAGGCACGCTCGTTGGTGAACACGAGCACAAATCAGCCGCGCCGCCATCCGGTCCGATCCGGCGGGCACGGGACTACCACCGATGTTCCGTGGTCTGATCCGCGCCACCCGGCGCACCGCTGCCGCAGTCGAATCCGTTTCTAATCTCCGCCAGCGGCTCGCGTCGATGAGCACATCCGAACAAGAACGCGAACTGCTCGACATCGTGCGTTCGCACGCGGCCGCCGTGCTGGGATACAACTCCGCGGACGCGGTTGGTGCCGATCAGGAGTTCAAGGATTTGGGCTTCGATTCGTTGGGCGCTGTCGAATTCCGGAACCGGCTTAAATCGATTAGCGGCCTGAAGCTACCGACCAGCATTGTCTTCGATCATCCGACGCCAACAGCGTTGGCGCGGTATCTGACTGGTGTGCTCGACTCCGATGGGGCTGCCGTGTGCGGGGAGAGCGAAGCGGTCGATTCCGGCGACGTGGTGTATGACGTCGTCGTGTGATTCTTCAACTTGGTGATTTTGGCGGTAAATGTACTTCGGCAGGCTGGCTGCTTCTGTTCTGGGATCCGGTGGTGAGTCGGCAACTTCCAGCACCCTGCCGGTGGTGGTGGTGGTATCGGATTCAGATTCCGGTCCACATTCGGCTAGCCAGCAAGCCTGGCGGACTCCACCAGTAAACACCTCGTCATAGCCATAAAAGTGCACTGGAACAAGCGCCAGCCCCGCTGCCCGGACCGCCGCCATCTGCAGCCCCGCTGCCTGAGCCGGCCGCCGCAATTCCTCGCGGATGGCCTTCCGTGCCGGATCAATAGAGGCGGCCCGGGTAGCCTGAGGACATTCCCATCCAAGGCGAGGCCGACAGCCCGATCCGAGTGGCCGTACTGGCGCCGATCGCGTGGAGGACACCACCTCGTCACTACGGGCCGTGGGAGCAGTTCGCCTCGTTGCTCACCGAGGGGCTGGTCGCTGCGGGCCATCACGTCACGCTGTTCGCCACCGCGGACTCGATCACCACGGCGGCCTTGCGCGCGACCACGCCGTCGGGCTGGTCTGAGGATCCGACGATCGACGCCAAGGTCGCCGAATGCCTGCACATCGCCTCGGTTTTCGAGCGTGCCGGCGAGTTCGACATCATTCACAACGGGTTCGACTTCCTGCCGCTCACGTATAGCGACCTCGTCGCCACGCCGGTGGTCACCACGATCCACGGGTTCTCCTCCGACCGGATCGTTCCCGTCTACGAGCGCTATGACGGCGCAGGCGCATACGTGTCGATCAGCGACGCCGATCGACACCCGAATCTGCACTATGCCGGCACCATCCATCACGGAATCGATATCGACGAGTTCGCGATCCATCCGAATCCCGGCGAGCATCTGCTGTTCTTCGGGCGGATCCACCCCGACAAGGGCACCGCCGACGCGATCGAGGTCGCCCGCCGGTGTGGCCGTCGGCTCGACATCGCCGGGATCGTCCAGGACGAGGAGTACTTCCGCAACGAGGTCGCGCCGCACATCGACGGCGAGCACGTCCGCTATCTCGGCCCCGTTGATGCCTCTGCGCGCGCCGAGGTACTGGGCGGCGCGTACGCGCTGCTCCACCTGATCGACTTTGACGAGCCGTTCGGCTACAGCGTCGTCGAGGCGATGGCCTGTGGCACGCCGGTCATCGCCAACTCGAGAGGCTCGATGGGCGAACTGATCGAGCACGGGGTCACCGGCTATTCTCGTCGACGACATCGATTCGGCGGTGGCCGCGGTCGCTGCAGCCGGCGATCTGGACCGACGCAGGATCGCCGAGCGCGCCGCCGACCGCTTCACGGTCGCCACCATGATCGAGAAGTACGTCAAGGTCTACCGCGACGTCATTGCGAATCGGAAATGAAGGTGCGGCGCGATCCTGCGTGGTGGAAGTCTGCCGTCGTCTACCAGATCTATCCGCGCAGTTTCGCCGACTCGAGCGGCGACGGGATCGGTGACCTGGCTGGCATCATCGGGCGGCTCGACTATCTACGGGCGCTCGGCGTCGATGTGATCTGGTTGTCGCCGATCTACCGTTCACCCCAGGTCGACAACGGCTACGACATCAGTGATTACCGCGACATCGATCCGCTGTTCGGCACCCTGGCCGAGTTCGACGCGCTGCTCGCCAAGGTGCACGAACTCGGGATGAAACTGGTGATGGACCTGGTGGTCAACCACACCTCGGACGAGCACCCGTGGTTCGTCGAGTCGCGTTCTTCGCGCGACAATCCGAAGCGGGATTGGTACATCTGGCGCGACGCTCGTGACGGTGCCGAGCCGAACAACTGGGGTTCATTCTTCTCCGGCCCGGCGTGGCAGTGGGATCCCGCCACCGGCCAGTACTACCTGCACCTGTTCGACCGCAAGCAACCGGACCTGAACTGGGAGAACCCACAGGTACGAAAAGCTGTGCAGGACATCATGGTTTGGTGGCTCGACCGCGGCGTCGACGGCTTCCGGATGGACGTCATCAATTTCATCTCCAAGGCCGAGGGCCTGCCCGACGCACCGGCGATCCCGGGACACCCGTTCGTCATCGCCTTCGAGGAGTTCGCCGACGGACCGCACGTGCATGACTACCTCGCCGAGCTGACCCGCGAGGTCTTCGGCGGCCGCGACGGCGACTTCATCACCATCGGGGAGATGCCCGGCGTGACGCCCGAACAGGCGCGGCTCTACACGGATCCGGCTCGGGGAGAGCTGAACATGGTCTTCCAGTTCGAGCACGTATCCGTCGATCAGGGCCCGAGCGAACAAGTTCGACTACCGCGGTCTCGACCTGGTCGTCCTGAAGAAATCGCTCCATCGGTGGCAGGCCGCGCTCGCCGAGATCGGTTGGAACAGCCTGTACTGGAACAACCACGACCAGCCCCGCGTCGTGTCCCGGTTCGGCGACGACGGCCCCGACTACTGGGCGGCTTCGGCCAAGGCGCTCGCAACGATTCTGCACGGCATGCGCGGCACCCCGTTCGTCTATCAGGGCGAGGAACTCGGAATGACAAACTACCCGTTCCGAATTCCACAGGACCACAAGGATCTTGAGGCCGTCAATTACTACACCAGTGTGGTCGAGTCGGGCGGCGACGAGGTTGCGGCGCTGGCCGGGCTGGCCAAGATCAGCCGCGACAACGCCCGCACACCAATGCAATGGGACGCGGGACCCAACGCCGGCTTCACCTCCGCCGACCCGTGGCTGCCGGTCAACCCGAACTACACCTGGCTCAATGCCGCAGCCCAGATCGACGCAACGGATTCGGTTTTCGCGCACTACCAAGCGCTCATTCGTCTCCGTCACGAATCGGCCATCTTGGTCGACGGCGGCTTCACCCCGCTGATGGCGGACGATCCGCAGATCTGGGCGTACACCAGAACCACCCCTGACAGGAAACTCCTTGTGATCGCCAACTGCGGACGCGGTCCGCAGACCGTCGAGATCGGCCCGGAATGGATCGGGGCCGATCTGCTGCTCGGCAACCTCCCCGGCACCCCAGCCACGTCGACGTCAGCGTCTCTGGACCTGGCCGGCTGGGACGCGCGCATCTACTCAGGCTGCGCTGGCGTCGACCCGGCCGATCTGAAGGGCGGAAGACGAGCTGCGCAATGTTCGCCGAGTTGGAAAGCGGCTCGATTGTTGTCAAATGGGTTGACGCACAACGTAATTGACGTACGAGGCGTTAGCTGTGAAAAGCATTGCAGCTCAATCGCATCGGCAGCTGACGCCGGGATCGACGCCATCGAATCCGGCGGGGCCGCGCTGCGCGACCTCGATCTCATCGACGCGCCGACACTGATCGCCTGGCCCGGCGGCGACCGCCTCATTCCGCACACCCAACACGGTCAACGCTTCGCCGATGAAATCCCCGACGTGACCGTCCGGGCGCTGCCGAGGTGGGCCGCCTCCCCATGTACGACAACCCCACGACTCGAGCGGTGCTACCGGTTGTTGCCGAATCCGGTGTGGCTAGAGATCAGTGGCAGCGTGGCCATCGTCGCGAACCCTGACGGTGCAGCGCAGACGGGGGCAACGGCGTTGAGAACCTGCATGGCGGTGGCCACGCTGGCCGAGCGGACATGCTCTTGCATGGTGGCGGCGCGGGTGAAGCTGGCCAGGGAGAAGAAATGCGTCCGCATCGACGGGTCGCCCTCGATGGTCAGCGTCCAGCCGTGCTCGGGTTTCGGCCAGTGTTCCGGGTATTCGCCGCCGACGGTCCAAAGCGCTTCGATCTCAACGAGTGGCTCAGCGTCGCGGCGTCCGGTCCAGGTCCAGCGCTGCCCCGCCGTCGTCCCCGCTTTGAGGATGTGATCGAAGATCTGATGGTCGTTGTTGGCGGGGACCGCTTCCACGGTGGTGGTGACCTCGTCGATGCCGGCGTTGAGGGCGTCGGCGATGAACCAGACCTGATTCTCGAATAGGGCGCTGTTGAACGCCAGGAATTCGTTGGCGGTTGGGCTGATCGCGTCGACCGGTTGGCCAAACGCCATGTTGTCGAAGGTGATCGCGGTGCTCTCATACACCGACCAGTCCGCGCGTTCCTGAAGGGTGATCTTGTCGATGGTGCGGCTCATCCCCGACAGCGCCAAGGGGAGCACCCCGGAGAGGTTGCCCGGGTTGAGGCCGCTGGCGTGCACAGTGGTGCCGCCGGTTTCGCAAGCTTGTCGCAGTCGGTCGCGGTCGAGGGGCGCAATCCGCTGCGGGTGGAACAAAAACGCCGTCGTGACAACGTTTTTTCCGCTGGCCAGGATCGCGCAGACTTCGTCGATGCTGACGTTGCGGGGCGTGTAAACCACACAGTCGGCATGCAGCCCCAGGATCTTCTCAACGTCGGTGGTGGCAGTGACGCCGATCGCATCGCGACCAACCAGCCCGCCGATATCCGCGCCGTTCTTGGCATCCGAGTACACCCGTGCACCAACGATCTGCAGGTCTGGACGGTGGTCGATGATTGTCGTGACGATCTCGGTGCCGACCGTGCCGACACCCCACGGAATGACACGAAGACCCGGCGTTGCGGTCACGAGAGCGCCCCTCCGGCGTCGATGGCCGTCTTGTTCAGGGGAACGCCGCGATCATCGAATATCGATGTCGCACAATGAGATAGATATGTCATGGTGGCCTCCGTACATTGTTCGCGGCGTGCGTCTGCAGGGCTAATGTGGGTGCAACTATGTGATGTCGTGGCACCGCACGGTAACTCAAGATTTAGTGCACCATCCAGGACAACACCGAGGCATGCAGTCCCGATAAGGCGCACATGAAAACCACGAACACCAGACTCCAGATGAACACTCGGCCGCCCGACCGGGGGTGTCGGTTCATCAATGAACCGATTTGCGGCCGCGAGCTCCTTCATTGCCATTGCGGTGTTCTGGCACGACATATGCCGGGTATTCCGAGACGTCAGTTCCAGTACTGCAGCACATCGACTGTCGCGAAGGCGGTCAACCACGCGGCGTAGACGATCACTGCTACTGCGGCACCGCGCAGGCTGATTCGCCGACTGGCGCCGTCGACCGGGTCGAGCCAGCGACGGCACCATGACGACACCGTGGGCATCAACCACCATTGCATCAACGCCACGCTGAGAATTTGACTCAGCCAAACTGACAGCCACGGCTGCACGCCCAGCTTGCCGATCACCGGTGCCACAAACCGCGACTGCAGCATCGCCAGGGGGTAGATCACCATCAGTAGGAGCATCGCCGTCTTCCAGCTCGGCGTCATCTCCGCCTTCCCGTCCACGTTCCGCACCGTGGTACCGAACGGGGTGGTTCGGGCGAGTACCGAGAAATCTCTCGTCAGACTCGACCGCACTGGCGGCAAGGCTTCGTTGCGCTGCGGCGACCGTAGCCATGCTGACAGTTGGGGTTCAGTGCGAAACCGGACCAGCGACACCCATTTTCCCGGCGCGCCTGGCGGGAACACAGCCGTGCCCTCATAGCCGGAGAACTGGGAGGCGGCTGCCGTCAGCCTGATATGGGCAGCCTGGAAGTCGGCCTCCATACCGCTGGATACGCTGGAGGAAACAATCGCCACACCGGTGGGTATCACCGCGCCTTCAACGATCACCAAATCCGAAGAAAGCCGCAGTAATCCCCGTGCCGCAGCGGCGCGCACCAACTGCTTCCACGTCGCCCCGTCGAGCCACTGGTGGAGCGAGTCCTCGGATTCGAAGGTCACCGCGACCGCCCAGTCCAGCGGTGCGCCGCGAGAGATCGACGCGGCGAACGCAACAAATCCTCGTGCAGCCTCCGCAGCAGATCGCACGTCGCAGATCCAACCGTCGAACACTTCAGGGTCGGCGGCGCGGTCAAAATTCGTGACGGCCATAGCCTTCATCGCGATCCGCCTCGACCGCGCCGAATCGACGGCCCGCGCTGGACGTGCATCGCAACCTTATTTGCCATGCGATTGTCCTTCCTCGGCTAGGTCCTCGCCGCTTGGGATGACTGCAACTTATTCTCTCGTTGCGCGTCGGCCACGCTGGAGTAGTCGTCAGCCCAACTGCGGGTATGGAAGGAGTTGGGTGGCCCCAGTCGCGTAGGTGGTGGCGCTTCAATCCTAGGAAACCGGAGCCTGGCTAAGTTGGGTCGATGGACGCAACCACCGCAAGCTCGATCATCGCCGGCCCCCTCGGGGACGTGGCGGGCAACTTCAACTTCTCCCAACAAGCAATCGCCCGGAGCGAAGCCATCGGCCTCGACGCCGTCTCCCTCTACGCTGCCGGTCGAGCATCCATGCTCGGTGGCGTCGACCCGGAGACGGCCGACGCCATCTTTTACTTCTTCAAACCCGGCTTGATCGCCGCGTTGGTAAACCAGGGCCGCAGCCGTGGCCAGTGAAGACGCGATCGCGACAGCCCACCTCGGTTCCGCCGACGACTACGCCGAGGCCGCCTTCGCCGCAGTTGATTCGGTCACCCTCGGCGCATTCACCGACGCGGTAGGCGCGCTCGTCGCCGAGGTTCCCTCGGGCGCTTGGCCGTTTTTCGACGGCTACCGCTCAGCCCCAGCAGCGTCGACGGTCGCCGCTCGGGCCTACCGGGCAGCAATCCTGTTGCGAGAGCTGCGCTTCGGTGTGCACACCGATGCGGTGAAGGCCGCCGGGCTCTCGCCTGCCACTGCCTGTCAGCTCAACCGAGACCTCGACAACTTCAAGAGGCACGGTTTCACCGAGGAGGACATGGTCGAATACACCCCCGAGATCGAGGCCCAGAAGGCTGCGGCCGAAGCGGCGACGGCCACGCAGATGGCGGCGCTGTTCGCCCCGCTCTCGCAGACCCAACTCGAGGCAATCGTCGCCGGCACCAATGCCCTCGTAGCTGCCCTCGGCTGAGGCTGCTCCCCGGATGGAGGTCGTACGGGCGGATCGTAGAGCGGGCTCGCAAGATCCGCGCCGCCGATCACTCCAGGACCGACGGCGTGGACCTCAGACTGCTCCAGAGATGGGGCATCGGACGGACACCGAGCTGATTCACCACCATCTGCGCAGCCTGGCTGACCCCCTCGGTGAATGTGGGGAAGGCGAATTGAAGCTCGGCGACCTCCTCGACGCGCATCCTCGCCGCCATACAGGCTGCGACCATCTGGATCACTTCGGCCGAGTACTCGCCGAGCACGTGAGCGCCGATGATCTGCCGTCGCGCGGTCTCGACTATCAGCTTGCAGAACCCTTCCGGCTGCCCGTCGGCGACGGGCCGCAGCATGTCCTCGTAGCGGGCCACCGCGACGGCGCAGTCGTAGCGGGAGCGGGCCTGCTCCTCGGTGAGCCCGACGCTGCCGTACTCGGGGTCGGTGAAACTGCCGGCGGGGACGATCTCATGGACGACCCGCCGACGCGGGCCGAGCACCGCGTTCTCGGCGGCGACACGGCCTTCGAGCGTTGCGCTGCTCACGAGCATGCTGTTCCCATCGACGTCCCCGGCGGCGAAGATGTGGGCGACGTTCGTGGCATTGAACGCGTCGACGGTCACGTAGCCACGCTCGGTTGCCACGCCGGCGGCGGCGGCGTTGACGAGGTCGGCGTTGCCGGGCCAGCCGACGGCGAAGAATGCCGCGTCCACGTCGACCGTTTTGGACTCGTCGCCGACTCGGTACCCGACGCGGACACCAGGCTGGTGCGCCTCGAGTCGGTGCACTTCTGCGCTGGTGATGACTTCGATGCCGCGCCCCCGGAAAGCGTGTTCGAGCGCGACGGAGATGTCGATATCGGCCCGCTGCACGATTCGGGGCGCGTGCTCGACGAGGGTGACCTCGCAGCCGAAGTCCGCCAGGATCGACGTCAGCTGGCAGCCGGTGTCGGCTGCCCCGATGACGCAAACCCGGTTGGGCAGGGAGGTCAGGCTGCGCAGGTCCTCGTAGGTCAGGCCGAGCTCGGCCCCGCGGATCGGCAGTCGCCCAGCCCTGCCGCCGACGGCGATGATCACTCGATCCGCAGTCCACGTGCGGCCGTCGGCCGCGCTGACCGTGTTGGCGTCGACGAACCTGGCGTCGCCGGCCTCTTCAACAAGGTCGACCCCGACGGAGCGGATGTGGTCGGCGACGCGCTTGCGTTCATAGAGGTAGCCGGCCACCCGCTGGGCGTTGGCCAGGGTAGCGGCGAGGTCGACTACGGGCCGTGGCCCGCGCAGACCGAACGTTTCCCACGAGCTCCAGTCCCTCACTAGGCGCGCGGCCCGAGCCAGCGTGCGCACCGGTGCCGGGCCGCTGTTAAAGGCGGTGCCGCCGACTCGTCCCCGCTCGACGAGCGTGACCTCTGCGCCCAGTTCGGCGGCGGTTAGGGCCGCGGACACACCAGCGGGTCCGCCTCCGATGACGACAACGCGCATCTCGCCTGCTCCTCTCACACCGACGCGGTCATGTCGAGCACAACCTTGATGTCCGCGCTGGACGAGCCAACCCGGGTCGCACTGGGCCAAGGCCTTGGCAGCTTTTCACGAAGTAAGACACATTTTGTCGACGAAATCAGTGGACTGACACCGGTCGCGCGGGTCGTGACGCCCCGGTATGCCCGCCGCCGGGTCCGGTGGGTCCGGATTCATCGCCGAATGCTGTCGGAGAGATGCGTCGATAGCCCGTACTCTTCCACGGTGACCGCGATCGACCCAGACAAGCTCAACACGTGCCTGCAGGTGCTGGCCGACATCGAGTCTTTGCCGCCCGAGCATCCCGATGCCGTTGCCGTGCGTCGGGCTACCGCGGGCATCTTCAAGTCGGTGAAGAAGGCCCGCCGCAACGCCCAGCGCGATGCGGTGGCGGCCGCCGACCGCGCCGTCATCGCCGCCACCGCCACCGGCGCGCCCGGCCGTATCGACGACGAAACTGCAGGCCTTCCCCTGGTGTCCAACGTGGTCGGGGCCAGCGCGGGCACATTGCGTCGCTCGCGCGCCTGTTATGTATGCAAGAAGCACCACACGGTGGTCGACGCGTTCTACCACCAACTCTGCCCGGATTGCGCCGCGCTCAACCGCGCCAAGCGCGACGCCCGCACCGACCTCACCGGTAGGAGAGCCCTGCTCACCGGTGGCCGCGCCAAGATCGGCATGTATATCGCGCTGCGACTGCTCCGCGACGGCGCCCACACGACCATCACCACCCGCTTTCCGAACGACGCTGTGCGCCGCTTCGCCGCGATGCCCGACAGTGCCGACTGGCTGCACCGGCTACGCATCGTCGGGATCGACTTGCGCGACCCCGCTCAGGTCGTCGCGCTCGCGGACACCGTCGCCGCGCACGGCCCGCTGGACATTCTGATCAACAATGCCGCCCAGACGGTGCGTCGAGCCCCCGGCTCCTACGCGGCGCTCGTCGAGGCGGAGCGGACCCCGCCGCCAGAACTCGTCGATGTGGTCACGTTCGACCGCGTCAGCGACGCCCATCCCGCGGCGCTTGCCGGCAGCCTCGCCGAGCACCAGACTCCGCATGCGGTGACCGCTCTGGCCCTCGCCGCCCGCAGCGCATCCCCGGAACGGATCGCCGCCGGCACCGCGATCGACGCGGGTGGCCTGCTGCCCGATACGGCCTCGACCAACAGCTGGACTCAGTGCGTGCACGAGATCGACCCGATGGAACTGCTCGAGGTCCAGCTCTGCAACCAGACCGCGCCGTTCATTCTGGTGAGCCGGTTGCGCCCGGCGATGGCCGCTTCACCTGCCCGGCGCAAGTACGTCGTGAATGTGTCCGCGATGGAAGGGCAGTTCAGCCGGAGGTACAAGGGGCCGGGGCATCCGCACACCAACATGGCGAAGGCCGCGCTGAACATGCTCACCCGGACCAGCGCAGCCGAGATGCTCGAGCAGGATGGCATCCTCATGACCGCCGTCGACACGGGCTGGATCACCGACGAACGTCCACACCCGACCAAGCTGCGGCTCGCCGACGAGGGTTTCCATGCCCCGCTCGACCTTGTCGATGGCGCCGCCCGCGTGTATGACCCGATCGTCCGGGGGGAGTTAGGCGAAGATCTGCACGGCTGTTTCCTGAAGGACTACTCGCCGAGCAACTGGTAGCCGAACCGCTACCGATCGTGGTGTGGCGGTGCCTCATCGCGCAGCCAGTCGTCGTTCGACGTCCGCCGCATCAGATCCTCGTCGCCAAACCTCTCCAAGTCCTCCGGCGTGATGTGCGACCGCGGCGGTTTCGGCGCGGCCGGGGGTGACGGTTCGGGGTCCATAGAAGCCATTGTCTCTGTTGGGAAAGTGTTGTCCAGCACCCAGACGTTTCCTGTTGGGGGAAGGCGCTTTTCGCCTCACTCAAAGCGCGTCGAGAGATGGATATGGTCGGGTGCTGCTTTCGTGAGGCCATGAAAGCGGAAACGGGGGCGCCGTAGTTCTCGCCCCGAACGTGCCCAGAACCGTTACGGACTAGTGCACCATCCAGGACAACACCGAGGCCTGCAGTCCCGATAGGGCGCACATGAAAACCACGAACACCAGACTCCAGATGAACACTCGGCGGAAAATGTCGCCTTCTTTGCCGTGCACCCCGACCGCCGCGGCCGCGATGGCGAGGTTCTGCGGCGAGATCATCTTGCCAAGCACACCGCCGGAGCTGTTGCTGGCAGCCATCAGCACCGGGGACAGTCCCGCCTTGGCGGCCGCGGTCACCTGCAGGGCGCCGAATAGCGAGTTGGACGAGGTGTCGGAACCAGTCACCGCCACGCCGAGCCAGCCCAGTATCGGGGATATCAGCGCGAACGCGCCTCCAGCCCCGGCCATCCACGTGCCTAGAGTGATGGTCTGTCCGGACCCGTTCATCACGAATGCCAGTGCCAGCACTGCCATTACGGTGACGATCGCCCATCGGAGCTGATACAGCGTCGCCCCGTAGGCCTTGACCGCCCCGACCATTGACAGGCGCAACACCACCATGGAGACGATGCCTGCCACGAGCATCTGGGTGCCGGGCGTGGTCAGCAGATTGAAACTGAACGTCGGAAGCGCCGATGGGGCGCCCTTGGCGGTGTATAGATGCAGCCCGGGCCAGTGCACGGTGACGGTCGCCTTTTCGAGGAACTTCTTCACCGCCGAGATCTGGCAAAGCACAAAGACGGCGATGATGATCGCGTAGGGCGCGTATGCGCGGAGCACCTCGGCGCGTGAGTCGGATTGTGCGGCGCGCTCGGCGACTTCGGTGGTCCCCGTGTCGGCGGCGCCGCCGGCGCTCAGCCGGACGCGGGTGGATTCGTTTCGCGGACGCCTGATTCGCACGAACAACACCAGAGCGCCGGCAGACAGCAGGGACGCGACCACGTCGGCCAGCGGCACCGACACGAAGTTCGAGGTGGCGTATTGGGCGAGCGCGAAAACCGCGCCACCGGTGAGGGCGATGGGCCATGTTTCGCGCAGACCGCGCCGACCGTCTGCGATGGCAACCAGCGCCAAGGGGACGAAGACGGACAAGATCGGCGTTTGACGCCCGACCATCGCGCCGAGCGTGTCGGTCGACAAGTTGGATACTTTGGCGAGGGTGATGATAGGTGTGGCCATCGCCCCGAACGCGACCGGCGCGGTATTGGCGACCAGCGCCAGGACAGCCGCCTTAAGTGGTTTGAAGCCGAGGGCGAGCAGCATCACCGAAGTGATCGCCACGGGCGTGCCGAACCCGGCCAAGGCTTCGAGCAACGCGCCGAAGGAAAATGCGACGATGACTGCCTGGATGCGGTGATCGTCACTGACCGTTGCAAAACTGCGTTTCAACACGTCGAAATGCCCTGTCTGCGTGGTCATCTGGTAGACCCAGATCGCGTTGATCACGATCCAGAGGATCGGGAAGAATCCGAAGACGGCGCCTTCCGTGCCCGCCAGCGTCGCCTGGCCGATCGGCATGCCGTATACGGCGACAGCGACCGCAATAGCGACGGCCAGCGACACCAACGCCGCAATCCAGGCCTGCAGGCGCAACACGCCGAGCATCACGAATAGCGCCGCCAGCGGAAAGGCGGCCGCGAGAGAACTCCAACCCAGCGAATGAGCGACGGGATCAAGGATCTGGCGATACATGCTGGGCACCTTCCCGACGTGTGGGCTTTGTTGCGGGGATGTCGATGACCGCACCTTGAGGGCAAAGTTGTGCGCTTCGTGCCCTCGGCGGATCGAGTTGGATGTCTGCGCTGATCGGCCTTCGCGATGGGAAGCCTGCGCCAAAGTCGGTGGCCAGCGGGCTGCGCGGGGTCAGACCGCGCCACCCGACGTTCAACTGACGTTTTGTGTCGGAGGTATCCATGATTGTCTCGGCTATTTTTCGCCTGCCCGGTGAACGCAGGGTTTCGCACAGCTTAGGGACTATAATCCTGCGCTGTGTCTAACAGCCGTAGCGGGTGCAGGCCGTCGACCGCGCCGACGAACGGCGGGTGGATGCTGTAGCCGAGCATGCGGCGAATGTCATCGGAGACCGTCCGGGCGATGTCGCGCGATACCGACAAGGTGAAGGCCTCCATCGGTCGCAGCCACGGCTGGCAGTATTGGGCGGTGACGGCAAGACGCTCGTTGGTGGTGGTGTTAGCGCCTCCGCCGTGCCAAAGGGTGCCGACGAAAAAGACGCACGAGCCGGCGGGCATAACGACGGGCAGCGCGTGATCGTCTGAGGTCGGCCGACGCTGTCCCCAGCGGTGGCTTCCGGGTATGAGCACCGTGGCGCCGTTGTCAGCGGTGAAGTCGTCGATCGCCCAGATCGTCGCCGCCGCCAACGGTTCCCGCGGACGCGGAATCGGGTAGAACCCATCGTCATGGTGAGCCAGCTGCGCGGCCTCGCCGGGCTGAATGTTGATGGCCTGCAATGCCGAAAGCAGGTAGTTGGGCATCAGTAATCGATCGAGCACCGCCAGCACCCGTGGATGATCGACAAGCCGGTCGCACACGCGCGTCCTGCTCAGCACGCTGTAGATGCGCTGAGTGCGCCAGCCCTCGAAAGAGTTGCGTCCGGTGTGCTCCAGCCAAGGGCGTACGACCTCACGGATTTGTCGGCACTGCTCGCTACTGAGCAGGTTCTCCCAAATGACGTAGCCGTCGCGGTCGAGCGCCGCCAAGTCGGCCTCGACGATGGCGGTGTCGACCGAGGATCCGCTGCTCGGTGTCCGCTTGTACCGCTGTGCCAGATCGCCCCGGAGGTCTTCCAGCGTGGTGACCGAATCGTCGTCGCTGCTCATTTGGCACTCGTCCTTAATCCCGCTGGCGCCAATAGCGTCCTTGTCAACACTAAGCCGGGTTCGACTCAACCCCACTCCTCACAGGCCTTTCAATACAGCGTAAGACGGATCGGTGCGGTCGCGGATGGCGTCGCGGCTGACCATCTCGGTGACTTCCCGGACCTCGTCGAAGTCGAACAAAGTCAGGCGTTTGTCGATGCGCCACAAGCGATCCCGGCGCGACCACTCGTCGAGATAGCGGCCCCAAACCCTGACCTGCACGACCTTGCCGTCCTGCATCATCCGCGTCGCGGAATGGAAGTACGTTTCACTGCCGGCGCGGTCGCCGTCAAGGGTGATGATGCTGTTGCAGACTTGATGCGAATGGTTGAGCGTCAGCAGGTGCGAGGCGCAGATGAAATCGATCACGCCGCGTCCGTCGCCCCGGTAGAGCGAATCCCCGTAGTCTGCGGTCGCAGTCCTCGTGAAATACCGAGTGCCCCAACGGAATGTCTAGGCGATCCACTGCGCGGCAATAGCGGTAGATCTGCTCTGTGATCGCCTGCCGGTCGAGCAGACCCCGCAGCTCGGCCGGATCGATCGCCAGTTGCTGCCCGGTTTCGACCATCCGTCAATATAGCGCTCAGAAGTGGGTGGTCGATGGGCCCGAAGCCCTGCACAGGTGACCTACGATGCACGAGTGGACGAGGGTGAGGATTCGTCGCGCCGCCGGTATGACAGTCCGGTTCGGCGTCTACGCGCGGCGGAGAGCCGGGAGCGAATCATCTCCGGAGCTGCCGAGTTGGCTCGGGAGCTGCCCAGCTGGGACTGGGGGAACTTGACGATCCAGGCGGTGGCGGATCAGGCGGGCGTCAGTCGCCGGACGGTCTACCGGCACTTCGCGTCGGAGGCGGCACTGCACGGTGCCTTGGCCGATCGGCTGCTGGAGGAAGCGGGGGTGAGCTATGCGGGGCTCACTCTCGATGATTTGCCCGAAGTGACCGGCCGGGTGTTCTCCGCGGTGGCGAAGTTTGCCGTGACGCCGTGGGCCGTGGTGCCGACGGCGTTCCCTGTGCTGGACGCCGACCGTTTTGACGGGCTCAGGTCGGCGGTGGACTCGGAAGCACCGAAATGGGCCGATCCCGATCGCATGCTGGCAAGCGCTGCTCTTGACATCGTCTGGAGCGTGGCCCCATACGAAATTCTTCTCAGAGACTGGAACCTGCCTCCCGTCGAGGCAATGAGAGTGCAACGCTGGCTGCACAACTTGGTCACCGGGGCGCTCCGCGCCGGCGAGAAACCGCCGCAACCGAACGGTCGCAAGAACCCGACACGAGAATGTGGCGCGCCCGGCGGTGGTCGATTCACCCTTGACGAACCGAAATAATTCGCGACACACTTGCGTCGTCATATTGCGTGCTAGGTCGAACGGGGAAACCATTGAGACGGTTGCTTATTGACGGTCAGCTGGTGGATCCGGGTCGGCATTTCCCCTCGATCAATCCGGCAACCGGAAGCGTCATTGAAGAAGCCCCGGACGCGACGATCGAGCACGCCGAGAGTGCGATCCGGGCGGCGCGGCACGCATTTGACGAGACCGACTGGTCCACGAATGTCGTCAAGCGGGTCGGCTGTTTGCGTCAACTTCACGAGGCGCTTCAACGTCACCGCGAAGAGTTCGCCCAGTTGACCATCGCCGAGTGTGGACACACACCAATGCTGGTCGACGGGCCAGCCCTCGACGAACCGATTTCCCTGCTCGCCTACTACGCCGACCTGACTGAGCAGTTCGCCTTCACCGAGGACATCGGGTTGCGGGAGTGGCGGGGATCGATGCATCGCCGTTCAGTCGAACGGGAGCCCGCCGGTGTGGTCGGCGCGATCGTCGCCTACAACTTCCCGATGCAGCTGGCACTCGCCAAGCTGGCCCCCGCACTGGCCGCCGGCTGCACGGTGGTCCTCAAGGGTGCACCGCAGACTCCACTCCTCGCGGTTGCCCTGGGCGAACTCATTGCCGCCGAGACGGACATCCCGGCCGGAGTGGTCAATGTGATCACCTCGTCCGAGGTTGCCGTCGGTGAGCTGCTGACCACTCATGCGGATGTCGACATGATCACCTTCACCGGCTCGACACCGGTCGGCCGCCGGATCATGGAGGCCGCCAGCCCGACCGTGAAACGAGTGTTCCTGGAGCTGGGTGGGAAATCCGCGCTGATCCTGCTTGACGACGCCGACATCGAGATGCCCGCGCTCGTCGCAGCGATGAGCATCTGCTCTCATGCCGGGCAGGGGTGCGCGATCACGTCCCGGCTGCTGGTCCCCAGCTCCCGTCACGATGAGATCGTCGAGCGGGTCACCGCCCACCTTTCGAACGTCAAGGTGGGCAACCCTTCTGAGCCCGGCACGTATATGGGGCCCCTCATCAGCCAAGCGCAGCGGGAAAAAGTTGACGGCGTCGTCAAGCGCGCGGTTGACGGCGGTGCTCAGCTCGTAATGGGCGGACATCCGATCGACGGAGACGGGTTCTTCTACGCTCCGACATTGCTCACCAATGTCGACCCCGACAGCGAGGTCGCGCAGGAGGAATTGTTCGGGCCGGTGCTCGTGGTGATCCCCTACAGCGACGACGACGACGCGGTCCGCATCGCCAACAACTCCATCTTCGGTCTCTCCGGGGGCGTCTACGGCGCCGACACCGAGCGTGCGATGTCGGTGGCGCGGCGGCTACGGACCGGCACCGTTGGCGTCAATGGTGGATCGTGGTTCGCTCCGGACGCGCCATTCGGCGGATACAAGCAGTCGGGTATCGGCAGGGAGATGGGCGAGGCTGGGCTCGCGGAGTTTCTCGAGACGAAGACGATCGCGGTGCCGGCCGGCTGACTGAGACGGTGACCCGGATGAGCGACCCGTACTACGACCCCTACGACATCGAAATCGACACAGACCCCTATCCGGCCTGGAAGCGGCTGCGCGACGAGGCTCCCGTCTATCACAACGATCGCTACGACTTTTACGCCTTGTCGCGTCACGGCGACGTGCAGGCCGCCCAGGCCGCCCCCCGGACATACCGGTCGGGATACGGCAACGTCCTCGAACTCATGGGCGAGCAACCACTCGACGTCCCGTACCTGGTCATGCAGGATCCTCCTCGTCATGACACGCAGCGCGCCCTCGTGTCGCGGGCGTTCACTCCGCGTCGTGTGTCTGTGCTCGCAGACCACATCAGGGCGCTGTGTGCCGAATTGCTGGATCGTCATGTTGGTGGGCGCGGGTTCGACTATCTGCAGGATTTCGCCGCGCAGTTGCCGTCACGCGTCATCTCCGAGTTGATCGGCATCGCCGCCGAGGACCGCGAGGACATTCGCAGAACGATTGACCAGACGCTGCATATCGAACCGGGCGTGGGGATCATCAACGAGGTGGCCATGGCGGCTCGAAGCCACATCCACGCCTATTTGACTGAACAGATTGAGGCCCGCCGACGCACTCCGCGAGACGACCTGATGACCGCGCTGGTCGAGGCGGAGATGGATACCGATCAAGGCGTGCGGCGTCTCAGCACGGAGGAGGCGGCTGCCTTCGCCAGCGAATTGATCGGTGCGGGAACCGAAACCGTAGCGCGGCTGCTCGGGTGGGTGTGTGTCCTGCTCGATGCCCACCCGGATCAACGCGCCAGTGTGGCCGCAGACCTGAGTCTCGTGCCCAACGTAGTTGAAGAGACGCTTCGGTACGAAGCTCCTTCGCCGGTGCAGTGCCGGCGCGTCGTCAGTGATGTTGAGCTGCATGGGAATACCGTGCCGGCGGGTTCGAAGGTGCTGCTGCTCACCGCATCGGCCGGACGCGACGAGCGCAAGTACCCCGACCCTGACCGGTTCGATATATTTCGGCACATCGATGGCCACGTTTCGTTCGGCCACGGCATCCACTTCTGCATCGGTGCGGCCTTGGCCCGATTGGAGGCCCGCATCGCACTCGAAGAGACGCTTCGTCGGTTTCCGACCTGGGAGGTCGACCATTCCAATGCTGAGAGGCTTCACACCAGCACGGTTCGGGGATATTTGAGAGTGCCGCTGGCAGTCTGAGCCGCGAAGCGTTGGTCGGCACCGCGTGGGTGTTAAGCCCGAGCTGGTGCTGCGTCTCGCGGTTTGGATTCCGGCGCCAGCAGAGTGAGGTTCACCGATCGGTCGTCGCGATCCGGTCGACCCGGTCGACGTGGTCGCGGACCAGTCGGGGGTAGCGGCCGCGGTCGGGGCGGAAGATGTCGTGCGGTGAGTCGTCGAAGCTAATCAATTGCGCGCCTGGGAAGAGCTGTCGGTAGCGGGCCCAGTCGGCGTCACCGACCAGGACGCTGTTGCCGCTGCGCACCACGAGCAGCGGGTATTGCAGCCGCGCCAGCGGCTCCCACATCGACCGCGCTTGTGCGGCACGGAACGTCTCGGTCGCGGCGCGCGCGTCGAGGCGCTCGCGAACAGGTGTTCCGCGCCAGCGGCCGTCGAGGAGGCGACTCGAGGCTGCGCTCGTCGGGACGCGCTCCTCCGGCACGTAGTCGCCGATCGCGATCGAACGGACTCGTCGGGGATGCTCGACCGCCCAACCCAACGCGCACGACGTTCCCCGCGAGAACGTCACGATGTGGACAGGCCCGTCGGTCACTGCGTCGACGACGGCGCCGACGTCGCGACTCAGCGTGGCGAGGTCGTACCCGCCCGCCGGCGCGCTGCTCCGCCCGTGACCGCGGATCTCGACGACCACTGCCCGCCGACCGAACAGCGGCAATATTTGCGTGTAGTCTTCGGCGACGTCCGTCATGCCGGGAACAAAGACGATCGGTGCGCCGTGATCGTCGCCGCCCGAGTCGACACAGTGCAGGCGAGCGTCGCCGTGGTAAACGTAGCGCGAAGTGATCATCGTCATCGAAAACAAATAGCATCCCGCATGGCTAACGGCGCCGCGACGCCACCACGTCGTTCCGGCCTTGTCCAGACCCGGTCGGGGGATGCCCGGCGCAAGCTGATCGAGGCCGCCGCCCGCGAGTTGTGGAATGAGGGAAGCTTCGAGGACGCGTTCGAGGCAACGACGGTGGCGGACATCGCCCGCGCCGCAGGGATGAGTAAGGTACCTTTTACTTCCACTTCGCCAGCAAGCAAGAGATTCTGCTCGAGATGGCTTGGGCCACAACGCGGAAGATGGTGGAGGAGCTCTTGACCGCGGCCCAACACAACGTCAACGTTATCTTTGTCGTCCTCAACAACGGCGGGTACGGCGCAATGAAGGCATTCGGGGAACTGCTGGATGTCAAGGACGCCCGCGGTTTGGATTTGCCGGACCTGAACTTCGAACAAGTTGCAACTGGCTTCGGCCTGCACGCCACCCGCGTATCAACACATACCGAACTCGTTGATGCCCTAAACACCGTGCGCCCAGACGGACCGCGATTGCTGAACGTCCTCATCGAGCCGGCCGCCGACGCGCTGTACTGACTGCGGACGGCGTTCGGCCTTTTAGTCGAGGATCCTTCGTGCGACGTTAGTGCTGACGAGGTCGAGTAGTTCATCGCCACGGCCCGCCAGGATGGTTCGGATTGCGTACAGCGAGAACCCCTTTACCTGCTCAGCGGTGATGGTCGGCGGGATGGTGAGCTCCTGACGCGCGGTAACGACGTCGATGACTGCCGGCCCGTCGTGCGCAAACGCGTCTGCCAACGCCGCGTTGAGGTCAGCGGGCTGTTCGACACGGTGCGCGAAGAGTCCGACCGCGCGCGCGACCGCGGCGAAGTCGACCGCCGCCAACTCGGTGCCGAAGTTCACGATGCCGGCGGCCTTCATCTCCAACTCGACGAAACCCAGCGACGAGTTGTTGAACACGATCACCTTCACGGGCAGCCGATTCTGCTTGAGCGTCACCAGTTCGCCGAACAGCATCGTCAGGCCACCGTCCCCCGCCAGCGCGACAACCTGTCGCCCGCGGTCGACAGTCTGTGCGCCGATCGCATGCGAGAGGGCACCGGCCATGCTGCCGTGCGTCGCCGACCCGATCAGACGGCGCCGACCGTTCATCGTCAGGTACCGGGCCGCCCAAATCGTCGGTGTACCAACGTCAAAGGTGAACACCGCATCATCGGTCGCGAGTTGACTGGCAAGCCGCGCAACGTATTCGGGTCGGATCGGCGTGCGGTCGCGGTCGTTGACCGCCAGGTCGTCAAGCGACTTGCGGGTCTTTCGGTAGTGCTTGAGCGCGCGATCCAAGTGGGCGCCGTCGGTGGCCGGGGAGAGCAGCGGCTGCAACGCGCTGATCGTGTCCTTCACCATGCCGAGCAATCCGAGATCGACATGCGCGCGCCTGCCGAGATGGCTCCCGTCGATGTCGACCTGAATGATGGTGGCGTTGTCGGGATAGAACTGCCGGTAAGGGAAGTCGGTGCCCAGCATCAGCAACACATCGGCCTCCTTGATCGCCTTATATCCGGAGGCGAATCCGAGCAGTCCGGTCATTCCGACGTCGTAGGGGTTGTCGTACTCCATATACTCCTTGCCGCGCAACGCATGTACGACCGGTGCCCGCAACGTCCCTGCGAGCTCAACCACTTGGTCGTGTGCCCCGGCGCACCCCGCACCGGCAAGGATCGTGGTGCGCGTCGAGCGGTTGAGGATGTCGGCGGCCTGGCGCAAAGAGTCGTCAGCGGGCCGCAGCACTGAACGCGTAGGCAGAACAGGCCCGACCGTCCAGTCCGGGTTACTCAGCTGGCTGAGGAAAACCTCGCCCGGTATCACAACAACGGCGACGCCCCGCTGTTCAATGGCGGATCGCATCGCCATCTCGAAGATGCGGAGCGCCATTTCCGGCTTGCTGACGAGCTCGCAGTACACGCTGCACTCACGGAACATCTCCTGCGGGTGCGTCTCCTGGAAGTATTGCGAACCGACTTCATCCAGCGGTATCTGCGCGGCGATCGCTAACACCGGGACACGAGTGCGCTGCGCGTCGAACAGCCCGTTGATCAGATGCAGATTGCCTGGCCCGCAACTGCCCGCGCAGACCGCCAGGCCGCCGGTCAATGCGGCGTCGGCTGCGGCGGCGAAGGCCGCGGCCTCCTCGTGACGCACGTGTTCCCAAGCGATCCGGCCGGAGCGGCGGATCGCATCGGTAAATCCGTTGAGGCTGTCGCCCGGCAGGCCATAGACGCGGTTTATCCCGCTGGCCTCAAGCGCTGCGATGAGGTGCTGTGCAACGGTTGGCAATGCCTCGTCTCCTCGTTTGGTCTGTTCACTGGTGTCAGGATGGTGATTACGCGCCGGCGAGTCCATCGCCGATCATGTTGATGGGCTTGACGATTGAGTCGAACTGTTCGGCGGTGATGCGTAGCGGACCGGCGTGATAGGAATGCCCATCGGGCAGCTCTTGCTAATGCTCGGCTTGCTGAGCAAGAGTCTTCTCGGCGGTCGCCAGCGGACCTAGCAGCCCCATCTTGCGGCGCTCGGCGTGGGTGAACGCGGCGCCCTTGGCCGCCAACGCGTCAAGATGCGTGGCTTGTGCGGGTTTCTGCTGAAGCATCGGGAAGGTCCTTTCCGGCGATTCCTTCGCGACCGTTACACGCTACAACGCGTCTCGGCCGACCGATAGGGGAGAGGCGGCGCAAATACCTGAGCTGGACACCGGGCAGCGAATCGTCAGAATTGGCGCCTATGGACCCGGAAAAAGTGAAGATGACCACCCGTATCCCTCAGCTCATTCCTCGCCGGTTGCTGCGCCATAGTCATAGTCAAATCCACCATCCAGCCGTGCTGGAGGAGGCCAAGACACGAAGCCGAAAAAATCCACCTGCAGCTGGCCGATCACATCACCACATTCGCCGGCTCGATGAACTTCGTCTGGATTCATGTGGCCCTGTTCACCTTTGTGGATAGCGCTGTTGGAAAAGTACCCATGGCCGATACTGGCCCTGGTGGTGTCACTTGAAGCGATCTTCTTGTCGACGTTCGTCATGATCGGCCAGAACCGCCAAGCAGCGTTCCAACAGGCCAAAGCCGACCACGACTTCGTAGCTCAGGAACTGGAGCTCAAAGCAACACCGACTTGACCCGCCAAATCCAGTTCCTCACAGAGGAATTACACCGCCGTTTCATCAGCGAGTCGACCTAAAGGCGGCAAGCGCTTTCCGCGAATCACACCGCACATTGTTCGGAGCCCCACTGATCAGGTGCTGTGGTTGTCGCCTGTGACATCGACGCTGGCTCGCCTTGGTGAAAGACTCCTGGCATGCGCAGCGCCGCTTCTCCGAATCCATCTTCCCGACTTAGGACGGACATGCCATGAGCACAGCCGATTACGGTGCAGTCGGGTTGCAAAATCGGACCCGTACGCTCTTCGGTCAGGTCATGTGGTCGGTGGCCGCCACCGCCGGACTATTCGCGCTCGGTGCCTACCTGGGCCGCAATCTCGGCAATGGTCTGGCGTTCGTGTTCTTCCTCCTGGCGTTCGCCTGTCTGATCGGCATGCGATTCGCCATCCGCAGTTCCGCCGGTCTAAGCATGGCACTGCTGTTAGGTGTGGGGTTGCTGATGGGGCTCGGGATGGCGCCGACTTTGACCTACTACGCGGGTGCGGATCCCCAGGCGCTGTGGGAGGCCGGCGCTGCGACGGGCCTGTTCGTCGCCGGCTGCGGAGCCTTCGGTTACGCCACCCGCACCGACCTTTCCGGCCTTGCCCGAGTCGGATTTTGGGCGCTACTTGGACTTATCGGATTCGCCGTCGTATTGGTCTTCGTGCACATTCCCGGCGGTGCGATCATCTATTCGATCCTTGGGCTCGTCATTTTCGCGGGTCTCACGATGGTCGACTTCCAGCGGCTCCGCCGATCAACGGATCTGGACTCGGCACCGCTCATCGCCGCATCGATCTTCCTCGATGCGCTGAACGTGTTCTCGTTTTTCCTGCAGCTGTTCGGAGGCAGGGGCCGGAACTGAGAACCGCCGTCACAAGGTTAGATCAACGCGACGAATAGCAGACCGTTGTTGAGTTCAATGCGTTGAAAAGCGTTGCAGCACTGGAACGACGCCAGTGAATGAACCGGCTGGCGCGCGATTACCGGCGGCAGCCGAGATCACCAGCGATATGCCCTCGGCAGTTCAATCGTGCGCAGCGACGTGTCGTGACTGTGCCCAGCGACAACGGGGTACCAGCCCACGTTGTCGTTTGAAACATTGGGTGATCTCGTCGAATCCGGTTTCGGTGGTTGTCTTGCAGCGCCTCATCGAACCGGAGCGGTCCTGCAGGGCAGCGAGCAGGTGTGTCGAGCAGTCGCTCAGCCGTGGTGCGGCCGACGTCGCTAAGCATCGGGCAGAGATCTGGTCGACGTCCTACGCGGTCATCCGGTCGGTGCCTTGTAACGTCACTTTCCGATCAGCCGATTGTCCTCGTAGGGTCCGACAAAAAGATGCCCAGGGCCTAGTACTCGTATGTTGCCGGGAGTTCGTCTGAGTCGGTTGCTCGCCGTTTGGCGTTTTGGGCGGCGCGCACGGTGAGTCGGTCGTAGATGGATTCGGATCGTAGGGCGATAGCGACGAGCATCGCGATAGCGCAGGCACCGAGCATGGGTGATAGTTGGTTGCTGTTGCTGGTCATCTCGGTGGCGAGGATGAGGCCGGTGACGGGGGCGTGCACGGTAGCGGTGAAGAATGCGGCCATGCCTATCAGTGCGGCTGCGGGGAGGCTTGGGGCGGAGTGCGGTGCTACGTGCATGGCAATGAGGCCGACGATCAAGCCGGCTTCTGATCCGATGACCAGCATTGGTGCGAACAGGCCCCCGGGGGTGGCGGCGGCGTAGGAAATGACCCCGAGCGCGAAGCGGAGCACGAGCACCCCGGTGATGGCGAGCAGCGTCCCGTGACCGTGAAGTGCGTCTTGGGTGAGGTTGTTGCCGCTGCCTGTGAGGTCGGGCGCTCTCCAGACCAGCAGGCCGACAAACGCACCTGTCACGGCGGCGCGGGCCTCTTTCGGCCAGCGGCTGGCGTCGGCTCGGCGGAGTCCGAACATCACCGCTTTGTTGTAGAGCACACCGAGTACACCTGTAACGACTGCGATGGCGAACACCCACCCGGACTCGACCAGTCGTGGGTCGGCCAGCGGGGCCATGTCGAACTCATCTTGCGATTGCATCACCAGGTGGGCGGCAGCGAACCCGGACGCGGACGCCACCAGGGTGGCGACCGTGGTGCGCGGGTCGAAGCGCTTGACGAGCTCTTCGAGGACGAACACACCGCCGGCGATGGGCGCATTGAATGCGGTGGCAAGCCCGGCAGCGGCGCCACCGGCGACCAGAACGCGCAGGTCGGCTTGGTTGCGTCGGGTGAGTCTGGCGACGATGACGGCCGCGGTCCCACCCATCTGAACCGAGGGACCCTCGCGGCCGAGGGCCAGTCCGGCGCCGATGGCCAACAGGCCACCGATGTACTTGACGGGTAATACCCGGAATCGGCCTGGCGCTGCGTGGCCCGCCGCGATCGCTTCGATACGCGGGATTCCGCTGCCTTCGGAGTGTGGCTCGACCCGGTGCACCAAGGCGGCTGCGGCGGTAGTGGCAGCGGCGCAGGCGAGCACGACGACGATCAGCCCCCACCAGGAGCCGTGCGCCCAGCCGGCCAGGCTGGTACGCAACCGCGCGGCTTGCTCGAGGAGAAGTCGGAAGCTGACCGCGCTGAGGCCTGTGAGCACTCCGACCAAAGCGGCGGTAACCACGAACCCGATCAGAGCTTCGGCGCCCTCGCCGCGTGCGTCGACCGGGTGCGCGGTAGGGCGCTGCCATCCGGTGAACATGCTGCGAACCCAGCTCCGCCAGTCTTGGCCGTATTGCATCCCTCTTTTCTATCCGAGATCGCGTTGGCCGAACTTCCGCGGGGTCGGCATCCCTGGCGGACCTGGACGCGTCGTGGCAACCGCTGCGCCGGGCGTGAGCATCCGTGGCGTCCAACGCGGGGGAGCGTAGTGCACTGCGCGGTGAACTTGCCCCTGCGCGCTGAAGGTGAAAGCAGAACAACCGCACGGGGGTTAGGCAAGGTCCGACTCGTGTTCGTTCGGCTCGTGGTTGGCGTACTGGCGGACGCCGGTCTGCAGCGCCGCGCGCACCAGGTCTGGGTTGTAGGCGAACGGTTCGGTCGAGTCGATGAATTGCTCGACGATTTTCACGAAGCGGTCCGGGTGATCGTCGTGCGGCACGTGCCCGGACTCCTCGAATATCTCAAGGTGCGAGCCGGGGATCTGCTCGTGGGCCAGCCGCGCATGGCTTACGGGGATGATCAGGTCGTCCTCGCCCCAGATGATCTGCACCGGAAGGTCTGGTATCAGATAGCTGCGGTCCAGCATTGTGACGAATTGTCCGCGGGTGTCGACCACCGCTCGTAGAGTGCGGGCAAATGCGCTGACGGCGCCCGGTTTGCGCAACCCGCCGATCAGGCGCGGCAAACTGGCCGCATCGCGGGTCAATCGTGTTGAGCCCAAAACGTTTCCGACGGCGCGGCTGGCGAGTTGCACCGCGGGAACCGCGCCGGGCACCCGCAGTATCGAGAGGGCCTCGGCGCCCATCGGCATGGCCGCCACGCGCAATGCGAAGCTGACGTCTTTGCCTACACCGCCGGCGCTCACCAGCACGACGCGCTCGACGAACTGCGGGTATTGATAGGCGAACTGCATTGCGATGCCGCCACCCAGGGAGTGCCCGACGATCGTGACGCGGTCGATGTCAAGCGCGGTGAGCAGGTCGCGCATGCCGTTGGCGAAGGCCGCCAACGAGTAGTCGGCACGCGGCTTGTCCGACTCGCCGTGGCCCAGCAGGTCGGGGGCGATGACGGTGAATCGTTGGGCGAGCCTGGCGTGCACGGGTTCCCACGTCATCGAGTTGTCGCCGACGCCGTGCAGCATCAAGATGACCGGGCCGGACCCGGCGATACGGAATGCGCGGCGGTGGCCATGGATGGTGCGGAATTGCAGCGACGGCGCGGCGACGTCCCGTACCGGCCGGAGGTGGCGGCGTGAAGGGTCGCGCATGGTGTTGTCCTCTCCCGTGGTGTGCGTCTCGGTCGCCGCATCGGGCGTCAAGAGAAGCTTCCAGGGCAGCGCTTGCGAAATCCTTGCGGAATCCTTGGGTACGGGTTTGCCCAGGCAAGCGCAGGGGCATACGCACAGCTCAGCGACTTCTTGCCACAGGGTTCGCGCGATCTATCGGCGGGCTGTCCGTTCCGGGGCGCGGCGCAATTCGTAGTCGTCGGGGTTCGGACGGCTGGTCCACTTCCAATAGTCGAAAATGCGGAACCCGTACAACGTGGGTACGTGGCCCGAAGCGTTCTTGTAGTAGCTGCTGGAGACCGCCGGGTGGGTGTAGACCATCTCCTTCAGCCGTTCCTGGCTACGGCGGTTGTAGTCGTCGCAAACGTCCGCACGTGGCATGGCCGAGCCGAAACCGCCCGCCAGCACCATGTCGATACACCCCATGATGTAGCGCATCTGGCACTCCGAGTTGTAGATGATGCTGGCCCCGTTCACGGCGTTCGTGCCTGGGCCGAACATGCAGAAGAAGTTCGGGAAGCCCGGCACGGTGACGCCCAGATAGGCGTACGCGGAATCACCCCAGGCTGTGTTGAGTTCCACCCCGTCGAGCCCGCGAACATTGATGGGTCCGAGCTGATGGTTGACGTCGAAACCGGTGGCCCACACCAGCACATCGGCGGATCGATGCGTCCCGTCGACGGTCCGCACTCCGTCCGCAGTGATCTCGGCGATGCCGTCGGTGATCAGTTCGACGTCGTCACGCTGCAGTGTGGTGAGCCAGGTTCCGTTGTCCTGCAACGTCCGCTTGCCCATCGGCGGGTAGTTCGGGGTGACCTTGGCTAACAGCTCTTCGTCGGTGCAGAAGACCCGCATCCATGCGATGAACATCTCGCGAATCGCGTGATTCGACTCGCTACACGAGAGCCCGCCGTTGTCCCACTCCGGGTCAATCTTCACCTGCTCGTCGAGCGCGTCGGCGATCGGCCACCACGACACGAAGCGCAGCCACCTGCCGTAGTAGGGCAGATGGCGGATCGCCCACCTGGCCCCGTCGGGAATGGCGTCATGATAAACGGGATTGGGTGCCATCCACTGCGGCGTGCGCTGGTAGACGTCGACTTGCTGAGTCGAATCGGCGATGGCGGGCACCAGCTGGAATCCGCTGGCGCCGGCTCCGATGACCGCTACCCGCTTGCCCGTTAGGTCGACGTCGTCGCGCCAATCCGCGGTATGGAAGGACGGTCCACGGAAGTCCTTGGCCCCCTTGATGTCTGGAATCACAGAGTTGCTGAACTGGCCGACCGCGCAGATCAGGGCGCGCGCCGTGAGCGTCTCGGCCCGGCCGTCCGCCCCGCGGATCGCGACCCGCCAGGTCGCCGACTCCTCGTTCCAGACCGCGCCGGTCACCTCGGTGTTGAATCGCACGTTGGGGGCGATGTCGTAGCGGGTCGCGACGTCATTGAGGTACTGCAGGATCTCGGGTTGTTCGGAGAAGTAATGCGTCCAGTGGTCAAGTGGCTCGAATGAGTATGAGTAGTACTGGTTGGCGATGTCGACGCGGCAACCCGGATAGCGGTTGACCAACCACGTTCCACCCACCGCTGACTGCTTTTCGATGATCGTGAACGGCATGCCCGCCGCCTTGAGCTTGATCCCCGCCAACAGCCCCGCCTCACCGCATCCGATGACGACCACGGGGAAGTCGCTGCGCTGCTCCGGTGCGGACTTTAAAACCGGTCCGCTTTGATCGGCATCGGTCAGGCGCAGATCGGCGGCGACATAGTCCACGTACTCCTCGGTGACCTGGCCGGCCGATATCACCTCGAACATGACCCGCATCTGTTCGGCGTCCGGAATGAAGGGCGGGGGACAGCCGCGGTCGCGGTAGTCGCGAATCACGTCGAAGGCGCGTTTGCGCACCAACTCCTTGTCAGGCTCGCTCATAGCGCCCTGCAGATCCATCGCGATGAGCATGAACGGCCGCGGAAGCTCCTGCAGCAAACCCATGTCGCCAGTCATGTGAACCATTGACATCAATAGCGCGGGAACACTCGCCTGCTCGACGGCGGCCTGAATGACTTCATCGGAGTCGTCGAACGGCAGACCGAGCAGTCGGCTGAGGTCTGTCGACGCGGATGACGAAGCAGGTAGGGACACAATTCCTCCGCGCGACTAGACAGATCATCGGCGATGTCTAGCCGTAGGTTAGCATCGTGTCGAAGACACGTGAAGGAGCCTTGATGGGCGCGGTTAACGGGCTGACCCCCTTCAAGATCGATGTCGCCGACGACGAGCTGAGCGATCTGCGAGGTCGCCTCCAATCAGCCAGGTGGCCCGACGAACTCGCCGGTGCCGGCTGGGATTACGGAACGGACCAGGCGGCCCTTCGCTCGTTGGTGGACCGTTGGCGTGACGGGTACGACTGGCGGGCCACCGAAGCCGAGCTCAACGACTGGGGATCATTCATCACCACTGCCGCTGGACAGCGGGTGCACTTGCTGCACGTTCCGTCGGCGGATGACGGCGCCATCCCCTTGGTGCTGGTTCATGGATGGCCCGGTTCGATCGTCGAGTTCCTCGACGTTCTTCCGCTGCTGCGCGAGCGATTCCACGTCGTCGTTTTCTCCATGCCGGGTTACGGATTCTCCGGGCCGACTACCGAACTCGGCGTCGACACGGCGAAGGTCGCGGCCGCGGCCGATGACGTGATGGGCCAACTCGGGTACACCCGATACGTGGCGCAGGGTGGCGACTGGGGTGCACTCGTCGTCCGCTACCTGGGCGAGCATTACTCGCACCACGTCGCCGCCATTCACACGAATATGCTGTTCTCGCCATTCGACGGCGACGGCGCCGACGCAATGACCGGCGTGACCGAAAGTGAACTGGCGGCGATGATCACGTCCGCGGAACGGATGGCGGGCGGTACGGCGTACATGGAACTGCAAGCGACCCGGCCACACTCGCTGGGTTTCGGGCTAAATGATTCGCCGCTCGGCCTCGCCGGCTGGATCCTGGAGAAGTTTCACGCATGGTCCGACACTCGCGACGGGATGCCGGTCCGTACCGATCGACTGATCGACAACCTGATGCTCTACTGGCTCACCGGAACCGCGACGTCGGCGGCCAGGTTGTACTGCGAAGCGGCGCGCGCGGGCACTGGCGCCCTGAGTGAGTGGACTGGCCGCGTGGACGTTCCGACCGGCTACGCGGTGTATCCGTATGAGCTGATGCGGATCCCAAAAGTGTGGGCCGAGAAGCGGTACAACCTGATTCACTATTCCGTCCAAGAGCGGGGCGGGCACTTCGCGGCTTTCGAGCAGCCACACCTCTTTGCGGCCGATGTCAATGCGTTCGGTCAGACTCTCCGAGAACTCGGGATCTGGTGACGATCGCGGCCTCAACCGCGCGGGCATGTGTCGGAGCGGCCTGCAATCGTCGCCGGCGTCTCTGGTGGCCGCTCTCACGTAGCGGCTTTGGCTCTGCTACGTGACTTCGCCTGCGGGGCGCGCTTAGCCGAGGTTCTCTTCGTCCGGGCGCGGGTACTTTCTGCAGCGTTGAGGGAAACGGCCGGTGCAACCCACCTGCGCAGGAACGCCCGCAATTCCTTGCCGCGATGTGGCGGGCGCCCCGGGTCGATGACCAACGACTGAAAGATCCGCAGCATGAACTCGACCAGTCGATCGAGTTCATCGTCGACGATGCCAGCACTGGCCCAATCCACGTTGAACCTCTCCACCAGTGAGCGTCCGAACGTCATGGCCATATCGGAGGTGACGCCGGCTGAGAAGGTGCTGGCCTTGCCGGGAGTCAACAGCAGGCTCAGGTATCGCTCGTGCGGAAGCCGCTCCAGCGTGTGGGCTATTCCCTCGACAACCGCTTCCGCTGGGTCATGAATCCTGCGTAAGTGCGCGGCCAAGCTATCCAGGAACGGACCGACTTCCGCGACCGACGTCGCAAAGAGCAGCGCTTCGGTGCTTGAAAAGTAGCGATACACGGTCTGCCGGGTGACACCGACGTCCTTAGCCACATCGGAAATGCCAAAGTCCGTGCCGGACAGATCGATCCTGCGCCGCGCGGCGTCGAGGATACGGGCGATCGCCTCCTCATCGTCGGCCGGCTTCGCGCCGGACCACCCATGTGTTCGCATCAGCACAGGATTACACACGTCCACTGCAGGAGCGTTACCGTGACCGGCCGCCACCCGGAGAGCATCCACTATGTCATCAATGTATGGTCAAAGGGAGGCGGCGCAGGAGGATCTCATGACAATCGAAGAACAGCAGCGTACGGGAGTGGCTGACACCGGCCTGACCCGACGAGCGCTGCAGGTGGTACTCGAGAAGACCACCGACATGGCCGATGACGTTCTCAGGGTGCCGTTGCATTACTACCGGGATCCCAAGATCACCGAGATCGAGGAAGCCCAAATCCTGCGCCGCACCCCACTTGCTGTCCTCCCCAGCGTGCAGGTTGCCGCGCCCAACGACTACGTCGTGCGTTCGGTGCTGGGCGACTCGCTCCTCATTACGCGGGACAACGACGGAAAGAGTCACGTCTTTTTGAACTACTGCCGTCATCGCGGAGCGATGCCGGCCTGCGGTTCAGGCAGCGCAACCCGTTTCACCTGCCCGTACCACGCGTGGACGTACAAGAACGACGGGAAGCTGTTCACTGTCCCGGGCAACGCAGGTTTCGTAGGCATGGATAAGGCCGACTACGGATTGGTCGAGCTGCCTAATCAGGAACGCCACGGCTTTATCTGGGCGGTGCGAAGCGCCGACGCCGACATCGACGTGGATGCACACCTCGGTGACCTCGGCCCTGATCTGGCGGCGCTGGAGTATCCATCGTTCGGCTATCACGACTACCGCGAGTTCGAGTCCGAGGTGTCCTGGAAGGGCGCGCTCGAGGCGTTCGCGGAGTCTTACCACTTCCCATTCGTGCACGGCGAGAGCCTGATTGGCCTGAACACGCTCGCCAACACGTCCATCCACGACGTGTTCGGCAAGCATCACCGAATGGGATTTCCGTTCAACTGGATCACCAACCTGGCAAACGATCCCAACGGCTCCTGGGATGTCCGTGACAACATGGGCGTCATCTACTGGATCTATCCGAACCTGATCCTGGCCAACAGCTCGGTGGGGGTGGAGGTCATCGACATTCTGCCCGCAGGCTCACCCACGAGGTGCACGGTCCGACACAGTTGGCTGGCCCGCGTTCCCGCAGCCAACGACCAAACCCGCGCGGGTTACGACGCGATCTTCGACGCTGTCCATGCTGCGGTGCGCGACGAGGATTTTGCGATGCTGCCGCAATGCGGAGAGGGCGTCCGCCACGGCCAACATGACCATATGATCATTGGCCGCAACGAAATCGGGGTCCAGCACATGATCCGCGTCTTCGCCCAGGAACTGGGAATAGCACTGGGCTGACTGCCTAAAACCGATGCCTGCTCATTTACCGGCGACCAACGTGGTTCGAAGATACTCACATTGACTCGCAAAGAATCGCAGGGATGGACGAGCATGCTGTGCGATCATGTCGAAGGCGTGGAATGCGCCGTCGACAATGTCGACCTGACACGGCGTCCGCGCTTCGCGCAGATGTTGACCGTAGGCGATGCTCTCGTCGAGAAATAAATCGAGAGAGCCGATGCCGATCCAGGCGGGCGGCAGACCTGCGAGGTCGGTGCGTCTCGCGCCGAACCTAGGCCATCCGGCGGCACAGATTCAGCGAGCTGCCAAAACCGTTGCGCGCGAAACGGGTCACAGGGCCAAGCTCAACGCGCCAGTCAGGATCATCGCGGCCCCCGCGAACCTTCCACTCACGGCACCGAATGGGACCGTCTTTTCCAGTAGGACGAAGATGGCGATCGCCGCGATCCACAGCAGGTTCATCGCACCGCCAACGAACAGCAGTCCCATCAGGATCCAGCAGCAGCCCACGCAGTACATGCCGAGCCGCAGGCCCATGCGGAAGGCTCCGAGGTTACCGGTGCGCCAGTGGCTGGACAAGAAGTGCGCGGGGGCGCGGCAGTTCCTCAGACAGGCATTCTTGAGCGGGGTGAGCTGGTAGGTGCCCGCCGCGATCAACAGCACCGCCCCGAAAATGGCGCTTCTGGACACCATCATCGGGGAGAGCAACGCTGCACGGTCAAGCGCGTACTGAGCGATGGTGGCCACGAAACTAAAGATCGTCCACATCGCGATGTAGCCGGCGACGAATACGAATGTCGGCGCCAGCGGGTTGTGCTGGGCCGCGGCCTTCCGGGCGACTGCGGCGTACATCAGGGTCATCGGTGCCGCTGTGGGAACCATCATGGCGACCATCATCACGGCCCACATCGCCAGTCTCAGAACAAATTCGGTTGCCGTCCATGGCTGCATCCCGGTCATGGCGTCCATCGACGCCATCGAAGGAGGCTCCATGCCTGCTGACCCGGCCGCCATGCCGCGCGCACTCAGCACGACGTAAACCCAGGCTGCGATGGTGATTCCGGTCAGGCCGGTCAATACGGCTAGACGGTCTCGGTGGCGCCAGACCCAAGATGTGGTCAGCGGATCAGTCCGTCCTGGTTCATGTGCAGAACGTTGAACTGGCAGTAGCTGTCTTTGAAGTCAAGCTCGATGCCCGCGCGCACTGTGCTGTTGCCGTTGCCCATCTCGGCATAGAGATAGCGCGGCCCCTCCGGCGTACTGAGGCGTATCCTGCTCGGCAAACCTCGGTTCGACGGCTTGGGGAGTGGCGTCCCGCGTGACTCGACTAGTCCTTCAATCGTGAGGCTGGCCATTCGCTGATCGACATCGATCGACAGTTCGATGGGTGCGTAGAGCGTGTCCAGCACAGTCGACATCGTGCTGTTGTACGTGAAGAAATGCGTCGCTCCGGGGGTAGTCGACTCGCCATGAAGGATCTTGCGCAGCGCTTCTCGCTGAGTCGGATCCGCCCGTTCATCGATGATGACCTGCTGCGTGCCGTTGCCCTCGACGACCTCGCCGGGCCAGGACATGAGCACCACCCAGTCCAGGCCGTCGAGAACCGTGTCGTTGAAGTTTCCCTTCTCGATGTGGCCGCCCATCAACGCCTCGCAGCGCCCGTGGGTTGACTTCGCGCCGAACTGGCACGGGCACCCCCAGGCGCAGGGGCAATTTTCGAACTCCGTACCGTGGATTACCCATCGATCAGCCACCGGATTCTCCCTTTTCTCGTACGGCGTGCATTTTCAAGAAGGTCGCCAGATGTTCGATAGCGGCGGCGGATTCGGGCAACCCGGCGGAAATGAACACCGGCCAGACGTGGATGCCATGTCGCCAGGATTCGAACGTAACATTGACATCTGCAGTGGTGGCGGCATCGCGCATGCGGATGGCATCGTCGTAGAGGATTTCGTTCTCGCCGATCTGGATAAGAATCGGAGGAAGGCCTCGCATGTTGGCGTAGATCGCAGAGCATCGGGGATCGCGGGGGTCACCGCCGGCGAGGTACTCGGTCACTGTCGACGCCAGCATTCCACGAGTGACCAAGGGGTCCAGGTGTTTACGCTCCTCGATGGAGGAGCCGCTAAGGGTCAAGTCGGCTAATGGTGAGATCACGGCGACACAGGCGGGGAGCGGCAAGCCGTGATCCCTGACCGCGGCGGTGACGGCGACCGCGAGGTTCCCGCCGGCCGAATCGCCAAGCACGGCCAGTGTCTGCGGGTCCACATCGCTACGCGCAACTAGCCAGTCGTAGGCGCACAAACAGTCGTCAAAGGCACTCGGAAAGCGGGCTTCCGGGGCGAGCCGATAATCCGCGACGTGCACCCGCGCGTTGGCGGCCAATGCTACTGCGGCGGCTAACGGGAGATAGCGGTCCGGCGGGGAGCCACTGACGTAGCCGCCGCCGTGGAAATAAAGGACGGTGCGGTCGGGTCGGCTAGAAAGTGGTTCAAGCATGATGGTTGGGACACTGCCCAGCTCATGGAAAACGCGTGTCACCCCTTCGAGCACAGGCGAGCCTTCATCGGAGGCTGCGCTTTCGTGCTCGCTATCGGTCGGCCGGGCGCGCAGGTAGCGGATGAACGCTGTCAGAAGCTGCGATGGGGTATCGCTCGCTTCAGCGAGCATCGGGTTGCTCGCCTGCGGACGAAGTGATCACCGTATAGAGCTCGGAGATGAGACCATGCCGTATGACGGCTGCGTCGAACCCGCGGGCCACGGGCTCGCCGCCTTCTGGCCCGAGCTGCCACGCCAAGTATCCGAATCCCAGGGTCTGGTAAACCGGACTGGCTTTGGTGAAAGCCAGTCCTTGCATCTGCAGCTGCAACGCTATTGCCTTGGCCTCCAACGCTTCACGGCCCACGGTGGTCCCCTCGTCATCCGTCCAGCGAACGTCCGGGGCATAAGTGCTCTCGATCGCTGAGGCCCTCCGCTCGGCGTCGCGCTCGTTGAACACCCGAAGCAAGTTGGCTTCCATCAAGCCACTGACAATCTCAGTCACGGTGAATCCTTCGAATCGGCCCACTACAATCCAACAACTATACGTGATACATCAAGTGAGTGGTGCTCGAGATGCCCTCTCGATCGTCGCCGGCAGTAGCCTAGAAGGACCGCTATCGCGGGTCGGCCAGCACGCGTCGAAACAGTTTCCGGGGAGTATCGCGATATCCTCGGCGGATGGCCCGGAAAGGGAACTAGCAGAAGTGTCACCTACTCAGCGCCGAAAGACGGCTCAGGAATCTTGGCTGTCGCCCGCCCAGCAGCAAGCTTGGCGTGCGTTCATGCGCGTGCAGATGCGGATGAACTATGAGATGAATCGGCAGCTGCAGAGCGACAGCGATTTGTCACTCGCCGACTATCACGTTCTGAATGCACTCACGTCGGCACCTGGCGGGCGCCTGCAGGTCTCGGATCTCGCGGCCCTGATCGGTTGGGAACGCAGCCGCGCCTCGCATCAGCTGCGGCGACTGTGCGAGCGCGGCCTTGCCGAGCGGGTTCCATCGGAAGATGACGGCAGGGCAACGGACGCGATTCTGACAAAAGCGGGTCGCCACGCGATCGATGCCGCCGCCCCCGGTCACGTGGCCCTGGTCCGGCGTCTGTTTTTCGGCCCGCTGCCCGACGAGCTGCTCGCGCCCCTTACCGCGGCGTTGGAACACGTCCACATCCATATGAACTTCAACAGCTCATTGCCGCCGGCTCCGTGGTGAGCAACTACAACACCACAGAGTGAAGCATCATCCGCTGTCCGTAACGGTGACGATGCCCTGTGAGGACCGGATCCGCCCAATCTTGCGGCTCTCGGTATAGGCCTGGTCGGAATAAGAGCGCGGACTCTTGAGATATAGATGATATATCACGTATTCTGACCCGAGATCGGGCCTGATGTCAGGAAGGGAACACCATGAGTGCGACAACTCGTCCGAACACAAGAGACCTCTTCGCCACGGTCGACTCGATGGATGTTGCCAAGATCATGGCACTCTTCGCCGCAGATGCCCGCGTGGTTTTCGGGAATGGCCAACCCATGGTCGGTACCGACGAGATCGCCGCGGGAATAGCCGCTTTCTATGACACGATCGCCGGCCTGCGGCACGGAATCGTCAACGAATGGAATGTCGGCGACGACGCGATCGTCGAGTTCAAAGTAAGCTACGGCCGCAAAGACGGGGGCCAGGTCACCATCCCGTGCGTGACGATCTTCCGCACTGGTGCCGCTGGCAAGATCGACGACTATCGCGTCTACTTCGACGTTGCGCCCATCTATGCCTGAGCATTTACTGGTCCAGTTCACGAGCAGCGACGATGACGACGCCGCGGCACGAGCCCGATAGGGCCCAGCGCGGCGCGCTGCATACGCGCTATCGCATCGGCGAAAAATCGGTTTGGCGCGTCGGGTACGGCGCGATGCAGCTGGCCGGAGACGGCGTCTTCGGCCCACCGCGGGACCGCGATGAAGCCATCGCAGTCCTACGGGCCGCGGTGGATGCGGGCGTGGATCACATCGACACCGCGCAGTATTACGGGCCCGGGGTAGTCAACCAGCTGATCCGGGAAGCGCTCTACCCATATCCCGACAAGTTAGCTCTGGTCAGCAAGGTCGCCGCCCGCCGTGACGGCTTCGGTGCGGTCCTTCCCCATGACGACCCCGATCAGCTCCGCGCGAGCATCGAAGACAACCTTGCAACGCTAGGCGTCGAGCAACTCACCGCGGTCAATCTGCGCGTGTTGGACAACGCCGTGCCGGACGAACGCTTTGTCGACCAACTCGGGGCCTTGGTAGCCGCGCGCGAAGAAGGTTTGATCGCAGGAATCGGAATCAGCAACGTGACCCGACGACACCTGCTTCGGGCGCTGGAGGTCACCGACATCGTCTGCGTGCAGAACGCGTACAACCTCGCGGATCGAGCTTCGCACGCGGTACTCAGCGAATGCACCGCGCGCGGAATCGCGTTCGTTCCGTTTTGTCCATTGGGCTGGCCGAAGAAACAGCACGATGCGATTCGAACCCATCCGATCGTCACTCGCATCGCCGCCAGCCACGGCGCCGCGCCGGCCCAGGTTGCCCTCGCCTGGCTACTGGCCATCGCCGACAACGTGTTGCTGATCCCTGGAACCAGCAGCCGCAGCCACCTTGCGGAAAATATCGGGGCTGAGTCATTGTCGTTGCAGGACGACGAAGTCGCCAGTCTGGGAACGGCATTCGGCGAACGAGACATCGAACCTGTCCAACCCAACTAGGAGGTCAACATGAATCTGGCGCTCTGGATTGTCGCGATTGTCTTGGCAGCTGTCTTCGTCGGAAGCGGGCTGATGAAACAGCTTGTGCCCAAAGAGAAGCTCGTGGCATCGGCCATCGGCGACAACGTCGCGGACTGGGCAACGGGTCAGAGGGTTGCGGTCAACCCCAACGGAAACGTGGACGGGTCTTGTCTGTACTGCCGATCGGGACGGCCAAACTTCTGTCGCCAGGCCACTTTTGAGACGGCGCTAGGCCTGCAGGCCGATGGAGCCCTGGCGCCACTGATGGCCGCCTTCCCCGGCCACCTGCGCCGCATCCCCGACGACCTGGGAATACTGGAGGCGGCCTGGGTCGAGCCCGCGGCCACCGCACTGCGAGCGGTGGAACTCGCCGGCGAGCTCGCGGGCCGGACGGTGTTGGTGACCGGCGGGGGGCCGATCGGACAGCTGGCCTGCAGGTTTGCTCACCTCAAGTCGCCAGAACAGATCCTGCTCATGGAGCCCGCCGCACAACGGGCCAAGTTCGCAAGAGATTCCCATGCGGTGGCGATCCCAGCCGACGCAGCCCAAGACATCGCGCACGGACCGGGTGTCGACGTCGTATTCGAGTGCTCAGGCAGCGCCGCGGCCACCTCTCTCGCGTTGAAAATGCTTGCCCCCGGCGGCATCTTGGTGGTGGTCGGGGCGGGGCCCGACCCCGGTCTTGATTCGGCGACGATCCTGCTCAAAGAAATCACCGTGCGGGGGTCATACATCTATACCGACGAATTCGACCGCGCGATTCAGCTGCTGGCCGGCCACCAAGTCGTGGTCGCAGACCTCACCACGGTCATCAACCCACTCCCTGATGCGCTGGCCGCCTTCGAGGCCTTACGCGCCGGCGAAATCATGAAGGCGCTTATTGCGCCGGGCGCCGAGCAAGAACGGCAATCGGGCACGCAACCCAGAGGAAGCAAATGAGCAATCCAGTTCCCGGCTTGAAGCAACCCGACGATGTTCTCATCGTGGGCGGGGGATCGGCCGGGGCCGGACCCAGCAGTGGTGTGCGTCTCGATCGCCGCATGGGGCGTAACGGGAAGCGTCCAACGGAGCGCTTGCGGAATCCTTGGCAGGTCCATGCGGGATGGTGGGCGACGAAGGCGACCATATGTGTCAGCATCGAAATGTGCTTTGTTCTAAATCCGCTGCGACGGGAAGGAATGCTTCGATGCGCATAGGCGGTTGGGCCGCACTCATTGGCGTTATCTGTATCTTGAATCCGCTGGCAGCACCTGCCCACGCTGCACCGGATTGCGGGGTAAACCTGAGCGCGCCCGAAATTCAGGCTGCGATCAACTCCGTGCCAACGGTGCGAGGTTGGGCATGGAATCACGATCCTCGAAGCTTCGATCGGAGCAGTAACTACGACCCGTGCGCAACACTTTCGGCGGTGGTCATCACCATCGAAGCAGCCACCGGCAGCTCGCCCGAACAGGCGCTGCTTTTCCACGACGGCAACTACGTCGGTACCGGCACATCAACGGCCTACGGTTTCACATCTCTGAATGTGGCGCAGACGACCGATGACACCGTCGCCCTCAATTACAAAGATGGAAGAAATGTCTGCACCGCGTGTCCTGGTCCGATCACCACTGTGAGGTATCAGTGGCAGGGCGATCACGTCGCGATGCTCGATCCTGCACCGCCGTGGTAAGCACGTGCAACCCAGCTGACCAGCCAAGCGCTACAACATGATTCGAGTGGGGTCGTTGTGCTAAGCGCGCCGAGAGCTTTTGAAGTACACGAATCGGGCGCTTTCCTGCACGGCACCAAGGCCGACCTTTCCGTCGGTGACCTGCTTGTGCCTGGGCGCCGGGCGAATTACGGGAGCGGACGTCTGTCCAACCATGTTTACGTGACGCGGACATTGGATGCCGCGGTGTGGGGTGCAGAGCTGGCTTTGGGCGAAGGCCCAGGGCGCATCTACATCGTGGAACCGGAGGGTGAATTAGAGGACGACCCCAACGTGACGGACAAAAAATTTCCTGGCAATCCGACCTGTTCTTATCGCACTCGGCAGCCTGTGCGGATCGTCGGTGAACTGACCGACTGGGTGGGGCATGCACCCGAACGGCAGCAAGCCATGCGCGATCGCTTGGCTGACCTTGAGCGGCGAGGAGAAGCCGTCATCTACGACTGACGCGGTTCGCCAGTCCAAAAAAGTTTTGTTGTAATCAGGCGGATCGCGACCCTTCTGCGCAATGGCCCGGCCGCATACCTTTTCGGGATGACTTCGAACGTGGCCAACATCCCGACGCAAGTGCCCCGAGCCACACCTGCGACTTTCAAGCAGGCACTCTTCGTCGCAGTGACGGCCGGATTGGGCTACGGCTTCGATTCGTATGCGGTGAACATTTACGGCCTCGTGCTTCCCGACATCAAGAGAACGTTGCACATCACCGACGCCGAGGCCGGATACATCGGGTCGATCTTCCTGCTCGGCTACACCATTGGCACCATTGGGTTCGGATTCGCTGCCGACCGGTGGGGGCGTAAGACCACGCTCGGGGCGTCGATTCTGCTCTACGGCATAACTACTGCGCTGGCCGGGCTCACAACGAACATCGCCGCCTTCACAGGACTTCGGTTCCTCACGGGTGTGGGCGGTGCCGGAGAACTCGCGGTCGGCGCGCCCTACACGGCTGAAGTTTGGCCGGCAAAGACCCGCGCCCTCGGTGTCGGCGGCGTGATCTTCTCCCTCTTCTCACTGGGCTACGTCCTGGCTGCAGCCGTCGCGCTGGTCCTGGTCCCGCACTTCGGCTGGCAATCGGCGTTCGTCGTCGCGATCGTCCCGGCGATCGTCTTATTCCTGGTCCGTCGAGGCATCACAGAATCGCACCGCTACACCGACGTTCAGACCAAAGTCGCGCGCGGGGTGGCGAAGCCTCGGCTTTGGAAACTCCCCGGCGTACGGCGACGTCTCATCGCCGGCTGGCTCATTTACACCGCCAACGCAGTCGGCTACTGGGGGGTGACGGTCTTTCTGACGACCTACATCGTCAAGCGGTTTCACGCATCCTCGATCGAAGCGATTCGCTACGCACTCCTGTTCTTTCTGCTGCAGGTCGTCTTCGTCTACCTGGGGACCGCGCTCGCCGATTGGGTGGGCCGTCGCCCCTCGGCGATCCTGGCCGCAGTGATCGAATTTGTTTCAACCATCCTGGCCGCCACCTCCCACTCGCTGGACAGATACCTGTTCTTTGGGGCGATCGCGATTGCCACCCTCGGCTGGCTTTGGGGAGTCGGTGATACCTACATCTCTGAGCTTTTCCCAACCGTCTTGCGCGGTACCGGTTTCGGAGTTGCAGTTGGCGGTGGCCGCGTCGTCTCGATCGCAGCTCCAACCGTAGTCGGCTGGGGCATAACGCATTATGGACTGGAAACGCCATACCTGGCGCTCGCCGGTCTGTGGGCGCTGACGCTGGTGGGCTACTTGCTAGGACCGGAGACGAAAGGCAAAGAACTCGAGGATCTAGCCGACGAGGCCTTGACGGAAGACCTATTACCAGCCAAGACGAAGAAAGGTTCGAACGCTTAGCCCCCGATCGATCGTCCAAGCTACGGCGTGAACGCCGTCAGGACGCGATGCTGGATCGGCAAAGACAAAGGCGGCGCAACAGGACTCGACCCGTGGAAGCGACGTCTCTCCCAACGGGCGCGGCTGCGCTGCACGGTATGGTTCACATCCAGCGGCGGAAAATTCTGTCAGAACTGCGGTCGACCACTGCGGACCCAAGTCCGCTGCATGCGCTGCGGTGCGTTCCCGAGCGAGGGAGCTATCTACTGCGACAACTGCGGCAACCAATCGTGATTTCGACCGTCGGTTAACCTACGGTCGGCCTGATCGCGCTCCGGGTCGGCCAGGATCTCTTGCGGTTTCATCACAGTGTCGTCAGCCGGCAGATTTCACGCCATCTCGCTCGCCGAATTGAAGGCCGTCACGAACTTTGCCGCTCCATCGCTAACGTTCCTCGCGATCAGATAGCCAACTTTCACGAGGCGATGGCTCTCCACGATAGTCGTCCCTGGCCCCTCAACGATGACTCGCACTTTTCCGTCGCCGTCGTCGACCCGTGCGGTCAACCCGTCAGGGGACGGCGTTGGGCGGTCCGCTTGTAGTCCTCGATCAGCTCAGTCCTGATGATGCGCAGGCGTTCTCACGAGGCAAGCACGCCGTGGTCTTTATCAAGTCGTTGTCGCCGAGCCTTGACTATGCTCGGGGCGACCAACAGGTGCGCGGGCACGTCCCAAAATCAAAGAAAAGTAGCTTACGTCGTCGGTGGTGTTCTCACCCGCCGATGCCTGGGGCAAAGTCGCCAAGCTGCGCGCGATCGCTGATGTCTAGGACTTCCACGTCATACCTATCCGACAACTCCTGGCCGAACGCCATCGCCTCCGGGCCCCCGTCTGTGTCTAGCAGGCCCAGCTCGACGATGCCGCCCCCGCGCGCCCGGTACTCGGCACGGGGGCTGATCGTCAGCGAAGGTAGTGGCCGGAATGCCACCACGTCGAGCAAGACAACCTTGCCGACAACCAGATACGACCACGGCGGATCCACAACCCCCAGGCGCCACGCGTCTCGCTGCGCTCTTGGGAACCCACGTGCCCGGGCGATCACGTCGTCGACCTCGATATCCGCGTACCAGCCGCACTCGCACCCCGGAGCCGGCGGCACGTGCCCGGGGATGGAGCATCCCGCATCACACCATTTCGTCGGCCACGATATGTGCGAGTTGTACGGAGACCTGAGCGCATCCCCGGAGGAACCCGTCCAAAAACGAAAGCCCACGGCAGTTTCCAAGCGGCCGAAACCAGGTGCGGTGAGGCACTCGTCTAGCCACTCATGCAGCCCGGGCATCGCGGTCTCGATAGCTGCAAAGGCGTGCTCGAAATCAGCACCAAAGATCGGATTGCGAACGTCGACGCACGTAAGCCGGTTGGCATCAACGCCACACGCCCGCAACACCCCAACATGTTCGCGACCCAACGCAACCACCAAATCAGCTCCAAGGTGCTCATCACCGACCAGCGCAGCCCGATGATCCTCCGGCACCGGGTAACCACGCTCACCCAGCACCGAGCACGCCTGCTCATCGGCGCGATCACCCACACAAGCGGCGGTGCCCGCACTGGACACCCGCACCACATCACCCAGACCACGCTCCCGCAGCTGCTCAGCGAACAACGTCGCTGCCATCACCGATCTAGCGCGATTGAAACTGCAGACAAACGCAACGTGCAGCCGAGGGCTACTCACAATCCGTACCGCTTCGCAAGCAGCGCGGCGAGGTCATCAGAGTCCTCCAAATCGAAGTGTGAGAACGTACATAACTTGCTTCGAAAGATACGAGTTACGTACAAAGTACAGGCCCACGACATCGCCGAGTTTCCGCGCACCGAACGTCTCGACCCGCCACGGCTTAAGGCCATGGTCGGCCCTCATCCACCCACCGATGTCATACTGCCCGCGACGCGGGAGCCGAGAGGCACAGCCAGCCAAGTCCCGGGCATCCCGGAAGTTGGGCCGTGTCGAACGGCGCAGACCCGGTCGCGGGTTGCGTGCTGCTGACCAAACTCGGCTGATTGCTTCCAGCAGCGATCGAAACGTGCGCGTGGAAGGATGTCCATCCGGTGGGCTGTGACAACCAGGATCTGGTGAGGAGGCTGACGTTCGATGCCGGCTGGACACATGCCGCCGCGGCTGGGGCCACCACGGCGGTTCGCTGGCGATACCGAGCGGCAGCTCCTGGCGGATGCGGCGATCACAGTGATGACCGTCGATTGCTACCCCGAGGTTTCATCGCCGCGCACGCTGAGCTTCGGCGAAACGTCATGAACTGTTTGGTGAAGGCGCCGCGTGCCGGGCATCGGTCGGGTCAGTTGCGTTCGCCACACCTACTCCGCGATGCGATGACGATACGGGCACTGTTCGCCGTCGCCGTTGATCTCTCGGGCCGTCGCCGAAGCCGCAGGACGGCAAGGGAACACGTCATACGCTTTGCTTGGCCGGCGTTGGCGCTGTCCCTATCGCACCCTCAATCCCAGCTGCTGGGAGATTCGATGCCGAAGGACCCGCGATGAAATTTGCGCTGGCAACCGTGGGATCTCGGGGAGATGTCGAGCCGTTCGCCGCCGTCGGCCGGGAACTGCAGCGCCGAGGTCACGAGGTACGCGTCGCGGTCCCGCCTAACTATCTCGGCCTGGTCGAGTCGGCGGGTCTTTCTGGGGTCGCCCACGGCCCCGACCAGGCAATGCGAAATGCAGATTTAATCCGCAAATACGGGGAAACGCCGAATCCCATCAACTTGGCGTTGGAAATTATGAATGATGTCAGCCAGCTCTGGCCGACGCTAGGTACCGCGCTGAAGTCGCTGGCGGATGGGGCTGACCTGCTATTGGCCGACCTAAGCGAACAGGGGCTGGCCGCCAATGTCGCTGAGTACTATGACATTCCGCTGGCTGCGTTGCAGTTCTACCCGATAGCGCCTTGTGGCACGGGTTGGGACATAACAAAAGACGCTGAAGACGCCCAACGGCGGGCGCTAGGCCTTCCAGAGGAACCGGGACCCTCGACCCGACAATTGCTGGCGATCCAGGCCTACGACGAGTTCTTTTTTCCCGGGTTGGCAGCCGAATGGATGAGCGACGCACAAAGGCCTTTTGTTGGCGGGCTGACGCTGGAATTGCCGATGGATGCCGACCACGAGGTCTCGTCGTGGATTGCCGCGGGATCGCCGCCCATCTATTTCGGCTTTGGCAGTACGCGAGTCGCATTTCCTGGTGACGCCTTCGCGACGTTCAGCGGAGCTTGCGAGGAGTTAGGCGAGCGAGCGTTGATTTGCAGTGGCACGAGCGATTTCACCGACGTCCCGCAATTCGACCACGTCAAGGTTGTGAGCGCGGTGAACCACTCGGCCGTCTTTCCCGCCTGCCGCGCTGTCGTCCACCACGGGGGACCCGGCACCACGTTCGCAGGCATCCGGGCCGGAGCTCCGACGTTGATCCTTCCGATCTCAGTTGATCAGCCGCTGTGGGCAGCTGCGGTCAGCGAACTGGAAGTCGGCCTTGGACGGCGCTTCTCCGACACCACCCAGGAATCGCTGGTCGCGGATCTGCGGTCCATCCTCACTGCGCAATGCGCCGCTCGGGTCCGTGAGGTCGCCGCCCAGATGACTACACCCACCGAAAGCGCTGCCAAGGCCGCCGATCTCCTGGAAGACGCTGCCGGCCTCGGACGCACTAGCTGATCAGCGAAGGCGGGCCGCCAGGGAGCGACGAGTCGCCTTTGTGCGGGTAGTCAACGCATGATCGGCGTTGCCCCGCAACGCCTCTCGCAACGCGGTGCTTTACGCTCATCCTTGAGGCTTCTCATGATGTGGCTGAACAAATGAACGAAGATGACGGCGAGTCTGGTGATCCGGTGTCCCCGCCTCGCCGTTGCTGTGTCTGCCTCGCGTGTAGTCGGCTTGCCAGTCCGGTTGTTCTCCCGCGGCGACCTTCGCTTCCTGCTCGAACTGAGGTGTCGTGTTGCGTGCGCGAAGGAAAAACTCATACTTGCGCTGCAGATCTTCGTCAGACTCGATGCGCCTGAGTTCGGGGGCGAACTCTTCAAGCTCGGTTCGGCGCTGCGGGACGATCATGCAGATCGGCTCGTCGACCTCGAATCGCACCGGCATCATCTTGCGGGTGAATTTCCAGTTCATGCTGAAACTCGCGCTCGCCCAGTCGGTTTCGACGATTCCCTCCAACGGACACACGGCATCCTTTGGATAGTTCGCCGGCCCGCGAGCCAACAGGTTGTAGCCCGGTGGGGTGCGAAACAGGAACGGCAGATGCCAGGTCAGGATGCCGTTGCCGAAATGGCTAACGGGCAGCAGCTGCCCGGGGTCGCGTTTGTCGGGCGCGATCATCACGTCGATGCCTTGCTGACCCATCCAGGTGGCGGTGAACGCGCACGGATTGCGCAGCTCCCAGCCGCTCTGGTTGGCGATGAGCATTGGCAGACACCGGTTGGGCCAACCGATGCGCAACTCTGCCATCTCCGACATCCAGGTCCGGTTGATCGGCGCTGGGCCGATCTGCGGCGCGTTATCCCGGGTGATGAACCCGATCAGGTGGCGAGCAGGCCCGTCGGACTTGTCACTCATCCGTTCCTCGATTGGCTGGGGACGTCGTTGCCACAGACGTTAAAATCCCTTCCCCCAGAAACAGGGCGCACGCCATGCTTCGGCTTCGGCCCGTTAGTAATCCAACGAACACTTTACATACCGCTCGCCGGGCTGACGGTAGCCGTTTTTGCAGGGCCGTTGCGCTGCAACGTTGGCGCAGCGAAAGGCTGCTCACCGCGTTCCGGTCAGATCCGCGATGGCGTTGATCCGCCGGATGGCCGTGGCTATTTCGTCAGCCGTCATACCGCTTCTGGCTCGCGGAGCCGGCGCCATCTTCGGGTACCTTGAACTTCGAACCCGGGGACACCGAGCCGAGACCATGCACCGTTGCCCTAGGCCTGCGGTGACGAACGCTTGACAAGCCGCCCCGCCAGACCCAGCATCGTGGCGGGACAACCACCGGTGGAACTCCGTGAATGCGGCGGCGGGGAATGATTGTGAACGACGACGGCTCACTTAGCACCTTTGCCTTCGGCAAGTCGATGCGAACGGCCATTGCGACTGGAACTGTTTTCCTTGCTCTGGTTTCGGCTTGCTCGCGTGGCGATGCAGCACACACGGCGGTAAGCGAAAGCGGGAAGACAACGCAGCCCTCCGCTGCGGCCTCCACACCCGCCGTTGCGACACCTTCCGAGCAGCCCGATGCCGCTACCGCGCCTGGTTTCGCACGGGTCTCCAAGCTAATAAACGATGCGATCGCCGCAGACAAGCTGCCAGGTGCCGTGGTTGTGATCGGGCATGGCGGCAGCATCGCCTTCCGCCACGCTTACGGCTCGCGCAAGCTCGCGGGCGAACCCGGCCTTGATGGGTCGCCTGCACCCGCAGAGCCGATGACCGAGGACACGATCTTCGACTTGGCTTCGTTGACGAAGAGCCTCGCAACGGCGACTGCCGTCATGCAGCTCTACGAGCAAGGCAAGGTTCGGTTCGACGATCCCGTGCAGCAGTACTTGCCTGACTTCAACGCGGCGGACGATCCTCAGCGCGCAAAGGTGACTGTTCGCATGTTGCTGACGCACACATCGGGCGAAACGGGCGACGTCGATCTGAAAGATCCGTGGGGTCTGGACGGGCCCGATAAAGCAGAAGGCATCCATCGTGCGCTCACCACGCCGCTGGAGTCGGCCCCCGGTCAGGGTTTCCGCTACTCCGATATCAACTTCATCCTGCTTGGCGCGCTGATCGAGAAGGTCGCGGGCGACGACTTGGACGTTTACGTTCAGCGACACGTATTCGAGCCGATTGGCATGGCAGACACCCACTACCTTCCCGCGGCCAAAGCATGCGGTCCGCACACGAGGATCGGGTCCGCAATTGCCTGGGCTCCCGCGCCAGATAACTGGGCGCAGGACGCTTGTCCCGCCGGTTCATGGAGCACCGACCTCTTGCCGCGCATCGCCCCGACTGCACGCGACGAAGAGGGCAGGGCGGATCCGAGCATGAACCCCGATCTTGACCGCCTGCTGCGCGGCACCGTCCACGACACGACGTCGCGGCGCATGGGTGGAGTGGCCGGGCATGCCGGCGTGTTCTCGACGGCTCGTGATGTCGGCATCTTTGCGCAGGCCTTGCTTGACCGGCTCGCGGGCCGTCCGAGCGAGTTTCCCTTGGCGCAAACAACTTTGGCAGTGATGACGACTCCGCAGCAGCCGGGATATAGCGCCAACCAACTCGGAGCAGCGAACGCTGCCGCCCGAGCTTTGCGCGCTCCGCGCTATCCGGCGATTGCGGGCCAGAACCTGCGTGGCTTTGGCTGGGATATCGATACGGGCCTGTCCTCAGCGCGCGGCATGGTCTTTCCGATCGGGAGCTTCGGCCACACCGGTTTCACCGGAACCTCGGTGTGGATCGATCCAGGCTCAGATACCTACGTGGTCCTGCTGTCGAACTCGATCCACACGCGAGGCAGTCCACCGATGACGGATCTGCGCGGTGACGTTGCGACGGCCACGGCAAAGGCTTTGGGTCTTTAGGTCCGCTCGAAGTGCTGATAGTCGAGGGGAGCCGACCATTCGCCACCCCACCGCCAGCCACGATCGGTGAAGACACGCACCGCTGGGTCACCGTTGTGCAAGAGTCCGGGGTCGTTGCGGCTGCGGTCCAGGTAGGCCGCCGCGTTCCGCGGTTCGAAATACCCGCTGGCGTAGAGGCACGGGTTGACGAGCGGATTGAGATCGATCGCCCGCCCATAGGCATGTGGCGACCATTCGTCGGTTCCTGGAACGCGTCGGCAGTTGAACGCCGAAGTGTTGTTGTCCTCCATCGACAGCTCATCATCAGCGTCCGAGTAGTGGTCAACCGTGCGGATTTTCTCGACGGGATAACCCAGTTGATCAAGCTGCTCGAAGATGGCGACGACCCCGGGCGCTAGATCTTCATGCACAATCAGCTCGCCGCGGTGGGTCTGGCCGTCAAAACCGATGTACTCGACGTCGACCCGTCGCAGCTGCTCCGGCTCGACCGGGCAACCCGGCCGCCAGGTCGTGCCGAGTTCGGCGGCGGTGACCGGCTCCACGGAGCCACCGGTTGGCGCTAGTGGCGCGCTGGACGGCGGCGCCGCGGCCGACGGCGACGTCGTAATGGCCCGTGACGGTGTCGCCGCATGATGCGGGGGGCCCGCCGCGCACTGGACCAGCACGACGCATGCAACGAGCATGTTGGCCAACACGGCACCCCGCCGCTTACATGGCGTTGCTCCGGGAGGAGTCCTCGTGACTTGATTCCATCTCTATAGGCCATTGTGATGGGCGGTTCTGCCAGGCAAGTCTCCCACCAACGGTACCGCTGACAGATTACGTTCTACGCTCGGCAAGCAGGGAGGTTTGACGCCCACATCAGCGGCATTGCAGTCGCCGCGCAGCTTTGCGTTCTCACGGCTTCGCCGGCTGCTGGGATGGCTGCGCGACAGCCAGTGCCAGGGCTTAGTCGATGCGCGCCTTCACCTTGTCGCTGAAGCCGGTGGCCTCGGCCGCTGCCGAATCGAACCGGATCGCCTCGAAATGGCCCACCTGACGTAGCAAAACCGCCAACAGCCTTAGACGTGTGTGTAATTATGACGTCGGTCACAGGCAACTGCTTTCCGGGACAGGCCGTCGCTGCCGCTGGTAGAACGCACGTACTCGGTATCGCTGGTAAGACGCTCGACAACCAAGCTTGCATCCTTGCTGGGGTGGGAAGCCGTGACAGCGATAAAGGAGGAATCTGCCGTTGACCGCAGGTGTACACGACGCTACAGCGGCTGAACCAGCGACTGAGACACAACGCAATGGACTCCCCGTAGTCGATCTGGTCGACCCGGTCGACGTGGTTGACGTCGATCTCGATGTGAGCATCACGGCGGACGTCGATCGCGAGTCCGGTCACGCGGTGCCGACGTCTGCTGAGCAGCAAGACAGCCAGCCTGTCCAAGAGGCGCCGATCGTTCGCTCGGTCCTGACGATGCTGGGAAAACCGCTTCGGTACGGTCTGCGCCAATCTGATTCTTCGTTGCAGACGTTAGGCCGTTTCTTCGACTTGACCGCTCAGGCCTTTGCCTACCTGGTCACGGATTTGGTCCGGTTGCGCCACCCCTGGCGAGACACCATTAACCAAGCCTGGTTCATCATCAGCGTCACCGCGATCCCTGCGTTATTGGTGTCCATTCCGTTCGGGGTCATCGTGGCGGTGCAGGTGGGTAGCTTCATCCAGCAGGTCGGCGCGTCGTCGGTCTCGGGCGCGGCCGGCGGCTTGGGAGTGATCCGACAGGGTGCGCCGGTGGTTGCCGCGCTGCTGCTGGGCGGTGCGGCCGGTTCAGCAGTGGCCACCGATCTCGGCGCCCGCACGATTCGGGAAGAGGTCGACGCGCTGCGGGTGATGGGTATCGATCCGGTGCAGCGGCTGGTCACCCCTCGGCTGGCGGCGATCGTGATCGTGGCGCCGGTGCTGTGCTCCTTCATTATCTTTATGGGCCTGGCGGCCGGCTACGCGATCAATGTCGGTTTCCAGTCCGGCACCCCGGGCAGCTATATCGCGTCGTTCGCGTCCTTCGCCAGCGTCAACGATGTCGTGGTCGCCGTCCTCAAGACCTGGCTTTTCGGCGTGCTAGTCATACTCGTGGCCTGCCAACGGGGGCTCGAAGCCAAGGGCGGTGCGCGCGGCGTGGCCGACGCGGTCAACGCCTCCGTCGTCATTGGCGTGGTCGCGGTGTTCGTCCTCAACCTGCTGATCACGCAGGCGTTATCGGAAACCATGCCGCTCAGAGTGGGCTGATGGCGACTCCGTCACGACACCTCCCCACGGCCCTGCGGGCGCCGTGGTGGGTCGCCGAGCGCGGTGACTCGCTCTTCCAGCGCCTCGGTCACCAGGTCACGTTCCTGTCTCAGGTGCTGGGTGCGGTCCCGCTCACGCTTAAGCGTTACCGGCACCAGACCGGGGTGCTGTTGGTCGACATGATCTGGGGAAACGGGTCGCTCATTGTGGGGGGCGGCACCATCGGCGTGCTCGTGTTCATGGGCGCGGCGGTCGGTGGTTCGGTGGGGATCGAAGGGTACGGGGCCCTTGACATGGTTGGTATGGGGCCGCTGACCGGGTTCGTTTCCGCGTACGCGAACACCCGGGAGATGGCGCCGATGATCGCGGGAATCGGCTTCGCAGCCCAGGCGGGATGCCGGATGACCGCCGAGATCGGCGCCATGCGGATCTCAGAAGAGATCGATGCGTTGGAAGCCCTTGGCATTCAGTCGATCCCGTTCGTGGTTACGACCCGGGTGATCGCCGGGATGATCACCATCGTTCCGCTCTATGTAGTGACGCTGGCGTTGAGCTATATGTCGTGCGCGATGGTGGTCAACGTGATGCACGGGCAGTCATCGGGCACCTACTACCACTACTTCGACTCATTCATCCACCCATCCGACGTGGTGTTCTCGGTGCTCAAGGCCATCATTTTCGTGACGCTGATCATTGCCATCCATTGCTACCAGGGCTACTACGCCACCGGTGGTCCCGAAGGCGTAGGGCGCGCCTCGGGCCGGGCAATCCGGGCCAGCATCGTCACCGTGGTAGCCGCCGATATGGTGCTCACGCTGTTGTTCTGGGGTAACGGTTCCGGCATCCGGATATCGGGGTAAGGCATGCCGGCATTTCCCGATCAAGGGGCACGCGCGCCCAGTTCGCGCTCGCTGCGGATCCGTGGCCTGATCGCCGCGGTGGTGCTGGGCATTGCGGGCATCGCGCTGTATCAGCTGGGCAGCGGTCGCTACGACGACACGTTCAAGCTGACCGTGGTGGCGGACGTGATCGGTGAGGGTCTGACGCCGGGCGCGGAGGTAAAGTTCCGCGGGCTGACCATCGGATCGGTGAAAACACTGCAAGCCGTCGGATACAACAAGCAGAAGATCACCTTGGAACTCGAGCCGCGCCAAGTCAAAGCGCTGGCCATCGACACGACCGCGAACTTCGTTTCGTCGAATACCTTTGGCCTCGCGGCAGTCGAGCTGGTCAGCAGCGGCACCGGTCCCCATTTGAAGCCCAATCAGACGCTGCTGATAGGTGCGAACGCGCGGTCGGCTTCCATCACCGGCCTGCTGCGGCAGGGCCAAAAAATCGGACGGCTGGTGGACTCGCCCGATGTCGACCACATCATCGAGGTGGTGCGCCGGCACGCCGACCTGACTGAACCGGTGACCCGCTCCTACTTCGACCTGATCAAGATGCTCGTCGACTCGCAGAAGGTGCCGTTCTCGCAGTCGCTGTCGGTGTTCGCCTCGGTGGTCAACGGTGCCAGCGACTCGATCCCGCTGATCCGGTTGGCCTATGACCTACTCAATGGGATGGATTTTCTAGCGCATCCCGACGGGGTCGAGCGCATGAACTTGATCTTGGCCCAGACCTCGAAGCTCCTCTTCACCGCCGATGGGATCGTCGCCAGGAACATCTCATGGCTGGCCCCATTCAGCCGCGCGCTGGTCGACATCTTGCTGCCGATGTCGTACACCCTGGGCAGCTTCTCGCCGTACTACGACCGGCTCTCGGGTCTGATCGACCGCACCAGTGCGGCGTTCCCGGTCGTCAACGGCAAGGTCCGCATGCAGATCGAAGTCGGGTTGGATGCCATGCCGGGGTTGGCGGCGGCGTTACCGCCCCAACCGCCCGGACCCTCGGGGCCCGCGGCTGGACTGCAAGCGGGTGGCCGATGAGAAGTGTCACCAAATCCCTTGTGTGGCTGACCATCTTCACCGCGGTCGCGGTGGTGTGCACGCTCATCGTGCTAACCGCCTTGCGTAGTCCGGTCACCGGCGCGGTTACCCGCTACACCGCGGCATTCTCCGATGTGTCGGGCCTTTACGCCGGAGACGACGTTCGCATTTCCGGTGTGCAGGTCGGCAAGGTGGAAAACATCAGGCTCGACGGGCGGATCGCGAAGGTGGATTTCACCGCACAAGAGGATCACCCGGTGTTCTCCAACACCGTCGCCGCGGTGCGCTACCAAACCCTGGTCGGTCAGCGTTATGTGGAACTTGTTCAGCCGGCCAAGCCAAATCAGCGGTTGCCGGCCGGAGGTAATATTCCAATGGGGCAGACAATTCCGTCGTTCGATGTGGCCAAGCTGTTCAACGGGTTTCGGCCGATATTCCAAACACTTGACCCTGCCCAGTTCAACCTGCTGGGCGAGAACCTGCTGCGGCTGATTCAGGGTGATGAAAACGGCATCGGCCCGTTTTTGCATGACCTCGACGCCATTGCGAAGGTGGCGGTGAACCGCCAGGCGGTGATCACCGTCGTGATCCGCAATCTCAGCGCGATCTCCCAAGATCTGAGTGGCAAATCACCGCAACTGTTTCATCTCATCGCCACGCTCAACGACGTGGTTTCGAAGTTTGGATCCATGGCCGAGCAGTTCCGTACGGCGCTTGACTCCGGACTGCCTGTGCTGCGAAACGCCACCCATCTCTTGCAATACGCCGAGCGCACTTTTGACGGGACCACGGTTCCGCTCTACGACCTGAGCGCCCGGATGTGGCCGCAGACCGCGACGATCATCGCAGGCCTGTCACTCGCGCCGTCGTTGATCGAAGGGGTGCGGGACTGGCTGGCCGACGACACCCCTGCCAAACCAACGTTTTTCTGCTCACACGGCGAAGTCACGTTGCCAGGAATCGGGCAGGTGTCGTTCGCGCAGCAGAACCTGGTGGTGTGCCGGTAATGGCCAGGTGGTTAGCACGGCGGCGCGCTGCGCTTGACGAGCGCGCCACCGCATCGCGCAATCGCCGGAACGGCATCGTAGGCCTCGTCGTCATTGTTGCCGCGTTAGCCGCCACCGCGATGGCCTACCTGAATCCGACGGACCAGAACGGCTATACCGCGCATCTGGCCAACTCCGGCGGCGTGCGCGTCGGCGACCAGGTGCGTATCGCCGGCATTCCGGTCGGGAAGGTCACCAGTATCCGGCTTGACGCCGCCGTCGTCGAAATGAAATTCGACGTCGAGCGCTCGGTGGTGGTCGGTTCCGAATCCACACTGGACGTCAAGTTGCTGACTCCGCTGGGCGGTCACTATGTGGCGCTCGACCCGAAGGGCGTTATACCGCTGGGCCGCAACGTGATTCCGCCACAACGTGTCACATTGCCGTTCGAGGTCAACGACATCATCCAGGCGGCGACACCGCTCATCAAGGAAGTCGACGGCCAGGTCATCCACGATACCTTCACCGAGGTTGCCAACGCGGCCAACAAGTATCCCGACGCGATCCGCGACCTGCTGCAATCGGCCAATGCGTTGACAACGTCGATGAGCAAGTCCACCAACGACTTCCATCGCAGCCTGGATTTCGCCAACAACGGTCTGCGGGCGATGGTCGCGGGCCGCAAACAGCTCATCACGCTCGTTGAGCAGCTCGACATCCTTGGGAGGGCATACACCTCGAAATCGGTCGATATCATTGAATTTTTCGGTCTGCTCAACGAATTGGCTCGAATCCTTGACCGCATCACCGTGTTTTACGGCCGGGAGATCGCGCCGATCGTCAACGGTCTCGAGGACATCACCGACACACTGGTCGCCCACCCCGACCGTTGGGGCCAGGCGCTGGACGGGCTGGGGCAGAGCCTCAACATCGTGATGCCGATGCTCAGTGGGAACGGTGTCGTCATCGACCAACACAAGCAGCGGCTAGTCCCCGGACAGGACCTGTGCCTGCCCAACATCATGAGGAACTGTTGATGACCAGGTGGTCGGATGCCGGCGCGCGACTGCGGTCGCCGTTGGGTATCGCTGCGGTGGTGGTCGTTGTCGCGGCGGTCGCGGCAGCGGCGGTTATCGGCGCCAAAACATTGATGCCCAAACACACCCGGGCGATGTGCGCCGAATTCACCGACGCTGTAGGGCTTTATCCGGGCAACAAGGTGGCGCTGCTGGGTATCGAGGTCGGCTCGACGACCGCGATTGTCAACAAGCCCGACCACGTCGAGGTCGACTTCACCGTTCCCGACGACCTCGCAATGCCGGCCGACGTCGGTGCGGTCACGTACTCGCAATCGATCGTCACCGACCGTCATATCGAACTGACCAAGCCCTACACCGGAGGCCCAAAATTCACCGGGCCGGGATGCATCAAGCTGAAGTCGACAAAAACACCGATCAGTGTCAGCGATACTTTCGCTGCCGTAGGCAAACTCGCGGACACCGTGTTGGATACCCAACACGGCCAGGACCCGTCCCAGGCCCCTGGCGTGCAAGCCATCAACGACAGCCTGCGGGCGTTCAGCCGCTCGCTGGATGGCACCGGACCCGGCCTGAACCAGACGCTGCGGAATCTCGTGATCATGCTCGCCGATCCCTACAAGGCCGACGCCGACTACCGGCAGCTATTCGAAAACAGTGAGATCCTCACCTCGGATTTTCTCAAGAACTGGGACAGCTTCGCCTCGGTGATCCGAACGCTTCCGTCCACCACCCAATTGGTCGAAGGCCTATCGGACAACTTCGGCGGGGCTCTGATCCATATCTCACACCTGCTGCCGATCTTGGTCGAGGCGCTGAACCGGTGGGGGCCGCGGCTCTATCACAAACTTGACATATTGATCAACTGGATAGCGCGCGTGTTCAACGCACATACCCCTGCCATCGTCGCCATGATCAACTCGTGGCCGCAGTTCAGCCACTGGATAAGCGACATCTACGAGCCGGCGTGGGGAACCCACAACGTGACCTATATTCCACCGCAGGTGGCGATTTCGCCGTCGCAGGCCGGCGCCATCTGCGATGGGCTGCGGCAGCGCAATGTCCCCGGTGCTGCTGCGGCGTGCGCGCCGGGCACCGCCTCGGATCCGGTCACCCTCGGTCTGACCGATCTCATTTTGGGGGCCGCGCTGTCATGACCCGACGATCGATGCGCGCCGCGGGCGCGCTGTTAGCCGCCTTGGTAATCGGCCTGACGGCGGCATGTTCGTTGGATCCGACCCGGTTGCCGGTCCCGGGCGCCTACACACCGCACCAGACCTACAGAATCAAGATCCAGTTCTCCAGCGTGCTCAATCTGCCCGCGCGGGCCAAGGTGGACTCGGGGGGAGTGCAGATCGGTGTGCTCGACCATGTCCAGCTCGACGGCATCACCGCGGTCGCCTACGTCGATATGTCGGGCGAAACCAAGTTCCCTAGCAACACCCGCGCTGAACTACGCCAGGCCACCCCCCTGGGCGACATCTATATCGCTCTACTGCCGCCGGAGGATCGGTCTGGGGATTTACGGGCCGCGGTATTGCGGGACGGCGACACCATCCCGCTGCGCAACACGGCCCCGGCCGACAACGTCGAAGACGTCCTGCGGTCGGTGTCGAACCTGGTGGCCGGCGGCGCGATCGGCACACTGCAAAGCACGGTTGTCAACGTCAACAAAGCCTTCCCCAAGGACCCGGTCGAGCTGACCCGGATTCAGCACACCATCGGCGGCGTACTCAATGACCTGGCAGCCAACCAGGACACCATCGACGGCATCCTGTCCAGCATGGAGAACATCACCACCAACTTGGCGGCCAATACCGATGTGTTCAACCGGCTGGTCACCGAAGGGCCGCCGAAACTGGAAGGGCTATCGGCGATCACCGTGGCCATCCTCAAAGTCGTTGGGGACTCTCACGACATCGGCGGACTGGGTGGACAACTGCTCAATCCGATCGTCGGCGACCTGATGCAGATACTTTCCTACATCACGCCGCTGGTGGGAACGCTGGCGACCGTTGACACCACCATTCCGGTGCTGGCCGACAAGCTGATCGCATTCCTGCACTACAAGCTCATCGGGTTTTTCCGCGACGGCGGCCCGAAATACATCGTCTCCGAACTGCACCCACCGACCGGGCACGAGGGTGTGGATCCGGCCGATAAGTCCGACGCGGCGGTGAAGGCGATGCAGAGCATGGGGATGCTGCCACCGTGAAATTCAACGCCCGTATCACGCTGGTGATCCTGTCGGTGATGACGCTGTTGGGGGCGGTCTATATGGCGGTCGGCGTGCTCGACATCAGCCCGACAAAGCAGGTCACTCGACTCACCCTGCTGCTCAACACTTCCGGCGGCCTGATGCCCACGTCGGACGTGACGATGCGCGGCATCAAGGTCGGCCGGGTGACCGGGATCGAGACCACGGCAACCGGGCTGGCGGTCTCGATCGACCTCGACCGCGCGCACCCAGTGCCCGCCGATAGCCCGATCAGCGTGGAGAACCTCTCTGCGGCCGGCGAGCAGTACATCGACTTTAAACCGAAACTGATTGCGCCGCCGTACTTTAACGATGGGGCACTGATCCCCGCCGACCGGGTCGCGCCGATGGTGACCGGAAGTGACTTATTGACCAAGGTCAATGCCCTGATGTCGGCGCTGAACATCGACCAGGTACACGTCATTATCAGCAACGCCGCCGCGGCCTTCGCCGACAACGACAGCGCGATCGATTCGCTGGCCACCACCGCCGGGTTGACGGCCAAAGTCATCCACGACGACAAGCAACTGCTGGCCACCCTGTTCAGCAACATCTCCACGTTCACCACCAACTTGGGTGAGGTCAACGCCGGCGAGGTGATCAGCGAGACGGGCAAACTGCTACCCCGTTCGGTGCCGGCATTTTTGCGGCTGGTCCACGAAATCGAAATCCTTTCGCACACCGGCGTGGGTGTGGTCGGCCCCGACGACCCAGCCGGGGTGCTGGTAGCCAAGCTGGGCCAATACGTCGACACGCTGGCCGGACCGCTCAGTACTTTCACCACCGTCCTGCAACCGGCGGTTGCACCACTACGCCCCATCAAGGTAGACGCCGGGCACTGGCTCGACTTCTGGGAATCGACCTTTAACGACAGCGGCGGCCTGCGGGTTCAGCTCAACGTCCCCGCATGGCACCAATGACCTCGAACGACGCAAAAGCAAAGAAAGTTCTGGCATGACCAATTCAATTCTCAGCGAAGATGAGACGGTGGACGACACCGAGAGCAAAGATGCCGGCGATGACGCTGAAACCTCGGAAGAGGCTCAGACGAAGCCGGCGGCAGACCGCGATGAGACCGACGACGCCGAACCGCGTGGCCGATCACGCAAGTCGCGACTCCGGCCGAAGAATCCATGGCGGTGGGTCGCAGCCGTACTCGTGGCGGCGGTGCTCGCCGGCGGCGCGTTCGGATTCATGAAATATCGCGAGGTAACGGCCCAGCTCGCAGAGCTGCGGCGAGCGCAAGCCGATCGCGACACCGTGGCGCAGCTGGCCAAGGACTATGCGCTGAAGTCGCTGACCTATAGCTTCGAAGATCCAGACGCCTTCTTCCGCTCAGTCGAAGACGGTGTGTCACAACAACTTAAAGATAAGTATGTCAACGCTTCCGACCTGCTCAAAGGCATCATGCTGCAGGCGCAGGTCACCTCCAGCGGTGAGGTGTTGGCGATCGACCCGGTCGCTCAGCCCGGCGGGGTCTACCAGGTAGTGGTCTCGGCCCACCAAACCACCCGCAATCTGCAAAACCCGACACCCAAGGTCTCGATCATCCTGTTGCAAGTCACCGTGAACAAGGCGGGCAACGGCTGGCAGGTTTCCGATATCGGCCCCAAGACAGGCTCCCACCCACCGGTCGAGGACCAGATCCCGCCACCTGAGCCACCTCCCGCTCCGGCTGCTCCGGCCGCTCCCGCTGCCCCTCCCGCTCCCGCCAAGCCGGCACCGAAACGGTAGGTGCGCATCGTGAAGCGGCTTCCGCTGTTGGTTGCCGTCGTGACGATGGCCTCCCTGACCACTGCGGGCATCGTCTGCCCAATTGGGGCCGCTGACACCGCGCTGCCGCCATGCTCGCAGACGACCGTAATCATCGCCCCGAAAGCCACATCGCCGCATACGGACTGCCGCATGCACTCCGGTGCTCTCGACTTCGCCGTTACCTACTGGAACACGCCCGAGTTGTCTGGGCCCGCGGCGGTGAAGATCACCGTGACCGACTCGTCGGGCGCGGTGGTGCAAACGATCGACGAGCTGCTGGAGCCCTCGAGTCCGGGCGGCGTCGGGTTACAGGACATCGACGGCGACGGTCGCGACGAGCTGATCATCCCGATCGCCCAACACCTGTTCAATGGCGGTGCAAACACCCGGTTCTCGGTGTGGCGCGCGCCGGGGGACCGCCTGCATTTCGAACGCACCCAGATGGTCGGACAGGCCGTTTATCCCAGCGGGGACGGCTACCTGGTGACCAACGGCGGCGCGTTGGACAGCCGGGACCTCACCTTCTATCTGCCGACGGATGCGGGGTACACGCTCGTCGTGGTGTTGACCATCGAGGCCGAGGAGGTAGACCCCAACACGCACCGGGTCCTGACCGTCATCTGCCGCGCCCATGAGGAAGACGGCCTGCATGCGGTTGACATGACCCTGCACCAGGCCGAGGACACCTTCTGCGCATCACCGGCCGCCAAAGCCATCTGGCCTGACGCCGAACGCCTACAAATTCGACGCTGGCGCGGAGGGCAGGGGTAACAGCGGCCGCCCGATCCCTACGGCCCGCAGTAGTCGCGAGCGGTGGCTAGCTTTTGTCTCGCCGTGGCCAGATCGCCGGCGATTTGTTCCGGGCTGCTCGGTCGGTAGGGGTCGCTGTTGTCGATCGAAGACGCCAACATGTCCGACCGAAGCCGCAGGTCAACCGCGGCCGCACTGCGCAAGCCGTGCAGTGGAGCCAGAGCGTTCCGAATCGGCATTGCCACCCACGGCGGCGTCCCGGAAGGGGAAACCAGATCGAACCCCTTCTGCAGCTGATCGGCTGCCGGCACGATGACGGTGCACTCCCAGTCCCCGGCGGCCGCCGCTGGCCCGGCGGTCGAGCACATCGTGACCGCGGCAACCATGAGCGGGGCAGTGAGAATTCGTCGGCGCATTGGCCCTACCTTCGCACTGCGCCGGTCATTTTGTGGCCACTTTTGCCCGATCCGGATACCGGAAAGTAGCCGCTGAAAGTGAATGAAACCTGGTCTACGATCGCCCCGTAAGCGCAATGATTCCCCCTTTCCATCGGTGACTCAATGGAGCCGGAACGCCCGCCCCGCACCGCAGTTCGTCGATGCCAGTAGGTCCGTCACCGCATGTGACCGAGGACGGAAAGATCCGCCCTACGCGACATAGGAGCTTTGAGGGCGGTCACCGATGTCTGGGCAAGGCATTGGGCGCGTCGAACTGAGTGTGATGCTGGCCGAATGGTTATGCGCCATACCGGATTTCGAATTAGAACGTGGCTTCACGTTGAGCTTCACCTCCACGCAGGGCGGCGCGGTCACGCCAAGCAGCCTGCCGTTGCGATGGGCTACGGGTGAACAGTGGGACTGCCTCCATCTGACTCGTGCTAGACGCTCCAGATCGGCCGATCGGACGGGGGACGACGGCCAGCATTTCCTACCAAAACGGACCTGACGTTGGCCATCCGCAACCGGCGGCACAGCAACCGGCGCCTCTGCTGCCCTCGTGGTACCAAATCCAGTTTCCGTTGCCCACATTCGGTTAGACCCGGAGTTCAGCGCATGTTCTGCTCGTGCCGAGCGAGCGCCGATTGCGTCCATACGCAGAGTTGATACGCTTCAACGCGACCTCCGCCCCGCCATATTCGTCATCGCAAAACCATCGACCGCCCCTGGAGGATTTTGTGCGCAGGAGCGCGCCATGACCGATCCGTCGACCCCCTACACCGCGCAGATGGACACCGTCGAGGGCTGGTTTTACGCGGTCGACGTCGACTTCTTCAGCAATCTTCTCGCCTACCAGCGGACCGAGGGCATCAAGGGCGACATGCTCGAGATCGGCACATATCGGGGCAAGTCCGCCATCCTGATGGGTTACGGCCTCCGAGACGACGAAGAACTGGTGATCTGCGATTTATTCGGTGCCGTGATGGATCACGCCGACATCCCGCTGAGCCGACGCCAGCAGTACTCGGGCCTGGCGGAGGAGGAGTTCCTGGCCAACTGGGATCGCTTCCACACTCGTCGGCCAACACTTGAAGTCTGCGAATCATCGGAGCTCGACCTCGGAGAGCGAGTGTTCCGCTTCCTCCACATCGACGGTTGCCACAGCTACCAGTGCGTCGCCAAAGACATCAGCCTCGCTGCGGCGCACACGGCCGAACGGGGCGTGATCGCGCTGGATGATTACCGAGCCGCTGAAGCCCCCGGTGTGCCCGCCGCCATCTGGCAGGCTGTCGACAAAGGCTTGTTATTTCCCTTCGCAGGGACATGGATGAAGATGTACGCCTGCACATCTGCCGCTGACCAGAAGTTCTGGTTCGAGCGAGTCCGAAATCGTGGTGAGGTCTACGCTTTCCCCGATTTCGAGATGGCCATCATTCAGTAGTCGCAGACCCGCGGCGAACGGCGTCTTCCAAGAGATCGGCTGCGATGGCGGCGCTTTCGGCGGGTGTGGTCATCTGGGCGGCGACCTCATGAGTGCGAGCGAGGCATTCGGGAGTAAGGATTGCTCGCAGATCTGAGATCAGCGTGTCCGGGGTGGCATCGAAGAAGGGCCGTCCAATGCCGACCCCCAGGTGGTTGACCGCGGCCGCCCACATCGGTTGATCGACCGAAACCGCAAGGGCCAACGTCGGAACGCGAGCTCGCATGCCGGCGAACGTGGTGCCGGGGCCGCCGTGGTGGACGACCGCGCGACACGCGGGAAAGACGGCCGAGTGGTTCACTGTGCCCACAACCTTGACATGGTCGAAATGCGGTATGTTGGTCAAATCGCTTGAGCCGCTGCAAATCAACGCCCGCTCACCTAACTGCGCGCAAGCCGCGGCGATCATCTCGACGACGTCAGCGGGAAACGCGACTCGCGCACTGCTGCCGAAGCCGAAGTAGATCGGCGCCGTTCCCGCGGCAATCCACGACGAGACCTCGTCATCGGCGCCCGCCGGCAGCTCCAGCGTCAGCCCACCAACGAAACGCCTTCGCAGCCCCCACTTCTCCCATTCGGCTGCCAGCCCGGGAAAGAAGAGTTCGTCGAAGGCCTGAATTTCCAACGGTGGTTGCGTCGGCGTTGGTATCTCCTCCGGAAGGCCAAGTTCCCGTCGATAGGCGTCCTCGGCCTCTTTGGTTAATTGCGAATCCGCAGTGTCCTGCATCAACGGGTAGATGTGCACCGCAGCCAGCGGAATACCGTAGTACTCAGCAACATTGGCGCCCAGCCCCTGCTGGCTCGCGTCCGTCAACAGCAAGTCGGCCCCGTCGGCCAGCGATGTAAGCGCCTTGCCCAGCGCCGGCCAGAGTTCGTTGATGTCCCGCAGAATTTCCAAGGCCATGGTGATGGGGTTTGGCGTCGTGCCGTATTTGCGAGCAATGTTCTCGTTCTGTACCACGTGGTCCCTGCCGTGGGGAACGGCCGCAAGGCCCGCCGACTCGACAAAGCGCACCATGTTGGGCGGGACCGCCATGAGCACTTGGTGACCTCGGCCCTGCAGCTCCCGCGCGATGGCGGCGCACGGCTCGACATCGCCTCGACTTCCCAAGGTGGCGAGCACAAATTTCATTCGGGGACACGACCTCGCACACCTTGGGAGCCACATCCGAGGACGCCTTTGAAGTATTCGATGGTCTGCGCGGCGCCCTCTTCGAAAGGGACTCGTGGATGCCAGCCGAGCCTGGACTCGGCGAGGCTGATGTCGGGCTTGCGCTTCCTCGGGTCGTCCGGCGGCAGGGCTTTGAAGACGGTCGCTGAGGCGGATCCGGTCATTTCCTTGACGATGCGTGCGATCTCGAGGACGGTGAATTCGTCTGGGCTGCCGATGTTTACGGGTCCGGTGAACAAGGGGTCGCTGCCCGCCATCGTCACGAGACCCTCGACGAGATCGTCGACATAACAAAACGAACGGGTTTGGGTGCCGTCCCCGAAGACCGTGATCGGTTCTCCCCGCAGCGCCTGGACAATGAATGAGGAGATGATGCGACCGTCCTCCGGGTCCATCCTGGGGCCGTAGGTATTGAAGATGCGGACGATCTTGATGCGGACGTCGTAGCGACGCGCATGCTCGAGCATCAGCGTCTCGGCGACTCGCTTGCCCTCCTCGTAGCAGCCCCGCACACCAAAGCAGTTCACGTTGCCCCAGTAGCTCTCGACCTGGGGATGCATTGTCGGATCTCCATAGACCTCGCTCGTGGAGGCCTGCAAAATCGTCGCCCCCTGGTCGCGCGCTAGTTCAAGGAGATTCCTCGTCCCGACGTAGTTGGTCTCGAGAGTGAACAGGGGATCACGCTGGTAAGCACGCGGTGAGGCGGGACAGGCCAGGTTATAGATGACGTCCAACGAACCTGCCGCGCTCGCGTCGAGGGGCCGGGTGACGTCGTGCTCGATGAAACTGAAGCCCGAGTCGCCCTCGAGGTGCCTGATGTTGGCGCGACTGCCGGTGCAGAAGTTGTCGAGACCGAGAACCTCGATCCCGTCGCGTCGAAGGTGATCGCACAGGTGAGACCCCAAAAACCCGGCGGCGCCCGCGACGAGGGCTCTCACTTCTTCTCCTTAGTTCCGGCCCATGCCGAGGTATTCGAAGCCCTCCGCTCGCAGGCGCCTAGCAGCATAGATGTGTTTCGGTCGGCATATCCAGCCGAGTACCCGCGGTGACAGCCTGTGCCTGAACGTCTCCGCGACGTCAGTCGCAGATTGCCAGTAGCTGCAGGATATGAACGGCCGCAGAGAAGTCGCTTTTAGCCTAGATCGCAGGTCGCGGACGCTTAGTCTCCCGTCATGGACCGCATTTGGCAGTGGGCATGGGATCGGCACGGGACGCGATATTCGTGGGCGGTCTTCGCCGTTGCATCCTTGGTGGCGCTGCCGGTCTATCTTTTTTGGTCGCTTCTGATTGTCGCTATCGAGGGGTCCGTTCACTACGCCGAGGCAGGCGTTGTCTCCGTTGTCGCCTCGCCGGTGCTGGCGTACGGAGCTTTGCTTCCGGGTCTGGGGCACAGTCGCCTCGTGGATCAATGGGCGGCAAGCCTTGCTGTCGCGATCGCGTGTGTGCTGACACTCGGCTTTGGGGTGCCGGTGACGGTCGGGGCGATGTTTGCGCCGTCGCTGCGCCCGATTCGCGATCTCGCCGAAGGGACCGAACGCGTAGCAGCAGGCGACTATAGCCAACGCCTGCCGGTGGTTCAGGACGATGACCTCGGTGCGCTCGCGGCGTCGTTCAACCGCATGCAGGCGGGATTGGCTGAGCAGCAACGACTTCAGAGCGCCTTCGGGACCTACGTCGACCCCGTCCTGGCGGCGCGGCTGCTCAAGCAAGGTGACGACATCTTCACCGGCGAGCGCCGCGAGGTCACGGTGATGTTCATCGACATCCGCGACTTCACTCCGTTCGCCGAGGCGCACAGCGCCGAGGACACGGTGGCCCGCCTCAACGCGCTATTTGAAATCGTCGTGCCCGCCGGGGTCGACGCCGGCGGACACGTCAACAAATTTCTCGGCGACGGGGCGTTGGCCGTTTTCGGCGTCCCGAATGACCTCACCGATCACACCGCTGCCGCTGTGAGCGCCGCATTGCTGATTCACCGTCTCGTCGCCGAGCGATTTGACGGCGAGCTGCGGATCGGCATCGGGGTCAACACCGGATCGGTGATCGCTGGCACCATCGGCGGCGGAGGCAAACTCGAATTCACACTGATCGGCGATACCGTCAACGTCGCTGCCCGGGTCGAGCAGCTCACCAAGACCACAGGGGACACGATCCTGGTGACGCGCGAGTCGGTCGACGCCATGGACACTCGACCGTCCGGACTCGCCGACCGCGGATCTCACGCCCTGAAGGGTAAGTCAGCGTCCGTCCAGATTTTTGCTCTCGACCCATGGACTCATTCGCCAACGTAGTCGTAGCTAGCGCATGCTCACCAGCTGCTCGACCGAGTCCCGAGGTAGCTCGCCGTCGACGACCGCCGTGACCATCATGTTTTGCAGCGTGATAGCGCCCATGTGGTTGTCGAGGAAAGCAGTGTCGGCGGCATCGCGGCCGGTGGCGATGCGCACCATGGACTGCCGTGGTGCCAGGCAGGTGGAATCGACGAGATGCCACGCACCATCCACGAACGCCTCCACGACCGCATGAAAGTCCATCGGTTGGCATCCTGGCGCATACACCGCTACCAGCCGGGCAGGAACGCCGAGCGCGCGCAGCAGCGCGATCACCAAATGGGCATAGTCGCGACACACTCCTTCCCCGGCCAGCAACGTATCCGTGGCTCCATCGATCGGATCACTGGACCCCGGAACGTAATTCAGGCGTGTACCGACCCAGGACGACACCTTTTCCAGCAACGTGATCGAGGTGCCGTACTTCAGGAACTCGGTTGCGGCGAAGCCAAAAAACTTGTCGGCTTCGGCGTAGCGGCTCGGGCGGAGGTAGGTGATCAAGTCGATATCGTCGACTGGCGCCGGGTCGGCTTGGCCGATAACCGTTGCCGCATAAGACAGAGCCAACGCTCCCTTGTCTGCCTGGACCAAGTGAATCCGCGTTTGATGCTGTCCGACGATCTCGCGCGGCTCAATTCTCTTGCCGTCCAGCTTGATTGCTAATGACTCTTCGACATCGATCCCCGGCTGACCGGCGACGGCGATCTGGAACAACAGCGTCGTTTTGTCGGTGATCTCGACTTCTATCTCTGCGCCGACTTTGCGTACAACCTCCGCGGTGTCAGCTCTGTCTGTCGCCGTCGTGGAACGTCTCCATGCAGGCATACGGGTACCGTCCCATCGTCGAGTGTGTTGAATCCCGCCTGCTGCTTGACAGGGCTCTTCTGTATGACAGCGTATAGCAGCTAATAAGGGTCGGCCGGGCGTCAAAGACACCTTTGAAGATTCAGAACCAATGGTTCATACGTCGTAGTAGAGCGCGAATTCGTAGGGGGTCACCCGGAGATTGAATGGCGCAATCTCGTATTCGCGCTTGTAGCTGATCCACGTCTCGATCAGGTCCGGCGTGAAAACGCCACCCTCGGTCAGGTATTCGCTGTCTTCTTCCAGACGGTCGATCACCGCGGACAGTTGGGTCGGAGCCTGCACGATCTCCGCGGCCTCTTCAGGCGGAAGGTCGTAGAGGTCCTTGTCGACCGGTGGCGGCGGCTCGATCTTGTTCTTGATGCCGTCCAGCCCGGCCATCATCATGGCCGAGAACGCCAGGTACGGGTTGCCCGAGGAATCGGGAGAGCGGAACTCCAGCCGCTTGGCATGCGGGTTGGTGCCGGTGATCGGGATACGCACGCACGCCGACCGGTTGCGTTGGCTGTAGACCAGGTTGATCGGCGCCTCGTAGCCCGGAACCAGACGCTTGTAGGAGTTCACCGTCGGGTTGGTGAAGGCCAGCAACGACGGCGCGTGGTAAAGCAGGCCGCCGATGTAATGGCGCGCCATATCCGACAGGCCGGCGTACCCCTCCGCGTCGTACATCAGCGGGACGCCGTCTTTCCATAACGACTGATGGCAGTGCATCCCGGAGCCGTTGTCGCCGAACAGCGGCTTGGGCATGAAGGTCACGGTCTTGCCGGCCTGCCAGGCGGTCTGCTTGACGATGTACTTATACATCTGAAGGTCGTCAGCGGCGTGCAGCAGCGTGTTGAACTTGTAGTTGATCTCGGTCTGGCCGCCACTGCCCACTTCGGAGTGGCCCTTCTCCAGCAGAAAGCCGGCGTTGGTCAGGTTGGTGAGAATCCTGTCGCGCAGGTCGACGTAGTGGTCGGTGGGGGCGACCGGGAAGTAGCCGCCCTTGGGGCGGACCTTGTAGCCGAGGTTGGGGCTGCCGTCGGGCTCGTTGTCTGCTCCGGTGTTCCACCACCCCGATGTCGCGTCCACCTTGTAGAACGAGCTGTTGATGTTCGTGTCAAACTTCACCGAGTCGAAGATGTAGAACTCGGCCTCCGGACCGAAGTAGCAGGTGTCCGCGATGCCCGTGCTGATGAGGTAGTTCTCCGCCTTGCGGGCGACGTTGCGTGGGTCGCGCGAATACAGCTCGAGGGTGATCGGGTCGTGCACGAAGAAGTTCACGTTCAGCGTCTTGGCTGCGCGGAACGGGTCGATGGTGGCGGTTTCTGGATCGGGAAGCAGCAGCATGTCGGACTCGTGGATCGACTGGAACCCGCGAATCGAGGAGCCGTCGAAGGCAAGGCCGTCCTCGAACACGGTCTGGTCGAACGCGTAAATCGGAATTGTGAAGTGCTGCATGGTGCCTGGCAGGTCACAGAAGCGGACGTCGACGTACTCGATGTTCTCGTCCTTGACGAGTTTGAAGATGTCGTCGGGCGTGTTTTCGGACACCGAATGCTCCTCTGCTTGGTCTTGTTGGTGGCGTCAACGTCACTGACAACTCGCGCCGCACCAGCACAACGCCCGACAGGCCGCGCCACTGGTACGACCTTTCACCCGAGTAACAGTGGCGCGACGGTCCTTTTTACGCCAGAACTATTTCGTCTTTGTGACTACTGCGAGTCGAACCTGTTGCGCCCAGAAAAGACGCAAGTCGATCGGGTCGTAGTCGTCGACTCCGCTTGCGGGACATCGGTGTTGGCCTTCTGTTATCCAGCCCGTTCCGGTGGCATTATCCGACATACTGACCCATAGTCATATGAACGGGATATGAGCAAATGCACGCAGTGCCAGCGGAGCTGGGAGTAGTTATGCCGCACCACACAACGCCACGGGGCGAAGGATGACGACGGTTTCATCGGTACCCCGGATCGACCCAAGGCCGGAGCACGCCCGGCCGATGGAGCAACCCGTTTCTCCGCAAACTCGCGAGATCATGCATCGTGAGATCATCGTCAGCGGTGACGACGCGCTGTCAAAGACGATCGCCGAGGAGCTCAGGGGTGCCGGCGCGCGAATAATCAAAATCAACACTGCCGCCGATCTCCTCGGCGCCGGGGTACATCGCGCGCGCGCCGTCGTCTGCGCCGGGCCAAATGACGCGGTAAATCTCGAAATTGCCTTATTGGCAAGACAATACAGCCCGACTGTCCGCGTGGTGGCGCGTCTGGGCAACGACGTGCTGCGCGAAGCGGTGGCTAACGTTAACGGCCCCGGCGCGATCTTGGGCGTCGCCGACCTCTCGGCACCATCGGTCGTCGAGGCTGTTCTGTCGCGTCACGCGCACCAGTTCGAGGCGGCCGGTATCGAATTCGTTGTCTGGGGATCCGAGGCACCGTACAACGGGACTCTGCGCGAGATCTACGCCGACCTGGCACCGGTGGCGGTGGTGCACGGCAAGAACTCACCTGCCCCCGGCGAGGTGGTGCCATGTCCCGGACGGGATCAGCGGGTCTACGCCGGCGACTGGACCTCGATGATCGGCGTCAAAGACGAATTGGAATCCCGCGGGATCGTCGTGCCTCCCACGACCGCGACGCGCTCTCGCCAGTCTCGCGTGCGACGCGTAATCGATGCCACGCGCGCCATGCGTGACGAAGTGAACCCGATGCTTCTGCCCTCGTTGGCGCTCACGCTGTTCCTTACGCTGGGCTCGGCGGTCGTGGTGCGCTTCACCTACCAGAACCCGCGGATGTCGTTCCTCGACGCCCTGTATTTCACTTCCGAGACAATCACCACCGTCGGCTTCGGCGAATCCCCCTTCGGCCAGCAATCCACTTTCCTGCGACTGTTCGTTATCGGGTTGATGTTCGCCGGCGTGATCGTCACCGCCATCGTGGTCGCATTCCTTGCGGACCTGCTGCTGTCGCAACGCTTCCTGCAGACGGCCGGACTCCGGCGGGCACGCCGCATGCGCGACCACATCGTCATTGTCGGACTGGGTTCAGTTGGCGTCCGCGTCGTCACTGATCTAGCCGCTGCCGGATACGAAGTCCTGGTCATCGAGCACGACGAGAACAATCGGTACCTGCCGACATTGGCCGAACTCGACGTGCCGGTGATTATCGGAAACGCAACAATGCGCCAGACGCTGGAATCGGCGGGCGTCGATCGCGCCCGCGGAGTGGCGGTGCTGACCCAGGACATGCCGAGCATCGAGACCGGAATCGTACTGCTGGAAATCTTGGGATCCGAGACCAAGGTGCCGATTGTGCTGCGCGTTCAAGGCCGCGCGCTGAGCACTGCGGTGAATCAGCGGTTCGGTTTCGAAAACGTGCGGTCGACGGTGGACCTGGCGGCCCCCTGGTTCATCGGCGCGGCGATGGGCCTGCAGGTGCTGGGGACGTTTTGGGTCGGGCAGCGCTCCTTCATGGTCGGCGGAATGCTGGTGGCGGAGGGCAGCGAGCTCGATGGACTGCGAATGATGGACCTGTCTACCCAAGCCCGCGTCATCGCGATCATTCGACCGGACGGGCCGGTTAGCCTACGTCCCCGCCGTGATGCCCGACTGAAAGCGGGCGACACCGCCTACCTGATCGGCCCCTACCGCGAGCTGATCGCGACACTGCGCAAGGGGCAGCCTCCACCGCTGACCGCGATCAGCGGCGGCCGCGACGGCGCTGGAGGCGGCGCGTTCGTTGCGCAAGTCACCAGGGCGCCGCCCAAAATGGGCGCAGGACTCCGAGGCTTAGGCCTTTAGCCTGCCTCGATGGCCGCGACCTTTGCGGCGGCGTCGGGTCCGCAGATGCGTTGCAGGTCGACTTCCCCGGCGGCGCGCAGGTCTTCGATCCGATGCTTGAGGTCGCCGGAGGAGAGGTGGGCGTAGAGATTCGCGCCCGGGCATGAGGTTTGGGCCAGGTCGCGGTGGCCGGCCAGAGTGTCGGTAGCGATGTGAAAGTGTTGCGTGGCCCAGGCGAACGCGAGAGCGGCCCCATGGAGTTGCGCCTCCGAGACGACTTCCTGGTCGAAGTCGCCTTCGCAGAGAACCAGGAAATGGCCGGTCGTGTCGTAGTCCGTCGCCGTGTCACCCGCGATCTGCGGCGTGCGTAATTCGTAGATGTTGCCGTCACGGTCGATGCCGACGTGGTAGGCGATGTCAACCCAGCCCTTTTGGTCTTGGTGGTAGCGCTGGTCTTGACGCAGGCGTTCCGGCGCGTTGCGGTTGTCGCCGAGGACGACGGCCTCGTGGTGCAGGGTCATGCGGGTGATGGTGTGGGTCTTTCCGCCGGGGCGTGCCGGTCGTGCACCCCAGGCATCTCGGCAGAGCAGCTGGGCCGATGCGCTGTTGGGGGAGGGGGCGGTTGTCGCCGGATCGGCGGAACTCACTGCGGCTCTATTGGGGCAGACGCTGACCGCGGTCGCGAAGCCCGTTAGGCCCGTTAAGCCGAAGCCACCGGCCAGCCGAAGTAGTTGACGGCGGCTGGCGAAATTCGGGGCGTCCATGACGTCACGATAACGATTGCCGCGCAGCGTTCTTCGACTTTTAGGCGGACACCAGCATCAATTTGTATGAGAATGAGGCTCATGCGAACGCTTGTCGTGCCTGCGCTGATGGCCGCCGCAACTGCCCTAGCAGCGCCGGCATACGCTGATACGAACCCCGACGGGGGCTTCCTGGCGTCGCTCGACAAGGCCAGCATCACCTACGCCAGCGGACCCGAAGCCGTCGCCGCCGCCAAGCAAGTGTGTGACTGGATAAACCAGGGTCAGGCCCGAAGCGAAGTCATCAAGACCGTCGCATCCGGCAATCCAGGATTCACCATGTCTGACGCCAACGAGTTCACAACCCTCGCCGAGCATGCTTACTGTCCCGACCATCCGCAACCGGCGGCGCAGCAAGCGCCGCCTCCGCCGCCTTCGTGGTACTGGATCCAGTTTCCAATCATCACACCAGGCGCTGCCTAGCCAGCGCTGGTAGTTCCCTCAAGAAAAGGCCGCGTCGCGCCGGCCCGGGCGAATTGAATTCCTCGGTAATTCAAGTTATGGACACCTTTAGCGCCGGTGAGTGGAGTTGAGCCGGCGAATCCCCACTCACACGAGAAGACACTGGCCGCGGCGACTCGACCGATATTCAGAAAGCGTTGCCCGGCAAGGTATTGCGTTTCTCTGGATGTCGGAATCGATCTTTGAGGCTAGGAGCTTTCGAGGCGGTGAGCGGACTCGGATTCATGTGCCATCCGGCGCATCGTGGTTAGCAGCGGCTCGTAGAGCAAGGTTCCGATCACCAGGTGTTCGATGGCTGTCGCGCGCTGCGTTTCGGCGGTGATCCGTTCGACCTCGTAGGGGGCGAGGCGGGAAAGCGCCTCGGCGTACTGGTCGAGCTGCGTATCGGGAGCCGGAAACGCGAGCTGGTCGAGCCGGTCGAGAGCGCTGGCGAGCACGCGGCGGTGCGGACTGTCGGACGCAAGGTCCCATCCGTGTCGGGCGAGCAATGCGTCAACGCGCTCGGCAGACGCAACGCTTGGCTCATGGTCCGGGGCGGGTGACAGCAGCCACTGAGCGGTCCCAAGCGCCTGGTACAGGGGAACGGACTGGTCCTCAACCACTTCGAGCACCCGGCGCACGGCCTGCAACGGTAGCCCGGCCACCTCGATCAACGCGCGAACGAGCGCCAGTCGCCGCAGGTGCGCATCGCTGTACTCCGACCAGGTGGCGCTCTGTTGCTCACCGGGCTGCAGCAGACCCAGCCGCAGGTAGTACTTGATAGTCGACGCGGAGACCCCGCTGCGCGCGGACAGTTCGGACAGTCGCATGGACCCATGTTGACATATCGGGTAGCACTGGTATCCAATAGATTGGATAGTGACGATATCCAATAAGGAGGTCTCCGTGTCTCATGACGTCCGGATCCTGGCCGGGATTCTGCTGCTGTCTCTGGTCACCGTCGAAACCGGCGGAATTTACCTGATCAGGCTGGTGCGCGGAGCAGCCCCGGCGACCCCGTTCCAAATGTCGTTCGCGCGTGCAGGGCACGCCCATGCCGGCGTGCTGCTGATCCTGTCGTTGACCGCGCTGCTCTACGCCGACGCCGCGCACCTGACCGGTCTGTGGGGTTGGCTGTCCCGCATCGGGGTGCCGGCCGCGGCGTTGCTGATGCCCGGCGGGTTCTTCTTTTCGTCCATGGGCGCGGGCCGCGACCGTCCCAACGCGCTCATCGCGCTCGTGTACGCCGGGGGCGTGGTCCTGGCGGTGGGTCTGGCTTCGCTCGGCATCGGTCTGCTCACGGCCTAATTTCGCGCCGAGTTGATGCGCAAAGGAACATCTCCAGGCTGAGCGCCCGTCGGGAGGTTGAGCGCGGTAATTATCTCGCTGGGGCAAATCGCGGTAGCGCCCGGGCCGCCCATGCCGATATGGAGTACGACTTCGAGCTCGATACCACTCACGCCCCGGTGCCTGAGTTGGCGCAAAAGCTCGCGCAGCGCGTGGCGCAGCATCTCAAACGTGGTGGATACTGCAGTGTGTCCGACAATCGACTGCTGACCCCTGGCCAGACGTGCTGCGCCGTGGCGCGCGCCGACCAGTTCGCCTGCATCATCGATGGGGCCGATTATTTCCAGCATGTCAAAGCATCGATGCTGCGCGCCCGGCACCGAATCATGTTGATCGGCTGGGATTTCGACGCCCGGATGACATTCGAGCGAGGCGTCAAGACACTCCCCGGGCCCAATCAGCTCGGCGCCTTCCTGTATTGGATGCTGTGGAAACGACCAGCTCTGGAGGTCTATCTACTGAGGTCCAATCTGCGCCTGCTTCCGGCCTTTGATCGCGTCTGGTTCGGGCTCACCCCGGTGTCGCTGGTGAACCAGATCAGCAGCAAGCGAATCCACTTCGCCGTCGACGGTGCCCATCCGACCGGTGCCGTCCATCACCAGAAGATCGTGGTCATCGACGACGCAGTGGCGTTCTGCGGTGGCGTCGACCTCACGGTCGACCGATGGGATACCCCAGCGCACCACGATGACAGTGGCCGCCGTCGGACAGCCGGGCGCAGCTATGGGCCACGACACGAGGTTTCGACAGCGGTTGACGGTGCGGCGGCGCGCGCACTGGGCGAGCAGACTCTCGCTCGGTGGCGGACCGCGACGGGTCAGTCACTCGCTCCGGTTGAGGCCAAGCACATTGCCTGGCCCACCAATCTGGAACCGATTTTGCGCGATGTCGAGGTCGGAATCGTGCGTACCTTGCCGGAACTGGATGGTCACGACGAGGTGCGAGAAGTGGAGGCGCTCAACCTTGCTGCGATTGCGGCGGCACGCCGCACCATTTATCTGGAGAACCAATATCTGGCAGCCCGACGCATCGTCGACGCGTTAGCCGCGCGCCTGCGCGAAGACGACGGTCCGGAGATCGTCATCGTCGTTCCGCGCCGAGGAAAGAACCCCCTTGAGCGGGGAACGATGGACGGAGCACGGCACCGGCTCATCCAAGTGCTGTGGGCCGCAGACGATCATCACCGATTGGGTGTCTACTGGCCGGTGAACGAAGCCGGTACTCCGATCTATGTCCATTCGAAGGTGATGGCGGTCGACGATCGGCTGCTCCGCATCGGCTCATCGAATCTGAACAACCGGTCGATGGGATTCGACAGCGAATGCGACGTCGCCATCGAGGCGGAGCCGACCGGCTCGGAGGACGATGGGATTCGCCGCCAAATCACGTCCGTGCGGGATCAATTGGTTTCCGAACACCTGGGTGTGTCGCTCGACGAGTTTGGAGCGGCGATGCATGAGCATCGGTCGTTCCTCGGCGCCATTGAGGCACTCCGAGGGGAGGGCAGGAGCCTGCGACCGCTTACCGAGCGCACTGTGTCGGATGAGGCCAGCCCGCTGGCGGAGAACGATCTCATGGATCCCGACCATGTGCCCAGGTCACTGACCCGAAGCGTGCAGCGCTTCATTGCGGGACTCAGGGGCTGACTCGGGCGCTGCAGTTGGTTCAGGGGGCGCTGGATAAGGGTACAGAGTCACCATGCATCGCCCCGACACGATCATCGAGGTTCATCGGGAACGCGTCCAGGACCAGACGGTCGAGATATTCGGCGGCGACAAGTACACGGAGTCCGTCGACGGCACCGGCTACTCGGCGACTGCGACGCTTGATCTCACGCTGGATCGCGTCTGGTTTGTCGTCGATTCGCAAGGACGGCTGTGGCAAGAGGAGACCGATGGTGAATCCCGGGATCCGCTGCGGCACTTCGCGATCGACTTAGTGATCTTCAACTCCAAAATCGCCATCGATTCGGTCACTTGCATTCCGCTGGTGCCATTGCCACCGGCGACTATCACGGTCCCGGATGGTCCGCGCGCCGGGGAGTCTCACGAGATCCCGTACAACGAGATCCCGCTGTTCGGGCGGTTGACGATTCACGACCAACTCGAGCCGCACCAAACGGAGGCGGGCAAGTACAACATCGCCTTAAATTTCTCCGTGCAGGATGCGCCTTTGCTGGTGGCCACGCCGTTGCGCGAGGAGTACGCCACCGGGCTGTTCGGGCCGCACATCGAGCGTCGGTCCGACGGCGCAATCGCCATCGGCGGACAAGATCCGCGCATCAGCTGGGAACTTGATTACGCGGAGGCGCATTGGATAACCCACAGCATTGCCGGGGAACTGATGGTGGGCTTGGAAAGGCTGCAGCACCCCACCATCTCCGATGACGAGGCGAGAATCAGAGTCCTCGACTCCCTGGCGGCTCAGATCACCGAGGCGGTTCGCCCAAAGCTTGCCGAGATGGGGGAGGACGGCATAGTCGAGTTACTGCCGTCACCGGTGGATGTCGACCCAGAAGCGCAGGACGACAGCACGGTGAAGTCGCTCGACGCGATCGTGCAGCGCTTCGCCATCGGCGAAACGACCCACGAATCTATGGTGGTCCAGCTGCAGACGCTGCGCCAGCTGCCGCGCGGCGAGGAGCTTCCGTCATCGATCCTCGCCGAAAATCCCAATGAGAGAACAGGATTGGCTGTCACCGGGTGGAGCATCCTGCAGCAGGTCCGGGACAGCGTGATGAACACCTTCAGTCTCGACGAGAGCGACTTCGATGCCGACGTGCCGTGCCTGCTAGCCGGCCCTAAGACCGTCAATATCGGCGGCCAAGACCGCGTCCTCGAGGTGCTCGAAGCCGACATCGTGCCACGGACCGCGGACGGCCGGCTGACCATCGACGGCACCGTGAGTGCTGAAACCACGCTCTACGACTTCAGCGCCGCCTTCAAGGTGATCTACGAGATGGGCCTAGACGACATCCCGCGCGATCCGAAGGGGGAGGAGCCTCGGCTGGCCCATGTGCCGGACGTCGAGACCCTCGAGCAGGCGCTGGGCGTGGCCGCAGGTAAAAAGCGCGCCGGCGAGATCAGCAACGAGAATTACGAGGCGGAAGTCAAGCGAATCAGCGAGCAATTTGACGCGTTCCCCAGGACCGTCGGAGTGCGGCCGGCGCAGAATCCCCCTGAGCCGCAAGTGGATCCGGACTTCAGCCTCACGGCAGCGGGTAAGGTGGCCGCGGCCGCCGGCACTGCGGCTGTCGTCGGTCTGCTGGCGCTGCCAGTGACTTTTGCGGCTGGGGCTGCCGGGATCGGCGCTGCCGGTGCGGGTGGTCTGCTGACCCTGGCGATCGTGCAGTACTTCACCACGGTGCTGACGGTCGACTGGTTTGGCACCGGATTCGGCTCGCGACAGGTCAAGAAATCGCTGAATGACCGTCCCGACGGCACATCGCTGCCTCCGATTGGGATACCGGTCGACGTGAACCTCACCCGCCAGCGCCTCGCGGTGTACTTCCGTCCGGTCCCGGCGAAACTGTGGGTTGATTGCGCCACCGGGGAGGGCGACGACATTCGGTTTGTCGGCGGGCGGTGGCCGAGCGATGGCCAGCCGTGGAAGCTATCCAACGATGACGCCATGTTGTTCATCGAGTCCGGAGAATTGCAGCTGCACGTGGCGCCGGGTAGCGCCGGCGGCAACGAGCTGTCTATCGGTGTCGCCACCACAGCGGATGGACGACGCTACCTGCAGGTGGAAGGTAATGATCCCCAAGTGCTGCACCGGCTTCCGCAGTGCCCGGACACACTCGGTCGCGGCGGAGGGAACTAACCGGCAGCTCCGAACCACGGCCGATTCTACGTGGTCTATCGACTGATGGAACGCCTGATAGATTTTGTCGGTGGCCCTGAACATCGCGGATTTGGTCGAACACGCCGTAGATGTCGTTCCCGGCAACACGGCATTGATCGTGAACGAGAAGTCGCTTACCTATCAGGAGCTCGACGCGGCCGCCAATCGGATCGCTCATTGCTTCAGCAACGAAGGGATTGGGCAGGGAGCTCACGTCGGCCTGTTCTCGAAGAACACGATCGAACATGTCGTCGTCATGTTGGCAGTCTTCAAGATTCGCGCCACACCGATCAATCTGAACTATCGCTACACGGCAGCCGAACTCGCTTACGTGGCAGATAGCGGCGACCTCGACGCAATCTTCTACGAACGCGGTCTGGAGCCGACGGTGGCGGCCGCAGTTACGGACCTTCCGCGAGTCCGGCACTTCTTAGTAGCCGAAGACGGCGCACCGGCGTCGGGACAACTCGAAGCGATGGAGTACACCCAAGCGCTGTCAGCGGGTTCCGCGCACCGGGACTTCGGGCCGCGTTCGGCCGACGACCTCTACATTCTGTTCACCGGCGGGACAACCGGTTACCCGAAGGGGGTCATCTGGCGGCACGAGGACATCTGGCGCGTCTTGGGCGGTGGTATTGACTTCGTGTCGGGGCAGCGGCTCGACGAGTTCGACCAAGCCGAACGTGCGCGATCCGGGCCACCGATGATGACACTGCCGCTGAGCCCGCTGAGTCACGGCGCCGCCGTGTGGGCGACATTGATGCATCTGTTCGCCGGCCATACCACCATCCTGTTGAACAAATTCGACCCTGTTGCGGCGTGGAACACGATCGATCGGTACAAAGTGCAAATCCTGTTCATGACCGGAGATGCGATGGGAAGACCGCTAATCGAGACATACGAAGCCGGCGGTTTCGATGGATCGTCGCTGGCGGCAGTGGCCAGCAGTGCCGCAGTGTTCAGCGAGACAATCAAACGCAAATGGATGACCACCTTCCCAAATGTGATGTTCACGGATTCAATAGGCGCATCCGAGGTCGGTTCGTCGGGCGTTGGGATGCTGACCGAGGACACCATCAATGCCGAAGGTCCGGTGGTCGCATTGGCTCCTGGCACAATCGTTGTCGACGACGACAACAACATTGTCGATCCGGACGCACATGTCGGACGGATCGTGCGCACGGGCCGTGCGGGCCACGTGCCGCTTGGTTACTACGGCGATGAAGAGAAGTCGAGGGCGACGTTCTTCGAAGCCGATGGGTTCCGCTACGCGATCACTGGCGACTACGCCCGTCTAGAAGAAGGCCGTCGAATAACGCTGCTGGGACGTGGTTCCGGCTGCATCAACACCGGGGGCGAAAAGGTATTCCCTGAGCAGGTCGAGGTGACGCTCAAGGCGCATCCTGACGTTTACGACGCGCTGGTAGTGGGTGTTCCCGATGAACGGTGGGGTAATCGAGTCAGTGCGGTGATCCAAGCGCGGCCGGGTACCCGTCCGAGTGTCACGTCGATTCAGGAGCATGTCCGCGCGCAGTTGGCTGGGTTCAAGGTCCCGCGGTCTATCGCATTCGTCGACGAGATCCCGCGCCATGTGAGCGGGAAGGCGAATTATCCACTGGCCAAACAGATCATGCTCGAGTCCCTGACGGATAATTCAGCCGGCGGCGCACCGTGACGCAACTTGAGCCGGTGCCAGGGGCCGGCCCAGCGCTCCGCGTCACCAGTGACGAACTACAGCTGCCGACCGAACGGCGACTCATTTTGGCCGCCGAGCGTCTGTTTGCCGAACGAGGTGTGGACGCCGTGTCCCTGCGGGCGATCAACGCCGCGGCCGGCACCGACGTTGCTTCGTTGCACTATCACTTCGGTTCGAAGGAGGTGCTGCTTGAGGCGCTGATCCGCGAGCGGAGCCAAGAAGTCTCGCAACGGCGTGCGCTGAGACTAGATCGTTTGGAAGCCGGTAAGAGGGCGAGTGCCCGAGGGCTTGCGGAAGCGTTCGTCGTGCCTGTGGCGGAGATGGCCAACTCGGGCGGCGAGGCGTGGGTGAGGTTTATCGCGGGCCGTATTAGGAGCGGGCATCCGGCGTTAAGCATCGTCACACACGGCTTTTTCGACCAAGCCCGACGTTTTCACGCTCTGCTGCGCAAAGTCCATCCCGACTGGAGGGACGGTACCGTGCTCTTCCGCCTGTCGCAGGCGACGTACCTCACCTTCCGAGTCGTGGGCGATGTACCCGGCGTGCAATCCACCCTGGCCGGCGGCGGCGTACGCATCAACCACGATGAAATCGTTGATGAGCTTCTTGATTTGGTGACCGCCCAGCTCAAGGACTGACAGGAGTAGCAGATGAGCGATCAACAACTCACCTTCGAACGCGACGGCGAGATGGTCGTCCTGACGATGAACAATCCGCGCCGCAAGAATGCGCTGACCCCCGAAATGATTGCTTTGATGGCCAAGGCGTGGGACGAGATCGACGCCGATGATGGCATCCGTGTTGCCATCCTCACCGGTTACGGCGACTCCTACTGTGTGGGGGGCGATCTCGCTGACGGGTGGATGGTCAAGGGCGCCAAGGGCGCCAGAAAGCCTCCCCGTCTGATGGTGCAACATCCCAGGCATCCCACGCGGTCCAGAAACCGCGTGGAACCATCATCACCGACGGCCTACTCTTAACCCGCAGCCTGACCAAGCCTCTCATCGCTGCCGTCAATGGACCGTGTCTTGGCGGTGGGTGTGAAATGCTGCAGCAGACCGATATCCGCATTGCCGAGGAGCAGGCGGTCTTCGGATTGCCCGAAGCGAAGTTCGGGCTGATCGCTGGCGCAGGCTCCACAGTACGGCTCAAGCGCCAGATCCCTTACACCAAGGCCATGGAGATGATCTTGACCGGCGAGCCGTTGACCGCGACCGAGGCGTACCACTTCGGGCTGGTCGGACATGTAGTGCCGAAGGGACATTCGTTGGCCAAGGCCCGTGAAATCGCTGCCCGCGTCGCCGCTAACGGCCCACTGGCAGTCCGAAACGCCAAGGCTTCCATTCTGGCCAGCGGTTGGCTCGACGACGCCGACGCCCGAAAGGTCGAACAACGCTTCGTCGTCGAGGTGATGACCTCACAGGATGCGAAGGAAGGCTTGGCCGCGTTCGCTGCCAAACGCGATCCGCGATTCACCGGAAAGTAGGTCAGCGCCGCCATCAGCCCGCCGATTTGCGACAGAGGTAGCGCAGCGTGTGCCAGTGCTTTGGTTCACCGAGCACGTTGGTGCCGTCGTACTCAAGCTCGTAAACGTAGATGCCTCGAGGCCCGGCGTCAGTTCGAGCACTTCGTCCCGTCGCAGAACGGTGGCTCGCCAGGGCGTCGGAGCCAGGCGTCCCGGATGCCAAGGAACGTGGCGCAGAAGACCGCGCCTTCGTTGGGCCTAACACCTGTTGCAGATGCTACCGGGATCTCGGGCAAACATACTGGGGAAGCAGTGGTTTCGCCGTCGGGCCTTGTCCGCCCGCCCGGCTTCGAAGTCAAATTCCCAGCGCAGGTGCGTGCTGTCGACCGGGTCAACATGTGGCTCGACGGCGGGAATATCAGTCTGGGTATGTGGCCCGCAGAACTGAAGCCCCAGTACGAGCGTGTCTACTCCGACCCGAAGAAGGTCGAGGCTCTAGTCGCCCTCGCCGACCTGCCGAATTGGGATATCGCCGCCAACTTCCATCTCGCGTACTGGCTAGCGGCGACGGCCAAGCGGTGGTATCCGAGACGGCAATTGTCCGGGCCGGAGTACCTGCGCCAGTGCATCGACGATTTTCGCGATCATCGTCCAGGGCGTCGACCCCGGGAAGATCTTGACGACAAGAGCTTTCGGCGCTGGCTCATTCAGCGCCGGTACGCCAGCGAAAGCGAACTGGCGACGCTTGACGTGTGGCGAGATGCACTGCCGCGCGACCACTTCGACATCCGCCCCAGCGTTGAGGTAACCAGATCCTGGCGATTGGCCGACGCGGTCGCGCGCGATCGCAGGAACGAGTTCGTCATCGAGGTGTGCGCGGCGATCGACCTGATATTGTCCGTACTCGGCGAACCAAAACTGAGGGCCCTTCAGCACGCTGGGCCCGTCACGATACAGGAAACCGCATGTCCGGCTTGCCATATGGTGCACGCCGGCGAATGCTTCTGACTGCTCAGAACCCGAAGTCGCCGCCTCCGCCAGAGTCGAACCCGCCACCGGAGTCGAACCCGCCGCCGAAGTCAAAGCTGCCACCGCCGGAGTCGTAGCCGCCGCTGTAGTCGTTGCCGCCGAAGCTCACGTCACCGCCACCTGACTGCTGATAGCTTCCGTCGAATCCCACGTCGCCCTGCTGGCTGTCGTAATTCGCGCTTTGGCCGCTATCAGATGTCACGTAGGTCGAGTCTTGGCCGGCCTCGAAGCCGCGCTCGTAACTGCCGCCCCAATGGTCGTCCAGCAGGGCATCCATCAGCAGGACATCGGTGAGGGACCAGCCCCAGCCGGGACCCCAGAACGCGTAAGGGTAGTAGCCCGGGTAGAAGAACATTCCGTTGTGGTAGCCGCCCGGATAGTAGTGCGGGTAGGCCGGTTGCTGCGTGGTGCTGTAGTTGTTGTTGTTGATCGTCACGTACCGACCGGTATTCGGGTCCGTTGTCCGCACCTCGGCTTCTTTGCGTTCATCGTCCGGCACCGATCGCACAGCAGCGACGTCCGGCTTCGGCAGGTAACTGCCCGGGCCGGCTGTCCTGTCTTCGGGGCTGAGCTTACGGTTGGCCTTGGCCACGGCGGCCTGCACGGTCCTGAGGTGCGCGCGCGCCGCGGTGAAGTCACCGGTCTCATACGCCCTGCGGGCGTCGCCTAGGCTGGCGGTGGCCTTCATCGACTCGGCGCTAACGTCTGTGCTGCTGTTATTGAGCACCGCGCTAGCCAAGTCGTTGACGTCAGACTCGGCGTAGATCAATTCTTGCTTTACCTGCTCTTGCGATGCTGAGTTGTTGCGGCGCTTACGATTGCGGCCCACGGCGAACCAGATTAGCCCGGCTAACACCAGCGCGATGCCGATGATGATCAGTGTTTCCCACACCCACGCCCAGCTGGTGTGCTTCTGGTTCACGACGGGTGAGGTGGTCGCTGGTTCACCGGACGACACGTTCAATCCGGCCAGCTTGCTGACGAATTCTGTTGTCGCGCCGTTTGGGTCATTGTGGTGACTCCTGGACGCTTGACCCATGAATGGGTCCACGTTGTCGGCGACCGCCTTGGGCACGTTGTAGGCGCGCACATGGTATCCCTTGGCGTCGATAACCAGGATGACTCCGCCGAACTCGGGATTGCGTCCCAAGATGCTGTGGTGGATGGAATCCGGCGTGGTCACGTCGGTCTGGCTCGGGGCGACCGCCGCCACCCAGACCGGCGGCGCCGGACTCCACGTCCATCGACTGGTGAGGATCCGCTGGTTCACCTCGTCGGGATTCTGCAACGGCGGTGTCGCTGTCGGATCAGCCACCACATGCGTCTGATCGTTGAACCTGTTCACCACGTCGTCTGTATAGGCGTCGGCCCCCGCGGGAGGCGCGAGCAGCGTTGCCAGGGCGAGGGTGAGCGGACCTACAAGTAGTCCCCGGAATCGCGCAGTCACAGCTCTCCTTCAAGATCCGCGATGGTGCCGACCATCGGGTCGACCTTCCCGTCGAGTAACTCCAGGTAAGCACGCTGGATGTCGTCCTCACTCGAGATACGTTCAACGCGAAGCCATTCCGACGCCCACTGAGCGAACGGCACCCACGCCTCGGCGACGTTGTTGTCGAGGCGGGCCGTTCCCCAGTCCGAGCCGCGCTTCTTGATGCGATCCGGTGCGAAGAACAGGACGGGGCTCGGACCGTCGAGATGACCTGTCCCCTGGGCCATCTGGGTCCAATGGGTCATGCCGACCGCCGCGCTATGTGCGAGGCGGTCGCCGTAGTGGGAGTGGACGCCGCTGCGCACTGCGCCGTCGCCCGAGACGTCGACGTAGACCGCGCGGTCGCCCGGCAGCTCGGGGACGTCGTCATAGAGATAAACCGAATCGTAGATGTCGAGTCCCTTCACGAATTCGCTGTTGCTGGCCGAGGTCAGCCCCACGACTTCGATGCCGTCCCGCTTGGCGAGCAGGTAGGCGGCGATGATCGCCGTTTTCGACGAGGCGCTGGAGATCAGGATCGTGTCCGCACCGAAGAAGGCCTCGTCGACCAGGAAGTCGTCGATGAGGAACGAAGTGAAGAACAGCGGGAAGAAGAGGATGTGCTCCGACTCGCGGTCGGCCGAGTAGACGGGGTCGGTCTGGACGTCGCGGTAGCCCTGGTAGGCCGACGGCAGCGGCGCCCGGTGCGGAGCGGCGTCGACGAACCCCTTCTCGTTGATGCGATCTGGAACGACCACCAGGTGGCTGGCGCAAGGCAAGTAGCCGTAAACACGTGTGCCCGGCGCCAGATCGGGGTGCCGCGACTCTTCGACGTGGGCATAGCCCCAGACATTGAGCTTTCCCCAGTCCGAATCCGAGGCCGGGAAGAAGTCCCAGTAGCGCATCGCCTCGCCGAACACGGCGTAGGTGATGTTGTTCGCGGTCAGGCCGAAGGACTCGACGCGCAGGAGCGCCTGCCCGTCTTCGGGCGAAGGCGCGTCGGTCGAAAGAAAGCGGGTCTGGTGCAAATCCGTGCGGCGCAACTCGAAGTCCATGGAACTGAGCCTATGGGCTGGCCATCCGCAGATCAATTAATGTACCATATGGTACATGATTACTGAGAGCAGCGTCGAGATCGATGCCCCCGCGTCGCTGGTGTGGGAGGTGTTCAGCGATGTCGAGCGTTGGCCCGAGTGGACCGACTCGGTCACCCGTCTGGTGGCCCTTGACGGACCTGGCCTCGCCATCGGCAAGCGCTTCGAAATCAAACAGCCGAAGTTGCCGACGCTGGTCTGGAAGGTCACCGACCTGGCCCCGGGCGTCTCCTGGAGCTGGGCGCAGCGCTCCTCGGGCGGCTCGACGCTTGCTCATCACACGCTGACCCAGATCGCCGATGGTCGCACGCTCGTGCGCCAGACGCTCGACCAGCAGGGTGTGGGGGGCGCGATCGTTGGACGGCTCATGGCCCGCACCACGCGTCGCTATCTCGAGATGGAGGCCCAAGGCCTCAAAGGTCGCAGCGAACACCTTCGCCAGTCTCATGGCCCGGCCTCCTGACCTTGCGCGGCGCCAGCAGCTGCTCGACGCGCTAGTCGACGAATTCGCCGCAGGCGGCATCGGAGACCGCTCGCTACGCGAAGTGGCGGCCGCCGTCGACACCAGCCATCGGATGCTGTTGCACCACTTCGCATCCCGGGACGAATTGCTTTTGGCGATCGTCGACGAGCTCGAGCGGCGCCAGATGGCGATCCTGGCCGACCTGCCCACCGACCCGGCCGACGCGTTCGCCGCGATGTGGGACAACCTTTGCCGATCTGAGCTGCGTCCATTCGAGCGCTTGTTCTTCGAGTGCTACTCCCGCGGCGCCCAGGGTGAGCAGCCCTTTGCCCGCATGGTGCCGGGCGCCGTCGATGGCTGGCTGGCCGAGATCGGCGAGGCGGACAATGCAGCATTCGTCCGCCTGGGCCTGGCAGTGACGCGCGGACTGCTGCTTGACCTGGTGGCGACTAATGACGACGCCGCCGTGACGGCGGCGGCGCAGGCATTCGTCGATCTCCTCCGGCGAGCGGGCACAAACGGCGGTCCTCCCGTGTTGCACACCGGGTGAAGATTCGCTTCGGCGTCGGACTGGGCGCGGATACGGCTCCGGATCAACTCGCCGACATCATCGATCACCTGGAGAACGTTGGGGTGGACTCGCTGTGGTTCTCGGAGCTGGTGTACTCCCCGGCGGTGGACCCGATGGTCGGTATGGCCTACGCACTGGCCCGCACCGCCCGCTTGAAGGTGGGCACGTCTGTTTCGGTATTGCCGGGGCGGCATCCGGTGCTGGTGGCCAAACAGCTGGCGTCGCTGGCCGCGATCGCGCCGAAGCGGGTTCTGCCCGTGTTTGGGCTACGTTCGGCGATTCCGGCCGAGCGTGAGGTGTTCGTCGTCCCTGACGGAGAGCGGGCGGCGGTGTTCGATGAGTCGCTGCGGGTGCTGCGTTCCGTGCTGGTCGACGATTCGGCCAGTTATGACGGCAAGTTCTTCACGGTCAGCGGGGCGGCGATCACCCCGCGGCCGGTGCCTCCGTTGGACATCTGGCTGGGGGGTTCGGCGCCCTCGGCTTTTCGGCGCATCGGCACGCTGGCCGATGGCTGGTTGGGCAGTTTCCTCACCCCGGCCGAGGCGAGGACCGGACGCGAGGCGATCGAGCGGGCCGCGGCCGAGGCGGGCCGGCGCATCGAACCCGATCACTTCGGTATTTCATTGGCTTTAGATACTTCCGCCGAGGGTGAGCTGCCGGCGGAGTTGGCGGCAGCGGTGCGTCGGCGTCGTCCGGACCTCGACCCCGGCGAACTGGTCGCCGCCGGGTGGGAGCGGTTGCACCGCCAGCTCGACGCTTACCTGGACGCTGGATTGACGAAGTTCGTAATCAGGCCGGTCGGGGGAGCGCCCTTGGATGGCTTCATCGACCGGTTCGTCGCCGAATTGGCGGGTCGGCAGAACTGATCAGATTTTGGTGGGCACGTAACTGGTCAGCCCGCCGTCGACGACGAACTCCGCCCGGTCGCGTAGGCCGACCGTCGCTGACGAGGCACAGCACGAAGGTGCCACCCCGGGCTGCGCCCCGGCGCAGCGGGATCGGTCTCATGAATTCCTCGGTCACGCCCGCGCTCAACGGAGTGTGCACCAGGCCGGGGTGAATAGAGTTGACCCGAATGTTGTACTGGGCCAACTCAACCGCGGCGGACTTGGTGATGCCGGGCAGACCGAACTTGGCGGCAACGTAGCTGTGCAGGTGCGCGCTGCCGGCCAATCCCTCCACCGAGGAGATGTTGACGATCGATCCTCCGCCGCCGGCGATCATCGGTTCGATCGTGGCCCGCATACCCAAATGGCTCATTGCCCAAGGTGGTGGATCTGGTCCGCATCGCCACCTTCCTGTTCATCGCGGGTCACGAAACGACCGCCCGATTACTGTCCAGCGCGATGCGTGTCTTGGCGGAGGATCCAGAACTGCAGAACACGTTGCGCGCCAACCGTGACCGCATTCCGAACTTGTCGAGGAGATGCTGCGGATGGAAGTCCGATCAAAAGCGACTTCCGGTTGACCCGCGTCGCGACCACGCTGGGCGGCGTCGCGGTTCCGGCCGGTGCGACGGTGATGCTGCTGCCGGGCGCCGCCAATCGCGATCCGCGCCACTTCGACTGCCCGGCGGAACTCCGCGTAGACCGGCCGAATGCGCGCCAGAACGTGGCGTGCGCCCGCGGCGCACACAGTTGCCCCGGCGGCCCGCTGGCCCGGATCGAAGGCCGTGTCACCATCGAGCGGATTTTTGACCGGCTCAACGACATTCGGCTCGACGAAGCACAGCACGGACCGCCAGGGGATCGTCGGTTCGACTACGTGCCGCTCTACATCCTTCGCGGGCTGGAAAAACTGCACATCGAATGCACGTCACCATGACGACGTGACGCCTGCGCGGATTCTGCCCACCTCGGCGCGGGCGAAGCGCACCCGATCGGTATCCGCACCCCGCGCGCCGGCCAGTTCGTGCGCGAGGTCGTACGCGGCGTTGAGGACGTAGCGGGCGCGTTTGCGTTCGCGGCCCTTCGGATTTGCCTTGCGATAACGCTTGCGGGCCTTGCGATTTCCTGCCAGTGCGTCGAGTTCGGCCGCGGTGATGACGTTTCGGGCTTCCTCGGGCGTCATGACGTCCCGCAGAATGTCCCTTTCCCGCGTCACGGTTAAGCCATAGACCCGCGCAACGATGACGAGCGCTACGACGACCACCGCGAGGAGCAGGCCGATCAGCATCAGCGCGCTCCCGCCGGCGGCGGAGGCCACCGAGTCCCAAATGCCATGCAGCAGAACAGGTATTGCTATCAGCAGCAGGCCCCGCCCAACGCGGCGTGGTTCGGCGGGCCGCCCGAGCAGATAGATCAGGCCGGCGCAGAAGATCGCGCTGTAAAGGATGTGCGCGGCGACCCCGCTGACCATTCGTAGGATGATAGTGCCTATCGAGGCCCCAATTTGATTCGCGCCGAACTGAGAACTAGCCGAGGTCATGGCGTAGGTGATGTCCTCGAGGATCTGAAATCCCAAACCGATGAATGCGCCCAAGATCAGCCCGTCGAACGCGGTTCGTACCTGCCGTGGCGCTAACGCGATCAGGAGCAGCAGCCCTGAGCCCTTCGCCGTTTCTTCGGTGAACGGCGCCGACAAGCCAGCACCCCAATCCAGCGCCCACGACTGCCCGAAAGACTTTGCGTACAAAGCGAGTATCGCGTCGTTAGCGCTCGCCGCCATCATCCAGGTAGCGGCGAAGCCGCCCCACAGAAAGGCGACGACCATCAGGTTGGCGGGCAGTTTGGCGTAGCGGTCGATGCGCTGGGTGAACCACCAGAACAGTGCGGCGTAGATGGCGAACGACGTCACCGCCAGCGCAATCGCTTGGCCGTAAGCGTCGTACTCACGGGCCAGCTTGGATATGAGCAGGAACATGCCCGTCCCGACCAGCGCCAGGTATCCCCAGAAGGCCAGGTTGCGTGGCTGGTAGAAGCTGAACCGCCGGCCCCAGCCGGAAAGGTCAAGCGCGACGTCGCGTGCGTGATCAAGGTCGGCGAGCGGCGTTGTCATCGGTTTTTCTCTCCTTGATGGCTGATGCTGCGCATCATTCGGGACACCGCGCCCGTGAGGTCCGCGCCGGCATCCGATGGACCCGTCGCCACGGCCTCGACTCCGCGCCCATCAAAGACGAAGGCGGCGATCACGCCGCCACTGTGTGGTCCGGTGACCCGTGCGGTCGCACCTTGCTTGCCCTGGTCGGTGACGATCGTCGTGTGCGCGGTGGCGATGCGTACGCCCCGCCCGCGGTTGAGGGCGTCAGCGGTCGTCTCGATCTGGTCGAGCAATTTGTTCGCGTCTCCGTCGAATGGTGCTGTGTGGACGCTGAATTTGACCGCCCTGTGCTCCACGGTCGCCGTCGCGGGATACTCGCCGGATAGTGGCGCTTTGCCGGCGCGGATACCGGACGTGATACCCCAGCCGGCCTCCGGAATGAATGTCACATCGCCCTGGAGTTGCAGAACGTCGCCGGCTTTGACGATGTCGTGGTAGGGCACCTTCGCGTTGATGACGGGCAATACCACCGACATCACGATGGCCAGCGCGAAAACCGCCAGCGTCGGGGCGATTGTGCGCCGATCCACGCCGAACAGGCGCTCATCGGCGGGGACCCATCCCACGTCGGGCTCGAATCGTTCGGGATCCGGCATCCTGCGAGAGTAGACCCGACGCGTACCGCTGATGCCGGGTAACCTCCAACGCGATGGCGGTGACGCGATGAGTGCGGGTCTTTTCGGGCTCCTCGACGACGTCGCGGTTCTCGCGCGGCTAGCGGCGGCCAGCGGCCGTGCGTCCGTCAAGGCCGCCGGAGTGGTCATTGACGACGCCGCGGTGACACCGCAATACGTCCAGGGGATCGCGGCCGAGCGCGAGTTGCCGATCATCAAACGCATCGCGATCGGCTCCCTGCGCAACAAGCTCTTGGTGATCCTGCCCGTCGCGATGCTGTTAAGTCAGTTCGCGCCGCGTTTGGTGATCCCGACGCTGATGCTCGGCGCCATCTATCTGTGTTACGAAGGCGCCGAGAAGATTTGGGGCAGCATCCGCGGTCATGACGTCGACGCTCCGCTAGTCGCCGAGGACGAGTTGGTGAGCGGGGCGGTCCGGACCGACTTGGTGCTGTCCGCCGAGATCATGGTGATTGCGCTCAACGATGTGGCCGATCAGGCTTTCCTGCCGCGCCTGGTCATCCTCGTCGTCGTTGCCTTCGTACTCACCGTCGGTGTCTACGGCGTCGTCGCCGTCATCGTCAAGATGGACGACGTCGGGTTGCGCCTCAAACAGACCGCGTCCAGAGTCGGGCAGTACATCGGTCAGGGCTTGGTCGCGGCGATGCCCGCATTGCTCTCAGCGCTGTCGACCCTCGGCACAGTGGCCATGCTCTGGGTGGGCGGCCACATTCTCCTCGCGGGAAGCGACTACCTTGGCTGGCGCCCGCCGTACGGGTTGGTCCACCATGCCGCCGATGGGGTTCGCCACAGCGTCAAGGCTTTTGGCGCTGTGCTGTCGTGGTTGATCGAGGCCGGAGCCTCTGCGGCGGTTGGTTTGGTCGTCGGAGCCGTCGCCGTCCCACTCGTGGCGCTGCTGTCGCTGGTCCGTCGGAGACTCTGGGGCTTGGCCAATCGGGCCGATACGGAGAAGATGTAAGGAGAAGACACGCGGGAGGGCAAAACGATGAAGGACGTCGCCAGCTACCGGGGGCCGGTTCGGTCGCGCTTAATACGTTGCAGCACAATGCTTCTCGTAGTGATGATCACGTCCGTCACTGCCGCGACCACGCTCCGTGCGCAGCCGCCGTTGGCAACGGACCCCGCCGTCCTCGCCACAGACTTGAGCGCCGATGAGCAGGCGCTCCGCGACCCGTCCTCATCGGATACGGCATTAACGGCGGCGGCGCACCGCCAGCAGTTGGCCTACCGGGCCATCGGGCGTCATCCAGAGTGGGACTCGACCGTGCGAGCGGGAATGCCGCCGTCGCTCGTCGACGCTTACGATCGCAATGTCGACGCGCGACGGCAGCTCACCGCGCTGAGCGGGGGAGATATCAAAGACACACTGCCCGCGTGGCGCATCGACGCGCCGGCGCCGGCCGACGCGCTGCTGGGTTATTACCACGAAGCGGAGGCAGCGACCGGCGTGGGCTGGAACTACTTGGCGGCGATCAACCTGGTGGAAACCGGCTTTGGCCGCATCGCCGGGGTGAGTACCGCCGGGGCGGAAGGCCCGATGCAATTCCTGCCCTCGACGTTCGCCACGTACGGCGAGGGGGGCGACGTCCACTCACTGCACGACAGCATCATGGCGGCAGGTCGCTTCCTGGCTGCCAACGGCTTTGCCAACGATCATGACCACGCCATCTTCGGGTACAACCACTCCAGCCACTACGTCGGCGCCGTCGATGACTACGCCGCGGTGATCGCCAGCGATCCGGCCGCCTTCGCCGGCTACTACCGCTGGGACATCTTCTACAGCACCACCGCCGGCGACGTGCTTTTGCCCGTGGGTTATGCCGAATCCGCGCGCATCCCCGTCGGCGACTACTTGGCGAGCCACCCGCAGTGATCGCTGCACTGCAGCGGGTGCTAAACCACCGGGTCAGCGTCGGGGCGCTGATCGAGGTGGCGCTGTGGCTGACGATCCCGTATTTGTGTATCGGCTTCGTGTGGTCGTCGCTGCACCACGAGCAGGTTCAGCAGATCCAGACGCGGCTGGAGAAGCTATCTCCGGTCGACGCTGAGCCTTTGGCCTTCGGGCTCACAACGGCGTTGTGGCCCGCTTCGGCACAGATCGCCGACGCGTGCCCGGCGGGCAGCTGATCAGGACTAAATCATCAGTACAGCGGAATCCAAACTCCGAAGTACCAGTAGCCCCAACCGCCGAATTGCCAGTTGAAGGTCGGAATGACCATATAGGTGTTGTATTGGAACGGGCCGAAGTCGACCTGGGCTACCACGGCGTCGCGTGGTGGTCCGTCCCATCGGCGGTTCCAGCCGCCAGGAGGCGGCGGGCCGCCCCAGCCACCCTGCGGCGGCGGGCCTTGCCAGTTGGGCGGCGGGCCGCCAGGAGCCGGACCGTCGTTCCAGCCGTGCGCGTGCTCCGGCGGCGGTGGCGGCGCACCGTGGCCCACGATGCTGAAGCCGGTGTGCGCGTCGGTCGGACCACCGACGTCGGCATTGCCGCTGAGGTATGCGCCGTGCGGTGTGTAGGGCGGGTGCGGGGGTTGGGTTGACGGTGCCGCGAGCGGCTTGCGGCTCGGCTCACCCGAGGGCGATGAGTGCGGCGCGCTCGACGGCGCAGAGTTCGGGCCACTCGGCGGCGTCTCGCTCGGCGCACCAGGCGGGGCGCTGGATTCTGGGCCGTGGCTGTTCGGCGGACCGCTGCTCGGGGCGCCTGGCGCGCTGCTCTGCGGGCTTGGCGGCTCGTGGGATTGCGGGCTCGGCGGGGCGCTGGATTGCGGGCTTGGCGGCGCGCTGCTTTGCGGGCTTGGCGGCTCGTGGGACTGCGGCGCCGGACTCTGCGGCTCGTGACTGGGTCCGCTGTTGGGACCACCGCCACCCGGGTGGGCGCCGCCGTTGCAGTTCGGACAGGGTGGCTGCGAAGGATCCGCGAAGGCGGGCCCTGCGCTCAGCGTCAGCGCCGACATGCTGATAGTCGCGGCGATCGCCGCGGCGCGGACGGCACGTTTCGTAGACATATCTGGTGTCCTCCTAGCGGACCTAGCGGACTTCTTCGCGGGGGGGCCGATGGTCTGCCTTACGGGCAGGTCACGTCCATCTCGAATGACTTCTTGACTTGCTGGGGCTGCTGCGGGTTGCTCATGTCGACGCCCGTCGCGTCGCCCTTGATTGCGTAAGTTTTGCCGTCCTGCGCGGCCCCGGCGTCACCGCCTTGACCAGGCGCGGCGTCAGAGAAACCGAGCGCAACGTTGTTGACGGTGCCAAGGCCAACTGAATGAACGATCGGCGGGTTGGCGTTGCTGACTACTGCGCCGACGCCGCTAGACGCATCACCGATGCCGATGTTGGTGTTGTCGCCGGCCACGGTGCAGGTGACCTGACCGGTGATGTTCTGCTTCTGACCGTCGACGATGAGCTGAGGGCCAGCCGCTGCCGCAGGTGCGGCCGAGCTCGAACTCGATGCGCCCGGGGTGGACTTGTTGCTCGAACAGCCGGCCAACGCCGCCGCGATAATGGCTACGCCGGCTACGCCGGCGGTGATGCCACGCTTCACCACTGCCCTCCTTTTGTGTCTTTCACAGGGTCCGGGTCACCGGCTGATCGCTCTCGCCTTGCTGAGCCCGCGTCCCTGAACCGTCGGGGGCAACAGATACCCGATGCTGCGGTTTGCAAACCATACGTAACAAACCCTACGAGGTGTCGCGTGGCTTAGAACCCGGCGACCAGGTTGCTGTGTTGCGGGCAGTACGTGCGCACCGAGATGGCTACAAAATCGTTGGCGCTGTCGCTGAACGCTGGACTGCTCGCGCGAAACGCCGCGACTACTTCTTGCACCGTCATCCCCTGGCCGATGTTCTGGCACACCGTCTTGCCGTTGTAGATCGCGGCGCCGGGGTTGGCGAACGAAATGCCCTTGGCGTTTAGGGCCGCGATGTACGTGTCGTCCTGATCTGGTGTGGATGCGATCGATGACGGGGCGGTCGTAGCTGGCGCTGCCGAAGCGGTAGAAGCAGCTGGGGCCGCTGGGGTCTTTGTCGTCGGAGACGGCGTCGTGGTCAACACCCAACGCCCCACCACGATGGCCCCGGCTAACACCAGACCTGCCACCACGAGTAGCCCGGCGATGCGCCACGTCGCGCGCCACGACTGGCGCGCCGCCTCCGGTTCGTTCGGGACGTCTTCGCTGGAGACCTCTTCACGGTTGCTCGACCACGCGAGTTCAACTGCGTCGGTGGGCGTGGAGTTAGACGCGGCAGCGGTCTTGTCGACGTCCCGTACGACGGTCTCTGCCGCCGCCGTCTCTGCGGCGGTCTTGTCGGCGGCCCGGCCCGGCTCGGCCATGAGGCTTATGGTAGCCATCGTCGCCGAACTAGGCTGCGGGCTATGTCAATCGACCGTGCCGCGTTGCTCGCGGGAAGCATCCGCCTTGCTTCGGGTGTCCAGTTTCTCGTCGACCCGCTTCGTGCCAACCGTCTCTGGGGTGACTACAGCGAGCCGTCGCCGACGGCGCGCCTGCTATTGCGGTCGATGGGCTACCGCGACGCCTTGATCGGCGGGCTGCTGTTGACGTCAGGGCTGCGCGGCAAGAACAGCCGCGGCTGGTTCCTGGCTTCTGCCGGCGCTGACGCGTCCGACCTGCTCGGCGGATTGAGCGTCCACGACGATTTGACGCGTTCGCAGCAGCTCATCGGCCTTGGCGGCGCCATTCTCGGCGTCGGCGTTGGGCTCTGGGGGGCGGCGCGCCGGACCACCCGTGCGAGCGAGGCGCCGGCACCGGAATGTCGTCTGTCAGGCAGCATCGGAAACACCGGTGCAGTTCGGTTCAGTGCTTGGATCTGGGTCTTCTCATCGACACACAACACCAAGGCCCGCTCGGGCGGGTTCAAGTACAGACCGACGACGTCGCGGACCTTGGCGACGAACAAGGGATCCTTGGATAGCTTCCAGGAGTCCTGTCTGTGTGGTGCCAATCCGAACGCCCGCCACACTCGCGAGACCATCGACTGGCTCAAGCCCAGGTGCTCGGCCATCGACCGGGTCGACCACTGCGTGGCATCTCGAGGAACGGTCTCCAGCGTCGCGGTAATCAACTCTTCGATCCGAGCGTCCTCGACGATGCGCGGCCGGCCCGGCCGTGGCTCATCGAGGAGACCATCGAGGCGATCGACAGCGAATCGATTGCGCCACTTGGTCACCATCCCGCGGGTCACGCCCAACTCCCGGGCAATCTGCGTATTGCTCGAATCACCCTCACAGGCAAGAACTATGCGTGAGCGCAACGCCAAAGCCTGCGCACTCTTGGGCCGCCGAACCCATGCCTGCAATTGCTCGCGCTCGTCGTCGCTCAACACCACACTCATAGCCACCGGACTAGGCACAGGCCCAGTCTACTAGCTGAATGCAGATTAATGACTCAAGACACTAGCGGGCAGCTTTCAGCAGCGACCAGTGGCTGGCTTCCCGCTCAGTGAGTTCGTTGGACGTGATCGCGCCGAAGGTGCTCGCCTCGCGTACGAACCGGTCGGGCGCGTCGGGCAGCGCATCCGGGCCTTCGAGCCGAAAACAACTCGGTACGAGCGGACCGAACAGTAGGGCGCGGCGCAGCTGCGGCCAGTTCTCCAGGTGCGGTTCAACCCCGGCGGCCCGCGCGAAAGTCAGAGCTGCCGAATGCATTTGGGTCTTCTGCGACATGCCCCGCCGCGAACGATAGGCGTCGATCGCCAGCCGTTGGTCGTTCTCGGACGGCGGCGGGATCGTGCCGCCCCACGTGTAGGCGATCCAGCGGGCCTGAAGTTCCAGCGGCACAAAATATCCGCCCGCCTGATCCCACATGCCCACGAACGCCAGGCCCGGGAGATCGGGATGGAAGGTGTAGCGGTCGGCGTCGAGGTGCACCGCGTCGAGGTCGAGGATCGTCCGGATGTCGGCGCTCAGGAACGGCATACTGATGTCGAATCCGGTGCCGAGCACGATGCCGTCGAACTCCTCGGGCCGCCCGTCGGAGAACGTCACGGTCGCGTCGGCGACGGATTTCATCCAGGGGCGCACGGTGATTCGGCCCTCGGCGACCAGCGGCAGATACTGCTGGTTGAGGGTGACGCCGGCCGCGGAGAGCGACGGGTCCGGCGCCGGCGCACCGTACTGCTCGGGGCTGCCCGCGGCCTCGAGCACGGCTTGCGTCAGCTGGCGTTCCATCTCGGGCGCCGGCAGCGTCTCGCTGGCCAACGCTCCGTATCGGGTATAGAAGCGGTGATCGGAGGGCACCCCGGCGACGAACTTGGGTAGGACGTAGCGCTGCCGCCGCTGGGTCAGCACCACGCGTGCGGCGCCCAGCACGGCGAGTTCGGCGGCGATCTCGAGCGCGCTGATTGCGCACCCCGCCACGAGGACGCGCTTGCCGCGATACGGGCCGGGGCCCCGGTAGTGATAGCTGGAGATGGCTCCCGCCGAGCCGGCGAATGTGTCCAGGCCGGGCACTGCCAGGAATGGCGGGGGAGTGAAACCTGCCGCTGGCCACCACGACGCGGTCGAAACGCTCGTCCGCTGCACCGTGGCGCACCAGCCATCCATTGCCGTCCCGCGTGATCAGGTCGACGTGAGTGCCGAATCGGATGCGCGAGGTCAGGCCGAATGTCGCGGCATACCGGTTCAGGTAGCCGAGGATGTCGCGGTTTGACGGGTAGACGAGGTCGGTCTCGTGCTCGAGGTCGCTGAAGGCCGTCAGCGTGCGACTGCTGTTGGTGTGCATGCTCGGCCACACGCCGCTGTGGCCGTCCACGGCCGTCCACTGCCCGCCCAGCGTCGATTCCTGCTCGAAGATCGTCGGCTCGAATCCGTGCGACTGCAGCCAGCGCGCGGCGGTGAGCCCGCCGGGCCCCGCTCCGATCACCGCGACGCTGCTCGTCACTTCGGAACTGTCGCACGACGCCACGACGCCCGCGCTGTAATTGACTGCGATACTCCTGCGTTATGCAACACCGAACGGCCGTCGCGCTTGCCGGGCGTTGCATCCTGGTCGCCGGTTGCGGGCGCCATCAGCAACCGGGCAACCCAACTCCAACCGCGTCGACGACCGTGCCGCCGGCCCCGCGGGCCGCGCCGGACGGTTGTTGCTCGGCGCCGCGCAGATCAATTAGCGCAGTGGGACGGCGCCGCGCTGACCGCTCAGCGGGCTCTGGTCCGGAACAACGTGGTCATCGACGTCCTTACCGACAGTCCCGTTGCCAACGATCCGGCCGCCGTCAACATCGCAGCCCAGATCGCCGCCGAAGTTCCCAGCAAATACGCACAGCGGCGGCGAGCGGGACGTGCGATTATTTGCTGATGGATTCGGAAGGCCCCGTCCGTTTAGCGCCCAGGAGCCGCCAAGCTCTTGTTGCGCGCGAGCTGGTCGGGGCGAATCGTTTCGGGGCGATCGTCGGGGCGATCGGCGGAGCGATCGGCCTTTGTGTCGGTGTCGCAGCGACCGTGATCGCGCTGATTCCGTCCAGCGCCCTGTGGATGAGCGGGATCGTATGCATCAGCGGTTACCGCCTGGCGCACAACCAACCAGGCCTTTCGGTGAGCTTCCAATGCGTCAACGGGGACAGCACCTACGACGTCGGCAACCTCGCCGCCTTCGGGTTGCAGTCAGTGCTCGCCGCGCTCGTGCTCTGGGTCGGCCTGATCGGCATTCGCCGGATACGGTCCCGCCTGCGTAGGGCGTGATTCAAGTTCCGCAAAAGGTCCGGTAGTCGCCGAAATCTTCCGGGGCGGGATCCGCGTAGCGCTCGAGACCCGGTCGTTCGTCGTAGGGGGCGGTCACTGCGTCAAGAAGCTGCTCGAGCGGGCCGAGGTCACTCGCCACGGCCGCCGCCAGGGCCTCCTCGACCAGATGGTTGCGGGGAATATAGATCGGGTTGGCCCGGTCCATTGACTCGGGATTAGGACCCAGGGCTCGCCAACGTGACAACCAGCCGTCAAAACCGGCTAGGTCGCTGAACAATCCGCGGGCTGGCTCTGCGTCGCCGCTCGCCGCTCGACCGAGTTGCCGGAAGAACGAGGTGTAGTCGACGCGGCTTTCCTCCATCAGGGCGAGCAACTCCTCGACCAACTGCGTGGCGACCTGGGCTTCGACATCGGCGGGCAAACCAAGTTTGGCTCGCATACCGGATGACCACACCAGGTCGTACCGGTCGTGGAATACCGCCTCGAATGACTGCTCGACGAACGTGACTGCCTCGTCAATGTCGTTGGACAACAACGGAAGAAGCGTCTCCGCGAACCGTGCGAGGTTCCACCCGGCAATCACGGGCTGATTGCCGTAGGCATAACGACCCCAGGAGTCGATCGAGCTGAAGACGGTGCCGGGATGGTAGGCCTCCATGAAAGCGCAGGGTCCGTAGTCGATGGTTTCGCCGGAGATCGTCACGTTGTCGGTATTCATCACCCCATGGACGAACCCGAACAGCATCCATCGGGCAACCAACGCTGCCTGCACCGCGGTCACCGCTTCGAACAGCGCGCGGTAGGGGTTTTCCGCCTTCGCGGCGGACGGATAGTGACGGGCGATCGCGTGGTCGGCGAGTCGACGGACCAGGTCGACGTCGCCGGTGAACGCGGCGTATTGGAAGCTGCCCACCCGCAGGTGACTGCTGGCGACTCGGGTGAGCACGGCGCCCGGCAGTAGCGTGTCGCGCTGTACCGGGCGGCCCGTAGCCACTACGGCCAAGGAGCGTGTGGTGGGGACACCTAAAGCGTGCATCGCCTCGCTGACGAGGTATTCACGCAGCATCGGTCCCATTGCGGCAAGGCCATCGCCTCCGCGGGCGAACGGCGTGGGCCCGGAACCTTTGAGGTGGATATCGACCGTGTGCCCGTCGGCACCGGCGAGCTCGCCGAGCAGTAGCGCCCGCCCGTCGCCTAACCGCGGGACGAAGCCGCCGAATTGATGCCCGGCGTATGCCTGGGCTACCGGAGCGGCACCATCGGGAATCAGGTTGCCGACCAAGAACGCAAGCCCGTCGGGGGTTTCCAGCCATGCGGCGTCGAGGCCAAGCTCCGCGGCCAGCGGCTCGTTGAGCACGAGCAAATGCGGGTCGGTTGGCGCTTTGGCCTGCCAGCGGACACCCAGTTCTGGCAGCTCGCGGGAAAAGCGGTCCTGCAGGACGACCGTCGTGTCCGGTGCAACGCTCACCTCACCAGACTACGGAGAGTCGGCTAGCCGGTTGCCTGTTGGATCACATCACGGACGCGGTCGAGCATCGAGGCGAACGGTCCGACGGCGAAATTCAGCTTGGCCGATTCCACGCCGGCATGCGGGCGCGTCGGTGCGATCGCCTCGGCCACTCGCACCGCTGTGCCCATACGCTTGAGGTCGTCGGCGTCGAGTGTGCGCTGCAGTTTCGGAAATTCGTCGCTCTCCTCATGCTCGGCGTGCTCAAGTACCGCCTCTCGCAGCTTGGTGAGTTCATCGATGAACTCCTGCGAGGTGATGTCAATCTTCTCAAGGTGTGACAGCAGTTCCTTGGCGTCATGCTCTTCTTTGAGCCGGGCATCGACGATCTCGTCGGCGGCTTCGAGTTCGCGCCGCGCACGGGGATGGACCACCATTTCCTCGGCTGTCTCGTGCACGGCGAGCAACTGGCGCAACTTGACGAACGGCTTTTCGCGCGCCTCGGGGTCAGACGCATGCAGAACTTCGTCGAACATGTCCTCGATGAGATTGTGCTGTGCTTTAAGGAACGCGATGACTTCGTCAGGCGATTGAATGATCATCTCGGCCACGCCGATTCACCTCCGGTAATAGGGGAGCGGAGTACTGCGGGCGAATGGGCTGCACGCCGCTGGTAACGCGTACCCGGCGCAGCGACGTCTAAACGCCATACGGTGACGATCGGCCTCCGCGGTGTCGCTACGGTTAGGGGCTAGGTCAGTAGCGATCTCAAAATCGGTGAGGTTGAACATGACGGCAGATCAATCAATGCATGAGCAGGTCGGTGGCCACGCGGGGGATCCCGCCGATGTCGGTTCACGTATCGATCCGGTGCTGGCGCGCAGTTGGCTGCTGGTCAACGGCGCGCATGACGACCGGTTTGAGTCCTCGTCGCAGTCTCGCGCCGACATCGTCGTTCTCGACATCGAGGATGCGGTCGCACCCAAAGACAAGGACGCGGCCCGCGACAACGTCGTGCGCTGGCTCGGCGGCGGTAACGCCGACTGGGTCCGCATCAACGGTTTCGGCACACGCTGGTGGGCGGACGATATCGCCGCACTGGCCGACATCTCGGTCGGCGGGGTGATGCTGGCGATGGTCGAATCGGTGGACCACGTCACCGAAACGGCGAGACGACTGCCCAATGTGCCGATCGTGGCGCTGGTCGAAACGGCCCGGGGCCTGGAGCGCATCACCGAGATCGCCGCCACCAAAGGCACTTTCCGGCTCGCCTTCGGCATCGGCGACTTCCGTCGCGACACGGGTTTCGGTGAGGACCCGACCACGCTGGCCTACGCACGCTCACGCTTCACCATCGCCGCTAAGGCAGCCAGCCTGCCCAGCGCCATCGACGGCCCGACCATTGGCTCCAACGCGTTGAAGCTCATCGAAGCGACTGCCGTTTCTGTCGAATTTGGGATGACCGGCAAGATCTGCCTTACGCCGGACCAATGTTCGGTGGTGAATGAGGGCTTGTCGCCGTCGCAGGACGAAATCGCCTGGGCAAAAGAGTTTTTCGCCGAATTCGAACGTGACGGGGGAGAGATCCGCAACGGCTCAGACCTGCCGCGTATCGCTCGCGCCACCAAGATCCTCGACCTGGCGCGCGCGTACGGCATCGAAGCGTCCGAATTCGACGACGAGAAGGTGCACAGCCCCGCCCCGACGGACACCTACCACTACTGAGGGAACGGGAGAAGATCATGGCGTCGTCACGGACCTATGACGTGTTGGCGGCTTACTTGGCGGCGAGCGCGGTGGGCGATGCCATTCCGCTGCCGTTCGTGACGCAAGTGCTGGACGCGATCAATTTTCCGCGTCAACACCGGTGGATATTCGCACCCATCAAGGCCGCCGCGGCGATCGGTCTACTCTCGGCGCGATGGTCACCCGGGCTCGCGCGGCTGACCACCGCGATGCTCACGATTTATTTCGTGCTGGCCGTGGGTTTCCACGCCAAGGCCCGCGATCTGAGTGTCGCGACTGTCGGTGCGGCCGCTAACGCAGCGATCTTCGCCGCATTGACGGCCAGACAGCCGGCGGTCGAATGATGAACGTCGTGGTGGATTTTCACTTCGACCCCATGTGCCCGTTCGCTTATCAGACCTCGCTGTGGATCCGTGATGTCCGTGAGCAACTGGGAATCACCGTCAATTGGCGGTTCTTCAGCCTCGAGGAGATCAACCGGGTAGAGGGCAAGAAACACCCGTGGGAACGGGACTGGTCCTACGGTTGGTCGCTGATGCGCATCGGCGCGATGCTGCGACGAACCGACATGGCGCTGCTGGACCGGTGGTACGCGGCGATCGGACACGAACTGCACGTCGCAGGCGGCAAACCGCACGATCCCGCCGTCGCGCGGCGCCTATTGAGCGAGATCGGTGCCGAAGAGCAGGCTTTCGATGCGGCGCTGGACGATCCGACCACCCATGATGACGTTCGCGCCGAGCATCAGCGGGTCGTCGACGCGGGCGGGTATGGAGTGCCGACGCTGTTTATGTTGGGGCAGTGTCTGTTTGGGCCGGTACTGGTGGACCCGCCGACCGGACCGGACGCCCTGACGCTGTGGAACGTCGTGGCCGGCATGGCCGAACTGCCGCACGTCTACGAGCTACAACGACCGAAGACACCGGCCGACGCCGAACTCATCGGCAGGAGCCTGCGTCCATACCTCGATGGGCGCGATTGGGTCAGCATCAATCGCGGTGAAGTCATCGACGTCGAGCGCCTCACCGGCGGACGGAGTTCAGGCTAGGCGGCGTGCCGAGCGATTGCGATGCCGACTCGAACCTCGACGTCACTGATCGTGATCGCCGGTGCGCGTGGTGGGGCCCCTGATCGGTATCGTCTTCCTGTTGGTGTGGTGAATTCCGCTGTGTGAGTGTGGTTTGCGTCGACGCCGGTGCGTACCCGCCAGCCGTCGGCTTCTTTGGCGTAGTTGCAGCTCTCGCATGACCCGAGCCCGTTAAGCGCCGTGGTATCGCCGCCTTCAGCCCAGGGTTGGGCATGGTCGCGATGTCGAATCGGGGCATCGCAGTAGGGAGTGCGGCAGCGCTGGTCGCGCAGCTCGATGAAAGTGGCCAGGGCGCGGGGGAACAGCCGCGCGCGTGACTCCATCGACACCAGCGCCCCAGAGCGGGGATGAGCATAAAGCCGGCGGAGCGTTGCTCGGGACCGTTGGTCGTCAGCGGCGCGCGCCACCATCGCGCGGGCGACAGCCGCCGGGATGGGGCCATAGCCACACATGTCGGCTGGCGTGCTGTCGCCGCCCAACAACGTCTCGTCCGTGAGTACCAGGTTGACCGCGACCGGAGTCGCAACCTGCGCCGCGCGGCCGGTGACGCGCTCGACCAGGGTGTCCGCCATCACCTGCCCACGCGAGCGCCCGTCGCCGCGAAGGTCTGCTTCACGGCGCAACGCCGCATACACCGAGACGCCCTGGGCTACCGGCAACAGCGCGCTCAGATACGTCATGGTGTCGGGTGCGGGCCGGAGGGTGACGGTGCGTTCTTCCTCGGCCTTGGCCGCCCGGTCGACCACGGCATGCGGATCCAGCCGGTAGGCGATCGCCTTGGCCGCAGCGGCCACCCGCGCATCGCCCATCCCGTCCAGGCCCGCTGGGTCGCCGCACAACTCGGCATCCAGCACGCGCCGGTCCTCGACGTCCAAGCAGGCGCTTTCGCGCACGATCAAGGTGGCGCGCCACTCCGAAAGTGCCCCGGATTCCAGCGCATGCAGGGTGTGCGGCATCTCGTGCACCAGCGCCTTGGCAAAACCCAGATGCCGCCCACCCCGCGCCGGCGAATCCCGCCGGGCTAGCGCGATCTCATGAGCCAGTCCCCGACCGCGCCGCGCAGCGGGCACACCCGCCGCGGTTTCAGCGCCACGACGCGCCGCCTCCAGAGCGGCAGCCGCCCGAGCCTGACCCGCCGCGGCCGCCGACTTGACCCGCTCCAACTCAGCGATGCGCTCAACCAACGCCGACTCGCCAGCCGCCGGATCGACTGCCACTAGAGATTCGAACATCTTGCGATCCTAAGCGGCCCCACCGACAACTTTTAGTAGTCGTGCTCCGCCAGCGAGATGTCACCGAAGCGCTGCCCCTCGCCCAGCGACAGCGCAGCCGGAACCATCTCACTGGTCACCAGCCCGTGGCGCGTCGTCAGCTCGTCGACGACATCGAAACTGTGCGCGATGGAATCCGGCGTATCGACGATGATCGTGGTTACCGGCACCCTCCGGGCAATCTGAAACATCTTGTCCCCGTGTGGTTTGTGATCACCATAGAATCCCCAGATTCCGCGCAGCACTGTCGCCCCGCTAGCCGTCCCGGAACGCAGCAGCCGCTGCACGAGCGCGCGATGGATCGGCAGCGCGTCGTGTGTGATGCCTTCGGCGGTGTACACCATCAGCTTCTGCCAAAGGGGGCGACCGTTACCGTCCGTCTCCGGCAACTCTTGCGGGCGCGCGAATAGCTCACCGTCGCGTTTGCAAAGTCGGACTCGTTCGACGGTCAGCAACGGGTTGGGCACCAGGCTGGCGAGTTCGGTTGCGGCGGTTGAAACTTGCTCGGTCGATCCGATGGCGATGATCATCAGCGGGACATTGACGTTGCGGGCGAAGAAGCGGGCCCGGCAGCGCTCGCCGTGCGCGGTGCCATCGACGCCGAGAAGCACTATGGCACCGGCAAATCCGTGTCGATAGAGCAGATCGCATATCGCGTACTGCGCCGGCTTTCCGGCGACGCGCTCCTGACGGCCCACGTAGACCGTGAGCTTCGCGGCATCGCCGTTGTGGCTGTCGAAGTTGCGGAGCGCATCGGTGCCCTGCTGCCGGGTGACCAGTCGGGCACGTTCCAGGGTCAGTAATCCGCGGTCGGTCATTGCGGTCACGTCGTTGACCAGGTAGCGGATCTTCGGCTCGACGTCGACCGCGGCAATGGCCACGGCCGGGTCCTCGGACAGGCTCAGCGATACGTCGCTGCGAAGATCGTGGCTAGGCCCGAAACTGGCGATGCCGCGCAGCATTACGCTGCTCGCGATGTCTCGGGCACCGAACAGATCGAACATCGAATCGGCCAGAAACCGGCCTCCGTGGGCCGCGCGTTGGCGTTCGGCGAAGTAGGCAGTCAACTTCAAGCTCGGCTGGTTCAAATCTGCTCCGCGATCCATTGTCCGACTAGCGCCGCGGCAACACCAAGGACGACGCTGACGACGATATTGGCGGTCGCCGCCCACGTTCGACGCTCCTCGCCCAGCCGCTGGGTTTCCAGCATCCAGGTGGAGAACGTGGTGTACGCGCCGACGAAGGCGGTGCCGGTCAGCAGGGCCGCGTCCTTGCTCAACGCCAGCCCGCCCAAGAACCCCAGCAGTGCGGCGCCGGTGATGTTCACCGTCAGCGTGCCCAACGGAAACGGCTGGGCCGCGCGGCGCGTGATCGTGCGATCCACCAGGAAGCGGGTCACCGAGCCGATGCCGCCGATGAGCAGGACGCCGGTCCACACCAACACCGTCGTCATGGGCGAATCCGCACCCGACGTACCACCACCGTGGCCAAGTGCACCGCCAACAATCCCGATGCGATGCTGATGATCGTGTAGGCGGCCGCCAGTCCCCAATGGCCGTGTTCGATCATTCGCACCGTTTCGACCTGCATCGTCGAGAAGGTAGTCAACCCGCCGCAGAATCCCGTGCCGAGCAGCGGGCGCCGATAGCTCGACAACGGCAACCGCTCCAACAGTCGGGTGGTGAAGTAACCCACCAGAAAAGCGCCCACGATGTTGACGACGAACGTCGGCCATGGCCAGCGCGCCGGATCGGGAGCCGCGAGCGTGCCCAGCAGGGCCCTGGCCAAAGCGCCCAGCGCTCCACCGGCGAAAATCGCGGCCAACTCCCGATAGTCGCGGTCTGCCACTGTTGAAATCCTTTCCAGCCGGTGAACGCTTCGCAGCATAGAGCGACATGAGAGTGGAGCAAGGGCAGAATCGGTAGGCATGGCCCATCCGCGCGCCGGCCAGCCGGCCCTGCCCGAAGACCTTGTCGATCTGCCCCATCTAATAACGGCCTACTACTCGCTACAACCCGATCCCGACGACGTCGCCCAGTCGGTGGCGTTCGGCACCTCGGGCCATCGCGGCTCGGCGCTTCACGGGGCGTTCAACGAGGCGCATATCCTCGCGATCACCCAGGCCATCGTCGAGTATCGCGGCGCACACGGCACCACCGGGCCGTTGTTCATTGGGCGTGACACACATGGCCTTTCGGAACCGGCATGGGTGTCGGCGCTCGAGGTGCTCGCCGCTAACGATGTCGTCGTCATGATCGACTCGGCCGACAGGTACACGCCCACTCCGGCGGTCAGCCACGCCGTTCTCACCTACAACCGCGGCCGCACCGAGGCGCTGGCCGACGGGATCGTCGTGACACCGTCACACAACCCTCCCTATGACGGCGGCTTCAAGTACAACCCGCCCAATGGTGGTCCCGCGGACACCGACGCGACCAACGCAATAGCCAAGCGCGCCAACGAGATTCTGCGTGGCCGGGGAGTCGAGGTGAAGCGGGTGCCGTTGGCGCGGGCGCTGGAGACCGCCCAACGTCACGATTACATGGATGCCTATGTGGCCGACTTGGTGAGCGTCGTCGATGTCGACGTCATCCGCAAGGAGGGAGTGCGGATCGGCGCGGACCCGCTGGGCGGGGCCAGCGTGGACTACTGGGCCGCGATCGCCGAGCGGCACAAGCTCGAGCTGACCGTCGTCAATCCGCTGGTCGATGCGACGTGGCGGTTCATGACGCTCGACCACGACGGCAAGATCCGGATGGACTGCAGCTCGCCGGATGCCATGGCCTCGCTAATCGCCAACCGAGACCACTACCAAATCGCCACCGGAAACGACGCCGACTCCGACCGGCACGGCATCGTCACCCCGGACGGGGGACTGATGAACCCGAACCACTATCTGGCGGCGGCGATTGATTACCTCTATACGCATCGGCCGTCCTGGCCGGACGGCATCGCCGTCGGTAAGACCGCGGTCAGCTCGTCGATCATCGATCGGGTGGTCGCGGGCATCGGTCGCAAGCTGGTGGAGGTGCCGGTTGGGTTCAAGTGGTTCGTCGACGGATTGATCGGCGGCACCATCGGCTTCGGTGGCGAGGAGTCGGCCGGGGCGTCGTTCCTGCGTCGCGACGGTTCCGTGTGGACCACGGACAAGGACGGCATCATCCTCGCCTTGTTGGCCTCGGAGATCCTGGCCGTTACGGGCAAGACGCCCTCGCAGCGCTATCAGGAGCTCGCCGACGAATACGGCACGCCGTTCTACTCGCGGGTGGACGCGCCCGCTGACCGGGACCAGAAGGCCCGGCTCTCCAAGTTGTCGGCCGATGAGGTGACCGCCACCGAGTTGGCCGGGGAGTCGATCACCGCAAAGTTGACCGCTGCGCCGGGCAACGGCGCCTCGCTGGGCGGATTGAAGGTGACGACGGCCAACGCGTGGTTTGCCGCACGGCCGTCGGGCACGGAGGACATCTACAAGATCTACGCGGAGTCTTTCAACGGACCCGGGCATTTGACAGAGGTGCAGGAAGCCGCGCGCGAGGTGGTTAATAAAGTGATCGGGTGACTTGTTCCCTGCGTCTCGCCCGCCCCGGGGGGCGCGGGCCCCTTTCTAAGCCGCTACCGCGCGAAGTGTGGATCCTCAGCTGGGCGAATATCATGGTCGCGCTGGGATACGGAGTCATCTCGCCGGCGATGCCGACCTTTGCGCGGACCTTCGGGGTCACCATCACGGCGGTGACCTTCTTGGTCACTGCATTTTCGGTGAGCCGGCTGTGTTTTGCACCGATCAGCGGGCTGCTCGTGCAGCGGTTGGGCGAGCGGCGGATCTACATCGCCGGATTGCTGATCGTGGGATTGGCCACCGCCGCGTGTGCGTTCTCCCAGGACTATTGGCAACTGCTGTTTTACCGTGTCCTCAGCGGCATCGGGTCGACGATGTTCTACGTCTCGGCATTGGGACTGATGATTCACATCAGCCCGCCCGATGCCCGTGGACGGGTGGCGGGATTGTTCACGACGTCATTCATGCTGGGCGCGGTCGGTGGGCCGGCGGTTGGCGGCCTGGCCGCGGGTTGGGGGTTGACGGCCCCGTTCATCTTCTACGGCGTTGCGATGCTTGGCGTGGCGGTGGTGCTGTTCTTCGGCTTGCGGCATTCGGAGCTTGCCGCGCCCTCGGCGCCGACGCAGTCAACGGTGACGATGCGGGAGGCCCTGCGGTCCCGGGCGTACTTGTCGGCACTGTTGTCCAATTTCGCGATGGGATGGTCGGCGTTCGGGCTTCGCGTCGCGCTGGTCCCATTATTCGTCTCCGATGTCATGCACCGGGGCGTCGGCATCACCGGCGTAGTGCTTGCGGCGTTCGCGGGCGGCAATGCCCTGGCCGTCATTCCTAGCGGCTATTTGTCCGACCGCGTGGGACGGCGCACGTTGTTGATCCTCGGTCTGGCGGTGTCGGGTGTGGCGACCGCTTGGCTGGGCGCCATATCCTCGCTGCCGGCGTTTCTGGTCGTGTCCTGTGTAACGGGGGTGACGACAGGCATCTTCATGTCACCGCTGCAGGCCGCGGTCGCGGACATCCTCGGTAGCGAGGCGCGCGCGGGCGCTCCGGTGGCGGCAGTGCAGATGTCGTCCGATTTGGGCGCGATTATCGGCTCCATGACGGTCGGCTGGGTCGCCGAGCAGCTGAGCTACGGCTGGGACTTCGGGATCAGCGGGGTGGTCCTGCTGATCGCCGCCGTCGGGTGGGTGCTGGCACCGGAAACGCGCCCGGCGCTCGATCCGGTGTCTGATCCCTTGCCGTCTCAGGCCGCCGCTGAGGCAGCCTGAGCAGCAACTTTGAAGGACAGTTGACTGTGGTGTAGCTTCGATGAGCACAACTTCTTGGGGCTATGGCGCAGCTGGTAGCGCACCACACTGGCAGTGTGGGGGTCAGGGGTTCGAGTCCCCTTAGCTCCACCAATCGAAATCCTGTTTTTAGGATCGTGCGTTCACAGGAACGCTCAAAGGAAATCCGGCACCGCAATTAGACATGTGTTGAATTCGATGCTGTGGGGCCTCGGAACCGCGGGTCCGCGATCCTCCGCCGAGGCGGCTCCCATGCGAGCCGATCCCGTTGTGCCGCAGCGCAACACCGTCAGTCATGTTCCGTCGGTCATGAGGTGGCGGAAGTCGCGAAGACTTGAAATGGGCCGAAATCGAAATTTATACGATCGCAATTTGCTTTACGTTTAAGTTTCGGCGTGCCCATTGGCCACGGTTCCGAATTTGCATTTCCTACCGGTCCAAACAGTTGCAAAACTCGCGGCGAGCCGACTGCAGATCGCTCGCCAGAGAGCACGCGTCAGCAGGTGACGGGCGTTTCGCGGGAGCCGACCGGCCGGTGAAATGCCGTGAGCTTTGTAATATGATAAGTCGCGGTCCGCTCACTGATCTTATTCCTCGAGTCTGATAGTCGGCAAAAAGAAAGGGAGCAGGACGGCTAATAAGAAACCGGCGGGGACGTAGTTGGTGGATGGCTAAAAATTCATCCGATACGTATTAACGGCGCTTGGATACACAAACTCGAAGTCGGCGCCCTGGCACCTTGAGGACGCCCATGAGCGCAGCACCACTGAACACCCTCAACGTCGACGGATTCCGTCTGCGGGAACCCATCGCCTGGCGTGACCCCGACACCGACTGCACGTTGGTGATTTCGACACCATCGGCCGACCCCGACTTGTGGGCCGAGTACTCGGTGGGCGCGCACCTCAGCTACAGCAAGCATGGCGTCGAGTGTGCTCTCGACTCCGACGCACTGCGCAGCGGAGCCGACACCCTCGTCTACTTCGGCGTGATCGATGACACCGGAAAGATGGTGGCAGGCGTCCGAGGAATTGGACCATTGCAATCGGCCGAGGACTCGCACGCAGTCGTCGAATGGGAGGGGCAGCCGGGCCAACAAGCTGTCCGCAGCATGATCAACGACCGCGTTCCGTTCGGCGTCTTGGAGATGAAGTCGGCCTGGGTGACCGACGAGGGAGATCAAGACCGTTGCCTTACCGCTGCCCTGGCTCGCACCGCCGGCCATGTGACGGCCTTGCTTGACGTCCAATTTTGCATGGCCACAGCCGCCGCGTATGTGCTGAACCGCTGGCGCTCGACCGGATGCGTAGTGGCAAGCATTCCCGCAGCGCCGTATCCGAGCGAGCGCTACCAAACCAAGATGATGTGGTTCGACCGGCGCGATTTCGTGAATCACGCGACGGAGCCGCAGCAGGTTGCCAAAATGCGCACGGAGACAGCGTATTTGGTCGGAGAGTACTACCGCCAGTGGGGGGACGAAGCTCGGCTGTTGAACAGAGCGTGATGGTGCTCGGGCATCTTGCTTGGCAAGGAGCGACTCGAGTTGCCGGCAAGTCCACCGCGTCGTCTACGCGACGAGTTGTTCGCTGCTGCTGAAGTTCAGGCTCATGCGTGCGCCTGCCGGCTTCTGCTGTTTGGGCACGCTGTGTTGCCAGTCGCGTTGGCAGCGGCCTCGCATGATGAGGACGTCACCGCCAAGGGGTGTAAACGCCGTGCTTTGTCCGCCTCCATAAGGGCGGATCAAGAAGCGGCGCGGGGCTCCCAGGCTGAGCACTGGAATCGTCGCTGTCTCAGGGATATTGGCCGGGCGGTCGGCGTGCCAGCTCGTACTGTCGCGATTGTCGCGATACCAGTTCATCCAAATCCGGTCGTACCGCACTCCGCAGTAATCACTGAGTGTATCCGCGATGGCGATCAGGAACGTGGGTGCGGCGGCGAGGTCGCGGTATTCATGCGTTAATCGAGGCTCATCAACGACGCGCTCATACATCCAGCGCCGCCGCTGTTCCCACCCACGCAAATGACTCAGCTGATGCATCAGTTCCTGATCACCGGTCACTAGCCCGCGCACGTGGGTAATCGACGAATGGTCGTCCAACCGGTGTTCGGTGGCGGTGTCGAAGGCATCGAAGTTGAACTTCGGCGCCTCGGGCTCGGACTCGTCGTCAAAGAAGCTCGGCTCGTGAATCTGGGTTATGTTGCTCTTCGTCAATACAGCTTCGCCGCTTCTTGCCCTAACGCACTCATGGTGTTGATCAAGGGGAGTGGTCCGTAACTGATGCGTCGGACGCCGATCTCTGCGAGGCGGTCGTTGGAGGACACCCCGCCCATGACCATCACGTTGACCGGAAGATTGGTGCCCTCGCAGATTCGGGCGATGAGTGAATCCTGCTGCAGGCCCGGAATGAAGAATCCGGACGCACCGGCGTCGGCATAGACACCGGCTCGGTCCAAGGCGGCGTCGATCATGGATTCCGGGTCATTGCCCTGGCCGAGAAACAGATCCGTGCGGGCATTGATGAACAACGGAATCCCCTTCGCGACAGCGGCCTTCCGGATCGCCGCGATGCGGGCAGCCTGGCGATCGATGTCGTACAGTCCCGACCCCTTGACGACGCGGTCTTCGAAATTGATTCCGACGATCCCGAGATCTAGCAGGTGGCTGATGTTGTCGGCCAACCGCCCGTCGTCGTCGGTGTATCCGCCTTCGAAATCTGCGGTGACGGGTAGGTCCACGGTCGACGTGATACGGGCAATGATCTGCGCCGCCAGCTCGAACGGGATTTCCTCACCGTCTCCGTAGCCTTGGGCCGCAGCGACCGACCAGCTGCCGGTTGCGATCGCAGATGCCCCCGCTTCGGCAATCGCTTTGGCGCTGCCGGCATCCCAGGCGTTGAAGAGGACAAGGGGTGTGTCCTGGGCGTGAAGTTCCGCCAAGCGACGGGCTTTGCTGGCTTGGTCCATGAAAATTCCTCTCAGACTTGGCTGTTGGACGATACGTCAAAAGCGGTGTCGAGCGCTGTCAGAATCTTTAGCTCTGTCCGCGGATGGCTCGTTGAAATTTGGATGGCGATTGCTTGTACGTCTGTTTGAACGCGGCGCTGAAGTGGCTGTGGCTGTTGAAGCCCAAATCGAGCGCGAGCTGAGCGAGGCTGTCGCAATCGGCGAGCACGGAGAGTGCTCGCGCCAACCGCAACTGGAGGTGGTAGCGGTAGAGCGGTACGCCCTCGACGCGGCGGAACACGTCGGTGAGATAGACGGGAGAGATTTCGATATCAGCGGCGACATCTTTCAGCGTCCACCGGCGGCTGAGGTCGGAATGCAGAATGAGCTTGGCGCGATCAGCGATCTTTTTGGGTCTTCCGTTTGTATGGCGCGCGGCATGAAATGTGTTGGTGCTTAGTGTGTGTCGGATGAGTTCCAGCGTGAGTGTCTCCGCTGTCAGGGGATCGATGGTGTCGCGCAGAAGGCGGTGGCGGAGTTCCGTTGCGAGGGCCTGCGCGCGGGTGTCGATCCGCAACCCGGAACGGTTGAACGACGCCCGCCCCCGCGGGTGGCGGTACTCGGCTGGTGTGAGCTCCAATAGAGTGGCCGCGTCGACTCCGATCGAGAGCGTTGCATCACCGCCTTCGACCGGGTGACTGACCCGATAAGGTTCGCCCTCATTGATGAACACAACTCGATTTGCTTCGGCGACGTGATCCCTAAGACCGACGCGGTGCACGTAGGTTCCGCGATACGGAAACACTAGATGTGTTTTAGTGGCGAGTTCTTCAGCAGACGCTTCCCGCCACCGGCCGGGGCAGACCACGTCCCACGCATCGACAGTTTCGGTGCTCAGCAGCACTCGAGCGTCGAATTCGGCCATGCCGCGGTCAACGGGCCGTAGGACCCGACTATTCCGGCCATCGGCTTCATAAAACTAAAGATTTTGACAGTGCTGCCCGCGTCAAAGCGCAGTTGGTTCACCCGGTGCGAGCGACCGCGAACCGCACTGTCCGAGGTATCGGTGGTAGGACAGGCCTTTCGGCGCGGTGACCGCGTGCTGCTGCCATGGGTGTCCGGCAACCACGATCCCTCGAGTTCCGCTGGAATTCAATGTCATCGTCTCGGCGGTCTTGCCGCGGATGCCCGACCACCGCATCGAGTACGAATCGAGCACAACTATCCCGGATCGGGTTCGCGCCCACCTTTAGAGTGGCTTGATGACCACCAAGGTGTCAGCCGATAGCGTCCCGATACCGGCCGAGCTCAGTGACCTCACGGCGGGGTGGTTCAGCCAGGCGCTGGACTGCGATGTCAGCGCGGTTGACGTGATAGACGCCCACTCGGGCACCACCGGCCGAGCACGGGTTCGGCTCACTGCGGGGGGCGCGGTACCCGAGACGCTGTTCGTCAAGCTGCAGCCGTTCGCGCAAGATCAGCGCGACCTGATCCGGCAGGTCGGCCTGGGTGTGGCCGAGGCGCGGGTGTACGCCAACATCGGCGGCGAGCTGCCAGTGCGGGCTCCTCGTGTTTGGCACAGCGCGTATCAGGCCGCGGACGGGGCGTTCGTGATGGTGCTGGAGGACCTGACCGCTTCCGGGTGTCGGTTTCCGGCCACCGCCGACGACGACATCCTGGAAGTGGCGCACTCCACCGTCGAGGAACTTGCCAAGTTGCACGCGGCTTACCAGGACCGCCAGCTGCCATGGCTGCGGACGGCCGAAGGAATGCGGGCCAAGCCGGACGATCCTAAGGTCGCGGCTCGCCGGTCGATGTTTATCAAGATGGCCCTTGACAAGTTCGGTGCCGAAATGCCTTCTGTGTTCCGGCGTTTGGCCGAAATGTACATCGAACGCAACTTCGAGGTCGTGACTCTTTTCGCCCAAGGCAAGCACACCCTGATCCACGGGGACAGCCACATCGGCAACCTGTTCGTCGACGACGGCCGCACCGGTTTCTACGACTGGGCCGTGGCCAGTCGGGGACCGGGAATACGAGACTTCGCCTACTTCATGTGCAATTCAATCCCCACCGAGTTACGTCGTACTAACGAGGATGACCTGCTCAGCCTGTATCGACGCACCTTCGAGGCGCATGGTTGCACGGTGGACGAGGCCACTGCGCGCGAACAGTACCGCCTGTTTTCGGTGTACTCGTGGATCGCTGCGACCTCCACTGCGGCCATGGGATCCAAGTGGCAGCCGATCGAGATTGCACGACCGGCCATGATCCGCACCACCGAAGCGATCGAGGATCTCGACGCAGTGGGGTTGCTCGAAGAACGGCTCGGCCTCAGCTGATGATCACACCGTCGCGACAGCTGTGGCCGGCGAACTCGGGAAGGGGAGTGCGGACCCATCCCAGCGAGACATCCACTGGAACTTTGTAGGGCACTTCGGCATCCCGCGCGGGTGAATCCAAGTCGCGCCACGTCTTCCGCTGAATCTCGGTTCTTGAACGTCCGGTAGCTCGCTTACGAGAAGTACCCTCCGGCCTACCGCGCGCCGGCTGTCACGCGCCGGAGACGGGATCGCGATATCGCTCGATCTGCTGTTGTGCACGGTCGAGAATGCTCTGCAAGACATACTCAAAGTTCCGGTCCCCGGGTATCCCGATTCTGCGGTCTTGGGCTTTGGATTGCGCCAATAACGGGGTGGATTCGCGATAAATAGGGGTGTTCGCCGTGTCGGCGGTGTCGGGCTCGCCATCAGGCTCACTGGTGTTTTGGCCGAGCCGGTGCAGCACCACCGATCCGCGCACATGGACGGTCACCGCCAAATACGTCTCGTAGGCATCTTCGGGTCTGAGCCCCGCCTCCACCAGATTGGCGATTGCCTTCTCCACTTCGAGCATGCCCAGCCGCGCGGCGTTGGGGCTCAGTGCCCCCCGGATCAGAATCAGGTCGCACAGAATTGGATTGGCCATGAACGTCGCACGCATGTCGTTGGCATGGTGGTGCAGGCTGGCGCGCCAATCGCTGGCTTCGACATAGGGTGTTGCGAAAACATCCTCGCTTAGTGCGCGGTCGGCCATCGCGTTGAGCAGCTCGTCCTTTTTTCGGAAGTACCAATAGATGCTCGTCACGCCGACGCCCAGATGCTTGGCCAGCACCGGCATGCTCATCTTGTCGATACCCAGCTGCTCGGCAAGCTCGAAGGCGCCCTTGATGATCCCGTCAGGGCTGATAGACCCGCGCTCGCGGCGGCGGTTGAGGGCGGTCGCTGGCTTTCCCACTCGAGGCACCTCCGTCGTCTACCGGCCACGGCACGGTCGATCGCGGCGTCGTGGGTGTGTCGTCGCTCAGCGACACATCGTGATGTTACCGGAAACCGTCCCGTAGCCAATACAGTAATCAATTCCAATGAGCGAACGGTCGCCGTTTGGCAGGCTGGAAACCCCGGTGGGTCGCAAGATGGCATTCTGCATCATTTTGGGTGCTTATGACCGGTAAAGGTCACTTGCGGAAGGCGCTACCGTTAGGTATACAGTATCCATTCGATGCCGACACCCGTGTCTTGGTTGTGCGAGGTGGGCGACCGACCAACGAGGATGTTGCCGATGCCCGAGTGGACGATAGGGGCGGTTGTCGACACCATCGCTGAGGCGATTCCCGAGCGGGAGATGACCGTCTGCGGGGACCGCCGCACCACCTTCGCGCAAATGGCCACCAAGACTCGACGATTCGCGAACTTTCTGGCGGACAAAGGATTCGGTGTACGCCGGGAGCGGGCACAGCTCGATAACTGGGAGTGTGGCCAAGACCGCGTCGCACTGATTATGTATAACGACCAGTACCCGGATATGGTCCTCGGCTGCCTGAAGGCCCGCACCGTTCCGGTAAATATCAATCACTATTACTCCCCTGGCGAGGTCGCCGATCTTCTTGAATACGTCAAGCCGCGCGCCATCGTGTATCACCGCAGCCTGGGCGCAAAGTTTGCTGACGTGTTGCCACCGCAGTCGGCAGAGTTGCTGATCGAGGTCGACGATGGCACGGACGGGGCTGCGTTGTCGGGCTCGATAGCGCTGGAAGACGCTGTCTTACAAGGTGATCCCGACCGAGTCATCGCCGGCTCACCGGACGACGTCATCATGATTTGTACCGGGGGGACGACTGGACGGCCCAAGGGGGTGATGTGGCGGCAGTGCGACACCTATGTGTCGTCGATGACCGGCGCCGATCACGACTGCGCCACCGAGATCCACGACAAAGTCCGTGCTGCCGGCGCGGCACCGTGGATGGCTGTATCCCCGCTGATGCATGCCGCGGGTCTGTGGACGGCCTTCGCCGGCACACTCAGCGGCCAGACCGTCGTGCTGTACGACGACCGGGCCAAGTTCAGCGCCCAACGGGTCTTGGAGGCCGTTGAACGCGAGAAGGTCGGCATGTTGACCATGGTGGGAGACGCCTATGCGGCGCCTCTCGTCGAAGAATTCGACCGACGGCCCTATGACGTCTCATCGTTGTTCGGGATCGGAACGGGTGGCGCCGCAACCAACCCCAAGCATCAGCAAGCCCTCATGGCGAGAATGCCGCAGCTGACCATCATCAACGGCTACGGTTCCTCGGAGACCGGCAATGTGGGCTTCGCCCACAGTAAAGCGGGCAGCCTCAGTGACGACTTTGCGTTGGGTGCCGGCGCAAGGGTGGTTTCTGAGGATCGCAACCGATACCTGAAGCCGGGGGAGGACGAAGTCGGTTGGGTGGTGCGCTCGGGGCGTATCCCCTTGGGCTACTTCGATGATCGCGAAGCCACGCTGGCCACATTTCCGGTGGTCGACGGTCAAAGGGTGGTGATCTCAGGCGACCGGGCGGCGCTACGACCCGATGGCACTTTCCGGCTGCTGGGACGCGACTCGTTGGTGATCAACACGGGCGGCGAAAAGGTCTTCGTCGAAGAGATCGAGGCAGTGCTGCGCGCCCACCCAGGCGTCGCCGATGCGCTCGTCGTAGGCCGGCCCAGCGACCGGTGGGGTAGTGAGATTGTGGCTCTGGTCCAGTGCCACAAGGGAACTGATGTCGAACGAGAGGCATTGCACGAGCACTGCGTCGCCACTTTGGCCCGCTTCAAGGCCCCCAAGGATTATCTCTTCGTCCCGATGGTGCGCCGCTTGGGCAATGGAAAGGCCGACTATCGCTGGGCCAAGGCGACCGCGGTACGGTCCGACGCCGCAGTGCCTGACTAAAGCACTCCGAGAAAAGGATGGGAATGACTCACAAGGCGATCGACTGTTTGGTGAATGTGCATTTTGGTGAGACTGCACAACAGCCGACATGGATGCTCAAAGTCCGTGACGACTATTTCAAAGGCCCGCAGTCGATGTTCGCTCCCGTCGACATGGCTGAGTTGATCGACGAGATGGACGAACAGGGCGTCGAGAAGGCCATTCTGATGGATAACGTTGCCGCCCCGTACGTGACGGCCCGTAAATTCGCCGAGGCTCGGCCCGACCGGTTCTGGCTGGCCGAGGGCGGCGTCAACCTACTGCGCCCGGTGAAGCCGCTGGCGGAGCTGGCCGCGGCTGTCAAAAACCTGCCCGTTGCCTATACCGCGGTCGGTCCCAGCTTCTGGGGTGACGGGATGTACCCGCCCGGGGACGCCGTCTATTACCCGCTCTACGCCAAGTGCGCCGAACTCGGTCTGCCGCTGTGCATCAACACCGGAATCCCCGGGCCGCCGATCCCAGGCGAGGTGCAGAACCCCATTCACCTTGACCGGGTCTGTGTGCGCTTTCCCGAACTCAAACTGTGCATGATCCATGGCGCGGATCCGTGGTGGGACACGGCCATCCGATTGCTGATCAAGTATGAGAACCTGCGCCTGATGACATCGGCGTGGTCACCCAAACGCCTGCCGGAGACCCTCTTGCATTACATGCGTACGCGGGGCCCGAAGAAGATCATTTTCGGATCGGACTGGCCGGTACTCAAACAACGGCGTGTAATACCCGAGGTTCTGGCACTTGACCTACCCGAAGAGGCGCGCGAAAACTATCTGTACAACAACGCGCAGGAGTTCTTTTTCGATGCGCGCGATACCACTTCGGCGTAACGCATCTGATGTGTGCAGACAGTCACGCCAACGGTATGACCCGGACCGTCACAGTGGCCCGTTCGGCGTCGCGGGCGCTCGACGCCACACCAGTGTGCTGTGCGTGCTCACGCCCTCGGCAGAGGTCTGCGTCGCGGACAAGGTCAATCGGTCGGCGTCGACTTGCGCGTGACGAAACTGCGGCTGCGCCAGCAGTTCCGGCATGCTCGACAGCATGACGTCGTGGTGCACCGTGCCCGTTTCCTCATCGACGGTGAATGCTCCCGCGTACGCCACATGCTCAGCGCCGGGCCCGGGAGTCAACTGCGCCGACATATAGCCGTCGGTCGTATAGAGGATGAGCCCGGCCGGGTGGTCGCCGAAGGGGCGGCGCTCCACACCGGTTCTCTCGTCGCGGGAGACGAAAGACTCTAAGCGCCAGGCCCCGGGGAGTGCTCGCCTCAGTGCATCCACCGGTCAGCCCTCGGTTGCTCGGGGACCGCGCGGCACGTCACGGAACGGCCCAGCATCGTTTCGCGCTTCTCTGGGCATGCCGAGCAACCGTTCGCTGATCACATTGCGTGCCATTTCGGTTGTGCCGCCGCCGATGCAGGCGACTTGGCGTACCAGATAGCCCAATCCGAGCTCTGAATGCTTGGTGGCTGCACCCTCCGAGTCGGCCCACACGGCGCTATGGGGTCCGCAGATCTCCGCCGCGATGGTGGCGCGGCGGGTATTCATGGTGCCGCCGAAAAGCCGTATCATCGCCGCAGCATGGTGCGGTAGCGCACCGGTCGACATTTTGTTGGTGACCGACGTGCTGAGGGCGCGGCGGACCAGCGCCAGCATTGTCGCTTCCCCGATGCGGGTGCGGGTCAACGAGTCATCGATCGTGCCCAGCTCACGCGCCAACGTGATGAGGGCATGCGGATCGTAGGGGCCCTCGTTGGGTCGGCTGCCGGCACCGGTGACGAATGGCGAACCTCCAGCGATCGTGCGTTCGTGGTAGAGCCAGCGCGTCACCACGGTCCAACCGTCGTCGATGTCGCCGATGCGATCGATGTCGGGCACGACGACGTCGGTGAGAAACTCCTGACAGAACTCGCGTGAGCCGTTGAGGAGTTCGATCTCGCGGACGTCGATACCCGCGGCGGTCAGTGGGACGCTGAAAACGGTCAGCCCCTGGTGTTTTGGCGCATCCCAATTGGTGCGGGCCAGGCATATCGCCCGGTCGCCATAGGTGGCAGCGGTGGTCCAGATCTTGGATCCGTTCAGTCGCCACGCGTCGCCGTCGCGTTGTGCGGTGGTAGTGGCGCCGGCGGCGTCGGAACCACCCCCGGGTTCGGACAGGAATTGCACCCAGATTTCCTCGCCGCGCAGCATGGCCGGGATGTGCCGCAGCTTTTGTTCCTCGGTGCCGAACTCAAGTAGCAGCGCCATGCACGGGATGAACGTCGAGGCCTGGATCTCGGCAGGGTAGTCGTAACCGGCGATCTCCTTGTTGAAAGCGGCTTGGTGGGCCGCCGTCAATCCTTGCCCGCCATACTCCTTCGGGACGCAGATACCGGCGTAACCGCCGTCGAACAGCCGTTGTTGCAGGTCGCGGTTCTGCTGGATGCGCCAAGTCTTGTCGGCCTCGCTGATCGCGATCGAACTGAACAGCTCGCCGGTCAGCGGGTGCACTGGAGGAAGGTTCTGCGGGATCCAACCGCGGGAGCCTGCCGCGAAGTCTTCAACCGAGATCATGTCTTCGCTCACCGATTGGCCTCCTCGATTTCGGCCAGCCACGTCAACCGCTGCATGAAATCAGTTGGGGTGCCGAATAAGTGGGCGTTCACCACGACCCGCCGCAGGAAATGGTGAAGATCGAGCTCGGAGGTTAGCCCAATGCCGCCGTGCAGTTGGACGCAATCCTGGATGGTCTCCAGTCCGTAGAACCCGGTATAGGCCTTCGCGGCGCTGGCCCACTGACTGGCGGTCGAGGATTCCGTGCCCACCGCGTACGCGGCACGGGCGGTGACGGCCGCGGACGCTTCCAGTTGAGTGCGCATGTCGGCTACGCGATGCTTGATCTCCTGGTAAGAGCCGAGCGGTCGTCCGAACGAATAACGCTCGAAGGTCCACTTCAAGGTCATGTCGAAGGCTCGGTGCATCGCGCCGACGATCTCGGCGGACTGCATAGTGGCGCAGATGTCGAGCAACGCTCGGTCGTAATCGGTGCCTTCGGTTGGTAGGCCGACCCGCGCCGAAACGGGTAAGTGCGCGTCGCGCAGGCTTATTCGGTGGTAGCGGCGGGTCAGGTCAACACCGGTCATCGGAATGCAGTGCACACCCGAAGTGCTCGCGGGAACCAGCAGATAAGACCGGCCCGCTTGTTCTTCAGCGCCGAGGAGGAAGTACGCGGCGCAGGCAGCCTCTTCCACCGCGTCCACATCGCCATCGAGGACTAGTTCGTCCCCGCGAGCCTCCGCAGTGATCCTGCCGAGGCCACGGTCGCGTCCGTTGACAGTTGCCGCGCCGCCCCACGCTGCGGTTGACGCGCCAGAGACCAGCTCGCTAAGAGTGCCGTTGCGTTGGTCGGCTGAACCCCAGCGGGCCAGGGCGAACGCGGTGAGGTTGGAGCCGAGTAGCGGGCCCGGCGCCGCGTGCTGGCCGAATTGATACGCGATCGATGTCAGGTCGGCCAGGCCATTGCCGCTCACCGAACCGCCGCCGAGGTCTTCGGGAACGAGCAACGCCGTCCAGCCCAGGTCGGCTCCACGTTTCCACACATCGACGTCGAACATCGAATCACGACCCCGCTCAACGGCATACATCGACGACAACAACTGAGCCGTCGAAGATTCAAGAAGCGCCTGATCAGCAGATTCAGCAAACATCGTGGTTTTGCTCGCCCATCTGCACCGCGTGGGCGCGCCCCTGACCCCGGGCTGCCCCCATGCTGAAGGCGACTATGCCATCGAGGCAATTTGCCATGTAATCGGCCTTCTTTTCTGTCCCTCGCGCAAATGCTTGATGGCGTCATCGATTTCATCGAGACGGTGGTGTCGGGTGATCAGCTCATCGAGCTTCAGAACTGCCGCTTGGGATTTCATCACAACCCGTGGCCTAGACGAACACAGGTAATTTGCCCCAGCCTCGCACACTGGTGGTGTGTGCTCGGACGGCATTGGCGTAATCGACCTCCCAATCCGGCCAGCGCGTCAGTACCTCTTCGAGAGCGACTCGCGCCTCCATGCGGGCCAGTGCGGCGCCCAGGCAGAAGTGCAATCCCTGCCCGAAGCTCACGTGACTGCCACGGCGATGGATGTCAAACCGATCGGCGTCGTCGAAATGCCGGTCGTCCCGGTTGGCCGACCCGTTAATCAGCAGCATCACCGATCCCTCGCGGACGGTGTGTCCGTAATGCTCGGTGTCGGCGGCGACGTAACGTGCCTGCACGGGCGAGGGAGCCTCGTAGCGCAGCACTTCTTCGATCGCATTCGGTATTAGCGATCGGTTGGCGGCCAATTCGCGTCTCTGGTCAGGATGCTCGGAAAGCAGTTGGCCGACGAAGCCGATGAGCCGAGTGGTTGTTTCGCTGCCGGCGCCCATGATGGTGCTGATGTAGGTCATCACTTCGGAGCGGCTGAGCCTGCGTGTCGTGCCGTCCTCGTCTTGTATCTCGGCCTGGATGAGATCGGTCATCAGGTCGTTCGACGGGTGCTTCTCGCGCCAGTCGACGTAGTCGCCGATCATTTCCATGTTCGGCGGCATGAACTGCCTGCCGGGCCGGGTGCGGGATTTGTCCGGGCCGTCTTCCTTGATAGCGAGCAGCCGGTCGGTGTTGTCGCGTATCTTCGATTGATCCTGCTCGGGGATTCCGAGCAGGGTGCCGATGGTGCGCATCGGCATCCAGCCCCCGAGATCTCCGATGAAGTCGAACGACTCCGAGCCGACCAACGGGTCGAGCGCGGCAACGGTGAAGTCCCGCGCCAGCGGTTCGATCGCGTTCATCCGCCTCGGGGTGAAGACCCGCGACATCACCTTGCGGTGGGCGTCATGTATCGGCGGGTCTTCCCAGAGCACCAGGCCCGGCGGAACGTCCATCTGATTGCTGATGACCTCGAGAATGGTGCCGCGACCCGAGCGGAACGTCTGCCAGTCGTACAGGCCCTGCGACACATCGGAGTGGCGGCTCAGCGCGTAGAAATCGTGTTTTTCGTTGTAGTAGAGCGGCGCTTCGTCGCGAAGTCTCTTCCACACCGGATACGGGTTGTCGTCGATATCGAAATCGAAGGGGTCATAGTAGAGATCGACTTCGGCGGCTTCTTGCACGGCTCCTGCTTTCATGCCCTGTTTGTCAGGCTGAGGTGGTGGCGTGTTGGACGGGCGGAATGTCGTAGAACTGGGTGGCCCATTTACGAAGGGCCATATAGCCTTTCGCGTCGACCTTGGACAGCGGCGGATGTTCGACGTACTTCTGGTAGCGCCAGATCTGTAGGTCGTCGAAAACGGTGGACAGGAACTGCTTTTCGATCAAATCGCGCAGTCTCCCCTCGGGCACCGGGGAGTCGTCACCCGGGGTTCGCGGCCACCAGATTGAATAGAACAGGTCGGACACTTCGTCGTCGACGGGTGTGCAGGTGAAGATCAGCCGGTGATTCTGCGCGCCCTCGAAGACGCTGATCGCACCGCCGAGGCCGAACAGGTGGCTGTGGAACACCAGCGCCATGTCATCGGGGTTGTCGCTGCCAGCGTCCGGCCAGCCCGCGGTGAACTGCCATTCCTGGTCGACGATCTTCCAGTCCAGCACCCGCGGCGTCACCGTGGCGTGGTGCACGTACTCGAAGTGGGCGCTGTCGGGCGCGTTCTCCTGCACGATTTGCGGGTGCACGGGTTCGCGTTCGGCGCGCCGAGAGAATTCCGGATACGCGCGGTAGTAGTTCGCCGGGTCGGTCTCGAACTGCGGGAACTTGAGGAAGATGTCCGGCATCTCCCACTGGGGCTCCTTGCCGTCCGGGTGGTGCCAGATGAACACGCAGTCGTGCTGCTCGCGAACGGGAAACACCCGCAGCGTAAGGGCTTTGTTGGGCCGGTCCGGTTGGTACGGGATGTATCGGTTGGTCCCGTCGGGGCCCCACCGCCACCCGTGGAAGGGGCATTGGACGCAGTCGCCGACCACTTTGCCGCCATGGCCGATGTGGGCGCCGAGGTGCTTGCAGTGTGCCTCCAACACGTGCAGCTCGCCCGACTCGTCGCGGTAGGCGACCAAGTCCTCGCCGAAGTAGTGCAGCGGCCGGACTTCGCCCGCGGGAAACTCGGGCGACCACCCGACCATGAACCAGCCGGTGACTTTCCAAGTGAAAGGCACGATCACCTAGGACACCTCAGTTTCTTTGGGGCGCGGTCGCCCCGATAATGGTCGCAGCGTAGAAGCGATCGCTAGCTGTTGACTCCGGTCACTCTGGCGAGGGCGTTCGCGTCCCGCTCGCCTGTGTGGTGCTTGCTCAGCGCGTGGATGGACACGTCGTGACCTTCTGCGTCCTGCCGTAATGCGCCGACCGTCGCCTGTTCCCTGGGCATCTGGCTGAACGGGTCAAATGAGTACCAGCGCAGCGCGTTTTCGTGTGTCATTTTGTGGACATCGGTGTCTGGGACATTGTTGCGGGACAACACATCCCATAGCTGCTCGGGCGCGCTGGGCCACATCGAGTCGCTGTGTGGGTAGTCGGCTTCCCACGCGATGTTGTCGATACCGATGTGGTGGCGTAATTCAACCCCGACATGGTCACTGATGAAGCACGTCAGGAAATGCTCGCGGAACACCTCGCTTGGTAGCTTGCCGCCGAAGTCTTGATGTGTCCACGTGGAATGCATCTCGAAGGTGCGATCCGCCCGTTCCAGGAAATAGGGAATCCAGCCCGTGCCACCCTCACTCAAACCGATCTTGAGATCTGGGTATTTCTTGATCGGAGCTGACCACAACAGATCGGCCGCGGCCTGCACGATGTTCATCGGCTGCAGGGTGATCATCACGTCCAATGGCGCGTCCGGTGCGGTGATCGCCAATCGGCCCGAGGAACCGATGTGGACATTCATCACCGTGTTGGTGTCGACCAACGCTTTCCACAACGGAGTCCAGTATTCGTCGTGGAAGCTGGGGTAGCCCAATGCAGCGGGGTTCTCGGTAAATGTCAACGCGTGCACGCCCCGATTGGCGTTGCGCCGCACTTCGGTTGCACACGCCTCGGCGTCCCAAATTGCGGGCAAACACATCGGGATGAACCGAGCCGGATAGGCGCCGCACCATTCCTCGACGTGCCAATCGTTGTAGGCGCGCAACAAGGCGAGGCTGAACTCGGGATCCTCGGTGACGAACAACCGCCCGGCGAACCCTGGAAACGTTGGAAAACAGATCGACGCGAAGATGCCGCCCGCGTTCATGTCTTTGACGCGCTCGTCGACCTGCCAGCACCCCGGCCGGATCTCGTCGAGGCCCTGCGGTTCAAGCCCGTACTCTTCCTTCGGTCGGCCAGCCACCGCGTTAAGCGCCACATTGGGAATCACCACGTCCCGGAATTGCCACGAATCACTGCCGTCGGGGTTGTGCACCAACCGAGGCGCCTCTTCGATGTATTTCTTCGGCAAATGGTTCTTGAACATGTCCGGCGGTTCGACGATGTGATCGTCGACGCTGACCAGGATCATGTCGTCTTGGTTCATCATCAGCCGCTTCCCGATTCGATTTCCAGTGAGTAATACTGTTGGGCCAACGGTACAGTATCTTCGCTAGTGGCCCAAGGGTCCGATGGGCATGGAGCGGTACGGGCAAACGTCGGATTGGAGTGCTTATGTCACAGCCCGCTAACCGGCTGGCGGTCGTGGTCGGCGGTGCCTCGGGTATCGGTTTTGCAGTTGCCGCGGGCCTAGCCGCCGAAGGATGTCGGGTTATCGTCGCCGACCGAAACGCGGAAGGAGCCGAGATTCGAGCGGCCGAGTTGGGCGCGCCGCACACCGCGGCAACCGTAGACGTCACGGACGAGGACACCGTGGCCACGCTATTCGAGCAGGCCGGCCCGGTTGAGGTCGTAGTGAATGCAGCAGGATTCGGCGACTTCGGCGCCATTATCGAATTGGACGCGGCGCGGTTTCGCGCGGTGATCGACTGTTGTCTGACCGGTTCTTTTTTGGTGATGAAGCACGCGGGGCGTCAGCTACGCGATGGCGGTTCGCTGGTGTCGATCGTCGCTTAACGCCCGCCTTGCCGCACCTGGCATGAGTGCGTACTGCGCTGCGAAGGCTGGCCTGGCGATGCTGACGCAGGTTGCGGCACTGGAATTGCCCCGCGACAGATTCGCGTCAACGCGGTCTCGCCGGGCTTCGTCACCACTCCGTTAACGGCGCTCGTGACGGCGGCTCCCGGTGTGCTGGAGGACTACGTCGAGAACACGCCGCTGGGTCGAGTCGGCACGCCGCAGGATGTCGCAGAGGCGGTGCTCTTCCTGAGTTCGACGAAGGCATCCTGGATGACCGGTGAGGTCATCGACCTCAACGGTGGCGCGCACCTCAAGCGCTATCCCGATGTGCTGGGCCACATTCAGAAGATGGCCTCAGCTGACGCCACGTGACGCGATAGATTTGATAGTTTCGGTGTCGAATGTCCTTCGGCTATAAGCGATTTCCTGATCGCTGCGCCGGGTTGAGCGCCGCTTGCAGAGTGCACTACCGATAGGTATACAGTATGAGTAATCAATAGCACGCGTGGAGAGGTCTAGTCGATGACAGTCGCCGATGGCAATGTCAATGGCAATGTCATTAGTGCGAACACCCAGACCGGGGCTCCCTCCCGCAGCGAACCCGCGGTGCTATATGACGCGCGCGAGTCAGGCGTTGCCATAGTCACCTTTAATCGGCCCGAGCGGATGAATGCGTGGGGCGACCCGATGAGCACCGAGTTCTATCGGTGCATCGATGCTGCTGAGGCGGACCCGGGGGTGCGGGTGATTGTGATCACCGGCAAGGGGCGCGCCTTTTGCGCCGGCGGCGACATGGGCGGTATGCAAACCCTTTCGGCGGATACCGTGGGGTCGGCGGAGAAGACGGACTTCAGCGCCCTGGTGGCCGACCGGCATCCGTATTTCCTGACCCAGTTGACCAAGCCGGTGATCGCCGCGATCAACGGATCGGTCGCCGGGATGGGGCTGTCGCAGGCGCTCATGACGGACATCCGGTTTGCCGCGGCCGGTGCCAAATTCACCACCTCCTACGCTCGCCGCGGTCTGATCGCCGAGTACGGAGTGTCCTGGATTCTTCCGCGCCTGGTCGGTTGGACCAGGGCGGTGGAACTCCTGTTGTCGGGCCGGACCTTCTTGGCCGAGGAGGCCGCGGAATTGGGTCTGATCACCACGGTATTTCCGCGCGAGGAGTTGATGGATCGCGTGATCGCGTACGCCGAGGACATCGCGCGCAACTGTGCACCGAGTTCCCTGGCCGTGATGAAGCGCCAGCTGTACGGCGACGCAGGCATGGGCATGGTGGAGACCAGCGAAAAAGCTGAGAGACTCATGCACGAATCGATGCAGCGGACCGACTTCATCGAAGGTATTACCGCATTCTTCGAAAAGCGTTCGCCGAATTTTCCGCCGTTGGAAGTTGAGAGGACACCGTCATGACAACGCTGGATCACGGGCTGGATCACGGGCTGGATCACGGGCTGGACTACGGGCCGATTGACGTCGACAACCACTACTACGAGACCGTTGATTCCTTCACCCGGCATCTGCCCAAAGAGTTCAAACGTCGTGGTGTGCAAATGGTTCAGGACGGTAAGCGCACGTGGGCGTTGATGGGGGAGAAGGTCAACCACTTCATCCCCAACCCGACCTTCGACCCGATTATCGAGCCCGGATGCCTGGATCTGTTGTTTCGCGGCACGATCCCCGAGGGTGTGAACCCGGCGTCGTTGTTGAAGGTCGATCGACTCGGCAACCATCCCGAGTACCAGAACCGGGATGCGCGGATAGCAGTCATGGACAAGCAACAGCTCGAGACTGTGTTCATGCTTCCCACCTTCGCGTGCGGTGTCGAAGAAGCGCTCAAACACGACATCGACGCCACCATGGCCTCGCTGCACGCGTTCAACTTGTGGCTTGACGAGGACTGGGGTTTCGACCGTCCGGACGGCCGGATCATTACCGCGCCGATGATTTCGTTCGCTGATCCTGAAAAGGCCGTCGAGGAAGTCGATTTTCTTCTGGGCCGCGGGGCGCGGATGGTGTTGGTTCGCCCGGCGCCCGTTCCCGGTGTGGTCAAGCCGCGCTCGCTGGGGGATCCGCTGCACGATCCCGTTTGGGCGCGTCTCGCTGAAGCCGGCGTCCCGGTGGGCTTTCATCTCAGCGACAGCGGCTATAACGCCATCGCGGCAATGTGGGGTGGCAAGGCAACTTTCGAAGGCTTCGGCCAAAAGGATCCGCTTGACCAAGTCCTTGTCGATGACCGGGCTATCCACGACACGGTGGCCTCGATGATCGTGCACCAGGTGTTCAGCCGACACCCGAAGCTGAAGGCCGTGAGCATCGAGAACGGTTCGTATTTCGTCTACCGCTTGATCAAGCGGCTGAAGAAAGCAGCGAACTCTGCGCCCCACCACTTCAAAGAGGATCCGGTCGAGCAGCTCAGGAACAACGTCTGGATCGCGCCCTACTACGAGGACGATGTCTCTTTGCTAGCCGAGACCATCGGGGTGGACAAGATTCTGTTCGGTTCTGACTGGCCGCACGGCGAGGGACTCGAAGACCCGATGACCTTTATCAACGACATCCCGCAATTCCCCGAATTCAGCGCCGAGGATATCCGGAAGGTAATGCGGGACAACGCTCTTGAGCTGCTCGGCGCGAATGTCACCGCGGCCTAGAGAGCTGTCGGCACGCCACGAATACGCCGGGACCGCGTCGGTCTCGTAGGGAAGCCCTGGAAGTCCTCGTCACCAAAGTCGAGCTTTTAGCGCGTTACGATCGTCGCGCCAGCGGTTCCGGGTGCGCCGTAGAGTTGAGCGAAACCGACTTTGGGCTCACCGGGCACTTGGCGATCGCCGGCTTCGCCTCGGAGTTGACGCACCAGCTCATGGATCTGGCGCAGGCCCGAGGCGCCGATCGGCTCACCATTAGCAAGCAATCCGCCGTCCGTGTTGATCGGCATAGCGCCGCCGATTTCGGTGGCGCCGTCGGCAATGAGCTTCTCCTGGTCACCGTCAGCGCAGAATCCGCACTCGGCCATATGGATGATCTCGGCTCCAGCGTCGGTGTCCTGCAGTTGGATCACGTCAACGTCTTGCGGCGACACTCCGGCCTTTTCGAAAGCTGCGCGGGCGGCGTACACCGTCGGCGCGACGTCCTCCTCGACCGGGGCGAACGTAGTGTTCACCTCGTACGCGCCGTATTTACGGGTGCGCACCTCGACGGCTTTGAGATAGACGGGTTTGTCGGTGTATCGGTGTGCGATGTCAGCCCGACACATGATCACTGCCGCCGCGCCTTCGTCGGGCGCGCAGAACATGTATTGCGTCAGAGGGTAGTTCAGCATGGTCGAGTCGAGGATGGTGCGTTCGTCGATAGGTTTGCGCCGGAAGGCATTCGGGTTCAAGGCGCCGTTGCGCAGGTTCTTGTTGACCACCTTGGCGAGGGTTTCGTGGGAGATGCCATGTTGATGCAGGTATCTGTTGGCTTTCATGCCGAAGAACTGGGTGGTCAGATACTGACCGTTTTCGGCATACCAACTGGGCATCCCCACCAGGGCGGGATCCTCTGTGAACGCTCCGCGTGGGTGTTTGTCCAACCCGACCGCCAGGCCGATGTCGTAGTCGCCGAGCCGGATTCCGTCAGCGCACGCCTTGGCTGCGCTGGCCGCGGTAGCGCACGCGTTGAACACGTTCGTAAACGGAATCCCGGACAGGCCGGTCATGGCGACGATCGCGTCGGGATTGGCCACGGTCCAGCTCCCGCCGACCGCAAACTGGATGTCCCGGTATTCCACGCCGGCATCCTGTGCTGCGGCAAAGATGGCGTCCACGCCCATCTGCATCGCCGTCTTGCCCTCGAACCGGCCGAACGGATGAAGGCCGACCCCGATGATGGCTACCTCATGCATATGTTTGGCTTCCTCTCGGTCAGATCGGCTCGAAGGCGAACGTATGCTGATCGGGCTAACTGTAGCTCTTACAGTATTTCGCTCACACGATCAACCTGTCGCCATCACTTGCGTATCGCCGTAAAGGGTTTGGTGTCGACCCCGGGCGCACTGGCAGCACTGGTCGACAACGCGAGACTGCTGCTCCGGGTGGGTCGTTGACCGGTACCGAATCACTTACTGTAGCCTCATCCGTTATGGTCGGGGAGCTGAAGATCGACCGCGGAATTCCCAGCCGACTCGATCGGGTTCCCGACGTTGCTCGCGCCCATGAGCGAGCGGGCTATGACGGCTGCTGGACGGGCGAGATCAACCACGACCCCTTCCTGCCGCTGCTTTTGGCTGCCGAACACACGAGTTCGATAGCCCTGGGCACCAGCATCGCGGTCGCCTTCGCCCGCAACCCCATGACCGTCGCCTCTCTTGGCTGGGATCTACAAAGCTTCTCCCGTGGTCGATTCATCCTTGGGCTGGGCACCCAGATCCAAAGCCATATCGAGAAACGCTTCGGCATGCCGTGGAGTCACCCAGTGCGACGGATGGCGGAATTCGTTGCGGCGCTCAAAGAGATATGGAGATGCTGGGCCACGGGTGACCGTCTCGCGTTCGAAGGTGATTTCTACGTCCACAAGCTGATGACGCCGATGTTCACTCCAGAACCAATGGAACAACCGGCGCCACGTATCTTCATTGCCGCGGTGGGCGAGGCAATGACACGGATGTGCGCAGAAGTGGCCGACGGGTTGCTCGCGCACGCGTTCACCACTCGGCGTTACCTCGACGAGGTAACGACGCCAGCAGTTATGCGAGGGCTGGCGCGCACCGGCCGAGAGCGGGGGCACTTCGAAGTGTCTTGCCCGGTATTCATCGTAACTGGGCGCGACGAAGGCGAAATGTCCAGTGCTGCAGCATCATTCCGCAAGCAAATCGCGTTCTACGCCTCGACGCCTGCCTACCGGCGGGTGCTCGAACTGCACGGATGGGGCGATCTGCAGCCGCAGTTGCGTGCACTGTCCCTCGACGGCCAATGGGATGCGATGGCCGACCTGATCGAGGACGACATTTTGAGCGAGTTCGCCGTCGTCGCTCCGATCGATCGCGTCGGGCTGGCGCTCTCGGAACGTTGCAGCGGGGTGATCGATCGGGCGCTGCCCGCGTTTCCGGGCGAGACACCCGAACGGCTGATTTCAGCAGTGCTCGATGAGGTCCGTGCGTTCCGCTGAAAAGAAGAACCTTGGCAACGGTTACCGGATCACCGAAAAGCTACTCGCCTAGAGTTGGATCGGCGGTCCGGCGAGCATCGAGTTGAGGAAGCCTGCATCCACGCGCATGTTTTCACCCATGATCCAGCCGGCATCAGACGAACCCAGGAATGCAATCGCCGGCACCACGTCGTCGACGGTGGCATGCCGGCCGACCGTAGAACGAACCGCCTCGAGGACTTCCTTTCCCATGGTCTTTTCGAAGTCGGGAAGGATCGGTGTTTCGACGGGTCCCGGGCTAACCGTATTGACCCGCACTCCATACTTTGCAAACGCCGGGCCTGCAAGGCGTTTGGCGTAGAGGATTACCGCCTGCTTCGAGGTGGAGTACACCGGATAGCTGGGGTCCTGTGTCTCCTGCCACTTCTCGACTTCATCCGCGTCGGTCAGCTGCAGCAATCCGTCGAGGACCTCGACACGTTGCTCCCATCCCAAACCTGCCGTGGAGGCGACCGCCACAACCGATCCGCCGTCACGCAACAGGGGCAGCATGCCCTCGGTCATCAGACGCATGCCCAGGTAATTGACTTTGAGTACGTCGGCCGCGGGCGCAGTACCGGGTATCCCGGCCACGTGGGCCAGCATGTCCCATCCGGAGCCGATCTGACTGAGCAGCTCGGAGATGCTCGATGCATCGCGAAGATCGCAAAGGGCGTGCTGAGATGCGGGGGTCTGACTTGGCCGAACATCGACCGCCAGCACATGATCACCACGATCGTGAAAATGCGTCGCGACCGCAGCGCCGATCCCGGATGCGGCACCGACGACCACGATCTTTCGCATCTCGCCGCTCATGCGCGCAACAACCTAGTCATGTCACGACCTTTCACGTAGCGCGGTGCTCGTGTCACATTATTGTATGCACGACAGTAAGAGCAACAGTAAATCGCTTCAGTTGTCGGATGCGCGCCCACCCGGTCACCTCGGCCGGGCAGTCGCACGGTTCAACCATCTACGGTTGGGCTTACCGGATGGCCGAACTAAAGGGGTCGCAGCAGTGAGCGCAACAGATCAGCGGGTAGCCGAAGCGGACGCCGACTGCCGCTCGAAGTTGACCGCGTTGCTTGATCGGCAGCGGAAGTCGTTTTTGGCCGACGGACCACCTGATGTCGCCACCCGGCGTGATCGGATCGACCGGCTGCTTGCCCTAGTTCTGGACAACACCGACGAGCTCATCGACGCGATGAACACCGACTTCGGCACCCGCCCGCGGGCTGCTTCACTGTTCGCTGAGATCCTGGGCATGATCTCCTCGATCGAGCATGTCCGGGCGAACACTCCGAAATGGATGCGGGCCACCAAATTAATGCGCGCGGGACGGCTCGTCGGCCTGCATGCGGAGGTCCGACCTTGCCCGCTCGGTGTGGTCGGCATCATCGGCCCGTGGAATTTTCCCGTCAACCTCACCGTCCTGCCGGCAGCATCCGCATTCGCCGCGGGCAACCGGGTGATGATCAAGATGTCGGAAATCACCGCATCCACCGCAGAAGTGATGCAACGGCTTGCGCCGAAGTACTTCGACCCCCTCGAGCTCGAAATCGTAACTGGCGGCCGCGATGTGGCCGCCACCTTTTCCGGGTTGCCGTTCGACCACCTCTTCTTTACCGGTTCACCGTCGGTAGGCGCGCTCGTGCAGCAGGCTGCTGCCGTCAACCTGGTACCGGTGACGCTGGAGCTCGGCGGTAAGAACCCGGTGGTCGTGGCGCCCGACGCCGACGTTCAACGGTCGGCTACCCGCATCGCGCAAGGACGAATGGTCAACGGGGGACAGGTATGCGTGTGTCCCGACTACGTCTTTGTTCCGGACGCTCTCCTCGATGAGTTCGTCGACGCACTACGCGACACGCTGGTGCGAATGTTTCCCGCCATCACCGCAAACCAGGACTATTGCTCCAGCGTGAACGACGCGAATTTTGATCGCGTTGTCGGCCTGATCGACGACGCCCGGACCAAAGGCGCTCGCGTCGAAAGCATTGTCCCCGATGGTGAATCGCTGCCGGACCGGAGCACGCGCAAGATTCCTCCGACGATTGTGCGCGACATCGACGACGGCATGCTGATTGCCCGCGATGAGGTGTTCGGGCCGGTTCTGGGTGTCATGGGTTACAGCAGGCTCATCGATGCGGTGGACTACATCAATCAGCGCCCTGCACCACTCGTGGCGTATTGGTTCGGCCCCGATGGACAGAACTTCCGAAACTTCCTACGCGATACCCGCAGTGGCGGAGTGGCGCGCAACGACTTCGCCGCACAGATGATTCCGTCGGCCGCGCCGTTCGGTGGAGTCGGGCGCAGTGGCATGGGCGCCTACCACGGCAAGACGGGATTCGATACCTTCAGCCACCAGCGTTCAATTGTGGGTACCGATTTGCCCTTTTCGATCACTGGACGCGCGGCACCGCCATTTGGCGCGTCGACCCGGACCAGCGCCGATTTCGGGATCCGGATGGCCCGGCGCCGAATCCGTCGGCGCCTCAAGGGTCGACGGCAGGCGTCCAGCGATTCCTGAGTTCAGATTTAGGGGCGGCGCAGGGTGACGATCGTGACATCGTCGTCGAAGTGGCCTTGTTGAATTTGGGCCATCGCTGTCCAGATTTCCGTCGCCCGCGTATCGCCCGCGCGGCCGAGGGTCGCGGCCAACCGGTCAATACCCTCGTCGATCGGTTCCCCGCGGCGTTCAACCAAGCCGTCGGAGTACATGACCAGCCCGTGCCCGGGCTCGACGGTGAACGTGCTCGCTGCGTATCTCACGCCGCGAATGCCGATCGGCGGCGAGAGCACTATCGGCGCCGGTGCAGCGGCCGGCCCGGAGTTGGTCAGAAACGGGATCAGGTGGCCCGCGCACGCGGCCTCGATCTGCCCTGAGCCCAGATCGACCCGCGCGGCGATGACAGTGGCGAACGTGCCCGGCAGCATGTGCACGCAGAATGCGTTGAGCTGGGTCAGTGCCTCAGCCGGTGTAGCGCCGGCGAACAACTGCGCGCGCAGGGCGTTGCGCAACTGCGCCATCGTGCCCGCCGCGGTGATGCCGTGCCCGGCGACGTCGCCGAGCAGCACGATCAACCGGCCATCGCGCAGCTCGAATGCGTCGTACCAGTCGCCGCCGATGTTGCCGCCCGCGGCGGGCTCGTAATAGGCGGATAGCTGCCAGCTCTCCAAGGTGGGAATGGACTCCGGCAGCAGGCTGCGTTGCACTGTCTCGGCCACCCGCAGCGCACCTCGCGTGCGGCGGTAAAGCGACTCGACCAGGTGACGTCGCAGCGCTTCGGCGGACTCGGTCTCGCTCGGCGACCACGGCTCGCTGCGCTGGCGGACGACCTCGCGCCACCGGTCGAACGACTTGCGTGGGCTCAGCCGGACTTGCCGGCCTTCGCTGCCTTCGCTGACCGCGATCGCCTTGTTGTGCGGGTCGCCGCCCCAGTCCACCGAGCGCAACACTTCGCGTCGGAACCAGATCGCGTACTGCCCGTCGGGCAGGTTCAGCGCAAGAGCGCCGGCGGCCAACTGCGGATCGAGGCCGAGCGCGGGCAGCTCGCTGGACAGGCATTCGGTGTTCGCGATCTCGTCGCTGGCACCGCGCGCCCACGCGGCGACCGCGGACACCGCCTCCGGAGGCGGAATCGACCCGCTGACTCGGTGCTCGCCCTGGATGTCGACGACGACGCCGTCGGCCGGCACGAGGTCGAGCAGGTCGGGCGCCCCCAGCAGCGCCGCCGCGAGCGGTTCGCTGTCGCCCAGGGTGGCGGCGGTGAGCTTGGCCAGCACGGCTTGGGCGGCCAGCCGCTTGTGCAGTTGGTCCTCCTCGAACCGGTCGACGAGCCGCAGCGACAACGTGGAGCCCAGGAATTCGGCTGCCGCGCGGGTGGCGAACGGGGGGAGATGCGGACCGGCGTAGTGGTGGCAGGCGATGAGCCCCCACAGCCTTCCGCGCCGCAGCAGCGAGATCGACATCGAGGCGTGCACACCCATGTTCTGCAGGTACTCGACGTGGATGGGCGAGACGCTGCGCAGCGTGGCATAGGTGAGGTCCAGGGGGGTACCGCTCGTCGGATCGACCGCCGGCACCAGCGGGGCGGGCGTGTAGTCGACGTCCGAGATCAGCCGGATCCAGTTCTTCTCATACAGTGCCCGCGCCTGGGCCGGGATATCGGTCGACGGATAGTGCAGGCCGAGGAACGAGTTGAGGTCCGCGCGCTTGGCCTCGGCGACGACCTCGCCGTTGTAGTCCTCGTCGTAGCGGTACACCATCACTCGGTCGAAGCCGGTGAGGTCGCGGACCGCACGCGCGGTGGTGTCGTACAGCTCGGTCAGCGTGGCGGCCTGGTTCAGGTCCTCCACCGACCGGCGCACCGCCTGGTAGGTGTTCGGGTACGAGAAGGGCCGCTCGCCGTAGGCCATCTCGAGCTCGACCAGGAGCACACCGCCCGGCTCACGGCGCAAGATGGCGTCGAACGCCCTTGGCTCGCCGGCGACGTCAATCACGCACTCGAGTGGGTTGTGTTGGCGGAGATCGCCGAAGCTCGACGCCGCCTGCTCGACCAGGGCGGCCTGTTCCGCGCCGATGAGCGCCGACAGGTGCTGGCCCAGGACGGTGTCGACGGGACGACTGAGCAGGTCGGCGACGTTCGCGCTGACCTGACGCACCTCGAAGCCCGGCTCACGGACCACCGCGAGCGCCCCGCGCGGCTGGATGCTGCCGGGGATGTGGATCGGCTCGCGGGCGCAGTTGTCGAGGTCGATGGGCGTGCCGACCGGGACAAGGTCGTGCTGCCTCTCACCGCTGGTCACGCGATCAGCTCCATCGGTTCGAAACGAGCAACGGCCAGGCCTTCCGCCAGAGATAGGTGCGGGGCGGCCGCGTCTCTGGACCACCGAGGGGCGCGCCTAACGTGAATTTACCCGCAAGCGCTGCCGCATCAAGCGAACGCGCAAGAAGCAGCGCATGCGGCTAAATTCTGAAGGAATTGACTTCACCCTTTCCAGATCCTCTTCAGGGGAGACATGGGGCAGTTTGACAGCGGCCAGCGGCGGGCGGCGGAGCTGGAGGCATACCAGGCGCTGTGGAATTTGTGGCATACCTCGCGACGCGCGGCGGTGAATATCAGCAACTGGGAATCGGCCCGCGAAATGCTGCAGACCTATTACACCGTTGCTCACGCTCGCCAGGATTCGGAAGTGTGCGCCATGAGGGTGCGGTACCTACAGATCTCGGAGCCGTTACCGCGGCTCGTGGACTTCGTGCATGCGCCCCTGTATCGAGTACCTGACGCGCCGCGGCAGCTGGCGCAGGCTAGCTATGAGTTCAGGCTGGCGCGTCAGCGCCACCCCGAACGTGAACGGCAGCGCCTGAAAGAGCTCGAGACGACCAAGGTGCTTTACCAAGCGGTGAAGTCCGCCGAAGCCAGGGCCGAGATAGCCCAGCGACGTGAAAGGCAACAGAGCCGATGGCCGAAAGGCGTCGTCCTGGAGAGCGACATCTACAACCTGGACAGTATCGAGGCTCAGGTGGAGCGGCAGAACGCGAGAATCGAAGCTCAACAAAAGGCGCTCACCGATCTGCTCCGCAGTGGACTGCGCAGCCTGGAGGGCGTCTCGGATCCTGAGCTCACCACGGGCTATCGCACGGGCGACCCGGCCGGGATCACGGTCCACGCCGAATCGGCGCTGACCGCAATGCCGTTGCCGCGCTTCATCATTACGAAGGCCAGGGCGCTGTATTCACCGGGTGCACGCCAATTGCTGGTCGAGTATGAACTACCCACGGTCGATGTTGTCCCGAAGGCAAAGTCCTACCGCTACATCAAGAGCCGCGAGGCGGTTGTCGAGACGGCGCGACCGGTGTCGCAAGTAAAAGCGTTATATGCCAGCGTCATTACGCAAATCACGTTGCTGGCTGTTGCGGTCATCGTGAAATGCGATAGCGAGCGTCACATCGATGTGGTGGTTTTCAACGGCTATATAGATCGCGCCGACGCGGTGGATCGGCAGAGCGCACAACCGATCCGGCCATGCCTGATCGCCGTCCGAGTGTCCAGAGATGCCTGGGCAGACATTGACCTGCGAGACGTCGATCCAGTCGCCTGCCTCAAACGCCTGTCGGCTACTGTGTCGGACAATCCAACGGGCTTCGTCCCAGTGCGGCCCTTGACTTGAACCGACTGAAAGCGACAAGCATGGCAACGACGCTGCGCCCGCGCCGATCGGCTCTTTACCTGCCCGGCAACAACGCCCGAGCGCTGGAGAAGGGCAAGACATTGCCGGCGGACGTATTGATCTTCGACCTCGAGGATGCCGTGGGTCCCGACGCGAAGGTCGACTCGAGGGCCAGGGTCTGCGAGGCGATCGCCACCGGCAGCTACCAAAGTCGTGAAATCGTGGTGCGTATCAACGGATTGGGCACTAACTGGCACCACGACGACCTGGCTGCGATAGCCGGCTCGGCCGCGCACGGAGTGTTAGTGCCAAAGGTCGAGACAGGCCAACAGGTTGAAGCGCTGGCCGCAGCACTCGACGCACTCGGCGCGGCCGAATCTTTGCAACTCTGGACGATGATGGAAACGCCGCGGGCCTTTTTGAGGGCAGAAGAGATTGCTTCGGCTAGCGATCGCTTGGCCGCGTTGGTGATCGGCACCAACGACTTGGTGAACGACCTGCATGGACTGCACATGCCCGGCCGCGCGCCGGTGATCACCGCACTGTCGCTGGGCGTGCTCGGTGCGAGGACGGCCGGGAAGGCCATCTTGGACGGAGTGTTCAACAGCATCGCTGACGATGCCGGATTTAGGACCGAGGCTCGACAAGGCCGCGAGATGGGTTTCGACGGTAAGACACTGATCCATCCGTCCCAGGTTGGCCCGGCCAACGAGATTTTTGGTCCGTCGCAAGACGAGCTGGCTGACGCCCGTAAAATCGTCTCGGCGTACGAGGAGGCTCAGGCCGCAGGCGAGAGCGTCATAACGGTCGACGGCCGCATGATCGAGAGCCTGCATGTGCGCGATGCCCAGCGGATCCTCGCTCTGTCCGATCTCATCAGCGAGCTGGAATCGCAGGCCGGATGAACAGCGGCAGCCCTCCGAGCCCGTTCCGGGCCGGCCGTTGCCGCCTCCAACAATCGGCATGGCGAGAGCGCAAAGCGTTAGCGCCGGCGGAATTAGGTTTCTGGCCGGAATAGCAGTATTCTTGCGCGCGGCTCGTTGTCGATTTAGGAAAAAAATCCAAATGCCTATTCAGCCCACTTTGCGACGCCCACGACCGCTGCGCAATGGTCGTACGCAGCGCAAGAGCTTCCCGACGATCGGTCAGTCCTTCGATATCGAAATCACCCGCGAGGCCGGCGGGTGGGTGATCCGGATCCCCGAGATCGGCGGGTTCACCCGCGCCAGCCACCGGGCCGCGGTCGAGTTGGCGGCGCGGGAATACATCGCCACCCGGACCGGCATCCCGATCGGTTATGTCGCCATCTTCGTCACGCGCGAGATCGGCTAGCGCCGCGTAGTTCTGGCAGGCTCAGACGGTCACGGTCAGTGGCCAGACGCTCCAAATATCTTCGCAGTACTCGGCGATGGCGCGATCCGATGAGAACTTGCCGCTGCGAGCGGTGTTCAGGATGGACATCTTCGTCCACGACTCCCCGTCCAGCCACGCGGCGCTCACCCGATCCTGGCACTCGACATAAGACTCGTAGTCGGCGCAGACCAGAAACGGGTCGTCGTAGCGCAGGTTGTCCACCAGCGGCTTGAAAACCTCGGTGTCGCCGTGCGAGAACGTTCCGTTGGCAATGAGATCCAGTACCGTGCTCAGCTCGGTGTTGCCCTCGATGTAGTCGCTCGGCCGGTATCCCTTTGCCTTGACGGCCTCGACCTCCGACTCGGTCAGGCCGAACAGGAAGAAGTTTTCCGCGCCGACCTCATCGCGCATCTCGACATTGGCCCCGTCGAGCGTGCCGATGGTGAGTGCGCCGTTGATCATGAACTTCATGTTCCCGGTGCCCGAGGCTTCCTTGCCGGCAGTGGAGATCTGCTCGGACAGGTTGGCGGCCGGGTAGATCAAGTGCGCGTTCTTGACGCTGAAGTTCGGTACGAACGCCACCTTGATCAACTTGTTGACGTCCGGGTCGGCGTTGACTGTCTCCGCCACCGAGTTGATCAGCTTGATGATCCGCTTGGCCATGAAGTAGCCGGGCGCAGCCTTGCCGCCAAACACGAACGCGCGCGGGGGAATCGACAGCCCCGGGTTCTGCTTGAGCCGGTGATACAGCGTGACGATGTGCAGGACGTTGAGGTGCTGCCGCTTGTATTCGTGGATGCGCTTGACCTGAACGTCGAACAGCCAGTTCGAATTCAGCTCGATGCCCGTCTCTGACTTGATGAACTTGGCGAGGCGAGCCTTGTTGTTGCGCTTCACGTCTCGCCACTGCTGGCGGAACGACGAATCCTCGACGAAAGGCTCCAGGCCGCGCAGTCGCCCGAGGTCCGTCAGCCAGCCCTCGCCCACCGTGCGATTGAGCAGCTCGCGCAAGCCGGGATTGGCCAACGCGAGGAAGCGGCGCGGTGTCACACCGTTGGTCTTATTGCTGAACCGCTCCGGCCACAACTCGTAAAAGTCCTTCAGCACACTGGCTTTCAACAGATCAGAGTGCAGCGCGGCCACGCCGTTGATGGCATGGCTGCCGACGGTCGCCAGGTGCGCCATCCGGACCTTTTTGCCGCCGTCCTCGCCGATAATCGACATCCGGCGGAGGCGGTCTTCGTCACCGGGGAACTTCGCGCTGACCTCTTCGAGGAAGCGGCGGTTGATCTCGTAGATGATCTCAAGGTGGCGGGGAAGTGACTCGGCGAACATCTCCAGCGGCCAAGTCTCCAGCGCCTCGGGTAGCAGAGTGTGGTTGGTGTAGCCGAAGGTCGCGACGGTGATTTCCCACGCCTCGTCCCAGTCCAGGTCGCGCTCGTCGACCAGCAGGCGCATCAACTCTGCGACCGCGATCGAGGGATGGGTGTCGTTGAGCTGCACGGCGAATCGCTCGGGGAGTTCCCGGACGCCCGCGTCGGCAAGGTCATCCATGATGTGCAGGATGTGCTGCAGTGAGCACGACACGAAGAAATATTGCTGCAGCAGGCGCAACCGCTTGCCCGCCTCAGGCTCATCGTTGGGGTAGAGCACCTTGGTGACCGTCTCCGAGGTCACCTCGTCCTCGACTGCCTTGTAATAGTCACCGGTATTGAAGGCTTCCAGCGCGAACGACTCGACGGCCCGCGCGCTCCACAACGTCAGTACATTGCAGGTGTTGACACCGTAGCCCTGGATGGGTGTGTCGTAGGCGACGCCTTTCAGCAGCCGCCCGGCCACCCACTGGACGCGGTCAGCGCCGGAATCGTCCGTGTAGTGCTCGGCGTAGCCGCCCCACTTCACCAGGTAGTTGACATCGGGCTTGGCGATCTCCCAAGGGTTTCCGTTGACCAGCCAGTTATCGGTCTTCTCGACCTGCCAGCCGTCCTGAATCTGCTGGTTGAAGATGCCGAATTCGTAACGGATGCCGTAGCCGATCGCCGGACGTTCGAGGGTGGCCAACGAGTCCAGATAGCACGCGGCGAGCCTACCGAGGCCGCCGTTGCCCAGGCCCGGCTCCACCTCGCACGCCAGCACCTCCTCGAGATCCTGTCCCATGCCGGCCAGCGCGGTCTTTGCCGCTTGCTCCATGCGCAGGTTGAGCAGGTTGTTGCCCAGCTGAGGACCCATCAGGAACTCGGCCGACAGGTAGCAGGTCACCTTGCGGCCGAGATCCAGTGAGGTCCGCGTCGAGGCGACCCGGCGGTCCTGCATGCGGTCCCGCACGGCCAGCGCGAGGGCCCGGTAGTAGTGCTCGGGCCGCAGGGCCGCCGCCGGGCGGCCGATCGAGTAACGCAGGTGATCGGTGATAGCCCGCTGCAGAGCGGTCGCCCCCATCCCGGTGCGGGAATGCTCGACCAAGTCGGCCGGCCTGGGACTGTTGGCGGATATTCCGTCAGAGGGTGTCTGGTCGACATCGGTCATGGTGAGGTCCTAATCTCTAGGAGATTTTGGCAGTATCGCATCGATGTGCCCGGGGCGCAGGTCGCAGTCTGGCAGTGGTGTTTGCACACCAGGCACGCAATTGACGTCCGCTTCATGAACGCAAGACCACGTGCTCGTGACGAACCGGCGTTGCGTGTGCGAAGGGGTGGGCCACCTACGCGTTGGGCTTGAAGGTGTAGGTATCCCCGTGCGCGAGGTAGACGAACTTGGTTGTCGCGGTCGAGGCCTCGGCGGCCTTTTTGAAGTCGTCGAGTCCGGACAGGAATACCGAGAAGTCGTTGTAGTGGATCGGGATCGCGGTGCGAGGTTTGGTGATCTCGACGGCCCGCACTCCCTGTTCGCCGGTCATTGTGACAACCGTGACCAAGAAGGTCGTGCCGCCGGTGTGGATCAGACCGAGGTCAATGTCGGGGTAGCGGCGCGGAATCTCCTCGAGGGTGTCGATGAGCATCGTGTCGCCGGTGATGTAGAGCCGGTAGAGATGATCGGCATTCCGGCTGAAGTCGAGCAGGTGCCCGTTCACCGGCATGAGCAGCTCGTTGACCGCCTCCTCGGTGGAGTGCTTACCTGGCATGGCGGTGATCTTCACCGCCGCCTCACCCTTGAGCACCTCGAGCGATTCCCACGTGTCGAGGGGATGGCCCCGCTCGAAGCCGAGCGCGCTGAGCTTGTCCACGGCATCGGCTGTGGAGACGATGGGCAGGTTCTTGTCGAGCTGTTGGGCGGCCACATCATCGAAATGATCGCCGTGGTAATGCGACAAGACGATCAGATCTATCGGTGGCAGGTCGGCAATCTGACAAGCCGGCTCGACCTCGCGCCTGGCCCAGATGCCGTGACCCAGGTAGACATGCTCGCCTTTGTGCAAGAAGGCGGGATCGGTCAGGATCGTCAGTCCGCCGAATCGGATCAAAGTGGTGGCGTTACCGATGAAATAAACGTCGCCCTCGCCGAAATCTGCTGTCCCGCTGCTAGTTAGCTCCAAGGAAGTCATTCGTGATGCACTCCTCCGGTTTGGGCCGCAGATGTCGTGGATTCAGTCTGCGCCAGAACCTGCCGGCGGGCTAGGGTGCAAACCATCGGGTTCCGCGAGTCGTCCCACGTGTTCGGCGCTAAGGTGGCCGGCTTGGTACATCCAGATCAGCGTGTCGCGGTAGGTCTCGGCGGCATCCCGAAAGTGCAGGCCGAGTTCACAGGTGGTGCGTGCGGCGTCGGCATCGGGCCATCGCGTCATGAACTCCATCAGGTCGCGCGTCAATGGAAAGTTGAAGTCGCACAGGCGTTTTACCCCATCACCCGCTATACCGGCAGCGCGCAGCACCCCGCCCGGCACCCGTATGCGTCGGACGCGGTGGCCGATGAGCCGGTCCAGTAGGTGGAAATAGTCGGGCCAGGTCAGCATCTCTCCTGCGGCGGCGTATCGATGCCGTCCATCCGGCAGATCCAGCAGCTTCAGGTGGAGCAGTGCTACGTCGCGGACGTCGACGGCCTGCAGGCCGCTCGAGGTGATGATTCCCAGATCACGCACATGCGCGCGAACGCCATTGTTGGCCGTGCTCAGGGTCGGGTCGTTTGGACCCACGATCGCGGCGGGGTAGGAGATGCGGATAGGTGCGCCCTGCTCCTGAAGTCGACGCACGTACCGCTCGGCCTGCGCCTTCGAGCGCGCGTACGCGGTAGTACCGGGCGCGATCGGCAGCTCAGGGCACAGCGGCGGGCCCCCCGGTGTGAAGAATGCGCCGAGGCTCGACACGTGGACGATGCGGGGCAACCCCCGCCGCACCGCGCCGCCGATCACCAACTCGACGCCGCGCGCGTTCGACTCCTCGACGAGGCGCGCCGCCGCCCGGCTAAGGTCGACGAGCGCTGCCGCATGCACGACCCCGTCGCAGCCAGCAAGGGCCTCGTCGACCGCGGCTGCGTCCGTCATGTCGCCGACGACTATGTCGTCAGGGATGCCGGGGATCAAGCCATCGGGTTCGAAGGCGGCGCGCACTTTCGCGGGGTCGCGCACCAGGAGCCGCACTTCATGGCCGGCAGCGACCAACGCCCGCACGGTGTGCGAGCCGGTGAAACCCGTGCCTCCGGTGACGAGCACCTTCACCGGGTGCTCCTTTCTCGTCGCCCCCGGCACTGACGCTCTACACCTAGCAATCGGACGGAGGGTTCGTGCGAATTCGCGGCAGCTGCATAGCAAGCGCATAGAAAGCAGGTCCCGCAGTAGACGCCGGGATCGAGCTATGGCGCAGGACCCTCAGCGGGCATCGCCTTCAGAAGATGACCACTGCGCGCCCACCATTTCACCGCGACCCAACGCGTCCAGGCTGTCGTTGATGTCGTCGAAATCGACCGGGATGATGTTGTGCTTGATCAGCCTGTACGCGCTGTCCGATCAGGCCCACCGAGGCGAGTGCACCCTCTTTGGCCAGGATCGAGAACCCAAGGGCGAGCGACTCCTCGGCGCCGGCGCAGTCCAACACCGCATCGACATCTCTTCGACCGGTCAGGTCTTCGAGTTCATCACGCACAGCGTTGGCCGTCTTATTGCGTGTGTTGACCGTCTGGTGGGCACCGTTTTCCGTTGCGACGGCGAGTTTTTCATCGGTGCGAGCGAATGCCACCACCGTCGCCCCGCCGCCGAGCAGTCGGGCGTACTGCACCCCGTAGCCGCCCAGACCGCCGATACCATTGATAACCACGGTGCGGCCCGCACCGAGTTTTCCCGCTGCCCGAAGCTTCTTCGTCCCGCGGTAGGGGGTGAGCCCCGCATCGGTCAGCGGGGCCAGCGTTTCGGGCTGGTGATCGGGCCTGCCCGACGGCGATGACGTGGCGGTAGGGCACCGGCACGTACTCAGCGAATCCGGCCTTCGGCGAAGTAACCGTCAATCAGCTGAAAATCGCTGCGGCACATGCCAGCCGCTGCCACCTTGACAAGACCTCGTCCGGGCCGATGCCGGGCACCGGTATCTCCTCGAGGCGAAGCGGCTCGTTGTAGCCGTGCATCCGTGCGGCACGCATCTTCACGACGCCGCCCTTTCGAGCTGACGCCGGTAGTGGTCAGTCAACACCACGTCCGCGGTGTACATCTACTCGTGCGTGATGTCTAGCTCGTCACGGTCATTTGCTGACCGCTGCTGTCCCACGACCGGACAAAGATGTCGATCGGCACCATTTCGTCTCGGCCTGTTCTGCTGCCGCTGTCGTTAAGGTGCACCTGACCCCGGGCGGTGTCGACACCGGTCACCACCACGGCGTGGTTGGCTTCGGGATCGCCGTCCTTGTTCTTGTCCTTGACGGGTTCGCGCCAGATGACTTCGGCGTTGACGCCGACTATCACCTTGTGGCCCTTGGCGAGAGCTTGTTGAAGTGACTCCATGCCGGTGGGGAGCCCGGTCTTTTCGACCCGCGTCTTGCTGGTGCTTAGCGCTTTGATGCCGTAGTGGGCCAGTAGTACCGGTTCATCGTTGAAGGAAGTTCCGTCACCGTGCTTCTGTTTTTCCGGAATGGTGTAGATCGGGCCGGAATGGGTGATGCTGGCGGTTCCATGGGCCATTTCGACGATGGCGGGCTCGGACGGCTGGTTGCCGGTCAGTTCGCCGACGACGTCGGCGACCGACATCGGCACACAGTCGTCGTCGTACTCCTGGTAGTGCCAGAACGGCGCCGCCGCTTCGGGATCGCCGTAGAGCGTGCCCCAACTGTTCGGTGGGTTGGGCGAATGGGGAGCGGCTTGGGCGGTGTCCAGTGCCGGGCCCACCGCCATGCCGGCTGCCAATCCCAGCGCGCCGGCGGCGGCCAGCACCGCAGCGCCCACGGCGCGCGCCGCGGTCGCAATGCCGGTCCTGACCATGGCGTTCCTTTGCTTCAAAGAGCGACCTCAATAAATTCTGTGGAGAGATTCTCGCTGACGCCCCCAGCCTCGCGCGGTTGAATCGCCGAATAAGTCCGCCGGTATTTCCGCCGCGGCTATGCTGGCGTCGCGATCAAATCGCGAAGGAAGCTGCGTCCTATGACTTCTGCCCAACCCCCCTCGTCGTTGCGTTTTGACGTCAGCGACGTGGTCGGGGAGCAAGCGTCGTTGGCGGCGACCTATTACCCGCCCCGGACTGCCGATGCTGTCGGAGCAGTGCTCGTCTGCCTGCCTGGTGGTACCTACAGCCGCGAATATTGGGACCTCCACGTTCCCGGTCACGGCGGGTACAGCTTCGCCGAATTTGCAACCGAGCGAGGCTACCCGGTCGTGACGATCGATCCGCTGGGCACTGGCGAAAGCTCAAGGCCTGTAGGGGATTTCGATTTCGCCGACATCTCCCGAGCGCTCGACAGTGCCGTCCGTGCGCTGCCCGCAGCGACGGGTGAGGATCTGCCGCCGGTGGCCGTCGCGCACTCGCTGGGAGGGTACCTGGCGATCACTCAACAAGCGCTGTATCCCAGCTACGCCGGGCTGGCGGTCCTCGGGTGCACCAATCAACACGTCGCACCGCTGAAACTGGATCCGGCGTTTATCGCGCGTGCCGCGACGGCGGACGGCCGCGCCACGCTTGCCGAGGAGATCCTCTCCGCGCTGCCACAGCCCTACTTCGAGGGCCCCCGCGAGCACATGTCGAGCTGGTTCCACCTTGCCGACGTCCCCGCCGCAGTTGTCAAAGCCGACTGCGTCAGCGCCAAATCCGTGGTGCCGCGGGTGTTCGGCACCGCCATGATCCCCGGTGTCGTCGCTGCGCATGCGGCACAGATCGACGTCCCGGTGCTGATCGGCTACGGCGCCGTTGACGTTTCACCGGAGCCGCGTGGCGAGGCCCGCCTCTACCGCAACAGCCCCGACATCACCACGATCGTGCTGGCCGGTAGCGCCCACTGCCACAACATGGCCTCAAGCCGGCATCAGTTGTGGGGACGACTGCTCGCGTGGGTCGCGACCGTCACTCACCCCACCGACCGTGCATCATTCCCACGCTCTGGGACATCAGCCGATCACGGCAGGGTGAGCGGGTGCCTATAATTCGGGCCGAGCGATAATGGCGTTCTCTACTTTGGAGAAGCGATTTCCGGGTTGTGCCGAGGAGGGCGAGGATGGCAGCTGACCAGCGCTGTGACGGGATGGTGGCGCTCGTCACCGGAAGCAGCCGGGGGCTGGGCAGGGCGATCGCCGTGCGGTTGGCACAGCAGGGGGCCACGGTCGCGCTGACCGCCCGGACGATGGATCCCGATCCCAAGTACCAAGGTTCGCTGAGCGGCACGCTCGATGAGATCGTCGCCGCCGGCGGTCGGGCGTTCGCGGTCCAGGCGGATCTTTCCAACGCCGAAGAACGTGAACGGCTTTTCGCCGAGGTGGTAGGCGCCGTCGGCGCCCCGGACATCCTCGTCAACAACGCCGCGGTGACCTTCCTGCGGCCCCTGGACGGGTTCCCGGACCGGCGGGCTCGGCTGATGATGGAAATGCACGTCCTCGGCCCACTGCACCTATGCCAGTTGGCGATTCCCGGGATGCGCGAGCGGGGACGGGGGTGGATTCTGAACCTGACCTCGGTGGGCGGGGACCTGCCACCCGGGCCGCCGTTCTCCGAATTCGACCGGACCGCGGGCTTCGGCATCTACGGTACGGCCAAGGCCGCGCTCAACAGGCTCACCAAAAGTCTTGCGGCCGAACTATACGACGACGGCATCGCCGTCAACGCCGCCGCTCCGTCGAATCCCGTCGCGACCCCGGGGGCGGGCACCCTGGATCTGGCCAAGACCGACACCGAGGACATCAAACTGATCACCGAGACCGCGTTGCGGCTGTGCACCGGCGATCCGAAGACCTTGACCGGGCGTATCGCGCATACCCAGCCGTTCCTGGCCGAAGTCGGCTGGTCGACACCGGCCGGCTGACTGGTCACATATGGTCGAACTCGACGTCGAGCAGCTGTGTCGGCGCCTCGCCGGGGCGCAGATCACCGACGTCACCCCGCTCGCCGGTGGCGCATCGAGCCTCACCTTCGCCGGTAACCGCGAGGGGCGGAAAGTGGTGATCAAGGTTGCGCAGCCCGGCGTCGAGCCCGTCGCGCACCGCGACGTCTTGCGTCAAGCGCGCATCATCAAAGCGCTTGCGGGAACGCGGGTTCCGGTTCCCGAGGTGTTGTGGGAGGACGTCGGGGATCCTCCGCATACCCCTCCGCTGTTCGTGATGACCCATGTCGAAGGCGAGTGCGTGGAGCCGTTATTCGACGGCGTGACAGGCGCGGTTGACCTCACAGAGCGTTACCGCAATGCGAGCCGGGCCATGGCGGCGTTGCACAGCATCGCACCGGCCAGCCTCGGCCTGGACGGTGAACCTGTCGGCGACCCGATTGCGGAGGTGCGGCGGTGGTGCGCCACATTGCAAACCGTTGATGCGGCGCTGGTACCCGATTGGGAGACGGTAAGTGACGCACTCTTGCATTGTGCGCCAACGGCATTGGAGCCATCCGTGGTGCACGGCGATTACAGGTTGGGCAATTTATTAGCCGTCGGAGCCAGGATCAACGCGATTGTCGATTGGGAGATCTGGTCGATCGGCGATCCGCGCATCGACGCGGGCTGGTTTCTGATCAACTGCGACCCGGACACCTATCGGCGTGTTCCCGCGTCCGCCGGCATCGCGCCGCCTACCGCCGAACTCACCGAGATCTACCGAGCCGAAGGCGGCGCGGTCGGTGATCTGGACTGGTTCACCGCGTTGGCGTGTTTCAAGTCCGCGGCGACGTGGTCGCTGATCGTCAAGCACAACCGCCGGAGAGCCTCGCCGCGTGCCGAATTGGAGGCCATGGTGCCCACGCTTCCGCGGCTGCTGGCGCGGGCGCTTTCCTTGGTGGGTTAGGGCATGATTATTTCCGTTATGCCATGACCCGGACGACCAGAAGCAGCAGAGGCGAGGAGACGCAGTGTCCGAAGAGAGCGATTTCAACCGTCGCAACATCGAGGAGTTCCGCGCCAACCACGGCCGGATGGGTGGGCAGTTTGAGGGTGCGCCGGTCCTGTTACTGCACAGCATCGGCGCGCACAGCGGCGAAGAGCGGGTGACCCCGATGATGTACCTGCCGGACGCGGACCGCTACCTGGTGTTCGCGTCGGCTGCGGGCCGGGACCGCAACCCGGCCTGGTACCACAACCTCGTCGCCCACCCCGACGTCCGGATCGAAGTGGGCGACGACGTCGTCGAGGTGCACGCCGTCGAACTGCACGGCCCCGAACGCGACGCCAAGTACGCGGTCCAGGCCGAGCGCTATCCCGGCTTCGCCGAGTACGAGCGCAAGACCACACGCACCATTCCCGTCCTTGCGCTGGTCCCCAGCAACACGTCGTCGTGACCGACGCGGTCGCACGGCTGCGGGCGGAATTGCCCGACGTCGTGCATGAGCCCGGTGACGAGGAATACGCCAACGCAACGACCCCGGATAACAGTAGTTACCCGCAGCGGCCGTTCGCCGTCGTGCGGCCGCACTCGGCCGCGCAAGTAGCGCAGACCGTCAAATCCGCATGGCAGCAGGGTATTACGGTCGTTGTGCAAGCGACCGGGCACGGCGCCGGACGGGAGATCGGCGACGATGAGCTGCTGCTCGACACCTCCGCGTTGACGGGCGTCACGGTCGGCAGGTTCCCGGCCATCGCCCGGGTCGGCGCAGGGGAGAAGTGGCCGGCGGTGCAGCAGGCGGCGTCGCCCCACCAGTTGCTCGGCCTGAGTGGGACCTCGCCGACCGTCGGTGTGGCCGGGTATGTCTTCGGCGGCGGCGTGGGCTGGTTCGTCAGAAAGTACGGCCTCGCGTCGGCGGCTCTGCGGTCGGTCGAATACGTCGACGGGGCCGGCGAACTGCGGCACGCCGCCGAGGACGCGAAAGATGAACTGGATCGTGCGGCGCTGTGGGCGTTTCGTGGCGGCGCGCCCGTCGGCATCGCCACGTCGGTCGAGATCGCGCTGTTCCGGGTTCCGGAGTTGTGGACCGGCTACCTGTTGTGGCCGGCAACCGCGTTGCCGGCAGTCATCGACGCCTGGAGATCAGCCGTCGAAGCGGTGAGTCCGTCTGTCACGAGCTCGCTTTCGCTGCGAAAGATGCCGCCCGATGGGCCCTTTCCCGACGAGCTACTGGGCGCCCCGGCCGTCCACCTGTCCTACGCGTCGCCGGACGGCGGAATGCACCTCGACGTGATGCGTGACGCGGTGCGAAGGGCAGTCGAACCGCTTGTCGACACCACCGCCCGCGGAGACCTGCAGTCGTTGTCGACGATCCACCTCGATCCGCCCGCCGCCGTCCCGGCCCGCGGAACCGGTCGGTGGCTGGACGACGGCGCGACCGAGGCTGTCGGTGCGATGTTCGAGGCCGCCCGGATTGGCGAGCCGGGCGGCCTGAACATGGTCGAGCTGCGGCACACCGATACCGAACCCGGTCCCGACGGCGCGCTGGCCAGCGTTCCCGCGCCCTTTCTGCTGCACGCCGTCGGTGACGGCGGAAGCGACGACGAGCAACGCCGCACGGATGGTCTGCTCGGTCGGGTGCACGCCGCCGGTCAGGGCGCCGACATCGGCCGCGCGGTGCCGTCATTCCGAGACGGCCAACCCGATGTCGGCGACGCATGGGATGCCGCCGAGTTGGCGAGCCTGCGCAACGTCAGGGCCGCGCTGGATCCCGAGCGGGTGCTGGCTTTTCAGCGGCACCCGGCGTTTTAGTCGCCGTCGAGCGTGCGCAGTTGCACGCCTGTAACGGCGTGTCCGTGTACAAACACGCACGCTCGCGGATGGTTGGCTAGCCGCGCGGGATGCCTGCGAGCTTATCGGCGAACTTCGCCTCGGCGGCCTCGCGCAACCGCAGCAGGTGTTCGGACGGAAACAGATCGGGGGAAGGGGCACGGTCTTTGAGCAATTGGCGCGCCAATGTCACTTTGTGTACTTCGGTTGGGCCGTCGGCGAGGCCGAGGACGAACGATTCCACCAGGTACTGCACGAAGGGCATCTCGTGCGTGGTGCCCAACGATCCGTGTAGCTGAAGTGCCCGTGCCGACACGTCGTGCAAGACCTTCTGCATCATCGCCTTGACCGCCGAGATGTCGGACCGTACCGCCTGGTAGTCGTTGAATTGGTCAATCTTCCACGCTGTTTGAAGTGTCAGCAGACGGAACGCCTCGATCTCCATCCACGAGTCGGCGACCATCTCCTGCACGAGTTGCTTGTTGGCCAGCACCTCGCCCTGGGTGTATCGCGAAACCGCGCGCTCGCAGATCATGTCGAAGATGCGCCGGACCAATCCGACCGTGCGCATGGCATGGTGGATCCGCCCACCGCCCAAGCGGGTTTGGGCGACGACGAAGGCACCGCCACGCGGACCCAGCATGTGATCGGCGGGCACCCGCACGTTCTCGTAACGGACGTAGCCCTCGCGCCCGCCGCCGGTCGGCTGATAGCCGAGACCGACATCGCGTAGCACGTTGATGCCCGGGGTGTCGCCGGGAACGACGAACATCGAATAGCGTTGGTAGGGCGGCGCGTCAGGGTCGGTCATCGCCATCACGATGATGAACGACGCCATCGAGGCAAACGACGAAAACCACTTCTCCCCGTTGATGATCCAATAGTCCCCGTCGGGGACCGCGGTGGTGGTGAAAACCTTCGGGTCGGCGCCGCCCTGTGGTTCGGTCATCGAGAAGCAGGACACGATCCGGTTGTCCAGCAGCGGCTCGAGATAGAGCGACTTGAGCTCCGGCGTGCCATAGTGCGCGAGGATCTCGCTGTTGCCGGAATCGGGTGCCTGCGAACCGAAGACGATCGGCGCGCACTCAGATCGGCCCAGGATTTCGTTGAGCAACGCCAGCTTCACCTGCCCGTGGCCCGGCCCGCCCAGGTGCGGACCGAGGTGGGTGGCCCACAGCCCGCGCTCTTTGACGATCTCCTGCAGCGGGGGGATCAGCGCCTGGCGTACCGGATCATTGAGGTCGTGGGACTCCTTGACGATCAAGTCGATTGGCTCGCACTCGGTGCGCACGAAGTCCTCGACCCACTTGAGTTGTTGCGCCCACTCCGGGTCGGTAGAGAAGTCCCACGACATCTGTCATCCCCTTTTGTTCTGTGTGACCACGCTGGCGTCTTCGAGCGCGGCGATGGTGCCCAGGTCGAGCGGGCCGATCACGAAGACCACTTTTTGCGGCGCGCGGCGGCCTCGTCGGTCGCGTGCGAGATCACCTGATTGCGGTTCTCCAAGTCCAGCGCGGACGCGAGGCTCGGCGCGTCGGTGTTGACCTGCAGCGCGCGCTTGGTCAGTTGCGTGCCCAGAGGGGCAAGGTCGGCGATCAGCGCGGCCAGCTCGAGGGCGCGTTCGTCGAGTCGGTCCGGTTCGACGACCTCACTGACCAGGCCACGCCGATCGGCCTCGGCGGCCGGCACCGCGCGACCGGTCAGCATCCAGTCCGCGGCGATGCTGGTGCCCACGATGCGCGGCAGGTGATAGCTCATGCCCATCTCGGCGCCTGACAGCCCGAGTAAGATTGCGCCGTTGCCGAAAGTTGCTGCTGTAGAACAAATCCGGATGTCAGCGGCCAAGCACAGCGCGAAACCTGCGCCGACACACGGGCCGTTGACGGCAGCGACGACGGGCTGTGGCAGGACGCGGACGGCTTCGGCGAGTGCGGCCATTGTCTCCTGGAACCGCATGCGGTCCAGCGCGGGCGCTTCGGCTTCGGGCATGCTCGGTCCGAAATCGCGCACGTCGACGCCGGAGCAAAAGCCGCGACCGGCCCCGGTGAGAACGACGGCATGGACCGTGCCGTCCATGGCCAGATCATGCAGCGTCTGGGCCAACTCGGACTGCATGGCCTCGTTGATGGCGTTGAGCCGCTGCGGGCGATTCAGCCGGACTACGACGACACCGTCGCGCGGTCGGTCGCATTCCAGCGTGCTCGGCAATTCTCGGCTCACGAGAATAAGCTTCTCCCATAAAGCGAAGCTATTGTCAATCAGGCTTGGTCACATGCGCCACACCGGCCTCAGGACCCAGGCAATAGGCTTTTGGCCTTGCTGCGCGGCTTGAGGCTCAGGAGTCGAAGTTGGTACCGGTGGTGAGCTTCTCCCAGTTGCCGATCTCGCTCGCCCGGGCGTCGGCGACGTAGCGATAGGCGGCCAGGGCGTCGGGTCCCAGCAGCAGGAAGCCGGGGGGCTCGCTTGCCTCGACGACCGCGATGATCGCCGCGCCGGCCTTGGCGGGGTCGCCGGCCTGGTTGCCGTGCATGGTGTCGTTCTCTTTGCGGCGCTGCCCGGCGGTGGCCGCGTAATCGTCAATGACCTTGTCCGACTGTACGAGTGAGCGACCGGCGAAGTCGGTGCGGAACGCGCCCGGCTCGACGACGGTCACCGAGATGCCGAGCGGGGCGAGTTCGCCGCGAAGTGCTCCGCTGATGCCTTCGATGGCGGCCTTGGCCGCCGCGTAGTAGCCCGATCCGACCGGGGTGAGCTGAGCACCGATCGACGAGATGTTCACGATGGCGCCGCTGCGACGCGACCGCATGTCGGGCAGGACGGCCTTGATCATCGCGATAGTGCCGAAGAAGTGCGTCTCGAACAGGGTGCGGACGTCGGCGTCGTCGCCTTCTTCGATGGCGGCGCGGTAACCGTAGCCGGCGTTGTTGACCAGGACGTCGACGCCGCCGAAGCGCTCCTTGGCCTGCCGTACGGCCGAGCCGACCTGCTCGGGGTCAGTGACGTCAAGGGCGGCGGCAAGCACCCGTTCAGGCGCGGTCGCGACCAGGTCGGCGACTTTCGCCGTGTCGCGCGCGGTCACGACCGCGTTGTGGCCGGTGCCGATCACGGCTTCGGCGAGAGCGCGGCCGAGCCCGGTCGAACAACCGGTGATGAGCCAGGTGGACATGACAGTGAATCCTTCCAGTTCAGTCGGTCAGCGCGCGGCCCACAATCAGCGGATCCGGCTCGCCCACGACCTCGGTGTCCTTGTCGTCGTAATCGGACTTGGCCAGAACGTAGCGCATGGCGTTGATGCGGGCGCCTCGAACATCTGCTCCTTGGCCTCGGTGTAGTCGTCCCACCGGTTCACCGACTCCATATCCATCGAGGAAAACTTCCATGCCGCACCGGGTCGACCAGCCGAACCGCGAATCGGGTGCGCTGCTCGGCGGGCGAGACCGAAAACCACAACGTGGTCAGGTCTATGCCGGCGTTGACGAGCATCCGTTCGAAAATTGGTGCTTCCCTTTGGAATTGGGCATGCTCATCGGGCGTGCAGAAGCCCATGACTTGCTCGACGCCGGCGCGGTTGTACCAGGACCGGTCGAACAACACGATCTCGCCGCCGGCCGGCAGATGGGTGACATAGCGCTGGAAATACCACTGCGTTTGTTCGCGTTCGCCCGGTTTCTCCAGCGCCACCACCCGTGCGTTGCGCGGATTGAGGTGCTCCATGAAGCGCTGAATGGTGCCACCCTTGCCGGCGGCGTCACGACCCTCGAACAGGATCACGTGTCGAGCACCCGTGCGCTTGGCGTGCTTCTGCAGCTTCAGCAACTCGATCTGCAGCAGCCGCTTGAACTGCTCGTATTCGTCGTGCGGCATCCGGTCGTCGTACGGATAGCGCTCGCGCCACGTACCTGTGTTCGGGTGTGGAGAGGGCAATCCAGATCGATCTCCGCCATACTTCGACGCTTAACCCTCGAGCGCGGGTCCGTCGAAGCGCCCGACGGTGACGAACTCCGCGATCGGGCGGCGGCGCAGTTTGGTCAGCTGTCGGGTGGGTTTGCCGAGCGGCACGATCGCGGCGACCGCGTGGTTCTCCGGGATTCCGAGGAGCCGGCGGATTTGATTTTCCTGCGCGATCGCCATCGTGGTGAGGGTACCTCCGTAGCCTTCGTTGCGGGCGGCCAGCAGGATGTTCCAGATCAGCGGATAGATAGAGGCCCCGCTGACCACGCCGACGCGGTCCAGGTTCTGATCGACGGAGGCGACCACACTGAGGTCAACGGTGAAAATGAGGACAACCGGGGCGTTGACGATGGGCGCGATGAATGTGTCCGGGACCTCGGTGCTGTCGATCACCTCCTGCGGCACCTGGCTGGGATGCACCGAATTCCAAGGGTTTTCGCCGGCGGTCAGCTGCGCGGAGTAGCGTCGGGCGCTGGCCGCCCCAAGCTCGGCCAGCTCGCGGCGGACGTCGGCGTCACGCACCACGGTGATGTGGGCGCCCTGGCGGTTGCCGCCGCTGGGGGCGAATCGGGCGTTATCGAATATGCGCGACAACACGTCGTCGGGCAGGGGGTCGTCGGTGAACTCGCGCGCAGCGAACGTCGTTCGCATGACGTCGTAGAGCTCCATAGCCTCAAACCCCCGCCGACACGCGTCGTTGGAGCCGGAAGGTGCGCTTGAAGCCGGCCGGCTGCGTCGTCAGGGTCACTTCCACCGCGCCGCTGGGGGCGACGACGTAGCGTTCCTCGACCTCCGGTCCGTCATTCCAGCGGCCGACCGGCTGGCGTCCGAGATCGTCTCGGTCGTGCAGCGCCGGGTCGAAAGGGAACAGGACCGGATCGTAGGGCACCACGTCGCCGTCGGGACGGCCGTTGACCAGCCGACTGCACTCCACAAACCGGAAATGTCCGATGTTGTGCGCCGCCCGGTAGGTCCGGCTGACCACCAGCGGGGAGCGCCCGTCCGTCGGGAGCGAGGCGTCCTTGGGCACGATCGGATCGAAGACGACGTCGTCGCCGGCCCGGGCCTCCCGGAAGACCCCGAAATGTCGCGAAAAGCGTTCGGATAACGCGAAACCGGACTCGGTGTCGAGAAAAACCGCGAGGCCGATGGCGGTGGCGGCAAAGGGGTGCGGTGAACGCTTCACGCGGCGCTCGCCGAACGTCGTGCGCAGGAGCCGGGAGACCAGCGGAAAGCCGCCGGTCCCGCCCACCACATAGATGCCGGCCACCTCCGACCACGCGACCTCGTCGTTGTCACGAGTCGGGTCGCGCAGCACGCGGTCCAGAAGTTCGGTCGTCTTGTCGACCAGCGGCGAACAGACCGCGTAGACGTCATCGATGGGACAGGAGAACGGCGCCCGCTCACCGTCGTCAATTGCGTTGAGGTCCACCAGAAAACGCCGCGTCTGCGGGCCGACGGCCTCCTTCCGTGCGGCGCACTCTTCGCGCAACAGACCGCGCAGGGTGGTGTCCACCGTCAGCTTCGAGCGGACCAGGACGAGTTGCATGATGGCCTCATCGAAGTCGTCGCCGCCGAGGCGTTGGATGCCCTCGCTGATGACGACTTCGCTCACGTGCCCGCTCATTTTCAGCAGCGAGGCGTCGAACGTGCCGCCGCCGAGGTCGTAGATGAGCACGTACTCGCGCTTGGCGGTGATCGTCGAGCGGTACCAATGGGCGTACTCGAGGCCCGCGGCCGAGGGTTCGTTGAGCAGCGCGATGACGTGGAAACCCGCCGCCACGAAGGCATCCAGCGTCAGCAGACGCTGCGCGGTGGACGCGTTGGCCGGCACGCTGATTGCGGCCTCGACGGTTTCACCCGGCGCGAGGCCGGCATTCGATCTGTTCACCAGGTCGCTTTTCAGCTGAGCCAACAGCCCGGTGAGCAGGTCGGCCAGCCGGTAGGTGCGCCCGGCCAGGGGCACCTCGGTGCGCGGGCCGGCGTGATTGAGCAGCCGTTTGACCGACCGCAACACCGACCAGCCCGGCTCGTGGCGCACGGCGGCGGCGTCCACTCCGAAGCGCAACTGCCCGGCGGCGGTGTCGTTTCTGGCGGCGATGAGCGATGGCCAGGTATCCACGCCGTCGAAAGAGACGACCGGATAGTTACCGCGGTCGACGACCGCGACGATGGTGTGGGTGGTGCCAAAGTCGATGCCGACTCTCATTCCGCACAATCTTAGGGGGGTGCACCTAGGTTGGGCTGGACTTGGTCGGTCAATCCTCGAAATGGCGCTCGTAGTCGATGCGCTCGAGCCACCATTGCAGGTTGTAGATACCCGTCGCGAACATCACCATCACCACGGCGGAGCCGAGCGCGATGACCACGCTCATAATCTGTCCATTGCGCGTGCCATCGCGGCGTTCTCGATGAATGCGTAGTGCTTCGGATAGTGCGGGGATCGCGGGCGTTCTGGCTCCGTTGAGGTCGCAAACATTCGCCGCAGGACGGCGACGAACCGGCCGCCGGTGTGCTCGCGGCGGGCCCCCGCAGCGGCCGCCGTGCTGAAGAGCACCTGCTGCGGGGTGATCAGCACCGAGCCGGCTGCTGCGTTAGCTGGGGAGGGCGCGGCCGGAAGCTGTTGAGGCGCGGGTTCGCGGGATTGGCGGGGTGCGTCCAAGGCCTCGGTTGTGTCTGCGAGTGCCGCTCGTGAAACCAACATTTCGGATACCTCCTGCGCGACCGGCCGTAGGGAGGGGAGTCGACCGGTTCGTGCACTCACGGTAAGGTCGGCGACCACTACTTGGGATGCGTAGTCGACTACCTGTCTCTGCGCTAGGGCGCACCCCGCAGCTAGGTAGGAATCAGCAGAGCGCTTCCCATGCGCTTTGCACCTCACGCTCGGCGGCGGTGGCAATCAGACCCGACGGCGCGAACCTTCTCGAGGGCACCGGGTCGTCTTCGCTCAGCGGCCTGCCGCCACCGCGAATTGCCCGCAGCGCCACGATGACTCCGGCGACGAACACGATGACGACAACCAGCGCGAAGGCAATCGACAGCGTGCCCTGGATGAAGCTGTTCCTGATAACCGCGTCAAGCTGGTGGACATTCTTGGCCGACCCGAACACCGTCTTGCCCGCGAGCTTGGCCGCTAGATAGTTGGAATGCTGTCGCCAGTAACCGACAGCCGGATCCGAAGAAAAGATCTTCTGCCACGACGCCGTCAGGGTGACCACCAGATCCCACAGCAGCGGGATGGCGGGAATCCACGCCCACCGCAGTAGACCCTTCTTGATCACCACCACTGTGACCACGGTGAGCGCGATAGCCGCGAGCAGCTGGTTGGCGATGCCGAACAGTGGAAACAGCGTGTTGATGCCACCCAACGGATCGGTCACGCCCATCAGCAGGACGCTGCCCCACCCGGCGACCACGGCCGCACTGCACACCCATACGCCGACGCGCCAGCTCGGATTTCTGAACTTGGCCAGCGGACCGCCGAAGTTGCCCAGCGTGTCGGAGAGCATAAAACGCGCGACCCTGGTGCCCGCATCGACGGTGGTCAGGATGAAGAGCGCCTCGAACATGATCGCGAAGTGATACCAGAACGCGCGGAGACTGTCGCCGCCGAAAACGCGGTGCAGCACGTCGGACATGCCCAGTGCCAGCGTCGGTGCGCCGCCGGTGCGTGACACGATCGTGTGCTCGCCGACTCCGCCGGCCGCGTCGTTGATTTGCGCGGCGGTCGCCGGGGCGCCCGGCAGCCCGAGTTTGTTGACGTAGTCAGCGGCGGTGGCCGCCGTGCCTCCGGTTTGCGGGGCGGGCGCGTTGAGCGTGAAGTACAGGTGCTGGTTGATGATCGATGCGGTGATGAGCGCCATGATCGCGACGAACGACTCAGTGATCATGCCCCCGTACCCGATCACCCGCATCTGGCTTTCCTTTTCCAGCAGCTTGGGCGTCGTGCCCGATGAGATCAGCGAGTGGAATCCGGACAGGGCGCCGCACGCGATGGTGATGAACAGGAACGGGAACAGCGAGCCGGCGAACACAGGCCCGTCACCCCGGGTGGCGAAGTGCGATACCGCAGGCGCCTGTAGGACCGGGTGCGCGATGAAGATACCGATCGCCAGCAGGGCGATGGTTCCCACCTTCATGAACGTGGACAGGTAATCGCGCGGCGCCAGCAGCAACCACACCGGCAGCACCGACGCCGCGAAACCGTAGATGATGATGAGCCAGGACAACGTGATGGGTGACAGGTTCAACCATGATGCGCCCCAAGACGTTTTGGCGACCCAGCTGCCGCCGGCCACGGATCCCAGCAGCAGCGCGGCGCCGATCAGCGATACTTCTCCGACCCGGCCGGGGCGCAGGAACCGCAAGTAACAACCCATGAAGAGCGCGATCGGGATGGTCATGGCGATCGAGAACACGCCCCACGGGCTTTCGGCCAGCGCCTTGACCACGATCAGTGCCAGCACCGCGATCAGGATCACCATGATGACCAAGACGCCGATCAGCGCCGCCGCGCCAGCCGTGGCGCCGATTTCTTCGCGGACCATCTGGCCAAGGGATCGGCCCCGCCGGCGGGTGGAAATCCACAGCACCAGGTAGTCCTGGACGCAACCGCCCAGCACGGCTCCGATGACGATCCAGATGCTGCACGGCAAATAGCCCATCTGGGTGGCGAGCACCGGTCCCACGAGTGGGCCGGCTCCCGCGATGGCGGCGAAGTGGTGGCCGAATAGCACGCGCCGGTCGGTCGGCACGTAATCCGTGCCGTCGTCGAAAATTTCCGCCGGCGTGGCATGGTCGTCGCGGGGGCGGACGATCTTCGTTTCGATCAGTCGCGCATAGAACCGGAATCCGATGATGTATGTGCAGATCGCGGCCACCACCAACCACACGGCATTGACCGTCTCGCCGCGGGCGAACGCGATGACCGCCCAGGCGATGGCGCCGATCACGGCGATGATCCCGAAGACGATCTTGTGCCGGACGGTAATGGGGGAGCGGTCGATGATCGCCACGGGCGGCAGGTCGTCGTCGGTGCGGATCAAGCTGACATCTTTGTCGTCCACAGTCACGGTCAAACCCTACGACGGGAGTGCAGCCGGCCGACAGGTGTTCAGTAGAGCGCGCGCACGGCGTCGATGGTGTCCGCTTCGGCCGGGCCCTTGTCGTCGCGATAGCTGACCACCCGGGCGAACCGCAGCGCCAGCCCGCCGGGGTAACGCGTCGACTTCTGCACCCCGTCCAATGCGATCTCGACCACCTGCTCGGGACGCACGTGCACGACGTGATCATCGGTCGGACCCGCGGCCAGCTCGGTGAACCGTTTGGTCTGCCAGTCCAGGATGGCGTCGGTCATGCCTTTGAAAGTCTTTCCCACCATGATGAATTCGCCGGTGATCGGGTCACGGGCGCCCAGATGGATGTTGGAGAGCTTGCCGCGTCGGCGGCCCGAACCCCACTCCACGGCCAGTACCACAAGGTCAAGGGTGTGCACCGGTTTGACCTTCAGCCAGCCGGCTCCTCGACGGCCGGCCTGATACGGCGCGTCCGGCGCCTTGGCCATCACCCCTTCGTGACCGGCGGCCAGCGTCGCCGCCAAGAATTGCTCGGCCTGCCCAGGGTCGGACGTGGCCAGCCGGTCCACTCGGTGGCGCTGCGGCACCAGCGCGTCCAGCGCGGCCAGCCGCTCGGTCGTCGGTGCGTCGAGCAGATCGATGCCGTCGTGGTGCAGGATGTCGAAGAAGAAGACCGAAAGTGGTTGTGCTGCAACGGCTGCAGCCACATCGACTGAGCGGCCGAAGCGTGACGCGGTGACCTGGAAGCGGTGCGGACGATTGTCGGGTCGCAGTGCGATGGCCTCGCCGTCGGCGATCAGCTCGGTCACCGGCAGCGCCAGCGTCGCCGCCACCACCTCGGGCAGCCGGGCGGTGACGTCGTCGAGGCTGCGAGTGTAGACCGTGACCTCGTCGGCCGATCGGTGAATCTGCACCCGCGCGCCATCCAGTTTTGCCTCGAAAATCGTTGCACCACTGTGCCGTTCGAGCGCGTCGGCGACACTGGTGGCGGTCTGGGCCAGCATCGGGCCGACGGGCCGGCCGACCCGCAGGGTGAACGCGTCCAGCGCCGCCGTTCCGTTAGACAGCGCTGCCGCCGCGACCGCCGGCAGATCGCCGCCGAGCATCGCGGCGCGCTGCACCGCAGCGGGTGGGATCCCGGCGGCCTTGGCCACGGCGTCGGTCATGATCCCGGCCAGCGCACCCTGGCGCAGCTCGCCGCTGAGCAACCGCACGAGGAAGGTCTGCTCGGTGTCGGTCGCGGCGGCGAACAAGCCCGCGATGAGTTCGGCGCGGCGGGCCTGGGACCCCTTGCCAGACACGGCGCCGATCTCCGAGAACGTGGCGTCGACGGCGGTGACGGTCAGCGCCGGATCCGACGCCGCGGACGGGCGCGTCCGCAGCGACGCCCAGCCGACGCCGATCTGGCGTTGCGGCAACTCGCCGGAGAGCCACGACACGACGATCGTTGTGAGTTGCGGGTCGGGCGCGGCCCGGCGCAGCAGCTCGGCGATGTGGGCGACCTTGGTCAGCCGCGACGAGGTGCCGCCCACATTAAGCGATGTGCTTGCTACGTCGAGAAGGAGCACGATTCAGCTTGGCATGGCTCCCCGACAAGGCCTGAGACAAGGCCTCCGGGCGGACGCGCTAGCGTACCTAGGCAACGTTACAAATATCAGGGATTCTGACAAGCTAGAACAGGAGAGGTCCGGATGGAGATCAGCGGGAAGAAGGTCGTCGTCATCGGCGGCGCGTCGGGGATGGGGCGGGCTAGCGCCGAGTTGCTGCACGAGCGTGGCGCGCAGGTCGCGGTGCTCGACCGAGAGGGTTCCGACGGCAAGGAGGTCGCCGAGGGTGTCGGTGGCACGTTCTATCCGGTCGACGTCACCGACTTCACGGGAACCGAGGAAACGTTGCAGGCGGCCGTCGACGAGCTGGGCGGGCTGCACGTCGTGGTGACCACCGCTGGCGGCGGCATCGCCAAGCGGACGATGACCAAGAGCGGTCCGCACGACCTCGAGTCTTTCCAGTCCGTGATCGACCTCAACCTCATCGGCAGCTTCAACATCAGTCGGCTGGCCGCTGCGCACATGAGCAAGAACGAGCCCGAAGACGAGGAGCGCGGCGTCATCATCAACACCGCCTCGATCGCGGCCTTCGAGGGCCAGATCGGGCAGGTCGCCTACACCGCCGCCAAGGCGGGCATCGCCGGCATGTGTCTGACCATGGCGCGTGACCTGGGGTCGCTGGGCATTCGGGTGCTGGCGATCGCCCCTAGCCTTTTTGCCACCGGATTGACCAAGGGCATCCCCGACGAGTTCGCCTCGGCGCTGACCAAGGACGCAGCGTTCCCCAAGCGACTCGGCCGTCCCGAGGAGTATGCCAAGCTGGTGGCCGCGATCGTGGACAACCCGATGCTCAACGGCCAGTGCTTGCGGCTGGACGCCGGGCAGCGGTTCGCGCCCAAGTAGACGGGCCCGGACCGGGCGGACGTGCGTTCGCCCGGATTAAGTACACTCTTTCTCGGCAATCGAGGAGGGGCCCCAATGGGTATCGCACTGACCGACGACCACCGCGAGCTCGCTGAGGTCGCCCGCTCTTTCCTGACCTCGCAGAAGGCGCGCGCGGCGGCGCGGTCGCTGCTGGACGCGCCCGAGGAGGCGCGACCGCCATTCTGGCAGGGCATCGTCGAACTGGGCTGGCTTGGCCTGCATCTCGACGAGGAGCACGGCGGATCCGGCTACGGGTTGCCCGAGCTCGTGGTGGTGGTCGAAGAACTCGGCCGCGCGGTGGCGCCCGGCCCGTTCGTCCCGACGGTGATCGCGTCGTCGGCGATCGCCAAAGAGGGCACCGCCGAGCAGAAGGCCCGACTGTTGCCGGGCCTGATCGACGGAACGGTCACTGCGGCAATTGGTTTGGACAGCCAGGTCCAGATCAAGGATGGTCGCGCCGACGGTGAGGCCGGGGTGGTGTTGGGCGCGGGGCTGGCCGAGCTGCTCCTGATCGCCGCTGGTGACGACGTGCTGGTAGTCGAACGCGATCGGGCTGGGGTGTCGGTCGAGGTGCCCGAGAGCTTCGATCCCACCCGGCGGTCCGGCCGCGTGCGGCTGCAGAACGTGACGGTGTCCGACGACGACATCCTGGCCGGGGCGCGCGAATCGGCGTTGGCCCGCGCGCGCACCTTGCTGGCCGCCGAGGCGGTGGGTGGGGCCGCCGACTGCGTAGCGAGTGCTGTCGAATATGCCAAGGTGCGCCAGCAATTCGGCCGCACCATCGCCACTTTCCAAGCGGTCAAGCATCATTGCGCGAACATGGTGGTCGCCGCCGAGTCGGCGATCGCCGCAGTATGGGACGCCTCGCGGGCGGAGGCAGAGGATTCATCAGAAGACGAAGTGCAGTTCCGGCTGGTCGCCGCGGTGGCGGCCGCACTGGCGTTCCCGGCCTATGCGCGCAACGCCGAGCTCAACGTCCAGGTGCACGGCGGCATCGGCTACACCTGGGAACACGACGCACACCTGCATGTGCGCCGGGCGATCGTCACCGCCGGACTCCTCGGTGGTGACGGGCCGGCCCGGGACGTGTTCGATCGCACCGCGGCCGGTGCGGTCCGGGAGAACAGCCTGGATCTGCCGCCCGAGGCCGAGGAACTGCGCACCCAAATCCATGCCGACGCCGCCGAGTTGGCCGGCCTCGAGAAGCAGGCCCAACGCGACAGGCTGATCGAGACGGGCTACGTGATGCCGCACTGGCCCAAACCGTGGGGCCGTGCGGCCGACGCGGTGGAACAGTTGGTCATCGAGGAGGAGTTCCGCGCGGCCGGCATCAAGCGCCCCGACTACGGCATCACCGGATGGGTGATCCTGACCCTGATCCAGCACGGAACCCCTTGGCAGATCGAGAGATTCGTCGAAAAGGCGCTACGCAAAGACGAGATCTGGTGCCAACTGTTCTCCGAACCCGAGGCCGGGTCCGATGCGGCATCGATCCGGACCCGAGCCACCCGGGTGGACGGCGGCTGGAAAATCAACGGGCAGAAGGTATGGACCAGCGGGGCCCACTACTGCGCGCGCGGTCTGGCCACGGTGCGCACCGATCCGGATGCGCCCAAGCACGCCGGCATCACCACGGTGATCGTCGACATGAAGGCGCCCGAGGTCGAGGTGCGCCCACTGCGGCAGATGACCGGCGGTGCCGATTTCAACGAGGTCTTCTTCAACGACTTGTTCGTCCCCGACGAGGACGTCGTCGGGGCGCCCAACTCGGGGTGGACGGTCGCGCGGGCAACGCTGGGCAACGAGCGGGTCAGCATCGGCGGCAGCGGGTCGTTCTACGAGGGCCTGGCGCCGGAACTGGTGAGTTTGGTCCAACAGCACGCAGATCGCTTGGCGGGCGCGCCAATTCGACTGGGCTACTACTTGGCCGAGGAAACCGCGCTGCGGCTGCTCAACCTGCGCCGCGTCGCGCGCAGCGTCGAAGGCGCGGGCCCGGGTCCCGAGGGCAACGTCACCAAACTGAAGCTGGCCGATCACATGGTGGAGGGGGCCGCAATCATGGCCGCGCTCAAGGGGCCCGAGGTTGCACTACTCGACGGACCCGGCGCGTTGGCCGGCCGACTGATCATGGGCGCGCGCGGCATGGCGATCGCGGGCGGTACCTCCGAGGTGACCCGCAACCAGATCGCCGAGCGAATCCTCGGCATGCCGCGCGACCCCCTGATCAACTAGCGCCATTCAGGCCGGGCGGGGAATCGCCGCCATAGGCGACTGACCCAGCCAGTCTGGCACTGCCCGGCGGGCGCCGGCGGCGCCGTGCACGGTGACGCCGCCGTTGAGCGTCGCGCGCGACCACGACACGTCGCCACGCCACAGCTGGGTCAGCGTGCGCAGGCTGGTCTCGACCGTCGCGGCCACTTCGTAGCCCGGGTCGAAATCGCAGACGTCGGCCGTTCCTTCGGACACCATCAGCCACCAGCCGGAGGCCTTGGGTGCGACCCCGGTGAGCCGGAACTCCACCACCGTGCGCGCCCTCGGCCAGGCGTCGACGGGCACGGTGCGGCGGATGTCCCACATCAGCAGGTGCGGGTCGAGGTCGTCGTCGCCGATCTCGGGAATCCAGCGGGCGCCCCAGGCGCCGAGTTCGTTCACGACGCCGGCGAGCTCCTGACCGCAGGGTGTCAGTGCGTACGACGTGCGGCCGTCGACCTCGGTGCGTTCAACGATGCCGGCCCGGCTCAACGACTTCAGTCGCTTGGACAGCAGCGCCGGCGACATCTTCGGCACTCCGCGCCGCAGATCGTTGAAATGCGCGCTGCCCGAGAGCAGTTCGCGCACGACCAGCAGCGTCCAGCGTTCGTCGAGTAACTCCATGGCTTTGGCCACCGGACAGAACTGGCCGTACGTCGACATCTCAGCATCCCTTACTTCGGCTGTGTCCAGTAGACGCCGCCGCGGCGGCGGTGGCTAGTACAGATTGTGAACTTCACATGGTTCACATATGGCACTGGAATCGGTCGGCCGGCGAACCTGACGATGGTGGCCACCGACCTGGAAGGGAAGCTCACCATGACCGCAGTGACGGGAGCCGTCGATCTCGGCTACGAAAGCACACACCGGGCCCTGTGGGCGCTGGGCGACTACGCCAGTGTGGCGACTGACGTGGTGGCGCCGCTCGGCCCGATGCTTGTGCAGGGCAGTGGAATTGGCCCCGGGGATCGCGTGCTTGACGTTGCCGCCGGTGCCGGCAATGTGGCGATACCCGCGGCGATGGCCGGCGCCGACGTGATCGCCAGCGACCTGTGCCCGGACCTACTGGACCGCGGCCGCGCGATCGCCGAAGCCCGCGGCGTCAGCCTGACCTGGCAAGTGGCCAACGCCGAAGCGTTGCCGTTCGGAGACGGCGAGTTCGACGCGGTTCTCTCCTGCGTCGGCGTGATGTTCGCCCCGCACCATCAGGCCGCAGCGGACGAAGTGGTGCGCGTCTGCCGGCCCGATGGCTTCATCGGGGTGATCAGCTGGACGCCCGAAGGTTTCGTCGGCCAGATGTTCTCGGCAATGAAGTCGTTCGTGGCCGCGCCGCCGCCCGGTGCGCAACCGGCGCCGCTGTGGGGCAGCGAGCCTCATGTGAGCGGCTTGCTGGGCGACCGGGTGCGCGACTTCACCGCGCACCGCCGCACGCTGCGGGTGGACCGATTCGCCGACGGGGCGGCGTTTCGCGACTTCTTCAAGGCGAATTACGGCCCGACGGTCGCCGCGTACCGCGGCATCGCGGGGGATCCGGACCGCGTGGCGGCGTTGGATGCACGGCTGGCCGAACTCGGCGATCGCCATTTGGCCGGGACGTCGGCGATGGAGTGGGAGTTCCTGCTGGTCACCGCGCGCAAGCGCTAGGGCTTGCTCGCCACCTTAAGCCGGTGCGAACAGCGGCGCGCCACCGGCGCCCTGTTCGGCCCGCGCATCGACGGGCATGCCGACCTGGACCGAATCCGGTTCGCAGCCAACGATATTGGCGGCAACACGCAGTCCACTTTGTTCGGCGAGCTCGACGATGGCGATCACGTACGGAGTCGGGATGTCCGGGTTGTAGGGGTGGTGGTTGACCGTATAGGTGAACACCGTGCCGTGACCGGACACCGCCCGCGCGACCAACGGGCCGCCGCAGTCGCGGCACTCGCCGGCAGGCGGATGCACCCAGCGCGCACACGCGTCGCAGTGTTCGATAAGCAGCGGGGACACCGACTCGGTCGACACGGCGAATACAGTACACTCTATTCGGTTTTGCGCATGCGGCGGGTTTCGGTCTCACGGGATAGGTGCAGATGAGCTACTTCGAAAAAGACGCGATCATCTCCGGCATCGGGATTTCGCGGATCGGCCGTCGCACCGGCATTCCGGGCTTCGATCTGACGATGGAGGCGGTGCGGTCCGCCATCGCCGATGCGGGCCTGGCCGCCGCCGACATCGACGGCATCGCCACCCTTGGTGACACGCCACCCGGCGAGGTCAACGCCGCGCTGCGCATCGAGGCCGCCGACTGCGGAAGCGGCTTCGGCACCGGCGGTCTGCTGAGCCCGGTGATGTCGGCGTGCCGTGCGGTCGCCGAACGACGTGCCCGACACGTGGTGATCTACCGGACCATCCAGATGCTTGGCGGCACAGTCCCGGTGAAGCAGGACGAAAACGCGACCGCCCCGCCGCTGGCGCGCATGTTCGAGACACCCGAGGGTGCCCCGCGTCCGGTTGTCGGAGCCATGGACGATATCAACGATCTTGTTGCGGCGCAAGCCTATTCGGCGGCGAACTGGCTGGCCTTGAACTGCCGTCGGCACATGGAGCTGTACGGAACCACCAAAGAACAGTTGGGCTGGATCGCGCTGAACGGCAGGCGCAACGCGGCATTGAATCCCCTTGCGGTGTACCGCGAACCGATGACGATGGCCGACTACCTGGGTGCGCGGCCGGTGTCGACGCCGTTCGGGCTGCTGGACTGCGACGTCCCCATCGACGGTTCGATCGCGGTGGTGGTATCAAACGCGGAGTACGCACGCGACTGCCCGCACCGCGCGGTGGCAGTGGAGGCGATCGGGGGGTCCGACGGAGCCGGCGGTTGGTTCCACCGCGACGACTACCCCAAGATGGCCATGTCGGATGCGACGGCGCAGATGTGGTCGCGCACCGAGTTGAAGCCCGCCGACGTAAAGCTCGTCGAGTTGTACGACGGCTTCACCTATCTCACGCTGGCGTGGCTGGAGGCCTTGGGGATATGCGGCGACGGCGAAGGCGGCCCGTTCGTCGAGGGCGGTGCGCGGATCGCCCGCGACGGGCAGCTGCCGCTGAACACCTACGGTGGCCAGCTCTCTGCCGGCCGCATGCACGGCTACTGGGCGCTGCACGAGGGGTGTCTGCAATTGCGCGGCGAGGCGGGGGAGCGGCAGGTGTCGCAGCGCCCCGAGGTCGGTGTGGTCTCCGTGGGCGGCGGTCCCGTCGCGGGATGCATGCTGCTCACCTGCTGAGAAACGTTGCAGGACAACTCGATTGAGTCGCACATGAGCCGCGAGGCCGGACCGGCGGACAAACGAGCATCGAAGATCGCCCACCAGATCGAGGCGGACATCGTGCGCCGCGGCTGGACCATCGGAGAGTCGCTGGGTTCCGAGCACGCCTTGCAGCAACGCTATGAGGTGAGTCGATCGGTGTTGCGGGAGGCCGTTCGCCTGGTCGAGCACCACCAGGTCGCCCGGATGCGACGCGGCCCCAACGGCGGGCTGCTGATCTGCGAGCCCGATGCCGGCCCGGCCACCCGTGCGGTCGTCATCTACCTCGAGTACCTGGGCACGACGGTCGGCGACCTGCTCGACGCCCGCCTGGTGCTCGAGCCGTTGGCGGCGTCGCTGGCCGCCGAAAGGATCGACGAAGCCGGAATCGACCGGTTGCGGGCCGTTTTGCGCGCCGACGGTGACCAGTTCCACATTGCGCTGGCGCGGCAATCAAAAAACCCAGTCCTGCAGCTGCTCATCGATGTGCTGATGCGCCTGACCGCGCGCTACGCCCGCAAGTCGCGGGCGGGCTCCGCCGGCGAAGCCGTCGAGCTGGTCGACCGGATGCACACCGACCACGCGGACATCGTCGCCGCGGTCACGGCCGGCGATGCGGCGCGGGCGAAGACGCTCACCGAGCGGCACGTGGAAGCGGTCACCGCGTGTTTGCAGGAGCATCGGCACGCAGACAAAGCGCCGAGTGCCCGGAAGACGGGGTTCAACTCCGAGGCGCCGCGCGGCAAGCTCGCCGAGGTGCTGGCCGCCAGCATTGGCGACGACATCGCCGCCAGCGGCTGGCGGGTCGGTTCGGTGATCGGCTCGGAGACCGAGTTGGTCGAGCGCTACCGAGTCAGTCGGTCGGTGCTGCGCGAAGCCGTGCGGCTGCTCGAACATCACGCGGTCGCGCACATGCGCCGAGGACCCGGTGGTGGGCTGATCGTCGCGAAACCGGAGGCGCAGGCCAGCATCGACACGATCGCGCTCTACCTGCAGTACCGCCAGCCCAGTCGCGAAGATTTCCGCTGCGTCCGGGAGGCCATCGAGATCGCCAGCGTGACCAAAGTGATCGAGCGGCGCGGCGAACCTGAGGTGGCGGCGTTCTTGAACTCCCGCGGGGTCGCACACTGTGAAACGCCCGATGACGCAGGCAATGCTGCTGTCGAAGAGTCACGATTTCATATCGGACTTGCCCGGCTTGCTGGCAATGCGCTGCTGGATTTGTTCCTACGGATCATCGTCGAGCTGTTCCTGCGGCATGGGTCAAGCACCGGGCAGAGCTTGCCGACTCCGAGTGACATCGCCGCCGTGGAGCGCGCTCACCTGCGGATTCTCGCCGCAATCGGGGACGGCGACGACAGCTTGGCCCGCTACCGCATCCGTCGTCATCTCGACGCCGCCGCCTCCTGGTGGCTCTGAAAAACATACGAAAATATTGGATCGATATCGGTCGGCGTGTCGTTAGCCACGCACGCTTACCAAACGGCGGTCCGGGGTATGGGGATAGAGACGGACGGACGGGCCAGCAGGGGGTTGGCATAGTGAGACAAGGCGGGAGCGCATACATGGCTACGCGCACGGACGCCGAGGAGCAGGGCTTCGTACACTCCGCGCTGCTTTACCAGTCGCAGGGGGAGTTTCTAGATTTCGCATCGCGTTTCGTAATCGATGGATTAGCGGCGAGCGAGCCGGTGCTGATCGCGGTGCCCGGCGACGGGCTGGCGCAGCTGCGCGATGCGCTGCTTCGCGAATACAACGAGATACCGGCCGGATTACATACGGTCGACATCACCGAGATCGCCCGCAACCCGAGCCGGTTTCTAGCGATAAAGAGCCGTTTCGCCGAGCAATACGGCGACCGGAGTCGGGTGCGCATCGTCAGCCAACTCGCGTGGCCGGGCCGCAGCGATCGTGAGCTCCTCGCCTGCGTTGAGGATGAGGCGCTCGCCAACGAGGCGCTGGAAAATCACCACGTGCTGTGTTTGTGTCTCTACGACGCCAGTCGCCTGGACGAGGAGGTGCTGGCGGGTGCCCGTGCGACGCATCCCTTCCTGTGGGGATGCGGGTCGCTGCACCGCAGTGCCGAATACGCGCCGGACGACGCGCTGGCACGCTGCAACAGACCACTTCCCGTACATCCGGGTGCGGTCACGTACACGGTCCGCAAGACCGCGGATCTGCGTCCGGCGCGCTCGTTCGCCGTCAACTACGCCAGCTGGGTCGGGCTATCCGAGGACGGCACCGAAGACCTGCAACTGATCGCCACCGAGCTGGCCACCAACAGCCTGCTGTACACCAACGGCGCCTGCCAGCTGGCGTTTTGGCGGGACAAGCAGCACCTGGTCTGCGAGGCCCGCGACACCGGCCGGTTCAACAACCCACTGGCCGGCCGCCGCCCCCCGAGCGACAGCGGCACTGCCAGCCGTGGGCTGTTCCTGGTCAACGCCATGGCCGACCTGGTGCGCACGCACACCACGGCGAACGGCACCACCATCCGGGCATATCTGCGGATGGATGCGGCGTCCGGACCGGCTGGGTGCTAACGCGTCCGCGCCCGGTCTAGCGCTGCTGCGGAGTTGCCGGCGCCGGCTGAGGAGCTGCGGGAAGTTCTGAGGTGCAGCCCACGGCCAGCATCGCGAACGCGCCGATCACGGCTGCGGCCACGGTTCGAACTGCCAGCGTCCTCGTACTGCTCTTCGTGGTCATCGGCGGTGCCTTTCATGGGCTCGTGCGTCAGCGTGGTTCTGCCGTATTTCTGCGGAGGCCAGTCTGGCAGATGCGACCGAGGGCATCAAAAACCGCCGGTAGATCGGTTGGCAGTTAATGAATTTGCACGGCCGGCGCTCGGGCGTCTAGTGTCGCGGTCGTGCATCTTCTTGCCGTAGTAGCCAGCACCCGCAGCGGGGTCTGATCCAGACCGACCCCCCGCTGTGGGTCGGAAGCTACTACCGTCGGTCACTCCTTCTGACCAGAGAAGACCGGCACATGACAATCCTTTCTCACACCTCTGAACGCCGCTGCGAGGCCAACTCCTGGTTCGGGGAGCACTTCGGCGCCGCGTTGCCCCGTGGTCTGCGCGAACAGGTCGAGGACATGTCCTGGGAGAGCTTCGTCGCGACATACGGTCACACCGCCGGCCCGCTGCGACTGGGGCAGTGGGCCTGCACTGACACCGAGCGGCCTCCGACGCGGCTGGGCCCGCAGGCCCGCAACTTCCAGGCCGTCATCGCCGTCGGCGACAACATCGGTACCTCCATGGCCGCCGCCAGCGGTCCGGTGGCCGCTCTCACCTCGATGCTGCACGAGCGCGGGATCACGGTGGAGACGTTGAAGTTCCACCAGATGCGATCCGGCGAATACACCGCCACCTTCGTCTGCGGCAGCGACGGGATCCGCGCCGAGTGGGCGATGGGCTGGGCGGACGATCCGACGCAGTCCGCGCTGCGCGCGGTCATCGCATGCGCCAACCGGCTTGCCGCTTGATCTGCCCGCGGGAAATCAGAGCGGGCGCAGCACGATCGGCATCCCGTCCTTCGGGATGGGCATGCCGCCGTAATCCCAGCTCGGCTTGTAGCCGGGCCGGGGAAGCTCCAGCCGGTAGCGGCGCAGCAGTCGGTGCAGGATCGTCTTGATCTCCAACTGTCCGAACACCATTCCGATGCACTTGTGTGCGCCGCCGCCGAATGGCGAGAACGCGTAGCGGTGCCGCTTGTGCTCGTTGCGCGGCTCGGTGAAGCGATCCGGGTCGAACTTCAGCGGGTCGGTCCACAGCTCTGGCAGCCGGTGGTTCAACCCCGGATACGCGATGACGTTGGTGCCCTCCGGAAGGTAATAGCCCAGCAGTTCGGTGTCGCGTACCGTCCGCCGCATCGCCCATTGAACCGGTGTCACCAGCCGGATCGCCTCGTTGACCACCAGGTCGAGCGATTCCAGCTTCTCGAGCGATTCGATATCCAGCGGCCCGTCGCCGAGTCGGTCGGATTCGTCGCGGCAGCGCTCCTGCCACTCCGGGTGGGCGGCCAGGTTGTAGGCCATCGTCGTGGCCGTCGACGTCGATGTGTCGTGGGCGGCCATCATCAGGAAGATCATGTGGTTGACGATGTCCTCGTCGGAGAACCGGTTGCCGTCCTCGTCCTCGGTCTGGCACAACACCGTGAGCAGGTCGTTGCCTTCCTTGCCGCGGCGCTCGTTGACGCGCTCGGTGAAGTAGTTTTCCAGCAGTTCCCGCGCCTTCAGCCCCCGCCACCAGGTGAACGGCGGCACGCCGGTGCGGATAACCGCGTTGCCGGCGCGCGTCGTGGTCGTGAACGCGTTGTTCACCTTGGTGACCAGCTCGTGGTCGGTGCCGGGCTCGTGGCCCATGAACACCATGGAGGCGATGTCGAGCGTCAGCTCCTTCATTGCCGGGTAGAGCAGGAAGCGGGCGTCGTTGGCCACCCAGTCGTTGGCGATGACCTGCGACACGACCTTGTCCATCTGCTCGACGTAGCCCACGAGGCGGGAGCGGACGAACGCCTCCTGCATGATCCGGCGGTGGAACATGTGCTCGTCGAAGTCGAGCAGCATCAGCCCGCGGTGGAAGAACGGCCCGATCACCGGGACCCAGCCCTGCTGCGAATAGTCCTTGTTGCGGTTGGAGTAGATGACTTGCGCGGCATCAGGTCCCAGTGCCGCGACGGTCGGCATCACCGGAGAGTCTCCGTAGACGATGGGACCCTTGTTCTTGTACAGAAACATCAGATAGTCCGGTCCGCCGCGCAACATCTCGATGAGATGCCCGATGATCGGGCAGGCCCGCGTCACCGACGGCCGCCTTGAGGCCGCTGCCCGGGGGAGGCTCGGCCAGCGTGCGCTCCGGGAACTGGGTGTTCAGCAGCCGGCGTTCCACCAGGCCCAGGCCGGGAAAGTTGTTGACCGACGGAGTGAACCGGCGCCGCGCCTGGTCGAGCAGGTAGTGCGGGGTGCTGATGGTGGCGGCCATAAACGCTCCTTGTGCGGGACCCAGGGCCTGATGAGGCTAGTGACGCCTGTCACTCGTTACCTATACTTCGGTACCAAGTTGACGCCTGTCAAGTTTGCTTTTCGGGCACCGTAGTGCAAGGTCAGGGGGTGGATAACACCGCGGTGAATCCGGCGCAGGGCGAGCCGGCGGTGCGCCGGCGCGGTGACAAGCACCGGCAAGCGATCATGGGCGCGGTGCGTGAGCTGTTGCAGGAGAAACCGTTCGCCGAGCTGTCGGTGAGCACCATCAGTCTGCGGGCCGGAGTGGCGCGGTCCGGTTTCTACTTCTATTTCGATTCCAAGTATTCGGTGCTCGCCCAGATCATGGCCGAAGCCGCCGAAGAACTCGAAGAACTCACCCAATATTTCGCCCCCCGTCAGCCGGGCGAGTCGCCGGAGCAGTTCGCCAAACGGATGGTGGGCAGTGCGGCCGCGGTTTATGCACACAACGACCCGGTGATGGCGGCCTGTAATGTCGCGCGCCACACCGATATTGAGATCCGGGAAATCCTCGACCGACAATTCGAGGTGGTGCTGGACCAGATCGTCGGCATCGTCGAAGCCGAGATGAAGGCCGCGACCGCGCATCCGATCAGCGACGACGTCCCGACGCTGGTCCGTACCCTGGCCGGCGCAACCGCGTTGGTGCTGACCGGCGACCCAATTCTGGCCGGCCGCGATCACAGCCTGGACCGCCGCGTGCGGGTGCTCGAGCAGTTGTGGCTGCACGCGCTCTGGGGCGGGCAGCCTTAGGCGCTCCGCGTATCGTCACGACCATGGCGCAGTCGGGGGGGTTTTTCGAGGGGAAGCGGTGTTTTGTCACCGGCGCGGCCAGCGGCATCGGCCGCGCCACTGCGTTGCGGTTGGCCACCCAGGGCGCCGAGCTGTATCTGACCGACCGCGACTCCGCCGGATTGGCCCTCACCGTCGCCGACGCCCGCGCGCTCGGTGCGCAGGTGCCCGAACACCGGGCCCTGGACGTGTCCGACTACGACGAGGTGACCGCGTTCGCGGCCGACATCCACGCCAACCATCCCAGCATGGACGTCGTGATGAACATCGCGGGCGTGTCGGCCTGGGGAACCGTCGACCGGCTCACTCACGATCAGTGGAGCCGGATGATCTCGATCAACCTGATGGGCCCGATCCACGTCATCGAGGCGTTCCTGCCACCGATGGTCGCCGCCCGCCGGGGCGGCCAGTTGGTCAACGTGTCGTCGGCGGCGGGCCTGGTCGCGCTGCCGTGGCACGCGGCCTACAGCGCCAGCAAGTTCGGATTGCGCGGGCTCTCGGAGGTGTTGCGCTTCGACCTGGCCTCCCACCGCATCGGGGTGTCGGTCGTGGTGCCGGGCGCGGTGAAGACCCCGCTGGTCAACACGGTCGAGATCGCCGGTGTGGACCGCGAGGACCCCAAGGTCAGCCGCTGGGTGGACCGCTTCAGCGGGCATGCCGTGTCACCGGAGAAGGCGGCGGAGAAGATCCTGGCCGGGGTCGCCAAGAACAGGTACCTGATCTACACGTCGCCCGACATTCGGGCTCTTTACGCGTTCAAGCGGCTGGCGTGGTGGCCCTACAGCGTGGCGATGCGCCAGGTCAACGTGTTCTTCACGCGAGCGCTTCGGCCCGGCCCGGCGCTACACGAGCTCCAGTCGCACCCCGAGTAGCCGGACCGGCCGGTCCAGCTCGAACAGGTCCAGGATCTGCAGGGCCGCCGCGACGATGACGTCCGGATCGGTGCTCGGCTCGGCTAGCTTGCGGATCTTGGTGCGGGTGTAGAACGTGGCGGTGCGCACGGTGACCGCGACCCGCACGACGATCCGCGCCGACACCACGACGTCGTCCAAGGTCCGCCGGGCCAAATCCCTTACCGCTTGGTCCATTTCGGCGCGGTCGGTGAGGTCGCGCGCGAAGGTCACGACGTGGCTGCGCGAGCGCGGCACCCACGGCTCCGCGTTGACTTCGGTGTCGCCGCCGCCTTTGGCGAGCAGCAACAGCCACAGCCCGGTGCGCGGGCCGAACGCCGACGTCAGCAGTTCGGCGTCAGCGTACGCAAGCTCACCGACTGTCGTGATATCAAGGGCAGCAAGCTTTTTCGCGGTCTTGGGGCCCACGCCCCAGAGCGCGTCGACCGGACGTTCGGCCATCACCGACATCCAGTTCGCGTCGGTAAGGGCAAAGACGCCGGCTGGTTTCGCGAAGCCGGTGGCGACCTTGGCGCGCTGTTTGTTGTCGCTGATGCCGACCGAGCAGGACAGTCCTGTTTCCGAGGAGACGATGGTGCGGATTTGCTCGGCGACCTCGGTGGGGTCCCCGCTTGCGGAACCCTCTGGCAACCCGACGTAGGCCTCGTCCCAACCCCATACCTCGACGGGATGTCCCAGATCGCGTAGCAGGCTCATCACCTCATCGGAGGCCGCGTCGTAGGCGGCGGGATCCGACGGTAGAAAGGTGGCGTCTGGACAGCGGCGGGCCGCGCTGCGCAACGGCATGCCCGCATGCACCCCGAACTCGCGGGCCTCATAGGAGGCGCAGGTGACGACCTTGCGCGGTTCGGCCGGATCGCCGTTGCCGCCGACGATGACCGGCAGCCCGATCAGTTCGGGGCGCCGGCGCAGTTCGACTGACGCCAGAAACTGATCGAGGTCGACATGCAGGACGATCACTGCCCGCACAGCTTGCGCGCCAGGCTCTCCCACGCCTCGCCCAGGGTTTGCTGGGTGTGACCGCCGTCGTTGAGTTGATGCTCGACGTAGTCGGCGTCGAGCAGGGCCAGCAGCGCGTCGGTCTGGGCGTCGAGGTCACCGCTGGTGTACGCCGACTGCAGGAGCACCCGTACGTGCGTGCGCTGGACCGCGGCGGCGGGGCCGTAGCGGGTGTGGGGATCGCGGTTGGCCGCCGACAGCAGCGCGTGGTGGGTGTGCACGAAGCAGATCCGCTCCCGGCCGAACGCCACCAACCGATCCAGCGGCGGCGCGTCGGGACCCAGCGGCGGCGGCCCGAAGAGAAACGCCTGCTGACTGGCTCGTTCGTCCTCGTCGAGCAGTTCCATCATCAGGCCCGCCCGGCTGCCGAACCGGCGGAACAGCGTGCCCTTGCCGACGCCGGCGGCCGCGGCGACGTCGTCCATGGTGACTGCGTCGGCGCCGCGTTTGGCGACCAGGTTGCGGGCGGCGTCGATCAACAGCGCGCGATTGCGCGCCGCGTCACTTCTCTCTAGAGCTGCGGATACCGGCAATTCGCCCACTCCTGCACTTTAGCCCGATTGGAATAAAGCGGACTATAGTCCGTTTCAACCGTGGAAGGATGTAGGCCAACAACCGAAGGGAACCGGAACAGTGAGCGAGAACTCGAGCATCAAAGTATTGGCGTTGGTGGGCAGCTTGCGTGCGGCGTCGGTCAATCGCCAGATCGCACAGCTGGCGGCCGAGCTGGCTCCCGGAAGGCGTCACCGTCACCCTGTTCGACGGGCTGGGGGACCTACCGTTCTACAACGAGGAGATCGACGATTCGATGAACGAAGCCGTCGAGCATGCGCCCGCGCCGGTAGAGGCGTTGCGGGCCGCGGCGGCCGAGGCGAATGCCGTCCTGGTGGTGACCCCCGAATACAACGGCAGCCTTCCCGCGGTGGTCAAGAACGCAATCGACTGGCTGTCTCGCCCGTTCGGCAACGGCGCGGTCAAAGGCAAGCCCTTGGCGGTGATCGGCGGGTCCTTCGGCCAGTACGGCGGGGTGTGGGCGCACGACGAGACCCGCAAATCGTTCGGGATCGCCGGTGCGCGCGTCGTCGACGCGGTCAAGTTGTCCGTGCCGTTCAAGACCCTGGAAGGCAAGGCGCCCGCCGAGCACGCCGAATTGTCGGCGAATGTGCGCGACGTCGTCGGCAAGCTCGCGGCCGAGGTCGGCTGACCTCCGGGCTCAACGCCGGCAAACGGCCGCCAGTCAGCGACTGGCGGCTTTGCTGGCTTCGCGTCCGGGGAACGTGGCGCACGGTACTTGTCGGTGGCCGGTGCTAAACCTATCCCTATGGACACCACCAGCAGGGTTTGTGACGTGCGACACGCCGGGCGGCGCGCCGGACAAAGCGTAACGACCAGGGAATTTCAAAAATGTTATTCAGAACATCTTGTATCTAGACAACTTGTCACCCACTAGGTGTAGTGTTTCGCAGGTCGGCAGATCCCCGGATCACCAAGCCCCCGGCCGCGGTGGACCTCCCGGAATTAGTCCGAATATGTCGAAGCGACGGTTTCGGCATAGAGGGCGCAGGACGGGAATGTCGGGACCTGACGGGCCGCTGAACATAGCGCAGACGTTGTAACAAAGTAGTTGCCAGACCGTGATCAGTTCCCCCCTTCCCGCAAAGGAGCGGTATCTCAGATGAGCATCACCGTGTACACCAAGCCGGCATGCGTGCAGTGCACCGCCACCTATAAGGCATTGGACAAGCAGGGCATCGCGTACCAGAAGGTCGACATCACGCTGGATTCCGAAGCGCGGGACTACGTGATGGCGCTGGGCTACCTGCAGGCGCCCGTCGTGGTGGCGGGCGACAACCACTGGTCGGGTTTCCGGCCCGACCGCATCAAGGCGATCTCCGAGGCCGTGCTGACCGCATAGCGCTGCCGAGAACGGGCGAGGTTAGCTAAGGAGGTTGCGGTGCCATGGAAATCACAGAGATCACAGCGATCACAGCGATCACCGGATGCAACCTGGTCTATTTCTCTTCCGTGTCGGAGAACACCCACCGTTTCGTGCAGAAGCTGGGTGTTCCCGCCACGCGAATCCCGCTACGCGGCTGCATCGAGGTCGACGAGCCGTACGTGCTGGTGCTGCCGACCTACGGCGGGGGGCGCGCTAACCCAGACATCAGCGATGGCGGGTACGTCCCCAAGCAGGTCATCGCCTTTTTGAACGACGAGCACAACCGCTCGTTGATCCGCGGCGTCGTCGCCGGCGGCAATAACGACTTCGGCGCCGAATTCGGCTATGCGGGCAACGTGGTTTCCGGCAAGTGTGCCGTCCCCTACCTTTACCGCTTTGAACTGATGGGAACCCCAGACGACGTGGAAGCCGTTCGCGTGGGGCTCGATGAATTTTGGAAGGAACAGACGTGCCACCAACCGTCACTGCAGAGCCTGTAACCTCCGGCGCGCACGTGCTGCCCGACGAAACGGACTATCACGCGCTCAACGCGATGCTGAACCTGTACGACGCGGACGGCAAGATCCAATTCGACAGGGACCGGGAAGCCGCCCACCAGTACTTCCTGCAGCACGTCAACCAGAACACCGTGTTCTTCCACAATCAGGATGAAAAGCTGGACTACCTGATCAAGGAGAACTACTACGAGCGCGAGGTTCTCGACCAGTACTCGCGTAACTTCGTCAAGACGCTGCTGGACCGCGCCTACGCCAAGAAGTTCCGGTTCCCCACGTTTCTCGGGGCGTTCAAGTACTACACCTCCTACACGCTGAAGACGTTCGACGGCAAGCGCTACCTGGAGCGCTTCGAGGACCGGGTGGTGATGGTTTCCCTCACGCTGGCCGCCGGCGATACCGCGTTGGCGGAGAAACTGGTCGACGAGATCATCGACGGCCGGTTCCAGCCGGCCACGCCGACGTTTTTGAACTCGGGCAAAATGCAGCGCGGCGAGCCGGTGAGCTGCTTTCTGCTGCGCATCGAGGACAACATGGAGTCGATCGGGCGGTCGATCAACTCCGCACTGCAGCTGTCCAAGCGGGGCGGCGGAGTTGCGTTGCTGCTGACCAACATTCGCGAGCACGGCGCTCCGATCAAGAACATCGAGAACCAGTCTTCCGGCGTCATCCCCATCATGAAGCTGCTCGAGGACTCCTTCTCCTATGCCAACCAGCTCGGTGCGCGTCAGGGCGCCGGCGCGGTCTACCTCAACGCGCATCACCCCGACATCTACCGGTTCCTCGACACCAAGCGCGAGAACGCCGACGAGAAGATCCGGATCAAGACGCTTTCGCTCGGTGTGGTGATTCCCGACATCACCTTCGAGTTGGCCAAGAAGAACGACGACATGTACCTGTTCTCGCCGTACGACGTCGAGCGGGTCTACGGCGTTCCGTTCGCCGACATCTCGGTCACCGAGAAGTACTACGAGATGGTCGACGACGCGCGCATCCGCAAGACCAAGATCAAGGCGCGGGAGTTCTTCCAGACGCTGGCCGAGCTGCAGTTCGAGTCCGGCTATCCGTACATCATGTACGAGGACACCGTGAACCGGGCCAACCCCATCGAAGGCAAGATCACGCACTCCAACCTGTGCTCAGAGATCCTGCAGGTGTCGACGCCGTCGTTGTTCAACGAAGATCTGACGTATGCCAGAGTGGGCAAAGACATTTCGTGCAACCTGGGCTCGCTGAACATCGCCAAGACGATGGACTCACCGGACTTCGCCCAGACGATTGAGGTGTCGATCCGCGCGCTGACCGCCGTCAGCGACCAGACCCACATCTGGTCGGTGCCCTCAATCGAGCAGGGCAACAACGACTCTCACGCAATCGGCCTCGGACAGATGAACCTGCACGGCTACCTGGCCCGCGAGGGTATCTTCTACGGTTCCGAAGAGGGCGTCGACTTCACCAACATCTACTTCTATGCGGTCCTCTACCACGCGCTGCGTGCGTCCAACCGCATCGCGATCGAACGCGGCTCGCATTTCAAGGGTTTCGAGAACTCGAAGTACGCGTCGGGGGAGTTCTTCGACAAGTACACCGAGCAGGCCTGGGAACCGCAGACCGACAAGGTGCGTCAGTTGTTCGCTGACGCGGACATCCGCATCCCGAACCAGGACGACTGGCGCCGGCTGAAGGAATCCGTGCAGGCGCACGGCATCTACAACCAGAACCTGCAGGCAGTGCCCCCGACCGGGTCGATCTCCTACATCAACCATTCGACGTCGTCGATCCACCCGATCGTGTCGAAGGTCGAGATCCGCAAGGAAGGCAAAATCGGCCGGGTCTACTACCCTGCGCCCTACATGACCAACGAGAACCTGGAGTACTACCAGGACGCGTACGAGATCGGTTACGAGAAGATCATCGACACCTACGCGGCAGCCACTCAGCATGTGGATCAAGGGCTTTCGCTGACGTTGTTCTTCAAGGACACCGCCACCACCCGTGACGTGAACAAAGCGCAGATCTACGCCTGGCGCAAGGGAATCAAGACGCTGTATTACATCCGGCTGCGACAGATGGCGCTGGAAGGGACCGAGGTCGAGGGCTGCGTGTCCTGCATGCTCTGATCTCTTGCCCAATGAGCAAGAGCTCGTCGTCCGAGCCGGCGCGCCGGCGGCCCACGGCGCTCCTGGATGCAGCCCACAGCCTCATCGATCACAACCTCGTCTAGCGGGGGTCGTCCGACACGGCACTCGTCAGACGAGTCTTGCCTGGTCGGCGGGTACACCCGAGTAAAGTGAGTTGGCGTGGTGAGAATTCCGCGACCCCACCCCAGCGTGAAGCCGGGGAAGAAGGTCGACGCGCGCAGCGAACGCTGGCGCGAACACCGCAAAAAGGTGCGCATCGAAATCGTCGAGGCGGCGTTTCGTGCCATCGACCGTTTGGGACCGGAGCTGAGCGTGCGGGAAATTGCCGAAGAGGCTGGCACCGCGAAACCCAAGATCTACCGGCATTTCCATGACAAGTCCGATCTGTTCCAGGCCATCGGGGAACAGCTGCGCGACATGTTGTGGGCGGCGATCTTCCCGTCGATCAACTTCGCCACCAATTCGGCACGCGAGATTATCCGGCGCAGCGTCGAGGAGTACGTCACCCTCGTCGACATGCACCCCAACGTGCTGCGGGTCTTCATCCAGGGCCGTTCCGCGGCCACCCCGCAGTCGACGGTGCAGATCCTCAACGAAGGCCGCGAGATCACGTTGGCCATGGCCGACATGTTTGACAACGAGCTGCGCGAGATGAAGCTGGACCCCGCTGCGGTCGAATTGGCCGCTCACGCGGCGTTCGGGTCGGCCGCGTCGGCCACCGAATGGTGGCTGGGCCCCGACACGGACAGCCCACGACGCATGCCGCGTGAGCAGTTCGAAGCCCACCTGACGACGATCATGATCGGCGTGATCCTGGGCACCGCCGAGGCGCTGGGCATCACGATGGACCCTGACCAGCCACTTCACAACGTCGTGCCGCGCAACTCTGCGTGAGTCGAGTATCGGCACGTTGACACGGCCGCAGCGATCAATGACACTCGTCTTAACCGATACCGCCGGTACTGGGTATTTAGTGGGTATACCGCCGCCAACAGCGCTGGCCTTTGATAGGAAGACCAATTCACCATGACCGACGTCGTGACAGAAGCCGATTCTCGGCCGCAAGCCGACAAGCCGCCGGTGCACACCCGCGCCGTCATCATCGGGACCGGGTTCTCCGGGCTGGGGATGGCCATCGCGTTGCGCAAACAGGGGGTGGACTTCGTCATCCTGGAGAAGGCTGACGACGTCGGCGGTACCTGGCGTGACAACAGCTACCCGGGCTGCGCGTGCGACGTCCCGTCGCACCTGTACTCGTACTCGTTTGAGCCCAAGCCGGACTGGAAGAATCCGTTTTCCTACCAGCCCGAGATCTGGGACTACCTCAAGGGCGTCACCGACAAGTACGGGCTGCGTCGCTACATCGAGTTCAATTCCAAGGTCGATCGCGGCTATTGGGACGACGACGAGTACCGCTGGCATGTGTTCACCACCGACGGGCGTGAATACATCGCTCAGTTCCTGGTCTCGGGCGCCGGCGCGTTGCACGTGCCGGCTTTCCCCGAGATCGACGGCCGCGACGAATTCGCCGGTCCCGCCTTTCATTCCGCGGAATGGGACCACAGCGTCGACCTGACCGGCAAGCGGGTCGCGATCATCGGAACCGGTGCGAGCGCGATCCAGATCGTGCCCGAGATCGTCGGGCAGGTCGCCGAACTACAGCTCTACCAGCGCACCCCGCCGTGGGTGGTTCCGCGGTCCAACCCGGACCTCCCGCCGGCGCTGCGTCGGGCCATGGGGAACGTCCCGGGGCTGCGCGCGCTGACACGTTTGGGCATCTACTGGGCCCAGGAGGCACTGGCCTTCGGCATGACCAAGCGGCCGAACGCGTTGAAGGTCATCGAGGCCTACTGCAAATACAACATCCGCCGGTCGGTGAAGGACCGCGAGTTGCGCCGCAAGCTGACCCCGCACTATCGCATCGGGTGCAAGCGAATCCTGAACTCCTCCACCTACTATGGCGCCGTCGCGGACCCCAAGACCCGACTGATCACCGATGGCATCACCCGGATCACGCGCGACGGCATCGTCACGGCCGACGGCACTGAACACCAGGCGGATGTGATCGTGTACGCCACCGGCTTTCACGTCACCGACTCCTACACCTACGTCCAGATCAAGGGGCAGCGCGGCGAGGATCTGGTCGATCGGTGGAATCGCGAGGGCATCGGCGCCCACTGGGGAATCACCGTCGCCGATGTGCCCAACCTGTTCTTCCTGCTGGGACCCAATACCGGGCTGGGGCACAACTCCGTGGTGTTCATGATCGAATCGCAGATCCGCTACGTCGCCGACGCGATCACCAAGTGCGACAAGCTGGGTGCGCAGGCGCTGGCTCCGACGCGCGCCGCGCAGGACCGCTTCAACGATGAGCTGCAGGAGAAGCTAAAGCACTCGGTGTGGAATACGGGTGGTTGCGCCAGTTGGTATATCGACGAGCACGGCAAGAACACGGTGCTGTGGGGCGGCTACACCTGGCAGTACTGGATGTCGACGCGCTCGGTGAAGCCCGCGGAATATCAATTCCTCGGGGTACGCAAGGGCGCGCGCGTCTAAGAGACTCGAGCGTTGAGGTGCTTGAGCGCCGCCTCGGCGCCGTTCCACCCCGGGATGCCAGTGACCCCGGGGCCGGGGTGGGTGCATTGGCCGCACAGGTAGAGGCCGTCGACCGGGGTGGCGAACTTGTCGGCCCCCTCAACGACGCGGCCCGTCCACAGCTGGTTGGGCTGCAGCAGGCCGTGTGAATAGTCACCGGCGTGCGCGCTGAAGGTACTGCCGAAGTAGCGGTTGGAGAACACCACGCGATTGGTGACGGAGTCGGCGAACCCCGGCGCGTACTTGTCGAAGATCTGCACGCAGGTGTCGGCGTATTGCTCTTTCCAGCTCCGGTTTTCGTCGGCGTCCAGCCCGGTGGGGAAGTAGGGCGTGAAAATCGTTGCGCTGTGCTTGCCTTCGGGTGCCAGCGACGAGTCGACCATGCTGGGGATGTACAGATACGTGGGCGGGGCGTCGGGAAGCTGTCCCTTGCGGTACTGCTCCCAGGCGTCGCTGATGTATTCGGCCGACGGGGCGTAGGCGACGGTGGGACACCACTGCCCGTTGTCCTGCATGAAGGGCTGCAGGCGTTCGATCCATTGCGGCGCCTGGTCGATGGTCAGGTGTGCCTGGATGTAGCCCAGATTGAAGTTGATCTCCTTGATCTTGCGGATATAGTCCGGCGGAAAGTACTGCGCGCCAGCGAGATTCACGAACGTCGTGTACGGGTCGAGCGAGGACAGCACGGCGTCAGCGGAAATCGTTGTGCCATCGCGTAGTTCCACCCCGGTGGCGCGTCCGTCGGCGACCAGGATCCGCTTGACGTGCTGCTTCATCTGTACCTCTGCGCCCAGCGATTCGGCGCGGCGGCACAGCGCCGTGCTCAGCGAGCCGATGCCGCCGCGCGGCATGATGTATTCGACGTTGCCGCCGCCGATCAGGTAGTGATACAGCGTCGAGGCATGTGAGCCCGGTGTCCACGGGCCGCCGTCGAAGGCGTCGATGGACATCGCGGCCAGCGAGCCCTGAATGCAGCGGCCCTGGTCGGGGTGCAGGAAGCGGCGCACCGTGTCCATCGTGCTGCCGTACCACATCTGGGCGAAGTCGTGGCGGGCCTCGGGCGTGGGCTGCTCGGCGATCACCTCGATGATGTCCAGCGGCGGACCGAAGGCTGAGTCGACGAAATAGGGCGCGAACCGGCCGATGTGCGCGAACAACCCGCCCAAGCCGGCGGCGACCTCGGGTCCGTGATCTTCGATGAGGTGCCGGCCCATGCGCTCCAGGTCGTTGTACATCACGAACGGGGTGTCTTCCGGCGCTCCGAACGTGCAAGTGGACGTCCACTGGTCCATCAGCTCGAAGCCCCACTTGGTCAGCTCCAGGCGCTCGGTCATCTCCTGGCGCCAGATCAGCACCGCCCAGGCGCCGACGCTGTGCTTGTATCCGTCGAAGAGTTCCCGGGTGGCGGCCATGCCGCCGAGGAAGTGCGCGCGTTCCAGCACAAGGACTTTCGCGCCATTCTTGGCCAGCACGTTGGCCGCAACCAGACCGTTGTGACCCGCTCCGACGACGATCGCGTCATAGTCCGCCATGCTGGCTCTCCTTCATGCTTCCTCGGCTGAAACGCACAATGTCATACCTGACATATTTGCGTCAAGGGTGACATTTGGTGTGTGCTGTCACCGTGGAATCTCGTAGCCAGCGCACGCGCCAGGCACTCCTGCAGGCCGCGATGAAGCGCTTCGTCGCCGACGGCGTGCAGCAAACCAGCGTCGCCGACATCGTCGCCGACGTCGGGGTCACCGAGCGGACCTTCTATCGGCACTTCCCGTCCAAGCACGCGGTGATCTTCGCCGACTACGACATCGGCTTCGAATGGTTCGCCCGAGCGCTGGCGTTGCGTCCGCACGGTGAGCCCATCACCGTGTCCGTGCGAAAAGCCGTGGACGCCTTCCCTTTTGACTTCGCGATGGTCCGCGAGGCGGCCACCATTCGATCGCGCGACCTCGACCAAGACATCATCACCACGCAGATCCGCCGGATGCGCGATCAGGTCGCCGACGAGATCGGCCGCTTTATCCATGAACGATCCAAGCCGACCGCGGACGGCGCCATGATCGCCGACATCGCGGCGCACAGCCTGGCGACCGCGGTGTTCGTTGCGCTCGAAGAGTGGATGGGCTCGGCCAAACAAGAAGGTGTCCACGAGATCGACGAACTGAGTCGTCTCACCGACATCGCGTTGAGCGCCTTGGAAGACGGTCTGACGCACACGTTGCGGCACGCCGGGCTGGACTGAGGCTTGAAAAAAGCGCTCCGCAGGCGCGGCCTCGCGTGTCTCGCCGCCGCCGCAGTGGCGGGCTGCGGTCATCCTGGCGCCGCGCCTGCACTACCCCCGGCGGCCGAACCGCAGAACGCGCCGCCGCCCCGGGGAACTCCCATCGGGCAGATCATTCCGGTAGGCCACGCCCCCGAAGGTGTCGTCGTCGATGCGCTGACGCGGACCGTCGCGGTCGCAACACGCGACCCGAACGAGTTGGTGCTGATGAGCGCAGACTCCGGTGACATCACAGCGCGAGTCCCGCTGCCGGGGACTGTCCGGCACCTGCAACTCGCCGCTCCGGGTGGCCCGGTATTGGTTCCGGTCGAGACGGCCAACGCCCTGGTGCGTGTCGCCTTACCGCAGGGCAACGCCGCGCCTCCCATCACGACCGGCACCGCGCCCCACGATGCCGCCGAGGCGGCCAACGGCAGCGTCTTCGTCGCCAACGAGCACGGCGGAACGGTGACCGTCTTGCGTGGCGAACAGATCGTCACGGTCTTTAACGGCCTGGTGCAGCCGGCCGGGACAGCGGCAGCAGGGAATTCCGTGGGCGTGGTAGACGTCCGGAAGAACGACCTGACCGTCTACGACGCCGACCGGCTCGCGGTGGTGGGGTCCACATCGGCGGGCGCCGGTCCCACGCACCTGGTTGCCGACCGCCACGGACGGATGATCGCGACCGACACCCGCGGCGATGCCGTCCGGGTGTTCACTCCGCTGCCCACGCCGCATGAGGTGGCGAGCATCACCCAACGGGGCGGACCGTACGGCATCGCCTACGACGCCGCACGCGATCGGCTTTGGGTGGCGTCGTCGGGCACGAACGAAGTCGTCGGCTACGACATGAGCGAACCCACTCCGCGCGTGCTGCAACGGTTCTCGACGGTGCAGAACCCCTACACCCTGGGAGTGGACGCGAACAGCGGCCGTCTTTTTGTCGCCGGCGGCTCGGCCGGCGTCGTACAAGTTATTGACTCCGCAGGTTGAAGCCTGGACTCGGCGAAGCGGGCTTCGCGACACGCAAACACAAGCCCTTGTGTTGCCGCGGGTTGTCGGACCCCAGGGGTAGTGTTTGTGGCGTAGGTAACTAATCCGAAATCAGCAGGTGAAGTGGGGTTCTGGTGAGTGATGGAATGAAGCTGATTGACCGGACCTCGGCGATCAACTGGAACCGGGTGCAAGACGAGAAGGACGCTGAGGTCTGGGAGCGGGTGACCGGGAATTTCTGGCTGCCTGAGAAGGTGCCGGTATCTAACGACCTCCCGTCGTGGGGCACGCTCACCGCCGGTGAGAAGCAGCTGACGATGCGGGTGTTCACCGGGCTGACGCTGCTGGACACGGTTCAGAGCACGGTCGGCGCGGTCAGCATGATTCCGGATGCCCTGACGCCGCACGAGGAGGCCGTCCTCACCAACTTCGCGTTCATGGAGTCGGTGCACGCCAAGAGCTACAGCTCGATCTTCTCCACGCTGTGCTCGACGTCGGAGATCGACGATGCCTTCCGCTGGTCCGAGGAGAACGTCAACCTACAGCGCAAAGCGCAGATCGTGATCGACTACTACCGGGGCGACGACCCGCTCAAGCGCAAGGTGGCCTCGGTGCTGCTGGAAAGCTTCCTGTTCTACTCCGGGTTCTACCTACCGATGTACTGGTCGAGCCGGGCCAAGCTGACCAACACCGCCGACCTGATCCGGCTGATCATCCGTGACGAGGCCGTGCACGGCTATTACATCGGCTACAAGTTCCAGCGCGGTCTGGCCCTGGTAGACGACGCCAGGCGAGCCGACATTAAGGACTACACCTACGAACTGCTCTTCGAGCTTTACGACAACGAGGTGGAGTACACCCAGGACCTCTACGACGAGGTCGGGCTGACCGAAGACGTCAAAAAGTTCCTGCGCTACAACGCCAATAAGGCGCTGATGAACCTCGGTTACGAGGCGATGTTCCCGCGCGACGAGACCGACGTGAACCCGGCGATCCTGTCCGCGTTGTCACCCAACGCCGATGAGAACCACGACTTCTTCTCCGGTTCGGGCTCGTCTTACGTGATCGGCAAGGCCGTCAACACTGAAGACGAGGACTGGGACTTCTGATTCCGCAGGTCAGCGCCGTAATTGTCGGCGTGACTCGCTGGCGTCAGCAGACTCTCTGCTGGGCCGCTTTCGACCCCGTGCCCACCGCGTGCCCACATTTACGCGTAAACGTGCGTTATGCAGGGCGGTAGCGACAGCCTCTAGATCATCGTCGAAGAGGTCGGCATAGATGTCTAATGTCATCGCCGCTGAGGCATGCCCGAGCATCTTCTGGACTGCCTTGACGTTGGCCCCGGCGCTGACGGCGAGGCTCGCTGCCGTGTGCCGTAGATCATGTGGCGTCGTGCGCGGGACCTTGGAATGGATGACGGCTTTAGCGAACCAACCCGACGTCGGATGTGGCCGCTTGAGGTGGTCGCCGCCGTCACCAGACCACAGCAGGGCCTCGTGGCTCTTCCCCTCGCACTGGCGGGCGAGATACGGGAGCAGGAACTCAGGTATCGGCACGGTGCGCTGCTTGTGAGCCTTAAGGGTACCGACGTAGATCCGCGTGCCTGCCTGGACGGCATTCTCGGAGATGGTGGCTCGGCGTCGCAGCACTGCGGACGCCTGGGAAGCGGCGGCCGACGCATTCTACGACGCTCGCGAGCGCTGGCGGGTGGAGCGGGGGGGTAAGACGGAGCCGCCGCTGAAAGTCCAGCGACCGATCGTGGGGGCAAGCCATGGCAGGCATGACGGCGTGTCACCGCTGCTCGGTGATGTCCGTCAAATAAAAGGAGTAGTCGCATACGCAAGCCACCTGGTACGGACTTCGACATACTGACCAAACCAAGTCAGGGTCAGGAGCGGCTAATGGCGAAGCTCGGTGAGCATGCGGTGGTTCTCGGCGCAAGCATGGGCGGGCTGCTCGCCGCTAGGGTCCTCGCCGATTTCTACGACGGTGTCACGGTGGTCGAACGGGATGTGCTCCCCGACGATCCGGCGAACCGGCGGGGCGTTCCGCAGGGCCGCCACGTTCACGCCCTGCTGGGACGTGGTTCCCAGATCCTTGCTGAGCTGTTCCCCGGGTTCCTCGATGAACTCATCGCGGCCGGAGCCCCTGTCCTGGACTACACCGACCTGTCCAAAGGGTTCATCTCTTTTGCTGGCCATCAAGTGATAGGCAGTGGAGGGTTCAGAGACATCCCGCCCCTGTTCATCCCGAGCAGACCGTTGTTGGAGGGTCTTGTTCGGCGACGGTTGCGTGAGACGGGGAACGTCACGCTTCTGGAGGGTTATGACTTTGTTGATCTCACGTCGACCGCGGTGCGGGATCGTGTCACCGGCGCGCGGATCCGTTCCCGTGACGGTGACGGTGAACGGGTGTTGAGCGCGGATCTGGTCGCTGACGCCACTGGCCGGGGCGCGCGAACACCGGCTTTCTTGGACACCTTGGGCTACGGGCGCCCGACCGAAGATCAAGTCGGTGTGCGTGTGGTGTATTCCAGTCAGCTGCTTCGGATCCCGCCGGACACGCTGAAGGAGTTGATCGTCCTCGTCGGTGCCGTCCCAGGCCGGCCCACCGGGATGGCGTTATTCGGTTACGAGAACAACAGTTGGATGTTCACGGTATTCGGGATGGCGGGTCGCGAACCGCCGAGTGAGCCAGCCGAGATGCTCGCCTTCGCTGAGGGTTTAGCTCCGGCCCATGTGCTGGCGGCGATTGGTGCCGCCGAGCCGCTCACCGAAGTCTGTCGTTTCCGTTATCCCGAGAGTCGCTGGCGGCGTTACGACAAGATGCGGCGGTTTCCGGCCGGTCTGCTCGTTCTCGGCGACGCGATCTGCAGCTTCAACCCCGTCTACGGCCAGGGCATGACGGTGGCCGCCCTGCAGGCACAGGCGCTGCGCCAGTGCCTACACCGCGGCGCGAATGACTTGGCGCGGCGCTACTTTCGTGCCGCGGCGAAACCGATCGGGGTGGCCTGGCGATTCGCGGTTGGCGGTGATCTCAACCTGCCCGAGGTCGAAGGCCCCAGACCACTGTCATTGCGCCTCACCAACAGATACGTTGACCGGCTTCAGACCGCCGCCGAGTCCGACATCGTCGTCGCCGAACAATTCACAAAGGTCATCGCCTTCATCGACCCGCCCACCCGGCTGCTGCACCCGAAGATGATGCTTCGTGCCGCAACCGCCAACCGCCACCCCCGGCAAGGCGATCACGCAGCCAGGGCACGCGAAACGGCTCGGTGACCCACAGACAGTTAGGGAATCGCAGAATCGAGCACCCTCGCGCAGCTCGGTGCCATACGTGCGGCACGCGGTCGCTGCGGTCATCCGACCCTCCGCGACTTCCGGTCCCCCAGCATAGAGTGCGAGGCGTCGAAGAGGCGGTTTAGTCCGTTTTCGGCCAGGAGCGCTCGTCCAGCAGCGCGTCTATCCGCGCCACATTTGGCCGGCGACCTTCTGCCTCACGGGCCATGTGGCGAGTCGTCAGCAGGAGCTCGGAGTTCGGAGTCGTCCCGAGGTCGCGCATGCCCCGGGAACTTATGACCGTCCGCCGCTGGTCGCACTTCAGCGTCCCGAGTGTTTGTCCTTATTGTGGAGCTCATGTCTGCTGCGCATCCGAAGTATCGGCTGTTCGAGTCGACGGGCTATCTATATCCGGACCCGTTCCCGGCTTTCGCCGACTCCGACGATTTTGACACTCTGAGAGCGTGGGCGCTGGATCACAATGAGTAGAAGGACATACGCAGCGGTGCGCTGATCGTGTCCGACGAGGGACGCTTCTGGATGGTGAGCCGAAACGGGTCGACCAAGCAAATTTGCAACCTGCCGACGCAGCCTGGTCGCCCCTCCCAGGAGGACAGGTACGCCACACGGTTGGCCCGTGGCCCGTCGCCCGGGGATCACCGCTACGAACTGCCGCCGCGAGAAAGGTGGCAGCGCAAGACGATTCACATTCCCCCGTTAGCCGTTAGCCCCTGAAGTGCTCGATAATCTCGATGTCGCGCATGCGCCGAGCTCAGGTGCTGCAGTACGGACATACCTTCTCGTCCTTGCGAGATTATTCGGGAACGTGCGGCGGAAGTCCTTGCTGGACTTGTGCTGCTTCTATTTTGTGAAAGACAGGCGCTAACAGCGATCCCCATTGCCGGGGAAGTAATTGGTTGTTGATGAGCGCAACACTGCCGCCAACCCTCGCTTTGCGTAGCTGACCACCGCGACCGATCGATACTGTCTTTCCGGTCAATGCCGCCTTCCTCGCCACCTTTGCATTGTGTCGCCACGGTGGTCTCCCCGTCCTCGTCTCCGAACGATTGACAACGACGCACCGACACGGATGGAAGTCTCGAGGCGTGGGCCTGTTCGACGGCAGTCGTCGAACGCAAGTTTCGCGCGCCGATTGCCACGAGGACGCCGGCCTTCATTTGGGCGAAAGCCATCACCGGTGTTGCCGAAGCCGAGGATGACACTTCGCCAACCTACTGCTCATCGACTTCAAGGCGCTGCAACATTTCTCGATGCCCAGCAACTCCCTTCGGCCTTTTGGCTAACCACGGGCAGGAAACGTTTGCTGCTCACCCGCGAGTGCCGATAACCAGGGGCAATCCCGAGAATTTTTCAGCGCCGTACGTAAAAATCGATGATTGCCCAACGGTCGAGAAAGGGGTGGGGCGGTCAAATTCAATGAAGGTGAATTGGATGGCAGGTGTGGGTGAAATTGCAGTCATTGCCGAGTTCAGCGATGCTGCGTACGAAGCCGACCATGAAAAATACTGCCAAGAGGGCCAGGAGCAGGTACATCAGGATGAGTGTCCCCGTGGCAGTGCGGTTGACCCATGCGACCATTGGTGTGCGGGGTGCGGGCTTATTGAAGCGTCCATAGAAGCGCGTTAGGGTCGGAGTCGTCTGGCTTTCGAATATGCTTTGGGCTGGCTGACTGAGTCGGTTGGCGGATTTGACCGCTGTGACCGCGGCACTTCCGGCTTGCGGTGCACTGCGCGCCAATCCCCGCAGGCCCCAGAAGATGGCGCCAGCGATGGCGCCCCCGCCGAGTAGGCCGACTAGCAGCAGCCGCCCGGTCGCGGCTCCCGACCAGACAATTCCGGAGGCGATCAGAAGTACGATGCTGGCAATCATCACGTGGTGGAGAACCGCGCGTTGTGCAGCTCGGATCCCGGTTTTGAGCGCTGCGGTCGGTGTCAGTTTACGGGCAGTCGTGCCGATTATGTCGCCTTTGGCGAGCGTCGCGGCGTAGGACTGCAGCTCTTCACGAGATGCCGGCGTGCTGGCAGCGTTGAGCTCAATCCAGTCGTGTGTGTTCTGGGCTGATGCGCGCAGGATGGCCTGCAAGATGCGGAACTGGATGGATTTATCTCCGAGCTGATCTCGCCCCTGGGTGTAGGCGCGTCTGTACGCGTTGACGAGTTCGTGTACGTCACTTTCTGTGACGTTCTCCATGTCCCCCACCAAATCGGGTTGTTCGACGTCGCCGCGTGAAATAAATGCTCGTGTTCAGATTATTGCAGTCGGTCCGTTTATTGCCAGTCGGTCCGTCCGGTTCTCAAAAGGGGCTCGCGGGACCTAAGCGGGCCAGCAGTTGGTCAGCCAATGCGAGTGCTTCGTCACCAGCCTGCGGGCCTGATCCACGGTTAGCCGTTGGACGTCGACATGGTGTTGGGCTCCCCCTAAGACGACGAGAGGGCCGCGGGCGACAAGATCGGGCCGCCCCCCGAGGAGAGCAGCGGCCCGATCAACTTGTTGGACGTGGATTAGGACGCTCTAGTTCCGCCAGGGCGCCCTGGGACCGGGCAGCACGTCAGTGCAACGTGTCCGGGCACAGTTCGTGCTGGGCGGCATCGATCACTCCGCGTAGGTCGAAATACACAATCGGGTTCGCGTCGATGATCTGTTGCGGCGTCATGCCGTTGTGCAATGAGGTGCACACTTGGGATCCGCGACTGATCCTGACGGCGTCGTTTATCCCCGGCACGAATATGTTGTGGTCGTTGAGGTATCGGATATAGCTGTCGCCGTCAGCATGGGCCGGCGCCGCGCCTATCGACGCGGCACCGACTGCAACGCTCAGTATCGCGATCAGTCGAAACATCTTCTTCCCACCAATCTTGCGTCGTCGACGGGAGCGTAAACAGTCGCGTGGGGATTCGCAAGAATTCTAGGGAAGTATCTGATGCCGTCGTCGAGGGAGCGAAACAAGCTCGAAGAGTGGATGCGAGCGGCTTGGCCAGATTCTGGGTGCGCATTCGGCGCGAGGGTCAACTTTTCGTATGACTCCTGCGGTCGTTGAGTTCGTCAACGCAGCCTTCTCGAATGCGAACAGTCAGACAGCATGGTCCCGCAAGAGGCTTTGTGCGACGGTTTCGATCCGGTAAGGCTCCATCTCGATCTGGCGTCTTGCACCCTTCGGGGCCTCGTCGATGAACCAGTAGCGGCGCATCTTGCCGTCCGGCCAATGTTGTTGCGCCAAATCCTGTGCTTCGTCCATCGTGAAAAGCCAAGCGAGGCTTGTTGATAGGTCAGCACACGCGAGCCAGTCGGCCGAAGATGCCGGGAAAACCCATCCACGGGCCGGCTTGTCCTTGCCGCCGGCCGGCCCTGGCTTCTGAATGGCCCGCACCTGGATCGTCGCTGGCTGCTTCCCTGGCAGGTACATGATGGCGTGTACTCCGTCGCCGGCGGTCGAATCAAGGTCTTGATGCCCTGCGAAGCGCCGTCGCGAAGACTCCGAGCAAGGTATCCGCGGCGGGAAGCTAGCTGAGGCGGCCGGGCTGTCCGTGCCGCGCGTTTACCAGATCTGCGACGGGCGACGGTAGTGCAGCAACCGTTCCCACACCGTGCCCACATTTTGCCCACACACCCAGGTACCGGATCAGAACCACGACTTCTTCTCCGGCTCGGGCTCGTCGTATGTGATCGGTAAGGCCGTCAACACCGAGGACGAGGACTGGGACTTCTAAAGCCGGTTGGTCACCCGCCGCTCTCCTCACGTAAAGCCTGCATCGCCAAGTTGTTGAGGAGCTGCCGACCGGCATCGGTGCGTAACTGAGGCAGCAGCGCCGGGACGACACCGGCCGCGGTGAGCGCCAACTGGACCAGACCGCTTGGCGCCGTGGCGGCTTCGCGGAGCACCTCATACTCGACGCTGGGTTCGCCGGAATGTTGAGCCAGAGCCATTTGAGCCACAAGCCGGTTCTCGCGGTCTAGATCGTCCTCATCGGCGGTCGACGCCGCGGTCAGCATTTCGCCGATCTCTGCAACTTCGTCCGATTCGCACAGTTGAGCCACCAGCTGCCAGAGGATCGAGATGGTCGCGCGGATCAACTGTTCAAGCCGGTCAGCTGGAATCACTTCGTCGTCGATGATGACGCGCATGCCGACTTCGTCGCCGCGCTCCCCGTGCTGGATAAGCGCCAACGCGCGACGGAAGTCGACCGCACCCACTGTGGCCTCTTCATGGCTCATGCTGACGCCACCCGTAGCAAGACGTCGGCCACCGCCGTCGGGCGGGAAAGAAGCGGTGAGTGCCCGCCTGGCAGTTCTACGATGTCGGCGCCGATGCGACGAGCAGTTCGCCTCGACCACCCGGTACTGACTATCTGGTCTTCGGCGCAGATAACGTAAGTGCAAGGGACAGAGGGCGGTTCGGTCAACGAGCCCGGCCGGGTCCAAGGGTAAGCGGCCTGTGGGCGCAGGTGATCAATCGCCGCTGCCACGGTGGGCTCGTCGCAGTCGGGATAGAACACCCTTCGCACAAAGTCCAAGTCGACCCATGTCATCCGCCCCTGCTCGTCAGGCTTACTCAATCCGTTGACCCATCCGTCGGCGAATTCGGCCGCCATCTGCTCGGGCCCTTGGTCCATCAAGCTGAGTCCGACCTCTAAGACCACGGCACACAGATACACCAAATGCCGCGCAGGTCGGCGCGCCGCCACCAACGTCGCGGTGGGACCACCCAACGAGTGCCCCACCACCACCACGTCGTCGTCGCGGCCTTGAAGGGCCCCGCACATCAGATCCGCGTAGCTGTCGAAGTCTGCCGAACCGTCATCGCACGGTAGGTCCGGTGCAACGACGTCGTGGCCGGCCCGCTGGAGAAGCGGACTCACCTTTTCCCAGCACCAGGCGCCGTGCCACGCACCGTGGACCAATGCAAACGTCGTCATGCCAGGTCAGTTCACCGCACCGCGGGTCACTTGCGGCCCAGGCGCGGCGCGATGTCGCGACAGCAGGCGCGCCGCTTGCCCGGGCGCACCGAGTTGGAGCATTGCTGCCAAAGCCGTTTCGAGGACCACTTCCTGTTGCACGCGGCTACCGCCGATCGACGGCAGCCCGGCGAGCGATTCGAGCAGATAGTCGAGCGCGGCGCGCGGCTCACCCTCCGTCAAGGCGATCAGGCCTTCACCGATAAGACGCAACGTCGTCGCCTGTGCATCAGTCGCGCCTGGGACGTTGATCGCCCGGATCGCGGCCGGATCATTCGCGGCGGCCAACACCAACAGTGCATGGAACGCGATGAACGGCGTTTGCGGCGCATACGCCAGCGAGCCGACCTCGGCGAGCAACGGCATCGGATCAGGGGGAGTGACCCAGTCCGGATGCAGGCGCGCCCGCCATGCGAGCGAGCCGGCGTCAACGAGGCAGCGCACGTCCGTTGACTGGGGCGGCGCAAGAAGCGCGGCGTACCGGCGGGCCGCGGCGGCGGCGTCGCCCATCGCGAGCTCGTGTAGCGCGGCGTGCCATTGAAAGTGCGGGAGGTAACGCTGCGTGCTGCCGTCGCCCGCGATCCAGTCCGTCAACCATTTCAGCCCGGCGCCGTGCGCGTCGGTCTCGTAGTGCACGTGCGAAAGCGCATGTGCGGCATTGCCATTGCCGGGATCGAGCTCGAGAGCGGCGTCGGCGAGGTCGGCGGCGTCGTACCAAAGGCCTTGCTCCGTTCGGCCGTAGGCGCGCAAACCCAGATACCACGGTGCCTCGCCGTGCACGCCAGTGAACCGCTCGACGTACTGCCACGCGTCCGGCAGCGCGTCGCCGGCCCCGGCGAAGGCAATCGACGGCGCGAGCACAAGCAATGCGACTTCGTCGTTGGGGACGCGCTCCAAGTGGTCGATGAGTGCGGGGGTGCCGACCGCGTTTCCCTTTTCGCACCACGTCGCGATGGCCTCGACGTGGCTGCGGTCTTCGTCGCTGCCATGGGCGAGCGCCGCACGCGCTCGCGCGAGATGGCCGCCAACCGCGTCAGGGCCGCCCGCGCGGTCGGGCCGTTCGGTGGCGATCATCGCCAGCGCGACGTGCGCCCGCGCGTGGTGCGGATCTTCGGCGACCGCGGCAGCGAACGCGATCGACGCGCCGTCTTGGACGGACAGCAGCCGACGCACACCCTCGGCGTAAGACGCTGGCGCACCCGTTAATTGGGGGATAGTCCTGACCAAGCTGGGCGCGCGCACCGGACGCTCGCGCCTGTCGTGCTTGTTCGAGGCGAGCAGCTGCGCGATAGCGGCTGCCTGCGAACGGATTTCGGGAATCGCGGTGCTCTCCCACTCCTCACCCTGGCGGATCAAGCCGAGACAGATGATGTCCGGGGCCGTGACCCCGGTCGCGTCGATGAGGTGGCCGTCCGGGTCGACGCGCACGCCGACGCCGCTCGGATGCAGCGATGCGATATTGTGGGACAACAGGTTCGACCAAAGCGGGGAACGGTGCAGGGACCGCCGATCCCATGAGGTGCCCGTGGCGACGACGACGGCGTCACCACGCCGACGCACTGATCCGTCGTTTGTTGTGACCACCAGCTCAACGCCAGTGCCCTGCAGCGACACGTCGGCGACCTCGCCGGCTTCGATGGTCAGTTGGGCACTGCCGAGTGCGGCATGAATCTCATCGGCGATCGTCGGTGGCATGCGGTGGCGAAGGATGTCCCACTCCCGCAAGTCTTCTCGCAGAAATCGGCGCTGGTCCTCCCACCCCAACGACCGCCACAGCCGGGTCGTGCGTGGCCGCAGTGCATCGATCACTTGTCGCCAATCTGAACCAGTTTGGCGCGCGCGCGCGAGATCCGCGGCGAGCGCGGCGCGCATTTGCTCAAGCGAGACCTCGGCGGCGAGTGCGTCAACGTTGGGCAACTCGCTGGGCGCGCCGGTGGTGCGAAATCGGCGCGGGAGCGCGCCGTGACGCGACAGCAGGGTGACCGCGGCGCCGCGCGCGATCAGCGGCAGCGCGACGTCAATCCCGGTGAGTCCCGAACCGATCACCAGGACGCTCGCGGGGCGGCGCGCACCGAGCGCCGCAAGCGCGCCGGGGGCCCATGGATCCACGACAACCTTGCCGCCGGTGCCGGCCGCCAACACCGGGGCGAAAGCCCGTTCCAACGACTCGGGCATGCTGCCCTTGGGGCGCCCGGTCGCAAGCACGACGGCGTCGGCCGACAAGCAACGTCCGTCCTGCAGCGCCATGCGCACAGGCGTCCCGGGCGTCAAGCCGACAACTTCGGCGTTCTCGATCCGTACGTCGGCGGCGGCCAGTTGTTCTTGCAGGTAGCGGCCGTACGCGAGGCGCGGTGCGAAGCTCTCGAGCGGCGTGACCGCCCGTTCGTCGAGCCAGCGGCAGAAATGATCGGGATCGTCGGGCCAGGCGGACATCCGCTGCGCCGGAACGTTCAACAAATGCGTCGGGTCGTTGGTGCCGTACGCCGCCCCGGTGCCCGGGCGACCCGAAGTGTCGATCAGCGTGATCTGGGCATCTGGTTTGGTCCGGCGGAGATGGACGGCGGTGAGCACGCCCGCAGCGCCACCGCCCACGATCGCGACACGCAACATTTTGGCAGGCTATATCTTGCGGACAAACACTGGTATTTCTGAAGCCGCATGAACGAGGCCGTGAACGGAATATGAATTGTCGCGATGGTGAGACGCCACGCTAGCGCGGTGCTGCCCCGACCGTGAGACTGATGACGTGACGAACACCGATTCTTCTTCCCACCATGGGTTCATCCGGTCGGTCATCCGCTGGCTGCAGGTCGGCTACCCGCAGGGCGTGCCCGGGCCCGACCAGGTTCCGCTGTTGGCGCTGCTGCGCAGCACCCCGCTGACCCCCGAGCAAATCAAAGAGGTAGTTGCGAACCTCACCGAGGGCGATGGCACGGTCGATGGCAACGTGATCGCCGAGAAGATCTCCGAGTTGACCCACCACGACGCCGGACCTGAGAACGTCCGACGCGTGGCCGCTACCCTGGCCGCCGCCGGCTGGCCGCTGGCCGGCATCGACGTCAGCGAGCTTGTCCCCGGTGACGAGGACGGCGAGGCCGCCGAAGAGATTGCTGCGCGGCTGCGCGCTCCGTCATAGCTTCGAGATGTCGATGACGAAGCGGTAGCGCACGTCGCTGGCCAGCACTCGCTCGTAGGCTTCGTTGACGTAATCCGGGTCGACGACTTCAATTTCGGGCGTCACATCGTGCTCGGCGCAGAAGTCCAGCATCTCCTGGGTTTCGGCGATGCCACCGATGTTGGACCCGGACAGGCTGCGCCGCGCCAGCGCCAGCGGGAATGCCGGCACCTCCATGGGGTGCTCGGGGATGCCCAGCTCGACGAAAGTGCCGTCGACATCCACTAGCCCCAGGTAGTCGCCGAGTTTTAGGTTCGCCGAGACGGTGTTCAGGATCAGGTCGAAGCTGTTACGCAACTTCTTGAAGGTGCCGCGGTCGGCGGTGGCGTAGTAGTTGCTCGCGCCCAGTCGCAGCCCGTCTTCCATCTTCTTCAGCGACTGCGACAGCACGCTGACCTCGGCGCCCATCGCCGCGCCCAGCTTGACGCCCATGTGCCCGAGGCCGCCCAGGCCGATGATCGCCAACCGCGTGTCCGGCCCGGCCTTCCAGTGCCGCAGCGGTGAGAACAGCGTGATTCCGGCGCACAGCAGCGGCGCCGCTTTGTCCAGTGGCAGCGAGTCGGGGATGCGCAGGACAAAGTTCTCGTCGACGACGATGGCCTGGCTGTAGCCGCCCTGGGTGGGCGTGCCGTCTTTGTCGGTGGAGTTGTAGGTGAAGATCGCGCCCGGCTGGCAGTACTGCTCGAGCCCGGCCTTGCAGTATCGGCATTCGCCGCAGGAATTCACCATGCAGCCCACGCCGACGTGGTCACCCACCTTGTGCTTGGTCACCTCGGAGCCGACTGCGGTCACCACGCCGGCGATCTCGTGGCCGACCACCACGGGGTAGTTCGGAATGCCCCACTCGCCCTTGGCGGTGTGAATGTCGGAGTGGCAGATGCCGGCGAATTTGATCTCGATCGCCACGTCGTGCGGGCCCGGCTCGCGACGGGTGATGGTGGTCTTGGTCAGTGGTTCGGTCGCCGATGTGGCGACATACGCGGTCACAGTGCTCATCGAACAATCCCTCTTCAGTATCGTCAGTCTCCAGAAAAGCTTAGCTAAGGTAACGTTCTGAGGCCAATCGGCTTGGTCACCAGCCTAGGAAGATTCAATAACGAACAGCCCGTCAGTGGGCGAGGCGCAACCGGGCGGGGTCTTGCCGGGAATACCGTGCGCAGGTGGTTAATACGCAAAACCATCGACCATTGTCCACCGCGTCCACTGTGTGGAATTTCATTCTGCCCGGAGCCATCATCGTCGGGTTTGCCGCAATGTATTCAGCGTTCCGGGTTGTCCGGCTGCACGGTTTACATCTCGGTTGGACGTGGATAAACATCGTCTATCTGCTGCTATGGCTGACTCTTGCGTCGGCGTTCGGCGTGGTTGCGCTTCGCTGCGGGACGACGCAACGCATCGCGTCCAGCTTTGCCTGGATCACTTGTGCAGCGGCGGCTTTGCGGGGTCTGTACTGGGGTTTCCTGCTGGTGGACGACGGTCGGAACGGGACGCATTACGCGTACAGCCATTATCTGCCGCTGGTGACAGGGATGGCCCTCATCGCCTTCGGCATCGCGTCGCACCGGCCATTCCGGTGGTGGTGGTCGGCGCCCGCATTCATTGCCGGATTTCTCGACGCGCGGGCCAGTGCTTTGGGCTTATATCGGGCGCATCCGTATGTGAGTCTGATCTGGCTGGTCCCGCTGGTGATACTGGGAATTGCCATGTCGCGCACTCGGGTCGGCACTCGCGCGATCAGTTGATCGGGGCGTTGACCCAACGCAGGTCGTCGACTATGCCGCGGGCCGCGATCACGCCCTCGCCGGTCTGCCATATCTCGTCGTTGACGACGAAGACCCGGTTGTCGCGGTTGGCGGACAGCTTGCGCCACGGGTTGCTGTCCAACACCGTCGCGGCGCGCTCGGCGGCGGCCGGTGACGCGCACGACACGTAGATGATGTCGGCGTCCGCGGCGGAAAGGTCCGGCGACTTGGCCAGCTCGGCGTCGTTGGTGCCGATTTCGAGGTAGGCCTTGTCGGTGAACCGCTGTGCGGCGGGCCGGTCCACCCCGACCGCGGTTAGCACGCTGGCCGGGAAATTGTTGGCCCCGTACACCCGCATGGTCTTTTCGGTGAGCTGGACGATAGATGCCTGAAAGTGCGCGGCGTCGTGGCTGGCCCCGATCTGGTCGGCCCGTGCGGAGAAGCCGTTGATCAGGGCGTCTGCGGCGGTGCCGCGCGCGGTGGCGGCGCCGACCCCGCGCAGGTTGTCTTGCCAGGCCGCCCCCGGAGCGGCGGTGAACACCGTCGGCGCGATCGCCGCCAGCTGGGGGTACAGCTTCGGCGTCAGTGCGACCGAGCCGAGGATCAGATCCGGGTGCGCCGCCGTGACGGCATTGAGGTCGGGGGAGCTGCGGGTGCCGACGGCGGGCAGGCCCTGCACCGCCTTGCCCAGATATGAGGGCTGGTTGGAGGAACCGTCGGGTAACGCGGCGGCGATCACCCGCGACTGCAGGCCCAGCGCGCACAGCGCGTCGAGCTGGTCGCCGGACAGCACCACGATGCGCTGGGGGTCGGCCGGCACCTGGGCCATGTCGGGGGTGACGCCGGCGGCGTTGTGGGCCGGCCGGGTCGGCGGCCCCGGGTCGGCGGCGGCCGCGTCGTGGGCACACGCCTCGTCGGGCTTGCGGTCGTTGCCCAGCACCCCGGCGCCCGCGATTTGGGTGGTGGGGGTGACCAGCGAGCGCGACGCCCCAGAAGGGTGGGTGGGTTGATCGGGACCGCAAGCGCTGCACGCCACGATCGCCATGACTGCCAGTGCAGGGGCGGCGAACCTGCGCCGCCGGCCGCCGAATAGCACGCGTTCGACGTTAACATCCTCACCAGCTCGGGAGGGTGCGCCGAAGCGAGCCGCGCGCAGGGTCACGGCATTTACGACAGTTTGTAGGACCAGGCCTGCCGCGGCCCCGCGCGGGGGCTAAGATTCGTCTCAGTTGTGGGTATTTGCCCTTGTCCGGTGATGGATGTCTGGAGGAGCTGTTGACAGCCGAAGCGCCCCCGTTGGGAGAACTCGAAGCCGTCCGTCCGTTCCCTGCTCGAACCGGTCCCAAAGGGAACCTGATCTACAAACTGATCACCACGACCGATCACAAGATGATCGGCATCATGTACTGCGTCGCTTGCTTTATCTTCTTCTTCATCGGCGGCCTGCTGGCTTTGTTGATGCGTACCGAGTTGGCGCAGCCCGGCCTGCAGTTCCTGTCGAATGAGCAGTTCAACCAGCTATTCACCATGCACGGCACGATCATGCTGCTGTTCTACGCCACCCCGATCGTCTTCGGCTTCGCGAATCTGGTGCTGCCGCTGCAGATCGGCGCGCCCGACGTGGCGTTCCCCCGGCTGAACGCCTTCTCGTTCTGGCTGTTCTTGTTCGGCGCCCTGATCGCGATCGCCGGCTTCATCACCCCCGGCGGCGCCGCCGACTTCGGCTGGACCGCCTACACCCCGCTGACCGACGCCATCCACTCACCCGGTCCCGGTGGCGACTTCTGGATCATGGGTCTGGCGGTGGCCGGCCTGGGCACCATCCTGGGCGGCGTCAACATGATCACCACGGTCGTGTGCATGCGCGCACCCGGCATGACGATGTTCCGGATGCCGATCTTCACTTGGAACATCCTGGTGACGTCCGTCCTGGTGCTGATCGCGTTCCCGCTGCTCACCGCAGCACTGTTCGGGCTGGCCGCCGACCGGCACCTAGGTGCCCACGTCTACGACCCGGCCAACGGCGGAGTCCTGTTGTGGCAGCACCTGTTCTGGTTCTTCGGCCACCCCGAGGTCTACATCATCGCGCTGCCGTTCTTTGGGATCGTGACCGAGATCTTCCCGGTGTTCTCCCGCAAGCCGATCTTCGGCTACACCACGCTGGTGTACGCGACGCTGTCGATCGCCGCATTGTCGGTCGCGGTGTGGGCGCACCACATGTTCACCACCGGAGCCGTTCTGCTGCCGTTCTTTTCGTTCATGACGTACCTGATCGCGGTGCCGACCGGGATCAAGTTCTTCAACTGGATCGGCACGATGTGGAAGGGGCAGTTGAGCTTTGAGACGCCGATGCTGTTCTCGGTCGGGTTCTTGGTCACGTTCCTGCTGGGTGGCCTGACCGGTGTGCTGCTGGCCAGCCCGCCGCTGGACTTTCACGTAGCGGACAGCTATTTCGTCGTCGCGCACTTCCACTACGTGCTGTTTGGCACCATCGTGTTCGCCACCTACGCCGGGATCTACTTCTGGTTCCCGAAGATGACCGGCCGGCTGCTCGACGAGCGGCTGGGCAAGCTGCATTTCTGGTTGACGTTCATCGGCTTCCACACCACGTTCCTGGTGCAGCACTGGTTAGGCGACAAGGGCATGCCGCGCCGCTACGCCGACTACCTACCCACCGACGGGTTCACCACGCTCAATGTCGTGTCCACCATCGGCGCCTTCATCCTGGGCGCGTCAATGTTCCCGTTCGTGTGGAACGTCTTCAAGAGCTGGCGCTACGGCGAGGTCGTCACCGTCGACGACCCGTGGGGCTACGGCAACTCGCTGGAGTGGGCGACCAGTTGCCCGCCGCCGCGGCACAACTTCACCGAACTGCCCCGAATCCGTTCGGAGCGACCGGCTTTCGAGCTGCACTACCCCCACATGGTGGAACGCATGCGCGCCGAATCCCACGTCGGGCGGGCCCACGGCCACGAGGGCAAAGACGTCACCAGAATCGATGACGTCGACGTCCGTAGCTGACGGTTTGGGGTGAGCACACCGCCTAAGGTGTCGGTGCTGATCACGGTCACCGGCGTGGATCAGCCAGGTGTCACGTCGGCGCTGTTCGAGGTGCTGTCCCGGTTCGGAGTCGAGCTGCTCAACGTCGAGCAGGTGGTGATCCGCGGTCGGCTCACCCTGGGCGTGCTGGTGTGTTGTCCACCTGAAGTCGCCGACGGTACGGCGCTGGGCGACGACGTCGAAGCCGCGATTCACGGGGTGGGCCTCGACGTCACGATCGAGCGCAGCGATGACGTGCCGATCATCCGGGAACCGTCGACCCACACCATCATGGTGCTGGGTCGGCCCATCACCGCCGGCGCCTTCGGCGCCGTGGCCCGTGAGGTGGCCGCACTGGGCGTCAACATCGACCTGATCCGCGGTGTCTCCGACTATCCGGTCACCGGCCTGGAGCTACGAGTCTCGGTGCCGCCGGGAGTCGGCGACCAGCTGCAGACCACGCTGACCCGGGTGGCCGGCGAGCAGGGCGTCGACGTGGCGCTCGAGGACTACGGCCTGGGCCGGCGGGCCAAGCGGCTGATCGTCTTCGACGTCGACTCGACGCTGGTCCAGGGTGAAGTCATCGAGATGCTGGCCGCCCGCGCGGGCGCGCAGGGCAAGGTCGCGGCGATCACCGAGGCCGCGATGCGCGGGGAGCTGGATTTCGCGGAGTCTTTGCAACAGCGGGTGGCCACCCTGGCGGGCCTGCCCGCCACCGTCATCGACGACGTCGCAGACCAGCTGGAGCTGATGCCCGGCGCCCGCACCACGCTGCGCACGCTGCGCCGGCTCGGCTACCACTGCGGTGTGGTCTCCGGAGGTTTCCGGAAGATCATCGACCCGCTCGCCCACGAGCTGATGCTGGACTTCGTCGCCGCCAACGAGCTGGAGATCGTCGACGGAAAGCTCACCGGCCGCACGGTCGGCCCGATCGTCGACCGGGCCGGCAAGGCCAAGGCGCTGCGCGACTTCGCCGAGCAGGTGGGCGTGCCGATGGAGCAGACCGTCGCCGTCGGCGACGGCGCGAACGACATCGACATGCTGGCCGCCGCCGGGCTGGGTATTGCGTTCAACGCCAAGCCCGCGTTGCGTGCGGTCGCCGACGCGTCGCTGAGCCATCCCTACCTGGACACCGTGCTGTTCCTGTTGGGGGTGACACGCGGCGAGATCGAGGCGGCCGACGCGGTCGACGGGGTGGGGCGCCGCGTCGAAATCCCGCCTGCGTAAGGGCGCTCGTTGGTGGTACGGCACGATGATCGGGTGCCCGAAGCTGCTGACGCGGACCTGCTGATCGATCTCAGGAACGTGTCGCTGCGACGCGGCAACCGCACGCTGGTGGGGCCGCTGGACTGGGCGGTCGAACTCGACGAACGATGGGTGGTGATCGGCCCCAACGGGGCCGGCAAGACGTCGCTGCTGCGCATCGCCGCGGCGATGGAACACCCGTCGTCGGGTGCCGCCTACGTGCTCGGCGAGCGGCTGGGCCGCGTCGACGTCAACGAGCTGCGCGCCCGGATCGGGCTGAGTTCTTCGGTGCTGGCGCAGCGGGTGCCCACCGACGAAGTGGTGCGCGACCTCGTCGTCTCCGCCGGGTACTCGGTGCTGGGTCGGTGGCGCGAGCAGTACGAGGACGTCGACTACCGACGCGCGGTCGACATGCTGGAGAGCCTGGGCGCCGAGCACCTGGCCGACCGCAGCTACGGAACCCTGTCCGAAGGCGAGCGCAAGCGCGTTCTGATCGCCCGTGCCCTGATGACCGACCCGGAGCTGCTGCTGCTCGACGAGCCCGCCGCTGGGCTGGACCTGGGTGGGCGCGAGGAACTGGTGGCCAGGTTGGCCGATCTGGCCGCCGACCCCGACGCGCCCGCGCTGGTGCTGGTGACCCACCACGTGGAGGAGGTCCCGCCCGGCTTCAGCCACTGCCTGATGCTGTCGGAGGGCCAGGTGGTCGCCTCGGGTCTGTTGCCCGACGTGCTGACCGCCCAGAACCTGTCCGCTGCTTTCGGGCAGGAGATCGCGCTGGACGTCGTCGACGGACGCTACTTCGCCCGGCGAGTCCGCAGCCGCGCAGCCCATCGGAGGCCGCTATGACCGAACCCCTCGAGCCGTTACCGGCGCGTCCGGCCGCGACCGTGATGCTCGTCCGCGATGCAGCCGAGAGCCTGAAGGTCTTCCTGATGCGCCGCCACTCCAAGATGGAGTTCGCTCCCGGCACCATGGTGTTTCCCGGCGGCGGCGTGGACGATCGCGACCGCAACGCCGAGATCGCCTGGGCCGGGCCGCCGCCGGCGTGGTGGGCCGAACGGTTCGGCATCGAAGCCGGCCTGGCCGAGGCGCTGGTCTGCGCCGCGGCGCGGGAGACCTTTGAGGAATCCGGGGTGTTGTTCGCCGGGTCGGCCAACGATCCGGACGGCCTGGACAACATCGTGCGCGATGCCTCGGTCTATGGCGACGCCCGCCGCGCCCTGGCGGACCGGACGCTGTCGTTCGCGGACTTTTTGCGCCAGGAGAACCTGGTGTTGCGGTCCGATCTGCTGCGTCCGTGGGCGAACTGGGTCACCCCGGAGGCCGAGCGGACCCGCCGCTACGACACCTATTTCTTCGTGGCGGCCCTGCCGGAGGGTCAGCGTGCCGATGGCGACAACACCGAATCCGACGGTTCCGGCTGGGCGTTGCCGCGGGACGCCATCGCCGACTTCGAAGCCGGGCGTAACGTCTTGCTACCGCCGACCTGGACGCAACTGGACGCGCTGGCCGGCCGCACGGTCGCCGATGTGCTGGCCGTCGAGCGCCAGATCTCGCCGGTGCAGCCTCTTTTGGAGAAGCGCGGCGACAACTGGGTGTTCGAGTTCTTCGACTCCGACCGCTACCACCAGGCACGCAAGGCGGGCGGGACGATGGGCTGGCTGCCATGAGTGAGTTCGTCAGCACCGTGGTCAGCGACGGCTCGCAGGACGCCGGCCTGGCCATGTTGCTGGTGTCGCGACCGCCCACCAACGCGATGACCCGCCAGGTGTACCGGGAGATCGCGGCCGCCGCGGCCGAGTTGGGTCAGCGTGACGACATCGCGGTGGTGATCCTGTTCGGTGGCCACGAGATCTTCTCGGCCGGCGACGACGTGCCCGAACTGCAGAAACTGAGCCCGTCGGAGGCCAACACCGCGGCCCGGGTCCGCCGCGAGGCATTCGACGCCGTCGCGGCAATCCCCAAGCCGACCGTGGCCGCGATCACCGGCTACGCCCTGGGCGCCGGCCTCACCCTGGCCCTGGCCGCCGACTGGCGGGTCAGCGGCGACAACGTGAAGTTCGGCGCGACCGAGATACTTTCCGGCTTGGTCCCAGGAAGCGACGGAATGGCCCGGCTGGCCCGCGTGGCCGGCGCAAGCAGGGCCAAGGAGCTGGTGTTCAGTGGGCGCTTCGTCGACGCCGAGGAGGCCCTGGCGCTCGGCCTCATCGACGAGATGGTGGCCCCCGACGACGTGTACGACGCCGCCGCGGCGTGGGCACGTCGGTTTCTCGACGGCCCACGACACGCGCTGGCCGCCGCCAAAGCCGGCATCAATTCCGTCTTTGAAGCCGTGTTCGAAAGCGGCACTGACGGCCGTTAGGCTTGGCCCCCATGACGAGGAGTTCGGAAATCCCCGCTGACGCCGCGCTGAAGAAGGATGTCGCCGCTGACGCGGCTCCGACGCCCCATGCGACAGCAGAACAGGTAGAAGCCGCGCGGCACGACAGCAAGCTCGCCCAGGTGCTCTACCACGACTGGGAAGCCGAGACCTACGACGAAAAATGGTCGATCTCCTACGACCAGCGCTGCGTCGATTACGCCCGGGACTGCTTCGACGGCGCCGTGCCGAACGACGTTCTGCGCGAGCTGCCCTACGGCCGCGCACTCGAATTAGGTTGCGGAACAGGCTTTTTCCTGCTGAACCTGATCCAGTCCGGCGTCGCGCGGCGCGGATCGGTCACCGACCTGTCACCCGGCATGGTCAAGGTCGCCACCCGCAACGGGCAATCGCTGGGGCTGGACATCGACGGCCGGGTCGCCGACGCCGAAGGCATCCCATACGACGACAACACCTTCGATCTGGTGGTCGGGCACGCCGTGCTGCACCACATCCCCGACGTCGAGCTGTCACTGCGCGAGGTGATCCGGGTGCTGCGACCGGGCGGCCGATTCGTGTTCGCCGGCGAGCCCACCACCGTCGGCGACGGCTACGCCCGCACGCTGTCCACCCTGACCTGGCGCGTCGTCACCAACGCCACCAAGCTGCCCGGTCTCACCGAGTGGCGACGTCCGCAGGGCGAACTCGACGAATCCTCGCGCGCCGCCGCGCTGGAGGCGCTCGTCGACCTGCACACCTTCACCCCGGCTGACCTGGAACGGATGGCCACCAACGCCGGCGCAACGCGGGTCGAGACCGCCACCGTGGAGTTCAGCGCCGCGATGCTGGGCTGGCCGCTGCGCACGTTCGAATGCGCGGTGCCGCCCGGGCGCCTGGGCTGGGGCTGGGCGAAATTCGCCTTCACCAGCTGGAAGACGCTGAGCTGGGTGGACGCCAACATCTGGCGCCGCGTGCTGCCGAAGGGCTGGTTCTACAACGTGATGATCACCGGGACCAAACCGTCCTGAGCTTCAGCACCGACGACGTCGCGTATCTGCGGTCGGAATCGGGTGCCGCCGCGCTGGCGGAGGTCGCCGGATTCCAGCTGACCGACGCCACCCGGATAGCCGACGTCGCCGCGGTGCGGGCCCGATTCGGCGACCGGGCGCCGGTGCTGGTGGAGACGACACTGCTGCGCCGCCGCGCCGCCGAGAAGCTGGGGGAGCTGGGGGTCTCCGACTGGCTATTCACCGATGAGGCGTTGCAGCAGGCCACCGCCGCGGTGGTGGCTCTGCACCGCGCCCGTCGGCTCGAGGGCCACACCGTGCATGACGCGACCTGTTCGGTCGGCACCGAGTTGGCCGCGCTGCGCCGTTGCGCCGTCCAGGCCGTGGGCAGCGACATCGACCCGGTGCGGCTGGCGATGGCGCAACACAACCTAGGAAAGACGGCTGGCTTGTGCCGCGCCGACGCACTGCACCCGGTGACCCGCCACACGGTGGTTCTCGTCGACCCGGCCCGTCGCCGCGGCGGACAGCGGCGCTTCAGGCCCGACGACTACCAGCCCGGCCTGGGGCAGGTGCTGGATTGCTACGGTGGCTCCCGCGGCCGTGATCTCGTCGTAAAGTGCGCTCCCGGAATTGATTTCGACGCCGTGGCCCGCCTCGGTTTCGACGGCGAAATCGAGATCACGTCCTATCGCGGCTCGGTGCGGGAAGCGTGCCTGTGGTCGGCCGGGCTGGCCGGGCCGGGCGTGCGCCGCCGGGCCAGCATCCTCGATAGCGGCGAACAGATCACCGATGCCGAACCCGACGACTGCACGGTGCGGCCGGCGGGGCGATGGATCGTCGACCCCGACGGCGCCGTGGTGCGGGCCGGGCTGGTGCGCCACTACGCTGCCCGGCACGGACTGTGGCAGCTCGACCCCGCGATCGCCTACCTGTCCGGCGATCGGCTGCCGCACGCGGTCCGCGGCTTCGAGGTGCTCGAGCAGCTGGCGTTCGACGAGCGCCGGCTAAGGCAGACACTGACGGCGCGGGACTGCGGCGCGCTGGAGATCCTGGTGCGCGGCGTGGGGGTCGATCCCGACGCGCTGCGGCGACGGCTGCGGCCGCGCGGCAGCCAAGCCCTGTCGGTGGTCATCACCCGCGTCGGCTCCGGCGCCGCCAGTCACGCCGCGGCCTACGTTTGCCGGGCCTCGCGATAGGGCCCCGGTACGCTAGCGGCGGTCATTCTTAAGGGGGACGATGCGTTACCTGATAGCGGCTTTCGGGTTCTGGTCGGCGTTGACTGCCGCGGGCCTGGTGGGTGGGCCGGTGGCCGCGGCACCGCCGACGTGCGCCAGCCTGGGCGGCACCATGCCTGACCCGCAGACCTGCCGTCTGCACACGTCGGGGCCGACCTACACGTTCACCATGACGTTTCCCGCCGACTATCCCGACGAACAGGCGTTGACCGACTACATCACGCAAAACCGCGACGGGTTCCTCAGCGTCGCCCAGAGTTCCGGAAGTCGCGATCAGCCCTATCAGATGGAGGCCACCACCGAGCAACACACCGCCGGCCAGCCGCCACATAACACGCGCAGCGTGGTGCTCAAGTTCTTCCAGGACCTCGGCGGAGCGCACCCCTCCACCTGGTACAAGGCGTTCAACTACAACCTCGGGGCCAAACAACCCATCACCTTCGACACGTTGTTTCCGCCCGGAACCACGCCGCTGGACAGCATCTTCCCGCTGGTGCAACGCGAGCTGGAACGTCAAAACGCTGTAGGGGCAGCGATATTGCCCTCGACCGGCCTCGACCCATCGCATTACCAGAACTTCGCCATCACCGACGATCAGCTGATCTTCTACTTCGCCCCGGGTGAGATGCTGCCCGGGTTCGCCGGTGCCGCCCAAGCCGCCGTCCCGCGCAACGCCATCCCGCCGCTGGCCGTCTAGGAAACCGGGCCGGCCTGCCATTCCATGGCCGCGGCGCCGACGGCCAGCGCCAGCTGCGCCGCACAACCGAGAAGCGGAATCCAGAAGGCGGGCCGATGGCGTGTCAGCCTCCAGAAGGCGAACACGAGGGCGGCAACGAACGCGAAGCCGCCGACCCCGAGCCCCAGTCCCATGGCCCGGTCGATCCAGGCTGGATCGCCGCACCGCCGCGAGCCGCACGAATCGGTGACCATGACGAACAGGCCCAGCAACGCGCCCGTCGCCGCCCACAGGCCTGCCTGCACCACCAGCAGCACAATGGTGCCGACGATGTCCGCCGGCCGGCGGCCGCCGTCTTGCATCGCCGGGTTGTCGGTCGGCATCACAGCAGTATTGCCGGTCAGGCAGGCGCGAAACCGTAAACCTGGCCGTCGCTGGTCGCGGTCACCACCCGGCGGTCGTTGGCCACCGACACCCCGACCGGATACCCGGTGGCCGCCGGCAGCGGATAGCTGTTGATGGTGTGCCCGTTGGCGGGGTCGAACACCAATAAGGACATCCCGGCCGTCCCGGGCGCGCCGCTGACCACGGCGTAGCCGACTCCGGTACCGGCCAGGCTCGACGTCGCCAGGGGCGTGATGTCGTCGCGCCGCCAGATCTGCTCGGCATGGTCACCCGCGTCGCGGAACGCCGCCAGCCGGGTGTCGGGGCCGCCGCCCGCCATGATCAGGCCCTGCGGGGTGACCGCGGGCGGCGTTTGCGCCAGAAACGCCAGCGCCACCGACCATTTCGGTTTGCCGTCGGCGGCGTGCAGTGCCCATAGCCGTTGGTCACGGCCGTTGACGTAGATGGTCGACCCGTCGGCGGACAACACCGGGCTGGCCAGCACTCCGTCGCCGACGGCGTCGCTGGTCCAGTCGCGGACCAGTTCCACCTGCCCCGCGCGGTACTTCAGCCCGACGAGCCCCGCGGCCGGGGCCCCCGGCTGCCAGACACCGAGCACCACCGTGCCGCTGGCCGCCGAGTAGGCGGGTGCGGCCGCGACCGGGCAGCCCTGCCGGGCCGGAGCGCAATCGGCCAGCCCCCGGGTCGCGTCGGCGGGGTCGACGCCGTCCACCAGATCGACCGCGGTGCCGACCACCTCACCGCGATGGGCGTCGAAAACCAGCACCTGTCCCAGGTGGGTGGCGACCAGAAGGTGGCCGCCGCCCAGAAACCGCGGGGTGGAGGGCATCCCGATCACCGGCTTGCGCCAGCGTGTCCACTGGGTCGTGGGGAACGACTGTATTGCCCCCGGTTGGCCGACGTAGAGATTGTCGAAGCCGTCGAACAGCGGACCGCCGAAGCCGCCGCCCTGGACCAGCCGCACACACCAGCGTTGCCGCCCGTTTTCGTTGTTCTCCCACTCCATCAACGAGCATCCGGCGGGGGTCTGCGCGTTGAGTGCGAGCCAGCCGCGTGAACCCAGCGCGGGCCCGACCGCCAGGCTTCCTTTGACCGAACGCGTCCACTGCAGCGTCAGCTTGGTGGCGCCGCTCGTGGCGGTGTAGCTGCTGTTGGACGCGTCGCCGTATTGCGCGGGCCAGCCCTGCGCGGCCGACGCGTCAACCCACGAGTCGGTGTTGCCGCACCCGGCCAGCCCCACCGTCAGTACGACTGCGAAAGCGAGCGCCAGGAGACGTCGGGTGTGCAGGGTTCTTCGGTCCTTCGGTTCGGCTTCAGGTAGGCAAGGCAGCGAACGAGTCCAGGTGAGGGTAACCCGTGGCTCCAAATATTCCAGCGCGCGAACCTGATTGCCCGCGTGCCTTGCCATCGCGTTAGGCTTCGTGGCCATGACGAGCATGTGGGGGGCGCCGCTCCATCGCCGCTGGCGCGGTTCCATGCTGCGCGACCCACGCCAGGCCAAGTTCCTGACCCTGGCCTCGCTGAAGTGGGTGCTGGCCAACCGCGCGTACACGCCGTGGTATCTGGTGCGCTACTGGCGGCTGCTGCATTTCAAGCTGAAAAACCCGCACATCATCACCCGCGGCATGGTGTTTCTCGGCAAGGGCGTGGAGATCCACGCGACGCCGGAACTGTCGCAGCTGGAGATCGGCCGCTGGGTGCACATCGGCGACAAGAACACGATCCGCGCGCACGAGGGCTCGCTGCGGTTCGGCGACAAGGTGGTTTTGGGCCGCGACAACGTCATCAACTGCTACCTCGACATCGAGCTCGGGGATTCGGTGCTGATGGCCGACTGGTGCTACGTCTGCGATTTCGACCACCGGATGGACGACATCAACCTGCCGATCAAGGACCAGGGCATCGTCAAGTCCCCGGTGCGCATCGGACCCGACACCTGGGTCGGGGTCAAGGCGACGGTGCTGCGCGGCACGACGATCGGGCGCGGCTGCGTTTTGGGTTCGCACGCGGTCGTCCGCGGCGACGTCCCGGACTATTCGATCGCGGTCGGAGCGCCGGCCAAGGTGGTCAAGAACCGCAAGCTGTCCTGGGAGACGTCGGCTGCACAGCGCGCCGAGCTGGCCGCGGCCCTCGCCGATATCGAACGCAAGAAGGCCGCCCGCTAATTACGGTGTCGGTTGGTCGTCGACCTTGAAGTCGAAGTTGACGTCGCCGGCGTCGACATTGGTGACGCTCACCGAGATGCCGTACTTCTGGCCTTGGTCGTTGAGTAGGCAGCGCAGCGCTGCGCCCACGGTGCCTTTCAAGTTGTCCGGGCAGGTCACCGAATCGGGTTTGCGGCCCACCTGTTGAGTCAGTTTGTCGCTGATGACACTGGCGACCTCGTTCTTGTCGACCGTTTCCGCCATGTCGAATTTGACTTCGCTGCCGTTGACGCTGGTCACCGTCACGTTGACGTTGAAGGTCTCATTCTTGACCTTCATCTCGCAGTTCAGCTGGGCGCCGACCTTGGCGTCCAGGTCGCCCGGACAGGTCACCGAGTCGGGCTTGTTGCCGGCGGCGTCGGTCAGCTTCTGGGTGATTTGGCTCGCGACGTCGCTCTTGCTCACCGGGTGCGACGACGATCCGACCGAACATGAGCAGGCTCCGGCGCTGGCCATCAGCCCGGCAGCGGCACCCGAAACCAGCAACGCCCGAACGATCGAGCCCGCCACATCGCCTCCCCGGCATGTCGACAACCGTGAATCGGCTGATAATCACATGCCAAACAGCTTCGGGTATGTGATTTTCGCTAAATCATGTTCAGAGGCTGTGGTAGCGGTTCAACGCCTCGGTGCGCTCGGCGCTGTGGTCGACAATCGGGTCCGGGTATCCGCGCGGCCGCGTGCCTTTACGCAGGTGCGGGTCGTCGGCGTCGCGCAGCTCGGCGACCCAGCGCCGGATGTATTCGCCCGACGGATCGAACTTCTCGCCCTGGGTGGTCGGGTTGAACACCCGGAAGTACGGCGCTGCGTCGGTGCCGCTTCCCGCGCACCACTGCCAGCCATGCTGGTTGTTGGCCATGTCGCCGTCGGTGAGCTGATTCAGGAACCATTCGGCGCCCCACTGCCACGGCAGGTGCAGGTCCTTGACCAGGAACGAGGCGACAACCATCCGCACCCGGTTGTGCATGAAGCCCGTCTCACGGAGTTGACGCATTCCGGCGTCGACGATCGGGAACCCGGTTTCGCCGGCTTTCCAGGCTTCGAAGCGGCGTTTGGCAGACGCCCCGGTGTCGGTCTTGATGGCGTCGAAGTCGCCGTTCCAGTTGCGCCAGGCACTGTGCGGCCAATGGTGCAGCACGTCGGCGTAGAAGTCGCGGAATGCCAACTCCCGCAGATATGTTTGCGCCCCCTTGCCGCGCAGATTGAGGTCGGCGACCATGGTGCGGGGATGGATGGTGCCGAACTTCAGGTGCGCCGACATCCGGCTGGTGCCCGGCAGGTCGGGCCTGTGGCGGTCCTCGTGGTAACCAGGTAATCCGTTGTCGAGGAACAACTTCCACTGCTTCAGTGCTGCCGCCTCGCCGGCGGCGAGGTCAAGCGCAGGGCCGCGGTCGGGGATCCTGCACTGCCTGATCGGCAGCTGCGCCGGATCGAGCCAGCGCGCGGAATCGCCGCCGGATCGTGCCGGCTTGCGCCAGCCGACCTCGCGCCAAGCGCTGAGGAAGGGTGTGAACACCTTGTACGGCGAGCCGTCCTTCTTGGTGACCCGACCCGGGGAAACCAGATAGGGCGAACCCGTCTGCACCAACGGCACCGATTCCAATCCCGCACGGACCTTTTCATCGCGGCGGCGACCGAACGGCGAGAAATCCTGCGAGATATGCACCGCCGACGCGTCGATTTCCGCCGCGATGCGGGGAATCTGATTTTCGGGCTGCCCGCGTGTCACGAGCAGCCGACCGTCCAGATCGTCGCGCAAATGCCGTAGCGAGTCGCCGAGAAACCGGAGGCGACGCTGGCCTGAGGAAGCCTCCAGACGCGGGTCGAGAACAAAGCACGCGAGCACTTCCTCGCCGTTGGAGGATGCCGCGGCCAGCGCGGGGTGATCGCGCAACCGCAGGTCGCGACGAAACCACAGCAGCGCAGCCGTCATTCGCTGCCGCGGTTGAGTCGCCACACGTGGGTGGCCAGGAAGGTCGCGAAGGTGCACCACACCGCGTAGGGCGACAGCGCCAATCCGGCCCGCGGATCGGCCTGTGCGGTGCGACGAACAAGGTCGGCGGTGCTGACCGCCAGCACCGCGGCGCCCAGCGCGGACGCCCCGAGTCTGTGGTAGCGGAAGAAGAGCCAGCTCCAACCGGCATTGATGATCAGGTTGGCGCCCAACGCGGCGACGTATCGGCGTGCCACGTCGTCGCGTCCCGCTGCGCGAAATCGGTCGATGGCCAGCGCGGAGGTGGCCGCGATGTCGCCGTACAGCGTGGTCCAGACTATGGGGAAGACGGCTCCGGGTGGCTGGTACGGCGGCTTGTGAAGCCGCGAGTACCAGCCGCCGGTAGGTCCTGGGCTGGCGACGCTTCCGGTGCCCGCGGCGGCGGCGACCGCAATTGAGGTCGCCGCGAGTGTTGACCTATTCACGCTGAACTCCATTCTTATCGACACGAATCTACTTGCCCGACAATATCTTTGGCATGGATCGGGTGAGTTGGCCACCAGATGCGGTCCCCGATGAGGGCGAACAGCGCGGGAAAAACCAGGGTTCGCACGATGAAGGTGTCGAGCAGGATTCCCAGACCGACGATGATGTCCGGGCTGAGCACCCGCAGATCATGCGCGGCGGCATTTGTCACGGCACCGGCCACAGCGTCCCACGCCACGACCGCAAGCATTTCATTCACTTAACCATTAATCAAGTTAACAATCTCGACTCGGCGCGGTATGCTGCGATTCTGATGAACCCGGAGCAGGGAGCCACCGAGCGGGTGGGTTTGGAAACGCTGATCGTGGCCGACGCGCGGGCCCTTGCCGCCGAATCCGACCAGATCAGCCGAGTCTTTGCCGCGGTCCATCAAGTGCGTCCCAGCGACTTTCGCGCCTTGCTTCACATCCTGGTCGCCGAAAACACCGCAAGCCCACTGACATCGGGCGAGTTGCGCCGGAAGATGGGCCTGTCCGGAGCGGCGATCACTTACCTCGTCGAGCGCCTGATCAACTCCGGCCACATTAGGCGAGACTCCCACGCCGACGACCGGCGAAAGGTCATCCTTCGGTACTCGGATCCCGGGCTGGCTACTGCCCGCTCGTTTTTCAACCCGCTGGGGATGCACACCCGAGCCGCTCTCAACGCGCTGCCTGACGCCGACTTGGTGGCTGCGCATCGGGTCTTCACCGCGCTCATTGTGGCAATGCGGAACTTTCAGGGCGAATTGGGCTCACCCCGGCCCTAGCGCGCTGGCGTCAACGCGTCACCGCGCGTCGTGACGACCGGTCCGATTCGTTCCCGAAAATTCGGCGGTGCCATCTCGCTAGCGGCTTAGGTGCCCACCAGTTCAGCCCGCCGAGTACGTGCATGAAGGCCGGCACCAGCAGGATTCGCACCAGTGTGGCATCCACCAAGACGGCAAGGGTCAACCCCAACCCGAACATGCGCATGAAGGACACCGCGGCGGCGCTCAGAGCGGCGAACGAGATTGACATCAGCAGTGCTGCGGCAGTGATCACCCTGCCCGTGCGGGCAAGACCCAGCGCGATGCTCTCGTCGTTGCCCAGCCGTGTTCTGGGTGAGCCGAGCCAGTATTCCCGGATTCGGGAGAGCAGAAAGACTTCATAGTCCATCGATAAGCCGAAGGCGATGCAGAACATCAGCACCGGGACGTTTGCTGCCAGCGTGCCGGTTGATGTGGTTCCCGCCGCGCCCAGGTTCCCGTCCTGAAAGATCCAGACCAGGGCGCCGAATGCGGCGGTGAGCGACAGGACGTTGAGCAGCACTGCCTTGAGTGGAAGTAACACGCTGCCGGTAAGGAGGAAGAGCAACACCAGCGTGACAATCGCGATGAAACCCAACACGACTGGCAATCGCGAGGTAATGGCATCCACGCAATCACGATTCGTTTGCGCTGTACCGGCGATCTGCACCGGTCGGTGTCGCGGTGGTGCGATCGCGTGCAAGCGGGCCAATTGGACCTCGGACGCTTGTGTGTAGAGAGGGGCGGTACTGTCTACGGTCAGATAGGCGCTACCGCCTGTCATTCCGGCGGGAGCCGATGGCGGCCCCCTGAATTCACCGCCAGCGAAGGTGCCGGTCGGCGAGGACACTGCCGCGACATCGCTGACAAGGGACAGTTGCATGGCGTAGTTGTTCAGGTCCGTGGTTGACAGGCCGCCCGTATCGGGCAGAACTAGCTTCACTCGGGTCTCAAAATTCGTGCGGAATTCGCCGCGGATGCGGTTACCGACGACCCGGGCCGACGAGGATGCCGGAAGTACCCGGTCGTCGGGATAGCCCCATCTGACGCCGAGGAACGGTGCGCCCAGCGCAAGCAGGAAGGCTGTGACGGCCAATCCAACCGGGATCGCCCGCCGCATAACCAGTTTCGCCGTCCGGTACCAGAAGCTGCGTTCCACGGTCCGCTGTGCTGGTGCGGGGCAGCGGAAGACTCGTCGACACAGCCCCAACACGTTGAGCGCGTCGAGTCGGTCCCCGATCAACGCAATCGCGGCCGGGGCCACCACCACCGCCGATAAGGCGGCGAACGCCACCACCGCTGTCCCGGCGTAGGCGAAGGACTTGAGGAAATACATCGGGAATAGCGCGGTCGCGACCAGCGCCAGGGCCACCGTGACCGACGAAAACAGCACGGTGCGGCCCGCGGTGGTGACGGTCTTCATCAGAGCCTCGTCGCGGCTGGTGCCATCGGCCAATTCGTCGCGGTACCGGCTGATGATCAGCAGGGTGTAGTCGACGGCCAGGGCGAACCCCAATGCCACCGTCACGTTGAGAGCGAAGATCGACACGTTGGTGACCAACGCGATCGCACGCAACACCGCGAGTGAACCCAGAATCGCCAATCCGCCTACCGCCACGGGCAGCGCCGCCGCCAGTAACCCGCCGAAAACCCACACCAGCGCGATGAAACTCACTGGTATCGCAATGATTTCCATTCGCAGCAGGTCTCTTTCGGTCTGCTGGTTGACTTGTTCGTAGACCATCGCCGACCCGCCGGCGCGCACGGTTATCCCTTGCCGGTCGCGCGCGAACCGCTCCGCGAGTGCCTGCGCGTGCTTGGGTGCGCTGTTTTCGTTGCCTTTGAGTGCGACGAGAATCATCGCGGTCTTGCCGTCGGAACTGAGCAAGCCCGGGACTGGTTGGGCGTCCCAGGGTGATGTCACCTGCGCCACGAACGGCGATTGGGAGAGCTGTTGGGCAATGTCTTTGCCGGCGGCTCGTGCGGGCCCGTCCGTCGCGCCGCTCGCCGAACTCACCAGCAGCACTAAATCCATGTCACCCTGATTGAACTTCTCGGTGAGAATCGCAGCGGCGCCAGCCGATTCGGATGTCGGGTCGACAAATCCGCCGGCCGACAGGCTCATCGCAGCAGGTATGCCGAAAACGCCGGCGGCGACCATGAGAAGCATCGCTATCCCGATGATCCGTCGTGGCGCTGCGACGCAGAGTCGGGCCGTTTCTTCTAACATGTGCCAGCCCCTGAGTCATCGCGGATGGTCGTGGCCGCCGGCCGCGCACGAAGTAAGGATCGTCTTTACCAGCAGCTGCAAGGCCTGGCCACGTCACGGCGGGCCCGGACTCAGCCGGCTGTTCCGCGACATCGGCCCGGCCCGAGATTACGTTAAGTATCTGAAACATTCAAGTACTTAACTAAATCCAAGATATCCGCTAGGCTTGCTCCTGGTGGAGCTTTGTCAAGACTTGACAGCGCCGCGTTCTCGAAATGACTGGATTGCTGCGCGTCGATTCGGGTACGACCTCAAGAACGTATGGATTAAGGAACGAGATGGCTATGCTCGGATTGATTCGAGCGGTGGTTGGGCAAATCATCGGTGGCGCGGGTTCGGTGGTCGGTTACCGCAATGGCACCAAGGAGCCCGACTACAGCGCCGAGAAGCTGACCCGGACCGTCGAGATTCGCCATTATGGTGCTCGGCTCGCCGCGGAGACCACGGTCGCTGCCAGCGAAATGGCTGCACGCAATACCGGCTTCCGCCGTCTTGCCCGCTACATCTTCGGCGCCAACCACGCCAACGAGAAGATCGCAATGACGGCACCGGTGGTCCAGCAGTCCGGCAGCAGGCAGGGGGAGAAGATCTCCATGACGGTCCCGGTGTCGCAGGAGTCCGCCGGTGACGGCGAGTGGGTGATCCGGTTCTTCATGCCCGCCGACAAGTCGCTGGAGTCTTTGCCCAGGCCTAACGACGACGAAGTCAGGCTTGTTAACGTGCCGCCCCAGACGGTTGCGGTGCGCCGCTTCACTGGCAGCCCCACTGGCAGCGCGGTTGCGTCGCAGACCGTGCAATTGATGAAAACGTTGCGCGACATCGGATTCCAGGCCGTCGACACCCCGGCAGCCTGGCTTTACGATCCGCCCTGGACAGTTCCGGCACTGCGCCGCAACGAAATTGCCGTGTCCGTCCAGCCGACCAAATAGCCATGCGCGCCGCGCGGCTTTCTCTTTGTCCCGGCTGGCGGGCGTTCGCCCGGGTGCCCTCCCTTCACATTTGGCTGTGGAATCGGCGCGGCAGGATCGACTTGCCGTGACGGCCGACCGCCTCGAACTGACCGCCCGCAAACGCCGACACATCGACGTGTGCCTCGACGGCGACGTCGGCTATCGGGACCTGACCACGGGCTTGGAACGCTACCGTCTGCCCTACAACGCCCTGACCCAGACCAACCTGGACGAAATCGATTTGTCCGCCGAGTTTCTCGGCGCTCATCTGCGGGCGCCGATTCTGGTGGGCGCCATGACCGGCGGCGCGCAGTTGTCGGGCACCATCAACCGAAACCTGGCCAGCGCCGCCCAACAACTCGGCATCGGAATGATGCTCGGGTCACAGCGAGTCATGCTCAACAGCGTGTTCGGGGAGCGGGCCGCCGCCAGCTTTTCGGTGCGCGACGTGGCACCAGACGTACTACTGTTCGGCAACATCGGGCTGTCCCAGTTGACCAAGGATGCGGTGCCCGACATCGTCGCAGCGCTCGACCGGGTGGGGGCCAATGCGCTTGCTGTGCATACCAATCCGTTGCAAGAGGCCGTACAACGCAATGGCGACACGGACTTCGCCGGCTCGCTGGACCGTCTGCACGACGTGAGCAAGATGGTGGGCTACCCGGTGCTGCTGAAGGAAGTCGGACACGGGATCGGTGCTACGGCAGTCGCGGAACTACTGCGGTTGACCGGTGAGTCGCCGGTGGCCGCCATCGATGTGGCGGGGGCAGGGGGCACGTCGTGGTCGCGGGTGGAGCAACTGGTCCGCTACGGCGAAGTGCGCTACCCAGACCTGGCGGATTGGGGAATACCGACCGCGCAGGCGGTGACGGAGGTGCGCGCGGCCCTTCCGCGCATCCCATTGGTTGCCTCCGGCGGCATCCGAACGGGCGCGGACGCGGCCAAAGCGCTGGCTTTGGGTGCCGACGTGGTGGCCATCGCCCGGCCGCTGTTGGCGGCGGCGATCGAGTCCGCGGCTGCGGCGACGGCCTGGCTGCAGCGATTCATCGACGAGCTTCGCATCTGCCTGCACGGGTGCGGCACAGCCGATCTGCGTGCGCTGCGCGACGTTGGCGTGACGCCGGTTTCGTGACGGCGTTGCGCACATGGCAGTGATCCTGGCCTATGGGTCGCCCGCGCTCGGCCATCTGTTGCCGTTGGGCGCATTGCTGGATGAACTCGCCGGGCGCGGGCACCAGATCCACCTGCGCACGTTGGCAAGCGAAGTCGCGGCCATGCGCGGTGTCGGCTTTCACGCCGAGGCCGTGGACCCACGGATCGAGGCCATCACCGGCCGGGACTGGCTGGCGCGTAACGCTTTCGAGGTCCTCAAGACGACGCTGGACGTGCTATGCCGGCGTGCGTTGATCGAAGTCGACGATCTGCGTCGCGCGATCGCTGACGTTGCGCCCGACGTGATCATCGTGGACGCCAACTGCTGGGGGGCCATGTCGCTCGCCGAGGCCAGGGGTCTTCGGTGGCTGGTGTTTTCGCCGTTCACACCCTACCTGCGATCGCGTGCGGCGCCGCCATTCGGTCCCGGTCTGCGGCCGCTGCCCGGCGTCCCCGGGGCCGTCCGCGACGCGTCGATGCGCCCGATCGTGGGCTGGCTATTTGACCGCCGGATAGTGCCGCGGCTCAACGCCCTTCGTGCGGATCTGAACGTGCCGGCAGTCGCGTCGGTGGATGGGCTCATGCGCCGAGCCCCGTTGCTGTTGGCGGTCGGGGGTGAGCCGTTCGAGTATCCGCACCCGGATTGGGACGACTTGGTGCATTTCATCGGCGCGTGCGAATTCGAGCCGATGACGTCGAAGTCCGCGACCACACCGAGCTGGCTGGCCGCCATCGATCGGCCCATCGTGTTGCTCAACACGTCTTCCATCGCCCAGGCGGACGCCAGGCTGGCCCGGATCGGCCTGCAAGCGTTGGCCGATGAGCCGGTCCATGTCGTCGCGACGTTCGCGGCGGGCGTGCCCCACGAGCTGCCCCCGGTGGGTAATGCCACGGTGTGTCGCTTCGTGAATCATCGTGTCGTTCTCGACCTGGCGATCTGTGCGATCACCCACGGGGGGATGGGAACCACCGTGAAGGCGCTCAATCGCGGTGTCCCGGTCTGCGCGGTGCCCTTCGCCCGTGATCAAGCCGAAGTCGCGCGCCGCGTCCAGATGGCCCGCTGCGGCACCCGTCTGCCGGCAGGGAAGCTGAGCGCGGGCAGGCTGCGCGCCGCCGTGCGCGAGGCGATCACCATGGGTCCAGGCGCGCGCCGGGTGCAGGCCGGATTCGCCGCGACCGGCGGCGTGGCCCGCGGTGCCGACCTGATCGAGCAGCGGTTACTATCGCGGGGCTTTCTGCCGCCGGGCAGCCGCGGTGTTGCGCCCGAGGCCGGTTGACGAGGGCGGGGGCGGCTTGGCGAGTTCCCCCTCGAACGTTGTCATCGCCTCGATCATCGCCGTGAACACCCGATGAGCCGCATCGAGGTCCTTATCGCTGAGATCGGTCATCGCCGCGCTGAGATGGGCGCCGAGGGGCCTGAAGAAGTTATGCGCCAAGGACATACCGTTCTCTTGATAGCGCAGCAACCACTTGCGTCTGTCCTCGGGATCGGGTTCGCGGCGGATGTGGCCCGCGGCGATCATCCGGTCGACGAGATAGGTGATCGCCGCCGGCGACACGTCCATGCGCTGCCCCAGCTGAGCCAGGGTCAACGGTGCCTGGGCGGTCTCGCTGACCATGATGTGCAGCAAGGCGTGAAAGTCGTTGCTGCTCACCTCGTTTACCCGCGCAAAATGCCGGCCGACGCGATCGGATCGCGCCGTGATCGCCCGGATGTCGGCCGACAGCTGCCTCTCCAGCTCGGCCCGGCCGGGTGCCGGTTCATTCGCGCGGCGTTTGGTCACCTACCCGCATCCTTCATCAGACCAGCGTATCCGCGCGTTTGCCGAAAGGCCTTACAGAGCTTGCCGCGCGTCACAGCGAACTTACCCGAGATGGGTCACCCGTTGGGCATCGCGATGTTTTTTGACCAGGGCGACCCACGACGCGACGGCCGCGCCGAAGGCCAGGGCCTGCGCGATTCCGGTCCGGCCCGACGGATACAGCGTTCCCTCGACGTAGCGGTCGACGAACCCGGTGGCCGGAAGTGGCGCCATTCCGGTCCGCGCGCGTGCCCAATTTTCCAGCGTGGTCAGCGGACACGGCACCGGCAGGACCACGACCAGCACACCCCAGCACACGCTCACCACATGCAGCCGGGTCGTGCGCGGCCAGCGCAACGCCAGGAATCCGCCGCTGGGTAGGTAGACGAGGTAGGCGAAATGCGCACACACGCTGAACACCACGACGGCGAAATACGCTTTCCTCATTGCTGGTCATGCTAGCCGCCGGCACGGAGCCGATAGCGGCGCTCGGCGTAGGCCAGGTCGTCGCGCCACAGTCGGGTGGCGGCATGACGCATCAGCGGGGCGATCAGGAAGGACGCGCGGCGCGCGGACGCGAATCCCGGGCGTGGCGACGAGGCGATGACCGCTTCGGTCACGGTGACGCGAGGCTGGCCATTCTTGCCGGAAGTAGTTGGTGTGACATGGGTTTCAACGACACTGCCGGTTCCCTCGCCTTCGGCGATGCGCATCACGACGGTGCGCGCATCGGGGGTGGTGAATTCGGCGATCACCGGCACCCCGAAGCGACCCATTCGGAAGGTCACCGCGACCAGGAAGCGGTCGTCGTCCTCGGTCGGGGTGGTCAGTACCTCGAGCCGGCTGAACGAATAGGGATGAAACCAGGCGCCGTGCCAGGGATCGAGCCGGTTGGCGACGATGTCGCACGGTTCGCAGTTGCCCACCAGGCGGGTGACCGCCGTCAGGGTGTCACCGGTGGGCCGCGACCCGACCACCGGCTCATCCAACGGTGCCTCTCCGCCGACGGTGTCCAGCCGCACCCAGACCAGCACGCCGTCGTCGTGGCTGGGATACGGCAGCCAGCGCAGGGCGCAGGTGTCGCCGTCGAAAGCCAGCCCGTGCCAGCGGCAGTGCAGCACACCACCGCGCACGACGCCGGTGGCAAGGTCGGCGCCCAGATGCGGGCAGCTTCGGGGACCAACCCGCACGCGGTGGTTCTTGTCGCGCCACGCGACCAACTCGACGCCGGCGACACGTGCGCCGAACGCGCGACCCGCACGCACGTCGCCGCTCGCGCCGAGCACGTACCAGTTCCCGGTCGGTCGGCGTTGGGACCGATCCAACGCCGCGTTGATGATTCCCGGTTGCGCGTCGCGGTAGGTCGGGCGCTGCTGCGTCCAGGAGGCACGCGGGATCACACCGACCGGCCAGTCCTTCGGCCACCGTCGGCTCAACCGGTCGCCCATGCTCACGGACGCCCCCCACCGCGCTCGGCCAGTGACCGCAGCAGCGCCGAGCGGCCGCGGGTGGGAACGGTACACAACTCGTGGCCGGCCAGCCGCCACGACTTCAGCAAGTGGTTGGCGGCCGAGAAGCCCGTGGTCGCTGCGCGTTCCATGAGTGCCACCGGCAGATCGATGCGGATGCCGTCGCCGGCCAGCACCAGACCGGGGTGCGGCGTGGTCACCGTCGGTCGCCGCGTGTACGTTCCGGGCGCGAACAGCGGGCAATCGCTGCGCAGCAACACGCGCTCGTGCATCACTCCGGCGGTGGCGGTCTCGGGGTAGAGCTTGTGTAACTGTGCGATCGCCTGCCTACCGGACCATTCGGAAGTCGTGGCATACGAGTGTAATTCGACCACCGATCCACCGCGCAGGCGTGCCCACGTAGCGGCCTCTTGTTCGTAGCGTTCGGGCACGCTGATGTTGTCGAGCGGCGGATGACCCGACGTGCCGAGAAAGGCCGGCCGGTTGTGCTCCACCGGTCGGTCCAGCCAGAGCCGGTCGACCACAAAGGGCGGCGCGGTGCGCAATTCGCTGATCCGCATGCGCCACTGGTCATCTCCCAGACCGGGCGATGCGGCCACCACCCGCCGCAGGCCGTCCACATCGAGCGCTAACACCACGGCGTCCGCCTCGAACCGTTCGCCTGACTCGTTAAGGACCCGAAACGCCTTCGCGGCGCCGGGGGTGACCCGCCGCACTTGGGCGCCGAAGTGCACCCGAACACCCCGGTCGTCCAAGTACTGCCGCAGCGGATCCCACAGGGCAACATCGAAATTCGCGTTGGCCACATCGAAAATCAAGCCCTCGCTGGAGCCCAGGAAATAGATGTGGAACATCGTCGCCAGCTCAGCGGCGGACAGTTGGGCCGGTTCGGCGAAGAAGCTGCGCGAGAACACCTCGAACGCGAGGTGGCGCGCCGAATCCGGGAAATTGATGCTCTTCAAGAAGGTTTCGGCATCGATGTGGTCGAGTCGTTCGTAGATGCCCGGCACCGACACCGCCGCGAGCGGTGCGGCGGCCCGGGCATCGATGCGGGCCAGATCGCGAAGCCGAAAAGTGGGGCTGCGCAGCGCGAACGCCAACGCGTTCCAGGGTGGGGTGCGGGGTAGCCCGCGGAAACTGTCGCGGCGGCCGGCGCCGTCGATCAGCGGATAGTCGTCGACGGGCACCAGCATCCGCAGCTGCGGATCGACCCGGCGCAATAAGGCACGCAGGTTGTAGTACTGACGAAAGAAGGCATGAAACCCGCGGTTCATCGCCAGCTCGGCGCCGTCCGAATGCTCGGTCCAGCCCCCCACCCGGCCGCCGAGGTAGTCCTGGGCCTCCACGAGGTCCACGGCAACGCCGCGTTCGGCGAGTCCGGTTGCCGCGGTCAGGCCGGCGATCCCGGCGCCGACGACGACGACGTGCGGCCGCGACGACAGCCAGCTGCAGTCGGGCAATCCCAGTGGGGCCGGGTGAACGTGGCGGTGGCGGTCAGTCATCGCGGCGCTTCCCCCAGGAACAAATGCACGACGTTGCGTTCCCAGCCGGGCACGGTTTCGCTGCGCACCCCGTCGAACCCCGCGTCGCGCATGCGGCGCCGGAACCGGTCCGCCCCGTCAAAGCTCAGGACGCTGCGCCACAGATGCCGGTACAGCGTGGCGTCACGGGTACGCCACCAGCCGGCGGGGATGATGATGCCCCAGCACACCGCATGCCAGATCAAAGTCGCCGCGTACGAATCGCTTACCGAGTACTCGTGCACCGCCAGGGTGCCGCCGGGCCGCAACAGGTCGCGAAAGGCGCGTAGTTGACCGTCCGGGTCGCCGAGGTTGCGCAGCAGATAGGCGGACAGGATGGCATCGAACGGCCCGGTGATGCCCTTCTCGGCCAGATCCTCGACGCGTGTGTGTACGAAACAAACCGACGACGGCCATGACTTCGCCTGTGCCGCATCGAGCATTCCGCGCGCGGCATCGACGGCGATGATCTCGGCGTCGGGAGCCGCCGCCAACAACGCGGCCGTCGAGGCGCCGGTGCCACAGCCCGCGTCGAGCAGCCGCAAACCCCGGCCTCGCTCGGGCAGTCGCAACCGGCGTGCCGACAACCCCAGGTTTGCGTGGTAGGACGGGTTGGCGCCGACCAGCCGGTCGTAGGCCGCGGCGCCGACGTCGAAGGCGTCCGGCACGTCGGCGCGAGGCAGGCCCGTCTTATCCACGTTGCTGCTCCCACAGCAGTAGCACGGCGGTGACCAGAGCGAAGCCGAACAGGAAGTCCTCGACGGGGATGTCGAACGGGAATCGCACGCCGCTGGTTTGCCCCTCGTTGTAGATCACGACGGGCGAGCTGCGTTTGGTCAGCCATCCGTCGACGGGGACCTGGAAACCCAGCACGATCACCATCGACAGCCAGTAGGCAGGCCGCCGGAACAGCCCGGTATGCACCAGCGTCAACTCCAGGGCGCACACCGCCAGCACGGCCACGACCGCTGGCACGGTGTAGCCCACGCCGCTCATCGGCGTTTCCGCCGATCCAGGATGGCGTTCACCGCGTTGTAGGTCAGCAAGGCGCACACCGGAATCACCACGAAGAACAGCGCCTCTTCCAGGGGCAGCCGGAAGGGGAGGCGGATGCCGGTGATGTAGTCGCCGTTGTACGTCCACACGCCGGCCGCGATGGCCACCGCGTCCCAGGCCAGAAACACCAGCGCGACCGGAACCACCGCGCGCACCAGCCGCCACGGCTGGCGGTAGACACCGGCGCCGAAGAATTCCAGCGGCACGGTGATGGCCAGGCACAGGCCAAGCACGATCAGGTACTGCCATCGGTCACTCATGCCGCCTCGACCCTCCGCCGTTCGGGCCGGCCCGCACGCACCCACCAGGCCCGCAGCAGCCCGCCGCCGGCGACCTGAAGACGTCGCGTCATCCCGACGGTGGCGCGCTGGCTGAAGACCGAAAAGCCGCTGTCCTCAATGCAATCCAGAATCTCGGAGTACAGCGTCAACGCGGTGGTCACGCAGGGTCGGGATCGCGGCGCCAGCAGGGCGATCCCGTCGGCGGCGAAACGGTAGATCTGCCGGGTGATGTCGTGCTGCGCGGCCAAGGCGTCCCGCACCCGAGCGTCGGTGCGCCGATGCAGGTGACACCAGGTCATCAGCTCTCGGTCCACGCCGAAGGCGGCGAGTTCGTCGGCCGGCAGGTAGATCCTGTTGCGCGTCAGATCCTCGTCGACGTCGCGCAGGAAGTTGGTCAGCTGAAACGCGCGGCCCAACGCCGCCGCATACGGGGCGGCCTCGTCGGCGGTGCTCGCGGTTCCCAGTATCGGAAGCATCTGTAGCCCAATGACTTCCGCCGATCCGCGCATGTAGCGGTCGAGCGCGGGCCGGTCGGGATAATCGGTGACGGTGAGGTCCATGCGCATCGAGGCGAGGAAGTCCTCGAACAAGTCCGCGGCGATCCCGTAGCGGCGCACGGTGTCGCCGACGGCGGCCAGGACGGGCTCGTCGTGCTGGTCGCCGCCTTCGAAGAAACGGTCCGACAACGCCTGTAGCCGTTCGGCGCGCGCGGAGACGTCCAGCGCCGGATTGAGCTCGTCGAGGATGTCGTCGGCGTGGCGCGCGAAACCGTACAACGCGTGTACCGCCGGGCGCTGGTCCGGGGCGAGCAATCGGGTGGCAAGGAAGTAGGTGCGGCCGTGTTCGGCGGCGATCTGTCGGCAGCGCCGATAGGCCGCGCGCAGCCCCACATCCTCGATGCCGGCGGCGTCCAACTCGGTGCGGATCATCGCGATCGGGCTTTCAGGTCGAGGGTGGTGGTGCTCGGGGCCACGCTGCCGGTGATCCGGTCGGCGGCCAACCGCCCGGAGATCAACGTGGTGGGCACACCGACGCCGGGCAGCGTCGACGAGCCGGCCAGCACGGCGTTGTCGATGCCGCGCACGGTGTTGGCCGGCCGAAACGGCCCCGTCTGAGCGAAGGTGTGGGCCAGTGCGAACGGAGTGCCGGCCGTCATGCCCTGGCGGGCCCAGTCGGCGGGAGTGTCGACGTGCAGCAGCTGCGCGTCATCACGCACACCGTGAAACAACCGTTCCGCCACGACATCGAGGAGGGACTGTGCATACTCATCGCCGGTGCGTGACCAGTCGATGTCACCGCGGGTCAGGTTCGGCGCCGGGGCCAGCACATAGAGCAGGTCCCGTCCGTCGGGGGCCAGTCGCGGGTCGGTCGCCGTTGGCCGGGTAACCAACACCGAGGGGTCCGTCATCAGCCGGCCGTCGCGGATGATGTCGGTGAACGTCCGATCCCAATGCTCGCCGAACAGGATCGTGTGGTGTGCGCTGGCCGACGGCACGGCGCGGCAACCCACGTGCAGGACCACCGCCGAGGGCGCCGCGCGCAGCGGAAGCATTCGCCGGGGCCGCCGGCCCAGCAACCGGTAGGTCTGCGGCAGCTCGGTGGTCAAAACCGCTGCGTCGCAGGCGATCCGTCCGTCCCGGTCGGTGCGGACGGCGGTGATCCGCTCACCGGTGCGTTCCAGATCGGTGACCGTCGATCCATAGCAGAACCGCACCCCGGCGTCGGCAGCGGCGGCCGCCAGCGCGTCGGGCAGCGCGCGCACCCCGCCGCGGGGAAAGAACACGCCCGAGACGGTGTCCATGTAGGCGATCACCGCGTAGACCGCCAACGCGTGTTGCGGTGCGACGCCGGCATAAAGCGACTGGAAGGTGAACACCCGCTGTAACCGTGGGTCGCTGATGTGGCGCTTGACCATCGTGTCCCATCGGCGGAATCCGCCGAGCGCGAGCAATTTCGCCAGCTGGCCGTTGAGCAGGCTGAGCGGAGAGTCGAAATTGGCGGCGATGAAGCCGTCGAATTCGGTGCGGTACAGCCGCTCGAGCCAGTCGCGCAAGCTCCGGTAGCCGGCTTCCTCACGTGGCCCGGCGAACTCGCGTACCGCGGCGGCCATTCGATCCGCGTCGCTGTGAACGTCGATGTGGTCGCCGTCGGAGAACGTCGCCCGGTAGGCGGGCTCCACCGGCAGCAATTCCAGCCGCTGGGAAAGGTTTTCACCGACGGCGGCGAAGGCCTCGTCGATGAGATCCGGCATCGTCAGCACGGTCGGCCCGGTGTCAATCCGGTACCCGTCGATGTCTAGCCGCCCCGCCCGTCCGCCCGGCCATGGATTCCGCTCCACCACGGTGACTTGGCGGCCCCGCCCACTCAGGTGCAGCGCGGCCGAAAGCCCGGCAAATCCGGCACCGACCACGACGACGTGATCGGTGCGCCCCGGCACGCTACGCGTACTCATGCCGCACGCTGGGTGCACAGGCCGGCCATATCCAGCAGCGCCGCCGTAACCAGATGATCGATCATGCCGCGATCCAACGCCTTTCGAGCCTCCTGTACGCGGCCGGCGATCAGCTCTTCGATCCATTGCACTGCGCCGGTCGCGACGATCAAGGTCCGCCAGTGGTCAAGGGCAGCCTCGTCGAGTCGGTCGGTGGCCATCAGTTCGCGCAATTGCCTGCGGGTTGGCCCGTCGGCCAATTGATGCGCGGCCACCACGACGCTGGTGGCCTTCCGCTCGATCAGGTCCTTGTTGGGCTTACCGGTCGTGGCGGGCGAGCCGAAGATGCCGAGAATGTCGTCGCGCAGCTGGAACGCTTCACCGATGGCGGACCCGTAGTCACCGAGCGCGGCCAGCACCTGCTCGTCGCAGCCGGCCATCGCCGCGCCGATCTCCAGGGGCCGGCGCACCGTGTAGTTCCCCGACTTGCGCCGGGCCACCTCCAGCACGGCCTCCAGTGTAGGTAGCTCGTGTACATCGATGGCCAGATCCGCGAATTGGCCCACCGCGAGCTCGGTACGCATGGCGTCGTAGCGGGGCCACACCTGGACGAGGTGGCGGTTCTGCAGTCCGCTGTCGCGCAGCATCTGCTCGGCCCAGATCAAGCACAGATCGCCGAGCAGGATGGCGGCCGATTCACCGAATCGGCGCGAGGACCCGGACAGTCCGCGCTGCGAATGCCAGTCGGCGAACTGGATGTGCGCGGCGGGGCGGCCCCGTCGCGATGCCGAATCGTCCATGACGTCGTCTTGCAGCAGTGCGAAGGCGTGCAGAAGCTCCAGGCTGGCGGTAGCCGATAAGGCGGCATCACTGGCCGGCGCGCCGCACAGCCAGCCCAAGTACATGAACGTCGAGCGCAGACATTTGCCGCCGTCGACGAATTTCACCAAGATGTCGGCGGCCACGTCCCCGATTTCGTGGCCGGACGCGCCCAACTCGTCGGCGCACCGCGCGGCTACGAAGTCGGCGACGCGGGCCAGCACTGCCCGTCGCAAGCCCTTTTGCCAGCTGTCGAATTGGTCGGCATCGGATAAGGCCAGGCTGCCCGGGGTTTCGGCGAGGCGCAGGGCGGGGAACGCATGCACAGCTGTCACTGGCGCCTCCCTCGGAAGGTCGGTCAGCCGCTGGCTGGAACGGCTCGGATTCACGCGTTGGTACCCCTTTGACGACGAGACGAACACGGACGTGCTTGGGCCGGTCGCTAGGCAAATAGCCAGCATTTAAGTTATTGAAACATTAATTTACTGAATGATCGCTGGATGCGCCAGCGGTAAGTCAACGACGGAGGTATCCGCAGGGCCGCTTAGCGACCGAGTACGTGACGCAGGGTTTGGTCGAGGTCGGGCTGACGGAACTGGTGCCCGGACTGGCTGAGCTTGTCGGGCGTCACGCGTTGACTGGCGAGGGCGAGTTCGCGGGCGCCTTGCTGGCCGAGCAATACTCGCGGGCCCAGCGGCGGCACCGGCAATATCGCCGGCCGGTGCAAGACGTGGGCCAGCGTGCGGGTGTACTCGGTGTTGCGGACCGGTTGTGGGGCAACCGCATTCACCGGTCCCGACAGCGCGGAATCCCAGAGCGCGCGGTGATAGACGTCGATCAGGTCGTCGATCCCGATCCAGGACAGCCACTGCCGACCATCGCCGAGTCGGCCGCCCAACCCGGCGCTGAACAGCGGACGCATCAGCTTCAAGGTCCCGCCGCGGGGGGACTGCACGATGCCGGTGCGCACATTGACCACCCGCACCCCGGCCTCGCGGGCCGGCGCGGTCGCGTCCTCCCAGTCGGCGACCACGTCGGCGAGAAACCCGTCGCCGCGCTCGCTGTCCTCGGTGAGGGTGTCGTCGCCGCGGTCGTATCCGTAGTACCCGATCGCCGAGGCGGAGATCAGCACGATACGGGCGCGCGCCGCGGCTTCGGCCAGCTTGCGGGTGGGGCTAATTCGGCTGTCGCGAATGGCTTTTCGGTGGCTATCGGTGAACCGGCCGGCGATCGAGGCGCCGGCCAAATGGATGACCGCATCGACGCCGGCCAGTAGTTCGGGGTCGGGGTCGGCGGGGCTCCACTGCCGCTCGCCGTCCTTAGCGGCGCCGCGGACCAATCGGATGACGCGATGGCCGCCGGTGCTCAGAAAGGCGGCTAACGCCGAACCGACCAGGCCCGACGACCCGGTTATGGCGACGGTCGCGGGGGCCAGGCCGTGCTGAGCGGCCTCCCGGTGCGAGCCCAGGTCGTCGGCCAACTGGCGGTGCCGGTAGACGAACATCGGGCGCAGCGCGGCACCCGGCACCGGCGTTTCGACCCGGTCGATCACCCGGGTCCGGTTGTCGCCGACGTCTTCGAAATCGTGGGTGTGCCGCCAGCGCACCGCGATTCGTGCCGGTAGGGATGCCAGGCCGTCGCTGCTGATGGCGTCGACGAAACGCCCTGGGGGATCGTAGAAGTCCGGTTGGTGTTGGGCTACCCAGCGCAGCCCGCCCGGCAGCGCGAGCGTCGCGCGGCCGTCCTTGAGCGAAGTGGCCTCGCTGGCCAGCCGCATCGGCGACCACGGCGGCGAAAGTCGGTTGAACGCACCTGGCCGGCTGTACCAGGCAAACACGTCCTCGCGGGGCGCGTCGACCACGCTCGAATACGTCACCCCCATGCCACGACGGTACGCTCTAAAGGCTCGCGGGGGTGTGGGCTAACGATCAAGCAGCGCGTGTTCGACGATCGGCAACCGCGGCTGCGGTTGGCGTTCGCGGCGCTTGGCCGTCAGGTAGACCTGTGCGGTCTCCTTCGCTACTGTGCGCCAGTCGAAGTCGGAGGTGAGTCGTTTCCGCGCGGCCAGGGCGCGCCGCTGCGCGGCATCGGGATCGTCGAGCACCGTGCGCACCGCCGCGGCCAGCCCCGCGACATCGCGCGGCGGACACGACACACCGGTCTGCCCGTTGATCACGGCCTCGCCCAGACCGCCGATGTTCGACGTCACCAGCGGCGCGCCGGCCGCAGCGGCCTCCAAGGCGGCCAGGCCGAACGGCTCGTAATGGCTGGGCAGCACCGCGACGTGGGCGCGGTGCAGCGCCGCGAGCAATTCGGTGTGGTTGAGATGGCCGATGAACCGAGTTGCCTTGAGCACCTTGTGTTTACGCGCCAGATCGACAAGCCAATCCTGCTGGGTGCCCTCGCCTGCGATGGTCAACGTGGTGCCCGGGTGGGTGCGCCTAATCCTCGGCAGCGCGGCGATGAGGTCGTGCACACCCTTCTCGTATTCCAGGCGTCCCACGAAGAGCAGTTCGGCCGGCCCGGTGCGCGGGCGGCGGGCTGCGTACTGCCAGCGCGCTGCGTCAATACCATTGCGGATCACCGTGATCTCGGTCAGGCCGGGCCCGAACAGCTCGGTGATCTCGTCGCCCATCGACGCCGAACACGTGATCAGCGAATCGGATTCGCGCACCAGCCACGACTCGGCGGCGTGCACCTGACGGCTGATCGCTCCGGATACCCAGCCGGAATGCCTGCCGGCTTCGGTGGCATGGATGGTGGAAACCAGTGGGACATCATAGAATTGGGCAAGCGCGACGGCGGGATGGGTGACCAGCCAGTCGTGCGCGTGGACCACGTCGGGGCGCCAGGGGCGCCCGGATTTCTGCTCGACCAGTTTCGGAGGCAGCGCGGCGCGGATCATCGCGTGCCCCATCGCCAGCGTCCAGGCCATCATGTCTTTGCTGAACGTGAACTCGTGCGGATCCTGCGCAGCCGCGATCACCCGGACACCCTCGCTGATGGCGTCGGACGTCGGGTGGGTGGCCGGATCGGTGCCCGTCGGCCGGCGGGATAGGACGACGACGTCGTGGCCCGCGTCGGCCAGCGCGGTCGCTAGGTGGTGCACGTGACGGCCCAGGCCGCCGATCACCACCGGCGGGTACTCCCACGACAGCATCAGGATCTTCACGGGCAGCACACTTTTCGTGCGCGCGAAGGTGCGCAGAATGCCAGCCGCAGCGGCGTGTCACTGCACAAACACGCACGCTCGCGAGGGGCGGCGCTCATCGCGGGAGCCTGCGGGCGTCGAGGGCGCCGAAGAGGCCGTCGGCGCGGTTCCAGCCGTCGGCCAGCCGCTGTGCGGCGTCGCGACGGCCCGACGCCAGAGCGCCGGCGATCTCCCGCGTGGCGTGGGCGTGCAGGTGCGCGCGGTAGCGCGCGTAATCGGCGGCCGAGTCCTTGCTCACCATGAACGGCCAGTCGCTGGACACGGTCAGCAGGGTCTCGCGCAGGATCTGATCGGCCACGCGGTCGCGCGGGACCGGCCCGTTGGAGGTCTGCCACAGCGCCTTATCGACGGTGGTCAGGGCGGTGTCGACCACTTCGTTGTTGAGCTGGACCAGGTCGGCCACCTGCTCGCCGGCCCACACCTGCCAGTCCTTGCCCGAACCCCACGAACTGGGCGGCAAGGCGACCGGAGCGCCGACGAATCCGTCGGCGATCGCGTCGCTCAGCGTGCCCACCCGCACGCCGGCGGCGGGCAGGGCGCGCAGCACGCGCGCCAACCACGTCGGCCCCTCGTACCACCAGTGGCCGAACAGTTCGGTGTCGAAGGCGGCGATGACGTGGGCGGGGCGCCCGATGCGCTCCGACTCAGCCAGCAGCCGGTTACGGACCACCTCGACGAAGTCGTCGACGTGGCCGTCGATCGCGTGGTCTGCGCGCTCGGGGTCGTAGGGCGCCTTGGCGTCCGACGCCACGTTGCGGCCGGTGACGCGGGCCGGCTTGAGGCCGGTGAGGTGGTCGTAGGTGTGGAAATCGCGGTAGGCCGGGTGCCCGGGGTAGCCGGATTTCGGCGACCACACCCGGTAGCTGACCTGCAGGTCGCGGCCGAAGGCGATCACGTCGGTGTCGCCGACCGGCCGGCCCAGCGCGGTGTCGCCGTGCAGCGAAGGCCCGTCGACCATGAAATGCGTGACACCGGCCGCGGCGTAGTCGTGTTCCATGCCCGGGGCGTAGGCGCATTCGGGCGCCCAGATCCCGGTGGGACCCCCTACTTTCAGCGCCCCTAGGCGCTGCCGCGGGTCGGCCAGGCCTTCACGCAGCGCGAACTCGCGCAGCCGCGGCGCCAGCAGCGGCTGGAACGGGTGCGCCAGCGGGCCGCCCAGCAGCTCGACCGTGCCCGCATCGATCAGGCTGCGCAGCAGCGGGCTGCCGCCGTGCCGCCACAGGGTGGCGAAATCGTCCAGCGCCTGGTCGGCCTCCGCGGACTCGCGAATACCGAAGGCCCGCAACGCTTCTGGTGTGCACGACGGGTAACTGGCCGACTTCGACCTTGGCGCCGCCCGTACGCTGGTGGCCTCCAGCGCGCGCAGCCGCCAGTTGGCCAGCCAGTGATGCATTCCGTCGAGGCAATACGGGTCATCGAGCTGGGCGTTGACCACCGGAGTGATCCCCAGCGTGATCAGCCGGTGCCGGTCCTCCTCGGCCAGGGTGTTCAGCACCCGCATCAGCGGCAGGTAGGCCGCCGCCCACGACTGGTAGAGCCATTCCTCGCCGACCGGCCAGCGCCCGTGGTGGGCCAGCCAGGGCAGGTGGGTGTGCAGTACCAGGGTGAACAGGCCGGGCACCCGGGCTCGGGATGTGTTCAAGGACACGCTCACGGCCGGACCGCGATCGCCACCAGATCCAGACTGTCGTCAATCTCACGATCCCCCGCATCGGCCAAGTCGAAGTCGTCGCTGGTGACCGCCGCGACATCGGCGCGGAGCTCGGGCGTCCACGGCGCATCAGCGACCGCCCGCGCGATCTGCGCGTCGATGATGGATCCGCCGTGGCGGGCATCCATCGCGAGCAGCCGCGGGCCATGAAACAGTCCGCTGACCGAGACTTGACGGAAACCCGCGTCGAGCAGCAGCTCCGTCAGCTCCGCGGCGTTGAGTTCGCGGGTGTGGAACGGGTTGATCGGGGTGTCGCGGCCGGGGGAGAAGGTGACTCGGTTGGGGGTGGACACCATCAGCAAGCCGGAAGGCCGCAGCACCCGGGCGCATTCGGCCACGAACTGGGGCTGGTCCCACAGGTGCTCGATGACCTGGAAGTTCACCACGACGTCCACTGATGCGTCAGGTAGCGGCAACTCGGCCAGGTTCGCCTGCAGGGCCTCCACCCGCGGGTAGCGGCTGAGGACATGGGCCACGGCGAACTCGTCGTAATCCACCGCGACGACCCGGCGCGCGACCTCGGCGATCAGATCGGCGCCGTAACCTTCGCCACAGCCGGCCTCGAGCACGTCGCGGTCCGCGCAGCGTGGCGCCAGCCGCTGGTAGACCACCTCGTGACGGCGAAACCAGTAGTTCTCGATGTCTAGGTCGGGGATGGTGCGCTCACCCGTCAGCGTCAACACCGGGTCGGCCGGTGCCTGCTGGCCAGCGTTGGGGACGAATGCGCTCATTGCATAGGGAGGCTAACGCGAAGTGCGGGATTCGCGAACCGTACTGAAGGATGCGGGCGAAAGAATGCGCAGGACGACCCGCTATGGTGTGAGAGCAGATCGCACAAAGTTACCCGTGAGTAACATGCGTGTGCGGCTGCGAAATGCCTGACCAATGTCCTGCAGCCGACCGCTGCCGGACACCCGAGGAGGACGAACCACACTCATGACGAACATCGTGGTCCTGATCAAGCAGGTCCCAGACACCTGGTCGGAGCGCAAGCTGACCGACGGCGATTGGACGTTGGACCGCGAGGCCGCCGACGCCGTGCTGGACGAGATCAACGAGCGCGCGGTGGAAGAGGCGCTGCAGATCCGGGAGCGGGAGGCGGGGAGCGGCAATGAGGGCACTGTCACGGTGCTGACCGCGGGACCCGAGCGCGCCGCCGAGGCGATCCGCAAGGCGCTGTCGATGGGCGCCGATAAGGCCGTTCACCTCAAGGACGACGGCCTACACGGCTCGGACGTCATCCAGACGGGGTGGGCGCTGGCGCGCGCGCTGGGCACGATTGAGGGCACCGAGCTGGTCATCGCCGGCAACGAGGCCACCGACGGCAGCGGCGGCGCGGTGCCGGCCATCATCGCCGAGTACCTGGGTCTGCCGCAGCTCACCCACCTGCGCAAGCTGTCGGTCGAGGACGGCAAGGTCACCGGCGAGCGGGAGACCGACGACGGCCTGTTCACCCTCGAGGCCACGCTGCCTGCGGTGGTGAGCGTGACCGAGAAGATCAACGAGCCGCGCTTCCCGTCCTTCAAAGGCATCATGGCCGCCAAGAAGAAAGAGGTCACGGTGCTGACCCTGGCCGAAATCGGTGTCGAGGGCGACGAGGTCGGGCTGGCCAACGCCGGGACGACGGTGCAGTCGTCGACGCCGAAGCCGCCCAAGACGGCCGGTGAGAAGGTCACCGACGAGGGCGAGGGCGGCAACGACATCGCCAAGTACCTGGTCGCGCAAAAGATCATCTAAACGAGCACTCCGAGCAACGAGAAGAGCGATATAAACCATGGCTGAAGTACTGGTGCTCGCCGAGCACGCCGAAGGTGCGTTGAAGAAGGTCAGCGCCGAATTGATCACCGCCGCCCGTGCGCTGGGCGAGCCGGCCGCCGTCGTGGTGGGGGCGCCGGGGACGGCCGAACCGCTGATCGACGGACTGAAGGCGGCCGGTGCCGCCAAGATCTACGTCGCCGAGTCCGAGGACGCCGACAAGTACCTGCTCACCCCGGTGGTCGACGTCCTGGCCGCGCTGACCGAATCGAACTCGCCGGCCGCGGTGTTGCTGGCCGCCACCGCCGACGGCAAGGAGATCGCGGGCCGGCTCGCTGCCCGGATCGGGTCGGGTCTGCTGGTCGACGTCGTCGAGGTCAAAGAAGGCGCGGTGGGCGTCCACAGCATCTTCGGTGGCGCATTCACCGTCGAGGCCAAGGCCAACGGCGACACCCCGGTGATCACGGTGCGTGCCGGAGCCGTAGACGCCGAGCCGAGCGACGGCGCCGGTGAGCAGGTCAGCGTCGATGTGCCCGCTCCCGCCGAGAACGCCACCAAGATCACCTCCCGTGAGCCCGCGGTCGCCGGTGACCGGCCGGAACTGACCGAGGCCACCATCGTGGTGTCCGGTGGCCGCGGCGTCGGCAGCGCGGAGAACTTCAACGTGGTCGAGGCGCTGGCCGACTCGCTGGGTGCCGCCGTCGGCGCATCGCGTGCCGCGGTCGACTCCGGCTACTACCCGGGCCAGTTCCAGGTGGGCCAGACCGGTAAGACGGTGTCCCCGCAGCTCTACATCGCGCTGGGCATCTCCGGAGCCATCCAGCACCGCGCGGGCATGCAAACCTCCAAGACCATCGTTGCGGTCAACAAGGACGAAGAGGCGCCCATCTTCGAGATCGCCGACTACGGCGTGGTGGGTGACCTGTTCAAGGTCGCTCCGCAGCTGACCGACGCGGTCAAGACGCGCAAGGGTTAAATCTCGCGCGGCTACCGCGGGCCGGCGAAACACCACCGCCGGCCTGACGCCACTGGTCCGGCGTGCCCGGAGCCGAACCGGCTCAAGCGCTGACAAGTGATATATGTCGTACCCATTTCGGGGCAGTTCGTCACCTGACGTGCACCGACACGTCACAGCGCCGATGCCGGTTGGCATAACGATTACGCAACTTTAGTGGGCATGAGCATCGCTTCTGTCCTGATACCAAGCGACAAGCCGGACGGCGGGCCGGCGCAGGCGCCGCGTTACTCCCTGCTGCTGTCCACCGATCCCTCCCTCATCGAGGCCGCGCAGCGCCTGCGCTACGACGTCTTCGCCAGCACACCCGGATTCACTGTGCCAGTTGGGCCGACCGGACCCGACGGCCCGCGAGATGTCGACCGATTCGACGAATACTGCGACCACCTGCTGGTCCGCGACGACGACACCGGCGAGCTCGTGGGCTGCTACCGGATGCTGGCGCCGGCCGGTGCCATCGCCGCCGGAGGCCTGTACACGGCGACCGAATTCGACGTCGACGCGTTCGACCCGCTGCGGTCGTCGCTGGTGGAGATGGGACGCGCCGTGGTGCGCGACGGCCATCGCAACGGCGGCGTGGTGCTGCTGATGTGGGCCGGCATCCTGGCCTACCTGGACAAATACGACTACGACTACGTGACCGGCTGTGTGTCGGTCCCGACCGGCTCAGGGGACATTCCGGGCAGCCAGCTGCGCGGCGTACGCGACTTCATCCTGACCCGCCATGCCGCGCCGCCGCAGTACGCAGTGCGTCCCTACCGGCCCGTGCTCATCGACGGGAAAACCCTCGACGACATTGCTCCGCCGCCGCGGCCGACCGTTCCGCCGCTGATGCGCGGCTACCTGCGGCTGGGCGCTCAGGTCTGCGGCGAACCGGCCCACGATCCGGACTTTGGGGTCGGCGACTTCTGCGTGCTACTGGACAAACAGCAAGCCGACACCCGATATCTCAAGCGATTGCGGTCGGTGTCGGCGGCTTCGCAAATGACCGGTGCGATGGCGGCCGCACGATGACCGCTCCCGCAGTCACCGCCCACGCCTGGCTGCCGCGCGCCTCGTGCGACGCCAGCTGCGTGGGTACCGGCGATGTTGCGCAGTCGCGCCGGTCGCTGGTGGTGCTGCGGGTAGCCCTGCGGGTCATGCTGGCACTGTTGTTGTTGCCGGGAATGCCGCTGATGGTCGTGCCGCTGCCGGGCCGGACGAAGGTGCAACGTATCTACTGCCGGCTGGTGCTGCGCTGCTTCGGCGTCCGAATCTCGGTGTCGGGCAGCCCAATTCGAAACCTGCGCGGTGTCCTGGTGGTCAGCGGGCACATCTCCTGGTTGGACGCCTTCTGCATCGGTGCGGTGTTGCCCGGTTCGTTCGTCGCCCGCGCCGACATGTTCACCGGGGGTGCGATCGGGGTCGTTGCGCGCATCATGAAAGTGATTCCGATCGAACGGGCCAGCCTGCGCCGGCTGCCCGCGGTGGTCGACCTCGTCGCCCGCCGGTTGCGCTCGGGTCACACGGTGGTGGCGTTCCCCGAGGGCACCACCTGGTGCGGCTGGCACGGCGGACCCGGACGCACGCACAAAGGGTCGGGATCGTTCTACCCGGCGATGTTCCAGGCCGCGATCGACGCGGCCCGGCCGGTGCAGCCGCTGCGGCTGAGCTACCACCACGTCGACGGCAGCGTGTCCACCGCTCCGGCGTTCGTCGGCGACGACGCGCTGCTGCGGTCGATCCACCGGCTGCTCACCGTGCGGCGCACGGTGGCGCGGGTGCACGTCGAATCGCTGCAGCTGCCGGGCACCAATCGGCGTGATCTGGCCCGCCGCTGCCAGACGGCGGTGTCCAAGACACGGGCGGCCGGCCCCGCGCACCCAGGTCACGGGCACGCCCTGGTCGCCTAAGCGTTCAAAAGCCATCGGGCAGGTGCGTCGCCGCCGCAGATCGGTGGAGAATGAACGTCAGCCGATCCGAGCGCGGCACAGCCAGGCGAAGCGGGTCGTCACCATCAGGGGAGGGCTTGCTATGCGGCCGTGGCCAAAGCCGGACATTGCCGGACCCGGACAGGAGTCTGTGTGGGACTACCCCCGCCCGCCGCGGTTGGCGGACTTCGCTGGCGCCGTCACGATCGAGCTGGGCGGCCAGACGATCGCGTCGACCACCGCGCCTGGCGAGTGCTGGAGACCAGCCACCCGCCGACGTATTACCTGCCCCGCACCGCGTTCATTGAGGGCGCGCTACGGCCGACGGCCGGCGAGTCATGGTGTGAATGGAAGGGGCGGGCGAGCTACTTCGACTTGGTGGCCCCAACTCGAGAGGCCGTGGGTGCCGCGTGGACCTACGAGCGGCCGTCCGCCCATTCGAGCCGATCGCGGGCGCCGTCGCAGTGACGGCCGCGCAGGTCGACCGCTGCACGGTCAACGGCGAGGAGGTGGTCCCCCAGCCGGCGGGTTTTATGGCGGCTGGATCACCAGCTGGATCGTCGGCCGTTCAAGGGCGTCCCCGGATCGAGGGGTTGGTGAGCGACCAGCCGGGAAACCTGTGCTGATGAACGCCGGAATCATGCTGAGTGTCGATCAGATGATCGCCGCACCGCCGCACGCAGCCTGGGAACTCCTGATCGACCTCGACGCCTGGCCGCAATGGGGACCTTCGATCAAAGGCGCCGAGCTTGATGGGCCCTATCAGGAGCTGACCTCGCACGCTACGGGCGTTGTCCAGACATCGCTAGGCGTAAAGGTGCTTTTGAGGTCACCGATTTCGACCCCGAGCGACATTGGGCCTGGAAAGTGGCGGGCATCCCCGCCACCGGTCACCGGGTGGACCCGGTGGCCGACGGGGTCCGTGTCACGATGGAGGTTCCATGGTGGGCGGCCGCGTACCTGACGGTGTGCGTCCTCGCGTTGCGGCGGATCGAGAAGCTGCTGCTGAGGTAGACGGCTGAGGAGCACGGTATTCTGGGGCCCGTCATGGTCTACCTGGATCACGCTGCCACCACCCCGATGCATCCCGCCGCCGTCGAGGCGATGACGGCCGTGTTCGGCACCGTCGGCAACGCGTCGTCGTTGCACACCAGCGGCCGGGCGGCGCGGCGCCGCATCGAGGAGTCCCGGGAGCTGATCGCGGCCAAGTTGGGGGCCCGCCCGTCCGAAGTGATCTTCACCGCCGGCGGCACCGAGAGCGACAACCTGGCCGTCAAGGGCATCTACTGGGCGCGCCGCGACGCGGAGCCCGGCCGCCGACGCATCGTCACCACCGAGGTGGAACACCACGCGGTGCTGGACTCGGTGAACTGGCTCGTCGAACACGAAGGCGCCCAGGTGACCTGGTTGCCCACCGCCGCCGACGGATCGGTTTCGGCGGCGGCGCTGCGCGAGGTGTTGCAGAGCCACGACGACGTCGCGCTGGTCTCGGCGATGTGGGCCAACAACGAGGTGGGCACCATCCTGCCGGTCGCCGAATTGGCCGCCGTGGCAGCCGAATTCGGTGTCCCGATGCACAGCGACGCCGTACAGGCAGTGGGCCAGCTGCCGGTCGAGTTCGGCGCCAGCGGACTCTCGGCGATGAGCGTGGCCGCGCACAAATTCGGCGGCCCGCCGGGTGTGGGCACGCTGCTGCTGCGCCGCAACGTCAGCGGCGTGCCGCTGCTGCACGGCGGCGGCCAGGAACGCGACATCCGTTCCGGCACGCCCTATGTCGCAGGCGCTGCCGGGATGGCGGCGGCAGCACAGATCGCGGTCGACGGGCTCGCAGCCAACAGCGCGCGGCTGCGGGTGTTGCGGGACCGGCTGATCGACGGCGTGCTGACCGAGATCGACGACGTTGCACTCAACGGCGCCCGCGGGCTGGCCCGGCTTCCGGGCAACGCGCACTTCACTTTCCGCGGCTGCGAGGGCGATGCCTTGTTGATGCTGTTGGACGCCAACGGGATCGAATGCTCGGCCGGATCGGCCTGCACCGCCGGTGTTCCGCAGGCTTCGCATGTGTTGATCGCGATGGGGGCCGACCCGGCCAGCGCGCGGGGGTCGCTGCGGCTTTCGTTGGGCCACAGCAGTGTTGACGCAGACGTCGACGAGGCGCTGCGGGTGCTGCCCGGCGCGGTGGCCCGGGCCCGCCGGGCCGCCCTGGCTGCCGCGGGGGCTTAGGGGGTTCTGGGTGAAGGTTTTGGCCGCGATGAGCGGCGGAGTGGATTCGTCGGTGGCGGCTGCCCGGATGGTCGACGCCGGCCACGACGTGGTCGGTGTGCACTTGGCGTTGTCGTCGGCGCCGGGCACCCTGCGCACCGGCTCACGCGGCTGCTGTTCCAAGGAGGACGCCGCGGACGCACGCCGGGTTGCCGACGTGCTCGGAATCCCTTTCTATGTTTGGGATTTCGCGGAGAAGTTCCAAGAAGCCGTGATTGACGATTTCGTATCGTCGTATGCCCGCGGAGAGACACCCAACCCGTGCGTGCGGTGCAATCAGCGGATCAAGTTCTCGGCGCTCTCGGCGCGGGCCCTCGCGTTGGGCTTCGACACGGTGGCCACCGGCCACTATGCCCGGTTATCGGGTGGGCGGCTGCGCCGCGCCGTCGACCGGGACAAGGATCAGTCCTACGTGCTGGCCGTGCTGACCGCAGACCAGCTGCGCCACGCCGCCTTTCCGATTGGAGACACTCCCAAGCCGCAGATTCGCGCGGAGGCCGCCCGTCTCGGCCTGGCGGTCGCCGAAAAGCCGGACAGCCATGACATCTGCTTCATCCCGTCCGGGAATACCCAGGCTTTCCTCGGCGAGCGCATCGGTGTTCGGAGCGGCAACGTCGTCGGCGCGGACGGAGCGGTGCTGGCCACCCACGACGGGGTGCACGGTTTCACCATCGGCCAGCGCAAAGGTCTGGGCATCGCGGGACCGGGGCCGGACGGTCGGCCGCGGTACGTGACGGCGATCGACGCCGACACCGCGACCGTTCACGTCGGTCAACTGGCCGACCTCGACGTGCATGAGCTGACTGGCAGCGCGCCGGTCTTCACCGGGGGAGTCGCACCGTCGGGCACCATCGAGTGCGCGGTTCAGGTGCGGGCACACGGTGAAATCGCCGATGCGGTAGCCGAATTGGTGGGTGACGAGCTCTTTGTGCGGTTGCGCGAGCCGCTGCGCGGAGTCGCGCGCGGCCAGACCTTGGTGTTGTACCGTCCGGATCCCCACGGCGACGAGGTGCTCGGCAGTGCCACCATCGCGCACCGGCACTGGCCTAGCACAGATTGGGCGGCCAGCAGGGTTATTTCGTTTCCGACCAACCAGAACACGGCAATGCAGGTCTCCAAATGGAATACTTCCGTCAGCGATCAATGCCCGTTGAGATCTGCCTTTGACGCCGTCGTGGTTTCGGAGGCTCCGGATTTCGGCTAGGCGGCGCGAAACAGGTAGTCCACTTGGGAGAGACGCCGTATCTCTGAACCTCGGGGTTGGCGTACTTCGGCTCGGAATGCCACAGTCGGTAACCGTGCCGTGCCAGCAGCGGACTGAAGTCGGTGCCGTCGATCAGCCGCAGGGCCTTGCCCCTTGCGCGCTGGCATTGGGGACGATGAAGAGGTACTCGATCTTCAACTCGGCGCAACGCGACACCCAGTAGTTTACGGCCTCGATGGCGCACTCGGAGAAGCTGTGGATGTTGACCGCCAGGTGGATCGGTTCCGGGATCAGAACCTCCTGATCGTCGAACGCGATGACATGCGCTGGCGCCGCGGCCTTCCGCGAAAGGTAGTACTGGGATAGGAACGTCGACTCTGGGACCGCGTCGACGCAGAAGTAGGTGTCGATGGTGTTGAACGCCGTGACGGCACGGTAGGCGAGCCGGCCGTATCCCGCGCCGATATCGAGCACCCGCAACCCGGCCAGCGCGAGATCTGCAGCGTGCGGTCGAGAAAGAGCAGTTCACAAACGGAATCCAGGAGATCGCGGCTGACAAGCTTGGGACCTCCCCGCTGGTCGGCCTCGCCGGTCGGGAACGTGAAGACGCCATAGTCGCCGCTTTCGGTGAGGACGTCGAAAAGCCCGAGCGTGTCGATGGATTTCAGTAGAGATACGTCAGCACATACTTCTCCGGCGCGTTGCCGTCCTGGAATTGCCAGACGTAGCAGTTGTCACCGCGGAAATACAGCAGATCCTCGGCCGTGATGTAGTCGGGGCGCCAGAACGGCGATGCGCCCATCACGTCGTCTATTCCGGCGTAGCGTCGCCGCAACGCCACGAGATCCGGATTGGTCGCGCGCAAGGCGGCGCGGTCGGCGGCCGTGACGCCTCGCCCGAGTGGCCGCGACGGTTGCGAAGCCACGCGATCACGCGCCCGCGGGCCACCTTGATGGGCAGCCGTGCCCCGTGACATCAGCCACGTCACCGCCTCGGCACGCTGCCCGACGCCACGTGTCCTTTCATCGTGTGCCCACCGTCGATCCTGAAGCGCTGGCGCACAATACGGAAAACACTGCGGTGGAGGAATGACAGAGAAGAAAAGCTAGTGGGGAATGTTGGCGGCGATATTCGTCATCACGATGTCGGATACCGTCTGCGGGAAGCCGCAGAAGGTGACCTCGAGTAGCGCCACCGCCAGCACTCGGTAGTCGCGGCCGCAGCCACCCGGCAGCAGGTGCAGCGAGTCGGCGCCGGCCTGCCAGTCGCCGACATACAGCTGGCCGGCATCACTGGCCGCGCAGTCTCCGACGGTGGCCACCAGGGCGCCGAAGGCGCGCTGGGCGGTGGCCACATCTCGGTAGGCCGCGGCACCCTCGGAGATCAGGCCCCCTTTGGGCGGATCCTGATAGGTGGTCTTGTGGAACTCTTCGATGTCGGGTCCGAAGGTCGCGGTCTCGGCAAAGACGAACCGGCACGGCCGGGGCGTGTTATCGGCGAGGACGTCGATGTCCACCGGGCGGTTGCCGTCCATCGAGGGGATGATGGTCAGGCTCTCGCCGCCGCCGGTGATCGCACGCATCCGTGACTGGTCCAGCAGGATCTGGTCGACGTTGACGCCCTGCACACCGTGGGCGCCCATTGCGAATCCGGGCACAGCCGTGCCGCCCACGACCCTGGTGCAGGCCGCGAGCAGTACCGCCGCGCTACCCCACAGCAGCGAGCGCGTCAATCTGCCCATCTGCCACCCTTCTGGGTTCTGAGCGTAACGGCTAACCACCCCAAGCGCCTGGGTCGGCACTGGCTGGCAACTGCAGGTCGAATACGGTTGCCGGATGAGTGTTTTCGCTGACGCCAGTGGCGTCGGGTCCTGGCCCGGTACCAGCGCCCGCCAAGCCGCCGAGGTTGTTGTCGGCGAATTGGCGGATGCGCTGGCGCACATCGTCGAGTTGCCCGCCAGGGGAGTGGGCGCCGACATGCTCGGGCGGGCCGGCGCGCTGCTGATCGACGTGGCCATCGACACGGTGCCGCGGGGCTATCGCATCGCCGCGCGACCCGGAGCGGTAGCCCGACGCGCGGTTTCCCTGCTCGACGAGGATATGGACGCACTCGAAGAGGCCTGGGAGGTCGCGGGCCTGCGCGGTGGCCAGCGCGTGGTCAAGGTGCAGGCTCCGGGGCCGATCACGCTGGCCGCCGGGCTGGAGCTGGCCAGCGGGCACCGGGCCATCACCGATCCGGGGGCCGTGCGTGACCTGGCGGCGTCGCTGGCCGAGGGCGTGGCCACGCACCGTGCAGCGCTGGCCCGTCGACTGGACACCCCGGTGGTGGTGCAGTTCGACGAGCCCTCGCTGCCCGCGGCGCTGGGCGGACAGCTAGCCGGGGTGACCGCGCTGAGCCCGGTCGCCGCGCTCGACGAGGCCGTGGCCGGTGCACTGCTCGATAGGTGCGTCGCCGTGGTGGGCCCCGATGTTGTGCTGCACAGCTGCGCCGCGGATTTGCCGTGGAATCTGTTGCAGCGCAGTACTATTGGAGCCATTTCGATCGACGCAGGCACGCTGCGCGCAGCTGATCTGGACGGCGTTGCGGCATTCGTCGAGTCGGGCCGCACCGTGGTGCTGGGCGTGGTCCCCGGCACCGCACCCGAGCAGCGACCGTCGGCCGAAGAGGTGGCCAAGGCGGTGGTCGCGGTGACCGACCGGCTCGGGTTCGGCCGCTCGGCGTTGCGCGATCGCATCGGCGTCACCCCGGCATGCGGTTTGGCCGGCGCGACGGCGCAGTGGGCGCGCACCGCGATCGGACTGGCCCGCACGGCCGCGGAAGCGTTCGCCGAGGATCCGGACGCCATCTGATACGCAACCAAAAGGTTGCTTTTCGAGGGCGAGCATGATGCACTGATAGGCAACCGGGAGGTTGCATATGAGTACTGATCGAATCGAAAAGCGCGTGCTGCTGCGCGCGCCGCTGGACCGGGTCTGGCGGGCCATCAGCGACGCCGAGGAGTTCGGGCGCTGGTTCGGTGTCCGCTTCGACGGGCCCTTCATCGCAGGCGGTTCCGTTACCGCCGCCATCGCGCCGACCACCGTCGACGACGCCGTGGCCGAGCGCCAGGAGCCGCACACCGGTGTGAAGAGCACCTGGCAGATCGTTGCGGTCGAGCCGCGCCGGCGCTTCGCGTACCGCTGGCATCCCTTCGCGATCGACCCGGGCGTCGATTACGACCGGGAGCCGACCACACTGGTCGAGTTCACCCTGGCCGAGACCCCCGACGGCGTGCTGCTCACCATCGTCGAATCCGGATTCGACGCGATCCCCGAAGCCCGCCGCGACGCCTCGTTCGACGCCAACTCCGAAGGCTGGACCATCCAGACCGACCTGGTGCGCAAGTACCTGGCACCGTGAGTGCACACACCGCCATCGGCGCACCACTTTTCGACGCGCTGGGGGATCCGAATCGGCTGCGCATCATTGTGCGGCTCTGCGACTTCGGCCCGAGTTCGACGACGCAAGTGACCGAGGTGATCCCGGTGACCAGACAGGCGGCCAGCAAGCATTTGGAGCTGCTGGAATCGGTGGGGTTGGTCACCAGCGCCCGGCGCGGGCGCGAACGGGTCTGGACCGTGCAGACCGAACCGCTGGCCCGGGCCAGCGACTACCTCACCCAGCTTTCGCGCCGGTGGGACGCGGCGGTGGACCGGCTTCGGGCTTACGTAGCGGACTGACTCGTCGGCGACCTCCGATAGCCTGCCAGAGTGACTTCGCCCGAGGTGCTGCGGCAATGGCAGGAGCTGGCAGAGGAGGTCCGCGCACACCAGTTCCGCTACTACGTGCGCGACGCGCCGATCATCACCGACGCCGAATTCGACAAGCTGCTGCGCCGCCTCGAGGGGCTCGAGGAAGCCAATCCCGAGCTGCGCACGCCCGACTCGCCCACCCAGCTCGTCGGGGGCGCCGGCTTCGCCACCGATTTCGAGCCGACCGAGCATCTCGAACGGATGCTCAGCCTCGACAATGCTTTCACCCCAGAGGAACTCGGCGCCTGGGCGAACCGTGTGCACGGCGAGGTCGGGGACGCCGCCCACTACCTGTGTGAGCTGAAGATCGATGGTGTCGCACTGTCGCTGGTCTATCGCGACGGCCGTCTTACCCGTGCGGCGACCCGCGGGGACGGCCGCACCGGCGAAGACGTCACGTTGAACGCCCGCACGATCGACGACGTCCCCGAACGGCTCACGGCCAGCAAAGATTATCCGCTGCCCGACGTCCTCGAGGTCCGCGGCGAGGTGTTCTTCCGGGTGGCCGACTTCCAGGCGCTCAACGCCAGCCTGGTCGAGGACGGCAAGAACCCGTTCGCCAACCCGCGAAACAGCGCGGCGGGATCGCTGCGCCAGAAGGATCCCGCGGTCACCGCTCGCCGCAAGCTGCGGATGATCTGCCATGGCTTGGGGCACGCCGAAGGATTCCGTCCGGCCACCCAGCACGACGCATACCTCGCGCTCAAGGCCTGGGGCCTGCCGGTTTCGGAGCACACCACCCTGGTGGACGACCTGGCCGGCGTCCAGAGGCGCGTCGACTACTGGGGCGAGCACCGCCACGAGGTGGATCACGAAATCGACGGCGTCGTCATCAAAATCGACGAGGTGACGCTGCAGCGCAGGCTGGGCTCCACCTCCCGCGCTCCGCGCTGGGCGATCGCCTACAAGTACCCGCCCGAAGAGGCGCAGACGAAACTCGTCGACATCAAGGTGAATGTCGGCCGCACCGGTCGGGTTACGCCGTTCGCGTTCATGACGCCGGTCAAGGTCGCGGGATCGACGGTGGGGCAGGCCACGCTGCACAACGGCTCGGAGGTCAGGCGCAAGGGCGTGCTGATCGGCGACACCGTGGTGATCCGCAAGGCGGGCGACGTGATTCCCGAAGTGCTGGGGCCGGTGGTCGACCTGCGCGACGGGTCTGAACGCGAATTCGTCATGCCCACAACGTGTCCCGAATGCGGGACCGCATTGGCGTTCGAAAAGGAAGGCGACGCCGACATCCGCTGCCCCAACGCCCAGCGCTGCCCCGCGCAACTTCGGGAGCGGGTGTTTCACGTCGCCAGTCGCGGCGGCCTGGACATCGAGGGGCTGGGCTACGAGGCCGCCGTCGCACTGCTGCAAGCGCAAGTCATCATCGACGAGGGCGACCTGTTCACCCTCACCGAGGACGACTTGTTACGCACCGAGCTGTTCCGGACCAAGGCCGGCGAGCTGTCGGCGAACGGCAGACGGCTGCTGCTCAACCTGGACAAAGCCAAGGCCGCACCGCTGTGGCGGGTGCTGGTGGCGTTGTCCATCCGCCACGTCGGGCCGACGGCGGCCCGCGCGCTGGCGACCGAGTTCGGGGACATCGACGACATCAAGGCCGCCTCCACGGAGCAGCTGGCCGCCGTCGAGGGCGTCGGAGCCACCATCGCCGACGCCGTCACCGAATGGTTCGCCGTCGACTGGCACTGCGAGATCGTCGACAAGTGGCGGGCGGCCGGGGTGCGGATGGCCGACGAGCGCGACGAGAGCGTCCCGCGCATCCTGGCCGGGCTGACCATTGTGGTCACTGGCTCGCTGACGGGATTCTCCCGCGACGAGGCCAAGGAGGCGATCGTGACGCGCGGCGGCAAGGCGGCGGGCTCGGTGTCTAAGAAGACCGACTTCGTCGTCGCCGGCGACTCCCCGGGATCGAAGTACGACAAGGCCGTTGAACTCGGCGTGCCCGTCCTCGATGAGGACGGATTCCGGCAGCTCCTCGAGGACGGACCGCCCGATGCCGCAGAGAATTGACGCAGCGCACAGTCTTTGGGCTTATCGTGTGCGCTATGACCCAGACAGCCGACGGTGTCGTGGACCTGTCGCCGTGGTCGCCGCGGGAGGCCGAGTTGTTGGCGGTGACGCTGCAACTCCTGCAGGAGCACGGCTACGACGGGTTGACGGTGGACGCGGTGGCCAGCGCCGCCCGCGCCAGCAAGGCGACCGTGTATCGCCGCTGGCCCTCGAAAGCCGAATTAGTGTTGGCCGCGTTCAACGAGGGTGTTCGTCAGATCGCGGCCCCGCCGAACACCGGCACGCTGCGGGGCGATCTGCTGCAGATGGGCGAGGTTTGCGGCCAGCAGGTCCACCAGCACGCCAGCACGATCCGCGCGGTGCTCGTCGAGGCATCACGCCACGCCGAACTCAACGACGCCCTGCAGCACCAATTCCTCGAGCAACGCAAAGCCTTGATGCAACACATCTTGCGCCAGGCCGTCGAGCGGGGGGAGATCGCCGAGACTGCCATCACCGACGAACTCTGGGACCTATTGCCCGGCTATCTGATCTTTCGGTCCATCATTCCCGGCAAGTCGCCCACCCGCGAAACGGTGCAGGCTCTTGTCGACAACTTCCTCATCCCCGGCCTCACTCGGCCGCCGGGATAGGAAGTTTAAAAAGTGTACGGTCGCGTCTCTTGTGCAGTACGGTTCAGTACCGTACTGTCATACCCATCGGTCCGCCCGGAACATCGAGGCTGATCGTGTCGCCCGCTGATCGAAAGGCTAACGGGTGAAACGGTTTTCAATGTTTTCGGTCGCGGCGCTGGCCAAGCGGGGGTGGATGGTGCTGGTCGCGATCCTCGTCGTCGCGGTCGCGGGGTTTTTCATCTATCGCCTGCACGGCATCTTCGGCTCGCACAACAACACTGCGGCCAACGCCGGCCTGTCCAACGAGATCGTCCCGTTCAATCCCAAGCAGGTGGTCCTCGAGGTCTTCGGGGCGCCAGGTGCGACGGCCACCATCAACTACCTGGACGTCAACGCACAGCCGCAGCAGGTCAAGGACGCGACCTTGCCTTGGTCGTTCACGATCACCACGACGGAGCCCGCGGTCGTCGGCAACGTCGTGGCCCAGGGCAACGGAGACACCCTCGGCTGCCGCATCATCGTCAACGGTGACGTCAAAGACGAACGGACCGTCAACAAAGTGGATGCCTACACGTTCTGCCTGGACAAGTCCGGATGAGCCAAGATCAAGAGGCGCCGCGGCCACCACGCATACCGCACACCATCCGCCGGCTTTCGCTGCCGATCCTGTTGTTCTGGCTGGCGCTGGCTGCCATCACCAACATCACGGTGCCGCAGCTGGAAGAGGTGGGAAAAACCCACAACGTGGCGCTCAATTCGCCGGATGCGCCGTCGCTCAAGGCGATCAAGCGGATCGGTCAGGACTTCCACGAGTTCGACACCGACAGCTCGGCCATGGTGGTGCTGGAAGGCGACAAGCCGCTGGGCGCGGACGCGCACAAGTTCTACGACGAGATGGTTCACCGGCTCGAGGCGGACAAGAAGCACGTCGAGCACGTCCAGGACTTCTGGGGCGACACCCTGACCGCGGCGGGATCGCAGAGCAGCGACGGTAAGGCCGCCTACGTTCAGGTGTTTTTGGCCGGCAATCAGGGCTCGGCGCTGGCCAACGAAGGCGTCGGAGCCATGCGCGACATCGTTGGGCACATCAAGCCGCCGCCGGGTGTCACGGCCTATGTCACCGGCGCGGCGCCGCTCATCTCCGATCAGTTCGACGTGGGCAGCAAGGGGACCGCGAAGGTAACCACGATCACCATCGTCGCGATCGCGGTGATGTTGTTTTTCGTGTACCGCTCCATCCTCACGACGTTGCTGGTGTTGATCACGGTCCTCATCGAAATGTCAGCCGCCCGCGGAATCGTCGCCTTTCTGGGCAACGCCGGGGTCATCGGGCTGTCGACGTACGCGACAAACCTGCTCACGTTGCTGGTGATCGCCGCCGGAACGGACTACGCGATATTTTTCGTCGGCCGCTACCAGGAAGCGCGCGCCGCCGGCGAGGAACGCGAAAAGGCTTTCTACACCATGTTTCACGGCACGGCCCACATCGTCTTGGGCTCGGGGCTGACCGTCGCGGGCGCGGTGGCCTGTCTGGGCTTCACCCGGCTGCCCTACTTTCAGAGCCTGGGCATTCCCGCCGCGCTAGGTATTCTCGTCGCGCTTGCCGGCGCGCTGACCCTGGCTCCGGCCATCCTCACCCTGGGCGCCCTAGTGGGCATCTTCGAACCCAAGCGCGCCATGAGAACCCGCGGCTGGCGGCGGATCGGCACGGCCATCGTCCGCTGGCCCGGCCCCGTTCTGGTGGCGGCATGCGCGTTGGCCCTGGTGGGTCTGCTCGCTCTGCCCGGATACAAGACGAGTTACGACACTCGGCCCTACATGCCCGCGAGCGCGCCGGCTAATGTCGGGTACACGGAGGCCGAGAAGCATTTTTCGCGCGCCCGGCTGGAGCCCGAATTGCTCATGGTCGAGGCGGATCACGACCTGCGTGACCCGGCCGACATGCTGGTCCTGGACCGGGTGGCCAAGGCGGTGTTTCACGTTCCCGGGGTCGCCCAGGTGCAGACCATCACCCGGCCCCTGGGCACGCCGCTCGTGCACAGCTCGCTCGCGTTTGTGGTCAGCAATTCCAGCGCCGCGCAGCAGGAAAACCTGCAATACCAACGCGATCGCGCCAACGACTTGCAAAGGCAGGCCGGTGAATTGGCGAAGACGATCGGGATCCTGAAGCAGCAGTACGTTTTGCAACAGCAGCTCGCCGGGGACACCCACAGCGAGGCACAAAGTTTTCACGACACGATCGCCACGATCAAGCAAGTACGCGACAAGATCGCGAATTTCGACGACTTCTTCCGGCCGATTCGCAGCTATTTCTATTGGGAACCGCACTGTTACGACATCCCGGTTTGCTACGCGCTGCGGTCGACCTTCGACGCGCTCGACAGCATTGACCAGCTGACGGAAAAGTTCGAAGACCTCACCGCAACGCTGGACAAGCTCGACGCGCTGCAGCCGAAGCTGGTCGCGCTGATACCGCCCCAGATCGACAGCCAGGAGATCAATCGCCAATTGACCTTGGCGAGTTATGCCACCCAGTCCGGCATTTACAGCCAGACGCAGGCCGCGATCGACAATGCGACGGCGCTGGGGCGAGCCTTTGACGCCGCCCATAATGACGACACCTTCTACCTGCCGCCCGAGGTTTTCACCAACCCCGACTTCAACCGCGGGCTGAAACTGTTCCTCTCGCCCGACGGCAAGGCCGCCCGGATGATCGTCACCCATGAAGGCGATCCCGCTACCCCGCAAGGCATTTCACACATCGTCCCGATGACGAATGCCGCGCACGAGGCTTTGAAGGGCACGCCGTTGGCCAATGCCAACATCTACGTCGGTGGCACCGCGGCGACATATAAGGACATCCAGGACGGAGCCAAATACGACCTGATGATCGTCGCATTCGCCGCGCTCAGCCTCATCCTGTTGATCATGATGATCATCACGCGAAGCCTGGTCGCCGCGCTGGTCATCGTGGGCACCGTTGCCCTGTCGCTGGGCGCATCCTTTGGGCTGTCGGTGCTGGTGTGGCAGTACATCTTTGGCATTGAGCTGTACTGGGTGGTACTGGCGCTCGCCGTGATCCTGCTGCTGGCAGTCGGATCCGACTACAACCTGCTGTTGATCTCCCGCTTCAAGGAGGAGATCCATGCCGGCCTGAAGACCGGCATCATCCGTGCGATGGCCGGCTCCGGCTCGGTGGTCACCTCCGCCGGCATCGTCTTCGCGGTGACGATGTGCGCGTTCGTGTTCAGTGGTTTTCAGGTGCTCGGTCAGATCGGGACGACGATCGGCCTCGGCTTGTTGTTCGACACACTGATCGTGCGCTCGTTCATGACACCGTCGGTCGCAACGCTTCTGGGGCGCTGGTTCTGGTGGCCGCAACGGGTACGTCCCCGCCCGGCCAGCACCATGTTGCAACCGTATGGGCCGCGTTCGGCCGTTCGCCAGCTGCTGTTGTGGGAGGACGGTGACCCGGCGGCTCCCGAAGCGCCGGCCCGGACTCACTGAAACCAAACCGGTTGTGCAAGCCAATACTCGCGGGGTGCACAAGATCAGGAACACCTCGTAGTGCACCTGATGTGACCTAAATCTCTTTTTTGACTGCTCCGTCAGCGCAGCATGGTGGCGACGATCCCGGACAGGTAGCCCAGCCGGGCCACCTCGGAAGGCCGGAATTGCGGGCCTGGACGGCCCAGCACGACCGCCGTACACGGGTCGCCCAACGGTGCGGCGACCATCGTGGTGTCCATATCGCGCCACGCCTGGGGCACCCAGTCGGCGGTGCCGTCCAGCGTCGTGGCCTCCTCGATCGGTAACCAGGGCGCCGAAACCGCTCGCGTCTCCGGCGCACCGGGGCTTGCGGCGAGGCCGACCAACTGTCCGTCGCAACTGTGCAACACCGTGCACCAGCCCACGCGCAGCACTCTGGGCGCCTCGTCGGCCAGTACCTGCAATTTGGCTTGCTTGCCCTCGGCCGCCGCGACCCGGTCGAGAAGCTCCAGCTCGCGGTGGGCCTCCAGCAGGCCGGTATGCGGACGGACGCTATCCACCCGGACACCGGGCAGCGCCTCGGCCGCCGTTATCAGAATGTCCGGCATCGCGCCCAGCGGCAGTTCCACGACCAGGTCGTCTATCGCGTAACCCGTGCCGCGTTCCACCACGTCGAGAGACAAGATGTCGCCGCCGGCCGAACCGAGCGCGAGGGCCAGCGACCCCAAGCTGCCCGGGCGGTCGAGGAGCTCGATGCGCAGCAGATACGACGGCACGGGCCCACTGTCGCACAACCATGTATCCGTGGCATTTCGCCCTGAACGTCAGGAGGCCTGAATTCCCGTCCACCCCGACCGGCCCGGTTAGGAGCGATCGCAAGCGCGGCGGAGCCGGGCGCAGCGGGTCGCGACCGTGTGGTTAGGAGCGATCGCAAGCGCGGCGGAGCCGGGCGCAGCGGGTCGCGACCGTCTGGCTAGGCTTTTCGCTCGTGTCCCAGATCTCCCGCGACGAGGTGGCCCACCTGGCCCGGCTGGCCCGGCTGGCGCTGACCGATACCGAACTGGACCATTTCGTCGGCCAACTCGACGCCATCCTGACCCACGTCAGCCAGATTCAGGCGGTCGATGTCACCGGCGTCGAACCGACCGACAATCCGCTCAAGGACGTCAATGTGACGCGACCGGACGAGACGGCTCCCTGCCTCACGCAGGCCGAGGCGCTGGCCGCGGCGCCCGAAGCCGTCGACGGTCGCTTCGCCGTTCCCCAGATCCTGGGGGAGAGCCAGTGACCGACATCATCCGGCTCTCCGCTGCCGAGCTGGCCGCCAAGATCGCCGACAAGGAACTGTCGTCGGTCGAGCTCACCCGGGCCTGCCTGGACCAGATCGAGGCCACCGACGAGCGCTACCACGCTTTTCTGCACGTGGCCGGCGACGAGGCGCTCTCGGCAGCGGCCGCCGTCGACAAGGCGCTGGCCGCCGGGGAGCAACTCCCGTCCGCGCTGGCCGGAGTGCCGCTGGCGCTCAAGGATGTGTTCACCACCACCGACATGCCCACCACCTGCGGGTCCAAGATCCTCGAGGGCTGGCGTTCGCCGTACGACGCCACGCTGACCGCGCGGCTGCGGGCGGCCGGCATCCCGATTCTGGGCAAGACCAACATGGACGAATTCGCGATGGGTTCGTCGACGGAGAACTCGGCCTACGGCCCCACCCGCAACCCGTGGAACGTCGACCGGGTGCCCGGCGGCTCCGGCGGCGGCAGTGCGGCGGCACTGGCCGCGTTCCAGGCGCCGCTGGCCATCGGATCCGACACCGGGGGTTCCATCCGCCAGCCCGCTGCCCTGACCGCGACCGTCGGCGTCAAACCCACCTACGGCACGGTGTCGCGCTACGGGCTGGTGGCCTGTGCGTCGTCCCTGGACCAGGGTGGGCCGTGTGCCCGCACCGTGCTGGACACCGCGCTGCTGCATCAGGTGATCGCCGGGCACGACGCGCGCGACTCCACCTCCATCGACGCCGCGGTGCCCGATGTCGTCGGCGCCGCCAAGGCCGGCGCGGCCGGTGATCTGCGCGGGGTGCGCGTCGGCGTGGTCAAGCAGTTGCGTGGCGACGGTTACCAGCCGGGTGTGCTGTCCTCGTTCGAGGCCGCGGTCGCGCAGTTGACCCAGCTGGGTGCCGAGGTGAGCGAAGTCGACTGCCCGCACTTCGATCACGCGCTGGCCGCCTACTACCTGATCCTTCCGTCGGAGGTGTCGAGCAACCTGGCCCGCTTCGACGCGATGCGCTATGGGCTGCGGGTAGGCGACGACGGCAGCCACAGCGCCGAGGAAGTGATGGCCCTGACCCGCGCTGCGGGATTCGGGCCGGAAGTCAAGCGGCGCATCATGATTGGTGCGTACGCGTTGTCGGCCGGCTACTACGACGCCTACTACAACCAGGCGCAGAAGGTGCGGACGTTGATCGCCCGCGATCTCGAGGAGGCCTACCGTTCCGTCGACGTGTTGGTGACGCCGACGACGCCGACCACCGCGTTCGGTCTGGGGGAGAAGGTCGACGATCCGCTGGCGATGTATCTGTTCGACTTGTGCACCCTGCCACTGAACCTGGCCGGACACTGCGGCATGTCGGTGCCCTCCGGGCTGTCGCCGGACGATCAGCTGCCGGTGGGCCTGCAGATCATGGCTCCGGCACTGGCCGACGACCGGCTGTACCGGGTGGGTGCCGCGTACGAAGCCGCGCGCGGTTCGCTGCCGTCGGCCATTTAGCGCGCCATCGCCCGCCCGCGCAGGCAAGATAAAAGAATGCGGATCGGAATTCTCACCGGAGGCGGCGACTGCCCCGGGCTCAACGCCGTCATCCGGGCCGTGGTGCGCACGTGCGACAGCAGGTACGGGTCGTCGGTGGTCGGATTCCAGGACGGCTGGCGTGGGCTGTTGGAAAACCGGCGCATGCAGCTCAAAAACGACGACCGCAACGACCGGCTGCTGGCCAAGGGGGGCACCGTGCTCGGCACTGCGCGCGTGCACCCCGACAAATTGCGGGCCGGGCTGCACCAGATCAAGCAGACGCTGGATGACAACGGTATCGACGTGCTGATCCCGATCGGTGGCGAAGGCACGCTGACGGCCGCGCACTGGCTGTCGGAGGAGAACGTTCCCGTGGTCGGCGTGCCCAAGACGATCGACAACGACATCGACTGCACCGACGTGACCTTCGGGCACGACACCGCGCTGACAGTGGCCACCGATGCCATCGACCGGTTGCACAGCACCGCCGAATCCCATCAGCGGGTGATGCTGGTGGAGGTGATGGGTCGCCACGCGGGCTGGATCGCACTGAACTCGGGGCTGGCGTCCGGCGCGCACATGACGCTCATCCCCGAACAGCCCTTCGACATCGAAGAAGTGTGCAGGCTTGTCAAACGTCGCTTCCAGCGCGGGGATTCGCACTTTATCTGCGTGGTCGCCGAGGGCGCCAAGCCGATCGAGGGCTCGATCTCGTTGCGCGAAGGCGGAATTGACGAGTTCGGCCATGAGCGCTTCACCGGGGTGGCCGCGCAGTTGGGCTGGGCGGTGGAGAAGCGGATCAACAAAGAGGTCCGGGTGACCGTGCTGGGCCACGTCCAGCGCGGCGGCACCCCGACGGCCTACGACCGAGTGCTGGCCACCCGATTCGGAGTGAACGCGGCTGACGCCGCGCACGCGGGGGAGTACGGCCAGATGGTGTCGTTGCGCGGGCAGGACATCGGCCGGGTGTCGCTGGCGGATGCGACGCGCCACCTCAAGCTGGTGCCTGACAGCCGCTACGACGACGCCGTTGCCTTCTTCGGCTGAGCGGGCGGAGCCTGCCTCGCGATCACCTTTAGGATCGAGACCATGACTTCAGTGGCTGAACTGCTGGACTACGACGACGTCATCGCGCGCTTTGATCCGGTACTCGGACTCGAGGTGCACGTCGAGCTGTCCACCGCGACCAAGATGTTCTGCGGTTGTTCGACCACGTTCGGCGCCGAGCCGAACACGCAGGTGTGCCCGGTGTGCCTGGGTTTACCCGGTTCGTTGCCGGTGCTCAACCAGGTGGCGGTGGAGTCGGCGATCCGGATCGGACTGGCGCTCAACTGCGAGATCGTGCCCTGGTGCCGATTCGCCCGCAAGAACTACTTCTATCCGGACATGCCGAAGAACTACCAGATCTCTCAGTACGACGAGCCGATCGCCATCAACGGCTACCTCGAGGCTCCGCTGGAGGACGGCGGCACCTGGCGGGTGGAGATCGAACGCGCGCACATGGAGGAGGACACCGGCAAGCTGACCCACATCGGCGGCGAGACCGGCCGCATCCATGGAGCGACCACGTCGCTGATCGACTACAACCGCGCCGGCGTGCCGCTGATCGAAATTGTGACCAAGCCCATCGAGGGCGCCGGAGACAGGGCGCCGCAGATTGCCCGGGCCTACGTAACGGCGTTGCGAGACCTGTTGCGCGCCTTGGATGTATCGGATGTCCGGATGGATCAGGGCTCGATGCGCTGCGACGCCAACGTATCACTGAAGCCGACCGGGACCGTCGAATTCGGCACCCGGACCGAAACCAAAAACGTCAACTCGCTGAAAAGCGTTGAGGTCGCGGTGCGTTACGAAATGCAGCGCCAGGCCGCAGTTCTGGTGGCCGGCGGCCAGATCACCCAGGAAACCAGGCATTTTCAGGAGGTCGGCGGCTACACCAGCCCGGGTCGAGCCAAGGAGACCGCCCAGGATTACCGCTATTTCCCCGAGCCGGATCTGGAGCCCGTCGCGCCAAGCCGCGAACTGGTCGAGCGGTTGCGCCAGACCATTCCCGAGCTACCGTGGCTGAGCCGCAAGAAGATTCAGCAGGAATGGGGCATTTCCGACGAGGTGATGCGCGACCTCGTCAATGCGGGTGCGATCGAATTGGTCACCGCGACAATCGAACACGGAGCTTCGGCCGAACAGGCCCGCGCCTGGTGGGGCAACTTCCTGATGCAGAAGGCCAATGAAGCCGGCGTCACCCTGGACGAGCTGTCCATCACCCCGGCCCAGGTCGCCGCGGTGGTGGCGCTGGTCGACGAGGGCAAGCTGTCCACCAAGCTGGCCCGCCAAGTCGTCGAGGGTGTGCTCGCCGGGGAAGGTGAACCCGAGCAGGTGATGACCGCCCGCGGCTTGGCGCTGGTGCGTGACGACTCCGTGACGCAGGCCGCCGTCGACGAGGCCCTGGCCGCCAATCCCGATGTGGCGGAGAAGATTCGCGGCGGCAAGGTCGCCGCGGCGGGCGCGATCGTCGGCGCGGTGATGAAGGCCACCCGCGGCCAGGCTGACGCGGCCCGGGTCCGCGAGTTGGTGCTGAAGGCCTGCGGGCAGGGCTGAGGGTTTTGCCTCATCACCGGCAAACCGCCACCGGAAGGCCCGCTCTGCATCCATGATGTTGAGGTGGTGGACGAAACCTTCGAAGAATTCATGACGATGCTGGACCTACCGGCGTTCGTGGTGACCACCCAAGCCGCTGGCCAACCCGCCGGTTGTCTGGTGGGCTTTGCCACCCAAACCGGCGTCGCGCCGCCACGATTCCTCGTCGGCTTGGCCAAGGGCAGCCACACCCTCGGGGTGGCCAGCCTGTCCCAGCACCTGGCGGTGCACGTCTTGGCGCGGCGCCACCGCGCCCTGGCCGAACTGTTCGGCGGCCAAACCGGCCATGAGATCAACAAATTCGATCGCTGCTCGTGGCGCGCGGGCCCACAGGGAATGCCGATGCTCGATGACGCGATCGCGTGGTTCGTCGGTCGGATCATCAACCGGTTCGATGTCGGGGATCATGTGGCGTACGTGTTGGAGCCCGTCGCCACCTGGGCGCCGGAGTCCCCCGACGACGATCCGCTTTACCTCTCCGACGTCGACGACATCGACGACGACGATTCCGGGGGCGAGCCCGACCCCGCGTTCTTCCGCGGCCAACCACGTGTCGACGTGGCGCGCCGCTTCGGCCTGCGGTTCACCATCGACGGGACTTAGGTCTTATCGTCGTTGTTCCGCGGGAACCCGCCGCCCTGCGGGAAGAGCGGGAATACCACGTCGTCAAGCTTCTCCGCGTCGCCGGCGGTCTTGTTGACCGTGGCGCCCCACACGTTGCCGTCCGGCGACATCCGCAGCGCCCACGCGTGCGCGTGCGTGTCCTTGCGCACCACATCGGGTTCGCCCGTGACTGCGCCGGTCGTCGCCGCGAGCCGGACCGCCACCGTCTGCTTCGGGTTGATCAGGTTGAGCAGCACGGTCGAGTCCATCGCGGCGCACCCCGCCACGCCCGGCTTGTCCGGCCAGGACCACACGGTGGAGACCTCCGACTTCTTGGTGATTCGCTGTAACCGGTCGGCGGTGGGCGTGCGGTCGGCGACGTAGAGCGAGCCGTCGACAGGGTCGATGCACAGTCCGCCGCCGGAGCCGATGCCGGACAGCGCCGTCGTCGGCGGCGCCTGACCGACGGTGGTCGGCTGCTCGATGCGCAGCACCTTGCCGGCCAACGATTTCGGATCGGCGGCCATTGCCGGGTTGCCCGCGTCGCCGGTCAGCACCACCAGCGTGGTGGGACTGGTGAAGATCAGCGCACCGGTGTTTCCGGTGGCGCCCTTGGGGATTCCGGTCAGGATGTCCTTGGGGACGTCGCCGTCGGCCACCCGGATGACCCGATTGTCCGTGGGCGTACTGATGTAGGCGTACATCAGCCGGTCCTGGCTGAAGGTCGGCGACAGCACGATGTCCATCAAGCCCCCGTCCCCGGACGGGTCGACGGGGATGACCATCTTCACCTTGGGCTCGGCGCTGACCGAGATCTCCTTGACGGCGCCAGTGGCGCGTTCGGCAACGATCGCGGTTTTGCTGTCGGCCCCCATGATCAGGCCGCTGGTGCTCTCCAGGCAGCCCTGCATCACCCCCGGCGCGGGGCACGCCTTCGGGAAGGGAGTCGGGGGCAACGGCGGCGGCGGGGGAGGCGTCGAGCTGGGCTGGGGCCGAAGTTCCGGGTTGGTGGTGAAGGGCTGCGACTGTGCGTCGTTGAACCGTGCGCATCCGCTCGCCACCAGCGCCACCACGGACAGCGCAGCGAGCCCGCACCGCACCGACCGCCCCAGCTGCATGACCGACAGGCTACGGACATCTCGGCCTTGAATGCCACTGGCCGCTACCTGGTGCCCGGCAGCGTCGCGGGAAGCTCCCGAGAGCCGCATTTGGGTCATCAGAGGCCGATCTGGGCCGATTTGGCGGATTAAGCGCCGATTACCTGGCGAAAGCGGGGCTTAAATCCCCGATTCAGGGCCATTTGCCCTTTACCCTGTCACCCGTGACCAGTCAATCGCATGACGCACCTTGGCAGCGGCCGGGCCTAGCCACCGAGCACGCAGCGGAGCCAGCCACGGGACGCCCCACCGCGGCCCGCCTGGTCGACCCCGAAGACGACCTCACTCCGGTCGGGTATCCAGGCGAATTCGGAACCACCGGTGTGATCCCCTACCAGGACCCGAGCCAGGCGGGCGTTCCCGGCAGTTCGGGATACGGCCTACTTGACCCACAGGAACCGTTGCCATACGTCCAACCGCAATCGCCGGCCCGGGCGGCGCCGATTTCGGCGACCGAGCCCGCCGAAATCGACAAGCGCGACGACGACGAGCGCCCTGTCGGACGCCGCGGCACCCAGCACCTCGGGTTGTTGATCCTGCGCGTCGGGCTCGGCGTGGTGCTCGCTGCGCACGGCATGCAGAAGCTGTTCGGCTGGTGGGGCGGTCATGGGCTGACCAGCTTCAAGAACTCACTGTCCGACGTCGGCTACCAGCACGCCGACATCCTCGCCTACGTGAGCGCCGGCGGCGAGATCGCCTCGGGCGTGCTGCTGGTGCTGGGACTGTTCACCCCAGTGGCCGCCGCGGGAGCGCTGGCGTTTCTGATCAACGGTCTGCTGGCCACCGTCTCGGCTAAGCCGCACACCTTCGCCTACTTCCTGCCAGACGGGCACGAATACCAGATCACCCTGATCGTCATGGCCGCCGCGGTCATCCTGGCCGGTCCCGGACGCTACGGGCTGGATGGCGGCCGAGGGTGGGCGCATCGACCGTTCATCGGGTCATTCGTCGCGTTGGTCTGCGGCATCGCCGCGGGTGTGGGCGTCTGGGTGCTGCTCAACGGTGTGAACCCGATCGCCTGAACCCTCACTGATACGGGTTGGGCACCCGTCCCGAGCTGGCTTCGGTCAACTGCGGCAGGGTCGCGAAGGTGACCGCGGGCAGTCGAATTTCCGCACCGCTCTTGAGCCGCGCGCGGGCCGACGAACCTCGGTTGAACCGCAGCCCGTCGATGTCCTCCCAGCGAACCGAATGGCTGCCCAGCAGAGTGCGTACCGTCACGCCCTGGCTGTCGGCCACCGTGCGCAGCCGGGCGATTGACGCCGACAACAGCACTGGGATGACGAGCAGCGGGGCACAGGGCGGCCACGCCAGCACCGGTATCAGCAATCCGAGGGTCAAGAAGCCGACGGCGAAGTGCGCCATCGGCGAAACCTTGATCACCACCGGCGAACCATCAGCCACCCGAGCATCATTTCACCCGTGTACCCAGCGCAGCTGAGCGCATCGGATTTGACTGCTGAGCTGTGCGAAGGCTACCGTCGGACGCTATGGGTAAGCCCGGAATGCTCGTAGTACTTAGTCGGCGCGTTGGTGTCTGACTAGTTCTTCAGCATTTGAAGCGAACCAGCACCAACGCGCAACCCTCGTACAGCAGTGAGCTGACGGGGGTTTTTTCATGCTTACCCGATCAGACCCCATCGGACCCCATGCAAACTAAGAGGACTCAAGAGGCCACAGTGAGCGCACCTACCAAGCCACAGCCGCCCCGGGCGGCCAACGGCGCGCAGGACACCGTGCAACCCGCCGCAAAACCTGCTGCGGCCCAACCGAAACGGGTCGCACCGGTGCAACTCACCGGCGCGCAGTCGGTAATCCGGTCGCTGGAGGAACTCGACGTCGAGGTCATCTTCGGGATCCCCGGCGGCGCCGTACTGCCGGTGTATGACCCGCTTTTCGACTCGAAGAAGCTGCGCCACGTGCTGGTGCGCCACGAGCAGGGCGCCGGCCACGCCGCCAGTGGCTACGCGCACGCGACGGGCAAGGTCGGAGTGTGCATGGCAACCTCGGGTCCCGGTGCCACCAATCTCGTTACGCCGCTGGCCGATGCGCAGATGGACTCGATCCCGGTGGTTGCCGTCACCGGGCAGGTCGGGCGCGGGCTGATCGGGACCGACGCCTTCCAGGAGGCCGACATCTCGGGCATCACGATGCCGATCACCAAGCACAACTTCCTGGTTCGCTCCGGCGACGACATTCCGCGGGTGATGGCCGAGGCCTTCCACATCGCGGCTTCGGGACGTCCGGGCGCGGTGCTCGTCGACATCCCCAAGGACGTGTTGCAGGGCCAGTGCACGTTCAGCTGGCCGCCGCGCATGGAGCTGCCCGGCTACAAGCCGAACACCAAACCGCACAGCAAGCAGATCCGTGAGGCGGCCAAGCTCATTGCGGCGGCACGCAAACCGGTGTTGTACGTGGGCGGCGGCGTCATCCGCGGCGAAGCAACCGAGCAGTTGGCCGAGTTGGCGGAGCTGACCGGTATCCCGGTGGTTACCACGCTGATGGCGCGCGGTGCGTTCCCGGACAGCAATAAGCAGAACCTCGGCATGCCCGGCATGCACGGCACGGTGGCGGCGGTGGCGGCGCTGCAGCGCAGCGACTTGCTGATCGCGCTGGGCACCCGCTTCGACGACCGGGTGACCGGAAAGCTTGACTCCTTCGCGCCGGAGGCCAAGGTGATTCACGCCGACATCGATCCGGCCGAGATCGGCAAGAACCGCCACGCCGACGTGCCGATCGTCGGCGACGTCAAGGCCGTCATCACCGATCTGCTGGCGATGTTGCGCCACGATGGCGTGCCCGGAAACATCGATATGACGGAGTGGTGGGCGTATCTCGACGAGGTTCAGTCCACCTACCCGCTGAGCTACGACCCGCAGAGCGACGGCAGCCTAGGCCCGGAATACGTGATCGAGAAGCTCGGTCAGATCGCCGGCCCGGACGCCTTGTACGTCGCCGGCGTCGGCCAGCATCAGATGTGGGCGGCGCAGTTCATCTCCTACGAGAAGCCGCGCACCTGGCTCAACTCGGGCGGCCTGGGCACTATGGGTTTCGCCATCCCGGCGGCCATGGGAGCCAAGATGGCACGCCCGGACGCGGAGGTCTGGGCGATCGACGGCGACGGCTGCTTCCAGATGACCAACCAGGAGCTGGCCACCTGTGCGATCGAGGGCATCCCGATCAAGGTGGCGCTGATCAACAACGGCAACCTGGGCATGGTGCGGCAGTGGCAGACCCTGTTCTACCAGGAGCGTTACTCGCAGACCGACCTGGCCACGCACTCGCGTCGCATCCCGGACTTCGTGAAGCTGGCCGAGGCGCTCGGGTGCGTCGGATTGCGTTGCGAGCGTGAAGAAGACGTCGAAGACGTGATCAACCAGGCTCGGGCGATCAACGACCGTCCGGTGGTGATCGATTTCATTGTCGGCGCCGATGCGCAGGTGTGGCCCATGGTGGCCGCCGGCACCAGCAACGACGAGATCCAGGCCGCCCGCGGCATCCGCCCGCTATTCGACGACGAGACCGAAGGGCACGCCTGATGACCACCGGATCGCCTAGGACGCATACGTTGTCGGTGCTCGTCGAGGACAAACCCGGTGTGCTCGCGCGGGTGGCGGCGCTGTTCTCGCGGCGCGGGTTCAACATCGAGTCGCTGGCTGTCGGTGCCACCGAGCAGAAGGACATGTCGCGGATGACCATCGTGGTCTCCGCCGAGGAGACTCCGCTCGAACAGATCACCAAGCAGCTCAACAAGCTGATCAACGTCATCAAGATCATCGAGCAGGAAGACGACAACTCGGTGGCCCGCGAGCTGGCGATGATCAAGGTGCGCGCCGACGCGGGCAGCCGCAGTCAGGTGATCGAAGCGGTAAATCTGTTCCGCGCCAAGGTTATTGACGTCTCGCCGGAATCGCTGACCATCGAAGCGACCGGCGACCGCGGCAAGATCGAGGCGTTCCTGCGTGTGCTGGAGCCGTTCGGCATCCGCGAAATCGCTCAATCCGGAATGGTGTCGTTGTCCCGCGGTCCCCGCGGTATCGGCACGGCCAAATAGTCAAGAAGGAGATAGTCAGGTGCCAGAGGCATTAGAGATGTTCTACGACGACGACGCAGACCTGTCGATCATTCAGGGTCGCAAGGTCGGCGTGATCGGATACGGCAGTCAGGGGCACGCGCACTCGTTGAGCCTGCGCGACTCCGGCGTGCCGGTGCGCGTCGGGCTCAAGGAGGGTTCGAAGTCCCGGGCCAAGGTCGAGGAGCAGGGCCTGGACGTCGACACCCCCGCCGAGGTCGCCAAGTGGGCCGACGTGATCATGCTGCTGGCGCCCGACACCGCGCAGGCCGACATCTTCAAGAACGAGATCGAGCCCAACCTGAAGGCCGGCGACGCTTTGTTTTTCGGTCACGGCCTCAACATCCACTTCGACTTGATCAAGCCGCCTGCCGACGTCACCGTCGCGATGGTAGCCCCCAAGGGCCCCGGCCACCTGGTGCGCCGCCAGTTCGTCGACGGCAAGGGCGTGCCGTGCCTGATCGCCATCGACCAGGACCCCGACGGCAACGGTGAGGCACTCGCGCTGTCCTACGCCAAGGGCATCGGCGGCACCCGGGCCGGTGTGATCAAGACCACCTTCAAGGACGAGACCGAGACCGACCTCTTCGGTGAGCAGGCCGTGTTGTGCGGCGGCACAGAGGAATTGGTGAAGGCCGGCTTCGACGTCATGGTCGAGGCGGGTTATCCACCGGAGATGGCCTACTTCGAGGTGCTGCACGAGCTCAAGCTGATCGTCGACCTGATGTACGAGGGCGGCATCGCGCGGATGAACTACTCGGTGTCCGACACCGCCGAGTTCGGCGGGTACCTGTCGGGGCCGCGCGTCATCGACGCCGACACCAAGGAGCGAATGCGGGTCATCCTGCGCGAGATCCAGGACGGCACCTTCGTCAAGAAGCTGGTCGCCAACGTCGACGGCGGTAACAAGCAGCTCGAGGGATTGCGCAAGGAGAACGCCGAGCACCCCATCGAGATCGTGGGCAAGAAGCTGCGCGACCTGATGAGCTGGGTCGACCGCCCCATCACCGAAACGGCGTGACCGGTTCTCCCGTGCCTGTCGCACGAAACTGCAGGTATGGCTGCCGTTTTCGGCGTGTCGTGGCTGCCAACGCCCGGCGTGTCTCTCGAGATTGAAACTACGCACACCCTTTCCGGCGGCGTGTCGTGCGCGTAGGTTAAGTGTCGCGGAAGCTGGCGGCTCTACGACGTGAGGCGGTCGGCGAACGACACCACCCGGCGGGCCAGGTGGTCCAGCGCGTTGTTGGTCGCTTCGTCGAACTCGGCAATGTTGTCGTGGGTGGAGACCAGGCTCACCCCGTACGGGTTGCCGTCGACGAACTTGCACGGATCGGTGTATCCCGGCGGCACGATGATGCCGCCGAAGTGGATCAGCGTGAGGTAGAGCGCAAGCAGGGTGGTCTCCTGGCCGCCGTGGACGGTGTTGGACGACGTGAAGCCCGCATACACCTTGTCGGCCAGCTTGCCTTCGGCCCACAGCCCGCCCAGCGAGTCGAGGAAGGTGCGCAATTGCGCCGCGGGCGAGCCGAACCGAGTCGGCGATCCGAAGATGACCGCGTCCGCCCAGACAACGTCATCACCGGTGGCCGTGGGAAGGTCTTTGGTCGCTTCGTAGTTGGCCGTCCAGGCCGGGTTTTGGGCGAACGACTGCGGGTCGTGGGTTTCGGCGACGGGTCGCACCCTGACCTCGGCGCCCGCGGCCTCTGCGGCCGCGGCGACGCGCTTTGCCATCGTGGTGTTGTGGCCGGTAGCGGAGTAATAAATGATCGCGAGTTTCGTCACGGCGGTTAGCTTAGGCCGAGTTTAGGCATTTCAGTGACACCGAATTCACGGCGCAGCAGCGTGCGGGCGGCGTAGAAACCGGCCATGCCGTGCACACCGCCGCCGGGCGGGGTGGCCGCCGAACACAGATACACCTTCGGAATCGGTGTGCGCCAAGGGTTCAGCCGCGGTGTGGGGCCGGCGATTGCGCGCCAGGCGGAGTTTCCGCCCACCCCGATGTCGCCGCCGACGTAGTTGGCGTTGTGGTCGGTCATGCGCGCGGCGGGTACCGCGCGCGCCGCCAGCACGATGTCGCGGAAGCCGGGTGCGAACCGCTCCACGATCCCGGTCACGGCCTCGGTCGCATCCAGGGTGGAGCCCGACGGCACGTGGGCGTAGGTCCAGAACGGCCGCCGTCCCTGCCCGTCGATGCGACCGGGATCGCCGACGTGCGGCGAGGCGGCCAGCACCATCGGCCACTCGGCGTGACGCCCGGCCGCGATGTCGGCCTCGGCTCGCGCCATTTGCGCGCGGGTGCCGCCCAGGTGAAGCGTCGGCGCCTGCTGCATCCGCGGGTCGGTCCACGGAATGTCGTCGCTGAGCGCGAAGTCGACCTTGGCCACGCCCGGGCCAAATCGGTAGCGGTGCAATGCTTTAGCGTAACGGGGCGGTAACGCGTCACCATATATACGCAGCAGCGCGGTCGGGGCGGTGTCGAATGCGACGACACCGCTTGGCGGGTCAGTTACGTCAACGCCGGCCGTCAACTCACCACCGTGCGCGCGCAGGTCGGCGATCAGCGCATCGGTGATCGCCTGGCTGCCGCCCACCGGGATCGGCCAACCGACCGAATGGGCCAGGGTGGCCAACATCAACCCGGCACCGGCCGCCGTCAAGGATGGCATTCGCGAAAGTACATGGGCGGCAACGCCGGTGAACAAGGCGCGATCGTCGTCTCCGTTTAGCAAGCCGGCCAGCGACCCCCATGCCGGCGTGCCTTGAGCCAGGATCCGCAGCCCCAATCGCAGTGCCGCCGGCACCGAAGGTGGCAACGACCGCTTGTCGCCGAGCAGCAATCCGACCACCGCGCCGCAGTCCTCGACCAGCGGGCCCAGTAGCCGTTGCCAGGATGCGCCGTCGGACAATTCGTCGCACGTGCGCGTCAGATCGTGGTAGGCGATGGCCGCGGGACGGCCGGGCAGCGGGTTGGCGTAGGCGATGTCGGGTACCGCCAACTGCACCCCGCGCGCGGGTAGGTCGAACTCCGCGAAAAACGGTGACGCCAGGGCCAGCGGGTGAACCGCCGAGCAGATGTCGTGCAAGACTCCGGGAAATTCGAAGTCCGCCGCGGTCCGCGCACCGCCGCCAAAGGTCGGCTGGGCTTCGAGGACCTGCACCTTCAGCCCGGCGCGGGCGCAAATGACGGCTGTAGCGAGCCCGTTGGGCCCGCTACCAACGACGGTGACGTCCATCACCTGATTACATCCGACTACGCTGGCCGCGTGAACTTGCCTGTTGTTTTAATCGCCGACAAACTCGCCCAATCAACCGTCGCCGCCCTGGGAGACCAGGTAGAGGTGCGCTGGGTCGACGGTCCCGACCGGGAGAAGCTGCTGGCCGCGGTGCCCGAGGCCGACGCGCTGCTGGTGCGCTCGGCCACCACCGTCGATGCCGAGGTGCTGGCCGCGGCCCCCAAGCTCAAGATCGTCGCCCGCGCCGGCGTCGGCCTGGACAACGTCGACGTCGACGCTGCCACCGAACGCGGCGTGCTGGTGGTCAACGCACCGACGTCGAATATTCACAGCGCCGCCGAACACGCCCTGGCGCTGCTGCTGTCCGCATCGCGGCAGATTCCGGCGGCCGACGCCACCTTGCGCGAACGTACCTGGAAGCGGTCCAAGTTCTCGGGCACCGAAATCTTCGGCAAGACGGTCGGCATCGTGGGCCTGGGCCGCATCGGCCAGTTGGTCGCCTCTCGCATCGAGGCTTTCGGCACCCACGTCATCGCCTATGACCCGTACGTGTCGCCGGCCCGCGCCGCCCAACTCGGCATCGAACTGCTGCCGCTCGACGAACTGCTGGCCCGGGCCGACTTCATCTCGGTGCACCTGCCGAAGACACCCGAGACGGCCGGACTGATCGACAAAGAGGCGCTGGCCAAGACAAAGCCGGGCGTCATCATCGTCAACGCTGCTCGCGGCGGACTGGTGGACGAGGCGGCCCTGGCCGAGGCGATCAGCAGCGGCCATGTGCGTGCGGCCGGTCTGGACGTGTTCTCCACCGAACCGTGCACCGACAGCCCGCTTTTCGAGCTGCCGCAAGTAGTGGTGACGCCACACCTGGGTGCGTCCACCGAGGAGGCTCAAGATCGGGCCGGCACCGACGTGGCTGAGAGCGTGCGACTCGCGCTGGCGGGGGAGTTCGTGCCCGACGCGGTCAACGTCGGTGGCGGCGTGGTCAACGAAGAAGTGGCGCCCTGGCTGGACCTGGCGCGCAAGCTCGGGCTGCTGGCCGCGGCGCTCTCGGATGGCGCTCCGACCTCGTTGTCCGTCCAGGTACGTGGCGAGCTGGCCTCCGAAGATGTTGAGGTGCTGAAGCTTTCGGCACTGCGCGGTTTGTTCTCGGCTGTTATCGAGGATCCGGTCACGTTCGTCAACGCGCCGGCGCTGGCCGCCGAGCGCGGGGTGACCGCGGAAATCAGCACGGCCCCGGAAAGTCCCAACCACCGCAGCCTCCTCGACGTGCGGGTGGCTGGCCACGACGGCTCCCGCATCAACGTCGCCGGCACACTGTCCGGGCCGCTGTTGGTGGAGAAGGTCGTGCAGATCAACGGCCGCAACTTCGACCTGCGTGCGCAGGGCATCAACCTGGTGATCAACTACGCGGATCAGCCAGGGGCGCTGGGCAAGATCGGCACCCTGCTGGGCTCGGCAGGGGTGAACATCCAGGCCGCCCAGCTGTCCGAGGACGCCGAGGGCGACAGCGCGACGATCCTGCTGCGGCTGGACCGGGACGTGCCCGGCGACGTGCGGTCGGCGATCGGTGACGCGGTAGGCGCAAACAAACTGGAAGTGGTTGACCTGTCGTGAAGCTAGCTGTCATAGGCGGCGACGGTATCGGTCCGGAGGTGGTCGGCGAGGCCATCAAAATCCTCGACATCGTCCTGCCCGGCGTCGAGAAGACCAGCTACGACCTGGGGGCCCGGCGTTTTCACGCCACCGGCGAGGTGCTGCCGGACTCGGTGGTGCCCGAACTTCGCCAGCACGACGCGATCCTGCTGGGCGCGATCGGCGATCCGTCGGTCCCCAGCGGCGTGCTGGAGCGAGGTCTGTTGCTGCGTCTGCGCTTCGAGCTGGATCACCACATAAATCTGAGGCCGTCGCGGCTGTACCCGGGCGTGGACAGTCCCCTGGCTGGTAACCCCGCGATCGACTTCGTGGTGGTGCGCGAGGGGACCGAAGGGCCCTACACCGGTAACGGGGGTGCGATCCGCGTCGGAACGGTCAACGAGGTGGCCACCGAGGTCAGCCTCAACACCGCGTTCGGGGTGCGCCGGGTGGTCACCGACGCGTTCGAGCGCGCCCAGCGCCGCCGCAAACATCTGACGTTGGTGCACAAGAACAATGTGCTCACGTTCGCCGGGTCGCTGTGGTCGCGGATCGTGGCCGAGGTCGGCGAAAAGTACCCCGATGTCGAGGTGGCCTACTCCCACGTCGACGCCGCCACCATCTATCTCGTCACCGACCCCGGCCGCTTCGACGTGATCGTCACCGACAACCTGTTCGGCGACATCATCACCGACTTGGCCGCGGCGGTGTGCGGCGGTATCGGGCTGGCCGCCAGCGGAAATATCGACGCCACCCGCACCAATCCGTCGATGTTCGAGCCGGTGCACGGCAGTGCTCCCGACATCGCGGGCCAGGGCATCGCCGACCCGACCGCGGCGATCATGTCGGTGGCGCTGCTGCTTGCCCACCTCGGCGAGGATGACGCGGCCGCCCGGGTGGATCGTGCCGTCGAGACCTATCTGGCGACACGGCCGAGCGAACGCCTTGCCACCAGCGCAGTCGGCGAGCGGATTGCCGCCGCGCTCTAGTCTCCAATCCCGGCGGCAGTAGGCGCACTGGGACGAGCGGCACAGCCGCGAGTGGAAACAACCCGCACAGCAGCCACGCGGGCGGGTACCTGGCGGCGCTGATCAGCGCGCCGAATATCGGGGGACCGGCGGCGGCCATCAGGCGCTGGGCGGTGTTCTGGATGCCCAACGCGCGACCGCTCCAGAACGGGCCGGCGTATTCGGTGACCGCGGTGGCCTCCAACCCGTTGTCGAGCACCGCGACCACCGAGACGACGATCATCAGCGCGACCTCGACCCGCCAGCCCCGATGATCGGCGTAGGCCAGCATGAACAGGGCCGTGGCGGTGACCGCGGCGATGAACGCGACGGGTTGCATTCGTGACCCGATCCGATCGGACCAGCGGCCGACCAGGATGCGGCCCAGCGCGCCGAGCAACTGCGACACCGTCATCGCACCGCCGGCGGCCGCGATCGACCAGCCGTCGTTTCTGATCAGCCAGACGAGCATGAACGTGACGGTCACCGTCTGCGGCATCATCAGTAGCGACGACACCGCGTGGATGCGCCACAGCACCGAAGAGACGCGATAGGGGCTGGCCAGTTCGTCGTGGGTAGCAGTTTCGCGGGATTTGCGGGGTGGGTCGACCACGCCGACGATGCTCAACACGGCCGCTACCGCGCAGGCCACCGCGGGGAACATCAGCCCCACGTGCAGGCCGCGCTGGGCCAGCTCGGGCATCACCAAGGCGCCCAAGGCGATTCCCAGCGGTTGCGCGGTCTGGCGGACCCCCATCGCCAGGCCGCGCTGCTCCGGTGGGAACCAGCCGGACACCAGCCGGCCGCCGGCGCCGTTGCAGCTGGCCGCGGCCATGCCGCCAAGAAACAAATACACGCCGATCCACACCATCGAGTGCACCGACGCCGCGGCGTAGGCCGCCGCCGCGGTGAGCGCCGAGCCCACGGTCATCACGATCCGCTCACCGACCCGGTCCAGCACGTAACCCCAGCCGACCAGCGTGACCACCATGCCCCAGCTCGGCATTGAGGACAGCAGACTGGCCTCGGTGAGCCCGGTGCCGCGCGAGGTTTCCAGCGCGGGGATCAGAAAGGCGACGCCATTGATGAAGAGGAAGGACGTCGCCGTCACGATCAGCGACACGATGACGACCGACCAGCGGGCAAGCACGCTCGGTGTCTTGGTGGTCGCATCCGTGGCCATTACCTCATGCTGGCACGCGGTGGCCGGGCCTGGGAGGCGCCGCGCTCGCGACCGTCAGGCCCGATGCTGACGGCCCGCAGCGCCCGGCTTCGCCGCGCTCGCGACCGTCAGGCCCGATGCTCGACGGCCCGCAGCGCCCGGCTTCGCCGCGCTCGCGACCGTCAGTAGGCTGGTCCAAATGCGCCTTGGTCGAATCGCCAGCCCGGACGGCGTCGCCTTCGTCAGCATCGAAGGCGAGGTTGAGGATCCCAACGGGATGACCGTCCGTGAAATCGCCGAGCATCCGTTCGGCACGCCTACTTTCACCGGACGGTCGTGGCCGCTGGCCGATGTGCGGCTGCTGGCTCCGATACTGGCCAGCAAGGTGGTCTGCGTCGGCAAGAACTACGCCGACCACATCGCTGAAATGGGTGGCCAAACCGGCCCGGTGCCGGCCGATCCGGTGATCTTCCTCAAGCCCAACACCGCGATCGTGGGGCCCAACGTGCCGATTCGCTTGCCCGCCAACGCATCGCCCGTGCATTTCGAGGGCGAGCTGGGGGTGGTGGTGGGCCGGCCGTGTAAGGAGGTCTCAGCCGCCGAAGCCGCGGACAGCATCCTTGGCTACACCATCGGCAACGACGTGTCGGCGCGCGATCAACAAAAGGCCGATGGCCAATGGACGCGTGCGAAGGGTCACGACAGCTTCTGTCCGGTCGGGCCGTGGATCATCACCGATATCAACCCGGCCGACCTGGCGCTGCGCACCGAAGTCAACGGCGATGTCAAACAAGACAGCCGCACCTCTCTGATGATTCACGACGTCGGTGCCATCGTGGAATGGATCTCGGCGGTCATGACGTTGCTGCCCGGTGATCTCATCCTGACGGGGACACCGGCTGGCGTCGGTCCCATCGAGGACGGCGACACCGTCTCCGTCACCATCGAGGGAATCGGAACACTCACCAATCCCGTAGTCCGCAAAGGAAAGCCGTGACCGCACCGAGCGTGCGCGTCCGGTTCTGCCCGTCGCCCACCGGAACCCCGCATGTCGGGATGGTCCGCACCGCTCTGTTCAACTGGGCTTACGCGCGCCACACCGGGGGCACGTTCGTCTTTCGCATCGAGGACACCGATGCCCAGCGCGACAGCGAGGAAAGCTATCTGGCCCTGCTCGACGCGCTGCGCTGGCTCGGCCTGGACTGGGACGAGGGACCGGAAGTCGGCGGACCGTACGGCCCCTACCGCCAGTCGTTGCGCACCGAGATCTACCGCGACGTGGTGGACCGGTTGCTCGCGGCGGGTGAGGCCTACCATGCCTTTTCGACGCCGGAAGAGGTCGAGGCCCGCCACGTCGCCGCCGGCCGCAACGCGAAGTTGGGCTACGACAACTTCGACCGCGACCTGACCGAGGAGCAACGCGCGGTGTATTTGGCGGAGGGGCGCCAACCGGTGGTGCGGCTTCGGATGCCCGACGCGGACCTCAGCTGGAACGACCTGGTGCGCGGCACCACCACCTTCGCGGCGGGCAGCGTGCCCGACTTCGCGTTGACCCGCGCGAGCGGAGATCCGTTGTACACCTTGGTCAACCCGTGTGACGACGCGCTGATGAAGATCACCCACGTGCTGCGCGGCGAGGATCTGCTGCCGTCAACCCCACGCCAGCTCGCGCTGTACCAGGCGCTGATCCGCATCGGGGTGGCCGAACGTACCCCCGAATTCGCTCATCTCCCAACGGTATTGGGGGAGGGCACCAAGAAACTCTCCAAGCGCGACCCGCAGTCGAATCTGTTCGCCCACCGTGACCGCGGCTTCATCCCCGAAGGACTGCTCAATTACCTTGCGCTGCTCGGCTGGGCGATCGCCGACGACCACGATCTGTTCAGCCTCGACGAGATGGTCGCCGCGTTCGACGTCGTCGACGTCAATTCCAACCCGGCCCGTTTCGACCAGAAGAAAGCCGACGCACTCAACGCCGAACACATCCGGATGCTCGACGCGGACGACTTCGCCGGCCGGCTGCGCGAGTACTTCGCGACACACGGCCACCACATCGGGCTCGACGCGGCGGACTTCGCCACGGCCGCCGATTTGGTGCAGACCCGCATCGTCGTGCTCGGCGATGCTTGGGACCTGTTGAAGTTCCTCAACGACGACGAGTACGCGATCGACCCGAAGGCCGCCGCCAAGGAACTCGGTGCGGAAGGCGTCGGCGTTCTCACGGCGGCGGTTGCGGCTCTGGACGGCGTGACGGACTGGACCACAGCCAACATCGAAGCGGCCCTCAAGTCCGCGCTAATCGACGAACTGGGGCTCAAACCTCGCAAGGCATTCGGCCCGATCCGGGTGGCCGCCACCGGGACGACGATCAGCCCGCCGTTGTTCGAGTCGCTGGAGCTGCTCGGGCGGGAACGCAGCCTGCACCGGCTGCGGACCGCGCGCGACGGGGCCGTCTAATTCTTTGGTAATGTGCACAGGGCCACAACGGCTGACGGAGCAACTCTTGGCGTTAGCGATAGCCCGCAGAATGTGCTCTGACCAGCGGTTTTAGGCAGCCAATGGGGTATGGTGTAATTGGCAACACAGCTGATTCTGGTTCAGCCATTCTAGGTTCGAGTCCTGGTACCCCAGCAAAATCCGCTAGCTGCGAGCGAGATTCCGAGCGATGTCCGAGTGATTAGGTGGGCATCCCGGGTTGAGATATGCTGGCAGCCCGGATCGGTCTGGCCCCGTCGTCTAGCGGCCTAGGACGCCGCCCTCTCACGGCGGTAGCGTGGGTTCGAATCCCATCGGGGCTACAAGTTTTACTGGCCGGTCCCCAGTACCGCCGGGGCGGTCGATCCGCCCACCGGCATGGCGGGCATTCCCAGCTTGCGGTGATCCCAGGACCGCGTGCGCCGCGCCACGATGCGCACGCAGACCCGCTTGTTCATCATCTGCTCGACGAACGGCTTCATGTCGTCGGTGTAGGGGCCGGTGTAGCGCTCCCACACGCTGACTCCCACCCGATGCGACACATCGGGTTCGTCGATGATCTCCGCGACGCCCTCGAAGGACACCCCACGCAAGGTGTCGTAGGTGTCGCCGTCCTCGATCAGGAAGCTCACCCGCGGATCGCGAGTGAGATTGACCGCCTTCTGTGACTTGGCCTTCGTCTCCAGCCATATCTCGCCGTCGACCACGCCGTACCACATCGCGGTCAAGTGCGGCTGCCCGTCGGGGCCAATGGTGGCCAGTGTGCCGGTGCGGCTCTTGATGACGAAATCCGCGATCTCGTCGTCGGACATGACGATGCTCGCGCGCTGATTGGTTCCCATGGCGTGATTCTGACAGCGCCCGTTATTGAGTGTGCGCAGAGGGCGAGAAACTCGCGATTTTGCCGCCCTGAACGCACACTCAAAGTTGCCGAGTGAGCTCTTCGGCCGCGGAAAGCAGATCGGCGGCCCAGCGCGCACCCGGACGCCGTCCAATCCGGTCGATGGGTCCGGACACCGAGATGGCCGCGACGACAACACCGCGGCTGTCGCGCACCGGCGCCGACACGCTCGCGACACCCGGTTCGCGCTCCGCCACACTCTGCGCCCAACCGCGCCGGCGCACTTCGGCCAGCACGCGATCGGTGAATTTCGCGTTCGGTAGCACGGCATCTCGGGTCGCGCCGTCGCTGTAGGCCAGCAGCACTTTGGCCCCCGAACCCGCCGTCATCGGCAACCGCGCCCCGACCGGAACCGTATCGCGAAGGCCCGCAGCCGGTTCCAACGCGGCCACGCACACCCGCGAGGTGCCCTCGCGGCGGTACAACTGCACGCTCTCGCCGGTGGTTTCGCGCAACGCGGGCAGCACCGCCGCCCCGGCGGCCAACAGCGGATCGTTGACCTGGGCCGCCAGTTCGGTCACCGCGGGGCCAAGCCGCCAACGGCCTTCGTCGTCGCGGGCCAGCAGGCGATGAACCTCCAGCGCGGCCGCCAGGCGATAGGTGGTGGCCCTCGGCAAGCCGGTTCGCTCGCACAGTTCGGCGAGGCCGCAGGGGGATTCCGCGGTGCTGTGCAGTATGCCGACGGCTTTGTCGAGAACGCCGATGCCGCTATGCTGTCTCACAAGGAGATACTAGCGTCTCGCATACTGAGATCAAGCGAATCGAGATGATTATGGCGCGCACCATGGCCGAGAAGGTTTGGGACGACCACGTTGTGGTCTCCGGGGAGGGCTCGGGTCCCGACTTGATCTATATCGACCTGCATTTGGTGCACGAGGTCACCAGCCCGCAGGCCTTCGACGGTCTGCGCCTGGCCGGACGCCCGGTGCACCGCCCCGATCTGACGCTTGCCACTGAAGACCACAACGTGCCCACCGTCGACATCGACAAGCCGATCGCCGATCCGGTGTCGCGCATACAAGTCGAGACACTGCGACGTAACTGCGAAGAATTCGGCGTCCGGCTCTATCCGATGGGCGACATCGAACAGGGCATCGTGCACGTCGTCGGACCGCAGTTGGGTCTTACCCAACCGGGAATGACGGTCGTCTGTGGTGACAGTCACACCTCTACCCATGGCGCATTCGGTGCGCTGGCAATGGGTATCGGCACCTCGGAGGTCGAACATGTGCTGGCGACGCAGACGCTGCCGTTGCGGCCGTTCAAGACGATGGCGGTCAACGTTGATGGCCAGCTGCCCCCCGGCGTGTCGGCCAAAGACATCATCCTGGCGCTGATCGCCAAGATCGGCACCGGCGGCGGCCAGGGCTATGTCATCGAATACCGGGGCAGCGCCATCCGATCGCTGTCCATGGAAGGCCGGATGACGGTCTGCAACATGAGCATCGAAGCCGGCGCCCGGGCCGGAATGGTGGCGCCCGACGAGACCACTTTCGAATTCATCCGGGGCCGCCCGCATGCACCGACCGGCGCGCAGTGGGATGCCGCCGTCGACTACTGGCGGCAGCTGCGCACCGACGAGGGCGCCGTGTTCGACACCGAGGTCTATCTCGACGCGGCGTCGTTGAGCCCGTTCGTCACCTGGGGGACCAACCCCGGCCAAGGGGTGCCGCTGGCCGGATCCGTTCCGGATCCCGAACTGATCACCGACGAGGGCGAGCGACAGGCGGCCGAGAAAGCATTGGCGTACATGGACCTTCGCGCGGGGATGTCGATGCGCGATATCGCCGTCGACGCGGTTTTCGTCGGGTCGTGCACGAACGGTCGCATCGAAGATCTGCGGGTGGTGGCCGAAATCTTACGTGGCCGCACGGTGGCCGAGGGGGTGCGAATGCTGGTCGTGCCGGGTTCGATGCGGGTGCGCGCGCAGGCCGAAGAGGAAGGTCTCGGTGAGATTTTCACCACAGCGGGCGCCGAATGGCGGCAGGCCGGTTGTTCGATGTGCTTGGGCATGAACCCCGATCAGCTCGCGCCTGGCGAGCGCTGCGCCGCGACGTCCAACCGCAACTTCGAAGGGCGGCAGGGCAAAGGCGGCCGCACACATTTGGTGTCTCCGGCCGTCGCCGCCGCCACGGCCGTTCGCGGCACCCTGTCCGCGCCGGCTGACCTGAATTGATTTGACGGACTAGAGAAATAGGGGACGAACGTGGAAGCCTTTCACACCCACACCGGTATTGGTGTGCCGCTGCGACGATCCAATGTCGATACCGATCAGATCATTCCGGCGGTCTTTCTGAAGCGGGTCACTCGAACCGGTTTCGAGGACGGTTTGTTTGCGAGCTGGCGCACGGATCCGTCATTCGTGCTGAATCTCAGCCCCTTTGATCGGGGCTCAGTCTTGGTTGCTGGCCCCGATTTCGGGACCGGATCGTCGCGTGAGCACGCGGTGTGGGCGCTCATGGACTATGGATTCCGGGTGGTTATCTCGCCTCGCTTCGGCGACATTTTCCGCGGCAACGCCGGCAAGGCGGGGCTGTTGGCGGCCCAAGTCGACCAAGACGGCGTAGAACTTCTTTGGAAGCTCATCGAGCAGAGTCCGGGACTGGAAATCACTGTCAATCTTCAAGATCGAAATATCACCGCGGGAACGACGGTGCTGCCGTTCAAGATTGACGACTACACCGCATGGCGATTGCTCGAAGGATTGGACGATATAGGCCTTACGCTGCGGAAACTCAAAGAGATCGAGTTATTCGAGACGGCTCGCCCGGACTTCAAACCGCGTACTTTGCCCCTCTCCTGAGGGGCATGGCGGGACCGAATATCTGCTCGGTCGCCAACTAATCCAAGCCCCTTTTGGGGCCGCGCCGACCGGTCAAGGGCGGCAACCGGATTGCGAAAATTTTGTTCGTTGCTTGCTGAAATTGCGCGTGGCTCTTGGAAATCAGCTGGGTAAGGGTTTACCGTGTTCGCTAGCCGGTTCGAAAAACGAGAACCACTAGCTTCGGAGGGTTGGATGAACAAAGCAGAGCTCATAGATGTGCTCACACAGAAATTGGGCTCGGACCGTCGGCAGGCTACCGCCGCCGTCGAGAATGTCGTCGACACCATTGTGCGCGCGGTACATAAGGGTGACAGCGTCACGATTACCGGTTTCGGTGTGTTCGAGCAGCGGCGCCGGGCAGCGCGTGTGGCCCGCAATCCTCGTACCGGCGAGACCGTCAAGGTAAAGCCGACGTCTGTCCCGGCGTTTCGTCCGGGTGCTCAATTCAAAGCGGTTGTAGCTGGCGCACAGCGCCTCCCGTCGGAAGGACCTGCAGTGAAACGTGGTGTGGTGGGTGGCACGGCAGTCAAGAAGGCCGTGGCGAAGAAGGCCGTCAAGAAGGCTGTGGCCCGCAAGGCCGTGAAGCAGGCCGTGGCGAAGAAGGCCGTCAAGAAGGCTGTGGCCCGCAAGGCCGTGAAGCAGGCCGTGGCGAAGAAGGCCGTCAAGAAGGCTGTGGCCCGCAAGGCCGTGAAGCAGGCCGCGGTAAAGAAAGCCGTGACACGGCCCGCTGCTAAGAAAGCCGTGAAGAAGGCTGCCGTCAAGAAGGCTGTCGTCAAGAAGGCAGTGGCCAAGAAGGCACCGGCAAAGACGCCGGCCAATCGGGCTCCTGCAAAGAAGGCGACCGCGACGCGCGGTCGCCGGTAACGCGATAGCCAAGTCTCACACGCAGATACCCTTCGGGTGGCAGCGATGCCGCCCGAAGGGTATCTGCGTGTCAGGCCCGCACGTTGGCGGCCAGCGCGCCGCCGATGTGGTCGGCCGCAATGAGCTTGCCGCCCGCTAGCGACAACACCCACGTACTGCCCTTGTGGTTGCGGGCCTTGTCGGGGCGTACCCCGTCGCGTTCGCACCACCACGCGATCAGATCGGGAATGACCTTGCCCTGCGAGCAGATCGCCGGTGTGCCCGAATGCGCGGCGATCCGCAGCATCTGGTGGCGGCCGCGTTTGGGGCTCTTGGCGTAGGCCTCTTCAGTCAGCGCGCGCTCGGTGTGGATTCGCACACCCAGCTCGGCCGCGAGCGGCTCCAGCGTCTGATGGCAGCGCACCCGGTCGGCCGCGTACACCCGGTGGCGCCGAACGCCAGCAGTTGTGGAACCAGCGCCTCGGCTTGCGCGCGTCCGCGTTTGTCCAACGGTCGCTTGGTGTCGTCACCGGAATAGCGTGACTTGCTGCCGGCGGTGCCGTGCCGGACCACCAGCACGGTCTGGGTGTCCGCCGGTTGTTTGGCGAACCTACGCAAGACCTTCCGATCTTGCCCGTAGTCGAGTTTTTTCATCGCGTCGGCAACCGGCAGCCAGATCAGTTCGTCGACCTCTTTGCCGGGGGTGAATTCACCGCCGGTGCTGCGCGCCGCCCAGTAGTACACCTTCTTGATGCCCAGATCGATCGGGTAACTCACGGTGTCGAGCCGCCGGCCGAGGACACAACGCTGACCCGTCTCCTCGAACACTTCCCGCACAGCGGCCACCGGTGCAGTCTCGCCGGGGTCCACTTTGCCCTTGGGCAACGACCAGTCGTCGTAACGGGGGCGGTGGATCACAGCTACCTCGATGGCGCCCTCGGCCGAGTCCGCGTCACTGGGCCGCCATAACACCGCACCGGCGGCATAGACGATCCGACTTCCTGAGCGCCGACGGGCCGACGAGTTCTGGGTCGACAGAGTAACTCCTGCAGGTCAATTCGGCCGGGGCGCTGCGCAGTGTCAGGGGCTGGTGTGCAATTCCATCAAAGATACTTGGTGGTCGCGCGCGCTCTGGCCGGCCTCCGGCGATGCGGTCCACTGCCCGTCGGGCCCTAGTTCCCAGCATCGGGTGGAGGGGTCCACCGCGGACTCGAACAAGTCATCCAGGTAGGTGGTGAGCTTCGGGTCCTTGACCTGAACGAGTACCTCGACCCGGCGGTCGAGATTGCGGTGCATCATGTCGGCGCTGCCGATCCAGAACTCGTTGATGCGATTGAAGTGAATGATCCGCGAGTGCTCCAGGAATCGGCCCAGGATCGAGCGGACCGAAATGTTTTCCGAAAAGCCTTCCGCGCCGGGGCGCAGCGCGCAGATGCCGCGCACCACCACGTCGACTTGCACACCGGCCTGCGACGCGCGATACAGCGCGTCGATGACCTGTTCGTCGACGAGCGAGTTCATCTTGAGCCGGATCCGGCCGCCGCCGCCCTCACGGTGCGCGGCGATCTCGCGCTCGACGCGTTCGATGATGCCCGTGCGAATGCTGTGCGGGGCCACCAAGAGATTGCGGTAGGAAACCTTGCGCGAGTAGCCGGTAAGCGAGTTGAACAAGTCGGTCAGATCGGCCCCGATTTCGGGGGAGGCCGTGAGCAGACCGAGGTCCTCGTACAGCCGCGCGGTCTTGCCGTTGTAGTTGCCGGTCCCCACGTGGCAGTACCGCCGGATCACCGGGCCCTCGCGTCGCACCACCAGGCAGGTCTTGCAGTGTGTCTTGAGTCCGACGTACCCGTACACCACATGCACGCCCGCCTGCTCCAGCGTTCGCGCCCAGCGGATGTTGGCCTGCTCGTCGAAGCGGGCCTTGATCTCCACCATTGCCACCACTTGCTTTCCGGCCTCGGCGGCGGCGATGAGTGCCCGAACGATCGGCGAATCACCGGAGGTGCGGTACAGCGTCTGTTTGATCGCCAGCACATTGGGATCGGCGGCGGCCTGCTCGATGAAGCGTTGCACGCTGGTAGAGAACGACTCGTATGGATGATGAAGCAGCACATCGCCTTCGCGCAGCGTCGCGAAAATGCTGCGGGGCGTCTCCCGGTCGACGAACGCGGGACTGGTGGAGGGAACGAACGTGGGGTCTTTGAGCGCCGGCCGGTCGATGCCGTAGATCTGCCACAGTGACGACAGGTCGAGCAGCCCGGGGACTTCGACGACGTCGCCGGGATGCACGTCGAGTTCGCGCAGCAGCAGTTCCAACATGCTCTCGGTCATGTCGTCGGCGATCTCGATTCGCACCGGCGAGCCGAACCGCCTGCGCGCCAGTTCCCGTTCCAGCGCTTGCAGCAGGTCCTCGTCGCGGTCTTCCTCAACTTCGTAGTCGGCGTTGCGCGTGATGCGGAACGCGTGATGCTCGACGATCTCCATACCGGGGAACAGCACTGGGAGGAAGGCCGCGATCAGTTCTTCCATCGGCAGGTACCGGACCACGCCCTGGGCGCCCTCTGTGACGCCAAGGCTTTCGAGTTCGACGAAGCGATCGACGTTGTCGGGCACCTTGACTCGGGCGAAGTGTTGACCGGGGTCGTCCGGCTGCTTCACCGTGACCGCCAGGTTCAGACTCAACCCGCTCACGAACGGGAACGGGTGGGCGGGGTCGACAGCCAGCGGGGTCAACACGGGGAAGACCTGCTCGGTGAAATAGGTCGACAGCTGGTCGCGCTCAGCCTGATCCAAATCGGCCCACGTGACTATATAGATGCCTTCCTCGGCCAGCGCCGGGCGCACTGAATCCAAAAAGACCCGGGCATGTCGCGTCGCAATCTGTTGGGTCTGTTCGCCGATGCGGCCCAGTTGCTCACGCGGTGTGAGGCCGTCGGCCGAGCGGACCGACAGCCCCATCTCGTCGCGGCGCTTAAGGCCGGCCACCCGGACCATGTAGAACTCGTCGAGGTTGGAGGCGAAGATCGCCAGGAACTTGGCGCGTTCCAAGAGCGGCAGCGAGTTGTCGGCGGCCAGTGCCAACACCCGCGCGTTGAAGTCCAGCCAGCTCAATTCCCGATTGAGGTAACGGTCCTCCGGCAGCGGGTCGTGGATCGCGGCGGGGGTTGCGGCGGGCGGCGCCGTCAGCGCCGAGTCCTCCGACTGCCACTCGGACTCTTCGGCGCGCGCTTGGGCTTCAATCTCGGTCACCATGAGATCATTGCTCATCACCCGCATGTGCGGCCAGATCAGAGCCGACATCCATGCGCAGTTGGTGCGCCGTTCACCGCTTGGATGCTTTGCTGGGCCCCTGTCAGGCCCCTAATGCTGTGCGATGGCCCGGGCGGTCGCGGCCCCGACCCCCAGCCGGCGGGCGACCGCCAAATCGGCGGGGGTATCGACGTCGCAGCGCAGGCCCGGCCACGCCCCCGTCAGCTCGATAGCGCCCGAACGGCGGTGCCGCGCGGACGAATCCGGTCCGAAATGCGGGTCGAGGGTGGTTCCGAAGGCGAACAGTGCGGCGGTTCCGGTTCCCAGTCGGTCGGCGACGAAGCTGCGCCGATGATGTCGTGCGGCGGCGATGGCCTCGGACAGTTCCTGTGCCTGCAGCGCAGGTAAATCACCTTGCAGCACAACAAGGTTGGGTGTTGATACGGCTATCGCACGCTCGGCGGCGCCGATCGCGTTGTTCAGCGGGTCGCCGTGACCCTCGGGTGTCGGGTCGGCCAGCACTTGGGCGCCGAGCCCGCTCGCCGCCGCTGCCGCGGCTTCGTCTGGAGTGATGACGGTGATCGAGCGCAGCGATCCGGCACGGGCCGCCGCGGTCAAGGTGTCTACCAGCATGGCCAGCACCACGTGCTCCCGGGTCCGCGCCGAAAAGACCGGCGCCAGCCTGGTCTTGGCGGCCGTCAACCGCTTGACGGCGATGATCAAGCCGACGTCCGGCTCGTCGGCCCGTATGCCGCTCATGAGGCCATCCTGCCAGGGTGTGACGGCGGCCGAACGCTCGTCTAGGGTGTACCGGATGGCCAGCGCGCAGGGCGCCGTGACGGTGATGGGCGCCGGTGCCTGGGGAACGGCAGTGGCCAAGGTGCTCGCAGAGGCGGGCGGACCGGAAACGAAAGTCAGGTTGTGGGCGCGCCGGTCGGAGATCGCCCAGCAGATCAACTCAACCCGATATAACCCGGCGTATTTGCCCGGTACGTCGCTGCCGGCGGGTGTCCGCGCCACCAGCGACGCCGAAGAGGCGCTGAGCGGCGTGACCACCGTGCTGCTGGCTGTACCGGCGCAGACCATGCGGGCCAATCTCGAGCAGTGGGCCGGGTTGCTGTCGCCGGACGCGACCCTGATCAGTCTGGCCAAGGGCATCGAGCTGGGCACCCTGATGCGGATGAGTCAGGTCATCATTTCGGTGACCGGTGCGGACGCGTCTCGTGTCGCGGTGATCTCGGGGCCGAACCTGGCCAGTGAGATCGCCGAATGCCAGCCCACCGCCACGGTCGTGGCGTGCAGCGACTCCGGTCGCGCGGTCGCCGTCCAGCGAATGCTGAACAGCGGGTACTTCCGCCCGTACACCAATAGTGATGTGGTCGGCACCGAGATCGGTGGGGCGTGCAAGAACGTCATCGCGCTGGCCTGCGGCATGGCGGCCGGTGTCGGCCTCGGCGAAAACACCGCGGCGGCGATCATCACCCGGGGGCTGGCCGAGATCATGCGACTGGGGATAGCGCTGGGCGCCAAGGAGGCCACGCTGGCCGGCCTGGCCGGGGTGGGTGACCTGGTGGCCACCTGCACCTCGCCGCGGTCGCGCAACCGCTCGTTCGGTGAACGCCTGGGCCGCGGCGCGACCATGGAGTCGGCGCAGGGCCCAACGGACGGCGACGGGCATGTCGTCGAAGGGGTGACGTCCTGTGAATCGGTGCTGGCGCTGGCCGCCAGCTACGACGTCGAGATGCCACTGACCGACGCCGTGCACCGGGTGTGTCACAAGGGGCTACCCGTCGTCGAGGCGATGGCCCTGCTGTTAGGCCGCAGCACCAAGCCCGAATGAGCCCCGGCTCGCCCCAAGGGACACCCAAAACGCCAGGTCGGCGCCGCCAACCAGACCTCGTAACGCGCCACCCGGTAGCCTCTCTAGGTTGTGACTGCCTCCGGACGCGTGCGGGTAGCCGTCGTGTTCGGCGGCCGCAGCAACGAACACGCGATCTCCTGCGTGTCGGCGGGTAGCGTGCTGCGCAACCTCGACCCGCAGCGGTTCGAGGTGGTCGCGGTCGGGATCACCGCGGAGGGTTCTTGGGTACTCACCGACGGCGACCCGGATGCGCTGGCCATCAGCAACCGGCAGCTTCCCGCGGTGACCTCGCAATCGGGCACCGAGCTGGCGCTGCCCGCCGACCCGCTGCGCAGCGGCCAGCTGGTGTCGCTAGAGCCCGGAGCCACCGAAGTGCTGGCGTCAGTCGACGTGGTGTTCCCGGTGCTGCACGGCCCGTACGGCGAGGACGGCACGATCCAGGGGTTGCTCGAACTCGCCGGCGTGCCGTACGTCGGCGCCGGGGTGCTGGCCAGTGCCACCGGCATGGACAAGGAATTCACCAAGAAGCTGCTCCTCGCCGAGGGGCTTCCGGTCGGCGCGCACGCGGTGCTTCGCCCGTTGCAGCCGACCCTGGACTCCCAGCAGTGCCAACGCCTCGGTCTGCCGGTGTTCGTCAAGCCGGCGCGGGGCGGTTCGTCGATCGGCGTCAGCCGGGTGACGAGTTGGGATGAGCTGCCCGCCGCGATCGCCGACGCGCGTCGGCATGACCCGAAAGTGATTGTCGAGGCGGCGATCACCGGTCGTGAGCTGGAATGCGGCGTGCTCGAAATGCCCGACGGCACAGTCGAAGCCAGCACCGTGGGCGAGATCAGGGTGGCCGGGATCAGGGGACGGGAAGACTCGTTCTACGACTTCGCCACCAAATACCTTGACGACGCAGCCGAATTGGACGTGCCCGCCAAGGTCGACGACGACGTCGCGGACGCGGTGCGCCAACTTGCGATCCGGGCGTTTCGGGCCATCGACTGTCAGGGCCTGGCCCGGGTCGACTTCTTCCTCACCGACGACGGGCCGGTGATCAACGAGATCAACACGATGCCAGGGTTCACCACGATCTCGATGTACCCGCGGATGTGGGCGGCCAGCGGCGTCGACTATCCCACCCTGCTGGCGACCATGGTGGAGACCGCATTGGCCCGGGGCGTGGGCCTGCGCTAACCGGCCGGCCGGGGATTAATCGGCACCGCCGCGATGGTCCGGTCGATCACCTCGGAGAGCTCCTGGATGGGTGTCGGCCCCGATCCCGTCGGCAGCGTGAGCGCGATGTACACCGGTCGATCCACGGCATACCAGGATCGGTCCACCTCGAACCACTGCACCCGGTCGACCACCTGAATAGGGGAGCCCACCACGAATTCGCCCGGCCGGTCGAGTCCGCAGCGCAGCACCACCGGCTCGCTGTCGGGGCTCGCCCGCCAGGCGGTCGCGCCCTCGGGAGCGGGTTGCACCAGCGGAGCACGCTGATAGTCGCCGAGCTTTTGCGGTAACGCCTGCTGCAGCGCCCGGCACGCGCCGTTGGTGGCCTGCGGTGCTGGGACAGCGGGCAAGGCAACCGGTTGCGAGGGCGCCTCTCTGGTCGCCGCGATGCCCAGGATCACGGCGATCGCCGCCACGCCCAGCGCGATCGCGGCGATGACGACCGCACGCGGCGGGCCGCCCACTTCACCTTGGTAGTCGCCTGCCACCTGCCTAGCCACTTCTTGATTCTCATACACTGGCGCGGTGGGACAGTCCCCGACGCTGCAGCAACTCGGAGAATTCGCCGTCATCGATCGGCTGGTGCGGGGCCGTCGCCAACCGGGCGAGGTATTGGTAGGCCCGGGCGACGACGCGGCGGTGGTAACGGCCGGTGACGGCCGCACCGCGGTGTCCACCGACGTGCTCGTGCAGGATCGCCACTTTCGGCTGGACTGGTCGACGCCGCATGACGTCGGCCGCAAGGCGATCGCGCAGAACGCCGCTGACATCGAGGCAATGGGCGGGCGGGCCACGGCGTTCGTGGTGGGTTTCGGGGCTCCCGGTGATACGCCGACGGCGCAGGTGGACGAGTTGGTCGACGGCATGTGGGACGAGGCGGGGCGGATCGGCGCCGGCATCGTCGGCGGCGACCTGGTCAGCTGCCCGCAGTGGGTGGTGTCGGTGACTGTGCTCGGCGACCTCGACGGCCGTGCACCAGTGCTGAGATCGGGGGCCATGGCCGGCTCGACGGTCGCGGTCGCCGGCGAGCTCGGCCGCTCCGCCGCCGGATATGCGCTGTGGCACAACGAGATCGACGACTTCGACGAGTTACGTCAGCGCCATGTGGTGCCGCGGCCGCCGTATGGGCAGGGCGCGGCGGCGGCTGCTGCGAGCGCGCAGGCGATGATCGACATCTCCGATGGTCTGGTCGCCGACTTGGGGCATGTTGCCGACGCCTCCGGGGTGGGCATCGACCTGTCGCGCGTTGGGTTGGCCGCCGACTACGAGGCGTTGGCGGCCGCCGGGGCGGCGGTGGGCGCCGACCCGTGGGCGTGGGTGCTGGGTGGCGGCGAAGACCACGCCTTGGTGGCGTGTTTCGCCGATGCGGTGCCCGACGGGTGGCGGATCATCGGGCGGGTGCTCGACGGGCCGGCCGGCGTGCTGGTCGACGGCGAACCGTGGCGTGGGTATGCGGGCTGGGAGTCGTTCGCGAGTTAGGGTTGCCCAGTGACCGCGCGACCGCTCAGTGAACTCGTCGAGCCGGGCTGGGCGGCCGCGCTGCAGCCGGTTGCGGACAACGTCGCCCAGATGGGACAGTTCCTGCGGGCCGAGATCGAAGCTGGGCGCCGCTACCTGCCGGCAGGGCCGAACGTGTTGCGTGCCTTCACTTTTCCGTTCGACAAAGTGCGGATCCTGATCGTGGGGCAAGATCCCTACCCGACACCCGGACATGCTGTGGGACTGAGTTTCTCGGTGGCTCCGGAGGTGCGTCCGCTGCCGCGCAGCCTGGACAACATCTTCAACGAGTACTGCGCCGATCTGGGTCATCAGCCGCCCTCGTGCGGGGACCTGACGCCCTGGGCGGAGCGCGGGGTGCTGCTGTTGAACAGGGTGCTTACGGTGCGGCCGAGCAATCCGGCGTCGCATCGGGGTAAGGGCTGGGAAGCGGTCACGGAGTGTGCAATTCGCGCGCTGGTCGCGAGGTCGCAGCCAATGGTGGCGATCCTGTGGGGCCGCGACGCGTCCACGCTGAAGCCGATGCTGGCCGAAGGGGACTGCGTGGCAATCGAGTCGCCGCATCCCTCGCCGCTGTCGGCCTCGCGTGGGTTTTTCGGCTCGCGACCGTTCAGTCGCGCCAACGAACTGTTGGCCGGGATGGGCGCGGACCCGATCGATTGGCGCCTGCCCTGAGGGAGATGACGGCTCTGCGCGCACACCGCCGGGGCGGCCCGGAGGTGCTGGTCGTCGAGCGGGCGCCGGTGCCGGTGCCCGCGGCCGGTGAAGTCTTGGTGGCGGTCCACGCCGCGGCGATCACCTTCGACGAGTTGACGTGGGAAGAGACGTGGGCCAGGACGCCAGTGACCCCGTCGCACGAGGTATCCGGAGTCATCGCTGAAACTGCCTCGGGCGTAACCGGTTTGAAACCCGGCGAGGAAGTGTACGGGCTGATCGGATTCGATCGTGACGGCGCGGCGGCCGAATTCGTAGCTGTCCCGGCCGCCCATCTGGCTGCCAAGCCGTCGACCGTATCGCATGTACATGCCGCCGCCTTGCCGCTGGCCGGACTGACCGCGCTGCAGGCGCTGGTCGACCACGCTGCGGTGCGGCCCGGCGAGGAGGTGCTGGTGCACGGCGGGGCCGGGGGAGTCGGGGCCATGACGGTCCAGCTGGCAGCCATTCTGGGCGCGCATGTCACCGCGACCGTTCGCAGTGACGCGGCCGAACTGGTGCGCGGTCTCGGGGCGCGACGGGTAATCGATGTCCGCAGTGAAGCTTTCGCACTGACCGGACCCTACGACGTAATCGTCGACACCGTCGGCGGTGAGACCCTGCGGCGGTCGTGCGCCGTGCTGCGCCGCGGCGGACGGCTGGTCACTCTGTCGGGGCCCCCGCCGGCGGACGTGACGGCAACGTTCTTCATCGTCACGCCGAATTGCGAACAGCTTGCCAAGCTCGCCGCGCTGGTCGACCGCGGCCGGCTGCAGGTGCACATCGCCGAGACGTTTCCCTTGGCCGAGGGGCGGCAGGCATTCGAAAGCGGCCGGCGCCCGGACCGCCGGCCCGGCAAGACCGTATTAGTGGTCTCATGACAGCTGTCGGGAAGATCGTCGTGGTCGGCGCTACCGGATTGGTCGGCGCCAAGGTGGTCGACCTCGACATTGCCGGGGAGATTGCCCAGGCGGTCGACGTTGATGTCGGTGGCCAGCACTGATCCTGTCGGGCCTACCCGGGTCCCAAGCCAGCGAGCGATCGAACCTGCACCGGCCCCGACCTCCAGACAGCGCCACCCCGGGCCGACCCCGATGGCGTCGAGATGACTGATAGTGGATGAATCACTGGCTTGTTGCAGGTTGCGCAGCCTGGCGTTTTCGAATTCGACGTCCGTCTCGGCCGAATTCAACACATAGCTGTCATCATCGGCCGTTCGCGCCCGGCGATTGACCGATGGTTGGGCATCGGCCATTCATGCTCCGTTCTGTCCGCCGCACAAACGAGGACGGCGATCGCCGACACCGTTGCCAACATCATCGCAGCTGCTGGACGCTGGGCAATGAGTAGCGAAGTACTCGATAGGCGCAGGGGTTGGGCGCGGTGATCGCGCCGACTCCCACCAGCCCGATCTGTGGCTGCAGTACTAGGACTCCGGGAAGTTGACGTCTTTGGTGACGGCCTTCCACTCCTCGATCGACGCGGACGTCGCAGCGATCTTGTCGCGCATGGCCTTGAGCACGTCGCGGCCCAGCAATAGCCGCAACGGGGGATCGTCGAGTTCGGTCACCATCAGCACCGCCTCGGCCACTTTGCGCGGGTCGCCCGGCAGATGATCGGCGAACTGCTTGATCAGGTCCTTGCGCGCTTTCACATCGGCGTAATCGGCTATCGGCGTGGCCGACTCCTTCATCGATCTCGTCGCCCAATCGGTGCGGAAGGCACCGGGTTCGATGGCGGTCACCTTGATCCCCAGCGGCCGTACCTCGGTGGCGAGTGCCTCGGTCACCGCCTCCAGCGCGAACTTCGTCGACGAGTAGTAGGCGTTCGGCGGGTTGGCCACCAGACCCGTCATCGAGGACATGTTGACGATATGGCCGGACCCGCGGGCGCGCATGGCCGGCAGCACTGCCTTGATCATGTCGACGGCACCGAAGTAGTTGACGTCGAACAACTTTCGGACTTCAGCGTCCTCGCCTTCCTCCACCGCGGACAGGTAGCCGTGACCGGCGTTGTTGACCAGCACATCGATCCCGCCGAACGCGTCCTCGGCCGCCGCGACCGCCGCCGCGACCTGGCCGGCGTCCGTCACGTCCAGTGCCACGGCCAGCGCCCGATCCCCGAACTCATCGACGAAATCCCACACCGCGTCGGCGCGGCGCGCGGTCACCACCACACTGTGACCGGCTTCCAATGCGGCGCGCGCGATTTCGCGACCAAATCCGGTGGAGCAGCCGGTGATCAGCCAGCGCGCCATCTCTAGATCGTCCCTTCCGGCAGGCGGCGCAGATACGCCTTACGCCGCTCGGCCAACTCGATTGCTCGCTGTTGCGGACTGACCCGATGCAAGTGGGGCACCTCGGTGTCGAGCTGATCCAGCTTGACCACCCGCCCGCGAGCGCCCAAGTCCGAGCTGGGGCCCGCCTCGCCGAACTCGGCCATCCGTAGCGTCAAAATGCCCTCGCGCAGCCCGTCGGAGTCAATCCAATTCGCCACCCCCGGATCGACGGGAGAAATGACGTAGGTGTACGTGCCGTCCTCGTTGGCGACCGACTGCGCCTTGTTGAGACTGCCGGTGCGATCGATGATGTCGAGCGTGGTGCCCCAGATGTTGCTCAGCGGCACGGTGAAGTATTCGGCGCCACCGTCGCTGAGGTCGACCACGAACGCCTCGTCCGGTGCAAGGTCGAAGCGGCCCATCACATAGACCTGGTTGCGCATCGCGCCGACCTTGTCGGCCGACCACGCCAGGTTGAAATCGTTGGCGGGCATCTTGTACACGCCGTGGCTGAGCTTGCCGGTGAAGTTCGCGAAATAGGCCATCATCGCCGCGGTCGCCTCAGCCTGCTCGTCGAGCGTGCGTGCCGGTGCGGCAGGCGAGCCGCCTAGCCGTTGCACCTCAAAGTAATTGGGGTCGTCGCGACTCCAGTCCAGCAGCACGTCGCGGATGTAGAACTCGTGCGCCGCGGCGGTGGTCTGCACATGATTGGGTCGCCCGTTGGCTGCGTCTGCGTCGACGGTGATCGTGAAGCTGCCGTCGGAGTCGACCTGCATGGTGCGCCCGTTGAGCACGTCGATGGTGCCCATGTTCGCGTCCCACAGCGTGAAGTAATTCTCGGTCATGCGGTGCTCGCCGACTCGGCCGCGGATCTCATAGCGTTCGTCGCCGGAGATCGGGATGACCCGGTAAACACTGTCGGGATTGTCGATGCCCCAACGTGATCCGGGAATGCGGCGGTCGTCTACCGGGTGTGCCAGCCTGGTGATGCAGCTGACCTTGGGTCGCAGCTTGTCCTGGTTGGACGACCACACCGCCGCCGAGAACATCACCTCGGCGAACGCGTCGTCGAAGCGCTCACGCATCGCGTCGGAAGCCTTGGCGCGGCCCAGCCAGGTCTCGGCGACGCTCTGATAGGCAGCCTTGACGGTGGGGTGCTCGACCAAGTCGATGGCCGCCAGCTCCTGTTCACGCTGGGACGCCGTCGAAACTGCATCGTCCATATTTCAAGGCTCCTTACTGTCCATGCCTAAAACGCTTGTTGTACAACGTGAATCGCTCGTCGACCTGCTCGGGAAGCAAACCATAGTCCGTTAGCCCGTACGGCGGGCGGGCCGCCTCGCGGGGGCGTTCGTCCAGCCAGCGCCGCATCGCCGCCTCGGCGTCGGCGGCCAGCGGCAGTCCGACGGCGTCGTAGACCCGGGCCACCTGACCGATCGGGTCGGCCACCGCGTCGTCGAATTCGATATCGGTGACGCGGTCGCTATCGTCAGACCAGCCATCCCGGATCGCCATTGCCCGATCGTTAGTCCAGCCCATCCGCTGCAGCCACTGCGCGCCCACTCGATGCCGGTCGACGGTGTCGGCGTGCATCGCATGCAGGGTCGCGTTGAGGCTGGCGCCCGACGCGATCGTGGTGCGGGGGTCGCGATGCATGTGGACGATGTGCATGTCGTCAAACCGCGCCCGCAGCAGGTCCAGGTAGCCCAGGTGCGCCGGCGACTTCAGCACCCAGCGCAGCGGCTCACCCAGCAGACCCCGCTGTCGCTTCTGCCATTGCAGGAACTGCAGCATGCGGTGCAGGTAGTCGTAGGCGGGAGTGAAGTCCTGCTCATCGAGCCACGATCGGTAGCGGGGCAGGTAGGCGCCCGACTCGGGCACGTGCGACAGGAAAGCGTCGGCTAAAAAGACGATCTCTTCCTCGGGCTCCCGCGCATACATCGGGTGGATGGCGAACAGGTCCGGCGCCAGTTCGCGGGATTTGGCCTCGCGCGCTTCGCTGATGGCGATGCGCGGATCGACACCGCTGAATTGGTAGTCGAGTCGGGGCGCGACCTCGACCACCTCCCAGCCGTATGCGCAGACGAAGCGGGGATCGGCGGCCAGCAGGCGCTGCAGCAGCGTGGTTCCGCTGCGCATCATCCCGACGACGACGATCGGCGGGGCGACCTTCTCCTCGAGGATCTCCGGGTGGCGGCGGATCCACTCCTGGGTGCGCAACCGCATGCGCAGGCTGTGGACGATGCCGGACCTCAGGATGTGCGCGCCGATGACGTTGAGATCAGCGTGTGGGTAGTCGGCCAACAGCACGCCCAGCGCGCGTTCGAAATCGCCCGGACCCCAATCGGTCAGCGACTCCTTGCGTTGCGCGTCGGCCATGACCGCCGCTACGTCAAAAGCGTCCACTTAGAACTTCAGGTGGTGGCTGACGTCGCCGACCTGGTCGACGAACATGGTGCGGCTGTCGAACCACCAGGCACCGTCGAGGCGGTGAAAGGTGTCCTTGTAATGCCCGGTGATGATCACCTGGAGCGGCAGATCGGGCGTGGCCTGTGTGACGCAGTAGTAGGAGGTGCTGCGTGCGGTCCCGGCGGCCTCGTCGATGTCGAGCCGCACGTTGGTGGTGTTGTGATGGGTCTTGGGGGTGCCGTCCTCGTAGATGCGGGTGGCCATGTCATACATCTCCCGCACCCTGGCCGTTCCGGCGAACACCGTCTCGGGCGGACCGTTCTCGACGCCGCAGATGCGGCCGTGCTCAAAGAGCCTGGCCAGCCCGTCCAGGTCGCCGCCGTCGATGAGTTCGGCGTAGGTATAGATCAGGTTGCTAATCGCTGTCGCGCTGTCGCTCACGTCCGATTCGCTCCTGCCCGTCGGCCCGCCCGCTGGCCCTACCATTAATCTTGGTGGCCGTGACGTTACCTTGGACGCCGAGCCGGCTCGGCAACCTGACTGGCAAAACAGTCATCGTGACCGGAGCGAGCAACGGCGTCGGGCTCGGCACGTCGCGTGCGCTCGCCAAAGCCGGCGCCCACGTGATCCTCGCGGTGCGCAATACGGCCCTCGGTGAGCAACGTGCGGCCGAGATGGGTGGCTCGACGTCGGTGGTCAAGCTCGATCTCGCCGACCTGTCTTCGGTACGCGCGTTCCCCGATTTGATCGACGGGCAGGTCGACATCCTGATCAACAACGCCGGCACGCTGACCGATCGGCGCATCGACACCGTCGACGGCTTCGAGATGACGCTGGGCACCAACCTGCTCGGACCGTTCGCGCTGACTAACCTGCTGCTGCCCAGGGTGCGTTCGCAGATCATCAACGTGGGCTCGGATGCGCACAAGTTCGCGACGCTGCGGCTCGACGACCTACACCTGCGCAACCACAAGTGGACCAGGTTGGGCTCGTACGCGCACTCGAAGCTCGCGGTGATGTTGTGGGGGCTCGAGCTCGACCGCAGGTTGCGCGCCGCCGGCTCGCCCATCGTCGCCCAGCTCACCCATCCGGGGTGGGTGGCCTCGAACCTCTCCCACCTGTCCGATTCGCCGCTGATGTCGTTGTCGCACAAGGCCGTCAAGGTGGTGGCCGATCGGTTGGCCAACGACATCGACGAAGGCGCGGCGCCCTCGCTGTACTGCATCAGCGAACCGATACCCCCGGGCAGCTTCGTCGGAGTGAGCGGCCGGGGTGGCCTGCGCGGCGGCCCGGTGCTGATTGGTCGCACGCAGAACGCCTGCGACTACGACGCGGCCGCCCGCCTGGTGGCCTTCGCCGAAAAAGAGACCGGCACGACGCTGAACGTTCCCGGCCATGGGTGAACTCGACGACACCGTCGCCGTCATCACCGGTGCGGCACGCGGCCAGGGTCGCAGCCACGCCGTCGCACTCGCAGAACAGGGCGCCGACATCATTGCCATCGACATCTGCGCCGACATCGATTCGATTCCCTACGCGCTGGGAACCAAAGCCGACCTCGACAAGACGGTACGGCTGGTCGAAGCCGCGGGCCGCAGGGCGGTGGCGGTCGTCGCCGACGTCCGCGACCTGACGCAGTTGGAAGCCGGAGTGCGGTCCGGAATCGACGAGCTCGGCGACATCGACATCGTCATCGCCAACGCCGGGGTGGTGGCGATCGGCGACACTTCGACCCAATCCGAGCCCGTGTTCACCACTATCGTGGACACCAACCTCAAGGGTGTGTGGCACACGATGCTGGCGACGGTTCCGTCGGTCGTCCGCAAAGGGCGGGGCGGCTCCGTCGTTCTGATCAGTTCGTCTCAGGGGCTGACCGGCAAGGGCGGTGACGGCAGCGCCGCCATGTTCGCCTATGCCGCGTCCAAACACGGCGTGGTGGGCCTCATGCGCTCGGCGGCCAATGCGTATGCACCGCACAAGATTCGGGTCAACTCGGTGAATCCGAGCGGTGTCGCGACGCCGATGATCCTCAACGACTTCGTGGTCAACCAGATGCTGGAAAATCCCAATCCGGCGGTCTCACAGATGCTGCTGCCCGGCGTCCCGCTGGTCGAGGCGCGGGATGTCACCGAGGCGGTGCTCTGGCTCGCTGGCCCAAGGTCCCGCTACGTGACGGGCGTGTCCATACCCGTCGATGCCGGCCATTTGGTGATGTGAGCTAGCGCGGGGCGACGATGCCGTTGTCGTAGGCGTACACGATGGCGGCGGCGCGGTCGCGCAGGTCGAGCTTTCCGAAGATCCGGCCGATGTGGCTTTTGACCGTGACGTTCGAGATGCACAGTTCGTCGGCGATCTCGGAGTTGCTGCGGCCCTTGCCGATCAAGGTGAGCACGTCGAGTTCGCGGGCCGCGACCGCCGACCTGCAGCGGTTCGTCGCCCGCGACACCGCCTTGCTGGTGGCCGCGGCGCTGGTCCTGATCTTGGTGATCGTCACCGCCATGCTGCGCAGTCCGGTCGCCGGGTTGGTCGTCGTCGGGACGGTCGCCGCCTCGTACGCGTCGGCGCTGGGTATGAGCGTGCTGGTGTGGCAAGACCTGCTGCACCACGATCTGCACTGGGCGGTGGCGCCGATCGCGTTCATCGCGCTCATCGCGGTCGGCGCCGACTACAACCTGCTGCTGGCACTACGGATCAAGCAGGAGGTTCAGGCCTCCGACGCGGGCATCCGAACGGGCATCATCCGGGCGTTCGGCGGCACCGGTGGTGTGGTCACGACCGCCGGCATTGTTTTCGGGATCACCATGCTCGCTCTGGTGGGCAGCAGCGTGCTCAGCGTCGCGCAGATTGGCGGCACCATCGCTGTCGGACTCTTGCTGGGCACCCTGGTCGTGCGGGCGCTGATCACACCATCCGTGGTGGCGTCACTCGGCAGGTGGTTCTGGTGGCCACGCAGAATGGCCGGTGGCGGTTAGCCGCGGGTGACCTTGCCGGCCTTGATGCAGGACGCGCAGACGTTCAGCCGCTTCTTGTTACCGCCGGGACGGGTCACGACGTGCACGGTCTGGACGTTGGGGTTCCACCGACGGCTGGTGCGGCGGTGGGAGTGCGACACCGACTTACCGAAGCCGGGGCCTTTCCCGCAGATTTCGCACGTAGCGGCCATGATGAAGCTCCTCAAAGGTTCGGGGGTCCGGCAACGCGCAGATCGGGAGCCGGGCCTGCCCAGAATACCGACTGTCCTGGGCAACCACCAAAACGGCGTGGAGTGGTGGCAAGTCAGAAGGGTGGTGGGTCGTCGTCGGGTGGGGCGGGTCCGGGTTGGGGGGCTTGGGCGGCTAGTCGGGTTTCGCGGTTGTGGCGGCGTTCGGTGGCGATGCGGGTGGCGCGGTCGTGGGTGCGGGTTTGGCGGCGTTTGGGCATCATGGCGCTGCGATCGGCGCAGCGGTCCTCTGGCGGGCAGGTTTCGGGGGCGGGCATGCCGCCCACGGCGTGACAGAGGCTGGGGAATAGCAGGGCGCTGCCGGGGGTGGTGACGTGGGTGTGCCCGGCCGGCGAGGTCAGGATCAGGGTGCCGTCGGCCAGTTGCTGTTCGCGCCAGCCCCAAAAAGTTTTCACCAAATGATGCGTGCCGCAATAACATTTGAGGTTGGCGGCGTGGGTTTTACCGCCTTGGGAGTACGGGATGGTGTGGTCGATATCGCAGCGCAGGGCCGCGACGTCGCAGCCCGGCCAGCGGCACGTCAGGTCGCGGGCGCGCACGAATTCGGTCAGCGCCTTCGACGGGCGGTAGCCGGGTTCGGGTGCGGTGTAGCCGGGGTGGATCAGCGGGACTGTTTTGGCCGAGGTCGCGAGTTGGGCGATCAGTTCGGGGGTGATCAGCCCGTCGGCGCTGAACTCCGAGCCCGGTGTGGTCGCAGTCCCATCCAGGGTGTCTTGGGAGGCGATGACGTGGATGGTCACCGGCGAGGCCGCGGGCCGGGTGCCCGCGGCGCAATCGGGGCGTGCGCAGCGACACCCCAGCCGGTCGGCGCCGGCGGCCAGCGCCCCCATCGCATCGGCGCGGCGCGCCGGCGCGCTGCGCGGGTCGTGCTCGCACACCGTGGCCGCCAACGCGCTCAACCGGCGATCCAGGGCGTGCGCATCAACGCTGAACAGGCTGCCGATGATCTGCGAGAGGCCTTCTTGCTCGCCGCCGATCCAGATCTCGCGCTCAGCCTGCTGCTCGGTGCGCCGCCGGACCGCATCGGCGTCGGCGCGGGCCACGATCTTGTCGATCTGGGCGCCCAGGCGGCCCTGGGTCATCGAGGGCCACCGGGTCACATTGGCCGCCACGGCGGCATCCACGGTGCTCAGTACGTCGGGGTCGGTGATCAGATCACTGCGATACACGATCGTGGTGAACGTCCGATAGTCGATATCGCCGGCCTTGAACACCGCACCGACCTGGGGCAGCCGTTCGCGCATCGCGCGGGCATAGCGCAACCGGGACGCGGCCAGCCCCTGGCTGATCCGCAACGCCGCACCCACCTCGGCGGCCACCGCCGCCTCGGTGTCGATCGCCCAGTCGTCGGTCTCCGCACACGACGAGTACCGGTAGGCGAACAACTGCCCGAGCACCTCGAGCTGCTCGGCAGCTGCCTGGTTCTCCGCGCGAGCAGCCACACACAGCCGCTGTACATAGGCCGCGGACTCCGGCGTGGGCCGCGAGGCATGCCACCTATCGAACATACATTCGAGTATCCCATGACCCTACGACAGAAAATTTCTCACCAACCGATCACCCGCCGACGACGGGTGGTGTCGCACTGGCTGGCTAGGCTCAATCGGTGCGTCGTGCGAGCTACGCTGGCGCCCACCGGAGGTCTGGCGCGGAGGAGGTAGGTCAGTAGTGGGCACGGCGAATCGTCTGCTGGACGCCTCCGCCCTGCGCGAGTGGGCGCACACCTGCGTCAGCGATCTGATCACCCATATCGACGAGATCAACCGCCTTAACGTCTTCCCGGTCGCGGATTCCGACACGGGCGCCAACATGCTGTTCACGATGCGGTCGGCGCTGGCTGAGGCCAATGTGGGGGCCAATGGGGGGGCCAATGTGGGGGCCAACGCGGGGGCCAATGCGGGCCCGGAGAGCGGGTGCGCCGCCAAGGTCGCGGCTGCCCTGTCGGCCGGTGCGCTGAACGGGGCCCGCGGCAACTCCGGCGTGATCCTGTCCCAGATCCTGCGCGGTATCGCCGACGTCACCGCGCCCGCAGCCGCCGAAGCCGGTGGGGAACTGCGCGATATCGATGCCTACCTGCTTGGGGCTGCTTTGCGGCGCGGGGTCGCGCTGGTCATCAGCTCAATGGGCGACGAGATCCCGGGCACCATCGTCTCGGTGCTACGCGCCGCCGCGGATGCCGTCGGGCAATGCGCCAGGGACGGGCTGGACGCCGCGGTCGCAGCCGCCGGCGATGCCGCCGTCGTCGCGCTGGAAAAGACCCCGGAGCAGCTCGACGTTCTCGCTGACGCCGGCGCGGTGGACGCGGGCGGCCGGGGTCTGCTGGTCCTGCTGGATGCGCTGCGTTCGACGGTCACCGGTCAGGCGCCCGCGCGCGCGGTGTACGAGCTCTCCCCGCGCGCGGAGGCGCCCGACCAGAAAGACGCCGCCACCGAACGCCGGGCACCGCAGTTCGAGGTGATGTACCTGCTGAACGGCTGCGATGCCCAGGCAGCAGACACGCTGCGCGAGCGGCTCGGCGAGTTGGGCGAATCGGTGGGCATCGCCGCGGCGCCGCAGGCGGCCGGGGGCTACTCGGTGCACGTCCACACCGACGACGCGGGTGCCGCCGTCGAAGCCGGACTGGCGGCGGGGCGGCTGAGCCGGATCGTGATCTCGGCCCTGACCTCCGGCGCCAGCGGATTGCCGTCCGGCGGCTGGACGCGGGAACGGGCGGTGCTGGCCGTCGTCGACGGCGGCGGCGCCGCTGAGCTATTCGCCGGTGAAGGCGCCTGTGTGCTGCAACCCTCCGATGCGCCCGCCACCGACATCAGTGCCCACCAGCTGGTGCGGGCCGTGGTCGATACCGGCGCCGCGCAGGTCATGGTGCTGCCCAACGGCTACGTGGCCGCCGAGGAGCTGGTGGCCGGGTGCACCGCCGCCATCGGCTGGGGAATCGACGTGGTACCGATACCGACCGGATCGATGGTTCAGGGCCTGGCCGCGCTGGCCGTGCACGAGCCGGGCCGGCAGGCCGTCGACGACGGCTACACCATGGCCCGCGCCGCCGGCGCCGCCCGGCACGGATCGGTGCGCATCGCGACCGAAAGCGCGTTGACTTGGGCAGGCAGATGTCAGCCCGGTGACGGACTCGGCATCGCGGGTGACGAGGTCCTGATCGTGGCCGCCGATGCGGCCGCGGCGGCGATCGGCCTGCTCGATCTGCTGCTGGCCTCGGGCGGCGACCTGCTCACCGTGCTGATCGGTGCCGGTCTGGAAGAAGCTGATGCCACTGCGGTCGGCGACATCCTCGAAGACCACGTGCACGACAACCACCCGGGAACGGAGCTGATGATCTACCGCACCGGCCACCGGGGCGATGCACTGCTGATCGGCGTCGAGTAGGCCGAGGAGGCGGAATAATCAATGGCCACACTCACCGATCGACTGGACTACATCCTGGGCGCCCACTCCGCCGATGGGCTCGACGAGACATTCGGCATCCGCACGGTCGACGACCTGCTGCGGCACTATCCGCGCGCCTACACCGTGGGCGCTTCGGTGCGCAGCGCCGAAGAGAGCGGGGCCGAAAAGCCGGAAACCGGTCAGCACATCACCATCGTCGACACCATTACTTCTGCGGCGACCATCGCGACGAAAAGGGATCCGAAGAAGAAGATCTTCCGCATCACCGTGGGCTCCGGGCGCGGCGCGGTGACCGCCACCTTCTTCAACGCCCGCTTCATCAGCAAGGACCTCATCAAGGGCACGCGGGTGATGCTCTCCGGGGAGGTCGGGTTCTACAAGAACGCCATGCAGCTGACGCACCCGGCGTTTCTCATCCTCGATGGAAGAAGCCGCGGGTCCAACAGTCTGAAAAACATCGCCAAGGCCTCGGAGATCACCAGGGGGGGCGAGCTGGCGGTAGAGGACTTCCAGCGCAGCTTCTTTCCGATCTATCCGGCCAGCGCCAAAGTGCAGAGCTGGGACATCTTCGCCTGCGTGCGCCAGGTGCTCGATGTCCTTGACCCGGTGGAGGATCCGCTGCCGGCCGAACTGCGCGACGCGCATGGCCTGATCGCCGAAGACGAAGCGCTGCGCGCCATCCATCTCGCCGAGGACGAGCAGCTACGCCGGCGCGCCCGCGAGAGATTGACGTTCGACGAAGCCGTGGGTCTGCAGTGGGCGCTGGTGGCGCGCCGGCACGGCGAGCTGGCCGAGTCGGGGCCAGCGGCATTACCGCGACATGACGGCTTGGCGGCAGAACTGTTGCGGCGCTTGCCGTTCGAGCTGACCGCAGGGCAGCGTGAGGTGCTCGAGGTGCTGAGCGACGGACTCGCGACGACCCGCCCGCTTAACCGGCTGTTGCAGGGCGAGGTCGGGTCGGGCAAGACGATCGTGGCGGTACTTGCGATGCTGCAGATGGTCGACGCGGGCTACCAATGCGCGCTGCTGGCACCAACGGAAGTGCTTGCCGCACAACATGTGCGGTCGATCTCCGATGTTCTTGGCCCGTTGGCCCTCGGGGGGCAGCTGGGCGCGACCGACAATGCCGCACGAGTCGCGCTGCTCAGCGGTTCGATGACGACGGGGCAGAAGAAATCCCTGCGGGCCGAGATAGCCGCGGGCCAGGTCGATATCGTCGTGGGCACCCACGCGCTGTTGCAGGACGCGGTGGAATTCCACAATCTGGGCATGGTGGTGGTCGACGAGCAACACCGGTTCGGTGTGGAGCAGCGAGATCGATTGCGCGCCAAGGCTCGTGACGGCATCACCCCGCACCTGCTGGTAATGACGGCCACGCCGATACCGCGCACGGTGGCGCTCACGGTCTACGGCGACCTGGAAACTTTGACGCTGCGCGAACTTCCGCGTGGGCGTCAGCCGATCACCAGCAGGACGATTTTCATGCAGCACAAGCCCGCGTGGCTCGACCGGGCCTGGCAGCGCATCATCGAGGAGGTCGGCGCCGGACGACAGGCGTATGTGGTGGCGCCCCGTATCGACGAAAACGACGAACCCGACAAAGAAGGCGCGCGCCCCTCGCAGACGGCCGTAGGGCTCTACACCCGACTGCGCTCCGGTGAGCTGGCCAATCTGCGGCTCGGGCTCATGCACGGGCGGTTGTCCGCCGACGAGAAAGACTCCGTCATGGCGGGTTTTCGCGCGGGCGAAATCGATGTGCTGGTGTGCACCACCGTCATCGAGGTCGGCGTCGACGTCCCCAACGCCACGGTCATGTTGGTGATGGACGCCGAGCGGTTCGGCATCAGCCAGCTACACCAGCTGCGCGGGCGCATCGGCCGCGGGGAGCATCCGAGCTTGTGCCTGCTGGCCAGCTGGGTTGGACCGGATTCGGTGGGCGGTCGGAGACTGTCCGCGGTCGCCGAGACGATGGACGGGTTCGCGCTAGCCGACCTGGACCTCAAGGAGCGCAAAGAAGGAGATGTTTTGGGCCGCAACCAATCTGGCCGGGCGATCACGCTGCGGCTGCTGTCGCTGGCCGACCATCTGGCCTACATCGAGGCCGCTCGGGACTTCTGCATTGCCGCCTACCAAGACACCGGCGCGCACCCCGGATTGGCCGCGCTAGCAGGACGATTCACTAACTCGGACCGTATCGAATACCTGGACAAATCTTGAACCGAAAAGTGTTGTTGTGGTTGACGGCGCTCGCGCTGCTCGCGGTGCTGGTCGCCTATCAGACATGGGGATCGACGGCGGCCAGGCATGCCGGCGAGGTCGCCGCACGCGCCGACGTCCCGACCGTTGCGCCGGGTACCGACGTGCTCGCCGGAATCGCCGTCGTACCGATGCGGGCGCACCGCTACGACTACCACCGCACCGCGTTCGGTGACGCCTGGACCGATGACAACGATGCCCCGATGGGGCACAACGGGTGTGACACCCGCGACGACATCCTCAACCGCGATCTGGTCGACAAGACCTACGTGTCGATCAAAAAGTGCCCCGACGCGGTTGCCACCGGCACGTTGCACGACCCGTACACCAACGCCACCATCGCTTTCCAGCGCGGCGCGAAGGTCGGGGAAGCGGTACAGATCGACCACATCGTTCCGCTTGCCTACGCCTGGGACATGGGAGCGTCGGGCTGGCCGGACGCCGAGCGGGTGCGGTTCGCCAACGACCCGGCCAACCTGTTGGCCGTCGAGGGCCAGGCCAATCAGGACAAGGGCGATCTGCCGCCGGGGCAGTGGATGCCACCGAACAAGGCGTTCGCGTGTCAGTACGCCATGCAGTTCATCGTGGTGTTGCGCGGTTACGCGTTGCTCGTGGACCAGCAATCGACGGACGTGTTGCGTCAGGCGGCAGCCACCTGCCCGACGGGATAAACGCCTACGAGCCTTCGTAGGTCAGCGGGTCCGGCCGCAGCCGGGTGCCGTCGTTGAGCGCGTTGATCGCATCGATGTGCTCGGCGGCCAGTTCGAAATCGAAGACGTCCAAGTTGCTGGCAATGTGCTCGGCTTTGGCCGAGCGGAAGACCGCGGCATTACCGAGTTGCAGGTTCCACCGCAGCAGCACCTGCGCGGGTGTCTTGCCATACTCGCCGGCGACGGAGGTCACCGTGGGGTTGTCCATCAGCTTGCCCAAAGCCAGCGGGGTGTAGGACTGTGTGACGACGTTGTGCTGGGCGTTCACCTTGCGCAACCCGTCTTGGTTAAGCAGTGGGTGCAGCTCGATCTGGTTGACGGCCGGCGTGACGAACGTGAGGTCGATGGCCATCTCGAGGTGCTCATCGGTGAAGTTGGCAACGCCGATCGAACGTGCATGCCCATCGCCGCGGCATTGGATCAGACCACCCCAGGAGTCGACGTACTTGCCGCGCGACGGGGCCGGCCAGTGCACCAGGTAGAGGTCGACGTAGTCCAGGCCGAGGCGCTCCAAGCTGGCCTTGCAGGCCACGACGGCACTGTCCAGACCATGGTCGGCGGTGGCCAGCTTGGTGGTGACGAACAGCTCCGCGCGGGGAACGCCCGACGCCGCGATCGCCCGGCCCACGCCGGCTTCGTTGCCGTAGGCCGCCGCGGTGTCGATCAGCCGGCAGCCGATTTCCAACGCGGCCGACACCGCGCGTTCGGCCTCGTCGTCCGACATCTCTCCGACACCGACGCCAAGGACCGGCATTGTTTGCTCGTCATTGAGAGCTATTGATGGAATATTGGCGCCCGACTCGCCGGTCACTATGTTCACCTGCCTGCAAAAAGATTCGTTGGAAGTTAGGAAAGCACGATAGTACCGAGCCGAATATGCCGGGTTATGGCAGCGGGCGGGTGTTGGCCAATTTTTTGCAAGCTGCTCAGCACGTAGAGTTGGCCGCGGGCGCGCCGAATCGGCACGCGGGGGAGTTTGAGGGGAGCAGGCGCATGATGAAGAGTCCGCCAGGCGCGCCGGCTCTCGCTCTCGGCGCCAAGGGCGCACCCACCCGGTTGACCCGTCGCTTATCGGGTCTGCAGAGTGTCGTCACCAACGTCGGCGCCAAGGTCATTCGGTGGGTCCCGGCCAGCGCCGCTCGAGTGCTGTCAGGCGGCCGTTCGGTCATCATCGACGGCAACACACTCGATCCCACGCTGCAGCTGATGCTGTCGGGTATGCACGCCGTCGGCATCGACGGCCTGGTCATCGACGACGACGTGGCGCTGTCCCGCACCCAGATGCGCGAGAGGATCGTGGGCATGCCGGGGCCGCAGGTGCACGTCACCGTCGAGGAGATCTCGCTGCCCGGACCCGCCGGTGCAATCCCGGCGCGCCACTATCGTCCGGTCGGCGGTGGGGCGGCGGACCTGCTGGTTTTCTACCACGGCGGCGGCTGGACGATCGGCGACGTGGACACCTATGACGCGCTGTGCCGGTTGACGTGCCGCGACGCCGGCATTCATGTGTTATCGATCGACTACCGGCTGGCTCCCGAGCATCCCGCCCCCGCCGCGATCGACGATGCCTACGCGGCCTTTGCGTGGGCGTACGAGCACGGCGCCGAACTCGGTGCGACCCCCGGGCGGGTCGCGGTCGGCGGGGACAGCGCGGGCGGCAACCTGGCTGCGGTCGTGTGCCAGCTGGCGCGCGACGCGGGTGGCCCGACCCCGATCCTGCAGTGGCTGTTGTACCCGCGGACCGATTTCACCGCACAGACGCGGTCCCTGGGCCTGTTCGCTCGCGGCTTTTTGCTGACCAAACGGGACATGGACTTCTTCGAGTCGCAGCTCCTGCGGGGGTCCGGTCTCGACAAGGCGGATCCTCGGCTGTCGCCGGCGTTGGCCGAGTCGCTGGCCGGGCTGGCTCCGGCGCTCATTGCGGTTGCGGGGTTCGACCCGATGCGTGACGAAGGCGAGAGCTACGCCGCGGCCCTGCGCGACGCCGGGACCTCGGTGGACCTGCGTGCCATGGGTTCGCTGACGCATGGCTTCGCCAATCTATTTCCGCTCGGGGGGGCCAGTGCCACCGCCACCACCGAGCTGATTTCGGCTTTGCGGGCTCACCTCAGCCGAGCCTGAAGAGGGCGCCGGTACTCTAGGCGGGTGGCCGACAAATCCAAACGCCCCCCGCGAATCGACCTGAAGTCCGCCGGCCGCAGTTCCAGCCGACTCGTCCCGATCGCCGCCACCGCGGTGGTCGTGATCTTCGCGGTCGCCCTTGTCTTCTACATCGTCAGCTCTAATCACAAGAAAACGGCTCCCGTCGCTACTGGTGCGGGCGACGCGGTGCGAGTGACGTCGAGCAAGCTGATCACTCAGCCCGGCACCACCAACCCCAAGGTGGTGGTGTCCTTCTACGAGGACTTCCTGTGCCCGGCGTGCGGGAACTTCGAGCAGACGTACGGGGCGACGGTGTCCAAGCTCATCGACACCGGTGCCATCGCGGCCGATTACTCCATGGTGGCCATCCTCGACAGCCCGAAGAACCAGAACTATTCCTCGCGGGCGGGTGCGGCGTCGTTGTGCGTCGCCGACGAATCCATCGATGCGTACCGACGGTTCCGTACCGCGTTGTACAGCAAGAACATTCAGCCCGACGAGCGCGGCTCCAGCTTCCCCGACAACGCGAAGTTGATCGAACTGGCCCGTGAAGCCGGCGTGGTGGGCAGCGTTCCGGACTGCGTCAACAGCGGGAAATATCTTGACAAGGTCAAAGGGGCGGCAGCGGCTGCCAAAATCAATGCGACCCCGACGATCAAGATCAACGGCAACGACTACGAGCCGACGACACCGGACGCCCTGGTCGCTGCCGTCAAACAGATTGTGGGCGATGTTCCGGGCATTGATAACCCTGTCACTCCCGCGGCCCCATGACCTTGACACCGGTCCCGGCGTCCGAGGTGCGGGTACCGGTGCTCAGCGCATGGTGGGTGCTGATCGCGGGCGTCGCCGGCTTGGCCGCCTCGATGGCGCTGACCGTCGAGAAGTTCGAACTCCTGATCAATCCCCACTATGTGCCGTCCTGCAACATCAACCCAATCGTGTCGTGTGGCTCGGTGATGACCACGCCGCAGGCAGCGGTGCTGGGCTTTCCCAACCCGCTGCTGGGCATCATCGGCTTCACCGTGGTGCTGGTCACCGGCGTGTTGACGGTATCGAAAGTCGCTCTGCCGCAGTGGTATTGGATCGGATTATCGGTCGGAACGCTGGTCGGAGTGGTGCTGGTGCACTGGCTGATCTTTCAGAGTCTGTACCGCATCGGGGCGCTATGCCCCTACTGCATGGTGGTCTGGGCGATCAGCGTCCCGCTGCTCGTGGTGCTGATGTCCAACGTGTTTCGCCCAGTGTTGGACCGCGGGGACAGCACGCTGGCGCGGGTGATCTACCAATGGCGCTGGTCGATCGTCACACTGTGGTTCACCGCGGTGCTTTTGATGATCATGGTGAGGTTCTGGGATTATTGGTCGACGCTCTGGTGAGCCAGCGGCGCTAGGAGGCTGCCCGTGATTTCCAAAGTGCTGGTTGCCAATCGCGGTGAGATCGCGATCCGTGCCTTCCGTGCAGCATATGAACTCGGCATCGGAACCGTCGCCATCTACGCGTACGAGGACCGCAATTCGCAGCACCGCCTCAAGGCCGACGAGTCCTATCAGATCGGCGAGGTCGGCCACCCGGTGCGGGCCTACCTGTCCGTCGACGACATCGTCGAGACCGCCGTCCGGGCGGGCGCCGACGCCATCTACCCCGGTTACGGGTTTCTGTCGGAGAACCCGGACCTGGCAGCCGCGTGCGCGGCCGCGGGCATCACTTTTGTCGGCCCGGGCGCCGAAGTGCTTGAGCTGACTGGAAATAAGGCCCGTGCAATCGGCGCCGCCCGAGAAGCAGGGCTGCCGGTGTTGTCGTCGTCGGCGCCGTCGGCGTCGGTCGACGAGCTGATGTCGGCCGCCGAGAGAATACGCTTTCCGTTGTTCGTCAAGGCCGTTGCCGGGGGCGGAGGCCGTGGCATGCGACGCGTCAGCGACGGCGCCGCACTGCCCGAAGCGATCGAAGCGGCCAGCCGCGAAGCCGAGTCGGCGTTCGGGGACTCCACGGTCTATCTCGAACAGGCGGTGCTGCGGCCCCGCCACATCGAGGTGCAGATCCTGGCCGACACCGCCGGAAACGTGATCCACCTCTACGAGCGTGACTGCAGTGTGCAGCGCCGCCACCAGAAGGTCATCGAACTGGCGCCCGCGCCCGCCCTGGCCCCCGAGCTGCGCGACCGGATCTGCGCCGACGCGGTCGCTTTCGCCCGGCACATCGGGTACAGCTGCGCGGGCACCGTCGAATTCCTGCTCGACGAGAACGGCGAGTACGTCTTCATCGAGATGAATCCGCGGATTCAGGTGGAGCACACCGTCACCGAGGAGATCACCGACGTCGATCTGGTTTCCAGCCAGCTGCGTATCGCTTCGGGGGAGACGCTGGACCAACTGGGTCTGCCCCAAGACGCCATCCGGCCGCACGGCGCCGCGCTGCAATGCCGGATTACCACCGAGGATCCGGCCAATGGCTTCCGGCCCGACACCGGACGGATCAGTGCCTACCGCACCCCCGGTGGCGCGGGTATCCGGCTCGACGGCAGCACCAATCTCGGCGCGGAGATCGGCGCGCATTTCGACTCGATGCTCGTCAAGCTGACCTGCCGGGGCCGTGACTTCCCGACCGCGGTAGCCCGGGCGCGCCGCGGCATCGCGGAGTTCCGCATTCGTGGGGTATCGACCAATATTCCTTTCCTGCAAGCGGTTCTGGACGATCCGGACTTTCAGGCCGGCCGCATCACCACGTCGTTCATCGACGAACGCCCGCAACTGCTGACCGCGCACGCCTCGGCCGATCGCGGCACCAAGATCCTCGAGTACCTGGGTGATGTCACCGTCAACAAGCCGCACGGCACCCGGCCGTCAACGATGTATCCGCAGGACAAGCTGCCCGAGATCGATCTGGACGCCCCGCCGCCGGCCGGGTCCAAGCAGCGGCTGGTCGAGTTGGGGCCGGAGGGTTTCGCGCGTTGGCTTCGGGAGTCGCCGGCCGTGGGCGTCACCGATACCACGTTCCGCGACGCCCACCAGTCGCTGCTGGCCACCCGGGTGCGCACCAGCGGATTGGCCAGGGTGGCACCGTATCTCGCGCGCACGGTGCCGCAACTGCTGTCGGTCGAGTGCTGGGGCGGCGCGACGTACGACGTGGCGCTGCGTTTCCTGAAGGAGGATCCCTGGGAACGGCTGGCCACGCTACGTGAGGCCATGCCCAACATCTGCCTGCAGATGCTGTTGCGGGGCCGCAACACCGTCGGCTACACGCCGTACCCGGAGCTGGTCACGTCCGCGTTCGTCGAAGAGGCGACCGCTACCGGCGTCGACATTTTCCGAATCTTCGATGCGCTGAACAACCTCGAGTCGATGCGCCCGGCGATCGATGCCGTACGCGAAACCAGTACTGCGATAGCCGAAGTCGCGATGTGCTACACCGGCGACCTGTCCGATCCGGGCGAGCAGCTGTACACGCTGGACTACTACCTGAAGCTGGCAGATCAGATCGTCGACGCCGGCGCGCACGTGCTGGCCATCAAGGACATGGCCGGTCTGCTGCGGCCACCGGCCGCGGCACGATTGGTCGGCGCGCTGCGCAGCCGCTTCGACCTGCCGGTGCACGTGCACACCCACGACACCCCGGGCGGCCAGCTGGCCAGCTACGTGGCCGCCTGGCAAGCCGGCGCCGACGCCGTCGACGGCGCCGCCGCGCCGATGGCGGGCACCACCAGCCAGCCTGCGCTGAGCTCGATCGTCGCCGCCGCCGCCCACACCGAGTACGACACCGGGCTTTCGTTGTCGGCGGTGTGCGCGCTCGAACCCTATTGGGAGGCGCTGCGAAAGGTGTACGGGCCGTTCGAATCCGGGCTGCCCGGGCCGACGGGGCGCGTCTATCACCACGAGATCCCGGGCGGGCAATTGTCCAATCTGCGCCAGCAGGCGATTGCTTTGGGACTGGGGGACAGGTTCGAGGAGGTCGAGGAGGCCTACGCGGGCGCCGACCGGGTGCTGGGCAGGTTAATCAAAGTGACTCCGTCGTCGAAGGTGGTCGGCGATCTGGCGCTGGCGCTTGTCGGTGCGGGCGTGAATGCAGACGAATTCGCTTCCGATCCAGCGCGATTCGACATTCCCGAATCGGTCATAGGGTTCCTGCGCGGTGAGCTCGGGGACCCGGCCGGTGGCTGGCCCGAACCCCTGCGCAGCGCGGCGCTAGAAGGTCGCGCACCGGCCAGGCCCATCGAGCAACTGACACCCGACGACGAGGCTCTGCTGTCGCTGGCCGGGCCCAAGCGCCAGGCCACCCTGAACCGGCTGCTATTCCCCGCGCCGACAAAGGAATTCGAAGAGCACCGGGAAATCTACGGCGACACCTCGCAACTGTCGGCCAACCAGTTCTTCTACGGACTGCGGCAGGGCGAAGAACACCGGGTGCAACTCGAGCGCGGGGTCGAGCTGCTGATCGGGCTGGAGGCCATCTCCGAACCCGACGAGCGGGGCATGCGAACGGTGATGTGCATCATGAACGGCCAACTGCGGCCGGTGCTGGTGCGCGACCGCAGCATCGCCAGCGAGATCCCGGCGGCGGAGAAGGCCGACCGTGGCAACCCCGGACATATCGCGGCGCCGTTCGCCGGAGTCGTCACGGTGGGCGTGTCCGTCGGCGACAAGGTGAGCGCGGGCGAGACCATCGCCACCATCGAGGCAATGAAGATGGAAGCCGCGATCACAGCCCCCAAAGACGGTGCGGTGGAGCGGGTCGCGGTGTCCAGCACCGCGCAGGTCGAAGGCGGCGACCTGCTGGTGGTGCTGAGCTGACCCGCCGGCGACGATGCAGTGCGAAGCGATGAGGAGGAGCGGCGCAGGTGACCCGGATTATTGGGGGCGTCGCCGGGGGCCGCCGCCTCGCGGTGCCGGCGCGAGGAACCAGGCCGACGACCGATCGGGTGCGGGAGTCGCTCTTCAACATCGTCACCGCGCGCCGCGAGCTGACCGGTTTGGCGGTGCTGGACCTCTACGCGGGCTCGGGCGCTCTGGGGCTGGAGGCGCTGTCGCGTGGCGCGGCATCGGTGTTGTTCGTGGAGTCCGACCCGCGTAGCGCGGCCGTCATCGCCCGCAACATCGAAACGCTGGGTCTGGCCGGGGCGACGCTGCGCCGCAGCGCGGTGGCGGCCGTGCTGGCCGGTTCGCCATGTCTGGCGGACCTGGTGTTGGCGGACCCGCCGTACGACGTCGAGAACGGTGAGATCGAGGCGATGCTGGCCGCTTTGACCGGCTGGACGCAAGAGGGCACCGTCGCGGTGATCGAGCGTGCCGCGGCCGGTGCGGCGCTGGCCTGGCCGGACGGCTGGGAGGTATGGCAACCGCGCGTGTACGGCGACACCCGTCTCGAGCTTGCCGAACGGGTCTGAACCGCCGGTGTAGCGTCGTTGCGCATGAGCGGCGCCGTATGCCCGGGCTCATTCGACCCGGTGACGTTGGGCCACGTCGACGTCTTCGAACGGGCCGCGGCGCAATTCGACGAGGTGGTGGTCGCGATCCTGGTCAACCCCGCCAAGAAGGGCATGTTCGACCTCGACGAGCGGATCGCGATGATCGAGGAGTCGACGACGCACCTGCCTAACTTGCGGGTCGAGGCCGGACAAGGACTGGTGGTCGACTTCGTCAGAGCCCGCGGCATGACCGCCATCGTGAAGGGCCTGCGCACCGGCACCGACTTCGAATATGAACTGCAGATGGCGCAGATGAACAAGCACGTCGCCGGCGTCGACACCTTCTTCGTCGCGACGGCGCCGAAGTATTCGTTCGTGTCGTCGTCACTGGCCAAAGAGGTGGCGATGCTGGGCGGCGACGTATCGGAGCTGTTGCCCGAGCCGGTGAATCGCCGTCTGCGCGAAAAGCTAGCCCATGGCCACTGATCCGCAAGGCATCGTCGGCGGGTTCGTGAAAGCGATTGGCGGGCAAGCGTTCGACGCCGCCCGCGCTCTGCTGCATCGCGACTTTGTGGTCCACGAAGCGGGCGGCTTACCGTACAGCGGCGAATACCACGGCGCGGAAGGCTTTTTCGAGCTGCTCGGAAAGATGAACGAGGCCATGGAGCTGACGCCGGGCGATAGTTTCCAGTATCTCCTGGCCGACGACACCGTGGCGATTCGCGGCCGGCTGAGATTGACCTCACGAGCTTCCGGCGAGAGCGTCGAGATGAGTCTGGTCGAGATCTATACCATCCGTGACGGATTGATCGTCGATCTCGATGTGTACTACAAGGATCCGTCGGCGGTCACGGCGCTACTAGCGGGCTAGCGCGTCGAAACAGTGCGCAGGGTTAGCGCGGCTCGTACGTGTTGTGCGCCACGTAGTACGCCGCTTGCAGTTCCCCTCTGCGCCAGCGCCACTCGCGCCAGGCCTGCCGGACCCGCTTCATCGCTGCTCCTGGGGCGCGGGCGTGCCGGTGGCGGCGATGCCGTCGTGGAGCCCGCGGTTGATCTGTGCCGTCTGGTCCGGCGCGGCCGCGCGACAGTTGCAGCCCAGGCCAGCGTATGGGTTCGGCGGCGGTGTGGTGGCGCTGGCGGGTACGGCTCCCGCGACAGCGCCGACGCCGACGGCGATGGCGATGACCGCCGTTGTGATCTTCATTTCTCCTCCTGGGTGAACCCGGGTGGGCCCGCAGGTTAGGGGTTGCGCTGACGGCCCACCGGATACCTCTCCAGGCTGGTACCTTTTCTAGACTGCGTCCAATCTTTGTTCTGGATGGTTCGATAGCGGCCATCTATCGAACGCCTTGCCTTGCCACGCCAGCAGTGTTAGGACGTCGACGACGGTCACTGAAACTAAAGTGGCGCAAGTGGTTTCGTCAGAAAGCGCGTCAGAAGACGATGGTCTGGTTGTCGTGCACGATAACCCGGTCCTGACAGTGCCAGAGCACCGCGCGGGAGAGCACCGCCCGTTCGACGTCCGCGCCGACGCGAATCAAGTCTTCGACGGTGTGCGTGTGGTCGACACGCACGACGTCCTGTTCGATGATCGGTCCCTCGTCGAGCACTTCGGTGGCGTAGTGGGCGGTGGCGCCGACCAGCTTGACGCCGCGTTCCCGTGCCCGTTTATAGGGCGATGCGCCGACGAAGGCCGGCAGGAACGAATGATGGATGTTGATCACCGGGCAGCCGACTGCGTCGAGAAACGTCGGAGTGAGGATCTGCATGTAGCGGGCCATCACCACCAAATCGACATTGCCCCTGAGCAATTCGAGCTGACGCTGTTCGGCCTCGGCGCGGGTGTCGCGGGTTGCGGGGATGTGGAAGAACGGCACACCGAAGGGGCGCACCCGCTCGGCGAGATCGGCGTGGTTGGCGATCACCATCGCAACCGACATCTGCAGCTCGCCACGGCGGTTGCGCCACAACAGATCCAGCAAGCAGTGGTCTTCCTTGGACGCCATGATCGCGACCCGTTTGGGCTTGGCGGCCTCGGCAAAGCGGTAGTCGATGGCGAACTTACCGGCGACGGTGCCGGCGAAGTCGCGCTCCAGCCTGTCGACGGCGGCGGTCAACCCGGGCAGGTGAAAGATCGCGCGCTGCAGGAAGGTTCCGTCCTCCGGCGCGGTGGAGTGCTGGTCCAGCGAAATGATGTTCGCGCCGGCCTGGGTCAAAAAGGCGCTCACCGCGGCGATCAGCCCAGGCCGGTCGTGGCAGCGAAGCAGCAGCCGGCCAATATCGGCGGGCAGCGGCGGACCGGCGGGCGGCTGCGGGTACTTATCAGGCTCGGTCGGTGTTGGCGCCATTTATGGACAGGATACGCGACTGTCGTGACCCGTTCAGTGGCAGTGCTCGCTGTGATCGTGGTCGTCGGGGGAACCACCCATCATGCGCAGCATCGGCATGCCGCCCGAGGTGATGAATCGGATGACCAGCAGTGCCGCCACGGCGAGGAAGACGATGTTGAGCCAGGTGGTGTAATTCCACGAGATCCCGGCCTCCATGACCGTGGCGGCGCGCTGGGTCGGGATGAGATGGGCTGTGCCGAAGATCAATTCGACGAGGTACCCGGCGACCACCATGGCGGCGTAGAAGGTGCCCAACAGCGTCAGCATCATCTTGGTGCCGTAGTACTTCCGGTAGATGTTCAAGATCGGAATGATCAGCAGGTCGGCGAAGATGAACGCGACGACGCCGCCGAAGCTGATGCCGCCGTTCCACAACACCGCGGCCAGTGGCACATTGCCGATCGAACAGACGAAGGACGCGATCGCCACGATGGGTCCCACGATCGGCCCCCAGGCCGCCGCCCAGCCCGGATGGTCGGTCAAAAAGAAGTCCTGCCAAAATGTTTGGGGCACCCACGCCGCGATCGAGCCGGCGATCAACAGGCCGATAACGAGGTCGCGCAGGATCGCCGACCACTCCATGACGAACACATGCGAGACCGAAGTGAGACCCTGCGGGGAAAACAGCCGCCGCCAGAATGAGCCTTCCCCTTGGACGGACATGTCCATCGCGGCATGGCCTTCCATCGAGCCGGCGATTCCCCGCTCGGCCTGCTCACGGGCGGCGTCGATCAGTCGCGTACGCACGAACAGCCGGAACAGGACGGCCAGAATCACGATCATCAGGGGTCCGCCGAGGAATTCGGCGGCCGTGAACTGCCAACCCATCAGCAGAGCCAGGATGATGCCCAACTCCACCACCAGGTTGGTGGAACCGATCTCGAAGGCCATGGCGGCGGTGAAGTTGGCGCCCTTGCGGAACAGGGACCGGGCCAGGGCCACCGCGGCGTAGGAGCACGACGACGATGCCGCCCCTAGCCCGGCAGCGACCGCCAGGGTGCGTGGCCGGTCGTCGCCCAGCAGGGACACGATCGTCGAACGCCGCACCACCGCCTGCACCACCGCCGACAACGCGAAACCGAGGATCAGCGCCCACAGGATTTCCCAGGTCATCGATCCGGCCAGCGCCAACGCGTGGCCGACGGCCGCTAAAGCTGTGTTGATCACGGGGCCCTCCGCTCCGGTTGATTCGAAAGCTATACCCTATGGGGGTATCTGTCAAGCCAGCAAAGCGCCTCACCAGCGGCACCAGGTCGGCTGCGGCGATACGCTGGGGTACGTCGCGTTGGTTCCAGTCGCCTGCAGTGACCTGCGGGGACTAGGGAAAAAAATAGGCCCGACACACCGGCCCCGCCACCCTAGTCACAACCGCAACAGCAGGCACACTGGTAACAACAGGGTTTTGCAGGATCCAGGAGGGTATGGCCGTGTACCGAGTCTTTGAAGCGCTGGACGAACTGAGCGCCATTGTCGAAGAAGCCCGTGGCGTGCCGATGACGGCGGGTTGCGTGGTGCCTCGCGGCGATGTGCTGGAGCTGGTCGACGACATCAAGGACGCGATCCCCGGCGAGTTGGACGACGCCCAGGACGTGCTCGACGCCCGCGACTCGATGTTGCACGACGCCAAGACGCACGCCGAATCCATGGTGTCCTCGGCGACTACCGAGTCGGAATCGATGCTCAACCACGCGCGCGCGGAGGCCGACAGGATCCTGTCCGACGCGAAAGCGCAGGCAGACCGCATGGTCGCCGAGGCCCGTCAGCACTGCGAGCGGATGGTCGGGGAGGCCCGCGAGGAGTCGATCCGGATCGCGACGGCCGCGAAGCGCGAATACGAGGCCAGCGTCGGCCGTGCCAAGTCCGAGGCGGACCGGCTGATCGAAAACGGCAACATCTCCTACGAGAAGGCTGTGCAAGAGGGCATCAAGGAGCAGCAGCGCCTGGTGTCGGACAACGAGGTGGTGCAGGCGGCCACGGCGGAAGCCACCCGGCTCATCGACACGGCGCACGCCGAGTCGGACCGGCTGCGCGGCGAATGCGACATCTACGTCGACAACAAGCTCGCCGAGTTCGAGGAGTTTCTCAACGGCACGCTTCGCTCCGTTGGGCGCGGCCGCCACCAGCTGCGTACGGCGGCCGGCACCCACGACTACGCGGTGCGTTAACCAGCTCGCCTTCGCGCCGTAGGATTTCTGCTATGGCGCGTCAGCATACGCACACGGCGCAGCGGCGACGTCCCCGTCCGACGTCGCCGATGGTGATCGATATCACGCGGCTCGGGCGACGCCCGGGCGCGATGGTGGCCCTGCGTGACAGCGTGCCCAGCCCGTCGCGCATCGGCGCGGAGCTGGTCGCGATCGAACCGGGTGCCCCACTGGAGCTGGACCTGCGGGTGGAGTCGGTGTCGGAAGGCGTCCTGGTGACGGGGACGGTCGCCGCGCCCACCGTCGGGGAGTGCGGCCGATGCCTGACCGCGATGCAGGGCCGCATCGAAGTCTCCTTGACCGAGCTGTTCGCCTACCCGGACAGCACGACGGAGGCGACCACCGAGGAAGGCGAGGTCGGACACGTCGTCGACAACACCATCGACCTCGAGCAGCCCATTATCGACGCCGTCGGGCTCGAGCTGCCGTTTTCGCCGGTGTGCCAGCCGGATTGCCCGGGGCTGTGCCCGGAATGCGGAGTTCTGCTGGCCGCCGAGCCCGGTCATCACCACGACCGGATCGACCCACGGTGGGCAAAACTGACCCAGATGCTCGGTGACAACCCTGACACTCAGCGGGATGAGCCATGACCCAACCACGACGAGAGCTACTGGACGCGCTCGGCGTCGAGCTGCCCGATGAGCTGCTCGAGCTGGCGTTGACCCATCGCAGCTATGCCTACGAGCACGGCGGGCTACCGACCAACGAGCGCCTCGAGTTCCTCGGTGACGCGGTCCTGGGCCTGATCGTCACCGACGAGCTCTTCCACCGCCACCCCGAACGTTCGGAAGGAGAGCTGGCCAAACTGCGTGCCAGCGTGGTCAACACCCAGGCACTGGCCGACGTCGCGCGGAAGCTGACGCCCGAGGGCCTCGGCGCGCACATCTTGTTGGGCCGTGGTGAGGAGACCAGCGGGGGAGCCGGCAAGTCCAGCATCCTGGCCGATGGGATGGAGTCGCTGCTGGGCGCGATCTACGTGCACCGCGGCATGGAATCGGCCCGCGAGGTGATCCTGCGGTTGTTCGGCCCGCTGCTGGACGCGTCGGCGACGCTGGGCGCCGGGCTGGACTGGAAGACCAGCCTGCAGGAGTTGACCGCAGCGCGCGGCCTGGGGCCGCCGTCCTACCTGGTCACCTCCACGGGTCCGGACCACGACAAGGAATTCACCGCGGTGGTCGTCGTGATGGAGACCGAATACGGCACCGGCGTGGGCCGCACCAAAAAAGAGGCGGAGCAGAAGGCTGCCTCGACAGCCTGGAATGCGCTCGACAGCGCGGGAAAAACTTCCGTCTAGATGCCCGAACTACCTGAAGTCGAGGTGGTGCGCCGCGGCTTGCAGGCCCACGTGGTGGGCAAGACGATGACGGCGGTGCGGGTGCACCATCCCCGCGCCGTGCGCCGTCACGAGCTCGGACCGGCCGACCTGACCGCCCGGCTGCTGGGCGCGCGAATCACCGGAACCGACCGCCGCGGCAAGTATCTGTGGCTGCTGCTGGACATGCCTGACGACCCGGACGCTGCGCTGGTGGTGCACCTGGGCATGAGTGGGCAGATGCTGCTGGGGACGGTCCCGCGCGCCGATCACGTCCGGATCTCCGCGCTGCTCGACGACGGGACCGTGCTGAGTTTCGCCGATCAGCGGACCTTCGGCGGGTGGCTGCTGGCCGACCTGGTGACGGTGGATGGCAGCGTGGTGCCGGAACCCGTCGCGCACCTGGCGCGCGACCCGCTCGACCCGCGGTTCGATGCCGACGCGGTGGTAAAGATGTTGCGGCGCAAGCACTCTGAGGTCAAGCGTCAGTTGCTGGATCAGACGGTGGTGTCGGGAATCGGAAACATCTATGCCGACGAAGCGCTGTGGCGCGCCAAGGTGAACGGCGCGCGGATAGCGGCCACGCTGACGCGCAAGCAGTTGACCGCCGTGCTGGACGCCGCCGCCGACGTCATGCGCGAAGCGCTGGCCAAGGGCGGGACGTCCTTCGATTCGCTGTACGTCAACGTCAACGGCGAATCGGGCTTCTTCGACCGGTCGCTGGACGCCTACGGCCGCGAAGGCGAACCCTGCCGTCGTTGCGGCGCGGTGATGCGCCGGAAGAAGTTCATGAACCGCTCGTCGTTCTACTGCCCGAGGTGCCAGCCAGCGCCCAGGCGGTAAATGAGGGTTAAGCCTTGCCGTCGGCCCCGTCCTGACCTGCGAGCTTTCCGCCGCTGCCGCCGGTACCGGGATCGCCAGGTCCGGTGATGTTCCCGAGCCCGGCGTTACCGCCGCCGCCGCCGTTGCCGACGAAGCCGGCGCTACCGCCGTTGCCGCCGTTGCCGCCGTGGCCGCCGTAGCTCGTCCCTCCGGCGCCGCCCGCGCCGGCGGAGCCGGAGAAGTCGCCGCCGTTACCGCCGCCGCCGCCCGCGCCGCCGGTGCCGATTCCGCCGGCGCTGCCGCCGGCCCCCGCGGCACCACCGGTACCGCCGAGGCTGCCGCCGTCCCCGCCATTCCCGCCGGCGCCCCCATCGCCGAGGCCTTGGCCCTGCCCGCCCGCGCCGCCTACCCCGCCGGAGCCGAGGATTCCAGTTCTGGAGTTACCGCCGGCTCCGCCCGCGCCGCCGTTACCGGCGAGTCCGGTACCGCCGTCACCGCCTCGCCCACCGTTGCCGGTCACCGAGCCGGGGCTACCGCCGTTGCCGCCGTCGCCACCGATCTGTCCGGTGCCGCCGGTGCCGCCGGACCCGCCGGAGCCGCCCAGCGTGCCGCCGGTGCCGCCGGCGCCCCCGTGTCCGCCCACCAGCCCGGCAGCTGTGCCGGTGGTGTCTCCTCCGGCGCCACCGGTACCACCGAAGCCGAATAGTCCGCCGTCACCACCGGTCCCGCCGTAGCCACCCTCGACGCCGCCGAGGCCGCCTTCGCCGCCGGACCCGGCGATGCCGCCGGGGGTAAATATGCCGCCGATCCCGCCGGAGGCTGAGCCGCCGTTCCCGCCTTCGCCCCCGAACTGGGCGCCGGCGCCGCCGGCCCCACCGTTGCCGCCGTTGCCCGAGCCGATCTTTCCGCCGTTCCCGCCGTTCCCGCCGTTCCCCCCGGTCCCCACGGAGCTGGCGCCGCCGTCGCCGCCCGCGCCGGCGGTGGAGCCCCCGACCGGGCCGCCCGGGGCGAACATTCCGGCGGCTCCGCCGTTCCCGCCGTTTCCGCCCAGGTTGGCGCCCTGCCCGCCCGCGCCGCCGGCGCCGCCGGCGCCGAACAGCCCGCCGGAGCCGCCGTTCCCGCCGTTTCCGCCTACCAAGCTGCCGTTTCCGCCTGCGCCACCGGCACCTCCGCTGCCGAACAGGCCGCCGTTCCCGCCATTGCCGCCGTTCCCGCCGGTGGTTCCATTCGCTCCGGAACCGCCAGAACCGCCGTTGCCGAACAGGATTCCGCCGTCGCCGCCGGCCTCCCCGGTTCCCGGTACGCCATTGGCGCCGTTGCCGATCAGCGGGCGTCCCACCAGCGCCATCGTCGGCTCATTCACTGCCTTCAGCAGGGCCTGCTCGGCGTTTGCTGCTTCGGTCTGGGCGTAGGAGGCCGCGCCCCCGTTCAACAGCTGCACGAATTGCTCGTGAAAGGCCGCCGCTTTAGCGCTCAGTGTCTGAAACGCCGCGGCGTGCCCGCTGAACAGCGACGCGATGGCCGCCGATACCTCATCGGCGCCAGCGGCCACGACTCCCGTCGTTGGGACCAGCGCAAAGGCGTTGGCCTCGGTGATTGTCGAGCCGATGTTCGCTAAGTCCGTTGCTGCTGCTGTCACCAGCTCCGGCGCCGCGATCAGAAACGACATCTGATTCCTCCCGATAAAGGTGCATCCCCCACCGCCCAACAAGCGGCAGGAGCCGACCCTATCGTGTTCCCTGGCAACGCATCCTGGTTTGCTAAGACATTGGGTGCAGATTCATATTCGGGTGCCCGGTAGAAAAGGACTCATGACAGAACTGTGGGTCGAACGCACCGGAACGCGCCGCTATACGGGCCATAGCTCGCGTGGTGCGCAGGTACTCGTCGGGTCCGAAAACGTCGAGGGCGTGTTCACGCCCGGCGAGTTGCTCAAAATCGCGCTGGCGGCGTGCAGCGGGATGTCCAGCGACCAGCCGCTGGCCCATCGGCTCGGCGACGATTACAAAGCGGTGGTCCGGGTGTCCGGTGCCGCCGACCGCGACCAGGAGGTCTATCCGCTGCTGGCCGAGACGCTGGAACTGGACCTGGCGGGTTTGTCGGCCGAGGACACCGAGCGGCTGGTGATCGTGGTGAATCGGGCCGTCGACCTGGTGTGCACCGTGGGGCGCACGCTGAAGGCCGGCACCAAGGTCACTTTCGAGGTCAGTGATGTCGGATCCTAGGGAAGCTGATGTCCGGCTCACCGCCTGGGTGCGGGGGAGCGTCCAGGGCGTCGGTTTCCGCTGGTGGACCCGGTGCCGGGCGCTGGAGCTGGGGCTGACCGGGTACGCGGCGAACCAGCCCGACGGTCAGGTGCGAGTGGTCGCGCAAGGGCCGCGCCCCGCCGGCGAGAAGCTGTTGGAGCTGCTAGAAGGCGGCGTGACTTGGCCGTCGCAGCCTGGCCGCGTCGACAACGTCGTCGCTGAATGGTCGCAACCGGACGAGCAGTTCGAGGGTTTCGTCGAGCGCTAGTCACTCGCGATAGCACCGGCGCTATCACGTTTCGAACGGCAACGTCCCTTCTGTTCCCTTCTCTTCCGAGTGACGGATGTGGCCTATGTGGCCAGTGCGTCGGGGTGGTTACATCAAGGCAGATTTAGGGCCCCGCGACACCCCGCGATGGGCGTGGACCGGGCGATTTGGCCGGTAGTCTGGCAGGCCGTGTACCTCAAGAGTCTGACGTTGAAGGGCTTCAAGTCCTTCGCATCGCCGACGACTCTGCGTTTCGAGCCGGGCATCACCGCCGTCGTCGGGCCCAACGGCTCGGGCAAATCCAATGTGGTCGACGCCCTGGCGTGGGTGATGGGTGAGCAGGGCGCCAAGACGCTGCGCGGCGGAAAGATGGAAGACGTCATCTTCGCCGGCACGTCGTCGCGTGCCCCGCTGGGCCGGGCCGAAGTCACCGTCACCATCGACAACTCCGACAACGCGCTGCCGATCGAGTACTCCGAGGTGTCGATCACCCGCCGGATGTTCCGCGACGGCGCCAGCGAGTACGAAATCAATGGCAGCAGTTGCCGTTTGATGGATGTGCAGGAGTTGCTGAGCGACTCCGGCATCGGCCGCGAGATGCACGTCATCGTCGGCCAGGGCAAGCTGGACGAGATCCTGCAGTCGCGGCCCGAAGACCGGCGCGCGTTCATCGAGGAAGCCGCCGGTGTGCTCAAGCATCGCAAGCGCAAAGAAAAAGCGCTGCGCAAGCTCGACGCGATGCAGGCCAACCTGGCCCGGCTCACCGATCTGACCACCGAACTGCGCCGCCAGCTCAAACCCCTGGGCCGTCAGGCCGAGGTGGCTCGTCGCGCCCAGACCATCCAGGCCGACCTGCGTGACGCGAAGCTGCGGTTGGCCGCCGACAACCTGGTCAACCGGCAGACCGAGCGTGACGCGATCCTCGAGGCCGAGACGACGATGCGCCGCGAGCATGACGACGCCGCCGCCCGGCTGGCAGTCGCCTCCCAAGAGCTGGCGGCCCACGAGGAAGCGCTGCTGGCGCTCTCGCAACGTGCCGAGTCGGTCCAGCAGACCTGGTTCCGGCTGTCCGCGCTGGCCGAGCGGGTCGGCGCCACCGTGCGCATCGCCAGCGAGCGGGCACAGCATCTCGATGTCCTGCCCGCGGCACACAGCGACACCGACCCTGATGCGCTAGAAGCCGAAGCCGAGCAGGTCGCGGCCGCCGAGCAGCAGTTGGTGGCCGAGCTGGCGGCGACGCGCAGCCGGCTGGAAACCGCCCGCGTGGAACTGGCCGACCACGAGCGTGCGGCCGCCGAGGCGGACCGGGACCACCTGGCGGCGGTCCGGGCCGAAGCCGACCGGCGTGAGGGTCTGGCGCGGCTGGCCGGTCAGGTGGAGACCATGCGGGCCCGCGTCGAATCGATCGACGACACCGCGGCGCGGCTGTCCGAGCGCATCGAGGACGCGGCCACGCGGGCACAGCAAACCCGGGCCGAGTTCGAGACCGTGCAGGGGCGCGTTGGTGCCTTGGATCAGGGCGAGGTCGGCCTCGACGAACAGCACGAGCGGACCGTGGCGGCCCTCAGGTTGGCCGACGAGCGGGTCGCCGAACTACAGACCGGCGAGCGGGGCGCCGAACGTCAGGTGGCTTCGCTGCGGGCCCGCATCGATGCGCTCGCGGTGGGACTCGAACGCAAGGACGGTGCGGCGTGGCTTACCGAAAACCGCAGTGGCACTGGGCTTTTGGGGCCAATCGCGAGATTGGTCAGAGTTCGCTCGGGTTATGAGGCGGCGCTGGCCGCGGTGCTCGGGTCGGCCGCCGACGCGATCGCTGCCGAGAGCTTGGGCGCCGCCCGCAGCGCGATCGCCGCGCTGAAGGAGGCCGACGGGGGTCGCGCGGCGCTGCTGTTGAGCGACTGGCCGGCCCCCGACCGGGCCGCCCCGGCCGCGTTGCCGGGCGGCGCGCTGTGGGCGCTCGACCTGGTCGAGGCGCCGCACCGGCTCCGCGGCGCGATGCACGCCCTGCTGTCGGACGTCGCGGTGGTCGACGGCCTGGCCGAAGCGCTGGACTTGGTGGCGGCGCGGCCGCAGTTGCGAGCGGTGACGACGGACGGCGATCTGGTCGGCGCCGGATGGGTAAGCGGCGGTTCTGACCGCAAGCTTTCGACGCTGGAAGTCACGTCGGAGATCGACAAGGCCGGCGGCGAACTGGCCGCGGCCGAGACGCAGGTCGCCGAACTGAGCGCGGCGCTGGCCGGGGCGTTGACCGAGCAGTCCGCCCGTCAGGACGCGGCCGAGCAGGCGCTGGCCGCGCTCAACGAATCCGACGCCGCCATCTCGACCATGTACGAGCAGCTGGGCCGGCTCGGGCAGGAGGCGCGCGCGGCCGAAGACCAGTGGAGCAGGCTGCTGCACCAACGCGAGGAGCTGGAAGCCGGCCGCGCCTCGACCGTCGACGAGGTCACCGCACTCGAGACCCGACTCCGCAACGCGCAAGAGACCCAGCAGGAGGACGCCGACGCGCCCAGTTCCGCGGCGGCCCGCCAGCAGCTAGCCAGCGCCGCCGAGAACGCTCGCGCCGTCGAGGTGGAAGCTTTGCTGGCGGTGCGGACCGCCGAGGAACGCGCCAACGCGGTGCGCGGGCGGGCGGACTCGCTGCGTCGCGCGGCCGCCGCCGAACGCGAGGCGCGGGTGCGGGCGGCCCAAGCGCACGCCGCGCGGGTGCGGGCCGCCGCGGTGGCCGCGGCCGTCGCCGAGTCCGGGCGGCTGCTGGCATCGCGGTTGAACCGGGTGGTCGAGGCCGCGGCACGACACCGCGACGCGATGACCGCCGAGCGTGCGCAGCGCTCGGCGGCGATGACGGCCGTGCGCAACGAGACGCACGCGTTGAGCACGCGGGTAGCCACGCTCACCGATTCACTGCATCGCGACGAGGTGGCCAACGCCCAGGCGGCGATGCGAATTGAGCAACTGCAGCAGATGGTGCTGGAACAGTTCGGCATGTCGCCGGAAGACTTGATCGCCGAGTACGGCCCGGACAATCAGCTGCCGCCCACCGATCTGGAGATGGCCGAATACGAGCAGGCCAAGGAGCGCGGTGAGCAGGTTTTCGCGCCCGCGCCGATTCCCTACGACCGGCCCACCCAGGAGCGCCGGGCGAAACGGGCCGAACGCGAGCTGGCCGAGCTGGGCAGGGTCAACCCGCTGGCGCTGGAGGAGTTTGCTGCGCTGGAGGAACGCTACAACTTCCTGTCCACTCAGCTGGAGGACGTCAAGGCTGCCCGCAAGGATCTGCTCGACGTCGTCGCTGACGTCGACGCCCGCATCCTGCAGGTGTTCAGCGAGGCCTTTGTTGACGTGGAACGCGAATTCCAGGAAGTCTTCACGGTGCTGTTCCCCGGCGGCGAGGGTCGGCTGCGGCTGACCGATCCCGACAACATGCTCACCACCGGCATCGAGGTGGAGGCGCGTCCGCCCGGCAAGAAGATCACCCGGTTGTCGTTGCTGTCAGGTGGCGAGAAGGCGCTGACGGCGGTGGCGATGCTGGTGGCGATCTTCCGCGCCCGGCCGTCGCCGTTCTACATCATGGACGAGGTGGAGGCGGCGCTCGACGACACCAACCTGCGCCGGCTGCTCGGCCTGTTCGAGTTGCTGCGGGCGCGGTCCCAGCTGCTGATCATCACCCACCAGAAGCCGACGATGGAGGTCGCCGACGCGCTCTACGGCGTGACCATGCAGGGCGACGGCATCACCGCGGTGATTTCGCAGCGGATGCGCGGTCAGCAGGTGGAACAACTGGTCGGGAATCCCAGTTAGCTCTCCAGGCTTCAAGCCCCGCGCCTAAGGACCGGTCACGCGTCCCTGAAAGGATGTCGACGTGTCCCAAGGTCTTTGGATCGCCATCGCCGTCGCCGCGGCCCTCGTCATCATCGCCGCGCTGGTCTTTGGCCTGCTGCGCAGCCGTCGCCGTCGGATCAGCCTGTCCCGACAGGAACCGTCGGCCCTGGACCGCTCCGGCGGCTATACCGCGTCGTCTGGCATCACTTTCAGCCAGGGCCCGACGACTGTCGGACTGCCCGGTGTGGGCGATGACGCGACCATCCCGCGCGACGCGCCGAAACGCACCATTTCAGATGTCCTGCTTCCCGAACCGGTAGCCGAGCCCGAGCCGGTGGCCGAGCCCGAACCCGAACCACAGGTCGCCGAACCCCAACCCGAGCCGGAAGTCGCGCCAGCGACGGCCGCAGAAATCTCCGCAATTGAGGCCATCGAGCCGCCGGAAGGCCGCTTGGAGCGGCTGCGCGGGCGGCTCGCCCGGTCGCAGAACGCGCTGGGCCGCAGCGTGCTGGGGTTGCTCGGCGGCGGCGACCTGGACGAAGACTCCTGGCAGGACGTCGAGGACACGCTGTTGGTGGCGGACCTCGGCCCCGTGACCACCGAGTCGGTGATGTCGCAGCTGCGCGAGCGGCTGGCCAGCGACAACGTCCGCACCGAGGCCGACGCCCGCGCGGTGTTCCGTGACGTGCTGATCAAAGAGCTGCATCCCGACATGGACCGCTCGATCCGGGCGCTGCCGCACGCCGACCACCCCGCGGTGCTGTTGGTCGTCGGGGTCAACGGCACCGGCAAAACCACCACCGTCGGCAAGCTGGCGCGGGTGCTGGTGGCCGACGGCCGGCGCGTCGTGCTCGGCGCGGCCGACACCTTCCGGGCCGCGGCCGCCGATCAGCTGCAGACCTGGGCGTCACGGGTGGGCGCCGAGGTGGTGCGCGGGGCCGAAGGCGCAGACCCGGCGTCGGTGGCGTTCGACGCCGTCGACAAGGGCATCGAGGGGGGCGCCGACGTTGTGGTCATCGACACCGCCGGGCGGCTGCACACCAAGGTCGGGTTGATGGACGAACTCGACAAGGTCAAGCGCGTGGTGACCCGGCGGGCTGCCGTCGACGAAGTTTTGCTGGTGCTCGACGCCACGATCGGGCAGAACGGACTAGCGCAGGCCCGGGTTTTCGCCGACGTCGTCGACATCACCGGCGCAGTGCTCACCAAGCTGGACGGAACTGCCAAGGGCGGCATCGTTTTCCGCGTCCAACAAGAACTGGGCGTCCCGGTAAAACTGGTCGGGCTGGGCGAAGGTCCGGACGATCTGGCGCCCTTCGAGCCGGAGGCTTTTGTCGACGCGCTGCTTGGCTAGCGTTGCTTACACGCCGCGTGCGACGTTAATCGCGACGAAACACACTGGCTCCATTGGCGAAACATCGATTGCGCATGGTTCTGTCTCAGGTCGCAGGCACACGCCTGCTGACCGTTTGTGGGGCCGACCGGAGGTGATAGCGAGTGAGTTTCCCTGTAATGGGCCAGCCCGATACCGGCGACACCGCCTGGATGCTGGCGAGTTCCGCGCTGGTGTTGCTGATGACGCCGGGCCTGGCGTTTTTCTATGGCGGCATGGTCCGCACCCGAAGCGTGCTCAACATGCTCATGATGAGCATCAGCGCTATGGGCGTGGTGACCGTGCTGTGGGTGCTCTACGGCTATTCCATGTCATTCGGTAACGATAAGTGGGGCATCGTCGGCAACCCGGGTGATTACTGGGGCCTGAAGGGCCTCATCGGGGGCAACGCCGTGAAAGCGAGCGGCAGCACTGCCGCCACCGACATCCCATTGGCCGGCACCATGCCCGCAACCGTGTTCGTGGCCTTCCAGCTGATGTTCGCGATCATCACCGTCGCCCTGATCTCGGGCGCCGTGTCCGACCGGCTGAAGTTCAGTGCGTGGCTGGTGTTCTCCGGGCTGTGGGCGACCTTCGTCTACTTCCCGGTCGCGCACTGGGTGTTCGCGGCTGACGGATTCGCCTCCGAGCACGGCGGCTGGATCAACAACAAGCTGCATGCAATCGACTTCGCGGGCGGAACGGCGGTCCATATCAATTCCGGTGTGGCGGGTCTGGCGCTGGCGCTGGTGCTGGGCAAGCGCAAGGGCTGGCCGACGACGCTGTTCCGGCCGCACAACCTGCCGTTCGTGATGCTCGGCGCCGGCTTGCTGTGGTTCGGCTGGTTCGGATTCAACGCCGGATCGGCGACCAGCTCCAACGGTTCGGCCGGTTCAACGTTCATGACCACGACGATCGCCACGGCCACGGCCATGCTGGCCTGGCTGCTCACCGAGCGGATCCGGGACGGACACGCCACCACGCTGGGCGCGGCCTCGGGCATCGTCGCCGGACTGGTGGCCATCACGCCGTCGTGCTCGTCGGTCAACGTGCTGGGCGCCCTGGTTATCGGCTTCGTCGGTGGCGTGGTTTGCGCGCTGGCGGTGGGGCTGAAGTACAAGTTCGGCTTCGACGACTCGCTCGACGTGGTCGGTGTGCACATGATCGGCGGGTTGACGGGCACGCTGCTGGTCGGCCTGGTCGCGGCCCCGGAATCAACGGCAATTAATGGGGTGGCTGGCGTTTCTAAGGGCCTGTTCTACGGCGGCGGCTGGTCGCAGCTGGAGCGGCAGGCGGCCGGTGCGTTCAGCGTCCTCTTCTACTCCTTCTTCGTTACCCTTATCCTGGCTTTCATCCTGAAGTACACGATCGGGATCAGGCTCAGTGCTGAAGAGGAGGCCGCCGGCATCGACGAGTCGCAGCACGCAGAAACCGCGTACGAATTCGCAGTCGTCGGGGCCGCCGCTGTCCCTCACCGCGTCAACACCGAGGAAAGCCCGAACGGACTGGACGAGCGAGCCGGCGAGAAAGTGGAGGCAGAATAGTCATGAAGTTGGTCACCGCGATCGTCAAGCCGTTCACGCTCGACGACGTCAAGACGAGCCTCGAAGAGGCCGGCGTCCTCGGGATGACCGTCAGCGAGATTCAGGGCTACGGGCGGCAGAAGGGCCACACCGAGGTGTACCGGGGTGCTGAGTACTCGGTCGACTTCGTGCCCAAGGTCCGCATTGAGGTCGTCGTCGATGATGCCATCGTCGACAAGGTCGTGGACAGCATCGTCCAGTCGGCGCGCACCGGCAAGATCGGCGACGGCAAAGTCTGGGTCACCCCGGTGGAGACCATCGTCCGGGTGCGCACCGGTGAACGCGGAACCGATGCGTTATGACAATAGCCGCACATTGCTGATCCGACGTGGACGGGCCGGGAGGTTATGACAACCGCCCGGCCCGACCCAACTGGAGCGCCGATAAGTGCTTGCTCAACAAGCGATTTGGCCGCCCGCCGCCGCACGCTACTGTCAGACGCGAATCGCGAACTGGACGCCGCCGCGCTGCGCGACGCAGTGCTGGACCTTTACGAGTCCTGGCTGAAGGCCAAGGCGGTCGAGATCGGGATCACCGACGACAGCGGTTTCGCGATCGTCGGGAACGGCGGCTTGGGCCGCCGCGAGTTGCTGCCCTACTCCGATCTGGATCTGCTGCTGTTGCACGACGGCAAGGACCCCGAAGTGCTCGCCGACGTCGCGGATCGACTGTGGTATCCGTTGTGGGACGCCAACGTTCGGCTGGACCACAGCGTCCGAACGGTGAGCGAGGCGGTGGGCATCGCCGGCTCCGATATGACGGCCGCCCTGGGCCTGCTGGAAGCGCGCCACATCGCCGGCGAGGAGGCGCTGTCCAGCGAGCTGATCGATGGGGTGCGGCGACAGTGGCGCACCGGGATCCGTTCGCGGATAGACGAACTCGTCGAGATGACACAGGCCCGTTGGCGGCGCAACGGCCGGATCTTCAACCGCGCCGAGCCCGATCTCAAGTCGGGCCGCGGCGGCCTGCGTGACGTCCAACTGTTGGACGCGCTGGCGATCGCCCAGCTCATCAACCGCCACGGCATCGGCAACCCGAACATGCCTGCGGGTTCTCTGGACAATGCGCACCGCACCTTGCTCGACGTTCGCACCGAACTGCACCGGGTGTCGGGCCGCGGGCGCGATCAGCTGCTGGCAGAGTTCGGCGACGAGATCAGCGCCACCCTCGGGGTCGGTGACCGATTTGCCTTGTCGCGCATGCTGTCTGACGCGGGGCGGACCATCAGCTACCACACCGAAGCCGGGCTTCGGACCGCCGTCAACGCCCTGCCGCGGCGCGGCCTGACGGCCATGGTGCGGCGCCCGAAGCGCCGACCGCTCGACGAGGGTGTCGTCGAGTATGCCGGAGAGATCGTGCTCGCCCTCGACGCCAAGCCCGAACACGACCCCGGCCTGGTGCTGCGGCTGGCTGCCGCGTCGGCCGAAACCGGCTTGCCGATCGGCTCCGCCACGCTGAGCCGGCTGGCCGGTTCCGTGCCGGACCTGCCGACACCCTGGCCGAAGGAGTCGCTGGACGACCTGCTAGTGGTCCTGTTGGCCGGTCCCGCCACGCTGAACGTGATCGAAACGCTAGACCGCACCGGGCTGTGGGGCCGGCTGCTGCCGGAGTGGGACGCGGTGCGTGACCTGCCGCCGCGCGACGTCTCGCACAAGTGGACGGTGGACCGCCACACCGTCGAGACCGCCGTCAACGCCGCGCCACTGACGACCCGGGTGGCGCGCTCGGACCTGCTGGCGATCGGCGCGCTGCTGCACGATATCGGCAAGGGGCGCGGTGTCGACCACTGCGTGTTCGGGGCCGACCTGGTCATCCCGATCGCCGAGCGACTGGGGTTGTCCCCGCCGGACGTCGACATGATCTCCAACATGGTTCGCCACCACCTGTTGCTGCCCGTCACGGCCACGCGATGCGACCTGAACGACCCTCAAGTCATCGAATCCGTGACCGGAGCCCTAGGCGGGGACTCGCAGTTGCTCGAACTGCTGCAGGCGCTGGCCGAGGCGGACTCCAGGGCCACGGGTCCGGGGGTGTGGAGCGACTGGAAGGCGTCCCTGGTGGCCGACCTGGCGCGCCGCTGCCGGCTGCTGATGGCGGGTGAGCCGCTGCCGAAGGCCGAACCGACTACGCCGCACTATCTTTCGTTGGCGGCCGACCACGGGGTGCACGTGGAGATCAACCCGGCCGAGGGCGAGCGCTTCCACGTGGTGATGCTGGCTCCGGACGCGCCGGGACTGACGTCGAAAGCCGCTGCCGTGCTGGCGCTGAAATCGCTGCGGATTCATTCGGCGACGGTCAACATTCACGAGGGCGTCGCGATCACCGAATTCGTGGTGTCGCCGACGTTCGGTACTCCGCCCGAGGCCGGCCTGCTGCGGCAGAATTTCATCGGCGCGATCAACGGCGTCGACGTCCTCGACACGCTGGAGAAGCGGGACAGCGACGCGGCCCACTCGGCGCAAACCCGCGCCGGCGAAATACAGTTCGGCGCGCCGCTGACCCGTTCGACCGCCCCGCCGCGAATCCTATGGCTCGACGCGGACACGCCGGGCCAGCTGATCGTCGAGGTCCGCGCCATGGACCGCTTGGGTCTGCTGGCACTTTTCGCCAGGGGGCTGGAGCGGGCCGGAGCAGACATCGCCTGGGCCAAGGTCAACACCTTCGGATCGACGGCCGCCGACGTGTTCTGCGTGACGGTGCCGGACGGGGCCGACGAGACCGCGGTGCGGGTCGCCGTCGAACGTGAGTTGTTGGCCGTGCTGGGTGCGCCTGCCGAGGTCGTGCTCAGCGAACCCGTCGGCGACTAGGTCTCTGCGTTCAGTTGGCGCACGGCGTCGATGCGCGCCTTGAGCTGATCGCGGCTTGCGGCGGCGATCGGAGGGCCGCCGCAGCGGCGCCGCAACTCGTTGTGGATCCATCCGTGCGGCTTGCCGGTGCGATGGTGGGCCACCGACACCAGCGCGTTGAGTTCGCGGCGCAACTCGCGCAGTTGGCCGTGCGTGGTGGCGGGGACGGCGGGTGCCGATTGCCCTGCGGCCGAGCGTTTTTGCAGCTGCTCGTCTTGACGGCGGTGTAGCAACGCGCGCATCTGTTCGGCGTCCAGCAGCCCGGGGATGCCGAGGTAGTCGGCCTCCTCCTCGCTGCCGGCGGGGGTGGCGGTGCCGAACGAGGATCCGTCGAAGATGACCTGATCCAGTTCGGCGTCGGCGCCCAACGAGGTGAAGCCGTTCTCCTCGGTTTTTTCGGATTGCGTTGTGACGGCGGGATCGTCGAGGAGCGGATCCTCGAGGCTCTCGCGGTGCGGTTGGCCGAGCACGTGATTGCGCTGGGCCTCCAACTCGCTGGCCAGCTGCAGCAGGTTGGGCACCGACGGCAAGAAGATGCTCGCGGTTTCGCCGGCGCGGCGCGACCGCACGAACCGCCCGACGGCCTGCGCGAAATACAGCGGCGTCGAAGCGCTGGTGGCGTAGATCCCGACCGCCAGCCGGGGCACGTCGACGCCCTCGGACACCATCCGCACCGCGACCAGCCACCGGCTGCTGCTGTCAGCGAATTGGCTGATGCGCGTTGAGGATCCGCGGTCGTCGGAGAGCACCAGCGTGGGCGCTTCCGAGGTGATCGTGGTCAGCAGTTTGGCGTAGGCGCGCGCGGCGGCCTGATCGGAGGCGATGATCATGCCGCCGGCGTCGGGCACGTGGGTGCGCAGCAGGCGCAGCCGTTGGTCGGCAGCCGCGATCACCGCGGGCATCCATTGACCGGCCGGGTCCAGCGCGGTGCGCCAGGCCCGCGCGGTCTGCTCGGCCGACAGCGGCTCGCCCAGTCGTGCCGCGTGCTCCTCGCCGGCGCTGTCCCGCCAGCGCGCCTCCCCGGAATAGGCGAGGAACACCACTGGCCGGACCACGCCGTCGGCCAGTGCCTCGGCATATCCGTAGCTGTGGTCGGCCTCCGAGCGCGCGACTCCGTCGGGGCCGGACGTGTAGGTGACGAACGGGATCGGGCTGTCGTCGCTGCGAAAGGGTGTGCCCGTCAACGCAAGTCGGCGCGTCGCGTCGCCGAACGCTTCCCGGATGGCGTCGCCCCAGGTCTTGGCGTCACCGCCGTGGTGGATCTCGTCGAAGACGACCAGGGTTTTGCGTTGCTCGGTGCGCACCCGGTGCAGCGTCGGATGCGCCGCGACTTGGGCGTAGGTGACCATCACGCCGTGGTATTCCGGCGAGGTCTGGGGGTTGGTGTTGGAGAACTTCGGGTCCAGGGCCAGCCCGTAGGCCGCCGCGGCCCGGGCCCACTGCACCTTGAGGTGCTCGGTGGGCACGACGACGGTGATCTGCTCGACGGCGCGCTGGGCCAGCAGCTCGGCGACCACCCGCAGCGCGAACGTCGTCTTCCCCGACCCCGGCGTGGCGACGGCCAGAAAATCGCGCGGTGAACCGGCCAGGTACTTCACCATCGCGCGGCGCTGCCAACCCCGCAGCGGCCGGACCTGCTCTGTCGACAAGTTTCCCTGAGCTCCCGTGTAGATTGCTCTGCGGCGGTGGCTCGGCCGCGTGAGTGCGCGGGTGTGAAATGTAGCACGGCAACGTTTTTCGGCGCTTATTCCGGCGCGTTGCGAGCTAGCGGCGTGTCCTACACAGTGCGGGTCAAGCGCTCAGCCAACAGTGCGGCGAACCTGGCCGGATCGTCGAGCTCGCCGCCCTCGGCGAGCAGGGCGGTGCCGTATAACAACTCGGCCGTCTCGGCGAGGGCCTCGTCTTCGGGACGATCGTTGCGCGCTTGGCGCAAGCCGGTGACGAGCGGATGACTCGGGTTCAGCTCAAGGATCCGCTTGCCGACCGGCACCTCCTGCCCGGCCGCCTTGTACATGCGCGCGAGCGCCGGCGTCATGGCGAAGGCATCGGTGATCAGGCAGGCCGGCGACTCGGTCAGGCGCGTGGACAATCGCACTTCCTTGACGTGCTCATCCAGCGTCTCCTTCAACCAGCTCAGCAGGTCGGCGAACTCCTTCTGCTGTTCCTCGCGCTCGGCTTCACTGGTGTCCCCATCGGAGGCGAGGTCCACCTCGCCCTTGGCGACCGACTGCAACGGCTTGCCGTCGAACTCGGGCACCAGGCCCACCCACACCTCGTCGACCGGGTCGGTGAGCAGCAGCACCTCGTAGCCCTTGGCCTTGAAGGCCTCCAGGTGCGGCGACTTTTCCACCTGCTGACGCGAATCGCCGGTGGCGTAGAAAATCTGCTCCTGGCCTTCCTTCATGCGGCCCACGTACTCGGCCAGGGTGGTGGGCTCGTCGTCGCTGTGCGTCGAGACGAACGACGAGATCTCCAGCAGCGCGTCGCGGTTGTCGAAGTCCGACATCAGGCCTTCTTTGACGACCCTGCCGAACTGGGTCCAGAACGTGCGGTAATCGTCGGGCCGCTCGGTCTGGATGTCCTTGATCGCCGAGAGCACCTTCTTGGTCAGCCGGCGACGGATCGCGTTGATCTGCCGATCCTGCTGCAGGATCTCGCGGGACACGTTGAGCGACATGTCCTCCGCGTCCACGACGCCCTTGACGAACCGCAGGTACATCGGCATCAGCTGGTCGCAGTCGTCCATGATGAAGACGCGCTTGACGTAGAGGTGTACGCCGATCTTGGCGTCTTGGTTGAACATGTCGAACGGGGCGCGCGACGGGATGAACAACAGGGCCCGGTACTCGAAGGTGCCCTCGGCCTTCATCGGGATGATCTCGAGCGGCTCGTCCCAGGCGTGGGCGATGTGCTTGTAGAACTCCTTGTACTCCTCGTCGGAGACCTCGTCTTTGGACTTGGCCCACAGTGCCTTCATCGAGTTGATGGTCTGGGTCTCGATGGTGACCTGCTCTTCGCCGCCCTCCGCCCCTTCTTCTTGGGAGGCGGGGGTGCGCCGTTCGACCTCCATGCGAATGGGCCAGGCGATGAAGTCGGAGTACTTCTTGACCAGCTCCTTGATCTTGTACTCCGCGGTGTAGTCGTGCAGCTCGTCCTCGGCGTCCTCGGGCTTGAGGTGCAGCGTGACCGACGTTCCCTGCGGGGCGTCATCGACGGCTTCGATGGTGTAGGTGCCCTCGCCGCTGGACTCCCACCGGGTGGCCGTGGCCTCGCCGGCCTTGCGGGTGAGCAGCGTGACCTTGTCGGCCACCATGAAGCTCGAGTAGAAGCCGATACCGAACTGACCGATCAGTTCCTCCGAGGCGGCAGTGTCCTTTGGTTCTTAGCCTCCCTTAGCTTCTGCCGCAGCTCGGCGGTGCCCGACTTGGCCAGCGTGCCGATCAGGTCGATGACCTCGTCACGCGTCATGCCGATGCCGTTGTCCCGCACGGTGAGGGTGCGTGCGCTGTTGTCCACGTCGAGCTCGATGTGCAGGTCGGAGGTGTCGACGTCCTCGGGGTCGAGGTCCTTGTTCCTCAAGGCTTCGAGGCGCAGCTTGTCCAGCGCGTCCGACGCGTTCGAGATCAGCTCCCGCAGGAACGAGTCCTTATTGGAGTAGACCGAATGGACCATCAAATCCAGAAGTTGGCGTGCCTCCGCCTGAAACTCCAACTGTTCGACTTTCGCAGCCATGCGACTTCTCACCCTCCGACGTTCACTGATTACCCGCCAAACGTTATACACGCTGGCGGCGCGCGCACCGCGCGAACGCCGGGGGCGATCGCCGCGTCAAGCGCCCGCTAGGCTGGCGGGCGTGTTTGAATCGCTGTCCGATCGGCTGACCGGTGCCCTGGCGGGGCTGCGCGGCAAAGGCCGACTGACCGACGCCGATATCGAGGCCACCACCCGCGAAATCCGCCTGGCGCTGCTGGAAGCCGACGTGTCGCTGCCCGTGGTCCGGGCGTTCGTGCACCGGATCAAGGAACGCGCCAGGGGCGCCGAGGTGTCCGGTGCGCTCAACCCGGCGCAGCAGGTCGTCAAGATCGTCAACGAGGAGCTCATCGGCATCCTCGGCGGCGAGACCCGTCAGCTGGCGTTCGCCAAGACCCCGCCGACCGTGGTGATGCTCGCCGGCCTGCAGGGCTCCGGTAAGACGACACTGGCCGGCAAGCTGGCCTACTGGCTGCGCGGCAAGGGCCACACGCCGCTGCTGGTGGCCTGCGACCTGCAGCGGCCGGCGGCCGTCAACCAGCTCCAAGTCGTCGGTCAGCGCGCCGGTGTGGCGGTGTTCGCGCCGCATCCTGGTGCCTCGCCCGAGTCTGGACCTGGCGACCCTGTCGCAGTCGCGGCAGCGGGTCTCGAAGAGGCCCGGGCCAAGCATTTCGACGTCGTGATCGTCGACACCGCCGGGCGGCTGGGCATCGACGAGGAGCTGATGGGCCAGGCCGCAGCCATTCGTGACGCCGTCAACCCCGACGAGACGATCTTCGTCCTGGACGCGATGATCGGCCAGGACGCCGTCGCCACCGCGCAGGCGTTCGGCGAGGGCGTCGGCTTCACCGGGGTGGTCCTGACCAAGCTCGACGGCGACGCCCGCGGCGGCGCCGCATTGTCGGTCCGCGAGGTCACCGGCGTGCCGATCCTGTTCGCCTCCACCGGCGAGAAACTCGAGGACTTCGACGTCTTCCACCCGGACCGGATGGCCAGCCGCATCCTGGGCATGGGCGACGTGCTGAGCCTGATCGAACAGGCCGAGCAGGTCTTCGACGCCGAGAAGGCCGAGGAAGCCGCCGCCAAGATCGGCAGCGGCGAGCTGACTCTGGAGGACTTCCTCGAGCAGATGCTCGCCGTGCGCAAGATGGGCCCGATCGGCAACCTGTTGGGCATGCTGCCCGGCGCCGGGCAGATGAAGGACGCGCTGGCCGCCGTCGACGACAGCCAACTCGACCGGCTGCAGGCCATCATCCGGGGGATGACGCCACAAGAGCGGGCCGACCCCAAGATCATCAACGCCTCGCGCCGGCTGCGCATCGCCAACGGCTCGGGTGTGACGGTCACCGAGGTGAACCAGCTCGTCGACCGCTTCTTCGAGGCCCGCAAGATGATGTCGTCCATGCTCGGGGGCATGGGCATTCCCGGCATGGGCCGCAAGTCGGCAACGCGGAAGAGCAAGGGCGCCAAAGGCAAGGCTGGAAAGAAAGCTAAGAAAGGCGCACGCGGACCGACGCCGCCGAAGACCAAGAGCCCATTCGGCGCTGGTATGCCAGCCATGCCGGGCATGCCGGCTGGGTTCCCCGACCTGTCGCAGATGCCCGAAGGGCTCAACGAGCTGCCACCTGGGCTGGCCGACTTCGATCTGTCCAAGCTGAAATTCCCGGGGAACCCAGGCAGAAAGTAGCCGTATCGTGCGGATGCACGTGCGAGGCTTCGGGTTGCCCGACGAGGACGCGATCGAACTCTGGATCGTCGACGGCCACATCAGCCGCGAGCCGGTCGCCGGCGCCGATACCGTCTTCGGGGCTTCAGGAGGCGGTTGGATCCTGCCGGGCCTGGTGGACGCGCACTGCCACGTCGGACTCGGCGGCCATGGCGAGATCCCCCTCGACGACGCGATCGCGCAGGCCGAGACCGAGCGCGATGTGGGCGCGCTGCTGTTGCGGGACTGCGGCTCACCGACCGACACCCGCAGCCTCGACGACCACGAGGACCTGCCGCGGATCATCCGCGCGGGAAAGCATTTGGCCAGACCGAAGCGCTACCAGAAGGGCTTCGCCGTCGAGCTCGAAGACGAGTCCCAGCTGCCGGCGGCGATCGCCGAGGAGGCGCGTCGCGGAGACGGCTGGGTCAAGTTGGTGGGGGACTGGATCGACCGCTCGGTCGGCGATCTCGCTCCGCTGTGGTCCGACGACGTGCTCAAGGCCGCGATCGACGCCGCGCACGCGCACGGGGCCCGGGTCACCGCGCACGTCTTCAGCGAGGACGCGCTGCCCGGTCTGATCAACGCTGGCATCGACTGCATCGAACACGGCACCGGGCTCACCGACGACACCATCGCCCTGATGGTGGCGCACGGCACCGCCTTGGTTCCGACGCTGATCAACGTCGCAGAGAACTTCGTCGGCATCGCCGAGGCGGCCGCGCGTTATCCGGCCTACTCGGCTCACATGCGCGACCTGTACGCCCGCGCCGTGCCGCGCATCGCGGCGGCGCGTGAGGCGGGCGTGTCGATTTACGCCGGCAGCGACGCCGGCACGATGATCGCTCACGGGCGGATCGCCGACGAGGTCGAGGCGCTCAAGGGGATCGGCATGAGCCCCACCGAGGCGTTGGGTGCGGCGTGCTGGGATGCCCGCCGCTGGCTGGGCCGGCCCGGCCTGGATCACGGCGCGTCGGCCGACCTGTTGTGCTACTCGAGCGACCCGCGGGAAGGGCCCGGAGTGCTCAACCACCCTGATCTCGTAATCCTGCGCGGCAAGACCTTTCGGCCCTGATACGCCAGGCGCGCGGGTTGTCCGGCCGGCGGCTAGGCTCTCAGGATGGCGTTAGCCAGCGGCGCGACCTTCGCCGGTTACACGGTGGCGCGAAGGCTGGGTGTCGGAGTGACGGGTGAGGTTTACCTCGCTCAAGATCCGCGATCGCAACGCTGGGTGGCGCTGAAAGTTCTTTCGCCGCAGCTGTCCTCGGACGACCAATTCCGGCAGCGGTTCGAGACGGAGACGGCCCTGGTCGCGAATGTCTATCAGCCGCACATTGTGGAGGTGCACGCGCGCGGCGAGTTCGGCGGACGGTTGTGGACCGCGATGGACTACGTCGAGGGCAGCAGTGCCGCGCAGCTGATGGCCGAGCGCTTTCCGGCGGTCTCGTCGGCCGGCGAGGTGCTGGCGGTCATCAGTGCCGTCGCGTCGGCCCTCGACCACGCCCACCATCGCGGGCTGCTGCATCGCGATGTCAAACCCGCCAACATCCTGCTGACCAGTCTCGGAGCAGGTGAGCAACGAATCCTGTTGGCCGACTTCGGGATAGCGCCTCGGGGCGGCACCGTCGGCTACGCCGCGCCCGAACAGTTGAGCGGCGCGGACATCGACGGGCACGCCGACCAGTACGCCCTGGCCGCCACCGCTTTTCACCTGCTGACCGGCGCACCGCCGTTCGACGATCCGCCCCGGCTCAGCGATCAGCGTCCCGAGCTGGCGCGCCTCGACGGTGTGTTCTCCCGGGCGCTCGCCAAAGCTCCCGCCGACCGGTTCGACAGCTGTGGCGACTTCGCGGCGGCGGCCAACGAACAGGCCGGCGTGCCGACCGGCGATCGCAGTCCCGCGGCCGTCCTGAGCGCTGAATACCCGGCCTACCCCGCTCACGCCCCGGCTGCCGGGCCGCGCCACGCCAAGCCGGACCGCGAGACGCCGGCCGTGCCGACCCCGCCCCCGGTGATGCTCTCCGGAGAGCCCCCGGCTTCCGCACCCAACAACGCACCCAACAACGCACCCAGGAAGCGGCGCAAAACGGGGCTGTGGCTCTCGGCCGCGGCGATGGTCATGCTCGTCGTGCTGGTCGCCGTCGGCATTGTGATCCGGGACAGGACCGAACCGACCGCCGCGCAAGCCGGCCCGCCGAAGGCCCCTACATCCGGGGCGCCTGCGGCGCTACCGCCGAGCAGCAGCACACCGACGCCGCCCGTGCCACTCGACGGCACCTATCGCCTCGAGGTGCAACGCGACAGGCAGACGTTCAATTACGTCCCCGACCCGCAACCACCGAACGTGCAAACCTGGTGGGCTTTCCGCTCGTCGTGCACCGCCGCGGCATGCACGGCCGCCGCCACGCAACTCGACGACGACGACCACACGCAAGCGATGTCACCTGGTAGCAGCCCGCTCGTCATGCAGTTCGGCGACGGGCAGTGGCAATCCCAGCCGGAAACCAGCCAGTTCCCCTGCGTCGCGGGGAACGGGATCGGACAGACGGAGACCACCTCGCAGGTGCTGTCGCTGAGACCGCGACCGCAAGGCGACTTCATCGGCGAAGAGGAAGTCAGGGTGCAGACCAATGAGTGCGGTCAGCGAGCGGCGGTCATCCGGATTCCCGCGCTGGCCTCACGCGACGGCGACGTGCCGGCGACCGTCGACGTGCCCGACCCGGCCACCATCACTCCGCCGAACCCGGGGCGCTGATTCACAAAAGATTGCGAGTGATCGCTATCTATGTTAGCGTCGCTGGCAACCAACCTTGGAGGAAGCAGTGATCTACGACGTGATCATTCGCGACGGGCTGTGGTTCGACGGCACGGGCAACGCGCCGCACACGCGCACCCTGGGCATCCGCGACGGGGTGGTCGCCACTGTCAGCCCGGGGATGCTGGACGAGACCGGCTGCCCCGAGGTGATCGACGCGGCGGGCAAGTGGATCCTGCCGGGCTTCCTCGACGTGCACACCCACTACGACGCCGAGGTGCTCCTGGACCCCGGTCTGCGGGAATCGGTACGCCACGGGGTCACGACGGTGCTGCTGGGCAACTGCTCGCTGTCGACGGTGTACGCCGACGCCGAGGATGCCGCCGACCTGTTCAGCCGAGTCGAGGCGGTGCCGCGCAAGTACGTCCTCGGCGCGCTGGAAGCCAATAAAAACTGGTCGACGCCCGCCGAATACATCGAGACGATCGACGCGCTGCCGCTCGGGCCGAATGTCAGCTCGCTGCTTGGTCATTCGGACCTGCGGACCGCCGTGCTCGGACTCGAACGCGCCACCGACGACTCCGTGCGGCCCACCGATGCCGAGTTGAAGAAAATGGCGACGTTGCTCGACCACGCGCTCGAGGCCGGGATGCTGGGCATGTCCGGCATGGACGCGGCGATCGACAAGCTCGACGGAGAGCGCTTCCGGTCGCGGGCGCTGCCGTCCACGTTCGCGACGTGGCGCGAGCGGCGCAAGCTGATCAAGGTGCTGCGCAAGCGGGGCCGGATTCTGCAGAGCGCACCCGATGTCGAGAACGCGGTGTCGGCGCTGCTGTTCTTCTTGTCCAGCAGCCGGATCTTCGGGCGCCGCAAGGGCGTTCGAATGAGCTTGCTGGTGTCGGCCGACGCCAAGTCGATGCCGCTCGCGGTCTACGTCTTCGGGCCTGCCACGCGCCTGGCGAACAAGTTCCTGGGCTCCAGCGTGCGCTTCCAGCACCTGCCGGTCCCGTTCGAGCTGTACTCCGACGGAATCGATCTGCCGGTCTTCGAGGAGTTCGGCGCGGGTACGGCGGCCCTGCATCTGCGCGACCAGCTGGAGCGCAACGAGCTGCTGGCCGACGAGGAATACCGGCGGAAATTCCGACGCGAGTTCGACCGCCTCAAGCTCGGACCGTCGTTGTGGCACCGCGACTTCCACGACGCCGTCATTGTCGAGTGCCCCGATAAGTCCTTGATCGGCAAGAGTTTTGGCGCGATCGCCGACGCGCGCGGACTGCACCCGCTCGACGCGTTCCTCGACGTGCTGGTCGAGAACGGTGAGCGCAACGTCCGGTGGACCACCACCGTCGCCAACCACCGGCCCAAGCTGCTCAACGCGCTCGCCGCCGAAAAGAGCATCCACATGGGCTTCTCCGACGCCGGCGCGCACCTGCGCAACATGGCCTTCTACAACTTCGGCCTGCGCTTGCTCAAGCGCGCGCGGGACGCCCACCGGGACGGTTCGCCGTTCCTGTCCATGGAAGGCGCCGTGCACCGCCTGACCGGCGAGCTCGCGGAGTGGTTCGGCATCGACGCCGGCACGCTGCGCGAGGGTGATCGGGCGGACTTTGTCGTGGTCGACCCGGCCGGCCTCGATGAGTCGGTGGACGGCTACTACGAGGACGAGGTCCCGTTCTACGGCGGCCTGCGGCGCATGGTCAACCGCAACGACGCGGCTGTGGTCGCGACGGGCGTAGGCGGTGCGGTCGTGTTCCGTAACGGAGAGTTCCGCGAGGGCTACGGGGAGACCGTGCAGTCCGGCCGCTACCTGCGCGCGGGTGTGCGGTCCACGGGGGCGCGGCGCCCCGCCGCCGTGGGTGTCGGCGCCTGACATGGCCAGGACCCAGGCGCAGCGCCGCGAGGAAACGGTCGGGCGCCTGCTCGAGGCCTGCATCGACACCATCGTCGAGGTCGGATACGCCCGGGCGTCGGCCGCCGTGATCACCAAACGGGCCGGGATGTCGGTCGGCGCCCTGTTCCGTCACTTCGAGACGATGGGCGACTTCATGGCAGCCACGGCGTCCGAGGTGCTGCGGCGTCAGATTGAAACGTTCACCAAGCAGGTCGCCGAGATACCCGCCGATCGGCCGGCGCTGGAAGCGGCGCTGGCGATCCTGCGGGACATCACCAGCGGGTCGACCAACGCCGTCCTCTACGAACTGTTGATCGCCGCGCGCACCGACGAGAAGCTCAGGGACACAATGCAACACGAGCTCGGGCAGTATTCGGCGAAGATTCACGACGCGGCCCGGGCGCTGCCGGGCGCGGAGAGCTTCCCAAAGGAAACGTTTCCGGTGATCGTGGCGCTGTTGACGAACGTGTTCGACGGAGCCGCCCTGGTGGAGGGAGTGCTGCCGCAGCCGGAGATCGCAGAGCAACGGATTCCGGTGCTGTCGGCGCTGCTGACCGCGGCGCTGCCGAACACAAGCCTCTAGCGAGAAGTTACAGCGAACCGACGGTGGACTGCGGACTGAGCGCGAAACCCCAGTCGAACAGGCCGGCGGCCTGATCCCAATACGTCGGGCCGCCCGGTTTCACCAGCCCGTACATCATGGCGATCACCAGCCGGCGGCCCTGAACACCTGGGCGTGCGGCGGCGCCCACGAACGTCTTGCGCGCGGCATCAGTGAAGCCCGTCTTGCCGCCCAGGGCGCCGGGGTAGCGGCGCAGCAGCTCGTCCTGGTTGAGGATCGGTTCGTTGCCGTGATCGGTGGGGAACATCGCCGACGGCTCCGCGGTGATCTGCGCGAACATGGGGTTGCCCATCGCGGCCCGGAAGATGACGGCCAAGTCGTGCGCCGTCGTGTCGCCGGGGCCGCCTGGTCCATCCAGCCCGGACGGCGTGGCGGCGTGGGTGTTCGTCGCCCCCAGCGACGCGGCCTTGGCGTTCATCTTGGCCACGGCGGCGCCTGGGCCGCCCAGCATCTGCGCCAGGGTGTTGGCGGCGTCGTTACCCGAAACCAACAGCAGGCCGTCGAGCAGTTGGCGCGCGGTGTAGCTGCGGAAAGGTTTGATGCCGACGCAGTTGCACTCCACTTCGGTGTCGGCGACATCGGCGACGACGGTGGAGTTCAGGTTCAGCTCGTCGAGGGCCACCAGCGCCAACAGCACCTTGATGGTGCTGGCGGGGGGATGGACCGCATCCGGGTCCCGAGCGGCCAGAATCTGACCGCTGTCGAGGTCGGCCACGATCCAGGTCTGCGCCGGTCCGTCCGGGATCGGCAGCGATCCGGCCGGTTGCACGTCGACGTCGGCCCGGACAGGAGGAGCGCCGACGGTGGCGATGACCGTGAGCAGGGCGACTATGGCATTCCTGGCACCCATGAGCCTGCGCATGGGCGCTGAGTTTAGCTTCCGCGCTGATTCCTCAGCAGAGGGCGACGAGGTTTCCGATGGCCGCATGTCCCGGTGCGCAATTCGGTGTCAGTGCCTTGCGGGACCACCGTGTTGAATCAAGCCATGTTGAGCCTGGAAGAGATCTCCGACCGCCTTGAGATCCAGCAGCTGCTGGTCGACTACTCCACCGCGATCGACCAGCGCCGATTCGACGATCTCGACAAGGTCTTCACTCCCGACGCCTACATCGACTACCGGG
>CAVZSJ010000010.1:0-72127 GCA_963777885.1 uncultured Actinomycetota bacterium
CGCGTACTCCTGTGGTTGTCGGTGTGGGTCAGGCAGCTGAACGCATCGGTGACGCCGATTACCGCGCGATGTCAGCGGTCGATCTCGCGACCGCCGCGGCACAGGCCGCGCTTCTCGACTGCGCTGCACCTCACATCGGTGCGATCGCCGAGGCCATCCAACTCGTGGCGGGCACTCGTCAGTTTGAGATCACTGGACGCGACGGTCCGGGAGTGTTGGGACGGTCGACGAACTATCCGCGCTCGGTGGCCAACCGGGTCGGCGCCGGCTCGGCCCGCGCAGTCCTCGATGTCGTTGGTGGCCAGGGCCCGCAGCGGCTGCTCAACGAGTTCTCCGCCGCCATCGCGGCAGGCCAGATCGGGAACGCGCTGATATTTGGCTCCGACAACATGTCAACGCTGCGTCATTTGGCCGACGCAGACCCCAAGCCGGACTTCACCGAGCTCGTCGAGGGACAACTTGAGGACCGCGGATACGGGTTGGAAGACGTCATCGACGAATACCTCATCGTGCACGGCATGACGTCGCCGGCTGCCCAGTTCGGCGTCATGGAGAACGCACGACGCAGCTACCAGGGCACGAAACCGCGTGAGTATCTGTGCCAGATGGGCGAATTGATGTCGCCCTTCACCAAGGTCGCGGCCAAGAATCCGTTCGCCGCGTCACCCGTCGAGCGTTCGGTGGGCGAGCTCATCACCGTCGACACGAACAACCGGCTGATTTGTGCTCCGTACCCGAGGATGCTCGTCGCCCGCGACCTGGTGAACCAGGGTGCTGCGGTGCTAGTCATGGCGGTGGGCGAGGCGCGCCGTCTGGGTGTGCCACAGGAGAAGTGGGTATATCTCTGCGGTCACGCCGATATGACAGAGCAGCCGCTGCTCGCGCGCCCCGATCTGGGCCGAAGCCGCACCGCGGAAATGGCTGCGCGCGAAGCGTTGGCGGTTGCCGGCGTCACAGCCGACGAGATTGCCACTTTAGATCTGTACAGCTGCTTCCCGATATCCGTGTTCGATATGTGCGACCACCTCGGTATCGCCCCCGACGACCCTCGCGGTTTGACCCTGACCGGTGGCCTCCCGTACTTCGGTGGGGCGGGTAACAACTACTCGATGCACGGCATTGCCGAGACGATATGCCAGATGCGGGATCGGCCCGGCGATTTCGGCTTCGTCAGTGCCACCGGTGGCGTTATGTCCAAGTGCTCGGTTGGTGTGTACTCCACCACGCCACAGCGATGGCGGCGCGACCGCAGCCGCGAGATGCAGGAGTCGGTCAACTCTCTGCCCACAGAGCCCGTCACTCGTGTCGCGGACGGCGACGCCACGATCGAGACCTACACCGTGCACTACGACTGGCCCACCACGACGGGCGTGGTCATCGGCCGACTCGACTCGGACAACAGTCGATTCATTGCGACCTCCGAGGACGAGGATTTGGTGACCCTGCTTGCTGAGGGGGAACCGCTAGGCGTGAAAGTCGTTGTGCGGGCACTCGAGCACGGCAACCGGGTGGCCCTGAAATAGCCGCGTAGATGTGCGGGGTGAATCAACGGGGCGCCATCTCATCGTCGCATCAGGATCGGCGGTGCACTTCCGCAGTGCGGTTTGGCGAGAGGGCTGGAACTTCGGTGAGTGGTTCAAACTCCTGGGTGAGAATAGTTGGTCGGATGTGCCCACCGAGGTGACTGCGGTGCGGCGGCGAAACGAAAAGTCGCGAGTGGCGATCCTGACGGCTACCCGTGAACTATTGCTGGAGCACGGATTCGACGGCCTTACCATCGAAGCAGTCGCCGTGCGTGCCGGAGTCGGCAAGCAGACGATCTATCGCTGGTGGATCAATCGCCCTGCGCTGGTCGCCGAGGTGCTCATCGAGACTGTCGGCAAAATCCCTAGGGCCGTGGCGCACACCGAGGACCTGGCCTTGGATCTCGTCGCGTGGGCGCGGAATCTCGCGGCCACCCTCACCACTGAGCACAACTTGGCGATGCTGCGCATCTTGATGGCCGCTTCGCTGGCACACGAAGACGCTGCGGCGCGACTGCGCGCCGCGTTCAGCACGCCGTTACAGGAGACCGTGAAAGCACGTTTGGTAGCCGGGGACGTGGCTGAGCCGACCGCCCAAGCCGCGGCCGACGCTATTGTTGGTGGGATCGTCTACGCCATATTGTATGAAGGACGCGCCTACTCACGTTGCCGGGCGGAACTGACCGCCCGCACCGTCATCAAGTCGCTCGCCCCGACGCTCTAGTGGCCGAACGTCGCCGAGCCGCGGACCAATATTCAAACGGATCGGCATGGACGATGCCGGCGTTTGCGACGACGACATTCAGTCGGCCGAAATGGCTCGTGGCCAACTCTACTGCCGCACGAGCATCGTCAGGCATGCTCGCGTTGGTGGTACAGGGCTGCGCGCGGCCACCGGGTGCGGCTCCATTGTCGTAGAGGATACTCACGTCAGTAGGAAGGCAAAGCCAACGTTGACGGCGACCATCATTCGCGGACCGTGTGGCGATCGTGACGCGGCGGCGCCTGCGGCTTGGGTGCGTCCTACGCGCGGGAACTCGCGCGCCGTGGCCCGGCAATGGGCCTCCCCTTCGTCCCTACCGGGGCGAGCGCCGATCTGATCAAGACGGCCACCGATTTCCTGTACCGCATCAAGTCAATCCCCGCCGCCACACTGCCCGACGGAGCGGTCCAACCGGAGGCGGCGAGCACGGTGGCGCAGGACGCGGGAGTCAACTCGGCAACCGGTGTGGGATTCGTTCGGGCGCAATGAGGTCGTGCGGCGGCGGCGCCTGGCTCAAAATACTCCGGCCTGTCTGATGTGGCGCGGGTTAAATCCGCCCAGAGCGCAACTTGTTCTCTGCCCGATCGCAACCTAGCGTCGAGAAAGATGTCTCCTCGATTTTTCTGGTTCTTGCCCACCACCGGTGACAGCCGCTCGATCGTCGGCGGGTCGCATGCATCGACAAACCGCGCGATTCCGCACGGTTTTCGGCCGCCCTCGCGCCGCTATCTGGCTGAGGTGGCCCGCGCCGCCGACCGCCTGGGCTTCGAGGGGGTCCTGACCCCGACCGGGACCTGGTGTGAAGACGCGTGGCTCACCTCGGCTGCTCTGTTGGCCGAGACCGAGAAGCTGAAGTTCCTGGTCGCGTTTCGCCCGGGTTTGATCCCTCCCACACTGGCCGCGCAACAGACCGCGACACTGCAACGATTCTCCGAAGGCAGGGTGTTGCTCAACGTCGTGAGCGGCAGTGACGATGCCGAGCAACGCCGTTTCGGCGACTTTCTCGGCCACGACGAGCGTTACGCCCGCACCGCCGAATTCCTGCAGATCGTCACTTCCGTGTGGACGCAGGATTCGGTGGACTTCAACGGCGAGTACTACACCGTTTCCGACGCCCGGGTGTCGGCGCCGCCGGATCCGTTGCCGCAGATCTACTTCGGCGGCTCCTCGGGGGCGGCGTTGCCGATCGCGGCCGAGTACGCCGACGTCTATCTCACGTGGGGTGAGCCGCCGCAGGCCGCAGCCGAGAAGATCGAAAAGGTACGAGCAGAAGCCGCCAACCGTGGCCGCCACGTCCGGTTCGGCATTCGGCTGCACACCATCAGCCGCGACACCTCGGCGGCGGCCTGGGCCGTCGCCAACGAGATGCTCGCCGACCTCACCGACGAACAGATCACCAAAGCCACTGCACTGCACGCCAGTTCGGAATCGGAGGGGCAGCGACGAATGACTGCGCTGCACGGCGGCCGCAGTCGACAAGCTAGAGATCTACCCGAATCTGTGGGCCGGGGTGGGCCTGGTTCGCGGGGGTGCTGGAACTGCTTTGGTAGGCAGCCATCAGGAAGTCGCGAACCTGATCGGCGAATACCATTCGCTGGGCTTCGACGAGTTCATCCTGTCGGGCTACCCGCACCTGGAGGAAGCCTATTGGTTCGCCGAGGGCGTGCTGCCGCTGTTGGCGAAGGCCGGTTGAAATCCGGATGATTTCAGCGGCATCGCTGCGTATCGGGTGGTAGGGGCCGTATGCGGTGGTGGTTCGGCGACTGCCCTGGAATTGACCGGCGCTTCCGCTAGTTATTGATATCTGGGGACGTCCGCTGGTGCCGCGACTGTCCCGGGCGTCGTATCCGTAGGAAGGCAGGCCGCTATGCCTGATTTGTCTGACTCCTTGCACCTGGCAGTGGCGTTGGAGGGTGCCGGGTGGCATCCCGCTGCGTGGCGTGAGCCCGACGCTCGTCCCACTGAGTTGTTCGAGGCCGGCTACTGGAGCGATTTGGCCGCTGAGGCCGAGCGCGGATCGCTGGACTTCGTGACGATCGAGGACTCGCTGACTATGCAGTCCGAGCAGTCTGACAACGTTTTTGAGCCCGACCATAGAATCGACCGTGTCCGCGGCCGGTTGGACGCGGTGCTTATCGCGGCCCGGATCGCGCCGCGCACCAGGGGAATTGGATTCGTGCCGACGGCCACCGTCACTCACACTGAGCCGTTCCATGTATCGAAGTCGATTGCCACGCTTGATTACGTCAGCACAGGCCGAGCTGGAGTTCGAGTTCAAGTCTCGGCTCGCCCCGATTCGGCGGCGCACTTTGGGCGTCGCGACCTGCCCGGTGTCGACGAGTTGTTGGCCGAGACCGCGGATTATGTTGAGGTGCTGCGCCGCTTGTGGGACAGCTGGGAGGACACCGCCGAGATTCGCGATGTCGCCACCGGGCGGTTCGTCGACAGGGACAAGCTGCACTACATCGATTTTGAGGGTCGGTGGTTCTCCGTCAAAGGACCCTCGATTACGCCTCGTCCCCCGCAGGGCCAGCCGATCGTCGCCGTCCTGGGCCACGGCGGCAGTTCCTATGAATTGATCGCAGGAAGCGCCGACGTCGGATTCGTCACGCCACACAACGCCGCGCAGGTGGCCGACATGGTCGGCGAGATCAGGGCGCTGCAGTGGGCCGCCGGCCGAAGCCGGGAGACTTTACACATTTTCGGTGACCTGGTCGTGTTCCTGGATGACACCGCGCAAGCGGCGCATGCCCGACGACGCCGACTCGATGATCTCGCCGGGCACGAATACCGCAGCGACGCAGAGATTTTCGTCGGTACTCCCGCCGAGCTGGCCGACCTGTTGCAGGAGCGGAATGCTGACGGGCTGTCCGGGTTCCGGCTGCGGCCCGCCGCGCTGCCGCACGACCTGACCCAGATAACTCAGGGCCTGGTTCCCGAACTGCGCCGCCGAGGGCTTTTCCGCACCGCCTATCCGGCCGACACGCTTCGCGGGTTGCTCGGTTTGAGGCGTCCCGAAAACCGCTACGCAGCCGCGTGACCTACAGAGATCCAAGGATCAACGAATGAGCAAGCCGATCAAGCAGATTCACCTGGCCGCACATTTTCCGGGCGTGAACAACACCACTGTGTGGAGCGACCCAGCCGCCGGCAGCCACATTGAGTTCAGTTCGTTTGCGCAGTTCGCCCAGACGGCAGAGCGGGGCAAGTTCGATTTCCTGTTCCTCGCCGAGGGTCTGCGGCTTCGTGAGCAGAACGGCGAAATCTACGACCTCGACGTGGTCGGTCGCCCCGACACGTTCACCGTCCTGGCTGCGCTGGCGGCAGTCACGGACCGGTTGGGCCTCACGGGCACGATCAACTCGACCTTCAATGAGCCCTACGAGGTGGCAAGGCAGTTCGCGTCTTTGGACCATCTTTCCGGGGGCCGTGCCGCCTGGAACGTGGTGACGTCCTGGGATGCGTTTACCGGGGAGAACTTTCGCCGCGGCGGATTCCTGGCAGAGGACGAGCGCTACGAGCGGGCCAAGACATTCCTGCGGACGGCACACGAGCTCTTTGACTCCTGGCGCGGTGATGAGATCGTGGCCGACAAGGCGACGGGGGTGTTCCTGGCCGATCCGCAGGCCGGCGCATTCGCACACAAGGATGCGCATTTCGACATCCGCGGCCGATTCAATGTTCCGAGAAGCCCCCAGGGGCGTCCGGTGATCTTCCAAGCCGGCGATTCTGACGAGGGCCGGGACTTCGCAGCCTCCGCCGCGGACGCGATCTTCTCCCGGCACAGCACCTTGCGAGAAGGACAAGCGTTCTACGCCGACGTCAAGGGCCGTCTTGCCCGCTATGGGCGCCGTCGCGACGAGTTGCTCATCCTGCCGGCCGCCACGTTCGTCATCGGCGACACCGACGACGAGGCGGCCGAGATCGCGCGCGAGGTGCGGTTCGCCCAGGTGTCGCCGCAAACGGCGATCAAGTTCCTCGAACAGCTCTGGAACCGCGATCTTTCCGATCACGATCCGGACGGGCCGCTGCCCAGCGTCGACCCCGCGGTGGGAGAGAACACCATCTCTCGCGGCCGGGCCAGCGTGCGCATGTTCCGGGACTCGATCGCAATCGCCAACGAATGGCGGGCTAAAGCCGAAGCAGAGAATCTGACCACCCGCGAATTGATCGTCGAGGTCACCGGACGCCAATCCTTCGTGGGGTCAGCGCAGACGGTCGCGGCGACGATCAACGACCTCGTCCAGGCCGACGCGAGCGATGGGTTCATTCTCGTTCCGCACATCACGCCCGGCGGGCTCGATCCGTTCGTCGACCAGGTCGTGCCGCTGCTGCAGGAGCGCGGCGTGTTCAGGGCCGACTACACCGGCACCACGCTGCGCGAGCATCTGGGTCTGGCGCCGCTGCCGGTACCGCGGCGGTCCGCCGACCGGAATGCCTCGACCGGGGTGGCTTCGTAACCGCCATGACGACTCCGCTAGCCGTGCTCGACCTGGTCCCGATCTCGTCGGGCTCGACGGCGACGCAGGCTTTAAGCAACAGCATCGATCTCGCCCAGCGCGCCGAGGCGTTGGGCTACGCGCGCTACTGGTTTGCCGAACACCATCTCAATCCCGGGGTTGCCGGCACCTCGCCCGCCGTGCTGCTGGCCTTGACCGCCGCCGAAACCTCGACGATCCGACTCGGTTCGGGCGCAGTGCAAATGGGACACCGCACCGCGCTGGCCACCGTAGAGGAGTTCGGCCTCCTGGATGCGCGTTACCCGGGCCGCTTCGACCTGGGCTTGGGACGTTCCGGTGGAAAGCCCCGTGAACCGGCGCGGACGGCCCCGGCACCGCGGGCTGCACAACGGACTCTGAGCAACGGGCGCACACCGAACGGCCTGTTGATCCCGGCGAGGTTTGACCCGAGGCCGCTGCTGAAGTCGCCGCGCATGGCGCTGCACAAGGCCTTACTGCAGCTGCCGGGGGCGCAATCGCAGAACTACACCGAGCAGGTCGACGACGTCCTCGCGCTGATCGCCGACACGTATTCCGCCGACGGTCACGAGGCGCGTGTGGTGCCCGGTGGGGGCGCGGACCTCCAAGTCTGGATCCTGGGCAGTAGCGCAGGGGAGAGTGCCGTCGTCGCCGGGCGAAGGGGTCTGAGATTCGCCGCCAACTATCACGTCGCCCCGGCCACCGTCCTGGAAGCGGCCGATGGTTACCGAGCCGCGTTTCGGCCCTCGGCCGAGCTGGACCAGCCGTATGTCGCTGTGTCGGCGGACGTCGTCGTCGCTGAGGACCAGGCCACCGCTCGTGAGCTGGCTGCGGGGTACGGTCCGTGGGTGCGCAGCATCCGCACCGCCGAAGGTGCGATCCCGTTTCCCACTCCGGACGAGGCCCGCGCCCACTGCTGGACCGACGCGGATCGCGAGCTCGTCGCGGATCGCGTCGAGACCCAGTTCGTCGGAACCGCAGCCCAGGTTGCCGACCAGCTCGAGCGATTACGCGATGCGACCGAGGCGGACGAGCTGATCGTCACGACGATCACGCACGACCACCGCGACCGGGTGCGCTCGTATGAGTTGCTCGCCGAGGAGTGGGCGCGTCGATGAGCGACGTCCCGGTGTCGGGGCGCCACGTTCTCGAGCAGGCGACCACGGTCCTGCCCCATGCCGAGGTGACCGCAGTGCGGCGAACCAGGCGATCAGCGGCCGGCTAGCCCGTTTCAACTTGTCCGCAGGTGGTAGCCGGATCGGGCGCCGGTGCGCGATGCTGGAACCCGCGCGAAGGCCTCCAACGACGGAAGGATCACAGTGAACGACGAGCAACGCGAGGTGATGTCGTCGGGGCGCGGCTTTATCGCCGCGCTGGACCAAAGCGGCGGCAGCACGCCCAAAGCCCTCAAGCTTTACGGCATTGAGGAAGACGAATACGACGGGGATGAGCAGATGTTCGACCTCATCCATCAGATGCGCGCGCGGCTGATCTCTGCTCCGAGCTTCACCGGTGACAAAGTCATCGCGACCATCCTGTTCGAGCAGACCATGGACCGCACGATCGACGGCGAGGAGTCCGCTGCGTTCCTGTGGAAGCAGAAGCACATCGTGCCGTTCGTGAAGGTCGACCAGGGGCTCAGCGACGCCGAGAACGGCGTGCAGCTGATGAAGCCGATGACGAAGCTCGACTCCCTGTTGGGACGGGCCGTCGAGAAGGGCATCTTCGGCACCAAGATGCGCTCGTTCATCCAGGAGCCCGACGAGCAGGGCATCAAGGCCATCGTCGACCAGCAATTCGAGTACGCGGACACCATTGCCGCTGCCGGGCTGATGCCGATCATCGAGCCCGAGGTCAGCATCAAGAGCCCGGACAAACCCAAGGCCGACGCTCTGCTGGTGGCCGCGCTGAACGCGAAGCTCGACGCGCTCCCCGACGACCGACAGGTCATGCTCAAGCTGACGTTGCCCGACGAAGACAACCTCTATGCGCCACTGATCGATCACCCCCGAGTGCTGCGTGTAGTGGCCCTGTCCGGCGGTTACAGCCTCGCGGAGAGTTGTGAGATCCTGGCCCGCAATCACCGCCTCATCGCGAGCTTCTCGCGGGCGTTGACCGAGGGGCTAACCGCTCAGCAGGCCGATACGGAATTCGACAAGAAGGTTGCGTCGAACATCGAGGAGATCTACGCCGCGTCGGTGACGTGATCGCGGTCGTGTCCATCGCGCACGCGCCCGAAGCGCACTAACGTTTCGGGCATGGCTCCCAAGAATTTCCTGCCGAAGCTTTTCCTGGAATGGCCCGTCGTCCGTCAGTTGCGTTCTGGGGACCGGTTCGGCCGCGGGACGGCGGTGACCTCCAAGCAGACCCGCGCCATCACTGCCCGCACCACGACGGCAGACCGAGTGGTGCAGAGCGTCTGTCCCTACTGCGCCGTCGGCTGCGGGCAGCGGGTGTACGTCAAAGACGAGAAGGTCGTCCAGATCGAGGGTGACCCCGACTCGCCGATCTCACGAGGCCGCCTGTGCCCCAAGGGTTCTGCCAGCGAGCAGCTGGTCAACTCGCCCGGCCGGCAGCTCGAGGTGCTCTACCGGGCCCCACGCGCGACCGAATGGCAGCGCCTCGACCTGGACACCGCCGCCGACATGGTCGCCGACCGCTTCGTCGAGTCCCGCCGCAACACCTGGCAGGACATCGACAAGAAGGGCAACCTGCTGCGCCGCACCATGGGCATCGCCTCACTCGGCGGCGCGACGCTGGACAACGAAGAGAATTATCTGATCAAGAAGCTCTTCACCGCCGCGGGCGCAATTCAGATCGAGAACCAAGCTCGTATTTGACACAGCTCCACGGTTCCCGGTCTGGGAGCCTCCTTCGGGCGCGGCGGCGCCACCCAATCACTGCAAGACATGGCCAACGCCGATTGCATCATCATCCAGGGCTCGAACATGGCCGAGTGCCACCCGGTCGGGTTCCAGTGGGTCGAGGAGGCCAAGGCGCGTGGCGCGCGGCTGATCCACGTCGACCCGCGCTTCACCCGCACCTCGGCGGTCTCGGACAAGCACATCCCAATCAGGGCCGGCTCGGACGTGGTGCTGCTCGGCGCCCTGATCAACCACATCATCACCCACGACCTGTGGTTCGAGGAGTACGTCGTCGCGTACACCAACGCCGCCACGCTGATCAACGAAAACTTCCGGGACACCGAAGAACTCGGCGGTCTGTTCTCCGGCTACGACCCAGAGACCGGGCAGTACGACCCGTCCTCGTGGGCTTACCAGGAAGCGGAAGCCGAACCGGAGAGCGACGGCACCCACGGTGGTACGGGAGACGCGCTGGGCAGCGGGGGTCCGCCGCTCGCCCACGCCCGAGTGCTGCGCGACGACACCCTGCAGCACCCACGCACGGTGTTCCAGATCCTCAAGCGGCATTACGCCCGCTACACCCCGGAGATGGTGCGCGACGTCTGCGGCATCAGCCTCGAGGATTTCGATTATTTGCTGCGTTCCATCGTTGACAACTCCGGGCGCGAGCGCACTACCTGCTTCGCGTACGCCGTCGGGTGGACCCAACATACCCTCGGGGCCCAATTCATCCGCACCGCAACAATTTTGCAGCTCTTGATGGGCAACGTGGGCCGCCCGGGCAGCGGCATCATGGCGCTGCGCGGCCACGCCAGCATTCAGGGGTCCACCGACATTCCGACGTTGTTCAACCTGCTACCCGGCTACCTACCAATGCCGAAGGCCGGCACCCACGACACCCTGGCCGACTACCTGGAGGCAGTCGGGTCGAAGAAGCAGAAGGGCTTCTGGGCCAACGCTGATGCGTACACGATCAGCCTGCTCAAGTCATGGTGGGGCGACGCGGCCCGCGAAGACAACGATTGGGCCTACGACTACCTGCCGCGGCTGTCCGGTCCGCACGGCACCTACCAGACCGTCGTGGGAATGCTCGACGACGAGGTCGAAGGTTACTTCTTGCTGGGCCAGAATCCCGCGGTCGGGTCGGCCCACGGGCGCATGCAGCGCCTCGGCATGGCCCACCTCAAGTGGCTCGTGGTCCGCGACCTCAACATGATTGAATCTGCCACCTGGTGGAAGGACGGTCCGGAGATCGCGTCGGGCGAACTGAAAACCGAGGACATCGAGACGGAGGTGTTCTTCTTCCCGGCGGCGACGCACGTGGAGAAGGCGGGAACCTTCACCCAGACGCAGCGGCTGATCCAATGGCGGCACAAGGCGCTCGAGCCGCCGGGCGACTGCCAAAGCGACTTGCAGTTCTTCTACGAGCTCGGCAAGCGGATCAGGGCGCGGCTGGCCGGTTCGACCGACGAGCGCGACCGGCCGCTACTAGACCTGACGTGGGACTACCCGACCGACGAGCAGGGCGAGATCGACAGCGAGGCGGTGCTGGCCGAATACAACGGGTATCACCTCACCGGGCCCGACGCCGGAAAGCCAGTGTCGGCGTACACCGAGCTGCGCGCCGACGGGTCGACCGCCGCCGGCTGCTGGATCTACTGCGGCGTGCACGCCGACGGCGTCAATCAGGCTGCCCGGCGCGTGCCACACGGCGGCACCTCACCCAGCCAGTCGGAGTGGGGCTGGGCGTGGCCGGCCGACCGGCGGATCCTCTATAACCGCGCGTCGGCCGACCCGGACGGCAAGCCATGGAGCGAACGCAAGAAATACATCTGGTGGGAGCCGAAGAGGTGGGCCGGTGGCTTGGATATGACGTGCCGGACTTCCCGGCCGACCGGGCGCCGGGCAGCCGCCCCGACCCCGACCTGGGCGGGCCAGCCGCGCTGGCGGGCGATGACCCGTTCATCATGCAAGCCGACGGCAAGGGCTGGCTGTTCGCGCCGAAGGGCGTGGTCGACGGGCCGCTGCCCACGCACTACGAACCGCAGGAGTCGCCCGTCGCCAACGCGCTGTACCCGCAACAGCAGAGCCCGGCGCGAATCATCTTCCCGCGCAAGGACAATCTCAGCGCGCCGAGCGCCGGGGACCCCGGCGCGGACGTGTACCCCTACGTGTTCACCACCTACCGGCTCACCGAGCACCACACCGCCGGCGGCATGAGCCGCTGGCTCCCCTATCTGTCCGAGCTGCAACCCGAAATGTTCTGCGAAGTTTCCCCGGAGCTGGCCGCCGAGCGCGGTCTCGAGCCCTACGGGTGGGCCACCCTCATCTCGCCCCGGGCCGCGATCGAGGTGCGGGTGCTGGTCACCGAGCGGATGACCCCGCTGATCATCGGCGGTCACACCGTGCACCAGATCGGGCTGCCCTACCACTGGGGCGTCGGCAGCGACGCCGTGGTCAGCGGCGATGCAGCCAACGATCTGCTCGGCGTGACTCTCGATCCGAACACGCAGATCCAGGAGTCGAAGGCCGGATCCTGCGACATCCAGCCGGGCCGGCGACCGCAGGGCGAGAACGTGCTCCGCCTCATCGCCGAATACCAGTCACGTGCGGGCGTCACCACCGAGACGGACAATGAACGCATCAGCAAGGCGGCCAGACAGATCTGGGAAATCACAGAGCGGGACGCAAGGGGAGGCTAGGGCAGTTCATGGGCCAGCTGACGGGACCGACTGACCCGGCTACCGACGCCGGTTGGGGTGATCGCAAGCCGCGTAAGGGTTTCTTCACCGACACCTCGATCTGCATCGGCTGCAAGGCCTGCGAAGTGGCGTGCAAGGAGTGGAACCACAACCCGCGTGACGGGAACCTGGAACTGCTGGGCTCGTCCTACGACAACACCGGTCATTTGGGCGCCAGCACCTGGCGGCACGTGGCCTTTATCGAACAGGGCCGCGACCGCATCGAGGAAGCACGCGAATCCGGCCGCGCACTAATCGATTTGGGAATGCCTGCCCTGCCGGGCGGTGCCGGCGACCTCTCAGACGATACCGACACCCACCCTGTTTCGAACCCGCCGGACACCCCGGAGTTCCGCTGGCTGATGTCCTCGGACGTGTGCAAGCACTGCACGCATGCGGGCTGCCTGGACGTCTGCCCCACCGGCGCGCTGTTCCGTACCGAGTTCGGCACGGTGGTCGTGCAGCACGACGTCTGCAACGGCTGCGGAACCTGCGTGGCCGGGTGCCCATTCGGCGTGGTCGAGCGCCGCAGTGACGGAACGTACGCGACGTCGGAACGCAAGTCGGACAGTCTTGCTCACGAATTCGTCACGGGCGTCGCCCAGAAATGCACCCTCTGCTACGACCGCCTGGTCGAAGACCAGACACCGGCGTGCGCCCAAACCTGCCCGACCACTTCCATCAAATTCGGCAACCACGACGAGCTGGTCGAGCGCGCCAAGGAACGGGTCGCCGAACTGCACGCACAGGGGCGCACGGAAGCGCGGCTTTACGGCGCCAATGAGAACGACGGTGTCGGTGGCATCGGGTCGATCTTCCTCTTGCTGGACGAACCGGAGGTTTACGGTCTGCCACCCGACCCGCGGGTGTGCACAGCTGACTTGCCGACGATGTTCAAGCGGGCCGGCCTCGCTGCGGCCGGGATGTTCGGCGCGGCCGTGGTGGCGTTCTGGAGAAGCCCCGGGAAACGGCGATGACGACGTCGGAGTTCGACAGTCTGCGACCGCCGGAGCCTTCCGGTGGCAAGCGACGCCGGAACGGAAAAGGTAAGGGCCGCAAAGCCGTTGCGGACGGCTCGCGCGAGATGCCGATGGTGCCCGAGGCCGAGTTCACCAGTTACTATGGGCGCCCGGTGGTCAAGCCGGCGCCGTGGGAACACGAGGTGGCGGCGTACTTGTTTCTGGGTGGTGTCGCGGGCGGCTCCGGTCTGCTGGCGGCCGGCGCCCAGCTCACCGGGCGAAACACGTTGCGCCGCAACACAAGACTGTCTGGGTTGGTCGCTGTGATGCTGGGCGCAGTGGCGCTGGTGAAAGACCTGGGAAGGCCCGAGCGCTTCGTCAACATGATGCGGACCATCAAGCTGACTTCGCCGATGAGCCTCGGCTCGTGGATTCTGAGCGCTTTCAGCGTCGGCATCGGGGTCGCCGCGGTGTCCGAGATCGATCGCATGACCGGCGAGCGAATCCCGCTGGGCCCGTTGCGGTCAGTGCTGCGCGCGGTGGAGGGGCCCGCCGGATTGGAAGCCGCGCTTTTTGCGCCGCCCCTTGCCGTCTACACGGCGGTGCTGCTCGCCGACACCGCGACCCCGACCTGGAACGCCGCGCACGAAGAGCTGCCGTTCGTGTTCGTCAGTTCGGCGAGTCTGGCGGCCTCGGGGCTGGCGATGATCACCACCCCGGTCGCCGAGGCCGGGCCCGCCCGAAAGCTGGCCGTGCTCGGCGTGCTGGGTGATTTGGCCGCGACGAAGCTGATGGAGCGCCGGATGGATCCGGTGGTTGCCGAGCCGCTGCATCACGGTGACGCCGGCCGGATGCTGCGGTGGAGCGAACGTCTGGTGATCGCCGGCGGGCTCGGGACGTTGTTCGGCGGGCGGCACCGGGGCATCGCGGCGCTGTCGGGTCTGGGGCTCATGGCGGCGTCGGCGCTCACCCGATTCGGTGTCTTCGAGGCGGGCAAGGAATCCGCGCGGGACCCCCGCTACACGATCGAGCCGCAGAAGCGCAGACTGGCGGCGCGCCGTGCGGCCGGTATGACCGGCGATTCGATCACGACTGCTGGCTAACGGATTTCGATGCCCTCGCCGGCCACGGTGTAACCGATCACGGGATGACCGGGTAGTTCGCCGACCACCACTAGGCCGCCCGAGGTTTGCGCATCGGCGAGTAACAACAGGTCATCCTCGCTGATGTTCGGCGCGCATTGCAGCTGCGCCCGAACCCAGTCGAGGTTGCGGCGAGTCCCACCGGAGACGAACCCGTCGCGCAACGCGTCACGCGCCCTCTCGATCACCGGCACCGCGGCGCGATCGACGACGGCGCCCACTTTGGAAGCCCGGCACATCTTGTAGAGGTGCCCGAGCAGCCCGAAGCCGGTCACGTCGGTGGCGGCCCGCGCACCGCTGGCCACCGCGGCCTCGGCGGCGTCACGGTTGAGCTGCGTCATGACCGCTATCGCCTCGGGGAACACCTCACCGGTCTGTTTGTGCCGATTGTTGAGCAGCCCGACGCCGAGAGGTTTGGTCAGGGTGAGCGGCAGGCCCGGCTCAGCGGCGTTGTTGCGCAGCAGCCTTGCCGGGTCAGCCACACCGGTGACGGCCATCCCGTATTTCGGTTCCGGATCATCGATGGAGTGGCCGCCGATGACCGGACAGCCGGCCTCCGACGCCACCGCCAAGCCGCCGCGCAGCACCTCGGTCATCAGCTCGAGCGGCAGCACATCGCGCGGCCAGCCGACCAGATTGATGGCGATGACGGGGCGCCCGCCCATCGCGTAGATGTCCGAAAGCGCGTTGGCCGCGGCGATCCGGCCCCAGTCGTACGCGTCGTCGACGACCGGTGTGAAGAAGTCCGCCGTGGACAGCACGGCGATATCGCCGACCCTTACCGCGGCCGCGTCGTCGCCGTCGTCGAGCCCGACCAGGACGTTCTCGCCGGCCTGTCCGGTGAGACCGCGGACCGCTTCTTCGAGCTCACCCGGTGGAATCTTGCAGGCGCAGCCGCCGCCGTGCGCGTAGCCCGTGAGCCGCGTCTGGGTCATGTCGACAGCGTATTTGTCACACCTGCCACATGCGGCTCCGGGCCGGGAGGTATGTGGGCTTTGTCCGGCTACGCGCGACAACTCGCTGTCTGCGGCGGATGTGACGACGCACGTCGCCCGCCACGGCCGCCACGGGCTAGTTTGTGCGTTGGAGGCGTTTGGGTTCCTGGTGGTCCCCCCGGTCTTCAAAACCGGTGAGATCGAGCATCTCGGTCTGGCGGGTTCGATTCCCGTCCGCCTCCGCGAAACGAGGAGGCACGTGACCCAGGTCGACCCGCGCCGACTGATTCCGCGCACCGATCACTTGCTCGCGCTCCCCGCGGTGCAGGCGGCGCGCCCACGGCTGGGCGACGACGTCGTCAGGACGGCGGTTCGCGATGTCCAGGAGCAGGCTCGGCGCGGCGAGCTGACGCCCGACCAGGTGCCCGACGCCCTGGTGGCCGCACTCGCCAAAAGCAGTGCCACGACGTTGCGCCCAGTCCTCAACGCCACCGGTGTCGTCGTGCACACCAACCTGGGTCGCGCCCCGCTGGCCGCAAGCGCGGTCGAGGCTCTGATCGCCGCGAGCGGCTACGTCGACGTGGAACTCGACCTCGCCACCGGTACCCGCTCGAAGCGCGGGGTCGCCGCCCGCGAGGCTCTTCTCACCACGTGTCCGGCGGCCGAGGACGCCCTCGTGGTCAACAACGGTGCTGCCGCGCTGGTGCTCGCCACCACGGCACTAGCGGCGGGCGCGGAGGTGGTGGTGAGTCGCGGCGAGCTGATCGAGATAGGCGCCGGGTTCCGGCTGCCCGACCTGATCGCCTCCACCGGCGCCCGGCTGCGCGAAGTGGGCACCACCAACCGCACGCATCTGAAGGACTACGCCGACGCGATCGGCCCACAGACCGGGTGTGTGCTGAAGGTGCACCAGAGCAACTTCCGGGTCGAAGGCTTTACGAAAGCCGTTGCGCTGCAAGATCTTCAGGCTCTAACCGCAGCATACAACCTGCCCTTGATCGCAGACCTCGGCAGCGGGTTGCTCGAGCCTGACCCGCTACTGCCCGAAGAGCCCGACGCCGCCACCGCGCTGTCTGAAGGCGCCGACGTCGTCACCGCCAGCGGTGACAAGCTGCTGGGCGGCCCGCAGGCGGGCATCGTGCTGGGTCGCGCCGACGTCGTCGCGCGGATGGCACGGCACCCGCTGGCGCGCGCGGTGCGCGCCGACAAACTCACCCTCGCCTCGCTCGAGGCGACGCTGCGCGCCGGCGCTTCGCCCGTGACCCAGGCGCTGCACGCCGACGCCGACCGGCTGCGCGCCCGGGCCGAGCGCCTCGCCGCCGCGGTGGACGCGTCCGTCGTCGCGCACGACGGCCGGGTTGGCGGCGGGGGCGCCCCCGGCGTGCCACTGCCCGGATGGGCGGTGCGCCTTCCCGAAGCCGCGGCCGGCCCGCTGCGCGCCGGTGACCCTGCCGTGTTGCCGCGGGTGCACGACGGCGCGTGCCTGCTCGACCTGCGTTGCATACCGGAGTCCGACGACGAGCGCTTGCTGGCCGCCGTACGTGCTGCGTTGGGGTGGCTGGGAGATGCCCGCTGAGCACACACGTCATAGCCACCGCCGGCCACGTCGACCACGGCAAGAGCACTCTCATCCGCGCCCTCACCGGCATGGAACCCGACCGCTGGGAAGAGGAGCGCCGTCGCGGACTGACCATCGACCTCGGCTTCGCCTGGACCACCTTGGCGTCGGGTCGTCAGGTCGCCTTTGTCGATGTCCCCGGCCACCACCGATTCCTGGGCAACACCCTGGCCGGGCTGGGGCCGGCGCCGGTGGTCTGCTTCGTCGTCGCCGCCGACGAGGGGTGGCAGGAGCAGTCCAGCGACCACCGAGATGCGCTCGCCGCGTTGGGAATTCGACACGGCCTGATAGTGATCACCCGTGCCGACCGAGCACCCGCCGCCGCCGCACGAGTCCTCGAACAAGCCCGAGAGGAGCTGTCGGAGACCGGGCTGCGCGACGCGCCGGGCGTCATCGTGTCGGCGATCGAGGGCAGCGGGTTAACCGAACTAAGCGGTGCCCTCGATCACCTCCTGGCGATGCTGCCCCCGCCCGAGACCACCGCGCGGGTGCGGCTGTGGGTCGACCGCTCCTTCACCATCACCGGCGCCGGGACCGTGGTCACCGGGACGCTGGCGGCGGGCACGCTCGCCTCCGGCGACCGGCTGGATCTGCTCGGCGCGCAACGGAAGCGATCGGTGATAATCCGTGGACTGCAGAGCCGGGGTGAGGCGTACCCCACCGTCGGACCGGTAGCTCGGGTCGCGCTGAACCTGCGGGGGGTGTCCCGCGACGCCGTCCACCGCGGCGACGCGCTGGTCACACCCGACGCGTGGCCGAGCACGCGCATCGTCGACGTGCGCCGCGTTACGGGAAGCCCGCTGACCGAAGCCCCGGCCCAGCTGCTCGTGCACGTCGGACCGCGGCCGTGCCCGCCCGGCTGCGACCTTTCGACGACGATCATGGCCGACTGACCCTGGACCGGCGGCTGCCGCTGGTCCTCGGCGATCGATTGATCCTGCGCTACCCCGGCGGCGGTCAGGCCCTCGCCGGTGCTCAGGTGCTCGACGCCGATCCGCCACCGCTGAGGCGTCGTGGGGACAGCGCGCGCCGGGGCGCGTCGCTCGCCGGGATGGACGCCGGCGGCGACGTGGCGTCCGAGGTGGCACGGCGGGGCGCGGTGCAAGCTGCTCACCTCCGACGGTTGGGGCTGCTGTTTAGCGACGCCGATCCGCCGGCGGCAGTCCGGGTGCTCGACGGCTGGTGGGTACACGGCCCGACCTACGACGCCTGGCAGCAGCGGCTGCGCACCGCCGTGCATGAGCTGCACGCCCGAGATCCATTGGCGGACGGCCTGTCTCGTGGAGCGGCGCGCGACCTGTTGGGCATGCCGGACGAGTCGTTGCTGGACGCGGTCGCCCGTGACGCGGGCCTCGAGCAGGGCGGCGGTCACATCCGAAAACCCGGCGTCGGCGACGACCTCGGCATTGCCGAAGCGGCCATCGGCGAGCTCGAGACGCGGCTAGAAACAGAGCCGTTCCACGCTCCGGAGGCCGACGATCTGTCGGCGCTGCGGCTGGGCGCCCGCGAACTGGCCGCGGCCGAGCGCGCCGGACGGGTGCTGCGGCTACGCGACGGCGTGGTGCTACTGCCCACCGCGCCCGCGCTGGCGATGCGGGCACTCGCGACGCTGGAACAACCGTTCACCACAAGCCAAGCGCGGCAAGCTCTTTGCACCACTCGGCGGGTCGCGATCCCCCTACTGGAACACCTGGACGCGCGCGGCTGGACCCGTCGCCTCGACGCCGGGCACCGCGAGGTCGTGCGCCAACGGCCGGGCTAGTGTTTGGCGATGGACATCTCCTGCGCGTTTGCCACGTCGTCCAGTACCCCGGCCCACGTAGAGCTGGCCGAAGCACTGGGCTACCGGCATGCGTGGCTCTACGATTCGCCCGCGCTCTACCCGGACGTGTGGATGGTGCTGACCCGGTGCGCCGAGCGCACCACGCGCATCGGCCTCGGCCCGGGCGTGCTCGTTCCCAGCCTGCGGCATCCCATGGTCAATGCCGCCGCGATCGCCGAGCTGGAGGGCCAGGCGCCCGGGCGGGTCGTGGTCGCGGTCGGCTCAGGTTTCACCGGCCGGATGGCCATGGGCCAGCGGCCGATGCCGTGGCGCAAGGTCGCCGAGTACGTCCGCTGCTTACGGGCTCTTCTGGCCGGCGACACCGCCGAGTGGGAGGGCACGAAGATTTCCATGCTGCACCTGCCCGGCTTCGGCGCGCTGCGACCGATCCAGGTGCCAATCCTGATCGGCGCCGAAGGCCCCAAGGGGCTGGCCGTGGCCGCCGAGCTGGGCGACGGCGTGTTCTCCGGCGCCGTACCCCAGCCCGACGCCGTCAAGGTGACCGATTGGCGCGCGCTGCTGTGCTTCGGCACCGTGCTCGACGACGGCGAGGACCTGACGTCGCCGCGCGTCATCGATGCCGCGGGGCCCGCTGCGGTGTTGCTCTACCACGGCTTGTACGAGCGCGCCGGCGGGGCGGTGGACGCATTCCCGGGCGGGGAAGGCTGGCGTAAGGCGGTCGAGGAGTTTCCCGAGGACGAGCGGCATCTCGCGATCCATGCCGGGCATCTCGTGCAGGCCAACCCGCGTGACGAGCCCTATGTTGCCGACCTCATCCCGCTGGCCAGCTCGATGGCGCTGACGGGCACTGCCGAGCAGGTCGCGGAGAAAATCGCCGGCCTCGCCGAGCAGGGCATCACCGAGATCGCCTATCAGCCCGCCGGATCCGGCATCGAGCGAGAACTTGAAGTATTCGCCTCCGCGGCTGGTCTGCGAGCCCGATGATCGAGCCCGACGTCCGCGTCTTTGGGATGCGGCTGCCGACGCGGGTGCTGTCGCTGCGCACCATCGTCACCGTCTCGCAGCTATCGGTGATCGCGCTCGTGCTCGCACTGGGCGCGTGGGTGTGGATCGGCGTCACCAACGATCAGTACAGCCAACTCGACCGCCGCCTGGATTCGGTTAGCAGCCTCGGCGACATCAACAGCCTGCTCAACACCGCGCAGCTCAGCAACCCCGCCCGACCCACGTCGGACGGCGACTTGGTGCGCACCGCCCGCATCGGGGGCGTCACCGTGTCCGTGCCCAGCAACACGGTCGTGCCGAAGCTCGCGAATGGCTACGCCAACACGACGATTAACGGCGTGCAATACCGCGTCCGGACCTTCTCGGCGGGTCCGGCCTCGATCGCGCTGGCCGCGCCGTTGGCGGAGGCCCAGCATCGCATCAACGAGCTTCATCTGCGGGTGTTGCTGATCTGCGCCGGCGTGATCGGCGGCACGATTCTGGTCGGCTGGGTGATCTCGCTGATCATGGTCAACCCGTTCCTGCTGCTCGCGCAGCAGGCGCGTGCCATCAACGCCCAGTCCAGCCCGGACGAGGTCCAGGTCCGCGGTGTGCGGGAAGCCGTCGAGATCGCCGAAGCCGTCGAGGGAATGCTCGCCCGCATCGGCAACGAGCAACAGCGCACCAAGGCAGCGCTGGAATCGGCCCGCGACTTTGCCGCTGTCGCCTCACACGAATTGCGCACTCCGTTGACCGCCATGCGCACCAACCTGGAGGTGCTGTCCACCTTGGAGCTGGCCGCCGACCAGCGGCACGAGGTGATCGGCGACATCATCCGCACCCAAAGCCGGATCGAAGCGACATTGACGGCGCTGGAAAGGCTGGCGCAGGGCGACCTGACCACCATCGACGATTTCGTCCCGTTCGACATCACGGAGCTGTTGGACCGTGCCGCGCACGACGCGCTGCGCATTTACCCCGACGTACAGGTGTCGCTGGTGCCGTCGCCGACGGTGCTGATGATCGGACTGCCTACCGGCCTCCGGTTGGTCATCGACAACGCCATCGCCAACGCCGTCAAACACGGCGGCGCCAGCGAAATCCGGCTCAACGTCAGCACTTCCGGTGAAGGCGTGGAAATCGCGATCGACGACAACGGCGTCGGGATACCCGAGGAGGAACGCACTGCGGTGTTCGAACGGTTCTCCCGCGGATCGACAGCATCGCGTTCCGGCTCGGGACTTGGATTGGCATTGGTCGCCCAGCAGGCCGAATTACACGGCGGCGCAGCGTCTTTGCATGCCAGCCCGCTGGGCGGCACGCGCCTGCTGGTGAAACTCACCGGCGACGGCCGCGGCCCGGCTTAAGACCTCTAGAGGCCCCACCACGCGGCGACGCGGGCGATCTCGATATAAAGCGGTATTCCGACGGTGGCGTTGTACGAAAACGTCAAAGCCAGCGACGCCGCCAACGGCAGTGTCGGGCTGGCTTCGGGGATCGCCAGCCGCTGGACCGCCGGAAGGGTGATGTAGGACGCGCTTGCACATAACACCGCGAACAGCACGTACGTTCCCTGTTTGAACTCAGTGTGAGTGTAGAAGGCGTAGCCATGCGCGCTGACGATCCCCACTGCCGCAAAGACATTGGGCGCAATCAGAGCGAAGAGGATGAAGCCGAGACCGGCCGAGCGCAGGTCCTTCAGTTTGCGCGAGGCAACCATGCCCATCTCGAGCAGGAACAGACACAGCGCGCCTTGGAAGGCGGACACGAAGAAGGTGTTGTCGTCGTGGACCACCTTCTGGCCCTGCAGGCCACTGATGAAGCCGATGACAATCGCGCCGACGAGAAGGCAGATCCCGGGGTTGAGCACGACCTCGTTGAAGAGCTCGGTTTTGGAGACGCGCTGGTCGTCCGCGAGCGAAAGCTGCCCGCGATATTCGGGCTTCCCCGATGCGATCTCGCGACCAACCACGGCGACGTGGGCACCGACCGTTGCCGGTGCGCAAAAGCCCGGCTCGTCGGGCATGTTCCCCGCCGGGTCCATGCCCCGCTTGCGCAGTCGCGTGGCGAGATACAACGCGACCAGACAGCCGGGAATTTCCATGACGGCGAGCATGACTGGCATGTAGGCGTCGAACGCGAGACCGAGACCGGTCAGCACCGCAACGCAGGTGGCGAAGGTCCCGGCCGAATCCGAGCTGTAGTAGCCCGCGACCATCGCTTTGTCCAGGCGCCGTATCCCACTCAGCCAACTCAACGCCACGGAGGTGATGACACCGATCGCACAGTTCAAGACAAAACCCAGGACCATGAAACCGGCGATCGCACCGACGTGCCCCGGCTTGATCGCAGCCAGCTGCTCGCCACCCTGCCAGCCGATCGCCACCAGCAGATACACGGTCAGGGCCTGGTGGATGCCGTGCGGAAACTCGAACCGCACCTTCAGAATCGGGATCAGGAACCCGAAGTAGAAGAACAACAGGAGTGGCTGGAACAGGTTATGGGTGAAGTTATCCCAGAACGCGTTCAGCATTGTTCTCTCCCGTGAACGGTGCAGCGATCACACCAATTCGTCATGCTGTCGTGTCAACCCTGCGCTGCCTCCAACGCAGCATTGAAGGTCTTGCTCGGGCGCATCACTGCCACGGTCTTCTCGCTGTCCGGTAGGTAGTAGCCACCGATGTCGACCTCCTCGCCCTGTGCCTCGTTGAGCTCGGCAATGATGGTTCCCTCGTTCTTGGCAAGCGCATCGGCCAGCTTGGCAAAGTGTTCGCGCAGCTCTTGGTCTTCGGTCTGTCCGCCGAGTTCTTGCGCCCAGTACAGGGCGAGGTAGAACTGGCTGCCGCGGTTGTCGAGCTCGCCGGTCTTGCGCGACGGGCTCTTGTCGTTGTCCAACAGCTTGCCGATCGCGGAATCCAGCGTCTTGCCCAGGATCTTGGCGCGCTCGTTGTCGGTCTTGATGCCCACGTCCTCGAAACAAGCGCCCAGCGCCAGGTACTCGCCCAGCGAATCCCACCGCAGATGGTTCTCCTCGACCAATTGGTGGACGTGCTTAGGCGCCGAACCCCCCGCCCCCGTCTCGTACATCCCGCCGCCGGCCATCAACGGCACGATCGAAAGCATCTTCGCGCTGGTGCCCAACTCGAGGATCGGGAACAGATCGGTGAGGTAGTCGCGCAGGATGTTGCCGGTGGCCGCGATGGTGTCCTGCCCGCGCATCGCGCGCTCGATCGTGTGCCGCATGGCTCGTTCCTGCGACCTGATCGAGATGTCGAGGCCCTCGGTGTCGTGGTCGGCGAGGTAGGTGTTGACCTTCTTGCGCAATTCGTTCTCGTGCGGCCGCCATACATCGAGCCAGAACACCACCGGCATGCCTGAGTTGCGTGCCCGGGTGACGGCCAGTTTGACCCAGTCGCGGATCGCTTCGTCCCGGACGACGGGCATGCGCCAGATGTCGCCCTCTTCGACGTTCTGGGTGAGCAGCACTTCGCCGCTTTCGAGGTCGACGATGTTGGCGACGCCGTCCTCGGGGATCTCGAACGTCTTGTCGTGCGAGCCGTACTCCTCCGCTTGCTGCGCCATCAGCCCGACGTTGGGCACGGTGCCCATGGTGGTCGGGTCGAACGCCCCATGCGTCTTACAGAAGTTGATGACTTCCTGGTAGATCCGGGAGAAGGTGGACTCGGGGTTGACGGCCTTGGTGTCCTTCTGCCGGCCGTCGGCGCCCCACATCTTGCCGCCCGCGCGGATCATCGCGGGCATCGACGCATCCACGATGACATCGCTCGGCGAATGGAAGTTAGTGATCCCCTTGGCCGAATCGACCATCGCCAGTTCGGGGCGGTGCTCGTGGCAGGCGTGCAGGTCGCGGATGATCTCGTCGTGCAGCGAGGCGGGCAGCGACTCGATCTTGTTGTAGAGGTCGACCAGCCCGTTGTTGACGTTGACGCCGAGCTCGTCGAAGAGCTTCTGGTGCTTGGCGAACGCCTCCTTGTAGAAGATCTTCACGGCGTGTCCGAAGACGATCGGGTGCGAGACCTTCATCATCGTCGCCTTGACGTGCAGCGAGAACATCACGCCAGTCTCATACGCGTCCTGCATCTGCTCTTCGTAGAAGGCGCACAGGGCCTTCTTGCTCATGAACATGCTGTCGATGATGTCGCCCTCGGTCAGCGACACCTTCGGCTTGAGCACGATCGCCTCACCGCCCTTGGTGAGCAGCTCCATCTTGACGTCGCGGGCGCGGTCCAGGGTCATCGACTTCTCGCCGTGATAGAAGTCGCCGTGCTTCATGGTCGCGACGTGGGTGCGCGAGGCCTGCGACCATTCGGCCATGCTGTGCGGGTGTTTGCGCGCATAGTCCTTGACGGCGTTGGGGGCGCGGCGGTCCGAGTTGCCCTGGCGCAGGACGGGATTCACCGCGCTACCGAGGATGCTGGTGTAGCGCTTGCGCAGCTCCTTTTCCTCGTCGGTCTTCGGGTTCTGCGGGAAGTCCGGAATCTTGAAGCCCTTGCCCTGCAGTTCCTTGATCGCGGCCACCAGCTGCGGGACCGAGGCGCTGATATTCGGCAGCTTGATGATGTTGGTGTCCGGCTCGTGCGTCAGCTTGCCCAATTCGGCCAGGTTGTCCGGCACCCGCTGCTCCTCGGTGAGCTCGTCGGGAAACTCGGCCAGGATGCGCGCCGCGACGGAGATGTCGCTGGCCTCGATCTTGATTCCTGCGGGCTCGGCGAAGGCCCGCACGATTGGCAGAAAAGCGTAGGTCGCCAACATCGGCGCCTCGTCGGTCAGCGTGTAGATGATGGTCGGCTCGGCGCTCATGCGTTGTTTCTCCCGGCGTCGCGGTCAGATGGCGAGGGCTGCTAGCCCTAGCCCCTATCGTCTCGCAACCCTACTGTCGGCGCTTGCGGCGGATCGAAGGCGATCACTTTCGCCGCAGGCCGTCCAGGGCGACTCCGGTCACTTTGTCGGCCAATTTCGGGTTGTAGCTCTGCATGGCTTGACACCCGACCATCAGTGTCTTCACTTCAGGCACCGTGACGTCCGGCCGCGCGGTGCCGGCGTGCTGCGCGGCGCCCAACAGGTCGGCGAGGAGGGTCAAGAACTCCGCCTCGGCCTCCGGGACCGCGCTGTTGACGTCGATCCCAGCACCGGCCAGCGCCTCGACCAAGCCGCGATCGGACGCTCCCCAGTGCAACACCATCGACCGCAGAAACGTGAACAGTGCTTGGCCCGGCTGCTCGGACTCCAGCAGGGCATACCCCTCGTCGATGATGCGGCGCAGATGATCGGCGATCACCGCCCGGAACAGCGCCTCTTTGGTCGGGAAGTGTCGGTACACCGTGCCCGCACCCACCCCCGCGCGCCGGGCGATCTCGTCAATCGGCACCGACAAACCGTCGGCTGCGAAGGTGTCGTAAGCGACCTCCAACACGCGCGCCCGATTACGGGCCGCGTCGGCGCGCACCGGCCGGCCGGGTTGAGCCACGTCACACCTCCAGGACGCCCACGCCATTGCGAAACGGGGCGTACGTTCCGTATAGTCCGATCAAACGGAGCGCTCGCCCCGTTTAGTGAACCATAACGAGGAGCCCGTCATGACCAAATGGACAGTCGCCGACATTCCCGACCAGGCCGGCCGCACTGCCGTCATCACCGGCGCCAACACCGGGCTTGGCTTCCAGACCGCCGCCGCGCTCGCCAGCCGCGGGGCGCACGTCGTGCTGGCCGTGCGCAATCTCGAGAAAGGTAAGCAGGCCGCGGCGCGTATCGCCCAGGCCGCTGCCGGCGCCGACATCGAGCTGGCCGAACTGGATCTGACCTCGTTGGAGTCCGTGCGGGCTACCGCGGAACAGCTGCGGGCCGATCACGAAAGCATTGATCTGCTCATCAACAACGCCGGAGTCATGTACACCCCGAAGTCGACCACCAAGGACGGCTTCGAATTACAGTTCGGCACGAACCATTTGGGCCACTTCGCGTTGACCGGCCTGCTACTCGACCGGCTGTTGCCCGTCGCCGGCTCGCGTGTAGTGACGGTCAGCAGCATCGGCCACCGCATCCTGGCTGCCATCCATTTTGACGACCTGCAGTGGGAACGCCGCTACAGCCGGGTGGGTGCGTACGGGCAATCCAAGCTCGCCAACCTGCTGTTCACTTACGAGCTGCAGCGCCGGTTGGCCTCGCACGGAACCACTATCGCGGCGGCGGCTCATCCGGGCGGCTCCAACACCGAGCTGATGCGCAACATGCCCCGGCCGCTGGTCGTGGCGTCCGGACTGCTGGCCCCGCTGTTCCAAGACGCCGCACTCGGCGCCCTGCCCACGCTGCGTGCCGCCACCGACCCCGGTGTGCAGGGCGGCCAGTACTTCGGGCCCGACGGCCTCGGCCAAGCACGGGGTTATCCGAAAGTCGTGTCCTCGAGCGCCCAGTCCCACGACGTCGAACTGCAGCGGCGGCTGTGGGCGGTCTCCGAGGAACTTACCGGTGTCGTCTATCCCGTTGGCTGATCGAGATCGAGACCTTCAGGCAGCTCCTTGCTCAGCACGGCCTGAGCGAGCAGCTCGCCGAGCAGTGGTCCGAACTTCATCAGGTTGCTGCCGACGAACGCGACGACGCGGCCCCGGCGCGCAACCCTCCAGCCGTCACCCCCGGAGTCGAGCCACGGGGCGCGAACCGAGAAACAGTCCACCTGGTCCACGGGTGTGAGCGATGGAAACAGCGCGCGCACTGTTGCCGGGTCCGGCACCGCCTGCCCGAATGCCCAACGGCCCGTGCTGCCCAGCGGCAACCCGTAGCCCTCGGGCGCGGCCAGGCACGCGGTGTTTGTCGCGTCCGCGCCCTCGTAGGTAAAGCGAGTGTGCGGTACGAATTCGACGCCGAGGGGGCCGAACAGCGCCGGTGTTTGGACGCCCGCGCAGATGAGCACACGGTCGCCCCGCACCACTGTGCCGTCCGCCAGCGTGACTTCGCCGTCATCGGAGACCGATGCGACCTCGGCTCGCGAGACGCTGACGCGTCGCGCCAAGACGCTCAGCGCGCGTCGGATGCGCAGACTGCCGCCGACCGGATCGAACAGGCCGGTCTCCCACGGCGCCGCCAAGAACGGGATCCGCGCCTCGAGCTCAGGCCGGTCAATCGAGGAGAACGCGGCGCCGGCCTCCGTCATTGCCGCAGCGACGACGGCGGCGTCGTCGTGGGCGCCGGCGGTGATGAAGCCTTCGGACCCAAGCAACCGGCCGGCGCCGAATTCAGCCTCCCAGCGCCGCCAGCCGACGTGGGCGCTCATTGCGAGCCGGCACAACACCGGGCGTCGGTGCGCGATGCGAAAGATTCGGGCCAGTCCCGCCGATTGCTCGGCGAACGGCTCACCGCGCTCGAAGACAGTTGCCTGGACGCCACGCCGCGACAGCTCGTAGGCCGCCGCGAGCCCGCATATCCCGGCGCCGACGATGACGATCATCAGAAGTAGAAACCGGCATATGGTGCTTCGGGCACCGCGAACAGCCGGTCGGCCGCGGCCAGTGCTGACGGGTCGTTGGCCCCGGTCAGACCGGCCAATCCGGCCACCGCCAGGCTGCGCCAGGTCGCGCCGCCCAGCAGAATGGCGCCGAGGCCCTCGATGCCTACGTGCAGTTGAGGACTCTGGTCGGTCTTGACCGCACCGTCGGCGGTGATGCGGAAGAAGGCTGAATTGTCCTGCAGCAGTGGGTCATTGACGGCGACCGTGACTGCGCCGTCGCCCTGGTAGCACCGTGCCGTCAGCGCTTGCTCGGCGTCGACGATGCGAAGCCACGTTTCATCGTGCGCCGCCGTAATCCTCGCGGCCCGTCGATCGAGCAGCAGCCAAGGCAGGGGGTCATCGACGGGCAGCATCCAAAACGTCACGCGATCAACGAGATCGAGCCCGAGCAGGAAGCGCATCAGCCCGAGGTAGGCGTCGACGGTGGGGGCAAAGAAATCTTCCACCACTATGGTGCGCTGATCGCTCACGAACCATGTCTCGGTGTCGACGGGGCGGTAGCGGGCGAATCCCGATTCGTGACCGGGTTCGCCGTGCACCGCGATGTAGGACGCCCCCGGGAACGCCTCGGAGCGCAGCCGCAGGCCCTGCCACCACACCGCCGCGCGGTCGACGGTGCCTGCCCGTGACGGACGATTCTCGGAGTAGATGCGCGGCAGGACATCCCAGGCCTGCGCCGCGTCCAGTAGTCGCACCGGGCCGCCGGTAGCGACGTCCGGACGCAGCGCTGCACGTGCGGTCTGCACGTCCACGGTGTGCGACGAACTCGCGACGCCGTAGCCGTAGCGCCCGTAGATCGTCGCCTCTGACGCCCGCAACGTCGCGACCACCTCGCCCCGTGCGGCGATGTCGTGCAGCTGATGACGGACCAGCTCGGTGGCGATCCCTTGTCGAGTGAACGACGGCAGTACCCCGATGTGTGTCACGGCGGCGTGGCCGACGATCGTTCCACCGGGAAGTGTCAGACCGCCGGTGACGGCGTCGGCGGTGCCGACGAGCTGTCCGCCGACGAACGCGCCGATCGTGCGCCCGGGTTCGAGCATCGTGGTGATCTGGCCCGGCTGCAGGTTCGACCCAATCGATAAGGGCGGAAACCCGACCATCGCGGTGCGAAACACGTTGGCCGCAGCGAGGAGGTCGTCCTCGGTGTCGAGAACGCGTATCTCGGTGGTCATCCGGCCATCATGACGCGCCGACCAAGTTAACGGATGGGCAGGCCCGTCACCGCGCGCGAAATCACCAGGCGCTGGATCTCGCTGGTGCCTTCGAAGATGGTGAAGATCTTGGCGTCGCGGTGCATCCGCTCCACCGGATAGTCGCGGGTGTAGCCGTTACCGCCCAGGATCTGGATGGCCTCGTCGGTGACATAGACCGCGGTCTCGCTTGCCACCAGCTTGGCCATCGAGCCCTCCGCCGCGTCGAAGCTCTGGTTGTTGCGCGCCATCCAGCCCGCCCGCCACACCAACAGCCGAGCCGCGTCTATGCGGCTCTTCATGTCCGCCAGCTTGAACGCCACCGCCTGGAATTCACCGATCTTGCGGCCGAATTGCTCACGCTGAGCGGCATATTCGAGCGCGTACTCGTAGGCGGCGCGTGCCACGCCGACGGCCATCGCCCCGACGGTGGGCCGGGTGCGCTCAAAGGTCTTCATCGCCGCCTGTCCGCCCGCGGAGGCACCGGATTTGACCCGGGCGATCCGGGCTTCGAACTTCTCTCTGCCGCCGAGAATCATGTCCTCGGGTAGGCGGACGTTGTCGAGCACCACCTCGGCGGTGTGCGAGGCGCGGATGCCGTGCTTCTTGAATTTCTGTCCTTGAGACAGACCTTGGGTGCCCGGCGGGATGACGAAAGTCGCCTGCCCGCGGGTGCCGAGTTCGGGATAGACCGATGCCACCACGATGTGCACGTTGGCGATGCCGCCGTTGGTCGCCCAGGTCTTGGTGCCGTTGAGCACCCACTCACGGGCGGCCTCGTCGTAGCTGGCGCGAGTGCGGATGGCGCCGACGTCAGAGCCCGCGTCGGGCTCCGATGAGCAGAACGCGCCGAGTTTGGGATCGCCGGGTGTGCCGAACATGTCGGGCAGCCACCGGCCGATCTGTTCGGGAGTTCCATTGCCCGCCAACGCTGCCGCGGCCAGTCCGGTGCCCATGATGGACAGCGCGATACCGGCGTCACCCCAGAACACCTCCTCGAACGCGGTGAGCATGCCCAGCCCGGTCGGCTCAGCCGCCTGCTGCGCGAAGAAGTCGGGGGAGTAGAGGCCCACCTTCGCGGCCTCCTGGATCACGGGCCACGGAGTCTCCTCGCGTTCGTCCCATTCGGCAGCGGCGGGACGGATGACCTCGGCCGCGAACTGGTGCACCCAATCGCGGACTTCGATCACGTCGTCGCTGAGTTGCAGTGAGAACGTCACAGCTTTCACTCCTGAAACTGGTTGTTTGTCTTAGTTTTTCGGGGATTTCTTACGGTTGGTGTACTGCGCGAGGACGCTAAGCGTTTGGTTGACCCACGCCTCGAAGTAGCGGTCAGCGTCGATATTGCCAGGCGAGCGACCGGTCAGCGCCTGCAGCGTCGCGGCGTAGGACAGCGACCCGATCGCCACGGCCGCGGCCGCCTCAGGATCCGGGATGCACGTGCGCCCGGAGCGATTGGACGCCGCCAGTTCGTCGGCGAATCGCTGATAAGCGTTGTCGGTGATCACCTGCCACGTCTTCTCGTCCAGGTCGCCAAGCTCGTCGGGTTCGCGCAGCATGACCTTGAGCAGGTCCTCGCTCTGGGTCAGGTTGTTCCAGATCAGCTCGCCCGCAGTGCGCACCGCCTGCTCGACGTTTTTCGGCTCCACGGCGTCGTACTGCTCGCGTGCGGCCACGATGCTGTCGGTGCGGTGCGCAACCGCCGCCTCCAACAACTCGCGCTTGGAGCCGAAGTGCTTGTAGAGCGCCCCGGACCCCGGCGCCAGCCCGGACGCCCGCTGGATGTCGGCCACCGACGTGGCCGCGTAGCCCTTGGCGCCGAACAGCTGCAGCGCTGCGGCCAGCAGCCGATCGCGTCCCCGGGTCGGCGCATTGAGCATAGGTGAGAGAGTATTCACTCACCGAAGTCGAATGCAACTAGCTGAGACGAGGACCACAGAGACTAACCTCGTCTGGTGGGCGTTGATCGGTCAACGCCAACGATCGCGAACAGGAGCACACGGATGGCGCCGACAGTAGGCCTCGGGGACCGATTGACCGTCAGCGCAATGGGATTCGGCGCAATGGTGCTGAGCCAGTCCTACGGCGAGACCGACCGCGCAGAGGCGCTCGCCACGCTGAACAGTTGTCTGGACCTCGGCGTGACGTTCATCGACACCGCAAATGTCTACGGCGGCGGTGAGAACGAGCGCCTGATCGCCCAGGTGTTGGCCGACCGTCGCGACGAGGTCACCATTGCGACGAAATTCGGCATCCTCGGCAATCCAGGTCAACGCGGAGCCGGCGCCCCGGCAGCCCGCGGCGATGCCGCCTACGTGCACCAATGCATAGACGAGAGCCTGCAGCGACTGAACACCGACGTGGTGGACCTGTATTACATGCATCGCCGCGACTTGAGCGTGCCGATTGAAGAGACCGTCGGTGCGATGGCGGAATTGGTGCGCGCAGGCAAAGTGCGGCATCTGGGATTGTCGGAGGTCACTGCCGACGAGCTGCGCGCCGCGGTCGCCGTGCACCCGATCGCCGCGGTGCAAAGCGAGTGGTCGGTGTGGAGTCGCGACGTCGAGCGCAATGTGGCGCCTGCAGCAGCGGAGCTCGGTGTCGGGTTCGTGCCGTATTCACCCTTGGGCCGTGGCTTTTTGACCGGAACCATCCGCTCGGCCGCGGACCTGTCTTCGCCGACCGACTTCCGCCACCGGATGCCGCGATTCGCTGAGGGCGCACTGGACGCCAACCTCGCGGTCGTCGACGCTATCGAATCCGTCGCCGCCGAGCAGGGGGCGACCGCGGCTCAGGTGGCGTTGGCGTGGTTGCGCTACCGCGCCGACGAGCTGGGCGCGGCTTCGGTGCCGATCCCGGGCACCCGGCGTGCCTCGCGGGTCGAGGAGAATCTGCGCTCGTTGTCGGTGACACTGACTCCCGATCAGCTCGTGGCGCTGGATGCGGCAAGCCAACGGGTTTCCGGGGGCCGCTCTGTGTTTCCGGAGTGGGTGTCGTCCGCTCGCGAATAGCGGGTCAGCTGAAGGCGCTGGTGATGGCCGCCATGTCGAAATAGTCGCGCCACGCCGCGATCTGGCCGTCAACGACTTCGAAGACCCCCATCACTGGCAGCGGAACCTCGCCTCCGCCCTTGCGGTGCATCACGTCGGTGCGTTCGTTCATCACCACCCTGCCGTCGCTGACCTGCCGATGGATTTGGAAGTCGATGCCGTCGAATGCGGCGAGGAAGCCGGCGATGAACTCTTTGATCGCCGCACGCCCCTGCACTGCCGCCATCGGAATATTGTGGTAGACAGCGTCTTCGGTGAAATAGCTGGCCAGCTTCTCCGGATCGGGGGCGGCCCACAGCTTGCAGAACTCGGCGACTAGGTCACCCGGGGTAAGCGTCATGCGTCGATAAAACGGTAATCAACTACCGATGTCAACGGGCATCTGCGCAGGTAGCCGACCCCGTAGCTGGGTGCTACGCTGGTTACATATTGCTACAGAATTGAGACGTGAATGGCCAACATTACCGATCGGGTGACCCGCTTCGCCGCCGACTTGGTCGACAGCGCAGTGGCTGAAGGCGCGCGGCAAAGCCGCTCGGGCAAGCAGCAACTCGATCACTGGGCTCGGGTCGGGCGCGCGGTGTCCAGCCAGCACACCGGCGCGCGCCGACGGGTGGAGGCGGCGTTGGCTGGAGAGCTGGAAGTCCGCGAACTCGGTGTCGAAGAAGGTGTCGTCTTCAACGCCGAGATCGCCGCGGCAATCGAAGAGAACCTGGGGCAATCAAACTACGGCGAACTGCTGGCGCACCGCGGCATCACGACCGTTGCCCTCAACGAGGCGGGTGAGATCGTCGAGTACCGCCCAGACGGCAGCTCCGTCGCCGTGACGACCAAACGCCGGGCCGCACGACGCAAGAAGTGAACGCCGGCGCCCGATGAATCGGCTCGACCTGGTCGTCGGGCCCAACGGAGCCGGCAAATCGACCTTCGTCGAACTCACCCTCGCACCGCTGTTGCCAGGAAGCCCGTTCGTCAACGCCGACGAGATCGCGAAACACCGTTGGCCCGCTGATCCGGCGGCCCACGCCTACGAAGCCGCACGGGTAGCCGCCGACACCAGGGCTAAGCTCATCAAGTTGCGCCGAACCTTCATCGCCGAAACCGTGTTTTCCCACCCCTCCAAGCTTGAGTTGATCGAGGCGGCGCACGCGGCGGATTACACCGTGGTTCTGCACGTGCTGCTCGTCCCCGAGGAGCTGGCCGTGCAGCGCGTGAAGCATCGGGTCATCGCCGGCGGACACGACGTGCCGGAGGACAAGATTCGTCAACGCTACCAACGCCTTTGGGCCCTGGTCGCTACGGCGATCACCCGGTGCGACTCCGCCATCGCCTACGACAACAGCGCACTCAAAGGACCTCGTATCGTGGCCCAAATGAGCGGCGGCCATCTTGTCGGCGCATCCAACTGGCCGGCGTGGGCGCCTCAGGTGTTGTCGTCGCGGTGGCCGGCCAGCCTACCTGACGCGCGCGAAAATTAACTCAATCTCAGCTCAGCGCACCATATTTCACCTCGGTCACGGCGTAGCTTGGCTGGTTAACGCTCAGCGTCGAGCAGGCCGCGTAGGCTGCCCGGTTATGAATACGAAGTGGGAGCACAGCTGGTTCACGACCGGCACGCATCACGATGTGAACACCGTACTTGGCTGGGCCATGGAAAGAGCTAATCACTTTGGCGCAGATGGGTGGGAGTTGATCAACTTTCAACTGCGCGAGAGTGGAGATCAGGTTTTTATCATGGCCATGATGAAGCGGCCCTATCCGTAGATTCGGGCTAGGCAACGGTAGCACCGTAAAAGTATGCTGGACAGTATGTTTGCTCGCTTGCTGAGTGCCGCGGTCGTAACGACTGGGGCCACGGTGCTGAGCGCATCGACTCTGATGGCCTCCGCGTCCGCTGATCCCTGCCCCGACATCGAGGTGACGTTTGCCCGCGGCACCGACGAGCCACCTGGCGTCGGCGTGGTAGGACAGGAATTTATCGATGCGCTGCGCTCGCAGGTCAGGGGCCGATCTCTCGGGGTGTACGCGGTCAACTACCCCGCCGGCGACGATCTCGCCCCCTCCGCATCCGCCGGCGCCAACGATGCGCACGCGCACGTTCGGTCCATGGTCGCGAACTGTCCCAACACCAAGCTGGTGCTCGGCGGGTATTCCCAAGGCGCGGGCGTGATAGATCTGACTACCATCTCCAGGGCACCGATTTTGGGCCTGATGCCGGACATACTGACGGCGGACGAGGCGGCTCACGTCGCTGCCCTCGCCCTTTTCGGGAATCCGTCGGACAGAATTCTGGGGTCGCCAGTAAACGTGCTCAGCGATTGGTATGGGACAAAGGCCATCGACTTGTGTGCGCCAGGCGATCCGGTGTGTACTCCGGGCGGCCCGGCCCTGACGCTGCCGTCGCATGACGAGCTGTTCTCCCCGGCGCACCTTTCCTATCAGCAGTCCGGGATGCCCAATCAAGCCGCGACTTTCGTGGCCGGACACCTCTAACGCAGGTGGCGGTTGCCCCGCGAGCAGACGCAAAAGCCCCCATTTCGTGCCGAAATCAGGGGCTTTTGCGTCTGCTCGCGCTCAATGTCAGCCGCCGGTCATCCGCTCGGACTCGGGTAGGTCGAGGTAGCGTTCGAGGTTGCGGTGCATGTTGATCACGCGCCGCTCCTCGCTGGAGAGCACCACATGGGTGAAGCCGGGCTGATGCATCCCACGTTGCAGGCCGGCGAGAACCCGGATGTCCTGGGTGATCACCAGGCCAGGTTCGGCTTCCCCGGCGGACGTACGGATGTCCGTCGGCTTGTTGTGCGGCGCGCCTGGCGGCATGTGCGTCATCAAGAACATGACCAGCTCGCCTTTATCGGGGTCCGCGCCCGGGTGCGAGCACATGATGGTCAGGTGGTCGGCGTTGACCAGCAGCGTCACGTTCGGGAAGACGTTGTACTGGTGCAGCCGGGTGATCCGGTCGGTGTCGGCCCAGTCGAGATCGACCCCGCGCTCGGCGGCAAAAGTCCTTGTACGCGCGGCAATCAGGTCCTGCACCGTCTGCCCGGGCTGGCGCTCATCGGCAGGGAACGGCGTGCATTCGGCCGCGCCCATCAGCGCGCCCTGCGTGGAAACGTAAGAGTCCCAGACCTCTTCGTCGCTCAGCGTGCCCTCGAACCGAGGACTCTGCACACCGTAGGGTTGGTCGGACTTGCCGGTGTGACCCCAGATCTGTTGCGGGGCATGTATATCGTCCACGCAGCGCAGCAACTCCGGATGCAGCGTCTGGATGTGGTAGGTCTCGCTGTAACCGTCGGCGATCGTCTTCCAGTTCGCGTCCACCTCGACGGTCAGCGTGGCGTAGCAGCGAAAGTCGCCTAGATTGCACCATGCGACGTCGTCGGGCACAGCCTCCAGATACTCGACCAACGGCATCGCGTCGAGGTCAAGGTTGACGAAGACCAGTCCCGCCCAGACGTCCACGCGCGCCGGAACCAAAGGGAAGTCGGACATCCGCAGCGAGCCGAAGCCCTTGCGGTTGGGCACCCGCTTGAGTGCGCCGGCCAGGTCCCAAGTCCAGCCGTGGTAGCCACATTTGAGTTCGCGCAGCCCCGAACCCGAGCCCACACACAGCGAGTTGCCGCGGTGGCGACATGCGTTCTGAAATGCGCGCAGCTCGCCGTCCTCGCCGCGGACGATCAGCACTCCATATGGGCCGCAACGGTATTCGAAGTAGTCACCGGGCTCGGCTACATGGTCGACCATGCAGGCGACCTGCCACACTTTGGGCCACATCCGCTCGACCTCGAGCGCCGCAAACGCCGGAGAGTAATAGCGTTCGGCCGGAACCAGAGTCGGCGACGCGGGCGGCGTTCCGATCGCGTCGTCGTCGCGGGTGCCGGTCTGGTCGTGCGCGACCAGCTTCACGGCTCAGCGGGCTCCGCGCACCAACCGGCCCGGACGTGCCCCGGTGTCGACATCCTTGCGCCGGGTCACCGTTCCGCTGACGATCGTCGCGTCGTATCCGCTTGCGCCCTGCAAGATCCGGTTCCCGCCAGCCGGAAGGTCCCAGGCCATCGCGGCGGGATGCAACGTCAGCGCATCCATGTCGATCACGTTGATGTCGGCCTTCTTGCCGCGCTGGATGGTGCCGCGGTCGGTGAGTCCGAACAGGTCGGCGGTGTCTTTGGACTGCTTGCGGATCACGTATTCCAGTGATAGCTTCTCGCCCCGCTTGCGGTCTCGCGCCCAGTGCGTCAGCAGGAACGTGGGATAGGAAGCGTCACAGATCATTCCGCAGTGCGCGCCGCCGTCGGAAAGTCCGAGCACGCCGGCGGGATGCAGCATCATCTCCCGTATCGCGTCGTGGTTGCCCTCGGCGTAGTTGAACAGCGGCAGCATCAGCATGGCCGTCGCGTTCCGCTCGAGCATCAGGTCGTACAGGGTGGACAGCGGGTCCTCGCCGCGGGCTTTAGCGATGGCCGCTACGGTGCGGTCAAGGGTGGGCTCGTAGTCCGGCGGATCACCAAGGGCGTAAAGGCGTTTCAGGGAGTACTGCACCAGAGCGAACATGCCGTCGAACAACAGGCTCGGGTCAGCGGGCAGGTCGTCCTCGGACAGGATCGCGGCTTTCACCGCGGGGTCGGCCAGCCGCTGGGCCAGCTCCTCGCGGCTGCACTCCGCTGCCAAACGACGGTAGGTGGGCCGATGGCTGAAGCCGTGGTGTCCCTGGAACCCGATCATCATGCCGAACGGGCGCGCCGCAACCTGGGGGTAGAGCCGGCTGCCCGCCGCGTGCGCGTCCGCGGAGAGCTCGAGCATCTCGCGCCACAGGTTCGGGTCGGCGTCCACCTGGATCATCGCGAACGACACCGGCCGGTCGATCTCGCCGCCCAACCGCCGCATCCACTCCAGTTCCTTCTTGGGCGCGATGATGTCCTCGCCCGCGGATCCCTGCGGGGCCAACTCGAACACCGCCTGACCCCCGGCCGCCATGGCGCGGCCGAGACCGAACAGCTCGTCCTCGGCGGCGAACGTGCCGGGCACGGGCTCCCCGTCCATCGCGCGGTGCCCCATCGTGCGCGACGTCGAAAATCCGAGCGCCCCGGCCTCGATCGCTTCGGTGACCAGTCGGCCCATCGCCGCGATGTCCTCGGGCGTGGCCGGCTGGTTGCGGGCGCCCCGTTCGCCCATCGCGTAGGCGCGGATGGCGCCGTGCGCGACCTGGCTGCCCACGTCGATCGAGAACTTCTGCTTGCCGATCGCGTCGAGGTACTCGGGATAGGTTTCCCAGCCCCAGGTGATGCCTTCGGTGAGCGCGGTGCCGGGGATGTCCTCGACACCCTCCATCAGCTCGATGAGCCATTTCTCGGTGCCGGGGCGCACCGGGGCGAAGCCGACGCCGCAGTTGCCGGTGACCACTGTGGTGACTCCATGGCCGCTGGACGGCTCGAGCAGGCCGTCCCAGGTCACCTGGCCGTCGTAGTGGGTGTGGATGTCGACGAAGCCGGGTGCCACCACTTTCCCGGTCGCGTCAATGGTTTCGGCCGCCTCGCCGACCATCTCGGAGTCGTTGGCGCCCTGTTGGTCTGGAAGGCGGACAACGTCGACGATCTTGCCGTCTTTGATGCCGATGTCCGCGCGATAGCGCTCCGCGCCGGTGCCGTCGACGACGGTGCCGCCGGTGATTTTCAGGTCGAACATGAGACTCTCCTGTCGCCATGGGCTGCCAGGGGCTGTAGACGCGCAAGACCCGCAGCATTTCGCTACTCCAAGTAGCGTAACTCTTGCGGTGGTTATGGCAAGGGGTTCGGCCGAATTTCCGACGGCTACAGAGAACTCTTCAGTGCCGCGATGGTTTCCAAATCATCGAGCGCCTCGACACCGCGCCGCAGGCCTTCCATCGCGATGTCTTCGACCTGCATTCCCCCCATTCCGGCGGTGATCAGCGGCGCGACATAGGCATACAGCGCTCCCTGCCGGTAACGCAGCCACAGATCGTTGCGATCCAGGTCGGGTCCGCCGGCCGCCGCGAGCGCGCGTCGGTAGTCGTCGAGCAGGTCGCTTTGGGCCGATCTGCGGTCTTCGGGCGTGAGGCTGGTGATGAGGGTGTAGGCCAGTTCGCGGGACGGGTGTCCGCGCCGGACCGCCTGCCAGTCCAGAAGTCCAGCCTTGCCGCCGTCGAAGTACATGTTGCCGGGATGAGCGTCGCCGTGCATGACCGTGTGTGGGGGAGTGTCGATCAGTGCGGCGACGGCACGGTAGTTGTCGGCGATGAAGCGGCCCCTGTCGACGGGGATGGTCGTGCGCTCGGCAAGGCGCTTGATCGAAGTGTTCATCAGGGTGCCGGTCAACAAAGAGGTGACGTCGCCTGACGGCGTGTAGAGCCAGCCCAGCGGGCCGCGCCCGTTGCCGCGCAGGCGGTCCCAAAAGCTGGCGTGCAGGTTGGCCAGCAATTCGAGGACGAGGCTGGCCTGGTCGGCGGAAATCGGGTGCAAGGTGTCGGGAAATACGCACGACTCGGCGGGGATGTCTTCCAGAACAAGCAGATATCGGCCGGTCCAGGTGTCGAAAGCCGCGCCGTATGCGTTCGGGACCCCGGTGACCTGCGGGGCAATTTGGTTGTAGAAGCGCACCTCGGTGTGTCCGAGTCGGCCGAGTTCACCCATCAGGCGGGTAGCGGCAGTCTTTGCCGCAAGCTTGACGAACACCGACTCGGGTACGCCGTTTCCAGTCAGCACCAGCCGGGCCCGCGTCGACGTGCCCGCATCGCTGCCAAGAACCCGGACCGATCTGACGGTGCTCCCCATGACCTCGGAGAGGACCCCAGCGTCGATCTCTCGGACCGTGCGGGGCAGGCCCAGCCTGTGTCCCACCACCGCGTCGGTGGTCACCCGGCTGATTCCGCGGCCCAGATGAGCCGCCAGGCCGACGACGGAGAAGGCCTGTTCCACGGGATTTGTCATATTCGTCCATCCTGCTCGGCGTAGTGCGCCGTGAGACCAAAATATCCGAAGACCTAGACATCAGACAATACCTGATTATTGTCTGATCTGTGGAACTAGGGCGCGCACCACGAACTGCTCGACGAATTCGCGTTTGTCGGCCGCCGGCCGGTACCGCCACGAGGGCGCCAGCAAGAACAAGGTCGTCGAGTGCAGCCACTGGACGACCGAGCCCGGATCGAGATCGTCGTAGAGGCGGCCCGCCGACTTCCACCGGGTCAGCAACGGTCCGTAGTGGTGCAACAGCAACTCCACGATGGGAGCCGAACCTTTCTCGAGGGCCGCGGCCACAGCGGTACTCTCGGCGGCGAACAACGCTTCGTTCAGCGGATTGCCGTTCACTGACTCAACGCGGGCCAAGACCATCTCCGGCACTGACCGAACCGGGTCGTCCGGAGCGGGCAGCGAGCGCACCAGATCAGCCAGCGCGTTGTCGACACGCATCAACATCAGGCCCAGTAGGACGTCGTCACGGCCGGGGAAGTACCGGTACACCGTCGACCGCGACACCCCGGCCTCGTCGGACACTTCGCCCATTCGGAACTGAGTGTTTCCCCGCCGGACGATGCAGCGGCCCGCGGCGTCCAGGATGCGTCTGCGGGCTTCCTCGTCATCGAGGATCGCGCGGTCGTCGCCCCATCGCCGGCTCGGTTCCATGGCGCCGATATTACGGCATAGATCGCGCTTATTGTCGAATCCCTTTGCAGGACAGGTAAATTAGATGGCTTACTCTGCCGCCGATGAGTCGTTCACTCACCAACTTCCCACGACTTTCGACCAAGTGCACGATCCCGATCCCACCTGGTCGGATCGCTGCTACTTTTTCGCCGCGTCGCCGGACGGCACGCTGCTGCTGGCATCCGGCTTCGGTAACAACCCGAACACCGGAAGCGCGTTGGGCTACGTCAAGGTCAGCCTCGCCGACGGCCGGCACTGGGATCTGTTGTCCGGCAGGCCGATAACCGGTGATGACCGTGGCGACCTCCGCGCCGGGCCGATGAGCTGGACCTGCGTCGAGCCACTGAAGAAGTGGCGACTTGACGTCGAACCTAACGGATCTGGCATCGAGTGGGAGCTCTATTACGAACCCACCGCACCGATGTGGGAGTTATTGCCGATGAAGGTGCGCGGTCAGGACGGCCAGATGTTGGCCGACATGTATCACATGAAGGAACCTGGCCGGTGGAGCGGTTGGGTACGGATCGACGGTGAGCGCATCAGCGTCGACGGATTCCACGGCGGCCGGGACCGCACGTTCGGTGTGCGCGTCGCCGACAAGATCGATTTCTGGCTATGGCTCGATGCCGGCTTCGAAGACCACGCAATCGAGGCATGGATCATCGAATCTCATGACGGCACAGTCAATTATGTCGATGGCGGGATCACGCACGCAGACGGCACGTTGTCGAAGCGTTTCGTCAAGATCGAGCACGACGTCGAGTTCGACGGCGACAGCAAGCAACCCACTCGCGCAACCCTGAAGTTCACCGACGAAGACGGCAAGACGCACTACGTGACCGCCGACGCCCCACACCAGCACGTCAATGCCTACTACGGGTTACCGATGGGGCAATGCAAGCACGAAGACTTGGGCGGGGGCGCTTACTTCATCCACTTCCTTTGGGACAGCAACACTCCCGAGCAATTGCAGGAGACCGAGGGCAAATCGATGGCGCTCGATCAGCTGATGCGCTTTCAGTTCGACGGTAACACCGGCTGGGGCATCTTCGAGTTGCTGATGGGCGGCCGGGGTTACCGCCGCTACCCGAACTGGGCGGCGATGGACATGTCGTCGTTCAAACAGGACAAGACGATGGGTCGAAAGCGCGACCGGGCAACCCAATGACGCTGGACGCCAAAATCATTGAGCGCCTGACGGGCTGGCTACGCACTCAGCTTCCCGATGCCGAAAACGTGCGCATTGAGAATTTGGACCGGGTGGACTTCGGGCGTTCCGCCGAGATGATGTCGCTGACCGTCGTGACGCGGCGCGGCGGTCAGGACACGCGCCAGGAGGTGGTGTTGCGGCTGCGGCCCAAGCCGCCCGCGCTGCTGGAGCCCTACGACCTTGCGCGCCAGTTCGCCATCCTGCGCGCGTTGCAGTACACGGCGGTGCGCGCTCCGGCGGCGCTGTGGTTCGAGGGCAGCGGAGAGGTTCTCGGACAACCGTTCTTCGTCATGCAACGTGCCCACGGGGATGTCTACGAGATGGAAGCGCCCCCCGGTGTGGACGACCCGACGGTGACGCGGATGTGCCAGAGCCTGACCGAACAAATCGCGGCGATCCACGCCGTCGACCTCGAACAGACCGGGCTGGGCGCACTCGATGACGGCAGGGGCCACCTCGACCGGGAGCTCGACCACTGGGCCGCAGAGATGAACCGCGTCAAGCGCGACTCCCTGCCGGCCCTTGAGCGGCTGCACCTGGCGCTGCGGGCGAGCGAGCCCGAACCCTGCCCGAGGGTGACCCTGGTGCACGGCGACGCCAAGCCGGGCAACTTCGCCTTCGCCGACGGTGAGGTCAGCGCGGTCTTCGACTGGGAGATGACGACCGTCGGCGATCCCCTGACCGACATCGGTTGGCTCGAAATGCTCTGGATTCAGCCCGTCGGCATCAACAGCCATCCGGGCGCGCCGAGCATCGACGCCCTCATCGCGCATTACGAGGCGATCAGCGGGATCACGGTCCAGAACCGGCCCTGGTACCGCGCGTTCAACGCCTTCAAGATGGCCGTCATCTGCCTCATCGGCGCGATGCTGGTCGACGACGGCCACAGTGACGACCAGAAGCTTGTCCTGTCCGCATACGGCACCTCGATGATGACCAAGGTCGGGCTCACCGAGTTGGGCATCGACGAAGCACTCGACGACGGACCGGTGCTTCCCCGCGAAGAACGCATCCAGCAGGTCCTGGCCTAGCAGCAACCCCTGCCCCCGGCGAGGGGCAATTGGTACGTTCGACGGATGCTCTTCGCGGCCCTGCGCGACATGCAATGGCGAAAGCGGCGGCTGGCCATCGCGATCGTCAGCACGGCCCTGATTTTCGGGATGACCCTCGTGATGACCGGTCTGGCGAACGGGTTTGGGGTTGAGGCCCGCAACACGGTCGATTCGATGGGCATCGACACCTTCGTGGTAAAAGACGGCGCGGCCGGGCCCTTCCTGGGTTCGACACCGTTCCCCGACGTCGACCTGACCCGGATCGCCGCTTCGCCCGGCGTGGTGGCCGCGGCCCCGCTGGCCTGTGTCGGCACGATCATGAAGGAAGGCACGTCGACGCGAAACGTCACGGCCTTCGGCGCGCCCGAGCGCGGACCCGGCATGCCGCATGTCTCGGAGGGCAAGGTCCCGTCGAGGCCCGACGAGGTCGCGGTGTCGAGCACGTTGGGGCGGCACATCGGTGACACTCTGCAGGTCGGCGCTCATGCCTTGCGGATCGTGGGGATCGTGCCGAATTCGACTGCACTGGCCAAGATTCCGAACATCTTCCTGACTACGAAGGGGCTGCAGCAAGTCGCATACAACGGGCAGCCGATGGTCACGTCGATCGGTGTCGTCGGCAACCCGCGGCAGCTGCCGGGCGGCTACCAGACCTACGACCGGGCGGGCGCTGTCAAGGACTTGGTGCGCCCGCTGAAGGTTGCGGTCACGTCGATCTCCATCGTGGCCGTCCTGCTGTGGGTGGTGGCGGCGCTGATCGTCGGATCGGTGGTTTACCTGTCCGCGCTCGAGCGGGTGCGCGACTTCGCGGTATTCAAGGCGATCGGCACGCGGTCCCGGTCGATCATGGCGGGGCTGGCCTTGCAGGCGCTGATCGTTGCGCTGCTGGCGGCGGTGCTGGGCGTCATCCTGGCGCAACTGCTGGGACCGCTCTTTCCGATGATCGTCGCGGTACCAGTCGGCGCGTATGTGCTGCTCCCGGTGGTTGCGATCACGATTGGCCTGTTGGCCAGTCTCGCCGGGCTGAGGCGGGTAGTGGCGGTGGATCCGGCGCTCGCGTTCGGAGGTCCCTGAGCGATGGGTGATCTCAGCATCCAGGACCTGGTCGTCGAGTACCACAGCGGCGGATATGCGCTGCGGCCGATCAACGGATTGAACCTGGATGTGGCGGCGGGGTCGTTGGTGATCCTGCTGGGGCCCAGCGGTTGCGGCAAGACGACGCTGTTGTCCTGCCTCGGCGGCATCCTGCGGCCCAAGTCCGGCGCGATCAAGTTCGACGAAGTGGACATCACGACCCTGGACGGCGCCGCGCTGGCGAACTACCGGCGCGACAAGGTAGGCATCGTCTTCCAGGCGTTCAACCTGGTGCCCAGTCTCACCGCGGTCGAGAACGTCATGGTTCCGATGCGCGAGGCGGGAATGTCGCGCAGGGCAGCGCGCGCGCGTGCCGAGGAGTTGCTGACACGGGTCAATCTCGCCGAGCGGATGAAACACCGTCCGGGCGACCTCAGCGGCGGGCAGCAGCAACGCGTCGCCGTCGCGCGCGCGATCGCGCTGGATCCGCCGCTGATCCTGGCCGACGAACCGACCGCACACCTCGACTTCATTCAGGTCGAGGAGGTGCTGCGGCTGATCCGCGAACTGGCCGACGGGGACCGCGTGGTGGTGGTCGCGACCCACGACGCGAGGATGCTGCCGATGGCCGACCGTGTCGTCGAGCTGACACCGGATTTCACCGAAACGACCAAGCCTCCCGAAACGGTCGAGGTCAAGGCCGGTGAGGTGCTTTTCGAGCAGTCCACGATGGGTGAACTAATTTACGTCGTCTCCAAGGGAGAGTTCGAACTCGTGCACGAATTGGCGGACGGCGGTGAGGAATTGGTGAAAGTCGCCGGGCCTGGAGACTACTTCGGCGAGATCGGTGTGCTGTTCCACATGCCACGCTCGGCGACCGCGCGTGCCCGCACCGACGCGACCGTCGTCGGCTATACCGCTCCGGTGTTTCGCGAGCGGCTTGGCGCGGGCGGGGTGCGCGACCTGATCGAACATCGCAAGCTGGCCGCCGAGTGAACGAAGTCCTGTTCTGCATCGTGGTGCGAGTGGCGCTGCCTCACTGCGAAGTCGGGAAGGATGGCCGGCATGGAACCAACTGAGCCCGCCGCGTGGCGTTCGGCGCTGACCCGGCGCGGCGCGTTAGTGGGATTAGGCGCGGTAGCCGGTATCGCCGCCGTGGACGTTGGCGGGTTCGCCTATGCCGGCGGCTGGCTGCGTCCCGACGCGCTGACCCCGTCCCGGTTCGCCGATCGCTTCGAGCGCATCTACGGCCGCCATGACGGATTTCGGCGCAACCACGCCAAAGGTCTCAGCGCGACGGGAATTTTCGTGAGCACTGGGGCGGCGGCGGCGATTTGCCGGGCAGCGGTCTTCCAGCCCGGAAGCGTTCCGGTGATCGGCAGGTTTTCGCTGGGCGGCGGTCTGCCCGATCAGCCCGACAAGCCCGACACCGTTCGAGGTCTGGGCTTGCTGCTGGAGGCGAACGGCCAGCAGTGGCGCACGGCGATGATCAACCTGCCCGTTTTCACCGACAGCACGCCACAAGGCTTTTACGAGCGGATGCTCGCGTCCAAACCCCTGCCGGACACGGGCAAGGCCGACCCGCAGAAGATGGCTGAATTCCTAGGCCGCCACCCCGAGACCGCCGCGGCGATGAAGATCATCAAGCAATCACCGCCCAGTGCGGGGTTCGGGGACAGCACATTTCATGGGCTGAATGCGTTCTGCTTCACCAACGGCGCGGGTGCGACTGTTCCGGTCCGCTGGTCTCTCATTCCGCAAGACGCCCCGACGGCTCCGCCGGCCCCGCCGGGGCCTGGCAAGGACTACCTGTTCGATGAACTCATCCGCGTGGTGGCGCAGCGGCCATTGACTTGGCGGCTGGTGATCACAATCGGAGAGCTGAGCGACCCGACCAACGACGCGACCAAACCCTGGCCGCAGTCGAGGCGGTCCGTCGAGGCCGGCACCATCACCATTTCCGCGGTGCAGACGGAGGAGCCCGGCAACGCACGCGATATCAACTTCGACCCGCTGGTGCTGCCGGACGGCATCACCGCCTCCGATGATCCCCTGCCCGCGGCGAGGTCCGCCGTCTATGCGCGTTCCTTCACCCGCCGCGCCACCGAACCCAAGTCGCCCAGCGAGGTCAACGTCAGCCAGGTGCGCTCATGACTGACGAAACCGGCGGGCCCCAAAACGTTTCGCGCTGCCATCCCGGATTCTGCACTGGCTGATGGCGCCCATGGTCATCGCGCAGCTGTTCATCGGCGTGACCATGGTCGCGTCGTTGAGCTATTACCCGCTGCTGCTGGCGATCCACCGGCCGTTGGGGATCCTGATCCTGATCTTCGCCGTGGTGCGCCTGGTGAATCGATTGACCCACAAGCTGCCTCCGTTTTTGGCAACCATGAGCCGAGCCGAACGACGCATCGCGTCGTGGTCGGAATACCTGCTCTACGCCCTGCTGCTCGTTCAGCCTCTAGTGGGTTGGGCGATGCTGTCGGCCGCGAGATTCCCTATCACGCTCGTGGGTCCGGTGCATTTGCCCGGCATCGCACCCCACGACATCGATGTCTATGGGGTGCTTCGGGTGTGCCACAGCGTTTTTGCTTATCTGCTATTCCTGACTTTTACCGCCCACCTGTGTGCCGTTCTGTTTCACACGCTCGTGCTGCGCGACAGGCTCCTCGACCGGATGGCGGTGTGGCCGACCAAACCCGCATCCGCGGAGCAGGACGAAGCCCAGGTCTGAGCATTGACGAATGTCAGCCGGGTCTGGGCGAGTCCCGTGTTCGTCAGGACGGTCGGCGCCTCGTACGACTGGGCCATGGGCCGCCAGGGTGCGGCGCGGCTGTTCGGACGGGTGGTGATGGGCGCCGATGTGGATCGGATCTATCGAACGATGAACGTGATCGCCGGAATGCCCGACGGTGCAGCGATTCTCGACGTGCCCTGTGGCGGTGGTATCGCGATGCTGCGATTGCGGGCGGATCAGCGGGTCCGTTATGTCGGAGTCGATATTTCTGCGCCGATGTTGCAGCGGGCGCGTCGTCGGGTCCCAGTGGAACATCGCGACCGGGTGGAGATCGTCGAGGGCAGCATCGAACGGATGCCGTTCGGTGATGGCGAATTTGACCTCTGCGTGTGCTTCAACGGGTTGCACTGCGTACCGGATCCGGCGGTCGGTGTTGCCGAAATGGCGCGGTGCTTGCGTCCCGGTGGCCGCCTCATCGGTGAGTTCGCCGTCCGTGGTCAACTTCGGCGCGCCGACGCGTACATGGCGGTGCTGCGGGCTACCGGGACCTTCGGGCCGGCGGGTACTCGTGACGATGCGCAGCGGTGGTTCGACGATGCCGGCTTGGTGATCGACGTGTTGGAGTGCACCGGTGCTATCGCACATTTCGATGCCCACCGCTCGGCATGATCGAGCGCGTTTCGGCCAGCGCCCGGGCGCCGACCAGCGCGGTCATCATGGTGGCGACGCAGATGAGTCCTTCGTCTTTGAGGCCCCACCGGATCGCGGCCAGCGTCGCCACCCCCGCCACGCACAGCAGCGTCCCGACCGCCGCGCCCCGCCAGACCGAGGTGATCGCCGGAGCGCCGTCCCAACCGGACAGCGGGTTGTTCTCCAACGGGCGCAGCGTGAGGAAGAGCACGGCCACCACTGCGATCACGATGAGCAGCTGCGCGACGCTGATCACGAGGAAATGCGGCTGACCGGGGTAGCGGGGAAACCCGACGCCGTCGAAGAGCAGGTGCACGCCCAGGAGCACGGGCATGTGCCAGAGGTAGAGGGTCATCGCCCCGGAGTTGCCGATCGCGGTCAACCACCACACCCGCGGCCGCTGCGCCCAGCGAGCGATCGCTGGCGCGGCCAGGATTGCCAAGGCACTCAAGATGATTGCGTGTCCCGCCAGCAGCAGCGACGGCGGGCTCGTGTTGGACAGGTGGTGGTCACCGGTGCCGACCATGCTCAATTCGTACGGCCCCCAGTGGACCAGCGCGACGTTGACCGCCAGCAGCGCCAGCGCCGTGCCCAGCGCGGCGCGGCCGCTGAGCAGCCCGCGGCGGTAGGCGATGCCGAACATGCCCGGGATCAGCCAAACGGCCATGTTGAGATAGCCCAGCGCGGATGCGGCGGGCCAGTGCAGCCTGACCACGTCGATGACCGCGATGGCCCCGTAGACCGTGGCCACGCCGGCGGCGAGGCGAGCCGGTGGTGGTGACCCGATACAGCACCGGCATCGCGGCCAGCACCAGCACATAGGCGCCCAGGAACCACAGCAGCTGAATACTGACGCCGGCGACCGGCTCGTAGACGTGTTTGGGTAGCACCGTGTCCAGCACGGTCAGCGCGACCGCCCAAAACGCGAAGTAGTAAAACACCGGACGAAACAGCCGGCTGCAGCGCTTCAGCAGCCAGCCGCCCCAGTTGGTGCCGGGGCGCCACGATGCCTCGCACGCCGCGACACCGGCGAAGAAGAACAGCGGCATGATCTGGAAAATCCACGTCAGCGCCTGAAACACCGGCGAGGTGGTCAGCAGGTTGTCCCAAATGAGCACGTTGTTGCGGATGATGCTGGCTGCCATCACGGTGTGGCCGACCACCACGCCGATCAGGGCGGTGATCCGGATGACGTCGATGGCGCGGTCACGGTCGGCAGGGGTGCGGTCGGCCAGTTCGGCCGGGGTGGGAAAGCTGCTTGTCTTATCACCCCTGAGCGTCGCTGATCGGCGCATGTCCGCGCCTGCGTAGTTCTACCTGTCTTGGCTGCGTAATTCTGCGTAGTTCTGCCCGAGCTATCAGTGCCCGCGCCGGAGGGCCTCGACGATGATGCGGGTGGTGCGTTCGGCTCGCCGCCGTGAATATGGCTGCGCGCCTGACAGAATCGGGTAGACCACGCCGACGATGGCGTCGGCAGCGGACTGGGCGGTGGGCAAATCGATGCCGTCGGCGAGGAGCCGGGTCCGGACGCCGTCGTGCTGTGGTGCGGTGAATCCGGCGCGCAGATTGACGGCGGTGTCACGGCAACCTCGGTCGGAACGGACCCTACGGTCAAGTGGCCCAGCGCTTCGACTACCCAGAGCACGACGTCACCACGCTCCGTTACGAACCCGCCGCCGACGAGGTTGGTTGAGGATCACCGCAGCTGGCGAACCCGGCCAGATCCGCGACGTTGACCCGGGCATCATCGCTCACGCATGTGCGACAACGAGTCGTGGCCCGCGTCTTCAACACCGACGTCCGCAACCTTCTCGGCTACGATTGACCATCAACGCCTCCCACGACAGACCGTCTCCCACTCGCCAAAAACCGGAAATTTATGCCACTTTTCACCGTCACAATGCGTTCCGGCAGAACGGCGACAGAAAAGGACGCAATATCCGCCGCGATTCACGAAGCTAGCGTCAGCGCTGGTTATGCTGAGGACGATCACTTCCAGAGGTTCATCTGTTTGGAAGAAGCCGACCTTCGCATCAGCCCTCTGTATCCCGATCTGCAGAAGCCTCGCAGCGAGCATGTCCTTATGATCGAGGTCCAGCTCTCATCAGGGACTGAGAAAGACAAGAAGCGCTCGCTCCTTTCCGCGATCGTGACTCGCCTACAAGCGGCAGGAACGGACCCAAACGACGTCATGGTCTTCTTCGGCGAGATCGACCGTGCCAGTAGTTCCTTTGGCGGCGGCCGTCTCGCCCTGCCTGTCGAGATGCGGCCTTAAGCATTCACTCACCCAGCATTCCTTTGAGCATCGCGGTGAGTATCCTGCGTACGCGCGGTTCGATCTCGAAGACTGCGTGCGCCATGCGCGGGTCGCTGCGGTAAAGCGCGGCTACTTCTGGTGGCGGGTTGGCCATTTGCCAGAATGCGCCGGACAGTGAGGTCGCGGCGGCGACAATGTCGATGCCGTCTCGTTGGGTGAGGCCGGGCATGAGCTGTCGCATGACTTCGACGATGGCGTCGACTTCGGTGTGAGTGACGAGCTTGAAAGCGCGTACGGCTTCCAGGGACACGTTTCGTTCCAGGTTAAGCGGCGCCTGGGCGAGCAGGTCGCAGAACATGCCGCGGTCGGCCAGTGTCCTGGAGAAGGCAGACGCCACAGTCCTCGCAGTCGCCGAGCCGCCGACCCTCTCCAATTTCGCGCGCAGCGACGCCGACCATTCTCTTCCAGTCCTCGGCGGTGAGGCGCAGGAAGATCTGCTCGCGCGTCTCGAAGTAGCGCAGCAGGGCCGACTTGTGCATGCCGACCGTGTCGGCGATATCGGTAAGGGTGATCTGCCGAATACCCCGTTTGGCGCCGAGTGCGCGGGCCGCTGCCAGGATGGCGTCTTCGCGGTGTTGCTTGGCCTCTGGACTGCGGGCCCTCTGAAAATCCGGAGCGTCCATGCGCTCAGCTTAGCGCAACCCCGTTGCACTATTAACGAAACGGTGTTTTACTAAAGCCATGACACAAACATGGTTCATCACCGGTTCGTCCCGCGGCTTCGGGCGGGCCCTGGCTCGCGCCGCGCTCGAGGCGGGTGATCGAGTCGCTGCCACCGCACGCCGGCGAGAGCAACTGGATGATCTCGCCACCGCCTACCCGGATCGCTTACAAGCCCTGGCTCTGGACGTCACCGACGTAGCGGCGGCCGGCGCGGCGATCAGCGAAGCGCGCCAACGGTTCGGCCGGCTCGACGTCATCGTCAACAACGCGGGCTACGCCAACGTCTCACCCGTCGAGACCGGAGATGACGAGGACTTCCGCGCCCAGTTCGAGACCAACTTCTGGGGTGTCTACAACGTCTCGAAGGCGGCCATCCCCGTGCTGCGAGAACAAGGAGGCGGATTGATCATGCAGTTCTCGTCGATGGGCGGCCGCGTCGGCGGCTCTCCCGGCATCGCCTCCTATCAGGCGGCCAAATTCGCGATCGACGGGTTCAGCCGCGTGCTGCGGACCGAGACCGCGCGGTTTGGCATCAAGGTGATTGTCGTCGAGCCGAGCGGTTTTCGCACCGACTGGGCAGGGTCGTCGATGACCGTCCGGCCCATTCCTGAGGAGTACGCCGAGATACTCGCCTGGCGTCGGGAGGGCGGTGGCGCTGCGGCCGGGGACCCGGACCGAGCGGCCGAAATACTCGTCCAGGTCGCCAAGCGTCGCGACATTCCCCGCAATCTGCCTCTTGGGGTGAACGCGGCGGAGGGCTCGATACGGCTCGACCAAGAGCGCCTCGCCGAAGACCGCAAGTGGTCAGCGGTCAGCAGGTCAGCCGATTTCGCCGAGTCCTATCCGGTCGAGTTTCCCGAGGATATCCCGAAAGTCCCGTAGGGAATAAGACTAATAGTCAGTCGCAGTTCGTCTACCGCGCGATCGGCTTTCAGACAAATAATCATCCAGCGTTCGACCGCACGCGGACGGGAATCGCTGATGCACGTCAGCTTACACCCGTTGTGAATCAGGGACTTACGATCGCCAAGCGTCGATAGAACTGACCTTATGCGTCCCGAAATAGTGCGGAGCGCAAGTACCGTGCATCGTTGACATTGTGACTGAAATCATTATCTACTAGTCAGATAGCAGGGGGACGCACGGGGTGCAGAGGAGTGCGGCATGAACAAGGACGATCTGATCCTGATCAGCGTGGACGATCACATCGCCGAGCCCGCGGACATGTTCGACGCACACGTCCCCGCGAAGTACCGGGACCTCGCACCCCGGGTGATCCTCGAGCCCGACGGCATCCAGCAGTGGTACTACGGCGAGATCCGCGGCCGGAACATGGGCTTGAACGCCGTCGCGGGCAAACCCCGCGAAATGTACAACATCGACGCCTCGCGCTACGACGAGATGCGCCCGGGGTGTTTCAACGTCGACGAGCGGGTACGCGATATGAACGCCGGCGGCCAGCTGGCAGGTTTGAATTTCCCCAACTTCACCGGCTTCTCGGGCCAAGTCCTCAACCAGGGACCCGACCGCGATGTCAACCTGGTGATGATCAAGGCCTACAACGACTGGCACGTCGACGAGTGGTGCGCGGCGTATCCGGGCCGCTTCATTCCGTGCGGGATCCTGCCCCTCTACGACGTGAAGGAAGCCGCCAAGGAAGTCAAACGCTTGGCGGACAAGGGTTGTCACGCGGTGACGTTCTCGGAGAACCCGGAAGCGTTGCAAATGCCCAGCATTCACACTAGGTATTGGTATCCGCTGTTCGAAGCCGTATGCGAGAACAAGACGGTGCTGTGCACCCATGTCGGATCGGCCTCTCGGTCTCCACAGGTGTCGACGGACGCGCCAGCAAGCGTGCAGATGACGGCGTCGTCGATGATGAGCATGTTCACCTTCACCGAACTGATCTGGGCCGAATTCTGGTCGGACTTCCCGCAATTGAAGTTCTCACTCACCGAGGGCGACGTCGGGTGGATTCCGTATTTCCTGTGGCGCGCCGAGCACGTCTTCAATCGGCACTCGGGCTGGACGCTAGCCAAGTTCCCGCCGGGCTACAGCGGACCTGCCGACGTGTTCAAGCGGCACTTCTACACCTGCTTCATCAGCGACAAAGTCGGTGTGCAGAACATGGACTGGTTCAACGAGGACATGCTCTGCTGGGAGTCCGACTTCCCGCACTCGGACAGCAATTGGCCGTTCGCGCCCGAGGACATCATCGAGAACATGGGCCATCTCGACGACGCGACCATCAACAAGATCACCCACGAAAACGCCATGGCGGCTTACTCTTTCGATCCGTTCCGGCACATCCCGAAGGACCAAGCCCGCGCTGGCCGGCTGCGTGCCCAGGCCACCGACGTCGACGTCGTCACCCACGTCGGCCGCCTAGCCAGCCAGCGCGATCGCGACGCGTGGACCCGGATGACACAGTTCGCCCTGCAGGCGCGGGCAGAGGCGATACCGGCCACGGTAGAGGCCACCGGAATCGCTGACCGCGCGACAACTCTGGGCAACTGAGCGTGGCGCGCGATCCTCAGGCACCGTTCGCTGATTGGCGGGTGCTCGAGCTGTCGAACGGTATCGCGGTGTCCTACTGCGCCAAGATGTTCGCCGACGCAGGCGCCGATGTGGTGAAAATCGAGTCACCTAACGGGGATGCGGCACGAGCCTGGAGCGCAGGTGGACCGGCCGGGGCCCTGTTCGGCTATCTGGCGGCGGGCAAGAAGTCGGTGGTTTTCCAGGACCCGGCCGATATCGGACCGCTGCTGGCGGGCGCAGATCTGGTCCTCACCGACCTGACCGACGGCTGGACCATCGAAGACATCGCGGCCCGCACCGGCCCGTCTGCGGTGGTGGTGTCGGTAACGCCGTTCGGAATCACGGGCCCCTACGTCGACGACCAGGTGGTGGCAAACGAGTTCATCCTGCAAGCGCTGTGCAGCTCGATCGCCGGTCGCGGCTGGCCGGACGACGAACCCGTGCAGGCGGGCGGGCGCCTCGGAGAGTGGCTGGCGGGCACGTTCGCGGCGGCGGTCGCCGCGGCCGCAACCCGGCATGCGGGTCGAGGAGGTGGCGGCGAAGTCATCGACGTCTCGATCTACGAGGCGATGGTCATCGCGATGGGTGGCCTGGCCACGATGTCAGCCAGTGTCCTGGGCGCGGATTCCCAGCTGGGCCAGCGCAGCCTGGAGCTGCCTTCGATCGTCCCGACCGCCGACGGCATGGTCGGTTTCTGCACCATCACCGCGCAGCAATTTCAGGACTTTCTGGTCATGATCGACCGCGCTGATCTGGTCGACGACGCCGACCTGGCCTCGTTTGTGGGCAGGGCAGCGCGCCGCGACGAGTTCCTCGATATGGTCACGCAGTGGACTACGACGCGCACCACACAAGAGGCCGTCGAAACCGCGGAGGCGTTCCGGATTCCGGTGGCTCCCATTGGATCTCCGACCGAGCTGGCGAATGTCGATCATTTCGTGCAGCGCGGTGTGTTCGTCGAATCCGAGCTCGGGGTGCTGCAGCCGCGAGTGCCCTATCGCAGTGACGCCATCGCAATCAGGCGTCCAGGGCGGCCTCCGCTTCTGGGTGCCGACAACGGTCGCGTTGACTGGCCCGCTAGACCAGACCGGCGGCCGGAGCCTCGCCCAGGCTCGGCAGATGCCAAGGCGCTTCCGTTGTCGGATATACGGGTAACCGACTTCACCGCCTTCTGGGCGGGACCAGTGGCGGCACAGTTCCTCGGAACGCTGGGCGCCGACGTGATCAAACTCGAGGGCGTCCGCCGGCCGGACGGCATGAGGTTCGCGGGTGGCCGTCCGCCGTCCTGGGACCAATGGTGGGAATGGGGTTCAGTTTTCCTGTGCAGCAACAATAATAAGCGAGGTGTCAGCGTCGAACTCAGCACTGCAGCGGGACGGGCGCTCGCCCTAGAACTGATCGCCGCAAGCGATCTCGTCCTGGAGAACTTCTCCCCGCGGGTCATGGAGAACTTCGGCCTGACCTTCGACGCCGTCAAGGAAGCCAATCCGCGTGCCGTTATGGTCCGGATGCCGGCGTTCGGCCTCGACGGACCTTGGCGCGACCGCGTCGGGTTCGCGCAGACCATGGAGCAGGCGACCGGAATGGCATGGATGACCGGATATTCCGACGGGCCACCGGTAATTCCGCGGGGCGTGTGCGACCCGATGGCTGGTCTGCACGCCGCGTTCGCCGCCATCGCGGCGCTGGTGATCCGGGACCGCGACGGCGCCGGGATGCACGTCGAGTCCACGATGGTGGAGTCGGCGCTGAATGTCGCAGCCGAAATGCTGGTGGAGTATTCCCGCAACGGGATCGAGATGCGCCGCAATGGGAATCGCGGCCCGGGCGCCAGCCCCCAGGGCGTCTACCGGTGCCAGGGCGACGACGACTGGGTCGCCGTTGCCGCACTGAACGACCACGCGCGCGAGTCGTTGGCGTACCTGCTCGATCAACCGGATCTCATTGCGGCCGAGGCTTGTTGGCATGAACGTGCCGACGAGATCGACAAGCTGATCTCGAGCTGGACCACGCAGCGCTCCGTCGGCGAAGCGGTTGCCACGCTGCGCGGCCGAGGCGTGGCCGCAGCGCCGGTGGCCGCGCCCGCGTCGCTCCTGAGCGATCCGCATCTGCTGGCCCGCGGCTTCTGGGAGACCGTCGAACATCCCGTTGCGGGGTCCTACCTCTGCACGGGAATGCCGTTCGTATTCGTCGGTAAGCCGCGACACTGGCTTCGCCGAGTCGCACCGACCTACGGCCAGCACACCGAGGAGGTGCTGACGGGGGTACTGGGCCGCAGCGCCCAAGACCTCGTTGAGTTGCGCGAAGCGGGCGTGATCAGCATCCGCCCGGCGGGGTTGTGAGATGGCCGTCACGCTGTGTGTGCCGCCGCGACCCGGCGAACTCTGCGCGCCGGTCCGCTTCCTGGTGCGCCAGGACTCGGTGGTGATGGAACTGACTGCGCGACACCGGATCACCGGAGTCGAGTGGGATGAGCGCGAAAAGGCGGTGGCGATGATCGTCGAGATCACCGATCCGCAAACCGCGCGGCCCGTGGATGTGCGTATCGATGTCCTGGACATCGAAGCTCCCGGGGTGCCCACCGAGCCGCGGACAAAAACGATCGGCCGCATCGTCCGCGATGGACGACCATACGACGTCGTGGGCACCTATCTTGGGGTGGTCGCGGATGAAAACTAGAACGGAGTCAGGGTGACGAAACCCACTGCCGCGATCGTCGGGGTGCACAACACCCGGCAGGGCCGCCGCTTGGACGGCGAAACTTCGCGAGGCTTGGCGCTCAAGGCGATTCACGGTGCACTCGCCGACGCGGGGCTGAGCCTCGGCGACGTGGATGGCATCAGCGCAGGTGCACTGTCCACGACGCTGATCTACGACCTACGGATCGGCCCCGCGTGGCAGGGGCTGGCGTTCGGGCTCGGCATGATCACCGAGGCGGCCACCGCCATCGAGCACGGCATGGCCGACGTGGTGGTGCTCGTCGCTGCGCAAGCCGGTGAATACCGCGATCACGAGGCCACCGCGCCGTGGACCCGGCCAGAGAACGAATTCGTCGCGCCCTGGGGGATGTTCACCACCGCGGAGTTCGCGCTCATCGCTCGGCGCCACATGCACACGTACGGGACTACACGCGAACAACTTTCGATAGTGGCGGCGACCATTCGCAACAACGGATCGCAAAACCCCGAAGCCGTTTACTACCAACGTGGACCGTTTAAACCGGAGGACATCACCGCGTCTCGGCCGATCGCGGAGCCGTATCACCTCCTCGACTGCGCGACCACCTCAGAGGGCGGATGCGCGCTGGTGGTGGCGAACCTGGCCAAGGTCGATAAGGCGAGCCAACCGATCTACGTATTGGGCAGCGGCGCAGACTTTCACGGCCCCTCGTATCAGCACCCACCGGCGTGGGACCTGGCCGGCCGGCGTGGCGATCGCGTGAACGGTCAGGTCGGTGCCCGCGCGGCCGACCGCGCTTTCACTCACGCGGGACTTCGGCGTGATGAGGTGGACGTGCTCGAACTCTATGATCCGTTCTCGTTCGAGATCATTCGTCAGCTGGAGGCGTTCGGATTCTGCGGCGAGGGCGAAGGCGGACCATTCGTCGCCGACGGACATATCGACATCGGCGGCAGCCATCCGGTCACCACAGACGGAGGAACCATGTCTTTCAGCCACGCGGGTACCAATCCGCAAATGATGCAGCGCGCCATCCGTGCCGTTCAGCAATTGCGCGGTCAGGCGGGCGCCCTGCAGGTGCCGGACGCACATATCGCGTTGTGCAGCAACGGCGGAGCCGGAGCCCTGTTCACCACATTGACGATCCTCGGAGACGAACCGCGATGACAACGTTGAGACCGCAAACCGGCCCCTTGCCGCACGCCAGCAGTCAGGTCAGCGTCCCGTTCTGGCAGGGGTGCCGATCGGGTGAGCTGCGATATCAACGCTGCGCGGAGTGCGGCCTGTCAAACTTCCCGCCGACAGAGCACTGCCGCCAATGTATGTCCGCCGAATTGGATTGGCGCACAAGCGAAGGTGTCGGCGAGATCTACAGCTGGACGGTGGTGCACCGGCCGGTGACACCGGAATTTGAGCCTCCATACGCGCCGGCGATCATCACCCTGGACGAGGGCTACCAGATGCTGACCAACATCGTGGGAGTGGCGCCAGCGGATCTGGCGGTCGGAATGCCCGTGCAGGTGCAGTTCCATGCCCTGGGCGCGGAGGCCGCTGACGTCACCCTGCCGTACTTCACCGCACGGTCGTGAGCCCGCTGCGCACCAGCAGCGGCCTGCCGGTCACCGCCTATCTTGTCCTGGGCGTGCTGGTTGCCTACGACGAGCAACTCACCGCCGGTGAGATCAAGACGCGCGCCGAGCTGTCGGTCGGCCACTTCTACTGGTCCCCGTCGGTCAGTCACGTGCGCCGCGAACTGAATAGACTGCTGGCGCGCGGGTTGGTCGGCGAGATCGGTGCCCAATCGGGCAAGCGCGCCATCACCCTGTATGAGACGACGGATGCTGGGCGCGATGCCCTGCGCCGGTGGGTGCAACACTTCCCGGGTCAGGATCAGGTCGTCATCAAGCACCCCGTCATCCTGCGGACCTGGCTGGCCCGCGGCGAGGATCCAGAACACATCGTGGACACCCTGGACCGGCACTTGGAGGCGACCCGGGCCCGACTCGACGAAGCCCTGTGGTCGCGGCAGAGGTCCCGCGAACTGGGCATCATCGACGACCCTGACCAGCGGTTCTCCTTCGCCGTCCTGGACTATTCGATCCGTGGCCTGTATGCGGAGCTCTCGAATATCGCGCAACTGCGCGACGAGATCGCCCACGGCACCACCCGCGATCCCGTCAGCCGGGTGCGGCGATCAAAGGGACAGATGCGCCGCCGCGCGCCCGCACATCCCGATTCATCGGGCTAGGGTTTCAGGTCTCTCAGCAAATTCTTGGCTCGTGTTAAGCACTTCGCTCAGTTTTGCCAGGCAAGCTATGGGCGAAGAAGTACGTCGTCGCCCGTAGGCGCAGCACACCACGAGGTGTGGCTGGGGTTTAGGACTTTTGGTGGAGAGGGTATTCACACGCAATGGCCGCACCTAATGCATCAGTGATTTCTCTGCAATCACACCCGGTTTGGGCCGCTGCCGAGCGGCGTGCTGAAGAACGGATGGACGCCATGCGCCGCCACCCCTCGTTTCAATCCCGGCGGGTTGGAAAAAGCGGTGTTAAGCGCGAACTCCACCTGTGTCGCGCCGAGACGGTAGTTGAATTTCCGTCGCGCGATCGTATTTGCTGACTCCGTTCACGTTTGTATTAATCGTCGATAAAGCTGAACCAACCATACAAAAAAGTATGTTATGGTCTCGGGCATGCCGCCGTTGGGGGGTGTGCCGGCATTAGCCGGCGCCGCAGATGTAAATGACGAATTCGTTGAGGCTCTCGCTCAGCGGGCCGACGAGGCCGAGCGGTTGAGAAGACTGCCCGCGGCTACGATCAGCGACTTCAAGGACAGCGGGCTAGCGACGTTGCTGCTTCCGGCAAGATTCGGCGGCCGCCAAGCCCAGTTCTCAGACCTGTTGGACCCCGTCCGGCGGATGGCTCACGGATGCGCGTCCAGCGCCTGGACGCTCGGTTTCTACACCCTGCACAACTGGATGCTCGCCCTGTTCGACATCGAGGCCCAAGAAGAGGTGTTCGCATCGGGCCCGGTGCTGGCCCCGGCGCCGCTGGCGCCCACCGGCCGCGGAGTCGTGGTCGACGGCGGCATCCGGTTGACCGGCCGATGGTCGTGGGCGACCGGAATCATGGACGCCGACTGGGTGATGGTCGGCGCCGTCATAGAAGGCGGAGCGGCCGGCGAGAGCGGCTATCCGGCGCTGGTCGCGGTGCCGGCGGACCAGACCGAGGTTGCCGATGTCTGGCATACGGCGGGCATGCGCGGGACGGGCTCCCACGACGTCATCGTCAGCGACGTCTTCGTCCCGCTGCGCCGCGTCGTCAGCGTCGTCGACATCTATCGCGGGACCGCGCCCGGGGCGATCGCTCATGATGCCGCGACGTACCGGTGGCCGCTAGTGCCGGCGCTGGCGCTGACGGCCGCGATGCCCGTGTTGGGTGCGGCCGAAAAGGTCGTCGAGTTGTACCAGCAGCGGGTGGGAGAGCGCGTCCTGGCATACAGCGGTGTCGCGCAAAAGGATCAACCGGCGGCGCAGATCCGTCTCGGTGACGCACGGGTTCGACTGCGCGCACTGAGCGCACTGGTCGCCGACGTCGCGGCGGGCATCGAGCGGATTGTCGCCGCGGGCGACCGGGTGCCCCGCGCGGTGCGCGCGGACGCGCGGGCCGCGGCGGCGCACACCGTGCACGAGTCGCGGGCGGTTATCGCGGATCTGCTGGAGGCGTCCGGAGCCAGCGCCCAATTTCTGAGTAACCCGCTGCAGCGGGCCAAACGCGACGTCGATGTCGCCGCGGGCCACGTCGTCTTCGACTACGACCTGAGCCGCGAGTTGTCTGGAGCGCTGTCGATCGGCGCCGGGATCTCACCGATCGCCATGATCTGACGTCCTCACTTCGGGTCGGCCATCATCAGATCGAGGAACCGTTCCCGCTGCGCCGTCGACCCCGTTTGCGCGGCCGAGCCGGCCAGGTGCAGCAAGCCGATACCGGCGGCGAACGTCGTCTCGGCACGAAACCGTGCCTCGCTCTGACTGCACCCGTGGTCCTCGAAGATCTTGGCCACCGCCCGCAAGACGCGGCGATCCGCGGCCCGGACGTTGGCCGCCGCGGTCGGGTCCGATCGAGCCCATTCGCGCATCGCGCGCTCCAGCATCCAGTGCTGGGGGCTGACCAACTGGGCCATCATCTTCGACAACCGTTCGCGCGGCGGCAGCTTGTCGAGGCCGGCCAGCGAATCCCGGTCCTGCTCGAGAAAAGAGTTCCACGATGCGACCAGGGCCTCGCGGTAGCTGCCGATGTCTTCGAAGTGCCAGTAGAAGCTGCCCCGGGTCGCACCGACCTGTTGGCACAACCGCTCGATCTTCAGCGCACGCACGCCTTCCTCGGCGATCAGTGCATACCCGGCTTCCAACCAATCGCTGACCGACAGCGGGGTGCCTTGTGACTTACGCAGCGGACCCATACTCCGCAGACTACGGCCGCGCGCTGCAGCGATTCTCTTACGCCTGCTGAGTGAGGCTGACCAAAAGGTAGGCGACGCAGCAGAGGAAGTTCAACATCACCAGAACCAGCCCGAGAAAGATGAGCAATCGGGTGCCACGGCGTTGCAGGCGCCCGAACTTCGCCGAGCGCTCGTCGCGCTTGATCTGCGTCGCGATCAACGCGAAATGGACATCAGTCACTTCGTCATCCGGAACGGGCGCTCCCGCGACCAACTGTTGCAGGCGGTCCGGTGCGGCATCCACACCGACTTGCGCGAAGCGCCGGCTCAGCTTTCGCGCCTGCCTGCGCCCAAGACATTGACCTCGCGTCCGCAGGTGATGCGAGAGTCTCCCTCGTTCGTCTCCCCATGGGGTTGACGCGGTCGTCACAAGCCCGGAGTCTAATTGGCTCAGCCGCCAATTCGAAGGGCAATTGGACACGCGTTTGTGACCGGTTTGTGACCGGCTAGCGCAACTGCTCGGTCGGCACCGCATAGCGGTCCTGGTAAGCGCGCACGCGGTCGCGCACCTCGGCGGCATCCAGTCCGGTATCCGACCAGGTGTAGCGTCCGCCGCCGCCGTCTGAAGGATGGGCGGCCAGGAAATCACGCATCCGCTGTGCGGTGTCGCGCTGTAGTTCGCGGCCCAGCTTCTGATAAATGTCCCCGATCGTGCTCCAGGGGTCCTTCATGAAATCGGCGAACTGCACGTCGATCACGCGCCCGGCCGGAACGGCGCCGCTGTCGCGCAACGCCATGCCGCGCTCGAGGCCGACGACGATCTCTTCATACGACTGTGCCGCGCACTCGGCGATGTTCGATTCATCGCTGCCCATGCGTCGCAGGTGGTGGGTGAGCGCGGCGATCGAGGAGATGACGTTGAGCGGGTCGCGGTGTGACTGCACGATCAGGGCGTCGGGGTATTCGGTAAGCAGCGCGTCGAGCTGCCACAGATGTGCGGGCGATTTCAGCAGCCACTGTCCGGGAACGCCGGATTGCAGGTGCTGCAGGAAAAGTCGATGGAACCGGTAGGCGCCGGCGTGGTCGGCCTCGTACAGCAGCCAGCGGTAGTAGGTCGGTAGGCGGTACTGCACCGTAAAGATCATGCTGGTGAACTCGCTGGCCGTGATGCGCACGCACTCCTGTCCGACCAGAGCGCCCATCGGGTGAAATGCCAGGAACCCGGGGATGATCTGCTCGGACATTTCGATGCTGGCCTGCGTCTGCGCGATCCGTGGATCGTCGTGGTACGTCTCGGGCTGCGGGACGGGGCAGGGTTCGTCGACCTCCCAGGTCAACGGCGCGCGCAGTTCAGGATCTTGGGCGAGCAAGTCGTAGAGGATCGTGGTTCCGGTGCGGGGCTGGCCCACGATGACGATTGGCTGGGTGATCGGCTTGGTGGCGATCTCCGGGTGCTGCTTGCGCCATGCGATCACGCCGAGCCGGTTCTTCAGGGCGCGCATGATGTCGAGGTAGGCGATTTCGACACCGATGGCGGACAGCCGTGCCTCGTTGACCAGCCCGTCGGTGAGGCGTTGCAGCCCGGTCTGCCACCCGTCCGCACCGAAGTCGTCGCCGCCCGCCTCGTCGCACGCGGCGGCGATGAGCCGTTCCGGGTCGAAGCGCTCCTGCAGTGTCACGCTTGTGCCTCACTGTTGCTTTTTTGGCGGAGCACCGACACCGTGACGTCGGGCGGATCCGGGTTGTCCAGCCAGCGCAGCACCACGAATCCGCGGTGCCGGCCGCCGGTGTCGAGCCAATGGCCGAGCCCGAGGTCGTCAGCGGAGATGGCGATGCGCACCCGCCCGTCGGCGTCCGGCTGCACCCCCCGATTGGTCACCGAGCTGTGTCGACGGCGGGGCTCCAGGCATTCGTGCCAGATGTTTTCCAGCGTGACGTTCCAGTAGCGGGTGTCGGGTGGGTCGATGTCGAGCACCAGCGCCTGGCCGGGCTCGAGCCGGAAGGTGCCCATCATGTACAGGTTGTCCGGAGTGGTGTCGGCCGCACCCAGATCGGCGGCTTCGGCGGTCAGCAGCTCGTTGGGGCGGTCGAGCAACTCGGGCTTGATGGTGCGGTGCAGCGTGGCCAGCTTCATCAGTGACCACGCCATCGCGGTGAATTGCTCGGCCAATTGGTCGTCGGTCACCGGCGCCACCGGGTCTGGGTCGAGTGCCTCGATCCGCAGGGTGGCCAGCTCTTCGGCGGCGCGGTCACCGATGTATTCGCGGACGACGACGGACGACGCGTCTTCGGGAATTTGCACCCACTGCGCACCGCCCAGATCGTCGGGTTCCTGAGCCGACAGCACCAGTGCGAATTGATCGCCGTGGAGCGCCAGGTCGACGTCGCTGACGTAGTTGGACATCCGGCGCGGGGTCAGCCCGGTGCCGGCGAGGATCTGAAATCCGAGGTAGGCGGTGGTGCCGCGGGTGCCGGTGATGCGGTAGCGCCGGTCGCCGCGGATCATGCCGAGGAAGTAGTTGCCGTCCGGATTGGGACCGCCGATCATCCGGTTGTCCGAGCACATGTCGAAGAAGACCGGCTGGCCGAGTTCGCTTTCGACGGACATTTGCGAGCACAGCGACGATACCCGGGCGATGACGCGCAGCCCTTCAAGAAGTTCGCGCTCCGATTCGGCGTCTTCGGTCACGATCGTGCTGACGTCGGTGAGCATCTGCTGGAAGAACTGCCACGCGGCTACGGATGCTTGAGTCACCGTCTCATACGTAGACGATGTCTCACGTTTTAGACGGCGATTCGCGAGAATCGCTCGCCGACCGAAAGCGAACGGCAACGCGACGGCGCATTGCGGGCGGCCGCCGCACACGAGGTGGCCAGTCGCGGTCTGGCGGCGACGACGGCAGAGCGCATCGCGGACGCGGCCGACGTCAGCCGAGCAACTTTCTTCCGGTACTTCAACTCCAAGGAAGACGCCGTTGCCGAGGGCATGAACGTGCATTGGCTCAACCGGATCACCGCGGCCCTGGCAGCCCAGCCGACGGACCGACTGCCACCCAGGCCGCCGTCGACGCGTTTAGCCAGCTCGCTTGCGGATCCCCTGAGATCGAGGACCAGGTCCGCGAATTGGCCACGCTCACCCGGTCATCCGAGACGCTCGACGCGTGGACGCTGCACATCTACGTGCGGTACGAAGAGGCAATCGCCGCACTCATCGCGCCGCGGATACCGGGGTTCGCCGCCCAAGATCCCAGACCTCGCCTGATCGGAGCGCTACCCGACCGCATTCGTCAGGGTCTGGCGGCGATCACCGTCGCGTGAGCCCTTCGACGATGAGGCGCGTGGTCAGTTCGGCCCGTCGCCGCGAATAACGTTGCCCGTCCGATTGGATCGGATATACCACGCCGCCGACGATGGCGTCCGCGGCCGATTCGGCGGTGGCGTCATCGATTCCCTCGGCGAGCAGTCGCTTTCGGACGCTGTCGTGCAGCGGCTTGCTGAAGCCGGCCCGAAGCTTGGCCTTCGTGTCCTCGTGTTCCATGCCGGCGACGGTCAAGACGCGCAGCATCGCCGAACCGCGGGCCGACGTCAGGGTCGCGGCCAGTTTGCGCACCCAGCCCACGAGATCGGCGGCAAGGTCAGCTGTGTGATCCATCGACGCGAGGATCTTGTCGGCGTCCTCGAGCATGACGTCGGCGACGAGCGCGGGACGGCTGGGCCACCAGCGATAGATAGTCTGCTTGCCCACCCCGGCTCGAGCGGCCACCGCCTCGATAGTCAGACCGTCGAACCCGCGCTCGAGAAGCAATTCACGGGTGGCGGTGACGATCGCCATCCGCGACTTCTCACTGCGGCGCCGCGGCGGGCGGACCGGGGTGAGATCGGTTGGCATCTGGTTGGCCCTCGCTTTACATCTTGTGACCCGCCCCGTAGTCTGCCACAAGACGAGACGGTCCGTCTCGTAACCGAAAGGATGTCGCGCTGCCGTGACCCTGGGATTGACCCCCGAGCAGCGAGAGCTCAGTGACGCCGTCGCGCAGTTCGCCGCTCGGCACGCGCCCATCGCCGCCACCCGCGACAGCTTCGAGACGCTGGCCGTAGGGTAAGCTCCCGATGTGGTGGGAAGCGTTGGTAGGCAACGGCTTTCACGCGGTGCACCTACCTGAGGATCTCGGCGGGCAGGGCGGGCAACTAATCGACGCCGCGTGCGTTCTGGAATCGGCGGCCAAGGCGCTGCTGCCCGGCCCGCTGTTGCCGACCGTGGCGGCGGGAGCCGTTGCGCTGCTTGCCGACACCGCGCCGGCCGCTGAAGCGCTGGTGCGCACGCTGGCATCGGGTGCTCCCGCGGCGGTCGTCCTGCCCGGCGACGGAGACTTCACAGCGCGCGCCGACGGACAGCGGTGGCTCGTCACCGGTGCGTCAAAGGTCATCGCCGGCGCAAGCTCGGCGCGGGTGATCCTGCTTGCCGCCCGCGCCGGCGACGGGCGAGGCGGTATGGGTTCCGGTGGACACCGCCCAGCCCACGGCGGCGGTCGAATCGGCAAACGGCACTGACCTCGTCGGCGATGTGGGGGTCTTACGACTCGACGACTATTGCGCCGACACGTCGGACGTGCTCACCGGCATCGTCCCCGAACGTGCGGAATCCGTCGTGGTGGGATTGGTGGCCAGCACCACCGCCGGCATCGCGCAGTGGTGTGTCGAGGCGGTCACCGCGCACCTGCGCACCCGAGAGCAATTCGGCAAAATCATCGGCACCTTCCAGGCCTTGCAGCACAGCGCGGCCATGCTGCTGGTCAACAGCGAGTTGGCCACCGCCGCGGCCTGGGATGCGGTGCGCGCCGCCGACGAAGCCCTCGACCAGCATCGGCTCGCCGCCGCCGGGGCCGCGACGATTGCCATCTCGCCGATCCCGGACCTGGTGCTCGACGCCCTCACGATGCTCGGCGCCATCGGTTTCACCTGGGAACACGACGTGCACCTGTACTGGCGGCGGGCCATCAGCCTGGCGGGATCGATCGGTCCGGCGAATCGCTGGGCCCGACTGCTGGGACAACTAACCTGCGCCACGCAGCGCGACATGTCGGTCAATCTGGGTGACGCCGAGTCCGAATTCCGGTCCTGGGTCGCCGAAAAGCTGGATGCCGCCCAGCAACTGCGCAACAACAAGCCCGCACCGCACGGCGATTACGAGGACCAGGCCTCCGGGCCGCAGCGCACGTTGATCGCCGATGCCGGTCTGATGGCGCCGCACTGGCCGGCTCCGTGGGGCGTCGATGCGGGTCCCCTCAAACAGCTCATTATCGACGAGGAGTTCGCCAAGCGACCCGGCCTGGTCCGGCCGTCGCTTAACATCGCCGAGTGGATCCTGCCCTCGGTTCTAGCGGCCGCGCCAAAAGAGTTGCAGGAGAGTCTGATTCCGGCGACGCAACGTGGCGACATTCACTGGTGCCAGCTGTTCAGTGAGCCGGGAGCGGGTTCCGACCTGGCATCGTTGGCCACTCGGGCCACGAAGGTGGACGGCGGTTGGCGGATCAACGGGCACAAGATCTGGACCTCACTGGCGCAGTATGCGGACCTGGGCGCGCTGTTGGCGCGCACCGACCCCGAAGCCAGCAAGCACCGGGGCATTGGCTATTTCATCCTCGATATGCGATCTCCGGGGGTAGAGGTCCAGCCGATCAAGACGGCGACGGGGGAGGCGCACTTCAACGAGGTCTTCCTCAACGATGTCTTCATTCCGGACGACATGCTGCTGGGCGGACCCACCGATGGTTGGAGCCTCGCGATCGCCACCATGGCCGAAGAGCGTTCGGCCATCAGCGGGTACGTTAAATTCGACCGGGCTGTGGCACTGCGCAGGCTCGCGGCCGAACCCGGTCCCGAACGTGACGACGCCGAGCGGGCGCTGGGCGAACTCGACGCCTACGCCAACGCGATCCGAGCGCTCGGGGTCCGGGAAACCATCAGACTGCTCGATGGGCAGCCGTCTGGCCCGGCGTCGAGCATTGCCAAGGTCGCGATGAACGTGCTGCTGCGCCGCACCTTCGAGGCCACCTTGCGCCTGACCGGACGGACGGCCATGGTCACCGACTCCGAACCCGCGGTCGTCCAGCCCTACCTGCATCTGCCCGCCGAGCTGATCGGCGGCGGGACCAGGGAAATCCAACTGAACATCATCGCGCAGATGATTCTCGGGCTGCCCCGTAAATAGCGAAACTAAGGACACGGCATGGGATTACGTGGAGAAGCCGCGATCGTCGGGTACGTCGAGCTTGCGCCCGAGCGGATGAACAAGGCGTCGCCGGCGCCGTTTGCCATCGAACAGTGGGCTGAACTCGGCGCCGCCGCGCTCGAAGACGCGGGACTGCCCTTCGAGGTCGTCGACGGCATCGTGGCGTCCCACCTGAGCGAGTCGGAGATCTTCGTACCCTCGACCATCGCCGAATACCTCGGTGTGGGGGCGAGATTCGCCGAACACGTGGACCTCGGCGGGGCCAGCGCCGCGGCCATGGTGTGGCGGGCGGCCGCCGCTGTCGAACTCGGCATCTGTCAGGCGGTGCTGTGCGCACTGCCCGCCCGGTACGTCACCCCCATGTCGAAGAAGAAGCCGAAGGCATACGGCGACGCCTTGTACTTCGGTTCGTCGAGCAACCAATATGGTTCCCCGCAAGCCGAATTCGAGATTCCCTACGGCAACCTCGGCCAGAACGGCCCCTATGGCCAGGTGGCCCAGCGCTACGCAGCGGTGTACGGCTACGACGAGCGGGCCATGGCCAAGCTGGTCGTGGACACCCGGGTCAACGCTAACCACACCGAGGGGGCGGTCTGGAAGGACAAGCCGCTCACCGTCGAGGACGTGCTGGCCAGCCCGGTGATCGCCGATCCGCTGCACATGCTGGAGATCGTCATGCCCTGCGTCGGCGGCGCCGCCGTGGTCGTGGCCAATGCCGATCTCGCCCGGCGGGCGCGCAACAGGCCGGTGTGGGTCAAGGGATTTGGCGAACACGTCCCGTTCAAGACCCCGACCTACGCCAAGGAGCTGCTGCACACACCCATCGCGGAGGCCGCCGACACCGCCTTCGGCATGACCGACCTGACCCGCGACCAGATGGACATGGTCTCGATCTACGACTGCTACACCATCACCGTGCTGTTGTCGCTCGAGGACGCCGGATTCTGCGAAAAGGGCAAGGGCATGGAATTCGTCGCCAACCACGACCTCACCTTCCGCGGCGACTTCCCGCTCAACACCGCTGGCGGCCAACTCGGCTTTGGCCAGGCGGGATTGGCCGGCGGCATGCACCACGTGTGCGATGCCACCCGCCAGATCATGGGCCGCGCCGGTGAGGCCCAAGTCGCCGACTGCAACACAGCGTTCGTCTCCGGGAACGGCGGGATCCTGTCCGAGCAGACGGCGCTCATCCTGCAGGGAGACTGACATGACCACCTTCGAACGACCGATGCCGGTCAAAACGCCTACCACTGCGCCGTTCTGGGATGCACTGGCGCAACATCGCATCGTCATCCAGTACTCGCCGTCATCGCAGGCTTATGTGTTCTATCCGCGGGTGCGTGCCCCCCGCACACTGGCCAACGACCTGGAGTGGCGTGAGATCTCCGGGATGGGAACGTTGTATTCGTACACCGTGGCGCTTAGACCGGTCAGCCCGCACTTCGCCGATGCGGTTCCGCAGCTGCTGGCCATCGTCGAATGGGACGAGGGCCCGAGGTTTTCCACCGAGATGGTCAACGTTGATCCCGAGGGGTTGCGCGTCGGTATGCGCGTGCGGCCGGTGTTCGTCGACTATCCCGAGCACGAGGTCACCCTGCTGCGCTACGAGCCCGCCGACTGACCAGCCCAATGCCGTGACGTAATTTATCGTCATGAGCCGGATCTTTGGTCAGATCACGCAGATCGGCTATGTGGTTACCGACATCGAGGCGTCGATGCGGCAATGGATCCAGCACGGGGTAGGCCCGTGGTTCTACATCGAACGGGTACAGACGGATTACTTCCGACACCGCGGTGTCGACTCCCCGGTGGAAATGAGCATCGCGCTGGCCAACTCGGGCGACATTCAGATCGAGCTCATCCAGCAACGCAACGACGCGCCGTCGATGTACCGCGAGTTCCTTGATTCCGGTCGCTCGGGCGCGCAGCACGTCGCCTACTGGACCACCGACTTTGCAGAGCTCTACCGGCGCGCGCTGGCGACCGGCTACACCGTGGGGCACGAAGGCCAGATCGGCGGCGAGCAAGGCAAATTCGCCTACCTCGACACCGAGCATGATCAGGGGACGGTCATTGAGATCTCCGATATCAGCGGCGCCAAGGGGCAACTGTTCGCCTATATTCGCGAGCAAGCGGCCACCTGGGACGGCACCGACCCGATCCGCCGCATCGGCTGAGAGAAAGGCGTCGAAATGACCGACCTGGATCGGCGCGCCCGCCGGGAAGCCCGAGTGATCGAGCACATGCAAAGTGAGAACGTGCAGGAATGGGACCGCACCATGGCGACGTTCAGCCACCCGCGCTACGAGCTGCCAGACGGGACTATCATCGACGGCACCGACAACGTGATGAAGTACTGGATCGAGGGCCGCACGCTGGTGCCCGATCAGCGCAACGAGTTGATCGAACTCACCCATCTCGACGACGGCGACGTGCTGATCGAGTTCTGGCTCCGGGGTACACCCACCGACGGGGGGCCCTTCGAGGTCCGGCTATGGGCGATCTTCGGCTTCGACGACGACGATCTGATCACCGGCGAGCGGGTCTACGCCAACAAGCCCTAACCACAGAACAATTCGCGCGCGGCCGCCACACACGGCCGCAGCCGGTCCATCGGGCCGACGCCGGACTCGGCCAGGCTCCGCATCGGAATTTCCAGACCGACAACCACTCCGGTCGGCACCACGGCGAGGATTTCGGCCAGCGGAAGCTCCCCGGCACCAGGAGCCATCCGTTCGTACATCGCCTCCTCCATGTAGGACTTCCGGCGAGGCTTCAGCGTGGTGTCGCTGAGCTGGACGTAGCCGATCTTGTCCGGACCGAGTTCGCGAAGTTCGGCGGCGCCGAAACCCGCACGCACCCAATGCATGGTATCCAACGCCAGTCGGAGATCGGGCTTGCCGACGTGCTCGATTGCGGCCCGCAGCGTGCCCGGGTCGCCGATCGTCACCCCGGGTGCCAATTCGATCGTGGTTCCCATGCCACGCTCTGCCGCCATGTCCGTCAACGTCGCCAATTGGTCGAACGTGCGGTTGCGGTCCCGGTCGAAGCTCACGGTGTTGATCTGCGCCGCACCGAGTTCGGCCATGACGTCAAGATCGGCGGCCAGGCCGGACACGTCGGTGTCCGGGGCAATGACAATGCCCTCGCCCAGGGAGATACTGACGCCGCGATCGTCCATCGCAGCGAGCACGCGTCGACGCAGCGCAGCGTCGGCTTTGAGCGAAAATGATTTATAGCCAAGGGATTCCAGCGGACGCCCAGCCAGTGCGATCGAGATGTAGCGGCAACCCAGGTCGGCGGCCAGGTGTACGAAGTCGACCGGGGGCAGGCCGAACACGCTGATGAACTCGATGCCGAGGTCACGCATGAACGGCTGTCAGCCGCCCACCATGATCAGGCCGCCGTCCACCGCGAGTAGCTGCCCGGTGATGAAACCCGAGCCGTCCCCGGCCAGAAAAGTCAGAATCGGTCCGACGTCTCGCGCCGGATCGCCCAGCGCCCCGCCGAGCGGGATCATCATTTTCATCTGCTGGTCGATAAGGCCGGCGGCCTCCGGACCGAGGAAATCGCGCAGGCGGTCGGCGCCCGGGGTCTGCACCGCCGGAGCCAAGGCGTTGACGGTGACGTTGTCGGCGGCCCAGGCCTTGGCGGCCGATCGGGTCCAGGCCTGAACCGCGCCCTTGGTCGCGGCGTAGACGGCTGAAATCGGGCTGCCCATCACGGCTTCGGAGGATCCGAAGTTGATGATCCGGCCGCCTTTGGGATCTTGCTCCTTCATGACGGCGTAGGCAGCTTGGTTGGTGAGGATGGTCGCCTTGACATTGGTGTCCAACAGGAACGAGATGTCGTCGGCACCGATGTATCCGGGTATTCCGGCCTGCCACAGTCCCGCCGCGTTCACCAAGACGTCGAGTCCACCCAGGCGCTCGGCGGCCTGCTGCATCATCGCGGAGACTGCTTCGGCGTCGCGTGCATCGCATTGCAGCCAGGTGGCAACCAGGTCATCCGGAGGCGGTGTCTGGTGATAGGTGGCGACGATCTCGGCGCCTGCCTCGGTGAGGACCTGGACGGCCGCCGCACCGATACCCGTCGCGGCGCCGGTGACCAGAATTCGTCGGCCCTGCAGCGGCGCCGTCATATTTGACATGGCCGAAACATACCAAGGCGTCCAATGGGTATAGGGCTCCGAATCAAAGAGGACTTTGATGCACCGCAGGCTGAGAGGAGCAGCATGCTCGAGCGACACCTCCACGTCACGCGCTATCGCGTGAGGTTGGGCTTAGGCGCGACAGCGATCGCATTCGCCTTCACGGCCGGGTTCGGTGATGTCGCAGGCGTCGTGCTCTCAAGTGGCGCAGCGACGCCGGCGCCCCCACCGCACCCGAGTGTTACCACGGGCCGAGGAGCCTTGCCGGTGGTTCCCGTCGGCGGCGGCGGGTGCATCATCGGCCTCAACTGCGGGTGCGTTCATAACTGCCCGAACCAGCATCGTCACCCGGCTCCGGCCATCGTCCATCCATCCGATGCTCCGGCCGGCCCGGGCGGCGGGTGAACTTCCGCTAGGCGCGCACCGCGATCGTCGAGAGCAGGTCGGCGAGCCGGTCGGGCCGGTCCACCATAGAGAACGTCCGCGCTCCCTCGATGACCTCGAGGCGGGCGTTCGGGATCGTCGCGGCCAGCCGTTCGCCGTCGCTTAGCTCGAAGAATGTGTCGTCGGCAGACCAGGCGATCAGCGCCGGCTTGTCGAACTCGGGGAGCCGGGCCGCGACGCCCGAGGTGACTTCGGTGCGCATCGACAGCGTGAATTGGCGCAGGTCTTCGGCGACTCCGGCGTCGGACAGCAGCGGACGCACCCAGCCGTCGACGAGGTCGTCGATCTCAGCGTGCGCGAGGCCGTCAAACGCACGCTTTCGTGCGACCGGCGCCCGCATCGTCTGGATCGCCGCCTTGAACACGGCCTTCGTCTTGGCCGCGAGGATCACCGGTTTCAGGATCGGCGGCGGAAAGTGCTCGAACGCATCGCAACTCGTGAGCACCAGCGCACCGAGCCGCTCGGGGTGGTGTACCGCGACGAGCTGGGTGACCACGCCACCGGTGTCGTTGCCGACCAGCACCACGTCCTCGAGGTCGAGCGCGGCAAGGACGTCGGCGACGATGCGGGCAACTCCGGTGATGGTGCGGTCGGCGCCGGGACGCAGCGGCTGCGGATGTGCGCCCAGTGGCCAGGTGGGAGCGATGCATCGCAAGCCCCGATCGGCGAGCCGCTGGCTGACCCGACGCCACAGGTCGCCGGCCATCATGTAGCCGTGCACGAACACGACGGGCCTGCCGTTTTCGGGTCCGGTTGCTTCGTAATGGATCGTTCCGGCACTAATGTCGATCGTCGGCATAGATAACTCCCTACTCAGAGATGCATTTACAAACAGGCTGTCTGTTCGTAAGTTACCAACAGGTTGTATGGAAATCAAGAGGCGTACCCAGGAAGAGCGCTCGGCGGCCACCCGCGACGCGCTGATTACGGCTGCGCGCAGGTTGTGGGGTCTGCGGGGTTACGCCGAGGTGGGAACACCGGAGATCGCCAAGGAAGCGGGCGTGACCCGAGGGGCGATGTATCACCAATTCGCGGACAAGGCAACACTATTCAGTGAGGTCGTCGAGATGGTAGAGCAGGATGTGATGGCCAGGATGGCCACCATCGTCGCCGCGTCGGGAGCCAAGACACCCGCGGACGCGATCCGGGCCGCCGTCGACGCCTGGCTCGAGGTCTCCGCGGACCCTGAGGTGCGGCAGCTGATCCTGCTCGATGCGCCCAGTGTGCTTGGCTGGCCCGCCTTCCGCGACGTCGCCCAGCGATACAGCCTGGGCATGACCGAACAATTGCTCACCGAGGCGATCCGGGCGGGCCAGCTGGCGCGCCAGCCGACGCGACCGCTAGCGCACGTGCTGATCGGCGCGCTCGACGAGGCGGCGATGGTGATCGCCACCGCCGACGATCCCAAACGGACCCGACGCGAGACCAGGCAAGTGCTGCAACGGCTCATCGACGGGATGTTGAGCGGGCAGAGCCCTGACAGGTGAGTGCAACGCGAAGGATCACGCTGTCGGAATTCAGCAGGTTCGTCTCCACGTCGCCGAAGAAATAGTGCTCGTCGGGACTCCAGTTTTCAGTCTGAACGGTGTGGCCCACACCGGCGAACCCCCGAAGGCTCCGATGTCCGTGGCACCGTCGTCGTTGTTGAAGTTGCTGAGCCGCTGCGCATTTGAGCCGTCGGCGTCCATGGTCCACCAGTCCGTCCCGTGTGACGGGTTGTCCGCGTTGGTCATCCACAGCACCTGACCGTCGGGGGTATAGCGGGGGATGCTCGTTGTAGCTATAGCCCCGGCTCAGTCGCGTAGTCGCACCGGAGCGTAGGTCGAGGCGATAGATCTGGCTTTTCCAGAAGTTGTGTGTTTCGAAATCACCGGTGAAAACCAACGCCGCCGAATCCGCGGAGAACGCACCGGTTTCGTTCAACGCGTCGCCCGGGGGCGTGACAGTACGAATGCCGGACAATGACGGTGTGCCGTCTGGCGCGACGTTGAAATCGGCGACCTTGATCACCCAGTATCCGGCGAAGCGATCCGGATGCAGCATCTGCCCGGCGCCCGTGCGCTCGGTCCACGCGAGCAGTCGGCCGTCGGGTGAGAATTCAGGAATGATGGTGCCATGATCTCTGTCCGTAGGGACGTCGGTGAGCTGCCACGCGCGCGAACCGTCGGCGGTGGCCACCCACAGGTCGGAGTAGCTGCCCCAGCCGGGGATAGCGGGCACGGAGTTGCCCGGGTGGGCGGGCTTTTCGGCGACGAACGCCATGAATTGGCCGGACGGATTCCACGCCGGTGTGCCGGTGGTGCGCTGCGGGAAACTCGTGGGACCCTCTCCCACCCGTTTACGTTCGCCGCCATCTGGTCTGGCCGTGCAGATGTGGAAGAGTCCATCGTTTGCCTTGGCGTTGAACGCGATGAGGTTGTTGGTCTTCGACCAGTCGGCCCCGAATGTTCCGCGCTGAAATACCTCGTACCCGATCGGTGGCCCGCAGCCGCGGTGCCCGAGCGGTTTCCCGGGCAGCGGCGAGCCGCCTTGCCGCGCAGGTGGCGGGCCCGCGCAGGCACCGCAGAGAACAACCGCGAACATCGCGCATGCCCGCACTATGCGGGGGAAGAACTTGTGGCCAGCAATAAAGCCAGCGTAGAAACCAAGCCTGAAAACAAACAAAGTATCGTGGGACAGTCGGGC
>CAVZSJ010000011.1:0-95917 GCA_963777885.1 uncultured Actinomycetota bacterium
CGCGACGAGCGTGGCGGGTCGGTCCGCCACCCAGTCGGAAACACAGGGCTAACTCGTACGCCATGCGGCAGTGTGGCTCTTGTGATGTGATCGGCGGTTATGAGTATCAAGGTCGCGCTGGAGCATCACACCAGCTACGCCTTTGACCGGCTGGTCCAGGTGTATCCGCACGTCGTGCGGTTGCGCCCGGCGCCCCACTCGCGCACGCCGATCGAGGCCTACTCCCTGCGAATCGACCCGGGCGACCACTTCGTCAACTGGCAGCAGGACGCGCTGGGGAACTTCATGGCCCGGCTCGTCTTTCCCAACCCGATGCACCGGTTGAGCATCACCGTCGGGCTCATCGCCGATCTCAAGGTGATCAACCCATTCGACTTCTTCATCGAGGAATGGGCCGAGGTCTGGCCCGGATCGTCGCGGTTCAGCTACCCCAAAGAGCTGGCAGATGACCTCAAGCCCTACCTGCGACCCGTCGACGAGGAGGGCGAAGGCTGCGAGGGTAAGGGCCCCGGCGAGCTGGCGCGGACGTGGGTGGGCGACTTCTCCGTGCCCGACGGCACCCGCACCATCGATTTCCTGGTCGCGCTCAACCGTGCGATCAACGCCGACGTCAGTTACACCCTGCGGATGGAACACGGTGTGCAGACACCGGATTTCACGCTGCGCTCCGGCGTCGGCTCGTGCCGGGACTCGGCATGGTTGCTGGTGTCGATCCTGCGCCAGTTGGGGCTGGCTGCCCGGTTCGTGTCCGGCTACCTGGTGCAGCTCGCCTCCGATGTCAAGGCGCTCGACGGGCCGTCGGGGCCGACCGCCGACTTCACCGACTTGCACGCGTGGACCGAGGTGTACGTCCCGGGTGCGGGCTGGATCGGGCTGGACCCTACGTCGGGGCTGTTCGCCGGCGAAGGCCACATTCCGCTCGCGGCCACCCCGCACCCCGCGTCCGCCGCGCCGATCACCGGCACGACCGAGCCCTGCAACACCGTGCTGGACTACTCCAACACCGTCACCCGCGTCCACGAGGACCCTCGCGTAACGCTGCCCTATACCGAGCCGGCGTGGGAGACGATTTGTGCGGTCGGCGAGGACGTCGACCGGCGGCTGGCCGCCGGGGATGTGCGGCTGACCGTCGGCGGCGAGCCGACGTTCGTGTCGGTGGACAACCAGGTCGATAAGGAGTGGACGACGGGCGCCGACGGCCCGCACAAGCGCAGGCTGGCAACGGACCTTGCCGCGCGGCTCAAGGCGTGCTGGGCACCGCAGGGACTGGTCCATCGCGGTCAGGGCAGGTGGTATCCCGGGGAGCCGCTGCCGCGCTGGCAGATTGCGCTGTACTGGCGTACCGACGGCGCACCGCTGTGGACCAACGACGCGCTGCTGGCCGACCCATGGCAAGCGGGTCAAGCGGGGCACAGCGAGCCGACGGTTGAGCCACTCGATGCGGAAGCTGCCCACAAGCTGCTCGCCGAGATCGCCGACGGCCTCGGCCTGCCGCTGTCGCAAGTGCGGCCGGCCTACGAGGATGCGTTGAGCCAGCTGGCAGCCAAGGTGCGCATGCCCGCGGGGGATCCGGTGGCATGGAGCGACGACCTCGCCGACGACAGCGACGCCGGTCGCGCCGCGCTGCTCAGCCGCCTTGACGAGTCGGTCACCGCCCCGGTGGCCTTCGTGCTGCCGCTGCACCGCCGAGACGACGAGCAGGGATGGGCGAGCGCCAATTGGCGGTTGCGCCGCGGCCGCGTTGTGCTGATCGACGGGAACTCGCCGGCGGGTCTGCGGCTGCCGCTGGATTCGATCAGCTGGCAGCCGCCGCGCATGTCGTTCGACCTCGACCCGATGACCGTCGGGCGGGGGCTGTCGGCCGAGCCCGGCGCGCTGCAAGCGGCGATCGAGGATCCCGAAACCGCACCGACTACAGCCTTGGTCGCTGAAGTTCGCGACGGATTGCTGTATATCTTCCTGCCGCCCACCGAGGCGCTCGAACATTTCGTCGACCTGACGGCCCGCATTGAGGCCGCGGCCGCCAAGATCGACTGCCCGGTGGTGATCGAGGGCTACGGTCCGCCGCCCGACCCGCGGCTGACTTCGATGACGATCACGCCCGACCCCGGTGTGATCGAGGTCAACATCGCGCCGACGGCCAGCTTCGCCGAACAACGTCAACAGCTGGAAACCCTGTACGAGCAGGCCAGGCTGGCCCGGCTTTCCACCGAGTCATTCGATATCGACGGCACTCACGGCGGCACCGGCGGCGGCAACCACATCACGCTCGGCGGGATAACGCCGGCCGACTCGCCCCTGCTGCGCCGGCCGGACCTGCTGGTCTCGCTGCTGACCTACTGGCAGCGGCACCCAGCGTTGTCCTACGTGTTTTCGGGGCGGTTTGTCGGCACCACGTCGCAGGCGCCGCGGGTCGACGAGGGCCGCGACGAGGCGCTCTACGAGCTCGAGATCGCGTTCGCCGAGATCGCCCGCCTCTCGGCCGGAGGGTCACCCAAGCCTTGGGTGACCGACCGCGCACTGCGGCACCTGCTCGTCGACATCACCGGCAACACCCATCGCGCCGAGTTCTGTATCGACAAGCTCTACAGTCCCGACAGCGCACGGGGCAGGCTCGGCCTCCTGGAGCTGCGTGGCTTCGAGATGCCGCCGCATCTATACATGGCGATGGTGCAGTCGCTGCTGGTGCGCTCGTTGGTGGCGTGGTTTTGGGAAGAACCGCTGCGCGCACCGCTGATCCGGCACGGCGCGAACCTGCATGGACGATACTTGTTGCCGCACTTCCTCATTCAGGATATCGCCACCGTGACGGCCGACCTGCGCGAGCACGGCATCGCGTTCGAGACCAGCTGGCTGGACCCGTTCACAGAATTCCGCTTCCCGCGTATCGGCACCGCGGTCTTCGACGGCGTGGAGATCGAGTTGCGGGGCGCAATCGAACCGTGGAGCACCCTCGGTGAAGAATCCACCGCCACCGGCACCGCCCGCTACGTGGATTCGTCGGTCGAACGCATCCAAGTCCGCATTATCGGCGCCGACCGCCAGCGATACATCGTTACGTGCAACGGCCACCCGATGCCGTTGTTGGCCACCGACAACCCCGACATTCAGGTGGGGGGCGTGCGGTTCCGCGCCTGGCAACCGCCCAGCGCGCTACACCCAAGCATCACGATCGACGCCCCGCTGCGGTTTGAGCTCATCGACCTTGCCACCGAAACGTCGCGCGGCGGCTGCACCTATCACGTCGCACACCCCGGCGGACGCTCCTACGACGACCCGCCCGTCAACGCCGTCGAGGCCGAAGCGCGGCGCAGTCGGCGCTTTGAGGCCACCGGCTTCACTGCCGGCAAGGCCGACATGTCCGGCATCCGGGAGAAACAGGCCAGGATCTCCACTGACATCGGTGCGCCGGGCATCCTCGACCTCCGGCGCGTGCGTACCGTGCTGCGGTAATGGCATCCGCCGAAGCGGTGGTGGGCACCAGCGACTCGTCGGCAGGATCTGGCGGATCTGGCCAAGGCTCCGACGTTGATCGACTGCTGGCGGGATACCGTACCGCCGGCGCCCAGCAAGCCCTATTCGATCTGCGCGATGGCCCGCGAATCGGATACGACGAATTCGTCGACGAAGCCGGCAACGTGCGCCCCGGTTGGACCGAATTGGCTGCCGCGGTTGGGGAGCGGGGCAGGGCGGGGCTGGACCGGCTGCGCACGGTGGTGAACCGCCTGATCGACAACGACGGCATCACCTACACCGGGGTCGACGCCGGCCGCGGCAGCGCCGCCGACGGACGTGGCGCCGAACCAGGTCCCTGGTGCCTGGACCCGTTGCCGCTGTTGCTCTCCGGGGCCGATTGGGAGGTGCTGGAGGCCGGGCTCGTGCAGCGGTCACGGCTGCTCGATGCCGTGCTCGCCGACCTGTACGGGCCCCGCCGATCCCTCACCTCCGGGGTGCTGCCACCGGAGCTGCTGTTCGCCCACCCCGGCTATCTGCGCGTCGCTAATGGAATCGAAATCCCCGGCCATCACCAGCTTTTCATGCACGGCTGCGACGTCAGCAGACGTCCGGACGGCAACTTCCAGGTCAATGCCGACTGGACGCAGGCGCCGTCCGGTGCTGGCTATGCGCTGGCCGATCGTCGTGTCATCGCGCACGCGATCCCCGATCTCTACGAGCGGGTCGGGCCGCGACCGACGACACCCTTCGCGCAAGCCCTGCGGCTCGCGCTGATCGACGCGGCACCCGACGGCGCACAGGATCCCGCCGTCGTGGTGCTCAGTCCGGGCATTTTCTCCGAAACCGCTTTCGACCAAGCGTATCTCGCGACCCTGCTGGGTTTTCCTCTGGTGGAAAGCGCGGACCTGGTCGTGCGCGACGGCACAGTCTGGATGCGCTCGCTGGGCACGCTCAAGCGCGTCGACGTCGTGCTTCGCCGCGTGGACGCCGACTACACCGACCCGCTGGATCTACGCGCCGATTCCAGGCTCGGTGTGGTCGGTTTAGTCGAAGCTCAACGTCGGGGAACGGTCACCGTCGTCAACACGATCGGCAGCGGCATCCTGGAAAGTGCTGGGCTGTTACGGTTTTTGCCCGAACTGGCCCAATGCTTGCTCGACGAGACCCCTGTGCTGGACACCGCGCTCGTGTATTGGGCCGGTATCGACAGCGAACGCTCGCACCTGTTGGCGAACATGTCGTCGCTGTTGATCAAGTCCACGGTCGGCGGGGAAATCGTTGTCGGACCGACACTTTCGGCGGCGGAACGCGACGATCTCGCCGCGCGAATCACGGCCATGCCAGGCCAGTGGATCGGGCAGGAGCTGCCGCAGTTCTCGTCTGCGCCCACCGACTATGCCGGCGTATTGTCCTCGGCCGGTACCGGCATGCGGCTGTTCTCGGTTGCCCAACGCGGCGGGTATGCCCCCATGATCGGCGGACTGGGTTACATATTGGCATCCGGTTCGGCCGCATACACACTGAATACTGTAGCGGCGAAGGATGTCTGGGTGCTGCCGGCAGAGCGTGCGCGCGCCGAGACGGTGAGTTTGCCGTCGGTCGCCCCCCCGGTGAAGACCGGCGCGGGCACCCTGGGGGTCAGCTCGCCGCGTGTCCTGTCCGACCTGTTCTGGATGGGCCGCTACGGCGAACGCGCCGAGAACATGGCCCGGTTGTTGATTGTTGCCCGCGAGCGCTTCCACGAATTCCGGCATCGGCAGAACACGGAAGAAAGTGAGTGTGTGCCGGTGCTCATGGCAGCGCTCGGCCACGTCACCGGGACCGATGCCGGAGCCGACGACGACCACGCGGAGATGATTGCCGTCGCGCCTTCGACGCTGTGGTCGCTGACCGTCGACCGCGGCAGGCCGGGATCCCTTGTGCAGTCGGTGGATGGGCTGGCGCTGGCGGCCAGGGCGGTGCGTGACCAGTTGTCGCGCGACACCTGGATGGTGTTGGCCGGCGTCGAGCGCGCAATGATGTACAACTCCGATCCGCCGGACTCGCTCGTTGAGGCAGATGCTCTGCTGGCCTCGGTGCAGGCGCAGACGTTAGCCGGGATGTTGACGTTGTCGGGGGTGGCCGGAGAGTCGATGGTGCGTGACGTCGGTTGGACGATGATGGACATCGGCAAGCGCATCGAACGCGGGCTGTGGCTGACCGCGCTGTTGCGGGACACGCTCAGGACGGTTCGCGGCGTCACCGCCGAGCAAATTGTTATTGAGTCAACGCTTTTGGCGTCCGAATCGTCCGTCATCTACCGGCGCCGAACGGTGGGCACGGTGAGTGTTGCGGCGCTGGCCGAGTTGATGCTGTTCGACCCGACCAACCCGCGGTCACTGGTGTATCAGCTGGAGCGGCTTCGCGCCGACCTCAGCGACCTGCCGGGCTCGTCGGGATCGTCGCGGCCGGAGCGGGCGATCGCCGAGATCAGCACTCGGCTGCGCCGGTCTCATCCTGCGGAGTTGGAGCAGGTCGTCGACGGACGCCGGGAGGAACTGACCGACCTGCTCACCGTGGTCCATGACGGGTTGCGCGACCTGGCCGAGGTCATCACCGCGACGCAGCTGTCGCTGCCCGGCGACATGCAGCCGCTGTGGGGAGGCGACGAGCGACGGGTGATGCCCTGAGCGTCAGCGGTGGTTCTGTGTGAAGAATTGCCAGATGGTGTCGCTGGCGTTGATCGCCGTCGACGGCGCGGGAATGCCCACGAGCTGTTGCAGCACGGGTTTGGACACACCGCCGGGCCATTGATGGCCCGCTCCCGCCACCGAAATCAATTCCACGGTGTGCCCGTTCGGGCATCCGGCGATCTGTGTCGTCACGTCGCCTGCGGTGGTTGAATTCGGTGGGCCGCACCCGTCGATAGATCGCCACGTGGCATTGACCGACTCCACCGATGGACCGTCGACGCGCGGATTACCTTTGGCCACGAACGCTTTTCCGGGGCCGCCGTTGTAGGGGACCCTGTCGTCGGCGGTGCCGTGGATTTGTAGCACCGATGTCGGCCGCGCGCTCGAACAGTCCGTCAACAGTGTGCCGGCCACCGGTGCGATCGCGGCGAAGATGTCGGTCTGACAGCCCAATCGAAGCGCCATCATCGCCCCGTTGGACATGCCGGTGGCATAGACCCGGGCCGGATCGATGGCGATCTGTTGGCCGATGTCGGAGACCATCGCGGTGATGAACCCGGCGTCGTCGAGGTTGGTGCGCTGGGGCTCGCCGCAGCACGATCCGGCGTTCCAGGCACGGCCCTGACCGTCGGGGTAGGCGACCAAGAAATGTCCGCCGTCGGCCTCGGCGTCCCAGTTGTAGTCGCGCTCAGCCTGCTCGCCGGTGCCAAAGCCACCGTGCATCATCACCACCAGTGGCGCCGCTCCGGTGAGTCCCTGCGGTCGGTAGAGGTGAAAGGTTCTGCTGACACCTCCGACATCAATGGTTTGGGTGGAGTCCCCAACCGGGATGCCCCGAGCGTAGGGCGTTCCCAGGGCGTGACCGCCGCCAAGGCACCCGCCGACCAGGACCGCCAGCACTCCGGCGAGAGACACCACGCACACCCGAACCCATCGAGACCCCATCGCCCCATCGTGGCAGCCAGTCCGACATTTGACAAGTAACTTGTCAAATGTCCGTGTAGTGGCACACTCTTGACCATGCGACGTGTTGTGGATGGCGAATGGGAACCCACTGTTCCGGCCCTCGTACAACTGGTGGCCGCATCCGCGGGTCCGCGCCTGAGAGCGGCGTTCGCGGCCGCCGGTCTCGACGGCATTCAGCCGGCGCAGTCGGCTGTGCTGGTGCCGCTGGTGGCCGGTGGGCTGCACGCGTCGGATCTGGCCGATCGCTTCCGGGTCAGTCGGCAGGCGGTGGCCCAGGCGATCGCGGCACTGGAACGCCACGGCTATGTGACTCGGGTTCCCGACCCGGATGATGCGCGCGCCCGACTCATTGAGCTGACCCCGCGCGGCCGCGAGGCGCTGCGCGTAATGCGTTCCCATGCAATCGGTTTAGAGAAACACTGGGAAAAAATGCTGGGGGAGCGGCGACTGACGGATCTGCGCGATACCTTGCGGATATTGCTCGAGTCGGAATCCGGCCAATTATCGTGATGGAAGAAAGGCTCGCGCTCATCAACCGCCGTTTGGGCCAGATCGAACAACAGGTACGGGTGTTGTCGGAAGCGCGCGGCGTTCCGTGTCCGACGTTCGCCAGCGACGTAGGCGATATCGCATCGACGCGCCACGGCGGGGTGCCCGCCGAAGTTGTCTCTCTCGCCCGGGGCGGCAACCCTATCGCCGCGATCAAGCTGTTGCGCGAGGTGACCGGCCTCGGGCTGCGAGAAGCGAAAGAGATCGTCGACTCGCTGCGGTAGCCCTACGACCCCCGGAATATCGTCTACGCCATTTGGCCGATGGTGAGCTCGGCCGATCGCCGATGCTGGACCCATGAGTTCCCAAGCGCAGAAGGCGCCGGTTGGTGAGCACGCGGTTGTGCTGGGGGGCAGCATGGCCGGCCTGCTCGCGGCACGAGTGCTCGCCGCTTTCCGCACAGTGACGGTGGTCGAACGGGACACCCTCGGCAACGCGGCGGCCGTCCGCAAGGGGGTATACCTCAGGGCCGGCACATCCACGGGTTGCTCATGCGGGGTGCAGGGGCCTTAGAGGAGCTGTTTCCCGGGCTCCTCGATCAGCTGGTCGATGATGGTGCCGCAGTGTTCGACGGCACCGACCTGTCGAAGCTGCACTTCTGCATGAACGGCCACTTGGCAATTCGAACAGGCGCTGCGACGGGACTTCGGATCTACAACACGACGCGGCCGTTCCTCGAATGGCAGGTTCATCGCCGCGTGCAGCGCATCCGCAATGTCACCATCCTCGGTGGCCACGACTTCGTAGACCTCTGTGTTACCGGCGCCCGCGTCACCGGGGCGCGCGTGGTCGACCGCAGCAGCAACGCGACCTCAGAGCTGCGAGCAGACCTGGTCGTCGACGCGACCGGGCGAGGCTCACGCACACCGGCGCAGCTCGAGCGCGCCGGATACGCCCGGCCGGTCGAGGACGAGGTTGCCGTAGACCTGATGTACGCCAGCCAGCTGTTGCGGTTGCCTGGCAACGTAATGCGGGAACAAGGTCTGATCGTGTCTCCAGTGCCGGGACGACCGACCGGCATCGCAATCTCCAAGTGCGAGAACGACACTGCTTTCGTCACCGTCTTCGGCATGGCGGGCAACGACCCGCCAGCCGACCTACCAGGTATGTGTGCGTTCGCGGCCGGGTTGGCGCCCGCGCACATGCTGGCCGCGGTGCGCGCCGCCGAACCCGTGAGTCCCGCAGCCCAACAACGATTTCCGTCCAGCAGGTGGCGGCGGTATGACAAAGTGCGTCGACTGCCCGACGGATTGCTGGTTGTCGGAGATGCCATGTGCAGCTTCAACCCGATCTATGCCCAGGGCATGACGGTCGCCGCACTGGAAGCTCTGGTGCTGCGTGACTGCTTGTCCCGCGGCGCCCATAACCTGCCGCGCAGATTCTTCCGTGCCGCCGCCAAACCAATCGGGCAAGCCTGGCAATTGGCGGTGGGCGGGGACCTGAGCCTGCCGGAAATCGAGGGCGCTGCCCCGTGGGGGACGCGACTGCTCAACGGCTACGTCGACCGGGTATTGACGGCCGCCGAGCACGACATTGCCGCCTTGGAGCAATTCGTCAAGGTCGCTTGGCTGGTTGATCCGCCGGTTAAGCTGTTGCAGCCCAGCATGATTCGGCGGGCGGCGCTGGCGCACCGCCGAAAGCGCCAGCACGACCTTCTCGTTAGCCCGGGTGACGGGATGCCTCTTGAACGAGCTGCACCCGCGAGTTCAGGTTGAGTTTGGTGTAGACATGAGTGAGATGGGTCTGGACGGTACGCGGTGAAATTAGGAGGCGTTGGGCAATCTCCTTGTTGGCCAGGCCATCACATACCAGGCGCACGACATCGCGCTCTGCCGGGGTCAGCGATGTCCAGCCCATGGTCGGCCGTCTGCGTTCCCCTTTGCCACGTTGCGCGTAACCGATCGCATCAACCGTTGAGAGCGCGGAACCCTCGGCGAACGCGTCGTCGAATGCCTTGGCCCGCGACGTGCAGCGCCAGGCGTGTCTTTCCCGCGCCACCCGCACCGCTCAGGGTCACCAGCCGACTCTCTGCCAGCAGCTGTAAGACGTCGGCGGCTTCCGTTTCGCGACCGATGAAACTAGTCAGCGGCACCCGCAGTTGCGGCGCGGTAGCCATTGCCGCTAAGGGGTTTTGAGGAATACGTCGTTGAGGGTGACGGTCCGAAGGTTGCGTGATCGGATGATGTCGACGAGTTGTGGGTAGACGTGGGTGACCGGCGCGTGATTGAGGTGACCGATGACGATGTCCTGCGGGGTAAAGTACTTGTCGGCCATCTGCACGATGTATTCCTCGGTGATCAGCGTGGAATCCGACAGCGAACCCGACCACAAGGTCGGGACTTTGTAGCCGAGGTCGGCCGCGACCGCATCGACGGCGGCATCGTGCTTGGCATAGGGCGGCCGGAAGTACGGCTTGGCGCCGACCCCGTAGGTCTTCTTCAGGAAGTCGTCGTTGCGGGTGAGCTGCTGGGCGATATCACTTTTCGTCAGCGTGGTCAGATCCGGGTGTGACCAGGTGTGGTTGCCGAGTTGGATTTGTCCGGAGTCCACCAAGGGCCGCAGTAGCGCCGCGTTCTCGGTCCATGACTTGTATATGCCGTTGACGAAATATGTCAGCCGGATGCCGGTGTCTTTGGCGAGCTGAGTGTAGGCGCGGACCACCTCGCTGTTGACGCCGTCGTCGAGGGTCAGCGCAAGCAGATCACCTTCGCCGGGAATCTTGGTGAGTGCGCCACCGCCGGGCAGTGCGATCCGCGCGCTTGGCGAGGGGGGCGGTAACAGGGCCGCCGGTGCGGTGGGACCCGAGGTCGCCACCGCGCCGCTGGGCGCCTGGGCGAATGTCTGCGGCTGCGGATCCACCACCAGCCGGGCCGCGCCGACGCTGGCCACCGTGGCGGCCGCGAGCGTCCCGAGGAAACGGCGGCGGTTCATTTCTGGCAGCGCGATGCCCGGAAGGAGTCCGGTGGGCTTAGCCCGATTCTGCGTGGCTCGTTTGCGGTGTGCCCCCGCGGCGCGAGCGCGCCGGCGAGGGGTGCCGGTGCTGCCGAAGTCCGCGTCCACAGCAGCGAACCGTACCACTAGCAGCGGCGATATGTCGGATGGTGCTCGGGGGGTCAGCTAACGGTTCGCTTTCAATACTCTCCGGGTGAGCTCACGGGCGGCCCGGGAAGCGCTCGGTGATAGGTAGCTCGGCTGCCACGGTGACCGCCCGGGATGACGCGTGCGTGCCCGCCGAACGGATTGTCCGAGATAACCCGCATGACCACTGCATTCGTGTTGTTCGGCGCTAAAGCCGGTGCGCTCGACGGGGATGGCGCGTGCCTTGGCCGGTGATCGGGGCCCCGCCGGAACCGGTTGTGGGCGCGGCAAACGGCGCAGCGGCTGTGTCCCGACGCGGTTACCAATTTGTGACTGTCATCTTTGGAGAAACGAGACATTTGCCACTCAGTGCGGCGCCCCGCCATGGCGTTGTGGCAACTGGACGGGCTCGACGCTCGGCGTTCCCAGCGCAGAGGCTAGCCAAGGCAGGGCTGCGGCGAACGCCTGCGCGGCGAACGGCCAGTCATGCCTGCCCGCCTGAGTGACCACCGCGCAGTTGATCCCGTTGGTGGCCGCGACGTTGCACAACGAGTAAGCGGCCGCGTCTTGGCCTTCGGGGTTGGCGACGGGGTCGGGAGTTATGGCACCGGCCGGGCCGGCCGCCTGGGCGAGCCGGTGCGGACCGCTGGGTGCGGGCACGTCGAACCATCCGGACACCCCGGAGTACCGGCCGTGGCGATTCATGACGGTGGTCGGGTCGTAGTCAGTCCAGCCTGCCTGGTTGCCGTTGAACAACCGGGCGATGGTTTGTTCCTTGCTGCCGACGTTGGGGCGCACGTCGCCGGCGATGTCGACGAACGTGCTGAAGATGTCGGGGTGCATGACGGTCAGGTCCACGGCGCAAGTACCGCCCATCGACCAGCCGGCGATGCCCCAGTTGGCCCGGTCGGCGCTCACCCCGAAGTTGCTCACCATGAACGGCACGACATCTTTGGTCAGGTGATCGGCCGCGTTACCGCGGCTGCCGTTGACGCACTCGGTGTCGTTGTCGAATGCGCCGGTGGCATCGACGAACACCAGCGCCGGGGCGTAGCCCTGGTGATGGGCCGCGAAGTTGTCCACAGTGTCGAATGCGCCGCCGGCGCGCAGCCAGTCGGCCGGGGTGTTGTAGGCCGAACTGATCATCATCACTGTCGGCAGCCGGGGCGGTGGGTTGGTGGAGAACCAGGCCGGAGGCAGGTACACCAGTTCGGGGCGGTGCGGGAAGTGGGATGGGTCGGAGCCGATCGTCACTGGCACTACGACGCCCTTGCTGGGCTTGGTGCCCTCGACCTGCATCGCGGTGACCTTCAGCCGATCGATCTGGTCGGGCAGTGGTCCGGCGGTGAGCTGGTTCCAGGCTGCGCTCACCGTAGGGAAGTAGCCGACCCACACGTTCAGCGCCAAGGCTGCGCACAGCGCGCACAGGGGTAACGACAGCACCGACACCCCGCGCCGCCACCAGTGGGCACCAGGCCAGCCCAGCACTACCACTGCTAAGGCGAGTCCACTCATTGCTATCCACAGCCACAGCGACGCAGGCGCCGGGTCACCGGCCACCCCGAGCGACGCGATGTATCGGTACGCCAGCGCCGTCACCGCTGCGGCCACGATCAGCGCCGCCGGGAATCCCCACCTGCGCCAGCGCCGTTTGCGCCAATCGATCGCGCTGACCGCCACCAGCAGGGCTAACACCTGGACCGCTGCCGGCAACCAGCCATGCAGCAATGACAGTTGTTCAAAATGACCCAACAGTGAGGACTTCCTATGACTTTGGTAGCGGCACTAGATCGAGGCGGCAGCACCAACTATCCCATAACAGTGCCACTTCCGATGTCGACAACTGCGGCGTGTGGGCAGTCGACGGGCGCGTCCGGATCGGCGAGTACCGAGCGCGCGCACGATTTATGGTTGGTCGATCGGGTAGCGCGGACCATGAATCGGCGGAGGTCGGATGGGGTCAGCATGGATGTGCCGGTCCTGCGGTCTGGGCCTGCGGCCAGGCGCCCGATTCTGCGACGGGTGCGGCGCCCCGGCCGGCGCCGGCTCCGACTTTGCCGAGTACAAGCAGGTGACGGTGATGTTCGCCGACGTGGTGGGGTCGATGCGGATCGCGGCGGCACTCGGCCCGGAGCGGCTGCGCGAGGTCATGGCCGAGCTGATGCAGCGCAGCACCGCGGTCGTGCAGCGGTACGGAGGCACGGTGGACAAATTCACCGGCGACGGACTCATGGCGGTGTTCGGCGCGCCGGCGGCGCTCGAAGACCACGCGCTGCGCGCCTGCCTGGCTGCGTTGGGAATCCAAGACGAGATGCAGCGCCTGGCCGCCGAGGTGGACCGCAGTGACGGTATCGCGTTGCGGCTGCGGATCGGACTGAACTCCGGTCAGGTGATTGCCGGTGAAATGAGTTCTGGCCCTGGTGGTTACACCGCAGTCGGTGAGCAGGTCGGATTCGCACAGCGGATGGAGTCGGTGGCCCCGCCCGGCGGGGTGATGCTCAGTGAGTCGACCGCGCGGCTGGTCGAACATGCGGCAGCGCTGGGGGAGCCGGAACGGGTGCAGATCAAAGGCTCCGACGACGCGGTATTCGCCCATCGCCTGCTGGCAGCAGGCAGTGAACACATGCAGCTGGCTCGGCGGGGGACGGCGCTGGTCGGGCGTGCGGCGGAGATGACCAGGATCGTCGGGATGCTGGAGCGAGCAATCAACGGCGTCGGGTGTGCGGCCGGGGTGGTTGGACCGCCCGGCATTGGCAAGAGCCGGGCTGTCGGCGATACGGTCAAGCTGGCCGCTGCTCGCGGGGTCGAGGTGTACTCCACGTTCTGTGAGTCGCATGCGCGCGAGGTGCCTTACCGGGTGTTGGCCCGGCTGCTGCGAACGGTGTTTGCGGTACGCGACCTCGCCCCGGATGCGGCGCGGGCCCGGTTGCGTTTGCGTATCCCAGACGCGAACCCCGAGGATCTGCTGTTGCTAAACGACCTGATCGGTATCGGCGAGGTCGGGGTGGTTCTGCCCGCGATTTCTCCCGATGCCCGCCAGCGCCGATTGGCTGCCCTGCTGAAGGCCGCCGCCTTCGAAGGGACGCGGCCGACGATGTGCGTCATCGAGGATGTGCACTGGATCGACGAGGCCAGTGAGTCCGTGCTCGCCGAACTCATTGCCGCGGTGCTGCCGACCCCGTCGCTGGTGCTCATCACCCATCGGCCTGAATATCGTGGCGCATTGTCGCGGGTATCGGATGTTCAAACGATCAATCTGGCGCCGTTGACCGCGGCAGAAACCGTTGAGCTGACGACTGCGCTGCTGGGCACCCATCCGTCGGTCACTGGGCTGGCGGCTCACGTTGCGGAACGGGCCGCCGGAAACCCGTTCTTCGCCGACGAGATCGTGCGCGACTTAGCCGAACGCGACGTACTCAGTGGCGATCGCGGGGCCTATACCTGCCAGGACGAAAGCGCTGACCTCCGTGTGCCCAGCACGCTGCAGGCCGCTATCGCCGCCCGCATCGACCGACTTGGCGCGCCCGCCAAGCATGCGCTCTACGCCGGCGCCGTCATCGGTGCCCGGTTCAGCCTCGATCTGCTAAGCGCCGTCCTGCCCGAGACCGGTGACAACGGCAGCGCCATCGCCGAACTCCTGCGGGCCGAGCTCGTCGACCAGGTGGGTTTTGCGCCGCGCGCGGAATACGCGTTCCGGCATCCGCTGATCCGCGCCGTGGCCTACGCATCGCAACTGAGGACCCGCCGGGCCGAGCTGCACAGGCGGGTAGCGGTTGTCATCGAGGAGAGCAATACGGAGCTGGCCGATCAGAACGCCGCGTTGATCGCTGAACACCGAGAGGCCGCCGGAGAGCTGCGCGTCGCCTTCGATTGGCATATGCGCGCCGCAGCATGGTCGGTCAGCCGCGACGTCGCCGCAGCCGGCATCAGTTGGCAGCGCGCCCGTCATGTTGCCGACCGACTGCCCGTCGACGACCCCGACCGCGCGGCGCGGCGCATCGCACCCCGCGCCCTCATTTGCGGAACCGTGTGGCTGGCAGGCGGAAGCGTCGCGGATACCGGCTTCGAGGAACTCCGAGAGTTGTGCGTGGCCGGCGGCGATCGAAGATCGCTTGCGATGGGCATGGCAGGACAGGTTGCCGTGCTCGCCGGGCATCGACGGCTGCGTGAGGCGGCCGAGCAGTCCTCGGAGTTGATCGCGCTGGTCGAGGAAATCGGGGATCGGGCTTTGACAGTCGGTCTGCTCTCCGCCGCTATCTATGCGAAGGCCGAGGTTGGCGAGGTGACGGAGGCGTTGCGCCTTGCCCAGCGGGTGATCGACTCGTCCGACGGTGATGCCCTCTTCATCCACCGGGTTATGGGGTCACCGCTGGAGATGGCGACCAGAAGCCGCGGCCTCGCCAGACTGTGCCTCGGTATCCGGGAGTGGAGATCCGATTTCGACGAGGCTGTCCGGCTCGCAGCCGCGTCCACTCCGATGGCCCGTGCCGGCGCCATCCTGTACAAATACGTGGTCGCCGTCCCGGTCGGCGCGCTGCCTGCCGATGTGACGGCTCTGCGTGAGACCGCCGACGCACTACGAATCGCCGAGCAAGCCGGCGACGACTACACAATCGCGCTCGCCCGGCTCGCGCGGGGCCTGGTGTTGGTTCACCACGGTGGTCCGCGCCGGACGGCGGGCCTCAACCTACTGACGCATGCGCGCGACGCCGTCATGAAAAAGGGCTTCACCGTCAATGCGATGGCGGTTGTCAATCCCGAGATCGCAAGGGAAAAGGCTCGAATCGGAGATCTCGACGGCGCCATCGCGCTGGCCAGGTCGGCCATCGACGACATGTTCGACCAAGGCGCGATGTTCTTGCGGGGTGTTGCCACCACGGTGCTGGTCGAGGCGCTGCTGCAGCGCGGCGCCGGCGGCGATCTGGACGGGGCGCAAGCCGCGATCGACCGGCTGGCCGCCGTACCCACCGAGCCCGGCTTTGTTTTGCATGAACTTCCGCTCCTTCGGCTTCGGGCGCTGGCGGCCAAAGCGCGCGGCAACGATGCGGGTTATGGCGGATTGATGGAGCGCCACCGTGCGATGGCGGTCGCGGCCGGATTCGATCAGCAGTAGGAAATGCCCATGTCGACCGAAACTTGGGTGCCAGTGACGAACCGGGACTGGTCGGAGGCCAGCCAGGCGACGGCGTCGGCGATGTCCTCGGGCTGCGCGTGCCCTTCGGGTAACAGCGGCCTGTTAAGGCCCCGCAGGTAGGGATAGGTGTCGCCGGCCGATTGGATCGCCTCGCGCATCTGGCCGCCGCCCATGGGGCTGTTGACTGCACCGGGGTGCACGCTGTTGACGCGGATGCTGTGCCGGCCCAGCTCGGCGGCGAACCCACGCGCCATACCCGTGACCGCGTGCTTGCTCACCACGTAGTGGATCATGAACGGCTCCATCTTGATGCCGGCTGCGGACCCGATCAGGATGATCGACCCGCCGCGGCCCCCGTCGATGATGTGCCGAGCACTCGCCATCACCGTGTTCCAGGTGCCGGTCACGTTCGTGTCGATGGTGTCCCGGAAGGATTCGGCGGTGATCTGATCCCACGGCGCCGGGCTGCAGATTCCGGCATTGGCGACGACGATGTCGAGACGACCGAGCTCCGCGACCGCCTCGTCGACGGCCGCGCGGAGTGTGTCGAGGTCACGGATGTCGACCACCGCGCTGACGGCGCGTCTGCCGTTGCCGCTGACCAGGTGCGCCGTGTCGGCAAGGTCGGCCGGCGTCGGCGAATCGTACGGAACACTGGCCGGCAACTGCCCGGCGAGATCAAGGGCGATGATGTCGGCGCCTTCGGCGCTGAGTCGCACCGCGTGCGCCCGGCCCTGTCCCCGCGCGGCGCCGGTGATCAACGCCACCCTTCCCGAGAGTGACTGGCCCATCGGTCTTCGCGTTCCTTTCAGTCGAGCACTCGGCGAAGCGTAGCCTCGACCTGGCAGCGGCGGGTACAAGCCGGAAAAAGAGTGGGAGACATCATGACTGTCACCGTTGTCGACGCGGGACCTCGACGGGTCTGCCGGTCGGTCGAAGTGGCAGCGCCGGCAGCCGAGCTGTTCGGGATGGCTGCCGATCCCCGACGCCACCACGAACTGGATGGATCGGGAACTGTGCGCGACAACATCAGGGTGCCCGCGGAAATGGCTGTGGGATCGAAGTTTTCGACGAGCATGAAGATGTATGGGCTGCCCTACCGGATCACCAGCACGGTGACCGCGTTCAGACCGAACGAAGTGGTGGAATGGCGCCATCCGGTGGGTCACCGCTGGCGGTGGGAGTTCGAGGCACTCTCACCGACGCTGACCCGGGTCACCGAGACTTTCGACTTTCACGACGCCGGTGCGATCAAGAACATGGTCAGGTACTACGACCTGATCGGCGCCCGGAAGAACAACACCGCGGGCATTGAGGCGACCTTGGCAAAGCTGCGGGATCGCTACGCCGCGCAGTAGGTCATGACGGGTCGGGGGCATCCCACGGGACCACGCCGGAAACCCAGTGGCTCAGTTTTTCGACCTGGTCGTTGCGGTGCAGGTGGCGCGGCGGGGTTGCATAGCTGGAGTAGGGCCGGCAGCGGATGACGACGCGGTCCTCCCGGTCGCACATCTCTTTGACGGAAGGGCGTGCCTCGTCGGGCAGTTGCTGGCCCGACATTCGGCCGGCCACCGCCATCATGACGTCGACGGCCAGATCATTGTCCCGGTCGATGGTGGCGTCGGCGTAAACCTGCAGATAGCTGAAGGGCCAGCGCTCGTCGAGGACACACAGGCTGACTTTGCCGTCGCGTTCGACGATCCGGCATTTGCCGCGTCCGGCCATCGTGGACACCAACAGTTCGTCGGTGTCGGTGGGGATGTAGTAGACGATCGACATGGCCGGACCGTCGTTGCGGCGGCGATAACCGAAAACGCAGGTCCGGTGGGTACGTACGAATTCGCGGCGTTCGGAGGGAAGCAGGTCGCGATCGGTGGGAGCCGTGTAGGGCTCAGGAGCGAGTGGAAGAAGCATGGCGAAATGTCCTTGCTGTCAAGGCCGTTGACCCGAGGATTATTTATGGATACAGTGTGTCCATAAATAGTGAGGATGTCAAGTGACCGCCGACACGCCATCGTCAAGCCGCTCCCGTGGACGCCCGGCCCTGCCCCTGGACCGGATCCTGGCCGCAGCTCTCGAACTCATCGACGAGCACGGGGCCGACGCGCTGTCCATGCGGTCGCTGGCGCAGCACCTGGGATCGGGCACCGCCACGCTGTACCGACACTTCGGTAGCCGATCGGAACTGGTCGCATTGGTGGTCGACCGGATGATCGGCGAAATCGATATGCGGATAACCGCCGCGCTGCCCTGGCAGCAAGTCTGTATCTCGTTCGCGCAGAGCACGTTTGATGGGCTCACGAAGCACGCGAACGTGGCGTCCCTGTTGATCGGGCACATTCCGGTTGGACCCAACGCGCTAGCCCAGCGGGAGCTTGTTTTGTCCGTCTTGCTCGACAACGGCTTCGCGCCGGCGGCTGCTGCGCACGCCTACGCCACAGTGTCGCGTTATGTGCTCGGCTTCGCAATCCAACTCTCCGGTTCGACTGCGGGCGCTGACCAACCGGACGCCCAAGACGTATCGGCCGCATTCCATCGCCTCGATCCTTCCCGCTATCCCGCGACGGTCGCGGTCGCCGACGAGTTGCCCGTTCCATTGGGGGAGGAATTCACGTTCGGATTGCAGCTCATTGTCGCCGGGCTCGAGCGATTGCGGGGTTCAACGCATCCCGAGGCGGCTGAGGTGCTCGATCATGGTGTCGACCGCGGCCTCTAACGGCGCAGTGTCACGGCGGACCTGACTGAGTAGCAGCCCGCCTTGGATGGCAGCGAGCATCGCCAGCGCGACACGGTTCACGTCGGTCCCCTCGGCAAGCTCGCCACGTGTAGCAACAGACGCCAGGCCGTCGCTAATCATGTTCTCCCACTGGGCAAATGACCGTGCGAGCCGCGCCCGCGCGACGGGATCGCAGTCGGACAGCTCGCTGGCCATCGATCCGAGCGGGCAGCCACCCACTCCACCCAGCTTGTGCACGATGTCGACCATGATGTCGCGCCAGCGGCGCAAGTCCTCGATGCTTTCGATGCGGTCCAGGCCCAGGTGCTGCAAGTTGAGCACCTGGTCGGTCTGAAAGTCGATCACCGCGGAGACGAGGTCGTTCTTGTCCGTGAAGTAGTGGTACATCTGCGAGGTGCTGATGGCGGCGGCGTCCTGAATGTCCTCGATAGTGGTCCGCGCGACGCCTTGCTGCAGCATCAACTCCGAGGCCGCGGCCACGATGCGTTCGCGGGTGGCGCGGCCCTTGGTGGTCAGCTTTTCGTAGGCGACTGGCACCGTTCACTCCTTCCGTATAGACGAGCCTGACGACGAGCTTACCCAATTTTGGAGTTGACACTCCATTTTTGAACCAGGAGGGTGAACGTGTACGTCTACTAATCGGTGCCGGACGGCTGCGGAAATGGTTGTGCGCCACCCGGCATCGCCAGCGAAGGGCAAACGCATCATGGACACCGGAACTAACCACGCGACCATTGCCGACGGGGTCGCCGAACTGCAGAACGGGATAGCCGGCCAGCTGCCCGACGACGTTCTCAAGACCTTCGGCGCCGAACAGGACGCCCTGCAGGCCGCCGGGGTGCCGGCGGGCGTCGCTGCACCGGGCGCCCTGATGCCAGACGCACAACTGCTGGACGTGCATGGTGCGCCGACGACCCTCGCCAGCGCCGTGGGCGGCCGCGCTGCCGTGGTCGTGTTCTACCGGGGGGCCTGGTGCCCCTTCTGCAACCTGACGCTGCGCGCCTACCAGGAAGAGCTCGTCCCGCTGCTGGCTCAACGAGACATCCCACTGGTGGCGATCAGCCCGCAAAAGCCCGACGGTTCACTGTCGGCCCAGGAGCAAAACGCGCTGACCTTCACCGTCTTGTCCGATCCGGGCAATCAGATTGCCGCAGCACTAGGGGTGCTCACCGCTCCGGACCACGCCGCCCGCGCCGCGCAGCTCACCATCGGCCTCGACCTTTCGCAGGTCAATGCGGACGGGACCCACGGTCTGCCGATGCCGACCGTGGTCATCGTCGACGGAGCCGGAATCATCCGCTGGATCGACGTGCACCCGAACTACACGACCCGCACCGAGGTCGCCGACATCGTCGACGCGCTGCGCATCCTCGATTGACGCAAGGATATCGTGCAATGGCCGATGAGCATCCAAACCTGTTGGTACAGCACATAACCCGAGCAGGCCAGCTGGTCAGCCGATACGGTCTGGTGGTCGTACTGGCCTGGATCGGTTTCGGTAAGTACGTGAAGATGGAATCGCGCGTGCTCATCGAGCACAGCCCGCTGATGAGCTGGATCTACGACGTGTTCAGCGTCACCACGGTCGCGCGCGGGCTGGGGACGATGGAAATCGTTGCGGCGCTTCTCATTGCGGTCCGTCCGATCTGGCCGCGCGTGTCCGCGGCCGGCAGTGCGCTGGCGGTACTTCTCTTCCTCGGCACGATCAGCTTCTTGTTCACCACGCCCGGGGTGGTCGGGACCCACGCGGCCGGGCTGCCGGTGCTGACCGCGCTGCCGGGCCAATTCCTGCTCAAAGACCTGGTGCTGATCGGGGTGGCGCTGTGGACGTTGGGCGACTCGTTGACTGCCGCGTCGGCCGCTACCCACGCGGCGCAAACAGCGATCCCCTGATCAGCTTCTTGGCCGAACTCAACATGGCGTCGTAGGCATCCGGCGGCAGATTGGCCGCCTGTTCGGACAGACCGCGCGTCAGCGCACAGATGGCTTCCACCGCGGCGCCCGGCTCGGTCTCGGCGGACAGCCGCCCTTGCGTCCGGGCGTCCTCGACGATCTCGGTGACGACGTCGTGCAGCGCTTTAGACCCGGCCTGTGCGGTGCTCTGGGCGCGCATCGCCCGCAAGAACGCGGTCAGATAGGGATAGTCGAGGATCAACTGTTGCGACTCGTCCAGCACTGCATCGAGTCGGCCGACGACATCGTCTGTCTGCGCAATGGCAGCACGCAGCCGCGGCAAGACAATCTCCTCGATTTCCCCGCCCGTCGCGCTGAACAGGTCGGATTTGTTCGCGAAGTAGTGGTAGAGGCTGCCGCTGGTCATGTCGGCTGCGCGGGCGATCTCACGGATCGTCGCCTGCGAGTAGCCCACCTCGGCCACACAGCGCATGGCCGCGACGATGATTCGCCGGCGCGTCTGCGCACTGTCTGCGCCCACGGGTCGGCCCAGCTGAGAGGGCGTGACTGTCATTGCCACCCACACCTCCGCGGACCCGGAACTAATCGATCGGTCGAATATATTCGAGCGAGTGGGGACGCGATCACAATGACCCGGGCGCAGCTGGGCCGCCCCGTCGGTGCCAGCGGCGAGGAAACTCGCCAGCGGATCATCGTCGCGACCATGCGCTGTGTGGCCGACGTCGGGTATGCCAAGGCCACCATCCGCGAGATCGCCCGGACGGCGAAAGTCACCAGTGCCAGCCTGTACAACTACTTTCCCAACAAGTCGGAACTGATCAAGGCGACGATCGCGGCCAGAGCCGACGCCGCGATGCCGCGCCTGCGCCTGGCCGCAGCGGGACCCGGCAGCATCAGCGACCGAATCGAGGCGGTGCTCGACGAATGCGGTCGCCTGATGCGCGAGTACCCGGACTTGGCCGCGTTCGAATGGGCGATCCGGGCCGAGAGTGTCGTCACACCAGACGGAGCGAAAGTAGGAGCCGGATTCGAGACCTTCCGCGAGATCATCGAGGGCGTCGTTGCCGATGCGCACCGGCGTGGTGAACTCGGTGACGACCCGGATTCACGCGGTGTAGTCGAGGCGATTTACGCGCTCGTCTATGGCCTGACCGAGCTAGCTGCCACGTTGTCGCTAGACGATTACCAGGCCGCGCTGAGCTCGGCGAAAATCCTGGTGAGAGGCACATTGTTCGGCCCCCAGACGCCGACTCCTTGATACGATCAAGCGATTAATTATAGAGTCGGGCTCACGGAGAGTGAGGTCGAGGCCTTGACCGAAACTGTTGGGTGCGCGTTCGACGTCGATGCGCTGCGGCAGAAGTACGCGGAAGAGCGAGCACGGCGTTTGCGCCCCGACGGCATCGCCCAGTACGTCGAGATTGCAGGACAATTCGCTCAATTCGGCGACGACCCGTGGGCCAAAGGGCAATTCGCACGCGAACCGCTGACCGACGAGGTCGACGTGGCGATCGTCGGCGCCGGCTTCGGCGGACTGTTGACCGGTGCGCGACTACGCCAGCTCGGTGTCGAAAGCGTACGGTTGATCGACCGGGCGGCCGACGTGGGCGGCACGTGGTATTGGAATCGATATCCCGGGATCGCTTGCGATGTCGAGTCCTACGTGTACATCCCGTTGCTCGAGGAGCTCGGCTACATACCCGCGGATAAATACGCCAAGGGGGCAGAGATCTTCGCGCATTGCCAGCGCATCGCTGAGCACTACGACCTGTATCGCGATGCGTGCCTGCAAACGGATGTGCACGAGATCCGTTGGGAGGATTCAAGTTCTCGCTGGCTCATCCGCACTAACCACGGCGACGAGATGCGGGCCAGGTTCGTCTCCATGGCCAATGGGTATCAGGCGAAACCGAAACTGCCCGGCATTCCGGGAATCAGCTCCTATCGCGGCACGACCTTTCATACCAGCCGGTGGGACTACGACTACACCGGCGCGAAGCTGGAGAACCTGACCGCAAGCCGCGTCGGCATTGTCGGCACCGGGGCGACCGCCGTCCAGTGCGTGCCGCACCTGGCGGCCGCGGCGCAGCACCTCTACGTCTTCCAGCGCACACCGTCATCAGTAGATGTGCGCGCCAACCAGCCCACGGATCTGCGGTGGGCCAACACATTACAACCGGGCTGGCAACAACAGCGGATACAGAACTTTCAGGTCCTCACCGCTGGCGGGCAGGCGGAGGAAGATCTGGTCGCCGATGCCTGGACGAGCATTACCCGGAAGCTTCCGGTGATGCGCCAGGATACCGACGCGTCGGTGAGTCCCGAGCAACGCACCCTCGACATCGAACTCGCCGACTTCGCCAAGATGGAGGAAATCCGCGCACGGGTCGCTGATATCGTGGCCGATCCCGCCACTGCCGAGGCACTCAAACCCTGGTACGGCTACTTCTGCAAGCGCCCCTGTTTTCATGACGATTATCTGCAAACGTTCAACCGCGACAACGTCATGCTGGTCGATACCCGCGGCCGCGGGGTGGAGCGCATCACCGAGACGGGTGCCGTGGTCGACGGCGTGGACTACGAGCTCGATTGTCTGATTTTTGCAACGGGTTTCGAGGTAGGCACCGACTACTGTCAACGCACCGGGTTCGAGTTGATCGGCCGCGACGGCGTGACGTTGACAGAGAAGTGGCGGGATGGCGTCCGGACATTCCAGGGCTTGCACACCAACGGTTTCCCGAACTGCTTCATCGAAAGCATCGCCCAGGCCGGGCTCACCGTGAACTTTCCGTATCTGCTCGACGTACAGGCCAGCCACGCCGCGTGGATCATCGCCTGGGCCCTCGAGAACGGCGCCACCGAAATCGAAGCCGCACCCGACGCCGAGGCCGCCTGGGTCGACACCGTGGTGCAACGTTCGGTGCTGAGCGCCGAGCGGGCCAAGACGTGCACGCCCGGTTACTACAACCGGGAAGGCAAGGCGGACGCCAAGACTCGGCAGGGGAGCTTCTTCTTCGGTACACCCACCGAATACGCTGACATCTTGGCGGCCTGGCGCACCAAGGGCGACCTGGCGGGGCTCGAGATCCGCGGGACCACTCCATGAAGTACGTCGTGGGTCGGCTGCGCGCGGCGATGCGGCGGCGGCCCGCACCGAAGGTGGTGATCATCGGGGCCGGGTTCGGCGGTCTCGGGACGGCCGTGGCACTGCGCCGGGCGGGCATTGACGATCTGACGATCATCGAGGCCGGCGACGGCGTCGGGGGCACCTGGCGGCGCAACACCTACCCCGGCGCCGCCTGCGACATCCAGAGTCACCTGTATTCGTTTTCGTTCGCGCTCAACAAATCCTGGAGCCGCACCTACGCCCGGCAACCTGAGATCCTCGCCTACCTGGAGTCGGTGGCCGACGACTTCGACTTGCGTCGCCACCTCCTGCTTGACACCAGGGTCGACGCGATCTGCTGGAATGCCGACACACGGCAGTGGGATTGTCAGTTGCAACGCGCCGGGCAAACCGTGGCCTTGTCCGCTGATGTGGTCGTGAGCGCGGTGGGTCTGTTCGGGGCCCATAGACTCCCAGATATCTTGGGCCTGAACGACTTCAGCGGTTCCCTGATGCACACCGCGCAGTGGGATCACTCCATCGATCTGGCGGGCAAGGAGGTGGCGGTGATCGGTACGGGGGCCAGCGGGGTGCAGGTTGTTCCGGAGCTGGCGAAAATCGTCGGGCGCCTCACGGTGTTTCAGCGCACACCGCCGTGGATGGTACCCAAAGATGATCGCTCCTATACCGCAACGGAATTGGCGCAATTCCGGCGCAACCTGCTGCAGACTCGCCGCACGCGCTGGCAGATCTGGAAATTCCAGCACGACAACACCGCGACCTTCGCCGACGACCCGGTCGTCACCGCCCGCACCCAGATTGCCACCTCGTTTCTCGACCGCACCGTGGCCGACGAACGGCTTCGGCAGGCGCTGACACCGGACTATCCGTTCCGCTGCAAACGCGTATTGCTGGGCGACGACTACTACCGAGCCTTACAGCAGGAGCACGTCGACCTCGTCATCGACCCGATCGAACGCATCACCGAGACGTCAGTGGTGACGCGGGCCGGCCAGGTTGTCGACGTCGACGCCGTCGTGCTTGCAACGGGATTCGCGACGTCACAGTATCTCTCGGGCATCGACGTCATCGGGACCGGAGGACAACACCTGCATGAGCGGTGGGGCCTGGACCCCAGCGCCTACCTGGGCGTTGCGGTCAGCGGATTCCCGAACTTCTTCATGCTCTACGGCCCCAACACCAACCAGGGCGGGAACTCAATCGTCTACATCCTCGAGGCCGGGGCACGACTGGTGGCCAGTGCGGTGGGCCGGCTGGCGAGCCGTGGCGGATACCTCGACGTACGGCCTGATGCCGAAAAGCATTACAACGACGGTCTTTCCGCGGACCTGGAGCGAACGGTCTGGACGCAGTGCGACAGTTACTTCCGTTCGCCCACCGGCCGCATCGTCACCCAATGGCCCTACACCGAGCTGGATTACGCCCGCCGTACCTGGAGACTGCGTCCCCGAGATTGGTTGCACCGCACCGGTGCGGCACCAGGAACTTTGCCAAGTGTCAAGTCCGTTCCCGTGACAAAGTCCTGACGTTCTAGGACTGTGCGGCGGCCGAAAAGACGGCGGCCAGATCGTCGCGATCAGAGACGTTCACTTTCATGCAGGCGCGGTAGATGTGGCCTTCGACGGTGCGCACCGATACCACCAACTCATCGGCGATTTCACGGTTGGACAGACCCCTGGCGATCATCGCCGCGATCTCGCGTTCCCGCCGGCTCAGCGGGGAAGGGCGTGTCGCGGAACGGATAGCGGGCGTGATCGCCCCGCCGCAACGAGCCGCCAACTTCAAGGCGCGTGCTGAGGACTCAGCGCTGCGGCGCGACTGGCGGCCCCGATCGTGCAGCGGCACGGCTTGGGCTGCGGCGTCAGCGGCCGACAGGATCAGTCCGGCCCTCTCGAAGTCCACGCTGACCGCGTCGAGTGCGTTAGGGTCCGCGTTGGCCATCGCGGTCGCGTGGCGGAGATACAGTGCGGCCACAGCGCCGTCCAGGAGTGGGACAACGGCCGCCAGCGGCTCGGCGACGGTACGGTCTCCGAAACGGGCGGCGTGGTGGAGCGCTTCGGCTTCCAAGGCGTATTGCCCGGCGCGATGAGCGGCGTGCGCGGCGCGGCGCGCCGCCTCGGCGGCGATGCGCTCGCCACCATGGGCCGCCGTCAGCCAGGCGTGGGCAATCATCCGTTGCGGCTCATGTATCTGCGTGTGGGGCCCGTTGTGTTCGGTGGCGTCTTCCAAAACGCGTTCTGCTTCGCCGGTTTGGCCCAGCGCAGCGTAGGCGCGGGCCAGCAACAGCCGGGCCGGAAGCCGCCACGGCAGTGAGACTTCGGCGTTCAGCGCGGCCAGGGCCTGTTCTATACAGGAGATGGCCTCGGGGAATCTACCGCGGTAGGTGGCCACCAGGCCAGCCGTGATCTTGGCGATCGCCCAGCCGAGAAACTGTCCCTCCGAAGAGAATTGAGTGTATTCCGCCGCCCGCTGGTCAGCCTGATCCAGCTGACCCGTGTGGGTCAATGCCAACCCGTCGCAGTAGCGGACCATGACGCGGATCATGCCGTCGGTGGGCTTTTGTTCGGCACGGCAGCGCGCGGCGATGGGCTCGTACCCCGTCCCGCGGCCGGCGACCGGCAGCGCCAGCCCAGCCGCGAAAGCCGCGAATTCGACGGCTTGTTTTGGTGATTCGGGGTTGCTCAGGACCTCCTCGGCGGCGGCTAACCCGGCGTCGAACTGGTTTTCGTGCACCGCAATCGCCGCCCCGACCGCCTCGACGAGGAGCCGCAACGCGGAATGCGTGACACGCCCGCGCAGTAGGGCCATGATGTCGTGCGCCTCATCGGCCTGACCCATCGACCAGAACAGAATCGACAGGCGCGGGAGCGCCCACAGCACCAGCTGCAGCTCGTCAAGCTTCTCTGGGTCGAACGTGGTCAGGATCGCGTCTGCCTCGACCGGCCGGCCCTGCCAGAGCAGCGCCCGGGACAGCAGCTCTGCGGCGCGTAGTCCATCGCCGAGTTCAAAGGCAGTGCGCGCCAACCGTTCTCCTAGCGGCAGGTTGGCCAGAAACATGGCGTCTTTGGCCGCCGCGACCACTAGGTCCGTGTCGGCCGGCCTGTCGCTGTCGATGGTCAGCTCCGCGAGCCGGATCCGCTGGGCCGCGGAGTCTGTGCCGTGTCCGATTAGCGCGCTGACGATGCGCCCGCGCAGCCTTCGTGCCGATGCGGTGCCGATGCGCCGGCGTACCACGTCGCCGTAGAGGGGGTGGCCTATGCGGACGTTGACCTGGTTGCCGTCGCGCACGATACGGATCAGACTCTGCGCCTCCGCTGCGTCGACAGCGCCCTCACCGGCCAATGCGGATAGCGTATCGAGGTCCAGCGGCTCACACAGCGCCAGCAGTTCGAGCGCTTTGAGCGCTGTGGCGCCGGCACGGTTCAGGCGGCCCTCCAGTAGCTCGGCCAACCCCGCCGACACCATGGTCGGCCCGCGCAGCTGCCATACCCCGTCGACGGCGTTTAGTGTGCCGGCCTCGAGGGCGCCTTCGACCAGGTGGCGCAAAAACAGCGGATTGCCGCCGGAAGCATCCCACATGACCTCAGCCGAAAGTTCCTCCAAGGTGCCGCCCAACACCGATTCGATCAGGGTGATGCTCTGCTGCTTGGTGAACGGCTGAAGGTCGAGCCGATACAGGTAGCCGTCCTTCCACAGGGACGTTACGGCGTCGGGGACAGGTTCCCCGCTGCGAACCGTGGCCACGATGCGCCCAGTCCCTGCGGCGGCGATCTGGTGCAGCAACGTGGCCGAGAGCTGGTCGAGCAGGTGTGCGTCGTCCACGCCGGTGATCGTGCCCGGAACGTTCAGCAGGGATTCGCGAGCCGAGACCAACAGGGCTACAGGGTCGCGCGCCCCCGTCGATCCGACCCACGGCGCGAATGCACCCAGCGGAATACTTCGGGAGGTCTCCGTACACGCCGCCCACTGCACTTCGGCGGCCAGCGACTCGGTCACTGTGCGGGCCAGGGTGGTCTTACCGACCCCGGCCACACCCGTCACAAGCACACCCCGGGATTCGGGTCTGGTCAGCGCAGAGCGGATCGCCTCCTGTTCGACCGGACGGTCCAACAACTGCCAACTGCCCGACATGGCCGGAGTCTAAATCGTCATAGCCCGGCCTGCTTGCCAAACAAGGGGCAATTCGACGCTGACCCTATAATTAACGCGCTCGCTAATTAGCGACCTTGAATGGTTCAGGGTTCGTTGCACCGCCTCAACGGCAAGAAGGCAAGCGTTTGTAACCGGAGTGTTTCGAAGGACCTTGCGGGCCATCGCAATCCGCACCGGATTTGTTAAGCCTTCGACGTTTCGGTCGCCGACGCGCAGGTAGATCAGCGCACGCCTGGTTGATCTCGTCCAACCGATAGCGCTTAGTGATCATTTCATCAAGCAACAACTGACCCGACTCGTACAGCGAAGCAGCAGCGGGATATCGCTTTTCGGGTTGCAGGATCCGAACACGGTGCCGCACAACGTTTTATTCATCAGGATGAAGTCCTGCAGTGTCACGTCGATCGAATTCAACTGCGGCGAAGGCAGTCCGGTAAGCATACAGGTGCCGCCCTTGCGGGTGAGCTCCAGCGCCGTCCCGACGTCGGCTGCGCTGATCATCGCAGGGGAGACGACGACGGCGTCGGCCATCACCCCGCGCGTCAGCGCACGCACCAGCGCGATCGCCTCGGATGTTGTTGCCGCGGTGTGCGTGGCGCCGAACGTCAGCGCGGACTTGCGCTTGAATTCGACCGGGTCGACCGCGACGATGCGCACGGCGCCGCTGATGCGCGCGCCTTGAATGGCGGCGCTGCCGATGCCGCCCGCGCCGATCACCACCGCCGTATCGCCGCCTCGCACTTTGGCGCGGTGCGCAGCCGAGCCGTATCCGGTCGGAACCGCGCACGCGAGCAGTGCGGCGGGTAGCAGCGGGAAAGCCTGGTCGACTTTCACCAGTGAGTCGGCCGAAATGACCGTGTGTTCGGCGAACGCACCAATCTTGGAGATATGCCCGAGGTTTCGTCCGTCGAGGGTGTGATGGCGGAAGGTGTCGGTGGGCATCCCCGGGGCGAGTGTTCCAGAACCCTTGTCGCACAAGTATTCGGCACCCGAGGCGCACCACCGACATTGCCCGCACACCGCGACGAAGGACGTCACCACATGCTCGCCCGGCGCGAAGCGGGTCACCCCTGCGCCCACCTCGAGCACCACGCCGGATCCCTCGTGGCCGCCGATCGTCGGGGACTCGCCGGCAATCCAAGCGATCGCAGCGTTTCGGCTGGAGGGGCCAGTTTGCCCTGCCGGATGTGTTCGTCGGAGTGGCATAGCCCGGTCGCGGCCAGCTGCAGCAGCACCTCGCCCGCCCGTGGCGGATCCAGCTCGAACTCTTCGACGGTCCATGGACGACCGTATTCGTAGAGGATGGCCGCGCGGCTTCTCATCGGACAGGGTCTTCGGCGACCTCGATTTCGCCGGCCTTGGCGGCCGCACGAAGCTGGTGAAAGTCGTCGAGCGCCTTGTCGGCGTAGGTGAATGACCACTCGGCGACCGCTTCGCACACACTATCGCTGGTGCCGACGTACCCCCGCAGTATCGATGCATTCGCGCTCTGCGAGTGCGCGCGCGCTAGCAGAACGGCGCAGGCGGTGACGTACTCGCTGAACGTGGCAGCCGACATGCCCTCGGTCTCGACGGTGCCCTTCATGTCGTGGAACTGACGGACGTAATAGTCGCGGCCGTCCTTGCGTGTCGTGCCGAGGAATACGTCTGACATCGCCTGCAGGATTCGTTGGCCGTCGACCACGCGCAGACCCTGACCCGACGCCTCCACGGCGGTGGTCATCGTGTCCGGCTGGCGCCAGCCGCCGTACTCCTCGAGGACGGATCGATTGGCCTCCTTGATCTGCAGGACCAGCGGCGTGCCGTTGGGCCCGACCAGGATGATCAAGTAACACCGGGTGCCGACGCTGCCCACGCCAACCACCCGCAGCGCGACATCGGTGACGCGGAAGTGCGACAGCAGAACCGCGATGTCGATCGGGACTGCGGCCAGATACTCCTCAATCGACTCGAGCAGCTTGTCTTCCGTTTCGCCGGGAAGGTGTTGGAGAACCGGAGGTGCCTCCCGAAGCCGTGGGGTGCCGTCCGGTCCGGCCTCCACGATCTGTTTGACGACCCGCGCCGACGTTCGGGTGCGGGCCCGGGAGGTCGTTCGCTCGATAACTTTCACCAAGTCTTTGGATACCGGTATTGGGCCGCTGTAATTCTCGGGTTCCACTCGCAGGTAGTACCGGTCCAGAACGTCCATGTCGAGCATGGTGTGTAGACCCGTTCGATAACCCTCTAATGCCTGTTGCACACAACGGCCGATGGCCTTGGCGGGATAACCGGCGTGGCGACCACCGACGATCGCGCTGGTGGTCAGGCGTTTGACGTCCCACTCAGCGGGTGCCACGGCGGCTTCGTCAAAATCGTTGAGGTCAAAGACAATTGAGCGGTGTGGCGCGGCGTACAAGCCAAAGTTCGAGACGTGAGCATCACCGCAGCACATGACTTCGATGCCCGTCGTCGGACTCTCGGCGAGATCGGCCGCCATGACCGCGGCCGAGCCCCGGTAGAACGAGAGGGGATCGGCCAGCATCCGGGCAAAGCGCAGCGGGACGAGTTCGGCTAGCCGGCCCTCATTCTGGGCGACCAGAATCTCGGTGGCAGTCCGCGGGGAGGGAGTCAGCTGGGCAAGGGCACGTCGCGGCACGGTCTTTCGCAGTGCCCGACCGCGCGTCACATCCTCACCCGGAACTTCAAGATCGATCAGGCGATCACGCAACACCCGTTGCGGCATTCGACCAGCTTAAGCACCGCCGCGCCCCCGTAGTTAGCTTCAGGCTGATTCTCAACGCTGCCAGAAGGTAGCCGAATCGTTAACATCGTCAGAAGTTAGCTGACAGCCGCTGTGAGAGGACGCCTGCCGATGGTGGAAACGCCTCCGCTAGACGAGCGCGCTCGCAGCCGCCGACGCCTGCCCTGGCTGAACATCCTGGGGGTTGTCGCCGTCGTTGTTGCCGCCAGCTTGATCGTGGTCAAAAACGTTCCCGACCCCTTGCCCAACGCCAAAGCCAACCGAATACTCAACGTCTCCTATGACCCGACGCGCGAGCTGTTCGCTGCCGTCGACAAAGCCTTCGTCCCGCAATACCGCGGACGTACCGGGGTCACTCTGGACATCGAAGAATCGCATGGTGGTTCGGGTCGGCAGCTGCGCAGCGTCGTCGAGGGCAGCCAGAAAGCCAGCGTGGTGTCGTTGGCGCTGGTCAGCGACATTCAAACGCTGAGCAAGCGGGGCCTGATCGCACCCGACTGGCAACAACGTCTACCGAACAATTCGGTGCCCTACACGTCGACCGTGGTGTTTGTGGTGCGCAAGGGCAATCCGAAGGGCGTCCACGACTGGCCGGACCTGATCAAGGGCGACGTTTCGGTCGTGACACCCAACCCGCGCAGTTCGGGCAACGGCCAATTGAGTGTGCTGGCCGCGTGGGGCTCGGTCACCACGCGGGGCGGCAGCCCGGCTCAGGCGGCCGACTACGTTCGGACGCTCCTGCACCACGTTGCGGTCTCCGACGCCGGTGCCCGCAGCGCGGGCGACAGCTTCGCCCTGGCGAAGGTCGGCGATGTGCAGCTGGCCTGGGAAAACGAGGCGCTGCGCGAGGTGGCCGCCAACAAAGACGAACTCGAGCTGGTCTACCCGCCGGTCAGCATCCTCGCCGAGCCCGCCGTGGCGTGGGTCGACGCCAACGTCACCGATCCCAAGACCGCCAGTTACGCCAAGGCCTACCTCAATTACCTGTTCACCGACGCCGCGCAGGAACAGGTAGCCGAATTCGGCTATCGGCCCTACAAGCCAGCAATTCTGGCCAAGCACACCGACAAGCTGCCTCCGCTGACGCTTTTCCCGATCAGCGCCATCGCCAAGGACTGGACGGACGCGCAGGAGCAGTTCTTCGGCCCCAACGGAATACTCGACACGCTCTCAGCGACGCTGGGAACCTAGCCGGGGAGACGCGTCCAACGTGGCATTCACCCTGAACTACGACTTGGTGAAGGGCCGGCATGATCTCATCGCCGGACTCACCGTCGCCGCCATCTCGTTCCCACAGGCGATGGCGTACGCGCTCATTGCCGGGGTAGATCCCCGCTTCGGCGTGTATTCGGCGATAGTCGTGACGATCATCGCATCGATCTTCGGCTCGTCCTCGCACCTGATCAACGGGCCGACGAGCGCGATATCGCTGCTGGTGTTTACTGCCCTCGCCTTCATCGATTCGGAGAACACCGCCGAACTCTTCGAGGGGCTGTTCCTGCTAGCCGTCCTGGTCGGCGCCTTCCAGATCGTGATCAGCCTGTTCAAGCTGGGAAACCTGACGCGCTACATTTCCGAGTCGGTCATCATCGGGTTCATGGCCGCGGCGGCGTTCCTGCTTGCCATCGGACAGTTGGGCAACGCGCTGGGGGTGCGCGACAAAGGCAACGGACACATGCAGGTGCTGCGTCGGGTCTGGCTCACCTTGTTCCACGGCGATCACATCAACCTCCGCGCGCTGACGCTCAGCGCCGCCGCGGTGCTGCTGGCGGTCATCCTGCGCAAGCTGGTTCAGCGCTTCGGGTGGCCGCAAATCGACATGCTTGCCGTGCTTGTCATCACCGGCCTGATCGCCTATCTCGCGGGCTGGTCGGTTCCGGGCGCCGGCGGACATACGGCGGTGTCGGTGGCGGCAAAGGTCCCGCGCAGCCTGCCCACTCCGCACATCCCCGAGGTGCACACCGACTGGTTGCCCGAGTTGTCCTCGGGCGCTTTGGCCATCGCGTTCGTCGGCATCATCGAGGCGTTGTCGATCGCCAAAGCCATTGCCCACGAAACTCAACAGAAGATCGACTACAACCGGCAGATCATGGCTGAAGGCCTGGCCAACCTCGGTGGAGGTTTCTTTCAGTGCCTGCCGGGCTCGGGCTCGCTGTCGCGATCGGCGATCAACTACCAGTCCGGTGCCAAGACACGATTCTCCGGGATCGTCTCGGCCGCAACGGTTGCCGCGGCACTGCTGCTGTTCGCGCCGCTCCTGCGTTACGTACCGCAGGCGGCGCTGGCCGGGCTGCTGCTTGTCACCGCGGCGCGGCTGGTCGATTTCAAGCGGCTGTTCTACACACTCAAGGCGTCGCGCTATGACGCCGGCCTGGTAATCGTGACAGCGTTCGTCGGCGTCGCGATCGATCTCGACAAAGCGGTCCTGCTCGGTGTGATCCTGTCGATCCTGTTGTTCGTGCCGCGGGCGGCGAAGCTGAAAGCCAAGGAACTCATCGTCGCCCCCGAACGCGTTGTCCGCGAACGCGTCCCCGGCGAGTCCGCGGACCCGTCGATCATCATCTACGACCTGGAAGGCGAGCTATTCTTCGGCGCCGCACCGGAATTGGACCGCTATCTGAGGGCGCTGCACCACCGGATCGAGGATGACGACGTAAAATACGTGGTCTTACGGCTCAAACGCGTACGCCACCCGGACGTTGTCTGCATCGAGCGCATCGAGCATTTCCTGCGTGAAGAGACCGCGCGCGGCGTCACCATCCTGCTGGCCGGGGTTCGCCCCGACACACTGGGGATCTTGCACAATGTCGGGATCCAAAGCTGGTTCCCGGCTGAACACATCTTCCCCGAAGAAGACGAAGAATACTCGGCGACGATCAAGGCCGTGCGCCACGCCCGCGGCCACTTGGATCCCGTTGAGGCCGGCCGACCGCCCGCCAAAGCGATCGACCTCGACGACCCCCCCGACCTCTATTACCTCGTCTGATCCCGGCTAGCCGGGGTTGCCCGCCCTCGCCCGCTCCGTCATCGAAGCGATCACCCCACCGTCGTTGAGAATGTCGGTGCCAGTGAGATAGCCCGCTTTATCACTGGCACAGAACGCGAGTAGCTCGGCCATCTCATCAGCCTTGCCCCACCGCGGGACCGCGGCGTTGGCGACCATCGCCCCCGCCCCGGCCTGCTCTTCGAGCCGGCCCATCTCGGTGTCGATAGACCCCGGCGACACCGAGACGATGCGCATGCCGCGCGCGTTGAATCGTTCCGCCTGCGACTGGCTGTACCACCTCACGAAGCTTTTGCTCAAGGCGTACGCGAAACCGGATCGCGCATCCTCGGGAACGATGTTGCAGGACGTCATCATGGCGTCCCAGAAGGCGTCGGCGTCTTGCAGTGCCAGCGGGAATTGGTCTGTCGGAATCATTTCCGCGGGCAACATGTGGGCCGCCATCGATGCCACGTTGACGATCACGGCGCCCTCGCCGGCTATCGCGTGGAACTCCTCGTTGACGTTGACGGTGCCGACTGCATTGGTCCGCATGACGTAGTCGGCGGGACCCATGCTCGGGCTTACCCCTGCGGTGTGGATGACGGAGACGACCGTCCCCAGGTCGGTTGCCGTCGCGAGCAGGCCTGCTACCGCACCCCGGTCGGTGACATCACAGTTGACGACCGTGGGACTCATCCCGAGCTCTTCCAGGGTTGCGGCGGCGGCAGTCAGCCGGTCCTTCCTGACGTCGCAGAGGACCAGGGTGTGATCGCGGCCCACGACCTTGGCCGTCGCCAGACCCATGCCACCCGCACCGCCGGTGATCACCGACACTCGTTTCGTCACTCCATCACTCCATTTCCGACGCCCATTTGATATGTCCTTCGAAGCCAAGCGAATTCGCCATCGCGCGATACCGGTCGCGATAGTCGCGGTAAGCCGGCTCGTCGCCGCGTGCCCGTCGCCATCCCATGCCCGCATCCGCAGTAGCCAGATGTCGTGCATGACGAATCCGGGTTCGGTCGGCACCGCCGCCAGCCGCTCGATGGCGGCCTGCGCTTCGTGGAGGTCGGTCTGCCCGCCTCTGCGTCAGCAGTAACTGAACCAGCGCGGCGGTGGCCGCACGCGAGGAAAACTATGTCGCCGCTGGCGTATTCGACTTCGATGGCCGGGCGCGCCAGTTCGATCGCTCCGTCGAGATCGCCGGCGCGGGCCTTCTCGATAGCAAAATACAAGTCGACCCAAGTGGCCGCCAAAAGCGTGAAGCGTTCTTGCAGAGCGGCTTCACGGGCCGCGGCCAACAGCGGGATCGCAGTCGTCGCGTTGGGCACCGTCGTCCGGCCACGAGCACGAGGCCGCGTACGTGCACTGGGCGCAGGCCAGCGTGAGGTTATCGCCGGATCGCTCGGCGAGTCTCGAGCACCTCGGCCGTCTCCTGCAATGCTGCCGCGTCCGGCACCACATGCCGTTGGGGATCAGCATGTATCTGAAGAGCAGCCATCAACGCGCGCAGTGTCGGGTCGAATGCACGGGCCATAGCTGTGGCCCGCTCGAGGTCTGTCCGCCAGCTGCTGGTCCCCAAGGCAGACATCGTGCACAGCCTCCGAGCATGATCGCGCCGACCAACGGAGAGCCGACGATCAGATTGCCCTCTGGTGGCGTCACCGTCGGCCAGTTCGATCATCCGTTGCGCCAGCTGCACGGTTTCGGTCATCTCGCCGCGTTCGAAGTTTTGCCGCCAGCGCACCGTAGAGCGAGCCCCAGAGTGAGCGTCGGGTCGCCGATCGACTCGAGCAGGCTGGTGAGCTCGGAAGCCAACTGCGATGCTTCGCGAAATCGGGCGTGAACGATCAGCGCTGGCACCCACCCAGCCATCGCCATGGCCAGCGAAACCTTGTCGCCGGCCGCGGTGGCAAGGTCGCGCAGCTCGTCAAACCCGGTGTCGGCCATGCTGCCGCCGGCCAGCCAGGCGCTGGCGCATAGCAGCGTCCGCGGGGCGATCCGCATTGCGGTGCGGTCGGTATCGGCTTCGGGCAATCGGTCCGCGACGTCTCGCGCGTGCTGCCAACTCGCGCGTGCCGCGGTGATGTCGCGGTGGGTCAGCCACGTTCCCGCTCGCATATACCAGTCAAATGCCGCGTGCAGATCGCCCGCGGCCTTGAGGTGTTCGGCGATGAGCGCGGCGTTTTCGTCGGCTGAATCCGGCGCGTGCTTGATCGCGGCGGCCAGCCGCTGGTGCAGCTCGGCGCGGTCGGACTTCAGCTGCGATTCATAGGCCACGGTGCGAATCAGCGGATGCCGGAACGCGTATTCGACCGTCGGGGTGAACCCGATCTGGTCGATCAGCTCACCCGTGATCAACTCGTCGAGGACTGGGTCGATCCCCAAGGCCGATCACCAGCTCGGGGCTGAACCGTGACCCGATGACCGCCGCGGCGTTCGAGCGTGCGCTTGGCCGCCGGGCTGAGCCGGTCGACGCGGGCCGCGATGACCGCTTGCAAGGTTGCCGGCACCGTCGATGTCGGCGACATCCCCGTGCAGCAGGTAGGAGCCGCGCGTGCCGCGGACCGCGCCGCGCTCGGCGAGGTCGCGGACGATCTCCTCGGCGAAAAACGGGTTGCCGTCGGCGCGTTCGGCGATGACTGCGGCCAGCCCGTCGCACCGAGGCATCGGTGCCGAGCAGTTCACCGATCAGCGCTTGAGTCTGCTCGGTGTTGAGCGGTCGCAAGCGCGATCGTCTGCGCGCCGGGGATGGTGGCTCAGCGCGCCGCGGTACTCGGGGCGATAGGTGATCAGCACCATCGAGGGGGTCTGCCTGATCACGGCGAAGAAGTCGGCCAGCATCGACTCGCTGACCTCGTCGATCCAATGCGCGTCCTCGATCACGTACAGCGCCGGGTTCGCTGCGGGCCATCGATGCGGCGTTGATCAGCGCGGTCAGTCGCCGCCGCCGGGCGTCGCCCTCGATGTTGGGCACTTCGGCGTCAGGATCGGCGACGCCGAGCAGGTCATCGAGCAGCAGGAGATCTTCGGGGTCCGCGCCGGCGAAGCGGGTGCGGAGCTGCGCGCCGGGCGGCCCCGTCGTCGAGTCCGTCGACACCCAGGCGCGGCGCGCAATAGGCCGGTCACCGCATGGAAGGGAATGTCGCTGGTGTGGGATTCGCAGTAGGTGGTGAACACCCGGACACCGCGGTCGTCGGCGATCGCCGACGGCTTCGCGCACGATTCGGCTCTTGCCGATACCGGGCGGGCCCAGGACACCGATGACGCAGCCGGCCCCGCCGATCGCCTCGTCGAGGATCGCGGCGATGGTGTTGAGTTCCCAGGTGCGGCCCGACCAGCTTCGGATCGCTGCGCGCGCGCTGATCGCCGGCAATCGCGATCAAGGCGGTGCGCGGACACCGGGTCGCTTGCGCCCTTGATGTGTACCAGCTCCGGATCGGCCAGCATTACGGCGCCCTCGACTAGCCGCGCGGTTGACTCGCTGAGCATTACCCCGCCAGGCGGCGCGGCGGACTCCATCCGCTGCGCCATTCCCACCTGCTCGCCGACTGCGGTGTAACCCAAAGCGCCAGAGCCGATCTCGCCGGCGATCACCTGACCAGAGTTAAGGCCTACCCGTAGCCGGAGGTCCATATTGTCTCGGTGCGTGACCTCACCCGCTACGTGCTTGGCCTCATCTTGAATTCCGAGCGCTGCCAAACACGCGCGAAAAGCGTGATCCTCCAATGCGACTGGCGCGCCAAAAACAGCCATTATCCCGTCGCCGGTGAACTTGTCCACGGTACCGCCGAAGCGTTGCACCACCGCAGCCGCGCGCTCGACGAGTTCGCCCATGATCTCGCGCAGCCGTTCCGTGCCCACCGCCGCGGCGATATCCATCGAATGCACGACATCGGCGAACAGCACGGTCACCTGTTTGTATTCCGCGGACGTCGCAACGCCCGTAATCGGCGACCCGCAGTCATCGCAGAACTTCGCGCTGGCCCGCAATTCGGTGCCGCATGTCGGGCATAGCAACCCCGCAGCCGTCACCTGGCTAAGGATAGGTGGCCTTGCAAATGGAGGTGAAAAAGCGGTGAGGGCTATGCCGTTATCCGCCGGCCTCGGATTCCTCGTGAGGGTGACCGCCATGCCGGACGGCGGTCCCCATGAACGGTGCCCGGACGGTGGCGGCCAGATGGCGGCGGTTGACGATCATCCCGGCGACGGCCACCGCGGCGTAGATGCCGCAGAGCAGCAGGCGGCCGTGGGTCGAGTTGATCGGGAATTGGGCGACGAACAGCACAAGTAGCGCCCAGGCCGAGGCGCGGCCGAAGCGCAGCCCCAGTATCAGCGCGACACCCATCAGGGTTTGGGTGGCCGTCAGCAGGACTTCCTCCACCTGCCGCGAATCCAGCGCCAGGGAGAACCCGCCACCGCCTAGCAGGTGCGACACCGGCAAGGATCCGATCAGCAGCGTCCACTGGTTGACCTTGGACGAAATCAGCGTGGCGATGGCCGCTGTGCCTTTGCCGCGGCTGGCGAAGATGGTCGCGACGATGAACTCGGGGGCCTCCGAAGCCAGTGGAGCCAGCCACTGCACCAGCAGGAACCGGTCGATGCCCAGCTCAGTACCAGCGGCAACCAGATTGTCGGCGAACGGTGCCGCGCACAGCAGGATCACCACGCACGACATCGTGAACAGGCCGACGACGGTGATCTGCCGGCTGCGGTTCGGCAGGTGCCCGAGCGCGGCGGCGGTGCCGACCAGATCGGGCTCTTCGACATCGCCGTGGCTGAGCTTGTAGAGGTAGAAGCCGAACCACGCCAGCAGCGCGACCCCCAGCACCAAGTGGATGTGGCCGGTCGCGGGGATGAGGAAGGCGGCCAGGCCGGCGATCAGCAAGAACCCGATCTCCAGCCGATTGCCGGGTTCCAACGTCAAACCAGTAGCTTTGCCGGCGCCGAGTTTTCGCGCCACGACAATGCCGACCAGCACGACGACCGGCCAGCCCAGGCCCATCAGCAGTCGGTTGGACCCGGTCATGTTGGCCGCGGCGTACTGCGTGTATTCCGGTACGTGGCCTGACACATAGGCGTAATAGAGGTCGACGGCGTATTCGGGCAGCACCGCGATCACTGCGAGCACCGCGATCGCGAGGCCGCCTGAGACGTCGATCTGTGCGGCTTCGGCGGCCCAAGCCAACAGGAAACTGGCGGCGACCACCGCTGATCCGTAGATCAGCAGGGCGACAACCGGATTCGGATGCAGGCCGGCGATGCGGACCACCAGCGCGGGGATGATGAACGCGGCGGTGATTACCGCCGAACGGGTCAGGGTGCGCCACGGTGCGCGACCTGTCGTCACTTGAATACCGGGGCGGTCCACGGCAGGCATCGCCATCTCTTCGGGAGTCATCGAGTTCGTTGGCATCGGTAATCGGGGGTGGCTACTTCTGCGGCCTTCGGTGACCTTCCGCTGACCTCCCGATCACCGTACCTGGACGGCTCGCACCCAGCAACGTAGGGGACAGGCAAAATGCCGAGATTCCGCGACCCATCTTTCCTGGCCAGGAGCCTCCAATCGAAAAGTTAGGCGCGCCTAAATCCAAACTTTGGCAAAGCGTTTCATCGACGCATGTACAACTTGACACCTATTTCGACGCGGTGCCAGCGTGCTGGGTTCCGCTGACCTAGCCGGATTCACCCATCGCGGCGACGGCCATTTGCGCGAAGAGTTCGACCGTCTGTTTGCGGGTGAGTGAACTCGTCAGTTGCTCGGCGGCGCGCATCATCTCACCCACGAACAAGGTAGGTCCGTTGGCGAGGTTCTCGAAAGCCTCTGCTATCACGTCGTCCACCGCGTCCGCGCCCGAGGGCACGGCGTCGGGTGCGTCGATCTGGCCGCGGCTGTATTCGAGCTCGCGCAGTGCCGGCGTATTCGTCTTGCCCAGGATCAAGCCCAGCACGTCGACGCCTTGGTCGTGCAGCTCCGCCCAAAGCGCTTCGGCGAAGACCATGTCGAATGCCTTGGACGCGCCGTAGGCAACCATGTTGGGTCCCCCGGCCAGCCCGGCACCGGATCCGAAGATGACGATCCCGCCGCTGCCGCGCTCTACCATGGCCGGCGCGTAGTGGTGACACAGCTGCATCGGCACCATGCAATTGCGTCGCACCATCGCTTCGGCGGCCCCGATCGAATTAGATAGGAAGGGCTGGTAATTCGGGTCGGCGCCGGCGCAATAGATCAGGATCCCGATCTCCAGATCAGCCGTGGCTTCCGCTATTGTCGCGGTCGCGTCCGGACTCGCGAGATCTATAGCGAGAGTGCGTGTTTGGGCCGACGTGCTGGATTCGATGTCGGCCGCGACCTGATCGAGCACCGCCTGCCGGCGGGCCAGCAGCACGACGTTGACGCCGCGCTCGGCGAGGCCCATGGCGAACGCGGCACCCACTCCGTCGGAAGCGCCGGCGACGAGCGCCCACGGCCCGTACTTGGTTGCGAACGTCATCTATGCACTCCTTAAGCTTCGCCGACGATGGTCAGCCGCACCTGGGTGAACCGACGGCGTGCAATGCGCCAGCCGTCGGATGTCCGCACGATCTCGTCGTCGTAGAAACCGACCGGGTTGACACCAGATTTGTTGTCGACGGCCATGATTAGTCCGTCGATGTAGGTGCGGGCGGTGGCCGTATCGCCGTTGACCGCGATGGCCTGATTGCTTAGCCGGTGCATCGTGTGTCCGGCCATGGCGTGGACCTGCTCCATGAAATCGGCGACGGCGTCGACGCCTTTCCACACGCCGATCTCGCCGTAGTCGAGCTCACAGTCGTCGGTGAACACGGTGCGAAATAACGGCCAGTCGCGTCGGTCGATGCCGGTCGCGTAGCGCACCAGCAGATCCGAGATGTCTTGGCGGTCTTCGTGTTCAGTCATGCAGGATCTCCGTTCGGATGGACCAGGATCCGTGGTGGACCGTCGGACCGCCGCGCGAGGTCGAGGGCTTCGGGGACTTCGTCGAGCGTGATGATCTTGCCCACGCTGGGCAACGGATCCAGCCGTCCCGCGGCGATGGCGTCCAGCGTTCCGTACCAGTCCTGCGGGTGCGGTCCGCCGCCGAATTGGATGGTGACTCCCTGACGCGTCGCGGTGGTGATGTCCAGCGTGTCGCCGGTGTACCAACCACCCGCGCAGTAGATGCGGGTCCCCATCTCGGCCGATTCCACGATGCTCTGGATGAGCCCCGCCGCGCCCACACATTCGAAAATGATTGCGGGACCCGGCAATCCGTGCTCAGCGCGAGCTTCCCGGAAGGCGTCAAACGCCGACTTCTCGGCGGGATCGACCACGATGTGCGCGCCGAAGGGGTCGCGGGCCAGCTGGCGGCGATCGGACTTGAAGTCGGCCACGATGATCGGCGCGAAACCGCGGCTGGCCAAGGCTGCGACGGCCGAGAGCCCGATCGCGCCGGCGCCGATGACGACGGGGATCTCCCCCGGCTGGATCTGCGCCGAGCGGACGTAGAACTCGCCGACGGCGAACGCGTCGGTCAGCGCGGCGGCATCAGCGGAGACATCATCCGAAACGGCCTTGGCTGCCGCTTCCGAAACCACCAGTAGCTCACCGAAACTCCCCTGCGCGTCGGGGTGCTGACCGATGATCCGCACGCCGCCGGCCCCGCCGTCGATGAGGCGGATCGGGACCGCCGTCACCCGCGCGCCCAGCGCGAACTGGTCGGTGCACCCCGGACCGTGCCCGATGACCTCGCCGACGAACTCGTGGCCGAGCACGATGTCACGGTCAGCGTCGTAGAGCGAGCGGCCGGTCGGATCGTCGATCGCCAGGTCGGGGTGGTCCATGAAGTGCACGTCGGACGCACAGATTGCGGTGCTCAGCGTCCGCAGCAGCAGCTCACCGGTTCCAGGCTCCGGGTCGGAAGTTTCGCGGACCTCTAATCGGCCATTCCTTAACACCACAGCACGCAATACGTCAGCCTCATTCAGTTTCTCGAATAATCGATATAGGATCTCGAATGTTCGCTATTACTGTAGGAATCTCGTCATAAAGGAGTCAAGCGATTCGCGGATCGTCGTCGGCGCCGACCGCCCGGGTACTCGATGTCGTGGAGCTCCTGGCGCGGTCTGGAAACACGCCGCTGCGCTTCTCCGACGTGGTGCGCGAACTCGATCTCACTCAGGCGACGGCACACGCAATCCTGAAGACGCTGTGTGATCGTGGCTGGGCCAGCCGCGACCCGGTCGCGAAGACCTTTACTCTTGGCCCTGCACTCGCCGTCGTGGCTGCGCGGACGGATACCGCCCGACCGCTCGCACATGCCGCTCGTGACGCCGCGCTGCGACTCTCCCGCGAGGTCGGCTATGCCGGCTCTGTGGTCGAGCGATTCGGTGATTCGTTGGTGGTCACCGCATTCGAGGGCGATGCCGCCACCCAGCCGGCGGGAATACCGGGCGATCGCATCCCGTATGCCCCACCGTTCGGGGTCGCATTGGCGGCCTGGGATACCGACGAAGAGCGGCGGGCGTGGGTTCGCCGCGGCGCGGGCAGCAACAGCGATCGAACGGAGCGCCTCGAACGCGTACTGGAACACACCCGCGAGCGTGGATACGACGTCGACTGGACGACGCCTGCGCTGGCGCAGGCCGTGCAGGTGGTCGGCACGTTGGACAGCAACGAGGTGCCGACGCCGGTGCGCCACATCATGGACCAACTGCTGGCCGAGTTCACCACCATCGGCTTCTTGTCCGACGATAATCCCGGTCGCCGAAAGCAGCCCGTAGTCACCATTGCCGCACCGGTTTTCGATCAGCGCCAGCGCGTCGTCCTGATGGTCGCGGTACATCCGTTGTGCCCCCTCAGCGCGAGGCAGATCCAGGTCATCGGCAACAAGCTCACCGACGAAACGAATGCCATCAGCCAGCGAAGCCATGTCGCATAACTACGCTGTCGACGATCTTGGGGCGTTCGTCGTCGCAGCGGGGCAAGCGGATCTGACCGGGACCTCCCGATCGACGTTGAAGCGCAATGTGCTGGACAGCATTGCCTGCGCCGTCGGATCGCTGGACGGCGAATTGATCGCAACGTTGCGTGAGCACACCGAGCAGTTCGGCGGCCCTCCCACTGCGACGCTCGTCGGTGGTGGACAGGCTTCGGTGGATCAGGCCGCGTTCTTCAACGCGGTGCTGGTGCGCTACCCCGATTTGCTAGACACCTACCTGACGGTGGGAGGGCTGTGCCATCCCGCCGATAATTTCGGAGCGATCCTGGCCGTAGCCGAGCATGTCGGTGCCAGCGGAGCGGATTTCTTGCTGGCGCTCGCGGTCGCCTACGAGATCCAATGTCGTTTCAGCGCACAGGTTCCCGTGATGGCGCGCGGCCTCAATCACGCGCTGCAGCTGGCGATGTCGGTGGCGGCGGGGTCGGCGAAGCTGTTAGGGCTGGATGCCGAGCAGACCGCCAACGCGATCGCGGCGTCCGCGGCCGACAACGTGTCGCTTGCCGGCGTGCACGCCGAACCGGTGTCGAATTGGAAGGGCATCTCGCCTGCCATCACCGGCATGCGCGCGGTCTACACGACGATCTTGGCCGGCCGAGGCGTCACCGGGCCTAAGTCGCTGTTCGAAGGGCCGCAGGGGTTGGTGCAACTCTTCGATCAGCCGATCGATCTCCGTACCGCCGACCGCGGACTTACCGCCGTCGAGCAGACCTACCTCAAGCAGTACTGCGCACTCATTCACGGCCAGGTCATCATTGATGCGGTGTTGGCGATCCGCACCGAAAACGATCTGCGGGGTGACGACGTCGCCCGCGTGAAACTCGAGGTGTTTCAGGGCGCCTACGATATAGCCGGTGGGGGAGCGTACGGCGACAAGGACCACCCGTGGACCAAGGAGCAGGCCGACTACAACCTCAAGTACCTCGGCGCGGTCGCACTCCTCGACGGCGGCGTGGGACCCGAACAGCTTGAGACTGAACGCGTTCGGCGCGCCGACGTCCAGGACCTGTTGGCCCGGGTCGACGTCGAACCCGCAACAGACCTGACTGCGGCCTACCCGCAACGCACCGCGGCCCGGGTGCACGTGGTCACGCGCGATGGGCGCCAGTTCAGCCGTGAGGAGTCCGATTACGAGGGCTCGCCCACCCGGCCGATGTCCTGGGAGCGTGTCGTGGACAAGTTCCATTGGCTGGCTGAGCCGTTCTGCGACGACGCGTTGCGCGCCGACATCGTCGCCGCGGTCGACCACATCGACGAGATTCCGGTCGACGAGTTGACGGGCCTACTGGGCGCGGCGAATCGGGTCGCCCAGCGCCCTCGTAGCAGGGCGCGCCTATAGCGTTGCGCAGCGCGTCCCCTTGCGTCGTTTGCTACCCGCACTGAATGATCGGCTGGTGGCGAATGAAAAAGATGGCGGCATCAACCGGTGGGAATTGGTCACCTGCGCGCTTGGCGGGCACGTCACCTATGCGCCCGACGAGGAGGCACTCGCCGAGCGGCTGAGTGGCAAAACCGGGCTGGGCGAAGTCTGGCGCTGCCTGCGCTGCGGCGAGTTCACCCTCGGCCAACCCCATGCCCGCGGCCACGCCGAGGACGCACCAATGATCATGCGCGGCAAGGCTTTGCGCCAGGCTATCATCATTCGTACCCTGGCGGTCGAGCGCATGTTTCGGGCGGTGATCATCGCGCTCGCGGCCTACGCGGTCTGGAAGTTCCGCGGCGCGCGCGGGTCCATCCAGGCCACGCTGGACCGCGACCTGCCGATCTTTCGCGCCGCCGGATTCAAGGTCGACCAGATGACCGATCGTGCACGAGCTGGAAAAGGCGCTGGCCACCAAACCAGCCACGCTGACCCTGCTGGTCCTGATGCTGGCTGCCTACGCGTTACTCGAGGTCGTCGAAGGCGTCGGCCTGTGGTTGCTGAAACGCTGGGGCGAGTACTTCGCCGTGATAGCCACCTCGGTCTTTTTACCGCTGGAAATCCACGACCTGGCCAAGGGCATCACGATGACCCGCCTGGTGACCTTCACCATCAACGTGGCCGCGGTGATCTACCTGCTGGTGTCGAAGCGGTTGTTCGGTCTGCGAGGCGGCCGCAAAGCCTACGACGAAGAACGACGTGGCGAGCAACTGCTGGACGTTGAGCGCGCCGCCATGACGAACTGAGCCCGCGCGTTAGGCGGGGGTCTGCTTGGGATGGATGAAGATGCCTTCAGCTTCGACGGTCGGGCCGTCTTCGTCGGCGATCAAGCCGGTGGAGAAGGTTTTCGAGCCGTCGACGCGTTCGACGTAAGCCTCTGCGCGCAGCGGCCGTCCGAGTTCTGTCTTGCGCAGATAACGCAGGATCAGGGTGCCGGTGTAGGCGGGTCGAAGTGGCTGGTGCGCCGTCGCGCCCAGCACATGGTCGAGGATCAGCGCGCACACGCCGCCGTGGACGTGGCCGGGCGGGCCTTCGTAGGGTGCGCCGAGGACGAATTCGGACCACACCCGTCCGTCGGGCTCGTGATGTATCACCAGCGGCGGTGCGACCGGATTGCGCAGGCCGATCACCGCGTTGCCCCAGGCGATAGTGGTGCCGTCGGGCCTGTGCTGCACTCCGAACGGTTCCGGTTGTGCGGAGGCGCTCAATTCATCTGCGGCACTGTCGATTTTGAGCTTCGCCGCTTCAACGGTGGCGGGGTCGGCTGTGGTGCGGATGCTGATGTCGACGAGTCGGCGGACTGATTCGGCCAGCGGTGTGTACAGCAGCTCGAGCCGGCTGAAGTCGGTGGTGGGCCATTCGTCGGACATGTAGACAATCTAACAGTCAGCGCTGGGTGGCGCCCGCGTCGACCGGCAGCGTCACGGCGGTGATGTAGCGGGCCTCGTCGGAGACCAGAAAAAGCGAAGCATTGGCGACATCGACCGCGTCCACCCACGGCACGCCGAGCATGTTCATGCGCCCGGCCGCTTCGGCGAATTCGGTTCGGGTGGGCGGCCGGTCCAAGTCGGGCCGAAACGCGCTGCTCACCGCGTCGTTTTGGATCATCGGGGTGTCGACGTTGGTCGGATGAACGCAGTTGACCCGGATATTGTGCGGCGCAAGCTCATTGGCGAGGCTACGCATCAGGCCCACGACGCCGTGCTTGGCGGCGGCGTAATGCGCGACGCCGACCAGCCCACGCAAGCCGGCGATGGAGTTGGTCAGGACCATCGCGCCGCCACTCTGCGCCATGAGGTGCCTCGCGCCGGCCCGGCATGTGTGCCAGACACCGGTCAGGTTGACATCCAGCATTGTGCGCCAGGCACTTTCGTCCAGATCGACCGCCATGCCCCGCGAGGTAATCCCGGCGGTCGCGCACACCACGTCAAGTCCGCCGAATCGTTCGACACCGCGATCGGTGGCGGCCATAACACCCGCGAGGTCACGCACGTCGACGATCTCGGTGTATATTCGCGCGCCGGCTTGAGTGACCAACGACGCCGTCTGGTCAAGGTCGTCAGGAGTGCTGTGCGGGATCACCACCGTTTCGACCGGACCGCACACGTCCAGCGCGACGATGTCGGCGCCTTCCTGTGCGAACCGCACGGCCTGGGCGCGTCCGATCCCGCGTGCCGCGCCGGTGATCAGAGCGACTTTCCCGGTCAGTCGCCCGGTCATGTGGTTTTTTGCGTGAGCCCGGCGTCCACGATCAGCTGCGTGCCCGTGATGTAGCGAGCCTGATCGGACGCCAGGAACACCACTGCGTTGGCGATATCGACGGGCTCCACCCACGGGACCGGAAGCAGGTTGCGCGCCATGAGAACTTCCGCCGCATCGGCGGCGGTCGGGTTGTCCAGGTCGGGCCGTAGTCGGCGGAACGTCGCCTCGTTGAGCACCATCGGCGTCGCGACCGGCCCCGGGTGCACGGTATTAACCCGGATGCTTCGCGATCCCAGTTCGTTGGCCAGCGTGCGGGCCAATCCCACCACGGCATGCTTGCTGGCGGTGTAGTGCGCAGTGTTGGGTAATCCGCGAATTCCACTGGTAGAGCTGATGATAACGACGGACCCGCCGTCAGATCCGATGTGGGGTACGCCCGCCTTTACCGTGTGCCAGACCCCCGTGAGGTTGATATCAAGCGTGCGCTGCCAGAGTTGCGGATCGAGTTCCCATGACGGCGCACCCGGCAGGTGGACTCCTGCATTAGCGACCACGACGTCCAGCCGCCCCAGTTGTGCGACGCCGGCGTCGACCGCGGCCGTGACAGCCTCAAGATCGCTGACGTCGGCCAGGCCCGTCGCGCAGCGTCGGCCACCGCCTTCGATTTCGGTTGCGAGATCGCGCAATTCGGCGACAGCGTCGGCGAAGTCAAGCGCGATTACGTCGGCGCCCTCGTCGGCGAACCGTGTGCAATGTGTGCGTCCCGTGCCGCGGGCGGCCCCGGTGACCAGGACGACCTTGCCGGTCAATCCGGTCATCACGACGTCTTGATCAGATCGAAGCCCTTGTAGCCAGCGTCGGCGATCTCGGCGCAGATGTCGTTGTATGCCGCGAAGCCGCCGATGAACAGCATGAAAACCCGCGGCTTTCCAGGAACATTCGCGCCCAGGTACCACGAGTTGGCTTTGACGAACAGCGACGAATCGGCGCGTCGGGCCAATTCGGCGACCCAGCCGTCGACGGCATCGGGCGTTGGTTCCATGGCGGCGCAGCCGTGGTCGTCGAGATGGGCGATGGCATCGGCGATCCAGTTCACGTGCGCCTCGGCGTGCAGCACCATGTTCGCCAGCACGGCCGGAGCTCCGGGACCCGAGATCACGAACAGGTTGGGAAACCCATCGACACCAAGTCCCAGGTACGTGCGCGGGCCGTGCTCCCAGTGGTCGCGGAGGAGCACGCCGTCGCGGCCGACGATGTCGATCTTGGCCAGCGCGCCGGTCAGCGCGTCGAAACCCGTTGCCAGCACGATCGCGTCGAGGTCGTAGTGGGCGTCATTGGTGTTGATTCCTGCGGCGTCGACGGATTCGATCGGCGTGGCCCGCACGCTGATCAGCGACACGTTGGGCCTGTTGAAGGTCTGAAAGTAATTGCTGTCAGTGCAGATTCGCTTGGTGCCGATGGGGTGGTCGTTGGGAATCAACAGGTCGGCGGTGGCCGGGTCGTCGATGATGGCCCGGATCTTCTCCTCGTAGAACTTGCGGGCCTCGTCGTTGGCCGCCATGTCGGTGGTTTGATCCGGGAACGTCTTGGAATACAGCACACCGCCAAGCTGCCAACGTTTTTCGTACGCAGCGCGGCGCTCCTCGGGGGTGAACTCCATGGTCGGTTTGGATGCGGTCAGGTGTGGTGATCCGCCGCCGCTGCGCCACGACAGCCGGCGCCGCTCGGCATAGCCCGCTTTGATGTCGTCCATTTCCTCGGCGGACAACGGCCTGTTCCCCGCCGGGATGCTGTAGTTGGGGGTGCGCTGAAAGACGTAGAGGTGCGCGGCCTGCTCGGCGATGATCGGAATCGTCTGAATGCCAGAGGATCCGGTGCCGATGACCGCCACCCGCTTGCCGCTGAAGTCGACGTTGCTGTCGGGCCAGTGCGCGGTGTGGTAGATCTCGCCGGCGAAGCTGTCCAGGCCGCTGAAGTTCGGCGTCAGCGCGTCGGACAGCGGCCCGGTCGCCATCAGGCAGAACCGCGCCGTGCGGACCTCGCCGTCGGCGGTGGTGACCGTCCAGCGCAGCTTGTCCTGGTCCAGCACCGTCGACACGACCCGGCTGTTGAAGGTGACGTCCCGGCGCAGGTCGAGTTTGTCGGCGACCCAGTTCAGATAGCGCAGTATCTCGGCTTGGGTGGCGTACTTCTCGGTCCAGTTCCACTCTTGCTGCAGCTCGTCGGAGAACGAGTAGCAGTAGTCGACGCTCTCGACGTCGCAGCGCGCACCCGGATACCGGTTGTAGTACCAGGTGCCGCCCACCTCCGGCGCGGCCTCGAGCACCCGCACCGCGAGCCCTTGGCTACGCAGCTTGTGCAGCGCGTAGAGGCCCGCGAATCCGGCGCCCACCACTATGACGTCTAGCGGTGCGTCCAGATCGTCGGCATTGTTCACAACAGTCACCGTAGGTGTTGTGTCCTCCGGAGCCCAGCCCCGTCCCGGTCACCGGGACCGTCGGCCCATGACATCCTCGGATTGCGGTAGACCATAGCTACGCCCACAGACGTAAGGACGGCAGTATGAGCGATCGCGTTATCGACCAGGTTATGGCTCTGGCCGACCAGTTGCGGGACCAGGCGGCGGAAGCCGAGAACATCGGCAGGCTCACCGACGACACCGTCAAGCTCATGAAAGGGGCCGGGCTGATCCGGCTGCTGCAGACCAAGCAGTACGGCGGGTTCGAGGCCCACCCACGCGAGTTCGCCGAGACAGTGATGGCCACCGCGGCGCTGGACCCGGCCGCGGGCTGGATCGTCGGCGTGGTGGGCGTGCACCCCTACCAGTTGGCTTACGCCGACCCGAAGGTGCCTGCCGAGATCTGGGCCGACGACGTCGACACCTGGATGGCCTCCCCGTACGCGCCGCAAGGCGTGGCCAAGCCGATTGTCGAGGGGCCGGCGGCTACATCTTCAACGGCCGCTGGCAGTTCAGCTCGGGCACCGACCACTGCGACTGGATCATCCTGGGCGCGATGCTCGGCGACGAGAAGGGCATCCCGCTGATGCCGCCGCAGATGTTGCACATGATCCTGCCGCGCAAGGATTACGAGATCGTCGAGGACTCGTGGAATGTGGTCGGGCTGCGCGGAACCGGGTCCAAGGACGTCATCGTCAAGGACGCGTTCGTCCCGAGCTACCGGACCATGGATGCGGCGAAGGTGATGGACGGCACCGCGCAGCGTGAGGCCGGCATGACCGAGCCGCTGTATTTGATGCCGTGGTCAACGATGTTCCCGCTGGGTATCTCGGCGGCAACCATCGGCATCGCCGAGGGCGCGCTCGCCGCGCACCTGGACTACCAGCGGGCGCGGGTAGGCGCCACGGGGACCGCGATCAAGGACGACCCCTACGTCATGCACGCCGTCGGCGAGGCCGCGGCCGACATCAACGCCGCCCGCCAGGAGCTGCTGGCCAACGCCGACCGCATTTACGACATGGTCGCCGCCGGCAAGGAGGTGTCGTTCGCGGACCGCGCGGCCGGTCGCCGCACTCAGGTTCGCGCGGTGTGGCGCGCCGTGGCGGCGGTCGACGAGATCTTCGCCCGCTCGGGCGGCAATGCGGCGCGGATGGACAAGCCGCTGCAGCGGTATTGGCGCGATGTGCACGTCGGGCAGATGCATGCCATCCACGTCCCGGGCACCACCTATCACGCGGCGGCGTTGAGTTCGCTCGGTGTCGAGCCGCCGGAAGGTCCGTTGCGGGCCCTGATTTAGGAGATGCGTCGTGAGTGACCTGAAAAGCCTTGGCTACATAACCATTTCGACTGCTGATATCGACCGCTGGCGGCAGTTCGCCTTCGGCGTCCTGGGCTTCGCCGAAGGGAAGGGACCCGACCCGTCGGCGTTGTATCTGCGGATGGACGAACGCGCTGCCCGGATCATCGTGGTGCCGGGCGAGACCGACCGAGTGATCAACGTCGGCTGGGAGGTCCGCGACCGCGCCGCGCTGCAGCGGGTCAAGACTGCCCTTGACGGGGCCGGAGTGCCGTTCAAGCAGTTGTCCGCCGACGAGGTAGACGCGCGCCGGGTCGAGGAGGCGATCACGTTCGAGGACCCCGCCGGTACCACACTGGAGGTGTTCCACGGGGCCGTGCTGGACCACAGCCCGGTGATCACCCCGTTCGGCGCGAAATTCGTCACCGGCGAGTCAAGGGCTGGGCCATGTCGTGGTGCCGGCCGCCGACCCCAACGCATTGTTCGACTTCTACACCGACGTGCTGGGCTTCCGTTCCCGCGGCGCGTTCCGGATCCCGCTGCCGCCCGAGTTCGGCCCGATCCGAGTGCGGTTCCTCGGCATCAACGAACGCCACCACAGCCTGGCGATCTGCCCGGCGATGCATCAGCGCGATCCCGGCGTCGTTCACGTGATGGTCGAGGTCGACACCCTCGATGCCGTGGGTCAGGCGCTGGACCGTGTCAACGCCGAAGGCATTCAGGTGTCCTCCACGCTGGGGCGCCACACCAACGACAAGATGGTGTCGTTCTACGTCCGCGCGCCCGGCGGATGGGACATCGAGTTCGGCACGGAAGGCATGCGCGTCGACGAGACCCACTACACCGCAGAGGAAATCACCGCGGATAGCTACTGGGGCCACCAGTGGTCCGGCGAGCCGCCGGCCGCGATGCAGCCGTGATCGCCGAAGTAACACCGATCGCCGCGGCGTCAATAACGTCGTGGGACGACGAAGCCGACGTCGTCATAGCCGGATACGGGGTCGCGGGCGCCGCCGCTGCGGTGGAAGCCGCCCGCACCGGCGCCGACGTGCTGGTGGTCGAGCGCACCGGGTCCTGGGGCGGCGCGGCGGCGATGGCCGGGGGATTCATCTACCTCGGCGGCGGTACGGCGTTGCAAAAGGCCTGTGGTTTTGATGATTCGGTCGACAACATGGCGGCGTTCCTCAACGTGGCGATGGGGCCGGGTGCCGATGAGGACCGGATCGCCGACTACTGCGCCGGCAGCGTCGCGCACTTCGACTGGCTGGTCGGCTGCGGGGTGCCGTTCAAGGCGGAGTTCTTCTCCGAGCCGGGCTGGGAACCCATGGGCGACCAGGGTTTGATGTACAGCGGCGGCGAAAACTCCTTTCCGTTCAACACAATCGCCACGCCCGCTCCGCGCGGGCATGTGCCGCAGATGCAGAACAAGAAGCAGGGTGAAGCCAGCGCCGGCTACATGCTGATGAAGCCGCTCGTCGAAACGGCCACCGCGGCAGGCGCCCGGGCGCTCTACGACGTGCGCGTGCAGTCGCTGATCGTTGACTCCGACGGCAGGGTGGTCGGGTTGCGCGGCCGCCGCTACGGCACCGAGCTCTCGATCCGGGCGCGCAGCGGCGTGGTGCTCGCGATGGGCAGCTTCGCTTACAACGACGCGATGGTCGCGCAGTACGCTCCGCGGATCGCCGGACGCCCGGCCGCGTCGATCGAGCAGCATGACGGGCAGGCCATCCGGATGGCGCAAGCGCTGGGGGCCGATCTGGCCCACATGGACGCCACCGAGGTCGCGATCTTCATCGACCCCCAACAACTGGTGCGCGGCATCCTGGTCAATGGCCGCGGTCAGCGCTACGTCGCCGAGGATACCTACCCGGGACGCATCGGTCAGCTCACGCTCTACCACCAGGACAACACGGCGTACCTGATCATCGACAGCGACGCCCAGGACGAGGCCATGAACTCGTGGTCGCCCAAGCTCATGCTGCGGCCGGCGACCTGGGTGGCCGACACCGTTGCCGACCTGGAACGCGACATGGGCCTCACGCCCGGTTCACTGCAGGCGACCGTGGCCGCCTACAACGAGGGCGCCGCGCGCGGCGAAGACCCGCTGCTGCACAAGAAGCCCGAATGGCTCAGGCCGATCGGCTCCCCGGTCGGCGCGATCGACCTGCGCGAGAACACCGGCGGGTTCACCCTGGGCGGCCTGCGCACCTCATTGGACGCCGAGGTGCTGCATGTCAGCGGTGAGCCCATTCCTGGGCTCTTCGCCGCGGGCCGGTCCACGGCAGGCTTGGCGGCCTGGGGTTACGCCAGCGGCGTCTCGCTCGGGGACGGCAGCTTTTACGGCCGCCGCGCGGGCCGGTCGGCGGTCGGCTAACTAGCGGCGAACAGACATCAAAGCACCTGCACGCTCGGCGTGTTGGGGGCTTTTGCGTCTGCTCGCGCGCTGCTATATTCCTAATAGGAATATAGCAGCCAGACATACTTCAGTTGGAGCAACCCGATGACCCGGACCCTTGCGACCGTTGCCGCCCCCGTCGAAACCCCCAGCGCCGTCATCGACCGCATCTCACTGGTCCTCGACGCATTCGAAGGACCGGGACGGCTGACGCTGGCTCAGATCGTCCGCCGTACCGGCCTGCCGCGCTCGTCGGCGCACCGGATGCTCGAGCGTCTTGTGCAGCTGCGCTGGCTGCGCCGCAGCGGCCGCGACTACGAGCTGGGCATGCGGCTGGTGGAGCTGGGCTCGCTGGCCGTCCACCAGGACCGTCTGGTGCGAGCGGCGGCACCGCTGCTGGGCGAATTGCACCGTGCCACCGGCCTCGTCGTCCACCTCGCGGTCCTGGACGGTCCCGACGTCGTCTACCTGGACAAGATCGGCGACCGCCCGCTCGGGGCGATCCCGACCCGTGTCGGCGGGCGTCAACCCGCGCACTGCACCGCCGTCGGCAAGGCGATGCTCGCTTACTGCGACGCCTACCAAACTGATCAAGTTGACCTGCGGGTCCGCAAGACCAAGTACTCGATATCGACCAACTCGCAGTTGGCCGCCGAGTTGGCCAAGGTGCGGGCGCACGGTGTCGCGTTCGATCGAGAGGAGTCGTTGCTCGGATTCGGTTGCGTCGCAGCCGGTATCGGAAGTCCCGGAGAAGCCGTAGCGGCGGTCTCGGTATGCGGTCCGACGAACCGCATGTCGATCAGCGCCTGGCCGCACCCGTACGAATGACCGCGATGCATATCTGGCGCAACGTCGAAGACGGCCCGCAGCGGGTTGCGCCGACGCTGCAGCCGCGGCGTTCGTTGCAGTACGCGTGAGCCTCGATCCGCAGCTCGCCCCGCTGATCGTCGAGCTGGACGCCGGCTTTCCGCCGGTCCACACCATGACCGGTGCACAGGCTCGGGCCGTGATCCGGTCCCGGTACGTGCCTGCGGCGCAACCCGAGCCCGTCGCCGAGGTGGGCGACCAAACCATCCCGGGGCCCGGCGGTGACATCCCGGTGCGGATCTACCGACCCGACGGCTCGGACCTCCCGGTTCTCGTCTACGCCCACGGCGGCGGTTTCGTGTTCTGCGATCTGGACAGTCACGACGGACTATGCCGTCACATCGCGAATAGCATCCCCGCCGTTGTTGTTTCGGTGGGATACCGGCTGGCGCCCGAGCACCGCTGGCCGGCGGCGGCCGACGATTTCTACGCGGCCACCCAGTGGACTGTGGACAACGCGGCGAGCCTGGGCGGCGACCCGGGTCGCGTCGCCGTAGGCGGCGACAGCGCCGGCGGAAACCTGGCCGCCGTCACCGCGCTGATGGCCAGGGACCGCGGCGGGCCAGCCCTGGCCGCACAGCTGCTGTTTTATCCCGTGCTGGCAGCAGATTTCGATAACGGGTCCTACCGGCTTTTCGGCCGCGGCTACTACAACCCGAAGCCGGCGATGCAGTGGTATTGGGACCAGTACGTACCGACCAAGGCGGACCGCGCTCATCCCTATGCCACGCCATTGAACGCCGAGTTGCATGACCTGCCGCCCACCATGCTGGTGATCGCCGGGCACGACCCGCTCCGCGACGAGGCGCTGGCTTATGCGGCCGAGCTCGAAGCAGCGGGGGTGCGTGTCGTGCGCGCCCAATTCGCCGGCGCCATACACGGTTTCATGACCATGCCCAGCCTGGACATCACGCGCGAAGCGCGGCGGCGGGTGAGCCGCGAGCTGAGCTGGCTGCTCGGATGAGTGCCCGCCACCTGTTTTCCGGCGGCGTCGCCGTCATCACCGGTGCGGGTTCGGGAATCGGCGCCGCGCTAGCCCGGCATGCCGCGACACTGGGCATGACGGCGGTTCTCGCCGACGTCGACGCCGACGCCATCGCGGCCCTGCGCGCCGAACTGCGGCGCGGCGGTCGACGTCGTGTGCGACGTGCGTGACCCAATGGCGATGCAGGAATTGGCCGACCGGACCTACCGTGATATCGGTCCGGTGCGGTTGTTGGTGAACAACGCCGGGGTCGAACAGTTCGGCTATCTGTGGGACACGCCGGTAGCCAACTGGCGGCGCGTCGTCGACATCAACGTCAGCGGAGTCTTTCACGGCGTGCGCGCATTTCTGCCGAGGATGATGGCCAACGACGATCCGGCGTGGGTGTGGAACCTGTCGTCGGTCGGCGGGGTGCTGGCAACTCCGTTGCAGGCGCCCTACGTCATGAGCAAGCACGCGGTGCTCGCGCTGACCGAGTGCCTGTATCTCGACGTTCAGTCGGCCGGACACGGTCACCACATTCACGTGCAGGCGGTGCTGCCAGCAGCGGTGGTATCCAACATCTTCGAATCGGCGGGCGGGGTGGATGCGGACGGCGATGTCGCCGTCGCGGAGGCGCAGCGTTCGGCCATGCTGGACATCAAAGCCGGTGCGATGGAGGCAGCGGCGGCCGCCGAGACGATCTTCGAACAGGCCGCAGAGGGACGGTTCTATCTGCTCACCGAAGAATCGGTCGGCGCTGCGATGGCGGCGCGGGCGGATGTGCTTGCCGCGCAACGGCCACCGTCGTGATCCCTGCCAGTGTGGGCAATGTGACAAGACGCTATCTGATCACCACGTCGCTGGGCACGCGCGGCGCACCCATCATCTCCCGATGTGACGGCGGACGCCGGCCACCTTCGTCGGTGATCCCGTAGCGCTCGGCCAGCTCGGCACCAATAACGGTCTGTCCGCTCAGTTCGGCCAAGTCGGGATCGCGATATAGCGCATCGATTAAATAGCCCGTGAATTCTGGGGTTTCGGCGTGCTCGGCGGTCTTGGCCAAGGCTTCGGAGTGTCCGGCGAAAGCTCCGCGCAACTTCGCGGTCAGCAGGATGCCCATCCAGATCGACACCGTCGCGACGCCGGTGTCCCGAAAGTCCACCGCCATGTCGGCGGCCATCTTATCCACGCCGGCCTTCTGCGCTCCGTACGCCGGACCGTGCATGTAGCACACCGATCCCGGCGATGAAGTGAAGGCGACCAGGCCGCGCTCGGCGGCCACCAGCAGCGGCGCGGCGTGCCACGATGCGACGTAGGCCGACCGAAGTCCGACGTCCAAAACGTCGGCCAGCCCAAGTGGCTTCTCCCAGAATGGCTTTGGGTTGACCAGTTCGTCGGAGATGGCTGCGGCGTTGTTCACCAGCAAATCCAGCCGGCCGCTGTCTTGCCGGACCCGCTCGAACAACGCGGCCACCGCGTCGTCGTCGCTGTGGTCGACCTGGATCGCGACTCCCCCGTCCGGCGCATCGGTGATGCTACGCCCCGTCGCGTACACCCGCCAGCCTCGTGCTGCGAGCGCGGCGGCAATGCCAAGGCCGGCGCCGCGACTTGCACCGGTCACTACCGCGACTGGCGCTGAGCTATTTGCCGTCAACGATTGTCAGCTCCCCAGTCACGACGGCGACCTCGATCGACTCGCGCAGCGCCGAGCACACCAGAAAGATCCGGTGTCCGGGAATGCGTTCGGCTTCAAGGCGTTCGGCGCAGCGAGCCGTCGCCTCCGCGCTCCACTGCACGCTGGTCTGGTTCCAGGTGCTCTTGCGGACGAGCACCTGGGCAGCGCAACTGCGGCAGACGAGCGGCACCATCGGCATCTCGTCGAGGCGGTTGTCGGTCCGGACCGACATATCCACGGTCACGACACCGAGCCGGCCTTGGCCGCGGCCATATTCGCCTCGACCTCTTTCATCCACGCGTCGTAGGGGCGCGTCGTGTCCAGCTCAAACTCAAAGCGGTCCACCATATCCGGCTGCACGTCGGCGACGTCGACATAGAACTGCTGATACCAGCGGCGTAGCTGGTACACCGGACCGTCCTCCTCCACCAGCAGTGGGTTGTCGATACGCGCCTTGTGCCGCCAGATCTCGACGTCCTGCTCGAATCCCAGCTTGACGTAGTCGCCGAGCTTGATCGCGGTCCGCAGGGCCTCGTCACCGGGCAGCGAGTCTGACTTCTTGACGATGATGCCATATTGCAGGACAAAGGAATTCGAGTCGATCGGGTAGTGACAGTTGATGAGGATCGTCTTGGCGTCGCCGTGTTCGTAGTGATAGGTCAGGTCGTCGATCATGAAGGAGGGGCCGTAATAAGACGCCACCGATGTGTTGCCCAGCATCTGCGCACCTTCGGTGCCGCCCATGTCGGGGCGGCCCTCGCCGTTCATGTACTGCGTCGCGACGTGTCCCTCGAAGATGTTCTTGAAGTACGTCGGTAGCGCGCCGTGAATGTAGTAGAAGTGCGCCATATCCACGACGTTGTCGATGATCTCGCGGCAATTGCTTTGCACGACGGTGGTGTACCAGTGCCAGTCGCTCCAGTCGTCACTGGTGGCACCCTCGATGCGCGGGATCGTGACTTCCGGCGAAGGGGGATTGCCTTCGGGGTCGTTCCAGACGAACAGCATGCCGTCCTGCTCCAGCGTCGTCCAGGTCGCGGTGCGGGCCAGCCGGGGCGCGCGCCGCGCGTACGGCACCTGCTTGCATCGCCCGTCGCCGCCCCAGCGCCAGTCGTGGAACGGGCAGGCGATCTCGTTGCCCTTGACCGTGCCCTGCGACAGGTCACCGCCCATGTGCCGGCAGTAACTGTCCAGCACGTTGATGGTGCCGTCTCCGCTGCGGAACACCACCAACTTCTGGCCAAACGCGTTGATGGCGTGCGGCTTGCCATCACCGAAATCTCTGATCAATCCCAGGCAATGCCAACCGCGGGCGAACCGCGTCGGTGCGGCCTGCGCTTCGATAAGCCGAATCTCCTCGGTACCAGACGACGTCATACCCCACGATTTAACTCCTTCAAGTGGGCCATTGGGGTGACTGTTCCGCTCATCAGGACGGCTCTTTCCGCTCCGAGCCGCGGACGCCTACCGTTTCCCACGTGACCCCGCACAACACCACGGTGGACTTGCTAGTCGTTGGCTCAGGCACCGGCATGGCCGCGGCGCTGGCCGCCCACGAACTGGGGCTGTCGGTGCTGATCGTGGAGAAGTCGCCGTATGTCGGCGGGTCCACCGCCCGGTCCGGCGGGGCGCTGTGGTTTCCCGCGAGCCCGGTGCTGGCCGAGCACGGCGGCAACGACACGGCAGAGCGTGCCGCCACCTACCTGGACTCGGTGGTCGCGGGGTCGGCGCCCCGGCAGCGTTCGACCGCGTTCGTGGACCACGTGCCCGCGACCGTCGAGATGTTGCTGCGAACGACTCCGCTGCGCCTCTTCTGGGCGCGCGACTACTCCGATTACCACCCCGAGGAGCCGGGCGGCAGCGCCGCGGGCCGCACCTGCGAATGCCACCCGCTCGACACCGCGATCCTGGGCGAATACCGCAGCAAGCTACAGCCCGGCGTGATGGAGGCCAGCGTGCCGGTCCCGACGACGGGTGCCGACTACCGCTGGATGAATCTGGTCGCCCGGGTGCCGCGCAAGGGAATACCGGTGTTCGCCAAACGGATTGCGCAGGGCGTGGGCGGTCTGCTGCTGGGCCGACGCTACGCCGCGGGCGGTCAGGGTCTGGTGGCCGGCCTGTTCGCGGGTGTGCTGCGCGCCCGGATTCCGGTGTGGACGGACACCGCGCTGCTGAGACTCGACAGCGACGGTGACCGCGTGCGCGGCGCGATCGTGAAGCACGGCGACCGCGAGGTGACCATTACCGCGCGACGCGGAGTGGTGTTGGCCACCGGCGGTTTCGACCACAGCATGGACATGCGGTGGAAATTCCAATCCGAGTCGCTGGGCGCCAACCACAGCCTGGGTGCGGCTGCGAACACCGGCGACGGGATCCGCGCGGCGCAGGAACTGGGCGCCGACATCGGTTTGATGGACCAGGCCTGGTGGTTTCCCGCCGTCGCGCCGCTGCCCGGCAAGGAGCCGACGGTGATGCTGGCGGAGCGGTCGCTGCCCGGTGGCCTGATCGTGGACCACAATGGTCGCCGGTTCGCCAACGAGTCGGCCGACTACATGTCGTTCGGCCAGCGCTTGCTCGAACTGGAGCGCGCCGGCAGTCCCGCCGAAGCCATGTGGATCATCTTCGACCAGCAGTACCGCAACAGTTATGTCTTTGGCGCCGTGCTGTTTCCGCGGATGAAGATTCCGCAGGCGTGGTACGACGCGGGCATCGCGAAGCGCGCCGACAGCCTCGCCGAGCTGGGCGCGCAGATCGGCGTTCCGGTGTCGGAGTTCACCCAGACGATGACCCGCTTCAACGAAAATGCTTCTGCCGGAGAGGATCCCGACTTCGGCCGAGGCCGCAGTGCCTACGACCGCTATTACGGCGACCCGACGATCACCCCGAACCCCAACTTGCGTCCGCTGCTCAACGGGCCGTTCTACGCCGTGAAAATGGTGCTGTCCGACCTCGGCACCTGCGGCGGGCTCAAGGCCGACGAACGGGCCCGGGTGTTACGGGAGGACGGCGGCGTCATCGCAGGGCTGTACGCCATCGGCAATACCGCCGCGAACGCTTTCGGCGCAACGTATCCCGGAGCGGGCGCGACGATCGCGCAGGGCCTGGTGTACGGCTACATCGCGGCGCGCGATGCGGCCGGCCGCCTTTAGCGGGTCGCCACCATCAGGATCAGTCGTCCTCGCGCTTCGATTCGACCTGCTTCTCGATCTCGCGCCAGTAACCTGGCTTCGGGCGCGGTTTGCCGAAACCGCCCTTGTCGGCCGTGCGCACGGTGGCATCCGCCTCGTCGATGTCCTTCATCAGTTCCAGGGCGAACTCGCGCTCGGCGGCGTAGTACTTGGCCGCCCAACGCAACGCGAGCACCGAGTACGCCCAGGCGGGTTCGCCCTCGGCCCCGTCGGCGTCCTCGACCGCCTTGCGGTGCCGGGTTTCGGCGTACGACGCATACTCCTGCAGCAATTCTTTGAGCCGAGCCGGATCGGTGAGATGGCCGAACGTTACCCGCAGCAGCACACTGTGCTTGAGCACCGGCGGGTCCACCGGCGCATCGTTGACCCATTCGATCGCCGGCATCCATCCCGGCCCGGGTGATCTTGTAGAGCCGGCGACTCCGGGTGCCCTCGTCCCGTTCGACGCGCGACGTCACCAGACCAAGAACTCTCCAGCTTTTTCAGCTCGGTGTAGATCTGGCTGTACGAAGGGCTCCAGTAGTAGAGGTCGACGCTCCAGTCGATCCACTTCTTGAGGTCGTAGCCGGAGATCTCCTCCTCGTAGGACATCATGCACAGCAGCGCCCGGCTGGTCGCGGCAAGTGCCGCATGAGCCGGTTTTTCGCGGTGCGGAGTCCACTTCGCCAGATTAACAAGACGGTTCACGGTGTGGGCATGCCACGGACCGCTGACCGGGACACTACGTTGCGGCCAAGTGCCGCAAGGTTATTGGCGCTCTAAGAATGCCAGCACCGTCGATTCGAACGCTTCCTTGGCCTCGATCATCGCCCAATGCCCGCAATTAGGGAACACGTGCAATTCGGCGTTGGGGATGGTGCGCATCGGAATGATCGACATGTCCAGCGGGCTCACCCGGTCATCGCGGCCCCACGTCAACAGGGTGGGGGCCGCGACCTTGTGCATGGTCGCCCACGGCAGCGGGGCGTCCGATTTGGCCATCATCGCTGTCATTTTGGCGAAGGAGGTCTTGCTGTACATCCGGCGCGCGGCCTGCAAGGCCTGCGGATCGCTGGCCAGGCCCCAGCGCTCTTCGATCAGTTCGTCGGTGATCAGCGCGGGGTCGTACACCATGCAATTGAGCCAGTCGATCAGCCGCTGGCGGGTCGGGTCCTCGGTGAACTCCTGCAACAGCCGAATGCCTTCACTGGGCCCCGGGGTGAACAGATTGGTGCCGATGCCGCCGATGGTGACCAACCTGCGCACCCGCTGGGGATGCTGTATCGCCAGGTTAATTGCGACACCACCACCCATCGAGTTGCCGATGATGTCGAAGCGGTCGAGCGAGAGCGCGTCGATGAACGACATGGCCGCTCCGTGCGCGGCGATCATCGGATGACCGCCCAGGTCTGGGCTCACGCCGAAGCCGGGAAATTCCAGCACCAGACAACGGAAGTGCCTGCTGAAGGTGGGCAACACTCCGCGGAAGTTCCGCTGGCCTGTGACACCTGGTCCCGAGCCGTGCAGGAACAGCAGCGGCGGTCCGCTGGAATCACTGCCGGTGTCGGAATAGCGCAACGCCCCGGCCGGAGTGTGGATTTCGTGCAAGCCCTCGTCAAGGCCGGTTGTCAGATCAGAAGAGTGCGCCACGGATCCTCCATCAGTGCAGGGTGCAACCGAAGAGCCTGCCATGCCGTCGTCCACGAAAATGAGGCGGTTCCGGTCACCGGGCACACGGTGGCTCATACCGAGGCTTGATGCCCTGTGGGACAATATGTTTGGTATGATCACGTGACGGCGTCACCTCTGTGACGATCCGGTCCGCAGCAGCGGTGCTGTGCTGCAAGCCACACCAGGGTTTTCGTACCGTTTACCCCAGCGCGGTCGGTCTCGTAAAAGATTCGCGGTGAGATCGTTTCAGGTGCGGCGATCTCTTGGCCGCACAAAACGAAGGAAAGAAGCTGTGCCAACACGACAGAGCTCGACGAACTTCGATTTAGTTGCTCCGATCAAGGCGCGGGCGTGCGACGCGCTATCCGCCGTGGTGCGAAACAGGCCACGTAAACCCGCCGCCGACCAGCAGATCATGCGTAAAGGCGCTGAGCGCTGCTGAGAGCGCCTTCGAGCAAGTCTTTACGGAGCTAACCACTTTCCGCTTGTTCCCGTGCGCGCCGTCGCGCCCGGGACGCCCGCAGATTCGCGGCGTTGCCACACGTCTTGACGTCACACCACACGCCGCTGTTGTTTTTCGACCGGTCGTAGAAGGCCGAGCCGCACTGGTGGTTGTGACAGGTCTTGATGCGCCGCCAGGTGTCGTGCTGCTGGCTCAGCAAGATCTCGCTCCACAGGGCCGAGGCCATCCAGCGCCAGCCGCTACCGGCGGGTTCCAGCCGCACCTCGCCGGTGCCGGATAGCGCAAATGAGCCAGAAACGGGGCGAACAGCAGCGACCCCCCGTTCGTCCGGCGGCTCCCCGGCAACCATCTTCGCGATGGTGGTGCGCAAGGCACGTAGCTTCGTCAGATCCGCGTCGTCGAGTGCCGGCGGCTGCGCATCGACTCCGCGCAACGCCGACCAGGCCCGCACCGCGCTCTGTGCCCAGTCGCGTGCCAGCGTGGTGTCGGACAGCAGGTCCGGGCCGTAGGTCTCGACGCCGATCGTGTTGAGGAAGTCGTGCACCAATCCCAGGCCGCCGGGCGCCGGCATCGCGCCGTACCGCTGTGATGCAGACCATGCAGAAGACATAGTCAAAGACTACTTGACTATGTCGAAGCAGTCAATTACGGTGACAGAAGCAAAGCTACTTCACCTCAGTCAAGGAGAACGGGTCATGGTCAACATCAAGGGATCGACAGTCGTGGTCACCGGCGGGCAGCGCGGACTCGGCAAGGCGATCGTGGACGAGTTCCTGCGCCAAGGCGCGGCCAAGGTGTACGCCACGGCGCGGGCGCCGAAGCCCAGCGAAGACCCGCGCGTCGTCAGCGTCGAGCTCGACGTCACCAAGGCGGATTCGGTTGCAGCGCTGGCTGTTACGGCCGCTGACGCCGACATCGTGGTGAACAACGCCGGTGTCCTCGGTGCGCCGAAGCTGCTCGACAGCGACATCGAGGAAATCCGGGGGGTGTTCGAGACCAACTACTTCGGCGCGCTTCGGGTCGCCAAGGCATTCGCACCGGTCCTGGCCGACAACGGCGGCGGCGCCCTGGTGGACATCGCTTCGGTGTTGTCGTGGGTGGGCGGTTTCGGTGGCTACGGGGACTCCAAGGCCGCGCTGTGGTCGGCAACCAACTCACTGCGCGTCGAGCTGGAGAAGCAGGGCACGCTGGTCACGGGGGTGCACCTGGGCTACACCGACACCGATATGACCTCGGATTTCGACGTGCCGAAGAACGACCCGCGGGACGTGGCACGGCAGATCGTCGAGGGTATCGAGCGCGGCGACGCCGAGGTGCTGGCCGACGACATGACCCGCCACTTCAAGGCGGCGCTGTCCGGGCCGGTCGAGGCGCTGCGGGCCGACTGACGGCGAAAATCAAACCAAGTGCGGGGCCGGCAGGCAGACGGCCCCGCACTTTTGGTGTTTGGATTGGCGCATGGAACCAGAACCGCCAGAAGGAATCGTGAGTGCGACCCGCATGGTCTCTGCCAGCGCCGAGAGAATTTTCGGTCTCATCGCCGATCCGTCGATCCAGCCGAGCTGGGATGGCAACAACAATCTCGCCTCGGCCGCTCCGGGCCAGCGCGTCCATCAGGTCGGTGACGTGTTCAAGACAACACTGACCAACGGAGCGGTTCGGGAAAACCACGTCGTGGAGTTCATCGAAGCGAGCAAGATCGCCTGGCGGCCCGCCGAACCCGGACAGCCGCCGCCCGGCCACCTGTGGCGTTGGGAGGTCAGCGAGATCAACCCAACACTCACCAGCGTGACTCACACCTACGACTGGACCGCGCTGACCGATAAGACCCGCCTGGAGAAGGCTCGTTCGACGACGCCGGAAATGCTGCGCGAATCGATGGACCGCCTGGCCATGCTGGCCCAGAGGAGCGGAGGCTAGACCCGGTACGGTCACAAGATGGCTCTCCCGCAACCTGGAAAAGACCGCGCGGCCGTTGTCACCGGTGCCTCGTCGGGCATCGGTGAAGAATTCGCTCAGATCCTTGCCCGGCGTGGCTACCAGATCGTTCTGGTCGCACGCAGTGTTGACCGCCTTGAAGACCTCGCCGGGAGGATAGGCGCGCAGGCGCACCCGCTGCCCGCCGACTTATCCGACCGAAGCGACCGGGCGGCCCTGCTGGACCGGATCACCGCGCTGGGACTTGTCCCCGACATCCTGGTCAACAACGCCGGGCTGTCGACGCTCGGGCTCGTCGCGAATTCGGTTCCAGAGAAAGAACTTAACCTGATCGAGGTGGACGTGGCCGCCGTGGTCGACTTGTGCAGCAGGTTCCTGCCCGGCATGGTCGAGCGCAAGCGCGGCGCGGTGCTGAACGTCGCGTCGCTGGCCGCCTTCGGCCCGCTACCGGGACAGGCGGCGTACGGCGCGGCCAAGGCGTTCGTGCTGTGCTACACCCACAGCCTGCGCGGGGAGCTGCGCGGCACCGGTGTCAGCGCGACCGCGCTGTGCCCAGGCCCGGTCGACACCGGGTTCGGTGAGGCGGCCGGGTTCAGCAAGGAGGAGGCCGAATCGGCGCTGCCGCGGGTGATGTGGATCCCTGCCGACCAGGTGGCACAGGCGGGCGTCGACGGTCTGGCCGCCGGCAAGGCCGTCGTAGTGCCTGGGCGTGTCAACCGGGTCGCCTCGAGCGTCTTCCGGATAGGCCCACCCGAGCTGTTCCTGCCGTTGCTCCGCAACCACCCGGCCTTTAAACGAGGCTGACGAGTAAACGTCACGCGAATCCTGACCTGGAATGCGTGCAGGTCGGTAGCCTGTCGCCCATGCTGTTCGCGGCATTGCGAGACATGCAGTGGCGAAGACGGCGCCTGGTGATTGCGATCGTCAGCACCGGGCTGGTCTTCGCGATGACGCTCGTCATGATCGGGCTGGCCAACGGTTTCCGGGTCGAGGCCGAGCGCGCGGTCGATTCGATGGGTGTCGACACCTTCGTGATCAAGGCCGGTGCCGCGGGACCGCTCCTCGGGGCCACACCATTCGCCGAAGCCGAGGTGGCTCAGGTGGCCGCCACCCCCGGGGTCACCGCCGCGGCGCCCCTGGCCTGTGCCGCGACGACGGTGGTAGAGGGCACGTCGCGGCGAAGCGTCACCGCGTTCGGGGCGCCGGAGCGCGGACCGGGCATGCCGCACGTGTCGCAGGGTCGCGCGCCGTCGACACCGGACGAGGTCGCGGTCTCGAGCACGCTGGACCGGGCGGTGGGCGACGACCTGGGGGTCGGCGCGCGCACGCTGCGGATCGTCGGCGTCGTGCCCAACTCCACTGCATTGGCCAAGACGCCCAACATCTTTCTGACGACCGAGGGCCTGCAGCGGTTGTCCTACAACGGGCAGCCGACGGTCACGTCGATCGCGATCAAGGGCAGCCCGCAGCAGGTCCCGGCCGGATATCAGCTGGTCGACCGCGCGGCCGGGGTCAACGACCTGCTGCGCCCAGTGCACGTCGCCATGGGCGCAATCTCGATCGTGGCCGCGATGATGTCGATCGTGGCGGTGCTGATCGTCGGGTCGGTGGTGTACCTGTCCGCGCTGGAGCGGCTGCGCGACTTCGCGGTGTTCAAGGCGATCGGCGTACCGACGCGGTCGATCCTGGCCGGGCTGGCGCTGCAGGCGGTCGTGGTTGCGCTGCTCGCGGCGGTGCTGGGCGTCGTGTTTTCGTTGCTCCTCGCGCCGGTCTTCCCGATGATCGTCGTGGTCCCGCCGATCGCGTACGTGGCGCTGCCGCTCGCTGCGATCCTGATCGGCCTGCTGGCCAGCCTGGCCGGATTCCGGCGCGCGGTCGCCGTCGATCCGGCGCTGGCATTCGGGGGGCCCTGAGCGATGAGCGACCTGAGCATCAAAGACCTTGTCGTCGAATACTCCAGCGGCGGGTACGCGGTCCGGCCGATCAACGGTTTGAACCTCGACGTGCCGGCCGGATCGCTGGTGATCCTGCTCGGGCCGAGCGGCTGCGGGAAGACGACGCTGTTGTCCTGCATCGGCGGCATTTTGCGGCCTAAATCCGGGTCCGTCGAATTCGACGGCATCGACGTCACCAAGCTCGAGGGCGGCGCGCTGGCGCACTACCGGCGCAATACGGTGGGCATCGTGTTCCAGGCGTTCAACCTGGTGCCGAGCCTGACCGCACTGGAGAACGTGATGGTTCCGCTGCGTGCGGCCGGTAACTCGCGCGCCGCCGCGCGTGAGCGTGCCGAGGAACTGCTGACGCGGGTCAATCTCGCCGAGCGGATGAAACACCGTCCGGGCGACCTCAGCGGCGGGCAGCAGCAACGCGTCGCGGTCGCCCGCGCGATCGCGCTGGATCCGCTGCTGATCCTGGCCGACGAACCGACCGCGCACCTCGACTTCATTCAGGTGGAGGAGGTGCTGCGGCTGATCCGCTCGCTGGCGCAGGGCGAACGCGTGGTGGTGGTGGCCACGCACGACAGCCGGATGCTGCCGCTGGCAGATCGCGTCGTCGAACTCACACCGGCGGTCTCCTCGACGAACCGGCCGCCCGAAACCGTGCGCCTGAAGGCCGGCGAAATGTTATTCGAGCAATCCACCATGGGTGAGCTGATCTACCTGGTGTCCGAGGGCGAACTCGATATCGTGCGCGAATTAGCCGACGGCGGTGAGGAATTGGTCAAGGTGGCCAAGCGGGGCGACTATTTCGGTGAGATCGGTGTGCTGTTTCACATGCCACGCTCGGCGACCGTGCGCGCCCGCACCGACGCGACCGTCGTCGGCTATACCGCCCAGGCGTTCCGCGAGCGACTCGGTGTGTCGGGGCTGGGGGAGCTGATCGACCACTCGAGCGTGCCGACCGCTGAGCGGACGTGATTCAGCGCTTGCCGCGCACCCACTGAATCGTGCCGTAGTTCTGGACCCGCACGCTGGCAAAACCGTTGTCTTCCAAAATGTCCCCGACTTCGTCGTTGCCGAAGATGTGCGCACCGACGTTGGGCAGGTGGCGCCAAAGCCGAGCGGTGCTTCCGACGGTGGGGATCATCAGGGCCAGGCGCCCGCCCGGCCGCAGCACCCGTGCCATCTCGGCCAGCGCGGCCGCGGGGTCCGGGATCAGCTGTAGCACGGCGAGTGAGGTGATCGCATCGACAGTGTCGTCGCGCAACGGAAGTCGCTGCGCGTCCGCTCGGATGAAGCCGACTTGCGGTCCCGATTCCGCGCGGACGGCGCGCGCCAGCATCGACTCGGAGATGTCGACGCCTAAGGCCAGTCCGCCGCGGCCGGCGGCGCGCGCCAGCGATGCGGTTACATTGCCCGGGCCCGAGCCGACGTCCAGCGCCGTCCCGTCCGGCGGAATGTTCAACCACTCGACGGGGTGCTGCCACGCGTTGATCAGCCGTCGCGAGATGGCCTGCGCGTTGTCGTAGAGCATCGACCCGATCGGCGATGCCCACGCCGCCTGGATCGCGCCGGTGTTCTTCGGGACGGTCTCGTCACCGGCCGCGCCCAGCAGGTCGAGGTAACCCTTGCTCACGTCAGGATCCGCGGGCGGATCCGCCAGCAGGTCCAACGCTCGGCGCAACGCCGGGGGCAGCGAGATATGCACGTCGGTCATGCGTACTCCTTATCAGATCGGCTGGTTATCTCCGGACGACCGCGTGCTCGCGCACCAGGGCGCACAGCTGCCAGTTGCCGGGCACTCCCTTGAGCGCATGCTCGCCGCGGTCGGCGAACCGGTGCCGTGATCCGGTGACGATGTCGCGCACCGTCGAGGACACCAGTACTTCGCTGGGGCCGGCCAGTGCGGCCACCCGCGCACCGATGTGCACGGCCATGCCGGCGACGTCGCTTTTGCGGGCACCGCGCACCTCCACCTCGCCCGCGTGGATGCCGACCCGCACCTCGATGCCCAAAACCCTTACCGCATCGACGATTTCGTCGGCGCAGGCGAGCGCGGCGCTGGGGCCGGTGAACGTCGCGACGAATCCGTCTCCGGCGGTGTTGACCTCATGGCCGGCGAAGCGCTGCAGTTGGTGGCGCACGATCCTGTCGTGGTTGTCCAGCAGATCGCGCCACCGGTCGTCGCCGAGCAGGGCCGCCCGCTCGGTGGAACCGACGATGTCGGTGAACACGATCGTGGTCAGGACGCGCTCGGCATCGGCGGCGCCGCGCACGCCGGTGATGAACTCCTCGACCTCATCGAGCATCGGGCCGGTGTCGCCGACCCAGTACAGCGAATCCCCGCCCGGTAGCTCCACGAAGCGCGACCCGGCGATGTGCTCGGCCAGGTAAAGGCCGTGCCCGATCGGAGAAAACTCCGGATTGTCGCGATGCAGGATCAGCGTGGGCACGGTGATGCGGTCGAGGGTGTCGCGGACGTCGCCTTCCCTGATCTTCTTGATGAATGCGCGGGCCATGCTGGGCGATGCGGCACGGTTGCCGGCGTGATCCCACCACGCGCGAAACGCGTCGTCGACAGCCACAGAGGGAGCGATGATGCCGAGCATGTCGAAGCCCTGCTCGACGGCGTCGGGTTGGATCCCGACCGTCGTGAATGGATCGGCGCCGCTCTCGTCGCTGCCGATCGGATAACCGGGCCCGCGCAGAGTGCGCGCCCCGCCGTTGAAGATCACCAGGTTGTTCACCCGCTCGGGGTAATCGGCGGCGAGGACGAGTCCGGCCAACGACGTGAAACCCGGCGCGAAAATCGTAGCCCGCTCAGATCCAACCGCGTTCATGACTGCGATCGCGTCCTGCGCCCACGACTTCGGCCCCATCATGTCCACCGAGGCGACCCTCGACGACAGGCCGATCCCGCGCTGGTCGAACCGAATGACCCGGCTGAACGAGGCCAGCCTGCGATGAAAGCGGTACATCGACGGCTCTTGGTCGACGCAGTCGATCGGGATCAATGGCCCCGGCAACGCGAGCAGGTCGGTCGGGCCGTCGCCGAAGACCTGATAGGCGATATCTACCTCGCCGCAACTGGCATACCGGGTCCGCGGAACCCCAGAAAACTGGGCCACAGATACAGGCTAATGCAGGTCCCCGACAGATAAACCAGGCAAACCTTCTCGCCCATATTTAACGCCGGCACCGCGAGCAACCCCAGCGGCGGCAACGGCGGGCTCAGCGCCACCTGCGGCTGACCGACCGCGCCGATCAGCCGATGATCGGTACCAGATAGCGGGCGGCGTAGTCGCGTACGGCCGCGGCGTCCGTCGTGTCGAGGCGGTCGGTGGGGAACACAATGATCCCGAGCGCGACGCGCAGCAGGATGTCGGCGACGTTGGCCAGGTCGGCCTCGGGGATGTCGGCCCCGCAACGACGCAGGGTATGGGCGATGCCGTCGGCGAATTGGCCGATCGGAAAGACGTGCGATCGCGAAAACAGGCCGAACAGTTCCGGCTCGCTTTCCACGATGCGGGAATACAGCGGCGAGTCATGCACCAGCCGCACACCGAGCGCGAACGCCTCGATCACCGCCTCTTGTGGAGTGCGGCCGGTGGTGGCCTGATCCAGCGTGGTGAAGAAGACTTCGGCCTCGCGCCGCACCACCTTTTCGAACAGGTCGTCTTTGCTTGGAAAGCGCCGGTAGATGGTGCTGCGGCTGACCCCGGCGCGGGCCGCGATGTCTTCGATGTTGGCGCGGCGCACGCCGTACGTCTCGAAAATCGTCCGCGCGGTGTCCAGGATCAAGCGGTCGACATCGGTGATCGACTCGGTTTCGACCTGGATCATGGGCCGCCTCACCCCGCTTTGCGGTCATCGGCAACGGTTGCTACCTTTGAAACAATTGAAACAAAGATACGTTTTTGTACCACTGCATCACAAGTGGGAGTCCTATGACCGCCCAGAATGACCGGGTAACCGAGCCCGGCGTCCGTTTTGACGCCGGCGTACGTGAAGCCGTACCCATGCCGGTCGAAGACACCGACTCAGCTTCGCGGCTCGGGCCCGACTCGCTGATCTGGAAGTTCTACGGAGACAACCGCACCCAATTCTTCGGCTTCCAGCGCGTGGCCGGCGTCGAGAACTGCATCGAACAACTCGGCCAAGGGGTGCTCGATCACTCCGTGATTTTCAGCGACACGTTGGGCCGGGCCAAGCGGACCGCGCCGCCGCTGATGGAGACCGTCTACTCCGACGATCCGCACACCTGGGGCCGCAAGGTGCGTGACTTCCACAAGCCCATCAAGGGCACCATCAGCGACGGCTCCCGGTATCACGCGCTTAATCCCGAGTTGTTCTATTGGGCGCACGCTACTTTCGTCGACCAGGTCATCTACACCACCGACACCTTCATCCGCCGGCTGTCCGCCGGCGAGAAGGAACAGATCTTCAACGAGGGCAAGGTCTGGTACAGCCTGTACGGGGTCAGCGACCGCGGCCAGCCGCAGACCTATGCCGACTTCGTGGACTACTGGGACGACATGCTTCAGCGGTTCGTTCCGCACAAAACCGTCCTGTATGGAACCGGCTACATCCGAAAAGGAATCCCGGGCCCGCGCCGAATTCCCGAGTCGCTCTGGCGATTTCTATCAGCCCCGCTCAACGCCTACACGCGGCTGGTCCTAGTCGGGACCATGCCCCCGGAGATGCGAGACGTATGCGGGCTGGCCTGGGATAGCAAGCGAGAGAGGCGGTTTCAGCGGTTTGCTGCGGCTATGCGCGCGCTGAACCCGCTCGTCAACCGGCTTCCGGTCTGGCTCGTCTATGCGCCCTGGGCGGCCAAGGCGTGGCACCGCGCGGGCATCGACCCGCGGGTACTGCACAACCGTTCGCTTGACTGATCCGACACCGCCGAAAAACTGAACTGCGGCCCTGGGCAAGAATCATGTTTTGCGGCTTGCCCACCGGGGCACCCCGCGACGTCGAGCCGAGGAGAACGCGATGCAGATGGAGGGCAACACCGTCCTGGTCACCGGTGGGGGCACCGGGATCGGCCGCGGCCTGGCCGAGGCATTTCATCGGTTAGGCAACCAGGTCATCATCGCGGCTCGCCGCCGCGAGCCGCTGCGCGCCGTTGCGGAGGCTAACCCGGGCATGCACGCCATGTCACTGGATCAGTCGGACCCCGCCGACATCCGCCGATTCGCGACCGAGGTGACCGACCACTACCCGGAACTCAACGTCGTGGTCAACAATGCCGGCATTCAGCGGGTGGAGGACCTCACTACGGGCGGGCCCGGCACGGCCGAGCTGACCATCGGAATCAATCTGCTGGGGCCGATCCGGCTCACGGCGGCGTTGCTGCCGTCGCTGCGGATCAAGCCCCACGCAACGATCATCAACGTCACGTCGGCCCTGGCGTTCATGCCCAGCGCGCTCACGCCCACGTATTGCGCGACCAAAGCCGCGATGCACTCCTACACCCAGTCGCTGCGCTTTCAGCTCCGCGATACCGCGGTTGCGGTGATCGAGATTATTCCGCCACATGTGCAGACCGCGTTGCAGGGCGAGCGCGGAGTCGACCCCCGGGCAATGCCGCTGGAGGAGTACATCACCGAGACGTTGACGTTGCTGCAGACGGAGCCGAATCCCGACGAGATCGTCGTCGAGAATGCCAAGCGGTGGCGTTTCGCCGAGCGGGATGGGGCGTACGACGACATCTACCCGGTCTTCAACAAGGCTATGACATCGGGAGCTTGACCGCTCTGCGAACGCCCGATGCTCGCTGGACTACCCGCGACGTCGCGGAGGTTGCCGCACTGGCGACGACCGATAACGAACTCAGTTACGGCACACTCGAATTGAGGGCGTCCGGAATGCAAGACGGCTACGAGATCACCGCGGGTCCCGATCGTTAAGAGACTATTTCGCCGAACTTGCCGCCGGCTGAACGGCGCGCGATCACATTGCTTGTCCGGTCTGGGATGCGAAAGGATCGGGGCATGGCCGATATCGACTTCTCGCTGTTGGACGTCCCGCGGTCGGTACCGATCGACGACCCCGAGGCCTACCTGCGCGCGGCGATGGCGTGGCACTTCGGCGAGGACACCGGATCGCCGTTCTGGCTACGCACAGCGCAGACCCTGAACTTCAACCCGCTGACCGATGTCAACACTTTTGCCGACCTGCGTCTGTTTCCCAATCTGCTCAGCGAGCTGCGCAACGTCGCGGTCGAGGATCTGATACCGCGCGGGTATGGGTCCCCGGCGCCGGTGCCCCAGATATTCGAATCCGGGGGCACCACTGGCGCTCCGAAACGCACTGTGCAACTGCCGGATTGGGTTGCGCAGATTATCGAGTGGCAAACCGACGACTTCGCCACGGGCGGGTTTCTGCGCGGGCAGGGCTTTCTGTGCCTGATGCCCAGCGGCCCGCACGGTGTGGGCTACTTCTCTCGCCTGGTCTCCGAGCGACTCGGCTCGGTCTTCCACGCGATCGACATCGACCCGCGGTGGGTGAAGAAGCTCACCGCGCGCGACGCCGCCGCCGAAGTGGCGTCCTACATCGACCATGTCATGGAACAGGCCACGTTCGCCCTGCAGACTCAGCATGTGGCGAATCTGCACACCACCCCGCCACTGCTGGCGGCGATCGCCCGAGACGATCAACTGGTGGACCTGATGAACTCCAAGATCCGCTATCTGTTGCTCAGCGGCGCCCACGTGGATGTCGATACGCTCGACGTGCTGCGTGACATCTTCCCGGAGACGACGATCACCATGGCCTTCGGTAGCACCATGGTGCTGTCGCAAGCGGTCACCCGCACCAGCGATGGAGATTCGTTCGTGTTCGACCCGCGGACCCCTTACGTCGTGTTCTGGGTGATCGATCCCGACACCGGAGAACAAGTGCCGTACGGACAGCGCGGCCAGGTGGTGATGAACCACATCAGTAAGGGCATGTTCATTCCGAACAACCTGGAGCGCGACGAGGCGATCCGAATGCCCGGCCCCGCGGGGCAACTCAGCGACTCGGTCAGCGAGGTGCGACCGGTGGCGAGCTTCGAGGGCGAGACCGTGATCGAGGGCGTGTACTAGCGATGACGCTCACCGCGGATCTGGTGTGCATCGACGCGCTCGGGCCCAACGGGGAGTACCGGACCCGCAACCGCGAAATTATTGCAACGACAAGCGGTGCGCCAGCCGTCGAGCTGAGCATCGTTCCGCCCTTGTATGTTTCGCGCACCCTTGGGGCGCAACGCAAGGTCCGGCCGCTTTCGGCCCTGCAACGCGAAGCGGCTCTGGCCGAGGCGGCTGAAGTCTTTTCAAGCGCTGTCATCGCCGGGCTCGACTTCGAGGCCTATGTTGGCCTGACCAGCCGGATTTCGGGGATGCCCATCGGCATCACCCGCGCCGGGGCCCGCAGCGTCGCCGACGCCGTCGCCTCGGCCGTCGACGCGGTGCGGCCGGCCCGCCCGGTGGGTGCGGCCGCCGATTGGCGCGAGGAGCGCACCCGCAACGGCAGCGCGGTGTGGGCACGCCGCGGCGAGGTGTTCGCGGTGCACGCCGCCGGCAACGGCCCCGGTGTGCACGGTCTGTGGCCGCAAGCGCTAGCGCTCGGATACCGGGTCGCGGTGCGCCCGTCGCGCCGCGAGCCGCTGACCGCCCATCGGTTGGTTAACGCCCTGCGCCAGGCCGGTTTTCGCGCTGAGGACGCGGTGTACCTGCCCACTGACCACGACGGAGCCGACGAGATCATCCGGTCGGCCGACATCGCCATGGTGTATGGGGGCCAGGACGTCGTGGACAAGTACGCGAACGATCCGACGGTCGTGGTAAACGGACCGGGACGCGCCAAGATCCTGATCACCGCCGACCGGGATTGGCGCGACTACCTCGACGTCATCGTCGAATCCATCGCCACCCTGGGTGGCATGGCGTGCGTCAACACCACCGCGGTGCTCTACGAGGGCGATCCCGTCCCGCTCGCCGAGGCGATCGCCGAGCGGCTGGCGGCGATCGAACCGCTGCCCAGCGAAGACGAGCGAGCGATTCTGCCCACTCAATCTGTCCACAACGCAATGGCTTTGGCGAACTATCTGGCGGCCAAGGCCGCAGGGACAACCCCGCTGCTCGGCGCCGACCAGGTCGTCGCGCCCGTAGGTGACGGGTATGCCGCGCTGCGTCCGGCTGTGCATCTTCTGGCTGAACCCGGCTCCGGCCAGCTCACCGACAAACTCAACATCGAGCTGCCCTTTCCTTGTGTGTGGGTGTCGCCGTGGTCGCGCGCAGCCGGCACAGCGCCGTTGCGGCATTCGTTGGTAATCAACGCGATTACGGGCGACGATGACCTGATCGACGACCTAGTCGGGGAACCGACGGTCCACAACGTGTACCGCGGCCACCACCAAACTTTTTACGCTGCACCGCATATCCCGCACGACGGGTTCCTGGCCGATGTCCTGATGCGCAACAAGGGATTTATCCGCGACTGAATCTCAGTCTTCCTCAGCTTTTCCAAAGTCTTTCCAAGGCCAGTCGTTCGCGTCCCATCGTTGCTGGAGCTCGGGATAGAGCGACGATTGGTCGGTGGGTAGCGATGCTTTGACCTGACGTGTCGCGTCGTCGGTGAGCACCTCTTCGTGGCCACGTTCGACGGCATCGATTGTCTGGGCGGCCACGTCGCCGGCCGAAATCTTGCTCTCCGGCACGTTGGTTGCCATATCGGTGTCGATCCATCCCGCGTGCACGCCGACGACGAGGGTGCCGGTTGCGCGCAGTTCGGTGCGAATCGCGTTCGTCAAGGCCCACTGGGCGGATTTCGACGCAGCGTAGGAGCCGTTGAACGGCGACGCCAACCAGCTGGCGACCGACAACATGTTGACTATTGCTCCCCCACCGTTTTTCGCGAGAATGGGTGCAAACGCGCGGCACATCGCCAGCGTCCCAAAGTAATTGGTCTCCATCTCACTGCGCGCCGCGCTCACGTCGGTCGCGGCCAAGAGCGGACTCCGCAGCATCGCGCCGGCATTGTTGATCAGCACCGTGACGTCGGCACAACGCGAGACCGCGTCGCGGACATCGTCGGGATTGGTGATGTCCAAACCAATGGGGATGACTCGGTTGTCGTCGACGTCGACGGTCTCAGGGTTACGTGCTGCGGCGTACACGACGGCCACGCCGCGTTTCAGCAGTTCCTCCACGAACGCCTTCCCCAGCCCGCGGTTGGCCCCGGTTACCAGCACCCGCGCTCCCGCGATATTCATTCCGTCAATCTCCCTTTCTTTCAGGCCCATTGGCCTTAGACCTTGCCGTTCTCGGACTTGAGCATCCACGCTTCCTTCTCCAAGTCGGTGATGATGACGTGCAGCAGATCAGCGGATGATGGGTCGGCCGCATCGACCTCGTCGTGGACAGCGCGCATCGTGTCCACCGTGGCGTAGATCCGGTCGGTGATGATGTCGACGGTGTCTGCGGTCCCAACTAGCCCCGCCGGTGCGCCGGGCACCGATGTGGTAGCCGCGACCGTGTCTGTGCGCCCGTCGGGGACCGCGTCCAGGGCGCGCATGCGCTCGGCGATCGTGTCAGCGGCTTCGCGCGCGATGTCGACGATGTTGTCGAGTTGCAGGTGCAGGTCCCGGAAGTTGGTACCGACGAGATTCCAATGCGCCTGCTTGCCTTGCAGGTGCAACTCGATCAAGTCAACGAGCACCGTCTGCAAGTTCTGCGCGAGGTGATCCGGTGCGCGGAACAGGTGCACTCCCTCGGTGGCGCGACGGTTGGGCGTGAAAGTTTTCATGGCGATCTCCTTCTTAGGGTGTGCAATATAGTGCACACTGCGTGCAGTGCTGCTGTCAAGGTGAAGTGAGCGCTGTCACCCTGTGCAGCAAGTTGACTGCATGTGCTGTCAGCCCCGGTGTAGAATCTTTCAGCAGGCGTGTGCAGTACTGCACAATTGGAGGGTCATGACGGACGGTTCGGTGTCGCGAGGAGCGGGCGTGGCACCGGGCGGCCTGGGCGGACGGCTGCGCGAGATTCGCAGCGCGCGCGGCATGTCCGTGCGAGAACTGGCGCGCCGGGCGGGCTGCTCGGCGAGTCTGGTTTCCCAGGTGGAGAGGGGAGTGACGACACCTTCTGCCGGCGTGGTGTATTCGCTGGCCAACGAACTGGGCATCTCCCTGGACTTCCTGTTCGGGGCGGGCGACGTCGAACAACGGGGAACGGCGCCGCATCCGGAGGCTCGCCCATGGGGTCGTCCCAGCGGCACCGGCGGGGCAGGCATCATGCAGCGAGCCGGCGAACGCAACACCATCGAACTTTCGACGGGCGTCCGCTGGGAGCGCCTCACGCCGACTCACGACAGCAGGGTCGACTTCATCGAGATCGTCTACGAACCTGGCGGTCAGTCGTCCGAGAATGGGAGGGCGCTGCGTCACGACGGCCGCGAATACCTTTATGTCCTACAGGGTGAACTCGAAGCCGTCGTCGGGTTTGAAACGCTGCGACTGGTGCAAGGAGACTCGATGGCCTTTGACCCCGCGACGCCGCATCACTATCGCAACCCTACGGATGCGACGGTTCGCGTGCTGTCGGTCGTCGTGCATGACCGCTAAATTACTTGGAGCAGAGGAAGTCTCGTCACGGCGGGACGACCATGAAGAATCGTGAAATAATTGCGCTCGCGTGCCCAGACGCAATGTGGTCTGCGGCCTGTAGGTTTAGGAGTCGAGGGACACGGTTAAGCCAGAGCCGCACCTCGGGGTGAGTGATTGCCGACGCGGCAGTGAAGGTAAACGTGATAGCAGAGGCCGTGAAACAGGCCGTCAACAGCTTGGCGAACCCTGCGCGGGTAACCGATCCCGACAAGTTGCGCGACGCCGTCTCCGGCAAGACCGTGTTGGTGACCGGGTCTTCGTATGGAATCGGCGAGGCCACCGCGCGCAAGCTGGCGGCCGCAGGCGCGACCGTGCTGGTGGTCGCCCGGTCAGCCGAGCGGCTCGACAACCTGGCGGCGGCGATCAACGCGGGCGGTGGGCGAGCGGTCGCCTACCCGACTGATCTCACCGACGAAGCGGCCGTCAACGTGCTGACCAAGCAGATCACCGAAAACCACGGACCGCTGGACATTGTGGTGAGCAACGCCGGCAAGTCGTTGCGCCGGTCGCTGCACCACCAGTACGACCGGCCGCACGACTTTCAGCGCACCATCGACATCAACTACCTCGGCCCGATCTGGCTGCTGCTGGGACTGCTGCCCGCGATGCGGGAGGCCGGCGGCGGGCACATCGTGAACGTGTCGAGCGTCGGGGTTCGCGTCGTACCCGGCCCGCAGTGGGGCGCTTACCAGGCGTCCAAGGGCGCCTTCGACCGCTGGCTGCGCAGCGTGTCACCGGAACTGCATGACGACGGGGTGGATGTGACATCGGTCTACTTCGCGTTGGTCCGCACCCGCATGATCGAGCCCACGCCGATGCTGGGCAAGCTGCCGGGCATGTATCCCGATGAGGCCGCCGACGCGATCGCCAAGGCGATCATCGAGCGGCCGCGCACCATCGAACCACCCTGGATGTGGCCGGCCGAGCTGGCTTCCGTGCTGCTGGCCGGGCCCGCCGATCAGGCAGCCCGGCTGTGGCATCGTAGATTTTTCGCCGAGTCACGATGACGGGCGAGGTGGCCACCACGGCGGCACGAGCACTGCTGTCGTCCGGACTGCTCGGTCCGCCCGCCCCGGCCGCGGCGTTGCGGCTGATCCGCGAGGTCTATCGGGGCGGCACGAATCTGTACACGCTGTTCGCGATCGCGGCGGCGCGCTGGCCGGAGCGGACCGCGATCGTCGACGACGACGGCGCACTCAGCTATCGCGAGCTGAAGTCGAAGATCGAATCGCTTGCAGGCGAGCTCTATCGCGACAAGCTTGGCGCACGGCAAGCGGTCGGCATCATGTGCCGCAACGGACGCGACTTCGTCGCGGCCGTGTTCGCCACCGGGCTGGTGGGCGCCGACATCGTGCTGGTGAATACCGAGTTTCGCTCCGACGCACTCCGCGGCGCGTTGAGTTCGCACCAAGTCACGACGGTGTTCTGCGACAACGAGTTTGCCGACCGGATACACGACGCGCACGAGTCGGTCCGGATCATCGAACCGGCAACCGTGCGGACCCAACAACAAGGCGAGCCGCGGCCCAAGGTGGCGCCGTCCGGGCGCATCGTGCTGCTGACCTCGGGCACCACCGGCGTACCCAAGGGCGTGCCGCGCGTGCCTCGATTGAATTCGGGTATCGGTGTCGGCGTGACACTTATCGAACGCACCCAGCTTCGAGTCGGATCGCGAATCGCGGTGGCAGTACCGATGTTTCACGGGCTTGGGCTCGGCATGCTGATGCTGACCGTCAGCTTGGGCGGCACGGTGCTGACCCATCGTCGGTTCGACGCCGAAACCACCCTCGCGCAGGCGTCGTTACAGCGCGCCGACGCGATGAGCGTGGTCCCGATCATGCTGGCGCGCCTTTTGGACCTGCCCCGGTCCGTGCGGGCGTGGAACCCGGTGCCGTCGCTGCGAGCCGTGATATCCAGCGGTGACCGGCTCGATCCGAGCTTGGGACGACGGTTCATGGATGCCTACGGCGACATCCTTTACAACGGTTACGGTTCCACCGAGGTCGGAATCGGTTCGCTGGCAACACCACTGGAGCTGCGGCACGCGCCCGAAACCGTGGGCAGGCCGGTTGCGGGGTGCCCGGTGCGTATCTACAACAGAAGTGACAGGCTCGTCGGCCCGCGCGTGACCGGACGCATCTTCGTCGGCGGTGTACTCGGCGCGGGCTACACCAGCGGTGAACCCAAAGCTGTCATCGACGGGTTCACCAGCTCCGGCGACATGGGATACCTGGACAACTCGGGCCGGCTGTACATCGTTGGCCGCGAGGACGACATGATCGTGTCGGGCGGCGAGAACGTCTATCCGCGCGCGCTGGAGAACGCGCTAGGCGAACACGCCGACATCGCCGAAACGGCGGTGGTCGGCGTGCCTGACGAGCAGTTCGGGCGCCGGCTGTCTGCGTTCATCGTGCTCCGGTCGCGGAGCGGACTCGACGAACAAGCGATACGAGACTACTTGAAGGGCAGGGTTTCTCGCTTCGAGCAGCCCCGCGACATCCGCATCGTCGACAGCATTCCGCGCAATCCCGCCGGCAAAGTGCTGCGCAAGGAGCTGGCCACCTGAAGCGCCGACGGGGCCGCAGTCCCGTCCTCGAGCGTGAAACCACTGCGAAAAGCAGGTCTCCGATTTTTCGCGACGAGTTCACGCTCGGCGAAGTCGTCGGACTCACTACTCGGCCGAGTCGTCGTCCTCGTCCCCGGGCACGACCATCCCGATCGTCCGGTTGAGCCACTTCGGCGCCAGCACGGAGATCGCGGTCGCTCCGCCCGTGGCACCCAACACGCCCGACCAGGCCACCGGCCCCAGCGGTGTGCAGCCGAAAAACTGGCTGACGACTGGGGTTTGGATGATGCCCACCAAGACGCCCGCACTGCCCAACGCCGTCGCCACCACCAGCGGGCTGTGGCTGCGGGTGAGCAGGGTTTGCGCCAGCTGCGTCGTCACCAGTGCGGCCAATCCCATTGTCGACGTTCGGCGTTCGGTGCCCGGCGTCCAGCGCCCGATGGCCCATGCTGCCGTGGCACCGGCGGCCGTGACGGCGCCGCGGTTGATGATCTGGCGCATTAGCGGCGTGTCGAGCGAAGGCGTGGGTGCGGTCAGCACCTCGCGCTGATATGCGCGACGGGCCTCTCGCGCCTCTTCTTCGGTTTCGAACTCGTCGTCGTCGGGCTCGTCGAATTGGGAGGTAACAGCGACCGCCAATGCGGGGAACATGTCGGTGAGCAGGTTCACCAAAAGTAGTTGCCGGGTCCCCACCGGCGCCCGCCCGGTGCCTAGCGCCGTCCCGATGATCGTGAAGAGCACCTCGCCGACGTTGCCGCCGACCAGGATCACGACCGCGTCACGCACGCCCGACCACATGCTGCGGCCCTCGACCAGCGCGTCGAGCAGCACACCCAGATCGTCGTCAGTCAACACGATGTCGGCGGCCCCACGCGCGGCCGAGGAACCGCGACCGCTCACCCCGATGCCGACGTCGGCCATCCGGATGGCGGCGGCGTCGTTGGCGCCGTCGCCGACCATCGCCGTCACGCGCCCGCAGCGCTGCAGCGCCGCCACGATCTGGACCTTCTGTTCAGGACTGACCCGGGCGAAAACCTGAACGTTGGCAACGAGTTTGGCCGAGGCGTCCTCATCGAGGCCGACGAGCTCCGCCCCGGTCACCACGCGCACATCCGTCGGCAGACCCAACTGGCGCGCGATCGCCCGGGCGGTGACCGGGTGGTCCCCGGTAATCAGCACCACGTTGCGATCGGTCTCCACCAGCGCCGCGATGAGCGGGCGCGAGGACGGCCGCGCGGTGTCGGCTAATCCGACGTAGCCGATCAGTTCCAAATCGTGGGCGGCGGCGTCGACGGCGTCGGCATCGGTGTCGTCGTCTTCCTTGGTGTCGTGGTCCCAGGAGCGCTGCGCCACCGCGAGCACGCGCAAGCCTTGTTCGGCGAGGCTGTGCACCAACGTCTCTGCATGCTCACGGTCGGCTTCCGGGTCGGCGAACCGGCACCGCGGCAGGATCTGCTCCGGTGCGCCCTTCAACATCAGCACCGGCGCTTTACCGTTGCCGGTGATCGTGCCGATCGCCGCGGCGTAGCCGCGACTGGACTCGAACGGCACCTCGGCGAGTAGGTTCCAGTCCGAATCTCCTTGACCGTTCAGCGAACTCGCCGCGGTGAGGATCGCCTCGTCCGTAGCGTGCGCGTGGCCCTGGCCGTCGTGCGGCTGCGTCGACGCCCGCGCGGCGTCGCGCAGCACCATCGCAAACTGCGGGTCGGTGGAGTCGGGGAACGGATCACCCGGCTCGGCGGTGGCCACCACGGCGCAGACCACGCGCAGCCGGTTCTCGGTGAGGGTGCCGGTCTTGTCGAAGCACACGGTGTCGACGCGGCCCAGGGCCTCGATGGTTCGGGGAGCGCGAACCAGCGCTCCGCGCGCCGTCAGGCGCTGGGCGGCGGACAGCTGGGAGAGGGTGGCCACCAGCGGCAGGCCCTCCGGGACGGCGGCCACCGCGATCGCGACACCGTCAGCAACCGCTTGGCGTAGCGTCGCGCGACGCAGCAACGCCAGCCCGGTCACCGCGGCGCCCCCGGTCAGCGTGAGCGGAAGGACCTTGCTAGTCAGCTCGTGCAGCCGCGCTTGCACGCCGGCCGCCGTCTCGACGTCGGCTACCGCCGAGATCGCCCGTTGCGCGGCGGTGCCGACCCCGGTGGCCACCACGATCGCGCGGGCCCGTCCCGCCACGATCGTGCTGCCCTCGAACAGCATGCTCGCGCGGTCGGCATCGTTGACCGCGACCGGCTCCACCTGCTTGTCCACCGGTAGCGACTCGCCGGTGAGCAACGATTCGTCGACCTCGAGGTCCTCGGCCACCAGGATGCGGGCGTCCGCCGGTACGACCTCCGGCGCGGCCAGGTCGATGACATCCCCGGGCCGCAGCTTCTTCGCCGACACCGTGGCGGTGCGCGTGGCGTGCTGCGCGGCCTCCAGCCGGCGCCGGGTCGTCGCCACCGCCGGCACCACCACGCGGCGCACCAGCTGGTCCTGCTCAGCGAACAACTCGGCGGCCGCAGCCTCAGCCCGCAACCGTTGTGCCCCACCGGTTATCGCGTTGACGGTCATCACACCGCCGACCAGTAACGCGTCGACGTTGCTGCCGACGATCGCCGACGCCGCAGCCCCCACCGCGAGGATCGGAGTCAGCGGATCGGCGAGCTCATGGCGGGTGGCGGCCGCCAGCTTCACCAAATTGCTGGCCGGCTTGCGCAGCGGGGCGAGCAACGGGGTGTAGGAGAAGTCGTTGACGCGACGACGCCAGTCTGGCGTGCCGGACTCGACGGCCATCGGCCGCGGGCCGCCGGCCAGCCGCGAGTACACAATCTCCGGGTCCAGCGCGTGCCAGGCGGTCAGCGGTTGCGGGGTGGGGTCCGCCAGCCGCAGCAGCTTGCCGGCCGAGTAGGCACCGCTCAGCAAGGCAGTCGCTGCGGCCGCGTTGACCGGATTGAAGTAGCGCCGCAACGTCAATGAGTTCGCGGCTCCCGCGGCGGGCTCACCGGTGACCAGCAGCAGGCCAGCGAGTGTGGTGCCGCCCTGGGCGAGTCGCACCGAGGATTCGCTGGCCGAGCGGGCTGCCGGCAACGCCGACAGGATCCGCACCGCGGCGGCCAGATCGGTGCCGGTGATGATGTCCGCGCTCCACGGCGTGGCCGCACGCGGATCATCAAGCGCGACACCCACATCGGCGATGGCGAGCGCGGCCAACGTGTCGGTCGAGGCGAAGTCCCGATGCAGGGCCGTGATCAGCAACACGGGTCCGCGATCCACTCGAAGATCACGCACCAACGTCAGCAGCGGCGTACCGGGCGGATGTGTCGCGCTAACACTGGCGGACAGATCCTCGGTGCCGGCGACATGGCGCAACACAACCCGCGCCCCGGTGCGGTTCGCGGTCTGCAGCAGCGGGATCGCGTAGGGGTCGACCTCCCACCCGACGTCGACGGCACCGACGCATTCGCCGTCGACGATCAGGTCCGCGCGCTCGAGGCCTTGCGCGGGCGTCGCCGACGGCCCTTGCGCCGGAATCCATCTCAGCCGCGCGCCGGTGGCTGGCAACTCGTCCGGGTCGGGCTCGGGAGCCTCCTCGCCATGTAGCAGTGCGTCGGCGACTTCATATACGCGGTCGTCATCCCAGCCAGGCGCATCGCCGCGGGCGAGCAGCACGGCGCGGTGGTCGCCGCGCAGCGCAGCGCCGTCAATGACAACCACCTGCACCCGATCCAGCCGGCGCAATGCGCCGGGGTCGAGCACCAGGAGCCCAGCGTCGGCGAGCCCGCGACCCAGCACCGCCGCGAACGCCTGCCGGCCCATGTGCGCGGCCCGCGGCACCGCGGCCTCGATCGCGCCCGCCGCGTCCTCGGTGCCACCGCCGGCCATCAACGCGCTCGCCGCGGCAATCAACGAACCATTGGCCGCCGAATCGACGTAGCTTTCCACTGGTCCCTTCATCGACCCCTTTTCGGTGTCGAGTGCGGAGTCGATGGATCCGCCGACCACGACGTGCGAAGCCTCACCCGCCGCAGCAGCAGCCCAGCTGTGCCGCGCCGCGTGCGCCCCGGCCGACGAGATGACAGGGACGACCGGCGGTTGGGGCCGTTTGGGCGAGGCCAGCGTGGGTTCTCGGTCTCGCCACACCCTTCGGTGTGCCGTCGCCTCGGAGAGTTGAAGGCTGCGTTGCGTGAAATCCAGCACCGGCGTGCCAACCGCTTGGGTCAGCCCATTGGCCGCCGCCGTCGCGGCGGCGAGGGCAATGTCGGTGCCCACTCGACCCAGTCGCGACTCCAGCAGCGACACCATCCGCGGTTGGTGGTTGATGAGCGCGGCCGCGGCCCGGGTGGTCTGCGGCGCCGCAGGCAGCCGGGTGACCCAGCCGGTAACGGCGGCAGTCACCGCGACTATGTCCATCGCCGCGGCGGTGAGCGGCACCAGAATCGCCAACGGGTTGCCCGGGTCGGCGAAGGGTGCCGTCTTGGGTCCCCCTGTCGCTCCCGACAAGGTCAAGTCGGCGGCCACGGCACCGACGACGTCACGCACCTCATCCAAGACGGCTTCGGGGTCTGCGTCTTCCTCGATTTCGAACACCAGCCGGCCGAGTGAGCCCTCGACGTGCGCCTCCGCCACGCCCGGAATCCGGCGGACCGGCTCCTCTACTACCGCCGCATGCTCGTCCCAGCGCGGGAACGGCAGCAGCGGATCTAAATCCAAATGCACCCGCCGGCCGCTCTGCCAGCGCACCGGCAGCTCGACGTGTGCGGCGGTGCCCCCAAAAGACCCACCAGTGCCGAGCACCCGGCCGGTCGATTGCGCCACCGTCTGCACCACCGGGCCGGCCAGCTCCACCACCGGGCTGGCCAGCATCTGCACCGTGCCCGCGGCTCCAGTCGCGGCGTTTAACCCGGCCCGCACTACCTGCGCCGCGCCACCGGTCACACCCTCGGCCAAACTGCTCACTAGGCCGGGCACGCCCGGGATCTTCATTCAGTCACCTTCCAGTATGAATACGCGCCTAATCCTGATGGCGTCGTAGCCACATGTCTACCGACATGCGGACGGATGTGCAGGGAGCGATGGACTTCGGCCAGACGAGGGCGCCGGCCGCGGGGATCATAGGAGGCTTACCGGTCCGGCGGTAAATCAAACGCGGCAAACAGCGCCGGTTCGAGAAAGACGGTCAGCGCGGCGATCCCTGGAACGCCGTCGGTACGGCCGATTGTCAGCACATGTATCGAATGCGCGCGCAGCACGCCATCGACAGTGCGCCGGTATTCGGCAACGGCGGGTTGCCCGTTCGCGGCCGTCGGGAGCAGAGCCACATCGCCGGGTGCGGTGAACGCGCGCGCGACCAGGAAGCGCACCACGGTGTCCCGTCCGGTGAACCAAATGGGGAGAGGCGGCATTTCGAGCTTGACGTCGGCCTGCAGTAACGCGGTGAGGGCGGCCATGTCCGCGTTTTCGAACGCCGCGCAGTAGCGGTCGAGCAGGTCGCGTCGTTCGGCCGGATAGTCCGCGCCGGGTTCGGCCAAGTCATCTTCGGTGGGGGCAACCGCAGCGAGATGGGCCCGGGCTCGCTGCAGAGAACTGTTGACCGCCGCGGGCGTCGTTTCCAGCAGCTCCGCCACCTCAGCCGCGCTGAACAGCACCACATCGCGCAGGATCAACACAGCTCGCTGCCGCACCGGCAGTTCGTGCAGCGCCGTCATCACGGCCAGCCGGACACTGTGCCTCGCGGTGACGGCGTCTTCGGGGGTTGGAAACATCAACGCGTCCGGGATTGGCTCCAGCCAGTCGTGGGGATTCTCGTGTCCGCCGAGGCTGGTGTCCGGGTCGACCGAAGCCTCACCCAAGCCCGCCGGCAGTACCCGGCGGGCCCGATTCTGGAGCGCCCGTAGGCATGCCATGGTGGCGATCCGGTATAGCCACGTCCGTAACGCCGCGCGCTCTTCGAAAGCCTCATACCCGCGCCAGGCGCGCAGGTACGTTTCCTGGACCAGATCCTCGGCGTCATGCACGGACCCGAGCATCCGATAGCAGTGCGCGATCAGCTCGGCGCGAAAGGGCGCCGCCTGCTCCATGAAATCCTCCCGAGCCGGCACGGTCAGGCTCCTTCCCACACTCATATAGATACGCCCGGCGGCCGGAACTCATCGGTTGACGTGGGCGGCGATGAATCGTGGCGTCCCGCCGTATCTGAATTAGTGCACACCGAACCCAACCCGAAAGTGAGCACGATCATGCGAACCTTCCTGCAACCAGACGGCCTTGTCGGGTCGACGGCGATTGTGACCGGCGCCAGCCGCGGATTCGGCCGCGCCATCGCCACGGCGCTGTCGGGGGCCGGCGTCCACGTCGTCGGTGTCGCGCGCGGCCGACGGGCGCTGGACGAGCTGCGCGACGAGTTGGGTGACGCCTTTACCGCGGTGGCCGCGGACGCCGCCGACCCCGCGACGGCCAGCCGGTTGCTCGACGAGCATCGGCCGCGCACGCTTGTGCTGTGCGCCGGGGCCGCTCCGCAGCTGGCCCCGCTGCAGGATCAGACCTGGGAGAGCTTCAGTCAGAACTGGACTATGGACGTCGCGCAGGCTTTTCACTGGATCCGCAACGCACTGCGGCACCCGTTGGTGCCGGGCAGCACGGTGATCGCGATTTCCAGCGGCGCCGCCGTCAAAGGATCGCCACTGTCCGGTGGCTATGCCGGGGCCAAGTCCACCGTGCGGTTCATCAGCGGTTATGCCGCCATGGAATCGCAACGGGCCGGCCTTGGCATCGACTTCGTCTCCGTTCTCCCGCAGCTCACCCCGGCGACCGCGCTGGGCGCCAAGGCGGTCGCGGCCTACGCCGAGCGGCAACGCGTTGACGTCGACACGTTCCTGGCCTCGTCCGGACCCGCGTTGAGTGCGGAACAAGTCGGCAAAGCGGTACTGCAGATCGCCGACGGCGATCGCGGTGAACACCTCGCGTACCTATTGACCGCGTCAGGCCTGGCGGGCCTGGATTGACGTTGAGCTGAAACCACAAGGAGGACAACGCAAATGGATACACCCCCGATCGTGTCGGCGCAAGACTGGGAGGACGCGCGTCAGCAACTGCTCGTCAAGGAGAAGGAAGTGATGCGCGCCCACGACGCGCTGGCGGCCATGCGCCGGCGGATGCCGTGGGTCGCCGTGGACAACGACTACCAGTTCGAGGGCCCCGACGGCTCGATGAGCTTGTTGGATCTATTCGATGGTCGACGTCAGCTGGTCGTCTACCGCGCCTTCTTCGAGCCGGGCGTGCACGGCTGGCCGGACCACGGGTGCCCTGGTTGCTCGATGATCGCCGACCACATCGGCCATCTGGCCCACCTCAACGCCCGCGACACCACGCTGGTGTTTGCTTCACCCGCGCCCCAGGCGGACATCCAACGACTCAAGGCCCGGATGGGCTGGCAAATGCCGTGGTACACGTTCACCGACAGCAGCGGGCATTCGTGGGACGTCGACTTCGGCGTGCACGAATGGCACGGCACCAACGCGTTCATCCGCGACGGTTCACGCGTGTTCCGCACCTACTTCATCAACAACCGCGGCGACGAGGTGCTGGGCAACACCTGGAGCCTCCTGGACCTGACGGCGCTTGGGCGCCAAGAGGATTGGGAGGACTCGCCGCCGGGCTACCCGCAGAGCAAGCCGTACGAGTGGTGGGCCTGGCACGATGCGTACCCCGAACACGTGTCCTCGCGCTGGTTCGGTGAGCCCGATCCGGATGACCCCAACGACCAGCGGCCGCCGCGTAGCTAAGAGGTTTACAAGTCCCGCGTCCATTTTCCGAAATGTCCCTAGGTCGGCTGTTATCTTTTGCTGGCTGATTCGGGGGATTAAGGATTTGCTATGCCGGTGCTGGGTGATCGGGCGGTCGTTCTCGGGGCAAGCATGGGCGGCCTGCTGGCCGCCAGAGTGCTGGCCGACTTCTATCGCACCGTCGTGGTGATCGAGCGGGACGAGCTGCCCGACGATCCGGTCACCCGGCGCGGGGTACCGCAGGGTAGGCACCCGCACGCGCTATTGGCGCGCGGCGCGCACATTCTGGATGAGCTCTTTCCCGGGCTGCTCGACGAGCTGGTGGCCGCCGGCGCCCCGGTGTTGGAGGGCGACCTGTCCAGGTTGCACATGTGCTACAGCGGCCACCTGGTAGTTCAGTCCGGAATGACGACTGGTGATCCCAAGGCACTGGCGTTGTATGTGCCGAGCCGGGCTTTGCTGGAACGCCATGTCCGCGGGCGCCTGCATGCGCTCGACAACGTGACCATCCGCGACGGTCACGACGCCGCCGAACTGCTTCCGAACGCGGACTGGACGCGCGTGGTTGGCGTTCGGGTGACGGGCCGCGACGGGGACGCTCCTCAGGACCTGGCGGCAGACCTGGTCGTAGACGCCATGGGCCGCGGCGCCCATACACCCGCCTTCCTGGAGAGCCTCGGATATGGCCGCCCGGCCGAGGACCGCATCGTCATGCACACGGTTTACGTCAGCCAAGCGCTGCGAATCCCACCCGGGACCCTGACGGAGGCGCTGGTCCTCATCAGTCCCGCACCCGGTCGGCCGACGGGAATGTTCCTGGCCGGCAACGAGCACGACACCTGGATCTTCACGCTTTTCGGCATGGTCGGGCACGAACCGCCCCGCGACCTCGACGGCATGCTCTCGTTCGCCGCCGATTACGTTCCGGCTCACCTGTTGGCGGCGGTGCGCGCCGGCGAACCGCTCGGGCCGATCGTGCAACACCGCATGCCATGCAGCCAGTGGCGCCGTTACGACAAAATGCGGCGGCTGCCCGACGGCCTGTTGGCTTGTGGCGACGCGATATGCAGCTTCAATCCGATCTACGGCCAAGGCATGTCGGTGGCAGCGCTGGACGCGATCGCGCTGCGGGACTCTCTGATGCGCGGCGTCGTCGACCTGCCGCGGCGATACTTCCGCGCCGCGGCCAAAGCGATCGGCGTGGCCTGGCAGACCGGAGCCACCTCCGACCTGGCATTTCCACAGGTGGAGGGGCGGCGGACACCGTCGATGCGAGTGATTAACCGGCTCGTGGACTCGGTGTTGGCCGCCTGTGAGTCCGACAACGAGGTCACCACCCAGTTCTTCAGGGTCACCGGACTTCTCGATGCACCTCCCCGCCTGCTCCGCCCCGCCTTCCTCTACCGGGTCGCTAGGGTTAATCTGCAACGCAGGCAACGTAATTCGGCGCCGCGGCACGCTGCGGTCGCCGACACGGCAGGAGGTCGGTCATGACGATCGTGCTGGTGCACGGCAATCCGGAGACCGACGCGATCTGGGGACCGCTGGTCGACGTGCTGGCGCGCGACGGCCGCGACGACATAGTGCGGCTGTCACCGCCGGGTTTCGGCGCCCCACTGCCCGACGGGTTCGCGGCGACCCACCACGACTACCGCGACTGGCTCGAGGAACAGCTGGCAGCCTTCGACGAACCGATCGACTTGGTCGGGCACGACTGGGGCGGCGGCCATGTGATGAATGTGGTGATGCATCGGCCGGAGCTGGTGCGCAGCTGGGCCAGCGACGTGGTGGGGTTGTTCGACCCCGACTACGTGTGGCACGACCTCGCGCAGGTCTGGCAGACGCCCGGCGAGGGCGAGCAACTGGTGGACACCCTGATGGAGGGCACGCTCGAGGACCGGACGGAACGGATGGCGTCCATGGGCATACCCCAAGACGTCGCGACCTCAATCGCCGCCGCTCAGGGGCCTGAGATGGGTCAAGCGATCCTCTCGTTGTACCGCTCGGCGCGCCAGCCCGCGCTGGCCGAGGCCGGCCGCGCCCTCGAGAACGCCGCAGCCCGCCCGGGCCTTTCACTGCTTGCCACCGACGACCCCTATGTGGGCTCCGACGAACTCCGGCGTCGCGCCGCGGATCGTGCCGGAGCGCGCACGGAGGTGCTCGACGGACTGGGGCATTGGTGGATGCTGCAGGACCCGGCGCGCGGCGCGGCGGCGCTCACCGGTTTCTGGGACACGCTCGGTTAGGGATCGCGTCAGCGCTCGCCGGTTAGTCTGACCTCGAGATATAAACCTGGCACAAACGCACCGGCGTGTCGTGTGCGTAGGTTAAGTGTCGCGGAGCCGACGGCGACCGACCGCGTCAGTCTCCCGCCTCGGGGTCGTTCGGTGAGTCGGCGTCCCAGGTGCCCGGGATCATCGGCATGCGTGGGCCGCCACCGAAGGCGTCGTCGGCGAGCGTGGTCAACCCCGCCGCCCGTCCGGCACCGGTCTTGGTGGCGGTCCCGGCGAACCCCTGGGGGCCAGCGCCGGTAGCCGAGGCCGCTGTCGCGCCTACCAGTTCGCCTTCGTCTTCCAAATCCATGTATTCGTGACCGCGCCCGAGCATCTGCACCCTGGCCCGCCGGCGCCGATGCGTTTTGTCCTTCTCTATGGGCTTAGCCGCGGCTGCCGGGGCCGCGGCGGCGTCGGGTTCCGGCGCCTTTCTGCGGGCCTTGCCGGCCGCCGCCGCTCCGGCCACCGCGCTCAGGTCGCCCACCAGGTAGGCGAAGTTCTCCATCCCGGCGGGCATGGTCGCATTCACGGGCATGCTCATGCCGGGGCCGTGCAGCGTCGGAGGTGTAGGCGACGGCGGCGGCGCGCCGGGCGTGGCGGCCGGAACGGTCGCCTCTGAGGGAGCCGGCGTCGGAGGCGAGCTGGGTGTCGGGACGCTTGGGGCAAGCGCCAGCGGGGGCGCCAAGATGGGCGGCGCGACGGGCGGTGCCGGCGGCAGGGCAGACAGCCCCGCCAACCCGGCCAGGCCAATGGGCGCCAGCGCGCCGGTCGCCAGCGTCACCAGCGGGGCGGTCACGAGGGGCACGAAAACCGTGAGCAGCACGACAGTCTGCTCGAGCAGAGTTTTCAGCAACGCGATGGTGTCGGTGATGATCGTGCCGACGGCTTCGATGGTGGTGAACAAGATGGTGAAACCGATGGTCGCGGGATTACCTCCGGCGAACGCCGCCGTGAGGTCCAGTCCGATATAGACGAAGGTCTGCGACAGATACGCGACATAGGAACCGATGTCCATCGGGTAGCCGAGGGCGAAGGCGACGTTGTACGGGCTGAGGAAGGTCAGCGGATTACCGAGCAGGGGCAGGTACGGATCAAACCCGGAAAACATCGCCGCGAAGAAGGGGTTGTTGTACAGCGCGTTGCTCAGCGGTTCCAAGACGTTGTTCCAGTAGTTGATGAAACCGATCTTCGTCAACCAGGCCATGACCTGGTTCTCCGTGTCGGGGGGCAATGGAAACGCCTTATAAAACGCATCGATCAGCGAATGCACGATCGGCGGCGCCGCCGCGGAGTTCGGCGATGAGGCCACCGCCGCGGTCGAGACCGCGTGGTAAGTGCCCATCACGGTCGACGCCTGGATCCACATCCGGACGTAGTCGGCTTCGTTGAGCGCGATCGGAATGGTGTTGAGGCCGAAGAAGTTCGTCGCCAGCAACACCGCGTGGGTGGCGTGGTTGGCCGCCAGCTCGACCAGGGTCGGCATTGTGGCCAGCGCGGTGGTGTAGGCGGTGGCGGCGGTCTCGTGCCGGACGGCCGTCGCCGCGCTGTGGGCAGCGGCTTGCGTGAGCCAGGCCAGGTACGGGGTGTGGCCGGCCGCATACGCCGCCGCGGTCGGGCCCTCCCACGCCCCGGCTTGCACCCCCGCCAGCAGCGCGATCAGCTCATCGGCCGTCTCGGTGTACACGGTGCTCAACGAGGTCCACGACGCGGCCGCGGCCAGCAGCGGACCGGGGCCCGGCCCGGTACTCAGCAGCGCCGAATGCACCTCCGGCGGTGACGCCATCCAGATCGGGGCGCTCATGTGCGACTATCGGAATTAAAAGGGCCGGATTGCGGCGACATGACAGGCCAGCTCTCTCCGGGGTGCTCCGCCCCGGGCTAGCAGGATGCGATGACGCGAGTCTCCTGGCTCTCGGATCGCTGCTCGCCTCGCCTTCCGACCAGTGGCCGTGGCTAGTGAGGGTCGCTCCCCGATGACAGTGGCGGGACCGCGCCGGATTCGCACCGGCTTCCTGCATCATCATCGCCTTACGGGCGATATTGTCGCACTCCGACGGCTGGCAATTGGGAGAATCGTGCAAACCAAAAACCCCCCGATCGTCCAGACCGAAGATGGCGGACGCGAGCAGCGGTGGCCACTCCCGGTCGACGAGCAAAGCCTGCTGGGCTTGATCCACCTCTGCTTCGACGAGTACTGGGACGAAATCTGGTTCGGCACCCTCATCGAGGGCGCGGCCTGGGAGGTGGCGGCGCCTAATCCACCGACGCGGATCTCGGTGTACGACGGCTACGCGACGGTGGACTTCGGTCGGTGGCACTTCCATCTGTGCATCGGAGAGCACCTGGCCAGCGGACCCGAGCTCGGCCGCATCCGCCGATGCGCCCGTGCCGAGCTCTATCGCCGCATCGGCGATGACGGGTTCCCCACCTCGTGGGGTGCGCGCCTCTACAACGGGCGCGACGAACAGATGATGACGCTGATGCTGCCGAACCCATTTCTCACCAACACCCAGCAGTTCCGCGACCAGCCCGCGTTCGAACAACTCGAGCTGTGGGACCGACTGCGGGCCACCTATTTAGCTCTGGATCCCGATCCTATTGATCGGGGTGGCAAGGGTTTTCAGCACGGCTGAGGCGGTTTAGCGGCAGCCGCAGCAACCATTCTTGGAATTACGTCAATATGCGGTAGCCGTCGAACGGCTACGCACGCAAATTCGAGCAGGAAGATTCGCTTTACAAGATGCGGTGGTTTGCCCTGTCGACCTGGTACCCAGCGGGGAAGGATTTCTCGATGACCTGCAACTGATGGTCCACTCGGGACTCCAGCTCGAGAACTACGCAGCTATCGCCAACGGCTTTTGATTCGAGGACTATGTAGCGCTGACCACAATCGGTGATCGGGTCGCCCGAGTGCAATTTCTCGACCGATACCGACTCCGGTGTTCCGTCTGACTCCATACAGCCACGTTAGGTCAATTCCGCGAGTCAGGGAATAGACCTCTACCCGGTGTCGGCGTGTCGTTGTTTGAAGAACACGCTGACGTGAGATATCAGTCCGTCGTCGTCCTGCTCGAACAGCAGGCACTCGGGCCACTCGGCAGGGGTGCCGTCGATCTCAAAAGATTCGGTCAGCTCGACAAACGAAACGCGGCTGTCGACGTGCGAGACCCGCTTGACGTCGAGCCGATGGCCCTTGAGCGTGGTGACGACCTTGCGTAGGTAGGCGATGTAGTGGTCTTTGCCTTCGACGACGTCACGGAACGGGCCTTCTCGTATGAGGCTGTCGTCGGCGATGGTGGTGGCCAAGCCGTCCCAATCGTGGGCCGCGAGGAACTCGAGGTAGCGCTCGACGGTGTCTGACTGCGTCTGCACGGAAATGACAGTAAGACAACTCGACGGACGAGGGAACAGGCAAGATTGGTGCCGTGACCGGTCCCAGCGCACCGCAGCCGCAGACCGCGGGGATCTGCTATCGGCACCCCGGTCGCCCGACCTACCTGCGGTGCAACCGATGCGAGCGGTACATCTGCCCCGACTGCATGCGCGCGGCGGCGGTCGGTCACCAGTGTGTGGAGTGCGTGCAGGAGGGTGCCCGGACGATTCGGCAGCCCCGCACGGAATTCGGCGGGCGGGAACGGGCGGGCATGCCGGTGGTCACGTATGCGCTGATCGCGCTCAACGTGCTGACCTTCGCACTGCAGATGTCGGTGGGGGACTTGCAAAAGCAACTCGTCCTGTGGCCGCCGGCCGTTGCCGACGGGCAGCTGTACCGCCTGGTGACTTCGGCGTTCGTGCACTACGGCGCGACCCATTTGCTGTTGAACATGTGGGCGCTGTACGTCGTGGGTCCACCGCTCGAGATGTTGCTCGGCCGACTGCGGTTCGGTGCCCTGTATGCGTTGAGCCTGCTTGGCGGGTCTGTGCTGGTCTATCTGCTGACGCTGAACACGGCGACGGCGGGCGCATCGGGCGCGGTGTTCGGTCTTTTCGGTGCCACATTCGTGGCGGCGCAGCGGCTCAACCTCGACATGCGCTGGGTTGTCACAGTTGTCGTGATCAACTTGGTCTTCACCTTCGTTGCTCGAGGGATCAGCTGGCAGGGGCACGTCGGCGGACTGGTCACCGGCGGGTTGGTCGCCGCGGCTTTTGTTTACGCGCCGCGGGCACGCCGGAACCTGATCCAAGCCGCAGTGACGGTCCTGGTGCTGGGCGTGTTCGCCGGGTTGATCTGGTGGCGCACCGGCGTTCTCGCGGCGGAGCTGTACCTATGAGCTGGTGGATGGCGCGCTCCGAAGCGGAGCTGTCCGAAGACGTTGCCGCGCCGCCCGAGCAGGTCCGCGCGTTCTACGTTGACCTGGACAACATCAAGCTGGTGCACCCGTTGATCGTGTCCGTGCAAACGACGTCACGCACCGAAACCCCGGACGGATACCAGCACAGCTATCGCGTCATCGACCGTATTCCGCTGGGGCCGTTGACCATCAAGATCACCTACCAGGCGCGGCTGAACGTCCCGCACGACGGTGACGTGCTCACCGAAGCCGATCAGTCCCCGGGGGTCCGGCTACGGGGCAGGGTGAGCTTCGAGCCGATCGACGGCGGCACCCGGGTCACCGAGCAAATCCGGATAGCCGCGCCACGGCCACTGGCCGCAATGACCACTCGCGAGGGGATCAAGGCGCACATCGAGATGTTGGCCGGCATCCGGCGTCATTTCGAATCCGCTTAAACCAGCGCGGTTCCCGGCGCGGCGGTGGAGCGCTGCAGGCAGGTCGTGTCATGTGACGATTGGACGCGCTGCGGCGCTATTGGTCAGCCGACTACGGCTGTTAATCCGTCGGGGCCGCGAACTCGCAATCAGTGCGCTCAGATCCCGAGCTCCTGGTAGATCTGCGGGAGGTAGCGGAAACCATCTGGACTGAGCAGAACCCAGTCGTGGATTTCACCGGAATGGAGCACGAAGCTGATTGGGGCTCCTTGGGTTGCGGCTTCTTGGTCGAGGAGGACGACGTCGGGTCCTAGTGAATCCAGGGAGCCCGAATAGACATAGGTCGGCGGGAGTCCTTTGAGCGACCCATACAGCGGACTCACCAGAGGGTCGTTGTCGGGGAGACCGCCTGCCCACTCCTTACCGACTTGTCCCAGAGGCCCGGCATTGAGCAGGGGATCGTGAACGAAAGCAATGTTTGGATTGGTCAAAGCCGCGTCCAACCATGGCGAAAGCAGAACCATTGATGCCGGTACCGTTTCATTGTTGGCTACCAGGTATTGAACGGACGCTAGGGCGAGGTTGCCGCCTGCCGAGTCGCCGTACACGCTGACGTTGGAAGCCCCATGCTGAGCGATTTCCATGGATATGATGCCAGCGGTTTCGGGCACGACGGTGCCGGCGGTACCCCCTTGCTGCACCAGCGGATAAATCGGTATCTCAATGGTCGCGCCGGTCTGGTGAGCCATCACTGTGTAATCGAGCCAGTGGAAGATCGAAGGCGGAATGCAAAAACCGCCACCGTGTAAGGCGATTACGTAATGACCGGACGGATGAGCAGGCGTAATCTGGACGACGCTCATTCCGTCGATTGTCGTCTGTTGAACCGTTTCGCCCAGCAGCAACGGCAACAACTTTGGCGGGGTATTGCTGACGAACGGCGATACCAACTTCGATAGCACCGGGTTGCTGATAGCCAGCGGCCCAAGCTGGGTGGTGAGGTCGAGTCCGAGGACGCCGGTAACAACAGTTTTGAACCCCCACAGTCCAGCGACTTCAATTCTGTTCACCCCCGACGGTGCGCCGGTGAAGACCGGATTCAGCGTGGCCGGGACAGGCGCAGTGGCCGGGGTGCCGAAAATGTAGGTGACGACTCTGTCGACGAATCCGTTGGTCGCGGTTGTCCCTGCGGTACCCGGCGGCCGAAGTTCCTGCGGCACAGGAGCCGCCGCGTTGCTGAGGGTCTTAGCGACCTGGCCTGGTAGCCCGGGCAGATCTTCCAGCGTTTGTTCCCAGGATGCCAATTGCGCGATGGCCGCCGACACATTGGCGTGATACCCGCTCATCACGGTGACATCGTGCGCCCACATCTGCTCGTAGGCAGCCTCTGTGGCCGCGATCGCGGGGGCGTTTTGACCGAAGAGGTTCGCGCGAACCAGCGACACCAGCAGGCCACGGTTGGCCGTCACCGACTCTAGATCCAGCACTGAGGCTCGCGCGGTCGCGAAGGCCGCCCCCGCCGCGCGCGCCTGGCTCGCCGACTCCTCGGCCCGAGCGGCCGCACCGCTCAGCCAGCCCACATACGGGGCGGCGGCCTCCGTCATCAGCACCGAGGCCGCGCCCTGCCATGACTGTACCGCCAGGCCGGACGTTACCGAACTGAATGTGCTTGCTGCGGAGCCCAACTCCGCGCCAATCCCGTCCCAAGCCTGCGCCGCGGCCATCAACGGACCCGATCCTGGCCCCGCGAACATCAGCGCCGAATTCACCTCGGGGGGTAACACCGAAAAGTTCATCACTGCTCCTTCTCGATCGGCCGTGCACAGTCCTTGAGGCAACGTACATCCTCTAATCTCTTAGAGGAAGCTGTTCTCAAGGCGCCACTCTGCCAGCCGTGCGGGGAAACAAGCCGGGAACGGGAGTCGCAGGCTCGGCAAATACTAAGATGCCAAGTCATTACTGCATTTCGAAAATACAATGCGCCGCAAAGGCGGCGACAAATCACCGACGCTGCGATCCATGTGCTCGGAATCGAGGGCTCGCGCGGACTGAGCCACCCCAAAGTCGATCAACGCGCCGGATTGCCCCGGGGTACGTCGTCCTACTATTTCCGGACGCGCAAAGCGCTTTTGCTTGCCACCGCTGAGCGCATCAGCGATCTCGATGCCGCGGACCTGTCAATGATGGCCGAGCTGAGTGGTGACGAGCCGGCCAGCTACTCGGGGACACTTGGGTTGGCCCGGCTCGTGATGCTGTCGGGGACGGAACCCTGGCTAACACGCAGCCGAGCCCGCTACGAAATCATCCTTAGAACCAACCGCGAACCCGATCTGGCCGCCACGATGAGCAACATGGGGTTGCGCTTCTACGGCCTGGCACGCGATGTCATCACCCAGTGGCATCCCGCCCAGTCACAACCCGATGCGATGCTCATCGACGAGCAGGCCGCGATGGTGTTGACCTACATCCAGGGTGTGATGATGAGTTTCGTTCAGGGCTACCCCGTGGTCACCGAACCCGAACGTCTCGACCGACACATCCAAGCAATCCTGCGATCGATCATTACCGATACCCAGGCCGACAACGGATCGCCCTGAGTCTCTGCCTTGCGGACCAATCGCATTGGCCCGGCGGACATTCAAGACCCCGTTCTCCCCGTGACGCGGCTGGATTGCTACACGCCGGCGAAATCGATAATGCCGCGAATGTTGCGGCCTTCCCGCAGGTCCGCGAACGCCTCGTTGATCTGGTCGAGCTGGTAGTGCCGGGTGACCAGCTCGTCGAGTTTCACCACGCCGGCCTGATACATCGACAACAGCATCGGAACGCTGGTGCGCGGATTCATCCCGCCGTAAAGCACTCCCTTGAGTTGTTTGGCCGAGAGCACCATCTCCTGCAGGATCAGCGGAACCAGGGGCTCACTGTAAGGGGTGATGCCGGTGGCCACGCACGTCCCGCCCTTGCGAAGCAGAGCCATCGCCAACGCGATTAA
>CAVZSJ010000012.1:0-142367 GCA_963777885.1 uncultured Actinomycetota bacterium
GTCCACGTGCAGAACACCGGGAGTCAAGATAACGCGGTCGGCCATCAAGCCGGCGGTGATGTCTTTCACCAGCGGTATCGCTTCTTCAGCGGAGGCGGCGGAATGCGTGGCGCCGAAGATCTTGGCCGAATCCCGTTTGTACTCAACCGGATCCACCGCGACGATATAGGTTGCGCCGGCCGCGTGCGCTCCTTGCAGGGCGTTCATTCCGACACCGCCGGTTCCGATGACTACGACGGTGTCGCCGGGCTCGGTACCGGCCGAGACCGTCGCCGAGCCCCAGCCGGTGCTGACACCGCACGAGACGAGTGAGGCGGCATGGAACGGGATCGCGTCGTCGATCTTGATGACGGACCTCTCCGATAGCACCGCATATTCCGCGAACGTGCCGAGTTGACCATAAGCCAACAGGTTTTCGTCGCCGAGGTGCCGGCGGCAGGTTCCGTCGGTGGGCATCTCCCGCATGAACAGGCTCGCGCCGGAGTCGCAGATGTAGCTCTGACCGTTGACACAAAACCGGCAGTTACCGCACGCCGGAATGAACGACATCGCCACGTGATCGCCGGGCTGCACCGTCGTCACGCCCGGTCCGATCTCTGCGACGACACCAGCGCCTTCGTGGCCGCCGAGCAGCGGGAACCAGTCCGGCGCCGGCATACCGGTCGCGGCCAGCACCTCGGGGGTCGGCACCACGTCGCCGGTGATGAGATGGTCATCGGAGTGGCACACGCCGGCAGCGGCCATGCGCACCAGGACTTCACCGTTGCGGGGCGGATCGAGCTCCACCTCGCGGATCTCCCAGTCCTCGCCGACCCCGCGCAGCACAGCGGCACGACACTTCATCGCAACCTCCCGGTGCGGCTCAATTGCCGGCTAGCCGCTTGGCGGCTAGTTCCCGAAGTTCGCCGGCCTTGATCTTTGCGTTGCCCGTCACCGCCACTTCGCCTTCAGAAAAAAAGAGCAGATGGCGAGGCACCTTATAACTCGCCAATCGTTGCCGCAAAAATGCCAAAAGCTGCTCGGAGTCAAGAATCGCGCCATCGTGTGGCACGACGCAGCCCACAACGACCTCCCCGAGCGTATGGTGCGGAACGCCGACGGTCTGCGCCACCTTCACGCCAGAATGGGCGATCAGGGCCTCATCAACCTCGCGTGGCGAGACATTGGCACCGCCGGTCTTGATGATGTCGGTGAGCCTGCCTTGCCAATACAACCGGCCGTCGCCATCGAGATAGCCGCCGTCGCCGGTGGGGAAAAACCCCTCTGTGTCGAGAGTCTCGTCAAGTGGAGTGCCGATATAGCCGAGCATCAGTGTGGGTCCCTTGACGCTGATCTCGCCGGCCTCACCGCGCGGCACGAGGCCGCCGGTAAGCGGATCCGTGATCTTGAGTGTCACACCGGGCAGTGCCACTCCGAAGCTGTCCGCATGGACTTCGGGTGGAGTGTTAGCAGGATAACCCGTTGTGATCGTGAATGTTTCGGTGTTTCCGTAGGCGTGGCCCGGCTCGTACCACTCGCCCGAGACCGTGGGATGGTGGGCGATCGGGGTCTTGAAATCCGCGTATCGCACACTACTCAAGTCCACCCGGCCCCAGTTGGGCGCGCCCTCCAGCTGGGCCCACTGGTGCGGCCAGGCGAACGGAAAATTCACCCGTTCGGCCTGCATGAGTTCAAGCGCCTCGGCGGCGTCAAACGTCGGTTGCAGGACGAGCGCCCCGCCGCTGGCCAGCGTCGAGCCGAGCACCATCGTGAAATTTCCGGACCAGAAAAAGCCGTTGGCGGTCCAGCCGCGAACATCGTCGTCTGGGCTGAACCCGTACATCCGCCGGAACCGCCACAATTGGATGCACACCCCGCGATGCGCGCCAAGGATGCCTTTGGGCTTGCTCGTGGAGCCAGACGAGAAGAACAACACCGCGGCATCGCTTGGCAGCACCGCGGCGGCCGTCGCCTCGATCAGTTCGCGGGGTTCCCCATGACCGGACGCCACGAACTCGTCCCACGCTTCGATACCCGGCACAGGCTCGCCCAGCACTACGAGTCGGCGCAAAAACGGATACTTAGCCGATTCCAGTGCCCCTGGCCGTGCTGTGCCGATCTCTGGTTCCAGCTCGGCCAGCACGGCGGCGAAGTCCTTCGACAACACCTTGCGCTCGAACAACAACACCGAAACAGCGGAAGCCCGTATCAGATGGTCCAATTCGGGGGGAGTGGAAAATGTGCTGAGGGTGACGGCCACTCCACCGGCCAGCGATGTACCGAACACTGCGGCAAGCCATTCCGGCCGGTTTGTCATCAGAACACCGACGCGGGCGTCCTTGCCGATGCCGCACCGGCGCAGCGCGCGCGCCACCTCGGTCGCACGTTCCCAGAGCTGCGCATACGTCCAACGCGTGACGCCGTCGGCGTTGCGGAACACCAATGCTTCGCGCTCGCCGTAGGTCAGCGTCACCTCGCGCAGAAAGCCCGGCAGCGTGAGCGACCCCAGCCCCGGCTCATCCGATAAAGGCGGCCCAGAGACAATCGAGAGTTGCTGTGAGGCTTGCGAACCCGTCTTTTCGGCCATGGCTACAACGGCAGTTCGACCTCGGCTGTGCAGCCCACCAGCATTTCTCCATTCTGGTTGGTCAGGCGCAGCTTTACTTGCACGAGAGGCACACCCCAGGTCGACTCCGCCTGCTTGTCGACGATATCGCCGTCGAAATAGGTCACATCGCCCTCGAAGGCGGGCGTGCGGAAGTCCGCCTTAGAATGGCGCACCAAGCCGTCGTGGCCGGCCCAATACGCGAGATAGTCGGTGCACCACGCTCCCATCGTTGCCCCGTAGCCATAGGCACGCGCCATGCCGACTTCGCTGGCGCGGTCGGCGTCGATGTGCCCGCGCGATGGACCGACGTAAAGCCCGTCGCGCTTGCGGGGATCGATCTTGGCGTCTTCTTCGTCGAACGCAAAGTCCTTGCCCCAGCCCGGATCCTGATAGACCCACGGATCCTCGATACCCGGCGGTGCCACCCACTGGAAGGTGCCCCAGATATTGAACAGGAACGCCCGGTATTCGGTGGTGAAGCTGGCGATGCTGTGCGGGCCGATCACCCGGCGAGGCAACGTATCGCCAACCTTCACCTCATCGAAGCGCGGCGAGATGCCCAGGCGGTTGGAATCGAGCCACTCACGACGCAGCCTGTCGACCGCCTCGAGCTCGGTTTGTGTCCAGCGTTTGATCTCGCCCAGTTGATTCTCGAACATCCCGCGCTTGGTCGCTTCGTCGTAGAGGTAGCGGATGGCGGTGGAACGTTCGCGGGCCACCAGGGCGCCGTGCTGGTTGGTGTGGATGGTGTCACCGCGCGAGAACATGGTCGGGCCGGCGAATTTCGTCTCGGTCACTTTGTAGTCGTGGAACCGGCGCTCCTGAAACAGCTTGTCCCCGGGCCGCACCGGACAGCCGTAGAACCACCATTCCTCACCACCGAAGATCAAGTGGCTGTTCGGAATGTGGCCGACGCAGGCCGGCGCCGCGCCGTGCCCGTAGTCGAGGGCCACCGCGATGGACTGCGGTGCGACTATGCCGCCGTACTTCGACTGATGGGCGAACTGCTCGTCCCAGTGCAGCGGATTGGGGTAGTCCATCGCCATTACCCAGCGCCGGATGTCGGATGAACTACACGGATCCCACAACTGGCCGCCACCGACCGGCTTGCCGACCCGGTGATCGACGTCGGTCAAATCGAGTTGGATGCTCGGCGAACCGTTCGTTTCCTTGCCCTTTTCAGTGGCCATTCTTGCTCCCGTCAGCGATTGACGTCGACGACGACGCGGCCGCGCACTTTGCCGTCCATGAGTTCTCCGGCCGAAGCGATCGCCTCCCCGAGCGCGACCTCCTGGGCGATCGAGTCCAGCGCGCCGTCGTCCAGATCGCGGGCTAGGCGTTCCCACGCGGTGATGCGCCGCTGCCTGGGCGCCATCACGCTGTCAATACCAAGCAGTGAAACGCCGCGCAGGATAAACGGCGCAACCGTCGCCGGAAAGTCCATGCCCCCGGCCAGGCCGCATGCGGTAACCGCGCCGCCGTAGCGGGTCTGCGCGCAGGCATTGACCAGCGTGTGGCTGCCGACGGTGTCGACGACGCCCGCCCAGCGCTCCTTCTGCAACGGCTTGCCGGACTCACTGAACTCGGCGCGCTCCAGCACCGTCACGGCGCCGAGTTGCTTGAGAAACTGCTCCTCTGACGACTTTCCTGTTGCAGCAGCCACTTTGAAGCCAGCCGCGGTCAACAACGCGATCGCGACGGTGCCCACACCGCCGGTCGCGCCCGTGACCAGGATCTCGCCCTGATCAGGAGACACCCCGTGCTGCAGCAGGGCATCGACACACAGGCTGGCGGTATAGCCGGCGGTGCCGATCGCCATCGCCTGGCGGGTCGTGAAAGCCGACGGCAAGGGAATCAGCCAGTCGCCGTTGAGGCGGGCGCGCTGAGCGAGGCCGCCCCAATGCGTCTCGCCGACGCCCCAACCGTTGAGCACCACGCGGTCGCCCTTGCTCCAGTCGGCGTGGTTGCTCTCGGTCACCACGCCGGCCAGATCGATACCCGGGACCATCGGAAATTTCCGCACGACGGGCGATTTGCCCGTAATTGCCAGGCCGTCCTTGTAATTGAGCGTGGAATACTCGACGTCGATGCTGACCGTGTCATCCGGGCCCTCGGGCAGCTGCGTCTCGTCCAGGTCGGTCAGCCCAACCGTCTGTCCCGCCTCGCCTTTTTCGATCAGTACTGCTGAAAACATTTGTGTCTCATTCCTTTGCGATCGACTGAAGCTATTGCGCGGCCTAGGCGGGCGCGTAGCCCAAGGTGCTCTTGACCTCCAGGTACTCGTGGAACGCGTACTCGCTCCACTCCCGGCCGTTGCCGCTGCGCTTGTAGCCGCCGAACGGCGCATTCAGGTCAAAGGCATGGTTGATCGTCACCCAGCCGGCGCGGATCCGGCGAGCCACCGCACGGGCCTCGTCAAGGTCGACTCCCGACACATAACCGGCCAGGCCGTAGTCGGTGTCGTTGGCGATCTCGACGGCCTGGTCGATGTCGTCGTAGCCGAGGATGCACAACACCGGGCCAAAGATCTCCTCGCGCGCAATCTGCATGTCGTTGCTGACGTCGGCGAAGACCGTCGGCTGGACGTAGTACCCCGTGTTCAGCCCCGTCGGCCGGCCGGTGCCGCCGGCGACGACCGTCGCACCCGCGTCTATGCCGCTCTGGATCAGGCGCTGGATCCTGTCGAATTGGGTCTTCGACACCACTGGCCCGATCGCGGTCGCGTCTTCGGGGTCACCGACCTTCACCGCTTCGGCGACCGCGCGCGCGACGGCAACGGCCTCGTCCATCCGGGAATTCGGGACCAGCATGCGCGACGGCGCGTTACAGCTCTGCCCGGAGTTCGGCATCATGCCCTTCACACCGGCAGTGACGCTGTCGGCGAACCCCGTGTCGTCGAGAACGATGTTGGGGCTCTTGCCGCCGAGTTCCTGGGTCACCCGCTTCACCGTCGGAGCGGCGTGGGCGGCCACCTCGATGCCGGCGCGGGTAGACCCGGTGAACGACACCATGTCGATGTCGGGATGGCTGGCCAGGGCCACGCCCACTCCTGGGCCGTCACCGTTGACCAGGTTGAACACGCCGGCCGGCACGCCCGCCGCGTCCATGATCTCGGTGAATATGTACGCCGAAAAAGGCGCGATCTCAGACGGTTTCAGCACCATTGTGCAACCCGTCGCCAGCGCGGGATACACCTTGACCGCGACCTGGTTGAGCGGCCAGTTCCATGGCGTGATCAGCCCGCAGACACCGATCGGCTCCTTGGCGACCAGCGTCGCGCCGTGCTGCTCCTCGAACTGAAAATTCTTCAGCGCGTCGATCGCCGTCATCAGGTGACCGATCCCGAGAAACACCTGCGGGCCCGCCGCCAGCGACGGCGGCGCGCCGATCTCCTCGGTGACCGCGTCGGCGAGGTCGCCCGCCCGCTTCTGGTACTCCGCGAGGATGGCCTGCAACAAGTCCAACCGCTCTTCGCGGCTGCTCAACGACCAACCGGCGAAGGCTCGCCGGGCCGCTTTGACCGCCACGTCGACGTCGTCCGCCGAGCCGAGCGAGATCTTTCCGGCAATTTGCTCTGTAGCCGGGTTCTCGACGTCAGAAGCGTTGGGCCGCAGCGGGTCCACCCACTTACCGTCGATATAGAAGTTCAAGTATTCGCGCATGACCCGCTCCTATTCCCTATTGGGTTCCTTCGGCGTACCACGTTCTGAATTCGTCGTACTTCGGCATCTCTTCCGAGTTGGCCTTCGGGTCGATGCACACGTGCACGACGGCGGTCTTGCCGGAAGCGTACGCCCGCTGGATCGCCGGACCGATGTCGTCCTCTTTTTCGACATATTCGCCGTGGCAGCCAAAGCCCTCGGCTACCTTGTCGAGTCGGACGTCCTTGCTCCAGTGCACGCCGGGCTGCGGCGACGGCTGCTCGAAGGTGCGCTTGTAGACGCCCACCTCGAGGCCCCACTGGTGGTCGACACCCACCACGCACACCAGCGGAAGCTTTTGCCGCGCAGCGGTTTCCAACTCGGCGATATGGAAGAGGAATGCCGAATCGCTGGTCAGCAGCATCACCGGGCGCTTACCGCCCTCTGCGACCGATGCTCCTACCGCGTACGGTAAGCCGGTGCCGAGATGGCCGAAGTTCTGGTTCCAGATGACATCGCGCGGTTTGGCCTGCGAGTAGGTCCACTGGAAGATGACGGTCGCGCCACCGTCGCGGACCATGATGCCGTCCTTCGGGAACGCCTTGGTGGCCTCGACAACGAACCGCGCCGGGTGCACCGGCGTCCGGCCTGCCGGCGCGTTCTCGGCGAGCTGCGCCAGCTCCGCCGCGTCCTCCTTGATCCAGCGGTCGAGATCGACCGATGGCTTTCTCGGATTGTCCCTGAGCGCTTCCACCAGCTGAGGCACCACACCGCGGAGGTCACCGACCAGGGGGACGTCGATGGGACGGTTGACGCCGATGGCCAACGGATCCTGTTCGACCAGAACCCATTTGCGCTTCGCGTCGTTCTCCGCCCAATGGCGCGTTTTGCCGTAGTGGCTTGGTTCGCCGAGCTCCGTGCCGAGCGCGACGCACAGATCGGACTTCACCACCGCCTCGACGGCCGCCGGCGAGAATCCGTACGCGAAGGTGCGGTCCTCGAGACCGTCGATGAACGACGTGCCGCCGGAGGTCTGAATCACCGGGCACTGCATCAGGTCGGCCAGCTCCCTGACCGCCGCACCGGTGCGCGATGTGTGGACCCCGTGTCCGACCAACAGGATCGGGCTCTCCGCCGCCCGGATCAACCTCGCCGCTTCGGCCACCTCACGCTCACCCGCGGTCTGGTTGACGAGCCGGTACCGTTTGGGCGGCAGCGGATCCGGCACGTCGAGCTCCTCGAGGATGACGTGCGACGGAAACTCGATGTAGGCCGGTCCGGGCGTGCCTGACATCGCGCGGCGGAGTGCCTCGCGGACGATCTCGTCGGTCTGGTCGGCGTACTCGATCGAGCTGCTGTACTTGACCGACGGCGTGAAAAGCCCCTCCTGCTGCACGAACTGGATGCGTCCGCGCCGAACCCGGCGCTCGGTGATGCGGGCGCGCTGGCCGCCGAGGAAGATCACCGGTGAGTTCTCCACGAGCGCACACATCATCGCGCCGGAGATGTTGGCCACGCCGGGGCCGAGCGTGCCGATGCACAGCCCGGGCTTACCCGTCATACGTGACGCCGCCTCGGCCATGAATCCCGCGCTCAGTTCATGATGCGGCGCGACCACCGACCACCCGCGAGCGTCGGCCTCTGCGAACATATGCACAAAGTTCGGGTCCGGGATACCGAACAACGTATTCACACCCTCGGCCTCGAACAGGTCGAGAATGCGTTTGTAGACGGGCACGGTCATGTTCAGATCTCCTTTAGTTCGCGAGCAGCCGCAAAATCGGCTTCTGGCAGGCCATTTCGGGTGATTTTGGGTGTGCTCATGCCAATTTCGGCGAGGACTTCTGCGGTGTCGGCGCCCAGTTCGGGCGCCGGTCCCGCAACGCGACCCGGCGTCCGAGAAAACCAGGTAGGTACGCCCGGGAAGCGCACCGGCCCGTGCGGGGTGTCCACGGTCTCGAACATGCCGACGGCGTTGAGATGCGGATCGTCGAACAAGTCGCCGGGCGTGTTGAGTGCCGCGGCCGGTATCTCGAGTTCGCGAAACAGCGTCAGCCACTCCTGCGTCGAGCGCTGTTTCATCGTCTCGGCCACTAATCCGTACACCGTGTCAATCTGGTGTGCACGCTGCTCCAGCGTCGAATACAGCTCAGTCGCCCACGGCGGCTGCACTGCGTTCATGAAAGCGTTCCAGTGCTTGTCGTTGTAGATCAGTGCGGCGATGTGGCCGTCGCTGGTGCGATACGGACGACGGTTGGGCGCCACGGTACGCGGATACACCGCCGGCCCCAGGGGAGGATCGAACAGGGCACCGTTGGCGTGTTCGACGAGCATGAACGAGGCCATGGTTTCGAACATGGCGACCTCGACTTCCTGCCCCTCCCCGGTGCGCTCGCGGTGAAACAACGCCATGGTCGTCGCGTACAGCGCCGTCAGTCCGGCGACCTTGTCGGCCATGATGGTTCCGACATAGTCGGCCTCGCCGGTCAGTTGCTCTTGTACCGCCGGCAGGCCGCATTCGGCCTGGATCGTGTCGTCATAGGCGGGCCGGTCGCGGTCGGGTCCGCGGCGCCCGTACCCGTAGCAATTGGTGTAGACGATCGCCGGGTTGATCGCGGCGACGTCCTCATAGCCGAAGCCGAGCTTGGCGATCGCTTTGGCGCGCATAGAGTGGATGAATACGTCGGCGGTCTCGAGCAGCGCGCGCAGCGCCCGCGTTCCGGCGTCGGTTTGCAGGTCCAGCACGATGCCGCGCTTGCCGCGGTTGACGTTGACGAACACTCCGCTCATGCCGGGCGCCGGACCTACCGAGATGTAGCGGGTGTTATCGCCTTGCGGCGGTTCGACTTTAATCACGTCAGCGCCCATGTCGGCCATGATCTGCGTGCAGTAGGGTCCCATCACCATGGCGGTGAGGTCGATCACCCGCACGCCGGCCAGCGGTCCGCTAGGCATGGTGGGCCTCTTGGCTGGCTTGGGAGGCCAAAGCGAAGCTGTACCGGATGTGGTCGGCGTGCCCGTCCGGCACGACAGGGAAGACGACTGGATCAGACGTATCGCGGATCGCCTCGATGTGTTCGCCTACTTCCTCGATCGTCCACGATGGCCGATACATGCCGGGCGTTTCCGTGAGGACGGCCCGAGCCACCCGGCCCGCCAGCGCGACGAACATCTCTCCGGTCACCGAACAGGTTTCGTGGGCCAGCCAACCCACCACGGGCGCAACCAGATCCGGGCCCATCGGCGGGTAGGCCGAGGTGTCGATCCCGTCCGCCATACGGGTCACTGCGGCCGGAACGATCACGTTGCACGTCACACCCTCGTCGGCACCTTCGATCGCCGCGACATTGGACAGCCCGATCACGCCGGCTTTGGCGGCCGCGTAGTTGGCCACGTCGTGGTTGCCATACAGGCCGCCGATCGAAGACGTCAGCACGATGCGCCCGTAGCCGGCCTGGCACATCACCGGAAAAGCCGGTCGCACAACGTTGAACGCGCCACGCAGGTGCACATCGAGCACCGCGTCGAAATCCTCGTAGCCCATCTCCTTCAGCGAGCCGCGACGGACGTTGCCCGCGTTGTGGATGAGGATGTCGAGGCGACCGTAGTGTTCTAGCGCGGTCTGGATGATGGCTTCGCCGCCGCCGCGGGTGGTCACCGACTCGGCACACGCGACGGCTTGTCCGCCGGCCGCCACGATCGCGGTGACCACCTGCTCGGCCGGCGCTGCGTCCGCGCCGTCGCCGGCGAGGCTGCCGCCGGAGTCGTTGACGACGACCTTGGCTCCGCGCGATGCCAGCAGTTCGGCGTAGGCGCGGCCCAACCCGCGCCCGGCACCCGTGACGACGGCGACGCGCTCATCGAATCTAAGTTGTTGCGAACGGTTTCCGCTCAAGTCCCCAGAACCAGGCCTTCCAGCTCACCCTTGTCGCGCCACACCCGCAGTAGGTCCTCGAACGCGTAGAAGCCGGGCCCGTAGGGCTCGCCCAGGTGCGACCGGATTCCTTCTCCGCCGCCGCCGCCTTCGTTGTTGTAATAGCCTGGCGTGCATTGGGCGTCGAACGCCGAGTTGTCGATCGCGGTTTCCCGGATCGTCGCGCACCACTCGTCCTGGGCCTGTTGGCTTGGCTCGACGGTGGTCGCACCGCGTGCCAGGGCTTCGGCGATGACGTACGCGATGTGCTCGCCCTGAAGCTCGTAGTTGGCGGCGATGTTCGCAGAGATACCGACCTGAGTGAACCCGGTGTAGAACTGGTTGGGGAATCCACGGCTGGTCATGCCGTGCAACGTCTTAAAGCCGTTTTCCCAGTAGTCGAACAACGACAGGCCGTCGCGACCCTCGATCGCCTCGATCGAATAGCGGCGGCTGATCTCGGTGGTGATCTCAAAGCCGCTGGCGTAGATGATGCAGTCGACCTCGTATTCCACGCCGTTGGCGATCAGCCCCTTCTCGGTGGCCCGTTCGACGCCCTTGCTCGACGACACGTCGACCAGGGTGACGTTCGGGCGGTTGAAGCTGGCGAGATAGTCGTCGTTGGAGCAGGGCCGCTTACACAGGAAACGGTAGTAGGGCTTAAGCGCTTCGGCGGTCGCGTCGTCCTCGACCAGAGTGTCGATGCGGCGCCGCAGTCGCTCCATGAGCTTGTAGTCTTCCTGTTCCCGGATCGCCACGAACTGCTCAGGGGTCAGCGATGCGGGGTCGTCCAGGGCAAGCACGCGTGCCGCGGTGTTGCGACCCAGCTCGGTCCAGAAGTCGCACACCAGATCCGGCTGACCCAGGGCCATGCCCTCGAACGTCCAGGAGTGGAAGTTGCGCTGACGCTCTTTTTGCCAGCCCGGCCGCAGCGACTTGACCCATTCGGGATCGGTGGGGGTGTTGTTGCGTTGGTCGACGGTGGACGGGGTGCGCTGGAACACGTACAGCTGCTTGGCGTCACGGGCGAGGAACGGCACGATCTGGATACCCGTGGCGCCGGTGCCGACCACCGCGACACGCTTGTCCGCCAGCTTGTCCAGGCCGCCACTGGTGTCGCCGCCGGTGTAGCCGTAGTCCCACCGCGAGGAATGAAAGCTGTGTCCCTTGAAGGCCTGGATATCGGGAATACCAGGCAGTTTCGGCCGGTGGAACGGGCCCGACGCCATCACCACGAAGCGAGCCCGAATGTCGTCGTCGCGGTTGGTGCTGATCCTCCAGCGACTGATCTGCTCGTCCCAGCGCAGTTCGCGTACCTGTGTCGAGAAGATCGCCGAATCGTAGAGGCCGAAATGTTTTCCGATGTTGCGGCAATGCTGATAGATCTCGGCGCCGTCGGCGAACTTCTTCGACGGGATGAAGTCCAGCTCTTCGAGCAGCGGTATATAGCAATAGGATTCGTTGTCGCATTGGATGCCGGGATAGCGGTTCCAGTACCAGACACCGCCGAAATCTCCGCCGAGCTCGATGATTCGTACGTCATCGACGCCCGCCTTCTTCAGATAGGCAGCCGACAGCAGACCGCCGAAGCCACCACCGAGGACGGCGACGTCGATGTCCTCAGCGATCGGCGCGCGTGGCGTCACCGGCGTGTGGGGATCGACCTCGTAGTAGCCGGCGAAGTCGTCCTCCAATTCGATGTACTGCTTGGAACCTTCCTTGCGCAAGCGCTTTTCGCGCTCCTGCCGGTATTTTTCGCGCAGCGCGTCGATGTCGAAGTCATCGGGCGTCTCGCTTGGCCCGCAGCTGTCCTGGTACATCGTCATGCCAGTGGGGACTCCTCGCTTGAAAGTTCTTGGGGTTCGCCGGTACCCATGTACTTCGACAACTGGTGGTGCAGATTGACGGTGCTGCGTTCGCGATACGGGTTCGGCTTGGTACCAGGAAAGCCGAGGGATTTCATTCCCTGCTGCACGGCGGCCATGTTGGAGAAGTCCTGGGGCAGAACCGACCGCCACCGGTCGTCACCGACCGGTGTGTACTCCCACTGTGTCTGGGGCTCTTGGCCCTTCGGGTACAACTCGAACACCGACACCTCGAAGATGCATTTGTCGGGGTTGTAGCTGGGGTGTGGCCGCGCGCCGTAGCACAGCGCGCTGGTCAGGCCCTGCCCGATCTGGAAGTTCGGAAAGATCTGCCACGCGGTGCCGGCCTGCCCGAGGATGTCGGAGGGGATCGTCGGCCAGATCACGCCGCGGTCTTCGTCGTCGCGGCGCGCCGAGGCCAGCCAGTGCTCGAGAACTTTGTCGGCAGGTGTGCCCTCGGGAAGTTCGTCGACCAACCGCTTGGCGGCGTTGACCAGCGTCTGAGTGGTGGTGGCGTTGGTTTCCTCCATCGTGTATACCTGCATCTGGGCGGTCGACACCCGCGGATCGGCTCCGGTGCCGAGGCGGATCTTGGACTTGGTGGCCTCCAAGTCCTTTGGCGCGTCATAGCCGATGTTGCTGTGTTTGCCCTGCGCCTTGGCCCAGCCCTTGAATTCGCCGAACTGGTTGAACTCCGGATGTGTCGTGAAGACGTGGTAGGTCTCGTTGAAGGCCTCCATCGCGACTTTCCAGTTGCAATCGAACGAGAGCCACTTGCGCCATTTGTAGCGCATGTTCTCCAGGCCGAACGGGTCGAGGATCTTCGCGGCGGGAAACAGGTAGTCGGCCAGCGGCTCGCAGTCGGGATCCATGTTGATCCACAACCAGCCACCCCAGGTGTCGACTTTGACGGGCCGCAGGTGGGTGTTGTCCGGCGTCAGCGCTTCCTGCCAGTCCTGTTGTTCGCGAATGTGTGTGCACGCGCCATCCAGGCCATAGGTCCAGCCGTGGAAGCCGCAGACGAATGACTTGCGGGTACGGGCACAGGCGTTCTTGGCGCCCTCGGGTGTGTCGATCAGCCGGCGGCCGCGGTGCATGCAGACGTTGTGGTGGGCGTGAAACTCGTTGGCGCCGGTGCGCACAACGATGATCGAGTCGTCGAGGATGTCGTAGGTCAGATAGCTGCCCACCTCGGGCACCTCTTCGACGCGGCCGACCTGCTGCCAGACTTTTCGCCACAGCCTGTCGCGCTCGGCGCGGGCGTACTTCTCGCTGACGTACGCATCCACACCGATCGTCACCGGGGTCGAGAGTTCTTCGGCATCAGTGGAATTCACGTCCTTGGCCAGATCAGTCATTTCATCCTCCTAATGGCCGCGCGGAAGGATTCGTCTTTGAGAAACAACGAGGTGTTGTCGGCGCCGAGATGGCTCCATTTCAAGTCCAGCCCGCCGTCGACGAGCAGCGTCTGGCCGGTGATGTAGCTCGACAACTCCGAGAGCAGGAACAGGATGGTGCCGGCCTGCTCCTCGGGCCGCCCACGCCGGCCCATCGCGATCGCCTGCCGATCCCGGTCCGGGTCCTCGTCGACGTAGGTGCGTGACGCCGCGGTCTCGGTGACGCCGGGCGCCACGGCATTCACCCGTATTCCGGCCAGCGCCAGCTCGAGCGCCATCGTGCGCGTCATCGCGGTGATGGCGGCCTTGGCGGTCCCGTAGGCGATGTGGAACGGCGCGGTGTTCATGCCGCTGATCGAGGAGATCGACACGATCGATCCCGGAAGCTGTTGCGCGACGAGTTCGGCCGCCACGGCCTGGCTCATAAAAAACGCGGTCTCCAGGTTGGCGGTGAAGATCTCGCGCCAGTCGCCGCGCGTCACCCGGGTGGACGGCATCCACGTCGACGGCGCCGCGCCGCCGGCGACATTGACCAGACCGTACAAGCTGCCCTCTGCGCGCCGGGCTTGCTCGATCACCGCGGCGATGCCTTCGTCGGTCGATGCGTCGGCCGCAACGGGCACGACTGCCAGACCGTCTCGCGCCAGCGGAACGACGTGCTCGTCGAGGTTTTCTTTTGACCTGCTCACCGCGATCACCGTGGCCCCGGCCCGGGCGGCCATCGCGGTCACGGTCGTACCGATGCCCCCGCCGCCGGCACCGGAAACCACCACGATGCGACCCTCGAGGCTGAGGTGTTTGAGCTGATCCTGCATAGCCTGCTTTCCGAAGCTGCCGCTTTGTCCGGACAATATAAGTAGTTCTGCCGGTCGGAGAATACTATTCCGAAGCGTGGACAGGCCTGTCAAGGCGGTCTTTGGCCTGCTGGCGCCTATTGTCTGGACTAGCGCAACTTGATAACGTCCAGCCACATGTCCATTTCAGCGTCCCGTTCAGCGCAGCCATCGCGGTATGGACTGGCCCAACGCATCGATGTCGCACCGGGCTGGCAACTCGAGCGGGTCACCGCCCCGAGTCGGCTGTTCGGCGCCAACGGTTTGCGTACCGGCCCGGACGGCCGGGTTTACGTCGCGCAGGTGACAGGCAGCCAGATCAGCGCGCTGGATCCCCGCACCGGGCAGGTGGAGGCGTTCAGCGCCAAGGGCGGCGAGATCGTCGCGCCCGACGACGTCGCCTTCGACGAGAGCGGCAACCTCTACGCGACCGAAGTGATGGACGGCCGGGTCAGCATGCTCGACACGGCTGGGCGCACCCGGGTGTTGCGCGACGACGTGCCGTCGGCCAACGGCATTACCGTGCACCGCGGCCGACTGTTCATCGGCGAGTGCCGCGAGGGCGGGCGCCTGCTGGAGTTCGATCTGGGCGGCGGCCCGCCGCGGGTGCTGCTGGACAGCGTGCCCTCACCGAATGCGATGGAAGTCGGCCCGGACGGCCTGCTGTATTTCCCGGTGATGGGCGCCAACGAGATCTGGCGCATCGACCTCGACGGCGGTGAACCGCAGTGCGTCGCGAAAGATCTCGGTGTGCCCGACTCGGTCAAATTCGACCCGCAGGGCTACATCGTCTCGACCCAGGTGGCAAGCGGGCAAGTGCTGCGCATCGATCCCCGCAGCGGCGAACAGCGGGTGCTGGCCCAGCTGAGTCCAGGTTTGGACAATTGCACCTTCGTCGGCGACCGGGTGCTGGTCTCCAACTTCACCGGCGAGATCACCGAGATAGCGCCGGACGGCGCGACGCGAACGGTGTTGCCCGGTGGGCTGAACTGGCCGTTGGATTTGACCGTGGGTCACGACGGGCGGCTGTATATCGCCGACGGCACGTATTTCTACACCGCCCTGCCGGACGGGTCGTTGCAGACGGTGGGGATGCTGTTCAGTCCCGGCTATCCCGGATTCCTGCGTGGCGTCGTGTCGAATGGACCCGGCGAGTTCGTGGTGACCACCTCGGGTGGCCAGGTCAGCAGATACCGGCCGGCGGCGAGCGAAACCGATGTGCTGGCAGACGGTTTCGACCAGCTCTACGGCGTTGCGCTCGCGTCTGACGGTGTCGTCTTCGCCGAGTTGGGCACCGGACGGGTGCTTGTAGTGCGGACGGACGGTGCCGTCGAAGTGTTGGCCAGCAACCTGCGGGAGCCGGTGGGTGTCGCGGTCGGCGCGGACGGTGCGTGTCTGGTGGCGGAGGCCGGCGCCGGACGGGTGGCCAAGGTGACCGGCTCGAGGATTGACACCATCGTGCCCGATCTGCAGCGCCCGCAAGGCATTTGCGTACACGGCGACGTGCTCTACATTGTCGATGCCGGCGCCAAGGAATTGATCGCATTCGACCTGAACACCAATATCCGGCACACCATCGCGTCGGGGCTACCGGTCGGACCTCCGCCGGGCGTAGTGGCCAAACCGCTGAAAGGCATGCCGCCGTTCTCTGGCCCGCAGGGCCCCTTCGCGGGCATCGCCGCCGCTGCCGACGGCACGCTCTACATCTCGGCCGACGGTGACGGCAGCGTCCTGGCCGTGCGCCCGCCGCAGGGAAGCCGGCTGAGAAACCAATGATGCCCCAAGCCATCTCCGGCGAGCACCGCTATCTGCAGATCGCGCGGACACTGCGAAAAGAGATCGTCGACGGGGTGTATCCGGTGGGTTCGCAGCTGCCCACCGAACACCAATTGTGCGAGCGGTTCGCGGTCAGCCGCTACACCGTTCGCGAAGCACTGCGCCGACTGCGCGAGGACAACCTCGTCGCGTCGCGACCACGAGCAGGCACCCGGGTGGTTCCCCGGCCGGCGTCCAGTTCGTATGCACAGGACGCGATGTCGATCGACGACCTGCTCGAGTTCGCCGCCGGCGCACAGCTGAGCATCGAGTCCAACGAGCTGGTCACCATCGACGACGATCTCGCCGCCCGGACCGGGCTGGAGCCCGGCAGTCAGTGGCTGTCGGTGCGCGGCTACCGGCAGGCCGATGGTGCGCCGGCGCCGCTGTGTCGGACGGAGTACTACATCAGCCGGACTTTCGCCGCGGTCGGCAGGCTCTTGCAGCGTCACACCGGCCCGATTTTTCCGTTGATCGAGGACCTGTTCGGTGTGAGCATCTCCGAGTTGCACCAGGAAATCGCCGCGGTCGCGCTTTCCCCCGAACTGGCCGACGGCCTCGGCGTTGAGGCGGGGACGGCCGCGCTGCAGATGCGGCGCAGCTATAAGACCTCAGACGGCGAGATGGCTCAGCTGACGATCAACACCCATCTGTCGCCGAATTTTCGCTACGCCATGACCATGCGCCGCGTCAACGGTCAGGCAGCCGGCTGACGTGATTGTTGGGGTCTGCCACGACACGGCACGCGCAGCGCAGGCGTACCGTCGCGGGCTGTGGGTGCGCACCACGCTGGCCGACTCGCTGCGCGTGGCTGCCGAAACAACGCCGCAGCGAACAGTGTTGGTGGACAAGGACACCCGGCTGGACTGCGCCACGCTCTACGCTCAGGCCGGCGGGCTGGCAAACATTCTGATGCAGCGCATGCCGGCCGGCAGCACCGTATCGTTCATGCTGCCGAACTGGCACGAGGCCGCCGTCATCTACCTGGCCGCGACGCTGGCTGGGATGGTGGTGAACCCGATCCTGCCGTCGCTGCGCGACCATGACCTGCGATTCATTCTCGAAGACGTCGAAACGGCGATGATCTTCATCCCGAGCCATTTCGGCGGCCACGACTACGCGGCGATGCTCGAACGCGTGACTGCTGCGATGAGCACGTCACCCGAAGTGGTGGTGCTGCGCGGCGAATCCGGCTCGCACACACCGTATCCGGCGGTGCTGGAGCTTGATCCGGATGCCGGCAAGTTACCCGCCCTGGATCCCGACGCCGTCCGGATGGTGCTGTACACGTCAGGCACCACCGGGCGCCCGAAAGGCGTTCTGCACAGTCATAATTCGATACACGCGCTGATCTGCCAGATCCGCGACCAGTGGACCGTCGCACCCGGCGACACGTTTTTAGTTCCGTCTCCCATCGCCCACATCGGCGGCTCGATCTACGCCTTCGAATGCCCGCTGCTGCTGGGCAGCACCGCAGTAGTGATGGATCAGTGGGATCCGACGGCGGCGGTGGCACTGATGGACCGTGAGCGCTGTACCCACATGGCCGGGGCGACACCGTTTCTGCAGCAGCTGTTGTCCGCCGCCGAGCGTGCCGGCAGTCGCCTGCCCGACTTGAAGGTATTCATCTGCGGCGGGGCCTCGGTGTCACCGTCGCTGATTCGCCGCGCCGCCGAATATTTCGACCGGGCAGTGGTCACCCGCGTATACGGCTGCACGGAAGTGCCCGTCGCGACCGTCGGCGCACCCCGGCCAGACGAAGCCGGTCCCGCCGCGGACACCGACGGGCGAGCGGGCATCGCCGAGATCAAAATCGATACCCACGAAGCTGCTCCGGCCGGTGACGGTGAAATCTGTGTGCGCGGCCCGCAGATGCTGCTGGGCTACCGGCATCCCGAAGACGACGCCGAATCCTTCAATGGCGCAGGGTTTTTCCGCACCGGAGACCTCGGGCGCTGGGACCAATACCTGCACGACCGCTACCTCGTCGTGACCGGCCGGGCCAAGGACGTCATCATCCGCAACGGCGAGAACATCTCGGCCAAGGAAGTCGAGGATCTACTTGCCGACCATCCGGGCATCGCCGAAATCGCGGTCGTCGGGTTGCCCGACGACCGAACCGGCGAGCGGGCATGTGCGGTGATCGTGGCCGCAGGTGAGCCGAGACCGGACGTCGCCGACCTGCTCGCGCTGCTGCAGAGCAAGGGCGTCGCGAAATTCAAGGCCCCCGAACAGGTGGTCATCTGGGATGCGCTGCCCAAGAACGACGCGGGCAAGATCCTCAAGCATCGGATCCGAGCTGAGCTGACACGGGATGGGTGAGATGCAAGTCGCAATTGTCACGGGTGCAACCAGCGGCATCGGTTTGGGCTGCGCGAAAAAACTCGCCGAGACGGGGATTGCCATTCTCGGCACCGGCCGCGACGAGGACCGACTGGCCGAGCTGGAAAAGTCCATCGGCGACCCGGCCCGGGTCGCGACGCTGGCCGTTGACCTGACGCGTGACGACGCGCCGCGACGCATCGTCGATCTCGCCGTGCAGCGGTGGGGTCATATCGACTTCCTGATCAACAACGCCGGGGTCGGCGGTCCCAAACCGCTCCACGAAACCGACGACGAAACACTGGACTATTTCCTGGGTTTGATGTTGCGGGCCCCGTTCAGGCTGGCGCGCGACGTGCTGCCACATATGGGTCCTGGATCGGCGATCATCAACATCACCTCGACGTTCGCCGTCGTCGGCGGCTTGCGCGGCGGCGCCTACTCCGCGGCCAAAGGCGGCCTGACTGCGCTGACCACCCACATCGCCTGCCAGTACGGCGCCGCCGGCATCCGGTGTAACGCGGTGGCGCCCGGGGTGACGGTAACGCCGATGGTCGAGAAGCGACTGGAGGACGAGCGGTTCCGCAAGATCAACACCGAGATGACGCCGCATCAGCGCCTGGGCACCATCGACGACATCGCCAGCACCGTCGCCTTCTTGTGCTCGCCGGGTGCGAGCTTCATCAATGGCCAGACGATCGTCGTCGACGGCGGCTGGAGTTCGACCAAGTATTTGTCGGAGTTCGCGCTGACGTCGGAGTGGGTCACGCGGTGAACCCCGGAGGCTGCTGCGCCGCGTGCCCCGAGATTGAAGCTGCGCATACCGGCCGCGGCGTGTCGTGTGCGTGGTTGCAGTGTCGCGGGGTCTGGTGACGAGGCGTCGGCACGGTCGCACCAGCGCCAGCCGCGTTCCTCGAGATTGAAGCTGCGCATACCGGCCGCGGCGTGTCGTGTGCGTGGTTGCAGTGTCGCGGGGTCTCGTGGCACACCGGCCTCGGCATGTTCACGTGCGCTGTAGCGGTCCTTGTCCGGACAAATATTGCTAGGTACAGCCCGGAAGCGCTGTTCTCTTTTACAGCGAATGGGTCATCGACGTGCGTCGCCATAGCGGTGTATCACTCGTGGTGACATGGTGATAATGTCGTTTTCGCTCACAATCAGTACTTGCAGGAGGTCGTCCATGTCGTCGCGCAAGCTTCCTTACCCGGTGTTTGATGCGGACAATCACTTCTACGAGACGCAGGAAGCGTTGACGAAGTTTTTGCCGGACAACCGCAAGAACGTGATCGACTATGTGCAAGTTCGCGGGCGCACCAAGATCGTCGTGCGCGGTCACATCAGCGACTACATCCCCAACCCGACCTTCGAGGTGGTGGCACGGCCGGGGGCTCAAGAGGACTACTTCCGGCATGGCAGCGGCGGCAAGAGCTTCCGCGAGGTGATGGGCGAGCCGATGAAGGCGATCCCGGCTTTCCGCGAGCCCGGGCCGCGCCTGGAGGTCATGGACGAGATGGGCGTCGACTATGCATTGATGTTCCCGACGTTGGCCAGCCTGGTCGAGGAGCGGATGAAGGACGACCCGGTGCTCGTGCACGACGTCATTCACGCCCTCAACAGGTGGATGTATGAAACGTGGTCCTTCGACTACGAAGGCCGCATCTTCTCCACACCGGTGATCACCCTGCCCATCGTGGACCGCGCGCTCGAGGAGTTGCAGTGGTGTCTGGAGCGCGGTGCCCGCACCGTGCTCGTGCGCCCGGCCCCGGTGCCCGGTTTCCGCGGCAGCCGCTCGTTCGGGTTCGAGGAGTTCGACCCGTTCTGGCAAGCCTGTGTTGAGGCCGGCATCCCGGTCGCGATGCACGCCTCCGATAGTGGTTACGCGGACTTCCTCAACGTGTGGGAGCCGGCGGATGAATACCTGCCCTTCAAGCCGACGGCCTTCCGGATGGCGGCGATGGGTAAGCGGCCGATCGAGGACACGATGCTGGCGCTGGTCTGTCACGGCGCCCTGAGTCGCAACCCCGACCTGCGGATCCTGTCGATCGAAAACGGCGCCTCGTGGGTGTCACATGTGCTCTACGAATTGAAGGACGTGTACGGGAAGATGCCGCATTCGTTCAGCGAGGATCCCGTCGAGGCGTTCAAGCGGTGCGTCTACGTGGCACCGTTCTGGGAAGACAATTTCGCACACATCGCCGAAATGATCGGCCCCGATCGCGTCGTGTTCGGTTCGGACTGGCCGCATCCCGAAGGCCTGAAGGATCCACTCAACCTCGTCGAGGATCTCGCCGGACTGTCCGACGAGGATGTGCAGAAGGTCATGGGCGGTAATATGCTGGACCTGTTCAAGATTTCTGATCGCATATCCGCATAAGACGTCACTGATGGGCGTTTCGCCTGCCGCGTTTGTGCGCACGACACTTCCGCTGAATCTGTCGGGTCTGGCCGAGCTGGATACCGGTCGATACCACTCGATCTGGCTGCCCGACCACATGGTGAGCTTTTGGCCCGATGCACTGTGGACGCCCGAATTCACCGACCTCGCAACGGCATCGCCGTCGCCGCACCGCAACCTCGACGGCATGGCGGTCGCCGCGGCCGCGGCCGTGCTGACCAAAACCGTGCCGCTCGCCACCAGTGTCGTGGACACGGTGCGGCGCCATCCCGCCTCGCTGGCGCAAAGCGCGCTGACCATCGACCATCTGTCCCGGGGGCGATTCATCCTCGGCCTGGGCAGCGGCGAGAGCGAAAACATCGTGCCGTACGGATTCGATTTCGCCCGGCCCGTCAGCCGCTTCGAGGAGGCATTGAAGGTTATCCGTCTGCTCTGGGACAGCGACGGGCCGGTCGACTTCGATGGCCAGTTCTACCAACTGAAGCACGCTCGGCTGGACGCCGAGCCCTACGACGGGCGCTTCCCGCAGATCTGGATTGGGGCCAGCGGGCCGCGGATGCTCGATATCGTCGGTCGCTACGCCGACGGCTGGTGGCCCGCCGGAGCATGGACTCCGGACCACTACGCCGAGATGCTCAGCACCATAAGGAAATCGGCCGAACAGGCCGGCCGCGACCCGATGGCGATCACGCCGTGTTTCGTCCAGGTATGCCTGATCGGCGAGGACGACGACGCCCTCGACCGGATCGTTCGCGCTCCACTGGTACGTTCCTTCCTGCTGCAGGTCTCGGCGGAAGTACTGCGCCGCTTCGGCTTTGACCATCCGATGGGCGATGACTGGGGCGGGTTCCATGACATCGACCCGACGACTCTGACGCGCGAACGGATCATCGACTTCCTGGACCGCGTCGAGCCCGAAGCGATTCTGGCGGTCGTGCCGCATGGCACACCGCAGCAGGTTGCCCGGATCATCAAGTCATACGTGGATGCCGGGCTCCGCGTTCCCAAGATCCTGGACTACGGCGCGATGGCCGGACTGGAGTTCAGCGCCGCATCGGCGGCCAACGTGCGCAAGACGGAGGACGAATTGTTGACATTATGTGGAGTTCAGCCATGACGACGGCACTCGACGCTGCCGCGATGCTCGCCCGCGCGCAGGACGAGACGGGACTGGACGACTACGGTGATCCGACGCTGCCGGAGCGGTTCGCCTTGGCTGTCGAGCACTTGAACGATATCGGCATGGACGCCAACGGCATTGACCAAGCCGAAAGTGTCTGTCATTGGCTGCTGACGTCGCGGCTGGAGTTCATCGAGGACCGCTGCCGCTATCCGATCGCCGCCGAGGTGATCGACCAGCCCATGTTCGTGACGGGCGAGCCGCGCTCGGGCACCACGCTCATGCACGCGCTGATGGCGGTGGACCCGCACGCGCGCGCGCTCCGGTTCTGGGAGGTGATGTACCCGTCACCGCCTCCCGGCGCCACCCGGCCGGACGATCCCCGCCGGGCTCGAGCCGACGCCGACTGGCGCGAGATCAACGCGAAGATGCCCAAATGGCTACTCAGCCATCCCTACAACGACATGCTCGGTGACGGCCTGCCCGAGGATGAGCGCACCTGGGCCTTCGATTTTCGGGTGATGACCCCGACGGCGTGGTGGCGGGTGCCGATGCAGACGCTGGTGGGTGGGTTGCCGACGGATGCGGTCGCACAATACCGTCTACACAAGGCGATGCTGCAACAGTTCCAGTACAGCCGGCCGCGAAAGTACTGGGTACTGAAAGGGTTTCACGGCTTTCGTCTCCACGAGTTCTTCGACACCTATCCCGACGCGAACCTGCTGTGGCTGCACCGCGACCCGGTGCAGGTCGCGGCGTCGCGCACGATGATGATGGCCGACATCCTGGACGGCATCGTCGGCCCCATCGACCTCGCGGTCGAGACGAAAAAGCACCTCGAGATGACCCGCGCCAGCGTCGCCAACACCATGACCCACCCCATGGTGGACGATCCGCGGATCCTGCACATCCCGTACACCGACTTCATCGCCGACCCGGTAGCAACTGTCGGCCGCTATTACGCCTTTTGCGGGCGGGCCCTCACCAGCGAGGGCGAGGCGGCGATGCGCGATTACCTGGCCTACAACCGCGGCGACCGCTACGGGAAGTTCCGGTACTCCACCCGCTTGCTGACCGACATCGGGGAGAACCTCGACGATCTGCACGCGGAATTCGCGCCCTTCCGCGCGCGGTTCGGAGTCAGCATCGAAAAACGCGATTGAGATGCTCATGCACGCAGGGCTGTCGGTTCACAACGTAACGTTTCTCGGGGCGGATCCTGCTGAGTTACATAGCAATTGGACGTCTCTTGGCCTGCGGCACCTGAGCATCCTGGACACGCAGCTTCTCGACCCCGGCTTCGTCCGCCTGCTTCGAGCCGAAGAGTATGCGGTCGAGGCGGTTACCCACCTGTTCGGCGCCGGTCAGTTGTCCGGGGATGCGCAATGGGTCCACACCACACGTGCAGACCTGTCCCGGCTGATCGATGCCTCAGCCACCGCGGGCGCGCGGTGCATCTACATGCTCACCGGCGGCCGCAACGGACTCACCTGGGAGCAGGCGGCCGAGCGGTTTTCCCACGCGATCGAGCCGTGCGTGCACGAGGCACAGCAGGCCGGCGTCAGCCTGGCCATCGAGAACGCGTCCAGCCTCTACGCCGACATCCATCTCGCGCACAGCCTGCGCGACGCCATCACTCTCGCCGAGCTGGCGGGCATTGGTATCTGCATCGACCTGTTTCACTGTTGGGCCGAAGCCGATCTCGCGGGCTTGCTGCAGCGGGCGCTTCCGCGCACACAGCTAATCCAGTTAAGTGATTACGTGCTGGGCGACCGGGCCCTGCCGGCGCGTGCGGTACCCGGTGACGGCGCGATTCCGATCGAGTCCTTCGTCGCTCAGGCGCTGACCGGCGGCTACCGGTTCGGTTTCGACCTGGAATTGCTCGGGCCGCGAATCGAAGCGGAGGGCCGGTTGGCGGCGGCCGCGCGGGCGTGCGAGGCAGTGAGCGCAATGCTCGACAGGCTCGGACGGCCGAGAAAGGCAGGTGTGCAGTGACTTTCGGCGACGGGGCAGATGACGCGGCACTCGATGACGCGTGGAGCGAGTTCTGCGAGCAACTGAAATCCGCTGGCCGGCAAGCGTTCAAGGATTTCAACGCAACCTCCGGCTTGCAGCGCGCCGACGCGTTTCGCTTCCTCACCCAGAACCTGGGCCAGGCTTTTGATCTGGCCCTGGAAACCCGCGACACCCGCTATCCGGTGATTCACGCCTTCTGCAACCCGACCCGCAAACTAGGCGGCGACTGCGCCGATTTCACCTACCAACAGGTCTGGATCGACGGCGAGTCGACCTACCGCATCACCGGAACCCGCGGCACCGCGCCATTTTTCAACATCACCGTCCAGGGCGAGCGTCCGGACGGCCCGCACGTCCTGCATGAGCCGTTCGGCGACGTGCCGGAGGTGAACCTGCTGGGCCACCAACTCCACGTTGAGCCGGACGGTAGCTTCGAGCTGTATATCGGTGGTCCCGAGCGCGGGCCGAACTGGCTGCCGACCACCGCGGATTCGCGCAAGCTGTTCATCCGCCAGGGCTTCGACCGCTGGGACGAGCTGCCCGCACGGTTGCGGGTCGAACGCATCAACATGACCTCGCCGAAGCCGCTGCCGACTCCCGACACGATGGTCGAGGCGATGCACTGGGCAGGCGACTTCGTCACCGGACTCATGGGCGACTGGCCCGAGTTTCCCTTCACTTACGGGGGCGTCGACAGCGAGCATCCGAATCAGTTCCCCCGACTCGACACATCCGAGGCGGACGGCAAACGCGGCCGAGCCGCCGCCAACATGTACTGGGAACTGGGCCCAGACGACGCGCTCATCGTCGAGTTCGACGCCCACGAGGGCCTTTGGATGATCACTAACATGGGCGCGTTTTTCACCAGCATGGATTTCCTGTACCGACCGGTGAGCTACACGCCGAGCCGCGCATCGGTGGACGACGACGGCAAGGTCAGACTGATCCTGGCCCACCACGACCCCGGCTTCCGCAACTGGATCGACACCCAGGGATTCGAACGCGGGAACCTCACCTATCGCCACATGCTCGCTGGCCAGCCTGCGGCATTGACCACCCGGCTCGTCCAACATGCGGAACTCGCGCATGCACTACCCCCGGAAACCACCCGCGTCACCAGCGCCGAACGCAGCGCTCTGATGTGGGAGCGCTTTAATGGCGTCCGCAACCGCTTTCCGCTGTGATCCACATTGACCTCGCAGCGGAACTAATGCTAAGCAAGTGCTCAGCACCACACAGCAGTAATGAGAGGAATCGACGATGACGCTGCAGACGGTCCTGGATGACATCCAGAAGCGACCCGGCACGGGGGAGGTGATCCCGATCATCGACCCGGTGACCGAAGAGCAGCTCACCGAATTCACCGACTGCGGCCCGGAGGCCGTCGACGAGGCCGTGGCACGGGCCAAGGCGTCGTACGAGGCCGGTGTCTGGGCCGGGCTACCCGGCCGGGAACGCGCCAAGATCATGTGGCGCATCGCCGATCTCATCGAAGAACACGCCGCGGAATTCGCCGAGATCGACGCGACCAACACCGGCATGCCGATGATGCAGGCCGAGCTGATCGTGCCCACCTGCGCGGAGTTCTTCCGCTACTACGCCGGCTGGTGTACCAAACTGAACGGCCAGGCCTACGACGTCAAGACCAGCGGGATCGCCTCGGACAAGTACGTCGACCAGCACGCCTACACGCTCAACGAGCCCTACGGCGTTGTCGGCCTGATCTTTCCGTGGAACGGCCCCATCTTCAACGCCAGCGCCAAGCTGGCGCCCGCCCTGGCCGCGGGCTGCAGCAGCGTGGTCAAGCCGGCGGAGGAAACCCCGCTGTCGGCACTGCTGCTCGACCGCCTCATCGCCGAGGCCGGCGTGCCCGACGGTGTCGTCAACCTGTTGACCGGTTACGGCCACACCGCGGGCGCGGCCATCACGGCGCATCCCGATGTGGAGAAGGTCGCCTTCACCGGGTCGACCGACGTCGGCAAGGAGATCGTGCGAGCCTCGGCAGGCAACCTCAAGAAGGTCATGCTCGAACTCGGCGGCAAGTCGCCGGTGCTGATCTACTCCGACGCCGATTTGGACAACGCCATTTTCATGGCGGCCATGGGGATCTTCGTGCACTCGGGTCAGGGATGTGTGTGCGGGTCGCGGATCTTCGTCGAGCGCGGGGTCTACGACCAGGTGGTCGAGGGCATCGCGGGGGTGGCGAACATGATGAAGCTGGGCGGCCCGAAGGAAGAGGGCTGCATGAGCGGCCCGCTGATCAGCGCCAAGCAGCTCACCCGCGTGATGGGCTTCCTCGATGAGGGCAAGCGTGACGGCGTGGAGGTCGTCACCGGCGGCCACCGGCTCGACCGCAAGGGTTACTTCGTTCACCCGACCGTGCTGACCAACGTCGACCGCGGGATGCGCCTGTTCCAGCAGGAGATCTTCGGTCCGGTGGTGACGATCCTGCCGTTCGACGACGACGACGAAGCCGTCGCGATGGCCAACGACACCACCTACGGGTTGGCGGCCACCGTGTGGACCAATAACCTCAGCCGCGCCCACACGCTGGCCAAGCGGTTGGAGGCCGGCACGGTCTCGATCAACTGCCAGCTGGTCTTCGATCACAGCGTGCCGTTCGGCGGGTACAAGCAGTCCGGCTGGGGCCACGAATTCGGCCGCGAGGGCGTCGAGGCCTACCTGAAGAAAAAGTCGGTCTTCGCCCAGCTCTGACCGTGGTATCGGCGCGCGTGTCCTCCCGTGATCTCGGCTTTTTCGCCTCTAAGCTTGCTGGGATCACGAGGAGGGACAGCGACGTATCGGCATCAATTACGGCGCCGGGCGACGAGGTCATGGCGCGCTAACGGCTGAACCGGACGGGGACTTCCCCGCGCCGGGTTCTTCTGCTGAACGTCGACGTTGGGTCGCGCCGATGCGCCGCGTCGGCCGGCTGGCAATTTGGGACAAACCCGAACGGCGTCAAGGCATTCCCGCGCTGGATGGCCTGCGCGCGCTCGCGGTCGCGCTGGTGCTCGTCGGGCATGGCGGCATCCCTGGCATGCCTGGCGGGTTCATCGGGGTCGACATCTTCTTCGTCCTCAGCGGATTCCTGATTACGTCGCTGCTACTCGACGAGCTGGGTCGCACGGGTCGAATCGAGCTAGCGGGGTTCTGGATTCGCCGCGCGCGGCGGCTGCTACCGGCGCTGGTGCTGATGGTGCTCACTGTCGCCGTGGCGCGCGAACTCCTGCCCGATCAATCCCTCACCGGGCTGCGCAGCGACGCGCTCGCCGCCTTCTTGTGGGTGGCGAACTGGCGGTTCGTCGCCCAGAAGACCGACTACTTCACCCAGGGCGCCCCGCCTTCGCCACTGCAGCACACCTGGTCGCTGGGCGTGGAGGAGCAGTATTACGTCCTCTGGCCGGTGCTGCTGATCGCAGTGACCCTGCTGCTGGCGGCACGGGCCAGGAGGTATTTCGCCAAGGCCACCGTGGGCGGGGTTCGGTTCGCGACCTTCGTCCTGGCCGGCCTGGGCGCGCTGGCGTCGGCGGCCCTGGCGATCGTCGTCGTCTCGGAAGCCAGCCGCGATCGGGTGTATTTCGGCACCGACACCCGTGCGCAGGCGTTGCTCATCGGCTCCGCGGCGGCGGCTCTACTGGTCCGCGATTGGCCCTCGTTGAACCGCGGCTGGTGCCTGATCCGGACCCGGGGCGGTCGGCGGATCGCGCGCCTGCTGCCCGTCGTCGGGGTGGCGGCGCTGGCAGCGGCGGCGCATTTCGCGACGGGCAGCGTCGCCGAGTTCCGGCATGGGTTGCTGATCGCGGTTGCGGTGGCGGCCGTCTTGGTGGTGGCGCCCGTGGCGCTGGAGCAGCGCGGAGCAGTCGCCCGCGTGCTGGCCTGGCGCCCGTTGGTGTGGCTGGGCAGCATTTCCTACGGCGTCTACCTGTGGCACTGGCCGATCTTCCTGGCGCTCAACGGGGAACGCACCGGATGGTCGGGAGCCACGCTGTTCGCCGCCCGGTGTGCCGTCACGGTGGCAGTCGCTGCCGCGTCGTGGTGGCTGATCGAGCAACCGATTCGGCGTTGGCGTCCGTCGCGGGTGCCGTTATTGCCGTTGGCGGCGGCCTCGGTCGCCAGTGCCGCCGCGGTGACGTTGCTCGTGGTTCCGGTGGGTACCGGTCCCGGCCTACGCGAGGGACTGCCGCCCGGTGTGTCGTCGGTCGCGGCGATCTCGCCTTCTCCGCCTGGGGCGCCGGGGGCCGACCACCCGGCAAGGCCGCGAGATCCCAACCGGCCGTTCACCGTTTCGGTGTTCGGCGATTCGATCGGCTGGACCTGGATGCATTTTCTTCCGCCGACACCCGGGTTCGCGTTCCTCGACCACACCGTCGTCGGCTGCAGCCTGGTGCGCGGCACACCGTACCGGTATATCGGGAAAACGCTGGACCAGAAACCGGAATGCGATGACTGGCCGCTGCGGTGGTCGAATCAGATCAGCCGGGACCAGCCTGACGTGGCGTTGCTGATCATCGGTCGCTGGGAGACCGTCGATCGGGTCAACGAAGGCAAATGGACTCATATCGGCGACCCGACCTTCGACGCCTACCTCAACGCCGAACTCGAGCGGGCGCTGAACATCGTGGGGTCCACCGGTGTTCGAGTGGTGGTCGCCACTGTGCCCTACAGCCGCGGCGGTGAGAAGCCGGACGGCAAGCTGTATCCGGAGGATCAGCCGGATAGGGTCAACCAGTGGAATACCATGCTGCGTAACACGGTTGGCCACCACGCACGCGTGCAGATCCTCGACCTGAACAAAAAGCTATGTCCGGACGGCGTTTACACCGCCAAGGTCGACGGGATCAAGGTCCGCAGCGACGGCGTGCACCTCACCCCGGAAGGCGTGAAGTGGCTGACGCCGTGGCTCGAGGATTCGGTGCGAAGTCGTTAAGCGTCGTTAAGCGTCGTTAATCGCCAGTGCGGCAACTGACTTCCACGCTGTCGCTTTCGCGTGCCAGGAAGTTGAAGCTCACATAGCCGTTGTCGGGGCTGCGCACGTAGTCGAGGTAGGGCTTCATGTCCGGCGCGCTGGCGTTGTCGGCGACGACCAGAACACCGCCTGACAGCCGCGGTTCGAGCAGCTTGATCACCGGCAGGTACAGGTCTTTCCACCCGTCGAGCAGAACGAAGTCAACCGTGCCGTCCAACTCCGCCAGTGTGGACAGCGCATCCCCTTCCAGAATGGTGATCACGCTGTCCAATCCGGTCTTGGCGAACGTCTGCTTCGCCGCGGCGATCTTGGTGTCGCTGAGTTCGGTGGTCAGCACGCGGCCGGTACCGTTGTCGCGCACCGCGGACGCCAAGTGGAGGGCGGAGATACCGAACGACATCCCGAATTCGACCACCGTCGCCGGGCGGGCCGCCCGCACCAACGCGTAGAGCAGCCGCCCGGATTCGGGTGTCACCGGGATGTAGAACTCGCTCATCGCCTCGGTCCGTTCCTGGGCGGTCATCGGCCGACCGAGGTCAGCGTGCATGTCGCGCAGCTTCGACATCTGGTTTTTGGACTCGGTGTACATCCGCTCGAGCTCGGCCGCGACTTTGGCATCCTGCAACGTGTTGGACATACCCACGAGCGTAAGCGTTACGTAAACCGGTTTGACGTGCAGTGGGTAGCGTGCCAACATGGAAAGTTGCAAGCACCTCGGTAGGTGAGGCGTCTGCATGGATACAGGCCACTGACCCCGAACGTCGAGAGACGCCCCGGGTCAGGACAGCTCTTCCCGGACCCAAGGGTTGAGCCCAAGTGGCTTCTGGGATTCCGTCCCGGATACGCCGTGCAGTGCCGAAGCTCCGACGAGAGGGGTGCGCTCGGCGGTGTTTCCGTCGGGCTTCTGCCTCTTCCGTACAGGTGACTGTGACGACACCCGCGTGTGTCCCGGCCGTGAGGAGGTGAGGGCGAGATGAGCGATACCAGCGATAGTCCGTATCCCAAATCCGTCTTGTCCCGATCCGGTTCCGGCATTCCTACTGCTTCCTGAGTTTTCTCGATGCCGAAGCGGTCGGACTCTCCTGACAGGAGAAGATCATGACCTTCGTTGTTACACACCGTGGTAGCGGTTTCCCGATGCTGCACCGGCACCCGATGCGGCGCGCGGGCCGTCAGCTGACGAACAAGTTGCGTGGCTGGCGTATCCCGACTCCGCAAGAGCGGGCCGACCGCTACGTGTCGCGGATGCCGATTGCGGTACTCGCGCCGCCGGCCGGGTGAGCCGCCAGTAATTCCTTCAACCGCGAATCCCCAGCGGCGGGCGCCAATCCGGTGCCCGCCGCAGCACCCGCCTAGGACGCGCCCAAGCCTGACTCTTTGAGATAGCGAGAATCCCATGGCCTCGATCTCCACACAGCACCGCGGCGGCCTGCGCGCCGCCATCCTCGGCCGCAGCGCTTCGACGGCTCCGAAGGAAGACCCCGAACCCGGGCAGGCCGTGCTGGATTCGGCGCATGTCGGCGACATCGTCGGCGCATTCGGCCGCATCCGGCGGGACGGCACCGACGCCTACGAAGGCTTCACGGGCCGCTTCCGGCGCCTGCGGACGCTGATGGTCATCACCGGTCCCGGACTGATCGTGATGGTCGGCGACAACGACGCGGGCGGTGTCGCTACCTACACCCAGGCCGGGCAGAACTACGGGATGGGCCTGTTGTGGACGCTCGCCCTGCTGATCCCGGTGCTCTACGTGAACCAGGAAATGGTGTTGCGGTTGGGTGCGGTCAGCCGGGTGGGCCACGCGCGCTTGATTTTCGAGCGCTTCGGCAAATTCTGGGGCGCCTTCAGCGTCGGCGATCTGCTGATCGTCAACGCATTGACCATCGTCACCGAATTCATCGGCGTAGCACTGGCTCTCGGCTTCTTGGGCTGCCCGAAGATCATCGCGGTCCCGGCCGCCGCCGTGCTGTTGTTCGCCGTGGTAGCCGGGGGTTCGTTCCGCCGCTGGGAAGGTCTGATGTTCCTGCTGATCGCGGTGAACGTGCTGATCATCCCGATGGTGATCATGGTGCATCCCTCAGCGAAAGCGACTGCGGCCGGCCTGGCTCCGCAATTTCCGGGCGGCCTGAACTCCACCGTGCTGCTGTTGACCGTCGCGATCGTGGGCACGACGGTCGCACCCTGGCAGCTGTTCTTCCAGCAGTCCAACGTCGTGGACAAGCGCATCACGGCACGCTGGATTCCTTACGCGCGAGCCGATTTGGTCATCGGGATCGTCGTCGTCATGGCAGGGGCCACGGTACTTATGGCGGTGACCGCGTTCGGGTTGGCGGGCGCTCCCGAGGCCGGCAACTTCACCGACGCGGGCGCGGTTGCGAGCGCGTTGTCGCACCACGTCGGCCCCACGATGGGGGCGCTGTTCGCGATCATCTTGCTGGACGCGTCGTTGATCGGGGCCAACGCCATCGGGCTGGCCACCACCTACGCGGTCGGTGACGCGATGGGCAGGCGGCACTCGCTGCACTGGAAGATCACCGAGGCCCCGTTGTTCTACGGCGGATACGCAGTGCTGCTGGGTGTTTCGGCGGCGGTGGCGTTCAGCCCGGACCACATCCTGGGCCTGGTGACCCAGGGCGTGCAGGCGCTCGCCGGTGTGCTGTTGCCCTCGGCGACCGTATTTCTGGTGCTGCTCTGCAATGACCGCGCGGTGTTGGGCCCATGGGTTAACACGGTGCGGCAGAACATCCTTGCCTGGACGATCGTCTGGTCGCTGGTGCTGTTGTCGTTGGCGTTGACGGCAACGACGTTCTTCAAGGGCCTGCCCGCCACCACCATCGAGGCCGGGCTCGCGGCCGGCGCATTGATTGGAATCGTCGGCGGTGCCGTCGCGATCGTCGCCGGTCGTCGGTCGCGTGACCGGCGGGAGGCGGAGGTCATCGCACGGGCCTTCGGTGGCGGGCTGAACCCCGAGGACGTCGACGAGATCGAGGACACCCCGTCTTTCACGCGTGCCGAACGGCGTGCCGTGCTGAAACAGGACCGGGCGAAGTGGCAGACACCGAGTCTGGCCAGCCTGGACCGGCCGGTCATGTCGCCGATCCGCCGGGCAGGGTTGCTGACGCTGCGGGCTTACCTTGTCTTGGCCGTCGTGTTCGTGGTGATCAAGGTCGTCGAGGTCGCTGTCGCCGCGCCGGCAGCCTCATTGTGAACCGCTCGGCAGCAAGACGATTTTCCCGCGGGTGTGCCGTTTCTCGAGTTCCTCGAACGCGTCGGCCACCCGGTCCAGCGGATAGGTCGCGGCGACCTCGAAATCGATTGCACCGCTGACGATCAGGTCGGCCAACTCGGTCAGCACCTCCGGCGTCGACGCCTCCGCACTGCCTTCGGTCTTGGCGCCGACCTCGCCGGCCTTCTGGAACGAGATGATGGTGTCGATCCGCTCCGGCGCCACACCGAGATCGACGGCGAGTTGCACGTAGTCGGGGCCGAACAAGTCGATGAACGCGTCGATCCCGTCCGGAGCCGCCTCGCGCAGCCGATCGGCCAGCCCGTCACCGTAGGCGATCGGAATGACATCGTGGGCCCGCAACCAGTCGGCGTTACCCGGCCCAGCGATGCCGAGCACGCGGGCCTTGCGCAGAACCAACAGCTGCACGGCCAGGCCGCCGACCCCACCCGCGGCCGCCGAAACGGCGACGGTCTCACCGGGTTGCGGCGCTACCGCCCGCACTGCGGCGTAGGCCGTGACGCCCACCACGTACAGGGAACCGGCTACCTCCCAACTCATTTCGCGCGGTTTGCGGATCAGTTGATCCACCGGCACGGCCGTGTGAGTGGCGTGGCTGGACCGGCGGAAGCTGAACCCCAGGACCTCGTCACCGACGGAGAACTCGGTGACGCCGGCGCCCACTGCGGTCACCACGCCGGCAAGGTCGCTGCCCTCGCCCGACGGGAAGGTGGCCGGAAAAACCTCATGCATCGCCCCGGTTCGGATGCCTATCTCACCGGGGTTGATCCCGGCTGCGCGAACCTCGACCACCACCTCGCCCGGGCCGGGCGACGGCATCTCGATGTCGGCCACATACAACACCTCACGGCCCCCGTAACGGTCGAACCGTACGGCGCGCGCCCCAGAAAGCTGTGGAAGCTGAGAACCCGTCATGTCGTGCTCAACCACCGACCAGCACCGCCTTGTTCCCGATAGGAGTTCCCAGTAGCGTCAAGCGCCGCGGGGTCGGAAGGAGTGCCATGCTGCTTGCCCGGGTAGCGGTCGCCGGCTGGGCGGTCATCGCCCTTGTCGTCGGCGCCGTAAGCACCGGCTGCAGCAGCGCAAGCAAAACCTCATCGCCGTCGTCTTCGGCGGCATCCTCGGGCGCGGCAGATCCGTCGGGGCAACCCGCGGGTTATAGCTCGTTGCTGATCAAGGCGAGCGACATCGGCGGGGACCTCAGCGCTCCTCAACCTCCTGTGCTCAATCCCAATGGCGCGGCCGGGGTGGCACAGCTGTTCGCCAATCCCGACAACAGCCGCCGCATCGAGGACACCATCTTGATCGTCGCCGATTCCGCGACGGCAGCGGCGGGACTCGAAAACACCAAGACCAATTACGCGGGCAAGGTCAACGGTAGCTGGCAGCCGGTCGACGTCGGCTCCAATGGAGCACTGATCTCCGGCACGTCGCCGGACAATTCCCAGGCGATCTCGGTGCTGCTGTTCACCGAGGGCAAGGCGTTGGTGAAGCTGGAATTCGACAGCGCGCCCAACGATCCGATCGATGTGGACATCGCCAAGGACATTGGCCGCAAGCAGGACGCCGCGGTCAAGAAGGGGCTGCCCAGCTAGGGGCTTTTCCGTTATGCCGCAGTCGGTTTAGGCTACGACCTCGATGGGGTCCCCGACGTTCACGTTGTTGAAGTACCACGCGGCGTTGTCCGGGCTCAGGTTGATGCAGCCGTGGCTGACGTTGGCGTAGCCCTGCGAGTCCACTGACCATGGGGCTGAGTGCACGTAGACGCCGCCCCAGGTGACACGGACTGCGTACTGGGCGGTGATCTTGTACCCCTCCGGCGAACTCAGCGGGATGCCGATGGTGCGCGAGTCCATCACGACGGAGCGTTCTTTCTCCAGAGCGGTGAAGTTGCCGATCGGTGTCGGACGGGAGGGCTTGCCCATCGACGCCGGCATGGTCCGCAGGACCTCACCGTTCCTGCTGACGGTGAAGGTGTGCGCGGTGAGGCTGGCGACACCGAGCAGTGCATCGCCGGTGTCGTAGCCGGTTGTCAGCGCCTGCACACCCACCGAAACATGAGTATGAGCGGGCCAGTAGTGGTTGGGAACCCACTGCACGACGTTGTTCTCGACCCACTCGAAGTGCCCCGTCGTGTTGCTGGGGGAGCTGACGTGGATGGACCGTTCCGCGGCGCTACGGTCGGCGACCGGCGCGGTGAACGTCACGACGACGGGGTGCGCCACGCCTACCACCGCGCCATCCGCCGGCAGAACGGCAGCGACGGCGGGAAGCGGCTGGGGTACTGGAACCGCGGCCTGGCTGAATTGGCAGAGGCTGAGCGAACCGGTCAGCGTCATCGCCGCCATTACGCCGATAACGAATACATAACGAACAGCCCGGCGCATAGCGTTAAACCCTTCGAGACGGCGCGATCGACACCACCGTATTGTAGTTGTCCTCTACCGAGTGCGTGTTTTTAGCAAACTGTGGCACGGTTGCCGGTCGTCTCGGTAACGGCTCGGTCACTGTTCGATTCCGGTCCGGTCCTAGCGAGCCGCCGGGTAGTTTTGCCCATCTCGCAGCGACAACTCGGTATTCTCGGGCGCGAGTTATTCTCGTCTCGACCGGCTTTTGTCGCGCAGAGGCGGGCAAAAAGTGCACTGCCCCGGAAGCCGGGGCGCATGTGGCGGATGTGACTACCACTTGGCACTTGCACCCGAGCTATCTGGCATCTGCATGAATGCGGCATCGGCACAGCGGTTTTCGCGTGCAACACTGGACCCGCTGGCCCGATAACCGAAGGAAGGGGTCCGCGTGCTCTTCCGCCAATTGGAGTACTTCGTCGCGGTCGCCCAGGAGCGGCACTTCGCGCGGGCGGCCGAGAAGTGTTACGTATCCCAACCCGCGCTGTCGGCCGCGATCGCCAAGCTCGAACGCGAGCTGAACGTCACGCTGATCAACCGCGGACACAGCTTCGAAGGCCTCACCCCGGAGGGTGAGCGCTTGGTGGTGTGGGCCAAGCGGATTCTGGCCGAGCACGACGCGTTCAAGGCCGAAGTGGACGCGGTGCGATCCGGCATCACCGGCACGCTTCGGCTCGGCACCGTTCCTACCGCCTCAACGACGGCATCGCTGGTGCTGTCCGCGTTCTGTTCGGCGCATCCGTTGGTGAAGGTGCAGATCCGTTCCCGGCTGGCCGCCACCGAACTGTACCGGCGGATGGCCGATTTCGAACTCGACGCGGTGATCGTGCATGCCACGCCCGACGAGTTAGCCGGTGGCCACGAGGTGGAACTTGTGCCGCTGTATGAAGAGCATTACGTGCTGCTGGCGCCGACGGATATGCTGCCCTCCGGCGCGTCGACTCTGACGTGGCTCGACGCCGCGCAGCTGCCGCTGGCGTTGCTCACCCCCGACATGCGCGACCGCCAGATGATTGACCGGGCGTTCGCCAGCCACGATATCTCCGTCACACCGCAGGTCGAAACTGACTCCGTCGCTTCGCTATTCGCGCAAGCCGCCACCGGAAATTGGGCCTGCATCGTTCCCCATACCTGGCTGTGGACCAACCCGATGGCCGCTGAGATACCCGCGCCGTCGAGATGGTCGACCCGGTGTTGACCGCCGAGGTCGCGCTGGCCACCAACGCCGCCGGTCCGGGTTCCCCGGTGGCGCGTGCGCTCACCACGTGCGCAAAGGAACTGAGGCTGCACGAGTTCTTCGACGCCCAACTCGCGGGGATCACCCGGCGGCGCTGACGGGGTTGCGGCTGGCCAGGTGTCCGCTTTCCACTCCCGCTGCCGGATCCAGTTCGCAATCGACGATCGAAGGCCCATGGGATGCGACCGCCTCCGTCAGCGCTTTACGAAGCTCGGATGGGGTGGTGACGTGATATCCGTTGCCGCCGAACGCTTCAGCGAGCAACTCGTGACGCGCCCGGGCGCTCAGCACGGTCGGCGCCGGGTCGCCTCCCGTCGCGACCTCGTCGCCGCGGTACACCCCGCCGTTGTTGAGGATGACAACGGTGACCGGTAGCCGGTAGCGGCAAATGGTCTCGATTTCCATCCCGCTGAAGCCGAATGCGCTGTCGCCCTCGATCGCGACCACCGGCTTGCCGGTCTCCACTGCAGCGGCGATCGCATAGCCCATACCGATACCCATCACGCCCCAGGTCCCTGTGTCGAGCCGGTGTCGCGGCGCTTCCATGTCAATGACGTTGCGCGCCAAGTCGAGCGCGTTCGCGCCCTCGTTGACGACATACACCTCCGGATTCGACTGCAGGACATCACGAATAGCGCCCAGCGCGTTGTAAAACCGCATCGGATGCGGATCGTCGGCCAGCTGCCGGCGCATCTTGGCGTCATTGGCTGCCTTGCGTTCGGCCAGTTCGCCGGCCCAGTCTGCGGGGGCGGCGAGCGGGCGCGCGGACACGCCGTCAAGTAGCGCCGACATCACTGATCCGATGTCGCCGGCCAGCGGGGCCGCGATAGGTTGGTTGCTGTCGAATTCCGTTGCGGCGATATCGACTTGAATGAACTTGACCCCTCCGGTTGTTGAGGCAGACCATTGCGGCGAATCTCCGTGTCCGAGCAGCCAGTTCAGTCGGGCACCGACCAGCAAGACCGCGTCCGCGCGGGAGATCGCCAGCGAGCGCGCCGCGGCGACCGACTGCGCGTGTGAGTCCGGTAGCAGCCCTTTGGCCATCGACATCGGCAGGAACGGAATCCCCGTGGCCTCGACAAACTCCCGAATCACGTCGTCGGCCTGTGCGTACGCGGCGCCCTTGCCCAGTACGATCAGCGGCCGTTGCGCCTGGGCCAGCACGTCGAGCGCGCGGTTGACGGCCTCTGGCGCGGGCAGTTGCCGCGGGGCCGGGTCAACGACCCGCCAGATCGTGTCGGCAGCAGCCGACGCTTCCATGGACTGCCCCAGAACATCACCGGGAATGTCGAGGTAAACGCCGCCCGGCCGCCCGGAGATCGCCGTTCGGATGGCGCGTGCGACGCCGCGACCGATGTCTTCGACGCGGCCGATCCGGTAGGCCGCCTTGACGAAAGGCCTTGCGGCGTTGAGCTGGTCGAGGTCCTGGTAGTCGCCGCGTTGCAAGTCCACGATCGGCCGGCTGCTCGATCCCGAGATCTGGATCATCGGAAAGCAGTTGGTGGTGGCGTTGGCCAGCGCGGGCAGCCCGTTGAGAAAGCCAGGGCCGGATGTGGTCAGGCAGACGCCGGGCCGCTTGGTCAGATACCCGGCGGCGGCGGCCGCGTTGCCGGCGGAGGTCTCCTGCCGGAAACCGATGTAGCGGATTCCGGACGCCTGCGCGACGCGGGCGAGGTCGGTGATCGGGATGCCGACGATCCCGTAGATCGTGTCGACATCGTTGGCCTTGAGGGCGTCCACCATGAGGTGGAAGCCATCGGTCAACCGGGTCGTGGTCATGTCGCGACTCCTTTGCGTGTCTGCTCAGTAATCACTGTGGTCCGCGCGAGCTGCCGGTGTCCAAGACTCAGCGGCTATCCGGCGATTCACGGCGTCTATCGACTCATCGATAGCTACCGGTTATAGGCTGGTAGTGAATCGATATTGGACGACCGCTCGGGTAGCCCGGCATGGTCGGAGTATGAGCACCGAATCCTTGAGCCCCCGCATGGCCGAGCTGGTCGAGGCGGCGGCGACCCGGCAGCCGGCCGCGCCGGCGCTCGTCGTCACCGCCGAACGCGTTCCGCTCAGCTACCGCGATTTGGTCCGCCTCATCGACGACCTGGCCGGCCAGCTGACGGCAGGCGGTCTGCTGCCGGGAGATCGGATCGCCTTACGCGCGGCCAGTAACGCCGAGTTCGTCGTCGGGTTGTTGGCAGCGTCTCGAGCGGACCTGATCGTGGTTCCGCTAGACCCGGCCCTGCCGGTCGGCGACCAGAACGCGCGCAGCGAAGCGGCCGGCGCGCGGGTGATGCTCGTCGACGGCGATCCGGGCGAATCGCCTCAACCGTGCTGGCCGATCGCGGTAGCCGTCGGACAGAACCCATCAGTGCAGCTGGACACCTCCACGCCTGCCGCGCCGGCGAATTCAAACCCCGACGGGCTCCAGCCGGAGGACGCGATGATCATGTTCACCGGCGGCACAACGGGTTTGCCAAAGATGGTGCCCTGGACGCGGGCGAACATCGCCGGCTCGGTGCGGGCCATCGTCGCCGAATACGGGCTCGGCCCGCAGGATGCGACCGTCGCGGTGATGCCGCTCTACCACGGACACGGGCTGATCGCCGCCCTGCTGTCGACCCTGGCATCTGGAGGCACCGCGCTGCTGCCTGCTCGCGGAAGGTTCTCGGCGCACACGTTCTGGGCGGACATCGCCGCCGTCGGTGCCACCTGGTACACGGCGGTGCCGACGATTCACCAGATCCTGTTGGAGCGCAACAAGACCAGCTCACCGGATCCGACTGCATTGCGTTTCATCCGCAGCTGCAGCGCACCCCTCACCTCCGAGGCGGCGCAAGCGCTGCACGATGTGTTCTCGGCGCCGGTAGTGTGCGCGTTCGGCATGACCGAAGCCACCCACCAAGTCAGCACCACCCGCATCGGCAGCGACGAAAACCCTGCCGCGACATCGGGTTTGGTGGGCCACTCAACCGGCCCAAAGATCTGCATCGCCGGTTCCGACGGGCAGCCACTCGCCGAGGAGGCCGTCGGCGAGGTCTGGCTGCGCGGCCCGACCGTGGTACGCGGCTACCTCGGCGACCCGGCGATCACCGCGGCCAATTTCACCGAAGGCTGGTTGCGCACCGGTGATCTGGGTTCCCTGTCGGCAGAGGGCGACCTGACCATCCGCGGCCGGATCAAGGAGCTCATCAACCGGGGTGGCGAGAAAATCTCGCCGGAGCGCGTGGAAGGCGTGCTGGCTAGCCATCCCGACGTGCTGGAGGTCGCCGTGTTCGGCGTCCCGGACGAGCTCTACGGGGAGACGGTGGCGGCGGTGATCGTTCCCCGCGAACCCGGTGCGCTGACGCCCGCGGAGTTTGCGCAGTTCTGCCGAGAGCGGTTGGCGGCCTTCGAGGTTCCGGCCAGCTTCCTGGAGGCAACTGCCTTGCCGCACACCGCGAAAGGCTCGCTGGACCGCCGCGCCGTCGCAGAACAGTTCCGTTAATCCCATCTACCACACGCGTGTGGTTACTGTGACCAGTTCGATGTGCCGAGCGCGACGGTTCCCCAGGCGGCGCGCGCACCCGAGTCGCCGACGCGATAGGTCTGCACCAGCGTGGCCACTGCGGCGACGATCACCAGAACTCCGATCACAGCGTGCAGGCTGCCTTGCACCGCGTGTCCGCGTGTCTGGCGTACGTGGACGGCGGTCAACAAAATGACGGTGGCCGCCAGCGCGGCCACCATGTAGATCAGGGTTTCACCGAGTTCCGCGTGAACCCTGACCGGCGGCGAGGCGCCGACCTTTCCCACCAGCCACGCACCCGAGTTGGTGGTCAACGGTGTCAGGATCAGCGTGCCCACCGACAGCACCAGCACCAACCAGATCAGCCGGCGCCGCGCCGCCGGCCACAGCGCGCACAGGATCGCCAGGATCGCGCTCAGCGGGCCCAGGACGACGACGAAATGATTGAGCAGGATATGCGCCGGAAGACCATCGACGGTAGAAAGCGAAGCCACAATTCAGGACTCTAGGTGACGTCAGATTTCACTCTGGCCGCAGCGGATTCCGGCATCGGTTCGTAGCGGATAAACGAACGGGTGAAGGACGCCGCCCCGTGCGCCAGCGAGCGCAGGTCGATCGCGTAGCGGGTCAGCTCCACCTGAGGAACTTCGGCTTTCACCACGGTGCGTTCGTGGCCCGCGGTGTCGGTGCCGAGCACTCGGCCGCGGCGACTCGACAGGTCGCCCATCACCGCGCCAACGAAATTGTCGGGCACCAGCACCGAGATCTCGTCTATCGGCTCGAGCAAGCTCACCTTCGTCGCGGCAGCCGCCTCCCGCAGCGCCAGCCCACCGGCCATCTGGAAGGCGAAATCCGACGAATCGACGCTGTGCGACTTGCCGTCGAACAGCGTGACCCGGATGTCGACCACCGGGTAACCGGCCTGCACACCCTTTTCCATCTGCGCGCGGACACCCTTCTCCACGCTGGGGATGAAATTCCGCGGCACCGCTCCGCCTACCACCTTGTCGACGAACTCGAAGCCGGCGCCCTCCGGCAGCGGCTCCACCTCGATGTCGCACACCGCGTACTGGCCGTGCCCGCCGGATTGCTTGATATGGCGGCCATGGCCTTTCGCCTTGCCGCTGATCGTTTCGCGCAGCGGCACCCGCAGCTCGATCGTGTCCACGGTGACGCCGTACCGATTGGCCAGTGCATCGAGCACGACGCCGGCATGGGCCTCGCCCATGCACCACAGCACGATCTGATGCGTCTCCTGGTTCTGCTCGATGCGCAGCGTCGGGTCTTCGGCGGCCAACCTCCCCAGGCCGACAGACAGCTTGTCTTCATCGGTTTTGGCGTGCGCCGCGATGGCGATCGGCAGCAGCGGCTCCGGCATGGTCCAGGGTCGAAGGACCATGGGCTCGGTCTTGTCCGAAAGCGTATCGCCGGTTTCGGCGCGGCTCAGCTTGCCGATCGCGCAGATGTCTCCGGCCACCACTGCCGAGGCCGGGCGTTGCTGCTTGCCCAGCGGGAAGGACAGCACCCCGATCCGTTCATCTTCGTCGTGGTCGGGGTGTGATTTCAGACTCCCGTTAGTTTCGCCGAAACGTCCGAAGAAGGACGAAAAATGGCCCGACACGTGCACCGTCGCGTCGGGCTTGATGGTCCCGGAGAACACCCGGACCAGGCTGACCCTGCCGACGTAGGGGTCCGACGTCGTCTTGACCACCTCGGCCAGCAGCGGCCCGTTGGCGTCGCAGGCCAGCGTGGCGTGTCCGGCGCCCTGCGGCGTGAAAACCTCCGGCAGCGGATGTTCCAGCGGGGACGGGAAACCGCGGGTGGCGATGTCCAGCAATTCGAGGGTGCCGATGCCGGTGCCGCTGCACACCGGCAGCACCGGGAAGAAGGAGCCCCGGGCAACTGCGCGCTCCAAATCCTCGATCAGCACCGCCTCGTCGATCTGCTCGCCGCCGAGGTAGCGCTCCATCAGCGATTCGTCCTCGGACTCCTCGATGATCCCCTCGATCAGGGTGCCCCGCGCCTCCTCGATCCGGTCGGCGTCCGACGGGTCCGGCGACTGCGTCGTGCGCGCGCCGCCGTCGTACTTGTAATAGGTCTGTGAAAGCAGTCCGATCAGGCCCGTGCAGCTTGGCATGCCGATCGGCAGATAGAGCGGTAAAACCTTGTCCCCGAATGCGTCTTGCGCTGCGGCCAGCGCCTCTTGATAGTTCGCCCTGGCGTGGTCGAGCTTGGTGATCACCACGGCGCGCGGCATGCCGACCTGGCTGCACTCCTGCCACAGCGACTTGGTCGGCTCGTCGACGCCTTCGTTCGCCGCGATGACGAACAGCGCGCAATCCGCGGCGCGCAACCCGGCGCGCAGCTCACCAACGAAGTCGGCGTATCCGGGCGTGTCGACGAGGTTGACCTTGATCCCGTCGTGCAATAGGGAAGCCACGGCGACACCGACCGAACGCTGCTGGCGGATCTCGGCCTCCTCAAAGTCGCTGACCGTGGTGCCGTCCACTACCGACCCCTGCCGCGACAACACACCGCCCGCGACTAGCAGCGCCTCGACAAGTGTGGTCTTGCCGCCGCCCGACGGCCCGACCAAGACCACATTGCGAACAGAACTCGGACCGTCCGCGGTGGGTGCGACTCCGGCGCCCTGGGAACCACTCGCTCTGTCGGCCATGACTTCCTCCAATGTGGGCTAGGCGGTAGGCAAGGTGTGTTCTAGGCCACACCAATAAGCAACTTTTCTCCCAACCGCGGCCCAGCACAAGAGTCGCGCAGCGCCCAGATCAGGCGTGCCAGCTGGACCAGCGTTGCAAGGCGACTGCGATCACCGGGCCGTCCAACGAAACTGATTGGTACTGAGGGTATTTCGCGCGCAGCAGGTGGTATCCGGTGCGCATCGGTGCGCCGTCGTGGTGAATCGTGGCGATGCCGTCGGCCCGCACCCACCACAACTGCGCCCAGTCGTCGGAGTAATGGTCGACCAGCAGGCTGACCTGCGGGTTGTTCTCGATGTTGGCCAGCCGGCGCAGCCGGTGCGTCGTCTTCGGTTTCGCGTCCACAGCCGTGTAGACGATCTCGGTGCTGTTGGGGTCGATGGCGAAGACCACCGGCACCAGGTGCGGCACGCCGTCGGGGGTGACGGTAGCCAGTCGCGCCACCGGGGACCGGCCAAAGCTGTCCCGCGGGTCGAATTCGCCCACTGGGTCAGCTTAAGAGCTGCACGTTAGGTTGGTGAGCAACGTGGTTTACGGTGAACTACACGATGACGTGCCGCCCAGACCCAGAGGCTAGGACAGTCTCGATTCCCACCCCGACGCAGGAGGAAACGCGATGAGCAAATGGCACCACCGCTGGGCCTGGTGGTCATGGTTAGTCAGCGTGCTGGCCGTGTTTGGGCTGGGACTGGCCGCGGTGCCCGCGTCCGCCGCACCTGCCCTTAACGGGTTCAGCGAGCGGCCCGCGCCGAAGCTCGATCCCGCCGGGACGGTTGCGCCGCAGGTGGTCAACATCAACACGCAGTTTGGCTTCAATAACGCGGTGGGAGCCGGGACCGGCATCATTATCGATCCGGGCGGTGTGGTGCTGACCAACAACCACGTGGTCTCGGGCGCTACCGAGATCAGCGCGTTCTCCAACGCAAACGGTCAGACCTACGGCGTCGACGTCATCGGGTACGACCGCAGCCAGGACGTCGCGGTGCTGCAACTGCGCGGCGGGGGCGGGCTGCCCGCCGCCGCGATCGGTGGCGGAGCCTCGGTCGGGGAGCCGATCGTCGCGCTGGGCAACACCGGCGGCCAGGGCGGAGCGCCTGGCGTGATGCCGGGCCGCGTGGTCGCCCTCAACCAGACCGTCCATGCGTCGGACTCCCTGACCGGCGCTGAAGAATCGCTGAACGGGCTGATCCAGGTCGACGCGCCGATCAAGCCCGGCGACTCGGGCGGTCCGGTCGTCAATGGCGCCGGGCAGGTGATCGGGATGACCACCGCCGCTACCGACAACTTCAAGATGTCGGGCGGCGCGGGCTTCGCCATCCCGATCGGTCGTGCGATGGGCGTCGCCGGCGCGATCCGGGGTGGCGGTGGCGGGCCCACCGTGCACGTCGGGCCGACGGCCTTCCTTGGTCTGGGTGTGGTGGACAACAACGGCAACGGTGCGCGGGTCGAACGCGTGGTCGGGACCGGTCCTGCGTCGGAGGCCGGGCTCTCTCCGGGTGACGTCATCACGTCGGTAAACGGCGCCGCCGTCACGTCCGCCACCGCAATGGCAGACGTGCTCGTCCCGCATCACCCCGGCGACAACATCGCGGTGACCTACCGCAGCGCCGCAGGCAACGTGCGCACCGTCAATATCACATTGGCCGACGGGCCGCCGGCCTAGAACCGCCAGATCGCCTGGCTACCAGCCGTTTCGCTTCCCGCCGGCCCGATTTATCGGATGTTGGCGGGCGTGATTCCGAGTGTCCCGCCTCGGGTACCCGTGGCATCGTGGACTTGATGACCGACGGAAAAGACGCTGTCGAACACCATCCCGCCGGGGGCAGTCACGTGGAGGGGGGTGTGGTCGAGCACCCGAGCGCCGACGATTTCGGCGATGCCGCGGTGATGCCCGCCGATCCGACCTGGTTCAAGCATGCGGTGTTCTACGAGGTGCTGGTCCGGGCCTTCTACGACAAGAGTGCGGACGGCTCGGGCGACCTGCGTGGCCTGCTGGACCGCCTGGATTACCTGCAGTGGCTCGGCATCGACTGCATCTGGCTGCCCCCGTTCTACGACTCACCGCTGCGGGACGGCGGCTATGACATCCGGGACTTCTACAAGGTGCTCCCCGAGTTCGGCACCGTCGACGATTTCGTCGCGCTGCTCAACGCCGCGCACGAGCGGGGCATCCGCGTCATCACCGATTTGGTGATGAACCACACATCGGAGTCACACCCCTGGTTTCAGGAGTCGCGCAACGACCCCGATGGCCCCTACGGCGACTACTACGTGTGGAGCGAGTCCAGCGACCAGTACACCGATGCCCGCATCATCTTCATCGACACCGAGGAGTCGAACTGGACGTTCGACCCGGTGCGCAAACAGTTCTACTGGCACCGGTTCTTCTCGCATCAGCCGGACCTGAACTACGACAACCCCGCCGTGCAGGAAGCCATGATCGATGTGCTGCGGTTCTGGCTCGACCTGGGCATCGACGGGTTTCGGCTGGACGCGGTGCCCTACCTATTCGAGCGCGAGGGCACCAACTGCGAGAACCTGCCCGAGACGCACGCGTTCCTCAAGCGCGTCCGCAAAGTCATCGACGACGAGTTCCCCGGCCGGGTGCTGCTGGCCGAGGCCAATCAGTGGCCCGCTGACGTCGTCGAGTACTTCGGCGACGCCAGCACCGGCGGCGACGAATGCCACATGGCGTTTCACTTCCCACTGATGCCGCGCATCTTCATGGCAGTCCGGCGGGAGTCGCGGTTTCCGATCTCGGAGATCATGGCCCAGACGCCGGACATCCCGGACACGGCCCAGTGGGGAATCTTCCTGCGCAACCACGACGAGTTGACGCTGGAAATGGTCAGCGACGAAGAACGCGACTACATGTACTCCGAGTACGCCAAGGATCCGCGGATGAAGGCCAACGTGGGGATCCGCCGCCGACTGGCGCCGCTGCTGGACAACGACTTCAACCAGATGCGCCTGTTCAACGCGCTGCTGCTGTCACTGCCCGGTTCCCCGGTGCTGTACTACGGCGACGAGATCGGGATGGGCGACGTCATCTGGCTCGGAGACCGCGACGGGGTGCGGACCCCGATGCAGTGGACACCGGACCGCAACGCCGGTTTCTCCACCGCCAACCCGGGCCGCCTGTACCTGCCGCCCAGTCAGGACCCGGTGTACGGATACCAGGCCGTCAACGTCGAAGCGCAACGCGACACGTCAACCTCCCTGCTCAACTGGACCCGCACCATGCTGGCCGTGCGCCGTCGGCACGACGCCTTCGCGACCGGCACCTTCCAGGAGTTGGGCGGGTCGAATCCCTCGGTGCTGGCGTTCGTGCGCGAAGCACCGGAAGATGGCGACACCGTGCTGTGCATCAACAACCTGTCGCGTTTCCCCCAGCCGATCGAACTGAACCTGCAGCATTGGAACGGCAGCATTCCGGTCGAGCTGACCGGACGCGTCGAGTTTCCGCGCATCGGACACCTGCCGTATCTGCTGACACTGCCTGGACACGGGTTCTACTGGTTCCAGCTGTGCCCATCTGAGGAGTACAACGCATGACACGCGCCGACGACGATGCAGAGCGACGCGATGAGGAGGAGCGACGCGTTATGACCCAGTCAGCCAAGCTGCCTTGGTCTGAGTGGCTGCCCCAGCAGCGTTGGTACGCCGGACGCAGCCGTGAGCTGTCCGCCGCCGAGCCCGCCGTCGTCGTCCCGCTGCGTGAGGACCTTGACCTGGTGCTTATCGACGCCGAGTACACCGACGGCTCGTCGGAGCGCTACCAGGTGATCGTCGGCTGGGACTCCGCGCCGGTCTCCGAGTACAGCACCGTGGCCACCATCGGGGCTGCCGAGGACCGCACCGGATTCGACGCGCTGTATGTTTCCGACGCTCCGCAGTTCCTGCTGTCGCTGATGAGCAGTGGAGCCGTGCGTGAGGCGTCCGGCGTGGAAGTGGCGTTCATCAAGGAGCCCGGCGCCGAGCTGCCGCTGGCGTCCGAACCCCATGTCTCCGACGCCGAGCAGTCCAACACGAGCGTGATCTTCGATCGGAGCGCCATCTTCAAGGTGTTTCGACGGGTCAGTGACGGCATCAATCCGGACATCGAACTGAACCGGGTGCTGGCCCGGGCCGGCAACCCGCACGTGGCCCGGCTGTTTGCCACCTACGAGATCGCCGCGCAAGACCCCGACAAGAGCTGCCCGCTAGGCATGGTGACCGAGTTCGCGGCCAACGCGGCCGAAGGCTGGGCGATGGCCACCGCCAGCGTCCGCGACCTGTTCGCGGAGGGCGACTTGTACGCCTACGAGGTCGGCGGGGATTTCGCGGGTGAGTCCTACCGGCTCGGTGAGGCGGTGGCGTCGGTGCACGCAACCCTGGCCGAGAACCTCGGAACCGCGCAGATAACCTTCCCGGTCGACAACGTGCTGGCGCGGTTGTCGTCGACCGTGGCGGCGGTCCCCGAGCTGGGCGAGTATGCGGCGACGGTCGAAGAGCGATTCCAAAAGCTCGACCACGAGACGATCACCGTGCAACGGGTGCATGGTGATCTGCACCTGGGACAGGTGCTGCGCACGCCGGAGAGTTGGCTGCTGATCGACTTCGAAGGTGAGCCGGGCCAGCCGCTGGACGAGCGGCGCGCGCCGGATTCGCCCTTACGCGACGTGGCCGGGGTCCTGCGGTCCTTCGAGTACGCCGCTTATGGTCCGCTAGTGGACCAATCCAGTCAGTCGGTGGACAAGCAACGCGCCGCGCGGGCCCGCGAATGGGTGGAACGCAACCGCACCGCGTTCTGCGACGGGTATGCCGCCGCATCGGGGGTCGACCCACGCGATTCAGCACCGCTGTTGGCGGCGTACGAACTCGACAAAGCGGTGTACGAGGCGGGCTATGAGGCACGCCACCGGCCCGGGTGGCTGCCGATTCCGCTGCGCTCGATCGCCCGGCTCACCGCCGTTTAGCCCGCGCGGCGCTTCGATGAAAGCATGTCCGTGTGGCCGGTGAGGTGTTCAACAGCGAGACGCGGCTCTCATGGGTGCTGGCGGTGCTGGCCGGCTTACTGGGGGCCACCGCCTACATGCACTCCGCGGGGTACTTCGTCACCTTCATGACCGGGAACGCCCAGCGCGCCGTACTGGGCTACTTCCGGGATGACGTGAAGCTGGCGGTCTCCGCGGGGGTATTGATCCTGTGCTTTGTCGCCGGGGTGGTGGTTGCATCGATCTGCCGGCGACGCTTCTGGGCGGGGCACCCGCACGGTCCGACCGTGCTGACCACCCTTAGCCTAATCGCCGCCACCGTGCTCGACGTCATCGACGAGGGATGGGACGAGGTTCAGCTTGATTTCGCCCCAATCATGTTGGTGGCCTTCGGTGTTGGGGCGCTGAACACCTCCTTCGTTAAGGACGGCGAGGTGTCGGTGCCGTTGAGCTATGTGACCGGAACGCTGGTCAAGATGGGCCAGGGCATCGAGCGCCACATCGCCGGAGGAGGAGCGTCGGACTGGCTCGGCTATTTTATGCTTTTCATGAGCTTTGTTGTGGGCGCGACGGTGGGGGGCTGCATCGGGGTGCTGGTCAATGGCACCTGGATGCTGGTGGTCGCCTCAATCATGTGCGCGCTGACAACCGGCTACACCTACTTCCATCAGGATCGCCGCGCGTTATAGGCGTTCGCTTTTCGACTGTCCCACACTCGTCAGCCCGCGACCCGCGAAAAAGCATCGGCAGCAGCGCTGGCCGTTGCGCTGCTGCCGATGCTGGCTTGGTGTTGCTGCTTACGCAGAGTTGTTGGCGCCGTTGAGCACCTGTTGGATGTCGGCCTTCATCGCGACCAGCTGGGCGTTCCAGTACGGCCACGAATGCGTCCCGTTGGCCGGGAAATTGAACACGCCGTTGCGTCCACCGTCAGCCGCGTAGGTCTGCTGGAACTGCTCGTTGCTGCGCAGGGTCATGCCTTCCAGCATCTTGGCCGGCACGTTGTCACCGCCGAGGTCGCCGGCATTGCCGTTGCCGCAGTAGACCCAGACGCGGGTGTTGTTGGCGACCAGCCGCGGAATCTGGACCATCGGGTCGTTGCGCTTCCACGCCGGGTCGGTCGATGGACCCCACATGCTGTTGGCGTTGTATCCACCCGAGTCGTTCATCGCCAGGCCGATCAGCGTTGGCCACCAGCCGTCGGACGGGTTGAGGAAGCCGGAAAGTGATGCAGCGTAAGGGAATTGCTGCGGGTAGTAGGAGGCCAGGATCAGCGCGGAGCCGCCGGACATCGACAGGCCCACCGCCGCGTTGCCGGTCGGCGAGACCTGCTTGTTGGCCTGCAGCCAGGCGGGCATCTCCTGAGTCAGGAACGTTTCCCACTTGTAGGTGTAGTTCTGTCCGTTGCCCGACGACGGCTGGTACCAGTTGCTATAGAAGCTGGACTGGCCGCCGACCGGCATGATCACCGACAGACCCGACTGGTAGTACTCCTCGAAGGCGTTGGTGTTGATGTCCCAGCCGTTGAAGTCGTCCTGCGCGCGCAGGCCGTCGAGCAAGTAGACCGCGTGCGTACCGCCGCCCTGGAACTGGACCTTGATTTCGCGGCCCATCGAAGGTGACGGAATCTGCAGATATTCCACCGGCAGACCCGGCTTGGAGAAGGCCCCCGCGGTCGCTGTGTCGCCGACGGCACAGACAAGACCGGACAACGTGGCAGCGCCCATAGTCGCAACAGCCAGCCGGCGCGGCAGCTTTGCCGTGGCGCCGCGCAACTTTCGCATCCCCTCGAAGAGCGTCATAGCTTCTACCCATCCCAACTCTGATCTGCCGCGTCATGCGGTCGAATCTGTCAGGGGCGAGTGAAACACAAAGGAACGGCTGAAATCAGATGTCGCGGCCGTAGCTCGACATCGCGGTTGGCTAACGATTGGGAGTCGGAGCGATCGCAAGCGCGGCGTAGCCGGGCGCGGCGGGTCGCGACCGTCGGCTGTGAGCGATCGCAAGCGCGGCGTAGCCGGGCGCGGCGGGTCGCGACCGTCGGCTGTGAGCGATCGCAAGCGCGGCGTAGCCGGGCGCGGCGGGTCGCGACCGTCGGCTGTGAGCGATCGCAAGCGCGGCGAAGAGGGTCGCGAGTATGAGCTATGCGACCAAGCGGCGCAATAACGTTGAGGCCGTCGCGATCCCGATCAACGCAGCCGCCACGAGCACGACGATGTCGAGCGGATTGAACGGCGTGCCGATCAGCAGCGCCCGCAAGGCATTTACCTCATAGCTGAGCGGATTCACTGTGCTCAGTGCGTGCAGCCAACTGGGCATCACGTCGACCGGGTACAACGCGTTGGACGCGAAGAACAACGGCATCGTGATGGCTTGGCCGATTCCCATCAGGCGATCGCGGCTGCGCACCAGCCCCGCCAGCGTCATAGACAAGCAGGCAAAGAATGCGGCGCCCAGCATGACAACGGCCATCGCGCCCAGGATGCGCAATGGATTGATGGTCAGGCCGATGTCCATCAGATAGGCCAGCGCCATCACGCCTACCACCTGGGCGACCGACCGCACACCCGCCGCAAATGCCTTGCCGGTGATCAGCGCCGACGCCGGCGCGGGGGTCACCATGAGCTTGGCGAGGATACCGGCGTCTCGATCCCAAATGATCTGTATGCCATAGAAGATCGAAATGAACAGCGCCGACTGGGCGATGATCCCAGGCGCCAGAAACGCCAGATACGACACCGACCCGGTGTGGATGACGTGCAGCTTGCTGAACGTGGTGCCGAAGATCAACAGCCACAACGCAGGCTGCACCATCCGGGTGATCAGTTCGGTGCGGTCGTGCTGCAACTTCTGCAGTTCGACGATCGCGAACGCGCTGACACGGTCCAACGTCCCGGTCACCCGGTGCCATCCGCGCGGGGCACGGACGAGAGTGACGTCAGCATCTTGATCAACTCGCACGGCTGGCAACCTTTCTGCTGGAACGGATTTGGCGGAATGAGCCGGTTTCTTCTTCTGAGTCTGCGGATAAGTCATGCGCCGTGTAATGGCGGAACACATCCTCGAGCGAAGCACGCGGGGACACAGTCGACTTCAAGTGGGTAGGAGTGCCCACGGCCCGCAGCACGCCGTGATGCATCAACGCGACCCGGTCGCACAACACGTCGGCTTCCTCCATGTAGTGGGTGGTCAGTAACACGGTCATGCCGAACTGCGACTGCATGTTCTGCACCTGTGTCCAGACGCCGTCGCGGGCAATCGGATCCAGCCCCACAGTCGGTTCGTCAAGCACCAGCAGCGACGGACGGTTGACCAGCGCCTGGGCCACCTCCAGGCGGCGCACCATGCCGCCGGAATAGGTCCCGGCTAGTCGGTCGGCCACGTCGTCCAATTGCATGGCGGCCAGCGCCTGATCGGCACGCTCGGCACGCTGGGCGCGAGGCACCCCGTACAGCCGGGCGAACCATTCCACGTTCTGCCGGCCGGTTAATGAGGGCTCGATCGAAAGCTGTTGCGGGACATAACCGATATTGCTTCGGATATCGACGGTCTCATCGCTCGAGTCCATTCCGAAGATCCGCAATTCGCCCTCCTGCACCGGTGTCAGCGTGGTGAGCATGCGCACCAACGTGGTCTTCCCCGCGCCGTTGGGCCCTAGCAGGCCCATGGTCTCGCCGGGTCGCACCTGCAACGTCAGGCCGTCGACAGCGGTGAACTTGCCGTAGCGGTAGGTGAGGTTCCGGCAGTCGATGGCCATCGGTAGTGATCCGCTCATGATCGTCGCTCCTGCAATAGTCGGGACATCGTGTCGAGAACCTCTAACCCCATTGTCAGAGAGTCGATTTGGTCGCCGTCGAGTCCGTCGAGCATCTCGGAGAGCAACGCTCGGCGCGCGGCACGGGACTCGTCGACGATCCGCTGGCTGGACTCGGCCAGGTGTAGCTGGCCTACGCGGCGGTCGGTGTCGCTGACCGTCCGGATCAGCAAGCCGTTGGCCACCAGCTTGGAAACCAACGTCGAGGCGGTGTTGGGCACCAGTCCGAGTTCGGCAGCCGCGGCGCTGACCGAGATCCCCGGTCGCCGGCCGACCAGCCATAGCAGTTCCGTTTGCGATTCGGTGAGCCGCGCGGAGTCGAACCCGCAGCCGGCCGTCCGCCGGAGTTGCCGGCGGAATCTGCCCACGACGCGGGACAGCTCGGCGGCCAGATCGGTGCGTTGCTTGAGTGCGTTCATATATATCTCTGTTTACGAGCTATATATGTGTGCGGGCTATGTAGCGCCTAGTTGTCAGCTACTTTTCGGAAGACGATGCAGCACCACGTCCTTGAGCGCCCCGCCGTCGACGACCGCGGTCATATAAGTGCAGAACGGTTGTCGGCGGCGGTCGGTCGGTGAGCCCGGATTGAGCAGGCGCAGGCCGGTGCTGGTCGTCGTATCCCAGGGGATGTGGCTATGCCCGAATACCAGGACGTCGCTGTCCGGATACAGCCGCGACATCCTGGCTTCGCGGCCGGATGACGCCCCCGTCTCGTGCACGACGGTGAAGCGGACACCCGCTAACGTCGCGTCGGCGCGCTCGGGCAACCGCTCTCTTAGGGCGTCGCCGTCGTTGTTGCCCCAGCAGGCGATCAGTCGAGTCGCCCGGGCTTCCAGACCGTCGAGCAGATCCGGCGCCACCCAGTCGCCGGCGTGTATGACGACGTCCGCCTGCGCGACTTCGTCCCAGACCCGCGCGGGCAGGTCGCGTGCGCGTTTGGGCACGTGGGTGTCGGCAATCAGCAGTAGCCTCACGAGTTCTATGCTTACCCCTCATGCGCACTTTCGACTCAGTAGCAGACCTTGCCGCGGCCACCGGCGAGACCATCGGGCAGAGCGACTGGGTGACCATCACCCAGGAAGACGTCAACCTGTTCGCCGATGCGACCGGAGACCACCAGTGGATCCACGTCGACCCCGAACGCGCGGCTAAGGGCCCGTTCGGCAAGACCATTGCTCATGGCTACATGACGCTTTCCCTGCTGCCGCGACTGCAGCACGAGATCTACACAGTGAACGGTATCAAGCTGGCAATCAACTACGGCCTCAACAAGGTTCGCTTCCCTTCGCCGGTGCCCGTCGGGTCCAGGGTTCGTGCGACGGCCTCGTTGGTCGGTGTCGAAGACGTCGGCAATGGGGCCGTGCAGGCGGTGGTGTCGACCACAGTGGAGATCGACGGATCGCCCAAGCCAGCGTGCGTGGCCGAAAGTATCGTCCGCTACGTCTCGTGACGCTGCCGTACCGCGAGATTTAAGCCACGCAGACGCTTTTCGGGGCGTGTCGTGCGCGTGGTTTAAGTGTCGCGCGACCCGCTCAGAACTCCGCGACCGCGTGCTCCACGCGCTCAGCCAGCCAAGCCTGCGCCTCGGCACGCCGGGTGGGGATGTGCTGCGATGGGAAAGGCGTTGTCACAGGCTGGTATTCACGCAGCGTGCGGCGCGCCACCGTCATCTTGTGCAGCTCGGTGGCGCCGTCGGCGATGCCCAGGGATTCGGCCGCCACCATCATCTTGACGAACGGCATCTCGTCGGAGACACCCAAAGCGCCGTGCAGGTGCAAGGCCCGCTGCGCGACGTCATGCAGTACCTGCGGCATGGCGACCTTGACCGCGGCGATGTCGCGCCGCACCTTCTGATAGTCGTGGTGCTTGTCGATCAGCCACGCGGTGCGCAGCACCAGCAGCCGGAACTGCTCGATCTGGATCCAGCTGTCGGCGATCTTCTCCTGAGTCATCTGCAAGTCCGCCAGCTTGCCGTGCCTCGTCTTGCGCGACACCGCTCGCTCGCACATCATGTCGAAGGCTTTGCGCGACAACGCGATTGTGCGCATCGCGTGATGAATACGACCGCCGCCGAGACGGGTCTGCGCGATCATGAAGGCCTGGCCTTCACCGCCCAGCACATGATCGGCCGGCACCCGAACGTCGTTGTAACGGACGTAGCCGTGCGACCCATGCTTCGACTCACCGCCCACGCCGACGTTGCGGATGATCTCGATGCCCGGTGTCTCGCCGGGAACGATGAACAGCGACATCTTGTCGTACGTGCGGGCGTCGGGTTTGGTCACGGCCATGACGATGAAGAACGACGCGTGCCTGGCGTTGCTGGAAAACCACTTCTCCCCATTGATCACCCAGTCCCCATTTCCTGAACCGTCTCGCTCTGCGGTCGTCACAAACATCCCGGGATCTGACCCGCCCTGTGGTTCGGTCATCGAGTAACAGGACGTGATCTCACCGTCCAGCAGAGGCTGCAGATACCGGGCCTTCTGCTCGTCGGTGCCGAACAGTGCCAGAATCTCGGCGTTTCCCGAGTCGGGTGCCTGGCAGCCGAACACCGACGGCGCCCAGCGCGAGCGTCCGAGGATCTCGTTGAGCAGCGCGAGCTTGACCTGGCCGAAGCCTTGGCCGCCGAGCTCGGGTGTCAGGTGTGCCGCCCACAGTCCCTGGTCCTTCACCTGCTGCTGCAGCGGTCGCAGGATCGCCATCATCTCGGCGTTCTGTTTGTCGTAGGGATCAAGGGAGACCAGATCGAGCGGTTCGAGTTCCTCGACCATGAACTTTCCCACCCAGTCCAGCTTCGCCTGGTACTCCGGGTCCGTTTCGAAATCCCACACCGTCGGCCAACCGTTCTCCGGCGCAGCATCGCGCCGGCATCGTGGATATAGCGAGCTGGAGCCATCGTAAGCGCGGGAATGAATTGTTCCGCGAGACGGTAGAACAACGGTATGAAGCTCAACGACGCCGCACGTGACCTCATCGGCAAGGGTGCCGACGCCACGCTGGTCACCCTCAATCCCGACGGCAGCCCTCAGGTGTCCCTGGTCTGGGTCGCACTGCAGTCCACGCCGGACGGGGACGAGCTCGTCACCGCCCACCTCGGCGAGCACAAGAAGGTTCGCAACGTCCGTAACGATCCCCGGGTGGCCCTGACGATCGCCGCGGTGGGCGACGTGGCCCCGGAGATGCGTCCCTACCTGATCGTCTACGGCACGGCCCGGATCGTGGAGGGCGGCGCGCCGGAGCTGCTGAAGGAGCTGGCTGAGACCCTGTCCAACCCCGACGTGTTTCCGCCGGCGGGGGCTCCGCCCGGGTTCCTGACGCGCATCCGCATCGACAAGATCGGCGGCATGGGTCCCTGGGTGTCCTGAGTCGTGGCTCCCGAGGCACGTCCGGCGCGCAAGACCGATGTCGCCGAGCTGTCACGCACCTTGGCGCGGGCGTTTTACGACGATCCGGTGATGGTCTGGCTGTTTCCCGATGAGAGGCGACGGACCGCGCAGCTCTGCCGGCTGTTTGCGACGGTGACCCGCCATCACCATCTGCCTCGCGGCGGTGTGGAGGTCGCCTGCGACGGATCGGAGATCGGCGCGGCCGCGTTGTGGAATCCGCCCAATGAATGGCAAGAAACGCGCTGGACGCAGCTCGCGATGACGCCCATGTTTGTCCGGGTGTTCGGTGCGCGTTCGGGGCGGGGACGCGCGATACAGGAATTGATGAAACGCGTACACCCCGAAGAGCCGCATTGGTACCTAGCCGTCATTGGCAGCGATCCGCCCGTCCGTGGCAAAGGTTTCGGGCAGGTCGTGATGCGGTCGCGCCTGGACCGCGTCGACGCTGAACATGCGCCTGCGTATCTGGAGTCGAGCAAATTCCAGAATCTTGCTTACTACCAACGCTTCGGCTTTGAGGTAACCGATGAGGTCGTCTTGCCGGACGGCGGTCCCACCATGTGGCCGATGTGGCGCCGCCCGCGTTAAGGCTTAAGAAATCGGCACGTTCATTGGGCCGTCCGGCACTGGCGTCGGGTTGACCGGGGACACCGGACTCGGCGCATCGACCGTCGGTTTGTACTGCGGGCAGTATGCGGCGATGGCCGACCCGGTGAAGAAGGAGCTGTCAGCGGTCGACAGACTGGTGTCGGCTGCGACGACGGGAACGATGTCACTCATCGATGAGCCCGGGTTGGCGTCCAATTGGGCGCAAACATCGGTCTTGGCAACCGAGATCGCCCTGTCCATGGTGCCGTATTGCAGACCTTGGCCATCAAGTGCTTGCAGGAAGGAGTCGTCGGGACCGTCGGCCCGGGCCGGCGCCGGAATCGCAGCCCCGGCGATCCCAGCCGCCACGATGGCCGCCGCGGTGACAGATGCGCGGTAGTACATGCGCCGCAGCGTATCGGGAAAAGCCGTCTCAGGGGCTGCTTCGCCAGCCGGCAATACCGATGGCGATCATCCGCAACTGCTTGACCGCGACACGCCGGATCTCTTCCAGCGCTTCGGCGCTCTGGGCGTCCTCGATCAGTTCGGCGGTGGCGATCATGGCGTTGACGAAAAGCGTTGCTAGCACGTTGAGGTCTTCGGTGCTCCAGGCGTTGAGCCCCGGAAAGCGCGCCAGGTCGGTGGCCAGTTCGGAGGTGATCAGCCGGATCTCGGTGCGGATGGCGTAGCGCAGCACGGACAGGCCGCTAGAGCGTTCGCGGCCGATGAGGCGCCAATGCTCGCGCCGTTCGGCGACGCTGCCCACCAAGATCTCGACGGACGACTCGATGACCCGGGTCGGGTCGAGCTTGCCGGCGCGCGCTCCACGCAGGGTATCGCGCAGGGTGCGGAACGACTCGTCGATCAGCACCAGCCCGAGGGCTTCCATCGATTCGAAGTGACGGTAGAACGCCGCGGGCACGATCCCCACCTCGCGGGTCACCTCGCGCAGACTCAGGGCGGAAAAGCTGCCGTCCTGCAACAACCTGAGCGCGGCGGCGATGATGGCGCGACGTGTCGCTTCCTTGCGCTCCTCGCGCGAGGGACTTTCGCGTGAACGTTCTCTCCCCGACCGGCGCGGGTGTGAGCTAGGAGTACGGCTGTTCACTATGTGAAACCTACCACATACCTGCAGAAAAGCCTTGACTAGCTGGGGTATCTAGTCGCACGGTGTACATATGTTCACTCAAACTTCCACTCGGACTCTTGCCCAGAGTTTACGCAAGCGAGTCTTGAGTTCAGACCTGGTAGACCTGCTTACCGGTCCGCACGGCGTCGACCGCTTCACCGAGCTGGTCGCGCCGACCTGGACGATCGGTGAGGCCCGCGCCAAGGTCGTCGACGTGCGCCGGACCACTCCGCGCAGCGTCACCCTCACGCTCGCACCGAATGAGAACTTCACCTCCACCTACTCCGCCAAGGCCGGTCAGTACGTCAACCTCACGGTCGACATCGACGGCCGCCGGCACACTCGCTGCTACTCGCCGGCCAACGCCGAAGGCGGCCCGAACCTCGAGCTGACGATCGGTCACCACGACGGCGGGCTGGTCTCGACCTACCTGTATGAGCGTGCCCATCGCGGCATGGTGCTCGGCCTGGCCGGTGTCGGCGGCGACTTTGTGTTGCCCGAGCAGCGGCCGCGACGAATCCTGTTCGTCTCCGGCGGAAGCGGCATCACGCCCGTCATGGCGATGTTGCGCACGCTGATCGACGAAGGCCACCCCCAAACCAAAGGGGCTGAGATCGCCTTCGTCCACTACGCGCGCAGCCCGCAGGAGGCGTGCTACCGCGACGAGCTGGCCGCACTCAAGCGCGTGAAAGTGCTGCACGGCTACACCCGATCAGGCGCCGGCGATCTCGTCGGCTCGTTCGGGCCAGAGCATCTGGCTGCCGCGATGCGGTCGCCCGACGTGGTGTTCGTCTGCGGTCCAACCACTTTGGTCGAGGCGGTCCAGCAGCACTGCGAGAACGTACGCACCGAGAGCTTCGTGCCGCCGGTGTTCGCGCCGTCGGCCAATCCATCCGGAGGTCGAATCACCTTTGCGGAGAGCGGCATTGACGTCACCGACGACGGCCGCTCGCTGCTGGAACAGGCCGAAGCGGCAGGCCTGACACCACAGAGCGGATGCCGGATGGGCATCTGCCACACCTGCACACGGCGCAAGGCCGCCGGCACTGTGCGAAACCTGACTACCGGCTCGGTCTCCACCGGCGCGGGAGAAGACGTGCAGATCTGCGTGTCCATCCCGGTCGGCGATGTCGAAATCGCTCTCTAGGAGGAAAACTCATGTCCAACAACACGATTACCCTCGCCCCCGAGCAGGCCGACGCATTCGGCCGCGAGCTTGACGCGATCAAAGAACGCGTGACGGCAGACCTCGGCGAGAAGGACGCCGACTACATCCGTCGCGTCATCAAAACCCAGCGCGCGCTGGAAGTGGGCGGGCGCGCCCTGTTGTTCCTGCCCCCGGCGTGGCCGCTGGGTACCGGGATGCTGGGCATCGCGAAAATACTCGACAACATGGAGATCGGCCACAACATCATGCACGGTCAGTACGACTGGATGCGTGACCCGGCGATCTCCGGCCAATCCTTCGAGTGGGACACCGCATGCCCCGCCGATCAGTGGCGGCATTCGCACAACTACATGCACCACACCCACACCAACATCGTGGGCATGGACCGCGACATCGGCTACGGCATCCTGCGGATGAGCGAAGACCAGAAGTGGAGCCCGTATTTCCTGGGCAACCCGGTCTACGCGTTCCTGCTGATGGTGCTCTTCCAGTACGGCGTTGCGCTGCACGAGCTCGAAACCGAAAAGATCCGTTCCGGCGAGATCCGAGTCCGCGACAAAAAGGACACCCTCAAGCAGATCTGGAAGAAGACCCGCCGGCAGACGCTCAAGGACTACGTCGCCTTCCCGCTGCTGGCCGGACCGTTCGCGCCGTTCGTCTTGACCGGCAACCTCACGGCCAACCTGATGCGCAACGTGTGGTCCTACATGATCATCTTCTGCGGCCACTTCCCCGACGGCACACAGGAGTTCACCGTCGAGGAGACCAAGGACGAGTCTCGCGGCGGGTGGTACTTCCGTCAGGTCCTCGGTTCGGCGAACCTGACCGGCGGCAAGATCTTCCACCTGCTGTCCGGCAATCTTTCGCACCAGATCGAGCACCACTTGTTCCCGGACATTCCGGCGCGCCGGTACGCTGAGATCGCGCCGGAGGTGCAAGAGATCTGCAAACGCTACGGCGTCCCCTACAACAGCGGCTCGCTGCCGCGGCAGTTCGGCACCGTTGTCCGCAAGATCGTCAAGCTGGCCTTGCCGGAGTCGCGCAAGACGAAGCCGGTCGATCGAGAGCTCGTCGCCGCGTAATTGGCGGGTGTTGCCCACCTCCGGGTGAGAGCACAATGGGGCCGTGGAATGGACCGGCGCCCGCTACGCGGACAACCCAACAGTGGAAGCATCGACCTGGATCGACGCCGATCCAGAAAGAGTCTGGAGTCTGGTCTCCGATATCGAGCTGATGCCGACGCTCAGCAACGAGCTGCAGCGGGTGGAGTGGGCCGACGGAGCGACCGAGCCCCGGGTCGGTGCCCGCTTCGTCGGATACAACGAGCACGATGCGTTCGGTCAATGGAGCACCACCTCGCAGATCATCGACTTCGATGCGCCGCACGAATTCGCCTGGGCCGTGGGCGACCCGGATAATCCGTCGGCGAAGTGGCGCTTCCGCCTGACTCCCCGCGACGGTGGTACCGCGCTCAGCTTCTGGACGCAGATGGGCCCGGGACGCTCCGGCCTGTCGGTGGCGATCGACTCGATGCCCGATAAGGAAGAAAAGATCGTCTTCGTGCGGCTGCGTGAGTTCGAGGCCGCGATTGACAAGACCCTCGGAGCGATCAAGCGGCTGGCCGAACACGGGGTGCGGTGATGCGGACCGCGACGACGGTCGAGTTATCCCAACCCGGGGTGGTCGACTTCGTCATTGAGGCCGAAAAGCTGGGCCTGGATGTTTGCTGGGTCGCCGAGGCGTGGGGAACAGACGCCCCGTCGGCTATCGGCTACCTCGCGGCCCGCACTGACCGGATGTTGCTTGGTTCCGGCGTCATTCAGGTCGGCACCCGCTCGCCGGTGCTCGTCGCGCAGACGGCGATCACGTTGTCCAACCTGTCCGGTGGGCGGTTCCTGCTCGGCCTGGGCGCCTCCGGGCCTCAGGTGATGGAAGGTCTGCACGGAGTGTCGTTTGCCCGGCCGTTGACCCGCATGCGCGAGACCGTCGAGATCGTGCGGCAGGTGTTCGAGGGCGGAAAGATCTCTTACTCCGGCAAGGAAATTCAGATTCCCCGCCCCGGCGGGGAAGCCAAGCCGATGCGTTTGTCCACACGGCCCGAGCACGTCATTCCCATTTATCTGGCCACGCTGTCACCGGCGATGCTCCGGTTGACCGGTGAGATTGCCGACGGCTGGCTGGGCACCAGCTTCGTGCCGGAAGGCGCCGACGACGCGTACTTTGCCCACCTCGACGACGGGCTGGCCGCAGCCGGCCGCACGCGTGCCGACATCGACATCTGTCAAGGTGCCGAAGTCGCCTTCGCCGCCGACGAAGACGAACTCACCGGCATGGTCGCCGCCCGCAAGAAAGAACTCGCTTTCAGCCTCGGTGGGATGGGGTCGTCGAGCACCAACTTCTACAACCAGGCCTACAGCCGGCAGGGCTGGGCCGACGTCGCGGCCGAGGTGCGCGAGCGCTGGCAGGGCGGCGACCGTGACGGCGCGGCCGCGCTGGTGACCGACGAGATGGTGTTGGCCACCACCCTGATCGGTACTCAAGAGATGGTGTGCGCGCGACTCGCCGTCTGGCGGGACGTCGGCGTGAATACCGTGCGGCTGTATCCGGCGGGGGACACCGTGGACGAGAAGCTGGACACTCTGGGCCGGGCAATCGAGCTGGTTCGCCGAACGTGAACTGGTGGCGACTTTTTCGCGATTTTTCCGCCCTCAGTGCATGCTCGGTGAATGCGGGCGGGGGTTAGTACACGTTGGTCGGCGCGTCGGTTATCTTGACGAGTTCTACCTCGGGCCGCGACGGTACGCCGTCGGCGAGGAACCACCGGAAAGCAAGGTTGCCGCGCGGGTATCCCAGTGCGGTAAGCGAATTCGGGTGTGGCGTGGTTCCGCGGCACAACACGATCGTCACCGAGCCGTCGCTGTTGAGTACCGCGCTGTGGCCGTTGAGGGAGCAACGAGCATCTGAGGCGCCATAGGTGGCCATGAACTGGTTCCACACGACTAGGTTCCAGAACCGGCAGGACGGCGGCTGGTGCGTGATGACCAGGGCTTCGTCGTCGTCGAGCACGAAACTGCCGTACGAGTAACAGGCGTCACGCGCCGACCAGCCGAAGTTGGCGTCCGGCACCTGGTAAGGGTCAGCGAATTGGTTTGCGGCATGAGCGGTTTCGTGCCCAAGGGCGTGCTCATCGTCTGATCGTGTTCCGACAGCGAGTGGAACGATGGCGAACATGGTGCGCAGCCAGGTTGCCGTCGCCCGCAGCTGGGCCGCGGTCTCCGCATCCCCGTGCCGGATCGGGTCCGGCTCGTCGAGCGATTCGATGTGCCAGGAAACAGGGCGGCCGGTCAAGGGGTCGGCCTGATAGTCGCGGGTCATCAGCACGGCGGCGTCGGCCGTCGCGGGGAATTCGAAACTGAAATTGCCGTCCTCGTCGATGTCGAGGTCGGTGTCCCGGATGATCGCGACGACCCGGTCCGACCACGCGCCGGGGGATGGTTCGTTGTATGCCGTCACCGAAAAGTACACGCTGTCACCGCTATTACCGCTGATACGGTAGCGCCGGGTGGGCTCGACGGGGCAGATGAAGTAGTACGCGTCGGTGTTGTCGCCGCCCCAGCGGCGATCGCGGCGGAACGGTGTGTTCACCGCGACGAACTGCGGCCGGCCGGGTTCGGGAAACAAGTAGCTGTCGAAGGCCACGCCCAAGGTAGCGGCCAGCATTCGATAGCCGTCGGCGATGTGCCGGTCGTCGGTGACCGCGCGGTCGCCCTGGAGGAAGCCGTGGTCCAGGTCCCCGAGGGTCGCCAGCAGCTCGCGCCACGCGGCGGTCGATTCATGCGTCATGCGCTGATTCCTTTCAGGAGCAACGTGGTCGTGCGATCGACCCAGGTGTCGTCCAATGCGGCGGGGCGGGTGAGCAGGCCGATCAGCGTGATGCCGGCGATGGCTTCGGTTAACTCGCCGGCGGTCAGGTCGGCGCGAACCTCGCCTCGCGCCGCGGCCCGTTCCAGCAGTTCGGCCAGCCCACCGCCGATGATGCCGGCGAACCGCTCCAGCAGCGCCGAATGCAGCGTCGGATCCGCCGCCATCTCGCCGACCAGCCCCGGCAGCGCCGCTCTTGCGGCCGGTGTCGTCAGGAAAACCATTGCACGGCGCACCATTTCGCGCAGATCTTCGGGCAGCGAGCCGGTATCGGGAAGGGCCGTCGCGGCGCCGATCGGGAACACGGCCTCGTGCACAAGGTGCGCCTTGCTCGGCCAGCGCCGGTAGATGGCGGGCTTGCTGGTGCCGGCCCGTTCGGCGATCGCAGACACCAGCAACCCGGGATAGCCGGTTTCGGCGAGCAGCTCGACCGTGGCGCGCAGCACCGCACCGTCGATGCGTGGGTTACGGGGCCGGCCAAAATCAACAACCATTACGAAACTCAGAGTAACATAAGTCGCCGTGACCGACGTCGTTCGCTTAAAAGACCTGGCCGAGCCGCAGTTCGGCGCCGAGGCCCAGCAGATCCTCGACATGATGGCCGCGATGGCCCCCCAGTGCCCGTTGGACGCCGACGCGCTGCACACCCAAGCCAGCGCCGACACCGGCCTGCACGATTTCGGCCCGGACGACTACCGCGAACGGTTCGACGTCTACCTCAGCGCGCTGCGCGAGATCGACGGCCTGCACGGCGCCGGGGTGGTCAACTTCTACGGGCAACTACTGCAGTTGCTCAAGAACCGGCTCTTGCTGACCGACCTGCTGCGCCGGCACCCCGAGATCGGCGACATCGACCTGCAGCCGCCGGTGGTGATCGCCGGCCTGCCCCGCACCGGCACGACCCACCTGCACAACCTGCTGGCGGCGGCGCAGACCTTCCGCACCATGCCGTACTGGGAAAGCAACGAGCCGTTTCCGCAGCCGGCCGAGGCAGGCGTCGAACCGGATCCGCGGCGAGCGCGAATGGACGTCGCGGTCGGGGTGGTCAACATGGTGATGCCGCATTTCGCGCTCATGCACGAGATGACCACCGACCACGTCCACGAAGAGATCCAGCTACTCGCCAACGACATTTCGACGATGCTGTTCGAGACGCTCGCCGAGGTGCCGCGCTGGCGGGACTATTACCGGGCCCACGATCAGACGCCGCACTACGAGTACCTGGCCACGCAGCTCAAGGCGATGCAGTTCCTGCGCGGAGGGCGGCGCTGGCTGCTCAAGTCGCCGCAACACCTCGAGCAGGTGCCGGTGCTGGACCGTGTTTTCCCCGGCGGCATCGTCGTGTTCACGCACCGCGACCCGGTCCCGGTGGCGCTGTCGATGGTCGCGATGATCACCTACTCCGCCCGCATGCACCGCACACCCGTGCCGGTGCAACAGATCGCGCATTCCTGGATCGAGCGTCTCGAGCAGATGCTCAATGCACTGGTTCGCGACCGCGACACCATTGGACCGGACCGCTCGATCGACATCCGATTCGATGACTTCATGGCCGACGAAATCGGGGTTGCCGAGCGGGTTTACGCACTGGCCGGCGAACCGTTCACCGAACCGGTGCGCGGCACTGTAGCCGACTATCTGGGTGGTCATCAGCGCGGCCGGTTGGGAAGTGTCCAGACGTCTCCCGAGATGTTCGGGTTGCAGGAGGACGATCTGCGTTGCCGCTTCGCGCCGTATGTCGAGCGGTTCCTGGCCTAGTCTCTGGGGCATGCCCGAAATGCCCGCCCTCGACGGTGTCGAACACAGGTATGTAGATCTCGGATCCGGCGTCACGATCCATGTCGCCGACGCCGGGCCTGCCGATGGTCCGGCGGTGATGCTCGTGCACGGCTTCCCGGAGAACTGGTGGGAGTGGCATGACCTGATAGGACCGCTGGCTGCCGACGGTTACCGGGTGTTGTGCCCCGATCTGCGCGGTGCCGGCTGGAGCTCGGCGCCCCGGTCCAGCTACACCAAGGACGAGATGGCCGAGGACTTGGCCGCCGTTCTCGATCAGTTGGGCGTCGACGCCCTGAAGCTTGTCGCCCACGACTGGGGCGGCCCCGTCGCGTTCATCATGATGCTGCGGCATCCCTCGAAGGTGACCGGCTTCATGGGCGTGAACACCTCGGCGCCCTGGGTGACGCCCAGTCTCTCGTCGCTGCGCAACATCTGGCGGTTCTGGTACCAGATCCCGATGGTGCTCCCGGTTATCGGCCCCCGGGTGATCGGAGATCGGAAGGGCCGTTACTTGCGAACGCTCGCCGGCGGATTCGGCGTGCCCGAGAAGGACATTCGCATGTATGTCGCGTGCATGCGGCAGCCCGGGCACGCGGAGGCCGGTTCGCGCTGGTATCGCGCATTCCAGACCAAGGAGGTGCTGCGCTGGGTTCGCGGTGAATTCGACACCCGCGTCGACGTGCCGATTCGCTGGCTACACGGCACCGGCGATCCGGTGATCACGCCCGACATTCTGGACGGATATGCTGACCGCGCAAGTGATTTCGAGATCGAGCTGGTGGACGGCGTGGGCCACTGGATCGTCGAGCAGCGACCCGAGTTGGTGCTGGACCGGATTCGCGCCTTCCTCAGGGCTTGACCAGAATGCGGATCGGGTTGCCGTCCTGACGCTCCAGCATCTCGATGCCCAAAGCGACATCTTCGAGTGCGACGATCTCACTGATCGAACGCGAAACATCAAGGCGCCCAAGCGACACCAATTTCGCCAGAGTCGCGATGTCGGCGTTCTGGTAGCCGAGGTGACCGAACACCTGCTTGCGGGTCAGGCCGAACATCGAGGTGGGCCCGATGGTTGGTGCCTCGGCGCTCATCCCGACGCCCACCAGACGGCCACCGGGGGTCAGACAGTCAAGGGCCTGCTCGAACGTCGCTTTCAGGCCTACCGCATCGAAAGCCACATCCAGCTTCCGGCCCTCGGTGACCTCGGCGATCTTGTCGCGCAACTGTTCGTCGCGCGAGTCAAACGCGTGGTCCGCGCCGAGTTCCAGGGCGCGATCCAGAACGGCCGGGTTGATGTCGATGGCGATCACCGGTAGCGCGCCGACCAGCCGTGCGAGTTGGACGACGTGGGTGCCCAGACCGCCGACACCCCACACGCCGACCGATTCCCCAATCGCCACCTTCCCGGTTCGGACCACGGCGCCGTACGGCGTTGACACCGCATCGGCCAGGATCGCGGCCTGCTCCAGTGGGACGTTGTCCGGCACGCGGGTCAGCCCGGCGGCCTGCGCCACAGTGTATTCGGCCCACGCGCCGTCGTAGGCAAAGGCCATTAGTTGGATCTTCAGGCAGTTCACTACGTCGCCACGTCGGCAGTTGGGACATCTCTGGCACGGTCGGCCGGCGGCAACCACTACCCGATCGCCCTCCTTCCAGCCGGTCACTTCGGGTCCCAGTGCTGCGATGGTGCCCGAGGCTTCGTGGCCCTGAATCACGACCGGCAACTGGGTCGGGAACGTGCCGTTGATCAGACTCAGGTCCGAATGGCATATCCCGCAGAAAGCGACTTTGACGAGAACTTCGCCGCGTCCCGGCTCGGGGATCGGAACATCTTCCAGCGCAATCCTTTTGCCGTCGGCGTAGAAGCGTTCGGCGCGCATGGTGGCCGCCACGGCTAGTCGGCGCCGATCGCGACGATCGCCATCACGCTGCCAAGGTCGACCTCGGTGATGGTGCCTTTGAGCTGATTTCGGGTGAATAGCCGCATAGCGACGAGCCTAGCCCGCTGAGGAGCCGGGCAATCCGACTCAGGCCTCGCGCTGCTCAGTGTCGAGGCCCGAGCAGAGCCACCGACGCATCCACTCCTGGCTCAACGATCTCCCGGACGGGTCGCCCGTCCTCGACGGCCAGCGCGGTGAGTTCCCGCAGGCCGCCCAGCAGAATTACGGCCAGTGGCGCGGTCAACGGCGGCAAGTCAGCTCGCCGAAAGCCAGGGTTGGCACTGAGATTGATCAGCAGGTTCGACAACAGCTGCAACCCGCGCCGCTGCAGCGGGCGGGCGACGGCGCCCAGCGACGGGAGCTCGCGAATCCAGCTCAAGGTGATCGCCGGCCGCGCTTCGATGTACCCGACGTAGGCCTCGACCGCCTGACGGATCTGCCGGTGCCAGTCGGCCCCGGTATCGACAGCCGCTTGAATGCTGTCGCCGAGCTTGTCGATGTCGACGCGCAGCAGCTCCAGAAAGCACTGCTCTTTGCCCGGAAACTGGTCATAGAACGTGCGTTTCGAGGTGCGCGCGTGGCGGACGATGTCGGCGACTGTGGTGGCACGGTATCCGCGCTCACAGATCGAGGCGGCCAGCCCCTCGAGTAGCCGCAGCCGGAACGGGTCGGAGTTTTCGAGAACTGGGTCGACGGCCGCTTTTGCCAATTGTGTCACGAACGACGCCCCCTTCTAGTATCTTGTCATCCTTGGTACCACAGAGTACCGTTTCCGGGAAAGCCCCGGTACACCGCCGTACCAACCCCGACTTCGGGGGCAGATGTTGGGAGCATCCCGCCATGAGCGAAGCAGTCATCGCCCCACCGGCGTCACCCGCAGTCAGACTGCCCCCTGCCACGCGGCTCCCAAAGGTGTTCCAGGGCCTGGCTTTTGCGATGTCGCGGCGGTGGATAATTCCACGCCTGGTGCGCCGGCACGGCAACGTGTTCACACTGAACGTGCCGATGTTCGGCCGCGTCGTGGTGGTCGCCGAGCCGGAGCTGGCCAAACAGATCTTCACCACCAGTCCTGACGAGCTGGGCAATATCCAGCCCAATCTCAGCCGGCTATTCGGAAGCGGTTCGGTGTTCGCCCTCGATCGCGAGGAGCACCGCCGTCGGCGTCGGCTGTTGGCGCCGCCGTTCCACGGCAAGAGCATGAAGAACTACGAGGCGATCATCGAAGAAGAGACCCTGCGCGAGATCGCGAAATGGCCGGAAGGCCAACCGTTCCCAACGCTGCCGTCGATGATGCACATCACGCTCAACGCCATCCTGCGCGCTGTCTTCGGGGCCGACGGAGCCGAACTCGACGAGCTGCGTCGGCTGATCCCGCCGTGGGTCACCCTCGGCTCGCGTTTGGCGGCACTGCCGAAACCCAAACGGAGCTATGGACGCTACAGCCCGTGGGGCCGGCTGGACAGGTGGCGCCGCCAGTACGACATTGTCATCGACAAGCTAATTGCCGACGAGCGCGCGGACCCGAACTTCGCCGAGCGCACCGATGTGCTCGCGATGATGCTGCGCAGCACCTACGACGACGGTTCGGTGATGTCGCGCAAGGACATTGGCGACGAACTGCTCACCCTACTGGCCGCCGGGCACGAAACCACCGCTTCCACGCTGGCCTGGGCGTTCGAGCGGGTGACCCGCCACCCCGATCTGCTGGCTGCGCTGGTCGCGGAGGCCGGCAGCGAGCGCCAGGAGTTGCGTCAGGCGACGATCCTGGAAGTCCAACGGTCCAGGACCGTCATCGATTTCGCGGCTCGCAGCATCTACCCCCCGGTCTACCGGCTCGGCGAATGGGTTATCCCACGTGGGTATTCGATGATCGTGAGCATCGCGCAGATACACGACAACCCCAACGTCTTCCCCGACCCGGAGCGTTTCGACCCGCAGAGGTACCTCGGATCCAAGCCGTCGGCTTTCGCGTGGATTCCGTTCGGTGGCGGCACCCGCCGGTGTGTGGGGGCCGCATTCGCCAACATGGAGATGGACGTGGTACTTCGAACAGTATTGCGCCACTTGATGATTGAAGCCACCGATGCCCCCGCGGAGGGCTGGTACTGCCGCGGTGTCGCCTACATCCCGAAGGATGGTGGACGGATCGTCGTGCGCCGTCGCTGAGTTTAGGTGTTAGCGCTGGCCCGTCGCGGGAGCTTCCAGCCAGGACGCACGAAGTGGCAGGTGTAGCCGTTGGGGTAGTGCTCCAGGTAGTCCTGATGTTCGGGCTCGGCCTCCCAGAAATCTCCGGCGGGGCTGACCTCGGTCACCACCTTGCCGGGCCACAGCCCCGACGCCTCGACGTCGGCGATGGTGTCCAACGCGACACGTTTCTGCTCGTCGTCGAGGTAGAAAATGGCCGACCGGTAGCTGGTCCCTCTGTCGTTCCCTTGCCGGTCCTTCGTTGTGGGGTCGTGGATCTGGAAGAAGAACTCCAGCAGCGTGCGGTAGTCGGTAACCGTCGGGTCGTACACGATTTCGACGGCCTCGGCGTGCAGGCCGTGATTGCGGTAGGTCGCGTTGGGGACCTCGCCGCCGCTGTAGCCGACACGGGTCGAGAGCACACCCGGCTGCTTGCGGATCAGGTCTTGCATTCCCCAGAAGCAGCCGCCGGCGAGGATCGCTTTTTGTGTACTTGCCATTTGTTTGTCCTCCTCAGGGGCCACGCTACACTCCGCCCGTGAGGTGTAACGGCTCGTGACCAGCCCAGAGTTCCCGCGCAGTGAATTGGTTGCTGCCTTCGGAAAATTCGAAGAGACCGTCGCTCGCGCCGCCCAGACACACGACTGGGACGCCTGGGTCCAGCACTACACGCCCGACGTCGACTACATCGAGCACGCGATGGGCACGATGAAAGGTCGCGAGCAGGTGCGCGACTGGATTGAGCGGACGATGACGACCTTCCCGGGCAGCCACATGGTGGAGTTCCCGTCGTTATGGTCGGTCATTGACGAGCCCACCGGTCGGATCATCATGGAGCTCGACAACCCGATGCGCGACCCCGGCGACGGCTCGGTGATCACTGCGACCAACATCTCGATCATCACCTATGCCGGCGACGGACTGTGGCGTCGGCAAGAAGACATCTACAACCCGCTGCGCTTCCTGAAGGCGGGGATGAAGTGGTGCCGCAAGGCGCAGGAGCTGGGCACGCTCGACGACGATGCCGCGCGTTGGATGCGCGAGATGGGCGCACAGCAGTGAGCGCCAAACCCAAACTGGTGGTCGGCGCCAACGGTTTCTTGGGTTCACACGTCACCCGCCAACTCGTCACCGACGGCGAAGAAGTACGCGCCATGGTGCGGCCGAAAGCGAACACCCGCGCCATCGATGACCTCGAGGTCACCCGCTTTCACGGCGACGTCTTCGACACCGACGCGGTGCGCGAAGCGATGGACGGCGTCGACGACGTGTACTACTGCGTCGTCGACACCCGCGCCTGGTTGCGCGACCCCTCGCCGCTGTTTCACACCAACGTCGAGGGCCTGCGCAACGTCCTCGACGTCGCCGTCAAACAGCCCGATTTGCATCGGTTCATCTTCACCAGCACCTACGCGACGGTGGGCCGACGCCATGGCCATATCGCGACCGAGAACGACGTGATCGGCTCGCGCGGATTGACGCCCTACGTGCAATCCCGGGTTCAGGCCGAGGATCTGGTGATGCGGTACGTGGCCGAGGCCGGGCTGCCCGCCGTCGCGATGTGCGTCTCGACGACCTACGGCAGCGGCGACTGGGGCCGCACCCCGCACGGCGCCTTCATCGCCGGCGCGGTGTTCGGCAAGCTGCCGTTCGTGATGAACGGCATTCGGCTGGAAGTCGTCGGCGTCGACGATGCCGCCAGAGCAATGATTCTTGCCGCAGAACACGGGCGCGTCGGGCAGCGCTACCTCATCTCCGAGCGGATGATCCCGCTGACGGACGTGGTGCGGATCGCGGCCGACGAGGCCGGTGTGCGGCCGCCGGCACGCTCGATCTCGGTGCCGGCGCTGTATGCGCTGGGCGCGCTGGGCAGCCTGAAGGCCCGGCTCACCGGCAAAGACGCCGAACTCAGCCTCAAATCGGTGCAAATGATGCGCGCTGAAGCCGATGTCGATCACAGCAAGGCGGTCCGCGAGCTGGGCTGGCAGCCGCGCCCGGTCGAGGAATCGATTCGCGAGGCCGCCCGGTTCTGGGCCGCGCTGCGCAGCGCAGGCAAAACCAAGTCTGAATAAGCTCGCCTACGTGGAGCGCATCCGGGTCGACCTGCACGGCCCGCCTCAAACCATGCTCGCGACGCTGTACGCCAAGGCGCTTGACGCGGATGCACCGCGCTCTATCCTGCGGGACCACTACGCCAAGGCTGCGGTGGCACGCATCGACTACGACTGGGGCGCAACGGGTATCAATGCGCGCCAGGCTCCGTCGGTCGCCGTCCGCACCCTGCACTTCGACAACTGGACGCGACAGTTCCTGGCCGTGCACAAGGAAGCCACAGTGGTGCATGTCGGTTGCGGCCTGGATGCGCGGGCGTATCGACTCGATCCACCCACGGGTGTGCGGTGGTACGACATCGACCATCCCGAAGTCATCGGGCTGCGTGAACGCGTGTATCCCGGGCGGGCGAATTACCAAATGCTGCCGGCGTCCGTGACCGATCCGTCCTGGCTGGCCGAAATACCGACCGACCATCCCACCCTGCTCCTGGGCGAAGGCCTGACGCCGTACCTCACCAAAGACGACGGGCTGGCGCTGCTGCGTCGCGTCGCCGACCGATTCCCGTCGGGCGAATTACAGTTCGACGCGTTCAGCTCATTCGGCATTCGCACCGCGCAGATCTTCAACCCCGTCGTGCGCCGCTCGGGCTCGAAGCTGCACTGGGCGGTCGACGGGCCCGCCGACATCGTCGACGCGATTCCGTCGGTCCGTCTTTTGGCTTGGCAATCGGCATTCGACAGCAACACATTCGACTTGTTGTCGCCCGCGAACCGCTGGTTGGGCAAAGCGTTGGGCGCCGTGGCGCCATTGCGGAAGATTGGGCAGTACCACCGCTACGCATTCGGGAAGGCTTGAGCACCGGACGGTGTTGCACCAGTCACTCGTCTCTGAGGAGGAATCAATCATGGCCCACCGGGAAGTCTTAGAACCCAGCGCTGGTCACCCGATCACCATCGAGCCGACACCCGGACGGGTGCAGGTTCGCATCAATGGCGAGCTGGTCGCCGACACCACCGCGGCGCTGGTGTTGCAGGAGGCCACTTTGCCTGCGGTGCAATACATTCCGCTCGCCGACATCGTTCAAGACCGGCTGACGCGGACCGCCACCGCCACTTACTGCCCCTTCAAGGGCGACGCCAGCTACTACAGCGTGACCACGGCGGCCGGCGACACCGTCGAGGACGCCATCTGGTTCTACGAAGAGCCCTATCCCGCCGTCGCGGCGATCGCCGGCCATGTCGCCTTCTACCCCAACAAAGCCGAGATCACCGTTGTCGGTGACTAACTGAACCGGGGAAATACCGTCGCCGCCACCCGGGTGTCGCTGTATTCGCGCATTGACACGATCAACCCGTCGTGGGTGTCGAAGATGCAGACGAACGGGGTGTCATAGCGGGCTCCCGTTTCGGTGGCGGCATCCACGTGCCCTTCGATGACCACGGTTTCGCCCTCGTTGAGGCAGCGGATCAGCTCAATATTGAGCTCTGGGAGAAGGTGCCTGCGTTGCTCGATCGCCGTGCGCAGCGTTTCCTTGTCGAAGGAGGTGCCGGTGACGATGCTCCAATAGGTGAAGTCGTCGCTCAGCAGGGCCAGGCCTTCGTCAGTGCTATTACTGTCGGCGCCATCGCACAGCGTCTGCAGAAACATCCACGCCAGTTCGGCCTGCGGGTCGTCGAACGGCGTGGTCACATGGCCATAGTGTCTCGGGAGGCAGATTGCGGTCAATGATGGTCACGTTCCCCGGCGCCGTCAGCTTCGGCCACACGTTGGCGCCACTGCGCCGGGGCCTTGGAGACCCGAGCTTCCGGATCGCCGAAGACGGCGCGATCTGGCGCACCAGCCTGCTGGCCACCGGACCCGTCGCCGCGCGGATCAGCCGCGTCGCCCCTAACGCCGCCCAGTGCGCGGCGTGGGGGGAGGGAGCCGAGGAATTCGTCGAGCGACTGCCCGCGCTGCTGGGCGCCGACGACGACGCGTCGGATTTCGTCCCGACGCACCCGACCGTCGTCGCCGCGCACCAACGGGTGCCGCACCTGCGCCTAGGGTGCACCGGACAGGTCCTGGAAGCCCTGATTCCTGCGGTGATCGAGCAGCGGGTGCCCGGCGCCGACGCCTTCCGGTCCTGGCGGGTCCTGCTGACCAAGTACGGGACGACGCCGCCGGGGCCCGCCCCGGCCGGCATGCGGGTACCGCCGTCGGCGCAGGTGTGGCGAGCCATCCCTTCGTGGGAGTTTCACCGCGCCAATGTCGACCCTGGGCGGGCCCGGACCGTGGTGGGTTGCGCGCAGCGGGCTGAGTCGCTGGAACGGCTGGTGTCATGGCCGGCGGCGCGGGCGCGCGATGCGCTGACCTCACTGCCGGGAGTCGGGGAGTGGACCGCCGCTGAGACCGCGCAACGGGCGTTCGGTGACGCCGATGCCGTGTCGGTGGGCGATTACCACATCCCGAAGATGATCGGCTGGACGTTAATTGGCCGCCCGGTTGACGACGACGGCATGCTGGAACTTCTCGAGCCCATGCGCCCGCACCGCCAGCGGGTAGTTCGCTTGCTCGAGGCCAGCGGCCTGGCATATGAGCCGCGGCGCGGCGCGCGGCTGCCCGTGCAGCAAATTCACTCGCTCTAAGGCTGGCACGCGGGGCCGTGGGTTATCAGCCACGGCATCGGGTACCCGGCAGCAATGACACAGTTCACCATTCCGGGGTTGACGGACAAGCAGGGGGCGCGGCTCGCCGAACTGCTGCAGAAGCAACTGAGCACCTACAACGATCTTCATTTGACGCTCAAGCACATTCACTGGAACGTCGTGGGTCCCAGCTTTATCGGGGTGCACGAGATGATCGACCCGCAAGTTGAACAGGTACGCGCCTATGCGGACGAGGTTGCCGAGCGCATCGCGACTCTGGGTGCGTCGCCAAAGGGCACCCCGGGCGCGATCATCGAGGATCGCGATTGGGACGACTATTCGGTCGGCCGTGACACAGTCCCGGCGCATCTAGGGGCGCTGGACCTGGTCTACAACGGCGTCATCGAAGACATTCGCCAAGCCATCGAAGAGACCGAAGAACTCGACCCGGTCACCCAAGACATCCTCATCGGCCACGCCCGGGAACTGGAGAAGTTCCAATGGTTCGTCCGGGCGCACCTCGAGAGCGCGGGTGGGAAATTGGCCCACAAGGGTTCGTCCACCGAAAAGAGCGCGGCCAACACCGCGCGGCGCAAGGTTAAGTGACCCGAATGCCCGCGTCGCGCCGAACGTGCTCTCATGGCGGAGAATTCGCGTATTTCTGGCCCTGACAACACGTTCGGCGCGCGCTCAGCCAGCCTCACGTTCGGCTTGAGCCGCCTGACGGTCCAACCGTTGTGCTTCGTAAATGGTCACGTTGGTGCGAGACAGCAGCAGCGCCGCGACGCCGACGGCGATGATCGCGCCGGGCACCACCGAGAACGACCCGGTCATCTCCGCGACCATGATCATGATCGCCAGCGGTGCCCGGGCGACACTGCCGAAGCACGCCATCATCCCCACCACGACGAAGATTCCCGGCCCGTCGGGCACTCCCGGCAGACCACACAGCTCGCCTAATCGCCAGACGGCGGCGCCAAGGAAGGCCCCGATCACGATCCCGGGACCGAACAGTCCGCCGGATCCGCCGGTGCCGATCGACAGCGAAGTCGCCACGATCTTGGCGATCGGCAGCACGATGACGATCCACAGCGGGATCTGCAGTAGCGATCCGCGATCGGAGGCGAGCTGCGCCCAGCCGTAGCCGCTGCTGAGCACTTGGGGGATGACCAGCCCGAGCAGACCGACCAGGAGTCCGCCGGCTGCCGGCTTGAGCACTTGCCCGCCCGGCAGCCGGTGGACGAGCGCGACGCAAGCGTGGAACGTGCGGGCGTACAGATAGCCGACCGCCGCGGCGGCCAGGCCGATGACGACGAACCACAGCAGCGGCCAGGCTCTCTCGAAGCGATACTCGGCGTCGATGTAGCCGAACAGGGGATCGAAGCCCAAGAAGGCGCCGAGCACGGCGTACGCCGTCCCCGAGGTGATGAAACCGGGCACCAGGCAGCGGTAGTCGAAGTCGTCGCGGTAGGGCAGCGATGCGGCCAGCACCGCCCCGCCCAGGGGTGCGGCGAAGATCGCGCCGATGCCCGCCCCGATGCCCAGCGCCACTGCGGTCCGGCCGTCCTCGTCAGACAGGTTCAGTCGCCGGGTCAGCAGCGAGCAGAACCCGGCCGAGATTTGGGCCGTCGGCCCTTCGCGGCCGGCTGAACCGCCCGACCCGATGGTCAGCGCGCTGGCCACCATCTTCACCAGCACTACGCGAAACCGGATGGCGCGCGGATCGCCATGCACCGCCTCGATGGCTTCGTCGGTGCCATGGCCAGTGGCTTCCGGAGCGAGCCGGGCCACAATGAACGCCGACACCAGCGCCCCGCCCGTCGTCACTAACGGAATCGCCCACGGGCGCAGGAAGCTGTCCGATCCGTGGCTGCCACCCTCCCCGAGGGGTGTCGGAAGGTGATAGCCGGCCAGGTCGCCGAGTAGAAACGCCGCGGTATACCTCAGCGCCAGATAAAAGACGACGGCGCCGAGACCGGCGACGGCACCGATCGTGATGCCCAGCACGAACCACTTGCGCAGGTAGCCGGACTTCCTGATGGACGCGCCGAAGCGTCCGCCTGCAGCGCTCGGGGGAGCCACCAGGGGCTCGGTGGGCTGCGGTTCGTCCACCGGCTCATCCTAGGTCAGCCGGAATAAACGGACTGCAGTCCGGTTATATGGGTAACTCGCAATTTAAGGAGATCGAAATGCCCGCTATCACTGCAGACACACTCACGCTGGCGCGGGTGCGCCCGGCCGGTCCCGCCGACACGGAGCGCGCCGTCCGATCGATCACCACCGGCCCGCGGGGCTATGAAGGCGAGGGATTTCCGGTGGTCCGCGCCTTCGCCGGGGTCAGCACCGCCGCCCTGGATCCGTTCGTGCACATGGACCAGATGGGCGCGGTGGAGTACGAGCCGGGCGAGCCCAGGGGCACCGATTGGCATCCGCACCGGGGCTTCGAGACGGTCACCTACATGATCGATGGCAAATTCGCGCACCAGGATTCGCACGGCGGCGGCGGCCTGATCACCGACGGTGGCACGCAATGGATGACGGCCGGTTCAGGCATCCTGCACATCGAGACGCCGCCCGCCGAGCTGGTGGAAAGCGGCGGCCTGTTCCACGGGGTGCAGCTGTGGGTAAATCTGCCGCGCAAAGACAAGTTCACGACGCCCCGTTACCAGGCCATCGAGGGCACCGACGCCCAACTGCTCTCCTCCGACGACGGGGGAGCGTTGCTGCGCATCATCGCCGGTGAGATCGACGGTCACCGCGGACCGGGTGTCACCCATACGCCGATCACGATTGCGCACGCAACGATCCAGGCTGGTGCGCAGCTGAACATTCCGTGGCAGCGTGAGTTCAACGCGCTGGTGTATGTGTTGTCCGGAAATGGGTATGTGGGACCGGACGCCCGCCCGATCCGCCAGGGTCAGTTGGTCGTTCTTGGGCCCGGCGACCGGATCACCGTTGGCGCGCAGCAGATTCGCGGGGAGGTTGATGTGCTGATCCTGGGGGGACGGCCTATTCGGGAGCCGGTATTCCACTACGGACCTTTCGTGATGAATTCTAAAGTCGAATTGATCAAGGCGATCGAGGACTACCAGACAAAAAAGTTTGGTCAAGTCCCGCCGAACGCACTAAGGCCACACCGCGGCGATGGCACAATCCAATAATGCCGACGACGGATTCCAGGGCAAATCGAAGGCCTGGGCGTCCCCCCGCGGCGAAGGCCGACGAGACGCGTCAGCGCATTGTGCGCGCTGCGCGTGAGGTGTTCAGCGAGCGTGGCTACGACGGTGCGACTTTCCAGGCGATTGCCGTGCGCGCCGATCTGACTCGCCCTGCGATCAATCATTACTTCTCCAATAAGCGACTGCTGTACGCCGAAGTAGTTGACCAAACTAATGATCTCGTCGTCACGACCGGCATCGAACAGGCCAAGCGCGCGACCACGCTGATGAGCCGGCTGACGGAATTCATGGGCGTGGCGATGCATGCTAGTTCCGAGAATCCTTCGGTGGCAGCGTTCCTGGTCACCGCCGTGCTGGAATCGGAGCGGCACCCGGAATTGGGCCGGTCAGAAAATGACGCTGTCGTAAATAGTCGGGAATTTTTAAATTGGGCCGTTAGGGACGCTATCGAGCGCGGAGAGCTCAAAACAGACACGGATGTCCCATCGTTGGCCGAGACGCTGTTAATCGTGCTCGTTGGCGTGGGCTTCTACGCCGGCTATCTCCGCGACTATCAAGAGATGCGGGCCGTCATCGAGACCATGCGCCAGTTGCTCGAGGGTGCGTTCTGGGAGGACGGCGCCTGACCGACCTGGGTCGCGGCTAGGCGCCTACCGGCACGGTGATGTGGCCCACAAAGCGCATAGGCTAACTAACTTATTCGGGTACTATTGGCGAGAACATGACTGATCTCGACGACCCGTCTTCGTTGCCCCCCTCCTTACGAACTGCCGGCGACAGCTGGGCCATCACCGAACTGGTTGGCGCCACTGCCCTGGGAGTCGCGGCCGCTCGCGCCGCCGAATCGGCCGGGGCCGACCCGTTGATCCGCGACAACTTCGCCGGGACCTTGGTGTCCTCGGCTGGCCCGGCCTGGGCCCGGCTGGCCGACCCCGAGCTGGCCTGGCTCGACGACGACCAGCACGGCAAACGCGTGCACCGGCTCGGCATCGACTACCAGGCCGTGCGCACCCACTTCTTCGACGAGTACTTCGGCGCCGCCACTAGCGACGGCATTCGTCAGGTGGTCATCCTCGCGGCAGGGCTGGACTCACGCGCGTATCGGCTGGAGTGGTCGGCGGGCACCACGGTCTACGAAATCGACCAGCCCAAGGTGCTGGAGTTCAAGACCGGCGTCCTCGAAGCCCATGGCGCGGTTCCCGCGTCCCAGCGGCGCCCGGTGCCGGTGGACCTGCGCGACGACTGGCCGGGCGCGCTGGCGGCCGCCGGGTTCGATCGCACCCAACCGACCGCGTGGCTCGCCGAGGGCCTGCTGCCCTACTTGCCGGGCGACGCCCAGGATCGGCTGTTCGAGCAGTTCACAGCGCTGAGTGCGCCAGGTAGTTGCGTTGCCATCGAGGTGTTCGGTGTCAATTCCAATGCGAACACCAACCGCTGGAAGCGGATGCGTGAGCGGCTGGGACTGGATGTCAACGTCGAGGCGTTGACCTTTCACGAGCCCGACCGTTCCGACGCCGCCGCCTGGCTGACCGAGCACGGCTGGCAGGTACACAGCGTCGACAACCGCGACGAGATGGCGCGGCTGGGCCGCGCGGTACCCGAAGACCTCACCGACGAGGCGGTCCGCAGCACGCTGCTGCGGGCGCGTCTCACATCGAATTAAAAGGAGCGAAGCGATGAGTTCACTACGCACTCATGACGACAGCTGGGACATCAAGACCAGTGTCGGAACGACGGCGGTAATGGTTGCGGCGGCGCGGGCCGTCGAAACCGAGCAGCCCGAACCGCTGATCCGCGACCCGTACGCCAAACTGCTGGTCACCAGCGCGGGCGCCGGCGTGATGTGGGAAGCCATGCTCGACCCGGAGCTCGCGGCGAAGATCGAGGCGATCGACGCCGAATCCGCGGCGCACCTGCACCACATGCGCGGCTATCAGGCGGTGCGGACGAACTTCTTCGACACCTATTTCCTCGATGCCGTCGCGATCGGAATCCGGCAGGTGGTGATTCTGGCGTCGGGGTTGGACTCGCGTGCCTACCGGCTGGACTGGCCGGCAGGCACCACGGTGTACGAGATCGACCAGCCCCAGGTGCTGGCCTACAAGTCCACGACGCTGGCCGACAACGGCGTGACGCCTTCGGCCGATCGCCGCGAGGTGGCCATCGACCTGCGGCACGACTGGCCGGCCGCGCTGCGCGCCGCAGGTTTCGACCCAACGGTGCCGACCGCATGGCTGGCCGAGGGGCTGTTGATGTACCTGCCGGCCGAAGCGCAAGACAAGTTGTTCACCCAGATCGGCGAGTTGAGTGCGCCCGGGAGCCGGGTCTCGGCCGAAACCGCGCCCTCGCACGCCGACGAACGCCGGCAGCAGATGCGGGAGAAGTTCAAGAAGGTCTCCGAAGAGCTGGGGCTCGAGCAGCAGAGCATCGACGTCGGCGAGCTGATGTACCGCGACGAACACCGCGCCGACGTCACCGAGTGGCTCAACGACCACGGCTGGCGCGCGACCTCGCAGGCGTCGGCCGACGAGATGCAGCGGCTGGGCCGCTGGATCGAAAATGTCCCGATGGCCGACGACAAGGACGCCTTCTCCGACTTCGTGGTCGCGGAGCGCTTGTAATGCCGCGCACCGCGGACGACTCCTGGGACATCGCCACCAGCGTCGGGGCGACCGCGGTGATGGTCGCGCTGGCCCGCGCACGCGAAACCGCCAGCGCAGACCCGCTGATCCGCGACCAGTTCGCCGAGCCGCTGGTGTCGACGCCCGAGCTCGAGTCGGTGCGGGAACAGGTGGCGGCCTGGTGGGCCGGCGACCTTGAGGACGAGGTCGACTACGCGGTAGGCGCCCAGCAGATGATCAACTACCAGGCGGTGCGCACCCACTACTTCGACGCGTACTTCGCCGAGGCGACGTCAGCGGGTATCCGGCAGGTGGTGATCCTGGCGGCCGGTCTGGATTCGCGCGCATACCGGCTGGCGTGGCCGGACGAGACCGTCGTGTACGAGATCGACCTGCCCAAGGTGCTGGAGTACAAGGCCGAGACGCTGGCCCGGCACGGTGCCGAGCCGACGACGGAGCGCCGAGCAGTGCCCGTTGACCTGCGTGACGATTGGCCGCAGGCGTTGCGCGACGCCGGTTTCGACCCGGCCCGTCCGACGGCGTGGCTGGCCGAAGGGCTGTTGCCCTTTCTGCCCGCCGACGCGCAGGAAGCGATGTTCGACTCGATCGACCAGCTGAGCGCGCCCGGCAGCCGGGCGGCCGTCGAAATATTCGGTGCCGACGAAGAGAAGCGCAAAGAGGCCGAAGAGAAGTGGGCCGCGTTGCGGGCCAAACGTGAGGCCCGCGGCGAGGACACCTCCTTCAACCCGTTCGACCTCTGGTTCGATCACGGGGGCCGCTCCGAGCCGGCGGATTGGTTCGCTGCGCGGGGCTGGGCCACCGTGTCGGTGAGTGGGCGCGACGAAGCGGTGCGGCTGGGCCGAACGCCGCAGTCGGATGCGCGGCCGTTCGTGAACAGCTTCGTCACGGCGACCAAGCCCTGACCCAGCCCTGATCAATCCCTGACTCAGCCCGGGCTTCTCGGGCCACCTGGGCGAATCCTTTCTATTGCTCTCCCAACCGGATGGTTAGCATTGCGGTTATCGCCGTGTGCAAGGGAAGGACGCTCATGACCACCGAATCGGTCGCACCGAAGACGCAAGAATCCGAGCAGAAGACCTCAACCGGCTCCCCAACTGGAGTGGCTGAAACGGTGGCCCGGCTGCGCAGGACCTTCGCCAGCGGGCGGACCCGCAGTGTCGAGTGGCGCAAGCAGCAGTTGCTGGCGCTGGCGGCGTTGATGGAAGAGAACGAGGACGCGATCGCCAAGGCGCTCGCCGAGGATCTGGACCGCAACCCGGTTGAGGCATTCATCGCCGACGTCGCCACGACCGCCGGCGAAGCGAAGTACGCGGCGAAGAAGGTACGCAAGTGGATGCGCCGCAAATACCTGTTGCTCGAACTGCCGCAGCTGCCCGGCCGCGGCTGGGTGGAGTACGAGCCCTACGGCACGGTGCTGATCATCGGCGCCTGGAATTACCCGTTCTACCTGACGCTGGGCCCGGCGGTCGGCGCGATCGCCGCGGGAAACGCCGTGGTACTGAAGCCGTCGGAAATCGCCGCCGCGTCGTCACGGTTGATGGCCGAGCTGGTTCCGCGGTACCTCGACCGCGACGCGATCGCGGTGATCGAGGGCGACGGCATGGTGAGCCAGGAGCTGATCGCCCAGGGCCTGGACCGCGTCATGTTCACCGGTGGCACCGAGATCGGCCGCAAGGTCTACGAGGGCGCCGCCCCGCATCTGACCCCGGTCACCCTTGAGCTCGGCGGCAAGAGCCCGGTGGTCGTGGCGGCCGACGGCGACATTGACGTCGCGGCCAAGCGGATCGCCTGGATGAAGATCCTCAACGCGGGCCAGACCTGCGTCGCCCCCGACTACGTGCTGGCCGACGCTACGATCCGCGACGAGCTCGTCGACAAGATCGGTGCCGCCCTCACCAAGTTCCGCTCCGAGGAGGACCAGGCGGGAATGCGCATCGTCAACCAGCGTCAGTTCGACCGGCTTAGCGGCTACATCTCTGCGGCGGAGTCTGACGAAAAAAGCCGGGTCGCCGCCGGCGGCAAGTGCGACGCGTCGAACCTGCGCATCCAGCCCACCGTGGTCGTCGACCCCGACCCGGATGGTCCGTTGATGAAGAACGAGATCTTCGGGCCGATCCTGCCAGTGGTCACGGTCAAATCCCTGGACGACGCAATCGGTTTCATCAACGCGCGGCCCAAGCCGCTGTCGGCGTACCTGTTCACCAAGTCGCGTGACACCCGCGAGCGGTTCATCAAGGAGGTGCCGGCCGGCGGCATGCTGGTCAACCACCTCGCCTTCCAGGTATCGACGGCCAAGCTGCCGTTCGGCGGCGTCGGCGCGTCGGGTATGGGTGCGTATCACGGTAAATGGGGATTCGACGAGTTCAGCCATCGCAAGTCGGTGCTGACCAAGCCGACCCGGCCCGACTTCTCGAGCATCATCTACCCGCCTTACACGGAGCGCGCGTTCAAGCTTGCGCGCCGCATGTTCTGATTGTTGTTCGCCTCGAATTGCTCTGCCAGAAAGGAACCTGATGCCAGGAGTGCAGGATCGTGTCGTCGTCGTCACCGGAGCCGGTGGGGGATTGGGTCGTGAGTACGCCCTGACTCTCGCCCGGGAGGGCGCCAGCGTCGTCGTCAACGACCTCGGCGGGTCCCGCGACGGCACCGGCGCCGGCCACAACATGGCCGATGAGGTGGTCAAGGAGATCAAGGACGCGGGTGGGCGTGCGGCCGCCAACTACGACAGCGTCGCCACCGAGGACGGCGCGGCCGGCATCATCAAGACGGCGCTCGACGAGTTCGGCGCCGTGCACGGTGTGGTGAGCAACGCCGGGATCCTGCGCGACGGCACCTTCCACAAGATGACATCGGAGAACTGGGACGCCGTCCTCAAGGTGCACCTCTACGGCGGCTACAACGTAATCCGCGCGGCCTGGCCGCACTTCCGTGAGCAGAGCTACGGCCGCGTCGTCGTCGCCACCTCCACCAGCGGGTTGTTCGGAAACTTCGGTCAAACGAACTACGGCGCGGCCAAGCTCGGGCTGGTCGGCCTGATCAACAGCCTGGCGCTCGAGGGTGCCAAGTACAACATCCACGCCAACGCGCTGGCGCCCATCGCCGCGACCCGGATGACCCAAGACATCCTGCCGCCCGAGGTGTTCGAGAAGCTGACGCCGAACTATGTCGCACCGGTGATTGGTTACCTGTGCACCGAGGAATGCCCGGACAACGGAGCGGTCTTCATCGTCGGCGGCGGCAAGGTGCAGCGCACCGCGCTGTTCCAGAACGACGGCGTCACCTTCGACAAGCCACCGTCGGTGGACGATGTTGCTGCCCATTGGTCCGAGATCACCGACCTGTCGGCGGCCAAAAAAGCCTCGTTTAACCTCTAGGGCAGCCGCTCACATATGAAAGCTTGTGTCGTAAAGGACCTTTCGGGACCCTCCGGAATGGTCTATAGCGACATCGACGATGTCACCGGAGATGATGACAACATTGTCATCGATGTTCGCGCTGCCGGAGTGTGTTTCCCCGACCTGCTGTTGACGAAGGGCGAGTATCAACTGAAGTTGCCACCGCCCTTCGTTCCCGGCATGGAAACCGCAGGGGTGGTCCGGTCCGCGCCAGAGACTTCGGGTTTTCAAGTGGGCGAACGGGTTTCAGCGTTCGGAGTGCTCGGTGGCTACGCCGAGCGGGTGGCGGTTCCGGTGGGCAACGTGGTCCGAAGTCCGGCGGAACTCGATGACGCTCAAGCGGTTTCGTTGTTGGTGAATTACAACACCATGTACTTCGCGCTGGCTCGTCGTGCCGCGATGCGGCCGGGCGACAGCGTGCTGGTGCTGGGTTCCGCCGGCGGAGTGGGCACCGCGGCGATCCAGATCGCCAGGGTGATGGACGCGAGCCAGGTGATCGCCATGGTGCACCGTGATGGCGCGGCCGACTATGTCTCGTCGCTCGGCGCCGATGTGGTGTTGCCGTTGACCGACGGCTGGGCCGAAAAGGTGCGCGAAATCACCCACGGTCGGGGTGTGGACATTGTCGTCGATCCAATCGGCGGACCGACTTTCGACGACGCGATACGCGTGCTGGCGATTGACGGCAAGCTGCTGGTGATCGGGTTCGCTGCGGGCGGCATCCCCTCCGTCCAGGTCAACCGGTTGCTGCTGCGCAACGTCAGCGTGGTGGGCGTGGCGTGGGGAGAGTACCTCAACAAGGTTCCCGGTTCGGCGGCCTTGTTCTCCGCGGGCCTGGGCCAGCTGGTGTCCTTGGGGCTGAAACCGCCTGCGCCGCAGCGCTATCCGTTGTCGGAAGCCCAGGCGGCGTTGCAGTGCCTGGCCGACGGCGGTGTGCTGGGCAAGTTGGTGCTCGAGCCGTAGGAATCAGCGAGGCCGGGCCCCGGCTCACGCGCCAGCCAGCGCTTGCACCACAACTAGAAGTTCGAAACCACCCGCGAGTGTGAGTAATCCCGTGGTGGCGGCAATCGGAGCGACGAATGCATATTGCAATCCGCCAAGAACGTTCCCGTCGAGCGCTTGTTGGATCCCGCTCAGGAACAGGTTGAGGTCATAGGCCGGGATCACGGTAACCACGGCGTTCACGATGTCTGCCGTCGGGAGCGCGGCTGCGTAAAGGCTCGCGGCCGTAGACGAGATTCCGTTGGCGACATTGGTGACCGTCCCCTGGATGGTCTCGATAATGCCGTCGGGCGACAAGCTCGGCGCCGATAGCGCCGACGTCAGCGAGTGGGACACGCTGGCCAGCGACACGCCCGAGGTTTCTGCGTGGATGTCACTGACGAAGGCGTGGGTCCCCTGCTGGGCTCCAACGATCAGGTCCTTAGCAATGAGGGCCTGGCTGACGTGTGGGAACAGCCCGAAATAGGTCTGGTCGTTCGCATAGCCCATCGACCAGCCCTGGGTGGGGCTGCCGTAGCCCAGGTTGACGATCGTCGTCAGATCCGGTTGCAGTAGGTCTGCGATTGGGTTGCCGATGACCGGTATTCCACGCACCGGGTCCAACAGCGGCAGACCGTTCTGCGTGGTGATCATGTAGTAGTTGGTAACGCCGGTGTAGCCCGGCGACGTTGGCAGTTGCTGAATGTTGTAGCCAGGCGGAGGCGCCGACGGATTCCCCGGATAAGCGTTGTGCACATGCAAGATGCCCGCGAAGGCGTTCAAGTCCGAAACCACATTGATCGGGTATTGCGGGAAGTCGGCGAATCCGTCGTATTCCATTGAGTAGATGTTGGTCGGGTAGATGGTGTTGGAGGGAGTCGCGCCGTAGAAAGTGATCCCCAGACTCGGCAGCTGTAGTGGCTGACCTGCCGGCAAGCCCGGGAATCGCGCCAAGATGCCGCCATTGGGATTCATCTGATCACCCACCAGGACGAAGCCGAGTTGATTTGCCGTCGGCGGGCTCGGGTTGAGCAATGGGTTGGCCAGGTTCTCCATTTCTAACGAGGAGACGATGGCGCTCTCCGACGGGCCAAAAACAGCAACGCTGCCAGAGGCATTGGTGGCGAGCGTGTTTTTGATCGCGCTGTCGAGAATCTGCACGCCCTGTGCCACCGAAGCGTCGAGGGTCAAGCTCTTGACACCGGTGAGCGGATAGAGGCTCGCGGGCGTAACCAGGCCAACTGCATCCGAGGGAAGCACCGTGAAGATTTGGTTCAAATAGTTGCGACCCTCGGTAATGGAGGACGGTAGGGGTATCGGCTCGCCGGCGCCGCCCATGATCAAACCGATGGTCGTGCCCTGCAATGAGGGCTGCACCACCATCGGAGTCGCTGTGCCGCCGGTGCCACCCAGCGCCCAAGAGATCGCGCTTGCATTCGCGGCTTCGGCCGCCGTGTAGGCGTTGGCAGCGGAGGTCAGCGCGGCGGCGAAATCATCGTGAAAAGCCGCCGCCCGATTAAGGACGGCCTGATACTCCCGGGCGTAGCTGCCAAACAGCTTTGCCGCCGCCGCCGACACCTCATCGGCGGCCGCCGCTGCAACACGGGTTGTCGGGCCTGCGGCGGCGGCTTTGGCCGCGCCGATCGCCGATCTAACTTCCGCTACATTCTCGGCGGCCGTATCGATTAATTGCGGTTCCGTGAGCATGCTCGTCGCCTTCCCGAGGCCAGGCCGTCGCGGTTACAGAGACACCGTTCCGGGTGCCGCCGGCGTCACACCCTTGAAGTCGTCGACGATCTCTTGGGCCGCGTGCTCGAGGACTCGAAGTTCGAAGCCGCCGAACAGCGTTAACAGCGCGGTGTCAGCAGCAACCGGTGCGCCGAACGCATAGATCAGGCCGCCGATCGGGTCGCCGGTGAGTGCCATCTGTATCCCACTCGAAAACAGGTCGAAGTCGTAGGCCGGGACCGAGGTCAACAGTGCGTTGGCGATATCGGCCGTGGGAAGCAGGACCGAGTAGGCGTCCGACGCCGCGCCCGAAATCGCATTAGCGAAGCGGGTATTCGCTGTCATCAGGGCCTCGATGAAGCTGTCGGGCGAGGACAGCGTCGAGGTCAGCCCCGTCAGGCCGGTCGAAAGGTGGTGCGACACCGAATCGATCGTCGACGTCAAGCGGGTCAGCGGCGGGGTGTGCGGCGAGTTGATCAATCCGTGGACGTCGGCCCAGAACGCGTTCACCCCTTGATGCGTTCCGGTCGCGAGAGTGCTGACGATGTCGTGGGCGGGCACCGGCGGCAGCACACCGAACGGCGTGGCAACATTCGGCGGACCGGTGGACCAGCCCTGGGTGGTGCTGCCGTAGCCGAGATCGACGAGGACCGTCATGTCGGGCTGGAGCAGGTCCGCGATCGGTTTTCCGATGACCGGTATCGCCCGCACCGGATCCAGCAGCGGCAGACCCTGCAGGCCCGGGGACAGCAAGTCCGACGTCGGAACGATGTAGTAGTCGGTCTGGGTGGGGCCGACCGTGTTCGTCAGGTGCACGGCGCCCGCAAGCTCGGTGGGCGTGAGGAACGGATATTGGCCGTGCAAGGTGAGGATGCCGATGAAGGCGTTGAGATCGGAGAAGACGTCGACCGGGTATTGCGGGAAGTCGGCGAAGCCGTCGTATTCGATCGTGTAGATCCTGGTCGGGAAGGAGTTGTCCGGAGTCGCGGTGCCGAACGTGAAGCCCAGACTCGGCATGCTCAGACCCGGAAAGCGAGCCAGCAAGCCGCCGTTGGGATTTGACACGTCACCGACGAGCGTGATGTTCAGGCTCACCCCGTTGGGCAGCAGGCTGCCGCCCAGGGTGTTGGTCGGGTTCAGGTTGTGCATCTCCATCGACACGATGGCGGCGCTCTGCGAGTAACCGAAGATGTTGATCTGGTTGCCCGAGCCGGGGGTGGCCAGCGCCTGGATGTCGTTGTTCAGGATGGTCAGGCCCTGACTCACCGACGTGTTGAAGGTCAAACTCTTGACGCCGGTCAGCGGATACAACCCCTCGGGCGTGTTCACGCCCACGTTGGTGCCGGCGCCGTAGAACGGGTCGATGTACAGCTTGGGGATCCCGTCGATGTACTCCTGCGACGGTATCGGGTATCCGCTGGCGCCCAGAACCAAAGTCGTGATGGTGCCGGCCGGATCCGAAAGCACCGTCAGTGCGTTGCTCGCCTCGGTCTGGAGGTAGCCGTTTGCGGCGGCGGCCAACCCCGAAGTGAACTGCTCGTGGAACGCTTCCGCCTGCTTGAGCAGTGCCTGATATCCCTTGCCGTATTCGCCGAACAGCGCGGCAGCGGTCGCTGATACCTCGTCTTGGGCTGCCGCCAGCAAGCCGGTGGTCGGGCCCGCCGCGGCAGTTTTGGCCGCCCCGATCGCCAACTCGATCTCTGCCACATCCGTTGCGGCCGTTGCGATTAGCACCGGCTGCATGATCAAGCCCGTCATGTCGCTACTGAGCTAGAGGCTGACGCCGAATGCGTTCAGTACCACTTCTAGCTCGATACCGGCCGCGAGTGTGAGCAATCCTGTGTCGGCTGCAATCGGAGCGACGAGTGCATACTGCAACCCACCGAGAATGTTGCCGTTGAATGCCTGCTCGATCCCGCTCAGGAACAAGTTGACGTCATAGGACGGGAGAACGGTGACCAGCGTATTCACGATGTCTGCGGTCGGCAGCAGAGCACCGTAAAGATTCGCCGCGGTATTCGAGATCCCGTTGGCGAAGTTGGTGATTGCTCCCTGGATCTCCGGGATGATGGTGTCGGGTGACAAGCTTGCGGTCACCGCGGAGGTCAGTGCGGGCAGGGACAGGCCCCCGCCGCCCGTGCCCGGTGTCGCCAGCGACGCCAGTTCGTGCGAAACGTTCGCCACTGACGTGGCGGTTTGCACGTGGATGTCGCTCGTGAAGGCGACAGCTCCCTGCTGGGCTCCGTGGATCAAATCCTGGGCGATGAGTGCCTGGCTGTAGTGCGGGAACAGCCCGAAATACGTCTGCACGTCCGCCGGGCCGGTGCTGTAGCCAAAGTTTGGGTTGCCGTAGCCGAGGTTCACGATCGTCGTCAGGTCCGGTTGCAGCAGATCGGCCAGTGGGTTGCCGATGCCCGGGATCAACCGCAGCGGCTCCAACAGCGGCAGACCGTTCGGCGTGGTGATCATGTAGTAGTTGGTGACGCCGTTGTAGCCAGGAGACGTCGGCAAGTCCACCAGGTTGTAGCCAGGGGGTAGTTGTCCCGTCAGCGGGTTCAGGCTCGGGTAGGTGCCGTGCACAAACGCGATGCCCAAAAACGCATTCAGATCGGAAACCACGTTGATCGGGTACTGCGGGAAGTCGGCCCATCCGTCGTACTCGAGCGTGAAAATGTTGGTCGGGTAGATGGTGTTCGAGGGCGTCGCGCCGTACAGCGTCAACCCCAGGGCGGGGAGCTGTAGTGGCTGACCCCCGAAGCCCGGGTAGCGCGCAAAGAAGCCGCCATTGGGATTCATCTGATCACCCAGCAGGGTGAAGCCGAGTTGATTCGCGCTCGGCGGGTGCGGGTTGAGCAAGGGATTCGCGAGGTTCAACATTTCCAGCGAGGAGATGTCGGCGCTCTGCGAGTAGCCCAACACCGCAACGCTCCCCGTCGGGTTGTTGGTCAGCGTGGTTTTGATCGCGCTGTCGAGGATCTGCAGGCCCTGGCTTATCGATGGGGTGAGCGGCAAGCTCTTCAGGATCAGGGGGTAGTAGCCCTCGGGCGTAAACAGGGCTTGCGCGTTAGGCAGGGCGACATTGAAGTTGAAGTTGACGTAGTTGAGGACGGCCTCCACGTACGACGGCGGGGGGATCGGCAGGCCGCTGCCGCCCATGATCAAACCGATGGTCGTGCCCTGCAATGTCGGCTGCACGGCTGCGATTACGCTCGCGTTGGCGGCCTCGGCTGACGCGTAGGCGCTCGCAGCGGAGGCCAACGTCTTCGCGAACTCCTCATGAAAAGCCGTCGCCTGCGCGAGAACCGCGTGATACTCCTGAGCGTAGCCGCCGAACAACTTTGCGGTGGCCGCCGACACCTCATCGGCGGCGGCAGCCACGACACCGGTTGTCGGGCCCGCGGCGAAGGCTTTGGCCTCGCCGATCGCCGACTCGATTTCCGCTACGTTGCTGGCAGCGGCCTGCACTAATTGCGGTTCGGCGACCAAGCTCGTCATCGGGTGTTCCCCTTCACGACAGGAGTATTCGTCTGTGACACCGACGACACCGTGAACCGATGGCCGGGCGAACTCGGCCATCGCGGTGCCGGCACTCAGTACACTAGGCCGACTTCGTTAGTATGTCTGCGTTTTGACCTCTGTTTTTACGCCCGTTCCGGCAGTCTTGGGTGGGTGTGACAACATGCTCGGATAGCGTGCAACGCCATCTGTCGCTGGTTCTGGCGGGGGGCTTGGCGTGCGGGGAGTATCGGAAAACCGTTGCACGCGCGGCGGTTTGTGCGCCGCCGACCGGGCCGCATTGCGGATGACCATGCCTTCGAAACCGCTGGCAAAGCGCGAGTACGGCCGGACGGTCGCGGGCGTTGTCGCGCGTTGAGGCCGCACGGGCGATTCGTCAGTCGATATCGCCAGTCAGGCCGAACTCAGCCAGCGTCTGCGCAGCCAGCTCACGCAACGCGGGCTTGGTGTTCTCGGCGCCCGGTTGGTACGCGGAGACGGTGATGAAGATCTTGCCGCCGATGCGCCCAGACAGCACGGCCAGTTGGCCGCCTAATCGCTCAAGCCACCGTCGCGTTACGTGTTGCCCAGGCGCTCGTGCGTAGGCGCACTCGGCGTCGGTGCCATCGAGGCGGCATATCGCCGAGTCGGTGTCGCCGAGGTAGGAACAAAACACCGGGAGATCAGGGTCGGCGGCCAGCGTATCGGCCATCCGTTCCCACGCTCGCTTCGGCGTGAACGAGGCCAGCCACAGGAGCTGCGACGACTCATCTGGCGTCTGCCGCAGAGTTCTCAGCGCCTGGTTGATGGCGGCGCCGACGTCACGCAGATCCGTCATTACCCGGGTCGGGTCGACGCTGACGCTCGTATACGACACTGACATCGCACGCGTATCACCCTCGGCACGGTCGCTCATGGGGAGGTGCAAGGTGACGGCGCCATCACCGGCACGTCGGCGCCCCATGCGCTCCCCGAGTTTCGCAGCCAACCCGGCGACCAGCGTGCTACGCGTTCCGCTAAGAGCCTTCGCGCGGGCATCCCAATCATCCAGGTCCATGTGGATCGTGATAGCCGGCACGACGACAGCGTCATCGCCGTCGCCTCCACGGAGGTCGACGGGTCGCGATGCCGGTGATCGGGCAATTTCCTCCCGGCGACGGCGAGCCTGTTTTGCCCCCGCGACAAGCGCCCGGGCAACCTCAGGTGCGTCTCGGGCTGTTTGGCGGGCATCCTGAACCAGCGCGCGCAGTCGAGTGCGTGAACGCGGCGGGGGGTAGCCAAGATCGCGCGTGTTGCCCAGGATCGCATCAGCTATTGATGCGTCGAGCCCAAGGCCGTCGATCAGGTAGTGGGAAACCACCAAGCTGACCGCGGTCGAGCCGTCGGTCAGGGGGAGGACGCCGAGATGCCAGCCGGGCCCGCATTCCGGATCAGTCGGCACTTGTGAGCGTTCATCAATCCAGTCGCTGAGTTCAGCGCGCGGACGGGCGCACTCAGCGATATCGATGTCCGACGGCCCCCGATCTAAGACCCACCGATGCCGGGCGAACGGCAGCGGCGAACGCTCGATGCGCCGTCCCAACAACCCGTACCCGAGATTGCGGTGGAAACGCCTCAGCCCCTCGAAGTCGATAGGGTGCTCATAAAGCCACACGACCTGTATGACTACCTCCTGGCCGGTGGCGCGATGCCCGGTAAACAAGGCGTGGTCCGCCACAGCGAGCCGATTGTCCGGCCGCGCATCACCGTTGGATGCGGGGCCGTTAAAGGATGCGGCTTTCGCGGGGGCCAGCTTTTCGCACAGCTGCTCCGCCAAACCGCGAACGTGTGGTGATGTCGGTGGGAGTGATGCGTATCCCCGTTTCGGTCTCGATGCGGGTGCGCAGTTCGAGGGTGCCCAGCGAGTCCAGGCCGTACTCGGAGAGCGGCCGGTCCGGATCGACGCTGCGACGCAGAATCAGGCTGATCTGCTCGGAGACCAGACGCCGCAGCCGGGTGGGCCACTCGTCCAGGGGCAGCTCGTCGAGCTCGGCACGGAATTTGCTTGTGCCCGTTGGGTTTTGCCCGGTGGAGTGGAACGCTTCGGCGAAGGGGCTGCGCTGCGCGAAGGCCGTCAACCACGGTGTGCCCGATGATCGGCGCATATCCGGTGTAGGCGCGGTCGTGGCGCAGCAGCGCTTCGAACGCGTACGCGCCCTCGTCGGGAGCGATGGCGACGTCGGCGCCTTCCGCCAGGGCGGTGGCGCGCCCGATCTCGGCCCAGGCGCCCCAGGCGATCGCGGTCGCCGGCAGGCCCTGAGCCCGGCGCCAGTGGGTGAAGGCGTCCAGCCAGCTGTTGGCCGCGGCGTAGGCGCCCTGCCCGGGCGAGCCCACCAGCGCGGCCGCCGAGGAGAACGAGCAGAACCAGTCCAACGGCTGGTCGGCGGTGGCCTGTGTGCAGGTTCCACGCGCCGTAAACCTTCGGCGCCCAGTCACGCTCGATGAGCTCGTCGGTGATGTTGGTCAGCGTGGCGTCCTCGACCACCGCCGCCGCGTGCAGCACACCGCGCACCGGAAGCCCGGTGGCGGTCGCCGCGGCCACCAACCGGTCGCGCCGTGCCGGGTTCGGCGATGTCGCCGCACTCCACCACGACGTCGGCACCGATCGCGCGGATGCGCTCGATCGTCGCCAGCGCCTCTGGCGTTGGCTGCGAGCGCGAGGTAGAGCACGATCCGGCCGCAGCCCGCCGCGGCCATCTTCTCGGCGAGGAACAGCCCGAGGCCACCCAGGCCGCCGGTGATGATGTAGGCGCCGTCGCCGCGGAAGACCCGGAGCCTGCTCCGGCGGCACCACCACGCGGCTGCGCCCGGTGTGCGGGACGTCGAGCACGAGCTTGCCGGTGTGCTCGGCGCCGCTCATCACCCGAATGGCGGTGGCGGCGTCGGCAAGCGGGTAGTGCGTGCTCTCCGGCATCGGCAGCGCGCCGTCCGCGGTGAGCTGGTACACCGTCGTCAGCAGGTCGCGGAGCCGGTCCGGGATGGCTGACCGCCATCAACGCCAGGTCGACGGCGTAGAACGCCAGGTTGCGCCGGAACGGGAACAGCCCCAGCCGGGTGTCGCCGTAGATGTCGCGCTTGCCGATCTCGACGAATCGTCCACCGAAGGCCAGCAGTTCCAGCCCGGCGCGCTGGGCGGCGCCGGTCACCGAGTTGAGCACGATGTCGACGCCGTAGCCGTCGGTGTCGCGGCGGATCAGGTCGGCGAACTCGAGTGCTGCGCGAGTCGTAGACATGCTCAATACCCATGTCGCGCAACAGTTCTCGACGCTGCTCGCTGCCCGCGGTGGCGAAGATCTCGGCTCCCGCGGCGCGGGCGATGGCGATCGCCGCCTGCCCCACACCGCCGGTCGCGGAGTGGATCAGCACCTTGTCGCCGGCGGTGATGCGGGCCAGGTCGTGCAGGCCGTACCAGGCGGTGGCGTGCGCGGTGGTCACCGCGGCCGCCTGCTCGTCGGTCAGGCCGGCCGGCAGCGTGACGGCCAGGTCGGCGTCGCAGGTGACGAACGTGCCCCAGCAGCCGTTGGCGGACAGGCCGCCGACATGGTCGCCGACCTGGTGGTCGGTCACGTCCGGTCCGACCGCGGTCACCACACCGGCGAAGTCGGTGCCCAGCTGCGGCAGCCGCCCCTCGAAGGCGGGGTAGCGGCCGAACGCGACCAGCACGTCGGCGAAGTTGATGCTGGATGCGCTGACCGCGACCTCGATCTGTCCCGGCCCCGGCGGAACCCGGTCGAACGCAACGAGTTCCATCGACTCCAGGTCGCCGGGCGTGCGGATCTGCAGGCGCATCCCGTCGTGCTCGTGGTCGACGACGGTGGTTCGCCGCTCGTCGGGGCGCAGCGGACTGGGGCACAACCGCGCGGTGTACCACTGCGCCGTTTCGCCAGGCGGTCTCGTCCTCCTCGGACCCGCCGAGCAGTTGCCGCGCCAGCTGCTCGGCGTCGGTGGCTTCGTCGACATCGATCTGGGTGGCGCGCAGGTGCGGATGCTCGGTGCCGATCACCCGCATCAGGCCGCGCAGCCCGGCCTGCTCCAGGTTGGCCACGTCGCCGGCCAGCACGGTCTGGGCGTTGCGGGTCACGACGTACAGGCGGGGCGGCTCGCCGGGGATCTCTGGCAATTCGCGGGCGATGCGCACCAGATGCTGCACGTACTCGCGGCCCAGCAGCGGCGCACTGGTCCTCGGCGTCGCCGTTCTTCGGTCCGGTGAGGATGACCACACCGGTGAATCCGCCGGCACGCGAGCTGATTCGCGCAGCTGTTCGGCGCGTCCGAGCGTGGTCGGCGTGCTGCGGCCAGCACATGGTGGTGCATTGCGCGCCATGGGTTTTCAACGCGTCGGTCAACGTGGTGGCCACCACATCCGCGGTGGCGGAGGTGCTGATCAGCAGCCAGGTTCCGGCGTCGGCGTGGTCCACCTCGGGCAACTCTCGCTGCTGCCATTCGATGGTCAGCAGCCGCTCGGCGAGCACCCGATCGTTGTGGCCGTTCTCGGATACCCCGGTGCCCAATCGCAGCCCCTGCACGGCTCAGCAGGACCGTGCCGTGCTCGTCGAGCACGTCGAGGTCGGCCTCGATCCCGGCAGGCGTCGGCTTTGGTCACCCGCGTGTAGCAGTAGTGGGCGTTGCGGGCGGGACCGTAGGCGCGTAGCCGACGGACACCCAGCGGCAACGCCAGCACGTCCCGCGCCGCAGGGCCTGGACGTCCGGATGGGCCGCAACGGACTGGAAACAGGCATCCAGCAGCGCGGGGTGCACGCCGTAGGCGCCTTGTTGCGAGCGGATTTGGCCGGGCAGCGCGACCTCGGCCAGCACGGTGTGCCGGCTTCGCCTCCCTCGGCGGTGTGCACGGCGGCCAGACCGGTGAACGCCGGACCGTACTGAACACCACGCTCGTCCATGCCGCTTGCGCACCTCGGCGCCATCCTCGCGACGCGGATGCGCGGCCAGCAGCGCGGCCATGTCGTGCGCGGGTGGCTGCTCATCCGTCTGCGGCATGCAGGACTGCGCTGGCCTGCCGCGCTTGTTCGCCCTCCTGGTTGGTCTCCACCGCGAAGTCGACGACGCCCGGCGATGACACCGACGCCGAGGCGCCGACCGTGGTCTGCTCGTCGAGCAGCAGCACCTGCTCGAAGCGGATGTCGCGGACCTCGGAGGCCTCGCCGAGGACCGCGCGCGCCGCGGCCAGCGCCATCTCGCAGTAGGCCGCCCCCGGAAGCACGGCCACATTGTGGATCTGGTGATCGCCGAGCCAGGGCTGGGCGGCGGTGCCGACCTCGGCCTGCCACACGTGGCGCTCCGGTTCCTCCTGCAAGCGCACATGCGGGCCCAGCAGCGGATGCACCGAAACGGTGCAGCCGCCGCGTGTCGGGGAGTCCTGACCGTCGCGGGTCAAGCAGCAGCTGACGGTGCGTCCAGGTCGGCAGCGGCGCATCCACCAGCCGCCCAGTCGGGTACAGCACCGAGAAGTCGACCGCGGCGCCGGCACTGTGCAGATCGGCCAGCGAAGCCACGCAGCCCGTGCGGCAGCTCTTGCTCGCGGCGCATGCCGGCCAGAGCGGCCACCGGCATGTCGAGGCTGCGGGCGGTCTGCTCGACAGCGTGGGTGAGCAGCGGGTGCGGTGCCAGCTCGGCGAAGACCCGGTAGCCGTCCTCCAGCGCGGCCTGCACCGCCGCGGCGAACCGCACCATGTGACGCAGGTTGTCCACCCAGTAGCCGGCATCGCACACCGGCTGCTCGCGCGGGTCGAACAGGGTCGCCGAGTAGAAGGGAACCTCCGGTGTCATCGGGTTGAGGTCGGCGAGCGACGTCGGTCAGCTCGTCGAGGATCGGATCGACCTGAGGCGAATGCGATGCGACGTCGACGGCGACCTCGCGGGCCATCACCTCACGCTGCTCCCACGCCGCGACCAGTTCGCGAACCGTCTGCGGTGGCGCCGCCGATCACCGTGGACTGCGGCGAGGCCACCACCGCCACCACGACGTCGTTGATGCCGCGGGCCGTCAGTTCCGAAAGCACTTGCTGGGCAGGCAGTTCCACCGACGCCATGGCGCCGGCACCGGCGATGCGGGACATCAGCCGCGAGCGGCGGCAGATGACGCGCACCCCGTCTTCCAGCGACAGCGCTCCCGCGACGACGGCTGCCGCGGCCTCGCCGAGGGAGTGCCCGATGACCGCGCCCGGGCGCACCCCGTAGGACTTCATGGTGGCGGCCAGCGCGACCTGCATGGTGAACAGGGTCGGCTGGACCCGGTCGATGACCGGTCACGGTCTGCGGCGCCGACATCGCCTCGGTCACCGAGAACCCGGACTCGCGGGCGATCAGCGGCTCGGCTTGCGCGACGGTGGCGGCGAACACCGGTTCGGTCGCCAGCAGTTCGGCGCCCATCGCCGCCCACTGCGAACCCTGCCCGGAGAACACCCACACCGGTCCCCGGTCGTCCTGCCCGACCGCGGCCTGATACGGGGTGTCGCCGTCGGCGACCTCGCGCAAAGCCTCGGTCAGCTCCGGCAGGCTGCTCGCCATGACGGCGGTGCGCACCGGGCGGTGCGCGCGCCGACGCGCCAGGGTGTAGGCCAGATCCGGCAACGCCACGTCGTCATGTGCTTGCACCCAGTCGGCCAGCCGGCCGGCGGTGCGGCGCAGTTCGTCGGCCGAGGTGGACGACAGCGGGAACAGCAGCGGTGCCGTCGTCGCCGATTCGGCTGAGATGTCCTCGGGCGCAGCGGCTTCGGGAGCCTGTTCTGGAGCTTGTTCCAAGATGGCGTGCACGTTGGTTCCCGACAGCCCGTACGACGACACCGCCGCCCGCCGGGGCTGCGTGACCGTTGGTGGGCCACGGCGTGGTCTCCTGCGGCACAAAGAGTTTCGTGTCGATCTGGGCCAGCTCATCGGGCAGCCGGGTGAAGTGCAGATTCTGCGGAACCACACCGTGCTGCAGCGCGAGGATCGCCTTCATCAGCCCCAGTGCTCCGGAGGCCGACTGGGCATGCCCGAAATTGGTCTTCACCGACGCCAGCGCGCAGGGGCCGTCGATGCCGTAGACCTTGGCCAGGCTCGCGTATTCGATGGGGTCACCGACCGGGGTGCCGGTGCCGTGCGCCTCGACCATGCCGACGCGTGCCGGCGTCCACGCCCGCCGCGGCCAACGCCGCCCGATACACCGCGGTCTGCGCGGTCTGCGACGGTGTCGCGATGTTCACGGTATGGCCGTCCTGGTTGGCGGCCGTGCCGCGCACCACGGCCAGGATCCGGTCACCATCGCGCAGCGCATCCGGCAACCGCTTGAGCAACACCACTGCGCAGCCCTCGCCGGACACGAACCCGTCGGCCGCGACGTCGAACGCGTGGCAGCGTCCGGTCGGAGACAGCATGCCCTGCGCCGACCCCGCGGCGAACTTCCGCGGTTCCAGCATCACCGAGGCGCCGCCGGCCAGGGCAAGGTCGCTTTCGCCCTCGTGCAGGCTGCGGCAGGCCATGTGCACAGCGAGCAGGCCAGACGAACATGCGGTGTCCACCGTGAGCGCGGGACCGTGGACCCCCAGGGCGTAGGCGATCCGCCCGGACGCCAGGCTGAAATTGTTGCCGGTGAAGCCGTACGGCCCCTCCATGGCGTGGGCATCGGCGGCCAGCAGTTGGTAGTCGGCATGCGTCAATCCCACGAACACACCGGTCAGCGAGTCGGCCACCGTCTGCCGGGTGAGACCGGCATGCTCCATGGCCTCCCAGGAGGTTTCCAGCAACAACCGGTGCTGCGGGTCGATCGCGGTCGCCTCGCGCTCGCTGATCCCGAAGAACTCGGAATCGAAGCCGGCAACGTCGTCCAGGAACGCGCCCCACTTCGACACCGACCGACCGGGCACACCGGGCTCGGGGTCGTAGTACTCGTCGGCGTCCCAGCGGTCGGCTGGAATCTCGGTGACCAGGTCATCGCCGCGCAGCAACGCCTCCCACAGCTGCTCTGGGGAGTCGATGCCTCCGGGAAGTCGGCAGGCCATGCCGATGACGGCAACCGGAGTGACCGCCATGGTGTTCACGGTCGAAGAATTCGCCGAAGCTGAGCGGTGCGCACGATCGTCGATCGGTCGCGAACGAAACCATTCCGCCTCCTCACAGCGACGACTACGTAGCCTTGTCCGCTGCTTGACTCAGCAATCGTAATTTAGCGTACTTCGACGTGACAAAAGTCGGGGTTTGAGGTCGCCTGAGGTGGCGGTTTCGTGGGCGACCAGCGATGGCCTCGAACCCTTGGGCTAGACGGGATCGAGGCCATCGTGCTCAGGACTGTAAGCGATCAGCCGACGTTGTGGGACGCAATCTGCCGTCGGAGCTGTTGCTGTTGCCGGCTGAGTTGGCTCGTGCGGATGCATCGTCCGATGATCCGAGTTCTCGCTCCGGTTCCAGGTGGCAAGGTCCAGGCGGCTAGTTAACTTCTGTTTCCGAAGGTGCAGCGGCGACGGCCACGGTAACCTGATGCACGTGATTGAGACTTCCGTTCCGGCTGTGCTGCGCGAGCGCGCCAGTCTGCAGCCCAATGACACGGCGTTCACTTTCATTGATTACGAGCAGGACTGGGCCGGCGTTGCCGAAAGCCTGACGTGGTCGCAGCTGTATCGGCGAACACTCAACGTCGCACAGGAGCTCGAAGCATTGCGGGTCGACAGGTGACCGCGCGGTGATATTGGCGCCGCAGGGGCTCGACTACATCGTTGCGTTTCTCGGCGCATTGCAGGCGGGACAGATCGCGGTTCCGCTTTCGGTTCCGCTGGGTGGCGCCAGCGATGAGCGTGTTAGTTCGGTGCTGCGCGACGCGTCGCCGCTGTCATTCTCACGACGTCCTCTGTCGCAGGCACCGTCGCCGAGTATGCTCAAGCCGCAGTCCGGCGCGATCCGCTCCATCGGTCGTCGAGGTCGACTTGCTGGACCTGGACTCCCGGACGAGGATCCGACGCCGAGGCCGCGAGGACGCGCCCGAGCACGGCGTATCTGCAATACACGTCCGGGTCGACCCGTCAGCCGGCCGGGGTCATGATCTCGCACAGAAACCTTCTGGCCAATTTCGAACAGCTGATGTCCGACTACTTCGCGGACTACGGAAACGTTCCCCCGCCGGACACCACTATTGTGTCGTGGCTGCCCTTCTATCACGACATGGGTTTGTATCATGGGAATTTGCGCACCGATTCTGGTGGGACTTCCGCGCTGTGCTCACGAGCCCGGTGGCGTTCCTGCAGCGGCCGGCCCGGTGGATGCAATTGCTGGCAACCAACAGTCGCGCATTCTCGGCGGCGACCGAACTTCGCTTTCGAATTGGCGGCGCGAAAAACATCCGACGATGACATGGCCGGGCTTGATCTCGGGGACGTGCTCGTCATCGTCAACGGTAGCGAACGGGTACACGCCGGCGACGCTGCAGGCGCTTCACCGAGCGGTTCGCCCGCTTCAATCTGCGCGACACGGTGATACGACCGTCATACGGACTCGCGGAAGCAACGGTGTACGTGGCGACCCGCGCACCGGGCCAGCCACCAGCAAGTCGTCCACTTCGACTCCGAGAAACTGTCCGGCGGCCATGCGGAGCGGTGCGCAAGCGGCGGCGGTACACCGCTGGTCAGCTACGGCGTGCCGCGGTCGCCGATGGTGCGGATCGTCGATCCCGAGACCAGGATCGAGTGTCCGGCGGGAACGGTCGGTGAGATCTGGGTGCACGGCGACAACGTCGCGATGGGCTATTGGCGGAAACCTCAAGAGACCGAGCGCACGTTCGGTGGAAGGCTTGTCGCTCCTTCGGCGGGCACACCCGAAGGGCCTTGGCTGCGAACCGGAGACTTGGGCTTCATCTCCGACGGCGAGCTGTTCATCATCGGCCGCATCAAGGACCTGTTGATCGTCTACGGGCGTAACCACTGCTCCCGACGACATCGAGGCGACGATCCAGGAGATAACCCGAGGCCGGTGCGCGGCGATATCGGTTCCGGACGATCGCACCGAGAAGCTGGTCGCCATCATCGAACTGAAGAAGCGGGGCGAGTCCCACGAGGAGGCGAGCGACAAGCTCGCCATCGTCAAGCGTGAAGTCACCTCGGCGATATCCAACTCGCACGGTCTGAGCGTCGCGGATCTGGTTCTGGTGTCGCCTGGTTCGATACCGATCACCACCAGCGGCAAGGTCAGACGAGCGGCGTGTGTCGAGCAGTACCGGCACGGCCAGTTCGCCCGCTTGGACATTTAGGCGGCCCTGGGATGCTTGCCTCGCCGCCGGCAAAAAGGGCGCCGAGTATGACACCTAGTCCTGGCAGGGAGCGGTGGATGACGGCGTCCGGGTGTGTCTCGAAATGCTCGGCCAGACTGGTCTCGAGCTTGCTGGTTTGGCGGTTCAGCTCGGCGATGATGCACGGTGGCGCGGGTAGTGGTGGCGAACGCCGCGCTGACCTGGGCCGGTGCGGCCAGCTGCTTGGACCGTAGTGCGGCTTGGATCTGTCGGGCTCGGACGACGATATTGCGTTGGTGCCCACCGCGTTTGAGCGCAGACTGGAGCGCCGGCAGGCGTCCGCCCTGATCAGGGCGGGCAGCGGCGTTTCGGCGTTGAGCGGACGGGTGGTAGCAGTTCCGCTTGGTGAATCCAACGGAGCAGAACATCCTCAGCCAATCCTCGATGCTATTCCCTCTGAGCGAACGTACGGCGCACGGTCTATGAGCCGTTGGGTGCGTCGCCGATACTCTCGGAATCCAGGATGAAATGGGCAGGCAACCGTCTATTCTGCTGCCGTGAGCAAGAGCCGACGCACTGCCGCCAACGCGCGCAGAATCTTGTTCCTTCTGTCCGGCGACAGCGCAGATCGATCAACTCCATGCGGCCACACGCGCCAAGAGTTCACGGTTCAAGGCCGCGGCAGTCACTGGTGACCTCAAACGCTTTTCGAACCGATGTACCGAAGGAACCGGGCCGGCCTGCCGCCGGACCATCTTATGGTTGAGCCACCGCGCTCCTTGCGCCGCACGCGGCATCAAGCGCCGAGTTTTGCTCGTGACCGCCGCCGCCCCGCAGACCGGGACTGCGGCCCGCCCGGTCGTTCTTTTCGTGATGGGCATGGGCCGGTCCGGAACGTCGGCGCTCACGCGGGTTCTCTCGTTGTGCGGCGGTGCGCTCCCGGCCGGGCTGGTGGGCGCCAGCCCGGCCAATCCGCTTGGCCATTGGGAGCCGCGCGCAGCCATACTGTCTCAACGAAGCAATTCTGCGCCGCCACGGCACTAGCTGGTTCGACCCGACACTGCGCCTGCAGGAGGAAGGTGAGCTCGACGCCGAAGAAAACGCCGCCTGCATCGCCGAGATCAGGGCGTTTTTCACGACGATGCTGGCCGCGCCGCTCGTGGTCATCAAGGACCCGAGGATAACGGGGCTGTCCGGCATGTGGTTCGAGGCGGCGCGTCTGGCCGGATTCGACATCGTGGCGGTGATTGCGGTGCGCCACCCGCAGGAGGTCATCGCGTCGATTGCGGCGCGCAATGGAGCCTCGCCGGAGCTCTCGAGTGCCTTGTGGCTGAAATACAATCTGCTAGCCGAGAGACACACCCGCGCCCTGCCGCGCGTGTTCGTCGAGTACGCCAACCTCCTCAACAACTGGCGCCGGGAAATAAAGCGGATCTCCACGGCGCTCGCGATCGACCTCAACCACCCGCGATGAGGGCGCAATCGAGGAGTTTCTCCAACCGAGCTTCACCGCCAGCGACACTGCGGCCCGGTGACAGAGCCGTTCGGCACAGGCTGGAATTCCGCGGTCTACGAAGCGCTGCGCGCCGCCGCGCGGGACGAGCCCTGGGACAGTCTGCGCTGGATCGCGTTTTCGAGGCGTATCGGGCGAGCGAACATGGCTTCCGGACGGCGTTCGAGGATTTCCACGTCCACATTCAACCGGCTCATCCGGTCGTCCATCCGAAAGCTGAATACAAGGTCCTCGCGATGGTTCACCGGCGCGGCGGGACTTGGGCCTAGACTGGCCGGCGGATGCCGAGACGATGATTGGAATGCAGAGACTCACCAGTCTGCAGCGTTGTGTGGAGATAGCACTGGCCGACGACCTCCCCAGCGATCTGATCCAATGTGGCTGTGTCGCAGAGGGATTGCATCCAATTGCGCACGGTCCTGGCAGCCTATGGCGGAGCATCCAGGGAGATCGTTGACATAGACGGGAATAGACCGGAGTAGTGTGCTGTAGCGCAAGCAATCAAGACCATTGGGGCGCAATGAAGGTCGAAGAGCCGGCAATCCGAGCTTTGTGTGCGACCTCGGCGTCGCGATTTCACCTGTGGATCGAGTTCCTGCGGGCCACGCGCGTCGAGTCGATGGCCGAGATTGGCGTCTATCGGGGTCGCTTCGCGGCCGAGATGCTCGCCGCGTGCAGTTCGATTCAGAGGTACTACATGGTCGATCGTGGAGGCACCTGGACGATTGGAACAAGCCGGCCAACGCAGACGATGCCCGGTTCGCCACCTACCTGGCGGAGACCAAGGCCAATACCGAGTTCGCGGAAGACAAGCGCATCATCCTGCGAGGGACGACAACGGAGGTTTTCGACCAGATCCCGGACGGCAGCCTCGACTTCGTCTACATCGACGGCGACCACACGCTGCGCGGTATCTCCATCGACCTCATCAAGGTCTATCCCAAAGTCCGCGCCGGGGGCTGGATCGGTGGGGACGACTTCACGCACACGGTCTGGCAGCACGGGGCTCGGTTCGAACCGACCCTGGTGTTCCCCTTTGCCGTCTACTTCGCGGAGGCGGTGGGTGCTCGCATCTTCGGCCTGCCTTACCTGCAATTCCTCATTTGCAAGCCAACGGAAACGGGGACAGGCTTCGAGTTCGTCGATCTCACCGAAAGCTACCCTGACACGACTCTCCAGGGTCAGTTCCGGCTTCAGCGCGTCCTCCGCGGCTGGGTCACCGACACGTTCTCGCCCAGGATCTTGGCCGAGAGGCTGCCGAAAAACATGAGGGACACGATCAAGAAGACCCGTCGCGGTAGTGCAGGCACTGAGGTGCGGTACTAGCGGCGTTCATCGGTGCCAGGCTCGCCGAACTGATCGCGTGCCTTCGACATTCGACTGCTCTTCGATGCGCGCCGATAGATCTGCGGTGCCCGTCGCGAGCCAGTCGATGCGTTGTCGGTGTGTCGACCTGGCCAGGGCGCGTTTGATCTAGGCGCTCGGGCTCGTGTCGGGGGGCTGCTGGGAAATTGGGAGTCAAACCCAGCTATTTTGATTCAAAATGCCTGCTAACTAGCACAAGCACATTGAAGTAAACATCCGAACACCGTAGCGGTCTGATCTTGCAAAGCTCCGAAATACGGCGCTAATGAGAACCTAAACTCGTCGGCGGTAGGTACTGGCATTCAAGATAGAGGCGGCTGCGACTGTGACTGATTTCGACGTTCGGTCTCTCTACCTCGACCTGATCCGACGCAACCTCACCAGATACGGGATGCGAGAGCGAATGCCCGTGGGGTGGCCCCTGCGGCGGCGCCTCCTTTTCAAAACTCTCAGGCGCATGGGCGCACGCTGGCCGGCGGAGGCCGAGACGATGATCGGAATGGAGAGACTCACCAGTCTGCAGCAGTGCGTTGAGACGGTACTGGCCGAAGACATTCCCGGTGATCTCGTCGAGTGTGGAGTGTGGCGCGGAGGAGCTTGCATCCTGATGCGCGCGGTCCTGGCAGCCTATGGCGATGAGACGCGAAGCGTGTGGCTAGCCGATTCGTTCGCCGGCCTGCCACGCCCGGACGCGGCAACGTACAAAGCAGATAAAGGGCAAAGAGGGGATCTCTTTGCGGGCATACTGGCGGTGTCAGAAACGGAAGTCAGAGAGAATTTCCGGCGCTATGGCCTGCTGGATGACCAGGTCCGGTTTCTTCCTGGCTGGTTCAAAGACACGCTGCACGGTGCCCCGATCGATCGCATCGCCGTATTGAGGCTTGATGGCGACCTTTACGAATCGACGATACAAGCGCTCGAGGCGCTCTACCCGCGACTGTCCCCCGGGGGTTTCTGCATCATTGATGACTACCACGCGCTCAGGTCGTGTCGGCAAGCTGTCACCGACTACCGCGCGAAACATGGAGTATCCGCGGAGATCGTGGACATCGACTGGACTTGCGTGCTGTGGCGCAAGTAATGAACGCCTCTGCGATCGAAGCCAATTGGCGAACGCCCAGCCGACACTCGAACCAGAGAAAATGACCGGTGCCTCTCACGTTGCATGCGCGTACGACGACGACTGAAAGGCAAGAGATCTCCGCGGTGAAATTGGTGCTGGGATTTTATGGAACTCATGGCGATGTCAAGGTCGGCGTCGCTGTCGACCCGCAGTCATCGATCTGACACGACCACGCTGCGTCGCCGACCTCTTTTCCGAACTAGATCGAATTTGACTGTTGGGTTCGTATTCTGTTGCTTCAGAACTGATTTCGATGCTCTGCTGGGTTGACGATACGTCCCGGGAGGTGACCACCGCGCCAATTTTCAGCCGCGCTCTGGCCACCAGCTCAGATGCTGCCCACGCCGTAGGCCACCAGCGAGACCCCACCCGCTGTGAACATGGCTACCAGGATGTGCCGACGGTGAGCCAGCGCCCAGTCGTGCAGCGGTTGCAGTACCACTAGGGTTTTCGCTGGCGTGGCCAGATAGCTGACGAGGGTCATCTCGACAACCGCATACATCCCGACGACGAACGCGATGGCGGCGCAGACCTGCGTGCCGATCGCGGCTCCCGAGGAGACGATCATGGTGTCTACGAATAGAACCAGGAGCGGTGGCGGCATGCTTCCGAGGCCGAGTAGCAAGGCGACCCATAAGGATCCGTTGTCCCACGCAGTGTGGGCGCGGCCGAGCAACCGCCGGATTGCGGATCCGCCCTCTGTCGCCGAATCCTGCGCGCGGCCCTGCAGCCACGAGATTACGGTCGGTGTACTCGGGTCCAGCACCAGGGTCGGCGTGTTACCGTCCGGTGTCGGCAGCCGCGCCCCCTGATGCTGGCGCGCCAAGAAGCGCACTGTCATCAGGGCTGCGATCGACAGCGCGAGTACACCCATGCCGAGTTCAATGTGCCGGGCGGTAGAGCTCGCGGCCGTGGCCGGGGTTGCCAAATCTTGCGCAAAAGATGTAAACGTTGGTGTTAAGTGCAGCGCCATCAGCGGAACCAGCAGGCACGGGACGTTCATCATCAGGCAGCCGACCCAGTAGGCGACCAGATTTTGCACGGGCCGTGGCCGGGAGATCATGAGAAGGACGACGCCGAGAAGCATCGGATTGAGCGCCACCAGAAGCGCCAACCCCAGCACCGGACCCCACATGGCCGGAACACTACCCGGTGGGCTACCCATGCGTGGAGCAAAGACACCCAGGTAAACGTCCGTAGGTCCGCGACAGTCCAATACGTAAGCAGGACAAGGCGTTGCGCCCAAACCTCAGACCAGCGAAGAGGCCGTCGAAAGCCTTGCGCTCCGGGCGCCATGGCTGGCCGGGCCGGTTCGCGGTGCGTGTCCTTGACGCCCAGGATGCCGCACGGCAGTAGGTGCGCGACCACCTGGTCCGGGCCAAAGCCACCACCATCGCGCTCACCGCGGCCCAGTCGCCGGCCCCGCGCGAGGCGCGGCGGAACTAGGTGCGCCGCATGGTGAGCTGTTGCAGAGCGATCGCCTCCAAGGCCGCGCCAATCAACCCAGGAATGCGGGCCCGGGAAAAGCGGTCGCGGGCAACGAGATCTACCTCAGCGTCCCTGGCTTCGGGACCGCCTCAGCGCCCACGTCCCCAGCGAAATCGGTCACCACACCGAGCAACTTGACACGCCGAACGCACTGCAACGGTAAGCCGGCACCACGCCGGTAACCCGAAGATCCGGCCGCTGCGAACTGGTCATCACCCGCTAGCCCGGACACAACTGCTACCTCGGCGTGGCCGTGCACCGCAGCGTGAGGATCGCGTAGTCACGGACACCAGGGGATCGCCGTCGCAGCTGTCGGGCAGCCCGGAGTGGCATAGCTCGCTCACGTCCCGGAGCCCGTGCTCCACTACCAGTCGCCGCCGCCTACGAACGTCGCTGCGGTCGGAACCAACCGCGAACGATCAGCCCCGAAGCCAATTGGCGAACGCCCAGCCGACGGTCGAAGAAATAGGGATAATGACCGATGCCCGTGGCGTTGCCTACGCGCACGACAACTGAAAGGCTAGATTCCGCGATGAAATTTGTGCTGGCATGCTATGGAACTCGCGGCGATGTCGAGCCCTGCGTCGCTGTCGGCCGTGAGCTGCTGCGCCGCGGGCACGAGGTGCGCATGGCGGTCCCGCCTGACATGGTTGGCTTCGTCGAGTCGGCGGGCTTGCAGCGGTCGCCTACGGGCCGGATTCGCGGCGGTGGCAGGACGTGCACCGCGACTTCTTGACGCGTTTCCGCACGCTTCTGGAAGATCCGGGATCTGATCAGGTTGTGGCGCGAAGATTGGGAGCTCGTTTACCCAGTGCTGGGGGGAGACCGAGCGCGACGCTGAAGTCGCTGGCGGAGGGGGCCGACCTGCTGCTAACCGGCGTGAATTGGCGAGGAGCCCGCTGCCAATGTCGCGGAGTATCACGACATTCCGTTGGCCACGCTGCATTACTTCCCGATGCGGGCCAACGGTCAGCTCGTTCCGATCGTGCCGGCGCCGTTGGGCCGCTCCGCAATGACGGTGTCCGAGTGGCTGAGTTGGCGCATGACGAAGAAGCTCGAGGACGCGCAGCGCCGTGAACTGGGCCTGCCAAAGGCAACGGGCCCCGCGCCGCGACGGATCGCCGAACGCGGATCGCTGGAAATCCAGGCCTACGACGAGGTGTGCTTTCCCGGGCTGGCAGCCGAATGGGCGAAATGGGATGGCCGACGGCCCTTTGTCGGCGCGCTGACGATGGAGTTGCCGACGGATGCCGATGACGAGGTCGCGTCGTGGATTGCCGCGGGAACACCGCCGATTTTCTTCGGCTTTGGCAGCATGCCGGTCGAATCTCCCGCCGACACACTCGCCATGATCAGCGCGGCCTGCGCGCAGTTAGGCGAGCGGGCGTTGATTGGCTCCGCCGGAATGACTTCGGCCACGTCCCCCATTTGGACCACGTCAAGGTGGTGGGCACGATGAATTACGCGGCCGACCTTTCCCGCCTGCCGCGCGGTCGTGCACCACGGTGGCGCGGGCACCACGGCCGCAGGCCTGCGCGCCGGAGTCCCGACGTTGATCCTTTCGACGTGGGGCGATCAGAGGATCTGGGGAGCTCGGGTCAAACGATTGAAGGTGGGCACCGCCCGGCGCTTGTCGAGCACCACCCAGGAATCGCTGGTCGCGGACCTCCGCTCGATCCTCGCCCCGCAATACGTCACCCGGGCCCGCGAGATCGCCACCCGGATGACCAAACCCGCCGAAAGCGTTGCGGCCGCCGCCGATCTGGTGGAAGATTTCGCCCGCTTGCGGCGTGCTGGCTGATCGGTGACGGCGGGCGGTCGAGATGAACGGCGCCCGCCGCATCTGGTCGATTGCCTCGTTGTGGGGTTGATGGGATCGCCGTCGGGCTGGAGAAAAACTCGCCCCCGATGCACGACATGATCGATCGCCGCGTGCGGACGTCTCCGGCACGGCTTCGCCCGCAGTCAAACCGGCGTGCACGGCGGTCGGCTCTCCTGCGCAGTGCAAAACGGTGTTCTTTTGCCGATTTGCTGGTTGCTGATTGCAACCCCGTGGGTTGGCAGCGGGTGAAGGATAGTGCAGGGGCTCTCCAGCGGCGGTCCGGTGTTGTCGGCCGCTTGCTCATAACTTCTGGATTTCAGGTCGATAGCGCGGGTATCGGGTTAAACTGCCGGGCGGCTGAGCCAGGGGCGCGAGGCTGCCGCTTTCATTTCGCAGAACGCGCACGGGAAGTGAAAGGCTAGGATCCGCGATGAAATTTGTGCTGGCAAGCTAGGGAAGTCGCGGCGATATCGAGCCCTGCGTCGCTGTCGGCCGTGAGTTGCTGCGCCGCGGGCACGAAGTGCGCATGGCCGTCCCGCCCGACCTGGTTGGCTTCGCCGAGTCGGCTGGGCTTGCGGCGGTCGCTTACGGGCCGGATTCGCAGGCGATTCTGGACGCGCACCGCGACTTCTGGACGTATTTCTTCCGCAACTTCTGGAGGATCCAGGATCTGATCAGGTTGCGGCGCGAAGTTGGGAGCCCGTCATCCAGTGCTGGGGGGAGATGAGCACGACGCTGACGTCGCTGGCGGACGGGGCCGACCTGCTATTCACCGGCGTGAATTTCGAGCAGCCCGCTGCCAACGTCGCGGAGTATTACGACATTCCGTTGGCCACGCTGCATAACTTCCCGCTGCGGGCCAACGGCCAGCTCGTTCCGATCCTGCCGGCGCCGTTGGTCCGCTCCGCGATGACGGTGTTCGAGTGGCTGGCTTGGCGCACGGCGAAGAAGCTCGAGGACGCGCAGCGCCGTGAACTGGGCCTACCGAAGGCCACAGGGCCCTCGCCGCGACGGATCACTGAACGCGGATCGCTGGAAATCCAGGCCTACGACGAGGTTTGCTTTCCCGGGCTGGCAGCCGAATGGGCGAAATGGGATGGCCAACGGCCCTTTGTCGGCGCGCTGACGATGGAGTTGCCGACGGATGCCGATGAGGAGGTCGCGTCGTGGATTGCCGCGGGAACACCGCCGATTTTCTTCGGCTTCGGCAGCATACCGGTCGAATCTCCCGCCGACACGCTCGCCATGATCGGCGCGGCCTGCGCGCAGTTAGGCGAGCGGGCGTTGGTTTGCTCCGCCGGGACTGACTTCAGCCGACGTCCCCCATTTCGACCACGTCAAGGTGGTGGCCGCGGTGAATTACGCGGCCACCTTTCCGGCTTGCCGCGCGGTCGTGCACCACGGTGGCGCGGGCACCACCGCCGCGGGCCTGCGCGCCGGAATCCCCACGTTGATCCTTTGGACGGACCTCGATCAGACGCTCTGGGGGGCTCGGGTCAAACGGCTGAAGGTGGGCACCGCCCGGCGCTTTTCGAGCACTACCCAGAAATCGCTGGTCGCGGACCTCCGCACCATCCTCGCCCCGCAATACGTCACCCGGGCCCGCGAGATCGCCACCCGGATGACCAAACCCGCCGACAGCGTTGCCGCCGCCGCCGATCTTGTGGAAGATTTCGCCCGCCGCAGTCGTCGATGACTAAATCCCATCGCCGGCAAGCATTGGCAGAGTGATCCGCGTCTGTTCCATGAGCAAATCCGTTGTCTAACAAAGATTCACGCTCGATCCCAGACAAGCGATCCACTCCCGCCGAAAGTGCCGTCCTACGGTAGCCAACCCGTGCATATCAACCTGCCCTTGACGAACGTGGACCCCATATCAGAACGGGTTCGTAGCGACGACGAAGAGTTGATCGCCATGGGTCGACCATGAATGACGCCACCATCGTCGAACTTGCGCAGGTTGACGAAAAATCCTCGGCTGTCGAAGCGCCGCTGGATGAGCGGCATGAGCAGCGCCATCGCGATGGTCGCTCGCGGCACTAGCGAGCACCGGTAAGTTCATCGTTCTCGAGAGGCCCGTGCCCGCGCGGTAGCGAAACGCCAGCACCGCAAAATCCAGCGCTGCAGGTCACGGCACTGAAAGTCACCCACCGCCGGAAACCTGCGTCGCGCACCAATTCCTGAGCTGAGTGAACGGGACACGTCCACGTAACTTTGCCGAAACCGTCGACCGACGCACTTACTCTCAGTTAGATTCGAAGTGGTGTTCCACTCATGTCGACTAGATGGACTGGAGAGCCGTTGAGCATCAGTCCCTTCGGTAACGACAACGAAAGCCCTGTCGTTTTTGTCACCGATCAAGAGCAACGCATCTTGTGGCCAGCGATGTTACGGCCGGCTGGCTGGTGGTGCGTGGCGAGGTGGATCTCGCCGCATGTCTCGACCACATCGAAAACAACTGGACCGATGCACAGCCGACGAGCCTGCGCGAGAGGGTGGCACCGGGCCGCGCATTTGTGACCTAAATAGTGGGGGAGTCCGATGGAATTTGATGACCGGGCACTTCCGCTGACACGCGGACAGCTAGACATATGGCTTGCGGAGGAAACGGGTCGCTTCGGTGCGAAGTGGCAGCTGGGCGTGCTTGTGCGAATTGCGGGCCCGATCGATGCTGGCTTGTTTGAGTCGGCGATCCGTCAAGTGGTGCGCGAGGCCGAACCACTGAGAGCCGCCTTTTTCCAGGTGGATGGCCAGGTTTTCCAAAAGACGGTTGATTACCCGGACGTTGAGCTTGCTCGCTACGATCTCATGGGCTCGCAGGATCCTGCACGGGACGCCTATCGGCTAGCGTCATCAATCCAACGCGCGCTGATGCCGTTTAGTGGCCCGCTGTTCAAATTTGCGTTGTTGCAGACACGGGTAGATGAATTTTATTTTTTCGTGTGCTGCCATCATATAGTGGCAGACGGAGTCGGCATTGGTCTTGTTTGTCATCGGATCGCGGCTGTCTATTCTGCAATGGCGTCGGGCGCGTCGGTTCCGCCCGCTTTTTTTGGGTCGCTGAGTGATCTGATTGATTGCGAGTTAGAATACGAAGCGTCCATCGATTATCTCGATGATCAGGCCTATTGGACGAGGAACCTTCCGCCGGAGGGCGAACCGAGTTATCGGTTGGCGCACTCCGGCGCGGGCGAGCGTGATTCGGATGAGTGTTCCGCGCCGGTTCAATTGGACCCTTCCGTCGTTGCCGGGATCCGCGAGTTGTCGCAGGCCTTGGGGGTGCGTCGCTCGTCGGTGATTACGGCGGCGTGCGCACTTTTGGTCCGTGGGTACGACGTTGAGGGTTCAGAGGTGGTGCTCGATTTTCCGGTAAGCAGGCGTGTGCGTCCGGAGGCACAGACTGTGCCCGGAATGATTTCCGGGGTTATACCACTGGTGTTCAAGGCTTCGCCGGGGTCTGCGGTTGCTGGTTTTTGTGAACATGTCGACACGCGAATGCGAGAAGCGCTGCAGCATCAGCGGTTTCCGGTGCACGTTATTGATTACAAGGCGACTCTCCGCGGCTCCGGGCGGGCACCGAATCGGGTAATTATTAATTTCATTCCGCCTACATATATGGCGGATCTTGCGGGTTCTGCGGCATCGGCGACCCTGACCAATTCTGGCCTCGTGGACCAGTTTGGGCTGCTCTTTACCAGGGACGGTGATCAGCTATTTCTCAGCACGGCGGGTGCTGGGCAATTGTTCTCCAATTGCGATGTCTTCGATTTAGCAGCGCGGTTAGAGCGGGTATTGGTGGCGATGACCGCCGACCCGGGGCGGTCGTTGTCGTCGCTGGATCTGCTGGATGCCGCTGAGCATGCCCGTTTGGATGAGATCGGGAATCGGGCGGTGTTGACCCAGTGGGCGACCGCGCCGGTGTCGATTCCGGTGTTGTTCGCCGCGCAGATGGCGCGTGCCCCGGAGGCGGTGGCACTGACCTTCGGGGACCTGTCGATGACCTACCGGGAACTCGACGAGGCGGCGAACCGGTTGGCGCACCTGCTGGCCGCTCACGGTGTGGGTCCGGGTGAGTGTGTGGCGCTGCTGTTTTCCCGGTCGGCCGAGGCGATCGTGGCGATCTTGGCGGTGCTGAAGACCGGGGCGGCGTATCTGCCGATCGACCCGGCGCTGCCGGCGGCGCGAATCGGGTTCATGCTCGATGATGCCGCGCCGATCGCCGCGATCACCACCACCGGGTTGGCAGATCGGCTGGACGGGTGCGATCTGCTGGTCATCGATGTCGCGGATCGAGACCCCGCTGTCGACGGCCAACCCAGCACCGCATTGCCGGCGCCGGCCCCCGATGATGTCGCCTACCTGATCTACACCTCGGGCACCACCGGAATCCCCAAGGGGGTGGCGGTCACCCATCACAACGTCACCCAGCTGTTCGACTCGCTGGATGCCGGCCTGGAGCTCGCGCCGGGACAGGTGTGGACGCAGTGGCATTCCTTGGCCTTCGACGTCTCGGTGTGGGAGATCTGGGGTGCGCTGTTGCATGGTGGGCGGCTGGTGGTGGTGCCCGAAGAGGTGGCGCGCTCACCGGAAGACTTCCACGCCTTGCTGGTTGCTGAACACATCAGCGTCTTAAGCCAAACCCCTTCTGCGGTGGGGATGCTGTCATCGGAGGGTTTGGATTCGACGGCATTGGTGGTGGCCGGTGAGGCCTGCCCGGCCGAGGTGGTGGATCGGTGGGCGCCCGGGCGGGTGATGATCAACGCCTACGGCCCGACCGAGGCCACGGTGTATGCGGCGATCAGTGCGCCTTTAACAGCGGGGTCACCGGATGCGGATGTGGTGCCGATCGGTTCGCCGGTGTCGGGGGCGGCGTTGTTTGTGCTGGATGGGTGGTTGCGGGCGGTGCCGGCGGGTGTGGTCGGTGAGTTGTATGTGGCCGGCGCGGGGCTGGCGGTGCGGGTATGTGGGCCGGGGCCTTTGACGGCGTCGCGGTTCGTGGCGTGTCCGTTCGGGGCGCCGGGGGCGCGGATGTATCGCACTGGGGATTTGGTGTGTTGGGGTGCTGATGGGCAGCTGCGGTATGTGGGGCGTGCTGATGAGCAGGTCAAGATCCGTGGGTATCGCATCGAGCTGGGGGAGATCGAGGCGGTGCTGGGGGCCCATCCTCGGGTGGGGCAGGCGGTGGTCACCGCCCACACGGTCCCGGGTGCGGTCGAGGGGGTGAGCGACAAGCAGTTGGTGGGCTATGTCGTGCTGGATCGGGAGATGATGCTGGTCCGGGAGCCGGCGCGAGAAGCGCAGCTCGTTGAGCACTGGCAGGCAGTGTATGAGGGCCTGTATTCGGGGGTGACGTCCACCGCGGCCGCATCGGTGGTGTTGGGGGAGGACTTCGGGGGCTGGAACAGCAGTTATACCGGGGCGCCGATCCCGCTGGGGCAGATGCGGGAATGGCGCGCGGCTGCGGTGGATCGGATCATGGCCCTGCAGCCGCAAAGAGTGTTGGAGATCGGGGTGGGTTCGGGGCTGTTGCTGGCGCAGGTGGCCCCGGACTGTGTCGAGTACTGGGGTACGGACTTCTCCGCGCCGACGATCCAGACGCTGCAGGCGGCGGTGGCTGGGCAGCCGTGGGGGGATCGGGTGCGGTTGCGGGTGCAGCCGGCCGATGCGGCGGAGGGGTTGCCGCAGGGGCATTTCGATGTGGTGGTGCTCAACTCGGTGGTCCAGTACTTCCCGAGCGCGGGGTATCTGCTGGATGTGCTGGCCGTGGCGATGCGATTGCTGGCACCGGGCGGGGCGTTGTTCATCGGCGACGTGCGCAACCTGTCGTTGTTGCGGGCGTTCACCACCGGGGTGTTGTGCGCCGACTCCACCGCTGGTGAGGACACGGCCGCGGTGATGGGTGAGCGGGTGCGCCGGGAAATGCTCGCCGAGCAGGAACTGTTGTTGGCGCCGGAGTTTTTTGCGGCGTTGCCGCAGCACCTTCCCGACATCGCCGCGGTGCAGGTGCAGCTCAAGGCGATGGGTGCGGTCAACGAGCTCAGCGGTTACCGCTACGAGGTGGTGCTGCGGAAGGCGCCGGTGCCGGTGCGCTCGGTTGCCCACCTGCCGTGCGAACCGTGGCAGCGATTCGGAAGCCTGGCCCGGCTGGGTGACTATCTGCGGTCGCGGCAGCTGCCGGAGCTGCGCGTCACCGGCGTCCCTCATGCCGGGATATGGCCGGATGCGGCGCTGGCGCGGGCGCTGGCCGAGGCCGCTGATCGGGTGGCGGTCAGCGAGTTGCGTGCCGGCATCTCCGCGCCCGATGCGGTGTTGCCGGACCAGTGTCATCTGCTGGGGCAGGAACTGGGCTACGCCACGGCGGTGACCTGGTCGCCGACCGCTGGGCTGGTGGACCTCATCTACACCCACGCCACCGAGGAGAGACCGCTGCGGCGCTGGCGGATCTGTACCTGCCGACCACAGGGGTCGGTTCCCTCGCCGGGTATGTCAACGACCCGTCGGCGATCGAACGATCCGCGGAGCTGCGCGGCTTTGTGGCTGGCAGGTTGCCCGAATACATGGTGCCGGCGGCGATCATGGTGCTGGAGTCGCTGCCGTTGACGGTCAACGGCAAACTTGATCGGCGGGCGTTGCCGGCCCCGGAGTTCGTCAGTGGGGTGGCCTATCGGGCGCCGCGTGATCGTCGGGAACGGGTGTTGGCCGCACTGTTCGGTGAGGTTCTCGGGGTGACGCGGGTCGGCATCGATGACGGGTTTTTCGACCTGGGTGGGCATTCACTGTCGGCGATGCGGCTGGTGGCGCGGGTCCGGGCGGAACTGGGTGTCGAGGTCCCGATCCGGGCAGTGTTCGACGCGCCCACCGTGGCCGGGTTGGCCGAATGGATGAGGGCGCATGCCGCGGCGCGGGTGGGGGCGGTGTTGACGGCGCGGCAGCGGCCCGCGGTGGTGCCGTTGTCGTTTGCGCAGAGCCGGTTGTGGTTCCTTGACCAGTTGCACGGGCCGTCACCGGTGTACAACATGGCGGTGGCGTTGCGGCTGGGCGGGCGCCTTGATGCCGACGCGCTGGGTGCGGCGCTGGCCGATGTGGTGGGCCGCCATGAGAGCCTGCGCACGCTGTTCGCGGCGCCCGATGGGATACCCCAGCAGCTGGTGATGCCGGCTGAGCGGGCCGACTTCGGCTGGCAGCGTCATTGATGCCACCGGATGGTCGGCAGGCCGGCTGGATGAGGCCATCGAGCGCGGCGGCGCGTCACAGTTTCGACCTGGCGACCGAGATCCCGTTGCGGGCACGGCTTTTCCGGCCGATCGAAGCCGACGACGAACACGTGCTGGTGGCCGCGGTGCACCACATCGCCGCCGACGGCTGGTCGCTGACGCCGCTGGTGCGTGATTTGGGTATGGCGTATGCCAGCCGGTGTGCGGGCCAGGCCCCCGGCTGGGCGCCGTTGGCGGTGCAGTACGTCGATTACACGCTGTGGCAGCGTGCGCAGCTCGGTGAACTGGCCGATCGCCGACAGCCCGATCGCCGCGCAGCTGGCGTTACTGGGAGCAGGCCCTGGCCGGGATGCCCGAGCGGCTGGTGCTGCCCACCGATCGGCCCTACCCGCCGGTTGCCGATCAGCGCGGCGCCAGCGTGGCGGTGGACTGGCCGGCCGAGCTGCAGCAGCAGGTTGCTCGGGTGGCCCGTGAGCACAACGCGACCAGCTTCATGGTGGTTCAGGCCGCCCTGGCGGTGCTGCTGTCCAAGATCAGCGCCAGCTGCCGATGTGGCCGTCGGGTTCCCGATCGCCGGGCGGCGCGATCCCGCGCTGGATGAGCTGGTGGGGTTTTTCGTCAACACCTTGGTGCTGCGGGTCGACCTGGCCGGGGATCCCACTGTCGCCGAGCTGCTGGCCCAGGTGCGACAGCGCAGCCTGGCCGCCTACGAGCACCAGGACGTGCCCTTCGAGGTGCTGGTGGAGCGGCTCAACCCGACCCGAAGCCTGACCCATCACCCGCTGGTCCAGGTGATGTTGGCCTGGCAGAACTTCGCCGGGCAGGACAATGACTCCGCCGCCGGGCTGGCCTTGGGTGATCTGCAGGTCACGCCGCTGCCGGTGGACACCCAGACCGCCCGCATGGATCTGGCGTTTTCGCTGGCCGAACGCTGGACCGAGGCCGGTGAGCCCGCCGGGATCGGCGGGACGGTGGAATTTCGCACCGACGTGTTCGACGCGGACAGCATCGAGGCGCTGATCGAGCGGTTGCAGCGGGTGTTGGTGGCGATGACCGCCGACCCGCACCGGCGGTTGTCGTCGATGGATCTGCTTGATGCCGGTGAGCACGCCCGGCTGGATGAGATTGGGTAACCGGGCGGTGTTGACCCAGCCGGCGACCGCGCGGTGTCGATTCCGGTGTTGTTCGCCGCGCAGGTGGCGCGCACCCCCGAGGCGGTGGCGATGAGCTGCGGCGAGCCGTTCGATGACGTACCGCGAGCTCGACGAGGCTGCGAACCGGTTGGCGCACCTGCTGGCCGGCCACGGCGCGGGCCCGGGTGAGTGTGTGGCGCTGCTGTTTTCCCGGTCGGCCGAGGCGATCGTGGCGATTTTGGCGGTGCTCAAGACCGGGGCGGCCTATCTGCCGATCGACCCGGCGCTGCCGGCGGCGCGGATCGGGTTCATGCTCGCCGATGCCGCGCCGATCGCCGCGATCACCACCGCTGAGCTGGCCGACCGGCTCGACGGGTTCGACGTGGCGGTCATCGATGTCGGAATCGGGACCCCCGCTGTCGACACCCAACCCAGCACCGCACTGCCGGCGCCGGCCCCCGATGACATCGCCTACATCATCTACACCTCGGGCACCACCGGTGTCCCCAAGGGGGTGGCCATCACCCACCACAACGTCACCCAGCTGCTGGAGTCACTGGACGTCGGCCTGCCATCGGGACCGGGGCAGGTGTGGACGCAGTGGCACTCCTATGCCTTCGACGTCTCGGTGTGGGAGATCTTGGGTGCGCTGCTGCACGGTGGGCGGCTGGTGGTGGTGCCCGAGTCGGTGGCCCGCTCGCCGGAAGACTTCCACGCCTTGCTGGTCGCTGAACAGGTCAGCGTCTTCAGCCAAACCCCGTCGGCGGTAGGGGTGCTTGTCGCCTGAGGGGTTGGAGTCGGCGGCGTTGGTGGTGGCCGGCGAGGCCTGCCCGCCCGAGCTGGTGGATCGGTGGGCGCCCGGGCGGCGTGATGATCAACGCCTACGGCCCGACCGAGACCACGGTGTATGCGTCGATGAGTGCGCCGCTGAGCGGCCGGGGTCGGGGGCGGTGCCGATCGGCTCGCCGGTGCCGGGGGCGGCGTTGTTTGTGCTGGATGGGTGGTTGCGGCCGGTGCCGGCCGGGGTGGTCGGCGAGTTGTATGTGGCCGGTGCCGGGGTGGGGTGTGGGTATGTGCGCCGGGCCGGGTTGACCGCGTCGCGGTTTGTGGCGTGCCCGTTCGGGGCGTGGGGCGCCGGGAACACGGATGTATCGCACCGGGGATCTGGTGCGCTGGGGCGCTGATGGGCAGCTGCAGTATCTGGGGCGCGCCGATGAGCAGGTCAAGATCCGCGGGTATCGCATCGAGCTCGGTGAGGTGCAGGCGGCGCTGGCCGGGCTCGACGGGGTGGAGCAGGCGGTGGTGATCGCCCGCGAGGACCGCCCCGGCGACAAACGCCTGGTGGGCTACGTCACCGGGACAGCAGACCCGGCCGAGGTGCGCGCCGCGCTGGCCGAGCGGCTGCCGGCCTACATGGTGCCGGCCGCGGTGGTGGTGTTCGAGCGCTGCCGCTGACGGTCAACGGCAAACTCGACACCCGCGCCCTGCCGGCGCCGGAATACCAGCGACGCCGATCGTTACCGCGCCCCGGCCAGCCCGGTCGAGGAGATCCTGGCCGGCATCTACGCCCAGGTGCTCGGGGTCGAGCGGGTCGGGGTCGACGACTCGTTCTTCGACCTGGGTGGGGATTCGCTGTCGGCGATGCGCCTGATCGCCGCGATCAACACCGCTTGGATGCCGGCCTTCCGGTGCGCGCTGTGTTCGAGGCGCCCACGGTTGCCCAGTTGGCGCCCCGAATCGGTGGGGAGGCGCGGTGGGCTTGACGCCGTTGGTGGCGGTCGAGCGGCCCGCGGTGGTTCCGTTGTCGTTTGCCCAGACCCGGTTGTGGTTCCTCGACCAGCTGCAGGGGCCCTCACCGGTCTACAACATGGCGGCGGCGTTGCGGCTGCGGCGGGCGCCTTGATGCCGACGCGTTGGGTGCGGCGCTGGCCGATGTGGTGGCCCGCCATGAAAGCCTGCGCACGCTGTTTGCCGCGCCCGACGGGATACCCCAGCAGGTGGTGGTGCCCGCCGAGCGGGCCGACTTCGGCTGGGACGTCGTTGATGCCGCCGGCTGGCCGGCAAGCCGGCTGGATGAGGCCATCGGCGCCGCGGCGCGGCACACGTTTGACCTGGCCACCGAGATCCCGTTGCGGGCACGGCTTTTCCGCGTCGCCGAGGACGAACACGTGCTGGTGGCCGTGGTGCACCATATCGCCGCCGACGGCTGGTCGATGACCCCGCTGGTGGCTGATCTGGGGGTGGCCTATGCCAGCCGGTGCGCGGGGCAAGCCCCCGGCTGGGCGCCGTTGGCGGTGCAGTACGTCGATTACACGCTGTGGCAGCGCGCGCAGTTCGGTGATCTCGACGACAGCCACAGCCCCATCGCCGCGCAGCTGGCCTACTGGGAGCACGCCCTGGCCGGGATGCCCGAGCGGCTTGCAGCTGCCCACCGATCGGCCCTACCCGCTGGTGGCCGATCATCGCGGCGCCACGTGTGGCGGTGGAGTGGCCGGCCGAGTTGCAGCAGCAGGTTGCCCGGGTGGCCCGCGAGCACAACGCGACCAGCTTCATGGTGATGCAGGCCGCCCTGGCGGTGCTGCTGTCCAAGATCAGCGCCAGCTCCGATGTGGCGGTGGGGTTCCCGATCGCCGGGCGCCGCGATCCCGCGCTGGATGAGCTGGTGGGTTTTTTCGTCAACACCTTGGTGCTGCGGGTCGACCTGGCCGGAGATCCCAGCTTCGCCGAGTTGCTGGCCCAGGTGCGGGGGCGCAGCCTGGCCGCCTACGAGCACCAAGACGTGCCCTTTGAGGTGCTGGTGGAGCGGCTCAACCCGACTCGGAGCCTGACCCATCACCCGCTGGTGCAGGTGATGTTGGCCTGGCAGAACCTTCCCGGGCAGGACAAGGACCCCGCCGCCGGGCTGGCCTTGGGTGATCTGCAGGTCACCCGATGCCGGTGGACACCCACACCGCCCGCATGGACCTGGTGTTTTCCCTGGCCGAACGCTGGAGCGAGGCCGGTGAGCCCGCCGGGATCGGCGGGACGGTGGAATTCCGCACCGACGTGTTCGACGCCGCCAGCATCGAAACGCTGATCGAGCGGTTGCAGCGGGTGTTGGTGGCGATGACCGCCGACCCGCACCCGGCGGTTGTCGTCGGTGGATGTGCTCGATGCCGGTGAGCATGCCCGGCTGGATGAGATCGGTAACCGGGCGGTGTTGACCGAGCCGGTGAGCACGCCGGTGTCGATTCCGGCGTTGTTCGCCGCGCAGGTGGCGCGCACCCCGGAGGCGGTGGCGCTGAGTCTGCGGGGGCCGGTCGATGACCTACCGCGAGCTCGACGAGGCGGCGAACCGGTTGGCGCACCTGTTGGCCGGCCATGGTGTGGGCCCGGGTCAGTGTGTGGCGCTGCTGTTTTCGCGTTCGGCCGAGGCGATCGTCGGCGATCCTGGCGGTGCTCAAGACCGGGGCGGCGTACCTGCCGATCGACCCGGCGCTGCCGGCGGCGCGGATCGGGTTCATGCTCGAGCGACGCCGCGCCGGTCGCCGCGATCACCACCGCCGAGCTGGCCGACCGGCTGGACGGGTGCGACCTGGCGGTCATCGATGTCGCGGATATCGACCCCGCTGTCGACGCCCAGCCCAGCACGCGCATTGCCGGCACCCGCGCGCCGACGACATCGCCTACCTCATCTACACCTCCGGCACCACCGGTGTGCCCAAGGGCGTGGCCATCACTCACCACAACGTGACCCAGCTGCTGGCGTCGTTGGATGCCGGCCTGCCGTCGTGCGGGGGTGTGGTCGCAGTGGCATTCCTTGGCCTTCGACGTCTCGGTGTGGGAGATCTTCGGCGCGCTGTTGCGTGGTGGGCGGCTGGTGGTGGTGCCCGAGACGGTGGCGCGCTCGCCGGAGGATTTCCACGCACTTGCTGGTCGACTGAACAGGTCAGCGTGCTGACCCAAACCCCGTCGGCGGTAGCCGCGATGTTCGCCCGCAAGGGTTGGAGTCGGCGGCGTTGGTGGTGGCCGGTGAGGCGTGCCCGGCCGAGGTGGTGGACCGGTGGGCGCCCGGGCGGGTGATGATCAACGCCTACGGCCCCACCGAGACCACGATGTATGTGGCGATCAGTGCGCCGTTGACGGCGGGTCGCCGGGGTCGGGAGTGGTGCCGATCGGGTCGCCGGTGCCCGGGGCGGCGTTGTTTGTGCTGGACGGCTGGTTGCGGCCGGTGCCCGCCGGTGTGGTCGGTGAGTTGTATGTGGCCGGTGCCGGGGTGGGCGTGCGGATATGTCGGCCGGGCCGGGTTGACCGCGTCGCGGTTTGTGGCCTGCCCGTTCGGGGCGCCGGGCGCCGGGGACGCGGATGTATCGCACCGGGGACCTGGTGTGTTGGGGCGCCGACGGGCAGCTGCGGTATCTGGGGCGCGCCGATGAGCAGGTCAAGATCCGCGGCTACCGCATCGAACTCGGCGAAGTGCAGGCCGCGCTGGCCGGGCTCGACGGCGTGGAGCAGGCGGTGGTGATCGCCCGCGAGGACCGCCCCGGCGACAAGCGCCTGGTCGGCTATGTCACCGGCACCGCCGACCCGGCCGCGATGCGCGCCGCGCTGGCCGAGCGGCTGCCGGCCTACATGGTGCCGGCCGCGGTGGTGGCTGCTGGACGCGCTGCCGCTGACGCCCAACGGCAAACTCGACACCCGCGCCCTGCCGGCACCCGAATACCGCGATGGCGATCGGTACCGCGCCCCGGCCAGCGCGGTCGAGGAGATCCTGGCCGGCATCTACGCCCAGGTGCTCGGGCTGGAGCGGGTCGGGGTCGACGACTCGTTCTTCGACCTGGGTGGCGACAGCATTTTGTCGATGCAGGTGGTGGCCCGGGCCCGGGCCGCCGGGCTGATGTGTCGGCCGCGCGACATTTTCGTCGAGCAGACCGTGGCCCGGCTGGCCCGGGTCGCCGGGGTGGCCGGCGGTGAAGCCGGCGTGATCGACGAGGGCGTCGGGCCGGTGGTGGCCACCCCGATCATGCGCTGGCTGCAGGGCGTGGACGGCCCGGTCGAGCAGTTCAACCAGACGGTGGTGGTGCAGGCCCCCGCCGGGGTCACCGAGGCCGACGTGGTGGTGGTGTTGCAGGCCTTGCTGGATCGGCATGCCATGCTGCGGCTGCGCGTCGACGACGACGGCGCCGGGGGTTGGTCGTTACAGGTGCCCGAGGCGGGTTCGGTGGATGCGCGCGGGTGCCTGCACTCGGTGGACGTGTTGTCCGATGAGGCGCTGGTGGCGGCCCGGTCGCGGTTGAACCCGGCCGCCGGGGTGATGCTCAGCGCGCTGTGGGTGGCCTCCACCGGCCAGCTGGTGTTGATCATTCACCACCTGGCCGTCGACGGGGTGTCGTGGCGGATCCTGCTGGAGGACCTCAACATCGCCTGGGCCCAGCATCGCGGCGGGCAGCCGGTGGCGTTGCCGGCGGCCGGGACGTCGTTTGCCCGGTGGGCGTCGCTGCTGGCTGAGCACGCGCGCCGCCCGGAGGTCGTGGACCAGGCGGACGCCTGGCGGCAGGTGGCGGCGACCCCGGCCGCGCTGCCGGCGGTGCGCCCCGCGGTGGATACCTATGCCACTGCCGGGCAGTTGTCGGTGTCGCTGGATGTCGAGACCACCCGGATGCTGCTCGGTGAGGTGCCGGCGGCGTTTCATGCCGGGGTGCACGACATCCTGTTGATCGCGTTCGGGTTGGCGGTGGCGGAGTTTTTGGGCAACGGCGGCGCGCCGATCGGCATCGACGTCGAGGGCCACGGGCGCCACGAGGAACTGGCCGCCGATGTTGACCTGTCGCGCACGGTGGGGTGGTTCACCACCAAATACCCGGTGGCTTGACTTGGGCCGGTGGGTGGGCTGGCCTGGGCGCAGGTGGTCGCCGGCGAGGCGGCGCTGGGGGCGGTGATCAAGGACGCCAAAGAGCAGCTTCGCGCCCTGCCCGACGCCCTGACCTACGGTTTGCTGCGCTACCTGAACACCGATGTCGACCTGGCCGGGTCCGACCCGGCGATCGGGTTCAACTATCTGGGGCGGCTGGGCGCCCCGGCGGCCGAGCTGTCCGATGATCTGTGGCGGATCGGCCAGGAGGGCTTGTCGTTCGACCGGCGCCGCCGCGGCGGTGCCGATGCCGCTGGCGCACACCGTGGAGCTCAACGCCGGCACCGTCGACACCGACGCCGGCCCGCAGCTGCACGCCAACTGGACGTGGGCGCCCTCGGCGCTGGATCACGCGCAGGTCAGCCGGCTGAGCCGGTTGTGGTTTGAGGCCCTGGCCGGCATCTGCGCGCATGTGCGGCGCGGTGGGGGCGGGTTGACGCCGTCGGATATCGCGCCGGCCCGGCTGAGCCAGCAGCAGATCGACGAGCTGCAGCGGCAATACCGGATCGCCGACGTGCTGCCGCTGACCCCGCTGCAGCAGGGGCTGCTCTTTCACGCCAGCACCGCGCAGGGCAGCGACGACGATCTGTATGCGGTGCAGCTGGATATCACCCTGACCGGCGCGCTCGACCCGCACCGCCTGCGCGATGCGGTGCACACGGTGGTCAACCGGCATCCCAACCTGGCGGCCCGATTCTGCGAACAGTTCGACGAGCCGGTGCAGATCATCCCGGCCGATCCCGTGGCGCCCTGGCGGTATGTCGAGCTGGACGCCGACGACGTCGACGTCGATGAGCAGATCCAGCGGGTGTGCGCCGCCGAACGCGCCGCGGTCTGCGACCTGGCCGACCAGCCGGCCTTTCGGGCGGCGTTGATCCGCACCGCAGCACGACCGGCACCGGTTTGTGCTGACCAATCACCACATCGTGCTCGATGGCTGGTCGATGCCGATCCTGCTGCAGGAAATATTCGCCAGCTATTACGGGCAGCGGCTGCCCGCGGCCGCGCCGTATCGCAGCTTTGTCACCTGGCTGGCCGATCGAGACCTCGATGCCGCCCACGCGGCCTGGCGCGAGGTGCTGGCCGGCTTCGACACGCCCACACTGGTCGGCCCGCCGCGAACGGTTGGGGCTGGGGCGGCGAGGCGTTGCATCGTTTCGGGTGCCCGCGGAGACCACGCGGGCCCTCGGCGAGCTGGCGCGCTCGCACCACACCACCGTCAACACCGTGCTGCAGGGCGCCTGGGCGCAGCTGCTGATGTGGCTGACCGGCCAGCACGATGTCGCCTTCGGCACCGCGGTCTCGGGTCGGCCAGCCGAGGTGGCCGGCGCGGAATCGATGGTGGGCCTGTTGATCAACACGGTGCCGGTGCGGGCGAACATCACCGCGGCAACCACCACCGCCGACCTGCTCGACCAGCTGCAAAGCGCCACACAACGACACCTCGAGCACCAGCACCTGGCGCTCAGCGAGATCCACCGCATCACCGGTCACGACCAACTGTTCGACACCCTGTTCGTGTACGAGAACTACCCGATCGACACCGGCGCGCTGTCGGGCGTCGAACGAGTTGGCCATCACCGAGTTCACCAGCCGCGAATACAACCACTACCCGCTGACGGTGCAAGCCATGCCGGGCCACGAACTGGGCCTTCGCGTCGAATACGACACCGATGTGTTCGACGCGGCCAGCATCGAGGCGCTGATCGAGCGGTTGCGAGCGGGTGTTGGTGGCGATGACCGCCGACCCGACGCGGCGGCTGTCGTCGGTCGATGCTGCTCGACGCCGGTGAGCACGCCCGGCTGGATGAGATGGGCAACCGGGCGGTGTTGACCCAGCCGGCGACGCGCGGTGTCGATTCCGGTGTTGTTCGCCGCGCAGGTGGCGCGCACCCCCGAGGCGGTGGCGCTGACGTGCGGGGAGCGTTCGATGACCTACCGCGAGCTCGACGAGGCCGCTAACCGGTTGGCGCACCTGCTGGCCGGCCAGGGCGCGGGCCCGGGCGAGTGTGTGGCGCTGCTGTTTTCGCGTTCGGCCGAGGCGATCGTGGCGATTTTGGCGGTGCTCAAGACCGGGGCGGCGTATCTGCCGATCGACCCGGCGCTGCCGGCGGCGCGGATCGAGTTCATGCTCGCTGATGCCGCGCCGATCGCCGCGATCACCACCGCGGGCTGGCCGAGCGGCTGGACGGGTGCGACCTGCTGGTCATCGATGTCGACGACCCGCGCATCGACGCCCAGCCCAGCACAGCGTTGCCGGCGCCGGCCCCCGACGACATCGCCTACATCATCTACACCTCGGGCACCACCGGTGTCCCCAAGGGGGTGGCGGTCACCCACCACAACGTGACCCAGCTGTTCGAGTCACTCGACGCCGGGCTCGAGCTGGCGCCGGGCAGGTGTGGACGCAGTGCCATTCCTATGCCTTCGACTTCTCGGTGTGGGAGATCTGGGGTGCGCTGCTGCACGGTGGGCGGCTGGTGGTGGTGCCCGAGTCGGTGGCCCGCTCACCGGAAGACTTCCACGCCTTGCTGGTCCGCGAACAGGTCAGCGTGCTCACCCAGACCCCGTCTGCTGTAGTGGCTTTATCGCCTGAGGGCTTGGAGTCGGCGGCATTGGTGATCGGCGCTGAGGCCTGCCCGGCCGAGGTGGTGGATCGGTGGGCGCCCGGGCGGGTGATGATCAACGTCTACGGCCCGACCGAGACGACGATGTGGGCGTCCAAGAGTGCGCCGTTAACAGCGGGGTCGGGTGCGCCGCCGATCGGCTCGCCGGTGTCCGGGGCGGCGTTGTTTGTGCTGGACGGGTGGTTGCGGCCGGTGCCGGCCGGGGTGGTCGGTGAGTTGTATGTGGCCGGTCGCGGTGTGGGCGTCGGGTATTTGCGCCGGGCGGGCTTGACCGCGTCGCGGTTTGTGGCGTGCCCGTTCGGCGGCGCAGGGGCGCCGGGACGGATGTATCGCACCGGGGATCTGGTGTGCTGGGGCCCCGATGGGCAGCTGCGGTATCTGGGCCGCGCCGATGAGCAGGTCAAGATCCGCGGGTACCGCATCGAACTCGGCGAGATCCAGGCGGCGCTGGCCGCGCTGGACGGGGTGGAGCAGGCGGTGGTGATCGCCCGCGAGGACCGCCCCGGCGACAAGCGCCTGGTGGGTTATGTCACCGGGACCGCCGATCCGGCCGAGGTACGCGCCGCGCTGGCCGAGCGGCTGCCGGCGTATATGGTGCCGGCCGCGGTGGTGGTGATGGCGGCGTTGCCGCTGACGGTCAACGGCAAACTCGACACCCGCGCCCTGCCGGCACCGGAATACCAGGACGGCGATCGTTACCGCGCCCCGGCCACCCCCATCGAGGAGATCCTGGCCGGCATCTACGCCAGGTGCTGGGTGTCGAGCGGGTCGGCGTCGACGACTCGTTCTTCGACCTGGGCGGGGATTCGCTGTCGGCGATGCGCCTGGTCGCCGCGATCAACACCGGCCTGGACGCCGACCTTTCGGTGCGCGCCGTGTTCGAGGCGCCCACGGTCGCCCAGTTGGCGCCCCGTATCGGCGGGGATGAAGGCGGCTGGAGCCGTTGGTGGCCGGCGAGCGGCCCGCGGTGGTTCCGTTGTCGTTTGCCCAGAGCCGGTTGTGGTTCGTCGACCAGTTGCAGGGGCCCTCACCGGTCTACAACATGGCGGTGGCGTTGCGGCTGCGCGGGCGCGCTTGATGCCGACGCGTTGGGTGCGGCGCTGGCCGATGTGGTGGGCCGCCACGAGAGCCTGCGCACGCTGTTTGCCGCGCCCGAGGGGATACCCCAGCAGCTGGTGGTGCCCGCCGAGCGGGCCGACTTCGGTTGGGAGGTCGTCGATGCCACCGGATGGCCGGCAGGCCGGCTGGAGCGAGGCCATCGAGCACCGCGGCGCGTCACCCGTTCGACCTGGCAACCGAGATCCCGTTGCGGGCACGGCTTTTCCGCGTCGCCGAGGACGAGCACGTGCTGGTGGCCGTGGTGCACCATATCGCCGCCGACGGCTGGTCGATCACCCCGCTGGTGCGCGATCTGGGGGTGGCCTATGCCAGCCGGTGTGCGGGGCAGGCCCCGGGCTGGGCCGATTTGGCGGTGCAGTATGTCGATTACACGTTGTGGCAGCGCGCGCAGTTCGGTGATCTGGACGACAGCCACAGCCGTATCGCCGCGCAGCTGGCCTACTGGCAGGAGGCCCTGGCCGGCATGCCCGAGCGGCTGGCAGCTGCCCACCGATCGGCCCTATCCGCTGGTGGCCGATCAGCGCGGCGCCAGCTGTGGCGCGTGGACTGGCCGGCCGAGCTGCAGCAGCGGGTGCGCCCGGGTGGCCCGCGAGCACAACGCGACCAGCTTCATGGTGATGCAGGCCGCTTTGGCGGTGCTGCTGTCCAGGCTCAGCGCGAGTACTGATGTGGCGGTGGGGTTCCCGATCGCCGGGCGCGCGCGATCCCGCGCTGGATGAGCTGGTGGGTTTTTTCGTCAACACCTTGGTGCTGCGGGTCGACCTGGCCGGGGATCCCACCGTTGCCGAGCTGCTGGCCCAGGTGCGCCGGCGCAGCCTGGCCGCCTACGAGCATCAAGACGTGCCCTTCGAGGTGCTCGTGGAGCGGCTCAACCCGACCCGAAGCCTGACCCATCACCCGCTGGTCCAGGTGATGTTGGCCTGGCAGAACGTCCCCGGGCAGACCAGCGACCCCGCCGCCGGGCTGGCGTTGGGTGATCTGCAGGTCACCCAGACTGCCGGTGGACACCCACACCGCCCGCATGGACCTGACGTTTTCGCTGGCCGAACGCTGGACCGAGGCCGGTGAGCCCGCCGGGATCGGCGGGGAGGTGGAGTTTCGCACCGACGTGTTCGACGCGGCCAGCATCGAAACGCTGATCGAGCGGTTGCAGCGGGTGTTGGTGGCGATGACCGCCGACCCGGGCCGGCGGTTGTCGTCGATCGATGTGCTCGACGCCGATGAGCACGCCCGCCTCGATGAGATCGGTAATCGGGCGGTGTTGACCCAGCCGGCGACCGCGCCGGTGTCGGTTCCGGTGTTGTTCGCTGCGCAGGTGGCGCGCGCGCCGCGAGGCGGTGGCGGTCAGCTTCGAGGGCCGTTCGCTGACGTATCGGGAGCTCGATGAGGCCGCCAACCGGTTGGCGCACCTGTTGGCCGGCCGGGGTGTGGGGCCGGGGCAGTGTGTGGCGCTGCTGTTGGAGCGCTCGGCCGAGGCGATCGTGGCGATGCTGGCGGTGCTCAAGACCGGCGCGGCGTATCTGCCGATCGACCCGGCGCTGCCCGACGCGCGGATCGAATTCATGCTCGCCGACGCCGCGCCGATCGCCGCGGTCACCACGGCCGATCTGCGGTCGCGGCTGGACGGGCGCGACCTGGTGGTCATCGATATCAACGACCCCGCGGTGGACACCCAGCCCAGCACGGCGCTGCCGGCGCCGGCCGCGGATGACATCGCCTACATCATTTACACCTCGGGCACCACCGGTGTCCCCAAAGGGGTGGCCGTCACCCACCACAACGTGGCCCACTTGGCGGAGTCATCGCCCACCCGACCTGCCGCGCGGCGCAGGTGTGGACGCAGTGCCATTCCTATGCCTTCGACTTCTCGGTGTGGGAGATCTGGGCTGCGCTGCTCGGCGGGGGGCGGCTGGTGGTGGTGCCCGAGTCGGTGGCCGGCTCACCAGACGATTTCCACGCCTTGCTGGTCAGTGAACAGGTCAACGTGCTCACCCAGACCCCGTCCGCGGTGAAGGCGCTCTCGCCTGAGGGTTTGGGATCGGTGGCGTTGGTGCTCGGCGGTGAGGCCTGCCCGGCCGAGGTGGTGGAGCGGTGGGCGCCCGGCCGAGTGGTGATCAACGCCTACGGCCCCACCGAGGCCACCGTGTACGCGTCGATGAGCGCGCCCTCTCACGGCGGGCTCCGGGGTGGCGCCGATCGGTGCGCCGGTATCGACCGCGGCGCTGTTCGTCCTCGACGAGTGGCTACGGCCGGTGCCGACCGGGGTGGTCGGTGAGCTGTACGTCGCCGGCCGCGGCGTGGGCGTCGGATATCTCGGCCGGCCCGGTTTGACCGCGTCGCGGTTTGTGGCCTGCCCGTTCGGGGCGCCCGGAACACGCATGTATCGCACCGGCGATCTGGTGCGGTGGGGCGCCGATGGGCAGCTGCAATACGTGGGCCGCGCCGACGAGCAGGTCAAGATCCGCGGGTATCGCATCGAGCCCGGTGAAGTCCAGGCCGCCCTGGCCGGGCTGGAAGGCGTCGAACAGGCGGCGGTGATCGCCCGCGAGGACCGCCCCGGTGACAAGCGGCTGGTCGGCTACATCACCGGGACCGCCGACCCGGCCAAGACGCGCGCCGCGCTCGCTGAGGCGGCTCCCCGCGTACATGGTCCCTGCCGCGGTCATGGTGCTCGACGCGTTGCCGCTGACGGTCAGTGGAAAGCTCGACGCCCGCGCCTTGCCGGCACCGGAGTATCAGGACGCCGGCCGTTACCGCGCCCCGGCCAACGCCGTCGAGGAGATCCTGGCCGGCATCTACGCCCAGGTCCTCGGTGTCGACCGGGTCGGAGTCGACGACTCGTTCTTCGACCTGGGCGGCGACTCGTTGTCCGCGATGCGCTTGGTCGCCGCGGTCAACGCCAGCCTGGGCGCCGGCCTTGCGGTGCGCGCCGTGTTTGAGGCGCCCACGGTGGCCCAGCTGGCGCCCCGGATCGGTGCCGGCGGCAGCGCTCTGCAGCCGTTGGTCGCCGCCGCGCGCCCCGCGGTGGTTCCGCTGTCGTTTGCCCAATCCCGGTTGTGGTTCCTTGACCAGTTGCAGGGGCCCTCCCCGGTCTACAACATGGCGGTGGCGATTGCGACTGCGCGGGCACTTGATGCCGACGCGTTGGGCGCGGCGCTGGCCGATGTGGTGGCCCGCCATGAGAGCCTGCGCACGCTGTTCCCGGCGGTCGAGGGCATACCGCGGCAGCAGGTCGTCTGCTGCCGAGCAGGCCGACTTTGGGTGGGACGTCGTCGATGCCACGGGACTGGGCGGCGAGCCGGTTGGCGGACGCCATCGGCGTCGCGGCGCGTTACTCATTCGATCTGGCGACTGAAATCCCTTTGCGGGCACGGCTTTTCCGGGTGGCCGAGGACGAGCACGTGCTGGTGGCCGTGGTGCACCACATCGCTGCGGACGGCTGGTCGATCACGCCGCTGGTGCGCGATCTGGGTGTGGCCTATGCCAGCCGGTGCGCGGGGCAAGCCCCGCAGTGGGCCGAATTGCCGCTCCAGTACGTCGATTACACGCTGTGGCAGCGCGCCCAGTTCGGTGATTTCGACAACATCGACAGCCCGATCGGCACGCAGTTGGCCTACTGGCAGGATGCGCTGGCCGGGATGCCCGAACGCCTGCAGCTGCCGACCGACCGGCCCTACCCGCCGGTCGCCGATCAGCGCGGCGCGACGGTGGCCGTGGACTGGCCGGCCGAGTTGCAGCGCCGGGTGCGCGAGGTGGCCGCCGAGCACAACGCGACTAGTTTCATGCTGCTGCAGGCCGCCTTGGCGGTGCTGCTGTCGCGCTTGAGCGCGAGTTCTGATGTGGCCGTTGGATTCCCGATCGCCGGCCGCCGCGACCCGGCTCTGGATGAGCTGGTCGGGTTTTTCGTCAACACCTTGGTGCTGCGGATGGACCTGGCCGGAAATCCCAGCGTCGCCGAGCTTTTGGCCCAGGTGCGGCGGCGCAGCCTGGCCGCCTACGAGCACCAAGATGTGCCCTTCGAAGTGCTCGTCGAACGGCTCAACCCCACCCGATCGCTGGCCCATCACCCGCTGATTCAGGTGGCGTTGGCCTGGCAGAACGTTCCCGGACACGACAACAACGATCTCGTCGCCGGGTTGGCGTTAGGCGATCTTGAAGCCACGCCGATGCCGGTGGACACCCACACCGCCCGCATGGACCTGTCGTTTTCGTTGTCCGAACGCTGGACCCAGGGCGGTGAGCCCGCCGGAATCGGCGGAACGGTGGAATTCCGCACCGATGTGTTCGACGCGGCCAGCATCGAAACACTGATCACGCGGTGGCAGCGAGTGGTCGTGGCCATGACCACCGACCCAAGCCGGCGGTTGTCATCGATCGACTTGCTCGATGCCGATGAGCACGCCCGCCTCGATGCGATCGGCAATCGGGCGGCGTTGACCCGTCCCGCGTCCGCGCCGAGTCGGTTCCCTCGTTGTTCGCCGCGCAGGTCGCCCGCTCCCCGGAGGCGGTGGCGGTGACCTGCCACGGCCGGTCCCTGACGTACCGCGAACTCGACGCCGCCGCCGATCGACTGGCCCACCAATTAGCTGGCCACGGCGCGGGCCCGGGACATCGCGTGGCCCTGCTCTTAGAGCGCTCCGCGGACGCGATCATCGCGATGCTGGCGGTACTGAAGACGGGCGCGGCCTATCTGGCGATCGACCCCGCGGTACCGGCGGCCCGGCTCGAGTTCATGTTGGTCGATGCCGCGCCGATCGCTGCGATCACCACCGCGGAATTGGCCGGCCGGCTGGACGGGCATGATCTGCTGGTCATCGACGTCAACGATGTCCGGCCGCCGACACCCAACCCGGCACTGCGCTGCCGGCGCCCGCCCCCGAGGACATCGCCTACGTCATCTACACCTCTGGCACGACCGGTGTCCCCAAAGGCGTGGCGGTCACCCACCGTAATCTGACGCACTTGGTGGACTCATCGCCTCAACACCTGCCGGCGGCGCAGGTGTGGACGCAGTGCCATTCCTATGCCTTCGACTTCTCAGTGTGGGAGATCTGGGCTGCGCTGCTGGGTGGAGCGCGGCTGGTGATTGTGCCCGAGTCGGTGGCGATCTCGCCCGACGACTTCCATGCCCTCCTGGTCAGCGAGCGGGTCAACGTGCTGACCCAGACCCCGTCGGCGGTCGCGGCGCTCTCCCCGCAGGGTTTGGAGTCGGTGGCGTTGCTGCTCGGCGGCGAGGCCTGCCCGGGCGAGGTGGTGGACCGGTGGGCGCCCGGGCGGGTGATGATCAACGCCTACGGCCCTACCGAGATCACCGTCTACGCGTCGATGAGCGCGCCGCTCACGGCGGGGTCCGGGGCGGCCCCGATCGGTGCGCCGGTATCGACGGCGGCGCTGTTCGTGCTGGACGAGTGGTTGCGACCCGTGCCGGCCGGGGTGGTCGGTGAGTTGTATGTGGCCGGTAGCGGCGTGGCGTGTGGGTACGTGGGCCGGTCGGGTTTGACGGCAGCACGATTCGTGGCGTGCCCGTTCGGCGGGGCCGGAGCACCCGGAGAAAGGATGTATCGCACCGGGGACCTGGTGTGTTGGCGCGCCGACGGGCAGCTGCAGTACCTGGGGCGCGCCGATGACCAAGTCAAAATCCGCGGGTACCGCATCGAACTCGGCGAGGTTCAGGCCGCACTGGCCGGACTGGATGGGGTGGAGCAGGCGGTGGTGATCGCCCGCGAAGACCGCCCCGGTGCCAAACGTCTGGTCGGCTACATCACCGGAACCGCGGACCCGGTCGCGGCCGCGCGCGCCGCACTGGCCGAACGGCTGCCGGCGTACATGGTCCCGGCCGCGGTCATGGTGCTCGACGCGTTGCCGTTGACGGCCAACGGCAAACTCGACACCCGCGCGCTGCCGGCACCGGAATACCAGGACGCCGATCGGTACCGCGCCCCGGCCGACGCGATCGAGGAGATCCTGGCCGGCATCTACGCCCAAGTCCTCGGGCTCGAGCGGGTGGGGGTCGACGACTCGTTCTTCGACCTGGGCGGGGACAGCATCTTGTCGATGCAGGTGGTGGCCCGGGCCCGGGCGGCCGGTGTGCTGTGTCGGCCGCGCGACATTTTCGTCGAGCAGACCGTGGCCCGACTGGCTCAAGTGGTCGGGGTAGCCGGCGGTGACGGTGGCCCGATTGACGAGGGTGTCGGGCCGGTGCGTGGCGACCCCGATCATGCGTTGGCTGCGTGACATTGAGAGCACCGGCGGCCCGGTCGGCGAGTTCAACCAGACGATGGTGGTGCAAGCCCCGGCGGGGGTGACCGAGGCCGACGTGGAGGTCGTGCTGCAGGCCCTGCTGGATCGGCACGCCATGTTGCGGCTACGCGTCGACGGCGACGGGGGCTGGTCACTACGGGTGGCCGAGGCGGGTGCGGTGAATGCCAGCGGGTGCCTGCACGTGGCGGACGTGCTTTCCGATGAGGCGCTGGTGGCGGCGCGGTCCCGGTTGAACCCGGCCGCCGGGGCGATGGTCAGCGCGCTGTGGGTGGCGCCCACCGGCCAGCTGGTGCTGATCATTCACCACCTGGCCATCGACGCGGTGTCCTGGCGGATCCTGCTCGAGGACCTCAACATCGCCTGGGCCCAACACCACCACGGACAACCGGTGGCATTGCCGGCGACCGGAACCTCATTCGCCCGGTGGGCGTCGCTGCTCGGTGAACAAGCGCACGCCCCGACAGTGGTGGATCAGGCCGACAGCTGGCGACGAGTGTTGGCGACCCCGGCCGCGATGCCGGCGGTACGACCCGAGCTGGACACTTACGCCACCGCTGGGCACCTGACGGCAGCACTGGACGTCGAGACGACCCGCCTGCTGCTCGGTGAAGTCCCGGCGGCGTTTCACGCCGGGATCCACGACATCCTGGTGATCGCCTACGGACTGGCGTTGGCGCAGTTCCTGGACACCAACGCCGCGCCGGTCGGCATCGACGTCGAAGGCCACGGCCGCGACGAAGACCTCGCTCCCGATGTCGACCTGTCCCGCACCGTCGGCTGGTTCACCACCAAGTACCCGGTGGCTTTGAACGTCGGGGCGCCGCCGGCGGGCTGCGCTGGTCCCAGGTGGTGGCCGGCGAGCCGGCGCTGGGCCCGGTGATCAAGGACGCCAAGGAACAACTCCGCGCCTTGCCCGACGGCCTGACCTACGGACTGCTGCGCTACCTCAACCCCGACGTCGACCTGCCCGGACCCGACCCCACCATCGGGTTCAACTACCTCGGCCGGCTTGGCGCGACCGCGACGGCCGAGGCCGCGGCCTCCGGTGATCTGTGGCAGGTCAGCCAGGACGGATTGTCGGTCACCGCCGCCGCGACGGCGGTACCGATGCCACTGAGCCACACCGTGGAACTCAACGCCGGCACCGTCGACACCGACACCGGGCCGCACCTGCACGCCACCTGGACGTGGGCGCCCTCGGCGCTGGACGACACCCAGGTCAGCCGACTCAGCCAACTCTGGTTCGACGCTTTGACCGGCATCTGCGCTCACGTCCACACACGGCGGCGGCGGCCTGACCCCCTCCGACATCACCCCCGCCCGGCTCACCCAACACCAGATCGACGAGCTGAACCAGCACCACCAAATCGCTGACGTCCTGCCGCTGACCCCCCTACAACAGGGACTGCTGTTCCACGCCAACGCCAACGCCACCAACGGCAACGACGACGACGTCTACGCCATGCAACTCGACATCACCATCGCCGGCCCACTGGACCCCGACCGGCTGCGCGAGGCCGTCCACACCGTGGTCAACCGCCACCCGAATCTGGCCGCCCGCTTCAGCCAACGCTTCGACCAACCGGTGCAGATCATCCCCGCCGACCCCGCAGTCCCCTGGCAGTACATCGAGCTGGCCACCGCAGACCCCGATGTGGACGAGCAGATCCAGCGGCTGTGCGCCGCCGAACGCGCCGCGGTCTGTGACCTGGCCCGCCAGCCGGCCTTACGCACGGCGCTGATCCGCACCGCCGACGGCCGGCACCGGTTTGTGCTGACTAATCACCACATCGTGCTCGATGGCTGGTCGCTGCCGATCCTGCTGCAAGAAATATTCGCCAGCTACTACGGGCAGCGGCTCCCCGCCGCCGGGTCGTATCGCAGGTTCGTCACGTGGCTGGCCGATCGAGACCTCGACGCCGCCCACACCGCCTGGCGCGAAGTCCTGGCCGACTTCGACACCCCCACCCTGGTCGCCCCCAGACGCCGGTCGGGACCAGGGCGGCGAGGCACCGAGTCGTTCCGGATGCCCGCCGAGACCACCCGGGCCATCAACGAGCTGGCCCGCAGCTGCCACACCACCGTCAACACCGTGCTCCAGGCCGCCTGGGCGCAGCTGCTGATGTGGCTGACCGGCCACCACGACGTCGCCTTCGGCGCCGCGGTCTCGGGGCGGTCAGCCGAGGTGGCCGGCGCGGAATCGATGGTGGGCCTGCTGATCAACACCGTGCCAGTCCGAGCCACCATCACCCCGGCCACCACCATCGCCGACCTGCTCGGCCAACTGCAACGCGCTTACACCAAGACCCTCGAGCACCAGCATCTGGCACTCAGCGAGATCCACCGCGCCACCGGCCACGACCAACTCTTCGACACCCTGTTCGTCTACCAGAACTATCCGGTGGACAACACCGCGTTGTTCGGCGCCAACGGGTTGGCCGTCACCGAGTCCACCGGCCGCGAATACAACCACTACCCGCTGACCCTGCAAGCCACGCCCGGCACCGAACTAGGCTTCCGCGTCGAATTCGACACCGACGTGTTCGACCCGGCCAGCATCGAAAGACTCATCGAGCGGTTCAAGCGAGTGCTGGTGGCCATGACCGGCGATTCGGTGCAGCAATCATGAGCCCCGATCCCACACGGCGGTTGTTGTCGATGGATGTGCTCGATGACGCTGAGCACGCCCAGCTGGATGGGTGGGGCAATCGGGCGGTGTTGACCCGGCCCACGACCCCCGCGGTGTCGATTCCGGTGTTGTTCGCCGCGCAGGTGGCGCGCGCCCCGGAGGCGGTGGCGATCAGTTGCGGGGAGCGTTCGTGGACGTACCGCGAGCTGGAGGAGGCCGCGAACCGGTTGGCGCACCTGTTGGCCGGCCACGGTGTGGGCCCGGGTGAGTGTGTGGCGCTGCTGTTTTCCCGGTCGGCTGAGGCGATCGTGGCGATTTTGGCGGTGCTGAAGACCGGGGCGGCGTATCTGCCGATCGACCCGGCGCTGCCGGCGGCGCGGATCGAGTTCATGCTCGCCGACGCCGCGCCGATCGCCGCGATCACCACCGCAGGGCTGGCCGACCGGCTGGACGGGTGCGATCTGCTGGTCATCGATGTCGCGGATATTGAAGACCCCGCTGTCGACAGCCAACCCAGCACCGCACTGCCGGCGCCGGCCCCCGAGGACATCGCCTACCTCATCTACACCTCGGGCACTACCGGTGTGCCCAAGGGGGTGGCCATCACCCACCACAACGTGACCCAGCTGCTGGAGGCACTGGACGTCGGCCTGGAGCTGTCGCCGGGGCAGGTGTGGACGCAGTGGCATTCCTTGGCCTTCGACTTCTCGGTGTGGGAGATCTGGGGTGCGCTGTTGCACGGTGGGCGGCTGGTGGTGGTGCCCGAGTCGGTGGCGCGTTCGCCGGAAGATTTCCACGCGTTGCTGGTCAGCGAACAGGTCAGTGTCTTAAGCCAGACGCCGTCGGCGTTTTATGCGCTGCAATCCGCCGATGCGCTGTCACCCGAGCTGGGACAACAGCTCAAGCTTGAGGCGGTGGTGTTCGGCGGTGAAGCGCTGGAGCCGCAGCGTCTGGTGGACGTGGCTGGGCACCACCCGGGTTTACCGCGCTTGCTCAACCTGTACGGCACCACCGAGACGACGGTGCATGCCTCGTTGCGGGAGATCGTCGGCGGCGATGTCGACGGCACGGCCAGCCCGATCGGGGCGCCGTTGGCCCATCTTGGCTTTTTTGTGCTGGATGGGTGGTTGCGGCCGGTGCCGGCGGGGGTGGTCGGTGAGTTGTATGTGGCCGGTGCCGGGGTGGGCGTGCGGGTATGTGCGGCCGGGCGGGTTTGACGGCGTCGCGGTTTGTGGCGTGTCCGTTCGGCGAGCGCCGGGGACACGGATGTATCGCACCGGGGATCTGGTGTGTTGGGGCGCCGATGGGCAGCTGCAGTATCTGGGGCGCGCCGATGAGCAGGTCAAGATCCGCGGGTATCGCATCGAGCTCGGTGAAGTCCAGGCCGCCCTGGCCGCGCTGGACGGGGTGGAGCAGGCGGTGGTGATCGCCCGCGAGGACCGCCCCGGCGACAAGCGCCTGGTGGGCTATATCACCGGGACCGCGGACCCGGCCGAGGCGCGCGCCGCGCTGGCCGAGCGGCTGCCGGCCTATATGGTGCCGGCCGCGGTGGTGGTGTTGGCGGCGCTGCCGTTGACGCGTCAACGGCAAACTCGACACCCGCGCCCTGCCGGCACCGGAGTATCAGCGACAGCGATCGTTACCGCGCCCCGGCCAGCGCCATCGAGGAGATCCTGGCCGGCATCTACGCCCAGGTGCTCGGTGTCGAGCGCGGTCGGGGTCGACGACTCGTTCTTCGACCTGGGCGGGGATTCGCTGTCGGCGATGCGCCTGATCGCCGCGATCAACACCGGCCTGGATGCCGGCCTTGCGGTGCGCGCCGTGTTCGAGGCGCCCACGGTCGCCCAGTTGGCGCCCCGTATCGGTGGGGATGAGGGTCGGCTCGGAGCCGTTGGTGGCCGGTGAGCGGCCCGCGGTGGTTCCGTTGTCGTTTGCCCAGAACCGGTTGTGGTTCCTCGACCAGTTGCAGGGGCCCTCCCCGGTCTACAACATGGCGGTGGCGTTGCGGCTGCGCGGGCGCCTTGATGCCGACGCGTTGGGTGCGGCGCTGGCCGATGTGGTGGCCCGCCATGAGAGCCTGCGCACGCTGTTCCCGGCGCTCGAGGGGATACCGCGGCAGCTGGTGGTGCCGGTCGAGCGGGCCGACTTCGGCTGGGACGTCGTCGATGCCACCGGCTGGTCGGCAGGCCGGCTGGATGAGGCCATCGGCGCCGCGGCGCGTTACACGTTTGATCTGGCGACCGAGATCCCTTTGCGGGCAAGGCTTTTCCGCGTCGCCGAGGACGAGCACGTGCTGGTGGCCGTGGTGCACCATATCGCCGCGGACGGCTGGTCGATCACCCCGCTGGTGCGCTGATCTGGGCGTGGCGTATGCCAGCCGGTGTGCGGGGCAGGCCCCGGGCTGGGCGCCGTTGCCGGTGCAGTATGTCGATTACACGCTGTGGCAGCGCGCGCAGTTCGGTGATCTCGACGACAGCCGACAGCCGCATCGCCGCGCAGCTGGCCTACTGGCAGGAGGCCCTGGCCGGGATGCCCGAGCGGCTGCAGCTTCCCACCGATCGGCCCTACCCGCCGGTGGCCGATCACCGCGGCGCCAGGGTGGCGGTGGACTGGCCGGCGGAGCTGCAGCAGCAGGTTGCTCGGGTGGCCCGCGAGCACAACGCGACCAGCTTCATGGTGATCCAGGCCGCCCTGGCGGTGCTGCTGTCCAAGCTCAGCGCCAGCACCGATGTGGCGGTGGGGTTCCCGATCGCCGGGCGCCGCGATCCCGCGCTCGATGAGCTGGTGGGCTTTTTCGTCAACACCTTGGTGCTGCGGGTCGACCTGGCCGGGGATCCCACTGTCGCCGAGCTGCTGGCCCAGGTGCGACAGCGCAGCCTGGCCGCCTACGAGCACCAGGACGTGCCCTTCGAGGTGCTGGTGGAGCGGCTCAACCCGACCCGAAGCCTGACCCATCACCCGCTGGTGCAGGTGATGTTGGCCTGGCAGAACTTCCCCGGGCAGGACAACGACCCCGCCGCCGGGCTGGCCTTGGGTGATCTGCAGGTCACCCCGATGCCGGTGGACACCCACACCGCCCGCATGGATCTGACGTTTTCGCTGGCCGAACGCTGGACCGAGGCCGGTGAGCCCGCCGGGATCGGCGGGACGGTGGAATTCCGCACCGACGTGTTCGACGCGGCCAGCATCGAGGCGCTGATCGAGCGGTTGCGAGCGGGTGTTGGTGGCGATGACCGCCGATCCGGCGCGGCGGCTGTCGTCGATGGATCTGCTCGATGACGGCTGAGCATGCCCGCCTGGATGGGTGGGGCAACCGGGCGGTGTTGACCCAGCCCGGCGACCGCGCCGGTGTCGATTCCGGTGTTGTTCGCCGCGCAGGTGGCCCGCACCCCGGAGGCGGTGGCGGTGAGCTTGCGAGGGCCGGTCGATGACGTACCGGGAGCTCGATGAGGCCGCGAACCGGTTGGCGCACCTGCTGGCCGGCCATGGTGCGGGCCCGGGTGAGTGTGTGGCGCTGCTGTTTTCGCGGTCGGCTGAGGCGATCGTGGCGATCTTGGCGGTGCTCAAGACCGGGGCGGCCTATCTGCCGATCGACCCGGCGCTGCCGGCGGCGCGGATCGAGTTCATGCTCGCCGACGCCGCGCCGATCGCCGCGATCACCACCGCCGAGCTGGCCGACCGGCTGGACGGGCATGACCTGGTCGGTCATCGATGTCGACGACCCCGCTGTGGACAGCCAACCCGAGCACGGCATCTGCCGGCGCCGGCCCCCGACGACATCGCCTACCTCATCTACACCTCGGGCACCACCGGTGTGCCCAAGGGCGTGGCGGTCACCCACCGCAACGTGACCCAGCTGCTGGAGTCGCTGGATGCCGGCCTGGCGCTGCGCCGGGGCAGGTGTGGACGCAGTGTCATTCGTTGGCCTTCGACTGTCTCGGTGTGGGAGATCTGGGGTGCGCTGCTGCGTGGTGGGCGGCTGGTGGTGGTGCCCGAGTCGGTGGCGCGCTCGCCGGAAGACTTCCACGCCTTGCTGGTCGCTGAACAGGTCAGCGTGCTGAGTCAGACCCCGTCGGCGTTTATGCGCTGCAGACGCTGATGCGTTGGCACCCGAGCTGGGTTGGCAGTCGAGCTGGCGCTGTGGTGTTCGGCGGCGAGGCCTGCCCGGACCGCAGCGTCGGTGGACCGGCTGGGCAGCCCGGGCGGGTGATGATCAACGCCTACGGCCCCACCGAGACGACGGTGTATGCGTGCGATGAGTGCGCCGCTGATGCGGCGGGCGTCGGGCGTGGCGCCGATCGGGTCGCCGGTGCCGCGGGCGGCGTTGTTTGTGCTGGACGGGTGGTTGCGGCCGGTGCCGGCCGGGGTGGTCGGTGAGTTGTATGTGGCCGGTGCCGGGGTGGGCGTGTGGGTATGTGGGCCGGGCCGGGTTGACCGCGTCGCGGTTTGTGGCGTGCCCGTTCGGCGGCGCGGGGCGCCGGGACACGGATGTATCGCACCGGGGATCTGGTGTGTTGGGGCGCCGATGGGCAGCTGCGATATCTGGGGCGCGCCGATGAGCAGGTCAAGATCCGCGGGTATCGCATCGAGCTCGGTGAAGTCCGGGCGGCGCTGGCCGGGCTGGACGGGGTGGAGCAGGCGGTGGTGATCGCCCGCGAGGACCGCCCCGGCGATAAGCGCCTGGTGGGTTATGTCACCGGGACCGCCGACCCGGCCGGGCTGCGCGCCGCGCTGGCCGAGCGGCTGCCGGCCTATATGGTGCCGGCCGCGGTGGTGGTGGTGACGGCGCTGCCGTTGACGGTCAACGGCAAACTCGACACCCGCGCCCTGCCGGCACCGGAATACCAGGACGCCGATCGTTACCGCGCCCCGGCCAGCGCCGTCGAGGAGATCCTGGCCGGCATCTACGCCCAGGTGCTCGGGCTGGAGCGGGTCGGGGTCGACGACTCGTTCTTCGATCTGGGCGGGGACAGCATTTTGTCGATGCAGGTGGTGGCGCGGGCCCGTGCCGCCGGCGTGATGTGCAGGCCGCGCGATATTTTCGTCGAGCAGACCGTGGCCCGGCTGGCCCGGGTGGCCGGGGTGGCCGACGGTGCGGCCGGCGTGATCGATGAGGGTGTCGGGCCGGTGCTGGCCACCCCGATCATGTGCTGGCTGCACAGCGTGGAGCCGGGCCCGGTGGAGCAGTTCAACCAGACGGTGCTGGTGCAGGCTCCCGCCGGGGTGACCGAGGCCGACGTGGTGGTGGTGTTGCAGGCCTTGCTGGATCGGCATGCCATGTTGCGGCTGCGCGTCGACGACGACGGCGCCGGGGGTTGGTCGTTGACAGGTGCCCGAGGCGGGTTCGGTGGATGCGCGGCGGGTGCCTGCAAGCGGTGGACGTGTTGTCCGATGAGGCGGTGGTGGCGGCGCGGTCGCGGTTGAACCCGGCCGCCGGGGTGATGCTGAGCGCGTTGTGGGTGGCCTCCACGGGCCAGCTGGTGTTGATCATTCACCATCTGGCCGTCGACGGGGTGTCGTGGCGGATTTTGCTGGAGGACCTCAACATCGCCTGGGCCCAGCATCGCGGCGGGCAGCCGGTGGCATTGCCGGCGGGCGGGACGTCGTTTGCCCGGTGGGCGTCGCTGCTGGCTGAGCACGCGCGCCGCCCGGACGTCGTGGGCCAGGCGGACGCGTGGCGGCAGGTGGCGGCGACCCCGGCCGCGTTGCCGGCGGTGCAGCCCGGCGGTGGATACCTTTGCCAGTGCCGGGCAGTTGTCGGTGTCGCTGGATGTCGAGACCACCCGGATGCTGCTCGGTGAGGTGCCGGCGGCGTTTCATGCCGGGGTGCACGACATCTTGTTGATCGCGTTCGCGTTGGCGGTGGCGGAGTTCTTGGGCACCGGCGGCGCGCCGATCGGCATCGACGTCGAGGGCCACGGGCGCCACGAGGAGCTGGCCGCCGATGTGGACCTGTCGCGCACGGTGGGGTGGTTTACCACCAAATACCCGGTGTCGTTGGCCGTCGGTGGGCTGTCCTGGGCGCAGGTGCTGGCCGGCGAGGCGGCGCTGGGGGCGGTGATCAAGGACGCCAAAGAGCAGCTTCGCGCCCTGCCGGATCCGCTGACCTATGGTGCTGCTGCGCTACCTGAACACCGACGTCGACCTGGCCGGGTCCGACCCGCCGATCGGGTTCAACTATCTGGGGCGTCTGGGTGCCGCGGCGGCCGACGCTGTCCGATGATGTGTGGCGGATCGGCCAGGACGGCTGGTCGGTTGACCGGCGCCGCCGCGGCGATGCCCATGCCGCTGATGCACACCGTGGAGCTCAACGCCGGCACCGTCGACACCGACGCCGGCCCGCAGCTGCACGCCAACTGGACGTGGGCGCCCTCGGCGCTTGATCACGCGCAGGTCAGCCGGCTGAGCCGGTTGTGGTTTGAGGCCCTGGCCGGCATCTGCGCGCATGTGCGCGGCGGTGGGGGCGGGTTGACGCCGTCGGATATCGCGCCTGCCCGGCTGAGCCAGCAGCAGATCGACGAGCTGCAGCGGCAATACCGCGATCGCCGACGTGTTGCCGTTGACCCCGCTGCAGCAGGGGCTGCTCTTTCACGCCAGCACCGCGCAGGGCTCCGGCGACGATGTGTATGCGGTGCAGCTGGATATCACCGTGACCGGCGCGCTCGACCCGCACCGGCTGCGCGATGCGGTGCACACGGTGGTCAACCGGCATCCGCAACCTGGTGGCCCGATTCTGCCGACAGTTCGACGAGCCGGTGCAGATCATCCCGGCTGATCCGGTGGCGCCGTGGCGGTATGTCGAGCTGGACGCCGGCGACCGTCGATGTCGATGAGCAGATCCAGCGGGTGTGCGCCGCCGAACGCGCCGCGGTCTGCGACCTGGCCGACCAGCCGGCCTTTCGGGTGGCGTTGATCCGCATCGCAGCAGATCGGCACCGGTTTGTGCTGACCAATCACCACATCGTGCTCGATGGCTGGTCGATGCCGATCCTGCTGCGGGAGATATTCGCCAGCTATCACGGGCAGCGGCTGCCCGCGGCCGGCGCCGTATCGCAGCTTTGTCACCTGGCTGGCCGATCGGGACCGCGATGCCGCCCGCGCGGCCTGGCGCGAGGTGTTCGCCGGCTTTGACACCCCCACCCTGGTCGGCCCGCCGGACGGGTTAGGGCTGGGGCCGCGAGGCGTCGAATCGTTTCGGGTGTCCGCCGAGACCACGCGGGCGCTGAGCGAGCTGGCGCGCTCGTGCCACACCACCGTCAACACCGTGCTGCAGGGCGCCTGGGCGCAGCTGCTGTGCTGGCTGACCGGCCAGCATGATGTCGCCTTCGGCACCGCGGTCTCGGGTCGGCCGGCCGAGGTGGCCGGCGCGGAATCGATGGTGGGCCTGTTGATCAACACGGTGCCGGTGCGGGCGAACATCACGCCGGCAACCACCACCGCCGACCTGCTCGGACCAGCTGCAAAGCGCCCACAACGACACACTCGAGCACCAGCACCTGGCGCTCAGCGAGATTCACCGCCTCACCGGTCAGGACAAGACTGTTCGACACCGTTTTCGTGTACGAGAACTACCCGATCGACACCGCCGCGTTGTTGGGCGCCAACGGGTTGGCCATCACCGAGTTCACCAGCCGCGAATACTACCACTACCCGCTGACGGTGCAAGCCGTGCCGGGCCACGAACTGGGCCTTCGCGTCGAATTCGACACCGATGTGTTCGACGCGGCCAGCATCGAAGCGCTGATCGAGCGGTTGCAGCGGGTGTTGGTGGCCATGACCGCCGATCCGACCCGGCGGTTGTCGTCGATGGATCTGCTCGATGCGGGTGAGCACGCCCGGCTGGATGAGTGGGGCAACCGGGCGGCGTTGACCCAGCCGGCGACGACGGCGGTGTCGGGCCCCGAGTACCACGACAACGGTGATGGTGATCGTGCCCCGGCTACCCTGGTCGAGCAGATCCTGGCCGGCATCTACGCCCAGGTGCTGGGGGTAGATCGCGTCGGGGTCGACGAGTCGTTTTTCGACCTGGGCGGGGATTCGTTTTCCGCGATGCGGGCGATCGCCGCGATCAACACAGCCCTCGATATCCGACCTTGCGGTGCCCGCCTTATTCGACGCGCCGTCCGTCAGAAGCTTGAGCCAGCGGTTGGGCAGACATGCCACCCGGCCGGCAACCGAGGCGCACGCCGACGAAGAATGCTGCTGACCGGGGCGGAGTCGCGCGTCGTGGTTGCTACCAAATGTGTGGCACCAGGCGGTAGCGAACCTTCCGCGTGTACTCGCGATATCCGTCCAAATCTTCCTTGAGCAGCTTCTCCTCGTCACGGATCCGCAAGGCGAACACGATCAGGCCAGGTACGACGAAGACGAGTCCCCAATAGGAACCAAGCGCAAGGGGGATGCCGACCATCAGGATCAGATTGCCGGTGTACATGGGGTGGCGCACCAGCCCGTACAGACCGGTAGAGACCACCTGCTGGCCTGCCTCGACCCGGACGGTTGCGGCCGCGTGGCTGTTCTGAATGACCACCAGCATCGCCACACCCAGTCCAACAGCTACCAGAACATCACCAACCAAGCAGATTGCCGTTGGTGCCGGCGACCAGCCGAAACGATGGTCAAGGACGCTGACCAGCACCATTGCTGCCAGCGAGAGCCATACGCCACCCATGACGACCTTCTGCACCGTTCGGGTCTCCGCTGTCGGCCCCCCACGCATTCGCCGTTGCACCGCAACGGGATTCGTACGCAGCAAGTAGATACCGGGGATCCACGTCGACAGCGCCACCACCAGAAGAACCCATGCCTGCCAGTAGTGGAACGTGCCTGCTGGCAAAAACAGTATCGAGCCGAACGCGGCAAGCTGAACAAGCGCGAGTGCCAACAGCTTAGGAATGGCTTTCACCGACCCTCCTTACCGTCCGTCCGGTACCGTACGCCAACGCCGACCTTGCCGCGTGTGAAGACGGGGCCGAATTCAGCACTGCGGGTTAGGGAATGAGGCTCTCGATATCTTGAATGGTGGTGCTGACCGCCGACCCGATGACGGCGAACTCAACCAAGCCCGCCACGGTGGCCAACCCCACGTCAGCGGCGATCGGAAACCCGATCGCGTTGATGAGGTTCCCCTGCAGAAGCTGGCTCACGAAGAGGGTGGCGTCGTACGCGGGGATGGTGGTCACGAAACCGAGCGCGGTGTCTGCCGTCGGAAGGAGGACGGCGTAATCGGTCGACACAATCGAGGCGATCGTGTTCGCGATATTGAGGGGCGTCGGGGCAACCGGGGCCGGCGGCGTTGACGGCGGCAACTTGAGCGGCGTCGGGGGGTTCGCCAGATCGGCGTGGAAGGCCTGGATTCCCTGGTGGGTCCCGACGGCCAGATCATGAAGAACGGTGCCGACCCCGACGTGGGGGGCGAATCCGAACGGGGTGGTCACATTCGCATACCCGGTCGACCAGCCGTAGTCGGGGTTGCCGTAGCCCAAATTGACGAGCACCCTCAAGTCGGGTTGGAGCAGGTCGGCGATCGGGTTACCGATGACGGGTATGTACCGCAGCGGATCCAACAGCGGCAGATTCTGCGTGGGAATGATGTAGTAGTTCGTGACACCACCATTGGTGTAGTAGCCCGGAGACGTCGACAGATGAATCGCGCTGTCCACCTGCGTCTGGGTGACTGCGGGCATCCCTAGGAACGGACCCACATAGGTCGTGTGTACGAACAAGATGCCCGCGACGGCGTTGAGGTCAGACACGAAATTCAGCGGATACTGCGGGAAGTCCGCGAAGCCGTCGTATTCCAGCGTGTAGATGTTCGTCGGGTAGATCGTGTCGGCCGGCGTGCCGCCGTAGAACGTCAGACCGAGGCTCGGGATGCTCAGTCCCGGGAAGCGCGCGAGTAGGCCGCCATTGGGATTCATCTCGTTGCCGACCAGAATGAAATTGAGCTGGTTGGTATGCGGAGCCAAGGGCCCCAGCGCCGCCAGCTTCTGCATTTCCAGCGAGGCGATGATCGCGCTCTGGGAGTAACCAAACACGCTGAGCGTGTCCGACGGGCTCTTAAGTTGTTGCGTAATCGCATTATTGAGAATGGTCAGGCCCTCGTTGACCGAATTGTTCAACGTCAGGCTCTTAACCCCCGTGAGCGGGTACAGCTCTTCGGGCGTGAACAGTGCCTGGACGGTATTGAGCGAGCGGACGTAGAGGTTGTTGGCGTTGTTGACGTATGTCGTGCTGGGCGTTGGGTTTCCGGTCGGCCCCAAAAACAACGTCAGCTCAGCGCTGATCGGCGTGAATTGCGGGACTCGCGCCTGCGGCATGGCGCCCAAGCGGGCGGTATTAGCGCGTTCGGCGCTGGCGTACGCGTTCGCCGCGGCGGCCAGCGTTTGGGTGAACTCGTGGTGGAACCCGGCGGCATGCTGAACGACGGCCTGATATTCGCGGCCGTATGCGCCGAAGAGATTCGTGATGGCCGCGGACACTTCATCGGCGGCCGGCGCCAGCAGGCCCGAGGTGGGCCCGGCCGCCTCGGCACTGGCCGCGCTGATCGTCGAACCTATCCCCTCGACATCCGTTGCGGCCGCTGAGATTAGCTGTGGCTCTGTGATCACGTACGTCATCGGCTCATCCTCCTCTGGGTGATGGTGCTCATCAGCGTAGAGCGAACACCGGCCTGTCGGACGTTTCGCAACCGCGTTTCGACGGTGGTCGTCGAAGCGTTGGTCAGTTGTGTGCGAAGCTCTAGGGGATTAAGCCCGCGAAGTCTTCGATGATGGCTGCGGCCGCGCCCAATAGGTATAAGGCTTCGACACCTCCTGCTACCACGAGCAGGCCCGTGGTCGCATTCTTCGAGGCGAATCGCACCATGCGGCCGATGACTGGACTAAATCGCTCTCACGACTCTGTCCTGCGATTTCGATAAAGCTCTGGTAAAGCGTTGCCGCTCAACATTTGCGGCGGT
>CAVZSJ010000013.1:0-49261 GCA_963777885.1 uncultured Actinomycetota bacterium
ACTGTGGCGGCCACGCTCACGCCGATCAGCACCAGCCAGACCGCTGCGCACGCTCCCACAAAGATGCGATCTACGACATCAGGCGGAACGGTGTCCGACCCATGCCGGTATGCCGAATATCTACTCGTCATCAGCAGCTCGTTTGCGGCGCGTCGCTGTTGTTCGACGACAGCACCGCGCCGTCGCTGGTCGTGATCGAGCAGTTGAGCCTGCTGACCCGGAACAGGCTGGACGCCTGGACGGAACCGACGTCGGACGTCGAGATCGGGGTGACGGTCATCGACCACGGGATGTACACGTTGTGTTGGGTCCGTGACCGGCCGGCGGCGTCAATGTAGGTCACCGAAATGATGTCGCCCGGCGCTTTGGTGCCCGTCACTGTGTAAGTGACCTGCCGTGGAGCGGCCGGCGTGGTGCTCTCGGGCGGCGCGGGTGGGGGCGCCGCGGCTGGACCGGTCGCCGGCGGCGGTGCCGCGCTGCTCGGCGCCGGCGGTGGTGGCGGTGGCGGAGGCTGTCACCGTCACCGTCTGCGTCTCGGTGGCCGTCGGCGGAGGTGGCGGTGGCGGCGGTGGTGGGGGCGGCGGCGTGGTGGTGGTGATCTGGTCCTGGAAGGGCGGTCCGGCCGGGGCGGAGGTGGTGGTGCTTCCGGGGGCGGCGAGCTTGTTGGTGTCGCGGGCTCGCGACCAACAGCGATACCGAGACCACGAGCGCGATCGCAGCCACGATCGCGGCCACGCCGACCACCCAGGGCCAGCGCGGGGCATGCCGCTCCTCGTCTGCGGAGGGCTCGTCGTAGTCGTCGTAGTCGTAGAGCCGTAGATCGTCCGGCATATACGGGCCGTGGTGAAATGCTCGGACTCCGGAGCCGAATAGGCGCGCGAATGTGCGTCGGTGTCGCAGGCGTCGTCGTGCTCCGCTATTTCGTGTATTTCGTCTAATTCGTTTGTCTCGCCTTTGCCGTCCGGGGATTCCGCTGCTGGGATGGGCCCGCTACCGGGATCGGCTTCTTCACGTCCCGGTCCCGGGGGATTCGGCCCGCTCATGTTTGCCTGCCCTGTCCAACTGCATCTCCAGCGCGCAAGGCCCCGCAGTCACCTCGTTGCGCGCACGCTGGGGAGCTACTCATTCTGCTTGGCAAACCCTACCGAACCGACCGGGACAACGAAGTATCCGCGACCTCGCCACCGATCAACTGATGCCCTGATTGTGACCTTTGAGGCGGCCGCAGCCGATCAGTGCTTCTCGGGACCGATGTAGTACTCGAAGACCAAGCCTGCCGCGGTGGACAGGATGGCCACCACTCCGGCGACGATCAACCACGGCAACCACAGCGCGATCCCGACCGCGGCCGCCGAGCCGGCCAGGGCGATAAGGATCGGCCACCAGCTGTGCGGGGCGTAGAAACCCAATTCGCCTGCGCCGTCGCTGATCTCGGCGCCTTCATAGTCCTCGGGCCGGGTGTCCAGCCGCCGCGCCACGAACCGAAAGAAGGTGGCCGTGATGAACGCCAATCCGCCGGTGAGCACCAGCGCCGTAGTGCCCGCCCACTCGACCCCGCCGGTGGCAAACAAGGTGGTCAACGTCCCGTACAGCGCCGCTACAAAAAAGAAGAACGCGGCGATGAATTCGAACAACCTCGCTTCGATATGCATTGCGGTGTCCTAACCTGCCTGGCTTCCGACCAGCTCGCCGCGGCGGGTGTCGAATGGATGCGTGGTCATCGCTAGCGGGGACTGGTTGATCGCCTGCAATGCCTGCGCGTTGGTCTTTCCCTCGCTCCGTTGCTGAAGGTAGGCCTTGAAGTCGTTGGCCGAGACCACCCGAACCTCGAAGTTCATCATCGCGTGATACGTCCCGCACATCTCGGCGCAGTGCCCGACGAACGCCCCGGTCTTGGTGATCTGTTCCACCTGGAAAACGTTGACCGAGTTGTTCTCGATGGGGTGCGGCATCACGTCGCGCTTGAACAAGAATTCCGGCACCCAAAAAGCGTGGATCACATCGGCCGCGGCCAATTGGAATTCGATGCGCTTGCCGGCGGGCAGCACCAGCACCGGAATTTCGTCGCTCGTTCCCAGCGTTTCGACCTTGTCGAAGTTCAGATAGGTCCGGTCCTCGGTGTTGACCCATGCACCGGCCCGACCCGCTCTTCACCGCGGGCGTCTTTACCCTCCGGCTTGGACGATCATGGCCTTTTTGCGGGCCTCGTCGGCGCCGTCGTAGTCAGGGTGCCGTCTTTGAAGTTGACCCGCTGATAACCGAACTTCCAGTTCCATTGGAAGGCGGTTACGTCGATCACGACCTCGGGGTCCTTGGTCACGTGCAGCATTTTCTCCTGCACCACCACGGTGAAATAGAACAACACCGAGATGATGAGGAACGGCGTCACCGTGAGCGCCAACTCCAGCGGCATGTTGTAGCCGAACTGGCGCGGCAGCTCGGTCTCGGACGGCTTGTGCCGATGGAAGGCGGCCGACCAGAAGATGAGGGCCCACACGATGACCCCGACCACCAGCGAGGCGATCACCGCTCCGACCCACAGCTCCCGGTTGATGTGAGCCTCCGGGGTGATGCCTTCGGGCCAGCCCATGCCAATGGCTTCCGACCAACTGCATCCGCTCAGGGTGACCGCCAGCACTCCCAGCGTGGCGGCCAACGCCACCCGCCGGAAGGCTTTCGAAAAACGGGCTGGCCCGCGAGGTGTCACGTTGGCGCCTCCTGTATCACAAGCTGGGCCTATTGCGTCCAACGACTAACTTGGAGTCGAATACTACGCAGCGTAGACCACGACGCTTACCCGGGCGACGATGCGTGCCGAAACGGAGCCCTACGGGCCCACTCAGGAGGCGTGCACGACGCCGGTGCTGGCATACTGGGGCGCCGTGTGTGGACTGCTGGCCTTCATAGCGGCGCCGACCGACGGCGAGAGCCCCGAGACCGGCTTCGAGACCGGCCTGGACCGACACCGCCGTCGCCCGCGCACTACGCCTGATGCGCCACCGCGGCCCGATGAGCCCGGCGGACTGTTTGATCCCGGCGGCGACGGCGCTGTCGTGTTCGGCTTCAATCGGCTGTCCATCATCGACATCGCGCATTCGCACCAGCCGCTGCACTGGGGGCCGCGGCAGGCGCCGGACCGCTACGTGCTGGTGTTCAACGGCGAGATCTACAACTACCTGGAACTGCGCGAGGAATTGCGCACCCAGCACGGCGCCGTCTTCGCCACCGACGGCGACGGCGAGGCCATCGTCGCGGGCTACCACTACTGGGGCACCGACGTGCTCAACCGTCTGCGCGGCATGTTCGCCTTCGCCTGTGGGACACGGCCCCCCGCGAACTGTTCTGCGCCCGCGACCCTTTCGGCATCAAGCCGCTGTTCATGGCGACCGGCAGCGGCGCCACCGCGGTGGCCAGCGAGAAGAAGTGCCTGCTGGATCTGGCCGTTGATGGGCTTCGACACCCGCATCGACGACCGGGCGGTGCAGCACTACACGGTCCTGCAGTACGTCCCGGAGCCCGAGACGCTGCACCGCGGCGTGCGACGGCTGGAATCGGGCTGCTTCGCCGGATCCGGGCCCGGCGCGGCGCCCGAGATCACCCGGTACTTCGTTCCCCGCTTCGCAGCCAACCCGATTACCCCCGACACCGAACAGGCCCGCTACGACGAGATCACCGCGGTTCTCGAGGACTCGGTGGCCAAGCACATGCGCGCCGACGTCACCGTCGGGGCGTTCCTGTCCGGCGGGATTGACTCGACGGCCATCGCGGCGCTGGCCATCCGGCACAACCCGCGGCTGATCACGTTCACCACCGGGTTCGAGCGGGAGGGATACTCCGAGGTCGACGTCGCGGTGGCTTCGGCCGAGGCGATCGGAGCCCGTCACATCGCCAAGGTGTCCGCCCCGACGAGTTCGTCGCCGCGTACCCGAGATCGTGTGGTATCTCGACGAGCCGGTCGCCGACCCCGCGCTGGTTCCGTTGTTCTTCGTCGCCCGCGAGGCGCGCGAGCACGTCAAGGTGGTGCTGTCCGGCGAGGGCGCCGACGAGCTGTTCGGCGGTTACACGATCTACCGGGAGCCGTTGTCGCTGAAGCCGTTCGACTACTCCGCGGCGGCTGCGGCGCTCGATGGGCAGGGTTCCAGGCCGCTGCCCGAGGGCATGCGCGGCAAGAGCCTGCTGCACCGCGGGTCGCTGACGCTCGAGGAGCGCTACTACGGCAACGCCCGCAGTTTCTCCGACACGCAGCTGCGCGACGTGCTGCTGGCCTTCCGCGAGGACTGGACCCACACCGACGTCACGGCGTCGCTGTACACCGACTCGGTCGGCTGGGACCCGGTGGCCCGCATGCAGCACATCGACCTGTTCACCTGGCTGCGCGGGGACATCCTGGTCAAGGCCGACAAGATGACCATGGCCAACTCGCTGGAGCTGCGGGTGCCGTTTCTGGACCCAGAGGTGTTCGCGGTGGCATCCCGGCTTCCGGTAGACGCGAAGATCACCCGCACCACCACCAAGTACGCGCTGCGGCGGGCGCTGGAGCCCATCGTGCCGGCCCACGTGCTGCACCGGCCCAAGCTCGGATTCCCGGTCCCGATCCGGCACTGGCTGCGCACCGGTGAGCTGCTGGAATGGGCGTACGCGATCGTGGACTCGTCGCAGACCGACTACCTGATCAACGAGGCGCCGTGCGACTGATGCTCGACGAGCACCGCACCGGCGCCGCCGATCACAGCCGCCGGCTGTGGACGGTGCTGATCTTCATGCTCTGGCACGCAATCTTCGTCGAGCACAGCATCGTGCCGCAGATCAGCAAGCCGGTCTATCCGGTCGAGTTATAAGGCCGAGCAGTCGCGGAAGCAACGCGACACGCCGCTTTCCGGTTTGTGTCTGCTCGCGCTAACTAAGCACGGCCGCGATCTCGGCGGCGGCGTCGTCGCCGTAGGCGCCGGCCAACCGGGTCGTGGCGACCTCGCGGTCCCACTCCCACTCCTGGGTTCCGGTCGACTCCAGCACCAGCACCGCGACCAGCGAACCGAGCTGCGCAGAACGCTCCAGGCTCAGCCCAGCGCTGCGCCCGCTCAGGAAGCCGGCCCGGAACGCATCGCCGACGCCGGTGGGGTCGGTCTGGCTGTTCTCGGGCACCACGTCGACGTGGGTGGTGGTCCCGTCGCGATCCACAATGTCCACGCCCTTGGCGCCCAAGGTCGTCACCCGCAGGTCGACCTGTTGCAGCACGTCGGCTTCCGACCAGCCGGTCTTGGACAGCAACAGCTCCCACTCGTAGTCGTTGGTGAACAGGTAGGTCGCGCCGTCGATGAGCTTGTGGATCTCGTCTCCGGACAGCCGAGGCAGCTGCTGGGACGGGTCGGCGGCGAAGGCCAGGCCGAGCTCACGGCACTCGTCGGTGTGCACCACCATGGCGTCGGGGTCGTTGGCGCCGATGATGACCAGCTCCGGTTTGCCGACGGACGATACGACGTCGGCGAGCTTGATGTTGCGGGCCTCGGACATGGCGCCGGGATAGAACGACGCGATCTGGGCCATGTCGAGGTCGGTGGTGCAGACGAAGCGCGCGGTCTTTGCGGTGTCGGAGATCAGCACGCTGTCGCAGTCGACGCCGTGGCTCTGCAGCCATTCGCGGTATTCGCCGAAGTCGTCACCGGCCGCACCGACCAGCGCCACGTCCCCGCCCAGCACGCCGATCGCCAACGCAATGTTGCCGGCCACTCCGCCGCGGTGGATCACCAGGTCGTCGACCAGGAAGCTGAGCGACACCTTCTCCAGGTGATCGGCCAACAGGTGCTCGGAGAATCGGCCGGGAAAGCGCATCAGATTGTCAGTCGCTATCGAACCGGTCACCGCGATCGTCACGAAATCTTCACCCTTCGTTAGTTAGCCCGCCTAGCCTACCTATGGAATTCGGGCCAGCGACGGGTGGCCCCGATACAGGGCGGGGCAGTTACGCTAGCCTGCCTACCAAGTGACCCCCCGTCCACCACCGTAGGAGAACCACGAATGGCCGGTCCGCACTCGCCGAATCCTACTGTCGGTGCCGACGGACCACCGCCGCACTCCGAAGGCGGACTCCATCAGCCCGCACTCTCCGAATATCCCGTCGAATATCCCGGCAACTACCGCGCCGACCCGAAACCGCGACGCAGACGGCTGATCATCGGCCTCCTGGTGGCCATCGTGCTGATGGCCGCGACGACGGCAGCGGTGATGTACGGCGTGCGCACCAACGGAGCCAGCACCACCGGCGCGTTCTCCGAGGGCTCGATCAAGACGGCGATTCAGGGATATCTGGACGCTCTCGCGCACCGCGACGTCGACATCATCGAACGCAATGCGCTGTGCGGTCTCTACGACGGCGTCCGAGACCGCCGCTCTGACCAGGCCCTGGCCAAACTCAGCAGTGACGCGTTCCGCAAGCAATTCACCGACGTCGAGGTGACATCGATCGACAAGGTCGTGTACCTGTCGCAGTACCAGGCTCAGGCGCTCTTCACCATGAAGGCGTCAGGGGTCGCCAGCGGCCCGATGCACGGGCAGGTGCAGGGCATCGCCCAGCTGCTGTTTCAGCGCAACCAGATCTTGGTGTGCTCGTATGTGCTGCGGAACCCGGGTTCGGTCAGTTAAACGAGTCGCCGCAGGCGCACGAACCGGAAGCGTTGGGGTTGTCGATGGTGAAACCCTGCTTCTCGATGGTGTCCACGAAGTCAATCGACGCGCCTTCGACGTAGGGCGCGCTCATCCGGTCCACCGTCAGGGTCACCCCGCCGAAGTCCGCGGTCAGGTCGCCGTCCAGCGTCCGGTCGTCGAAGAAGAGGTTGTAGCGCAGCCCGGCGCACCCGCCCGGCTGGACCGCAATCCGCAGCGACAGGTCGTCGCGTCCCTCCTGGTCCAACAAGGACTTCGCCTTGGTGGCGGCGGCGTCGGTCAGGATCACGCCGTGGGTCGTGGTGGTCGACTCGTTTTGCACCGTCATTGCTTCTCCTACATGCCTCGCTTGGTGTACCCGGGGACCACCCGGGGAAAGTCCACTCCGTCAACGGTACCTTGCAGCGCCGCTATTCCCGAGTCGCTCGGCCACGACAGACGCCAAACCCATCAGCTGATTGGCCGCATCGGCCTGCGCCAGCCGCACCGAGCCGGCGTACTCGGCGATCGACAAGGCGGCCATGATGCCCGCTAACCGCGATGCGGACTTGTCCAAAGACACCTGACCGGCCAGCACCACCACCGGAATCCCCAGCGGACGGGCGGCGTCGGCGAGCGAACCGACCACCTTCCCGTGCAGTGACTGCTCGTCGAACTGGCCCTCACCGGTGACGATCAGCTCCGCGACGGCAAGATCCTCGGCCAGGTGGGTGTGTTCGGCGATAATCGCCGCGCCGGATTTGCACCGGCCGCCCAGCGCGAGCAGCCCGGCGCCGATGCCACCGGCGGCGCCTGCGCCCGGCTCGGAGCTGACGTCCCGCCCGGCCGCCTCTTCGAGCTCGAGCGCCCACGCCTCGAGTCGGACTTCGAGCGCGGCCACGGTCGAAGTGTCGGCACCCTTCTGCGGCGCGAACACCCTGGCCGCGCCCCACGGTCCCAGCAGCGGATATTCGACGTCAGAGGCGGCGACCACCTCGACTCCGGCCAGCTGTTCGCGCGCGGCTTCCAGGCCGCCGAGTTCGGTGACCATTCCCTGCCCGCCGTCGGTGCACGCACTGCCCCCCAGCCCGACCACGATCCGACGCGCCCCGGACCGCAGCGCCTCGGCGATGAGCTGCCCGACTCCCCTGCTGCTGGCCGCCAGCGCGGTTTCCGGGGTGGGCGGGCCGTCGAGCAGGGCCAGGCCGCAGGCCTGCGCACACTCCAGGTAGGCGGTTTTCGACCCGCCGTCGAACACCCACTCGGCTTCCACCGGGGTCTCCAAGGGCCCGGACACCCGCAGGCGGCGCGTCTCCCCCAGCCGGCCGGCCAGCACTTCGACGAAACCCGGGCCTCCGTCGGACTGCGGGGCGATCATGAACCGATCGCCCGGACGTGACCGCGTCCAGCCCGTCGCGATGGCAGCGGCCGCCTGGGTGGCCGACAAGCTGTCGCCAAAGCAGTCGGGGGCCACCAAAACGAGCATCGCCGGCAACTGAAGACGGCCGGGCGCCAGGCCACTGTCACCATTGTCACCATCGCCCGAGGCCGTCGAACCGTCGTCCATCACAGGTAGCCGTTCATCAACCGTAAGCGTAGGGCCAAGGGATGCACTGGCGCATGTACAGCAGGCCGCCCCTACGGGACCTTTTCGGGCCGGGCGATCCGCACAGTAACCTGGCGACTGTGAAGCTGTTGGGCCGGAAAAAGGGCCATGAAGAAGGCGCCGCCGAATTGGTCGAACTGGCGCCACCTGACGACTTGAACGCCCTAGACGCGTCCGCGCGCGGGTCGCGCAAGACCGACCCCAAGGGCCGACCCACGCCCAAGCGCGACGAGGCGGCCCGTCGTGGCGCCAAGAAGGGACCGATCGCACCCGCGCCCAAGACCGCCTCCGAGGCGCGCGCCCGGCGTAAGACGCTGGCGAGTCCCAAGCTGAGCCGCGACGAGCGTAGGGCTCAACGGGTGACGAACCGGGCCAAGATGACAGATCGCCGGGAGCGGATGATGGCCGGCGAAGAGGCCTATCTGCTGCCGCGCGACCAGGGCCCGGTTCGCCATTACGCCCGCGACATCGTGGACTCGCGGCGTAACTTGCTCGGCCTGTTCATGCCGTCGGCGCTGTTTCTGTTGTTCGTTTCGATGGGCGTGCCTCAGCTGCAGTTTTATATGTCCCCGGTCATGTTCGGTCTGATGGCGGTGATGGGTGTCGACGCGTTCATCTTGGCTCGCAAGGTCAACAAGATGGTCGACGCAAAGTTCCCGACCAACACCGAAAGCCATTGGAAGATAGGCATGTACGCGGCCGGGCGAGCATCGCAGATGCGCCGCATGCGCTCGCCGCGGCCCCAGATCGGGCGCGGCGGCAGCGTCAGTTAACGGTGCGCACGCTGGTGCTCGGTGGGATCAGGTCGGGCAAATCCCGGTGGGCTGAGGAAGCCATCGCGGCGTCACTGGCACCCGATCAATCGGTCCGATATTTGGCCCCGGGACCGGCCCCCGGCTACGGCGATGCCGACTGGGCGCGCCGCATTGCCGCGCACCGCGATCGCCGGCCCGCGCACTGGCGCACCGTCGAAACCGATGACATCGCAACGCAATTGCGCGATTCGCCCACCCCGACGCTCGTCGACGATCTCGGTATCTGGCTGACCGCCACGCTGGATCGCCATCAGGGCTGGGACGGCGAGTCGGTGCCGGTCGGCGTCCGTGACGAAATCGACGACACGCTCGGCGCGGTCGATGCTTTCGGATCGGTGCTGGTGCTGGTCAGCCCGGAGGTCGGGTTGACCGTGGTGCCGGCCACCGCCTCCGGCCGCCGATTCGCCGACGAACTGGGCACCCTCAACCAGAGGATCGCGGCGCTGTGCGATCGGGTGGTGCTGGTGGTGGCCGGGCAGCCCGTTTCGATCAAATCGCCGGGAATCTAATGGAATTCGCGCCAGTGCAGCCGCCCGACGCGGACGCCGCCGCAGCGGCCCGCGCCCGCCAGGACACCCTGACCAAGCCGCTCGGCGCGCTGGGCCGCCTCGAGGACCTGTCGGTGTGGGTGTCGTCGTGTCAGGGCCAGTGTCCGCCGCGGCAATTCGAGCGCGCCCGGGTGGTGGTGTTCGCCGGTGACCACGGCGTCGCGCACGCCGGCGTATCCGCCTACCCGCCGGAAGTGACCGCCCAGATGGTGGCCAACATCGACGCCGGCGGCGCGGCGATCAACGCGCTGGCCGACCTGGCCGGCGCAACGGTGCGCATCGTGGACCTGGCAGTGGATGCCGACCCGCTGTCGCAGCAGATCGGCGCGCACAAGGTACGGCGCAGCAGCGGAGACATCGCCGTGACGGACGCGCTGACCGACGCCGAGACCACCGCGGCGATCGCGGCCGGGCGCCAGATCGCCGACGAGGAGGTCGACGCCGGCGCCGACCTGCTGATCGCCGGCGATATCGGGATCGGAAACACCACGCCCGCAGCGGTTTTGGTGGCGGCGATGACGAACGCCGAGCCGGTCGTCGTGGTCGGTTTCGGGACCGGGATCGACGACGCGGGCTGGGGCCGCAAGACGGCCGCGGTGCGCGACGCCCTGTTCCGCACCCGGTTGGTGTTGCCCGACCCGGTCGGATTGCTGCGCTGCGGTGGCGGCGCGGATCTGGCCGCGATGGCGGGCTTCTGCGCGCAGGCGGCGGTGCGGCGCACCCCGCTGATACTCGACGGCATGGCGGTCACCGCCGCCGCGCTGGTCGCCGAACGGCTGGCGCCCGGCGCCCGGCAGTGGTGGCAGGCCGGGCACAGGTCCACCGAGCCCGGACATGCCCTCGCCCTCGCCGAGCTGGGCCTGGACCCAATTCTGGACCTGCGGATGGCGCTGGGCGAAGGGACCGGCGCCGCGGTGGCGCTGCCTGTGCTGCGCGCCGCGGTGGCCGCGTTGTCCTCGATGGCGACCTTCACCGAGGCCGGGGTCTCCACGAGGTCCAGCTCGCCGTGATGCGTTCGCTGGCAACGGCTTTCGCCTTTACAACGGTCCTGCCGGTTCCGGGCGGCGCTCCCATGGGCCGGGGCGGCATGACGGCCCTGCCGGTGGTCGGTGTTGCGCTGGGCGCTCTGGCCGCGGCCGTCTCGTGGGCCGGCGCTCAGGTGTTCGGGCCGTCCAGCCCGCTGCCGGGACTGCTCGCGGTGGCGGCCCTGCTGCTCGCCACCCGCGGCCTGCACATCGACGGGGTTGCCGATACAGCCGACGGGCTGGGCTGTTACGGGCCGCCGCAGCGCGCGCTGGCGGTGATGCGTGACGGGTCCGCCGGGCCGTTCGGCGTGGCGGCCGTCGTGCTGGTGATCGTGCTGCAGGGGCTGTCCTTTTCGGCGCTCAGTGCGCCGGGGATTGTCGTTGCGGTGTTCGCCGGGCGGGTCGCCGCGGTGCTGGCGTGTCGTCGCTCCGTGCCCGCGGCCGACGGGAGCGCCTTGGGCTCGCAGGTCGCCGGCACGCAACCCCTGGTGGTGGCGGCGGCCTGGCTGCTGGTGCTGGTGGGCGCTGCGCTGGTGGCCGGTGCACGGTTGTGGCAGGGGCCGGTCGCGGTGTTGGCAGCGGTGTGCTGCGCTGCGGCGCTGGTCGCGCACTGTGTGCGACGGTTCGGCGGCGTCACCGGCGACGTGCTGGGCGCTGCTGTCGAACTGACCACGACGGTGAGCGCCCTGACGCTGGCGGCTTTCCATGGATGAGCAGACGCAAAAGCACCTCGACACGCCGTGTACGAGGTGCTTTTGCGTCTGCTCGCGTATTAGCCGAGCCGGCCCATCCAGCCGTGCGTGTCGGCGAACGTACCGCGCTGGATCCCGGTCAGCGTGTCGCGCAACGCCATCGTCACTTCGCCAGGTTGGCCGTCGGCGATGGTGAATTCGGTGTCGCCGTACTTCACGCCCGCGACCGGGGTGATGACGGCGGCGGTGCCGCAGGCGAACACCTCGGTGATTTCGCCGGCGGCGGCTTTCTTCTGCCACTCGTCGATATCGATCTTGCGTTCCTCGACAGCAAAGCCCGCGTCAATAGCCAACTGCAGCAACGAATCCCGGGTAATGCCGGGCAGTAGCGAGCCGGACAGCTCCGGAGTGACCAGGCGTGCCGATCCGCCGCTGCCGAGCACGAAGAACAGGTTCATCCCACCCATCTCTTCGACGTAGCGCCGCTCGACGCCGTCCAGCCACACCACCTGGTCGCAACCGTTTTCGGCGGCCTGTGCCTGAGCCAGCAGCGACGCCGCGTAGTTGCCGCCGAACTTGGCCGCACCGGTGCCGCCCGGACAGGCCCGCACATACTCCGTCGACACCCACACGTTGACGGGATTGATGCCGCCCTTGAAGTACGCGCCGGCCGGCGATGCGATCAGCAGGTACCGGTACTGCTTGGACGGGCGCACCCCCAGGCCCGGTTCGGTGGCGACGATGAACGGCCGCAGATACAGCGCCTCTTCCCCGCCGGCGGCGGGCACCCACGCGTTGTCGACGGCAATGAGCTGACGCAGCGATTCGATGAAGACCTCGTCGGGCAATTCGGGGATGGCAAGGCGTCGTGCCGACGAGCGCAGCCTGGCAGCGTTCGCCTCGGCACGAAACGACACGATCGACCCGTCCGTCCAGCGGTACGCCTTGAGGCCTTCGAACACCTCCTGCGCGTAGTGCAACACGATCGCCGACGGATCCAGCTGTATTGGGCCATAAGCGATGACCCGCGCGTCGTGCCAGCCCCGGCCCTCGTCGTAATCGATGGAAACCATGTGGTCGGTGTGGTATTTGCCGAAGCCGGGCTCGGCCAGAATTGCTGCACGTTCAGCGTGCGTCGCCCCATTCGACGCGCGCGCAACCGTGAACTCGAGTGAGCCGCTGGTCATGGCGCCGATTGTATATCCGCGCGCGAGCGGGTTTTTGCCACGAGAGCGCCCGCCCGCTACCGGGTCTTCACATCGACGAAGGGCGGACGCACGACTTCGCACTCGACAGCGCGGCCGCGCACGTCGACGGTGATTTGCTGGCCGTCCTCGATGCCGGCGTCGGTGTCGATCAGCGCCAGCCCGATGCCGACCTGCAACGTCGGGGAGAAGGTTCCCGACGTGGTGACCCCGACCTTTCTGTCCTGCGGGGTATCCCCCGCACGCACGGTCAGCCCCGGCCGCAACACGCCCCGGCCGATCATCCGCAGCCCCCGCAACAACCGCCGCGGCCCGGCCTCCTTCTCGGCCAGCAGCGCGTCGCGGCCGAAGAACGCGTCCTTCTTCCAGCCGATCGCCCAGCCGCAGCGGGCCTGCAGCGGCGAGATGTCGAGGGACAGTTCGTGGCCGTGCAGCGGGTAGCCCATCTCGGTGCGCAACGTGTCGCGCGCGCCCAGGCCCGCGGGCTCGCCCCCGGCGTCGGCGACGGCCTTCACCAGCGCGTCGAACACCACGGCCGCCGAGTCCCAAGGCGGCAGCAGTTCGTAGCCGTGCTCGCCGGTGTACCCGGTGCGGCAAACACGAACCGGCACACCGGAATACGAGGCATCGGCGTAGCCCATGTAGTCCATGCCGGTGGGTAGCCCCAACGCGGTCAGGACGTCAGTCGACCGCGGCCCCTGCACCGCCAGCACGGCGTAGGAGCGGTGCAGATTGGTGATCGTCAGAGCATCCGGCGCGGCGGCTTGCAGCGCGTCGACCACCGCCGCAGTGTTGGCGGCGTTGGGCACCAGAAAGATCTCGTCGTCGTCGACGTAGTAGGCGATCAGGTCATCGATCACGCCGCCGGATTCGGTGCAGCACAGTGTGTATTGAGCCTTGCCGGATTGAGCCTTGCCGGATTGCCCGATGCGGCCCAAGTCGTTGGTCAGCGCCGAGTTGACGAACTGCGCCGCGCCCGGTCCGCGGACCAGCGCCTTGCCGAGGTGGCTGACGTCGAACAGGCCGACCGTGTTGCGGGTGGCGTTGTGCTCGCTGACGGTGCCGGCATACGACACGGGCATCAGCCAACCGCCAAACTCGGCGAAACTGGCGCCCAGCTCGCGATGGCGCTCTTCGAGCGGTCCGTCCAGTAGTTCAGTCACGGCGTCCCACCCTAATCCGCGGCACTGCTGGCAGACTTGGCCAGGTGTCTGATGCCCGGGATTTCCCCGACTTCCAAGCGCTGGAGGCAGCCGGGATCGCCGATCCGCGCGGGCGGGCCGACCTGATCAAGTACCTGGACGGACTCGGCTTCACCGTCGAGGAAATGGTCGAAGCCGAGAAGCGCGGCCGGCTGTTCGGGCTTGCCGGTGACGTCCTGCAGTGGTCGGGGCCACCGATCTACACGGTGCAGACCGCGGCCGAAGAACTCGGGATATCCGCCGATGACGTCGCACGGACGTGGGCGTTGCTCGGGCTGACCCTCGCCGGCCCCGACATCCCCGCGCTGAGCCAAGCCGACGTCGACGCGCTTGCCACCTGGCTGGCGCTCAAGACGACCGTGGGCGAGAGCGGCGCCCAGGGCATGCTGCGCGTGCTCGGCGCCGCGATGGCCCGGCTCGCCGAGGCCGAGTCGACCATGATCCGCGCCGCGATGCCGGACATCCATATGACCCACACCCACGACGAACTCGCCACCGCGCAGGCCTACCGCGCCATCGCCGAGTTCATTCCGCGGCTCGGTTCGCTGATCGACACTGTGCACCGCCACCACCTGATCAGCGCCCGCACGCACTTCGAGGGCGTCCTTCGCGACACGACGGCGGCCGTGGTGTGCGGCGTCGGTTTTGCTGACCTGTCCGGCTTCACGGCGCTGACTCAGGCGTTGACGCCCGCGGAGTTGTCCGAGCTGCTCAATCAGTTCGCCGGCACCGTCTCCGATGTAGTCCATGCCGACGGCGGCCGGGTCGTGAAGTTCATCGGCGACGAGGTGATGTGGGTGAGCGCGACACCCGCGCGGCTGGCGCAGGTGGCGGTCGATCTCGTCGACCACCCCGAGGCGCGCCAGGAAGGGCTGCAGGTCCGCGCCGGTCTCGCTTACGGCACAACCCTGGCCATCAACGGCGACTACTTCGGCAACCCGGTCAACCTCGCCGCCCGACTCGTGGCGGCCGCGGCACCGGGACAGATCCTGGCTACCGCGGACCTGCATGACGAGCTGCCGGATTGGCCCGCGGTGGCGCACGGCCCGTTAACGCTCAAGGGGTTTAACGAACCGGTGACCGCCTTCGACTTGCACTCGACAGACGAACCGGGAATGTGATCGCGCGTTAAGGGTCAGCGGACGAGACGCTGCCGATCCACGCGCGGGCCGCGGTGACTAGGGTAATTGGCCGTGACCACCACCAAGTCGGGCTATCAGGTCCCTGCTGTCAACGTCGCCACCTCGCTGCCGAAGCGCGCCGCGGGTTCCTCGGTGCTGATCGTGCCGGTCGTCTGCACCGGTGACGACGAAGCCGCCCGCCAATCAGACGCGAGGGTAGCGGCCGCCGAACCGTTCCTGACCGCCGATGCCGTCGCCGAAATCGAGGCCGGCCTGCGCGCACTCACCGCGACGGGCGGCAGCGAACAGGTGCACCGACTGGTGGTGCCGTCACTGCCGGCGAGCAGCGTGCTGACGGTCGGACTGGGCAAACCGCGGCCCGAGTGGCCGGCCGACACAGTCCGTCGCGCCGCCGGCGTCGCCGCCCGCTCGCTGGGCAGTACTGAGGCCGTGATCACGACGCTGACCGAGCTGCCCGGCGAGGGCGTCTGCTCGGCCGCGGTTGAGGGACTGATCCTCGGCGGGTACCGATTCGACGCCTTCCGCAGCGGCAAGACCGCCCCGAAAGACGAAGGGCTGCATAAGATTACGGCACTGTCGACCCGCAAGGACGCCAGGAAGCAGAGCGCGCACGGAGCGGCCGTCGCCACCGCGGTGGCCGCCGCCCGCGACCTGGTCAACACTCCCCCGAGTCACCTGTTTCCCGCCGAATTCGCCAAGCGCGCAAAGGCTTTGGGCGAATCGGCCGGGCTCGAGGTGGAGATACTCGACGACAAGGCACTGAAGAAGGCCGGCTACGGCGGGGTGATCGGTGTCGGCCAGGGCTCGTCGCGGCCTCCGCGGCTGGTACGGCTGATCCATCGCGGATCGCAATTAGCCAAAAACCCGAAGAAGGCAAAGAAAGTCGCCCTTGTCGGCAAGGGCGTCACCTTCGACACCGGCGGCATCTCGATCAAGCCGGCGGCCTCGATGCACTACATGACCTCGGACATGGGCGGGGCGGCCGCGGTAATCGCGACGGTGGTGCTGGCCGCGCGGCTGGACCTGCCGATCGACGTGATCGCCACTGTGCCGATGGCCGAAAACATGCCGTCGTCCACGGCGCAGCGCCCCGGCGACGTGCTGACGCAGTACGGCGGAACCACGGTCGAGGTGCAAAACACCGACGCCGAGGGCCGGCTCATCCTGGCCGACGCCATCGTCCGCGCGTGTGAGGACAACCCGGATTATTTGATCGAGACGTCCACGCTGACCGGTGCGCAGACGGTGGCGCTGGGCGCCCGCATACCCGGGGTGATGGGCAGCGACGAGTTCCGCGACCGGGTCGCCGCGATCTCGCAGCAGGTCGGTGAGAACGGCTGGCCGATGCCGCTGCCCGACGAACTCAAGGACGACCTGAAGTCCACCGTGGCCGACCTGTCCAATATCAGCGGGCAGCGCTTCGCCGGCATGCTGGTGGCCGGGGTGTTCCTGCGCGAGTTCGTCGCCGACGGGGTGGCCTGGGCGCACATCGATGTGGCGGGTCCCGCTTACAACACCGGCAGCCCGTGGGGCTACACGCCCAAGGGCGCAACCGGTGTGCCGACCCGCACCATGTTCGCGGTGCTGTCCGATATCGCCGAAAAGGGTTAGCACGCCACTTCAGTTGGTCAACAGCGATGTCAGCGCCCGGCTCAACTTGCGGTGCGGCCAACCGGTCACCCCTGCGACAGCAAGTGCAGCGCGGGCCGCGTTGCGCCCACATGCCCCGTGCACAGAACCGCCCGGAGTAGCCGACGCACTGCCCAAATAGAGTGCTTCGACCGGGGTTTCGGCTCGCCCCATGCCGGAGGCGGGACGAAAGATCAGCATCTGTGGCAGCTGGGCGGTTCCGCCGTTGAGAGCGCCCAGCCGAAGATTGGCATCACTGGCCTCCAGATCCGACGGGCGTTGCACATACCGGTGAATCACTCGCGAACCAAAACCGGGAGCGTGCTCTTCGATGACGTGATCCACTGACGTGGCGAGGCGCTCCGCCGAAGCGTCATCAGCTACATTTCTCGGCAAATGCGTATAGGCCCAGACACTTTCGGTGCCAGCCGGTGACCTGCTCGGATCCGCAGTCGTGGTCTGGCCGAGCAGCATGAACGGGTGCTCGGGCACAACGCGCGTGTTCAGGTCTGCCATCCAGCGAACCAGTCCATACCCGTCGGCGCCGAGATGGACGGTGCCCACGCTTCGCAGGCTTTCCGACCGCCAGGGAATGGGGCCGTTGAGCGCATAGTTGACTTTCACCACGGGCGGATCCCAGACGTAGTGTTGGAGCTCGCGGCGCATACCCGCCGGAATCGCATCCTCGGGCAGCATCTCGCAGAACAGCCGCGGTGCCGCGACGTCGGCCACGACCGCTCGGCGCGCCCGAATGGTTCGCCCTGTGCACGTGGTCACGCCGACCGCCCGACCGCCACGCACCTGGATGCGAGAAACGTTCTGGTTGCACTCGATTCGTGCTCCGGCGGCGCGGGCACGGCTAACCAATGCCGCAGTCAATTGACCCGAGCCGCCGACCGGGACCGGCCAGCCACAATCTTGCCCGAGCATCGTCATCAAAAAACCCATCACGCCGCTGCCCGGCGCATCCAACGGGATGTCGGCGTGCATTGCGTTGCCCAGCAACAGGGTTCGCGACGCCTCGCCATCGAACAACTGGTCCGCCATGGTGTTGGCGGGTTGCACAAGCAGACGCGCCAGCCGAAGGGCTTCCGACGTACCGAGTTTCAGCAATAGCCGGATCATCGGGCGCACCGGCGGGAACGGTGCCAACATCGCGTCCAGCAAGGGCGATTTGATTCGGTCCCACAACTGGACAACGCGCCACCAGTTTTCGCCGTCGGCCGGCGAGCGGCGCGCCAATTCCGTCGCGGTACGGGCCGGGTCACGGTAGAGGATGGGCGGGTCGTCGTCTAAAGCGCTGCGCGGATGACCTACCACCGCCGGCGCGTGTGACCACCGTAGCCCGTGGTCCTCCAGTTGCAGCGCCGCCATGGCCGGCGAAGCCACCGTCATCGGATAGAAAGAGCTGAACAGGTCGGTGATGTAGCCGGGTGTCAGCTCTGTGCTGCGCACCGCGCCGCCGGGCTCCGGCTGGGCTTCCAGGACCAAAACGTCCCACCCGGCATCGGCGAGCATCGCTGCCGCGACCAGTCCGTGGTGTCCCGCGCCAATGACGACAGCGTCCGCGACATCAGCCATGTCTAGGCCATGTCTATTGGATCTCGCTGGGCTCGAAGCGTTCGGCCATCGCCGCAAGCCGCAACAGGCACTCGCGGTTACGCGGATAAAACGCTGCCAAGGCCAGCCGATTCGGGATCAGACCCATCGGCCCCTCGACCGGTTTTTCGATCATGTCGATGCGGCAGCCTGACGGGATATCGCTGAGCCGCAGCGTAACTAGCGCAGCACCCAGCCAACCGAGACCGGCGCGGAGAACGAGCTCCTCATTGGGCGTGCAGCTCTCGACTGTCGTCTGGTCATTGATTACCAGCGGCCAGACGCCGACCGAGTGCCTGATGGCGGAGCCGGGTTGCGGCCAATGAGAGTCGACCGCACGAGTGCGGCTATTACCCACCACCCATTGGGCATACGTCCACCCGTCGGCCATCACGTCCCAGACTTGTTGCCGAGATGCGCTCACTTCCCTGGTCGCGGCGAGTTTTTCGGTCGCTGTCATCAGAGTTCCTCCTGCCCGTCGCTTACGAACCCGACGGATACCCGCAGTGCTGGAAACGAACCGCACCTGCGGTCCGAACTGCTCGTCCGCCGGCGACCCTCGGTTTAGTCGCGGCACGCAGTGGTAACCATGCACCGACTACATCCTTTCGTGAAAGGCGCGAGCTGTGAATGTGCGACGGTTGATCATGGTGGTGGGGGCGGTGCTTATGCTGGCCGGGGTGATCGGACTGTTGGTGCCGGTTTCGGTACCGGACGGCAACAATGGATCGATCGGATGCGGCAACGCGATCGCTTCGAATCTGCAAAGCGCCCGCAGCGCTAACGACAAGACCGGGGCAAACATCCCGATTGTCGGCCAGTTGGTCCCGCACACCGACTACGTTTCGGAGTGCCAATCTTCGCTGTCGGGCCGGCGTTCGTGGTCGATACCGCTGGCGGTCGTCGGGCTCGTCGTAGTCGTTGGTGCCGCGCTCCCGGAGCTACAAGCGCGGCGACCGGCGGCTACCGGTGACGGCTTGACGGGAACCGGCTAGCGACCGGCTAGCTTAGCTGCGCACCGCCGGCCGCTGGAACCATCTGACCTTCTGCCGCCACGCCCGCGCTGAGCTGAAGGCGAAAACTAGACCGCACAGAGACGCGAACAGCCATACCAGGGCCGTACCCACCGGTCCCTGAAACGGCGGAACCAGCGCGGTGATGGCCCGCACCACGCACGTCATGATCCCGGAGCCTGTCGCAAACAGGTAGACATTGGCCACACGCCGAGATCGCGGGTCCTTTCGCAGGATCAGCAGCGCGCGCGCGCCGAACAGCAGCAGGTACGTCAGGGTTGTGCAGAGCAGCAACCAGTACACGGTCAACCAGAAATCGGTGCGCAGCTCGAAGAAATCGCGCGCATAGACGCGGCTGCCGTGACTCAGCGAGAAAGTGGCCAGCAGCAAGGGAATACAGAGTGTCGCCGGCCGCTCCACGTATTGCTTGAACGACGCCTGAATTATGTTGTCGTCGCCGAGGCGACCGAGCGCGTTGTAGACGATTGCCGAGGCGGCGACGATGTAGCAGTCGTGCCCAATGTAATTCTGCAGGTTCCACTCGCCGGTGAGACGATGCAGAGCAACCCCGAGGGTGTCAGAGGCGAGCGGCGACATCAGCGCGACGGCGCAGCCTTGCAACGCGATGTTGAGCGTGGCGGCCACTTCCCACCGGCAATGCCAGGTGAGGCGCCGTATCCACAGGCTCCACGCGATGGATGCCAAGGTGATGATGATGAGGGCAGTAAGGGCCACAGCTACACCTCTAGGTCGTTATGGAGGTTAGAGCGGGGGCGCGTCGGCCCGCGGGCGCAGGTCGGCGATCGCCGGTCGTCGTCTGCGGGTCTGCACCGCCACTTCGGTCAACACGGGTGCCAGATGGCTCGGCTGGGCCGGATGGCGGGAGCGTCCCCGAATCTCTTCCGCCAGCTCGGCGATTTCTTCGGGATCGATGAACCGGTAGCGCGTCAACAGCTCGGCGCGGTTGATACCCAAGTTGCGTGCCGCGGTGCATAAGGTGTCGGCGGTGATCAACGTGCCCTTGTCCAGCTGGTCGTAATACGTGGACCGCGGCAATTCCATTGCGGTCCAGATCTCTTCCTTGCTGAGAGGGCGCCCTGCCAAGTACGAGAGGACCGTGGCCAGGTCTTTGCGGGTATCGTCGGGGTACACAAATGCACCCTAACTGATTTGGCCAACATTCGAGGCACAAAGTACGTATATCGGGGAATCTGCGAACTGCATCCATTCGGCTTTTCCGGAATGCATTCAATTGGGCCCGCGGGATTTCCGTTGTTGTGCTCACGTTGAATAATACGGAATCACTCATCCAGACACTTTGAAAAGCATCGTTTCGGTCGGCGTGTGTGCCGGAGGCGTCCCGCACGCCGCCAAGAAATCCCTGAGCCCCTGCGCTGAATCCCCTGCGCCTCCTCGGGAACCGCCGACACATTGATCGCCGATCAGTGCCACCTTCTCGCGGAGCCGGCCCACGACCGGCACCTTGCCCGGATGCCGATTGGGGCCGGGGCCGTCCACGATCAACAGATTCCTGATTCGGCCCCTGATGCTCGCGCAGCATGGCCGGGATACACGACGTCACCCGAAAGCGTGCCGCGTCTGGCGAGGGGAGGGTTATCACTGCGGCCACCTTATTATTTCGATTCGGGCCAGGTTATATACAACACGGCCCTTAACGCGCTTGGGGCTAATGCATAATAAGTCCAGATTTGTTGGCGATCAAAGCGAAAATTTGACATAATTTTTGGCACGTCCGACTTATTGGACGTGACAACCGAGAAATTGGATGATGATCGCGTCTTATTTCAGCCAGTCGACGTCACATTAATGATTAACAGATCCGAATAACCGGACGCGACAGCGGCCATACCCTGCGCGACGTCGCCGGCTAGATAACCCGTCCGCGCGCGGTGCTGCGCAGCGCCTGCGGCAACACACGCGAAATGCCGTACAGCGCATAGGCTTCCGGCGCCACCGGCCGGATTGGCTTGTTCTTCTGTACCGAAGAGAGGATCGCCTTGGCCACCTTCTCCGGTCCGTAGCGGCGCAACGCGAACATTTTGTCGATCCGTCCCCGTCGGTCCGACACGTGGTCGTCGCCCTTTTCGAGGGGCGCGTCGAACCGGGTGGTGTTGACGATGTTGGTGTTGATCACTCCGGGGCAAATTGTGGTCAGCCCGATCCCGGCGGCGTCAAGTTCGGCGCGCAGGCAATCGGAAAACATGAAAGTCGCCGCCTTGGAGGTGCAATAAGCATTCAATGACTGCAGTGGGGCGTAGGCGGCCATCGACGACACGTTGACGATGTGTCCGCCGGTGCCACGCTCCACCAGCCGGCGCCCGAACGACCGACAGCCGTTGACCACGCCACCGAGATTGATCTCCAGCACGCGGTCGAACTGCTCGCGCGGGGTGTCCAGGAATCGCCCTGCCTGGCCGATGCCGGCGTTGTTGACCACGATGTCGGGCACGCCATGTTGGGCGCAGACCCGCTCGGCGAATGCGTCGACCGCATCGGCGTCGGACACGTCGAGTACGTAGGGGTAGGCGACACCGCCGCGCGCGGCGATCTGCACCGCGGTGTCCTTGACGGCCGCCTCGTCGATATCGCTGAGCACCACCTCGGCTCCCTCGCGCGCGAAGGCGAACGCGGTCTCGCGGCCGATCCCGCTGCCGGCTCCGGTGATGGACACCAGGGTGTCGCCGAAGGCCTCGCGCGGGCGCCCAACCTGCGCGCGCAGCAGCGAGCGGCTCGGCGGTTCGCCGTCGGCCAGGTCGGCGAACTCCCGCACCGCCGCCGCCATCACCTGCGGGTGCGACATCGGTGAAAAGTGACCCGCCCTGATGTCACGGCGCCACAGCCGCGGCACCCACCGTGCCGCCTCGTCGTAGCCGTAGGGACGCACGAACTTGTCTTGGGTGTTGACGATCAGCTGCACCGGCACGTCGAAGACGTGCCCGCGGGGCCGCGAACCGAAAGCCCGAAAGTAATTGGCGGGATAGGTCTTTATTGAGCGGGCGGCGTCTTTGGCCAGGTCCTCGGAGTGGTGGATCTGATCGCTCGGGATGTTGTCGACCGCGTTGCGGCGCAGCGCGGGGACAGACAGCGCCAACCGAAGGAACAGCGGCGCGAGCAGCGGTATCGAAAACAGCGCCATGTAGCTGAGTCGCAAGGTCTGGACGGCCGACCGCGCGAAGCGTCGCGGGCGCCAGGGCTGACGCAGGCCGCTAAGAATGTAGTCGGTCAGGATGTCTTGGCTCGGCCCGGATACCGAGGTGAATGACGCGACCCGGTCGCTGGCGCCGGGGCGGGTGAGGTACTCCCACACGCCGACCGAACCCCAGTCGTGAGCCAGCACATGCACAGTCCGGCCGGGGGCAAGCTCGCCGGTGACCGCGGCGAAGTCGTCCGCGAAACAGGCCGTCGTGTAGGCCGACACGGGCTTGGGTGCCGACGACAGTCCGACACCGCGGTTGTCGTACCGGATGATCCGAAACCGCTCGGCCAGCAGCGGCACGACGCCGTCCCACAAGACGTGCGAGTCGGGGAAGCCGTGCACCAGAACGACGGGCGGACCGTCGGGATTGCCGTCTTCGTAGACCGCGATGCGGACACCGTCCGCGCTGTCAACGAACTGGGGTGTTTGTGGTGTTGCCGACATCCGACCTCCCGTGAACCCGCTTCGACCTGGATGTGTGTCACCGAAGCCGCATGACAGGATAGTTAAGACATCTCGTTTGGTTCCAACGCGGTACACCGCCGTGTGGTAAGCCAGATGTCGATTTGAGCCGACCGACGACCGATCGAGGAGACAACCGATGGCCTTCTCAGTCCAGATGCCGGCACTTGGTGAGAGCGTCACCGAGGGCACGGTCACCCGGTGGCTCAAGCAAGAAGGTGACACGGTCGAAGTCGACGAGCCTCTTGTCGAGGTGTCGACCGACAAAGTCGACACCGAAATCCCCTCGCCGGCCGCGGGTGTGCTGACCAAGATCATCGCTCAGGAAGACGACACCGTCGAGGTGGGCGGCGACCTCGCCGTTATTGGCGACGCGTCGGAAGGCGGCGCAGAGGATTCAGGGGCGCCAAGCCAACCAGAGAGCCAACCCTCGAGCCAACCGGAGCCAGAGCCGCAAGCCCCGGCGCCGGCGCAGCAAGAACCCGAACCCGAACCCGAGCCGGCAGCGCCCGCCCAGCCGGCGTCCGGTGGGGGCAGCGCGACGCCGGTGCTGATGCCCGAGCTTGGCGAGTCGGTCACCGAGGGCACCGTGACCCGTTGGCTCAAGAAGGTCGGCGATCCGGTTCAGGTCGACGACCCCCTAGTGGAAGTGTCCACCGACAAGGTGGACACCGAGATCCCGTCGCCGGTGGCCGGCGTCCTGCTCAGCATCACCGCCGACGAGGACGCCACCGTCCCGGTCGGTGGCGAGCTGGCACAGATCGGTGACGCGTCCGACGCTGGCGCTTCGTCCGCTCCCGAGCCGACTCCTGCACCGCCCAAGCCGGAATCCAAGCCGGAACCCAAGCCCGAGGCCGCAGCGGCACCCACGCCGGCGCCCGAACCCCCCACCAAACCGGCCCCTTCGCCGCAGGCCGCACCCGCACCATCTCAGCCGGCCTCAGATACCGGACCCGCAGCCGGCGCCGACGGCGCGCCGTACGTGACCCCCCTGGTGCGAAAACTGGCCAACGAGAACAACATCGACCTCGCCGCAATCACCGGCACCGGCGTCGGCGGTCGGATCCGCAAGCAGGACGTGCTGGCCGCGGCGGAACAGAAGAAGCAGCCTAAAGAGCAGCCGGCGCCGGCTCCTGCGGCCGCAACACCCGCTGCTCCAGCTGGTAAGGCACCCATTCCGGCGCCCGCGCTGGCTCACCTGCGGGGCACCACGCAGAAGGCCAGCCGGATCCGTCAGATCACCGCGAAAAAAACCCGCGAATCACTGCAGGCCACAGCGCAACTCACGCAAACCCACGAGGTCGACATGACCAAGATCGTGGCGCTGCGGGCCGCCGCCAAGACGGCCTTCGCCGAGCGCGAGGGCGTGAACCTCACCTACCTGCCGTTCATCGCCCGGGCCGTGATTGACGCACTCAAGATCCACCCGAACATCAACGCCAGCTACAGCGAGGACACCAAAGACATCACCTACTACGACGCCGAGCACCTGGGCTTCGCCGTCGACACCGAGCAGGGCCTGCTCTCCCCCGTCATCCATAACGCCGGCGACCTCTCGCTGGGCGGCCTGGCGAGGGCGATCTCCGACATCGCCGTCCGGGCGCGGTCGGGCAACCTGAAACCCGACGAGTTGTCCGGGGGCACCTTCACCATCACCAACATCGGCAGCCAGGGAGCGCTTTTCGACACCCCGATCCTGGTGCCGCCACAGGCCGCCATGCTGGGCACCGGCGCCATCGTCAAACGCCCGCGGGTGGTTGTCGACGCCTTCGGCAACGAGTCGGTCGGGATCCGTTCGATTTGTTATCTGCCGCTGACCTATGACCATCGGCTGATCGACGGCGCCGATGCCGGGCGCTTCCTCACCACCATCAAGCACCGGCTCGAAGACGGAGCTTTCGAGGCCGACTTGGGGCTCTGACAGTGTGACTCACGCTGGTCCTAACGCTCCGAAAGCCACCGTCGCAATAGCGGGTTCGTCCGGCCTCATCGGCTCGGCTCTGGCAGCGGCGCTCCGCGCCGCCGACCACCCGGTGCTGCGCATCGTTCGCAGGACACCGGCGAATTCCGAAGAGCTGCACTGGAATCCGGAGAGCGGCGGGATCGACGTTGACGCGCTGGCCGGGGTCGACGCCGTCGTCAACCTGTGCGGCGTCAACGTCGGTCAGCGTCGATGGTCCGGCGCCTTCAAGCAGAGTCTGCGCGACAGTCGCCTCACCCCCACGGAAGTGTTGACGGCCGCGGTCGCCGACGCCGGCGTCGAAACCCTGATCAATGCGAGCGCGGTGGGCTACTACGGCGACACCAGGGCCCAGGTCGTCGACGAAACCGCCTCGGCGGGAAAGGGTTTCCTGGCCCAGCTGTGCGTGGACTGGGAAGCCGCCACCCTGCCGGCCCAACATGCCGGGACCCGTGTCGTGTTGGCCCGCACCGGCCTGGTGGTGGCCCCGGGCGGTGGAGTACTGCGTCGGATGCGGCCGCCGTTCTCGGTGGGTCTGGGCGCCCGACTGGGCAGCGGCCGCCAGTACATGTCGTGGATCAGCCTCGAGGACGAGGTGCGGGCGCTGCTGTTCGCCATCTCGCAGCCCGCGCTGTCCGGCCCGGTGAACCTGACCGGACCTGCCCCCGTCACCAACGCCGAATTCACCACCGCATTCGGTCGCGCGGTCAACCGTCCCACCCCCCTGGCCATGCCCGGCTTCGCCCTGCGCGCCGCGCTCGGAGAGTTCGCCGACGAGGGGCTGCTCACCGGCCAGCGCGCCATCCCGGCCGCGCTGGAGCGCGCCGGTTTCCAGTTCCACCACAACACCATTGGCGAGGCGCTGGACTACGCCACCGCGCGCCGATCCCACGATTAGCGGTTCACGCCGCGGCAACGAGGGCGAATCGGACGCTCAAACCATGCCCGATCGCGTCCAGGTCGAGCGGATAGCCGTGCTGTCGTTCGAGGCGGTGCGACACGCCATCCGCGTCGACGTCGACATGCACCGACCAGCCCGTGCCCCGGGCCCGCTCACCCACCACGTCCAGCCGCCAGCCCGCGGGCGAGTGGTAGGCGCGCGCTCGGACGGCGTCGACATCGATCAGCCAGCTGCGTGACGTCGCGACCGCGCCTTCGTCGTCGTAGTAGAACGCGGCGAATCGGCGATCGGCCTGCGCTCCGCGCCGGTAGCTCATCAGCCGGCGATCTGGTCGGGTTGGATGTCGTGCGACCAGAACCACGAACGCGGCGCGGGACCGACGGCGACCATCCGGGTAGCCTAGCCAGCGTGATGGGTTCCATCCGCTCGAATCCGGGCGCGATCGACGTCCGCCAACTCGGCACGCTCGACTACCTCGCGGCCTGGCAGTTGCAGCGCGATCTGGCCGGCGCCCGAGTGGCCGGCGGCCCCGACACGCTGCTGCTCCTCGAGCACCCGCCGGTCTACACCGCGGGACGGCGCACCGAGGCGCACGAGCGGCCTTCAAACCAGGAGCGCGGTACGCCAGTGGTCGATACCGACCGCGGCGGCAAGATCACCTGGCACGGTCCCGGCCAACTGGTCGGCTACCCGATCATCGGACTGGCCGAACCGCTCGATGTGATCAATTACGTTCGGCGCCTTGAGGAATCGCTCATCACGGTGTGCGCCGAGCTAGGCCTGGACACGATCCGGGTCAACGGGCGGTCCGGCGTGTGGGTGCCGGCCGGTGCCGGCCGGCCCGAACGCAAGGTCGCCGCCATCGGCGTCCGGGTCGCGCGCGCGACCACGCTGCACGGGTTCGCGCTCAACTGCGACTGCGATCTGGGCGCGTTCGCCGGCATCGTGCCGTGCGGCATCAGCGACGCCGGGGTCACGTCGTTGTCGGCCGAACTCGGCCGCGCGGTGACCGTCGACGAGGTCCGGTCGGCGGTCGCCGATGCCGTCTGCGCCGCCCTGGACGGGGCGCTGGCGGGCACCGCCCGCGTAGCATCAGCGGGGTGACCGTAGCTCCGGAAGGCCGTCGGCTGTTGCGCCTCGAGGTGCGCAACGCCCAGACGCCGATCGAGCGCAAGCCACCGTGGATCAAGACGCGGGCCCGGATGGGGCCGGCGTACACCGAGCTGAAAAGCCTGGTCCGGCGCGAGGGACTGCACACCGTCTGCGAAGAAGCGGGCTGCCCCAACATCTTCGAATGCTGGGAGGACCGCGAGGCCACCTTCCTGATCGGCGGGGACCAGTGCACCCGTCGTTGCGACTTCTGTCAGATCGACACCGGCAAGCCGGCCGCGCTGGACCGCGACGAGCCCCGCCGGGTCGCCGAGAGCGTGCGAACGATGGGGCTGCGCTACGCCACCGTCACCGGCGTCGCCCGCGACGACCTGCCCGACGGCGGGGCGTGGCTCTACGCCGCGACCGTGCGCGCCATCAAGGAGCTCAACCCGTCAACCGGTGTGGAGTTGTTGGTCCCCGACTTCAACGGCGAGCCCGACCGCCTCGCCGAGGTCTTCGAATCTCGCCCGGAAGTGTTGGCGCACAACGTCGAAACCGTGCCACGGGTCTTCAAGCGGATCCGGCCCGCCTTCACCTACCGCCGTAGCCTCGACGTCCTCACCGCCGCCCGCGATTTCGGTCTGGTCACCAAAAGCAACTTGATCCTCGGCTTGGGCGAAACCCCGGACGAAGTGCGGACGGCGCTAACCGACCTGCGTGACGCCGGCTGCGACATCGTCACCATCACCCAATACCTGCGGCCGTCGAGCCGCCACCACCCCGTCGAGCGCTGGGTGGTGCCCGAGGAGTTCGTCGAGCACGCGCAGCACGCCGAGGAGCTGGGTTTCGCCGGAGTGTTGGCGGGGCCGCTGGTGCGGTCGTCGTACCGGGCCGGCCGGCTCTACGAGCAAGCGCGTGCCGCCGCAGCATCAGGGGCATCGCGGTCAACCCGCTGACCGTATCCTTAGTGACTATGGCTAGACCCCGAAACACCGCCGAGAACAAGGCCGCCAGGGCCGAGGCAAAGGCCGCCGGCAAGGCCGCCGCCAAGCAGCGACGCGCTCAGCTGTGGCAGGCGTTCAACTTGCAGCGCAAGCAGGACACGCGGCTGCTGCCGTACATGATCGCCGCCTTCGTGCTGATCGTCGCCGTGTCGGTGGGGGTCGGCGTGTGGGCCGGCGGGTTAACGATGGTCACGATGATCCCGCTGGGCGTCGTGGTGGGCGCGCTGGTGGCGTTCATCATCTTCACCCGCCGCGCCCAGAAGAGCATCTACCGTCAAGCCGAAGGCCAAACCGGCGCGGCGGCCTGGGCGCTGGACAATATGCGCGGCAAGTGGCGGGTCAGTCCGGGGGTGGCCGCCACCGGCCACTTCGACGCGGTGCATCGGGTGATCGGCCGCCCCGGCGTCATCTTCGTCGCCGAGGGATCCGCGGCCAGGGTGAAACCGCTGCTGGCGCAAGAGAAAAAGCGCACCGCGCGGCTGGTCGGCGACATTCCGATCTACGACATCATCGTCGGCAACGGCGAGGGCGAGGTTCCGCTGGCCAAGCTGGAGCGCCATCTCACACGGCTGCCGGCCAACATCAGCGCCAAACAAATGGACGCGCTGGAGTCGCGGCTGGCCGCGCTGGGTTCGCGCACTGGTGCGGCCGTGATGCCCAAGGGGCCCATGCCCAACGCCGGCAAGATGCGCGGCATTCAGCGCACAGTCCGCCGCCGCTAGCACCCCTCAACCGCGTTAGCACGCTTAACCGCGAGCGTGCATGTCTGCACGGCGACACGCGGATTCTGGCGTCAAATTGCGCACGCTCGAACCCGCCAAATCAGCGCCGCACCACCGCGGTCCCCGTCACTCTGTCCTGCAGTCCACGCCCGTCCGAATCGACGAACAACGCCGGGACGACCAGCGCGATCAGCAGCCCTCGCGCGACCAGCCGGCCAAGCCCCACGGGCACGCGGCCGTTGATCGCCGCCACCTGCAGACCCAGCGCCAACTGGCCCGGCGTGAACCCGAACAGGCGCACCGCCACCACGCCGAGCAGAAGCCAGACGACAAGGATCGCGGTCGACAATGTCGTTTTCGGGATGACCCCGACGCCCAGGGCCAGCAGCGCCAAGCCGTAGGCGATCAACCAGTCGATCAGCAGCGCCACCAGTCGGCGCCCCATCGAGACCAAGGAACCCGGCCCGCTCTGCGGCAAACCGAGCATTTCACCGGGATAACCTGGCTGCGATCCTGCCGTCATCGAAGCAATCCCCGGGCTCGGCCGTCAGCGCGGCCGCTTACGATCTTGCAGGCCATGGCGCTCACAATAGGGCCGGGTGACCCGGGTTGCATTGCTGGCACCGTGGTCACGTAACGTCGGCGCAACATGGGTTTGATCCAGGAGCAACACTAACTTCATAGCGTGCTCCGCGAATCACCAAGCAAAGGAGCCTTCTGTGACGGATAAGACGCCCGACGACGTCTTCAAACTGGCCAAAGACGAGAACGTTGAGTTTGTCGACGTCCGGTTCTGTGACCTGCCCGGCATCATGCAGCACTTCACGATTCCGCTTTCGTTCTTCGACCAGAGCGTTTTCGATGACGGGTTGGCCTTCGACGGCTCGTCGATTCGCGGGTTCCAGTCGATTCACGAATCCGACATGCTGCTCCTTCCCGACCCCGAGACTGCGCGCATCGACCTGTTCACTGAAGCCAGGACGCTCAACCTGAACTTCTTCGTGCACGACCCGTTCACCCTCGAGCCCTACTCGCGCGACCCGCGCAACATCGCGCGCAAGGCGGAGAACTACTTGATCAGCACCGGAGTCGCCGACACCGCGTACTTCGGCGCCGAGGCCGAGTTCTACATCTTCGACTCGGTGAGCTTCGACTCGCGCACCAACGGCTCCTTCTACGAGGTCGACGCGATCTCCGGGTGGTGGAACACCGGCGAGCCGACCGAGAACGACGGCAGCCCCAACCGCGGCTACAAGGTCCGCCCCAAGGGCGGCTACTTCCCCGTGGCCCCCGTCGACCATTACGTCGACCTTCGCGGCCGGATGCTGCACAACTTGATCGAGTCGGGCTTCAGCCTGGAGAAGGGCCACCACGAGGTCGGCACCGGCGGCCAAGCCGAGATCAACTACAAGTTCAACACCTTGCTGCACGCGGCGGACGACATGCAGCTGTACAAGTACATCGTCAAGCAAACCGCATGGCAGGCGGGCAAGACCGTGACCTTCATGCCCAAGCCGCTGTTCGGCGACAACGGTTCCGGCATGCACTGCCACCAGTCGCTGTGGAAAGACGGCAACCCGCTGATGTACGACGAGACGGGGTACGCCGGGCTGTCGGACACCGCCCGCCACTACATCGGCGGCCTGCTGCACCACGCGCCGTCGCTGCTGGCGTTCACCAACCCGACGGCGAACTCCTACAAGCGCCTGGTTCCCGGCTTCGAGGCCCCGATCAACCTGGTTTACAGCCAGCGCAACCGTTCGGCGTGCGTGCGCATCCCGATCACCGGCAGCAACCCGAAGGCCAAGCGGCTGGAGTTCCGTTGCCCCGACTCATCGGGCAACCCGTACCTGGCGTTCTCGGCCATGCTGATGGCCGGCCTGGACGGCATCAAGAACAAGATCGAGCCGCAGTCTCCGGTCGACAAGGACCTCTACGAGCTGCCGCCCGAGGAGGCCGCGAACATCCCGCAGGCGCCCACCCAGCTGTCCGCGGTGATCGACCGGCTGGAGGCCGACCACGAATACCTCACCGAGGGAGGCGTTTTCACGCCCGACCTGATCGAGACGTGGATCAGCTTCAAGCGCGAGAACGAGATTCTGCCGGTCCAGATCCGGCCGCACCCCTACGAGTTCGCGCTCTACTACGACGTATAGGTCAGTAAAACCGCCCGACGTGCATGGACGCCGTTATTTCGGGCCTCGGGTACGCAGCGAGTACGCAGTAGATTCCCGCAAGTTCAGTCGATCGGCGATCACGGCACCGACCACTGAGCGGGTGGACTCGTCCGCGTCTGGCCACAAATGCCCGTAGGTTTCCAACGTGGTGCGGGCGAGCGCGTGACGCATCCGCGCCTGCACTGTCTTGATGTCAGCGCCAGAGGCGATCAACAGCGACGCAAAGTAGTGCCGCAGGTCGTGGAAGGTGAAGCCCTCGGGCAGGTCATCTACTTCGTCGCGGATGTCGCGGATCGCACGTTCGATGATCCACGGCCCGCATCGATCGGTGCCCAATCCGTTGGTGACCATCATCTCGGACGGGTACATCTTCACCGAGGCTGACAGCAGCAGCGCCAAGTCTTGCGGGATGGGTATCGGCTGATCACTGCCTTCAGTCTTGAGCGGACTGTCCGGCCACTGCTGCTTGGGGCGCACCACACCACGGATAAAATCCACGTCGGACACCCTCAGACCGGACACCTCGGCGACCCGAAGCCCGGCGAACGCGCCCAACAGGACCGCGACCCGCAGATGGTCGGGCACCGCGTCGTGGATCGCCCACACCTGCTCGGTGGTCGCCAGATATACCTTGGGCTTGCCCATCGGCGGAGAGGTCTTACGCGAGCACGGGTTGCGACCCAAGACTCCATCGGTGACAGCATCGGCCGATCTGCAGCCGCCTTTCTAATTCGCCTGCCGGCCGCCAAACAAACTGATCACGTTGCTCGGTAGGTCGGCTTGCTTCGCCGGGGCGGGTGGCTCCGGCAGGTTGTTGACCGCGCCACCGTCAGTCTCCGGGATGTAGTCGCCGTACACGTCCAGCGTCAGCGTGAACATGCTGTGCCCCAACCACTACGACACCTGCATAAAGTGGACACCCGCCGAGAGCTGGAGCGTGGCGAATGTGTGCCTCAGATCGTGCAGGCGCAGCGAAAGAGGCATCGTGAGGATGTATTTAACACTGAACGAGCAGGGCATCAAATGGAGGTAACCGCACGCGTCGCACGTAAACCGAGGTCTTGCGCAGGTTGGGGGCTCTGGCTAAACCTCGACCGGTGGTGCGGCAGTCAGTCTTGCCCGTCTGGTTGCGTGCGCCGCACTGCCCTGGACCTCCCAGCGGCATACCGGTCGGCGATCTGCAGGGGCAACACATTCGTCGGCACTCGCGTACGCAGCGCGGCGTTCTTTTCCACCCGCTCGGCCGGAATGTCCTCGATCAGCTTCTGCAGGGTCCGGGAGCAATGAGCATCGCGCCATTTCACCTGAGGTTGTGGAACACCGCGGCGCGTACCACTCGCCAACTAGCATCCACTGGGCCGACCATGGTTCATGATGCGGTGCTCCGGTTTCCGGCCGCCGCGTCCTTATCGCTTTCGCGCCTCTGGATGACCGGGAAACGGCCGCCGCTGGCGCTGTAGTGGCCGCCGACGGCCGATCTCAGCTCACCTGGTGTAGATGTCAGATGCGCTGCATATATCGCTATGCCGGCATCGGTATTGTTTGACGCGACGCTTCTCGCCAGTCCAATTACTCAAGCAGTAAACATCATCGGTGCCGTAGTACTCCGCCAGCATCCGGCCGGACCGGCTCGCCGATCTGCTGTCGACGGTGGCGGTGCGGACCTAGCGCCTGCTGACCTCAGCGGCCAGCGTCAGCCGCCACCGCCGGGGGCGCCGCCGGGAGCACCGTGCGGTTGGTCATTTGTGGGAGCGGGATGGTGGTGGTGCGTGATAGTGCCAGGACATGTGACGCCACGAATGCACCCACAGTTGAGGCCGACATAACATCCCATGATTGGATGTACTGGCAAGGCTCCGCCTCCGGCAGGGCCGCCGGGATCGTTTGGGGGCGAAGGTGTTTCGCTGGATAACGCGCTCGTCACCGTGGTAGGTGTGGGCGCCCCGCTTTGCGACACACCACCGGCAACTGCACCGCATCCAACGACCATTAAGACGAACAAGCCGGCACCTGCGCGTGACGCGATCGCCGTCCTGCCTGTGTTCATCACAACTCCAACAGTAGGTTCTCGACATGACATGCGCATAAAGCGAAACCTCACCGCATGGCCCTGCGCTGCCTGGCGGCAGATATCGCTCTTCTTGCCCTTCGGTGAATCGAAGTCCCCAAGCTCGTCGATCGCCTACAGCAATGAGTGCCGCTAAGCGGCACAGTTCCGCGGGCGTGACATTTCCTCCAATTGGAGGCTCCCGACCCGGTGACCGATGCGTTCGCAATGTATTTCGCGAATTGTGGTGCTGCGCTGTGACGCCGTCGGACGGCGTCCGTTCTGATTTCGGCGACCTCTGCATAGGCCGGATTCGTCACTAGGTCGAACACCGCTTCTTTGGACGGATAGTTCCCTAGGAAGACAAGGTCGGGCACGAAGTCATCGTCGTAGGCCAGATCGGGAAGGAACCGAGGAACGACATAGCGGCCACCGGCGGCTTCGACCAGAGGTGCTGCAGCGGTGAGGTATTCGTCGTGTCGCTCCAGGCCGCCCTCGCGAAGCCAAAGGATATTCAGCACAACCACGCCACTGTCAAGCAACGCTTCATCGCTGTCAGACGGCTCGATGGCACAACGAGTGAGTACCGCCCGGTGGACAGCGTCACGGCGCGGATGCCCGATACACTGATGGCGTTCACTGCGCAACATCTCGTCGAACGGCGTTACGGACGGATACCGGACGAATCCCACCAAGTCGGGATCAAAATCACCCTCAAGTGACTCCTCCATTTGAAGAAACGGGGCCGATCGTTCGGCACCGACCTCGGCCAACATGGGAAGGACAGCTTCGCCGTATTGTCCGTAAAGCTCCATTCCGCCACGTCGAAACCACAGCGCATTCAACATCGCAACTGGACCGCGGGGCCCAGGGCTCCAATTGGGTATCTCGCTCACCTGTCTTCCTCTCCCATGGTGTCAACGAATGTGTGACGACCGAACTGGTCTACGTGGATCAATCAACTGTGGTCAGGCTTTTGATGGGGCGGACCCGACCCGAGCCCAATTGCGTTGTAAAGCCTTCGAACCGGCGCTGGCGGGTGTCCGGGTGGACCACCGACGGGCCGGTGTTGGCAGCGGTCTGCGCCAGCTTGGTTGGCTCACCCGAACCGCCGGGTGATGGCTTCCGCAATGGCGTCGGGTGCGTCCTCCTGAATGAAGTGGTTCGCCTGCGGGAGGCTGATCAATACGTTGTCGGGGAAGGCGTCTTGTAGCTGGCCGAGTACCGCGGCGAGCGCGAACGCGGGGTCTTTCATGCCCCAGACAAACAAGGCAGGTTTGGAGCCCAGGCGCCCGGGTACATCGCGGGCCAGCCGTTCGAGGAGTGGGCGGGCTGCGCGGATCTGCTTGGGGAACTCGGCGATGCCGCGGCGTGAGGTCGGTGATGGTTGGACATCGCGATAGTGCCGCATGACGGCATCGGTTGGTTTGTCGGAAACGGCGAAGGGAAGAAATTCGACAAAGAGGTTGCGGTGCAGCACGAGATACTGCATGGGCGAGGAGCTCATCACGATGCTGAAGAGCTTCAGTCTCCACCCATCTGAGGGCCAAAACCAGGTGTTGCCCAACACTACGCCTTGGACACTTGCGTGACGCTCTGTGGCGATGGCCATGCTGATCGGGCCACCCCAGTCCTGCCCCATTGTGATGAACCCGTCGAGGTCGAGATGGTCCAGCAATTCCCCGACCGCCGTGGCGTGTTCCTCGACGGTGTAGCCGAAATCAGTGGGGTGCTCCGAGAGCCCGAATCCTAGATAATCGACTGCGATGCAACGGAATTTGCCGCGCAGTCTGGTGATGATATTGCGGTATAGGAAGCTCCACGTCGGATTTCCATGAAAGAATATGATCGGGGTCCCGTGGCCCTCGTCGATGTAGTGCATTCGTCCGTGGCGGCCGTCGAACCATCGTGATTCGAACGGATATAGACTTCGGTCCACAGTGAACTCGCGCATCGGGATGGGCTGACCTTTCTTTAAGAATTGGTTTCTGTCAGAAGGATTTTCGCGCTAGCAGTGCCAGGCCACCGGCTGTTGCAAAGGCGAGGGCCGACAGGACGTCCAGGAGTACGACTAACCAGGAGAAGGCGGTCACGTGACGGTCTGGTGGCGCATCGATAAAGCTGTCGCTCAACGGGCCAAACCAGGCGGGGAGTACGTGCTGGAGAATGAAGCCAGCGGCGTTGACGGTGCCTACCACGACCGCGGCCAGAGGCGCCCAGCGACTTCGCGTCGCGACAAGGACTACGGCAAACACGACCAGTAGAGTCTGAACTGTCCCGATGACGATAATCGGAGTCGATTCAAAGTCGAGTCCGCGGCGCAGGTGATCGACTCCGTGGACGAAATACACCGTCACAAACACTGCGGTGGTCAGCCGCAACATCGAATCCACCTTGGGGGCGGATCCGCGCTCTGACAACAGTGGTGGTGTTTTAGTCATGCCATCCGGATCTCCGACTTCGGCAGGGGCGCCTCATGAGGCAAGTCCGCCCTCGGAGAGGTAGGCGGCCACAAAGTCGTGCAGCGCGGCTGGGATGCCGCCAACACCGGCACCGTTGAGTTTGGCGAGCAGGGTCACGCCTTGGTATTGGGCAAGTAAGTGGTGGGCCAATTGATCGGGATCGACGCCTTCTCGAAGAGCCCCCCGTGCGGCGGCCTGACGGCATATCAGCGCCAAGCCCTCTTCCATTGCCCCGAAACACTGGGCGATGTGCGCACGCAGAGCGTCGTCTGTGGTGGACAACTCGGCAGCCAGGTTGCCGAAAGGGCAACCTACGGCCCGACCGAACTGCGATTCGAAATCGGCCTGAATGGCTCCGATCATGTCGGGAATCGCTCGCAGGCGGCGAACGGGGTCGTCGTCCACAAAGTCGGCCAGCCGTACCGCATAGGTGACCGCGTGCAGGTCGATGACCGCTTTGGCGAGGTCGCCTTTCGACGAGAAGTAATAGTAGAAGCTGCCCTTGCGAGCATCGGCGGCCGCGCATATCTCATCCACACCGACAGCCTGATAACTGCGCTCGAGAAATAAACGGGCCGCCGCCGACACGATGCGCTCGCGCGTGTCCGACGGCTTTAGCACGCAGCCGACGCTACAGCTAGTTGACCGGTCAGTCAACAGTCCGCTATCGTACGCAGGCGGATTCGGACCCGCGGCATCAAGAACCGGAGAGAGACGAAATCATGTTCGGGACAACGCCTTTCGGCAATCTGCAGTATCACAAAATCCACGGCAGCAAAATGGCATACATCGACGAGGGCGCCGGCGACGCGATCGTGTTCCAGCACGGCAACCCGACATCGTCATACCTGTGGCGCAATGTGATGCCGCATCTGCAAGGCCTGGGCCGGCTGATTGCATGCGATCTGATCGGAATGGGGCATTCCGACAAGCTCAGCCCATCCGGACCTGACCGCTACCATTACGCCGAGCACCGCGACTACCTATTCGCACTTTGGGAGGCGCTCGACCTCTGCGACAACGTGATCCTGGTCATCGACGATTGGGGATCGGTGCTCGGCTTCGATTGGGCCAACCAACACCGCGAGCGGGTCCAGGGCATCGCCTACATGGAAGCCATCGTCACCCCGCTGCGGCCGTCGGATTTCACTGCCGAAGCGCCCGCCGTGGACATCTTCTCCGCCGCCGGCGAGCAGATGATGCTGGAGCAGAACCTGTTCGTTGAGGCGATGCTGCCCGCGCAGATCCTACGCGAACTCACCGACGAGGAGATGACGCACTACCGGCGGCCGTTCCTGAACGCCGGTGAAGACCGGCGCCCCACGCTGTCGTGGCCGCGCAACATTCCCATCGGGGATCGGCCCGCCGACGTCGTCGCTGTCGTGAACGACTACGCGACCTGGCTCGCGGCCAGCGACGTTCCGAAGTTGTTCATCAACGCCGAACCGGGCACCATCCTTAACGGACGCCCACTCGAGCGCATCCGCAGCTGGCCCAACCAAACCGAAATCACCGTCCCAGGAAAGCATTTCCTTCAAGAGGACAGTCCCAACCGGATCGGCAAAGCAGTCGCTGATTTCGCGCGGCAATTACGCCCCACGTCACGCGAATAGAACACAAAACGCATTGCCAGCTGGAAGAAACTCCGTTCCCCACCAACGGCGTGCGCTGCCGGGGGCGATCTCGTGAGACTCTCAACGACGGTGTCAAGTCGCGACTCGCATCGTTGATGCGCTGCGAAGCCATGAGCCGGGAGCGACGAAAGTTCTGCGTGTCCAACCCTGCGATGGCCAGGCCGCGCTCGACAGCAGCCACGACGTCCCCCAGTGTGCAACCGTCGCGTAGGGCCAGAGGGTCGATCAACACTTCTTGTTGCGCGACGCTCGCCCGCTCGATAATCGCTTCGATGCGAAAGTCCACGTCCATCGCGTCTGAGAAGGTGGGCAGGAAATTCGCCCAGAGCGCCACGTTGACAGCGTCGTCGCGCAGCGGAATGCGCGCTAGCGATGTGGCGCGTCTTGTACTGTTCAGTACAGACCGGCGTGGATGCTGCGGTTTGGTTTCCGTGAGTGTGAGGCGGCCTCGCGCTTGGGGGCCGCTGCCGCAACCGGGGAGCTGATAGCGCCGGGAACCTAGGTCAGTTGCAGGGTGGCACGTTCGATGCTTCGGGGTGACGTTGTCTGCGAACTGGCTCACCTGAGCGTCGTTGTCGTAGCAGGGTTCTGATCGCGTAGCACACTGTACTGGCATCGTAGAAGGCGGCGGTGAGTAGTAGCCAACGGGACAGGTAGGGGGTCTGGGTTAGCCCGGTGGCGGCCCGGTATGTGGGTGCGCCCTGCTCGATGATCCCGGGCAAAAATATCAACAACAGCAGCGCCGCCGCGAGGGTCGGCATCCGAAGGTAATTCGTAATCGGGATGCGCTTCGACGGATTTGTGGCGGCGGCACCGCGGTGACCCACCGGTGAGCGGCGCGGCGCGGACAGGAGCCGATCGGCCAGCGCGTAGAGCGGAAACAGGATGAGGTCGTGGCCGATTACGGCCACCGCGAACCAGACCGCGATGGATTGCCACCACACAGTCGGGTTAAACAGGTTGCGCACCCCTAACACCGAGATCGTGTAGGCGCCTAACGCCAATGCGGCCAGCACAACGATGAGATGAAACAGGCGATCTCCATACAAACCGGCCGCCCGTCGCGTGAGTGCTCGCATCAGGTTCCCCGGAATTCGATAGAGGACACCCATTTGGTGCAGTGCACACCCGGAAGCGCGGGAACGATAATGCGCGCCGGATAGCCGTGATCCAACGAGAGGTCGCCACCGTTGACTTGAAACGCCAACAGCGAGTCTGGGTTCAGGATCTGGTTGTTTTGCAAGATCGCGCGGTTGAAGGCGCCGACGCGTTCCAGTGAGGACACGACTGCCGAACCCGGGTGGGGGTTCGCGGCCGCGGCGGCCAGATCGGCCAGCCGGATACCGGTCCAGGTCTGTGTTGTCGACCACCCTTCGACGCAGGCGATGGGCAGTTCCACGGTGTGGTGTGGCATCGCGTCGAGTGCGGCGCGGTCCAACGTCACCTGTTCGGGGCCGCCCAACAGGTGCAGGCGCCACTGGTCTCCGGCGAAGGTCGGGTCGATGCCCGCCGCAAAAGCGGTGCGGTTGATCTGAAAGTCGTTGGGCCCCTTTCCGTAGCTTCGGCCACGGGGCAGCAACAGGGCCGCACTGCGGGTGAACCCGCCCAGGGTTTGTCCAGCGGTGAGTACCCCGACCAGCAAACTGCCGCAGCCCACAACGGCCAGTACGCCGCGGCGGCTCAGGGTCGGGGGATCGGGGTCGGGTGCCACCAGCCCGGCGGGGTCGAGCGGTTCGGGCACCGTGTCGGCCACCGATGTGCCAAACACCGAGCGCAGCGACCGCGACCGCAGGCTGCGCACCATTGTCGGCAGCTTCAGGCAGACATGGGACACAAATCCGGCGATAAATACCCACGCCCCGAAGTAGTGCGCCGTGTAGAAGCTGAATCCGAAAATGTAGTCGTATTGGATGTTGAGGACTCCGGTGACGATCTCGAACAGGATCCCGCCGACCACCATGAGCAGCGTGACCCGCTCGAGCGCCTGGGTTAGCGAACGTGACGGGGGCCAGGCGAATAGCCGGGGAATTACCGACCAGAGTTTGGCCAGCACCACTGGGATCATTACCAGGCCCAGACCCACGTGCAGGCCCTGGTTCAAGCGGTACAGCCACGACGGCCTGCTCGGCCAGTCGAAGTTGGGCAGCTTGAGCCACCCCACATCAAACGGGATCGCCTGCCCGTACTTGGGTCCATAGGCCATGTACGACAACAGCCCGGTCACGATGACGATCGGCAACACCACCAGCAGTGTCGCCCCGAACACCGAAGTCAGCCATGGCCCGCGCAGCGGGCTGCGCCACCGTATCCGCGACAGACCCGGCGGCGGGTGATCCTCGAGACCACGCCACAACGTCGCCGGAAACCCATAGCGGGCCGCCGGCGCAGCGATGGAAGATTCGGCTTCCGCGACCGCCCCAACGGTTGTGCCACCAGGCGCCGGCGCATCCGCCGCAGGCAGCTGATCCAAGGGGGCCGCAACAGGGACCGGCACATCGGCCTCGGCAACCGGATCCAAGGCCGCGTTATTGGGCCCCGGCTGCAGCGGGCGCGACGGTGGACAAGGTTCGTCTGCCGGCGGTATGGAGGAAGTCATCTCGTATTCAACTGCTCACGCAGGACCGAGCCGAACATTGGTCGTCGATCGAGGTATCGCCTGATCGACCGGATCGCGGTAGGTGCTCCCCATCGATACGTTCCTTTCCGTCAGCGAACTGGTAGTGCGAGGTTCAAAGTTTGCGTTGCGGGTCCATCGACGGGATCGGATCTATTCGACCACTCAGCCGCACAGGCCCGATCAGGGAGTGGCCTCGACGAACCGAGCCACAACGGCGGCGAGTTCAGCACCCTTGTCTTCTTGGAGGAAGTGTCCAGCGTTTGTGATGGTCACCGGGGGATGCTCTGCGGCGCCCGGGATTTGCGTCCGGAACACCGCATCGGCGCCGCGGGTGATGGGGTCTGAGTCGGAGAAGGCGCATAGAAACGGCCGATCGAAGTGGCGCAACGATTCCCAGGCGGCCCGGTTTGCAGGGGAGGCGGGATCTTCGGGGGTGATCGGAACGAGCAAGGGGAATTGTCGGGCACCTGCCTTGAAGGATTCATCGGGAAACGGGGCGTCGTAGGCGGCGATGACCTCCGCACTCAGGTCGGACACGCAGGCGCCGTTGACGATTCGGCCGACATTGAGCACAGGTGTCTCCTGGCTATACCGTTGCCAAGCCAGGAATGCCTTTCCCGGATGTACGTCACCGGTCGGCAGAAACGTATTCGCAGCCACAACCCGGGCGAAGCGGTCGGGGTGTTCACCAACTAGGCGCAGGCCAATTAGTCCGCCCCAGTCTTGGCACATCAGGGTGATCGCCTCGAGGCCGATCGCCTCAAGGGCCGCCCACGTCCAGTCCACGTGCGCCTGGTAGGTGTAGTCGTCGCGACTGGCGGGCTTGTCGCTGCGCCCGAAACCAATCAGATCGATAGAGACTGCCCGTAACCCCGCATCGGTTAGCACTGGGATCATCCAACGGTATAGGTACGACCACGACGGTTCGCCGTGTAGCAACAAGATCGCCTCACCGTCGCGTGGGCCCTCATCGAGGTAGTGCACACGCAGCATGCTTCCGTCGGTGGCGGCTACCTCCACGTAGCGCGGTTGGAACCCGTAGTCGGGCAACGCTTTGAATCGCTCATCAGGGGTCCGCAGGATCTGCATGGTCGGCTCCTTTTCAGGATGGTCGTCGGCTGTTGAGCGTGAGGGGCTGGGTAACCACGAGGTCAAATCCCAGGCACCTTAGTTTGCGCCGCAGCCGTCATGCCGAGTCAGCGGTGTCACGACCATGAGGTCGCACGCCGCCGCCCGGTGTGGTTTCGGTGCTGCTTTTTGAAAACGTCAACTTTCGCTGCTAAGCGCCGATGTGGCAGAAGCGGCCCGCGAACAGCTGACGCCGCTGGGTAGCACAACAGCGTCGTAAACCCGTTATCCCGCATGGCTGCCGCGGGCTGCGCCGTTGGTAGGGCTTCGAACATCCCAGTGCACCACACCCAGACTGTACCGTACGGTATAACAGCGCCAAGATCAGATGTGCACACTGACGGTGTCGAAGCTGACCTCACACCTCGTGTCGCTAGCAGCTGGGGGTGATTGAGGAGCGGAGCAGAGAGTGAGGAAGGTATGGCCAGATTTGCCGGCCGTGCGCGACCAGGCGCTGGGCAGGCCTATGTGAAACAACCCCGACCACATCGGAATTGAGTACCGGCTGCTGGGCCTGATTTGTGATATCGACGATGCGGTAGCCCAGGGGTTGCGGGCTTTGGGCGTCGACACCAGTTGGATTCGTCGTCAAGCGGTGAATCGGGCACGCATGACGTTCCGAGTTCGGCCGCCTTCTGACGAGTCCGGATCGATGTGCATGACGCAGGCAGAATCTGCGGGAAGCAGCCGACTCCTGGTTCGGCAACCCGCCAGATCAATCTCTCCCTCGACGGGGTGGCGGATGTTGGTTGACAGGTTGGCGCGGCCGCCGGTTTCGCAAGGTGGCTTTGCGTTCCCATTGATGCAGCTGTAACACAGCGTTGACCAGCGTGTCCCGCAAGGGGGCGACATCGCCGCGGACCCGGGCGAGCAGCATACCGCCCTGCAACGCCGCGATCACCGCGGTCGCAAGCCGGGTAGGGTCGGCCTCGGCGATCAGGCCACCGCGGTCCTGGATCCTCTGTAGCCCCTTCGCCAGCGCGGCTTCCCACCGGCGAAATGCGGCATCCAGCAGCGGCGCAAACGTTTGGTCATTCTTCAGTTCTGAGGCCATCGTGCCCAGGGGACAGGCAAACGGGCCTCCTGGCGCGCTGTGCAAAGCGAGAATGCCTTGTACCCAACCATCGATCCCATCCCACGAGTCGATGTGCTCCAGCGTGGGCTGCTGGGCGAGAACCAACTCCAGTTGCCTCTCGATCACAGCCGCGACCAGGTCGGCTTTGCTATCGAAGTAGTGGTACAACTGAGACTTACCTGCGCCGGCGGCGGCCAACACATCTTCGAGGGTGGTCAGCCCTACTCCGCGCTGATACATCAGCGTGGCCGCGGCGTCGATGATGGCGGCACGCCTACGCCTCCCTCGCTCCGTTACCGGCAGGGGGCGCGCGGCCGAGGAGCGCGCCGACACAGACACAATCGCCACTCTATAAGAGTTGCGAACCGGAGCCGCTACCACTGACCAGGGCAATCACAAACGGGCTTCCAACCACGCATTGTGCGCTAACAACTTTTCCCGCCCGGGGTTGGCGCGTGCAGCACGGCGATCACACGGTCGTCGAAATCGACGATACTGGTGACCAGTAATCCAGCGGTGATGGCGATGTCGCCCAGGGCGGCCGCGTTGACCCGTGACCAGGGAAACCACTGCCCGACATGATGTTCGGTTTCCCAGCGCAGTATTTCGTGACACGCCGTTGTTGCCGGTGAGTCGACCTCGGCGACGACGATTCCGCCGGGCGCGAGCAGCTGGACGGCGCGCCTGAGTGTCCGGACGGGGTCGCCGCCGATGCCGATGTTGCCGTCGGTGAGCAGAATCTGTTCCCAACAGCCTTCGGCAGGCAGCGGTGCAAAAAGGTCAGCGTGAATCGCGGTTCCACCTCGATCACGTGTCAGATCGACGGCGGCGCGTGAGGCGTCCACCCCCAGTGCGGCCCAGCCGCGCTCTCGCAGCGATGCGGTGAATCGCCCGGGGCCGCATCCGAGGTCCAGGGTTGGCCGCCCCGAGCAGTGCCGCAGCACGTGCCCATCGGCGAGCCGATCGGGGTGGCTGGCGTGCGGGCCTCCGATCCAGCGGGTCATGGGCAGCTCCCGCACGTGCCCGCGATGGTCGCGAGCCCAGCACACGGCGCCCGCTGCGCCTGCGCGATAGATGAGATCCGCCGGTCCCGTAGCCGCCCTGGTGTCCTCGGGAGTCATCTGGTCCTCGTCTCGCCTACGGGCACCGATAGCGGTCCACGGCGGGTCGGTCGCGCCGTTGTCGGTGCACCTCGGACGAACGTCGCCCGTCCCGGGGGTCGTTTCGAGCTGCCCGCGCCGGCGTATACGTTCGTACGCTGCGGTCGTGCAGGGTCTGCCACTGGAACTGGGTTACGTCGGCGCGGTCTCCGTCCACGTCGGCCACAGCCGGCGTCGAGGGTGGCCACAGACGGCCCGCAGGGATTCGATTGTCGGGCGTTGGAGTGCGAAGCGCTTTTTCCTGCGCGGGCACAGAAACCTCCTCCCGTCTGAAGCATCCCGATTCAGTCCCTATTCACCGCCGCGTCGCCGCCAATCACGGCTGACCCGGTGGTCGCACAGAATCTTGTTGTACCGGACAGTACACGACAAGGGTCATTGTTGGTCTTGAGTCAGACGCCCTGATCAAAAAGAAAACTGGCGCACGATCAAAGAACCGTCCAGCTAAAGGCGGATGCGTTCAGGCGGTCGGGATTCCTGCACTGGTCGAAGTAGCTAGCTGAGGAAGTCGAGCAGTATTTGCGTGAGCTTCTCGGGGTACTCCTCGTAGATCCAGTGTCCCGAGTTCTCGACGACGATACCGGTGACATCGGCGGCGTACTCCCTGGCGTTGGTCGCGACGAAGTCACCCATGCTGCCATCGGCGCCGATGGCGAGTATCGGCATCGTGAGCTTCGCGGCCTTGTAAGGAGCGTTGTCGACCATGTCCCCGGGCCAGGATCGGAACCACTCCAGGGTGGCTCTGAGATGTCCAGGCTGCCTGAGATATTCGGCGTAGACCGCGATATCCGTTGGCGTTACAGCCCCTTTGACCGCTTCGATGGCATCGATGAAGCGATCCACCCAAACCTCTTCGTTGCCCGTGATGACCTGCTCGGCAAATCCGTTGTCCAGCAGGAAGAATCCGAAATGCCATGGGCCAGGGCCGTCGGCGGATAACGCCGGGAACGTGTAGATGGCCGGATCGGGAACAAATGCCTCGCTGAGGACGAGTTTGACGACGTCCTCGGGATATGCGGCGGCGTAGGCGAATGCGACCATCAGGCCGATGTCGTGCCCTACCAGGCGGATGTCCTTTGCGTGACCGATCTGGGTCAGAAGTCCGTGGATGTCAGTGGCCATGGTCCTCTTGTCGTAGCCAGTCGGCGGTGCATCGCTGCGGCCTGCACCGCGCAGGCTTGGGGCAATAACCGTATAGTGCTCGGCCAGCGCGGGAAGGACATGCCGCCACTCGTACCAGGACTGCGGGTACCCGTGCAGCAGCGCCAGAGTTGGACCGTCGCCGCCGATCACGTAATCGATCCCCACCGAACCGACCTGCACTTTGTCCGCGGCGAACCCCGCGGGGATCTCGACATTGGGCCCTACCGTGTGCTCCATGTAACCTCCTGGGGCTGCGGCGCAACTAACTGAGCGTCATGGCATCGCCCCGGCCCACGCGATATGTCCCTCGAAGCCAAGCGATCTCGCCATATCGCGGTAGCGATCCCTAAAGTCGGCGTAAGCCTCGGCGTCACCGTGGGCTCGTGCCAGTAGAGCCCGCAGCCGCAGCAGCCAGATGTCGCGTATCGCCAAACCCTCTTCGGCTCGCGCGGCCGCTAGCCGCTCGATCGCGGCCTCTGCTTCGGCCACGTCACCGTCGGCCCCGCGGTCCAGCAGTGTCTCCACCAGAACACCCGTCGAAGAAACACTCCATAGCAGAAACTTTCCCCCGCGGAAAATATAGTCGGCGGCAGTGCGCATGAGAGGTATCGCCTCGTCGCGATCTCCATGCCGGGCTCTCTCACGTGCCAAATACACGTTGACGATTGGTAACTCGGCCTGGACGTATCCCCCGCGCAGGAACTCGTCGCGGACCTCTGCCAACAGTTTTTGTCCTCGCTCGCGCTCGGGATCCGTCGGACGGTGCACCAGCGCAATGCCCAGCGTCAGCCCCCGGGCGAGGGCCACCGCGAGGTCATCACTGGATCGTTCGGCAATCCGGGCTGCATCCTCGATCTCGCGCATTGCAGAATCGTCGGGCTCAAGCACGCCGGCGGGTATTCCACAGAAGTAGACCCAGCTGACAGCTGTGGAGTAGGACATTGGGTCGGCGCTGCGGGCCATCGCGAGGCTGTGCCGCAGGTCGCCCTGCCATCCGGGAAGACCCAGGCTATAACGGGCCATACCCCGCGAAGTGAAGGCCAACGCCAACGGGGACCCGATCATGAAGTTGCCTTTCGACGGGTCACCGTCAGCCAGATCTATCACTGCCTGTGAGAACCGCGCAACGTCACTCCACTCGGCGGATTCCCCCTTGGCGTAGGTGCCCGGGTAGGCCAGCCCCACCGTCAAGGTCGGATCGCCGAGCGACTCGAGGAGCGCCATGGCTTCCGATGCCAGCTGCGACGCCTCGCGCATCCGGTCCCGAAAGGCGTGATCCATCACTAGCCCCGCCATCGCGATCGCCAGTGACGCCTTGTCCCCGACGGCGGTGCACAACTCCCGTAATTCATCAAAGTGGCCACCGGCAACATTCATATGGGTTCGCCAGGCGATCGCGCACAACATGGTGCGAGGGGCAATGCGCATGGCTGGTCGGTTGGCGTCATTGGCGGGTAGGGCGTCGGCGATCTGTTGGGCGCGCTCCCAGCTCAGTCGCGCCGCGCTTATGTCGCGATGGGTCGCCCACATCGCGGCACGCATGTGCCAGCCGTAGGCGGCGTGCAGATCACCGGCGGCCTCCAGATGTTCGGCGATCAGCGCAGCGTTCTCGTCTGCCGCTGCCGGGTCACGTGATTCAATCGCGACCGCGACGCGCCGATGCAGCTCGGCGCGATCCGATCTGAGCTGTGCTTCGTAGGCCACCGTGCGGATCAGCGGGTGGTGGAACACATACGCGGGATCGCCAGTGAACGTGATCTGATCGATCAACTCACCGCCCATCAGATCTTCCAGTACAGGATCAATGCCCAATGCTTCCAACAGGTCCCGGCTGAACTTCGAGCCGATGACTGCCGCAGCACTCAAGCTGCGCTTGGCCGCCAGGTCCAGGCGGTCGATACGGGCGGCGATCGTGGCCTGCACGGTGCCCGGCACGCTGACCTCGGCAGCGCCGACCGCCGAAACATAGGCGCCGCGATATCCGCGCAGCACACCACGCCCGGCCAGTTCGCGCACCATTTCCTCGGCGAAAAACGGGTTACCGGCGGCCCTCTCGGCGATCTTCTGGCCCAGCTCGCCAACAGAGGGGTCGTGGCCGAGCAGCTCGGTGACCAGTGCTGCGGTCTCCGCATCGCTCAGCGGCGCAAGGGCGATGCTCTGAGCGCCGGGCACCCGGCTCAACGCGCCCCGATATTCGGGACGGTAGCTGATCAGCACCAGCGAGTGCGTCTGCGGGATCACCGCCACAAAGTCGGCAACCATCGATTCGCTGACTTCATCGATCCAGTGCGCGTCCTCAACGACATAGACCGCCGGGGCTTGTCGGGCCAGCGACGCGGCATTGACCAGCGCGGTCAACCGCCGCCGCCGGGCATCCGGATCGATCCTGGGCAGCGCCACCTCAGGATCGGCGATGCCCAGCAGATCATCGAAGAGCAACAAGTCCTCCGGCTCGGCACCGGGCACCCGGGCCCGTACCTGCGTGCGCGCGGCCGAGGCGTCCAGATCACCCACGCCGGTGGCTGCCCGCAGCAACCGCGCCACCACATGGAAGGCAATGTCGGCGGCGTGCGATTCGCAATAGGCGCTGAACACCTCCACTCCGCGCCCCGCAGCGATTGCCGCCACCTCGCGCGCCAGCCGGCTCTTGCCAATACCCGGTGATCCCACCACGGTGACCACAGCGCCGTGACCGTCGACCGCGCGATCCAACACGCCCTCGACGGCGGCCATCTCCCAGCGCCGACCCACCAGATTCGACTCAGCACGCCCCAGAGCGCGATGCCGGTCGCCCATGCCCAACAGCCGCTGGGCGGCCACCGGCGCGTCGGCATCGCTGATCTGCACATGCTGCGATTCGCCGAGAGTCGCAGCGCCCTCAACAAGTCGGGCTGTCGACGCGCTGAGCATCACGCCACCCGGCGGTGCCACCGATTCCATTCGTTGCGCCAGTCCGACTGGTTCACCAACGGCGGTGTAACCGGACGGCCCCGGACCGATTTCACCGGCAATCACCTGACCGGAATTGAGGCCCACCCGCAACTGCGGATCCACACCGTCGCGGGCGTGGATGTCGACGGCAAGCAGCTTGGCCTCCTCCTGAACCCCCAACGCAGCCAGACAGGCACGAACGGCGTGGTCCTCCAACGCCATCGGCGCGCCGAACACCGCCATGATGCCGTCACCCGTGAACTTGTCCACCGTGCCGCCATACCGCCGCACCACTGCCGCTGAACGCTCGACCAAGTCGGTCATGATCTCACGCAGCCGCTCCGGCCCGACGGTCGCGGCGATGCCCATGGAGTGCACCACATCGGCGACCAGGATGGTCACTTGCTTGTACTCCGCACGGGTGTCGTGCTCTGTGACGGGTGCACCGCAGCCATGACAGAATCGCGCACCTTCGTGCAGTTCGGCGCCACACGTGCGGCACGCGGTCGCTGCGGCCATCCGACCCTCCGCCGCTTCCGGCCCCCGGTTCCCGGTTCACCAGCATAGGCCCTAGACGATTCCCAGAAGAGGTTTGATCAGGTGGCCATCCGCATACAGGTAGGACTTTGGGCGTGTCCGGTCGGGTTCGCTACATGCGCAACGTGGCAGCGTGTCTTAGGTGGCATTCTGCGGGTGTGTCCGCTGCTGCGGCTGCTGCTCCTTCGGGGGTGGTGACGTTCCTGTCGCCGATGTCGAGGGCTCGACCCGTCGGTGGGAGAACGACCCCGATGAGATGCGGTTGGCGCTGGCCGCCCATGACGAGGTTTTGCGTTCGGTGATCGAGGCGCACGGCGGCTGGTTGTTCAAGCACACCGGGGACGGCGTGTGCGCGGCGTTCGCGTCGCCCAGATCCGCGGTTGATGCCGCGGTGGCCGCGCAGCGGGCGCTGGCGTTGCCGGTGCGGATGGGCATCGCGACCGGCGAAGCCGAGTTGCGGGGGGCGGACTGGCGGATTTGGGACGCCCGCGCGGGAAACGCCCAGGACCTAGTTCGTGCTCTATTACGACGTATAACCTTCGCCGCGAGCAGACGCATGAGCAGCAGAGCGATTCAAGCCCCAGCGATCAACGACCGCGCCTCTGCGGGGCCGACTACGAGATCGTGAAGGTCGCCGCCGACCTCAAGTCGACTCGACTGTTCGAGCCCGCCGATCTTTACCGGTTCGAAGCCGGCCGTTCGGATCAACCGCTCGACTTCCTCACCCGCCCGGTCGTCGTCGGTCGCATAGAAGAGGACCGCCAGCTCCGGTGACTTGTTACTGGAGGACTCGAAGAGGTCGGCCGACATGCCTCCGAATGCCATCGCCAAGCCCGCCCCCGCCGGCAACCACCCGGCGACAAGCTCGCCAGAGGCTTGTCCTTTCGGCAGAAGACGTGAGATGTTGCCCTGCGCGTCGGCGGTGAAAGGGTTGCTAGGAACGACCACGAGCTTGTCGGTTAGCGGTTCGGCGATCTCGGCTATGACGCCCTTCAGCACGGCAAAACGCAGCGCGAGGACGACGGCATCGGCGCCCTGCAACGCGTCGTGGTTGTCGACGGCGGCGACGGCAGCTCGACCGATCTCGGCAGCCAGAGTTCGTGCCGACGCAATGTGAGCGCTCGAGACCCGCAGGGTCTCGCCTCCTGAGGCAAGCTGGCGGGCTATAGCCGATCCGATCGCTCCAGTGCCGATGACAGCGGTGGTCATGACCGAAACCTCCTGAGTGTCATGGTGTTAAAGACGGCGGCCCGAACCCTTGGTGAAACGCGAGTGGGCATTCACTCGGACTTCTCGGCGGGAGCGCTCGATGGCCAATGATCAGGCGACCAATCCCCTTCTGGGTCCGTGGTTTGCCCCACTTCGATCAGATGACCATCGGGATCGCGGATGTAGCAGCGGATTTCGTACTGATGATGTTTCGGCGGCGTCAGGAATTGAGCACCTCGGGCGCTCCATTCGGCGTATACGGCCTCGATGTCTTTGACCCGGATATTCAAAAAACTGCTGACCCGGTCGGGATCGCGTGGCGCTTCCAGGGTGACCGTCGGCTTATCGTCGGTCGGCCCTCCGCCGACATTGATGATGATGAAGGTGTTGGACAGTGCGACATAGGTCACGTCCCCTTGGAAAACCACCCTGCCGCCGAGCACTTCGGTGTAGAAGCGCCGAGAGCGCTCGACGTCGTCCGAGACGATGAAATGGGCCAACACAATTCCCTCCGAGGGCGTTGGAAGTTCGGCCATCGGTACCTCCACTCGTTGGGCCTCACACCCTGTTTAGACGGGATGTACGGACGACGCTATCAACGTCACGTCAATAGAGGAACACACAATCCCCGATCAAACCCGTGTAGAACGGTTCTGCCCGCGCTCGAT
>CAVZSJ010000014.1:0-235971 GCA_963777885.1 uncultured Actinomycetota bacterium
GGGCCGGCGCGGCCATCGACTCCGGAGCGGCCGAACAGTTGCTCGCGCGATGGGTGCGGTTCAGCCAGCAGGTTGACCAGGAACTTCGGCTCACCTGCTCGCCGGCCAGCCGAGCGGTCGAGTCGCAAGATTTCCTAACCGCCATGCGGGTGAGCGGCATCGCCGGGCGGCGCCGCCGATACCGACCAGGCGCTGGGCTAGTCCTAGCCGGGACTTCCTGGTTGCCACATAGCAGGCCACCGGACCCGCCGGAGCCGCCAGCGAAACCAGCGAAACCGGACCCCCGTTGCCGCCGTCGCCGATCAGGATCGCCTTGCCGCCATCACCACCGTAACCAAACAGGGCACTGCCGCCGTCGCCGCCGTTCCCGACCAGCCCGCCCTGGCCGCCCTGGCCGCCGGTGATCGCAGACTCCCCGCCGTCGCCGCCGTTGCCGAAGAGATGGGCCGATCCGCCAGGGGCGCCATAGCTGGAACCGTTGCCGCCGTCACCGCCGTTGCCGGACAAGAAGCCGCCGTTCGCGCCGGGCAGCCCATCGTTGTCACCGGACCCGCCGTCCCCGCCGTTGCCGATCAGGAACCTGGCCCTTCCCGCCTTGCCGGCGAAAAGGTTGCCGATTTGGCCGGTGCCGCCGTTGCCGCCGTTGCCGCCGTTACCGATGAGCATTCCGGCGTTGCCGCCGTTGCCCCCGCCTCCCCCGGGTTCGCTGTTTTCGGAATTACCGCCGTTGCCGGCGTTGCCGCCGTTGCCGAAAAGGATTCCCCCTGCCCCGCCGTTCCCGCCGTTCTGGCCGGTTCCGTCGGCGCCGTTGGCGCCGTTGCCGCCGTTGCCCCACAGGATGCCGCCATCCGCGCCGTTGCCCCCTGGTGTCGTCGCGTTGGCGCCGTTGCCGATCAGTGGGCGCCCCGTCGCTGCCGCAACCGGCGAAAACACCGCCAAGCTCTGAGCGCCTTGCACCACCGCCGCCAACGGCGACACATTGGCCGCCTCAGCGGCCGCATAGGCGTTCCCCGCGTTGTTGAAGGCCTGCACGAACTGGGCGTGAAACGATGCCGCCTGGGCGCTCAGCGCCCGAAACTGCTGGCCGTGGGTGGAAAACAGTCCCGCAATCGCCGCCGACACCTCATCGCCGGCCGCGGCCAACACCTGCGTCGTTGAGGTTGCCGCCGTCAGGTGCGCCGCGTCGAGCGTCGAACCGATGGCCGCCAAATCCGTTGCCGCCGCCGTCATCATCTCCGGCGCCGCGTTCACATACGACATGTCGGTACGCTCACAGGCAAATCCTCAAGGCGGTTGTTGTTCAGCACGGCCTCGTAGAAAACTCATAAATTTCGACCCGGAAAACGCGATCCCGTTGGGGGTCGCGTTTAATCGCTGAGTGGGGTGAGGTTGAGTCGAAGTTGTTGCCTGTGCGGGGGGCGCCGCCAGCGCCGCTAGGGACGATCCACTCCTTAGCCGGCGCTCTCCTCTAGGGGGTTCTAACTGACTGGCCGCCCGCGGTGTTGTTGCCGCCACACGGCTTGTTTGCAGGCGGCCGAGTCGGCCAGCCGTGCGACGGCGACGGCCGAACGTCCGTACGGAAACCCGTGCCCCAGCCGCGCCCGTTTCCAGTAGTCGATTCGGGCGCAGATCGTCAGGCAATTCGAGGGACATGATGGCCCTGCCGGGTTGGTGGGATCGTGTTGTGTACTGCCAACAGGTCTGAGCCCCGATCCTGCGCCGGATCTTGTTGCGAGGCCAGCCGAGCCGAGCGCGCCAACGCCGCCCACGCCGTCCAGGCACCCGCCGACTGCAGCGGCGAGGCCCAGCCCGCGTCGTTCTCGCTGGAAACCCGGACAATGCGCACCCCCGGCGTGGCCAGCCAGCGGGCGATGAGCGCGGTCTCCTCGACCAGTGCGCCACCGAGCGGCGCTGGCGCGGGCAGGACCACCTGGGCGCCGGCTTGGAGGGCGTCCACCACCGGCATCGGCGGCACCCCGCGGGTGGCCGTGCCGGCCGCGGCGAGTTGGCCGTGCCGGATGACGGCCAGCTGGTAGCCGCCGTCAGCGTCCGGTGCCGCGGCGATCAGCTCGGGTAGCGCGGCCAGCGCGCGCAGCCGCTGGGCTCGCCACAGTGCCTCGACGGCGGTGGCGGTGCGATCACGCAAGCGCGCGGCGCTCTCGTATTGGCTGCGCTCGGCCAGCACACTGACCTGCTGCACGGCCGCGGCCAGCGCGGTGTTGTCCAGCCCGTCGAGCAGGGCCGCGGCGCGCGCTACCGCCGCGGCGTACTGGGTGGCCGTCACGTCGCGGGCGGCCGGGCACGGCGACACCTCCAGCAGGGGACAGGCGGGCCCGTGCAGCGCCGAGCGCGCCAGCCGCGCCGTACAGGTGCGCACCCCGGTGAACCGCGCCAGCAGCGCCGCGGTTTCGGCGGCGTCGGCGCGGGACCGAAACGGGCCGACGACGCGGTCGTGCCGCGGCGCGCGCAGCACCGAAAGCCGCGGAAACGCCTCGTCGCTGAGCCCCACCCACCACCAACGCTGCGGAAATTTCGACCGGCGGTTGTACGGCGGGGCATGCGCGGCCAACATCCGCAGTTCGCGCACACCGGCTTCCAACGCGTGCGCGCACTCGATGTGCTCGACCGCGGTGGCCAGCGTGACCATCTCCTTCATCCGGCCGCGGGTGTCGGCGCCGGTGAAGTACTGCCCGACCCGACGCCGCAGGTCGACCGCGGTGCCGACATAGAGCACCTCGCCCGACGGCCCGCGGAACAGATACACGCCCGGACGACGCGGCAACCCCTCGGCCAGCACTTTTTTGCGGCGCTGGGTCGGCGTCACGTTCGGCAGGTAGGCGCGCAGGTCGGCGTAGGTGTGTACGCCCTGGTTGCCGACCCGCTCGATGAGAGCGTGCAACACGTCGACGGTGGCCCGGGCGTCGTCGAGGGCGCGGTGGGTGGGCTGGCAGGCGGCGCTGAACAGCCGCGCCAGCGCGGCCAGCCGCACGCTGGGGGCTTCCTCGCGGCTGAGCACCCGACGGGCCAGCCGGACCGTGCACAGCACCGGCGGCCGGGGCCAGGCGATGTTGCAGCGCTGCGCGGCGGCCCGCAGGAATCCGATGTCGAACCCGGCGTTGTGGGCGACCAGGACCGCGTCGCGGGCGAACTCCAAGAACATCGGCAGCACGGCGTCGATGGTCGGGGCGTCGCAGACCATCACCGAGGTGATGCCGGTCAGCTGCACGATTTGCGGCGGAATGCTGCACTGCGGGTCCACCAGGGTGGCGAACTCGCCGAGCACGGCGCCGCCGCGGACCTTGACCGCGCCGATCTCGGTGATCGCGTCGGGGGTCTTTTGCTCGGTGCCCGTGGCCCGGCCGCCCGTCGTCTCGAGGTCCACCACGACGAAGGTGGTGTGGCGCAGCGACAGTGCCCCGTCTGAATCGAAAGCCGACTCCAACTCGGCGAAACTGAGCTGATTCGAGGCGGTCACACCCATGGCACGTGACGGTAAGCACCCGCACCGACACCCCGGTGCTGCCACGCCGCGCGGTTAGTTGTCGGTGCCCGCGGTTAGCGTGCGGGCAGACCGACTGAGCTCGATCGAGAGGACCGACCCCATGGCACACAGCAGCGAACCGGTAGTCATTGACTGTGACGACTGCGCTGTGCGCGGCCCGGCATGCCGGGACTGCGTGGTCAGCGTGCTACTCGGGGTGCCCGAAACGTTGTTACAAGACGAGCGCGCCGCTCTCGAAGTGCTCGCGGAGGTCGGACTGGCCCCGAGGCTGCGACTGGTGCCAATTCGCCGTGACTGTGGATCCCGAGGATCTGGTGTAGCTTGATTGGCTTGTGCCCCAACGAAAGACGGATAGAGCCCAATTCCCCGCACATAAGCGGGCTCTCAATGTTTTGACAGAATTCTGCTCATTTTCTTAACCATCCCCTTTGGACAAAGGCTATATCGTTTCGTAACCTGTTTGAGACCTAAACCGGCTCGATGGCGACACGCCGACAGCAGTTTTAAGGAAACCTTCTCTTGAGGCTTGGCTCTAAGTATTCGCTCGTGCGTGTTTTTTCGCGTTGTTGCATCGGAGCGGTGGCGGGCTTCACCGTGCTTTCCGGTGCGCTGGCCCCCCACGTAGCTGCAGATCCCGCAAGCGACGCGCTCGCAAAACTCAACGAATTGTCTCGCCTGGCGGAGCAGACCACCGAGGCGATGCACAGCGCTCAGCTGGACCTGAACGCCAAGGTGGCCGCGCAAAACACGGCGGACAAGAAGCACGCGGACGACCAGGCGGCCGTCGCGGCCGCGAAGGAGCGCCTCAACACGTTCCAGACGGCGGTGAACAAGCTGGCGGCTGCGACATACATGGGCGGTCGCACCGACGGCATGAATGCCTTGATGACCGCCGACTCACCCCAACAGCTCATCGACAAGATGGCGTTGCAGCGGGTGCTTGGGACGCAGGTATCCGTCCAGATGACCAGCTACCGGGCCGCCGGCGAGCAGGCCGCCAAGGCCGAGCAGGCATCACTGCGGTCCGCCGCCGACGCCAAGAACGCGGCCGAACAAGCCGCCGCGGTTCGCGCCGGCCTGCAGAAAAAGCAGAGCGAGTTGCAGGTCCAGATCGCCGTCGTCAAGTCGACGTACGTCTCGTTGACGCCTCAGCAGCGCACGGCGCTCGCCGAGCCCGGGCCGGTTCCGGCGGTCGCGGTGCTGCCCAATGGGCCGGCACCGGAGGCCGCGCCGCCCGGCGCGCCACCGCCGCCCGCCGCGGCTCCGCCGGGTGAGGCTCCACCGCCCTTCGGGTTGCCCGGGTTCCCGGGGGCGCCCGGCTCGGCTCCGCCGCCGTCCGGCGATCGCGCGACCGTCGTACAGGCGGCGCTGACCCAGGTCGGGTCGTCCTATGTATGGGGCGGTGCCGCACCCGGTGGGTTCGACTGCTCCGGATTGGTGATGTGGGCGTTCCAGCAGGCCGGCATCGCCCTGCCGCACTCCAGTCAGGCGCTGGCCCAGGGCGGTGAGCCCGTGTCGCTGTCGGACCTGCAACCCGGCGACGTGCTGACGTACTACTCCGATGCGTCACATACCGGCATCTACGTCGGTGACGGCATGGTCATCCATTCCTCCACCTACGGTGTGCCGGTGCGGGTGGTGCCGATGAATGCCGCCGGGCCGATTTTCGACGCCCGTCGTTACTAGGCGCCCCGGCAAGCGCCGGCGCCGATGGTCGCCGATACTGCTGGCCTGGGTGTTGCTCGTTGAGTTGATCACTGCGGCGGCCGTGCCGCTGCATGCCGAACGCGACAGGGCCATCAGACACGCACAGGTGGTGACGCCTGCGCACGCCCACACCAGCTCGGTGAAGCAGCAGTTCCACGCCGGCGACCGCCACGTCCGGTTGCTCGGGTCGAACGTCCCGGCCGTCGAGCGCCTGATGTCGCGAATCCAGGCAGACATCGGGGGCGCGATCCAGGCGGTGGAGGTTTTCTGGGGCACAGAATGGACGCGCGAAATCTCAATGGTGGTCGCCGGCACGGACGAAGAGTTTCACGCCGCCGCCGGAGCGGGCCCCGGATCGCAGTGGGCCGACATCGCGGCGGTGACGGTCGCCGACTACGTTGATCCGGTTCGGCGTCTGGCGACCGGCGAGCGGATCGTGTTCGCGCCGGGGGCAGCCGGCATGAGTGAAAAAGCCTTGCGGATTGTGTTGACGCACGAACTTTTCCACTATGCGGCACGCGCCGACACCGCGATCGACGCACCCCGCTGGCTGACCGAAGGGGTCGCTGACTTCGTGGCGCGCCCACCCGCCGCGGTGCCCGTCGATGCGCTGCCGGTGCCCCTGATGCTGCCGTCGGACGCCGACCTGGACACGCCCGGTTCGCAGCGCTCCTCGGCGTATGACCGCGCGTGGTGGTTCGCTCGCTTCGTGGCCGACACCTACGGGACGCCGAAGCTGCGCGAACTCTACGTGGCCGCGTGCGGAGCCACCCACGTCGACGTGCCCACCGCACTACACGATGTGCTCGGCGACGACGCGGCGATCGTGCTGGTGCGTTGGCATCAGTGGGCGGCCGGCTAGCTCCCCATCGCCGCAGGCGATGACCGTCAGGCTAGCCTGTCCCGGGTGAGTCGGGTCCTGCTGGTAACCAACGACTTTCCGCCCCGACGCGGCGGCATCCAGTCGTACCTGGGGGAGTTCGTTTCCCGGCTGGCCAAACCCGATTCCCAAGCGGGTTCGCACGAGATCACCGTCTACGCGCCCAAGTGGAACGGTGCCCAAGACTTTGATAGGGAGGCCGAAGGGGCCGAGGCGGCCGGATATCGGGTGGTGCGCCATCCCGGCACGCTGATGCTGCCCGTCCCCGCGGTCGATCGCCGGATGCGACGGCTGATCGCCGAGCACGACATCGACACCGTCTGGTTCGGCGCCGCAGCACCGCTGGCCCTGCTGGCGCAGCGTGCCCGGCAGGCCGGTGCGGCGCGGGTGCTGGCCAGCACACACGGGCACGAAGTCGGCTGGTCGATGCTTCCCGTGGCCCGGTCGGTGCTGCGCCGCATCGGCGAGGGCACCGACGTCGTGACGTTCGTCAGCCGCTACACCCGGTCGCGATTCGCGCCGGCCTTCGGGCCTGCGGCGTCGCTCGAGTACCTGCCACCCGGAGTGGACACCGACCGGTTCCGGCCCGACCCGGCCGGGCGCGCCGAGCTGCGCGACCGCTACCGGCTGGGGGAGCGCCCCACCGTGGTGTGCCTGTCGCGGCTGGTTCCGCGCAAGGGCCAGGACGTGCTGATCAAGGCGCTGCCGTCGATTCGCCGTCGCGTCGACGGCGCCGCGCTGGTGATCGTCGGCGGCGGTCCCTATCTGGAGACGCTGCGCGGGCTGGCCCATGACTGCGGCGTGGCCGATGACGTGACGTTCACCGGCGCCGTGCCGGGCGACGAACTGGCGGCGCACCACGCGTTGGCCGACGTGTTCGCGATGCCGTGCCGCACCCGTGGTGGGGGCATGGATGTCGAGGGCTTGGGCATCGTGTTCTTGGAGGCCTCGGCCACCGGCGTGCCGGTGGTCGCCGGAGACTCGGGTGGCGCACCAGAAGCCGTGCAGCACAACAAGACTGGACTGGTGATCGACGGTGGATCGGTCGACGCGGTCGCCGAGTCCGTCACGGAATTGCTGATCGACCGCGACCGCGCCGCCGAGATGGGGGCGGCCGGCCGGCAGTGGGTGACGTCCCAGTGGCGCTGGGACACGTTAGCTGCCCGGCTGGGCGATTTGTTGAGCGGCCAGCGCCGCTAGTCCTTGCTGTAGATCGCCTCGATCTCGGAGGCGAACTTTTCGGCCACCACGTTGCGCTTGACCTTCATCGTCGGTGTCAGCTCGCCGGTGTCCTCGGTGAAGTCGACCGGCAGAATGCGGAACTTACGGATCGACTCGGCGTGTGACACCTGTTGGTTGGCCTTCTTGACGGCCGCCTCCACCTCGGCGACCAGGTCGGGGTCGGTGGTCAGATCACTCACCGAAGCGCCGGATGCCTTGTGGTGCTGGCCTTTCCAGCCGTCGAACGCCTCGGGGTCGATAGTGATCAGCGCACCGATGAACGGTTTGTTGTCCCCGACCACCATCGCCTGGCTGATCAGCGGGTGTCCGCGCAACTGATCCTCCAGCACGGCGGGTGCGACGTTCTTGCCGCCCGCGGTGACGATGAGCTCCTTCTTGCGGCCGGTGATGGTCAAAAAGCCGTCGTCATCGACCTTGCCGAGATCGCCGGTGCGAAACCAGCCGTCGGTGAACGCCTCGTCCGTGGCCTGCTCGTTGTTCCAGTAGCCGCTGAACACCACGGGCCCGCGCACCAACAGCTCGCCGTCGTCGTCGATGCGCATGCTGTTTCCGGGCACCAGCTTTCCGACCGTGCCGATCTTCAGGGCGTCGATCTGGTTGACCGTGATCGCGGCGCTGGTCTCGGTCAGGCCATAGCCTTCGTAGATGGTCACGCCCACGCCGCGGTAGAAGTGGCCCAGCCGCGCGCCCAGCGGCGCCCCGCCGGAGACCGACGCATGACAGTTGCCACCCAGGGCCGCGCGCAGCTTGCCATAAACCAGCCGGTTGAACAGCGCATGCTTGGCGCGCAGCACCAACCCCGGCCGGCCGGTGTCGTAAGCCCGGCTCCAGTCGACCGCCGTCTGCGCCGCCGCCTTGAAGACCGGCCCCTTGCCGTCGTTGGCGGCGTTCTGCTCGGCGGTGTTGTAGACCTTTTCGAACACCCGCGGCACCGACACCACCACAGTCGGTTTGAACACCGCCAACATCGGCAGCAGATTCTTGACATCGCTGGTGAACCCGACGGTGACCTTGCTGGCGAATGCCGCCAACGTCAGCGCCCGGGCCAGCACGTGGGCCAGCGGCAGGAACACCAGCAGCCGCTCACCCTTGCACAGCAGTGTGGGCAGGCATTCCTGGGTGCCGCGGATCTCGTTGAGCAGGTTGGCATGCGTGAGTTGGCAGCCCTTGGGGCGTCCGGTGGTGCCCGAGGTGTAGATCAGCGTCGCCGCGTCCGTCGAGCGCAGCCCATCCAGCCGGGCGGTCAGCTCGGCCTTGTCGACCGACGCGCCCTCGGCCACCAGCTGGTCGAGCGCCTTGGGTCCCGAACCGTCGATGTGCAGCACCCGGCGCAGGGCGGGCAGTTCGCCGGTGAGCTCGGTGACCATGGCGGCGTGCGCGTCGGTTTGGGCGAACGCCACCACCGCTTCGGAGTTCTGCAGCACCCAGCGCACCTGCTCGGCCGAGGACGTCTCATAGATCGGCACGGTCACTGCGCCGACCGCCAGGATCGCCAGGTCGAGGATCGCCCACTCGTGGCAGGTGGCCGAAAAAATGGACACCCGGTCGCCGGGCTCTACCCCCAGCGAGATCAAACCCAGTGCCGCAGAACGAATTTGATCCGCAGCCTGGGCGCACGTGACGTCGGTCCATTCGCCGTCGATCAGGCGCTGGTAGATCACGAAGTCGGGATCGTCGCGCTCGTGTTCGAAGACCATGGCCGCGACGCTTTCGCGCTCGTCGACGGTGAAGCGGGCAGGGGCACTTAACTCACGCACTGGTGATACCTCGTTTGACCTCGGGTGACGTTTCTTTCGGGTGCCGACTTGCCGGCTGGCCTGATTGCGCCAGCCTAATCCGGTCGGTTTACCCGCTGAATTGGTATGCGAAGCTGAAACGGTGAACAGCATCCAGGTCGCCGACGAGATGTTCGTCGCCGCCGACGGCGCGAAGGTCGGTGCCGCGGTCGCCGATCGGGCCAGCTGGGGTCGGTGGTGGCCTGACCTGAGGCTGCAGGTCGTCGAGGATCGTGCCGAAAAGGGGATCAGGTGGGCCGTCACCGGTGCCCTGACGGGCACCATGGAGATCTGGCTGGAGCCCACGCTGGACGGGGTGCTGCTGCACTATTTCCTGCACGCCGAACCGTCCGGCGTGGCGGCGTGGCAGCTGGCCAAGATGAATCTGGCCAAAATGACACATCGCCGCCGGGTGGCGGGAAAAAAAATGGCCTTCGAAGTGAAAACCACCCTCGAACGGTCACGTCCGGTGGGTATTTCTCCGGTAGTTTAGCCGGATCAGGGTTGGCCGGCAGAGTACCGTTTTGCTCCTACGGAGGCGTACTCGCGCAGCGGTGGGGGCCACCCGCTTGCAGGTGAACGGCTCGGGGGGAGAGAGGGACGTAGCCAGGTGGCGGATAAGACGACGCAGACGATCCACATCGACGCGGACCCGGGCGAGGTGATGAAGGCGATCGCCGACCTCGAGGCCTACCCGGAATGGATTTCGGAATACAAGCAAGTCGAAGTCCTGGAGGCCGACAACGAGGGTTACCCGAAACGGGCTCGGATGTTGATGGATGCCACCATCTTCAAAGACACCTTGGTCATGTCCTACGACTGGCCGGCCGACCGCCAGTCGCTGAGCTGGACGCTGGAGTCCAGCTCGCTGCTCAAGGCCCTCGAGGGCTCATATCGCTTGGTGCCCAAGGGATCTGGCACCGATGTCACTTACGAACTCTCGGTCGACCTGGCCATCCCGATGCTCGGAATGCTCAAACGTAAGGCGGAACGCCGGCTGATTGACGGCGCGTTGAAGGATCTCAAGAAACGAGTCGAGGCTGAGTGAATCGGGTGCGCCCGCCCGGATCAGTCTCTTTGTGGGCAAAGGCGGGGTAGGCAAGTCCACCCTGGCGTGCGCCACAGCGGTCTGTGACGCAAGCCAGGGGAGTCGAGTGCTGGTCGTGTCCACCGACCAAGCGCATTCGCTGGGTGATGTGCTCGGTGTGGCGGTCCCGCCCACCGGTCACGGTGAACCGGTGCGGGTGTTCGCCGAACTCGAGACCGGGCCGGTGCAAGAGGGCGGCGGCTTTCTCGACGCACTGGCGCTGGACACCCTGGCCCTGCTGGAGGCCCGCTGGCGTGAGGTGGTCGACACCGTGGACCGGCAGTTCCCGAACTCCGAGCTGAGCACCATTGCCCCCGAAGAACTTTCGGCGTTGCCGGGTGTTCAGGAAGTGCTCGGCCTGTATGCGGTCGGTGAGCTCGCGACGACCGGCCGGTGGGACCGCATCGTGGTTGACTGCGCATCGACAGCGGACGCGCTGCGAATGTTGACCCTGCCCGCCACCTTCGGTCTGTATGTCGAGCGCGCCTGGCCGCGTCACCGCCGGCTGTCTGCCGTCGCCGACGACACCCGCTCGGCGGCGATCGTGGAACTGCTGGAGCGCATCGATGCCAGCGTCGATCGCCTCGGGACGTTGCTGACCGACGGGGATCTGGTCAGTGCGCACCTGGTGCTGACCCCCGAGCGGGTGGTCGCGGCCGAGGCGACCCGGACCCTGGGTTCCCTGTCGCTGATGGGTGTGCGCGTCGCGGAATTGATCGTCAATCAGGTTCTCGAGCAAGACGACTCGTACGAATACCACAGCCTGCCTGCCCATCCCGCGTTCTACTGGTACGCCGAACGCATCTCCGAGCAGCGGGCGGTGCTCGACGAACTCGACGCCTCGGTGGGTGATGTGGCGCTGGTCCTGACTCCCCATTTGGCCGGTGAGCCGATCGGCCCCAAGGCGTTGGGCGGGCTGCTGGACAGCGCCCGCCGGCGCGGCGGGGCACCGCCTCCGGGTCCGTTACGCCCGATCGTGGATCTGGAATCCGGATCGGGACTGGAGTCGGTGTACCGGTTGCGGCTAACGTTGCCCCAGCTTGATGCCGGAACGCTGACGCTGGGCCGGGTCGACGACGACCTGATCATCAGCATCGGCGGCCTGCGGCGCAGGGTTCGGCTGGCGTCCGTACTGCGGCGCTGCACGGTGCTGGACGCCCATTTGCGCGCCGGTGAGCTGACAGTTCGTTTCCGACCAAACCCGGAGGTGTGGCCGACGTGAGTAGGACTCATCCCGATCTAGGTCCCAAACTGGGCCCCGAACTGCGCCGGCTCGCCCAGACGATCCTCGACGGAATCGACCCCGCCTTGCGGTCGGCGGCCGCCTTGGCGGCCGGCGCCGGTGCCGGGACCGGCAAGTGCCAGCAGGTGTGGTGCCCGGTGTGCGCCTTGGCGGCGCTGGCCAGCGGTGAACAGCATCCGTTGCTCAGCGTCGTCGCGGACCACAGCCTCGCACTGCTCGACGTCATTCGCGCCATGGTCGACAACATCGACCGGTCTTCCAAACCAATACCGACACCGCCGCCGGACGGTCCGCCCGAGGGCGAGACCCCGGCCGGTGCCGGCGAGGGCGGTGATAACAATGGCGCCGTCAAGACCCGCTACGAGGCGATCCCTGTCACTGTCGAAGAGTGAGTTCCTAGCCTTCTCATAGCCGCGCCGAGGTGGTCCCATGGGTCCCTGATCGGTACAGTTGGCGCAAACACCATCCGATGCGAGCGAGAGGGAGGGCCATGTGGTACTGGCTGTTCAAGTACGTCTTCATGGGCTGGCTGTTCACTCTGCTCGGTCGGCCCAAAGTCGAAGGGCTGGAACACATCCCAAGTTCCGGTCCGGCGATATTGGCCAGTAATCACCTCGCGGTGGCCGACAGCTTCTACCTCCCGTTGGTGGTGCGCCGCCGGATCACCTTCCTGGCGAAGTCCGAATACTTCACCGGCACCGGACTCAAGGGCTGGTTCTATCGCTGGTTCTACAGCTCCGCAGGCCAGGTGCCGATTGACCGTTCCGACGCCGACTCCGCGCAAGCCGCATTGGACACCGCGCAGGGGTTGCTGGAGAAGGGCAAGTTGCTCGGCATGTATCCGGAGGGCACCCGTTCCCCGGACGGCCGGTTGTACAAGGGCAAGACGGGGCTCTCACGGCTCGCGTTGGAGACCGGGGTCCCGGTGATTCCGGTGGCGATGATCGGAACCAACGTGGTCAACCCGCCGGGCAAAAAGATGTTGCGATTCGGCCGGGTCACCGTCCGGTTCGGCGAGCCGATGGACTTCTCGCGTTTCGAGGGGTTGGCCGGCAACCGTTTCATCGAGCGCGCCGTCGTCGACGAAGTGATGTACGAGCTGATGGGTCTGTCCGGTCAGGAGTACGTCGACATCTACGCGGCTTCAGCGAAAGAAGCCAGGGAAGCTGGTGAGGGCGAGGCGGAAGCCTCGCGAATTCCCGCCACAGCCGTTAGCTGACCGCAGGCACCGGAGTCGAGGTGCGAGCCGTCGAGGCCTGCGCACTCGTGCTCACGGTGACGGCGAACCCGGCGGTCAGCAGGACCGCCAGCGCCCACCAGACATAGGACATCCCGGCGAGCTGATGCCACCAGTTCGCTGTCTCCTCGTGATGCTTGGGCAGCAGGTCGATCGGCGTCCACCGCATCAGCGCCACGCCGGCGGCACTGACCACCGCCAACGCGACGCTGCGGCGCCGCCAGGCCAGAATCGCGGTCACCAGCACAGTCGGCAGCACCCACACCCAGTGGTGTGACCACGACACCGGTGACACCATCAACCCGAACAGGGCTACGCAGATCACGGCCAGCGCGGGCTCACCGGCCCGCAGCACACGGCGCATCGCCCAGATGGTCAGCGCCAGCACCGCCAGGCAGCCCGCCACCCACAGCAGGAAACGCCCCTGCTCGCCGAGCCCGATCCGGGCCAGCGCGCCCGCAATGTTCTGGTCGGTGTTTAGCGCCGCCGAGCCGATCCGATCGGTGTTGTGCACCGTGTGGGTCCAGTACTCCCAGGAGTCGCTGAAGGCCAGCACGAACCCCACCAGCGTCGCGCCGGCGAAAGACGCCAACGCCGTGAACGCGGCCCGGCCGTCGCGGCGCAGCAGGAAATACAGCAGGAACACCGCCGGGGTGAGCTTGAGCGCTATGCCGATGCCCAGCAGCAGCCCGCGGGGCCAGGGCGTGTGGCGGGGTAGGCAATCGGCGATCACCAGCGTCATCAGCACGACGTTGATCTGGCCGAATGCGAAGTTCGAGGCGATAGGCTCCATCCAGATCGAGGCCGGCGCCACGACGACGACGGCCAACCACAACCGCCGCAGCCAGGCCGGCCCGGGCACCAGCGCCGAGGTGTTCCAGACATCGAGGCTGCTGAGCACCATCACCGTCGAGACGATCAGCAGCACCAGCGTCAACGCGGTGATAGCGACGCTGGCGGCGGGCATGTGCAACCAGGCGAACGGGCAGAACGCGATGGCCGCCAACGGGGGATAGGTGAACGGCAGATCGAGCCCGATGGGTGTGTGGAACTTCACGTCACCTTGGGCGGCGATGTGGTACAGCGGGCGTCCGTCCAACCACGTCTGGCCGCCCATCTGATACACGTCGATATCGATGCGGTAGGGGATGTGGCCGAACAGCTGCCAGGCCGTGTTGACCAGCGCCGCAGCCGCCAACAGCCACAGCAGGCACCACACCAACACCCGCCCGCCGCTCCGACCTGTAGAGCCCAGGTCGGGCACCTGCCATCTAGTCATCTCGTCGAACAGCGTAGTGGGTTTCTCCGCCGCGACCGCCTCGCACAGCGCGGCTTCCGCCGTGTCACATAGTGCGGGCGTAGTTTTTCTGGGGTGTTCCACTGGTTCGTGCTGGGCGTGCTGCACTGGTTCAATCACGACATCGTCGACCACGGCCGCTTGCCGTTGCTGTGCTGCCTAGTGGCCTTCATCCTGACCTTCTTCGTCACGCGAACGTTCGTCCGGTGGATCCGGCACCGCGGCGACACCGGCCTGCCGAGTAGGTGGTGGCAGCCGCGCAACATTCACGTCGGGACGATCCATATTCACCACGTGGCGTTCGGCGTGGTCCTGGTATTGGTGTCCGGGCTGACGCTGGTGACGCTCTCGGTGGACGGCCAGGAGCCCGGATTCAGCGTGGCGGCGTCTTTCTTCGGGATCGGAGCCGCGCTGGTGCTCGACGAGTACGCGCTGATCCTGCACCTATCCGACGTGTACTGGGAAGAAGACGGCCGGGCGTCGGTGGACGCGGTGTTCGCCGCGGTGGCAGTTGCCGGTCTGCTGATCATGGGCCTGCATCCGCTGATGTTTTTCCTGCCCATCTGGCACGGCGCCGACGCGATGGCGCTACGTGCCGGGGTCGGCGGCACGCTGGCGGTGACGCTGCCGCTGGCCGTGGTGGTGCTGCTCAAGGGCAAGTTGTGGACGGGCCTGCTCGGCATGTTCATCGTGGTGCTGCTGGTCGTCGGCGCGATCCGGCTGTCGCGCCCGCACGCCCCCTGGGCCCGGTGGCGCTACACCACCCAGCCGGACAAGATGCGCCGGGCGCTGCAACGGGAACGCACCTGGCGCCGACCGGTCGTGCGTGCCAAATTGTGGCTGCAATGCGCGATCGCCGGTACGCCGCGCCTGCCCGACGAGCGCACCGTGGATGCCGAACTGGACCGCGAGGTGCATCCGGCGCCGCCGCCGGAGGGCACCGAACCGATTTTGATCGGCCGATAGCCCCTAGGCTTTCTTGGTGCGGTACTTCTACGACACCGAGTTCATCGAGGATGGCCGCACCATTGAGCTGATCTCGATCGGGGTGGTCGCCGAGGACGGCCGTGAGTATTACGCGGTGTCCACGGAATTCGACCCCGAGCGGGCCGGTAGCTGGGTGCGCGCCAATGTGCTGACTAAGCTGCCGCCGCCGGCCTCGCAGTTGTGGCGTTCACGCAGCCAGATCCGGCAGGAGCTGGAAAAGTTCCTGGGCGTCTCCGGCGGTCAAGCGACCGCGCCGATCGAGCTGTGGGCCTGGGTGGCCGCCTATGACCACGTGGCCTTGTGTCAGTTGTGGGGCCCGATGACCGCGCTCCCACCACCGATACCGCGGTTCACCCACGAACTGCGCCAGCTATGGGAGGACCGGGGACGGCCACGGATGCCGCCGCGGCCGCGCGATGCCCATGACGCCCTGGTGGATGCTCGGGATCAGTTGCGGCGGTTTCGCCTGATCACCTCGGAGGGTCAGCGTTCGCCCTGATTACGCGGTCCTGGCGCGCGGTTACCATAGACCGATGAACTGGACCGTCGACATCCCGATCGACCAGCTGCCGGCGCTGCCGCCGCTGCCCGCGGATTTGCGGGCGAGGCTGGACGCGGCGCTGGCCAAACCGGCCGCCCAGCAACCTACCTGGCCCGCTGACCAGGCGTCCGCGATGCGCACGGTCCTGGAGAGCGTGCCGCCGGTGACCGTGCCCTTCGAGATCGTCCGACTGCAGGCGCAGCTGGCGCAGGTCGCCAAGGGTGAGGCGTTTTTGCTCCAGGGCGGCGACTGCGCCGAGACATTCACCGACAACACCGAACCCCACATCCGGGGCAATATCCGCACGCTGCTGCAGATGGCCGTGGTGTTGACCTACGGCGCCAGCCTGCCGGTGGTCAAGGTGGCCCGCATCGCCGGTCAGTACGCCAAGCCCCGCTCGGCCGACGTCGACGCGCTGGGCCTGCGGTCCTACCGCGGCGACATGATCAACGGTTTCGCCCCCGATGCCGCGGCGCGTGAGCACGACCCGTCGCGGTTGGTGCGCGCCTACGCCAACGCCAGCGCCGCGATGAACCTGGTGCGCGCGCTCACGTCGTCGGGCTTCTCGTCGCTGCACCTGGTGCACGACTGGAACCGGGAATTCGTCCGCACCTCGCCGGCCGGAGCGCGCTATGAGGCGCTCGCCGGCGAAATCGACCGCGGGCTGCGCTTCATGAGTGCCTGCGGGGTCGCCGACCGCAACCTGCAAACCGCCGAAATCTACGCCAGCCACGAGGCTTTGGTGCTCGACTACGAGCGCTCCATGTTGCGGTTGTCCGACGGCGAGGACGAGGAAGGTGGGGAGCCGCAACTCTACGACTTGTCGGCGCACACCGTGTGGATCGGTGAGCGCACCCGCCAACTCGACGGCGCGCACATCGCGTTCGCCGAGGTGATCGCCAACCCGATCGGCGTCAAGATCGGCCCGACGATGACCCCCGAGCTGGCGGTCGAATATGTCGAGCGGCTCGACCCGCACAACAAGCCGGGCCGGCTGACGTTGGTAAGCAGGCTGGGCAACAACAAGGTGCGTGACGTGCTGCCGCCCATCATCGAGAAGGTGCAGGCCACCGGTCACCAGGTGATCTGGCAGTGCGACCCGATGCATGGCAACACCCACGAGGCGTCCAACGGTTACAAGACCCGCCATTTCGACCGCATCGTCGACGAAGTGCAGGGTTTCTTCGAGGTGCACCGCGCGCTCGGCACGCATCCGGGTGGCATCCACGTCGAGATCACCGGCGAGAACGTCACCGAGTGTCTTGGTGGCGCGCAAGACATTTCGGACACCGACCTGGTTGGCCGCTACGAGACGGCGTGTGACCCGCGGCTGAACACCCAGCAGTCGCTGGAGTTGGCCTTCCTGGTCGCCGAGATGCTGCGCGACTAGTCACGCACGACGGAAAGCCGCTGCCTTGAATGGCTCAGTGGGCCGTGTGGGCTCTGCAGGGCGACCGGAGCCGTGGCCGTGCTGTTTCGCTTCTGCGTGAACCTGGCCCGCAGGTTACCCAGCACGATCCGCGGTAACAGGACGGGATCCCGCAGCTTGGAAGGCGGGTCAATGAAGTTGGAGACTCTGAAGAAGCGTTCGGTCAGGACGACGTCGTGGGCAGCGGCGTTCAGTGCCGCTTTGGAAATCCAAGCCTGTAGTCGTTGCCGCCACCCGCGAGGCTGATGTACGCCGGACGTGACGCGGTCCCTGGCTTGATTAGCGGCCCACGTCGCGCCGATATACCGGGCAGTCGCGCGGAAAAAGCGTTGTGCCAGTTGAGCATCGCCGGTGCGCAGGCAGTCGCGCAAGGTTAGAGCTTCCAGCGCGGCGATGGTCATGCCTTGTCCGTGCGTCGGGTCGAGGCTGCAAAGCGCGTCCCCGATCACCAGCAAACCCCCAGGGAATTTGGACATCTGGTCGTAGCGGCGCCAGACTGCGGTGCTCTGGCGATACGTCACGGCCTCACCGATGGGGTGTGCACGGCGCAGTCCCTCGATGATGGCCGGGGGTAGGGACGGCTCGGCCAGGTTGAGCATTGCGTCGAAATCGGTTGGTGGCGCGCCGGCCTCGATCGGCTGGCCGATCGCCAGCATCCAGGTGTCGTGCTCGTAGGCCAGCAACAGGCCTCCGGGTTTGCCGCCACCCGGGTTGAACATCACCAGCCGTTGGGTGATGGATCCCTCGGGGATGCTCAACTGTTGGCTTGAATAGCCGTACTTCGCCGCCACTCGCTCCTCGGTGGGCCGGTCGTAACCCTCGCTTTCCAGAAAAGCGGGGGCGCGCGCCGAGCGACCCATGGCGTCTACCACCAGATCGGCGTTCAGGGTGGTAAGAGAACCGTTGTAGCGCCGCATGATTCGCACGCCGGTGACGGCGCCTCCGAGACTGAGGGGTTCGAGGCATGGTTCGAGGAAGTCGTGTCCGTCGAGGAACGTTACATTGGGCAGGACCTTCACGCGCCGACGCAGGTGAAATTCCAGAAACGGGCGGCTCGCCATGCGGAACACCAACGCGTCCGGATCGGCGAATTTGCCGGACTGTTTCAGCTCATGGCGCCCGACGCGGACGTAGAAATTCGACAAATCCCCGTCGTCGACGACGATCGCTCCGGCTTTGGCCAGGTCTTCGGGTAGCCCGGGAAACAATTCCCCCAACACCTGCAGCCCGCGGCTGCATAAGTTGTGCACGTGTCGGCCCTGGGGGATACCCCTGCGGTGACACGGGTAGTCGGGCAACCTGTCCCGCTCGACCACGCTGACCGAATCGTAGAACTCCGAAAGTACGCGCGCGGCAAGCAAACCCGCCATTCCGGCGCCCAGTACCACCGCGTGCTCGCCGAGCCGGTTCGGCGAGTCCGCGCGCTGCATTGTCGAAGCCATGCAGCAGTACGGTACACCAAAAATAAGAAAAGTAAGAGAAATTTGAGATTACATTAAGATTCGTGTCGCGATGGGTCGAAGCTCAAAGCAGTCCACTCAGGTGGCTGCCGATCGTCCACGCCGCCGCCGCGACCAGCCCGGTGAGTGCCATGACGACAGCCACCCAGATCAGCACCCTGCGCCGTGAACGCTCTCGTGCGAGTGCGAATTCGCTCATCGCGATGCCCGCGAATTCGCCGGACACCGGCTCGTAGTCGTCATCGTCCTCGTTGTCGGGATCGCGGATCAACTGTCGGGTGGGGTGGTGAACCGGCGCCTGGACGGGTTGCGGGGGCGGCTGCGGCGCGGCGACGCGCGGCTGCATCATCTGGCTGCGCTGCAGCACGGCCGAGCGGTGTTGCGCCGAGTTGCGCGGCGCCGGTACCCGGAACGGCGGCAGCCCCAATTCTTCGGCGATAGCGTCCAGCTCGTCGGACATCTCGATCGCGTCGGCGAACCGAGCGGCTGGGTCGCGGGCGGTCGCGCGCGCCACCAGCGCGTCGAATTGCGCTGGCACACCGTCGATCACGGCGCTGGGCTGCGGCACATCGTGATCCAGCCGTTGGTAGGCGACAGACAGCGCCGTGTCGCCGGTGAACGGTGTGCGCCCGGTCAGCAGCTCGTAGGTGAGGATGCCGGCGGAGTAGACGTCGCTGCGCGGACCGGCGTTACCGTCGCTGACCTGTTCGGGGGAGAGGTAGGCCGCGGTTCCCAAAATGACACTGGTGGAGGTGATTCCGGCGGTAGCGACAGCGCGGACCAACCCGAAATCGGCGATCTTGACGTCGCCCTCGTCGGAGATCAGGACGTTCTCGGGCTTGACGTCGCGGTGCACCAGGCCCGCTCGATGCGCGGCGGCCAGTCCACCCAGCACCGGGCGCAGCACCGCCGCCACGGCGTGCGGCGGCATCGGGCCCCGTTCGGTCAGCAGCTCGCGCAGCGTGCCGCCCTCGACGAGTTCCATGACCAGAAACGGGTGCCGGGCGTCCAGACCCTGGTCGTAGACGGCGACCAGCCCGGGGTCCTTCAACCGGGCGACGGTGCGGGCCTCGAGCTGGAAGCGCGTCAGGAATTGGTCGTCGCCGGCGTATCGAGAGTCCATCACCTTGACCGCGACCGGACGGTCGAGGCGCACGTCGACGCCGCGGTAGACCGTGGAGGTTCCGCCGCTGGCGATCGGAGTCTGGACCAGGTAACGGCCGTCCAGCAGCGTGTTGACCAAGGGGTCCCCGGTGCCAGCTGTAGCCACGGGGCCATCGTAGGTGCGCCGGGGCAATTGGGTTGAAAACGTGGGTTCAACAGCGCCGACCAGGTTCTAGACTGGCGACGTGAGCAGGATCCCGGCTGGCGAAGACGTTTTAGACCCCGACGAACCGACCTACGACCTAGCCCGGGTCGCCGAACTTCTTGGAATCCCGGTCACCAGAGTTCACCAACAAATACGGGAGGGCCATCTGCTGGCAGTGCGGCGAGGCGACGGGGTGGTGGTGCCGCAAGTCTTCTTCACCAACTCCGGTCAGGTGGTCAAACCCCTGGCGGGGCTGTTGACGATCCTGCGCGACGGCGGGTACCACGAGACCGAGATCGCGCGCTGGCTGTTCACCCCCGATCCGTCGCTGACCGTCACCCGCGACGGCACGCGCGATGCGCTGAACAACGCCCGGCCCGTCGATGCGCTGCACGCGCATCAGGCTCGGGAGATTGTGCGCCGAGCCCAAGCTATGGCGTACTGACCGCCCGCTCCGGCGCTCGGGACAGCGCATACCACGCGGCCAACGCGAAGGCTGTCGCCAGCGAGAAGTGCAGCCATGAGTACATGCCATGGGATCCGTCGGGTTTGAAGATCACCATCACCCAGGTCGAGAGCCCGGCGATCACCGCGATCGCCCGCCGCGATTGGGCCAGCGGGGCCGCCACCGCCAGCGGCCAGGAGTAGTACCACGGCAACGCGGCGGGCACGAAGAGCACCACGATCACCATCGACCACGCGATGCCGGTCAGCGCCGCGCGGTCATCGCGGCGGAATCGCCACCACAACAGCGGCAGTGACGTCGCGATGATCAGGATTCCGATCAGCCGCGTCACCCGCAGCACCGCGTAGAAGTCGACGTGCATGAACGGGCTGGCCAGCGCGTGGATCACGTTCGCCGCCGCGGTGGGCACGGTGAGCCAATTGATGATCTTCACCGAACCGCCCAGCGCGGTCAGCCAGCCCAGGCCGACGCCGGCCACGGTGGACGTCACGGCGAATACCACCACGAAGATCACCAGGCTGAACGCGGTGGCCGCCAGGAAGGCTTGTACGCTGCGATATCCCCGGCGCTCACGCAGATGGCGCATCCACACCCAGACCAGGAACGGCAACGCGATTCCCGCGGTGGCCTTGACCGCGATCCCGAGCGTCAGCACGGTGATCCCTGCGACGTCGCGGCCGCCGAAGCTCAGCGCGATGCCGGCGGTCATCAAGCCCACCATCAGCATCTCGTTGTGCACCCCGCCCATCAGATGGATGAGCACCAGCGGGTTGAGCACGCAGATCCACAGCGCCGTCGCGCCGTCGGCGCCGAGATGCCGCGCCAGGCGCGGGGTGGCCCAGATCAGCAGCGCCAGCCCCGGCAACATGCACAGCCGCAGCAGCATGGTCCCGGCGATTACGTGATTGCCGATCACCATCGTGACCAGCTTGGCCACCAGAATGAACACCGGCCCATACGGCGCGGTGGTGATGGTCCAGATGGGACTCACGTTGTCCAGCAGCACGTTCGGATTGGCCACCGGGCCGACGGCGTAGGGGTCGAAGCCGTCACGCAGCAGCGCACCCTGGGCCAGATACGAGTAGGTGTCTCGGCTGAAGACGGGCACCGACAACAACAGCGGGGCCAACCAAAAGGCGGTTGTGGCCCGCATCATGTACTCGTCTGCGTCGCCGGCGAGGACGCGTCGGCCCAGGCGCAGCCAGGCGATCAACATGAGAACGACGCCGGTCCATAACAGGATCGACGACAGCACCAGCCCGTGGCCGAACCGCATCCAGGACAGGTGCAGCGCTTCCAGCAGGGGGTCGTGCGGCTTGGTGCTGCCCGCCCCCAATCCGCCGATGGTGATCAGCACCGCGCCCAGGAAGCCGAGCTTCGCCGGCCCGGCGCCGGGGGCGGTCGCGAACTCGCGCAACCGCGAAAGATGTTGGGCGACAGAGGGAGAGCGCGTGGGAGCGGTCATCGGTTCACGAGGACCGATTGGTGGCCAGCGCGGCCATTTCGGACAGCCCCGCCTTGGCGGTCGCATTGATGGGTGCGGCCGCCAAGGTGGCCAGGGCCTGCTGGGTCAGCGCCGCGATACGGTCTTCGGCTGCGGCCAGCGCGCCCACCGATTCGATGATCTCGCGCAGCTGACGCACCTGCGCGTCTGTCAGCCGGTTGCCGATCGAACTCCGTAACACATTGGCTGCCAAGGGGTCCGACTTGTCGGCCAGTGCCATCGCCTCGGCGACCAACACGGTGCGCTTACCGGACCTCAGGTCGTCGCCGGAAGGCTTTCCCGTCACCGCCGGGTCCCCGAAGACGCCGAGCACGTCGTCGCGCAGCTGGAAAGCCACACCGAGGTCGTTGCCGAACTGCCCGAAGATCTCCTGAACGTCGCCCCGGTCGGCGGCGGCGGCAGCCCCGAGCTGCAGCGGTCGGGTCACCGTGTAGCAGGCGGTCTTGAAGGTGGCGACGGACATCGCCGACGCGATCGACTCGGCGCCGCTGGCCTCGGCGACGATGTCGAGATATTGCCCGCCCAACACCTCGGTGCGGATGTCGGCCCACACCCGCTGGACCCGGCGCTGGGCGTCGGGCGCCAAATCCGCGCGGTACACGATGTCGTCGGCCCAGGCCTGCGTCAGGTCGCCGGCCAGGATCGCTGCCGAAATCCCAAACTGATCCGGCGAGCCGCGCCAATTCCGTTCGCGGTGCAGCGCCGCGAAGTGCTTGTGGGCGGTGGGCTTTCCGCGTCGCGTCGAGGACTCGTCGATGACGTCATCGTGGATCAGCGCGAAAGCGTGAAGCAATTCCAGCGCCGAAAACAGCAGCAGCACACCAGGATCGGGGTCCTGGGTCGCCACGGCCCGCCAGCCCCAATAGGCGAAGACCGGCCGTAACCGCTTGCCGCCGCCCAGCACGAAATCTTCCAGCCCGGCGATCAACACGCCGACACCGGCGTCTCCCGGGCCGCCGATATGGGCGGCCTCGTTGCGACGATCCTGCAAGTACTGCCGAAGTTGATCGGTGACGGCGCCGGCCAACTCGACGGTTGCCGATGCTTGCACGCTCAGCGCGGCGCCCCTTTCCGCATGGTCGGCCCGCCATGATTGGCAGGCTCGACCAGTGTATTCGGCGCGACAGCCGTCGCCCCTATGCTGTCGAGGTGCCAAACCTCAACACCATCGCGCTCGAGCTGGTGCCACCCAACGTCGACGACGGCCGCGAGCGGGCACTCGACGATGCCCACAAAGTGGCGCAGTACGCGGGTGAATACGGCCTCGACGGGCGGATTCGGCACGTCATGATCCCGGGGATGATCGCCGAGGACGACGACCGGCCTGTCCCTATGAAGCCGAAGTTGGACGTGCTGGACTTCTGGTCGATCATCAAGCCGGAGCTGCCCGGGCTCAACGGTTTGTGCACCCAGGTCACCGCGTTCATGGACGAGTCGTCGTTGCACGGGCGGCTCACTGAGCTGCGCGACGCCGGGATGGAGGGCGTGGTCTTCGTCGGAGTGCCACGCACGATGAACGACGGCGAGGGCTCCGGCGTCGCGCCGACTGACGCCCTGTCGATCTACCGCCAATTACTACCCAATCGGGGCGTGATCCTGATCCCCACCCGGGAGGGCGAACAAGGCCGGATGAACTTCAAGTGCAATCAGGGCGCGACCTACGGCATGACCCAGTTGCTGTATTCGGATGCGATCGTGGATTTTCTGACCGAATTCGCCAAGAACACCGATCATCGCCCCGAGGTGCTGTTGTCGTTCGGCTTCGTTCCGAAGGTCGAGACCAAGATCGGCCTGATTAACTGGCTGATCCAGGATCCGGGTAACGCCGCGGTGGCCGATGAGCAGGCGTTCGTCAAGCGGCTGGCCGGCAGCGAACCGACGCAAAAGCGCCAGCTCATGCTCGATCTCTACAAACGGGTGATCGACGGCGTCGCCGACCTCGGCTTCCCGCTGAGCATTCATTTCGAGGCGACCTACGGTGTTTCCGGGCCGGCTTTCGCGACCTTCGCCGAGATGCTCGCGTATTGGGCCCCCGCGCAGGAGGTCTAGGCGGGCGGGTGGTCGCGCGGTGCGGTGAACCGCTCCGAGCGATCCCTGCTCAGCCAGGCCAGTAGCGCCACCACGCCGGCGGCCGCGAACGACGCGATGCCCAGCCACACTCCAGCGCCGGTGAATGAACGGGTGTTGGGATCGGTGTAATGGGCCTGGGCGGTCAGAGTGCTCACCACGCCCGGCTTGAGCTTCCACTGGACGGTCTCGGACTCGATGCGGTCACCGTTGGTCGAGGTCACCGCCCCGGGGAAGGTAACCGTCAACTCCACGTCGGCATCGTTGTCGGTCACCGACGTCAGATCCGCCCGGCCCTCCAGAATCACCAGGTTGCCGTTTCGGCGCAGCGACAGATTCACTCCCGCGGCGTCGGAGTTCATGTGGGCGAGCTGCGGCACCTCGGCGAAGGTGAGGTCGGAGAACACCGCCTGTGAGCCCACATAGCCGTCGCTGTCGTAGTTCGACACCGCCACTTTCTGGCTGAACGGCAAATCGCCGCCGAGCTGCGGACCGGGGTCCTTGGGGGATTTCGGTTTCGCCGCCGCGACGATCTCCCCGGATACCAGGTCATCGGGTGAGATGGTCAGCGATGCCCTGACCCGCAGGCAGCCGCTGGCCAGTGGCACGATCAGCAGCAGCATCGCGATCGCCACCACCCGGCGCCGCCGTGCCGTGAATCCGCGGGCTGCTCGGGATGCTCGAGCGGGAAGTGGGGGAGAGCTGGCGCGCACCAGGTCATCGTGCCAGATCCGCTACGGAACTCAGAGCTCTAGAGGGGAAGCGCCCGGCCCAGGATCGCGAACGCGCGCGGGTCGCCGGCGAAATGGTAGCCGCGGATGACATCGGCGAAGCCCAGCCGGCGGTACAACCGCCACGCGCGGTTGGATTCGCCGTCGGTTTCCGGCGTCGAGAGCAAAACGTTCTCCTCGCTGCGGCCGGCCAGCAGCCGTCGGGCCAACGCCTCCCCGAGGCCCCGACCCTGTGCGCGAGGGTGAATGTGCAACTCGGTCAGCTCGAAGTAGCTGGTCATCAGGCGGGCGATCTCCTGGGGCGGCGAACCGCCGCGCTGCAAGCCCAAGACCACCTGCTGCTGCCACCACTGCCCGGGTGCGCCCGGGTAGCCGTAGGCCACGCCCAGCAACGGCGCGTCGCCGAGTTCGGCCGCCGACGGCACCTCTTCGTCTTGAGGTTCGTCTTGAGGTTCGTCTTGAGGCGCGCCATTCGGTGTCACTTCTGTTGCCGTTTCTGTTGCCGCTTCTGTTGCCGCGTCTGCTTCGATGGCGGCCACACCCTGCCAACCGCGTCGCCGGATGTGCTCTAGCCACATCGCGGCGCGCTGGTTCACCGCTCCCCGCGGGTAGCGCATCGCGTCGACGTAAACGCTCAAGGCGTCGCTGAGACGTCGCTCCATCTCGTTCGGCGGCAGATCGATGAGGAATATCGGCAACTCGCGGAGTCCTCCTGGTCAGTGCTGTCCAGTGCCGTGGGGGTGTGCGTCTCTCGCCATTATCGAAGTCATTATCGAACGGACGGCCCTTTGACGGCACGCGGGCGTTCCCGCCCGCGCCTCCGCCGGGGTACTGCCGGGATAGAATCGCTCCCGAACAGGTGGTACCGCACGAATTCTGCTCGTATCATCTGAGTTAGTTGCCCGCGCAACGGGCATCCGTGTTTTATCGGTAGTTACCCAGCCTGTCGGCAAGGAGGGACGAATGCCACTCTCCGATCATGAGCAGCGGATGCTCGATCAGATCGAGAGCGCTCTCTATGCCGAGGACCCGAAGTTCGCCTCGAGTGTTCGTGGCGGCGGCCTCCGGGCACCGACCGCGCGCCGACGCCTACAGGGCGTGGCGTTGTTTGTCGTCGGTCTGGGGATGTTGGTGTCGGGCGTGGCATTTCGCGCCACCTGGATCGGAACTCTTCCGATTCTCAGCGTTGTCGGCTTCATCGTGATGTTCGGCGGTGTGGTGTTTGCCGTCACCGGTCCGCGGCTGTCCGGCCGCGGCGATCGTCCCGGATCGGCGCCGGGGGCTTCGCGTCAGCGTCGCGCCAGGGGCGGCGGGGGATCCTTCACCAATCGCATGGAAGACCGGTTCCGCCGCCGCTTCGAGGAGTAGCGGAAACGTAACGGGCACAACGGGGCAGCTTTCGGCTGTCCCGTTTTCGCGTTTGTAGGCATCTCCACTTCGAACCGACTTCGAACCGACTTCGAACCCACTTCGAATCCAAATAGCCGCCAAATCGAGTCCTACCGCCAGGATTCGCGCCCCACTGCGCCCCACCGGCACCTCACCCGTCCGTTTTCGCACTCTGAAGTGCAGTTTCCCGCCCTGACGATCAGGGGGGCAAGGGGAATCTTTACCCCGGGAGCTGCTGCTGGTGGCGGATAGCCGAGAAAACCGCGCCAGGACACCCCAATAATGGGGAGGAGTGGGGGATTGTGGGGTATGGTGGCTGAAGTGTTAGGGCCGAGTGGAGCCACTTCGGACAGGAGGTGAGCTGGTGTTTCTCGGCACCTACACGCCCAAGCTCGACGACAAGGGGCGACTGACATTGCCCGCCAAGTTCCGCGACGCGCTGGCAGGAGGGTTGATGGTCACCAAGAGTCAAGATCACAGCCTTGCTGTCTATCCGCGAGCGGAGTTCGAACAGCTCGCGCGCCGGGCAAGCCAAACGTCGCGGAGCAACCCCGAAGCCAGAGCATTCCTGCGAAATCTCGCCGCCGGTACCGACGAGCAGCATCCGGACGCCCAGGGCCGCATCACGTTATCGGCCGACCACCGCCGCTACGCCAACCTGTCCAAGGAGTGCGTGGTGATCGGCGCGCTCGAGTACCTCGAGATCTGGGACGCGCAGGCCTGGCAGGACTACCAGCAAACCCACGAAGAGAACTTCTCCGCAGCCAGCGATGAAGCACTCGGCGACATTATCTGAGGCGCGTGCCCGTGCATCGTGGCCTCTGCCCGAACCGACCCTGGCGTACTTCCCCAACGCCAGGTTCGTGCCTTCGGACAGGGACCTCGGTGCAGGGGCCAACTCCTTTGAAGTCTGGTTAGGGCTTCTCATGGCTGACGGCCCAGGCGATTTCGGACATGTGCCCGTCCTGCTGGACCGTTGCGTTGGGTTGCTCACCCCGGCACTGACTCGCCACCACTCGGACGGTTCCGGGGCTGTTCTCGTCGACGCCACCCTCGGCGCGGGCGGGCACGCCGAGCGGTTCCTGACCGACTTGCCGGGCCTGCGGCTGATCGGTCTCGATCGCGACCCAAGCGCGCTCGACATCGCGCGCACCCGGTTGGCTAACTTCGCCGACCGGGTCACGCTGGTGCACACCCGCTACGACGGCCTGCCCGAGGCACTGGCCGAATCGGGTTATGGCGCAATGGAAGCGGTCGACGGGGTGCTGTTCGACCTCGGGGTCTCGTCGATGCAGCTGGACCGCGCCGAGCGGGGCTTCGCTTACGCCCAGGACGCTCCGCTGGACATGCGGATGGACCCGGAGTCGCCGCTGTCCGCCGCCGACATCCTCAACGACTACGACGAGGCGGCATTGGCCGGCATCCTGCACCGCTACGGCGAGGAACGGTTCGCGCGCCGCATCGCCGCACACATCGTCCGCCGGCGTGCCCGGGCCCCGTTCACCTCGACCGCCGAGCTGGTCGAGCTGCTCTACCAGGCGATTCCGGCGGCCACCCGGCGCACCGGCGGGCACCCGGCCAAGCGCACGTTCCAGGCGCTGCGGATCGCGGTCAACGACGAGCTGAACTCGTTGTCCACCGCGATTCCCGCCGCGCTGGACGCCCTGACGGTATCCGGGCGCATCGCGGTGCTGGCCTACCAATCACTGGAAGACCGGATCGTCAAGCGGGTGTTCGCCGACGCCGTCGCCTCCCGCACACCGCTGGGTCTTCCGGTCGAACTTCCCGGCCACGAGCCGCGGTTCCAGTCCCTCACGCACGGCGCCGAACGGGCCGACGCCGCCGAAATCGAACGCAACCCCCGCAGCGCCCCGGTGCGATTGCGGGCTCTGGAACGAGTGCATCAGGCGACCGGAAAGGGCGAGTCATGAAGGCCAAGCGCGAGGTGGCGAAACGCCGCAGCGGTGACCGTCCGGGTGGACGCGACGCCGGCGGGAGCAAGAGCGCCCAGAGTGTCAAGGCCGAGGCAGTGTCCACGCGCCGCGCTCGGACCGCCCGGACGACGAAGTCCGGTCCGCAAACCAACCCCATCGCCCGGCCGGTCGAGCGGCCCACCCGGGCCAAAAGCACGAGCCAGGCCAAGGCCCGGGCCAAGGCGCGGAAAGCCAAGGCGCCCAAGGTCATCCGGCCCCGGCTGACCGAGCGCTTGGCCATCCGGCTGGCCTCGATCGACCTGCGGCCCCACACCCTGTTGAGCAAGGTCCCGTTTGTCGTGCTGGTGATCGGCGCCCTCGGCGTCGGCCTGGCCCTCACTTTGTGGCTGTCCACCGACTCCGCCGAGCGGTCCTACAAACTCAGCGACGCCCGGGAACGGGCCCGGGTGCTGCAGGAGCAGAAGGAATCGCTGGAACGCGACGTGCGCGAGGCGCAGTCAGCGCCGGCCCTGGCCGAGTCGGCCCGCAAGGAGGGCATGATCCCGACGCGGGACACCGCCCATCTGGTCCAGGACCCGAGCGGTAACTGGGTGGTCGTCGGCACGCCCAAGCCGGCCGACGGCGTCCCACCGCCTCCGCTCAACGGCCCCGTTCCCGAACCAGGACCTCCGCCGCCCCCGCCGGCGCCGGCGGTGCCGCTGGAGGTTCCCGTCCGGGTGCAGCCGGGCGCGGGCGCTCCGCCTCCGCCGGCCACGTCCGGGCCCGAGGCGCTGCTGCGTGCTCCGGACGGCTCCTCGACGGTCGGCGGTCAGCACCTCCCGCAGGTGGCTCCACGCCTGCCCGGGGCGTCTGGGCTCGCACCCGTGCCGGGGCTGCCTGTCCCGGGCATCACGGCGCCCATCGCGGGACCGGCCGAGGTGCCGATTCCACTGGGCGGATTACCCGTCCCGGTAGCCGTTCCGCCGGTCCCTCTCGCCCCCGGCGCCGCCTCGGTGCATGCTCCCTCACCTCTGCCGGGAGCGGCGGCGCCGACGCCCGGTAACGGCGAGCAGTTCGGCCCCGTCGCGGTGCCGGCTCCGGATTCAGCGCGGTGAGAGGCGTGAAGAAAGCCAAGCCGACGGGCCCGTCTAAGCCGTCCAAGCCATCGAAGCCTTCGAAGCCATCGAGCGGTCCCGTTAAGCCGCAGGGGCACGCGGCCACCGACCGGCGCACCCGTCAACCGGTGGAGGTGGGCGCCCGCGGCGTGGGCTTCGTGTTCCGGCATCGGGCCGGCAACGCGGTCATCCTGGTGCTGATCGCGGTGGCCGCGGTGCAGTTGTTCATCCTGCAGGTGACCGACGCACCGACCCTGCGCGCCCAGGCCGCGGGGCAACTCAAGGTCACCGACGTCGCCCGAGCGGTGCGCGGCAGCATCGTCGACCGCAACAATGACCAGCTGGCCTACACCATCGAGTCGCGCGCACTCACGTTCCAGCCCAAGCGAATCCGCACGCAACTGGAGGACGCCAAGAAGAAGAACTCGGCCGCCCCCGACCCGCAGCAGCGGCTGCAGGACATCGCCAAAGAGGTGTCCAGCCGGCTCAACAACAAGCCGGACTACCAGATCGTGCTGAAGAAGCTGCAGAGCAATGACACCTTCGTCTACCTGGCGCGTGCGGTCGACCCGGCCGTCGCCAGCGCGATCTCCGACAAGTACCCCGAGGTGGGTTCCGAGCGGCAGGATCTCCGCCAGTATCCGGGCGGTGCGTTGGCCGCCAACATCGTCGGCGGGATCGACTGGGACGGACACGGGCTGCTGGGTCTGGAGGACTCCCTGGATTCCGTGCTCTCCGGAACCGACGGCGCGGTGACCTACGACCGCGGGTCTGACGGCGTGGTCATCCCCGGCAGCTACCGCAACCGGCACCGGGCCGTCAACGGTTCGACCGTGCAGCTCACCATCGACGACGATATCCAGTTCTACGTGCAGCAGCAGGTGCAGCAGGCCAAGAACCTGTCCGGGGCGCACAACGTCTCGGCTGTCGTCATGGACGCCAAGACCGGCGAGGTGCTGGCCATGGCCAACGACAACACCTTCGATCCCTCCCAAGACATTGGGCGCCAGGGCGAGCGGCAGCTGGGCAATCTGGTGGTGTCCTCGCCGTTCGAACCGGGCTCGGTGAACAAGGTCATCACGGCCTCCTCGGTGATCGAATACGGGCTGTCCAACCCCGACGAGGTGCTGCAGGTCCCCGGTTCGATCAACATGGGTGGGGTCAACATTCACGACGCGTGGGAGCACGGCGTGATGCCGTACACCACCACCGGCGTGTTCGGGAAGTCGTCGAACGTCGGCACGCTGATGCTGGCTCAGCGCGTCGGCCCGGAACGCTTCTACGACATGGTCCGCAAGTTCGGGCTGGGTCAGCGCACCAACGTCGGGCTGCCCGGCGAGAGCGCTGGGCTGGTGCCGCCGATCGACCAGTGGTCGGGCAGTACCTTCTCCAACCTGCCGATCGGCCAAGGCCTTTCGATGACGCTGCTGCAGATGGCGGGCATGTACCAGACCATCGCCAACGACGGCGTGCGGATGCCGCCGCGGATCATCAAGGCCACCATCGCACCCGATGGCGCCCGGACCGAGGAACCCCGTCCGGACGGCGTTCGGGTGGTGTCCCCGCAGACCGCGCAGACGGTGCGCCAGATGCTGCGCGCCGTCGTGCAGCGCGACCCGATGGGCTATCAGCAGGGCACTGGGCCGGCCGCCGCGGTTCCGGGCTACCAGATAGCGGGCAAGACGGGCACCGCTCAGCAGATCAACCCCGGCTGCGGCTGCTATTTCGACAACGTCTACTGGATCACGTTCGCCGGCATGGCAACCGTCGACAACCCCCGCTACGTCATCGGCTTGATGATGGACAACCCGGAGCGCAACGCGGACGGCTCGCCAGGCCACTCGGCGGCGCCGCTGTTCCACAACATCGCCGGCTGGTTGATGCAGCGCGAAAACGTGCCGCTGTCACCGGATCCCGGTCCGCCGCTGACGCTGCAGGCGACCTAAGCGCGGCGAGGACATCGAGTGTGCGCCTACGTTGACGACACGCCGCAGGCCGCCACCATGAGCGCACGCTCAAATCCGTCACCGCACACTCGATCGCTCAGCTAGCGGCCGCCTCGCTGAAGCTGCGATTCCGCGAGTCGATCTGTTCCTGGGTGGCCGGGATCAACAGTTCACCGCCGGGCGCTGCGGTGGCCTGCGAACGGGTGGCGTGCGGTCGCTGGTCGTGCTCGTACCGCTCGAGTGCTTGGTCGACGGGGTGGTCGCTGAGAGCCTGGGCGAGAAACCAGGCGCCGGTCAGCGCCAGGCTGGTCCCGCGACCGGAAAGGTTGGAGGCGCAGTGCGCCGCGTCCCCGACGAGGACGACGCGACCGCGGTGCCAGGCGGGCATGTGGATCTGGCTGACGGAATCGAAGTAGAGCTCCGGGTCCTGGACTGCCGCAGAAACCAGTTCGGGGACTTTCCATTCGTTGTGACCGGCGTACACGTCGGCGAGGATCCGCTGCTGCGCATCGAGGTCGTGGTAGTCGTAATCGATCCACGGTGATCGAAACATGAAGACCGCCAACGCTTTGTCGTTGTAGGCGGCGATGCCGGTCAGGCGGCCCGGGAAGTTGTACATCGGATTGTGGCGCCCGGCTGGTGTGTAGTCCGACAGCTCCGCGAGTGCGACGTAGTAGCCCAGGTAGCGCAGAAACTGCTGCTCCGGCCCGAACGTGAGTCGCCGCACGGCCGAATGCATCCCGTCGGCTCCCACCACGAGGTCGTAGCGGTCGATGGCGCCCGAGGCGAAGCGGACCCGCACGCCGCGCCCATCGTCGTCGAGGGTGGCGATGGATTCGCCGAAGCGCAGCTCTACTGCCGGGCCGAGTTCGTCGTGCAGGATCGTGGCGAGGTCCTCACGGGGAATCTCGATGTCGTCGGGGGAGTCGTTGAGCAGGTCGCCGGGCAGCTCGGCCACCACGGCGCCGGTGCTGTCCACGAATTGCATCTGTTCGGTCATGTCGATCCGGTGGTCGAGGATCTGACCCAGCACGCCCATCGTGTCGGCGACGCCGATCGCGTCGCCGCGGATATCGATGGGGGAGCCGTTGACGCGCAGATGGTCGCCGCGTTCGACGATGGTGACGTCGTGGCCGGTCGCCCCGAGGTTGACGGCCGTGCTCAGGCCTGCGATTCCTGCGCCCGAGATGAGAATGCGCATGACATCGACTCCTAACAGTAATAAGATACGTTATGTATCCTAATATCCTAGGTTCGACCGATAGGAAACGCAATGTCTCTTAATCCGACGGCCGTGCCGCAGCGGCGACGCGGCCGCGCCCTCGAGGAGGCGCTGTTGGACGCGGCGTGGGCCGAGGTGACGGACCGCGGTTATGACGACATGACCATCGACGCTGTCGCTGTGCGGGCGGGCACCAGTCGCGCGGTGCTTTACCGGCGTTGGCCCAACAAGCAGGAACTGGTGCTCGCAGCGCTGAAGCACGAGGCGGCCAAGGATGTGGTGGTCGCACCGGATACCGGCAGCCTCCGTGGAGACGTCATTGCCCTGCTAAAAGAGGCCAACAGGGTCAGGGTCGGCGTGGTATCGCAGCTGCTGACCCAGCTGGGCGGCTTCTACCGCCAGACGGGAAACAGCCTGGCCGACCTCAGGGCGCTGGTGCAGGGGGGCCGAGACGCTTTTCTCGAGGCCGCGATCCAACGGGCCATCGACCGCGGGGAAATCGAGGCGGGCCAGATCACCGAACGAATCGCGCGCCTGCCCGTGGACCTGTTTCGCTACGAAATATTCATGACGCTGCGGCCACTGCCCGAGGAAGTCATCGAAGAGATCGTCGACACCATCTTTCTGCCCCTGGTGGGCCTGCGTGGGCGCGGGAACACCGCCCAGCCTGGTACTCCTGGGTAGGGTGTCAGGCTGATCATGGCTGACGAGAGGTGGTGAGGAGTGCCGGTGCCCACTGCACTGCGGCCCAGCGCCGTTGCCGGTGCGCGGCTGCCGGCGCTGGCGGCGCAAGTGGGCGCGGTGGCGGCCGACGGCACCGTTCCCGACATACCCATCACCGGTGTCACGCTGCGCGGCCAGGACGTGCAGCCCGGTGACCTGTTCGCGGCGCTGCCGGGCGCGACCACGCACGGCGCGCGCTACGCCGACGGCGCGATCGAACGCGGTGCCGTCGCGGTGCTCACCGATGAGGCGGGCCGGGCTGAGATGGACGCGCTCGGTGCCACCACCGTGCCGACCCTGCTGCACCCCGCGCCGCGCAGCGTCCTGGGAGGCATGGCCGCCGCGGTCTATGGGGATCCGTCCGATCGGATGACGGTCGTCGGGATCACCGGAACGTCGGGCAAGACCACCACGACCTACCTGGTCGAGGCCGGTCTGCGGGCCGGCGGACGGGTGGCCGGGCTGATCGGCACCATCGGCATCCGCATCGACGGCGCCGACCTTCCCGGCTCGCTGACCACCCCCGAGGCGCCCGCGCTGCAGGCGATGTTCGCCGCGATGGCCGAGCGCGGGGTGGACACCGCGGTCATGGAGGTTTCCAGTCACGCTCTGACACTGGGCCGGGCGGACGGCACGCATTTCGCGGTGGGCGGTTTCACCAACTTGTCACGCGACCACCTCGACTTTCACCCGACAATGGCGGACTACTTCGAGGCCAAGGCGGTGCTGTTCGACCCCGACTCGCCGCTGCGCGCCCACACCGTCGTGGTGTGCGTCGACGACGACGCCGGACGCGCGATGGCCGCCCGGGCCGGTGACGCGATTACCGTCAGCACCACCGATCAGCCCGCACACTGGCGGGCCCAGGACGTGACCGTAATCGACGCCGGGGGACAGGAATTCACCGTGGTGGACCCCGCCGGCGTGCGGCACCGCGTCGGCATCCGGCTGCCTGGGAGCTACAATGTCGCGAATTGCCTTCTCGCACTGGCAGTTCTGGACGCGGTAGGAGTGTCGCCGGAACAGGCGGCGCCGGGCCTTCGGGAAGCCCGCGTGCCCGGGCGCCTGGAACAGATTGATTCCGGCCAGGATTTCCTGGCGTTGGTCGACTACGCGCACAAGCCAGGCGCGCTGCAGGCCGTGCTGACCACCCTGCGGCAACCGGGCCGCCGGCTGGCGGTGGTGTTCGGCGCCGGGGGTGATCGCGACCCGGGCAAGCGCGCGCCGATGGGCGAGGTCGCCGCCGAACTGGCCGATCTCGTCGTGGTCACCGACGACAACCCGCGCAGTGAGGATCCGTCGGCGATCCGCCGCGAGATCCTTTCCGGCACAGCCCAAGCCGACTCGGCAGCGCAGGTGGTCGAGATCGGCGACCGGCGCGCGGCCATCCGGCACGCGGTTGGCTGGGCGCAGGCCGGTGACGTGGTGGTGATCGCCGGCAAGGGCCATGAGACCGGGCAGCGCGGAGCCACCGAGGTCCGCCCGTTCGACGACCGGATCGAGCTCGCCGAGGCGTTGGAAGACCTCAAGGCGCGCTGATGATCGACCTGACGGTGGCCCGCATCGCCGAGATCGTCGGCGGCACACTGGCCGACGTATCGCCGGAGGTCGCCGCGGAATGCCATGTCACCGGGAACGTCGAATTCGATTCGCGCGCAGTCGGTTCGGGCGGTCTGTTCCTGGCATTGCCCGGGGCGCGCTCCGACGGACATGACCACGCGGCGTCGGCGGTAGCCGCCGGGGCCGCCGTCGTATTGGCCGCCCGGCCGGTCGGGGTCCCCGCGATCGTGGTCAAGCCGCAACCGGGAGACGGTCGCGCCGGGGTGCTCGAGCATGACCCCGACGGGTCGGGCGCGGCGGTCCTGGCCGCGCTGGCCGAGTTGGCCAAAGCGGTGGCCGCAGAGTTGGTGGCCGGCGGGCTGCGGATCATCGGGATCACCGGCTCGTCGGGAAAGACCTCCACCAAGGATCTGGTGAAAGCCGTCCTCGAACCGCTGGGTGAGGTGGTGGCCCCACCGGGGTCGTTCAACAACGAGCTGGGACATCCCTGGACAGTGCTGCGCGCGACCCGCAGCACGGACTTCCTGGTGCTGGAGATGTCGGCGCGCCATCCCGGCAACATCGCGGAGCTGGCGGCGATCGCCCCACCTGCGATCGGGGTCGTTCTCAACGTCGGCACCGCGCATCTGGGTGAGTTCGGCTCCCGCGAGGCCATCGCGCGCACCAAAGCTGAACTGCCGCAAGCTGTTCCATCATCGGGCGTGGTGGTGCTCAACACCGATGACCCGGCGGTGGCGGCAATGGCCGATGTCACGAAAGTCACCGGGGCCCGCGTCGTGAGGGTCAGCCGCACCGAACCCAGCGATATCTGGGCCGGACCGGTCACGCTGGACGAACTGGCCAGGCCGACGTTCAGACTGCACGCCGGAGACAACTCCACCGAGGTCACGCTCGGGGTCTACGGCGACCATCAGGTCAGCAACGCCCTGTGCGCGGCGGCCGTGGCGCTGGAATGCGGCGCCGGCGTCGAGCAGGTGGCGGCCGCGCTGGCCGGTGCGGGTCCGGTATCGCGGCACCGGATGCAGGTGACCACCCGCACCGACGGTGTGACGGTGATCGACGACGCCTACAACGCCAACCCCGACTCCATGCGGGCGGGACTGCAGGCTCTGGCCTGGATCGCCCACGGTCCCGCCGAAAAGCGGCGTAGCTGGGCGGTGCTCGGTGAGATGGCCGAGCTCGGCGAGGACGCGATAAAGGAGCACGATCGCATCGGGCGGCTGGCGGTGCGCTTAGATGTGTCTCGACTGGTTGTCGTGGGAAATGGGAGGTCGATGAGCGCCATGCACCACGGAGCGGTCATGGAGGGCTCGTGGGGCTCAGAAGCTGTTAACGTCGCCGACGGCGACGCCGCCCTGGCGTTGCTGCAAGCCGAACTGCAGCCCGGCGACGTGGTTCTGGTCAAGGCGTCCAACGCCGCGGGGTTGGGTGCGCTGGCCGATGCGTTGGCCGCCGACCCCGATCAGGGAAGCATCCGCTCATGAGACAGATCCTCATCGCCGTCGCCATTGCGGTGACCGTGTCGATCCTGTTGACGCCGGTGCTGATTCGGCTCTACACCCGGCAGGGCTTCGGTCATCAGATCCGCGAGGACGGCCCCCCCAGCCACCACACCAAGCGCGGCACGCCGTCGATGGGCGGGGTGGCGATCCTGGTCGGCATCTGGGCGGGATACCTGGGCACGCACCTGATCGGCATGGCGTTCCACGGGGAAGGGATGTCCGCCTCCGGCCTGCTGGTACTGGGTCTGGCCACCGTTTTGGGTGGCGTCGGCTTCCTCGACGACCTGATCAAGATCCGCAGGGCGCGCAATCTCGGGTTGAACAAGACGGCCAAGACGGTCGGGCAGATCACTGCCGGCGTGCTGTTCGGGGTGCTGGTACTGCAGTTCCGCAACAGCAACGGCCTCACCCCGGGCAGCCCGAACCTGTCCTACGTACGTGAGATCGCCACCGTCGCACTTGCTCCCGCGCTGTTCGTGTTGTTCTGCGTCGTCGTCGTCAGCGCCTGGTCCAACGCGGTCAACTTCACCGACGGCCTGGATGGGCTGGCCGCCGGCTGCATGGCGATGGTCACCGGCGCCTACGTGCTGATCACCTTTTGGCAATACCGCAACGCGTGCGCCACCGCACCGGGCCTGGGCTGCTACAACGTGCGCGACCCGCTGGATCTGGCGCTGGTCGCCGCCGCGACCGCGGGCGCCTGCATCGGCTTTTTGTGGTGGAATGCCGCGCCGGCCAAGATCTTCATGGGCGACACCGGGTCGCTGGCGCTGGGCGGGATCATCGCGGGGTTGTCGATGACCAGTCGCACCGAAATCCTGGCGGTCGTGCTGGGCTCGCTGTTCGTCGCCGAAATCGTGTCGGTGGTGCTGCAAATCCTGGCTTTCCGCACCACCGGGCGCCGGGTATTCCGGATGGCGCCCTTCCACCACCACTTCGAGCTGGGCGGATGGGCAGAAACCACGGTGATCATTCGGTTCTGGCTGCTCACCGCGATCGCCTGCGGCCTAGGCGTGGCGCTGTTCTACGGCGAATGGCTGGGCGCGATCGGTGCCTGACGAGCTCGACCCGCTGGTAGGCGGCGCGCCCGTGCTGATCGCCGGAGGCCGGGTGACCGGCCGCGCGATCCTGGCGGCGCTGACCCGGTTCGGGGCGGCGCCGACCGTCTGCGACGACGACCCCGCGATGCTGCGCCCATACGCCGACGACGGCGTCGCGACCGTGGATCCCGTAGTCGCCGAGCAGCGGATCGGCGACTACGCGCTAGTGGTCACCAGTCCCGGTTTCCAGCCCACGACGCCGGTGCTGGCGGCGGCCGCGGCCGCGGGTGTGCCCATCTGGGGCGATGTGGAGTTGGCCTGGCGGCTGGATGCCGCGGGTCGCTACGGGCCGCCGCGGCGCTGGCTGGTGGTCACCGGCACCAATGGCAAAACCACCACGACGTCAATGCTGCATGCCATGTTGACCGCCGCCGGACTGCGCAGCGTGCTGTGCGGCAACATCGGCAGCCCGGTGCTCGACGTGCTGGACCAGCCCGCCGAGCTGCTGGCCGTCGAGCTGTCCAGCTTCCAGCTGTACTGGGCGCCGTCGCTGCGGCCCGAGGCGGGCGTGGTGCTCAACATCGCTGAAGACCATCTGGACTGGCATGCCTCGATGGAGGAGTACACCGCGGCGAAAGCCCGGGTGCTCAACGGCCGGGTGGCGGTGGTCGGCCTGGATGACCGCCGGGCCGCCGCGCTGCTGGCCACCGCGCCGGCGCCGGTGCGCGCGGGGTTCCGGCTCGGAATACCCGAGCCCGGTGAACTCGGCGTGCGGGACGGGCAACTGGTCGACCGCGCCTTCGTAGCCAATCCAGCCGACGATCTGGCTCTGTTGCCCGCCGCGTCGATCCCGGTCCCGGGCCCGTCCGGCGTGCTCGACACGCTCGCCGCGGCGGCGCTGGCCCGCAGCGTCGGGGTGCCTCCTGAAGCTATTGAGGCGGCAATATCCTCCTTCCGGCTGGGCCGGCACCGAGCCGAGGTGGTGGCCGTCGCCGACGGTGTCACCTATGTCGACGACTCCAAGGCCACCAACCCGCACGCCGCCGAGGCGTCGGTGCTGGCCTATCCGCGGGTGATCTGGGTGGCCGGGGGTCTGCTGAAGGGCTGTTCGGTCGACGCAGAGGTCGCCCGAATCGCATCGCGGCTGGTCGGCGCGGTGCTGATCGGCCGCGATCGGGCCCAGGTTGCCGATGCGTTATCGCGACACGCGCCCGATGTCCCCGTCGTCCAGGTTGTGACAGGCGAGGATGTTGAGATGCATGCGACTGCTGAGGTTTTTGGGACTTCTGTTGTTGAAGTGAACGATTCGGGTGGGACGGTCGGCTCTCGTGTGATGACAGCGGTTGTGGCCGCGGCCCGTGGCCTGGCCAAACCCGGCGACACCGTGCTGCTGGCGCCGGCTGGCGCGTCATTTGACCAGTTCAGCGGCTACGGCGAGCGTGGCGACACCTTCGCGGCTGCCGTACGCGCGGCGATTCTGTAGCGCGTGGGCAACCCGCTGACCCGGCTGAAGCGCCGGGGTAAAGGAACGAACGACGCCACGGAATCGCCCGAGGCTCAAGAGGATGTGTTGGAACAAGCGCCCCTCACGATCGAGGACGGCGGCCTCCGCCGGCGGTTCGGTGCCTGGCTCGGCCGGCCCATGACGTCGTTTCACCTGCTCATCGCCGTCGCCGCGCTGCTGACGACGCTCGGCCTGATCATGGTGCTGTCGGCCTCCGGTGTGCGCTCCTACGGCGCCGACGGCTCCGCGTGGGTGATCTTCGGCAAGCAGGTGTTGTGGACGGTCATCGGACTCATCGGTTGCTATGCGTCCATGCGGATGTCGGTGCGATTCATCCGGCGGATGGCGTTCACCAGCTACGCCATCACCATCATCTTGCTGGTCCTGGTGCTGATCCCGGGGATCGGCAACCTCGCCAACGGCTCTCGTAAATGGTTCGTCATCGCCGGCTTTTCGATGCAGCCGTCGGAGCTGGCCAAGATCGCCTTCGCCATCTGGGGCGCGCATCTGCTGGCCGCCCGACGGCTGGAACGGGCCTCATTGCGCGAGATGCTGATCCCGCTGGTGCCTGCCGCGGTCGTCGCCTTGGCCCTGGTCGTGGCCCAGCCCGACCTCGGGCAGACGGTGTCGCTGGGCATCATCCTGCTCGGTCTGCTGTGGTACGCCGGGCTGCCGCTGCGGGTGTTCGTCAGCTCGCTGGCCGCAGTATTCGTCGCCGGCGCGATCCTGGCCATGTCGGCGGGCTACCGCTCCGACCGGGTGAAGTCCTGGCTGGACCCCGAAAACGACCCGATGGACACCGGGTACCAGGCCCGGCAGGCGAAGTTCGCGCTGGCCCACGGCGGCATCTTCGGCGACGGACTCGGCCAGGGCGTGGCCAAATGGAACTATCTGCCCAACGCCCACAACGACTTCATCTTCGCCATCATCGGCGAGGAACTCGGCCTGGTCGGGGCGCTGGGGCTGCTCGGGCTCTTCGGATTGTTCGCCTACACCGGCATGCGCATCGCGCGGCGCTCGGCCGACCCGTTCCTGCGACTGCTGACCGCCACCACGACGTTCTGGGTGCTGGGTCAGGCGTTCATCAACATCGGCTACGTGATCGGGATGCTACCGGTCACCGGCCTGCAGCTGCCACTGATTTCTGCTGGCGGAACATCCACGGCCACAACGCTTTTCATGATCGGCATCATGATCAATGCGGCTCGCCACGAACCCGAGGCGGTGGCCGCACTGCGCGCCGGCCGCGACGACAAGGTGAACCGGGTGCTGCGGCTGCCGCTGCCCGAGCCGTATGTGCCGAGTCGCATCGAGGCCTTCCGCGATCGCAAGCAGCCCGGTTCGAAGTCGGCCAAGCCGCCGGCCGGCAAGTCTGCGCGCCCCCAGAAATCCCAGCGGTCACCGTTACCCCGAGCGGCCGATCGGCGAGGTCACGCGGGAAGGCATCATGGATCTGGTCAGCGGCACGCCGGCCAGCGTCATACTGGGCGCGTTCGCGCATTGGAAGGTCAGCGTTACGGGTGAAGGGCACGATCAGGCAGCCGACCGGCGGGCAGGGGGCAAACCCCTCGCCCGCCGGTGCCGCGTTGTCGGTCAAATCCGCCCCGTCCACCCTGTCCGTTGTGCTGGCCGGCGGCGGGACCGCCGGCCATGTGGAGCCAGCGATGGCGGTCGCCGACGCGCTGTCCGCGCTGGATCCGCAGGTCCGGATCACCGCACTGGGCACTCAACGCGGGCTGGAGACCAGGCTGGTGCCCGAGCGCGGCTATCACCTGGAGCTGATCACCCCGGTGCCGCTGCCGCGCAAACCCAATGGGGACCTGGCCCGGTTGCCACCGCGGGTATGGCGTGCCGTGCGTGAGGCGCGGGCGGTGCTCGACGCCGTTGACGCCGACGTCGTCGTCGGGTTCGGCGGGTACGTGGCGTTGCCGGCCTATCTCGCCGCGCGCCGAATTCCCGGCGTCAGGCGGGGCATCCCGGTGCTGATCCACGAGGCCAACGCGCGGGCCGGGATAGCCAACCGCGTCGGCGCCCGCACCGCGGACCGGATCCTGTCCGCTGTCCCGGATTCCGGGCTGCGGCGCGCCGAGGTGGTCGGGGTGCCCGTTCGCGCGACCATCGCCACGTTGGACCGCGCCGCGTTGCGCGCCGAAGCGCGCCGGCACTTCGGCTTCGCCGACGACGCGCGGGTCTTGCTGGTGTTCGGCGGCTCACAGGGCGCGGTCTCGCTGAACCGCGCCGTGTCGGCGGCCGCCGCCGACCTGGCCGCCGCGGGCGTGGCGGTGCTGCACGCCCACGGGCCCAAGAACACCCTCGACCTGCGCACACCCGACCCCGGCGATCCGCCGTACGTCGCGGTGCCTTACCTGGACCGGATGGACCTGGCCTACGCCGCCGCCGACCTGGCGATCTGCCGGTCCGGCGCGATGACCGTCGCCGAAGTGTCGGCCGTCGGCCTGCCGGCCATCTACGTGCCGCTGCCGATCGGCAACGGCGAACAGCGGCTCAACGCGCTGCCCGTGGTCAACGCCGGCGGCGGCATGATCGTCGCCGATGCCGACCTGACCCCCGACCTGGTGGCGCGGCGGGTCGGCGGCCTGCTCAATGACCGGGACCGGCTGACCACGATGACGGCGGCCGCCGCGCAGGTGGGACATCCCCACGCGGCGCGCCAGGTGGCCCAGGCGGCGCTGGAGCTCGCGGCGTTGCGGAGGCGTCGGTGAACGCCGAGCAGTTGCCGCCCGAGCTGCGCCGAGTGCACATGGTGGGCATCGGCGGAGCCGGCATGTCGGGCATCGCCCGCATCCTGCTGGACCGCGAGGGGCTGGTGTCGGGGTCAGACGCCAAGGAGTCGCGCGGCCTGCACGCGCTGCGGGCCCGGGGCGCCGAGATCCGGATCGGACACGACGCGTCGTCGCTGGATCTGCTGCCCGGCGGCCCAACCGCGGTCATCACCACCCACGCCGCCATCCCCAAGACCAACCCCGAGCTCGTCGAGGCCCGCCGCCGCGGCATTCCGGTGATCCTGCGGCCGGCGGTACTGGCCAAGCTGATGGCCGGGCGCACCACGCTCATGGTCACCGGCACCCACGGCAAGACGACCACGACGTCGATGCTGATCGTGGCCCTGCAGCACTGTGGGCGAGACCCGTCCTTCGCGGTCGGCGGCGAGTTGGGGGAGGCAGGCACCAACGCGCATCACGGCAGCGGTGACTGCTTCGTCGCCGAGGCCGACGAGAGCGACGGCTCGCTACTGGAGTACACGCCCGACGTCGTGGTGGTCACCAACATCGAGTCCGACCACCTGGACTTCTACGGCAGCGTCGAAGCGTACGTCGGGGTGTTCGACTCCTTCATGGAACGGCTGGCGCCCGGGGGAGCGCTCGTGGTGTGCACCGACGACCCCGGCGCCGCCGCGCTGGCCCAGCGCACCGAACAGTTGGGCATCCGGGTGCTGCGCTACGGTTCGGGTCCCTCCGATCAGCTGGCCGCCGCGCTGCTGTCCTGGGAGCAGCAGGGCACCGAAGCGGTCGCGGAAATCCGGTTGGCCTCGCAACCAGGCGCAGCGCCGCGCCCGCGGGTGATGCGGCTGTCGGTGCCCGGACGGCACATGGCGCTCAACGCGCTGGGTGCGCTGCTGGCCGCGGCCGAGGTCGGTGCCGCGGTCGATGACGTGCTCGACGGGCTGGCTGGTTTCGAGGGTGTGCGTCGGCGGTTCGAACTGGTCGGGACCTCGGGAGACGGCCGAGCCCCGAACTCAGTGGTGCAGGTGTTCGACGACTACGCGCATCACCCCACCGAGATCAGTGCCACGCTGGCGGCGGTGCGCACGGTGCTCGAACAGCACGGCAGCGGTCGCTCGCTGGTGGTGTTCCAGCCCCATTTATATTCGCGCACAAAGGCTTTCGCGGCCGAATTCGGGCGGGCGCTGGAAGCCGCCGACGAGGTGTTCGTGCTGGACGTCTACGGCGCCCGCGAACAGCCGCTCGCCGGTATCAGCGGGGCCAGCGTCGCCGAACACGTCAGCGCGCCGACACCGGTGCACTACCTCCCGGACTTCTCGGCCGTCGCTGAGCAGGTCGCGGCCGCCGCCGGCCCGGGCGACGTCATCGTCACGATGGGCGCCGGCGACGTGACCTTGCTGGGGCCGGAGATCGTCACGGCGCTGCGGGCGCGGGCCAACCGCAGCGCGCCAGGACGGTTGCGGTGACTGAGCCCAACGACGCCGCGGTCAGCGAGCCCGGAACCACCGAACCCGCCGACGAGAACACGGTCACCGAGCCGCTGCTCGCCCAACCGCAGGACGGCCGGGACGGTACAACCGCAACCGAGCCAGCCGAGGCCGAGGGCCCCCGCCGGCGCGCGCGTCGGGAACGGGCCGAGCGCCGCGCCGCCCAGGCCCGCGCCACAGCCATCGAGGAGGCCCGCCGCGAGGCCAAGCGCCAAGCCCGGGGACACATCACCGACGAGCCCAAGCCCGCCCGAGGCGTAGTTCAGGGCTTGAAGATGCTGCTGATGACCGTGTTGTTGGCCGTCGTCGGCGTGGGGCTCGCGCTCATCCTCTATTTCACGCCGGCGATGTCGGCGCGCAACATCGTCGTCAGCGGCACCGGGGCGGTGACCCGCGAGGAGGTCCTGGACGCGGCGCAGGTGCGGCCGGGGACACCGCTGCTGCAGATCAACACCAACCAGGTCGCCGACCGGGTGGCGGCCATCCGCCGGGTGGCCAGCGCGCGGGTGCAGCGCCAGTACCCGTCGGCGCTGCGGATCACCATCGTGGAGCGAGTCCCCATGGTGGTCAAGGACTTTCCCGACGGCCCGCACCTGTTCGACCGTGACGGCGTCGACTTCGCGACGGGTCCGCCGCCACCGGCGCTGCCCTATATCGATGTCGCCGATCCCGGGCCGACCGATCCGGACACCAAGGCCGCTTTGGCGGTGCTGCTCGCGCTGCGGCCCGAGGTCGCGGGCCAGGTGGGCCGGATCGCGGCCCCGTCGGTGTCGTCGATCACCCTCACGCTCGGCGACGGGCGGGTGGTGATCTGGGGGAGCACCGACCGCGCCGACGAAAAGGCTGAGAAGCTGGCCGCGCTGCTGACCCAGCCCGGGCGCACCTACGACATCTCCAGCCCCGACCTGCCGACCGTCAAGTAGGACCCCGCCGCGAGCGTGCGCGTCTGCGCGCGACGCGCCGCGAAATGCCGGCATTCTGCGCACGCTCGCAAAAAAACACGCACCGCGTTTCGGCGCGCCTGCACGGTTAGCGTCCGTCGTACCCATACGGTTCTGGTTACGCGGATCAGCTTGACATAACTCTAACCCTATACTTGAGGTTGAGGGTCTGCAAGAGGACACACCGAGTCCCATCAGGGAGGAAGACGAGATGATGACCCCCCCGCACAACTACCTAGCCGTGATCAAGGTTGTGGGTATCGGCGGCGGCGGCGTCAACGCCGTCAACCGGATGATCGAACAAGGCCTCAAAGGTGTGGAGTTCATCGCGATCAACACCGACGCGCAGGCGTTGTTGATGAGCGATGCCGACGTCAAGCTCGACGTCGGCCGCGACTCCACGCGCGGCCTGGGCGCCGGCGCCGACCCGGAGGTCGGGCGCAAGGCCGCCGATGACGCCAAGGACGAGATCGAAGAGCTGCTGCGCGGCGCCGACATGGTCTTCGTCACTGCGGGCGAAGGCGGTGGCACCGGCACAGGCGGAGCGCCCGTCGTCGCCAGCATCGCCCGCAAGCTGGGCGCGCTGACCGTCGGCGTGGTCACCCGGCCGTTCTCGTTCGAGGGCAAGCGGCGCGGCAACCAGGCCGAAAACGGCATCGCCTCGCTCCGCGAGAGCTGCGACACCCTGATCGTGATCCCCAACGACCGGCTGCTGCAGATGGGTGACGCCGCGGTATCCCTGATGGATGCGTTCCGCAGCGCCGACGAGGTACTGCTCAACGGCGTGCAGGGCATCACCGACCTGATCACCACACCGGGACTGATCAACGTCGACTTTGCCGACGTCAAGGGCATCATGTCGGGCGCCGGTACCGCGCTGATGGGCATCGGTTCGGCCCGCGGGGAAGGACGTTCGCTCAAAGCCGCTGAGATCGCCATCAACTCGCCGCTGCTGGAAGCCTCCATGGAGGGCGCCCAGGGTGTGCTGATGTCGATCGCCGGCGGAAGCGACCTGGGCCTGTTCGAGATCAACGAAGCGGCTTCGCTAGTGCAGGACGCCGCGCATCAAGACGCCAACATCATCTTCGGCACCGTGATCGACGACTCGCTGGGCGACGAGGTGCGCGTCACCGTCATCGCCGCGGGCTTCGACGCCGCCGGCTCTGGCCGCAAGCCCGTCCTCGGGGCAGCCGGCGCCATTACCCCGGAAAAGACCGGCGCACATGCCATCGCGTCGGCCAAGGCGGGCAAGCTGAGCTCGACGCTGTTCGAGCCCGTCGACGCCGTCAGCGTGCCGGTTCATACCAACGGTTCGACCCTGAACATCGGCGGCGATGACGACGACGTCGACGTGCCGCCGTTCATGCGCCGCTGAGGTCGGCCGAGGGTCGGCGAAATGGGTGTGGGGGCGGATTCCGGATACTGGGCACGTGAGCGTTCGCATTCGGCGAGTGACTACCACGCGGGCAGGGGGCATTTCGGTGCCGCCGTTCGACACCTTCAACCTCGGCGACCATGTCGGTGACGACCCAGCTGCGGTGGCCGCAAACCGCGCCCGGTTGGCTGCCGCGATTGGCCTTTCCAGCAGGCGGGGCGCCGACCGGGTGGTCTGGATGAACCAAGTTCACGGTGATCGGGTCGCGGTGGTCAGCGAACCCGGTGGCGCCGCGCTCGACGCCACCGACGCTCTGGTGACCGGCACCCCCCGCCTGGCGCTGGCGGTGGTGACGGCCGACTGTGTGCCGGTGCTGCTGGGTGACGCGCGCGCGGGTGTGGTCGGCGCCGTGCACGCCGGACGTGTCGGGGCCCAGCGCGGCGTGGTGATTCGCGCGATCGAGGTGATGCTGGATCTGGGCGCGCACGTCGACGACATCTCGGTACTACTCGGCCCGGCGGTCAGCGGCCGCAACTACGAAGTGCCCGCGGCGATGGCCGACGAGGTCGAGGCCGCCTTGCCGGGCAGCCGCACCACCACCTCGGCCGGCACCCCCGGACTCGACCTTCGGGCCGGGATCGCTTGTCAGCTGCGCGATTTGGGCGTCACGTCGATCGATGCCGATCGACGCTGCACGGTCGCCGATCCGGCGCTGTTCAGCCATCGCCGCGGTGCGCCCACCGGGCGACTGGCGTCGCTGGTCTGGATGGAATGACCGCGATGGCCGTAGATCCTGGTTCTCAGGCAGACCCCGGCGACCGCGAATCGGAATTGACTCACGCGTTGGCCGCCGTCCGATCACGGCTTGCGGCGGCCGCGGAAGTCGCGGGCCGCAATGTCAGCGAAATTGAACTGCTGCCCATTACCAAATTCTTTCCAGCAACCGACGTTGCGATTTTGGCGCGATTGGGTTGTCGGTGCGTTGGCGAATCGCGGGACCAGGAAGCTACGAAGAAGGTAGCCGAACTCGCCGGGCTGTCAGCCTCTTACCCGCAGGCCGACTTGCGGGGCATGCGCTGGCATATGGTCGGCCAGATTCAGCGCAACAAAGCGCGGTCGCTGGCCCGGTGGGCGCACACGGCCCATTCGATCGACAGCTCGCGGTTGGTGACCGCGCTCGATAAGGCGACGGTGACGGCTTTAGCCGACGGCCGCCGCGCGGACCCGCTGCGGGTTTACGTCCAGGTCAGTCTCGACGGCGACGTGTCCCGCGGTGGCGTCGACGTCCTCACCGCCGGCGCGGTCGATCGGGTGTGCGCCCAAGTTGAGGAGTCGAAGAGCCTCAAACTGATCGGGTTGATGGGCGTTCCACCCATGGATTGGGATCCCGAGCAGGCCTTTGACCGACTCCAATCGGAGCACGGCCGGGTGCTGGAAACGCACCCGAACGCGGTCGGATTGTCCGCCGGCATGTCGAATGACTTCGAAATTGCCGTCAAACATGGTTCGACGTGTGTGCGTGTCGGTACCGCGCTATTGGGCCAACGGCAGCTACGGTCACCGTAATTAGTCACTGTAGTCACACCTTCATCACAGACACCAACACTCCCAAGGCTTAGAAGGGGATCACAGCAATGAGCACACTGCATAAGGTGAAGGCCTACTTCGGTATGGCACCGATGGATGACTACGAAGACGAGTACTACGACGACCGCGCTCCCTCCCGCGGATTCCCACGTCCTCGTTTCGATGACGGCTATGGCCGTATGGAAGGCCGCTACGACGGGCGCGACTACGAAGACCCCCGGGACCCGCGCGGCGAAATACGCGAGCCCGACTACCCGCCGCCCAGCAGTTATCGCGGCAGCTACGGCGAGGACTTCCGGCCCCGCGAGTTCGACCGGTCGGACATGAGCCGCCCGCGGCTCGGGTCGTGGTTGCGCGGTTCCACCCGCGGCTCGCTGGCGATGGACCCGCGGCGGATGGCGATGATGTTCGAGGAAGGCCACCCGCTCTCGAAGATCACCACGCTGCGACCCAAGGACTACAGCGAGGCCCGCACCATCGGCGAGCGATTCCGCGACGGCACCCCGGTGATCATGGACTTGGTGTCAATGGACAACGCCGACGCCAAACGGCTGGTCGATTTTGCGGCCGGCTTGGCCTTCGCGCTGCGTGGCTCGTTCGACAAGGTGGCGACCAAGGTGTTCCTGCTGTCGCCCGCCGACGTCGACGTGTCCCCCGAGGAGCGTCGCCGGATCGCCGAAACCGGCTTCTACGCATACCAATAGCCGCTTTACAGCCCGGGTCGGTACGCTGGCGGGAAATTCTCGTCATTATCATCGTCAGGTCGGGGCTCTAGTTGGTGCTGTTCTTTCAGATCCTTGGGTTTGCGCTGTTCGTCTTCTGGCTGCTGCTCATCGCTCGGGTCGTCGTCGAGTTCATCCGGTCGTTCAGTCGTGACTGGCGTCCCACCGGTATCACCGTGGTGATCTTGGAGATCATCATGTCGATCACCGATCCGCCAGTGAAGTTGTTGCGCCGGCTGATTCCCCAACTGACCATCGGCGCCGTCCGCTTCGACCTGTCCATCATGGTGCTGCTCTTGGTGGCGTTCATCGGTATGCAATTGGCGTTCGGCGCCGCGCAAGCGTGAGACTGGAGACGGTTCGGGCACGGTTTGGCTTCGATTTGATGAGCGCGATTTTCAAATTCTAAGGATTGCGATTTTATTGCCTCAGTGTTTGGAATTGGCTCTTATTTATTGGGCTAATCGGCAACCGTCGCGTCTGGTGTGACAGGATGGACGCCAGTTGCGCGATGGCTACCACTGCGTTTTACACTTTTGAGATCGTTTGACAGGAACTTGAGGGGATCTAACAATGCCGCTTACCCCAGCCGACGTCCACAACGTGGCGTTCAGTAAGCCGCCCATCGGCAAGCGTGGTTATAACGAAGACGAGGTCGACGCCTTCCTCGACTTGGTCGAAAACGAGCTGACGCGGCTGATCGAGGAGAACTCCGATCTGCGTCAACGCATCGAGGAGTTGGACCACGAATTGGCCGGTGGCGGCGGCGCTGTTTCGGCGCAGCCCACCCAGGCGATCCCGACCTTCAAGCCCGAGCCCGAGCCCGAACCTGAGCCCGAGCCCGAACCCGAACCTGTCCGGGCGGCGCCCGTCGCCGCACCGGTGGCGGCACCGCCGCCGGCGCAAATGGGAAGCAACGAGGAGCAGGCCCTCAAGGCCGCCCGCGTGTTGGCCCTGGCCCAGGACACCGCCGACCGGCTCACCAGCACCGCCAAGGCGGACTCGGACAAAATGCTGGCCGATGCCCGCGCGAACGCCGATCAGATTGTCAGTGAGGCTCGACACACCGCGGAGACCACGGTCGCCGAGGCTCGCCAACGGGCCGACACGATGCTGGCCGACGCGCAGAGCCGCTCCGAGAGCCAGTTGCGCCAGGCTCAGGAAAAGGCCGACGCGTTGCAGGCCGACGCCGAGCGCAAGCATTCCGAGATCATGGGCACCATCAACCAGCAGCGCACGGTGCTGGAAGGGCGTCTCGAGCAGCTGCGCACGTTCGAGCGCGAGTACCGGACCCGCCTCAAGACCTACCTGGAGTCTCAGCTCGAGGAGCTGGGCCAGCGCGGGTCCGCCGCACCGGTCGACTCCAGCGCGGATACGGGCGGGTTCGACCAATTCAATCGGGGTAGTAACTAGCCCGGACCCGTGCCGGTACATTCGACCCGGCGGTTCGCTAGTTGGCGGGAGGATGACCGATGTTGATCATTGCGCTGGTATTGGCCCTGGTGGGGCTGGTAGCGCTGGTATTCGCGGTCGTCACGAGCAACGAGTTAGTGGCCTGGGTGTGCATCGTGGCCAGCGTCGTGGGCGTGGTGCTGCTGATCATCGATGCACTTCAGGAACGCCGGCGACGTGACGCCGGCGGCACAGACGCGACCGGCGGCGGCGATGACGAGCCCGCCTCCGAGGACTACCCGGAGGAAGCGGCCAGCGAGGAACCCTCAGACGAGCCCGCGACCGAAGCCGGCGCCGACGCGACCGAGGAATCGGCGGTATCCGCCGAAGGCCGCACCGAAGACCACACGTAAAAGCTAGGCCAGCAGTTCGCGCACCTCGTCGTCGCTGACCTGGTGGAAATCGGCGTACACCTGCCCGACGGCATCGAAATCCACCGGCATGGTCGCGCACACCACGTCGTCGGCCTCCCGGGCGAGCGTGCGGCAGACTGACTGCGGCCCCACCGGTACTCCGACCACGAGCGCTTGCGGACCGGCGACCCGAACGGCACGCACCGCCGCCAACATGCTGGCACCTGTTGCGATGCCGTCGTCGACCAGGATCACGATCTTGCCGCGTGGGTCGGCGACGCGGCGGCCGCGTCGGTAGGCCTGCTCGCGTCGCTGCAACTCGACCGTCTCGTTGTGGATCACCTCGCGCACCTGCTCGTCGGTGATGTGCAGGCTGGACACCACGTTGTCGTTCATCACGACGACGCCGCCGCTGGCCACCGCCCCCATCGCCAGCTCGGACCACCGCGGCACCCCGAGCTTGCGAACCAGGAACGCATCCAGTTCGGTCTGCAACGCCGAGGCGACCTCCCAAGCCACCGGAACACCGCCGCGAGCCAGCCCCAGAACAAGCAGATTGTCTTTGTCGCGGTAGGCCGCAAGCTCCCCGGCCAGCGCGCGGCCAGCGTCATGACGGTCGCGGAACGTGCGCGCTGGTGTCCTCCGCAGAAAGCTTGGACGATTCATTCCCCCGCAAGCCTACGTCCGGAACCGAAATTCTCAAGAGGCACTCGTAAACCGTTGTGCGCTAACAGATTTGATGCCACGTGAAAGGGTGTCCGAGGGGGGACTTGAACCCCCACGCCCATTAGTAGGGCACTAGCACCTCAAGCTAGCGCGTCTGCCATTCCGCCACTCGGACAAGCCAAACCGCTTGGGTTGGCAGCTAAGGCTATCGGATTGGGTGCTGCAGACCCAACCGGCAGCTCAGGTTAGCCGGACTGGCCCGGCGCAAGCGATGTTTTCCGGGATGCGCCGCGGCCGAGCCTGGCGCCCCTGGCAGTGGTAGGAATTGTGACTGTGACCTTCCAGACGAGCGATGACGTGGTCGAGGTCGTCAGCAGGCTGATCCGATTCGATACCACCAACACCGGCGAGCCCGAGACCACCCAGGGCGAGGCCGAGTGCGCGCGCTGGGTCGCCGAGCAGTTGGCCGAGGTCGGCTACCAGCCCGAATACCTCGAATCCGGCGCGCCGGGCCGCGGCAATGTGTTCGTCCGGCTGCCGGGTGCGGACAGCGCGCGGGGCGCCCTGCTGATTCATGGGCATCTCGACGTGGTGCCGGCCGAAGCGGCCGACTGGAGCGTGCACCCGTTTTCCGGAGCGATCGAAGATGGCTATGTCTGGGGCCGCGGCGCGGTCGACATGAAGGACATGGTCGGCATGATGCTGGTGGTCGCGCGGCACTTCAAACGCGCGGGCATTGTGCCGCCGCGCGAGCTGGTGTTCGCCTTCGTCGCCGACGAGGAGCACGGCGGCAAGTACGGGTCGCACTGGCTCGTAGAGAATCGGCCAGACCTGTTCGAGGGCGTCACCGAGGCGATCGGCGAGGTCGGCGGCTTTTCACTCACCGTGCCTCGGCCCGACGGCGGTGTACGCCGCCTCTACCTGATCGAGACGGCCGAGAAGGCCATCAGATGGATGCGGCTGACCGCCCGGGGCCAGGCCGGGCACGGCTCGATGATCAACGAGCAGAACGCCGTGACCACCCTGGCCGAAGCGGTCGCCCGACTCGGTCGCCACCGGTTTCCGCTGGTGCTCACGGACAGCGTCGTCGAGTTCCTGGGTGCCATCAGCGAGGAGACCGGCATTGCGTTCGACCCGGAGTCGTCCGACTTGGAGGGGACGATCGAGAAACTCGGCCCCATGGCCCGGATGCTGAAGGCGATGTTGCACGACACCGCCAACCCGACGATGCTCAAGGCCGGTTACAAGGCCAACGTGATCCCGGCGACCGCGGAAGCGGTGGTGGACTGCCGCGTGCTGCCCGGTCGGGAGGCGGCGTTCGAGGCCGAGGTCGACGAGTTGATCGGACCGGACGTGACCCGGGAGTGGATCAGGGACTTATCGGCGTATGAGACCAGCTTCGACGGTGATCTGGTCGAGGCGATGAACGATGCGGTGCTGGCGGTCGACCCCGACGGCCGAACGGTGCCCTATATGCTCGCGGGTGGAACGGACGCGAAAGCCTTCGCGCGCATAGGGATTCGTTGCTTCGGCTTCAGCCCGCTGCGGTTGCCGCCGGAATTGGATTTCGCTTCGTTGTTCCATGGCGTCGACGAGCGGGTACCCATCGATGCGCTGAAGTTCGGCACCGAGGTGCTGGCACACTTTCTTACGCACTGCTAGTGACACGAGAGGACTGACCTATGGATTCGCGGCCCGACCCGTACGACGCGCTGCCAAAGCTGCCGACGTTCAGCCTGACCTCGACCTCGCTCACCGACGGCCAGCCGCTGGCCACGCCGCAAATCAGCGGGATCATGGGCGCGGGGGGAGAGGATGTCAGCCCGCAGCTGAGCTGGTCGGGCTTCCCGGAGGAGACCCGCAGCTTCGCGGTCACCGTCTACGACCCCGACGCACCGACGGCATCCGGGTTCTGGCACTGGGCGGTGGCGAACTTGCCGGCCGACGTCACCGAGTTGCCCGACGGCGCGGGCGACGGCAGCAACCTCCCGGGTGACGCGCTCACGTTGGTCAACGACGCGGGCATGCGCCGCTACATCGGCGCCGCACCACCTGCCGGCCACGGCGTACACCGTTACTACGTCGCCGTACACGCGGTGAAGGTCGATAAACTCGACCTCAGCGAGGACGCCAGCCCGGCGTTTCTCGGATTCAATCTGTTCCAGAACGCGATTGCGCGTGCGGTCATCCACGGCACCTATGAGCAGACCTAAGCCTCACAGCAGATCGGTAATCGGCGCCTAGCGTGCGGCTGACAACCGCACGCACCGTTTAGGGATGACAAGACGGGCTGGGCTCCTGTGGCAAGTCATTTTCGGCGGCCCCGCCGCTCTGGCGATTCCGGTGCTCTGCACTGCCGCGCCGTCAGTGCGCCGGGGCGGACCAGGCCACCGACTTACCGCCGCCGCCTGCCGATATCGCCGTCCGCCGAACGTGCCGGACCAGGTGTGCCGGTTCAATACCGTCAGAATCCCCTGCTGAGAGCAGTCCGAGGTACCCTCCCATCGGGGGTGGCCGCACGAGGGAGAAAGAATGTCCCCAATGATTCGCGCGACCGCCGGGTTCGTGACATGCGTGGCCGTCATCGCGTTGGCACCGCCGGCCAACGCCGATCCGATGGACCCGATCCCGGGCAACGGTGTCTTCGTGGTGGGACCCGACATAACGCCAGGGCTGTACCGCACTGCCGGGTCGGCGTCGACCTTCGGGGTGTGGATCAACAATGTGCCGACCCAGGGTTCAATGTGCTCGTGGTTCACCTACAGCACGGCTGACGCGAGCAAAGACCATGTGGTCCAGGCGAATACCTCCGTCGGCCCGATGTACGCGAGTATTAACACCACGATCAAGGCGTTCGAGTCGCAGAACTGTCAACCCTGGTCGCGGGTGCCGTAAGCCGCCGAGCCGACGGCGTCGCGCAACGACGCGAAACCGTTCTCGCGCAGCCTTGCCGCGATGCCGTCGTGAATGTGCTTGGCCCACAGGCCCCCGCCGTAGATGAAGCCGGTGTATCCCTGCAGCAGCGATGCCCCGGCGGTGATGCGGTCCCACGCGTCGTCGGCGGTCTCGATACCGCCAACACTGATCAGCACCAACCGATCTCCGACACGACCGTAGAGACGACGCAGCACCTCCGCAGCGCGGCGCGCCACTGGCGGCCCCGAAATACCGCCGGCGCCAAGCTCTTTGACCCCCGAGGTGGCCAGGCCGTCGCGCGATACCGTGGTGTTGGTCGCCACGATGCCGGCCAGCCCCAATTCGACGGCCAGGTCCGCGATGTCGTCGACGTCGGAGTCGGAGATGTCCGGCGCGATCTTGACCAGCACGGGTACGGAAGTCTCGGCCTGGACCGCGGTCAGGATGGGCCGCAGCGACTGGATCGCTTGCAGGTCGCGCAGCCCTGGTGTGTTGGGCGAGCTGACGTTGACCACCAGGTAGGACGCCAGCGGGCCGACGAGCCGGGCGCTGTCGCGGTAGTCGTCGACGGCGTCGGCGGCCGGGGTCGTTTTGGTCTTGCCGATGTTCACCCCGATCGGCACGTCGGGTTGGCGGCGCGCGAGCCGGGTCGCCAGCGCACCGGCACCCAGATTGTTGAAGCCCATTCGGTTCAACAGGGCGCGATCGTCGGGCAGCCGGAACAGCCGCGGGGCCGGGTTGCCCGGTTGCGGGCGCGCGGTCACGGTCCCGACCTCGGCGTAGCCGAAACCCAACGCCCCCCAGGTGTGCAGGCCCATCCCGTCCTTGTCGAACCCGGCGGCCAGCCCGAGCGGTCCCGCGAAGCGCACGCCGAATACCGTGCTGGCCAGCACCGGGTCGGCCGGTCCCAGTAGCCGGTGCAGTAATCGGTGCAGCGGGGTGAGCGCGGTGACGCCGCGAAACGCGGCAAACACCAGCAGATGGATGCGCTCGGGCGGCACCAGGAACAGCAGCCGGCGCAGCAAGCCGTACATCACAGGTCCGGTTGGTCCGGCTGACCCGTTTGGCGGCTCTCGAGACGGGTTTTCTTGCGGCGCAACAGCACCCGCCTACTGCCGTCGGTGTAGAGCCGCACCCGGGTGAGCTCCCAGCCCCGGTATTCGGCCTCGATCGACAGTCGGGTGGACGCGCTGAGGCGCGTCACCTCCGGCGGCAGACGCAACGGCGCCCACTCGTATTCGTCGGACATGTCGGTGTCCCACTCCGCGGGTAGCCGGCTCCACCGCGGCGCTGTCACCGCGTCCCCGCCGCGTGGCCGATGACCTGGACCCCGGCACCCGACCCCGACACCACGTACAAGGTGTCCGACGCTTCGTCAAAAGCCAGCGTGTTGGGTTGCTGCACTGTGGGGTAACGCACCTTCTCGACGGGGATTCCGGTGGACAGATCGTAACCAATGACAACGTTAGACGCGGTTTGGGATATCCAGGCCAAATCGCGCGACCCGGCCAGGCCGTAGGGGGACTGCCGCACCGGATACGCCTGGCGCAGGATCAGCGGGTCGATTCCGAACACCAGCAGCTGGCCGCCGCGCGTGTCGGCGACCAGAACCCGGCCCTGCGGATCGGCGGCCAACGTGGTCGCGCCCTCGCCGGCCCGCAGTGCCTGCTCGACGCGACCGTCGGCGTCGATCGTCGTCACCGAGGTCTGTCCTCGATCCAGCACCACCGTTGTATTGCCTTGTGTCACAAGGGCATCGACGTGCGCGAAGATCTTGTTCTGGTTGACCACGGTCCCCGAGGCGCCCGAGGCGAGGGTGTACACGGCGCCGTCGGCGCTGCCCAGTTCCAGCTTGCCGTCGGCGCGGCGCGCGATCGCGGTGAAATCGGCGTTCGCGGCATCTGCGACCCTGACCTGTTCGGTGTCACCGCCCGCCAGATGGGCCATCAGATAGCCGCCCCGGACGGCCACATAGACGGTGCCGTGATCGTCGCCGGTCAGCGCGAGCGCGTTCGCCCGCAGGTCGATCACGCGCGGCGGTGCCTGCGCGGCGCCGAACACGGCGATGCTCGCGGACGCCGACGGATCGGAGCCGGGGCACAGCACCGCCAACTGGCCCGTGCCGCTGTCGAACACGGCCGCCAGCGGATGCCCGGCCAGCGGTCGCACCGCGCCGGCCGGGTTTTCCGACGTCGGTGGCGAGTCGGCCGGGCGCGCGGGTTCGATCGTGCGGGGCGCGGAAGCGAGTGGGTTCGACGTGCAACCGGACACTAAAGCCAGCAAAGCCAGCACAGCCAGCACAGTCAGCAAAGTCAGCAAGCCCAAAAAACGGGACTGAGCTGGTTGTTTCACCATCGGTCGTCAGATTGTAAGGAACGTCATCGCACCCAATTTCGCCATGTCGCACACATTAAGCGCTCCTTAAGAGGTATGTTGGCGACATGACCGTCACCGTTGACCGGCATGTCGCAGACCAGGGGTTTGCTGTCGAGGACATAATTGCGGGCATTTTCGCCAGCGGATACGGGCAAGTCGGTGACGGACGCAGCTTTTCGTTCCACATCGAACACCGCTCTCTGGTCGTCGAAGTTTACCGGCCGCGGCTGTCCGGGCCCGTTCCGCAGGCTGAGGAGGTAGTCGCCCGGGCGGTTCGCAGCCTGGTTGAAATCGACCTCACCGACGAACGCAGCCTGACCGCGGCGGTGCGCGACGCGGTCGCGCGCGCACTGCCGGTAACCCGCTGATCTCTTCTGCATTGGTGCTGCCGGTCGCCGGGCAGCGAGTACGGTCGTCGTCGTGACCGTCATCCTGCTACGCCATGGCCGGTCCACCTCAAACACCGCCGGGGTGCTGGCGGGTCGTTCCGAGGGCGTCGACCTCGACGACAAGGGCCGCGAACAGGCCACCGGGCTGATCGATCGGATCGGCGAGTTGCCGATCAGGGCCGTGGTCAGCTCGCCGATGCTGCGGTGCCGGCGCACCGTCGCGCCGCTCGCCGAAGCGCTCTGTCTCGAACCGCTGATCGACGACCGCCTCTCGGAGGTGGACTACGGGGAGTGGACCGGTCGCAAGATCGGCGAGCTGGCGAAGGAGCCGCTGTGGAGCGTGGTTCAGGCCCATCCCAGCGCGGCGGTGTTCCCCGGCGGCGAAGGGCTGGCGCAGGTGCAGGCGCGCGCGGTGGCCGCGGTCCGCGAACACGACCGACGGCTGACGCAAGAACACGGCGGCGACGTGCTGTGGGTGGCCTGCACGCACGGTGATGTCATCAAGTCGGTGATCGCCGACGCCTACGGCATCCATCTGGACGGCTTCCAGCGCGTCACCGCCGATCCCGCGTCGGTGAGTGTGATCCGTTACACCCCGCTGCGGCCGTTCGTGTTGCACGTCAACCACACCGGCGCGCGGCTGTCGGCCGCGTTGCGGGCTTCGATCCCCGACAAGTCCGCGGCCGAGACCGAACCCCAGGCCGAATCCAACGGTGACCAGCCGGGATCCCCGCAGGATGAGCCCGCCGAGGCGGTGGCGTCCAGCGACGCCGTCGTCGGGGGATCCACCGACTGATTCGGTCGGGGCATACTGACCGGATCGCACGGCACGGGGATCTGCCGGTATTTTGGAAGTGCCATGGCCCGCGCAATTCATGTATTCCGCACACCCGACCGCTTCGTGGCCGGGACTGTCGGCCAGCCCGGAAATCGCACCTTCTACATCCAGGCCGCGCACGACGCCCGGGTGGTGTCGGTGGTATTGGAGAAGCAGCAGGTCGCGGTGCTGGCCGAACGCATCGGTGCGCTGCTGCTCGAGGTGAATCGCAGGTTCGGCACCCCGGTGCCCCCGGAGCCCGCCGAAATCGAGGACCTCAGCCCGCTGATCATGCCCGTCGATGCCGAGTTCCGGGTCGGGACGATGGGCCTGGGCTGGGATTCGGAGGCCCAGACGGTGGTGGTCGAGTTGCTGGCCGTCACCGACGCCGAGTTCGACGCGTCGGTGGTGCTCGACGACACCGAGGAAGGCCCCGACGCGGTGCGGGTATTCCTGACCCCGGAGTCGGCGCGGCAGTTCGCCACCCGCTCTACCCGCGTCATCTCGGCGGGACGTCCGCCGTGCCCGCTGTGTGAGGAACCGTTGGATCCCGAGGGCCACATCTGCGCACGCACCAACGGCTACAAGCGCGGTGCACTGCTCGGGTCTGACGATGACCCCACAGAATAAGGGGCGTAAGGGGCATGACAAGCATGAGGTGTTGCGGGACGGTGAGCTGACGGTCCTCGGACGCATCCGTTCAGCGAGTAACGCCACCTTTCTCTGCGAAGCGACGCTCAATGAGGGCCTCAATGAGGGCCTCAATGACGGCACTGTGCATTGTGTGTACAAACCGGTCTCCGGTGAGCAGCCGCTGTGGGATTTTCCCGACGGGACGCTGGCCGGCCGCGAGCTGGCCGCGTACCTGATCTCTAAGCACCTGGGTTGGAACATCGTGCCCTACACCATCATTCGGCACGGGCCTGCCGGTCCCGGGATGCTGCAGCAGTGGGTGGATCAACCCGGCGATACAAACGATTCGGAGCCGCGTCCCGGTCCCGACCTCGTCGACCTGTTTCCCGCCGGCAAACGCGAGCCGGGCTATCTGCCGGTGCTGCGGGCCTACGACTACGCCGGCGACGAGGTCATGTTGATGCACGCCGACGACATTCGGTTATGGCGCATGGCGGTGTTCGACGTGCTGATCAACAACGCCGACCGCAAGGGCGGCCACGTGCTGCGCGACCTCGACGGCCACATCTACGGCGTCGACCACGGCGTGTGCCTGCACGTCGAGAACAAACTGCGCACGGTGTTGTGGGGCTGGGCAGGCAAGCGGATCGACGACAAGACTCTGACGGCCGTCGCCGGGCTTGCCGACGCCCTCAACGGCCCCCTCGCCGAGGCGCTGGATGGCCGGATCAACCACGCCGAAATCGAGGCGCTGCGCCGACGGGCGTGCGCGCTGCTGGACAAGCCGGTGATGCCCGGACCGAACCGGCATCGCGCCATACCGTGGCCCGCTTTCTAAGCTGGTGCGGTGAGCCCGGCGCCTGAGGACCTGACCGATGCCGCCCTGGCTGCCGATCTTGCGGCGGACGCGGGCAGGTTGCTGCTAAAAGTGCGGGACGAGGTCGGCTTCGAGCGCCCGTGGGCGCTCGGCGACGCCGGTGACTTTTATGCCAACGAGCTACTGCTGCGCCGGCTGCGCGCCGAGCGGCCGGGGGATGCGGTGCTCAGCGAGGAAGCGCATGACGATCTGGTCCGCCTGACATCCGAACGGGTGTGGATCATCGACCCCGTGGACGGCACCCGCGAGTTCTCCACCCCGGGCCGCGACGACTGGGCGGTGCACATCGCGCTGTGGCAGCGACCAACCGACGGCCAGCCCAACGGCGAACGCGAAATCACCGACGCCGCAGTGGCTTTGCCAGCGCGCGGAAACATCGTCTACCGCAGCGACACCGTGACCGCACCGGGCGCGATCCACGGCGTGCCCCAACCGCTGCGGATCGCCGTGAGCGCAAACCGGCCGCCGTGGGTCCTGCACCGGATGCGCCAGACACTGCCCATCCAACCCGTGGCGATCGGCTCGGCGGGCGCCAAAGCGATGGCGATCATCGACGGCGACGTGCACGCCTATTTGCACGCCGGCGGCCAGTGGGAATGGGATTCAGCCGCGCCCGCCGGGGTGGTCATGGCCGCCGGCATGCACGCGTCGCGGCTTGATGGCTCACCGCTGCGCTACAACCAGGCCGACCCGTATCTGCCTGACTTCGTGATGTGTCGCGCAGAGGTGGCGACGGTGTTGCTCGACGCCATCCGCGACGCGTGGTGATAACGGACCGCGCGCAGAGTTTAGAGTCAGGGCATGTTGTCGTGGTCTGCTGCGCCGCTTCCGGTATTGCCCGGACGTGGACCGGAATTACGGCTCTACGACACCGCTGACCGGCAGGTGCGCCCGGTGGCACCGGGGACCAAAGCCAATATGTACGTCTGCGGGATTACGCCTTATGACGCCACCCATCTGGGCCACGCGGCGACCTACCTCACGTTCGATCTGGTGAATCGGATGTGGCTGGACCTCGGCCACGACGTGCATTACGTGCAGAACGTCACCGACGTCGACGATCCGTTGTTCGAGCGCGCGCAGCGCGACGGCATCGACTGGCGCGACCTCGCCGACCGCGAGGTCGCGCTGTTCCGCGAGGACATGGCCGCGCTTCGGGTACTGCCCCCGCGGGAATACGTCGGGGCCACCGAAGCGATCTCCGAAGTCGTGGAACTGGTGGAAAAGCTGCTGGCGTCCGGAGCCGCCTACGTCGTCGATGACGAATACCCCGACATCTATTTCCGGGCGGACGCTACCGGGCAGTTTGGCTACGAGTCGGGCTACGACCGCGAGACCATGTTGCGGCTGTTCGAACAGCGCGGCGGCGACCCGCACCGGCCCGGCAAGACCGATCAACTCGACGCGTTGCTGTGGCGCGCCGCGCGGGACGGGGAGCCCACTTGGCCGGCGGCGTTCGGTCCGGGCCGGCCGGGCTGGCACATCGAATGCGCTGCGATCGCGCTGAGCCGCATCGGCACCGGTCTGGACATTCAGGGCGGCGGCAGCGACCTGATCTTTCCGCATCACGAGTTCACCGCCGCGCACGCCGAATGTGTAAGGGGCGAGCGCAGATTCGCCCGTCACTATGTACACGCCGGGATGATCGGCTACGACGGGCACAAGATGTCCAAGAGTCTCGGCAACCTGGTGCTGGTGTCCACACTGCGCGCCCAAGGCGTCGAGCCGTCGGCGATCCGGCTGGGCCTGTTGGCCGGGCACTATCGCGCGGACCGGTTTTGGAGCCCGCAGCTGCTCGACGAGGCGATCGCGCGCCTACGCCGGTGGCGCGCCGCGACTGCGTTGCCCGCCGGTCCGGACGCCGCCGACGTCGTCGGCCGCGTGCGCGGATATCTGGCCGATGACCTCGATACTCCCAAAGTGATTGCTGCCCTTGATGGTTGGGTCACCGATGCGCTGGAGTACGGCGGCCACGACACGGAGGCGCCGCGATTGGTGGCTACCGCGGCCGATGCATTGCTCGGGGTGGACCTGTAACGACGAGCGCTGCGGCGGTGCCGGGGTTACCGTTATGCGATGCCTTTCGGTGTCGGCAAGCGACGGACGTGCTGGGTGGGTTTCCTGCTGGGAGCTGCGTTGGTCTCGGTGACGTCGGTGGCGCCCGCATCGGCGGACCAGCTTGATGACGCGTTCGTCGCTGCCCTGGCCAAGGGCGGGATCCCGATGGATCCCAACGCCTCGATCGGGATGGCGCATACCGTGTGCGCGGGATATGACGCCAACCAATCCACTTCCGTTCTGGCCGTGAAGCTGATGAAGGACACCAACCTCTCGCCGAGGCAATCCGGCTACTTCATCGGCCTGTCGGTGGCCGCCTACTGCCCCCAATACAAAGACAAGACCGATACTTCGGTGACTTGGCTGCTGCCGCTTCCTCCATTGATGTGAGCTAGATTTGGCGGCCATGGGGGCATCGCTGCACGGCAAAGTGGTCTTGATCACCGGCGGGGCGCGGGGAATCGGGGCCGAGGCCGCCCGCCGGTTGCGCAACAAGGGCGCCAAACTCGTGCTGATCGATCTCGACGCGGCCGAGTTGGCCGCGCTGGCTGCCGAACTCGGCGAGGACCGGGTCCTGACCGTCGTTGCTGACGTGCGCGACCTGCCCGCAATGCAGGCCGCGGCCGCCCAAGCCGTCGAGCACTTTGGCGGCATCGACGCCGTGGTGGCCAACGCCGGGATCGCCAGCTACGGGTCGGTGCTGCAGGTGGACCCGGAGATGGCCAAGCGGGTGCTGGACGTCAACCTGCTCGGCGTCTTTCACACCGCTCGCGCCACCGTGCCCGCGCTGATCGAGCGTCGCGGCTATCTGTTGATCGTGTCGTCGCTGGCCGCCTTCGCGGCGGCTCCGGGGATGGCCCCCTACGACATGTCGAAGGCCGGCAACGAGCAGCTGGCCAACGCGCTGCGGCTCGAGGTCGCCCACCTCGGTGTCGGCGTCGGCTCGGCGCACATGTCCTGGATCGACACCGCGATGGTTCGTGATTCCAAGGCCGATCTGCCGTCATACGCCGAAATGCTTGCCAAGCTGCCCTGGCCGTTGAACAAGACCACCTCGTTGGATCAGTGCGCGGACGCCTTCGTCAAGGGCATCGAGAAGCGTGCGGACCACGTGTACTGCCCGCATTGGGTGGGCCTGTTCCGCTGGCTCAAGCCGGTCTTGTCCACCCGACTCGGCGAACTGCCCGTCCGCAGAAGCGCGCCTGAGCTGGTGCCCCGGATGGACGCCGAAGTCGCCGCGCTCGGTCGTTCCACCAGCGCGTACACCCAGGGACTTAAAGGGACTTAAAGGACTTAAAGGGACTTAAAAGGACTCAGCGCCCAAAGCCCGGGCGGCGCCGCCGCAGATAACGTTCGAACTCGGCAGCCAGCGCGTCGCCGTCGATCTTGCCCAGAGCCTCGTTCATGTCGACCTCGGCGTCGCCGCGCTGCTCGAGCGACTGGACGTACTCGGCCAGGTCGTCGTCATCCGAGGTCATCTCGGTGATCGCCTGCTCCCACTCCTCGGCCTGCGCCGGCAGGTCGGCCAGTGGGACCTCGATGTCGAGCACGTCTTCGACGCGGCGCAGCAGCGCCACGGTCGCCTTCGGGTTCGGCGGTTGCGACACATAGTGCGGCACGGCCGCCCAGAACGTCACCGCCGGGATCCCGGCCGCCACGCACGCGTCCTGGAAGACGCCGGCGATCCCCGTCGGCCCCTCGTAGCGGGTTTCCTCCAGCCCGAAGCGGCGCGCCGACTCAGGGGAGTAGGCCGCGCCCGACACCGGCACCGGCCGGGTGTGCGGTGTGTCGGCGAGCAGCGCCCCGAGGATCACGACGGTGTCGACGTTGAGCTTGTCGGCGATAGCCAGCAACTCGGCGCAGAACGTGCGCCAGCGCATGTTCGGCTCCACCCCGTGCATCAGCACGACGTCGCGGTCGCTGCCCGGGGGACGACAGTGCGAGATCCGCATCGCGGGCCACACCAGCTCCCGGGTCACCCCGTCGACCTGGCGGATTACCGGGCGATTCACCTGGTAGTCGTAGTAGGCCTCGTCGTCGATCTCGATGATCGGATCGGCCTCCCAGATGGCGTCCAGGTGCTCCAGCGCGTCGCTGGCGGCGTCGCCGGCGTCGTTCCAACCCTCGAACGCCGCCACGACGATCGTGTTCTGCAATTCGGGCAGCGAGTTGCTATCCGGCTGGGTCACAGAATTAGGGTACGGCGTGCTGGGGGTTGCCTGCGCAGATGTTCGGCCAGTCGGGCTGTTTGCATAGGCCGACGATCCTTGTGGTGTGACACTTTGTCGCAGCCGGCCGCCGATCTGGGCCTCGATGACGTCGACAACCGTCGCCGCCGCGGTCGAGACGAAATACGTTCAGCTGCAATCTGGTTAACTTTGGTGACTAAGACATTGCCGACAAGATCCGCGAGCTGGCCCTCAGGCCACCGCAATCGCCAAGCGGGTCGGGTCGAGCTGGGCGTCCAGACGTCGGATGACGACGTAGACTTTTCTGGTCGAGAGGCGTTGCAACGGTTCTCCGGTTCCTGCCGGTATCCGCCACGCTCGGCAGAGTTAAGGACGCCTTCCGCTACGGAAGGACTGTGCGTGAACCCCACCGTGAAAGCCTCGGCGTCAGAGACCTTCGTGCCGAACATCCGCCCCGACTGCACCGACGAACTGACGGCAGCTCTGCGCCAGCGGATCATGGTGATCGACGGCGCGATGGGCACCGCGATCCAGCGGGACCGGCCCGACGAGGCCGGTTACCGCGGTGACCGGTTCACGGAGTGGCCGACCGCTCTTCAGGGCAACAACGACCTGCTCACCCTGACGCAGCCGCAGATCATCGAGGGGATCCACCGCGAATACCTCGAGGCGGGCGCCGACATTCTGGAGACCAACACGTTCAACGCGAACGCGGTCTCGCTCTCCGACTACGACATGCATGAGCTGGCCTATGAGCTCAACTACGCCGGCGCTGCCCTGGCCCGCAAGGCCGCCGACGAGTTCAGCAGCCCGGAGAAGCCCCGCTACGTCGCCGGCGCAATCGGGCCGACGACGCGGACCGCGTCGATCTCGCCGGACGTCAACGACCCCGGAGCCCGCAACGTCTCCTACGACCAGCTGGTCGCGGCCTACCTCGAAGCCGCCAACGGCCTGGTCGACGGTGGTGCCGACCTCCTCATCATCGAGACGATCTTCGACTCGCTGAACGCCAAGGCGGCGGTGTTCGCCGTCGAGACGCTGTTCGAGGAGCGCGGACGCCGCTGGCCGGTGATCATCTCGGGCACCATCACCGATGCCTCCGGGCGGACGCTGTCCGGTCAGGTCACCGAGGCGTTCTGGAACGCGATCAGGCACGCGAAGCCGATCGCGGTCGGCCTCAACTGCGCCCTGGGCGCGCCGGAGATGAGGCCCTACATCGCCGAGGTAGCGCGGATCGCGGACACCTTCGTCTCCTGCTACCCGAACGCCGGGCTGCCCAACGCGTTCGGCGAGTACGACGAGTCCCCGGAGCGGCAGGCCGGCTACATCGCCGAGTTCGCCGAGGCCGGACTGGTCAACCTGGTCGGTGGTTGCTGCGGAACGGCGCCGCCGCACATCGGCGAGATCGCCAAGGTCGTGGAGGGCAAGCCGCCGCGCGAGCTGCCGGAGATCTCGGAGGCCACCCGGCTCTCGGGCCTGGAGCCGCTCAACATCACCGACGACTCCCTGTTCGTGAACATCGGTGAGCGCACCAACATCACCGGCTCCGCCCGGTTCCGCAACCTGATCAAGGCCGAGGACTACGACACCGCCCTGTCGGTCGCTCTGCAGCAGGTCGAGGTCGGTGCGCAGGTCATCGACATCAACATGGACGAGGGCATGATCGACGGCGTCGCCGCGATGGACCGGTTCACCAAGCTGATCGCGGCCGAGCCGGACATCAGCCGCGTCCCGGTGATGATCGACTCCTCCAAGTGGGAGGTCATCGAGGCGGGCCTGAAGAACGTGCAGGGCAAGCCGATCGTCAACTCGATCTCCATGAAGGAGGGCGAGGAGAAGTTCATCCGCGAGGCGCGGCTGTGCCGCAAGTACGGCGCCGCCGTCGTCGTGATGGCCTTCGACGAGCAGGGTCAGGCCGACAACCTGGAGCGCCGCAAGGAGATCTGCGGGCGCGCCTACCGGATCCTGACCGAAGAGGTTGGCTTCCCGGCCGAGGACATCATCTTCGACCCGAACTGCTTCGCGCTGGCGACCGGAATCGAGGAGCACGCGACCTACGGGATCGACTTCATCGAGGCCTGCGCCTGGATCAAGGAGAACCTTCCCGGGGTGCACATCTCCGGCGGCATTTCAAACGTGTCGTTCTCGTTCCGGGGTAACAACCCCGTCCGCGAGGCGATCCACGCGGTGTTCCTGTTCCACGCCATCAAGGCCGGCCTGGATATGGGCATCGTCAACGCCGGCGCGCTGGTGCCCTACGACTCGATCGACCCCGAACTGCGGGAGCGAATCGAGGACGTCGTCCTGAACCGTCGCGAGGATGCGGCCGAAAGGCTGCTGGAAATCGCCGAACGGTTCAACAGCTCGGAGAAGGCCGAAGACCCGAAGGCGGCCGAATGGCGCAGTCTCCCGGTCCGCGAGCGGATCACGCACGCCCTGGTCAAGGGCATCGACGCCAACGTCGACGCCGACACCGAGGAATTGCGGGCCGAGATCGCCGCCGCGGGTGGTCGGCCGATCGAGGTGATCGAGGGCCCGCTGATGGACGGCATGAACGTCGTCGGTGACCTCTTCGGCGCAGGCAAGATGTTCCTGCCCCAGGTCGTGAAGTCGGCCAGGGTGATGAAGAAGGCTGTGGCGTACCTGCTGCCGTACATCGAGGCGGAGAAGGAACAGTCCGGCGCTGTAGCTGGGAAAGAGACCAACGGCACGATCGTGATGGCGACCGTCAAGGGCGACGTCCACGACATCGGCAAGAACATCGTCGGTGTCGTCCTGCAGTGCAACAACTACGAAGTGATCGACCTCGGTGTGATGGTGCCCGCCCAGAAGATCCTGGACGCAGCTAAGGAACACGACGCCGACATCATCGGGCTGTCCGGCCTGATCACTCCGTCCCTGGACGAGATGGTCAACTTCGCCGTCGAGATGGAGCGCGAGGGGCTGGAGATCCCGTTGCTGATCGGTGGCGCGACCACCTCTCGTGCCCACACTGCCGTGAAGGTGGCGCCGCGTCGTACCGGCCCGGTGGTGTGGGTCAAGGACGCGTCCCGGTCGGTGCCCGTCGCTGCTGCGCTCCTCGACGACAAGCAGCGTCCAGCCCTGCTGGAGGCCACCGAGACCGACTACGCGGCCCTGCGCGAACGGCACGCCCAGAAGAGCGAGCGGCCGATGCTGACGCTGGAGAAGGCCCGCGCGAACCGGACGCCGATCGAGTGGGACGGCTACACGCCCCCGGTGCCCGCGCAAGGTACGGGAGTACGAGAATTTCTTGACTACGACATCGCCGAGCTCCGCGAGTACATCGACTGGCAGCCGTTCTTCAACGCCTGGGAGATGAAGGGCAGGTTCCCCGACATCCTCAACAACCCGGTGTCGGGCGAGACGGCCCGCAAGCTGTACGACGACGCCCAGGAGATGCTCGACACCCTGATCAAGGAGAAGTGGCTGACCGCCAACGGGGTGATCGGGTTCTTCCCGGCGAACGCGGTCGGCTCGGGTATTGAAGACATCGAGGTCTACACCGACGAGACCCGTACCGAGGTGCTGACCACGTTGCACAACCTGCGCCAGCAGGGCGAGCACCGCGCCGGCATCCCGAACCGGTCGCTGGGCGACTACGTCGCGCCCAAGGACACCGGTCTGGCCGACTACGTCGGCGCCTTCGCCGTCACCACGGGGCTCGGCAGCCAGGACAAGATCGTCGAGTTCAAGGCAGCCAACGACGACTACAACGCGATCCTGCTGGAGTCGCTCGCCGACCGGCTGGCAGAGGCGTTCGCCGAACGGATGCACCAACGGGTCCGCAAGGAGTTCTGGGGATTCCAGCCGGAGGAGCAGCTGGACAACGAGGCGCTCATCGGTGAGAAGTACGTCGGAATCCGCCCTGCCCCCGGTTATCCGGCCTGCCCGGAGCACACCGAGAAGGCGACGCTCTGGGAGTTGATGGACGTCAAGGAGCGGACCGGCATCGAGCTGACCGAGTCGATGGCGATGTGGCCCGGTGCCGCCGTCAGCGGCTGGTACTTCTCGCACCCGCAGTCGCAGTACTTCGTGGTCGGCCGGATGGCCCAGGACCAGGTCGCCGACTACGCGAAGCGCAAGGGCTGGACCCTGCAGGAAGCCGAGCGCTGGCTCGGCCCCAACCTCGGCTACAACCCGGAGGACTGAACCCTACGTTGGTTGACCCGATTTGGCTCAAATGGGTGCGCAGGCAGCGGGGATCGTGTTGAGAGCACTGGGTACCGGGTCGGCGGTCGTGCGGGCCTGGTTGTCGGTCTTGATTAACAAGGTTCGATAGCAGCGGATAGTGCAAACGAAATCTTCTCTGGTTCAATATGTTTCAGCTTCGATACGATGCTGCCGAGCAGCTTAGTTGTTTGTTGGTGGCGGTTGGGGCTGAAAGGGTTCGTACCACCACCAGTCGGCGCGCTCGCCGGTGGGTCCGGGGTACGGCGGGACGGGGGGCGGGGGAAGGTTGGGCGGACGCGCGAGTGATCCTGCGCTCAGTGGTCGCCCGCAGCTGTCGGTGACGGTGAGATCGACTGCGGGTCCGGTGATGGTGATGATGCCCCGGTGGTGCAGCCGGTGGTGATAAGGGCATACCAGCACCAGGTTGGCCAAGTCGGTGCGGCCGCCGTCTTCCCAGTGCCGGATGTGGTGTGCGTGCAGGCCGCGGGTAGCACCACAGCCGGGAACCGCGCACGTGGGCTGGCGATGCTCGAGTGCGCGGCGAAGCCGCCGGTTGATCTCGCGGGTCGCTCGGCCAGCGCCGATGACTTCGCCGTGCCGTTCGAACCAGACCTCACACGTGGCATCACAGGTCAGGTATCGGCGTTCGGCTTCGGTGAGCAGCGGACCCAGATGCAGCGCGGCGGCGCGCTGCTTGACGTCGACGTGCACCACCACAGTGGTGTGATGCCCGTGTGGCCGGCGGGCCGCCTCGGCATCCCATCCGGCCTCGACCAGGCGCATAAACGCCTCGACGGTGCCCGGCAACGGCGGCGCGATATCTGATGCGCGCTCGCCATCGCCGTGATCTTGCTTCCATTCGATGATCAGCGCATCACGATGAGACGCCAGCGCCGCATCGAACTTCGCCGCGTCGGGGTGCGGAAGTTTGATCCGCCAGCAGCTGAACTCCTCGTTGGAGGTCTTGGTGATCGAGCGCTGTGGTTCAGGCCGAGAATCGGGTTCGGGTCGCGGTTCTAGCTTGACCGCGGTGCGCAGCTGGTTGACCGTGGCGCAGCGCGCCAACTGGGCGTAATGCTCATCAGATCCCTCACCCGCCCGCGCTGCGATGACGCCGACCTGATCCAGCGACAGTCGACCCTCTCGCATGCCTTGGGCGCAGCGCGGAAACGCCTCAAGCCGGCGCGCGACGGTGGTGATCGTGTGGGCGTTTGCCGATGACGAGCCGATCTTCCAGGCCACCAACGCCGCGACCGAGCGTGCGCCCGTGGCGCCGCAGAGCTCATCGCGATCCAGTTCGGCGACGATCTCCACAATGCGCCCATCAATCGCGTTGCGCTGACCGGCCAACTCCGCCAACTCCTCGAACAGCACCTCAACGCGCTGGTCGGGGCGTGTTGCCGCAGAGCCCAACGATGCGGTCAAAGACATAACCTCATCATCGCAGCCGGGTACGACATCTCGGCTGCCCAATCCGCGCCCGGGGTCTGCTGTCATCATCCGCCAACCGGAGTAGGTTCCGGCGCGCCATCCGGAGGCTGAGATTCATCGATCGAGCATGAGTAATTCGGCGCTGAGTCCGCGCATCTGGTTCATGAACGCATCGGCGTTACGCTGTCTGAGTAGCTGCAGCTGCACCCCGAGCAGTCCACCGACGCCTTCGTGCTGCACCCTCCCGAGGCCAAGTACTTCAACGTTTAGCGTCCTATTCCCTTCAGGTAGGCCGCGCCGGCGGCGCGTGACTCAGCATCGCGCAATGCGGTGACCAGCGAGTCGGCGTCATTCCACGCCCGCACGGTGCCGACCATGGATTCGGTGACGGCGTTGGTGTGACGCTTGGTGGCAGTCAGCGTCAAAGCGGACTTGGCGGTCAGCTGCCCGACCAGTTCATCGACTGCGGCGGCGAGGTCGGAGGCGGGAACCGTCCGGTTCAGAAAGCCTGCAGCGAGAGCTTCGGCGGCACCGAAGGGCCGGCAGGTCATCACCAGTTCCTTGGTCCTGGCCGGGCCGATCTCCCGCACTAGCCGGGGGATGCCTCCCCAGGCCAGCGGAATGCCCAGATCGACTTCCGGGATCGAGAAGCGAGTGTCGTCGGCGGCGATACGCAAGTCGCAGGCGCAGGCCAGCACCACGCCACCCCCGACGCAATGGCCGTGGATCTTGGCGATAGTCACCGCCTGCATCGATTCGATGGCATCCGCCATCCGACGCCCGGCATCGGCCGCATCACGTGCCAGGGCAGCGGATGTTTCGGTTGCGGTGAATGAGGCAAGGTCCGCACCCGCGCTGAAGGCCCGGCCGTTGCCGGCCACCACCACAACTTTCACCTCTGCAAGCGTGTCGAGATACCTTGCAGCGGATACTAATTCGTTCAGGGTGGTGGTGCTGAGCGGATTCAGCTTCGCTGGTCGGTTCAGTGTGATGTCCCCGCGGGCGCCGTCGACGTCGACTGCGATTTCAGAGAACTGCATGCCTCACCGTACGTCGCCCTCGAGAAACCGCCGTGACTTTGCTCGCCCGCACGTGAAACAATCGCTGGCCGTGAAGACCTTCGAAGAGCTGTTCGCCGAACTCGGCGATCGTGCGCGCACCCGCCCAGCCGGCAGCGCCACGGTCGCCGCCTTGGACGGCGGCATACACGCTCTGGGCAAGAAGATCCTGGAGGAGGCCGGTGAGGTGTGGCTGGCCGCCGAACACGAACCCGACGAGGCGTTGGCGGAGGAAATCAGCCAGTTGCTGTACTGGACGCAGGTGCTGATGATCTCGCGCGGACTGTCGCTCGACGACATCTACCGGAAGCTGTGAAGATGCTGCGCGTTGCGGTTCCCAACAAGGGCACGCTGAGCGAGCCGGCCAGCGAGATTCTCTCGGAGGCCGGCTACCGACGTCGCACCGACCCCAAAGACCTCACGGTTCTCGATCCGGCCAACCGCGTCGAGTTCTTCTTCTTGCGGCCCAAGGACATTGCCATTTACGTCGGGTCGGGAGAACTCGACTTCGGCATCACCGGACGGGACTTGGTGCTCGACTCGGATGCGCCCGTGCGCGAACGACTGGCGCTGGGCTTTGGGTCGTCCAGTTTCCGCTACGCCGGCCCCGCCGGACAGCAGTGGACAGCGGCCGATCTGGCCGGAAAGCGCATCGCCACCGCCTACCCGAACCTGGTCCGGAAAGATCTGGCCGCCAAGGGCATTGATGCGACGGTCATCAGGCTCGACGGTGCCGTGGAGATCTCCGTGCAACTCGGGGTGGCCGACGCCATCGCCGACGTGGTGGGGTCCGGCCGCACCCTGGGCATGCATCATCTGGTGGCATTCGGTGAGCCACTGTGTGATTCGGAGGCGGTGTTGATCGAACGCGCCGACGGCGGCCACCGGCAGCAAAGCGCGGCGGGTGACCAACTGGTCGCGCGCGTTCAGGGTGTGGTGTTCGGTCAGCAGTATCTGATGCTGGATTACGACTGCCCACGCTCGGCGCTGGACAAAGCCACGTCGATCACGCCGGGACTGGAGTCACCGACCATCGCCCCGCTCGCCGACCCGGACTGGGTCGCGGTCCGCGCACTGGTGCCCCGCCGCGGTGTCAACGAAATCATGGATGAGCTCGCCGCCATCGGGGCCAAAGCGATTCTGGCTTCCGATATCCGGTTCTGCCGATTCTGACCGTCTGACAGGTGTCAGAGGGCCGTGAGCTGTGTTAGCGTCCGCAGGGGCCGATGCGCGAACAACCCAGGAGGGTCGCCGTGACACATCATTTGCTCGTCCTGCTCATGGCTTTACTGATCGGCGTCGTCGCCGGACTGCGTTCGCTCACGGCACCGGCCGTGGTTGCTTGGGCCGCCGCGCTCACGTGGTTCAATCTCGACCACACCTGGGCGTCCTGGATGGGCAGCAAGATCACGGTTGCCGTGCTGAGCCTGCTCGCGGTGGCCGAATTGGTCAACGACAAACTTCCCAAGACACCGCCGCGCACCGCGCCGCCGGTGTTTGCTGCCCGGATCATCATGGGCGCCTTCGCCGGCGCGGTTCTGGGCACCGTGTGGGGCTACAAGTGGGGTGGCCTCGGTGCCGGCATCATCGGTGCGGTGCTCGGCACGCTGGGGGGCTACCAGGCGCGAAAGCGGCTGGTAGCCGCGACCGGCGGCAAGGACTTACCGATCGCGCTGCTCGAGGATGCGGTCGCGGTCTTGGGTGGGTTCGCCGTGGTGGCGGCGACGGCCGCTCTGTGACAGCGCATTTCGACGCGATTATCGTTGGCGCCGGCCAGGCGGGACCCCCGCTGGCGGGGCGCCTGACCGCGGCGGGGCAGCGCGTCGCGATCGTGGAGCGCAAACACGTCGGCGGCACCTGCGTCAACAACGGCTGCATCCCGACCAAAACACTTGTCGCCAGCGCGCACGCCGCGCAGCTGGCGCGCCGCGGTGCGGAATATGGCATCGGGACCGGGCCGGTCAGCGTGGACATGGCGAAAGTCAAGGCCCGCAAGGACAAGATCATGCTCGACGACCGCGGGGGTGTCGAAAGCTGGTTGGAAGGCATGGACGGGTGCACTCTCGTTCGCGGTCACGCCCGCTTCGAGGACCCGCACACGCTGCGGGTCGATGACCAGCTGTTGCGCGGCGACCGGATCTTCCTCAATGTGGGTGGCCGTGCGGTGGTGCCGGACATCCCGGGGCTCGCCGATATCGAGTTCCTGACCAACGTCTCGATCCTCGAACTCGACACGGTGCCATCCCATCTCGTCATCGTCGGCGGCAGCTACATCGCGCTGGAGTTCGCGCAGATGTACCGCCGCTTCGGCGCCAAGGTGACCGTCGTCGAACGGGGCCCGCGGCTGGCTGCCCGCGAGGACGACGACGTCTCCGCCACCATCAAAGAGATCCTGGAAGCCGAAGGAATCGACGTTGTTCTCGGCGCCAAAGACATCCGAATCAGCAAGCGCGACAAAGACTTTGAACTAGCGCCCGGTGCCGGTTCCGCACCGATTGAGGGTAGCCATCTGCTGATGGCGGTGGGCCGGCAACCCAACACCGACGATCTGGGTCTGCAGGCCGCCGGTGTACAGACCGACGCCCGCGGCTACATCGTCGTCGACGACGCGCTCAAGACCAACGTCGACCACATCTGGGCAATGGGTGACTGCAACGGCAAGGGCGCCTTCACGCACACGTCGTACAACGACTTTGAAATAGTCGCCGCCAACCTGCTCGACGATGACCCGCGGCGCGTGAGCGATCGCATCACCACCTATGCGCTGTATATCGATCCTCCACTGGGACGCGCCGGCATGACCGCCGAACAGGTCCGCGCGTCGGGTCGCAAGGCACTCGTCGGCAAGCGGCCGATGACCAGGGTCGGCCGAGCCGTGGAAAAGGGTGAGACGCAAGGCTTTATGAAGGTCGTGGTGGACGCCGACACGCAGCAGATCCTAGGCGCGGCCATCTTCGGGGTGGGCGGCGACGAATCCATTCACTGCATTCTGGACATCATGTCCGCCAATGCTCCCTACACCACGCTGGCGCGCACCATGCACATCCACCCCACGGTCAGCGAGCTCATTCCGACGATGCTGCAGGAAATGTCGCCGCTCGATTAGCCGGCCAGCAACTGCTCGGGCCACCCGGGGTAGGGCGGTGGTGTCCCACCGAACACGGGACAGTGTTTCTGGTGCGGGCACCACGCGCAAAACCGTGACTGGCTGGGACGGAAATCGCCTGTCTGGCTTGCGGATTGGATCGCGCGCCAGATGGCGATCAGCGTCTTTTCGAAGCGCAGCAGCTCGTCGTGTTCCGGCGTGTAGTCCAGCACCTGCCCGTCGGCCAGGTAAATGAGCCGCAGACGCGTGGCCAGCACACCGCGTGAACGCAGCAGTGCCACCGCGTAGAACTTCATCTGGAACATCGCCTTGAACTCGGCCTTGAAGTCGGCCCCAGCCCGCGCGGCCGGCGGCGCCTTGCCGGTCTTGTAATCGACCACCCGCAGCTCGCCGGTGGCGGCGACGTCGATGCGGTCGATGAAGCCGCGCAGCAGTGTCCCGTCGGCCAGTTCGACCTCGACGCGTTGTTCGCAGCTGTCCGGGTCGAACCGCGTCGGGTCTTCGAGCCGGTAGTAGCCGGACAGCAACGCGCGGGCCTCGTCGAGCAGCTGGGTGCGCAGCTCAGGGGCCAGCTCGTCGGCCAGCGCGGGCTCCTCGGCGATCATCCGTTCCCATGCGGGCTCCACGAGCGAGCGCGCGGTGTCCGGGCCGCGTTGCGTCGCCGGCAGGCCGTAGAGCTGCTCGAGCGTCGCGTGCACCAGCGATCCCCGTAGTTGCGCGGCCGACGGCGCCTCGGGCAGCCGGTCGATCGCCCTGAACCGGTACAGCAGTGGACACTGCTTGAAGTCCGCGGCCCGCGACGGCGAGAGTGCCGGCCTCCAGGGCGGCCGGACCTGGGGTGTGTCCGGCTGGTCCGTCATAACCGCACTGTAGGGCGGCGCGCCGACAACCCCGAGCACCGCACACGGCGCGTCGGCTGGCACGCTAGATGGCGTGCCAGCAACCGGTCCGTTCACTGTTGGCGAGCGCGTCCAGCTCACCGACGCCAAGGGCCGCCATTACACGATCGAACTGACCCCGGGCAGTGAGTTTCACACCCATCGCGGCTCGATCGCCCACGACGCCCTCATCGGGTTGGAGCAGGGCAGCGTCGTCAAGTCCAGCAACGGCGCATTCTTTCTGGTGCTCCGCCCGCTGCTGGTTGATTACACGATGTCGATGCCGCGCGGTCCGCAGGTGATTTATCCCAAGGACGCCGCCCAGATCGTGCACGAGGGCGACATCTTTCCCGGGGCGCGCGTGCTGGAGGCCGGCGCCGGCTCCGGTGCGTTGACGTGCTCGCTGCTGCGCGCGGTCGGGCCGCAGGGCCGGGTCATCTCCTACGAACAGCGCGCCGACCACGCCGAGCACGCCCGCCGCAACGTCTCGGTCTTCCACGGCGTCCAGGGCGGGCTGCCGGACAACTGGCAGCTGATCATCAGCGACGTCGCCGATTCTGAGCTGCCCGACGGCTCCGTCGACCGGGCGGTGCTGGACATGTTGGCGCCGTGGGAGGTGCTGGACGCGGTGTCGCGACTGGTGGCTACCGGCGGTGTGTTGGTGATCTACGTGGCCACCGTGACCCAGCTGTCGAGTGCCGTAGAGGCGTTGCGGGCGCAGCAGTGCTGGACCGAACCGCGGGCGTGGGAGACGCTGCAGCGCGGCTGGAACGTCGTCGGACTGGCCGTTCGGCCGCAGCACTCGATGCGCGGGCACACCGCGTTTCTGATCACGGCGCGCAGACTCGCGCCGGGCGCGGTCGCCCCGACGCCGCTGGGCCGCAAGCGCCCGGGCCGAGACCACTAGCCAAGACCACTAGTCGTCGCTGCGATGCAGGCCCCGGTGGGCGGACAGCAACTCGAACTCTGGTCGCGCGGCCACCAGGCGTTCGGCCGCGTCGAGAACGTCGACGACGTGGCTGCGGTCACCGGACACCACGGCCACTCCGATGCCCGCGCGGCGGTGCAGATCGCGCGAGCCGGTCTCGGCGGCCGACACACTGAACTTGCGCTGCAGTTCGGCGACGACAGGACGGATCACCGACCGCTTCTGTTTGAGTGATCGCACGTCACCCAGCAACACATCGAACTCGAGCCAGCCGATCCACATCTAGTGGTTACCGGGGAAGCGCTGGTGCGGGTTCCGGCGCCGGTCCCGGTGCGGGAGCGGGTGCCGGTAGCGGCGCCGGTTCCGGCGCCGGTGGCGGCGCGGGCGCCGAAGTGCTCAGACTGGGCGAGTTGCCCAACGCCAGCAGCGTTTGCGCAGTGCGCTTCGAGAGCTGCCAGCCGCCCTGCGAGGGGGCGAACTCCATCGGAAACGTGAACACGCCGTTGGTGGCGCGGGCGGTCTTGACCGTGACGGTGGCCGCCACGTCAGCCGGATTTTTGTCCGACCACGCGATGTTGTCCGCCACGAAGGTCATCGGTTGGTACCCGTTGTCGCGCAAGGCGTTCGTGAACTTATCCAGGGTGGCCGCGCTGTCGGGGGTCGCGCCCTCGACGAGGTTGAGTTTGTTGGTGCCCGGCACGTTGGGGTCGGTCAGGCGACCCAGCACATCGGTGAGGGCTTCGGGCGGGGGCAGGGGGGCTGCGGGAGGAACACTCGCCGGACTCGACGGGGCGGACACCGACTGGGCGCCCGACGGCTCCGAAGACGGTGGCTTGGACCGATGCGACGAACATCCCGAAAGCACGAACACCGCCGTAGCGACCGCGGCGCAGAAGGCGCTGAAGGCTCTGCTGGCGTTGGCAGGGAACCAGGGATACGGAAGCATTCAGCCGGCGGGGGAGTGCGGCGCGCCGGACGAGCCAACGGGTGCAACGGAAGTCACACTTGCGACGGCTCCGGCAACGACGGCGATGGCTGCCACGCGCGTGGTGAGGGGTTTTATCGGCACCGGCGTCCTTTCGCTCGGCCGGATTTGATGCCGAGGTTACCAGCGTGACCATATTCGTAACTTTTCGACAGGGTTTGACTGCACACGTAAATGGGGAATCGCCGGTAGCGTTGGAGTATCCACCGCGTCATTTCGAGGCGGGAAAGGAGCGCAACATGGGTGAGTCAGAGCGTTCTGAACCATTCCGGATACCTCGTGAAACCGACATGTCCAGCGGCGATGCGGCCGAACTGGAACAACTACGCCGTGAGGCAGCGGTGCTGCGCGAGCAACTCGAGCAAGCAGCTGGGTCGCATGGGAGCGCCCGCTCCGCTCGCGATGTGCATCAGCTCGAAGCCCGCATCGACTCGCTTGCCTCCCGCAATTCCAAATTAATGGAAACTCTTAAAGAAGCACGCCAACAACTATTGGCGCTGAGAGAGGAAGTCGACCGGCTGGGGCAACCGCCCAGCGGCTACGGCGTGCTGCTGTTCGCTCACGACGACGAGACGGTCGACGTGTTCACGTCGGGTCGCAAGATGCGCCTGACGTGCTCGCCCAACATCGAAATCGACACCCTGCGCAAGGGCCAGACGGTTCGGCTCAACGAAGCCCTGACCGTCGTCGAGGTCGGCACGTTCGAATCGGTCGGCGAGATCTCCACGCTGCGCGAGGTACTCGCTGACGGTCACCGCGCCCTTGTCGTCGGGCATGCCGACGAGGAGCGCATCGTGTGGTTGGCCGACCCGCTGGTCGCCGAGGATCTGCCCGAAGGGCACCCCGATGCCCTCAACGACGACACCCGGCCGCGCAAGTTGCGGCCTGGTGACTCTTTGCTGGTCGACACCAAAGCTGGCTACGCCTTCGAACGCATCCCCAAGGCCGAGGTCGAGGACCTGGTGCTGGAAGAGGTGCCCGACGTCAGCTACCTGGATATCGGTGGCCTGACCCGCCAGATCGAGCAGATCCGCGATGCGGTGGAGCTGCCGTTCCTGCACAAGGATCTGTACCGGGAGTACGCGCTGCGTCCGCCCAAAGGCGTGCTGCTCTACGGCCCGCCCGGCTGCGGCAAGACGCTGATCGCCAAGGCGGTGGCCAACTCGCTGGCCAAGAAGATGGCCGAGGTTCGCGGCGAGGACGCCCGCGAGGCTAAGTCCTACTTCCTCAACATCAAGGGCCCCGAGCTTCTCAACAAGTTCGTCGGCGAGACCGAACGCCACATCCGCCTGATCTTCCAGCGGGCCCGTGAGAAGGCCTCCGAGGGCACGCCGGTGATCGTGTTCTTCGACGAGATGGACTCGATCTTCCGCACCCGCGGCACCGGGGTCTCCTCGGACGTCGAGACGACGGTCGTTCCACAGCTGCTGAGCGAGATCGACGGCGTCGAGGGCCTGGAGAACGTCATCGTGATCGGCGCCTCCAACCGCGAGGACATGATCGACCCCGCGATCCTGCGGCCCGGGCGTCTCGACGTGAAGATCAAGATCGAGCGGCCCGATGCCGAAGCGGCGCAAGACATCTACTCGAAGTACTTGGTCGAGACGCTTCCGTTGCATGCCGATGATCTCGCCGAGTTCGAGGGCGACCGCGGAGCCTGCATCGCCGGGATGATCGAAAAGGTCGTCGAGCGGATGTACGCCGAGATCGACGACAACCGATTCCTGGAGGTCACCTACGCCAACGGTGACAAGGAAGTCATGTATTTCAAGGACTTCAACTCCGGGGCGATGATCCAGAACGTCGTCGACCGCGCGAAGAAGAACGCGATCAAGTCGGTGCTGGACACGGGCCAGCCGGGCCTGCGCATCCAGCACCTGCTCGACTCGATCGTCGACGAGTTCGCCGAGAACGAGGACCTGCCCAACACCACCAACCCCGACGACTGGGCACGGATTTCGGGCAAGAAGGGCGAGCGGATCGTCTACATTCGCACGCTGGTCACCGGCAAGTCGTCGAGCGCATCGCGGGCCATCGACACCGAGTCCAACCTCGGTCAGTACCTGTAAGGCTCATATACATGGTGGTGACCCGCTGCGCCCGGCTTCGCCGCGCTTGCGATCACCACTAGACGGTCACCAGCGAATAGCTGTTGGTCAGGTCGTCCTGGGTGACCTGGGCCGCGCGCGACGTGGTGTCTATCCGCAGCTGTTCGGTGAGCACTTGCGTGCGGTAGGACCATCCGTCGGGGAGCTTGAGCCGATCGCCCAGCTTCGGAAGGTCGGCCCGCGACAGGTCGGGGTCGACCACCTGACTCCAGGTCTGCATGACCCAACGGTGACCGTGCGGGTCCTGGAGCTCGTAGATCTCCTCGCCGGCGTTGAAGACGAACACCGTGTGGCGGGTCACCTTGTTGGCGCTGTAGGGCGCGGGGTCCATCGACGACAGTACGACCGTGGCCTGCAAGATCATCTCGATGCCGCCGAAGGTCTTTCGTAGCTGGATGCCCTGCTGCTCCTTGTCGATGGAGTTCATCAGCCAATAGCGCGGGCCGTTGAGCAGAGCGGCGGCGGCGCCGTTTTCGGTGGCGATGGCGTGCGCGTCGAGCGCGGACCAGAGCTCGGCGGGACAGTCGTTGAGCGGGAAGCTGTTGTAGACGTTGGCCTGCGGACCGGCCTCGCCCGGGGTCACGAGAAGCACCTCGCCATAGCGTTTTCCGGACAGGTCGGTCATTGGTCCTCGCACTTCATCGTGGGATCGGGATCGTGGGATAGGGATCGTGGGGTGGGGGCGGACATCAGGGTAGCCCGGCCGACGCTGCGGCGTTGCGGTAGCGATGAGGACGGACACCGGCAGAGCGCCGGCGACGATCGCGACGATTACCCCTTCGATCCCCGTCGGCGCTCACCGCTGCTTGGCGCCTCACACGGGCCACCCTAAATCGTCCAGGCTCGGCCCGTAGTCTTTAAGTCATGCAACGGATTATCGGGACGGAGGTCGAGTACGGCATTTCGTCGCCGTCGGATCCGACGGCCAACCCGATCCTCACCTCGACCCAGGCGGTGCTGGCTTACGCCGCCGCCGCTGGCATCCAGCGCGCCAAACGCACCCGGTGGGACTACGAGGTGGAATCGCCGCTGCGCGACGCCCGCGGCTTTGACCTGAGCCGCTCGGCCGGCCCCCCGCCGGTGGTCGACGCCGACGAGGTAGGCGCGGCCAACATGATCTTGACCAACGGGGCGCGCCTCTACGTCGACCATGCGCACCCCGAATACTCCGCGCCCGAGTGCACCGACCCGCTGGACGCGGTGATCTGGGACAAGGCCGGCGAGCGCGTCATGGAAGCCGCCGCCCGCCACGTCGCCAGCGTGCCCGGAGCCGCGAAACTGCAGCTGTACAAGAACAACGTCGACGGTAAGGGCGCCTCCTACGGGTCGCACGAGAACTACCTGATGAGCCGGCAGACGCCGTTTTCCGCCATCATCGCCGGTCTGACCCCGTTTTTCGTCTCCCGGCAGGTGGTGACCGGCTCCGGGCGGGTCGGCATCGGGTCCTCCGGCGACGAGCCCGGTTTCCAGCTCTCCCAGCGCTCCGACTACATCGAGGTCGAGGTGGGGCTGGAGACCACCCTGAAGCGCGGCATCATCAACACCCGCGACGAACCGCACGCCGACGCCGACCGCTACCGCCGGCTGCACGTCATCATCGGGGACGCCAACCTGGCGGAGACGTCGACCTACCTCAAGCTGGGCACCACCGCACTTGTGCTCGACGTGATCGAAGAAGGCCCGGCACACGGCATTGACCTGTCCGATCTGGCACTGGCCCGGCCGGTGCACGCGGTGCACGCGATCAGCCGGGATCCGTCGCTGCGGACCGCGGTGGCGCTGGTGGACGGCCGCGAGCTGACCGGCCTTGCGCTGCAACGGATCTACCTCGACCGGGTGGCGAAGCTGGTGGACGGTCGCGACCCGGACCCCCGCGCGTCCGACGTCGTCGAAACCTGGGCGCACGTGCTGGACCAGCTCGAGCGGGACCCGATGGACTGTGCCGAGATACTGGACTGGCCGGCCAAGCTCCGGCTGCTGGAAGGTTTCCGGCAGCGGGAGAACCTGAGCTGGTCGGCGCCCCGGTTGCACCTCGTTGACCTGCAGTACTCGGATGTGCGGTTGGATAAAGGCCTGTACAACCGGCTGGTCGCGCGCGGCTCGATGAAACGGCTGGTCAGCGAACACCAGGTCATCGAAGCGGTGGATAACCCGCCGACGGACACCCGCGCCTATTTCCGGGGCGAATGCCTGCGCCGGTTCGGGGCGGACATCGCCGCGGCCAGCTGGGATTCGGTGATTTTCGACCTGGGCGGCGATTCGCTGGTCCGGATCCCGACGCTGGAGCCGCTGCGCGGCAGCAAGGCGCACGTTGGAGCACTATTGGACTCGGTGGACAGCGCTGCCGAATTAGTGGAACAACTCACCAGCTAAGGCCCGTTGACCCGAGGAACGTCGGTGTTGACCGGTAAGGTAGAGAAAAGCTTGCGTGCGTGCCAAGCGCCGCGGCGTATCACGAAGCAGGAGGCGGCGATGGCGCAGGAGCAAACCAAACGCGGCGGTGGTGGCGGCGAGGACGACGACCCCACCGGCGCGACGGCCGCGGGCCAGGAACGTCGCGAGAAGCTGGCTGAAGACACCGACGATCTGCTCGACGAGATCGACGACGTCCTGGAGGAGAACGCCGAGGACTTCGTCCGCGCGTACGTCCAAAAGGGCGGACAGTGACCTGGCAGTTCTCTGATCGCCTGTCGCTTAACTCTTCCGCTGTAGACCTATCCTCGTTCGCTGACTTTCTCCGTCGCCAGGCGCCGGAACTGCTACCGGCGAGCCTGGGCGGCGGCGCACCGGCGAGCGCGGCCGCGGCCCAGTTGCCACATGGGACGACCATCGTCGCGCTGAAGTACCCCGGCGGTGTCCTGATCGCCGGCGACCGGCGCTCGACGCAAGGCAACATGATCGCCGGGCGTGACGTGCGCAAGGTCTACATCACCGACGACTACACCGCTACGGGCATCGCCGGAACGGCCGCTATCGCCGTCGAATTCGCCCGCCTGTACGCGGTCGAACTCGAGCACTACGAAAAGCTCGAGGGCCTGCCACTCACGTTCGCTGGCAAGGTGAATCGGCTCGCGATCATGGTGCGTGGCAACCTGGCGGCCGCGATGCAAGGGCTGGTCGCGATACCGCTGCTGGTCGGCTACGACATCCATGCCGCCGACCCGGAGACCGCGGGGCGCATCGTTTCGTTCGACGCCGCTGGCGGCTGGAACATCGAGGAAGAGGGCTACCAGTCGGTGGGGTCTGGGTCGATCTTCGCCAAGTCCTCGATCAAGAAGCTGTATTCGCAAGTCACCGACGCCGACACCGCGCTGCGGGTGGCCGTGGAGGCGCTCTACGACGCCGCCGATGACGATTCGGCCACCGGCGGACCGGATCTGGTCCGCGGCATCTATCCCACGGCGGTCAGCATTGGCGCCGACGGGGCGGTCGACGTGATGGAGGGCCGCATCGCCGAACTGGCCCGCGAAGTCATTGAAAGCCGTTCCCGCGCAGATACTTTCGGCCCTGACGGCGGTGAGAAGTGAGCTTCCCGTATTTCATTTCGCCCGAGCAGGCGATGCGCGAGCGCAGCGAGCTTGCGCGCAAGGGCATCGCGCGGGGTCGCAGCGTGGTGGCGCTGGCCTATGCCGGCGGTGTGCTGTTCGTCGCGGAGAACCCGTCGCGGTCCCTGCAGAAGATCAGCGAACTCTACGACCGCGTGGGCTTCGCCGCCGCGGGCAAGTTCAACGAATTCGACAATCTGCGCCGCGGCGGGATCCAGTTCGCCGACACCCGCGGCTACGCGTATGACCGCCGCGACGTGACCGGTCGGCAGCTCGCCAACGTGTACGCGCAGACGCTGGGCAGCATCTTCACCGAGCAGGCCAAGCCCTATGAGGTGGAACTGTGTGTCGCCGAGGTCGCGCACTACGGCGAGACCAAGCCGCCCGAGCTCTACCGGATCCTCTACGACGGGTCGATCGCCGACGAGCCGCATTTCGTGGTGATGGGCGGTACCACCGAGCCGATCGCCACCGCGCTCAAGGACTCCTACGCCGAGAACGCCGACCTGCCCGACGCGTTGCGAATCGCGGTCGGCGCGTTGCGGTCGGGCAGCGCCAACGGCAGCGACGAGGCCACCTTGGGGGTGTCGACATTGGAAGTCGCCATCCTCGATGCGAACCGGCCGCGGCGTGCGTTTCGGCGGGTCACCGGTTCCGCACTGGAGGCATTGCTGCCCAAACCCGACGACGCCGGTTCGGAGAAAGACGCGACTGACGCTTAGGGGCCACCCGTCTTCGAGGTCGATCGCCACCAGGCCGCGACGTAGATCAGCATTGAGACCACCAACGCAACCAGTACCCACAACACGATCGTGAGATCGATCCAGCTCCCGAACACCGGCGAGCCCGGAAGTGCGTTTCTCAGCGGTACCACCGCAAACAGCATCGCGGCATACCAGGTTGTCAGGGGCGACTGAAACCTCCGTGCGTCGCGCAGCGTCTCCACGGCAACGAACAAGCCGACTGCCGCGATCGCGACGAAGATGCACAGGATGACGATTGCGAATATCAGTGTGCTCACCGATCGCTGCAGTTTCACTACGTACGGTGAGGACGCATTGGCGTCATTCGCGCGAGTCACGTCGACCTTCCAGCCGGTCGACCGATCGACGAAGGTCACGTTGGCCCGCTCCGGCACTTGTTCGGGGCCCGTGAACACGGTGACCGTGATCGGCCCGGTGTAATAGCTATCGAACGGCCAGCGTTCGACGTCGCGCGCCAGGGTCAGCGAAACAGGGAAATAGCCGGGCAACATACCCTTGGCATAGGTGCGCTTGACCGGCGTCGTCACGGATGTGACTGCCACAGTGAGGTCTTGGTTGAGACTGTCGGTCGTCGAATCCACCAAGCCGGGTCCGGGTCTAACGATCAGGTTGCAGACGAGTTCGCTGTAGTTGTTTTGGATATTTTCTATATCCATCGTCACTGTTGTGCCGTCGCCAGTGGGTGCCCCACGAGCCGGAATGTGCTGGGATGCGGAGCCGCTGACGTATAGAACGAGCGACGCGACCATCGCGCAGGCGACCACTAGCATCGCAACAACTCCGAGTCTCATGCGCGGCCACCGTCGGCGTTTGCGAACCTTTAACCGCGGACGCTCGATCACCTCTATTCGCACCTGCTCGGCTTTTGTCTGCAAAGAGGTCATCGGCACAAACCTTGCCTTTCGTCAGACACTCGCCACTTCCTTGATATCCGCGCGTGACGTACGGACACGCGCGCGGTTGTGGATCGCGGTATACAGCGGAGCCGTCACGGCGGTGGTCACGATGGCAAGCGCACACAACATCGCAAACGCATACGGTCCGATCAAGTGGGATTGGAGACCGACCGACGCAATCGCGAGTTCGGTGACGCCACGACAATTGAGGAGAACGCCCAGTTTGGCTGACGTGGCCAGCGGCCAGCCTTGCATCTTGCCGGATAGGACTCCGACGGCGATCTTTGAACCGAAAGCGGCGACCGTCAAGGTGAGCAGGCATAGCAGACCGCTCCATTGGCACAGATCGGCCAGAGTCTGCAGCGGCACCGAGAGAGCGCTGGACACGAAGAATGCCGGGATGAGGATGTCGGCCACGGTGGCGAGGGCCCGCTGCGATGCCTCGTTGGCCAGCCCCGGAGGCAGGGACAGGCCGGCGATTACGGCACCGATGGCGGGGTGGAGGCCGAACACTTGGGTTGCTGCTGCACCGACGAGTGCATACGCGAACATCGCTACCACGAACGGAGCGCCCTGGGCGTCGTGAGCCCACCGTTGGACGATTCGCGGTAGCACGAATATCACGGTCAGTAGCAATGCGACGCCGATGCATAGCGCAATCACCGAGATCGAGCCCAAGTCCGTGGTCAGCAGGATTAACGCCGTCACGAGCGCCCATGCCGTCGCGTCGGTTGCGACGGCAATTCGCAGCGCAACGCCGGGTATGGGCGCTGGGACCCCAAGATCTTTGATGATGAGTACAAGAACAGGAACGGCGGTGACGCTCAGCGCCACACCGACGAACAACCACACATGGAGCGGATTGCGGTCTGGGCCAACGAGTCGGTGCGCGAAGGGCCACGCTGCTGCTGCACAGATGACGATAGGAATTGCCATGCAGGGCGCTAGTTGCCAGAGCGGTGACCGCTCGCTTGATTTGCTATAGCCGCGCAGCTCGATGCCGACCAAGAACAACAGCAACAAGAGGCCCGCTTCACCCACGGCTTCAATGAGAGATTTTGAGGTCGCTGAAAGTAGCGCGGATTTCATGGAATGGGGAGTGAGAGCCAATATTGTGCCCATCAATAGGCCGAAGATAATTACTCCGACGACCGCGGGCTGATTCATTCGGCGAAACAGTTTTCCGACCGTCACCGAGCCAGCTAAGACTATTGTCAACATAATTAATGCTTGCAGCACGTTACCGAGTGGCATTGAATCTCCCTACCTGCCGATTGGGATCGCAAGCAGCAGGGGGGCTTCCGCGAGAGGTCGCTGGCGAGGCTCTCCGGGCGCTTCCTGATGGCTAGCGAGACGTCTTTGGTCGTGATGTGTTTTTGAGATCCCGAATTGATGAAATTTGTGCGTGTGGTTCGTTATTCGTCGCGCAACGTTGCATGTTTTTATAGCGAGTTGCGCAGCACGGCGCAAGACGGCGCAACGGTGTTGTGACGGTCAACACATTGCATCATTTTCTTTTAACAAAATTACGATTCTCTGATGCCAAGAGGGCAGATATTTACGGTTTCTTGACGGCCATTGGTCCGTGATGATCATTTATAATGTGGGCTCAACCATTCGCGTTTCCCAGGTAATTACCAGGCTAATTTCTCGTATTTCCCAGGTTTGACAAACTCGATGGCAGGCGAAGCCCGTTCCGGGATCTAAGGGGCCAGCCTTTGCGGGGGGTTGCGGCCCATGACCGTGGATAACCAGTACCCTCGATTACGTGCAGCGGCGAATCATGGGCATCGAGACCGAGTTCGGTGTGACCTGCACGTTTCACGGCCACCGTCGGCTCAGTCCGGACGAGGTGGCGCGCTACCTGTTCCGGCGGGTGGTGTCCTGGGGGCGTAGCTCGAACGTTTTCCTGCGCAATGGCGCGCGCCTGTACCTGGACGTCGGTAGTCATCCGGAGTACGCCACCGCCGAATGCGACAGCCTGGTGCAGCTGGTCACGCACGACCGGGCCGGGGAATGGGTGTTAGAAGACCTGCTGATCGACGCCGAGCAGCGGCTGGCGGACGAGGGCATCGGCGGCGACATCTACCTGTTCAAGAACAACACCGACTCGGCGGGTAACTCCTACGGCTGCCACGAGAACTACCTGATCGTGCGCGCCGGCGAGTTCTCCCGCATCTCCGACGTGCTGCTGCCGTTTCTGGTCACCCGCCAACTGATCTGCGGCGCCGGCAAGGTGCTGCAGACCCCCAAGGCCGCGACGTTTTGCCTTTCGCAACGCGCCGAGCACATCTGGGAGGGCGTTTCGTCGGCCACCACCCGCAGCCGGCCGATCATCAACACTCGCGACGAGCCGCACGCCGACGCCGAGAAGTATCGGCGGCTGCACGTCATCGTCGGCGACTCGAACATGTGCGAGACCACCACCATGCTCAAGGTCGGCACCGCGTCGCTGGTGCTGGAGATGATCGAAGCGGGTGTGGCGTTTCGCGACTTCTCGCTGGACAACCCAATCCGCGCCATCCGTGAGGTCAGCCACGACGTCAGCGGGCGTCGTCCGGTGCGGCTTGCCGGCGGCCGTCAGGCCAGCGCGCTGGACATTCAGCGGGAGTACTACACCCGCGCCGTCGAGCACCTGCAGACCCGGGAGCCCAACGCGCAGATCGAACAGGTCGTCGACCTGTGGGGCCGACAGCTCGACGCCGTCGAGAGCCAAGACTTCGCCAAGGTGGACACCGAGATCGACTGGGTGATCAAACGCAAGCTGTTCCAGCGCTACCAGGACCGCTACGACATGGAGCTGTCCGACCCGAAGATCGCCCAGCTCGACCTGGCCTACCACGACATCAAGCGCGGGCGCGGTGTGTTTGATTTGCTGCAGCGCAAGGGCCTGGCGGCGCGCGTGAGCACCGACGAGGACATCGCGGAGGCCGTCGAGAAGCCGCCGCAGACCACTCGGGCGCGGCTGCGCGGTGAGTTCATCAGCGCCGCCCAGGCGGCGGGGCGCGATTTCACCGTCGACTGGGTGCATCTCAAGCTCAACGACCAGGCCCAGCGCACCGTGCTGTGCAAGGACCCGTTCCGGGCGGTCGACGAGCGAGTGAAGCGGCTGATCGCGAGTATGTAGCCACGCTGGTCACACCGTGTTGCATGACCCAGCTCAAGTGTCAAAAGCGCCTGCACTCGCCCGGGCAGTGACGCATGTGACGGGTGTTGCGTCAGCCAGTCGGTGTACGCGACCGAGCCGGCCCATCTAACGTGGAGCAAATGGCGACCTCGAAAGTCGAACGGCTGGTCAATCTCGTCATTGCTCTGCTGTCCACTCGCGGCTTCATCCCCGCGGAAAAGATCCGGTCCAGCGTCGCGGGCTACTCGGAAAGTCCCAACGCCGAGGCGTTTTCCAGGATGTTCGAGCGCGACAAGAACGAGTTGCGCGACCTCGGCATCCCGCTGGAGGTCGGCAGGGTCTCGACGCTGGACCCCACCGAGGGCTACCGCATCAACCGCGAGGCCTACTCGTTACGCCCCGTCGAGCTGACCCCCGACGAGGCCGCCGCGGTTGCCGTCGCCACCGGACTGTGGCAGTCGCCCGAACTGATCACCGCGACCCAGGGCGCGCTGCTCAAGCTTCGCGCCGCCGGGGTCGAGGTCGACCCTGACGCGCAGGTGGCGATCGCGTCGGCTGGGGTGCCGGGTCTGCGAGGGTCGGAGGACGTCCTCGAAATCCTGTTGTCCGCCATCGATTCTCGGCAGGCCGTGCAGTTCCCACACCGGCCGTCGCGCGCGGAGCCCTACACCACCCGCACCGTCGAACCGTGGGGGGTGATCACCGAAAAGGGCCGCTGGTATCTGGTGGGCCACGACCGCGACCGTGACGCCACCCGAACGTTCCGGCTGTCCCGGATGGGCGCCGACGTCACACCGATCGGCCCCGAACGTGCGATCACCGTGCCGGGCGATGTCGACCTGCGCAAGATCGTGGCCCGCGCGGTCAGCGAGACCCCGGCCGGTGGCCAGGCCCTGGTCTGGGTCGCCGACGGGCGGGCCACCGCGCTGCGGCGCGCCGGACGGCCCGTCAGCGCGCGACAACTCGGCGGGCGCGACGGCGATGTCATCGAACTCGACATCCGGTCCGCCGACGGGCTGGCCCGTGAGGTCGCCGGCTATGGGGCCGACGCGATCGTGCTGGAACCGCAGTCGCTGCGCGATGACGTGCTGCTCCGGTTGCGCGGCGCCCAAGCGGGGGAGCGCCAGCAATGACGAACGTGTCCGATCGTCTGGTGCGGCTGCTCAATATGGTGCCGTACTTCCAGGCCAACCCGCGGATCACCCGCGCCGAGGCCGCCGCCGAGCTGGGGGTGACGAGCAAGCAGCTCGAGGCGGACCTCAACCAGCTGTGGATGTGTGGCCTACCCGGCTACGGCCCCGGCGACCTCATCGATTTCGAGTTCTCCGGCGACACCGTCGAGGTGACGTTCTCGGCCGGCATCGATCGGCCCCTGCAGCTGACGTCGCCGGAGGCCACCGGCCTGCTGGTGGCGCTGCGGGCGCTGGCCGACATTCCGGGGGTGGTCGATCCGGAGGCGGCGCGCAGCGCGATCGCCAAGATCGCGGCCGCCGCCGGTGCGGCAGGGCACGACAACATCGTGTCGGCCGTCGACGAACCGGCGCCCGTGGAGAGCCGGGCCGCGGCCGCGGTCCGCGCCGCGGTACGGGACAAAAAGGCATTGGCCATCGACTACTACGCCGCCTCGCACGACACCCTGACCAGCCGCGTCGTCGACCCCATCCGGGTGCTGCTGGTCGGCGAACACAGCTACCTGGAGGCCTGGTCACGCGAATCCGAAGGCGTTCGGCTGTTCCGCTTCGACCGGATCGTGGACGCCACCACCCTCAACGAGCCAGCCGCCCCGCCCGCGCCGATGCTGCAAAAGCCACCGGACACGTCGCTGTTCGACGGCGATCCGGCACTGCCGTCGGCGCGGCTGCGGATAGCGCCGTCGGCGTCCTGGATGTTCGAGTACTACCCCCTCCGCGAGGTGCTCGAGCTGCCCGACGGATCGTGCGAGGCGGACATGACCTACGCCTCGGCAGACTGGATGACGCGTTTGGTGCTGGGCTTCGGGGCTGCGGTGCGGGTGCTTGAACCGGAGTCGCTTGCGCTCCGTGTACGGGATGCTGCCGCGGCCGCGCTTGAGTCCTACCAGGTAGCCCAGTCCACCACGCCGTAGTGCGAGGACACCGGGGTCGCGGCCTACTGGGGTAGCATCGGATGGACGTCTGGAGGTAACAAAAGTGGGCAGTCTTAGTCCGTGGCACTGGGCAATCATCGCCATCCTGGTGGTCGTGCTGTTCGGCGCCAAGAAGCTCCCCGATGCAGCGCGCTCGCTGGGCAAGTCGATGCGCATCTTCAAGTCCGAGATGCGCGAAATGCAGTCCGAGAACAAGTCGGACGCTATTGAAAGCCCCGTGAGCCCTGCGCCGGTGCAGTCGCAGCGCGTCGACCCTGCGCCCGCCGAGCAGGACCACACCGAGGCACGGCCCGCTTAGCACCGTCGGGCGCCGCTGACCGAACGTCGTGAACGGTTCTAGATCTTCAGTGCGCGGCGGTCGGCTATTCAAGCGGCTCGACCCACGCCAGAGGCGCAGTCGCACCAATCCCGACGCGACGATGTCGCTGGTCGACCACCTTACGGAGCTGCGTTCGCGACTGCTGATCGCCCTGGCCGCGATCATGGTCACCACGATTTTCGGGTTCTTCTGGTATTCGCATTCGATCTTCGGGCTGGAAAGCCTCGGCGAATGGCTGCGCCACCCGTATTGTTCCCTGCCGCAATCGGCGCGCGCCGATATCAGCGCCGACAAACAATGCCGGTTGCTGGCCACCGCGCCGTTCGACCAGTTCATGCTGCGGCTCAAGGTCGGGATGGCGGCCGGCTTGGTGCTGGCCTGTCCGGTGTGGCTCTACCAGCTCTGGGCGTTCATCACGCCCGGGCTCTACAAGAAGGAACGCCGCTTCGCGATTGCGTTCGTGATCCCCGCGGCGGTCCTCTTCATCACCGGCGCCCTGCTGGCCTACCTGGTGCTGTCCAAGGCGCTCGGCTTCTTGTTGACTGTCGGCAACAGCGTGCAAGTCACTGCGCTGTCCGGCGACCGGTACTTCGGCTTCCTGATGAACCTGCTGGTGGTTTTCGGCGTCAGCTTCGAGTTTCCACTGCTGATCGTGATGCTCAACATGGTCGGTGTGCTGCCCTATGAGCGGCTCAAGGCATGGCGGCGCGGGCTGATCTTCGCGATGTTCCTGTTCGCGGCGATCTTCACACCCGGATCCGACCCATTCTCGATGACAGCGCTGGGCCTGGCGCTGACCGTGCTGCTCGAGTTCGCTATCCAGATCTCGCGGCTGCACGACAAGCGAAAAGCCAAGCGCGAGGCGCTGATTCCCGACGACGAAGCCGCGACCATCGAAGCTCCCGAGCCCATCATCGCCGGGACCCATGACGACGTCACCTGAGCTGCCCGGGTTCGCCGCGGACCTGCCCTTCGCGCTCGACGGCTTCCAGCAGCGGGCCTGCGCGGCACTCGAAAAAGGCCACGGCGTCCTGGTCTGCGCGCCGACCGGCGCGGGCAAGACAGTGGTCGGCGAGTTCGCCGTGCACCTAGCGCTGGCATCGGGCGGCAAATGCTTCTACACCACACCGCTGAAGGCGCTGAGCAACCAGAAACACACCGACCTCACGACGCGCTACGGGCGCGACCGGATCGGACTGCTCACCGGTGACGTATCCGTCAACGGCGACGCTCCCGTGGTGGTGATGACCACCGAAGTGCTGCGGAACATGCTCTACGCTGATTCGCCTGCGCTGCAAGGGCTTTCGTATGTGGTGATGGACGAGGTGCATTTCCTGGCCGACCGGATGCGCGGCCCGGTGTGGGAAGAGGTCATCCTGCATCTTCCCGAAGAGGTGCGACTGGTCAGCCTCTCGGCGACGGTGAGCAACGCTGAGGAGTTCGGTGGCTGGATCCAGACCGTGCGCGGGGACACCACCGTGGTGGTCGACGAGCACCGGCCGGTGCCGCTGTGGCAGCACGTCCTGGTGGGTAAGCGCCTCTTCGATCTGTTCGATTACGACAGTACGGCCGACAAGTCGCGCGTCGACCCGGAACTGTTGCGCCACATCGCGAATCGGCGTGAGGCCGACCGGATGTCGGACTGGCGAAGCCCACGCCGGGCCGGGAGGGGTGGCCAGCATCGAGGAGGCCACGGAGGTCAGGATCGGCCGCGGTTCTACCGCCCGCCGATGCGCCCCGACGTGATCGCCAAGCTGGATTCCGAAGGCCTTTTGCCGGCGATCACTTTCGTGTTCTCTCGCGCGGGCTGTGACGCCGCTGTCGGTCAGTGCTTGCGCTCGCCGCTGCGCCTGACCACCGAGGAGGAACGCGCCCGGATCGCTGAGGTCATCGAGCACCGGTGCGGTGACCTCGCCGACGCCGACTTGGCGGTGCTGGGTTACTACGAGTGGCGCGAAGGGCTGCTGCGCGGGCTGGCGGCACACCACGCGGGGATGTTGCCGGCGTTCCGGCACACGGTCGAGGAGCTGTTCACCGCGGGTCTGGTCAAGGCGGTGTTTGCCACCGAAACCCTGGCGCTCGGCATCAACATGCCCGCGCGCACAGTCGTACTCGAGCGATTGGTGAAGTTCAACGGCGAGCAGCACGTGCCGCTGACGCCGGGGGAGTACACGCAGCTGACCGGCCGCGCCGGCCGCCGCGGCATCGACGTCGAGGGCCACGCCGTCGTGCTCTGGCACCCCGACATCGAGCCGTCCGAGGTGGCCGGCCTGGCCTCCACCCGCACCTTCCCGCTGCGCAGTTCGTTCGCGCCGTCGTACAACATGACCATCAACCTGGTGCATCAACTGGGTCCCGCGCAGGCACACCAGCTGCTCGAGCAATCGTTCGCGCAGTATCAGGCCGATCGATCCGTCGTCGGGCTGGTTCGCGGAATCGAGCGCGGCAAGGAGATGCTCGACGAGATCGCGGCCGAACTGGGCGGTCATGAAGCCCCGATCCTGGAATACGCCCGGCTGCGGGCCCGGATTTCCGAGATGGAGCGCGCACAGGCCCGCGCGTCGCGGCTACAACGACGGCAGGCGGCCAGCGACGCGCTGGCCGCGTTGCGCCGGGGCGACATCATCAACATCACCCAAGGCCGTCGCGGCGGGCTGGCGGTGGTCCTGGAGTCGGCCCGCGACGACGACGACCCGCGGCCGCTGGTGCTCACCGAACACCGCTGGGCGGGACGGATTTCGTCGGCGGACTACTCGGGTGCGTCGGCGCCCGTCGGGTCCATGACCTTGCCCAAGCGCGTCGAACACCGCCAGCCCAGGGTCCGGCGTGACCTGGCCTCGGCGCTGCTATCGGCAGTCGAGGGGCTTCAGGTGAGCACCGGACGCCGCCGCGGAAAAGGAGACAACGGCGGCGAGTTCCACGACCCGGAGCTGGCGTCTTTGCGGGTGCAATTGCGCAGCCACCCCGCCCATAACGTGTCCGAACTCGAGGACCAGATCCGCCAGACCGAGCGGTATATGCGCATCGAACGCGACAACGCGCAGCTGCAGCAGAAGGTCAGCGCCGCCACCAACTCGTTGGCCCGCACCTTCGATCGGATCGTCGGTCTGCTCACCGAACGCGAGTTCATCGGGGGTTCCGCCGCCGACCCGAAGGTCACCGACGACGGCCGATTGTTGGCCAGGATCTACAGCGAGAGCGACCTGCTGGTCGCGGAGTGCCTGCGCACCGGCGCCTGGGCGGGCCTGCATCCCGCGGAGTTGGCGGCGGTGGTCTCGGCGGTGCTGTACGAGACGCGCGGCGGGGACGGCCCCAGCGCCCCGTTTGCCGCTGAGGCGCCGACTCCGCGTCTACAGCAGGCGTTGCGGCAGACGGGGCGGCTGTCGGCCACGCTGCGCGCCGACGAGCAACGGCATCGGCTCGCGCCGAGTCGTGAGCCTGACGATGGGTTCGCCAGCACCATCTACCGCTGGGCGCGCACCGGTGATCTGGCCGCGGCTTTGGACGCTGCGGACACCGCCGGAGGTGGTTCCTCCCTGTCGGCGGGGGATTTTGTGCGCTGGTGCCGACAGGTGCTCGACCTGCTGGACCAAGTCCGCAACGCCGCCCCCGACGCTGAGCTGCGGGCTAACGCCAAGCGCGCTATCAATGACGTTCGGCGCGGCGTTGTCGCAGTTGACGCCGGGTAGGCTGAGCCGAGGCTACGTTTACAGCCGGGACTTTTAAGAGCACAGGAGAAACGAATGAGCGGACCGCAGGGGTCAGATCCGAATCAGTCGTGGCAGTCGCCCGGCCATCAGGCCGAGCAGCAATCCGGTGAGGAGTCGACACAGGTGGGGCCGGCGGGATCACCCTGGCAACACCAGCAGCCGCCCCAGGACGCCACCTGGCAAGCCCCCGCCTACACGCCACCCGCGTACCCGCAGCAACAGCCGGCTGAGCAGCCGTATCAGCAGCAATACCCGTCGGCGGCGCCCGGCTCGCCCGTTTATGGTCAGTCGGAGCAGTTCGGTTCCCAGCCCACCCAGTACGGCACGCCCGCTCAGTACGGCCAGCCCGGGCAGTACGGCCAATACGCACAGCCGAGTCAATACGGCCAGCCCAATCAATACGCGCAGCCCGGCCAGTACCCGCAGCAGTACCAGCCCTACGACCAATCGGGACAGCCGGGGCAACCGGGCAAGAAGCGGTCGGGCGCGCTGATCGGCGGCATCGCGGCGGCCGTCGGCGTGGTCGTGATCGGCGCCGTCCTGGTGCTCGGTTTCCTGTGGCCGGCCTGGTTCGTCACCACCAAACTGGACGTCAACAAGGCTCAGGCCGGCGTGCAACAGGTCCTCACCGACGAGACCAACGGTTACGGCGCCAAGAACGTCAAAGACGTCAAGTGCAATAACGGGTCTGACCCGACCGTCAAAAAGGGTGGCACCTTCGACTGCACCGTCAGCATCGACGGCGCGCAGAAGCACGTGACGGTCACCTTCCAGGACACCAAGGGCACCTACGAGGTCGGGCGACCCCAGTAGCGCTCACTCGAGCCCGTCCAGCGCCTTCTGCAGCCGCGCGATCGACGACCCCACACCCAATGCAGTCGCCAGCTCGGCGGTGCGTTTCGGGTGGGCCGCGGCCAGCGGCAGCGCGTCGGTGGGCGTCGAGAGTGTGACGGGCGCGTCGGTGGCGACTCGCACCACCTGGCCTGCGGCCTCGATGTAATCGTTCGCGCCCAGCAGTTTGGCCCGCAATCCCTTGGCCATCTTGGATTTCGGGTCGTGGGCGGCGGTCAGAATCCGCTCCAGCGAGCCGTGCTGGGCCAGCAGCGTCGCCGCCGTCTTCTCGCCGACACCGGGCACACCCGGCAGGCCGTCGGACGGATCGCCGCGCAGCAGCGCGAGCTCGGCATACGCGGGCCCGGCCCGATCCGCCGGCACGCCGTAGTGCTCGGCGACCTCTGCCGGCCCGAACAGCGTGGCCTTGGCCAGCCCGCGGCCCAGGTACAGCACGCGCACCGGAACGGGATCGTCGGCCACCACCTGCAGCAGGTCGCGGTCGCCGCTGACCACGACGACCGGGTCTTTGCGTTCGCCGGACGCCAGCGTGCCCAGCACGTCGTCGGCCTCAAAACCCGGTGCGCCCGCCGTCGGGATCCCGAACGCGTCCAGCAGCTCCATGATCATGTCGACCTGCGGTGTCAGATCGTCGGGCACTTCCTCGACGTCGGGCTCGTCGGCAGGATCTTCCACTGCGACGCGGTGCGCCTTGTACGACGGGATGAGGTCAACGCGGAACTGGGGCCGCCAGTCCAGGTCCAGGCACACCGCCAGCCGGCTGGGCTTTTGCTGGGTGATCACCACGGCCATCGAGTCGATGAACCCGCGCACGGCGTTAACCGGCCGGCCGTCGGGCGCGGTGATCGACGACGGTACCCCGAAGTAGGAGCGGAACCACATGCTGGCGCCGTCGAGCAGGAGCAGTGGCGACCTTCGGGATGCGGCCATGCGGGTTATCCTGCCAGCCATGGATTCTCGTCGATTCGAGACTGGGGTATATGCCCGCCGGCTGACCGCGGCGGCGGCCGCCACCGCCGACGCGGGCCTCGCCGGCCTGGTGATCACCCCGGGCTATGACCTGCGCTACCTGGTGGGTTCGCGGGCGCAGACATTCGAGCGCCTGACCGCGTTGGTGTTGCCGGCGGCCGGTGAGCCGACGATCGTGGTGCCGCGTCTGGAGCTGGCCTCGCTGAACGAATCGGCCATTACCGAACTGGGCCTGACGGTGCGGGATTGGGTCGACGGCGACGACCCCTACCAGTTGGTGGGTGATGCGCTGGGCGGCGCCCCCGTTGCGGCGGCCGTCACCGATGCCATGCCGGCGTTGCACCTGCTGCCGCTGGCCGGTGTGCTCGGCGTGCTGCCGGTGCTGGCCACCGACGTGATGCGCGGGCTGCGGATGGTCAAGCAGCCGGCCGAGATCGACGCGCTGCGCAAGGCCGGCGCGGCCATCGACCGGGTGCACGCCCGGGTGCCCGAGTTTCTGCTCGTCGGCCGGACCGAAGCCGACGTCGCCGCCGACATCGCCGAAGCGATTGTCGCAGAAGGGCATTCAGAGGTAGCGTTCGTCATCGTCGGCTCTGGACCGCACGGAGCCGACCCGCATCACGGGTATTCGGACCGTGAACTGCAGGTCGGTGACATCGTCGTCGTCGACATCGGCGGCAGCTACGAACCCGGATATCACTCCGACTCCACTCGCACGTACAGCATCGGCGAACCCAGTAGCGATGTGGCCCAACACTATTCGACGTTACAGCGGGCGCAGCGTGCGGCGTTTGACGCCGTGCGTCCGGGTGTGACCGCAGAGCAGGTCGACGCCGCGGCCCGCGACGTGCTCGTCGAGGCCGGCTTAGGGGAGTATTTCGTACACCGCACCGGGCACGGGATCGGGCTGTCGGTGCATGAGGAGCCCTACATCGTCGCTGGCAATGACATGAATTTGGTTGCCGGAATGGCATTTTCGATCGAGCCGGGCATCTACTTCGCGGGCCGGTGGGGCGCTCGGGTCGAGGACATCGTCATCGTGACCGACGACGGTGCGATGTCGGTCAACAACCGGCCGCATGAACTCATCGTGGTGCCCGCTTAGCGGACCGCCCGTTCGGCCGCGGCGTTGCGCGCATCCATCGCGGTGAAGCCGTTGGCAGCCAGATGCGCCTTGCCGCCGATGGCGGTGAGCGCCTCCCGGTGGGCCTGCAAGGTCTGCACGTGCTGGGTGTGCGCCGAGCGGACCGCGTCGTGGAATTCCTCGGCCGCGGCGAACTCGCCGAACATCCCCGACATGAGCGGGCCGCGCGAAAGGTGATCGGCCGCTTCTTGAGCGTGCCCGCCCGCGCGGTGTGACTCGTTGGCTCCCGAGCGCAGCAATTCAGTGTCGACAAACATCGTGATGACGGTAATAACGGGGTGAGGAGTGGTCAATTCACCCTGCGGGTCATCCGTGCAGCTGGTCGGTGACGTCATACCAGGTGCCGTCGTGGCGGTGAGCACCCATGTTGCGGCACTCGCCGGAGAGTTCGACCGCACCGTCTTTGGCCGTTCCGCTGCTCTTGCCGATGATCGCCATGACGCCGCCGGTGTGGATGACGCGGCCGAAGGGTCGCTTGCCCGGCGGCGGGCCGTCCGACCAACCGTGGCCGATCATCGTCGTGGCGATCTGCTCGAAATAGGCGTTGCGGTCGGCCCCGGCCGGCACGTCGAATGACACGTCCACTCGGCCGCGAAATGGCGGGTCGCCCTGGTCGTTACACGATTCCCAGCCGAAGACTCCGGAGACGTTCTGCAAGTTGGCGATCGTGGTGATCTGCCTGGCCGGGTCGAGCACCTGGGCCTTGGTCTGCTCATCGGAAAGCGCGTTTGCCGGACGCTCCGGGTCCTGTCCGAACGGATTCATCTTCGAACATCCTCCTAAGACAACGGTGACCGCGAACAGCGCGATGGCGACTCTGCGCATCGGCGACACCACCTCCCTGAGCAGTTATTTGAAACCATGATCCCTGGTGACCGAATCTCCTTGCCGGTCCCATTCCAGGTCGACCGTGACGGGTGTTCGAATCTCGACGTGCGGCAAGGGAATCGTCCCGAACGGCGTCTTCACCTCGGTCGGCGTCGAGAACCGTTCTTCATCCCGGAACGGCGCCAGCATGCCTTCGTTGGCCAAGCCGCCGCCGTGGCCGGTGGAGATTTCGGTCGTGTTGTGCAGCGCCTCGCTACCCATGTCGTAGTAGTGCGAGTGGTCATTGAACCAGGGCACAGCGCTCTGCGTGCCGGCGACTTCGGCGCGGAACCGCACCGATCCGAATCCGGAATGGGCCGGGTCGGTACCCAGGCCCGCCAACGGCCCGAGCGGGTCGCCGAGCGCGTCGTTGATTGCGGTCGGCATACCGCTGCCCGATTCGCCGATCCAACTGATCGCATCGGTAGAAGCTGCGCCCACGTAAACCTGTCCCCCGTTGAGGTGAAAGTCGGCAGCGCTGTGCGCGACATCCGTTCCCGGGCAACCGATCAGCACGGCGTCGTTGGCGTGCATACCGCTGTTGGCGAACGCGTCGGCAACAGTCGTCGACCCGTAGGAATGTCCAATGACGGTGACGTGCGACGGAATCGAGCCATCATGGGTGACCGCTAGGCCGTTGACATCGGCGGCCAGCAGGGCACCGCCCTCGCGCGCCATCCACGGGCTGCCGACTTGCTGCAGTTTGGTGGGGTCGGCCAGGGCCGATTCCGGGTGCTGGAAGTCGAATTCCGGTGCGTCATAATCCATCCACGCGATTACCGCGGTGGGGTCATTCGGATCGGCCTTTAACGATTGGCTGTAGAGGTTGATGGCGTCGTTGTGCCCGTCGAACAGCCAGCCGCCCTTCACGCTGCTGTTGGTGCCGGGAACGATGACGGCGGTGTTGCGCGACTTGTCGGGGTTGCCGATCGCGATCGCCGCCCTGCCCTTTCCGTTGAAGGCGAGCGGATCGTATGCCCACAGCGTGACGGGCCGTGGGTTTTTGGGGTCGCCCCTGTCGTGGTTCAGCCCTTCGTTGGTCTTCACCGCGTTCTGGTATCGGGCGACGTCGGTGGCGGTGAGGCCGTACATTTCCGGGTGGGTGAAGACGTCGTTGCCCTCGTCGTGAAGCGCGCTGTCCCGCAGCGCTTGTGGCGTCAGCCCGAACTGCCCCACAACATCCTCGACGCGGTGCAGGTCGTCGTTCATCACGTCCGCGTTGACGTGTCCACGCACGTCGGCTTGAATTCCGTTGCGGTTGACCAACTCTGGGGGGTGCTGATCGATCAGCAGACGCTGCTGTTCTTCGCTGAGCGAATCCCACCAGCGTTTGACTTGCGCCGGGTTGGTGTCGGGCGGCGGGATCAACAGCTCGTCCGCTTCTTTTATCTCCGCCGGGTCGCCTCCGCCGGTGCGCAGAATAGCCAGCGCGTTCTGCAATCCCGTCGAGTAGGCGTTGCGAATCTGCGTGACCTGGTAGAGCACCGCGCGCGTCTCGTTGACGGCGTCATCGTAGAGATCGTTGGCCTCGTCTTGTCGTCGTCGTCGTCGAGAGCGTCGCCGATCTCGTCGTCGAGATCGTCCAAGTCCTGGTCGAGCGCCGAGATGTACCAGCCGGATTCGCGTTGCGCTTCGGCCAGGGCGGCGGCGATGTTCTCCAAATCATCGGCGATTTTGGGCAGTTGCGCGGCTTGCAGACCCAGCGACTTGGTCACGCGCCGCACTTCGGCGGCGTCGTTGATCGGGTGCTGGCCATTCTCCCGATTCCAGGACGCCGCGAAGCGGTTGCGGGCTTCTTCGAAGGCGGTGTCGGACTCGGTGGTGGACTGGCCCGCGTCACGAAACGCCTGCGCCAGGTCGGATATCTGCGCCGGGCGGCCGACCTGCAGGCTGTCGTTGATCGCCCAGGGATCGCCGCCGGCATCGATGATGAGCCGCGCGATGCTGATGAATTGAAGTTGCATCGCTCCGCCCCCTCTGGCTGGTGAGGTTAGCTACTTCGCAATTACGGGTCAATCGGGCACCTCTGCTGCGTGTTTGGGGTGAATAGCGGCGACGGACGGTGGGAGTCAGAATTCCGCACGTGGCCCCCTTGACGGTTGATCCGGCGGCGCTGTTGGCTGCGGGTGCCGCCATGGTTGCGATCGGTGATGACCTGGCGGCGGCATTGCGCGCGTTGACGGCCGGATTTTCGGCCAACACGGGCCAGGACGCAGCGGGCGAGGTGTTCGGTCTGGCGTATCAAGATGCCGCGGAGGCGCTGTTGAAGGCCGCGTCGGCCGCGATCAATGCGCTGCGCTTCAACGGCACCAAGATCGAACTTTGCGCGTCGAATTATTCGAAAGCCGAAGTGGCTTCGACGGTCGGCGGTGCCGGGGGTGGTGTGTTGCCGGCCCCGGGCGATCCGGTCAAGATCGCGGCCCCCGGTCCGCCGGGGACGCTGGGTCCCGGGGTTGCCGCTCCAACGCTGTGGCTGTTGGTTGAAGCGTTTGTCGGCGGTCTATGGCCCAACGGGGACGTTGCCGCGCTGCGTGCGGCGGCGGGCCGATGGCGGGCCTCCGGTGAGGCGCTCGCCGCGGGGCGCGATGCGCTGAACAAGCCCAAGTCAGCCGTCGACGGCCAGCAGATTCCCGAAGGAGCGCTGATTCAGCCCGTCCTTTCTACGATCGGCAGCCACCTGGGCGATTTGGGCGCACAGTGTGGCAAGTTGGCCGCCGCACTGGACAAGTTCGCCGAGGATGTGGCCCACGCGCAGAACGCAATTCGCGATCTGTTGCACCGGTTGGGGACGGTGTCGGGCCTGTGGCATGAGGTGGAGTCGTTCGTCGACGGCGACGCGCTGCAGGAGATCAAAAAGGTGGCCTCGGACATCAACGACTTGCTGCACCAGTTGGGACGCGATGCCCAAGCCAAATCAAAGGTCATCAAGGAGGGGATGCAGCTTCTCGATGGCTGGGTGCGCGACATGGAGAAAGACATGCGCGGCGAGTTCACCCACTTCTTGGGCCAGTCCGTCGGTAATGCGGTGGCAACTGTTTTCGACACCTACGTCAACATCGAGGAAGGAATCTTTAAGGGAGGCGTCGGGCTGGTACAAACGATCGATCAGCTAGATCCGACCCGGTTCCTCTGCGATCCGCAGGGCGCGGCGTCCACTTGGGGTGGTCTGGGTGAGACAGTCGTCAAGGCCAATCCCTTGTACGCGCTGGCCGATCCCGGCGATGCACTCAACAATGATCTGGGTGTCGTCAAAGGTCTTGTGCACGCTGAGGATTGGCGTGGCGATCGGCCCGGGCTGGGGTTGGGGGAGAACATCTTCGACGTTGCGACCCTCTTCGTCCCTGGCGCGGGGGAGGCCGGCGCCGGGGCGGAAGGGGCTGCGGCGGGAACGCGGGCCGCTGCCGAGGACGCTGTCGGTGAGGTGGGGCGCGCCGGACGGGTAGCCGGTGAGTTGGGAGAAGCCGCGGGCGCCGGCGGTGCGCTGGCCGATATCGGCAAGGCGGGCGACGGCTTGACCAAGGACTTCGAAAACCTTGGGGGCCAACTGCCCAAATCCGATCCTCCGATCAGTGGCGGTCCGGTGGGGCTGCCGGATCCGAAGCCGTTAGACGCGCCGGTCGAGCCAACAGCCCGGGTGGATTCCGCAATGTCGGGCAAGACGCCGATCGATCAGCCGGCCGCCGCACCCGCCTTGCCCGAGCCATCCGGGGGCAAAGGTCCATTCGACGGTCCATTCGACCCGCCGGCCGCTCCGCCCGGGTGGGAGCCTCCGGAGCCGCCCGGCACGCCGGTCAGTCCGCGTGATCCCGTGCCTGGCCCCGGGGGCGGCCCGGTGTCGACGCCAGCGGCGGGTCCGCATGATCCGGCTTCCGGTCCGCTGAGTGGCCGCCCATCCGCGCTTCCCACGCCGCATGGCGGCGGGACTCATGGGCTCGGCCAGGGCGCGCCCGTGGGTAGCCCCTCACCCGGGCGGTCGCCGCACGACGTTGGTAACGGCAATTCGCCGGGCAGTCGCCCACCCGGAGAACAACCACCGCGCGACAACACGACTCACGGATCTGATGACGACGGCGGGGATCGTCCGAGCGGGGTCCCAGCGCTGACTTGGGACGATGGGTTAGCGTTCAGCCACTACACTGAACTGGGATATGAGGACCTAAACGAAGCGTTGAGGAGCGACACCTTGGACGCATCTCAACACGCTCGCGTTGCCGCACTAAATAACGCGTTGGAGAAACTTCCAGCGCACGAAGGTCCAGTGGTTCGTGGCACGGACCTCCCACCCGATGTGCTCGCGCAATACCAACCAGGTGAAGTTGTTACTGAGAAAGCATTCCTGAGCAGTACGATTGACCCTGTTGTCGCGCAATCGCCGGCATTCGCGGGAAATGTCGAATTTAGGATTATGTCCAGCACGGGCCGCGATATTTCTTCTTTTTCGTTGTTTCCTGACGAGCAAGAAGTTTTATTTCGGCCGCGCACGAGATTTTACGTGGTGAACAAGACTGTCGATCCGTTAACGGGCCGGACGGTTATTGAAATGATCGAACTGGGTGACTGATCAATGGAACCATGGACGACGGGAGTTCTAGAGTGAGCAGAGAGATCGCTGGAAAAATCTTCTCGACGCCCGAAGAGGCGGGCGTCACTCCTCCGACAGAGGCAGAGCTGGCTCGCGCACGGAAGCTGTTTGATGAGTTTCAGCAGCGGGTGGATGCCGTGCCTGAGGAGGATCGACCAAAATATGTATCACCAAAATTCTGGGATGACACTTCGGGCACTGAGTACGAAGGCTGGAACGAACGATAACTCACGCCACAACATCGGCTTCGATCTGATCTGGCTCCGCTGCTCGCTAATTGCCGCGGCTCAGCAGATCCGATGACCCGAGCACCCGCTGCGGAAGTCCCCTTCAGCGGCCGACTAGAACACGACCAAGCAGATGGCGATGAATTGGCAGATCGCCGCAACCGCGGTGCAAGCGTGGAACAACTCGTGGAAGCCGAACGTCGTCGGCCACGGGTCGGGCCGGCGTAGCCCGTAGAACACCGCACCGATGCTGTACAGCGCGCCGCCCAGGGCGAGCAGCACCGCCGCGGCTAGTCCCACCTCGTGCACAATCATTTCGCCGTACCAGACCGCGACCCAGCCCAGCAGGAGATACAGCGTCACGCCCACCCAACGCGGGGCCGACGGCCAAAACAGCGTCACCGCGATTCCAGCCAACGCACCGCCCCACACGATCGCCAGTACCAAATGCCCGGTCGAACGCGGCATGGCCAACGTCGCGAACGGTGTGTACGTGCCGGCAATGAACACGAAGATCATCGAGTGGTCGAGACGACGCATCCATCTCTTGGTGTCCGCCGACTCCCAATGAACGCGGTGATAGATGGCGCTGACAGCAAACATCGCCACAATAGCTAGGGCATACGCTAGCGTCGCGAGGCCCGCCTGCTTCGATGCCACCGCCCACGACATCACCACCAGTGCAGTACCTGCAAAGAAGGCCGCGACCGCACAGCAGAGGTGGATCCAGCCGCGAAGCCGTGGCGTGACCTCGCCGACAGCGGTGGCCGACGGTAGAGACTCTGGGTCGGAGACCAAATCAGTCTGGTGGCTCACTGTTTCCCCCTAAGCTTTCTGTCCTCGGAGTGCCAGCGTATGAGCGGGCCGCTGAGAGGCCGCTGAGAAGCTCGCCGGACTTGATGTATGTCGCGCACAGCAGGCCACACTGTTACCGCGCGGCGGATATTCTCAGCTGATCCTCAGCGCAGCAGAATCAAACTGTGGAGGTGTCTGCCGTGCGCCTCCCTAACCTGGGCATCTCCGCGCGCTCAGCCGCGGTATCCGCGATCGTCGTATTTTTCGCGCTTACCCTGGCGGGCGGGGGATTCGTCACGATCCTGTACCAGTGGTTATTGGGCGGAGTGGACGATGCCACCGCTGGCAGGGTCAGCCACATTGCGGAGGCCCTGCAGGCCAATCCGCCTGACCACCTCGACAGCGCCCTGTTGACCACCAACCAACGCGTGGTCGCCATCCAACTCATTGCGCCCGATGGCAAGGTCATAGCGCGGGCCGGATCCGCACCTCAGACACCGATAGTTCCCGCAACCCTCTTTGACCTCAATTTGCGGCGCGGCATGTCCGACGATCTGTCGCCCAACGACGACATGCGGCTCAGCGGTCAACGCGTCAACACTCCATCCGGCGAATACACGGTGCTCGTTGGAGGGGGTAGCGAAGCGGTCGAGGCCACGGCGCGGACCGTCGCGCTGCTGTTGGCTGCCGGCGCCCCGATCATCATCGCCGTGGTCGCGGCCGCAACCTACTGGCTCGTTCGCCGCTCACTGAAATCGGTGGACGCGATCCGCAACAGGGTGGCTGACATCTCCGCGTCCGACTTAGCAGAACGGGTACCCGTGCCCAGCAGTCGCGACGAGATTGCGGCCCTGGCCGTCACCATGAACCAAATGCTGTCGCGTATCGAGGCCGGCCACCGCGCGCAACGCCGGTTCCTCGGCGACGCGTCGCACGAATTGCGGAACCCATTGGCCACCATCATCTCTGGGCTGGAAGCCGCCGAAGCTCACCCTGAGTTGCTCGATGCGGATTTGGCGATCAACACCCTGCTTCCGGAGGCGCAACGGATGGGCTTGCTGATCGAAGATCTGCTCCTGCTGGCCCGCGCCGACGAGCAAAGTTTGACATTGCGCAAAGAGCAGGTGCTTCTCGGCGATCTTGCGGAGGTCGAGGCGAATCGCGCGCGGCGTGGCGCCGGATGCCCGGTCCACCTCGAGATATCGCCGGCGCGCTTTGTCGGTGACCCGGTTGCGGTCTCTCGGGTGATCCGCAATCTTGTGGATAACGCTGTGCGCCACGCGAAATCACGCGTCGACATTTACGTCGACAACCGAAACGGTGACGCCGCAATCACCGTTAGTGATGATGGCCCCGGCATCGCTTTAGCCGAGCGGGCCCGGGTCTTCGAACGGTTTGTTCGTCTGGACTCAGACCGGGCCCGCAGCGGCGGAGGAACCGGCCTAGGGCTAGCGATCGTCGCCGAAGTCGTGGCCGCGCACGGCGGCACAGTAACCATTGACGACCGAGTCGGCGGCGGAACAACAATGACCGTGGTGTTGCCTCAGCACAACAACCGGTAACCGGCGCCTCGGATCGTCTCGATGGTGTTGGTACCGAAGGGAACATCGATCTTGCGCCGTAGGTAGCCCACGTACACCTCAACAACGTTGTCCGGACCCTGATAGTGCGCATCCCACACGTTGTTCAGGATCTCGGCCTTCGTCACCACGACGTCCTTATTGCGCATGAGGAATTCCAGCAGCCCATACTCACGGGGCGTCAAAGTGATTGTCGTCGAATCACGTTGGACCGTGTGCCGGGCCGGATCCAATGATAGCGATCCAGCGGTCAACACCACCGGCCGCTCGGGCGCGCCGCGACGCACCAACGCGCGCAACCGCGCCACGAGCACCCGAAACGAAAACGGCTTCGTCAGATAGTCATCCGCTCCAAGATCGAAGGCATCGGTCTCGTCGTACTCACCATCCTTTGCAGTCAGCATGAGCACCGGGGTCCACACGTCCTGCGCCCGCATGCGACGCAGCACCTCATACCCGCTGTAGCCGGGCAGCATGATGTCGAGAACGACGACATCGAAGTCGTGTGAGACCGCCTCGTGTAGGCCATCGACGCCCGTACTGGCAGCGACGACGACGAAACCCTCGGCCTTCAGTCCCCTGGACAGCGTCGCCGACAATCGTGGTTCGTCCTCGACCAGCAGGACCCTCATGACGCCGGATCCGGATGGGTTCCTGGTCTTTGCGGAAGCAAGACTAGCAAAGTAATAATAATCGCCGCGATCGCTGCCGAGGCCAACGGGCGGCTTAAGGCCAGACCGCCATCGGCGATGGGTTTATCGAGGAAATCACCCACGGTCGCACCCAGCGGCCGCGTCAGGATGAATGCCACCCAGAACAAGATGACGCGCGACACTGCGGTCCAGTAATAGAGGGCCACCACCGCGACGAGAGCTGCCGCGAACACCAACGCACCGCGTTCGTACCCAAATCCGCGAGTGTCGGCGAGCCAATCGCCCAGAGCGGTGCCCAGCGTCTGGGAAAACGTGATGGTTGCCCAGTAGAAAGCTTCGACTTTCGGCGTCGAAACGGTGCTCACCGATACCGTGCCCTCCGACCAACGCCAAAGCCCCAAAGTAGCCACGAGGCAACCAAGCAGCAATAGCGATCCGCCGGTGTATCCGATCCCCAGTGATCGGTCAGCGAAATCTGCCAACACCGTGCCGAAGGTCGTCGAGGCCACGATCGTCGCCCAGTACAGACTCGCGTGGAAGCGCGTGGCCAAGATCTGCGCGGTGACGAGCACTACTAGGGCGGCGCCGAAAAGCACAACCCCGGCCACGTAACCCCAATTCAGCGTCATCGTGACGGTATCGCCGCCGGTCTCGCCCAATGTGGTCGCCAAGACCTTGATGACCCAAAAGCCCAGCGTGACCGCGGGCACCTTGGTTAACGCGAGCTTCGTCACGTCATTCATTCGTTTATGACTACGGCAATCAAGCTGAGGAGACGCTGAGGCCAGCCGAGAACTACTCGCTGATGCTGCGATCCAGCAGATCCGACGACCCGAGCACCCGCTCCACCTGAACCTCGATGACCACCCGTCGCGGGTTCGGGCGGGGGGTGCGATAGCGCTGGGCGTAGCGCAACTCGGCATCGCGGACGGCGTCGATCTCATTGCGCACGACGGATTGGCCCTCGAGCGATAGCCACCGGGCACCGTCGACTTGGCTGAGCACGGCCACCCCACCGCGGTCGGCGTTGACGGCCTTCTGCGAGCCGCCACTGGTGATGACCCGCGCGATATGGGTCTTGGGGTCGAAAGTGAAGCCGACCGCCACCACATGCGGCGAATTGTCCGCTCGCAGCGTGGTCAGCATCGCCAAATGGCGTTCGGAGAGAAACGCCAGCGCGTCGTCGGTCAGGCGGGTGGTGGTGTGCGGCATCACCCCTCACGCTAGCGCAGGCGATAATCGCAGCCGTGGACGACACGGGCGCGGGCCCGCTACTAATTCTGGGCGGCCGCAGCGAGATCGGCGTTGAACTTGCGCGGCTGCTGGCTCCCGGGGCGACGGTGGTGCTGGCCGCACGTAATGCCGACCGGCTCGACGAGCAGGTTGCCCTCATCGAGGCGGCCGGAGCCACAAAGGTGAACACCAGGGAGTTCGACGCCGACGACCTCGCCTCGCACGGCCCGCTGGTCGCCTCGATCATCGACGAGCACGGCCCTATCGACACCGCGGTGCTGGCGTTCGGGATCCTCGGCGACCAGGCCCGCGCCGAGGTCGACGCAGCGCACGCGGTGGCCGTCGTGCACACCGACTACGTCGCCCAGGTCAGCGTGCTCACCCACCTGGCCACCGCCATGCGCACGGCCGGCCGCGGATCCCTAGTGGTGTTCTCCTCGGTGGCCGGGGTGCGGGTGCGCCGCGCCAATTATGTCTACGGCTCCGCCAAGGCTGGCCTGGACGGCTTCGCCAGTGGGCTGGCCGATGCACTGCACGGCACCGGAGTGCGACTGCTGATCGCGCGGCCGGGATTCGTCATCGGGCGCATGACGGAGGGGATGACGCCCGCACCGATGTCCAGCACCCCGGAGCAGGTGGCCGCCGCCACCGCGCGGGCGCTGGCCAAGGGGCGCCGTGTCGTCTGGATCCCGTGGGCGTTGCGAGGGTGGACCGCGGTGCGACTATTGCCCCAGGCCGTCTGGCGCAGGATGCCGCGATGATCGTCGTGGTCGGGATTGGCGCCGACGGAATGTCGGGGCTCGACCAGGCATCCCGCGGTGAATTACGCAGGGCTACAGTCATTTACGGGTCGAAGCGACAACTGCATCTGCTCGACGATACGGTGCCTGCGCGCCGTTGCGAATGGCCATCACCCATGCTGCCGGCGCTGCAAGCGCTGCCTGTCGACGGAGCCGACATACACGTGGTGGCCAGTGGTGACCCGCTGATGCACGGCATCGGCGGCACCTTGATCCGGCTGTTTGGGCCCGACCGGGTCACGGTGTTGCCGCACGTCTCCGCCGTGACGCTGGCATGCGCGCGGATGGGATGGAACGTGCACGACACCGAGGTGATCAGCCTGGTCACCGCTCGACCAAACACCGCGATACGCCGCGGCGGCCAGGCTATCGTGCTGTCCAGCGACGGGTCCACGCCGAAGGCGCTTGCAGACCTCCTAAACACGCACGGCCGTGGCGCCTCCCAACTCAGCCTGCTCGAACAACTCGGCGGCCCGAAGGAACGTCGGCGCAACGGCACCGCAGGGGAGTGGGCCGAGGACGCACCTCAAGAGGTCGACGACCTCAACGTGGTCGCCGTGCGCTATCTGCCCGACGAGCGCACCTCGTCATTGCCGGATGAGGCGTTCGTGCACGACGGACAGATCACCAAACACGGGATCCGGGTGGTGACCTTGGCGGCGTTAGCGCCGCGGCCCGGGCAGCGGCTCTGGGACGTCGGCGCGGGCTCGGGCAGCATCGCCGTCGAGTGGTGCCGCAATTGGCGAAGCTGCACCGCGGTGGCGTTCGAACGCGACGAGCGGCGCCGCCTCAACATCGGGCACAACGCCGCGGCATTCGGTGTCGGTATCGATATACGCGGCGAAGCACCCGAGGCGTTCGACGGCGCCGAAGCGCCATCGGCGATCTTCATCGGCGGCGGCCTCACTCAGCCCGGACTCCTCGACGCCTGTCTCGGCAAGCTGCCAGCTGGTGGGCACTTGGTCGCGAATGCAGTCACCGTAGAATCGGAAGCCTTGCTGGCACAGAGATATTCACACTATGGCGGTGAGCTGCACCGATTCCAGCATTATCACGGCGAGCCGCTCGGTGACTTCACCGGGTGGCGACCGCAGATGCCCGTCACCCAGTGGGTGTTCACGAAATGACGGTGTACTTCATCGGCGCGGGCCCCGGCGCCGCGGACCTCATCACTGTTCGCGGCCAGCGCCTGCTCGAAAGCTGCCCCGTGTGCCTCTACGCGGGATCGATCATGCCCGACGACTTGCTGGCGCACTGCTCACCCGGCACCAAAATCGTCGACACCGGTCCGCTGACCCTCGATCAGATCGTCACCGAACTCGCCGAAGCCCACGCCGCAGGCCACGACGTGGCGCGGCTGCATTCCGGTGACCCGTCGCTCTACAGCGCGCTGGCCGAGCAGTGTCGCCGACTGGACGCGCTATGCATTGACTACGAAATAGTCCCTGGCGTACCGGCTTTCGCCGCGGCCGCCGCCGCCCTCAAACGTGAGCTGACCGTGCCGGGCGTTGCGCAGACGGTGACGCTGACCAGGGTGGCCACCCTGTCGACAGCCATGCCGCCCGGCGAAGAACTGGCCAACCTCGCGCGCAGTGGCACCCTGGTCCTGCATCTGGCCGCGGCGCAGATCGATAGCATCGTCCCGCAGCTGCTGGCCGGCGGCTGTAAGCTCGAAACACCGGCTGCGGTAGTGGCTTTCGCAAGCTGGCCGCAGCAGACGGTGCTGCGCGGCACGCTGTCCAGCATCGCCGGCCAGATGCACGACGCCGGCATCACCAAGACTGCCGTCATCGTCATCGGTGACGTGCTGGCCGCCGAGGGTTTCACCGACAGCTACCTGTATTCGGCCGCACGTCGCAGCGGGCCGGCCCACTGATGCGGGTGCTGCTGCTCGGCGGCACCGCTGAGGGCCGGGAATTGGCGGCGCGGCTGCACCCGCATGTGGACATCGTCAGCTCGCTGGCCGGGCGGGTGCCCGACCCGGCGCTGCCGGTCGGCGCGGTGCGCATCGGTGGGTTCGGCGGTGTCGACGGACTGCGGCGCTGGCTGCAAGGCGAACGCATCGACGCCGTCGTCGACGCGACCCACCCGTTCGCGGCCACCATGACCGCGCACGCCGCGCAAGTATGTCGCGAACTGGCCTTACCGCATCTGCTACTGGCTCGCCCGCCGTGGGATCCGGGGGCGGCCATCGTCGTCGCATCCGACACAGAAGCGGCTAAAACCGTTAAAGAACAACGCTTTTCGCGGGTCTTTCTCACCACGGGCCGCTCCGGTGTCGGGGCGTTCGCGGATAGCGACGCGTGGTTTCTGATCCGCGCGGTCACCGAGCCGGACCGTCGCACTTTGCCGCGTCGTCACCAGTTGGTGCTGTCCCGCGGGCCGTATCGCTGCGACGACGAACTGCAACTCCTGACCCAGCATCGCGTCGAGGCGCTGGTCACCAAGAACAGTGGCGGCGACATGACCCGGGCAAAGCTGGATGCCGCCGCGGCGCTTGGTATTCCGGTGGTGATGGTGGCGCGCCCGCCGCTCCCGGACGGGGTGGCGGCGGTGGGTACGGTGCAGCAGGCCGCCGACTGGGTCGCCGAACTCGGCTAACCGGTCAGGTCGTCGCGTTCCGCATCGGCCAACAGCGCATCGCGGGCGCGGGCGACGCGTGATCGGATGGTGCCCACCGGGCAGCCACACACCGCTGCCGCGTCTGCGTACGGGAGTCCGAGGAGCTGGGTGAGCAGCAGGGCTTCCCGCTGTTCGGTGTTAAGCCCGGCGATCATCGTGGTGACTTCGACGAGGTCCTCAAATCCGCGGGAGTGGCTGCCGCCGTGCAGTAGCTGCTCGGAATAGACCGCGGCGGTGCGGGGCCGCGACTGGGCGTGGCGGATGTGGTCGGCGACCACACGGCGCGCGATGGCCAGCAGCCAGGTGCGGGCGCTAGATCTGCCCTCGAAGCGCTCGATGGCGCCGATCGCCCGCAGGAAGGTTTCTTGAGTCAGGTCGTCGGCGCTGCCCGCGTCGGACAGGTAGGTGACGAATCGCCAGACGTCGTGCTGGGTGGCCTTGATGAACGCCTCGAGCGCCCGCTCGTTGCCGCGTGCCGCCGACAGGGCGAGTGCGGTAACGGCCTCGTCGTCGCTTGACGCGGTCATGATCGACCACCTTAGTCTCGCGGACCCGGAGAGTCTACGACGGGTCGTCGTAGATATCGCGTTGATGGGCCACAGGTGCCCGCGTCGCCGGCCGGTCGGTTGAGCCGGGACGTCGCCCGGCGCGTCCGAAGTGTCAGTGGACCGTGGGCTGCGTGCACCTATTCGTTCCCGCGCCACCAGCAGCGCGAACGTAAAGCCCAGCAGCAGCGGCACGTGACTCGCGAGGCGTGCCGCGGTCTCCTCGCCCTCCAAGACGTCAATTACCTCGTAGCCCAGGAGTGCCACCGAATACGCGCCGACGATCGCCGCGATACCGATCGCCGCGACGGGCCAGAAGCCGGCAGCGATCATCGCCAGCCCCAACGCCAGCAACCACGCTGTGGACTCGTGCATTAAATGCTCACCGGACATCGCCCCGTGCGTGTGGGACACCATGCCGAAATCGATTCCGCCGATTTGCGCCGCCGCGATCGCCACCTGAAACACGCCGACGGCAATGAGGCCCCAGCGCCGGTAGCGCGACCGCAGCGTGCGCATCCAGCGTTGCCGCGGGGTGGATCCCTCGGTGAGACTCGCCAGGATTTTGTCGGCCAGGTCCGGTCCGTGCCCGGGTTTGATCGAGGCCAGCCGGCGCGTCTGTACGGCCGCGCCGATCAGCCAGGTGCGACACCGGCCGCACGCTTGCAGATGCGCGTCGACCTGCTGCGCAAGCACCTCCGGCCGCTCGCCGTCCAGCCGCGCCGACAGCGCCTCTCGCGCAACCTCACACCGCATCAGTGCATCGTACTCACGTCAGCCCGGGTACCGGCGTGGCGTGAACACCCGATCTCCTGAATCGCCTACATACCACTGGGTTTGGGAGGATCCGACGATCAGCAGGCAGCGCATGTCGACATCGGCGGGGTTCAGGTCGGCCAACCGCACCACCCTGACGTCTTCATCGGGGCCCGACACGTTACGGCCGATCACCACCGGGGTGCCGGGTTCGCGGTGGTCCAGCAGCAGCTCGCGCATGGCGCCGACCTGCCAGGTGCGTGCCTTGGAGGCCGGGTTGTAGATGGCGAGCACCAAATCCGCGGCGGCCGCGGCGGCCAGGCGCTCGGCGATCACCTCCCACGGCTTGAGCCGATCGGACAACGAGATCACCGCGTAGTCATGACCCAGTGGGGCGCCGACCCGGCTGGCGACGGCCTGGGCGGCGGTCATCGCCGGAATCACCCGGATCTGCACGTCCGGCCACTGCTTGGCCTCTTCCAGAACGGCGGTGGCCATCGCGAACACGCCCGGATCGCCCGAGGAGACTACGGCGACGGCGTGCCCCTGTTCGGCCAGCGCGCATGCCAACCGCGCACGTGCGGGTTCGTCGGTGTTGTCGCTGGGGTGACGTCGCTGGCCGTCGCGGGGCGGGACGCGGTCCAGGTAGCGGCCGTAACCGATCAGATCGCTCGCGGCGGCCAGCTCGCGGCGGCTCTGCGGTGTTATCCAGTCGCTGTCGCCTGGGCCCAGGCCGACCACCGCGACCGTTCCCGCGGTTGGCTTCGCCGATCGCCGGCCGCCCGGGACCATGGCCAGCGAGAAGTACGGCACGCTGGTTTCGTCGACGTCCGCGGCCGGCAATATCCGTTGTCCCGGGGTGCTGGCGCGCTCGACATAGAACGCATCGTCAAGCTGTCCGGACGCCGAAAGTGCTTCGCGGACATTGTGATACGAACGGCCGAGCTTGAGCACCACAGCGGCGTCCGCGTCAGCGAGCCGACGGGTCAGTTCGGCGACTGGCAACGTGCCCGGCAACACCGACAGCACCTCGTCTCCGGCCACCAGCGGTGTCGCGATGGCCGCCGACGCGGCGCTCACCGACGTCACACCCGGCACGATGACGGCGTTGAACCGCTGCGTCAGCCGGGTGTGCAGGTGCATGTAGGAGCTGTAGAAGAGGGGGTCGCCCTCGGCTAGCAGGGCCACGCTGCGTCCGGCATCGAGGTGCGCGGCGATGCGCCGGGTGGCGTCAACGTAGAAGTCCTCGAGCGCACCGGCGTAGCCGCCCGGATGATCGGTCGTTTCGGTGGTCACCGGGTAGACCAGGTGCTCCTCGACCTGACCGGCCCGCAGGTACGGTTCGGCGATTCCGCGGGCGATGCTGCGACCGTGGCGGGCGCTGTGGTAGGCCACCACGTCGGCTTCGCCGATTACCCGGGCGGCCTTGACGGTCACCAATTCTGGGTCGCCAGGCCCGAGCCCGACCCCCCACAGCGTCCCCCGCGCCGTCACTCCGCTTCGCTCGCAATCGCATTGACGGCGGCGGCGGCCATCGCGCTGCCGCCGCGGCGTCCGGTCACGACCAGATAGGACATGCCGCGCGGTCGGTCGATGAGCTCCTGCTTGGACTGCGCGGAGCCGACGAATCCGACCGGGCCGCCCAGAACGGCGACCGGCGGTGCAACTCCTTCGTCGATGAGTTCTAAAAGCCGGAACAGGGCGGTAGGCGCATTGCCGATCGCCAGTACCGCGCCGGCCAGCTGGTCGGCCCACAGTTCCACGGCGGCCGCCGAGCGGGTGGTGTGGTGCTGAGCCGCCAGCTCGGCGGCCCGCGGATCGGCGACCAGCGAGACGACCTGGTTGTCGGCGGGCAGTCGCGCTTTGGTGATCCCCGCCGCGACCATCGACGAGTCGCACAGCACCGGGGCACCGCCGCGCAGCGCGGCGCCGGCCCGGGTGACCACGTTGTCGGTGAAGGCGACGTGCTCGGCGACATCGACCTGCCCGCAGGTATGGATCAACCGGACGACGACCCGCGCGACATCGGTGGGGAAGCGGGTCAGGTCGGCTTCGGAGCGGATCGTCGCGAAGGACTGCCGGTAGATCTCGTCGGCGTCGCGCACGTAGTCCAGCACCCGCTCACCCTAAGACCTTGATTTGCGAAGCGGTCGGTATCCGTCGCCAGAGGCAACCAGCACCTCACCGGCCAGCGGACTGCCGCAGGCCCGTTCGCACCCGACGAAGTGGCGGTGCACGCCGAAACCTTGGTCCAGCGCATCCTCGGCGTCGGCGCGCACATCGGCGGCCGAGTGCGCGCAGCCGGGGCTGCCGGTGCACGCGCTGACGGACAGCCAGGGGGAGTTCTCGTCGAACACCAAGCCCAGGGGCGGCAATACGCGCAGCGCGATGTCCGCGACCTCTTCGCTGAGGTCGCACAGCAGCACCGATCGCCACGGAGTGATTACCAACGGTGCCTCCACAGCGGCCAGGTATTCCGCGACGCGGGCGGGGAGCACCCCCAGCGGAACCGCGGCGCCCAGCGTGACGCGACCGTCCATCTGAGGTAACCAGCCCACCGGCGCCCTGCTGACGGGCGGGAAGGGCTCGGCGCTCGCTTCGGCATCGGGGACCAGGTCGCGGAGATCATCCAATTCGATTACTCGCCAAGCTTTTCCACGGATTTCCAGGAAATGCGTCGCGATCTCGACCAGCGTGTCAACAACGTCGCTGGGCGGCACCCGGATGCCGGTGTCCCGCCCTGCCAGCAGCAGCGCGCAGCCGTCGTCGCCCCAGTGCGCGCCAGTGTCGGCGCCCAGGCCGGACACGTCGCCGCGGCCGTCGTCGAGACTGAACCAAAAACGACCCCCCAGCTCAGCGAGTCTGGCTTCGGCGCAGATCGCCGCGTCCAGCGCACCGACCCAGTCCCGCACGTCGGTCTTGCCGCCGACCCGGCCGGACAACGGCGACGCGACGATGTTGCGGACCCTTTCGTGTGTCGCCGACGGCAGCAGCCCGGCGGTGGCTATCGTGTCTCCCACCGCCGCCACGTCGGTTATCCCGCGCAGCTGAACATTGCCGCGGGCGGTCAACTCCAGCGTTCCCGAGCCCAATCGGCTCGACACGTCGGCCAGCGTCGCCAACTGCGCGGCGGTGATCATGCCGCCGGGCAGCCGGATTCGTGCCATTGCGCCATCGGCGGCCTGGTGCACTTGCAGGGCACCCGGGCAGGCATCGGCGTCGCGGGCTCGGGGCATGGTTAACGGTACGTCCTTCGTCTAGAAGGGCGGCGGCTCGTTTCGAGCAGCGACGTGAGCGGCATTGAGAGTACGTTCGGCATTGATTCGGTAGGAGCGTTCTTGATCGCGGGTCCGGTGGCGCTTGGGCATCACCAATCCGCGCTCGCCGGATGGTCAGATCACCGTTGGGGCAGAAGGCAATTCGCCGGTGGGCAGGCACAGGGCGGGCAACAGCAGCCGACTACCCGGACGAGTGGTGTACGACCGCCCCGCCGGCGATTTCCATTCACGGTGTCGTCGGTAATTATTCTGAGATACAGGTTGTGGCCGTACGCCGAACGATTCTTAACGATGCTTCAGTCGGTGGTGTGGACGATCAGCACGTCGGCAGTCTTCTTGGCCCTGGCCAAGACGTTGCCGGGCACCGAGCCAAGCCACTTGCCGCTGCGTGTGGCCAGTCCCACGTTGCCAACCACCAACAGATCCGCCTCAACCTCCTGGGCGAGGTGGGATAGCGCGTGTACCGGATCACCCAGAATCGGTCGCGTCTCGATATTCTTCGCCCCAGCCGCCCTGGCCCGTTCGCGGGCCTCCCGCAGGATCTCGTAGACGGGGGCCTCCCCGTGCACCTTGTAGTCCCCTTCGCTCCCGAGGGCGACCTCGGCGAGGGGATCAATAACACGATCCGGCCGGGCTGGTCTTCCCCAGCCTCCCTTGTCCACCTCAGGCAGGTGCGCCATCGCGATGATCAACTTCGCGTTGTTTTCCGCGGCGACCGCGGCTGCGTGATCCACCACACGGAACGATGTGTCCGAGCCATCGGTGCCGACCACCAGGGTCTGATAAGCGCCCATTTCCCTACTAATATAAGGCCGCGCCATGTTCTTAGGAAGCGTTGCAACTGGGCGCCTTTCGGCCTGCAAACCTCTGAGGCTGAAACATCCGTTTTGACAGATCTCACGGTTTTGACTGGCGGCCTGGCCGGCTCCAGCTGATGGTCCCGTCGAACATTGGCCTAAGTCACAGGTTGTGGTCTGCGGTTATCGCAGATCAGCGCGTATGCGCACGATGACGACGGTTGAGCCGCAGCGATCACAGACTATCCGCCGCGCGTGCTGCTGACGATCACCCGTCGAGCGGGCCTGCCCGCTGCGTGCAGCCCCGGAGCGCCTGACGTATGACGTGGCACGAGATGGGAGCCAGCGTCAGCCTGATTCGGACGATCCGATGGGCGCAGTGCGCCAATACGTCGACGCGTTCAACAGCGGCGACTCAGCAGCGATGGCAGCAGCATGCGCTGACCGATGCAAATTCTCGACGGAATGTCGCCGCATGTCTGGCAGGGGCCGACCGCCGCACAAGACTGGTACAGGGACACGCTCAACAAGGTTGAGCATGCGGGGGCTTCGGGTCTTCACATCGGAGTCGGCGAGCCGCGGCATGTCGATATCAGCGGCGACTACGCGTATGTCGTTGTTCCCGTGACTTTAGCGTTCAAACTTCCGGACAGGTAGGTCAATCAACCGGCTCAGTCTTCACGGTTGCGCTTCGTAAAGTCGGCGCAGATTGGCGTCTTACCGCGTGGGCGTGGGCAAAAGGGACTCAATAGCTTGTGGCATCGAGGCACGCGCAGCACGTTGAGACAGCGTCAGATTGAGTGGCCGCGGCAGCGCGGCGTCAAGTTGTAGCCGATCGCTGGATCGTTCGCGCCGGTCTCACGAATCAGTTTGATCTCCATCGCGAGCGTGTCAGCTTTAGTGGCAGTCTCTGATTCCCACAGGATCTTTTGCGCGCCATCAAGTCGTGCAAGTGCTCGTGAAGATCAGCGGCGATCTGCGCTTGCGCGCTCGGGCTGCCGAAGTATGTCAGCGTGCCGGTCAGGTCGGAACCGACGTAAATCTTCCCGTTCGGGTAGGTGTCTTGTAGACCTGCTTTCGGCGCATCACCGAGTTCATTGGTTTGGCTGGTAGCGGCGGACGGGCACATGGCCCCTGATTTTGAGGTCGACTTCAGCTCCCGCCCCGACCTCTTTCACGGTGAACGTGTAAAGATCGCCCAACGGGCTGCCAAGCATCGAGCCGACCAGCTCCTCGACGTACCACCGCACGCCGGGCTGATCGCAAGGGGGCTTCGATGCCCGGCCCTCTTCGACGCGCCACTGCACGCCCGGATCGTTGGCAGGCAACTCGATGGTGTCGCCCTTCTGGATTTCCTCAGCGCGAATGGTGTCGTGGTCCTGGTGGCTGTTCACCGTAACGACGTTAGGTCACCGCTCACCTACTAGGCGAGCAGCAGCAACCTGTTGGGCCGGGCCTGGCACCCCGCTTCGGAGCGATCCGGACGGGGCGCCTTTTGTAGGTGGTGCTAGCGAATTGCCGAAGTACGTTTGAGGAGCGAGGTTCTAACCCCAGTATCGCGCACCAGCATAACCGCAGCTCAGATGGCGTTTTCGGGTTTCAAGTGAACCGCCGTGGAAGATACGTGGAGAACCACGATCTCCATGTGCCTCCGAGGGTCTTAACCAGCCGCTCGGCGACCTGTTTCAAGGCTGAGCGTTACCACAACTGTTCCTCGAAAAGTGCCCCGACGTGTGCCCGGGGGGGGGGCGTTTCCAAAGCGTTGACGTCTGCATACATGTTAACGAGGGCGAAAAGATGAGGCCCCTATTCGCTGCGCTGGCCGCGCTGGCCGCGCTGCCCCGGCGGCCCGCGCCGACACCGACTACCTCGCGATCCTGGCCCATTTCGGCATCAGCGGCCAGAACCTCGGCTCGCCCTCCTGCACCAATGCGAAGCTGATCCAGCTGGGGCACGCGGTTTGTTCTGACCTCGAAGGCGGTCGGGACATCAACAGCGAAACCACGGGCGTGGCGAACAACTCCAACGGCGCGCTCTCTGAAGACCTGGCCATGTATTTGGTCGCTGCAGCCATCGAGACGTACTGCCCCGACAAAAGAGGACTGATGCGCTGATCACTGGAGTCCGTTCATTGCCGTTACCAGCGAGTAACGGCCTTCGCCCGGCACCCAGCCGCCAGCTTTGTCGGCCATCGCCCGCACCAGCTTCAGACCACCTCGACGAGCCGCCGGCCCCTTGTGCAGCGTGTCCATGATGTCGGCGAGCTTGCCGGCGGCAGCCAGCTGCTGTGACACAACGCGGGGGTTATCCAAAATCTTCGCCAGCGACACGGCCGTTTCGACAGCGCCGGCCGCGCCTCAGCCAGGCAGCTCGACGCGCTCCTGGCCGGTGAGCCGGTGACCGTGCCGCCCGCAAGGAAGCGGAACTTCCCTGCTGTCAACGATATCGACTGGCTGGACGAGTCCGACTTCGAGAACCGCCCGCCGCGCATGGTCGTCCTGCACGCCGACGAGACGGTCGAACCGGTCGCCGACTAGCCAGCCCCAAGGCGAGTCTGCGCGGTGGCCGCTTCCGCGCGGTCAACGTAAAGTAGGCGCACGCAAGTGATTCAGTTTTCACGCTGAGCGTCAACGTCGTCGTGTGAGCAATCCCGGTCGATAGGTTTTGAGGTACCAGTCCTGGGTGGGCAACTTATCCTTCGGTAGGTGGTTTTCGGACAGGTATTGGTCGATGAGCTTGTTCCGTGGGCCGTCGATGATGAAAGCCCAGTAGGAGAGCGGGATAAGAATTACCGCCAGCAAGCCAACCAACAGGACAAAATACAACACCCAATTTGTGCCACCGTTGGGACCGTTGGGATTCACTATCCACGGAGCGACTATCCCGTTGACCATGACAAAAGCGAATCCCAACACCCCGCGGCGTAGAAGCCATCGGACGTAGTTCTCAAGCGGGAGAAGCGCTGCGCGGGTCTCGGCGTAGGTTGTCAGCAGCTCTTTGGTTTTCGAGCCATCCGGTAGTTTCTCGGCAATCTCCAAGTCGCGAATGATAAGTGCTCGTTGGTCCTTGCGGTCTTTGGCGAAAGCGACATACGCGGCGACCAGCGTGGCCATGGCAGTGATGCAGGCGGCACTGACAGATACCATCCACGGTTTCATGGTTGGCGAGGCTACCGCCACGCAGGGCTGCTAAGGCGTAGCCGCGCCAAGCCGCCTGGCGAACGCCGTTAATCGCCTCCTGCATGTGCTCGCGTCCGAGTGCGCAAGTCAGCGGCCCTACCATTGATGCCTGCATGCCGCAGTCGGCGAACTTGTCAAGTCCACCGATGGTCGATGGATGGTCCGGCCACCGCAGCACGGGGCCGCGCGGGCACCGGCTCAGCCCTTGCCGCGTGCTCGTTCGGTCACCGGGTGTGCAGTTGCGGCGGGCATACAACTTGGACGTGTTGTGACTGCGGCGCAGTGGTTTACGCGCCACCGTTGGGGACCGAGTGCAGGGTGTTGGTCGAGTCCCGATATAGCAACGGAGACGACGTAGTCGCCGAACACTTCGACACATAGTCCGAAGGGTTTGTTACTGGAGACGATGAGGCTGGCCCGTACGTAGCGCGAGGACAACAGTTGGAAAAACAGGTTGGCGGCTTCGGGCTCGAACGGGATGTATCAGACTTCGTCGACGACGAGCAGTGGGTAGAGGGCCAGGCGGATCTGTTCGGGTTACAGGGTGCAGCTGTGGTGGGCGGCGGCCAGGCGGTCGACCCACTGGATGGCGGTAGCGAACAGGACGTGGTGGACGACTTGGCAGGCGCGGATAGAGATACAGATAGACAGGTGTGTCTAGCAGGTACCTGGTGGACCGAGAAACAAAAAGTAGAATTAGGCGGTGACGAAGAACAGGGTTAAAAGATGAGAGATGATGTAGAGCTAGAGAAAGAGGGAGTGGTAGAAGTAGAACTCTTCCAAAGATTTCCGTGACGGGAAGCGGGCGGCCCGGATGAGACCTTAGACACAGTGGGATAAGCGAGCAGAGACTACACGCTGCAAAAAAGAGAACAGGAACTCCTCGTAACTACAGATCTCGATGCGGGCCGGCTCGGCAAGCCGGTCGACGGCATAACGCAGAGTCGTCGCTTTCAAGGCCCGGGTCAGATACGACAGCTTGGCGGTCACGTCGCGGCTTCTGGACGTGGTTTGGCGGCCATCACGACACAGGCCCGTCAAGACCCAACAGGATGTCGTAGTCGGTCAAGGGGCGAAGTTAGACCTCGACATGGGTGAGCAGGCTCACGACGTCAAAGCGATTGTGGCGAAGCAGCTACGCAGCATCGACGTGGTCGGGATCGGAGATCGTTTGGTGTGTGGCACAGATACGGGCATGGTCAGCGGCCAGGTCGCGGCCACACCGCACACGGAAACGGACCAGGGCCGCGATGACATCGATGCGGCGACAGACCGCGACCGGGTGCACCGAGTAGTCGTTGAAGTCGCAGAGCACGTAGTGATCGCGCGGCAGCCGGGTAGAGGTCCGCCATACGGTGGTCGGCCCGACTGGTGGCAGGGCCAGCATAGCCGCTTTGTCGGCCTCGAACAGGTAGGCAGGGCGGCAACCAGCACCCGGTGCTGGCGGTGATCAGACCGCACCAGCCAGCCGGCCTGATAGATGTAGAAGAACGACGGTGAGCTGAACACCCGACAAGGCAGAAACGCTAGCTCCAGGTAGTCGTGGAAGAGTTCGACCAGACCCTTGGCTTCCGAGTCGCCGGGCTTGCAGATGAACACTTTGGCTGCGAAGATGCTACGGAAAGCGTGGCACTGACGCGGTGAGTTCGGGTTGGCGGGCCCGCCACGCCCGACCGCGCCTTCACCGTCCCACACCGACACCCGCGGGACGGCACCCAACATCGAAAGATGCTGCCACCAGCCGGCATAGAGGTCCTCAGCGGTACGAGTCGAGATCAACACCGCCGAGGCCCACCGCGAATACCCGCACACCATCGTCAGCACCGGCAACTGTGTGGCGGTGAGCACTTTGCTGTACACGACCGGCACCACCAAGTCGGGGAAACATAGGTTCCTGTTCTGTCGTGTTTAAGGGTTGTAGTTGTACCAGCCACGCAGAGGCCGAGGTTCGGTATTGGCGGGCGGCCGGTAGCTATCCGGTGCGCAGTAACCCCGGCTGGCGTCCCAGTGATGGTCTGGCAAGAAACACTCGTCAGCGTGCGCCGGAGCCGCGGCGAGCGGGACGGCCAGAGTTGCAGCCACCGGCACGGCAGTTGGGGCCGCAATCATGTTGCGATACATAGGGGTTTCCTATCTCGTCGGGTTTGACTCACTCAGGACTTGAGTGCGCCGCACCGCACGGGGAAGATCGGAGCCGCCCCGTACGACACGCCTTGCATGGTGTTTGTTTCCTCTCAGACGCGGTTGCGGATTTCGGACACGGAGCCGTCGAAATTGCCCGACAGCAGGACGCTGCGCACGCCGCCGAACACGCGGATACACAGCGCCACCGGTAGCCACAGCCCCAGCGTGGCCGCGATAAGCGCCATGTGAACGCGCCGCTGGTAAGGCTTGCCGGTCTCGAGCTCTATCCAGCCGGGACCGGAGCCGGTGAGCCGCGCGCCTTTCGCCATCATGGCGATAGCGCGCGCGTTGAGCGCCGCCTGTGCCGCATGTTCGGGTGGCGGGTAGTGGTACGGGTCAGGCTCCATCGCGTTGGTTTCCAGTCTGTTTCGCGTGTCGTGGGGTTAGTTGCCGTAGCTGGGACGGGAACCGTAGCCGGGCAGAGCCGGGGCGGACTGGCGCGGGTAGATGCCGTTGCTGGGGTCGTAATTGTCGGGAGCGCAACAGCCGCGCTTGGGGTCGTAATGCCCACGCGCTCGTGTATGACCTCCATCTCGCGGTCATGTGCCATTCCAGTCTTCCAATCTGGTCCGTGATACACGATGACTTCGCGATGCTCTCACAAGGCAGATAAATAAGCCGCGGTTCCGACGCAAGATATTCTCAACTATGAGACTATTACTCTCTTTCGCCCGACATATTTATGCAGGCCAGAGCCACTTGGGCCAGTCTCGGGATAGGTATAACCTGTGCAACATGTCGCCACGCAAGGATGGGAACGGAAGACCACTGGAAATCCTCCTGGCATACGTGCTCGATGATGTCGGCGCGCAGGACATCCAGCGGGCGCTCGGAGTCTCAGCGGCCACCTATTACCGGCGCAAGCAGCAGGAGGACTACCCCAGCGCCGACGAGCTGCTCCTGGTCGCCCACTACTTCGGCATGAACCCCGTCAGCCTGTTGCTGAGCTTTGGACTAATCGACAAGGAAGACACCCCGGCAGCGGGGCCCGGTGGTCCCGCCTTTAGCGGTGGTTACGAAGCGAAAGGCGAAGGCGAAGCCCCAGAAGAAGACGCCGCGCCTGCGCGGCTCCTCAAGCTTCTAGGAAGCGACTGATGCCCATCTATTGCACCTTTCTGATTGCCGTCGCCGTCGCTGCGACGGCAATCAGCGTCTGGACCCGGCGCTACACCCTGCGCTTGGACTTCGACCGGCCCATCACACTTAGCCTTGTCATGCAGTGCCTCGCGCTGTGGCTGATGTGTCCATTCAGCACAAGCTTCGTCGGCAGGCTGCTGCACGGCGTCACCGGGCACTGGAATGTGGACGACCTCATCGGCCACGTCTTCCTCATCGCCGCCGTCATAGCAAGCTTCATGGGGATAGCGTTCCGGCTCGCCGACGCGAACGAGGTCCGGGCGTTCGTGGTGCAGCGGATACTCCCGCCCGCGACCATCGCTATCTCGCTGATGCTCATGTTGTTCTCGCTGAGCCGCTGGCCCAGGCTGGCCCAGCCCGTCCCGTCGCTGCTGTCAATACCCGGCGACGGCGACCGGTGGATGCACGGCTACTTCGTCGTGGCCATCGCCATCATCGGCTACATCGGGCAGATGGCGCTGCGGACACTGGTTACGCTTTACCGTGTCGCCCCAGGCGGGCGGATGACCGTCACTACGTACTGCGCGGCCTACGCCGTCGGGGCCCTCGCGTCGGCGGTGCAACTCGGCACCATGTTCGTTCCAGCCATACGCCCGCTCAACCCCAACGGGGCGTTCGTCTGGATTCTGCTGTGCGGGTGCGCGATTCTGTCGGCGATAGGGTCGGCGTGGTCGTGGCAGCGCACGCTCGACCCGTGGCGCGGACTTATCAAGGCAACCGGCGCTCGGCTCTGAGCCGCCCCAGCGCCCTGATTCACTTCCCGAAGCGCCCCCGGCGACGACCAGGCCCTCGGCGCTTCAGCAGCTTGTAAAACGTACTTTAGACAATCGACTGATGTTTTCTGCACAAGAGTTCAAGTTCGACGGATGCGTCGCACCCAGCGGATAGGGGATCGTGTGGTCGACGTCGCAGAACTCCGCGGGCTTGTCGCAGTCCGGGAACCGGCAGGTCATGTCGCGGCATCGGACGAACATGTCCAGCGCTGCCGACGGGCGGTAACACGGTTCCTGAGCGACACGGTTGCCCGGATGGATCGTCGGCCGAAGCTGCGCACCATCTCGCACGAGCTCAGCCAGCAGCGGCGCAGGCACAGTGGTTCGGTTACTGTGCTGGCGCATTCGTCGAGCCGGCCGAGGAGCTCAACTTCGACTCGTCCCACGGGCAGTCGTTGGCGGCCGCTCGGCCGACGACGCTCGCCGCATCCTTGAGACTGAATCCGCCGTCGTGGGCGACGGTGAGGGAAAGCCGGAAAATGTCGCCCCCGGTCTGGGCCCTGTCGAGCGCAGCGCACACCGCCTTGCCGTTGCGGCTGACGTAGTCATCTAGCGGGCCGGCGTGAGCCACGGCCGGAGCGAGCATGGAGGCGGCCAGCAGCGGCGCGGCCAAGTGCACAGTCCTCACTTCACCTCCGACGGGCTGAGCTAAGACCTCAAGCTATCAAGTCGGCGCCACCGGCCCGGTATGAGTTTGATATGACTTCTTCGAGATTGCCTGCGGGGCAATCAATGTGAAACGCGCACGAAATGTAAAAGACACAAATCAGGATGTTCCCGCGCGCCGGACGGATCGCGTTTGCACTACTGATCTCCAAACCGACAAGCGCACGGCTTATGCCCGGCGCGGGCAGTAGTTTCAGTGATCACCAAACCGAAATCACGTGTGTTCGTTCCCCATTCGATCGGCGTCGTCATCTCGGCGCAGCGACTCATGCCGCAACGCATAGCGGAGGCGATCGGACGCGCGTTGGGGACGGCGTCGAGAAAAATCGGTGAAGGACTCGCGATCAGTGACGTCCAAACCACGGCTGACCCGCAACCCCAACCGGCTACCCGCCTCCTTGACTGCGGCTTCGTCGATATCACCGATCGCGACCTTGGTGCCCAGACCGTGCAGAGTGGTGGCGATAGCAAGGCCGATGCCGCGCGCCCCACCAGTGACGGCGACTATCTTTCCGGCAACAGGCACAGGTTTCATTGTGTCATCGCCGGGCACACCCGTTCGGATGGAGACGGTCGAGTACGCCCCTGGTCGATTAGCCGACGTCTTCGGCGATTCATCGCATCCCGTGATCCTGCTCTGGCACGGCATGCAGGCCGATGCCCGCGCCACAGTCCGCCCGCTCGCGGTAAAGCTCGCCGTGCAAGGCGCCGCGGTCGTGGCGCCGGATTGGAACTCGCATTCCGATGACGGTGGGCGCGCGGAACTGCTGCGATCCCTCGACTTCACTCGCGACTTCGCCAACGGCAACGACATCGTCCTCATCGGCTGGTCTTTGGGAGGGGCCGCCGCGGCGGGTCTGACTTTCGACGCCGCGCGCTTCGATGTCACCCTCAGCCACACGATTTGCCTGGCCGGCGCTTTCACCTACACCGAACCCATCTCCGGTCGACCACCGACTGATGGGCTGCCGGCCGACCGTCTCGATTCGCCGTTCACGTTGTTGCACGGTCTCTCGGATGAAGCCGTGCCGGTGAAAACCAGCAGGAGATTCGCCACTGACCTTGAAGAGGCCGGTTGGTCGGTGGAATTGGTGGAGCTGGCGGCCGATCACGGCTCGATCGTCGGTGCCGAATACGACCCGGTGGGGGATCGCTACGAACCGGCGACGGGCGGACAGGCGCTAGCGGTGGCCAGCGAGGTCGCCGCTCAGATCGCCGCGACACTGCGGTACGAATGACACGTGGCCGAGCCAACCGTCCTGCTGTTATCGACGTCCGACACCGACCTGATCAGCGCCCGATCCAGCGGAAAAAACTATCGGTGGGCCAACCCGTCGCGGCTGTCCGAGGCCGAGCTGCCCGATCTACTGGCCGACGCTGAAATCGTGGTGGTCCGCATCCTGGGCGGCTACCGCGCCTGGGAGAGTGGCATCGACACGGTCATCGCCCGCGGTATCCCGACGGTGCTGGTCAGCGGCGAGCAGGCGGCCGATGCCGAGTTGACCGGCCTGTCCACAGTGCCGGCGGGCATCGCGGTGCAGGCCCACATCTACCTGGCGCACGGTGGCGTGGAGAACCTGCGTCAGTTGCATGCGTTTTTGACCGACACGCTGCTGATGACCGGCTTCGGGTTCACGCCGCCCGTGGTGACCCCGACGTGGGGTGTGCTGACACGGTCGCACGCCGGCGCAACCGGCCCGACGATCGCGGTGCTCTATTACCGTGCACAGCACCTGGCCGGCAACACCGCGTACGTCGAGTCGCTGTGTCGGGCGATCGAGGATGTCGGGGCGCGGCCGCTGCCGGTCTATTGCGCGTCGTTGCGCACCGCCGAACCCGAACTGCTGCAACGGCTCGGCGACGCCGACGCGATGGTGGTCACCGTGCTGGCCGCCGGGGGCCTGAAGCCCGCCACGGCCTCCGCCGGCGGCGATGACGATAGCTGGAACGTCGAACACCTTGCGGCCCTCGACATCCCGATCCTGCAGGGGTTGTGTCTGACCAGCCCGCACAGCCAGTGGCGTGACAACGACGACGGCCTCAGCCCGCTCGACGTGGCCACTCAGGTCGCCGTGCCCGAATTCGACGGCCGCATCATCACAGTTCCATTCTCGTTCAAGGAGATTGACGACGACGGGTTGATCTCCTACGTCGCTGACGCCGAGCGCTGCGCGCGGGTCGCGGGTCTGGCGGTGCGACACGCGCAATTAAGGCATGTCGCCCCCGCCGACAAGCGGGTGGCCCTGGTGTTCTCGGCTTATCCCACCAAGCACGCTCGCATCGGCAACGCCGTCGGCCTGGACACCCCGGCCAGCGCTGTCGCGCTACTGCGGGCCATGCGGGCCCACGGCTATCAGGTGGGCGAGCTTCCCGGTGTCGCGGACGCGGACGCCTCGGATGGCACAGCGTTGATCCACGCGCTGATCGAACGCGGCGGACAAGACCCCGACTGGCTCACCGAGGGCCAATTGGCCGGTAACCCGATTCGGGTGTCCGCCAAGGATTACCGCGACTGGTTCGCCACCCTGCCCGGCGAACTCACCGAAGCCGTGCAGGAACATTGGGGGCCGCCGCCGGGGAGGCTGTTCGTCGACCGCAGCCACGATCCGGACGGCGAGATCGTGATCGCCGCAATGCAAGCCGGCAATCTCGTTGTGATGGTCCAGCCGCCCCGCGGCTTCGGCGAGAACCCGGTGGCCATCTATCACGACCCGGACCTGCCGCCCAGCCACCATTACCTGGCCGCCTACCGGTGGCTCGATGCCGGATTCGGCGCGCACGCCGTCGTACACCTGGGCAAGCACGGGAACCTGGAGTGGCTGCCGGGCAAGACGCTGGGCATGTCGGCGGCCTGCGGATCCGACGCGGCGCTGGGCAACCTGCCGCTGGTCTATCCGTTCCTGGTCAACGACCCCGGTGAGGGTACCCAAGCCAAGCGGCGAGCCCACGCGGTGCTCGTCGACCACCTGATCCCGCCGATGGCGCGCGCCGAAACCTACGGCGACATAGCGCGTTTGGAGCAAATGCTCGACGAGTACGCCAATGTCGCCGCCCTGGACCCAGGCAAGCTGCCCGCCATCCGTCAGCAGATCTGGACGCTGATCCGGGCCGCAAAGATGGACCACGACCTAGGATTGACCGAGCGACCGGAAGAAGACTCGTTCGACGACATGATCCTGCACATCGACGGTTGGTTGTGCGAGATCAAAGATGTCCAGATCCGCGACGGCTTGCACATCCTCGGCCAAAAGCCCACGGGGGAACCCGAACTCGACCTGGTGCTGGCCATCCTGCGGGCCCGTCAGCTGTTCGGCGGCGAGGACGCCCTCCCGGGCCTGCGGCAGGCGCTCGGTCTGGCCGAAGACGGCAGCGACGAACGGTCCTCGGTGGACCAGGCCGAGGCGGAGGCCCGGCGCCTGGTCGCGGCCCTGCAGGCCAGCTGCTGGGATCCGGATACCGCCGAGCGGATCACCGACAACGCCGACGTGGCCGCGGTGTTACGGTTCGCGGCCACCGAGGTTGTGCCGCGGCTCGCCGGCACCGCGTCCGAAATCGAACAGGTATTGAGAGCCTTGGACGGCCATTTCATCCCGTCCGGCCCGTCCGGTTCCCCGCTGCGCGGCCTGGTCAACGTGCTGCCCACCGGACGCAACTTCTACTCCGTCGACCCCAAGGCGATACCGTCGCGATTGGCGTGGGAAGCCGGTGTGGCGCTGGCGGACTCGCTGCTGGAGCGCTACCGCAACGACCATGGACAGTGGCCGCAGTCGGTGGGGCTGTCGGTGTGGGGCACCTCAGCGATGCGCACCGCCGGCGACGACATCGCCGAAGTGCTTGCGTTGCTAGGGGTTCGGCCGGTCTGGGACGACGCATCGCGGCGCGTCGTCGGGCTGACGCCGATCCCGCTGGCCGAGCTGGGCCGCCCGCGGGTCGACGTGACGGTGCGGATCTCCGGGTTCTTTCGCGACGCCTTCCCGCATGTGGTGACCATGCTGGACGACGCGGTGCGGCTCGTCGCCGATCTCGAAGAGAGCGCCGACGAGAACTACGTCCGCGCCCACGCACAGGCCGACCTGGCCCAACATGGCGATCAACGACGATCCACCACAAGGATATTCGGCTCCAAGCCGGGAACCTACGGCGCCGGACTCTTGCAACTGATCGACAGCCGCAACTGGCGCGACGACGCCGACCTCGCCGAGGTCTACACCGCCTGGGGCGGATTCGCCTATGGGCGTGGCCTGGACGGTCGTGAGGCGGTCGACGACATGAACCGGCAGTACCGGCGCATCGCGGTGGCCGCCAAGAACACCGACACCCGCGAGCACGACATCGCCGACTCCGACGACTACTTCCAATATCACGGCGGCATGGTAGCGACGGTGCGGGCACTCACCGGCCAGGCGCCGGCGGCCTACATCGGCGACAACACCAGACCCGACGCGATCCGCACCCGCACGCTGTCGGAGGAGACCACCCGGGTGTTTCGTTCCCGAGTGGTCAACCCCCGCTGGATGTCCGCGATGCGCCGACACGGCTACAAGGGCGCATTCGAGATGGCGGCAACCGTCGACTACCTGTTCGGCTACGACGCCACCGCCGGAGTGATGGCCGACTGGATGTACGAACAGCTCACCGAGCGTTACGTTTTGGACCCGGAGAACCGCAAGTTCATGACCGAGTCCAACCCATGGGCACTGCACGGCATGGCCGAACGGCTGTTGGAGGCCGCCGGCCGCGGCATGTGGGCCGACCCGCAACCGGACACCCTCGACGGGTTGCGCCAGGCGCTGCTGGAAACCGAAGGCGACCTGGAGGGCTAAACGAAGTCCGAGCCGCCGTCGACGTTGACCGTAGCTCCGGTGACATAGCCGTTCGCGCGGGACGCCAGGTAGGCGGTGAGGGAGGCAACCTCTTCGGGCAGTCCGGCACGGCCGAGGTCGCAGGGCTGGTGAAAGTTGTTGTCGATCCAGGTCATCACGTCGACGGGATTGGTGGCGTCCAGGCCGTCGACGGCGAGAATGTCTTTGAGGTTTTCGGTGAAGCTGGCGGTCACGATGGTGCCAGGGCATACGCAATTCACCAGGATGCCATCGGCGGCAAGGCTTTTCGAGAGATTCTTGGTGATGCTGGCTAACGCCGCCTTGGATGCGGTATAGGCGACGATCCGCGGGTTCTGCCGCTGAATCGAATGCGCGGCGAAGGTGACGATGCGGGCCCAGTCTGCCGAGCGCAGCAGCGGCAACGAGGCGCGGATCGCCCGCACCGCCGACATCGTGCCGAGCGCGAACGTACCGTCCCACTCCGCGTCGGCCATCTGCTCGAAATAGCCGTCGCCCGGCCCGATCGTGTGGACCAAGCAATTAAGCCGACCCCAACGCTCGGCCACCGCAGCGAATCCGTCGGCGATGGATTGCGCGTCGGTCATGTCGACGCTGATTCCCATGGCGTCCGGCGCGCCAACCTCGCGCAGCATCGCCACGGCGGCATCGAGAGCCTCCCGCCCCCGGGCCATCACCGCGACCTTGGCCCCTTCGGCCGCCAAGGTTCGGGCGACGGCCAGCCCCATGCCCTTGCTGCCGCCCGTGACCACGGCCGTCGCTCCACCGAACCCCAGATCCATCGCTAGTCTCCTTTGAGATCAGTCACACCCAGACCGCCCAGGCAAAACCGCAAAATGCGTTCGCGAAGCTCGGACCGGTCACAATCACCCGTCGCCCAGTGCTCGTTCATGCCCGCCCATACCACGCCGTGGATGAACTGGGCGTCGGTCTCGGGGTCAATGCGGTGAAACACGCCGGCCTGCAGACCACGCTGAAGCGCGCCGCGAAGGGGTTTAAGCATCTCCGCGTAGGCGGGCTGAACCAGACCGGGGGACTGCGATTGAGCTTCCAGCGACAAGCGGCGCAAATCGGATCCGATGCTGTCGTCGAACGCGAGGTCCAGTCGACCGTCGACCCACGCCGCCAACGCCTCGATCTCCGTTGTGGCAGCTGCCATGCGGCGTCGTAACCGCCGCGTCTCGACGCGCGCCGTCTCCAGGAAGACCGCAGCAACGAGTTCTTCCTTCGAGCCGAAATGACGATAGAACGCGCGGGTGCTCAATCCGGCTCGCTCCAGCACCGCGGCGATGCCGAGGCCGCCAACTCCGTGCTCGCGCAACACTGTTGACGCGACAGCCAAGATCTCTCGTCGCAACGCCGGATCGGGGCCCAGCTTGTCACGTCGCCGCGCGCGAGGAGCAGTCACGAAGATCAAGCTGTCGCGTCGTAAGTGGCGAGGTAGTCCGCAAACCGCTCCCGCACGCCTTCGGGGGTCAGGCCGTAGTCGGCCAGGTCGTATTCGTGAGTGCCGCGCGAGCCGGGTCGGTGCCCCTCCGCCCACTGCGTCACCGCCTGCAGGGTGTCCTCGGTGAAGGTCAAACCCAGCGACTCGTAACTGGTTTGCAGGGTGCCTGTCGGATCGGTTTGCAGATCGGCGAAGGAAACGTCCGCGAATCGGTCGTCACCCATCCGACGACGGAAATCCATTGCCCGCCCGACAGCTTCGGCCCAGCTGTCGAGTTGCTCGGCGCCAAGTTCCTTAGCGTCGTTACGGTCGCTGCTCCAGCTGCGCACATACTGGATCAGGCTGCACACCGAGCCCAAGACCTTGGCCGGATCGCGGTGACTCCACAGAAATTTGGCGTTGGGATAGGCCTCGACTAGCGCGTCGAGCGCGAACATGTGGACCGGTGTCTTGAGGTGCCACAGCACCGGCGGGCAATGCCATTGCAGCAGCTTGAGCACTCGCCGATGGAACGTGTAGGTCTCGCGCATGTCGCAGTGCATCACCCACGCCAGATAGGCGGGGGCGCGCACGGCGCCGTCGAAGTGGAAAGTCCGGAAACTCATGCCCATCAGGTCCTGGCACTCGGTCGGTGCCGTCGCCTCGGAGTTGTGCATGGTCTTCATCAGCGGGAACATGTCGTCGAGCATCTTCAGGCCGTCCTCGGCCTGGGCAATCCGCGGGTCGGTGTGCTGGGTGGCGGCTTCCGGCGGCGGTGTGGGTGCCTGGGATTCCCAGGTCCGCAGGGACCGGAACTGCGGATCGGCGGCCACCAGCTGGCTCAGCGCCGTGGTTCCGGTGCGCGGCAAGCCGATCACGAAGACCGGGCCACCGACCACCTGGTCGTCGATCTCGGGATGCTGGCGGTAGGTGTCCTCGATCTTGAGGCGCTGAATCAGGGCGTTGCTGATGGTCGCATGCTGGATGACGCCGCCGATGTCGTTGAGGCCCGCCTCGGTGTTCAGTGCTTCCACGATGCGTTCCAGGCCCTCTCGGTAGTAGGGCGAGCCGAAATCATCGAGACCCGTTGCGGCGCAAGCGCCTTCCTCCAACTCGTCAGCGTCGAACGTCAATGTCCAAACCTTTCCTGTACGGCGCGGCGGCGCGCCGCGAGGGTGGATTTCCGCTCGTCTGGGGTGACCGTTGCAGTGTCCGAAGGCAATTCGGCACCGATGTCGTCAACGGCCACCACCCGCGTCGACGGCGTGGGCGCGGTGGTGGTGCGCACGCACCGCAAGATGATCGGGCCGTTGCTGTGGCCGGCGGTGTCGAGCCAATTCGCGACCCCCGGGTCACGGGCGCACAGTACGACCCGCACCAGGCCGTCGGAGTCGACGACAGCCTGATGCGCATTCAGGCTGGACTGGTGGCGCCCGTAGTGGATGGTCTCCCACCACGGATTGCCGATCGAGAAGCTCCAGTAAATGCCTTCGGGCGGTTCGACTTCGACGATCAGCGCCTCGTCCGGACCCAGCTCCCAGCGACCGATCACCGGCCGGTTCTCCGCGGCGGCACCCATGTCGCTGCGATCGATCGGCGGCAGAAAACCGTTCTCCGGTGCGGCTGCGCCGAATTGCAGGAAGAATGCCAGGTTGTCGTGGACGAAGTCGCCCAACGCGACCAGCTGCCGCGACACCGCCGTCTCGGGAGCAACAGTACGTGGGTCGGGCTGCACCGCGTCGCCGATCCGCTCGATGCTCAGCGACGACGCCACCTCGGTGTCCCAGTCGTAGAAGAAGTGCCGGACCGTCAGCGTGGGGTGATCGCCCTCGATGCGCATCCAATTCCCGCCCTGCTGATCGGCCGACAGCACCACCTCGAAGTTCCCGTCGGCGTCGACCTCGAGTTCGTCGACCAGCTCGTTGGCGGTGGCCGCGATGCCGTTCATCGTCTGCAGCCCGACGTAGCGCGCAGTGCCGCGGTTGCCGAAGAGTCGGTAACTCTCGCCGCCTCGCAGCACGGCGCGGGTGTAGATGCAGTCCGGGCACTCCATACCCCAGGTGACGGCGTCGTCGGTGCTGGTAGCGGCGATGGACAGGACCGGATCCGGCTCGAACCGCAATACCTCGTCGATACCCGCGGCAAGCAGCACGAGCAGGTGGCGCATCCCCGCAGCCAGATCGGCCCGATTTCGATTCGCCGGATCGGTTTCCACCACACGTGCTGATTCGCGCAGCCGGTCCAGCAAATGCGAATAGGCCGAGACCGGATCCGCGGCGGGTCCATCAGAAAGAGCCGCCTCGGCGATGGAGAACGGCAACCATGCCAGCGGCTTCGACTCGCTCACGTTGTCCCCGCTTCCGCCGGCGCTTGGATTGACCAGCCGTTAAGTGAAAACAATATTTTCACTTAAGTGTCGGGAATGTCAACGAGGTAGGTTGGCATCGTGACGCCCACGTTCGCTGACCTGGCCAAAGCCCAATACATCCTGCTGACCACCTTCACCAAGGACGGGCGCCCCAAGCCCACTCCGATCTGGGCGGCAGTTGACCACGACCGGCTACTGGTGATCACCGAGGGAAGCTCGTGGAAGGTCAAGCGGATCCGCAACACGCCCCGCGTCACACTGGCCACCTGCACCATGGGCGGGCGCCCGACGAGCGAGGCCGTCGAGGGCACCGCCGCCGTCCTGGACGCATCGCAGACGGGCGCCGTCTACGACGCGATCGGCAAGCGGTACGGCATCGTCGGCAAGGTATTCAACTTCTTCAGCAAGCTGCGCGGCGGCATGGAGAACAACGTCGGCCTCGAGCTCAAAGTCGCCTGATGAGCACCGTCCTGATTCCCATTCCGGATCGTGACTTCGACCCGACCGAGGTCGCGGTCAGCTGGCAGGTGTTGACCCGCAACGGCCACCGCGTCGTCTTCACCACCGAAAGCGGTACGCCCGGGGTCGCCGACGGCATCATGGTCAGCGGCCGGGGCCTGGATGTGTGGTCCGCGCTTCCGGTACTGGGCGCCATCCCGTTGGTCGGGCTGGCGCTGCGGGCAAACAAGGACGGTCGCGAAGCGTACCGGAACATGTTGGTGTCCAATGAATTCCATCATCCAGTCAGCTGGGCAAAGGCCGGCCTCGACGGCGTCGACGCGTTGCTGCTGCCCGGCGGTCACCGCGCCCGCGGCATGCGCAGCTTCGTCGACAGCGTGGTCCTGCAACGGCTGGTCGTCGACGCCTTCGCCCACGGGCTATTCGTGGCCGCGATCTGTCACGGCGTGCTGCTAGCCGCCCGCAGCGTCGATCGGACCACCGGACACTCGGTGCTCTACGGACGCAAGACCACCGCCTTGACATGGGCGTTGGAGCGCACGGCGTGGCGCCTCACCCGAGTCACCCGCTTCTGGGATCCCAACTACTACCGCACCTATACCGAGGAACCCGGCCAGTCCGCCGGGTATATGTCGGTGCAGGCAGAAGTCACTCGGGCGCTTAAAGATTCGGCGGACTTCTGCGACGTCGCCCACGGATCGCCGCAGTGGCGGCTCAAGACCTCCGGCATGGTCCGAGACACCGCGACCAATTCGCGCCCGGCATTCGTGGTCGACGACGGCACCTATGTGTCGGCGCGCTGGCCGGGAGACACCCACACCTTCGCAACGGTGCTGTCCGACAAGCTGAAAGCTCAGACGTCGTAGGGACCCCTACGTCGTTGCGTCCGCCTTCAGGTGCTCGCTGAAGAACGCGAAGACGCGGTTCCAGGCGTCTTCGGTCGCGGTTTGGTCGTAGCCGAATCCCGCGATGCGAAGTAGCGGTTGGGCGGGGAGTTTGTTCGCGAAGCCGTGCCCGGCGCCGGGGTAGGACTTGATATCGGCGGTGATGTTCTTGCTCGTGGTCACTTCGCGCAATTTCTTCGGCGCGCCGACACCCAGCGGGTCGCGGTTGCCGAAGCTCGCCACGATCGGACAGGCCCCGTCTAGCGTCTCGCTGAGATTGCGGGGCAGCGGCGTGCCGTAGAACGGCGCCGAGGCGCCAAAACCTCTGGGCGACATGATGAGTGCGAACCCGCCACCCATACAGAAGCCCGCGATGCCGACCTGCCCCGAACAATCCGGCCGCCCCAGCAGGTGATCGCGCGCGGCCAGAATGTCGTCAAGGGCGCGGCCCCGTTTGGTCAGCAGCTCACGCATGACCCGCATGACGCAACGGGCCCGCCCGCCCCGCGCGAACATGTTCGGTGACAACGCGACATAGCCGTCCCGGGCGATGCGGTCGTTGATGGACTCGATGTCCGGGACGTAACGGATCGCGTCGTGGATCACCACTACGCCCGGCCACGGGCCTTCGCCCGGAGGAACGCTGAGGAGCGCGTCGATCGGTCCGTCGGGGGTGTCGATCTCAATCGTGGCCATACAGTTATCTAACTGCAGTCGCGTCGTGCGCCGAAACCGGAACTTCCGCTCGGCCCGCGGACGTTGGCTTCACATGATGCGGCGGTTGCTACTCACATACGCCGTCGTCGAGCTCGTAGTCCTCATCGGGCTTGCGGCGACGATCGGCGTCGGCTGGACCTTGTTGGTGCTGTTGGCCACGTTCGTGCTCGGGTTGGTCTTGTGGGCGCCGTTGGCGGGGTGGCAACTCAGCAATCAAGTCGCGCGGCTGCGATTAGGCCTACGGGAACCGCGCGTTGCGCTCAGCGATGGCGCCCTGGTTGCGCTGGCCAGTGGTCTGATCCTGGTCCCGGGGTTGACCACCACGGTGCTGGGGCTGTTGCTGCTGGTGCCGCCGATACGGGCGGCCGCGCGGCCCGGCTTGGCCGCCATCGCGATGCGCAAGTTCCAGTTTCAGGTCCAGGACCCGCCGGACTACATCGACGGCGAAGTGATCGACGTGATCGACGTCGAGCCGCCCGTCTTGCCTCCGCGCACGTAGTTTTACGCTGTGACGGGGATTCGCACTGAGCCGTTGGTCAAGCTGCTCGTGAATGGGCGGGTGCACAGCCCCACCCACCCAGACGCCACCGCGATGGCGGTGCGTGACGGCGTCATCGCGTGGCTGGGCAGCGACGACGTCGGCCGCAGCCAATATCCGGACGCTGAGCTGACGGACCTCGACGGTGGCTTCGTCACGCCGGGATTTGTGGACAGCCACATCCACCTGAGCGCCACCGGCCTCACCATCAGTGGTCTGGACTTGCGGGCGGCCACTTCGCGCGCGCACTGCGTTCAGCTGGTCGGCGACTATGCGGCCGCCCATCCGGGTCAGCCGGTGTGGGGACACGGCTGGGACGAGTCCGCCTGGCCGGAGAACACCGCACCGGCCACGGCCGACCTGGACGCGGTGCTCGGTGACCGGCCCGCCTACCTGGCCCGCGTCGACGTCCACTCCGCGCTGGCCTCGACCGCGCTGCGACGGCTGGTTCCGGAGTTACCCGCCGCCGACCGCCCGCTGGCCGGCGATGCTCACCACCGGGTCCGGGCAATCGCCCGTGACCTGCTGACCAATGAGCAGCTGGCCGAGGCCCGGGCGGCGGCGCTGCGGGCCGCCGCCGCGTCCGGGATCGTCGCGGTGCACGAATGCGCGGGCCCCGAGATCGGCGGCTTGGACGATTGGCTGCAGCTGCGCGCCATGCACCACGGTGTCGAGGTCATGGGTTACTGGGGCGAGGCGGTGACCACTCCCGCACAGGCCCGTGCGCTGATGGAAAAGACCGGAGCCCGTGGCCTGGCCGGTGATCTGTTCGTCGACGGTGCGCTCGGCTCACACACCGCGTGGCTGCACGAGCCCTACACCGACGCGCCGGACCGTTGCGGTACCTGCTACCTCGAGCCCGACGCCGTCGAGGCCCATGTGCGCGCGTGCACCGAGGCGGAGGTGACCGCGGGCTTTCACATCATCGGCGACGCCGCGGTCTCGGCGGTCGTCGACGCCTTCGAACGAGTCGTCGCCGACCTGGGCGCGATCGCCGTCGCCCGGTGCGGGCACCGGCTGGAGCACTTGGAGATGGTGACCACCGATCAAGCCGCAAAGCTGGGCGAATGGGGCGTCATTGCCAGCGTGCAGCCCAATTTCGATGCGCTATGGGGCGGTGGCGACGGCATGTACGCCCGTCGGCTCGGCGCCGGGCGAGCCAGTGAACTCAACCCCTTTGCGCTGTTAGCATCGCAAGGCGTGCCCCTCGCGCTAGGTTCGGACGCCCCGGTGACCGGGTTCGACCCCTGGGAAAGTGTGCGCGCGGCGGTCAATCACCACACTCCGGGCAGCGCGATTTCGGCGCGTGCGGCGTTCGCTGCCGCCACCCGCGGCGGCTGGCGCGCGGCCGGTGTCCGCGACGGCCTCATGGGCACGTTGGTGCCCGGCGCGCCGGCTTCCTATGCCGTATGGGACGCCGGTGACCTCGACGTCACCGCGCCAAACGACGCCGTCCAGCGCTGGTCCACTGACCCGCGGTCCCGGGTGCCCGCATTACCGCGAATGCACCCGACCGATGGCACCAATGATTTGCCGCGCTGTCGGCAAACCGTGCACCGGGGTGCCGTCATCCATGGATGACCCGGACGCCCATGCCGCCCATGCCGCCCATGCCGCCCATGCCGCCCATGCCGGCGATGTCGCCGATGTCGCCGATGTCGAGGAAGCCGACGCGCCTGCCGAGCCGAGCCGGGCACGTAAGGCACTGACCGGGGTCGCGGCAGCGGTGACGGTGCGGCTGTTGGCGGCTGTCCGGGCTTGGTTGGTGCCGCGTCTGGCGCGATTGGCAGTCACCGCCGCGGCAGGGTGGCTGTTGTTGGTCAGCTTCCCGCCAAGGAATTGGTGGTGGGGCGCCGTTGCCGCCTTCGCGCTGATGGCGTGGGTGCTGACCCGCCCGGTCACCACGTTGCTGGGTGGCTTCGGTTACGGGTTCCTCTTCGGTCTGGTGTTCTACGTGGCGCTGCTGCCGTGGATCAGCCTGCTGGTGGGCTCGATGCCTTGGATTGCGCTCGCGACGGTGTCGGCGCTGTATCCCGCGCTGTTCGGCCTTTTCGCGATCGTGGTGCGCCGGTTACCCGGCTGGCCGATCTGGTTCGCGGCGGTGTGGGCGGCCCAAGAGTGGTGCAAGTCGGCGTTCCCGTTTGGCGGATTTCCTTGGGGGGCAGTGGCATTCGGTCAAACCAATGGACCCCTGCTGCCGCTGGTCCAGCTCGGCGGTGTCGCTCTGCTGTCCACGTCGGTCGTGCTGGTGGGATCGAGCCTGACCGCGATAATCCTGGAGATTGTGCGGTGGCTGCGGACCAGCAGCCAGACGCCGGCCGCGAATCCGCCGGCAGTGGTGCTGCCCGGTATCTGCATCTGTCTGGTGTTGCTCGTGACGGTGGTCGTCTGGCCGCGGGTGCGGCACTCGGGTACCGGGTCTGGTGGCGAACCCGCGGTCACCGCGGCGGTGGTGCAGGGCAATGTGCCCCGGCTCGGGCTGCAGTTCAATAACCAACGCCGGGCCGTGCTGGACAACCATGTTCGCCAGACGATGCGGCTCGCCGAGGACGTGCGCGCGGGCAGCGCCCCACAACCGCAGTTCGTCATCTGGCCCGAGGATTCGTCAGATATCGATCCGCTGCTCTACGCCGACGCCGGGCAAGAGATCCAGGCGGCCGCGCAGGCGATCGGCGCGCCGATCCTGGTCGGCACCGTGCTGGACGCCGACAGCCGCATGCAAGAACCTCCCGAATACACCAACACCGTGATCGTCTGGAACCCGATCACCGGGCCGGGCGACCGCCACGACAAGGAAATCGTGCAGCCGTTCGGCGAGTACCTGCCGATGCCCTGGCTTTTCAAACACCTCTCTGGGTATGCCGGCCACGCCGGCCATTTCGTGCCCCGCACCAGCAGCGACGTCGTGCACGTCGCCGGAGTACCGATCGGCGTGGCCACCTGCTGGGAGGTGGTGTTCGACCGTGAGCCCCGCAAGGCGGTCCTCAACGGCGCCCAGTTGCTGGCCGTGCCCAGCAACAACGCCACGTTCAACCAGACCATGAGCGAGCAGCAACTGGCGTTCGCCAAGGTGCGGGCCGTCGAACACGACCGGTACGTCCTGGTCGCCGGCACCACCGGAATCAGTGCTGTCATCGCGCCGGACGGCGCCGAGCTGGCCCGCACGGAATTCTTTCAGCCCGCCTATCTGGACACCCTGGTCCGGCTCAAAACGACGCTGACGCCGGCGACCCGCTGGGGTCCGATCGTGCAGTGGTTGCTGGTCGGGACAGCTGGAGCGGTGATTTTGCTCGGAATTTGGCAGAATAGAGAGTCCTTGCGTCCCAATCGCCGGCGGTCCAGCGCCCCGGACGCTACGCCCGATACCTCTCCCCAAGAGGGCGGCGACGAAGTTATTTCCGGTAATACGGGCAAGACAGAGGAGCTACATGACCACCGGCCAGCCGGCGCCCCCGATCCCGGGGAATCGCCCCAGCCAGCGCGTCTTGGTGATCATCCCGACGTTCAATGAACGGGAGAACCTGCCGCTGATCCATGCGCGGCTCAAGGCCGCGTGCCCCGACGTGCATGTGCTCGTCGTGGACGACAACAGCCCAGACGGCACCGGCCAGCTCGCCGACGACCTGGCAGCGGCCGACGCCGGCCGCACGCACGTGTTGCACCGCACCGCTAAGAACGGGCTGGGCGCGGCCTACCTGGAGGGCTTCGCCTGGGGCCTGAGTCGGCAGTACTCGGTGCTGGTGGAGATGGACGCCGATGGCAGCCACGCGCCCGAGCAGCTGCACCGCCTGCTGGAGGCCGTCGACGCTGGAGCCGACCTGGCCATCGGTTCGCGCTACATCGACGGCGGAACGGTGCAGAACTGGCCGTGGCGGCGCTGGGCGCTGTCCTGGACGGCGAACACCTACGCGCGGCTGTCGCTCGGCGTCAGTGTCCACGACATCACCGCCGGCTACCGCGCCTACCGGCGCGAAGTGCTCGAGGCGATCGATCTGGACGGCGTGGACTCCAAGGGCTACTGCTTCCAGATCGACCTGACGAACCGGACGGTCCGCAACGGGTTTGTCGTCGCCGAGGTGCCCATCACCTTCACCGAGCGCGAACTCGGCGTGTCCAAGATGAGCGGATCAAACATCCGCGAAGCGTTGGGGAAGGTCACCCGGTGGGGCATCGAGGGCCGATTCGCCCGCACCGGAAGCACACACACCCACGACCGGGCGTGATTTAACCCCTGCGGCGGGACCTGATGATGTCGAGTCGCTCCTTGAGCAGCTCTTCGAGTTCTTCGACGCTGCGGCGCTCCAGCAGCATGTCCCAGTGCGTACGGGGCGGCTTGACCTTCTTGGGCTCCGGCAGGTCACCCTCGATCAGGGTGCCCTCCATGCCGTTCCGGCACAGCCAAGATCCGGGGATATCGGCGTCGTCGGCGAAGGGAACCTCGAACTCCTCGCCGTTGTCGGTCCGGTACCGCGCTAGCTGGCGCGGCGCCAGGTCGTGGTTGCGGTCGGTCTCGTAGCTCACGGCTCCGAGGCGACTGCCTCTGAGGACGCGATCAGCCATAAGCGCTACTCCTTATGTGGCCTGTGAGCTCTCGGGCTCTCCCGTAATGGCAATACATATCCGGTTGGCAAACGTTACGACGGGTTGTCTAGTTCCCCGAACCGGCGCGCGCTGCATACGGCGCGACCATCAATGATACGCGGTGTCGCGGGCTGAAAACGATTTGCGCGGGCTAAAGTCGGCAATCGTGAGTCTGGGACGTAGCTCTGGGAAAAAAAGGCGCGCGGGGCCCCAGCCGTGCCGCTGGTGCGGCAGAGACGTCACCGAGGTCGGGATGGGCCGCCGCCGCCAGTACTGCCGCCAATCATGCCGCCAACGGGCCTACGAGCAGCGCGCCATGGTCACTCGTGGCGAGGCGGGCGGGGTGCCCGCGTTGCCCCTCGACGCGGTCGTGCTGTCGGCCGATGACGCAGCCGACCTGTCCGATCGCGTCTATCAGGTGCGATGTGCGGCCGAAGACGTCGCGACCGCGGTCGACGAGGGAGCCGGGGCCACCGAGCTGCGCGAACTGTGTGACGCCCTGATCCGGGCGGCCAGAGCTGCCGACGGTTGGCGACGAGTGGGTGTCTGACCGGCGACAGCTAGCCGGGTACAGTCGCGTAATGAATGATGCGCCGCGGCACACAGGCACAACGGGGACTTGACCTCGCCGTTCCTGCTGTGGCAGCGAGGTCCGTGACTCGGCGGGAGCCCGCCTCCGGTGGTCCCGGCCAACGGTAGGTGAGGGAATGTAGTGGCTGCGAGCGATAGCTGCGAACGCGAACAAAGACATCGCGGACATGGACCTCGACTACTTGGTCAACGCCGCGTTGCTGAACGACGACGATTAGGTATGGCTAGTCAGTGAGAATCGCGGTCACCGGGGCCAGTGGGGTTCTCGGACGTGGCATCGCCGGACGATTGCTCAGCCAGGGCCATGATGTCGTCGGGATCGCTCGCCACCGCCCCGAAAGCTGGTCAAACGCCGCCGAGTTCGTAACAGCGGACATCCGGGACGCGGTGGCCGTCAAACGAGTCATTGCGGGCGCCGACGTCGTCGCGCATTGCGCGTGGGCGCGAACGCCGGGTCCAGACGAGCGAATCGCGCACCAGGTCAACGTCGGCGGTACCCGCAACGTCGTCAACGCGATGGCTGACACCGGAGCAAGGCGCATCGTCTTCCCATCGTCTGCACACGTCGGCGGGCCGTTGGCCAGTGGGCGCCACCAGGGCAGCATCGAAGAGATGCTGACGGCCACCGACCTGCAGTGGGTCGCGATCCGCTCGCCACTCGTCGTCGGCCGCGGTGTCGACAATTGGGTCCAGCGCCTGCTGGCGCTGCCGGTGCTTCCCATCGACTCTGATCGCCCGGTCCAGGTGGTTCATCTCGACGACGCGCTTCGGTTCTTCGTCCGCGCGGTGCTCGACACCGGTTTCGAAAGCGGCCCGGTCGATTTGGCCGCCCCGGGCACGCTGGCCTTTCGGCGGATCGCTCGCGTGCTCGGCCGCCCGGTGGTGCCGTTGGGCGGCGTGGTCGCTGCGCTGCTGCGCCGTCTCGGGCCGAACACGTTCGGTGATCTGAACCTCATACAAAGCGCTCCATTGATGGACACGGCGCGGTTGCACGACGAGTACGGATTCCATCCGGCTTGGGACGCCGACGAATGCCTCGAAGACTTGGCGCTGTCGGTGCGCGGCCGAATCACATTGGGCAGGCGAGTGATACCGGTGCCGTGGCGGCTGGCCGCCATTCAAGACATACCCGCCGTCGATGCACCGTCTGCCGACGGCGTAGAGCCCAGCCTGGCCGGCCCGGAAGGGGTAAACGGCGAATTCGATACGCCGATTGATCCGCGCTTTCCCACTTTTCTGTCCGCCAATTTGTCAGAGGCCCTGCCGGGGCCCTTCTCGCCGTCGTCAGCGTCGGTGACCGTGCGGGGACTGCGGGCGGGGGGCGTCTGCATCGCCGAACGGCTGCGGCCCGGCGGGATCATCCAACGGGAAATCGCGACACGCACGGTCGCGGTGTTCGCCCACCGCCTCTACGGGGGCATCACGTCGGCGCACTTCATGGCCGAAACCGTGCCGTTCCTGAAGCCGGCGACGGTCGTTCGAAATAGCGGATTCTTCGGCCCCAGCTCGGCCTCCCTGCCGATCTTCGGGGAGCAGCGCCCGCCCTCGCAATCCGGCACCGCCCACCGACACCTGCGCATCCTGCGCAACATCGGGGTGTCCGGCGTCAATCTCGTTGGGCTTAGCGCCGGTTCGCCGCTGGACACCACCGACTTCATCGCCGACGTCGACCGTCTGGAGCGGCTGTGCGACGGCGACATTTCCCAACTTGATGAAGCCAAGCTGCTGAGCCTGATCATGCTGGCACGCGACCACGTCGTGCACGGCTGGACCTTGGCATCCGGGGCGTTCATGCTGTGCGCCTCCTACAACGTGTTGTTGCGTGTGCTCTGCGGACGTGAAACCTCCCCGCTTGCCGGCGAACAACTGGCCAGTGCGCGGTCGGTGCAGGCGCTGCAGCGTCTGGTCGCCGCGGCGCGGCGCGACCCGAAAGTGGCCCGCGTGGTGGCCGAACCGGGCGCTCGCCTCGACGTGCTGGCCGCGGAGGCTCCGCAGTTTCACGCCGCGGTGCTGGCCGAGCTCGCGCTGATTGGCCATCGCGGGCCAGCAGAGGTCGAAATGCAGTCGACCAGCTACGCCGACGATCCCGAGCTACTGGTGCGGATGGTGGCTCGAGCGATAGACGTGCCACCCGCGCCCGAGCCGTCCCGACCTCGAATTCCGTTGCGGGCCAAGCCGGTAGCGTTGCTGGCTGCACGGCACATCCGTGACCGCGAAGTCCGGCGCGACAAGATGGTGCGCGCCATCTGGGTTCTGCGCAGTCTGCTGCGGGAATATGGCCGTCGTTTGGCGCGGACAGGTGTTTTCGACAGCGCTGACGATGTGTTCTATCTGCTCGTTGATGAACTCGATGCCCTGCCGCCGGACGTGCGAGGGGTGGTCAAGCGGCGCCGGGCCGAGCAACGCAGGTTGGTCGGCGTCTCGCCACCCGCGGTGTTCAGTGGCAGCTGGGTGCCGTCGACCACCTCGTCCGCCGTGCTGGCGGTCGGCGACACCCTGCGCGGAGTCGGAGTGTGCGGAGGCCGGGTGCGCGGTCGAGTGCGGATCGTGCGGCCCGACAGCATCGACGAGTTGCAACCCGGCGAGATTCTGGTCGCGGAGGTCACCGATGTCGGATACACGGCGGCGTTCTGCTACGCCGCCGCCGTGGTGACCGAACTCGGCGGCCCGATGTCTCACGCCGCCGTGGTGGCCCGCGAATTCGGGTTCCCTTGTGTGGTCGACGTCCAAGCCGCCACACACCGGCTCCCACCGGGAGCCCTGGTCGAGGTCGACGGCAGCACAGGGGAGATCCGTGTCCTAGACAGCAACGAGGAGGACGCATGACTATGGTGCGGACGTCCGCCGTCGGCCTGACGGCCACCGCTCTGTTGGTCGGCGCCACCCTGGTTGCCTGCGGCAGCGACAAAAGCACTCCCGCATCCTCGACGTCGTCATCGAGTTCATCCACTTCAGCCACATCGTCGAGCGCGAGTCCATCGGCAGGTCCAACGGACTACAGCTCATGGCTGATCAAGCCCGGTGACATCGGTCCCGGTGCCTTTGTCGACGGGCCGCCAACCGCGAATCCCGGCGGCTTGACCGGCGTGGGCCAGACCTTCAAGAACCCTGACGGTATGCGGACGATCATCGACACGATCGCGGTGTACCCAGACGCGGCCGGGGCCGCGCCCATAATCCCCGCCATGAGAGAAGAACTCGCCAAGAAGACCACCGGTGCACTGCAGCCCATCGACATCGGCACCAACGGGTTCATGGTCGCCGGTCCGTCGGCCGACCCGGCCAAGCAGATGGAAATATCCGAGGCGGTGTTCATCGAGGGACGTGCAGTCGTGGACTTGGAGATTGATTGCACTGCGGGGAATCCGACACCGAACGACGTCCTGCTCGATCTCACCCGCAAGCAGGACGCTGCGGTCAAGAAGGGATTGTCGAGCTAGAGCGACCGTGGTAAATGTCGGCGATTTGTGGCCCCCACCACGGTAGTGACTGGCATTCCCGAGCCAGGACTTCGGGATCGATCCGGTACGCCACCTACTTGGTGCTCACTACGCCGCGGGGGAGCGTCAGCGGCAAATCGTTGTATGTTGCGATACCCGGCTGGGCAGCGACCACGGCCGGAATCGCGTTGACGGCTGGCATGGCCGTGATGATCATGCCCAACACCATGAAGTCGGCCAAGGTTTCGAATTGGAAGTCCGGTGGCGGGAGCAGCTGGATCGAGGTCTTGACCGTGGGCAGCCCTTGGACTTCCAGCTCATACCCCATGGTGTCCATCTTCCAGTCGGGGTCCAGCGTCTGACCTTTGCGCCACCGGACACGGATCTCGACGACGTCGCGGTCGCCGACGAAACCTCTCCAGCGCGCGTCGATGCCTGCAACGCAGCCCTTTTCAATTCTCCACGGGCCGGGAAGATCGAGATCCTCTGTGGTTTGGGCGTATTCGGCCTCGCAGCGTACATCGTCAAGTTCGACACCCAATGCATCGGCCATCATCCGCAATGCGTCGCGGAACACGCATGTGCCTTCCGCCGTCATCGCCTGCAGGTCGGGGTTGTCGATGGGTTGACCGAAGCCCGCGGGCATTTCGGTCGCTGGAGAATCGTAGAGAGTGCTATCTCCGGACTCGGTGATCGTGATCTTGTCGATCCGATCGCAGATCGTGGATGACATGACGGCCATCATCTCGACAAACCCGGGGTTGATGCCGCTGCCGAAGATGGTCGACCCACCGCGCTCGCATGCGTCGATGATGCGGTCGCGACCGTCGCCGAAGGAGTGTCCGGTGATGAAGGCGGCCGTTGTCACCACGTTGACCCCAGCCGACAGTATGCGGACGAGATGGTCGACATTGGGCCACATTGGGTTATAGATGACGCAGTCGGGTTCCAACCCGATGAGCGCATCAATGTCGTCGGTCGCCGCTACGCCGAGCGGCTCGATGCCGGCCAGTTCACCGACGTCGCGACCCACCTTGTCGGGCGACCAGGCGTAGCACCCCACTAGATCCAGTGCGGGATTCGAGGCGACCGCCCGCACCGACCGCTTGCCGACGTTCCCGGTGGTCCACTGGACAACCCGGAGGGGGAACTGCTCCATCTGCGTCGACGTCACGGCATTTCCTTTGTGAGAATGCGCAGCGGTAGCCGGGGCAACGTGCAGGTGGGGGATGGCCAGGTGATCTCGGGCCGGTATCCGGGGGGAAGCTCGAAATCAGTTATGCGGCTTAGCCATTCGGTCACGACGACGTTCATTTCCATCCGCGCGAGATGCGAGCCGACGCAACGGTGCGGACCGCCACCGAAGCCCCAGTGCTTGTGCACCTTGCCATCCATCACGAGGTCGTCACCGGATATCGCATCGCTGCCGTCCCGGTTGATCGCCCCCAGACACAGCCGCACCCGAGAGCCGGCCGGCAAGGTGATGCCGGCGACGGTGATCTCCTCGGTTGTGACCCGAGGGACGACCGGAGCCGACGACTCCAGTCGGACTATCTCTTCGACGAAAACGCCAATTTCAGAGGGGTTTTCGCGCAGCCTGGTACGCAGGTCGGGACGACGTGCCAGCTCGAGCATCGCCGCCCCGATAGCCGAGGTGACGGTGTCCAGACCTGCCAACACGAAGAAGAAAGCCATGCCGAGGGCTTCGTCGTCGGTCAGCGCGTCCTCACTCACCAGCACCTGGGACAGCACATCGTCGCCCGGATTCTGCCGATGCTCGGCGACGGCCTCGGTGAGGTAGGCGAACAGCTCGAGCGCCGGTGTCAGATCCGGGGTTTCGCCGGCGGCGTTCGGAATACTGAGCTCAATGATGGCGTCTTTCCATCGGATCAGCCGCTCCCGGTCCCGCAACGGCAGACCGAACAGCGTCAGGAAGACCTGCGACGGATACGGAGTCGCCAGATCGGCCATCACCTCACACTCGCCGCGTTCAGCAATCGCGTCGATGATGTCGATCGCCTGATTCTGAATGGACGGCAGTATCGCCGCGAGCGCATGTGGACTGAAGAACGGTTGCAGAATCCTGCGAAATCGGGTGTGCTCCGGAGGGTCAAAGGCTGCGGGTACCAGCGGCAGCGGGCTGCCGACCACTTCGAATGCTTTCTTGGACGAGAACACGCTCGGATTACGCAGTGCGGCAAGTACATCCTCTCGACGAGTCAGGGCGTACCAACCGTCGCTCAATACCACCGGACCGGCTTCCCGCAATGTGGCCCAACCGACGCCCCGGTCGAACGACATCGGCAGATCGGTCAGGTCTAGCACCGGAACGGCCCGGGAGCTATCAGCCTCGGCCATGGGAGTCTCCTTTTGGTCGGATGACATATGCCAGCTTTCTATACTGCGGCGTCTGATGCGTCGAACTCGAGCGGGAGGCGGGTGGGTCCGCTCATGCCGAGAAGTGGTCGCCACGGTGGGTTTTCGGTGCACCGCGGATGTGGCAAGCGGTGGGCAAGAATCTTGAGCGCTTCGGAGAGTTCCCGCCTGGCGAGGTTCGCGCCCAGGCAGTAGTGAGCCCCCCCGCCGAAGGTGAGGATGGGCGGAGGATCGTTGCGAGTGATGTCGAAACGCGTGGGGTCGTCGTAAATGGACGGATCCCGATTGGCGGCGAAGGTGTTCACGATGATGAAGGTGCCGGCGGGGAACGTGTAGTCGCCGACCGTGACGTCGTCAGTGACACTGCGAAGGGTGCTGCACATCGACGGTGAGTGGCGCATAGTTTCTTCGACGGCATTCATCCCGAGCTCGGGGCGGTCGCGAAGCAACGCCCACTGTTCCGGGTGCTCGCACAATACCTGCATCGAGGCACCTAATTGCGTACGGGTGGTATCGGTTCCGGCCAGCAGGATGCTGAATGCCAGCATCCGGACCTCACCGGCATTGAGCCGGTCGCCGCGATCTTCCGTCCGGATGAGTTCGGAGAGTAGGTCGTCTGTCAGGGTCTTGCGTCGATCGGCGATCATGCCGTCGATGTATTCGTCGAAAGCGTCCCAGGCCTTCAGGACCTTGGGCTCTTCCTCGGCGAGATTGCAATCGAAGCTGACTACCTTGAATATGTCCTCCGCCCATTTCGAGAACAGCTGCCAGTCTTGCCGCGGAGCACCCAGCAGTGCACAAATGACTGGGATCGGGTACGGTCGCGCGATCTCCTCGACGAACTCACAACGTCCTTCCGCGACAACGGCATCGGCGAGCTCGTTGATGACGGTATGGATCGTTTCGTCCATGCGCGCGGTTGCCCGCGGGGTAAAGGCCTTCGACACCAGGCTGCGTAACCGACGGTGTTCGGCGCCCTCCATGCAGAGGATGCTGCGCACGACCCGGTCCCACAGCTCACCCGACGTCACGCCGTGCGCGGTGAGGTGAATGCCCGGAGGGATCCCGAACCGCGGGTCGCCGAGCACGGTTCGAGCAAGCTGGTAGGAGAGCACCTCCGGCCCCACAGGACCCAGCGCGATCGGTGCCACCTGCTGAGCGGCCCGAAACTGTGGATAGATCTCCTGAGGTGTGTCCGTGACGTCGTAGTTCAGTACCGGTAGATCGGCGTCAAAGACACTGGGCTTTGCCGTGCCGACGGTCATGATGTCTCCCTGGCTGCAGTCTCGATTTGTTCAGATCGGTTGGTAGGGCTTGAGAACGACGCCGATTTGGGCCGCACCCGTGGGGCCGGCGGGTAACTCGCCCGGGTCGGGGATCATGGTCGCCGTCCCCTTGTCCACGATCGCCGAGAGGTTGTCGCGCACTTTCTCGACGGTGAGGTCAGTGTCGGTGTATCCCGCGGTCTGGCCGAAAACTCGGATGCCGACGTTTCCGGCGCCCGCTTCGAGGTTGGCTCCCGAAAGTTCACAGCTCTCGTGAGCTAGGTAAGCGACGGCCGGCGACACCAGCCTGGTGGGGAAATGCCCTTCCATCAACTCGGTAAACGGAGAGGGTTCGTTGAAGTGGTGGATAGCGGTGGTGTTGGCTGCCGGTCCCAATGCGTTGACCTTGATACCGGATTCCGCACCTTCGACGGCCAGCCCGCGGGTCAATCCGAAGATGCCGCTCTTGGCGGCCCCGTAGATGGAAAGATTCTCGATCCCGAACATCGCACCTGACGTGGTGTTAACGATCCGCCCATACCCTCCCGCACGCATATGAGGCCACGCCGCCCGGCACATCCACACGGTTCCCATCAGGTGCACGTCGATGATCTTGCGGATGTCGGCACTGGAGATCTCGTCGAAATGCGCCATGAAGCAGACACCGGCATTGTTGACCAAGATGTCGAGCTGTCCCCACGTATCGAGTGCCGTCGCCACAACACTGTGCGCCCCATCTTCATCGGCGACGTTGTGCTGATCGGCAATCGCCTCGCCGCCGGCGGCGAGGATCTGGTCGACGACCTGTGCCGCGTTCGCCCGCATGACGCCTCGCCCGTCGGGGCCCACGCCAAGGTCATTGACCACCACTTTGGCTCCCCGCTCGGCGAGCAGAGTGGCGTGGGATCGGCCTAAACTCGGGTTCTGGCCGCCGGCCCCGGTGACGATGGCAACCCGGCCATCGAACCGAAGTTCGCTCATGACACTCCCTTTCGGGGCTTCTCAGGGCAGGTTGGTCGACAGGAAGGTCAGCGGTAAGCCGAGCACCGACAAGTCGATTTCCTCGAGATAGTTGCCGCTGTTGGCCTTGTCGTCGAAGCCTTGCTGGAAGCGGGTGGTCGAGCCGTAGCGCTTGGCAATGTCCTCTGCCTGCGACGCTCCGGGAACCTGTACCACTACCGTGAAAACGCCATCACCATGGCTCGCCAGGAACTCGGTTACCGAAACAGCCACCGTGGCGGTGGATCCGGGGTTCGGACTGATCAGCTCGATGCCTCGATTCCAATCCAAGAGCACCCGGATCCCGAGTTCGTCCAGATTGATGTCTTCAAAGCTGAAACCCAGCTCGGTAAACAGTTGTCCCACAACATCGTGTCGCTCACGTGCCACCGCGAAGACGACGTGATGCAACCGCGACGGTGAGTCGTTCATCGATGACCTCCGGGTTCGATCGGGCGTGGGTCGGGGAAGGTGGACGCGTACCGGTGGTGTCATCGCGGGCCGAACTCTACGGGCAGACTCGTTGGCCCGCTCATGCCAAGCATCGGCTTCCATGGGGCTGGTCCGACGCGGCGGGCGTTGGGCATCCGGCGCGCCAGGATCTTGAGCCCCTCCGCCAGCTCCAGTCTGGCGAGGTTCGCGCCGAGGCAGTAGTGCACGCCCCCGCCGAAGGTCAACACCGCCGGTGCCCCCTCGCGGGTGATGTCGAACCGGTCGGGATCCTGGTAAGTGTCGGGATCACGGTTGGCTGCAAATGAATTCACAAAAATGTAGGTATCGTTGGGGAAGGTGTATCCGCCTAACTCGACGTCCCCGTGCACGGTGCGGACCGTGTTGCACACCGCGGGCGAGTGGCGCATGCTCTCCTCGACCGCAGGCATGGCGAGTTCAGGATGCTCGCGTAGCATCGCCCACTGGTCCGGGTGATCGAGCAGCACCTGCAAAGAAGCGGCCAGCTGATTGCGGGTGGTATCCGTTCCGGCAAGCAACAATCCGGCCACCGTCATACGCAATTCGTCGGCAGTAAGCCGGTCGCCTGGAAAAGTCGGGTCCTCGGCGCGGATCAGATTAGAGAGCAAATCGTCGGTCAGATGGTGTCGTCGTTCGGCGACCATCTGATCGACGTAGGCGTCGAGTTCGGCCCAACCGCGAAGCACCGAGGGCATTTCCTCGATGAGATTGACCGAGAAGTTGACCATCTTGAAGATGGCTTCGGCCCATCGTTCAAACTGCGACCAATCTGCGCGTGGCGCACCGAGCAATGCGCAGATGATCGGGATCGGATAGTGCCGGGCGACATCGGTGACGATGTCGCAGCGGCCGGCATCGGCCACGCCGTCGACCAATTCGTTGACTACTTCATCGATCGTGTCGTGCAGACGTGCGATCGCCCGCGGCGTGAATGCCCTCGATACCAGGCTGCGCAGCCGATGATGTTCGGCGCCTTCCGCACAGATGATGCTGCCGACGACCCTGTCCCACAGTGGCCCGGACGTCACGCCTTGCGCGCTCAGATGCAGACCCGGGGGAATCACGAATCGAGTGTCACGCAGCAGGCTTCGGGCGAGTTCATAGGAGAGCACTTCGGGACCGAACGGCCCGATGGCAATCGGGGCCAGTCGCTGCGCTGCCCGAATCCGGGCACAGACCTGCTGCGGCGATTCGGTGACGTCATATTCGAGGCTCGGAAGTCCAGCCTCGAAGACACTGGGCGCACGGGTCGAGGCGGTCATTTGCGCACCAGCACTCCGCGCGGAAGTAGCAGCGGCAGGTCGGTGTAGGTGGCGATACCAGGCGGCGCCGCGACGACGGCTGGTATCGCAGTGATGGCGGGCATGGCTGTGATGGTGAGGCCGAGCATGACGAAGTCGTCCAGAGTCTCGCCGACAAAGTCCGGCGGCGGCTCGAAGCTCAGTGTGCTCTTTATTGTGGGTCGGCCCTCGACCGTGATGGTGTACCCGAAATCAGTCGACCAAGCGGGGTCCAACGATTGGCCCTTGGTCCACACTCCACGGATCTCGATGACGTCGCGACTACCGAGAATTCCCTTCCAGCGGACATCGATACCCGCGACGCAGCCCGCCGCGATGGTCCAATCGCCCGGCAACTCGAGATCTTCGGTGGTCTGCGCATACTCGACGTCACAGCGAATGTCGTCGAGTTCTATTCCGAGGGCGTCGGCGACCAGAAGAACCGCTTCGCGGAAGATTCCAGATCCCTTCTCCGTTATCGCGCGAAGGTCCGGCCGGTCAATGGGATAGCCGAAGCCCATGGGGATTTCGGTTGCCGGCGAGTTGTAGATCGTCGTGTCGAAAGACTCCGCAATGGATATGCGATCCACTCGGTCCGAGATCCCGGCCGTGACGATGGCGAAGAGCTGAATGAAGCCAGGATTGATGCCGCTCCCGAAGATGGTCGAAGCGCCCAGCTCGCAGGCCTCGGCGATGCGATCACGCTCTTCACCCAGTTGATGACCCGTGATGAATTCGGATGTGGTCACCACGTTGATGCCCGCGCCGAGAATGCGGACAAGCTCGTCGACCTTGGCGAACATCGGGTTGTACACCACGCAGTCGGGCTTGAGCGCGAGCAGCGCATCGATGTCCTCGGTGGCCAGCACATCTAGGGGCTCGATGCCGCACAGCTCACCGACGTCGCGGCCGACCTTGTCGGGAGACCACGCGTAACACCCGACAAGTTGCAGCGTTGGATTCGCCGCAATCGCATGCACCGACTTCTTCCCGACATTTCCCGTCGTCCACTGAACGACCCGGTAGGTCAACGGGAAAGCCCCTTCGACAGCACCCCTCGGCCCACGATGTTCGGCAGATCGAGGAAGGTACGGATTCCGGGAGCCGCCGCGCAGACCGGTGCGATCGCGTGCACCGCATGCATGGCGGTGCCCAGGCAGGCCTGGTCGGTGTCGTCCTCATCGTGAATGGCGATCCGCGATTCGAGCACCATCGACGGAAGGCCCTCGACCGTGACTTTCCAGCCTCGCCCATTCGGCCAGTGCGGAGCCTGGTCTGGCCCGAGGCGGGTGATGTGCTCGACCGTCAGGGCCCGGCGCCCTTCGATGATGGCGCTGTAGGCGAATCGCACCGCCGACACGGTCCCGGCCTCCACGCGCCCCGCCTTGACCTCGATGGGTTTGTCGGTCGTGGCGACCTGGCGCTCCCAGACGTAGTCCTCGATCGTGGCGCCGAGTCCTTCGGCGACCAGCATCAGCGGGGCCTTGAACGACAGTGCGCCGATAGCGGGTTCGTCCATCGGTACCCGGGTGTCGGGCGGTTTACCGAAGCCCATCACGTCGAACAGTACGAACGGCTGTTCATAGGTGCTGTAGTCCATCAGCTCCTGCACCAGCAGCGAATCGATCCGGCGGAACAATCCGGACATGGCCAGTGGCAGTACTTCTGAGCCCCAGCCCGGTTCGATACCGGTGCCGTGAAACGAACTCCGCCCTTCGGCGCAGGCCGCTTCGAGCCGTTCGACGACGTCGCCCTCGGTGCTCTGCGGGTAGATCCATGCGGTGACCGCGGTGGACACCACGTTCTTACCCGAGGCCAGCAGTCGACAGATGTCGTCGAGCGCGGCCGGTGGATTCCAGTCACCCTGGGCGTGGTAGAGCACACAGTCGGCGTCCAGTGCCAGGATCTCGTCGACGTCTTTCGTCGCGATGACACCGATCGGGTCCAGGCCGACGATCTCGCCGACATCGCGTCCGGCCTTCTCGTCGCTGTACACGAGTGCCCCAACCAGGTCGAGGTCGGCGTGTTCATGCACGGCCGCGACCGCGTGCTTGCCGACATTGCCGGTGCCCCATTGGATGACCCGCAGTTTTTGTGTCATGGGTGCGGCGCCGCCTGCTGCGCGGCGGCGTGCTGGCGCGCGAGCCGATCGTTGTGAATCCTGACGAGTTCGCGGAACCCGAGGCGGTGATACTTGGGTATTGGCTGGATACCCCACACGTCCTGGGCGGTGGGTTTGCCTTCGGCTCCCTCGGGCGGCCCCAACGGCGGGTACGGGTACTTGCACTCCAGGGTGTCGTTGGAGTACCTAATCTTCAGCAGTTCGCTGCAGATCTCCGTGAGGCTCAGCGTCGGGTAACCGTAATAGACCGCCATGAACGGCAACGTGAATGCGCCTTCGATCACCAATGCCACCAGGCACACCATCACCGCGCGCTTGATCCACTTGTGCATTCGCGCGTAGTAGGGCGTTGTGCCCGGCTCGAGATCGCGAGTCGGCTCTTTTTCCTCGGTGGGTGACTCTGTGGTCATGGCTGTGCTCCTTAAACCTGTTCAGTCGGAGAAGATTTCGCGGTTAACCGTGTGCAGGTACGGGATCGCGAGGAACGGGGTGATGTAGAAGATGTCGTAGAGCCACCAGCCGATGACCGGGAACACCACACCGGCATAGCGCACGTCGGCGAACATCGTCATGTTGAACACATAGCAGGACCAGATCACCACGCCCATCCAGCAGGTGACCACCATCCACTGATGACCCCACCGCTTCATCTGCAAGAACCCGATCGCCGCGGCCACCCGCATGGAGAACACGGTGAAAATCAGCCCCGCTACATAGGCTTTTTCGCCGGGGCCGGCCGCGCCGCCGACCCAGAGCTCGTTGTAGTGCCAGAAGTAGCCCGCATCGAACATGTTGCCCCAGCCGACCATCAGCACCCGGTTGATCAACGTGTGGTTGGCAACCAGGTCCAGCGCCCAGCCCAGACTGTTGAGCATTCCGTCGATCAGAACCAGATAACCGATCAGGGTCACGATCATGGGCCGAACTGACAGGCCGGCGCGCAGGGCTTGGCGCTGCAGCCACACCCCGCGCATGAAAATAGGAAACCCGATCAGACCCGGAGCCCACATGCCCATCAAGGCGGCGCCGACGATCATCCACTTGTCGGCACGACGCTGAGCTAGGCGGGATTCCTCGTGGTGGTCCTCAAGGCTGACGGGGCTATCGATCTGAGCCCGCGTGGTCACAGGTCCCACCACCCTCGGGCAAAGGACATATAGAGCTGGATTCCGAACATCACGAGTAAGTAGCCGTAGATGGCTATTTGGAAGACGATGAGCGCCCTCTTGCGTTTCTGTTCCTGTTGGTTCATGTTGAGTTGTTCCTTTCTATAACGTGTTCGAGGCGGCCAGGCTGGCTGCCGCAACTTCACGCAGACCATCGTTGATCGCCCCGTCAGTGCTCAGCGGGGCCAGGATGCAAGCCTCGGCAGCCTCCAGTTCGGTTGCGCCGGAGGCGATCAGCTGGGCGGCAGTTACTAAAACCCGGGTGGACGGCGGCTCGAAATGAAACGCCTCGTCCGCGGTGCGGATGGCGATCGCGCACTGCACTAGTCGCGTGGCTGTTGCCATTGCTATGCCCGCCTCGGCGACGATCACCTCGGCCTCGCGATCGGCGGGCAGATATCTCATCGGCAGCGTGACGAACCGCTGCCGGAACGAGGGTTTGAGCTCCTTGAGTGAGCTGCGGTAGGCGGGGTTGTAGGAGCACACGAGCATGAATGTTTCTGGCGCCTGGACGACCTCGTTGGCCCGGTCCAGGTACAGGGCGCGGCGGTGATCTGTCAACGAATGCAGGATCGCCAGCGAGTCGTGGCGGGCCTCGACGACCTCGTCCAGATAGCAGATCGCACCGGCCTTCACCGCTCTGGTCAGCGGCCCGTCGGTCCACACGACGTCACCGCCGGTCACCATGAATCGGCCGACGAGATCCGAGCTGGTCAGGTCGTCGTGGCAGCTGATGGTGACCACGGGACGTTGCAAGAGCACTCCCATGTGCTCGACGAACCGGGTCTTGCCGCAGCCGGTCGGACCGGTCAGCATCACCGGTATCCGCCGGTGGAAGGCTTGCTCGAACAGCTGGACTTCGTTGCCGTTGGCGAAATAGGTGTCGGTGGTCATCGCTGCCCTTTATTTTTCGGGGGTTCATTGTGGATCATGCGGCGACCAGCTCACGGTGCACGTGAGCCAGCACACGTGGGAGCTCCTCGACGCGTCGGATGCGCTGGGACCGGCGGGGCCCGAACACTTCTGGAAGTGGGTCGACCCGGGTGGGGCCTACGCCGACGTAATACACAGAGACACCTGCGTCGTTGGCCTCCTCGACTGCATGCGCCGCGTCGGCCCACGCGTACCGGCCCTCATAACCCTCGTCCGATATCAGGCCGTCACCGATCACGATGAGCAAGCGCCGCTCGGACGGCTGCGCCAAAAGTCGGCTCGTCAAGTGACGCAGCGGGGCGCCGAGTCGGGTGTAGCCGCCGGTCTCTAGTCCGAGCCCGCTCGGCGGCACAAACCGGGGGTCCTCGAAGTCCTTCAGACAGCTGACGTCAACTCGGTGTCGGGTGTTCCCGGTGAACACGAAGATGCCGTGACGTTCCCGGGCATGGGTCATTGCGCGCGAAAGCGCGTCAGCACAGGCCAATTCCAGCCGGAAGATCCGGCCGCCGTGCACTCCCAACGACGAACTCCCGTCCAGGAGCAGTGCAGTGGTGACGTCGCGACTGCTGGGCAGCAATTCGCGGAAGATCCTCGGCTCCTTGGCCTCGCCGGTAGTCAGGTCGATGTAGTGCCTGACGTATTGGTCGACATCCAGATCGGAGCCGTCTTCGAGGTGGTTCGTCATCGCACGATGGGTGTGCTCTTCAAACCACTTTCGGAGGTCGGCAGAGATCGGCGCCACTTGGCGAGTCCGGCTGGTGTGGGCGCGCTCAAGAACCGCGACGTGGTCTCGCATGAAACTCTTCGTCCACGCATTCCACTCGGGATACGGAATGCCCGGCCGGTGATCCGGAGTGATGTCAAAGTCGTTGTCTTGGGGTCGGCTCGGCGGCGGGAGATTGGGGTTACGTACCCCACCGTCGCCGCCGACCGGCACGGAGTATGGCCGCGGAAGCCGCTTCTGCGTTGTGGTCCAAGGCATCCTGCCAAAGCTGCGTCGCAGTTTGTCCGTCAATCCCTGCGGCGTTGTGTAGGCCGATGGCAAACTGCCGAGCAGAGGATTAACATCCAGCGGCCCTGCCGTTGCCGCCAGGACAATCGCTCGCTTGAGCATCTCCGCTGCGCCCATGTCGGCCGGCTCGATCTTCAAGTCCGGTAGCACTCGCCGGAGTTCACCCAGCAGCCCCGGCCAGCTTGCCGCGATCCATCCCAGAGCAACACCGGCCTCGATGAACGTGAGCGCGCGTAGTTCACGGGCCGAGAGCTCGTTGAGCCGATACTCGACGATCCGCTCCTTTGACGGCGAACACTGAAGTGCGACACCGCATGTCAAGGTTCTGCGCGTCCAGTCGTGAACCGTTGCAGGGTAGGGCACGTGCACAAAGTCGAGCGCCGAACTCAAACCGAAGTGGCGCTTGTCGCCGGTCACCAAGCGCACGCCCTCGCGCCGCTGCCCGCTGAGGGCCACCGCGGTCAGGGCGCAACTACGCTCGATCGCCATCGCGTGCGCATCGGAGAGCTCAGCCATTGCGCATCAGAACGTGCCGAGGCTAGAGAACATCCAGTACCAGAACCAGATGATCAGGCCAGTACCACCCCAAGCGGCGACGTAGCGAAGTATCTCCCAGATCCAATCCATTTCCAGACCTCCTTATTGATCGACCGTGCATGTGTGACCGGTCATCGGACCTCGAGACCACGTACCGCGGACGCGACCAACTTGGTCAACATCGTGTCGCGGGTGTCGGGGTTGTCCGTCGTGGTCAGCACTCCATAAATGCCGAGCAGGAAGAACGTCGCGCTATAGAACGCGTCGACTTCCGGATGGACTTCGCCGTCACCGCGGACGCGCTCGATCTCGCCGACCAACAGCACGATCACCGGGTGATCGGTCCATTCGTCAGACTTGGGGCGCGACGCCGAGAAGTGAAGCGCGAGCAGTTCTTTGAACAGCTGACGGCCCAGTGTTTGCTCTAAGCCCAACACCAGGCGAGTAACCTCGGCCAAGGTGGTCGCCAGGTCATGGTGTTGTTCGATGAACCTGGCGAATTCGGCGGCGACGCGCGCCTCTTCGCGACTCTCCAACTCGAGCAGCACATGCTCTTTGGTGGGGAAATGAAAATAGAAGGTGCCGTGCGCGACACCGGCGGCCGCAACGACCGCACCCACATCAGCTCCCGCCATGCCCGAACGCTTGAACTCAGCTATCGCCGCGCCCAGGATGCGATGACGCGTCTGCAGCCGGCGCGATTCGCGAACGGAGTACTTGACCGGTGGCGTCATCGTGTCCCCTTCTTAGCCCATCGACTGACCGAAGTCAATGTATAACCGGGAGGGGCGGGGTCGGACTCCATCGTGATTATTAGTAGTAATCAATTTATCAGCGACCTGATCGCTGTCGGGCGATCCCTGGTCTGAGGCTAGTCAATGAGCACAGTCATTGACAATGCTTCAGCGGGCCGGCCGCTTATCGGGGCGGGCAGGTCGTTTTGTTCAGTCGGAGAAGATTTCGCGGTTGACCGTGTGCAGGTATGGGATGGCGAGGAACGGGGTGATGTAGAAGATGTCGTAGAGCCACCAGCCGATGACCGGGAACACGACGCCGGCGTAGCGCACGTCGGCGAACATCGTCATGTTGAACACATAGGTTGTCCAGATCACCACGCCCATCCAGCAGGTGACGACCAGCCACTGGTGACCCCAGCGCTTCATCTGCAAGAACCCGATCGCCGCGGCGATGCGCATCGTGAAGACGGTGAGGATCATCCCGACTTCCATTGCTTTTTCGCCGGGTCCGGCTGCGCCACCAAGCCACAGTTCGTTGTAATGCCAGAAGTAGCCCGCGTCGAACATGTTGCCCCACCCGTTCAACAGCACCCGGGCCAGCAGAGTGTGATTGGCGACCAGATCGAGCGCCCAACCCACCGTGTTGATCGCGGAGTCGATGATGACCAGGTAGCCGAGCAGGGTGACCATCATGGGCCGAACGGAGAGCCCGTCTTTTTGTGCCCGCCGTAGCAACCAGACACCACGCAGGAACAGCGGAAGACCGAAGACACCCAGTGCCGCTGTACCGATCAGGAGACTGCCGGAGATGAGCCACTTGTCGGCTTGCCGCTGCGCTAGCCGCGACTGCTCCAGGTGCTCGTCGAAAGAGACACCCGGGTGCGCATTGCTCGTCGGCGCGCTCGCCCGCTCGCCAGAAGTGCGAAGCTTGAAAATGGGCCGGTTCAAGTTTCCCCTTAACGAAGCAGACCGACGTGCGCCGAACTCGGATGCTGCAAGTCGATCAGGCGGCGCAAATATAACAGAACTGACTGCAGTCATCAACTGCCAATCGCGGGAAATCAAAGGGGAAGAACGGGTCTTGATCGGCGCTCCAAAGACAGCCCGGCGTCACTTTGACGCCGGCGACTGCATGCTGCGCAAGGTCCTCGCCAGGTAGTCCTCGACCAATGCACGACGCGTATCCCACTCGTGCGTAACGATCAGCAGCGCGTAAAGGCCTAGCAAGAAGAACACCGCGCTGTTCATGGGGTGGACAGTGGGATCGGTGTTACCACGCCCTCGAGCGTCCTCAATCTGCTCAGCGACCAAGACAATCACAGGGTGATCGTAACCGTCCTCGGCCGGCGGCCGGGTTTGCGAAAAATGCAGGGCCAGGAAGTCTTTGAACAACGAGTCGCCCAGTCGACGCTCCAATCCCATCACCAATCCGGCGGCCTCATTCAATACCGCGGGCAGCTCGCGCCGCGACTTCAGGAATTGGCCGAGCTGCTTGGCGATACGCTCTTCTTCACGGCGTTCGAGTTCGAGCAGCACATGTTCCTTTGTCGGAAAATGGAAGAAGAATGTCCCGTGAGCGACGCCGGCCGCAGCCACGATGGCGCTGACATCGGCCTGTGCCATTCCCGACCGCTTGAACTCCGCAATCGCCGCGCCCATCAGTCTTTCCCTTGTTTGCAGGCGTTTCGCCTCGCGCGCAGACAATCCGTCCATCACCGCCATCGTGGTTTCCTTCTGATATTGACCCGACTCACCGGGAAGCCTTCGGCTCGATTATCACGACATTATCGCCTGACGCAGCCGTTTAGCCGCATGATGGCACCATATCCGCAGGGGCAAGTTCGGGGGCGCACCGCCTGGTGCTAGATCACGGCGCCCATCCGGCCGTGAGTCGTTGACTTTAGTCAACAGTGCAAGTTAGATAAAGCGACGCGTACCGAGGACTCACTGAGGAGTTTGCATGGCACTCGAGCAGTTCAAGCTTGACGGGCAAGTCGCTATCGTTACCGGCGCGGGACGCGGCGTCGGCGAGGGCATTGCCAAGGTCTTGGCAGAGGCCGGCGCATCCATCGTCGGCACTTCGCGCACCGAGGACCAGATCGCCGGGACCATCAAAGATATTGAGAACGCCGGAGGTACTGGGCTAGGACTCGTCGCTGACGCGATGAGTCGTGCGGACGGCGAACGTGTCGTAGAGGCGGCCATGGAGCGCTTCGGCCGGATCGACATTCTCGTCAACAACGTCGGCGGCTCCTCATACGCGCGGTTTCTGGACATCACCGACGAAGACTTCAGGCACACATTCGATTGGTGCGTCACGTCGGCGTTCATCATGAGTCAGCTCGCGGCGCCTCACATGCTCGAGGCCGGGCATGGTTCGATCGTCAATATCTCTTCGGGCTCAGCCCGATTCGGCATTCGGGCGTTGACTGCCTACTGCGTCGCCAAAGGCGGGCTCGAAGCACTCACCCGCGCCATGGCACAGGAACTCGCACCGAAGATCCGGGTCAACGCGATCGCCCTTGGCTCATTCGCCACGTCTGGGCTGCAACAAAGCCTGGAGATGATGCCCGGATCGCTCGAGAAGATGAATGAGTCAACACCCCTTCATCGGCTCGGCGACGTCGAGGACCTCGGGCGGCTGACGGTCTATCTGAGCACGCGCGACTGCTATGCGACCAACGCAATCTTTCACGTAGACGGCGGTATCGACTCGAACAACTCGCCGCTGCCCATACCCGACTACTGATATGCACGATCGCCGGGTGCAACTGTCGGGTCAGGCGGCGCTGCGAACACCCATCTCGCGGTGGCCATTTGAGAGCCCAAGGGGAGTAACTCACCGCGGGCGCCGACGAGATCAGCGGAGACTCCGCCGACTACGAATATAGCGACGACGCAGCGATGCGCGCGGACCACTGGAGGGTTTCCGAATGCTTGAAGACCGCAAGATCCTCATCACTGGCGCGACTGGCCAGATCGCCGGCCCGATCGCCGAGGACTTCGCCAAGCACAACGAGGTCTGGTGCGCGGCACGATTCAGTGACCCTGACCGCAAGGCTGAACTGGCAGCCTTGGGAATAAAAACCTGCTTCTGGGACCTCGATTCGGGCGATAATTCGATGCTGCCCGACGACTTCACTCACGTGGTTCATTCGGCACTCAACCTCAGCCCCGATCACAACCAGGCGATCACGACCAACGCCGAAGGCACTGCGCTGCTTATGAACCACTGCCGCAAAGCGGAAGCCTTCCTGCATGTCTCGAGCACGTGTGTGTACAAACCGCACGCCGACCACCCAAAGCATGCCTACGCCGAAACCGATCCCCTTGGCGGTCTAGCCAGCTACGCCGAGGTGTATCCGGTCGCCAAGATCACCGCCGAGGGTGCCGTCCGGGCCGCCGCCCGGATGCTCAATCTGCCGACCACCATCGCCCGTATGAACGTCGGCTACAGCTGGACCGGTCACGGCGGGTTGCCGGTCATGCAATACAACACATTCAAGAACGGGCAACCGTGGCTCATCCCTATCGGTTACAACAACATCGGTTCACCGATCGGCGGGGTTGACATCGCAGCACAAGCCCACCGGCTTCTCGAAGTCGCGACGGTGCCGGCCACGATCGTCAACTGGGGCGGTGATGACCCTGTCACCGACCAGCAAATGGGCGAGTACGTGGCCGAACTCACCGGCGTCACCGCAAGTTTCATCGAGACGCCCATCAGTTTCGACAGCTTCTGGTCGGACAACACCCGCCGCGAGGAGCTGATCGGAAAGTGTTCACAGAATTGGAAAGACGGCGTCCGGGACACCTTCGTCAGGCTGGGGATCATCGCCGGGCCATAGTTGACCGACCGGGCGGCCGGCCCCAAAATCTTCAACGGCAGTCAGCCAGGATGCGCAGCGGCCCCAACCCGCAGCAGTATGACGGGTTGGCTTAGCCTGCTACATCAGATATTTCTGGTCAGGCGTCAACCTGCCGATGTGAGCCGCGCACCTGCTTCAACACGAACGGGACTCGGTCGCAACCGATCCAGACTCCACGAGACGGGGTTCGCGTCGCCGGAAAAAGCGCGACCGCGCATAGCGCGATTTGTAAGACGGCGGGCTAACTGACTTGGCTCAGTTGCTTGACACAAATACTTAGCCGAACTTACGCTCAGCAAGCGCTCAGCCGTATTGGCTGTCGAGCTGTCGGCGACCCTGCCCCGTTGCTCCGGGCTGTACCAGTAGGCGGAGAACCGCTCGTTCGTCGTGACGCGGTCCGCCCGTGCAAAGGAGAAGCAATGACGCTCACATCGCCAGCCGAAGCATTGAGACTCAACGTGCCAACCGACAAAAAATATCGCGTGATCCAGTGGGGCGTTGGCAACGTCGGCACGATCGGACTCCGCCATTTCTACAACAACCCCAACTTCGAAGTGGTTGGGGTGCTCTGCAACCGCGAGGAGAAGATCGGCAAAACTGCCGGCGAGCTCGCCGGTTTGGCGCCGGGCGGCGTGAAAGCGACCAACGACAAGGAAGCCATCGAAGCAATCGACTGCGATTGCGTGTTCTACGCGCCGCTGTGGTCTGACCCCGATGAAGTTGCCCGTCTGCTGCGCCAGGGCAAAAACGTCGTCGCCTCGGGTGGCGCATGGTGGTATCGAACCGAACACAGCGCCGCCGATATCGACAAGATCGAGGCGGCGTGCCTGGAGGGCGGCACATCGTTCCACGCAGGTGGCGTCAACCCCGGGTTCGCCGGTGACCTGCTCGTCTTGACGGCAGCCCGGATCGTGAGCCGGATCGAGTCCATAAACATTTATGAGGTAGTGAATTTCGGCAAGGACACCTTGAAGTACTTGCATGAGATGGGAATGGGGAATACTCCCGAGGAATTCCGAGCCGGCCCAAATCTCTTGGGGAACGCATGGCCGTTGTTCGCACAGTCGATGGCCATGATCGTGGACGGACTCGGCAAGAAGGTCGACAAGTACACGACGGACGTGGACCTCGGGGTGGCGACGCGCGACATCCATTTCGAAGGCGGGCCGGGCAGTGACATGCCGGGCTTCAAAGGCTCAATCAAGAAGGGCCAGGTCGCCTCGCAGCACCACAAGTGGACGACCTGGGTTGACGGCAAGCCGTTCATCACCTTCCACGAGATGTACACGATGGACGAATACGATGCCATCGACCCCAAGCCCGACTGGGGTAACCACTACCACTACCGTGTCGTAATCGACGGCGACGAACCCACCGAGCTGATCTTGCAGGCGCCCGCCGACCCAGACGGTAACTACCCCAAGCCTGGCTACACCTGGACCGCGATGGGCCCTGCCAACGCGATTCCCGCGGTATGCGAGGCCCCGCCAGGATTCCTCACCCACTTCGAACTCGGCCTTATGCCGCTGCGCGGTGTGGTGCGCTAGTAGCACGAGCACGACAGCACGACAGGCGATCAGCCACTGCTCCCACTCAACGATGGAGGCGAGCCTATTGACTGACCTATGTCAGCGCAGGTCGGACCGGTACGACTCCTGCGCCCTTTGCACGCGACCGATGCCTCGATTTGGTGGCTGGTTGATGCGGTGATTGCTTCGCCGCCAGCATGATTGGGGATCGCCCAATCCGGTGTTACCACATGAGGCCACGGATAACAGCGGCCTGCGGAACATCTTCCAACGCGAGCAATCCCTTGGGAGCGCAACAGACCCAGTCGATCGCGTTGACCACCCGTGCCGCGGTCGAGATGCAACCGGCGTCGGTCGAGTCGAGCAAGGGATGCGAAACATGCGTATTGACTTCCACTCGCGGGTCCCCCTCGACCACGACACGATGGACGCCGGTCTGATTCTCGGGTGGGAAGTCCCAGTCCGGTGCTGCTGCTGGCGTGAGGCGAGTGACGTGCTCCATGGTGATCACTGGTTCGCCGTTGCGCACGCCCTCCACGGCGAACCGGACCGCGGCCATGTGCCCAGGCTGCACCGTAGCCATTTTGCATTCGATCCGCTCTGGTGTGAACCATGGTTCCGAACGCTGCCGTATGTCGTCGAGTTCGATCCCGAGTTGGTCGGCCAGACTACGGACCGCGCCGCCCCACATCGATACGATGACACCGGGCAGAAACAGCATCGGCGTGTCATCGTCGGGTGCCATGCCAAAGCCCATCGACTTGCCCGTGAACTCGAAGTCGTCGAAGTTCGCGTAATCGAATACCTCTTGGACCAGAATCGATTTGGCGCGCGTGACGAGGCTCAGCGCGGTGTGCACCTCCGTGTCACCCGAATAACCGGGATCGATGCCGTTGACGTAGAGCGAGGTGTTGCCCGTCTCGCAGGCCGCCTCCAACGGTGCCCGAAGCCAATCGTCCGCGTGGCGCGGGGTTACCAACCACACCATCGAAGTGGCCACCACGTTGATGCCCGCCGCCAAGAACTTCGACATCTGCTCGATGGCCTCGAGCGGCCGCGTTTCACCTTGTGACGTATAGACCACGCAGTCGGCGCCCAGGGCTATCAGGGCGTCGATGTCATCGGTCGCGACGATGCCGGTCGGATCGTTGTGCCCGCATAACTCGGCCGCGTCGCGTCCGATCTTTTCCGGGCTGGCGGCATGCACACCGACCAATTCGAGGTCGGGACGCCCGATGATCGCCGCCAAAGAATGGCGTCCCACGTTGCCGGTGGAAAACTGGATTACTCTGCGCACCCGCTGTCCGTTCGCTCGAAGTGGTCATTCTGCTGAGTGGAGTCAACAAGAATGTACCCTGAATCGAACGCCGGACAAATGACTTTTGCGCCACCCCAACTCACCCTATGAAGTTCTGCGACTGCTGCGGCCAACCACCTTTAACCGGGTACCCGACCTCTCGGGCCAGTACGACGAGCGACCCGTTGTAGGGCTGTGGTGGGTTCCGTTTTGTATGGTTGACTGTAGTCAATGTCGGGCGATGCCGAGGAGCGCACCTGCCGCGGGCGGGCGCCCCACGTTGATAGACGACTACATCCGGTGGGGCCCGGCCCGCCGGATCGTTGATGCAATGATTCGTGACGATGGGCGGCGTGGCTCGTGACCGCGCCGATGCCCACACACCCGCGCAGGCCCTAACCTCGGTCTGCCCCAAACTTCTGACTGGAGGAACACGATTGTGACGACACGGCCCGCAGGACGCATTGCCGGTAAACGCGTACTGATCACCGGCGCTGCCCGCGGGATGGGGCGCAGCCACGCGCTGCGGCTTGCCGAGGAGGGGGCCGATCTGATCCTGGTTGACATCTGTGAATCCCTATCGCAGATCGACTATCCCTTGGCCACGGAGGAAGAACTAGCCGAAACAGCCGAACTGGTAAGGAATTTGGGCCGTCGCTGTGTGAGCAGTATCGTCGATGTCCGCGACGAGGCCGAGCTGCGCCGGGCGGTCGATGACGGCGTCAGCAAACTTGGCGGGCTGGACGGTGCGGTGGCCAACGCCGGCGTGTTGACGTCGGCGCCCTGGGACAGAACAACTCTCGATCAGTGGCGCACGGTGGTCGATGTCAATCTCATCGGAACGTGGAACACGTGCGCGGCCGCGATACCGCACCTGCTCGAGCAGGGCGGCGGCAGCCTCGTGAACATCAGCTCCGCCGGCGCCATCAAAGGCTTTCCGCTACAGCTGCCCTATACCGCCACAAAGTATGGTGTCGTGGGTCTGACGTTGGGGTTGGCCAACGAACTGGCTGCCCAGAACGTGCGTGTCAATGCTGTGCTTCCCACGGGTTGCCATACCGGCATGATCCCCCCGTCGTTCGGCGTCGCCCTGGGCGAGGAGCGGCCCGACCTGATCCCCATCTTCGTCAATGCGATGCCGACGCCGGCCGTGGAGCCCGTCGATGTCAGCAACGCAGTGCTGTTTTTGATTTCCGATGAGTCCAGATGGGTGACGGGACTGCAGTTCAAGGTCGACGCCGGGGTGACGATCAACTGAGCTCGTTACACGCGCCAGTTGCTGGGTTCGGAAATGCGGAGAGGAGGCGCCGGGGGGAGCGGTTGTCCCTCGGTGGTCGATATCGCATCAACGATGAGGGCGACGTAGCGCCGCCAACCATCACTGTCCGAATCCATCGTTGACAGCACGCTGTAGAGCATCGCGATCAGCCGCGGTAGGTCATCGGACACCAAGTCCGCGCGGACCCGTCCGACTCGCTGGCCTTCGTCGACGAGGTCGCACAGCGCCTGATTGAGTGAGACCGAGATGTCGAACGTCAGTGACCCGGCCCGGTGTGCGGCGGTCAGCAGGTTGTTTTCGCGAGCTCCCAGCGATATCGCGGCTTCAATCAGTTGGGTGAGACCGCGCAGCGGGTCGTCGGCACGGCGGGCCGCGTCAATCGCCGGCGCGAGATCATCGGCAACAGTCTGATCCAGGGCGGCCCGAACCAGGTCGGCCTTTGTCGGAAACCTGCGGTAGAGGGTTCGCTCACCGACACCCGCACGGCGCGCGACCGCCTCCATCGGTGCATCGGGCCCGAGTTCGCCATAGACATCCCGCGCTGCGCGCAGAATGCGCTCGACGTTGCGGGCTGCGTCCGCCCGCAACGGCCGGTCTTCGACCGCGGTCATCGTGACAGCGTAACTGACAGTTGACTGCCGACAAGCCGTAGCTCTAGGCTCTATAACTGGCAGATAACCAGCACTTAATCGGAAACGCGAGTCATGTCAACAACTTCGGAACTTTGCTCTGACGCCGACCTTCCTGTGCTGCCCATCCCGCGGGTCGCGCACTGCCCGCTCGCGCCCCCGCCCGAGTTTGTGGAATGGCGGGAACAGCCCGGGCTTCGACGGGCGATGTTCCAGGGCAACCCGATCTGGGTGATCAGCCGCTACCAGGACATCAGAGCGGCGCTGGTCGATCCGCGCCTCTCCGCGAAGACCATCCCGGACGCCATCATGCCGAAAGACGCCGACGACAAGGTGCCGGTGATGTTCGCGCGCACCGACGACCCCGAGCATCATCGCTTGCGGCGCATGATGACCAGCAACTTCACCTTCAGGCGTTGCGAATCGATGCGGCCGCAGATCCAGGAAACGGTCGACCATTATCTCGGCCGGATGATCGATAGTGGCGCGCCGGCCGATCTGGTGCGTGAATTCGCGTTGCCGGTGCCCTCGTTGGTGATCGCGCTGCTGCTGGGGGTGCCGCCGGAGGATCTCGGACTCTTCCAGCAGCACACCACCACGGGGTTGGACCAGCGGTCCACCGACGAGGAGAAGGGGCAAGCCTTTGGGGCGATGTACGCCTATATCGAGGAGTTGGTGCAGCGCAAAGAACGCGAACCCGGCGACGACCTGATCAGCCGCTTGGTTACCGAATACGTGGCGACGGGTCAACTCAACCATGCCACCACAGCGATGAACAGTGTGATCATGATGCAGGCCGGCCACGAAACCACCGCCAACATGATCTCGTTGGGAACGGTTGCGCTGCTGGAACATCCCGAGGTGTTCGAGCGGCTGGGGCAAACCGATGATCCCGCCGTCGTTGCGAATATCGTCGAAGAACTGATGCGCTACCTCAGCATCGTGCATAGCCAGGTCGATCGTGTGGCGACCGAAGATCTGGTGATCGGTGGTCAGCTGATCCGCGCGGGAGAGTTCGTGATGATGAGTCTGCTCGCCGGGAACTGGGATGCCGACTTCGTTCCCGATCCCGAGGCCTTCGACGTTGAACGAAACACCCGCGGGCACTTGGGTTTCGGCTATGGCGTGCACCAATGCATCGGGGCAAACTTGGCTCGAGTCGAGATGCAGGTCGCGTTCGCCACGCTGGCGCGTCGGCTACCCGGGCTGAAGCTGGCGGTAACGCCGGAGGAGCTGCGGTTCAAAGACGCGAACATCTATGGCATGAAAGAACTTCCGGTCAGCTGGTAACCAGCTAGTCAGCAGGTGAACGCCACGCCGACGCCATCGGGTGCTGGCACCGACCGCAGGCAGCCGAACGGCTCGATGCCGGCGGTGCTGAACCGTGCCGCCGATTGGTGGGCGTAGTTCACGCAGACCAGGCCGGATTGATCAGCGCGGCAACGATAGTCACCGAATGACACCGAGTCTCCATTGGCCAATTCGGCTCCGTTGCCGTTGATGAACGGGCCCGGATCGCCGCGCGCCGACCCGACCTGCAGGTGCGTTCCGTCGAAGTCGACCCAACCGCCTTTCCATTCGCCGTACGCTGTTTCCGGCCGGGGCGGGGGACTGGCCAGCGTGACCAGACATGCCAGCGCGCCGGCGGTGTGCTTGGAATCGGTCACGCAGGCGACTTTGCTCGCCTGGGCGGTGAACGCGATGTCGGCTCCGAGTGACGCAGTTGCGCCGTCGCGCGACGCGGTGTGGTAGCGGCCCGGGTCTGCGGGGTGACCTGCCTCGATCCACGCGATGACATCGGACATCGCAGCTCCCGCAGCCGGCGCGGTCGCTGCCGCCGGCGGTTTGCTGCTCGACGGGGGCGTGGTCGCCGAGGTGGTGGTCGTCTGCCCCGAGTGGCTATTGCTTGCGGTCGAGCATGCGGCAACCAGTAACGGCACGGCGAGCAGGACTGGGATCCGCATCCCGTCAGGCTAGCTGCCACGCAACGGATTGCTGCGCTCCGCACGCCCCACAACCGTAGTGTCGGCTACCGTCGGGCTATGCATGAGCGCACAATCCGCGTGCACACCACCGCCGGCACCGTCGAGGGCTTCACGCGTGACGGCGTAAACCGCTGGCGATCCATCCCTTACGCCCAGGCGCCGGTGGGGCGGCTTCGGTTCCGCGCGCCGCGACCCGTGCAACCCTGGTCGGGGGTGCGGCACTGCCACGGCTTCACCAACTGCGCACCCCAACAGCGTCGCTACACCCTGGTCGGTGTCGGCAAGTACCAGCCCATGAGCGAAGACTGCCTCACCCTCAACGTCGTCGCCCCCGAAAAACCCAGCCAAGAACCGCTGCCGGTGATGGTGTTCATCCACGGCGGCGGGTACATCATGGGCTCCTCGGCGACCCCGATCTACGACGGCGCCGCGCTGGCGCGCCGCGGTTGCGTGTACGTGTCGGTCAACTACCGGCTCGGCGTGCTGGGTTGTTTGGACCTGTCGGCGCTGTCGACTCCGGACATCACCATCGACAGCAACTTGTTCCTACGCGATCTGGTGCTGGCTCTGCAGTGGGTTCGGGATAACGTCGCCGAGTTCGGCGGTGACCCGGGCAATGTCACCATCTTCGGAGAGAGCGCGGGTGCGTGCATCACCGCCACGTTGTTGGCGGTGCCCGCGGCTGAAGGCCTGTTCGCCCGCGCGATTGCCGAGAGCCCGGCGTCGGGCCTGGTGCGGTCGAAGGATATTGCCGCCGAGTTCGCTGGCCGGTTTGCCGGCCTGCTCGGCGTGCGCAGCCAGGACGGCGCCAACGCGGTCATGCAGGCATCCACGGCCGAACTGATGAAGGCACAAAAGCGCCTCATCGAGCAGGGCATGCAAGAACGGTTGGGCGCCTTCCCGATCGGACCGGTCATCGGCGACGACTTCCTGCCCGCCGACCCCGTCGAGGCGATGCAGTCGGGCCGGGCACAGCGGGTGCCGCTCATCGTGGGGACGAATGCCGACGAAGGCCGGTTGTTCACCCGCTTCATGCGCATGCTGCCGGTCAACCAATCGATGATCGAAGAGTTGCTGGCGGACACGGAACCGGCTGCGCGCGAACGTATTACCGCGGCCTACCCGGACTATCCCGCATCGTCGGCGTGCATCCAGCTCGGCGGTGACTTCGCGTTCAGCTCGGCGGCCTGGCAGATCGCCGAGGCCCACAGCGGCCACGCGCCCACCTACCGGTACCGCTATGACTTTGCCCCGCGGACGCTGCGCTGGTCGGGTCTGGGGGCAACCCATGCCACCGAGTTGTTAGCCGTCTTCGACATCTACCGCAGCAGGCTCGGCGCGTTGCTCACCGCTGCGGCTGACCGGCGGGCCGCGTTGCGAGTCAGCAACCAGGTGCAACGGCGCTGGCGCTCCTTCAGCCGCACCGGGGTGCCGGGCGACGACTGGCCGCTCTACACCCCTGAAGACCGCGCCGTGATGGTCTTTGACAGCAAGTGCCGTGTCGAATTCGATCCCCATGCGGACCGCAGGATGGCGTGGGACGGCTTCTCCCTGGCACGCTGACCTTCATGCACGTCATCGAACGGCCCGACGACCTCACCGCCTCCTGGCTGTCCGACAAGATCGGAGCTGGAGCAGTCGCCGATTTCGCTGTGGAACGCATCGGCACCGGTCAGATGAGCGAGTGCTATCGCGTGGAGTTGCAGTATGCCGACCCCGGCGCAGACGGTCCGGCCCGGCCACGTTCGGTGGTGCTGAAGGTCGCGGCGACCGATCCGATGAGCCGCCAGACCGGCTTGGCGCTGGGCCTCTACGAGCGCGAGGTTTGCTTCTATCGCGATATCGCGCCGGGCTTGGGGGGTTCGTGGGGGGCGCCGATAGCGCCGTGCTACCACGCGGCGGTCGACACCGCCACCGGGGTGTTCGACCTGCTCCTTGGTGATGCAGGACCCGCGGTCGTGGGTGACGAAATCGCAGGTGCTACAACGGAACAGGCCAGGCTCGGTGTTGTCGAGCTGGGTCGGCTGCACGGCCCGCTTCTCGGCGACGCCACGCTGGCGGCAGCGTCGTGGCTCAATCGTGAATCACCGCTGAGTCAAGCGATGGTCACCTCGCTGTACGCGGGTTTCGTCGACCGCTACGGCGAGCAGATCGCGCTAAACCATCGCCTGGTGTGTGAGCGCCTGGTGGGCGCCTTCGACGGCTATGTGGCGGCCGAGGCAGAGCAGCCGCGAGGCCTGGTGCACGGCGACTACCGGTTGGACAACATGTTGTTCGGCACCGCAGGGGCCGACCGTGCCCTGACCGTGGTCGACTGGCAAACCGTTTCCTGGGGCCCCGCGCTGACCGACCTGGCCTACTTTCTCGGTACGGCGCTCTCGGCGCAAGATCGGCGTGAGCATTACGACGCTTTGTTGCTGGCCTATCACGAAGCGTTGGGACCTGGGGCGCCGATCAGCCTCGACGAGGTCCGCGAAGGCGTCCGTCGGCAAACCTTCTTCGGCGTGATGATGGCGATCGTCTCGTCGATGCTTGTGGAGCGCACCGAACGCGGTGACCGGATGTTCATGACGATGCTGCAACGGCATTGCGACCATGCGCTGGATACCGACGCGTTGGCTGCTCTGCCTGCCGCCGAGTCGCCGGAGCCGTTGCGGCCGTCCGAGGAGGACGAACTCGCCCACGCCGCCACCGCCGAACCGCTGTGGAGCGAAAGCTGGTATGCCGACTTCGTTGATATGTCACAGGGATTGGGCGGCTGGTTCCGCATCGGCCTGGTCGCCAATCAGCAGACCGCGTGGGTGCACGCGCTACTGTGCGGTCCCGACTTGCCAACCGTCGCCGTCGTCGACTGCGAAGTTCCGCTGAGCGCCGACCCGTGGGCGCTGGGCACCGACGCGTTCGAGCTCAACCACTCCGTGGGCACGCCGCTGCAGACCTATCGAGTCGACCTGCGGGGGCGGGCTCATGCCTACTCAGACCCGGCGGCGTTGCTGCGCGGTGAGCCGGGAACACCGGTCGACATGACGATGAATCTGGAGTGGGTCACCGACGGCACGCCGTTCATGTACAGTCTGACGACACGGTACGAGATCCCGTGCACAGTCTCCGGCGCCGTCGCCATCGGGGAAACCAGCTATCGAGTGAATTCCGTTCCAGGACAACGCGATCACTCGTGGGGTGTGCGGGACTGGTGGAGTATGGACTGGATGTGGAGTGCGGTGCACCTCGATGACGGTACCCACCTGCACGGCGTGAACATCAGAATCCCGGGTATTCCCGCCGTCAGCACTGGCTACGTCCAGGATCGTGACGGCAATGTCACCGAGTTGGAAACCGTGAGCAGTGGGGAAGTGTTCGCCGACAACGGGTTACCGCTGAGCGCCACGTTCAGTTTGGACCCGGGTGACATCACCGCTGACGTCGAGGTCCGCGGTCAGGCGCCCGTCAGCCTGACCGCTGCCGACGGACGGGTGAGCCAATTTCCGCGCGCCTGGGTCAGTGTCACCGCCGCGGACGGTCGCACCGGCGTGGGCTGGATGGAATGGAACCGCAACCTCGCGAACCCGACATGAGCCCGATCGGGCCGATCGTGGTGATGGGCGTGTCCGGATCGGGCAAGTCGACGGTGGGTTCGGCTCTAGCGCAACGGTTGCGGGTGCCCTTCGTCGACGCCGACGACTTGCACCCGTCCGCCAATATCGCCAAGATGACCGCCGGTGAAGCGCTCGACGACGACGATCGCTACCCCTGGCTGGCGGAGGTCGGTCGCTGGCTGGCCGCCCACCGCGACGGCGGCGTGGTGGCATGCTCAGCGCTCAAGCGCAAATACCGTGACCAGCTGCGTTCGCACTGCCCCGGCGTCGAGTTCTTGTACCTCAGCGGTTCACCCGACCTGATCGGCCGCCGATTGGCCGCCAGAACCGGTCATTTCATGCCGGGAGCGCTGCTGCAATCACAGTTCGACGCGTTGGAACCGCCAGGACCCGACGAACGCAGGGTGGTCGTCAACCTCAGCGCGGTCCAGGATTCTCAGGACGTCATCGACGCTTTCCTCGCGGAAATGGCAGCGGTTACCAGAGGCGCCGGCGAAGGGGAGGATTGACTTCGTCGCTGACTCGCTCGCGGGCGGCATCGGCCCAGTCGGTGCCGCGGGCAACCGCCAGGTCGGCGAAATCGATGCCGCGCTCACGGGCCAGGTCGGCCCACTCCTCGCCGCGCTTGCGGGCCTTCTTGGCCAACTTCTCGCTGCGCTTGCGGGCCTTCTTGGCTAACGGTGCGCTTTTGTCAGCCGCCGTGCTGGCAAGTTCTTCGCCGCGTTTGCGCGCCTTCTTGGCCAGTGGCGCACTGCGTTCGGCGGCCGTGCTTGCCAGCTCGCGGCCTCGTTCGAGCGCTGCTTCGGCGTAGGGTGCGCTCCTCTCGGCAGCGGTGCTGGCTAGTTCGCGGCCTCGTTCGAGCGCTGCTTCGGCGTAGGGTGCGCTCCTTTCAGCGGCGGTGCTGGCGAATTCGCGGCCGCGTTCGGCACCGACCTGCAAGCCATGCACGATCCGCTCACCGAGCTCTGCGAAATCGGTGTCGTCGGATCCAGGCAAGGCCGAGGACACCCGCTCGGACAGCCGCTCCGCGGCCCGGCGGCCGCGCCATCCCAACGAGGGTTTGCCTGCGGTGTCGGCCGACGCAATCAACAATCCGCCGACCAGGCTGAGGTCAGTGAGAAATTGCTGGCGCTTCTGCCCTTTGAGCTCCGGGTCGGGTTCGTTCCAGAACGAGTGCGTCCCGAGATTTGCCGGGAGCACCGTCAACGCGAGCGCGGCCGAGGCGATGCGCGGCAGCTTGCCGGTGGCGAGCAGGAGACCGCCGCCCACCTGAACGCCCGCCGTGATCCTCGCGACCGTCTCGGGGTCGCTCGGGATGCTGCTGCCAACCGGGTCGGGAAGTGAATGCAGGCCGTCGACCGCCGGCGCCGCGGCTTGCGCGGCTGCTTTCGGGTTAAGCAGCGAATTGACGCCTTGGCCGATGAATGCCACTGACAAAAGGGGACGTGCGATTCTCCGAAGGACCATGGCAGCTTGTTTACCCGGCCGATCGGCAAACAAACCGCGCTGATGGAGAGCAGCCCCTTTTCAGAAGCTAGGGTGGATCGCGTGCGGGCGTTGATCATCGTCGACGTACAGAAGGACTTCTGCGAGGGTGGCTCGCTGGCCGTGGCGGGCGGTGCCGATCTGGTCCCGGCGATCAACGACTATCTGGCTAGGCAGTCCGGTTACCAGCACGTCGTGGCGACCAAAGACTTCCACATCGACCCGGGCGAGCACTTCTCCGACCATCCGGATTACGTCACGTCCTGGCCGCCGCACTGCATCGCCGGTACTGCCGGAACGGACTTTTTCCCCGGCCTGGACACCAGCGCGATCGAAGCGGTCTTTCGCAAAGGCGCTTACGGCCCGGGTTACAGCGGTTTTCAGGGCGTCGACGACAACGACACACCGCTGCTCGAGTGGTTGCTGCAGCGCGGGGTCGACGAAGTTGACGTGATCGGTATCGCTACCGATCATTGCGTCCGCCACACCGCCGAGGACGCGGCACGCGCCGGGTTGGCCACCAGGGTGCTGCTGGACTTGACGGCGGCCGCGGCCGCTGATCCGTCGCCGGGGTTCGAGGAGGCCTTGGCGGCGATGCGGGGTGCCGGTGTCGAGTTGGTAGGGGGTTAGCGATGGTGGTGCCACTGGATCGCGCGCATCTCCTGGCCGCGGTAGAGCGGTCGCCGCAGGCGGCTGCCGTACACGACCGGGCCGCCTGGGTGGGGCTGTTCACGGCCGACGGCCGGATCGAAGACCCGGTCGGCTCACGGCCACACGTCGGAAACGCAGAGATCGGCCGTTTCTACGACACCTTCATAGGTCCGCGCGACATCACGTTTCACCGAGACCTCGATATCGTTTTCGGCGCAGTGGTCCTGCGGGACCTCGAGCTCGAAGTGGCGATGGGTCCGTCGGTGACGATGTTCATTCCCGCGTTCCTACGCTATGACCTCCGAGAAGCCAACGGCGAGTGGCGGATTGCCGCGCTACGGGCGTACTGGGAACTGCCGGCCATGATGCTGCAGTTCCTGCGCACCGGATCCGCGGCTGTATCGCCGGGCCTGCAACTGTCGCGAAATCTGCTGGGCAACCAAGGACTGAAAGGCGCCGCAGGCTTCGCGACCGGCTTTCGCCGGGTGGGCGCGAGGCACAAGGAGTTGGTGGAAAAATTCCTGCATGCCGTCACCCGTGGAGACAAGTTCGCGGCCCAACGCGCACTGTCATCAACTGCCACAATAACTCTGGGTGACAGCGATCCGATCGACGTCAATGAACTGGTCGCGCAGCTCAACGGGGCCAGCTGGAGCAAGACGATCGGGGCGGGACCGACGGTCGCGGTGTCGCTCAACTCCAGTCACGGCCGCGGCGTCATGCTCACCGATGTTGCCTGGCGGGGCAATGCGATCAACCGGATCCGGTATTTTCCCGCCTGACGCGTCGGGCCCACGCAATCGGTAGGGTCATCAGTGCAGGTCTCCTTGTGTGGATAGAGAGTTTGATGCTCGATAGGCCGTTCGGACGGCGGAACCTGCTGCGGGGCGCTGGTGCGCTCACCGCGGCGTCACTGGCACCGTGGTCGGCTGGCTGCGCTCCCGACGACAAGGACGCGCTGACCTTTTTCTTTGCGGCCAATCCCGACGAGCGTGACGTCCGGATGCGCATCGTCGATGAATTCCAGCGCCGCCATCCCGACATCAAGGTTCGGCCGGTGTTATCCGCACCGGGCGTGATGCAGCAGTTGGCGACGTTCTGCGCCGGCGGCAAGTGTCCCGACGTGATGATGGCGTGGGATTTGACCTATGCCGAACTCGCCGCCCGGGGGGTGTTGCTGGATCTCAACACCCTGCTGGCTCGCGACCAAGCCTTCGCGGCGCAACTACGGTCAGACAGCATCGGAGCGCTTTATGACTCCTTCTCGTTCAAGGGCGGTCAGTACGCGTTACCCGAGCAATGGTCCGGAAATTTCCTGTTCTACAACAAACGGCTGTTCGCCGAGGCCGGCGTGCCGGCGCCGCCTCGAACCTGGGAACAGCCGTGGAGCTTCGACGAGTTCCTCGACACCGCCAGTGCTGTCACCAAACGCAACGCATCCGGGCGAGCCACCCAATACGGCTTCGTGAACATGTGGTTCTCGTACTACTCGGCCGCGCTGTTCGGCATGAACAACGGGGTACCGTGGGCCACCCCGCTGAAAAGCCCGACCCACTTCAATTTTGGTGAGGACGCCTTCATCGAGGCGGTGCAGTTCTACGCCGACCTGGCCCACCGGCACAAGGTGGCGCCCAACGCATCCGAAGTGCAGTCGATGTCTACGCCCGATCTGTTCGCGGCGGGCAAGGCGGCGATCGCGATGGGCGGCCACTGGCGATACCAGACCTTCATTCGTGCCGAGGGCCTGGATTTCGACGTCGCCCCCCTGCCGGTGGGGTCACAACGGCAGGGACAGCCCGCCCATTCGAATATCGGTTCCACCGGACTGGCGATCTCCAGCAGCAGTCAACATAAGGAGCAGGCATGGGAATTCGTGAAATTCGCGACCGGCCCCGAAGGTCAGGCGCTGATCAGTGAATCGAGCCTTTTCGTTCCGGTGCTGCGGTCCGCGCTCGACTCGACTGGATTCGCCAAAGCCCACCAGAACGTCACCAACCTCGCGGTGCTCACCCAGGGACCGGCGTACTCGGAGGGATTGCCGGTCACTCCGGCGTGGGAACGGATCGTCGCCCTGATGGACCGCAGCTTCGGACCAGTGCTGCGCGGATCCCAGCCCGCGACATCCCTCAAGAGCCTGCCACCGCTCCTGGACGAGGCGCTACGAGCACCATGACATCCGTCGATACCCCGCGTAAACCATTTGCCCCCTGGCGGCGCCGCTCCTGGGCTGGCCGGCTGTTCGTCGCGCCGAACCTCACGGCGGTTGCCGTGTTCATGCTGTTTCCCCTCGGATTCTCGCTCTACATGAGCTTTCAACGATGGGACGTGTTCAGGTCGCCAAAGTTCGTGGGCCTGAGGAACTTCCATGACCTCTTCACGTCCGACCCGCTCTTTCTGATCGCCATCCGCAACACCGCCGTCTTCACCGTGGGCACCGTCGTACCGACCGTGCTGATCAGCCTGGTGGTGGCCGCCGTGCTGAATCGGAATGTCAAGGGCATCGGCATCTTTCGCACCATCGTCTTTCTGCCGCTGGCCATCTCGTCGGTCGTGCTGGCGGTGGTCTGGCAGTTCGTCTTCAACACGGACAACGGGTTGCTCAACATCATGCTCGGCTGGGTCGGGATCGGCCCCGTCCCGTGGCTGGTCGAACCCAGGTGGGCGATGGTGTCGCTGTGCATCGTCAGCATATGGCGGGCGGTGCCGTTCGCTACCGTCATTTTGCTGGCGGCGATGCAAAGCGTCCCCGAAACCGTCTACGAGGCGGCGAAAATCGACGGCGCGGGCGAGATAAGACAATTCGTGTTCATGACGGTGCCGCTGATCCGTGGGTCGATTACGTTTGTGGGCGTCATCTCGATCATCCACGCGTTCCAGGCATTTGACATGGTCTACGTCCTCAACGGCTCTAACGGCGGGCCCGAGACCGCGACCTATGTGTTGGGCATCATGCTGTTCCAGCACGCGTTCTCCTTCCTGGATTTCGGCTACGCGTCGGCGCTGGCGTGGGTGATGTTCGCCATCCTGCTGGTGCTGACCGTGGTGCAGTTGCGACTCACCCGGCAACGGTCTTGGGAGAACTCTCGTGGTCTCAGCTGAACGCGTGTTTACGCGCACGGTCTTTCGCGGCGTGCTGGTCTATACCGCGCTGATCGGCATCGCCTGGTGCTGGCTGTTCCCGATCGCGTGGGCGTTGTCCGGCTCCCTGAAAAGGGAGGGCGAGGTTAGCGAGCCGAAGCTGTTGCCGGCTCACCCGCGGTGGGCGAACTACACCGAAGTGTTCTCGCTGATGCCGTTCTGGCGTATGTTCGCCAATACGGTGCTCTACGCCGGGTGCGTGACGGCCGGACAGGTCTTCTTTTGCTCGCTGGCCGGATACGCCTTCGCGCGACTGCAGTTTCGTGGCCGCGACACGTTGTTCATTTTGTACCTGGGCACCCTGATGGTGCCGCTGACGGTGACCGTGATCCCGCAGTTCATCCTGATGCGGACCGTCGGGTGGGTGGACACTCCGTGGGCGATGATCGTGCCCGGCTTGTTCGGCAGTGCCTTCGGAACCTATCTCATGCGCCAGTTCTTCCGGACGCTGCCGACCGACCTGGAGGAAGCGGCGATCCTGGACGGCTGCTCGCCGTGGCAGATCTACTGGCGGATCCTGCTGCCGCACGCCCGACCGGCGGTGATGGTGCTCGCGGTGCTCACCTGGGTCAACGTCTGGAACGACTTCCTGTGGCCGTTGCTGATGCTGCAGCGCAACAGTCTGGCTACGCTGACCCTCGGCTTGGTCCGGCTGCGCGGTGAATACGTCGCGCGCTGGCCGATCATCATGGCGACCTCGATGCTGATCATGGTGCCGTTGGTCATCATCTACGCGTTCGCGCAGCGTTCGTTCGTCCGCGGTATCGCCGTCACCGGACTCAACGGGTAACGCATGGCATCAGTGACTTTCGAGCAAGCGACGCGGCAGTTCCCGGGCACCGACCGGCCTGCCCTGGATCACCTGGACCTCGTTGTGGATGACGGTGAGTTCGTCGTTCTGGTCGGCCCGTCCGGATGTGGGAAGACGACGTCGTTGCGCATGGTGGCCGGGCTGGAAACGGTGGACTCCGGCCGCATCCGGATCGGGGACCGCGACGTCACCCGCGTCGAACCCAAGGACCGCGACGTGGCGATGGTCTTCCAGAACTACGCCCTGTATCCACACCTGACGGTCGCGCAGAACATGGGATTCGCGTTAAAGATCGCCAAGATCCCCAAGCCCGAAATCCGGGAACGGGTGCTGGCCGCGGCGAAACTGCTTGACCTGCAACAGTTCCTGGATCGCAAACCCAAGGACCTCTCCGGCGGGCAACGCCAGCGGGTGGCGATGGGGCGCGCGATCGTGCGCCGCCCGCAGGTGTTCCTGATGGACGAGCCGCTGTCCAACCTCGACGCCAAACTACGGGTACAAACCCGCAACCAGATCGCGGCGCTGCAGCGGCGACTGGGCACCACCACGGTGTACGTCACCCACGACCAGGTGGAGGCCATGACCATGGGGGACCGGGTCGCGGTGCTGCGCGACGGCGTGCTGCAGCAGTGCGCGACCCCGCGCGAGCTTTACCGCAACCCCGACAACGTCTTCGTCGCGGGGTTCATCGGATCGCCGGCGATGAACCTGTTCACCCTCCCGGTTCTGGATTCGTCAGTGTCGCTGGGGGATTGGCCGATCCCGGTGCCGCGGGAGATCGCGGGCAGCGCGAGCGAGGTCGTCGTCGGAGTGCGTCCCGAACACTTCGAGCTGGGCAACCTCGGTGTCGAGATGGAGGTTGACGTGGTCGAAGAACTGGGGGCGGACGCCTATCTCTACGGCCGAATCACCGGGTCCGGCAAGGTCATCGATCAACCCGTCGTTGCGCGCACTGACGGCCACAACCCACCGGAAAAGGGCAGCCGGGTGCGGCTTCACCCGCAACCGGGACATTTTCACTTCTTTGGCGTCGACGGTGAACGGGTCTCGTGAGTACGTCGTGCGGGTACCTGAAAGCGTGCGGCTAACCGCGCACTTCGAGCCGGCGTTGAACGCGCTCAATGTCGTCCTGCGAGGGCAGGTCGTTGGTGATCCGGGTGATGTGCACCCCGACATCAGCGCTGCTAATCGGCATGGTGAGTTCGCTTGTGATAGCAGTGATCTCGTCTATCGGAAAGTCGTCGGTGCAATAGAGCCGCGAGCGGCACATAACCGGTGGGCGGCATGCCGCTGGGATAACCGGCGCGCAAAAAAGCGATCAACCGTGTCACCGTGACGGCCAAGTACATGTGTAGCAACTTAGCAGTGCCCCGTTATCAAGCTGTTACGGCAGCACAGTTACTTACGACGATTTAACGGGAGTTGGCGCGTCGTCACGGGGGTTGCGGGCAAGGATTCCTACTATTGCCGGGTGGATCGCTACGGAACCGACATCCTTGCCGCGGGCCCGCGCAAGCCGCGCTCGACAGAACATCCAGTCGAGCTTGGCATGGTCGTCGAGGATGCGCAGAGCGGCTACGTCGGCGCGGTCGTCCGCGTCGAATACGGCCGCGTCGACTTGGAGGACCGGCACGGCCACACCCGCGGCTTTCCGTTGGGCCCCGGTTATCTGTTGGACGGCCGTCCGGTGATCCTCACCGCGCCGCGTCGTCCTGCGCCCGCCGCCGCGGTCCGAACCGCGTCGGGTTCGGTGGCGGTGCCCGGCGCCCGCGCGCGGGTGGCCCGGGCCAGTCGGATCTATGTCGAGGGCCGCCACGACGCCGAACTCGTTGCGCAGGTGTGGGGTGAGGACCTGCGCATCGAGGGGGTCGTCGTCGAGCACCTCGGCGGCGTCGACGACCTGGTCGGCATCGTGGCCGAGTTCCAGCCCGGGCCCGGGCGCCGGCTCGGCGTTCTGGTGGACCACCTGGTCGCCGGGTCCAAGGAGGCGCGCATCGCCGACGCGGTGCGCCGGGGACCCGGTGGCCCCGACACCCTGGTCGTCGGGCATCCCTACGTCGACATCTGGCAGGCGGTGAAGCCGCAGCGGCTCGGTCTGAAAGCGTGGCCGGACGTGCCGCGTCACATCGAGTGGAAGCACGGCGCCTGTCAAGCGCTGGGCTTGCCGCATGCCAACCAGGCCGACATCGGTCGGGCATGGGGGCGCATCCGTGCGCGGGTGCGCGACTGGAACGACCTGGAACCTGCGCTGATCGGCCGGGTCGAAGAGCTCATCGACTTCGTGACGGGGCCAGTCCGTTGACCAAAACGTCGATGAGGTGGCCGGTCACGTCATCGTCGATGGGTTGGCGGGTCAGCAACAGCCGGAAGTAGAGCGCTCCGGCAGGCTAGGGCAAACCCCGAGCAGGTTGTTTGCCGAGTTAGGTTATGCTAACTGCGGTATGCAGGGCGTATTTGTCGGGACGTTTCTCATCGGCCTGCGGGAGGGCCTCGAGGCGACCCTCATCGTGAGCATCGTCGGGGCCTTTCTCCAGCGAAACGGCCAGTCGACGCGTCCGATGTTTGCCGGTGTCGGCTTGGCGGTGCTGATCAGTGTCGGCGGCGGCGTCGGCCTGGACCTGGTGTCGGCCACCCTGCCGCAGGCGCAGCAGGAAATGATGGAGACGGTCATCGGCGCCATCGCCGTGGTGTTCGTGACTTCGATGATCATCTGGATGAACCGCAACGCGGCGCGGCTGAAGGGCCAACTCGAGAGCGAGGCCCGCCAGGCGATGAACCGTGGCGGTGCAATGGCTCTGGTAGTGATGGCCTTCCTTGCTGTGCTCAAGGAAGGCTTCGAAACGGCAGTGTTCCTGCTCGCGGCCGCGGAAACCTCCCATGGCAACCGCTGGTTCGCCGTATTGGGTGGAGTCATCGGAATTCTGGCGTCGATCGGGATGGGCGTGGGGCTCTACTTCGGCGGTCTCAAACTCAACCTCGGTCGGTTCTTCCGAATCACCGGGGTATTCCTGGTACTGATCGCTGCTGGGCTGGTGACGGGCGCCTTGCGGACGGCGCACGAGGGCGGCTGGATCGACATCGGCCAGCAGCAGCTCGCCAACTTCTCGTCGTGGATGCCCGTCGACTCCGTTCAAGGCGCGCTGATCACCGGGGTGTTGGGCATACCGCCCGACCCACGACTAGTGGAAGTGGTCGGCTGGTTGCTCTATACGGTGCCGGTGCTCGTGGTGTTTCTATGGCCGGCTCGGCTGGCCGCGCCCCCGCGAACCCGCCGCCGGCTACTGGCCTCCGCCAGCGCTGCGCTGCTCATCGTCGCCGTGCTACTCGCGATCGTGGTGCCTGCCGGCGGCTCCGCGGCCGACGCCCTGGCGCGCACCGTGATCGACCGGAGCGGTCACGCCTTTACGGTGTCGTTGGCCTCCGGACCGCAAGGGAAAACGCTGGTGATCCCGAACCTCGATGGCATCGCCCTCACCGCGGCGGGCGACCAGAACGTGGATGGCGTACCGGTTCGCGTGTGGCAGGCCACCGTCGGCGCGGACACCGGGCCCTCGACGGTCACCTTGGAGCAATTGTTGGGCCTCACCGGCGGCCGGTTGCCGGTGGGCGTCTCGGTGGCGCGGACACCGGGCCCGTTTCAGGCGCAGTGGACGGCCACCACCGTCTATACCGTTATGGCGCAGGGTAATTCACTGGTCAGCGCTCAGGCAATCACCAATCGCACCGCCGTTCTGACCGGCGGGGCCCTGGTCGCGCCCAAGACCGTCAGCGTCGGTGGGCTGCCCACCGATTGGGCCACCGCCAGCACCGAGGACCAGGCGACTGCGGCGCAGATCACCGCGCGCGATCGGGAGAGAGCAGAGCGACGACTGTGGAGAGTCTGGGTTCCGTTGGCATTGGCCGGTTTTGCGCTGGTGTGCGCGCTCGGCTGCCGCACCGGAGCCGAACAGGAAAGGAAAGCTATTGATGGTGAATCCCACCGTACGGGCCAGGTATCGGTCTTATGAAATCGGTTTGGCGACATCGGTTCTGATAACGGCGTTCGTCCTGACCGCATGCGGCCATCGGAATACTAACTCTGCGCAGATGCCTGGCGATGGCAAGACGGTCAAGGTGACGATGGTCAACGACGGCGTGAAAGAGGGCTGTGCGCTGAATACCACCAGCGTTCCGGCCGGGCCAGTGACGTTCACAGTGGCCAACACCAATGCCCCGGGGATCACCGAGGTGGAATTGCTCAGGAACCAACGCATCGTCGGGGAAAAAGAGAACCTCGCGCCCGGCCTGGACCCCGTGTCATTCACCGTCACGCTGGACGGCGGCTCCTACCAGCTGTACTGCCCCGGCGCGGCAACCGAATATCAATCGCTGACCGTGACCGGAAGCGCTCCGGCACCGCCCAGCGGGACGGTAGCGCTCATCCTCGGAGAAGGCACCAAGAACTACGCGGCTTACATCGTCGGGCAGATCGGTCAGCTCAACGACGCCGTGAAGGCGCTCGACGCCGCCGTGCAGTCGGGAAACCTGAACGCCGCGAAAGCCGCCTACGCCAAGGCGCGTCCGTTCTACGAGCATGCCGAGTCCAGCGTGGAGGGCTTCCTGCTGCCCGGCTTCGCGGTCGGCGACAACGCGGGCAACCTCGACTATCTGATCGACATGCGTGCATCCACCCCGGTGGACGCCAAAGTCGGCTGGAAGGGTTTCCACGCCATCGAGCGCGACCTGTGGCAGGGCGGCGCGATCACCGCCGGCACGAAGGCGTTGAGCACCGAATTAGTCGGCAACGTCGGTAAATTGAACGCCACCGTCGCCACGCTGCAATACAAGCCCGAAGACCTGGCCAACGGCGCCAGCGACCTGATCGAAGAGGTGCAGAACACCAAGATCACCGGCGAGGAGGAGGCCTTCAGCCACATCGACCTGGTCGACTTCGCCGCCAATGTCGAAGGCGCACAACAGGCCTATGCCGCGCTGCGACCCGGGCTGGGGAAGATCGACGGCAACCTGGTAGCCCAGATCGATCAACAGTTCCAGGCGGTGCTGAGCACGCTGGACGGCTACCGCGATCCGTCAGCGCTGGGCGGTTACCGGACCTACACCCCCGCGCTACAGGCCAGCGACGCAACCAAACTCACCGGGGTCATCCAGCCATTGCACCAGAGCCTGTCCACGGTTGCGCAAAAAGTCGTCTCGGCTAGCTGACAATGACCGATGAGGATCGAGCCGAACCCAACGGACCGGTGTCGCGCAGACGCATGCTGGGCGGCGCCATGCTGGCCGGGCTCACCGGCACTGCCGTCGGTGCCGCGGGTGGCGGGTTCGCTGGCTACGCAGCTGCGACCGCGCACCAGACCGGCGGTGACGACACCGTCGACCTGCGCATCAGCTATCCTTTCTATGATCCGCCGCATCAAGGTGGAATCGCAACGGCCCCACAGCGTTACGCGGTATTCATGTCGTTCTCGCTGGCAGCGGGTGCCGGGCACACCGATCTGCGGACGCTGCTGGCGCGCTGGTCGGCTGCGGCGGCGGTGCTGCAGCAGGGCAAGCCTGTGGGGTCGGTGCAGCCACAGGTCGACGTGCAACCGCCCACCGACACCGGGGAGGCCTACGGGCTGAGCCCCGCCAGCCTGACCGTTACCGTTGGGCTGGGACCCTCGCTGTTCGGTGACCGTTTCGGGCTCGCCGCGCGGCGGCCCGCGGCTTTCGCCGATCTGCCCCCGCTCAACGGCGACAACCTCGATCCGCGTTTGCACGGTGGCGATTTCTCGGTGCAGGCCTGTGCCGACGACCCGCAAGTGTGTTATCACGCCGTGCGTAACCTGGCCCGCCTCGGCCGCAACATCGTCTCGCCGTTTTGGGCGGTCCTGGGTTTCGGACGGGCCTCCGCCGGCCCGGGCCAGCACACGCCGCGAAACCTGTTGGGATTCAAGGACGGTACCCGCAACGTCGCGACCAATACGGAGTACGACCGATTCGTGTGGGTCGACAACAGTGACCAGCCCTGGATGAACGGCGGAACCTACCAAGTCGTGCGCAAGATCCGGATGCTGCTGGAGACGTGGGACGTCGACCGAATTGCTAACCAGCAGAAGATCTTCGGCCGCACCAAAGAAGAGGGAGCGCCACTGGGCGGCAAGGCGGAGTTCGACACCCCCAACTTCGCTGCCAAAGACGCCGACGGCAATTTACTGATCGACCCGGTGTCCCATGTCGGCTTGGCCGCCAGGGAGAACAACGACGGCATCATGATCCGCCGACGCTCCTACAATTACACCGACGGTCTGGACGCGAACGGCCAACTCAACGCCGGATTGCTGTTCGTCTCGTATCAGAACGATCCACAGAACTTCATCCGTCTGCAGAATCGGCTCGGAGCGCATGACCTGCTCAACGAATACATTCGCCACATCGGGTCGGGCATCTTCGCGGTGCCGCCCGCGCCCAAAGAAGGCCACTACATCGGGCAGGTTCTGTTCAGCTGAGCAAATCGCCCGCGCGCTCAATCCGTTACCGGAGAGAGCGCTTCAGCTGGCGAACTTCGGCGTCGGCTCGGTAAGCCAGTCTGGGCGGTCAGCAACACCGGTATCACAACCGTTGGCACGACCAAAGGCCGTGGAATCCTCGGAGCACGCGGGGCTGGCTAGCTCCCAGGCGGCAGGACCAATGGCGGCCAACTGAGGACCAATGGCTCTCTGGCTCCGGCTCCGAGGCCAATAGTGTTGCAGATGTGCCGGTCGACGGCACGCATCAATTCAACCCGGAAGCGTCGCGATGAACGAATCACCCACACCCCCGTCGATCGTCGTTGGCATCGACGGTTCGAAGGCGGCAGTGAATGCCGCGCTTTGGGCGGTCGATGAGGCGGTCAGCCGTGACATCCCGCTGCGACTGTTGTACGCGATCGAACCCGACGATGCCGAGTCCGCCCGGCCGGACAGGGCTGCCCGCAAACTCGCCATCGCAGAGAACGCGGTTCGTTACGCGTTCACGGCGGTCGAGGCCGCCGACAAGCCGGTGAAGATCGAGGTCGAAATCACCCAGGAACGGGCGATCACGTCGTTGATCCGAGCTTCGGCGTCGGCCGCCATGATATGTGTCGGGGCGGTCGGCGCGCTGCACTTCCAGCCGGGGCAGGTGGGCTCGACTGCTGCGGCCCTGGCGGTATCGGCACACTGCCCGGTGGCTATCATTCGAGGCCAGGGCCGTCGTGCCCCACGACATGCGCACTGGATCGTCGTCGACGCGCCAGGTTCTGCCGACAACGGCGCCTTGCTAGGGATCGCGATCGAGGAAGCACGACTGTGCAACTCACCACTGCGGGCGATCACCTGTCGGCAAACGGGGGTCCGCGATATCGGCGATGTGGGCACGACCGAAGACAACGATCTTCGGATACTTGCCAACTTGGAGCGTCGGCTTGCCCGCTCGACGCGACGTTATCCTGACGTCCGGGTGGAGTACGCGACCGTGCACGGCAGCGTTGTGGACTACCTTGCTGAGCAAGGCCGATCGGTGCAGTTGCTCGTTGTCAGCGCCCGCGATCGCGCGCACCTGGAACATGTCGTCGGACCGATCGGGAACGCTGCGCTACACAACGCGGACTGCTCGCTGCTGGTCGTTGATCATCAACACTTGTGACCAGGAGAGGAGCGATTGACCCGCAGCACAGGTAAGGAGTGTGAGATGTCGGTGACTGCAACAAAATACGGAATACTGGTTGGAGTCGACGGGTCACCGGCATCCGACGCAGCCGTAACCTGGGCAACTCGCGAGGCTATCCGCCGGCTGATACCTATCACGCTGATGCACGTTGTCGCCCCAGTGGTCGTCGGTTGGCCGGTGGGCCAACTTTACGCGAACATGCCTGAGTGGCAGAAAGATAACGCACAGCACGTCATCGAACATGCCCGGAAGACCCTGACCGCCAGCCTGGGCGAGTCCGAGGCGCCCGGGGTGCACACCGAGGTGGTTTACGCCAGCACGGTGCCAACCCTCATCGAGGCATCGAAAGAAGCTTGGATGATCGTCGCTGGTAGCGAGGGGATAGGCGCATTGGGACGGCAGCTGCTGGGCTCGGTCAGCACGGCGCTGATCCAACACGCGCACTGCCCGGTCGCAGTGATTCGGACTGATGAGGGCACGACCGCTGACCCCAAAGCGCCCGTACTCGTCGGCATTGACGGATCTCCGGCGTCGGAAGCCGCGACGGCATTGGCCTTCGACGAAGCCTCCCGCCGGGGAGTAGATCTTCTTGCCTTGCACGCCTGGAGCGATGTCGGGGTGTTCCCGGTCCTCGGCATGGACTGGCGCGACCGCGAGAGTGAAGGAGAGGAAGTCCTCGCGGAGCGCCTGGCTGGTTGGCAAGAAGAGTACCCGGATGTCCACGTGCGGCGATTGCTTGTCTGTGACAGGCCTTCCCGCTGGCTACTCGAGCAGTCCGAGCACGCTCAACTGGTGGTGGTCGGCAGCCATGGCCGCGGCGGATTTCGCGGGATGCTTCTGGGTTCGGTGAGTTCTGCGATGGCCCATTCGGCGAATATTCCGGTGATCGTCGTGCGCACGAGCTAGAGACGGGGCCCTGCCGACCGCCTGCGAAAAAGGTATTTGGTCCTATCCGACAAGGGCCCTTCGGCAGGCGCGATCGCCGATAAGGGTTGTATAGCTTGATGTTCATGACCTACGTGATCGGCAGCGCATGTGTGGATGTAATGGACAAGTCTTGCGTGCAGGAGTGCCCCGCCGACTGCATTTACGAGGGGGCCCGAGCGATGTACATCAACCCCGACGAGTGCGTGGACTGCGGTGCGTGCAAACCAGTTTGCCGCATGGAGGCGATCTACTGGGAAGGCGATCTTCCCGACGACGAGCATCAGCACCGTGAGGACAACGCCGCCTTTTTCTCCCAAACCCTTTCGGGCCGTGATGCGCCGCTCGGCTCGCCGGGTGGTGCTGCCGCGGTCGGACCAATCGGCGTCGACACGACGTTGGTCGCGGCGATGCCAACGCCGGATCGGCCTTCGACCCACCCGTGACGCCACTGAAGAGCACGCTGTGGCCAGGTCGGCAACGAGGTCAACCGGCGGAGGCGTGCTCATCCATGGCCGTGCGAGAGGCACTTGGTCTCATTTCGGTGCGGCTGAGGACTAAAGCCTCCTGACCGATGACCATGCCGGTGTGTAGCGTCACTTGTGACGAAGGGAAAACGAAATGTCAACAGCTGTAAAGCATCTCGGCATCGTCGTCGGGGTCGACGGCTCGCCCGCATCGAATGCCGCCACCTGTTGGGCGGCTCGTGAAGCGGCGATCAGAAACATCCCCCTAACCGTGCTCAGCGTGGTTACCACCCCCACCGCGACCTATCCACCGGTCCCGTACCCCGAGTCCTTGGGCGTGCGGCTGGAAGACCAGGGGCGCACGGCCGCCGCCCACGCGGTCAAGATCGCCGAAGACGCCATGCCGACTGACCGGAAGGTCGCCGTCAAGAGCGAGATCGTATTTTCGACCCCGGCTCAGGCCCTGGTCAAAATGTCCGACGAGGCCGAGATGTTAGTAGTCGGCAGCTCCGGCAAGGGAATGCTGGCCCGGGGGTTCCTCGGTTCGGTCAGTTCGAGCGTGGTGCGGCATGCCAATTGTCCAGTCGCAGTGATTCGTGACGAAGATCGTTGATGCCGGATCCGCAGCATGCTCCTGTCCTGGTGGGAATCGACGGCTCGCCAGCCTCTGAACTTGCGACGGAGATCGCTTTCGACGAAGCGTCGCGTCGCGGCGTTGATCTGATCGTCCTGCACGCATGGAGCGACATGCCAATTCTCGAACTTCCGGGATTGGAATTTTCCGCGCTGCTGTCAGAAGAGGAGCGTAGCCTATCCGAATCTCTGGCGGGCCGGCGGGAACGCTATCCCGACGTGACGGTGCACCTCGTGATCGCATGCGATCAACCTGCGCGAGAGATCATCGAAAAGTCAGAATCCGCACAGCTTGTCGTTGTTGGCAGTCACGGCCGAGGTGGTCTCAGCCGCATGATGCTGGGCTCGGTCAGCAACACAGTCGTGCACGCAGTCAGAATGCCGGTGATCGTCGCGGCGTCATGAGTCTACCCTTACCGGTCATAAGAACGGTGGCAGTCCACGCGCACAGGGCAGCGGGGTCGCGCCCGGCCCGCATGACCGTCCGGTCGGGGCGCACAATCGCGGCAGCGACATGTGCTCGGTGTAGCCACTTTTCGAGTTCGGTATCGCGGTCAGCTACCAGTATCGCGACTCCGCGCCGGCGCAGCGCTGCGTCGTCGGCTCCGCCCAGCGGGCGGGTGGTGATGAAAGTGAAGCCCGCGCCGACGACGTCGTCGAGCCGTTGCCCACCGGGCAGCGTCGGATTCGGGCACAGCGTGCCGGCGAGCGCACCCGGCCGGCGGGACTTGTGCACCAGCGCCGAACCGCGTAGCGGGGGCGTCGTGGAGTCCACCACCTTGTCGCGCAGACCGGGAAGGAACCGCACGCGGGGCAACACGATTCGGCGCACCGCGTTACCGAGCCGGCCGCCGCCGGTCATCGCACGGCCGACGTTCAGCGCCAGCCGAATCAGCTGCCGGGTATGCGCTTTACGCTCCTGCTCGTAGGTGTCGAGAACACTTGCCTCCAGTGTGCCGTCGCGAACTCCCGCGATCTTCCAGGCGAGGTTCATCGCGTCGCGCAGCCCGGCCCCCATGCCCTGGCCGACGAACGGGGGAGTCAGGTGCGCGGCATCCCCGAGGATGAAGACGTTGCCGCGCCGCCACCGATCGGCGATTTGCGCACGAAAGGTGTACTCGGTGACCCGCAGCAGTGTCAGTTCGCTGTCCGCAATACCGGCGGTCCACGGCGCGATGAGTGGCCGTAACGTAGTCAAAGTGGCGAAATCGTCGGCGGTTTCGCCCGCTAGCAACTGAAACTCCCATCGATAGCGGTCCTGCCCGATCCGCATGTAGGTCCTCGCGCGAACCGGATCGCACACCTGATGCACACCGTCCCACTGATGCAGGTCGGCAGCGCTGGCTATGTCGACGACCAGCCAGCGCTGCTCGAACTTCAAATCCCGCATGGCCGAATCGATCTGGGTGCGTACCACGCTGTTGGCGCCGTCACAGCCCAGCAGGTAGTCGGCCTCGACCAGGTGCGTCTGGCCGTCGCAGCGATCGGTGAACGTCGACCCGTACGCGTCCCTCGTGATCAGCGACGTCGGTTACCACGGCATTGCCGCGCAACTCCGCTTTCGTAAAACGCTTCAGGTTGGCGCGCAGCAGGGCCTCGAGCTCCGGCTGGTCGAACATGTTGGCCTGCGGGAAGCCATGCAGGCTGCGCGAGGTGTCGCGGTTGAACTCGGCAAGCACCGTGAATCGCTTGTCCAGCAGCCGCAACCCGAGCGTGGGCCGCGAGATCGCCGCGAACTCGTCGGCGATGCCGAGGCGGGCGATAACGCGGTAGATTTCGTCGTCCAGATGCACGGCGCGCGGCTGCGGGTAGACGCCCGGCCAGCGGTCCAGCACGAGGACGTCTACGCCGTACTGCGCCAACAGCGTGGCGGCGGTGATGCCCGTCGGTCCGGCACCGACGATCGCGACAGAAACGTGCCGAGTCACGCGTATCGGACAGTGAAGCGCTGGGTTCCGAGGTCGATGGCGCCGTCGTCGGTGGCCACCGAGGCCTCCACGATGTCGCCGTTTTGCAGATATCTCGGGTTGGCGGCCTGACTCTTGAAGAACGCCCGCCACTTGACCGAAGGCGGCAACAGGTTGCTGATGATCTGTACCGGCTTCGGCGGGGCGCTCAGCGCGGTGCCGACCGGGGTGCCGGTGAGCACCAGATCACCCGGAGCGAGTTCCTGGAACTGTGTGAGCGACTGCAGCGCCTGCAGCGGCCGGTACAGCATGTCACCTTCGACCATCGAGTTCTGCCGTTCCTCCCCGTTGACGCTCAGGCGCAGCCGCAGGTCACCAAATCGCTTAAGCTCCTGAGCATTTAGCAGCACCAACTCCGGCCCGACGGGGGTGAACGTCGGATAGGACTTGGCCTCGTAGAATTGCGTCTGCGGAAGTTGGATGTCGCGCGCCGAGACGTCGTTGGTGACGACCAGGCCAGCGACCAATTCGGCGAGGTTCACGTCGGAGATAACGGTGCCGACCGGGATTGGGCGTCCGATCACCAGCCCGATCTCCACCTCGTAGTCCAGTAACTTGACGTGCTGGGGTTTCACGATGTCGTCAAAAGGACCGTTGATCGACGCGGAAGCCTTGCGAAAGAAGGTGAGCGGAACCGAGGCCGGGTCCATGCCCGCATCCCTGACGTGCGACTCGAAGTTGGTCATCTGAGCCACCACTCGGCAGGGCCTGGTCACCGGCGAGACCAACTTCAGGGTGTCGACGGCGACGGTGCCGGCCCCGGCGGCGGCGGCCTCGATCGGGGCCCGGTCGGCCAGTAGCTGACCGGTCGTGGTCGCGGCCGTGTCGATCCGCGCGGCGCCGTCTGGGGTCTTCACCCACCAGGCCGGGCCGGCGTCGGAGGAGGCGCGCAGTACGGAAACGGTCATGTGGCAGGCACCTTCAGTCGGCCGATCAGACGGCGGATATCGAACTCGTTGTCTTCGCGAAGCGCGGTGATCATCGAAACAACTTCGTGGCGGGCCGATCTCGGGTCGAGTCCGAGGAAGTCTTTGGTCGCCGGCGGTCCCCACTGGGCCAGGCCGGATGCGGTGAAGGGCGCCCAGCCGGGCTCAAGAGTGTTGTCGAACATATCGCCGTCGGCGAAGTGCTCGACCAGGAAGCCATCGGGGTCGCGCCAATAGTCGAAGATCTGGCTGCCCTGAATGTGCCGGCCGATGCCCCAGGAACGGAAATAGCCACGGTCCCTGAGGTATTCGCCGCCGGCAGCCAGCGCGTCGAGATCGCAGACCTGATACGCCGAGTGGACGTAGCGGTTGGCCGGACCCAGAGCTATCGCCAGTGTGTGGTGGTCGGTGGGCACAGATCCGCGATCGCAGCGGATGAAACTCATCGTTGGGCCCCGTTGGCGCTGGCCGGGAAAGAACAGGAAGTCGCTGACGATCATGCCGAGGTTGTCCAGGTACCAGTCGAGCGCCTCGCGATACTTGGTCGACTCCAGCACCAGGTGGCCCAGCCGCTGTATCCGCGCGGGCACCCGCCCGGGGAGTTGAGGGGTGTTAGTGCGGTGCAGGTCGGGTCCGAAATTGAAATCGTGCGGCTGTTGGCTTGGCAATTCCGGCAGTTCGCGCATACCGGCGACCACGTGCACGGCGATCCCGCTGGGATCGACCAGGTCGACGCAGAGGCCGCCGATCGCCTCCGGCAGCGGTCTCGCGGTTGCACCGGATTTGTCGGCCATCCGCAGCACATCAACCTCGTCGGCCGCCCGAAACGCCATGCCGGCGAAGCGGGTCTGCTGCCCGCGGCGCAGGATCACGCAGGGCGCACCCGCGCCGGTGCCGCGCAGATGCAGCTCGTCCGGTCCGCGCTGTGCGGTGTAGAAGCCGAAGGCCCGCGCGAACGCCTCAGCACGGAGCAGGTCGGGCTTTTCGAATTCCAGCCAAGCGATGTCGACGACTTTGATCACCGGATCGCGTGACCGTCCCGGGTGCTCGCCAGCCAGCGCGCCCTGCTTGCTGTGCAGGTCGATGCCTTGATCCATCATCATCTCCCAAGTTAACTGACGAAATCGTCACATACAGGCAACGGTCGGTCAAGGTTTCTGACGAAATCATCAAAAGTGAGTCATAATCCTGGGATGACGAAGTTGGGCGAGGGCGTTAATCGCCTGCAGCGGCGTAAGGAGCGCACCAGGGCGGCGCTGATCGGGGCGGCGCAACGGTTGATCGCGGAGGGCAAGGTCAACGTGCCGGTCCTAGAGATCACTCAGGCCGCCGACGTCGGGATGGGCTCCTTCTACAACCACTTCGACAGTAAGGAGCAGCTGTTCGAGGCGGCGGTTGCCGACGTGCTCGACGCCCACGGCGCGCTGCTGGACCGCCTCACCGACTCGATCGAGGACCCCGCCGAGACCTTTGCCACCAGTTTCCGGCTGACCGGCCGGCTGTTTCGTCAGCGCCCACAGGAGAGCGAGATCTTGTTGACCAACGGGTCGGCCCTGTTGTCCTCGGACCGCGGCTTGGCGCCGCGCGCGCGCCGTGACATCCAGGCAGCCGCCGACGCCGGCAGGTTCCTGATCGACGACGCGGATCTTGCGCTTGCCACGGCCGGTGGTGCGTTGTTGGGACTCGGCGCACTGTTACGGGAAGACCGCGATCGCGACGACGCGCACGCCGCAGATGCGGTGACCGAGAACGTGTTACGTCTGTTCGGGCTCGGTGCCGACGAGGCGCACGCCATTTGTCAGCGTCCGCTGCCCGATCTCGATGCCTGGGGACCCGCCGAGACCGCGATGAGGGCGTAGTTCGTGAGTGATGTGCGATCTGTGCGCAGTTTCGGTGCCGCTACTGCAGTTTCGACGTAGGCCGCGAAGGGCGAAGCGCCACCAACACCGACCCGGCCGCGAAGACCAACGCGGCGACCCATGGATAACGCCCGTCTGGTGCGAAGCCATTGGCGGCGACGAACGCCAAGCCATAGGCTGTCATCGCGGCGCCGATCAGCATGATCGGCTCGGCCCAGCGCTCGGTGAGCGGGACACCGAGCAGGGGGAGCGGGGCCGCGAAAACTCGCTGTCCCCACCACAACAGCGCCATCTCGACCGCGGTCACCAGGCCGAGGACGACCACCCATTCCAGCCGGGCCAACCACCACTGCGCGGTGCCCTCGGGTGGTTGCGGCAACAGTCCCGCCGGGTAGCCGATGATCGCGACGATCACTACGGGAATCATGTGCCACAGGTATAGCGCCATCACGTTGGCATTCGCTACCGACAGCACGCGCTGCAGGAAACCGGCTCGCAACACCCGGTTGAGCGCGGGGGCGAACGCCATCGCTAGTCCCGCCTGCGCGCATCCGAACGCTAACGCCGCTGGCGTGGGCGGCGTTGTGTTGTCCACCGTCTGCCCGGGCACGCCGATCATGCTGACCGGGTACGGGCCCAGCCAGATCAGCAGTGCCAGCGCCAGTCCCGACCCGATAGCCAACAGCGCGGGCCTGCGACCGCTTAATAGCCCATCGTGCCAAGCGATTCCGAGCTGATAGAGGGCGCCCCAGCACAGCAGGTAGTTCAGCCAGCCGAGGTAGGGCACATGGCCGGCCATTGACGCGGCGTCGACCACCACAACACCCACGGCCAGCGCCGCCGGTACCAGCAGGCCCCAACGCCGTTGTGCGGCAATCGCACTCGGTGTCAACGACACCACCAACACGTACACCGCCAGGAACCACAGGTGCATGGCGACCGCCCAGCCCGCGTACTCCAGCAACGAACCCGCGAGATGGCGGACCTGAAGAGTCAGCACAATAGCCGATACCAGCGCGGCGTAGACGGCCGTCGGGCCGAGGACCCGTGCCAGGCGGTGTCGAAGCCACGTTTGGCGCGACATCGCAGCTGTGTCGCGCCGGTGTGTCCACGACACCGCGCCGGCGTAACCGGCCACCAGGAAGAACGCCGGCACGGCCTGGAACGGCCAGGTCAGCCACTGGGTCCAGGGCATGTCGACGAGCGGGTTCTGTCGACCGAATTGCCCGTCGTGATAGGTCACGGATCCGGCTAGCCAATGGCCCAGCACGATGAGCACCACACCGGAGAAGCGGTAGAAGTCGACGGCCAGATTACGGGCCGGCCGCGCCGTGTTTGTGTGGTCCATTAGCGCGTCACGATTACCACATCGAATTTGGGCGGCCTGTGGCCGGCTTCCTGGGCGGCCAGCGATGCGATGGTCGGGGCAATCGCGGGTAGCTCGATTTCGTGCACTCGCGCAACGCTACTTGTCCACGCTCTCGGCGAACCGGTCGAAGTGGGTGGCCAGTCCTGCGATAGTCGTGCCGGTGGGCCGGCGCGACCGGCCGTTCCCTGGTCCCGCGTGACCGGTGGCGTAATGCGCCCGGCGCCCACCAGGGCGACGCTGACGGTTCAACCTGCGGGTCGGGTCAGGGGACATCCGTAACGGCAGCGTCGAATCGACACGGGCACAGAGTTATTCAGGTCTCGAGCTGTCGTTCACTGAACCACGCGTATCGCGGCGAAACGCCAGAACATCGTGAAGTGGGCGCCGCGGCGTCATGGGAGATGCCTCGCCAACGACAGGGGCTTCGCCGACGCGGATCAGAACTTGCTGCATAGCTGCCCGTCCGGTCAAGGTGCCGATGAGGTTGCGGCTGGACCATAGCTCTGTGAGATGGGTCAGTGTGCATGTCGCCATCCCGGCCAACGTGCACTCCAACAGCACCGCGGACAACGCTTCGCCACACCGAAAGGCGTCATCGCGGGTGTCCTCATCAGTAGACAGAACGAGCACTGTGGACTGGTCTTGTCCAAGGTCGGCACGCCGCTCGTGGTGAGGGCTAATCGGAAATGTACGTCCGACGTCGACCCGGTCATTTTCGGCCGACGATACCAGTGAACCACTCGGAATCCCGTCAGAATTCTCGAAATGCCCAGTCCACCAGTACAGTTCGGTGTGATAAGAGGAATCGTACAGTCGCAGCGATTCGGTAAGTTGTGACGCCCTCGCCAGTTCCGGGCGCAGCTCGTCGGCTATCACGTCGAGGTGAACTGGCCCGACAGTGGCGGCGTCGCGCAGCACAGATTCGAAGGACTCCCTGTTTCTCGGTGCGGCGAAGGGAAGCCGATCGGTGCGGCGGTGCAGGATGGCGTCGGCGCGGCGGCGTTGCCCATCGGTGACCAGGCTTAATTGGCTGAAATCGACTGACGCGAGATGATCGGGGTTATTCGGGTCGGGAAATCTATCGACGTCGGCAGTCCACCCGGCCGCCGCCATCGCAACCCGTAGATGGTCGAGCACGGCGCCGCAGCTGATGTGAGCCTCCCGCCCCGACTTGTCGGTGGAGTACAGAATCCGGCTGCGATCGAGGTACAGGTGCAGCCCCGCACGCTCGGCGACCCAGTGCCAGGGCTGGCTGTTATGCAGCGACGGGGCCCGGCACGCCAACTGCACTGCGGCCTTGAGTACGTCGGTTTCCACCAATGCATCCGGCATGATCAACCTCCAGTTCCTATCTAAAGTCAACCTTGCAACACAACGGCTCAGGGCACCAGGGTCATTGGCCCTCGCGTGCGAGCGCATTGGTTCTGGAGGTTTCTGGTATCTGAAGGCCGGACCCCTCCCGCGGACGCACCCAATCAGAACGGCAGACACGCCTGAAGCACGCTCAGTTCGCCGACCTCGGGGTCGGCCGCCTTGGTCTGGGCGGGATTGGTATGTCTGTGGCCTGATCGGCGCGGTCGACGCCGGCACTGACGACGCCTTATCCATCCGCGCGATCCATCGCGCGCTCGATCCGACGGCTGGTGCAGCCGCACTAAGGGGTAGGCGGGGGTCCAGTATCGGCCCGGTTGATAGGCGCGGTCGACGAGGACCACGTTTGCCTCGGAGTCGGTGATCAGCTTGTCGGTGAACGCCATTCCCATGGTTCCGGCATCCCGCCACGAGGTAGTCGGCCTCAATAGCTTGCAGTGGCCTGTTCGTGGGTCTCCTTTGAGCACGCAGGCAAATCACCGTGGTGAAAACTACAGCGCGCCTGGCCTGCTTAGCCGACGCGGAACGACCTCGAACACAACGAGCAGTCCGAGGTGGGTAAGTTCACCGAGATGGATGGCCCGCGTCCCATGACTGATCTCACCGTCGCGATTGCGGACGGCGTCGCGCTGTTGACCCTCAACCGCCCCGAGCGCCGCAACGCGTACACCGCGGAGATGGGTGCGCTGCTCAACCGTGCCTATCGACAGTGCGACGACGACGATGCGGTGCGCGTCATCGTGCTCACCGGCGCCGGCGATGCTTTCTGCGCTGGCGCCGACTTCGCCCGCGCAACAAGCCCTTTCGATACCCCGTCAGCCGAGTTCACGGCCGCACCGACCGATCCCGCCGCGTTCGAGTTGCGCACCCCGGTCATCGCTGCGGTCAATGGGCATGCCATTGGGATCGGTTTGACGATTGCGCTGCAGACCGACATACGGATCCTGGCCCAGGACGCCAAATACGCTGTCGCGCAGGTGCGTCGGGGAGTCATACCCGACTGCATGTCGCACTGGACGCTGCCGCACCTGGCGGGCGGTGCCGTAGCCGCCGACATCCTGCTGACGGGGCGCACGTTCGACGGCGCCGAGGCGGTCGCCATGGGCATCGCCACCCGGGCGCTGCCAAACGATGAGGTGCTCGAGCACGCGATGTCAGTGGCGCGCGACATCGCCGTCAACGTCGCACCGATGTCGGCCGCGCTGAGCAAGCGACTGCTGTGGGACACCCAGATCAACGGCTACACGCCGCGGCAGGTCGCCGAGCTGGAGACCCAACTGCACCTCCGCGTGATGGGCGGCGCCGACGCCCGCGAGGGCGTCGACGCGTTCCTACAGCGCCGTGCTCCGCGCTGGAGCGCTTCGGTGTCCAAGGAGTGGAAACCGTTGCCCCGAATCCAGCGGGAGGCAGGCGCATGAGTATTCCGGACCGTCAGAAAGCAATCGTGATGAACGGCCCTGGAGAGCCCGCGGAAACGGTGGAAAGGCCGGTCGACGAACCGGCCCCGGGGCAGGTGCTGGTCAAGGTCAACGCGTCGAGCCTCAACTTTCACGATCACGTCAACCTGATGGGCCTGCTGCCTGGGCCGTGGCCGCGGGTTCCGATGAGCGACGGGGCCGGCGAGGTGGTGGCAATCGGTCCCGGTGTCGATGCGCTGCACGTCGGGGACCGGGTCATGGGGGCGTTTCATCCCGGCTGGCTGGATGGGCCGCCGACACCGGAGGCCAAGCGCGAGTTGCCCGGCGACTCGGAAGACGGGTGGCTACAGCAGTACCGCGTCGCCGCCGTCACCGGGCTGGTCCGCACGCCCGATTACCTCAGCGACGTCGAAGCCGCGACGATCCCGTGTGCCGGCGTCACGGCGTGGAGCGCCTTGGCGGAAGCCAACATTGGCGAAGGCAACGTCGTCGTCGCCCAAGGAACCGGCGGGGTGTCGCTGTTCGCCGTGCAATTCGCCCGCGCGCTGGGTGCCACCGTGATTCTCACATCGTCATCCGACGACAAGCTGAAGATCGGATCCGATTTGGGCGCAACACATCTCATCAACTACCGGTCGACCCCGCAATGGGACGCCGAGGTGAAGCGACTGACCGCGGGGCGCGGGGCGGACCTCATCGTCGAAGTCGGCGGGCCCGCCACAATGGCGCAGTCGGTGCATTCGGTGCGGGCCGGAGGCACGGTCGCGGTCATCGGCGTGCTCAGCGGATTCGACACGGTGCCCATTTCGGTCGCCGAGGTGATGATCAACAATCTGCGTGTCATCGGGATCACCGTCGGCAGCGTTCGCGCTCACGTCCAGCTGTGCGACGTGATGTCCCGGGCCGCCATCAAGCCGCACATCAGCCACGTCTTCGACTGGGAAAGCCTCGACGAGGCGTTGGCAGTGATGCGGGCCGGCGAGCATGTCGGCAAGATCGCGTTGACGATCCCGTGAAGGGCCGCTGACGTGCAAGGGTTCGGCTTCCAGACACTGGCTTTACTGACCGCCGTGGGCTTCGCGGGCCCGCTGCTGGCGGCAATACCACGCATGCGGATTCCGGTGACGATCGGTGAGCTGATCGCGGGACTCGTCATCGGCAGAACCGGTTTCGGCCTCGTCGACGACGCCAACCCAACGTTTCAGTTGCTGGCGAACATCGGGTTCGCGCTGGTGATGTTCGTCGTCGGTAGCCATGTGCCGGTCCGCGACCCCAACCTGCGCTCGGCGCTTCCGGCGGCGATGGCACGGGCGGTTCTGGCGGGCGCCGTTGGCGCGGCATTTGGTTTTGGACTGTCGGTGGGGCTGGGCAACGCCCACGGCGCGCTTTATGGGGTGCTGATGGCTTCGTCGTCGGCGGCGATGACGTTGCCGATGATCGATGCGCTGCGATTGCGCGGACCGCAGGTGCTCTCCCTGACGGCGCAGATAGCCATCGCGAATACCGCAGGTATTGTATTGCTGCCCTTGGTGATTGACTTCAGCGATGCGCCGAAGGCGGCGCTGGGCGGGCTGGCGGTCACGGGCTGCGCGGTGGTCGTCTTTGTGCTCATGCGCGCGGCCGACCGCAAGGGCTGGCGTCAGCGCATGCACGACTATTCCCACAAACAACAGTTGGCGCTGGAGCTGCGGATCAACCTGCTAATCCTGTTCGGGTTGGCGGCGCTGGCCATCAGCACCGACGTCTCGATCATGCTGGCGGGCTTCGCGATGGGTCTGGTGATCGCCAGCGTGGGCGAACCACGGCGGTTGGCGCGTCAGCTGTTCGGTATCACCGAGGGCTTCTTCGGCCCGCTGTTCTACGTCTGGCTGGGTGCCTCGCTGCAAGTGCGCGAGCTGGGTTCACACCCGAAGTTCATTGTGCTCGGCGTGGGTCTCGGGTTCGGTGGCGTGCTGGCGCATTGCGCGGGACGGCTCCTCGGCCAGCCGCTCACCTATGCCGTGATGTCCTGCACGCAGCTCGGCGTCTCGGTGGCGGCGGCAACCATCGGCACCCAGCGGCACCTCCTGGCCCCGGGCGAAGCGTCGGCGTTGATGTTCGGCGCCCTGCTGACGATCGCGTGCACCTCGGTCGCGGGCACACTGGCGGTGCGCGCGCAGACCGCTGGGGAGAACGGCAAGAATGGGACGGGTGGCTGAGAAGAAAAGCGAGGAGTCTCCGTCAAAGCTGATCGACGCCAGGATCAAGGAGCTGGCAGATTGGCGCGGCGAGACGCTCGCGCGCATCAGGAAACTGATCAAGCAAGCAGACCCCGACGTGGTCGAGGAATGGAAGTGGCGCGGCGTCCCAGTCTGGTACCACGACGGGATGATCTGCACCGGCGAGACGTACAAGAGTGTCGTGAAGATGACCTTCGCCAAGGGCGCCTCCTTGGCCGACCCCGCAGGTCTCTTCAACTCCAGCCTCGACGGCAACACCAGGCGCGCCATCGATTTTCGCGAGGGTGACAACATCGACGACAAGGCGTTGACGGCGCTGATCCGCGCCGCCGTGGACCTCAACACGTCCTAGCCGGTGGTGTACTGTCTTACTGCTGCTGGGCGATCGCACAGCGCTGTCGTGGAGGTGCCGTGACCGCTGAGTCCGTCGAGGAATTTCGCAGCCGGGCCAGGTCCTGGTTGGCCGCGAATATGCCTCTGCTCGATCCCGAGAAAGCGGCGCGTCTGCAACGTGATGATGAGGTTTCCTGGCAGCGGGCCCGTGAACTCCAGAAGATCTTGTACGCAGGCGGATTCGCCGGAATCTGCTTCCCCCGCGAATATGGGGGCCTGGGACTGGGCTACGAGTACAAGAAAGCGTTTGACGCCGAGTGCGTCGCCTATGAGACACCGCTGTTGCTCAACGTCCCGTCCTTCGCCATTTGTTGCGCGACGATCCTCGACATGGGTAGCGAGGAGCAGAAACGTAGCCACATCCACGCCGCGCTGCGCGGCGATGAAGTGCTGGTCCAGATGCTGTCTGAACCCAGCGGGGGATCGGATCTCGCCGGCGTCATCACCCGCGCCGATCGCCGAGATGGACGATGGATCCTCAACGGCGCCAAGACATGGACCACCTGGGGGTTCGCAGCCGACTATGGGCTGTGTCTGGCACGGACCGACTGGGACGCAACAAAACACGACGGCCTGACGATGTTCCTGGTACCGCTTCGTCACCCGGGTATCACCATCAACCGCGTCCGACAGATCAACGGTTCGGTCGAGTTTTGCGAAGAGTTTCTCGACGACGTCGACCTCGGCGACGACGCCGTCGTCGGGGAACCCGGAAAAGGCTGGGAAGTTGCGTCGCGGCAGCTGTACCACGAGCGTCGCACCATGGGCGACGGCTCAGAGTACACCAGCGGCCCCGGAATTGTTGCGGCCCAGGATGTTTCAGTTGACCTAATGGATCTGGTCGATCGCACCAGCCAGGGCGACAGCGAGCGCGTCCGGGAAATGGTCGGCCGGGCGCTGGTGCACAGAGCCGTGCACGGGCAGCTCAGCGAGCATGTCTTCCACGCGGTGGTCAGCGGATCCCTGCCGCCCGCCGCCGGATCGATCATCCGATTGTCCATGGCGGTGTCGCACGATGTCGAAACCGACACCGCCTACGCCGTGGCGGGCCCGGCGGTCGTCGTGCCGGATGACCCGGATGACGAGGAACTACTCAAAATCGGCACACGCTACCTGGGCCGCCAGATCGCCAGCATCGGCGGCGGCACAACCGAGATGGCGCGCAACGTGATTGGCGAACGCGTCCTGAACTTTCCGCGCGAGCACGCCGCCGACCGCGGCGTGCCGTTCAACGAAGTAAGGCGGAACCGAAATTGAGCGAATTGCGAGACATTCGCGAGCTGATGGACGACACCGACGCGTACCGCGACGAGCTGCGCCGGCGCTGGACCGGTCTGCTCAGCTACCGCTACATCGGGCGCAATCACGGGTCGATGAACATCGGGGAGGCCGACGACACTGTCACCATCCGCCGCGACATGCGTAATGAGGCCGGTGGACTCATGGTCGCGCCGCTGGCGATCTCGTCGCCGGAGGGTTGTCAGACCGACATGGTCGCCGTGCCCAACCCGGTGATCGCCTCGGTGCAGATCGTCGACCCCGGCCACGACGTCAGCAGGATCGAGATCGTCGAGTCGGGCATCGTGCACCAGGGCCGGATGATGGGCTACGGCCGATGCAAGATTGTCGACGCCGACAATCCCGACCGGGTCATCGCGTTCAACGAGGGCCAGGGTGCGATCATCGGCACTCCGCCGGAGGGTCTCGACAAGATGGATGTGTCGGGCACCGAACTGGTGATCGAAGACTCGCCCGATCTGCCACCACTGTGGGAGGCCTTCGGTGCGTCCAGACGCGACGACGGTCACTGGGCGCTGCCCGCGCTCAGCCTTGAACTCGCCTCGCCCGATGCCGCTCTGCACATCGGACCTCAGCACGTCGTGCTCGAGACCGCCGCCATCGATCTTGCCGCTGAGCTTGCCGGAACCAGGAAGGTGCAGGTCGTCAGCTGGCATGTGATGTTCATGTCGCGCGGCAAGGTGGGCCCGTTCCGAGTGGAGGGCACCGCGCATGCCGGCGGACCCGGGCGCGTCGGGGTGCGGATGCTGCTGCACGACGAAGGCAACGCGGACAAGGCCATCACGTCGGCCGCGGCAGTCTTCGACATAGTGAACACATAGAAACCTGCGTTTGATGTGTAGCCCACCGCGACGTCTGGCGGGCGGCGTCCACAGCAAAAATGGGTATTCAATCATCATCATCCGAGGGGGGTTATGAGCACCAATCCGTTCGACGACGAAAACGGCAGCTTCTTCGTCCTGGTCAACGACGAGGAGCAACGCAGCCTGTGGCCGACCTTTGCCGACGTTCCATCCGGTTGGCGGGTTGTTTTCGGCGAAGCGCCGCGCGCTGCATGTCTGGATCACATCGAAGAAAATTGGGCCGATATTCGGCCCAAGAGCCTGCGCGAGAGGTTGGCAGAGGGCCAGGGAGTCTGACGGCGCCGAGCTGATCCGGGTCCTCAACATGCCGCTCGGGCAGAAACTCAAGCGGCATTGCGGCTGCTGCAGGACTGGGCGGCGGCGCGTCGTCGGCAGATCCTGGTCGCCATCTTCCTCGTGGTTGGAGTCACGCTGGGGGCTCAGGGCCTGGGCTGTGTATAGACGCGTCGATCTGCACGGGGTAGCCGGCGCGCAGGATAGTCACGGTGCTCGGTGGGGTGAGCACCGTCGCGGTGCCATTGGTGGGCCGCGACAACGTGTCCCGGTAGTTGTTGTCGCGGTGGTCCCACACCGCGAGTTCGTCAGCGACGACGACCGCGGGTCCGCGGTCGGTGGTGACGAACACGCCGTCGGGCAGGCTAGCCCAGGACGCGCGATGCTTGGTTCCGCCGGCGCGCTCGAGGTGCAGCTGCGTATCGATGTCTTTAGCGTAAGGTGTTGCACCGCTGTGGGTTTCGGCCCACAACGTTCGATAGGTGATGTAGGTGCCGTGTCGACACTCCGCGCACGGACGGTGTCCGGCGGCAAAAGCGACGGCCTCGTCGAGGAAGAATAGCGGCGTGTAGCGGTTGGGCTCCCACTGCGGCACTCGGCGGCCCCGGAACGACAGCACACAGGTGATCCACGTCTTGTGCTGATGGTTGCGCACGATCTGACGGGCTTCACCGCTGTCGTGCAGGCGACCACGATTGCCCATCCAGGCGCCGCGGCCTGACACGGCGATGATCTCGCCTAACGGTGAGACCCGGTTGCGCGCCGGTCTCTCTGCCGTCATTGGTGTTTCTCCAGGTCCAGCAGGACGCGCTTGGCCGCGGGGCCCCCGCGATAGGAGCCGACGGTCCCGTCGGATCGGATCACCCGGTGACAGGGCACGACGATCGGGATTGGATTCGTTGCGCATGCGGTGCCGACGGCGCGCACCGCTTTAGGGGAGCCGGACAGTCGCGCCAGTGTGGCGTAGCTGGCGGTGTCACCGTAGCTGACGTCGGTGGAGAGGTGCCCAAGCACTGTGCGCCGAAAGCCATGCGACAGCGACCAATCCAGCGTGACGTCGAAGCTGTGGCGACGGCCGGTGAAGTATTCGTCGAGCTGCCGGGCCACCGGGTCCAGCCGGGTGGGCGCTTCAAGCACTCGCGGGCTGATCCGCTCGGACAGGTTCTGCAGCACGAGATCATGGCCTTCGGTGGCGAACGCCACCCGCAGCAGCCCTTGCGGGGTGGCCGCCAGTAGCAGTGAGCCGACGGCGGAATCCACTGTGCGATAGGCGACGTCGAGCAGATCGTCGGCGTGGGCGGCGAGTTCCAAGCGGGCGTGTAGCCGCCGCAGATCTTCCTGCTCGACGGGAAAGTGCTCGGTGAGTTCAGTGGTCATCAGGTTTCCTTAGTGTGGGATAGGTGCGTCGGAGGGTGGCGATGCCGTCGGCCGCGGCGCGCCGTGCCGCGGCGGCGCTGCTGTCGAGAATTTCCGCGATGTCGGCATAGGGCAGGCCCGCCAGGTAGTGATAGGCCACGGCCTGACGCTGTTTGGGTGGCAGTGTGCCGACCGCGGCGGTCAGGTCGACATCATCGAGTCTGAGGCCGTCGGCGCGATCGGGTGCGGGGGAGTCGGGGGTGGCGGCGACGGGGACGGCCCGCCGCGACGCCGCCCGGGTGATGTCGATCGCTTTGCGGTGAGCGATCGTCACCAGCCACGCCTCGATATTGGCGTCGGCCGGCAGCCGTGGGTAGGCCTTCAACGCGGCCAGGAATGTGTCCGACCAGGCGTCGTCGGCATCGGAATGTCCGACCACGGCACGCACGACGCGCAACACCGTGGCGCCGTGCTGCGCGACCACGGCCTCGAACGGCTGCTTGACGGCCTGATCGGGCTCCACACCTGAGGTCACCGACTGCTGTGGCATGAGCTAGGCATCCAAAATCCTCCGTGAGAAGTAACGACCTTCACTATGAAGACGCTGGCGCATTGCGAAGTGTGAGACAGCGTGCGCGCATTGCCACATTGTCCGCTGACGGTACGCAGGAGAGGTGAGATCTCACGTTTCAACCCTGTGGACCGTCTTCTGTATGACGGTGAGTCAAAGCAAGCTGATCGTTCTTGGTGAGAAGTAAGGGGAGATGTCATGCCGTTGATCCGTATCGACATGTTGCGTGGCAAGTCGTCGCAGTACCGGGCCGTGCTGCGCGACACCATCTACGAAACATTGCGCGATGCGGTGGGCGTGCCCGCCGACGACCGCCATGAGGTGATTACCGAGCATGAGCCCGATAATCTGAACATCGCCCCGGATTTCTTTGGGGTGCACCGCACTCCAGAGGCGATCCTGGTCCAGATCACTTTGAACGAGGGCCGCAGCATCGATCAGAAGCGCGCGCTATACGCCGCGATCGTTAAGGCGTTGGAGCAGCGCGTAGGGCTGCGCCCTGACGATGTCACGATCAACCTGCTGGAGGTCAAGAAAGAGAACTGGTCCTTCGGCCGCGGCGTCGCGCACTACGTCGATGCGCCCAATGCGTCAACTCAACAGACCAACATCTAACAGCCGGAGGCAACTCATGAGTTTTCACGATCTCCACCACCAGGACCTTCCGTTCGTGTTGCCCAACGCGTGGGACGTCCCGTCGGCGCTGGCGTACGTCGCGGACGGATTTACCGCGGTCGGTACCACTAGTTTTGGGGTGTCTTCGAGCGGCGGTCACCCGGACGGAGGCCGCGCAACCCGCGACGCCAACATCGCCCTGGCCGCCGCGCTGGCGCCGTTGCAGTGCTACGTCAGCGTCGACATCGAAGACGGATACAGCGATGATCCCGACGCGGTGGCCGACTATGTCGCGCAGCTGCCGATCGCCGGCATCAACATCGAAGACAGCACCGACGAAAAGCTCATTGATCCCGCGCGGGCCGCGGCCAAAATTACTGCTATCAAACAACGCAACCCCACGGTTTTCATCAACGCCCGTGTCGACACCTATTGGCTCCGCCAGGAGGCGAACACGGCCGCCACGATCGAGCGGGCCCTTCGTTACGTCGAAGCGGGCGCCGACGGCATCTTCGTGCCGCTGGCCAATGACCGGGTCGAACTCGCGGAGATCATTCGCAATATTCCGCGTCCCGTCAACACGCTGCCTGTGCCTCACATGACGCTCACCGAGCTCGGGGAACTGGGCGTGGCGCGGGTGTCGACCGGCTCGATCGCTTACAGCGCGGGGTTGTACGCCGCCGCCGCGGCGGCACGGGCTGTTCGCGACGGGCAGCCCCTGCCGCCCTCGACGCCGTACCCCGATCTGCAATCACGGCTGGTTGAGTACGAGGAGCGCGCGAACCAACGTAGCTAGCCCTCGATCTCACGTTTCCGGTCCGGTAACCGTTTACCGGTAGAGGAGGTTGAACGATGACAGCACGACACACGGTAATCGATAGCCCACTGGGCGAACTGACATTGGTCGCTGACGGCGACACCTTGACTGGCGTCTATTTCCCGCACCACTGGCATCCGCCTACGGCGGACGTTCTGGGCCAGTGCGTAGCGCCCGACGCCGACGAACTGTTCCGTCGCGCCGCTGACCAATTGCGCGAATACCTAGCCGGTGAGAGGACCCAGTTCGATCTGCCGATCGCCTTGATGGGCGAGCCGCGTCAGCGGCGAGTCTGGGAGCTGTTGGCCGACATCGGCTACGGACAGACCAAAACCTACGGCGAGCTGGCGGCCGAACTGGCCGACGGCACAACGGCATACGAAGTCGGTCAGGCGGTCGGGCGTAATCCGCTGAGCATCGTCGTGCCGTGTCACCGGGTTGTCGGAAAGGACGGCAACCTCACTGGGTACGCGGGCGGCCTGAAGCGCAAACGATTCTTGTTGGATCTCGAAGAGCCGGCACCGGCGCTGTCCGGCAGGCTGTTCTGATGGGATCGGTGTGGCGGCAGCGCGTCGAAGCGGCGGACTGGGATGCGGTCGTGGCCGAGGTCAACGAGGCTGGCGGCGCGCTGTTGCCGGAGCTGCTGACTTCTGCCGAGTGTGCGGCCGCCCGCGATCTCTACCCCGACGACGGCTTATTCCGCAAGACCATCGATATGGGCCGGCACCGCTATGGGCAGGGGGAGTACCGCTACTTCAAACAGCCCTATCCGCAGCCGATCGATGCGCTCAAGTACGCGCTCTACCCTCGGTTGTTGCCGATCGCCCGGGACTGGTGGACCAAGCTGCGCCGGGAAACGCCGTGGCCCGACAGTTTCGACGAATGGCTGGAAATGTGCCATCGAGTCGGTCAGACCAAGCCGACCGCGCTGATGCTGAAGTACGGTCCCGGCGATTGGAACGCGCTGCACCGAGATCTCTACGGGGAGTTAGTTTTTCCGCTGCAGGTCGTCATCAACCTCGACGAGCCCGGCGTGGCGCACACCGGTGGTGAATTCCTCTTGGTGGAGCAACGGCACCGAGCACAGTCGCGGGGCACCGTCATCACGCTGCCCCGCGGACACGGTTACATCTTCACCACCAGCGACCGACCGGTCCGCTCCACCCGGGGATGGTCGGCAGCACCAGTGCGCCACGGCGTATCCATGGTGCGGTCCGGCGAGCGTTACACCCTCGGCTTGATCTTCCACGACGCCGCCTGATTAGTCTTCTTTCATGTCGGACGGCAGATTTCTGGTCACGGGCGTGGACGCGGCGGGACGCTCCTGCGCGGCGCGCAACGACCAGGTGACCCCGGGCGCCGGACTCGAAGGCCTCCGCTACGCAATGTTGTATGCGTCGCCGAGTCTGCCAACGATCTCCACCGCCGGGGGCCGCGCCGCGGACACCCTCGACTTGGGCGTCGCCGCCGGCGCGATGGACTGGAAGGTGCTCGACTATGCGCCGGGTATGGAGTTCTCCATGCACCACACGGACACCGTCGATTTCGACATCGTGCTTTCCGGATCGATCGAATTGCTTCTCGATGACGGCGAACACCCGCTTGTGGCCGGCGACCACGTGCTGGTCACGGGCGTCGACCACGCGTGGCGCGCGGGTCCCGACGGGTGCCGGATAAGCATCCTCTCGCTTGGGGTTTCGCCCACCTGAAGGCACTGTTGCACATCGAAAGCCGCAGGAGTCAAATACCTCTTGGGATTCCGAGCACACAGGAGACGAAGACTTGACACGAATCGCGCCCTCGCCGGCGTTCGCCGGCATACCGACACAAGACCTGGGTCAAGGAGACCGGATCAACCTCGGCGTTGCCGGCATCATCGGTCGCATCCCCGCGGCGGCGGAGGCACTCGGCGCCCTGACCGCGGCGCTGCGCTCCCACGGCACGTTGTCGCCCCGGTTGCTCGAACTGGTGCGTCTGCGCATCGCGTTTTTCAACCAATGCCGAAGCTGCATCGCCGTGCGTTACCAAAGCGCCATCGATGACGGTCTTGACGAGGATGCGGTGTGCTCGCTGGAAAGACCGGCGGAGGCAGAAAATCTCTCGGCCGCCGAGCGCTCCGCCCTACACTTCGCCGAGCTCTTCGCCACCAACCACCTCGCCATCGATGACACCGTTTACGACGAGTTGCGCCAGCATTTCAGCGAGGACGAGCTCGTCGAGCTCGGCGTGAACTGTGCGATCGCGCTCGGGATCGGGCGGCTCTCCGCGACATGGGATGTCAGCGAGAATCTGCCCGAATCCTCCGCGTCGTCCGGGCGTTTGGCTCCCTGGAGTTCGGCGTCGGTGGTCGCGTCGGGCTAGACCGTCAAACGAGAGCGTCCGCCGTTGCGGCCTCGGCCTTCTCGGCCGGCGTGGGCCATGGAGAAGGCTTGGGCCGCTGGCGGACTCGCTGCGGCCACCAGAACCATTTGCCCAGCAGCGCGGCAATCGATGGCGTCATCAGCGAGCGCACGATCAAGGTGTCGAAGAGCAAGCCGAGGCCGATGGTGGTGCCGACTTGACCGATGACAGTCAGCTCGCTGACCGCCATCGTCATCATCGTGAAGGCGAAAACCAGTCCCGCTGAGGTGACGACCGACCCAGTGCCACCCATCGATCGAATGATGCCCGTATTCAGGCCGGCGTGGATTTCCTCCTTGAACCGGGACACCAGTAGCAGGTTGTAGTCGGCGCCGACCGCGAGCAGGATGATGACCGACATCGCGAGCACCATCCAGTGCAGTTCGATGCCGATGAGGTGCTGCCAGATCAACACCGAAAGCCCGAAAGACGCGCCCAGTGACAGCAAGACGGTACCCACGATGACGGCCGACGCCACCACACCTCGGGTGATGATCAGCATGATGATGAAAATCAGGCACAGCGAGGCGATTCCGGCGATCAAGAGGTCATAGGTGTTGCCGTCGCTGAGGTCTTTGAAGATTGACGCGGTGCCCGCGAGATAGATCTTCGAGCCCTCCATCGGCGTGCCTTTGAGCGCTTCGTAAGCGGCCTTCTTGATTGCACCGATGTGTGAAATGCCTTCCTGCGTCATCGGATCGCCGTCATGGCTGATGATGAAGCGCACGGCATGCCCATCGGGCGAGATGAAGTTCTTCATGCCCTTCTTGAACTCGGCATTGTTGAACGTTTCCGGGGGCAGATAGAACGAGTCGTCGTTTTTGGATGCGTCGAATGCCTTACCCATGGCGTTTGAGTTCTTCTGCGACTCGTTCTGCTGATCCTGCAGACCCTTCTGGGTCGAATACATGGTCAGCATCGTCGTTTTCATGGCCTTCATGTTTTCGATCATCGAAGGCATCAGCGCGACCATCTGCGGCATCAGGGTGTCCAGATGATCCATGATGGGCAGCAGGCTTTGGATGTCATCGGTCATCGTGTCGATGCCATCGAGGGCATCGAAGACGGACCGAAGCGAGAAACACACCGGGATGTCGTAGCAGTGCTTTTCCCAGTAGAAGTAGCTCCGGATGGGCCGCCACATGTCTTCGAAATCTGCCATGTGGTCCCGCAATTCGGCGACATCGATGGTCATGTCGTGCATCTTTTTGACCATCACGTGCATGTCGTTGGTCATCTGCGCGGTGATGCTCTGCATCTTGACCATGCTGTCGATGGTCGTCTGCATCATGTCGGCCTGGTGCAGCATGTCGGCCATCTGGTCTGCCTGGTACTTCTGGTTCATCTGCTGGGTGACGCCCTGCATGCTGATCTGGAAGGGGATCGAGGTGTGCTCAATCGGCGTGCCCTCGGGCCGGGTAATGGCCTGCACGCGGGCGATCCCGGGCACCCGGAAGATCGTCTTGGCGATCTTATCGATGACCAGGAAGTCCGCCGAGTTACGCAGATCATGGTCGCTTTCGATCATCAGCACTTCGGGATTCATCCGCGCCTGCGAGAAGTGCCGATCCGCAGCCGCATAGCCTTCGTTCGCGGGCAAGTCGGTGGGCAGATAGTTGCGGTCGTTGTAGTTGGTGCGATACCCCGGCAGGGTTAGTAGGCCCACCAGCGCCACCCCGATCGTCACGACCAGGATCGGGCCGGGCCACCGGACGACGAGAGCGCCGACCTTCCGCCAGCCGCGAATCCGTTGCGTCCGCTTGGGTTCGAGTGTCTTACCGAAACGCGTTGCCACCGAGATGACCGCGGCACCGAGCGTCAACGCCGCCGCAACCACGACGACCATGCCGATGGCCAGCGGGATACCCAGCGTCTGGAAATACGGCAAGTTGGTGAAGTGGAGGCAGAACGTCGCGCCCGCGATGGTCAGGCCCGACCCGAGCACTACGTGTGCGGTGCCCTTGTACATGGTGTAGTACGCGTCTTCTTGCGACTCCCCGATGGCGCGGGCTTCCTGATATCGGCCGATCAAAAAGATCGCATAGTCGGTGGCGGCTGCGATCGCCAACGTGACCAACAGGTTCGTGGCGAAGGTGGACAGTCCGATGATCTTGTAATAGCCCAGGAAGGCGACCATCCCGCGCGCGGCCGCCAACTCGAACACGACCATCCCCAGCGTGAGTAGCACCGTAACGATCGACCGATAGACCAACAGCAGCATCGCGATGATCACGGTGAACGTGACCATTGTGATCACCTGCACGCTGCGGTCGCCGGCCGTGTGCTGATCGGCTGATAGCGCCGCGGGCCCGGTGACGTAAGCCTTGACTCCATTGGGCGGGGGAAGACTCTTGACGATGCTTTGCACCGACTCGACCGATTCGTTAGCCAGTGCTTCGCCTTGGTTACCGGCTAGGTAGACCTGAACGTACGCGGCCTTGCCGTCGTTGCTCTGTGCGCCCGCACCGGTTAGTGGATCGCTCCACATATCCTGAACGTGTTCAACATGTTTGGTGTCGGCGTCAAGCTTCTTGACGATCTGGTCGTAGTACGCGTGCGCCGAATCGCCGAGGGGATTCTGGCCCTCCAGAACGATCATTACCGAGCTGTTGGACTTGTACTCGTTGAACACCGCGCCCATGCGCTTCGTCGCGACCACGGACTGTGCGTCGTCGGGAGCCATCGACACCGAGCGCATCTTCCCGACCTCGTCCAGCTGGGGCACGACGACGTTGAGCAGCGCGATGATCGCGATCCAGCCCAGGATGATGGGCACCGCGAACTTTCGGATGAGGCGCGGGATCGACTGCCGTTCCTCGTGTTTGACGACGGGGATGGCGTCGGTACGGGTATCGGCCGTGTTCGCCGTGTCTTCAGAGGTTGTGCTCATGCGGATTTCACCAAGCAGAAGGTCAGGGCATGCACGCCGTCGGTTATCTTCTCGTCCTTGACTTCGTTATCGATGGTGATGCGGCAACCGAGCTGGTCACCGTCGCTCTGGGCCGAGATGTTCGGGAAGACCGAGGGCGCGGTCGTGCTGAGCACCAGCGTCCAGGGCAACGGCGCATCGTCGACCCGCTTCGGGTCGGCGCTGAGGTCCAAATAGTTGACGTTGGCGTGGCTGGCCGAGCCGAAGATCTCGTACTTGACGACCTTGGGCTTGAACGGCTTGGAATCATCCAGTCGTGGGCTCGTCAATACGCCGGTGTCGTGGGCGCCGAAAAACGACTTGACCCGGGTCACGGCGAAGGCGCCGACCACCACGACCGCCACGATCAACAGCGGCAGCCACGCATTGCGCACAACCTTCGATAACTGCACCTAGGTGATCCCTTCCCGGTCATGCAGCCTGGTTTCCGGCTCGATCGAGGGAGGCCGCAACCAGAGCAACTAATACATCGTCTGCATAATTTGCAGAATATGCAAATTTGTGGACGGTGTTTCAGGTCACTTTGTAAAGATGCTGTTCACCATGGCCGCGGCGTGCTCGACATAGGGCACCGGCGTGTCGTCGTGGTCCTGAGGCTCTCCGCCGGCCCAGCGCTCGAAACCCGAGCGCACGGCGGTCAGCGCCAAGGCGGAGATCAATGCGGGTATCTCGTCGTCGGCCCGCATCCGCTGGCGTCGGGCGACAATGTCGATCAACTGATTCTGGAACCGCTCCAAGTCGGCGAGGAATGCCGACAACACCGCGGGGGTGGACTTGACGAGTTCGAGCATTCCGGCGGCCTGCTCGCGGTCGGGGGGCATGTCTCGCAGGTGGTGCGCCGCCAGGTCGATCAGCTCCGCCAGCACTGCCGAATACGGGGCAGGCCCGGCCGCGACGAAATCGGCGGCCAACTCAAGCGGTATGTCCGAGGGCCCATAGGCGATCGCGGACTCTTTGTTCGGGAAGTAGTTGAAGAACGTGCGCGTCGACACCCCAGCCTCGAGACAGACCTCGTCGATGGTCACCTTGTCGAAACCGCGTTCCTGCGCCAGGCGCACTGCCGCGCCGCGGATGTCCGCGCTGGTCTGGCGCCGGCGCCGCTCGCGAAGGCCGACCTGATTCGTCACACGTCAATAGTTGCACATCATGCAAACATTGCAGTCAAAACAGTGACAGGTGGGTCACGCGGCCGCAATGACGTGCTCGGGCGGCATGAAATCCCTGGAGCACGCCTCCTCAACCGTCGCCGGGGAGGCGGTCGCCGAGGTGCGCGAGCGCCAGGGGACCCGTCAGACCGCCGTTCATTATGCGTTGTCCTTCGACAACACGCTGCTAAGGACGCTATGGGCCTGACGATCGACCAGTCCTGTGAAACCTTGTTGTGACGCACCGAAAAGCAACGCGTAGCCGCCCAGGTGGTCGCTAGCGAACTGCACCCCTGGGACAATGCCGGCACGGATCATCAGGATTCCGGCCAGCGCGGTGAGCGCACCCGTCGGCAACTTCAACAGCAGCGACGCCATCGGAACGCTGTATGCCGCTGATGTTCCTTGTATGTGGCGGATCGCAACCGCCCCCACCACGGTGGCGCTGATCAATCCCAGCATTTCGATGACCAGTATTTCGGTACGCGACCGGGAGCTTGGGGCTGCGAGACCAGAACTCGACGACGTAGTGAGCACGTCTATCGCAGACGGATTTACGGCGCCGAAAATAGCGAAACTGATTGCCATAATTGCCAGGACGAGTGTGGTACCGAGCAGGACGTTGCGAAAGCTTCGCAGCCTGACGTTCTCCTTATCGGACGCCTCGTACACCGCTCTGATGCTGTGGGCAAGGCATTCACGCTCGTTCTCGGGCCAGTCTGGGCGCTTTTGATATGCCCGTAAAATCTTCACGCGCGGGTGCTCGTCGCCTAGCAGATGCGACCCGTCGTCGATGATTCCGGGGAGTTTCGCTCGGATGATTTCGGGCGCGGACAGCCGAACCAAGGCGACTTCGATCGCGTGGATTCTCATCCACGTCGCTTCGATATCGATACCGGTCCACGCACCGAGCAGGCTCGGCTTACGGCGGACGATCGTCTCAGCCTCGCTGAGGCGTTCCTGTGCGTCTTCATGCCAGCCTTCACACCCGGCTGGGGCCGGCAAGCTATCCAGTTCGACTGCTAAATCGGCGAGCCTGCTGCGCACCTGTTCCCGCCACACCGACGACCGCCGCCATCGTCGTCGCCGAATTCCGCTCGCCTGGGCGGCACCGGTTCGCGGCGCGGCTGCGGCCGTCGCTTGGCCCCCTGAGGATTCTCTTTGGCCGGAGTCCGCCGGCTCGTGACTCTTGGGGATCGTTTCCGCATCGGTATCGGGAACGGTCCGTAGAAGTTTGTGCACTGGGATGCTCATAATCGACACTCCGGTAAAGCGACAAGGAACTTGCGAGCCCTAGAGTGTCACGGTCGGTTTGCTGGCACATGAGTAATCGGCTACTCGATCTTGTCGCGGGCACACTCGCGCTCTGCACGTCGTGCACGCGGGATCCCGCCGAACGCGCTCGATAGCTATGAAAAGAAGGAGTTACCGCGCGATACAACGCTCTTTGCAGCACACTTCTGCTGTGATAGGCGGATGAGCCCAACCTCCGTTGCCGACGTACTTGCCACGCCCTCGCCACAAGTCATCTCGGTATCGGTCTGCACTGCGCAATCGCGCCGGCAATATGGCGGCTCTCGGGACCCGGGATGTTGGTGCTGGTCGACCAGCCTGCCGCGTCGCCCGGGCCGTTGGTGCCTTGGAATTCCGCATCAGTGGTCGCGTCGGGATAGCCAAGCCGCGCGTTAGCGTGCGATGCGTCGACACGCACAGATTGCACTGGGGTAAGCAAGCGTGATGAATCGTCGCTGCCTACCAGCCCCTAGCGGTCTCGGTTCCCGTACAGCATTTCATAGCTGACGGCAGCATTAACGTTTGCTAGTTTTGTCGAATTCTGATCTGCTGTACCGGAATGGGTGTCTTGCCGTCTGAAGGCTTAGCGTTAGCCAGGAAGTGATGCCATGCACAAACGCATTTCGGATTTCGTCACTCGCCGAGTACTAGCCTTCACGCCCGTTCTCCTCTTGCTGACCACCCGGGGCAGTTCGAGTAGTCCACTACGCTAGCCCGCTTCACCAGCTGGCACGACGCTTAGAGCCAGCCAAGTCACCGCCAAATGCGAAGCCATCCCCCCGAAGGTTTTCTTCAGCGAGGCTCAGATGAATGTCTCGATTTCTCCGCCGTCATCATCACCCTCCGCCGCCAAGCTAGATCTTGGGCTAGGGCCAGTAGCGAACGCGCAGGGACGGGGAGTACTTGACGGCGCATTTGCTGTCCTGCTCGCTCTAGCTCACGCCGATCAGGGTCTTGGACTGACCGCGCTGGCTCGTGCAAGCGGGCTAGCTAAAACGTCGGTGCATCGGATCGCCGAACAACTCGTCACGCTCGGTGCGGTGCAGTGCGTCGAGCGCCGCTACTATGTCGGGCCGCAGATGCTGCGCATCGGCGAGCGCTGGCAGCCGGATCCGATGCTACGGCGCTGTGCGCAGGTGCCAGTCCATGCCCTTGCCGTGCAATCGCGGGCCATGGCGTCGCTGCGGATCCTGCATGAACAGCGACTCCGATATATCTGTGCCGCTGCGCCTCACGGCCACGCCTACATGCCTGACGCCGCCAATCCCGAATCGATCGCCCGCACCGCCACCGGACGCGTCCTCTACGCGACCCAACCTGCTGGCGATGCCACGCTTCCTGACTGCTGGACCCGACGCGAATGGCGCAACCTGCGCGAGTCACTCCGGGATCCGCGCGCGACCGTGGTCGACCGCCAGGACGCGGTTGCCGGCATGTGTTGCGTATCGGCGCCCGTGTGGTGGCCGGATGGGGCCTGCGCTGGCGCGGTCACTGTCACGTTCCAAGCAGATGATCTACCCGCCGGCCTATCCGGCCAGGTGTCATACGCCGCGGGCCGCATCGCCGCCGCCCTTCAGCAACTAAAGGAGAAGTAACGCGTGGATGTTGCTGAGAGTCACTCCTGCGTTCGCCTTGCCATACCACGGGTTTGCTCTCGACAACTTGCGCATCGGCCCGCATGCGGTGTCGGATTGGCTAAACCAGGCTCGGGCCGTCTGATCGAAGACCGCCCTCGCATCGACCACAGCGCGGGCCCGATAAGTCGATAGGAGCGGCCCGTGCCCACCCCTATATCGGATGACCCGTCCGTGTCTTACTCGTCTATCACTCCTACGATCTGCGCCGAGGGGCATCTCGTCACCGGCTCCGGATTTCTGCCCGACCACCGCGTCGCCATCCGCATCACGCGCCCCGGAGAGGACATCGATGAATACCTCACCTATGTGACGGACGGCGACGGTTGCCTCCATTCCGACCTACCCAGCGGCGTCACGGGCAAGTTGTACATCGCCGCAACCGACCACCGCCCCATCCCGAAGGCGTGTGCGGCCAGCTGTGGAGCAATACCTGCGGCCTCTTCGTGGCTGGGGGTCTAACCGGCCACGACAACCAGGCCGCGACGTCCCTTGCCTAGTGGGATTGGCGCCCCTGCATGACACGGCCTGGTTCGGTCCACTCACCGGACCAGGTGCTTGCCGCCGCCAAGGTGCTGTTATCAACTGGGACAGCGTGCTGGGAATTGACGATCGTCGCCATTCGCGGAGAACACCGACCGCGACCAGCACGACCCGGAGGCGGTCGGAGTCGCGCATGCCTACCTATGTGCCCCGCAATCAGCCAAATGCGCGGCCGATCGGACCGACCGACCCCATCATTAGCGCCTCCCGCGGCCACGTCTTGATCACGGGCAGCGGATTCCTGCCCAACCGTTCGGTCACCATCCGCATCACGTATATCGGCGAAGATGTCGTGGACTACCTCACCTACATGAGCGACGCCGACGGGTACCTAAGCGCACCGCTGCCGGAGACCGCAGTCACCGAAACCGAGCACATCGCCGTCACCGACCACCGCCCGGACCCTGATGGTGACGGGGGCCCGCTGTGGAGTAACACCGTCATCGTTACCCACACCGGCACGTGAAAAACTGCACGGACAGCAGACGCGCCGGCAAATCGCGAGCGACCCCGACAGGGAGTCGTTGACGGGTCGGTCCGCTCAGCGGACCGGATTCTTGCCTATCCAAAAGCTGTTGGCGTGCAATGGAACGGGCTTTCTTCTCGCTGGCTAGTCGTCATTGATAAAGGGGTCCTCCGTGGACAACGACCCGTGCGCGCCGAACGTGTACTGGAGCACCATAAGTGCTGCCCCAACAGATTCGGCTTTTGCCGGTGTGCTCGCCGGCTTGCTAATCGCCGCCGTCGCGGCGCTGCTCGTATCGTGGTATCAGGCAGGAGCTCCCACCACGGTAGCGTTGTTCGGTTCCGGCGTGCCCATTCTGGCGCTTACTACCTACCTCTTCACCGTAATCGGCGCACTGCGTTACCCAGAGAAGATTAATGATACGAAGGTTGACTATAAGACTCCCGGAAGCCTCGGTAATAACCTTTGCAACCAATTGTGGAGTGAATGGCTCCTTGCAACGGGTTCGCTTTTCATCGGTAGCGCCGTCCTTGTCTGCGGCTTGGGGTGGGCGCTCGTAAGCTACGCTGATAATCTCGCGGTAAAGCTTTGTGAAACAAATATTCCGATTAAGAGGATAGAGGATGGTCGTAAGTACTTCATTCGTTTAAATGCGTGGCTTTCGGCCGCAATTACAACCGCGGCGAGCGCTTTACTTATAGTCACAAATGTACTTTACTTGGGGGGCATTGGCCAACAGTACATGCACACCCAGATATTCTTGTTTTTCGTTTATTTATTTGGCCTGTATTTTATCGGCCGCGCATCGTATGTCATTTTTACTCGCACACAAAGCGCTCTGCGTGCGAACGAGAAATCGTGTGCGGCCTATGGCGCCGGTGGCTCACCTGTCGCCGCAGATAACGAAGGCATGAAAGCGGACGTGGACCCTGCGCGTTCACCCGCGGCAAAGGATCCGAGATCCGCGCGGCGTAACAAATTGGCAATGCGTGCCGCACAGGAATTTGGCGGCGTGATATTGGTCGCGCTCGGCGCACTCCTGGCCGCTTATATGACATCAGGAGAAGCTTTTAACCAGCCACTGAAGACGGCGGTCGACCCCGATATAGTCATTTATGTGGTTGTCTTCTACATTATCGTCCGAGCGATCAACGTCCTGGTTGCATCAGCCAAAAAGGACGACACCGTCACTAACCATGAAGCTATCCCACCGGCGGACGCAAAATCGGCAGAGCGCATCCGGATCACGTACGAATCTGGAAGGATACGCACGACGACATACGGCGTTGTCCTTCTGGCCATATTAGGAACTTTCTTCGTAGTCGCGTTGACACAGGGACCTTTATGGCCCGGTCCGCGGATCATCATATCGCTGTTACTCGGTGGCCTTTATCCAGGCGTTGTCCTCCTGGGGCTTAGCTCTTCAGTCCCCGCCACCGAGGATGTCAGGCGGCCAAAGTGGGAGACGGTGCGTTGGTTGGGGTTTATACCGTGATGTTTTATCAAGCAGAGGTTTGGATGACGGGCCTTCGCAACGAGCATGGGCAGCAGGAGACTTCGAGATCCCTTGCGGAGTGAAGTTGGCAGTCGATCGGATTCCGGTCCGCTGAGCGGACCGCGCGCTTGCCCAACCAGGCTGCTCACGCTCAATAGAACTCGCACCTCGCGGACTTAACCGAGCTGGTGTCCTTGCCAATAAAACTGAGAGGAATTGGGGGTCGTCCCATGGCCAACGCATCAAAGTCGGAAGGACGGCTGGCCCTCTCCCAGCCGGAACGATGACACAGCCCGTCACGGCCACCGCCGGCCGTGCCCCAATGGATGTGCATCCCGGCCAGCCGTCGCCTATGGGCTCGACGCTCGACGCGGGAGGCACGAATTTCGCTGTCTATTCCGCATCGGCGAGCGAGGGCGGCGTCAGCTTGTGCCTGTTCGCCGACGACGGGTCCGAGACCCGGCTGCCGATGACCGCCCGCACCGGCGATGTCTGGCACGGCTATGTTCCCGGCGTCGGCGTCGGGCAGCGCTACGGCTACCGGGTCAACGGGCCGTGGAATCCAGGTGCAGGATTGTGGGCCAACGGGGAAAAGCTGCTGCTAGACCCGTGGTCGAAGGCCATCGACGGCGCCTACGACGGAGACCCGTCGGCGTGCGCGCACCTGCCCGGTGACCGCGCCAACCCCGACCCGCGCGACTCGGCGCCGCACACCCCCCGCTCGGTGGTGGTCGACCCGAGCTTCGACTGGGGCGCCGACACGCCGCCGGGCATCGCGATGGCCGATTCGATCATCTACGAAACTCATGTACGGGGCTTGACCAAGCAACACCCCCAGGTGCCCGACCCCCTGAAGGGCACCTACGCCGGGCTGGCCAGCGACCCGATCATCGAGCACTTGACGTTGCTGGGTATCACCGCCGTCGAATTGATGCCGGTGCACCAATTCCTGCCCGCCGCAACGCCGGTGCCACCGGGGCTGACCGACTACTGGGGGTACATGAGCATCGGCTTCTTCGCCCCGCATGGCGCGTACAGTTCGGCCGGCACCCGCGGCCAGCAGGTCAACGAGTTCAAATCGATGGTCAAGTCCCTGCACCGCGCCGGCATCGAAGTGATCCTTGATGTGGTCTACAACCACACGGCGGAAGGCAATCCCGACGGCCCCAGTGCGGCGTTCCGTGGGCTGGACAACCCCAGCTATTACTGGCTGAACCCGGCCGACCCCAGCAACTACTACGACTACAGCGGCACCGGCAACACGCTGGATGCCGGTGAGCCGGAAGTGCTGCGGTTGATCCTCTCCAGCCTGCGCTACTGGGCCAGTGAGATGCACGTGGACGGGTTCCGGTTCGACCTGGCCGCTGTGCTGGCCCGCCAGCAGGGCACCCTGGAGAAGTTCGCGGCGTTTTTGGACCTGGTCTATCAGGACCCGGTGGTCTCACAGGTCAAGCTGATCGCCGAACCGTGGGACGCCAACGGCGGTTACGTGCTGGGCCAATTCCCCCCACCCTGGGCGCAGTGGAACGACCACTACCGCGCCAATGTGCGTGACTATTGGCGGGCCCAGGCCGGCATCGGTGACCTAGCCACCCGGCTGGCCGGTTCTCACGACGTGTTCGCAGCCGCCGATCAGTCCCCGGAGTCATCGATCAATGTCGTCACCTGCCACGACGGCTTCACGCTGACCGACCTGGTGTCCTACAACGCTAGGCACAACGAGGCCAACGGAAATAACAACACCGACGGCAGCGACGACAACCGGTCCTGGAACTGCGGCGTCGAGGGCCCCACCACGGATCCGGGCATCGTGGCGCTGCGCGCCCAGCAGCGGCGGAACTTCCTGGCCACCATACTGATATCCCAAGGCGTCCCGATGATCCTGGGTGGGGATGAGATCGGGCGCACCCAGCAGGGCAACAACAACGCCTACTGCCAAGACAACCCCATCAGCTGGTACGACTGGAACTTGGATCAAGAACGCCTTGAGCTGCTCGCGTTCAGCGCCCGCGCGATCGGACTCCGCAGGGAACACCGCGTGTTTCGGCGCGGCAGCTTTTTGACGGGCCAGGAACCACGGCCGGGCAGCGGCGTGGACGTGGCCTGGTTATGGACCGACGGCACGCCGATGACATCGGACCGCTGGAATTCGGGGTCGCTGGCATTTGCCGTGTGGCTCAACGGCGCAGCGCTGACCGACACCGACACCGACGGCACGGTGCTCAACGACGACACGTTCCTCATCATGTTCAACGCCTCCTGGAACCCACAGCCCTTCACGCTGCCACCGGCCAGCCTCGGCACCACGTGGATCCCGGTACTCGACACCACCCAGTCGACCGGGCATCCGGCGCCGTCATCAACCGCAGTGCCCGCCGACTCGGGCTACACGTTGAGCCCACGCAGCCTGCTGGTCCTGCGGAGAACACAGTGACCGTCTACGGTCGTCGCGTCTTTTCAACGTCTTTTCAACGTCTTTTCAACGGCGGCAAGATCACTCGGGAGAAAGCACAAGGCGATACGGCAGCGCAGATCAGCCAGACAGACAAAAACACAAGCCGTTGTGACCAAAAAATGTCTGCCCAGGAGAACAGGAGAGTGTAATGGCAGGGAACCGACAACCAGTCAATCAGCCGTCGAACGCACCCAGCACGAAGGTCGCAGGAGGGGGCCTCGCCGGCGCCTTCATCGTCCTGGTGGTGTGGATCCTCGGTCTACTCCACGTGGCCGTGCCCCCTGAGGTTGCCTCAGCTCTCACGGTCATATTTTCATTCGCCACCAGCTACCTTGTGAGAGAACGTGTTCCGGTGGCTGCCAACAACCCCAACGCAAATGACGGCTGAGCGGCCGACCATAAAAGCAGCGGCGCGACAGGGCCGCCTTTGCGAAGGCTCCACCAACTGGGCTAGCTCCGGTGACGGTATCGGCATTAGCTTGGGGGCGGCGAGACAGGACCTTGGGTTCGAGGCGCAGAACAACACCCTGGCTGTCTAGTGCGATTGGGTGCGGCTGCTGATTTCACTCGGGGGAGCAGAGGCCGTCCTCGCAGCATGGGTTGGCCACTAATGGTTTCCAAAACTCGGAGCGCGGCCTTCTCGGTCCCACCAGACCCGCAGAGTGGAAGTCAGAGGGTTCGTCAGATGCGCGCCCCTGGCGTACATTGCGCCGCATGTGCCCGCAAATCATCAGGTAGCGTCCGGCAAATCATCAGGTATAGGACTACTTAACCAATTTTGCTGTCGTTCTCACATAATCGAGGGATATAGCCAAGTCTGGTCCCTCAACGCGGGCCAGATCAAGGACAACAGGAGTGGGTATGCTTATCGCGATTCTCAACCAATCGAGTTTGGTGTCCAATGCGGACGCCGCGACCATGACCCAGGCAATCGCCGCGCAGGTCCGATTGGATGTTGCCCCGCTTTGGGACCGGGCCCCCGCTGCGGTGATCTTCTACACCAACCCCAAGGACGTGCCCGCTACGGCGCACGGCATCGCCCTTGTCGACACAATCAAGGACCAACCCGCGGGAGTGCTGGGCTTCCACACCGAGGACCAGGGCGGGAAGCTGTGGGGCGTGGTTGCCGCCAAGCCGGAGCTGGACAACGGCGGAAAGGCGACGACGGGGGACTGGAGCGTTTCCAGCGTCTTGTCGCACGAGGTGCTCGAAATGTTTATCGACCCCAACTGCAACCTGTGGGCTAATGACGGCAGCGGAAAGGCGTACAGCTTCGAGGTGTGCGACCCGGTCGAGGCGCCGACCTATGTGGTCAACGGAGTCTCGGTATCCAACTTCGTGACGCCGGCGTGGTTCGACCCGCTGTCGGATCACGCTACCGCGCAGTACGACAAGCTGGGCAAGCTAAACGCCCCGTTCAGCATTCTCAAGGGCGGCTACGTCGTCTACGAGTCCGCCGGGGCCGAGCACCAGCAGTTCGGCGACGAGTTCCCGGACTGGCGCAAAGAGATGAAGTCGGGAAAGCTGGCCCGCACCCGGCGCCGGATCGAGCAGGCTGACGCGTTGCTTGCAGCTGTTTGATTCGGATCGTCACGTGACGGAATATTTGCGCAGTGCCGTTCGGTCACCGGATGCGCTGCCTACGATCCGTCATGCGATCGAAGCCTGAGAACCATCGAAAGCCCTTGCGCCGCAGATCATTTCGTCACAGTGACGATGGGCAATAGGGTCAGGGGGACAAGGGAAGGGGAACTGCGCGGGTTTTGTCTCGGCGGATCGACGGAAGAACACCGGGTAATGTGTCGGCCAAGGCGACTCGCGCATCTCTGCGTATCTCGCAGAAAGCTGGAGAAGCGACCGATGGCGGAAATGACTTACCGCACCATGGCACTAATGGCGCGGACGTTCTTTACGGCCATCGGAACCCGGATCACTTATATCGGTGGGGAAAACATCCCTGAGCGTGGCGGCGCCGTGGTCGCCATCAACCACACCAGCTACGTCGACTGGTTGGCGGCCGGGTTGGCTGCGCGTCGTCGGCATCGTTGGTTGAGGTTCATGGTCAAAGCCGAACTCCAGGAAGTGAAGATTATCGACTTTGCCATCAAGCACACCAAAACCGTCCCGGTGGATCGGAGCGCGGGAGCGGACGCTTTTGCGGTCGCGGTGCAGCGGCTAAGGGAAGGAGAACTGGTTGGGGTTTATCCGGAGGCCACAATTAGTCGCAGCTTCGAGCTAAAGGAATTCAAAACGGGTGCTGGTCGCATGGCCAGTGAAGCGGGCGTGCCGATCGTCCCGATGATCGTCTGGGGTGCTCAGCGGATCTGGACCAAGGGGCATCCCAAAAATCTGCGTCGCAGTAAGGTGCCGGTAATCGTTGCGATCGGAACGCCTCTACGTGCCGTTGACGATAGTGCGCAAACTGCACTTGCTCTGCGCGAGTCGATGACCACGCTGCTGCACGAGGTGCAGCGGACGTATCCGCACCCAGCCGGTGAGTACTGGGTACCGCACCGGCTGGGCGGGGGCGCGCCGAGTTTGGCCGAGGCGGATCAGATGGACGGTGCTGAGTCCACGGCCAAGGCCACCAGCCGTACCGTCGGCCTACCCGCCGCGAATCCGCGGCCGCCCCAATAACCTGGCGCCACGCCGCAATTCGTTCACAGTGACGATTCGTGGTCGATGTAGCCCGCGAGAAGGGGTCGGCCGGGTGCTGCCGCCGACGGCTGCATGAAGGCGGAGCCCCGGGTTGCGCCAGACATCCGAAACGCCATCGGGCCGTCCGACGCTCGGCCGGCGGGATCCGCGGCGCGCGACATACGTACGGATCGGCGTGGGGGCGTACGGCGGATCACCGGTGCGAGCTGGGTCAACGGGCTAATCGCCGGCTTCCGGCCGAAACGACCCGATGGACTCCGACCTGGCGGCTGGATACGGGCGGGTGCTGGTGCTGTCACCGTTCGGTGGCAGGTCGCGGATGCCGCTGGAGTGGGGCATGAATCTCGCAACCCAAGTCGACGAACTGCGCGCAGGGGGCAGCAGGGTCGAGACCGTCTTTCCGGATGGCGGCGCGGGTGACGTGTTCGGCGCCAATGCGTTGGATCCATCAACGCGTCTGCAGGCCGCGCGAGAAGGCCACGACCAAGGCCGAGCCATCGCGGAGCTGCTCGCCGAAATCTGGCGGTGACGCCCGAAATCGACTCGGTAAGCAATGACGGCACCTGCTCAAACCTCGGATGGCCGATGGGCGCAACATGCCTCACGCTGCCTTCATGCAGGCGGCGCACGGCCGGCGATCGCGAAGGTCGCGTCTATCGGGGTTGTGAAGCCACGCAGTTCACGCGTCGCGGCGGAATAGCTACCGACAACAATTCGGGATCCGCGGCGACGCGTCTGCTGCACCACCGTTCAGTAGGCGATACCGATCGTGTGTCCAACGGTGTTTGGCTGGCTGATGGCGTCGAGCATGAAATGTGCGAGATCGGCGCGGCTGATGCTGCGGCCGCGCCCCACGTTTTGGTCGATCGCTGTGCGGTAGTGACCGGTGCTGCGTTTGTTGGTCAGCCGCGGCGGCCGCACGATTGTCCAATCGAGTCCGCTGGCGCGCACAGCGTCTTCCATGAGTGCGGAGTCCGCATAAACGGGCGCAAACAGTCGTTTAACGATCGGCATCATGACGGTGCGCGTGAGAAGGTCGTCCCCGGGATCGTGGCGGGGTGGTGTCGGTCGCGCAGGTGATGGTGTCGTTGACACCGGAGCGGCGCTGATACCGAGGTAGCGGCGTACACCGGTCTCCTGCATGGCTGCCAGCACCTGCGTGGCGGCAGCCGCGAGAATTCCGTGGTCGGCGGCACCTCGTGCGCCGAGGGCGGATAGGACGGCGTCGGCGCCGGCGACCGTGGTCTGAAGGGATTTCGGCTGGGCCGTTGCGAGGTCGATTTCTGCGACGCGACACGCCCAGTGATCCGGGAGTCGGGTTTTGTCGCGGGCGACAACGAGTACATCGTCACCGCGACTGGTTGCGGAAGCGACAAGGTGTTGACCGACGCCGCCAGTGGCGCCGAGGATGACGAGTTTCATGTTTGCGGATTCCTGTCTTAGTTTGGCTCACAGCTGGGGTGAACGCTTGAGTACGGCTTGCCAATTGGCGTAGTCACTGCCACGCGGAGTGGTTTTGCGTGGTTGTGTTCCTATGGCGGGCAATGACTTATCCGGAGAACACAGCGCGGTGTTCGTCAACCCACCGTGCGAACGACTGCGCGGGGCGGCCAAGGATCTTATCCACCTCATGCGTCACCAATGCCGGCGTATCGACTGTCATCGCTAGCAGATTGATATAGGCATCGGCAAATTCGGCGGAGAAGCCGATGTCGATGAACCGCTGACGCACCACGCCAACGGGCACTTCGTGGTAGCGCAAAGGACGATCCAAGACCGCGCCGATGGTGTCCACGAGCTCGATATTGGTCAGTGCCTGCGGTCCGGTCAGCGGCACTTTCCGGCCGACCAGATCGTCGGTCAGGAAAGCTTTGGCGGCAACGCCGGCGATATCCCGTTCGCCAATAGGCGCGTTCGACGCCCTTGCGTAGGGGCCGGCTACGACATCCCCGGCCCGGATCTGCGACGACCACATGCCGGCGAAGTTAGCGGCAAAGAGGGTCGGGCGCAGGCTAACCCATTCCAGGCCAGACTCGATCGCATACTGCTCGACTTCCCTGTTACGGTCTCCGCGGAAGCGCGACGGTTGGCGGGAAAAGTCCTCGTCGACATTGATCGCTGACAGTGCCACGAGTCGGGTGACCCCGGCCGACCGCGCCAGATCCACGACTGCAGCCAGATCGGCGCCCACGGCTCGGGAATTCAGGAACACTGCCGATGCTCCACGCATAGCGGTGCCGGCCGAGGCGAGGATCTCGACCCCAGACGGGAAACCGGCCCTGTCTGGGTGCCGGCTCACCGCCCGTACGTGCGCGCCGGCAAGGACCAGTTCACTGACCAGCGGGCGGCCCACATTGCCGGTGGCTCCAGTGACCACGATTGTCATAACGTCACTCCTTCTAGGTGATCTCAGGCCGCCAGATCTGCCGGCCGACATACATAACGACGAGTCAGCGGCCGTTAAAGTTACCGCCATCGGACCACTCTCGACGGTCTACATCGAACCGAGCGTGACTGTTGGGGTCTGGCATTGTGGTCGTTGAATCCGGCTCATGTGCTCGTTCTCGTGGTTGGTCTCGACGCCGCGACTCGAGTGCTCTTCGAGCCTCGTTAGTCGACGATGACTCCGCCGGTCAGATTGGCGACGGTGCCCGTCATCGCGGCGGCCCGATCAGAGGCGACAAAGACCGCCACCTCCGCAAGCTCGGCCAGGGCAGTTGCCCGTTTGCGGTGGGTCATTCCGGCCATCGTGGCCGCGAATTCCTCTCGAGTGATGCCATAGGCCTTGGCGTGCAACCCGAAGACGATCTCGATCTGCGGTGTCTCCTCCATGCCGGTCGTGCGCAGGCAAACCGCGCGCACCCCATGAGGTGCCCACTCCGCTGAAAACGCGCGATTGAGTGACTCCATTGCCGCCCAAGCGGGACTCATGCCGCCCAGCAGGGGTGCTCCCAAGCGGGCAGGCTCGGGTGTATGCATCAGGACCACCCCCGACTTTTGAGCGATCATGTGGCGTGCAGCTGCTCGGGCGGTCAGGAAGTGCGCCTGCGGATAGGTGATTATCGGCAGTGCGAAATTCTCCAGCGCGAGCTCGGTCAATGGAATTCCCTGTATGCCGTGTTGCGGAATCCCGATGGAGTTGAACGAGATATCCACCGTTGTGCCCTTTTCGACGATACCGTCGAGGTGGCTGGTCACCGCCTGCTCGTTGAGCGCGTCGACGTCCGCGGTTCCCGCCGCTCCGCCGGCAGCCCGGATTTCTTCGGCGATGCTGTTGAGGGCGTAGAGATTTCGCCCGGTCAAAAAGACGCGTGCGCCTTCGCGAGCGAACGCACGCGCGACGGCGGCGCCGACGGTTCCTGCGGCCCCGTAGATGACGGCGTTCTTGTTTTCCAGTAACATGATGTTGTTTCCATTCGCCGCCAAGCGGCATTGTTTTTCCTGAGATGTGTTATCAGCGTTGACTGCTTCGAAACGTCTTTGGCGCTTAGCTCAATGGCAACCAACCTTCATTGCAGGGCAAAGGCGCGACATCAGGTCAGCGGATGGTGATCTCGCCCATGTCGATGGCGACGAGCAGCGGCTCGGGGATGCGCTGGTAGTCGCCCTGCCATGCGTAGCCTCGCCGTGTGGTGGGGATGATGATCCCGTCGACGTCGCGGTAGTCGGTGGCGTAGAGCATCCCGGTCGCCCCGCCGACGATGTCGATAGTGAAGTCATGGCGGCGCAGCAGTCCGTCGGGGCCGAAGCACGAGATCTGTTCGCGGGTATGGCTTTTGATGTGTTCGGGGAATATCGCTCTCAGCCGCCGCCAGGTTTCACCGTTGACCTCGATCGGAGCGATCTCTTGGGTGATAAACCCAGGCCAGGTATAGAGGAACGGCGTGTTCAGATAGGTCCACAGCGCCTCCCCGGTGAAGTAGGTGATATGAAGATCGTCCCACGGGGTCTGGAGCTCATGGCCGTCAAACGAGCTCTCCGGCTCGTCACGCTCGTCGATGATCGTGCCGTCACGGCGTTCGATAACGACGCGCTGGGGCTCAAACACCGAGCGTTTGTCCTGGCCGACGAAATCCATCGCCAGCACCTGCCGTTCGGTGCCAACCTCCAGACGAACGTCCTCGAGGACGTCAGGCTTGCCCTTAACGTGCCAGAGGGCTCCGGTGATGGAGGCGTCGACAGTGATCGAATTGACCTGATTCCACCGGTCCAAGCCGCCGTGCGCGGCGACGGCGGTCGTGAGTAAATCGTTCATTTCTGCTCCTGTGGCTAGTAGCGGGTCACTGCTGTGTGGCGGCCCGCTGAGCGAGCCCTCGTCAATATGGAGGAAGCGAGTGGCTGAAACTCATCGCCGCGGCGCGACCACGCCAGTTAGGAGCGATCTGCTCCGGCGGACCCGCGAGGCCTCAACAACAGCCCGGGCGCCACCGCATTGCGTGCGCTGACTGGTCGGCTCCAGATCGCCGGGCTGGCACCACCGGCACAGTGGATTTTGGCCGATGAGTCTGGTAGCCGCTGCGCCTCTGTACTGGTGGAGGTGATTCCGGTGATGAAAGCTGCGGTGGTGCAGTACTTCACGACCAAGGAAGCCGTGCAATGCAACCGCGAGCTGATTGAGGACGTGCTACGCGAACTGGCTGCCCGCGATCCCGGCGGGGTCGAGTACCAGGTGTTGATGTTCGATGACGGCGTGGGATTCATGCATGTCGTCGCGTTCGACGGCACCACAGATCCGTTCGCGAACTGCGCCGCCTACCGTGAATTTCACCGTGCACTCGCAGAGCGCCTGGCCACACCGCCGGTCGTGATGTATGCGGCTCTGATCGGCTCCTACCACGGCGGCCAGTCGGGCGAGGTGATGCGCTGATCTCACGCCACGGCGATGAGTTTGGATCGGTCCGTTCCTCAGTAGTGCTGAGGAACGGAGTCAAATGAAACTTACCCGTACCGCGTCGCGCGAGGAGTGGCTGGCGGCGCGCCTGGACCTGTTGGCCAAGGAGAAGGCCGGCAGACGGCAGCTCGCCGCGCTGGCCGAGCAGCGCCGCGCACTTCCCGCTGTGGCCATCGATAAGGACGATGTGTTCGAGGGATCTGACGGCCGGGTCGGGCTGATCGATCTGTTCGAGGGTCGCAGCCAGTTGATCATCTACCACTTCATGCGGTTGCACGACATCGACGAGGGCTGTCCGAGTTGCTCGTTCGCGGTGGACGACATGCCCGATCCGGTCCATCTCAAGGAGGGCGCCGATACCACACTGGCGCTGGTGCCGCGGGTGCCGTACGCAAGGCTCGCCCGGTTCAAGGCCCGCATGGGATGGCGGCTGCCCTGGTACTCCGCATACTGCAGCGATTTCAACTACGACTTCCACGTCAGCAACGACGGAGTCGATCGCACCCATCGAATACTACTGCAAAGATAAAGCCGCGCTGGTGCGTGAGGGACGGGAGTATGTGGCCACCAACGGTACCGACGGGCAAGGTGTCAGCGTCTTCGTCCAGGAGGACGGCCAGGTGTTTCACACCTATTCGGCCTACGGTGTCGGTGCCGATGTCATGCTGAGCACCTACCGGTTCCTGGATCTGACCCCGCTGGGCCGGCAGCGCTACATCAATGAATGGCCATGGCACGACACGTATGGGGCACCGGATCGTCATGAGCATCACCACTGACAATAATGAGGACTTCGCGCGGCTGGCCGAGCCGTATCGTCGCGAGCTGATCGCCTACGGCTACCGCATGCTCGGCTCGGTCGACGACGCCGAAGAAGTCGTGCAGGACGTCTACCTCGACGCGTGGCGGGCCTACGAGGGTTTCGAAGGGCGCTCATCGCTGCGCACCTGGCTGTATCGCATCGCCACCCGGGCGTTCGTGAAGGCCCTTGAGCGCCGCAAGCGCCGCCCGTTGCCATCGGACATGCATGCCCCGGCCGCCGACCCCACCACGCGCGTGCTGGCCGGTGATCCGGAGCTGACCTGGCTGCAGCCGGCCCCCGATTCGCTGCTGGCCGCCACGACGAGCGACCCGGCCATGGTAGTGACTGCGCGTGAAACCATGCGGCTGGCCTTCGTCGCCGCGCTGCAACTTCTTCCGCCGCGGCAGCGCGCGGTGCTGATTCTGCGCGAGGTATTGGGCTGGTCTGCAGCCGAAGTCGCCGCGCTGCTCGATCTGAGCGTGGCCGCGGTCAACAGCGCATTACAACGCGCTCGCGCACGTCTGCCCGCAGACACCGTTTCGCTGGTGCAGCCGTCTGAGCAGCGGCAGCGTGAACTACTCGACCGGTATGTGGCCGCGTTTCAAAACGCCGACGTCGACGAACTGGTCGCGGTGCTGACCGAGGACGCGCGCTATGAGATGCCACCGTTTGTCACCTGGTTTCAGAGCAGCGCGGCGATCGGCGCCTTCCTCGGCCCGCACATGCGTGCCTTCGGAAAGACCCCAGTCATACGCACCTCGGCCAACGGACAACCCGCAGTTGCGCTGTACCCGGCGACCGCCGACGGACAATATCAACTGCACGCCTTGCACGTACTCACCATCGCGCCGCAAGGTGTTGATCGTGTCGTTGCCTTCATGGACATCGATGCGTTACACCGCTTCGACCTACCCCAGAAGCTGTCGACCGACGCAACAGGATGACGGGAGCGGCTCATAACCGCCGGCCTCGCGATCCGCCCGGAGGCGGCCGAACCAGGGGAATAGCGCACATGTCAAATACGTGCACTCCGCCAGCAGACTGCGGAGCTCAATATCAGCTCAATACCAGTGCGCCACATTGTAATTCGTCACCGTGACGAATTACCTGTGATGCGCGAGCTGGCCGGATCGCCAATTGGTCGGCCGCCATTACGTCGCAACAACGCTCGAGCCTTCATCCGAGCACGTGCGACGTTCATTGAGTGATCTCGCGATGACTCCAAGCCAACGTTGGCTAGCCTGGGCGTAGCCGATCCAACGCCAGTCAACGCCGTATCCCAATGAGCCTGCGGCCCAAGGCAATTCGTCACACTGACGTATTACGGGCGGCAAGGGGGAGAGGGAGAGGGGTGGCCGATTGCCACTGGACGGCCGTCCAATTTTACCTGACATCCATTTTTAGTGATTGAACCGCACGCAGCTCGGCAGCGCGGCGTACTCACAACAGATGCAAAGCGGCTCGTCCGACAGCAGCGAATCACGCTACCGTCGCGCGAATCGGTCAGCTCTTATGGTTTCCCGGATTGGACATAACGTTTGAGGAGTCTGAAAGCGGAATACTATGCAGCACAATGTAACTCGTAAAAGCAGAGATGTTTTAATCGTGTTGCAGTGCAAAACCAACTGGTAACGGTGCGTGCTCGACAGGTGCGAGTGGCGGTCCCAATGGGACTTGCGTTGTTTCGTCACAGTGACGAAACAAACGCGTTTCAGGGCCGTCGATAGACGTTGGCGCGGTGATCGACCCGATGAACCCAGATGATGTTCTTCGTGTCGTCGATGCGGTAGAGGAGTCTGTAGGGGCCCCGACGGGCGCTGTGGTGGCCGGCAAGCTCTCCGCTCAGTGGCTTGCCGACCCGGTGCGGGGCTCGCGCCAGGTCCCCGAAGGCGAATTCGATGACCGCTGCCAGGATCCGCGGTGGCAGCTTGTCTAGATCGCGCCGGGCTGTGGCGGTGAACCGTGTCGCGTAGTCATCGGCGGGGTCCACGTCAACGTGGACGCCGTGGGACGTGGTATGCCGCGCGGATGTCTTCCTCGCCGTAGGTGCGGCCGGATGCGACATCGGCCTCGGATTCGGCGACGGACTCGGTGACGCCGGGCTGCGAGAGCCAGTGCAGCGTTTCCTGTATCGAATCCCACTCGTCGACTCCGATCAGCACGGCGGCCGGTGAGCCGTTCCTGGTGATCGTGATCTGGTCGCGCGTCTCGGAGACCGCATCGACGTACTCGTTGATCTTGCTCTTCAGCTGAGAGATCGGCAGGATGCGCATGAGTCCACCATAGACCTTTATTAAGGTCCACGATAGACCTAGCTGGTGGTGGTGCGTGTTCGATACGTGCTAGTTACTGATGCCGGGTGGGCAGCCGACCGCCAATCGGCTGCAACTTCGCACTGCGTAGCTGCTAACGGTGCGTGCTGAATAGGTGCGAGTTGGTGCAGTCTTGACGGTGAATCGCTCGTTGTCACTACCTCCCGTCGCACGCTAAGTGCCTGCGACGGAAGCTCCTCAGCCATGCGAACGTCCAGAGACGCAGAGCGCTTCAATGACTCCTCCATTGCCGCAATACAATTCGTCACCGTGCCGTATCGTATTGTGGCCTAGGCGGAGGGGCACAGGGGCGGTTCCGGCCAGTCGGATCGCCGGCGTGGCGGCGCCAGCGGCGGGCCACGGGATCGCCGACCTCCTAACAGCCGGCCCATGACGACTATCCCGTAGATGACGACGAGCATGATCGTTGTCATGGTGCCGGTCGTCCCGTTGAGTAGTGTGAAATTCGTTGTCGCGAGGTGCCGGGGCCAGGCTTCACCGAGAAGTGCAGCCGACGAAAACGTTCATCCAGGCAAGCCATTGAAGCTGGTTCAGTGCGTGATGTTGAACGACTTGACCACTTTAGTCGGGGTGATTCGAACGATGAGTTCGTCGGGGCCTGCGTTTCGCCGACCGAACTCGTCGGCGCGAGCGGTGCCCATGTACCGGGCAGCGATCCGCGTCGCGATGTCAAGCAGCGAATCGGAATTTTCGTCGAAGTCCGCGACGCCCTGTACTTGAACGAATGAGTACGGCGGATGTGGGTCGTCAACGGTTAAAACGACTCGCGGATCACGCTGCAGCGCTCTAGCTTTGGCTGTCCCACTCGCGGTGTTGAAGATCAGAAGACCCTTTTCGAAGATGAACCAAACGGGCGCAACGAGTGGACGTCCATCGGAGGCGAGGTAGCCGAGCATGCCCGTACGGGTGCCATGGGAGACGAATTCGGTGACCTCGGGTGAGAGCGTTGCCATTGTTTTACCGTAGTTGACCGCTACGACATCGATGCCCTGAGCGCTACGTACAACGAGGTGCTGCACCACGCCCATCATGAGCACCGCCTACATCGCGGTAACCTCGGTCGCGATCGCCGCCAATGGGTTCTCGGGAGTTGTTGCCCTGGTTCACTTCAAGCCGATCTTGCCGGGCATGGCCAAGGCGGGCGTACCCATCTCGTGGCTCACGTTCCCGATCGGGACGCTCAAGACAGCTGGCGCATTAGGCCTTGCAGCCGGTCTGGCTTTTCGCCCGCTCGGTGTGGCCGCCGCGATCGGCCTGGTCCTGTTTTTCGTGTGCGCGATCTACACGCACATACGTGCCAATGACTATGGGCCGCAGTTCTATCTTGCGAACGGGTTTCTAGCGCTCAACACCGCCGCCCTTGTCCTTGCACTCAATAGCGTTGGCGCCCTTGCCGGTTCACCTGCTAACTGATATCTCTGGTCGAGCGCGAAGCAGGTGGGCACGCCTAACGTAAGGCATCCATCAAACGAGAGCGTCGAACGCAACGCGCCAGCCGCCGAACGATGAACCATCCCGACGCCTAGGAATTGCAGCGATTCGTGAGACAAACCGGTCAATGACCGCGCTGAGACAACTTGGGACGGCGCTGGTCATGGCGGCTGTGACATGCAATCCAGAGTGGGAACCTAACCGACCCGAACCGCTGCAGCGGCGACGGCCGCTGAGTAGCCAGCCGCGGACTTGCCGTTGTAGTGCGGTCCGAGATCACTCCCAGGCGACGGCGCTCATGGCAGAACTCCTCACACACCGACGCTGTCGATTGCCCGTGACGATTGTTGCCGTCTATCCGCGCGACGCCAGAAGTATATTCCCAGCGCAAGGATGAGCACGAACGGTATGTCGGTGAGAAACTTGCTCCAGTAGTGATCGATCTCGGTGCCTGCTTGCGCGGCCATCAACACCCCGTGCGCAAGGTTGGCCCACATCGTGAAGGTCAGAAACGACGTATAGCCGTGCGGGTCGCTGGCGGCGCGCAGCAGAAAGACGCCCCACACGATGTAGATGACCATGAGCATCGGGGGCACGTGCAGATGCTCACTGCCGCAGCGCACGTCGTTCCAGATCGTCCAGTTCAACGGTCCGTTGTGCTCGGCCAGCAGCGGCGACTGCGCGATGAAGCCGACGAACAGCAGCACAAAGATCGCCAGTGTCAACACGCCGTAGACACGCAGGAAAACGCGAAACGCCGTCGGCACTCGAGACGGATCGGTCTGGGGGATGGGGATTGCGTTCATCGTTGAACTCCGTTCATATCGCCGCCGACAGCATGTGGCGTTGACGAGCGGCTGACGGGCAGATCGAAATGCCGCACTGCGCCGATGTCCTGAAACGCCACCACGCGGGAGACCCCGCGTGCCGCAATGGTGAGCACATGCAGCGAGTGCAGGCGCTTCTCATGGTGAGAACCCGTGTAGAGCGCCACCGCCGGCTGCCCATTGGCCGAGGTCCGAACCACCGAGGCTTTACCCAGCTCGCGCATCCGCGCGCCGAGGAACCCGACGATCGCCACTCTGCCGTGAAACCAGGTCAGCCACGGCGGCATCTCGAACATCGCGTCCTCGGTCAACACCGCGACCAGCCCCGCCACATCGGCGTTTTCAAACGCCGCTACATAGCGGTCGAGCAGCTCACGTTGCCGGGCCTGCTGCGGCTCCACAACGCTGTCGTGGTCGGCCGGCAGCCGAGCCCGCGCCCGCTGCAGCGCGCTGTTGACCGCCGCGACGCTGAGATCCAGCAGTGCGGCGACTTCGGCTGCCCGCCAATCCAACACGTCCCGCAGAATCAGCACCGCGCGTTGCTGGGGCGGAAGAAGCTGAAGCGCGGCCACGAATGCCAGCCGCATCGTCTGCCGCTCGGTGACCACCGCGGCCGGATCGCTCATGGTCCCGGTCAGCGCCGAGCTGGGCACGGGCTGCAACCACGTCAGCTCCGCCGAGCCGGGCCGCAGTGCAGCCGTGGACTCCATGGCCGGCGCGCTCAAATCTGACGGCAGTGGGCGACGCTTGCGTCGCTCGATCCCCTTGATGAACGCACGGGTGGCGATGCGGTACATCCACGTTCGTAGTGATGAGCGTCCCTCGAAGCGGCCGTATGCTCGCCATGCCTCCAAATACACGTCCTGCACAATCTCCTCGGCGTCGTCGAGGGAGCCCAGCATCCGATAGCCGTAGGCGATCAGCTCGCGTCGAAACGGCTCGGCCAATTGCCCGAAGTCCTCGCGGGTATCAGTGGTGGTGCGCATGAGCGTCGGTTGCCGTGTACGTGTCATGCCAGGGCCATTCGTTGATGTAGCGCTGTCGGCCCAGCGGGGTCAGGTCCAGGAACCGGTAGGTGCTCAGCATCACGTCTACGCCCACCCCGTAGGCCGAGTAGGTGTGAAACACCCGGCTGTCGTCCCGCGCGAACACGCTGATGCCCTGCCCGTCGGCACCGTCAGCCGCCACGTAATCCAATCGTTCGCTCAGCAGGGTGGCCTTGTCCTTGTTGTATTCGATCGGCGCGATCGACTCATCGTTGCTGACGTGAAAGTCATAGTTGAAGTCGCTGCCGCTCGAGGAGTAAAAGGGCAGCTGCCAGCCCATCCGCGACTTGTACCGGCTCAGCCGCGGGTACGGTGCCCGCGACACCAGGACCAGGGTGGTGTCGGCGCCTTCTTTCAGATGGACGGGATTGGGCATGTTGTCGACGGCGAAGGAGCAGCTCGGGCAGCCCTCGTCGATGTCGTGCAGCCACATGAAGTGATAGACGATCAGCTGGCTGCGGCCCTCGAACAGATCGATCAGCCGCACCGCGCCGTCAGTGCCCTCGAACACGTAGTCCTTGTCGACCGGCACCGCCGGCAACGCGCGGCGCTGTTCGGCCAGCGCCGCCAGCTGCCGGCTCGCGGCTTTTTCCTTGGCCAGCAGGTCAAGCCGTTCGGCCAGCCACTCCTGCCTGGGGGCGATACGTGAAATCTTCATCAGATGTCCGTCCTTTCATCTAGTACTGAGGGACCGGCGCGGCGAAACTCATCGCCTGCTGCCGAAGTACGACCCGATCAGCACCGCGCGGTTGATGCTCGGCGGGGCCACCAGGCGCTGCCGAAGGCCGCGGTGAAACTCCTGGTGGGCGCTGCAGTCCGCGAACGGGTCGGTGGTGCCGTCGAACGCGGCCACGTGCAGGAAACCCACGCCGTCCTCGAACTCGAACACCTGGTAGTCCACGCCACCGGGATCGCATGTGCCGAGCTCGATCAGGATGTCCTCGATCAAACTTCGATTGTGCTCGGCCGAGTCGGCGCTGGTGCGGTACTGCACCACAGCGGCTCTGCGCATTCCCCATCACCTCCCATCAGTCATGTGCGGGCAGGCCGTCCACCCGCGCGAGCCACCGCGACAGGTCCTCCACGCCGCCAACCAGCTCGCGTGTGCGCGCGAAATCGGCTTGGTAGGCGGGTAAGCGGGCCAGCCACCCAAACATCATCTTGAGGTCCTCGTCGTCGCCCAGGACATCCAGCGGGAGTTGCACGTAGGTGGCGGACGAGCCGAGCCGGTGGGCGATTCGCACGGCGATCTGCTCGCCGGTCAGTTCGTCACCGGCGATCTCCACCGGCGCCACCGCCGGGTCACCCATCAGGAGCAGAGCCGCCGCTGCCCGGCCGATGTCCCGCACCGAAATCATCTGTAGGCCAACATCTCCAGCCAGGGGCATCCCGATGATGACGCGAGCGCCGTCGCGCCGGATCATCAGCCGCAGCGTCTCCATGAAAAAGGTCGGTCGCACAAAGGTCACTGGCACGGCCTCGAGCAAAACTTCCTCAACGCGGCGCTTGCTTTCGAAATGGGGCACACCGCTACCACGTTCAACGCCGCCAACCGAGCTGTAAACCAGGAACGGCAGCCCCGCGTCGGCAGCGGCCGCTGCGATCACCCGCCCGTGCGCAACCTCGCGCTTCGGGCCGTCGAGCCCGTCGTGGGTGGTCATCGCGAAAGCCGCGGCGGCACCGTCAAACGCCGCCCGAACCGAATCCACGTCTTCGAGGTCTGCATACACCACCTCGACTCCGCGCTCATCGAGCGCGTGAGCCTTGTCGCCGTTCGGGTTTCGAGTGACGGCGCGAACAGGAACCCGCTTCTCCAGAAGGGCGTCGATGACCGCGCTGCCCTGCTGGCCGGCCGAGCCGATCACGGCGATCGGCCCATCGCGAACAGCCTCGCTAGCCATGTTAAGCGTCCTGCGGTGCCTTGAACGCGGTTTCGTTTTGGCGAATGAACGCCTCCAGCGACTGGGGCAGGACTCCGCCGATCGTTTCGACCACATCGGTAACCGTGTCGAACTCACCGTGCTGGTGGCTCTCGGCCACACACGAGAGGTGCTCGATCAACCACGGCGTCATGACATCGACCTGCGATAGGGCTTGACGCCAGGCCTCGCCAGGGATGTCCACATACTCCACAGGCCGGCCTAGTACCTGTCTGAACACGCTGGCCTGCTCGGCCATCGACAACGACACCGGGCCGGTGGGAACGTACGTCTTGCCCAGGTGCGCGGCCGGATCGGTCAGGATGCCGACGGCCACCCGCGCGATGTCTTCTCCGCCGATCGGGGCATGGCGCCCTTGGCCGTACGGGAGGTAGATATTGCCGTCGGTCGCAACGGTGGGGGCGGCGACATTGAACAGATTCTCCAAAAAGAACGGAGGGCGCAGGTGCGTCACGCCGATCCCCGACCAGTCGAGCACACGCTCCGCCAACCAATGTTGGCGCGCGGCCGGGCTCGCATGATCCGGACGAGCCGTGATCTGGGACATGTTCACCACCGACTGCAAACCCGTCTGCTTTCCCGCGGCGGCAAAGGTCGCCGTTGCAAGGAGAAGGCCATCGGCCAGCGGATAGGTGAAGTACGCACGCTGCACCCCATCCAGCGCTGCACGCACGACCTCGTAGTCGCGAATATCGCCGACCGCGATTTCGGCGCCGAGCCCCCTGAGCTCATCGGCCCGTTCATCAGCGGTGCGAACGAACGCCCGCACGGGCAGCCCCCGCGCGAGCAGCTGCCGCGCCACGTGGTTGCCCGTGGCCCCATGACTTCCACCCGCGCCGACAATCAAGAAACGCTTGTATGTCGCCTGCGTCATCTCCGCTTCCTCCTTAAGCTAAACAATCGCTATGCCCATACAGAGGCGGCGCGGTTCTCAAACTCATCGGCTCCCGACGAATCCCCGATCGCAGCACGCGCGCCACAGGGCGTTGAATCGCAATTCGCGGCGGGCGCTCGTCGATGTCGTGCAGCCACATGAAGTGGTAGACGATCAATTGGCTGCGGCCCTCGAACAGGTCGATCAAACCCACCTTGCCGTCAGGGCCCTCGAACCCAAAGTCCTTGTCGATGGCCACCGCGGGTAGGGCGCGGCGCGCCTCGGCCAGTGCGGCGAGCTGCCGGCTGGCGGCCTTCTCTTTGGCCAACAGGTCCAGGCGCGCCGCCAGCCACTCCTCGCGCGACCCGGTACGGGTGATGTTCATGTTGACTCCGTTCGTCAGCACTACTGGCGACCCCATCGGGTCAAAGTCATCGCCGTGGGGTGAGATCGGTGCGTCACCTCGCCGGCTGGCGGCCGTGATAGGAGCCGATCAAAGCCGCATACATCACGACCGGCGGTGTGGCCCGGCGCTCGGCGAGTGCACGGTGGAATTCGCGGTAGGCGAGGCAGTCCGCGAACGGATCGGTGGTGCCGTTGAACGCGACGACATGCATGAATCCGACCCCGTCATCGAACAGCAACACCTGGTATTCGACTCCCGGCCAAGCGAATCGGAAGGACTTGCGCCGCAGAAACTATTCAGGGTCAATACGTCACGGTGACGAAAATGGGCGGCTAACGCCGGCGCCATGGTCAGTGGTCGCCGGCCGGGAATCCTGCCAAGTGTTGGAGGCAGACGTGACTCGGGGCCGCCGGGCAGTATGGCGTCGCGCCGGTCGACGGTACGACTCCTGAGTCGTGGTGACACACTCGTCGTGACGACGCCTTCATGCAACGCTCACAGCAGAGCCGCGCCAGGCCTACGTCAACCCATCAACAGTCTGACCTGCGTAAACAGGCCAATCGTCAAGGGGTGCAAGTTCTTTCACTTAATGCAACTCGCCACCGTTATCTACCGATAAGCGACATTATGTCAAGTTAACGTCGCCGTTTTCATCAGGTTAATCATCCCGTTCCAGTTCTACTGTGGCAACACCACGCCCATTTGACGGTGCACCAGCGAGCAGATGGACATCACAGATCGAGCACAAAGCGCAGCGCTTGGTCAATGGCCCGCATCTGGTCTGGGCCGATTACGCTCTGGCGAGATGACAGTCGTTCGACGGAGACCACTCTCAGTTGGTCGCAGCGAGCGTAGGACGTGTGCTCTAGCCCGCAGCCCTCTGGCTCGAGTTCGACATGGCTTCGCAACCCGTAACGGGCGGTCGTGATCGGTACGACGACCACCAGCCCGCCCGGTCCATTGTTGAGAATGTCAACCGAAACCACCACCGCCGGGCGTCGAAAGGCCGGCTCGTGGCCGACCGGCTGGCCGAGATCGACGTAGTAGACCTCCCCCCGCCAGATCAAGCCAGGGCGTCCCACTCTTGACGCTCGGTCACGTACTGCTCCCACAGTTCGGGGTTATTACGCAGGCGCTGGTAATCCCCATTGAGTCCCCGCAGAAACTCCTGCCGTTCCAAGGCGTCGATGGCCGCGTGCACGACGTCGACGACGGCGGTTTGACGCGCCTTGGCCAGAGATTGGAGCCGCTCAGAATCTGGGCGGCGGACTCGGACAGTTGTGGTTTCTGCTGCCATGAGCCCAGTGTAGACGAAATGTAGACACCAGGCGGATTGCGGATCGTCTTGACGGCCAGCAAACGAACGCCTAGCGCGGGCGTTCGGTACGACCGGCACCTTGCTCTACCGCGTTGGACCGGATGACGCTCATTTCTGGATCGACGCCGGTAGGTGATCCGCCGGACTGCTCGATCAACAATACGGCGGGATCGAATATGGCGGGTTACCAGTAGGAGCGGCGCAGATGCCGACAGTAACTCCTTGTCGGAAACGCCAGGCGTCCCCCGCTCGACGGGCTAACCGGAAAGGGTTGTCGCGTAGCGCGTGATTCGGTGTCCTACAGATCGAGGACAACACGCAGAGCGGCGTCCAGTCGTCGCAGTTCTTCATGGCTGAGGTATCCCACGCTGTTGCCCAGACGACCAGGGTCGACCGCCGCGGTTTGCTCGGCCAGCACACGGGTCGTTCGGCCGTCGATTTCCACTTGCGGTCTGAAGCTTGCCTCCCGGGCTGAAGTGGATGTGGGCGCCACCAGCCATGTCGATAGTGGCAAGTGATCTGACTGGACTACGACGGCATAGCGAGATCCGGATTGTTCATGGCCGCGGCTCCCCCGAGGCGCCGGCAGTCGAAAGATCTCACCACGCACGCAGTGTCTCCATGTCCCGAAGTACTTGCATTGCCTCGGCGCGGTCCACCTCGTCCGCCGCGAGATCTTCGGCCTCGGCGCGAACGGACGCCTTCGCCTTTCTGCCTGCGGCCTCGATGAGCGCCGCCCGAACGGCCATGGATATGGAGGTGCCGTCTTTCGTCAACACCGCGAGTGCGCGCGTGGCATCTTCGTCCGGGCGGAAGGTGATTGTGTCGGCCATGGCACCAATGTACTACAAAATGTAAGACGAACCGAAGGGTTATATCTTCTGATGCCGGAATGTGTCTCGTTGCGTTACCAAACCAGCGGGATGATTTTCTTGGTCAAGCCGGGATGGGTCGTCGCCCTGACCGCCAATTGTCAGTAAAGCCAGTATAAAGTTTTAATTGCGTTGCACTACAACATAATCCGACATAGCAACGATAATTGCCGCTAACGTGCGCATACCCGTATTACTAACTATTGCTGGATGCTCGCACGGGCTGGTTCGCTGGTTTTGATAATTGGAAACCAGGGCGCTCCCCGCAGCGGGCGGTAGTCGGCGACGGCGAAGGCGGTAGCCGTTGCTGAGATCAGCGCGCCGAAGACACCGGGCTGGCGGGTGGCGTGTTCGGGAAAATCAAAGGGAATCAGCCAGGCGAGCAGCAGCATTGAGGTGGTGTTGAGTAAGTCGGTTGCCGCGATAACGGATAGGTCAGGACGGCCTGCACCGTATTGCCCGCCGGTTATCGCCGTGACGATGCCGAACACGCCAGCGATCAGGAACAGCGCGGCGGCCACTGTGTTGAATTCCCAGCCGGTGCGGGTGATGCCCTCAACGCCCGCCCAGGGCAGAAAGAGCGTCAGTATCAAGGATGCGCCGCCGACGCCGGCGATCAGCCGTCGGTATATGGGTGTTTTGACAGCCATGTTGGTCCTCCGGGTGACTAGCGAATATCCGCCTACGTTGCTATAACAATTGTTATTCCTAGTCAGGAACATAACGTCCGTTATGGCATGATGTCAATGATGACTTCGACCGACACCCCGTTGACCACCCCGGACCGCCTGGTGGCCGCGGCTTTGGTCGTGCTCGAACGAGACGGACCGGCGGCGATTCAAGCGCGAACACTGGCAGGCGAGATCGGCGCGTCCACGATGGCGGTCTACACGCATTTCGGAGGCATGCCCAAGCTCATCGAAGCGGTTATGCGTGAAGGCCTTTCGCGCTTCGCCCAGCACACTCGCGAGGTGCCCCAGACCGACGACCCGATGGCTGATCTCATCGCTGGCGGACTGGCCTACGGCGAGTTCGCGATGCAAAACCCCCGCCTGTACCGGTTGCTGTTCGGTCTTACCGACCTTGGCCTGGTCGATAAGGTCTCATCAGATGCAGCCACGCCATGGGATCTCGCCGAAGGAGTCGACGCACTGTCGGTGTTGGTTGCTGCGGTCGAGCGCGTCATCGAAGCGGGACGGATCAGACCGCAGGAGCCGACCCCGGCAGCCACCCAAATCTTAAGTGCTACCCACGGATTCGTGCTGCTGGCGATGGGCGGATTCATCGACTCCCAAGGACTCCAAGACGTGATGGCCCCAATGGCGGTCAACTTGATGGTGGGTCTCGGCGACACACGACGGCGCGCCGAGCGCTCCCTCGCCGCCGCGATCAACGCGCGCACGTCCGAGCAACCGTGACTGAGCGA
>CAVZSJ010000015.1:0-16907 GCA_963777885.1 uncultured Actinomycetota bacterium
GCGAACCGGACAACGCATCAGATGGCAACGCGCTTGCCTCCTGACGTCTGGGGCTCGGTCGGCGGTCGAGGATCTGCGAACACAGTGTGGCATGAACAGCAGCGAACCGACTCGTCAGCCGAGGCCCCGATTTGCCCCGAAGTTGCCGAGCTCGGCGCACAATCGAGGAGTGGCCACGTGGGATGACGTCGCCCGCATCGTCGGCGGGTTGCCACTGACTGCCGAGCCGTCACCGCACGACTGGCGGGTGGGCAAGAAACTGGTCGCGTGGGAGCGGCCGCTACGCAGATCCGATCGCGAGGCCTTAGCGGCTGAGGGCACGCCGGCACCGGCCGGTGACATCCTCGGTGTGCGGGTCTCCGACGAGGGCGTCAAGTTCGCGTTGATCGCCGACGAGCCCGGGGTGTATTTCACCACCCCGCATTTCGACGGCTATCCGGCCGTGCTGGTCAAATTGACCGAAATCGGAACTGGCGATCTCGAGGAGCTGATCACCGAGGCGTGGCTGACGCAGGCGCCGAGGAAGCTTGTACAGGAGTTCTTGGCCGACTCACCCTGAGCCATTACGCCGGCCGAAGGTCGATCACCCGTTGCAGGTCGTCGATGCAGGATTCAACGGCGTCGGCGAGCACCACTTCTCTTCTGTCGCGGGAAACCGAGTGCACCTCCGACGCGAGGCGACGTGCCTCGACGGCATGTTCGGTCGCCGCGGCGGGATTGGTGTCGGCGAGAGACACGGCCGCCACCAGCTCAGCGAGCACGGCGTGTACAGGTTGAGGAAGCCAGTTACAGCCGTCCAGCGCCGGCGCGACATCACGAGCCAACTGCAGCACCGAGACGGCCAGCAAGGCCACATGCAGAGCCTGGTGATCGGCGCCCTCGACGACATCACGCATCCGCCATCGCCGCGGTGAAAGCCGCACTATCTGACGGGAGGTGGCGCGGGCCTGAATCAACGCGCCCACCTGTTCGTGCACCCGATCCACGGCCGACAGCGGCCAGTCCGGCGAGGGCTGGCGGCGGCTGGCGGCGAAATCCGCTGTGCGGGACAGCACTCCGTGCAGCGTATCCAGCGTCCCGAGACGCGCCCGGCGCAGCACCCGCAACGGGTCGGCGGGGAACAGGAAGACGGCGAACACGATGGCCAGGCTGCCACCGATCAGGGCGTCGTAGACACGTTCGTAGCCGATGCCACTGCGCGGCAACGCCAACACCAGGATCGACGATACGACCGTCTGGTTGGCGAACATCATTCCCTGCCCTATGAAGCCCCGCCCGATCACCACCGCAAGCGCGAGCGCGATCAGCGCGACGACTGCGACCGGCACGGCTCCGGTCCCGAGCCACCCCCACACCACGGTCCCGGTCCCGATCCCCAGGGTGACCCCGATCATCATCTGGACCGCGCGTTGGGCGCGTAACACGTTGCTGATCGACAGACACACCGCGGAGGCGATCGGAGCAAAGAACGGCTGGGGGTGCGCCAACACATCATGGGCGAGGTACCAGGCTAGACCCGAAGCGACCGACGTCTGGACCAGCGTGAACCAGATATCCCTGAGCCGTTGAACGGCGGCCACGCCGCTATCGGCCGCGCGGGTAAGCAGCGAAGTGCTCATGACGCTTGCTTACTTTAGGGCGCGGCGGTCCGCCGAGCTATTTTTTCCCGCTGTCCCCGGTGCTTGCCGAACAAACTCCCGCCTTGGCCACCGCCGGGCTAGACCCGTTGCAACTCGAAGAGCGGAATGACGCGGCTCGTCTTCGATTGATACTGACCGAAGCCAGGCTGCGCGGCGGTCAGCTTAACGAACTGCTCGTCGCGCTCCGCGCCCGGCAGCTCGCGCGCGGTTACATCAAACGCGTCGGTCCCGACCTCGATGTGCGCCTGCGGGTTAGCCCGCAGGTTATGCACCCACGCCGGATTGACGGGCGCACCTGCGAAGGAGCCGACGATGATCAGCTTGCCCCCGATGTCGAAATACGCCAGCGGCGACACCCGCGGTTGGCCGGACTTGGCGCCCGTGGTGGTGAGCAGCAGCAGGTCGGCATCGGCGAATTGGCCGCCGACCTTGCCGCCGTTGGCGCGGAACTCGGCGATGATGTCCTTGTTGAACGTCTTGGCTATCTCGGCCATTGAGCTGGATTCGGTCATGCCCCGTCAACCTGCTTCGGCTTGGCGTCTATTCCAGACTCCTTGCGCTGCTGGGCGGTGATCGGCGCAGGAGCATCGGTGAGCGGATCGATACCGCCGCCGGTCTTGGGGAACGCGATCACCTCACGGATGGAGTCCACGCCGGACAGCAGCGCGTTGATCCGGTCCCAGCCGAACGCGATCCCGCCGTGCGGAGGCGCGCCAAATGTGAACGCCTCCAACAGGAATCCGAACTTCTCCTGCGCCTCGGCCTTGTCCAGGCCCATCACCGCGAACACCCGCTCCTGAATGTCGCGGCGGTGAATACGGATCGAGCCGCCACCGATCTCGTTGCCGTTGCACACGATGTCGTAGGCGTCGGCCAGCACGTTGCCCGGGTCGCTGTCCACCTTGTCCTGATACTCGGGCTTCGGCGAGGTGAAGGCGTGATGCACCGCCGTCCACGCCCCCGAGCCCACCGCCACGTCACCAGCGGCGGTCGCGTCGTCGGCGGGCTCGAACAGCGGCGGGTCGACCACCCAGACGAACGCCCACTCGTCCGGGTCGATCAGGCCGAGCCGGCTGGCGATCTCGCCGCGGGCGGCCCCCAGCAGGGCGCGCGAGGGCTTCGTCGGGCCGGCGGAAAAGAAGATGCAATCCCCGGGCTTGGCGCCTACATGACCTGCCAGACCGTCGCGTTCGGCGTCGGTCAGGTTCTTGGCCACCGGACCACCCAGCGTGCCGTCCTCGGCAACCAGCACATACGCCAGCCCGCGGTGTCCGCGCTGTTTGGCCCACTCCTGCCAGCCGTCCAGGGTGCGCCGCGGCTGCGACGCGCCGCCGGGCATCACGACGGCGCCGACATACGGCGCCTGGAAAACGCGAAACGTGGTGTCCTTGAAGTACTCTGTGCACTCGACGAGCTCGAGATCGAACCGCAAATCGGGCTTGTCGGAACCGAACCGCCGCATGGCGTCGGCGTAGGTGATCCGCGGGATCGGCCGGGGAATCTGGTAGCCGATCAGCCCCCACAGGGCGGTCAGAACCTCCTCGGAGATCGCGACGATGTCCTCGGCATCGATGAAACTCATCTCCATGTCGAGCTGGGTGAACTCGGGCTGGCGGTCGGCGCGGAAATCCTCGTCGCGGTAGCAGCGGGCGATCTGGTAGTACCGCTCCATCCCGGCCACCATCAGCAACTGCTTGAACAGCTGCGGGCTCTGCGGCAGCGCGTAGAACGACCCCGGCTGCAACCGCGCCGGCACCAGGAAGTCACGCGCACCCTCGGGCGTGGAGCGAGTCATCGTGGGCGTCTCGACCTCGACGAAGTCGTGGCCCGCCAGCACACCGCGCGCGGCAGCATTTACCTTGGAGCGCAACCGAATTGCGGCGGCCGGGCCGTCGCGGCGCAAGTCGATGTAGCGGTACTTCAGCCGCGATTCCTCGCCCGCGGGCTCGTCGAGCTGGAACGGCAGCGGCGCGCAGTCACCGAGCACCGTCAGCGTCGTCGCGTTGACCTCGATGTCGCCGGTGGCGATCTCTGGATTGGCGTTGCCTTCCGGGCGGATCTCGACGACGCCCTCCACCGCGACGCAGAACTCAGCGCGCAGCCGGTGCGCCTGCGATAGCACCTGCCCCTCCCCCAGGCCTTCGCGGAACACCACCTGCGCGACGCCGGACGCGTCACGAAGGTCGATGAAGATGACGCCGCCGTGGTCGCGGCGGCGGGCTACCCAGCCGGCCAACGTCACCCGCTGTCCTGCATCACTACTTCTCAGCGAACCAGCGGCGTGGCTGCGCAGCACGACTACTCCCCTTCACTTGACCGACTGCACAGTCTAAGGGGCGGTGTAATTTCGCAGCTATTGCTACCAACATTGCGTTGATCGGTCCCGGCGCCGTCGGCACGACGGTCGCCGCGCTGCTGTTCCAGGCCGGCCACCACGTATTGCTGTGCGGCCACACCCCCCGCGACAGCGTTGAACTGCGGCCCGACGGCGGCGATCCCATCGTCGTGCCCGGTCCGGTGCTCACCGATCCCGGTCAGGTGTCTGGGTCGGTGGACGTGGTGATCCTGGCGGTCAAGGCCACCCAGAACGACGACGCGGCCGGCTGGCTGGCCCGCCTGTGCGCAGAGCACACCATCGTCTTGGTGCTGCAAAACGGCGTCGAGCAGGTCGAGCAGGTCAAGCCGCACTGCCCGTCGTCGCCGGTGATCCCGGGCATCGTCTGGTATTCGGCCGAGAACCAGCCGCAGGGCTGGGTGCGGCTGCGCACCGAGGCCGCGCTGGTGCTGCCCAGCGGGCCCACCGCGACGACGGTCGCCGAACTGCTGCGCGGTGCCGGCTGCCGGGTGGACACCGACCCCGACTTCCTCACCGCGGCCTGGCGCAAGTTGCTCACCAACGCGCTGGCCGGGTTCATGGTGCTGTCCCGGCGGCGGTCCGGCATGTTCCGCCGCGACGACGTCGCCGAGTTGTCGCGCTGCTACGTCGCCGAATGCCTGGCCGTCGCGCGGGCCGAGGGCGCGCGGCTGCCCGACGACGTGGTCGACGGATTGGTCGACATGTTCCGTCAGGCACCCGAAGACATGGGCACCTCGATCCTGGCCGACGCGGAGAACGGGCGGCGGATGGAATGGGACATCCGCAACGGCGTGATCATTCGCAAGGCCCGCGCGCACGGCCTGCCGACGCCGATCAGCGACGTGCTGGTGCCGCTGCTGGCCGCGGCCAGCGACGGTCCCGGTTAGGCTGGTTCGACCACCAGATCTCGGGAGCGCGCGATGACCTTCAACGAGGGTATGCAGATCGACACCAGCACTGCCTCGTCGTCGGGAGGCGGCGGCTTCGGCGGCGGCGGGCTCGCTATCGGCGGTGGGCTCGGCGGGCTGCTCATCGTGGTCTTCGCGCTGTTCCTGGGTGTCGATCCCGGTCGCGTGGTCAACCAGCAGCAGTCGAGCACCAGGGACTACTCGGCGCCCGGCTTCGACCTGAGTCAGTGCAAAACCGGTGCCGACGCCAACAAGTACGTGCAGTGCCGCGTGGTGGCGACCGGAAACTCCGTGGACGCGGTGTGGCATCAGCTGATGCCAAATCGCTACACCCGCCCCCACGTGGTGCTGTTCCACGGCTCAGTGAACACCGGCTGCGGCGGAGCGACCACCGCCGTCGGGCCGTTCTACTGCCCGGTGGACCAGACGGCGTACTTCGACACCGACTTCTTCCAGGAGCTGGTCGACAAATTCGGTTCCAGCGGTGGACCATTCGCGCAGGAGTACGTGGTGGCGCATGAATACGGCCATCACGTGCAACAACTGCAGGGCCTCCTCGGCCGCTCCCAGCAGGGCGCTCAGGGCGCCGGGGGCAACGGCGTGCGCACCGAGTTACAGGCCGACTGCTACGCCGGAATCTGGGCGCACTACGCGTCCACCGTCAAGCAGGACAGCACCGGAGTGCCCTACCTGCAACCGTTGAGCGACAAGGACATTGCCGACGCGCTGTCGGCCGCGGCGTCGGTGGGTGACGACCGCATCCAGCGCGAGACGACGGGACGCACCAACCCCGAGTCATGGACGCACGGTTCCTCAGAGCAACGGCAGCACTGGTTCACCGTCGGCTATCAGACCGGTGACCCGAAACAGTGCGACACCTTCTCGGCCCCAGATCTCGGGTAGGCCAGTCCACTCGCGTTTACCAAGGGCGCGTCGAACACGTCACGCCGGTGGTGGCGTTCTGCGTCACCACGACCTGGCCGTCTACGGCGATCTGGCACTGGAGTTGGGGGGTGGCACCCGAACCGCAGTCCGGCCAGTGACACCCGCCGCTGGCATTGACATACGCCCACTGATTCGGGTTTGCCAGCGTGGCGGTGTAGACGACTGGCGCGCCCGCGCTGAACGCCGCTTGCACGGTGTTCATGTACTGCGACGAGTTCGCGTCGAAGGCCGCCTGACTGGGCGGATCGGTGTTCATGAAACGAACCTGGCCGGTCAGATTGCCGGTGGCGGTGATCGTGTAGGTCACTTGGTGGCCGTCCGCATGTGCGACTGCGGGCAGCGCGCCGAGCACCAGACCCGCGGCAAACACGGCCGTTGAGACCTCGCTGGCTACTATTCGCACGATCGTCATATCGAAAACGCTACCGGATTCGTTACCCGGTTCCGGTAAGAAGCAGTAATGGCCGACGAACCACCGGAACAGCCCATCACCCGGCGCGGACTGCTGACGACGACCGCGGTCTCGGCCGCTCTGGGTGTCAGCGTGGGCGCGGCCGGGGCCTCGATGGTGTGGTCTCACCCACACGGGCCCACGATGTGGAACCAGCCGGACCGTAGCGGCGCGCCTCCGGTTGGTGGTCTGCATACGCAGTTCGGCAAGAACGCCAGCACCGAGGTCGTGGTGTCTTGGCACACCACCGACGCGGTGCAAAATCCGCGGGTCTCGCTGGGCACACCCACATCCGGTTTCGGCAGTACCGTGCCCGCCGAAACCCGAACCTACCGAGACGCCAAATCGGGCACCGAGGTTCGCGTCAACCACGCCCGCCTGACCAATCTCACCCCCGACACCGACTACGTCTACGCCGCGGCGCACGACGGCACAACCCCGGAGCTGGGGACAGTGCGAACCGCTCCCGCTGGCCGAAAACCGCTGCGCTTCACCAGCTTCGGCGACCAGTCGACCCCCACCTTGGAGAAGTTGGCGAGCGGCGGCTACGGCACCGACAACATCGGCTCGCCCGCGGCGGCAAACACCACCGTCGCAATCGAGCGCCTCGCGCCGCTGTTCAATTTGGTCAACGGAGACTTGTGCTACGCCAATCTGGCCGTCGATCGGGTGCGCACCTGGTCGGACTGGTTCGAGAACAACACCCGCTCGGCGCGCTACCGGCCATGGATGCCGGCGGCGGGCAACCACGAGAACGAATTAGGCAACGGGCCAATCGGTTACGGCGCCTACCAGACCTATTTCGCGTTGCCCGAGTCCGGGTCCAGCCCGGAAACCCGCGGCCTGTGGTACTCGTTCACTGCCGGCTCGGTACGGGTGGTCAGCCTCAACAACGACGACGTCGCCTTCCAGGACGCCGGCAACTCCTACGTGCACGGCTACTCGGCCGGGGAGCAAAAGCGTTGGCTAACAAATGAACTCGCTGACGCGCGGCGTGACACGAACGTCGACTGGCTGGTGGTGTGCATGCATCAGACCGCGATCTCCACCGCCGACAAAGCTAACGGCGCCGACCTCGGAATCCGCCAGGAATGGCTGCCGCTGTTCGACCAGTACCAAGTCGATCTGGTGGTCTGCGGCCACGAACACCACTACGAACGGTCGCATCCGCTGCGCGGGACACTGGCCAACGACACCCGAACACCCATTCCCGTCGACACCCGCAACGACCTCATCGACACCACCCGCGGAACGGTGCACCTTGTCATCGGCGGGGGCGGCACGTCGTTTCCCACCAATGGCTTTTTCTACCCCCAGCCGCGGTGCCGCGTTATCACCGGCGTCGGCGCTTTCGATCCCGCGCTCGGGGTCAAAAAGCCGATATACGTCGTGGAGGACGCGCTGTGGTCGGCTTTCCGCGACCGCGACCACCCGTACGGCTTCGTCGCTTTCGACGTCGACCCGGGCCAGCCGGGCGGCAACACGTCAATCAAGGCAACGCATTACGCCGTGACCGGCCCCTTCGGCGCGATGAGCACGGTCGAGGAGTTCACCCTGACCAAGCCGCGTGGCGGCGGGCCCGGCTAGCCTGCGCGAAGGTGCACAAAATGCCAGGTCTCGCGGCGCGTCGGCGTACAGACACGCGCGCTCGCCGAACGGGGTCAGAACAGCGTCTGCTGGAAGGGCGCCGGTGCGGCGGCCGCCACCGGTGGGGCGTGCGGAAAGGGCCGGTGGTCGCCGGCCAGCCGGTGCCGCGCGACCAGCGGCGCGGCGCGTTCGGCCAGCATCGCCCGGTAGTCCGGCGGCAGGTAGGCGCCGCGCCGGTACAGCTCGCGATAGGCGCCAACCAGTTCGGGACGCACTCGGGCCAGCCACGACATGAACCAGCCGCGGGTGGAGCCGCGCAGGTGCAGTCCGAAGACCGTCGCACCGGTGGCGCCGGCGGCCGCGATCTGGCTCAGCAGCCCGTCGAGGTGCTCCACCGAGTCGGTGAGATGCGGCAGCACCGGCGCGACCATCACATGACAATCCAGGCCGGCGTCGCGGATCGCGGTGATCAGGCCCAGCCGCGCCTGCGGTGTCGGCGTGCCCGGCTCGACTTCGCGGTGCAACTCCGGGTCGCCGACCGCAAGCGAAACCGCCACCGATACCGAAACCTGCTTGGCCGCTTCGGCGATGAGCGGCAGGTCCCGCCGCAACAGCGTGCCCTTGGTCAGGATCGACAGCGGCGTACCGGACCCGGCGAGCGCGGTGATGATGCCGGGCATCAGCGCGTAGCGGCCCTCGGCGCGCTGATAGGGGTCGGTGTTGGTGCCTAGCGCGACGGTCTCGCGCTGCCACGACGGCCGGTGCAACTCACGGCGCAGCACCTCGGCGACGTTGGTTTTCACCACCACCTGGGTGTCGAAGTCGTTGCCGCAGTCGAAGTCCAGGTATTCGTGGGTCGGTCGTGCGAAGCAATAGCGACAGCCGTGCGAGCAGCCGCGGTAGCCGTTGACGGTGTAGCGAAACGGCAATGCGGCCGCGTTGGGCACCTTGTTCAGCGCGGACTTGCACAGCACCTCGTGAAACGTGATGCCCTCGAAGTGCGGCACGCGCACGCTGCGGACGAAACCGATCCGCTGCAGCCCCGGAAGTGCCCCGTCGTCGACGGGAGTCCCGTTCACCGCGACGGCCTGCCCCGCCCAACGCATGCCACTATTCGAACATTAGTTCGATACTTCGTCAAGGTCTGAAGCTGCCCAAGTTTGCGATGCCGACCCCGCTGGCCGAGTGAGGTCTGCGCAGCTAGAATTCCGCACGCACGGAATTCTGCGTCCGTGGAATCTGGATGTCGAGCGAGGAAGGCTGCGTCGGTGGTCAAGCGTGCTCATACCGGGCGGCGACCCGGTCGCACCACCACGCGGGAGTTGATCGAGGACACCGCGCGCAAGCATTTCGCCGAACGGGGCTACGACCGCACCTCGATCCGATCGATCGCCCAGCAGGCCGAGGTGGACCCACGGTTGGTGACGCATTTTTTCGGTTCCAAAATCGAGTTGTTCTTGGCCGTGGTGGACCCTGCGGCGGACCCGGCGACCGTCATTGAGGCGGTGATAACCGGTGATCAGGCATACGCGGGCCTGCGGCTGGCCAATATTATGGTCGACATCCTCGATGACGAGGTCCGGCGACGCCCCATGTTAAGCATGATCCGCGCGGCCACGTCTGCACCCGAAGCCGCCGGGCCGGTGCGTAACTTCTTGACGCGCAACGTTTTACAGCCCATCGCCGAAGGGCTCGGCGCCGACGACGCCGACTACCGCGCGAGCCTGGTCATGTCGCAGATCGTCGGCTTCAGCATCGCCCGGTACGTCATCGCCCTTGATGCCCTAGCCAACCGCGCCCGCGACCGTGTGATCGCCGACCTGGCTGTCACGTTTCAGCGCTACCTGCTCGGCGAACTCGATCCATGATGGCGTCGCGCAATGTTCGACACCGTCTGCGCTTTAGCCGCCGAAAAGTGCAAGCCGTCACCGGTATTCGAAAGGGTGAGCGGTGACAAGGATTACGATTGTCCGCTTGCTCAAGCGGCGTTGGATGGTACTGGTCGCCGTGGTGGTGGTCGCACTCGTGGCGTTTGGCGTGCATCGGCTACACGGAATCTTCGGCTCGCACTACAGCACGAAGGCTGGCACCGGGCTCGCCAATGACTCCGCTCCGTTTAACCCCAAACATGTGGTGCTGGAGGTTTTCGGGCCGCCCGGCACGGTGGCGTCGATCAACTACCTGGATGTCCATGCCCAGCCGCAGCGTGTCGACAACGCGCCCCTGCCGTGGTCGTATGACGTCACGACCACCGATCCCGCAGTGTTTGTCAACGTCATGGCCCAAGGCGATAGCGATTCGCTCGGCTGCCGCATCACCATCGACGGCGTGGTGAAAGACGAGAGAACGGTCAACAAATTGAACGCCTACACCTTCTGCCTGGACAAGTCCGGATGAGTGACCTGGGTACCCAACGACTTTCGGTGCCGGACCTGCTGCGTCGGTACTCGGTGCTGATCGCGGCGTTCTGGCTGGGCCTGGCCGTGGTCACGAATGTTTTTGTGCCGCAGTTGGAGAAGGTTGCCCAACAACATAATGTGTCGCTCAGCCCCCAGGATGCGCCGTCCCTGCAGGCCAGTAAGCGCATCGGCCAGGTATTCCACGAGTTCGATTCCGACAGTTCGGCGATGATCGTGCTCGAGGGCGAGCGGCCGCTCGGTGCCGACGCGCACCACTACTACGACGGCTTGATTCGAAAGCTCAGCCAGGACACCAAACACGTAGAGCACATTCAGGATTTCTGGGGAGATCCGCTAACGGCGGCCGGCTCACAGAGCGCCGACGGTAAAGCGGCGTTGGTGCAGGTATTCCTTGCCGGCAACCAAGGCGAGTCGTTAGCCAATGCGTCCGTCGACTCGGTCCGCAACATCGTGAACAACACTGCACCGCCGCCGGGAGTGAAGGCCTACGTCACCGGGGGCGCACCGCTGGTCACCGATCAATTCGAGGTGGGCAGCAAAGGCACCCTGAAGACCACCCTGCTCACCATCGGCGTGATCCTGATAATGCTGCTTGTCATCTACCGCCGTGTCACCACGGCAATGCTCGTGATTTTCACGGTGATGATTGAGCTGACCGCGTCCCGCGGAGTCGTCGCTGTTCTCGCGAACGCCGGCATCATCGGGCTGTCGACGTACTCGACCAATATCCTGACGCTACTGGTCATCGCCGCGGGCACAGATTATGCGATTTTCATTCTCGGCCGTTACCACGAAGCGCGCCTCACCGGGCAGCCTCGGGAGGCAGCCTTCGCGACCATGTACAGCGGGACCGCGCACGTCATCCTGGGTTCGGGACTGACGATCGCCGGCGCGGTGTTCTGCCTGCACTTCACCCGGCTTCCCTACTTTCAGACCATGGCGATTCCCGCGGCGGCCGGCGTCGTTGTCGCGCTGGTAGCCGCGCTGACCCTAGCCCCGGCCGTGCTGAGCATCGGCCGCCACTTCGGCCTGTTCGAACCCGCCCGCCCGATGCGCAGCCGGGGTTGGCGGCGCATCGGAACGGCCATCGTCCGCTGGCCCGGACCCGTCTTGGTGGTAACCATCGCTATCGCTCTCATCGGCCTGCTCGCTCTGCCGGGATACGAGACGAGTTACGACACTCGCCCCTATATGCCCGCCAACGCCCCGGCCAACATCGGCTACGCGGCGGCCGGGCGGCACTTCTCCCAGGCCCGGCTCAACCCCGAATTGCTGATGATCGACGCCGATCACGATCTGCGGAATTCGGCCGACATGATCGTCCTGGAGCGGGTGGCCAAGGCGATCTTCCACACCAAGGGTATTGCCGAGGTGCAGTCCATCACCCGTCCGTTGGGCACCCCGCTGGACCACAGCTCGATACCGTTTCAGATCAGCGCGCAAAGCACCGGCCAGATCGAGAACCTGAAGTACCAGCAAGACCGCGGCGCGGACTTATTGAAACAGGCCGACCAGATCAATACAACGATCGGCATTTTGAAGCAGCAGTACGCCCTACAACAGCAGTCCGCCGCCGCGACAGCCGCGCAGACCCAGGCGTTCCACGTCACCGTCGAAACCATCACCACCCTGCGCGACGAGATCGCCACCTTCGACGACTTCTTCAGACCGCTGCGTGCTTACTTCTATTGGGAGCCACACTGTTTCAACATTCCGGCCTGCGCGGCGCTGCGAGCGGTCTTCGACGCGCTCGACGGTATCGACGCGCTGACCGATCAGTTTGGGCAGATCACGGGAAGTTTGGATCAATTGAATGCGCTTCAACCGAAATTGCTGGCGCTGCTACCGCCCCAGATCGCCCTCCAGCAGAGCAATCGGGATCTGATTCTGACGAACTACGCCACCACGTCGGGGATCAACGATCAGGCCGCGGCCGCACTGCAGAACTCCACCGCCATGGGGCAAGCGTTCGACGCAGCCAAAAACGACGACTCCTTCTACCTGCCACCGGAGGTATTCACCAACTCCGAATTCCAGCGGGGCATGAAAATGTTTCTGTCGCCGGATGGCAAGGCGGCGCGCATGATCATCACCCATGATGGCGATCCCGCTACCCCGCAAGGTATCTCACATATCGACGCGATCAGAGACTCCGCAGTGGAAGCCCTCAAAGGCACACCCCTGGCCGGGACCAACATCTACCTATCCGGTACCGCCGCGACTTATAAGGACATCCAGGAGGGCGCCAAATACGACCTCATGATCGCCGGAATGACGGCGCTGAGCCTGATTTTGCTCATCATGATGTTCATCACCCGCTCGCTGGTGGCCGCGTTCGTCATTGTGGGCACGGTGGCGCTGTCGTTGGGCGCGTCTTTCGGACTCTCCGTGCTGATCTGGCAGGACATTGTCGGTATGCGGTTGTACTGGATCGTGCTGGCGCTGGCGGTCATCCTGCTGTTGGCGGTCGGTTCGGACTACAACTTGTTGCTGATCTCAAGGTTCAAGGAGGAGATCGGCGCTGGCTTGAACACGGGCATCATCCGCGCGATGGCGGGCTCGGGCTCGGTCGTCACCTCCGCCGGCATGGTGTTCGCGGCCACCATGGCCTCCTTCGTGTTCGCCGATTTGCGTGTTCTCGGACAGATCGGGACCACGATTGCGCTCGGTCTGCTGTTCGACACGCTGATCGTGCGTTCGTTCATGACGCCGTCACTCGCAGCGCTGCTGGCGCGCTGGTTCTGGTGGCCGCAACGGGTGCGCCCCCGCCCCGCCAGTCAGATGCTGCAGCCCTACGGATCACGCGCAGCGGTGCGTCAACTGCTCCTGTGGGAAGACGGGGACCCGGCGGTCAGCTCCGAATCGCGCAGCCACAACGTGTGACACCTCGGGTCAGGCACTACCAATTGTGGTGCGCTCGTCAGACGAGTCGGGCACCCGCAAGGAAGCTTCCTGCAAACGCCCCTTCAATCCCGCGACCCTACGAAGCTGAGCGGTTACGTTCAGCGAGGCCAACATGGGGGTCCCCCCGATAAACGTTCGAAAGGAGGGGGCACCGCCATGTACATGTAGCTCGTAGAGACAGCCGACCACATAAAAGAATCCCATGGTGAACAGCGCGCCGGGTATCGCGTACGCGAGCGGTGATCGAGCATCAGAAACCAGTTCGGTCGCATAATCTACTTCGTCCTGCGACATCGATTCGCGCTTGCGCAATTTCGCCAAGACCGCTTTGTGAGCGCCCACTTTTTCGCCCAACGGAGCAGGTGCTCGACCCTCTAACCGTCTCATGAAGACGAATACGGAAGCGACGAACACTACTTCAAACCCAGCAGCAAGGATCGTGAGAAAACCCCACAGGCCGAGATCCACCATGCTGCCCCTTTGCTTCCCGTCGATGCGAGAGCCTCGCTGTCGGCTATCGCGAACCTCCCAAAACGCTACCTCAACCGCGTGGTTCTCTTGGCTTTCCATCCCGGCGTTGGAGATCACGGTCCCCGGTGTGCATTTCAATCTAAGTCTCCGTCACGGATCGTCTTCGGCCAGTAGCTTTTCGGGATGGTGGAAGGTGTTGACTCGGGGTTGACGCCGAACCTGTGAAGTACGTTTTATAAAAGCCGACGGGCGGAATGGATATTTCACCACCGCAGGTAGCCGGTTAGGTGATGCGGCGGAATCGGGCGCTCAGTGCTCTGAGCATTCTTTCGACTTCCGTAACGCGCTCTCGGACTGCCACGAGACGCTCCGGCGGCTCGACATAGCCCTCAGACTCACAACGAAGATGCCATTCAACTTCTGCTGCGACGAGTTTCTCATTCATCTCGTTCAGTTCACGGCGCAGAATTTTCGCGAAGCGTTTAGCCTGGGCACGTTCAGAGGATGGTGTCAGAGCTGCCGCTGAGGTGTCGGCGCGATTGCGGGATGAACCAGCACGATGGGCTCCGCGACCTGTCATGGCTCACTGCTAGTCCGAATTTCCCAAGACGTCACTGACCGGCCAGCCGACTGCGGCGAGTCGTTGTTTTACCCGCTCGGTGTCTTCTGGCGATGGCATCTCGTTGGTGATCTTGGTGATTGCGACCCGCACATCGGTGGCGTCAACCGGAACGTCTCGGCGAGCGAGTGCTTCCGTGGTCACGGCGATGACCTCATCGTCGGTAAGGCGTCGGCGAAGCAGTGCCAGCAGTGGAACGTAATCATGCGCAGGAACGCCTTCGGGGTAGCCCGCCCGCAGGAAGCCCACCACCCTCGCCAGCACCCCGGATAGCGCCATGATCCCCCATCTTAAAACTCGTTCACTAGCAACCCTGGCCCGACCCGCCATAGGTGGGGAACCCCTTTCACCTATCAGAAATCGTCTGTTAATGATGCGTCCACGGACGCCGTTGCGCTGGGACGACGTCGTTCTGGGGTTATGCATGCGCACCGCGTTCCACGCCGTCGAGATTGGGCGTCGCGTTATCTTCGAGGCGACCGGAGAAGCTCATAGTGGGGTTGCCGGGTGGGGGTTGGTCGGGCCAACAAAGACCGGTCCCAACTACCTCAAGCCGGGTCCACGTCGGGGCAGTCGTTCATCAGCCAAGGCCGATTGAATCTAGACCGGAGAGAAGGTTCGATACGTAAGCCGACCATGTCAGGATTTGCCCGGTCCTGAGGAGCGTGGACGTTGCGGCCACAAGATACGCCGCGAAAAGGACCACATCCCAGGCCCCGTTGAACAGGTTGTTTCCAAGCGCGCCGAGGAACTTGGTGACTGCCGGGATGTCAATGAACGCAATGGCTACCTGGTTGAAGTCCGTGTTCAGGTTCTGCAGGAACGCATGGTTCTGGATGAACGCCGTGATGGCCGCCTCGATGCTGGTATAGGAGCCTGCGCTGGCGGTGAGGTTGTGCACGAACTGGTCATGGAACACCGCCGCTGCCCGGCCAGCGTCTGGAATCCGGCACCGTATTGGGAGAACAGGTGCGCGATACTCGCCGACACCTCATCGGCGGCCGCGGGTATCAGCCCGACGGTCCGGGCGGCCGCCGCCGCGTGGGCGCCGCTGAGGTCCGAGCCGATGGTTGCCAAATCCATTGCCGCCGATGTCATCATCTCCGGCGCCGCGAGCAGATACGACATGTCCGCCCACCTCCTAGCAAGCCCCTGGTTGTCACGACACCAGCGTTTGGCGTTTTCGCCTACGCGCGTGTAGGCGAAAGCTGGTAGGGCGAGATGCCCAGCAATGTACGCAGTGCTGGATGGTCGGAGCATGCTTTGCGCCCGAGTCGTCCCTTCTCACTCACTGCAGTACGCCTCCTCATCAACTGTTCCGTCCGGGTGGCAAACGAAACGCGAGCGCCAGGCCGTGTTCCTGACCTCCTCGGCGCGCTGGGCGTGGTGCGCGGACCACGCGGCAACGGTGCCCCCTTCGCTCAAGTAGCGTTCCCAGGTCTGCAGCACACCCAGGACCTCCGGCCAGAGCCAGCACGCGGCGACCAGCGCCCACTGACCCTCGGTGGCCACATAGACGCGGTAGTAGACCCGACCTCGGTAGCGGACCTGCGTGATCGACACCGCGGGCTTGCCCACGTCGCCGCCGACGTGGCCGGTCCAGACCGGCGTCTCGGTGGCGCCGGTCAAATACTTCTCGCCCATGCGCGCCCCGGCATAGGCCGAGCCGCCGACGACGAGGCCGCGGAGAATGGCGTCGATCATTTCACCAAACCTTCCTGCACCAGCGAATCCGGGACGCCTCGGTAGACCCGCCGTGAAGGGGACGGTAGCGGCCACCGCCGACATGGTGTGACTCGTCGTCATCGGCCTAGTCCGGTGTGTCAGAGGGGGGTGATAGACAGGAGCCCTGAAAAAGCGCGTCCGGGGTGTGAGCCCCCGACAGGGACGAGGACGAGAAGGGCCGTCCAGGCAGGAGATGAGACATGGACGAAGACTGGGATTGGGATTGGGACCCGGATGTCACGGGTGACCCGCAGCTCGACCAGTTCGGCTACCAGTCGCCCCGTCGGCGCGGCCAGAACCTGACGGGCTTCACCGCCAGTCCTGATCGCGATTGGTTGGCGCAGGCGAAGGCAGACCGCGCGCAGCGCGAGCAGCGCAGGGGCGCAGCGGCGGAGACGCGGCGCCGAGTGGCGCAGCGGCGCGGTAAGCCGGTTGCGGCCCAGCCAGTGCCGCAGCCGGCACCGCCGACGGTAGCGCCGCAGCCGGTTGCGCCGGACCTTGCGCCGCATGTTGCGCAGGCGGTCGCGCAGGGGATGCCGGGACGCGACCTGGGCTGGTGGCGGGTCGACGTTGACAGCACCGGTCGCGCGGTATGGCAGCGGGTCGCTGCGCCCGGCGACGGTCCGCGCATCACGGTCGAGCAGACACCGGCACCGGCCGCGGCACCGCAACCGGCACGGTGGCAGTGGCGGCGACCGGCCGAGCTGACTGAGCCGGATCCCGGCACCCAGGTGTGGTGAGAACCGAGCCGGTCGCAAACATACGGGAAGCGGGTGCCCCGAAATCGACCGCGAACGTTAAGCCTCGCCGACGTCCGCGTGGGCAACACATGTGCCGATCGGCCCGAACGGCTCGAGCGGCTACTGACCCAACCTCGAAAC
>CAVZSJ010000016.1:0-276878 GCA_963777885.1 uncultured Actinomycetota bacterium
CTACGCAGGTCTTCGGGTTGCCCGGAAGCGGTTTGTAGGTGTGGTATTGGCCGTGTGGCGCACCGTTGATGCTGGCGGCACCGGAGAAGTAGGGCACCAGAGTTGCCGCCAGCGGCAACACATTCGCCGGCGCGCCGCGAAGCGTGTCCTGAATGACGCGCGCACCACCGGCGTACTCATTGCAGAACGCCATGAAGATGGTGGTGAGCCAGCGCCCCGCCAGGTCATCGCCGACCGTGGTGGCCAGATCGTTGGGGATCGCGAAGTCCCACCACAGGTCTTCGGTGTCGGTCATTCTGTTGTGCGCGGACATGATTCCGTGTCCGCCGGGGTCTGGACAGCCCGGAAACGTGTGGCCTGCTTCCCGTGCGGGATTGGCAAAGGCCACGACGGCCCGCAAGTCTGATTTGCGATGCGCCAGCGGTCCGGAGCGCAGCGATTCATATACAGGCGCCGTCACCATCACGCCTTGGCTGTAGGCGGCGATCGCGAATTCGCCGTCGGTGCTGTTGATTGCGTCGGTGAGGTTGGTGATCCCGCCGGCCACACTGCGGGTGAACGGCAGAGCGGCCGCATAGGGAATTGGGATCCATCTGTACTTCGTCGGGTCGACGCGCTCAGCGACCAGTTGCGGAAAGCAGCCCCTGCCAGTCGATTTGGCGCCCGCAATGCCGGGGTGCCCGGTCCCGGCGATGGTGAAGAGCGTGAGCACGGTAGCTCCTGTTGAGTGTGGGCGCTGGACGGGTTTCCTACACTCAGTATCAGCCGTGGGGCGTTCCCCCAGTCAGGGGACGGGGGCTCATGGGTGCGCCCGGCCGTCCCCGTCCCTCTCGTCGGGCCGGAATGCAGCTCTTAAGTTGCCGGGTGTCCCAGGCGCCGCGATGTGGGTACTCGATCCTTCGGAATACGCCGCGCTGATCGGCTACAACTGCCCCCCGAATAGCGGTTTGTGTAGGCAGCTCCTGGAGATTTGGGAATGCCCGACGAACCGGCCGAGCACCCGCCAGGAAACCGTCAGACACCCAGAGCAGCTCGGTTTCCTGAGCGATAAACCCGGGTAGAGAGCTCAGAGAAACTCCCCCGAACGGAGACGCCCGTGACCACGTCCGAACAGCCGCCGCCAGAAGGCGACGAGCAGCCCCCGCAAGCCACCGAGGACGACGCGACAGAAGAGGCTGCATCTGATCCGGGTTCGGACGACGGCAACTCAGACAAGTGAACCCGGCGGCGCCGTCGGCACTGCCTGGTCGTTCTACTTGTCGTCCTCTTTTCTGGCAGTTTCGGCTTTAGAACGACCTTTCCCACCGGCCCACCACTGACAGCCCTACCATCGCGTCTCAAACAGCGGTCGTCAAATGATTTGCCCTCCTTCGCGTTTCATGGTGGGGCGAAGGAAGGCATCACGTCGGCGGCGCGCTATCACCGGCTTGTTAAGCAGGGTGAACAACCGCATTTGATCTGCATGAAGGTGGGTGGTCTCGGCTGGGATTGAAATTAGCCGTCTATATAGTTGCTCCGCACAGCCTTGTAGCAGCCATACTATGCCTGTTAGCTGCTACGATATCGACTGTACGCAGGGACAACAACAGTACACAGAAGCACGTTCGGACACGCGGATAACATACGGATAACATCACTGAAGGGCTGTAGGGATGACCGGGAAGAAGGGCCACCGCGGCTGGGGCTGGCTTCGCCAGAGCGGTCGGCAGCGGGTCAAGCGGTGGCAAGCTTCCTATATCGGCCCCGACAACATTCGCCACAAGGCTGACCACACGTTCGGCGCCGAGATGGACGGGGAGGCGTGGCTGGCGGCCGAGCGACGGCTGATCGACCTGAAGATGTGGACACCGCCGGCGCAGCGAGCCGCCGAAAAGAAAGCCGAGGGAATCACCCTCGCCGACTACACGCCGACATGGATCGAACAAAGGACCGTGGGCGGCCAGCCCCTCAAACCGCGCACCAAGAGTCACTACGCCCGGTTGTTCGGAGAGCACATCAAGCCGACCTCGCTGGCCAAGATCCCGCTCCGTAATGTCACCGTCGCGGCCGTGCGCGCCTGGCACGCCACCACCCTGGTCGACCAGCCCACCTACCGCTCCCACGCCTACGGGCTGTTGCACGCGGTGCTGGCGACCGCTGTCGCCGATGGGCACCTTCCGGCCAACCCGGCACAGATCAGCGGCGCCGGCAGCGCCGCCAGTAAAAAGCAGGCCGTCATCCTCGATGTCGCCGAGGTCGGCCAGCTCGCCGATGCCATCGACGAACGATTCAAGGCACTCGTCCTCATCAGCGCCTGGTGCGGGCTGCGCTGGGGCGAAGTGACCGAGCTGAAACGCAAAGACTTCAGCTCCGACTGTGCTCTCATCACCGTGGACCGCGGCGTGGTCCACCGCGACGGCAAGTGCCTTGTGGACACCACGAAGTCAAAGCGGGGCCGCAAAGTCGTTACACCGCCGCACATTCGCGGGGCGATCCGCCATCATCTAGCGACCTATGTTGCCAAAGCGCCTGACGCGCTTGCCTTCCCGGCCGACCGTAGCTGTCACCTCTCCGACAAGACGTTCCGCCGTTACTTCACCAGTGCGCTCGCCACGATCGGCCGCGACGGCAAGAAAAAGCCGCGGCCGGCGATCCATGACCTTCGGCACTTCGCGGGCACCCAGACAGCGCGTGTCGGCAACCTCGTAGAAACGATGGGCCGCTTGGGACATAGCACCGTCAAGGCCAGCCTGATCTATCAAGGCATCGTCAGCGGCCGGGATGCCGAGATCGCTGAGGCCTTGTCGAAGCTGGCGCTGGGGCAAAGCTGACTTAACGTCCGGACATGCCGTGACGCGCTACGACAGGTTGGCACGCAAACTGTGTAGGCCGAACGGCAAGATGGGGCCATAGATGCTGCCCATTTTCGGTTTTCAACCCCGTGACCATTATGCTCCGGGGCTTTTCTTTTGCCCCTAATTCATCACGCGGGCAACACATTTCGAGTTTTTGCCAACCAGCAGTTCCCAAGAAAGAAAGGAATGGCAAATGCACATCTCCATCCAGGAGGCGGCCGCCACCTACGGCGTGTCCGATCGCACGATCCGGAGATACATCGCCGCAGGGCTGATTACCGGGAAAAGGGTGGGTCCGCGCCTGATACGGCTCGACCCCGAGGAGGTCCGCGCCCAGTTGCTTGGTCCTGTCGGCGGTGGAGACGCCCCCTGACGCGCACCCGAACACGCACAACGACGCCCCGGTGAATCCGGGGTTTTTTTATGCCCAAAACAAGGAGAGCAGATGCGCGCCCACGACCCCCCTGAAAGGGAAGAACCCGGCCCCACCCCTGAGACCGGGTCCAACCAGAAGTTAGTAGACGGCACCACCAACCAGCTAAAGCGTAGCAGCGTAGTCGGCCGCCAAACTCCTGGCCTTTAACGACGGAGTTCTCGAATGGTCATTCGCGCCGCCCAGTGGCGGCGAACGCAACCCCGACGAGACAGCGCAAGCCGAGGACATCGCCGCTATCGACGCTCTTGACCCACCGCCGACGACGGTAGAGGACGCACGTGAACGCCTGCACTGGCGAAAAGAACGAGCATCCAATGCCATTCGCGCATGGACGCAACAGCGTGACTGAATGTTGGCGCCCCGTATCAGGTTTCGAGGCCTATACGAGGTGTCACTGGATGGCCGAGTCCGCTCGCTGGACCGCAAAAGTGAACCAGGGTAGCCGCTGGGCCACACCGTCGCCAATGCCCACCATGGGCGCGAGCTGACGCCGAGCAGATCGAGGTGACCGGCTTTATTAGGGCGCTCGGGGCAACGTCACCTAGCTCGACGCTGTTCGTTGCGTTTGTCACCGGTCCGGTGAAGGCGCAACTCTAGCCGGTCGATGAGAACCTTTGCCTCGGCGATGTCTCGGCGCAGCGCGGCCGCTTCTAACCGGATCTCCCGGCTGCTCTGTCCGGTCACTCCCTGGCGTTCGATACAAGTTAGCCGGCCGGTCATCTCGTGCAGCTGAACGCGCAACGCGCGGATGAACTCCACGGCCTGGGCAGCGACGGAGGGATCGTCGCCTCCCATTGTTAGAGGCCCCCCTTACGGTTCTGCTGCTCCAGGGCGCAGCGGACCATCCACTCGCTCAGATCGATGAGCGGGTTCTCATCCCCAGCGGGCAAGGGGTACGCCAACTTGCGCAACTGGAAGGCAAATTCGTAAAGATCTTGGCTCAGCGACGCGTCATCCATGAGATGACTCCGGACCCCTAGTCGGGAATGTGAAAACGCGAAATGCGAATCGGCTTAAGGGTCGCGGCCTGCTTCACGTACACCCGACTCCTGATTACCCATCTAGGGTCCAGCCCACACCCGCTGCGGGCGCGAATCGTCCCGGCGGCCTGGCGTTGGTGAGGACGACGAGGTTCCACCGATCTCTCGGCGGGCGCGAGTTGTTGGTCCGATAGCCTCAAAACCAGCAGTGAGGGGCCCAGCACCTCTGGTTGGGGCAATAAGTCGAATGGGCGAGGCTCACCATGGATGTGACCTGTCCGAACGCAACGCCATCCGGGTCCAAGGTGGAGTGGACGGACTGGGCAATCTGGTCTGGCTTCCAACCCCACCCGAGATCGTTGCAGATGTTGTGCGCCATCGAGATCATGTCGGGGTCCGCCGCCGGCGGCCAAGTGAAGCCGAGGGCGTGCAGTTGAGCGAGGTATGCGTCATCAGCGGGATCGGCGACAGCAACCGCAGTGCCAGTAATTAGGGCAGTGCCAGCCATCATGGAGACGGTCAGTATGGCCAACCAGCGCGGTGAGGGCATTACCCGTATCCACGCTCGATTACAGTCCCACGAAGGGCGGTGCCTGCCTGGACGCGTCGTCGTGCTCCGTGCAGGCGGTGACGTAGATGGCTATGGAGTCGACGGCGGCCTTGGCCAGCAACCGCACTTGGGCGCTTGGACTTTCGGTGCCGGCGATCGCGCTCGCCAAGTCATTGGTGGCGGCCTCGGCCAGCGCGTCCAGGTCTTCCCTGTTGCTCATGACACGTCTCCTTTGAAGATCATTTGGGGCCAAACAGTCTTCTCGATTCAGGGTAGTCCCATCACGACAAGGCCACGACCGACCCGCTAGAGAAGGCCGGTTGGCGCACAACGGATTAGGCGCACTCAGCGTCGGCACATAGGACCAAGCACTGCCATCCGCATAGCTCGGGACTGTCCTGCGGCTAGACCCTGTTGGGCGCAACCCGCGCGTGTCGACGCGCAAGTAGCGGCGCTGTCCTGCCTTCTACCCCAGCAAACTGTTGGGTCATCCGAGCGCAGCTGGTCGCTCAACGCGCGGATCAACTCGACAGCCTGGGCTGCATCGGAGTCGCCCATGTAGGAGATCGTCGACCCTCCCCCGCGGTCATGTGCGCAGGCGAACCAGCAAACAACACCGGCACCGTTACGACTTTGGAAGATGAAGAGGTTCAGGGACGGCGAACTCGACTTGATCTGTCTAATTGAGCACCATTTCGGGTGCCTCTTCATGGAATGAAACGGTTAACAGTTTGACGTCCTGGAGGACCAAGGCGAGGTCCACCGATTCCGGGCAGTTCCAAGCTGCCTGGTCGCATCGTGGTGGCGATGGCGGCGGTGATGCGGGTGCCACGTCCGGGCGCGGTGTCGATAGCGAGGTTCCCGCCGACGGCTAACAGGCGGTCGGTCATATTGGTCAGCCCGGTGCCGGTGGTCGCGGGGTCGAATCCGCGGCCGGTGTCGCTGATCGTGAGGGTAAGCATCCGCTCGTCGGCATGGGCGGTGATCGTGACCGTGGTGCTGGGGCCGCCGTGTTTGGCGACGTTCTGCAGCGCCTCGCTGCAGCAGAAATAGAAGGCGGCCTCGATCGAAGCGGGGTAGCGGCCGAGGCCGGCCAGGTTCAGTTGCACGGGGACCGGGGCGTGCGCGGCGGCCGCCGGCAAGGCTTGGGCCAGACCGCCGCTGACGAGCAGCGGGGGGTAAATGCCGTGGGCGAGTCTGCGGATCTCGGCGATCGCGGTCTCCAGCAGCCCGGAGGCCTCGACGAGCAGCGGCTGATACCGGTCGGGTTCGGCGGTGCGGGCAAGCTGGATGAGCACCGCCAGGGCGACAAAGTGTTGTTGGGCACCGTCATGCAGGTCACGTTCGAGGCGGCGCCGTTCCTCGTCGGCGGCGGTTACCAGTCGGGCGGCGCGCTCGGCGAGCTGTTCCTTCGACGCCCTCAGCGCCGTGGCGCTACCCCACACGATCACCACGATGAAAAGGGCACTGATCAGCACTAGTGCGATGATGACTGCAGTCTCGATCCAGCGAGGTGGACGCCCGGCCAGGTGTGAAACATCGTGAAAGCGTGCTAGCGCACCCAAAGCCAGTACGCAGCCGGCGGTAATCACGAGCAAAGCCAGCCCGCGCTGCCAGCTTACGTAGGGCACGGCGAAAACGACGGGCACCAGGGCCCCGAGCACCGTCGCCGGCAACAGGGCCGGTGCGACGAACGTAACGAACAAAAGGGTGGCCCAGTTACCGATACAAACCAGCGTGACCGAATGCTCATATCTGCTGTGTCGCGCCAGGCGCAGCGCGACCCCCACCACGACACACTGCGCGGCGCAGACCGCGACGATGGCCAGCAACCAGGGGGATCGCAGCACCCAGATGTACTGCCAGAGCGGCTCCAAGACGCCAGTAGCGAAGTACGCCGCCAGGAAAGCAGAAAGGACAAACTGAAAGCGTTCCGCCTTAAAGCGGTCAAAGTAGTCGTAACCCAACGAAGACTCAGACCGCAACGCCGCGAGAGCCACCCGCCAGTAGGGCACCGATCCGGCCGCCGTCGTGGGCCTCAGTGAGTTGCTCGCCATAACCGGGTCAGCAGATTCGTGGGTGCTTCTCCTCCAGCTGTTCATCTGCGGCCGGTGGCCGGGGCGAGGCGGCCCGTCCCGCGCAGGATCCACGGTGCGCGCCTGGCCATCACCGCCACGGCGCGGTCCGAGCGGCGCATCACGGTCCCAGGGCCGGGGGTGGGCGTCGACACCAGTTCCGCCTCGGCCGATCCCGCCTGCGCGCCGTGGCGATCCACCGCCAAAAGTTGCCAGGTGCCGGGCACCCCGCGCAACTCGACGCTGCCGCGGTCCTCGAAGCCCGTGCCCGCGCCGACGACCAGGTCACGCACGGTGCGCGAGACGAGGATTTCGCCGTGGCCGGCCTGGCCGAGGATCCGCGCGGCGATGTGTACGGCGATCCCCGCAATGTCGTTATCGAGCAGTTCGCATTCGCCGGTGTGGATACCGGCGCGGATCTCGATGCCCAGCATCTCGGCGTCCGCGCGCAACGCCTCGGCGCAGCGGATGGCTTGGGTGGGGACGTCGAACGTGGCCAGGTGGCCGTCGCCGGTGCTCTTGACCACCGTGCCGCTGAATTGTTTCGAGAGGTCGGTGGTGATCTCACCAAAGCGCTGCAGCACTGCCCGCCACCGCTCATCGCCCGCCGCCGCAGCGTGTTCAGTCGAGGCGACCATGTCGGTGAACAGCACGGTGCGCAGGGCGCGGTGTGACGGCGCCGGTGCGGCATGGCTGCCGGTAAGGAACTCCTCGATCCCGATCAGGGCCTTGGACAGCCAACTGTCCATTGCGCCCTCCGTCGCGAGGTACCGCGCGCCCGGGATGTGGTCTGCGACGTAGCGGCTGGCCTCCGCAAAGGTGGGGAACTCGCGGGGATGGATGACCAGGGTCGGCGCGGTGATCGTCGGCAGGATCGGCCGCACATCGATCCGGAACATCGCTTCGAGTGTCGCCCGCGCCATTCCCGGGCTCGCACTCATGCGCTCCAACATTGCGAGCTGGCGTGTCGACCTGAACCACGGCATGGCCATGCTGAGTGCCGCACCGCTGCCCCACCGCGAGCGGACGGCGCGGTCCATTTCCAGCACGTGGGCGATCTGCTCCGCCGACGGCGTGTAGTCCTCACCCAGTTCCGAAACGAAGCGTACCCGCAGCTCGGCCGGGTCGCGATCCAAGTCTTCCCACTCGGCTGCCATGAACGCCAACGGGCCGCAGAGGATCAACGCCCGGGTTCGCTCCGGTCGTTTTGCCGCGAAGACGATGGCGGCCGCGCCGCCCTCAAGCAGAGCGAAGAGGACGGCGTTTCGGAAGCCGACGGCGTCCATGACAGCCTCGATCTCGCCCGCTCGATTATCCAGCGTGGGTACGTGCGGGACCGGATCCGACAGCCCGACCCCAGCTTTGTCGAACACGAGGACGCGACAGAACGTGGCGAGCTGGTCGAAGAAGGCCTTGTATCGGGGCGTGGCCCACCACAACTCGACATGGCTGACGAACGGCGCGATGAAGACGAACTCGACCGGCCCGTCGCCAAACACCTCATACGCCAGGCTGAGGCCACCGCACGGTGCGTACGACGTTTCCGCCACGGCATGAGCGTACTGCTGTCAAGCAGCCGACCCCCGACTTCGGGCGCAGTTGCCTGCCGCTGGATAGAGCCCTTGACGACGAATCGGGCCGTCCCCGAGGAGAGCAGGGGTGGCCCGATCAAATATTCAGACGCGGACTAGCGCGATCTGATTGCCAATCGACTGTGCGGGTTGGCGTGAATCGCTAGCATCCTGACCGTGGCAGGGCAGGACGCTGCGGACGGCACGCCGTTCGGTCGCTACCGCTTGGTGGAGTTGTTGGGCCGCGGCGGCATGGGCGAGGTGTGGCGCGCGCATGACACAGCCATCGACCGGATGGTGGCGCTGAAGCTGGTGCCCCGCGAACTTCGCGGATGACCGTGTATTTCAGGAACGGTTCCGCGGGGACGGCAAAGACGCTGCCGGGCTCGACGAGCCGCACGTAGTGGCGATCTATGACTTTGGCGAAATCGACGGACGGCTGTATGCCGCAGGATCGTGCCCATCGTCATGTCAGTAGCGATCGAGCTCGATCAACCGCTCGTCACTGATCCCGAAGTGATGCGCGATCTCGTGGAGCACGACGTGTCTGACCTTGCGGCGCAGACGATCGGCGTCGCCGGCAGCGAGTCGCGTGATCGGCCCGCGGAAGATGCTGATCTTGTCGGGAAGCACTCCGCTGTACGTGCTGCTCCTTCGCGGCAGCGGTACACCGCGGTACAGGCCGAGTAGCGGCCGCCCGTCGGGAGGCTCGTCCTCGACGAGGATCTCAACGTTGCTCATCGCCGCACGGAGATCGGGCGGCAAGGAGCTCAGCGCGTCGTCAATCGCCTTATCGAACGGATCGTTGACACCCGGCTCCGAACGCGCATTCATCTCCAAAACGATGCCAGAATCGGTGAGGGAAATGCGCGGTGACAACCGCAGCCGGTCGGCGGCGCGGGGTGTTGGCCGATTCGGGGATGCCGGGCGTGGGGATGCGATCGGCGCGACGGCGCGGTGTTTGTGGCACCGTTGGTGGCGGCACGTTGGCGCGGCACGGTGCCGTGACCGCGGGACTGCCCAGGTCCAACCATGCGGTGTCGTTTCTTGGTGATTACATGATCTAGCGGCCGGTCGGGGCGTCGGCACCTTGCAAGGGAGGTCATCATGGGCGGCTTCGGAGTGTTGGGTCTATGGGCGACGCTGGGCCTGACTCTCGTCGGGGCGATAGCAGTCGCGCTCGGTTTCCTATGGCTGTCGAAACGCACGCTTGGGGAGAACGTCGACCCGACGCACAATCCGTCGTTGTCGCCGTTCCTTACTGTCGTCGGTCTGGTCTTCGGAGCTCTGCTCGGGTTCACCGTGGTCGTTGCGTGGGAACAGTTTTCCTCGGCCGAGGCCAACGTCGCTCATGAGGCGTCGACCCTCACGACGATGTACCGGCAGACCGTCGCGATGCCGGATCCCCAGCGGACACAGCTGCGCCAGCAGCTTCGCAAGTACGCAGAGGCGGTATCGGGTCCGGGATGGTCCGCTCAAGAAACCGGCGGTGGCACGAGCGACACGGCAAGAGCCGCCATCACCGAGATGTATCGCCTCTTCGGCAATCGGCCCGCCAGCACGTCGAGTCCAGTCGATGGAGAGTTTCTCAATAAGCTGGACGTATTGACGACGGACAGAGATCAGCGTGTCCTGGATCAAAAACCTCGAATTCCGACGCTGTTGTGGGCCGGCCTCATCTTCGGTGGCGTACTGCTGATGGCGATCGCGGGTTTCGTCCATCTCGGCAGTCGACGTGTTCACGTGGCCCTGGTGAGCGGGGTCGCCGTGTTGCTGGGCTTGCTCCTGTTCCTCATCTATTGGCTCGACCATCCATTTGGAACGGAAATCGGCGTCACGCCGGCACCGTTCCATCACGCCGTTGAGGCGTTCGACGTCATGGACCGCGGGACATAGTCGGACCTATGGAGCGAGCGATTTCGCGAAGCCGCTGATGTCCCGACGGTCGCGGTGTAGACGTCGGGCATGGCGTCAGCGCACAAACCGACCTTGAGGTGATCGACGGCTCCGGCGGAGCGGGCAGGTTCTGGGCGTGAATCGCACCGCATCCAGCCTCACCGGTCTTGCTGCAGGTGTCGTGCGGTCAACCACAGTAGGCAGGACGGTTCCTCTCGGTGACAGCGCCCCACACGGGGCCGTGGAGTGCTCACCTAGCCGGTTGGCAGCATATCGGCAGCGCCGCCCCGGATGACGTCCAAAAACATGCTTTGAGCTGCGATAATACCGGTGCGCGATACTGGGATTGAACCAGCTCAAGCGATTTGCTTTGGTGGATAGTCGCCGTAGGTGCCGCGGTCGTCGCCGACCAGCACCCAGGCGTGTTGCTGATCAGCCCGGGCCACCAACGCGGCGTGTTCTCGGCGCTCCCGCTCATCCGCGGCGTCGCTCTGTTTGCAGCTTCACCACCCCAGACAGGCAGCGACCACGACAGCCAATGCCGCCAGGATAAGCCACCAGTAGGTCACCACGAACCCGACCACCAACAAGACAACGAACAGGGCTCTCACTCTCCACCTGACTACCCGTCTTGTGAGAGGTCAACAAGGGTGTATTAGCCGTACATTCTTTGACAGGAACCGGGCCGCCCCCGAGGAGAGCAGGGGCCGGCCTGATCCACCGGTTCAGCCGCCGCGCCGACGCCGGGTGTCGGATGCAGGCGCCTGGCGGTCGTCTGGCGTGAGGTAATAGTGGCGCTCTAGCCGGTCAATATGACGCAGCGCTTCGTAGATGTCTCGCCGCAGTGCGGCTGCTTCCAACCGTATTGCGTGTGCGTGGCTGTCATCTCGTTTTTCAAGCCATGCCAACCGTTGCGTCATGTCATCGATTGCATCGTGCAATGCCCGGACCAGTTGCACGGCTTGGGCTTCACCGGAGTCACCCTCCATCCGGGAATCGTTTCATCAAGTACCCTCACTTGAACCTCAGGTGACTCAGCCGTGATCAAATGCACCACCAAAAGGAAACAGCGCCGAGCATCATGGAGCGGCGCACCGGGCGGTAGAGGGATGGTGCGGTTGGTGGTGGTGGTGTTTTTGCACAATGGGTTGTCCTGCTGCGCATTTCGGGATGGGCGGAGAACCGGGCAGGCGGCCAAGGAGATAACACCGGGATAACATCGCCATTGTTTCGCAGGGCGAGATACCGTATCCTAACTGCGACAACAGTTGTGGTCCCGGCTGGGATCGAACCAGCGACCTTCCGCGTGTGAAGCGGACGCTCTTCCACTGAGCCACGGGACCGGCGCCGAGAGGCGAACGAGGTCGAAGACTAGCACGAACCGCAGGTCCGCAGAACTGGCCACCCGCCGGCGACCTGGGCGCGCTCGACACGCACCGTACCTAGGGATTTGTGTGCGCCCAGACACGTGGACTATCGTCGTGCTTCGCACCGGGCGACGATCTCGTCCGTTGCGCGCGGACGTAGCGCAGTTGGTAGCGCATCACCTTGCCAAGGTGAGGGTCGCGGGTTCGAATCCCGTCGTCCGCTCGAAGGTGCAAGTGGCATCAATCCCTACGGTGGAGTGGCCGAGTGGTGAGGCAACGGCCTGCAAAGCCGTGCACACGGGTTCGATTCCCGTCTCCACCTCCGAATTCGACTCCCAGCGCGATTAGCTCAGCGGGAGAGCGCTTCCCTGACACGGAAGAGGTCACTGGTTCAATCCCAGTATCGCGCACCATAGTTTATGCTGGTCAGACCATATAACCAAGACACACATCAGACCTTATGGGCTAAATACGGGCTACGGCTGTTTTTTGTCTTGCTGGTGGCCGGCGCCATATCGGCCGTGATGCGATGAGAACGTTATTCGCGCCGCTGCTGCTGATCGGCATCTTGTGGATGGCCCGGTGGTGGATCCTCGCGGGTGCTGGCCGCGATCGTTGTCGGGCTGGCAGTGTGGCTCAGGCATCAGCGGAAGCTAGATGCATCCAGCGTCCGCCGCCGCGAACGCGCCGCGCTGGTGGCCCGGGCGGATCAGCAACACGCGCGTGGGTACTGGCCGGCGATGAACGCGGCATCTACGGCGAGTACCCGCCCACGAGGGTATGACACGCGAAAACAGCACAGGCCGCAGCCAGTGCCATCGCAAAGATGCGGCTAAGACGGTTTTACCCGCCCTCAGCGGCAAGGCTACCGCGGGCTCACCTCGTGCTGATTTCTGGCCTCAACGGCACCACGACGCTCGCCCCCGGCGGATTCTTTCGTTCTTGGTATGCGGCCGGAACCCCTTCTAGGTCGCGGCCTACGCCCGTCAGTTCCTTCAAGATCATGATCCGTTGCTGACTCGCCTCGTCTACCGCCTGCCGGGCCTGCTCCTTTGCGTCGGTGAGGAGCTGGTCACGCTCATGTTTAGCGTCCTGCCATGCTTCATCGATCTCCGATTGGGCTTCAGCACGCATCCTGGCGAGTTCGGCGTCGAGCTTTTTCCTGCTTTCCTCACCCTCGGTTTCTAGCGCTTTTCGCTGCGCAGCGATGTCCTCCAACAGCTCTCGGCGCTCTCGCCGCGCGGTCTCGGCCTCGGCCTCGGCCGACGCGATCAGCGCCTCTGCCTCGGCCCGCGCCTCAACCTGCATCCGGGAAACGTCGTCGACCGCCTGCCGGGCCTGCTCCTTTGCGTCGGTGAGGAGCTGGTCACGCTCATGTTTAGCGTCCTGCCATGCTTCATCGATCTCCGATTGGGCTTCAGCACGCATCCTGGCGAGTTCGGCGTCGAGCTTTTTCCTGCTTTCCTCACACTCGGTTTCTAGCGCTTTTCGCTGCGCAGCGATGTCCTCCAACAGCTCTCGGCGCTCTCGCCGCGCGGTCTCGGCCTCGGCCTCGGCCGACGCGATCAGCGCCTCTGCCTCGGCCCGCGCCTCGGCCTGCATCCGGGAAGTCTCATCGACCGCACGCCGCATCATCTTCGCCATCCAATGTTGCATCGCGTAGGGCGACGGTGAGGTGTCCGAGAGAAAGGCGACCTCATCCTTGAGGCAAGCGACCTCAATCCGCAGCGCGACTGTTTCATCGCCGGATTCGTTTCGCCAGGCCCTTAGTTGCTTAACTTCGTCGACCAGCAACCGCTGCTTGGTGAGCAACACCTCGATGTAGGCATCAACCGCAGCCGGATCGTAGCCCCTGAACATGCGATCGAACGTCTTTGCGGGTTCGGTTATCACGGCCGATTCCCCCTTCTGGAAACGCCTGGTGGACCCGGTGCGACCGACTCCAGAGTCGATTATTTCACGGTCATGCCGTTGGCGCACCAGTGTTATCGCAGGTGAGGTCAGGTTTTTATTGGGCTCTTTGCCGTCTCCGCGCAACAAACATCGACACCATCGACTCCGAGCTGCGATTGGTGGCGGCTCTTCGCCGTGCGGCTTGGGAAGGGGTGGTCCGTGATCAGCGAGCCTGTGCCCGCTCGGCGCGATGCCGGCGCCGGTGACGGCTGTCACGAGCGCGACGTGGTCGCGCAAGGGGTCGATGTTGTTGGGGTACATACTCATTCGCCCTCCTTTGCCCCGCCAAGGTAGCGGCGCATGGCTGCGGCTGCGGTTTCTTTTGCGGTTTGAGGGTTTTTTATGCCGCCGCCGCGGGCCTTGGCGACGGTGCCGAGGAATTCGGCTTCGGTCATGGCGGCGAGCTCACCCACGATGTTTTCGCGCTTTTGGGGGTCGATCATTCTCGTGGTCTTCTCAGTTGTTTGTTGGTGCGGTTGTGTTGTGCGGCAGCTTATTTGACCTGCGCGACGGACTGGACCAGTTCCTCACCGAAAACGGTCACCCGGGCGGCCTCGGCTGGTTCCTCGACGCCCTCAGCCTCACCACCCCGAGCAACTCGCCGCGACGTAACGAGCAGGCTGGCTGAACCCACATCCGCGGACCCGTTCATGCCTGTGGCGAGTGGAAGAACCAGAGTTGACCTTCAAGGTCCCGAGCACCCCACTCACGAACACCGTACGGTTGGTCGACGGGTTCTTCGATGACCTCGGCACCTGCCGACACGCACCGACGATAGTGCGCGTCCGCATCGTCGACCACGATGACCGTCATGCCTGTGGCCGCACCCAACGTCCGCGGTGAACGGTAATCCTGCGCCGACGGGTGCAGCCAAATCACGTGATTGCCCGCACTGACCTCACCATGGATATAGCGACCCTGGTCGTCTTGTTGCAGAGGGCCGGCGGCCAGTCCAAAGACCCGCACCAGATAGTCATATGCCTCGGCGAGGTCGTCGTACACCAGCAGCGCGGTGGTGCTGTGGACGGCGGATTCCAGCATGGTCATCTCCTCGATAGTGGCGAACAATTCATCTGTGGTGGGTACCTCAACGTCGTTGAGGAGGTCCGACATTCTGGTCAGTCGCGTCGCCAGGTCGGTGGCGACGGCTGCTCTGCGTCGGGTGTCCTTCAGATGTTGGGTGACGGTTTCGCGGATCTGCCATTGCGGCTCGTCGAGGACCTCGGCGACATGCTCGAGCGAGAATCCGAGCCGCCGCAGCACGCAGATGCGATACAACCTGGCGACGTCGTCGACGTTATAAAGGCGATGCCCTGACGATGAACGGCCTGACGGGGTGAGCAGACCGATGTGGTCGTAATGGTGCAGTGCTCGTACCGTCAGTCCGGTCAGCTCAGCCAGAGCGCCTACCTTCCACACCTGAGCATCGGATGCCCTCTCGGCGAAATCCTTCACCGGAGAAACGCTAGAACCTCACCCAACGTCAGGGTCAACCACCGACAATCCTGCATCAGCCCGCCCAGATAGTTACAGATGGTATTGCTGATCTCGGGCCGTCCCATTCTCGCGAAGAACGCCGCGTTGACCTTGCTGAGCACATGCGATGCCTGCTGCGTTCTGCGCCACCGGCCCCTTTAACTCCGCATTCGCCCTCGGCGCCGGCAGCAACGCCACCACCGATGGCGACTTCCTGTTTGTCCCGGGCAGCTTTGACACCGCCATCGCCGTTGGCACCAACGACGTGGTCACGGCCGGCGCCTTCGTCAGCACCGGCCCCACGCCGTTTCCCGTCGGTTCCCCTGGCAGCTTCGACACCGCCTTTGTCTTGGGCACTGGCAGCACCGCCCTCGCCGGCGCTACTAACGCTGCTGCCGGCAATCACGACCTCGCCGCCGTCTTCGACAACGTGCTCGGCGCGGCTGCTACCGGCGCCAACCGCTTGGTCGACATCGTGACGCCTTTGGGCACCCTGTGATCAGAGGCGGCAGCAACTAGCAGCATGGTAACCAGACCACGGCCATTCAATCGTGGTCTGCGTCGGCTTCCTCACGCGCGGCTTGCGCCTGGCGGCGATCCTCGTCGGCGGCTTTCAGGTGCTTGTCAGCGGCGCCAAGGTTCGCCTCGGCGAGGTCGCCGGAAAGCGATTCCGCAGCCGACTTATGTTCCTCAGCGAACACCTCGTGCACCAGGGCTATCTCATCCTGGCGCAGGGCTGCTGAACGCAGGGCCTCGGCGTCCTGGTCCTCGGCGGACACTGACATACAAGCAGGTTAGACCCAATCTGTCGCGCCCCGACAACCTTTTGATGTGATGCCGGTGATTCTGGTGCTGTTGGCCGCGGTGTTCCTGGCCAAGTCGGCTGGCTGCTGGCCGCGTTCGCGGGAGCCGCAGCAGTCGGCCGGCTCATCGGCGGCTGGCTGGCGCAGAGACGACCGCCGGCTTCGAGCAGTGTCGGCGCGACGCCGACCTCGCAGCGGGGCTGACCGGCAGCACGCCGCGATACTGGCCGGCGCAGCCCGAGTGCGTTGAAGCGGGCTCGTCGCCGTTGAACTGAGAAGTGTCCACGGCCGTGAACCTTGGGTGGGGACCAATGCAACGGGAAGCGAAGACCTCTCCGGGGGCCGATGCCAGGCCACCTCTAGGCACGTCATTCGCGACCTCCAGACCATCGACGCCGAGCTGCAATTGGTGGTGTCTTTTCGCCGTCAGGCCCGGCAGCACGGTGGGCCGCTGCCGTCGATAGAGATGGTGGATGCGCTCCTAGATGAACGCCTGGGGGCTATTTTTGCAATTCCCCAGTGACACGAACGGCGAGAGATGAGCCATGACCGAGAACACCGTTCCCAACATCAACTCCGAACAGCACCGCGAGCTGGAACGGCTCGCTACTGAGTACGGCGACGACCTGATAGAGGAGATCGTCGTGGAGGCGGCACGCTCGCCGGAAACCTACCTTCACACCCTGTTTGAGTGGGACGACGCCAAAGCTGCCGGCAAGTACCGAGAACGTTGGACGCACGAACAGCGTACCTAGCCGTCAGGGGTCTGAGCTATCAAGTGGTCGCGCTCGTCGAGCAGGAGAAACTCGTCATTCCCACCACGCCCGAACGACTGCCCCGGCAACACCGCCTCCCGCTTCGCCGCCGACACCGCAACCATGCACCATCCCACCGCCGCCGACCGCCCCACAGCCCGACACGACGGACACCGCCGACCATCAGGCCTCAAAGACGCAGACACCCCACCACACGCCCGACACTCAACCGCCGGATACGGGCGACCCTGACGGCGAGGCCGCCGACACGGACGCCGATCAGCACCCCGACACCCATCACACCTCGTACGCGGACGACCAGGACGGGTCTGGTCCACGCAAACTCTGCCGAACAGATCGCGCAATTCATGGATTCCCCAAAAGCGTTGTGTTACCGTCGATTACATGGCCACCCGAAATGCGTTCTCCGCCAACGGAATAATTCGGGTACGAAATGCCAAGTCCCCCAACATAAGTCGGGCGGATATCTGAGGGATTAGGCAGGCACGGGCGGGACCCGAAGGGTCGAACTCGTGTTCGACCGCAAGGGATTGACCCCTCCCCCGGCCCCTGGCCAACCCAGCGGCGGACGCGGCGTGAAAGTACTAGCCTAACAACGCATTTGGGGTATGCTTGGTACCAACCTGTGGACAGACCGGGTCCGTCTCTGCTAAGACGAGCCGCCAGTCTGCCTTCGCGCCAGAGGGCAGCGGTCTCGTCTTGAAATCAATGGGCGGGCACATCCAGCTTGTCCCCGCTTCTAACGCGCAGGGCCATGCACCGGCGTTTATACGCCGCAGAAAACGGAGAGCATCCCATGAGCGTTGCTGTCCAACCGTCTCCAACTCCCGTCAATTTGAGCGCCAAACTCGTCTCGGTGCTGAAGAGGACTCGTGGCGCGTTAAGAGCCCACGTCCAGCGCATAGGTGCGGTCGTGACCGTCTAACCCCGGCGGTGACGTCGATGCGGCCAATAGGGAACAGTGGGAGCAGCTGCTGGGCGAAGCCGCTGCAGCGACCCCTTCACCCGGTCTGCTCGTGATCCACACCGATGGCCTCGACTTCATGGGTTGCTGCGCATTCGCCGCGCTGGAGGATGTGGCAGACCGTGGCCGCGGCCACGGCATCAGCGTGTGTCTGGTGAGTCGCCAACCCATCGTGCGCCGAATTCTCGCCGCCACCGGATCGGGTTCGCTGCTACCCGTCTATCCCGATGCGGACACCGCACTTGGAGCCGTCACGCAATAACGTGCTTGGGTCACTCGCCCTGGGTACTGCCTCGGGGTCCGACGAGGCGTCGAGGCCAGTTAGAACCTTAGCTAGCCACGTGTCGGAACTGGGTGGGCGAATGGAACAAAACGGCCGTGCCATGCCCATAAATCTCGGCGATCTGCCTTGCCGCCTGCTCGGTGCCCACCACCTCTATAACGCGGTCGCCGAATAGATTGCTGAACTCCACGGCCCAAACTTCAGACGGCAGGCAGTACAAGACGTATTCTTCCGGCATTTCGATTGCGCCCCCACCTAGATCGCGCCAACTTTCCGGCGTTCGTTCCTTGACTCATACCCGGGTGGAGGGGGCCGAAACGGAGAGTGCGGTTTGCCACAGTTGGTGCTGGCAACGGGATCCACTCAGTCGGACGTGACGGGGAACCGTTGCAGGGCGCCTAGGCGCGGTTCGTCCCGCAAAGGAAACTAGCCGGTCGAGTTCGGCTCGGTTGAGAGCAATAAAGTTTGCGGGGGCCGCGCAGGACAACGCCGCCATCGGTGCGTTGCTCAGCGACGACGGGGGTTTCATAGCGGTCGGTGATGATGAGCGCATCCATCACTGCCCCGCATATTCAGTGAGGGCAGTTCCCATTGTCGCCGCGTAGAGGCGAGGCAGGGAGACATCCACGGTGCCGTCGTCGGTTACCAGTTGCACCCCGACGGTTTCCCGTGCCGGCTCAAGTCCAGGGCGCGCAGTGGAAGGGGTTTCATGTGTCGTCTCCATCGAAGTAGAGGATCCGCCGGGAGGGTTGTATCCCTCGTGCTGGCGGTTTTCCCTTGTCACCAGCAGCATGGAATTGAGGTTTCGAGGTAGCGGTGGCGTGCTTCCCATTCGGGTCTATTCGCCAGGCGAGGTTTGCGGCTGCACAATTCCATGGGTCGCCGTCGAAATGGACGACGGTTACCGCTGAGACGTGCGGTTTGGGGGCCGTGGAAGGCCCAGCAGACTACTTCGTCAAGCAGTCGGTCGATGCCGCCGATGTCGACCGTGGGGATCCCGCCGTAGTCTTTGGTGATCGGGATCAGCCGGTTCCATTTCCGGGGTGTTCCGTCTTGGATATCGAATATCCAGGTACGCCCTCAATCGGGCGTCGTTCGCATCGTCGTTGCGTCACCGGTTTCCTATATTCAGTTATTGCGCGTTATTGGCGCTATAATTCCAGTTATCAACATGGGGTTGCCCTGAGCGCACATTAGCTTTATTTCCACTGGTCAAATACCGACAAAACCGACAAATGTTGCGGAATTTACCGGAGGGCGTCGTTATGTGCCTTATCCCGCTCGCGCATGAAATATACGATGCCGTCTAATGCGGCATCGTAGGCAGCTGTGGTGTTGCCGTTACAGCGGTCCCGCAGTTAGTATTCTTAGTTGCCTCATTTTGGGGCAAGGGGTTGCCTGGGTTTGAGGCAGGGGGTTGCCCCGATTTGAGGCAGTGCCGGAAGCTCCGCGGGAGTTCGGCGTGATCACCCGGCTAAACCCCACTTCGCGCGTACGCCGGCCACCTCTGCCGGGGTGAACGGGCGCGCCACACTCAAGTAGTAGGCGAAGTGGTTCTTGGGCAGTTTGATGGCCACCAGCCACCGGGCCGCTTCAAGTTCCTTACGGGCGTTAGCAACTTTGTCGCGGTGCCAGCCGAAGTGTTCCGGCATGCCTTTTTCCTACCCGGCCCAGCCGGTCACATGCGTGAACATGTACACGCCTAGGCGTAGGGCGCGGTCGCTGAGACTTTTATCGGCCCGGAGCAGGTCGTTGCGGACTTGGGTGAAGTTGCCGTCGAGATTACCGTTGAGGCGGATTATTTGGCTACGTTGCTGCACCGTGTTTTGCTGTCCTATATCGCCTCGGGACAGGCCGCTTTGGGATTGCGGCTATCGAATCCGCAGGGCGGCCCGCACTCTACGATCCAAACTCTGTCCCATCCCAACAGGTCGTGATAACCCTCACCGAACTTCGTCATACCGTCCTGGGGCGATAGCGATTCGGCGCGCTTCATGTTGTTGACGTGGTTACTTGCTTGCGCTGGGGTGAAATGGTCGTCCCAACCAATCCAGCGCTCTTGCGTGCCGCCCCGGTCTTTGACTGCGATGACGTGATAATGCGCGTCCAGGTTCATGCAGCACCGCCAATCGGTCGCATAAAATTCAGGAGCGAATCTCGGTCCACTCGAATGGCTCGAGGGCCTGTCCGGTACGCGCGGAGTCGTCGCGCGGAGATATGCCGACGAATGGTCTTCGGTGTTACACCGATTGCCTCTGCGGCTTGCGCGATGGTGAGTACGGCGGGAAGTGCGTCGACTGCCCCCGAGGTGCTTTTAGCTGCCATACGTATAACGCTAGCGCCGTTTCCCCCGTTAGCGAATATCGCCGTCTCGGTCGGCGGGCACACGTTGGAATTCGGCACCGCGACCGCCCGTCGTCTTGGGCAACAGCAGCTTGGCCGACGCCTCCTTCGGCAACCACAACATCGCCGCCGCGCACGGCAATGACCTCAGCGCGACCGCTGTTGGCGGCAACGCGACGAACATCGTGACGCCTTTCGGCACCGCTGGCGGGGCTGCCGGGCTGCTAGTTCCGAATGTGGCCGTGGCCGATCCGTCGCTGCCCTTCCGAATGTGTCCGTCTCGGCCGGGACCGCCACGTTGCTCCACTTAGGTACCGCGAGCACCTCCGCCTCCGACGACGGGCTTCGCAGTCGCGGTCGGCGCCAATAGCAACGCCAGCGCCACCGGCCCCTTTAACTCCGCATTCGCCCTCGGCGCCGGCAGCAACGCCACCACCGATGGCCTCTTCCCGTTTGGCCCGGGCATCTTTGACACCGCCATCGCCGTCGGCACCAACGACGTGGCCACGGCCGGCGCCCGCGCACCGCCCTTCTTCGACACCGCCTTTGTCTTGGGCACTGGCAGCACCGCCCTCGCCGGCGCTACTAACGCTGCTGCCGGCAATCACGACCTCGCCGCCGTCTTCGGCAACGTGCTCGGCGCGGCTACCGGCGCCAACCGCTTGGTCGACATCGTGACGCCTTTGGGCACCCTGTGATCAGAGGCGGCAGCAACTAGCAGCATGGTAACCAGACCACGGCCATTCAATCGTGGTCTGCGTCGGCTTCCTCACGCGCGGCTTGCGCCTGGCGGCGATCCTCGTCGGCGGCCTCCAGGTGCTTGTCAGCGGCACCACGGTGAGCCGCGGCAAGGTACGCGACTATCGGCGACCTGTGCTTGGATGCTCCGCATCTTGTCCTGTTTGCGCGGGCGTTCCTAGCACCCCGCGACGAGATCGAAGACCTAACCATTTGCTAGTCGGAACTTAGCTAATCAATAGATACAACGAACAGCATTTGACCTCATGAGCGAAGCAGCGATAGCACTTACCCGCGGCCTTTTGGAGTGCGCCGATTGGCTTAAGGAGGCCACCGCCCTCACCTCCGAACATTCCATCGAGGCGTACGCCCCCATCTGGATAGCGCCCCATCAGGCGCGCAAGATGGCCGAGGTGATAGAGCTGGCCGCGGTGCATATCGGCAGGGAGATTCCACCAGAGAGATAGTCCCGGGGGGCGGCCATCGGGAAGAACTCTGTGGTCGCTTTCTCTTTGAGTGGGGCCGGGGCGCCGGGTTGGGGAGTCGCCGCCCCGGTCCTGTTAAAAGGACTGCCCGTACTTACGTCAACGTAAACGGGGGTGTTCCGGGGGGCGCCGCGCCACCCGGGGCGCCGAGCTTCTGTTTGGGGCTGGGGGCCCAGGGGGGCGGAAGCCTGTTGCCGGAAACCCCGCCACACCCTGGGCCTAGCGCCGGGACCTAAGGGCCGCCCGGCGCTTGAGTAAACGGTGCTAGCAAGCAAAAACCCGTCTACCCAAATCCTGGGATAACGATAGTACGGGCCCGGCAATCTTTGAGGACATTGGTATTTTTTTTCTGTTCAGAACATGATTCTTGGTTTGACTGGGGTGGCCCGGGGCTCTCGCGAGGGGTGAGCCCGCACCCCCGGACCGGACGCCGAGGTGAATAAGCCTCGACGCCATGAGCGACCTCCGATCCGGTCACCTGTCCGCGCCAGGAGGGGGTGGCGCGGAGCCTAAAGGTTTTGGGTGGCCGGGGGCGGGGATGAAGACCCGCACACCCAGCCGTGCGCCGGGGCAATCACTCCCGACGACTTGGATTGAACGCGCAACGGTAAACACGCTGGGAAAGGACCGCTCAACCCCAACCCGCGCCGGCGCCTACACGGGCACAAACCGTTTGCCGACGCGGGAGAATTCTGAAACGTATGGGGACCCAGTGACGGCCGTAATTCCCGCCACCCGCCGCCACGATCGATGCGACCCAGCGGACATCTTTATCCGCTTGAGAAAGTTGCGTGGCCGAATCTTGTGCTGTCGTGACGTGACCACAATCACGATGCCCAACGGAGTGACGTATGGCGTAGTCAGTTGACTACACCGCGTGTCCTGTGATGTAGTCAACTGACTACATCACCGCCAGGTTCCACGCGAACGCAAGGAGAATCAACCATGACAACAGCCCGCGCGCGGGATCGCGGAAACGTTCTAGCCATGAAACCCGACCTCGCAGCACCTAACGGGGCAACCTGCGTCGACGAATGGGAGAACGTCGGGGCAGCCTTCAGGGTGTTCGACGGCCCGGAGTGGAGAATCACGCACGTCACCAACCACGGACGACGCGCCGATATCGGCGATGTCGTGGTGTCCGTCATCGGGCGGCAGTACGCGGATGGGCACGCTGAGTCCAAGATCATCATTGACGGCCCCGATACGCCGGTCATCACGCCGACCGAAGCGCGGAAGCTGGGCAGTGCGTTGATCGCCGCCGCAGACGCCGCTGACGGGTGACTTGCGCGCCACACCCGGCCTACGTGGCTTCGGCGGAATGCGTGACATTGAGACCATCGACTCGGAGTTGCGATTGGCGGCGTTTCTTCCGCCGCGCGGCTCGAGCGAGATGGCCTAGATGCCGTCCAGTCCCTTCAGCTCGCGCGGGCGCTGATCGCGGCCGCTGACGACCTCGACGGCCTGCTGCCGACGGGCTCCCTTGGTTCGCGCGAATCTTCAGACAAAAGACACCCGGTCATCGTGCCGGGTGTTCTTTTTGGCCTCATTCCCGAGGGCGAGTGCTAATCGAAGAATTTATGGGTGTGGTGCTCGATTCTGACCAAGCCCTGTTGCTGCCGGCACCGCCAATCGAAGCTGTTGCCGGTGGCCATCGGGAGAGATCCTGGTGGCCGCTCTCTTAGGGACGGCCCAGGGGGCGGAAGCCTGTTTGCCGAGAGACCCCGCCGCACCCTGGGCCTGGCGCCGGGATCTGGAGTGACGCCCGGCGCTTGAGGTAGACGGCGCTAGCAAGAGGGGCTCTCGTGAGGGGTGAGAGCCCGCACCCTGGACTGGACGCCGAGGTGCACAAGCCTCGACGCCTTTGGGCGACGGTTTCCCCGATCCGGTCGCCCGTCGGCGCCCGGGAGAGAGGGGCGCGGAACCTAAAAGGTTTGGGCGGGTGGGGCCCACCAGGCCGCGTTTGCCTCCTCGATAGGGACGCTGGTGTCGGCAGCGTGGATCATCGGTGCGCCTCGTCGGCATCTAGATGGTCGAGCAGGCGCTGCATCGTCGCGCACATTTGGGTGAAGGGCCCCGTGCCGACGACGGCCGACCACTGCTCTTCGATCGTGGCCACGCGGTCGCCGGCATGGGCCATCACCGCACGTCCGCGTTCGGTCAGGCAAATGAGCTTGGCGCGACCGTCGCGGGGATCTTGCTGACGCTCCAGATAGCCGAGGTCTTGGAGGTCGTTGACGAGCTCTGAGGTGGCGGCCAGGCTCAGTTGCGCGCGCGCGGCGACGTCGGTGAGCCGCACTCCACCCATGCCGATCGCTCCGAAGATCTGCAGGTGTGGGTCGCGAATGTCGCCGTACCCTGCTGCGACGGCGGGCGCGGACAGTTCGCGTCGGAATTCGCGCAGCAGCCGGATCAGCAGCTGACCGATGGCCAGCCGATCGGTGGGCAGATCCCTTGACGTGGCCATGTTAACTCAGAATACTACGGTCACCGAAGTTTCGGTTTCCGAAGTACCTAAGGAGGGCGCCATGACTGCGCACACTTCCGATTCGAGTCTCGTGTCCACGTCCCTGGGGCGGCTGCACGTTGGGCGGGCCGGCTCGGGGCCGCCGGCACTGCTGTGGCACAGCCTGTGGGTCGATTCCCGCAGTTGGGGCCCGCTGGTGGATTCCCTTGGTGCGCAGCGACGAGTGGTGACCATCGATGGTCCCGGTTACGGGCGCAGCGATCCCGTCCATCGTGACTTCACGCTCGATGACTGCGCCAGCGCTGCCGCCGACGTCATCGATCATCTCGGCATTACCGAGCCGGTCGACTGGGTGGGCAACGCGTGGGGTGGCCACGTCGGCATCACACTCGCCGCCGACCAGCCGCATCGCGTGCGCAGTCTCGTGACCATCGCCGCACCGCTGATGCCAGTCGGCGCTCGGCAACGCTGGACTCAGACCTATCCGCTGGCCCTGCTCTACCGCCTCACCGGCCCGAACCGCGTAATCACCAAGGCATTGTTCGATGCGCTGCTGGGTTCCGACGCGATCAAGGCACACCCCGATCGGGCCGCGGACATCATCCGCGCCTTCAAGGAGGCTGATCGTGAATCGATCCGCCGAACGGTCCGGTTTATGCACCGTTGGCACTCGCTGACCGACACCCTGCCTAAAGTCAACGTGCCCACGTTGTTTCTCACCGGCGATCTTGACGATCAGCATTGGCGCCCTGCCGACGCCCAAGCGGCCGCCGCCACGATGCCCAACGCGCAAGTAGTAGCCCTTACCGGCGCTGGACACGTCGGCCCACTCCTGCTCGATGCCGATCTCATCGCACACACCGTCGCCGAATTCTGGAGATCGCTGCGATAACTCGCACCGGCTGCAAGCCAAAGATTTACGTGCGCACGCACTTCCACGCTAGAGGGGTGGCGGGGTCGGTGTGGCGATCAGCAGGTGGGGTGCGTCATCACGCGAACTGATGCGACGGTGTTCGACCGCGAGACCCGCCCCGCGGAGAGTGTCGATCACCTCGGGTATCGGTCGGAGGTGAAAACCGTGCCCGGTGAACGGCATCCTGGCCATCGCGTCCGGGTCGGCCACCCCGACGACGATCCGACCCGAGCTTCCCACCACCCGGGCGAGCTCGGTGAACGCACCATCCAGCTCAGCTATGAAGTAGATGGTATTGACGGTGAGGACGCCGTTCAGTGCGCCATCGGCGAAGGGCAGCTGCGTCAACGACCCAGTGTGCAACGCCAGCCGGCCGGCCGCGATGTCGCGGCGGTATCGACGTGCGGCCTGGCTGAGCATCGTCTCCGATATCTCGACGCCGTGGACCCGGCTCGATGGACCGACGCTGTCGAGGAGCAATTTCAGCCCGACGCCGCCTCCAAACCCGACGTCGGCGACCACCGCCGCGGCATCGGGTTGCAGCGCTTGCACGGCGGCACGCACGAAGCGCCGGTTGCCCCGATTGAGCACCACACCGACTACCCGCCCGCGCACACCACTTGGGTGACCGAGCTGCTTAGCGATACCTGCCATGATGGCGCCCCTGATGGCCATCTCACGACCGTAGGGCACGGGTGCTGATACGGGGCACGACACAAGAGAAGAGACGGGAGCGCACCCGGGATGCTTCAGTTCTGGAATCTGGAAGCGCGCGCCCTGCGCAACTCCACCGGCCAAACCCGGTCGGTCCTGATTTCTAGGGCCGAAGGCGGGACCCGAATTGCAGCTGGGCCGACTCGGCGGAGATCCCCAACGCCTCGCCGATCATCGCCCACGTATCACCGGCAGCGCGTGCAGTCCGAATGGCAGCGCGCAGCTCGTCTTGTGCAGCTTCCGCCGCTTTACACGCGGCGGCGATGCGCTGAAAACGTTTGGCGTCCCGGGCAGCGCCCGGGTCGACGTCGATGCTGTCCAGCGGGGCGCTGAGTTCCTCGCCAGTCGGGTGTTCGTTGTCCCCTTGACGCATTGTCATGCCGTCGCAGATTACACGCGCGGCCTCGGGCCTACCAGCCCCCGCACTGGCTGGGGAACGTCATGCTGAGTTGAGGGCGCCAATGGTCGGATTTATGACTCGGATTTATGACTCGGATTTTCACAGCCTCCGACCTATGGGTACCTCGGTGGTATCTGCGTTGAACCCCCTCGCCGCGGCTGGCGTCCTGGCCGCTGGCGGTTTCGTGTTTCCGTTCTCAGCGCACGCCGACGATCCGTGCGTCGGTGACCCGAGCTGTCCACATTTCGCGCACCTCGTCTGCGAGCAGATGGACGGCGGCAGTAGCTCTGCCCAGGTCGCCGACATCAGTGCGGTCGCCTACAACCTCACCAAGGAGTATGCGGCGTGGCTTGTCTCTGGGGCCATCGCCGCTTATTGCCCGTGGGATCAGGGGAAGTAAGCGCTCGCGCCATCACCTGCCGTCCGTGATCGGCGTTCAATGTATTTTCCTGAGGTGATGTTCTCAGCTGCTGGTGCAGCCGCGCGGTGGATCGCCCCCTTCCTGACGGTTACTGCCGTCGCCGTGGTGGGTCTCCTAGCCAACCCGGTACACACCCCAGCGGTGCGCTTGGCCGATGACGCCAACCCGCTGGCCGGCCTGCCCTTCTACGTCAACCCCAGCTCGGCGGCGATGCGCGCCGCGCAACATGCCGAGCCGCCGAGTCCCGAGTTGACCTCCGTCGCCAACACACCGCAGGCGTACTGGATCGTCCCGGGATCCTCGGCAGCGACGGTGGCGAAGTACACCGGCGATGCGCAGGCCGCTGGCGCCATGCCGGTTCTGACGCTGTACGGAATCCCCCACCGCGACTGTGGCAGCTTCGCTGCGGGTGGCATGGCCACAGCCGACGACTACCGCGCCTGGATCGACGGCATCGCAAACGACGTGGGCGCCTCGCGGACGGCAATCATCGTTGAACCCGATGCACTCGCCATGGCCGACTGCCTGTCGGGCGACCAGCGCCAAGAACGCTACGACTTGATTCGCTACGCCGTCGACACGCTGACACGCAACCCGGCCATGGCCGTCTACGTCGACGCCGGTCACTTGCGCTGGCATAGCGCGGACGACATGGCCGCCAGGCTCAATAAGGTCGACGTCGCCCGCGCGCGGGGTTTCAGCCTCAACACGTCAAACTTCTTCACAACAGGCGACGAAATCGGTTACGGCGAAGCGATTTCGGGGCTCACCAACGGTTCGCACTATGTGATCGACACGTCGCGCAACGGCGCCGGCCCGGCACCCGACTCCGAGCTCAACTGGTGCAACCCCGGTGGCCGGGCCCTGGGCGCTGCGCCCACCGCGTCCACCGGCGGCGCGCACGCCGACGCCTACTTGTGGATCAAGCGTCCCGGTGAATCAGACGGAACATGCGGTAAAGGTGATCCGCCGGCAGGCACCTTCGTGAATCAGTACGCCATCGATCTGGCCCGCAACGCCGGGCACTAAAGGGAGGCGAAAGTGGCGCAAAGGAAAAGGGCCTTCGTCACGGGAGCCAGCCGCGGGATCGGCAAGGCGATCGCAATCCGGTTGGCGCAAGGCGGCTTTGACGTCGCCATTACGGCGCGCACGATCGAGGAGGGCGAGCAGCGCGAGCATTCCAGCACGGTGAAGAAATCCGACACCACACCGTTGCCCGGAAGCTTGAGCAGCACGGCCGAGGCGATGCGCGCAGCCGGTGCAGAGGTGCTGGTGCTGCCGGCCGACCTGCTTGATCGGGCATCATTGGGCGCTGCGGCGAGCACCGTGCTCGAACGCTGGGGCACTGTTGATGTGGTGGTGCACAATGCCCGCTTCATTGGCCCCGGGCATATGGATCTCATCACCGATACACCCGTCGAAGTACTGGAAAAGCACGTGCAGGGCAACGCTTTTGGGCCGCTGGTGCTCAACCGCATCCTCCTGCCGGCCATGGTGGAGCACGGCGGCGGCACGATCATCTACATCACGTCCGGCGCAGCCTACAACGCACCGCCGGCGAAGGCCGGACAAGGCGGGTGGGGACTGAGCTACGCCATGTCCAAGGCGGCGGGCCACAGCATCGCCGGTCTGCTCGCAGTCGAATATGCAGACCAGGGAATCCGCGCGTTCAATGTCCAGCCGGGCGCGATCAAAACCGAGCGCATCGCCCAGGACATGGCCGGCTTCGGGTTTTCCGCCGATGACGGCACCTGGCAGCCTCCCGAGGTGATCGGCGAGGTGGTGTATTGGCTGGCGACCTCACCCGAGGCGGACGCCTACAACGGTGAGTGCATCCAGGGCCAGGAACTCTGCCATCAGCGCAAGCTGCTGCCCGGATGGACTCCGAAGGCGGCGCTCGACGGCCCGATCGTCCACCCGGCCAAGGTTCGCTAGTGGGTTTGAGCAGGGTGTAGCCAAGACAATAAAGAGCCCATCGCGCGTTCTGTTGCGGAAGATTCCCAATGGCGTGAGCCGGTTACCCGGCGAAAACTCGCGAGCGGTGCGACGATGCCTCCATGGACGAAGTCGACGCGGCCCAGGCGGTGGAGCTGATCCGCGCTTTGCGCGATCAACTCCACCAAATGACCCACCAGCTGGCGTGGCTCGACCGTCAAAATTCCAGTGGCACCAACAGCCGGGCATCGGCCATCCGGTCTGAAGCCGCCGCACTGCGGCGAGACATCAACGAGGCGAAAGTTTTCATTGACCGGCTACAGCGCCGCTATCTGAACCGCGACGACATGCCGGGCCGGCGCCGCGCGCACGACACCAGCCGCGCGCTGAATGGTCGCGCCCACAGTGAGGTGACAGGCAAGGCGCGAATCAGGCCAGCCCGGTAGCGACGCAGCCGACTCCACAAGCTATACACAAAGGGCCAGAGTTATCCCGAATCACGTTGTGTATAAAAGGATTCGACGACCTCCACCAGCTCGTCGGCACCCTCCCAGTTCAGCAGGTGTCCCGCGTCAGGCACCGTGACGAGCCGCGCGCCGGGTATCCCCGAGGCCAACCGGCGCGAGTGGCTGGGCGGCGTCGTGCGATCGGCAGAACCGACCATCACCACCGTTGGCGCCGCGATCTCACCAAGCCGCGGGTAGCGATCTTCGCGCGAGAACGCCCGGACGATCGGTATCAACGGTCCGTGCTCGTCCAGGTGCTGCTTGAACCCGTCGATGAAGACCGAGATCATCGCCGGGGAGGGCCGCGCCCCGCATTGCGCGGCGCCGATCAGCACCGCGACGGTCCTGCTGCGCAGCAGCCCATTCATGAGGCCGCTCTGCATCAAGGGGATTTGCACCCGGTTCTGCGGAGCCCCATCCAGCACGCGGCCCGCCCAGGTGGCGAACAGCACCAGTCCGCGCAACCGCTGCGCGAGTTCGGGGTAGTCGATCATCGCGCGGATCGTGACGAACCCGCCCATCGAGTGCCCGATGAGCACGCCGTCGCGAACGTCAAAGTGCCGCAAGACCGCGGCGACGTCGGCGGCCATGGGCTCAGACCCGATACCGTGAGATCCCAGCGTGGAACCTCCGTGGCCACGCTGGTCGAAAGCGATCACACGAAAGCCCTTGGCCTGCAGCTTATCCCACACGAAGTTCCACTCGGCGACGGTGGCGGTGTAGCCGTGCACGAACACCACCGGCGGCCCCTGACCCGCGACCAGCGCGCGCAAGACCGTGCCGTCCGGGCGCGGGATCAGGGCTTCCTCGCCCTGCGGCTCGGCCAGCAACTGCTCGCGGGTGAAGGGGTCCGGGTTCCGGTCGATCCGCGCGACCAAAGCCCGGGCAGCAGCCCAGCCCACCACCCCGCACAGCGCGGCGCCCGCACCAGCTCTTCGGCTCATGAAGGCAGGCCGGCTTTGATCGCGGCATCCTGCCTGCGGGCGAGGTCGATAACGACGTCGGCGGGTACCGGATCGTTGGGCGGGCTGCTGAACTCGAGGACGACGAAGGCCTTGCCCTCGGTGAACATCACGGTCCCCACAGACTTGGAGCCATTCCCCGCTGGCCCGACGGCCATTTTGCCGCGGCTGCCGACGTCGACCGGTGTCACAGGTCCCTTGACACCCAGGTCGGGATCGCTCAGAACTGAAGCATTCGAGTCGAGCGCCTGGCCCGCCGCGGCGACGTCGGGATACACATAGATCGTGTCGTCGACTTTGCGGGAGCCGCCCGGATTCATGAACACACCTTCGACACCCGCCGGGATGGGAATCGGCAGTGTTTGCATCAGGGTGAAGGTGTCGTTCGGCACGACGATGTCGGTGGGCTCGATCAGCAGGCCACTGAAGTCACCGGGCGCCGCAGCCGGGCTGCTCGAACTCGATGCGGGCGGTGTGGACGAGGGCGATGCGGCAGACGTCGACGCTGACGACCCCGACGACGCGGGGCTGGCCGACTTGTCGCTCCCGCACCCGGTGACAGCCGCGCCAACCACCAAGCCGCCGGCAGCCAGACGCACCGCCATCGCCGATACGTTCATCACCAGCGAGCTCCTATGAGTTTGCTGAGGTTTCGCGCAACATAGCCGACCGCTTGCCCCGTTGGACATAGTTCATGCTGATTTCCCAACGGCAGCATCATCGGCGGCGAAATCGCTCGCGCATTTGCGGGTCGTTCTCCCACCACAATCCCGCCGGCTCCGGCGTTTGACTGTCGGCCGCTTCGGCCGTGTCCAGTTCGGCGTCCACCTCGACCGCGTGCGCCTTCTCGTCACGGGAGAGCGCTCGCATCAACACCAGCACGAACGGCAACCCCACCACGTCTCCGAGAATCCACAGCACGCCGGCCCCGATCGTCTGATCCAGCCGCTGATTCGGACCCCAATTTCGGTGCAGCGCTGCGTAATACGCCGGGGCGATCAACGAGCCCTGCCAGATGACCAAACCCAGCACCCCATCGCCCAGGGCCTCAGCTACCGAGATCAGCAACGAGATCAGCTGAGGGTACTTGCGGGGCACCGGATCCGCTTGCAATCGAGCGTAGAAGTAGCCAAAACCTATCGCCACCAACATGATTCGGGTCGGCGCACCGACCCACTCGTTCTGCAGGGCAGCGCTGTACCAGGGCGTGAGGTAGAGCAGCCACGGCGTGGCCAGCATCGCCAACGACGTAGTCAGTGGGTGGAAAAGCACCCGGGCAATCCGGGTCGTCAACAGCTGATCAATGCGCTCACGGCCGACCGGGCTCACCGCCTGGCGCAGCATAGTGACCGGCTTGCCCAACGCCAGGAAGAACGGCGCGACGTAAATCAGCACCAGCACTTGCAGCGCGCGCACCCAGAACAACTCGTAGGCGTAGGCGCCGATTGCGCTTTGCGTGGCCAGCGCCCAGAGCGCGATGCCGACTCCGAAACATCCTGCATGCGCCGGTCGCCCATGGTTGCCCGCGCGTCGGTAGCACCACGCGTAGGCGCCGCCCAATAGCACGATGACTATCGCGGAGGTCAGGTCCAGGTGCCAGGTCGCGACGCGCATACGCCCTAGCGTATTGCGACTGCGCTGCCGCGAACCGACGCCGTTACGCCGCCGGCGCGCGGAATGCTTTCGTCGACGGCGCTGGCGCGCGATCGATCAGCAGCGATCCGGGCAACGCGCCGACCTGATGGTGTTCCGGAATTTCCCAGATGTCGCCGTCGAGAACACCGGGTAGGTCGGCTTCGCTCGCGATGAAGACGGGCATCCCGCCTCCCGCGGCCTGACGGTGGTAGTCCCTGATCGCGGCGAAGGCCCACTTGCTCAACAGACAGATCGAAATCAGGTTGCCGATGGCCATCACCGCCATCGCCAGATCCGCCAGCGACCACACCAGCGTCAGCTTGGACATGGCCCCGAACGCGATCGAGCCCAGCGTCACCAGCTTGAGCACGTTGATCGCCCATCGGCGCCCACCCAGGAAGAACAGGTTGGCCTCGGCGATGACGTAGTTGCTGAGGACCGAGGAGAACGCGAAGAAGAACACCACCGCGGTCATCAGCACGGTGGACCACGAACCGAGTTCGCCGCTGATCGCCTGCTCCGTCAGGCTCGCCCCCGCGGCATCACCCGGATGCGCGGGATCGTAAAGCTCCGGCGCCGAGGCCAGCACGATGAACGCCGTCGCGCTGCAGATCACCATGGTGTCGATGAATACGGCAAGCGACTGGATCAGGCCCTGCTCCACCGGATGTGCCACCGTTGCGGCGCCGGCGATGTTGGGCGAACTGCCCAGTCCCGCCTCACACGCGAACAGGCCCCGCTTCACGCCGGTGAGCATCGCCGCGGCGATACCGCCGGCGAAACCGCCTGCCAACTGCCGGATTCCGAATGCGCCGCCGATGATCTCCTCGATCATGCCGGGCAGCTCGGTGATGTTGACCGCCACGATCGCCAGCGCCAGCAGCGTATAGACCACAGCCACCGTGGGCAGCACCCTTCCCGCGAACGCGGCGACCCTGCGCACCCCACCGAACAGCACCGGCGCCGCCAGCACCGCCAGAGCCACTGTTGTCCAACGGATGTCGATGCCATGCGATGACTTCAACACGCCGCTGACCGCGTTAGTCTCCACCATGTTGAACGCGGTCGAGAATGCGACCATCAGCAGGACGGCGTAAGCGACGCCACCCGTTCGCGAGCCCAATCCACGCTGGATATAGAACGCGGGACCGCCGCGGAACGCCCCGTCACCCGAACGGACCTTGAACAGCTGACCGAGCGTGGCCTCGATGATCGCGGTCGCCATGCCGACCGCGGCCACCACCCACATCCAGAAGATGGCACCGGGGCCGCCGACGGTGAGCGCGATAGCGACGCCGGCGATGTTGCCGGTGCCGACCCGCGACGCAAGGCCGACGCAGAACGCCTGGAAGGAAGAGATCCCACCGTCTGGGTGGTGGGATCTGCGGAGCTGACGAAACATGCGCCCGAAGTAACGGATCTGGATGAACCGGGTGCGCAACGTGAAATAGACGCCAACCGCGATGAGCAAATAAACGAGGATGTGGGAATTCAGGACGTCGCTGAGCGGATCGATCAACCGCGCCTGAAGAGAGTCCAAATCTGCTTCCACCCCGCACGCCGAGCTGACGTTAGTCGCTGAATCATAAGGACGAAATGTTGACGACAAGTTTCGTTAACCAAGCCCAAATGGCGGGGCTGTAACAAACCCATCACAACCGCAGGTCCGGGGGCTACCTACTGGGTGATACCCGCCAGCGTCGTGGGGCAGTACACGTTGGCCGCGATCGCGGTGAACTGGGCGGCGTGCTCCTGTTGCAGACCGGGGTTCTCGGATTGGACCGTCTTGACGACCTCGGCCAACGGGTGACCCCCGTGGACCGCCTTGCACACCCACTTGCCGGCCCCTATCGCCTTCGCCGGGTCCGGAAAGTCGATCCCGGCCGCGCGAAGCGTGGCGAGAAACGTGTCATCGACACCATCGGCGTACGCGGGCGCCGCCGTGGCGAGCACCGCGGCAAGACTTGCCAGCGTGAGGAGGATTTTCATGGCTTCACGATCGTCCCAGAGTCGCGCCAAACGCGCATCCCGTTCGGTGAATCAACGATGAACATCGTCGACGCCCGTTCGTCTCGACGCGCTGATCACCGCCATCAAGAGCGTGCACCTCGACGCCCTGGACCAACTCGCTGATGCGGTGCTCGCGCCGAGCATTTGAGCGAGGTCGCCGACCACCTGATCGGGCATTTCGTCGATCAGGCACGCTCGGGAGCGTCCTGGACCGACATCGGCGAGAGCATGGGCGTCACCAAGCAGGCCAGACCTGCTGCTCGGCGCGCTCAGCGACCCGGGCGCATTGGCCACCGCGTTGCTGCGCCGACAGGGCGTCGACACCGAGACCCTGCGCGCGTGCATCACGCTTCCACCGGGCGCCGAGTCGCCGGCGCTTATCCCGTTCAGCGGCCCAGCGCGCAAGGCGCTCGAGTTGACCGTTCGCGAGGCGCTTCGGCTCGGCCACAACTACGTCGGACCGAACACCTGCTGCTGGCGCTGCTCGAACTCGAGGACTTGCAAGAAGTCCAAGCCCGGCCCTTGCACCGAGCCGGCGTCGGCAAGGCGCGCGTGGAGGCCGACCTGAGCGCGGCGCTGGAAGCACTCAGCGGCGGCACGAAGGGCTGACCAAGGTGCATGGAACCCCTCCCCTTGGCGGCCGGGCGTGTGCGATTATGCGAAGATGCGCCGCTGGCTGATCGTCCTGTTCACCGTGCTGGTCGCGGCCGCTGGCACGGCTGTGGCGCCGCGCGTGTGGGCGGGTGACGCACCCATCGGCCACATCGGTGACACATTGCGGGTGGATACCGGCGACTACGTCGCCGACGTCACCGTGAGCAGCGTGCAACCGTGCGACCCGCCACCGGGATTCGGCTACACCCGCAGCGGCGTGCCGGTCAAAAGCTTTCCCAACAGCACCCCCGAGCGCGCCGACGTGACGATTCGTGCGGTCCGAGTGCCGAATTCGTTCATCATGGCGACCAACTTCAACTTCGACGGCGTGACGCCGTTCGGCGACGCCTACAAGCCACGAGCCTCCGATGCGCCCGACGCGCTGGACAACGTGGTCGTCAACGCGCCGCAAGGCGCGATCGTGCGCGGCGGAGTGTATTGGGACGCCTACCGCGATCCGGTTTCCAACGTCGTTCTGTTGGACAAGAAGACGGGCCAGCACCTCGCGCAGTGGAACCTGTAGCCGGTCTGGCTGCGGAGCTGGCAACCGTTGCCGCGCAAACCTTCCCGCTGGCGTGTCCGCCGTCGACACCTGCTGAGAACATCGCGTCGTTTATCGAGGCGAACCTGTCCGCCGCTCGCTTCGCCGAGTATCTGGCCGATCCGCAACGCGCGGTTCTCACCGCGATCCGGAACGACCGAATTGTTGGCTACGCCATGTTGATTCGTGGCGGCTACGACGACATCGAAGACACCGACGCGCTGCGGGCGGTGGAGCTGCGCCCGGCCGCGCAGCTGTCGAAGTTGTATCTGCTGCCCGACTACCACGGTTCCGGCGTGGCATCGGAGTTGATGGACGCGACGCTGGCCACTGCCGCGGACTGGGGCGTCCGCTGCGTGTGGCTCGGAGTCAACCAGGAAAACCAACGCGCACAGCGCTTTTACCTCAAGCACGGCTTTAAGGTCAACGGCACCAGAACGTTTCACATAGGTGACCGACGTGAGAACGATTACGTCATGGTACGGGAGCGGCCGTGAGCGCCAACAACCGGGAAGTGGCGCGCAGGTACTTCTTTCGGTACCCACCGGCCAGCATTTCCTCACTGAAGATGGTGTCCAGCTTCGCACCGGACGCCACCACCGGGATGGCGGCGTCGTACAGTCGATCGGTCAGTGACACCAAACGCAGTGCAACGTTCTGGTGGTCGATTTTGTGCACACCGGTGAGGAACACCGCGCTCACGCCTTCGATCAGCGTCAGATACCGCGACGGATGCATGGTGGCCAGGTGCGCGCACAGCGCGTCGAAGTCGTCGAGCGTGGCCCCCCGCACACCCGCCGCGCGCGCGGTCACCTCCTCGTCCGACAAGGGCTCCGGCGCCGGCGGCAGGTCGCGGTGCCGATAGTCCGGCCCCTCGATCCGCACCGTGGTGAAAATGCTTGCCAGCGTGTTGATTTCGCGCAAAAAATCCTGGGCAGCGAAGCGGCCCTCGCCCAACTGTTCGGGCAGCGTATTGGAGGTGGCGGCCACCGACACGCCCCGCTCGACCAGTGACGAAAGCAGCCGCGAAATCAGGGTGGTGTTGCCCGGATCGTCCAGTTCGAATTCATCGATGCACACCGCCGTGTAGCCGGCCAGCAGCTCGATGCACTCGACGAAGCCGAACACCCCGGCCAGCTGGGTCAGTTCCCCAAATGCGGCGAACGCCTTGGGAGCGGGCATCTGGTAGTAGGCCGAAGCCAGCAGGTGCGTCTTGCCGACACCGAAGCCGCCGTCGAGGTACAGCCCCACACCGGGCAACACCGCTCGCTTGCCGAAGAGTTTTCTGCGCCCTGCCCGGCGCTCGACGGCCTCCCGGCAGAACTCCTGGCACGCGAGCACCGCCGCGGCCTGCGTCGGTTCCGCCGGATCGGGGCGATACGTCGCAAAGCTCACCTCGGCGAACATCGGCGGCGGAATCAGCTGGGCGATCAGGCGCTCCGGCGACACGGTGGGATGCCGATCGACCAGCCCCTGCATGCACGAACTGTAGCGGCGTGCTGCAATCAGACCCATGGCCGACTCTGAAGGCGCCGGAGCTGCCGACACCCCGTTCACCCTGCTCGCGTCGGGGCGCGCGGTCGACGAGGCCGAACTCCCGCATCTCTACCGCTACCCGGAGCAGCTGGACGGCATGTGGGTGCGGGCGAACTTCATCACCAGCATCGACGGGGGCGCCACCGCCGACGGCACTAGCGGCGGCCTCGGCGGGCCGGGTGACAAGTTGATCTTCAACGCGCTGCGCGAACTGGCGGACGTCATCGTGGTCGGCGCGGGCACAGTGCGGGCCGAGGGGTACTCCGGCGCGCACCCGCCGGTCGCACAGCGCATGCACCGCCAGGCGCGCGGGCAGAGCGAAGTGCCGCCGTTGGCGATCGTCACCAAATCGGGGCGCCTGGACCGAGACTTGCCCGTGTTCACCCGCACCGAGGTGCCGCCGTTGATCTGCACCTGCACGGCGGCCTGCGACGAGACCCGCCGGCTGCTCGCCGGCGTCGCCGATGTGCTGGACTGCTCCGGTGGCGACCCGGCCGAAGTCGACGAGGCCGCCCTGCTGGCGGCGCTGCGGACGCGGGGGATGCCCCGCATCCTGACCGAGGGCGGCCCCACGCTGCTCGGCTCGTTCATCGAGCGTGAGCTGCTCGACGAGCTGTGCCTGACGATCGCGCCCTATGTCGTCGGCGGGATGTCCCGACGCATCGCGACGGGTCCGGGCCAGCTGCAGACCCCGATGCGCTGCGCACACGTCCTGTCCGACGACACGGGCTTTCTGTACACGCGCTACGTCAAAGCGTGAGGGCAACGGTTCTGATGCTCGCTACTGTGGTCGGCATGCGTCGGCACATCACCTACCCCGCGATCCTGATCGCGGTCACTACGGTGCTGGCCGGCTGCGTCCCAGGCCTGGCCGCCGACCCTCGCTTTGCCACCAACCGCGGCGCCCGACCGCAAGGCCAGGCCATCAACAAGCCGCCCCCGGTCGGCCCGCCCCCGATCGCGGCACCCAAGAACGACTTGGCGTGGCACGACTGCACGTCGAAGCTGTTCGCCGACGCCGGGGTTCCCGCGGCGGCGGGCGTCACTCTGGACTGCGCGAACTACGACGCCGACCTCGACCCCAACGGTGGATCCGGGAGCCTGACCATCGGCGCGGTCCGCGCCCGCACCGACCAGACCCCGCACGACGCCGGGCCGCTGATCTTCACCACCGGCTCGGACCTGCCGTCGTCGGCCCAGTTGCCGGTCTGGCTGTCGCGGGCGGGTGCCGACGTGCTGCGCGCTCACCCCATCGTCGCCGTCGACCGTCGCGGCATGGGCATGTCCAGCCCGATCGACTGTCGTGACGCGACCGATCGCCAGACGATGCGCGATCAGGCGCAATTCCAGTCCGGCGACGATCCGGTGGCCAACCTGTCCGACGTGGCGAACACCGCCACCACGAACTGCACCGACGCCATCGCGCCGGGCGCGTCGGCCTACGACGACTCACACGCCGCCTCCGACATCGAGCGGCTCCGCAACCTGTGGGACGTGCCCGCCGTCGCGCTCGTCGGGATCGGCAACGGCGCGCAGGTGGCACTGTCCTACGCCGGGTCGCGTCCGGACAAGGTCGCCAGACTGATCCTCGACTCGCCGATTGCGCTGGGAATCAACGCCGAGGCAGCCGCCGAGCAGAAAGCCAAGGGCCAGCAGGCCGCCCTCGACGCTTTCGCCGCCCAGTGCGTCGCGGTGAACTGCGCGCTGGGTCCCGATCCCAAGGGCGCCGTCGACGCGCTGCTGGGCGCGGCCCGTTCCGACAAGGCGCCGGGTGGGGCCTCGGTGGCCCAAGTGGCCGACGCCATCACCACCGCGTTGGGCTTCCCCAATGCCGGGCGCATCGCCGCCACCACCGACCTGGCGAATGCGTTGGCGGCGGCTCGCTCCGGCGACGCCGGCCAGTTGACCGCCCTGATCAACCGCGCCGATACGGCAACGGATTCGGACGGTCGGTTCGTCAACTCGTGCAGCGACGCGCTCAACCGCCCAACCCCGGACCGGGTTCGCGAACTGGTGGTCGCCTGGGGCAAGCTCTACCCGCAATTCGGCACGGTCGCCGCGCTCGATCTCGTCAAATGTGTGCACTGGCCGACGGGTTCGGCGCCGCAACCGCCGAAAGACCTCAAGGTCGACGTCTTGTTGCTGGGTGTGCAGAACGACCCGATCGTGGGCTCAGAAGCTGTCGCAGCGACGGCGGCCACCGTCATCAACGCGGGCGCGGCCAGCAAGCGGGTGATGTGGCAAGGCATCGGCCACGGCGCCAGCATCTATTCGCCGTGTGCGGTCCCGCCGCTGGTCGGCTACCTGGGCGGCGGCAAGCTGCCGGGAACCGACACCTACTGCCCCGCCTGATCGTTCGTGGTGTCACGCCGAGGTACGGTGCGCTGGTGACGGCAGCTGACTCGACTCGAACCGGTCCACCGAGCACCTCAGCGATACTGCGGTCGGTGTTGTGGCCTGCGGCCATCCTGTCGGTGCTGCACCGCAGCATCATCCTCACCCTCAACGGCAATATCACCGACGACTTCAAACCGGTCTACCGCGCGGTGCTCAACTTCCGACACGGCTGGGACATCTACAACGAACACTTCGACTACGTGGACCCGCACTACCTTTACCCGCCCGGCGGCACGCTGCTGATGGCGCCGTTCGGCTATCTGCCCTTCTCGCCGTCGCGGTATCTGTTCATCCTGATCAACACCGTGGCAATCCTGCTCGCTTGGTACCTACTGCTGCGGTTGTTCAAATTCACGCTGTCCTCGGTGGCCGCGCCCGCGCTGCTGCTGGCCATGTTCTGCACGGAAAGCGTGACCAGCACGCTGGTGTTCACCAACATCAACGGCTGCGTCCTGCTGGCGGAGGTGTTGTTCCTGCGCTGGCTACTCGACGGGAAGGTCAGGCACCAGTGGTGGGCCGGGTTCGCGATTGGCCTGACGCTCACGCTCAAACCCGTGCTGGCCCCGCTGCTGTTGCTGCCACTGCTGAATCGCCAGTGGCGGGCGCTGGTACCCGCGTTCGTCCTGCCCGCGATTATCAACGTCGCCGCTTGGCCGTTGGTCAGCGATCCGATGAACTTCGTCACCAAAACGCTGCCGTACATCGGGGGCGTCCGGGATTACTTCAACAGCTCGATCGAGGGCAACGGCGTGTACTTCGGCCTGCCGACCTGGCTGATCGTATTCCTGCGACTCCTTTTCACGGTGTTGGCCATCGGCGCGATGTGGTTGCTGTACCGCTACTACCGAACCCGGGACCCGCTGTTCTGGTTCACCTGCTCGTCGGGCGTGCTGTTGCTGTGGTCGTGGCTGGCGCTGCCGCTGGCCCAGGGCTACTACTCGATGATGCTGTTCCCGTTCCTGATGACGGTGGTGTTGCCCAACTCGCTGATCCGCAACTGGCCGGCGTGGCTAGGTATCTACGGCTTCCTGACGCTCGACGACTGGCTGATTTACCGATATATGCGGTACGGCCGCGCGCTGCACTACCTGAAGATCACCTACGGCTGGTCGCTGCTGCTGATCGTGGTGTTCACGGTGCTGTACTTCCGCTATCTGGACGCCAAGGCGCAGGACCGGCTGGACGGCGGGATCGATCCGGCCTGGCTGCCCGCCGAGCGCGAGCGCGCTAGCGTGGATGCATGACGCCGCCAGCGACGATGCAGAGCGAAGCGATGAGGAGGAGTGGCGCAAATGACTGAGCCGAAAGTGGAGCTGACCGACGACGAGTGGCGCAAGAAACTCACGCCGCAGGAATTCCAGGTCTTGCGTCGCGCCGGCACCGAGCGCCCCTTCACCGGCGAGTACACCGACACCAAAACCCAGGGCGCCTACAACTGCCGCGCATGCGGGGCCGAATTGTTCCGCAGCACAGAGAAATTTGAGTCACACTGCGGCTGGCCGTCGTTCTTCGACCCGACGAGCTCCCAAGCCGTGATCCTGCGTCCGGACCACTCGATGGGTGCGACGCGCACCGAGGTGCTGTGCGCGAACTGCCACAGCCACCTGGGCCACGTGTTCACCGGTGAGGGTTATCCGACGCCGACGGACCAGCGCTACTGCATCAACTCGATTTCTCTGAAGCTGGTGCCGACGGACGCGTAATCGAGTGTGCGCCTGCGGCGGCGATACGCCGAGCGTTGCCGCCGCCAGCGCACACTGAAAGCAGTCAACGCACACTCGATCGGGCCGAGTATTAATCCACCCTCGTCGCGTGCACTTCCCAGAACGGCGCGTGCACCCTGCCGTTGACCAGCCACGGCTCCATCGCGCGAAAGCGCTCGAGCAGCTTCTGCGACTCGGCGGCCATGTCGGGGTTGCGCGCTGCCATCATCTCGATGGTCTCGACGCTCATGTTGACCTGATAGGTGGTCCGGCCCAGGTAGGTGATCTCCCAGCCGCCGACGGGTAGCACGTCGCGAAAGTCGCTCTCGGACAACGACCGCAGCATCTTGAAGCCGTTGACGTCGTGTTCGCCGAACTCGAACATGTACAGCCGCGCGCCCGGCTTGGTGGCCCGCCGCAGCGCCTGCACGTAGGACTTCTGCAGTTCCGGGTCTGTGCTGAAGGTGTGATAGAAGGCGCAGTCGACGACGGTGTCGAACCGGCCGTCCAGTCCCTCCAGCTTGGTGGCGTCGGCCAGCTGGAAGTCCACCGTCACGCCGGCCTTGCGTGCGTTGTCGCGGGCGCGCCCGATGGCGCCTTCCGAGCCGTCGATGCCGGTGGCGGAGTAGCCCTTCGACGCGTAGTAGATGGCGTGGTGGCCGGGGCCAGTGCCCGGGTCGAGCACCTCACCCTTGATCGCGCCGACGGCGACGAGCTGCTGGACCACCGGCTGCGGGCCGCCGATGTCCCAGGGTGTGGCGGCGGGCAGGCCGTGCGACGTCCGCCCGTCGCGGTACATCTCCTCGAAGCGGGTGTGATCTTTCGGGTCGAACGTCGTCATTTGGCGCCACTCCTCCTCATCGCTTCGCTCTGCATCGTCGTCGGCGCGGACGAGGTCACGGCAACGAGTTCACCAGCTGCTCGACCGGCACCCGCGGCCCGGTGAAAAACGGCGTTTCCTCGCGGGTATGTCGCCGGGCGTCGGTGGCCCGCAATTCGCGCATCAGGTCCACGATGCGGTCCAGTTCCGGCGCCTCGAAGGCCAGGATCCATTCGTAGTCGCCGAGCGCGAACGCCGGCACCGTGTTGGCCCGCACGTCTTTGTACTCGCGGGCGGCCATGCCGTGCTCGGCGAGCATGCGGCGACGCTCCTCGTCGGGCAGCAGATACCACTCGTAGGACCGAACGAACGGATACACGCAGATGTAGTTGCCGGGCTCCTCCCCGGCCAGGAACGCCGGGATGTGGCTCTTGTTGAACTCGGCCGGCCGGTGCAGGGCCACGCTGCTCCACACCGGCGAGCAGACCTGCCCCAGCGTGGTGGTGCGCCGGAAGTCGGCGTAGGTCGCCTGCAGTGCCTCGACTCGTTCGGCGTGGGTCCAGATCATGAAGTCGGCGTCGGCGCGCAGGCCTGCCACGTCGTAGAGGCCGCGCACCACGACGCCGCGCTCCTCCTGCTGCTTGAAGAACGTCGACGCGTCATCGACCACGGCCTCGCGCTGCTCACCGAGCGCACCTGGCCGCACCGAGAACACCGAGAACATCAGGTAGCGCAGCGTCGAGTTCAGGGCTGCATAGTCCAGTTTCGCGTCAAGTTTGGCCATGAAACCTATCGTGCCACTTCCGCTTGCAGGGTCTCGACCGCGCGTCCTGCGGCCGCGATGCACGCCGGCACGCCGATGCCGTCCAGGTAGCTGCCGGCCACGGCCAGCCCCGGCGGCAGGCCGGCCCGCACCTGCGCGACCAGCTCGGCGTGGCCGGGCCCGTACTGCGGCATCGCATCAGTCCAGCGCTGCACCCGCACCTCGATCGGGTCGACGGCCAGGCCGAACACCGCCGCCAGGTCATCCAGCGCCCAGGCCAGCAGCTCGTCAGCGGAGGCCGTAGAGGCGAGGTCTTCGCCGAACCGGCCGAACGACAGCCGCAGCAGTTGCGTCGAGCCCCTGGCGCCCCATTTTCGCGAAGACAACGTAATCGCCTTGGCGTGCAACGGTTCCCCGCTGGCCACCAGCACGCCCGAGTTCTGCGGGAACGGGGTGTCGGCCGGCACCGCGAGGGCCACCACCACCGACGACGCGCTGCCGATCCGGTTCGCGGCGGCCACACTGCGCGGGGCCAAATCCGCCACCAGACGCACCAGTCGCGGGGCCGGGACGGCCAGGATCACCGCGCCGGCGTGCCAGTGGCCGCCGGCGTCGTCGTACAGTTCCCAGCCGGGTTCCAGCGCGGTCACCGCGGCTTGGACCCACTGCGGGCGGGCGCGCCGCACCAGCTCGTCGATCAGCACCTGGTAGCCACCGTCCAGCGCCCCGAACACCGGGCCGCCACCGGCCGGCGGCAGCCCCTGCCGCACCGCGGCGGTCAGGTTGGGTGCGCCGCGGTCGAGGGCCACCGCCACGCTAGGCGCGCCTGCCCGCAGCCCGATCGTCGCCGCCGACCCGGCATACACCCCACCCAGCAACGGGTCCACCGACCGGGCCACCGCCTGCTCGCCGAACCGGTCGGCCACCAATTCGGCCACGGCGGGATCGCTGCCCGGCTGCCAGCTCAGCGGGCGGGTGGGTTCGGCGTCAATGCGCGCGACGGTGGCGTCATCGACGAGCCCGGCTAGCGACGCCGCCGACGACGGAATCCCGGCGACCGTGTCCGCCGGCAACGGGTGCAGCGTTTGCCCGCTGTAGATCAGCGGGCGGGCGCCGGTCGTGACCCGTTGCCGCGCCGAGAGGTCTAGCTCGGCCAGCAGCGCCGGCATCTCGGGCCGGCGCAGCACGAACGCCTCGGCACCCAGGTCCATCGGTTGCCCGCCGACCGATTCGGTGCGCAACACCCCACCGAGCTTCTCGCCCGGATCGAACAGCGTGATGGTCGCGCCGTCACCGACGACGGCGCGCAGCCGATAGGCTGCGGTCAATCCCGAAATGCCGCCGCCGACAATGCAATACGAGCTCATGGCGAATGGACCAGCGACACCAGCTCGGTCAGCACGCCGGGATCGGTCTGCGGCGGGACGCCGTGGCCGAGGTTGAAGACGTGGCCGGCCGCGCCGGCGGCGACCGCGCGCCGCCCGTCGTCGACGACAGCGCGTGCGGCGCGCTCCACCACCGGCCAGCCCGCCCGCAGCACCACCGGGTCGAGGTTGCCCTGCAGCGCGGTGCCGGGCCGTACCCGGCTCGCGGCATCGGTCAGCGACGTCCGCCAGTCCACGCCGACGACCGTCGGGCCCGCGTCCGACATCGCGCCGAGCAGTTCGGCGGTGCCGACCCCGAAATGCGTCATCGGCACGCCGTATTCGGCCAGCGTGGCGAACACCCGGGAGCTGTGCGGCAGCACGTAGTGGCGGTAGTCAGCCAGCGACAACGTGCCGGCCCACGAGTCGAACATCTGAATGGCGTCCACCCCGGCGTCGATCTGCCCACGCAGGAACACGATGGTGAGGTCGGCCAGCTTGGACATCAGCGCATGCCAGTTCGCCGGTTCGGCCAGCATCATCGCCTTGGTGCGGGCGTGGTCGCGGCTGGGACCGCCCTCCACCAGATAGGACGCCAGCGTGAAGGGCGCGCCGGCGAAACCGATCAGCGGCACCTCGCCCAGCGCGTCAACCAGCAGCGAGACCGCCTGACAGATCGGCTGAATCGCTTGTGGGTCAAGGGGTTTCATGGCGTCGATATCGGCGGCGGTCCGGACCGGGTCCGCGATCACCGGTCCGACGTCGGCCACGATGTCCAAGTCGATACCGGCCGCGCGCAGCGGCACGACGATGTCCGAAAAGAGGATCGCCGCGTCGACGTCGTGGCGGCGGATCGGCTGCAGGGTGATCTCGCAGGCCACCTCGGGCTCGAAGCAGGCCGCCAGCATGCTGTGCCGTTCGCGCAGCGCCCGGTACTCGGGCAGCGAGCGGCCGGCCTGGCGCATGAACCACACCGGCGCGCGGCTCGGTTCGCGGCCGGCGACCGCGGCCAAATAGGGCGACTCGGTAAGGTCGCGACGAGTACTCATTGAGCTCAATGCTGCCATGCCACCGTAGGAGCGCTCAGGAATGCCGAAGCCAATCAGTTACGACGAATTCCCCAGCCTTCGCTGCGAACGGGCCGATAACGGCGTGCTCAATCTGGTTCTCGACTCCCCCGGGCTGAACTCCGTCGGGCCGCAGATGCACGGCGACCTCGCCGACATCTGGCCGGAGATCGATCGCGACCCGGAAGTGCGGGTCGTCCTGGTCCGCGGCGAAGGCAAGGCGTTTTCCTCCGGCGGCAGCTTCGACCTGATCGAAGAGACCATCAACGACTACGAGGGCCGGATCCGCATCATGCGTGAGGCCCGCGATCTGGTGCTCAACCTGGTCAATTTCGACAAGCCGGTGGTCTCGGCGATCCGGGGCCCGGCCGTCGGCGCGGGCCTGGTGGTGGCGCTGCTGGCCGACATCTCGGTGGCGGGCCGGACCGCGAAGATCATCGACGGGCACACCAAACTCGGGGTGGCCGCGGGTGATCACGCGGCGATTTGCTGGCCGCTGCTGGTGGGCATGGCCAAGGCCAAGTACTACCTGCTCACCTGCGACACACTGTCCGGCGAGGAAGCCGAGCGCATCGGCTTGGTTTCCATCTGCGTCGACGACGACGATGTGCTGGCCACCGCGACCCGCCTGGCCGAAAACCTCGCGCTCGGGGCCCAAAATGCGATCCGCTGGACCAAACACAGCCTCAACTACTGGTACCGCATGTTCGGGCCCGCATTCGAGACGTCGCTGGGCCTGGAGTTCCTCGGATTCAGCGGCCCCGACGTGGCCGAAGGGCTCGCCGCGCATCGCGAGAAGCGTCCGGCGCGGTTTGCTGGAAGTTCCGAGAAGTGAAGCGGCATAGCACGATGCGGCGCGCCTGTCGACGCGAGTCGGTCGATGGGTCTACCGTCGCGATGTGACCTCTGCCGAACCGGCCCCCTTCCGCGAGGCGGTCGCGGCGATGAACGCCGTGACCGTGCGGCAAGAAATCGAACTCGGCCCCATCCGGCCGCCGCAGCGACTAGCGCCCTTCAGCTATGCGCTGGGCGCCGAGGTGAAGCACCCCGACCTGGACATCGTCCCCGAGCGTTCCGAGGGTGATGCGTTCGGCCGGCTGATCCTGCTCTACGACCCGGACGGCTCGGACGCCTGGGACGGCACGATGCGCCTGGTCGCCTACATCCAGGCCGACCTGGACTCCAGCGAGGCCGTCGACCCGCTGCTGCCGGAGGTGGCGTGGAGCTGGCTGGCCGACGCGCTGGGGTCTCGCCTCGAGGAGCAGGTCACCGCCCTGGGCGGCACCGTCACCGCCACCACATCGGTACGGTACGGCGACATTTCCGGACCGCCGCGCGCCCACCAGCTCGAGCTGCGCGCGTCGTGGACTGCGACCACCCCTGAGGTCGGCGTGCACGTCGACGCGTTCTGCGAAGTGCTGGAGCACGCGGCGGGCCTGCCACCGACCGGGGTCGTCGACCTGGGCTCACGGTCACGCGCCTGACATGCAGGACGCGGCCGACGGTGCCGGCGGCACCGAGCCCGACCACACCCCGCTTCTGCACCCCGCCGAAGGGCTCCCGACCCTCTCGGTGACCGCCAGCCAGATCGCGGCGGCCGCGGCGCAGTTGGATCGCGGGCACGGACCGTTCGCGGTGGACGCCGAGCGGGCGTCAGGTTTCCGCTACTCCAACCGCGCCTACCTGATCCAGATCCGGCGGACCGGCGCCGGCACCGTGCTCATCGATCCAGTCAGCCACGGCATCGACCCGCTGACCGCGCTGCGGCCGCTGGCCGAGGTGCTCGGCACCGATGAGTGGATCCTGCACTCCGCCGACCAGGACCTGCCGTGTTTGGCCGAGGTCGGCCTGCATCCACCTGCGCTCTACGACACCGAACTCGCCGGCCGGCTGGCCGGGTTCGAGCGGGTGAACCTGGCGACGATGGTGCAACTGCTGCTGGGGTTCGGGTTGGCCAAGGGCCACGGCGCGGCCGACTGGTCCAAGCGCCCGCTGCCCGCGGAGTGGCTCAACTACGCGGCACTCGACGTGGAACTGCTCATCGAACTGCGCGCGGCGATCTCGCTGATCCTGGAGCAGCAAGGCAAAACCGATTGGGCCGCACAGGAATTCGAACATCTGCGGGATCTGCGCGGCAAGGACCCCGGGCCGTCGGCACGACGGGAGCGCTGGCGTCGGACGTCGGGGATCCATCGTGTGCATGACCGGCGGGGTCTGGCCGCGGTCCGCGAACTGTGGACGGCGCGCGACCGCGTCGCGCAGCGCCGCGACATCGCGCCGCGCCGGGTGCTGCCGGACACCGCCATCGTCGACGCCGCCCTCGCCGACCCGAAGACGATCGACGATCTCGTCGCGTTGCCGGTATTTGGTGGGCGCAACCAGCGGCGCAGCGCCGCCATGTGGTTGGCGGCGCTGGAAGCGGCCCGGGGTAGTCGAGACCTGCCGGAAGTGGCCGAGCCGTCCAACGGGCCGCCACCGCCGGCGCGGTGGAGCAGGCGCAAGCCGGAGGCCGCCGCGCGGCTGGAGGCGGCGCGGGCGGGACTCTCGGAGGTGTCGCAGCGGGTGGGCGTGCCGATGGAGAACCTGATCTCACCCGATTTGGTGCGGCGACTCTGCTGGGATTGGGAAGCCCCGGGCGGGGCGGACGAAACCCTGGAAGCCGTCGACGAGTTTCTGCGCGCCGGCCAGGCGCGGCCGTGGCAACGCGAACTCGTCGACCCCGTGCTGGCCGCGGCGGTCGCTAGTCCAGATGCTCCCTGATCTCGGCCTCAGAGACCTCTGATGCTGGCGTCCCCAGCGCCGCCACCCAACCGGTGATCCGGCGAGCCACGCCCTGGTCGGTCAGCCCGAGGTCGGCCAGCACCTCACTGCGCGAGGCGTGGTCGTAGAACTCCTGTGGCAGCCCGACGTCGCGGCAGGGCACGTCGACCTCGGCGGCGCGCAGCGCCGCCGACACGGCTGAGCCCACGCCGCCGCGCACCCCGTTGTCCTCGAGCGTGACGAGCAGTTTGTGCTGCACCGCGAGTTCGCGCACCGAGTCGGAGACTGGCAACACCCAGCGCGGGTCGATCACCGTCACGCCGATCCCCTGGTTGTGTAGCCGCTTGGCCACCTCCAGCGCCATCGACGCGAACGCGCCGACCGCCACCAGCAGCACGTCGTGGTTCAGCCCACCGCCCGGCACCGCGAGCACATCTACGGAGCCCCGGCGCTCCAGCGCCGGAATGTCTTCGCCCACATCGCCTTTGGGGAACCGTAGCGCCGTCGGGCCGTCGTTGACCTCGAGCGCCTCGCCGAGTTCCTCGCGCAGCCGGGTGGAGTCGCGGGGCGCGGCCACTCGCATGCCGGGCACGATCCCCAGGATCGACAGGTCCCACATGCCGTTGTGGCTGGCGCCGTCGTTGCCGGTGATCCCGGCCCGGTCCAGTACCAGGGTGACGGGCAGCTTGTGCAGCGCCACGTCCATCATGACCTGGTCGAACGCCCGGTTGAGGAACGTCGAGTAGATGGCCACGACGGGATGCATCCCGCCCATGGCCAGCCCGGCCGCCGACGTGAGCGCGTGCTGTTCGGCGATGCCGACGTCGAACAACCGGTCGGGGAACCGCTTCCCGAAGGCCGTCAGCCCGGTGGGCCCCGGCATCGCGGCGGTAATCGCCACGATGTCGCGGCGATTCTTGGCGTAGCCGATGAGCGCGTCGGCGAACGTCGCCGTCCAGCCCGGGCCGGCCACCTTGGTCACCTGACCGGTGGCCGGGTCGAGCGGTCCCGTGGAGTGCATCTGCTCGGCCTCGTCGTTCTCAGCCGGCGGGTAGCCCATGCCCTTGCGGGTAACGACGTGCACGATCACCGGGTGCCCAAAGCCGCGCGCCCGGCGCAGCGCCACCTCCACCGCGCGTTCGTCGTGGCCGTCGACCGGCCCGACGTACTTGAGGCCCAGATCGGTGAACAGCAGCTGGGGCGACAGGGAGTCCTTGATGCCCGCCTTGACGCTGTGCAGGAAGTGGTAGAAGGCCTCTCCGAACATCGGCATGGAGCGCACCGCCTCGCGGCCCCGCTCCAGCGCCTGCTCGTAACCGGGCTGCAGCCGCAGCGTGGCCAGGTGGTCGGCGACACCGCCGATGGTGGGCGCGTAGCTGCGGCCGTTGTCGTTGACCACGATGATCACCGGACGCCGGGACGCGGCGATGTTGTTCAGCGCTTCCCAGCACATGCCGCCGGTGAGCGCGCCGTCGCCGACCACCGCGACCACGTGCCGGTTGCGGTGCCCGGTCAGCTCGAACGCCTTGGCCAGACCGTCGGCGTAGGACAGCGCCGCGCTGGCGTGGCTGGACTCCACCCAGTCGTGTTCGCTTTCGGCGCGTGACGGATACCCCGACAGCCCGCCTTTCTTGCGCAGGCTTTCGAAGTCCCGGCAGCGGCCCGTCAGCATCTTGTGCACGTAGGCCTGGTGACCCGTGTCGAAGACGATCGGGTCGTGTGGCGAATCGAACACCCGGTGCAGCGCCAACGTCAGCTCGACGACGCCGAGGTTGGGTCCCAGATGCCCGCCGGTGGCGGCGACCTTGTGGATCAGGAACTGGCGGATCTCGTCGGCCAGCTCGCGTAGCTGCTGCTGGGAGAGATGCTGCAAATCGGCGGGCCCGCGGATCTCTTGCAGCATCCGGCTAGTCTACGCAGCCACTTGCCAGATGAGGCCGACGTATTCTCATGAACATGCGCGCCGCGGAACTCGCCGAGGACTTCCCGGTGGTGACCGCCGACTCCGACGCACTGGCCGCCGCACGCCTGCTCGCCGAGCACCGCCTGCCTGGCATCGTCGTCACCGACGAATCCGGCCAACCGTTCGCCGTGCTGCCCGCCTCCCAAGTGGTCCGCTTCATCGTGCCCAAGTACGTGCAGGATGACCCGTCCTTGGCCGGGGTGCTCAGCGAGTCGATGGCCGATCGCGCCGCCGACAAACTGGGCGGCAAACGGGTCCGCGACGTGCTGCCCGACCACCTGACCAATGTGCCGTGGGCGCACGCCGACGACACCATCATCGAGGTGGCCGCGGTGATGGCACGGCTGCGCAGCCCGCTCATCGCGGTGGTCAAGGACAAGAAGTTGATCGGCGTCATCACCGCGTCGCGTCTGCTCCACGCGGCGCTGACCACCTGACAGCGAAGCCGTGACGGCACAGGAGATTCGATGAGCGTCTTCGCGGTTGTCGTCTTCGTCGGCGCCTACCTGCTGATCGCCACCGAACGGATCCCCAAGACGGCGGTGGCGCTGGCGGGCGCCGCGATCGTGATTATGTTGCCGGTGATCGATTCCGACGACGTGTTCTACTCCCACGCGACCGGAATCGATTGGGACGTAATCTTTTTGCTGCTGGGCATGATGATCATCGTCAGCGTGCTGAGGCAGACCGGTGTGTTCGAATACACCGCGATCTGGGCCGCCAAGCGCGCCCGCGGTTCCCCACTGCGGATCATGATCCTGCTGGTGCTGGTCACCGCATTTGCTTCCGCACTGCTGGACAACGTCACCACGGTGTTGCTGATCGCCCCGGTGACGCTGCTGGTGTGCGACCGGCTGGAGATCGGTCCGGCGCCGTTCCTGATGGCCGAGGCGTTCGCGTCGAACATCGGCGGCACGGCGACGCTGATCGGTGACCCGCCCAGCATCATCATTGCGAGCCGGGGCGGACTGAGCTTCAACGACTTTCTGATCCACGTGGCGCCGGTCGTGATCGTGATCATCGTGGTGTTCATCGTGATGTTGCCGCGGCTGTATCCGGGCGCGTTCGACGTCGACCCCGAGCGGGTCGCCGACGTCATGTCCTTGGAAGAGCGCGAGGCGATCCGTAATCCGCGGCTGCTGATCAAATGCGGTGTCGTCCTGGTCGCGGTGCTGGCCGGGTTTGTCGCCCACTCGGTCCTGCACACGAACCCCTCGCTGGTGGCGCTGCTGGGCGCCGGAATCCTCATCGTGATTTCCGGGCTGGAGCATTCGGATTACCTGTCCGGCGTCGAGTGGGAGACACTGCTGTTCTTCGCCGGCCTGTTCGTGATGGTCGGGGCGCTGGTGAAGACGGGCGTCGTCGATCAGCTGGCCCGATTGGCCACCGAGGCGACCGGCGGACAGCCGTTGTTGGCGACGATGACGATCCTGGTGGTGTCCTTCGTGATCAGCGGGGTGGTCAACAACGTCCCGTATGCCGCGACCATGGCGCCCATCGTGGCGCAGCTGATCCCCGCGATGCAGGGCCACGCGCATCCGCAGGTGCTGTGGTGGGCGCTCGTCCTGGGCACGGACCTCGGCGGCAACCTGACCGCCGTCGGGGCCAGCGCCAACGTGGTCATCCTCGGAATCGCCAAGCGCGCCGACAGTCCCATCTCCTTTTGGGAGTTCACCCGCAAGGGCGTGATCGTCACTGTGATGTCGATTGGACTATCCGCGCTCTACTTGTGGCTGCGCTACTTCGTCCTTGCTTAGCCGCGTCGGAGGGTCTCGGAGAAGCCCGACCGGCGACTACGCCTGGGGCAAAGTCGAAGAGTCCCGCGTTGAAGCCGCCACTGCGGTACGGCACACCAAGTCCTGCAGGTCGGCCGGCGGCGGCGTCACCACTGCACCCGTGTCAGAGTCCCTGGACGCGCGATCAAAGCCGGGAAGTGCTTGAGCACCGGCAGCGGGCCGGCGTCGCGCAACCCGCGAGCGTAGCGCCGACGTTATCCGGTGACGACGGCCGGGTCGGCGCACAACGACAGGTCGCCGCTCACGGTGGCAGCGGTGACAAGCGCGGGTGCGGTGTCTTCGGATTTCTTCATGGCGGCCTCGGTGGGCTCCGGTGTGCTTGCCTCGCCGATGCCGAACCACGCATGAAGCCGGGCCAACGGCTTCGGCGCCCACCAATTGGCGCGGCCCAGCACGCGCATGAACGCTGGAACGAGCAGTATCCGCACCAGCGTCGCGTCCACCAGCACCGCCAGCGTCAGGCCGACGCCGAACATCCGCATCAACGACACCTGCGCGGCGATCAACGCGGCGAACGAAATCGACATCACCAGCGCGGCGGCTGTCACCACCCGCCCGGTGCGGGCCAGGCCCAGCGCGACGCTTTCATCGTTGTCGGCACTAGAGCGTCCGGACGTCAACCAGTACTCGCGGATGCGCGAAACCAGAAACACCTCGTAGTCCATCGACAGTCCAAATGCGATGCAGAACAACAGCACCGGGATGGTGGCGACCAGCGTCCCGGTAGCCATGGTGCCGAACGCGCCCAGATGACCGTCCTGAAAGATCCACACCAGAGCACCGAAGGTTGCCGAAAGTGATAAGACGTTGAGCAGCAACGCCTTCAACGGCAACACCACACTGCCGGTCAGCACGAACAGCAGCACGAACGTGATCGCGGCGATCACCGCCAGCACGGCGGGCAGCCGTGAGGTGATCGCGTCGCAACTGTCGCGGCTCATCTGCGCTATTCCGGTCATCTGTACGTGTTGGCCGCCGGGACCGGTGACGGCGTGCAATCGGTCCAACTGGATCTCCGAAGCCTGGGAGAACAGTGGGGCGGTGCTGCCAACGGTGAAAAACGCGCTGCCGTCCTTGATCGCCGCCCCCGTCGACGATGTCGGCCCGCCCAGCGAGCCGCGAACGAACGTGCCGCCCGGCGCAGACACCGACGACACGTCCCGAACCTGGGACAGCTGCGCGGCATAGCGGCCGAGTTCGTCGGGTGTGACCGTGGTCAAGTCCGGAATCACGACGGTCACGTTGGAAGCCGAGTCGACGGCAAAGGCGCTGCGCACCTGGTCACCGACCTGGCGCGCCGACGCGGAGTCGGGCAGTACGCGGTCGTCCGGAAAGCCCCATTTGATATCGAGGAAGGGTGCGCCAAGTATCAACAGCAGCGCGATGATCGCAAGGCCGATCGCAATGGCGTGGCGCATCACGAACTTGGTCGAGCGGTAAAAGAACATCTGCTCGACCGGGCGTCGTGCCGGCTCCGGCCGTCTGAGCAGCCGGCGGCCCGGCCGGCGCACGTCCAATGAGTCCAGCCGGCCCCCGAGCAGCACGATGGCCGCCGGCGTCACCATGACCGCGGCAACGGCCGCGAACGCCACCACGGCGATGCCGGCGTAGGCGAAAGATTTCAGGAAGTACATCGGGAACAGCATGAGAGCCATCATCGACAGCGCGACCGTCATCGCCGAGAACAGCACCGTCCGCCCGGCCGTGGCCATCGTGCGAATCAGCGCCTGGTTCCGATCCGCGCCGCCGGCGAGTTCGTCACGGAACCGGCTGACGATCAGCAGCGTGTAGTCGATGGCCAACGCCAAACTCATTGCGACAGTGAGGTTCAGCGCGTAGATCGACACGTCGGTTGCGTATGTGATCGCGCGCAGCACCGCCATCGAAGTCAGGATCGCGAACCCGCCCACCGCCAGTGGCAGCGCCGCCGCCAGGACGCCGCCGAACACCCAGACCAGCACCACGAAGCTCAACGGCACGGCGATGGATTCCATTAGCAGCAAGTCTTTTTCGCTCTGGCTGTTGACCTGCACGCGCGTCATCGCGTCGCCACTAGCCCTGACGGTGACCCCGTTGCGGTCGTAAACCAGCTGATCGGCCAGCTGCTTGGCATGCGTCTGCGCGCCGTTCTCGCCGCCGGTGATTGCGGCGATGATCAGCCCGGTCTTGCCGTCCTTGCTGATCATTGTCGCCGCGTCCGGCGGCGATGCGGTCCACGCCGAGTTGACATCGGCGACATGGGGCGACGCCTGGAGCCCGCGGACGAGGTCGGCGCCGACGGCGCGCGCGGCTAGACTTTCGGCGCCGGCCTCGGAGGTCACAGCGATGACCATATGCATGTCGCCCTGGCCGAACTTCTCGGACAGCAGCCGAGCCGCCTGCCACGACTCGCTGGCCGGATCCTGTAAGCCGCCGGCGGACAGGCTCTTGGATACCGGGATGCCAAAGATTCCGGCACCGACCATGAGCAGCAGTGCGACCGCGATGATCCGCCGTGGCGCCGCGATGGCAAGTCGAGCGATTCCTTGTAAGACGTTCATCGTTGCGTGCCAACCCTTCTCAATCCGTCTCGACTGAGTTCGACCCCGCTAGGATGCCGCGAGCGCCCCGCGGGGCTATTGAGCCACAACCCGGTTCATGAGGTTGGGTCGCGCTCAGCGTGATCACCTGGTGCCGGTGCGGGTCCGCTGTCTCGGCATCACTCGAGATGTCGATCAACTCGTCGTCCATCCGGTCGGCGTATTCCGCCATCTGGTTGGACAGCATGGATATCAGCTTGAACGTGTTGCCCGCCGCCAGCGCGCGCTGTCCCTCCGGCGACGAATAGAGCGCGTGTACGTCGCGACCGAACTGGCTGGCCTTCAGGCCGGCGCTGCCCACGAAATCGACGAAGTTGGGCGGTGCGCCGCCCACGACCGTGTGGCCGCGCCGCTGCAGCTCGAGGCCCAGCACCGCCCCGGGCTGCACGTCGCAGCGGCTTCCGACGAGAGGAGTGAGAATACGCACGATGCACCTTTCTAGCGGTATACGAGACCCTGGCCGACGATGGCGAGATAGAAAACGACGACGAAAACCGTTGGCCAGCTTCGGGGATGCCTGTCCGTCCCGCCCCCGAGGAAGATCCATGCGGAGACGCAGGGCAGGATGCCGGCGGCCAGCGGCACCCAGGCCACCGGCCACCAGTGCTCCGCCCACCGCCACGGCGCGGTGACCGACAACTCGAGCAGCACCGCGAGCATGCCGAATGCCCAGGCGGTTTTCGCACTGGCCGATGCACCGATCCGCTGCGAGTAGGAGTGCGGGTCCCCCGCGCCCGTCCGGCACGTCTTCCTGGCGAATTCAAGATGCAGGAACGCGCTGGTGAACACCACGGGCACGGCCAGGAGGCGTCCCCACGAGGCATCACCGACACCCGGCTGGCCCACCATCACGAACCCGGTGACCAGGAACTGTGCCGGGCAGACCACCGCGAGGTTGACGATGGGGTTGTCCCGCACCCATGAAACGTGCAATTCCATCGACCACAGCGCGAGGCCGTAGCCCAGTGCGGCCGCCAGCACCGCCGCCGCCGGAAGCGAAACCGCCGCGGCGAGAACCAAAGCCACTGCTGCTGTCAGGGCCATCGCCATCCGCAGCTCTGCGTGGGTTATCCGGCCCTGCACCAGCGGACGGGTGGGATTGTGCAGGCGGTCGTAGTCGAGATCCTTCTGGTCGTCGACCATCCGCAGGAATGCGCCGGCCGCGACTAGGGCCAGCGCCTTCAACGCGGTGTCCCAGGTCGGGCGCCACGGGCCGGCGGAGTCGGTCACCACGGCCGTCATGCTCTCGACGGCGACGACCCACAACGTCAGATAGATCGGGTAGACCGGGAGGTACCGCTCGACCAGAAACGCCCGGATTCCACCGGCCCGTTCGGAGACCGTCATGTCGAAGGCAACATTCCGCGACCGCCGTCGCCGGTGGTGAATGTCAGCTCGACCGAAGCCCTCGTCTGGCCGGACTGTGTCACCTCGCCCCGGAACGACAAAGCGTCCTCAGCGTCCGGTGCCACGGTGACCGTGTTGGTGGTGTCCAATTCGGCGAACGAATGAAAGTCACACCGCAGCCAGGCCGGGCCCATGATCGTCGCGCTGCACGATCCCATGACCGCCAGCGAGAGTTGGCGACACGCCTCGATGATTAAACCCCCGGGCAGATGGTCGAGAGGGTGGTCGAACATCGTGGGATGGCTGACGTCCACCACGATGGGCGCGCTCGCCGCACCGCCGTCAAGCGGGACCGGTGCGCCGATCACCACGTTCTCCGGACGTGTCCGCCCGACGATCTGCGGATCGGCCGGGGACGCCTGTGGCCCCGCGTCCCAACTCGCACCGCCACGAAAGGCCTCCCACTTGGCGCTGGACATCCAGCCGAATGCCCCCGACAGCTCCATGACCTTCTCCCCCTCGTGAGTCACGATCGCGGCGACTTCGAGCCCGTGCACCGGGCCTTGAAGGCCTCGGCCGCCCCGCCGGAACTCGTTGCGCACGGCGATGTTGAGCTCGAGATCCAGCACCTGCGGACCACACTTCAGCGTGGCCGGATCGAGGATGGACAGCTCGTAGTAGCGCACGGTGTAGCGCGCGTCGAGAGGCACGTCGTAGGAGGCGTGACTCGCGGCGACGCACGCCTGCCGGAACGCCTCCAGGACCAGTAACGGGTCGTGATAAGCGCTCTGCTCGCCCGTCGTGTCGGTGTGGAAGCTGTGTCGGCGCGGCAGCTGCGCATGGCAGATCCAGGTCGCCGGAGTCGTGGTGACGGACGTGATGAGTACTTCCGCGATGGAGCGCTTGTGCACCAGCTCTCGCGCGATGGTCTGGGAATAATTGCCAGCGTTCACAATTCACCTCGCTGAGTCTGTCGGTGCATGGGGAGATAGGCCGATTCGAGTACGATGCGGAACCACGGGTCGACGGGGACGTGGTGTCTGTCGGCCAGGTCGATGGCCGCCACCCACTCCTGTCCCGTCCGGGGCCTCGCCGTCGCGCCGGACGCCCTGAGGTGCTGCCAGACCATGTCGTGCGTGACCGCCAGGTCACCGCTCCGGCGCTCGACGCCGGATTCGATGTGGTCGGCCAGTCGGACGGCATCGGCCGAGGCGTCGGCGCCGGCGGCACACGCGGCGATGACCTCGCTGAGTACGGGGTCGGCGAAGTAGATGCTCAGCTCGCGCAACACGTCGTCGGGATCGTCGGGCGAATGAACCTGGTTGAGCAGGTACGTTCCGGCGGCCAGCGCGTACCTCAGCTGGCCGGGCACCCGCTGCGCCGGGTCGGCGGGGCCCTTGTCCGCCGTCAGGCGAACGGACGCCGGCACGCTGTCGTCGGGATGGGTGACCACCAGCACGATCGATGCGGACAATCCAGCGAGCTGGTCGGCCAGCCGTCGCCGCTCGGGAGTGGCGCTGTGCCAGTTGAAGTACCAGAGGGCGCGCAGATGCAGGTGGGTGAGCGCCACTGCGTGCGCTCCCACGATGCGATAACCGTGCTCTGTCAGCCAGGTGACGGCCCGCCGCATTCCCCCCGTGACAGCCGCATCGGGTTTGAGCAGCAGCAGTGCTGTGCGGCAGGCGAATTCATCGGGATCGATGGACATCCGCTCTAGTGCGTCGCGCGTTTCCAGGAAGTAGGTATCGGACCCGTGCCTACTCGGACTCCGTCGGTGCGTCCCGGGTGGCGCCAGTGTGGCGACCTCGGTGTGGATCATGCGTGACTCCCCTCTCGTTGTAATGCGGCCAGCACTTCGGCAATGGATGGCCCCGATCTGCCCAGATAACCTGTGCGCAGGCATGAGTCGAGAATTCGGCGGACGTAACCTGCGCCGGTTGTGGGCGGAACGATGCCGAGCCGGTCGCGGGTGTTCGAGCTGTCGAACTCCAGCCGGCGCATGAGGTAGGTCGCGTACAACGTCCCGACCTTCTGGAAATACCCGCGCTCGATCTGGTCGAGTTGGTCCACGCTGAACGTGCTCGGCGGCACGAAGTCGGCCACCCGAAACGATGGGTACTCGGCCAGGACGTCGGAAATCGTTTGGAGTGAAACGCATTTCGCGCCGACTGCGTGGAAGGTGTATCCGACGTTGTCGGAGAACCTCTCGGTCGCGGTCGCGATGGTGTCGGCGACGTGTCCGACGGGCGACAGCGCCAACGCGGCCGCGTAGTTTCCCGGCAGCGTTCGCAGCTTGCCCTCGACGATCAGTTTGAGCACCTGATAGATGTGCTTGTGTTCACGACTGTGACCGGTGCGGTGTTCGCCGGAGACGATGCCGGGACGCACCACGGCCCATCGCTGCCCCGAGGCACGCACCAGATGTTCGGCCTGGTGCTTGCTGCGCTCGTAGCCGTTCCCGAACCGTTGCCCGACGTCGAGCTGATGTTCGCCGAAAGTCCCGTTGAACTCACCACAGACGTAGGCGGTGCCGACATAGAGGAATCCGCTGTCCCAGCGCCGTGCCAACGCGAGCGCGTTGGCGGTACCCGCCACGTTCAACTCGGCGTACCGCTGTTCGGGCAGGCCGAAGTCCGTCACCGCGGCACAATGGACGATCACCGCAACCTGCGCCGCAAGCTCCCGTAGGACATCCGCGGCGAGCCCGAAATCCGGGTGCCGGACGTCACCGCGGAGCACGCGCGCCGGCCGGACCGGACGGCCGTTGTTGCTGACGATGTCGAATCGGTTGTGCACCAGGGCGACAACGGGGTGGCCCCGCCTGACCAGCCGGGCCACGACTTCCGCGCCGACGTGCCCGGCGGCCCCGGTGACGAGGACCACCCGGGGCGCGTTCATCGCCGGTCCTTGTGCGTCGCAACGAGATCGACCAGATCGCCCACTGTGCTCACGCCGGCCAGCGTGTCCTGACCCAGCGGTGGCAGTGCGAAGGCACGCTCGACCGCGATGCACAGCTCGAGGAGCCGCAACGACGTATAGCCGAGGTCATCGACCAACGCGCCGTGCAGGTCCGGCTCGGCCACCGGAGCAGGAGCCAGCGCGGTCACCAGCGCCAACACGTCGTCCTGGATTGCAGTCATGCCGTCCCTCCCGATTCCGAGTCCGACCGCGCGGCCCTGGCCGACGGTTGAGCTCCGCCACTGGACAACAGGTCCCTCGCTTCGTCCAGTTCCAGATAGGCTTCGAGGTATCCGGCCATTCGCAGCCACTGGTAGCCGTACCTGAGCGTCTCCTGCCACTGTTCCCGCGAGGCGAACGACGAGGGGAACCTCTCACCGCCGCTCGCGGCTTGGACGTCCGACACGAACTGGTCGATCTCGCCCCGGGCGTCGAGTGCTTCGTCGTGATCGTGGACGGACAGGCGCGCGAGCCGGCGAGCGGTCGCCGCCAGATGGGGGTGCTCTGGTATGAGCGTGCCGAGGCCTTCGACGAGCACCGGATCACCCGGCAACGGTGTGACGCCCCAGGCGCTTGCCAGGATCCGGACGGCCATGGTGACGATCCGGCGCCCGCACAGCGATGTCACCTGCCACTGTGCGTCCTTGACCGCCCCGTCGAAGTCTTCTCGGGCGTTCTCGAGCACCATGTTGGCCAGGAGCAACGCACTCGCGCAATCGGCGAATGCCTTTGCCCCCAGCGGGGATCGAGCGATCTGCCCATCGGCGGTGGCGCCGTTGATCGTGATCACCGGACGACGGGTGGAGGGCGCCGGGGTCAGCGGCCGACTCGGGTCGCACATCGCGGCCACCGGCCTGATGGTTCCCGCGCCACGCCAGCCCAGTGTGATCAGACCGTATCGGACGAACAGAGCGATATGTGTACTCGCGGCGCGGGTATCGGCGAGCGTCTCGCCGAACACCACGTGCCGCCAGGATTCGGCACACTCCGGCGAGAGCACGAACACGTCTGTCTTGCCGCGGACGACATGTGCGGTGGACCTGATCGGCCAGGTGGTCACCCCGGGGACGCGTCGCAAGATCACCTTGGCCGGGTCGAGCGTGGCCGTGGGCGCACCCAGTCTGGCCGAAAGCGCCAGTGCGCGAACGACGTAATCCCGGGCCCCGATCTCCGCGGTCTGCACGTGCTCAAGGCCCAGATACTCGCCGAGCAGGGCCACCACGTTCCGGTCACCGCAGGTGTTCAGCCGAGCCACCTGGAGAGGAAGCCATTTGACTTCCACATAGCCTTCCCCGCGCTCGGCGAGAAACGCCTTCATGGCCTGCGTCACGCCTTCCCGAGCCCAGTGCGCTGCCTCGCCGTCGTGATCGAGAAGGGCAAGGGCGGCGGCCTGGCGCAGACACTGCCCGGCCCGCCGATGCCACCACGCCGCCATCAGATTCGTCAGTTCCGGGTAGGACACGACATCGCGGAGCTCTGCGTACCGCGGGCCGATATGCAGCACGGTGCCCCGGAGGAATCGCTGGACTCGGTTGAGCAGGTCCTCGGTGATTCCGCTCACGGAACCCGTGTCCGCGGCACGGCGAATCCGTTGCAGCCGTTCACGTATTTGGTCGTGCGACTGGATACGGATCTCGACCCGGTGGCCGTCCACGAAGAGAACCGTGGGCATGACGGCTTCGGCGCCGGCGCCGGGCACCAACAGGAGCAGGTCGATGTCGGAGCCTTCGTTGCCGAAACCCTCGGCCAGCGAACCCTCGAAATGCACTGTCGCGTCGTCGGGGATCACCGCCAGTTCGCGGGTCCGCTCGAACAGCGAACGCACCTTTTCGAGCAGGGCCGGATCATGGTTCGGACCGGACATCGACAGGAGTTCGGCACCGACGAGATACCCGGCTCGCCACTGCTGCCACATGTGGGCCCGGCGGGGCTTTCCGCTCGAGGTGCGCGACAGGCTCCCGCGCGGAACACCGATGAACCACACCAGTGCGTCCTCCCCGACCTGAGCCTGCACGGCGGTACGGGCGGCGGCGATCTCCCCGGACAGAGGTCTACGTGCCTGCTGCTCGACGAACAGCGCAACCCCTGGCCGGCCGCTCTCGTTGACCGCGGCGGCGATGAGCCGGCTCGGTGCCACGCCCAACGCGCCGGCTGCCGTCACGTCGAGATCTTCGGCGAAGACTGTGCGGCCGTTCACTTTCAGGCTCGTCCCCATCCGGCCGAGCACGAACAACTGCCCGTCCAGGATGAACCCGGCGTCACCGGTGTGCAGTTCGCCGTCGATGCATTGCGTTGCGCTGTCCGGGTTTCCGCGATATCCGCCGAACACCGATGGTCCGGACAGGACGATTTCGCCCAGCACCCCCTGCGCAGCGCCCACACCGGATTCGTGGGCGATCCGGACATAGTGGCCCGGGATCGGGACGCCGACCGACACCACCCAATCGGCTCCGGATTCGGCTGTCGTGCAGTCGGTGGCGCCGGCCAGGACACGCACCGGTTGCCCATGACGCAGGGCGGACTTGTCGATCCGGATCATCGGGTGTGGCTCGCCCCGGCGGTGCGCGGTGGCCAGCAATGTGTGTTCCGCGAGACCGTATGACGGCAGGAACGCGGTGGGTGAGAATCCTTGAGCGGCAGTCAGTTCGGTGAAGGCCCTGAGGTGGTCCGGATTGATCGGCTCGGCGCCTACGACCACCGTGCGCAGCCGCGAAAGGTCGATATCCTCGATGTCCTTCTGCGTGAGTCGACGGCTGGCGTACGCGAGCCCGAATGACGGCGAGACCGTGTGTCGTGCGCCGGCCGCCGCCCGCAGCCAGCGAGCCGGGTCGCGGACGAACTGATCGGGACGCATCAGGTACAGACCCCGCTGCCGGGTGATGGCCTGAAAGACTGCTCCGATCAATCCCATGTCGTGATACAGCGGCAGCCACGAGGCAGTGGCGTCACCCGGCGTCGCTCCGAATGCCGCGTCGATGGCGGCGAGGTTGGTCGCCAGGTTGCGCCAGCTGATGCTCGCTCCGCGAGGCAGATGCGTGGATCCTGAAGTCATCTGCAGCAGAACAGCTGTTGCGGGAGAGGCTAATTCGATCAGAGGCGGGTATGCGGGCACCCGGTCGAGGACGACCATGGCAGGCGCCTGCGGCATGTCGGCGGATGCCCGGACCACCGCGTCGACGAGCCCCGACGAGGTGACCACCGCACGCGCCTCCGAGCTTTCGAGAACCCCGCGAAGGTGCCGTCGGTACTGTTCGTGACTGCCGAACAGCGGGGGCGCGATGGGCGTCAACGTTGCCCCCACTGCCAGCACCGCGAACATCGTCGCCAGGCACAGGTGCGACGTCGGCATCAGCACGCACACGGTGTGCCCAGAACCGACTCCTTGCTCGACGAGCAGACGTGCCACTCGTCGAACCTGTTCGGCCAGCGTCGCATACGGAAGGAATTCCCAGCTGCCGTCGTCGGCCGCCAGATGCACACCGGTGTCGTCGCTGGGTGAGGTAAGCCAGCCACGGATGCACTCGACATCGGCCTCGGCAGGTTCACGCATGGGATCTCGCTTGGTCGGGCTGGTCTTCCAACAGGGTGATGCGGCCGCTGGCGCCGTCCACGGTGACGGTCATGCCGGTCCGGATCGCACTGGTCAAACCGTCGATCTGCACGACGGTCGGCACTCCCAGTTCGCGGGCGATGATGGCGACATGGGTGAGCGGCGATGCGCGTTCGATGAGCAGCGCGGACGCGAAGGGAAGTGCCGCCACCCAACCGGGATCGGTGCGATAGGCCACCAGGATGCCGCTGGAGAAGTCCTCCGGCTTCTCCACCACCACCGCGCGTCCGGTCACCACCCCGGGGCTCGACGGCGTGCCGTTGAGCACCGTCCCGGCCGGCGCCTGTGTCGCATCGTTCGACAACCGCCAGCCGGCCATCGTCAGTTCCTCCGGGGAGTAGTCCACTCCCGTCGTGGCGAATCGGGCGGGCGCCTTGAGCTTGCGGTAGCCCTCGTGCAGCACTCCGCGACGGGCGATCACATCCCGCGCCGCCCCGCGGGACATCGAGCCCTCGTACACCGCGAACAACTCGTCGAGACGCAACAGGAAGACATCGGCGGACTCGTCGACGATGCCGCGTTGCTCGAGGTCGCGACCCATCACCGCGACAAGGGATTTCAGGATGCCGAAGCCCTGGGTCCGGCAGAACCGCAGATGCTCGCGATGCGTGGCCGCTCGCTGGATTTTCCTGCGCAGCGCATCGAAGACCTTCCGGCGTGGCCCGTGGAGGTGCGCATCGAGGTATGCCTGCGCGGAAGCACCCGAATCACCCGCACGCTGTATCTCTTCGGCGGAAGCCATCCGGAGCATGTGGAAGATCCCGGACGGGTCCTGCCGCAGATCGGGCGCCTCAAGTTTGAGTTCGTCGAGGCAACGGTACCCAAATCTGTCGATGTACTCATCGATCTTGCCCAGCAGTTCCCGCCAGTGCGGGGCGTCGGTATCACCGGCGTGGTCGACGAGTAGGGGGTAGGCGACGTCCGGCTCGGCCGCGTCGATGAACGCCCACAGGTCCGCGTGGTCGCGCGCGAACGCGGCGATGTCGGCGAGGGCTCGCGCCGGCTCGATGGACACCACGTCGGCACCGGGATTGACGACAGCGAAGCCGAACCACTCGGGTGCGCGGGGCAGGAACATCTTGGTGAGGGCGGCGAGGACACCCACCGAAGTCACGAGGATGGCGTCGAGAACCATCATCGGTCCCCAGATATCGGCCACCTCGTCGTGGATCCGGCGAAAGAGCCGATACGCCCGTGGACCGTCGAGCTCGGAGACATCCATCAGGCCGTGACGGTCGACGAACTCCTCGAATGAGCTGTCGAAGCGTGCGACCAACGCATCGAGGGACCAGAACCGGCGGGCGTAGGTGACGGTGGTGCGCGCCCGAGAGAATGCTTTGACGAGCGCGTTGGAGAATCCGAACGGCCGCAGGGCTCCCGCTGTCCTGCGATCGAGGGGCTCGCTGACGCCGAGGGCGACTTCCAGCACACGCCGGTTCAGCGGATACCCGGGAGCGATGCCCACCATGCGGTACCAGTGCAACAGGTTGTAGTAGACGTGACCGTTGAACTGGCCCAGCATGACCGGCAGCCAGGACTCCATCTGATCGAGCTGCGCCGACGGCACTTTGAGGCTGCGGGCATAGGCCCGATAAACGTCGGTGTACAGCTTGCGGGCGGTGGTGAACGTCAGGGGCGAGGTGACACCCGCGAAGCTCTCGATGATGTTCGAGTTGTCCCAGATGCGAAGATCGCCGGGCGGCACGTCTTCGCCGAGATGTTCTGCTGAGGAAGGGTTTTCGTTGATCAGCGTGGTGATAGGCCGGGACTGCAGGATCCACGTGTTCGACTCGTCGGCGGCCCATTCGATGTCCTGAGGAGCACCGAAATGGTGTTCCAAGCGTGATCCCAGGTCGACGAGCGAGGCCCGCAGGTCGGGGCCGATGCTGCAATGTCGTTGTCGTTCGGCAGGAACGGCCACCGTGCGGACGCCTCCACCGAGGCCGGTGACGATCATCTCCTGCTTGGCGCCGACCTTTTCGTCGACCGTCTCGCCGGTGCGCTTGTCGACCACGACGGAGTCCGAGTCGACGGCCCCCGAGACCAAACCCTCGCCCAGACCCAGGACGCCGTTGATGACGATGCGGTCCGGTGAACCCGTGACCGGGTCCGCGGTGAACATGACACCGCTGCTGCGGGGCTGCACAAGCCGCTGCACGATGACCGCGAGTGCGACGTCGTGGAAGTCCAGCCCTCGCATGTGCCGGTACCGCACAGCCCGTTCTGAGAAGGCCGATGCCCAGCATCGACGGACCGCGTCCTCGACCGCGGCGGGTCCGGTCACATTGAGGATGGTGTCGAACAGTCCCGCGAACGAATGTGAAGCGCCGTCCTCCTGCCGACCCGAGGAGCGTACGGCGACGCTTGTGTTGCCCACGTAGTCCAGTGCAGCGTCGATCGCGTCCAGGATCACTGCGGGAATGGCCACGTCGCGCACGACCGACGCCGCGTACGCTGCCTCCCGCAGCCGTTCCGACAGCGACAACGGTGCGTCACTCAGCTGCAGACCGGCCGCCTCGACGGCGGCGTGAAAGGCGTCAGTGCCCAGGACCGCCCAGCGCGGCACCAAGAAGCCGGCGGCGGTGAGGGTGTGGAGATTGTGGGCCTTGCCGCCCGCGAGGGTGCGCAGCTGATCGCCGGGGGCTTGATCGGTGATTAAAAATGGCATTCTGAACCTCGTAACGAATCCGGTGTTATCTGGAATGGCGAACGTCCGGCCGGCGGTGTGAAACCGCAGCGGCACAACGAATCACTGGCGAACAGATCGAACCCTCCGTCGGAGCCGATAATGCCGGCAATACCCGAGTGCCGTCCCGTTCGGCGGCGCAGAACTCAAACTCGAGACCGAAGGCCCGCATCTGGCGCGCCACCGCCGGGCGTGTGAAGTGCAAATAGTCGCGGTAAGCACTGCCCGATGCCGACACTTCCGCCATCGTCTGGTCTCCAAGCATCGAATCAGCCCTTCGTCGCCTCGAGTGTGGTGTGCATCGCTTCTCCCGTGGTTGGTCGCGGCGCGAAGGACGTTGGAACACTTTCTGATACGCATCGAGTGTCATCGGACGGCAGGCGGTGGACCAGAGAGCACACACCCCACCTGGTGGTGATGCGTACCCCCGGGTGTGCGCATCAGTGTCGAACGTGTGCGTACCTGCGAGCCTGCCCGAGCGTCGCGCGAGCACACGCATCCCGTTTACGCGGAGCGCGAGCAAGCTGCAGCCCGGCCAAGGTTTCCGATCCCCGCCGGGTACCCAACCCAGTCGGCTGTGGTGACGGAACCCCGTTGTGCTGCAATTGGGTTCATCGGGGCTATCCTTCCCAAATGAACGGATGGTTCGCTACGGCCGTGTAATGCTCGGCCGTCCATAGTCGCGCTTGTCAGACGGCGCTTTCGCACACGGGATGAGGTGTGTCGTCGCGCCGGGATCGCCGGTATTCTTGCGAATCTACCTGGTATAAACTGGTTTACGCTTTTGCGATAGATGCTTATTTGTCGCTACTGAGCGTAAGTTCAACGGACACGGCCTAGCACGAGTAGGCGCCGACTCGATCCGACTACATCTCGGCGCCGACACGCTAAGGGTCAGAACCACAGGGGACCCGACGTCCCACCGCGGTCGGCGGAATAGGCGCGCTGTCGTCCACATCGACCTCTGGACGAAAGGCTAAGCGGGACAAGAACTAAAGTGCACAACGGCAACCGTCGCTCTCGCTAAGCAGGTTCGCGCACGAGTCGGGCAGGGCGGCCGCGCAGTATCGAGACGAGCTCCTCACGCGATCTAGCGCCGAGGCGTTGGTAGGCGCGATACACATGCCCCTCGACGGTGCGAACCGACGTCACAAGGCGCTCCGCGATCTCCTTGTTGGATAAGCCGGTGGCGGCCAGCTCGATGATCTCGCGTTGGCGGTCCGTCAATGGTTGGTCCACCGGGTTTCTCAGCGCGGGCGTGCACAGCCCGCCACACTCGTTGGCCAACTGTGCGGCCAACGCTGCGGCGTAGAGACTGCGCTTACGCTGCTGGCTCCGGCTGAACGCGACGCTCGCCTGAGCCGCGACGTCGGCGGCCGTGGCGACATCTCCGACCGCCCGGTAGTCGGCCGACGCCGCGAGCAGGCCCTCGGCATTGCCATCCCGCAGCGATTCGGTGTGGCGGGCAACGGTATTCGCAAGGGGAAGGTTCAACAACTCGGCCAGTTCGCGCGCGCGCTTGGCACCTGAGGTGTCGCCCCATTGAGCCGCTACCTGGAGGCAGGCCAATTCGTGCGTCGGCTGATTAGGCTCGCGCGCATCCTTGCCGACCGCCTGAACCACCGCGATCGCCTCAGTCAGGCGGCCGCCAGCGGCGAGCGCCCAGCCTCTCGCCATCGCCAGAGGGATCTGCATGAAGAGGTATTCGGCGGGCACAAACCGCCGAACCTCGGTGATCGCGTCGTTGGCGGCCTCGGCATCCCCTAATTTGGCGTGCGCCTCGGCCAACGCGAAACAGATGGCCGCCCGTAGACCTGTTGTGACGCTGTGCTTTTCCATCCCGGCAAGGGCCTCGTGCAGAAGTTTGACCGCCGTCGGCAGTTCTCCGCGCGCGAGCTCAGCATGGCCGAGCAAGAAGGCCAGGTTCGCAGCGGCAGCACCGGACACGTCAGGGGCCGAGTCGGCCAGCTGCTTGGCCGAGCGCACACATTCGTCGATACGGCCGGTCAAACGGCACGCCTGTGCATAAACAGCTCCGTACCAGAACCTCATGGGCGACGCTTGAAACGAGGTGATCGCGCGGTCAATGGACTCCGCAGCAAGATGGGTGATGTCGTCAATTCTGCCCAGCGCGCCCAGCGCCATCGCCAGCACGCTGGACGCCAGCATCGCGTGAAAATCCGGCACTGTCGACGAACTCAACGCCGCCCGGGCCTTTTCCACGGCGGTCTCCCAGCGGGCCGCCACGGCTTCCGCGCAGGCTTCGACCGCGACGCGCTCGGCTCGCTCCGCCTCGGATTCCGGCGCTGAGGCCAAGCCGGCGAGAATGGCCGACGCCTCCGCGGGTCGGCCGAGATTCCAGATAAGGTTCGCGGCTCGCACGGTCGCCCAGTGATGCCCGTCGGGCCCATCCATCCCGATCCGACGCATGATCGCATCGGCTCGGTCGCCGTCGCCTCGGCCTGCCAGGCTTATTGCCCGCAGGCCTGCGGCCTCGCCCGCGCCCGCGTCGGCAGCGGCGGCGGCGAACCGGTCAGACAGGTCTAGATCGAGCAATGTCATGGCGCACCGAGCCGCCTTGAGGAATAGCTCGCGGTCGGGGGCCAAGTCTGATTCGAGGGTGAGCAATGCCCGCCGCACCGTTGCCTGCATGTCGTCATCGTCTTCTTTGGCCAGCCGTTGGGCCAGCTGGCCGCGGATCCGCGACAGATACAGCTCACCGGCCGTCGCGCGCCGAAGTTCACCAAAGAGCGGGTGCGCCAGGCGCGCCATGAGCCTAGAGCCGCTGCGTTCCACGGTAACGAGGTTCATCCGTTCGGCCACCTCGAGGTCGTGGCGGTGTACCAGGTCGCACAGCAAGTCCACCCCAAGCGGCTCGCACTGCGACAATGTGTCGACGACCAAGGCAACATCGGGGGCAAGCCCGCTCAGTTGGCGCCCAACCATACCGCTGAGGCTGTCCGACACCGCGACACGCTCGTCCCACATCCACACCCCGGCCACCTGCCGCATCCGGCCGGCCGAGATCTGATCCTTGAGCAGCTCCCGAATCAACAACGCATTCCCGCTCGGTCAGCTTCCAAAACCGTTTGGCGCTACGGCTATCCACCGCACCCCCAAGCGTGGCCTCAACAATGAGACGGGTATCTGCCGCCGACAGCGGTTGCAGATCAACGCGGGTCAGCAGATGGTCTTTCCACAGCGCCGTTATCGCATCGGGCTCATCGCCGCCGGTGCCTACGGTGACCAGCAGTCGAATCCCGGGCATTTGAGCCAGTTGGTGCACCACGTGAGCCGATGATCCATCGAGCAGGTGCGCGTCGTCGACACCGATCAACATCCGGCCCTTCCGCTGTCGCGCGACACAGGAACCAATAACGCTTCGAACGTCGGGTACCGGATCGATTATCGGTCGGCCAAGCGATGCGGCGAAAGCGCCGAAGGGAAGTTGGCGGCCCGACTCGGTGCCGACGATCCAGCTCGTGCGCTCGCCGGAGGCTTCGGCGCGGGCGAGGACCTCACGCGCGAGCCGGGTCTTGCCGAGCCCCGCTGCACCGACGATCACCGCGCCGCGGTGATTACCGACTCCGCTGAGCGCGCGCCGGATGGCACTCAGTTCGCCATCCCGTCCGGTCAACGGGTCGCCGGTGGTCACGGCCCTGTTCCTGCAACTAAGGCGAGTTCTATTTGCCTGGCGGGGTCGTCCAGACCTGGGCGTGTGGAGCACAAACAGTCGCGGTAAGCACCACCCGATGCCGAGACTTCCGCCATAGTCTGGTCACCAAGCATCGAATTAGCCCTTCGTCCCTTCGAGTCTGGTGTGCATCGCTTCTCCCGTGGTTGGTCGCGAAGCGGGTGAGTGTTCTCGCCGATAAGACTGGCCACCCTTGGTGGACACTGTCTGATAGGCATCGAGTGTCGTCGGACGGCGAGGTCGTGGGCCAGAGAGCGCACACCACACTTGGCGGTGGTGTACACCCCCCGGGGGTGCGCATCAGCGTCGAACGTGGTGCGTACCTGCCGGCCTGCCCGAGCGTCGCGCGAGGATACTCATCCCCGGTGCGCGGCACTCGACACGGCCGGGGCCAAACTTTGGTCACGAACGAGGACGTGAACGCCGGGCGGGCGCCCGAGCCGGCTACTTATATCGATCACCCACCACAGTCGTGGTTACGGCATGGGGAAACACCGAATTAGGTAGCTCACTACTCAGGCGAACCGGCGCCGATGCGCGGATAGTTCAGATAGTTCAATGGTCAACTCTGACCGCTTCGAGTAGCGATCGTGATTGCGTGATCGTGAAGACCACGGAAGGACGGCATCAAGGTGAGTGGTCGCGTTTCGGTCCTCATCGCCGAAGATTGCCTGCTGGTGCGAGACAGCGTTTGCCGGGCGTTGTCGACCGACGCCGATGTGACTGTCGTTGGTGTCGCCGAGGATTATGACTCCACGGTCGAACTCGTCGAAAAGCATCGGCCGACGATGCTGGTCACCGACGTACGGATGCCACCGACGTCGACCGATGAGGGCATTCGGTTGGCCCGGTGGATGCGCACCGCGCATCCGGACACCGGGGTGATCGTGTTGTCGCAATACGCCGATCCGCACTACGCGGCGGGGTTGCTGGACGGCGGTACGGCGGCTCGCGGGTATCTGTTGAAGGAACGTGTTTCACATTTCGACCAGCTCAGCGAGGCGGTGCACCAAGTCGCAGCCGGTGGGACGGTGCTCGACCCGCTGGTGGTGGAGGCGCTACTGGCCCAGCCGCGCTGCGCCGCAATCCCCAGCCGATTGACCCCCAGAGAACGCGAGGTGCTCGCCGAATTGGCAACCGGCTTCAGCAATCGCACCGTGGCGCAGCGGCTTGTGCTGTCTCAGCGGGCGGTGGAAAAGCATATTAATTCAATTTTCGCCAAGCTCGGCTTGACCATCGACGACGCGGTTGATCGGCGGGTCAAGGCTGTGCTGATGTTCCTCGACGACGTCTCGGCGTAGAAGTGTGGTGCCTACACCATGGTATGGAGAAAATCGGCCCCGGATCATGCCAAGAATGGCGGACGAGCGGGTGCGGGTCTGGGTGGTCGACGACCAGGCCAGTTTCCGGCTGGCTACCGCCGCCACCGTGGCTGCCACGCAGGGATTCGTCATGGCCGGTCAATGCGAGACCGGTGAATCCGCGATCGAACTCATTCGGGACGGCAGTGCCGGGATCGTGTTGATGGATATTCACATGCCAGGAATGGGTGGCATCGAAGCCACGCGGCGAATCCGCGCCGCACATCCAGATTTGACGGTCCTGCTGATGTCAACCTACGACGTCGAGGACCTTCCCGCGGGGGCCGCCGATTGCGGCGCCGCGGCCTACCTGCACAAAGAACACCTGAGTCCAGATCTGCTGACCCGGTTATGGCCACCAGCCCGCTGAGGCCCACGACGGCGGCCGGATCGGTACCCTACTGGCGGGTGCCGCAGGTCCTGTTGCTCGCGGCGGTCCGGTCTTCGTCTTCGTTAGGTCACGACCTCATTCACCGCTTTACGGCGGAACGCTTTCAGCTGTTCCTTACTGGTTACCTGGCCATGTACTTCGGTGCTGGCGTGTTGCTGCCGCTATGGGAGCACCAGTATGTCCTGCGATCGCCCTGGTTGCTGGCCCTCGTCGCGATCTGCACCGCGCAGTGTGTCGTGCTGGGGGCCGCGCTGCGCCTGGCGCGACGCACCAGATATCAGCAATCGATCACGCTGGTTTGTATCGGTAACTGGGCCAGTGCTTTGCTCGTTACGTTCGTCGTGCCGGCCCTGTTGCCGGCGATGGTGCTCGCGGCTCTGGTGCCTGTCGTGTTCGCCCAAGCCTACGTCCGCTGGCAGCGAGGGCTGGTTTTCGCCGTGATTACCGCCGGCTGCGCACTGGCGCTGGCTGCACTAGCACGCTTTCAGAATGTTTCACACCTGGCCGGCCACGCGCCTCACTGGATCGAGACTGCGTTCATCGTCGCAGCACTGCCGATCAACGCCTTTCACATCCTGGTGATTGCGTGGAACAACGCTGCGGCGCTGGGAGTGTCGGAGAACATGCTCGCCGAGCGCGCCGCCCAACTCGAGGCGTCACGTAACCGGCTGATCACCGCCGCTGACGAGGAACGGCGCCGCCTCGAACGCGACCTGCATGACGGCGCCCAACAACACCTGGTCGCCCTGGCGGTGCTCATCCAACTCGCCCGCACCGCCGAACACAACCGATATCAGCCGCTGCTCGTCGAGGCGTCCGGGCTGGTGGAGACCGCGATCGCCGAGATCCGCAGACTCGCCCACGGTATTTACCCCCCGCTGCTCGTCAGCGGCGGTCTGGCCCAAGCCTTGCCGGCAGTCGCCGCGCGCGCCTCAGTCCCCGTGCGACTGAACCTGGCCGGCCTCGGCCGCTACCCCGCTTCGATCGAGACCGCCCTCTATTTCTGCTGCAGCGAAGCGCTGCAGAACGCCGCCAAACACGGCGGCCCCGACACCACCGTCACGATCACCGCTCACGCCGACGACCGGATGCTTACGCTCACGATCAGCGACACCGGCCGCGGATTCGACCCCGCGACCATCGGCACCGGGCTGACCAATATGACCGACCGTCTGTCAGCCATCGGCGGGAACCTCGTCTTCGACACCGCGCCCGGACGTGGCACTCGCGTCACCGCCGTCATCGCGTGGACCACGCCTTGGACTGACACGCCCTCGGCGTTGAGCTCCTTGTAACGTTTCGTTGGACGCGGTACAGGCGCGAATATGACAGCAGAATGAACCTACTGCCGGTTCGTTTTCCAGATATGCTCGGCTGATTTAACGAGCGTAAGAACCGGTGAAAGTACTCGCGCAGGCAGAGAATCCACACGATAGTGCAACCTCGTCTAGACGCGGGTTACCGCTGTTGTGCGACGGCCGTCTGCACACAGTTCTAAGCCGTCAGGCTGCTAGTGACCGCGGGGTGGTCGCAGGGACGGCTCGTGCTACCGGGATGGTGGTCGCCGGTGCCGATTCCCTCCGGGCTCGTTCCAGCAGAGCGTCGAGTCTGTCGTTGACGACGTCGGGGCGATCGAGCATCAACATGTGTCCCGCGCCGGGGACATCGACGAGCTCCGCTGCGGAGACCGCGGCGGCAATGGCCACCGAATGGTGGGGCGGCGTAACCCAATCCAGGGTTCCGCACATGATGAGTGTCGGTGTGCGGCTGAGGGTTCGGAAGGCTGCTGTGCCGTCGAAGTGAGAGATCGAGTCGAGGAAACCCGCCAGGATTGGCAGCTGCGGCGCGTTGATGAGGGCAGCCAGGGTGGGCGCCTTGTTTGTGCCGAGTCGCCATATTGGTTCGGTGGCGCGGACTGCGCTGGTGCGGATCGCTTCGGCGGAGGCGGGGATGTGGGCGGCCAGAGCACACGCACCGCCGCCGAGCGGAGTTGCCAGCAGTCTGCCCAGTCCGTGCCGGGTGATGTCGACAGCCGCAGTGGCGATGAGCCCAACTCCGGTGATTCGGTTCGCATTGCGGGATTGGTGATGCTGCAGGTACTGCAGGATGGTCATGGCCCCCATGGAATGGCCGACGAGCACGATGTGGCCGGTGGGTGTCGTCGTGTCGATGACCGTGTCGAGGTCATGGGCGAGTTGCCCGAGGGTGTTGCTAAGGGCGCAGCCGCGACCGGAGCGGCCGTGTCCGCGTTGGTCGTAGGCGATTACGCGGATGTCGGGGTGACGCGATGTCAGATGACTTGTCTGGCACCGCCAACTGTGCCGGTCGCCCAGGAGTCCGTGCAGGAGAATCACCGTCATATCCGCGACTTCGGGGCCAATTTGTCTTGTCGCCAGGGCAAGCCCGTCGGCTGTGGTGACGGAAATCCGTTGTGCTGCTATTGCGTTCATTGGCGTGGCCAGTGACTAATCGTTGAAATGCCGCTGGTGGTCCCAGCGCTCAAGCCACCACTGCACGTCGTGCACGCCGACCCCCAACAACGCCAGCGACACCACTATCACGACGTCCTGGAGGGCACTCATAGTCGGTCCATTTCGCGGGCCATCCGGGACATCTCGAGGTAACTGCTGTGCTGCGGGTGGTGTCGTCGCGCCGGGGGTCGATACAGCGCGGCGCTGACACCTCCGATCGCTTCGATCAACCGACGCGAGATCGACGGGGGCCGCAACGACCTGGCCGCCGCGGTGCTGAACACGACCTGCTGCTGGGTGATGAAAACGGGCGCATCAGACGTCGCGTCCGTCACCACGGTTGGCTCCCCATCTTGGATGACATCGGGTGTCGCCGCGGATATCGTTGGTGATTGCGACATTTCGCCTCCTCGCCGTGTTGGACACTCTCTGATAGGCATCGAGTGTCGTCGGACGGCGAGGTCGTGGGCCAGAGAGCGCACACCACACTTGGCGGTGGTGTACACCCCCGGGGGTGCGCATCAGCGTCGAACGTGGTGCGTACCTGCCGGCCTGCCCGAGCGTCGCGCGAGGATACTCATCCCCGGTGCGCGGCACTCGACACGGCCGGGGCCAAACTTTGGTCACGAACGAGGACGTGAACGCCGGGCGGGCGCCCGAGCCGGCTACTTATATCGATCACCCACCACAGTCGTGGTTACGGCATGGGGAAACACCGAATTAGGTAGCTCACTACTCAGGCGAACCGGCGCCGATGCGCGGATAGTTCAGATAGTTCAATGGTCAACTCTGACCGCTTCGAGTAGCGATCGTGATTGCGTGATCGTGAAGACCACGGAAGGACGGCATCAAGGTGAGTGGTCGCGTTTCGGTCCTCATCGCCGAAGATTGCCTGCTGGTGCGAGACAGCGTTTGCCGGGCGTTGTCGACCGACGCCGATGTGACTGTCGTTGGTGTCGCCGAGGATTATGACTCCACGGTCGAACTCGTCGAAAAGCATCGGCCGACGATGCTGGTCACCGACGTACGGATGCCACCGACGTCGACCGATGAGGGCATTCGGTTGGCCCGGTGGATGCGCACCGCGCATCCGGACACCGGGGTGATCGTGTTGTCGCAATACGCCGATCCGCACTACGCGGCGGGGTTGCTGGACGGCGGTACGGCGGCTCGCGGGTATCTGTTGAAGGAACGTGTTTCACATTTCGACCAGCTCAGCGAGGCGGTGCACCAAGTCGCAGCCGGTGGGACGGTGCTCGACCCGCTGGTGGTGGAGGCGCTACTGGCCCAGCCGCGCTGCGCCGCAATCCCCAGCCGATTGACCCCCAGAGAACGCGAGGTGCTCGCCGAATTGGCAACCGGCTTCAGCAATCGCACCGTGGCGCAGCGGCTTGTGCTGTCTCAGCGGGCGGTGGAAAAGCATATTAATTCAATTTTCGCCAAGCTCGGCTTGACCATCGACGACGCGGTTGATCGGCGGGTCAAGGCTGTGCTGATGTTCCTCGACGACGTCTCGGCGTAGAAGTGTGGTGCCTACACCATGGTATGGAGAAAATCGGCCCCGGATCATGCCAAGAATGGCGGACGAGCGGGTGCGGGTCTGGGTGGTCGACGACCAGGCCAGTTTCCGGCTGGCTACCGCCGCCACCGTGGCTGCCACGCAGGGATTCGTCATGGCCGGTCAATGCGAGACCGGTGAATCCGCGATCGAACTCATTCGGGACGGCAGTGCCGGGATCGTGTTGATGGATATTCACATGCCAGGAATGGGTGGCATCGAAGCCACGCGGCGAATCCGCGCCGCACATCCAGATTTGACGGTCCTGCTGATGTCAACCTACGACGTCGAGGACCTTCCCGCGGGGGCCGCCGATTGCGGCGCCGCGGCCTACCTGCACAAAGAACACCTGAGTCCAGATCTGCTGACCCGGTTATGGCCACCAGCCGTGGCCCGGCCGCCCGCCGGCGCGTAAGTAGCCCGCGCGATATCGTCATCGCCGCCATTGGCGTGAAGATTGCCTTGGGCCTAACGGGTCAACAGCACGACACATTCGGTGTGGTGGGTCAACGGGAAGGCATCGAAGACCTTGATCTTTTCGACGCTGTAGCCGTGGCCGCGGTAGAGCCCGATGTCGCGGGCGAAAGATGCGGCCTCGCAACCGATGTGCACGACGCGCGGAACCTCGGCCGCGGCCAGTAGGTCGACGACGTCGCGACCGGCACCCGCCCGCGGCGGATCCAGCACCGCCACGTCTGCCTTTGCAGCGCTGTGCCGCAACCCGGTCAGCGCGCGCCGCACGGAGTCGGTGACGACGTCCACCTGCGGCAGATCGGCCAGAGCGTCGCGTGCCGCCCGCGTCGACGAGCGCGAGGTATCGACGGTCAGCACCCGTCCGGACTCCCCCACGGCCGTACCGAGGGCCGCGGCGAAAACGCCCGCACCGCCGTAGAGATCCCAGGCGGTCATGCCCGCGGAGGGTTCTGCCCAGCCCACGACCAGATCGCTGTAGACCGTCGCCGCGTCGCGGTGCGCCTGCCAGAAGGCCGTCACCGGCACCCGCCAGCTACGCCGTCCCACCCGCTGCACAGCAGCGTAGTCACCCTCGGCCACCGTGGTCGTGGTCCGTTTTCCCGCTCGCACGCTGCTCAGCACGTGCCGGCGCCCGTCGTCGTCGAGCGCGACGTGCAGGTGGGCGCCCGCCGGCCACTCGGTGTCGCCGAGCCCGTCGAGCATTCCGGCCGGCAACTGCGCGCAGCGCAGGTCGGTCACCAGCTCGTCGCTGTGGTAGCGGTGAAAACCGGGACGGCCATCCGGCCCGACGTCCAACCGAACCCGGGTCCGCCAACCGGTCGGGCCGGTGGCCGCAAGAGGTTCCGCAACCTCCGGGCCGTCCCAGCGAAATCCGCCGAGCCGTTCCAGCTGGTTGGCCACGACCTGCGCCTTGAGCGTCCGCGCCGCCTCCGGGACAGCGAACGCCAAGTCGCAACACCCAGCACCATCGACGCCGGCGATCGGACACAATGACGCGGTCCGGTCGGACGACGGCTCGATCACCTCGATAACCTCTGCGTGCCAATAGGATCCGCGTTCCGCGGTGACCCGCACCCGCACCCGCTCACCGGGCAACGCGTAGCGAACGAACACCACCCGGCCGTCGTGGTGCGCCACGCAGCTGCCGCCGTTGGCGGCCGCACCGGTGTCCAACGTCAATTCTGACGTAACGGCGCCGCTCCTGCTCCCCTGATTCTGTCGCTGCGCGCCACTGTCGTCGCCGGCGCGCGTCAATCGAATATTCCCCGCCGGGCGTCACCGGGAGCGGCGTGCGGCTGAAAGGTTTTGACCCGTTCCGACGAATTCAATTGCCAGGGAACCGAAGTCACCATCACCCCGGGCATGAACAGCAATCGGCCCTTGAGCCGCAGCGCGCTCTGGTTGTGCAGCACTTGCTCCCACCAATGGCCCACCACGTACTCCGGAATGAACACCGTCACCACGGTGCGCTTGGATTCCTTGCTGACCCGTTTGACGTACTCAAGTATCGGCCGGGTGATCTCGCGGTACGGCGAGGCGATGACCTTCAGCGGCACGCTGATATCGCTGTCCTCCCAATTGCGCACCAGTGCACGGGTTTCCCCGTCGTCCACGCTGACCGTGAGTGCCTCGAGGGTATCGGGACGGGTCGCTCGCGCGTAGGCCAGCGCGCGAAGTGTGGGGAGATGCAACTTCGACACCAGGACCAAAGCGTGGTTGCGGCTGGGCAGCACCACGTCGTGCTGGGCGGCTTCCTGCTTCGCTAGTTCCCGGTTGACGGTGTCGTAGTGCTTGCGGATCAGCTTCATGATGATGAACAGCGAACCCATCGCGACGATGGCGATCCACGCCCCGGCAAGGAACTTGGTGACCAGCACCACCAGCAGAACCGTGCCGGTGGCCACGAAGCCGACCGTATTGACCACCCGCGAGCGCATCATCTTGCCGCGCGCCTTGGGATCGGTCTCGCTGCGCAGCAACCGGGTCCAGTGCCGGACCATGCCGATCTGGCTGAAGGTGAACGAAATGAAGACGCCGACGATGTAGAGCTGGATCAGCGCGGTCACCTCGGCGCGGAACGCGATGACAAACCCCAGCGCGGCCGCCGACAGGAACAGGATTCCGTTGGAGAACGCCAGGCGGTCGCCGCGGGTATGCAGCTGGCGGGGCAGGTAACTGTGCTGAGCCAGGACCGAACCCAGCACCGGGAACCCGTTGAACGCGGTATTGGCCGCCAGCACCAGGATCAGGGCGGTCACCGTGGCGATCAACAGGAACCCGAGGTGGAAGCTGCCGAACACCGTCTCCGCCAGCTGGGTGACCAACGTCTTTTGCAAATAGCCGGCCGGGACGCCGCTGAGTTGGGTCTGGGGATCCTCGACGAGCTTCACCCCGATCTGCTCGGCGAGCACGATGATGCCCATCAGCAGGGTCACCGCGATCCCGCCCAGCATCAACAGGGTCGTTGCGGCGTTGCGCGACTTGGGTTTCTGAAATGCCGGGACACCGTTGCTGATCGCCTCGACACCGGTCAGTGCGGCACAGCCCGACGAGAACGATCGGGCCATCAGGAACACCAGCGCGAAACCGACGATGTCGCCGTGTTCGGCGTGCATCTGGAAACGGGCCGATTCGGCCCGCAGCGGATCGCCCAACACATAGATCCGGAACAATCCGTAGCCGATCATGACGACGATCCCGACGATGAACGCGTACGTCGGAATGGCGAAGGCCGCCCCGGACTCGCGGATCCCACGCAGGTTCAACGCCATCACGAGAACGATGGCGGCCACCGAGAACAACACCTTGTTCTGCGCCACCACGGGCACGGCCGAGCCGATGTTCGACATCGCCGACGCCGTCGAAACGGCAACGGTGAGAACGTAATCCACCATCAGGGCGCTGGCCACCGTGAGGCCGGCGGTTTCGCCGAGGTTGGTGGTGACCACCTCGTAGTCGCCGCCGCCGGACGGGTAAGCATGCACGTTCTGCCGATAGCTGGCGACCACGACGAGCATCACCGCGGCCACCGCCAGGCCGATCCACGGTGTCATCGAGTACGCCGCAGCACCCGCGACAGAGAGCATCAGGAAGATCTCTTCGGGGGCATAGGCCACCGAAGAAAGCGCATCCGAGGCGAATACCGGCAAGGCGATCCGCTTGGGCAGCAGCGTGTGACTCAGTCGGTCGCTGCGAAACGGCCGGCCGATGAGCAACCGGCGCGCAGCAGTCGAAAGTTTGGACACGAGAGCCAAGGGTAAGCCCGCCATGCCGGTCGCGCCGCCGTAGGCGAGAATGTTCTCCGACTGAGATGCTGGCAAAGCACCGAGAGGACCTCAAGTGCGGGTAATTGTGATGGGGTGCGGCCGCGTAGGTTCGTCGCTTGCCGACGGGCTGTCCCGGATCGGCCATGACATCGCCGTCATCGACCGCGACAGCTCGGCATTCAACCGGCTCAGCCCCGAGTTCGCCGGCGAGCGGGTGCTCGGCCAAGGATTCGATCGAGATGTCCTGTTGCGGGCGGGCATCGAAGAGGCCGATGCGTTCGCCGCGGTGTCCTCCGGCGACAACTCCAACATCATCTCGGCGCGCCTGGCCCGCGAAACCTTCCGCGTGCCGCGCGTGGTCGCCCGGATTTACGACGCGAAGCGAGCCGAGGTGTACGAACGCTTGGGCATCCCCACGATCGCCACGGTGCCCTGGACCACAGACCGGTTGTTCAACGCGCTGACGCGGGAGAGCGAGACGGCCAAGTGGCGCGATCCCACCGGCACCGTCGCCGTGTCCGAGGTCATCTTGCACGACGACTGGGTCGGTCACCGGTGCACCGATCTGGAGCAGGCCACCGGTGCGCGGGTGGCGTTCATGATCAGGTTCGGCACCGGCATCTTGCCGGACCCCAAGACGGTCATTCAGGCCGGTGATCAGGTCTACGTCGCCGCGATATCGGGCCGTGCCGCCGAGGCGGTGGCCATCGCCGCGCTACCACCCAGTGAGGACCTAGATTCGGGAGCCCACAAATGAAAATAGCTGTCGCCGGGGCAGGTGCCGTCGGCCGTTCGGTCGCCCGCGAGCTGCTGGAAAACGGTCACGACGTGACGCTGATCGAACGCAACGCCGACCATGTCGACGTCGACGCGATCCCCGCCGCGCACTGGCGGCTGGGCGATGCGTGCGAGGTGAGCCTGCTGGAGTCGGTCCACCTCGAGGATTTCGACGTAGCAGTCGCCGCCACCGGTGACGACAAGGTCAACGTGGTGCTCAGCCTGTTGGCCAAAACCGAGTTTGCCGTACCGCGGGTGGTGGCCCGGGTCAACGACCCGCGCAACGAGTGGCTGTTCACCGACGCCTGGGGCGTGGACGTGGCGGTGTCCACCCCGCGCATGCTGTGCTCGATGATCGAGGAGGCGGTCGCGGTCGGTGACCTGGTGCGGCTAATGGAGTTCCGCAAGGGTCAGGCCAACTTGGTGGAAATCACCCTGCCCGACGACACGCCGTGGGGCGGCAGGCCGGTGCGCAGGCTGAAGCTGCCACGGGATGCCGCGCTGGTGACGATCCTGCGCGGGCCGCGCGTCATCGTGCCGGAGTCCGACGAACCCCTGGAAGGCGGCGACGAGCTGCTGTTCGTTGCGGTCGCCGAGGCCGAGGAGGATCTGCGCAAGCTGTTGCTGCCGGAAGGCCCCCCGCCCGCCGATTAGTCGCTGCTGGTGTCGGCCTTGAGCTCGGGGCAGCCGGCTGTGGCCCCCGATTCAGCGGCCCCCGATTCAGCCAGGGCACGCTGCGCGGCCCTGATCGCCCCGTAGGTCAGCAGCGCGGCCAGCGCCGTCAGCGGCCAGCCCATCCCCAGCCGCGCCACGCCCAGCCAGCCGGTCCGATTGGCGTCATAAAGCCAGTGCTGGACCACGAAGCGGGCACCGAAAACCAGCACCCAGCCCACCGACGCGATGTCGAACGCGTACACCGCGCGCGCGACGTCGCGCCAGGCGCGATCACGCCCGGTGGACCAGCTCCACAGGAAGCCGACGATGGGCCGGCGGATCAGTACCGACACCGTGAACACCACCGCCCACACCAACGACATCCAGATGCCCAGCAGGAAGTAGCCCTTGGACTGGCCGACGAAGTACGCGATCAGCGCGCAGACGCCGACGCCCATGAATCCGGCGATCGCCGGCTGCGCGGAGTTCCGGCGAACCAGCCGCCACAGCAACACCAGCGCGGCCACACCCAGCGCGCTCACGATTGCCGCCCGCAGGCCGGCGGCGCTGGAGATCGCCACGAAGGTCACCACCGGCAGCGACGAGTAGATGAGACCACTCACGCCGCCCATCTGCGCCAAAAGCTGCTCGGGGTTAACGCGCTTAGCCGTCACCGGCCCGTCATCGCTGTCGATGGTCACCGCTGAATTTCGTAGTGCGGGTTGTAGATGGCTTTGGTGCCGTTCTCCAACTTGCCCAGCCGGCCGCGCACCCGCAACGTCCGGCCCGAGTCGATGCCGGGGATCCGGCGCTGACCCAACCACACGAGCGTGACGGTGTCGCTGCCGTCGAAGAATTCGGCGCGAACCCCGCCGGCGCAACCCTTGCCGTTCGTCTCGACGCTGCGCAGCGTGCCCACCATGGTGACCTCTTGACCGCGCTCGCAGTCGACCGCTCGCTGCGCACCGGTGTTCAAGACCTCGTCGGACAAGTCCTCGGAGTCGAGTTTCTCCGGGTCCTCCGTCAACCGCCGCGTCAACCGGCGCAGATAACCCTGGGCCCCCATTGGCCTCTCCTGACTGCTCATGCAGCTTTTTGTGTGTTCCGCCTACTGTCTGCCAACGGACACCGTAGGCCTGTTGGTTCCCCGGCGCCACGCGGACCAAACCGACGTTATTGGACCTCTGGTCGACGCACGGCAGTATCGAGGAATGTGTGTCGCATTACACGGTGTCACCACCGTGTTGCTGCCCGGAACCGGGTCCGACGACGACTATGTCACCCGGGCATTTTCCGTGCCCTTGAACGGCGTCGGTGCGGTTCTGCTGGCGCCGCCGCCACAACCGCAGCAGTTGATCGAGGGTTACCTGTCCGCGCTGAACGAGGCCGCCAGCGCAGGCCCGATCTGTGTGGGCGGGGTCTCGATCGGTGCCGCGGTGGCGACCGCGTGGGCGTTGGCCCACCCCGAGCGGGCCGTCGCCGTGCTGGCCGCTCTGCCTGCCTGGACCGGGGCGCCCGGATCGGCGCCCGCCGCTCTGGCGGCCCGCTATTCGGCATCGCAACTGCGCGGCGACGGCCTGGCGGCGACGACCATGCAGATGCGGGCGTCCAGCCCCCCGTGGCTGGCCGAGGAGCTGACCCGCTCGTGGGCGGCACAGTGGCCGCATTTGCCCGGCGCGATGGAGGAAGCGGCGGGTTATGTGGCGCCCAGCCGCGACGAGCTGGCCCGGTTGGCCGCGCCACTGGGCGTGGTCGCGGCGGTCGACGATCCGATACACCCACTGCAGGTAGCCATCGACTGGGCTTCCGCGGCGCCGCGCGGCGCGCTGCGCACGGTGACGCTGGATCAGTTCGGCGCGGACGCCTCCGCGCTGGGCGCGGCTTGCCTTGCCGCGCTTGCCGAAGCTCTCGAGTCTGCGTGAGTGGCATCGAGCCTGCCGCCCGGGCTAACGAAAGGCCGTCGGCTGCGCGCTGAGCGCGGTTTCGGCGACGCCGGGGCTCGAGGGGCTAGCCGCCGGTGCTGGTGCTGCGCAGCTGCTGCATTGCCGATCCCTCGGCGCTGCGGCGTGCGGTCGGCTCGTTGGGGTGCTCCTGCGGGTCGCCCTGTTGGGCGGCCGCTTGAGCCTGTTGGGCCTGTTGAGCCGCCGCCTCCTGCAGCTGAGCCGCCATCGGCTCGGGCAACTGCACCGGCAACGGCGTCCGGACCGGCAGCGGGGTGTCACCGCGGCGAACGACAGTGTCCGCCAACGCCTCCCGAGCCTCCTCGACCAGCGCGTCGATCGTCTCGTGCGGGCCGTTCACGACGCAACGAATCATCCAGCGGTAACCGTCGACGCCGATGAAATGCACGACACCCGAGGCGGTACCGATCACTTCCCGTCCCCACGGGCCGTCCCTGATGACCACTTTCGCCGAATCCTTGCGCAGCGAGTCGGCGAGCTCGGCGGCCACCTCGCGCCACAAGCCGGTCGTCTTCGGTGCGGCGTAGGCGGCGATGGTGAAGCGACCGTTGGGTGTGATGACCCATATGGCGCTCGGCACCCCGGTCTCGGTCAGCTCGACCTGCAGCTGGCTGCCCTCCGGCATGGGGATTAGCACCGAACCCAGGTCGAGCCGCGCCAGCTCCGCGTCCGCGGGATCGTCGAAGTCCTCGATGTCGAACGGGCCGTCCAGCTCACCGTCTTCGTCGGAGGCTGCCACCTCGTCTGGGCCACCCGGCTCGACCCCGGTGTCGTCACTGGTGTCGTCACTGGAGTCTTCGTCTGAGCGTCTACCAATTGCCATCATGAGCGCCGCCGTTCCTCCTCGTCGCTTCGCTCTGCATCGTCACCGGCGGTCACAAACTCGCATGTCCGCCGGAGGAACCGTGGCCGCCGTCGCCACGGGATGTCTCGGCCAGCCCGGCCTCGTCGAACGACGAGACCTCGACCAGCTCGACCAACTCGACCCGCTGCACCAGCAACTGCGCGATCCGGTCACCGCGCTGCACGTCGATAGGCGCAACCGGGTCGAGGTTGATCAGCGAAATCTTGATCTCTCCACGGTAGCCCGCGTCGATGGTGCCCGGGCTGTTGACGATCGAAAGCCCCACCCGCGCCGCCAATCCCGAGCGCGGATGCACCAACCCGACCATCCCGAACGGGATGGCCACCGCGACGCCCGTGCGGACCAGGGCGCGTTGACCGGGCGCCAGCTGGACGTCTTCTGCGCTATAGAGATCGACCCCGGCATCGCCTTCATGGGCGCGGCTGGGCAGCGGGAGCCCGGGATCGAGGCGGACAACTTTCACTTCAAGGCCAGACTGGTCGACACGGGGGCACAGATTACCCTTGACCGCGTGTCCGATACGCGCGTCGCGCCGCACAGTGTGCGATATCGCGAGCGATTGTGGGTGCCGTGGTGGTGGTGGCCGCTGGCGTTTGGGCTGGCGGGGCTGCTCGCCTTCGAAGTCAACCTCGGTGTCTCCGCCCTACCCAGCTGGCTCCCGTACGCGATGCTGTTCACGGCGGCGGCGGCGACGCTGTTGTGGCTGGGCCGCATCGAGATCCGGGTGACCCAGGGAAGCCCCGCGCACGGGGTCGAAGAGGTCGACGCGGTCGAACTGTGGGCCGGGCCGGCGCATTTACCCGTCACCGTGATCACCCGCTCTGCTGAAATCCCGCGTTCGGCCAAGTCAGCGGCGCTGGGCCGCCAGCTCGATCCGGCGGCCTACGTGCTGCATCGGGCATGGATCGGCCCCTTGGTATTGCTGGTCCTCGATGACCCAGACGACCCGACGCCGTACTGGCTGGTGAGCTGCCGTCGCCCCGAACGAGTGCTGTCGGCCCTGAGAAGCTGAGCGCAGCTGACTGCAAGTATCAGGCTGCGCAGTCGGTACAGATCATCACGCCGTTCTTCTCGGTGGCCAGCCTGCTGCGGTGTTGCACCAAAAAGCAGCTCGAGCAGGTGAACTCGTCGGCCTGCTTCGGAATCACGCGCACCGACAGCTCTTCGCCAGACAGGTCGGCACCAGGCAGCTCGAAGGATTCAGCGGATTCGGTTTCGTCGACGTCGACAACAGCCGAGGCCGCTTCGTTCCGTCGTGCTTTCAGCTCCTCAAGCGAGTCCTCCGAGACGTCGTCTGTCTCGGTGCGCCGCGGAGCGTCATAGTCGGTAGGCATCTTCCTAATCCCCGTCCTGTCCCCTCTAAACCCTCTGAATACCCTCTAAAGCCCGCATTACCTCAGGCAACGCTTTGTACCAGCGTCGAACGCATCCACCAAATGATTCGTGCCCGGATCGCGGTTCATATCAGTGTGATTTACGTCACAATTCGCCGTCGGCCTCCGTAACTGCGCTTAAACAGGGCGTTTAGAGTGCTCCTGTGGTCGCACAAATCACCGAGGGAACCGCTTTCGACAAGCACGGTCGACCCTTTCGCCGGCGCAATGCCCGGCCCGCGATCGTCGTGCTGGTCTTCCTGGTGGTGGCGACGGGCGTGGCCTGGACCGTCGCGCTGACCCGGCCGGCCAAGGTGCATCAGGCCGAAGCCTGCAACCCGCCCCCGCAAGCGACGCAGACGACCGGACCGGCGCCGGCGCAGCTCGGCGAGCCGGCGTCGCGCAGCGAAATGATGGACGTCACACCCGCCAAGCTCACCGACACCAAGATCCATGTCCTCAATGCCAGCGGGCGGGGCGGGCAGGCCGCCGACGTCGCGGGCGCGCTCAAGGATCTGGGCTTCGCCCAGCCGACGGCCGCCAACGACCCGATCTATGAGAGCGCCCGCCTGACGTGCCAAGGTCAGATCCGGTTCGGCACTGCCGGGCAAGCCACCGCGGCGGCCGTGTGGCTGGTCGCGCCGTGCGCCGAGCTGTTCCGCGACAGCCGCGCCGATGACTCCGTCGACCTCGCGATCGGCACCGATTTCAGCGCGCTGTCACACAGCGACGACATCGACACCGTGCTCGCCACCTTGCGCCCAGGCGCCAACGAGCCGTCCGACCCCGCGCTGCTGTCCAAGGTCCACGCCAGCAGCTGCTGAGGTCAGTGCGGGATCGGCGCCAGGCCGTCGAATCGCCGCAGGGCCGCCAACAGCTCGTCGGCGACGCCCGGGGCGGCGGCCACCACCAGCTCTGCGACGTCCGGAGAACCGTTATGTGCGGGCTGCACCACCCGTGCCCCCGCCTCGGCTGCGATCAACGCGCCTGCCGCGCGGTCCCATACCTGCAGGCCGTGTTCGTAATACGCGTCCAGCCGGCCCGCCGCGACCATGCACAAGTCCAGCGCCGCGGAGCCGATGCGACGCACATCGCGGACCACCGGCAGCACCTGGGCCAGTAGGGCAGCTTGGGTTGCGCGGCGCCGCTGCGCATACCCGAAGCCGGTGCCCACCAGCGCCATTGAGAGTTCGTCGACGTCGGTGCAGCGCAGCACCTGCGTGCCGTGTTCGTCGGTGACGTGCGCGCCGAGGCCGCTGGCGGCCGAATACATCCGGCCCGCAACGACGTCGACGACCGCGCCGGCCACCGACACGCCGCCGACCTGTGCGGCGACCGACACCGAGTACGCCGGGATGCCGTAAACGAAATTGACCGTGCCGTCGATGGGGTCGAGCACCCAGGTAACCGCGCCGGCGGGAGTGGACGCCGGATCGGCGGGGCCACCACCCTCCTCCCCCAGAATCGGATCACCCGGCCGCAGTTGAGCCAGCCGATCGCGTAACAACCGCTCCGTTTCGGTGTCAACGACGGTCACCGGATCGGTGGGGGTGCTCTTCGCGCGCACCGCGCCGCGACCGGGCCGGTCCGCTGTGCTGCTCTGAAAGGCGCCGAACACCTCGGCGCGACGACGCCGGACGAACTCGGCGGCTTCGACGGCCAGCGTCTCGGCCACCGAGCGCAGCCGCGCGGGCTCGTTCTCAGCTTGTGTCACCGCTCTATCGCATCACACAGCTAAGGTGAGCGGACAGCCAAACCTCGCCTTGGTGATTGTGGAGGAGATCCATGACCAGCACCGACTCGACCGGGGATTCAGCCCAGCGCCGCGGCTTCGGCATCGACGTCGGCGGCAGCGGCATCAAAGGCGGAATCGTCGACCTGGACACCGGAGCGCTGATCGGCGACCGGATCAAACTGCTGACCCCGCAACCGGCCACCCCGTTGGCGGTCGCCAAGACCATCGCCGAAGTGGTCAACGGATTCGGCTGGACCGGTCCGCTCGGGGTGACCTATCCCGGCGTCGTGACCCACGGCGTGGTCCAGACGGCGGCCAACGTGGATAAGGCCTGGATCGGTACCAACGCGCGCGATGTCATCAGCTCCGAGCTCAACGGCCAGGACGTCACCGTCCTCAACGACGCCGACGCGGCCGGGCTCGCCGAGGAGCGCTACGGGGCCGGCAAGGACAACTCTGGTCTGGTCATTTTGCTGACCTTCGGCACCGGAATCGGGTCCGCGGTCATCCACAACGGGGCGCTGATACCCAACACCGAGTTCGGGCACGTCGACGTCGGCGGCAAAGAGGCCGAGCACCGGGCCGCTTCGTCGGTCAGAGATCGCAAGGGCTGGAGCTACAAAAAGTGGACCAAGCAGGTCACCAAGGTGCTGATCGCGATCGAGAACGTGATGTGGCCCGACTTGTTCATCGCGGGCGGCGGCATCAGCCGCAAGGCCGACCAGTGGGTCCCGCTGCTGGAAAACCGCACCCCGGTGGTGCCTGCCGCCTTACAGAACACCGCCGGAATAGTCGGCGCGGCCATGGCTTCCACCTCCGACGTCACGCACTGAATTTTGCCCGGTGGCACGGTATAGGCGCGCACTGTCGTTACAATGGTCAGCGCGGCCGCCCGACCGATAGCGCGCGAGTACTCACGCTGATCATCAAAGCCGACATTCGACATAGCAGACACTTTCGGTTAAGCATGCCCAGACCCGCCGGAAGTGAGTCCGACCGAAGGGGTGTATGTGGCAGCGACCAAAGCAAGCCCGGCGACCGATGAGCCGGTGAAGCGCACCGCCACGAAATCTCACGGTTCCCCCGCCAAAACCGTCACCAAGCGACCGGCGGCGAAAGCCGCCAACGGTTCCGCCCCGGCAAAGCGGGCCACCAAGACGGCGCCGGCCCCCGCCGAGGATGCCCCGAAGAAGACCCGCGCCGCGGCCAAAGCCGCCCCGGAGAAGGCACCCGCTACCCGGGGCCGCGGGACAAAAGCCGCAGCCAAGGGCGCCCCAGATCAAGAAGCGACCCCGGAGGTCGTCGACTCCGACGGCGCCGAGGTCGAAGAGGACCTGGAGGTCGAGCCGGACCTGGCCTCCGAGGACATCGAGATTGACGCTGCCGAGCTCAACCTCGACGATCTCGAGGACGACGACGTAGCGGCCGATGCCGTGGACACCCACATCGAGCCGGCCGACGCCGAGGACGGCGAAGCGCCCGCAGCCGCAGTGGCCGGGCCAGCGCACGCGGATGACGACGAGGAGATCGCCGAGCCGTCCGAAAAGGACAAGGCCTCCGGCGATTTCGTATGGGACGAAGACGAGTCCGAGGCGCTGCGTCAGGCCCGCAAGGACGCCGAACTCACCGCTTCGGCGGACTCGGTGCGCGCCTACCTCAAGCAGATCGGCAAGGTGGCGCTGCTCAACGCCGAGGAAGAGGTCGAGCTGGCCAAGCGGATCGAGGCCGGTTTGTATGCCACCCAACTGATGACCGAGCTGACCGAGCGGGGCGACAAGCTGCCCGCCGCTCAGCGCCGCGACATGGCGTGGATCTGCCGGGATGGCGATCGCGCGAAGAATCATCTGCTGGAAGCCAATCTGCGGCTGGTGGTTTCGCTGGCCAAGCGCTACACCGGCCGCGGCATGGCGTTCCTGGACCTGATCCAGGAGGGCAACCTGGGCTTGATCCGGGCGGTGGAGAAGTTCGACTACACCAAGGGATACAAGTTCTCCACCTACGCCACGTGGTGGATCCGGCAGGCCATCACCCGCGCCATGGCCGACCAGGCGCGCACCATCCGCATCCCGGTGCACATGGTCGAGGTGATCAACAAACTCGGCCGCATTCAGCGCGAGCTGCTGCAGGATCTGGGCCGCGAGCCCACCCCTGAAGAACTCGCCAAGGAAATGGACATCACCCCCGAGAAGGTGTTGGAGATCCAGCAGTACGCCCGCGAGCCCATCTCGCTGGACCAAACCATCGGCGACGAGGGCGACAGCCAGCTGGGTGACTTCATCGAAGACAGCGAAGCGGTGGTCGCCGTCGACGCGGTGTCGTTCACGTTGTTGCAGGACCAGCTGCAGTCGGTGCTGGAAACCCTCTCGGAACGCGAGGCCGGCGTAGTACGGCTGCGCTTCGGCCTCACCGACGGGCAGCCCCGCACGCTCGACGAAATCGGCCAGGTCTACGGCGTCACCCGTGAGCGCATCCGCCAGATCGAGTCCAAGACGATGTCAAAGCTGCGCCACCCCAGCCGTTCCCAGGTCCTGCGCGACTACCTGGACTGAGCGACACGTGGTGAGAGCACTAAGAGTCTTCGCGTTGCTGGCGCTGGCCATCGGGTTGGCCGCGCCGGCCTCCGCGGATAGCACCGACGACGCATTCATCGCCAACCTCAACAGCTCTGGCATCAACTACGGCCCACCTGACAAGGCGATCCAGGTCGCGAAGACCGTCGTCTGCGGCACCCTCAACGCCAATCCCACCACCAGCAACGCCGATCTGATCGCCAAGGTCAGCGGCGCCACCAGTTGGGCCGCCAACGACGCTGCCTACTTCACCGGAGCCGCCATCCAGGCCTACTGCCCCCAGTACGGCAAGCCTGCTCCCAAAAAGCCGGGGTTTCAGCAGGCCGGCGCGCGGTAACCTTCTCCAACAGCCGAAATCCTGCATCGACCAGGCGTGCGGCTAATTAGGAACTCAGATCGCGCACGGTGCGAAAGGATGAGGCCGCGATGCTGCCGGCTCAGCCCGCCGACCGCCCGATATCCGACGCCGGTACTCTGCCGCGGCGGAGCCGCCGGCTCGCCGGCGTGCTGCTGGCTGTCCTGGTCGCGGTGGGCGTCATCGCCGCCGTCGTTCTCGTCACCATCATCACCGGGCGACGGCAACACGACACGAACCGGCCGCTGGTCGCGCCGCCGGCCAGCACTGCCCAGCCGACCAGCACGGCGCAGTCCACCGGCGGCCAGCCCCTCCAACTCACGTACGGTCCTCAAATCACACTGCCGTTCACCGGCCTCAGCCGACCGGGCGACGTGGCGGTGGACGCCGCCGGTGACGTCTACGTCGCCGACTTCGGCACCAGCCGGGTGCTGAAACTGGCGCCCGGGTCGAACTTCCCGCTGGGGCTGCCGCTCACCGGTCTCAACAAGCCGCAGGGCCTGACGGTGGATCCCGGCGGCGCCCTGTATGTCTCCGACCCCGGTAACAGACGGGTGCTGACGCTGCCGGCGGGCTCCGGTAACCAAGTCGTGCTGCCGTTCACCGGCCTCAACGAGCCCTGGGGTGTGACGGTGGACGCAGGCGGCAATGTCTATGTCACCGACGTGACGAAGGATCGGGTGGTCAAACTGACCGCGCAGTCCTCCACCCTGGCCGTGCTGCCGTTCACCGGCCTTCGGGCCCCCCAGAGCGTCGCGGTGGACACCGCCGGCGACGTCTATGTCAGCGACTTCAGCAATAACCGCGTGCTGAAGCTACCGGCGGGGTCGAACGCACCGGACGAACTTCCGTTCACCAACCTCAACGGGCCCTATGGGGTAGCGGTGGACACCGCCGGCAACCTGTACGTCGCCGACGATCTCAACAACCGGGTGCTCAAGCTGGCACCGGGCGCCACCGACGCGACGGAAGTGCCGCTCATCGGCCTCAACAACCCCACCTCGGTCGCCCTAGACAGCGTCGGCAACCTTTACGTCACCGATTACGGCAACGACCGAGTGGTGGAGCTGCCAGCGCGGTGAAGCGTCGAATCCGGCTGTGGCGCAACTGGGAACGGGCCAGCGAAATCACGCTGTCCATCCCGCGACGAACCCTCGAACATTGCGCTTCCACGCCTCACCTGCGCGGCCACGACCACCAGTCGTGCACGTCGCCGGGCCCTTTGCGGTGGCCGGGGCGGTACCGGACCGGTCGATCCCGCCGCGACGCACCAAATTCGGGTGCGTACGCGATATCGCGCCCGTACTGTGGCCGCATGTCAGCCAGCCGCACCGTCGTCGCGTCCGGATCCGACTTCGAATCGGTGGTCGGATACTCCCGCGCGGTGCGGGTCGGCCCGCACGTGGCGGTGGCTGGGACAACCGGCGCAGGACCGGCCGGCGACATTGCCGCCCAGACCAGAGAAGCGTTGCGCCGCATCGAAGTTGCTCTCGCCCAGGCGGGTGCGGCACTCGCCGACGTGGTCCGCACCCGCATCTACGTGACCGACATTTCGCGGTGGCGCGAAGTCGGAGAAGTGCACGCTGAAGTGTTCGGCCACACCCGTCCCGCAGCCACCATGGTCGAAGTGTCGGCGCTGATCGCACCCGAACTGCTGGTGGAGATCGAGGCCGACGCTTACGTGGATTCCTGAGAGTCGGCGACCGGCGAGAAGCTGCCGTCGGGCCCGGGCCGGTACGGAGCGACCTTGACCACGGCGCCCGCCGGCAGCGGACCATACAGATGCGGGAACAGCATCGACTCCGGATCGGTGGGCACCCCCGGTTCCCACCGCACCGGCGAGTCCAGCGCCGCCGGGTCGATGTGCAGCAGGACCAGGTCCGTGCGACCTCGGAAGATCCTGTTTGCCGGCAGGTGCACTTGCTCGGGCGTCGAGAGGTGGATGAACGCAGCCTCGTCGGGCACATCCCTCGGTTCGAGACGGATTCCGCCCCGGCCACAAGCCTGGGCCCACTCCTGTTCGGAACACAGGTGGACCAGTACTTCGGGGGTGGTTGGCATCACATTTAGTTTGCCCGATCCGCGGGTGGGAATTCGTGAGAAACGACACACCTGATAACGGCCCGGGAACAACGCGAAAAGCCCAAACGTCTGACAAAGTTGAAGACACGCCAGAACGGAGACGCCATGAACGCCGCTACTCTGACTACTCCCGAGCTGACTCGAGCTGACCGGTGCGACCGCTGCGGTGCCGCAGCCCGCGTCCGCGCCAAGCTCCCTTCCGGTGCCGAGCTCCTGTTCTGCCAGCATCACGCCAACGAGCACGAGGCCAAATTGACCGAGCTAGCCGCCGTGCTGGAGGTCAGCGCAAGCTAGTTGGGCGAATCGCCCGTCGGCAATGAGGGCTGCGCTTGCCATCGTCGGCAATGCTGGAAGGGTATGAACGACCAACCCGCAAAGCCCACGCGCCACCACATTGGGCGAATAAGCCTGAGGACCCTGTCCAAGAGCTGGGACGACTCGATCTTCTCAGAGTCGGCACAGGCCGGCTTCTGGTCTTGTTTGTCGTTGCCGCCGCTGTTGTTGGGGATGCTCGGCAGCCTGGCCTACGTGGCGCCGCTGTTCGGCGCGGACACGCTGTCGATCATCGAGCAGCGCGTAATCTCCACGGCCCACAGCTTTTTCTCGCCCAGCGTGGTCAACGAAATCATCGAGCCGACCATCCGAGATATCGCCGGCGAGGCGCGCGGCGAAGTGGTTTCGTTCGGTTTCGTGATCTCGCTGTGGGCGGGGTCGTCGGCGATGTCGGCCTTCGTCGACTCGGTGGTCGAGGCGCACGACCAGACTCCGCTGCGCCACCCGGTGCGGCAGCGGTTCTTCGCGTTGTTTCTCTACCTCGTGTTTCTGATGCTCGTCGTGGTGACGGCGCCGTTGGCGGTGGTGGGCCCGCGCAAGGTGGGCGAGCACATCCCGGACAGCTGGGCCAACGTGCTGCACTACGGCTACTACCCGACGCTGGTTTTCGCTTTGATGATCGGGGTCATGGTGCTCTACCGGGTGGCGCTGCCGGTGCCACTGCCGTCGCACCGGCTGATATACGGCGCGATCCTGGCGACGACGGTGTTCGTGGTGGCCACGCTGGGCCTGCGGTTCTACCTGAGGTGGATCACCAGCACCGGCTACACCTACGGCGCGCTGGCCACGCCGATCGCGTTTCTGCTGTACGCGTTCTTCGCCGGCTTCGCGATCATGATCGGCGCCGAATTCAACGCCGCCATCCAGGAGGAGTTCCCGGCACCCAAGACGCATGCCCACCGGCTGCGCAACTGGCTGGTGACGCGGATACGCGCGGATGCGCTCCGCCAAGACTGCGGAGACGTCAGCGGATTCGCCGCCGGCGCAGGAGAATACGGTGCCGGCACAACCCCAGGCCGATTAGCCCTTTTTCATGGTCTCGTAGATCCGCTTGCAATCCGGGCAAACCGGCGAGCCCGGCTTGGCGGATTTTGTGACAGGGAACACCTCGCCGCACAAGGCGACCACGTGATTGCCCATCACGGCGCTCTCGACGATCTTGTCCTTCTTGACGTAGTGGAAGTATTTGGGCGTGTCACTGCCGGTCCCGTCGTCGACGCGTTCGTCGGCATCGGTGCGTTCGATGGTCTGGGTATCCATGCCTGACATTGTGCCTCCTCACTCGCATCAGCCGGAACCGGTCTGATGTGGAACAGTGGAGATATGAAGCGCGGCTCCAAGCTGGGTTTCGACGATGACGGTCAACCGGTACTGATCACCGCCGCCGCCCCCTCCTATGAGGAGGAGCAGCGCGCGCGGGTGCGTAAGTACCTGACTTTGATGGCGTTTCGCATTCCGGCGCTGATCCTGGCGGCGCTCGCCTACGGCGCCTGGCACAACGGCCTGATCTCCCTGCTGATTGTGGGGGCGTCGGTGCCGCTGCCGTGGATGGCCGTGCTGATCGCCAATGACCGACCGCCGCGCAGCTCCACCGAACCGCGGCGGTTCGACGCCGTCCAGCGACGCACCCCGCTGTTCCCGACGGCCGAGCGGCCGGCGATCGAAGCCCCGCGGTCTGCCGACCCCCCGCGGCGGGATTAGCCCGGCGGGAGAAGGGGCCCGCGGCGCACTTCTCAGAACTTTCTCAGGTCGTCGGCACATTTCTGCACGTCAAGGCGTGTGAGATGGCGACCGGGTGGGAACTCAAAGAGCTGATCTGTCGTTAGACCATTTGACAGTACAAAGCCGATCGGGGAGGGCGTAATGGCCGAAGCCACCAAAAGGGTCACCAATAGCCGGATTGATGGCGATCTGGACGCGCAAAGCCCCGCAGCGGACTTGGTGCGCGTCTACCTGAACGGCATTGGCAAGACGGCGTTGCTCAACGCCGCCGGCGAGGTCGAGTTGGCGAAGCGCATCGAGGCCGGGCTCTACGCCGGGCATCTACTGGAAACCCGTAAGCGCCTCGGCGAGAACCGCAAGCGCGAGTTGGCCGCGGTCGCGCGCGATGGCGAAGAGGCCCGCCGCCACCTGCTGGAAGCTAACCTGCGCCTGGTGGTTTCGCTGGCCAAGCGGTACACCGGACGGGGCATGCCGTTGCTCGACCTCATCCAGGAGGGCAACCTCGGACTCATCCGCGCGATGGAGAAGTTCGACTACACAAAGGGATTCAAGTTCTCGACGTATGCCACCTGGTGGATCCGCCAAGCCATCACTCGCGGTATGGCCGACCAGAGCCGCACCATCCGGCTGCCGGTTCACCTGGTGGAGCAGGTCAACAAGCTCGCCCGGATCAAGCGGGAGATGCACCAAAGCCTGGGACGTGAAGCCACCGATGAGGAACTGGCGGCCGAATCCGGCATCCCGGTGGACAAGATCAACGACCTGCTCGAGCACAGCCGCGACCCGGTGAGCCTCGACATGCCCGTCGGCTCCGAGGAAGAAGCCCCGCTGGGTGACTTCATCGAGGACGCCGAAGCGATGTCGGCGGAGAACGCGGTGATCGCGGAGCTGTTGCACACCGACATCCGCAGTGTGCTCGCAACTCTCGACGAGCGTGAACACCAGGTGATCCGGTTGCGGTTCGGTCTGGACGACGGCCAACCGCGGACCCTGGATCAGATCGGCAAGTTGTTCGGCCTGTCCCGCGAACGGGTCCGTCAGATCGAGCGTGACGTGATGTGCAAACTGCGCAACGGCGAACGCGCCGATCGGTTGCGCTCTTACGCCAGTTGATCGCCGAGAACTCAAGCCAGTAAGCACACGGTATGCCCGCCGCATCTTTGCGGCGGGCATACTGCTTGCCTGGGACGCGTTAGACCCATTCACGCAGCTGGCCAAGTAGACTCAGCGGCAATGGAGGGTGCTGAATGAACGAGCTGGTCGATACCACCGAGATGTACCTGCGGACCATCTACGACCTCGAGGAAGAGGGCGTGACGCCGCTGCGTGCCCGGATCGCCGAGCGGCTCGAGCAGAGCGGGCCGACCGTCAGCCAAACCGTTTCCCGGATGGAGCGCGACGGGCTCCTCCGCGTCGCGGGCGACCGCCACCTGGAACTCACCGACAAGGGCCGCGCGCTGGCGATCGCGGTGATGCGCAAGCATCGCCTGGCCGAACGACTGCTCGTCGACGTCATCGGCTTGCCCTGGGAAGAGGTGCACGCCGAGGCCTGCCGCTGGGAGCACGTGATGAGCGAGGACGTCGAGCGCCGGCTGGTGCACGTGCTCAACAACCCGACCACCTCGCCGTTCGGCAACCCCATTCCCGGCCTGTGGGACCTCGGCGTGGGTCCGGAGTTCGGCAGCGGCGACTCCAACCTCGTCCGTTTGACCGAGCTGCCGGCCGGGTCGCCGGTCGCCGTCGTCGTCCGCCAGCTCACGGAACATGTCCAGGGCGACATCGACCTGATCACGCGGCTCAAGGACGCCGGCGTGGTGCCCAACGCCCGGGTGACCGTCGAAACCACGCCGAGCGGCGCCGGTGTCACCATCGTGATCCCGGGCCACGAGAACGTCACCCTGCCCCACGAGATGGCCCACGCGGTCAAGGTCGAAAAGGTCTAGTGGCGATCGCGAGCGCGGCGTAGCCGGGCGAAGCGGGTCGCCACCATCAGGTCGTGGCGATCGCGAGCGCGGCGTAGCCGGGCGAAGCGGGTCGCCACCATCAGGTCGTGGCGATCGCGAGCGCGGCGTAGCCGGGCGAAGCGGGTCGCCACCATCAGGTCGTGGCGATCGCGACCATCAGGTCTGACTCACCCCGCCCTTTGGCCGAACGTGCGACGCGGCGGCAACCGCACCCCGAGGCGATCCGCTAGCCGATAACCGGTGTCGGCGAGTTTCCGAATGTCTTGCGGCCGTAAGCCGGATTGCAGCGCGGTGTCCAGCATTCCCGCCATCCGGTGATCCGGTTCGCAGCGCAGCGCGGCCTCCAGCGACACGCCGGCCAGCGGCCCGTCCCCGCGGGCGTAGGCGCTGAAGGCGAGTAGCACCAGCGCCTCGACCCGCCACGGCGGGGGCAGGGTGCGCGCCAGCACCGCCCACAAAGATTCGACGGCGCCGGCGTTTTCGCCGACGGCAAGGGCGTACAGCATGTCGCGCACCTGCGGGTCGGTCAGCGCACAACCCAGTCGCGCCAGCTCGACGTCGGGAAGCGGTTGCCCAGCGGCGACCCGCGCGGCGGAGGCCACCGCATTCTCCACGTCGCGGCGGCTGCAGCGCAGCGCGTCGGCATGATGCGCGGCCTTGCGTTTCACCACCTGCCGCTCGAGCGCGGCGGCCAGTTCGGCGCTGCCCGCAGAGTCGTCGACCGCGATGACGGCCTGCAGGTCGGTGCGCCGTGGGTAGAGGCGTCGGCCGTCTAGCACCGCTGCGACGGCCAGCGGCGACGCCGAGGGATCGTCGACCACGCCGCTCGAACCGCAACCGTCCACGCAATGCCAGCGCCCGCCGGCGGCCACGCGGTCCACCACGTGCGCCGTCCACAGCTCAATGTCGTGCTGCGCCAACGCTTCTACGAGTTCTGTGCACAATTCCCGGTACTCCTCGTTGCACCGGGGACATTGCGCGCCGTCCGCGTCGACGATCACCGCGATAGCGGCCTCTGGCGCGGCGGCGGCGGCGACCTCGGCGAGGTGGGCAACCCCGTCGAGGAGTTCCTCGGACAGATCCACCCGCATCACCGACCCCAGCTCGCCGCCCTCCAGCGACACCAGGACCAGTGATTTTTCCGGGACGAAACCGAGAACGGCCGGTAGCGCAGCGATTAACGCTCCGGGGCGGTTCAGCTCAAAGTCAGCTCGATGCTTGGTCATGAGCCCCAACGCTGGCAACGATGACCGTCACCGAGTGCTCGTGCGCTGCGATCGAGGCGTCGTCTGTGGAGAAAGTTCTGACTGTGAGCCTTATGGTCTATGCCATGGGTTCGATGCAGGAGTACGACATTGTCGTGATCGGTTCGGGGCCGGGCGGGCAGAAAGCCGCCATCGCGTCGGCCAAGCTGGGCAAATCTGTCGCGATCGTCGAACGCGGCCGCATGCTCGGCGGTGTGTGTGTCAACACGGGCACCATCCCATCCAAGACGTTGCGCGAGGCCGTGCTCTACCTCACCGGGATGAATCAGCGCGAGCTGTACGGCGCGAGCTACCGCGTCAAGGACCGCATCACCCCGGCCGACCTGCTGGCCCGGACCGAGCACGTGATCAACAAGGAAATCGACGTGGTGCGCAACCAGTTGATGCGCAACCGGGTGGACCTGCTGGTCGGGCACGCCCGCTTTGTCGACCCACACACGATTGCCGTCGAAGACCCCGCCCAGCGCGAAACCACCACCATCACAGGCGATTACATCGTCATCGCCACCGGAACCACGCCGGCCCGGCCGTCCGGTGTCGAGTTCGACGAAGACCGGGTGCTCGACTCCGACGGAATCCTCGATCTCAAGTCGCTGCCGACCTCAATGGTCGTGGTCGGTGCGGGGGTGATCGGCATCGAGTACGCGTCCATGTTCGCCGCACTGGGCACCAAGGTGACTGTGGTGGAGAAGCGCGCCGACATGCTCGACTTCTGCGACCCCGAGGTGGTCGAGGCGCTGAAATTCCACCTGCGCGACCTGGCGGTGACCTTCCGGTTCGGCGAGGAGGTGACCGCGGTTGACGTCGGCGCCGTCGGCACCGTCACCACCTTGGCCAGCGGCAAGCAGATTCCCGCCGACACGGTGATGTACTCCGCGGGACGCCAGGGTCAGACCGAGCACCTCGAACTGCACAACGCCGGCATCGAGACTGAGAGCCGCGGCCGGATCTGGGTCGACGACAAGTTCCGGACCAAGGTCGAGCACATCTACGCCGTCGGCGACGTCATAGGATTCCCCGCCCTGGCCGCGACGTCGATGGAACAGGGCCGACTCGCCGCCTACCACGCGTTCGGGGAAACCTGCGACGGCATCACCGACCTGCAGCCGATCGGCATCTATTCGATCCCCGAAATCTCTTATGTCGGTGCCACCGAGGTGGAGCTGACCGAGGAATCGATTCCCTACGAGGTGGGCGTGGCGCGGTACCGGGAACTGGCCCGCGGCCAGATCGCCGGAGACTCCTACGGCATGCTGAAGCTGCTGGTGTCCACCGACGACCACAAGCTGCTCGGGGTGCACATCTTCGGGACTGCCGCCACCGAGCTGGTGCACATCGGACAGGCCGTCATGGGCTGCGGCGGCACCGTCGACTACTTGGTCGACGCGGTGTTCAACTATCCGACGTTCTCCGAGGCCTACAAGGTCGCCGCGCTGGACGTGACCAATAAGATGCGCGCGCTCAGCCAGTTCCGCCGCTAGCAGGGGTCCCGGTAGTCGATGGGCCCGTTGTCGCCGGGGCCGCCGCCCTCGGCGCGCGCCAGCAGCGCGGCGGTGTGCTCGTCGAACGGCGCGGAGTACGACACGTTTTCCGCGCACCCACCACCCTCCAGGCCACCGATCAACCCGGTGACCGCGGAACCGCTGATCCAGGGCGCGCCGCTGGTGCCGTCGACCAGTCCTTCGCACGGCAACGAGGGAAAACCGCTGTCGGACAACGCAATACTGGACTGACAGCCGATGGGCAGGCCGCCCACGCCACCCGGATAACCGATCACGCTGACCCGGCTGCCCACTGCGGGCGCCGGGGCCAGGGACAGCGCGGAGCCGACGTGCGCCTCGAGCGATCCGCCGACGGCGCCGCTCACCCGCGCGACCGCATAATCGGCGCGCGGATCCTTGCCGGCGAGCCAGCGGGGATCGAAGTACAACTCGACGAGCGTCCACATGTCAGCGGCGTTGCCGGCGAAGCCGGGGACGAACTCCGCCTGCAAGCCCCCGGACAGGCAGTGCGCGGCGGTCAGGACGAGGTCTCCACCCTTCGAATGCACCACCGAGGCCGTGCACGAGTGCCGAGTGCCGCCGTCGAAGAAGACGGCGCCCACCCGCGGGTCGGGGTCCACCGGACCTGCCACACCCACGCGCCCGGGGTCGCCGAGCTGCTTCGCGGGTACGCTCGGGCGTGGCTTGGGCGCGGGCAGAGCGACCCCGGGGGGGCTGACGGGCCTGCTGCACGAAACCAGCGGCAGCGTCAGGCCTGCCAGCAGGCTGACTAACAGGCACAGCAATACCCTCATCGTGCGCATTTGAGTCCCATCATGCCCGACCACCGACCGGCGATCGGTGGTCGCCTGTAACAATCGCACTAATCGTCTTGCCGGCAAATTCAGCACCGCCCGAGCCGCTGGCGCGTTCGGCGACATGAGAAACGGCTAGTGCCCATCGATTGGGGGACACTGGTTACTGGCCCCCAGAGAGGAGGCAGCACCATGCCGGAGGATCAAGACCGAGTTGAGGAGCAGCACCACCAGCCGGGTCAGCCCGGAATTTACGAGCTTGAGTTCCCGTCGCCCCAGCTAGTGGCATCCGACGGCCGCGGTCCGGTGTTGGTCCACGCCCTACAGGGCTTTTCCGACGCGGGGCACGCGATCCGACTGGCAGCTACCCACTTGACGGCGGCGCTGGACAGCGAGTTGGTTGCGTCGTTCGCGATCGACGACTTGCTGGACTACCGGTCGCGGCGCCCGCTGATGACCTTCAAAACCGATCACTTCACCAATTACGACGACCCGGAGCTGACCCTGCACGCGCTGCGCGACAGCGTCGGCACGCCGTTTCTGCTGCTGGCCGGCATGGAACCCGACCTGAAGTGGGAGCGCTTCGTCGGCGCGGTGCGACTGCTGGCCGAGCGGCTGGGGGTACGACGCACCATCGGCTTGGGCACCGTGCCGATGGCGGTCCCGCATACGCGGCCGATCACGCTGACCGCGCACTCCAACAACGGTGAGCTGATCGCCGATTTCCAGCCGTGGATCTCCGAGATCCAGGTTCCCGGCAGCGCCTCCAACCTGTTGGAGTACCGGATGGCCCAGCACGGTCATGAGGTGGTCGGCTTCACCGTGCATGTCCCGCATTACCTGACGCAGACCGACTACCCCGCGGCCGCCCAGGCGCTGCTCGAGCAGGTGGCCAAGTCCGGGTCACTGGAATTGCCGCTGACGGCGCTGACCGACGCGGCGGCCGAGATCCGGGCCAAGATCGACGAGCAGGTCGAGGGAAGTGCGGAAGTCGCTCAAGTGGTGACAGCACTCGAGCGCCAGTACGATGCGTTCATCGACGCTCAGGAGAACAGATCGTTACTGCGGCGGGACGAAGATCTGCCTAGCGGCGACGAGCTCGGTGCGGAATTCGAGCGATTCCTCGCCCAGCAGGCCGAGAAGAAGACCGACGACGACGACCCGTCCTGACCATCCTGACCCCTTGACCCCACACCAGACGGCGAGGTTGCCACATGCCTGAGCGAAAGCGCAATCTCCGCCCGGTGCGGGAAGTGACCACGCCGACGCTGCAGTTCCGCACTATCCACGGCTACAAACGGGCCTACCGGATCGCCGGTTCCGGACCGGCGATCCTGCTGATTCACGGGATCGGCGACAACTCCACCACCTGGAACGCCATCCAAGCCAAGCTCGCCCAGCGGTTCACGGTCATCGCGCCGGATCTGCTGGGCCACGGGCAGTCTGACAAGCCACGCGCCGACTACTCGGTCGCGGCGTACGCCAACGGGATGCGCGACCTGCTCAGCGTGCTCGAAATTGAACGGGTCACCGTCGTGGGTCATTCGCTGGGCGGCGGGGTCGCGATGCAATTCGCCTACCAGTTCCCGCATCTGGTGGAGCGCCTGATCCTGATCGGGGCGGGCGGCGTCACCAAGGACGTCAATGTGGCCTTGCGGCTGGCGTCGCTGCCGATGGGCAGCGAAGCACTGGCCCTGCTGCGCTTGCCGCTGGTGCTGCCCGCGCTGCGGACGGCCGGGAAGATCCTCGGCAACACACTGGGAACCACCGGCCTGGGCAACGACCTGACGCAAGTGCTGCGGATCCTTGACGACCTGCCGGAACCGACCGCCTCGTCGGCGTTCACGCGCACCTTGCGGGCGGTGGTGGACTGGCGCGGGCAGATCGTCACGATGCTGGATCGATGTTATTTGACCCAGGCCATCCCGGTGCTGATCGTCTGGGGCACGCGCGACGTGGTGGTTCCGGTCCAGCACGCATGGATGGCGCACGCGGCGATGCCCGGCTCGCGCCTCGAAATCTTTGAAGGCTCAGGCCATTTCCCGTTCCACGACGATCCCGCCCGTTTCATCGACGTCGTTCAGCGCTTCATCGACAGCAGCGAGCCTGGCGAATACGACCAGGCCGCGCTGCGGGAGTTGCTCCGTACCGGCGGCGGCGAACAAAAGGTCACCGGGTCGGCCGACACCCGTGTCGCGGTGCTCAGCGCGATGGGTTCCGACGAACGCAGCGCCACCTGAGTTTTCTTCATGGGTATCGACGTGACAGTGTTGCGCGTGTTCACCGACGCACACGGGAATTTCGGCAACCCGCTCGGCGTGGTTGACGCCGCCCAGGTCGAACCCTCCCACCGCCAAGACTTGGCAGCCCAATTAGGTTACAGCGAAACGATATTCGTCGACCTCCCGGGCTTAGGGAAGATCACTGCGGCGACCACCGCGCACGCCACCATCTACACCCCGCGAACCGAGATCCCGTTCGCCGGGCACCCGACCGTCGGAGCGTCGTGGTGGCTGCGTGAGCAGGGTGTGTCGATCAACACGTTGCAGGTGCCGGCCGGCATCGTCCAAGTAAGCCATGGCGCAGACCTCACCACTATCAGCGCGCCCACCGAGTGGGCTCCCGTGTTCGCCATCCACGACCTCGAATCGGTCGACGCCCTGCTCTCCGCCGACCCCGCCGATTTTCCCGACGACATCGCGCACTACCTGTGGACATGGACCGATCAATCCGGCGGGTGCCTGCGTGCGCGGATGTTCGCCTCCAATCTCGGTGTGCGCGAGGACGAAGCGACCGGGTCGGCGGCGATGCGGATCACCGACTATCTCAGCCGTGACCTCACCATCACCCAGGGCAGGGGATCGGTGATCGAAACGACCTGGACCCCACAGGGGTGGGTCGGCGTGACGGGGCATGTCGTGAAAGACGATGTGCGACAAGTGAACTGAATGACGCTGGCGCGGTTCAGCGCTTTCGGCGCAATACCGCGGCGAGGTGGTCCTGCAGGGGCTGGCCTACCGCACCCATGCGCAGCGTGTACGACAGATCGTCACCCTGGACACGCAGCGAACGGCCAAGCTGGGTCACATCTTTGGCACTCGGGGCCAATCCGATTGTGGTCGAGGACAATTCGACAAGGATGACGTCACCCGCGGCGGAGTACGTACCCGCGTCGATTTCAGTGATGCCGTTCGGATGGGCCAGGATCAGCTCGACGCGGCCCGGTTGGGGCACGCGCAGATATCCCGTCTCGGCGTGCAACGGCCGCCCGTCGGCGACCGCCTTCGTCTTTTGCGCGTAGACCAAAAACGGCTTGCCGACATGGGAAAAGACCACCTCTTCGAGGTATTCGAAGGTCTGGATGGTGGGGTACTTGCCTTCTCCCCTGCCGCTCCAGGTACCTAGCAGCGGCGCCAGCGCCTCAAGGTCGGGGTGCAGATCGGGCACGGGGTTAGGTTGCGCTAGACACTTTGCGGTGGGCGCGCAGCGCTTCGATCTCGCGCTCGAAATCATCCGCCGACGAAAACGACCGGTACACCGACGCGAAACGCAGGTATGCGACCTCGTCAAGGTCGCGCAGCGGGCCGAGGATCGCCAGACCGACCTCATGACTCGGCACCTCCGGCGACCCCGCCGCACGCACGGTGTCTTCCACCTGCTGGGCCAGCAGATTCAACGCGTCCTCATCCACCTGTCGGCCCTGGCACGCCCGTCGGACCCCTTTGATGACCTTCTCGCGACTGAAGGGCTCGGTGACGCCGCTGCGCTTCACCACGGCCAAGACCGCGGTTTCGACGGTGGTGAATCGACGGCCGCATTCGGGGCAGGACCGGCGGCGCCGAATGGCCTGGCCTTCATCGGTTTCGCGAGAGTCGATGACCCGGGAGTCGGGATGCCGGCAGAACGGACAGTGCATGACCGCTCCTTCGCCGTGCCGACAACCTGACCTCAGAGACCAATCGAGACCACCCGAGCGTACCCGTGCGCCACCGTGTGGGCAGTACACCGCCCTGCCGTCAGCCGACCGGCGCGATCAGCGTCTGTCCTGCGCTCACTGTCGGCGAGTTCAAGCCGTTGAGCTCGCGGATCCGCTCGGCGACCTGACGAACTGGCGCTTCGGGCGCCACCCGGGCCGCCACATCCTGAAGCGATTCACCGGTTTCCACCCGCACCACCCCGAGCCGGTCGGGCACGTGGGCAACGGCGCCGGAGTCGTTAGCCACCTGCCCTAAATGAGCGACAATGCCGAGCCAGAAGGTGATGATGCCGGCAAGAAGCGCCAACCCCACCGTCGTCGCGAGCGGGACGGGGCGCTTGCGGTGCGGAGCGACGGACATCGCGACACCGCCGCCACGGTAGAGCATCGGCGCGCCGGCAGGCCTCGACGGTGCGGGCCTTCGCGAGCCGGCGACCCTGTCCCGGTCCCATTGGCCGGGCCTGTTGATCGGGCGCCGCACAGTCGCTGCACGCGGCGGGATTTCGTGGATGAGTGTCATCTGCCTACCTCCGGACCGTTTTCTCGCTCGTGTGTTCGACTCTAGTCGCTCGTGTGTTCGAAGCCCGAACATTTGAGCGAAGCGTGTCGCACGAGCAAAACGCTAGACCCGACCACCGACAACGTTTGTCGCCCGCGACCCCTGCCATGGGGCAGAAATACCCGATCCGCAAGCGAGTTACACATTTGTTATTCGCTAATTTTTGCCAGGTCCGTGGGTGCTTAGCATTCCGCAACACACCGTGTCGAACACATGTTTGATTCTCGGGCGCAGGGCAGCTACATTCAGTCCCATGGGCGACAGCAACGACACCTCAGCCACCGGCGCGCTCACCGAACGGCAGCGCACCATCCTGAACGTCATCCGCGCCTCGGTGACCAGCCGAGGCTACCCGCCGAGCATCCGCGAAATCGGCGACGCCGTCGGTCTGACCTCGACATCCTCGGTGGCTCACCAGTTGCGCACCCTGGAGCGCAAGGGCTACCTACGTCGGGACCCGAACCGCCCGCGCGCTGTCGACGTGCGCGGTGCCGGCGAGGACATCGGTGCTGTGAAGCCGCCGGTCACCGACGTCGCGGGCTCGGACGCCTTACCGGAACCCGCCTTCGTCCCCGTCCTCGGACGGATCGCGGCCGGCGGTCCGATCCTGGCCGAAGAAGCCGTCGAAGACGTTTTCCCGTTGCCACGTGAGCTGGTCGGCGAGGGCACGCTGTTCCTGCTGAAGGTGGTGGGCGACTCGATGGTCGAGGCCGCGATCTGCGACGGCGACTGGGTCGTCCTGCGACAGCAGAACGTCGCCGACAACGGCGACATCGTCGCGGCCATGATCGACGGTGAGGCGACCGTCAAAACATTTAAGCGCGCCGGCGGTCAGGTATGGCTTATGCCGCACAACCCGGCGTTCGATCCGATCCCCGGCAACGAGGCGACGGTGCTGGGCAAAGTCGTCACGGTGATCCGCAAGGTCTAAACGTCAGTCGGCCTTGACGAACCCGCTAGCTAGGGCTGCATCCTCACTGGCAAACCAGATTTCGGCGAGCGTTTCATGGTAGAGCGCGCTGTCGGGCAGGTAATACAGGCCGGAGTTCGCGCTTGCCTTGACGGGATATCCGTCGGGCATCTGGTACGGGTCAGCCAGCGGCATGTGGATCGTCGGCCGCCGCGCGGGGTCGGGCTGGGGCGCAGCTTCTTCGGTGACGCCATCCGACTCGGCGTGATGCCGCCCGGTTCGTTCCAGATAGTCGGGTTCTGAAAATACGTCGTCGAGGTATTCGTCGTCGGCGGCAGCAGTTTCCGGAATCGAGGCCGCCGGCCCGTCCGAGAAGACGTCGTCGTCCGGGTGGACGATGTCCGGAAGCGGCTCTTCTGTGAAGACATCGTCCGGATAGGCGACCTCGGGAGGCGGACCTTCGGAGAACATGTCATCCTCGACGTCGGCATCGGACGGGCCTTCTGAGAAGAGATCGTCCGGATAGGCGTCATCTGGGTGCTCGGGCGCGGCGGGTCGGGAGAACACGGCTGGCGAGAAGGCCGGATCCCTCACGACGGGTGTGGGCGTTGTGTCCACCGCATCGGGGTCGCCCCCGTCAAGCGTGCCTTCCTCCGCCAGGCCGGCGAGCGCCCAGCCGGTCTCCCCTGCCTCCTCTTCAAGCGGCCAATGCCCGTGGTCGTCGTGGCCCGCGTCTTGGTCAGGCTGGTAGGCCGCTGCCGCTCCAGCCTCACGATCCGCATGGCGCGCGCGGCTCCGGCGCCACCAACCGAGCGCCAACAGGCCCACCAGCACGGCGAGCAGCAAGGCGGCGATGGCAGCCACCAGCCACCACCACTGCCAGGCAAACTTCTTGGCGTGCGGTGCCGTCGCCGAGCCGCTCGGCTGGTTCTGCCCCGCCACCTGCAGACCGGACAACAACGGCGCGAGATTCGCCGGGTCCGTGGCGAACGTGTTGTTGGCGCGGTTCCACGTGATCTTGCCGCCGGTGAACTTCTGCGAAACCGCATCACCGTCCGTCGCTTGATCGCCTACCGGCGCACCGAGCTTGCCGGTGGGACCGCGCAACTTGTCCCACGCGGCCTTGATGGCGCCGCGCACGACGAACGCACCGTGGTCAGGCGTCCAGAAGATCACCGGCCTGTCGGCCGCGGAAAACACGGCGATGCGGCTGGACGGCCCGATGCCGCCGTCCGATTCGTTGGCGATGGGAAAACCCAGTCCGCTACCGACCGGGCCGCCCAGCGACTCATATTTCGCCAGAACGTCGCTCTCGAGCGCACTCGCACCGGTCGCCGGGCTGAAAAAGACCTTGCCGCCGACAAAGGCCTGCACGATGCCGTCGCCGATGGGTTGCTGACCGCCCTGCTTGGCACCCAGCGGACCGTTGACGCCGCCGGCCGCCCGCCAAGCCATGTTGATGGTCGCGCCGGGATCGATCGTGACCTGCAGGCCTTTGAGCTGATCGGCCAGGACCGCCGGCTCCGTGGTGAACTCCTTGGCCTTTCTGTTCCAGGAGACCGCACCGCCGGTGAACTTCTGCGAAACCACGTCGCCGTCGTAGGTTTCATCCCCGACCGGAGCACCCAGCACGCCGCCCGAGCTGCCGAGTCTGTCCCATGCGGCGTTGAGGGCACCGCGGACGACGAACGCGCCGTGGTCGGGTGTCCAGAAGATCACCGGCTTGTCGCCGGCGGAGAAGGTCGCCGCCCGGCTGTCGGGTCCGGCCAGGCCGGGCACTTCGTTGATGGTCGGAAATCCCAGATCGCTGGTGGCCGCACCACCGAGCGACTCGTACTTGTCCAGGATCGGCCCGTACATATATTCGGCGCCGGTCTCGGTGGTGTAGAACATCTTGCCGCCGTCGAAGTCCAGCGCGAATCCGTCGCCGACGGGGAAGACGTCACCCTTCCGGGCGCCCAGCGGTGAGGTGACGCCGCCGGCCTTGTCCCACGCAGCCATCATGGCGGCCTCGGCGTCGCCTATCGGAGATGCCGCCACGGTAGGCGCCAGCAATGCGGCGGCTACCACCGTGGTCGCCAAGCTGACCAGCGCACGTCCAACCAGCTTGCGCAATTGACCTCTCTGCCCGTTCACCAAGCCTCCCAGCCGACGGATACGACCTTGAACTGCAGCCATTCCCGTAATCCGCTCGCCCGGCCAGCGGATGGTACGCCCACAATAGGCGTTCCCCGCTCGGTCCGTGATATTGCCGGGCTCGCATAACTTTGCTCTAGCGACCGATAATTACCCAATCGAACCGAAAATAGTGCGAAAACGGATATCTAGCCGATATCGAAATGATGCCGTGTCACGTCAGAGTCGCGATACAGCGCCGGCTTTACCCGACAGGGGGCACCACAGTTGCAGTACAAGGGGTTCCGGCACTGGCCACGGCGCCGGCCGGGATAGACGCCGCTTAAACACCCAAACCGCGACCGATAATCTCCTTCATGATTTCGGTCGTGCCGCCATAGATCGTCTGCACCCGAGCGTCGAGATACGCCCGGGCAACCGGGTATTCGCGCATGTACCCGTATCCGCCGTGCAGTTGCAGACAGCGGTCGATCAAATACACCTGCTTTTCGGTGGAATACCACTTGGCCATCGCGGCCTGTTCGGCCGTCAGCTTCTTCTCCAGGTGCAAAGCGAGGAACTCGTCGACCATGATGCGCACCACGGTCGCCTCGGTCGCTAGCTCCGCCAGGACGAATCGGCTGTTTTGGAAGCTGCCGATCGGCTTGCCGAAAGCCTTGCGCTCCTTGGTGTATTGCAGCGTGGCCTCCAGCACGCTCTCGATGGCAGCGGCGGCCATGATGGCGATGCTGATCCTTTCCTGCGGGAGGTTGTTCATCAGGTAGATGAATCCCATGCCCTCCTCGCCGAGCAGGTTCTCGGCGGGAACGTGCACATCGGTGAACGACAGTTCGGCGGTGTCCTGTGCGTCCAGTCCGATCTTGTCCAGATGCCGGCCGCGCTCGAACCCCTCCATGCCGCGCTCCACCACCAAGAGCGAAAAGCCCTGCGCGCCTTTGTCCGGATCGGTCTGGGCGACCACGATCACCAGGTCCGAATTGATCCCGTTGGTGATGAACGTCTTTGAACCGTTGAGCACATAATGATCACCCTGCTTAACGGCGCGGGTCTTGATACCCTGCAGGTCGCTGCCGGTGCCGGGCTCTGTCATCGCGATCGCCGTGATCAGTTCCCCGGTGCAGAACTTGGGCAGCCAACGTTGCTTCTGCTCGTCGTTGCACAGCGCCAGCAGGTACGGCGCCACGACGTCGTTGTGCAAGCCGAAGCCGATTCCGCTGTAGCGACCCCGAGTGACTTCCTCGGTGATGATCGTGTTGTACCGGAAATCGGGGTTGCCGCCGCCGCCGTACTCCTCGGGCGCCGCCATGCCGAGAAAGCCCTGTTTACCGGCCTCCAGCCACACACCGCGGTCGACGATCTTCGCCTTCTCCCATTCGTCGTGATACGGCGCGACGTGGCGGTCGAGGAAGGCCCGAAACGACTCCCGAAACAATTCATGCTCGGGTTCGAAAAGGGTGCGCTGATAGTTGACGACACTGCTCATGGCTGACCTCCGGCGAACGGGAACTCTGCCGCCCAACATATACCAACCGGGCGGTTGGTCGGTCAGCGCGCCGAGAACTCCCGCAGGCTGGCGGCCAATGCGACGGGGACGCGGGCCTTGATCCGCGTGCCGTCGGGGCTGTGCTCGGCCTCCTGTACCCGCCCGTCGGCGTGCACCCGGGCCACCAGGTCGCCGCGGTCGTAAGGGATCACCACGTCCACGGCGGTGTCGGTGGGCGCGGCGAGCTCGGAAATCCGCCGGCGCAGCGCGTCGATGCCCTCGCCGGTGTGCGCCGAGACGAACACCGCGGCGGGCAGCGCGTGACGAAGCTTAGCGAGCATCAGGTCTCCGGCGGCGTCAACCTTGTTCACCACCAGTAGTTCATGAGGCGCATCGCCGTTATGGTCCGCTTGGTAGTCCGAAAAGACCTCGGAAATTACCTGCCGGACCGCGTTGATCTGGGCCAGCGGGTTCACGTCGGAGCCGTCAACGACGTGCACCAACAGGTCGGCGTCGACCACCTCCTCCAGCGTCGAGCGGAACGCCTCGACCAGCTGGGTGGGCAGGTGCCGCACGAACCCGACGGTGTCGGTGAGCACGAATGTCCTGGCCTCCGTCGAACTGGGAAAGAACTCCGCACGACGGGTGGTGGGTTCCAGGGTGGCGAACAGCGCGTCCTGCACCAGCACCCCGGCGCCGGTGAGGGCGTTGAGCAGGCTGGATTTGCCGGCATTGGTGTAGCCGACGATGGCGATCGACGGGGTTTCGCTGTTCAGCCGGCGGCTGCGCTGGGTGTCGCGGGCCTGCTTCATCGCGGTGATCTCACGGCGCAGCTTGGCCATCCGCTCGCGGATGCGGCGCCGGTCAGTCTCGATCTTGGTCTCACCGGGACCACGTAGCCCCACCCCGCCGCCGCTGCCGCCGGCGCGGCCGCCGGCCTGCCGCGACATCGACTCACCCCAGCCGCGCAGCCGCGGCAGCATGTACTGCATCTGCGCCAGCGCCACCTGCGCCTTGCCCTCCCGGCTGGTGGCGTGCTGGGCGAAGATGTCCAGGATCAGCGCGGTGCGGTCGACGACCTTCACCTTGACCGCCTTCTCCAGCGCGGTCAGCTGCGCCGGGGACAGTTCACCGTCGCAGATGACGGTATCGGCGCCGGTCGCCAAGACCACCTCGCGCAGTTCGGCCGCCTTGCCTGAACCGATGTAGGTCGACGGGTCGGGCCGGTCGCGCCGCTGGATGAGCCCTTCGAGCACCTGTGAGCCCGCGGTTTCGGCCAAGGCGGCCAGTTCGGCCATGCTGGCCTGGTTGTCGGCGGCGCTGCCCTCGGTCCACACCCCCACCAGCACAACGCGCTCCAACCGCAACTGGCGGTATTCGACCTCGGAGACGTCGGCGAGCTCGGTGGACAGCCCAGCGACGCGGCGCAGCGCCGATCGGTCTTCGAGAGCAAGCTCGCCGACGCTGGGCGCCGGGTCTACGGGGCCCGTGTCGGGCGAATCAGGAAAAGTCATAACCACTTTCGATGGTGGCACGTCGCCGGCGGTGATGCATCCGAATTACAGCGCGTTCCACCAGGCGTCCGCGATGTCGCCGCCGGCCACCAGCACCGACGGTCCGCGCAAGTAGCTGGACGCGTCGGTGACGGTGACCACGACGTCACCACCCGGGACGCGGACGGTGAGGCTGCCCGTGGCGGCGCCCGCAGGCCCATCAGCGGCCAGCGCTGCGACGGCGGCAGCGACCGTTCCGGTACCGCAGGATCGGGTTTCACCGACCCCACGCTCGTGGACCCGCATCCGGATCACACCGCCGACTGGGGCCGTGAGCACCTCGACGTTGACCCCGTCCGGGAACTGCGCGTGATCGAAGTCCACCGGCGCCGCGACGTCCAACGCCGCCAGTCCGTCGACCGTCAGTTCCGGGTCCAGGCAGGCCAGGTGCGGGTTGCCCACGTCTATCGCCAGGCCGGAGAACCGCCGCCCCCCGATGACGGCCTGCCCGCTGCCCAGCCGGTTGGCCTTGCCCATGTCGACGGTGACGTCGGCGTTGGTGGCGTCGGCGTGGTGCAGGGTGACCAGTCGCGGGCCCGCCAGCGATCCGACCACGAACTCGTCGCGGACCTCCAGGCCGCTGGCGCGCAGGTAGTGCGCAAACACCCGCACCCCGTTGCCGCACATCTGCGCCGTCGACCCGTCGGCGTTGCGGTAGTCCATGTACCAGTCGTCGGCGCCCACCCCGTCGGGCAGGCGGTCAAGCACGCCGACCGCCGCGGCCGCGCCGGCGGTGGTCACCCGCAACACGCCGTCAGCGCCCAACCCGCGGCGCCGGTCGCACAGCGCGGCGACCCGGGCGGGACTGAGCGTCAGTCGGGCCCCGATGTCGGGCAGCAGCACGAAGTCGTTCTCGGTGCCGTGACCCTTACCGAATTCCACCTGATCAGGTTAGCTCGACGACGGCGAGCGCCGGACCGGCGCGAGTAAGGAGTCGGGCAATTCAGCTAACGTGTCGCCACGCCTGCAAGGCGCCGTCAACGAGGCTGACGAGGCTGGCACCGTCGGCGACGTCGAGCCAGTGCACGCGGTGGTCACGGCGAAACCATGAGCGCTGCCGTCGCACGTAGCGGCGAGTGCCCACGAACGTCTGCTCACGCGCGTCGCGCAACAGCTCGGGGGTGCCACCCTCAGCTAGGGCCGCGAGTACCTGGGCGTAGCCCAGCGCGCGTGACGCGGTCACCCCATCGCGCAGGCCGTCGCTCAGCAGTGCCCGCACCTCCTCGACCAGGCCGCCCTCGAACATCGCGTCAGTGCGCCGGGCCAGTCTCTCATCGAGAATCGTTGTGTCGCAATCTAATCCGACGATAGCGGTGTCCCATCGCGGGGCGCCGATGCTCGGTGCCGACGCGGCGAACGGCTGCCCGGTCAGCTCGATCACCTCGAGGGCGCGCACCGTGCGCCGCCCGTCGGTGGGCAGGATGGTCGCCGCGGCTGCCGGGTCGCGGCGGGCCAGCTCGGCGTGCAGGTCGGCCACGCCGACCTCGGCCAGCCGCTGCTCCCATCGCGCGCGCACCGCCGGGTCGGTGACCGGAAAAGACCAGTCGTCGAGCAACGACTGGATGTAGAGCATCGAACCGCCGACCACCACCGGCACCGCCCCCCGGGCCGCGATCGCCTCGATATCCGCGGCGGCGGCGTGCTGATAGCGCGCGACAGTCGCGGTTTCGGCGACATCGAGGACGTCGAGTTGATGATGGGGAATGCCGCGACGCGCCGCGACGGGCAGCTTCGCGGTTCCGATGTCCATGCCGCGGTAAAGCTGCATCGCGTCAGCGTTGACGATTTCGACGGGGCAGCCCGCACGTTCGGCGAAGTCGAGCGCCAGCTGCGATTTCCCGGTTCCCGTCGGACCGATGATCGCGAGTGGTCTCACGGCTGCCAGACACCGGCGAAGTACCCCACGCCGAAGGGGGCTCCCCGGTAGAGCTCCTTGGCCGTTCGCGGGCCCGGCTCCGTCAGGCCGGCCAGCACCTGAAAGGCCACACGTCCCAGGATCTGGTCGGGCAGCCGGGTCAGGGTGGCCACGTCGCCGTCGGCCAGCGCGTCGTCGAACGTCCGCTGCGCGCCGGCCGCATCAGGGTCGTAGCCGCCGGGGGCGCGCTCGGTCAGGGTGTTCGCGCCGTCGGCGACGACGAGCACACCGACCGGGTCGGGCGTCTCGCCGATCTCGGCACGCAGTTGCCGGCCGCAGGCCAGCGCGGTGCCGGCGTCATGGTCGCAGCGGTAGACGCGGACCTGCGCGCTGGCCTCGGGCCGGGCCTGGCCGCGCACCCAGCCGGCGATCAGCGCGCACAGCGGCAGGTCGACCGGCGGATGAGCGGACCCCGGTGACAGTGCGATTTGCACGTCGGCGCCGAAGCCGCCGAAGGAGCCCGCGCTGCCGGAGTCCAGGACGTCGTCGGCGGCGCCGGTTCCAATGCCGATCCAGCGCGGCGGCAGCAGGGCGGCCGCTGCCAGCACGGCCGCCCGCAGGTCGGCCAGTTCGGCCGCGCTGCCCAGTTCGGGGACGAGGACCGGCGCCGACGGCACGATCGCGATGGCGCTCAACACGCCACCAAACTAACGTCTCTGGACCTAGGCCGGTCCGACCTCCGCCGCGACGGTGGGTTTCACGTCGCGGCCGCTGCTCCCAGCCGCCAGCGACGCGGCCTCGCCGCGCGCCAGCCCAACCGTCGCGACGATGACCATCGCCACCGCCGCGATCAGCACAAATACCTCGGCCCCTTGGACGTCAAACGTCTCGCTCAGCAGGATGACCCCGAGCGCACCCGCGACCACGGGCTTGGCCACGGTCATCGTCGGCAGCGAGGCGGTCAGCGCACCGGCGCGGAAGGCCGCCTGCTGGAAAATCATCCCGGCCAGGGCCGCCAGCAGCCAGGGGAAGAACTCCCACGACCGCAGGACGGCCCCCGGACCACCTTCGGCGATCTCGACGATTCCCTTGGTCAGGACCGCGAAAAGCGCCAACGACGAACCCGCCACCACGGCCAGCAACACCGCAGCCACCGGACGACCACGCCAGACCCGCGCCGCCAGCACACACAACACCAGGATGGGGCCCATCACGGCGGCCACGATGGCCCAGGTTCCCAGCGACGCCCGCTCCTGGCCGGCCTCCGGGTGCCCGACGATGATGACCACCGCCAGCGAAGCGGCCAAGACCACCGCCCACAGCCACTCCCAGCGGGTCACCGGGTGATGGGTCAGCCGGGCGTAAATCGGCAGGGCGAACAGCAGCGCCGTCACCTGCAACGCCGTCACCATCACCACCGAACCCCACGCCAGGGCCGCGGCCTGCAGGCTGTAGTTGGTGATCGCCGCAGCGCCGCCCAACCACCACCGGGTGTCCCGCAACGACATCAAAAACAGCTCGAGGTGGCCCACCTCTTTGTCGGTGATCTCCTGCGCGGAGCGCTGCCGGATCACGTCGCCGATCGCGGAGAACAGCGCCGCGCACAGCGCGATCAGCGCCGCGATGTCCACCTTCGACATCGGGACCCCCTCATCAGCGCTCCGGCCAGAAGCCTTGAGTACACACGCGGTTCGATAGCTGTTAACAAGCACTGTAGTGCTAGCGGGCCGCGGTCTCGACCCCAGCGACCTATGTAAAACCTATGCTCAGACTGTGTGAGAGACGGAAGGCCAGCTAGGCCCGTGCGGGCACCGGCATGCGGCCGGTAATGACGCGAACCCTTCCCCACCGAACGCCCCGAATGAGGTTCTGCGTCACGCTACCGGCGAAAGCGCACCGGTTCTGCTGCCCGACCCCGAGTTGTGACCGGCCCGTACGCGTGTCGATATCAGCGGGCGGACCAAGGTGCCGCGCGGGGCTCGCGAAGCTGATTCAATACTGTTGGAGTCGATGCGGGAGCCGCATCGTAGCTTCAAGGACCGCACAAGGTGCCGCTTCGCGCGGCAGGTGCGCGGGATGGCGACCGCGCGAAGAAACTGTAAGGGCAGGTGACGACCGCATGACCCCCGACTCAACCGCTAGCACCACCAGCACCAACAGCACCAGCACTCCCCCCAAGCCGGCGCCACGGCCTGGACCGCGTCCCGGCGCTCGGCCGGGACCACGACCGCCCGCCTACCTGCTATCAGCACATGCGGTCAGCGATCCGCACCAGGTCGGGCGCGTCGACGACGATGGCACGGTGTGGCTCATCACCTCGGCCGGCGAGCGCACCATCGGATCCTGGCAGGCCGGCGACGCCGAAGCCGCCTTTGCCTACTACGGCCGCCGCTTCGAGGATCTGAGCACCGAGGTCACGCTGATGGAAGAGCGGCTGACCTCCGGGACTGGCGACGCCCGCAAGATCAAAGCCAACGCGATCGCGCTGGCCGAGACGCTGCCGACGGCCTGCGTGCTGGGCGACGTCGACGCACTGGCGGATCGGTTGACGAACCTGGTCGCGCGGATCGAGGTCATCGTCACAGCGGTTCGCTCCCGACGCGACGAGCACCGCGCAGCTCAGACCACCCGCAAGGAGGCGCTGGCGGTCGAGGCCGAGGATCTGGCCGCCAACTCAACGCAGTGGAAGATCGCCGGCGACCGGCTGCGCGCCATCCTTGACGAATGGAAAACGATCACCGGCCTGGACCGCAAAGTCGACGACGCGCTGTGGAAGCGGTATTCAGCGGCCAGGGAGTCGTTCAACCGGCGCCGCGGATCCCACTTCGCCGAGCTGGACCGGGAGCGTTTGGGAGTTCGCCAGTCCAAGGAACGCCTCTGCGAGCAGGCCGAAGAGTTGTCCGAGTCGACGGACTGGGCCGCTACCAGCGCCGAATTCCGCAAGCTGCTGACCGATTGGAAGGCGGCGGGACGGACGAACAAAGAGGTCGACGACGCGCTGTGGCGACGCTTCAAAGCCGCCCAGGACGCGTTCTTCACCGCACGCAACGCTGTGACCGCGGAGAAGGACGCCGAGCAGCTGGCCAACGCCACCGCCAAAGAGGCGCTGTTGGCCGAAGCAGAAAAACTCGACACCAGCAATAACGACGCCGCCCGAGCCGCATTGCGGTCGATCGCCGACAAGTGGGACGCGATCGGTCGGGTGCCCCGCGAGCGGTCCGCCGACCTGGAGCGGCGGCTGCGCGCGGTCGAGAAGAAGGTGCGCGACGCCGGCGAATCGGACTGGTCGGACCCGCAGGCGCAAGCCCGCGCCGAACAGTTCCGGACCCGCGCCGAGCAATTCGAGCGACAGGCCGAAAAGGCAGCAGCGGCCGGCCGGACCAAAGAAGCCGACGAGGCGATGGCTAACGCCGAGCAGTGGCGGCAGTGGGCCGACGCGGCCGCTCGGGCGCTGACGCGCCGGTCCTAGCCGCCGGGCTGCTGCTCGTCCTCCGGTGGATTCTCGTCCGGTTTTAGGCTGTCGAGCAGCGTCCGGGACTGTTGCTGCGCCGCGACGCGGCGCCGCTGCTCCTCGGCCGCCAGTTGCACGATGGTCCGCGACCACACCACCCGGGCCCAGTGAAATGTCAACAGGATCACGGTGATCCACGCGACGAACAGCCCGATACCCGGGCCGGGATGCCCGGCGGGCGCTGTCTGGCGCGTCCAAATAGCCAACAACCCCGCGGGGCAAGCTATCGCCGAACCCACCAGCGCGACCCAGGCCAGCGCCCAGCGTCGCGTCACCAGCGCCAGCATGGAGAAACCGACGCCGAACACCAACGCGAGCCAGGCGAATACGCGCGAGGGCAGGGCGACACCCGTCGCACCGGCACCGTGACTGCCGAACAGCACGTCCCATCCGCGCACGTGGCCGGTGTGCGGCAGGATGAACGAGCCCAGCAGGACGAACACCAGGACCGCGACCACGACGGCCCGTGCGCCGGGGTCGATCTCACGCGCGACCCGGCGTTCGGCCGCCTCGATGTCGTTCCGGAAGGCGTCGAAGTCCCCACCGCGCTCGTTCACGGGGCACATGCCAGGGGTTTGACCGGAGCGGCAGACTGCCCGACGCCTGGCATGCCCAGACCGACACCGCGTGGGCGCTGCCCGGCGGCGTGCGCGTCACCGGCGCGGGTGCGGCGGTGCGTCAGAATGCCCGCGTCGGCGATGAGGTGGTGCGGCGCCGCGTCGGAGATGACCGCGGTGACGATGTCGCCGGGCCGCACGCGTTCGTCCGCTGTGAAGTGCACCAGTCTGCCGTCGCGTGCGCGCCCGGTCATGCGCGCCGTTCGGGCATCTTTGCGCCCTTCGCCGGCGGCGGCCAGCAGCTCGACGGTTTGGCCGATCAGCTCGCGATTGCCTTCGACGCAGATCTGCTCCTGCAGCGCAACGAGCCGTTCATAGCGTTCCTGCACAACGGCTTTCGGCAGCTGCTCGGGCAGTTCAGCGGCTGGGGTGCCCGGCCGCTGGGAGTACTGGAAGGTGAACGCGGCGGCGAACCGGGCCCGCCGCACCACGTCCAGGGTGGCCGCGAAGTCGTCCTCGGTCTCGCCGGGGAATCCCACGATCAGGTCGGTCGTGATAGCGGCGTGCGGCATCGCCGCGCGGACCCGGTCGATGATGCCGAGGTAGCGTTCGGCGCGGTAGGACCGCCGCATCGCGCGCAGGACCCGGTCGGATCCGGACTGCAGCGGCATGTGCAGCGCGGGACACACATTGGGCGTTTCGGCCATCGCGTCGATGACGTCGTCGGTGAACTCGGCCGGATGCGGGGAGGTGAACCGCACGCGTTCCAGGCCGTCGATGCGTCCGCAGGCGCGCAGCAACTCGGCGAACGCCCCGCGGTCGCGGGGCAGCGCCGGGTCGGCGAAGGAAACGCCGTAGGCGTTGACGTTCTGCCCGAGCAGGGTGACCTCGAGCACACCGTCGTCGACCAGTGAGCGCACCTCGGCCATGATGTCGGCGGGACTGCGGTCGACCTCCTTGCCCCGCAGTGACGGCACGATGCAGAAAGTGCAGCTGTTGTTGCAGCCGACGGAGATGGAAACCCAAGCGGCATAGGCGGATTCGCGGGCGCTGGGCAGCGCCGAGGGGAACTCCTGCAGCGCCTCGGCGATCTCCACCTGCGCAACCTTGTTGTGCCGGGCCCGCTCCAGCAGCGTTGGCAGCGATCCGATGTTGTGCGTGCCGAAAACGACGTCGACCCACGGCGCCTTGCGCAGCACGCTGTCCCGGTCCTTTTGAGCCAGGCAACCGCCCACCGCAATCTGCATGTCGGGATTGCCGCGCTTGCGCGGCGCCAGGTGGCTGAGGTTGCCGTACAGCTTGTTGTCGGCGTTTTCCCGGACGGCGCAGGTGTTGAAGACCACCACGTCCGCGTCGGCGTCGTCGGCGGCCCGCTGGTAGCCGGCCGCTTCCAGCAGGCCGGCCAGCCGCTCGGAATCGTGCACGTTCATCTGGCAGCCATACGTGCGCACCTGGTAGGTGCGCACCGGAGTCGCCAGCGAAGTCACGGGGCCATGGTACGGCGGCCCGGAGTCAGCGCATTAACCCGCAGGTAGTGGCCGGTTAGACGCGCCGGCGTTCCCGTTCGGCGGCCAGCTCCGCGACGACGACCTCACCCGCCAGCGTCTGGCTGTACCCACGACGCGCCAGCATCGCCGCAAGCCTGCGGCTCACCCGCGTATCGTCGTCGCCCAGCACTTCCCGGCGCAGTTTGGCCCGGACCAACTGCTCGGCCCGCTCGCGCTCGGAAGCGGCATCCAGGCCGCCCAACGCCGTGGTGATGATGTCGTTGTCGACGCCCTTGGCGTGCAGCTCGGCAGCCAACGCGCGCTTGCTTTTTCCCGAGTGCGCCCGCCGAGACCGCACCCACTCCGCGGCGAAGTCGGCATCATCGATCAGGCCAGCGGCCGCCAGCCGATCCAACACTCGATCACGAATGTCATCGGGATAGCCGCGTTTGGTCAGCTGACCCGACAACTCGGCCCGTGTTCGCGCCCTCGCGGTGAGCAGGCGCAGGCACAGTGCCCGCGCCAGCTCCTCGCGAGGTGGCTCAGAAGTCGACGGGGGCGGGCAAGACGTCTTCATCGGTCACAACCGCGCCAATGCCGAGCTTTTCCTTGATCTTCTTCTCGATCTCGTTGGCAGTGTCGGCGTTCTCCAGCAGGAAGTTGCGGGCATTCTCCTTGCCCTGACCGAGCTGCTCACCCTCGTAGGTGAACCAGGCACCGGCCTTGCGGATGAAGCCCTGATCGACGCCCATGTCGATCAGCGAGCCCTCCTTGCTGATGCCCTTGCCGTAGAGGATGTCGAACTCGGCCTGCTTGAACGGCGGCGACACCTTGTTTTTGACGACCTTGACCCGGGTGCGGTTACCGACCGCGTCGGTGCCGTCCTTGAGTGTCTCGATCCGCCGCACATCCAGGCGCACCGACGCGTAGAACTTCAAAGCCTTGCCACCCGTTGTGGTTTCGGGGCTGCCGAACATCACCCCGATCTTTTCGCGGAGCTGGTTGATAAAGATCGCCGTGGTTCCCGAATTGTTCAGCGCGCCAGTCATTTTCCGCAGCGCCTGGCTCATCAGCCGGGCCTGCAGCCCGACATGGCTGTCCCCCATCTCGCCTTCGAGTTCCGCACGCGGCACCAACGCCGCCACCGAGTCGATGACGACAATGTCGAGCGCGCCGGAGCGGATCAGCATGTCGGCGATCTCGAGGGCCTGCTCACCGGTGTCCGGTTGGCTGACCAGCAGGGAATCGGTGTCGACGCCGAGCTTCTTGGCGTAATCGGGGTCCAGAGCGTGCTCGGCGTCGATGAACGCCGCGACGCCGCCGGCCGCCTGGGCGTTGGCCACCGCGTGCAGTGCGACGGTGGTCTTACCCGAGGATTCCGGACCGTAGATCTCCACGACCCGGCCGCGCGGCAGGCCGCCGATGCCCAGGGCCACGTCCAAGGCGATGGATCCGGTCGGAATGACCGAGATCGGCTGACGCACCTCGTCACCGAGGCGCATCACCGAACCTTTGCCGTAGTTCTTCTCGATCTGGGCCATCGCCAGCTCGAGAGCCTTCTCACGATCGGGGACTTGCGCCATGTTGCTTCTCCTGTAATCGATGTTCATGACCGTTGTCGGTCGGTTGGCCGTGACACTAGAGAAGGCCACCGACAAGTCCGCATCTCCGAATAATCACCACAGTAGACGAACACCTGTTCGATTCAAGTCAGACACGCCGCGAAACGGCCTAGCGTGTGACGCGTGAACATCTCCGCGGAGCTGTCCGACATCTCCTCCTACGGAGGTTTTTTCGCGTTGACCGTCGGCGGCACCGCAGCGGGATGGCACCCGATAAGCCAGTCCTACGCCGGCGGCTACGCGGATTTGATCGAGGCCACCATCAGGCGTTACGGCACCACCGAGTCGCGGATCGGCGCCTCCCTGGTTCACCTGGGCCAAGCCACGCGGCTGTGGTCGCCCGTCCTCGCCTGCGCCCTTGGCCACGGCGTGATCCCGGACCTGAGTGGGCTGCAACGAGCCGACGACGGGGCCGCGTTGCGACTGCCCGAACCCGTCGGTGAGTGTGTCACGTGTTCGCCCGAGTTGCTGTACCGCACCGTCGTGCAACAGCACATGGAACCGCTCGAGGCCGGCCTGCGGGACAAGCTGGCGCCCGGCCTGCTGACCGGCAACATCGCGTCGGCGCTCCTTGGAGCCTCAAGAGCGCTGCTTTCAGCGCGGCCCGACCTGCGCGAGCTGATCGCCGACATCACAATTTCGCTGCTGGACACCGGCAGACTGGGCGGGTCCGGGACGATCATCAGTGGCGAGCTGGGCTTCCGGCGTCGCAGCTGCTGCCTGTTCTACCGCATCCCCAACGGGGGCAAATGCGGCGACTGCCCGCTGTAAAAGTCGAGCCTGCGGTGCGCCGTCTCGATCCCAATCCGATCACCACTGCTCGCGGGGCACGTCGAAGTCGACGCACAACGCCCGCCACACATCGCGGGGGTCGACGCCCTCCTCGATCGCCTGCGCGGCGGTGCGGCCGCCGAAGCCCGTCAGCACGTGGTCGGCCAGCACCGACGCGCCGTAAGCCGTGCCGAATCGCAAAACCACCCGATCGTTGAACTCCGTCAGCCGCACGTCAAAAAACATACCCAGATCGCTAGCCCGCCAAAGCCAGCGCCTCATGGCACACCTGGACCGGATCGGCGACCTCGGCGATGCCGGCCGAGGCGGCGCGAGCGGCCTCCCGATACCGCGGCGACGACAGCACCTCGCCCACCGCGTCCACCAGAGCTTCGGCGGTCAGCGGCCGGATCAGCCGCGCACTGCCCTGTCGTACCACCCGGTTGGCCATCTCCCATTGATCCCCGCCGCCGGGCACCACCACCAGCGGGACCCCGGCCAGCAGCGTCTTAGCCACCATCCCGTGCCCGCCGCCGCAGACCACCAGGTCTGCGTGCTTCAGCAGCTCGGCCTGGCTGCCCAGCCCCACAGTCGCCCAAGGAGGCACGGTCAGGTCTGTCCCGTCCAGCCGCGACACCACCAGACGCGACCCCGACGGCAGCGTCTCCCCCGGCGTCAGGCAACCCAACGCCAGCTCCGCCAAGCCCGTGGTCCCGGTCAGCGCGGTCGACGGCGCGACCACGACCACCGGGCCGGAGCCGGGCGGGATCGCGAGCACCCGGTCGGTCGGCTCGAAGTGCAACGGGCCCACCACGACAGCCTCTGCCGGCCAATCCGGGCGGGGCACCTCCAGCGCGGGCAGTGTGGCGATCAGCCGCCGCAGCGGCCCGGGATCGCGGGCCGGCAGCCCGATCTCGACCCGGACGGTCGCGCGCTCCCGCATCCCGGCGCGCACCGACCGCGCCGTCAGCGCGCGCATGACGGCATCTCGCAGCCGACCCCGCACGCCGGTGCCGGGCGCCAGACCGCTGCCGATCGGCGGCAAACCCTTCGACGGCAGGTACAGCGGATGCGGGTCGAGCTCGATCCACGGGATTTCCAGCAGCTCGGCGGCCATGCCACCGCCGGCGGTGATGACGTCGGAGACCACCAGATCGGGCGCCAAGTCCCGCAACGCCGGCACGTTGAGCACGGCCATCCGCGCGGCGCGACGGTGGATCCTGGCGCCGGCGTCCAGATCGTCGTCCAACGCCGCCAGCCCATCCAACTCGACAGTGTCGACCCCGGCGTCGCGGGCGGCTTGGATCCATTCCACCCCGGTGAACAAGGTGGGCTCGTCGCCCGCTGCGGCGAAGCGTTGGCACAGCGCGATCGCGGGGAACGAGTGCCCCGGGTCAGGCCCGGCGACGACGGCGACGCGCACCGACCTACCCTGCCACAGCTGCTGAGCCGTACGCTGGCGAGCATGACCGACCTGACGCAGACATCCCCCGAGACTGGTGAAAGCATCCGCACGGTCGAGGGTTTCCTCTACGCGCTACAAGATGAGAACTTCGACGCAGCCGACGCGGCGCTGCACGACAATCTCGTGTACGAGAACGTCGGCCTGCCGACGATCCACGGCCGCCACCGCGCGATGCAGCTGTTTCGCCGGATGGAAGGCCGCATGCGTTTCGAGGTGAAGATCCACCGAATCGCCGCCGACGGTACCGCGGTGCTCACCGAACGCAGCGACGCCCTCATCTTCGGACCGCTGCGCCTGCAGTTCTGGATATGCGGCGTGTTCGAGGTGCACGACGGCCGAATCACGCTGTGGCGCGACTACTTTGACATGTTCGACATGGCCAAGGCGACCCTGCGCGGCATCGCGGGAATCGCGCTGCCGTCGCTCAGAGCGAGTTTCTAACGGCGCGGCAAACCGCCCAGTTCGTCGAACGCCTGCGCCCAACTGAGCAGCCGATCGGTGGCCTCGACCAGCTCGGTACGGTAGCGCTGCTGCGACGTGACCAACCCGGTATCCCCGTTCGCTGACGACACTAATTGCGCTGCGGCGGTGACCATTTCGTTGTACTGGCGCACACCGGCGCTCAGCTGCGCGGCGAACGCGTTGATCGTGGGCACCAGATACGTCCGCGATGACTCCGCGTGGTGCGCCGCCCGCTCCATCGACACCACCTCGGCGGCGGTGGACGACATCGCGGCCGACGTCCGGTTGGCCGCGGCGGTCAGGTCCTGGATCTCGTCCGCCGGCAATAGAGCGCCGCGCTCGATCACGCCCACCAACGAGGAGAACCCGCGCTCGGAGGCGCCCAGCGCCGACATGGCTGGTCGCGCAGCCGAACCGGGCGGCGGCAGACGCCGCGCGTTAGCCGGCCGCGGCGCCGGCAGCGGCTCCGAACGCAACCAGCGGTAGCGCAGCAACAACAACGTCGCCGGAATCGCCTGCACGGCCGCAACGAAACCGGTGATCTGCAGCAGCAGCGCGAACCAGCCCCAGACCGCCAGCGCGACTGTCACCACCGCCCAAAACACACACCCGACGGTGAATATCAGGCCCCACCGCAGCGCACGGCGACGGCGGCGCAACAGCCGCGCCCGCGGGTCGGCCGCCGCGCTGATTTTCGCGGCGAGCAACGCGGAAAGGTCAGCGGCGCTGTCCAATCCGCGCTGCAGGCCCGCGTGCCACGGCCTGCGCAGGGTCGCCCTCACTGCCATGTCAGATCGTCCCTGCTACTGACCCAGGGGCTTCTCGGACACCGGCCCGCTCGTCGTGCCGGTCGCCGGGGCGGCTCCGGGAGAGGCGGGCGTTCCGCCCGTCGGCAGCGCATCGCCACGCATCGAAGCGCGGATCTGCTCGAGCCGGGAGTGCCCGGCCATCTCGACGCCGGCCTGCTCGACCTCGAGCATGCGGCCCTGCACCGAACTCTGCGCCAGCTCGGCCGAACCCAGCGCGTTGGCGTACCGGCGTTCGATCTTCTCGCGCACCTCTTCGAGGCTGGGCGTGTTGCCCGGCGCGGCGAGCTCGCTCATCGACCGCAGCGACGCGCTGACCTGCTCCTGCATCTTGGCCTGCTCCAGCTGGCTGAGCAGCTTGGTGCGTTCGGCGATCTTCTGCTGCAGCACCATGGCGTTGCGTTCGACGGCCTTCTTGGCCTGCGCCGCGGCCGACAGCGACTGGTCATGCAGCGTCTTGAGGTCTTCGACGCCCTGCTCGGCAGTCACCAGCTGGGCCGCGAAGGCCTCGGCCGCGTTGTTGTACTCGGTGGCCTTGGCGGCGTCCCCGGCGCCGGTGGCCTGGTCGGCCAGCGTCACCGCCTGACGCACATTGACCTGCAGCTTCTCGATGTCGGCCAGCTGGCGGTTGAGCCGCATCTCGAGCTGACGCTGGTTGCCGATCACTTGCGCCGCCTGCTGGGTCAGCGCCTGATGCGTGCGCTGCGCCTCCTCGATCGCCTGCTGGATCTGGACTTTAGGGTCGGCATGTTCGTCGATCTTGGAGTTGAACATCGCCATGAGGTACTTCCACGCCTTGACGAACGGGTTGGCCATGAGTTCGCTCCGCCTTCGCTTCTCGGGTGGGCTGGATGCCTGCGGCCCAATTTATCGGTTCGGCGCGACTTCAGGCCACAGCCAGCGACGCTACCGGCGGAATGACGACCTTGGTGCTGGCATCGATGCTGGTACTGCCGGCACTCGGCACGCTGGGAGCGCTGGGCGCGTCCCGCTCCTCGCGCGCCATCCGCTCGCCGGCGCCGATCAGCACCTCGGACAGCGGAACCTCCAGCGCGTCGCAGATCGCGTTGAGCAGCTCACTGGACGGCTCCTTGCGGCCGCGCTCGACCTCCGAGAGATATCCGAGGCTCACTCGCGCCGAATCGGACACTTCGCGCAACGTTCGGCCCTGCGAAGTCCGGGCCCCCCGCAGCACGTCGCCAATGACCTCGCGCACCAATGACGGCATCGTGCCTCCCTCGTTTCAGAGATCGTTACTAGCTGAACGCGGACAGAGACCGGGTTGGTTCCCGTATCACTCGCTCGTCTTGCGAACTTCCCGGACGGTCCTGACGACGTAGTCGACCCCGGTGACCACGGTGAGCACGATCGCGATGCCCATCAGCACCGATGCCCCCACCCGGAACAACCCCGGCTGGCTCGCCCAGGGCAGCACGAACAGCCCGATCGCCACCGCCTGAACCAGCGTCTTGAGTTTGCCGCCCCAACTGGCCGGGATGACGCCACGGCGAATCACCATCAACCGCAACAGGGTGACCCCGACCTCGCGGGTCAGGACCACCACCGTGACCCACCACGGCAGGTCGCCCACCATCGACAGGCCGATCAGCGCCGACCCGATCAGCGCCTTGTCGGCGATCGGATCGACGAAAGCGCCGAATTCGGTTGCCATGCCGTAGTTGCGGGCCAGCAGACCGTCGAACCGGTCGGTAATGCAGGCAACCGCGAAGATCAGGAAGGCGACGACGCGGGCGACCGTCTCGTGGCCGTTCCCAACGAACAAGGCGCACAAGAAAATCGGGACCAACACCAGCCGCACGCCGGTGAGTACGTTGGCGAGGTTGGCGATCCGGACGCGGCCTGCCGCTGAAGCGGTCGAACCCGTTTGCGGCTGCCCCGACACGGCATCAGAATAGCCGGTTGACCAGCCCAGCCGTCCCTGATGCCGATACTGTTACCCGTGACCCAAAGTCCACGAGTCAATCGGCCGGTGGTTCGCCGCGCGCGAACCTCCGACGTTCCCGCGATCAAGCACCTCGTCGACACCTACGCCGGCAAGATCCTGCTGGAAAAGAACCTGGTGACGCTGTACGAGGCGGTCCAGGAATTCTGGGTGGCCGAACATCCCGAACGCGAGGGTGAAGTGGTCGGTTGCGGCGCGTTACACGTGTTCTGGTCTGACCTTGGCGAAATCCGTACCGTCGCCGTCGACCCCGCGGTGACCGGCCACGGCATCGGCCACGCGATCGTCGGACGGCTGCTCGAGGTCGCCCGCGAGCTGCAATTGGCGCGGATATTCGTGTTGACGTTCGAAACGGAGTTCTTCGGCAGGCACGGCTTCACCGAGATCGAGGGGACACCGGTCACCGCCGAGGTGTTCGAAGAGATGTGCCGGTCCTACGACATCGGCGTCGCCGAATTCCTGGACCTGAGCTACGTCAAGCCCAACATCCTGGGCAACACCCGGATGCTGCTGGTCTTGTAGTCCGGCGAGCAGACACAAAAGCACCCGACACGCCGAAGGTTTCGGTGCTTTTGTGTCTGCTCGCGCTAAAAGTCGGGCTCGTCGTCGGAGCCGTCGGCGTTGGCGCCACCGCGGATCAACGCCAGCGTTCCGGCCAGCTCGTCGGGCTTGACCAGGACCTCGCGCGCCTTGGACCCTTCGCTGGGCCCGACGATGCCGCGGGTCTCCATCAGGTCCATCAACCGCCCGGCCTTGGCGAAGCCGACCCGCAGCTTGCGCTGCAGCATCGAGGTGGAGCCGAACTGGCTGGACACCACCAGCTCCACGGCCTGCAGGAACACGTCCATGTCGTCGCCGATGTCCGGGTCGACGTCGGTGCGCTCGGCGGTGGGCTTGGCGGTGGTGACGCCGTCGGTGTACTCGGGTTCGGCCTGATCCTTGCAGGCGTTGACGACGGCGTGGATCTCCTCGTCGGTGATGTAGGCGCCCTGCAACCGGACGGTCTTGTTGGCGCCCATCGGGAGGAACAGCGCGTCGCCCATGCCGATCAGCTTCTCGGCGCCCGCCTGGTCCAGGATCACCCGGCTGTCGATCAGCGACGACGTCGCAAACGCCAGCCGCGACGGCACATTCGTCTTGATCAGCCCCGTGACGACGTCGACCGACGGGCGCTGGGTGGCCAGCACCAGGTGGATGCCGGCGGCGCGCGCCTTCTGGGTGATCCGCACGATCGCGTCCTCGACGTCACGCGGCGCGGTCATCATCAGGTCGGCCAGCTCGTCGACGATCGCGACGACGTACGGGTACGGCCGGTACTCGCGCTGGCTGCCCAGCGGCGCCGTGATGGCACCGGAGCGCACCTTCGCGTTGAAGTCGTCGATGTGGCGCACCCGCGACGCCTGCATGTCCTGGTAGCGCTGCTCCATCTCGTCGACCAGCCACGCCAGCGCGGCCGCCGCCTTCTTGGGCTGCGTGATGATCGGCGTGATCAGGTGCGGAATGCCTTCGTACGGCGTCAGTTCCACCATCTTCGGGTCGATCAGGATCATCCTGACCTCTTCCGGGGTGGCCCGCGTCAGCAGCGACACCAGCATGGAGTTGACGAAGCTGGACTTGCCCGATCCGGTGGAGCCGGCGACCAGCAGGTGCGGCATCTTGGCCAGGTTGGCCGAGATGAAATCGCCCTCGATGTCCTTGCCCAGCCCGATCACCAGCGGGTGGTCGTCGCGGCTGGTGGACGGCGCGGTGAGCACGTCGGCCAGTCGCACCATTTCCCGGTCGGTGTTAGGTACCTCGATGCCGACGGCGGACTTGCCAGGGATCGGCGCCAGCATGCGCACACTCTCGGTGGCCACCGCGTAGGCGATGTTCTTCTGCAGCGCGGTGATCTTCTCGACCTTGACGCCCGGCCCGAGCTCCACCTCGTAGCGGGTGACGGTGGGCCCGCGGGTGCAGCCGGTGACGGCGGCGTCGACCTTGAACTGGGTCAACACCTCGCCGATGGCGCCGGCCATCTGGGTGTTGGCGGCGCTGCGCTTCTTGGGTGGGTCGCCCGCGACCAGCAGGTCCAGCGACGGCAGCGTGTAGAGGCCGTCGACGGGACGGTCCGGTTTGCGCGGGACGCGACGGCGGGTCTTGGCGACCGGCGCCTTGGCTTCCAGGGCGGGTTCCGGGATCGTGGGCGTGTCGTCGGGTTCAGGCGCGATGTCGAGCATGTTCGCCGACGGCCAGGCCGGCGGCTCTTCGTCGAGAGCTTGGTCGTAATTCTCTTGCTCTTCCTCGTACTGCCCGTCCTCGTAATCGTCCTCGTCACGCTGGAACGGCCTGGTCCCGAACATCGCCCGGACCACTTCGGGCACTTCGCGGATCGTGGTCCCGGTCAGCAGCAGCAGACCGAACATCGCCCCGATGAACAGCAGCGGCGCTGCGATCCAGGGCGTCAACCCGTCCGACAACGGCCCACCGATGGCGAAGCCGATGAATCCGCCTGCCCGTCGCCGCAGTTCAGGGTCGTCCGGCGAACCCGACCACAGGTGGCGCAAGCCGAGAAGTGACAGGGCAATCAAGCTTCCGCCCAGGATCAGCCTGGGCCGCGCGTCGGGATTGGGCTGGGTGCGCATCAGCACCACTGCCATCGCGGCGGTGACCACCGGCAGCGCCAGGACGGCCGAACCGATGAGAGTGCGCAACACGGCGTCCACCCACGCGCCGATCGGCCGCGCGGCGTCGAACCACGAGCTCGCGGCGACGACGACGGCAAGGCCCAGCAGGACCAGCGCGATCCCGTCGCGACGATGCCCGGGCTCGATGTCGCGGGCCCGCCCGATCGACCGCGCGGCACCCCCGGTACCCCGGGCCGCCATCAGCCAGGTCGCCCGCGCCGCGCGGCCACACGTCAGCCCCGCGGCGACCAGCAGCGATCGATGCTGCCGCCGGATGGGCTTACGGGCCGGTTTGCGCGGTCTCGATGGCCTAGTCGGCTTCGCCGGACGCGCATTCCGGGTTGCGCCAGCCCGGGAAGTGGCCTTTGACCTGCTCGTTCGGGCGCCGGAGCGGGTCGCGGTCTTACTAGCCATGCCCGCAAGACTAGTCGCAGATACACCATCTGCACCACCCGCCACACTGGTAACCGACGTCGCATTGACTGGTCCCACCGCGGTCTACACAATGACTCGCCGTGCGCATCTTCCGTACCGTGTTCGTGACCGCCCTCAGCCTGGCCGTGCTTGCCGCTTGCGGCGACCGCGGAACCCCGGCCGCGTCGAAGGCTCCCAAGCCATCCGCGCCCAGCTTCGACGGCACCTACCGGTTGGATTTCGACGGCAGCCAGCAGCTGGCGGGCGGTGAGGCCAAGCCCACCAAATCCAGAACCCATTTCTATGCGCTGCGCTCAACATGCACCGATTCGGGCTGCTTCGCGACGGCGACGCAACTGGCCGACGACGACCCGAAACGCAAGTCTGATACCGCGGTCGATCTGGTGTTCGATTACGTCGATGGTCACTGGCAGATGGCGCTCCGCCGGGACGACGCATGCCCCGGTAACGACGTCAAAGGCCCGTCGATCACCGCATGGATCCTGCAGCCCCAGCCCGACGGCAGCCTGACCGGAACGTCCTACGTGGCGATGAACCCGAGTCCGGACTGCACCGTGGCGACCTCGACGCCGGTGACGGTCACCCGCCAGGGCAAAGTGGATGCGGCCGTTTCGGTCGCCGATCCCGGCGAACAGGCCGCCCGCTCGCCGTCCCGGCCCGAAGGCCTCACCGGCCATTACAACGAGACAAGCGTTCTGCACGACTCCCCGAGACCGGGGGTGCCCCTGCGCGTCGCCATGCAGACCATGTGCGTGCGCAACACCGACCAGTGCGCGACGTTCAGGTCTTATCTGGCCGACGAGAAGACGGTGGTGAGTTCGCTGCTGTTCAACAACGGCAAATGGCAGCTCGACCAGCGCACCGAGGTCAAGTGCCCGGACGGCAGCACGGCCAAGACCGTGAAGCATGAGGAATACGTTCTCCCACAACCTGTTTCGCGTCCGCTGTCAAAGGTCACCGGAACCGTCCGCTTCGATGCCGCGGGTACGTGCCCAGCGCAACAGCTCGACATCACGCTGGAACGATCAGGAGACTGACCGGCCGGGCACCCGGCCGCGTGAGTAGGGTGACGATCGGTGAGCGAACCCCTGCCGCCACCGGATCGCAGACCGCCCAGGAGGCCCAGCATGCCCGTCGTCGTCGTCGCAACGTTGACCGTCAAACCCGAGTCGGTGGACACCGTCCGCGACATCCTCACCACCGCCGTCGAAGAGGTGCACAGCGAGCCCGGGTGCCAGCTGTACTCGCTGCAGCAGAGCGGCGAGACGTTCGTGTTCGTCGAGCAGTGGGCCGACGACGAGGCGCTCAAGGCGCACAGCAGCGCACCCGCGGTCGCCAAGATGTTCACCGCGGCCGGCGAGCACCTGGCCGGGGCGCCGGACATCAAGATGCTGCAGCCGATTCCCGCGGGCGACCCGGACTTGGGCCAGCTCCGAGGCCAAATACGCAAGTGAGCGGGCGCCCGCTGGAGGGGAAAGTCGCGTTCATCACGGGCGTGGCGCGCGGCCAGGGGCGTGCACATGCCGTCCGGCTGGCGTCCGACGGCGCCGACGTGATCGGGGTCGACCTGTGCGACCAGATCGCCAGCGTGCCCTACCCGCTGGCCACCGCGGACGACCTGGCCGCCACCGTCAAGCTCGTCGAGGACAGCGGTGGCCGCATCGTGGCCAAGCAGGGTGACGTCCGCGAGCGCGAATCGCTGTCCGCGGCACTGCAGGCCGGGCTCGACGAGTTCGGCCGCCTGGACATCGTGGTGGCCAACGCCGGCATCGCGCCGATGGCATCCGGCGACGACGGGTGGCGCGACGTGATCGACGTCAACCTCACCGGCGTCTACAACACCATCAAGGCCGCGATCCCGACGATGGTCAAGCAGGGCGACGGCGGTTCCATCGTGCTGATCAGTTCGGCCGCCGGGTTGGCCGGCGTCGGCAGCCCCGATGCCGGCTCGGTCGGCTACGCCGCCGCCAAGCACGGCGTGGTCGGGTTGATGCGCGTCTACGCCAATCTGCTTGCAGGGCAGAACATTCGGGTCAACTCTATTCATCCCACCGGCGTCGAAACGCCGATGATCAACAACGAGTTCACCCGGGAGTGGCTCGCCAAGATGGCCGCTGCGACCAGCACGCCTGGCGCCCTGGGCAATGCACTGCCGGTGGAGGTGCTGCAAGCCGAGGACATCGCGAATGCGGTGGCGTGGCTGGTGTCTGACCAGGCTCGCTATATCACCGGAGTGACATTGCCGGTGGACGCCGGCTTTTTGAATAAGTAGCTATGCCGCGTAATCCCGTCGCGCAGACCGCCTTTGGCCCCATGGTGTTGGCGGCCGTGGAACAAAACGAGCCGCCCGGCCGCCGCTTGGTGGACGACGACCTCGCGGAGCTGTTTCTACCGGCCGCTCTGCGAGTGCTGGTCGGCGCGACCCGGTGGGGGCCGGCCCGTCGCCTGATGATCCGCGCGTCCGAGTTCACCGGCCCGGGGCTGTGGGCCAATCTGGCCTGCCGCAAGCATTTCATCGACGACAAACTCAAAGAGTCGCTGGACCATGTCGACGCGGTGGTCATCCTGGGCGCGGGACTGGACACCCGCGCCTACCGGGTGACCCGCCAGGTCCGCATCCCGGTGTTCGAGGTCGACCTGCCGGTCAACATCGCCATGAAGGCCAAGACGGTCCGGCGGGTACTGGGCGAGCTGCCGCTGTCAGTTCGGTTGGCGCCGTTGGATTTCGAGCGCGACGACCTGCTCACATCGTTGGCCGAACAGGGCTATCACACCGATTACCGGGCGTTCTTCGTCTGCGAGGGCGTGACCCAATATCTCACCGAGGACGGTGTCCGACGCACGCTGGAGGGACTGCGCGCGGCCGCCCCCGGCAGCCGCCTGGTGTTCACCTACGTCCGGCGTCACTTCATCGACGGCACTGACCTCTACGGCACCCGGACGTTGTATCGCAACACCCGCCAGCGTCACGAGATTTGGCAGTTCGGCCTGGAGCCCGACGAGGTCGCCGCGTTCATCGGCGATTACGGCTGGCGGCTGGTGGAGCAGGCCGGGCCCGACGAGTTTTTGCGGCGCTACGTCGAGCCCGCGGGCCGCCAACTCCCGGCGTCGGAGCTGGAATGGTCGGCTTTTGCAGAAAAGACCTAGCGGAGAAGACTTAGATTTCGATGACGGTCGGCACGATCATCGGTTGCCGGCGGTAGGTTTCACCCACCCATTTGCCGATGGTGCGGCGCACCCCCTGCGCGATGCGCACCGGGTCGGTCACATTGTTGGCTACCAGCTGCTCGAGTTCTTCTTCGACCTTGCGCATGGCGGGCTCGAGCGCCTTGGGATCCTCGGAGAATCCGCGCGAATGCAGGTGTGGCGCGGCCGCCGGACGCCCCGTGCCGCGTTCGACCACGATGGTCACCGCGATGAAACCCGACGACAAGATGAGGCGTTCGCCCAGCGTGATATCGCCGACGTCGCCGGTGATCAACCCGTCCACGAACATCTTGCCGACCGGTACCGCGCCGACGATCCTGGCCTTGCCGGCCACCAGGTCGACGCTGACGCCGTTCTCGGCCAACACAATTGACTCCGGCGGCACTCCGGTGCTGACGGCCAGCTTGGCGTTGGCGCGCAGCATCCGCCAGGTGCCATGCACCGGCATCACATTGCGCGGGCGCACCCCGTTGTACAGAAACAGCAACTCGCCCGCGTACGCATGCCCGGAAACATGAACGCGCACTTGTTGATTCGTGACGACGCGGGCCCCGATCTTGGCCAGCGAGTCGATGACGCCGTAGACCGCTTCCTCGTTGCCCGGGATCAGCGACGACGACAGGATCACCAGATCGTGCGCGGTCAGTGTGATGCTGCGATGCTCCCCGCGCGACATCCGCGATAGCGCCGACATCGGCTCACCCTGGGTGCCGGTGGTGATCAGCACGACCCGTTCGGGCGGCATCATCTCGGCGGCGCCGATTTCGATCAGGTCGGAATCGTCGACCCGCAGGAAGCCCAGGTCCCGCGCGATGCCCATGTTGCGCACCATCGATCGCCCGACGAACGAGACTCGCCGGCCCAATGCCACCGCGGCATCGATGATCTGCTGCACCCGGTCGACGTTGGATGCGAAGCACGCCACGATGACGCGACCGTCCGCGCCGCGGATCAGCCGGTGCAGCGTCGGGCCCACCTCGCTTTCCGACGGCCCTACCCCGGGGTGCTCGGCGTTGGTCGAGTCACACAGGAGCAGGTCGACGCCGGCGTCGCCGAGCCGGGACATGCCGGGCAGGTCGGTGGGCCGCCCGCCGAGGGGCTGTTGGTCGAGCTTGATGTCGCCGGTCTGCAGGACCGTCCCCGCGCCGGTGTAGACCGCGATGGCCAGCGCGTCCGGGATGGAGTGGTTGACGGCGAAGTACTCGCACTCGAACACGCCGTGCCTGCTGCTCTGACCCTCTTTGACCTCGACGAACACCGGTTTGATGCGGTACTCGCGGCATTTGGCGGCGACCAGCGCCAGGGTGAACCTCGAGCCGACCACCGGGATGTCGGGCCGCAGCCGCAGCAGGAACGGGATTGCCCCGATGTGGTCCTCGTGGGCGTGGGTGAGCACCAGCGCCTCGATGTCGTCGAGCCGGTCTTCGATGTGACGCAGGTCGGGCAGGATCAGGTCGACGCCGGGCTCGTCGTGAGTGGGGAACATCACGCCGCAGTCGATGATCAGCAGCCGGCCCAGGTGCTCGAAAACCGTCATGTTGCGGCCGATTTCGTTGATGCCGCCCAGCGCAGTCACCCGCAGCCCACCCGCGGCCAACGGGCCGGGCGGGGGGAGGTCGACGTTCATATTTAACTCACCTTGTAGTTATCTGAGCACCGACGCCGCACGCATGTCGGCGGCCAGCGCTTCGATCTCCTCCGACGTCGCCGGCACTTGCGGCAGCCGGGGGTCGCCGACATCGATGCCCTGCAGCTGCAGGCCTGCCTTGGACATCGTCACTCCGCCCAGTCGCGCCATCGCGTTGCACAGTGGGGCGAGTGCGACGTTGATCTTGCGGGCGGTGGCGAGGTCACCGGAACCGAAGGCGGACAACAATTCTCGGAGCTGGCCGGCGGCCACGTGCGAGATCACGCTGATGAAGCCGGTGGCGCCCATGGCCAGCCAGGGCAGATTCAGCGCGTCGTCGCCCGAGTAGTAGACCAGTCCCGTCTCGGCGATGATCTGGGCACCGCTGAGCAGGTCACCCTTGGCGTCCTTGATCCCGACGATGTTCGGATGCGACGCCAGCGCCCGGATCGTGTCGGACTCGATCGGCACCACCGACCGTGGCGGAATGTCGTAGAGCAACACCGGCAGTTCGGTGGCGTCGGCGACGGTGTGGAAATGGGCAAACAGCCCCCGCTGGGGCGGCTTGGAGTAGTACGGCGTGACCACCAGCAACCCGTGTGCGCCTTCGGCCGCGCAGGCCTTGGCCAGGCGGACGCTGTGAGCGGTGTCGTAGCTGCCAGCACCGGCGATGACGCGCGCCCGGTCGCCGGCCGCCTCCAACACCACCCGCAACAGCTCGAGTTTCTCGGCGTCAGTGGTGGTCGGCGACTCGCCGGTGGTTCCCGAGACCACTAGACCGTCGCACCCCGCGTCCACCAGGTGATTGGCCAGCTTGGCCGCGGCGGCGTAGTCCGGTGAGCCATCCCGGGCAAACGGCGTCACCATCGCGGTCAGCAGGGTTCCGAGGCGCGCAGGGGCGTCGAATCCGACGGAGGTCACGGTTCTCCAGGTTACCTGGTAGTACCAAACCATTTCCCACCCGCGCGAGCGCGCGTTTGTCCCGGTTGTTAGTCCCGGGCCTCAGGCTTCGGTGGCTAACGGGCTGGTCGCGACCTCGGTGCCGTCGGCCAGGCTCGAGATTTCGAAGTCGGCGAACACCGCCGGGGCGACCTCGGCGAGCTGCCGCAGGCACTCGATGGCCAGGCGGCGGATTTCCACATCGGCATGCTCGCTGGCCCGCATGGCGATGAAGTGCCGCCACGCGCGATAGTTCCCGGTCACGACGATGCGCGTCTCGGTCGCGTTGGGCAGCACCGCGCGGGCGGCCTGGCGGGCCTGCTTACGGCGCAGCACCGCATTGGGTTGATCGGCGAATTTGGCTTCCAGCTTGGCCAGCAGCTCGGTGTAGGTGGCGCGGCTGGCATCGGCGGCGGCGGTCAGGATCTGCTTCAACTCGGCATCGTCCTGGATGCTCGGCGGCACGACGACCTGAGATTCGCCTTCGGGCACATAGCGCTGCGACAGCTGCGAGTAGGAGAAATGCCGGTGCCGGATGAGCTCATGCGTGCAGGACCGCGAGATGCCGGTGATGTAGAAGGACACGCTGGCGTGCTCGAGCACCGAGAAGTGCCCGACGTCGATGATGTGCTTGATGTAGCCGGCGTTGGTCGCGGTTCGGGGGTTCGGCTTGGACCAGCTCTGATAGCACGCACGGCCGGCGAACTCGACGAGCGCGGAGCCGCCGTCAGCGTCAGTGCTCCAAGGCACGTCCGGCGGTGCCAAAAACTCGGTCCTGGCGATCAGTTGCACGCGCAGCGGCGCCGTCTCGGCCACGGCGCTCACCTTAGCGCGGAGTGTTCAGGCTTGCGTCAGGCACGGTCGGGCACCCTGAGCGCAGTCTCAACGGTGTCACCGACCCGGACCTTGCCCGACATCAGCAGCGGCAGCAGTGCGTCGCGCATGGCCGACAGCCGCGCGGATTCGGCCCGTCGCGCGTGACACAGCCCGCCCAACGTCGTGATCGTGCGCGCCGCGTCCGCGGACAACCGGCGCACGTCGCGCACCCGAACCGCGAGCAGGTCGCGGGGCCGGATCCGTTGACGGCTACCCGAGGTGCCGGCGACCATCTGCTGCAGCGTTTCCGACACCTCACCAACCCGTAGCGCCGACCACAGCGCCGACGCATCGACGCCGATCGGCATCAGCACCGCGAACTCCGCACTCGCCAAAGCCATTTCGGCAGGGAGCGTGACCAGGTTCCACACCCGCGGAATCCGCGGGTTGAGTTTGGAAAACAACACACACGGCCCCGACAGCAGGAACTTGCCGCTCCTGACGGATCGGGCATCGACTGACTCCGGCCAGGCGCCACCGTCGAACGCCGGAAAGCTGAAATGCGCTACGGTATCGTCGAATTTATCTGGGTCGACGAACGTCGTTGACCGACTCACGAGGCTGGACAACGGCGCGTGCTCGGTCACGGACTCGACCGTGGCCAGCATCAAGCCCTCGGCCGCCGATATCACGCGGTTGTTGGCGGCGATCTTGTCGTCGAGCGCGCCGAGGACCGCCCCGACGTGACGGCGCTCGTGCGCGGCGACGGCCGGGAAAGAGATATCGCGCAGGATTCGCTGGTTGAGCAGAGGCTGACCGGATCCGGCCCGGTGTTCGTTGAGCCGACAGGTCTGTAGAGCGTAATACCAAAACTGTGTCTCTGCAGTCTCTTTCGCGCGACACACCACGGCGTTGTCGGTGACCCAGACGTCGGAATCGCAATAACGCACGCTGCCGCAATACGATCCCACTCGGCCGAGCACGATCAGCGGCCCGCTGGCGTTGTAGCTCGCCGCGCAGCCGATTGCCCCATTGGAACCATAAACGGGAAATCGCCCATTTGAGTCACGGACCGGCGGGATGGTTCCGTTGCTGAAGTCGAGGTGATCTCCCAGCCGCACGTTCACCACAGCCGCTCCAGCTGTTCGCGCACCGTCTGCTCCACCCGCGCGGATTCGTCCAGCGCCGCAAGCAAATCCTTGGTCAGCCGCGCGACCTTGTCGCCGACGGCCTCTCCGTCTTCCTCGCCCGCCGGGGCACCCACATACCGACCGGGCGTGAGCACATACTCGGCGGCCCGGATCTCGTCCAGCGGCACCGACCGGCAAAACCCCGGAACATCCTGGTAGGTAGCTTCGTCCGACCCGGACCAGCTATTGAAGGCGTGTCCGATGCCGGTGATCTCGTCGCCCGTCAACACCCGCTCGGCGCGACGCACCAGGTGCCCGAGGCCGCGTGCATCGACGAACAACACCTGACCGCTTCGCTCGCGCTTGTCCATCGCGAAAAACCACACGCACACCGGAATACCGGTGCTGCGGAACAGGTTTGCGGGCAGCGCGACTAAACACGACACCAGGTCGGCCTCGACGATCCGCTCCCGAATCTCCTTTTCCGCACCGGAGTTCGAGGACATCGAGCCGTTGGCCATCACCACGCCCGCCTGGCCGCGGGGCGCCAGCTTGGACAGGATGTGCTGGACCCACGCAAAGTTTGCGTTGCCGGCGGGCGGCACGCCGAAACGCCACCGCGGATCGTGCTCGTCGCGCGCCCAATCCTTGATGTTGAACGGCGGATTGGCCAGCACGTAGTCCATTTGCACGCCGGCATGATGGTCATGGATGAAGGTGTCACCCCGGGCCAATTTCGTGTTGTCGATGCCGTGGATGGCCAGGTTCATCTTCGCCATCCGCCAGGTCTGCTCGACGCTCTCTTGCCCGTAGATCTCCGACCGGTCGCCGTCACGCGCCGCGATGAACTTCTCGGTCTGGACGAACATCCCACCCGATCCACAGCACGGGTCGTACACCCGCCCGCTCGACGGTTGCAGTACCTCGACAATCAACCGCACAACGCTTGGCGGAGTGAAGAATTCGCCGCCGCGCTGCCCTTCCGCACGAGCAAAGTTGCCGAGGAAGTACTCGTACACCTCTCCCATCAGGTCCCGGGCGCCCCATCCGTCGAATCGCGCACCGTCCAACAGTTCGATCAGCTCGCCGATCCGGCGTTGATCCACGGTGTGGTAGAGCCCCGGGAGCATGTCGGCCAGTGCGGGGTCGGCCGCCATCACGGCCTGCATCGCTTCGTCGGCCAGGCGATTGATGTCCGGCGATTTGGCGTTGTCCGCCAGGGACTTCCAGTGCGTGGCCGAGACGTACTTCAGGAACACCAGCCCAAGGATGACGTCCTTGTACTGGCTGGACGACAAGGAGCCGCGCAGTTTGTTGGCTGCTTTCCAGAGCGTGTCTTTGAGCTCTTTGCCCCTCGATGGCACCATCAGCTGACCCGCTTAACGGCCGCGCGCAATTCCCCGGCCAGATCGCCGCGGCCGGAGACACTGACCGTGCCCAAGCCGAGCCACGATGCCATCGACTCCAGTTCGCCCGTGAGCGCCGCCGCGACCGCCGGCCGATGCTCGGCAGGTTCACCGAACGCGCCCACCACGCGCAGCGCGTCGGCGGCCCGATCTGCCTTGAGGTCCACCCGGGCGACCAGCCGGCCGTCCATCAGCAGCGGCCACACGTAATACCCGTACTGCCGCTTGGGCGCCGGGGTATAGATCTCGATGCGGTAATGAAAGCCGAACAGCCGCTCCACCCGGGGCCGGAAGAAGATCAGCGGATCGAACGGACACAGCAGCGCGGTGCCGCGGTCCCGTCGCGGCATGGCCTGTCCGGTCCGCAGATAGGCCGGCGCCGTCCAGCCGTCAACCTCGACCTGCTCGATCTCACCGGCGGCCAGCAGCCGAGCAACGGCGGGCTTTACCTGCGCCGCGGCCAGCCGGAAGTAGTCGCGGATGTCGGCCTCGGTGCCGACCCCCAGCGCGGTGGCCGCCCGCAGCGTCAGCTCGCGCACGGCCTCGTCTTCGTCGACCTGGCGGGCCAGCACGCCGGCCGGCAGCACCCGCTCCACCAGGTCGTAGTGCCGGGCGAAACCCACCCGGGTGGCGGTGGTGAGCACCCCCGAGGCGAATAGCGCCTCGGCCACCCATTTGGTGTCGCTGCGGCTGCCCCACCAGCTTCCCCGGGGCCCGCGCGGCTCGGCGGCCAGATGCGCCTCGATCTGCCCGGCCGTGCTGGGCCCCAGTTCGGCGACGGCGGCGACGACGTGCTCGATCAGCTGCGAATTGGCCTTGACGATATGGGTGCCCCAACGGCCGTGCCGGTACTGGCGCATCCGCCACCGCATCAGCGGCCAGTCGTCGACGGCCATCAGCGCGGCCTCGTGCGCCCAGTACTCGGCCAGTAGCCGCGCCGACCGCGGGCCCCAGGCGGCGCGGTCCAGCACGTCACGGTCGTAGGGGCCGAGCCGGCTGAACACCGGCGCATAGTGCGCGCGCACCGCCACTGAAACCGAATCAAGTTGGAGCACTTGAATTCTCGAGATCAGCCGATTCAAATGCGCGCGGGTGATCTTGCCCGACGGCCGCGGCTCGTTAAATGCTTGAGCCGCAACGGCTATCCGCCGGGCTTGCGCGACGGTGAGCCGAGGGGTCCGGAGGGACACGGCGCCGAGAATACCTGTCCTCCGGCCGCCTGCCTGTTACCCCGCGCTGATTTTCTCGTCCGCCGGGTTCTTCAGCTCGTGGTACGCCGACTCCAGAGCGGCCGGAATCCCGTCGAGGTCGCGGTAGACGCCCATCAGTTGCTCCAAGACCTGGATGCGTCGCTCGGTTGCCTCGTCCACCGCCCGCCGGGCTTGCTCACGGTACTCATCGGCTTGTTGCTTCACGTCGGCGAGCAGCTGCTCCCGCTCCTGTTGAGCGTCGGCGCGCAACCTGGTCAGCTCGGCCTCCAGCTTTTCTTTGGTGTCTGCATAGTCGGTTTCCAGGGCTTCTCGTTGCGCGACCAGATCCGCCAGCACCCCTTCGTGCTTGCGCTGCTCGGCTTGCACCTCGGCCTCGGCCGCCGCGATCATCGCGTCCGCCTCAGCCCGGGCCTCGGCCTGCATCTCGGAGACCTCGTCGACGGCGCGGCGCAGCATCTTCGCCATCCGCTGTTGCACCGCGTGCGGCGCGGGCGACGTGTCCGTGAGGACGCCGACCTCCTTGCGCAACGCGGCGGCCTCCTCGCCGGATTCCCGCAGCCGGGCCCTCAGGCTCTCGACGTCGTCGAGCAGCAACTGCTGTTTGGTGGTCAACATTTCGATGTGGGCATCAACCGCGGCCAGGTCGTAGCCCATGAACCTGCGCGAGAACATTTTTGCGGGTTCGCTTACCACTGCCAAATTTCCCCCCTCCCTGGGAACGCTTGGTAGATCCGTGACCCCGACCCCCGCGTTCGAGTATGTCAGGTGACGCGGTCGGGTCAGGCCCGAGAGTAGCTGTGGAACCGGTAGCGCAGCCCAGACCGGCTGGTCAGCCAGTCGCCCGTCTCCCCCACCCACGCCTCGTCGAGCACCGGGGCGAGCGCGTCGTCGTCGTCGCGGGGGAGCTCGATATCCACTTCGGTGACCTCACACCGCTTGGCGTACGGAATCGCCAGCGCATAGATCTGCCCACCGCCGATCACCCACGTCTCCGCTTCGATGAGCGCTTCGTCCAGCGAACCCACCACCTCGGCACCGTCGGCGACGAAGTCATACTGACGAGACAGCACAACGTTTCTGCGACCAGGCAACGGCCGCACCGAAGCCGGCAACGAATCCCAAGTTCGCCGACCCATCACGACCGTGTGTCCCAGGGTCACCTTTTTGAAGTGGGCCAGGTCCTCTGGCAGCTGCCAGGGAATGTCGCCGCCGCGGCCGATCACGCCGGACGTCGACTGAGCCCACACCAGGCCCGCCGTCATACCGCGACGGGCGCTTTGATCGCAGGGTGCGGATCGTAGTTCTCCACGACGATGTCGTCGTAGGTGTAGTCGAAGATCGAATCCCTATGTTTCAGAACAAGTTTCGGATACTCCCGCGGCTGGCGGCGCAGTTGCTCGCGGACCTGCTCGACGTGGTTGTCGTAGATGTGGCAGTCACCGCCGGTCCAGACGAACTCACCGACGTCCAAGCCCGCCTGGGCGGCCATCATGTGCGTGAGCAGCGCGTAGCTGGCGATGTTGAACGGCACACCCAAGAACAGGTCGGCGCTGCGCTGATAGAGCTGACAGCTCAGCCGGCCGTCGGCGACGTAGAACTGGAACATCGCGTGACACGGCGCCAGCGCCATCTGCGGGATTTCGCCGACGTTCCAGGCCGACACGATGATGCGCCGCGAATTCGGGTCGGTGCGCAGCAGATCCAGCGCGGCGCTGATCTGGTCGATGTGCCCTCCCGAGGGTGTCGGCCAGGATCGCCACTGCACCCCGTAGATCGGTCCGAGATCGCCTGTGCTGCTGGCCCATTCGTCCCAGATGGTGACGCCGTGCTCGTGCAGCCACGCGACGTTGGAGTCGCCGCGCAAGAACCACAGCAACTCGTAGACCACGGATTTGACATGCACCTTCTTGGTGGTCAGCAGCGGGAAGCCGACCGAGAGGTCGTATCGCAACTGCTGGCCAAACAGGCTGCGGGTGCCCGTACCGGTGCGGTCGGATTTGGCGCTGCCCGTAGCGAGCACCACGCGCAGCAGATCCTCGTAGGGCGTCACGATCGGCACGCGGTCAGCTTAGCGGCGATCGCGAGCACGGCGTTGCCGGGCGCGGCGGATCGACGCCAAATAATTTAGCGGCGATCGCGAGCGCGGCGTTGCCGGGCGCGGCGGATCGACGCCAAATAATTCGCCGGCGATCGCGTGGGGTAGAACGGACGCCATGCCCAATATCACCGACACCGTCAGCACCCCGGACGGCACCTGCACCGTGCGCCTGTTCACCCCGGAAGGGGATGGCCCGTGGCCCGGTGTGGTCATGTTCCCCGACGCCGGCGGCGTGCGCGAAACCTTCTACCAGATGGCGGCCAAGCTGGCCGGATACGGCTACACGGTGTTGCTGCCGGACGTCTACTACCGCAACGGCGACTGGGCCCCGTTCGACATGGTCAGCGTGTTCGGCGACGAAAACGAGCGCAACCGGCTGTTCTCGATGATCGGCAGCCTCACCGCGGACAAGATCACCGGCGACGCCACCGCGTTCTTCGACTATCTGGCCGCTCGCCCCGAGGTATCCGGGGACCGCTTCGGCGTGTGCGGCTACTGCATGGGCGGGCGTATCTCGGTGCTGCTGGCCGGTCGTCTCCCGGACCGCGTCGCGGCGGCGGCGTCCTTCCACGGCGGCGGCCTGGTGACCGACACACCGGACAGCCCGCATCTGCTCGCCGACCAGATGGCCGCCATCGTCTACGTGGGTGGCGCCGAGAACGACGCGTCGTTCACGGCCGACCACGCCGAGCAGTTGGACAAAGCGCTCACCGCAGCCGGCGTGCAGCACACCATCGAGTGGTACCAGGCCGCCCACGGCTTCGCGGTGCCCGACAACGCGCCCTATGACGCCGCCGCCGCCGAGCGGCACTGGGCGGCGATGACCGAGACCTTCGTCGCGGCACTGCGTTAGTCCCGCGAGGTTAGTCCCGCGAGCAGTCGGCGGCAGTCAACTTAGCTACCGGAGGCGCTGGCCCGGCCAGCACGGGCACGCAGGGCTCGCCCGGCACCGCCGGGACAATCTAGCCGCGCGAGATCGCGTCCACCAGCAGCATCGCGGCCACCGCCGCCCCGTCGGTGCGGATCTTGCCCGCCGTCGAGTTCGCCAGGCTGGCGGTGTCGGGGGCCAGTGCCGCCTCGATCGCGGCGGAGAACGCCTCGGAATTCGCCGACCGGCCGTCGTATGCGGTGCCGATGCCCATCCCGACCACCCGGGATGCCCAGTACACCTGGTCTGCGCCCTGGGGTACCACCACTTGAGGCGCGCCGGCCCCTGCCGCCGTCGTCGTCGTGCCCGCGCCGCCGTGGTGCACAACGGCGGCCACCCGGCCGAATAGCTCCTGGTGGTTGATCTCGCCGACGAGGAAGCAGTCGTCCCGGTCGTCGATCGGGGCCAGCTCGGCCCAGCCCTGCGCGAGCAGCACCCGGCGGCCCTGCGCGCGGATCGCCTCGATCGCCATCCCGACGATGTCCTTGCCGGCACGCAGCGACATGCTGCCGAACCCGACATAAACCGGCGGTGTGCCCGCGTCCAGGAAGTCCAGCAACTCGGCCGGAAGCGCGCGATCGTCGGGCAGTAGCCACGCACCGGTCTGAACCACGTCGAGGTCCGCCGGCTCCTGCCACGGGGCCAGCGTGGGGTCGGCCGCCAACCACGGGTGCTCGGTGAAGGCGTGGGTACGGATGTCGTCCACCGGCGGCAGACCGATTGACGCGCGATGGCCGTTGAGCGTCGGGCCGAAATGCAGGTTCGCGTTCTGGGCGTCCTGGTCCCACAGCTCCCCGTTGTCGACGAAACCCAGGAAAGGAAAGCCCGCATACGCAGGCGGCGGGTGGTGCGGCGAAGGCAGGTGGGAGGGTTGATAACTGGCGTAGACGTAGTGGATGCCCAGTTGCTCGGCCACCGACCGGGCGCCGGCCGCGATCGGCAACAGATTGGTCGCCACCAGCGCATCACATCCCTCGGCCGCGGCGGCGACCGTGTGGAACTGCGCGGCGATCAGGGCGTCCATCTGCTGGCGCAGCTCCTCCTCCGACGGCGGAGCCTCCCGGGTCGCCATCGCGCGCACCGACTCGCCGAACGGCACCAAGGGCACGCCCAAACCCGCCAGCCGCTCGGCGAACTCCTCGTCCGGCGGGCCGCACACCGTCACCTCCGCGCCCAGAGCCTGCAACTGCACCGCGAGCCCCGCCAGCGGCTCTACGCCACCGCGCGAATCGTAGGTGGACAGCACCACGCGCATATCGGTGCCTAGCTCGACGGCAGGTCGACCAGCTCGGCCAGCCGGGCCCGGTGCCGGTAGGCGGTGCCGAAGGCCAGCTGGTCACTCTTGGCCCGCTTGAGGTACAGGTGCGCCGGATATTCCCACGTCATTCCGATGCCGCCGTGCAGCTGTACGCACTCCTCGGCGGCGTGCACGGCAACGCCGCTGCAGTAGGCCTGCCCGATCGCCGCCGCAGTTGCCGCGTCATCATCACCCCGCGCGCAGGTGTCGGCCGCGTAGCGGGCCGCCGCGGTCGCCGCGCCGACGTCGAACCACAGGTCGGCCAGCCGGTGTTTGATCGCCTGATACGAGCCGATCGTGCGGCCGAACTGCTTGCGCTCCTTGGCATAACCGAGCGTGGTATCGAAGCACCACTGCGCTACCCCGAGTTGCTCGGACGCCAGCAGCGCCGCGCCGGTCTGCAACGCCGCTGCCAGTGCCTCTTGTCCAGAGCCGACCCGTGACGACGCGGCACCCGAAAACCGAACGTCCGCAAGGGGTCTCGTCATGTCCAACGCCAGCACCGGCGATATCTCGACGCCGGACGCGGTTGACGAAACAGTATGCAGCTCAAGCCCGTTGGCGGCCGAGACCGGCACCACCAGCACGTCGGCCTCGGCCGCACCCGCGACGCTGCCGACCGTTCCGGTCAGACCGTCGGCCCCGCTGCTGACGCCGGACACCGCGTCGCCCGGCGCGGCGGACAGCGGCGTCACCAACGCCGCCGTGACCGAGCCCTGGGCCAGTGCCGACAGCGTCTCGGTCTCGCCGGCGCTCAGCAGCGCCACCGTGGCCAGCACCGCGCTCGACAAAAACGGCACCGGGGCGACGGCCCGGCCGATCTCCTCCATGACGACCGCGGCCTCGCGCGCGCTGGCACCGGCGCCGCCGAGCGACTCCGGCACCAGCAGCCCGGCCACCCCGAGTTCGGCGGACAGGATGCGCCAGACATCTGAAAACTCTTGCGGTGCTGCTGCTTCGGTGTTGTACGCCTGGGCCACCAGCTCGGGTGGGCAGCGGTCGGCGAACAGCCGGCGGACACTGTCCCGCAGCGCGTTCTCGGTGTCGGAGTACAGCAGGTCGCTCATCGGTTCAAGTCCTTCCAGGCGACGTCCTTGTCGACGCGGTGCTCGCCCGGGAGGCCGAGGACCCGCTCGGAGATGGTGTTGCGCAAGATCTCCGAGGTGCCGCCCTCGATCGAGTTGCCGCGCGCCCGCAGGTAGCGATATCCGGGCCCGCGTCCGATCAGGTCGACCACCTCGGGTCTGCGCATGGTCCAGTCGTCGTAGCGCAGCCCCGCTTCGCCGTGCAGCTCGATCTCGAACCCCGAGATCGCCTGCGCCAGGCGGGCGAACGCGATTTTCATCGCGGCGCCTTCGGGCCCGGGCTGACCGGCGTCAGCCTGCTGACGCAACCGCTCCCCGGCCAGGCGCAGCACCTCTGCCTCCACCCATAGCCGCATCAACTCGTCGTGCATCGCGGGATCCCGCAGTGCCGGCTCGTTTCGCCAGGCCGCGGTGACCTTGCCGATGTGGCCGCCTTCGCGCGGAGCGCGGGAGCCTGTCCCGATCGCGACGCGCTCGTTGTTCAGCGTGGTGGTCGCAACCCGCCATCCGCCGCCCTCGGGGCCCAGCCGGTTGGCGTCCGGCACCCGGACATCGGTGAGAAAGACTTCGTTGAATTCTGCCTCGCCGGTGATCTGGCGCAGGGGCCGGACCTCGACGCCGGGTTGGGTCATGTCGCACAAGAAGTACGTCAGCCCAGAGTGTTTGGGCACCGTCGGGTCGGTGCGTGCGACCAGGATGGCCATCTGCGCGTGCTGCGCTTGCGACGTCCACACCTTCTGCCCGTTGACGATCCATTCATCAGGATGGTCCCCGTCGCGGACCGCACGAGTGGCCACCGCGGCCAGATCCGATCCGGCGCCGGGCTCGCTGAACAACTGGCAGTAGATCTGCTCGCCGGTGAATAACGGGCGCAGGAACTTTCGCTTCTGCTCGTCGGTTCCGAACGCCGCGATCGTCGGTGCCGCCATGCCCATACCGATGTAGTTCTTGGGGGTGCCGCCGATCGGGGCCCTCGCGGCGGCCAGCTTGGCGTGCACCCGATCCTGAGCGGTGCGCGGCAAGTCCAGCCCGCCGAATCCCTTTGGCAGATACACCCAGGCCAGGCCGGCGTCGTACTGCGCGCCCAGGAAGTCCCGCGGTTCGGTGGTCGCCGGATCGTGCTCGTCTAACAGCGCCTGCACCCGTGCATCGAGATCGTCGTCGCTCATTGGCCACCTCCCGGTCGCATCTGGTAGCCCTGCGCGGGTCCGAGCAGCAGACCGCCGTCGATGACCATCGTCTCGCCGGTGATCCAGCTCGCCGCATCCGAAACCAGGAAGGCGACGGCGCCGGCCACATCGTCCGGCTCGCCGATACGGCCGAGCGCGATAGTCGACGCCAACGGATCCTCGTGGTCCTTCCACAGCGCCTCGGCCAGCTTGGTGCGGACGACGCCCGGGCAGATCGCGTTGACCCGGATGCCCGGTGAAAGTTCCAGCGCCAGTTGCTTGGTGACGTGGATCAGAGCGGCCTTGGTGGCGTTATACATGCCCATGGCCGGCGACTGGTGCATGCCGCCGATGGACGCGGTGTTGACGACGGCCCCGCCGTGCTCCCCCATCCACGCTTTGACTGCGAGCGAGGTCCACAGCAGCGGGGCCCACAGGTTGACTTCGAAGATCTTGGTGAAGCGGGCGTGGTCCTGCTCGATCAGGGGTCCGTAGGCCGGGTTGGTTCCCGCGTTGTTGATCAGGATGTCCACGCTGCCGAACCGCTCGAGCGTGAGATCCACGCAAGCCCGCGCGGCGTCCTCGTCGACGGCGTGCGCGCCGACGCCCAGGGCCCGGTCGCCGACCTGCGCCGCGGCCTCGTCGGCGGCCTCCTGTTTGCGTGCGGTGAGCACCACATTGGCGCCGTTGGCCGCCAATTGCTGGGCGATTGCCAGTCCGATTCCTCGCGAGGCGCCAGTAATGATTGCGGTGCGTCCGGTCAGGTCTAGTGAGGTCATGTCCTACGCCTTTGCTCGACCGGTTTCGCCCGATCTGATTTGAAATGTTTTACGTGCGCGTCAGTGTGGTATGCCGCAGGAATGTTAGCGAAATTGAACCCCATGAAACCACTGTTTGTTGCCGGGGCGATCGCCGCGGCTATCACTGCTGCGCCCGCGGCTGCCGCTGGCACTTTTGCTGCTGGACCTGCGATGACCGGTCCTGCTCCGACGCACGTCATCGTCAAGGATGACCCAGGCGGCGGTGGCTGTGACGCCAACGGCAACTGTGGGTCCGGTGGCCAGAACCAGGGTCCGGGCGGCGGTCCCGGCGGTCAGGGCTGTCTGCCGGGCGTCGGTTGCGGCTCGGGCGGCCAGAACGCGGGTCCGGGCGGCGTGCCGGGTGGCACCGGCTGCTTGCCGGGCGTCGGCTGCGGCTCCGGCCACGGATAACAACTAGTTGCCCTCGTAGCGTCCCGGGAGCCTGGTGATCCAGGCCCGGGACGCTGCGGGGTCGATGACGTCGTCAAGTTCGAACGTGGTGGCTGCCCGCAGCGCTTTGCCGTGCTGGTAGGCCGCCTCGACAAGACGATCGAACAAATTCTGCCGCTCAAGCGGATCGGCGGCCGCGGCCAATTCCTTGCTGAACCCAAGCCGAACAGCACCTTCCAAACCCATGCCGCCGATCTCGCCGGTGGGCCACGCGACGGTGAACTGTGGCGCGCGGAAAGAACCGCCGGCCATCGCCATCGCGCCCAGTCCGTAAGCCTTACGCAGGATGATCATTCCCAGCGGCACCGTCAGCCGCGCACCGACCACGAACATCCGCCCGAATCGCCGTACGGCGGCTTCTTTTTCCGCATCCGGCCCGACCATGAAACCCGGGGTGTCGCACAGCGTAACCACCGGCAGCCGGAACGCTTCGCAGAGACCGAGGAAATCGCCGGCCTTATCGGCCGCCTCCGCGTCGATCGCACCGCCGAGGTGGTGACTGCTGTTGGCAATCAGGCCGTATGCCACGCCCTCGACGCGAACCAGCGCGGTGACGATCCCGACCCCGTAGTCTGGGCGAAGTTCCAGCGCGGAGCCGACGTCGACGATCGACTCGATCGCCCGGTGCACGTCGTAGGCGCGTAATCGGTTCTGGGGCACCACATGCTGGGCCAATCGCGGATCCGGGGCTGCCCAGTCGGCCCTGTCCTGCAAGCTCCCCTGAAAATACGACAGATACTGCTTGGCCAATACGACCGCGTGCGCCTCGTCACGGGCGACGAGGTGGACCACGCCGTTGTGCCGCTGCACGTCGATGGGTCCGATGGCCTCCGGCGGGTACACCCCGAGACCGCCACCCTCGATCATCGCCGGCCCGCCCATCCCGATGTTGGCGTCCGGGGTTGCGATGATGACGTCGCACACCCCGGCCAGCGCGGCGTTGCCAGCGAAGCAACGGCCCGAGACGATCGACACCAACGGCACTTGGCCGCTCAGACCGGCCAGCACCCGGAAGGTCGGCACATCCAGGCCGGCGTGCCCGCCCACGTCGGTGTCGCCGGGCCGGCCGCCTCCACCCTCGGCGAACAGCACCACCGGCAGCCGTTTGCGCGCGGCCAGGTCGAACACGCGGTCAGTCTTGGCGTGATTGCGCATGCCCTGCGTGCCGGCCAGCACGGTGTAGTCGTAGGACACCACGACCGCCTCGGCCGCCGCCGGACCGAAGCGGTCGGCGCCGATGGTCGCCAGCCCGGCGACTAGGCCGTCTGCCGGGGTGTTGGCGATCAGGTCCTCCTCGGAGCGCCGGCTGCGCTGCGCGGCGATGGCCAACGCGCCGTATTCGACGAAGCTGCCGTCGTCGACAAGATCGGCAATGTTCTCCCGGGCCGTGCGGCGACCCTGGTTGTGCCGCTTGGCGACAGCTTTCGGGCGGCCTTCGTCGCGGGTGAGCAGGTGGCGCTGGGCGACCTCGTCGAGATCGGCACGCGGCCGGTCGAGATCTACTGCGGTGGAATCCGATTCGGCGCCGGCTCCGGCGCCGGCGCGAGTGAACACCAGCAGCGGGTCCCCGGTCCCGACGACCTGGCCTACAACCACGAGGCTACGCACTGTCCGCAGCGCCTCGGGCGCGACGAGCACGTGCTGCATCTTCATCGCCTCGAGCACCGCCAGTTGCTCCCCGGCCGCGAATTCGTCGCCCTGGGGCGCCAATTCGACGACGGTTCCTGCCAGCTGCGCCCGCAGCGCTTCCTCACCCGGATACAGTTCGACAGCGGCAACGCGGGCGTCGTGCTGGTGCGAGAGAGCAGCAGCCGCCAACTCGGGAAGCTTCCCGTCGAGGAAGCTCGTCGTCACCCAGCCCGGGTCAAGATAGCTGTCGGACAACAGTTCTCGCAGGAACCCAATGTTGGTGCGAATGCCCTCGACGGCGAAATCGGCCAGCGCGGTCCTGGCCTTGCGCAGTGCCGCGGGGAACTCCGGACCCCGCACGTGCGTGATGACCTTGGCCAGCAGCGAGTCGTACCGCGGGCTCGGGGTCAGCCCCGGACGCCCGTAGGTGTCCACTCGGACTCCCGGCCCGCTGGGTGGGGAGAACATCGTCAGTGTGCCGGCCGATGGTAGGACGGACCCGTCGGCCGCGAAAGTCTCCATATTGACCCGGGTTTGAATCGCGATACCCTGCCGCGCGGCCGGCTCGCCGATGACTTCTTGCCCGTCGGAGGCGATTCCGGCCGGTAATCGCAGCTGATAATAGGACGTTGCCGCCGGCGATGGCCAGCTGCGCGGCGACTAGGTCCACCCCGGTGGTCTGTTCGGTGACGGTGTGTTCCACCTGGATGCGCGGGTTCACCTCGAGGAAGACGAACTCTTCTCCGGCGACCAGGAATTCGACGGTGGCCAGCCCGCGCAGGCCGACTCTGGCGCACAACCGGGCCGCGGCCTGATGCAGGCTACGGCGTAATGAATCCGAAAGTCCTTGGGCGGGAGCAATTTCTACGAGCTTCTGATAGCGGCGCTGGATGCTGCAGTCCCGGTCACCGAGGGCCAGCGCATGCGTTTGATGCCCGGCCGGCGCCGCGACGATCTGCACCTCGATGTGCCGCGCGTCGGCTAGTAGCCCCTCGGCGAACAACGCCGGATTGCCGAAGCCCAGTTGCGCCTCCGCGGCGCACTGGCGGTAGGCGTCGTCAATCTGATCGGCGCGCTCCACCTTCCGCATGCCGCGGCCGCCGCCGCCAGCCAGCGCCTTGATCATGATGGCGCCGTCGTGTGCGGCAAAAAAGGCGCGGACGTCGTCGACGCTGCTGGGCCCTTCGGTCGCCGGGAGCACCGGTACACCGGCGGCCACGGCGGCGGCACGGGCCGAGGACTTGTTGCCGACCCGCTCGAGCACGTCGGGGTTCGGGCCTACGAAAGTGTAGCCGGCGGCCGCGCAACAGCGGGCGAATTCGGCGCTCTCGCTGAGGAATCCGTAGCCGGGATGAATCATCTCGGTGCCGGATGTTTTGGCGGCGGCCAGCACCGCCTCCTGGTTTAGATACGCGTCGGGGCCGGCGCCGGGCAATCCGATCGCTTCGTCGGCGGCGTGTACGTGTGGGCTGTCGGCGTCGTCTTCGGCGTAGACCGCGACGGTTCGCATACCCAATTCGGTTGCGGTCCGGATGACTCGGAGCGCGATCTCGCCACGATTCGCGATCAGCAGGGTCATCGCAGCGGGTCACCCCAGCGCACCTGTTCGCGCAGCTTGCCCTTGAGCAGCTTCCCACCGGCGTTGCGCGGCAACGCGCTGGTGGAGATGGTGACGTACTCGGGAACCTCGAAATCGGCGAGCTGTGCGCGGCAATGTTCGAGCACGGCGCCGACATCGATGTCCTCGCCGAACAGCACCGCTCCGACCTTTTCTCCCATGACCTCGTCCGGCACCGCCAGCACGCAGGCGTCCGCGACGCCGGGGGCCGACGACAGCGCCGCCTCCACCGCGACGCTGGACACGTTCTCGCCGCCCCGGTTGATGATGTCCTTGAGCCGATCGATGATGTGCACCCGGCCCGCGCCGTCGACGCGAACCACATCGCCGGTGTGCAACCAACCGCCCTCGAACGTGGCCGAGGTGGCCTCTGGCCGATTCCAGTAGCCCGCAGTCACATTGGCGCCGCGGGCAATCAACTCCCCGACACCCGGATCGGCGTCATCGAACGGGATCACCGCCAGATCCACTGAGGGGACCGCGTATCCGACCGAGTCGGCATGCTCGACGGCCTCATGGTCGGGCAACGCCGTCATCAGCGAGGCGCTCTCGGTCATGCCGTACCCGTTGAACACCGTGGCGTGCGGAAAAGCATCCTTCACCGAGCGCACCAACGACGGGGCGATCGGCGCGCCGCCGTAGCCTACCCAGCGCACACCGGAAACATCAGCATCGGGAAACGTCCTGTGCCGTAACAACAGCGCATACACCGCCGGAACGGTCACCATCAGCGAGATGCGCTCGGTTGGCAGCGTGGCGATCAGCTCGTCGAGGTTGAGCGAGGGCATGATCACCGATGTGCCGCCAAGCCGAGCAGCGACCAAAAGCTGTGTATTGCAACCAGTCACGTGAAACAACGGCACCGAGATGAGGGTGCGCAGGTCTACGTCCGGCGAAAGCCCGAGACAGAGTCGGGCGTTTTCGGTGTTGGTCAGAAATGCCTCATGGGTGGTCGGCACGCCCTTGGGGTGACCGGTGGTGCCCGACGTGTAGAACAGCGCGGCGATATCTGTGCGGCCAAGTTGCTCGCTCACGTGCGGCTGGCCGTCGGGCAGCGGCGTGTCGGCGGCCAGATCCACCAGCGCGCCAGAGTCGGCCAGCACGAAGTCGACCTCCGGTTGCGCGGAGCGCGTGTTGACCGCCACCGCCACACCGCCGGCCATCACCGTGCCCCAGAACGCGAGCACCCAGTTGATACCCGCCGGGTACCGCACGGCGACGCGGTCACCCGGCATCAACCCGCCCGCAAGCAGCCCACCGGCCACCCGCGCCGCGCGGTCCCATAGCTGCCGATACGTCAGCCGGTCGGCGCCGAGTTCGACTACCGCCTCCGTGTCCGGACGGCGGTCGACCTGCTCGGCGAGCATGTCGAGCAGCGTGGCCGGAAGTTTGTCACCCGAAAATTTGTCGTAGTGGCGGACGCCGCCGGAGTCGCGGGACACACCCGTCATCGGGAAGGGGTTGTGGCCGTGGGGAATCTCCGTCACTGCAGGCATGCCCGGTCCTTCGTGGCGCTGTCCTATCGTGTAGCGGTGACGATCGAGGATTCCGCCATCATGCCCGAGGCGCTCTTCACTGTCGATGGCGACTCCTACCTGCCCGGCGTGATGACGCGGGGCCCGTGGGGCGCGGCCCTGGGCGGCCAGGTCGTCGGGGGTCTGTTGGGTTGGGGCATCGAACGATCCGGCATCGACGCTGACCTCCAGCCGGCCCGCCTCACGGTCGACCTGCTGCGTCCGGTGCTGCCCGAGCCGGTACAGATCCAGACCTCGGTGCAGCGGGAAGGGCGTCGCATCAAGCTCGTCGACGGCACGCTGGTGCAGAACGGGAGGACCGTCGCCCGGGCCAGTGCGCTGTTCTTACGCCGGGGCGACCATCCCGAGGGGGAAGTGTGGTCCGGACCGGTGGACATGCCGCCGTTGCCGGTGAGCTCCGACGGGATGCCGGCGGACATGCCGTTTTTCATTTGGGGGTATGGGACCACCCTGGGTGGCAGCCCGGGTATCGCCGCCGGTGAGTGGGAGCAGTCGCACTCGCAGAAGTTCGCGTGGACGCGACTGTTCCGCCCGATGGTGCACGGCTACCCGCTCACGCCGTTCACCCGCCTGGCATTCGTCGGCGACATCACCAGTTCGCTAACCCATTGGGGCACAGGTGGATTGCGCTATATCAACGCTGACTACACGGTCACCGCCAGCCGGCTGCCCGACGGCGAATACATCGGCCTGGCCGCCCAAAGCCATTACGGCATGGCGGGCGTGGCCACCGGCAGCGCGACCCTGTTCGACCGGCACGGACCGATCGGCACCAGTTCGGCGCTGGCTCTGGCGCAGCCCGCCGATGCGTTCCAGCCGGCTTTGAGTAGGGCGGCGTAAGTCCCGATCGGAGTAAGCGAAGGCACCGTCCAGGTCCCGTTGAAGAACTCCGCGCGGGGGCGGTACAGCCGAATCAAATAATTCCAGCCCTCGGGGTCACGATGCAGTTTGGTGGAGCATCGTCGCCGACGTCAGCCATGAAGCGAACGGTGGTGGAGCCGTCTTCATTGGGTACCGCGGTGACGCTGTTGACTTAATACAGGTGCCGTGGGTTCGGCTGGAAGTACCCGGCGGAGTTGTACACCGAGACCGACCAGAATACGTCCACCGGAACATCCTTGAACGTCAACTGGTAAGCGCCGGGCGGCAACCCTGGGTCGGCACCCATCAAGCTTTCCCACGATTGGTCACAACCGACCGGTGCGCGCGATTACCTGGCTGGCGAAGTCAAGCATCTGGTCAAGGCTGGGGAACGCTGCGAAGGCATCCACGAACGCCTCATCAATACCGGACCCGGCGAAGCGCTCGAGCTTGCCGGCAAGCGAGTCAACGGACGTGCCCGGTTCGAGGTTGATCCGCATGGCCGTCTTCAGTGCGTCAGGATCGCGGCCGGCGTCCTGCGCCGCACCGCGCGCAATCGACCACAAGTGGTCGGTGACCTCGTCCTGCAGCCCCTCGACCCCGAGCCAGCCGGTGCCACTGCGGCCGACCCGGCGCATCGCGGCCTCGCTGGCACCGCCGATCCAGATGGGCGGACCGCCAGCCTGGACCGGGCGCAGGTCGGCATGGACCGGCGGCAGGGAGAAGAACTCGCTCTCCCAGGACACCGGGGTGGTCGTCCACCACTCGTGCAGGAACGCCAGCAGATCATCGAGCATCTGCCCGCGCCGGCGCCAGTCCGCGCCGCGGGCGATGTCGTGTTCGTCTTTCATCCACCCGATTCCCACGCCAACGTCAAGGCGGCCGTCGCTGAGCACGTCGAGCGTGGTCAGCAGCCGGGCCAGGTGCGGCGGCTCGTAGTAGAACGTGCTGAGCGTGCTGGCGTTCAGCCGCACCCGGCTGGTCGCCGTCGCGGCGACCGTCCACAGCAGCACCGGATCGAGGTAACGGGTCATCTGCGGCGGGTACGGCTGCTCTTTGCCCGGATAGGTGCTACGCATATCAACCGGCGTGACCAGTCGATCGCCGACCCACAGCGTGTCATAGCCAAGGTCCTCGAGTCCGCGGCAGAACGCGCTCAGACCAGCGGCGCTGCTGACAGCGGACCCGACTATGGGAATTGCGAAACCAAGCCTCATCGCGAGAATCCCCTCCAGGCAGACCATCGTCCGCCAAAATTGATATCTGACATAGCGAATCCTTTCGGTGATCCATCAACCATTATTTGGGCGCACGGCGCCCCTGTTCAGTTCACTGCTTGGACCGGCGGCGGTGCGGCTCAGCCGGGAACAGTGGCGCCGAGGGCGAAGTCGTAGTTCCCCACCCCGTGGCGGGCGAGGCCCATCACGACCAGGCCCGTTCCTTCCAGCCAGTGCGCCATGTTCAAGTCGCCGACGTCTAGCGGGCGCAGCTCGAGGCTCTCGATGAACTCCGCCACGCCCGCCTTGGCGCGCGCGTCGTCGCCAGCGATGAAGACGTCGAGCGGCCGGCTCTGGGCCAGGACAACACCGAAGATGGTGTTGAATGCCTTCACCACGCTGGCGCTGGCCGGGGCCGCCTTGGCAACTTCCTGCGCGATCGAGGTGCCATCGGGGATGGCTAGCCCGTCGGCCGCGGAATTGAAGGGATTGCTGATGTCGACGATGACCTTGCCCGCGAGGGCGTCTCCATACTGGGCGACGACCGGAACGACATTGGCGTACAACAGGGCCACGATGACGATGTCCCCGGCCGGGACGGCGCCGAACTCTCCCGTCGTGGCGCTGCCGCCGAGAGCCTTGGCCAGGTCAGCGGCCTTGGACTGATCGCGGCCGATGACCTCAACGGTGTTGCCGCCCGCTACCGCCAGCGCGCCGATGGCGCGGGCCATGTTCCCGGTGCCGATGATGCTGATGCTGCTCATGAGGTGTCCCGTCTTGAACTAATGATCGAAAAGGTTGACAGCTCCACCTTAAGGCGTGTTTGTTGATGAGTCAACCAATCGGGTAGCATGGAGGCTGATGGAACCGAACTGGCTGAACCCTCGTGAAGACCGCGCCTGGCGGGCCTTCCAGCACGCGCATCATCAGCTCGGCGTGCACCTGAACCGGGGCCTGCAGGAATCGGGCCTGTCCGGGGCCGACTACGAGATCCTGGCGGTGCTCTCGGATCACAACGGGGACCGCATGCCCGCCCGCGACCTGTGCAACACACTGGGCTGGGAGAAGAGCCGTGTCTCCCACCAGGTGCGGCGCATGCAGAAGGACGGGTTGATCTGCCGCGAGCCCAACCCCGACGACGCCCGCAGCACCATGGTCTGCCTGCTGCCGGCTGGCCGCGCCGCCATCGAGAAGGCGGCGCCCGGGCACGTGGAGGACGTGCGCCGGAACTTCATCGACCTGCTCACCCCGGCTGAGCTCGACATGCTCGCCGCCCTCAACGAACGAGTCCTGCGCCACCTGGCCAAAGACGACGACTCCCCCGCCGACGACGAGCCCTCATAGCCTTCATCAGCCGTGAGCATTTCAGCCCCCCGCATCCCAGGTCTTCGGTAGGGATCGCTCTGAACGGCTTCACCGGCAGTCCCCTCGCGAGCACTCTCAGATCGGTGTCGAGTTCACGTTCCAACTTGGGCTCAAACCGCTGGCCACGAACCGCTAAGAACCTCGAACTCCGCTACTTCGGCTTCGGCCCCGGAGCAGCAATCGTGGACATGTGTTGCAGATTGGAAGGGGCGATCGGCGGCGCGGACGGAACGCCCCGGATCCATTGCGCGACGGAGCGCAACCGTGACCACAGCGTGTTCATCTTGTGCAACCAAGGCCCGGGGCGAGGGTCTGCGGCACCCGCATGCTGATCGTGGCCGCGCCGACCACCAGATGGCCGCGCAATTCAATCCATCAGCTGGGCGGCGACCGTCGCGCCGAGGTTCCAGCAGGCATCAAGATCGGCCTTGCTGGGCTTGCCCCACACCACCACATACTCCGCCGCCTTCACCCAGCCCAGCCCGGCGGTGATCCCGTCGACTGCGCGCTCTGCTCCCTCGGTGCCCTCGTTGCCATGTAGCCACAGCCCGAACGGCCTGCCCCGCGTCGAGTCGAGAAGCTGGTAATACGACTGGTCGAACGCAAGCTTGAGCGCACCGCTGATATAGCCGAGATTGGCTGGGCTCCCCAGTAGGTAGCCGTCGGCCTCCAACATCTCCACCGGCGACACCGTCAGCGCCGGTCGCCGGACAACCTCAACACCCTCGATCTCAGGGTCGGTCGCACCGGCCAGCACCGCCTCGAACAGCTCCTGCGTGTGCGGCGACGGCGTGTGGTGGACGATCAGGAGGGTCTTGCTCACCGTCGGGCCTGCAATGCCCGGTGTATTTCCAAGGCTGTTCTCATGGCTTCCCTTGCGCGGCGCCGATCCCCGGCATAGTCGTAGGCCCGAGCCAGTCGGTACCAACGCCGCCAGTCGTCGGGATCGCCTTCCACCTCACTGCGCACGGTGGCGAACAACGCGTCGGCCGCGTCTCGTTCAAATCGGCCCGACGGCCGTCGCGGCAGCGCGGTGGTGTCGAGTTCCATCCCGTCTTCGGCGATCATGCGGGCCAGCTTCTGATGCGCGAATCCCGCTCGCAGCGTGGCGATCATCGCCCACAGCCCGATGACCGGCATGATCAGCAGTGCCAGCCCCAGGCCGACAGCGGCCGGGCGTCCGGAGCCGATCAGGGCAACGGCGTCGCGGCCGATCAGCACGAAGTACACCAGCATCGCCGCGCACAGGAAGGCGATCAGCACCTGGATGCGCAGAGTCTTCGTCATTGCAGGTTGAGCAGGGACTCGATGCCGACCGTGAGCCCGGAGCGTTCCGTGATGCGGCGCACCGCCAACAGCACGCCCGGCACAAATGAGGTTCGGTCCAGACTGTCGTGACGGATGGTCAGCGTCTCCCCCTCGGTGCCGAACAAGATCTCTTGGTGGGCAACCAGTCCGGCCAGCCGCACCGAGTGCACCGGGATGCCGTCGACGTCGGCGCCGCGGGCGCCGGGCAGGCCGGTGCTGGTGGCATCGGGGTTGGGCGGCAAGTCTTTTCGGGCTTCCGCGATCAGCTTTGCGGTGCGCGCGGCGGTGCCCGACGGGGCGTCGGCCTTATGCGGATGATGCAGCTCGATGACCTCCGCCGAGTCGAAAAAGGGCGCCGCCTGCTTGGCGAAGTGCATGGACAGCACCGCGCCGATCGCGAAGTTCGGGGCGATCAACACCGATGTTTCGGGCTTGGCGGCCAGCCAGAACTCCACCTGCTCCAGGCGTTCGGCGGTGAATCCGGTGGTGCCGACGACGGCGTGAATTCCGTTGTGTATCAAGAACTCTAGATTGTCCATCACGACGTCCGGGTGGGTGAAGTCGATGACGGCCTCGGTGTTGTTGTCGGTGAGCAGGCTCAACGGATCGCCGAGGTCGACCTCGGCGGACAGGGTCAGGTCCTCGGCCGCCTGCACCGCGCCGACCATCGTCGCCCCAACTTTTCCTTTGGCTCCCAGCACGCCTACCCGCATGGACTTCACCCTAGACCGAGCGGATTTATCCACAGCCGGCCCTTCATCCACAGGCTTCGGTTTTTGTGCGGTGCGCGTCAGCGGACGGAGATAAAATTCGAACATGTTTTCGAACCAGCTCCCGGCGAAGGAGAGGGCCGTGTTCGACGGGCTCTACGCCGCGGAAGCGGCCGTGCGCGAACTGGACCTCGACCGGCTCGAGCCGACTGTGCGGTTGCATGTGCTGGCGGAGATGGAAGCCTTTCTCCGGCGGCAGGTCGCGTGGAGCCACGACGCGATTGGCCGAGTGGCACAAGAGGACCCCGCCGACCTCGGCGGGCCGCCTCACCAAGTGATCGCCGACTGGCTGCGCATCAGCTACACCGAGGCACGCCGGCGTATTCGCGACGTCGCGCAGCTATCGCCGCGCCTTACGTTGACCGGACAGGAGTTGCCACCGGAACTCCCGGCCACCGCCCAGGTGTGGCGGGAGGGGCTGCTCGACGGACAGCACCTGCGAGTGATCCAGACGTTCGTCCGCGATCTTCCCGAAGAGACGCCAGTCGCCATCGTCGAGGACGCCGAGCGGTTCCTCGCAGAACAGGCCGTCGTACTACGGCCCGACCAATTGGAAAAGGCGGCCCACCGCGCCGCCCTCCTGATCAACCCCGACGGCAAATTCTCCGATGCCGACCGCGCCAGGCAACGCGGCTTCACGTGGGGCGCCCAACGCGCCGACGGCATGAGCATCGGCAAGTTGGTCGCCTCCCCTGAGTCACGGGCCAACATCGACGCTTGGCTGGCCCGCTTCGCTGCACCAGGCGTGTGCAACCCCGAAGACGAAAAACCCTGCGTCGATGGCCAACCCGAGCCGGACGTCGCCGCCCGGGATACCCGCACCCCTGCGCAGCGCCAGCACGACGCCCTCAATGCCCTGGTCCGCGGCCAACTCGGCGACCCTAAACTCGGCCAGCACAATGGGTTGCCAGTCACCGTCATCGTGTCGACCACCCTGCAGGAGCTGACGGCAGCCAGCGGCCGCGCGGTCACTGGCGGGGGCACCGTCGTGCCCATGAGCGACCTGATTCGCATGGCGCGCCACGCCTACCACTACCTCGCCGTCTTCGATCAACACACCGCCCGCCCGCTGTACTTGGGCCGCACCCGCAGAATCGCCTCGCCAGATCAACGCGTGGTCTTGTATGCGAAAGACCTCGGCTGCACAGCACCGGGTTGCGACGTCCCCGGCTACTGGTCAGAAGTCCACCACGTCGACGACTGGGCGACCGGCGGCCGGACCGACGCCGACAAACTCACCTTCGCCTGCCCCGGCAACCACAAGTTGGTTGGAAAAGGTTGGACGACAAGAAAACGTCCCAACGGACGCACCGAATGGATTCCGCCGCCACACCTCGACCGTGGGCAGAAGCGCACCAATGACTACCACCATCCGGAACGAATGTTCGATGTCGACGAACCCGGTTGACGCTTAACTACTTCTTGAATCGCCCGGCGAACCCGCGCAGCGGCAAGTCGGCGCTGGTGATCAGGCCCGGGCGCGCCGCGACGACGGATTTGATCGCGGCCAGCGCCGGCATTCCGGTCACCGTCATGCCGATGGACGCGAAGTTGTCGGGGTTAGACAAATCAACACCGGGTTTGGGGAAGATCATGTGCTTGTTGTAGACGCACGGGTCGCCTTTGATCTGAGTGATGTAGCAGCCCTTGATGTTCCAGCCGGGATCGGTGTGCGGCGTCATCTGCCACTCCAGGTGGGTCTCGACCCGCGGAACCCCGTCCACCATCCCCTGGTACTTGATGTAGTTGCCACCCAACGAACCCTTGGGCAGCGTGTACCAACCCAGGTCGACATCCTTGGTGCAGGCCCCCAATTCGTAACTGAACTTGACCTCGTCGAGGGGCAGATCGAAACAGTCGGCCATCAGCAGCACACTGTCGGCGAAGACGCGGGTGTACTTCTCCAGCTTCGACGGGATCGAAGGGTCGTCGACCGGCAGGCCGTAGCCGACCTCGATCCAGGTGTCCTTGGAGTGATGGCACGACACGTCGACGGACTCGATGGTGGTGATGTTCTCGATCTCGGCGACATCGGCCGAACACACCACGCCGAGGATCTGGTTCAGGCCCGGGTTCATCCCGGTGCCGTAGAACGTTGCCCCGCCCTTTTCGCACGCCTCGGCCAGCAGCTGGGTCACCGGCTTGCCCGACGGGTGCGGGTGATTCTTGTCCCGGTGCCAGCCGGTGATCCAATCGGCGGTGGTGACGATATTGATCCCCGCCTCAAGCACTTTGACGTAGAGGTCCTCGTCGGGGAACACGCCGTGAAAGGTCAGCACATCCGGCTTGGCGGCGATGATCTCGTCGATGCTGCCCGTGGCCGTCACTCCGTTGGGCTCGATGCCTGCGAGCTCACCCGCATCGCGCCCGACCTTCTCCGGCGAATAGCAGTGCACGCCAACCAGTTCCAGGTCGGGCTGGAGGGCGATCCGCTTGATCATCTCCGAACCGACGTTTCCGGTGGCTACCTGGAACACGCGAATCATCCGGCTTCAGCCTTTCTGCGTTGCTGCGTAGACTTCGGCGGCGCTGCCACCGATGCCGTCGGGATAGAACTGCTTGGCCCACGTGCGAATCGCGGTGAAGCCTTCGTATTCGTCGGGGGCCAGCGCGGGTGGGTCTGAGTACCGCTGGTGGGACCAGATGTGGATGTCCTGCTCGAACTGCCGGATGACTTCCTGTCCGAAATCCTGCGCGCGCGACTCGGCGCGCTGCGGATCGTTGCTCGGCTTACGGCCGATGTAGACCATGAACCGGACGTCGGAGGTGGACTCGTCGATCGGGGTGATCGCGGAGATGGTGCGGTTGTCGATCATGCCCCAGCTCTTGGTCACCGCGATGCCGAGGCCGCCGTTGATCGCCTCCACGCCGCTGTTGACATCCTCGATCTTCTGACCGTCGTCGCCTTCGAAGGTGATGGTGAAATCGACGTAGGAGACCGGGTCGTCGAAGTCGTGGCGGGTGAAGACCGGCACGATCGGGGTGTTGTGCACGTACTTGAAGTGGGCGAAGTCCACCCCGTTTTCGAGCACGTACTGCGGGTGCAGTTCCAGGCTCGCGCGGAACAACCTCTGCTGCGGGTAATAGTCCGCGGCGCTGCTGCCGTCGCCGAAGTCGGCGAACACGTCCGGCGCATCGAAGAACGGCGAGCGTCCCTCGATGTCGTGCCAGATGTAGACCGACGCGTTGCGCTCCGCCACGGGGTAGGTGCGGATCCGCCGGCCGCGGTTGGGGCGATCCTGGTACGGGATGCACACGTTGCGGCCCTGCTGGCTCCACTGCCACCCATGGAACGGGCACTGCAGCACCTCGCCGAGGACCTTGCCGCCGTATCCCAGGTGCGCGCCCAGATGCTCGCAATAGGCGTTCATCACGGTGAGCTGGCCGGACTCGGCCCGCCAGGCGACCATCTCCTGGTCGAAGTACTTCATCGTGCGAACGTCGCCGACGGCGATCTCGTCGGACCAGGCGACCTGGAACCATCCGGTCGGCTTCATCGACAACGGCGGCTTGGCCATCCGCGGCTCCTCCTTCGGCGGTCGGAATCAGAGTACCCTCTATGAAAATGTTAGTCGAGACCCTAGGATCGACGAGATGACGGGGACCGGAGTCGCCGGTCGGCGCACCAATCGGCGCGGCCACGCAACTCGCGAAAGCATGCTGGAGGCCGCCCTGAAGTCGCTGGCTTCGGGCGAGCCGGGCTCGGTGTCGGCCAATCGCATCGCGAAGGAAATCGGCGCCACCTGGGGGGCGGTGCAATATCAGTTCGGTGACACCGACGGGTTCTGGGCCGCGGTGCTGCACCGCACGGCCGAGCGCCGCGCCGCCGCGATATCGACGAGCGTCCGCTCGGACGCACCGCTGCAGGAACGGGTCGGCGGCATCGTCGACACCCTCTACCACGGCCTGGCGACTTCGCGAGATGCCCGCGCGATTGAAAACCTGCGGGCGGCGCTGCCGCGGGATCCGCGCGAACTCGAACGCCTCTACCCGCGCACGGCCAACGAGCTGTTCTCCTGGGGCAAGAGCTGGCTCGAGACATGCCAGAACGCCTTCGCCGATCTCGATGTCGACCCGACCCGGGTGCACGAAGTGGCCGCACTGATTCCCGGCGCGTTGCGCGGTCTGGTCTCCGAGCGCCAGCTGGGTTCCTACGTCGATCTCGACGTGGCGCGACGCGGTCTGACCAACGCCCTGGTCGCCTACCTCACGCCTCGATAACGAGCCGCTCGCCTTTGGCCCGCGACACGCAGACCAGCATCTCGTCGTCGCCAACGACGGTGCGGCCTCGGTGATCGACGTGTCCGGTAAGCACTTTCACCTTGCATGTCCCGCAGTAACCCTGCTGACACGAATGCGGCGTCGTCGGATCGTGGTCGAGCATGACATCGAGGGCCGACCGATTAGCCGGGACGTTGAGCAGCCGTCTCGACCGCGCGAGCTCCAGCTCGAAGGGAACCCCGTCGACCACGGGTGGTGGGCTGAACCGCTCGTAATGCAGTGGCGCGTCAGCATGTTCGTTACGGGCCAGGCGCACCGCGTCCAGCATGACGGTCGGCCCGCATACATACACCGCCGTCGCCGGCCCGGCGCCGATCAGCAGATCGTCGACGCTGGGGAAGCGGCCGTGTTCGTCGTCGGCCCACACGGTGACCCGGTCGGGCGCCACCGATACCAACTCGTCCAGGAACGGCATGTACTCGCGGCTGCGGCCGGCATAGATTGCGCGCCAATCGGTTCCGCGCTGCTGGGCCGCCTGAATCATCGGCAGCATCGGCGTCACACCGATACCGCCGATCACGAACAGCGCGTCGCGCTCGGCGCTGCCGAGACAAAACGCATTGCGGGGACCCTCGAAAATCACGGTGTCGCCGACGTCGAAACGATCGTGCATCTCGATCGAACCGCCCCCGCCGTCGGCGATCCGGCGCACGGCGATGCGGTAGTCGGTGCGGTGCCCGGGCGGGCCGCACAGCGAGTATTGCCGCCGCCGGCCCGACGGCAGCGCGACGTCGATGTGCGCGCCGGGCGTCCAGGATGGCAGCAGTCCGCCGTCGGGATCGGCCAGCGTTAAAGCGATCACGTCGGGGGCGACGAGCTCGCGTTTCGTGACCACCGCGGATTCTGTCCTTGCGACCGGCCGCACCCACGACGGCGTCCACCGCGAGGCCGAGGCGAGTCCCTCGTACAGCACTCGCAGACCCCACAATGCGGTGGCCAGCCGATCGCGATGGCGTCGGCCGTACAGGTCGGGTGGCCTACTGGTCCAGATGCTCACTTCTGCCTAATGTCGAAGCGCGCCAACAGCCGAATCATCGACGGGCTCAGGCGGCGCATCACGTAGCCGATCCTGGCCTCCGCCGCGACGGGCAACACCGGTGGTCCGGTCCTGACAGCCTTGACGATCGCCTTCGCCGTCGCTTCCGGTGTGTAGTTGCGGCGCCGATAGGCCGCATCCGCCTTTTCGCGGGCACGGTCCTGCTGTTCGGCCGTCATCCCCGCGTAGACAGTGCTTTTGGCGATGTTGGTGTTGACGAAGCCGGGACAGACCGCCGTGACGGTGATGCCCTCGTCGGCCAGGTCGGCACGCAACGATTCGCTGAACCCCAGCACCGCTGCCTTGGTGGTGCTGTAGGCGACCATCGATTTCGACGGCAGGTATGCGGCGGCCGACGCGATGTTGATGATCGTTCCGCCTTCGCCGCGCTCGACCATCTGGGCGCCGAACGCCCTGCTGCCCGAAATGACACCGCCAACGTTGATCCCCATGATGGCGTCCCAGTTTGCCGAGGTTGTCTCGAGGAACCGGCCCGCCATTGCGATGCCGGCGTTGTTCACCAGGATGTCGATCACGCCGTGATCGTTATGGACTTGTGCGGCAAGGTTATTCATTGCCGCTTCGTCGCTGACGTCGGCCTCATACACGGCGGCCTCGGCGCAGGCGGCGCGCACGGCGTCCGCGGTGTCCTTGGCCGCAGTGGAATCGCGGTCGACGATGACCACCGTGCGCGCGCCCTGACGGGCCAGCTCCACCGCGGTGGCCCGACCGATCCCGGCGCCCGCACCAGTGACCAGAGCGAGCTTGCCGCGCACCTCGCGCGGACCGCTGCGTACGACCGACTCCCCGGCCGGGGCGGCCCCGCCGCCGTTGCGATCGACCCACTCGCCGGTGAGCCGCGCCACGACATCGGGCCGCGACGTCACGACCCAGTGCCCGCCCTCGATCGGAATGACCCTGCCGCTGCGTGGAATTGCAGCAAGAAAGCGTTGCACCGCGGGCGTCACGAAGATGTCCTTGCGTGGCGCCAGGACCTGCACCGGTACGCCTGCCTGCGGCAGCTTCGACGGCCGCGACAACACGGCCGCAGGAATGTTCTGCCGGTACAGGTTGAGCCCGTTGACGTAGTCCCTGATCGAGCGCTGCGTCGCAGGGCGTTGGCTGCGTGCACTCGATCGGCCGATACGTCCCGACGCTTCAACGATTTTCACCAAAATCCTCGAGCGCGCCGCCAGCTCCGGCACCGCCGGGCACAGAAAGAAGCCGATATACCCCCACGCCGCCAGCTGCCGCGCGGCTTGAGCCGCCGCCCGAGGTGTCCGTGCCGATCGCAGGAACTTGACCGCATAGGCCAGATGCGGTCCCGAGATCGAGGTGAACGAGGCGATTTTGCCCGTCACGGCTTCGTCGGTGACCGCCGTCCAGGCCTGAATCGATCCCCAGTCGTGAGCAAGCAGATGAACCCGGTCGACCCCGAGGCTGTCGATCACCGCACTGATATCGGATATCAACTGCGGGAAGCGATATCCGGATCGCGTTGCCGGACAAGAGGATTCACCGGCTCCACGAACGTCGTAGGCCACCACGTTGTAGCGCTCGCCGAGCAGCTCGGCCACGCCGTCCCACACATGGTGGTTGTCGGGGTAGCCGTGAATGGCAAGGATGGTCGGACGCTGCGGGTCGACATCGGTGTACCGGTGGACGGCCAGGGTGACGCCGTCGGATGCGGTGATGACCGTCATCAGTGCGACGCACGCGCGGCCGGGGACACGGCCAGGTAGTCGACGGCCCGCTGTAGCCCGCCCAGCTGGGACGGGTGGAAACCCGGCCGGTAATAGTTGGCGACGACGCGGATCAACAGCAGCGGCCCGGGCAGCAGGCCGCGGCGCGCCGCCCTGAAGTAGTTCCGCCAGCGCGGCTTGGTCCCCGGCGGCAACTGCGGATCCACCGAATACATGAACCGCACCCCGCGAATCCACAGCAGCAACATCGCCGGGCCAACAGCGAACTGCGTGCGCGCCTGCCGCCAGTACCCGCCGCGCAAATGCCTCATGGTGTCGAAGGCCACCGCCTTGTGCTCGACTTCCTCGGCGCCGTGCCAGCGCAGCATGTCCAGCATCACCGGATGGGTGCCCACCGCGTCGAGCTGCGGCGAGTCCAGGATCCACTCGCCCAGCACGGCGGTGTAGTGCTCGATGGCCGCGATGAACGCGACCTGCTCCAGCAGCCAACTGTGCTGTCGCCGGGCGCCGCCCCGCGGCCTGTCCCCCAGCACGTGAGCGAACAACCACTTGATCTGGTCGGTGAACGGTGTGACGTCGATGCCGCGCGCGGCGAAGTGGTCGAGCACCTTCGCGTGCGCCTCCGAATGCATCGCCTCCTGGCCGATGAAGCCCTGCACGTCCAGCCGCAGCTGATCGTCCTTGATCAGCGGCAGCGTCTTCTTGAAGACCTCGACGAAGAACTCCTCGCCCGCGGGCAGCAGCAGGTGTAGGACGTTGAGGACGTGGGTGGCCAGCGGCTCGCCGGGCACGTAGTGATACGGCAGTGTGGCCCAGTCGAAGCCGACATTGCGGGCCTCGAGAACAATGCGTTCCGTTCGGTCGTCGACGGTGAACATCATGGCAAGTATATGCACTCGGCACATATATGCGAAACCGCCGGTACCGGGTTTTCTGGTTACCGGGCGATAACGCGTCGGCGCAGGTCGTACTGGTTTCGGTCGGGGTTGGCCAGCATCCCGCGGTGGTCGGCCGGCGTGTGGGGCCACACCTCGGGTTCACCGGCTTTGTTCAGATACCAGCTGTTGCAGCCGGTGGTCCACACGGTGTCGGGCATCGCGGCACGCAGCTCGGCATTGAACCGCTCGGTCGCCGACGCTGTCGGCTCGACGGTGTCGAATTCGCCGCGGCGCCAGCCCTGGATCCAGCCGACGATGTGGGCGGCCTGGGATTCAGCCACGGCCGTGAGCGTGATGGTTCCCACCGGACTGTGCGGCCCGAGCATCATGAAGAAGTTGGGGAAGCCCGACAGCGCGACCGTTTGGTACGCCCGAGGACCGTCGCGCCAAACGTCGTTGGCGCGGAGCCCGTCCCGGCCGATCAGCTCCATCGGCCGGAAGAACGCCTGGGTGTCAAATCCGGTGGCCAGGACGATGACGTCGGTCTCGTGCAGCACACCGTCGTCGGTGACGATGCCCCCCTCTTCCACATGATCGATACCGGCAGTGACCAGGTCGACATCGTCGCGCTGCATCGCCCGGTAGAAGCCGTTCGACATCACCAGTCGTTTGCACGCCGGCGTGTAGTCGGGAGTCAGTGCTTGGCGCAACGCCCGATCACGCACCTCCCAGAGGCTGGCGCGGCACAGCCCCGCCATGATCTCGCGGCGGATGCCCGGCTTCACCATCCCCACCGAGAAGAAGTCATAACCGAGGCTGTATCCCCGCCAGGCCAACCAATCCAGCCACGGGATCTTGCGGCGGGTGATGCCGGTGAACCTGCTGTAGCGGGGATTTGCCAGCCGGAGCACCCATTGCGCAGTGCGTTGGAACATCACCACTTTGCTCGCGATGCCAGCCAGACCACAGACGAGTTGGACACCGGTAGACCCGTTGCCTATCACCGCGATTCGGCGGCCCCGCACGGCAACGTCATGATCCCACCGGGCCGAATGGAACACCTCGCCGCCGAAGTCGGCCAAACCGGCGATGGACGGCATCCGGGGATGATGCAACACACCGGTGGCCGCGATCAGGAAATCCACCGTCTGTTCGGATCCCGCGCTCGTCCGTATCACCCAGCGGCCGTCGTCAAATCGGGCGCTGACGATTTCGGTGCCGAACCGGATCCGGTCCCGGAGCCCGAAACGGTCCGCGACGCCACGGAAATACGCATGGATTTCGCGGCCGGACGAGAACAGGTGCGACCAGTCGGGATTGCGCGCGAATGTGTACTGGTAGATCCGCGACGGTATGTCACAGACCAGGCCCGGATAGGTGTTATCTCGCCACGTGCCTCCCACCTCGTCGGCCTTCTCGTAGACGGTGACATCGGCAATACCGCTGCGCAGCAACGCAATTGCGATACACAACCCCGACATGCCCGCTCCGACGACGGCGACGGCCGGCTGACGCGCGGTCGTCGAGCTAGCCGGATTCCGCACGCTGCTTGAGCCGCTGCAAGGTGAGTTGGATGTGCTTGGCGTTGGCGGACGTCCGGTCGGGCACGCCGGTGGCCAGGCCGGCAAGCTTGGCGAACCAGCCCGGGCGCTGATCCCAGGTGCTCTCGGTGACGCGGCAGCCACCGTCGGCGGCGACGATGTCGTATTGCCAACGCGCAACCGGAAACACCGTGTGCCGCACGTCAAACGCGAAAACGCGGCCCGGTTCGGCGTCGGTGACGGTGCACTTCGTGGTCCAGCGCCGACCGCTGTTTCGGTTGCGTCCGACGAAGACCGCCCCCGGAGCGACCGCACTACCCTTGCGCCACTGCATCGCCACCGTCTCCTCGGCGAGTGACGCCAGCGTCGGCAGGTCGGTGATGAGGCCGTACACCTCGTCGGGGCGCGCGTCGATCTGTACGGTCGCGACCGCTGACGGCTCTGACGGCGTTGTCACTGGCTGATCATCTCAGATCGGGCAAGCCCCGCGAAGATGCTCGAAGATCAGCGACGTCTGCGTGCCCGCGACGTCGGCGTCGGCATTGAGGTTTTCCACCACGAAGGAGCGCAGGTCCTCGGTGTCGCGGGCGGCGACATGCAGGATGAAATCGTCGGCGCCGGCCAGGAAGTAGACGTCTATCACCTGGCGCCGTTGGCGGATCTGCTGGATGAAGCTGCGGATCTTGCCACGCGCGTTGGACTGCAGGCTGACCGAGATCATCGCCCGCAGCGGCAATCCCACGGCGACCGGATCGATGTCGGTGTAGAACCCCCGGATGACACCGAGATCGACCAGGCGGCGAACGCGGCCGTGACACGTCGACGGCGCGATCCCGACCGCCTCGGCGAGCGCATTGTTGGTCATCCGAGCGTCACCGTGCAGCGCGCTCAAGATCCTGCGGTCCACGTCGTCAACTGCCACGGGGTCGGCGGCCCGAACATCCTTCGGGATATCACCCTGCCCACCCGGCGAATGCGTTGATATATCAGGCATGGACCTATGCTATAGAATTATTGTCAGCATATTTGAAGTTGACTCGTACTTTCTTCAGACTTGAACCATGCGTATCGGCATTCCCACCGAAGTCAAGAACAACGAGTTCAGGGTGGCCCTCACCCCGGCGGGCGTCGCAGCGCTGACCCGGCGGGGCCACGACGTGTTGGTGCAGGCCGGCGCCGGTGAAGGCTCGGCGATCACCGACACGGATTTCAAGGCGGCCGGCGCCGAATTGATCAGCACCGCCGAACAGGTATGGGCCGACGCCGACCTGCTGCTCAAGGTCAAGGAGCCGATGCCGACCGAATACGGCCTGCTTCGTGAAGGCCAGACCCTGTTCACTTATCTGCATTTGGCGGCCTCGCGTCCGTGCACCGACGCGTTGTTGGCTTCGGGCGCGACGTCAATCGCCTACGAGACCGTTCAGACGCCCGACGGCGCGCTGCCGTTGTTGGCGCCGATGAGCGAGGTCGCGGGACGGCTCGCCGCGCAGGTGGGCGCCTACCACCTGATGCGCACCAACGGCGGCTGCGGCGTGCTGATGGGCGGGGTGCCCGGTGTCGAGCCCGCCGAGGTCGTGGTGATCGGCGGCGGCACCGCGGGCTACAACGCCGCCCGGGTCGCCAGCGGCATGGGCGCGGCCGTGACAGTTTTCGACATCAACATCGCCCGGCTGCGCGAGCTGGACGCCGAATTCGGGGTCCGGGTCCGCACCCGCTACTCATCGGCCTACGACCTCGAAGCTGCCGTCAAACGTGCCGACCTGGTCATCGGGGCTGTCCTGGTGCCCGGCGCCAAGGCACCGCGGTTGATCTCGAATTCTCTGGTAGCACACATGAAACCGGGTGCGGTGCTGGTCGACATCGCCATCGACCAGGGCGGTTGCTTCGAAGATTCGCAGCCGACAACCCACGACCATCCGACGTTCGCCGTGCACGACACCCTGTTCTACTGCGTGGCCAACATGCCCAGCGCGGTTCCCAGCACGTCGACACACGCGCTGACCAACGCGACGATGCCGTACGTGCTCAGGCTCGCCGACGAGGGCTGGCGAGCGGCTTGTCAGGCGGATTCCGCTCTGGCCAAAGGCCTTTCGACTCATGAGCACTCGTTGTTGAGCGAACAGGTCGGCATAGATCTGGATCTGCCGTTCACCACACCGGCGAGTGTCCTGGCCTGACCCTAACCATCGGTCGCGACCCGCTACGCCCGGCTCCGCCGCGCTTGCGATCGCTCCTAACCACACGGTCGCGACCCGCTGCGCCCGGCTTCGCCGCGCTTGCGATCGCTCCTAGAGCGAGCGCATGTTCGGATTGAGGCTCGACACGATGTCGGCCACCGAACTGGACGATGCCTGCCGATACGCCGTTCCGGCCCACAGGGTGGTTCCGTGGGGATCGTCCACATCGACCGCCGCGTCCCGGATGGGCTGGGTCAGCTGGTTGATCTCCGGGTAGCCCAGCGGCGCCACCCGGTCGAAGAGGCGGGTGAAGCGGTTCGCCAGGCCCCGCGCGTACCGACCCGAGAATGCCCGGGTGACAAGGCAGTCGGTGAACTCGGGATGCTTCAGGGCGGCGCGGTGCGTGGAATTGGTGCCGGCTTCGTCGGCCAGCAGCAGGGCCGTGCCGACCTGCGCGGCCACCGCTCCCCTGCGCAGCACGGCGGCGACATCCTCGGCGGTGCCCAGGCCGCCTGCCGCGATCAGCGGGATACCGCGGTGGGCGTTGCCGATCCGATCGAGAAGCTCGGGTAGCGATTCGGTGCCCGGCTCCATGTCGGGGGCGAAGGTGCCGCGGTGGCCGCCGGCATTCGGGCCCTGGACGACGAGATTGTCCGCGCCGGCGGCCAGGGCCACACCCGCCTCGTAGGCCGACGTCACCGTGACCGACACCAACATGCCCAACGCGCTGAGCCGACGAACGATGTCCGGTGAAGGCGCACCGAAGGTGAACGACACCATCTCGGGTCGGACGTCGGCCACCACCTCGAGCTTGCGCTGCCACTCGTCGTCGTAATCCCAATCCGGGTAACCGACCTCGACGTGGTAGTGATCGGCGACGTCCTCGAGTTCTTCCGCGTAATAGTCTAGTTGCGCGAAGTCGACGACACTGGGTTGGGGCACAAGCAGATTGACGCCGATTGGGCCGGTGGTGGCGGCGCGCGCCGCCGCGATATCGGCGGCGAACTGCTCGGCGCTGAGGTAGCCGCCGGCGACGAAACCCAGGCCTCCCGCGTTCGACACCGCCGCCGCTAGCGCAGGAGTACTGGGGCCACCGGCCATCGGCGCGCCCACAATCGGCACTATGAGGTCCCAGAAGCCCAGTACCATCGGGCTAATTTACCATCGCCCGAAGTTGTTGTGGCAGCGATCGTTTGGACCGATACGGGCCCAGCACCGCGGCGCCGTAGGGCTTGCCCAGCAATCGGCGGGCCACCGCGTTGACTTCGTCAACGGTGACCTCGTCGATTTGCTGCAAGGTGTGCTCGATGCTGCGATGCGTGCCGTAATTCAGCTCGCTGCGCCCGATGCGGCTCATCCGCGAGCCCGAATCCTCCAGGCCCAGAACCAGGCCGCCGCGCAAAGAGCCCTTAGCGATACGGCATTCGGCCTCGGTGATGCCCTCGCGCGCCACCGACGCGAGCACGTCGCTTGTCACTTTCATGACCTCGGCGAAACGCTCGGGCTGACACGCCGCGTACACCGACAGCGCGCCGCTGTCGGCGAAGATGTCCAGCGCTGAGTAAATGGAGTAGGCCAGCCCGCGGGATTCGCGAACCTCTTGGAACAGCCGAGAACTCAGGCCGCCGCCCAGCGCGGTGTTCAGCACCGACAGCGCCCAGCGATGCTCCCAGCCGCGCCCGGGCGTGCGCACGCCCAGCGACATGTGGGTCTGCTCGGCGTCGCGGTTGACCAGCATCAATTCGGGAATGCCGTTGACCCGGCCGGATCCTTTGCGCGGCGCGACGGGGTGCCGCCCGCGGACCAGACGCGGCCCGAAGTGCTGGCGCGCCAGCGCGACCACCCGGTCGTGTTCGATGTTGCCGGCCACCGCCACGACCATCCGCTCCGGCGTGTAACGCCGCACGTGAAACGAGTGCAGTTGAGCCCTCGTCATCGCCGACACCGATTTTGCGGAGCCGATCACCGGACGGCCCACCGGGTGATCGCCGAACAACGCCGTCAGGAAGATGTCCCCCAGCGCGTCCTCGGGATCGTCGTCGCGCAACGCGATCTCCTCGAGGACCACGTCGCGTTCCAATTCGACGTCGTCCGCGGCGCATTGACCGTTGAGCACGACGTCGGCGACCAGGTCGACCGCCAGCTCCAGGTCGGTGTCGAGCACATGAGCGTAGTAGCAGGTGTGCTCCTTGGCGGTGAACGCGTTCAGCTCCCCGCCGACGGCGTCCATTGCCTGCGCGATGTCGACGGCCGTGCGGGTCGGCGTCGACTTGAACAGCAGGTGCTCTAAGAAGTGCGCGGCCCCGGCCACGGTGGCACCCTCGTCCCGCGAACCGACACCGACCCATACCCCGACTGACGCCGAGCGCACCGCAGGCAGGTATTCGGTGACCACGCGCAGACCACCCGGCAGTGTGGTGCGCCGCAACGCGGCATGGTGTTCGGGTTTCGCTGCGGCGGTGTGCTTGGGCGGCCGCAGCGCGGGATCAGCTGCTGGCCTTCTAGACTGGGCTGGCGGCATCGGCTGGTGCGGTCTCCTGAGAGTCGGCGGGGCCCGCGGGGGCGGCTCCGTTATCGGCGCTGTCCTCTTCGGACACCAGGACCAACGAGATCTTGCCGCGCTTGTCGATATCGGCGATCTCCACCCGGAGCTTGTCGCCGACGTTCACCACGTCCTCGACCTTCGCGATGCGCTTGCCCCTGCCGAGTTTGGAGATATGCACCAAACCGTCGCGTCCGGGCAGCAGCGACACGAACGCACCGAAATCCGTTGTCTTGACCACGGTTCCGAGGAATCGCTCGCCTACCGTCGGCAGCTGCGGGTTGGCGATGGCGTTGATCCGGTCGATCGCCGCCTGCGCCGAGGGGCCGTTGGTGGCGCCGACGAACACGGTGCCGTCGTCCTCGATGGAGATCTGCGCGCCGGTCTCCTCGGTGATGGAATTGATCATCTTGCCCTTGGGGCCGATGACCTCGCCGATCTTGTCAACCGGGACCTTGATGGTGGTCACCACCGGCGCGTAGGGGCTCATCTCGTCGGGTGCGTCGATGGCCTCGGCCATCACCTCGAGAATCGTCACCCGCGCATCCTTGGCCTGCGCCAGCGCGCCCGCAAGCACCTGCGACGGGATCCCGTCGAGCTTGGTGTCCAGCTGCAGCGCGGTGACGAAGTCCTTGGTGCCGGCGCACTTGAAGTCCATGTCGCCGAACGCGTCCTCGGCACCCAGGATGTCGGTCAGGGTGACGAAGCGGCGCTCAGTCGATTTTGTCCCGTCTCCCGCCTCAATTTCTATGTCGTCGGAGACCAGGCCCATGGCGATGCCGGCCACCGGCGCCTTCAGCGGCACACCGGCGTTGAGCAGCGCCAGCGTGGACGCACACACCGATCCCATCGACGTCGAACCGTTGGAGCTCAACGCTTCGGATACCTGGCGGATCGCGTAAGGGAATTCCGCGACGCTGGGCAGCACCGGCATCAGGGCCCGCTCGGCGAGCGCGCCGTGCCCGATCTCACGCCGCTTGGGCGAGCCGACCCGGCCGGTCTCGCCGGTGGAGAACGGCGGGAAGTTGTAGTGGTGCATGTAGCGCTTGGACGTCTCCGGCCCCAGCGAGTCGATCTGCTGGGCCATCTTGACCATGTCCAGGGTGGTCACACCCAGGATCTGGGTCTCGCCGCGCTCGAACAATGCGCTGCCGTGTGCCCGCGGAACCACCGAGACCTCGGCCGACAACGCGCGGATGTCGGTGATGCCGCGGCCGTCGATGCGGAAGTGATCGGTCAGGATGCGCTGGCGCACCAGCTTCTTGGTCAGCGAGCGGAACGCGGCGCTGATCTCCTTTTCCCGGCCCTCGTAGGTACCGGCCAGCCTTTGCAGCACCTCGGCCTTGAGCTCGTCGGTGCGCGCGTCGCGCTCGGCCTTCCCGCCGATCGTCAACGCGGCCGACAGCTCGTCGGTGGCCACCGAGGCCACCGCGTAGTAAACGTCGTCTTCGTAGTCGGGGAAGGTCGGGAACTCGCCGGTGGGTTTGGCGGCCTTGTCGGCAAGCTCCTGCTGCGCGGTGCACAGCGCGGCGATGAACGGCTTGGCGGCTTCCAGGCCCTCGGCCACGACGCTTTCGGTCGGCGCCCCGGCGCCGCCCTCGACTAGCTCGATGACGTTCTCGGTGGCCTCGGCCTCGACCATCATGATCGCCACGTCACCTTCGACTTTGCGGCCGGCCACCACCATGTCGAACACCGCGCGCTCGAGTTGCTCGACGGTGGGGAACGCGACCCAGGTGCCGTCGATGAGCGCCACCCGCACGCCGCCGATGGGGCCCGAGAACGGCAGCCCGCTCAGCTGGGTGGACGCCGACGCGGCGTTGATCGCCACCACGTCGTACAGGTCGTTGGGGTCCAGGCTCAGGATGGTCACCACGACCTGGATCTCGTTGCGTAGACCGTCGACGAACGACGGGCGCAGCGGGCGGTCGATGAGCCGGCACGTCAGGATCGCGTCGGTGGACGGCCGGCCCTCGCGGCGGAAGAACGAACCCGGGATACGGCCGGCGGCGTACATCCGCTCCTCGACGTCGACCGTCAGCGGGAAGAAGTCGAAGTGCTCCTTGGGATTCTTGCTGGCGGTGGTCGCCGAGAGCAGCATGTTCTCGTCGTCCAGGTACGCGACCACGGCGCCGGCGGCCTGCTGGGCGAGCCGGCCGGTCTCGAAACGGATGGTGCGGGTGCCGAAGCTCCCGTTGTCAATGGTGGCGGTTGCTTCGAACACGCCCTCGTCAATTTCAGCTACAGACATAACGTTGTCCGTACAGCCTCTCTGTAATTCAGCTTTTTCGCGTGGTCACGCGCTCACTGGAGAGGCGGCCTAAGAGGAAGCCTGAATACGGCTACGGCCATTCGATCGAAGCGGCCGGCCTCTCAGTTGTTGCAGAGCCCGGCAGCCACTACCGAAGACCGCCCGAATACAGACCCGGCCGCTTCCTATTTACGCGTAGTGACACGCTGGGACGGTACGCGCGGATCTGCGCGAACCGCACCATGTGTTCGGGCCGAAACGGCCCAGAACGCCCCTACTCTACACGGACGACCTGGTGGTTTTACCAGGAGTCAGCGGCAGGGTCAGCGTCGCAGACCCAACCGCTCGATCAGCGAGCGGTAGCGCGCCACGTCGATCGAGGACAAATACTTGATCAGCCGGCGCCGGCGACCGACCAGCAACAGCAGCCCGCGCCGCGAGTGGTGGTCATGCTTGTGCATCTTCAGGTGCTCGGTCAGGTCGGCGATCCGCTTGGTCAGCAGCGCGATCTGCGCCTCCGGGGAGCCCGTATCGGTGTCGTGCAGGCCGTACGTGCTCAGAATCGTCTTTTTTTGCTCGGCAGTAAGCGCCACGTAACTATCTCCATCAATCGGTCCGCGATCATTGAATCTTCCAGCGCGGCCACCGCGAACCGCAGCACGCGCCGATGTCGTCGGGCAGTCTAACAGTTTTGCCGATCAGCTCGCGTCCAGCAGCTTGCGCGCACGGTCGGTGTCCTTGCCCATCGCGGTGATGAGCTCTTTGACCGAGTCGAACTTGCGCTGCCCGCGGATGCGCGCGACGAAGTCCAGGGCGACGTGCTGGCCGTAGAGGTCGGCGGTGGTGTCCAGGACGAATGCCTCCACGGTGCGGGTGCGTCCGGAGAAGGTCGGGTTGGTGCCGACAGACACCGCGGCCTGGTAGCGCTCACCCGGGACGACGGTGCCGGTCACCGGTCCGTGCCCGAGCACGGTGAACCATGCCGCATACACGCCGTCGGCGGGGATGGCCGAATACATCGGCGGCGCCACGTTGGCGGTAGGAAAGCCCAGCTCGACGCCGCGTCCGTGGCCCCGGACGACGACACCCTCGACGCGGTGCGGACGGCCCAGTGCCTCGGTGGCCGCCACCACGTCACCGGCGTCCACGCAGGAACGGATGTAGGTGGAGGAGAACGTCACGGTCTCGTTGCTGTGGTGCTCGGACAGCAGCGACACGGATTCGACCGCGAAGCCGAACCGTTCACCGGCCTTGCGCAGGGCGGCGACGTTGCCGCCGGCCTTCTTGCCGAAGGTGAAGTTCTCGCCGACCACGACCTCCACCACGTGCAGGTTCTCCACCAGCAGCTCGTGCACATAGCGCTCCGGTGTGAGCTTCATGAAATCGGTGGTGAACGGCATCACCAGAAACACGTCGACGCCCAGCTCTTCGACAAGCTCGGCTCGTCTGGTCAGCGTCGTCAGCTGGGCCGGATGACTGCCGGGATAGACCACTTCCATCGGGTGCGGATCGAACGTCATCAGCACGGTCGGCACGTTGCGTGCGCGGGCGGCTTTCACCGCGTGCCCGATCAGCTCGGTGTGCCCGCGGTGCACGCCGTCGAACACGCCGATAGTGAGCACACATCTGCCCCAGTCCGAGGGGATCTCGTCCTGTCCCCGCCAGCGCTGCACGACCGCAAGCCTACGGCGTCAGACCAACGGGTTGCCGAACGAGATGCTCAGATTAAGCGCGAGTTGCCTAAACTCTGTGGTTGTGAGGGCTTCAGAGAGCGGGGCAGAACGTGGCGGTCTCAGCCCGGTCGCCCAGGATTATCTGAAGGTCATCTGGACCGCTCAGGAGTGGTCGCGCGAGAAGGTCAGCACCAAGATGCTGGCCGAGAAGATCGGCGTATCCGCAAGCACGGCCTCCGAGTCGATCCGCAAACTCGCCGAGCAGGGTTTGGTGGACCACGCGAAGTACGGCGCCGTCACCCTGACCGAAGTGGGACGGCAGGCGGCGCTGGCGATGGTGCGCCGGCATCGGCTGCTGGAGACCTTTCTGGTCGACGAACTCGGCTACGCCTGGGACGAGGTGCACGACGAGGCCGAGGTGCTCGAGCACGCGGTATCCGACCGGCTGGTGGCCCGGATCGACGCCAAGCTGGGGTTCCCGCGCCGCGACCCGCATGGTGACCCGATCCCGGCCTCGGACGGGCAGGTTCCGACCCCGCCGGCGCGTCAGCTGTGGGCGTGCGACGACGGCGACACCGCGACGGTGGCCCGGATATCGGATGCCGACCCGGAGATGCTGCGCTACTTCGCCAGCGTCGGCATTCAGCTGGACGCGCGGCTGCGCGTGCTCGCCCGCCGCGAATTTGCCGGAATGATCTCGGTGGCACTGGAATCCGACGGCTCGCAGAGCACCGTCGAACTGGGAAGTCCTGCCGCGCGGGCGATTTGGGTGGTCGCTTAACTTCTTTCCCGCGAGTTCCCGCCGCGAGTTCCCGCGAGCCAAACCTGGCTGCGATTTCCGGCACGGATTTTCGCAGTGCGGTTCGGCTCGGGGGCGGGTTAGTCGGCCAGTAAGCCCTTGGCGATGTGGGTGACCTGAACCTCGTTGCTGCCCGCGTAGATCATCAGCGACTTGGCGTCCCGGGCCAGCTGCTCCACCCGATATTCGGCCATGTAGCCGTTGCCGCCGAACAGCTGCACGGCGTCCATAGCGACGTCGGTCGCGGCCTCGGAGGTGTACAGCTTGATCGCCGACGCTTCGGCCAGCGTCAGCGGGTTCCCGGACTTCTGCCGCTCGATGATCTGAAAGACCATGTTCTGCACGTTCATTCGGGCGACTTCCATCTTGGCCAGCTTCAGCTGGATCAGCTGGAACTGGCCGATGTTCTTGCCCCACAACGTGCGCGTCTTGGCGTAATCCACGCACAGGCTGTGGCATTCGTTGATGATGCCCAGGGCCATCATCGCGATTCCCACCCGTTCGGCGGAGAAGTTGGCGCGCGCGCTTTCGCGACCGTCCCCGCCGTCGTGCCGCTCGCTCTCACCCAGCAACCGGTCGGGGGTGAGCCGCACGTTGTCGAAGAACAATTCGCCGGTCGGCGAGGACATCATGCCCATCTTCTTGAACGGTTTGCCCTGGGTCAGGCCCGGCATTCCAGCATCGAGCACGAAGACGAGCACGGGACGGTTGCGCTTGTCTACCGACGCGTCGCCCTCGTCCAGCTTGGCGTAGACGATCAGCACGTCGGCGCACGGCCCGTTGGTGATGAATGTTTTCTGGCCGTTGAGGATGTAATCTTCACCGTCGCGCTTGACGTGAGTCTTCATGCCGCCGAACGCATCCGAGCCCGAGTCGGGTTCGGTGATGGCCCAGGCAGCGATCTTCTCCAGCGTCATCAGCTCGGGCAGCCAGCGCTCTTTCTGGGCGAGCGTGCCGCGGCTCATGATGGTGGTCGCGCCCAGGCCGAGGCTGACGCCGACGGTGCTCAGCAATCCGATGCTGACCCGGGCGACCTCGGAGACCAACACGGCGACCATCGACCCCTGCGCGCCCATCCCGTCCGAATCGTCTGAGCTCTCTCGCTTTTCGGCTGATGTCGCACCGCTCTGCTTGGCGCGCTCCCGGTCGAGCATCTTCTTCACCGATTCGGCGGCCATGACGTCGAGGCCGAACTGACTGAACAGCTTGCGCGCGATCGGATACGGCGACAGCTGGCCACTTTCCAGTTCGTCCAGGTTAGGCCGGATCTCCTTGTCGACGAACTGGCGAACCGCATCCCGAACCATCAGGTCGGTGTCGGACCACTCGAACATGGCTCAGCGCTCGGCGCGCTGGTAGGCGGTGACGACAGCCGCGCCGCCCAGCCCGATGTTGTGCTGCAGCGCGGCGGATACGTTGTCGACCTGACGCTTGTCGGCGGTGCCGCGCAACTGCCAGGTCAGCTCGGAGCACTGCGCCAGCCCGGTCGCGCCCAGCGGGTGGCCCTTCGAAATGAGCCCGCCCGACGGGTTGACCACCCAGCGTCCGCCGTAGGTGGTCTGATTGTCGTCGACCAGCTTGGGCGCCTCACCCTCGCCGCACAGGCCCAGCGCCTCGTACAGCAGCAGCTCGTTGGCGGAAAAGCAGTCGTGCAGCTCGATCACCTGAAAGTCGTCCGGACCCAGCCCGGACTGCTGGTAAACCCGTTGCGCGGCTTGCACATTCATGTCGTGGCCGATGACGTTGCGCGCACTGCCGTCGAAGGTGGAGGCGAAGTCGGTGGTCATCGCCTGCCCGACGATCTCCACGGCCTGTCCGGCGAGGTCGTGCTTGGCCACATAATCCTCGCTGGCCAGCACCACCGCGGCCGAGCCGTCGGAGGTTGGCGAGCACTGCAGCTTGGTGAGCGGGTCGGAGATCATCTTGGCGGCCAGGATGTCGTCGAGGGTGTACTCCTCCTGGAACTGCGCGTAGGGGTTGTTCACCGAGTGCTTGTGGTTCTTCAGACCGATCTTCGCGAAGTGCTCAGCGGTGGTGCCGTATTTCTTCATGTGCTCGCGGCCGGCGGCCCCGAACATCCACGGCGCCACCGGAAGATGGAATTCGTCGATCGCAGCCAACGCCTTGACGTGGTTGCCCAGCGGCGACTCGCGGTCTTCGGCGCCCCCGGCCAGCGCGCCGGGCTGCATCTTCTCGAAGCCCAGCGCCAACACGCAGTCGGCCAAGCCGCCGCGGATTGCCTGCGCGCCCAGGTACAGCGCGGTGGACCCGGTCGAACAGTTGTTGTTGACATTGACGATCGGGATGCCGGTCATGCCGAGTTCGTAGAGGGCGCGCTGTCCAGAGGTGGAATCCCCCGAACAGTAGCCGACGTAGCCCTGCTCGATCTCGGTGTAGTCGACACCGGCGTCCTGCAGCGCTTTGGTGCCCGACTCCTTGGCCATCTGCGGGTAGTCCCAGCCCTCGCGGCGGCCCGGCTTCTCGAACTTGGTCATGCCCACGCCGACCACGTAAACCTTGTTAGACATAACACCCCTTCGTCTGCCCGGGCTTGCTTGACACCCGTCTAGTCGGCAGCTTATCTCCTGCGCGTCCCCGCGTGATGTGCGTAGGCTCGAAACCATGAAGGCAACGGTGACCCCCGAAGCCGCCAACGCCGTCTCTGACATAGCCCAGCGCCATGGGCTCTCCCGCGAGGCGGTGCTGGCCATGCTGTTCGCGCTGCACACCGGCGGCGGCAGCATGGCCCAGTTCGACATCCCCGAACTCGGCGGCTCTGGGCAATGGATGCGGGGCGGGATGACGATGGTCGGCAACATGTTCGACAACGCACTCAAGGCGCGCGTCGATGCGCTGTGCAACGAGTTGGCGCAGTTGCTCGCCACCACCACCGTGTTTCCCGCGTCGGCGGCGAACGCGCGGGCCGGCTTCACGTCGGGCAACTGGTGGCCGGCCGACCTCGGCGTGCCGAGTTCGGCGGGCGGACAGAACGACGCGCGCTACGCCGTGTTCCCGAGCACTCGGCGACTTGCCATCCAAATCAACGGCGCCACGAGGGTTTTCGATACTGGCGAGCATCAGATTGGCGGCGTCCAGCAGCAACAGGGCGGCGGATATGGCACGGTGAGCTTCACCAGCCAGCTCGGCACCTTCGACGTGTCGAGCCTGCGCGAGCTGGGCGCGCGACAGGTGGCCGAAACTCCTGCGTCGGCGCCGGTGGCACCGCCCGCCTCGCAGTACCAGTCGCAGCATCAGTCCCCTCCGGTCCACCCCGCCCCGCATGCGGCGCCGCAGACGCAGACGCCGCCGCCTGCACCCGGCGGATCATCCGGGGACCCGGGCGCCATCGTCGCGGCCATCGAGTCACTGGCCGGACTGCACGAGCGCGGCATCCTGTCCGACGAGGAGTTCGCCGCGAAGAAGACCGAACTGCTCGGCCGGCTCTAGGAAGCGTCGCGGGGCTTAAGCCGCATTGCCCGGCTCCTCCTCAGTCCGTTCCGGACTGCATCGTCGCCGGGCGGATCACCACCACGGGCTTGGTCCCCGCACCCTCGTCGCGCAGCAACGCGATGACGCGGCCGTCCGCGTCGGCAGCGGCGTAGATGCCGTCGATACCAGCCGAAGCCAGCCGCCGACCGTGGCTGGTGGCCTCGGCCTCCTGCGCGCTGAGGTCGCGGCGCGCGAACATCAGCAGGCAGGCTTCGTCGAGCGTCAGCGTCAGCCGCGGGCGCTCGGCCAGCTCGTCGAGCGCACACGCCCGGTCCAGTTCGAAGCGCCCGACCCGGGTGCGTCGCAGCGACGTCAGATGCCCGCCGACCCCCAGCGCAGCGCCGAGATCGCGGGCCAGCGCGCGGATGTAGGTTCCCGACGAGCAGTCGACTTCGACGTCGAGGTCGACGAGCTGCTCGTGTGATCGCACGGCCAGCAGCTCGAACCGGTCGATGCGCACCGGCCGCGCTTGCAGTTCGACCGCGTGCCCTTCGCGGACAAGTTGATAGGCGCGTCGGCCGTCGACCTTGATCGCGCTGACCGCCGACGGCACCTGCCTGATGTCGCCGCGCAGCCGCGCCATCGCCTCGGCGACGGCTTCGGTTGTCACATGCGCGGCCGAAACCGATTGCAGCAGTTCGCCTTCAGCGTCCTCGGTGGACGTGGTCTGCCCCAGGCGGATGGTCGCGGCATACGACTTCGACGCCCCGGTCAGCAGGCCGAGGATCTTGGTGGCGCGCTCGATCCCGATCACCAGCACGCCGGTGGCCATCGGGTCCAGCGTCCCGGCGTGTCCGACCTTTTTGGTGGAAAAGATTCGCCGACAGCGTCCCACCACGTCGTGACTGGTCATCCCGGGCGGCTTGTCGACGACGACGATCCCGGGTTCGAGGCCGGCGCTCACAAGACGATCGCGGTCAGCACCAGTCCGCGCCCGACCGACCAACGGCCGCGCAGCGCGGTCAGCGGCGGACCCGTCAGCGCCTCGGGGTCGATCAGGATCTTTGAGACGAACGTTCCTGCGGAGACGAAGGTTCCGGCGTTCGTTGTGGCGGGATCGACGTCGAACACGATGTGGGCGTCCTCGAAACCCAGCCAGCGCTTAGTCAGCGGGAACCAGGCCTTATACGTTGCTTCCTTGGCGCAGAACAGGATTCGGTCCCAGTGCAGTCCGTTGGGCAGCACGGCGATTTCGTGACGTTCCTCTTGGATCGCGATCGCGTCCAGCACACCCTGCGGCAGCACGTCGTGCGGTTCGGCGTCGATGCCTACCGAGCGCACCGCGCCAGCGCGTCCCACCACCGCGCCGCGGTAGCCGGTGCAGTGGGTGAGGCTGCCCACCACACCGTCGGGCCACAGTGGTTCGCCCTTGTCTCCCTTGAGGATTGGCGCCGGCGGCACACCAAGCTCACCCAGCGCGATGCGGGCGCAGTGCCGGACGGTGATGAACTCGTTGCGCCGCTTGGCAACCGACTTGGCGATCAGCGGCTCTTCTTCAGGCAGCGGGGTCAGGTGTGACGGGTCGGAATACAGCTCCGCGTACGCCAGGTCTTCCGATGCCGTGTCGGGCAGGACGGACGACACCAGCGCGCTGGCCGTCATCAAGATTGCCGCTGCCGGATTCGTTCCCGGAACTGCGCACTTTGCCGCTTCAGCTCGGGGGTGATCTCGAAGTGACCGCCGAACGCGTTGAGCTCGCCGGGCGCGTATTTCGGATCCGGCAGCACCTGGCGCAGCCAGCTGGGTGGCTTGCGGCGGCGCCACTCGCGCGGATAGCCCACCGACACCTCTTCGAACCGCACGTCGTCATACCAGGTGGTCCGCGGAATGTGCAGGTGCCCGTAGACCGAACAGACGGCGTTGTACCGGGTGTGCCAGTCGGCGGTCTTGGTGGTGCCGCACCACAGCGAGAACTCCGGGTAGAACAGCGCGTCGCAGGGCTCTCGCACCATCGGAAAGTGATTCACCAGGACGGTCGGTGTCATCCAGTCGAGCTGCTCGAGGCGGGCGCGGGTGCTGGCCAGTCGGTCGCGGCACCAGGCCTCGCGGGTCGGGTAGGGCTCCGGGGAGAGCAGAAACTCATCGGTGGCCACCACGTTGCGCTGCCGCGCGATGGCCATTCCTTCGGCTTTGCTGGTCGCCCCCTGCGGCAAGAAGCTGTAGTCGTAGAGCAAGAACATCGGCACGATCGTGGCCGGCCCGCCCCGCTCGGTCCACACCGGAAACGGGTGCTCGGGCGTGACCACCCCCATCTCGTCGCACATGTTGACCAGGTAGTCGTAGCGGGCGCGGCCGAAGATCTGCACCGGGTCCCGGGTGGTGGTCCACAGCTCGTGGTTGCCCGGCACCCAAATCACCTTGGCGAACCGCCGTCGCAGCAGATCCAGCGTCCAGCGGATCTCGTCGGTGCGTTCGGCGACGTCACCGGCGACGATCAGCCAATCCTCGGGTGACGACGGGTGCAGCGACTCGGCAACCGGCTTGTTGCCGAGGTGACCGGTGTGCAGGTCGGAGACCGCCCACAATGTCGGCTGTCCAGTCGGCTGTCCGCCCTTGTTCGCCTCCACGATCAACCACCCTAATGATTCGCTGGCATATTCGCGGATCCGCTCCCGCCCGCCGGCTAGGACAGGTTCCTGTATTGGCTGTGACGCCGACCACCCGACTTGTATAGTCCGGGCAGGGAACCGCTTGTTGAGTCCTGGGCAGGGGGCGTCATGTTGACGAGGTTGCGCCTGATCGGAGCGTTGGGCGCGCTGCTCACGGCGGTCATCGGCGGCACCGTGGGTTGGCAGAGCGCACCGCCCGCGCCGACCGGCGGCGGAACCGTCCAACTGCGGTCGACCGCCCTGCCGATCGAGACTCCCGAGACCACGATGAAGAGCCCGATCGTGGCAACCACCGACCCGCGACCGTTCGACGCGTGCGAGGACATCCCCTTCGATGTCATCCAGCGCCTCGGGTTGGGATTCACCCCGCCCGAGCACGAGGACGGCTTGCGTTGCCATTTCGACGCGGGCAACTACCAGCTGGCGGTGGAGCCGATCATCTGGCGCACCTACGCGGCGAGCCTGCCGGCCGACGCCGTTGAGACGAACATCCAGGGGCACCGCGCCGCGCAGTTCTGGGTGGAGAAGCCGACGTACCACAACAGCTTCTGGTTCTACTCCTGCATGGTGGAGTTCAAGACCAGCTACGGCCTCATCCAGCAGGCGCTGTACTACTCGACGGTCTACTCCAATCCCGAAGTCGACTGCATGGCCACCAATCTGCAGCGGGCCAACGACCTAGCGCCGTACTACAAGTTCTAGTGACAGCCATTCACCCGCCGAGTCCGGGCTGCGCACCCTGACGAGAACCAGCGGCCAGGTCGCGGGACGAGCCCTCGGCAGAATGCTGGGTCTGCCGCGGCCGACCACCCGTTACGCCGTGAACAGTGTCCGCATCCCGATGCGCGACGGCATCGAGCTGATCGCCGACCACTACGCGCCCGCTACGTCCCGCCCCGCCGGCACCTTGTTGGTCCGCGGGCCCTATGGACGCGGGTTTCCGTTCGGGCTGATGTTCGCCAGGCTGTATGCCGACCGCGGCTATCACGTCGTGCTGCAGAGCGTGCGCGGAACTTTCGGGTCGGCCGGCGATTTCGAGCCGATGGTGCACGAGGCTGCCGATGGCGCCGACACCGCGGCGTGGTTGCGTCAGCAATCCTGGTTCACCGGCCGGTTCGCCACCATCGGTGTGTCGTACTTGGGATACACCCAGTGGGCGCTGCTGTCTGATCCGCCGCCGGACCTAGCCGCGGCCGTCATCACCGCGGGTCCACACGACATGTTTGCCTCGGTGTGGGGCACCGGTTCGTTCGCCATCAACGACTTCCTGGGCTGGAGCAACATGGTTGCTCACCAGGAGGACCCGGCGCGCATCCGAACCTGGATGCGCCAGACACAGGCCACCCGCGCGGTGGCGCGCGCGGCCGCCGAGGTGCCGATGGGCGCTGCTGCCCGGGCGCTGCTCGGCAAGGCCGCGCCGTGGTTCGAGTCCTGGGCAGAACACGAGCCCGACGACCCGTTTTGGGATCGGATGCGACATCCCGCCGCGCTGGACCGCGTGGAGGTGCCGGTGCTGCTGGTGGGCGGCTGGCAGGATATTTTCCTGCGCCAGACGCTGCAGCAGTACCGACACCTGCGGGACCGGGGCGCCGAGGTCGCGCTGACGATGGGCCCGTGGTTGCACACCGATCTGCTCACCAAGGGGCTGGCCATCAGCGCCCGGGAAACACTGGACTGGCTGGGTACCCACCTCGGCGGCGCGCCCTCGCAGCGTCCCAGCCCGGTCAATGTTTTCGTCACCGGCGGCTCCGACGTGAATGGCCAGGGCTGGCGCAACCTGCCGGATTGGCCGCCCGCGACCACCGAGCACGCGCTCTACCTGCAGCCCGGCGGCCACCTGGGCGAGATCGCGCCGGAGGCGGGGTCCGCGCCGGCGACTTTCCGCTATGACCCGGCCGACCCGACGCCCACCATCGGCGGTCCGTTGCTGTCTCCCAACGGCGGCTACGTCAACGACAGCCGGTTAGCGCTGCGCCCTGACGTGCTCAGCTTCACCGGCGCCACCCTCACCCACGATCTGACTGCGTGTGGGAACCCGGTCGTCGAGCTGGCGCATACCGCGGACAATCCCAACGCCGACCTGTTCGTTCGGATCAGCGAGGTCGACGCCAACGGGCGGTCCCGCAATGTCAGTGACAGCTACCGGCGCCTCGGTGCCGGGCAGGAAGTCGTCAGCATTGAGCTCGACGGCATCGCCCACCGCTTCGGGGCGGGCTCGCGCATTCGCGTCTTGATCGCCGGCGGTTGGTTCCCCCGCTATGCGCGGAACCTCGGTACTGACGAAGCGGTGCTGACGGCCCGGCAGCTGAAGCCGGCGACGCACTCCGTGCACTTCGGGCGTTCCCGGCTGGTGCTTCCCGTCAAGGCTTAGCCCCACGGCGTCGACCCGCCGCGCCCGGCTTCGCCGCGCTTGCGATCGCCGCTGACCACCGGCGTCGGACCGCCGCTAACCGACTGCGTCGCGGACCCGGGCCGCGACCTCGGTGAGCGCCGCGTCGTCGAGCACGGGCGCGGCCAACGCGGGCCGCACGGGTAACTGCACCCAGCTGGTGCAGCCTGCGTACTCGGGGGCGCGCTGCAGGCGCAGCGGCTCGATCAGCGGAATCGCCTGGACGATCAGCACCGCCAGTTTGTGTTTGGGCCGGAAGTCGAGCCGGTCGGCGCGCACCGACTCGGCGGTCCAGATATGCAGATCCTCGATCGCGCCCAGATTGCCCGGGCGGTTAACCGGCAGTGCTGCAACGATTTTCGCTGCGGCCCGCACCAGCAGATGCTCGTCGTCGCTGTCGGCCGCGGCCGCGTCGAGCAGGTCGCGGTGCTCGGGCCGCACCCGCTCGGCGTGGCTGTGCGCGACCGTCGGGAACAGCAGGAATTCCTGGGCCGCCACTTCGAACCGCTTTTCGCCGATGCCGCCCTTGCGTAGCAGCACCCGCTGGCGACCGTCGAGCAGCGCGTGCACCACGGCGCTCCACTCCTTGAGGGCGGGTGCCGTCATGTGCTGAGCCGAGCGACCACCTCGGGGCGGCGCAGCGGCGGGACAGTCTTGGGCGGCTGGCGCCGCGGCGGCAGGGTGCCCAGCAATCGCGTCGTGGTCGCGGTGACCTCGGCGACGGCGGCCTCGAACGCTTCTTCGTTAGCCGGGGAGGCGCGGGTGATGCCGCTGACCTTGCGGACGTATTGACGCGCAGCGGCCGCGATCTCTTCGGCCGTCGCTGCGGGCTGCAACCCGCGAAGTTCGGTGATGTTACGGCACATGCTTACAACGATAGGTGCGCCGCTACGGTGATACCCATGACCGACGACATCCTGCTGATCGAAACCGTCGAGCGGGTGCGCATCCTGACACTGAACCGGCCACAGTCGCGCAACGCGCTGTCGGCCGCTCTGCGGGACCAGTTTTTCGGGGCCCTGACGGACGCCGAGACCGATGACGACGTCGACGTCGTCATCGTCACCGGCGCGGATCCCGTCTTCTGCGCGGGGCTGGATCTCAAGGAGCTGGGTGGGCAGTCGGCGCTGCCGGACATCTCGCCGCGCTGGCCGTCAATGGCCAAGCCGGTGATCGGTGCGGTCAACGGCGCCGCGGTCACCGGTGGGCTGGAGCTTGTCCTGTACTGCGACGTCGTAATCGCCTCCGAGCAGGCCCGCTTCGCCGACACCCACGCGCGGGTCGGGCTGCTGCCGACCTGGGGGCTCAGCGTGCGGCTGCCGCAGAAAGTGGGGGTGGGTATGGCCCGCCGGATGAGCCTCACCGGGGACTATCTGTCGGCCGCCGATGCGCTGCGCGCCGGCCTGGTCACCGAGGTGGTGCCGCATGACCAGCTGCTGTCGACGGCCCGCACCGTGGCGGCGTCGATCGTCGGAAACAACCAGGGCGCGGTGCGGGGGTTGCTGGCGTCCTATCACCGCATCGACGAGTCGCAGACCAGCGAGGGCCTGTGGCTGGAAGCCATGGCGGCCAGGCAATTTCGGACCAGCGGCGACGACATCGCCGCCAACCGCGAAGCCGTGCTGCAGCGCGGCCGTTCGCAGGTGCGTTAGGCCGGCTCAGCGGATCCGGGTCTCGGTCGCGCTGTCGAAGAAGCACACCTCCTGCGGATGCGGCACGATCGACAACGAATCCCCCACCGCCACCGCGGTGCGCCGGTCGGTGCGGAACACGATGCGTTGTGCGCTCGACGACCAGCCCTGCTGCCCGACCGGCGTTGCGTAGACGAACGATTCGAAGCCGAGCTCCTCCACCAACTCGACCTGGACGGGCACGGATCCCGCAGCGCCGGCGGCCACCACATCCCAGGACTCCGGCCGGACACCGATAAGCACTCGGCCGTTGTGCGCCGCGGAGCGCGGAACCGCGATGGCCAGATCCGGTGCGGTCACCATGCCGTCGGTCACGCCTGCGTCGATGAGGTTCATTGCCGGCGCCCCGATGAACGTGGCGACGAAGGTGTTGACGGGGTCGTCGTAGAGCACTCTCGGGGTGTCGATCTGTTGCAGCACACCATCTTTGAGCACGGCGACGCGGTCACCCATGGTCATCGCCTCCACTTGGTCGTGGGTGACGTAGACGGTCGTGGTGCCCAGCCGCCGCTGCAATCCCGAGATCTGCGACCGGGTGCTGACCCGCAGCTTGGCATCCAGGTTCGACAACGGCTCGTCCATGCAAAACACCTGGGGCCGCCGCACGATCGCACGTCCCATCGCCACGCGTTGCCGCTGCCCGCCGGAGAGCTTGGACGGCTTGCGGTCCAGCAGTTCGGTCAGTTCCAGCATGTCGGCGACTTCGAGCACCCGCCGGTGCGCGTCGGCGCGCGACATGCCGTGGTTCCGCAACGCGAACCCCATGTTCTGCGCAACCGTCATGTTCGGGTACAGCGCGTAGTTCTGGAACACCATCGCGACGTCACGCGCTCGCGGTGGCAGGTGCGTCACATCCGCGCCGCCGATGGTGATGCGACCGCTCTCAACGGTTTCCAGTCCGGCGAGCATCCGCAGGGTGGTCGACTTGCCGCAGCCGGACGGCCCGACGAGCACCAGGAACTCGCCGTCGGCGATCTCGAGATCCAGGTTGTCGACGGCGGGATCGTCGGCACCCGGATAGCGGTGGGTGACCGCGTCGTAACGGACTTCAGCCATGGTGCAGACCCGGCAGCTTTCGTTTGATCTGGCGGTCGAGGACGACCTGCAGCTGTTGGTTGATGTCGGCGAAGGTGGCCCGCACGTCGGATCCCTTCAGCCCGATCGATTCCAAGCCGGCCGAGATGATGCGGTCGGCCCCGGGCAAAAAGACGCGCGCGTAGTCCTGCGGGCGGGTATGCGGGAGCTGGTCTTGCGCCACCCGGGCGCGCGGGTTGTCGGCGAGGTATCGCTGCTGGCTCGGGTCGCGCGCGATGGACTTTCGCACGGCGAGGTATCCGGTGCGCTGGCTGAAATAGGCGGTGCTGGCCGGGCTGGTGACAAATGCGATGAACTTGAGCGCGTTGAGTTTTCGTTCGTCGGAAAGCTTAGCGGGGATCGCCAGGCCCGCCCCGCCCGTCGGGCAGCCGGGCACTCCACCCGGCCCGGTGGGTAGCGGCGCGACGCCGAAATCGAACCTCGCGGCGTTGGTGATGCCGACCAGGGCACCGGTTGACGCCACCGTCGAGGCCAGGATGCCGGTGGCGAACTCGTTGGCGGTGTCGTTGGATATCGCGGCGTAGCCATTGGTGTGGACAGAATCTCGCAGAAAGTTGCCTGCCGCAATGGTTTCCGGGTCGGTGAAGGTCAAGGTCCACTTGTCGGAGTAGGCGCCGCCGAAGGCCCAGTTGGGTCCTTCGAACGTCCAGGAGATCGACTGCGCATTGGCCCAGCCGTGCGCCGATCTTCCGTCGCCGACGACGCGTTGCAGGTGCGTACCCCATTCCTCGAACTCGTGCCAGGTGGTCGGTCCGCGGTCCGGCAGCCCGGCGGCTTGCCATAACGGCTTGTTGTAGTAGAACAGCGGCGTCGAGCGCGCGTATGGCAGCGCGTAATGCCGGCCGTCGAATTCGTAGTCGGCCAGCAGCGAGTCGACGTAGTCGCCTGTGTCCACCCCGGCCAGGCCGAACAGGTCGTCCAGTGGGGCGATGACGCCGGACAGCGCGAAGTGGAACCACCAGATGTCGTCCAGCACAACGACATCAGGCACGTCGGTGCCGATCAGTGCGGCGTTGAACTTCTGCGCCACCTCGTCGTAATCCTTGCCGGCGTCGATCAGCTTCACCGACAGCTCGGGGTCCTGGTTGCCGAAGCGGGCGATGAGCTCTTTTTCGACGGCGGTGGACTGTCCGGGGTGGTTGGACCAGAACGCGATGGGCCCCGTGCCGGACTTCACCGACACGCCGCCGCCCATCCCTGCGCAGCCGGCCGTAACGACCGCGCCTGTCATTGACAGAAACGCCCGGCGGCTCAACGCGTCGATTGCGGCCATGTCAACCCTTCACCGCGCCCGACGTCAGACCTTTGATCATCTGCCGTTGCAAGCCAATGAAAATCAGCAGGATCGGCAGCATCGCCAACAGCGTTACCGCCATCACCGGGCCCCAGTTCGTCAGGCCCTCGGCTTGCTGCAGGAAGGTCAGGCCCACCGGCAGGGGCGCGACGGATTCGTCGTCGGACATCAAGAACGGCCACAGGTATTCGTTCCACTCGTTGACCACCGTGATGACGCCGAACGCCACCATCGTCGGCCCCGACATCGGCAACACGACCCGCAGCAACAGCTGCCACCACCGCGCGCCGTCCATCCGGGCCGCCTCGATGACTTCGGCGGGCAGCGACAGAAAGTGGTTGCGCATCAAGAAGGTTCCGAACGCGACACCGGCCAGCGGCAGGATGATGCCCGGAAACGTGTTGCGCAGCCCGAGTTGGGAGATCAATGCGTAGTTGGAAATCACGGTGATCTGGTTGGGCACCATTAACGCGGCGATGATCACCAGGAACACCGCGGTCTTGCCCGGGAACTCGACGAACACCAAGCCGAACGCGCTGAGCACCCCGAGCACGAACTTGACCGTGGCCAGCGCCGACGTGATGATCACCGAGTTGCGCAGGTACCTCCAGAACGGGATCTGCTGGGTCGCGGTCGCGTAGTTCTGCGGATGCCAGTGCGGCGGCCACCAGGTGGTCGGCTGCGAGTAGACGTCGGGCTGCTCCTTGAACGACGTGAACACGACGAACAGCAGTGGCCCGGCGATCAACAACACGACCATCGCCATCGCGGCATAGCCGAACAACCGTGCGAGCCTGCGATTCCCGGTCACTGGCGCAGCTCGCGATCCATCACGCGCACCTGGTAGTAGGTGATGGCCAGCAGCACCAGGAACATAATGCTGGCGACGGCGGCACCGTACCCGGCCCGGAAGTTACGGAAGGTCTCCAGATACACCTGGAACACCATCGTCGTGGTCCCGGTGCCCATCGGGCCGCCCCGTGTCATCACGTTGATGACGTCGAACACCTGCAGCGAGTTGATCAGCACGGTGATCGACAGGAAGAACGTCGTCGGGCGCAGCTGCGGCAACAGCACCCGGCGGAAGGTGGACCATCGGCTGGCGCCATCGATTTCCGCCGCCTCCAACAGGTCTCGGCGCACGCCCTGCAACGCGGCCAGATAGATGACGAAGGTGTAGCCGAGGTTCTTCCAGATGTAGGTCACCGTCACCATGAACATCGCCCAGTGCGGGTCCTGGTAGAAGTCGGGCACGCCCCCTGCAGGGCCCTCGACGCGGTGCAGCAGGTCTTGCACCAGACCAAAATGCGGGTCGAAGACGAATTGGGCCGCCAGGCCGACCGCGGCGCCAGAGATCACGAACGGTGCGAACACCGTCGAGCGCACCAGGTTCCGCCCGCGCAACGGTTGATCGAGCAGCATGGCCAGCGCCATCCCCAGCACCATCGATCCGATCACCGTCGCCACCGTGAACACCGCCGTGTTGAGCACGATCTGGCGGGTATCCGAACGAGTGAACCACTCGACGTAATTCGACAACCCGACGAACTGCGCCCTGGGGTCGGAGATGTTCCAGTCGAAAAACGACAGCCGGATGTTGTCGGCCAACGGGCGGTAGATGAACAGCAGCAACAACGCGAGATTCGGGCCCACCAGGACGACGAACAGCGCGTAATCGCGCCACGAACGCTGCCGTGTCCGCCGCGTCGTGGTCACTGGCGCAAGTCAGCCAAGCACCGCGCGTAGGGAAGCTACGGCGTCTTCGATCGACCCCGAAGTGGAATAACCGGCGGCGAGCCGATGGCCACCGCCGCCGAACGCGGACGCGACGACTGCGAGATCCACGTCGCTCTTGGCGCGCATCGAAACCGACCACTGTTGCGGCGCAACCTCTTTGAACACCGCGGCCACCTCGGCCTGCTCGGTGGTGCGCACGATGTCGACGATGCTCTCGACTTCCTCGGGCCGTGAGCGGACCCACTGCTGATGCTCGACGACCGCGTAGACCAGCCCGCGGCCCTTGGCCGCGTCGGGCAGCAGTTGCGCCGAGCCCAGCACCCGGGACAGCAGCGGCAGCCACACGAACGGATGGCTGTCGATCAGTGTTCGGCTGATCGCGGCGTTGTCCACGCCGACGTCGACCAGCCGGGCCGCCAGCCGAAGGGCCCGCGCGCTGGCCCAGCGGAACGATCCGGTGTCGGTCGTCAACCCGGCGTAGATGCAGTGCGCGACGTCGGGGTCGATGGGTTTGCCCCACGCGTCGAGCAGGTCGGCGACCATCATCGTGGTGGAATCGGCCGACGGCTCGACGAAATTCGCGGTGCCGAACAGGTCGTTGGAGGCGTGATGGTCGATGACCAGCAGCTGCCGGCCCGAGCCAGCCAAGTCGCCCAGGGCACCGAGCCGCTTAAGGCTCGGAACATCCACGGTCACAACCAAATCAACGTCACGACGCATCTCATCGGGACCGACCAAAAGGTCACCGCCCGGCAGTGAGCGCAACGACTCCGGCAGCGTGGCTGGTGCGGCGAAGCTGACCTCGACCTGTTTGCCGCTGCGATCGAGGACAAGCCCCAACGCCAGCCCGGCGCCGACGGTATCGGCATCGGGGTGGACGTGGCAGATCACCGCGATCGTCGTTGCGGCCGAGAGCAATTCGACGGCGCCGAGGGCGTCCACGGACAGTCCTGGCGCCCCCGCTAGGCAGGCGCCGGGCGGTTCAGTTTTCGGATCGATAGTCGTCACCGGCGTCCTCGAGCCCGTCCAGCCCCCCAGAAGGTGATGCTGCTTCGGCCCCCAGGTCACGGTATGGATCGGCCTCCCCCGCCGGCCTGGCGCCCACACGGACCCGCGCCACATCGGCGTCCGCGGCGCGGGCGCGGGCTAACAGCTCGTCCATCCGGGCTACGCTATCGGACGTCGTATCCCGGCTGAACGCCAGCGTCGGAGTGAAACGCACACCGGTGCCCGCGCCGACTTTGGTGCGCAACGTGCCTTTGGCCCGGTCCAGCGCGGCGGCGGCGCCGGCGAAATCCGGCTCGTCGTCCAGCGTGGATCCCATCACGGAGTAGTACACGGTCGCGTCGTGCAGGTCGCCCGTGACCTTGGCGTCGACGATGGTCACGCCTGCCAAACCCGGGTCCTTGATCTCCCGCTCGATGGCCGAGGCGACGATCGCGGCGATCCGCTTTTCCAGCCGCCGCGCCCGAGCCTGGTCGACCATCAGGTGCGCTCCTTTTGGACCAGCTCGAAGGACTCGATGACGTCGCCTTCCTTGATGTCGGAGTAGCCCAGCGTCATACCGCACTCGAAACCCTCGCGGACCTCGGTGACGTCGTCCTTCTCCCGCCGCAGCGAGGTGATCGAGAGGTTCTCGGACACCACGATGTTGTCGCGCAGCAGGCGGGCTTTCGCGTTGCGGCGCACCACCCCCGAGGTGATCATGCAGCCGGCGATGACACCGACCTTCGAGGACCGGAACAGCGCCCGGATCTCGGCGCTGCCGAGCTGGTTCTCCTCGTAGATCGGCTTGAGCATGCCGCGCAGGGCCTTCTCGATCTCGTCGATCGCCTGGTAGATCACCGAGTAGTAGCGGATCTCTACGCCCTCGCGGTTGGCCAGCTCGGTCGCCTTGCCCTCGGCACGAACGTTGAAGCCGATGATGATCGCGTCCGACGCCGACGCCAGGTTGACGTTGGTTTCGGTGATGCCACCGACGCCGCGGTCGATGACGCGCAGCGCTACCTCGTCGTCGACCACGATGCCCATCAGGGCCTCTTCCAGGGCCTCGACCGTACCGGCGTTGTCGCCCTTGAGGATCAGGTTCAGCTGACTGGTTTCCTTCAGCGCCGAATCCAGGTCCTCCAGGCTGATCCGCTTGCGGGTACGCGCGGCCAGCGCGTTGCGCTTGCGGGCGCTGCGCCGGTCGGCGATCTGGCGGGCGATCCGGTCCTCGTCGACGACGAGGAAGTTGTCACCGGCGCCGGGCACCGACGTGAAACCGATGACCTGGACCGGACGCGACGGCAGCGCCGCCTCGATGTCCTCGCCGTGCTCGTCGACCATCCGGCGCACCCGGCCGTAGGCGTCGCCGGCGACCACCGAGTCGCCCACGTGCAGGGTGCCGCGTTGAATCAACACGGTGGCCACCGGGCCGCGACCGCGGTCCAGGTGCGCCTCGATCGCCACACCCTGGGCCTCCATGTCGGGGTTGGCCCGCAGGTCCAGCGCCGCGTCGGCGGTCAGCACGACCGCCTCGAGCAGTGCATCGATGTTGGTGCCCTGCTTGGCGGAGATGTCGACGAACATGGCATCGCCGCCGAATTCCTCTGCCACCAAACCGTATTCGGTGAGTTGCGACCGGATCTTGGTCGGGTCCGCGCCCTCCTTGTCGATCTTGTTGACCGCCACCACGATCGGCACGTCGGCCGCCTGCGCGTGGTTGATGGCCTCCACCGTCTGGGGCATGACGCCGTCGTCGGCTGCCACCACCAGGACGGCGATGTCGGTGGCCTTGGCGCCACGGGCACGCATGGCGGTGAACGCCTCGTGGCCCGGGGTGTCGATGAAGGTGATCGGCCGCTCGCTGCCGTCGAGGTCGACGGTGACCTGGTATGCGCCGATGTGCTGGGTGATGCCGCCGGCCTCGCCTTCGCGGACGGTGGCATTTCGGATGGTGTCCAGCAGCCGGGTCTTGCCGTGGTCGACGTGGCCCATCACGGTCACCACCGGCGGACGCGTCTGCAGATCTTCCTCGCCACCTTCGTCCTCGCCGTAGGTCAGGTCGAAGGATTCCAGCAGCTCGCGGTCCTCGTCCTCGGGGCTGACGACCTGGACGACGTAGTTCATCTCGCTGCCCAGCAGCTCGAGCGTCTCGTCGCCGACCGACTGGGTGGCCGTCACCATCTCACCGAGGTTGAACAGCGCCTGCACCAGCGAGGCCGGGTTGGCGTCGATCTTCTCGGCGAAGTCGCTCAGCGATGCGCCACGGGCCAACCGGATGGTCTCGCCGTTGCCGTGCGGCAACCGCACGCCACCGACGACCGGCGCCTGCATGTTCTCGTATTCGGCGCGTTTTGCCCGCTTGGACTTGCGACCGCGGCGGGGCGCACCGCCCGGGCGGCCGAACGCGCCGGCCGCGCCGCCGCGCTGCCCGGGACGTCCGCCACCACCACCGGGAGGGCCACCGCCACCGGGGCGGCCTCGGAAACCTCCGGGTGCAGCGCCAACACCGCCGCCGGCACCGCCACCGCCGCGGTAGTTACCGCCGCCGCCGGCGTCGGAACGGCCGCCACCGGGGCCGCCAGGGCGGCCACCGCCGGGTCGCGGCGCGCCGGTGCGCGCCGGCGGACGGGGTCCGCCCGCACCGCCGGGACGCGGCGGCATGCTGCCGGGCGAGGCGCCCGGACGGGGCGCCCCCGGCCTGGCCTGCCCGGGGCGTGGAGCCTGCGGGTGTGGGCGCGGAATGGGCCGGTCGACCGATGGCGTCGACGAGAACGGGTTGTTGCCGACCCGCGGAGCACGCATCCCCGGCTTGGGCCCCGGAACCCCTGGCGGACCGGGACGCGGGCCGGGCATGGCAGGCGGGGCACCGGGAGGCGGCGCCGACTGGGCGGGAGGCTGTCCCGGGGTGGGCCCGGGCGTCGGCGGCGCCGGCCGTCGGGGCGCCGGGGTGGGCGCTTGGGGCGTGGCCGGAGGGGCGGGCGCGGCGGCCACCGCGCCGTTGTCGCTCGTTGCCGGTGCGCCGGCGGCCTCGCCGGGGCCGGCGGCCCTGGGGATCGCGTTGTCGAGCGCCTTCTCCAGGCCCTGGCCGGCGGGGGCGGCGGGTTTGTCGGCGACCTTGGCCGGTCCCCTATCCGGAGCCGGTTTGCTGCCGCCGAACGCTTCGCGCAACCGGCGGGCGACGGGAGCCTCTACCGTCGACGATGCGGACTTAACGAATTCGCCCTGTTCATTCAGCCGGGCGAGAACTTCCTTGCTGGTAACACCGAGTTCCTTGGCTAACTCGTGTACGCGGGCCTTACCTGCCACTACATCTCCTGTCTAAGAGGCGACAGTCGTGGGCCGCGCCTCGGGTATTAGCTGTAACGCATAGCGATGGGGGTCATCGGGACTTCACGGTGTACTCATGTTCTTCGCTACCTGTCCTGTTGCCCGGGGAGGTCGGGCCATCGAGAAGCTCGATGTGCTCGACCACCACGGATGTGTCCGGTGAGCCGGCGATGCGCAGCGCTTTGGTGAAAGCTCGCCGCCGAATCGCCTGCTGTAGGCACTGCGGTGCAGGATGCAGCCACGCACCCCGCCCCGGAAGACTACGCGCCGTATCAACGATCGCGGCGGAATCGCCGTTCCCGTTCGACACAGCCACCACGCGAAGCAGTTCGACGGCCAGCTCTCGCTTTCGGCACCCGACGCATGTCCGCACCGGTCCCCCGGTATGTCGATGCGCCCATCTGGCTCTTGGGGCCGAAGGCTCGCGCTGGATCACGGCTCAGTCTAGCGTCACTCCACCGATGGTCAGAATCGCCTTGAACCTGCCTAGCGGTCGTGCGCCATCCCGTGGCTGGCGCCGTGGTCGGGCTGATTCTCCGAAGGCCCCTCGGAACCAGACGGGGCATCCCCCCGAATGTCGATGCGCCACCCGGTGAGCCGGGCGGCCAGCCGCGCGTTCTGCCCCTCCTTGCCGATCGCCAGCGACAATTGGAAATCGGGCACCACCACGCGGGCGGCCCGGCCGGCCTCGTCGATAACCGACACCGAGACCACCTTCGCCGGCGACAACGCGTTGGCGACGAAGTGGGCCGGGTCCTCGTCGTAGTCGATGATGTCGATCTTCTCCCCGGACAGCTCGCTCATCACGTTGCGCACCCGCTGCCCCATCGGTCCGATGCAGGCGCCCTTGGCGTTCAGCCCGGGCACGATCGACCGCACCGCGATCTTGGAGCGATGGCCGGCCTCCCGGGCCACCGCGACGATTTCCACGGACCCGTCGGCGATCTCCGGCACCTCGAGCGAAAACAGCTTGCGCACCAGGTTCGGGTGGGTGCGCGACAACGTGATCAGCGGCTCACGGGATCCGCGCGTCACGCCGACCACGTAGCAGCGCACCCGGTTGCCGTGTTCGTAACTCTCGCCGGGCACCTGTTCGGCGGCCGGGATGACCCCTTCGGAGGCCTTGGTCTCGCTGCCGATGCGCACCACGATCAGCCCGCGGGCGTTGGCCCGGCTGTCGCGTTGGATGACACCGGCGACGATCTCGCCCTCGCGGGTGGAGAACTCGCCGTAGGTGCGCTCGTTCTCGGCGTCGCGGAAGCGTTGCAGCATCACCTGACGTGCGGTGGTGGCGGCGATCCGCCCGAAACCCTCGGGGGTGTCGTCCCACTCGCTGATGACGTTGTCGTCCTCGTCGACCTCGCGGGCCATCACTTTGACGACACCGGTCTTGCGGTCGATCTCGATCCGCGCATCGATCTGATGACCCTGGGTGTGCCGGTAGGCGGTCAGCAGCGCGGATTTGATCGTTTCGAGCAACTCGTTGACCGAAATTCCCCGATCGACCTCGATCGCATGCAGCGCGGCCATGTCGATGTTCATGTTCTGGCCTCCGTCCCGCCGACCTGACCTGCCAGTTCCAGCTCCGCCTGTGCTGGCGGCGAAAACTCAACCTGGACAACAGCTTTCACGATTTCAGCGAGCGGGATCTCACGCACCGCCCAGTCCCGGCCGTCGCGAACCACCAACGCAACCGCGTCGGAGCGCGTCTCGCCGACTCGACCGGTCAGCTGCGACGCGTCCGTCAACGACAGCTCGACTTTGCGGCCCCGGGCACGGCGGAAGTGTTTCTCGCTGGTCAATGGGCGTTCGACGCCGGGCGAACTTACCTCGAGGACATAGTTGTCGGCGCTCCCGCCCAGGCCGTCCAGCAGGCTCGAGGCCGAGCGCGAAAGCGTGGCGACGGTGTCCAGGTCCAGCGCGGTGTCACCGTCGGCGATCACGGTGATTCGTGGCGGGTGGGCGCGCGGGTCGATGAGGACGTCTTCGATCTCGTAGCCCGCGCGCGCGAACTCTTCACCGAGTAGCTCGATTACCTGCGTCTGCGTAGGTAGCCCGGTGGTCACGGCGAGCTCCTCATCTTGAGTTGTCCGGTCAGCAGGGTGGCTTCGGCGCTCCGTCGGTACGCACCCCCTCGCGTTCCGCGAGAACCAGCTATCCACGATACGCCTCAGAAGCGCGATTAAGCCCGTGATCGGCCTTGACGTCACCTGTCAAGGCGGCGGCGGCGTGCATGGCAGGATATTGCTGTGCCCAGCGCAGTACCTGTCATCAACAGGCGGGGTGTGCTCGCCGGTGGTGCCGCTCTCGCAGTGCTCGGGGTGGGCGTGTCCGCCTGCAGCCAATCGCCGCCCAAGCCCCCGGCTGCCGAAGACCTGTTCGGGCCCCGGGATCAGGCCTGGCATGACAGTACGCTCGCCGCCGCCGCCGCCACGGCGCTCGGCCTGGCGCCGCAGGTCGCGGCCGCGCTGACCGTGGTCGCCACACAGCGCGCCGCGCATGCGCGCGCCCTGTCCACCGAGATCTCCCGGGTCGCCAACAAGCCCACCTCCTCGACCAGCGAAACGTCCAGCTCCAGCCCCACCCCGGCCGGCGCGGCGGCCCCACCGCCGCCGCCACCCCCGGTCTCCGACGTCATCGACGCGTTACGGGCCTCGGCCGAGACCGCCACTCGCCTGGCGGCCACGTCGTCGGGCTATCGGGCCGGGCTGCTCGGCTCCGTGGCCGCCTCCTGCACCGCGTCGTACACGGTCGCGCTGATCCCCGGTGGGCCGTCGATATGACGACCGGCAAGGACGCCGATAACGCCGCACTGAGCGAGGCGCTGACGATCGAATACTCGACCATCTACGGCTACGGCATCGTGTCCGCATTGTCCCCGCCGAGCGTCAACGACCTGGTGTTGCAGGCACTGCTGCAGCATCGTCAGCGCCGCGACGACGTTTTCGCGATGTTGGCCGCCCGCAAGGTCACTCCCCCGGTCGCGGCGGCGGGTTACCAGCTGCCGATGCTGGTGGGCAGCGCGGCCGATGCGGTGCGCCTGGCGGTGCGGATGGAGAACGACGGTGCGACGGCCTGGCGGGCGGTGATCGAGCACGCCGAGACGGCCGACGACCGCGCGTTCGGCGCGACGGCTTTGACCCAGAGCGCCGTCATGGCCGCTCGCTGGAACCGGACGCTGGGCGCGTGGCCCATCACCACGACGTTCCCGGGCGGGAACGAATAGTTAGATGCCGAGTTCCTTCTCGATCTGCGGGAGATAGCCGTAACCGTCGGGGCTGAGCAGGATCCAGTCGTGAATCTCGCCGGTGCGCAGTACGAAGCTGAACGGGGCTCCTTGGGTTGCGGCGTTTTCATCGAGGACAACCACGTCGGGTCCGAGTGAATCCAGGGAGCCCGAGTAGACGGTCGTCGGGGGCAGGCCCTTGAGCGACCCATACAGCGGGCTCACCTCGTAGTTGTTCTCCGGAAGACCGCCTGCCCACTCCTTGCCGATCGCTTGCCCAGGCCCAACCGGGAGCAGGGGATCGTGGACGAATCCGATGTTGGGATTGTTCAGCGCCACATTCACCCAGGGCGACAGCAAAACCATTGACCCCGGTACGGCTTCGTTGTTGGCCACCAGGTATTGGGCGGCCGCCAATGCGAGGTTGCCACCCGCCGAGTCGCCGTACACGCTGACGTTGCCGGCGCCGTGGGCAGTGATTTGCGATTCGATGAGGCCAGCCATCTCGGGGACCACCACGCCGGCGGTGCCGCCTTGCTGCAGCAGCGGGTAGATCGGCACTTCGAAGGTCGCGCCGGTCTGGCTGGCCATGTGGGCGTAGTCGAACCAGTGGAAAATCGAGGGCGGGAAGATGAAGGCGCCGCCGTGGATGGCAACCACGTACTTGCCGTCGGGATGGGCCGGGGTGATCTGCACGACGCTCATGCCGTCATACGTGGTGTGCTGGACCGTTTCGCCGAACAGCAACGGCAGGAACTTCGGCGGCGTGTTGCTGATGAACAGCTTCACCGGCGGGAAGGGGTGGGCGAACAGCCAATTAAGTGGGGAACTGGGGTTTGCCAGTTGATTATCGATAAAGGGCTCGACAAATTCCTTGACCACCCACAGCCCGCTGACTTCGACTCTGTTCAGCACGGACGGCGCGCCGACGAAAGCGGGATTCAGTGTGGCCGGGACCGGCAGCGAGGGGCCGGTCCCGAAAATGTCGGTGACGATGGTTTTGACGACGCCATTGACGGTGGCGGCGCTGTGGACCGACATGCCGGCAAGCTGCTCGAGGTCCTGCTCCCACTGCCCAAGCTGCGCCACGGTTGCCGATGCTCCGGCGTGATACCCGCTCATCACGGCGACATCGTGTGCCCACATCTGCTCGTAGGCGGCCTCGGCGGCCGCGATCGAAGGGGCGTTCTGACCGAACAGGTTCGAGCGAACCAGCGACAGCAGCTGGTTGCGGTTGGTCGCGATCGAGGCGGGGTCGACGACCGTGGCTAGCGCCGCCTCAAAGGCCGAGGCCGCCGCCCGAGCCTGGGCGGCCGACTGCTCGGCTTGCGCGGCCGCCTTTCCGAGCCAACCCGCATACGGGGTGATGGCGTTCGTCATCGATGCCGACGACGGGCCTTGCCAGGCGTCGGCCGTCAGATCGGAGACCACAGAGTTGAATGCGCTTGCCGCTGAGCTCAACTCGGTGCCGATGCCATCCCACGCCGCCGCGGCCTCCAGCATGGGCGCTGACCCCGGGCCGTTGACCAGCAGTCCCGAATTGACCTCGGGAGGCCACACTGAAAAGTTCATCGGTGCACCCTTCTCAACCAGCACGTCGACTTTGACACGAATTGGTGAAACCCGGATTGCCCACGCCAGACCGTTCTGAAACCCCCGGACGGTATCACCGCAAAAATGGTTCGCCCCCGTGCGCCACGGATCAGACGATAACTCCGGACATGGGCCGATCGCCAGATGCTTTTTAGCCCGTGACCGCCGCGGTGATATCGCTTGCCAGCGAGGTGCCGACGGCCAGCTCGCGGGTCTGCCCGCCGAACCGGTCGCGCAGCTCGACCACGCCCTCGGCCCAGCCCCGGCCCACCACGACGATCCAGGGCACACCCAGCAGCTCGGCGTCCTTGAACTTGACTCCCGGCGATGCCTGGCGGTCATCGAGCAAGACCTCGACACCCAACCGGTCCAGGTCGGCGGCCAGTGCGGTGGCGCCGGCCCGCGCCTCGGGGTCTTTATTGGCGATCACCAGGTGCACGTGGAACGGCGCGATCGACGACGGCCAGCGCAGACCCAGCTCGTCGTGGTGCTGCTCGGCGATGACGGCCACCAGCCGCGACACCCCGAGGCCGTAGGAGCCCATGGTCAGCCGCACCGGCTTGCCGTCCTCGCCGAGCACGTCGGCGGAAAAGGCATCGGTGTACTTGCGACCGAGCTGGAAGATGTGCCCGACCTCGATACCGCGCGCCGACACCAGCGGACCGGCACCGTCGGGAGACGGATCACCGTCGCGCACCTCGGCCGCCTCGATGGTCCCGTCGGCGTCGAAATCCCGCCCGGCCACCAAGCCGACGACGTGTTGGCCAAGCTTGTCGGCACCGGTGATCCAGCTGGTGCCGTCCACCACCCGCGGGTCTAATAGATAGCGAATATCGTTGTCGCGCAAGGCTTTCGGCCCGATGTAGCCCTTGACCAGAAACGGGTAGTTGGCGAAGTCGTCGTCGCCGAGCAACGCGTACTCGGCCGGTTCCAGCGCCGCGCCCAGCCGCTTTTCGTCCACCTCGCGGTCTCCGGGCAGCCCGATGGCCAGCAGCTCCCAGTCCCCGCCGGGCTGGCGGATCTTGAGCAGGACGTTTTTCAGCGTGTCGGCAGCCGTGACGGTGCGACCCAGGTCGGCCGTGTTCGCCCAGTCCACCAGGGTGGCGATCGTCGGGGTGTTACCGGTGTCGTGGACCACCGCCTCAGGCAGCCCGTCGATCGGCCGCGCATCGGGGCGGGCCGTGACGACGGCCTCGACGTTCGCCGCGTAGCCCGACTGCAGGCAGCGCACGAAAGTGTCCTCACCGACCGGGCTTTCGGCCAGAAACTCCTCGGAGGCGCTGCCGCCCATCGCCCCCGACACCGCCGAGACGATGACGTAGCGCACCCTGAGCTTCTCGAAGATGCGCTGATAGGCCTCCCGATGCGCGTGATAGACCACTTTGAGCCCGGCGTCGTCGACGTCGAAGGAGTAGGAGTCCTTCATCACGAACTCGCGGACCCGAAGGATGCCCGCGCGCGGCCGCGCCTCGTCGCGGTATTTGTTCTGGATCTGGAAAAGCAGCAGCGGGAAGTCCTTGTAGGAGCTGTATTCGCCCTTGACGGTCAGGGTGAACAGCTCCTCGTGGGTCGGCCCTAGCAGGTAGTCGTTACCGCGGCGGTCCTTCAAGCGAAAGACGCTGTCGCCGTACTCGGTCCAGCGATTCGTCGTTTCATAGGGCGCGCGCGGCAGCAGGGCCGGGAACAGGATCTCCTGGCCGCCGATCGCGGTCATCTCGTCGCGCACGACGCGTTCGATGTTGCGCAGCACCCGCAACCCCAGCGGCAGCCAGCTGTACAGGCCGGGCGCGACGGGCCGGATATATCCGGCCCGGATCAGGAGTTTGTGGCTGGGCACCTCGGCGTCGGCCGGGTCATCACGCAGAGTGCGCAGGAACAGCTGGGACATCCGGGTGATCACAGCGCGCAAGCCTAGATGGCGATCGCAAGCGCGGCGAAGCCGGGCGCAGCGGGTCGCCATGACAAACCTGGCGATCGCAAGCGCGGCGAAGCCGGGCGCAGCGGGTCGCCATGACAAACCTGGCGATCGCAAGCGCGGCGAAGCCGGGCGCAGCGGGCTGGGAGCTAGATCTCCCCGGCGTCGATCGCTTCCTTGACTTCCTGCGCGTGGGCGACCTGCTCCGGCGTGTAGCCGATGAACAGCGCCATGCAGCCGACGATGACGGCCGCTCCGGCCACCCACAGCAGGCCGTAGGTGTAGCCGTGGTCGAGGGCATGCAACTGCGCCTCGTTCATGAACTTGACCGGGCCGGTGGTGCCGCCCAGATACAGCGTGCGCGAGGTGATGACGGCCTGGATGACGGCCAGCACCAACGGCCCGCCCAGGCTTTGCAGCATCAGCGTGAGCGCAGACACCGGACCGATCCGATCAAAACCCACACCGGCGATCGCCGACAGCATCAGCGGGACGGTCACCATTCCGATGCCGATGCCGCCGACGACGATCGGCATTACCAGGTTGGGGAAGTAGGGAGCGCCCCGGTGCATGTAGAACGAGCCGTACAGCATGGCGAACAGCAGCAGCCAGCCACCGCCGATCGTCAGCACCCGCGGCGAAAACCGGGACACCAGCTGCGAAGAGACGCCCAAGCCGATGCCCATCGCGATGACGAACGGGATGAAGCCAACGCCCGCGCGCAGCGCGCTGTAGCCCAGGATGTCCTGTACGTACAGGCCGATGGAGACGGTAAGGCTGAACATGACGCCGCCGGCCAACAGGATCGCGGCAAACGTGGCCAGCCGGTTGCGGTCACGGAACAAATCGAACGGGATGACGGGGTTTTCCGCGGTGCGCTCCGCGATGGCGAAACCAACCGCGGCCGCCAGGGCCACCACTCCGGAACCAATGGTGGTGACCGAGATCCAGCCCTTTTCCGGTCCCACCGAGAAGGCGAACACGGCCGCGGTGCAGGCCAGCGTGGCCAGAATGGCCCCGGTGGCGTCGAGCTTCATCCGCTCTCGGTTGGTCTCGCGCAACGCGGTGCGGGCCAGGTAGATCATCACCAGCCCGATCGGCACGTTCACCATGAACGCCAGCCGCCACGAGACCTCAGTGAGCGCGCCGCCCACCACCAGGCCCATCACCGAGCCGATCGCGGTCATCGCGGCAAACACCGCCGTCGCGAAATTACGCGCCGGGCCCTTGGGGAAGGTGGTCGCTACCAGCGCCAGGCCGGTGGGCGAAGCGATGGCCGACCCAATGCCCTGCGACAGCCGGGCGATGACCATCGTCGCCTCGTCCCAGGCAACCGCGCACAGCACCGAGGAGATCGTGAACAGCGCGACGCCGACGATGAACGTGCGTTTGCGCCCGATGGTGTCGCCGAGACGCCCCCCGAGCAGCATCAGCCCGCCGAACGTCAGCACATATGCCGTGATCACCCAGCTACGGCCGGCGTCGGACAGGCTCAGCTCGTTCTGAATCTTAGGAAGCGCGACGATGGCGACGGTGCTGTCCATGGTCGCCAGGAGCTGCATACCGCCGATGGCGATGACCGCGGCGATGAAGCGGCGCGACGGCAGCCACGCGGGGTAATACCTGCTCGTACGCTCTGAGGCGGTCTCCGCCGGGCGCGGCGTGCGCTCTGAGGCCGGACGATCCGGGCGCGCAGAACTCCAGTTCTGGGCCGCGCGCTCTGTGTCGTTGAGAGCCGTCATAACGAGTTACCTTACAGTAATCTTAAGGATTCTTTAAACGCCGAAGATCGCTCAGGCCCACTACGGGACCGATCACGATGATCGCGGGAGGTCGGATCCCTTCCGCGCGAATCTTCTCCGGCACGTCCGCGAGGGTAGCCCGCAAACTGTGTTGAGCGGCCGTCGTCCCATGCTGCACCACCAGGACCGGCGTATCCGCAGGTCGGCCGCCTTTGATCAGAGCAGCCGCGAAAAGTTCGATGCGCTCGACTGCCATCAGCAAAACAATTGTCCCTGCCATTGCTGCCAAAGCATTCCAATTCACTAACGATTCGGGATGCTCGGGCGCGAGATGTCCGCTGACCACCACAAACTCGTGATTTACGGCCCGGTGGGTGACCGGAACGCCCGCCGCGGCGGGCACAGCTATGGCACTTGTCACACCTGGCACCACGGTCACCGGGATGCCGGCGTCGGCGCACGCGAGCACCTCCTCGTAGCCGCGGGCGAAGACGAACGGGTCCCCGCCCTTGAGCCGGACCACGAAGCTTCCGGCGCGGGCGCGCTCGATCATCACCGTGTTGATCGCCTCCTGCGCCATGGCCCTGCCGTACGGGATTTTGGCGGCGTCGATCACCTCTACGTGTGGCGGCAGCTCCGCGAGCAGTTCGGGCGGCGCTAGGCGGTCGGCCACCACGACGTCGGCCTGGGCCAGCAGCCGGCGGCCGCGGACGGTGATCAGCTCGGGGTCGCCGGGGCCCCCGCCGATCAGGGCGATTTTCCCGCGGCCGCCCCCCACGACGTCGGAGGTTTCGGAGCTTTCGGGGGTGATGACGCCCGTTTGCAGCGCCTCGCGGATGGCCGACCGGATCGCGGCCGAGCGACGGTGCTCCCCGCCGGCCAGTACGCCCACCGACAACCCCGCGTAGCTGAACGACGCAGGCGTCACCGCCGTCCCTTCGACGGCGACGTCGGCGCGGACGCAGAAGATGCGGCGGCGTTCGGCCTCGGCGACGACGGCCGCGTTGACGCCTGCGTCGTCGGTGGCCGCGATCGCGTACCAGGCGCCGTCGAGGTCGCCGTCGCGGTATTCGCGCACCGTCAGCGTGATGGCGTCCATCGCTTCGACGGCGGGAGTGGCGGTACGGGAGATGACGTGCACGTCGGCGCCGGTGGCGATCAACAGGGGTAACCGACGCTGCGCGACCGTGCCGCCGCCGACCACGAGGACCTTTTTGCCGGCCAGCCGCAACCCAACGAGGTATGGGTTCTCGGTCACCAGGCAAGCCTAGTGGCGGCATGGGCGACGAACCGCACGACCGCTTCCGGCGCCGCGGCCGGATGGGTGTGAAGATACGAAGCGTGCACGCCGCCGTGCACGACACCGTCGCGCACTGCCGCTACCTGGTCGCCGCGGTACGCCCACGCCGGCTGGTAGCTATCGGTGAATGTGACTGCGGTGCGGTGGAATTCGTGTCCTACCGCGCGCTGGCCGACGGAATACAGCACCGAGTCGGCGACCGCGACGACGTCGCGATACGCCAAGGTGAGCTCCGGGGTGAAACGCGCGGAACCGGCTAAGACTCCGCACATGGGATTCCCGTCAAGTTCGGAGACCAAGTAGATAAGTCCGGCGCATTCGGCGTGTATCGGCGCCCCGGCCGCGGCGAGCCCGTTGATCTGCCGGCGGACGACGTCGTTGCCCGACAGCTCGGCAGCGAACTGTTCGGGGAAACCTCCCGGCAGCAGTAGCGCGTCGGTGCCGTCGGGCAACGGATCGACGAGCGGGTCGAATTCGGCGACGTCGGCGCCGGCGGCGCACAGCAGCTCGGTGTGTTCGGCGTAGCCGAAGCTGAACGCCTTTCCGGCGGCCAGGGCGACGGTAGCGCGTGCCCCCTCCCCTGTCGCCACCGCCGGATCCCACGGCGCGTCGCCGTACCCGCCCCCAGCGGCCGCGACCACCGCAGCCAAGTCGACGTGCCGAGCCACCAGGGCCGTCATCGCCTCGACCGCCTGGGTGGCGCGCCGGCCGTACTCGACCGCGGTGACAAGACCCAAATACCTTGTCGGCAACTCTAATTCAGCAGTTCGCGGAATGGCGCCCAGCACCGGGATGCCGACCTGCTCACAGGCCTGCCGCAGCACTTGCTCGTGTCGGGCCGATCCGACACGGTTGAGGATGACACCGGTGACCCTGGTTGCGGTGTCGAACGTCGAAAAGCCGTGCAGCAGTGCGGCGATGCTATGACTCTGGCCGCGCGCGTCCACCACCAGGATCACCGGGGCTCCGAGCAGACCGGCGACCTGCGCGGTCGACCCGGCCGCCGGGGAGGCGGCGCCAGGGGTGATGCGCCCGTCGAACAGGCCCATCACCCCCTCCACCACAGCGATGTCCGCGCCACGCGCGCCATGCGCATACAGCGGGCCAATGAGGTTCTCCCCCACCAAAACCGGATCCAGGTTGCGGCCGGGGCAGCCCGCGGCGAGCGAGTGGTAGCCGGGGTCGATGAAGTCCGGGCCGACCTTGAACGGCGCGACCGTATGGCCCGCCCGCCGCAGCGCTCCGATCAAACCCGTTGCGACCGTTGTCTTTCCGCTTCCCGACGCGGGCGCGGCCACGACGATCGCCGGGATCCGGCTCACGGCGCGTCCAGTTGTCGCGAGCGTGCACAGAATGACACGCCGGACGGCGTGTCGACGTGCAACCACGCACGCTCGCGGGGAGTCACCACTCGATGCCCTTCTGGCCCTTGCGCCCTTCGTCCATCGGGTGCTTGACCTTGGTCATCTCTGTCACCAGGTCGGCGGCCTCGACCAGCCGCGCCGGGGCATCGCGTCCGGTGATCACCACGTGCTGATGACCCGGCCGGGCAAGCAGGGTGTCTACTACGTCGTCGACGTCGAGCCAGCCCCACTTGAGCGGATAGGTGAACTCGTCGAGCAGATAGAAGCCGTGCCGTTGCGCGGCCAGCCGGCGCGCGATCTCCGCCCAGCCCTCCGCTGCCGCGGCCGCGTGATCGGCTTCGCCGCCGGCCTTGCGCGCCCAGGACCAGCCCGCGCCCATCTTCTGCCATTCCACCGCTCCGCCGATTCCGTGCTCGTCGTGCATCCGGCCGAGCTGCTGGAACGCCGTCTCCTCCCCCACCTTCCACTTCGCGCTCTTGACGAACTGGAACACCCCGACATCGAGCCCGATGTTCCACGCCCGCAACGCCATTCCGAACGCCGCCGTCGACTTGCCCTTGCCTGCACCGGTATGCACCGCCAGCACGGGCATGTTGCGCCGGGCCCGAGTGGTCAGGCCGTCGTCGGGGACTTGCAGCGGATTACCTTGTGGCATCAGGGTTATGCCGCGCTGCGCACGGCCCGCGTCAGATAATCGGCGTGCAACTGCTCCAGTCGCGCGGTCGCGGCACCGAGCTGGCGAGCCAACTGACCGGCCAGCCCCAGGCGCACATACGACGTCTCGCAGTCCACCACCACCGCGGCCGCGCCCTCGGCGACCAGTCGGGCCGCCGCGATTCGGGTGCGGCCCAACGGGTCTGGCCCCCCGGTCGCCCGCCCGTCGGTCAGCACTACCACCAGGGGACGCCGGGCCCGGTCGCGCACCCTTTCCCGGACGATCAGCGCACGCGCTGCCAGCAGACCCTCGGCGAGTGGCGTCTTGCCGCCCGTGTCGAATCGCGACAGCCGTCGCCCCGCGATGTGTGCCGACGACGTCGGCGGCAGCAACAGCCGGGCCTCGTGCTGGCGGAAAGTGATGACCGCGACCTTGTCGCGTCGTTGGTAGGCGTCGCGCAGCAGCGACAGGGTGGCGCCGCTGACGGCGGCCATCCGGTCGCGCGCGGCCATCGACCCGGACGCGTCGACGACGAAGATCACCAGGTTGCCTTCGCGCCCCTCGCGAACCGCGCGGCGCAGGTCGTCGGCGCGCGGCCGCAGCGGCCCGGCATACGCGTGCTCGGCCGCCGACAGCAGGGTGGCGAACAGGTGCAGTCCATGCCCCTGCGGATCGCCGCCGTCGGTGGCGGTGACCACCCGGCCGGAGACGTTGCGGGCCCGAGACCGGCGCCCCGGCGCGCCCTGGCCGACGCCGGGGACCGTCAGCGCTCGGGTACGAAAGGTCTGGGATGGGGGCGCACTGGGCCGGGAGCTGGGCGGCTTGCTGGCCGTATGCGAATTCGTTTGCGGTGCAGAGTCATCGGCGGGTTGACCGCCCCCGGGCGGGTCGGGCTCAGGCTCCGGATCTGCGCCGGCCTGTGCCAGCGCGTCGTCCAGTTGATCGCGGTCGAGGCCGGGATCGTCGAACGGGTCGCGGCGGCGCCGATGCGGCAGCGCCAACTCGGCGGCCACCCGGATGTCCTGCTCCTCGACGGTCAGCGCGCCGCGCCAGGCCGCGTGGGCGGCGGCGGTGCGGGCCACCACCAGATCGGCCCGCATCCCGTCGACGTCAAAGGCCGCGCATAATGCGGCGATGCGGCGTAACTCGTTGTCCGGCAACACCACATCGTCGACCAGTGCGCGCGCGGCGGCGATCCGCCTGGCCAGCTCGGCGTCGGCTTCCTCGTAGCGCTCGGCGAATCCGTCCGGGTCGGCCTCATAGGCCATCCGCTGGCGGATCACCTGCATCCGCACGTCGACGTCACGCGACGCGCGCACCTCGACGGTGAGACCGAACCGGTCCAGCAACTGCGGACGCAGTTCGCCCTCCTCGGGATTCATCGTCCCGATCAGCACGAACCGGGCCTCGTGCGAATGGGAGATGCCGTCGCGCTCGATGTGTACCCGTCCCATCGCCGCGGCGTCGAGCAGCACGTCGACCAGGTGATCGTGCAGCAGGTTGACCTCGTCGACGTAGAGCACGCCGCCGTGCGCTCGGGCCAGCAGTCCGGGGGAAAACGCATGCTCACCGTCGCGCAGCACCCGCTGCAGGTCCAGTGAGCCGATCACCCGGTCCTCGGTGGCACCGAGCGGCATTTCGACCAGGCCGGCGCCCAGCAGCCCGGCCAGCCCGCGCACGGCCGTCGACTTGGCGGTGCCCTTCTCGCCGCGGATGAGCGCCCCGCCGATCTCCGGACGCACCGCGCAGAGCAGCAGCGCGAGCCGCAGTTGGTCGTGTCCGACGATCGCGCTGAACGGATACGGCCTCACCATTTCTCCGCCAGGCCGGAACCAGGCCGCAGCATGGGCACATGCGGAACGCCGTCGTCGACGAAATCGTCGCCGTCGCGGACGAATCCGAATTGCGAGTACATGTCGGCCAGATAGGTCTGCGCGTTGATCCGGCACGGGTAGTGGCCCACCTCGGCCAGGGCGGCACGCAGCAGCCGCGAGGTATGGCCCTGGCCGCGCGCGCTGCGCTTGGTGCACAGCCGCCCGATGCGGAACACCTTTTCGCCGCCGGCGTGCTCTTCCATCAACCGCAGCGTGCAGATCACCTCGCCGTCGGGCCGCTCCAGCCAGAAGTGCCTGGTTTCGGCGAGCAAGTCGCGTCCGTCCAACTCGGGATACGGGATTGCCTGTTCGACGACGAAGACCTCCACCCTGAGCTTGAGTAGTTCGTAAAGGATTTGGGCGTCAAGGTCTTTCGCCCATATGCGGCGCAAAGCTTCACTCACGAGGCCTCCAGTTGCAATACCCTGTTGCCCCACGCCCGCACCTCGTCATACAGCGCGGGTTCGCGAGACAGTTCGGCGCCCAACGACGGCACCATCTCCTTGAGCGTGGGCAACCAGGATTGATATCGATGGTTAAAGCACCGCTGTAGCACGTCGAGCATGATCGGCACGGCGGTCGATGCCCCCGGGGACCCACCCAGTAGTCCCGCGATACTGCCGTCGGCCGAATTCACCACGGTGGTGCTGAATTCGAGCACGCCCCCTTTGCGCCTGTCTCGCCGAATCACCTGCACCCGCTGACCCGCCACCGTCGGCTCCCAATCTGAATCGACTGCGCTGGGCGCAAATTCGCGCAACATGCGGACACGGTCGGGTTCGGAGAGCCGCAGCTGACCGATCAGATAGTTGAGCAGCGTCAGTTGGGTGACGCCGACGCCGAGCACCGACAGCAGGTTGTCCGGTTTGACCGACTTAGGCAGATCGGTGACGTGGCCGTGCTTCAAAAACTTGGGCGACCAGCCGGCGTAGGGCCCGAACACCAACCACGCCTTGCCGTTGACGAAGCGAAGATCCAGATGCAGTGCCCCCAGCGGCGGGGCGCCCGGGGCCGGGACGCCGTACACCTTGGCCCGGTGCGCGGCGGTCAGCGCCGGGTTGTCGGTGCGCAGGAACCGGCCGCCGATCGGGAACCCGGCGAACCCCTTGACCTCTGCGATGCCGGACTTCTGCAACAACGGCAGGGCGTCACCCCCGGCCCCGACAAAGACGAATTTCGCATTCAGCCGACGCTTTTCGCCGCTGCGACGATTGCGCACCGTCAACGTCCAGCTGGCGTCGGGCTGCTGCGACAGGTTGCGCACCTCGTGACCGAACAACGCGGTGGTGCCGTTGCGCTCGCAGAACCCGACGAGTTGCCGGGAGAGCGCACCGAAGTCGACGTCAGTCCCGTCGGCGGCCCAGTTCAGCCCGACCGGCTCGGCGAAGTCGCGTTTGGCGGCCATGAACGGCAGGCGGCGGGCGAATTCATCCGGCTCGTCGATCAATTCGGTGCGGGCGAACAGCGGGTTGTGCGCCAGCGCCCGTTGCCGCCGTCGCAGGTACTCGACGCGCTCGGCGCCCTGGACGAAACTCACGTGGGGGACCGCGTTGAGAAAATTGCGGACGTCGGTCAGGATGCCGGTCTCCGCGGCGTACGCCCAGAATTGGCGGGTCACCTGGAATTGCTCGTTGATGAGCACCGCTTTGGTGATGTCGATCGACCCGTCCGGCAATTGCGGGGTGTAATTCATCTCGCACAACGCCGAGTGCCCGGTGCCGGCGTTGTTCCAGGGACTGCTGCTCTCGGCGGCGACGGCGTCGAGCCGCTCGATCACGGTGATGGACCAGTCGGGCTCCAGGCGCCGCAGTAACGCGCCGAGCGTCGCGCTCATGATGCCGGCGCCCACTAGCACGACGTCGGCTCTGGTTAACCCTGACACGGTCCCCAGGCTATCCCGACGGGAGTGGCGGGGCAGCGCTGTGACCACCCCCTTAGGGCTTTAAGCTTGCTGCGTGACTGGCTGGGTGCCCGACGTCCTACCCGGCTACTGGCAGTGCACCATCCCGCTCGGGCCCGATCCCGACGGTGAGGGCGACCTCGTCGCCACCCTGGTGCGCCGCGGGGCGGACCCCACCGGGCCGGCCCATGCCGTGCTGGCGGTGCACGGCTACACCGACTATTTCTTCCATACCGAGCTGGCCGATCACTTCGCCGAACGCGGCTTCACCTTCTATGCCCTGGACCTGCGCAAGTGCGGCCGATCGCGACAGAATGATCAAACGCCGCACTTCACCACCGACCTCGCTCGCTACGACGCCGAACTGGAACGTGCCCTGGCGGTCATCGGCCGGCAGAAGCCCGCCCCGAAGATCCTGATTTACGGCCACTCCGCCGGCGGGCTCATCGTGTCGCTGTGGCTGGACCGGCTGCGCCGAAGCGGCGCAACCACCGGCGCGGGCGTCACGGGCCTCGTGCTTAACAGCCCGTTTCTGGACCTGCGCGGTCCGGCGGTCCTGCGAGCCGGCGTGACCGGGGCGACCATCGCCGCGCTGTCGCGCCTGCGCACCAAAGGCGTGGCCCGGGGCACCAGCAAGGGCGGCTACGGCTCCAGCCTGCACCGGGACTACCACGGTGAATTCGACTACAACCTGCAATGGAAACCGCTGGGCGGTTTTCCGATCACCTTCGGCTGGCTGCACGCGGTGCGGCGCGGCCAGATCCGGTTGCATCGCGGGCTCGACGTCGGAGTGCCCAACCTGATCCTGCGTTCGGATCACAGCGTGCGCGAAACCGCCGACCCCGCCTCCGTGCAATGCGGCGATGCGGTTCTCGACGTCACCCAGATCGCGCGGTGGGCCGGTTGTATCGGCAACCGCAGCACCATCATTCCGGTGCCAGACGCCAAACACGATGTCTTCTTGTCGCTGCCGCAGGCGCGCCGGATCGCCTATCGCCGCCTGGACGGTTGGCTGGATGACTACCTGCAGACGCACGACAACACCGGCGCCTCGTCGGGTACAGGGTGAGGGGACCGCCAACGATGGAAACCTACGACATCGCGATTATCGGAACCGGTTCTGGCAACTGCATTCTCGATGAGCGATTCGCGGGCAAGCGGGCCGCGATCTGCGAGCAGGGCACTTTCGGCGGTACCTGCCTCAATGTCGGATGCATCCCGACGAAGATGTTCGTTTACGCCGCCGACGTCGCCGAGACGATTCGCACCGCCGCGCGGTACGGTGTCGACACACACATCGACGGTGTGCGCTGGGATGACATCGTTTCTCGGGTCTTCGGGCGCATCGACCCGATCGGCCTGTCCGGCGAGGACTACCGCCGCTCGGCCCCCAATATCGACGTGTACGGCCAATACACCCGTTTCGGGCCGGTTCAGGCCGACGGTCAGTATCTGCTGCGCACCGACTCCGGTGAAGAATTCACCGCCGATCAGGTGGTGATCGCGGCGGGCTCGCGGCCGGTGATCCCGCCGGCCATCCTCGCGTGCGGCGTCGACCATCACACCAGCGACACCGTCATGCGTATCGCCGAGCTGCCAGAGCATCTGGTGATCGTCGGAAGTGGCTTCGTCGCAGCGGAATTCGCGCACATCTTTTCTTCGCTCGGCGTGCGGGTCACCCTGGTGATCCGGGGCGGCAGAATGTTGCGGCATTACGACGACACCATCTGCGAACGGTTCACCCGCATCGCGTCAAGAAAATGGGAACTGCGCACCCACCGCAACGTCGTAGGCGGCGCGAGCCGCGGCTCCGGCGTGACGCTGGAGCTCGACGATGGTTCCACGCTGGATGCCGACCTGCTGCTGGTGGCCACTGGCCGGGTGTCCAACGCCGATCGGCTTGATTGCGAGCAGGCCGGTGTCGACGTGGCGGACGGTCGGATCGCGGTCGACGAATACCAACGGACAACCGCGCGTGGGGTTTTCGCGCTCGGCGATGTCTCGTCGCCGTATCAGCTCAAGCACGTGGCTAACCACGAGGCCCGCGTCGTGCAACACAATCTGCTCTGCGACTGGGACGACACCGCGTCGATGGCCGTCACCGACCACCGGTACGTACCGTCGGCGGTGTTCACCGACCCCCAGCTGGCCACCGTCGGGTTGACGGAAAATCAGGCCATGGCAAAGGGCTTCGACATCTCGGTCAAGATCCAGGATTACGGCGACGTCGCCTATGGCTGGGCGATGGAGGACACCACCGGAATCGTCAAACTCGTCGCCGAGCGCGGCACCGGACGCCTGCTGGGCGCGCACATCATGGGTTACCAGGCGTCGTCGATCATCCAGCCCCTGATCCAGGCGTTGAGCTTCGGGCTGACCGCCCGGCAGATGGCCCGGGGCCAGTACTGGATCCACCCGGGGCTGCCCGAAGTGATGGAAAACGCCTTACTGGGGCTGGACTAGACGTCAGCGCTGCTGGCACTGCGGGCACAGGCCGCGCAGCGTCAGGCCGGCGCGCTCCGACAGCGCGAAAGAACTGCCCGCCATCGCGTGCTCGAGCGCCGAGCTCAGTTGGCGCGCCGGCACCTCGATGATCGAGCCGCATTGGGTGCAGACCGCGTGGTGATGAGGGGCGGTTGCCAGCCCGTACGTGGTGACACCGTCGTCGAGGGTCAGCGCATGCAGCACACTCTGCTCCACCAGAGTGGTCACCGTGCGGTAGATGGTCGCCAGGTCGGGTGGCTGGGCACCGGCCGGCGCGGACGCGCGCAGCCGCTGGTGGATCTCGGCGACCGGCAAGTGCCCGTTGACCGGCTCGAGCACCGCGAGCACCTGGATCCGCGACGCCATCCGTCGCAGCCCGCGGGCGCGCAGAAAGTCACCGATCCGCTCGGTGACGGCCGGATCCAGGGCCGACAGCTTTGACGTCACACGTTTAGTCTCCCGCCAGCCACTCCGGATTGCCAGTGCCGGACAACACGCCCGGCCGGAACGGTTCCTGCAAGTCAGTTGCATCAGAGGCAGGCACGAACCTACAGTCGGGACTGTGTGGTCTCGGCTGCGCAGCGCCCTGTCGCCCGCGGAGTGGTCGCGCCTGGCGGCGATGCTGGCGGTGCTCGTCGCGCTGCACCTGCTCGGCTGGGTCACGCTGGTATACATCGTAGAGCCGGCACGGCTTAGCTTGGGTGGCAAGGCATTTGGCATTGGTGTCGGGCTGACGGCCTACACCCTTGGCCTGCGGCACGCCTTCGACGCAGACCACATCGCCGCCATCGACAACACCACCCGCAAGCTGATGAGTGACGGGCAGCGCCCCCTCGCCACCGGATTCTTCTTCGCGCTGGGCCACTCGACGGTGGTGTTCGCGCTGGCGCTGCTGCTGGCGACCGGGGTCAAGGCCATCGCCGGGCCGGTCACCGACGATTCCTCGCAACTGCACCACTACACCGGCCTGATCGGCACCAGCGTCTCGGGCGTGTTCCTGTATCTGATCGCCATCCTCAACCTCATCGTCCTGGTCGGGATTCTGCGGGTGTTCGTCCGGTTGCGCCGCGGCGAGTTCGACCTGGACGAGGATGGAGCCGAACTCGAACAGCAGCTGGAAAACCGGGGGCTGCTCAACCGGTTCCTCGGCCGCTTCACCAAATCGATCACCAAGTCCTGGCACATGTACCCGGTCGGATTGTTGTTCGGACTGGGATTCGACACCGCGACCGAGATCGCGCTGCTGGTCCTGGCCGGCACCAGCGCGGCAGCCGGGCTGCCCTGGTACGCCATCCTGTGTCTGCCCGTGCTGTTCACCGCGGGCATGTGTCTGCTGGACACCGTCGACGGCTCGTTCATGAACTTCGCCTACGGCTGGGCGTTTTCCAACCCGGTGCGCAAGATCTACTACAACATCACCATCACCGGGCTGTCGGTGGCCGTCGCGCTGCTGATCGGCAGCATCGAACTGCTCGGCCTGTTCGCCGGCCAGCTAGGGTGGCGGGGCCCGTTCTGGGACTGGCTCGGCGGCCTGGACCTCAACACCGTCGGCTTCGTCGTCGTGGGGATGTTCGTCGTCACCTGGGCTATCGCCCTGCTGGTGTGGCGCTACGGCCGCATCGAAGACAAGTGGAATCCGGCGTCTGAAACCTGATGAGTACGCCTCAGCTAACGCACCATCACCACCGCGGCGGCGCGGCCCCCCGGCCGAAGCCCCAGGTTGACTGGCCGAGTCGCGGCTTGGCCTGATCCTCACCCGGCCGGCGGCGATAGCCGGCCGCCAGCATCGGTTCCGGGTTCCTCCCCCCGACGAGGGCCAGGCACGGCGCGCTGAATTCGCACATCTGACAATGAGCGGCGAAGGTTGGCGTGATGGCCGGCTCGCTGTTCATCTGGATTGCCTCGGCACCGATGCGCATGCCGACCGCGCCGATCTCCGCGCGGCTTCGCCGGATCCGGGTTCGCCGCACCAACCCGGCGGTGAACTGCTCGACGTGGCGCGTCTCGTCACTGCGTGAGGTTCGCGCCGACAGCCGCCGGTGCTGCGGGATTGCGCGTCCGCCACCGCTGGGTTCGGTTTGCCGAACCCGCGCACTTTTCGCGGCGCTCGCCGCGGCACGCGGGTCGAGCGGGCCGGTGAGGCGCACCTGGTTGTGGATCGTGCCCGAGATCTCCATGCCCAGATATTCCTGTTCCCAGGCCCAGCAGCCCGCGACCGCCGCCTCGTCGCCGATCAGCGCATCCAACTCTGCGAATTCGTCTGCGACCTGATGCCGGACCACCCAGTACTCGTCAGCGGCGTCGACCGCCAGCAGGTCGATCCGGCAGGTGTAGATCACCGCGGATCCGTCCGGGGTCGTCAACCCGCATTCGGGGTCGCGCGGATCAGGCACCAATCCCCTGACGTCGTGGCCGATCTTCACGGGGGCGAAGTCGTCGACCGTGGGAGCCCAAGCGTCGTAGGCGTCGATCACCGCCATAGCGGTGGGCAGCGAATCGGTCGCGCCGGCGACATCGGCCTCATCAAGCGCGCGGGCGACCGCCTTGTGCACCAGCGACCGCCTCACCTCGGGTTGCCAGTCCCACGTGCCCGGGTAGTAGTAGACGGCGAGCGCGTCGATGACCACGGCCGGCAAGACGGGATCCACGTTCGCGATCGGCTCGAGCCCGCGGCGGTGTGGCGACGCGAAATCCCATTGCCGCCGGCACCGCTTGAACCGGGCGCGGTCATCCTCGGTCAGTGTGAATGCGGCCACGGTTCGTCAACCGGCCAACGACATCGATCAGGACCGGCGGCCATCGACTCTAATTCGGCGAGCAGGTCCTCGAAGAACAGGCGCAGCCGCTCCGGTTCGGCCGGCCAGGCGGCCGAGAATGACATCCACGCGTCGGGATCGGGCCGGTGCATGCGGACGGGCCGGGTCGTGCCGTCCGGCGGCACGATCCACCAGTCATACTCATCGCCGTGCCGCTGCAGGTACACGACGTCATCGCGACCGGGGCGGTTCGCCTCGATCGAGGCGTACAACTCGTCAACGTTCACACTGCGCCCCGTGAGGTTCAGGATAACCCTGACTCGGGTGTAGAAACGTCTTCATGGGCCGCCTTAAAAACCATGCGCCCTCGGGCCGGTGACCAACGATGCATGAGCTGTCGTTGTGCGAGGCGATCGCTGGTGTGGTCAAAACGCATGCCGATGGCCGCCACGTCGACGTCGTGCGGGTCCGGATCGGCGCTCTTCGTCAGGTGGTACCCGAATCGCTGTCGTTCTGCTGGACACTGGTCCGCGATTCCGAGGAGATGCCCGACGCCGAGCTGGAATTGGAGTGCGTCGGCGCCGAGGTGAAGTGCCGGTCCTGCGGTGCGCAGTCGGAGATCACCTCGGCCTGGTCGATCTGGTGTCCGCGGTGCGACAGCTCCGACGTCGAGGTGCTGCGCGGCAATGAATTCCTGGTGACGTCGTTGGATGTCTCATGAAAGGTGTCCGCTATGAATCGATCTCATAATGGGTAGGTTTCACCGACACGACGACGGAACCGTACACACCCATGAGCACGATCACCGTCCGCATGATCATGGTGACCACAGTCGCTACGAGACGGGCAAGCAGCGTATCGACGTGCTGGAGGCGATCTTCGCCGAGAATGACGTTCTCGCCAACGCAAACCGGTCGACGTTCGAGAGGTACGGGATCCGCACGCTCAACCTGATGAGCTCACCGGGGTCGGGTAAGACGACCGTGCTACAGGCGACCCTGGACGAGCTCGCCGGCGAGCTCGCGATCGGAGTGATCGAGGGTGACATCGCCACCGACCTGGACGCGGCGAAGCTCAGCGGTCGCGGCGCACAGGTGTCACTGCTCAACACCAGCAATGGGTTTGGCGGCGAATGCCACCTCGACGCCCCCATGGTCAATCGCGCGCTGCCGGGCCTCGACCTTGCCGCATTGGATCTGGTCGTCATCGAGAACGTCGGCAACCTGGTCTGCCCGGCTGAGTTCGACGTCGGCGAGCACGCCAAGGCCATGGTCTACTCCGTTACCGAGGGCGAAGACAAACCCTTGAAGTATCCGGTGATGTTCAGATCGGTGGATGTGGTGTTACTCAACAAGATTGACCTGGTGCCGCATCTGGACGTCGACGTCGACTCATACATCGCGCACGTTCGCCAGGTCAATGCGACCGCCACGATCCTGCCGATCAGCGCACGCACCGGGGACGGCATGGGCGCCTGGTTCGGGTGGCTACGACGCTTCGCCCTGGGTCTGGAAGCCTGAATCCGACGAGTCTTTTGCAACTGATTCGCAAGACAGCCGACGGTAGTTTAGCCAGCATCACCGGTTCATCATGCAGTGGATGCATGCTTGAAATCTGTTGTAGTGCAACCTGATTAACTCAGATGCAAGACCTGTGTAACACCTGTCTAGTTGCATATCGGCCGGGTACCGTTGACAACCGTTGAGGGCGGGAGTAGACCGAAAAAGAGCGCTGCGCAAGTGGGCCGACGGTCGACTCCGGCGGCGTAGGGGCTTCAGCCCGCCCCGGAAAGCTGCATCATGCCAACAGAAGCAGCAGTCAAGGCAGAGGAAACATTGATTCATGTTCTATGGATTAATGCGGGTCTGAGTTGTGATGGCGATTCGGTGGCGTTGACCGCCGCCACCCAGCCCAGCGTGGAGGAGATCGCACTCGGAGCCCTTCCCGGCCTGCCCAAGGTTGCCGTCCATTGGCCGTTGATCGACTTCGAGTGCGGACCCAGTGGGGGCGCGGACGATTTCCTCGAGTGGTTCTTCAAAGCCGATCGCGGCGAACTGGAACCCTTCGTGCTCGTCGTCGAGGGATCCATCCCCAACGAGAAGATCAAGAACGAGGGCTACTGGTGTGGGTTCGGCAACGACCCGGCCACCGGCCAGCCGATGACCACCAGCGAGTGGCTCGACCGGCTGACGCCCAAGGCCACCGCGGTCGTCGCGGTCGGGACCTGCGCCACCTACGGGGGCATCCACGCGATGGCGGGCAATCCCACCGGGGCGATGGGGGTGCCCGACTACCTCGGCTGGGACTGGAAGAGCAAGGCCGGCATTCCGATCGTCTGCGTGCCCGGTTGCCCCATCCAGCCGGACAACCTGTCCGAGACGCTGACCTACCTGCTCTACATGGCGACCGGTCAGGCACCGATGATCCCCCTCGACGACGCGCTCCGCCCCAAGTGGTTGTTCGGCGCCACCGTGCACGAAGGCTGTGACCGCGCCGGCTATTACGAGCAGGGCGATTTCGCCACCGAGTACGGGTCACCGAAATGCATTGTCAAACTCGGGTGTTGGGGCCCGGTCGTGAAGTGCAACGTTCCCAAGCGCGGATGGATCAACGGCATCGGCGGTTGCCCGAATGTCGGTGGTATCTGCATCGGATGCACAATGCCGGGTTTCCCGGACAAGTTCATGCCGTTCATGGACGAGCCGCCAGGTGGCAAGCTCTCCAGCACCGCATCGGGCTTGTACGGGACCGTGATCCGCAGCTTGCGGGGAATCACGGGGCGCACCCTCGACAAAGAGCCGCGCTGGCGGCACACGGGCAGTGAGCTCACCACGGGGGCAAGCCGCACCTGGTAGCTCAGCTACCCAGATCGCCGCGCGCCCCATTCTCACTTCTGAATAAGAGCCCTCGGGCAGAGAGCAGTAGTGCTATGACAACCATCATTCCCGAGCCGTCGACATCCAAGCGGGAGCCGGGCCAGCTCGTTGAAATGTCCTGGGACCCGATCACCAGGATCGTGGGAAGCCTTGGCATCTACACCAAGATCGATTTCGAGAACCGCGAAGTCGTCGAGTGCCACAGCACGTCGTCGATCTTCCGTGGCTACTCGATATTCATGAAGGGCAAGGATCCGCGGGACGCGCACTTCATCACGAGCCGTATCTGCGGCATCTGCGGCGACAATCACGCGACCTGTTCGTGTTACACGCAGAACATGGCCTATGGGGTCAAGCCCCCGAATCTCGGCGAGTGGATCGTCAACCTGGGCGAGGCCGCGGAATACATGTTCGACCACAACATCTTCCAGGAAAACCTGGTCGGCGTTGACTTCTGCGAGAAGATGGTCGCCGAGACCAACCCGAGTGTGCTGGCCCAGGCGGAGAAAACCGCCGCGCCGCACGCCGACGCGCACGGATACAAGACGATCGCCGACATCATGCGCTCGCTCAACCCGTTCAGTGGCGAGTTCTACCGCGAAGCGCTACAGGTCAGTCGCTGGACGCGAGAGATGTTCTGCCTCATGGAAGGTCGCCACGTGCACCCGTCGACGCTGTACCCCGGCGGGGTCGGCACCGTCGCGACCATCCAGTTGATGACCGACTACATGACCCGGCTGATGCGCTATGTCGAGTTCATGAAGAAGGTCGTTCCCATGCACGACGACCTGTTCGACTTCTTCTACGAGGCGCTGCCCGGGTACGAGAAGGTCGGCCTGCGCCGCACGCTGCTGGGCTGCTGGGGCTCGTTCCAGGATCCCGAGGTGTGCAATTTTGATTACAAGGACATGGAACGCTGGGGCAACGCGATGTTCGTCACCCCCGGCGTGGTGGTGGACGGCAAGCTGGTCACCCACTCGCTGGTGGACATCAACCTCGGCATCCGGATCCTGTTGGGCAGTTCGTATTACGACGACTGGACCGACCAGGAGATGTTCGTCAAGACCGATCCGCTGGGCAACCAGGTGGACCGGCGGCATCCGTGGAACCAGCACACCAACCCACACCCGCAGAAGCGGGACTTGGACGGCGGCAAGTACAGCTGGGTGATGTCACCGCGCTGGTTCGACGGCAAGGACCACCTGGCGCTCGACACCGGCGGCGGCCCGCTGGCCCGGCTGTGGTCGACCGCACTGGCCGGTCTGGTCGACATCGGCTACGTGAAGGCGACCGGCAACAGCGTCAAGATCAACCTGCCCAAGACCATCCTGAAGGGCCCGGTCGAGTTCGAATGGAAGATCCCGAAGTACGGCAGCAACACCATCGAACGCGACCGGGCCCGTACCTACTTCCAGGCCTACGCGGCGGCGTGCGCGCTGCACTTCGCCGAGCAGGCACTCGCCGAAATCCGCGCCGGGCGAACGAAAACCTGGGAGAAGTTCGACGTGCCCGACGAAGGCATCGGCTGCGGATTCACCGAAGCGGTCCGCGGTGTGCTCAGCCACCACATGGTGATCCGGGACGGCAAAATCGCCAACTACCACCCGTATCCGCCCACCCCGTGGAACGCCAACCCGCGCGACAGCTACGGCACTCCAGGCCCCTACGAGGACGCGGTGCAGGGTCAGCCGATCTTCGAGGAGAACAGCCGGGAGAACTTCAAGGGCATCGACGTGATGCGCACGGTGCGCAGCTTCGACCCCTGCCTGCCCTGCGGCGTGCACATGTACCTGGGTAAGGGCAAGACCCTGGACAGACTGCACACACCGACACAGTCACCCGTCGGGGAGTGACACATGTCGGATCGCCCGGAGACCCCCGAGAACGACACGCAATGGCGTACAGCGGGCGATCGAATCCAGACACTTCTGGATTCCTGCGCGGCGGGCGGCCCGGCCGCTCTGGAACGCGCTCAGCAGTTGGTCCGCGAGGTAGTCGGGCTCTACGGGGCCGGGCTGGAGCGGATCGTGCAACTCGGCGATCCAGGCTTGGCCGAGCGGCTGGCCACCGACGACCTGGTGGCCAGCCTGCTGCTGGTGCACGGCCTGCATCCGCACGACGTGCACCGGCGGGTCTCCGACGCGCTGGACCGGGTGCGGCCGTACCTGGGCTCGCACGGCGGCGACGTGGATCTGCTCGAGGTAACCGGTGAGACCGTGCTACTGGCGTTTGCCGGCAGCTGCAAGAGCTGCCCTTCCTCGGCGGTGACCCTGGAGCTGGCGGTCGAAGACGCGGTCCGGGCGGCCGCGCCGGAGATTACCTCGATCGACGTGGTCACGGCCCAACCCTCCGGCGTGATCCCGGCCGAATCGCTGATGGCGCACGTGAAGTCGAATGGGCATTCCGCCACCTGGCATCCCGTGCCCGAGGTGTCCGCTCTGGCGTCCGGCGAGGTGGCGGGCTTCCTGGTGGGCGGCGCGACGATGCTGGCCTGCCGGGTCGATGGCGCTGGACAGCCCTTGGCTTATCGCGACCACTGTCCAATTTGTGACGACTCGCTTGCCGGCGCGGCCCTGAGCGGGGCGCTGCTGGAATGCCCGCGCTGTCGCACGCAATTCGACGTCGTGCACGCGGGGGCCGCTTCGAACGGGGGGGCTCAGCTCGAGCCGCTGCCGCTGCTGCCTCGCGACGGTGTGCTGGCGGTGGCACTCCCGGAAGCCCAGGGTGCTCCGGCATGACTAACGCTTACGAGGTCCTGACGCGCATCTCCAGCAGCCGAAGCGCTCCCGAGCCGGCCGGCGAGCGCTGCGAGATGTGCTCCGAGCCGATCGCCGACGAGCATCAGCACGTGGTGAACGTCGCTGCCCGGCAACTGATGTGCGCGTGCCGCGCCTGTTATCTGCTGTTCACCGACAGCAACGCCGAGCTGCGTTACCGTGCGGTGCCGGACCGCTATTTGGCGTTCCCCGATTTCGCGCTGGATCGCCGCGCTTGGGAGGCGCTGCAGATCCCGGTCGGCGTGGCCTTCTTCTTCACCAATTCTGAGCTGGGGCGCACGGTCGCCTTCTATCCTGGCCCGGCCGGGGCGACCGAATCCGAGCTGGACCTGGATACCTGGAACACGCTGCGTGGCGCGGACTCTCGGGTCGACCTACTCGCCGACGACGTGGAGGCGCTGCTGGTCCGCGTCCCCGAGCGCGAAGATGGTCCGCCGCAAACCTATCTGGTGCCGATCGACGCGTGCTACGAGTTCGTCGGACGCTTACGCATGCTGTGGCGCGGGTTCGACGGCGGCCAGGAGGCGCGGGCGTTCATCGATAGCTTCTTCGCGCAGGTCCGAGCCCGCGCCCGGGAGACGCCGCGATGAGCGAGGAACCGTTGGACATCGCCTTTGGCGTTCTCGACGTGGCGCCCGAACCGTACACCGTCACCCCGGTGCTGACCGCCCGCGTCAGTGTCTCCGTCGGTACCGACGACCCCGTGCACGCCATCGCGTTGCGCTGCCAGGTGCGCATCGAGCCGCTGCGACGCGCCTACAGCGACGACGAAGCGGTCGGGCTGATCGATTTGTTCGGGTCCCGCGAACGCTGGGCGGCCACCCAGCGCACCTTTCTTTGGCAGCACTGCACCGCAATGGTGCCTGGCTTCGCGGGAAGCACCACGGTGGCGCTTCCGCTGGACTGCACCTACGACTTCGAGGTCGCCGCCGCCAAATACCTGCACGCGTTGCGCGACGGTGCCCTTCCACTCCAGTTCCTGTTCAGTGGCACCATTTTCGTCAAGTCCGAGCGCGGCTTCTCGGTTCAGCAGGTGCCGTGGGACTGCGAGTATCGCTACGACATGCCGGTCGCGGTGTGGCGGGATCTGATCGCGCAGCATTATCCGAACGCCGGCTGGGTGCGGCTGAGCCACGACACCGTAGCGGCGCTGGCCACCTATAAGTCGGCGCAAGGACTGCTCGACCTCGACCACGCGGTCACCTCGCTGCTGGACGCCGACCGGGAGACGGCGAAGTGACCCCCTTTAACCCCAAGAGCTGGGACCGGGCCCGCGCCGTCGCCGACGCGGTGCTCTACGAGGGCTACCTGCTGTACCCGTATCGCGGAACGTCAAGCAAGAACCAATCCCGTTGGCAGTTCGGCGTTTTAGGGCCGCCCGGCGCGAGCCACGCCGGCCTCGGCGAGGACGACACCCTCGCCGCGCAGTTTCTGGTCGACGGGGCCCAGGCGATCACCGTGGTGGTTCGGTTCCTGCAGCTGCAGCACCGCCGGGTCGAACGCGAACGTGCCGACGGCGGCTTCGACCCCGTCGACGAACTGACCACCCCGTCGGGGTCGTGGTTGACCTGGGACGAGGCCGTCGAATGTGAGAGGTCCTTTGGCCCTATCGCACTCGACGGTAAGCGACGGACGCTTGCGGTGACCGCAGAGGCGGCAACCGACATTGAGCCCGTCGACGGCGGGCGTCTGGTCCGCGAACGTCAGGAGGTGCGCGGCGAACTGACCGTTAACAGCGAGCCGGACGGCGAGCTGCTCCGGATCTCGGTACGGATCGGCAACCTAGGGATCGCCGCACCCGATAAGAATCACGCGATCGCGCGGTCGATGATCGGAACCCACGTCATTGCCGAAGTTGTTGGCGGCCAGTTCGTCTCGCTGCTCGAGCCGCCGCCGGCCGCGACCGACGCGGTGTCCCGATGCAGCCAGCACCGCTGCTTCCCCGTGCTCGCCGGCCCTCCCGGTACCCACGACGTGTTGCTGATCTCGCCGATCATTCTCTACGACCACCCCGAAGTCGCCGAACAGAGCAACACCGCGCTCTATGACTGCACGGAGATCGACGAGATCCTGACCCTGCGCGTGATGACAATGACCGACGAGGAGAAGGCGCAGGCCCGGGCCACCGATCCGCGGGCCGCGCAGATCATCGACCAGTGCGACGCCATGTCGCCCGAGGCCATGGCGCGCCTGCACGGCGTACTTCGTAACCCGCACGGTCACGCGGGCCTTGTCCCGGAGATCCCCGAGGGTGTCGACTGGTGGGATCCGCTGGCCGACAACGCGGTTCGCCCCGAGATCGACGCGGTACTGGTGAACGGGGCCCGGGTGGCGCGGGGCACCCGGGTCCGGTTGCGACCCAGGCGTAACGCCGATGCCCAAGACATCTTCGTCGCCGGCAAGTCCGCCCGCGTCACGTCGGTACACGAGGATGTCGAGGGCAACAAGCACGTCGGGGTTGTCGTCGACGATGACCCGGCCTCCGACCTGCACGACTGGTATGGCCGCTATCTGTACTTCTCCCCGGACGAAATCGAGCCACTGGAAACTCAACAGACCCCCGAAAGGAGTTCGACATGGAAGTTCTAGGTTGGATATTCATCGGCATCATCGCTTTGGGGCTCGCAGTCGCAGCGGGGTTGGGACTGATGTCCCTGCCAGATGCCCGACGGTACCTCAAGCTCCGCCGCATGTAGCCGGATCGAGCAGCATTATGCAAGCGCGAATCCTGGTGGCCGGAATCGGCAATATCTTCCTGGGAGACGATGGATTCGGATCCGAAGTGGTCCGCAATACCGAGCTTCCGCAAGACGATCCGAATGTCCGCGTCCTGGACTACGGCATCAGGGGCATGCACCTTGCCTACGACCTGCTCGAGGAGTGGGACACGCTGGTTCTCGTCGACGCGATACCCAGCCGCGGCGAGCCGGGCACACTGCACGTCTTCCAGGCTGACCATCAATCGGGTGCTGAAACGCCAGGTCTGGACGCTCATAGCATGGATCCGGCCGCGGTGTTCGCGAGCCTGCGGGCCCTGGGGGGCGAGCCCCCCTACACGGTCGTCGTCGGCTGCGAGGCGGGCGGCGTCGAAGAAGGCATGGGGCTGACCGAACCCGTCGCCAAGGCCATCCCCCGGGCCGCGCGAGCGGTCGAGGAGATCGTGGCGGCACTACAAAATGTGGCCCCTTCCTCGGCGTCACGGCGGGAGTGCTGAACCATGTGCCTGGGCATACCCGGTCAAGTGATCAGGATGTTGGACGGTTACGAAGGCCAGTTGGCACTGATCGACGTCACCGGCGAGGCGCGCAAGGTCAATGTGGGAATGCTGCCCGACGAGACCTTTGAGACCGGCGACTGGGTGATCATCCACATGGGCTTCGTCGTCGAGAAGACCGACCGAGCCGGGGCCGAGCAGGCGATGGCCGGTCTGGAGCTGATGGGGCGCGGGCGCAGCGACCCATCGGTCAGCACAGGGGACGGTTGAGATGACCGATACCCCCGTGCTGCTGGACTTGGTCTCGGGATCCGAGGAAGTTCGCCAGCGCTTCACCGTGACCGGTGTCGTCCAGGGGGTTGGCTTCCGTCCGTTCGTCCACCGGATCGCCAGCGAGCTAGGCCTTGCCGGCTTTGTCGGCAACGATTCGGGTGCCGTGTTCCTCGAGGTGCAAGGGCAAGGCGCGCGGGTGGCCGAATTCGGGCGCCGGGTGCGTACCGAAGCCCCGCCGCTGGCGCGGATAAGCAGCGTCTCCGTTACCGACCTGGCCACCGACGCGGCCTACGGCCGCGACTTCCGGATCGTGGCCAGTCAGACCGTCGGCGGTGTCGCCACCCCGATTCCGCCCGACGTCGCGGTATGCGACCAGTGTGTGGCCGAGCTGTTCGACCCGCACGACCGCCGATACCGGCACCCGTTCGTGACCTGTACCAACTGCGGGCCGCGGTTCACCATCATCCGCGGACTGCCGTACGACCGTCCGGGCACCACCATGGCCGGGTTCACCATGTGTGAGCGGTGCGCCGCGGAATACCACGACCCGGCGGATCGCCGATTTCATGCGCAACCAATCGCCTGCAGTGATTGCGGTCCGTCGCTGTGGTTTTCGTCAGCAGCCGGCAAGGTAGCCGGATCGGATGCGGCACTGGCGGCCGCCCAGCGGGCGTTGGCAGCCGGCGCGGTGGTCGCCGTCAAGGGAATCGGCGGTTACCACCTATCCTGCGTCGGACACGACGAAGCGGTGGTCGGGGCACTGCGAGCACGGAAAGCCCGGGGCGCCAAGCCTTTCGCTATGCTGGTCCGCGACCTCGGCACGGCGCGCCGCTATGCTTACATCGACGACACCGAGGCCGCGGTGCTGTCGAGTCCGGCCCGGCCGATCCTGTTGCTGCGGCGGCGCCCGGGTGCGCCAGTCGCCGACGCCGTCGCGCCCGGCAGCCCGCTACTGGGGCTGATGCTGCCCTACTCACCCCTCCATCACCTGCTGCTGGCGCCCGTGCCCGGTACCGGCGGGCGCGTCCCAGACGCGTTGGTGCTTACCAGCGCCAACCGCTCCGATGAGCCGATCTGTTTTACTGACGACGATGCCGCACGGCGACTTTCAGGTTTGTGCGATGCGGTGCTCGACCATAACCGCCCGATCCACGTGCCGTGCGATGACTCGGTGCTGCGCGTCGTTGACGGCAAAGAGCTGCCGATCCGCCGCTCCCGTGGTTATGCGCCGCTGCCCATCGATATTGGGCGCGCAGGCCCAGCCGTGCTGGCCGTCGGCGGGGAACTAAAGAACACCTTCTGTCTCACCGACGGGTCACGCGCCTACCTGTCTGGCCACATCGGCGACATGGCCACCTGGGAGACACTGTGCGCGTTCGAGCGGGCAGTGGGTCAACTCAGCGAAATACGCGGCGCGCCAGTACGGTTGGCCGCCGATCTGCATCCCGACTATCACACCCGCGGCTGGGCTGAGCGCCACGCGGGCGATCGGCCACTGGATCTGGTACAGCACCACCACGCGCACGTGGTCTCGCTGCTGGCCGAGCACGGGCGCCTCGGCGAACCCATTATCGGGGTGTCGTTCGATGGCACCGGTTACGGCTGCGACCAAACAATCTGGGGCGGCGAGATTCTCAAGCTCGGCCGCGACAGTCACCGCTTCGTCCGGGTCGGACATCTGTTACCGGTGCCGCTGCCGGGCGGCGATGCGGCCGTGCGTAATCCATGGCGGATGGCACTGTCCCAGCTGTGGATAGCCGACATCGACTGGACGCCGGATCTGGCGCCGGTCGCTGCTGCGTCGGCCGACGAATTGCGGCTGATTCGTTCGCAATTGGAGAACGGCACCGGCTGTGTGCCGTGTTCGAGCATGGGTCGGCTGTTCGATGCGGTCGCTTCGCTGCTGGGCGTGCGACATCGGATCGACTATGAAGGGCAGGCTGCGATCGAACTGGAGGCCCTGGCCGAATCGATGGGCGACACACCCGGCCCGTCGCTGCCACTCACGGTGCGACCCGACGGGGTGATCGATCCGCGCACCATGGTGCAGACGATGGTGTCGGCCCTGTACGCGGGCACGCGACCGGCGCTGCTGGCGGCGAGCTTCCACCGGGCGGTCGCGCAGGCCGCCGCCGAGGTAGTCGCTCAGGTGGCCGGCGGCGTTCGGCTGGTGGGGCTGACCGGCGGGGTGTTCCAGAATGTGCTGTTGCTGCACATGTGTCGTGAGTTGTTGCAGCGGGCCGGCTTTAAGGTGCTGACCCACCACACGGTCCCGCCCAACGACGGTGGGCTGGCGCTGGGCCAGGCCGCGATCTCCATGCTGACCGCCCTAGAGGAGGCGCACTCGTGAACACCGTGACCGCGATCGATCGCGGGCTCGGCGCCGAGCTGGCTCATGAATTGGCAGCCGACCTTGCGCAGACCGCCTTCACACTGGCCAAGCGGTTCGCGGCGGGCGCCACCATGTGGTCCATTGCACCGTCATGGGAGCCGCATGCGATGCACATCGCGGTCGAGTTCGTGCATCCGGTGATCGTCGGAAAGCGCGCGCTGCCGGCGGTCGCACTGACCGGGCCCAATCTGGTCGATCTGGTGCGGGTGTCGGTGCGTCCCGGCGACATCGTCGTCGCGGTCGCCGACGCCGATGACCCGCAAGTGCGTTCGGTGATCCGCCGCAGCCCGGCGTGGGGCGCCACCACAATCTGGATCGGCGGCGGGCAGCGGCCCGGAGCCGGTATGGCGGATCATGTTCTGTGGCTCGACGATCCCGATCCGAGGATCCCTGCGACGGGCGGCTTCGTGTTGTTCTACCACCTGTTGTGGGAACTCACGCACGTCTGTTTCGAGCACCCCGGTTTGCTCAAAGCCGAATGCGCCGAGGAGGTGTGTGTCACGTGCAGTGATGAGGGGCGGCTGGCAGAAGTGGTGAGTGCATCGGCCGACGGGATGGCCATGGTCCGTACCGCACGAGGCATCGAGAACGTGGCGACGACGTTGATCGACCCGGTCGCCGCGGGCGAGCTGGTACTAGTGCACGCCGGAACGGCCATCAGCCGAGTGGACCAGGAGGACGCGTGACACAGGACGAGCCCACCAACTTCCTGTATCCGTTCATCGACGCACAGGAAGATAACCCCGAGTCGCTGCTTGCCGACCTGGCCGCCTCGGCGCAGGCCAAGGCCGCCGAAAGCCTGGCGCTTCGGCGCAGCACGCTGGAGGCCAACGCCGACCTACTGAACCGGGCCGCTACCGAGATGGCACGCCGCTTCGTGGCGGGAGGACGGATGTTCACGTTCGGAAACGGCGGCAGCTGCACCGATTCCACCACGCTGGCAAGGCTGTTCGCCCGGCCGCCGATCGGCAAGTCGCTACCGGCGTGGTCGTTGACGGCCGATCAGGCGATCGTGACCGCGCTGGGCAACGATGTCGGGTTCGAACTGATCTTCGCCCGCCAATTGATCGCCCGCGCGAAGGCCGGTGACATCGCGATCGCGATGTCGACCAGTGGCAACTCACCCAACCTGCTCACCGCGCTGGCCGAAGCGCACCAGCGCGGTCTGTACACCATCGGCTTCTCCGGGTACGACGGCGGCGCGTTCGCCAACAACCCGAATGTGGATGCCTGCTTCATCGTTCGGTCGCAAAGCGTGCACCGCATTCAGGAAGCACAGGCGCTACTGGGCTATCAGCTGTGGCTGGCAACCCACGAACGTTGCAGCGACCAGGGTTTGGGGGCCGCATGAGTAAGTCAGCGGGTGACTACCTGTCATCGGGGCCGCGGTTCGCCGAGGGCGATGTGATCGAGCGGATCGAATCGTTCCGCAGGCGCCGCCCCCGGCTGCTCGACGAGCACGTGACCCTGGCGCACGGGGCAGGCGGAAAGGCCTCGGCTGCACTCCTCGACGCGGTGTTCATGGAGGCGTTTCGCAACCCGCTGCTGGAGTCGCTCGGCGACGGCGCGGTCCTCACCCTGCCCAGTGGTGAGCGGCTCGCGATGTCCACCGATTCATTTGTCGTGCAGCCCAGGCGGTTTCCCGGCGGCTCCATCGGCGAGCTCGCCGTGCACGGCACCTGTAACGACCTCGCGATGACCGGTGCCGTGCCGTCGTGGATCGCGGCGGCATTCGTTCTGGAGGAGGGCTTTGCGATCGCGGAACTGAAGGAGATCGTCGCCGACATGGCCGCCGCCGCCGCCAAGGCCGGTGTGCAGATCGTCACCGGCGACACCAAGGTGGTCCCGAAGGGCGCCGCCGACGGCTTATTCGTCACCACGACGGGCGCCGGAGTCATTCCCGCGGGCCGCAAACTTTCGTCGGCGTCGGTGCGCACCGGTGACAAGGTGCTCTTGTCCGGTTCGATGGGCGATCACGGCATGGCGGTCATGCTGGCCCGGGGCGACCTCGCCATCGAGGCCGACATCCATTCCGACACCGCCTGCCTCTCCCCGCTGGTGGAACTGCTGATGGCCGCCGCCCCGTCCACCCGCTGGTTGCGGGACGCGACCCGGGGCGGGGTCGGGACCGTCTGCAACGAACTGGCCCAGGCGTGCGGCCTCGGGGTGCTGCTCGCAGAGGAACGACTTCCGGTGCGGCCCATGGTGAACGGCGCCTGTGAGTTGCTGGGCATCGATCCCCTCTACGTCGCCAACGAGGGCAAGTTCGTCGCCGTCGTCGCGCCCGAGGAGGCAGCGGCCGGATTGGCCGCGTTGCGGTCACATCCGCTGGGCACCGATGCGGCCGAGGTCGGAGAAATCGTCGCCCAACCGGCCGAAAGCGTAGTGCTGCGAACCGGGTTCGGCGGCACCCGGATCGTCGACATGCTCGTCGGCGACCCACTGCCGCGAATCTGCTGACCCAGAAAGGAACGTGAAGACATGTGCTTGGGCATTCCCGGCCGCATCGTTGAGATCACCGACCCTGCAAACTATTTGGCGAAGGTAGACGTCAGCGGTGTACAGCGCACGATCAGCGTGCGGCTGCTGGAAAACGATATGCCCGGGCCCGACGACTGGGTACTGGTTCACGTGGGCTTCGCGATGGCCAAGATCGACGAAACCGAGGCGCTGCTTACCCTGGCCGCCGTCCAGAAGCTGGGTGAGGCCTACACCACGGAAATAGAAGCCTTCGATACGTCGGCCATTGGCTGAGGAGACAGAAATGAAATTCGTTGACGAATTCCGCGACCCTGCGGCGGCGCGCAAGCTGCTGGCCGCGATAGAGCACTTGGCGGGTAGCGGCCCCGATCACTTCAAGTTCATGGAGGTGTGCGGGGGACACACGCACACCATTTACCGGCACGGCATCGAGCACCTGCTGCCGGACAACGTCGAACTGGTACACGGCCCCGGCTGCCCGGTGTGCGTGATCCCGATGGGCCGCATCGATGACGCGATGTGGCTGGCCGGACAACCCGACGTGATCTTCACCTGTTTCGGCGACATGATGCGGGTGCCCGGGTCGGCCGGGAGCCTGCTGGATGCGAAGGCGCACGGCGCCGACGTGCGGTTCGTCTACTCGCCGCTGGATGCGCTGAAGGTCGCGATCGACAACCCCGACAAGCACGTGGTGTTCTTCGCCATCGGTTTCGAGACCACCGCGCCGTCGACCGCCGTGACACTGGTGCGGGCGCGCGAGCTGAGCCTGTCCAATTTCAGCGTGTTCTGCAACCACGTCACGATCGTCCCGCCGATCAAGGCCATCCTGGAATCACCGGACCTGCGGCTGTCCGGATTCATCGGTCCTGGGCATGTATCGACCGTGGTGGGCAACCGGCCGTACCGGTTCGTGCCCGAGGTATATCGAAAGCCGTTGGTGGTGGCCGGGTTCGAGCCGCTGGACATTCTGGCGGCGGTCGCGATGCTGCTGCGCCAGATCCGCGAGGGCCGGTGTGAGGTGGAGAACCAGTACAAGCGGGTGGTGCCCGAACACGGCAACCCGGCAGCGCTGGCGCTGATGGCCAAGGTCTTCGCGCTGCGGCCGCACTTCGAATGGCGTGGGCTGGGATTCATCTCGCAAAGTGCGCTGCGGCTGCACGATGACTTCGCCGAGTTCGACGCCGAGCTGCGATTCGAGATGCCCGGTGTGCGGGTCGCCGACCCGAAGGCATGCCAATGCGGCGAGGTGCTCAAGGGCGTGCTCAAGCCCTGGGAATGCAAGGTTTTCGGAACCGCGTGCACCCCGGAAACTCCAATCGGGACGTGCATGGTGTCCCCCGAGGGGGCGTGCGCGGCCTACTACAACTTCGGCCGCATGCACCGCGATGCGGTCAAGTTGGTGGCGCGCACTTGACCCTTGATAACACCGACACCACCGGTGTCGAGATGTTCGCACGCTACGCCTACGCGCCGAACGCGCTGGGCTTTTGCGGTCCGCCGCTGGGAGCTACCTTGCGTGACGGCTCGGTCGACGAGGTACGCAGGGCGGCGACCACGTTCTCCGGTGCCTGGCCTTACCTGCGGGTGCTATCCGACCTGACCGGCATCGCCGATCCGCTGGATTATCGACTGGTCGAGTCGTATTGGCTCGGCGGCGGCGCCGGCGCCGAGGTCGACGCCGACGAATTTTTCGAAGCGCTGCTGCAAACCATCGCGCCGCAGGCGGGTCGCTACTGGTCACATCTCACCGCGGACCTGGCGTGTGAAGCGGCCGGCAACCACTGTTTCCACGTTTTCGGCGTGTATCCGTGGACCCGGTTTCTAGGACGGGGTATCGACGATCATCCGCTGAACGTGTTGGATAACTGTCGAATCTCCTGGGGCACAGTGGTTTCCCGCGCCGACGACGACGTCGAGGTGATGTGTCAAGGGTTGGCCTGGGACGGTCAGTCGCTATCGCTCACGCCTGCCCGCGTGCGCCGCCTCGACGTCTGGGCCGACGGGTACAGCGCGGTGCCAGACGTCTCTGTCGGCGACGAGGTCGCGGTGCATTGGGGGCGGCTGTGCGGTCGTCTGCATCCCGACCAGGTCCGTGTGCTCGCCAATAGCACGGATCGACAACTGCGCGTTACCAACGACCGCGTTGCACGGGGTGCCACACTGAGCTCGTGACCGGTTCGATCTGCGACGTGCTGCCTGCAGCCGCCGCGCTGCTGCGCGTCCCGGACGCGGTCGACCGACTAGGACTGGCGGAGGCGGCCGGCGAGGTCGATCGGGTCTTGGTCGTGCTGGTCGACGGTCTGGGCTGGCATCTGCTGCCCGCCTTGGCCGGCGGTGCACCGCTGTTGGCCTCCGTTCTCGCCGGTGAAGTCGGACAACTCAGCCAGCTCGTGTGTACCTTCCCGTCGACCACGCCCACCAGCCTGGTATCGCTGGGCACCGGTGCACAGCCCGGCGAGCACGGCATCCTGGGCTTCACGGTCAACATCCCTGGCACCGACCGGGTGCTCACCCACGTGCACTGGCGAGACGACCCGCCGCATGACCAATGGCAGCCTCTGCCAACCTGGTTCGAGCGGCTGCGGCAGGCCGGCGTCAGCGTGCGCGCCGTGCTGCCCGAGTCTTTCATCGGCAGCGGGCTCACCAATGCGGCGTATCGGGGCGCGCAATTCCTGCCCGTGGACCGCGAAGGGTGCTACGCCCGGCAGCTGACCGACGAGTTGCGTACGGCGCCCGGACTGGTCTACGGCTACATCGCCGACCTGGACACCGCGGCGCATGTTTCCGGCGTCGGTTCGCTGCCGTGGCACCAAGCGGCAGCAGGGATCGATGCCCTGCTGGCCCGGCTCGTCGAGGCGTTGCCTGGAGACGCGGCACTGCTGGTGACCGCCGACCACGGCGGACTCAACGTCACGGCGGACGGTCGTGTGGACCTCGACCTCGACCCGCGGCTACTCGCGGGACTGCGGGTGGTCGCGGGCGAGCCACGGGTGCGCTACCTGCACACCGAGCCCGGCGCGGCGGCCGACGTGCAGGCCGCCTGGACCGAGGTGGCGGCCGGCTGGGCCGACGTGTACAGCCGCAAGCAGGCCATGGCCACCGGCATGTTCGGGCCGGTGAGCCCGGCGCACCTGGCGCGCATCGGCGACGTCGTCGTCGTGTGCACCGGCGATGCGGCCGTGCTGGCGACCGGGCACGAGCCGCCCGAGATGGCTCGCCTCGTCGGCTTTCACGGCGCGGCCAGTGATGTCGAAATGGCGATTCCGCTCATCGTTTTCCCGTCGTAGAACGCACACCCGACTGGGAGCGTTCTCACAGCTCGTTTCAAATGCCGGCTAGTACGGTCGGGCCACTGTGACATGTGGGGGCGGCGGCAAGACTCGGCGATGGCGGCTGGCCATCGGGATGGTCGCGGCGCTTAGTCTGTTCACCGCCGTCACGACGGGCTGGGCATTGCGGGGGGTGACGCCCGACCCGGTTCATCCGGGCGCGACCGCAGTACACGCCCAACCTGCTGGTCAAGGTTCGTTACCCACGCATCAGCTGCCGACCAAACACGGGTGGATGGCGCGCGAACGGCCGCAGACGTGGACGCCTTTGCGGGCGGCTTTGGGGGTGCCATTGGGGGTGCCATTGTGGGCGCCATTGTGGGCGCCGTCGGACTGGCCGGCGTCGCGGTCTCAGCCGGCCGACATCCGATGCCGTGCAACCGCGGCTAGCCCGGCTGATCGAGATATCTTGACCCAGCTCTGCGTCAACCGTCGCTGATTCTCCAGCAGCGCGTTCTGTAACCCCTGGGTCTATCTGTTGGAGGAATGCTTTCTATGACTTTTGCGACTTCTGCGACTTTCGCGACGCTGCCGCCGGAGGTCAACTCCGGCCGAATGTGTACCGGCCCCGGTTCGGGCTCGATGACCGAGGCCGCTGCCGCCTGGGACAAGCTGGCCGCGCAACTGTACGCCAGGCTGGCCGACTACCGTTCGGTCACTCGGGACATAACCGGTTTTGCTCCGTATCTAACTTGGCTCGACGCCACCGCGGCAGGGGCTGCGCACGCGGCCGCCCAGGCCGCGACGGCCGCGAAGGCCTTTGAGTCAGCGTTGGCGGCAATCGTGCCGTTGGCGGTGGTCGAAGCCAACCGCGCGCAATGGATTTCGCTGGGCTCGACGAACTGCCTCGGCCAACTCGCCCCGGCGATCGCCGACACCGAGGCCGAATACGACCAGATATGGGCACGTGACGCCGCCGCCATGAACACCTACGCCCGGGATTCGTCGGACGCGTCGACGGTGACCCCGTTCAGTCCACCCGCCGGCACACCTGGACCGGCGCCCCAGGTGATGTCGGCCGGCCAGCAGGTGATGTCAGCGATACCTCAAGCGCTGCAGGCGTTTTCCGCTTCGCCGCTGACAACGGTCGATGCGCCTCTTGCCGCGGTGACATCGCCGCTGTCGAAACTGAGTTCACTGACCACGCCGTCCGACGTCGCGCTGACGCACCTGAGTTCGATGAACAAGGCGGCGGCGTTGCAGACGGCGGCGTCGTTGCTGTCGCAGTTAACCAAGCCGAGCGTTACCGCGACCACCGGTCGCGCGGCGTCGGTCGGGACTTCGGCCGGGCCACTGTCGGTGCCGCGCGCCTGGGCGCAAGCGGCGCCAGTCGCCGACGTGAACGGCCAAGCTAGAGCGGTGTCACGTAGGCCGAGCTGATCCCGCCGTCCACCAAGAACGTCGAGGCGGTGATGAACGACGCGTCGTCGCTGGCCAAAAACGCCACGGCAGAGGCGATTTCGTCGGGCTCGGCGAACCGGCCGATCGGCACGTGCACCAGTCGGCGCGCGGCGCGTTCGGGATCTTTGGCGAACAGTTCCTGCAGCAACGGGGTGTTGACCGGCCCGGGGCACAGCGCGTTGACTCGGATACCCTGCCGGGCGAACTGCACGCCCAGCTCGCGTGACATGGCCAGCACCCCGCCCTTGGACGCGGTGTAGGAGATCTGCGAGGTCGCCGATCCCAACACGGCGACGAACGAGGCCGTGTTGATGATGGACCCCTTCTGCGCGGGCACCATGTGCCGCAGTGCGGCCCGGCAGCACAGGTACACCGATTTCAGGTTGACGTCCTGGACGCGTTGCCAGGCCGGCAGCTCGGTGTTTTCGATCAGGTCGTCCTCCGGCGGCGAGATACCGGCGTTGTTGAACGCGATGTCGACCGAACCGTAGTGCTGCGCCGCCGCGTCGAACAGCGTGTTGACCGCAGCCTCGTCGGAAACATCAACGGGCACAAACAAACCGGAGAGCTCGTCGGCCGCGGCCGCGCCGGCGTCGCCGTCTATGTCGCCGATGACGATCCTCGCGCCTTCGGCGTGCATCCGCCGCGCGGCGGCCAGGCCGATGCCGCTGGCGCCCCCGGTGATGACCGCCACCCGGCCCGCCAGTCGTCGGGTCAGGTCCATCAGTTGGCCTCCTCGCTGATCGCGATGAACACGTTCTTGGTCTCGGTGAAGTGCAGCGGCGCATCCGGACCGAGCTCACGGCCCAGCCCCGACTGTTTGAAGCCGCCGAAGGGCGTGTGGAAGCGCACCGACGAGTGCGAGTTCACCGACAGATTGCCGGCCTCGACCGCGCGCGACACCCGCAGCGCGCGGGACAGGTCGTCGGTCCAGATCGATCCCGACAGCCCGTACGCGGTGTCGTTGGCCAGCGCGATCGCCTCGGCCTCGTCGTCGAACGCCAGCACGGTGACGACCGGGCCGAAGATCTCCTCGGTGACCGCGCGGTCGGTGGGCTGCGGGGTGAGAACCGTTGGCGGAAACCAGAATCCGGGACCATCGGGCGCCGTGCCGCGAAACGCGACGGGGGCGTCGTCGGGCACGTAGGAGGCCACCTTGTCGCGGTGCACGGCGGACACCAGCGGCCCCATTTCGGTGTCGCGGCACCCCGGATCCCCGACGACGACGCGTTTCACCGCCGGCTCGAGTAGCTCCATGAACCGGTCGTAGACGCTGCGCTGCACCAGGATTCGGCTGCGGGCACAGCAGTCCTGACCGGCGTTGTCGAACACCCCGGCCGGCGCGCTGGCCGCCGCGCGCTCCAGGTCGCAGTCGGCGAAGACGATGTTGGCGCTTTTGCCGCCGAGTTCCAGCGTGACCCGCTTGACCTGATCGGCCGCATCGGCCATCACGCGCTTGCCGACGGCGGTTGACCCGGTGAAGACGATCTTGCGGATGCCGGGATTGGTGACAAACCGCTGCCCCACCACCGCGCCCTCGCCGGGCAGCACCTGCAGCAGGTCTGCATCCAGCCCGGCTCCGACGGCCAGCTCCCCGAGCCGGATAGTGGTCAGCGGCGTCCATTCGGCCGGTTTGACCAGCACCGCGTTACCGGCGGCCAGGGCCGGCGCGATGCCCCAGGAGGCGATCATCATCGGAAAGTTCCACGGCGTGATCACTCCGACCACGCCGAGCGGTTCGTGGAATGTGACGTCCAGACCTCCGGCGACGGGAATCTGCTTGCCGGACAGACGTTCCGGACTGCCCGCGTAGAAGGCCAGCACGTCGCGAACATGGCCGGCTTCCCACTCGGCCGACGAGATGGGGTGCCCGGAATTGGCCACCTCCAGCGCGGCCAGCTCGCCGACGTGGGCGTCCACCACTGCGGCGAACGCACGCAGGGCCGCCGCGCGTTCGGCCGGCGCCAGCCGCGCCCAGCGGCGCTGGGCCGCCTCAGCCCGCCGCACGGCGTCGTCAACGGCGGCGACGTCGGCGTGTCCGACCGACCGCAGCACCTGCTCGGTGGCGGGGTTGATCAGCTGGACCGAATTCATGTGCGCCCGGCATACATCCGCGCAGCGTCCACCACCGCGGCGAACAGCCGCAGGTCGTCCAACGACTTCTCGGGATGCCACTGCACGGCCAGCGCGAAGCCGTCTCCGGGTAGCTCCAAACCCTCGACCACGCCGTCGGCGTCCCACGCGCTGACCACCAGCGATTCACCGACCTTGTCGATGGCCTGATGGTGGTAGCACGACGCGCTTGCGGTCTCCCCCAGCAGCCCGGCCAGCCGGGTGCCCGGCACGGTGCGCACCGGCAAGGTGGCGAACACGCCGTTGCCCGCCCGGTGCCCGCCGTGGCCGATCACGTCGGGCAGATGCTGATGCAGCGTTCCCCCGAACGCGACGTTGAGTACCTGCGCGCCGCGACAGATGCCCAGCACCGGAAGCCCCCGCCGCAGCGCCCCCTGAAGCAGCGCGAAATCCCAGGCGTCGCGGTCGGTGCGCGGCTGGTCGGTGGCCGAGTGCGGTTGCTGGCCGTAGGCGGCGGGGTCGAGGTCATAGCCTCCGGTGATCACCAGTGCGTCCAGGTTGTCGAGGACACTGGCGGTGATCTCGGGGTCGACCGGTTGCGGCGGCAGCAGCACCGCGATGCCGCCGGCCAGGATGATGCCCTCGAAGTAATCGGACGGCAGATAAGCCGCGGGAACATCCCAGATCCCGGTCCGCACCTGCTCCAGATAAGCCGTCAAGCCGACTATCGGTTTCGAAGGCCGACTCGCGCTAGAGCCGCTCAAATCCCCGTATCCTCTCCCAATCCGTGACCGCCGCGTTGAACGCCGCCAGCTCCACGCGGGCGTTGTTGAGGTAGTGCGCGATGACGTCGTCGCCGAATGCCTCCCGCGCGACGCTTGACTTGTCGAACAACTCGGCCGCCGCGGCCAGCGTGGCGGGCAGCCGGTTCACCCCGGCCGCTTGGTAGGCGTTGCCCTGATACGGCTCCGGTGGCTGTAATGCGCGCTCGATGCCGTGCAGTCCCCCCGCGACCAGCGCGGCCACCGCCAGGTACGGGTTGACGTCCCCGCCGGGAACGCGGCATTCCATCCGGATGTTGTCGTCGTGGCCGACCACCCGCACCGCGCAGGTGCGGTTGTCCAGTCCCCACGCCAACGCCGTCGGGGCGAAGCTGCCGTCAGCAAATCGCTTGTAGGAGTTGATATTCGGCGCATAGAACAAGGTCAGCTCGGCCATGGTGGCCAGTGCGCCGGCGAGGAAGCTCTCGAATGTCGCGGACATGCCGTGCGGTCCGGTGGCGTCGGCGAACGGCGCCGAGCCGTCCTGCGCGCGCAGCGACAAGTGGATGTGACAGCTATTGCCTTCGCGCTCATCGTATTTCGCCATGAAGGTCAGGCTCTTACCGTGCTGGTCGGCGATTTCCTTCGCGCCGTTCTTATAGATGGTGTGGTTGTCGCAGGTGACCAGCGCGTCGTCGTAACGGAAGCCGAGCTCCTGCTGACCGCGGTTGCACTCACCCTTGATGGCCTCACAGCGCAGACCCGCGCCTCCCATGCCGAGCCTTATGTCGCGCAGCAACGGTTCCATTCGCGAGGACGCCAATATCGCGTAGTCGACGTTGTAGTCACTGGCCGGGGTCAGCCCGCGGTAGCCGCTCGACCAGGCCTGCCGGTAGGTGTCGTCGAACACCATGAACTCGAGCTCGGTGGCGACGTTGGCCCCCAGTCCCTGCCGGCCGAGCCGCTCGAGTTGGCGGCGCAGGATGCTGCGCGGCGCCGCGGCCACCGCGCTGCCGTCGCGCCAGCCCAGATCGGTGATCACCAGCGCCGTGCCGGGCAGCCAGGGCAGCAGCCGAAGGGTGGCGAGGTCCGGCGTCATCACCATGTCGCCGTACCCCGTGTCCCAACTGGACATGGCATAGCCGGCCACGGTGTTCATTTCCACGTCCACGGCAAGCAGGTAGTTGCAGCATTCGGCACCGTGGGCGGCGACCTCGTCGACGAAATCACGGCCCGAGACTCGCTTGCCGACCAGCCGGCCTTGCATGTCGGCGAACGCCAGGATGACGGTGTCGACCTCGGCGGCCGCGACCATTCGTTCCAGGTCGGCTAACGACAACATCGGGCCAGCCTAAACCGGCGGTGTTACCAGCTGCTGGTCCGCAACACGATCTCGGCGGCCAGCTGCGCCGTGGACTCCTGCGCGTTTCGGCGCCCGAGCAGATCCACCAGCCGGTAGTCGGCGTAGACGAAGCGCTGGCTGTCGCGGGCGATCGCGCGGGTGGCCGGGGAGCTGACCAAAACGGTGGTGGCGACCTCCACGGGCGGGCATTCTTCGTCGGGCACGATGCCGTCGACGTCGGCCACCCGCGGATGTCCACGGTCGATGGCGACCAGACCGACGAACCGGCCCAACCTGGTGGCAGCGAGCTTCCACGCCAGTTCGGCGCCGGCACGATCACCCACCACCACCCCCCACCCGATGCCGAGCGAGTCGAGGATGCCGATCACCGACTTGCCGGTCAGTCGCGGGTCAGGGCCGATGACAACGGTCCGCAGCGACGCGATGTGCAGGCGCTCGCACACCGCGTCGTACGCGGCGGGCGCGCGCTGCTCGGCGCCGAGAATCACGACCACGACGCCGGTGTCGGGACCGGCGACGGCCACGGGAATGGGAATACCGTCGAGCGTGGTCATCATCGAGGGCACTGTCGCACGTTAACAGCTAATTGGCATGCATACGGGTGGTTTTCGCCGGTACCCACAACCCACTGTCAACCGCGGCGGAGCCCACGCACAACCGACTTACCAGCTGGCAACCCAGATTTATTGCGGCAGCAATGTTTTGGCCCGGTTTTGACCGAGATCACCGTGATCGAAATCCGCTTTCGATGCACGGACGCGGTGGCGGTCCGCCTTCGATCAGCCCGACCACCGCGTCCACGTCAAGATGCGACGTCAACAGATCGGCCATCAACACCAACTGTGCCTCTCGGCGCTGCACGACGTTGACATCCTCGGCCACGACGAACCCGCCGCGTCCGGCCGCCTTGGCCACCTCAACGAGCCACTGCCGGCGAAACTCGTCGTTGTCCAGCAAGCCATGCCAGTGGGTGCCGAAGACCGCGCCGCGCGCCAAGCCCTGCGGCTCAGCATCAGCATCGAACCAGCTGGCCTCGTCCCATCGGGTGAGCCGCCCGTGATGGATCTCGTAGCCGCTCAGCGGCGCCGCCCAGCGGCGCAGGACCTTGTCCGCGGTGAAAACGATGTCGGCATCGAACAGCCCCAGCCCCGCGACTTCCCCGGCCCCGGATTCGATCCCGTCCGTGACGGTTGCGCACAACATCTGAAAGCCCCCGCAGATGCCCAGTACCGGCTTGCCCGCGTTGCAGTGGGCCGCGATCGGATCGGTCAGGCCGCGCTCGTGCAGCCAGGACAGGTCGCCCACGGTGGCCTTGGTGCCGGGCAGAACGATCAGGTCAACCTCGGCCAGTTCGCCGGGGTCGGTGACCCAGCGCACCAGGACGCCCGGCTCGCAGGCCAGCGCCTCGATGTCGGTGGAGTTGGAGATCCGCGGCAGTCGCACCGCGGCCACCCGCAGCCACTCGTCGCCGCGCGGGGGCTCCGGCGCGCCGACGACACCATGCGCCACGAGCGACAGCGAATCCTCGGCGTCGATCCACAGGTCGTGGGTGTACGGCAGCACCCCGTAGGTGGGCCGCCCGGTCAGAGCGAACAACTGCTGCAACCCCGGCTCGAGCAGCGCCGGGTCGCCGCGGAACTTGTTGATGATGAAGCCCGCGATCAGCGCTTGGTCCTCGGGCTCGAGCACCGCCACGGTCCCGAACAGATGCGCCAGCACGCCGCCGCGGTCGATGTCGCCGACCACGACCACCGGCAGGTTCGCGGCCCTGGCCAGTCCCATGTTGACCAGATCATGCGCGCGCAGATTGATTTCGGCCGGGGAGCCGGCGCCCTCACAGATCACCGCGTCGAATTCGTCACGCAGAGAATAGAATTCGTCCATGACGATGCCGAACAGCCGGTCACGGTGCGCCATGTAGCCCGCCGCCGTCACCGAGTCGGCAACCTGCCCGCGGACCACTAGTTGCGAGGTCCGGTCACTGCCCGGTTTGAGCAGGATCGGGTTGAACCGAACGCTGGGTTCCAGCCCCGCCGCCCGGGCCTGCATCGCCTGGGCCCGGCCGATCTCGCCGCCCTCGACGGTGACCACGGAATTGTTGGACATGTTCTGCGCCTTGAACGGCGCGACCCGCACCCCGTTGCGCGCGAGCAACCGGCACAGACCCGCCACCACAACGGATTTCCCGGCGTCGGAGCTGGTGCCTGCGACCAGCAGGGCCCCGCTCACCTCGGGCGGGCGAGCGCACTCACGGCAATGTGAGGATCTCGACGCCGGTGTCGGTGACCAGCAGGGTGTGCTCGAACTGCGCGGTCCACTTACGGTCCCTGGTGACCACCGTCCAGCCGTCGTCCCAGATGTCGTAGTCCAGCGCGCCGAGATTGATCATCGGCTCGATGGTGAACGTCATTCCCGGCTGCATGATTGTCGCGACAGAGGGCTGGTCGTAGTGCAGGACCACCAGCCCGTTGTGAAACGTGGTGCCGATGCCGTGGCCGGTGAAGTCGCGAACCACGTTGTACCCGAACCGATTTGCGTACGACTCGATGACGCGGCCGACGACCGACAGCGCACGCCCGGGCTTGACGGCGTTGATCGCGCGCATGGTCGCTTCGCGGGTGCGCTCAACAAGCAGCCGGTGCTCTTCTGAGACGTCGCCGGCCAGGAAGGTCGCGTTGGTGTCGCCGTGGACGCCGTCGATGTAGGCGGTGACGTCGATGTTCACGATGTCGCCGTCGGCGATCACCGTCGAGTCGGGGATTCCGTGGCAGATGACCTCGTTGAGCGACGTGCAGCACGACTTGGGAAATCCCTTGTAGCCCAGCGTTGAGGGGTAGGCGCCGTGGTCGACCATGTACTCGTGCGCGATCCGGTCCAGTTCGTCGGTCGTCACGCCCGGTGCGACCGCCTTGCCCGCCTCGGCCAGCGCAGCCGCCGCGATCTGGCCGGCGACGCGCATCTTCTCGATCACCTCAGGCGTCTGCACCCACGGCTCGGTGCCCTCCCGCGCGGTGGCCTTGCCGACGTATTCCGGGCGTGGGATGCGATTAGGCACCGACAGCGTCGGGGACAACGCTCCGGGGGAAAGCACGGTGCGAGCGGGCATGTCGCCAGCTTACGGGCTGCACTATGTCGCCGTAGGCGCAGAGTCAACGCTGAAGACGACTCCGCAACGAGCGCCGCGCCCCCCGGATAACCACGGAGCCGCACACCACCCGGCCGGTCAACACGACGTGCGGCGACCCCTCCGCCGGGGCGTCCTTGCGTCGGTCGCTCGCGCTACCCACGTAGACCTCGACGTCGTCGATCGAGGCGCTGGCGCGGTCGGGCAACCAGATCTCCACCGAGCCGAACCGCACGTCGAGCTCGATGACCACCACCGGTCCCGCGAAACGGGCCTTGGTCAGGTCCAGTTCGATCGACCCGAGCCGGCGCACCAGCGCCAACCGGGTGGGAACCATCCATTCGCCCTGACGCTTCAGCGAGCCCGCCCAGCCGCGCAGTTCGACGCGGTCGGCCGCCGACGTGACGATCGCGCCCGGCCCGGGCAGGTCGCTGACCAGCCCGTCCAACTCGTTTCGGGTCCGCGCGTAGGACACCCGCGACGAGCGCTGCTCGAACTCGTTGATATCGATCAGCCCGAGCGCAACCGCGTTGTGCAGTCGCCGCATGGTGCCGTTGCGGTCGGCGTCCGACACCCGCAACGACAGCATGTCCCCACCGGACTCCGTCATGGTCTTTCCAACTTACCGCCGCCGCACAGCGGGGCCCGCACTAAGTCAGGTAGCCCGGCGGCAACGACTCGAACATCGCCTTGGTCATCCGCACCGCGTACTCCGAGCTGCCGCCCCCGACGATCAGCGACGCGAACGCCAGGTCGCCGCGGTACCCGGCGAACCACGAGTGCGATCCCCCCGGGAATTCGGCCTCACCCGTCTTGCCGAACACCTCACCGCAGCCGTTGATCTCCTTGGCCGTCCCGTTGGTCACCACCAGGCGCATCATCGGCCGCAGCGCGTCGACCATTTTCGGGGTGATCGGCGTGCTGTCGCCCTCGACGGTCGTCGCCCGGCCGGCGATCAGCTGCGGCACCGGGGTCTTGCCGGCGTCGACCGTGGCCGCTACCAGCGCCATGCCGAACGGGGTGACCAGCACGCGACCCTGGCCGAAGCCGTCTTCGGTGCGCTCAGCCAGGTCCACCGTCGGCGGCACGGACCCGGTCAACGTGGTGATGCCGTCGACCTGATAGTCGAGCCCGAGCCCGTAGCGGGTGGCCGCCTGCGTCAGACCCCGGGGCGGCATCTTGCTGCCCAGTTCGGCGAACGTGGTGTTGCACGAACTGGCAAACGCGCGCGACATCGGCACCACGCCCAGGTCGAAGCCGCCGTAGTTGGGGATGGTGCGGTGTCCGATGTCGAGGTGGCCGGGGCAGCCCAGCATGGTGTTGGGGGTGGCCATGTCGCGGTCGATGGCAGCGCCGGCCGTGACCATCTTGAACGTCGACCCGGGCGGGAACAGGCCGGTGGTAGCCATCAGTCCCTGGCTGTCGGCGCCCGCGTTTTGCGCGATCGCCAGGATCTCCCCCGTCGAGGGCTTGATCACGACAATCACCGCCTTGCCGCCGCGGGTGTCCACCGCGTGCTGTGCGGCGTTCTGCACCACCCGGTCCAGCGTGATCGAGACCGACGGCGCCGGGGACCCCTCGACCTCGTGCAGCACCGCGACGTCGACGTTGTTCTGATTGACGCTGACGATCCGCCAGCCCGCTTGACCGTCGAGTTGGTTGATAACGGACTTCTTCACCTCGGCGACGACGGCCGGCGCGAAGTGCGGATCGGTCGGCAGCTCGTCAGCCTGGGGCGTGATCACGACGCCGGGCAGCCTGCCGATCACCGGGGCGACCTTGTCGTTGTCGTCGGGGTGCAAGGTGACGCCCAGATCCAGCGGATCGGTCGACGAGCTGGCCTTTTCGGCCAGCAGCTGCGGGTCGACGAGTGTGTCGTTGAAGGGGTGCAGGGCTTCGATCACCGCGTGGGCCGTGTCCATCAGCGCCGGCCCGGCCTGCGTCGCGTCCAGCGTGTAGTGATACAGGTAGCCCGGCGCCAGGACGTCGCTGCCGCCCAGTTCGTTCACCGAGGCGCGCCGGGGCGTATCGGCCCGCAGCGCGAACGTCTGATGCTCACCCAGCCTGGGGTGCAACCCGGTGGTGGCCCAGCGGACTTGCCAGTGTCCCTCGTCGCGCGCCATCTTCAACTGGCCGTCGTAGCTCCAGGTCCGATTCTTGGGCAGATGCCAGGTGAAGCGGTAGTCGACGGTGCCGGTGTCCTCGGCGTATTTCGCGCTGAGCAGCTGCGCGTCCAGGTGGATGGCCTGCAGCCCGGCCCAGGCCGCGTTGAGCGCTTCGCGGGCTTCGTTGGGGTTGTCGCTGAGCTGAGCGGCCGTCGCCGTGTCGCCGACGGCCAATGCGCGGAAGTACTTCTCCGCCGCCGGTCCGGGTCCCTCCGGCCGCGGGGTGCATCCCGACAGCGCCGCGACCGCCACGAGCAGGCCCGCGACGGCTGGTGCCAGTGTTGCCAGAGTTGATTTTGTTGCCATCGGTACTGATGTTAAGAACGAGAGCGCGGACACGGGCGCCGACACACCGAGACCGACCTGTGATCTGGACGGTTACCTGAACTGCAGTCCGCGCCTGCGCTCCCACCAACAGGCGAACAGAGTGCCGACCGACCAGACGACCACGGCGATGCCGAGATGCACGAAACTTTTCGTGTCACGCCCGAATACGGGCCCGATCGCCGCGGGAACAGTCGTCCACAACGCTTTGTGCTCCACACCGCCCATCGGGTCGGCGACGTAGTACAGCGCGTAGGGCAGCGTCAACGCCAGAATCCAGGTGGCGGTCCGACGCCAGTCGCGCCGATCGTGCCAGCGTTGCATCAGCGGTTCAGAGCCGACGGGCAACAGCACCGAGATGACGTTGCCGATGCCCAGCCAGGACACGATGGGCACCGCGACATTGGGAATCGTGTCGCCTAACTGCGCTGGTGTTTGCTTCCACAGCGTCAACGCCATTGCCACCGCCAGGGTGGGCAGTCCGACGATCACCAGCAGGGTCAGGTTTTTCAGCAGCAACACCCGCCAAAACGGCGCGCCTTCCGACAGCCCCTTGGCGACGCGGTGGTGATCGGCGCCCAGCACGTTGGTGGTGGTGACGTCGGCGAGAACGAACGAGGCGAAGTAGGTGCTGATCAAGATCACCCAGTCGATGTGGTGGTGGTGGTAAAAGCCGGGGTGGTGGTAATGCGACGGAACCTGGTGGGCGTGCGTAGCGGTCATGCGTTGGACCACCAGCCACGCCACCGCGAGAAACAGGTTGGCCAGCACGCCGGTGAGCCAGATGCGCGGCGGCGTGAACGCCCAGCGGATCTCGGCGCGCAGGGCCGCCCACAGGCCTTGGTCGAAGTCCGTGGCGGCCGCCTCGGCCGCGGCGCGCTGTGCGGGCGCCGCACTCATCGCGGCGTACAGCGGGTTGCGCTCTGGTCGGCGCTCGGGCATATCGAACTCGGACATGCGCCCCCAATCGCAGTGAACGTCGGTGCGCACCATACTCGACGCGAGCGGTGCCGTCGGACAAGCAGCCAAACGTTCTACAGAGGTTTGTCAAAGCTGATTCATAGATAGGTTACCTATGTTTCTGCTTGTTAGGCCACGAACTGACAAGTAGACGGGGAAGCGCAATGAAACTGAGGCAACTGGTCGCAGGAGCGGCCATCGCCGGCGCTCTGAGTGCGGCGGCATTGGGCACGGGAGTCGGCACGGCGTTTGCTGCACCCGGGCAGGGCGGACCTGGTCCGGGCGGCGCCCCGCACAGCGCCCCCGCCGCCAATCCAGGCGCAGGCAATTCAGGCGCAGGCCATGGCGGAGGACCAGTAGGTGCTCCCGGTGGTCACGGCGGCCAACCGGGCGGCGGCGCCGCCGGACACCCCGTCGGCGCTCCCGGCGGACACCCCGTCGGCGCTCCCGGCGGACACGGCGGACCCCTGCCGGGACACCCTGGCGGTGGACCCGGCGGACCCGGTGGCCCGCCGCGTGACGGCGGATGGCACGGAGACCCGCAGCGTGGCTACTTCAACGGGGCGCCCTGGGGCAACGGACCCGCGCCGTGGGGCATGGGTGCGCCGCCGCGCCCGGCCTGGGGTGGGCCGCTCCCCCCGCCCGGTGGTCAGTGGCGGGGTGGCCCCGTCAACTACTGGGGCTACAACGAGACACCCGTCTGGGATCGTGGCTTCAACCAGTGGGGCTTCCGGCTCTTCGGAGTCTGGATTCCGCTGTAAACCTCGACCCACACGACGGCCGCTTCGCCTAGACGCGAAGCGGCCGTTGTTGTTGCCCCCGGGTATCAGTCCAGCAGCACGGTGGCGAAGGTGCCGACCTCGGTGAAGCCAATGCGGTCGTACGCGGCACGGGCAACGGTGTTGAAGCTGTTCACGTACAGGCTGGCGATGCGCCCGGTGCCGACGATCACGGCGCACAACGTCGCGGTGCCGCGCGTGCCCAGCCCGAGGCCACGCCGCTCGGGATGCACCCAGACGCCCTGGATCTGCCCGACGGTCGGAGACTGCGATCCCACCTCGGCCTTGAAGATGACCTCACCCTTTTCGAAGCGGGCCCATGCCCGTCCCGCAGCGATGAGGCTGGCCACCCGGCGGCGGTAGCCGCGACCGCCGTCACCCAGACGCGGGTCGACGCCCACCTCGCCGATGAACATGTCGACGGCGGCGACCAGGTAGGCGTCCAGTTCGTCCGGCTGGACCTGGCGCACGCCGGTGTCGAGCTCGCACTTGGGGTAGGTAGACAGCGCCATCAGGGGCTGGTTGTCGCGCACGTCGCGCGCCGGACCCCAGGCCGGCTCGAGGCGCTGCCACATCGGCAACACCAAGTCGGCCCTGCCGACCAGCGACGAGCAGCGCCGCGAACCGCTCATCGCCTCGTCGGCGAATGCGTTCAGGTCGGCCGTTGCGCCGCGCAGCGGGATGAGGTTGGCACCGGCGAAGCACAGCGACTCTTCCGCGCCGCGCCGCGTCCACAGTTCTCCGCCAATTGCATTGGGGTCGACGCCGCGGTCGGTGACCCGCGCCGCGACCATGCACGACCCAACGGGGTCCTCGTCGAAAACCCGCCAGGCGGCGGCGGCGTCGCGTACCACCGACACCCGCCGGTCGCCGATCAGGCGAAGGATGGGCGGAGCTGACATCTCAGAACTCTCCGATGGTGCGATGCTGACGGCCGGTAGGCGGCCTCCATCAGCTTACGGTCACAACTGGCGTACCGCTCGCTGTTCCCATCTCTTCGGCAAGCCGCAATGCTTCTTCGATCAGCGTCTCGACGATCTGCGCCTCGGGAACGGTCTTGATCACTTCGCCCTTGACGAAAATCTGGCCCTTGCCGTTGCCCGACGCGACACCGAGGTCGGCTTCCCGCGCCTCCCCCGGCCCGTTGACGACGCACCCCATCACGGCGACCCGCAACGGCACCTCTAGGCCGTCCAGCCCGGCGCTGACCTCGTTGGCCAGCGTGTAGACGTCGACCTGGGCCCGGCCGCAGGACGGGCAGGACACGATCTCGAGCTTGCGCGGCCGCAGGTTCAGCGACTCCAGAATCTGGCTGCCGACCTTGACTTCCTCGACCGGGGGCGCCGACAGCGACACCCGGATGGTGTCGCCGATGCCCTTTGACAGCAGCGCCCCGAAAGCGACCGCGGACTTGATGGTGCCCTGAAAAGCGGGACCGGCCTCGGTGACGCCGAGGTGCAGCGGGTAGTCGCACTGGGCGGCCAGCTGTTCGTAGGCGGCGACCATCACCACCGGGTCGTTGTGCTTGACGCTGATCTTGATGTCGCCGAAGCCGTGCTCCTCGAACAGCGAGGCCTCCCAGAGCGCCGATTCGACCAGCGCCTCGGGGGTGGCCTTGCCGTACTTCTCCATGAAGCGCTTGTCCAGCGAGCCGGCATTGACGCCGATGCGGATCGGGATGCCTGCGTCGCCCGCGGCCTTGGCCACCTCGCCGACCCGGCCGTCGAATTCCTTGATGTTGCCGGGGTTTACCCGCACCGCGGCGCAGCCGGCGTCGATGGCGGCGAAGATGTACTTGGGCTGGAAGTGGATATCGGCGATCACCGGAATGCCGCTGTGCTGGGCGATTTCGGCCAGCGCGTCGGCGTCCTCTTGACGCGGACAGGCCACCCGGACGATGTCGCAGCCCGCGGCGGTCAGTTCGGCGATCTGCTGCAGGGTCGAGTTGACGTCATGCGTCTTGGTGGTGCACATCGACTGCACCGAGATCTGATAGTCACTGCCGACCCCGACGTCGCGGACCATGAGCTGGCGGGTGGTGCGCCGCGGGGCGAGTGTAGGCGCCGGCGGTTGCGGCATGCCCAGGCCGATGGAGGTCACTGGAACAGCCTGATCGGGTTGACCAGATCGGCGGTCACGGTCAACAGCATGTACCCGACGACGAACACCAGCACCACATACGTCGCAGGCATGAGCTTGAGGTAGTTGACCGGCGCGGCCGCGACTTTGCCGCGCGCCGAGCGGATCATGTTGCGGATCTTCTCGAACACCGCGACGGCGATGTGACCGCCGTCGAACGGCAGCAGCGGCAGCAGGTTGATGGCGCCCAGGACCAGGTTCAACTGCGCCAGGAAGAACCAGAACGCCACCCATAGCCCGTGATCGACGGTGTCGCCGCCGATGATGCTGGCGCCAACGACGCTCATCGGCGTCTCCGGATCGCGCTGGCCGCCGCCGATGGCGTGCACCAGCGCACCGACCTTGGTCGGGATCGCGACCAGCGACTTACCCACCTGGACGGTCAGATCGCCTGCGAAGGCGAACGTGGCGGGCAGGGCCGTGAAGGCGTTGTACTGCGTGGGCACCGGACGCGGTGCCCCGACTCCGATGGCGCCGACGGTGGCCGCCGCCGGCTGGCCGCCCTGTCCGTTGGCGATAAAGCGTTGGGTGGGCTGGACTGCGACGTCGGTGGTGATCGTCTTGCCGTCGCGCTGCACGACGACGGGCACGGTGCCCTGCAGTTTGCGGACCGCGGCGGCCATCTCCTCGAAGCTGGACACCGGGGTGTCCCCGACCTTGACGACGACGTCGCCTGCGCGGATCCCGGCCTGCGCCGCCGGGCCGGGGCCCTCGCACTTGTCGAGCTTTCCTGCGGCCACTTCCTTTGCGACACAACCGGTTTCGCCGACCACCGCGTTTGTCGGCGGGTGCAAATTCGGCAGCCCCCAGACCAGCGCGATGCCGTAGATCAGCACCAGGCAGATGACGAAGTTCATGCCCGGCCCGGCGAACAGCGTCGCGACCCGCTTCCAGGTCGTCTGCTTGTACATGGCGCGGTCCTGCTCTTCGGGTGCGAGCTCTTCGACCGGGGTCATGCCGGCGATGTCGCAGAACCCGCCCAGCGGAACGCCTTTGACGCCGTATTCGGTTTCACCGCGCCGGGTGGACCACAGCGTGGGACCGAAACCGACGAAATAGCGGCGCACCAGCATGCCGGTGGCGCGCGCCACCCACATGTGGCCACACTCGTGCAAGGCCACCGATATCAGGATGGCCAGCGCGAACAGCACTATGCCGAGAACGAACATCATCGCCGCTTCAGGACCTCTCTAAGTTTGATTCGGCGGCGACCCGCTGCGCCCGGCTTGGCCGCGCTTGCGATCGCCACTGGACCTTTCCGGAAACCTCGTGTTGCGCTCGCGCGCGGGCCCAGCGCTGCGCTTCGAGTACGTCATCCACGGTAGCTGGTTCTACGGCCCATTGGTCGGCAGCGCGCAGGACCTCGGCGATGGTGCCGACGATCGCGGGGAAACCGATTCGCCCCGCCAGGAACGCCGCGGCCGCTTCTTCGTTGGCGGCGTTGTAGACGGCGGTCATGCAGCCGCCGGCCTGACCAGCCTGTCGAGCCAGCTCGACCGCCGGGAAGACGGAGCTGTCCAGCGGCTCGAACTCCCAGGTCGACGCACTGGCGAAGTCGCAGGACGCCGCCGCGGCGGCCACCCGGTGCGGCCAGCCCAGCGCCAGGGAAATGGGCAGCTTCATGTCCGGGGGGCTGGCCTGGGCGATCGTGGAACCATCAACAAAGGTGACCATCGAATGAACAATCGACTGAGGGTGCACGACGACCTCGATGCGGTCGTAATCGATGCCGAACAGCAGGTGCGTTTCGATGACCTCGAGGCCCTTGTTGACCAGCGACGCCGAGTTCAGCGTGTTCATCGGGCCCATCGACCAGGTCGGGTGGGCGCCGGCCTGCTCGGGAGTGACGGCCTCCAGGTCGGCGGCGGCCCAGCCGCGAAACGGCCCGCCCGAGGCGGTCAGCACCAGCTTGGCGACCTCGTTGTTCTCGGGGTCGGAACTACCGCAGCGCAGGCATTGCGCCAGCGCGGAATGCTCGGAGTCGACGGGCACGATCTGACCCGGCCGCGCCGCCCGCAACACCAACGGCCCGCCGGCGACCAGCGATTCCTTATTGGCCAGCGCCAGCCGGGCGCCCGACTGAAGCGCGGCCAGCGTCGGCCGCAGGCCCAGCGCCCCGACCAGCGCGTTGAGGACGACGTCGGCTTCGGTCTGCTCGATGAGGCGGGTGACCGCGTCGGGACCGCGGTAGGGAACGTCACCGACCTTCTCGGCGGCCCGCTCGTCGGCGACGGCGATGTTGGTCACCCCGGTCTCGGCGCGCTGGCGTCGCAGCGTGTCCACGTTGGCGCCCCCGGCGGCCAGCCCGACCACCTCGAAACGGTCCGGGTTGGCGGCGATGACCTCCAGCGCCTGGGTGCCGATCGAGCCGGTGCTCCCCAGCACCAGCACACGCAGACGGCCGGTGGGGTTGGTCACCTACTCATTGTGCCCTCCGCGGAATGATTCGGGCTGTGTCAGAATCTTTCACCAGAAGCCGATCCGATCCGGAGGAACGCCGTGGCTGGTACTGAGGTGGAGCACTACAGGGGCGTCGACGTCGCCGAGGTGCCGTCAGCGGCCTGGGGGTGGAGCCGAATCAACCACCGCACCTGGCACGTCGTCGGGTTCATCGCCTTCGGATTCCTGTTGGCCATGCTGCGCGGAAATCACGTCGGTCACGTCGAGGACTGGTTCCTCGTCGGGTTCGCCGCGCTCGCGCTCGCCGTTCTGGTGCGCGACTTATGGGGCCGCCGGCGCGGTTGGCTCAGGTAGCCGGCAAACGCGCCGATCGCCACCACCGTCAGCGCCAGCGCCCACGGCCAGGCCCCGTGCTGATGCACCCAGCCGGCCAGCGCACCCTGTAGGCGCCCGGCCGCGGTGATCAACGCGTCCGGCGGGCTGGCCGCCGTCGCACTGAACAGCCGCAGCTCGTAGACGCCGTAATAGGCGACGTACAGCCCGACCAGCACCAGCAGCGCCCCACTGATCCGGTTCACGAACGGCACGATTCGGCGCAGCCGTTCGGCCACCGCTGAGCTGGCGGTCGCGGCCGCAAGGGCAAGGACGCCGACGACCAGGGTCAGGCCGCCGACGTAGGCGAGGTAGATCGAGACGCCCGTGCGGACCGAACCACTGCGAAGCCCGGCGGTGGTGACCGCCAGAAACGGCCCGACGGTGCACGACAGCGAGGCGATCGCGTAGCTCACGCCGTAGCCGAACATCGACCACACTCTCGTCGTCGGAGCCCACCGCGGCCCAAGCGGTCGTGGCGTCAGCGCGGTGAGCTCCCGACCCACCAGCAGCCAAACCCCGAGCGCGATTAACACCACGCCGATCGCCACCGTGCCGTACGGAAGATAACGCTGCACCGTTGAGCCCGCCGAAATAGTCAGCGCCCCAAAGGATCCGAACACCGCCATAAAGCCGAGCGCCATTCCGGCGGTGGCCGCCAGCGCGCGGCCGACGGCAGTCCAGGAGCCGTGCGTTGCCTCGTGGGGCTGCCCGCGCACCACCAGAAGCAGGTACGCGGGCAGCATGGCGAACCCGCAGGGGTTGAGGGCCGCCACGAGTCCGGCGGCGAAGGCCAGACCGATAAGACCCTGGTTCACGGCGTTAATGCAGCGCCGCGACCCGGCCGGCGAGTTCGGCCTGGGGCATCGCCGCAGTGGGATTGTTGACGAAGGTCGAGCTGCCGTCGGCGCGGTAGAACACCCACGCCGGCTGCCAGGGCACGTTGTAGCGGGCCCAGATCGAACCGTCGGCGTCGTTGAGGTTGGTGAAGTTCAGGTTGTACTTCGAGACGAAGTTCTGCATCGCCCCGACGTCCGAATGCGCCGCGACACCGATAAACGTGACGCCCGGATTGGCCGCCGCCACCTGACTCAAGCCGGGGGCTTCGGCGTTGCAGAACGGGCACCACGGCGTCCAGAACCACAACACGGCCGGCTTCCCCACCAGGCTGGCCCCGTTGAAGGACGCACCGCTGAGGGTGGTCCCGGCGAACTGCAGCCGTCCGTCGGCCGCCGCCGAGCGCGGCGCATCGGCGAGCCCCACGATCAAGATGGCCGCGAAAACGGCCGCCACAAACAGCCGCAGTGGCGAAAACAGGCGAATCACGATCTGCCCCCTAATTTGCTGGTCTTACAAATAGGAGACGCGCCAGCCGCCGCTGCGGTTCACCCGCCTCTCATTCGCCCTGCGCGGCCAGCTGTCCGCAGGCGGCGCTGATCTCGCGGCCGCGGGTATCTCGCACCGTGCAGGACACCCCCTTCGACCGGACCCGCCGGACGAACTCCCGCTCCGCTGCCTTGGGGCTGGCATCCCACTCACTGCCCGGCGTCGGGTTGAGCGGGATCAGGTTCACATGCACCAGCGGCCCGAGAGCACCGTGCAGCCGCTTGCCCAACAGCTCGGCCCGCCACGGCTGGTCATTGACGTCGCGGATCAGCGCGTACTCGATCGACACCCGCCGCCCGGTGACCTCTGCGTAATACCGGGCCGCGGCCAGGGCTTCGTCGATCTTCCAGCGGTTGTTGACCGGGACCAGCGTGTCGCGCAGCTCGTCGTCGGGGGCATGCAACGACAACGCCAACGTCACCCCGAGCCGTTCGTCGGCGAGCTTGCGGATCGCCGGTGCCAGACCCACGGTCGACACCGTTACCGAGCGGGCCGAGATACCGAAACCGGACGGCTCGGTGATGCGCCGCACGGCACCCAGGACCCGGGCGTAGTTTGCCAGCGGCTCACCCATGCCCATGAACACCACGTTCGACAGCCGATCACCGAACTCGTCGCGCAGCGCCGCGGAGCCGGCCCGCACCTGCTCGAGGATCTCCGCGGTCGACAGGTTACGACGCAGTCCGCCCTGGCCGGTGGCGCAGAACGGACAAGCCATGCCACAGCCGGCCTGCGACGAGATGCAGATCGTGTTGCGCTGCGGGTAGCGCATCAGCACCGACTCGAAGGTGATGCCGTCCACCGCGCGCCACAACGTCTTTCGGGTCTGCCCCGCATCGCAGGTGATCTCGGTGGCCGCGGTGAGCAGCGTCGGGAACATCGTTTCCGCGATCAGTTCGCGCGCGGCGGCCGGGAGGTCGGTCATCTGCCGCGGGTCGGCGATCAGCCTGCCGTAGTACTGGTGGGCGAGCTGTTTGGCCCGAAAAGCGGGCAGACCCAGCTCCGCGACGGCCGCGGCGCGACCCTCCGCGTCGAGGTCGGCCAGGTGCCGCGGCGGACGGGCCGCGCGCGGCGCGTCGAAGATCAACTCTTGGACCATGATGTATCCAGTATCGGCTCCAAAATCGGCCGCGTCAGGCCGGCAGCAGTGTGAACACCGTCCACGCCGCCACCGCCGACGGGAGCACAGCGTCGAGCCGGTCCATCAGACCACCATGACCGGGCAGCAGCCGGCCCATGTCCTTGATCCCGAGGTCACGCTTGACCTGGGATTCCACCAAGTCACCCATGACGCAGGTGAACGTCAGCACAAGCCCCAGCACGGCGCCCTCCCACGGCGGTCGGTGAGCCATGAGCGTCGCGGTCAGAACTGCCGCGGTGACTCCGCAGACCAACGAACCGGCGAGTCCCTCCCACGACTTCTTCGGGCTGATCGCCGGAACCAGCGGATGCTTGCCGAACAGCACCCCGAACGTGTAACCACCCACATCGGAGGCGACGACGGTGATCATCAGGCAGAACACCCGCGCGGCGCCTTCGTGCGGGTGGTAGACCAACAACGCGGCGAAGGAGGCGAACAGCGGGACCCACGCCGTCAAAAAGACGGTCGCCGACGCGTCGCGCAGGTAATTCGACGGGGGAGGCGGGCCGGCGTCCGGATCGTGATTTCTGCTTTCGTCATGCATGAACAGCCGCCAGAACAAGCAGACCACCACCGTGGCGCCGAAACCCGCCAACGCGCCGCGGGCACCATATGGCCAGGTCAGCCACACGGTGATCTGCCCACCGATCAGCAGCGGGATGACCGGAATGACGTACCCGCCTTCCCGCAGCCGGCGCACCACTTCATGGCTGGCGACGAGAATGGCCCAGGCACACAGAATCACCCATCCGTGCGGAGCGAGCACCAGGGTCGCGATGAGGACGGCCCCGATCGCGGCACCCACCGCGATAGCGGCGGGCAGATCCCGTCCCGCGCGGGACGGCTTCTTGGCAGCCGACTTCTCGGGCGGAGTGGCTGCGTCGGCATCGGTCGTTGCCACGGAATCGGTTGCTGAGCGGCCGCTAGACCTCCAGCAGCTCGCCCTCTTTGTGTTTGACGAGCTCGTCGATCTGGGTGACGTACTGCTGGGTGGTCTTGTCCAGGTCCTTCTCGGCGCGGCCGACCTCGTCCTCGCCGGCCTCGCCGTCCTTGCGGATGCGATGCAGTTCCTCCATCGCCTTGCGGCGGATGTTGCGCACCGAGACCCGGGCTTCCTCGCCCTTGTGCTTGGCCTGCTTGACCAGCTCGCGCCGACGTTCCTCGGTGAGCTGGGGTACGGCCACGCGGATCAGGGTGCCGTCGTTGGTGGGGTTCACCCCGAGCTCGGAGTTGCGGATGGCCGTCTCGATGGCGTGCAGCTGGCTGGTCTCGTACGGCTTGATCACGACGAGCCGCGCCTCGGGCACATTGATGCTGGCCAGCTGGGTGATCGGGGTGTTCGTGCCGTAATAGTCGATGACGATCCGGGAGAACATGCTCGGGTTGGCGCGCCCGGTCCGGATCGTGGACAAATCGTCACGGGCCACCGCGACGGCCTTTTCCATTTTCTCTTCCGCATCGAAGAGCGCCTCGTCAATCATTTGCGCTGCTCATCCCCTCAGGTCGTTACCAGCGTTCCGATCTTCTCACCGGCGACCGCCCGGGCGATATTGCCACTGGTCAGCAGATTAAACACCAGAATCGGCATGCCATTGTCCATGCACAGGCTGAACGCGGTGGCGTCGGCCACCCGCAACCCGCGGTCGAGCACTTCGCGATGCGTGATCACGGTGAGCAACTCGGCCTGCGGGTTCTCCCGCGGATCCGCGGTGAACACGCCGTCGACCGCCTTGGCCATCAAGACCACGTCGGCGCCGATCTCCAACGCCCGCTGTGCCGCCGTGGTGTCGGTGGAGAAGTACGGCAACCCCATGCCGGCGCCGAAGATCACCACGCGGCCCTTCTCCAGGTGGCGGACCGCGCGCAGCGGGATGTAGGGCTCAGCGACCTGGCCCATGGTGATCGCGGTTTGCACCCGGGTGGCGATGCCTTCCTTCTCCAGGAAGTCCTGCAGCGCAAGGCTGTTCATGACAGTGCCGAGCATCCCCATGTAGTCCGACCGCGTGCGCTCCATGCCGCGCTGCTGCAGCTGTGCGCCACGGAAGAAGTTGCCGCCGCCGATCACGACCGCGACCTGGACGCCGCCACGGACCACCTCGGCGATCTGGCGGGCCACCTGCGCCACCACGTCGGGATCGAGCCCCACTTGGCCGCCGCCGAACATTTCGCCGCCGAGCTTGAGTAGCACTCTCGAATACTTGGCTCCGGGTGCGCCGTTGGCGCTCGTCGGCTCAGGCTCCGCCATCAGACTCCTCGCATGACAGTGCCATCCCAGGCCATTACAGGCCAATTGCGGGCCAACCACGGCGACCTCGGGACGGCGTTATCCATCCTGCCTCATCGCCGCTGGGTGACGTGGGCGGGGTCGCTCCGATGTTTGAGCGGCGCCCGAGGTGGGAATGCGAATCAACGCGGCGGGCGACGACGCGGTCTTAAGAATCAGGATCCGGGCCTCGCCGCATCGAGCTGAATGGCTCAAATCATGTACGCCACCGGGGAGGAATGATTCATGGCCGACAACAAGAGCGGACCTGCTGAAGCGGTGAAAGGCACGGTCGAAGGCATCAAGGGCGCGGTCAAGGAAGCCGTCGGAGCGGTGACTGGTCGCGACGACCTCACTCGCGAGGGCGAGGCCCAGCAGGACAAGGGCGAAGCGCAGCGCAACGCGGGCAAGAAGGAAGCCGAAGCCGACGCTGCGCGCGGCGCGGCCAAGGCCGCCGAGGAGCGCCAGAAGTCCCACCAATAAGCCTGATGGAAGGATGGGTCCGGCCCGGAATACGGGCCGGGCCCATCGAACTTTCTGGCGGCGCTAGACAAGTTTGGAATAGTTCCACGCCGAACCGGGTAATCAGGTTTCCGCAAGCGGCATCTCCGCAGATGTCCCCTCAAACCGTTTGGGAGCTGCTCTGTTGGAAGTCCTATTGCTCAGTAATGGGGACGACTTCGAATCGGCGCTGCCAACCCTGAAATCATTCGCTGAGTCGGTTCGCACGGCCCCACTCACTGACCTGACCGATGGCTACGTCGGGTGTGACGTCGCAATCATCGATGCGCGCACCGACCTCGCGGCGGCTCGCCGGGCGTGCCGGCGGTTGACGGCCAGCGCGCCGGGCGTCGCGGTGGTGGCCGTCGTCGCGCCCGCCGACTTCGTTGCAGTGGACGTCGACTGGCATTTCGACGATGTCATGCTGCCCGCCGCCGGGGCGGCCGAATTGCAGGCACGGTTGCGGCTGGCGATCACGCGTCGGCGCAGCACGCTGGAGGGAACCCTGAAATTCGGAGACCTGCTGCTGCACCCGGCCAGTTACACCGGTTCGCTGGCCGGCAAGGAACTGAACCTGACCCTCACCGAGTTCAAGTTGTTGACTTTCCTTGTGCAGCATGCCGGCCGGGCGTTCAGCCGTACCCGGCTCATGCATGAGGTGTGGGGTTATGACACCGACGGACGTGTTCGTACTGTCGACGTTCATGTGCGGCGCCTTCGGGCCAAGCTGGGAGCCGAGTACGAATCGATGGTCGACACCGTGCGCGGCGTGGGCTATATGGCGGTGACGCCGCCGCACCCACAATGGATAATCAGCGAGTCGGCCGCGCCAAGTCCTGTGTGGACACCACCGGACTCGATAGCCCAATAGCGCTTTCCCACAGGCTTTTTCGCAGAACTGATCACCCGAAGATCGGGAGTGCGCGTTTGCGCGCCAGCGCGTCCATACCGTGTTGAATGCTGTCTTGGACCTCGCGGTACTTGTGGTCGACGTAGTCGTCGTCGTCCGCGCGGTCCGGATCGTGGTCGAGCTCGATGGCGGGCATGAACCGGGTCCTGATCTTGGCCGGCAACGGCAGCTGCGGCAGAGCCGCCGGTGCGATCCCCCACGGCAGCGAGATTGCCACCGGAAAAACCTTGAGCCGCAGCAGGCGGTCGAGCCGCAAGAACCGCGACAGGCGATCGCCGCGAATCAACACCGGCATGGCATCGGCGCCTCCGACGGTCGCGATCGGCACGATCGGCACCCCGGCTTGAATTGCCATCTTCACGAAGCCTTTTCGGCCGGCGAGGTTGGCCCGGTCGCGTTCGATCCACGGCCGCAGCGAATCCACCTCGCCGCCGGGCCACAGCGCCACGTCGCGTCCTTCGGCCAGTGCTGTCGCGATGGCATCCGGGGCCGCTGGGAGCACGCCCATCGACCGGAAGTACCGGCCGATACCCGGAATCGCCATCAACGCGTCGTGCGCCGTACCGTGCAGCACGCGGTCCGGACCGAAGTGCCGCCACCATTGCAGGCCCACGGTCCATGCGTCCCACACGAAGGGAGCGCCCGAGTGAATGCCGATCAACAGCGCCGGCGGCTCGGGAATGTTCTCCCAGCCGTCGATCTCCATGCGAAACCAATAGTCCACCAGCACATTCCAGAAAAACTTCTGACGCTGCAGGGTATCCTCGTCTTGGCCCTCCAGGTCCCACTCGCCGGCCCGCTTGGCCACCCAGCCGCCCAGTCCACCGTCCTGCTTTGCTCGCTTGTCTTCCATGGCGGCCTGCGCTTCATTGGCGTGCTGGCGTGCTTGTTCGCGTAGTTCCGCTGGCCTGCTGTCGGTGTCACTCATATCCGCTGTGTACCCATTCAGCGGCGCCGAATCCCGCAAACGTGAAACCTCCCCGCGCCAATGGGCATGGCGCGGGGAGGCTTTTGCAACCGGATCAGGTGTGCATCAGGCGTGAGTTGCCGGGCCGGGCAAACCGCCCGGAGGCGGACCCGCGTTCGGCGACATACCGGGCGCAGGCGACATACCAGGCGCCGGGGCCCCTGGCACGTTCGACGTCCACATCAGAATGTCTTGCAGCCCATCGTTATAGACGACGCCATTCGGCGGCGCGCCGGTCACGTCGAAGTACAGCGTGCCCCGCGATTCGCTGCCCTGAGCGATGGGCGCCGGGTTCAGACCGTTCGGAACCTCGACCTTGTCGACCAGTTTGTAGGTCTGACCGTTGGGCCCGCGGGCGCTGAAATCCCTCACCTGCGGGGTGACGAGCCCGCCATCGGACCTGGCGACGATGTCCGCCTGGTAGAGCGTGCCCTTAGGGGTGAAGCCAGGAATCGTCATATTGCTGGGCTGCAGGTTGCTCACCGTGTAGTTGGTAACCATTGGTCCGTCAATGAGCGATTCGCTGGCACCAAATCCCTGGATGTTCGGCGCAGCCGAAGCAGTAGCCGCTGCGAAAATGCTTACCGCGGCTATCCCCGCGGCACCGACAGTCGTTTTGACAGTCGCCGTAGTGAACTTCACGTTTAGCTCCTTTGTCTTTTTCCGTGGTGTTCGAGCGGTTATCCAATATGGGGTTAGACCGCACTCTTTCCGGCATAACCCAACGGCGTCAGCCTCAAACGTGACTGCATTGCGAAATGCCGCATCCGGCCTGCCTACCTGCGCAAAACCCAGCGATATTAGTTTTGTGACGCAAGGTGCTTCAAACAACTCCTTTAACATTGGCACCATTTGGCTAATCCATTTGCCAGACTTCGCGATTGGATCCATTCGCGATAACAGGAGCGTTTCGCGCATCCGGCGTTGCGACGTATGTCAATATGGTTGACATGGGTGACAGGGCCGACATTGACGATGCTCCGTTGGGCTTCCTGCTCTACCGGGTGGCAGCCGTTCTGCGCCCAGAAGTTGCCGCCGCGTTGCGGCCGGTCGGCTTGACGCTTCCCGAATTCGTTTGCCTGCGCCTCATTTCGCTGTCCCCGGGCGTATCCAGTGCCGAATTGTCCAGGCACACCAACGTCACACCGCAGGCGATGAACACGGTGCTGCACAAGCTGGAAGACATTGGCGCGGTGGAACGGCCCGAGTCGGTGTCGTCGGGGCGTGCCCTACCGGCCACGCTGACCGCCCCGGGCCGCGCGCTGTTGAAGCGCGCGGAGGGCGCGGTCCGCGTCGCCGACGACCGCATCCTGGCCAAACTGGGCGCGGCGCAGCAGCGCGAATTCAAACGAATGCTGGAAAAGCTCGGCTCCGACTAACTACCTGCGGCCTGGATTCGGGCCCATGGCCTGGCCTGCTCGAGTTCGTAGGCCACCTCGAGCAGTCGCGCTTCCTGGCCCACGTCGGCCGAGAGCATCATGCCCACCGGCATGTCATCCGCGGATTGGGCCAACGGCAGCGAGATCGCGGGCTCTCCGGTGACATTGTGCAGCGGGGTGAACGCAACCCAATCGATCAGCCGGTCAATCACCTGCTGATAGTCGGTGGGGGCGAGGTGTCCGACCCGCGGCGTCTCGTCGGCCAGGGTGGGCGTGAGCAGCGCGTCGTAGCTGGCGAAAAACCGCGCGGTGCGCCGCCGCAGCGTGCGCAACCGCACGATCGCCAGCGGCAGCCGGTGCAGGTTGCGGCTGGCGTGCCGGTCCAGGCCCAGCGTCAGATTGTCCAGCCGGGTCCGGTCGAACGTCGCACCGAAGGCGCGCCGGCCGCCGCGCACCATCGCCATCGCCAACAATCCCCAATACAGCACGAAATCATCCGGGAAACTGGCCGGCACCGGTGGCTCGTCGACGTGTTCCACGCGGTGGCCCAGTTCTTCGAGCAGACTGGCCGACTTCAGCGTCAGCTCCCGCAACTGCGGACTGCATTCACGCAGTACAGAACGGGTCAGCACCGCGATTTTCAACCGCCGGCCCGGCCGCGTGACGTCGCCGATCGGCGCAAGCTTGGCGTTGGGCCAGATCCGCTCGGCCTCGCGATAGAAGGCCGCCGTGTCACGCACCGAGCGGGTCAGCACACCGTTGGTGACGATGCGCACCGGCATCCGGCGCAGTTCCGGGTCCAGCGGCAGCCGGCCGCGTGACGGTTTGAGTCCGACGAGCCCGTTGCAGGCGGCCGGGATGCGGATCGAGCCGCCGCCGTCGTTGGCGTGCGCGATCGGCACCACGCCGGCGGCGACAAACGCACCCGAGCCCGACGACGACGCGGCGGCGGTGTAATCGGTGTTCCACGGGTTGCGGACCGGCCCCAGCCGGGGATGTTCGGCGGCAGCGCTGAACCCGAACTCCGACATCTGCGTCTTGCCCAGCGGTACCGGCCCGGTGGCCAGATACAGCTGGGTGAACTCACCGTCGGCGACGGCGTCGAACGGGGCCCACGCGTCGGTGCCGCGCATCGTGGGTTGCCCGGCCACGTCGACGTTGTCCTTGATGAACGTCGGGACGCCGGCAAAAACGCCTTTTACCGGGATCGCTTGACGGGCGCGCTCGAAAGCGTTGTACGCCAAGCCATTCAACGCCGGGTTGACGGCCTCGGTGCGCGCGATGGCCGCCTCGGCCACCTCGGCTGCACCGACGCGGCCGGTTCGGATGGCCTCGGCGAGGCCGACAGCGTCGTGGTCGCCGAGGGCGTCATCGCCGAAGGCGTGCACGCGTGGCATGCCAGCGCCCTACCTCGTGCTAGGCCTGACCTACCTCGAAGCGCGCGAACCGCGTCACCGTCACGCCGGCCTCGTCGAGCAGGGCCTTGACCGTCTTCTTGCTGTCAGACACCGACGGCTGCTCGAGCAGCACCGCGTCCTTGAAGAAGCCATTCAACCGACCCTCGACGATCTTGGGCAGCGCCTGCTCCGGCTTGCCCTCGGCCTTCGCTGTCTCCTCGGCGATGTGGCGTTCGCTGGCTACGACGTCCTCGGGAACATCGTCGCGCGACAGGAAGCGCGCCTTGAGCGCGGCGATCTGCAGCGCGACGGCATGAGCTGCCTCAGCGCCCGAGCCTGAGTACTCCACCAGCACACCCACCGCGGGTGGCAGGTCGGCCGACCGCTTGTGCAGGTAGGTCTCAACGGTGCCGTCGAAGTTGGCGACCCGGCGCAGTTCGAGCTTCTCGCCGATCTTGGCCGACAGCGCGGCGATCGCCTCCTCAACGGTTTGGTCACCCGCCTTGGCGCCCTTGAGCGAGTCGACATCGCCGGCCTTGGACTCAACGGCCGCGGCCACCACCTCGTCGGCCAGCTTCTGGAACTCGGCGTTCTTGGCGACGAAGTCCGTCTCGCAGTTCAGCTCGACCAGCGCGCCGCCCTTGGCCGCGACCAGGCCCTCGGCCGTGGCCCGCTCGGCGCGCTTGCCGACGTCCTTGGCACCCTTGATCCGCAGCGCCTCGACCGCTTTGTCGAAGTCGCCGTCGCTTTCGGCCAGCGCGTTCTTGCAGTCGAGCATGCCGGCACCGGTCAGCTCCCGAAGTCGCTTGACGTCGGCAGCGGTGAAATTCGCCAATGCTCAGCCTTTCCTAGGATGCATCTGTGGTTGGTTCTGCTGCGACCGCGGCCGCTTGTTCTGCCGGTGCCGCCGACGGGGTCGCGGAAGCCAGCAGCTCCTGCTCCCACTCGGCCAGCGGCTCCGCGGCCAGCGAATCCCCAGCTTCGGGCTTACCGTCAGCGCGGCCCGCGCCGGCGCGGGCTTGCAAGCCCTCGGCGACCGCGGACGCGATCACCTTGGTGAGCAGCGCGGCCGAGCGGATCGCGTCGTCGTTGCCCGGGATCGGGTAGTCGACCTCGTCGGGGTCGCAGTTGGTGTCCAGGATCGCGATGATCGGGATGTTCAGCTTGCGAGCTTCCGCGACCGCGAGATGCTCCTTGTTCGTGTCGACGACCCAGATCGCCGACGGCACCTTGGCCATGTCGCGGATACCGCCGAGGCTGCGCTCCAGCTTGTTCTTCTCCCGGGTCAGCATCAAGATCTCCTTCTTGGTGCGACCCTCGAAGCCACCGGTCTGCTCCATCGCCTCGAGCTCCTTGAGCCGCTGCAGCCGCTTGTGCACGGTGGAGAAGTTGGTGAGCATGCCGCCCAGCCAGCGCTGGTTCACGTATGGCATGCCGACGCGGGTCGCTTCGGCCGCGACGGACTCCTGCGCCTGCTTCTTGGTACCGACGAACATGATGCTGCCACCGTGGGCGACGGTCTCCTTGACGAATTCGTACGCCTTGTCGATGAACGTCAGCGTCTGCTGCAGGTCGATGATGTAGATGCCATTGCGGTCGGTGAAGATGAACCGCTTCATCTTGGGATTCCAGCGACGGGTCTGATGCCCGAAGTGGGTGCCGCTGTCGAGCAGCTGCTTCATGGTTACTACGGCCATGCTGGTGCCTTAACTTGTGTCGGTTGTCGCCCGGCGTCGGGTGAAGCCGGGCCCTGGCGCCTGCTGCGATGCCGGACCCAGCCGGGAAAACCCGGGTCGGGACCGCCCGGCATGCGGTTGCGGACCTAATCGAACGGGACCGCATTGCAGACGTGCGAAGTCAGCCCGCTGCTGCGAGCTGCGTCGAGAAGTCTACACGGCATCTTGCACAGATTTACCCGACGGTGACTGGCGTCGGCCGGCGCCGCGACGTTGAACTGAACCGATGCGGTGGGCGGCGGTTGTGCTGTGCTGGGTGCTGGTCGGCGCGGCACCGGCGGTCGCCGACTCCGGAAGACCGGAAAAGACAATGTGCGGCTTCAGTGGCCGCTGCGGCCGCCGCCGGCGGTCGTGCGGGGGTTCGACGGCCCCGGACCAGGGAAGCCGAATTGGAACCCCGGGCATCGCGGGGTGGACCTCGCCGGTGCGCCTGGCCAGCCGGTGTACGCCGCCGGCAGCGCGACCGTCGTGTTCGCCGGGGTGCTGGCAGGACGGCCGGTGGTATCGCTGGCCCACCCCGGCGGGTTGCGCACCAGCTACGAGCCGGTCCGGGCAGCCGTGCGGGTCGGTGCGTCGGTGACGGCGGCGACCGTGATCGGTGAGCTGGTGGCCGGACACGCGGGTTGCCGGGCCGGGGCGTGTCTGCACTGGGGCGCCATGTGGGGTCCAGCTTCGGGTGCGGAGTACGTCGATCCGCTGGGGCTGCTGAGTTCCACCCCGATCCGGCTCAAACCGCTGAACGGCTGACTTCACCTTTCGCGGAAGTTACGCAACTCCGGTCGCAACAGCCACAGGTCTGACCGGGGCCCCCTCCCCGCCTCAGTGAGTCTGCCAAGCCCTCTGAGCTTCGATGAGCGAGTTCCGTTGGCTGGTGGGTAGCCCTCGCCTTCGGTCGCGCAGCTGCTCGGTGAAGTAGTGGCTTTTGCCCCGGCCCGTGGTTTTGGCCTCATACATGGCGATGTCGGCGTCGCGCAGGATCTCTGCCGCGCCACGCGGGTCGTTGTTTTCGACCACCACGATTCCGATGCTCGCCCCGATGCGGAATGTCACGTTGTCGATGACTACCGGTTCCGACAGGGTTGTGTGGAGTCTGTCGGCGAGTGCGTCGAGGTCGGGGCGGCGGATCTGGCCGATGAGCAGGGCGACGAATTCGTCGCCGCCGAACCGGGCGACCAGGTCGTCGGATCGGACGGCGGCGCGCAGACGTTGCGCCGCGCTCCGCAGCATGTCGTCGCCGGCGTCATGGCCGAGCGAATCGTTGATGGTCTTGAGATTGTCCAGATCGATGAACAGGACCGCGGCCAACACGTCGTGGCCGCCGGATTCGAGCGCTTCGGTGACCCGGGTGACGGCGCAGCCGCGGTTGGGCAGCCCGGTCAGCGAGTCGTGTGTGGCCTCGTAGGCGAGCCGTTCGCTGACGGTGCGTTGTGCGGTGATGTCGGTGAGTGAGATGAGCACCGCTGAATCCTGGAGATCGTCGGGGTTGAGCAGGCGATAGCTTGCGCACAGCCATACCCGTTGTCCGTCGAAGCGATCGACGCCGAAGACGTAATCACTGATTGGGGTTCCGGTCTGCCGGATCAGGGTGAGCGGATGCTGATCTGCACCGACGAGGTGGCCGTTGGTGTCGAAGATGGGAAAGTCGAGGGCTCTGCTGCCTGGCCGGCTTTCGACAATCTGGGGCGCCGTACCGAATATTCGGTCGGCCGCCGGGTTCGAGGATTTGACACGGCCGTCGCTGCCCACGACCGCGACCCCGTAGTCGAGTGTGTTCACCACGGTTTGCAGGTGTTGTTCGGCGTCGCGCAGGGCGGTCTGGTCGGTGCAGACCAGCAGATAGCCGGTGCTTATTGCGGTGGCGGAGACCCGCACGGCCAGCGCCGCTCCGTCAGCGGCGTGGTGGGTGCTGTGAACGATTCCGCCGTGGGCGATGATCGCGGCGGGGTCCAGCGGGGCGCCGATCGCCTCGCTGACCGGGAGCGCCAGCGCTCGTGCGGCGGGTCGGCGGTAGATGGCTTCAGCGGCCGGGTTCCAATTGGTGACCATGCCGGTGGACGTGGTGGCGATGATCGCGTCACTGACGTGCGTGGCCAGCGCCGCCTGGCAGCGCACCGCCTCGGCCGCCGTCTGGGCAGACAGATCGCGGAAAATCAACTGATAGGCAGGTCTGCCCTCCCAGACCGTGAGCACCGACACTGCCTCGACGTCGAGGGTGGTGCCATCAAAGCGCAGCATCACCGCCTCCGAGGGTCCAGATGTGTCCCCCTCGCGGCGCAGGGAAGCGATACGCGCCCGCATCGCGGGAACCGAGTCCGGATGGACGAATTCGGTGATCGCGTGTCCCACCAGCTCAGCGCTGGACTGTGCGCCGATCCAGCGGACCCCGGCGGCGTTGACGTAGACGACGCGGCCGCCCTCATGCACGCAGATTGGGTCGGGGCTGTGCTGCACCCGCCGCCGGTACCGCAGCTCGGCAATATCTGCCTGCATCTGCCGACCGTCGGAGACTGTATCCAGCACCCCGCCTTCGGTCTCGCTGTCGCAGGAGCGATCGTTCCCCGCGTCCACCTGATCCTCTCCCTTGCTGTCGAGCCCAATTACAGCAAGAGATTGGACCCCCCGGGCAGAAATAACCGGACGTAAATAATTCGGCATGCCGTGGCGTGGCCGGCGGTGCGGGCGTGACGCATGGTGATCATTTGGGCGTTAAATCGACACCGGGACGCTCATTCGGGGCCGATCGGCGCCGCTTCCGGCCGGCCGTTGCGGGCACACCGGGTATTCCCCCGGCTTTCAGACAGATGGGACAGGCGCCATCAAGCCCGCGGATGGGCCTGATCGTGCACCGCCCGCAGCCGGGATACCGCGACGTGGGTGTAGAGCTGAGTGGTCGCCAGGCTGGAATGGCCGAGCAACTCCTGGACGACCCGCAGGTCGGCTCCGCCTTCGAGCAGATGAGTGGCCGCGCTGTGCCGCAGGCCGTGCGGCCCCATATCGGGCGCGCCGTTGACCGCGCCGACGGTCTGGTGCACGACCGTGCGGACCTGCCGCACGTCGAGCCGCCGGCCCCGCGCACCCAACAGCAGCGCCGGGCCGGATTCGGAGGTGAACAGCTCCGGACGGCCCTCGGCCAGCCAAGCGTGCAGCGCGTCGGCGGCTGGCAACCCGTATGGCACGGTGCGCGGCTTGTTGCCCTTGCCCAGGACGCGCACCGTGCGATTTCCGGTGTCCACGCTGTCGATGTCGAGGCCGCACAGCTCGCTCACCCGGATGCCGGTGGCGTACAGCAGCTCGACGATCAGCCGGTCCCGCAGCGCCAACGGATCGCCCTGCTGGGCGCCGGATTTCGCGGCGGCCATGGCCGCGAGCGCCTGATCCTGGCGCAGCACCGCCGGCAGGGTGCGGTGCGCCTTGGGCACTTGGAGCCGGGCAGCGGGGTCTGCGGCGAGCAGACCGCGCCGCACCGCCCACGCGGTGAACGCCTTGACCGCCGAGGTGCGACGAGCCAGCGTCGTGCGCGCGGCGCCGGCCCCGGCCGCGGTGGCCAGCCAGGCCCGCAGCAGGGGCAGACTTAGGCCGTCCAGGCCGATGCCCTCACCGTTTCGCTGCCCGTCGAGGAAATCGGACAGCGAGCGCAGGTCACCCAGGTAGGCGCGACGGGTGTGCGCCGAACGGCCGCATTGCAGGTCAAGGTATTCGTCGAACTCCTCGAGGATCGCCTGCACTCCCCCACGCTCGCAGACCCCGCACGGTGTTGGTCAGTCGACGCGCCGAAGTGTGTCCGGGGTGAGATCTTTGCGGTTGGGGTAGCCGTCGACGGCCATGATCAGGTCCGCCTCGGCGAGCAGCGTGCGCAGGACGTGCACGACGCCGTCGACGCCGCCGAGCGCCAGGCCGTAGGCGTACGGGCGGCCGACACCCACCGCGGTCGCGCCCAGCGCGAGGGCCTTGATGACGTCGGCGCCGCTGCGGATGCCGGAGTCGAACAACACCGGCAGCCCGTCGGCCGCCTCGACCACCCCCGGCAGGCAGTCGATGGCGGGCAGGCCGCCGTTGGCCTGGCGTCCGCCGTGGTTGGAGCAGTAGATGCCGTCGACGCCGCCGTCTTTGGCGCGCCGGGCGTCGTCGGGGTGGCAAATGCCCTTCACGAGCAGCGGCAGATCGGTCAGCGAGCGCAGCCAGGGCAGGTCGTCCCAGGTCAGAGGGTTTCCGAAGACTTGAATCCAGCGCAGGGTGGCCGCTTGGCGATCCTCCTCCGGAGGGCGTTGCAGGCTGGCGCGAAAAACCGGGTCGCTGAAGTAGTTGCTCAGGCAGTGCCCGCGCAGCTGCGGGAAGTTCGACGTGCGCAGGTCGCGCGGGCGCCAGCCCGTCACCCAGGTGTCGAGCGTGACGACGATGCCCTTGAAGCCGGCCGCCTCGGCGCGCTGCACCAGGCTGGCGGCCAGCTCCCGGTCGGTCGGTGTGTAGAGCTGGAAGAAGCCCGGCGTATCACCCAAGGCTCCGGCGATATCTTCCAGCGGGTCGACGGTCAGCGTCGAGGCGACCATCGGAACGCCGGTGGCCGCGGCGGCGCGTGCGGTGGCCAGGTCGCCGTGGCCGTCCTGTGCGCACAGACCGATGACGCCGATGGGCGCCATGAACAGCGGCGCCGGCAGCCTCAGCCCGAACAGTTCGACCGAGAGGTCGCGCTGCGCGGCGCCGACGAACATGCGCGGCATCAGGCCCCACCGCTCGAAGGCCTCGCAGTTGACCCGCTGCGTGCGCTCGTCGCCGGCCCCGCCTGCGACGTAGGACCACACCGACGGCGGCAATGTCTGTGCGGCCCTGGCTTCCAGTTCGGCGTAGACCATCGGCAGCGCCGGTACCACCCCGCCCAGGCCCTGCAGGTAGATCTCGTTCTGGTAGTCCCCGAAATGAGGTGAGAATGCCATGTCTACTGAGCCCCGGCCTCTGCCTCGGCGAGTTCCTTCTTCCACGCCCGAAACGTCTCTTCGGTGCGTCCGCGCCGCCAGTAACCGGAGATCGACGACGCCCATTTGCGGTCCACGCCGCGTTCGGTGCGGATGTATGGCCGCAGGTTGTGCATGACGGCCTGCGCCTCGCCGTGGATGAAGACGTGCGGTTGTCCCGGCAACCACCGGGCAGTGGTGACCGCCTCGATCAACGGCGCGAAATCACCGGCGCGGTCCTCGGCGACCAAGTCGGCGCGGCCGCCGCGGTAGACCCAGTTCACGTGGACGGCCTCGGGTGCGTTCAACGGGATCTCGTCTTCGGGGCCGGCAACCTCGATGAACGCCATGCCAACCGCGTTGGGAGGCAGCGCTTCCAGGGCCGTCGCGATGGCCGGCAGCGCCGATTCGTCACCCGCCAGCAAGTGCCAGTCGGCGGCCGGATCGGGGGTATAGGCGCCACCTGGACCCATCAGGTAGACCGGCTGTCCGGGTTGCGCCGACGCCGCCCACTGCCCCGCCACGCCGTGCTCGCCATGCATCACGATGTCCACCGCGATCTCGCGGGCTTCGACGTCGACCTGGCGCACCGTGATCGTCCGCACCGACGGTTTCTTCTCGGGCGGCAACTCGGCGAAGCTGTCCAGGGTCAACGGGTGGGGCAACCCGGCGACGTCGACCGCCTCGTCGACAAAGACGAGCTTGACGTAGGAGTCGGTGAACTTACTGGGCACAAAGGTGTCGAAGCTGTTGCTGCCCAGCGCAACCCGCACCATGTGTGGCGTCAGTTGTTCGGTACCGACGACGTGAAAACTTTGTAGGGGTCGACCTGCCAACTTCTCCTCCTGTCCAGACCCGACCCCAGTCGACTATACGAGCCGCGCGTCTGACGCCGTGCCAGCAGCACGGCCGCGACGGGCGCGGCCGATCCGCCACTCGCCATCATGCCGCTCGGCCAATCCGGTGATCTCGAGGATCGCCAGCGGGCCCAACACCTGCTCAGGCGCCAATCCGGAGGCGATCGCGATCTCGTCGATCGTGGCCGCGCCGCGGCCCGGTAATGCCTCGTAGACCCGGCGTTCGGCCTCGCTGAGCCCGTCGAGCGCGGTGGTCGGCCGTGGTTCTTCGGGCGCCAGTTCGCCCACGCGGCCGACGAGTTCGACAACATCGTCGGCCCGGGTGACCAACTCCGCGCCGTTGCGCAACAGCGCATGGCAGCCGGCCGACGCCGACGAGGTCACGGGTCCGGGCACCGCGGCCACCACCCGACCCAGCGCTCGCGCCCAGGCCGCGGTGTTGGCCGCGCCGCTGCGCAGTCCCGCTTCCACCACGACCGCCGCCCCCGCGGCGGCCGCCACCAAGCGGTTGCGGGTCAGGAACCGGTGCCGAGCCGGCCGGATACCGGGCGGGTATTCGGTGAGCAACAGTCCGTTCTGGCCGATGCGGTGCAGCAGCGCCGAGTGCCCGGCCGGGTAGGGGACGTCGATCCCGCCGGCCAACACGGCCACGGTGATTCCGTCGGCGGCCAGTGCCGCGCGATGAGCCGCGCCGTCGATGCCGTACGCGCCGCCGGAGACCACCGCGACGTCGCGTTCGGCCAGTCCGGCCGCCAGGTCGGCGGCGACATGTTCGCCGTAGGTGGTCGCGGCTCGGGTTCCGACGACGGCGGCCGCGCGCTCCGCCGTCTCGGCGAGGCGGACGGGACCTTGCGCCCACAACACCAGCGGCGGTCGGCTTTTCGCCTTGACCGCAGCACCGGTGAACGAGGCGAACGCGAGCGCGGGCCATTCGTCGTCGTCGGGCGTGATCAGGCGTCCGCCGCGGCGGGCCAGCAACTCGAGATCGTCTGCAGCGCAGTCTATTGCGCGCCTGGACTCGGTGTGCTGGGCCAGGGCGTCGTCGACCAGTCCGCGCCGCACCCGGTCGGCGGCCTCCACCGGCCCGACGGCCTGCACGAGGGCGGCGAGCTCGGCGCACGGCGGTTCGGCCACCCGCGACAGATATGCCCAGGCTCGCGCGCTCATCGCCGCGCTCCCGGTTGCCGGAAGCTCAGCGCGGCGGCGACCTCGTCCAGCCCGGGGCTGACCCGGCCGGCCAAATCGGCAAGACTCCACGCAACCCGCAGTGAGCGATCGACACCCCTGATGCTGAGCAGCCCCCGGTCCAGCGCCGTGCGCAGCGGAGTCATTGCGGCGTTGCTGAGGCGGAACTTGCGCCGCAGCAGCGGCCCGCTGACTTCGGCGTTGGTGCGAAACCCGTGCGGCCGCCAGCGCTCGGCGGCCGCGTCGCGCGCCGTCGCAACCCGGTGGCGCACCTGCGCCGTCGACTCGCCGTCGACGGCCGAAATTGCGCCTGCGCGAACCGGATTCATCTGCACCCGCAAATCAACGCGATCCATCAGCGGCCCGGAGAGCTTGCCCAGGTAGCGACGTTTGACCGCCGCGGCGCAGATGCAATCCTGCGGATCGGCCGGCGCGCAGGGGCACGGATTGGCAGCCAGCACCAGCTGGAAGCGAGCGGGATAGCACGCGACCCCGTCGCGGCGGGCCAGGCGAATCTCGCCGTCTTCCAACGGCGTTCGCAGCGATTCCAGGGCGCTGACGCTGATCTCGGCGCACTCGTCCAAGAACAACACCCCGCGGTGCGCCCGGCTGACGGCGCCGGGGCGGGCCATCCCCGAGCCCCCGCCGACGAGTGCCGCGACGGTGGAACTGTGGTGTGGGGCCACGAAGGGCGGCCGGGTGATTAACGGAGTCTCCCCCGACAGCAGCCCTGCCACCGAGTGGATCGCGGTGACCTCCAGCGACTCGCTGTGCGATAAGGCGGGCAGTATCCCCGGAAGGCGTTGCGCCAACATAGTTTTGCCCACTCCCGGCGGCCCGGTCAACATGATGTGGTGGGCCCCGGCAGCCGCAACCTCGACCGCGAACCGCGCCTGCGCCTGCCCCACCACGTCGGCCAGATCGGCGGCCGCCTCCGCAGCGGTGGTTGCGGCGGTGACCCTCTCGGTCAGGCCGGCCGAGCCGGACAGCCAGCCCTGCAGCTGCTTGAGCGTGCGAACGCCCCAGACGTCGATGCCGTCAACCAGGCTGGCCTCGGCCAGGTTGTCGACCGGGACGACGACTGCGGGCCAGCCGTCTCGTTTGGCGGCCAGCACGGCGGGCAGCACTCCCCGCACCGGCCTAACCCGACCGTCCAGCGACAGCTCGCCCAGCAGCACTGTCTTTTCCAGACGCTCCCACGGGTGCTTTCGCTGCGCCGACAACACCGCCGCAGCCAGGGCGATGTCGTAGACGGAACCCATTTTGGGCAACGTCGCCGGCGACAGCGCCAGCGTGAGCCGGGCCATGGGCCAGGTGTTGCCGCAGTTGGTGACCGCCGCCCGGACCCGGTCGCGGGACTCCTGCACCGCGGCGTCGGGCAGACCCACCAGGTGCACGCCGGGCAGCCCAGAGGTGATGTCAGCCTCGATCTCCACGATCTGTCCGTCCAATCCACGTACCGCGACCGAGAACGCGCGCCCGAGCGCCATCAGCCGATTCCCTGCAGGTGCGTGACCTCCGGGGTGCGCCGGCGCCCGATCCGCACGCCGATCACGTCGATGCGGATTGCCGCCCAGCTCGCCTCCTGACCGGCCAGCCACAAGCCGGCGAGCCGCCGCAGCCGCCGGACCTTGCGCGGGGTGACCGCGTGCGCCAGCCCGCCGTAGCCGTCACCGGTGCGGGTCTTGACCTCGACAAACACCACGGTGCGGGTGGCCTGGTCGCAGGCGATCACGTCCAGCTCGCCGTAGCGGCAGCGCCAGTTGCGGTGCAAGATCCGCAACCCCATCCGCGTCAGGTAGTCCACGGCGAGCGCCTCGCCCATCGTTCCCAGTTGAGCCCGAGTGAAAGTTGTGGGGGTCGTCATGCGGCCAAATCTGCATTGCGGCGAGGACAAGCGGCGACAAAAGCCGTTCGGTAGCGGGGCCGAGAGCCGGTTTATCCCCAGTCGCGTGTCTATCCACACGCCTAGTCGGTGACGCGGTCGGCCCTGGTGTAGACGTTCATCGAATCCTCGCGCAGGAACGCCACCAGCGTGATCCCGGACTCCTCGGCCAGCGACACCGCGAGCGATGACGGCGCCGAGACGGCGGCCAGCACCGGGATCCCGGCCAGCAGCGCCTTCTGCGTCAACTCGAACGACGCCCGGCCGCTGACCAGCAACGCCGACGCGCTCAGCGGTATCCGATCGTGCTCGACCGCCCAGCCGATCACCTTGTCGACCGCGTTATGCCGGCCGATGTCTTCACGCACGACGTGCATGGTGCCGTCGGATCCGAATAGCGCGGCCGCGTGCAGCCCGCCGGTGCTGGCGAAAACCTTTTGCGCGCTGCGAAGTTGGCTGGGCATCGCTTTGAGCGTGGCGGAGGCCACGGTGGTGGGATCGTCGCCGGGTGAGAACCGGCTGATCAGCCGCACCGCATCCAGCGACGCCTTGCCGCAGACCCCGCACGACGAGGTGGTGTAGAAGTTGCGGGTGATGTCCAGACTGGGCGGTTGGACGCCCGGTGCCAACGTCACGTCCAGCACGTTGTAGGTGTTGAGCCCCTGGAAGTCCTGGCCGCCGCGCCCGCCGCAGTAGCGGATCGTCAGCATGTCCTCGCGCCCACCGACCACCCCTTCGGTGAGCAGAAAGCCTTGCGCGAGTTCGATATCTGAGCCGGGCGTACGCATCGTGACCGTCACCGGCGTCCCGTTGACGCGGATCTCCAGCGGCTCCTCGACGGCCAGCGTTTCTGATCGGGTGATCGATTGATCGGCGCTGAGATGCCTCGCCCGCCGGCGCGCGGTTACGTGTCCCACGAGATCATTGTCCGGTTAGCCGCCTCTAACGGCCAACCTCATACCGCTTTCGCCAGTGCCGCCAGCGTCTCAGCCGACGAATGCGTTGGGCGCCAGCCGAGGTGACGCTGCGCTTTTCTGGTGTCCATCACCACCGACGTACGCGCGACGTGCAGCCATTCGACGGCGGACGGCGCGACCGGCAGCCGGGAGATCGCCGCCGACGCCGCCGATGCGGCGGTGGGAGGCACTCGCACCGGGCGGCCACCCAGCGCCTTGGCCACATCCGCAATCGACACTTCCCCGGTACCGGCGATGTTGTACGCGCCGGGCGGTACCGGAGCCGTGGCCGCCAGCGCGATCGCCATCGCAACGTCGTCGTGGTGGACCAGCTGCAACGGGAACCCCGGATCCGGCACAACCGGCTTCAACGCCGGCACCGCCTTGGCCACCGCGCGGACCGCGCCGGGCAGCCGCTTCCACTGCACCGCTTTCGCCAACGCCGGGGCCTGCGGCCCGGCGACGATACACGGCCGCAGCACAAAGACACCTAACGACGAATCCTTGGTGATGTCGGCGAGCGCGGCCTCGCACGCCGCCCTCTGCTCGGAGTAATAGTGCTCGTCGGATCCGCGCGTCGGCACGTCCTCGGTCAGCGGCAAGGGGTTGTCGGAGTGGTAGCCATAGGCCGCCACCGACGAGGTGTAGACCAGGCGCCGGGGCCGCCGGGCAGCGACCGCGGCCTCGAACACGTTACGTGCGCCCTGCAGGTTGACGTCGGTGCTCTCGTCCCGCGATCCGATCGTGGGAAACGCCAGGTGGATCACCACGTCGGCCTGCGCGACCAATGCGTCGACCGCACCGCGATCCAGGATGTCGCCCGGTAGACAACGGGTTTTCACCCAGCCCCGACTCGGCGGCTCGAACGGCCGGCGCGCCATCGCGAGGATCCTTGCCACCGCGGGCTCACGCTCCAGGGCCGTCACTGCCGAGACACCGATCTCCCCCGTCGGCCCGGTGACGGCTACAGTCATTCCCACCTGGGTTTACTTTCCCACCAGCGCTGCCGGCCAAACACCAGCCGGGTTTGGGACCGAACTGTGTGAAGCAGCCCAGCGTGGCTATCCAATATCCGGAGTGGCTATCCAATATGCGGACCGAATAATCTATGGCCGGCACCGAAAAGTAATGAAAAGCAGTGCAAAGCTGAAGCGAGGCAAAGACTTGGCGGACGAACCGAACGCCGACTTAAAGGCGACGCCACCCGGCGGGGAAACAGCGGATCCCGGGACAGTGTTCTCTGCGCTCGCCGAGATCATCTACCAGGGCTCCGATGCCGGCGAGATGTACGCCGCCATCTGCGTGGCGGCGACCCTGATCGTTCCCGGTTGCGACCACGCCAGCCTGCTGATTCGCCGCAACGACGGCAGCTACGTCACTGCGGGCGCGAGCTCCCGGCTCGCCCAGCACGTCGATGACCTCGAACGGCGCGCCGGCGACGGACCCTGCATCGACGCCATCGAGGAGGAAGCCCCCCAGATCGAACCGGACCTGACCACGCCGTCGCAGTGGCCCCAATTGGCGGCCGCGCTGCTCGCCGAGACGCCGGTGCGTGGGGCCATGGGCTTTCGAATCATCGTCGACAAACGCAAAGGCGCCGCGCTCAACCTGTTCAGCGAGACCGCAGGCGTCTTCGACGCCGAAGCCGCCGGACGAGCCGCGGTGCTCGCCTCGTTCGCGAGTGTGGCCATCAACGCCATCGCCAAGGGCGAAGACGCCGCCAGCTTACGGCGCGGACTGACCAGCAACCGCGAGATCGGCAAGGCGGTCGGCATGTTGATGACACTGCACGATTTGAGTGAGCAGGAGGCCTTCGACCTGCTGCGGCGCCACTCCCAAAGCTTCAACATCAAGCTCGCCGACGTGGCGCGGTCGGTCATCGACTCCCGCGGCCAACTGCCGTCCGAGCCGACGGCATAGTCAGTCTTATTCGGGCAGCCGCAGCTCGGGCTTCTCGACTTCTTCGATGTTGACGTCCTTGAAGGTGACCACCCGCACCTGCTTGACGAATCGCGCCGGCCGGTACATGTCCCACACCCAGGCGTCGGCCAACCGCAGCTCGAAGTACACCTCGCCGTCGGCGTTGCGCGGCACCATCTCCACGCTGTTGGCCAGGTAGAAGCGCCGCTCGGTTTCTACGACGTAGCTGAACTGGCCGACGATGTCCTTGTATTCGCGGTACAGCGAGAGCTCCATCTCGGTTTCGTACTTTTCGAGATCCTCTGCGCTCATCTGCCACTCATCCGCTCAGACGTCCTTCTCCCTGCTACTTCCCCTGGCCCATCTTTCCTCACCGGTATCCGCCATGCTCGTCCGGAGGGTCCGGTTTGCATTCGGCCACCAGCCGGGCGCTCGACCCGCTGGCCACGCGCCGGACGTTGATGAACGAATACCGGTGCTCGGGGCACGGACCCAGCTGGGTCAGCGCCGCGCTGTGCGCGGGCGTGCTGTATCCCTTGTGGACGGCGAAGCCGTAGCCCGGGTGGTCGGCCTCCATCGCGACCATGAGCCGGTCCCGGCTCACCTTGGCCAGCACACTGGCCGCGGCGATACAGGCGGCCGCCGCGTCGCCGCCGATCACCGGCAGCGACGGCACCGTCAGCCCGGGCACCCGGAAGCCGTCGCTCAACACATAGCCGGGCCGCACCGACAGACCGGCCACCGCGCGACGCATGCCTTCGATGTTGGCCACGTGCACGCCGCGACGGTCCACCTCGATCGACGGGATGAACACCACGTGGTAGGCCAGCGCGTAGCGGCAGATCAGCGGGAACAGCTTCTCTCGGGCCTTTTCCGTCAGCTTCTTTGAATCATCAAGAGCTGCAAGGCTTTCCAGCCGATAGGGGCCGAGCGCACACGCCGCCACCACCAGCGGTCCCGCGCAGGCGCCGCGGCCCACCTCGTCCACCCCTGCCACCGGCCCCAGACCGCTGCGGTGCAGCGCCGACTCCAGGGTGCGCAGGCCCGAAGCTTTACGGATCACCGTCCGCGGCGGCCACGTCCGGGTCATTGCGAAGCCATGGCTACTGACCCTGCTGGGGGTTCACCGAACCCACTCCACCCCATCGCGATGGCGGCCAGACGATGAACCTCGCCTTGCCGATGACATTGGACACCGGCACGGTCCCCGAGGCCGGGTCCCCGGTGCACAGAATCCCCTTGACCGCGTCGGCGGGGGTGCTGGTGCAGTGCGCACGCGAGTCCGCCGAGTGCGTCCGGTTGTCGCCCATCACCCACAACCGCCCGTCCGGGACCGTGACCGGCCCGAACTCGCTGCCCAGGCACGGGTACACCGACGGGTCGGCCATCATCGTGGCCGAGTTGAGGAAAGGCTCCTTCAGCGGCTTGCCGTTAACGGTCAATCCGGTGTCCGCCCGGCACTGCACCGTCTGCCCACCTGTCGCGATCACCCGCTTGACCAGGTCGTTCTCGTCGGGAGGCACGAAACCGATGAACGACAGCGCGTTCTGCACCCAGCGCAGCGCGGTGTTCTTCGAACGGATCGACTTGTACCCGTAGTTCCAGTTCGGCGGTCCCTTGAAGACGATGACGTCACCCGGGTGCGGTGAGCCGAAGTCGTAGGTGAGCTTGTCCACCATGATGCGGTCGCCGACACAGCCCGAACATCCGTGCAGTGTGGGTTCCATGGATTCCGACGGGATCAGGTAGGGACGCGCCACGAACGTCAACATGACGTAGTAGAGCACCACGGCGATGACCGCCAGAATCGCCAGTTCCCGCAGCGTTGACCGCTTCTTGGGGTCCTCCTCGCCCTGCCCGGGAGGCGGCGGCGGGCCCGCAGGGGCCGCTTTGCTTTCCGCCGTTTCGGCTGTGGAGAGTTTCGGCTCCGACCGACCGCCGTCGGGCTGCGGCTCAGGTGACGAGTCCGTGGTTTCGGTCACGACATCACACTAGCCAGCACCGGGACACTGCCCTGAAAACCACCCAGGTGCGCCGGTCAGCGCTTCTCCTTGATCTTGGCCTTCTTGCCACGCAGTTCACGCAGGTAGTAGAGCTTGGCGCGGCGCACGTCGCCCCGCGTCACCACCTCGACGTGATCGATGTTGGGCGAATGCACCGGGAACGTCCGCTCGACGCCGACGCCGTAGCTCTCCTTGCGCACCGTGAAGGTCTCGCGGATGCCGCCGCCCTGCCGGCGGATCACCACACCCTTGAACACCTGGACACGCTCCTTGGCGCCCTCGATGACCTTGACGTGCACATTGATGGTGTCGCCCGGGCCGAAGGCCGGGATATCGTCGCGCAGCGACGTCTGGTCGACGAAGTCCAGCCTGTTCATGAGCTAAGACACTTCCTTGGGTGGTTCGGGCTTCTTTGCGCATCCGTGAGCGCTCGAGACAACTGGTCAATTGTGCCAGACGCCCCGCGTGCTTTGAAAATCACACGTTAAGGAAGCGGTTCGTGACGCGCTGAAGGCGCTGGTGAATGGTACACATTACTGGGGCTAAACGCGCTAGTCGGACACCGCAGGATGCCACAGGAGCCGCAGAGCCGGAGGAGCTAAGAGGAGTCAGAGGAAAAAGATGCACGCAAGGCCGCTTGCACTGCTCACCGCCATGGCGGCGGTGACTCTGGTGTTGGCCGGGTGTGACGAGGCGATCCTCGAGGCGACAACGCTCAACAAGGCAGGCAAGCCGGCATACAGCGCCCCTGGCACTTTGGCGCCCCAGCCGAAGCTGGCCAACATGTTGCTGCAGGCCGGTGCCCCGCCGGCGCTGGCAGAACAGCCCCCGGACGCCGCTTTCGTCAACGCGCCGGCGCGCATCCAGCAAGCCACCGACCAGGCGGCTGCGGCCGGCGCCACCCTGTCGGTGGCCGTACTCGACCGGTTCACCCACCAGTTGCTCGCCAATGGGAACACCCAGATCCCGGGCATCGCGTCGGTGGCCAAACTCTTCATCGCCGACGACCTGCTGCTCGCCGAATCCGCGGGCAGGACCGCGCTGTCGCCGGAGGACCGTCAGGCGATGGATGTCATGTTGCAGTCGTCCGACGACGGCGCCGCGGAGAAATTCTGGGGCCAGGGCGGCGGAAACGCCATCGTCAGCCAGGTCGCGAGCCGATACGGCCTGGCCTCGACCACGCCGCCCGGCGACGGCCGCTGGTGGAACACGCTCAGCACGGCCAGCGACCTGGTCCGCTACTACGACATGCTGCTCGACGGGGCCGGTGGCCTGCCGCCGGAGCGGACCAGGATGATCATCAACGATCTGGCTCGGTCGACCCCCAACGGGATCGACGGCTATCCCCAGCGCTTCGGCATTCCGGACGGCCTGTACGCCGAACCGGTTGCGGTGAAGCAGGGCTGGATGTGCTGCATCGGCGCCGACTGGATGCACCTGTCGACCGGCGTGATCGGCGCCGACCGGCGCTACATCATGGTGATCGAGTCGCTGCAGCCCTCCGACGACGCGACCGCGCGCAACACCATCACCCAGGCCGTCAGGACGATATTCCCCAACGGCCGGATCTGACCCGCTAGTCGGTGCCTCCGGACAGGTCGGGGCGGCGTTCCCGGGTGCGCTGCAGTGAGACCTCCCGGCGCCAGGCCGCTATGCGGGCATGGTCGCCGGACAGCAGGACGTCGGGGACGTCGAGGCCACGCCAGCTCGGCGGGCGGGTATAGCTGGGCCCCTCCAAGAGCCCGTCGAGGCCCGGCGAGTGCGAATCAGCGTGCAGCGATGCGGGATTGCCGAGGACCCCGGCCACCAGCCGCAGAACCGCCTCGATCATCACCACCGCCGCCGCCTCGCCGCCGGGCAGCACATAGTCACCGATCGAGACCTCTTCGACCCGTACCCGTCGGGCGGCGTCGTCGATCACCCGCTGGTCGATGCCCTCGTAACGACCGCAGGCGAAGACCAGGTGCGACTCGGCGCTCCAGCGTTGCGCGGTGGCCTGGGTGAACAATGCTCCGGCGGGCGTGGGAACGATCAATAGTGTTTCACCCGAACAGGTTTCATCCAGCGCGTTGCCCCATATCGGCGCACGCATCACCATCCCCGGGCCGCCGCCGTACGGAGTGTCGTCCACCGAGCGATGCACGTCATGGGTCCACCGCCGCAGGTCATGCACCCGCAGGTCCACCAGACCGGACTCAATTGCCTTGCCTGGCAACGATTGTCGCAGCGGATCCAGATAGGACGGAAAGATGGTGATGACGTCGATGCGCACCACTAGCTCAAATCCAGCAATCCGTCGGGCGGGTCGATGTCAACGGTGCCGTCGTCCAACGACACCGACGTGACGATGGCGCTGACGAACGGCACCAGGACTTCTCCGGAATCGCCCTTGACCGCCAACAATTCGCCGGCCGCGGTGTGCAGCACCTCGGTGACGACGCCGACGTCGGTCCCCGTGACCGTCCGGACCCGCAGGCCTTCCAGTTGGTGATCGTAGAAAGTGTCCGGCTCATCGATGGGTGGCAGGTCGTCGGAGTCGACGACGAACAAACTGCCGCGCAACGCGTCGGCGGCGTTGCGGTCGGCCACTTCGGCCAGGCGCACCAGCAGCCGACCGCTGTGCTCACGCACATCGTCGATGACATAGCTGCGCTCTTGTTTGTCGCGGGACCCCTTGGCGCGCAGCGTAGTACCGGGCGCGAACCGCTCAGCGGGATCGTCGGTACGGATCTCGACGACTACCTCGCCGTTGATGCCGTGCGCTCTGACGACGCGCCCGACTACCAGTTCCATCAGCTACTGGTCGGTGTCCACTACGTCGACGCGGATGCCGCGGCCGCCGATGCCGGCGACCAGCGTGCGCAACGCGGTCGCGGTGCGTCCCCCGCGACCGATCACCTTGCCCAGGTCGTCGGGATGGACATGCACTTCGACAGTCCGCCCGCGCCGACTGGTGACCAGGTCCACCCGGACGTCATCGGGGTTGTCGACGATTCCCCGCACCAGATGCTCAACAGCGTCTACGACAACCGTGCTCATCGTCAGCTTTCCGAGGACTCGGTCTGCTCGGCCGGCGTCTCGGCGGCAACCTCAGCTGCGGGCACGGCGGCCTCGCCCGTGGGCTCTGCCTCGGCGGCGGGATGCGGCTCGGCTGCTGCTGCGGCCGACTCGTCAGCCTTGGCGGCCTTCTTGGCCACTGCAGTCGAGGCCTTCTTCTTCGGCCGCGCGGCCTCGGTGGTGGGGCCGCCCTCGGCGGCAGCCAGGGCGGCGTTGAACAGCTCCAGCTTGCTGGGCTTGGCGGGCTTGACCTTCAGCCGGCCCTCGGCGCCCGGCAGACCCTTGAACTTCTGCCAGTCGCCGGTGATCTGCAGCAGTTTGCGCACGGGTTCGGTGGGCTGAGCACCCACGGAAAGCCAGTACTGAGCGCGCTCGGAGTTGATCTCGATCAGGCTCGGCTCTTCCTTCGGGTGATAGCGGCCGATGACCTCGATCGAGCGGCCGTCGCGCCGGTTGCGCGCGTCGGCGACGGCGATGCGGTACTGGGGATTGCGGATTTTGCCAAGCCGAGTGAGCTTGATCTTGACAGCCATGGTTAAGCGACTTCTCCTGTGTTCTCACGCTGCAATTCAGCAAAACGGGCAGAATGCCCGAATCCGGTTTTGCCTCGCGTGTGTCACCGGCCGACCGGCCTTCAAAAAAGGCTCAGTCGCGGGGCAGACAGTCGCCCATTGTGCCAGAGGGCGGCAGCGGACCGGAAATCCCTCTACATGACCTTCTGGAAGGTCTTGGTCTCCACCCGCCGCGTCATCCGCCAGCCCTCAGGGGTGCGCACGAACTCGTCGTCGTACCAGAGCCCGCAGAACAGGATCTGGTCTTTGTCGCCGCCCAGCACCATCGGGTTGAAGCAGATCACCCGCGACGATGCGGTGTCCCCGTCGATGCGCACCGAGAAGTTGCCGAGCATGTGCGCGTACACCGGGAAGCCGGGCAGCACCTCCGACAGCCACTTCTTCACCTCGGGAAACTGGCCGTCGATGCCGCCGAGCGC
>CAVZSJ010000017.1:0-437930 GCA_963777885.1 uncultured Actinomycetota bacterium
GAATCGTTTGGATCGCGTTGGCGATCGCCGCCGCAGCCGCGCCCAAGACCGCGCCTATCGCATCGCCACCGAACGCCGCCACAATCGCGAAACCCGGCTAACCGCCCAAGCCGCGCAAGCCGGACCCGCCCCACCCGACAACGACCCACCACCCTTTTAACGCGCCCGTTTTGGCGACCAGCAGCTCACCGACTATCCTTATGCGAGATTGTCGCCGCTCGGCCGTGCAGGCCATGTCGCGCGACAGACCCGCGAAATCCCCAATCGAGGAGTAAGGCCCGACCATGGCGACACCCAAGCGCAGGATGTCGCGCGCGAATACCCGTAGCCGGCGCGCGCAATGGAAGGCCGTCAAGACCGAGCTGGTCGGTGTGACGGTGGCAGGCCAGAAGCACAAAGTGCCCCGGAGGCTACTCAGGGCAGCCCGTCTCGGCCTGATCGACCTGGACCGGCGTTAATCTCGGCAAATACGCGGCGCGTCTCTCAGGCCGCTCTCAGGCGCTAGGGCGAGACTAGTGGCCGTGCGAATACTTGTCGTAGACGACGATCGTGCAGTGCGCGAGTCGCTGCGCAGATCGCTTGCTTTTAATGGCTACTCCGTCGAGCTTGCCCATGACGGGGTCGAAGCGCTCGACATGATTACAAGTAACCGGCCCGACGCGCTCGTCCTGGACGTGATGATGCCGCGCCTGGACGGTCTGGAGGTGTGCCGGCAGCTCCGCAGCAGCGGCGACGACCTGCCCATCCTGGTGCTGACCGCCCGCGATTCGGTCTCCGAGCGGGTTGCCGGCCTCGACGCGGGTGCCGACGACTACCTGCCAAAGCCCTTCGCGCTGGAAGAACTGCTGGCGCGCATGCGGGCCCTGCTGCGCCGCACCAAGCCCGACGACGACGCCGCCGAGTCCGTCGCGATGCATTTCTCCGACCTGACCCTGGACCCGGTAACCCGCGAAGTCACGCGCGGGCAACGACGGATCAGCCTGACTCGCACCGAGTTCTCGTTGCTGGAGATGCTGATCGCCAACCCGCGGCGGGTGCTCACTCGCAGCCGCATCCTCGAGGAGGTGTGGGGTTTTGACTTTCCCACCTCTGGCAACGCGCTGGAAGTCTATGTCGGCTATCTGCGCCGCAAAACCGAGGCCGACGGTGAGATACGGCTGATCCACACGGTGCGTGGAGTGGGTTACGTGCTCCGGGAGACGCCTCCGTAATGGTGTTGTTCCGCCGCCGCCGGCGCGCACCGCTGCGAGCCGCCCGCTCGTTGTCTCTGCGGTCGCGGGTCATGCTGATGGCGATATCCATGGGTGCGCTGGTGGTCGTGCTGATGGAATTTGCCGTCTACGCGGTCGTCTCAACCGCGACGTACGGCAACATCGACAAAGAATTACAGAGCCGGGCGCAGCTGCTGATCGAAAGTGGTTCGCTGGCAGCCGATCCCGGCAAGGCCATCGAGGGCACCGCCTACTCGGACGTTAACGCGATGCTGGTGGACCCGGGTCGCGCAATCTATACCGCCCAGCAGCCCGGCCAGACCCTGCCGGTCGGACCGCCGGAAAAGGCGGTGATCCGCGGTGAGTTGTTCATGTCGCGGCGGACCGTATCGGATCAACGAATTCTTGCCCTGCACTTGCCCAATGGCAGTTCGCTGCTGATCTCCAAGAGCCTTAAGCCCACCGAAGTCTTCATCAACGAGCTGCGGTGGGTGCTGCTGCTGGTCGGTGGCATCGGCGTCACGGTCGCCGCGGTGGCCGGGGGAATGGGCACGCGCGCGGGGTTGCGTCCAGTGGGTCGGTTGACCGAAGCGGCCGAGCGAGTGGCGCGCACGGACGACCTGCGGCCTATCCCGGTCTTCGGCAGTGACGAATTGGCCAGACTCACCGAGGCATTCAACCTCATGCTGCGGGCGCTGGCCGAGTCCCGGGAACGGCAGGCGAGGCTGGTCACCGACGCCGGGCACGAATTGCGCACTCCGCTGACGTCGCTACGTACCAACGTCGAATTGCTCATGGCCGCAATGGAACCTGGTGCACCACGGCTGCCCGAGCAGGAGATGGTCGATCTGCGCGCCGACGTGCTCGCCCAGATCGAGGAATTGTCCACGCTGGTAGGCGATCTGGTGGACCTCACCCGAGACGATGCCGGCCAAGTGGTCCACGAGCCGGTCAACATGTCCGAGGTCATCGACCGAAGCCTGGAGCGGGTCAGGCGGCGGCGCAACGATATTCACTTCGATGTCGAGGTGATCGGGTGGCAGGTCTACGGCGATCCGGCCGGGCTATCTCGTGCGGCGCTGAACCTCATGGACAACGCGGCCAAGTGGAGCCCGCCCGGCGGCCATGTCGGCGTTAAGATGCGCCAGCTCGACCCGTCGCACGCCGAGGTTGTGGTGTCCGACCACGGCCCGGGCATACCGCCGCACGAGCGCCGTCTGGTGTTCGAGCGGTTCTACCGATCGACGACGGCGCGGGCAATGCCCGGTTCGGGCCTGGGTCTGGCGATCGTCAAGCAGGTGGTGCTCAATCACGGCGGATCGCTTCGCGTTGAAGACACCGTGCCAGGGGGCCAGCCCCCCGGCACGTCGTTCTACGTACTGCTACCAGGCCGGCCGGTGCCCGTGACATCTGAAACCGCTGAGGGCGGACCTGAGATATCCGAAGACGGGCCGAACTCTCGGGATTCCGCGAACGTTATCTCAGTGGACTCTCAGTCCGCGCGTGCAACGTAGGTCTGCGGCTACTGTTAAAAAAACACGCCGACTGATCCCACTCGAGCCCACTCGAGCCGAAGATACCGAGATAGAGGAAGAGCGACTTAGCGACATGACGAATCACCCGAGGTATTCGCCACCGCCGCAGCAGCCGGGATACGGCGCCGGGCCCAACCCGCCGGCACCTCCGGCCTATGCCCAGGGGCAACAGCCCGGCTATAACCAGCAGTTCGACTGGCGCTACCAACAGCCTCAGCCGCAATACCGTCAGCCCTACGAGCCGTTCACGGCCACCGGCCCGGGGCGGTTGCCCGGCGGCACCGGGACGGGGCCGATGCCGGGGATGCCTCCGCCGATGCCGGGCGCGCATGGGGCTCCGCCTCCACACTTACGCCAAAAGCGTTCTCGCACAGGTGCACTGGTTGCTGGTGCGGTGGCGATCGCCGTCGTCTCGGCCGGTATCGGTGGCGCCGCGGCGACGGTCGTCGAGCTGGGCACGCACGCGGCGGGCGGCAACGGTGGCGGGCTGATGACTGGGGGAGCACCCAGCATTCCGGCGGCGAACATGCCGCCGGGCAGCGTCGAGCAGGTCGCCGCCAAGGTGGTGCCCAGCGTCGTCATGCTGGAGACCGATCTGGGTCGCCAGTCCGAGGAGGGCTCCGGCATCGTCTTGTCGGCCGACGGGCTGATCATGACCAACAACCACGTCGTCGCGGCCGCTGCGAACCCCAAGGGCGCGCCGGCCGGCCCCGGTAGCCCCGGTAGCCCCGGCGGTCCTGGTGGCCCCGGCGGACCGACTGGTCCCGGCGGGCCCGGCGGACCCGGCGGCCCGAGTGGTCCGGGAGGCGGAGCACCCAAGACGACGGTGACCTTCTCCGACGGCCGCACCGCCCCGTTCACCGTGGTGGGCACCGATCCGACCAGTGACATCGCCGTGGTGCGCGTCCAGGGCGTCTCCGGGCTCACCCCGCTTTCGCTGGGCTCATCGTCAGATCTGAAGGTGGGTCAGCCGGTAATGGCGGTCGGGTCGCCGCTCGGTCTGGCCGGCACGGTGACCACCGGAATCGTCAGCGCGCTGAACCGGCCGGTGTCGACGACGGGTGAGTCGGGCAATCAAAACACGGTGCTGGACGCGATTCAGACCGACGCCGCGATCAACCCGGGCAACTCTGGCGGCGCGCTGGTCAACATGCAGGGTCAGCTGGTGGGCGTGAACTCCGCCATCGCCACGCTGGGCGCCGATTCGGGTGATTCGCAGAGCGGCTCGATCGGACTTGGCTTTGCGATTCCGGTCGATCAGGCCAAGCGCATCGCCGACGAGTTGATCGCCAGCGGTAAGGCGACACACGCCTCACTCGGCGTGCAGGTGACCACCGACAAGGGCACCCCCGGTGCCAAGGTCATGGACGTGGTGCAGGGCGGTGCGGCCGCGACCGCGGGCGTGCCCAAGGGAGTGGTCGTGACCAAGGTCGACGACCGCCCCATCAATAGCGCCGACGCGTTGGTCGCCGCCGTCCGGTCCAAAGCGCCGGGCGACAAGGTGACGTTGACCTTCCAGGATCCCAACGGCGGCGGCGGCCGCACGGTGCCGGTCACGCTCGGGAAAGCGGAGCAGTAGTGAGAGTCGACGCGCCGTGGTCGGACCACGGATATACGGTGGCACCCATGGAGAAAGGCGCGGAGTTGGTAGTCGGCCGGGCACTTGTCGTCGTTGTCGATGATCGCACCGCGCACGGCGACGAGGATCACAGTGGGCCATTGGTCACCGAGCTGCTAATTGAGGCCGGCTTCGTTGTGGACGGCGTGGTCGCGGTCGAGGCCGACGAGATCGAGATCAGAAATGCGCTGAACACCGCGGTGATCGGCGGGGTGGACCTGGTGGTGTCGGTGGGCGGGACCGGCGTGACGCCTCGGGACGTCACTCCGGAAGCCACTCGCGACATCCTGGACCGCGAGATACTCGGCATCGCCGAAGCGATTCGCGCCTCGGGACTGTCCGCCGGAATCACCGACGCCGCACTGTCGCGCGGCCTGGCGGGCGTGTCCGGAAGCACGCTGGTGGTCAACCTCGCCGGGTCCCGTTACGCGGTGCGCGACGGGATGGCGACGTTAAACCCGCTAGCTGCTCAGATCATCGGTGAGCTGTCGAGCCTGGAAATCTGAGCGACCTGACTTAGCCGCCGTGAATCTGGTCTTCGGCGTCCGCACGGGGCCCGTACTCCGGCGTTGGCGCTTGACCCGGTTGGCCTAAGCCGCCGTGGCGGCCCGACGTGCCTTCGGTGTTCTGGGCCAGTAGGTCGCGGATTTCGGTCAGCAGGACGACCTGTGCGTCGTCCGCCTGCTCGACCTCGCCCTTCTTTCGTAGCGTGTTGTATGGCAGCACGACGAAGAAATAGACCACGGAAGCGATCAGGACGAAGTTGATCGCGGCCGACAGCAGGATGTTGAGGTCGATGCTCTGACCGCCCCCGATGCTGATCTTCAGGATTCCGAGGTTGGAGTTCTCGTTTACGCCGATGCGGTTGATCAGCGGCGTGATGATGCTTTCGGTGAATTTGGTGACCAACGCGGTGAATGCCGTGCCGATGACGACCGCGACGGCCAGGTCGACGATATTGCCACGCGAGAGAAACTCCTTGAAGCCTTTGAACATTCGGGAGGCCCTTTCTGGACTGGACGCAGTTTGCTCAGTGCAGGGTGAGGGTTACCGTCTGACCCAGCGCTGAACCTGCCACCGTGTTCGCTACGCGAGCCGGAAGCGCAACCAACACTACGCGGTCACCGTCGCCTGCCTGGGATTTCTCCTTAGCCGACACGAGGACAACAACGGCGTCGGTTGCTACCACCTTGCTGATCGCCGGGGCGGAACCCGGCACATCGTTGGCAGGCGCAGCCAGCACGTCCACGACGTCGCCCACCCGAACCAGGTCGATCAACGCGCTGTCCGCCAAGTGCAGCGGGACGATGCGGGCGCCCGGCCCGGCCGTTGCTTCGGCGAGCCGGCTGCCCAGCAGCCGGACGTCGGTGAGTACTTCGCCGCGCCGAGTCGGGCTGGCTAGCATCGATCCGATGACCGCGTTCAGGTCGGTGCGAGACCCGTCGGGAACCGATGTTGCCGAGCGTTTTTCGAGTCGGACATCATCGGAAGTCAAGGCGGCGCCGGGCCGCAGGTCGTGCGCGGCGACCACGACCTCAGCCCGATCGTCGTCGGGATTGGACCGCAAGGTCGCTACGCCCGCCAGCACCACGAGTACGCCGGCCGCCACGCGTCGAAACAGAACGGTCCGGGTCCAGTCCGGGCGCAACCAGACCGCCAACCGGCTGAACAGGGTTGGGTTCAGCGAGGATTCCGCCACGGTGCACACGGTAGGCGCCGTACACCGACCGCAGCGCCGGTCGCTCGGCGCGCTGTGGATAACCCGCTAGCTTGAGCTTGAGGCAGCCGCCGTGGCCGGCGTGGAACTGCTGCTCGACTTGTCGGACTTCTCGGACTTTTCCGAAGAGCCCGACGACTTGCTTTCGCCGGAGCTCGAACTCGTCCCCGAGTCGCTACCCGAGCCGTTGGTCGAGCTCGTCGATTTCTTGCCCGACTCGCGGCTGTCGGTTCGGTAAAAGCCGCTGCCCTTGAACACCACGCCGACGGAGCCGAACAGCTTGCGCAACCGACCGGAGCACTTCTCGCACGTGGTCAGCGCGTCATCGGAGAATGCCTGCACAACGTCGAAGCGGTCGGCGCACTCGGTGCACTGATAGCTGTAAGTCGGCACAAAAACCTCCGGAGTAATACGAATCTGGATTAGCACTCTACCGTTCCAAGTGCTAGAACCGCCACGTGATGACGATCATTCCCTCCGGTTATACCTGGATCGGCAGCGCGATGACGCCGCGCCGCGGCGTCAGGACGTCGGTCATCGGCACGTCGTGCGGTTCCGCCGGTAACCTTTCGACCAGCTCGTCGTCTCGCACGACGGCGATAAGCCGTGCGTGCGGGTCTCGGGCCTGCAGCGACCGGTCGTAAAAGCCCCGGCCCCGGCCCAGCCGCGCGCCGCGGTGATCGACCGCCAGCGCCGGCACGATCACCAGGGCGGCCTCGGCCAGGGCGGCCTGGGGCAGCCAGGGTTCGGTCGGTTCGAGCAGCCCCCAGGTTCCGCGGGCTAGCGCCCCCGGCCGGTACTCGCCCCACCGCAGCGGCAGGGGGGTGCCGTCGGCGGTGCGCGCGACCGGCACCAGCACTCGCTGAGCCCGGCGCAGCAACGCATCTAGCATCTCGATCGACCCCGGCTCGCTGCCCACCGGCACGTACGCGCATACCGTGTCGCCGCTGCTCACCAGGCGTTCCGCGTGCTCGGCAAGCATCCGGGCCTCGGCGGCCCGAACTTCGTCGGCAACGTCCAGGCGGGCCGACAGCAGCTGTTCCCGCAGAGCCGCCTTGAAAGCCGCCTTGGTCGAGGTCGCCATGGTTTAACGATGACAGCTCCGGGTCACACCCAGGCGGTGGGCCTGCCGAGGGTTATGGTGTGAACGATGTCACGCCCAGCTGAAGTCCCGATCCCGTTCACGGCGATCGTCCCCGCGGCCGGCCTGGGCACGCGTTTTCTGCCAGCGACCAAAACGGTGCCCAAGGAGCTGTTGCCCGTCGTCGACACGCCCGGCATCGAGCTGGTCGCCGAGGAGGCGGCCGCGGCGGGTGCCGAGCGCCTGGTGATCATCACCTCTGAGGGCAAGGACGGCGTTGTCGCGCACTTCGTCCAGGACCTGGTGCTGGAGGGCACGCTCGAGGCGCGGGGCAAGCAAGCCATGCTGGCCAAGGTGCGGCGCGCCCCGGCGTTGATCAAGGTCGAATCCGTGGTGCAGGCCGAACCGCTCGGACTGGGACACGCCATCGGCTGTGTCGAGCCCGTGTTGACGCCCGACGAGGACGCTGTGATCGTGTTGCTGCCTGATGACCTGGTGCGCCCGATGGGCGTCCTGGATACCATGGCGAAGACGAGAGCCGAGCACGGCGGGAGCGTGCTGTGCGCCATCGAGGTGACGCCCGAGGAGATCAGCGCGTACGGCGTCTTCGACGTCGAGCCGGTCGCCGAGGGCGGTCTTTCTGGCAACCTCGACGTCCTCCGGGTCAAGGGCATGGTGGAAAAGCCCAAGACGGAGGACGCCCCCTCGCTGTACGCCGCGGCGGGTCGCTACATCCTGGACCGCGCCATCTTCGATGCACTGCGCCGGATCGACCGCGGCGTCGGCGGCGAGGTCCAGCTCACCGACGCGATCGCACTATTGATCAGCGAGGGCCACCCGGTTCATGTCGTGGTGCATCGCGGTTCTCGACACGACCTGGGAAATCCCGGCGGCTACCTCAAGGCTGCGGTTGACTTTGCATTGGATCGTGATGACTACGGCCCGGAGTTGCGCCGGTGGTTGGTGGCGCGATTGGGCCTGACCGAGCAGTAGGCGTCGGCGCCCGTCACGGGTTGAGGGCAGAAAGGCGCGCTCGTGCGTTCGGTTGAGGAACAGCAGGCCCGGATATCGGCCGCCGCGGTAGCCCCGCGGCCCATCCGCGTTGCCATTGCCGAGGCGCAGGGGCTGATGTGCGCCGAGGAAGTGGTGACCGAAAGGCCGCTGCCCGGCTTTGACCAAGCCGCCATCGACGGCTACGCGGTGCGCAGCGTCGACGTGGTCGGCGTAGGGGATGCGGGCGTCATCGCCGGGTTTTCCGACGCAGACAGCGACGACGAAGACGCGCGCGGCGGGCTGGTGCTGCCGGTGACGGGAACGATCGAAGCCGGCTCGCGCACCCCCAGCAGGCTGCAGCCGCGCCAGGCGGCCCGGGTGCAGACCGGCGCCCCGCTGCCGACGCTGGCCGACGCGGTGCTGCCGTTGCGCTGGACCGACGGTGGGACGCAGCGGGTGCGGATCCTGCGCGGCGCCCCGTCGGGTGCCTACGTGCGGCGCGCGGGCGACGACGTCCAGCCCGGCGACGTCGCCGTGCGGTCCGGAACGATCATCGGCGCGGCCCAGGTGGGTCTGCTGGCCGCCGTCGGTCGCGAACGCGTCTTGGTGCACCCGCGGCCACGGCTGGCGGTGATGGCCGTCGGCGGCGAGCTCGTCGACATCACGCGCAACCCGGGCAACGGGCAGGTCTACGACGTCAACTCCTACGCCCTGGCCGCGGCCGCGCGCGATGCCGGCGCGGAGGTGAACCGCATCGGCATCGTCAGCAACGACCCTAGGGAGCTGGGGGAGATCGTCGAGGGCCAGATCAACCGCGCCGAGATCCTGGTGATCGCCGGCGGCGTCGGGGGTGCGGCCGCCGAGGCGGTGCGCGCGGTGCTCTCCGAGCTCGGCGAGATGGAGGTCGTCCGCGTCGCCATGCATCCCGGATCCGTCCAGGGCTTCGGGCAGCTGGGGCGCGAGGGTGTGCCGACGTTCCTGCTGCCGGCCAACCCGGTCAGTGCCCTGGTGGTCTTCGAGGTGATGGTTCGGCCGCTGATCCGGCTGTCACTGGGCAAGCGCCAGCCGATGCGCCGAATCGTGCAGGCCCGCACGCTGTCACCGATCACATCGGTGGCCGGGCGTAAGGGCTATCTGCGCGGGCAGCTGATGCGCGACCAGGAAAGCGGCGAATACCTGGTGCAGGCGCTGGGCGGGGCCCCGGGGGCGTCATCGCATCTGCTGGCGACGCTCGCCGAAGCCAACTGTCTGGTCGTCATTCCCAGCGGCGCGGAGCAGATCCGCACCGGTGAGATCGTCGACGTGGCCTTCCTGGCCCAGCGCGGCTGACTTCGCGAGTGCGCCAGCTCGTGAACCTCCTGCGTTCCAACCCGCGGCACCCGGGGTGGCCCTTGGATGTGGGACCGCTACGCGTCCCGGCCGGGGTGATCCGATTGCGGGCCGTGCGGATGCGGGACGGGGCGCAGTGGAGCCGGATCCGATTGGCCGACCGCGCGCACCTCGAGCCGTGGGAGCCCAGCGCGGAGGGCGATTGGACGGTACGGCACACCGTCGGAGCCTGGCCGGCACTGTATTCCGGACTGCGCTCGGAGGCCCGCAACGGTCGCATGTTGCCGTACGCGATCGAGCTCGACGGACGGTTCTGCGGTCAGCTGACCATCGGCAACGTCACCCACGGTGCATTGCGGTCAGCGTGGATCGGCTACTGGGTGTCGAAGTCGGTGACCGGTCGCGGGGTGGCCACCGGAGCGCTGGCGCTCGGTCTCGACCACTGCTTCGGTCCGGTCATGCTGCATCGCGTCGAAGCCACAGTGCGCCCGGAGAACGCCGCAAGCCGCGCCGTGCTGGCAAAGGTCGGATTCCGCGAAGAGGGTCTGTTGCGCCGCTACCTCGAAGTCGATAAGGCATGGCGCGACCATCTGCTGGTGGGCATCACCGTCGAAGAGGTGTACGGATCGGTGACGTCGACCCTGGTGCGGGCCGGGCATGCCAGCTGGCCGTGATACGGCGCCGCCCACACGGTGAAACCCCAGCGTGACTCGACTGTGGCTAACGTGACACGAGTGGCCGTTGGTGCTTGAATTGGGCAAATTACAGGTGTGTAATTGTGCTGGTCGCATGGACCGATCGGAATCGAAGAGAGCGGGTCGTCATGCCAAGCATTCCTCAATCTTTATTGTGGATCTCGCTGGTGGTGCTGTGGCTGTTTGTGTTGGTTCCGATGCTGATCAGCAAACGCGACGCGGTGCGGCGCACCAGCGATGTCGCGTTGGCGACCCGGGTGCTGAACGGCGGTGCGGGTTCGCGTCTGCTCAGGCGTAACGGTCCCGCCGCGGGACACCGCAGCGACCCCGACTGGAAGCCCGAGGAGGGTGATCTCGACGATCTCGACACCACTGACCAGGACGAACACTCCGAAGAAGAGCACGACCAGGACGCTGACACCCGGCCCACACATCCGGTCGTGGTGAAGTTCGAGCTGCCCGAGCAGACGGGGCCCGACTACCTGGACGTCGACGTCATCGAAGATTCGGGTGCGCTGCCGGCGGGGGTCAGCGCGGCGGAGACCGAGCCGGTGCCCGAAGCTTCAGACGAGCCCGAAACCGTGCCGCACGAGGCTGAGCGCGAGCATGACGACGAATACGAGTACATCGAGGACTCGTCCGGCCTGGAGCCCGACGAGGACGACGACGACCTCGAGGACGTGGCTGGGCCGCCGGTCGCACCGGCCGTCTCACGTCGGCGCCGGTTCGACGCCGAAAAAGCCGCCGCGGTCACCGCCCGCAAATACGTGTTCCGCAAGCGTGTCCTGATGGCGATGGCGGTCGTCTTGGTCGCCTCGGCCACTGCGGCGTTCGAAGTGACCCCGACCGCCTGGTGGGTCTGCAGCATTGCCACCACCATCACGGTGCTCTACCTGGCGTACCTGCGCCGACAAACCCGGATCGAGGAGAAGGTGCGTCGTCGCCGGATGCACCGGATGGCGCGGGCGCGGCTTGGCGTGGAGAACGCCGCGGACCGCGAATATGACGTGGTCCCCTCGCGGCTGCGGCGCCCGGGCGCGGTGGTCCTGGAGATCGACGACGAGGACCCGATCTTCGAGCACCTCGACTACGACGTATCGGTGCGGGCCTACGGCTGGCCGCGGGACCTGCCGCGCGCCGTCGGCGCGTAGCACCGCTTGGGCCGTCGGATTCGTAGAACTGGTAGCCTGCTACCGGTCAGGGGCTATGGCGCAGTTGGTAGCGCGTCTCGTTCGCATCGAGAAGGTCAGGGGTTCGAATCCCCTTAGCTCCACTGATATAACCGCAGGTCATAGGCTTAATCTAGAGGACGCCGAAGCCACGTCAAGGCGCCGGGTGCTCGCAACCTGACGACGCATCGCATGGCCCGCATGGCCCGTCTCACTTGTACAGCAAGCGTGCAGGGGACTGGGCAAATTCAAGTCTGGCTGACATCTCGCATTATCACTCGCTCGCCACGGCGCTCAGCTTCTCGAGTGCCGCGGCGGATTCGCTGCCGGGTTCGGCGTGATAAATCAGCACCTGCTGCCCACCGGAGTGGGGCACGCCGCTGGCACACCGCGGAACCGAGCCGGCGACGATGGCCGTCGTCATGGTCGGCGCTACCCGGGGATAGTCAATTTGACAGCAGCGCACACGCTTTCAGCTCTACCCGTGATCGAGCAGAATCCGGATCAGGTCGGCGCGGGCCGAGTAGAACGGCGAGTGATCGCTTTCGATCATCTGGAAAGCTGCCCCGGTGCGCTCGGCGAGCACCCGTTGCAACGCCAGCAGCCTCCGCTCACGCTGACTCAGCAAAAGCAGCCGTTACCTGGTCCATTAGCGACTGCAGATCGTAGTAGTCACGGAAGCGCTTGATCTTGCCGTCACCATCTAGCTCGAATACTCCGACGACTTCGAGGCCGAACCACTTTCCTTGCACTTCGAAACTGTCGACCCTCTCAGCGAACACGGTGGTGCCATCCACGACCAGAGTTTTCATGTCGACGACGAGGCTCGGAGTAACCTGCACCTGTGCTTCGAGTGCGGCTCTGATCGCGTCGATGCCGCTGTATGTGCCACGAGGCCCGTCTGTATAGACAGCGTCGGCACTGAAAAATCCGGCTAGCTCGTCAACATCCGATGTATGTGTCGCTGCAAAAAACTGCCGAACGACCGACTCTGGCGAATCGCTCATAAGGTGCGGACCTTTCTCGTGACGTGGGGAAACCCAACGTCGAGGAGCTTACGTCTGCGGTGCAGGTGACGTTTCGCGACCTGTGTTCGGGTTCCCCGCCGACGTCATCGTCGGAGTGTGTTGACCCAGCCGAGCCTGGCCCATCTTCGAACCAATCCCCAGCAGCTGCTGGGGACCTGGCTCCCCGATCCTCACGCCTGGGAGCTGTTCCCGGGGAGGGGCTGTCCCGCGTCGGGGCTGTCCCCTCCTGTGGGTGTATCCGGGCCTGGCGGGGGAGGGCATCAGTGGCTTCGTAGCTAATCCTGCGTCGATGGCGGTCGTGATCCTCAGAACGCGGGGACACCGTCGCGGTGCGGATGCAGTGCGCCGAGCGGCGATGTGAGCGGCAGGTGCAGTGCATCGACAATCCCGGCCGGCGTGTCACACACCCACGGGATGGCGTTGACTGCTCGCATCCCGGTGGCGAGCAGGCCGTGGTCGCTGGCGCTTTCACCCTCGCGATAACCAACTTCGAATTCGCCGTCGAAGGACGGCTCGCCATCGATGATGACGCGCCAGATGCCGTCGGTCCCGCCGGTGCGGCCCGTCGGCCATTCTGGCGCGAGATCGTCGGCCATCCGGTCGACGTGTTCGATCGTGATGACTTCTAGGCTGTCCACCACGCCGACGCAGCGCGCGTAGGTCGCGCCGACCGTTCCGGCTTCGATGACTCCGCAGGCGGTATCGAGTCGCCTTGGGGTTGGCAGAAACTCGCAGGTCTCTCGGACCTCGTCGAGCTCAACACCCAGCGCGTCGGCCACCATCGTGACCGCGGCACCCCACCCCCACTTGAGCACCCCCGGGCGTTTGAGACCGCCCTGGTAGTCCAGCGGTTGGCCGAAACCGAACAACTCTCGGACATCGAATTCGACCGGATACTCCGAATAGTTGGTGATCTCGATTCCGCGCACTGAGAACACGCGGTGCGACATGGACATTAGGGCGATGGGGAAGAGGTCACACCCGAAGCCCGGCTCGATACCGGACGAATAGATCGAGCTGTTGCCCGCCCGGCAGGCTTCGCGGATGGGCTCGAGATAACGCTCGGAGAGCGAGCCCCTCTCGTATACCAGGCCGGGCAGCGAGGTCGTCACGATGTTCTTGCCGGCGGCCAGGATCTGGCAGAAGTCGGCGAGCGCTTCTTTGGGCCGGGGGCCGGCGGGTGCGGCGTACATGATGCAGTCGGCGTCCCCACCGAGCAGGGCGTCAACGTCGCGGGTGGCCATGACGCCCAGGGGGTCGATACCGGCCAAGGTCCCGATGTCCTGACCGTCCTTGGCGGCCGAGTGAACCCATGCGCCAACGAGTTCGAGGTTGGGACGGTCGACTGCCGTGCGGATGGCATAACGCCCGACGCCGCCGGTCGCCCAGACCACGACCTTGTATGTCTTGCCCGTCGTCGACCTCATGGCGAATCCTTCCCGAGGGATGCTGGCTTAGTTAAACGATAAAGTGTGTAATGTTTTTTTGTGCCCGAAAATACGAACGAATCGAGCCGAGCGAACAGCGTTCATCACGTGGTGTTTGCGGTGCCGCAGGAGCAGCTCTCGGATACCGCGCAGTTCTTCTCGGAGTTGGGTTTTCGTTTCCAGACCATCGAGCTCGAAGATGTGGGCCTGCGGGTGCTGCTGGACTGGGACGGCGGGCTTGAATTGGTGACTCCACTGTCCTCTGCCGCTGACGGCGATAATGTGGTGGCGAATTTCCTGCAGCAGAACGGCGCCGGTGTGTATTCGGTGGTGATCCGTGTCGGTGACGCCCCGGCCGCTGAGCAGGTGGCGGAGCGATACGGCGCGCAGACTCGGTTCCGTCAGCACCGCGGGGGTGACGGGTACGAACTCGACGAGATCGAGATCTCGGTCCTCGGACTACCACTGACATTCCTATCCACCGATCTGCCGTAATTCGTTCAGCCGCCGCGTGATTCGACGTAGGCGGTGATCACTTCGATCAGCGCCTTGCGATCTCGGGAGGAGTCCACGGGTTCCGGCCACACCATCTGCGCAACCACCAGGCCGCGCAAGGTTGCCCAGATGAGGTTGCCGATCCGTCCGGCGTGCGGCGCGGACAGACCCTCTCCAAGGTGGCGGCCCAGGCGGGTCAACGTGGACATCAGGTCGGCCAGGTGGGTGTTGGCGACGGCGTCGCGAAGGCCGCGGGTCGAGATGAGGATTTCCAGCGCAGCCATCGAAGTGGGACTGGAGAATGCGTCCCAGATCGTGTCGATGACGAATTTGGTGCGCGTCCGCACGCTGCCCTCGCGAACGGCTTGCGGTGGTAGCTCGTCGAGGGCGTCGAGCAGTTCGCCGAAACCCTTGTCCACCACCGCCATCAGCAAACCGTCCAAATCGCCGAAGTGGTATTGGACGACGCCCCAGGTCAGCCCGGCGCGGTCGGTGATGTGCCGGACGCTGGGTGGGGCGAAGCCCTCGTCGAGAATGCAGCGCACGGTCTCATCGATGACGACTGCGCGGGTGCGTTCGGCGCGGGCCTGGGCGCCGGTGGGCGGCCGACGGGGTGAGGTCATGGTGTCGGAATCACCACAGCACGCCCCGCACATGATCGGTCGGCCGCAGATCGTGCGCGGCAAGGATGCCGGTCGGAGCCCGGCACACGGCGTCGATGAGATTCACGGCGCGGGCCGCGGTGGCGATCACCCCGCCCTGATTGTGGTCAATGCCCGATATGCCCACGTGGGTATTGATCTCGATGCCGGGGCTGCCCTCGACTCGGACGCGGTGCACGCCGGGATGTCCGTCCGGCGGATACGGCCAATCCGGCGCGGCCGCATCGGTGAGCCGATTGACGTGTTCCATGGTGATGATCACCTCGCCGCCTCGCACGCCTTCGACCGCGAAGCGGACGGCGGCCACGGTGCCCGGTTCGACGTTCATCATGGTGCACTCGATCAAGTCAGGCGTGACCCACTTGTCGTAGCGCTCCCGCACCTTGTCGAGTTCGATACCGAGATCGGTGGCCAGGCTGCGAACCTGCGCGCCCCACATCGACGCGAGAACGCCGGGCGCGAACAGGATGGGCCGGTGATCCGGCGCAGTCCCGAAACCGAAAGTCACACCGGTGAATTCGGCGTCATCGTAGGTTCCATAGTCGAAGATCTCCTGCACGGTGACCGTGGTGGCCCGCGCGGCCAAGCTCAATGCGGTGTAGACCAGGGTATCGCCGGAGAACCCCGGGTCGATTCCGTTGATGTACAACGTTGTATCGCCGTCGGAACAGGCTTGTGCCAGTGGCTCACGCAACCAATCGTCGGCCTGGTCCGGCGCAACCATCCAGACGAACGACGTCCCAACGACATTCGTGCCTGCCCGCAGAAATCGACTGATCTCGCCTAACGCGTCGTGCGGACGGGTCTCGGCTTGAGAGGTGTACACGACGCAGTCGGCGTCTAGCGCGATCAGTGCGTCGATGTCGTCGGTGGCGAGCACACCGGTGGGCCGGTCGAGCCCGCATAGGTCTGCGGCGTCACGCCCGATCTTGTCTTGTCCGCGTGCGTGGACGCCGACGAGTTCCAGGTCGCGGCGCTCGATGATGCTGCGTAGCGCGTGGGCTCCGACATTGCCGGTGGAGAATTGGATGATCCGACGGGTCACTGGAGTCCTTTCAGAGCAGATCGGTGATGGTCTTCAGTCCGGCGTCGTAGAGCACGCCCGGCAGCATGCCGCCGTCGATTTCGATGGTCGTGCCGTTGATGAAATCGGCTGCGCCGGAGGCGAGGAAGACACACGTGCGGCCGACCTCTTCGGGTTCGCCACCACGCTTGAGCGGTAGCGCGTCGAAGTACGTCGAGCCGGTCGGGTCGTCTTTGGGTAGGACGAACGAGCGGAAGTTTTCGGTGATCGTCGGTCCGAGCGCCACACAATTGACCCGGGCCGCCGGGCCCCACTCTTCGGCGAGGGACCGGGTGAGGTGGTTGAGTCCTGACTTGGCCGCCCCGTAGGACACCAGTGTCGGTGAGCCCGCGGGATGACCGGCGCCGCTGGAGACATTGATGATGCAACCGGTGCCGTCCTGGTCTTGCATCTGGCGGTACACGCGGATGGCGAACCACAACGGGCTGATGAGGTTCATCTGGATGGCGAACGCATGAAACAACACGGTGCGCTCGAAGTCGTCGTCGGAGCGCGGCGCGCCTTGAATGCGCGACACCAGTGCGGGAATGTCCTCGGCGTGCGGCGCGGGGACCGTCCCACCGGCGTTGTTGACCAGGATGTCGACTCGGCCGTAGCGCTCGATCACCGCGGTGACCATCGTGTCGATCGCGTGGTAATTGCCTTGATCGCAGACCATTTGGTGGGAGCGTTCCGCCCACCCAGACTTCGCGTCCACGCCGGGGATGGCGTCCAGCGGTGACCGCGAGCACCCGACGACCGTGGCACCCGCCCCCAGCAGTTCATGGGCGATGCCCACGCCGACACCTCTGCTGGTCCCGGTGACGATCGCGACCTTGTCGTCCAGCACACCCATGGTCAACGTCCCTTGTCGTTCGATCGCGGCGCCAGAAAAGCCTGTGACGGAAAAATTACATGTGTAATCATTACAGGACAAGAGCGAGAGGAGTCGCAACGATGCGGCAGGAACCCTTGGATCACCCGGAGCAGTCGTACAAAGTCGTGGTGTGGGCGACCGGACGCGTCGGACGGTTGGCCATCCGCGCGGTGGCGGACCGCCCGAACCTTGAACTGGTCGGCGTCTGGGTGCACTCGGAATCCAAGGAGGGTAAGGACGCCGGCACGATTGCCGGCATCGACCCGTTGGGCGTGGCCGCGACCCGCGACGACGCCGCCATTCTGGCCGGCGACGCGGACTGCATCATCTACACCGGGCCGGCAACCAGCCGCCCGCGCGAGGCGATCACCGACTTCTGCCGCATCCTGGAGTCAGGCAAAAACGTCGTCACCACCTCGGTTCCAGGCCTGGTCTACCCACGCGGATCGATCAAGGAGTCGACCGTGCAGCGCATCGTCGACTCGGCGATCAGGGGCGGCAGCTCGATCTATTCATCGGGCATCGAACCAGGGTTCGGTTGCGATCTGCTGGCCGTCGCGATGGCGTCGATGTCGAACCGGATCTACTCGATCCGAGGGTTAGAGATCACCGATTACTCGCGCGACAACACCGTCTACGAAATGCGGGAGCTCTTCGGTTTCGGTCAGCCGATGGACTATCAAGGCGGAATCATGATGCCCGGCGTGATCAAGTACGGCTGGGGCGCGGCGGTCACCATGGTCGCCGAAGCACTCGGCGTACAACTGGACGAGATTCGCGAAACGTGCGAGTTCGCACCGTCATCGCGGCGACTGGAGACCCTATCCGGGGTGATCGAACCCGGCACCGTCGCAGCGGTCTGGTTCCGCTGCATCGGCGTGGTCGATGGCCAAGAAGTGATCACGATCGAGCACGTCGACCGGATGGCAGCAGACGTAGCACCGGACTGGCCGAAGAGCCGCGCTGGCGGCATCGACGGCGTGTGGCGTGTGATGATCGAAGGCGAGCCCAGCTTCGATGCCGAATTCGAAACCGGCTTCAACTCCGATGAGGACTCGACCGACCACGGGCTGCTCGCGACCGGTATGCGCGCCATCAACGCCGTCCCGTGGGTATGTCACGCGGCCCCAGGCCTGGTTGATGCACTGCACATCCCGCTAACGCCAGCGATCGGTTCGCTCCGCCCGCGCCGAGACGGAACCCCCACGATCGAAGGTCATCACGACGCCCGGATGGGAGCATAGGAGCCGCAAGCGCGGCTAGATCTTCCGACTGGTCGATGATCACTCTTGACGCCGTCAAGACCCGACAACGAAACCGCAGGTAACGAGCAGGACTGAATCGGAACGAAACGGAACGAAACTGCAGCTGAACCAGCATTTTTCCTGGTAGAGGCAGGATTTCGAATCCCCTTAGCTCCACTGATATAACCGCAGGTCAGCTGGCCAAAGAGATCCCTTGGCGCCCAAAAGCGCCGTCAACTAGGCCCGCACCACAGCCACGGCATGATGGTAAAGGTAGGATCGTTGAGAGCGTCATCGATCCAATGTGCTGATTCGTGCGCATCCCCCACAACGCTCGGGCCATTCGCGTCAGTGTCCCGAAGTGGTTCAAAATCCATCATTTGACTCCGTTCTCGGTCTCCGGATATGTGCTCGTAGCCTTAGTCTTCCGGGGTCTGGCGGAGAATGGCTCGAGTAGTCGACTACCTCATCTTCGCGGCCGGTACAGCACGACTACCTGCGCCGTGTCGCCCCTCATGCTTGGAGCTCGAACACTCGTCCGGCAAGCTGCCCGCCTACCACGGTCGCTGTCGTCATGTCACGCGGCCACCCCACTGGCGCTTACATCAGTATCGTGTCGCCACTAGTCAGGCAGCTGCCACATCGCCGCTGCTATCCGGTCAACGGGCAGCGCTACGCCGTGCTTGGGGCCGGTCTCTGGGGCCGGATTCCGCCGATGTGCGAGGCGGGAGCGCGTCTGGTGTGAGATTCTGCGGGGATGTCGGCTCCTGCGGCGGCTGCCCCTTCGAGGGCGGTGACCTTTCTGTTCACCGACGTCGAGGGCTCGACCCGTCGTTGGGAGGCCGACGCGGGCGCGATGCGGGCGGCTCTAGCTGCCCATGACGAGGTGCTGCGCGGGGTGATCAAGGCTCACGGCGGCTGGTTGTTCAAGCACACCGGCGACGGCGTGTGCGCGGCGTTCGCGTCACCCCGATCTGCGGTCGATGCCGCTGTGGCCGCGCAGCGGGAGCTGGAGTTGCCGGTGCGGATGGGGCTGGCGACCGGCGAAGCCGAGTTGCGCGGAGCAGACTACTTCGGTGCGGTGCTCAATCGTGCGGCGCGGGTGATGGCCGCCGGGCACGGCGGTCAGATCCTGCTGGCCGAGTCGACGGCGGGTCTGCTCAGCGGCGTCGATCTGGTGGATCTGGGGCCGCGGCGGTTTCGGGATCTGCCGACCCCAATCGCGGTGTTCCAGGTACGAGCAGCAGGGTTACGCGCGGAGTTCCCGACCCTGCGGGCGCTGGATGCGAGTCCGGGGAACCTGCGGGCTGCAACCACGAGTTTCATCGGGCGCGAGTCCGAGGCCGCCGAGCTGCAAGCGGCGGTGAAGGCTCAGGCTCATCGGCTGGTCACGTTGACCGGGGTGGGTGGGGTCGGCAAGACGCGTCTGGCGCTGGAAGTCGCGGCGCGGCTGGCCGATGAGTTTCCCGACGGGGTGTGGTTTTTCGAGCTGGCCGCAGTCACCGATCCGGTAGCAGTGCCCGACGCGGTCGCGGCGGTATTGGGCATCACCCAGCAACCGGGCAAGACAGTGACCGAGTCGATGGCCTCCGCGTTGGAGGGCCGTTCGCGGCTGCTGGTGTTCGACAACTGCGAGCACGTTGTCGACAGTGTCGCGGATCTGGTCGAGGCGATCCTCGCCGCTTCGGCGACCGTCACGATTCTGGCGACCAGCCGCGAAGGATTGGGGGTCAGCGAAGAACAGTTATGGCGTGTCCCGTCGCTTGATGTCAACTCCGGAACCGAATCCGCCGCCGTGAACCTTTTCGTCGACCGTGCCCACAGTGTCGTGTCGGACTTCTCGCTGGCCCAGCCCGGCGAGGCGGACGCTGTCGTGGAGATCTGCCGCAGACTCGACGGTATCCCGTTAGCCATCGAGTTGGCGGCCTCGCGGATGACGTCGATGACGGCGATCGAGGTGCGTGATCGGCTCGATCAGCGGTTCCGCCTGCTGGTCGGCTCCCGGCGCGGCCTGGCGCACCACCAAACACTGCGCCGCGCGGTGGCCTGGTCCTACGACCTGCTCGATGACACGGAAAAGGCGCTGCTGGAACGCTGTTCAGTGTTCGCTGGCGGCTTCGATCTCCAAAGTGCTTGCGCGGTAGCCGGATCAGATGACACCGACGACTTCGCCGCCCTGGATCTGCTCGATGTCCTGGTGCGCAAGTCGCTGCTGGTCGCTGACCGGACTTCGGGGCGGACCCGGTTTTCGATGCTGGAGACGATCCGCCAGTTCGCCGAGGAGCAACTCGTGGCCCGCGGCGAAGCATCCGAGATTCGGGCCGCCCACTCGCGGTACTTCGCCGGACGCGAGGCCGACATCATGGCCCTGTGGGACAACACCTGCCAGCGGCAGGCCTACGACTGGTTCACTCTCGAGCTGGCCAATCTGCGCACCGCGTTTCGGTGGGCCGCCGACCATGACGATCTGGATGTCGCCGCCACCATCGCCACCTATGTGGGGTTGCTCGGCCTGTGGGTCCAAACCTTTGAGCCGATAGCCTGGGCTGAAGAGCTGATCGAGCCTGCCCGCGCGGTCGACCATCCCCGGCTGGCGTTCCTGTACGTGATTGCGTCGCTGTGCTACAACACGGGACGGATCGAGGCGGCTGTCGGCTACAGCGACGCTGGCCAGATCGTTCTCGGCAGGAGCCGCGAGGCGCTGCCGCACGGCACCGAAGCCATGCTTGGAATGGCGTATGTACTGATCGGGCAGCCTGACCGGTTGGCCGAGTTGTGCCGCGCCCAGCTCGCACGACGCCGCGACAACCACGTCCACATCCGGGCATTGCTGGTGTGCGCCCTTTCATTGGCCGGTTCCGACGAGGAGGCGATGGATTCCGCGGATGGCCTGATTGAGGCTGCGGAGGCAACAGGCAACCCGCACTTGCTCTCGTTGGCGCTCGGTGGCTACGGTTTGGCTTTCCGCGACGCAGATCCCGTCGGGGCGCTTGACGCCATGGGCCGGGGTCTGGTGATCGCGCAAGACAGCGGCGACCGCGCCCAGGCGTCAGTGCTAGCACCGTTTCTGGCACGATTTGAGGCCGAACGGGGCAACACCGTGTCCGCATTCGATCACCTCACTCTGGCAATCCGCAACTACCACAATGCGGGCAACACCACCACGATCCGCACCCCGCTGGCCGTCCTCGCCGCTCTATTCGTCCGGTTCGGACGCTACGAACCGGCGGCCACCATCGCCGGCTTCGCCCTCAGTCCCATGGCCGCAGCGGCGTTCCCCGAGATCAACACTGCGATCACGCACCTCCGCGAAGTCCTCGGCGACCAGGCCTACGAGTCGCTCGCCCGCACGGGTGAGACGATGACCACCACCGCCATGGTGACCTACGCATACGACCAAATCGACCAGGCCCGAACAGAATTCGAACACCCCAGCTGAATGCCCCCTCAGGAGCGGAGGAGCTACGCGGCGAGGCGGGTGTGCCGCCCGTAAAGTCTGCGCGGCGTCGGAGCGCCGGGAGAGGCCGTCATCTGTTATCCCCGACCATCCCACAACGGTTTTCGCGTCCACGCGAGCAAACAGCGTGGGAAAGTCACCTAGCCCAGTGATCACGGTTGCGCGCTCGGGACGTCCACGTATTCGATCCCTCAAACTCGCGCAACCAGGCTCAAAACACCGGGTGCAGATCAAGCGGGCCTATCCTTCGGGGTTCGGCCCTGAGGTTCATTCGGCCACTTCCCGTTTTCGACATCCAGACAGCGCGAATCTGCCGGTGGATCGAGGCTTAGAGCCCAATCATGCTGAGATGTATTGGTGTTCAGGTTGAGATGCAGTCGGGATTGGCATGGGTCTCGTGCGAACTCGTTGAGGCCACCAGAACCAGTGGCCCAGCAACGCCGCGATCGAGGGCGTCATGAACGATCGCACCACGAGCGTGTCGAACAGCAAGCCTAAGCCGATGGTGGTGCCGAGCTGGGCGAGGGCCAGCAGGGCGCTGGCTCCCATCGCGATCATGGTGAAGGCGAACACCAGACCAGCCGAGGTGACGACCGCACCGGTGCCGGCCATGGATCGGATGATGCCGGTCTTGATGCCGGCGTGGATTTCTTCTTTGAACCGGGATACCAGTAGCAGGTTGTAGTCCGATCCGACCGCCAGCAGGATGATCACCGACATCGCCAGGATAAACCAGTTCAACTCGAAGCCCAGGATGTATTGCCAGAACAGCACCGACAGCCCGAACGACGCCCCGAGGGAGAGCAGGACTGTGCCGACGATGACCGCTGCGGCGATGATGGCGCGGGTCAGGATCAGCATGACGATGAAGATCAGGACCAGTGCTCCGACTCCGGCGATCAACAGGTCGTAGGTGGATCCGTCTTTCAGGTCCTTGGCGGTGGCCGCGGCGCCGCCGATGTAGATGCGGGCGTTTTCTAGCGGGGTGCCTTTGATGGCCTCGAAGGCGGCGTTCTTGATCGCGTCGACGTGGGCGATGCCCTCGGCGGAGGCCGGGTCCCCCAGGTGAGAGATGATGAAGCGCACCGCTTTTCCGTCCGGTGAGATGAACATGTCCATGCCCCGTTTGAAGTCGGGGTTGTCGAACACCTCTGGGGGCAGGTAGAACGAGTCGTCATTCTTGGAGGTATCGAAGGCCTGACCCATGGAGTTGCCTTTGCTCTGCATCGCGGCCCCCTGCTCCTGCAGTCCGGCCATCGTGCCGTGCATCGACAGCATCATGGTGTGCATCGACTTCATCATCGCCACCATCGGTGTCAGCATTTTCAGCATTTGGGGCATGATCGCGTCGAGTTTGTCCATCTCAGGGACCAGCTCGCTGATGGCGTCGCTGAGTGTGTCGACGCCATCCAAGGCGTCAAACACCGACCGCAGGGACCAACACACCGGGATGTCGAAACAGTGCTTCTCCCAATAGAAATAGCTGCGGACCGGCCGGAAGAAATCGTCGAATTCGGAGATGCGGTCGCGCAGGTCGGTGACTTTGTTCACCATGGATTTCGTCTGCCCAACGATGTCATGGGTAATGCCGGTGAGCTCTTTCATGATCCCGATCATCGTTTCCATGGTGGTGACCATGGTGTCAATCTGGTTGGCCATGACCAGCATGTTGTCCATCTCGGCCTGCATGTAGTCGCGCGTCAACTGCTGCCCTACGCTTTGCATGCCCATCTGATAGGGAATGGAGGTGTGGTCGATCGGGGTGCCCAACGGCCGCGAGATGGTCTGCACCCGCGCGATACCGGGAGTGTGAAATACGTTGCGGGCGATGCGTTCGATGATCAGCATGTCCGCGGAATTGCGCAGATCCTGCTCGGTTTGGACCATCAGGACTTCCGGATTCATCCGGGCTTGGGAGAAATGCCGGTCGGCGGCGGCGAAGCCCTGCATCGCCGCAAGACTGGCCGGCATGAACTTACGGTCGTTGTAACTGGTCTTGTAGCCGGGCAGCGCGATCAGCCCAACCAGCGCCAGCGCAAGTGCAGCCGCCAGGATCGGCCCCGGCCAGCGGACCACGGCAGTCCCCACCCGCCGCCAACCACGGGTCCGCGCAGCCCGTTTCGACTCGAAGAGCCCGAACCGGCTCCCGATCACCAGCATCGCGGGTGCCATGGTCAAAGATGCCAGCACCGCCACCATGATGCCGATCGCCAGCGGAACACCCAGCGTCTGGAAATAGGGCAGCCGGGTGAAGTGCAGGCAATACGCTGCGCCGGCGATCGTCGCGCCCGAACCGAGGATGACGTGCGCGGTGCCGCGATACATCGTGTAGAAGGCGGTTTGGCGGTCCTCGCCGACATTGCGGGCCTCGTGGTAACGGCCCAGGACGAAGATCGCGTAGTCGGTGCCCGCAGCGATGCCCAACATCGTCAGTAGGTTCACTGAGAACGTCGACAACCCGATCAGGTTGTTGTGCACGAGGGCAGCTACAACGCCGCGGCCTGCCAGCACCTCCAGGTTCACCATCACCATCACCAGCACCATCGTGATGACGGAGCGATACACGATGAACAAGCTGACCACAATGACCACCAGCGTGACGGCCATGACCAACTTCAGGCTCTCATCCCCGATGTGGTGCTGATCTACGATCAACGCGGTACCGCCGGTGACATAGATGTGGATGCCCGCCGGTGGTGGGACGCTGACAATGACCTGGCGAACCGCGGCGATGGATTCGTCTGCCCGGCCTTCACCTTGGTTGCCGGCCAGATTGAGTTGCACGTAGGTGGCTTTGCCGTCATCGCTTTGTACTCCGGCCGCGGTCAGCGGGTCACCCCAGTAATCCTGCACATGCGTGATATGCGCGGTGTCGGCCTTGAGTTTTTTGATCAGCTCTGCGTAATAGCGGTGGGCCTCGTCCCCCAGCCGTTGGTCGCCTTCGAACACAATCATCGCCGAGGCATCCGAGTCGGATTCTTTGAAGACGTGTCCGATGTGTTTCATGGCCTGCATCGAGGGAGCATCGTTGGGGCTCAATGACACTGAGTGCTCCTGACCCGCCTCCTCCAGGGAGGGCACCGCCACGGTGAGGAACACGGTCAGCGCAACCCACCCCAGCGCAAGCGGCACCGCGAACGTTCGAACCAAACGTGGGATGATCGGCCGTTGCGTGCCGGTCGTGTCGGCGTGGTTATGAGTCATGCCGATTTCACCTGGCAGAAGGTGAAAGCATCAACGCCCTCGGTGGCCTTCTCGTCTTTGACGTTGTCGTCGACGGTGATACGGCAGCCGATTGTCTCGGTGCTGCCATGAGCGAGCAGGATCGGGCTGATCGCCCGCGAGGTCGTGGTCAGCGTGAGCGACCACGGAAGTGGCGCGTGCTTGACGCTCTGGGGATTCGCCGACAGGTCAAGGTAATTGATCGTCGCGATGGCGCCCGCCGGCCCGAACACCTCATAGGTCACCCGCTTCGGGTTGAATGGCGCGGGGTCGTTGGCGATCCCCGAGCCTTCGCGGGTGATCTCGTTGTCCGACCCGAAAACCCCTTGTATCCGGAACACCACGAACCCACCGATCGCGACCGCCACCAGTACCAGCAGCGGCAGCCAGAAACGGCTGACTCTCCTCAGCATGAGAGCCCTTGTCTTGAACCATATTTGGGTCGAAGGGGATCGTTCTCGATGACCTGTGCATTCCGGGGAGTCGCCGGCGGCGCCGTTGAATGCGACGAGGTCGATCGCATACAGGTAGTCGCTCTGCAACCCGCAAAACCGTCCTGGTCTGGTTGATAGACGCCGCCATTCGGATCGGTAAGAACCATGCCTTTGCCTCCTGGATCGGCGAGGATGACCGCGAACCGCTCTCCGTCCCATACGGCGGAGACCCAGTCGTACCTCATGGCTTACCTCCCCTCCGGAATTTCATGAACTCGATGCTCAGGATCTGGCCTGGTTGCTCAGCCATATAAAGAACGCCTTCCCATTTGCGCCCGCATGGGGGAGCTTTGGTGGGTGTTAACTTGGCTTGTGACGGTCGCACGCGTGAATCGAGCTGCATAGAGTAGAGGACTACTCGAATCGCCGTCGAACAGCTCGGTCACGGGCGGTACTCCTCCCAAAGGTGTCAGCGGCGATCGCGACTTTGGTCAAATCCGTTGCCGCTGCCGACACCATCTCCGGTGCCGCGATCACAAACGACATGCTTTCCCTCCAATTCTTCGCGAGCAATTTCGCGAAGTGGTCGACATCGCCGGAGATCCGACGCTATTGCGAAAGGCCCCGTTGATGCATCAGGGATTTCCCTACAGTTTCGCCCACCGGCGGCCCTCGCTATGGCGGACCAGCCGCAGCACCGCGGTCACTGAAGCCGGTCCAGCTGGCGGCCGCATCAACCAACAGCACGGCCAGGCGCCAGGCCGGACCGGCTGCGAGCTTGGAGTCGTCGTTGAGGTACACCGAGACTTGGCGCTCCACAGTTCTGTCGCAGTGCTGGACACCGTCGACGGCCACGCACATTTCTTTTCCGCCCACCGCCGGTGCTATCAAGCTCTTAGCGCACAGGCGGTGGCTTTTCATGAGCGGTTCGTGCAGGCATTGACCGGCGCGGCCGGTGCAGATGCCGCCGCTGAGGCGGCCAACGCTTCGCCTTTGGCGGCCCTTGGGAAGGCGGCGCTCGGTGGCGCGTTCATCTTTCCGCCCTCTTTCTTCCACTTGATCAATTACGCGGTGACGCCTATCAGACCGGCGCGACCTTCGAAGTGCCGATTTACCCTGGGGGCAGATCGGCAAGGTGTGGGCAGGCGATCTTCCGCTGAACGACTATCGGGTGAGTCCGGTGAATGGGTCGCTTACCGGACTTCGGCAGACGTATGTCTACTCGGGCACGGCGGATTCACTCGAACCATCGGCGCTTGCCCTGCGGCAAGCAGTCTTCGCCCAAGGGGGCCTGGTGGCGACGAAGCGCTGATGCCAACTCTTGACGCCGTCAAAACCCGAACAGGAAACCGCAGATTTCCGCCGTTCTCATGCTGGCAAATAGGCAGGGCCGCTCCACGGTTCGCAGTGGTTGCCAATAAACCGTGTAATTATTTGTGCGGCAATTGGGATCTGGTCAGCGCGGGCGCCCTAGGCGACCCTCATGCACCAGACGGGGAGCCCGGGATGCTCAGCTCCGCCCCTGTGGCGAACGTGATGACCTGTCCTTCAGTGCCGACTCGGTGCATGTACAGCAGTTGGTTGCCGGCAGCATCGGGCTGGATGGTCGCGATGTACTGGTCGCCCACATTGCCCATCCCGGGCCCGCTCCGCCCAAGCAGCGTCGCCAGCGTGATAGTGATACTGTCGGTGGGGTTCTTCGTCCAAGTCACCGTCCATGCGTCGGTGTTGAGCGCCCCGTCGCCCAGTACCAGCGTTCCGGTGCCGCTCATGGACAGTTGCAAGCTGCAGTCATGGGCGATCCAATGGTCGAAAAACGACACCGGTTTCGGGCCCGGGAGGTTAAGGACCTGCCCGGGGAAGATCAGGTTGGGATCGCTGACCTGCGGGTTCGCCGCTTCCAGGGCCGACAGGCTGACACCGAATTTCTCGGCAATGCCGCTCAGCGTGTCCCCGGATTGGACCACGTAGTTGCCCGGCGCCGGGGGATTCACGGGGATCAAGATGACCTGTCCGGGAAAGATCAGATTGGGGTTAGTGATGCGCGGGTTTGCCGCTTCCAGAGCCGGCAGGCTGACACCGAACGACTGGGCAAGGCCGCTGAGGGTGTCGCCCTGATGCACTACATAAGGCAGCATTAGTTCATTCCTTTGCACGTCTTACTCGGCTCCGCCTTGGGATGGGATGTGACGGATAAACGGACGCTACGCGACAGATCGAAACCGCATCAATATGCCGGTCCACTGAGCGGACCGCACTTGGCCTCAGAGCTGTGATCGGTCGCCGAGTAGCCGGCGAAATTGGTTATCCGGCTGGCCATGTCAACGTAGACAACGCGCTCGCCGCCGCCGCACGTGGCGCCGAAAATCGCGGCGATCCACCACCGGTAGGCCGCCACACGCCGAGCAACGACAAGACAAACGATCAGAGCTCCTGAACCGCCCCGGCATGTCCGGAGACCCTGATGCGCCCCGGGTTTCCTGGAGTCGTGGTGCCGGGTTTCAGGCCACGGGTTGGGTGGGTTGGTGAAGCAGTTCGAACTCTATCGGGGTGCGCATGCCCAGGGCGGAGTGACGTCGCTCATCGAATCGTTCTGGGGCAGAATGCAAACCGAGCTGCTCAACCGAAAACGCTGGAACACACGCATCGAATTGGCCAACGCCATCTTCGGCTACCTGGAAATCTTCCACAACCGCGCCGGGTCGGGGTTCGCGGTTGGCGATGGCCATCCTCAGGGCGGTGGTGACCAGTGCGGCGGTCTGGCTGGTGTCGATGGACAACCGACCACCCGGCGTGAGGAGGTATCGAGCCCGACCGCGCAGTACACCGTGCCTTCGTAGGTGCGATGCTCGGTGATATCGGTGAGCCACAACCGATTTGGCGCCTCGCGGGTAAACATCCGCTCGACGGGATCCACAGCAGTCGTTAGCTCTGGGGGCCGGGTCGTCACCGTAGCTTCCTCCAAGCTCATCTCACCCATCCGGCTCAAGACATCGCCAACACCAAAATCGGCGCGTTCAACTGGAATACCTCTTGGCAATGCCCCGGGGTCGCGCCGTAATACCGGAAGCCGCGTGCGTCCGGATTGCTCGGCCTACGAGGGCCTACCAAGCTGAGTAATTGGATCGGACTCCTGGTGGCCGGGTTCATGCCGGTTTAGAACGGCGTCCATTACCTTTGACATGTCGCAGACCGACCCCGATTTCGGCAGAGTCGTAGCCGGGAGTCTTGAAAGCCTGAACGAGTCCGGATCAAAACTCTCACGGGCCAGGTGTTATTCAATATAGAAGAAAACCGCCGCGTCGTTTCCGCCCCGGCAAATGACTGCATCGCCTTCCCTCAGACAGGTCATTGTGTAGTTCTGGTTCGTTACCGGGCTCCACGCGTCGATCACCCACGACGAGGCCCCTGAGGCCGCTCCCTTTGGGTCCGCGGACTGCCACTGGTTGGCGACATTCTGGGCGAACGGGCACGACGTATGGCTATTGACGTATAAACCACCACCACAGTCCGTAATAAATTCTCCGCCTGGAGACGAATGTCGCCGGGGCGGGTGGATCTGGTGCATGACAACCCCTTCTATGGCACACGATTTCTCGATGATGGTCCCCGGAGGCGTGCTGGCGGGCAAGGCTTCGGTCCGCTCAGCGGACCGCGAATCGGCAGTGAGAGTTTTGCCGCGTTGGTGGTTGGTCGGTGCGTCGGGCGCTGGTCGCAGCTGGGGTGCATGCGAACATCCGCCGGTTCTGTTTCGTTCAGGCCAACGCGGTGAAAGTGGCGTTCGCGCGCATGAGCATGCGGTTACTCGACCAGGATCCGATGTACACGGTCGGCCTCATCGACTACCTGCCCCACGAGCTGGTCGTCGCCCTGCTGAACTGAATCCACGAGCGGCTGCGTCCCGGCGGGACGGCGATCGTCGCCGACTTCGACGTTGCCAACCGAAGCAAGGCAGTCATGGACCACCTGTTGGAATGGAAGCTGATCCACCGAACCGCGTAGCAGCTCAAGGCCTTGTTGGCGTCATCGAAGTTCGGCGACGCGCGATTGATCGAACATGGTCACGGGCAGACCAGGTTTCCGTTCTGATCTGCTGTATTGGAACCGGTGCAGCTTGTAACTCGGGGTTTAGCAGTAAGCCGGTGACATGGCCAAACTCCTTCTCGCGGCCGTCACCACCGACTAGTAGTCGCTAGTACCCTCATGCTCTTGCTGACGACTCAAGGTAATTCGAGTAGTCGTCTACCCTAGGCCGCTCCAACAGCTGGCGCGAGCATTACTTCCGAGTTAACACCTAACTCCACGTCGTCCCGCACAGCGTTGCACCAACGAGGCCCACATGAATGTCTTGACAATTGCCCCTTCATCATCGCCTGCTGCCAGCCCGGGCCGGTATTCCGCCACCGGGTCAGACGCCTGCTCGGCTGCAGTACCGACTGTCACGGCGGGGCGAGGAGTGCTCGACGGTGCATTCGCTGTGCTGGACGCTTTGGCCCATGCCGATGAGGGTCTGGGTCTGACCGCGCTGGCCCGGGTAAGCGGGCTAGCTAAAGCGTCGGCGCACCGGCTCGCTGGGCAACTCGTCACGCTGGGCGCGGTGCAGTGCGTCAAGCGCCGTTACTATGTCGGGCCGCGGATGTTGCGCATCGGGCAGCGCTGGCAGCCGGATCCGCTGCTACGGCTGTCCGCGCAGGCGCCGGTCCACAACCTTGCCGTGCAGTCGCGCGCCACGGCGTCGTTGCGGATTCTGCATGAACACCGACTCCGGTATATCTGTGCCGCCGCCCCGCATGGCCACGCCTACATGCCCGACCCCGCCGACCCCCAATCGATTGCCCGCACTGCCACCGGACGGGTGCTCTACGCGGCCCGATGCGCCGGCGAGGGCACGCTTCCTGACTGCTGGACCCGACGTGAATGGCGCAACCTGCGTGAGTCTATTCGCGATCGCCATGCGACTGTGCTCGACCATCAGGACGCGGTTGCCGGCGTCTGCTGCGTGTCGGCGCCCGTGTGGTGGCCGAATGGGGCCTGCGCCGGCGCAGTCACCGTCACGGTGCACGCAAACGATCTCCCCGTCGGCCTACCCACCGTGGTATCGCATGCCGCGCGCCGCATCGGCATCGCCCTTCAGCGAGTACAGGGCACGTAACGCACACCCCTCCGGTTGGCTTGACCAGACCCAAGGTTTTCTATGCTTGCATATCACGTACCTGTGGTATCGGATGGAGTGATCCACCCGGCCCGCCGATCGACGACCACCCCCACAGCATCGACCACAGCGCGGGCCCGAAAAGCCGAATAGGAGCGGCCCATGCCCACCTCGGTGTCAGATAACCCGGCCACACCGCACTCCTCTGCCACTCCCACTATTGGCGCCCACGGGCACCTCCTCACCGGCTCCGGATTTCTGCCCGAACACAACGTCACCATCCGGATCACCCGCGCCGGAGAGGACATCGACGACTACCTCACGTATGTGACCGACGGCGACGGCTACCTCCATTGCGAGCTACCCAGCAGCGTCACGGGCACATTATCCATCGCCGCAAGCGACCACCGCTGCGATCCTGACGGCGCGTGCGGCCGGCTGTGGAGCAACACCTGCAGCCTCGTCGTGGCTGAAACCTAACCAGCCCACCACAATCAGGCCGCGATGCGCCCTGCGGACTGCGCAACGGCTGTTCTTGACCGAAATCTTGAGATCTACTGCGCGGTGGGGCTTAGATGGGGGACCGCCCCTCGAAATTTACGACGACTGGGGCGACCTCTGCAGCGGTAGGCCATATACAAGACAAAGCGGTCTAGGTACGAGAACTGGTCTCTCGACGAATTGGTAACGAGTCTGGGGTTATTCGCTGTCGGAGGCGGAGTGCAGCGCGGCCTCTTCGACCTTCACCACCATCGCCAGCTCAGCGTCTTCGGTGGAGATGAGCCAGCGCGGCCAGAACACCACGGCGGGCTGAATGAACACGCCTTCAAACGTGATGTCGGCCACCGGGATGGACCGGAGCGGCTGCAGTTCGACATAGAACGTCTGCTGGCCGGTCTGTACGCGCATTATGGCGCCGTCCAGGTCGTTGGCGTGAAATGAGCTTTGATTGAGGCGGGTGATCGCGTCGCTGTGGTTATTGACTCGACGCAGCACGTCGGCCAGACGGGTGAGGACAGTCATTGAATTAAACCCCTTAATCAGAACTATGGGCTCGGACATCGACTCGGATTACCCGATTCCTGCCACGGGGTTCAGGAGCGTCGTCGCTGCCAGTGGAGCGTCAGCCCGCCGACGATGAGGTGCCGGTGCCTTAAGCCTCGAATATAGCGGAATAACACAATTCGCCGTCTATTCGGCACCGATCGCAGCTTGTACTGCGGTCCGCTCACTGGACCGGCCCATTGATGCGGCCGCGGCCTGGACCGTAGCGTCCGCTTATCCGTCAGATCAGTTTGCCAAGGCGGACCCATAACACCAGAAAGGAACCACCAATGTTCACGTACGTAGTCAAGCAGGGCGACACGCTCAGCGAAATTGCCCAGCGATTCTGTGTCAGCCTGGCGGCACTGGAAGCAGCGAACCCGCAGATTCACGATCCCAATCTGATCTTCCCCGGACAGGTCGTAACCGTCCCGGTCAATCCCCCACCGCCCGGGACCTATGTGGTGCAGCCGGGTGACACCATGAGCGGCATTGCTCAGAAGTTCGGGGTGAGCCTGGGAGCCCTGGAAGCCGCGAATCCGCAGGTTCACGATCCCAATCTGATCTTCCCCGGGCAGCTCCTCACCATCCCCGCCAGTGTCGTGACCTATGTGGTGCAGCCGGGTGACACCATGAGCGGCATTGCTCAGAATTTCGGGGTGAGCCTGGGAGCCCTGGAAGCGGCGAATCCGCAGGTTCACGATCCCAATCTGATCTTCCCCGGGCAGCTCCTGACCATCCCGTGACGCGGCTAAGCAGTGAGAGACGCCGCGGGATGACATATCCTGGTTCGTAAGTTGTCACCCGGCGGCTGTGGTGTCGCAAGACATCGGAATAGCCCTGAACCTACGTTAGGTTCGGGGTTTTTTCCGTGCGGGCTCCTGGCGCACTCGTCGGCGATTGAAATCGATGACATTCTTAAGGACTTCAGTCCGCACCGAGCCGTCAGAGCGCACGAAACCGACATTTATCGTGAAGACTCGATTGTCGGGAATATCCCGCTCGCTATATTCTTAGGCGCCCTCATGGTGGAGTTACGCTTCAAATAGCCAATTCGTTGCAGAAAGTGGCGGCGAGTCCGGCTATCGGATGGAAGCGCGGATCATCGCGCCGCCTTTGCGGCTTCGCGCCGAGCCTTCTCTTTTACGTGGGTCGAGCAGCAATGGCCCATATCGCAATGGTACCGGTCACTGCATTCAGGCGAACAATAAACTGATGCGTCCGGAAGCCAGTCCGGATCGGACAGGTCACGCGGTCGGTCGTTCGGATCGAACGTGTGGCCACAATGTACGCAGACCTTGACCTTGGTCTTGGTAGCCATGCAGGTCAGGGTACGCGCCATGGCCCTAAATCGGTACTGGTTTCAGATCGACGGCGAGCAATCGACGTCTCGCAAAACACATGGCGTGCAACTCAAATCGACACCGTTTGCACCAGCGAATTAATTATTTTCTGAAACTAACTCAGCCATCTTCGACTCTCGCTATCGCCGCAGGCCGACACGACCGCGCGGTCATGTCAATGACATCGACGGGCGACAGGTCATCGGGCAGGAAATCAGCGCCTCACAACGAAATCTCCTGTAGCGCATAACGTTTCCATGTCTCTGACCCGGAACCGTCTCCGAGGGGCTTTCACCTGACAACACGGTGGTGGGTATCGCTCTGTTGAGCGTCGCTTTGTGCTTTCCGCACGCGAGTAGCCCACCCATGGTGTCACGTCGTCGCCTAGCAAACTGATCAGGTGGAGCACAAGAGCGGTGCGGCTGCGGCCCCGCTCTCAGTTCGAGACCAGCGGGAGTACTCATCGGTGAGCGCGCGTCGATGCAGGCATCGGTGGAATCTCGTTATTGTCAATGCGTGACATGCACATCTACAGTTCACTAACATCAGGTTCTTTACGTATTGCGGGAGAACGCGTGACGTCGGCAATGCGACCCGGAGGCCGGGTTAGGGGTGCGGAGTGTCGTATCTAGTAGCGGTAGAAGATTTACTGACGGCAGCTGCTGAGGATTTGGCGAAAGTCGGCTCGGACGTCGCCATCGCGACGGACGCGGCCAGTGCCGCAACGAGGGGGATGCTGCCCGCGGCTGCTGACGAGGTGTCGACGCAGATCGCAAAAGTTTTTGCCAGCCACGGCCACCTGTACCGGGCGGTGAGCGCACAAGCCGCGGCGTTTCACAGCGCGTTCGTCGAGGCGCTCGAGGCTGGCGCGGGCTCGTATGCGCGCGCCGAGGCCGCAAATGGCTCGCTGGTGCAGGAGGTCACCACCACTGCGAGTGGGTCGGAGATCGCGCTCATCATGGGCGGAACCTTTAACCCGCAACCGACACCCGGTTACGTCGCCGCGATAAACAGTTTGTTCATCCAATCCAACCCCAACTACACCGGCTACAGCCCGTTCGGTCTGTACACACCCGAGAGCGCCGGGCTCATCCCTCTCGTCAGCGGACTAACCCTGGACCAATCGGTGGTCCAGGGCGAGATCATTCTCAATAACGCCATCATGAACGCGCCCGCCGGCAGCCACACCCTCGTGTTCGGCTATTCCCAGAGTGCGTGTATCGCGACACTCGAGATGCGAGCTCTTGACGCGCTGCCACCCGGCGAGGCGCCGAGCCCCAGCAACCTGTCCTTCATGCTGATCGGCAATGGGGACACCCCCAACGGGGGGATTTTCTCGCGCTTCTCGTTCAACATCCCAGGCTTGGACATCTCGACCTATGGCGCAATGCCACCCAACACCCCTTACCCGACAACCATTTACACCTCCGAGTACGACGGTCTGGCCAACTTTCCGCAATACCCGCTCGATGTCGTGGCCGACCTGAACGCCGTCGCCGGTGCCATCTATGTGCACCCGCAGTACGCGTTTTTGACCGCGGCGCAGCTGCACAGCGCGGTGCCATTGGCGACGTCGCCGGGTTACTACGCCGACGGCGGCGTCACCCAGTACTACATGATCCCGGACCAGAACTTGCCTCTGCTGGATCCCATCCGCGCGATTCCAGTCGTGGGCACTCCGGTGGCCGACTTGCTGCAACCCGATCTCAGGGTGCTCGTCAACTTGGGCTACAACCCCAATGGCTACGCCAACATCCCCACCGGCGGCCAGTTGTGGCCAGGCTTCAGTCCCGTGGACGACCTGCTGCGAAATGTCCCGCCGCCCTACAACGAGCTCATCTGGCAGCCGGACTACACACCGTCCCCGCTGCCGCACAACAACCCCGCGGTGATCTGGAAAGAGTTGGTCGTCGGAGGACAGCAGGGTGTCACCGACGCCCTGGTCGACATCGGGGTATTGCCGCAGTCGTACTACGCGACAACGTATCCCGCGATCAACGACCTGGCGAAAATGACGAAGATCGCCTAGTGAGCATGGACCGCTCCATCGACGTGATGAATCCTGCTGACGGCGCGTTAGTCGGCCGGGTTCCGGTGGAATCGGCGGAGGGCGTGCGCGCCAAGGTCGACTCCCTGCGCGCGAACCAACAAGAGTGGGAGTCGATGGGTGCCCGCGGCCGCAGGGATTGGTTGTTGAGCTATCAGGACTGGATCCTCGATAACGCCCGGCACATCGCCGACGTGCTGCAGTCCGAAACCGGAAAGACCCGCGCCGACGCCGTCGTCGAGGCGCCCGCGGTCGCGGACTTGATTAAGTATTGGTCCAATCACGCCGAACGCTTTCTCGCCGACACCCGCGCCAAGCCGCACAGCCCGTTGTTCGCGATCAAGGCGCTGCACACGAACTATCGCCCCTACCCGGTCGTGGGTGTGATCACGCCGTGGAACTTCCCGTTTGCCGCGCCGGCAATGGACTCGATTCCCGCGCTGGCAGCCGGTGCAGCCGTATTGGTCAAACCGTCGGAAGTCACACCGTTGAGTGCCGTCGAATTGCTCAAGGGCTGGCGGGAGATCGGCGCGCCGCACGTGTTCGATCTCGCCATTGGACGGGGCGAAACCGGTGAGGCTGTAACGGATTTCGTTGACTATGTGCAGTTCACTGGTTCCGCCCGGACAGGTCGCCGGATAGCCGCGCGCTGCGGCGAACGGCTGATTCCGTGCAGTCTTGAGCTCGGTGGTAAGGACCCGGCACTGGTGCTTGCCGACGCCGACGTCGAGCGCGCGGTCAATGGTCTCACCTGGGGCGGGATGGTCAACTCCGGGCAGGTCTGCACGTCGGTGGAGCGCATCTACGTCGAGGCGCCGGTATATGACCGGTTTGTCGAGAGGCTGACCGCAAAGGTGGCGTCACTGCGGCAAGGTCACGACGGGCGGGGCTTCGATTTCGATGTCGGTGCGATGGCCAACGCTGCCCAGCGTGACCTGGTCGCCCGCCACGTCGATGACGCTGTCGCGAAGGGGGCCCGGGTGCTGACCGGTGGAAAGCCAACCGGCGCAGGCGCATTCTTCGAGCCGACGGTACTTGTCGAGGTGGACCACACGATGGCCTGCATTCGTGAAGAGACCTTCGGACCGACGCTGCCGGTGATCAAGGTGGCCGACGAGGCCGAAGCCATCCGGCTGGCGAATGACTCCGACTTCGCGCTGTCGGCGTCGGTGTGGACCAGAGATGTCGACCGGGGGCTACGGGTCGCCCGCCAGATCGAGGCCGGTGCGGTCAACGTCAACGATGTGATGGCCAACGCCTTCTGTGTCGCCTTGCCGATGGGCGGCTGGAAGGAATCGGGCATCGGTGCGCGCTTCGGCGGGAGTGCGGGAATCCTGAAATACTGCCGCCACCAAGCCATTACAGCGCCCCGACTTCCCACACCGTCAAACGAAATTATGTGGTATCCGGCTACGCGTCGCGGCGTTGGTCTGGCGGTGGGCGTGATGCGGGCCAGCGCCGCACGAGGACTCCGTCGACTTGGACTCAGGCCCCGTAACCGAAGCCGATAACGAGCATCATCGATTCTTCGGCGTGCACGAGCAGCCCCTGAAGACCTTCGCAGTGGCGTGGCCGAGTATTTCAACGATTATGTGAGCGCCCTTCGGGAGTGCGGCACGAGCCCGCGCACTGTTGGGCGGTACAGCAGCTCTTGCCTGCTGTGGTCGGGCGGCGCGGACTTGTGGTTTCGCCGGATCCGCTGAACCCTACACAATTGTTCCAGCAGCCCGGTTTCCGATGTCCTGCCAACGTATTGGTCCGATCCTTTCGACCGTGCCTGCCGCGCAGACAAATGCTGTGGGTTTGATTACCCCACCGGCGCGACATCAAGCTCTGGGCGAAAGAAGTTCAGTTGAAACTGGGCGGATTGCGGCTCGCGGCCAACGCGATGAAGGCGTCCAGGGCGGCCGGGTCGTCCACTGCATCGCGATCTACGATGCGGGCGGGATCGGCCCCGAGGAAGATCCGCTTGATCGGCACCTCGAGTTTCTTGCCGGTACGGGTGTGCGGGATGGCCGGGACCGCGATGATTTCGTCCGGCACGTGGCGGGGCGAGGCCTCGCGCCGCAACCGGTCAACGATGGTGGTACGCATACTGTGGTCGAGTTCGCCTTCTAGAACGACGAATAACGGCATCCAATAATCGCCGTTGGGCTGGTCGACGCCGATCACCAACGACTCCCGCACGCCGGGCACCGCCTCGACGATGTCGTAGATGTCGGCGCTACCCAGCCTTATGCCATGCCGGTTGAGGGTCGCGTCGGAACGGCCGTGGAAGATGTAGCCGCCGTGCTCGGTGATGGTGACCCAGTCGCCGTGGCGCCAGATGCCCTGGTAGACATTGAAATACGTTTCGTGATAGCGGCTTCCGTCGGGATCGTTCCAAAGGTAGAGCGGCATCGTCGGCATTGGCTCGGTGATGACAAGTTCTCCGACTGCACCGCGTACCGGATGGCCGTCGGCGTCGAAAGCGTCGAGTGCGACACCGAGCGCAGGTGCCGCGATTTCGCCGGGCCGGATGGGAAGCGTCGGTGCCCCGTTGGCCAGCGCCGAGACGATGTCGGTGCCACCTGACATCGACACCAGCGGCAGGCGACCGTCGAACTCGTGTTGAATCCAATGGTAGGTGGATGTCGGCACCGGCGCACCGGTCACGCCCAACTGACGTAAGTTCGCCAGATCGTATGTGCGTGCCGGCTCAGCGCCGCCCTTTTCACACGCTGACAGGTAGCCGGGGCTGACGCCAAGCACCGTGACGTGGTTGGTGGCGGCGAGCTGCCAAAGCCGATCGCACGCCGGGTGCGTCGGGCTGCCGTCGTAAACCACCGTCGAGGCTCCCAGGAGCAGCGCTTCCACCACAATGTTCCACATCACCCAGTTCGTGGTGGTGTACCAGAACAGGCGATCGCGGCTGGACAGATCCATGTGCAAACCGAGGGTTTTCAAGCCCTCGAGCACGGCGCCGCCGTGTCCGTGCACGATGGCTTTGGGGATTCCGGTGGTGCCAGACGAATACAACACCCACAACGGATGCTCGAACGCTACTGGCTGTATTGACAGCGTGACGCGGCGTGAAAGCTCAGCTGGCCAATCCAGCGTTGGCACAGCGAATGTGGGCGTTGCGAGGCCCAGGTGCCTGACATGTACCACTGCGGTCAGCCCCGGCAGCATGCCGGCCAGCGTGGTGGCTTCGGATCTGCGGTCGTGTTCGCGGCCGTTGAAATGATAGCCATCAGCGCAGATGAGCACTGTCGGCTCTAGTTGGCTCAGTCGGCGACCCGCTGCCGCGGCAGCGTAATCCGTTCCGCAGCAAGACCAGATCGCACCCAGACTGGCAGCGGCAAGAAACCCCACCACCGCCGCGGTGCAGTTGGGCAGGTAACCGACCACCCGGTCGCCGGGTTTTACTCCGAGGTCACGCAGCATCGTAGCGGCGCCCGCGACCTGGGCTTCAAGTTCTGCCCAGCTCAGTGTCTCGGTGTCACCAGGTTCGGTTACCGAGATCACGGCGGTTGCGGTGGGATCGCGTTCGGCGAAAACGCGGTCCACAAAGTTGAGCCGCACGCCCGGAAACCAGTTGGCTCCCGGCATAATTCGGGCGGAAAGCACGGTTTCTGGCGCGGGTGTTTGATTGATGTCGTAAAAGTTCCACAGCGCCGACCAGAACTGCTCCACGTTTTCGACAGACCAGCGCCACAAGTCGTGGTAGCCGGGTAAACGTAGGCTGTGGCCGCGCTCTACCCGCCGGGTGAATTCAGCCAGGGCGCTGCGGGCGGCGACCGTCGGGTCGGGTTGCCAGACGATGCCCGAATTCGTCACAAGGACTCAGACTAGTGGGGTTGGCAAGTCGTCGCGACCGAGCAGCGCCTTGCCGTACACCTCGTAGTTGATCGCAGGTGCGACCAGCGCATGCCGCGCCGCGGTCGCCGAGTCGCGCCAAATCCGTTGCAGCGGATTGACTTCGGCGAAGCTGCCGGCGCCGTGGGCGGAGAGCAGCAGGTCGATCGCCTTGGTGATATTGGATACGGCCCAGCCGGTGTCAGCCCGAACCCGGGCGCGGGTCAACACATCAAGGGAGGCGCCGGAGGCCGCAGCATTGTCGATGTCATCAGCGGCGCGGTAGGCGTGCAACTGAGCGGTGTCGATCATCATCGCCGCTTCGGCAAGTTGCAGCTGGAATGCCACGGAATCGGACTGTTGGGCATAGAACGTGTATGAAATCGGCTTATTGGCTTTGCTTTTCACAATATCGAGCGCTTTCCGTCCCATGCCTAATTGTGGGCCGGCCAGGACGAGGGTGAGGACCGGCGCCAGTGCCGAGCGGTAGAGGGCCTCGTCGGTGTGCTCGGTGAAGTTTTGTCCACCGAGCGCACGGGGAACCGATACGACGCGATGCCGCGGCACGAAGACGTCGTCGGCGATCAAGCAGTTCGATCCCGATGACTTCATGCCCGCCACGAACCAGGTCTCCTCGAGTCCCAGGTCGCTGCGGGGAATCAGGGCCATCCCCTGGTCGATCAGCTGCCCGTTTTCGTCGGTGACGGGGATACCGACCCCGGCCCAGTCGGCGTGCCAGGAACCGGAGTTGTAGAACCAGCGTCCGGTCACCCGGTAGCCGCCGTTGACCTTGACCGTCTCGGCGGTGGGCGTAAGGACCCCGGAGACCTTGGCGTCGGGGTTTTCTTTCCATATGTCGTCCTGGGCCTGTTCGGGAAACAGCCCCACCATCCACGCACACACGTTGGACAGCGCCACGACCCACGCGGTGCCGCCGTCGGCTTCGGCCACCGCGGCGGACACCTCGAGCATTGTGCGTATCGATGTTTCGTAGCCGCCGTAGCGTTTTGGTTGTGCCACTTTGAACATCCCTGCGTCGGTGAGCGCGGCGATGGACTCCTCCATCACGCGGCGATCCTGCTCGCCCTGTGCAGCGTTGCCCGCCAGCAAAGCATGTAGGTCACGGGCCCGGGCGACCAGCTCCGCCGGGGACGGTATAGCTGTTGATTGCAGAGTCGTCATGTTCCAGTGATTCCTTTCAGCGGGCGCAAGCGGCGATGTGGTCGACGATCAAAGCGCGGGGGCGCCGGTCGTAGCGGGAGTGCGTACCGAAAGTGCGGTAAGCGTAGATAAGCGGCGCCAATTCGGTGCGGCCCACACCCTCGACGTTGCCGATGATCAGTTCGTGGTCTCCGCCGGCGACCACGTCATGCACGCCGCACACCATCCAGCCGGCCGCACCCTCGAGGCGCGGTAGCCCGTCGTCGAGGTACCACTCGGTTTCGGCGAATCGGTCGGCTCCGCGGCGGGCGAACAACGTCGCAAGCTCGCTCTGGGCGTGGTTGAGCAGGTTCACGCCGAACCGGCCGACCGCGCGAATATGGGCCAGCAGCGCGGAATGTCGATCCAGCGCGATGGTCACCAGCGGCGGTTCCAGTGACAGTGACGCAAACGAGCTGACCGTAGCGCCGTAGGGGGCGTTCTCGTCGGTGGTGGTCACAATGGTGACCGGTGCGCACACGGCGGCCATGAGGTCACGGAAGCGTTGGGGATCGACGCGAGAAGTGTTCATGAGGCTGCTCGCAACCAGTCGAACGTGCATGCGTAGATGGCCTGCACGGTGTCTGGCCGATCATCGGCGGGCAGATCCGGGCTGACGGCGTAGCCCTTCTCGCTGAGGTGGTAAGCCAGCCAACGATAAGTAGGACGAAACCAAGCAAGCCGCGCTTGGTCGATCGTGGGGACCGTTCCGGGTATGACGGGGACCATCGTGTCGCGTTCGTAGACGGCGGCCAGTGAGCACAGCTGCCAGGTATCGGCCCGCACCGCGCGATACAGCAACCTCGTGTAGGAGGCGAGATCGACTTCGGCACCGCCGATTTCGACACGCAGTTCGATGCCTGCCGGAACTTCGGCGACGGCGCGGTCGCCGACAATATCGACTACCGGTGGCGCCAATCGGTGTACGGCGCGGTCACCGTTGGCGGCCATCTGCTCCGAGCGAGCGATGAATTCGCTTGCGCTGCCTTCGAACCAGCTCACCGTCACCGTGGCGTCGGCAGCGTAGGCCGCGCGCATGCGCTCCCACCAACCGCGGTCGCGGCCTTGCCGCTCGCGCAGGATGAGCTGCTGGATCTGAACGACGTCGTGGGTCATCGAATGCCAGCGTGGCCCGCGGCCATCAGCTCCGCCAGGTCTTCTGGCGCCAGAAACGACGGCGGTGGCGGCGGGCCCCAGTTGTACAGACCCTTGGCGCCCTCGAACACCCCGGGCGTCCACATCGCGTCGTCGACAATGCAATCCAAGTCGGAGTAGTACTCGGAAAAGTTGCCCGCCGGGTCACGCAGGTACCAGAAGAAATTCGAGCCGACGTGGTGGCGGCCCAGGCCCCACACGTGCCGCTCGGGATGGTTCTCCAGCATCGCCGTCGCACCGCGGCCAACCTCGTCGATGTCGTCGACTTCCCACGCGGTGTGGTGCAGAAACGCCAGCGGCGCCTGCTGGATCAGAACGTTGTGATGGTCGGTCGAACAGCGCATGAACGCCGCCAGGCCCGGCACCGCGTCACTGACCTTGAGGCCGAGCCCGGTACTGAAGAACCGCTGCGACCCTTCCTGGTCGGTGGAGCCGAGTACGACGTGCCCGAGCTTGCGGGGGCGAACGCGGTCGGCACGTCCGATGCTGGGCGCGCGGGTGTTAGGTCGGGCGGCGTCGCCGGGCGCGTTGTAGGGCGGTGCGGGCGTTGGGTGTTGGATGATCCGATCGGCGACCTCCACCACCACCGACACCTGGGTACCGGGGTCGTGAGCGCGAATGCCTACGCTGGTTTGGCTTGCCGCGATGTCGAGCCGGGCCAGTGCGGCGGCGATGCGCTCGATGTCGTCGGGATCATCGGCGCCAATGCGCATCTCCACCAGTCTCCGGCGCTCGCTGTGCACGACGCGCAGTTGTTCGCCGCCGTCGCGGGTCGCCAAAGACGCACCCTCCGTACTGGTTTCGGGCTTTGATGACGTCAGTCCGAAATCTGCGTAGTACCCGGCGGTGGCTTCGACGTCGGGCACACCGATGGTGATTTGGTTCAACCGATGCAATGCCATGACGCGCCGCTTTCCGGCCTAAGACCGTTCGAGGTAATCGGCCGCTGCGACGAAATTGTTGCGAAGTTCGCCGACGCCGGTGACGTAGCTGGTGAGGGTCGCTCCCGGCGACAGGAACCGTGGCGGGGTGCGGGCCCCACCCACCCCCGAGGGCGTGCCAGTGAAGATGATGTCGCCCGGCAGCAGCGGGCATATCGCGGAGAGCCGTCCGATCAGCTCGGGGACACCGAAAATCATGTCGCGGGTGCGTCCGTGCTGCAGGACTTCACCGTCGAGTGTGCAGCCAAGCTCGAGATCGTCGGGGTCGTCGACCTCGTCGATGGTGACCAGCGCCGGCCCCAGCGGTGCAAACCCTGGGTAGGACTTGCCGAGCGAGAACTGTGGCACGGGTCCGGCGAGCTGCACCGTGCGCTCCGACAAGTCCTGCCCGACCATGAGGCCCCCCACGTGGCTCCACGCTTCGGCTTCGGCAATGCGAGTGCCGCCGCGAGCGATGGCGACGACGAGTTCGACTTCCCAGTCCACGGTGCTGCTGGGCAGCGTGACTGTCGCGGTGGGTCCGGTGATCGACGTCTGAAACTTGGTGAACACCGGCGGGGTATCGGGGCGGCCCAGATTGGACTCCGCGGCGTGTTCGGCGTAGTTCAGGCCGATCGCGAACACCTGCCGCGGCGCCGGCGTCGGTGCTCCCAGCTCGGCGTCATCGATGGGGAACTCACCTTGAGCGGGCGATTGGTCCGCCCAGGCGCGCAGCGCATCCCACTGTTCGAATAGTGCCTGCGGGTCGGAAGCGAACCGGCCGTCGCTGCCCTTCTCGACGTCGAGCCCGAGTCCGGAACTATCGACAAGAGTGGCCCGGCCTGCAGCGTTGGCAATTCGCACGGGTTGACACTACGACAGACGAAGTCGACAAGTCAATGTAGAATCGATTTTTTCCTCACCAGACGACTAGGAGGCGAGCTCATGACCGGATGGCTCGACGTACACGCGCATTACCTCACCGAGCGTTACGTCGCGGAGTGCCAATCCGCCGGTCACGGGCAGCCCGACGGCATGCCGGGCATGCCGGGCTGGAGCTTTGAGGCGGCACTCGAGCTGATGGCGGCGACGAGCGTCAGCGCCGCGGTCGTGTCGATCTCCTCCCCGGGGGTGCACTTCGGCGCGGACTCGACTGGCCGGAACGTGGCGGCTCGCGATCTGGCGGCCCACGTCAACGATGCGGGCGCGCAGATCGTGGCCGCCCAACCGGCGCGTTTCGGGTTGTCCGCGGTGCTGCCGCTGCCCGATGTGGACGGCGCACTGCTCGAGTTGACCCACGCCTACGACGAAGTCGGCGCCGACGCGGTCGCGCTGAAGACGAACTATCACGGCCGCTACCTCAGTGATCCCGAGTTCGCGCCGGTGCTGGCCGAAATGAACGCTCGCGGCGCGGTCGTGACCCTGCACCCGACCTCCCCGCCGTGCTGGGAGGCGGTCGCGATGGGCCGGCCGCGCCCGATGATCGAGTTCTTGTTTGACACCACCCGGTGCGTCGTCGACCTGGCTTTGAGTGGAACGCTCGTCGACTTTCCGGCGATCCGCTGGATCGTCCCGCATGCCGGGGCGGTGCTTCCGAACGTGGCTCATCGGGTAGCCGCGCTCTCGGCACTGACCGCAACGCCGGTCGATGTGCCCGCCATGCTCGCCGGGCTGTACTACGACCTCGCCGGACTGCCGCTCCCGGTCGCGCTGGACGCGCTGCTGGCACTCGTGGAGCCGCAACGGCTGCTGTACGGCAGCGACTTCCCTTTCACCCCGGCACCGATGGTCACGGGCTTGGCCGCCGCCCTGGCGCAGGCCCCCGCCCTAAGGGGGGCCCGCTTGGCGCTGGAACCGGATTCGCCGTCCGCCACGCTGTTCCCGCGACTACACACCGCGAGCCAGAATCGATCATGGGGTGGAGTCAATAGTCGGCATACATAAAATCGGTTATGCTGACAGTTGTTGTTTCACAGCTATTCCAGGGTCCGTCGGTGTCGCAGATCTGGCGACAGGAAGTTACCAAAGTGGCGACACGGGCATTGACGAAGGGGCGATCGACGGGGTCGGCGGCCGCAAGCGCGACCAACGCGCCCAGCCTAAGCGTGGCTGTCTACACCCAGATGCGCGCCGCGATCCTGGCGGGCCGGTTCGAACCGGGTTCCCGCCTCAGCCCGCGCGAGTTGGCCACCGAGTTCGACGTGAGCCTGTCGGTGGTGCGAGAGGCGTTGTCCCGCCTGGCCGAACAGGGCCTGGTGGTGGCCACCCCGCAACTCGGCTTTTCCGTGGTGTCGCTCGATATCGACGATCTGCGAGACCTCACCAAGGTGCGGGTGCTGATCGAAGGGACGGCGTTGCGAGAGGCGGTCGAGCACACCGATGTCGAGTACGAGACGCGTGTGGTCGCCGCCCATCACCGGCTGATGCGCACCCCATTTCTCGTCGACAAGGCCAGCATGACGATCACCGACGATTGGGCCGCCGCGCACGCGGCCTTCCATGACGCGCTCATCAGCGCTTCGCCCAGCCCGCGGCTGTGTGAACTGGCCGGCAACTTGCGCGACCATTCGGAGTTGTATCGCCGCTGGTCGGGGACGCTGGCGCCGGGCGAGCAGCAACGCGATGTGGCGGGGGAGCACCGGCGGCTGATGGAAGCGGTGCTCGATCACGACGCCGACCGGGCGGTCGAACTGCTCACCGATCACTTCAACCTGACGACTTCGATTCTGATTGCCTACGCCACCACGACGGGCGCGGCGGACTCGGAATCGTGCGGCTGACGGACCCTACGCCGCGATCACTATTAGGCAGATAATCGATTTATCGTGACAATCGATTAGGCTGCCGTTGCGGCCCGTCGCATCGAATGGCGGGCGGCACAACGGCAAAGGAAAACCTCGCGATGACTGTCACATCGAGCTTGCGCCCTGGCGCCCGGACGGTTCTGCGCGGCGTCACCGTTGTCGACACTCGCGACGGGTCGCTGCTGGCCAACCAGGACGTCACCACCGCGGGCGGTCGAATCGCGAGTATCGGCGCGACGGACCCGCGAGACACCGGCACTCACGTCGTGGAGTTGGCCGGTAAGTACGTCGTTCCCGGCTATCTGGACATGCACGCCCACCCGCTCGGCGACGGCGACCCCACCGGGACGCTGCGGCTGATGCTTACCCGGGGGATCACCGGGTTCCGGCAGATGTCGGGCTCGAAGAAGCTGCTCAAACAGCGGCGGGTGGGCAAGTTGCCGATGCCGGTCGAAGGGCCGGATGTGGTGCAGATGCCGGGGACAGTGCTGACCCCGTTCAACGCGGGCAGCGCCAAGGCCGCGGTGGCCACGGTGCGCGAGCAGCACGAGAGCGGTGCGGATTTCATCAAGGTCGGATTGGTCAGTCCCGCAGTCTTTTTCGCCGCCCAACAAGAGGCGAACAGCCTCGGCATCCCGATCCTTGGCCACCTGCCGGTCGGCATCGACGTCGCGGAGGCGTCAGCGCGCGGGATGAAGACGATCGAGCACCTTGGTCCTGGGGCCGGGATCCTGGCGGCATGCTCCACGGAGGAACCCGCGTTGCTTGGCGAGATGAACGCCAAGCCGATGAAATCCATCCCGTTCCGTATCCCGTTCGCCGACGAGCTGTTTTTGCCGCTGCGTCGCAAGATGATCCTCAATCCGTATGTTTCGCAGGGTCCCAAACGGGCCGGCGTGATGCGGCGCGCGGTCGACACTTTCGATGACGAGCTGGCCCGTGAGCTCGCGGCCCGCTTTGTCGCCGACGGGACCTGGCAGGTGCCGACCCTGATCCGGGAATGCACCTGCAAGTGCAGCGCCGAACCGCAGTTTCGCGAGGATCCCAACCACCGCTATGTTGACCCGTCCACGCTCAAGCAGTGGCACGACTCCGGGCGCCGGTTCGACCACTTACCCCCTGATGTCCGCGAGACATTCAGGGACAGTTACGAACTCGAACTTCGGCTCACCAAGGTCTTCGACGAGGAGGGCGTGAAGATCCTCGCCGGAAGCGACTGCTCGGGGGCGGCGTGGGAGGTGCCGGGCCACTCGCTGCATCAGGAGTTCGACGCGTTCGCCAAGGCTGGCCTGTCGCCGCTGAGGGTGCTGCAGACAACGACACTCGACGGGGCCGAATACCTCGGAAGGACCTCGACGATGGGCACGGTCGTACCCGGTAACGCCGCCGACCTCGTTGTGCTGCAGGCCAATCCGATTGAAAGCGTGCAGCACCTGCACCAGGTGCAAGGCGTCATGCGTGCCGGTCAATATTACTCCGAGGCCGATCTCGCGACGATCGAGCAGGATGTCGCCGAAGCGCGCTCGGTCCATTAACGGTGGCGAGGGCGCAGCACCCCGGCTAGCCCGCCAGGTTGAAGTTGCCGTTGGGCCCGTAGACGGCAAGCGCTACCAGCAGCGTCACCGACACCACAACCACCAGCGACGTGCGCACCGCGTTGCCCACCGCCGCCCCTACCCCGGACGGCCCGCCAGAGGCGAAATAGCCGAAGTACGTGTGGATGAGTAAGACGGCCAGGGCCACGATGACCCCCTGCAGAAACGACCACAACAGGTCGATCGGGTTCAAGAAGGTATGGAAATAGTGGTCGTACAGTCCACCGGACTGGCCGAACAACGTGACGACGACCGCCTGGCTGGCGGCAAACGACGTGGCGACGCCGATGGAGTACAGCGGGATGATCGCGAGCATGCCGGCGACGAGTCTGGTGCTGACAAGGTATTCGACTGAGCGGATCGCCATCGATTCCAAAGCGTCGATTTCTTCGTTGATCCGCATGGCGCCGAGTTGGGCGGTCACACCGGCGCCGAAGGTGGCCGCCAAACCGATGCCCGCGACCACCGGTGCCGTCACGCGGACGTTGATGAATGCCGCGATGAACCCGGTCAACGCCTCGATGCCGATATTGCCCAAGGAGTTATAGCCTTGCAGCGCAAGTGTTCCGCCGGCGATCAGCGTCATGATCGCGACAATGGCGAGGGTTCCGCCGATCATCGCCAAAGCGCCCGTACCCATGCTGATTTCGGCGATGAGTCGGATGATTTCGCGCCGGAAGTGGGTGGTCGCGTGCGGTACTCCGGCGATCGCCCTGCCGTAGAACTTCGTGTGCTCACCGATTCCGGCCAGCGTGGTCAGCGGCCATTGCACAGTCCGGAAAGCACGGAAGGCGCGTGGGTAGGTAGCTCGCAGCGTCGTGACCACTTCGCTATCTCCGGGTGGTGAACTGAATGCCCACGGCGGTCACGACCATGTTGACGACGAACAGCGCGATGAACGCGTAGACCACGGTTTCGTTGACGGCGTTACCCACCGCCTTGGCGCCGCCCCCGCTGATGATCAGTCCGCGGTAGCACGCGATGAGCCCGGCAAGCAGACCGAACAGCGCCGCCTTCACACACGAAATAATCACTTCCGGAACACCGGTCAACGTGGTGATGCCAGCGGCGAAGGCGCCCGGGTTGACGTCTTGGACAAACACCGAAAAGACGTAGCCGCCGGCGATTCCGATGAGCACGACCAGGCCGTTGAGTAGCAGCGCCACCAGCCCGGACGCCAGCATCCGCGGCGTCACCAATCGCTGCACCGGGTTGATGCCCAACACCTCCATCGCGTCGATCTCTTCTCGAATCGTGCGCGAACCTAGGTCCGCACACATCGCGGTGGCGCCGGCACCCGCCACGATCAATACGGTCACCAGCGGCCCGATCTGGGTCACTGCGCCGAATGCGGCGCCGGCGCCGCTGAGGTCAGCCGCGCCGAGTTCGCGAAGCAGGATGTTGAGCATGAAGCTGACCAGCACCGTGAAGGGAATCGCCACCAACAACGTGGGTGCTATCGAAACCCGCGCCACGAACCAGCACTGGTCTAAGAACTCGCGCCACTGAAACGGCGGGACGAAAATGAACCTCACCGCATCCGCCGACATCGAGTACAACCCGCCGACGGCCTGCATGAGGTGGGAGCCTCGACCCAGCCTGATGCCTGATGACCAGCGCTCCGGCCCTGCACTCACCATCGGTTCCATTCCCCGCAGATAATCGCCTATGACGGCTATTGGGATGCTATGCTACTCGAGGTCGACTTATCAACAAAGAATCGATTTCGGCACAAAATGATTCGTACGGCGTGCGCCATCACCGCGTCGGTCGTCGGGCTGGCAGTCTCTGGCTGTTTGGTAGCCCGCGCCAGCGGTGACGGGCCGGCGATCAATGGGACCTTGACGGCCACGTCCAACGGGCAGTGGGCACAAACCAACGAGGTCTACCACGACCAAGCCACCGTGCGAAGCACGTGGACGATCAGGACCACGTGCGCCAACGCGCTGTCTTGCTCGGGCACGGTAACCAGCGATCAGGGCTGGACCGCGGACATCTACACCACGAACTACCTCTGGTACGTCAAACGCGACGTGCCCAATTGGCAACCGTGCGCGGACGGCACCAGCGCCCCGGGCCATCAGGTGTTCGACTTCTACGCCGTAGCCGCGGATGGCACCCTTGACCCCAACTCGACCACCTATGCCGGCAAAGACCTGACCAGCGGTCCGAGCGGCGGGTGCGGCCGGAGTCAGCCGCTTGTCATATCCATGCCGTTCAAGCTCGTCAAGGTCTCCTAGCGGCTCAACTCTCGGTCAGGATCAGATCCTTCCAGTTGCGCCGCTTTCCCGGCGCCACCAAGTCGGTCTGCGTGAAGAGCTGCTTGTTGCCCGCCACATAGCTGCCGTTGCTCGAGTCATAGTGCGCGAAGCCCAGCGAGAGCCCTGCCCGAGAACCGCTGTCGTTGGAGCCAGTGAACGCACTCGGCGCCGCGGGCGGGTCCGGCATGTCTGGCGGCGCCAGCTCGGGCACGCCGGGGGCAACCGGCGGCGCAGGCGCGGCCGGCGGCAGCGGAGTGCCTTCGACGGGTCCAAAGATGCGGTCGCGGTTGAATCCGGCGCGATCGTCGAGGGGGACGCCCTGGGAGATCAGATTGGGATCCAGCGGGTTGGCACCCAGGACATGCTGGTGCATGGACAGCGGCTCGTAAGGTTTGTCGCTGTCGCAGATCTCCACTGTCGGTGCGCGCTTTCCGGGGTGGCCCATGCACGGGAAGTTGCGGACCCCGCGGACGGCTATCGGCGAGTCCTGGGGGAGTTTGCAGTAGAGGCCGTCGGGGGTGTCGGTCTCGGTGGTGTCGGCCGGCGAGCGCCACTGTGACAGCGGCAAGAAGCCGACCGTACATGGTGGTGGGTCGTTCAGCGCGAAGCTGACATCGCCCAGCGGATAGCCAACCGGGTTATGGGTCATATCCGACGCCTGTTCCTGCGACGTCAGGGGTGGCTGCAGGACGAGCGCCTGCCGCAGGGAGGGGTTGTACGTCACCGCGATCTGGCCGATGGTGGTCAAGTTGGCCAGCAGTATTGGCAAGGTGGGCTTCAGCTGATTGAGCAGCCGGGACACCTCGCTGGCGAAATCGGGCCCTCTTCGGAGCAGGCTACGCACCTGGGGGTCGTCGGTGGTGAGCTGCTCGGTGATCCCGGCGAGGCTGCGCGCCCAGCGGCGGATCGCGTCGGTGCTGGCCGCCTGGGAGTCAATCAGCGGGCCGCTGTCGTCGACGAGCGTCCGGCTGCGGTCGGCCACGCCGTTGAGGTCGCCGGTGATCCGGGACGACGAGTCGACCAGCGAACCGAAAGCGAAACCGGACCCGTTGAAGCCTTTGTACGACTCGTCGAGCAGCGCGCCGATCTTGTCTTTGGGGACGCTGGCGACGAGCGCGCTGACCTGATCCAGCAGCGGGCCCGCTGGCTGAGGGAGAACTGCGGCGGTGGCGGGGATGACCGACCCGTCGCGCAGATACGGCGGCGAGTCGGCGTGAGGTATCAGGTCGACGTACTGTTCTCCGACGGCTGACACGCTACGAACTTCGGCGCGCAGGTCGGCGGGAATCCGAGGCGAGATGTCCAGCGACAGTGTGGCTTCGGCACCGCGGCGGGTGAAATCCACCGCGGTCACCTTGCCGACTAGCACGCCGCGCAGCGTCACGTTGGCGAACCGGTACAGGCCGCCGGCGTTGGGCAACTCCAGTTTCACCGTCAGCCGGCCGACGCCGAGCAGCGTGGGCGCCTGAATGTACTCGAAGACGTTCAGGCTGAGCCCGATGATCGACGCGATCGCGAAGATAATCAACTGGATTCTCACAAAACGTGTCATCAGTGGGCCGGTTGCACGGGGTCGTAGGTGTAGCGCTGATAGAAGGGGTCGCCGGGAGCGGGGACCACGGGTGCGCCTTCCTGCCCCCAGCGGGTGCCCAGCGCGAAAGTTCGCTTGAGCCTGGGAGTTGTCAAGTCGATGACCAGGTACCCGTTGATGTAGTCGCCCCGCACGGCGCGGTCGATCTCGCTCTGGTTCAACGGCCGGAACAGGAGGCTCGCCAGCACGGCGTCGAGCTCGGGTCCGACGTCGGCGAGCGCCGCGACCGTCGGGTCGAGGTTTTGAAAGTTTTTCACTAGATCCCCGCCAGAGTCGCGGACCAGCCTGGCGGCGATATCACTAAAGGTGCCAAGCTTTTCCAGCGCGGTGGTGAGGCGCGGGCGCTCCCGCTCGAGCACCTCGAGCGCCGGGGGGACCTTGTTCAGTGCCGCGGTGATGACGTCGTCCTTGCCGGCCAGTCGGCCGGAGAACCGGTCCAGGGCCCGGATGGTGGCAACGATGTTGTCGCGCTGGTCGTCGAAGGTGCCAGCAAACGTGTCGAGACGAGTGAGCAGATCGCGCACTTGGCCTTCGCGACCCGACAGCGCAGCGTTGACGTTGTGGATCACGTCCCCGATTTGACCCAATTGCCCAGCGTTGAGGACCACCGAGAGCGCGGACAGCGTCTGCTCGGTCGACGGATAGGTCGACGAGTTGCTCAGCGGAATCGTGGCCCCCGGCGTGAGCCGCCCGCGCGGCGCTTGTCCCAGCGGCGGGTCCAGGGACACATGCAGCGATCCGAGCAGGCTGGTTTGTCCGATGGTGGCGACAGCATTGGCGGGGACCGCGGCACCGGGACGCACCCAGAGCTCGACGTCGGCATGCCAGTTCTTCACCGTCATTTTGCCGACGCTGCCGACCACTGCGTCGTTGAGCATCACCGGCGAATTCGATTCCAGCGCATTGACGTTCGCGATTTCGAGGTGGTAGCGCGGAGCGTCGGATCCGCGGCCCACCGTACCGGGCAGCGGCAGCGAATTGAGGCCCGAAAAAGCGCACCCGGTGGCGGTCAGCGCGACCGCGCCCACCACGGCTACCAGGCGGCGTAAGCGGGCTGTCCCGCCGCTCGTCATCACGGAGTCCCTCCCGCCGGCGGGGTGGGTCCGGGCGGCGGCGCCGGCGCCGCTGGCGCTTCCGTCGGCAGCAGCAGCTGCGGCAGGCCGGCCGGTCCGGGTGGTATCGGCGCTCCCGGATACAGCGCGGGCGAGGGTACCGCCGGCAGATGATCGGGCGCATACAGGCCGGGCCCACTCGGCGGCTGACCGTAACCCGCCGGCGGTGGCACGTCTCCCAGACCCGTATAGGCGGAGACCGCCGGTGGTATCTCCGGCGGCACGGGACTGCCGCCGGCGCCGCCCGGCGCCAATCCGAGCTCGGAGTAAATGATGTTGGCAGGGCTGGCCGACTTCATCAGAAACGGGTTGACCGGAATCGGCAGATAGTTGAGATTCGCAAGAAGGAAGGGGTTGACGACGCTGAAGGCGGGACCGAGATACTGCGCGCACAGTTTGCCCGTTTCGGCTGCGGTGGCGTTCTGCACCGCGCCGATCACACCGCAGATGAACTGCAGGGGGCTGGCGAAGTTGGGCGCGGAAATCCCCGCGACCCGGCCGCCGATATCGGGGTTGTAGGTGTTGTAGGTGTTGGCCTGGATGTTCGGGAACAGGTGCAGGACGTTCTCCAGCTCAGTCTTGTTGTCGACGAGGTTCTGGGTGACGTTGTTCAGCCGCACAAGGCCTTCGGCGAGCGGATCGCGGCTGCCCTTGATGAATCGCTGCACCTCCACGACCGCGGTCGACAAATTCTTCAGCGCGCCATCCAGATCCGATCTGCTGTCATTGATCACACTGGTCAAGGTGGCCAGCCGGTTCTCGAAAACCACGATCTGTGGTGCGCTCGTGCTCAACGCGGTCACGAAGGTCTGCAAGTTCTTGATGATGTCGACGATATTGCCGCTTCCGTCGGCGAGGATGCGTCCCACCTGTGACAGTTGCGCAATCGTCTGTCGCAGTTTGTCGCCGTTGCCGCCCATCGCGTCAGCGGCACTGTCGATGAATCGCGCGACCGCAGGGGTCGACACCGTGCTGTTGGGACCCAAATCCGTTGCCAATCGCATTAATTGGGTCTTGACCTCGTCCCACTCCACCGGTACCGCAGTGCGTTCGACGGGAATCGCCGCGCCGTCGGGCATGGCCGCATCGGGAGCCGAATAAGCCGGTGTCAGCTGCACATAGCGGGCGGCCAGGAGATTGGGGGCGACGATGATCGCCTTGGCGTCGGCCGAGACGGGGACGCCATGGTCAATGCGCAGCGTCATTTTGACGTCGGTGGCCCGAGCCTCGATGGCGGTGATCGTGCCCACTTTGACGCCCAAGACCCGAACATCGTCGCCGGGGTAAAGGGCTCTGGCGGTAGCGAAGTAGGCGGTGATTGTCTTGGGGTCAAAGAACTCATCGCGGACGACAAGCGCCCCGCCGACCACGATCAGCCCTGCCAATAGGGCCGACAAACCCAGCGTGAGTCGCCTGCGCGACATCATGGATGCTGCCCCCCGTTGTTTGGAATAGCCCCGTTGTTTGGGATTGCGTTGTGCGGCCAGGGGAATTCCGCGCGTGGGCCGGCGTTGTCGGGCGGTTGCCCGGCGTCGGTACCGCGCCGAAAACCGAACGCGTGGTCCAGGAAGGGCTGCAGGAACTGCGCCGGCGGCAGGTTAGGGATGAACAGGGTGTTGTGGAAGCCGTTGGCCAGCCCCTCATTTGTGCCGTCGAGGTATTTCCGGAGGCCGGGCAGCGCCTGGGCGATGTTGTCGCGGTTCTTCTCCAGCATCGCGGTCACGGTGTTGAGCTTCTCCAGTGTCGGCGCCAGCACCGCTTCGTTGTCGGCGACCAGCCGGTTCAGCTCCTTGGCGACCGCCGAGGTGCGGGCCAATAAGTCGGCGATCGCCTCGCGCCGCTCCACCAGAACTGCGAGCAGGTCGTTGGCGTTGAGGATCAGCGTGTTGAGCTGTTGGCTGCGCTTGGACAGGATCGCGGTGACGTCGGTTGCGTGCTTGAGTAACTCACGCAAGGTCTCGTCGCGGCTGTTGATGGACCGCGACAACCTGCTCAGGCCGTCGAACGCCGGGCCGATCTGGGGTGCGACCTGATCAAGCGTGGTCGACAGCGTGTCCAGCGACCGGTTGAGTGCGGCCGTGTCGGTGCCCGCGGTGTTGGTGGTGAAGTCGGCGACCGCGTCGGTCAGCGTGTACGGCGCAGACGTATGGGTGAGCGGGATGATGTCATGTGGATGCAGCCTGCCGCTGCCGGCCGAGTCCAAGGTCAGCACGCGCTGACCCAGGAGCGTCCCGGTCTGAATGTGGGCGGTGGTCTGCGATCCCAACGGCACGGTGGATTTCACGGCGAAGGTCACCAACACGGCTTTGCCGCGCAGTGACACGTTCGACACGGTGCCGATCTTGACGCCCGAGCGGGTGACAGCGTTGCCCGTGGCCAAACCGCCGGCCTCGGCGAACAGCGCCCGGTATTGGACCGTGGTCGCGCGCGATACCAGGGACATAGGCGAGAGCATGACCAGTGTCACCAAGACGGTCAGGACTGCTCCCAGGAATCCGGCTCGGATGAGTTTGGCGCCACGGTATTTGAGCATCAGGGTTCCGCGCACCTTCCCGTCGTCTGTTTGATCCAGGGAAAGACGGCGGTACCGCCCTGTTGGTCGCTCACTCGAATGGCGAGCCCGCACAGATAGGTGTTGGTGAAACCGCCGTAGGACTGAACCCGGTCGAGCTTGCGATAGTTTTCCGGTGCCCTGCCCAAGGTGGCGTCGAGTTTGTCCTTGCCCGCGACGAGCAACGGTGCCAGACGGTTGAGCTGGTTGATCGTGGCGGTCAGCGGTGATCGGGCGTTGGCGAGCAGGTCAGCCAGCGAGGCAGCGCCGTTGTCGAGCGACTCGATGGCCGCGCCGATGGGATCGCGGTCGGCGGCCAGTCCGCTGGCGAGTCGGTTGAGGTCATCGATCGCGGCGGTAAAGCGGTCCCCCTTGTCGTCGAGCGTTGTGAGCACCTTGTTCAAGTTGTCGATCACTTGCTCGACGGCTTGGCGGTTGTCGGCTAACGACGCGGTGAACGACGACGTTTTCGACAGCAGTGACTGCAGGGTGCCGCCCTGGCCTTGCAGAACCTGCAGCAGTGACGAGCTGAGCGCATTAATGTCTTGCGGATTAAGTCCGGCGACAACGGGTTTGAGGCCACGAAGCAGCAAGTCAAGGTCGAGAGCCGGCGCGGTGCGCTCCAGCGGTATCCGCGACCCCTGCGCCAGCAGCTGCGCCGACCCCGGCCCGTCGATGAGGTCCAGGTAGCGGTCACCCACCAAATTGAGATAGCGGACGGCGGCGCGGGTGCCGGCGGTCAGCGGCACGCTGTGGTCGACGTCGAAGTCGACCACAACCTTTCCGTCGGCGCGCAGCGAGACGTTTGCAACGGTGCCCACCCGGATACCGGCGACCCGTACCGAGTCCCCGGCCTCCAGTCGCGACACATCGCTGAACTCAGCCGAATAGGCCACGGTGGAACCGGTGCGGTATTGGCCGAAGATGAAGAACAGACAGATCAGCACCAGCACCATCACCGCCGCGAACGCACTGAATTTGATCGCTGTCGCCCGCCCGCCCCTCATCCGGGTTGCCCGGTCTGGGCGGTGTTGCGCGGCGGGCCGTCGAGAGGCCCGAACAGAAGCTGTTTGAGCGCATCAGAGTTCGCCAGGAGGCCCTGGTTGCCGTACTGCCACGGGTTGGCGCCGACGTCGGTGACCAGGTACGGCGGCCGTCCCTCGAAGGGCACGTTGGGAAGCAACAAATCGCTGCAGTGCGAGTCGCCCTTGGCCGCGACCTTGGGCAGGTTCGCGGGGTAGCGGTAGCGTTCGACGCCCAGCATCAAGCCGCCGTAGACATAGATGCCTGGGTCGGGCTCCGGCGGAAGGTGAAGGAACGGGATTGCGCCGATCAGGCTGCAGGTTATGCCTTCGTGGTACTTGTTGGTCAGGTCGGTCGTGGGCACCAGCAAATGCATGACGTTGGTCAATGCCTGGCGGTTGCTTCCCGTGACATCGGTGCCGAGGTCGGCGAGACCTATCGCGCTGATCAGCAACGCATCCAGGTTGTGCTGCTCATCGACGATGGTCTGACTGATCTGGTTGGTGTGGTCAACGGTGGCGAGGAGATCCGGTGCGGTGTCGGCGTAGGAGTCGACCACGGCCGGTGCGACCGAGATTTCGTGGCTCAACGTGCCCAGGCTCGGCTGGGTCTTCGCCAGAAACGCATCAAGGTCGGCGAGGGTCTGGCCGAACTTTTGGCCGCGACCGTTGAACGCGGACGCGATCGCGCCCAGGGTCTCGCTGAGTTTCGTGGGGTCGATCTTGGCCAACACCGCGTTGAGTTGCTCGAAAACGGTGTTGAACTCGACGGTCACGTGTTTCGCATCCAGGACCTGACCGGCGTACATCGGTTCCGGCGAAGGGTCCGGGGGATCGAGCAATTGCACGAACTTGCCCCCGAAGAACGTCGAGGAGGCGATGTCGACGAGCGCATTCTTCGGGATGCGGCGCAACCGGCCTCGGTTCATGGCCAGGTGGATCGCCACCTGACCGCCGGGCTGCTCCTCGATCGAGGTGACGGTGCCGATTTGGACACCGTGCATTTTCACCTTGGCGTCAGGGTCCATCACCAAGCCCGCGCGCGGACTCAGCACGGTGACAGGGACGGTGTCGACCAAACCGCCGCGAAACATGGTGAAACACAGTCCGACCACCCCGGCGAGCACCGTAACCGTCGCCAGCCCGGCGGCCGCGGCCCGCAGCAAAGCGCCGGCGTCCCGCACCGTCACGCCGCCAGCTGCCTTCCGCGCCATGCGTGACATCTTAGCCATTGATCGATTTTTGTATAGGTAATCGTTCAGGAAGGTATATCTCGGATATATTGCCCGAATGGCGATCCGTCCGGTTGCAATGCTGACCGCGGCGCTCGCGGCGGCCTGGGTGACGGCCGGGCTGACGCTTGCGCCAACTGCCAGGGCGAACATGCTTCCCGGCAACTACCAATTCGTCGCCCAGTGGGATTCGACCCACTCATGGGTGTGGTCGATCGCCTGCGATTCTGTTGGATGCCCCCATGTGATCGCGGTTCCCAGGCCAAACGGGGGAGCCTTGCCCTGGACCGGAGCGGCGCAACTCGCTGATGGCCGATACACGATGAAAGCCGAGGTGCCGACCGGCCGCGTCTGCATCGGCTACGGCCTTGCCACCCATGACACCTATATATGGGATGCGGTGACGCTCACCGGTTCGGTGGACTCGACGTTTGACGCGGACTGCGGCGGTGGGCCCGCGGGCAGCTACAGTTACCCCTTCACGCTGGTGCTTATGTAGCAGAGAAGAGTCGCGATGACCGCTGATGTCGACCCATCTGTGCCGCCCAGTGGTGTCGGCTGCGGCGAGTGTGACGCCGACGGCGGTTGGTGGGTGCACCTGCGGCGCTGCGCCGCCTGCGGCCACATCGGCTGTTGCGACGATTCCCTGTCCCGTCACGCAACCGCGCACTGGCGAGACAGTGGACACCCCATCATCCGATCGTTCGAGCCGGGCGAGGATTGGTTTTGGGACTACGAGAGCAACAGCTACTACGAGGGTCCCGAACTCGCCGCCCCGCAATGCCATCCGCTGGACCAGGTGGTCCCCGGTCCCGGCGGACGTGTGCCGCCCAACTGGCCTGAGCTGCTCCGCCGGCGAAAAGAATGAAAAGCCGACTCCTCAGTTTTTCCCAGCTTTCTCTATTCTTCATATCCGGGCCGCTTTGTACCCGCACACTGTCGGCACCCTAAAGGCCAACAAGAACGCCCAGAACGAAGAAAGGAAACGCATCCCATGCTTCCCCCTCGCTGGCTCACCAGATCGACCATCCCCTTAATGGCGGGTGCCGCGCTGATTGCCAGCACTGCGATTGCGACCGCCGATCCCTCCGACGGCGCATACCTCGCTCAACTACACGCCCAGGGCTTCACGTGGCCGCCGGATCAGGGCCATGACGTCGCCATGGTCGAGCTGGCGCGCCACATTTGCTTCGATCGCTGGTTTGTGGGTCTATCGCCGGACCGGATCGCCCAGGACATCCACGCCGTCATGGGCGACCAAGGCTTGTCGTTCGGCGACGTCACAGCGATGGTCAACACCGCAGAAGCGACCTATTGCCCCAACGGCGGCTAGCCCTGCCTTAGCGGACTCAGCGGACGGGAACGCACCAGCGTCGACCACCAGAATTAGGGTCCCAGGATTCTGAAGACGGAGGCACGACGAACGAGCGCACGATCACTGTGTCGAGCAGTGGTTCGCCGATCGCTGGTGCATGACTTTTCACACGCGGCGTCTGGAAATTTCAAGACTCGCAAATGTGTTGCGAGATAACAGGTTTCAGAATCGCTCGAATGCGCGAAATGCGTTGTTTTTCAACGCGGGGACCTCACGATATGTCTTCACCACAGACGTATCGGTTGACGAAGTCCAGGCCTTCATCGGTGACCTCGTACCTGTAATCGGTTGGTTCACCCCGTTGCATCGCTGCGGGCGCTAGTTCAACTTGTCTCAAAAAGCCGTCATTGACTGCGTGGACGAGGGCGAGCTCCAAACCCGCGTCGACAATGAAGGATCTCCGGTCGGTCTCGGCAATCTGGTCGAACACCCGCCGCTCGAAATCAGAGTAGCGGCTGTTCAAAATCGCGAGATTGCGCTTATACATGCGCATCGACTGCGCATCGATTTCTTTCTTTTGACATTTCGGGCATAACGCAATGAGGTTCTCGAACGAGTCGTCACGGCTCTCTGACGCAGACGCGATGTGAGCTATCTCGGTCGTTGGGTGCCGACAGGTGGGGATGGCGCATCTATGGCCGGCCTCGACCAACGCCGTCTTTTTCCGGGCCCTTAGCACGCCTTCGAACCCACCACGGCCGAGGCTCCGCCGGGCGGGCGCCGGCGCCGGCGCGCTAGCTGTCAGATCCACCCTCCACGTTTTCGCGAAGCGATGGATCATCCAGGCGACAAAGCACACTCCTATCACCAACACCAGGTAGTGCAGCCCCATGCTCCACCAGGGCCGACCGGGGTCCTCCAGAGCGGCCACCGCCGGAATCGTCCTCGTGAGCGGGGGACTTGGCAGCGCGGCCTGAGCCCATGGAGCGGCCTGTGCCACAGCGGGTGTGGTGGCTAGCACCGAGACGGGTGCGAACGCTATGGCCGCAGCCGCCGCGATAACCTTGCCCGTTCTGCCCTGGCCGATCGACGTCGGCAGCCGGTGACGCTCGAACGCCATCTCGCCCTCTGGCCTTCCCCACGCCCTCGCCTGGTCGGACATGCTAGCGACCCACCAGTTAAAAATACTCCAACCGGGGCGACGGTGGACGGCAGCGGCGCCAGATGCGTCACCGACGCCGGCAACAACGGGGGCACCGTCGAGGACTCGGAACCGGAGGACGGCTTAAGCTAGATCGCCGATCAGGCGTAGGCGTGACCTACGGCAGCCGAGGCGGCCGCCACGCCGGCATCCCGGAATCGAGCAGCCACAACCGCGTCGCGGTTCAGCCGCAACATCCGCAGCGCGGTGGCGATCAGGATGACCGCCACCGGCAGTTCGACGAGCGTCGCAGTCAGCGCGGACGCCCACAGATCGCGGGGGCCGGCCGTCATCACGTCGAACCACGCATCGCAGATCAGCAACACACCTGTCGTGAACGCGGACAGCGGGACCAACTGCCGACGAACGAAAACGAGCACCGCGGTCGTGGCTATGGATGCGACCAGCAAGACATCGAATCCCAGCGCGACGTCGTTCGCCGGCCGGGTGATCGCCAAGAAGACGATCCCCGCGACCAGCGCGATCGCCCCACCTATCATCAGCGCAAAGCGCAGCTGTCGCCTTCGCGCCACCACCGGCGCCGGGACCAACTCATCGAGCGGCGTTTCCGACCGATATGTAGCGGGCTCATCAATAGGCGATGTTGAGGTGTACATGGTGGTTCCGGTCCTCGCTGGATTGTAAACGGTTACGTTCACTATTTATGGGAGCATACTCTACTCGGCGAAGGAACGCTAGCGGCTACTAAGGATCGCCTGAAGCTTTTTGGCTGTATCTTAAATACCCGTGTAGGCCTTACACTGGGCGAGAAATGAGCGCCTATCAGACGGTCGTGGTCGGCACCGATGGCTCGGACTCGTCGCTGCGTGCGGTGGACCGCGCAGCCGTGATCGCTGCGGATCACGGCGCGAAATTGATCGTTGCGACGGCGCATCTCCCCGTCCCCGTGGAAAAGGGCCGCTACGCCATCCCGCCGGGGAGCGACCACGGCCAGGACTACCGGTTGGTGGGCGAGACCCCCTACTACGCGATCCTGCGGGACGCCAGGGAGCGGGCGCACAAAGCCGGGGCGACGAATGTGGAGGAGAAGCCGATCGTCGGTGCCCCCATCGACGCGCTGGTGCGCCTGGCCGAGGAGGTCCAAGCCGACCTGCTGGTCGTCGGCAACGTCGGGCTCAGCACCGTCGCCGGGCGACTGCTGGGATCAGTCCCATCCGAAGTCTCCCGCAAGGCCAAGACCGACGTGCTGATCGTCCACACCAGCGAATGAGGCTTCGTTAAGAATCGTTCGGCGCCGGACCGCAACCTTTAGCGCTGCGGCAGTGGACGGGAACGCACAAGTGTTGGCCACCAGAACCACTTCCCGAGGATGCTGAGGATGCACGGCACGACGAACGAACGCACGATCAGCGTGTCGAGCAGCAGGCCGATGCATACCGTGGAACCTATCTGACCGATGGTCCTGAGCTCGCTCGAGAGCATCGCCAGCATGGTGAACGCGAACACCAAACCCGCGGACGTCACCACACCACCCGTGCTTCCGAGCGCGCGGATGAGGCCGGTGTGCAACCCGGCGTGGAGTTCCTCTTTGACTCGGGCGATCAACAGCAGGTTGTAGTCCGAACCGACCGCCACCAGGATGATGAACGTGAGCGGCAGTATCAACCAGTGCAGGTGCAGGCCGAGGAGATGCTGCCAGAGGAGCACGGAGAGCCCGAACGCCCCGGCGTAGGAGAAGGCCACCGTGCCGGGGATGACCAAGGCGGCCATCAGACTTCCCGTGATGAACAACATGATCAAGAAGATCAGCACGAAGGCGGCGACGGCCACGATAGCCAGATCGGATGCGCTGTATTCCTTGATGTCCTTGTCGGTCGCTCCCGAGCCGCCGATATAAACTTTCGCGCCGGCCAACGACGTCTCTTTCAGAATCGTGGTTATCGCTGCGGGGAACTGGTCGACATGCTCCACGCCTTCGGGGCCCATGGCGTCCCCCTCGTGGGTAACGATGAACCGAGCAGCCTTGCCGTCCGGCGACATCAGGAGCTGGATACCAGTCTTGACGTCTTCGTTATCGAAACCTTCATGGGGGATGTAGAAGAAGTCATCGCTCTTGGACTGGTCGAAGTCGAGCCCCACATTGACCTGGTCGTAGTATGTCTGGTCGGTTTGTGTCGTCTGCAGGGCCGACTGGCCGTAAGTGTTGAGTAAAAGACCCGTTATTGCCTCGGTGTCGTCGGCCGTGAGTTTCAGCTGCGTGATTATTTGCGGCAAGATCTTGTCTATGGCATCGATGGAGGCTGTGGCGTCTTTGATATCAGCTGCCAAATGGTCGATGTTGTCGAGAGTATCGAATAGCGATCTGAATGCCCAGCAAATGGGGACGTCGAAACAGTGGCGCTCCCAATAGAAATAGGCTTTGATCGGCCGCCAGAAATCGTCAAAATTTGATATTTCCGAATTCATGTCATCGGTGACCCGATGTAGATCCTCGACGGTGAGAGCCGTTTTGTGGAGCTCATCCGACATTTGTTGGAAGAAGTCGATCTCTTTCCGCAAGACCCTGACCGTGTCCGCGTTGATCTGTGCCTGCTTGTCGGTATTGGCGTTTTGCTGCACGTTGAACGGGAGCTGCTGACCGCTGCCGCTGCCCGACGTGGTCCACAAGTAGGGCAGGGTGGCATGTTCCAACGCACGGCCCATGGGCCTGGTGATGCTTTGCACCTCCGCGACGCCGGGAATGCGAATGAGAGCCCTGGCCACCCGGTCCAGCGAGATGAAATCGGCCGAGTTTCGCATGTCATGATCCGTCTCGACCATCAGCATCTCGGAGAACAGTTTGCTCTTCGCGTAGTGCCGGTCCGCCGCTTCGAAACCCTGGTTGGAACCGGTATTGCGGGGCTGGTATTGACGGTCGTCGTAGTTCACCTGATACGACGGCACGAAGATCGCCCCGAGCATGACGGCGGCGGCGCTGGCCGCGAGGATCGGCACTGGCCAGCGCACCACGCTCGTCCCGATCCGCCGATAAAGCAGCCCCTTAGCCGTCCCTCTCGGGTCCATAAGCCCGAAAAGGCTGCCCAACGTCAACAGGGCCGGGCCGAGCGTCAGCGCGGCGGCGATGGTAAACAGCATGGTGATGGCGACCGCGGGCCCCATGGTGTGGAAGTAGTTGAGTCGCGCGAAAGTCAAGCAGTAACACGCCCCCGCGATCGTCAGCCCCGAGCCAAGGATGACGGGCGTGACCCCCCGATACGCGGTGTAAAACGCCTCCTCCTTGGTTTCGCCGGCTAGTCGCGCCTCGTGATAGCGGCCCATCAAGAAGATGCCGTAATCCGTCCCCGCTCCCAGGGTCAGCGCAACGACGATGTTCACCGCGAATGACGAGAGCTCGAGGTACCCGAGAGTGCCCAGGGTTGAAACGACTCCCTTCGCGACCAGCAGCTCGAACAGAACGCCGTACAGGGGCACCGCCAGGGTGGAAACGCGGCGATACACCAAGAACAACATCCCGAAGATGAGGAAGATCGTCACGATCGTGATGTCGTTCAAGCTCGAATTGGCAATATCCAGTTCGTCTGTGGCCAGCGGAGCCGCGCCGCTGACATAGACCTTGAGCCCGGGCGGCGGCTTGTCCTTCGCGACGATATCCCGAACGGCCTTAACGGACTCATTCCCTTGCATCGTGCCGATATCGCCCGCCGTACGCGTCAGCACGTAGGCGGCTTTGCCGTCGAGGCTCTGCACGCCGGCCGCGGTGATCGGCTTCCCCCACAGATCCATGACGTACTGGACATGCTTGCGGTCTTGCTGGAGCCGGCGCATCAAGTCGTCGTAGTACCGATGCGCCACGCCGCCGGGCGGGCCCAACGGTCGGTCGCCTTCCAGCACGAGCATGGTGAAGCTGGTCGAATCGGACTCGTGGAACTTCGCACCGATGGCCAGCAACGCCCGCTGCGACGGCGCGTAGTGCGGCACCATCGGCCCCGCCAGCTCCTCGGCGACGTCCTCAACCTTCGGCATGAAGGCGTTCGTCGAGATCGCCAAAAGCCCCCAAAAGAGGATGATCGGTATCGCGAAGGCACGGACCATTCTGGGGACGAAGGGTCGTCTCGCCCGATGCTCATTCGCCGGATGCTCGCTCATGCCGATTTCACTAGGCAGAAGACGTGCGCATCCTGACGGGTTTCGGATTGTTGATCGCGGACAACGTCGTTCACCAGTATCCGGCAGCCGACGTGATCACCGCCGTGAACTTGCGCCGAGATGCTGGCGGACACCACCGTGAGCGTGGTCGTCTCCGTGTGCGACCACGGCAACGTCGTGAGATCAACCCGATGCGGATGCCCGTCGACGTCCGCCCAGACGAGCATCCCCCCCTCCCCGATAGAGCCGGACAACTCATACGTGACCCGTTTGGGACTGAACTCCGGAACTGCCTGCGGGCCAAGGACGGTAGTGACAGGCGGGGGAGCGGAGAATTCGTGCACCTTCCACATCATCACCGCACCCAAAGCGAGCGCAACGACGGCAACCAATGGCTTCCAGACTCGCGCCAGGACAGTCCTGCCGACTGAGCGAGGGCTCACTCGATCACCTCCCGGAATCTTGTTCCAGAGTCAGTGTTCTCGCGGTGTTCTTCCTTCCGTCCCCGACTTTCGGCCTAGGACGGAACAAACCCGGGCCATATATCAACCAAGTTGACATATGGCCCATGCTGCCGCCCTGGGTCAAAATGCGAACACCAGGTGTGGCGGACGTTATCACCTGCCGGCGTTGGCGGCAGCATGGGCGAGCCGGTGTTCGACTCGCCGCGAACCTGCGATTGCTAACCATCCTGTTAGCTGGGAGACATCTTTCGTAGCCGCCCTTTCAACCTTGCGCTGCGGAGAAGTCGTACGGCGAGGTTTGTGGAGGTCAACATGGGGATCACCCCGAGGAATGTCCGCTCGGAGGGCGTGGCTCCATGTAAGTAGTAAAGGCTGCCAAATACATAAAAGAAGCCCAGCATGAACAAAGTGCCGGGGATGCAGAATGACATCGGGGAGCTACGATCGGCAACGATTTGCTTGGCATAATCCAGCTCATCCTTCGACATGGGTTCGCGTTTGCGCACTTTATTTAAAACCGCTTTGGAACTCCAAATTTCTTCGCTTATCGGAAGCGCCGTTCGGTTCTCGAGCCGCCTCACATGTACAGTGGCAAATGCGGCGAACACCAACGCCAGCACAAGGGTGACTATGGTCAGATAGCCCCATAAACCGGTCCAATAGCTCCAGAAATCCCAATTGAATATTCCAGTCATTTTGCTCCCTGCCGAACCATTTGAAGCTCCTCGAAACGCTACCTCAAACGGTTGGTTCTCTTGAACCCAGTAGCGGAACTTCTCACACCGCAGGTCCAGGGCCGGCGGTCAATTCGTCGAGGTCGAAGGGGATCCCGTTCCGTGCGAGGTGAGCACGCAAGCGATATCTTCGATCAGTGGCCGGCGTACCGTCGGCTGGCGCTCGGGCCCATCCGACCAACACAGGAGCACGGGCATGACAGCATCCGATGCGCTTCGCTATTCACGGATTCCACTCACCCACGGATCTGGTGCGATTCCCGCGGTCGGATTTGGCACGCTGATTCCGGATCTCGTTGCGACCGGGCAAGCCACCAAGACCGCCCTCGAAGTCGGTTTTCGACATTTCGATTGCGCCGAACGCTACGGCAACGAAGCGTCGGTCGGGGACGCGCTGCGCGACGCGCTCGAGGCGAAAACCGTTGCGCGGGAAGACTTGTTCGTCACCACGAAGCTGTGGAACACCAATCATCGCCCGGAGCGGGTCAAGCCCGCCTTCGATGCGAGCCGCCGTCGGTTGCAAGTCGACTACGTCGATTGCTATTTGATCCACACTCCGTACGCCTTTGCGCCCGGCGACGACCAAGACCCCCGCGACGACAGCGGTCAGGTGATCTACGACGCGGGGGTCACGTTAGAGGACACGTGGCAGGCGCTGGAGAGCCTCATCGACGACGGTTCCTGCCGGGCGATCGGGCTCTCGGATATCACTTTGGAGAGGTTGCGCGAGATTGTTGCGGTGGCGCGGATCAAGCCTGCCGTCGTTCAGGTCGAGTCCCACCCGTACTTACCCGAATGGGACCTGTTCGACTTCTGCCGAGAGCAAGGGATTGTGCTGCTGGCATTCGCGCCGCTGGGGCATTCCATGGAACCGAAACTCGTCGACGACCCGGTGATTACCGCGATCGCAGAGCGTGTGCACATGTCGCCGGCTCAAGTGCTGCTGTCCTGGGCGGCGCAGCGTGGCACTGCTTTCCTGACCACGTCGACCAAACCGCAGCGCATTCACGAGAACTTCGAGGTTTCGACGCTGCCTGAAGACGCTATGCAGGACATCCGCTACCGCATCACCGCCAACGTCAGGTTCAACGCAGTGGTGAATAGCGGCGTGCCTGGTTTCATTCCCCGCCCCTCTTAACCCGGTCAGGGCTACGTAAAGCGGTCAGGGATGGGCATCCGCGACGCTGGGTCATGAGTTACGTATGAGACGCGCCATCCGTTAAAGAATTGGGCTGGGTCACGCCGGTATCACTCCGCGAGCTACGAGAATCTCGCGTACTTGCGAAAACCTCGTTTGGCGTTCGTCGTACTCGTAGTTCTCGACAACGGCAACCCAGTCATCGCCTTGACGGATTGCAAACTCGGCGGCCTCGGCGAGCGCGTGGTAGAACGCCGTTGCGACATCATCGGACCAAATGACCCATACACCTAGATCGGTTTCGCTCAGGGCGCCGATCGACGCGAAGAAGCCGTCGAGTACACCACCGTCCCGCTGTGGACTCAAAAAGTACAAGAGATATGGGAACTCTGAATACATATTTTGTACGAACCCAGCAATCGCCGGATGCAGGTAGGGATTACCTTCCGGTACCCCTTCAAAATTCAGGACAACCGATCCTCGCCAGGCTTGGGCCAGTGCTGGATCGGCGCCAACATCGGCCAGAACCTTGCGCACTGCAGTGATGTCTTGAAGGCGCCACTGACTTGCGGGGACATCGAGCTCACGGCGGGTCATGTGGGCGTCCTGCGACTCGCGCGCCCACTCATGAGCCGTTAACCCACGAGCACCCTTGGCATTCGCATTGGGCAAACATCTTCACGTGGCCCCCAACGTCCAAGATCTCGCGGCGCGACCAATGCGTATTCTCTCGGCACCTGACTGATCCAGCGATGACCGGCCGGCCGCGGGTACACGGCATCTTCCCATGTTGTCCGCGCTTTCGTCACTAGTTCGAAGAGACGGTCTGTGGGATGTGGTCCACTCGACGGACATCGCCTCCGCGGTTGGTGCGGAGCGGTTGCCCGAAATCAAGGCCGCGCTGGTCGACCACGTGGTGGTGGAGCGCCACGGAGGGCGGTCGACAAGGTCACCCACCGGTGACGAGATGATGGCGTGCTCGGCGGCCGGCCGAGATCGGCGCTGGCGCTGACGACGGCCTGGCACGCTGTGCCAGTGCACAATGCAGCTTGTGACCTTGGTGCCGTCGCGTTCGCGGAGATCGGTGGTTCTCGGTGCGTTGTTTCGTGGCTGGCGGATGCCCACGGCCGTGGCTCTGGCCGGGCTTGTGTTGGCCTTGGCCTGGCTGGCGATCGGCGTGCACGTCCACGGATGGGTAACGGCGTTCGACGCTCCGACTGCATCTTGGATGAGAAACAGCGCCCACCGATCTCACGGCCTCGACGAAGCGTCGTTGATAACCAAATGGCTCGGCGCCCCCGTCAATGTTGCGGCGGGCGGAGTGATCTGCGGGGTACTGCTGGCCTGGCGTGCTCGTTCCTCGAGGCTGGCAGCCGTAGTGATTGGCACGGTCGCCGGGGCCGAGCTCGCCAGGATCGCCATCGGGGCGGTCATTTACCGTCCGCCGACCGAAGCGGAAATCCAAGCATCACCCCTATTGAGTACCGAACATCATCCGTTTCCGTCCGGCCACGTGGCCGGGATCGGCGCGCTGCTCGGAATCGTCGCTGCGTGCATCGCGGTCGAACGGAGCCGTATCGTGCAGGCCCTGGCGACAGCCTTGGCGGTTGCCGGCATAGTGATCGTTGCCTTCAGCCGGTTGTATCTGGGCGCCCATTGGCTCAGCGACGTCATCGGGGGAGTGCTCCTGGCCGGGGTGTTCGTGATCCTCGGTACCGTCGCCTTGTCGACTCGCTCTGATCAATCCGTTCCTGCTAGCAGTGCTCCCGGCCCCGCTCAGCTGAAGAACCGCGGCCGGAAGCCGTTCTCAAATTGTCGGCGTGCAGATTCTCTCCAATGCATGCTGCTTTGAGACGCACTCCCCGCACTCCTGACGTTTTCACGTCGACCACGTGCTGACTCGCTGGGCGGCGCTCTTTCCGTCATAGTCTTCTGGCTGTTCCCCGGTGGCGTGCCGGGTCGGAGATGTGAAGTCACCGGGTGGCGTCGTGGCAGGGCCATAGTCGACTTTCTCCGCGAGGTCGGGCCGCCACGACGCGTCCTTCAACTCGCCTTGGACCCGGCCAAATCATCTAGGGCGGCTCCGCGGCCTACTCTTCGCGTGACATATCGGGTATAAGGATCCCTTGGCATCCAAAGACCAAAGGTGCGCTATTCACTTGGTGTGATGCCAAATAGTATGTAATCGGTCGATATAAGTGTATCGTCGGTATAATCGCACTCCAGACGCTGCCGCCGTCGTCGCGGCTCGCCTCACACGCTGGTCGGTAGGAGCAACATGGACCTTGGGCTGATCGATGCCAATGATCTCCCGATCGGTCTTATCGACATCGCACTGAGCACGCCGCCGGCCGAACTCTTCAGCGACACGGCCGTGGTCCTGCTACGTCCCGAGCAGGGACCGCCCGCGGCGGTTTTGAAGGTGGCCCGCGGTCTGCTGGGAGCCGCGGACCTGCGCACGCAGCGGCGCGTGCTCGCCGAACTTGCCATCCACCCTGGACTCGACGAGGAATGGCGCGAACTGCTGCCGCGGATCTTGGCCTTCGACGAGCGCACTAATGCGACCCTGTCCGTGGAGTCCTATCGGCCGGGAATCGACCTAGCAGAGGCGCTGGCGCGCCACCCGAACCGTGTCGAGGAGCTGACCGTCGCCGCCCTGAGCGCCATCGCGCCGCTGCACCGGCGAACTGCCACGTTCGTCGTCATCGACAACGTCTGCTTGTTGCGGCGATGGGTCCTCGAACCGCTGGCGGCCCTGACGGACATGTGCCGGCGGCTGGATCCCCGCCTGGTTCCCGCGGTGGACCGGGTTGGAACGATGTTACGGCGAGTCCTGGTTGGCCGGCGCATGCCGGTGAGCTGGACGCACGGCGACTACACCCCGGGCAACGTTCGGGTGGCCGGCGCTCGGGGCGCGGTCACCGGCATTGTGGACTGGGGCGGGGCGCGGCCGGGCCAGCCGGCGCTGATCGACGAGTACCTGATGATCCTGACGGCGAGCTGCCAGGTGGAGCGAGCTGAGCTGGGCACAGTGATCGCTGAGCGGCTACGGGCGGGCGGCCTCTCGGACCGCGAGCGTAATGCGCTGCGTGCCGCACGCGACCGATCGGACGCGGACATTGGCGACCGTGAGCGCATCGACGAGGGCGTTGCCATTCTGCTGACCTGGCTGCACCATGTAGTCGACTTGTGGCGCAAGCGCGCCACCCATCCCAACCAGCAAATCTGGTGGGCCACCAACGTGGCTCCGGTGCTTGACGCCGTCGCCGCGTGGCGCGGATTCGATGTTTCAAGCGCGCGGGCCCGCGCGGGCCGCGGCACCGCAAGCGGTGCGCCGATGACCACGTCACCGCCCGTCGAGGACGCCGCACAGGCCCCGGGATATCAGGCGGACGGCTGACCATGCAAAACGGACAACGAACGCTCGCAGAACATGGTCGGACGGGTGGCCTGGCCGCTGTCGGTGCCGGTATAGCCGCGGCTCACCGGGGAACGTCGATCATGTTCGACGGGCGGGGCTCAGGGATGGTTCGGGAGGTCGTGGAGGATGATCCGAGCGTCGTTGGCCGGCTTGCCTGGCTCGGCGCTCGACTTACCATCCGGCCAGCCCTGGCCATTGGCAGCCACTTGGCGAACGTGCCGTGGCCGTGGGGCCTCGTCGACTTCGCTGCCCGGGCTGTGACGCCCGCGCCGGGCAGCGTTCGAGCCACGATTCGGTTGCCGCATTGCACCGCGCGATTGGTCTGCGCTGGCGGTGTTCTGCCTGCCGACGGCACCCGGGGCGTCGTGTTGTACATGCACGGTGGCGGCTTCCTGACCTGTGGCGCCAACACGCATGACCGGCTCGTCACCAACGTTGTCGAAGTACGCCGATACCCCGGTGCTGGTGATGAACTACCGGATGATGCCCAAGCATTCGATCGGTGAGGCGATCGATGATTGCTATGACGGCTACCGGTGGCTGCGTGGCCGGGGTTACGGGCCCAACCAGATCGTCTTGGCCGGCGACTCCGCTGGAGGCTACCTGTCACTCGCGCTGGCCGAACGGCTGCTCAACGAAGGCGAGGAGCTCGCGGCCATCGTCTGCATGTCACCGCTGATGCAGATCGCCAAGGTCCCCAAGCAGGCGCACCCCAACATCCGCAGCGATGCGATGTTTCCGGCCAAGGCGTTTGACGCATTCGTCGACCTGATTGCCGGGGCGGCCCAGCGTCACATCATGGATGGGCGCCCCGAGGAGATCTACGAGCCACTCGACCACATCGAGGCCGGTCTGCCCCGCACGTTGATCCATGTATCGGGTTCCGAGGTCCTGCTGCACGACGCTCGGCTGGCCGCGCGGCGGCTGGCCGCGGCGGGAGTACCGGTCCAGCTGCGGGTGTGGCCTGGCCAAATGCACGTGTTCCAGATCGCCGCGCCGATGGTGCCGGAGGCCGACCGGTCGTTGCGCCAGATTGGCAACTACATCCGCGAGGCGACCGACCCGTACCACCGCGTGACGGTTTGTACCGCCGGCGCCCGTGCACCGAGATCTCGCCGCGGCGTCATCGCCGATTCCGCCCCAAACCGGTTGCGGCCGTCCACAATTCATCGTCGAACCGGAGATAGCTGATAATGCGCACCCTGGTCACCGGCGCTGCCGGGTTCATCGGTTCCACCCTGGTCGACCGCCTACTGGAGGAAGGACACGAGGTGACAGGAGTCGACAATCTCAGCGCTGGCACCCCCGTCGCCAACCTCGAGGCGGCCCATCGACACAAAGGCCCGGGCAGCTACACCTTTGTCGCGGTCGACGTCAGGCACCCCGAGCTGTCCGGCGTCGTCGCGCGCTCCAACCCCGACGTGGTATTCCATTTGGCCGCCCAGGTCGATGTGCGTAGCTCCGTTGATAATCCGCTATTCGACGCCCGCAACAACGTGCTGGGCACCATCAATCTGCTGGAGGCGACCCGGCAGGCAGGAGCAGCGCGGATCATCTATGCCACTTCGGGCGCCGCCCGCTACGGCGCGCCGGCCACCTTGCCTGCCACCGAGGACACTCCGGTCAACCCGCTTTCCCCGTACGCGGCATCCAAGGTCGCCGGCGAGTTGTATATGCGCGGCTATGCGGGCATGTACGGGCTAGCGCCCATCTGTCTGGCACTGGCCAACGTCTACGGGCCACGCCAAGATCCACACGGGGAAGCCGGCGTGGTCAACATCTTCGGCAGTGCGATGATCTCCGGCCGTCCCACGACCATCTACGGCGACGGCAGCGCCACCCGCGACTACGTTTACGTCGACGACGTCGTGACTGCCTTCCTGTGCGCTGCGGATGCGCCGATCACGACGGTCGGCACCTTCAACATCGGCACCGGCGTACAGACGACAGTCACCGAGCTGCACCAGCTGATCGCCGAGGTAGTCGGCGTCTCGCGTCCGCCCGATCACGCCGAGGCCCGCACCCGCGAAGTTCATGCGAGCGCACTGGACCCGACCCGCGCGGGCCGGGTGTTGGGCTGGAAACCCGACACCGACCTCACCGAAGGCATCAAGCGCACCGTCGACTGGCTGCGCGGCATCCTCGATCCGCAACCGATCTGGCCTGAGAGCGCCAATGCGATCCGCCGCCACACCATCGTCATCGGCACTCACGGGACCGGCCGGGCGCCGCACTCGGGTCAGCGGCGCTCACTCCGGGACCGCGCACACTCTCACGGCGCGTGCGTACCCTCGACCGAGCGATGGCGACGAGCAGCGTCCAATCCGTGTCAGCCGGTCATCAGAGCTCAAGCTCATGTCTCAGCTCAAGTGTTTACGCAGCCTGTGTTAGTCCGTTGACCTTGATCTGTTGCTACTGTGCCGTGCATGTCGGATATGCGATTACTCGGTGAGGGCTCATACGGCCATGCCCGCGACGGCGTGGGCGTGGTCGGCAGTCTGCCGATCGAGCGGCGGCGTAATGAGAGGTCCGGCGATTCACCGATGGACGTCCTGACGGGGTTGCCTGCTGTGGTGGTGTTGGAGCGGATCTCGGTTCCGACGCTCGCTGTGGCGCGGGACGGCATCATCTTGTTCGCAAATACGGCGTTTGCCGAGATGGTGGGGTACGCGCAGGACGGCTTAGCGGGTTTGGCGTTCGCTGAGATCTTCCATGCCGTGCCGGCCTGTGGTCGGCGCGCTTTCTGGCGTCGATGCACTCGCGAATCTGGTGGTGGAGCTGCGGCATTGCGAGGGTTGGACGGTGCGGGCCAGGATGAGTAAGTCGGCGCTGAAGCGGAGCGACGATCCGGTTATGTTGGTGACGTTTGAGAATTTGACCGAGCGGCTGTGGATGGACGAGCAATAGTGCGGGTGGTGTGCTCAGTCAGTTGAGCCGCTGGCCTGGGGGTGGCGTAGGTACTCGCGGGCAAGAAACTCGTGGAAGTAACCCAGTGACGTTTCGGCGACGATTGCGGGGAGAAGAAGTTCTAGAGAGCGGGTTAGTCGCTTGACGTGATCGTTGTCGTCTGCTGTCTTGGAGAGCAGAAGAGCACCGAGCATGGCGTTGAGGAAGGATTCGCTGACCACCTGGGGATCGAGGCCTTCGCGGAGGTCGCCTTCGGCGCTTGCGCGTCTGGCCTGGGTGGTCATTGCGTCCAGGCGGCTGCTCCAGACCTGGGAGGCTGCGCTGTTGAATTCGGCCAGGCCGCGGGTGAGTTGTTCAGCGGTGCGGGCCGTTTTGTCGAAGACAAGGAGATCTGTGACAACGAAGACGCCGTGGATCATGTTCTCGAGCGCAGGCGCGGATGATTCGCAGACGTTGCGGAACGCGTCGCGGGTGAGGTTGGTGCCTTGTTCGATGATGGCGGTTGCCAGCGCTTCTTGGGAGTCGAAGTGGTGGTAGAGGGCGCCTTTGGTCATTCCCGCACGCTCGATGATCTCGCCTAGCCTTGCGGAGGCGTACCCGACCTCGCTGAACAGATCTATCGCGGCATCGAGGATCTTTTGGCGGGTGGCTTCAGACCGGGCTTGGGGCGCCATCGTCCCTAGACCTCCGAAGTGCGGTAGACGTGTGCTGCGGCTGTGGCCAATCGGTGCTACCTATGTCGCTGTCGGTGCCTGAGGGCCAGCAGTGGGTGGGCTAAGGGTCGGCGTGCGCCGAGGCGGCGGCGGTGGCGCGGAGGTCAAGTGAGAGCGCCTGAACGGAAACCTTTTTCACGGCGAGCGCGTAGCGTCGTTTGATGAATTGGGTGAAGTAGTCGATCCGGTCAGGATTGGTAAAGCTCGGTAGCGCCAGTGTCCATACTTTTTGGAGGTTATCGAGGTAGTGCTCGGGTTGGTCGAGATCGCTGATTCGGCGGTTACCCGCCCACAGCGCCACCAGCATTTTGGCGACGTCTTCGGGATCGTGGTGGTCGACGACGTCGCCCTCGGTGACTGCTTTTTGGATGAGGGTGGTGACGAACTCGATCCATGATTGCCACAGTGTGGTGGATAGGTCGGCTGTGGTATCCAGGGTTTCGAGCAGTCGGGCGCCGGCTCGGGCCACCTCGTGTTGGGTGTCTTGAACGGCAAGGAGAAAGACAAGATCGATCAGTGTTTCTAGTCCCGACATCTTGCGGGCAAGCAATTCGGTGACTTCGGCGCGGCTCATCTCGGCGAGGTCGTCGATGATTGCCAAGGCCAGTGCTTGCTTGGACGGGAAATGAAAATACATTGCCCCTTTAGTGAGTTCGGCCTCTGCCAGGATGTCATCGAGGCTCACCATGCTGTACGAGTGGTGGGCGAACTGGCGTGATGCGGCGGCGATGAGTCGTTGGCGTGTGGTGCCGGCTCGTCGTTCGCTGGTCTCGGTCATCGCCTCCCCCGTCTCGTCGCGGTCGCCGTGACCAGCGGCGCGGTCATTTCGCGCCAAGGCAATTCCGCCGCCGAGAGTCGGTCCCTTCGATGATAGGCGGCGGCGACCCGCAGGGGGTGCTGACTCGCCTAGGGGCGGCGCTGTGTCCATTGGAGCCTTCTGCCGGTCCCCGGCCTGCTCTCGCGTGGTCATCCGGCGTGTACCCATCATTGTGACCCCTAATAAATAGAACACTGTCAGTTTGTTAAACAGTCTCCATCGTGCTGATTAGTAGGTATCCTGCTAATTTGGATGCATCCTCAGTATCAACATTACAGGTCGCACCCAGCTGTGGTAATCCGGTCCGCCTGCGGGTCGGCCTGCTTTCGTCAGGAGGAGCACATGTCGGTCGTTTCGAACGCGCGGTTACTTGTTGAGGGCTCACACGACAGCCCCCGAAACGGTGGGAGCACAGCCGTCGGTCTGCCGATTGAGCGGCGGCGCAACGCGGGGGGTGGCGGCGATTCACCGATGGACGTCTTGACCCTGTTGCCTGCTGCGGTGGTGTTGGAGCGGGTCCCGGTTCCGACGCTGGCTGTGGGGCGGGACGGCATCATGTTGTTCGCGAATACGGCGTTTGCCGAGATGGTGGGGTACCGACAGGACGGCTTAGCGGGTTTGGCGTTCGCTGAGATCTTCCATACGGTGCCGGCCGCGTTGTGCGCGCTTTCTGGCGTCGATGCGCTGGCGAATCTGGTGGTGGAGTTGCAGCATTGCGAGGGTTGGACGGTGCGGGCCAGGATGAGCAAGTCGGCGCTGATGCGGCGTGATGATCCGGTTGTGTTGGTGACGTTTGAGAATTTGACGGAGCGGCTCTGGATGGACGAGGGCTAGCACGGATTGGTGTGCTCAGTCAGTGGGGCCGGTGGCCTGGGGGGGTAGCCGTGTGTTGCGGCTGTGCCAATCGGTGCTACCCATGTCGCTGTCGGTGGCTGAGGGCCAGCAGTGGGTGGGCTGAGGGGCGGCGTGCGCCTAGGCGGCGGCGTGGGAGGTCACGTGAGAGCGCCTCAGCGCAAACCTTTTTCACGCGAATGCGTGGCGCCGTTTGATGAATTGGGTGAAGTAGTCGATCCGGTCAGGATTGGCGAAGCTGGGTAGCGCCAGTATCCATACTTTTTGGAGGTTATCGAGGTAGTGCTCGGGTTGGTCGACATCGCTGATTCGGCGGATACCCGCCCACAGCGCCACCAGCATTTTGGCGACGTCTTCGGGATCGTGGTGGTCGACGACGTCGCCCTCGGTGACCGCTTTTTGGATGAGGGTGGTGACGAACTCGATCCATGTTTGCCACACTGTGGTGGGCGGGGCGGCTGTGTTATCCAGGGTGTCAAGCAGTCGGGCGCCGGCTCGGGCCACGTCGTCTTGGGTGTCTTGAACGGCACGGACGCAGGCAAGGTCGATCAGTGTTTCTAGTCCCGACATCTTGCGGGCAAGCAATTCGGTGACTGCCGCATGGCTCATCTCGGCGAGGTCGTCGATGATCGCCAAGGCCAGTGCTTGCTTGGACGGGAAATGAAAATACATTGCCCCTTTGGTGAGTTCGGCCTCTGCCAGGATGTCGTCGAGGCTCACCATGCTGTACGAGTGGCGGGCGAACTGGCGTGATGCGGCGGCGATGAGTCGTTGGCGGGTGGTGTCGGCTCGTCGTTCGCTGGTCTCGGTCATCGCCTCGCCCGTCTCGTCGCCCTCGCCGCAAGCAGTGGCGCGGCCGCTTCGCGCCAAGGCAATTCCGCCGCTGAGTCAGTCCCTTTGATGATGGCGGACGGTGACCCGCTGGGTGAGCTGACACGCTTTGGGGCGGCGCTGTGTCCGTCGAGGTCATTCCGACGGTCCACGGTCTGCTCAACGCTCAGCATCCCGAGTCTATCCACGCTTTTTATGCTAACAGGAGACCGTAGATATTATATAGTGCACAGTAGATTCCAAATGGTATGTAAGTCGCCGTGTTGGTGCATCTACGGTATCGCGCCAGCAGCGGCGGTAACCCGGTCCGCCTCCGGGTCGGCCTGCTTGCGTTAGGAGGAGCACATGTCGGTCTTGACCACGCAGCCGGAGATGCAGACGTCCGTGTCATCCAGGTCGAAAGCGCAGTCAGTTGCCGGGGACTCACCCCGGCGACGGTGCGAGCTACTCACTGACACCCGCGCAAGGTCGGCCAAGATCTGCGGAGGCACCGGTACGTACACAGTCTGTTTTCGGCGGCCGCACCGGAGATATGCATGCCTGACACCCCATCGAAGACTGTAAGTTGCCTCAAATGCCAGCATTATCGCCAATTAGTATCTACTCTGCGTGTTCAGGTGTAACGTCGGTATATGTACACATCATGGCAACAGGCGCCACGATAACCGCGGCCAGCCCCGGGGCCAGCCCCTGCTTTCGTTAGGAGGAGCACATGTCGTTCGTTACCGCACTGCCAGCGATGCTGGCGTCCGCGGCGGGAGAGCTGCAAAGCATCGGCTCTGCGGTGACCGCGGGGAATACGGCGGCGGCGGCGCCGACGACCGGGGTGGTTCCCGCGGCTGCTGACGAAGTGTCGGCGCTCACCGCGGCGCACTTCGCCGCACACGCTGCCCTGTACCAGGAGCTGAGCGCCCAAGCCACCGCGATACATGAACTGTTTGTCAGCACCCTGGGCGCCAGCGCCGGCTCGTACGCGGCCGCCGAGGCCGCCAACGCAGCCGCGGTCCTTTAGGCGGGGTAGGGTTTCAGCATGGATTACGGGGCGTTACCGCCGGAAATCAACTCCGGACGGATGTATGCCGGTCCGGGTGCGGGGTCGATGCTGGCCGCCGCAGCCGCCTGGGACGGGTTGGCCGCCGAATTGCAGTCGGCGGCTGCCTCTTACAGGTCGGTGATCTCGGCGCTTACCAGTGGGCCATGGCTGGGGCCGTCGTCAACGGCGATGGCGGCCGCGGTCGCACCCTACGTGGCGTGGATGAGCGCGACCGCCGGACAGGCTGAGTTGGCGGCCACCCAGGCCCTAGCGGCGGCGGGTGCTTATGCGGCGGCGTTCGCGGCGACGGTGTCGCCGCCGGAGATCGCGGCGAACCGCGCTCAGCTGATGACGCTGGTCGCGACCAACTTATTCGGTCAGAACACGACCGGCGATCGCGGCCACCGAGGCCCAATACGGCGAAATGTGGGCCCAGGACGCCGCGGCGATGTACGGCTATGCCGCGAGTTCGGCGGCAACCACCGCGAAGGTGACGCCGTTCACCGCGGCGCCGCAGACCACCAGCACGGCCGGGTTGGCCGCGCAGGCGACCGCGGCTGCCCAGACCACCGGCACGTCGAGTAGTGCGGGCGTGCAGTCAACGCTGTCACAGCTGATGTCCACGGTTCAAACCGCGCTACAGAATCTCGCGTCGCCCTCATCCTCCGCTGTCGAGCGGGAGTTCGGTCTTCGTCCATTACGGGGTCACGATCTCGCGGCCTGGTGGGATTTTGTCCTCGTCGTCCGGGTTCTCGCTCGGAGGCATCGAGACCGGTGTGCTTACCGAATATGCCGCGTCTCCCAGGGTGTTGCTGCCTTGTCAATGACGTCAACATTGGCTCGGCAGCATGTTCGGGCCCCTTCTGGGTGGCGCTATGAATCAGGGCTTCCAATCCGCAGCCAACGCAGCCGGCAGCCGCCGCGGCGGGGGCGGCGGCTGCTCCGGCTGCGATAGGGTCAGCGTTCGCTGGGGGCTTGGGCGGCCTTCCAGGCGTGGGCGGTTTGGCGGGCATAGGTCAAGCGGCCTCGGTCGGGGGGCTGGCGGTGCCGCCGAACTGGGGCTGGGCCGCGACAGCTCCGGCGTCGCTGCTGGGGTCGGCGCCGCTGCGGATGCCGGCTGTGCCGTTGGCGGGCAACGATCTTGCCGCCGGATTAGGTTTCCCATTGATGTCCCCCGGCGGGCTAGGGCGGGCCGCAGCGGCGGGCGCTGCTGGGGGCGTCGCGGGCGGTGCCGCCATGAAATACCTGCCACGCCTTAGCGTAGTGGGCCGCTCACCAGCCGCCGGATACTCGGCCGAGCCGGCAGCCCCGGCAACCTCGAAATATCCGGTGCCCGCCACATTCCCGACAAACGGACACGCGCCCCCCGGATACCAGCCGGCGATCGTCTACATACCGACCCCCGGGCACGAGCCGGCCAACAAATGACAAGACCGGACAGATCGTTGAGCGCCTGCGGTGGGAGGTGACCTGAATGAAATACACACCCACTGATGTCGCAGGGGTGAGGATCGTCGACGCCGAACCGCATCGCGACTACCGCGCGTCCTTCTCGTGTTGGTTTTGTGCCGACGATTTCGCTCAGTACGGGCTGAAATCCACGGTCGCGCAGACGAGTATCTCCTTCAACTATACCCGGGACACTTCATACGGTCTGCAACGTCAAATGCCGCCGTACGCCGGGGCCAAGCTGGTGCGCTGCACTCGCGGTGCCATTGCCGACGTTGCCGTTGATGTCCCCCCCGAGTCGCAGACCTACCGCACGCATGCCTCCGGTATGGGTCGTTGGAGCGGAGCTAAGCTATGACACCTCGTTCCCAGACACCAGACACTCTGCGGCTGTTGGAGCCGACCGATTCGCCAATGGTTGGCAATGCGCTACTCGTGCCCAAGGACGTCGGTGCAGGTTCGCAGCGGTCCATCGCGGGAGCAAGCCTCGCTGAGGCGGCCGCAATCACCTCGTTCGCAACACCCGACTCCGACGCACTCGCGGCGCTACTTACAATTCCCGGGGCCCTTCGTGCACGGTGGCAGCAGCGCTACAGCACTTGGCTTGCGGCTTCCGATGTCATCGTTGTGATCGGTGCCGTGGCCGTAGCCCACATTCTGCGATTCGGAACCGTGACGAGCGGCAGCCTGTGGGCGGGATACGCGTCGGCTGCCTACTCGGCGGTCTCGGTGCTGATCGTGTCGGCGTGGGTCCTGGTCCTGGCGATTACCCACACCCGTGCGCAGCAAGTGATCGGAGCCGGGCCCGAGGAGTTCCGCCGGGTATGGACGGCCACGTTGTGGGTGTTCGGAATCATCGCCGTCTTCTCGACCCTGTTCAAGCTCGAGATCGCGCGCGGTTATCTGGCGATCGCGTTTCCGCTCGGCCTTCTCGCGTTGTCCGTCAATCGCCACCTGGCCCGCATATACGTCGCAGCGCAGCGTCGCCGCGGCCGCTTCATGACCGCCGTGCTCGCGGTCGGCGAACCTATATCGGCCACGGTCCTCGCGCAGTCGTTGACGCGGCGTCCGTCTGACGGCTACACCGTAGTCGGTGTCTGCGCTCCCGGTGTTCCCCAACTTGAAAACGTCGTCGTCCCCGGCCTCGGGTCGGTGCCCGTGTTCCCCTACGAAGGCGACATCCGACACGCGATCGCAGCGTCGCAGGCCGACACCGTCGCGTTGACCTCGGCGGGGGAGCTGGGGCCAGAAGGGATCCGCGACCTGTCGTGGCAATTGGAGAAGCTCGGAGTCAACCTGGTCGTGTCGCCGGGAATAGTCGATGTGGCCGGCCCGCGGCTGACCGTACGCCCGGTGGCCGACCTACCGTTGATCCACGTTGACAAGCCGCAGTATCAGGGGGCCAAGAGGTTTCAGAAGCGCGCATTCGATGTTTGCTTTTCGCTGCTGGCGCTGCTGGCGGCGTCGCCGATCATGATCGTTGCTGCCGTGGCGGTGAAGCTAACCAGCCCGGGACCGGTCTTCTATCGGGCCGAACGCATCGGCCAAGACAGTGTGCCGTTCCGAATGATCAAGTTTCGCACAATGGTTGTCGACGCCGACCGGCGACTGGCGGAGGTGGCCGAGCTCAACGACAGTGCCGGCGGTGTCTTGTTCAAGATCCGCACCGACCCCAGAGTTACTCGGGCGGGCAGGCTTTTGCGCCGGTACAGCATCGACGAACTCCCGCAGTTCATCAACGTGCTGCTTGGGGAGATGAGCGTCGTCGGACCCCGCCCGCCGTTGCGGAGCGAAGTCGAGACCTACGACCACCGGGTGTGGCGCCGACTGCTGGTGCGTCCCGGCATTACCGGACTGTGGCAGGTCAGCGGTCGATCCGACCTGGCCTGGGAGGACTCGGTGCGGCTGGACCTGTTTTACGTGGAGAACTGGTCGATGCTAAGCGATTTGGCAATCGCGGCAAAGACTGTCGGGGCAATCTTTCGTGGATCGGGCGCATATTGAGCGCGCGATCGGAACACACAAAGAGACGAGGGGCTAGGTGAATTGCCGTTTACATGACTCGAACCGAATGCTGAGTGCCTTGGGCCTCGGAGTTAGTTTGGCACGCGGAGGGTTTCGAACGTCCTACGACGTTGCTCTGTGTGACGGCAAGTGGGGTCGAGCATGAGCGCCGTCGCTTCGGCCTACACCAAGGAGGTGGGCGTGACCGAAGACGCGATCAGCATCGGCGGTGTCGACCTCGCCGATCCCGACACATACGTGTCGGGAATGCCCTTCGATGCGTTCCGGAAGCTCCGCGAGTGCGCACCCGTGGCATGGCACCCGTACAAGGACGGGCCTGGGTTCCTCGCGCTCACCGGCCATGATGAGGTCTTTGCCGTGTCTCGCGACAGCGCCACATGGTCGTCGGAGGCGACGGGGGTGTACTTCGACGTGCCCGGTCCCGACGACATCGCCGACCAGCGGGGCGTGATGATGTTGACGATGGACCCGCCGCGGCACACCGCGCTGCGCGCTCTGGTCCACAAGGGCTTCACGCCGCGGCAGGTCGCGAAGCTCAATGAGCGCATCACGGACATGGCGCGTGACGTGGTCGACAGCGTCATCGAGCGGGGCGAGTGCGACTTCGTCACCGACGTCGCCGGGGCGCTCCCCTCATACGTCATCGCCGAACTGCTAGGCATTCCGCTGGAAGACGGCTACCGGCTTTACGAGCTGACCGAGATCATGAACACCGGTCAGATAGGTGACAAGCGCGCTATGAAGGCGGGCGCCGAGATGTTCGGGTACTCAACGGAACTGGTGGCCCGCAAACGTGCGGATCCTCGCGATGACATTGCGACATCGCTGCTGCATGCCGAGATCGACGGACAGCGCCTCACCGAAAGCGAGTTCAACTTCTTGTTCATGCTGCTGATCAATGCGGGCGGCGACACGACCCGTAACCTGGTCGCCGGCGGCATGTGCGCGCTGATGGACCATCCGGAGGAGCGGGCCAAGCTGGAGGCGGAGCCGTCGCTGCTGCCGACTGCGGTTGAAGAAATGCTTCGCTACGTCGGGACGTTCATCGCGTTTTTCCGCACGGCCACGAAGAACACCGAACTGCGCGGGGTGCCCGTGCAGGAGGGTGACCGGGTGGCGATGTTCTACCCGTCGGCCAATCGGGACGAAGCCCACTTCGTCGATCCCGACCGCTTCGATGTGACTCGTAAGCCCAACCCGCACTTGGCGTTTGGCGGCGGCGGCACCCATTTCTGCCTCGGCGCGAACCTGGCCCGGGTGGAAGTGGCCGCCCTCGTATCGGAGGTGCTGAGCCGGATGAAGAACATGGAGTTGGCGGGGCCGGTCGAGCGCATGCCGTCGGCACTGATCAACGGGATTCACTCCATGCCTGTCCGGTTCACGCCAGCTGCTCGATGTGTGGGCGCTTACTGATCGCGCAAGATCATAAGGCGGACCGATGCGGCGCCGTATCGCGGGCATCGTCGCTCCTCCGAGTGGCCCGCCAGTTGGCCGACGCCGAAGACCGGGATGCCAGCGGTGTTACATACTTTTAGGATGGATACACGCCGAATCGAATGCGTGGAGTATGATAACCACGGGTGTGGTGTGTGGCACGGCCGCCAAGAGCAACGCAACAGGAAGGCGGATCGTTCGTGCTTGTTTCCGAGGGCGATATCGCGGTCGACGATCGGTTCGGCCGCGAATCCGGCCGGATATACCTGACCGGCATCCAGGCGCTGGCGCGGCTGCCAATCGACAGTCGACGCGCAGATCTCCGGGCGAACTTGAATACCGCAGGCTTCATCTCCGGCTACGAGGGCTCCCCACTGGCCGGGTATGACCTGGAACTAGGCCGGCAAAGCGACCTGCTGGAAGCGCACGACATAGTATTTCGCCCCGCGGTAAACGAGGAGCTCGCCGCGACATCCGTCCAAGGCACCCAACTAGCGTCGGCGTCGTCCCGGTCCCGATTCAGCGGCGTCACCGGCTGGTGGTACGGGAAGTCGCCTGGGCTGGACCGAGCGGCCGACGCCATACGGCACAACAACCTGATGGGCACACACCCCTTCGGCGGAGCAATCGCATTGGTCGGCGACGACCCGGCCGCCAAATCATCCACATCCCCCGGTTCGTCGGACGCACTACTCGCCGATCTCGGCGTGCCGACGCTATATCCCGCCGATGTTCAGGATGTGCTCGATCTGGGATTGCACGCAGTAGCCCTGTCGCGGTGTAGCGGGCTGTGGACTGCCCTGAAAATCGCCACCAATGTAGCGGATGGTTCTGGTGTCGCCAGCGTGAGTCCGCTGCGAATTACACCGATCATTCCGACGGTCCAATTCCAAGGCAAACCATACGGACATGAGGTCAACGCGCACGTCGTACAGCCGACGCTCGACACGCTCGAGATCTCGCGCGATACGGTTCGTCTTGAACTCGCCCGTCAGTACTGCACCGCTAACGGCCTCAACAGGGTCGACGGCCATATCGACGACCGCGTCGGCATCATTGCTGCGGGGAAAACCTCCGCCGATCTGCGGCAGGCGCTGCGCGCAATGGGGCTCGACGACCGCGAACTTGCCCGACGCGGCGTTCGCTTGATGAAGCTCGCCATGATCTATCCTCTTGACCGGGAAGCGATTACGCGATTCGCCCAGGGTCTCGACCAGATCATCGTTGTCGAGGAGAAGCGACCGCGCCTGGAAACGGCGCTCAAGGAGATCTTGTACGGCGGCCCTCATTCTCCGCGTGTAATCGGGAAGCAGGGCATGGGACCGGGTGCAACCTTGCCACTCAACGGCGAACTGGACACGGACACAATCGCCCGCTGGCTTTCATCGATCCTGGTGCCGCTGGGTGAGTTCCCTTCGGTCGAACACTGGGTCCAAAAATCGACGAAGATCGGCACACGCATCGAGCTTCCGCTTACCTCGCGCACGCCGTACTTCTGCTCCGGCTGTCCGCACAACAGCTCGGCGAAGGCGCCAGCCGGCAGCCAGGTGGGCGGTGGGATCGGTTGCAGCGGCTTGGTTCTTGGCATGGATCCCAGCGAGTTCGGCAACATAACCGGGCTCACCCAGATGGGCGGCGAGGGCGCGCAGTGGATCGGTATGGCGCCCTTCGTCCATGACGGACACTTCATCCAAAATGTGGGCGACGGCACCTATCACCATTCAGCTAGCTTGGCGATTCGCGCAAGCGTCGCGGCCGGTGTCAACATCACATACAAGCTACTGCGCAACTCGGCGGTCGCAATGACCGGTGGCCAACAGCCTGCCGGTGAGCTTTCGCTGCCGCAGATCGTGAATTCGCTTCGCGCCGAGGGCGTAACCGAAGTGCTCATCACAACCGACGATCCACGCTCCCTGCGTAGGCTCAGCCGCCGGCTTAACGTCGAAGTCTGGGATCGGAGCCGGTTGATCGAAGCACAAATACGGCTCTCAAAGACACCCGGGGTAACGGTTCTCATTCACGACCAGGAATGTGCGACGGAGTTGCGCCGGAAGCGCAAGCGCGGCCTGGCCCCGGACCCGCCCGAAAAGATATATATCAACGAACGCGTGTGCGAGGGGTGCGGCGATTGCGGGCGCAAGTCCAATTGTCTATCCGTGCAACCGGTTACGACCGACTACGGTCGCAAGACGCAGATCGATCAATCCTCCTGTAATAAGGATTACGCCTGCCTCGAGGGTGACTGCCCGGCGTTCATATCGGTTGTGCCAAGCACCAAACCGGTGCCTGCCGTGGGAGCAGTCTTGACGACCGAGCACCTTCCCGAGCCCGAATGTCACTTTTCCGGCGGCCAGTACACGATCCGCATATTGGGTATCGGCGGCACCGGGGTGGTCACGCTGTCTCAGCTACTTGCAACCGCAGCCGCGACCGCAGGCTTTGAGGTCCGTGCACTTGATCAGACGGGATTGTCGCAGAAGGGTGGCGCCGTCATCTCAGATGTCAAGCTCACCCGTGAACAACGTCCCCTCGCGAACAAAGCCGCGAAGGGCGAAGCCGATTTGCTGCTTGGATGCGACCTGTTGGTGGCGGCGGCGCCCAACAACCTGGCCCAGGCGGATCCGGACCGCACGGTAGCCGTCGTATCGAGTGGCGAGGTTGCCACCGGAGCCATGGTTTCGGATCCGACGGTGACCTTTCCCGACCGAGACCAACTGGTGGAGCGGATCAAATCTGCGACAGTGCGATCCGACGCCATCTTCGTTGATACTCGCCGCGTAACCACCAAGGTCTTCGGCCGTGATCACCTCGCCAATGTGATGCTCGCTGGCATCGCTTACCAGGCCGGTCACATCCCTGTCCCGGCGAGCGCGATCGAAGCCGCGATCCGTACCAATGGTGTCCAGGTCGAGGCCAATATCCAAGCCTTCCGCTTGGGTCGCCAGGTGATAGCTGATCCGCAAAGCGTTCCTGGGCTGGGGGATAACCGTGCGTCTTGCGACGAGGAGGGCGTGCCCGCGTACACGTCACTGAGTTCGATAGTGCAGGCGGCTTCTGGCTCTGAACTCGAACGCCTGGTGGCCCGAAGGGTAGGTGATCTCGTGGCCTACCAAAACACTAAGTACGCTCAGCGGTACGCCGAATTTGTCGAGCGCGTGCGGGCAGCCGAGACCGCCAACGTGCCAGGATCGACCGAACTTACCGAATCGGTTGCGCGCTACCTCTACAAGCTGATGGCCTACAAGGATGAATACGAAGTGGCGCGTCTCAGCCTTGTCCCCGAACTGCGCCAGGAGATCAACGAGCAGTTCGGGTCGGGCGCCAAGATCGCCTACCGGCTGCATCCGCCGATTCTGCGGGCACTCGGGATGAGGTCGAAAATCTCCCTGGGAGCGTGGATCCGTCCCGTGTTCTCGGTGCTTTATGCTGCCCGGCGACTGCGCGGCACACCTCTGAATGTGTTCGGGTACGGTCAAGTTCGGCGCACTGAGCGCGCATTGATCGATGAGTACCGTAGGTCTGTGGAGACGTTGCTGCCACGTCTGTCCCCCCATAACCACGCACACGCCGTCGCGATAGCGAAGCTGCCAGACATCGTGCGCGGGTACGAAAAGGTGAAGATGGCCAATGTGTCCGCATACCGAGACAACTCGATGCGAGAACACGATCGGTACATGACGACCGCTACTCCGGTGCGCTGAGGAGCGAAGTGAGTCTCCCGACCCGTTCTTCCGCCGATGCTCCTGCAAGGGGTGCCGCCTCGGTGGCGATTTCGACCACGGTCGACCAAATGCTGTCGAGCGCGAGCAATGCCCTGATGGTTTTCGTGTTGGCGCAGGTGTCGTCGGCAGGGCAATTCGGGATCATCGGACTGCTGATCACCACGGTGGGCGTCTGCATGGGATTCGACCGGGGGGCGCTAGGAACACCGCTGCTGCTGACCAGCAACCTGACGAATCGAGAAATAGTTGCGGAGTCGAAGTATGCCCTCACATGGTCGCTGTATACCGGTGGTGTCGGCGGATTTCTAATTCTGCCCCTGGGCGCGGTCTTTCATCAGCTGTGGATAGGGCTTGCCTTCGCCATCGTCTTACCCGTTGTCCTGGCACAGGATGTCTTGCGACTGACCGCGATAGCGTTGGGCAGGCCGAGCTTAGCTGTAGTGGCCGACGCGCTATGGGCCGCGCCGATGCTCGGAATTTTTGTTGCCAACCTCTTCGGTGTTCGCGAATCGGCTGAATTTTCCATTTATCTGTGGGCATTTAGCGGACTCGTTTCTGCCGGAATATTGGCATTCCGCTTGAGAGTTGCGCCACACCACTCCGGGATTCTCGACTGGTGGCGGAACGACTGGCTGGCGAGGGTCCGTTTCGGAAGCGTATACGCCGTCGGTCAAATCGGTGTTGTCTTCGTGACGCTTGCAGTGGTGACAACTGTCGGAAGTGTTGCCGCGGCGGGCATCGGAGGAGCGTCCAAGCTGTTCGGCCCCATTGCAACGTTGCTAGCGGCCCTGCCGATGGTGTTCGTGCCACATGCCGTGCGCACCGGCAACTCTGTCGGCGACCAGTGGCGCCTGGTGAGCAGGACATCGATGGCGACTTCTGGGCTGACGGTGGTTGCGACCGGGTGCTTGATGGCTCTACCGGCGAGGGTGGGCGCGGCCATCCTTGGTGCCAGCTGGCCAGAGACCCTTTCGGTGCTTCCCTACATCGGATTTAGCGCTGCGGCGATGTGCTGGGTGTGGGGTGTCATCACCGTTTTCCAATCTCGAGGCGAGAGCAGGGCGGTTGTCGGGTTGAACACGCTCCTCGTTGGACTGGAATTGGCGACCAGCTTCGCTGCAGGGTCGATCTTCAGAAGCGCAATCGCAATCGCCATTTCGCTGGCGTTCTCCAGCTCCGTAACTGCGATAGTCGGGGTGCTGTGGGTATACCGTTCCATCCACGCTGCCGCCAGGCCTTCTTGCGCACGTCCAGGCTGCGCCGTCAACGTCAACGGTGACATTACGGAAGATCGTTGAGCGACTCACCACCCGGAAGATCGGCTCCTCAGGAACGTTTGTCATCCTGCCCCGGAGCGGACGACAGGCCGTGTTCCGAGGAGATCTGACGAGTGAATCCTTCAACGCCCTTAGCATTGCTGAAATGAAACGGATACTCGTTACGCTTGGCGCCCTCTGCCTCATACTCGCCGGGTGCTCCAACTACGTACAGGCTTCCGCCCCTAAGGCGGCCTTCATCGGGGATTCGATCACCGCGGGCCATGGCGCATCGTCGGAGCAGACGCGATGGACGTCCCTGGTGTCGCAGAGGATGGGATGGATAGAACACAACTTCGGCCGCGGCGGCACCGGCTACCTGGCCACCTCATCGAGGGAAGGTTGCGGGCTCGACTTCTGCCCGAACTATCTCGGAATGTTGAATGACGTTGTCTCCTCCGATCCCGACATCGTTGTGGTCGCCGGCGGGGGGAACGACATGGCGGAGTTCGTGAGCAACAGCGGCCCGGTTTCCCGCGCGATCACTGACACGTTCAACGAGCTTCGTCAGCGATTGCCGAACGCCCGCATTATCGCCGTCGGCCCATTTGGTCGTGACATCACGTCTTCGCTGATCGCATTCGATCTCGTTGTGCAGGACGCGGCGCGTGCGATCGGCGGCGAGTACGTGTCACTGATCGCACCGAATCCGGTAGTGCGGGAGGACATGTTCCTCGCGGACGGTGCGCATATAAATGATTCGGGCTACGCGGCGATCGCAGACCGAATCACCTCTGTCTTGCAACGGTTCAGGTGAGTTGAGGCCGTCGAGGACCCCAAGGGCGCCTCGAATCACAATAGCGACGAATAAGGTTGACGGTTCACTCCGGCCCCTACACATTCGTCGCCGCCGATGCCCTGGTGCAGGGGCGACCAATGCGGTCAGTTCAGCCAAAACCTCGGCGTGCGATGGGTAGAGTTCAATGCGGCGCGGTATGTGGAGGCGTGCACAGGGTCTCAGGGCTGGCTGCTCGGCGACGCAATGGGAAGGTATGTATAACGTGCATGCATTAAGCAGTGGGCAGCCGGTGACGGCCACGTTCGGCGCCGACGGCGACGAGGCGCCCCAGCGAGTGCGGGTGGACCAGCGAGGTTGACGCGTTGAGGGTGCTGCAGGTCGTGACGCTGGTCTCCGGGGTCGGCGCGTTCGGCGGGCCGACGCGGGTGGCGGTAAACCAGTGCGAGGCGCTGAATGCGCGGGGCCACGATACGCTGCTCGTCGGCGGCAGCGCCGACCTCCCGCTATCGACCTCGCGGATGGGCGCGGCGTCGGTGCGGCTTTTCCCGACCCGGCGCGTCGCCGGCTCCAAGCCGATGGCCTACCTGTGGTCCCCGTCGATGCTGCGCTGGCTGTGGCGCCACGTCGGCGATTTCGACGTGGTGCACGTGCACCTGGCCCGCGACGGGGTGGCCCTACCCGCCGCCGTCATCGCGCGCCGACGGCAACGCCCGTATGTGGTGCAGACCCACGGCATGGTGAACCCGCGCAGCGGAATCGCGCAGCAGGCGGTGGACCGGCTGGCCACCCGCCGCGTGCTGCGCCACGCGGCCACCGTGTTCGCGCTGCGCACCGAAGAGATCGGCCAGCTGACCGAGGTGCTGGGCGCGCCACGCCGAATCGACCTGCTGCCCAATGGCATCGCTCTGCCACCCGCGGCGGCTGTCGCCAGCCTTTCGAACGGCCCGGAGTTTTTGTTTCTGGCGCGGCTGCATCCGCGCAAACGGGCGCCGGTGTTCGTCGACGCGGCTGCCGCGCTGCTGTCGACCGGGTTGCAGGCTTCGTTCACGCTGGTCGGGCCGGACGAAGGGGACGGCGCGGCGGTCAGCTCGGCCATCGCCGAATTCGCCGCCCGCCACCCCCGCCGCGCCGACGCACTGCGCTGGACCGGAGCCCTTGCACCGGAGGAGATCTCGGCACGCATGGCCGCTGCCTACGCCTACGTGCTGCCGTCGGTCGACGAACCATTTCCAATGACGGTGCTCGAGGCGATGGCCGCTGGTAAGCCCGTCATCGTCACCGACAGCAACGGCCTAGCCGGAGCCGTCCGCGACTACGGCGCCGGCATCGTCGTGCCCGGCGACTCTGCGCAGGCGCTGGTTGAGGCGATGCAGCGGCTGGCATCCGAGCCGACGCTGGCTGAGCAGATGGGCCGGCACGCGCTGGCCGCGGTGCGCGAGAAGTTCAGCATCGACGCGGTGGCCGACACTCTCGAAGACAGGTATCGAGCGGCCATCACCACGACAAAGGCCATTCATCCCGCCCGGCGGGAGGAATCCCAGGGTTGAGCACCCAGCCCCAGTGACAACAGCCGACCGAATCCTTGGTTGTCGCTACGGTGTGGGGACGCATTTTTGTCATGAACGGCAGACCACTTCCGACGAAGAGGCGGCCAGTTCGTTGCACCATATTTCGTAGCGGCGTATGGCACTACCGCGGTCGAGCATTTCCCGTGAGTACCGCTTGCCCGCTTCCCCGAAATGCTTGGCTGCGGTTTTGTTTCTGCCGATGGTCAGCGCTGCGTCGAGCAAGGCACGCGGGTCGGCGGGCGCGACAATCACGCCGCCTCCGGCGGCCCGGACTTCACCGGCGGCAGCACTCGACTGATCTGTTGCGGCCACGACCGGCTTGCCGGTCGTGAAGTAGGTAGTGAGCTTGCTCGGCACAGCCATTTCCCCGACGCCGGGCTTCTCGTTAACCAGCAGAACATCCGCCGTGGACAGGACATCGCGGAATGCCTTGTCCGGCAACGGATTAATGAACTCAAGCGAGGGAATACCCTCTCCGTCCTGCCGGAGTCTGCGCCGCTGGTTTCCGTCGCCGAGCAGGACGAACCGAATCGTTCCTGCTGGCAGCTCGGTGGCGGCCAGCCTGGCGGCGGCAACCACATTCTCCAAGCCCTGCTTGACGCCCATGTTTCCGGCATGCACGACGATCACTTCGTCGGCGCCCCACCCATATCGTCGGCGGATGCCAGTAAAGTCGCGTGTTGTCGGGCCATCCTCAACACCGAGATGTGTCCAGTTACGGATAATCGTCAATGACGAGTTGTCGATGCCCACCGCGTTGAGGCTGCTGGCGAAGCGGTCATGGATGACAGCCACTCCCGAGGCCCCGCGCAACACCCTCGCCTCGAATTGCGCCGCCATGTCAGCCGACTTACCGCCCATCGCACCGGTCTCGACAACTCCCTTGCCGTACAGGTCTTGGACGACGACGCCAACGGGTATTCTTCGCAGTCGGGCGGCGGCGACGACGCCAGCAGTCGCTAAGAGCGCCGGACTCACGGCGATGACTACCGACGGCCGGTCGAACTTTCTGGCCAGCGCTGCTCTGGCGAAGCTCGCTTCCATGCGAATCCTGTTGCGCGGGGTGGGGTTGCGGGGTACATAATGCCTCAACCGGTCAATCGTGACTCCGTTGACGATCTCCCGGTATGACCGCCTAGAGCGATATGCGTCATAGATCCGCCATTCCGGATAGTGGGGCAGACCGGTGACCACATTGACGTCGTGCCCGCATGCGGCCAACCCTTCCGCCATCCCCGTGGTATACGGAGCTATCCCAGTCAGCTCCGGAAAGTAATTGATTCCAACGATTTTGATCTTCACGACTCCACCTTCGTGTGGCCGCGCGGTGCCAGGACCGTGGCTGATTCCGGGACATCACGGGTAACCAACGCAGTGGCGCCGACTGTCACGCCGTCGGCGACGCGGACTCCACGCAGTATCGTCGCCCGCGTGGCGATCCACACCGAGTCTCCGATGAAGATCGGCGCATTATCGAACTCCAATGTGGGGCTGAATCTGTCGTGGCCGCCGCTGCATAGCAGAACTCCTTGAGAGATACAGGTATTCGATCCGATGACCACCGGCTCGGCGTTGATGATCCAGGTCGATTCACCAATCCAGGTGTCGTTTCCGATCTCCAATTTCCAGGGCCAGTCGATTTTGACGTCGTGTTTTATGAGTGTGCCGGTTCCGATTCGGGCACCGAATCCGCGCAGTACGAGTACTCGAAGCCGGTTAGGACACCACCACCGCATGGTGAGGGGCGAGACCAGCAGCCATAGCATGTGCACGGGCCATGGCACGCCCCTGGGACGGCCCTCACCCGTGAAGTCTCGCAGCGAGAAGCGCCCGCCCGGCGACGGGCGCAGATCTGATTCGCGTTGTTGAGTCATCGGGTTCTCCGCAACCATGCCTTTACCAGCAGCTTTCTTCAGCGGCGAACCTGAGAATTCGCCGACGGTGCAGTGCCTTGGGATCGGTCGCATCCGTGTTGTGATAACCGGTCGAGATTAGGCCGGCGACATCGAGGACGGCTCCGGTAGTCGTTCGAGCCGATTTAAGTGGTGCTGTGCCGGCCACGTTAGACCGTTGCCCAGGCACGATGAGTCCGATACCAATCGACAGTGTCGGCGATTCCCTCGTCTAGGGAAATTCGAGCTGTCCAGCCGGTTTCACGCAAGAGACTGACGTCCAACAGCTTTCGCGGCGTGCCGTCGGGCTTACTCGTGTCCCAGCGTGTCTCCCCGGTGTAACCCACTGCGTGAGCGACTTTTTGGGCGAGCTCGAGAATTGTTTGATCGGTCCCGGTGCCGACGTTGACCTGGCTTGGCCCGTCGTAGTTTTCCAGCAGGTGCAGGCATGCCGAGGCCATGTCGTCAACGTGAAGAAATTCGCGCCGAGGCATACCACTGCCCCAGTTGGTGACAATTCGCTGGCCAGAAGTCTTCGCATCGTCATAGCGGCGGACCAATGCAGGCAACACGTGGGAGGTGTTCTCCGAGAAATTGTCGTTTGGCCCGTAGAGGTTCGTCGGCATTGCCGAGATCCAGGGAAGCTGATACTGGCGACGCACGGATTGGACATGGATGATTCCTGCGATCTTCGCGATCGCATATGCGTCGTTGGTCGGTTCGAGTGCGCCGGTAAGTAGGGAATCCTCAGTGATCGGCTGCGAGGCAAATTTGGGATAAATACACGAAGACCCAAGGAATAAAAGGCGTTTCACCCGTTGACCGAGAGCCGCGTCTAGAACGTTGACTTGGATTTGCAGGTTTTCAGAAATGAAGTCGACAGGCATGGTGCTGTTGGCCAGGATCCCGCCGACCCGGGCCGCCGCTATAACGACGACCTGCGGCCTTGCTTCCCGGAAGAACGCGAACGTCGCACGCCGATCCGTCAGGTCGAGTTCCTCGTGTGTGCGGGTGAGGATGTTGGCGAAGCCCTGTGTCGCGAGGTAGCGACAAATCGCCGAGCCAACCATTCCCTGATGGCCGGCCACGAATACCGGTACGTTCCGGTCCAACGGATCGGGTGTAAATCGCTTGTCCGCCACGGCGGCTCAACTCCAGGCCAGCAGGACCGGCGTGTCGATCCGGGGGCTGCCGGCGCATTTCAGTTCCGCGATGTCCGCGTCGACCATGATCCGTGCCAGCTCCGGAGCCTTCACCGACGCCCGCCACCCGACAACTCGCTCCGCTTTGCTTGCGTCGCCGATTAACGCATCGACCTCCGTCGGTCTTAGATAGCGATCGTCGAGACGAACGTGTTCGGTCCAATCCAGATCCGCGTGGGCGAACGCCGCTTCCGCGAAGTCGCGAACCGTGTAGGCATCGCCGGTAGCCAGCACGTAGTCATCGGGCTCGTCCGCCTGCAACATCCGCCACATGCCTTCCACATACTCTGGTGCGTATCCCCAATCGCGGATGGCGTCAAGATTTCCCAGATAAACGTACTGGTCGAGCCCGGCCTTGATCCGGGCCACGGCGCGCGTGATCTTTCGAGTCACAAATGTTTCGCCACGGCGTGGCGACTCGTGATTGAACAATATTCCGTTAACCGTGAACATTCCATACGCTTCACGGTAGTTTCGCGTCATCCAATAGGCGTAGACCTTTGCCGCACCGTAGGGTGAACGCGGATAAAAGTCGGTTTGCTCGTTTTGCGGTGGCGGAGACGCCCCGAACATCTCCGAACTGGAGGCCTGATACAACCGGCAATTCACCTTGCCAATGCGGAGAGCCTCGAGGAGACGGACCGAACCCAACCCGGTGATGTCGCCGGTGTGTTCGGGCTCGTCAAAGCTGACGCGAACATGGGACTGAGCTCCGAGGTTGTAGACCTCGTCGGGTTCGATTTTCGACAAGAGGGTGACGAGACGTGTGCCGTCGCTAAGGTCGCCATAGTGTAGGAAGAGTCTGGCGTCCGGTTGGTGAGGATCGACATAGAGATGGTCGATACGTTGGGTGTTGAAAGTGGACGCACGGCGGATCAGACCATGTACTTCGTACCCTTTTCGCAGCAGTAGCTCTGCCAGATACGAGCCATCTTGGCCGGTAATTCCGCAAATCAAGGCTTTTTTCATGAATTGTTCCTCAGCAGCCGAGTCTCCGCGGCCTCAGCACGTCGAGTGGCATCGCCCAGCACTTTCGTCTCCCTTGTCGTGGGCGATCGAACAACGAACACCCGATACCGCTGATCCCGATATTAGCAATATTCCATACTTTTCGAATGACTGCAAGCCGAATCGAATGCGCCGAGTATCTCAGTGTCCGCGAACATACGTGCGGTTGCGAACCGTTGGCGGCATCACGGAGTGGGCGCAGGATCGCCATTCTGACGTCGGCTGGTCGTGTTCGGCGGTGCCGCGGCTGTGCGGCCAGCTAGTCGAGCCGGGGCCATCTCGCGCTCGATGGGTCGAACGAATGGGATGGAACGAATGGGATGAGAGGTTCGACGTCAGCCCCACGATCAGTTGCCACTTTCAATTCGGTTGGCGTAACAGGGACAGACGCGCATCAGCCGTGGCTGAGGTGGGCCCGGATAGCAGAGATGGTGGCCGCGGTGGCGTCTGCGCTTCCGCCTCCAAAATGGGCGATACCGGCAAAGCCGTGCGTAAGTGCATCGAACTGGCGGTGATCGACCGTGACGCCGGCCGAGCGTAGGGCCACGGCGTAGTCGTTACCCTCGTCGCGCAGTGGATCGAATCCTGCGGTGAGAACTAGAGCGGGGGCCAATCCAGATAAATCAGCGGCCCTCAACGGCGATACCCGTGCATCGTCGGCTGCAATGCCCGTGCCGCCCAGATACAGGTCTACGTTCCGCTCCTCCTGCAGCTTGGACAGGAAGAACCCGTCCGAGAACAACGTGCGCGACCGGGTCTTCGCGGAGAGGTCGAGGACCGGATAGAGCAGCACTTGCAGCGTCGGCTGCGGAATACCCTCGTCGCGGCTACGCAGCGCGACGAGGGCTGCCAGGTTTGCGCCGGCGCTGTCACCGCCAACGCCGATTCGGGACGGATCAGCGCCCAGTTCGGCGGCGTGTCCACGTGCCCATCGATAGGCCGCGACGCAGTCGTCCACCGCAGCCGGGGCCCTGTGTTCGGGTGCGAGCCGGTAGTCCACCGACAACACGTGTACCGCGGCGTCTCTGCAAATCGTCCGACACAGTCCGTCGTGGGATTCGATGTCGCCCATGACAAAACCACCGCCGTGGAAGAAGAGAAGTAGCGGGGCCACCTCCGCGACGCCCGGTCGATAGTGTCGCGCTCGAAGGGGGCCGTCGGGGCCGGGAATCGTGAGGTCGGTGGTGGGGACGGCTACGTGGGTGGGCATCGCCGCATGCGATTTCCGCATCAGGGCGCGGGCAACTCCCGGATCCACATCAGCCGAGGGACCGCCAGTACGCGTGCTTCGTTTGGCGATCAGTATCAACTGAAGCGTGGAGTCAAGAGTGTTGCCGTCGATGGTGATCCTTCTGCCGCCGGTCAGGAGGCGTTTCAGCCATGGCGGAATCCACGGCATGACCCTGACACCGACGCCACGTACGGCGTTTTTCACCGCGAGAGAGCGGGCTTTGGGCCGGTTGTGTGTTATGGCTGCCTCCGTGTGAACTGCGAAGTGACTTCCTCGGGGACTGTATTTGACCGCGGCGTACGAGGCAGGCAGCAGCGACTGGGCCGGGTGCGCCCGCCATGCTTATATACCGGCAATCCACCTCAGTAGCGGATATTCATGCCATAAGATAGCATTGAAGCTGGTCAACAAACTAATAGTCTCCATCGAGGTAGCGTCTCGGACTCGGACCAGGGATCTGACGGCTACGCATAGGTTGACAGCCGAAACATGACCAGCATTTCATCCTCAGACTCAACCGAATTGGGATACGGCATGCAGGCGCCGCAGCCGACACGACCCACGGGAACAACCGAACGTCTGCTCGCTGTGCTCTCTCGCTCTCGCCTGAGACCACCGACCATCGCAGATGAGACCGTCAGCCGGCTTATTCGGCTCAGCCTGCTGCGTGCCGAGCAAGGACCGACCGCAGCGGTGTTAAAAGTAGCCCGCAGCGTGCCGGGAGCCGTGGAACTGCGCACGCAGACGCGCGCGCTCGCCGAACTGGCCTTGCACCCAGGACTCGACGCAGAATGGCGCGAACTGCTGCCGCAGATCCTGACCTTCGACGAGCGCACCGATGCGACCGTGTCCGTAGAGTCCTATCTGCCGGGGGTACGGCTGGCCGACGTGCTGGCGCGCTACCCGGATCGGGCCGAGGAGCTGACCGCCGCGGCGCTAAGCGCCATCGCACCGCTGCACCGGCGGACTGCCACGTTCGTGGTCGTCGACGACTTTGGCTTGCTACGGCAGTGGGTCATCGAACCACTCGCGTGCCTGACAGAGCTGTGCCGACGGCACGGTCCCCGCCTAGTTCCCGAGGTGGACCGGCTCCAAACGATACTGCGGCAGGCCTTCGTCCGCCGACATATGCCGGTGAGCTGGACGCACGGCAACTACACCCCACGCAACGTTCGAGTGGCGGGCGTGCAGGGCCCAGTCACCGGCATTGTGGACTGGGGCGGGGCTGGGCCCAGCCGGCTGGCGCTGATCGATGAGTACCTGATGATCCTGACCGCGAGCTGCCAGGTGGAGCGAGCCGATCTAGGCACGGTCGTCACTGAGCGGCTACGGGCAGGCGGCCTCTCAGACCACGAGCGCAATGCATTGCGTGCCGCACGCGACCGATCGAACACGGACAGTGGCGACCGTGAACGCATCGATGAATGCGTCGACGAGCGCATTGCCATTCTGCTGACCTGGCTGCACCATGCTGTCGACTTGTGCCGCAAGCAGCCTACCGATCGAAACCACCACATCTGGGCTACCACCGTGGCTCCGGTGCTTAACTATGCCGCCGTATTCGACTTCTTGGGCACATGCGACGGCTGAACGGCGTTCGCCTTTTGAGCTCAGTGACCCCAGTACGATCCGCAGGCTGGATGTAATCCCGTCACAGGTAGAACCCCTCTATCGTCGAGGACTCCGTCGCTTGATTGACGACAACACCAAGCACCAGTATGTCGATCGCCTTCATCGCGGCGACCAGTCGAGATAGCGAAAGTGTCGTGTCAGCGATCGGCCGCACGACAAGTACCACGGCGTCCGCCGCGGAGAGCGCCAGTTGGGCATCGATCGACTCGTGGAACGCAGGTGTGTCGATCAGGATGACGTCGCTCTCGAGGAGCAAGGTGTTGCGACCGCGGATCTCGGTAGCCAGCGCTGCTGTTGAGCACGACACGGTTGTGACCTGATCGGTTCGGTTGCCCGTCTTCGCTAAAGCAGATCCCGCAACAGCCGGCTTGGCCTCCTCCAACTCCCGGTTGGGCGCGTCCAAACTCACGACACCTGCCGCACGTCCACGTTCGGCGAACGCTCGCGCAAGCGCCCGCGTCGCAACAGTGCTTCCGTCTCCGCGATGGCCGGCCACAACGGCTACGACGGGTGGGATTTCGGCTTTGATTCTGGGTATACGCTGCAGCACGGAGTCGACATTGAGGCTGAGTCGCAATGCGGCCTGTTTGAATTGCTCGGATTCTTCGAATGCTTGGCCGACGTCGCCATTGGAACCGAGCGCTCGGGTTTTGGGCAGCTTGCCGATGATGTCACATCCGGTGATTTCCTCGACCTGGCGTCGCGACCTCACCTTGTTGTCGAAGCGATCAAGGAACCAGATGAAGCTGGTCGCCATGAGCAGGGCCATGGTGAGAGCCGCGAACGCGACCATCGACGTCGGATATCCAGAAACCTTGGCGCTGGCCGGATCCGCCCTTGTCACCACCTTAACCAGGGGCCCAACTCTCGGGTCACCCGCGACGTTTTCGATTTTGGCGATGTAGGTGGCCAGGACGTCGCCGTATCCGTTGGCGATATTGGCCGCGTGCTGGGCATTGCTATCGGTGATTGAAACATCGATCAGCACCGTGCTTTTCACCGGGGTCGCTGAAACTTTGGACGCAAGCTGTTGTGCCGTGATATTCAGGCCAAGCTTATCGACCACCATTTGTGCCAGCTCTTCGCTGTGAAACATCTTGACGTATGTTTGCGCCCTCTGCCGGGAGAACAGATCGCCCTGGTATGCACCCACGGACGTCTTCACATCCGGGGCCCGGAGGAACAACTCGGTTGTCGCAACGTAATTCTTTTCGGCGCTGACATGGTAGACCGTCACGCCGAGTACGGCGACGGCCAGGCACGCAAACACGATCGGCCATCGCTGCCGCAACCTCGCCCAGCCTCTTGTCAATAACTCCATTGTTCTCCGCTCGCGTTCTTTGACAGACTCATGCAGGTTCACGTCGGGGATCGAACTGCGGCATCTCGACATGCTTTGTGAACTCCCGATCGGCAACAATCACCCGTCCCAGGCACGTGCCCTGGGCTAAGCCGAGCAGCCTTTCGCTTTCCCGGAGCTCCGCCGCGGCGGTTTGCGGAACCGCGTCGAGCAGGATCGATGCACCGACTTGGCTCGCCACGTCGACGGCATCGGCCGACTCCAGCACCGCCGGGCCGACCACGATGACATGCCGGTAACGACCGGACAGGTCGATCAGAAGGTTGCGCATCTTCGAGCCGGTAAGTTCTTTTGTCGGATTTGCTGGCGCGGTGCCCGCCGGAATCCAGCCGATTCCGCTCTGCTCGTCCGACTGGATGGCCGAGTCCAGAGCCAACGGTGTGCAGAGCAGGTCGCCCAGGCCGACGATCGAGTCGTCGTGTCGGGCGGTGAAATCGGCGCATACAACGACGGTGGGCGATCCTGCTTCCGTGAAGGCGGTCGCGATTAAGGCGGCGAGAATGCTGGTCGCCGGGCTGGCCCGGGGCGATGTGATCACGAACGAGTGAGCTTCGGCCTCAGTTAGGCGGTTGGCAATTTCCAAGCGAAGCAGCTTGGCGTCGTGGTGGACGTCGTCGAGAGTTAGGTGGTCCTCGACAGTGAGCACACCGAGCACGCCCGGGAGTTCACCGGTACGGGTGCCGTCGCCCCGGAATCGCACTAGCTCCGGGCTTTCGCGCCGGGCGACATACACGGCGAGCCAGACCAACCCCAACAGGAACCCGATGATCGCTCCGCACGTGATGTTCGGCAGTGTTCGCGGCGAGAGGGGATATGACGGAACGGGCGCCGGTTCGGTGAGCACCGGTTGAACCGGAGACACAGTGGTATAGGGCGGGCGCTCGAGTTCTTTGATGACGTCGATGGTTTGCTGCGCGGTCGCATCGGCGATCATCGCCGCCCTCACCGGGGAGGCGTCTTGGGCCAGCACTTCTAATACCACCGTGTCGGGGACCATGTGGCCGGTCACCTTCTTGGCGAGGTCTTCCCCGGACTGGCCCAGCCGCAATCGTTCGTTAACGCGGTCAGTGACCATCGGTGTTGACACCAGCCGTGCGTAGCTCCCCATGCGCTGCTGGCTGAATTCGTCACCGTATGTCTGCGAGTTTTGCGTGGCGTAGCCCCCATCCCCCGATGTTTCATCGGGGATAACCGCGGTGGAGTCGTTCCAGTACGGCGTCGCGATGACAATCTTCGTGGTTGCCTCATAGACCACCGGCAGCATCAAGTTGATCAGGCCGGCAGCGGCAGCGCCCAATAAGGTCCATGTGATCAGCACCAAGGACTTGCTGCGCATGAGGGCGAGCAACGCGACCATATCCGTCATGATCCGAACCCCATTAGCTTCAGGTTCTCGATGGTCTTGTTGGCGCAGTAGGTCTCACCGTCGCCGTTGAGGTGGGTGCCGTCCTGCCCCAGCAGTGGCTTCACATCGATGTCGCGATACCAGCCCTGCGCCACGGGATCGATCACGTACGCGCCCACGCTTTCGGCCGTGCGGCGAAGTCCGCCCGCCACGGCGGGATAGTTTGCTGTCTCATCCGCCGTGGCGGAGGCGGGAAGCATGATTATGATCTTGGCCTTCGGCCAGTCCGAGCGAACCTTCCTGATGTACTCATCGGCTGCCGCCACCACCCGCTCCGGTGGTTCGCCGAGGTCATTTCGACCGCCGTCGATGAGGACGTAGTCGACGCGATAGGTCGCCGCATCGCCATCGAGGCGATCAATGAACGGGACGCGCTCAGGATTGTGCATGTCGACGCTGCCGACAAAGCCGGTCTCGTCTCGGCCATCGAGGTCCAAACTCCAGCCCATGCGGTCGGCGACCAAATCGGGATAGATGATGGAATACGAGTCGCGGACGACGAGCAACGTGGGCTTGTAGTCGAACATCATTGAGGCCAACGGCGCGACGTCGTGAGGTTTGGCTTGGCCGTGCGCGGGCTCGGTGCTGCGCAACCCGCAGTAGGCCAGGCCGACGACAGTCGACGCCAACACCGCGACGATAGTCACATTGATTGCGCGGCGTGCGCCGCGCAGCGTGTTACGTGCAGACATAATCGGCCCTTAGCTGCTCCCCGCCCAACCCGGGCAGTAGTTCGGGGACGACGCCGGGCGCACGCGCTCGCGCCTTTGGCTTCTTTCGCTGCGTAACGAAAGCTGAGAACGCCAGAGTGGCACACAGGGTAGTAGTGGCCTGCAGAAACGAGCCGCGCAGCAGAATCATCAAGTAGAACGGCAGAATGCATCCAAGCAGACCTGGCATTCGGTAGAGGTTGAGTTCAGCGGTCAATCGGGTGTCCCAGCGATGCAGGGCGAAGCCCAGGGCGAACATTCCGACGGCGAGCACCAGCCAGCTACCATTCAGATAGAGCTCGATCCACAAGGGTGCAGATAAATTAGTGAAGAAGTAGCCGCGCCCCTCCGCGATGTATCCCCCCGTGTCCTCCGGTTTGGCAATCCACAAAGTCCTTGGCACCCAAAAAAGCAGCACACCGGAGAATTGCTTCAAAGGCACAATTCCGTCCCGCGCGGCAACCAGATATCCGTTCATCAATTGCGCGAAGGAGTCGTAATCACCTGTCAGCAGCGACTGGATGGGATTCGTCGACTTCAGCTGACCCTCGCTGCTGCCGCGGAATGCGTCGGCGAGCGGGAAGATCAGGAGCATCCCGACCAGAAACCCGCACGCGGTAACGCGGAAACGCTGCCTCGTAGCAAATAGTCCAAAGGCGGTGGCGACGGAAAGGAATGCCGTGCCAAAGTAGTAACGCGGGTTGGATATCGGGTTCATAACGACGGCCAGGAAAATACCTACGACGACGAGCAGCACCGTGTTGCTGCGCATGACAATTGAGGAGATATTCTCGCCCCTCATACGTGCGCTCTTCGCTTCTCTACGGACGCGTATCAGCGCTAGAAAGGCTACGAGCGGTGCCGTCGCAGCAGCCCCTCGCATGATCGCGAATGTGTTGGATTGCCCCCAGGCATCGTTTTGGCCCGTAGCTACTTCCGCACGGCTCTGCAGAAAGATGGTCCAGCCGAGGTGTGAGAGGAAGTAGATGTCGATGACAATGGCAATCACGGAAAGCGCAATGGTGCGTGCGTAATTGATGGTTAATACCTGCTTGACGACGTCATAGGTGCGCTCGGCGTTCCGCCCCCGCACTGACGCGACGCTGTCAAAACCGGCCCCGCCGAGGAATGCGCCACATCCGACGAGGACGATCAGCCCGGCCGCAGCGACGTAGGTGCCGTCGATGCGGGGAACCGTGAGGGGCCAGAAGTCTAGTCGAAGCTGAGCCAGTGGGGCCAAGCCCAGAAAAATGTAGCTGTAGGTCCAGAACATCATTTCGAACAGCCGCTGTTCACCCTTGCCTATCAAGAAGGCGAACCGTGCGGCGGAGATTGCTATCCCCGGAAGCGACCACAACCAGGACACGTCAGTGGGAATTCCGGTGGCGCGGATGATCGCTACGGGGGCGAACACTGCCATCGTGGCAAAAACAAACAGCGCGATAAGCGCCCCGTTCACCTGTGTCGTCTCACCCAGGCGCAGCCTTGTCGCGAGTGGTAGCGATCTTTTCATGCCGACCTGCACAAGGTCGTTGGGGGCGGCGACAGCCCCCGCTGCATGCGACGAATACGGTGCCACCCGCTGGCGGCGGTCCGGTCTCGAGGGGCCGGTCGGCGTGGCCCACGGCTTGAACCGGAGCAGTGCCAACGCGGTGACGAACGTCGTCGCTGTCACGAGACCAACCGCGACCCCCACCGCCGTTCGGAAAAGCGCCGCACCGCCGAGTGCCGTCACGACCATGACCAGCGCGTAACTGGCCTTGAGCATGAGCGCATCAGCGCTTCGATTGGAGGTTAGCAGCCAGATTGGCAGCGCAATGATCCACGCTCCAATGGCATATCCAAAGGCGACGACGGGAATGATCGCTCGCGTCGCTTCGAATGTGGGGCCGAGCACAAGTTCACCGACAGTGCCAGGTAGGAGGGCCAGGACCAGGCCAAGAAGGATTGTCGCTGAAGTCGAGACCAGAGTGATTCGGGCCAGAGAGCTCCACGTCTGCGCCGGTGGCATGTTTAGGCGTTTACTCTCTGCGATCACCCCCGATTGAATCGCACTCACCACGATGGCCACGGGTGCCAGCAATGCCGTGGCGCCGCGCAGTGCGGCGGTGGCCCCGGGACTGCAAACGACAGCGGTGAAGAGCAGCACCGCGAACGCTGTCGTTTGCTGGAGGCCGGAGTCGATGCCGTACCGTGCTCGATCCTTCCAGCCCTTGGCAATCCAAGCCGGGCACTGTCTCAGCCGCGGGGCAATGCGAATAGCAATCAGCATGCCGACCAACGCAAGAACGGTAATGGCGGTCCATCCACCGATGAGGTAACTGGTGGTTGCCACCGGCAAGTGCAGCCATGCCGCCACCAACAGCGCTGCCGAACCGGCAAAAAACAGGCCGTCCCAGCGGGTCGCAACGTGGGGACGGCCTTCAGCGATGGCCACTTGCCGTAGAACATCTTTCACAAGCACGAACGGTGTCGCAACGATGATCAATATTGTCGGCAGACGGATTCCTGACCCCTGAACCGCCCACATGACGCTCGCGACGATGGGACTGACCAGTAGGGCACTGGTGAACGCAAACGAGCCCTCCCGCCGGATGTCAGATCGGGCGCGTCCCGCCATCAACAGCAGCGGTGTGCCCAACGCACCGCGAAGGACGCCGATCGCCGCGGCGAGCAGCGTCAAAAGCACCGCGATCTGGCCGAAATTCTGGGCAACGGTCACCACCGCGACGGCATAGATGACCAGGCCGTTGCTGAGACCGCAGAAGACCTGCTGGGCGCCGCTCGAGACGGCGCGGACCTTGCTCATCGACGAACCTTCGGTCATGCCTCAGTCTCTCTTGCCCGTGGCCCAGATCTCATCGAAAGCTCCGATCGAGTCGGTGGCTCCGTGGTTCGAGAAGAGCTCGAACGTGGCGAAAGTTCCTTGCCACTCCGAAAAGCGCGGATCTGTCACGATTCTGTGAGTTCCGGGCAAATCCACGGTGACTTGAGCGCCGTCGATGGTCAGGTGTGCCTCGTAGACAGTTTGCCCGTCTTCGCGCAGTGGTTGTGGAAAACTATCGGCCGCGACCACCTCCACGGGTGCGTTGTCAGTCCGCACGACGCTGATGTTCCAGTTGATCGGTGTCACCACCAAGTGAATCGGCACCGACCCGGTTACCGGTGGAAAGTGTTTCTTGATGCCTCGCGACACCGTAAGGCCGATTGCGCCAGGCGTGCCGGATCCGGGCTGGAAGACAAACCGCGCACTCATACCCTTTACCGACGAACCGAGGTCGGGCGAACTCAAAAACGCGGTGGCAGTCCCTTGCGTTGCGGGTTGATAGCTCAACCTACCGTGCTGAATTCTGAGTTGGTCGCCTGGGTTACTAACCACCGTGGTCATAGGCTGGCCGCCGTCGAAATAGTCCGGCGCCGGCCCGTCGGGCATAGCGGTGAAGTTTGCTTGGACCCGAATGCCCGCAGCGCGCGTCGGCGCGTTCTCACGCAGAAACCCCCACCAAAGTGCCACGGCCACAATAACTGCCAGCATCAGGGCGAAGACGACCTGTCCCGCGGCGCGGTCCAGGCGGCGGGTTGTCAGGCTCGTCATACCGAGCCCTGCGCGAGGATCTGGCCGTAGCGCGCAGCCGGCGGCGGGCATAGCTCTGTGCTAAGACGTTGCTTCGCCCGGCCGCTGGGCACCATGTCTTCACCAGCAGCTTTGTTCACCGGCGAACCAAACAATCCGACCCCCTCCTAACGAAGCTGGCCACCCGGCGATGGGCCGCAGGTACGGCGGCCAGGCCACGCTCAATGCTATTCGTACGCCGGCAACGCACTTGAGTGGATGACGTCAATACTATACTATACGTTGGAATTAACCGCGAAAAACAAACTTAGGGTTTTCGGATCAGCCGCTAAGCATTCATAGATTGGGATACCAGCTTGCAGAACAAACCGCAGACCGACGAGGCGGCTCCGCGGAGCGAGCCTCGGGGTCCAGCAGGGGGCATGTCGTGTCGCCCGACTCGCGGCCGGTTGTGCGTGGCCCGCGGAGGACTGCGATGAGTAAGCCAGCGCTAGGAATGGTCGCGATGATCGCGATAATCTCCTTTGTCGCTGGCATCGCCTTTGGGCACGTCGAGCCCGCCCGAAGTGACACGTCCGGTGATGACACGGCAACCCTGCAGGCGATGTTCAACAATGTGCAACCCGGCGCCACCGTGACTCTGGACCGAAGGGTTTACCCGCACGGTGGCGTGGTCACCATCACCGTGCCAAACGTGCACATCGAAGGAAACGGCGCGACGTTGGCGGCCACTAACGACCTAACCTCGGCGGTGGAGATCCGTGCGAATGGCGTCTCGATTTCGAACCTGAACCTCACCGCGCCGATCGGCGGCAAGCGCTACAGCGGGCTCGAGCAACAAAAGCTCTACGTTCTTCATGCCGACGGAGTCAGACTCAATGACATCACAGTCACAGGCTCCGCAGGTGCAGGTGTGCTCCTCGACGGCGCAAGCAATTTTGTGCTCAACCGCGTCACGGTGCGCGACAGCCGCGCCGACGGTATCCATATGACGCGCGGGTCGAACAACGGCCAGGTCAACAACCCGCTGACTGAGCGCACCGGCGACGATGGTGTCGCGGTGGTTTCCTATGGCCCCAAGTTCGTCGGTGTCAACGAGCCGCCGTGCCGCAACATCACCATCGAGTCGCCGGTCGTCAACGGCACCACGGCCGGCCATGGCGTGACGGTACGGGGCGGCGAGAACATCACGTATCGCAACGTGCAAGTGTCCGGCGCCGGCGGCGCCGGGGTGTTCGTCGACACCGAGGGCGCCCCGTTCTTCTTGCAGTCGGTCAACGGTGTCACCATCGAGGGCGGAACCGTGACCGCGGCCAATACCATCCAGGGCGACGCGATGGGAGCGCTCGTAGCCTACGCACAGAACCCCGAGGCGGTTACCAGTAACGTCACCTTCTCCGATCTCACGATCGTCAACACAACCGAGTCGGCGCAGAGCAACATCGCGGTGGTGACCGCAAACGGGGGCGCAGTCAGCAATATCGTGTTCCGTAACATTGCCATCCAGCAGCATTCGCAGAAGCCGGTTCTATTTGCGAACGCGCCGCCGGAGACCTACACGCTGTCGGGCATCACGCTCAACGGGTCGCCGTACAATGCCTCCTGAGACCAATCAGGCTCCCGGCAGCAAAAGTGCCGGGAAAGGCCGGGGTCAACTTACCGCTAATGGCGATAAGTTTCCAGGTATGGCGCTGATCGAGCAAGAGCGGATCCGTAAAGAAAAGACTGGGAATGGCCCGATTGTGTTAGATCAAGGAAGGACTACACGTGAGTGTACGTAATGCGCTAGTGATTGTTGTGGCGGCGCTCCCTGCCAGTGAGCTAAAGAATGCTCTGCTCCGCCGCTTGGGGTGGGCCATTGGCGATGGGGTGCACATCGGCCCATGTTTGGTCTTGAGGCTCGGCCACGTCGACATTGGCGACGGAACATATATCGGCTCATGCAATGTCTTAAGGGATCTGGCGACGCTCACGCTAGGCGAACACACAGAGATCATGCATTGGAACTGGGTGACCGCCTCTCGACTGCTGGGCGAAGCGGGTGCCCCTTGTCTGCTGCAGCTGGGACCTCACTCCAACATAACTTCTCGCCACTACATCGACTGCAGCGGTGGCATACGTGTTGGGACAACCAGCGCAATTGGTGGTGTGCGGTCGACGTTAATCACGCACGGAATCTCCGTGATGAGCTGGCCGGCCCGGACGCTACGGAAGACCAACGATTGCACTCTCGGCCCCATAGAGATAGGCGATTACTGCCTCCTTTCGTCGAACGTGCAAGTTTCCCCAGGGACGGTAGTCGGCAGCAGGATTGTCGTCGGAATGGGCGCAACCATTGCCGGCCAACTCATGGATCCGGGGTTGTACATGCAATCCCGCGCGACGCTAGTGCAGACGGACCTTCGCCAGCCACGTTGCCGTCGGGAGGCAGGGCATGTCGACACCGTTCAGCAACGGTAAAAATCTCGTGCCGGCACTCGTGACCGCTAATGTCGCAAATCAGCAAAATAACATCAAGAGCACGACTATCCGCTAGTGGCGGAAGCCGACCATGGAGCCAGCGCAACATGCCGTTGACGACGACAGAGGTGCCGACATTTTTCGGACCGTCTGATTCGCCACTGTTCGGCGTGGTTCATCTGCCGGCCGATAACCAGATCAGGGGCGGGGTGCTGATCTGTGGTTCGCTCGGAAAGGAGGGGATGGATAGTGTCCGACTACAACGGGTCCTCGCCGACAACCTGGCGCGCCGCGGTTTCGGCGTGCTGCGCTTTGACTACCTGGGCTTGGGTGATTCCGCCTACGCTCAGGTCCGTGATGACGCGGTAGCCAACTGGGTGGCAAGCGTGGGCCACGCGCTCGACTACCTCACGCTGATCGGCGCGGAGTCGGCGACCGCTATCGGCATACGTGCCGGGTGCCTGATCCTCAACGAGTACCTGGCCCAATCCCACACGGTCAAGCGCGTGGTCTACCTCGATCCCTATGGAACGGGCAGGCGTTACCTTCGGGAACACACCGCGCTGTTCCGGGTGTCGGTCGGCGAGGACGCTCCTGCGCCCGGCGAAGTGTTAATCATGGGCGGGCGGTTGAGCGACCATACCGCCGCAGAATTCGCCGCGCTGCGGATGGGTGCCAATCCAGTCAGCGCCCATGGCGTCGACAACGTACTTCTGGTGGGACGACCAGCCGAGACCGACGGGCGCATCACCGCCCTGGCGTCGGCCGAGGGGGTTGATTCGATCATTACCGGCGGTCTGCCGGAATGCGCCCGGCCGAGGGATGTGTTGGTACCGATCCCTTTCACTGCGGTCGATTCGATCATCGACTGGATCGACGGAAACGTTCCCACTCGCACCCATCGCGCCGTACCCCAATACCTGACAACGGTAACGATGCCGGCCGAAGGACCCGACGGGGTCGACGTTTTCGAGAGCATCGAACGAATCGAGCCGAACGGCCTATTCGCCATCCGCACGCTGCCACGACGCCGTAGTCCCGCGCCCGCAAAGACCGTGTTGTTCTTCGTGACGGCCAACGACTTGCACGTTGGACCCGCCCGGGAGTGGGTCGAATTGTCACGTCGCACTGCAGCTGCCGGGTCACAGGCGTTGCGCTGGGACCCGGCAGGACAGGGCTTGTCGGGCCAGATCAACCGGGGCCCTTGGCGCAGGATATTTTCCAAGGCTGACATCAGCGACTCGATAGCGGTGGCCAGATATGCGTGCCAAGACGCCGGCCAACTCGAGCTTGTCGGTATCTGCTCCGGCTCGTGGTACGCCGCTCAAGCCGCCCGCAGTATCGGTGCGCGGTCGGCGATCCTGGTCAACCCGCAGGTGTGGAATTGGCACGTCACCCCCACCTTGCTGCGGCAGTGGAACGTCCGGAAAAAAGCGCTACACGCCAACACGGCTAGTGACACGGGCGGCGGCCCCTCCGAATCCAGGACACCGCGCCTCATAGCACTTCTCAACCCGGCTCGGAAGCGGACGAAGATCTTTATGCACAACCACCTCCCGCGATACGTCCTGCGGGTGTTGAGTCGGGTCGGACTTGTGTGGCTGCCGGAGCACGTTCTGACAACGCTTGCCCACCGTGGAACCGACGTGACGCTGATTGCCTCGCCCGAGGATGCGGAGGAGTTCACTGCCAGAGGCGGTCGGGCAGCCCTTGACCGGCTGCAATGGACGTCGCAGCCGCCTCGCCTGATCGCCACGTCCACCGGCGATCATTCCGCCCATCACCCGGTGATATTGGCGGCGATCCGCAATGCGGTGTTGCCGGTAGCTGCCGTTTCCCCATCGGGGCACCTCCGCGTATCGGACATCACGTCGATTGACAGTCACCGGATCCGCTAGTGCCCCGCATCGGAAATGCGTCAGATGTATTCGTGGAGGGAAGTCGCGAGGATCCTCTTCGGCGGTCTTTGTCCACGCGAACGGTCTTGGGTCGGCGTTCCAGGTGGGTTTCGGGCACGGCGAGTCGCGTCTGCGCTAGCGCATGAAGTTTTCTACTCGGCCTGGGCCAGACTACAGACCACGAGAACGACGGCCATTGCGTGGCAATCGGCGTGCGAAAGCGACAAAGACGAGCTGAGCCAGCCTTGGCGTTGTGCCCGCTCGGCGAGCGTTCCGCTCAGACGAAGCAGTGGCAGCGGACCGTCCCGTGTCACCTCGATCTCGCGCCAGGGAAACGGCATGTCGGGTTCTGCGAATGCCTTGATCACTGCTTCCTTGGCCGCGAACCGGGCCGCCAGTCGGTGCACCCGGTTGAGGCCCTGGCAGTCGTTGATTTCGCTCGCCGTAAAAACCTTGCGCAGGTACCGGTCCCCGAACGCCGCCAGCGAGTCCTGGACATCCTCAATGGCCACGACATCGCATCCGGCGCGGATGCGGCGCCCGTCAACCTCGCCCGGCAAGGTGATCATGGACTCGCTGTAATCGTTGCGGTACCAAGGGAATCCACCGATACGACTTTACTCAGCGGCGCAGCTTGATCACAGTATCGCGCGCATCACGCAGACGACTTGACCAGGCCTTCGACTACCTGCTCGATGTTGCGTACCGAAGCGAAGGTGGACTTCTTGAGCACTTCATCGGGGAACTCGATGTCGAACACTTCCTCAAGTGCAAGCATGACATCGACCGACGCATGCGACGTCAGGCCGAGCTCATAGAGGTCGGCCTGATCGTCCACCTCGCGTGGATCGACCGCCATACGGCCATTTGCGGCTAAGACGTCACGAATCCGGTCCTGCATCACGCTTCCCCTCACATCTTTGCCGTAACCCAACCTATTAGCCAGTATCGGGTCCAGCCACTTAAACCTACGTTGGGCAACATCGTACAGGCGTAGTCCTGTGCTCAGCCGGTCAGCGCACCACTCTGACGAGAATAACCGGTCGTTATCCGGAGGAGCCGAGTCTCGGCCGCTTCCGGGCTAAGACTCCGTGGGCGGAACGTAGCTCCCGGTCGCCTTGAGCCGCTTGCGAGCGGCGCGGCGATATTCGTAGAAGTCCGACATAAACGCCGGGCTGTCGTACAGCCAGTCCAGGGGTTCTCGCATGTCGTCCGCGTAGCCGATGGCGTAGGAGCCGCGCTGGTAGCCCATCAGCCTGAGCAGCCCCTCGGGAAGGGTGCGGGCGATCTCGGGCGAGCAGGCGAGATATTGGTTTTCCTCCTGGCGCAGCCACCCGAGGGAGTAGCCCACGTTCATCCCGATCCGGCTGGTCTTGGACGTGTTGGCGCCGCCGCCGTGGAATACCGAGCCCGTGTACAAGAGGACCGAACCCTTGGTCATGACCGCTGGCGAGGACAGGGCAGGGTCCACCTCGTCGGGATCGTCCTCCCACCGGTGGCTGCCCACCACCATCCGTGTCGCACCCATCTCTTCAGTGAAGTCGGTCACGGCCCACATGGTGCCGACTTCGGCTTCGAAGCCCGTCGGGAACCGGTAGTGATCGAAGGACCACTGATCCCGATGAATCAACTGCGCCGGCGCACTGGGTCCGATGGTAACCAGCTGGGTCAGGTCAATCTGGAAGGTGCTGGCGTGGTCGCCCAACACCAGGTCGAGCGTGTCGATGATCGTCGGGTGGGTCATGAGTGAGCGAGAGGTCGGCGAACGGGCGATCAGGGCGCCGGTACGGCGGGTGGTTTCGCCCAGGAAGTCAGTGTTGCCTCCGCCGGTGGCAGCGAGGTGCGACTCGAGCTCGGCCCGTATCTGATCCATCGTTTCGGGAGTTGCGAGGTCGGAAATGACCACACACCCGTCTTCGTTGAGTACTTTCGCTATGTCTGCCGGCGCGGAGGCCGAACCGACTGTCCGTACTGCAGCCGGCAACGAATCCGAACCGATAGTCTGTACTGCTGCTGTCATGGTGCATACTGTACAGGATTTAGGACCAAGTATGAGGGCGATCCGCTGGTTGCCTCGACGGTTGACAACGAACAGTGGAGGTGCGAGGACAGATGCTCCCGTTTCGATTCGGCGTGCTCGCCGCGACCGACCCAACCATGTCGGCTTGGCGGGACCGGGCCCGTATGGCCGAGGGTCTCGGTTACTCGGCCCTGTACATTTCTGACCACCTTGATGCCCAGTTCGGGCCTATCGTAGCCACGACCGTGGCCGCCGAAGCGACCTCCACCCTCCACGTAGGGCCCGTCGTGTTGAACAACGACCTTCGTAACCCTGTGGTCTTGGCAAAGGAGATCGCCACGCTCGGCTTGGCAGCCGAAGGGCGGGTCGAGGTGGGCCTCGGAGCGGGCTGGCTCCGGAGCGATTACGAGCAAGCGGGGATCGAGTACGACGAACCGGCTGTCCGCGTGAGCCGGCTGGCCGAGAGCCTCACTGTCATGAAGAGGCTGTGGAGCGAGGGTGAGGCGACTTTCGAAGGGAAGTATCACGCGGTGCGCGGCGCCAGCTGTGATCCTCGCCCCGCGTCGGTCCCTCGCGTCATCGTCGGGGGCGGAAGTAGGCGCATACTCACGATTGCTGCCGAACAAGCGGACACCGTGGGCGTGAACACCAGCCTGGCTTCGGGCGAGAAAGGCGGCGACCTTGCGAGCCGAGCCACCTTCGATCATTACGATCGCTGCTTGGCATGGGTGCGCGAGGGGGCCGGTGACCGCTTCAGTTCGCTCGAGCTGCAGATTGCGCCCGTTGCCGTCAGAGTCGTCGCCAGCGCCCGCGCTGCCGCGCGCACCGCAACAATGCTCGGCTTTCCGGGTGAGGACGCGCTCGAGCTTCCGATCGTCCTGATCGGCACCACGGACGAATTGTGTGAGCGGCTTCTGGAGCGCCGCGAGAGGTGGGGCTTCACGAACATCGTGGTGCCTGGCGAGGCGATGGAGTCCTTCGCACCTGTGGTCGCCCAGCTCGCGGGCACCTAGCTCCGGAGTCTGCCCGGAGGCAGTCACGGGCAGCCAGCATGAGAACGGCTGTCCGGCATCTTCATCGACCTAGGGCGGCTTTTGCCGATGAGGCGTGCCGGTAGGGAGCAGACGTGGTCAACATAAGCGACGGGCCGGGCGGGTCTCGATCGCGTCGATATTCGTCATCGAGATCCGCTGCCAGGGGCCGCAGCAGCGGTGGTCGCCGCGGAGGGATTGCGACCGACCCCCTCACCCTATGGGTATTTACCCTCCGCCGCGTTGGTATAGGGCGGTGAGATGCTCTCGCGCACAACAGATTTGGCTCTCCGCCGGTATAGTCCCGTCCAATCGGTGCCAATCAAGATCAAGGAGGTGGCCCGTAACCGCGTGCCGACATCTGGCCACGTCGGGGCAGCGCTATCCGCGTTTGGACTGAAGAAAATAGCGGCGAAGCTGCGGCGCGAACGAGAGGGCACACAGCACCGGACCGGCGACGCTCAAGATGGCGAACGGGGCATACCTCAGGACATGTGTCGTGTCGCCGCCGAACGGCGCCACAACGAAGTCGGAGGCGAAGGCGTAGGCGATGTAAGTCATGCCGACCGTGCGCAGTACGGTCCAAAGCGTGCGACCGAGTCGCTGTTGCAGTGTCGGAATCGAGAACAGTGCCAGCACGTAAAGCACCACCGCCGGCGGCACGAAGAAGATGAACACGCCCATCCCCGGTGTGGCGCCGATCCAACAGAGCCAAACGACCATGAGGATATGCACCAGATGGGCGGCGGCGAAGGCGAGGCCGAAATCGCGGCCATGGCGCCGAAGGAACTTGGCGGCGGGGCGGATCAGCAGGGCGAGACCGCCGCTGGCATAGGCAAGCCAGAACAAAAGGAACGAGAAGCGGGCGGTGGTCTGCAGGGCATCGACGGTGCCCAGCGTGCCGGCGCCGAAGACCGCCAGCACGATCGCCGCGAGCACGGCGTTCGCAGCGAAAGCCGATCCCATCCACGACAAGGTCTGTCGACCGACCTGCTCACTGCGTAACCGCACGGCTCGACCGGCAACGTCAAAGGCTTCGAAGATGACCACTGGGTCACAATTTACCAGGCTGGCAGTCTGGTGTAAACATAGATACAAGCTTTTAGTATGTTAAGAGCCGATTCAAATGGATGGTCGGTATGGTCGAACTCCGCGCCGCGTAAGCCGACAGCGGGGCTCCCGCGTGGCCCACAAAAGAAAGGAGGGCATATGCCCACACCGGGAGTGCGGAGGGACTGGCGCTTTCGCTTTCATTGGTCCGTCTGTGCCGATTCCAGGGAGTTCCACACGATGTGTGAGCCAGAATTATGAGCGTGCAGCACCTGCGAGAAGGCGTGACGGACCACGGCGTGCTCGGTGCGGTGCTGGCCCACGCCGATCGGGCCCCGGACCGGCCCGCTGTCAAGGACTTGGATCGCGCGTTGACTCGGGGCGAGTTGCGCGCCGCAGCTGGGAGAGTGGCCGCTGGCTTGCTTCAGAAAGGCGTCGAGCCCGGGGATCGGGTTGCCCTGCTGATCGGCAATTCTGTGGACTTCGTGGTAGCGGCACTGGGCTGTCTGTGGGCGGGGGTCACGTTCGTTCCGCTGGCGATCACCGATCCAGATGTCCGCCGTGCGCAGATCGTGGCTGACTGCCGGCCCGCACAGGTGATCACCGCAGGCTCGGACCAAACGGCGCCATCGGGACTTCCCGCCGGCACGGCGTGGACCTCCCTTTCGGCGTTGAGCATCGCTGATGGGCCCACGCCATCACCCGTAACGGGCCCCATCTCCTACATCATTTACACGTCGGGGACGACCGGTATCCCCAAGGGGGTGCAGATTCCTCCGGAGGCCTTTCTCACCGCAGTCGAAGCATGCGCCGACGCCGTGGGACTCACCGCGGGCGACCGCGCCCTAGCCGTTTCGCCCGTGCACTTTGATGGGTCCTTCTCTGCCATCTTTCCTCCACTCGTGCGCGGCGTCCCCCTCGTCATCCCCGACCGGGAAGCCCTGCTGTTCCCGCGCAGGTTCTTCTCGATAGTCGCCAGCGAGGGGATCACGGCGACCAGCTTCTCTCCCAGCTACCTCCGGTTGCTCCGGGCCAGCGCCCGTCTGGCGCGGTTGGTTGACACCCCGCTGAGAGTGATGGCCCTGGGCGGCGAAGCGCCGTCCACCGCCGATATCAGGGCGGTGTGGGCCGCCAGTCCGGGACTGCGGGTGGTGAATCGGTACGGCCCGACCGAGACGACCATCGCCGCTGCCCATCTGGAACTGACGCCCGAGTTGCTCGACGCGGGGCTGGTACCGATCGGTCATCCGCATCCCGGGAGCTCGTTCCACCTCGTTGACGAGCACGGAAGGCTGGTGGATCGTCCTGGAGTGGTCGGCGAGCTGTACATCGGCGGACCGCAGCTCATGGCTGGATATCTGAACGACCCGGCGCTGAGCGCAACTGTGCTGCGGACGGACGTTGTCGAAGGAACCACCCTCTACCGCACTGGTGACCTCGTCTTCCGCGACGACCGGGGCAACTACGTATACGTGGGGCGTTCGGACCGCGTCATCAAGCGACATGGTGTGAGGATGTCGCTGGTCGAGGTGACCGAGGCGCTCGGTGGTATCGACGAGGTCGCATCCGCGGCCTGCACGACCTTCGACCTGGAGGGCGATTTGGGGGTAGTCGCATTCGTGGTGCCGGACGGCGAGCTCACCCCTCTCGCCGTCCGCCAGGCCGCCAGCAAACGGCTCCCGGAGACGATGCTGCCCGATCAATTCGTCTTGGTGGCCGACTTGCCCTTGACGTCTTCCAGCAAGGTCGACGAGCGACGGCTGCTGAAGGAAGCTGGCTTGTCTCCCCCGAACGAAGGGGCCTGACCCGTCCGTGTCGTTGCCATCAGTTATATGAGATCGACTCGCTGTGCCGAGTCCTTCCACGAGAACCTGCTTGTGTTCGCGAGCCCCAACGTGATGACGCGACTGCGGATCTGGCGCACGCATCTTTGATCACGCTCACAGCAGCGTAGGAGGTAACGATGTTCGGCCAGATGATGCAGATGCCCCTGATGATCTCTTCATTGATCCGTCATGCCGACCGCTACCACGGGGATACGCAGATCGTCTCCCGCCTGACGGAAGGCGGCATCCACCGCTATACCTACACCGATGCCCACCGCCGTGCCCGCCAGTTGGCACGGGCCCTCGGCTTCCAAGGGGTACGACCGGGCGAGCGCATCGGCACGCTCGCGTGGAACAACCACCGCCACTTGGAGATCTACTACGCCGTGTCCGGCATGGGAGCTGTGTGCCACACCATCAACCCGCGTCTGTTCCCCGAGCAGATCGCCTACATCATCAACCATGCCGAGGACAGCTTCGTCTTCTTCGATATCAGCTTCACCGAACTGATCGAGGGTCTGGCGCCTCGCTGCCCGCAGGTCAAGGGTTGGGTGGCGATGACCGACCGCGACCATCCGCAGCCGAGCGCACTCGACCTGTTGAGCTACGAAGAACTTGTGAACGCGCACTCGGATGATTTCGAGTGGCCGATATTCGACGAGAACACGGCAGCCGCTCTTTGCTACACCTCAGGCACCACCGGTAATCCGAAAGGGGTTTTGTATTCGCACCGCTCCACCCTTTTGCACGCGTATGCCAACTGTTTGCCAGACGCTTTCAACCTGTCGTCGCGGGAAACCGTCCTACCGGTGGTGTCAATGTTTCATGTGAATGGCTGGGGACTGCCCTACGCGGGGCCACTGGCGGGCTGCAAGCTGGTGCTACCCGGGCCGCGGTTGGACGGCGCCGGCCTGTATGAGTTGTTCGAGCGGGAGCAGGTCACCTTCAGCGCCGGCGTGCCCACCATCTGGATGGGGTTGCTCGAGCACCTGCGGGCCAACGGTTTGACCCTGTCCGCGCGGCCGCGGATTCTCGTCGGCGGCGCCGCCGCGCCGCCGGCGATGATGAAGGCCCTCGCCGAGGAGTTTGGCGTCACACCCCGGCATGCCTGGGGGATGACGGAGATGAGCCCCACGGGCACGGTGTGCTCCCTCAAGGGCAAGCATCTGACGCTGAGTGAACGCGAAAAGGATGAGTTGCGGGCCAAGCAGGGACGTCCCCTGTTCGGCGTGGAAATGGAAATCGTGGACGAAGAGGGCAAGCCATTGCCCCACGACGGCAAGGCCTTCGGCGACCTGCTGGTGCGCGGGCCCTGGGTCTGCGCCTCCTATTTCAGGGGTGAGGCTGGTGATATCCTGCGGCCCGGCGGCTGGTTTGCCACCGGCGACGTGGCCACCTTGGACGCCGACGGTTACATGCAGATCACCGACCGTTCTAAGGATGTCATCAAGTCCGGTGGCGAATGGATCAGTTCCATCGAGTTGGAGAATCTCGCTGCCGAACATCCCGCCGTCGCCGAGGCAGCGGTGGTCGGCGTGCCGCATCTGAAATGGGACGAGCGTCCCCTACTGGTGGTGGTGACGAAGAAGGATGCAGTGCTGTCACGCGACGACCTAATGGATTTCATGCGAGACAAGGTCGCCAAGTGGTGGCTGCCGGATGATGTCGTGTTCGTCGACGCCATACCGCACACCGCTACCGGCAAGGTGCTCAAGAACAAACTGCGGGAGGACTTCCGCAACCACAAACTGCCGTCCTCCCAGCGTTAGCCAGGGGGTCAAGTCCAATCCGACGCTAGAGGGTCATTTCAACTGCTCACAGAGGTGTCCGCGACTGTCCTGATCTGCTGGATATCGATGCCAGCCAAGGCAGGGAGCGGCGCCCGTGGGCGCGAGGAGCAGGATACCGTCACGAATTGCGAAGAGCCCTCGAGTGATGTTCTCCGCGTAGCGCTGCACTCCAGTCACCGGCTGTGAAAGGAACAGCGCATCGATACAAACGGCCAGTTGTTGTTGTAGTTGTTGGCCAGGAACGGTATCTGACCGCGGTGCCTAGGCTACGATCGCTGCGTGCAAGCGAGGGCAACCGGCGAGACGTCTACGGGAAATTACGAGCAGCTGGTCCGGCGCCAGCGTGCCGATTTGCAAGATGCGTACTTGAAGGGGGTGCGCCGGCTGCGATGGGACGCAGGGCGTCTCGCCGCAGAACGCGAACGGCGTCTGCGCGAGCTGCTGGTATGCGCAGCTGATCGTTCGCCGTTCTGGCGGGAACGACTGGCAGGCCGCGATCTGGAGAATTTCACCGAAGCCGACCTCCCCTCTCTGCCGGTGCTGACCAGAGCCGAGATGATGGCGGAGTTCGACCGGGTGGTCACGGTCCCCGGATTGACACTTGCCCGGGTCCAACGACACCTCGATCAGTCGGACGACGACCGCGGATACCTGGACGACGAGTACCAGGCAATCGTCACGTCTGGATATATAGGAACCCAAGCAGTCCACGTCTACGGTTGGGACGCGTTCGTCACCTTCGTGATGCAGGGCTCGCGCTGGACCGGGCGACGTGGCGAAGACCCGGACGCGGTGCTGGCGCAGGCCTTCGCCACCAGCACTCGGCATGAGTCGGGGATATTTCACGCCTTCAGCACCTTCGAAAGCGGAGGGCCGACATCGCACTGCTCCGGCGGCACGCAACCCCTGGACGAGATTGTCGACGGCCTCAACAACGCGCGTCCCGCGGTGCAGGCTCTCCAAGCGTGGCCGAGTCTGATGCGGGAGCTGGCGCTAGAGGCAATCGCAGGACGACTCACCATCAAACCGACTTGGGTCAGCGTCGCGGGCGAGGTCTGCACCCCGCCCGTGCGGGAGGCGATTAGGTCCGCGTGGGGGATCGAGACTTCGGAGTTCTGGGGCTGCTCAGAGGGGACCTATGCCTTCCCATGCGGTGTTGGCGAGGGCATGCATGTCGCCGACGATCTGGTCATTCTCGAGCCGGCGGATGCCGACGGCAACGTCGTCCCCTATGGGCAACCGGCGGAGCGGCTGCTGTTGACCAACCTGTTCAACCTGGCGCAGCCGCTGATCCGCTATGACCTGGTAGACGCGGTGACGATGACCGACGAGCCGTGCCCGTGCGGGTGTGCTCATCGCCGCATCACATCGGTCAACGGCCGGATCGACGGAGCCTTCCAGTACGACGGCGGTGCTGCGGTGCCCCGGGCGGCCCTCGAGCAGACTGTCCTCGCTACCTCCGGCGTCGCAAACTTCTTCGTGGGCAAGACGCAGGGTGGTGTCGACGTGTCGGTGGTGACCGACGGTTCATGCGACCTGCAGCATCTGCGGACGGAACTGATCAACGTGCTCCGCCGGCACGGCGGGCCGGAGTCGGACGTCGGTGTGCAAGAGGTTGACTCGATAGTCAGGCTCTGGTCGGGAAAGTCGAAGCAGTTCGACGCCAGCTAATCAGCCGGCCATGGCCTTGTCCAGGGCCTGGTCGATGTCGTCGATGATGTCGTCGATGTGTTCGATCCCGATGGACAGGCGGATCGTCTCCGGCCGGATACCAGCCTTCACCAGCTCCTCGTCGGACAGCTGGCGGTGGGTGGTGGAAGCCGGATGGATGGCCAGCGTCTTGGCGTCGCCCAGATTGAGCAGCCGCTTGACGAGCTGGAGAGCATCGAAGAAGGCCAGTCCCGCATCGTAGCCCCCCTCGGCCCCGAAGGTGATGATGGACGGCACTCTCCCGTGCAGATAGCGCTCGACCAGGTGGTGGTAGGGATGGTCGGGGAAGCCGGCGAAGCTCACCCAGGCCACTCGGGGATCGGCGGCCAGGTAGTCGGCCACGGCGCGAGCGTTGGCCTCGTGGCGCTCGAGCCGCAGGGCCATCGTCTCTAGGCCTTGCAGGAGCATGAAGGCGTTGAAGGGCGAGAGGGTGGCGCCGCTGTTGCGCAGCTGAGTCGAGCGGGCCCGCACGGTGAAGGGTCGCTCGGGAAAATCGCGGGCGAAGATGACATCGTGGAAGGCCGGCTCGGGCTGGTTGAACATCGGGAAGCGGTCGGGATGGTCGGCCCACGGGAATCGGCCGCCGTCCACGATGGCCCCACCGAGGGTGGTGCCGTGGCCACCGACGAACTTTGTCAGCGAGTGGACGACCACGTCGGCCCCGTGCTCGAGGGGCTTGAGCATGAGCGGCGTGGCCACCGTGTTGTCGACGATGAGGGGCACGCCGGCCGCATGGGCCACGGCAGCCACGGCCTCGAGGTCCACGATGTTGCCGGCCGGGTTGCCGATGGTCTCGCAGAAGACGGCGCGGGTGTTCTCGTCGATGAGCGGGGCGATCGACTCGGCCCGGTCGTCGACGGCGAAGCGGGCCTCGATGCCCAGGGTGGGCAGCACGTGGGCGAAGTAGGTGAAGGTTGCCCCGTAGAGCTGGGGGGCCACCACGAAGTTCGAGCCGGCACTGGCCACCGTCAGGATGGCGTAGCTGACGGCGGCCATGCCCGAAGCCACCACCAGGGCCGCTGTCCCGCCTTCGAGGGCGCAGATGCGCTGCTCAAGGACGTCCAGTGTCGGATTGTTGAGCCTGTTGTAGTGGAAGCCCGGCGTCTCCAGGTCGAGCACGGCACCAGCGTGGGCGGCGTCGATGAAGTCGTGGGCCACCGTCTGGTAGATGGGTACGGCCACGGCCCGCGTCCCGTCAGGTGTGTAGCCACCGTGGATCGCGATGGTCTCGTCGTGCATGGCTTCAGGCGCTCCTCTTCTCGATGGTGCCCAATAGCCTCGTCGGGATGATATCCAACAGGTTGGTGTACAGACGCAGGGCCGCGGCCCGCCACGGCCATGCGGCACGGGCCCCGACCTCGTCGAAGGGGAAGGCGGCCACCAGGGCCGGGTCCTGCTCACCACCCACCACCCGCTCGTGCAGCCGGCGGAGTCTATCCCAGTCTGGGCCGGCCACGCAGTCCCGAGGGAGGCAGGGCAGTTCGTCGCGCTCGCGGGCGGCGTAGCGCCGCACGTCCCGCCCGTATTCGCGCAGGAGGCTCGACGGATCGTACTCGGGATGGGACTGGACCAGCACGACCTCGCACCTGCCCACCGTCCTCGTGGCCACGCTCCACCCTACCTCCTCGGAGTGCAGGGCCACCGCGTAGCCGGCGGCGGCCATCGCCTCTACGGGCACGGTGTTGAGCCGCGAATGGGGCAGGAGGACGGGACCATCGAACCCAGCGGCCAGCGGGTGGGTCGGGTCGGCCTCCTGGGCGAAGACGCCCGTGCACTTGACCGGCAGCGTGGTCCGTTCGACGCCGTCGAAGACGGCCAGGGCGGCGTGAGCCGACAGGCAGGACAGCACCATGGCCGGCACGTTCCCGCTTCCCCACCGCAGCAGGCCGTGCAGATCGGACCAGTAGGGCTCGTCCTCGATGCGGGCCTCGATCGGGTTGGAGCCGGTCACCACCAGCAGGTCGGGGGGGTCCGAGGTGATGTCGGAGATGGGACGGTAGTCGGCAGCGATACGGGCCCGGATCCGCTCGCCCCGGGGCACCCCGGCCATGGTGTAGCGGGTCAGGTCGACCGTCTCACACCCGGACGCGGCGTCCAGCAGGCCCACGAACTGCCGCTCGGTGGCGTCGAAGGCGGCGTCGGGCATGTTGTTGACCAGGGCGCACGTCCACCGCACGGGCCCCTCGGCCCCGCCGGTCGCCGCCCCCGGGTCGAGGGCCCCGGCCAGTCGAACGCCCACTGCTCAATACCTCACGTCGGTGTAGGTGACCGTGACTTCTTGGTGGAGGAGTCGGTAGGCCCCCTGCAACTGCTCCTCGTCGTCGGTCGAGCCGACCACGGCCACGATGTGGTTGCCGGAGCCGTCCCGCCAGTCGAGGGCGGCCCCCGGACCCTGGTGGACGCTCACCGTGTCCACCTCGGCACGGTCGCTGAAATCGTTGATGCCCTCGATGGCCGTCACGGTGGCCGAGACGGTCGGCGGCTGTAGGAAGAAGCGGTAGCCGATGCGGTCGGTGGTCACGGGCCCGTCGATGGACACCGGCTCGCCCAAGGCCACCCGCAGGGTGAGGTCGAGCAGGCTGACGCCAGCGGCCCGCTGCAGCATCTCGGGCACACCGCCGCCCACCCGTCCGTTGACCTCGATGATGCGGGGCCCGTCGGGTGTGAACTTGACCTCGGTGTGCAAGCAGCCGGTGCGCACCCCGAGGGCGTCGATGGCTTGGGTGGCCAAGTCGAGGACGGCCGAGCGGCTCCCGGCGTCGAGGGAGGCGGGAATGAAGAACCCGGTCTCACGGAAGTTTGCGGCCGGCCGGAAGCGCCCGGTCAGAGCGAGGTGGCTGATGGTGCCCTCGGCGACCACGCTCTCGACCGACACGTAGCCGGCGTACGGGTCGCCGTCCCGGGCCGCATCGTCAGGCAGGTAGCCCTCGAGGACCATGTCGGGGCGCCCCGGGCCGAGGGCGACGAGCAGATTCTCGAGCTCGGCACGGTCACGGGCCAGGAAGGTGTAGCGGCTGCCCTGGGCCGAGCGGGGCTTGAGGACGGCGGGCCACCCCACCTCAGCCGCGACTGCCAAGAGCTCGCGCGCGGACTGGTCGGGGCGGACGAGGTGGCAGGGGGGCATGTCGAGGCCGGCCGCGGCGAGGACTCGGCGTTGGCGGGCCTTGTCGGTGAGGGCGGCGGCAGTCGCCTGGCTGTGGAAGGGGAGGACTAAATCCTCTGCCACACAAGCAAGTTCGACCATACCGGCGTCGAGGTAGGTGGTGATTCCGTCGGGCTCCCAGTCGCCCAGGGTCTTGACTGCCTGCTCGGTGCTCATGCCGCCGAGGTCGACAACGGCGCCGAACCGGTTGAGGAGACCGACCATCTCGCCCATCCCCGGCACGGACGTGTCGATCATCCACAGCAGGTCGCACAGGCCGGCGGCAGCTTCGGCCAGCTGCATCACTGGAACGCAACGCGGCCCGTAGCCCACCGCCACCAATGGCCGAACCCGTCCGGTCGTGGAATCCGTCATGTGCTCAGCCGATCACGGCCTCGACGCACGCCTGGGCGTCGTAGACGGCCCGGAGGCGACTGCGGGGCGAGGGCAGGTAGTGGGTGAAGTAGCGCACGCCCTCGGTGAGCACGCCCAGCACGGAGAGGTTGGGCTGGAGCCGGCCCTCGGTGTCGTAGGGGTGGAATTGTTCATTGATGGCCACGCTGCCCACGGGCGTGTCACCGTAGGTGAGCTGGGTCAGCCTTCCCTTGGCGTAAAGACGGTTGAGCAGGGGCGAGCCCGACCGGGCCAGCGAGGGCATGTCGAGATAGCCCCGCACCACCCCGTCGACCGTCACGGCTGTCGGCTCGTCGAGGGCCGTGGAGCTCAGGCGGATGCCGTCGGCGCAGGGGGCCAGCTCCGGGTCAGGTCCGAGCGGGATGCGCACGACTCCGGCGTCGAGCAGCCCCAGCAACTGCTGGGAGCGCATGGGTGGCACGCCCGCCTCCAGGCGGTTGATGCGGCCACGGACGTTGGACTGAAATTCGACGTAGGAGTCAAGGGAGAGACCACCGAACTCGATGACCGAACGCAGTTGGTCCCGGAGGATGCGCAGCACCTCCTGGGCCGCCTTGACCGGGCTCCCCCCGGGTCGCAGGGCCTCGGTGAGGTCGTCCTCGATCATGTCGTAGGCCTGGCCCTGGTAGTCGGCGGCCGATCTGTAGGTGCGGTCTGACCCGGCGAAGAGGTGGGTGGCCGGGTCGAAGCGCCCGTAGCGCGGCTCGAGACCGTCGACGACCTTCTCGTAGTGCCCGTCGACCCAGCCTTGGCGGAGCTCGGTGCGGACCTCGGTCGACTCGACGTCGCCCCCGGCCAGCAAGGCGGCCTGGATGTAGTAGCGCGCTTGCATCTCGGCGAAGATGAGCGGGAGAAGCTCGGCGCGAAAGTCCACGTGGCGCCGCACCTGCGACCCGCCCGGATTGGTCAGCGCCGCGAACTCCTCGGGGGTGCACACCACGGGCTGGTACTGGCCGTAGGGGTCGACGCCGCTGGCCGACTTGGCGCAGTACGGAGCGCCCGAGCGCGAGTAGAGGGTGATGGTCGGCTCCCGGCCCGAGGGCACGTAGCGCATGCGGTCGGCCCGGTCGCACCGGTCCTCGAAGGTCCCGCCTCGTCCGATGGTGAGGGCGGTGAGGACGTCGAAGCCGACCAGGCCCATGCCGGCCACGGCCACCGAGGATCCCGCCGGAGCGCTCTGGTCAAGGCACTCGATGGGGTAGGGCTGCAGGTAGCGCACGCCCCCGTCGGCCCCGCGCTCCTGGTTCCAGGTGTGCCCCGAGGTCAGCACCACGTGGTCGACAGTGAGGGTCGTGCCGTTGTCGAGCAGCATCGCCTCGCGCCCGTGGAGGGCCTGCGAAATGTCGACGGCAGCTGCGTAGTGCCGGACGAGCTCGAGGTTGGGCGGCGCGTAGGCCACCAGCGTGTCGTAGAACCAGGCCAGGTACTCGCCCATCAACCGCCGTGGCAGGTAGTCGGTGGGCAGGATGGGGTCACCCCCGGCGCCGATACGGCACTCGTAACCCACCCAGCGGTAGCCGCGGACCACCGCCCACGCGTGCAGGCCCACGGCGTAGGGAGGGAGGGGGTCCCCGTCGGGGGCGACATAGAGGGAGAGCTGACCGCAGGCGTTATTGAGCACCAGGAAGTCGGGCTGCTCGGCGGAGTAAACCCCGCCTCCGAGCTGAGCGGGCTCGATCAGGTGCAGCCGCACCGGCGTTCCTACCTGCCGGGCCCGGGTCACCGTGCGCTCCATGACGCACAGACCCCACGAGCCGAGCCCCACGATGGCCATCTCGATCATCGGACGCGTCCCATACCGGCCACCTCGGTGGGCTCCTCTCCAGTCGACAACGCCAGCATTTCTGCCTGTGTAGTCACCAACGACATGTGCTCCTCCTCACGGAAGCAGCCCAATCCACGGTTGTTACGCCGACGCTTGAGCGCGAAGGTATCTGTATACCGGTGATGCACCTGAGTCGGTAGCTTACATACTATTTGGCGATGATGAAAGCAAATTGCCAACATCTAGTTTATCTCGAACCGAGAAAGCATCACCCTCTGCGGAAGACTGCGCTGTGGACATACCGCGGGGTCTGTCAGGTGGTTCCTTGCGGAGATATCAGCCTGACCTGCGTGAGCGCGGTGATGGTGGCCGCGAGCAGCGATCAGACGAGTCGGGAGGTGGGCGGCGATCGGCGAGGTTGCCCGGGTGCTAGCTGCCCGCACCCAAGGCCTCTTACCTGCGGATTCGCACCATCAATACGAGTCGATTGGCCGCGTTGTCCTCCATCGCGGCCCATCGGTGGATACTATGAGTTTGTCATGTGATTTACATCATGCAAAAAGTATGTACAATGACCTAGAGCTGAATCATCCGTTTGTACCGTGCCAGCCATGATCGCTGCGGCCGCACGTCGCCGCAGCTGCTCCGGTCGCGTTGCGGGTCGGGTCCATGTCCGTGAGGAGGAGCGCATGTCGGTCGTCTGCACACAACCGGAAGCGCTGACCGCGGCGCAGCTCGCCACACACGCCCGATCGTATGCCGCCACCGAGGCCGCCAACGCGATCGCGGCCGGCTGAGTTCCGGCGGCTGAGGATGCTCGATTTCGCCGCGTTGCCGCCGGAGATCAACTCCGGCCGGATGTATGCGGGTCCGGGGGCGGGCCCGATGCTGACCTCCGCGGTGGCTTGGGATGATTTGGCCGCGGAGTTGTACTTGACGGCGTCGTCCTACAATTTGGTGATTTCGGACCTGACCAGTGGGTGGTTGGGTCCGTCGTCGGTCGCGATGGCGGCCGCAGCCGTGCCATATGTGTTGTGGATTACCACCACTGCCGCGCAAGCCGAGGAGACCGGCGCGCAGGCCAAGACGGCAGTGGCCGCCTACGAGGCTGCGTTCGCGATGACGGTACCCCCGCCGGTGATTGCGGCGAATCGAGCGTTGTTGATGGCGTTGGTTGCGACGAACTTCTTCGGTCAGAACACGCCGGCGATCATGGCCACCGAGGCAGAGTACGTGGAGATGTGGGCCCAAGACGCCACGGCGATGTATGCATATCAGGCCGCGGCGCAGGCCGCCTCGGTGCTGAGCCCGTTTACCGTACCGGCGCAGACCACCAGCCCGGCCGGGGTGGCTGCGCAGTCCGAGGCGGTCGCCCAGGCTGTCAGCGCTTCTGTGGGTACAGGTGCGCATACCGTGGCACCGTTTACCACAGCAATGTCCACCCCGCTGACCACTGTTGGGGCGCCCGATGCGCTGGCGGAACTCGCCTCGATCGCTTCCTCGATGTCATCCTCGCCGTCGGCGTCGCCGCTGTCACTGTTATCGATCGTGACACCGTCGTCGACAGCATTCACCTCGGGCATCGGCCTGGCCTCGGGGACCGGCTCAGCTACGTCGATGTCGACTCTGGGCCTCTCGGCAATCGGTTCGGCGGGTTCGCTCGGCGGATCCCTTGGCCCGAGATCGGCCGTCCTCGCCAACCAAATCCGGATGTTGAGTTTGACCTTGGGCGACGGTTTCAGCTCGGGGAACGGCGCCTTCGGTTCGGGCGTGGGCAGCGCCCAGATGGCTGCGGGTTTGGGGCGCGCGGCCTCGCTCGGCACTCTCTCCGTGCCGCAGAGCTGGGCCGCGGCCGCCCCGGCATTCAGCCACGTTGGCTCGGCGTTGCCGGGCGCTGGCATCAGCGCGACTCCAGCGGTGTCGCCGGGCGAACCGGCAGGCCCGCTCAACGGGATGCCGATGATGCCCAACATTGCCCGCGGCGGGCCCGTCCCTACTGAATACACGCCCAGGTTCGGCTTCCGTCCCACCATTGTGCAAACCCCGGTATACGCCGGATAGGGGAGATTGGGCCTACTCAGGGCCCGCTGTCAGCCAGGCAAGATATGGGCATCCAGCGCGTAGACAGCAGTGACTCCATGTCTTCGGCTGAGACGGGGCGCGACAGGAGGAAACCTTGCGCCCGGTGACATCCATATTGCATCAGCGTCTTCGCCGCAACTGCGGTCTCGACCCCATCGGCGACTAACTCAAGGCCGAACGCTTCGGCAAGCCCAATGATCGCCCGGACGATCGCCAGATCCTGTGAGTTGGTGCCCAAGTTGCGCACGAATGCCGTGTCGATCTTGAGCGCATCGATCGGAAGGGATTTCAGGTGTGGCAGGACGGCGTAACCGGTGCCGAAGTCATCGATGGCGATCTGGACGCCCACGTCCTTCAACTCCGCGAGGGCTCTTCCGAGTGGTTTCGATGTCGCGAGCCAGAGCGCGCTCGGTGATCTCTAAGCACACCGAGTCGGCATTAATGCCGAACTCTTCGATGATGTTTGCAAGGCTGCGGACGAAACCGGGGATGACCAATTCACGAGGCGAGACATTCATGCGCAGTGTGGCGTTTCGTCCCACGCCACGCGATCGCCACAGGCTGAACTCGGCGCACGCGTTTCGCATGACCCATCGGCCCAACTCTTGGACGAGGTTGGCCGATTCGGCTATGCCAATGAACGAATCAGGTAGCAACAGACCGTGTGTCGGATGCCGCCAACGGACCAGCGCCTCAGCGCCCAGGATGGCGCCCGTCAGCAAATCGACCTCGGGCAGGTATTGCACCAGCAGATCGTCGCTTTCGATGGCGGCTTGAAGGTGCAGTTTGACGTCGTTGCGAAAGACGCTGTTGCACGACATGTCATCAGTGGACACCGCGACTTGGTTACCGCCCGCCCGCTTGGCCGTGAGAACGGCCTCATCGGCGCGACGGAGTAGATCCACGACGTCGTCGCATCCCGGAATGCCCACCGCCACCCCGATGCTGACGGAAGGGGTGATCACGTCGTCGCCAATCTGTAGGCGATTGCGCAACGTCGTCCGAATTCGGTGTCCAAGTGATTCTGCAGCCTCGGTTGTCATCGCCCGATCCGGAACGATGAGAAACTCGTCCCCGCCGTGCCGACTGATCAGGCTGAGCCCGCCCATGATCTCCTCAAGCCGTTCGGCGAATATCCGGAGATAAAAGTCGCCGGCCGCGTGGCCAAAGCAATCGTTGATCGACTTGAGCCGGTCAAGGTCAAGATATAAGACCGCGACGGGTCCGGGGCTTCCCGCCGCGAGTCTGTCGGAAAGGTGCTCAACAACAGATCGACGATTGCGCAGACCGGTCAGTTCGTCATGCTCAGCCAGGTAGCGAAGCTGTTCTTCGGTGCGGATGCGTAGCTGGAAACCTGCGAACATTGGCGCTATCGCGGCGAATGTGTTCATCATCGTTGGCGTCCACGTCTTGCCGCGATATTTGATGAAGCCGAGCAAGCCCGTGGTCACCCCCCTTGAAACCAGAGGCGCGGCGGCAACCGAGAGTGACGCAACCTGGCGGCTCTCCGCGATCCGACCCTCGTAAGCCCGGAGAGCATGATCGGCCGATTCCAACTGGATCACGGTTGGTTCCTTGCCCTCTGCGCAGTAGGCAAAGACGGGATCAGAGCAGGCGAAATCAATAACCCCCAGGGGATCCGGGTCTGGGCGGTTGGGCCGTGGTGGCCATTCCGCGACTAACTTCGAGGCCCTGATGTCGCGGTCGTTGTGGCGTAAGAAGGCGGCGTCCAAGTCGAACTGTTCGACGAGGTACGCCAGCACTGCCTCGCTCGCTTTGGCGGCGCTGGACGCATTAGCGCCCATCAATTGGGCGGCGACGGAGCTGACGATGACATCTAGCCGGCGTGGCACAGCGCCTCGATCGTTGCTGCGGGCACCGTTTCTACCGAGCCAGGCGCATCATCAGGAAATTCGCCGTGGGCCGGCACGGTCTTGCGCCGCAAAACAGCGGTGACCGACATTGTGTCCTCCTGACGGGCGCATTGCGTCAACTGGTGATGTCGTGCTGATCGCAGAATCGGGTGCGAGGCGACTGCCCACGGGTATTGGGCGTCAGCCGGATCGCAAATGCATATCGATCAAACAACAGAAGATACCGGACGCCTGGGTGGCTCGGCGGCGCTTTTTCCGTTTTGATTCCTATGAATTCGCCGACATCACCGCAAATTTCTATTGCGTCAATTAATATGCCATGGCGTTGCGGTCGGATGGCCGTTGGGGGTCAGCCCGGACACCATCGCCGTCCGGCTCGCACCCGAACACACCTCGACGCTCGACGTCGGTTTACGCGCCAGCGCAGTCGCGCTCGGCGTGGCGGTGTTCAACGCCAAGGTTGCCGCTGCCGCTCAACAAGTGTTGGGGCCGGTGAGCCTGCGCACTGACGTTTCCGGCGTGCTGCTGCAGGCGACGCTGCACCTGCCTGATGGCCGTGATCCCGACCTCGCCGCACTATATGAACCCATGCTGGCGCGCGAGACCAACCGCCGAGCCGGGACGCCGCGCGCGATCCCAGCAGACACCGTCTTGGGTTCGACGCGGCTAGCGACGCGGTCGAACGTGGACATGGATCGGACCACCGGCAATCATGGTGAAGTGCAACGCAAGCGGAAATTCGTCATCGAGAGAGCGGATTTCGACGCCGCGGATGAGCGTCGCTAAGGCGAGTGTGACTTCGAGCATGGCGAAATGGTCGCCAATGCACGAGCGCGGTCCGCCGCCGAATGGCAGGTATTGCCACCGATCGAGAGCCTTGAAGTTCTCCGGGCTGAACCGCTCGGGGTCGAATCGAAGTGGATCATCCCAAAGTTGCGGGTCGCGCTGTACCGCCATTCTCCCGACAACGAGCATGGTGCCTTTCGGCACCAGGTAGCCGCCCACCTCAACGTCGCGGCACGCCATACGTGTCCCCGTGGGCGCCGGGGGGCACAGGCGAAGCGATTCCCGTATCACCTGCGCCGCATAGCCCAGCCGCGGAAGGTCATTGGACGTCAGCGGCCGATTCGGCAGGGCTGCCACTTCCGCAGCGACGCGGTCCTGGTAATCGGGGTGGTGTCCCAGAGACCACAGCGCATACGTCAACGCCGTCGCCGTGGTGTCGTGGCCAGCGAACATGAACATGACCAGCTCGTCGCAAATCTCCTCATCAGACAACCGTTTTCCGGTCTCTGGATCCTCAGCGGCGATGAGGGCTCGGACCAGCGGTGCGACTCGTGTCGGATCCGCGCGACAGTCCCGCAAAATCTCTTGCGTCAGATTATGCAGTTTGGCGCTTGCCGCCCGCGCCCGCCGGCGCGCTGGGGTGGGCAACCAACCAGGGGCGCGTAGCGGGCGCGTCGCGCGCGCGACCGCGTAGGCGAGCGCGACCCGCAGTGGCTCGACGACCTCGTCGGCCCGCTGTTCCAGGTCGAGCCCGAGCACCGATCGGCCAAGCGCGCGCAACGTGATCGTGCGGCATTCGGCGTCCAAATCGATGACGGCATCCTCACGCCACCCGTCGCTCACCGATGTGCCGCCTGCTCGATGTGGCCGCCGAATTCGTTCACCCGCTGTTTGGTGAAAACCGGCTGTAGGGTGCGTCGACGTGACTTCCACGGCTCGAAGGGGAGATCGGTAAGGCTGGCGCCGATAATGCGATGCACCTGGTCGAAGACCGGGGTTGTCTTGTCCACGGAATCATCCTTGGTACTGAGGATGTCGCGGATAGCAGCAGGCGACGTTGCCAACACCATCGGAGGCATCAACCATCGCGGCCCTAACGTGAAAAACGTCACTCGCCCGCCGGCATCACGCAGCCTCTCCGACCCTGTACTGAATTCCCTCACCGCCGCGAGGCGCTGACGAAACGGCATCGGGTTCTTCGGCGGCAGGGGTAAGGACTTGAGTCCGTCACTCGCAAGGGCTTGAACCACGCCTACCTCCCGCGGATAACGCTGCCTGCGCCGATCAAAGGACCGGGCAGACCAAAGCTTACTGACCCGCTGACCGGGCAAGTGGTCAGGAGATCTATTCGGGAAATCGCGAATCAACGGGCGCCAATGGAGACTCCTGAGTCAGGTCAATAATCATGTATGACAGTTTGGCTTGGTACCTAACTACCGCCAGAACCCAACTCGAAATCGATGACGCGGAGTCCATGAGAGGTTGAGGGTGGAGAGAAATCGGCCGCTATGGCGGATACCAGGAATCGTTTTGCGCGAGCGGTCCCATCCGGCAGGGCGTGAGCGCATTCCTGAGCCGATGGTGGTGGACAATCCGGAGTCTGTTGCACAGTTTCACACCGGCGGCGCATCCAACCCAGGGATACGCGCGGTGTACGACTTGTGCGCTCGCGCGCTTGATGCGCTGCTGCCATCCGGCGGTCACCTATTGGATCTTGGCGTCGGCTCAGGCCGTGCGCTCAGCGCCGTCCTGCGCCGACGGCCCGATGTTCGCGCAACAGCTGTCGATCTGGCCCCCAACATGCTGTCCACGGCGCGAGAGCTATTCGACGCTGAAAGGCCTGGGCGAACGTGTCGAACTGCTGCAGGCTGATATCACGGCGTTGCCAGGGCGGATCTCAGCGGGTCCGTGGGACGTGATCTCCTGCATGTGGACCCTGCATCAGCTACCGGATTTCGAACTCTTGCGCGGCGCCCTCCGCCAGATCGCTGCCCTCCGGCGCCGCAGCGCGGCCGCAGTATGGATCTCCGATTTTCAGCGCTTGCGGGACCCGACAGCCGGCCCCAACATGCTACTGATCGCCAACCCCGCCTCGCCAGCTGTCCTGCGCCAAGATGCAATTGCAAGCGAGGCGGCTGCGTTCACCATCGCGGAGCTATCGAAAGAGCTTGCCGCAGCTGGACTACAAGGAATGCACTGCGGTCATTCGACACCGTTGCCCTACCTGCAGGCGCACTGGATGTTCGGTGCGCGCGGCAAAATGATCGCTTTAAGGGGCACGCGTGACGCTCAGTTAGACGGTCGGGCCCGCCGCGAGTCGGCTTTGTTGCGCTGGGGATTCACGGCGAAGCCGTTCTGAGGCGGCTACCACCACAACGGCCCTCGCAGACGCGGTATCGCCGGCGGCAGCGTCGCATTAGAGACGCTGAGAACGGACTCGGCTCAGGCTGCGGCGACTCGGTACTGACGCTGGCGGTGCGGTGGTGAACCGCAAGACCAGCACGACAGATTCCCCGGGATCGGTCGCGGTGAGGCGCACGAAATCGCGTTGCAATTGCCCTAATTCGCCAGCGAAGCCAGCTGATAACTCCTTGAGATCGGCAGCATTTCGAGCATGCAAAAACACCGGTGACAGCGGCCGGACCGCGAGGCCTTCGCGCTGGGCGAGGATCCATACCGCCTCGACCGCTGACCCACCACTGGCGTAGTCGCGAAGACGCTCTCCGCTCACGGTGATCACCGCCAGCCCGGAGCTGACGAGGACTTGTTCGCGCATGCCGTCGCCCAGCGCGCTGCCGACGTTCCATTCCGCAAGGTAAGCCATGACGTCGGGCCGCCGCACGACATCTAATAATGCCAAGTCGCTGCCGTCGAGTTCGAGGGTGTGCACGTCGATACCGGTGTCCGAGTCGGGATCTCCCGGCCAGCGCAGTTCCGAGACCATCTCTTTATGTAGCTGCGGTGTCAAGTACCGGATGCGGTCGGCTGCACCGAAAATCGTTGCCGCCCGCGAAAGGTCGTCTCGCTCGGTGAGTAGGTGCAGACGCGCGCCCTCGCGCTCGGCTGTGGCGGCGAGTAACTTGACCGTCTGGTCGTCGATTGGTTCAAGCGTTCCGCGATGGCGGTTGGTCTCGCGCGCGAGCATGGGTCCATAGAGATCGGCGAGGGCCGGGTCGTCACCGTTTTCGAAGTGCATCGTGGCCCGTAGCGGAGATCCGTCTACTTCTTCGGAGACGCTCACCGGCCCGAGTATCCCACGGGCGGCGGCGGCGATCCTGACGTTATACAGGGCTGCACCCAGTGCGACAGCGCTGCCGCGGAAGCCCACGTCCATCGTTGAAGTATGTTCTGTGGCAAGGCTTATGGTGAATTTGGCCGCTTCCGCGTCGATATACCATGGCTGGCTATTTCCCCCCGAGGGGGCGCGCATAGCGGCAGCGACAATGGTGTCGTTGACTGTGGAAGGGGCCGGGTTGCGTCCATGCTCGATTTCCGGCTCAGTGCGCTGCTGGGCCATCTCGACCTCGTCGAGTTGATTGAGTGCCCAGCCAATGTCGATACGGCACCGACCGGATCGCAGGTTTTCGCCGAGTCCGATTCTGCGTACAGCTTCAGCCATTGCTGAAGCGCCCACGTTGACATCGGATGCCAACTGAGGCCAGGTCGACAGCGATCGGTCGATCTCAATGAGCGATGCTGCAGTGCGGGGCGCAACACGTTCGGCTTCGTCGTAACGCAGCATGTAAGGAATCATTTCCCGGCCACTCATGCCCGGCAGCAGTTCGATGTCTAGCTCGCCCAGCAGTCCGTGCATGATCGGACGTTCGGGTTCTTGATCGAAGCGTTCAACATCGACTCGTCCGCGGTCGCTGGTTGCCATCAACACTGGGATATGCCGGTCACGCGCTCCTAGGCGCACGGCAACCTTCATGTCGAGCGAGTCACACTCTTCAACGACGATGTCGAGTCCATCCAGGAACGCGTCAACGGTGTCCGCGGTGAGTCCGGCGTCGAACACATCCAGTGCCAGGTAGGGATCGAGCTCAGCGATCCTGCGCGCCGCCACATGTGCTTTGTTCAACCCAAGATCGAACACAGCGGCCGGCACCCGATTCAGATTCGATAACTCCAAATGATCGAAATCTGCCAGCCGAAGGGTGCCACACAATCCCTGCAACGCCAGGGTGTGAGCGATGACATGACCGACGCTAAGACCAGCGACGCCGATGGTCAGCGAGTTGAGGCGGGCCTGTTCTTGAGCGGTGATGCCGTTTCTGTTGCGATCAAGTCGCAGCGCCCTAAACCCGCGGGGGCCCAGCAGCGCAACGACGGTACGCCGCCACGGGTAGTAGACACACCGACCCGGTTCGGTCAGGACATCGCCATCGGGCGCCGGGCGAAGGCCTCGCAGACCTAAAAGTTGTGCGTCGCGGTGGTCAAGGAACTCCACTTCGGGGTCCGCTTGCAACCGCTCCAACGCTGCACGATCGGCGTACTGGTCGGGGTCCAGAATCTGCGCACTGTAAGCGGTCGTGTCGGGCTGGGTCACGGTGCCAGACTATTGCAATCGTGTCGCGCCGCCGACGCCTGTAAAGTCATCGCCCGCAGTAATGAGGTATAGGAGAAGCGTTATGGCGTCTCGACACACGCTTTTTCGGATTTTCTATAGGGTCGGCTTCACGCCCTGGGAGGGCCACTCGCGCGGGCAGGCTCTGCGAGATCTGGTAGAAGGCACCGGTGACACGCCTGCGCTGCCAACTGGATCGGCGCTTGACCTCGGATGCGGCACCGGAGATTCCTCGATTTATCTGGCGCAGCACGGCTGGAAAGTCACTGGCGTTGACTTTGTCGCGAAGCCGCTCGACAAGGCCCGCGTTAAGGCCGATGCCGCGAAGATTTCGGTCGACTTCGTCCATGCCGACGTCACTAATCTGAGTCAGGCGGGCATCGGTTCGGACTTTCAGCTGATTATCGACAACGGCTGTTTGCATGCCATGAGCGACCATGACCGCGACGCCTATGTCCGCGAGACCAGCGCCTTGGCGGCACCAGATGCGCACCTAGTGATCGAAGCCTTCATTCCCGGGGGGAGGTTCGGTGTGCCGGGTATCGACCACGCTGAGATGGAACGTCGGTTCACCCCCGCCTGGAAGCTGCTGTCTGCTGGCCGCGAGCGGGAGCTAGACCAGAAATCCCCGACGCGGTACTACCAGTTTCAGCGGGCCTCTGGTCGCCAGAACCGCCTCTAGCTCGGCTAGAGTCGGCGTATTTTTGCGTCAAGTTTGACGCGCTGGGTGGGGTGGCTAGCCTTAGCCGGTGAGTAGTGCTGTGCTGCAGAGGTTTTCGACAGCAGCGTTGTAGGCACGGGAAGCCGCTTCTACGTGGTGGCGCAGCGGTGTGGTCGGCGAGGTGTGAGGCCGCTGGGTAGGTGGCCGGGGCGGCCGATATCGAGGTTGTCGCGGATGACCTATTCGAGAAATATCCACCCACCACCGGTTTGTCCAGCATCTGGGCCAGCGAGAACTCGGCCTGCAGGATCGACAGTTCGTAGCGGTAGCCCGCGGCGCGATCGGCTGCGCGTCCGTTTGCTGTCGTCGCAACACCGGCTACCGTAGAGGGAATGCCCGGCGCGTTGGACGATTTGGTCACTGCGGCGGCCGCCCAATTGATGGCGGCCACTGCGGGCAACGCTGCGGCGCTCAGCCAACGGGCGCTCGCCGATTTGGTCAGCCACTTCGGCGTGGACTTCGGTGTTCTGCGCCATAACGACCACACCATCCGCGCGACGGTGCTGGTCGCAGAATGGCCACCCCGCCCGGACGTTCCCGACCCCGACCCACTCGCGGTGATCTATTTCGCGGACGCCGACTCGGTCTTCGCGCAGCTTGAACACCTCAAAGAGGCCACCCTTCTGCGTCCCGAGCCCACGAACGCCGACTACCAAAACACTATCGAGGGCGCCACAGGTGTACCCGCCATCTCGCTCGCGGGAGTGCCGCTGCTTTCGGGAGACGTCACCACCGGCTCCCTAGGCTTCGGCAAGTTCGGCGACCGGGACTGGCAACCGGAGGAGCTCAATGCGCTGCAGACGATCGGCACACTGTTCGCTCAGCTGCAGGCCCGCATCGTCGCCGAGGAACAAGTCCGCTACCTTGCCGAGCACGACGACCTCACCGACCTGCTCAACCGCAGAGCGCTGATCGCTCACCTCGACGGACGACTGGCCGAAGTCAGCCGGGACCGGTCGCGGTACTGTTCCTCGACCTGGACCGCTTCAAGGTCGTCAATGAGCACCTCGGCCAGAACGCCGGCGACCAGTTCATCAAGGGCTTCGGCGAGCTCTTGCGCGAGGCTGCGGGCGCATCGTCAGTCACCGCCCGGCTCGGTGGCGACGAGCTTGTCGTCGTGCCGTCCGAACCGATGGACATCGACAGCGCCGTCGCGTTTGCTCATCGGCTGCAAGACCAAATTCATCAGCAGATCGCGATCGACGGCGAGATGATCACCCGTTCAGCCAGTGTCGGCGTCGCCACCGGCGTACCGGGATATGACAGCACTTCGGATCTCCTGCGCCGGGCGGATCAGGCCACGCGGTTGGCCAAGAGTGCCGGCGGGGCCAAAGTCGCCCCTTTCAGTCCGGAGATGTTCGAGCGGGACACGATCCGCAACGACATCGAACTGTCCCTGGAGGGGACCACCAACGGCGCGAACAGCGCCCTGGTGCTGCATTACCTGCCGGAGTTTGGCATCCGGACCGGCGAGATCCTCGGTACCGAGGCGCTCGTCCGTTGGCAACACCCAACTCGCGGGCTGCTGATGCCGGACTCCTTCATCGGGGTACTCGAATCGATCGATGTGGCGGGAAAGCTCGGCCGTCTGGTAATGCGCTCGGCCTGTGCGCAGTTCGGACTCTGGCGCTCACACGGGGTCGGGCGCGATGCCGTGCTACGGGTCAACGTATCGCCAATGCAGTTCGTCGCGGACAACATTGTCGACACGGTCACCGCAACCCTCGACGAGTTCGCTATCGATCCCGGCGCGGTATGTCTCGAGATCACTGAAAGGGTCGTGGTCCAGGAGATCGATACCACGCGCCGAACACTTGCTCGACTAAAGGACATTGGTGTGCAGATCGCGATCGACGACTTCGGTACTGGGTACAGTGCGTTGACATATCTGAAGACACTTCCGGTCGACATACTCAAGATCGACCGGGCATTTGTCCGCGATCTCGGCTCCAACACACGCGATCAGGCCATTGTCCAGGCCATCGTCGCCTTAGCTCACGCTCTCGGACTTGAGGTCGTCGCGGAGGGCGTCGAGACCGCCACCGCGGCCAGGGCACTCCTCGATTTGGGATGCGATCGGGCGCAGGGCTTTCTGCTGTCCCGTCCGGTGGATAGCGCTGCAATGGAGTCTCTGTTCGCCAGGCGCGTCGTACCGATGGACTTCGTCACCGTGGAAGATTTACCTCGGTGACGATGCGCGCCTGCATCGAACAACCGGAGTGATGGCCAAGTCGCCTGCGGGCACCGGCTCGACCGGCGGTCGCGAGTCGTAATCAGGCTCTGCTCAGTAGACGAGCTTCGGTCTCACACTGTCGGTAGTGCTGCTGGGTGAAATGCGTTGTTTCCGTGAGCATTTTGGCAACCTGTTGTGGTTCCGTTGCATGATTCACGAAATCGCGCCGGTCGCACTACATCATCTTGGTTTGGTAGCGCTCGTCGGGGTAAGGCGCCGCGGGAATGCTCGCCACCACTCCTCCGGACGAGCGCCACCGGTTCAGTACGCACGCGGCGGCCGTGGCCATGCAAAACTGAACGTCAAGCAGGGCCGTCACATGGGCAGCGCTGCGGGCCAGAGCGTGGGTAAGACAGCGATCCTGATCCGATTCGTCGGTCATCCAGGCCGACTTCATTTCCACTACGCCGAACGGAATGCGGTCGTTGATCATGTCGCGGACCGCTTGTTGGGCCGGCTGCCCTGCCCATTCGACGACCGCATGCGAGTCGTCGGCCGACTACAGCGGTCCGATACCCCGGACGCCGGCCACCATCTCTCCGGTGTCATCGATCACGCCGAAGTAGATCAGGGTTTCGGTTCCGCTGTTCAGCGCGTCGGAGTCGAGAGCACACTCGACGCCATGCCCGCTATAGCTGCGACGCGCGCCGACGGAGTACTCGGCCCACAAGTCGGGGTCGGCCGACGGTGTCGAAATCACCAACGTGCAGTCGATGTCGGGATCGTGCCAGGTGAGGGGCTGTCGGAGACGGAATCTGTCGACGGTGAGGGCATTCAGCGAAACTGCGGTCACGGGCGTCCTTCGTGTTGCCGGGGCGCCGACTTCCAGTTTGGAAATTTAGCGCCTTGAGTACGTATGGGATGGATTCGTGGGACCCATCCGCAAGCCATCTCCCCGCCGGATAGTTAGAGCCGTTCTTTTCCCTTTCTTTTTGGTGCAATTAAAACTGACGGAATACACCAAATCGGCGAGCGGACCGCGAGTCATCATATGACGAATCGCAACGCATTCACCATCCTCAAAAGACGGTTTCTTTAAGCCGGAAACCACGCTTCGTCGCAATGCGACTAACTTGTTGCGGCAAACTCGTGAAACTTTGCACATTCGGTTCGCCGGGTCGCGCGGCGCGCCGTATATCGCGCCGAGAGACTCGGGTGAAACGGCTGTCACCTGCTGGCTGTGCGCCCCGCGGTAGCCGGTCGCGCCGCCAGATCCCTGCCGGTGAACGGCGTGGTGATAGGAGTGGCTAGTCGGGAGAAATCGTCCGCATTGAATTGGTTAAGGCTCGAATCCCCGTCGCTGCACTCGGACGGATGGGCCCGAAAGTGTCGGCGCAATAATATGAGTTTCGATCTTTTACAGACCGCGATCGCAGTTAAACCACGACCATTCGCGAAGATTCTTCGAGTCTTCACAAAAGACGCACAGAGTATTTCGATCAGGTACATACGCAGTGTCACCAGGCGCGACTCGAAGAGAACTTATCTGAAGCTTTTGTGGTGCGGCGCAACGGGATCGGCTCCGCTCGCATCACAGCGATATAACGCATGGGGGTCCCGTTAGCGCACTTCACGGTGATCCGGCTAGTAAACCCCCGTACGAAGCCTGATGCGGCCCGACAATTGGCTGATCGTTCCGTATTGGAACGCGCGGCAGCGCCGGATTTCCGATCGCGCCAGGACGCACTAGCTGCAATGGGTACCCGGCGATCAGCCTAAGCAGGGCTTATCCCTTGCCGCGGACAGAAGCCACCTCATAACCTGAGCAGCATCGGACGCACGACGGGCGGGGCAGGGGATGTCACAGTGACCGAATTGATCGGCGCCCGCGCGGAAGAACTCGCGACAATGGACATCTTCGCCGGATGCCCGATCGAGGACTTGGTGCCCTTGGCGGCGAGCGTTGAACCGCTGCGGACCGCCGCCGCCCAGGTGCTGATGCAACAGGGCGAACGAGCTATTTCGTTTCTGCTCATCTCGTCGGGCGCCGCCCAGATCGAACACGTCGACAGCAATGGCGTGGTGTTAATCGGACAGGCGTGTGCTGGCGAGATCATCGGAGAGATCGCCTTGCTGCGCCAAGTCCCGCGGATCGCGACAGTGACCACGACCGAGCAGCTGACGGGCTGGATCGGCGACAATGATGCCTTCACCCGAATGGTGCACATCCCCGGGGTGATGCTGCGGTTGCTGCGCCTGGTGCGCCAGCGGCTGGCCGCGTTCATCACCCCGATTCCAGTGCGGGTGCGCGACGGAACGCATCTGCTGCTGCGTCCGGTCCTGCCCGGCGACAGGGAGCGCACCGTGCACGGGCACGTCCAGTTCTCCAGCGAGACGCTGTATCGGCGGTTCATGACGGCTCGCGCGCCCACTCCGGCGTTGATGCACTACCTGGCCGAGGTCGACTACGTGGACCACTTCGTCTGGGTGGTTACCGACGGCAGCGACCCGGTGGCCGACGCGCGCTTCGTTCGTGACCTGACCGAGCCGACGCAGGCCGAAATCGCGTTCACTGTCGCCGACGCCTATCAGGGCAGGGGGATAGGCAGCTTTCTGATCGGCGCGCTGTCCATCGCCGCCAAGGTGGATGGCGTCGAAAGGTTCACTGCGCGAATGCTTTCCGAAAATGTGCCGATGCGCGCGATCATGGACCGCTACGGCGCCGTGTGGCAGCGCGAAGACGTCGGCGTGATCACCACCGTCATCGACGTCCCCCGGGAGCGTGACCTGAAGTTGGGGCGGGACATGGCCGAGCAGATCAAACACGTTGCGCGCCAAGTGATCGAAGCGGTCGGCTGATACTGGCGGTGCCGGCTTGGTCGAGCAGGTACTGTGCCCGCAGCCCTAAGTGCAGCCCGGGCTTTGTCGGGTCGCGCGGGCCGACGACGGTCGACCGCAGGTACATCCCGTGCGCGCTCAAACCGCGTTCGTTGATCCCGTCGATAGTGCCCATGCCGTAAACCGTGGTAACCAGGCTCCCGTAGCGACTGGTCCAGCGCAGCGGGTTCTCTTTGACGACGGTATCGCCAGCGGCTGCGCCACCGTCGCGCAGGCGCCCCGGCGGGAATGCCACGATCAGCGGCTCGGTCGATGCCGGCCAGTCCATGCTGCGTCCTGTCAACACCGCGACGTCGTTGGCATTCCAAAGAACTCGTGTGCACACTCGCGTCAAGTTCCCCGAGGGCCCGGCCGCCGTGATATGAACGGGCGTGCGGCCGTTCTGGATTGGCCCGTTAACCATCCCCTTGGGGATACTGCCAGTGCTAGTGCTGTCGGCGGCATGCGCTCGGGCACCGGTTTCTGGGCCGGCGCATCCGTCGTCGCCGCCGGCGATCGGCGCGGCCGTCAACCCCGTCAACATCAAGAGGGTCGCCCGTGAGCTGCCGACGGGCTACGAGGTGACCACCGACATCCCCGCGGCCGCCTCGCCCCGGGTGATCTGGAGACTCGAACCGGGCGGGACGGCCAAGGTGCCACAGTGCGCGGTACTCGCCGACCCGGGCGACGGACGCGACCAGTCGGCGCAGGGCATATCCGGATCGGGTGCGGGCGGCATCGTCGACGCGGTGGTGGTTTCCGTGCCGGGACTGCCGGGGCCGCTGGCACCGGACCCCGACGTCGTCGCCGCGTGCGGCCAGTGGACGCTGAAGGCCGGGCGAACCTCCGTCGACGTCCGGCTCACCGATGCTCCGCATATCGACGGCGCCGAGGCCGTCGGCATGGTGGCCGACATCCGGACATCCGTCGAATCCGGGACCGAAATCGATTCTCGGGCATACACATTCATTGCCTATCTTGGCGGCTACTACGCGTTCACCACGCTGACCACCGACCCGGGCGCCGCGCTTCCGGCGCTACCGTCGCAATTCGCTGCCGATCTGCTGGTCAAAACGGTGTCTACGTTGCGTGGCTGAACGATTGCTTTGGGTAGATTGGCCACGATGTTGAAGGTGGCGCTCGCGATCGCATCGGTGTGCGTGCTTTCCGGGTGCGCTCCGGCTCCGAACACCGCCTCCACAACCGTCGACATCGCCAAGGTCACCGGCGTCAAGTCGAGCTTCGGACCCGATTTCGCTGTCACCGACATCAGCCAAAGAGCGATCGACCCCAAGCTGCTCGCCGCCCGCAAGCTGCCCGACGGTTTGACGTTCGATCCGGCCAACTGCGCGAAAGTGGCGGGCGGACCGGAGATGCCGCCGGACCTGCAGGGCAACATGGCCGCGGTGTCCGCCGAGGGCAACGGTGACCGCTACGTGGTCATCGCCGTGGAGACGTCCAAAGAGGTGCCGATCCAAGACCCGGGCGAGGACTGCAGCCGGGTGGCCTTCTCCGGGGGCCAGGTGCGGGGCGCCATCGAGGTGATCGAAGCGCCGCACGTGGACGGGGCGCACACCCAGGGCCTGCACCGCGTCCTGCAGGCGGTGTATGACGGGGGACCGCACACCGGCGAGCTCTACGACTACTCCGCGCAGTTCGGCGACTACCAGGTGATCGTCATCGCCAATCCGCTTGTCGTGCCGGGCCAGCCGGTGGCGAAGGTCGACACTCAACGCGCGCGCGATTTGCTCGTCAAGGCGGTCAACGCCATCAGGGACTAGCGTCGCGACGGCGAGCGCCGGTACGGCGCGAGTAAGGAGTGGCGTAATCAGACCTAGCGTCGCGACGGCGAGCGCCGGTACGGCGCGAGTAAGGAGTGGCGCAATCAGACCTAGCGCACGTCGCGGGGCCGGAACTGAATACTCACCCGCGGTCCCGCGGGCGCGGACGTCTTTGGCACAGCGTGCTCCCAAGTGCGTTGGCACGATCCGCCCATCACCAGCAGATCGCCGTGGGCCAGCGGCAGTCGCAGCGAGCGGCCGCCGCTGCGCGGGCGCATCGCGAACGTGCGGGTGGCGCCCAGGCTGAGGATCGCCACCATGGTGTCCTGGAAGCTGCTGCGGCCGATGGTGTCGCCATGCCAGGCGACGCTGTCGGAGCCGTCCCGGTAACAACAGAGGCCGACGGTGGTGAACGGCTCCCCGAGCTCGCCGGCGTAGATGTCGTTGAGCCGTCGGCGCAATCGGGATAGCTGCGGATGCGGTGGTTCTTCGACGCTGAGGTCGTGAAAACTCACCAGGCGTGGCACGTCGACCACCCGGTCGTACATCTGGCGGCGTTCGGTACGCCACGGCACGGTCGACAGCAGCGCGCCGAGCAGGTCCTCGTCGTCCGGGGTGGCGTTCGAGAGCCAGCCGGCGCGGATCTCGATGAAGGCGCCGTCGCCGAGTTGCCGGCGTTCGTTGTGCTCGAATAGCGAGCCCTGTACCCCCTGTATCTGGGTGCCCACGGCCGTCATTCTATCGCACATCCGTTCGATGAAACCGTGCATGATGCGACCGTCGGGATCGGCGCCGCTACGGTCTAGGTGTGAGTGTTGCCGAGTGGGGCACCAATTCCGAAGTGGGCGCGTTACGGAGCGCCATCCTGCATCGTCCGGGTGCCGAGCTGCTGCGACTAAACCCTCGTAACAACGATCAGCTGCTGTTCGATGGGTTGCCCTGGGTGTCGCGGGCGCAGGAGGAGCACGACGAATTCGCCGAGCTGCTGCGGTCGCGCGGCGTGGAGGTGCTGTTGCTGTCGCAACTGCTGACCGAGGCGCTGGACAGTGGGGCCGCCCGGATGCACGGGGTGGCCGCCGCGGTCGACGTGCGCCGGCTGGGAGCGCCACTGGCACAAGAGCTTTCAGCCTACCTGCGGAGTCTCGAGCCAGCCGCGTTGTCTCATGTGCTGATGGCCGGCATGACGTTCAACGAGCTTCCGTCGAACACCCGGACCGATGTGTCGCTGGTGCTTCGCATGCACCACGGCGCGGACTTCGTCATCGAGCCGCTGCCCAACTTGGTGTTCACTCGCGACTCTTCGATCTGGGTCGGACCGCGGGTGGTGATCCCGTCGCTGGCGCTGCGCGCGCGGGTGCGCGAGACGTCGTTGACCGACCTGATCTACGCCCATCACCCGCGATTTACCGGCGTGCGCAAGGCCTACGAATCGCGCACCGCGCCCGTCGAGGGCGGTGACGTGCTGCTGCTCGCCCCGGGTGTGGTCGCGATCGGCGTGGGCGAGCGCACCACTGCGGCCGGAGCGGAAGCGTTGGCGCGCAGCCTTTTTGACGACGACCTGGCGAACACTGTGCTCGCTGTGCCGATCGCGCAGCGGCGCGCGCAGATGCACCTGGACACGGTGTGCACGATGGTCGACACCGACACGGTGGTGATGTACGCGAACATCGTGGATACGCTGTCGGCCTTCACGATCCAGCGCACACCCGACGGCGTCACCATCAGCGACGCGGCCCCCTTCCTCGATGCCGCCGCCCACGCGATCGGGATCGACAAGCTGCGGGTCATCGACACCGGACTGGACCCGGTGATCGCCGAGCGCGAGCAGTGGGACGACGGCAACAACACGCTGGCGTTGGCGCCCGGTGTCGTTGTCGCCTACGAGCGCAACGTGCAGACCAACGCTCGCCTGCAGGATGCGGGCATCGAAGTGCTGACCATCGCCGGCTCCGAGCTGGGCACCGGCCGTGGCGGGCCGCGCTGCATGTCCTGTCCCGCCGCGCGCGACCCGCTGTAGCGTCGACCCTGCTCGGCACTAGCGCCAGCTGGGCAGCCAGATCTCCATGTTCCAGGTCTGTTGTGCGATCGGCAGGCCGGTGAGCACGGGAAACAGCCACGCGAAGTTCGTCACCACCAGGGCGACGTAGCAGGACACGACGATCAGCCCCAGGGTGCGTCGTTCGGAGTTATGGGCGTTGAGGGGACCGCTCAGTGGGCTGTGTGCAAAGGAGCCGCGGCCGGGCGGGTAGAGGACGCCACCGAGGATCAACGCGAGGGCCATCACCAGGAACGGGCCCATCGTCGCCGCGTAGAAGAAATACATCTGCCGGTCGATGTCGGCGAACCACGGCAACCACCCGGCGCAATAACCGACCAGCACGGCCGCGTAGCGCCAGTCCCGCCGCACGGTGGCGCGCCACGTCGCGTAGACCAGGACCGGCACCGCCAGCCACCACATGACTGGAGTGCCGACCATCATCTCGGCCTTGACGCAGGACTGGGCGCCGCAACCGGCAACGTTCTGCTGGTCGATGGCGTAGAGCACCGGCCGCAGCGACATCGGCCAGCTCCACGGTTTCGACTCCCAGGGGTGATAGTTTCCCGCGGAATTCGTCAGGCTGGCGTGGAACTGGAACGCCTTCGAGGTGTAGTACCACAGTGAGCGCACCGCGTCGGGCAGCGGGAAATCGGAGTGGGGACCGATCGTCTGGCCTACCTCGTGCCGGTCGATCGCGGTCTCGGACGCGAACCATGGTGCGTAGCTGGCCACGTAGACCGCGAACGGGATGAGCGCCAGCGCGTAGCCGGTGGGGAACAGGTCACGTCGCAGAACGCCCAGCCAGGGCCGGGTCACCTGGTACTGCCGGCGAGCGGCGACGTCGAACGCCAACGACATCGCACCGAAGAACAGCACGAAGTACAGGCCGGACCACTTCGTCGCACAAGCCAATCCGAGGAGCACCCCCGCGCCGAAGCGCCACCAGCGCACTCCGAGCCGCGGTCCCCACTCAGTGTCGGTGGTGCGGCCCTCGACCAGCGCGACGTGCATCCGTTTGCGAACCTGATCGCGGTCGACGATGAGCGCGCCGAACGCCGCGACCACGAAGACCGTCAGGAAGCCGTCCAGCAGCGCGGTCCGCGCGGCGACGAAGCTGACGCCGTCGCAAATGAGCAGCAGCCCGGCGATGCCGCCGACCAGTGTCGAGCGGCTGATGCGCCGCACGATCCGCACCATCAGCGCCACCATGACGACGCCCAGCAGCGCACCGGTGAAGCGCCAGCCGATGCCGTTATAGCCAAAGATCGCCTCGCCGATGGCGATCAGTTGCTTACCGACCGGGGGATGCACCACCAGACCGAACCCAGGATTGTCTTCCACCCCGTGGTTATGCAGCACCTGCCAGGCTTGAGGCGCGTAGTGCTTTTCGTCAAAGATCGGTGTGCCCGCGTCGGTCGGTGAGCCGAGGTTCAAAAAGCGGGTCACCGCGGCGAGCAGGGTGATCACGCCGGTCACGATCCAGCCGCGTACGGCGTCCAGCGGCCCGAAATCGGCGAGTGGAACCAGCGAGCCGGGACTAACGACGGGCACCACACGCTTCTCCGCACCCACGGCGGATTCTCGGGGCGGGGCTGTCATCACGTCGATCGTAGGCTGTCCGTTATGACCGACGGTCGGCTGTTACTCGGTGCGACGCCTCTGGGCCAGCCGTCGGATGCGTCGCCCCGGCTGATCGCGGCGCTGGGGTCCGCGGATGTCGTGGCGGCCGAGGACACCCGCCGGGTCCGCAACCTGGCCAAGGCGGTCGGTGTCGCGATCACGGGTCGGGTGGTCAGCATGTTCGATCAGGTCGAGGCCGCACGGGTGCCCGCATTGGTCGAGGCGATCCAGGACGGTGCGACGGTGCTGGTGGTCAGCGACGCCGGAATGCCGGTGGTCAGCGACCCCGGCTACCGCCTGGTCACGGCCTGCGTTCAGGCCAGTCTGCCGGTGCAGTGCCTGCCCGGGCCGTCCGCGGTGATTACCGCCCTGGCCGTCTCCGGCTTGCCTGCCGAGAAGTTCTGCTTTGAGGGTTTCGCACCGCGCAAGGGCTCGGCGCGCCGGACCTGGCTGGCCTCGCTGGCCGACGAACGGCGCACGTGTGTGTTCTTCGAGTCGCCGCGCCGGTTGCCGGCGTGCCTGCGCGATGCGGCTGAGCAACTCGGCGGCGCGCGCTCCGCGGTCGTCTGCCGGGAGCTGACCAAGGTGCACGAGGAAGTGGTGCGCGGATCGCTAGCTGATCTGGCGACGTGGGCGGCCGACGGTGTGCTCGGCGAGATCACCGTCGTGCTGGCCGGCGCGATCCCGAGCGCCGACCCGATTTCGCTGGTGGCGCACGTGCAGGAGCTCGTCGCCGGCGGCATGCGCGTCAAGGACGCCTGTAACCAGGTGGCCGCCGCGCATCCGGAGGTGCGCTCGAGCCAGCTCTACGACGCGGTCTTGCAATCACGCCAGCAACAACAATCACGCCAGCGGTAAGTAGCCAGCCGCCGGCGTCAGGGGATGCACGCCCCGATGGGACCGAGGCTGGGCGTGCACAGCTGCGGGTGCGGGATGGGCGGCAGAGCCGGCAGCGCGGGGGGCGCCGGCAGGGCGGGTGGGGCCAGGGGGAGCGCGGGCAACGCCGGTAAAGCCGGTAACGCCGGTAGGGCGGGTGCCGCCGGGAGACCCACCCGCGGGACAGCCGCAGCCACCGCCGGAAGAGCTGCCGCCGCCCCCGGGACAGCCGCCACAGCGGCGGGAAGACCGAGCCCCGACAGCGAGGGGAGACTCACGTTCGGCAGGAGGCCTGCGTTGTGCAGATAAACGAGCGCTATTGCGGCACTGCTCAGACTGCCCACGGCGCCGGTTCCCGCGCCCACGACGCCCTCCACGATCGAGGCGGCCGCGGCCACCGAGCTTGGTACGAGGGCTGCGGTGGCTATGCCGCCTATGGCGGGCACCAGACCGGGTATCGAGTTGGCCACGGCCCATGGGTCAACAGGCAGGCCCGCGACCCCAAGCGAACCTAGGTCGGGTGCGCCAGGCAGGCCAACCCCCGGTGCGGCTACCCCGGGCACCACATGCGCGCCCGACGGCCCCGGACCACTTGGTGGAGCAGCCAGGCCGGGTGCGATCACATTGGCCGCCCCTGAAAACGGCGTAGGCGGCTCTCCTACCTGCGCGGCCGGCGCCACTCCCGCCTGCGCGGCCGGTCCCGACGGTGTCGCCGTCTCGGGCATCAGGACCGATGCCACTTTCTCGCATCCGTTGGCGCACGTGCCTCCCCCCGGCAGCGGCGCATTGACCGAAGTCAGCGGGGTAAGGGCCAGCGTCCCACCCAGGAGGGCAGCAGCCGCGGCGCCAAGAACAGTGATTCTAATGACGGACCCCTCTAGCAGTCGACTCGCGATCGGCACGGGTCAATGCCAGGAGCTTAAGCGCACCCGGCCGTTGATGCGGGGGTTATCCGAAATTCGCAGGCCAGCGCGCTGGTGTTTTCAGCTAACCGACGGACGCCGCTGTCGCGATGCACGGCAGCCCGACGATGGGGGCCGCCTTATGCAGGCATTCCTCCCATTCGGCGTCGGGGTCGGAGTCGGCGGTGATCCCGCCGCCGACCCCCAGCACCGCGTTTCCGATGGTGTCGAACTCTACGGTTCGGATCGCGACGTTGAACTCGCACCCGGCGATGGGGGACGCCAAACCCACTGTGCCACAGTATATTCCGCGACGCCGCTGCTCCCACTGCGAAATCAATTGGCGGGCACGTAGTTTGGGAGTTCCCGTGACGGAGCCCGGCGGGAAGGCGGCGTCCAGCAAGCCCGAGGTCGGCAGCTCCGTCGGAACCCGTGCCGACACCGTGGAGACCAGGTGCCACACGCCGGGCGCGCGCCGCACGACCAACAGCTCGGGCACGGTGACCGTGCCGGTAATCGCCACCCGGCCAAGGTCATTGCGGACCAGATCCACGATCATGATGTTCTCGGCTACCTCTTTGGCCGAAGCCCGCAGCGCCGACGGCCAGGCGTCCAACGGCAGGGTGCCCTTGATCGGGCTGGACGTCACGACGTCACCTCGGCGGCGCAGGAAAAGCTCCGGGGACAGCGATGCCACTGCACCCCACGGTCCAGCGACATAGGCCGCGCGGGCCGGAGAAGTGTGTGCGATCCCTGCGACGAAGAAGTCCAGCGCGGCGCCGGTGAGGGTCCCGGTGAACTGCGTGCACACGCACGCCTGGTAGATCTCACCCGCGCGGATCGCCTCCAGGCAGGCGAGCACGCCGTTGCGATGGGCCTCCCGGTTGGGCACTTCCCAGTCGATCCGGCAATCTCGCGGCGGCGCCGGTGCCGGTGCCGGTGCCGGTGCGGTTGCCAGGGTGCCGGCCAGCCAGTCCGGCATCGGCGCCCCGGACAGGCTCTCGTACCACCACTGCCCGTCGCGGTCGCGGCGCAGCACACAGTCGGTCCATCCGCCGGCGGCCTCGGGGATCCGGTTCGGTCGCCCGTCGGCCGCCGGGTCGGGGTAGGACAGGTAGCCGACCCAGCCGCCGCCGATCGCCCCGGACGTGGATCTTTTAGGGCACGGACGGACCGAAAACGCCTCGGCGGCCCGCACCGATTGCACAGACACGCTGGGCGCGATCACCGCCAGCGCGTCGAACCACTCGCCCGTCATCGCGGCCGGCGGCGGCAATCCAAGCCGGCTGGCGGCGTCACCGACGGCACGCAGCACCTGGGGTGCGTGGCCAAGATCGCCGAGCCGGTCGATTCGCACCGCCCTAGCTTGACAGAAGCGCGGATTTTCGCAGCACCGGCAGGTATTCAGTCCCGGCTGATCTCGCGCGTCACGGTCAGGGTGGTGAGCTTTTCGGGGTTGCGCATCACGTAGAAGTTGGTGATCTTGTCGTTGGCGATCTCCACCGTGATCACCCCTTCGAGGCCTTCACCCAGGTAGAGCAACACCGCCGGAGCGCTGTTGCAGGTGACCATTTCCACGCGCAGATCCCGACCGGCTTTGCTCATCAGCCCGGCGACGGCCCTGGCCACCCGATCGGCGCCGACGACCGGCCTGCGCGCGGCGCTTACCTTGCCGCCGCTATCGGCCGTCCAGGTGACGTCCGGGGCGAGCATCGCCATCAGGGCTTCGACGTCACCGCTAGCCGCTGTGACCAGAAACTGGGCGGCGATCTGCGTGTTGCGTTCCGGCTCTCCGGCGTCGAATCGCTTGCGTCGCGCCCGCACGTGTTCGCGTGCCCGGTGGGCAATCTGGCGGACCGTCGGCGCCTGCTTGCCCACCGCCTCGGCGATCTCGTCGTAGTCGAAACCGAACACCTCGCGCAGCACGAACACCGCTCGCTCGTCTGGGCCCAGCGTTTCCAGCAGCACCAGCATGGCCATCGAAACCGATTCCGCCAGAACGACATCCGCCGACGGATCCTGCTCGTCGAGCAGCAGCGGTTCGGGCAGCCAGGGGCCAACGTAGTCCTCACGGCGACGCGCGTCGGCCCGCAATGCGTTGAGCGCCTGGCGGGTGATTAGCCGGGCCAGATACGACTTGGTGTCGCGCACGCCGGCCAGGTCGACTTCCGCCCAGCGTAGGTAGCTGTCCTGCAACACGTCGTCGGCTTCGGTTGCCGAGCCGAGGATCTCGTAGGCGATGGTGAACAGCAGCGGGCGCAACAGCATGAACCGTTCGGCGTGCTCGCCGGCCGACGGCGTCATCCGAGTGTGAACTGCTGTTCGGCGGCCAACTGTGCGGAGCGCTTGCCGCCCTTGAGCCAGTAATACGAGCCGGGCTTGGCGGCCTCGCGGCGGATGGCCCAGACCGTGCCCTTGCAGATCGCTTCCTTGATGGACGCGGCGCTGCGGCCGCCCACGGCGATGTTCACCGGGGTGTCGTCGGTGTGCGCGAGCTGGATGGTTCCGTCCGCGCGGCCCAGGCTGATGCACTGCCCCACGAACGCCTGGTTGACGTGCGCAGGGGCGGTTCCGGCGATGCGGCTGAGCACGGTGTTTGCGGCCTGGGCCCCTAACGGAAGGCTGGCTTGGCAGCTCATCCGCAACGGCTGGCCCGATGGGGCGGCGGCGTCACCCGCGGCGACGACGCGCTCGTCGTCGATGCTGGTCAGCGTTTCGTCGGTGAGCACCCGGCCCAGCGCGTCGGTGCGAAACCCGCTGCGGGCGGCCAGATCCGGCACCCCGAAACCCGCGGTCCACACCGTGGCCGCGCTGGGCAGCGTGGGCCCGTCGTGCAGCACCACCGCATCCCAGCGCACCTCGCTGACCGACACGGATTCCAGCACGTCCACGCCGAGCCTGCGCAGTCGCTTGCCCACCGAACGCCGGCCGCGTTTGCTCAACGACGGTCCAAGGACACCGCCGCACACCAGGGCCACCGGGCGTCCGGCCTGTGCCAGTTCGGCAGCGGTTTCGATGCCGGTCAAGCCGCCGCCCACCACCGTGACGGGAGCGTCCGGTGGCAGGTCGGCCAGGACATGGCGCAGCCGTTGCGCGTTGTCCAAATCGGCGATGGAATAAGCGAATTCGGCCGCGCCGGGCACCGCCGGTATCGCGCCCGTGCTGCCCACGGCGTAGATGAGGTAGTCGTAGTCCAGCGCGGCGCCCGACGTCAGCAGCACCCGCCGGTCCGCGGTGTCGATGCGCTCAGCGCCGTCGACGACCAGCCGGATGCCATCCCCGAGTAGCGTGCCGTAATCGACGGTGGCCGTGCCGCTGTCGGCGACCAGCTGATGAAGCCGGATGCGCTCGACGAAGACCGGGCGCGCGTTGACCAGCGTGATATCGATGTCGGGACGGACGCGCAGGTGGTTGGCGGCCAGCGTTCCGGCGTATCCGCCGCCAACGACGACGACTCGAGTTTGCTCTGTCATGGGTGTCTCCTGTTCTGGGCGTGTGCCCTTTGAGACACCGCAGGTCGGCTCGGTGTGACATTCCCTCGACAATTGTGAGCTGTCTCACAGGATGTAAGGCAAGAACGCGGGGTGCTGCGTGCGCCGCAAATCTTTGCCGCCGGTGCGAGCCAACGTTTTGTCGCGAGTGCGACGGGCATTTGCTGTCACGGATAGTGCATTCCCACGCGGGCGTCAGCGGTATTTGGGGCCGGCGAGCGCTGGTTCGGTGGAGCCGACGGCAAGGTATCCAGCGTGCCGGGGTTACCGGTTCGTGTTGACCAGCAGGCGTATGAGTTATCCGAAAGGGGCGCTTATGACGCGGCGGGCGGGTTACCTGTCGGGCCGCCACGATCGCTGAAATCGAGCTGGGCCGCTGCCGGGTCGCAGCTGATACGATTTGCTTCAGAAATCTGTGTTGAATTTCGTGAACTGCCCGGGCCGACCAGATAAGCCACGCGAACGATGGGGTTCTCCCGTGCGCATCGGTGTGCATCGGGAGAGGCAGCCTAGAAGACGACTGCCCCCTGATTGGACCGGGCGCCCAGAATGGACATATGCCCCACATCGGAGGACGCCTTGCCGCGAAGCCTGGACCTCGTCGTCACCTCCGTTGCCACCCGGCTAATGGAGGCTACGGCATCCACCGCGACTCAGGTGATTGAAAGGGTTCTCGCACAGCTCGTCGAGCAGTTCGATGTGGACGCCAGTTTCCTGCGCCACCACGATCACGACATCCGCGCCTCGGTCCTGGTTGCCGAATGGCCGCCGCGAACCGACGTGCCGGACCCCGATCCCATGGCCGTCGTCCACTTCACCAGCGCCGACCCCGCGCTCGCCCAATGCGAACACGGCAGAAAACCGGTGGTGATACGGCCTGAGCAGAGCGGCCATTCCCTGCCGCGCTGGCTCGGCCGAGGCAACACGCCAACCTCGCCCTCGGTGGCCGCCGCACCCCTGGTGTCGGGCGAGATCACCACCGGAGTGCTCGGCTTCGTCAAGTTCGGCGCCCGGAAATGGAAGCAAGAAGAGATCAACACGCTCGAGGCCGTCGCGGCCCTGTTCGCGCAGCTTCAGGCGCGTATCGCGGCCGAGGAGAAGCTTCGTTATCTGGCTGAGCACGACGATCTGACCGGGCTGTACAACCGGCGGGCGCTGGTCGCCCACCTTTCCGAACGGCTCGCCGCGGGAAGCGGTGGCCCCGTCGCGGTCCTCTACCTCGACCTGGACCGACTAAAGCCGATCAACGACTACCTCGGCCATACCGCGGGCGACTGGTTCATCAGAGTGTTCGCGCAGCGCATTCGGGTGTGTGCGGGAAGCCAGAGCATGATCGCCCGGCTGGGTGGCGATGAGTTCGTCGTCATTCCGGACCAGTCGATGTCTACAACCAGCGCGGAGTCGTTCGCTCGACGCCTCGCGGAGATGCTGCGCGAGCGCCTGGCGATCGGCGGCCACATGATCACCCGTACCGTCAGCATCGGTGTGGCTGTGGGCATACCGGGGCGTGACAACAGTACCGATCTGCTCCATCGCGCCGACGAGGCCGTGTTGACCGCCAAGCGCGGGGGCGGCAATCAGGTCGCGCTGTCCACCGACGACATGTCCCTGAAGAGCGCCTTCCGCAACGACATCGAGCTACATCTACAGGGCGACATCGACAGCGAAGCGCTGCTGCTGCACTACCTGCCCGAGGTGGACTTGTCGACCGGCGCCATCGTGGCGGCGGAGGCGCTGGTGCGCTGGCGGCACCCGATTTGGGGGCTGCTGCTCCCGGACTCGTTCATCGGGGTGGCCGAATCCACCAACCTCGCCGGGGAATTGGGCCGATGGGTGATGCGAAGCGCCTGCGCCGAATTCAGCCGATGGCGAGCCAACGGCGTAGGACAAAGCGCCGTGTTGCGCATCAATGTGTCTCCCGTTCAACTGATCACTCCCGGCTTCGTTCGCAGCGTCGCCGACACCATCGAGGAATTCGGCATCGACGGTGGATCGGTCTGTCTGGAGATCACCGAGCGCGCGCTGGTGCACGACATCGAAGCCACCCGCAAGACCCTCTCGGAGCTCAAAGAGGTTGGCGTCCAGATAGCCATTGACGACTTCGGCACCGGCTACGCGGTGTTGTCGCACCTGAAGTCACTTCCGGTGGACATGCTCAAGATCGACACTACATTCGTGCGCGATCTGGGCACCAACGCCGGTGACCTCGCCATCGTTCGCGCCATCATCGGGCTGGCCGAGGCGTTCGGCCTGCAGCTGGTCGCCGAGGGCGTCGAAACACCCGCTGCCGCACTGACTTTGATGCAACACGGATGCCATCGCGCGCAGGGATTCTTGTTGTCGCGGCCCGTCCCGGGCGATGCCATGGAGGCGTTGCTGTCCGCGCGTTGGATGCCGATGCCGTTTCTCGCCGACCGCGAGGCGTTGTCGATGGACGCCATCTAGCACGGCCAACGATGGTTTGTGTGTCGGGGAAGAACGGGATAGTCGCCTTCGCGTGCGCGGTGCTGGCCCTGATTGGATGTAGCGCGTGTAGTGGTAAGAGCGACCCCGGGCCGCTCAATGCGATGGTCAGCCCAGCCATACCGCTCACCGCTCAGGAGATAGCCAACCCCCTGCGCGGACAGTACGAAGACCTCTCGGTTCCGCTGTTCCCACAAGGCAATCCCGCGCAACGGCGTTATCCGGCGTGGCCCGCCTCGAGCGACGCCAGTCTGCGTGTCTCGTGGCGGCAGCTGCAGCCCACCGACCCGCGCACGCTGCCACCCGATGCTGCCGACGATCTCAAATACGACTTCAGCCTTCTCGACGATCAGCTGAACAAGCTGGCTGACCGCAACATGCGGCTGACGCTTCGCATATACGCCTACAAGTCCTGCTGCGACGATTCCTACCCGGACAACACGAACATCGAGATCCCCGACTGGGTGCGTGCCGTTCCCGGCGCCAGCACGAACTACCCTGCGCCGCCGACAAGTCCCACGCCGGGGGTAATCCAGGTAATACCGAATTGGAATGACCCCACGTACCTGAACGGCTTCGAGCAGCTGCTCGGTGCGCTCGGCCGCCGCTATGACGGCGACGAGCGGCTAAGCGTTTTCGAGTTTTCGGGTTACGGCGATTTCAGCGAGAACCACGTCGCGGATCTGCATGACATGGCAGGTGTGCCGGGCGCGGAACCCGACGACAGCGTCGCGACCCTCGGGTATTACAGCCAGTTCCGTGATCAGAGCATCACCATCGCATCCATTCGGCAGTTGGTCGCGGCTAACGTAAACGCCTTTCCCCGTACGCAATTGGTGGTCACGCCGCAAAACCCGGAGATCGTGCGCGAATTGTTTGCCGACGACGTCACCAAAAAGCTGTCCGCGCCGGTGGGCATCCGCTCGGATTGCCTCGGCGTCGAGGCGCCATTGCCGGCATGGTCCGACTCCAGCGACTCTCACTACGTGCGTTCCAACGATGCGGTCGTTAACGCGATCAAGCAGCGGCTGGCCTCGGCGCTGGTCATCACTGAATGGTGTGGCTTGCCGAAGGGGACTGACCCGCAGTTGTACTACCAGAAGGGCCTGCATGACGTCGTCAGGTATCACGTGTCGATGACCTCGAGTGCCAAGTTCCCAGATCGTGATTCGGCCTCGGCGATGGATCTTAAGCTGTATTTGATTTGGGCTCAAGCGAACTCGTCGGCCGGCTACCGCTACTCGGTCGAAACGCAATCGGGTTCGCAATCAATGCAAGGCACGACAGCGACCATTGCTGTCGTCTGGACCAACTACGGCTCGGCAGCCGCCACCGAAAACTGGGCTCCTGGGTACAAGCTGGTGGACTTCTCGGGAGCGGTGGTTCGCGCGCTGCCCGCCACGGTCAAACTCAAGATGCTGGTTCACGACGACCAAAGCGATCGGTCACGGGAGGTGGCGGACCCCGCGTCGTCAACCGAGTCGGTTCGTATCGACCTCACGGGTTTGGCGCCGGGGCACTACACGCTGCGCGCCTCCGTGGAATGGCAGCAGCACAAGCCGGACGCCTCCCACGTGGTGAACTACGCGCCCATGTCGTTGGCCCGCGACGGCCGTGACAGCTCGGGGCTGTATCCGATCGCGACGCTCGATATCCCGCGCGACTCGACGAGGACGGGCAACGGCCAATGACGTGTCGCCTGCCGCGCTCGTCGGCGAGCGGCGCCCGCGGTTCCACGAACCGGCTGATCGCCGAGACGTCAACAAGGGCAGCAAACAAACCAATAACACCGCAGACCGCTTGCGCAACATACGTATAGTATGGTACTTAGCTAGGATACGAACTTTCAGTTATTGCAGCATTGGGTTTTGGTCGTCGGCGTCTGGACTTCGCGTCGAGCGCATACTGCTAACCGCAACAGCGGCCAGAATGCCGCCCGAGAGACACGATGAGTTCTCTCGTTCGGACCGAACTCTGCGCCTCGTTCGAGGAGGGCATCGTGAACGTGAAGAAGACCTACCCGGCGCGTGTCGGCGCCCAGGAAACCGTCACCTGGGTGGCGGCCGCTCCGATAGCCAACGGCGATCGCAAGCACGCCATACTCGGCGTGTGAGTGCTCGGCTGCGATGACGACCAACTCGACTGACGGACGCGCCGACGCGACGCGGCGACAGATTTTGCGGGCCGCCTCTTATCAGTTCGCTCGGCGGGCCTACCACGATGTCTGCATCGACGACATCCTGACCGAGGCCGAACTGACTAAGGGCGCAATGTATTTCCATTTTCGTTCGAAGTATGCGCTGGCGGTCGCGATCATCGAGAGACAGACCGCGGCGGGCGCTGTCGCCATGGGCGATCTGCTTTCCCGGAATCTTTCCGGCCTGGAGACGCTGATCGATTTCTCTTACCTGATCGCAGGCCGCGACGTCCAGACCGATGCAGCCAGGGCAGGACTGAACCTGCTCGAGTCGGCCGGTCGGTCGGAGGGAATGCAGGGGAGGCTACTGGACTATTGGATCCACGCTGTCGCCGGCGTCGTCGAGAAAGCCATCGCCGAGGGAGACATCGATAAGCGCTATAGCCCTGAGGATGTGGCCCGCCTTGTCGTGTCGCTACACATGGGGTTGCGACAGGCCAGCAATCTTGACGAACCGGAGCGGTTCCTGCTCGACCTCGAGAAGAGCTGGTCCCTGCTTCTGACCGGTATCCTGCAACCGGAACGGATCGACTACTTCAGCCAATTCGTCAGGCGGCGCACTGCGCTGGCAATCACCACCGCTTCTGCCAGTGGGGATCGGCTTTGACAATGCGCGCTCGCTGCGCTCACACGGCTTCGGTGGTGCTGGGCGGCTGGTAGCGGGGGAACACACCCGTCGGCGCCGGCAGCGCGGTGCCGGGAACCAACCGCGCGCCGATGGCGGCAAAGGCCCGCCGGTCTTCGGCCTGGCCGAGCAAATCCAGCATCGTGCCGGCCGACTCGGGCATGACGGGCTGCACCAGCAGCGCCGCGATACGAACAACCTCGCAGGTGATGTACAGGACGGTACGAAACCGCACCTGATCCGACTCGACCTCGCTCTTACGCAGCACCCACGGCTGCTCCGCCGAAAAGTACTTGTTGGCATCGCCGAGCAGCAGCCAGATGGCCTCGAGGGCCAGGTGCATCGCCTGCGCGTCGAAATTGGCGCGGACCCGCTCCAGCAAGCCGTCGGCCGTCGCGAGTAGCTCGGCGTCGGCGGAGTTGAACTCACCCGGTTCGGGCACCACCCCGCCTAAGTTCTTGGCCACCATCGACAACGAACGTTGGGCGAGGTTGCCGAACTCGTTGGCCAGGTCGGTGTTGATCCGCGTGATGATGGCCTCTTCGCTGTAGCTGCCGTCCTGGCCGAACGGGACCTCACGCATCAGGAAGTAGCGCACCTGATCCAAGCCGAACGTATCGATCAGGACGACCGGGTCGATGACGTTGCCCACCGACTTGCTCATCTTCTCGCCGCTGTTGAGCAGGAACCCATGGGCGAAAACCCTTCGCGGCAGCTCGATTCCAGCCGACATCAAGAACGCCGGCCAGTAGACGGTATGAAATCGGATGATGTCCTTGCCGATCATGTGCAGATCGGCCGGCCAGTAACGGCGGAACGACTCCGAATCGGTATCCGGGAAGCCGACCCCGGTGAGGTAATTGGTCAGCGCGTCGATCCAGACGTACATGACATGGCCGGGATGCTCGGGCACCGGCACGCCCCAGTCGAACGAGGTGCGGGAGATCGACAGATCTCGCAGCCCGCCGGAGACAAAGCTGACCACCTCGTTCCGGCGCACCTCGGGTGCGATGAAGTCGGGGTTGGCCTCGTAGTGGGCCAGCAGTTTGTCGGCATACGCCGAGAGCCGGAAGAAATAGGTCTGCTCCTCCGTCCAGGTCACCGGGGTGCCGGTTTCGACGGCGATCCGGGTCCCGTCCACAATCTCGGTCTCCGATTCGACGAAGAATCGCTCGTCGCGCACCGAGTACCAGCCCGAGTATGAGTCCAGATAAAAGTCGCCGGCCGCCTCGATCCGCCGCCAGATCTCCTTGGATGCCTCATGATGGTCGGCGTCGGTGGTCCGGATGAACCGGTCGAAGGAGATGTTCAATTTCTCCTGCAGGTGCTGGTACACGTCGGAGTTGCGGCGCGCCAGCTCGGCGGTGGCCAGCCCTTCGGCCGCCGCGGCCTGGGCCATCTTGAGGCCGTGCTCGTCGGTGCCGGTCAGATAACGCACGTCGAAGCCGTCGAGCCGCTTGAACCGCGCGATGACGTCGCTGGAGATGTACTCATACGCGTGCCCCAAGTGCGGAGCGGCGTTGGGGTAGGTGATCGCGTTGGTGACGTAATAGGGCTTCATTGGGACTCCACCCTATTGTGTGGCGGGTGAGTTCTGAGCGCCCAGCCAGACGGGAAGCGCCGCCGGCGCCGGAGCCGTTGGCGCCGTTGATCGATGCGCATACCCACCTCGACGCGTGCGGCGCCGGGCCGGACATCGGGCCGGAGGGTGTGCGCGCCATCCTCGATCGCGCCGAGGCGGTCGGGGTTGGCGCGGTGGTCACCATCGCGGACGATCTGCGTTCGGCGCGCTGGGCGGCCCGGGCCGCCGAATGGGATCCGCGGGTGTATGCGGCGGTGGCGCTGCACCCGACCCGCGCGGACGCGCTCACCGAAGCCGCGCGCGCCGAAATCGAGGAACTCGCCGCCCATCCGAGGGTGGTCGCTGTCGGGGAGACGGGCATGGATCTGTACTGGCCCGGCCGCCTCGACGGCTGCGCGCAGCCCGGGGTGCAACGCGAGGCCTTCGCCTGGCATATCGACCTCGCCAAACGGTCTGGCAAACCGCTGATGATCCACAATCGCGAGGCCGACGTTGAGGTGCTCGACGTGCTGAGGGCCGAGGGTGCACCCGACACCGTGATCTTTCACTGCTTTTCATCCGACAGCGCAATGGCCCGTCGCTGCGTGGACGCCGGATGGTGGCTCAGCCTGTCCGGGACGGCCACTTTCCGAAACGCCCGCGCGTTGCGGGAGGCCGTTCCGTTGATACCGGTGGAGCAGCTTCTGGTGGAAACCGACGCCCCATTTCTGACCCCGCATCCACACCGCGGGATGGCAAACGAACCCTATTGCCTGCCGTACACCGTGCGGGCCGTCGCTGAACTGGTAAAACGTAGCCCCGAAGACCTGGCGAGGATCACCGCGGGCAATGCTCAGCGGGTGTATGGACTGAATCTCGGATAGCCCCTGGGCCGCAGCCCCGCGCAGTGTGATTTTGTGGACAAAGCCGGGGTCCGAGTTGCTCTGGATTGGCCGGTTCGTTACCGTCTTGTGATCGAACGGATGGGCCTGCGGGCCCATTTGTTAGTCTTTGCCCCTTTGTTGTGATTATCGAACTGAGTAGGTCGTTAAAGTGCTTATCAAGTCGTTGGCAGTCGCGCGTTGAACGTAATAACTAAGCTTCAGCAAACCCCGTCGCTCAGTTTGCGTCTAATCGTCGCAGGGCTCTTGTTGGTTCTGGCGTTCGCCGGCGGTTACGCGGTATCCGTGTCCAAGACGGTGACATTGAACGTCGACGGGACCGCGATGCGGGTCAAGACCATGAAGTCGCGCGTGATCGACGTCGTCAAGGAGAACGGGTTCTCCGTCACCGAGCGGGACGACCTCTACCCGGCCGGTGACGTGGCGGTGCAGGACGGCGGGAACGTCGTGCTGCGCCGCAGCCGCCCATTGCAGATCTCACTGGACGGCCAGGGCGTCAAGCAGGTGTGGACCACGGCTTCCACCGTCGACGAGGCGCTTGCCCAACTCGCGATGACCGACACGGCCCCCGCCGCGGCCAACCGCGGTAGCCGCGTTCCGCTGGCCGGGATGGCGCTGCCGGTGGTCAGCGCGAAAACGGTGCAGATCAACGACGGCGGCGCGGTGCGCACCGTGCACCTGGCGGCGCCCACCGTAGCGGGCATGCTGAAGGCCGCGGGCATCCCGATGCTCGACAGCGACCAGGTGGTGCCCGCCGCGAACGCGCCGATCGTCGACGGTATGCAGGTCCAGGTGACGCGTAACCGCATTGAGCGGGTCACCCTGCGGGCTCCGCTGCCGCCAATTTCGCGGCGCATCGAGGATCCCGAGATGAACATGAGTCGCCAGATCGTCGAAGACCCGGGCACCCCGGGCGAACAGGATGTGACGTTCGCGGTGGCCACGGTCAACGGTGTCGAAACCGGCCGGCTGCCGGTCGCCAACACGGTGATTACGCCGGCCCGCGACGCGGTCCTGCGGGTGGGCGCCAAGCCCGGCACCGAGGTGCCCGACGTGGGTAACGGGGCCATCTGGGACGCCGTCGCGGGCTGCGAGTCCGGGAACAACTGGGCGATCAACAGCGGTAACGGGTTCTACGGCGGCGTGCAATTCGACTCCGGCACCTGGATCGCCAACGGGGGGCTGAAGTATGCGCCCCGCGCCGACCTCGCCACCCGCGAGGAGCAGATCGCCATTGCCGAGGTGACCCGCGCGCGCCAGGGGTGGGGCGCGTGGCCAGTGTGCAGCGGAAGGGCTGGTGCCCGCTGACCATCCGGCTGCTCGGACGCACCGAGATCAGGCGGCTGGCCAAAGAACTCGAATTTCGGCCTCGGAAATCGCTGGGCCAGAACTTCGTTCACGACGCCAACACGGTGCGACGCGTGGTCGCGATCTCTGGGGTGGGCCGCTCTGAATCGGTGATGGAGGTGGGGCCCGGCCTCGGGTCGCTTACCCTGGCGTTGCTGGACCGCGGCGCCGCCGTCACAGCAGTCGAGATCGACCCGCTACTGGCCGAAAAGTTGCCGAACACAGTCGCGGAGCACTCGCACAGTGAGATCCAGCGGCTGACGGTGCTGAATCGCGACGTCTTATCGTTGCGCCGCGGCGATTTGGATCCTGGCCTGGCGGCCCCGACGGCCCTAGTGGCCAACCTGCCGTACAACGTCGCCGTCCCGGCGTTGCTGCATCTGCTGGCCGAGTTCCCGTCGATTAAGACTTTGACCGTGATGGTGCAGGCCGAGGTCGCCGAACGGTTGGCCGCCGAGCCGGGCGGCAAAGAATATGGCGTACCCAGCGTCAAGGTGCGCTTCTACGGCCAGGTGCGCCGGTGCGGCACGGTGCCGCCGACGGTGTTCTGGCCGATCCCACGCGTGTATTCCGGGCTGGTGCGCATCGATCGGCACGCCGCGTCGCCGTGGCCCACCGATGACGGGTTCCGTCAGCAGGTGTTCGAACTGGTGGACATCGCATTCGCCCAGCGGCGCAAGACCTCTCGCAACGCGTTCGCCGAGTGGGCGGGCTCGGGCAACGAGTCGGCGAACCGATTGCTGGCCGCCAGCATCGATCCCGCGCGTCGCGGTGAGACTCTGCGCGTCGACGACTTCGTGCGGTTGTTGCGCCGTTCGAGCGGTCAGGAAACGGGCCAAGACACCGGGCAGGACTCAGCGCAGGAGCCCGCTCCGGCGGGCTGACGCCGCCGCTGAGGTGCCGTTGCGTGGGGTTAGGGGAGCGCAGCGATAGTCTGCTGCGGTGACTGGCTTGGGAACCACCAATGTCTGATGGCAACACCGCCGAGTTGTGGGTGCCCACCGGGTCGGTCACCGTCCGAGTACCGGGAAAGGTCAACCTCCACCTGGCCGTCGGCGATCGACGCGAGGACGGCTATCACGAGCTGACGACGGTGTTTCAAGCCGTTTCGCTGATCGACGAGGTGACGGTGCGCAACGCCGACGTGCTGTCGCTCGAGCTGGTCGGCGAGGGAGCCGACGAGCTGCCGACCGACGAACGCAACCTGGCCTGGCAGGCCGCCGAGAAGCTGGCCGAACACGTCGGCCGCGCCCCCGATGTGTCGATCATGATCGATAAGGCCATCCCGGTGGCCGGCGGAATGGCGGGCGGCAGCGCCGATGCGGCCGCGGTGCTGGTGGCGATGAACTCGTTGTGGGAACTCGCCCTGCCACGCCGCGACCTGCGCATGCTCGCCGCGCAGCTGGGCAGCGATGTGCCGTTCGCGCTGCACGGCGGCACCGCGCTAGGCACCGGTCGCGGCGAGGAGCTGGCTACCGTGTTGTCCCGCAACACTTTTCACTGGGTGCTGGCGTTCGCCAACAGTGGCCTGGCCACGCCGGCGGTGTTCGCCGAGCTGGACCGGCTGCGCGAGGTCGGGGACCCGCCGCGCCTGGACGAGCCCGGACCGGTGCTGGCGGCACTGGCCGCCGGCGACCCGGAGCAGCTGGCGCCGCTGTTGGGCAACGAAATGCAAGCGGCCGCGGTGAGCCTGGACCCGGCGTTGCGGCGTGCCCTGCGCGCGGGCGTGGAAGCGGGTGCCCTGGCAGGCATCGTGTCCGGCTCGGGTCCGACATGTGCGTTCCTGTGCGCCTCGCAATCCGTGGCGGCGGATGTCGGCGCCCAGTTGTCGGGCGCGGGCGTCTGCCGCACGGTGCGGGTGGTCACCGGGCCGGTGCCCGGCGCCCGGGTGGTGCCGGCGCCCATGACGGAGAAGTGATTTATCCCTCACACCGCGCCGGGAGTTTGGCAGTTACTTAAGAGGAGTTTAAGATAATCCGCGGTGACGAGTATCCGTGAGCAAGGCCATGCGATTTTCCTGTCCACCGGGCGCCCCGGGGGGCGGTCGGCGTGTAGGCCGTCCCGAGACCTAATCGCTGCTCAACTGTGCTCGCGCGCCTGCTGCGAAGTGCGACCTAGCGGGCGGAACATAAAATCCCGGGCCCTTGGGGTAATCGCCGGAACCGAGGAGGTTTTGTGAGCAGGTTTACCGAGAAGATGTTCCACAATGCCCGGACGGCGACGACGGGCATGGTCACCGGCGATCCCCACGAACCCGTTCGCCACACCTGGGGCGAGGTCCACGAGCGCGCTCGCCGCATAGCCGGCGGTCTGGCCGCCGCGGGCATCGGACCCGGCGACGCGATCGGCGTGCTCGCAGGCTTTCCGGTGGAGATCGCGCCGACGGCCCAGGGGCTGTGGATGCGTGGCGCCAGCCTGACCATGCTGCACCAGCCCACGCCGCGCACCGACCTGCTCGTATGGGCAGAAGACACCATGACCGTCATCGGCATGATCGAGGCGAAGGCTGTCATCGTCTCCGAGCCCTTCCTGGTGGCAATTCCCGTGCTGGAGGAGAAGGGCATCACGGTCCTGACCGTCGCAGACCTGCTGGCGTCGGATCCGATCGACCCCGTCGAGGTCGGCGAGGACGACCTGGCGCTGATGCAGCTGACGAGCGGCTCGACTGGATCTCCCAAAGCAGTCCAGATCACCCACCGCAACATCCACTCCAACGCGGAGGCGATGTTCATCGGCGCCAAGTACGACATCCACAAGGACGTCATGGTCAGCTGGCTGCCTTGCTTCCACGACATGGGCATGGTCGGCTTCCTCACCATCCCGATGTACTTCGGCGCCGAACTGGTCAAGGTGACCCCGATGGACTTCCTGCGGGACACCCTGCTGTGGGCCAAGCTCATCGACAAGTACAAGGGCACCATGACCGCGGCGCCCAACTTCGCCTACGCGCTGCTCGCCAAGCGGTTGCGCCGCAACGCCAAACCCGGCGACTTCGACCTGTCGACCCTGCGCTTCGCGCTGTCGGGCGCCGAGCCCGTCGAGCCCGCCGATGTCGAGGACTTGCTCGACGCGGGCAAGCCATTCGGCCTGAAGCCCTCGGCCATCCTGCCGGCCTACGGCATGGCCGAGACCACCCTGGCGGTGTCGTTCTCGGAGTGTGACGCGGGTCTGGTCGTCGACGAGGTCGACGCCGACTTGCTGGCCGCCCTGCGCCGGGCCGTCCCCGCCAGCAAGGGGAACACCCGCCGGCTGGCCACGCTCGGTCCCCTGCTGACCGACCTCGAGGCCCGCGTCATCGACGAGCAGGGCAGTGTGATGCCCGCCCGCGGCGTCGGCGTCATCGAGCTGCGCGGCGAGTCGCTGACGCCCGGCTACCTCACCATGGGCGGCTTCATCTCGGCCCAGGACGAGCACGGCTGGTACGACACCGGCGACCTCGGCTACCTCACCGACGAAGGCCACATCGTGGTGTGCGGGCGGGTCAAGGACGTCATCATCATGGCGGGCCGCAACATCTACCCGACCGACATCGAGCGGGCAGCGGGCCGCGTCGACGGCGTCCGCCCGGGTTGCGCGGTGGCCGTGCGACTCGACGCCGGGCATTCGCGCGAGACCTTCGCCGTCGCCGTCGAGTCCAACGCCTTCGAGAATCCCGCCGAGGTGCGCCGCATCGAGCACCAGGTGGCCCACGAGGTGCTCAAAGAGGTCGACGTGCGGCCTCGCAACGTCGTGGTGCTCGGTCCGGGCACCATCCCGAAGACGCCGTCGGGCAAGCTGCGCCGGGCGAACTCGGTCACCCTGGTCACGTAACTACGCCGAACAGACGCAAAAGCACCTCGACACGCCGTGTCAGAGGTGCTTTTGCGTCTGTTCGCGCTGCTGGTCAGGCCAGCTGCTTCCGCTCGTAGCGCTGCGCCCATTCCTTGCGGGGGCGGATCGACACGTCGACGTCGGCGCCGTGGATACGTAGCGCACCGACGTTGGCCTGCTCGCGGGGTGTGCGGGCGAACGGATCCCAGCTGAAGAAGTTGCAGGCGTTCTGCCAGGTGATCTTGTTGATGTCGCCGTCGTCGGCGCCGGCGGCGTTCAGTTCGGCCAGCACCTGCTCGGGGGCGTCGGGCCAGAAACAGTCGGAGTGCGGGTAGTCGCATTCCCAGGCGATGATGTCGATGCCGATCTCGTGGCGCAGCTTCAGCGACGTCTTGTCGGTGACGTAGCACGCCAGCGAGTGCTCGCGGAACACGTCGCTGGGCAGCTTGTCGCCGAAGTCGCGGCGCAGCCACTTCTGGTTGGTGTAGTGGCGGTCGCTGCGATCCAGGTAGAACGGGATCCAGCCGATGCCGCCCTCGGAGAAGGCGAACTTCAGGTCGGGGTAGTTGCGCATCGCGGGACCCCACAGCAGGTCTTGGGCGCACATCGCCGAGATCTGGGTGGCCAGGATGATCATGTTGTCGATCGGCGCGTCGGGCGCCATGCTGATCGCCCCGAAGCCGGTGCCGATGTGCAGACACATCACCACGTTCTCCTCGGACAGCGTCGAGAACACCGGACCCCAGTAGTCGTCGTCGTGATAGCTCGGAAGTCCTTCGAGGTGCGGCAGTTCCGGCATGGTGACCGCGCGGCAGCCCTTGGCGGCGACGCGACGGATCTCGGTGCACATGGCCTCGGGGCTCCACGTCGGCAGGATCGCGATCGGGATGAAGCGGCCCGGGTAGGAGCCCGCCCACTCGTCGATGTGCCAGTCGTTATAGGCCGACACCATCACCAGGGTCACATTCTCGCGCGTCATGTTGAGGTGGCGCGCGGAGAATCCGGTGAACGTGGGGAAGCACATCGACGCCAGGATGCCGTTGCGGTTCATGTCGCGGACGCGTTCGTGGACGTCGTAGACGCCGGGGCGCATTTCGGCGAAGCCGGCGGGGTCGCGGCCCCACTCTTCGGCGGGCCAGGACACCACCGCGTTGAGGCCGCTGACGCCTTGCGGCCTGCCCTGATACATCCACTGGTCGACGCCCTTGGCGTCGGTGACGACGATGGGCGCATCGTCCTTGTATTTCGCTGGGACGTGGCGCAGAAACATGTCGGGTGGTTCCACGACGTGGTCGTCGATGCTTACCAGGATCAAGTCGTCGATATTCACGCCTTCCACTTGTACCCTTGACTTCCGTGACCGTCTCCGCATCTTCGGCCAAGGTTTTATCTAGATCGGCCAATCCGGAAAATGTGAGCCGGGTCGAGCTGCGCCATGGCGGACGGGCCCGCGCAGGCAGCTATTTGTACGAGGGGCGTTCCCAGCCTGGTGGGCTGGTCACCGGTTGGCACTCGCACGATCTGCATCAGATCCAGTACGCGATCGGCGGGGTGGTCGAGGTCGAGACCGGGGCCGGGCACTATCTGTTGCCGCCGCAGCAGGCCGCCTGGATCCCCGTCGGGTTGGAACACCAGGCCACCATGACCCCCGATGTGCGCAGCGTGGCGGTCATGTTCGACCCTGCGCTGCTGCCGCCGGTCGACAATCGTGCGCGGATCTTGGCCGTCTCGCCGCTGATCCGCCAGATGATGATCTACGCGCTGCGCTGGCCTATCGACCGCGCCGACAGTGACCCCGTCTCCGACGGCTTCTTTGAGACCCTCGGTCATATCGTGTTCGAAGCGCTCGATCATGAAGCACCGCTGAGCCTGCCAACGTCGCCTCATCCGATCGTGGCCGCCGCGATGACCTACACCAAGGCGCACCTACAGGCGGTCACTGTCACCGATGTCAGCCGTTTCGTGGCGGTCTCCGAGCGCACATTGCGCCGCCAGTTTGATGAGGCGATCGGCATGTCTTGGCGCACATACCTTTTGCATGCGCGGATGCTGCGTGCGATGGCGCTGCTCGCCGCACCGGGTCAGTCGGTGCAGCAGACCGCCACGGCGGTCGGATTCGACAGCCTGAGCGCGTTCACCCGCGCGTTCACCGCGTTTTGTGGTGAGACACCGTCGACATACCGCCGCCGGCTACCAAGTGTGGACGACGTTCTGAGCGGGCTCTAGCCCCACTCGGATGAGCAACTCGGTGGCGTCGGCGGCCTGCTCGCAGATGGTGGGGATTTCCGCGCGTTCGGCAGCGGCGAAGTTCTCCAGCACGAACGCCGCCGGGTCTTTACGTCCGGGTGGCCGGCCGATCCCGATACGCACCCGCTGAAAGTCCTTGGTACTCAACGCGGCAGCGATCGAACGCAGTCCGTTGTGACCGCCTTCGCCGCCGCCGAGCTTGAGCCGGATGCGACCGAATTCGAGGTCCAGGTCGTCGTGAATGGCGATGACGTCGGCCGGCTGTACCGAGTAGAACTTGGCCAGCGGGCCGACCTGGCGACCGGACTCATTCATGTAGCAGCGCGGCTTGGCCAGCACTACCGCGGTCCCCGCCAACCGGCCGGTGACGACTTCGGCTCCAGAACGTTTGTGCGCCTTGAACTTCGAGCCCAGACGCGCCGCGAGCAGGTCGGCAACCATGAACCCCACGTTGTGCCGGGTGCGCGCGTAGTTCTCTCCGGGGTTGCCCAGGCCGACCACCAGTAGCGGATCGGCCACGTTGTGCTACTCGGACTCGTCCGAAGCAGCTTCGGCTTCGCCCTCTTCTTCGGCTGTTACGCCTCCGGGGGCTTCGGCGGTTTCGCCGGCACCCTCCTCCTCGAGGTCCGCGGCCGTCGGCGCGTTCACCACGTTGACCACCAACAGATCGGGGTCGGAAACCAGGTTGACGCCCGCCGGCAGGGTGATGTGCCCGGCGGTGAACTGGGTTCCCGGCGCGGCGCCCTCGACGGACACCGTCAGCTGCTCGGGAATCGACATCGCCTCGGCCTCGATCTCGATGGAGTTGGTCTCCTGGGTCACCAGGGTGTCGGGTGCGGCGTCGCCTTCGACGATGACGTTGACCTCGACCACCACCTTCTCGCCGCGACGCACGACCACCAGGTCGGCGTGCACGATGTTGCGGCGGACCGGGTGGATGTCGAGCGATTTGGTCAGCGCCAGCTCTTCCTTACCGGCGATGTCCAAGGTGAGCACCGCGTTGGCGCCCGAGTGCCGCAGCACCGCCGCGTAGTCGCGTGCGGGCAACTCCACGTGCTGCGGCTCTGCGCCGTGGCCGTAGATGACGGCGGGAATCTTGCCTTCGCGCCGGGCTCGCCGGGAGGCGCCCTTGCCGGTCTGGGTACGGACCGAAACGGTCAGCTGGTTGACTGCGAACTTAGCCATGATGTCGCTCCTGTGTGGTTCCGGGCACGGCCAGGAGCGCGACGAACTCGTCGGTCTCCGTCGATAACGGTGTTCTGGGCTTAGCCCGCCACCCTCGCCGTGACGCCCGGCCAGGTTAGCGCATCTGCACCTCAGACCGGAAATTCAGTAGCGGCGCGTTGACTCTGCGGTGGGGGTGCAGTCGTTCGAGTAACCCTCGCCCCCAGCGCAGAGTCAATTTCTGTCAGCACTTCAGAGCGGGAATTTAGTGCCCGTGAGCTGCTTCGGACAGCTCCCAGAGCGCGGTGGCCATTGCCGCGTCTCGTGCGGCCCGGCTACGGCCGACGGGCTGGGTGCGGCCGAGGTTGCCGAATCGGGGCCCGATGAACGTGTCGCCGGGCAGGTCCTGCGACGCCGCGTAGAGCGTTTGCCGTGCGCCGAAGTCGGCGTCGGTGGCGAACACCCTGGTGGCCGCCGACATCAGGGTGTCGCTCAACTGGCGGCCGGTGGCCCCCTGCAGGTTGGTGTGCGAGTAGCCGGGATGGGCCGCCACCGCGCGCAGCGGCGAACCGGCCGCGTCGAGGCGCCGTTGCAGCTCGCTGGTGAACAGCAGGTTGGCGAGCTTGGATTGGCTGTAGGCCAGCCACGGGCGGTAGCGCCGCGTCTTCCAGTTGAGGTCATCGAGGCTGATGCGCCCCGGCCAGTGCGCCATCGACGACACCGCGACGACCCGGTCGGTGAGTTTGGGCAGCACCAGGTTGGCCAGGGCGAAATGCCCGAGGTGGTTAGTGCCGATCTGGCTCTCGAAACCGTCGACCGTCTCCGCGTACGGCACGGCCATGACGCCGGCATTGTTGATCAGGATGTCAGCGGTGTCCACTCCGTCGGCGAATTGCCGCACCGACGACAGGTCCTGCAAGTCGAGTGCGCGCACCTCGACGTCTCCGGTGAGCTGCCGTGCGGCGGCCTCACCCTTGCCGGTATTGCGCACCGCCATGATGATCTTGGCGCCGTTGCGGGCCAATTCGCGCGCTGTTATCGCGCCCAGTCCGCTATTGGCGCCGGTGATGATCACGGTGCGCCCGGCGAACGACGGCAGATCTGCGGCGGTCCAGTCGGTCATGCCCGAAAAGCCTAATGTCCGGCGTCGAACTCCAGCGGCACGGTGAGGGGTCCGGTTATTCCGGCCATCCCCTTCCATGGGCTCGGTCCGGTCTGGCGCGGGTTGGGCATGCGCTGGGTGATGACCCGAAGGGCTTCTGTCAGCTCCAGCCGCGCCAGGTGGGCACCGAGGCAATAGTGCACGCCGCCACCGAAGTTGAGGATGGGCGCCGGACTCTGACGGGTGATGTCGAGACGTTCCGGGTCCTCAAAGACGTCGGGGTCGCGGTTGGCGGAGGCGGCGTTCACGGCCACCAGGGTGCCGGCCGGAATTCTGACTCCGGCGAGTTCGACGTCCTCGGCGGCGCGCCGGAGTGTGCCGACAGTTATTGGGCGGTATCGCATTAACTCGTGTAGTGCGTCGGGCACCATCTCGGGATGCCGAGCAACCAGGTTCCATTGATCCGGGTGGGCGCACAACACCTGTACCGCCGCGGCGAGCTGGTTGCGGGTGGTGTCGGTGCCGGCGCCGAGCAGGGTGGAACACAGCATGAGCATTTCGTCGTGGGTGAGCCGGTCGCCGGCGTCCTCGGCACGGATCAGGTCGGAGATCAGGTCGTCGGTCAGGCATTCCCGGCGGCGGGCGATCAATTCATCGACATAGGCGTCCATTTCGTTCCACGCCGCCAGAATCGCCGGTGTGTCCTCGACGACGTTCCACTCGAAAATCTTCTTGATGTCATCGACCCAGGCGGAGAACAGTTGCCAATCCTCGGGCGGCGCGCCCAGCAGTGCGCAGATGACGGGCGTCGGATAGCTCCGGGCGATGTCGGCGACGAATTCGCAGTGCCCGACCGAGGTGAATGGCTCGACCAGTCCGGTGATGATGTCCGAGGCCAGGGTGCGCAGTCGCTCGGCGGCGCGGGGCGTGAACGCCTTGGACACCAGCCGGCGCAGTCGATGATGCACAGCGCCATCGAGGCCCAGGATGTTGCTGGTCGCCCGGTCCCAGAGCGGACCCGAGGTGATGCCTTTGGCATCTAGTCCGAGGCCATGTGCCGTCACGAATCGGCTGTCACGCAGCACCGTGCGGACCAAGTCGTAGCTCAACACCTCAGGCCCGTAAGGCCCGATCGCGATCGGCCTCTGTTTCCGGGCGTCGGCGATGACGCGGAACGCCTCGTGGGGATCGGTGAGATGGTCGTAACGGAAGGTGGGCAATCCGGCTTCGAAAACCGACGGGCAGTCGCTGATCAGAGTTGTCATGCGCTCGACTATCCGATCGCACGGCGCGCAGACCATCCGCCTTAGCGCGTAGATCTACGCGCCCGGTGTCGTAAATCCACGCGCCCCGCCTATTGCGATCTGCGCGGTTGCGCCGATGTTTTGCCCGACCCCTGCCGCGATGCTGGCTACCATGAGCCAATCTGCAGAGTTACCGTCGCTGGACTGGAGCGAGTTGGGTTTGAGTGAGTTGCTGCCGACTGGGACGGTGACGTTGCTGTTGGCCGATGTCGAGGGCTCGACGCGGCTGTGGGAGACCCAACCCGTGACCATGACCGCGGCGCTGGCCAACCTGAACCGGACGGTCGACGAGGCGATCGCCGCCTACGAGGGCGTGCGCCCGCTCGAGCAGGGCGAGGGCGACAGTTTCGTGGCCGCGTTCGCCCGCGCGTCTGACGCGGTTGCTTGCGCGCTGGCATTACAGCGCGCGCCGCTGGCCCCGATCCGGATCCGGATCGGGGTGCACACCGGCGAGATCCAGCTGCGTGGCGAGTCCAACTATGCGGGCCCGACGATCAATCGGACCGCGCGGCTGCGCGATCTGGCGCATGGGGGGCAGACGGTTTTATCGGGGGTGACCGAGTCTCTTGTCCTGGATCGGCTGCCTGAGGGTGTGTGGCTGACGGATCTGGGTAGCTACCCGATGCGGGGCGTGCCTCGCCCGGAGCGCGTCGTGCAGTTGTGTCATCACGATTTGCGCAACGAGTTCCCGCCGCTTCGGGTGCGCCAATCGGCGGCGTCACATAACCTGCCGACTCAGCTGACGAGTTTCGTTGGGCGCCAAGCTGTCATGGCGGAATTACGGCAGATCCTCGCAGAGGCTCGACTGGTCACCTTCACCGGCGCGGGCGGTGCCGGTAAGACGCGACTCGCCATCGAGATCACTTCTCAGCTCACCGCCGAGTTCCCGGATGGGATCTGGTATGTCGATCTGGCACCGATTACCAATCCCGAGGCAACATCGGTGAAAGTCGCTCGCACGCTTGGTCTTCCGGATCAGCCGGGCCGCTCCACGATGGATCTGCTGCAGCGGTTCTTCGATGACAAAGCGATGTTGATGGTGCTCGACAACTGCGAGCACCTGCTCGATGCGTGCGGCACCCTGGTCGTCGAGTTGCTCGCCGCCTGCCCGCACTTGACGATTCTGGCCACCAGCCGTGAGCCACTCGGGGTGCCTGGCGAGCTGAGCTGGCGGGTGCCGTCCCTGTCTCTTACCGACGAGGCCATTGAACTGTTCAACGACCGCGCCCGACACGCCCGCCCCAACTTCGAGGTCGGTGACGACCGGGCACTGGTGGAAGAGATCTGCCGGCGCCTCGATGGCATGCCGTTGGCGATCGAGCTTGCCGCAGCACGGGTTCGGGCGCTGTCGGTGCGCCAGATCGTCGATAGTCTGCACGACCGGTTCCGGTTACTGACCGGAGGCGCGCGCACCGCGGTGCGCCGCCAGCAGACGCTTCGCGCCTCAGTGGATTGGTCACACGCGCTTCTCACCGAGCCCGAGCAGGTCTTGTTCCGCCGGCTCGCGGTGTTCGCCGACGGCTTCGATCTCGACGCCGCACAGGCCGTCGGGGCCAGCAGCGAGGTCGAAACCTACCAGTTGATGGATCAATTGAGCCTGCTGGTCGACAAATCCCTCGTCGTCGCGGACGACACGGGAGCCGGGATGCGGTACCGGTTGTTGGAGACGGTGCGCCAGTACGCGCAAGAAAAGCTCGGCGAGTCCGGCGAGGCCGACGTGGTGCGCAGCCGCCACCGCGACCACTACACCGCCATAGCCGCTGAGCTGGAATCACACGGACACGCAGCCGATGATCGGCTGCTGGCATGGGCGCAAACCGAGATCGACAACCTCCGCACCGCATTTGCCTGGAGCAGGGAGAATGCCGACCCCGAGGCAGCCCTGCGGCTCGTTTTATCGTTGCGGCCGTTGTGGTTACGGGGCGGCCGCGTCCAGGAGGCCCTGGCCGGGTTCGACGCGGTGCTGACTGACCCCGATCGCTCCGGCATCGCACCGGCAGTGTGGGCGGGCGCGGTGGCCGAGCAAAGCATCCTCGCCGCTTGGGCGGCCGTGCAGACGGATCTCGGTCGACCACAGGAGGCGCTGGAGATCGCGCGTGAACTCGATGACCCGGCACTGATCGCCGCGGCCCTCACCGCATGCGGTATGAGCGCGGTCTACAGCCCCGAGCTGGCCCAGCAATACCTCGCTGAGGCGATCGACGTGGCCGGTGCGGCCGGTGATCGGTGGAGTCTTTGCCAGGTTCTCAGCTATCAGGCGAGCGTGGGCTGCTATGTCGGTGAACCGATCGCCGCGATTGCCGCAGCGCAAGAGGGACGTGACCTCGCCGACGCGCTGGGCGATCAGTTCTTCTCGCGGAACTGCCGATTCTGGCTAAGTGTCGCGCTGTCGATGCAGGGAGATCTCGCGCAAGCTGTCCAGGTCGCCCGCGGCTTGGTCGACGAGGCGCAGGCGGCCGCGGATCAACCCATGACGGTCTTCGGTCATGTGTGCCATTCCGCAGCGCTTTTCATGCGGGGAGAAGCGGCCGCCGCGCACGCCGCAGCGCAATCCGCACAGGCGACCGCAGCGACGATAGGGGGGTTTTTCGAAGACACTGTGTATGCGTTGTTCGCTAACGCCGCCTTGGCCGGCGGCGACGCGGCGGCAGCTAGCCCGGCAGCCGAGGAGGCCCTGCGGCAAACCGTTCCCGCGCGTGAAGTGTTTATTAAGGGCGCCACCCCGCTGGCCGAGGCTGCACTCGCGCGTGGTGATCTGGTCACCGCCCGCCGATGGGCCGACAACGTCGTCGCGGTGGTCCCGGGTTGGTATCAAATTGTTGCGCGGACCGTGCGGGCCTTTGTGGCGATCGCAGAAGGTGAGCCCGAACAGGCCGAGCGCGATGCCCACGAGGCACTTGTGGTCGCCGCGCGCACCCAGGCATACACGCGGGTGGCCGATACCTTCGAGTGCCTTGCCCGCCTTGCGACCGACGACAGCAATCACCAGCACGCCGTACGTCTGCTGGGTGTGGCAAAGGCCGCCCGGCAACGCATCGGCGACTTTCGGCTCCCGATGTATCAAGCCGGCTACGACACGATGGTGGCGGCCGCACGGGAGGCGTTGGGGCAGAGTGATTTTGATGCCGCGTTGGCTGACGGTGCTGCTCTGTCGGTCGAGGAGGCGATCGCGTATGCGCAGCGCGGCCGTGGCGAGCGTAAACGGCCCACCAGCGGGTGGGGATCGTTGACGCCTACAGAGCGCGATGTGGTGGCGTTGGTCCGGGAAGGGTTGGGCAACAAGGAGATCGGTGCGCGGCTTTTCGTCTCCCCGCGCACCGTGCAGACCCATCTGACCCACGTGTACGCCAAGCTCGGCCTGACCTCCCGGGTTCAGCTCGTCCAAGAAGCCGGCCGCGGCGCTTAAGGCTCTGCTCGCGCCAGTTACTTTGCCGCGACAACGAATCCGCGGATGATCGCCTCGATGTCCGACGACTGAGCGACCGCCTCGTTGGCCAGGCTGGTGATGGTGAGCTGAACCAGATAGCGCTGCCTGCCGGGCGGCGAGCCGGTCGGCAACACGATCCGGTTGTAGCTGTGCATGCGCATGTCGTCCTGGTCGTAACTGCCCTGGATCATTGACGAGGGAAATCCGTTGTAGTCCGTCGTCGACGCGTCGAGCTGCGTGAAGTTCGAGACCAGCTGGGCATCGGCGTTGGCGTGCTTAACCGCGTCGGCGGCGTTGAAATCCGCGCCCCGCAGCGCGAACACTGTCAGCATCGCCGCCGGATACCTGCCGCCCTTCGAGATCACGCGCGTAGTGGGGGGGAGCTTCGGATTGCTGTACGGCGCCCAGCCCGGAGGCGTCGGCATGGATACCGTCAAGTCGGTCAGGGTGTTCGGCGCCACCGGCACACCGGTCACGCCGACGCCCTCGAGATATTTCGCGAACGGGACCGGCTTCGCCGCGGTCGTGGTGGCGCTGGTTGACGTCGTCAAGATCGACTGGAAGTCAGGCGGTTTCGGTGCGCAAGCCGACACCGCCAACGCGGCGGCCGCGACCAAAAAAGCAGCTCTCACAAAATCTCGCGGACCGCATCGATCGGCCGGGCCAGCCGAGTTCCCTTGGCCGTGACCACAAATGGCCGCTCGATGAGGAAGGGGTGTTCGGCCATCGCGTCGAGCAGCTCGTCATCGCTCGCGTCGGCGAGCCCCAGCTCGGCGTACAGCGATTCACGCTTGCGCACGGCGGTGCGCACTTCGATGCCCGCGTCTGCGATCATGCGCACCAGCTCGTCGCGGGACGGCGGCGTCTTCAGATACTGGATAACGGTAGGCTCAATACCATTGTCCCGCAACAGGTCCAGTGTCTTGCGGGACGTGGTGCACTTGGGGTTGTGGTAAATGGTCGCGCTACCGGCCATCTTGCCGACCATCTACGCGTCTCCGTCGAACAGCCCTGTGACTGAGCCGTTTTCGAACACCGCGCGAATCGTGCTGGCCAACAGCGGCGCGATCGACAACACCGTCAGCTGGGGGAAGCGCTTCTCCTCGCCGATCGGCAGCGTGTTCGTGACGATCACCTCGCGGGCGCCGGAAGCGGCAAGACGCTCGGCGGCGGGGTCCGACAGCACGCCATGGGTGGCCGCGACGATCACGTCGCTGGCACCGTCTTCACGCAGCAGTTTCACCGCGCCGGCGATGGTGCCGCCGGTGTCGATCATGTCGTCGATCAGCACACAGCAGCGGCCTTCGACTTCACCGACGACACGGTTGGAGACCACCTGGTTGGGCACCCGCGGGTCACGGGTCTTGTGGATGAAGGCCAGCGGGACGCCGCCCAGCGCATCGGCCCACTTCTCGGCGATGCGCACCCGGCCCGAGTCGGGGGAGACCACAACCATGTTGCCGTCGGGGTAGTTGTCCTTGATGTAGGTGGTCAGCAGGGTCTGGCCGCGCATGTGGTCCACGGGACCGTCGAAGAAACCCTGGATCTGGTCGGTGTGCAGGTCGACCGTGACGATCCGGTCGGCGCCGGCCGTCTTGAGCAGGTCGGCGACCAGCCGTGCCGAGATCGGTTCGCGGCCACGGTGCTTCTTGTCCTGCCGCGCGTAGGGATAGAACGGCAGCACCGCGGTGATGCGCTTCGCGCTGCCCCGCTTGAGCGCGTCGATCATGATCAGCTGTTCCATCAGCCAGTTGTTCACCGGCGCCGGGTTGGACTGCAGGACGAACGCGTCGCAGCCACGCACCGACTCATGGAAACGCACGAAGATCTCACCGTTGGCGAACTCGCGCGCCGTCTGCGCGGTGACGTGGACGTCGAGCTCCTTGGCGACCTGCTCGGCCAGCTCGGGGTGCCCGCGACCCGAGAAAAGCATCAAGTTTTTGCGATTATCGGTCCAGTCGTGGCTCAACGCGGTGCCCCCTGCGGTATCCCGGCTCGAAATGGTGGCCTCATCGTACGTAGCGAGGGTACCGGTTGACGGAGAACAAATTCACCATGTCTATTCGGGGTCGGGCTGCTGGTTAGCCGCTTCATTAGCTTGGAGGGCGGCCTCGGCCGCCGCAGTTCCCGGGCGTTTGCGCTGCACCCAGTTCTCGATGTTGCGTTGCGGGCCCGCCGACACCGCGAGCGCGCCGGGCGGGACATCGTCGCGCAGCACAGTGCCGGCGCCGGTGTACGCGCCGTCGCCGACGCTCACCGGCGCGACGAACATGGTGTCCGACCCGGTCCGGACGTGCGAGCCGACGGTGGTGCGTCGCTTGGAGATCCCGTCGTAGTTGACGAACACGCTCGACGCCCCGATATTGCTGTGCTCGCCGATGTCGGCGTCCCCGACGTAGGTCAGGTGCGGCACTTTGGTCCCGGTGCCGATCGTCGAGTTCTTCACCTCGACGAACGCGCCGAGCTTGCCGTCGGAGCCCAGGACGGTGCCGGGCCGCAGGTACGTGAAGGGACCGACGTCGGCGCCGTCACCGATCGCCGCCGACGAGCCGTGTGTGCGGACCACCGACGCGCCGTCGCCGACGGTGACGTCGGTCAGGGACGTGCCCGGCCCGATCTCACAGCGACCGCCGATCTGGGTGTGTCCCAGCAGCTGGGTCCCGGGGTGCACGACGGTGTCGCGGCCGATCGAGACGTCGACGTCGATCCAGGTGGTGGCGGGGTCGATGATCGTCACGCCGGCCATCTGGTGGGCGGCGACGATGCGACGGTTCAACTCGGCGCCCAGCTCGGCCAGCTGGACGCGGTTGTTGACGCCGGCCACCCGCGCGCTGTCGTCGACGTGCCGGGAATGCACGGTCTGGCCGTCTTGCCGAAGGATCGCGACGACGTCGGTGAGGTAGAGCTCCTGCTGGGCGTTGTTGGAGCTCAGCCGGCTCAACGCCGATCGCAGCGCGGCGACGTCGAAGGCGTACACGCCGGCGTTGACCTCGCGAATCTGGCGTTGCGACGGCGTCGCGTCGGTGTGTTCGACGATCGCCATCACCTCGTCGTCCTGGGTGCGCAGGATACGGCCGTAGCCGGACGGATCGTCCAGCGTCGTGGTCAACAGCGTCACCGCCGCGGATGCTGCGCCGTGGGTCGCGATCAGATCGGCCAGGGTGTCGGCATCCAGCAACGGGGTGTCGCCCGAGGTCACGACGACGGTGCCGGCGTAGTCGTCGGCCAGCGCGGACAGGCCGCACAGCACCGCGTGTCCGGTGCCAAGCGGGCGGTCCTGCAGCGCGACGTCGATCGTGCGTCCGAGGGACTCGGCCAGGTCGGCGACGATCGAGGCGACGCGCTCGTGGTCATGGCCCAGGACCGCGACCACGTGCTGCGGTGCCAGCTTGGTGATCGCGTGCAGCGAGTGCGACAGCATGCTGCGACCGGCGATCGGGTGGAGCACCTTCGGGGTGTCGGACCGCATCCGGGTCCCGGGCCCGGCGGCTAAGACCAGGACAGCCGTGTCACCCCGAGGCATCATCAACCCTCCTACTGGCGAGCGTGCGTGTCGGCTCGCTGACACGCCGTCAAGCGTGTCATTCACGCACGCTCGCGGCAAACAACCGAAGCTCCGTCGCCAGGACTCGAACCTGAACTATCTGAACCAAAATCAGAGGTGCTGCCGATTACACCACGACGGATTGCATTCCCAAGGCGGGCAGTCCGGCCCCGCGCCACCAAGAGACTCTAGTCGAAGCATCCAAACCGATACCCTTGTTGACGTGGCCGTGCTGGACCGGGAGCCGGAGAAGCAAGACAAGGCAGATAAGGACGTGCGGGCGCCGCGCGCCCGGATGACCGGCAGCGAGCGCCGACACCAACTCATCGGTATCGCGCGCTCGCTTTTCGCCGAACGAGGCTACGACGGCACCTCGATCGAAGAGATCGCCCAGCGGGCCAACGTGTCCAAGCCAGTCGTCTACGAGCATTTCGGCGGTAAGGAGGGCCTGTACGCCGTCGTGGTCGACCGGGAGATGTCGGCGCTGCTCGACGGCATCACCTCGTCGCTGACCAACAACCGGTCCCGGGTGCGTGTGGAGCTGGTCGCGCTGGCGTTGCTCACCTACGTCGAAGAGCGCACCGACGGCTTCCGGATCCTGATCCGCGACTCGCCGGCCTCGATCAGCTCGGGCACCTATTCCAGCCTGCTCAACGACGCTGTCAGCCAGGTCAGCTCGATCCTGGCCGGCGACTTCGCCCGGCGCGGCCTGGACCCGGACCTGGCCCCGCTGTACGCCCAGGCCCTGGTGGGATCGGTCTCGATGACGGCGCAATGGTGGCTGGACACCCGCGAGCCCAAGAAAGAAGTAGTGGCCGCGCACCTGGTCAACCTGATGTGGAACGGCCTGATCGGCCTGGAAGCCGACCCCCGGCTGCAAGACGAGTAGAACGCAAGGCCCAGGCGTTGGGATCGGGTACGACCCGGCGCCGAAGGAGCCACCATGAAACGAACCACACGAATGTCCGCATTGTTGGGGGCGGCGACGGCCCTGCTGCTCTGGGGTGGCGCCGAACTGGCCGCGCCGTCCGCCCAGGCTGCGCCGTGCCCAGCCCTGCAAGCGTGCTCCACTTGGTGCCGGACGGCAGATTTATTGTCGAACGTGCGCAGTTGCACGGCTGCAACGGCGCGTCATCGCACAAACACGCACGCTCGCGGCGGATTCTTACCCGCTAGCCGCAGTCCCGCGACAGCAAGTCCGCGATCGTCTCGCGGCGAACCAGCTCGCGGGTCCGGCCATCCTTGACCGCCACCAGCGGCGGGCGGCCGACCATGTTGTAGTTCGACGCCATGCTGTGGTGGTAGGCGCCGGTACAGGCCACGGCCAGCAGGTCACCGGGATGCACGTCGGCCGGCAGCTCGATGTCGCGGGCGATCTCGTCGCCGGCCTCGCAGTGCCGGCCCGCTACGGTCACCAGCTGCTTGACCCCCAACGAATGCCGGTTGGCCAGCGTGACCGTGTACTGCGCGCCGTACAGCGACACCCGCGGGTTGTCGCTCATGCCGCCGTCCACCGCGACGAAGGTCCGGCCGCCCGGTTGGCTCTTGACCGAGCACACCCGATACAGCGTGACGCCGGCGCGGCCGCTGATGGCCCGGCCGGGTTCCACCACGATGGTCGGCCGCGGGAAATGCTCGGCGGCGCACGCCTCGTCGAGCGCGTCCTCGATAGTGCGGGCCAGCTGGTCCAGATCGAGTTCGGAATCGCCTGCAACGTAAGGGATTCCGTGGCCGCCGCCGATGTTCAGTTCGGTCAGGATGACGCCATAGCGGGCGCGGACGTCGGCCATGAAGGCGACCATCCGGTGGATCGCCTCGCCGTAGTGCGCGCCGTCGGTGACCTGTGAGCCGATATGGCAGTGCAACCCGACCAGGTCCAAGATCGGGTGCGCCAGCACCCGCTTCACCGCTTCGGCGGCGTGATCTCCGGCGAGCGTGAACCCGAACTTCTGGTCGCTGATGCCGGTGGTGACCGCACGGTGGCCATGGATGTCGATGTCGGGGGTCACCCGGATGAGCACCCGCTGGCGCTGGTGCGCCAGGCCCGCGAGGTAAGCGATCTCCAGGTAGGAATCCAGCACGATGCGCCCGACGCCGACCCTGGTCGCGTCGCGCAACTCGTCGGGTGACTTCGCGTTGCCGTGCATGACGATGCGCGCCGGGTCCACCCCGCCGGCCTGGGCGATGGCCAGCTCACCGGCCGAGCAGACGTCGAGACCGAGTCCCTCTTCGCAGACCCAGCGCGCGACCGAGGTGGTCAGCAGCGACTTGCCCGCGTAGATGACCTCGACACCGCGCAGCGCCCGGCGGTAGCGCCGGGCGCGGCGGCGGAAGTCGGTCTCGTCGATCACGTAGGTCGGGGTGCCGTACTCGTCGGCGATGTCGGCCAGGGGTATACCCCCCACGCAGAGTCTGCCGTCATCGTCGGAATGTGTTGTGACCGGCCAGATCGCGGAATCGCACCGCCGGGCCGCCGCCTTTCCGAGAGACGGCAGAATATCGAGCAATGTCATGATTTCAAAATGCGCCCGGCCAGGCTCGGGTGCTGCAATCCTTACGATCCCTTGACGGCCGCGAGCGCAATCTTGACGCCATTGGAGTGCGCGGGAGCGCGCACGAGCCCCACCTGCGCCTTCCCGAAGGCCCTTTAGAATGGGCGCATCATGACCGCACCGGGGGCTGGCCGCCCAGATACTCCGATCGCGGGGCTCGTCGAACTGGCGCTGACGGCGCCCACCTTCTTGCAGCTCATCGAGCGCACGGCCGAGCGGCCTGCCGAATTGAGCCTGGTCGGGCCGGCCCGCGCACGCTTGTTCGTGGCCGGCGCGCTAGCCCGGCAAGGTCCGTTACTGGTGGTCACCGCGACCGGTCGCGAAGCCGACGACCTGACCGCCGAGCTCAAAGGGGTCTACGGCGACGCGGTGGCGACGTTCCCGTCCTGGGAGACCCTGCCGCACGAGCGGCTCTCACCTGGGGTGGACACCGTCGGCACCCGCCTGATGATGCTGCGCCGGCTGGCGCATCCCGACGACGCGCGACTCGGCCCGCCGTTGCAGGTAGTCGTGACGGCGGTGCGCTCGCTGCTGCAGCCGATGTCGCCGCAGCTGGGGCTGGTGGAGCCGGTCACGTTGCGCGTCGGGCAGGAACTCGACTTCGAGGGCGTCATCGCCCGGCTCGTCGAGTTGGCCTATACCCGGGTGGACATGGTCGGACGGCGCGGCGAGTTCGCCGTGCGCGGTGGGATTCTCGACATCTTTGCGCCCGTCGCCGAGCACCCGGTGCGGGTCGAGTTCTGGGGCGACGAGGTCACCGAGATGCGGATGTTCTCGGTCGCCGACCAGCGCTCCCTCCCGGAGATCACCGTCGACACGCTGGTCGCGGTCGCCTGCCGAGAGCTGCTGCTGACCGACGACGTGCGGGCGCATGCGGCTGAGCTGGCCGCCGCGCACCCGGTCGGCGAGGGGTCGATCACCGGGACCGTCAGCGAGATGCTGACCAAGCTGGCCGAGGGCATCCCGGTCGACGGCATGGAGGCGCTGCTTCCGGTGCTTCGTCCCGGTGATCACGTGTTGCTGACCGATCAGCTGGCCGCGGGCACGCCGGTGCTGCTCTGCGACCCGGAGAAGGTCCGCACCCGGGCGGCTGACCTGATCAAGACCGGCCGCGAGTTTCTCGAGGCGTCGTGGTCGGTCGCGGCCATGGGCACCTCAGAAGGTCAGGCACCCATCGACATCGAGCAGCTGGGCGGGTCGGGGTTCGTCGAACTGGACGACGTACGCGCCGCGGCTCGCCGATCCGGTCACCCGTGGTGGACATTGAGCCAGCTGTCCGACGAGTCGGCCATCGAGCTGGACATCCGGGCGGCGCCGTCGGCGCGGGGGCATCAGCGCGACATTGACGACATCTTCGCGATGCTGCGTGCGCACGTCAGCACCGGCGGGTACGCCGCGGTGGTCGCCCCCGGGACCGGGACCGCGCATCGCGTGGTGGAGCGGCTGGCCGAATCCGAGACGGCCGCGGTCATGCTGGAACCCGGTGCCGCGCCAAAAGCGGGGGTCGTCGGCGTGCTCAAAGGCCCACTCTGCGACGGCGTCGTTATCGAGGGCGCCAACCTGGTGGTGATCACCGAGACCGACCTGACCGGCAACCGGGGCACACCCGGCGACGGCAAGCGGCTGGCGGCCAAGCGGCGCAACACCGTCGACCCGCTGGCGCTGGCCGCGGGTGACCTGGTGGTGCACGACCAGCACGGCATCGGGCGGTTCGTGGAAATGGTCGAACGGACCGTCGGTGGAGCCCGGCGCGAATACCTCGTTCTCGAATACGCGTCGGCGAAGCGCGGCGGTGGATCCGACAAGCTCTTCGTCCCGATGGATTCGCTGGATCAGCTGTCGCGGTATGTGGGCGGCCAGGCGCCGGCGCTGAGCAAGCTCGGCGGCAGCGACTGGGCCAACACCAAGACCAAGGCGCGCCGCGCGGTCCGCGAGATCGCCGGGGAGCTGGTGGCGCTGTACGCCAAACGGCAGGCCAGCCCGGGCCATGCGTTCGCGCCCGACACCCCCTGGCAGGCCGAGATGGAGGACGCGTTCGGTTTTACCGAGACCGTCGACCAGCTCACCGCCATCACCGAAGTCAAGTCCGACATGGAAAAACCGGTGCCGATGGACCGGGTGATCTGCGGCGACGTCGGCTACGGCAAGACCGAGATCGCGGTGCGCGCGGCGTTCAAAGCGGTGCAAGACGGCAAGCAGGTTGCCGTGCTGGTCCCCACCACGCTGCTGGCCGACCAGCACCTGGAGACGTTCCGCGAACGCATGGCCGGCTTCCCGGTGGCCGTCAAGGGACTGTCCCGGTTCACCGACGGCGCCGAATCGCGGGCAGTGCTCGAGGGCATGGCCGACGGCTCGGTGGACATCGTGATCGGTACGCACCGGCTGCTGCAGACCGCAGTGCGCTGGAAGGATCTGGGCCTGGTCGTGGTCGATGAGGAGCAACGGTTCGGCGTCGAGCACAAGGAGCACATCAAGTCGCTGCGCATCCACGTCGACGTGCTCACCATGAGCGCCACCCCGATCCCGCGGACCCTCGAGATGAGCCTGGCCGGTATCCGCGAGATGTCGACGATCCTGACACCGCCCGAGGAACGCTACCCGGTGCTGACCTATGTGGGTCCAGACGACGACAAGCAGGTCGCCGCGGCCCTGCGCCGGGAGCTGCTGCGCGAGGGGCAGGCGTTTTACGTGCATAACCGGGTCAGCTCCATCGATCGGGCCGCCGCCCGGCTGCGCGAGCTGGTGCCCGAGGCGAAAATTGCCGTCGCCCACGGACAGCTGCCCGAGGAGCGGCTGGAGCGCACCGTGCAGGGGTTCTGGAACCGCGAACATGACATCCTGGTGTGCACCACGATCATCGAGACCGGCCTGGACATCTCCAACGCCAACACGCTGATCGTCGAGCGCGCCGACACCTTCGGGCTGTCCCAGCTGCACCAGCTGCGCGGCCGGGTTGGTCGCAGCCGCGAACGCGGCTACGCCTACTTCCTCTATCCGCCCCACACGCCGCTGACCGAGACGGCCTACGACCGGCTGGCGACGATCGCGCAGAACAACGAGCTGGGCGCGGGCATGGCGGTCGCGTTGAAGGACCTGGAGATCCGCGGTGCGGGCAACGTGCTCGGCGTCGAGCAGTCCGGACACGTCGCCGGGGTCGGCTTCGACCTGTACGTGCGGCTGGTGGGCGAGGCCGTTGAGGCCTACCGGCTGGCGGCCGACGGGCAGACGGTGACCACCGCCGAGGAACCCAAGGATGTGCGGATCGACCTGCCGGTGGATGCGCACCTGCCGCCGGATTACATCGCCAGCGATCGGCTGCGCCTGGAGGGCTACCGGCGGCTGGCGGCCGCGACGGACGATGCCGCTGTTGGCTCGGTTGTTGAAGAGCTCACCGACCGCTACGGCGCGCTGCCCGAGCCCGCCCAACGGCTGGTAGCGGTGGCTCGGCTGCGGTTGCTGTGCCGCGACGCTGGCATCACCGAAGTGAGTGCCCCGTCCGAGGCGACTATCCGGCTCGCGCCGATCACGCTGCCGGACTCGGCGCAGGTGCGGCTCAAGCGGATGTATCCGGCCGCGAACTACCGCGCCACGACGTCGACGGTGCAGGTGCCCATCCCGCGGGCGGGTGGGATCGGTGCGCCTCGCCTCCGCGACGTCGAGCTGGTCCAGATGGTGGCCAACCTGGTGACGGCGCTTCAGGGAAAGCCGCAGCAGGAAATCGGTGCGGAGCAAGGCGCGCAGCGCCGATGATTGTCGTCTTATTCGACCCCCGCCGTCCGTCGCTGGTTCCCATCGAAGCCATCGAGCATCTGACTGGCGAGGTGGAATACACCGAGGAAATGCCGGTCGCGGTGCCCTGGTCGCTGCCCGCGGCACGTCTGGTGCACACCGGAGAGGACGCGCCGGTGTTGCTGTCGTCGGACCCGAACCATCCCGCCGTCGCGGCACGACTTGCCGCTGGCGCGCGGGTGATTTCGGCGCCCGAGTCGCCTCGTGGCGAGCGCCTGGTTGACGCCGTCGCGATGATGGACAAGCTACGCACCGCCGGACCCTGGGAGAGTGAGCAAACCCACGATTCGTTGTGCAGGTATCTGTTGGAGGAGACCTACGAGTTGCTGGACGCGGTCCGCGGCGGGGATGCCGAGCAGCTGCGCGGAGAACTCGGTGACTTGTTGCTGCAGGTGCTCTTCCACTCACGCATCGCCGAGGATGCGGCGCAGTTCCCCTTCACCATCGACGACGTCGCCGCCACGCTGATGCGCAAGCTCGGCAACCGGGTGCCGGAAGTCCTTGCCGGCAAGACGATTTCGTTGGAAGATCAGCTGGCTCAGTGGGAGGCCCGCAAGGCCGCCGAAAAGCCAAGGTACTCGGTGATGGACGATGTGCACACCGGTCAGCCGGCGTTAGCGTTGGCGCAGAAGGTGATTGAACGTGTCGGCAAAGCCGGGCTGCCCGCCGACCTGATCCCCGCCGCCATTACCTCGATCTCTGTGTCCCCCGCGGTTGACGCCGAAAACAATTTGCGTACAGCAGTTTTAGAATTCGCGGACACGATACGCGATGTTGAGAAGTCGATTGCCACCGCACGCCGCGGCGGCAGCATTCCAGATGAGTTCGATACGACGCCGCTGGGTGAGATCACCGAAGAGGAGTGGCGTACCCACTGGCCTGTCGGTGCACCGGTCCCCGATGCGGTGCCGGCCGAAGCGCCCGCCGCCTCGGGGGGCTCCAAGAAGCGCAAAGGCCGCCGCTAAGGCCTGATTGCCGGGGTCGCCGGAAAACCCATGGGACGATGAACGGGGTGAACTGGGTATAGGGGAGTGTTGTGTCGCCGAGACGTTGGGTGCGGACCGCCGCCGTGATTGGGGCGACCGCGATGCTCTTGGCGTCGAGTTGTACCTGGCAGCTCAGCCTTTTTATCCCCGAAGGCGTGCCGCCGCCTGCGGGGGATCCGGTGCCGCCAGTGGACACGCATGCCGCTGGCCGGCCCGCTGATCAGCTTCGTTACTGGGTAGAAAAGCGCTCGCAGGCATTGGAAATTCCGGTTATTGCCCTGGAGGCCTACGCTTACGCCGCGCGGGTCGCCGAGGTGGAGAACCCCAAGTGCCATATCGCGTGGACCACGCTGGCGGGTATTGGGCAGGTGGAGAGTCATCACGGCACCTACCGAGGCGCGACGCTGGCGCCCAACGGAGACGTCAGCCCCCCGATTCGTGGTGTCCGACTTGACGGCACCGGCAACAACCTGCGCATCGTCGGCGACGACGCAACGGGCGACGACGGGGGAGTCGCGCGCGCGATGGGACCGATGCAATTCATCCCGGAGACGTGGCGGTTGTACGGGGTCGACGCCAACAACGACGGCATCGTCAGCCCGGACAACATCGACGACGCCGCGCTCACGGCGGCGGGCTATCTGTGCTGGCGCGGAAAGGATCTCGCCACGCCGCGGGGCTGGATCAGCGCGCTGCGGGCCTACAACAACTCCGGCGTCTACGCGCGGGCCGTGCGCGACTGGGCGACCGCTTACGCAAAGGGCCGCCCGTTATAGCAGGATGAACCGGTGACTCAGGCTTTACGCTAAGCAAAGTTTTAGGCAAGGAGAACCTAGTGCCGATTATCGAGCAGGTCGGAGCCCGCGAGATCCTCGATTCCCGCGGCAACCCGACGGTCGAGGTCGAGGTGGCGTTGATCGACGGAACGTTTGCCCGCGCGGCCGTGCCGTCCGGGGCTTCGACCGGGGAGCACGAGGCCGTCGAGCTACGCGACGGCGGCGAGCGCTACGGCGGGAAGGGCGTGAAGAACGCTGTACAGGCCGTGCTCGACGAGATCGCCCCGGCGGTCATCGGACTCAACGCCGACGATCAGCGGCTGGTCGATCAGGCGTTGGTGGACCTCGACGGCACCCCCGACAAGTCCCGGCTGGGCGGCAACGCGATCCTGGGCGTGTCACTGGCGGTGGCCAAGGCGGCCGCCGATTCAGCCGAGCTGCCGCTGTTCCGCTACATCGGCGGCCCGAACGCGCACATTTTGCCCGTCCCGATGCTGAACATCCTCAACGGCGGCGCGCACGCCGACACCGCCGTCGACATCCAGGAGTTCATGGTGGCGCCGATCGGCGCCCCCAGCTTCAGTGAGGCGCTGCGCTGGGGTGCCGAGGTGTACCACTCACTGAAGTCCGTGCTGAAGAAGCGGGGGCTGAGCACCGGCCTGGGCGACGAGGGCGGATTCGCCCCGGATGTGGCCGGCACCACCGCGGCGCTCGATCTGATCAGCCAGGCGATCGAGGCGGCGGGTTTCAGACCCGGGGCCGACGTGGCGCTTGCCCTCGACGCCGCGGCCACCGAGTTCTACACCGACGGTACGCGGCTACGCCTTCGAGGGCACCACGCGCAGCGCCGAGCAGATGACCGAGTTCTACGCCGGCCTGCTGGGCTCCTACCCGCTGGTCTCGCTGGAAGACCCGCTCTCCGAAGACGATTGGGACGGCTGGGCCACGCTGACGGCGTCGATCGGGGATCGGGTGCAAATCGTCGGCGACGACATCTTTGTCACCAATCCCGAGCGGCTCGAGGAGGGCATCGAGCGGGGTGTGGCAAATGCGTTGCTGGTCAAGGTGAATCAGATCGGCACGCTGACCGAGACGCTGGACGCGGTGGCGCTGGCGCACCACAGCGGATACCGCACCATGATGAGCCACCGCAGTGGCGAGACCGAGGACACCACGATCGCTGACCTGGCGGTCGCCGTCGGCAGTGGCCAGATCAAGACCGGCGCACCGGCCCGCAGCGAGCGGGTAGCGAAATACAATCAGCTGCTGCGGATCGAGGAGGCGCTCGGCGACGCGGCCCGCTATGCCGGTGATCTGGCCTTCCCGCGATATGCACCGGACCCGAAATAGGTTGAAATAGGTTGCCCGGCAAGCCCGATCCGAAGCGCCGTTCCCCGGCACCACGCCCGGGGAAAGCGGGCGCCTCGGTTCGGGGACGTAAGCCGGCCAAGCCGCCGCAGACGGTCGCGAGCCGCGGCACGACAAAGACGCTGGCCGAGCATGTCGTCGAGCCCATCAAGCGCTCGATCGCCGAATCCGTTGAGCAGCGCTCCGATCAGCGGCTGGGCTTCACGGCGCGGCGCGCGGCGGTGCTGGCCGCGGTGGTGTGCGTGCTGACGCTGACGATCGCCGGTCCGGTGCGCACCTACTTCGCGCAGCGCACCGAGATGGAGCAGTTGGCCGCGAGCGAGGCCGCACTGCGCCATCAGATCGCCGACCTCGAGCAGCAGAAGGGCAAGCTCAACGACCCGGCTTACATTGCGGCGCAGGCCCGCGAGCGCCTTGGCTTCGTGAAGCCCGGCGACATTCCGTTTCAGGTCCAGCTCGCGCCGGGGGCGGCGACGGCCGCGCAGCCGGGCAGCGATGCGGCGAAACCGGCGAGCAATGACCCCTGGTACACGTCGTTGTGGCACACCATCGCCGACGCCCCGCACCTACCGCCGTCCGCCACCCCGCCACCCCCGCCGCCCGGTGGTTGATGATGCCGACCTCGAAGCGATCGCGCGCCAGCTCGGCCGCGAGCCTCGAGGCGTGCTTGAAATCGCCTACCGTTGCCCCAATGGTGAGCCCGGTGTGGTGAAGACCGCGCCGAAACTCCCTGACGGCACCCCGTTTCCGACGTTGTACTACCTGACTCATCCGCAGCTCACCGCGGCGGCGAGCAGGCTGGAGACGACCGGTCTGATGCGGGAGATGACCGAGCGGCTGGCGCACGACGCCGAACTGGCCGCGGCCTATCGGCGCGCGCACGAGTCGTATCTGGCCGAGCGGGACGCGATCGAGCCGCTGGGGACCCAGTTTTCGGCGGGGGGCATGCCCGAGCGGGTCAAGTGTTTGCACGTGCTGATCGCGCATTCGCTGGCGAAGGGTCGCGGCTGTAATCCTTTCGGCGATGAGGCGTTGGCGCTGTTGGCGGGTGAGCCTTCGATGGCTCAGTTAATAGAGGTCCTGCAATGGCAGTGAGCCGTGTCGCCGCAATTGACTGCGGTACCAACTCGATCCGATTGCTGATCGCCGACTTGAACGATGGAAAACTGCGCGATGTGCATCGCGAGACGCGGATCGTGCGGCTGGGGCAGGGCGTCGATGCGACGGGTGAATTCGCGCCGGAGGCGATCGCCAGGACCCGAGCCGCTCTGGTCGATTACGCCGAACTGTCTCGGGTGCACGGCGTCGAGCGGGTGCGGATGGTCGCCACTTCTGCGGCACGTGACGTCGCCAATCGCGACGACTTTTTCGCGATGACGGCCGAGGTGTTGGACGGCACGGTCGCTGAGGTGATTACCGGTTCAGCGGAGGCCGCGCTGTCGTTCTGCGGTGCTGTCGGCGAATTAGACAGTGCCGGAGCGCCTTTCGTCGTCGTTGATCTGGGTGGCGGCTCGACCGAGATCGTCCTCGGTAGCGAAAGTGTGACGGCGAGCCACTCGGCCGACATCGGCTGCGTCCGGCTGACGGAGCGCTGTCTGCACTCGGATCCGCCGACGCCGCAGGAGGTGGAGGCGGCACGCCGGGCGGTGCGCGAGCGCCTCGAGGCCGCGCTGCGCGCCGTGCCGGTTGAGCAAGCTCGAACCTGGGTGGGGTTGGCCGGGACGATGACCACGCTGTCCGCGCTGGCCCACAATATGACCACATATGATGCTGCGGCCATTCACCTTTCGCGGGTGAGCAGGATTGACCTATTGGCTGTCTGTGACCGGTTGATCGGGATGACGCGATCGGAGCGTGCCGCGCTGGCACCGATGCATGAGGGCCGCGCCGACGTGATCGGCGGCGGGGCGATCCTGGTCCAGGAGCTGGCTCGCGAGTTGCACGACCGGGCCGGCATCGATGAGCTGATCGTCAGCGAACACGACATCCTGGATGGTATCGCCTTGTCGATCGGCGCATAAGTCACATCGCCTACAGCCCGGATACGGGTGCGGCAGATGTGACTCAGGCTTCGAAGCGGTAACCCATACCTGATTCGGTCAACAGATGCTTGGGATGCGAGGGGTCATCCTCAAGTTTGCGGCGCAACTGCGCCAAATACACCCGCAGGTAATGGGTTTCGGTGGCATACGCCGGTCCCCACACCTCTTTGAGGAGTTCTTCGCGGCCCACCAACTTGCCACGGTTGCGGACCAGCACCTCGAGCATGCCCCACTCGGTCGGGGTGAGGTGCACTTCGGTGCCGTCCTTGGTGACCTTTTTGGCGGCCAGATCGACGGTGAACGCGTCGGTTTCGATCACCGGCTGGTCGGTGTCGGACGCCGCGGCATTGCGACGGACCGCGGCGCGCAGCCGGGCCAGAAACTCATCCATACCAAAGGGTTTCGTCACGTAGTCGTCGGCGCCGGCGTCTAAAGCCTCGACCTTGTCCGACGAGTCGGTGCGCGCCGACAAAACGATCACCGGTGCGGTCAGCCAGCCCCGCAGACCGCCCAGCACCTCGATGCCGGAAATGTCGGGCAGACCCAGGTCGAGGATCACCACGTCGGGTTTGTGCTCGGCGGCAGCGCGCAACGCCCCCGCACCGGTCGAAGCGGTGACGACCTCATAGCCCCGGACGGACAGATTGATTCGCAGCGCGCGCAGGATTTGCGGTTCGTCGTCGATCACCAGCACGCGGATCATCGTTCACCGTATCCTTGCGGGGCAGCCAGATCCACCACCACGGTGAGTCCGCCCCCCGGTGTGTCGCCGGCCGCGATGGTGCCGCCCATGGCCTCGACGAAGCCGCGTGCCACCGACATCCCCAGACCTACACCGGTGGTGTTGTCATGATCCCCGAGTCGCTGGAAGGATTCGAAGAGCTGATCCTCGGTCCCGTGCGGGATTCCGGGGCCTTCGTCGATGACGTTGATCAGGACGCGATCGCTCACCTGGCCCGCGTTGACCCGGACCAGGCTGTTGGGCGCGTATCTCAGCGCGTTGTCGATCAGGTTGGCCAGGATCCGCTCGAGTAGGCCGGGGTCTGCCATCACCACGGCGTCACCGACGTCGACCTTGACGCGGTCGATGGCGGATCGGTAGAAGCCGGTGGCGCCCTTGCCGATGCTGACCAGCGCGCGCTGCACCGTTTCCTCGAGGTAGACCCGGCTCAGTTCCGGGCGAACCACGCCGGCAGCCAGGCGCGACGAATCAAGCAGGTTGCCGACCAGTGCGGTGAGTTGGTCAATGGACTCCTCGATGGTGGCCAGCAGCTCGGCGGTGTCCTCTGGGGAGAAGGCGACATCTTCGGCGCGCAGGCTGGACACCGCGACTTTGGCGGCCGCCAGCGGCGTCCGCAGGTCGTGGCTGACGGCCGACAGCAAGGAGCGCCGAAGCTCGTCGGCCTTCACGATCGCTTCGGTCCGGCTGGCCTCATCGGCCAGCTCGCGCTGCCTGATCAAACCCGCGGCCTGCTTGGCCACCGCGGTCAGCACCCGGCGATCCCGCGCCTCGAGTTTCTTGCCGGCCATCAGCATCCAGAACTCGTCATCGCCGACCTCGATCGCGGTGTCGGCGGAATCGACCGTCACGCAAGGGTCTTTGCCCACACAGGCAACGATGTAGCCCCGGTGCTTGACGCTGGCGCGGCCGTCGGCAGAGTGGTCTCGGGGCTCGCGCAACATGCTGACGGCGCGTTGTGAATAGGTCTCTCGGACGCGTTCCAGCAGCGTCTCGAGGTCGGCGCCGCGCAGCACCGAGCCGGCGAACAGGGTCAGCAACTCCGCCTCTTGGGATGCACGCCGGGCTTCCCGGGTGCGCTTTTTCGCGCCATCGACGAGGACCGCGACCGCGACCGCGATCAGCAGTAACACCAGTTCGGTGATCGCGCTGTTGGGTTCGGCAATCGTGAAACTGTGCCGCGGAGCGATCAGATAGTAGTTCAGCAGCAGCCCGGACAACACCGCCGAAAGGGCCGCCGGGGCAACGCCTCCCAACAGGCCGACCAGCAGCACCCCGACGAAGAACAGTGCGCTCTCGCCGCCGGTATCCAGATATGGGTCCAACAGGGTCACCGTGACGGTGCAGATGACCGACGGGATGACGACGGCCGCCAGCCAGGACGCGATGCGGCGCTCACGGGGCGCGAGCGACGCCAATCGAAAGCCGCGTTTGGCTTCCTCGTGGGTGACCATGTGCACGTCGATCTTGCCGGACTGCTGAACAATAGCCGGACCGATACCCTCGTCGAATATGCGCGCCCACCGGGACCGTCGGGAAGTGCCGATCACCAGCTGGGTGGCGTTCATCTCACGGGCGAAATCGAGCAGGGCCGTGGGAATGTCGTCGCCGACCACCGTGTGCACCGAAGCATCCAGGCTGCTCGCCAGATCGCGGATCTTGGTCATCCGGTTCTCGGACAGACCGGCCAGTCCATCACCGCGGATGACGTGCACCACCATCAGCTCGGCGCTGGACTTCGATGCGATCCGGGATGCCCGCCGTACCAGCGTCTCCGATTCCGGACCGCCGGTCACCGCCACCACGACGCGCTCGCGGGCCTCCCATATATCGGTGATTTTGTTCTCGGCGCGGTACTTGGCCAGCGCGGTATCCACCTGGTCGGCCAGCCACAGCAGCGCCAATTCCCTTAGCGCGGTGAGATTTCCACGCCGAAAGTAGTTGGACAGCGCCGCGTCGATCCTTTCCGGGGTGTACACGTTGCCGTGGGATAACCTGCGGCGCAGCGCCTCCGGCGTGATGTCGATGAGCTCGATCTGTGCGGCCGCCCGCACGATGGAGTCCGGGATCGTCTCCTTTTGTTCGATGCCGGTGATCTGGGCGACGACGTCGTTGAGGCTTTCCAGGTGCTGGATGTTGACGGTGGAGATCACCGTGATCCCGGCGTCGAGTAGCTCCTCGACGTCCTGCCAACGCTTTTGGTTCTTGCTTCCCGGTGTATTGGTGTGCGCGAGTTCGTCGACGAGGACCACCTGCGGGTGGCGCGCCAGCACGGCGGGCACGTCGAGTTCAGCGAAGCTGCCGCCCCGGTAGTCGATGTAGCGGGGCGGGATGATCTCGATGCCATCAATCAGCTCGGCCGTTTTCTTGCGGCCATGGGTCTCGATGACCGCGGCTACCAGGTCGGTGCCGCGCTCCAAACGCCGGTGCGCCTCGCCCAGCATCGCGTACGTCTTGCCGACACCCGGCGCGGCACCGAGGTAGATGCGTAGTTCCCCGCGCTTGGAAGGATGGTGATCCGTGGGGGATGGGTCGCTCACATCAACGATCATCCCCCTGTGTGGTGCTAGCTCGAGACCGGGTATTGGCGGTCGAGTTGCAGGTTGAGTTGCAGGACGTTCACGGACGGCTCACCGAAAAATCCGAGGGCGCGCCCACTGCGGTAGTGCGCCACCACCGCCCGTATCTGATCCGGGCTGACGTGGCGGGCCTTGGCGACCCGGGCGACCTGGAGGTCGGCGTAGCTCGGTGAGATGTTCGGGTCCAGCCCGCTGCCGCTGGCGGTGACGGCGTCGGCCGGAACCTGCGAACTAGCCGGGGCGGCCCCGCGAATGGGCACGGTCTGGCCGGTCGAGTAGTCGTCGCCGAACTTCGCGCACTCGACCCGAACGCCCTCATAGAAGTCCAGGAAAGGCTGCTTGGTGGTCGCGCATGGCTCGTTGACGCTGACGACCCGGGTCGGGTGGATGACATAGCCGCGCGAATCGCGTGGGCCGATCACCGACAGCACGGCCCCGACACCGCCGCCGGTGCAGAACGGACGAGACCCAGCCCCTTCTCCAAGACCTTCGGTCTGCGCGACGGCCGAACTGCGCGAACACACCTGCGTCAGCAGGCTCGGCTTGAAGCCGGCGTCTGACGTGGACTTGCCGGCCGCCAGTTGCGCCGGGTCGGCGGGTGTGTCGATGACGCTCTCGGGTCCGAGGCTGCTGCCGCCGCTCGCGGTCGGGTCATATCCGTTGGAGCCCGCCGCCGATGGCCGGCTCTGGAAATACTGGGGCAGCGGATTGCCCGAGGAGTCGGTGAACAACTGGCCGATCAGCTTGCTGCCGACCGGTTTGCCCGCGGCGGTGAGGATCGAGCCCTCTGCCTTGTCGTGTAGGCCTGGAATCATCGCGATCAGCCAAATCAGCAGCGGGTAGCCGAAACCGAAGATCACGGTGAAGACGAGCAGCGCGCGCAGCGCGGCCCAGTGTTGACGAATGATGTTGGAAAATTTCATCTCAGCTCATCCCAGGAAGCAGTTGAACGAGTAGGTCGATGGCTTTGATTCCGATGAACGGCGCGATGATGCCGCCCAGCCCGTAGATGTACAGGTTGCGGCTGAGCAGCTTCGACGCACGGCTCGGCGTATAGCGAACGCCTCGCAACGCCAACGGAATCAGGGCGACGATGACGATCGCATTGAAGATGACTGCGGACAGGATCGCCGATTGCGGACTGTGCAGCCGCATGACGTTGATCAGGTCCAGGCCCGGGAAGATCGCCACGAACATCGCCGGGATGATCGCGAAATACTTCGCGATGTCGTTGGCGATGGAGAATGTGGTCAGCGCGCCGCGGGTGATCAACAGCTGCTTACCGATTTCGACGATCTCGATGAGCTTCGTGGGATCGGAATCCAGGTCCACCATGTTGCCGGCCTCTTTGGCCGCCGACGTGCCGGTGTTCATCGCCACTCCGACGTCGGCCTGAGCCAGCGCCGGGGCGTCGTTGGTGCCGTCACCGGTCATCGCCACCAGCCGGCCACCCTGCTGCTCCTTCTTGATCAGCATCATCTTGTCTTCGGGGGTGGCCTCGGCGAGGAAGTCGTCGACCCCGGCCTCGTCCGCGATCGCCTTGGCGGTCAACGGATTATCGCCGGTGATCATCACGGTCCGGATGCCCATCAGGCGCATCGCGTCGAACCGGTCGCGCATGCCCTGCTTCACCACGTCCTTGAGGTGGATCACGCCGAGCACTTCAGCTTTTCCATCGGTGACCTGTCCGACCACCAGCGGTGTTCCGCCGGCGGCGGAGATGCCGTCGACGATCTCGCCGAGTTCGTGGGGGACGATTCCGCCTTGACCGCGGACCCACTCGGATACCGAGCTGGCCGCGCCCTTGCGCAGCTGCCGTCCGTCGACATCAACCCCCGACATCCGGGTCATCGCACTGAATTGCACCCAGCTGGCATGAGTCAGCTCGCCGGGTGTCCTCGCGCGCAGCCCGAAGGCCGCTTTGGCGTAGACGACGATGGAGCGGCCCTCGGGGGTTTCGTCGGCAAGGCTGGACAGCTGCGCGGCGTCAGCCAGATCGCCGTGGGTCACCCCGTTCACCGGAATGAATTCCGACGCCTGCCGATTCCCCAGCGTGATCGTTCCGGTCTTGTCCAGCAGCAGGGTGTTGACGTCGCCGGCCGCCTCGACCGCGCGGCCGGACATGGCCAGCACGTTGCGTTGGACCAGCCGGTCCATTCCGGCGATGCCGATCGCCGACAGCAGCGCGCCGATGGTGGTGGGAATCAAACACACCAGCAGAGCCACCAAGACGATGCCGCTGATGCCGTTGCCGTTCAGTGCCGAGGTATCGGGCACTCCGGGGTTATTGACCTTGGAATAGATCGCCAGCGGCTGCAGTGTCGCTACCGCGAAGACGAAGATGATCGTCAGTGCCGCAAGCAGAATGTTGAGTGCGATCTCGTTCGGCGTCTTCTGCCGGTTCGCGCCCTCGACGAGTGCGATCATCCGGTCCACGAAACTGTCGCCCGGCTTCTGGGTGATCTTCACGACGATGCGGTCCGAGAGCACCGTCGTCCCGCCGGTTACCGCCGAGCGGTCACCACCGGACTCCCGGATGACCGGTGCCGATTCGCCGGTGATGGCCGATTCGTCAACCGAGGCAATGCCTTCCACGACATCCCCGTCGCCAGGGATGACCTCACCGGCGGTGACCACGACGATGTCACCCTGTTGCAGTAGCGGGCCCGCGACATCTTCGGATATCACCCGGGATGGCTCCGTGCCCGGTGACCAATCCTGGAGCCGGTGCGCGACGGTGTCGGATTTCGATTTGCGCAGCGCGTCGGCCTGTGCCTTACCGCGGCCTTCGGCGACGGCCTCGGCCAGGTTGGCGAAAAGCACTGTCAGCCATAGCCAAAATACGGTGAGCCAGCTGAACCAGCTATCGTCGCTCACCGCAAGCACCGTGGACCATAAGGCGCCGATTTCCACGATGAACATCACCGGGTTGCGCCACAGGGTGCGCGGATCGAGCTTGCGCAGCGCGTCCGGCAGCGACTTCAGCAGCAGCGCGGGGTCGAGTAAGCCGCCCTCGAGCTTTTCGCCGGCGGCGTGGGCGTGATGTTGGCGTGTCTTGGGATCGAGTGTGGTTGTCACGGGTCAGTGAATCCCTTCAGCGAGCGGCCCGAGTGCGAGCGCGGGAAGGAAGGTGAGGGCAACCAGAATGACCGTCACACCGACCACCAGGCCGACGAATTGAGGTTTGTGGGTGGGTAGGGTGCCGCTCGATTCTGGCGTCATGCCCTGCCGCGCCAGCGAACCTGCCAGTGCGAGAACCAGAATCATCGGCAGGAACCGGCCGAACGCCATCGCCAGGCCCAACGCGGTGTTCCACCAGACCGTGTTGCCCGAGAGGCCGGCGAAGGCGGAACCATTGTTGTTGGCCGCGGAGGTGAATGCGTAGAGCACTTCGGACAGGCCGTGCGGGCCGGTGTTGGTCATCGCGGCGCGCTCGCCGGGCAGCGCCATCGCGATGGCAGTGCCGAGCAGCACGATGAGCGGGGTGATCAGGAAATAGCCTGAGGCCAGCTTCATCTCGCGCGGGTTGATCTTCTTGCCGAGATACTCCGGCGTCCGGCCGACCATCAGCCCGGCGACGAATACCGTGATGACCGCCAGGATCAGGATGCCGTACAGGCCCGAGCCGGTGCCGCCCGGCGCGACCTCACCCATTTGCATGTTGAACATCTCCATCATGCCGCCCATGCTGGTGTAGGAGTCGTGCACCGAGTCGATGGCGCCGGTGGACGTCAGCGTGGTCGCATCGGCAAAGACGGCGGAGTCGGCGACGCCGAAGCGCTGTTCCACCCCTTCCATTGCCGCCCCCGTCGCGGTCGGGACGGTGCCGTGGTGCTGCAACTGGAACAGCATCATGAAAGTGACGCTCAAGCCGGCCATGATGCCGACGATCGCGGCGATCGCATAGCCCTGCTTCTTGCTGCCCACCATGCGCCCGAAGGTGCGGGGCAGCGAGAAGCTGATCGCCAGGAGCAGGAAGACCTGAAACCAGTTCGTCCACGAGGTGGGGTTCTCGAACGGGTGCGAGGAGTTGGCGTTGTAGAAGCCGCCGCCGTTGGTGCCAAACATCTTGATCGCTTCTTGGCTGGCGACCGGTCCACCCGGGATGGTCTGCTGGTTGCCCGCCAGCGTGGTGACCACCTGGTCGTTGAGGTGGAAGTTCTCGACGGCGCCGCCGGCGATGAAGACGATCGCGGCGAGGATGGAGATCGGCAGCAGGATGCGAAACGTGCCGCGGACCAGGTCAACCCAGAAGTTGCCGAGTTCATTGGCGCGGCGCCGGGCGAACCCGCGGACCAGCGCGATCGCAACGGCGATGCCGACCGCGGCGGAGGCGAAGTTTTGCACTGTCAATCCGGCCATCTGGACCAGGTGGCCCATGGTCGATTCGCCGGAATAGTTCTGCCAGTTGGTGTTGGTGACGAAGCTGACGGCGGTATTCCAGGCCAGCGCCGGCGTCATCGGCGTTCCCGGATTGTGCAGATGCAGCGGCAGCTTGCCCTGGACCAGTTGCAGGACGAACAGGAATGTGACGCTAACCGCCGAAAACGCCAGCAGGCTGCGGGCATACGTTTTCCAGGTCTGCTCGACGTTCGGGTTGGCGCCGATCAGGCGATAGATGAATTTTTCTGCGCGCGAGTGCTTTTCGGAGCTGTAGACCCGGTACATGTAGTCGCCGAACGGCACATGCACGGCCGCGAGCGCGAGAATAAGGAGCGCGAGAAACACCAAACCCGCTGCGGTGCCGCTCATTAGAACCGCTCCGGAAACATCAGGGCTGCCCCGAGCAGCAGTGCGATGAGGACCGACAGTATCAACCCGACAATGTTGGCGATACTCACGATCCCCACCTCAGCGTCAAGCCGAGCGCGGCGAAGACCGCCACGGTCAGCAGGAGGTAAATCACTACGGACATATCTGTCTTTCGGTTACGACACGTTTCCCGACAATTGAGCGGAGGACATGACTGAGGCTAGGCTCGTTTACAGCCTGTAGGGCCGACCCTTACGGTTTTTTAACGGTGCTGAGCGCCACTTTTTGCCGCCACCCCGATGTTTGCCAGGCCGGGCGCTAGGTCTGGTTGGATTTCTCGATCATCGGGATCCGCACTCGAAAGACCGTTCGGCCGCCGGCGGATTCGGCGCTGACCGAGCCATGATGGGCCTTCACGATCGAACTGACGATCGCCAGGCCCAATCCATTGCCTGCCCCGTTGCTCCGGGATTTGTCCGCGCGGACGAACCGCTCGAAGAGCCGGGGCAGGATGTCCGCGTCGATGTCGGGCCCATCGTCGTCGACTGTCAGTTCCGCGTAGGGCGCATCCGGGCCGCTGCGATGCCGGGCGATTCCCGTCGTCACCGTGACGCCGGGCGGGGTGTGCACCCGTGCGTTGCTGAGCAGATTGCTGACGAGCTGGTGCAGCCGGGCGTGATCCCCACGCACCCACACCGGTGCGTCGGGCAGGTCTTTGATCCAGTGGTGGGTCGGGGCCGCGACGGCTGCGTCGTTGACCGCGTTGATGACCACGTCGGCCAAGTCGACGTCTTCGGTCTGCAGATCCTCGCCTTCGCCCAGCCGGGAGAGCAGCAGCAGCTCGTCGACGAGTGAGGCCATCCGGCGCGCTTCGGACTCAATGCGGGCCAGCGCGTACTCGGTGGTCGGCGGCAGCGCCGAACTGTCTTGGCGGGTGAGTTCGGCATAGCCCTGGATCGCGGCCAGCGGGGTGCGTAGCTCGTGGCTGGCGTCGGCGATGAATTGGCGCATGCGCAGGTCGGAATCGGCGCGATGGGCCAGCGCGCTATCCACGTTGTCCAGCAACCGATTCAACGTGTTGCCGACGATCCCGACCTCGTTATCCGGGTCGGTGTCCTGCGGGGCCACCCGGGCGCCGATGCGGTGGTCGTCATCGGCGAGCGGCATCGCGGCAACCTCGGCGGCGGTCGCGGCGACCCGGCGCAATGGCCGAAGGGTGTAGCCGACCACCCACACCGTCAAGGCCGCGGTGACCAGCAGCGCGCTGGCCACCAGCGCCGTGGTGGTGATGTTCTTGCGCGCGATGATTCGGTTGGCGAGGTTCAGTGATACCCCGACGACCAGGGTGTCGCCCCCCTCGAAGCCGCAGTCCATCCGGTAGGAACCCAGGCTGCCCATTTTTTCGGTACGCGGCGGGGCGTCGGGCCACGCCTGGGCTTCGATGGCGCGCACCACGTCCGGCGGCGCGGGCCGGGGTTCGTCTTCGGAGAAGACCGCCGAACCGACTACCACGCCGTTGTGCAGCACCGCAATCAGGTTGCCCGGTGTTTGTCCGGTGAACTCCAGCAGCGCCTGGGCCACCGGCGGAGTGCCGGCATGCGCAGAAGTGTGTTCACCGTTGCGGTATCGGTCGTAAGAGTGGCTGAAGGCGTGCAGGGATTTGGCGACCTCCGCGTCGTTCATCGCCGTGACATAGCCGCGCAGGCTCAGCACGGAGACGATGCCGACGGCCGCCAGCACCACGCTGACGACAACAAGCACGCCTATCAACAGCTGGTGGCGCAAAGAACGTGGCAGCCACCAGGGAATGTTTCGGGATTGGGTGTTTTTCTCGCGGCTCATTCCGGTGGCCCTAGGGTTCCCGAAGCATATACCCAACGCCGCGGACCGTATGGATCATCGGCTCCCTGCCGGAGTCGATCTTCTTCCTCAGATACGAGATGTAGAGGTCAACAATGCTGGTGCGCCCTGCGAAGTCGTAATTCCAGACCCGGTCGAGGATCTCTGTGCGGCTCAGCGCCCGGCGGGGGTTGCGCATCAGGAAGCGAAGCAGTTCGAACTCGGTCGAGGACAGCGAAATCGGCTCACCGTCGCGGGAGACTTCGCGGCTGGCGCTGTCGATTTTGAGATCGCCAACGTTGAGCGCCTCGGCGGCGGGCGGCGTGAGCTGGGTGGAGCGCCGCAGCAAACCGCGCAGACGTGCGACCAACTCCTCCAGGCTGAACGGTTTGGTCATGTAATCGTCGGCGCCGGCGGTCAGACCGGTCACGCGGTCCATCACCGAATCGCGCGCGGTGAGGAACAGCGTGGGTGTGTACGGGTCGGACTGGCGCACGCGCTCCAGGATTCGTAGCCCGTCCACGTCGGGGAGCATGATGTCGAGGACCAGGACGTCGGGGTTGACCTTCTCGAACTTAGTGATGGCCTCGCGCCCGTTGTTGGCGACCTCGACGGCCCAGCCCTCATAGTGCAGCGCCATCTTCACCAGGTTGGTCAGCGCCGGCTCGTCATCGACCAGCAAAACGCGGATCGGAGAGCCGTCGGGGCGATAGATCCGGGGCAACTGCCCGAGAATGGCTTGGCGCGGCCGTTGGCTGCCCGCGTATCCCGTCATTGCGGTCATGTTCCTGATTCTTTCAAGCCCACATGAGGATGTCACAGAGTTCATAGGAACCTCAAATCTTGCCGCAGCTTGGGGCCGGGCCTTGCAGCCTGGACATGTATGCGTTTTATATCTGTTGCATCTGCGCGGCTGAGATCTGCGGCATTCCCAAAAATACTGGCAGACGGGAAATTTGATTTAGCGAGCCGATCGGCTTCGAGAAGTAATTGGTCTAATCGATAGTTTAGAAACAGATTTCGCTGATCGCCAGAGACCGCAGTTCAGCGGTCGCCGTCGAGGCCCAGAAATGATGCACGACGGTTGCGGGCGACGCCGTCCCGCCTTTCCGTTAACGCGAAGTTACTTGACGTTACGAATTACCAGAGGGGTCAATGGTTTTCGTAACGGACTCTGCGTGCGCTCCGCCGCGGAGGTTAGCCGTGGCGGATGTCGTGCCGGATGACGCGTGGCAGGATCGCGTCCCTGTCGGCTCCGCGGGCCTCGCCCGAGAGGTAAGAGTTCGCATTTCCCCTACTGGTCGACGGTGAAAGCCGGCTATGAGGTTTCGGTGAGTTGGCGTCCCGGTCTGCCGCGCCCGAGGGCCTCCGGTCCGCGGAGCCGCGTGCGCCCGCCCGCCGAACTGCACAGTGCCGCCGACGCCATGCCCGGTCGGTGGGGCGCGATGCCGTCGGTGGGAACCGGCTCTGTTTCCAGGGGCGCTGGGAGCCTTCGGAGCCGTGGGGGCCGGGCGCGCGTCCGGGGGTCAATGCAGCGGATTGGGTTGCGCCGCTCGCTGATTCCGAGTTCGCCGGTCACCGGATAACCCGGTCAGCTGCCATAACAAAGGGGCCCGCACACCTTTGGTGTGCGGGCCCCTTTTTGGGTTGTGGCGTCAGGCCCAGCTTGACCCGACGGCGCTGTCCGTGCTGGCCATGTTGCTGCCGGCCGACTGGACGTTCGAGCCGTGCTGGTTGGCCTGCTGGTAGATCACCTGGAAGTTACGACCCAACTGGGTGATGAACTCCTGGCAAGCCACCGAACCCGAGCCACCCCAGAAGTCACCGGCAGCCAGCACATCGCGAACGATGGCCTGGTGCTCGGACTCCAAGGAAGCGGCCTGAGCGCGGATAAGCGCGCCGTGGGCGTCGACGTCGCCGAACTGGTAATTGATGCTCATTCTTACGTCCTCCTAAGTTGAATGTTTGTGGAATGCAGTAGTTGTCGAAAACTAGCTGCTGAGGATCTGCTGCGAGGCCTGCTCTTGAGTCTCGTAGTTGTTCGCGTCGCGGACCAGACCGTCACGCACGCCGTGCAGCATGTTCACGATGTTGGTGAAGGCCTGGTTCATCTGGCCCATCGTGTCGTAAGAGGTCGCCTGAGCAGTACCGCTCCAGCCAGCCCCGGCAATGTTCTGCGAGGACGCCCACATCTTGCGAGCCTCGTCCGACACCGTCTGAGCGTGCATCTCGAAGCGGCCAGCCATCGCCCGCATAGCGTGCGGGTCGGTCATAAAGCGTGCCATGTTTTGTCTCCTTATCTCGGAACCATCAGTGGGTGGAAATTCGTGCAAACATTACGGCTTAACGATTGATCAGTGGGCTGAAACGCGTGATGTGCCCTCCTTTTTCGGGTAACACGCGACGACCCGCTTAGGCCCCGCATGCCCAGGCATGCCAACCTGCTTGCGCATCACACAACGACTTGCTTGGGCATGACGATGGGCTTGAACCCGTACCGCGGCCCGGCCATGGCTCCCGCGCCCTTGCCGGCGGCTGCCATCCCGGGCATCATCCCGCCGACCGGCCCGCTGCCGACCTCGTCGGTGGACGCCGTCCAGCCACTGCCCTCGAGCGGAGCGGTAGAAGAAGCCAACGTCGCCGGGGCGGCCGAAGACCAGGAGGCCGGCACCGACAGTCCGCCAAGTGCACTCGACCCGCCCAGAACCCCCGACGCGCCGGATCCCATGACACTGTTGACCAGGGTCCCTTCCCCGATGGACGCAGCACCGGCCAGGGGTGTGACGCTGCTGACTCCCGACACAGCGGCCGGCGCCGCGGCGGCAAGCGTGTGCCCCAGCGACACCGCGGTCGGGATGGTGTTACCGACGAACCAAGCCGCCGTGACACCAACCTCCTGGACGCCGTCGAAAATCAACGGAGTGCCGATGAAGCCGTCAGCTGCGTTCAGGAGGTTCTGCACAGGTGCAGGCAACAAGTTGAATAGACCGGTACCGATAGACGACGCCCCGTTGCCGGCAAGCAACCCCCCCAAGACGCCCGGCAAACTCGCCGCCGGGCTGGCGGTGGCTGCTTGAGCAACTGCGGCGGATTGGGTGGCCGCGGCGGCCGGGCTGGTGGTCGGTGACGCCGGAGTCAGCGGCTGAAGGACCGCGGCAGCCGTCGAGGCGGCCTCGTAGGTGGTTAGGGTGACGGCGTCCTGGACCCACATCTCGGCGTACTGGGCCTCGGTGGCCGCGATCGCCGGCGTGTTGATCCCCAGGAAGTTCGTCGCCACCAGCGTCGCCAGCAGCGACCGGTTGGCAGCGATCAACGGCGGGGGCACGACCCCCGCGAACGCCGCCTCATAGGCCGCCGCCGACGCCTGCGCCTGGGCGGCGGCCTGCTCGGCTGCCGCCGCCGTCTTGGCCAGCCAGCCGACGTACGGCTGGGCCGCCGCCGCCGCCGCTGTCGATCCCACACCCGTCCACTGCCCGCTCAGCGTGCCGATGATCGAATCCCACGAGGTCGCTGTGGTGCTCAGCTCCGCCGCCAGGTTGCTCCAAGCCGTCGACGCGGCCAGCAGCGGTCCTGAACCGGCGCCGGTGTACAAGAATGCTGAATTGACCTCAGGCGGCAAAGCTGCAAATGCAAAGACCATCTCTGTATCTCGTTCCCTTTGTCCGAATTTCGATTCTGGTTAAGTTCGTGCGACCGCGTCGGTGCCGGCCGCCTAGACTGCCGCCAGCTTTGGCATGACGATGGGCTTGACGCCGTAGCGCGGCGCACCAAAGCCGGCGGAGTTGCGTGCGGCCGAGGCCATACCGGGCACGCCTGGCACGAATGTCCCCGGCGCTGCCTGCGGCGCTGCGGCGGTCCAGCCCACAGTCTCAAGTGGCGTCGCGGCGGGAAGGCCTGCCCCCGGGGTGACCGATCCGGCCCAACTCGGCGGGGCCGACAAGCTGCCGACCATCGTCGCCTGACCCAGGCCTCCCGTCGGCATCATCCCAAGGGCGCCCATGCCGCCCATTCCGCCCACGCCGCCCACGCCTGCCGCTGGCGAGACCGCGTCCACGGCATCCACCGCGCCGGCGTCGGCGACGTCGGCGCCGGCGGCGGGCAGCAGACCACCACCGGCCATACCGAGGCAGTCGGACATGGCTGAGGCCCAGTTCCCACTCTCGAAGTTAAGGAAGTTGGCAGCGTTACCGGACAGGCTGAACGGTTGGCCGCCGAAGCTTGTAACGGGCCCACCCAACAGCGTGCTTATATTGTTGATGAGGCTGCTGATGGGGCCGTTGGCGGCCGCCGTGGTTGCGTTGGAGGCTTCGGCCGCTGAGTAGGTACCGGAGCTCAGCCCCAGGGTGCTGGTGAACTGCTGCTGAATCGCCTGGGCCTCGGCGGCGATCTGTTGGTACAGCGTGCCGTAGCTCGAGAAGATTCCCGACTGCAGGATCGATACCGGGTCAGCGGCTGCCGGAGCGATGGCGGTCGTCGGTGCCGCGGCGCCCGCGTTCTGCGACGTCAGTGAAGTGCCGATGCCTTCCAGCTGCGCTGCCGCAGAGAGCAACTCTTGGGGAATGGTTTTTAGAAACGACATCTTTTACTCCTAGTGTTCTGTCAATGCCGACCCAAAGCTCCGGGCCGACCCTGTGCGTTGACGTACCGGCTCCTGTGCGTTGGCGTAACGCTAGCGATCCACGGTTCTACAGTCGCGACCGAAAGGGCGAGGGCGGCAGCCGTTTACGGGGTTTTAACGTAGAAGCTGGTCGTTTTAACAAGTGCCTGCCAGCCGACATGGTCGTGTCATCTTGATTGGGTCCTCAAACCAGCAAAGAGGCACGCGGCGCGCGGATCGTACGCGAAGACCGACCGGGGCGCACGTCCGGAAAGTGGCCAAAATCGAGGGGCGCGATGTCCGGGATCACGGTCGCCGCGCTACATTCGCCGCCGGGCCCCCATAGCCCAATTGGCAGAGGCAGCGGACTTAAAATCCGTCCAGTGTCGGTTCGAGTCCGACTGGGGGCACGCGGATAACCGCAGCTAAGTGCCTATCGTTCAACCTCCAAACGCGGGGCTCAGCGCAGCCGAAGGCCGAAGACACTGGCCGGCTACCGGAGCATCCTGGAGACTCTGGTCCTCGTCGGTGGGGTGAGACGCCGATATAAGGCCATTACATATGGTCAGCTGTCAGCGAGGCTGTCGAGGCTGTGTCGGCGGGTCACTGGCTGGCACGGGGCTGTCCGCAAGCCGGATCATGCGGACCCACCAGCTCGTGGGCGCGGTGTTCAACTAGGTACTACCTCACCCATCCGCAGCTTCTCGACCTAGCGGAGGCGGGGCGCTTCGAGACCCTGACTTTGGCCCTGGGCTACTGCGGATGCCGGTTTGGTGAAGCCGCGGCGCTGCGCAGGGAGGACGTTGGTGATCGGGGAGATCACCATCCGCGCCCCGGCAACATACGTCGCAGGACAAGCGATCGTGGAACGGACACCAAGACCAAATGGTCGCGTCGCGTACCGGTGCCTGAACCTGTCTGGGAACGCCCGAGGGGCGAGCGGCCTACTGATTCGACAGGGCACTGGTGACCGTGCGGGACGCGGCCAAAGCCAAGCGTCGACAAGAGCTGGCTGATGACGGTGAGAACCCTTGCGCACCTCCGCTTCGCTACGGGCTACGCAAGGGATCAATGAAAGTGGTTACGCTGCTTATCAACTCACCCAAGCAACTCAACCACCTAGGTAACGAACAGACCGCGTGCCGAAAGTCTGGAAGCAGGGCGGGAAAGGCGGTTCGTCGCAAGCAGCGAGGTTTGGTTCAGATCGCGACAAACCGGAACGTGTGGTACACCATCAACAGCGCCTGACGCAATCATTAGCTCAATGGAAGGAACAAGTCATGGCTATCGGACGAGGCTTAGTCGCGACCGCTGTGTTCGCCGGTTTGACTGTCTGCACATCTGGTACGGCGTGGGCTGATGACCTACCGACGATGAACGGCAGTTACACCGCGACCTCGACAACGCCATCTGGCAAACACATTGACAGCAGTTGGACTATTAATGGCTGCGGTGACGGATGCATCTACGTAAAAGCTGGGGCGGGCGGTACCAGTGGGTATTTGGTCGATGGTCAATGGGTACTAGACTCGATGAACAACTTATATTGCCCGGAAGACCGTACTTGGTCTCAATACGCCGACACCGCACACAATACGTGGGATCCAAATACCCTTGCAGGTACATCGGTAGTAACCTATGTCGTGTCGTTCTGCGGCCATGAGGCGGGAACCACGCAAACCAACCAGTTACAACTCAAAGCGTCATCCTGACGCATACTGCCGGGTCGTCTCGGCAGCCCAAAACCGCATGGGTGCGCTTGCTTATTTGGGGCGTCCACTGAACCGCGACGACATTCACGCCGCCGCCGTGGTGATCGTACGCGCTTTACGTAACCCAACACCCGTCCGCACAGCGCATCCCAGAAGCCTTCGCCATGCCGGGAAAGCACAGTTTCGTTGTGAAGCCAGACCGGTACAAAACACCGAACGCGTTCAGCTGCCGGCAGGCTGTCGCGCGGGCGGTCTGTTTGGCGGGCACCGACATTGCGGACATTGCGATGCGTGTCGGTACCCGGACAAAGCCGCTCAAGTGTGGAAAGGGCGGGAAAGGTTGTTTCCGCGATTGATGCAGTTCTCCCGCTCACCATGAACTGACGCAATGAATCTGGCCGACAACCATATTCATTGATACCGGGTCGACCATGAAGCGACGGTCGAAGCGATTCCAGCCGGATAGTTTTGTGCCCGAGTGTCCGAACTGGCTGCGTTGATCGATTGTGCTTCAAACAAAGCGACGGCGCACTCAGTCATAATGAGGGCAGTGGCGAATCCTGTTACCGTCAGTCGCAGTAAGTCCGTATCTCTCTGCATGTATTCGCGCACCCACCTAAAGCCGTGAACGAAGCTAGACCCCACAGAGTAAAAGCTTCTCGTTAGGAGAGACATTCCGAGGGAACTGAGTTCTCCCAAGGGGTCAGCCGGGGGATTCGCGTCGATCCATTCGGCTGCATGGTTCACATAGCCGGTGGAGCCTGGCGGTCTTTCCCGCGCCGACTCGGGCAACGACGTGATCGCTTCCACACGCTCATCGAACTTCTGGCGACGCTGCTGAAACCATTGGTATTCAGCGTGTCTCGCGTCGTCAGTCCGAATCGCAAAAGTCGCTTCCTCGATGTCGATATCGCCGGACTGATACTCGCGTTCAGCCTCGATAGAGCCAAGACACCTGGCCCGCCGTACCTCACGGCTGGTGTCGCCAAGAAGCCATATCGTCTTGGCTGATGCCTCGACTGCCGAGCGGCACAGTGTCGCTACCGACGCGGTTCTGAGCTTTCGTTCCTGAGTGAGTGCGGTAGAAAATACCTGCCCGGCAGCGACGATGTTCTCGCTGGCGTTCATTGCGGGAAATCGGGCTGTCGAGCTTACGAGGCGCGGGCCAAGGCCGGGCATGAAGTCCTGATCATCAAGGGCAAGACTGCTGCCGTCATCCACCGGATGACTGGTAACGCCCCATTCACCGAGTTGCACGCCGCGTAGCACCCGCTGTGTAATGCGCGCAATGAGCTGTGCCTGCTGAATTCCGGCGAGTGGGTCTGTCATCTATCGCACGGTACTCGCGTCACCCGATGATCACTGGGGTCAACACATGCCCGGTGTCCGTCTGGAAACCCGGTGGACGGCAACGTTTTAACGACGAACTGCCGGAGCATCCACCGGCAACCCACACGTGCGGCTCATGCGGCCGCGTCGGCACCGACCCGACTATCGCAGCGATGGTGGCCGCGGCCGGCGGATGGGAGCGGCCGGCGTCGGCGGCGCGCTCACCGGGCCTCCCAGCGCAGCATCAGGCTCTCCAGGTGGGTCACGCCGGTCGGGTTATGCACAATGGCTGGCGCGAAGCCCGGTTCTAGTTCGAATTGCGGAATGCGGCTCAACCACTCGGTCACAAACGCATCCAGTTCGAGTCGGGCAAGGTGCACGCCCAAGCATCTGTGCATGCCGCCGCCGAAAGCCCAATGACGTTGCCGCTGAATCTTTCCGTTGCTGTCGGTCGATATCTCCTCGCCAGCCGTTCTCTCTGCCCGCGGGTTCCAAGCCCAGCCACACCAGACTTTGCGCCGGGATTGTGACGCCGCCGATATCGACTTCCCGTGCGGTGACACGCGCAATAGCCGGCCCTGGCGACTCCAACCGCAGAATTTCCTCTATGAACGCCGCAATCTGTGCTGGGTCGTCGCGAAGCTGGGTCCGCAGTTGCGGATCGTGCGCGAGACGTAGAAGCGTGAAACAAATTGCCGAGGCAACCATTTCAACGCCTGCAACAGAGAACAACAACAGGATGAGCGCAGCCACTTCGAAACCGCTGAGCGGAAAGTCGTCGCCACTGGCTCCCTCCAGTAGCGGCCACAGAATGCCGGGCGACCGCCGGGGATTACCCATCTCGGCGGTCAGCACGGAATTCAGGAACCCGAAGAGTTCAAGTTCGGCTGCCCCGTTGGAGTCGCCGATTACCGCGGCCCGGATCAGCCCAGCCGCGCTGGGGTCGTCTGCCGGCATCCCGCACACCGTGAGCAGCGCTTGACATGCGTAGGTGTCGGCGACGTTGACTGCATCACACTGCCCCGTGCCGGCGACCCTGTCGACCAGTGTCGTGGCCCGGGCGCGTAAGACCGGAGCGTAGGGGGCCAACCCTTTGGGGCTGAAGAGAGGATGCAAGACGCGGGCGAAACGGGCATGCTCCGATCGCGTCCCGATAGAGAGCGGCACCTGAGGAAGCGCTACGCCGGACGCGCTGATCTTGAAGGTTCTTGGCGGTGACACAAACGTGTCCGGGTCGAGTAACGCCGCGCGCACGTCGTCCCGGCTGGTGAGATAGTAGCCGCGCAGCGCTGGTTTGCCTATGTCGATTTTCACCACCGGGCCCAGCCCGCGCAGCTGGCGCCAATAGGCGGCGCGGTCGGCGGCGAAGAACGGACTCTCCTTGTGGTGCAACGGAGGCGAAGTCACCCTGCCTCCTTGAACGGTGCCCATCTCCGCGCATAGCGACGGCGCGCTTTCTCCCTGAGGCGGTAGCTGTCGGTCATGTTGGTTTCCAGCGTGTCAGGCATACCGGGCACGTCGTTGTCGTTCATCGCTGGTTAACTCCAATCTGGTCGCAGTGATATGTCGGGCAGGCTGGATAGTGGGACCAGGAATGCAGGGAGCGTATTGGTTCCCCGTTGTCCCAGCCTCTTGGGGGAGGTGTCCGGGGGCAGGCGTCAGGCCGGGCAGCGGAGGCACGTTTCGAAGCGATGTAGACGCCAGCGGTGGATTGAGTCGATAGTACTGTTTATCCCGGGCATCGTCCCGGCGGCTGGCACGGTGGGACCGACGTTGGAACGATATCCACGTGACGCAGCGAACGCCATCGGTGGTCAGTCCAGTGCCCCCGTTGCGGAATCGTCATTCACTGGGCCGGAGCCAACTCGCATAAGAACCGCTGCAAGTCCGTCACAGATGTTGCTATTCGGTGGCGTTCGCGATTCTTTAAGACCGAGATATGAGGCCCTCATATCTCGTCTGTTTCGACAAGCTGGGCAGGCCTCCGGACTTACCCGGTTATGGCATCGCCTCGGCCCACGCGATATGCGCTTCAAAGCCAAGTGTTCTCGCCATGCCGCGGTAGCGGTCCCGCGCGTAAGCCGCGGCATCCCCGTGAGCCCGCGCCAGTGGAGCCTCTAGCCGCAGCAGCCAGATGTCGCGCAGGGCTACGCCGTCTTCGGTCGGTGCTGCCATCGACGCCCAGCCACGCTCACACCGTCGGGCCACAATAGCGTTGTACTACAACAGATTACTCGCAGACCTTTGCGGCCAGCGTCATCTACCGCCGCCGGGGCTGGGGTTGACGGGGGCATAGTTTGGCTGGCCGTTGGTGATGCCTGGGTGGTGCGGCTGAGGGCCGGGACAGAGCCGACTAATGCACCCGCAGTTGAGGCCGATGATGCAACCTCCGGTGGCCGGACGCACGGGCAAGGCGCCTCCGCCACTGGTAGGACCGCCGGGAGCGGGTGGGGGTGCCGGTGTTTCGCCGGACATAGCGCTCGTCGCGTTCGTATCCGGTGTCGGTGCGCTTGCCCCCGCACCAACGACGGCCGCACCGCACCCGACCATCACGACGAAGAGGCCCGCGCTTGCGCGCAGCGCTACCGACCTGCCGACCTTCCCCATAACATGAACTGTAGGCGCCGGACGCCTGATGCGCACAACCGAAGCACGCAGGCTTGCACGGCTCGATGCAGCCGGCAAGTGGTTTCGCAGTAGAGGGACATCTACTGGGCCCTAGGCGGCATTGGCAACGGCTTGGCAACGTGTTGAATCTGGTCGACAAACTGTGAAGCTAGACAGCTAATCTCATGTTCTCATGGGGCCACTTCTTTGTGGCGTGCCGCGCCGACCGACCCAAGGAGACAAGAACTTCGCCATCGACTTCTCCGCAGCGGAAGCTCTCGGCTACGCCCCGGTAATGCGAGCGGGTTCCGGGGTGTCGGGCAACGAAAGTCGTCATGCCGCACGGGAGGATGCCACTGAGCGCAGTTTAGTTGCCCTTCGTTGACGGACGTCGCACGATTCGAGAGATTGCCGGGTGCGTGGCTCGGCATGGTTCATCTCAGGTCGCGGTGATCGACCTTGAGACCCTCGCACGCAACGTATTTCAGAATGTCTGGCGTCTCGATCTGCTGGCGATGGCCCTCAACCCACCGGGGCTTGATAACTGAGCCAGGACCCCGGCGCCCGGGCGAGCGCCGATTCGCGTTGCTGACTGCCCCAATTCCTGCGTAAAATCGCCCGCTAGGGAAAGATCGCCTACTTGGCGACGTGTTGGCGCTTAGCCCCAACTGAGCGAGGGCCTCGCTCAACGGCGCAGCGCAAAAGAAATAGTGTCGGGAAGCCTATGAAGAAACTGGCAGCACCAGCAGCGGCGATCGCGATCGGCGTGGCATTCGCCGCAACGCCGGTTGCGCATGCCGACAGCAACTGGATGGCGATGGCGATATCGGATTCCACCGGGCAGATCAGGATCACTGACGGGGCAGCCACCCAAGCCAAGGCCGAGCAGGCGGCGATGTCGGCGTGTGGCAAGAGCGACTGTCGTGTTCTGGCCAGCGGGGGGCCGGGCGGGTGCATCGCAATGGTTGTGAACGCTGCGAAAACCCATTACTTCGGACGCTGGGGTCCGACAACCGATGAAGCGGAGGCAGCCGCACTAGCTGCCGCCGGTGGGGGAACGGTCCTAAAAGACCACGGCCACTGCCTTGGAGATCCTTTGAGCCAATGACACTCCGGCTCGGCGTGTCGCCCCACAGGCCCCGCACGGCTTCCATGATCCGCCGTTCTGCGCCGTTCTCCGTGGGCCATGAAACATTGGGCGCACGAACATATTCATCCGCCGGGTGGTGCGCATCCCCTCTCGCTGTGGTAACTGTTTCCGCTGACCGTGGGCGCTGAACGTGTCACGGCTTCCATTGGACGAGCCCACCGTCGTCGTTGCTCGACAGCCCGGCCGCACTCCGACGTCGCCTGGGCGGCCAAACGCCACATTTATCGGAAGAATGGGGCAACGATGGATGTTCGACGCAGACGACTTGGAGTGACCGTCAACAATTCCTTTCGGGAGGCTGGGGTGTCTTGGAAGATCCTTAAGACCGGACCACGCAGTTACCGCTGGTGAAGAGCTGTTCGTCGCGAATTGGTCGCTGCTGATACTTCTTCGGCGCGTCGTCGCGGCGAATCCCTGGATCCGTGGGCCGGTCAGTTTGATCGGTGCCCCCGCGCTTGGCAAAACCATTAGCCTTATGCCTGGTACGCCACCGCGGAGCTATGTCCGGCAGCAATAGCTGGCGCGAAGGCGCGTCCAGTCGGTTTGCGGGAAGCGGACCGCCCGGTGAGGAGTCGGAATGGGTGACGCGACCGCGGGTTCGCGGGAGGGTTCGGATTTCGGACCGTATCGGCTCCGGCGCCTGGTCGGTCGTGGCGGCATGGGTGACGTCTATGAGGCCGAAGACACGGTGCGCGAGCGGATCGTCGCGCTGAAGCTGATGTCAAAGACGCTGTCCAACGACCCGGTCTTCCGCTCCCGCATGCAGCGCGAGGCCCGTACTGCCGGGCGACTGCAGGAACCGCACGTCGTGCCGATTCACGACTTCGGCGAGATTGACGGGCAGCTGTATGTGGACATGCGCCTGATCGACGGGACGGACGTTGCCACTACCTTGAGCCACTACGGGCCGCTGTCCCCGGCGCGGGCGGTCGCGATCGTGCGCCAGGTCGGGTCGGCTCTGGACGCTGCGCATGCTGCCGGGGTGCTGCATCGCGACGTCAAGCCGGAGAACATTCTGGTCAGCGCGGACGACTTTGCCTACCTCGTCGATTTCGGGATCGCCAGCGCCACCTCGGACGAAAAGCTGACGCAGATCGGCACCACGGTGGGCACCTTCAAGTACATGGCGCCGGAGCGGTTCCGCGACGCCGATGTCACCTACCGGGCCGACATCTATGCCCTGGCGTGCGTGTTGTACGAATGTTTGACCGGATCCCCGCCGTACCAGGGCGACCAGATCACCGTCATGAGCGCGCACGTCAACAAGGCCATCCCGCGGCCCAGCGCCGCGCGGCCCGGCATTCCGGTCGCCTTGGACCACGTGATCGCCTGCGGCATGGCCAAAGATGCCGCCGATCGGTATGCCAGCTGTGGTGATCTGGCAGCAGCCGCCTACGCGGCACTGGCAACGCACGATCAGGATCGGGCCACCGATATCTTGCAGCGCAGCCAGATCGCAAATGCGCCGGCCGCGTTCGCGGGGCCGCCGCCCGGCGGCTTCACGCCCGCGCCGACAACCTCGCAACCGGGTACCGTCTGGCCCGCACCATCGGCGCCGCAGCCGACACCGTGGACCGGTGCCCCCGTCTGGGGCACCGGCCCCGGGACCGGCCCGGGCGCACCATCGTGGGGTCAGCCTGCTCCCCGGGGCAGTGGCAAGCCCTGGCTCTGGGTGGGTTTGGCCGCCGTCGTGGTGGTGGCGATCGTGGGGGCGGTTATTGGTTTCGTCCATCCGTGGGAGCGGTCCACCCCGATTGCGGCGACGACAACGCCAGTGCCACCACCGGATTCGGTCGAGCTTCGAGTCCTCGACGACGGGGTGTCTCTCGGCAGCGAGGCGGCACCGACCACGATCGACGTGTTCAACGAACCTATGTGCCCGCCGTGCGGCAGCTTCATCAGGTCGTTTGCCAGCGATATCGACACCGCGGTGAACAACAAGAAGCTCGCGGTGCGCTATCACCTGCTCAACTTCCTCGATGACAAGTCGCATAGCAAGAACTACTCGACTCGCGCGGTGGCCGCCACCTATTGCGTTGCGGGGCAGAATGATCCGAAGGTCTATACCGCGTTCTACTCCGGCCTGTTCGCCAGCAGCTTTCAGCCGCAGGAGGGCGGTGCCGAAGACCGCACCGACAGCGAGTTGGCTCAATTGGCCAAAACCCTCGACGCCGACGCGAACGCGATCGCCTGCATCAAGTCAGGGGATGACGTCGGCACCGCCAAAGCCAAGGCCGGCAGCGCCGCCACGTCGCTTTCCGGGTTCAATGCCAGTGGCACGCCGTTCGTGTGGGACGGCAAAAAATCCGTGAATTATCAGGATCCTGGTTGGCTGACCAGGCTGATCGGATAGCGTGCGGCATGCTCTTCTCTATCGATATCATGTTGTGCGGCAACATCTTCAGGCTGTCGTGGTGAGTCATGCACAGGGAACCTCGGAGTAATAGGCGCGCCGCGGCCGGTGCTGCGCTACTGATATTGGCGGTGGGGGCCTGCTCGTCGGGGACGCCCGCGACCGAGCCCGCGAAGCCGCCCGTCGACGGGACTCTGAGCACGCCGCCCGGGAAGGCCTTGACCATCTCGCCGGGCCAGCTGTTGGCAGCCACCAACGGCGTGACGCCGGTGGCGTTCGGCAAGCCGGCGCACGGCAGCATCGCATACGGCGCTTACGGCGAAATGATTTATACGCCCGACGCCGGCTTCGGCGGGACTGACGAAGTGCCCGTCACCGTCAGCCGTGCCGTGCGGCTCTACGCCGAAGACGAAACGCCGCGGATCATCATCGGCGACGTCGCCATACAGCCCAACGCGCACGGGTCCGCGATCGCGGCGGTCCCGGGAAAGGCCGACGAGGTCTACGGACTCAGCGACCGCGGCCCCAGTGTCCAAGGGCGTGCCCCCGACGAAAGGGTGCTTCCCGTACCCGATTTCCACCCGCAGATCGCCAAGCTGAAACTCGCCGATGGGGTGGCGTCGGTGGAGCAAATCATCACGTTGAAAGGGCGTGACGGCGCTCCATTGGTCGGACTCATCGACCCCCAGGTGTTAATTGGCGAGCGGTTGGTGGACATCAATGGCAATCCGCTAGCGCCTTCCGATCACGGCTTGGATGGCGAAGGCATGGTCGCCATGGCCGACGGTACATTCTGGGTGTCCGACGAGTACGGGCCGTTCATCGTTCACTTCGACGCCAATGGCCAAGAACTGGAACGTCTTTCGCCGTTCAGTGGGGCCCTGCCCAAAGAGCTGTCCTTGCGCGAACCAAATCAGGGGATGGAAGGGTTGACGATCACCCCCGATGGCTCGACGTTGGTGGGCATGATGCAATCTGCGCTGCAGACGCCCGGTCTGGCCGGCTCGGCCAGGTCCGTCCCGATCACCCGGATCGTCACCGTCAACCTCGCCAACCGCGGCGACATGCACGAGTACCTGTATCCACTGGCCAATCCGCAGCAGACGAAGGTAGCGGTGTCGGAGATCGCGGCGGTGAGCAATACGACGTTTTTGATCGACGAGCATAACGGTGAGCCAGAGCCGAGAGGCAACAAGAAGATCTACCTGGCCGACATTAGCGGGGCCACCGATGTGGGCCCCCACGCGACCGTGCCGGGCGCCGTCTACCAGGCCGACGCCGGCGGCCTGCTTATCAACGGCGTTCCGATCGAGACGTTCCTCGGCACCAGTACCGAAGCCGTTGCCGCCGACAAACTCAAGGCCGCCAGCATCACTCCTACCACCAAGTCCCTCAAGCTCGATCTCAGCGAGTTGCTCCGTTCGCTGTCCGCCGATGGTGACTTCTTCGGGCACGACAAGGTTGAAGGCCTGCTCACCCCGGACGGCGGTAAGACGTTGATGATCGCCAACGACAGCGATTTCGGCTTGAACGGATTGGCCTCGACCACACCGCCATTACAACTCAAGCCCAAGATCCTGCCCAACGGCACTCAGGACAGCGGCGAGGTCCTGAAAGTCGACACGACGCAGTTGCCGGCACACACGGAATCGGTGCTGGTGCCGGTCAAAGTGGGCTGAGCGACGGGCCCGGTTTGCCCCCCGACGGTTCGGATAGGTTGGTTAAGGCGAGCGCGCATGCGCTCCTCAACCTTTGCAGCCAACGATGGAGCCTGAAAAGGAGCAGCGATGAACGCGCCAAGCCCGGATGCCATCCGCGCAGAGACGATCACCATCACCGGCCACGACGGCGACGAAATCGAGGCCTATCGGGCCATGCCCCTCGCCGAGGCGGCACGGGGCGGCATCGTGTGGATCCACCACATGCCCGGCTACGACCGGGAGACCAAAGAGTTCGTCCGGCGGCTCGCAGTCAGCGGCTATCACGCGGTGGCGCCCAACCTGTATTCCCGCGAGGCCCCGGGCGCCTCGCCCGACGACGCCGCCGCGGCAGTGCGGGCCGCCGGTGGGGTGCCCGATGAGCGCCTGGTCGGCGATGTCGCGGGCGCGGTGGAGCACCTGCGCGGATTGCCCGGCGCCAATCGGGAAATTCGGCGTCATCGGGCACTGCTCGGGCGGCCGGCACGCGTACCTGGCGGCGTGCTCGCTGCAGCTCGACGCCGCGGTGGACTGTTACGGCGCGTTCATCGTGGAGGATCCTCCCGAAGGCCTGCCCAAGGCGATGAAACCGATCCTCGACCTGGCGCCCAACCTGAGCTGCCCGCTGCTGGGCCTGTTCGGGGCCGACGACCGCTTCCCGGCGCCGCCCGCGGTGGCCAAGCTGGACGCCGAACTGATGAAGCTGAACAAGCCGCACGAGTTTCACTCCTACGACGGCGCGGGGCACAGCTTCTTCTCTGTCGACCGGCCGGCGTACCGCCCGGAAGCGGCGGTGGACGGCTGGAAGCACATCGATGCTTTCTTCGCCACCCATCTGAAAGGCTAGGTCTCCCAAGCCATGTGCACTTATCTCACCGAACACGTCGCGATCGACGGCAGCGGCAAGGGCGCGACCGGCTGGTTCGGCGCAGACCGCGCCACGGTGTACGTCGACCATCCCGTCCACGCGCCCTACGGGCACACGGTCAACATCGATGTGATCAACCCGCAGCTGGGCCCATCGGCGAGGGTCGCGCTCGAACTCACCGAGGAGAGCGCGCGGGCACTGGCCGACGCCATCCATCGGGCGATCGGCCACGCGCCGGCCGGCCTGGCCTCCAAGAACCAGTAGGTGACCGATGACCACCGGAGACCCCGATTACCCCCAAACGGCCGCCACCCGAGGAAGAATCGAGCCGGCACCGCGTCGGGTCCGCGGCTATCTCGGCCACGAACTGGTCTTCGATACCGTCGCGGCGCGTTATGTCTGGGAGGTGCCCTACTACCCGCAGTACTACGTCCCATTAGCGGACGTCGGCGGCCAATTTCTGCGCGACGAAGACCATCCGCAGCGGGTCCAGTTGGGTCCGTCACGGTTGCACTCGCTGGTCGGCGCCGGGCAGATCCATCAGTCCGCCGCGCGGGTGTTCGACGCCGACAGCGACAGCCCCGTGGCGGGCACGGTGCGGTTCGACTGGGCGGCGTTGCGCTGGTTCGAGGAGGACGAGCCGATCTACGGTCATCCGCGCAATCCGTATGTGCGGGTCGACGCGCTGCGTTCGCACCGCCACGTCCGGGTGGAACTGGACGGCCCGGATGGCCCGGATGGCATTGTCGTCGTCGCCGATACCCACTCTCCGGTGCTCCTCTTCGAAACCGGTTTGCCCACAAGGTATTACATCGATCCGACCGATGTCGCATTCGAGCATCTGGAACCCAGCTCGACGCAGACACTGTGCCCGTATAAGGGAACGACGTCGGGATACTGGTCGGTGCGCGTGGGCGACACCGTGCATCCGGACCTCGCGTGGACTTACCACTACCCGCTGCCCGCCGTCGCGCCGATCGCCGGCCTGGTGGCGTTCTACAACGAGAAGCTCGACATCAGCGTCGACGGCGCCGCATTGCCACGACCCCACACTCACTTCAGCTAGCTGGCGGCGGTGCGGCGCGCAGGCCGTCGTGGATCCCACGATCGATCTCGTCCTTCGCACTGCCGGCGGGGGTGGTCTCGTAGCAGCTGCAGCTCAACTCGCTGAATGGGTGCGGTTCGGCACCGGCCGGCGCCGGAGCCCCAACGCAGGCCCCGCCAGCGATAGCTGCGCCGACCAGTATTTTCATGATCATGTTCGGTTAGACGGCGCAGCGGCCCGAAAAGGTTTCACATGCGACGCACGTCGAACGCACACTGCAATCAATATTTAAACGACTGCACACACAGACGAAACATTCCGAAACGAGGCTTCAAACCCGTCTACGGCTTAAAACGTAGGCACCGCAGCTGATTCCAAGTAAGCCCGTTGGCTCGACGAATTAGGGGTGTGTCTGAACATGGTTCCCTATCCCGATTGGCTGAATCCCGGAGACAACGCCTGGCAGTTGGTGGCGGCGACTCTCGTTGGCCTGATGAGCATTCCGGGCATCGCCGTGCTCTACGGCGGACTTGTCCAGAAGAAATGGGCCGTCAACACGATGCTGATGGCCTTCACCGGGTTCTCCCTGGTGCTGGTCGTGTGGGTGCTGTGGGGCTTCAAGATGGGCTTCGGCCAGCCGCTGAAGCTCGGCCCCGGCATCCTGCGGGCCGCCGTCGGTATTCCGCACACGATCCTGAGCAGCAACAACCAGCAAATCGCCTGGATCCCGCTGCTCGACGGCACCATGCCGTCCTTCCACTTCTCCGAGACCACGCTGGCCTACTTCCAGTTCGTGTTCGCCGCGATCACTCCGCTGCTGTTCCTGGGCAGCGTGATCGGCCGGATCAGCTTCAAGGTGTGGCTGATCTTCGTGCCGCTGTGGTCGACGTTCGCCTACTCCGTCAACGCGTTCCTGTTGTGGGGCGGCGGCTGGTGGGGACAGGCGGGCGCCCTGGATTACTCCGGTGGCTACGTGATCCACCTGGCCGCCGGAACAACCGGGATTCGTCGCTGCCGCGGTGATCGGTCCGCGGCTGGCGCGGGACCGGGAACGCGCGGTGCCCAACAACCTGCCCCTGGCGGCGGTGGGTGCCGGCATCCTGTGGCTGGGCTGGAACGGATTCAACGGCGGTGACCCGTACTTCGCGGGTGCCGACGCGTCGCTGGCGGTGCTCAACACCAATCTCACCACCGCCGTCGCATTGCTTACCTGGGTGATCTGGGACCTCTTCGTGAGCAAGCAGCGCAAGCCGACCTTCCTCGGCGCGGTCAACGGCATGATCACCGGGCTGGTCGCGATCACCCCGGCGGCCGGCTTCGTGAACAGCTTCGGCGCGATCATCATCGGTGTCGTCGCCTCGTCGCTGGTCTGGATGTCCTGGAACTGGCTCGGCACGACGCGGCTGTTCTCGAAGGTCGACGACACGCTGGGTGTGTTCCACACGCACGGCGTGGCGGGTTTGGCGGGCGGCCTGCTCGTCGGGGTCCTCGCCGACCCGCACATCGTCGAATACCTGGGCGGCAGCACCGGGACCGACGTGACTACCGCCGGCTGGCTATACGGACACCATCCCAAACAGATACTCATCCAGCTGGGCGCCGCCGCCACGGTCATCGTCTGGGACGCCTTCGTCACGTTCGTCATCCTGAAAGTCCTCGGCCTGTTCATGAAGCTGCGATTGCCCGACGACGTGCTGGAAACCGGCGACGTGGGCGTGCACGACGAAGAGGCCTACCCCGACGACACGCTCGTCACGGGCCGCCGGATCGAGGGGTTGGTGGCGTCGTCCAAGCAGGCCGAGTCGGTAGAGGAATGACGGCATGAAGCTGATCACCGCGATCGTCAAGCCATTCACCCTCGATGACGTCAGGCATGCCATCGAAACCGCCGGTGTGCTCGGCCTGACCGTGACCGAAGTCCAGGGTTACGGCCGGCAGCGCGGGCACACCGAGGTTTACCGCGGGGCCGAGTACGCGGTCGACTTCGTGCCGAAGGTCCGCGTCGACGTGGTGGTCGATGACGAGTTCGTCCCACGCGTCGTCGACGCCATCGTCGGCGTTGCCCGCACTGGCAAGATCGGCGACGGCAAGGTCTGGGTGACCCCGGTGGACGGTGTGGTCCGCATCCGGACCGGGGAACGCGACCGCGACGCGCTTTGACGCTGCCCGGTACCAGTAAACATCGAGAACCTTTATTTGCGGCCGCGCGGGAACGCCGCCGGGGGAAAAGCAGTGTGATATCTCACTCCGCTCTGCGATAAATTTACTATTTTCTTATCTGGACACCTGTTCAGAAGATGACCTGCTATTAGCGACAGAACCGCAGAGCCAGGTAGGCGCATAATGCGTGCTTTGCTGCTGAGGGCTTGAGACCATTGCAACCTGAGCGGAAGTCACCGAGTTAACGTGACCTAGATAACAGTGCCCAATTCGAATTCTTTTGGCTGGAATTTCGCCGGTAAACTTTTTTCTAAGCAGGCGTGACAGCCCTTTTTCGGTGCTGAAATTTGGGTTATCCCTCGAGCGCCCTGATCCGATGAACGTCCGACGAACACAGCAAAGGCGGTGCCAGCGTGAGCCCGGACAAAGACAGAGACATGCAGAACGGCCCGATCGTCGTCGAGATCTCCGTGGAGCTCGGTCCGATCAGCGCGATGGCCGTCAGCCCCGACGGCAGCCGGCTGATGGTCACCAACTTCGGCAGCGACAGTGTGTCGGTCATCGACACCGATGGTTGCCGGGTGTTGGAGACCGTCCCGGATGTGCAGGAGCCGTTCGCGATAGCCGCGGCCGGTCCTGACCGCGTCTGCGTCAGCAGCGTTTCCCGAGCGTACGACGCGATCGAGGTCATCGACGTGTCCACCAACGCGGTGGTGGCGACCCATCCCCTGGCGCTCAGCGTGAGCGACCTGGCGGTGAGCGCCGACGGCAGGTACGTCTACGCCGGCCGCAGCGGCGCCAGCGCTGCCGACGTTGCCGTCTTGGACACCACCACGGGCCGGGTCGAGGTCATCGACATCGCGGGACTCGCAGCCACCACGCAATGCGTGCGCACCAGCCCGGACGGAGACCGCCTGTACGTCGGCCTCAACGGGCCGGCCGGCGGGCGGCTTGTCGTGCTCGGTGGACCGGCCGAGGACCGTTCTTCCGGACGTCCGCGCTGGCGCCGGAAAAAGCCCGCCCGCCCAGATCGCATGAGTGTGACTGGCGTCGTCGAGATCGGTCTGGCCGTGCGTGACGTCGCGATCAGCCCGGACGGTGCCGTGGCTTACGTCGCCAGTTGCTGTCCCGAAGTGGGAGTGGTGGTTGATGTGGTCGAAACCCGGACCAACAAGGTCACCAGCACCCGCAAGCTCGGCGAGATCACCGGCAACCTGACCGGCTGCACACTCAGCCGCGACGGCGAACGCGCCTACTTGGTCAGTGACGACGGCATCACCGTGCTGTGCACGCGTACCGAGGACATCATCGGCACCGTCGAAATCACCGAGCAGCCGTCGTGCGTGGCCGAAAGCCCGGACGGAAAGCGCCTGTACGTCGCCGACTACTCAGGCGTGGTCACGGTTGCACCAGTCGCCTCGAGCGCTGCGCTGGCCATCGAGGGGACGGCGCCCCGCAGCTACGCCTCGGCCGACTGGGTCATGCCCGAGCTGTTGCAGCACGAGCCGGCGTTAGCTCTCTAGGTTCAAGCACAGCTTTCTCATCGGTCCACGCGAGCGATAGCATTCGCCCGTGGACAGTACGATGCAGGACTTTCCGTTGACGATCGCCTCGATCATGCGGCACGCCTGCGGTATCCACGGGGCGCGCACGGCCACCACCGCGACCGGCGACGGTTACCGGCACATCAGTTACCGGGAAATAGGCCAGCAGGCGGCTCAGTTGGCAAATGCGTTGCGCCGCATCGGCGTTACCGGCGATCAACGGGTCGGCACGTTCATGTGGAACAACGCCGAGCACCTGACGGCGTATCTGGCGGTGCCGTCGATGGGCGCGGTCCTGCATACCCTCAACATCCGCCTCTTCCCGGATCAGATCGCCTACGTCGCGAGCGAGGCCGATGATCGGGTGGTCGTGGCCGACGCGTCCCTGGCCGAACTGTTCGCGCCGATCCTGTCCAAACTCGACACCGTGCACACCGTGATCGCGGTGGGGGAAGGCGACCTGTCGGCGCTGCAGGAGTCGGGCAAGACTGTGCTGCGCTACGCCGAGGTCCTCGGTGGCGAGTCGACTGAGTTCGACTGGCCGCAGATCGATGAGCGGTCCGCGGCTGCGATGTGCTACACCAGCGGCACCACCGGTCATCCGAAAGGTGTTGTGTACAGCCACCGTTCGAGCTACCTGCACACCATGGCGGCCTGCTCGGGCAACGCCATGGGCCTGGGATCCAGCGACAGTGTTCTGCCGATCGTGCCGATGTTCCACGCCAACGCGTGGGGGATGGCGTATGCGGCCCTGGCGGCGGGCGCCGACTTGGTGTTGCCCGATTGCCACCTCGACCCGGCATCGGTGATCGACATGATCGAGACACAACGGCCCACGGTCGCCGGCGCGGTGCCGACCATCTGGAACGACGTCATGCATCGCCTGGAGAAAGACCCGGGCCACGACATCTCGTCGCTGCGGCTGGTGATCTGCGGCGGTTCGGCCGTTCCAGTGTCATTGATGCGCATCTTCGAGGAACGCCACGGCGTCCACATCCGGCAGCTGTGGGGCATGACCGAGACGTCGCCACTGGCCACCATGGCGTGGCCACCGCGAGGAACCCCGGCGGACCAGCAGTGGGCGTTCCGCGGCACCGCGGGACGACCCATGTGCGGCGTGGAGGCCCGGATTGTCGCCGACGACGGCCGGGCACTGCCGACCGATGGCAAGGCCATCGGTGAGGTGGAGGTTCGCGGCCCCTGGATCACCGGCGCGTACTACCGCGGACGCGACGCGTCCAAGTTCGAGACCGGGTGGTTGCGCACCGGCGACGTCGGCCGCATCGACGAGCACGGTTTCATCACGCTGACCGACCGCGCCAAGGACGTCATCAAGTCCGGCGGGGAATGGATTTCCTCCGTTGAGCTGGAGAACTACCTTGTCGGGCACCCCGACGTGCACGAGGCCGCGGTGGTCGGAGTTGCCGACGAGCGCTGGCAGGAACGGCCACTGGCCGCCGTCGTCCTGAACGAGGGCGCGTCTGTCACCCCCGCCGAGCTTCGAAAGTTCCTGGCGGACAAGGTGGTTCGCTGGTGGCTGCCCGAACGGTGGACATTCGTCGACGAGATTCCCCGCACCAGCGTGGGCAAGTACGACAAGAAGACCATCAGAGCCCGCTACGCCGAGGATGCCTACCAGGTGATCGAGGCACGCGACTGAACATCTCATGAAGGTCAGGCGTCGAATGGTCATCGTTCCTACACCGCTGGGGTTGTAACCGATGTACACCGGTTGCTGGGCGAAGGGCTCGTAGCCGGTTTCCATCGTGCCGCCCGACGTGACGTACGGGCTGTTGGTCGCGGTTGTCGTGTAGGAGTACAGCAGCTGACCGTCGGTGCTGTAGACCGAAATGGTTGTTCCCGCTGGGACGTATCCGGAGGTCTGACCGGTACCGAGCACCGACGACGGAATGGTTCCGTACACACCACCAGAATCGAACATCACCGGAACGGTCTCTGCGGGCCCGTTACCGACATGGACATCCACGGTGCCGATCGGCGCTCCGGTAACCACCGAGGCACTGCTGGGTAGCGGGTTGGGGCCGAATTCCAGCACTCCCTGGGATTCGTTGATGAGCACACCGTTGTTGAGAGCGCCCGGCAACGCCGTGACTATCGTGCTGGTGCCCGGGAATCCATTGTTGGGCCCGATGCCCAATACGCCATCGATACCGTACGAACCAAAATAGGACTGCACCGCTGACCCGCTGACGAGATTGATGCCGGTCGGCTGGGTGACGATGCCGTTCCCGAAACTCACCTTCGTCGAATACGTCGTGTAGTCGTAGGTCAGCCCGCCGGCGTAACCGGCCGTACCCGACCCGACGGCGGCGCCGAGGTTTTGTGTTGGGACGTATTGGCTTTCGATGACAAGCCCAGTGGATCCGGTGTCAAGCTCCACGGGCACCATCGGGCCGCCGTTCACCGAGATGTATACGATCGGATTCGTCGTATTGCTCATCGTCAGCGGGACGCTTGCGTTCTTCAGAGTGCTGGAGCCCGTGCCGCCCGTGGCCCCATTGGCGCCGGTGGTTCCGGTGTTGCCGCCGGAGGCACTGCCAGCGCCTCCAGTGCCGCCCAGGCCGTTCGTGCCGAACGTGCCGTCTGCGCCACCGCTAGCGCCATTGCCGCCGTCCCCGCCATTGCCACCGTTGGCTCCAGTGCCGGAGACGCCCGCGCTGCCACCGGAGCCGGCGGCGACGCCCGAGCCGGCCACGCCCGTGCCGCCTTGGCCGCCACTGCCACCTTGGCCGCCGTTGAAGCCGTTGTCGCCATGCCCGCCGTTGCCACCGGCGCCGGGGGCGCCGCCGATACCTCCGGTCCCGCCGGTACCAACGGGGAGCCCTTCGCTTCCCGGCGCGGAGTCGAAACCGTTGCCCGGCGCTCCACCGGCCCCGGCTGGGCACCCGTCGCCGCCGCTGCCGCCGTCACCGCCTGGACCGCCGTTGCCGTTGGATCCAAACAACCCGTGGTTTGAGCCGGGTTGGTTAGCCGCGCCGCCTTGGCCGCCTTGGCCGCCCGCGCCGCCGTCGCCGCCGGCAAAGCCGGGGTTGTTGCCGGGCGCGCCGGTGCCTCCGCTGCCTCCGCGTGCCTCCGCTGCCGCCTGCGCCGCCATTGCCGCCGCTCCCGCAGGACACGTTGTTGGCCGCGGCGACTTGTTTGCTGGTGCTGTTGCCGGGGGCGCCGCCGTTACCGCCGTTACCGCCGTTACCGGCGTTGCCACCGACACCGCTGATGCTCGCGCCGCCGTTGCTGCCTTGGCCGCCCGCGCCGCCGCTTCACCGACAGGTTTTGGTTTAGGTCTGGCCGGATAAACGCTGCGCACCCGAAAGGCCGCCTGCGCCGATGGTGTAGAACGTGTTCATGAGCCTGCGGGTGGTTCAATGGGCAACCGGGTCGGTCGGCGTCGCGGCCATCAAAGGTGTGCTTGAACATCCCGAACTCGAACTCGTTGGCTGTTGGGCGCATTCCGCGGCCAAGGACGGAAAAGACGTCGGCGAGATCATCGGCGCAGCATCGCCCTCGCCGCTCGGGATTCGCGCGACCAACAGCATCGACGAGATCCTCGCGCTGGACGCGGACGCGGTGATCTATGCACCGCTGTTGCCCAGCGTCGACGAGGTCGCCGCGCTGCTGCGCTCGGGAAAGAACGTCGTGACGCCGCTCGGCTGGTTCTATCCGAGCGAAAAGGAAGCCGCGCCGCTGGAAGTCGCCGCGCAGGCTGGCAATGCGACGCTGCACGGCGCCGGCATCGGGCCCGGCGCGGCCACTGAGCTGTTCCCGTTGCTGTTGTCGGTGATGTCTACCGGCGTGACTTTCGTTCGCGCCGAAGAGTTTTCCGACCTTCGCACCTATGGCGCCCCCGATGTGCTGCGCTACGTGATGGGTTTCGGCGGGACACCGGACAGCGCGCTGACCGGGCCCATGCAAAAACTGCTCAACGGCGGCTTCGCTCAGTCGGTCCGGTTGTGTGTCGACCAATTGGGCTTTGCCGCCGATCCCCAGATCCGTACGTCGCAGGAGGTGGCCGTCGCGACGGCGCCGATCGATTCGCCGATCGGGGTGATCGAGCCCGGCCAAGTCGCCGGGCGCCGCTTCCACTGGGAAGCGCTGGTGCGCGAGACGGTGGTCGTCCAGATCACCGTGAACTGGCTGATGGGATCCGAAAACCTCGATCCGCCTTGGTCTTTCGGCCCTGAAGGGGAACGCTACGAGATCGAAGTGCGCGGAAACCCGGACACCTTCGTGACCATCAAGGGATGGCAGCCGGAAAGTGTGGAGGCGGGATTGCAAAGCAATCCGGGAATCGTTGCCACCGCGGCACATTGCGTCAACGCGGTCCCCGCGACCTGCGCCGCACCCGCGGGCATTCAAAGTTTCTTCGACCTGCCGCTGATCACGGCGCGTGCGGCCCCACACCTGGCGCGCTGAACGCTCAAGTAAACGGGATTGGGAGAGCCAGGGAGAGCAGATGCCGAGGTCCGTCGTAGTCGAGCAGTCGCGCGCCATACCCGTCGCGGTCGATGATGCATTCAGACGCACGCTGCCCCTGCCGCTTCCGGTGATTTTTGCGCATTGGTACGGGCCAATCCCACCGATCAAGGCGGTCCGCGATCAGACCGGAGACTGGGATACCGCGGGCAAAACCCGCACCGTGGTGATGGTCGGCGGTGGCAGCATGCGTGAGGAACTGACCTACGTGGACGCGCCGCAATCGTTCGGCTATTCGCTGTCAAACATCAAGGGCCCGTTGGCTGCGCTGGTCGGCTCGGTCGAGGGCAAGTGGAACTTCGCCGCTACGGACACCGGGGGCACCGGGACCACGGTGACCTGGCAGTGGATCCTGCATCCGAAGTCGAGCGTGACCGCACCGGCGCTGCCGGTGCTCGGCAGGATATGGAAGGGCTATGCGCGTCGGGTCCTCGAGACGCTGTCTCACTTGCTGGTGAGCTGAACGTCATGTGTCGACTCTTTGGCTTACACGCCGGGAAAGATGTTTGCACGGCAACATTTTGGTTGCTGGACGCCCCGGACAGCCTCGCCGAACAAAGCAGGCGCAACCCGGACGGCACCGGCCTGGGTGTCTTCGACGAGCGGGGCCGGCCGCAGATACGCAAGCAGGCGATGGCGGCCTGGCAGGACGTCGACTTCGCCACCGAAGCCCATCGGATGACCGGCACGACCTTCATTGCCCATGTCCGCTACGCGACGACCGGCTCCCTCGACCCCCACAACACTCATCCGTTTCTGCAGGACGGCCGGATCTTCGCGCACAACGGCGTAGTCGAGGGTCTGGACGTTCTGGATGCACGGCTGCGCGAGGTCGGCACCGATGACTTGGTGTTGGGCCAGACCGATTCCGAGCGGGTTTTCGCCCTGATCACCGCCTCGATCCGGGCTCGGGACGGCTCCCAAAACGACAAAGTCACCGCAGGCCTGGTCGAGGCCATGACCTGGCTTGCCGCGAACGTGCCGATCTTTGCGGTCAACATTCTGCTCAGCACAGCCACCGACATGTGGGCACTGCGATACCCGGAGCCTAACGAGCTCTACGTTTTGGACCGCCGACTGGATGGAGAACCGGAATTCAATATGCGTACCAAGCGAATTCACGCCCGGTCTGAGCCGCTGTCCACCCGGTCTGCGGTGGTGTTCGCCACCGAGCGGATGGACGACGACCCGCGTTGGAGCCTGCTCGCTCCCGGCGAGCTGGTCCACGTCGACGCCGGATTGCGGGTCACTCGAGATCTGGTGCTGCCCAACGAGCCCACACATAAGCTGCGCCACGAGGACCTGAGCACGTCCGTGCAGCTGGCCCAACACACCGGCAAGACGACGTGACGGCCGGGCGCGCGCTGGTGCTCGCGGGTGGCGGGCTGGCGGGAATCGCTTGGGAGACAGGCATTCTGTGTGGTATCGCCGACGCGTCGCCGACGGCCGCCCGGCTGCTGCTGGATTCGGATGTGTTGGTCGGCACGTCGGCTGGTTCGGCGGTCGCCGCGCAGATCAGCAGTGGCCGGGCGCTCGAGGAGCTGTTCACCCGCCAGGTCGCCGAGACGTCGGCCGAGCTCGACCCCGGGGTCGACATCGAAACCATCACTGCCCTGTTTCTGACTGCCCTGAGTGACTCAAACACACTGGGAAACGACAAAAGTCAACAGCTGCAACGAATCGGTGCGGTCGCGTTGACGACCGAGACCGTGCCCGAGACCGCCCGCCGAGACGTGATCGCCCAACGCCTGCCGTCGCACGACTGGCCCGACCGGGAACTGCGGCTCACCGTCATCGACACCGCCACCGGCGAGCTCGTCGTCTTCGATCGGCACTCGGATGTGGAGCTGGTCGACGCGGTGGCGGCCAGCTGCGCGGTGCCCGGGGCCTGGCCGCCGGTGACGATCGCGGGCAAGCGTTACATGGACGGCGGGGTCGGCAGCTCGGTCAATCTCGGCGTGGCCCGCGACTGTGATTCGGCGGTGATCCTGGTGCCCGCGGGTTTAGCCGCGCCGTCGCCGTTTGGTCCCGGGCCGGCCGCCGAGATCGCGGCGTTCGCCGGCGCGGCGTGCAGCGTCTTCGCCGACGACGACTCACTGGCTGCCTTCGGGCCCAACCCCTTGGATCCGCGCTGCCGCGTCGAATCGGCGAAGGCGGGACGCGAGCAAGGCCGGCGCGAAGCCGCGGCGGTGGCGCGTTTCTTAGGGGTCTAAGGACTCGGCCCTGTTTTCGAAGTCGTCCAGGGCACGCATGGCCAGCTCGCGTCCGGCGGCGATTACGTCCGCTGCCCGGTGAAATTCCAGGCTGCGGCACGTCGTTCGGGGCACCTCGATCAGCACGTCGGGTGGATAGGCCGCCAGCGTGTGGCGCGCCAGCGCGGATTGGGCGATGTCGATCGTCCGATTCATCACGTCGAAGCCGCCAAGCTTGGGCAGCCCCGGCGGTGCGTCCAACTCATCGGCTTCAGCGGGGACATCCGATCCGTCCGATTCGGGGATCTCGGGACTCACTGCGCCGAACCTGCCCAGCACCGCCCGCGCCGTCGGCCGATCGAGCAGCGCCTTGGCGGCGTTCATGTCGAACAGCGCGGTGGTGCTGCGGACCATGCGGTTCAACCACTCGGTGGTGATGCCCGGTTCCGGGTCGCGCGTGGCGCCGGGCTCGTTGCCGTTCAGGCTCACCGCGATGGTCAGGTCGGCGTTGACCGCGGCGATCGGCGCCATCGGCAGTGGGTCCAGGATGCCGCCGTCGGCCAGCAGCCGCCCGTCGATTTCGTGCGGGGCGATCAGCCCAGGTATGGCGATGGACGCCCGGATGGCCGCGTCGATCGGCCCGCGCTGAAACCACACCGACTTGCCCGTCAACAGGTCGGTGGCCACAGCGGTGTAGGGGATGGGCAACTCCTCGATGGTGACCGGGCCGAGGATGTCGCGCACCTCGTCCAAGATCTTTTCGGCGCGCAGCACCCCAGCCGCGGTGATCGACGGATCCAGCAGCCGCAGAATGGTGCGCTGCGTCAACGATTTAGCCCACTCGGCGAGTTCGTCGAGTCGTCCGGCGGCCTCCACAGCGCCGACCACGGCGCCCATCGACGAACCGGCGATCCCGACGATCTCGTAGTCGCGCTCGCGCAGCGCCTCGATCACCCCGATGTGGGCATAGCCGCGGGCGCTCCCGCTTCCGAGTGCCAGCGCAACACGATTCCCGGGCATTGCTTCATTTTGCACTTTCGCGCACGCGTGATCTCAATTGCGGATCGGGCCCTCACCCGCATTCTTCGTTGGCGGCGGCGCGCGCGGCGGTGATGACCGCCGCCTGCCGCGCCGGGGTCAAGTCTGCCCACCGGTTGTTCCAGGTGCCCGCGGTCGGCGACGGTGATGTTTGAACCATCGCCAGGTAGGGCTCGAGCAGCGATTCGCCGGTCCTGGGCTGGGTGGCCATCCAGAGTTTTGCCGCGTGACAGGCCTGGAAGTACTCCTCCTCGGTCGAATCCGCGGGGACGTCGACGCGGGTGGTGACGCCGGCCGGGGAGAGGCCGACGGAGCCCGGCGGCGGTGCCGGCGACACAGCCGGCCGCGTCGTCAGCGGTGCCGCACGCGCCGCCGACGGCGCGGAGGCCTTGGGGGTGGCGCCTTGCGAGCAACCCACGAGCGCCAACAATGCGGTCGCGACAACGACCGGAGGGCACCACCGCATCCCTCCAATCTATGCAACACTGTCGGCGTGATGGAGCGGTTCGGATTTTGCGAGTGTTGTCGGCCCTAACACGCCGCCGCTTGCCCATTCCGTTCACCCTGGAGCTCCTCAATGTCTCTGTCTCTCGCCGTGCCATCCGCTGGCTCTGTGGCGTCCCCCTCCTCGGGACCGACCCGGCTGCGTGTTCCCGATCTCCTGTACGCCACCGACCAAGCCGCCGACGACGTGCTCAGCGGGCGCTGCGACCACCTGCTGCCCGCCGGCGGTGTGCCCGACGCCGCGCGTTGGTTTACCCGCATCTACGGCGACGACGAAGTGGACATCTGGCTGATCAGCTGGGTTCCCGGCCACGCGACCCAATTGCACGACCATGGCGGGTCGCTCGGTGCGCTGACGGTGCTGTCCGGATCACTCAACGAATTCCGTTGGGAAGGAAGGGGATTACGGCGCCGCCGCCTCGACGCGGGCGATCAGGCCGGGTTCCCGTTGGGCTGGGTGCACGACGTGGTGTGGGCGCCCAGGCCCGTTCCAAGGCCAGTTCCCGCGCCGATCGCGGGGCCATCGGCTGCCGTGCAGCCGACCCTGAGTGTGCATGCTTATTCGCCGCCGCTGACCGCGATGTCCTACTACGAGATCTCCGACCGTAATACCTTGCGCCGCCAGCGCACTGAACTGACCGACCAACCCGAGGGACAGTAATGAGCCGAATCGATCGCACACTAGACCGCGCCCGCAACCGGTATCGCCGTCTTACCGCCGCCGAGGTGCCCGACGCGCTGCGGCGCAGAGCGGTGCTCGTCGACATTCGGCCGCAGGCGCAGCGCGCCCGCGAAGGCGAGGTGCCAGGGGCGCTGGTAATCGAACGCAACGTGCTGGAATGGCGCCTCGACCCGACCAGCGACGCGCGCATCCCGCAGGCCGTCGGCGACGACGTCGAGTGGGTGATCGTCTGCTCGGAGGGCTACACCTCCAGCCTGGCCGCGGCGGCGCTGCTGGATCTGGGCCTGCACCGCGCCACCGATGTCGTCGGCGGCTACCACGCGCTGGCGTCGGCGGGCGTGCTGGCGCAACTGGGCGGCAGGCCGGTCAGCGTCACCGGGTCGATCGGTCAACGTCCGCGGCTGCGCGAGGTGCTGCAGACCGACGGCGGTGTTGCTCGCCGCTGGATCTAGCTAGCCGCTAGAGCCGCCCGAGCTGGCGTTGCTGTGCAGCAGCGGCCGCAGCTTGGCGATCTTGTCCGGCGTCCAGCCGGGCGGCGAGAGCACGTCGGCCCAACCGTCGGCGACATCGGCGACGTAGTGGTGGCCATGCCCGTCGGGCACGTTGACCGCGACCGCCATGTCGGCCGAGACTTGCAGGAACGTCACCAACGGGATCCAGCGGGTCTCGGGCAGCACGTCGTAGCCCCGTTTTTCAGCCAGCCAATCCGGTTTGCTGAATATCAGATCGGGCGTCCACCAGGCGATCGGGTCCGAGGCGTGCTGCAGATAGACCACCCGCGGCCTGCCCCAGTCCGCGTTCGGCCGCGCCAAATCGCTTGGGCGAGCGACGAATCGGACGTGACGGCCGTGGTCGTAGATGGGCAGCCATTCGGGCGAACCGGCATCGCGGGTCGCGGTCAGCTGGGTCCAGATGGTGTTGTTGAACGTCGGACCGCTGAACAACGCGCCGTCGGTGCGGGCCAGGACGTTGTTGAGGCTCATGAACGGCGCCTCTCCGCCGAACGATCCCAGACTCTCGCCGAACACGACGACCTTGGGGCGTTTGAATTCCGGCATCCGCCGGACCCGTCTGTCGACGGCCTCGAACAAGGCCTGCCCGGCGCGGCGCGCATTCTCCTTGTCCACCAGAAATGACAGCCAGCTCGGCAAGAATGAGTACTGCATGCTCGCGATCGCGGTGTTGCCGTTGTACATGTACTCCAGCGCGTCGGCTTCGGCCTCGTTGATCCAGCCGGTGCCGGTGGTGGTGGCGACCGCGACGACAGCGCGGTCCAGTCCGCCGGTGCGCTCGAGTTCCTTGGCAGCCAATTCCGCGGTCGCCTCGATACCGTCGGCGGAGTCCAGCCCGGCGTAGGCCCGGATCGGTTCTATCGCGCTGCTCCCGTTGAACGCGGCGAGCTGTTGCACGGTGGGACCGGCCTGGACGAAGATCCGGCCCTGATGGCCCAGCGATTTCCACGACACCAGCGACTCCGGGCCGCCCGACCGCAACCGTGAATTCGGTTGTGCAAGATTGGGATTCATCTCGTCGTTGACCGAAGCAAAGGTGCCGTTCATTTTGCGCATCGCGAACTTGAGCACGACGCCGTTGAGCAGCGTGATCGTCAGCACCGTGAGCAGACACACCACGATGGCCGCCGAGACGCGAAACGGCGCAATCCGGTCGACCTGCCCGACTAGAAAAATTGTCAGCCTGCGGATCAACTGGCCGATTTCGACGAACGTGAACAGCACCACCAGCGACAGGATCGCTGTCTCGGGGTACTCATACCACTTCAAGTGCTCGACCCCCATCAGGTCGCGCACGCGGTCCTGCCAGATATGGAACCGCCACGCCATGACGGCCATGCCGACCACGCCGACCGGGATCAGCACCAACCATGACCAACCTGGCGGCGGCGGGCTGGAATCCTTGGAACGCATGTAGCGGACCAGCCAGACCGAAAAGACCCCCAGGCCATACCCGATGGCGCCGGAGACGCCGCTGACCAGGGCCTGGAACAACGCGCCGCGCGGCAGCAGCGACGGCGTCAGGGAAAACCAGATGAAGATCAGGCCGACCGCGGTGCCGGTGAAGGTGTAGTGACGAAGCCACCACGGGCGCTTGGGATTTTGCGCCTCCGAGGCGGCTTCGGGGGCGGCGTCCTCTTCGGTATCGGTTGTCGAGCTCACCGGAGCTCCCTACCTGTGGGTGAAATTCGGGGGACGCTTCTCGACGAAGGCGGCCATTCCCTCGGACTGGTCGTGGGTCGCGAAGGTGGAATGGAAAAGCCGGCGTTCGTAAAGAAGTCCTTCGGACAGCGTGGATTCGAAGGCCCGGTTGACAGCTTCCTTGGCCATCCGGGCCGCCGACCGCGACATCTGCGAGATGGTGGTGGCGACGGCCTTGGCCTCGGTCAGCAGGTCGTCGGCGGGGACCACGCGCGAAACCAGGCCGCTGCGTTCGGCTTCCGCGGCGTCGATGGTGCGGCCGGTCAGGATCAGGTCCATCGCCTTCGCCTTTCCGATGGCCCGGGTCAGGCGCTGCGAGCCGCCCATGCCGGGCAGCACGCCGAGCTTGATCTCCGGCTGGCCGAATTTCGCCGTATCCGCCGCGATCAACACATCACACATCATCGCCAGCTCGCAGCCGCCGCCCAGGGCGTGCCCGGCCACCGCGGCGATCGTCGGGGTGCGCACGGCGGCCAGCTTGCCCCACGGGGCGAAGAAGTCCGCGTCAAAGGCGTCGGCGAAGCTCAGCTCGGACATCTCCTTGATGTCGGCGCCGGCCGCGAACGCCTTGGCCGAACCGGTGATGACGATCGCCCCGATGCCGGGATCGTCGTCCAGTTCCGTTGCGGCGCTGGTCACTTCCTTCATCACCTGACTGTTCAGCGCGTTGAGCGCCTTGGGCCGGTTCAGCGTGATGATGCCGACTCGTTCGTCGCGCTCGACCAGGATCGTCTCGTACGCAGAAGTCGTAGATGTCATCGCGCCCGCCTTTCTCTCTAAAAACTCAGGTCGTCGTCAACCGGCGCGAAATACGCGTCGACGTCGGCCCTGGACACTTGGGACAGATTCGCCGGCGACCACTTGGGATTGCGATCTTTGTCGATGATCTGAGCGCGGATGCCCTCCACCAGGTCGTGTGAACGCGCCGAGGCGGATGACACCCGATAGTCCTGCACCAGAACATCTTCCAGCGTTTCCAGCTTGGCGGCGCGGCGTACTGCCTCCAACGCGACCGATACCGCGATGGGGGAGCGGCTGGCGATCAGGTCGGCGGCGTCCTGCGCCGGTCCCGCGTCATGGCCGCGCAGCGCGGCGATGATGTCTTCGACGGTGTCGCCGGCGAAGCACTTGTCGATCCAATCACGTTGTGCGGCAAGTTCACTCGGTGGAGGTTCGACGGCGTAATGGGCCAGCGCGCCCGCGATGCCGTCGTTGGCGATCGCCGCGGTGAACGCGTCGAGGTCGCCGTGCGGCACGTAGTGGTCGGCGAATCCCATTGCGACGGCGTCGGCGCCGGAGAACGGTGCGCCGGTCAGGGCGGCGTGCAGGCCCAGCGCGCCGGGTGCCCGGGCGAGCAGATACGCGCCCGCCGACGTCGGGGATGAACCCGATGCCGACCTCGGGCATGGCGATCTTGGAGGTATCGGTCACCACCCGGGTGTTCGCGTGCGCGCTGACGCCGACGCCGCCGCCCATCACGATGCCGTCCATCACCGACACCAAGGGTTTGGCGAACCGGCCGATCTGGGCGTTGAGCCGATACTCGTCGCGCCAGAACCGTCGCGTTTCGACCCCGTCCGCTTTGGCGCTGTTGTAGACCGTCACCACGTCGCCGCCGGCGCACAATCCGCGTTCCCCGGCTCCGGAGAGCACCACCGTCCGGATCGCGTCGTCGCGTTCCCATCGGATCAGCACGGTGCTCAGCAGCTCCACCATCGTTTGGTTGAGCGAGTTGATCGCCTTCGGGCGATTGAGCGTGATGAAGCCGACGCCGCCGTCGACACGCGTCAGGACTTCGTCGGATTCCCCGGTCACGGCCTCAGTCACACGTGATCTCCCATCGCTGGAAAGCTTCAGACGGAATACCTAAAAAGATGTCCGAGAGTTTGACGAGCAATCTAGATCGTGACTCGCTCCGCGGTGTCCGCGGGGGCTAGGGTTGCTCGTGGAGTCCGATCCGTAACGGTTGCGCAAAAATCAGCGAAACCAGCGATCGGCTGGGGAACCAGCGCGCGACACTGATCGTTGAGCAGGTGTTCGTACAGCTCGAACCATAGTCATACGAGAGGATCCGACAGTGCGGGAGACAAGCAACCCGATATTTCGTTCGCTGCCCAAGCAGCAGGGCGGATATGCGCAGTTCGGCACTGGCGCGGCCCAGATGCAGCGGGGGTACTACCCAACCGACCCCTACGCGGCCCCGTACCAGGAGGGCCGTGATGTTAGGGCCACCCGTCCGCTGACCATCGACGATGTCGTCACCAAGACCGGCATCACGCTTGCCGTATTGACGATCTCGGCGGTCGTGTCCTTCTACCTGACGTCAAACAACCTCGCGCTGGCGGGGCCGCTGACCTTGATCGGCTGTTTCGGCGGCCTGATCCTGGTGCTGATCGCCACCTTCGGCCGCAAACAGGACAGCCCGGCGATCGTGCTCAGCTACGCGGTGCTCGAAGGGTTGGCCCTCGGCGCCATTTCGCTGCTTCTGACGTTCCAGGTATCTGTCGGCCAAGGTCGCTCGGTCAACGCTGGGGCGATGATCGGCGAGGCCGTTTTGGGCACTCTCGGCGTGTTCTTCGGCATGCTCGTCGTCTACAAGACCGGCGCCATCCGGGTTACCCCCAAGTTCACCCGCATGGTGGTTGCCGCCCTGTTCGGTGCGGTGTTCCTGATGCTCGGCAACCTGGTCATCGGGTTCTTCAACCATGGCGAGGGCATGGGCCTGCGCAGCGGCGGACCCATCGCGATCATCTTCTCGCTGGTCATGATCGGCATCGCGGCGTTCAGCTTCCTGATCGACTTCGACGCGGCTGACCAGATGATCCGCGCGGGAGCGCCGGAGAAGGCGGCGTGGGGCATCGCGCTGGGCCTGACCGTGACCCTGGTCTGGCTGTACCTCGAGATCCTGCGCCTGCTCAGCTACTTCCAGAACCGCTAGCACGCCCTAACGAAAAGAGCCGGCACGCCACAGGCGTACCGGCTCTTTTCGTGTCTTGGCGGCGTTGAGTGTGCGCTGACGGCGGCGCCGCTCGGCATGTCGCCGCCGTACACGCACAGTGAACGCAGTGAGCGCACACTCGATGCCTGGGCGGCGCTAGGAAAGCCGCTCCAAGACCATCGCCATGCCCTGGCCGCCGCCGACACACATGGTTTCCAGGCCGAACGTCTTGTCGTGAGTCTTGAGGTTGTTCAGCAGCGTGGTCGCGATACGGGCGCCGGTCATGCCGAACGGGTGGCCCAGGGCGATCGCCCCGCCCGAGACGTTCAGCTTGTCCTCGTCGATGCCCAGCTCGCGAGCGGAGCCCAGCACCTGCACCGCGAAGGCCTCGTTGATCTCGACCAGGTCGATGTCGTTGATCGACAGGCCGGCGCGCTGCAGCGCCTTCTTGGACGCCTCGATCGGGCCCAGGCCCATGATCTCCGGCGACAGGCCGCTGACCCCGGTGGCCACGATGCGCGCCAGCGGCGTGAGACCAAGTTCCTTGGCCTTGGTGTCGCTGGTGATCACCAACGCGGCGGCCCCGTCGTTGAGCGGGCAGGCGTTGCCCGCGGTCACCGTGCCGTTGGGCCGGAACACCGGCTTGAGCTCGCTGATCTTCTCGTACGTGGTTCCCGCCCGGGGGCCGTCGTCCTTGCTGACCGTGTTGCCGTCGGGCAGCGTGACCGGGGTGATTTCGCGCTCGAAGAACCCGCTCTTGATGGCCTCCTCGGCCCGGTTCTGGCTGCGCACCCCCCAGTGGTCCTGCTCCTCGCGGCTGATGCCGGTCATGATGGCGACGTTCTCGGCGGTCTGGCCCATCGCGATGTAGACATCGGGAATGTTGCCGTCAGCGCGCGGGTCGTGCCATTCGTCGGCTCCCGCGGCCGCGGCGGTTGAGCGTTCCTGCGCCGATTCGAACAGCGGGTTCTTGGTGTCCGGCAGGGAATCGGAGCTCCCCTTGGCGAACCGGGACACGGTCTCCACCCCCGCGGAGATGAACGCGTCGCCCTCGCCGGCCTTGATCGCGTGGAACGCCATCCGGGTGGTCTGCAGCGACGACGAGCAGTAGCGGTTGACCGTGGTGCCGGGGAGGAAGTCATAGCCCAGCGCGACGGCGACGACGCGCGCCATGTTGAAGCCCTGTTCGCCGCCCGGCAAACCGCAGCCCAGGATGAGGTCGTCGATCTGGTGCGGGTTGAGCGCGGGCACCTTGTCGAGCGCCGCCCGCACCATCTGGACGGCCAGGTCGTCCGGTCGGATGCTGACCAGCGACCCTTTCATAGCGCGCCCGATCGGCGAGCGGGCTGCTGAGACGATGACGGCTTCCGGCATGACGGTTCCCTCCGCTGGGGCAAGACAAGACCAGACAAATCTAGTCGTTAACCAGAAAGTTAAGACTAAGCGGGTACGTGCGCCGGTGGCTCAACTGTAGGGACGCCGTCCTTTTCGCCCAGCGCCTCGCACAGCACGGGCAGGAGCTGCTCGGCGGCCAGCGCATAGGCCGTCGGCGACGGGTGGAAACCGTCGGCGGAGAACATCAGCTCGGGCGCGGCCCGGAATTGGTGCGCCAGCAGGGCCGCCAACGGTACCGGCACACCGCCCTCGGCCTTGACCGCGGCGGCTTGGGCGCGGGCGAGCTGCAGACCCCGCGAATGCGCCAGCGACCGCAGCGGCTGGGGGATCGCGGCGATCACCCCGAGATCCGGGCAGGTTCCGACCACCACTACCGCACCGCGCGTGCGCAACTTGCGCACCGCCGAAGCGAGCCGCCGCGCCGACTGGCTGATGCCGTTGAGCGCCGTGACGTCGTTGGCGCCGAGCATCATCACCGCGGCGTCCGGCGGCGGCCCGGCCACGAACATCGCGTCGACCTGGCCGGACACGCCCCTCGAGGTAGCGCCGACGATCGCTTTCGTGCTCAGCCGGACGCTCTTTCCCGTCCGCTCAGCCAACCCCCGCGCGATCAGCACACCGGGCACCTCTTCGGCGCTGAAACAGCCGTAACCGGTGGCCGTCGAGTCGCCGAAGATCATCATGTGCAGGTCAACGGACATGCCCCGTTGCCAGCGCTGCACGGGGCCGCCGCCGGGCGTGTAGACGCCGTCGGCGCGCGGCGGAATGTCCCAGGACTTGGGGATGACGGTGCGCGCCTGCGTTGCCTGGCCCACCAGCAGGTTGCGTGCGCCCAGATAGGCCGTGCCCGTCGAGGCGAGTGCGCCCGCGGCAGCCAGAGCGATGGTCGAACGACGCCCCACCCGAATGGTCACGGGGGCCATTTTACGGTGGCTTTGGTAACGCTCGGGCAGATAGCTAAGAAATAACTCGATCACGGTGCGGAGCAATTGTGGTATCAAATCAGCTTCTTCAAATGTTGTGCACAGTAACGGCTGTCAAGCTAAAAACAACGGGTTGGCTGGTCGCCTGGGCAAACGGGATGAACCGGACGGTCACCGGACTCGTCACATGCTGTATCGGACTACAAAGGCGTAGGAAGTGTTGAGCATGACCGCACCCACTAAGGTGTCCGGCTCGCCCCGGAATGCCGCTGGCCCCCATGAGGTTCTCCGCGCTCGCAGAGTCGAGGCCCGCCGGTTCGCCGTCAGTGACGGCGTGCCGGTCGAGGTCCTCGAATCCGGGCCAAGCGTCGCGGCACGGTTAGCCGCGCTGGCGTCGCGCCTGACCATTCGGCCCGTATTGGCGGCCGGAAGCCATGCCCCCAATCTGCCCTGGCCGTGGGGTCTCATCGACTTGGCTGCCAAGGCGCTGCTGCCGATGTCGGCCACCGTCCGGGCCGAGGTGAGCTTGCCCAATGCGTCGGCGCAACTGGTGCGGGCGCCCGGAGTGCTACCCGCGGACGGCAGCCGCCGGGTCATTCTCTACTTGCATGGCGGCGCCTTTTTGACCTGTGGAGCCAACTCGCACGGCAGGCTGGTCGAAGCGCTGTCGTCGTTTGCTGACGCCCCGGTTTTGGTCGTCAACTATCGGCTGCTGCCCAAGCATTCGATCGGCATGGCGCTCAACGACTGCTACGACGCGTACCGGTGGCTAAGGGCGGAAGGGTTCGACCCGGATCAAATCGTCCTGGCCGGCGATTCCGCCGGCGGATATCTGTCGCTTGCGCTAGCGCAAAGGCTTCAGGCGGAGGGTGAGGAGCCTGCCGCCCTGGTGGCGATCTCGCCACTGCTGCAGCTAGCAAAGGAATACAAGCAGGCTCACCCCAATATCAAAACCGACGCTATGTTTCCCGCGAACGCTTTCGACGCGCTCGTCGAGCTGGTTGCTAATGCCGCCGCCAAACACGAGGTCGACGGTAAGCCCGAAGAAATCTACGAGCCGTTGGAGCACATCAAACCCGGCTTGCCCCGAACACTGATACACGTGTCCGGATCCGAGGTGCTGCTGCACGACGCGCAGCTGGCCGCGAGCCGGCTGGCGGCGGCCGGCGTACCGGCCGAGGTCCGGGTGTGGCCCGGCCAGGTTCATGACTTCCAGTTGGCCGCGCCGCTGGTGCCCGAGGCGATCCGTTCGCTGCGCCAGATCGGCGATTACATCCGCGAGGCCACCGGGTAGATACGGCCGCTGGCGGCTGGGCCTGAGACCATTGATGCATGCGGATTGCGCAGCACATCAGTGACCTCATCGGCGGCACCCCCCTCGTTCGGCTGAATTCCGTCGTCCCCGACGGCGCCGGCGCCGTGGTGGCAAAGGTCGAATACCTCAACCCGGGCGGAAGTTCCAAGGATCGGATCGCGGTCAAGATGATCGATGCTGCCGAGGCCAGCGGACAGCTGAAGCCCGGTGGCACCATCGTCGAACCCACGTCGGGCAACACCGGGGTGGGCCTGGCCCTGGTCGCGCAGCACCGCGGCTACAAATGCGTCTTCGTCTGCCCCGACAAGGTCAGCGAAGACAAGCGAAACGTGTTGCTCGCTTACGGGGCCGAGGTGGTGGTGTGCCCGACGGCGGTGCCGCCCAACGATCCGCAGAGCTACTACAGCGTCTCCGACCGGCTGGTCGCCGAGATCGACGGCGCCTGGAAACCCGACCAGTACGCCAACCCGGCGGGTCCGGCCAGCCACTACGAGACCACCGGCCCCGAGATTTGGGCTGACACCGACGGCAAAATCACCCACTTCGTCGCCGGCATCGGCACCGGCGGGACGATCAGCGGCGCGGGTCGCTACCTCAAGGAGATTTCGGACGGACGGGTGCGCATCATCGGCGCCGACCCGGAAGGATCGGTGTATTCGGGCGGCAGCGGCCGACCCTATCTCGTCGAGGGCGTCGGCGAGGATTTCTGGCCGGCGGCCTACGACCCAGGCGTGCCCGACCAGATCATCGCGGTGTCGGACTCCGACTCGTTCAACATGACCAGGCGGTTGGCCCGCGAAGAAGCGATGCTGGTCGGCGGGTCGTGCGGGATGGCGGTCGTCGCCGCTGTCAAGGCCGCTGAGGAAGCCGGGCCCGACGCGCTGGTCGTGGTGCTGCTGCCGGACGGCGGCCGTGGCTACATGTCGAAGATCTTCAACGACGGGTGGATGTCCTCATACGGATTCCTGCGCAGCCGCCTGGACGGGTCGGTCGACCAGCCGACGGTCGGTGACGTGCTGCGCCGCAAGTCCGGCGAGCTGCCCAACCTCGTGCACACTCACCCGTCGGAGACGGTGCGCGATGCCATCGGCATCCTGCGGGAGTACGGGGTGTCCCAAATGCCGGTGGTGGGCGCCGAGCCGCCGGTGATGGCCGGCGAGGTGGCCGGGAGCGTCTCCGAACGCGAGTTGCTCTCGGCGGTCTTCGAGGGCCGCGCCAACCTGGTCGACGCCGTCTCGCTGCACATGAGCCCACCGCTGCGGATGATCGGCGCAGGCGAGCCGCTCACGGCGGCCGGCAAGGCACTGCGGGACTGGGACGCGTTGATGGTGGTGGAGCAGGGCAAGCCGGTCGGGGTTATTACCCGGTATGACCTGCTGGGTTTTCTCTCGGACGGGTCACGCGGAACAGCGCGACGGTAGCGGGGCGCTCAGGTAATGTAATCCGGCCTGGTTTGGCATCCCAGCAGTGGAAGGTGTCCCATGACCGATCAACCGCCGCCCCCCGGGTCCTACCCACCGCCTGCTGGTCCGCCCGGCGGCCACGAGCCTCCACCGCCGCCCTGGGCAGCCGGCGGTTCCTACGCACCGCCTCCGCTGCCCGAGGGCGCCTCGTATCCGCCGCCTCCCCCGTCGGCGGGCGGCTATGCGCCGCCACCACCCGGACCGGCGGTTCGCGCCCTGCCGACGGAGTCCTACACGCCGTGGTTGACCCGCGTGCTGGCCGCTCTCATCGACGGCATCCCGGCCGCCGTCGTGGTCGGCATCGGCGTATTGATCCAAGCGCTCACCACGACACAGTCCTGCTACGGCGGCGCGACGCAATACGACGTCAGCCAGTACTGCGTCACCCAGACCAGCGGCATCGGCATGGCGGCGTACTGGTTGGCCTTGCTGTTGGCCGTGGTGTACGGAGTCTGGAACTACGGCTATCGCCAGGGAACCACCGGGTCGAGCATCGGCAAGTCGGTGCTGAAGTTCAAAGTCGTCAGCGAGACCACAGGGCAACCGATTGGCTTCGGGATGTCGGTGGTGCGCCAACTCGCGCACTTCGTTGACACGATCATCTGCTACGTCGGTTATTTGTTCCCGCTGTGGGACTCCAAGCGGCAGACCCTGGCCGACAAGATCATGACGACGGTGTGCCTGCCGCTCTGACCTGATCCGATCAGGCGGGGGCTCCGCTGAGCCCACTACGCTGATCGTCGATGAGCCACGAGCGCAACGCACACGACGCGTACACCGGACTGTCCACCAAGGCCATCCACGCCGGCTACCGTCCGGACCCGGCTACCGGAGCAGTGAACGCGCCGATCTACGCCAGCAGTACGTTCGCCCAGGACGGCGTCGGCGGTCTGCGCGGCGGATTCGAATATGCGCGCACCGGCAACCCGACCCGGGCCGCGCTGGAGGCCTCGCTGGCCGCGGTGGAGGAGGGCGCCTTCGGGCGCGCGTTCAGTTCCGGGATGGCCGCTACCGACTGCGCCCTGCGGGCGATGCTGCGGCCCGGGGACCATGTGGTCATTCCCGACGACGCCTACGGTGGCACGTTCCGGCTGATCGACAAGGTCTTCACCCAGTGGAACGTCGACTACACGCCGGTGGCGCTGCCCGATGTCGACGCGGTCCGCGCCGCCATCACGCCGCGCACCCGACTGGTGTGGGTGGAAACGCCGACCAATCCGCTGCTGTCCATCGCCGACATTGCAACCATCGCCGAGCTCGGCAAGGAACGTGAGGCGAAAGTGTTGGTGGACAACACCTTTGCCTCGCCCGCTTTGCAGCAGCCGTTGACGCTGGGCGCTGACGTTGTGCTGCATTCCACGACCAAGTACATCGGTGGCCACTCCGACGTCGTGGGCGGCGCGCTGGTCACCAACAACGAAGAGCTGGACCAGGCTTTCGGCTTCCTGCAGAACGGTGCCGGCGCGGTGCCGGGCCCGTTCGACGCCTACCTGACGATGCGCGGCCTGAAGACCTTGGTGCTGCGCATGCAGCGGCACAGCGAAAACGCTTTGGCTGTAGCGGAATTCCTGGCCGGGCAGCCGTCCGTGAGCACGGTGCTGTATCCGGGTTTGGCCGGCCATCCCGGGCACCAGGTCGCCGCGCGGCAGATGCGCGGCTTTGGTGGCATGGTGTCGGTGCGGATGGCCGGCGGCCGTGCGGCCGCCGAGCGGCTGTGCGCCAATACCGGCGTGTTCATCCTGGCCGAGTCGCTGGGTGGGGTGGAGTCGCTGATCGAGCACCCCAGCTTCATGACCCACGCGTCCACGGTCGGTTCGCAATTGGAAGTGCCCGACGATCTGGTGCGGTTGTCGGTCGGCATCGAGGACATCGCCGACCTGCTGGCCGACCTCGATCAGGCGCTCGGCTAGTACGGCGAGCAGTCGCAAAACCCCCCGAAATTGGGCTATTTTGGGTACTTTTGCGTCTGCTCGCGGAAGGAAAATCTACGAGTGGTAGGGCTCCGCGCTGAGCAGGGTGACCTTGACGGTGTTGCCGTTGGGCACCTGGTAGCTGCGGGTCTCGCCCACCTTGGCGTCGATCAGCGCGCCGCCCAGCGGTGAATTCGGCGAGTACACCTCGAGCTTGCCGTTCTTGACGCCCTCCTGACGGGTGGCGATGAGGAACGTCTCGCTGTCGGACTTGTCGTCGTTGTAGTAGACCTTGACCACCGAGCCGGGCAACGCCACGCCGGACTGCTTGGGCGCCTCGCCGACCTTCGCGTTATTGAGCAGGTCCTGCAGCTGGCGGATGCGGGCCTCCTGTTGGCCCTGCTCCTCGCGGGCGGCGTGGTATCCGCCGTTCTCGCGCAGGTCGCCCTCCTCGCGGCGGTCGTTGATTTCGGCGGCGATGATCGGACGGTTGGCGATCAGCTGGTCGAGCTCGGTCTTGAGCCGGTCATGCGACTCCTGGGTCAACCAGGTCACCTGCGTGTCCGTCATCTCGTCGTGCTCCTCGTGTTCTCGGCTCCGCGTGTCCGCGTGAGCTCCTGGGCCCCGCTGGGAGTGCCCGGTTCTCGCCCCCGGTGCCGCGTGCTCCGTGTCGCTCACGGGCACTAATGCAGCAATACACGGTCCCAGCCGGAACCGTGCATTCACCCATGTTACCACTGCGATAACAAAGGATGACTGTATATCTGCAGTTGAACGTTTTTGTCTCGATCAGCCCGAGCGCAGGTAGCCGGGCACGTTGACACCACAGCCGTAGATATCTGCCATCGCTGGGGGTCGGAAGGATTTGACCGTCGTCGTCACCTGGACCGTGGCTTGGTCGGACGGCGGAACCAGCACCTCCCGCCGGCCCGTCTCACTGCCGTCTTTGGACCGCACCCGCACAATGCAATCCGCTGGCCGCGATGGGTTGGAGCGCGTCACGCTGATGGTCACCGACGCCGTCTCGTCGTCGATCAATTGATAGCCGGCGAGAGAGCCGGAGACATCGCTGGTGCCCAGCCATTGGTAGCCCACCAGCGCGGCGACGATGCCGGCCGCGACAATCAGCATCGGCAAGCCGATGGCTATGCGGCGCCGCGAAGTGCGGGACAGTCGCGAACGCCCGTAGCGGGCTTCCGGACGCGGAACGGGAGTCTGGGTCATGCCCTCGGGAGTTGTCGGTGAGCGGGGAACTGGAAGTATAGGGTCACGCATCCAACGAACGAGGGGACACGTGAGCGAACTGCGGTTGATGGCGGTGCACGCCCACCCCGACGACGAGTCCAGCAAGGGTGCGGCAACCCTGGCCCGCTACGCCGACGAGGGGCACCGCGTGCTCGTGGTGACGTTGACCGGCGGCGAGCGCGGCGAAATCCTCAACCCGGCGATGGACCTGCCCGGCGTGCATGAGCACATCGATGAGATCCGCCGCGACGAGATGACCAAGGCGGCCGCGATCCTCGGGGTGGAGCACACCTGGCTTGGGTTCGTCGACTCCGGCTTGCCCAAGGGCGACCCGCCGCCACCGCTGCCCGAGGGATGCTTCGCGCTGGTTCCCCTCGAGGTGTCCGTAGCGGCGTTGGTACGTGTGGTCCGAGAGTTCCGGCCGCACGTGATGACCACCTACGACGAGAACGGCGGCTACCCGCATCCCGATCACATTCGCTGCCATCAAGTTTCGGTAGGTGCCTACGAGGCGGCCGGCGACTACGCCCGCTTCCCGGACGCGGGTGAGCCGTGGAACGTGTCGAAGCTGTACTACAACCACGGCTTCCTGCGGGCGCGGATGCAACTGTTCCACGATGAATGCGTCAAGCACGGCCAGGAAGGCCCGTTCAAGCAGTGGCTCGAGCACTGGGATCCCGCCCACGACCCGTTCGAATCCCGAGTGACGACGCGGGTCGAATGCTCGGCGTACTTCAGCCAGCGGGACGATGCGCTGCGGGCGCACGCCACGCAGATCGACCCGAACCACGACTTCTTCGCGGTTCCGATTGCATGGCAGCAGCGGCTGTGGCCGACTGAGGAGTTCGAGTTGGCCCGCTCGCGGGTTCCCGCGAAGGTGCCCGAGAACGACCTGTTCGCCGGGATCGAGACACACGGGTGAATCACTTTCTGCTCACTGTGATTGCTGACGGGACGCCGCACAATCACGGCCCGGACTTCGGCAAGGCCAGCCCGGTGGGGCTGCTGGTCATCGTGTTGCTGGTGATCGCCACGGTGTTCTTGGTGCGCTCGATGAATAAGCAGCTGAAAAAGGTGCCCAAATCATTCGACCGGGAACACCCGGAACCCGACCAGGCCGCCGACGACGGCACCGACACGGTGGATGGACCCCCACGCGCACCGGGCACCGACGATGAGCCCGGCTGACGCGTCGCGGACCAACACTCTGGGGCGGGCCACCAGCCCGTACCTGCGCCAGCATGCCGACAACCCGGTGCACTGGCAGCAGTGGACGCCGCAGGCGCTGGCGGAAGCGGCCGCGCGCGACGTGCCCATCCTGCTGTCCATCGGCTACGCCGCGTGTCATTGGTGTCACGTCATGGCCCATGAGTCGTTCGAGGACGACGCGGTCGCCGCCGCGATGAATGCGGGATTCGTGTGCATCAAGGTCGACCGCGAAGAACGACCCGATATCGACGCGGTCTACATGAACGCCACCGTCGCGCTCACCGGGCAGGGCGGCTGGCCGATGACGTGTTTCCTCACGCCCGACGGCCGACCATTTTACTGCGGCACCTACTATCCGAAAGATAGCTTCCTGCAACTACTCTCGGCGGTCTCCGAGACTTGGCGGGAACGCCGCGGGGAGGTCGAAGAGGCGTCCGACCATATCTCGGGTGAGCTGCGTTCGGCGGCTTCAGGGCTGCCCGGCGGCGGCCCGGAGGTCGAACCCGCGCTGTGCGACCACGCCGTCGCGGCGGTGCTGCGTGACCAGGACGCCGCACACGGCGGCTTCGGCGGAGCGCCCAAGTTCCCGCCGTCGGCGCTGCTGGAGGCGCTGCTGCGGCACTACGAGCGCACCGGGTCGGCGGCGGCGCTCGACGCCGTGTCGCGCACCGGCGCCGCGATGGCCCGCGGCGGTATCTACGACCAACTGGCCGGCGGCTTCGCCCGGTACAGCGTCGACAACGCCTGGGTGATACCGCATTTCGAGAAGATGCTCTACGACAACGCGCTGCTGTTGCGGGCGTACGCGCACTGGGCGCGGCGCACCGGAGATCCGTTGGCACACAAGGTCACCGCGCAGACCGCGCGGTTTCTGCTCGATGGGCTGGCCGACAACGGCATGTTCACTTCGTCGCTGGACGCCGACGCCGCCGGCCAGGAGGGTTCCACGTACGTCTGGACGCCGGCGCAACTCGTCGAGGTGCTCGGTGACGACGACGGCCGTTGGGCGGCAGAGGTTTTCGGTGTCACCGAGTCCGGCACGTTCGAACACGGTGGGTCGGTGCTGCAGCTGCGCTCTGATCCGGACGATCCGGTGCGGCTGGACCGGATCCGCGGTGCGCTGCTGGCCGCGCGGCTCACCCGGGCCCAGCCCGGCCGCGACGACAAGGTCGTGACGGCGTGGAACGGGCTGGCGATCACTGCGCTGGCCGAGGCCAGCGTGGCGTTGGGGGACCTCGAGTTGGTGAGGGCAGCGCAGCGGTGTGCGACCGCGCTGCTGGACGTGCACGTCGTCGACGGCCGGCTGAGACGCGCCAGCCTCGGCGGCGTGGTCGGCGACAGCGCCGCGATCCTGGAAGACCACGCCATGTTGGCCACCGGTTTGTTGGCCGTGTACCAGCTGAGCACCGATGAGGCGTTGCTGACGGCGGCCACGCAGTTCTTGGACGCGGCGCTGCGGCACTTCGCCGACCCGGAGCGCCCCGGCCGCTGGTTCGACGCCGCCGACGATGCCGAGGCCTTGGTGCTGCGGCCTGCTGACCCGATGGATGGTGCGACACCGTCGGGAGCGTCGGCGATCACCGAGGCGCTGCTGACCGCCGCGCACCTGGTCGACAGCGAACGCGCCGAGCCGTATCTGCGGGCCGCGGGTGAGGCGCTGAGCGCGCATTCGGTGTTGCTCGAGCGCGCGCCGCGCGCGGCCGGGCATTGGCTGGCGGTCGCCGAAGCCGCCGTGCGCGGACCGTTGCAGATCGCCGTTGCATGCCAGGCAAAGGGGTCGCCGCTGCTGGCCGACGCGCGCCGACTGGCCCCGGGTGGGGCCATCGTCGTCGGCGGTGAGAAGGACTCCTCAACGCTGTTGGCCGGCCGTGATCGGGTGGACGGTGCCGACGCGGCCTATGTGTGCCGGGGGCGGGTCTGCGACCTGCCGGTCACCGGGGCATCGGAGCTGGAGACCGCGCTGGGCTTGCCCGGGTAGGTCCGGACGCGAACGTCACGCTGGCGTGACGCTCGACCGCGAAAGTCACGCTGGCGTGACGCTCGGCGGGCTGGGGGTCTAGAAGACCACGAACCACATGGCGATGTAGTGGCAGATCGCCGCCACCGCCGTGCACGCGTGAAAGAACTCGTGGTAGCCGAAGGTCGACGGCCACGGGTCGGGCCAGCGCAGCGCGTAAAGGAGGCCGCCGATGCTGTACAGGGCGCCGCCGACGAACAGCAGCACCATCGCGGTCACCCCGGCGTTGTGCAGGATCTCGCCGGTGTACCAGACCGCCACCCAGCCCAGCAGGATGTAGAGCGGCACGCCGACCCAGCGCGGCGACGACGGCCAGAGCATCTTCAGCAGGACCCCGGCCAGCGCACCACCCCAGACGATCAACAGCACTACGTGCCCGTCGTGACCCGGCAGGGCCAGCAGCGCGAACGGTGTGTAGCTGCCCGCGATGAACACGAAGATCATCGAGTGGTCGGCCCGCTTCATCCATTTCTGGGCGGTCGGCGATTTCCAGTGCACGCGGTGATAGGTGGCGCTGACGGTGAACATCAGAATGGTGGCCGCCGTGTAGGCAAACGTTGCCAGCCCGGCGCGGGTAGACCCCACCGCCCACGACACCGCGATCAGCGACGCGCCAGCGAAGACCGCTGCGCCCGCCGAATACACGTGGATCCAGCCGCGGAACCGGGGCTTGGTCAGGACCTGGGTGACGCCGTCGACGATCTGATGGGCGGCGTTGCTGAGTGCGCCGCCCTCTGATTCGTCCTCTGGGCTGGTGACCGTGCTGGTCTGACTGCTCATTTCTCCGGTCGCCTCGATTGGAATTGCCACTGGCTCTTACCGATCACAGTATCCAGACCACAGTAGTGTGAATCCTCGTGGAGATCATTCCGCCACGGCTCAAGGAGCCCTTGTATCGCCTCTACGAACTGCGGCTGCGGCAAGGTCTGGCCTCCTCGAAATCCGATCTGCCCCGACACATCGCGGTCTTGTGCGACGGTAACCGGCGCTGGGCGCGCGACGCCGGCTACGACGACGTCAGCTACGGCTACCGGATGGGTGCCATCAAGATCGCCGAGATGCTGCGCTGGTGCCAGGAAGCCGGCATCGAAATGGCCACCGTCTATCTGCTGTCGACCGAGAACCTGCAACGCGATCCCGACGAACTCACCGCCCTCATCGAAATCATTACCGACGTCGTCGAGGAGATCTGCGCCCCGGCGAATCGCTGGAGTGTGCGCACCGTCGGGGATCTGGCCCTGCTCGGTGAGGAACCGGCCCGCCGGCTACGCGACGCGGTGGAGTCCACCCCGGGCGTCGCGCCGTTCCACGTCAACGTCGCGGTCGGCTACGGCGGCCGTCAGGAAATCGTCGACGCGGTCCGCGGCCTGTTGGGCAAGGAACTCGCGAACGGCGCGACGGGCGAGGAGTTGATCGAGGCGGTGACCGCCGAGGCCATCTCGGAAAACCTGTACACCTCCGGGCAACCCGACCCTGATTTGGTGATCCGCACATCCGGCGAGCAACGCCTGTCCGGATTCCTGCTCTGGCAGAGCGCCTATTCGGAGATGTGGTTCACCGAAGCACACTGGCCCGCGTTCCGGCGCGTCGATTTCCTGCGTGCGCTGCGTGACTACAGCCACCGGCATCGCCGGTACGGTAAGTGAGAAATGGCTGCCCTGTCGGCGGTGGTGTTCACGCTGAGCGGCTGGCTCGGGTCCCCCAGCGCTCGCTGCACAAGTGGCAGAACGTGGCGGCCCGGGTGATCGCGGCCGATCTGCGCGGGCGCGGTTCGATTTCCAGCGAGTAAAGAATTCCTCCGACGGGAATATCCGGGCGAACTAGCTGGTCATTTCACTCATGGCAGAACTTGGCAGTGTCGAGCGTCGATTTGGCAGTGCCCGGACAGCAACATCGAAATCGTCCGACCCCCTCCGTCTGCCATGACGAGGAGTTAATTCGCATGACCACTTTCTCTGGTGCGACAACCCGGTACCTCTACGACTCGAGCGATTCGCTGTTGCGGTTCGCCATGCGCGCCGATGCCACCCTGACCGGACTGTTCGGCCTGGCCGCCGCCTTCGTCGCCGGCCCGCTCTCGTCGCTGACGGGCCTGACGTCGGGCCCGGAATACGCCATGTCGGCTTTCTTCGTGCTCTATGGGCTGGTCGTGTTCAGCCTGGCCGCGTTGCCCAACCTGCGCCGTGCCGGGATCGGCGTCGTCGCGGCCAACATCATCTACACCGTGGCGGCGGTTGCGGCCGCCGAGTTGGTGCCGATGACTGTCACCGGAATCGCCGCGACGTTGGCCGGCGGTGTGTACACGGCGTTCTTCGCCTGGCTGCAATACGTGGGAGTGCGCCGCCTGGCGGTGTGAATCCCGCCCCTACAGCTTGCGCAGGCGCAACCGGTTGATCGAGTGGTCGGCGTCCTTGCGCAACACCAGGGTCGCGCGGGGTCGCGTCGGCAGAATGTTCTCGACCAGGTTGGGCCGGTTGATCGACCGCCAGATCTCGCGCGCGGCGACGACCGCCTTGGAGTCGGTCAGCGCCGAGTAGTTGTGGAAGTGAGATTCCGGGTCGGCGAACGCCGTCGTGCGCATGGCCAAGAACCGCGACACGTACCACTGCTCGATGTCCTCGATCCGGGCGTCGACGTAGACCGAGAAGTCGAACAGATCGGACACCATCAAGGTGGGCCCGGTCTGCAGGACGTTGAGGCCCTCCAGAATCAGGATGTCGGGATGACGGACCACGTGCTTGGCGCCGGGGATGACGTCGTACTTAAGGTGCGAATACACCGGCGCGCACGCGTAGTCCGAGCCAGACTTCACCGACGTCACGAACCGCATCAGCGCCCGGCGGTTGTAGCTTTCCGGAAAACCCTTGCGGTGCATGAGGTTTCGCCGGTCCAGTTCGTTATTGGGGTAGAGAAACCCGTCGGTGGTCACCAGGTCAACCCGGGGATGGTGATCCCAGCGGGCCAACAGCGCCTGCAACACACGTGAGGTGGTCGACTTGCCGACCGCCACACTGCCGGCCACGCCGATGACGAACGGGACCGGCCGGCCGGGATTTTGCTGCGGCTCACCCAGGAACTCCGCGGTGGCGGCGAACAGCCGTTGACGCGCCGCCACCTGAAGGTGAATCAGCCGGGCCAGCGGCAGGTAGACCTCTTCGACCTCCAGCAGGTCGATTTGCTCGCCCAGACCGCGCAGGCCGATCAGTTCCTCTTCGGTGAGGGCCAGCGGCGTCGACATGCGCAGCCCACGCCATTGCTTCCGGTCGAACTCCACGTAGGGGCTCGGCTCGCTCAGCCGCGGCATAGTGCCAGTGTGGCAGGGCCCAGCACCCCCCCAACGGCTGGGCTGGCCAAAAGCACGCTAAGTAGACTGGCGCGCGTGACCACAGCATCCGAAGCTCGCACCACCGAGTCCGTCATGTCCGCCCCGCTCGCCGAAGTCGACCCCGATATCGCCGAGCTGCTGGGCAAGGAACTCGGGCGCCAACGGGACACCCTGGAGATGATCGCGTCGGAGAACTTCGTCCCGCGCGCGGTGCTGCAGGCTCAGGGCAGCGTGCTGACCAATAAGTACGCCGAAGGACTCCCCGGACGGCGGTACTACGGCGGCTGCGAGTACGTCGACGTGGTGGAGAACATCGCCCGCGACCGCGCCAAGGCGCTGTTCGGCGCTGACTTCGCCAACGTGCAGCCGCATTCGGGCGCCCAGGCCAACGCTGCGGTGCTGGCCGCGCTGATGTCGCCGGGCGAGCGCCTGCTGGGCCTCGACCTCGCCAACGGCGGTCACCTGACGCACGGCATGAAGCTCAACTTCTCCGGCAAGTTGTACGAGAACGGCTTCTACGGCGTCGACCCGACGACGCACCTGATCGACATGGACGTGGTGCGGTCTCAGGCGCTCGAGTTCCGTCCCAAGGTGATCATCGCCGGCTGGTCGGCGTACCCGCGCACGCTGGACTTCGAGGCGTTCCGGTCGATCGCCGACGAGGTGGATGCCAAGCTGTGGGTCGACATGGCGCACTTCGCGGGCCTGGTCGCCGTCGGGCTGCATCCGTCCCCGGTGCCACACGCCGACATCGTGTCCACCACCATCCACAAGACGCTGGGCGGCGGGCGCTCCGGCATGATCCTGGGCAAGCAGGAGTACGCCAAGGCCATCAACTCCGCGGTGTTCCCCGGCCAGCAGGGCGGCCCGCTCATGCACGTCATCGCCGGTAAGGCCGTCGCGCTCAAGATCGCCTCCACGCCCGAGTTCGCCGACCGCCAGCAGCGCACCCTGTCCGGGGCCCGGATCCTCGCCGACCGGCTGCTGGCCGACGACGTCGCCAAGGCCGGCGTGTCCGTGGTCAGCAAGGGCACCGACGTCCACCTGGTGCTGGTCGACCTGCGCGACTCGCCGCTGGACGGTCAGGCCGCCGAGGACCTGCTCCACGAGGTCGGTATCACCGTCAACCGCAACGCCGTGCCCAACGACCCGCGGCCGCCGATGGTGACCTCTGGCCTGCGGATCGGCACCCCGGCGCTGGCCACCCGCGGCTTCGGGGACGCCGAGTTCACCGAGGTTGCCGACGTCATCGCGACCGCGCTGGCCGCGGGCAGCTCCGCCGACGTGTCCGGGCTGCGTGCCCGGGTGACCCGGCTGGCCAGGGAGTTCCCGCTGTACGAGGGCCTCGAGGACTGGAGCCTTGCCAGTCGCTAACCCGCCGAGCAGGCGCAAAAGCACCCGACACGCCGCGCGTGCGGGTGCTTTTGCGTCTGCTCGCCCCGCTTGGCCCGCGACACGGCGCGCGGCAATTTCAACAACCTGTGTCTACGGGTTACATTAACCGCATGGCACAGAAACCTGTCGCTGGTCCGCTGACCCTCGAACTCGAGCCGGTGTGCGAAGCCAACATGGATCGCCATCTCAACACCGAGGACATCTGGTTCGCTCACGACTACGTGCCGTTCGAGCGGGGCGAGAACTTCGCCTTCCTCGGCGGCCGCGACTGGGACCCGTCCCAGATGACACTGCCCAGGACCATCACCGATGCCTGCGAGATCCTGCTACTGCTCAAGGACAACCTCTCGGCCCATCACCGCGAGCTGGTTGAGCACTTCATCCTCGAAGAGTGGTGGGGCCGCTGGTTGGGGCGGTGGACCGCCGAGGAACACCTGCACGCTATCGCGCTGCGCGAATACCTGGTGGTTACCCGCGAGGTCGACCCGACCGCCAACGAGGAGGCGCGGGTCCAGTACGTGATGAAGGGCTATCGCGGCGACATGTACACACAGGTCGAGACCCTGGTGTACATGGCGTTCACCGAACGCACCCACGCCGTTTACTGCGCCAACCTGGCGGCGATGATCGAGGAGCCCATCCTGGCCGGGCTCGTCGACCGCATCCGCAGGGACGAAGAGCGCCACGAGCTGTTCTGGGCCAACCTCGTCGCGCATTGCCTCGAGTACACGCGCGACGAGACCATCGCCGCGATCGCCGCACGCGCGGCGGATCTCCAAGTGGTCGGGGCTGACATCGACACCTACCACGACAAGGTCCAAAACGTCGCCGAGGCAGGCATTTTCGGGCCAGCCGAGTTGCGGCAGGCGATCTCCGACCGCATCACCGCATGGGACGTGGCCGACGAGCCGCGACTGCGGAAGTTCGTCACCGGCTAGGAGCGATCGCAAGCGCGGCGAAGCCGCGCGCAGCGGGTCGCGACCATCGGGCTAGGAGCGATCGCAAGCGCGGCGAAGCCGCGCGCAGCGGGTCGCGACCATCGGGCAAGGAGCGATCGCAAGCGCGGCGAAGCTGCGCGCAGCGGGTCGCGACCATCGGGCCAGCGGTCGGCGCGCCTGCCGGGCGGCGATGCGCCCACGAGAGTAGCGTTCCTTCTGATGGTCAGCGACATAATCTGCTGCCAGGGCGGCGCCTCCGGTCACTACTCCGGTAGTTCTCAAGGCAGGACCGGCCCCGGTCCTGGTGCCGCAGTTCCCCTCGACCCGCCCGCGTGGGGCCTCGCGGGTTTAGCACGAGGAGCGCTTGGTGACCGATACCCGGACGTACGTGCTCGACACCTCCGTTTTGCTGTCCGACCCGTGGGCGTGCAGCCGGTTTGCCGAACACGAGGTCGTGGTTCCGCTGGTGGTGATCAGCGAACTTGAGGCCAAACGCCATCATCATGAGCTGGGTTGGTTCGCCCGCCAGGCGTTACGTCTGTTCGACGATCTTCGGCTCGAGCACGGACGGCTGGATCAGCCGATTCCCGTTGGGACACAAGGCGGTACGCTTCACGTCGAACTGAACCACACTGACCCGACGGTGCTGCCCGCCGGCTTCCGGACGGACAGCAACGACTCCCGGATCCTGAGCTGTGCCGCCAACCTCGCCGCCGAAGGCAAGCGGGTCACTTTGGTCAGCAAGGACATTCCGCTTCGGGTCAAGGCCGCCGCGGTGGGCCTGCCCGCCGACGAGTACCACGCACAGGACGTCGTCGTCTCCGGCTGGTCGGGGATGCGGGAGATCGAGACCTCCACCGAGGACATCGATGCGCTCTACGCCGAGGGTGAAATTGATCTGCCCGACGCCCGAGACCTGCCCTGCCACACCGGGATTCGGCTGCTGGGCGGCAGCTCTCATGCGCTCGGCCGGGTCAACGCGGCCAAGCAGGTCCAGCTGGTTCGCGGTGACCGCGAGGTGTTCGGGCTGCGTGGCCGTTCCGCGGAGCAGCGCGTGGCGCTGGACTTGCTGCTCGATGAGTCGGTCGGCATCGTGTCGCTGGGCGGCAAGGCCGGCACCGGCAAATCGGCGCTCGCGTTATGCGCCGGCCTGGAGGCGGTGCTGGAGCGCCGGACCCAGCGCAAGGTGGTGGTCTTCCGCCCGCTGTACGCGGTCGGCGGCCAAGAGCTCGGCTACCTGCCCGGCAGCGAGAGCGAAAAAATGGGTCCCTGGGCGCAGGCGGTGTTCGACACCCTCGAAGGGCTGGCCAGCCCCGCGGTGCTCGAGGAGGTGCTGTCCCGCGGCATGCTCGAGGTGCTGCCGCTGACCCACATCCGGGGCCGCTCCTTACATGATTCGTTCGTCATCGTCGACGAGGCGCAGTCCCTCGAGCGCAACGTCCTGCTGACGGTGCTGTCCCGCCTCGGCGCGGGGTCGCGGGTGGTGCTGACCCACGACGTTGCGCAGCGCGACAACTTGCGCGTCGGCCGTCACGACGGGGTCGCCGCGGTGATCGAGAAGCTCAAAGGCCATCCGCTGTTCGCGCACATCACCCTGCTGCGCAGCGAACGGTCGCCGATCGCCGCGCTGGTCACCGAGATGCTCGAAGAGATCACCGGACCGTAGTGACCGGGCATTTCGGTACGCTTCTTTAGTGCCGAAACGACCTGACAACCAGGCGTGGCGCTACTGGCGGACCGTCATCGGCGTCGTAGCGGCCGGGGCGGTGCTGGTGATCGGCGGCCTCACCGGCCACGTGACGCGCGCCGATAACGGCAGCTGCGCGGTGGTCAAGTGTGTCGCGCTGACCTTCGATGACGGCCCCGGGCCCTTTGACGAACGGCTGCTGCAAATCCTGAAGGACAACGACGCCAAGGCAACGTTCTTCCTGATCGGCAACAAGGTGGCAGCCAACCCGGCGGGGGCCAAGCGCATCGCCGATGCGGGGATGGAGATCGGCAGTCACACCTGGGAACACCCCAACATGACGACGATCCCGCCCGAGGACATTGCCGGCCAGTTTTCCCGCGCCAACGACGCCATCACTGCCGCGACCGGCCGCACGCCGAACCTCTACCGTCCGGCCGGCGGACTGTCCGACCCCGTAGTCCGTCAGGCTGCCGGCCAGTTTGGTTTGGCCGAAATCCTTTGGGACGTGATTCCTTTCGACTGGGCCAACGACTCCAACACGGCGGCGACACGGTACATGCTGATGACCTATATCAAGCCGAACTCGGTGGTGTTGTTCCACAACACCTACTCGAGCACCGTCGACCTGGTGTACCAGTTCATCCCGGTCCTCAAGGCCAACGGCTACCGCCTGGTGACGGTCAGCGAACTGCTCGGCCCGCGGGCGCCGGGCAGCAGTTACGGCAGCCGCGAGAACGGTCCGCCCGCCAACGAACTGCACGACATTCCGGCCAGCCAGATCCCGACGCTGCCCAACACTCCCTCGCCCAAGCCAATGCCCAACTTCCCGATCACCGACATTCCGGGCCAGAACTCGGGCGGGCCGAACAACGGTGCCTAAGCCGAGAACCGCCCGCAGATACCTCATCCAATACGGGGTCGACCTCGCGCTGGCCTACGTTCTGGCTGTCATCGACGTGGCCGCCATCCTCATCCCGCTGCGGGGCCACACCTCGCTGCGCTTCGAGGAAAAAAACCAGGTGGCCGTCGTGGTGCTGGTCGTGCTGGCGACCATCGCCGTCGGGATTGCGAGCACCTTCAGCCTGGCCCCCACCCTGCGATGGTTTCTCGCCGGGGACGAACCGACCAAGGATCAGCGCGAAGGTGCAATGAAGCTCGCGGGCCGCCAGTCGGCGATCCTGATGGCGGCCTGGGCGTTCAGCGCCGCGGTCATGGCACTACTCAATCGGACCGGCGGGAGCGCGCTGCTGCTGCCCTTGCTGATCGGTGTGCTGCTCGGCGGACCCGCTGCCGCCGGCACCGGCCTGCTGCTTTCCCAACGCACCTTGCGGCCGATCATGTTCGCCGCCACCCGGGACGCCACGCCCCGATTGGCGGTGCCCGGGGTGTTCGCGCGGCTGGTTCTCATGTGGTTCCTGTGTAGTGCGGTGCCCGTCGGGGTGATCGCGACCTTCGTCGTGCTGCGTTCCTACGGCTGGCTCATCCAACGGTCCGCAACGCTCGATGCGCCCATCTTGGTGATGTCGCTGGCGGCGCTGATCCTCGGGCTGCCGATGATGATCCTGACGTCGCGCTCCATCGCCGATCCGCTCGGCGAAGTCGTCGACGCGATGTCCCAGGTCGAACACGGCCACATGGAAACTCGCGTCGGCGCGTACGAACGATCCCAAATCGGGCGCCTGCAAACGGGATTCAATCGGATGGTCACCGGACTCGCCGAACGTGACCGGCTGCGCGACCTGTTCGGACGTTACGTCGGAACCGACGTCGCCCGCCGCGCCATCGAAGAAGGCGCGCAGCTGTCGGGCGACGTGGTGGAGGCCGCGGTCCTCTACATCGACCTGGTGGGCTCCACGCAGCTCGCGGAAAGCCGTCCGCCGCAAGAGGTTGCCGAGGTGCTCAACGATTTCTTCCGGATCGTCGTCGGCGCCGTCGACGAGCGTCAGGGGCTGATCAACAAATTCGCCGGCGACGCCGCATTGGCCGTCTTCGGTGCGCCGTTGCGGATGAGTTCGCCGGCCTCGGCAGCGCTGGCGACCGCACGTGCCCTGGCCACCAAGCTCCGGCAACTACCGGTGGACTTCGGCATCGGTGTTTCGGCGGGACGGGTCTTCGCCGGCAACATCGGTGCCGAAAACCGTTACGAATACACGGTTATCGGTGACGCGGTTAACGAGGCCGCGCGGCTGGCCGACCTCGCCAAGACCGCGGAGTCGCGAAGCCTGTGCTCGGCGGCCGCTATCGAGCACGCCGATGAGGCCGAGCGCGGGCAGTGGTCGGAGAGCCATTCCACCGTGCTGCGCGGCCGCTCCGAAGCCACGCAAATCTCGGTCCCGCTTACTTCGCGACCTTGAGCGACCCGATGACCTGATTGATGAGGCCGGCTGAGCCCGCATCGCCAATGGGTGTTGCGCCCAGGAAGATGGTGACAGGTTTGGTGTCGACGGCGACGATGGACAGCGAGTCGCCCTTCACGCTGCGCGCGGGGTCGGCGATCGTGACGTCGGCGTCCACCCGGGCGGCCTTGATCCCGTCGACCGTGAGCGACGATGCCTTCGTCGGGCCCAGGGTCGGCGAGGCGTTGGCATAGCCGGGGCCGCTGGCCACGCATTGCACCAACTTCGAGGCTTGCGCGGAGACGTCCATGCTGGAGACGAAGTTGGTGACGGCGACCTCGGCCTGCATCACCCACTGGTTGGCCCCGGGAACCTCTTTGGCGACGCCCACGGCGCCGATGAGGTTCGGGGTCTGGTCGTCCGAGATCGGCATCCAGCCGGGGGCCGCGGTGGTCGGGAACGACAGCTGGCCCGCGCTGATCGGCGAGCCGCCCGCGGGCTTCTCGCCGCCGGACACGTTGGGCGTGCAGTCGGTCGCGGTCTGCTGGGTGTTGTTCGGCTCCGACGTCGGAGCGCTTTGCGACGACGGGGCCGCCGAGGTGCCGGCCGGGTTAGTCGTAGACGGCTTGTTCGAGTTGCCCAGGCTGAGCGCCAGGATGACTACCAGTGCGATCACCCCAAGTACGGCGACGCCGGCGACAATCAGCCACGGCAGCTTCGAGCGTGGGCCGCCCGGCGGCGGCGGTCCGGGAGGATAAGACCCGGCCGGCCAGCCCGGGGGGACCTGCTGGCCGGGTTGGGAGTACTCATGCGGTTGGTACGGCGGCGGGTAGCCGCCCCCGCCGGTGGGATCCGGTGGGTAGCCGGCCGGCGGGTAGGAGTACGGACCGCCCTGGGGGTATGGGGGCGGCCCGCCTTGCGGGTATGGGGGCGGCCCACCCTGCGGCTGGCCGCCCCAATATGGGCCCTGGCCATACGGATTCGTTCGGTAAGGATCCTGGCCGTAGGGGCCGCCTGGAGGAGCCGTCATCGAATCACCCTCACTTTCACCGGCCGCCTCCCCGAGGCGGCCGCGCTATCGCGTCACCAATTATGTGCGCGATTCCTGAAAAATTCTTAAATGACGGGCCCGATTAGCGTGCCGACTGTGGGGTCTATGCACGGAATCGTTAGCGATTTGGTGCATACGGCCGACAGTCGGGATCAAACACTAGTTGTCAGTTACTTTGGCCACTTTGGCCATCGCCAACACGTCGAGCCGACGATCCAGCTCCTCGAGCGAGAGTTTGTCCCCGATCAAGCCACGGTCGATCACCGTCTGGCGAATGGTCTTGTGTTCCTTGAGGGCTTGTTTGGCCACCGCGGCGGCCTCCTCGTAGCCGATGGCCGAATTCAGTGGCGTCACGATGGACGGCGACGACTCGGCCAGCTCCTTCAGATGCTCGACATTGGCCGACAGGCCGGTAATGCAGCGCTCGGCGAACAGCGTTGACACATTGGTCAGCAGCTTGAACGACTCCAGGATGTTGCGGGCCATCATCGGGATGTAGACGTTGAGCTCGAAGGCGCCACCGGCGCCGCCCCACGCGACCGCGGCGTCGTTGCCGATCACCTGCGCGGCGACCTGTGTAACCGCTTCGCACAGAACCGGATTCACCTTGCCGGGCATGATCGAGCTGCCCGGCTGTAGGTCGGGTAAGTGGATTTCGGCCAGCCCGGTCAGCGGGCCCGATCCCATCCAGCGGATGTCGTTGGCGATCTTCGTCAGCGACACCGCAATTGTGCGCAGCGCGCCGGACGCCTCGACCAATGCGTCGCGGGCAGCTTGGGCCTCGAAAGCGTTTGCTGCCGTGCGCAATTCGGTCAGGCCGGTTTCAGCGACCAGCGTCTCGACCACTTTGGCTCCGAAGCCCTCGGGAGCGTTGAGGCCGGTGCCCACCGCGGTGCCGCCGATTGCCAGCTCACCCAGCCGGGGCAGGGACGCCTGCACCCGTTCGATGCCGGCCTCGATTTGACGGGCATATCCGCCGAATTCCTGCCCCAGCGTCACCGGAACGGCATCCATAAGGTGCGTGCGGCCCGATTTGACCACCGTGTGCCACTCGCGGGCCTTGCTGGCCAGCGCGTTGTGCAGCACCTGCAGCGCCGGAATCAGATGACGAACCGCGGCTTCGGTGGCCGCGATGTGCGTGGCGGTCGGAAAGGTGTCGTTGGACGACTGCGACATGTTGACGTCGTCGTTGGGGTGCACCGCGACTCCATTGGCGGCCGCGATGCTGGCGATCACCTCGTTGGTGTTCATGTTGGAACTGGTGCCCGAGCCGGTCTGGAAGACGTCGATGGGGAACTGCTCGTCGTGTTTCCCGTCGGCGATCTCGGCCGCGGCCGCGATGATCGCGTCGGCCCTTTCCGGTGCCAGCAACCCGAGGTTCTTATTGACTTGCGCGCAGGCGCCCTTGAGCAGTCCCAGAGCCCGGATCTGAGCACGTTCCAGGCCGCGTCCGGAGATCGGAAAGTTCTCCACTGCGCGCTGAGTCTGGGCTCGCCACAAGGCTTTTGCCGGTACCCGGACCTCGCCCATGGTGTCGTGCTCGATACGGTATTCGGCTTCCTCGGCCATGTAACTGGGTTCCTCTTCTGCTAGGGGAGGGGATAGGCGGCTTTGCTGTCGCCGGTGAAGTCGATGGCGGAGTATTCGTTGAGCTTCGAGAGTCGGTGGTAGGCCTCGATCATGCGGACCGTGCCCGACTTCGAACGCATCACGATCGACTGGGTGGTGCAGCCGCCGGGGTAGTAGCGCACGCCCTTGAGCAGGTCGCCATCGGTGACCCCGGTAGCGCAGAAGAAGACGTTGTTCCCGGACACCAGGTCCGCGGTGGTCAGCACCTGGTCGAGGTCGTAGCCGGCGTCGAGAGCCTTGCGCCGTTCGGCGTCGTCCTTGGGCGCCAGCTGCGCCTGGAGCTCTCCGCCCATGCAGCGGATCGCGGCGGCGGCGATGATGCCCTCTGGGGTGCCCCCGATACCGGCCAGCATGTCCGTGCCCGAGTCGGGGCGGCAGGCCGAGATCGCGCCGGCGACGTCGCCGTCGGTGATCAGCCGGATCCGTGCACCGGTGTCGCGCACGTCTTCGATGAGCTGCTTGTGTCGCGGACGGTCCAGGATGCACACCGTCATGTCACGCACCGACAATTCCTTGACCCTGGCGACCGCCCTGATGTTGTCGGCGATGGGTGCGGTGATGTCGAGCACGTGCGCGGCGTCGGGCCCGACGGCGATCTTGTTCATGTAGAACACCGCCGACGGGTCGAACATCGCCCCGCGGTCGGCCACCGCTAGCACCGAGATGGCGTTGGGCATGCCCTTGCTCATCAGGGTGGTGCCGTCGATGGGATCGACGGCGAAGTCGCAGTCCGGGCCGTCGCCGTTGCCGACATCCTCGCCGTTGTAGAGCATGGGCGCTTCGTCTTTTTCGCCTTCGCCGATGACCACGATCCCGCGCATCGAGACGGTATTCACCAGTTCGCGTATGGCGTCGACAGCTGCGCCGTCGCCGCCCTCCTTGTCCCCGCGACCCACCCAGCGGCCCGCGGCCATGGCGCCGGCTTCGGTGACTCGCACCAGTTCCAGGGCCAGGTTGCGGTCCGGCGCTTCCTTGCGGGTCCGTGGCTGCGACGGGTCGCGGCCAGCGACGGCGCCTTGAGCTGTCATGGTTGCCGATTGTCCCAGAAGCGGAACGGTGGGTTGTAGCTGGGATACTCGAGGAATGACCGTGCAGCCGCCGAATTCTGAGGGCACCGGCCAGCCGGGGCCCACACGTGGGCCTGTTGCAAGGCCGCCGAAACCGCGGCTGCTGCAGGACGGCCGGGACATGTTCTGGTCGCTGGGCCCGCTGGTGGTGGGCTGCGTCCTGCTGGCGGGTCTGGTCGGGATGTGCTCGTTTCAGCCGGGTGGGTCAACCAAGGGCACCATTCCGTCCTATGACGTGTCCGCGGCCCTGCATGCGGACGCCACCACGCTGGGGTTCCCGATCCGGTTGCCCCGGTTGCCCGCGGGCTGGCAGCCTAACTCCGGCGGTCGCGGCGGCATCGAGAACGGGCGAACCGATACCTCGACCGGTCAGCGTCTCAATGCGGCCACCTCGACCGTCGGGTACATCACCCCCACCGGGATGTATGTGAGCCTGACCCAGAGCAACGCCGACGAGGACAAGCTGGTCGGCTCGATCCACCCCTCGATGTTCCCGACCGGCACCGCGGACGTCGCCGGCACCAGCTGGGTTGTCTATCAGGGTGGACAAACCGGCGAGCCGGTGTGGACCACCAGGCTCGCTAGCCCGGTCGGCCCCACCCAGATCGCCATCACCGGTGCCGGCAGCACCGACCAGTTCCGTACGCTGGCGACGGCGACGCAATCGCAGCCGCCCTTACCAAGTCGATAGCGCGAAAGGGATATCGGAGTGACTGCACCCGAAGCGGACCTTTCTGGTTGGTTGGCGGCGCCGTTCACCGGTGCCGGCTATACCCACGACGTCTACCGCAAGGGCGCCGGCCCTGGGGTGGTGCTGATTCCCGAGATACCCGGGATCCATCCCGGTGTGCTGGGGCTGGGCAATCACCTGGTGGACAACGGGTTCACCGTCGCTATCCCGTCGCTGTTCGGAGAGCCGGGCAAGCCCGCGACGGCCGGCTATATCGTCGAGAGCCTCGCACGGGTGTGTGTGGGAAAGGAATTCGCGGCGTTGGCCACCAACAAGCAGCGGCCGGTGGCGTTGTTTTTGCGCGCGCTGGCGCGTGACCTGAACGCGTCGACGCCGGGCAAGGGTGTGGGAGTGATCGGTCAGTGTTTCACCGGCGGCTTCGCGCTGGCCGCCGCCGTCGACGACAGTGTGCTGGCGCCGGTGCTCAGCCAGCCTTCGGTGCCGTTTCCGTTGACCGGTGCGCAACGCCGTGACCCCGGGCTGAGCGAATCCGAACTGGCAGCGGTCGCCGACCGCTGTGCCAACGAGGGCTTGTGCGCCATCGGTTTGCGCTTCAGCAAGGACGCCCTGTCCCCGGGCCAACGGTTCAAGACGCTCAAGGACCGGCTCGGCGATGCGTTCGAGGTGATCGAGATCGATTCGGGCGCGGGCAACGAACACGGCTTCGGGAAGATGGCGCATTCGGTGCTAACCCTCGAGGTCCGTGAGGTCGACGGCCAGCCGGCCTATGAGGCCCGCAAGCGGGTGGTCGAGTTCCTTATCGAGAGGCTGGCGTAGCCGTATGGCGCGTACGTCGATCGACGACCGGGTGGCCGAAACCAGCAACGGCCCGGTGCGGGGCTGCCTGGATGGCCGAGATGGCCGGGTCACAGTGTGGAAAGGCGTCCGGTACGCCGCGGCGCCGGTGGGCGACCTGCGCTTCCGGGCACCTGAGCCGCCCGAGCGGTGGACCGAGGTCATCGACGCCACCGCTTTCGGGCCGGCCTGCCCTCAGCCTGCGATCCCCAACGTCCCGTTGGATTTGGGGGCGCGGCAAGGCGAAGACTGCCTGAGCCTGAACATCTGGGCACCGTCGGACACCCGCCCCGGTGATCGGAAACCGGTACTGGTGTGGCTGCACGGCGGCGCCTATGTGCTGGGGTCCGGCAGCCAGCCGCTGTATGACGGTCGCAGGTTGGCCGGCGGCGGCGACGTTCTTGTGGTGACGATCAACTATCGGATCGGCGCGTTCGGCTTTCTGGATCTGTCGTCGTTCACCTCGTCGCAACAGCGCTTCGACTCGAACATCGGATTGCGTGATGTGCTGGCGGCGTTGAGCTGGGTGCGTGACAACATCGCGGCTTTCGGCGGCGATCCCGAGCGCGTCACCCTGTTCGGCGAATCTGCCGGGGCGGGGATCGTCACGACTTTGCTTGCTGTCCCTGCGGCCGCGGGTCTGTTCGCCGGGGCGATCGCCCAAAGTTCGCCGGCCACATCGGTATACGACACCGGCAGGGCCCGGCAGCTGGCGACAGCCGTGTTGGAGAAGTTGGGCATCGGCGAGTCCGAGGTAGGGCGGCTGCGTGAGGTGCCGAGCGCCGCACTCGTGTCGGCGACGAGCCAGCTGTTCAACGAAGTGCCGTTGCGTAACCCCGGCACGCTGGCGTTCGTCCCGATCGTCGACGGCGACGTGCTGAGCGACTACCCGGTCAAGCTGGCGCAGGAGGGCCGGTTACATCCGGTCCCGTTAATCATCGGTACCAATCGGCACGAAGCGGCGCTGTTTCGGTTGATGAAGTCACCACTCATGCCGATCACCCCCGCCGCGATCAGGTCCATGTTCACCCAGATCGCCGCCGAACAGCCCGACTTGCAGTTGCCCACCGAGCACCGGCTCGCCGCGGCCTACCCCCGAATGCGAAGCAAATCAAGGGGTTTGAGCATCGCCACCGATGTCGGGTTCCGGATGCCGTCGGTCTGGCTGGCCGAAGGGCACTGCAAGGCGGCGCCGGTGTTTCTGTATCGCTTCGACTACGCGACTCCGCTGCTCAAGCTGTTCCTGGTGCGGGCCGCCCATGCCACCGAATTGCCTTATGTCTGGGGCAATCTCGGGGGCCCCAAGGATCCCACCTTGAAGCTCGGTGGCGCCAAAACCGCCAGAGCGATTTCGCGCAGGGTGCGGCAGCGGTGGATCAACTTCGCTGCGCAGGGCAAACCGCAGGGCCCAGCCGGTGAGCCGGACTGGACGGCTTACCAAGAAGCCGACCGCGCCTGCTTGGTCATCGACCGCCACGACGACGTCGTGCACGATCTCGACTCGGGCATTCGAACCGCTTGGGGCGCCGAGATGGTTAGCTTCCGCTAGTCGCGTTACTCCGGTGGCCGCGGGGCCACGACGGATGTCAAATGCGGGTGGGCGGAGCCCTTGATCTGTTCAAAGAGGTCTTTGTAATACGGCAGGCACTCCTCCATGGCCTGCCCGGTGGTGAACAGTGGCTGGTAGCCCAAGTCGCGTTGCGCTTTGGCGATCGAAAAATAGTTGTCGATGTAAAGCCGTTCCACCGCAAGGGGCTCCAACGGCGGCTTGGGCAGCCCGAAGCGGAAGTACAGCCACTGCCACAGTGCCATCACGTCGCGCACCGGCCGGCCCGGTACCCGCATCCGAGGCCAGCGCTCGCCGCAGGCCGTCACGATCGGCTGCGCGAACTCGAACATGTTGATCGGGTCGCCGTCGTTGATGAAGTACACCTGCCCGGGTGCGGTGCCGCCCGGCACCAGGTGCTCGGCGGCCAGGATGAAACCGTGAATCAGGTTGTGCACGTAAGAGTTATCGAGTCTGGCGCTCTTGCTCCCGATGAGCACCTTGACGTGGCCGGCGACCACGCTTTCGAAGAGTCTGCGGAACATCGTCTGGTCGCCGTGTCCCCAGATGCCGCTGGGCCGGATGGAACAGGTGAGCATGCCGTCTGGGCCATTTTGGTCGTTCTGTTACAGTACGAACTTCTCGGCGACGACCTTGGTTTCGGTGTAGAGGTCGGCGAACCGGTCTGTGTAGGGCATCGTCTCGTCGCCGCCGGAGATGCGTTGGCCGCCCATCACCACGCTGTTGGAGGCGGTGTAGACGAACCGCTTGACGCCGGCCTGCTGGCCAGCGTGTACCAGGTTCTTGGTGCCCTCGACGTTCACCGAATAGCTGCGCTGTCGGTATTCGTCGGTCACCGACCCGCCGCCCATCAGCTCGATGATCGCCGCGGTGTGAAACACGGTGTCGATGCCGTCCACCGCCGCGGCGCAGACGCCCGCGTCGGTGATGTCGCCCTTCAGCACCTCGAGCTTGGGATGCTGCGGTAGCGGCGAGGGGGCGCGGTCGAACGACCGCACCTGGTATCCGCGGTCGAGCAGCGTGGTTACCAGGTTCGCGCCGACGAAGCCTGAGCCCCCGGTAACCAGTACGCGTCCGAGTTCGGTTTGCAACGATGCATCACCCATAGTGTCGAAGGATAACTGAAACGTGTTCCAGAAAGGAAAAAGCTGCTTGAGGCCGAACCGGGATCAGCCTTCTTCGGCTTCGGCGGCGGCAAGCGCATCGGCGATCCGTTGGCGAGCGCCAGCTAAGTGCTCCTCGCACCGTTTTGCTAGTTGCTCACCCCTTTCCCACAGTTTCAGCGACGACTCGAGGTCCAGTCCGCCTTGCTCGAGCTGCCGTACGACGCCGATGAGTTCGTCCCGGCAATGTTCATAGCCGAGCTGACTAATGGGTGTAATTGACGACGTCTCCTCATTGGGCTCCTCAGAAGCCATCAATCCGCCCTTCACTCACCGCCGTGACGGCGCCGTCAGCAACTCGGACCCGCAGCCTGGTGCCGGGGGGAGCGTCGTCGACCGACCGCAGCAACTCCATCGGTCCCGCGGCGGGCACCGTCTGCACCACCGCGTAGCCACGGGCCAAAGTGGCCGCCGGGCCCAGAGTGGCTAACCGTGCGCCCAGATGACCGACGCGCTCGCTCTCGGCGGCCACCAGTCTGCTGATATCGCGGCGGACCGCCGACCGGGCGCGGTGGACTTCCTCGGTGCGTGAGTCGAGGGCCTTCAGCGGTTCGGCCAACACCGGCCGGCTGCGCAGTTGAGCCAGGGCGCGTTGTTCGCGGGACACCCAATTGCGCAGGGCCTGCGCGCTGCGCCGGCGCAGATCGTCCAGCTGCTGCAGTTCGGCGGCGGTATCCGGGACCACCTTTTTGGCCGCGTCGGTGGGCGTGGCCGCGCGCAGATCGGCGACCAGGTCGCACAGCGGGTTATCGGGTTCGTGACCGACCGCACTGATCACCGGCGTGCGGCAGGCCGCGATCGCGCGGCACAGCGTCTCGTCGGAGAACGGCAGCAGGTCTTCGACGCTGCCGCCACCGCGGGCCAGCACGATCACATCGACGTCGGAGTCCTGATCGAGTTCGCGCAACGCCTCGACGATCTGCGGAACGGCGTTCGGTCCCTGGACGGCAGTGTTGCGCACGGCGAACCGCACCGCGGGCCAGCGCGCGGCGGCCACCGTCGTCACATCGCGTTCGGCCGCGCTCGCCCGGCCGGTGACTAATCCAATAGTGTTGGGCAAGAACGGAATTGGCCGCTTAAGTCGCGGGTCGAAGAGGCCCTCGGCGTCCAGTAGCCGGCGCAGCCGGTCGATGCGTGCGAGTAGCTCCCCGATGCCGACTGCCCGAATCTCGCTGAGGCGTAAGGAGAACGTGCCACGACCGGTGTAGAACGAGGGCTTGCCGCAGACCACCACCTGAACGCCTTCAGCCAGTTTCACCGGGGCCCGCGCCACCAGATCGCGCGAACACGTCACGCTCAGCGACATGTCGGCGGCCGGGTCGCGCAACACCATGAACACCGTTTTGGCCTCCGGCCGGATGGTTACCTGGGCCAGCTGGCCCTCGACCCAGACGGTGCCCAACTTGTCGATCCAGCCGGCGACCCGGATCGCGACCGCGCGAACCGGGAAGGGGTTCTCGGCCGAATTCCCTTGGCTCACTTGGCGGTCGCGCGGGTGATCCTGTTGGCGAGCAGCGTCTGGAACGGAGCGCGGGCCTTGGTGGCCTGCTCGTAGGCCAGTAGGGCTTCGAGTTCGTCGACGTCCAGCGATTGCAGCCGGGCCCGCAGCTGGGCCAGCGTCAGGGCCGGGTAGTCGAGATCGGCTGCCACCGCCGGCGCCGGCGCCGTCGCCTTGGCTTTTTTCGGTTGTTTGGCGGGCGCCGGTGTGGTCGCGGCATCGTCCGTATCGGATATCGAGTACAAGGCGAACCGTCCCTCGGCCCGGCGCTCGCCGTCGACGTCGACGGCGCCGTCTGGGACCGCGGATGCGCCGTCGGCGTCCTCGGGCAGGTCCTCGTCGAACGTCGCCCACTCCGGCTTCTCGTCCTTCGGCGGAAAGATCGACTCCAGCGTGGTGTCGCCCTTGATCACCAGCTCGGCCAGGTTTTGCTGACACAGCATCACCAGGTGCGCCGCCTGACTGACCAACGTCATCGGGTACATCAGGATGGTTTTCGGAAGCTTCAAGGTCTCCTCGACGGCGACCGTTGCCGCGCCGACCAGTAGCCGAAACCCATACGGTGCAGTAGCCATGGGTCCAGATTATGCGACCGGCAGCACGATCCCGGTGGCCGGCCCGAGGATGATCTCCTGGCCACCGGATCAGCGGCGCGTCATATCCGGCGGGGCGGGAAGGACCGCCGACGTCGACATCGCTGAAAGCCCGGGTCAGCGGTAGGGTGACGGCGGTCGCCGCCACAGGAGCGCGGCCTGATCCAGGACGCGAGGGAAATCCATTGTCCGAAACCAAGTTGACGGTCATCTACGACAACCCCACCGACCCGGCCGCTTTCGAAGCCGCCTATCAATCGGAGCAACTGGAACTCGCCCGGCGGATACCGGGATATCTGCGGCTCGAGGCGTCGAAGGTCTGGCCGAAAGAAGACGGCAGTCCGACGCCTGCTTACCGCATGATCGACCTCTACTACTCGACCTACGACGGCGTCAGTGCGGCGGTGACCACGCCGGAAGCGGGAAAATTCTTCGCCGCCATGGCGCGACTTTCCACCGGTGGCGTGCGGGTACTTGTCTCCGAAATCGAGGTGCCGCAGCGCTGAAGCGCTTCGAAAGCCGCCCGGACCTTCTGAGTCGCTACCCTGGAACCCATGCCGCCGACTGTTGATATGGGAATTCCCGGCGCATCCAGATCGGTGACGGAGGCCCCGACCGAAAAGCGGGTTCTGCTTGCCGAGCCCCGCGGGTACTGCGCGGGCGTGGATCGCGCCGTCGAAACGGTCGAGCGCGCGCTGGAGAAGCACGGTGCCCCGGTCTATGTGCGCCACGAGATCGTCCACAACCGGCACGTGGTCGACGCGCTACAGAAGGCCGGTGCGGTTTTCGTCGAGGAGACCGACGAGGTTCCCGAGGGCGCCATCGTGGTGTTCTCCGCGCACGGCGTTGCGCCGACGGTGCACGCCGCGGCCGCTGCACGTAATTTGCACACCATCGACGCCACCTGTCCGCTGGTCACCAAGGTTCACAACGAGGCCCGGCGGTTCGCCCGCAACGACTACGACATCCTGCTGATCGGCCACGAGGGCCACGAGGAGGTCATCGGGACCGCCGGCGAGGCGCCCGACCACGTGCAACTGGTCGACGGGATCGCCGCCGTGGACAACGTCACGGTCCGCGACGAGAACAAGGTCATCTGGCTGTCGCAGACCACGCTGTCGGTAGACGAGACAATGGAGATCGTCGAGCGGCTGCGTCTGCGTTTCCCGAAGCTGCAGGATCCGCCCAGCGACGACATTTGCTATGCGACACAGAACCGGCAGGTCGCGGTCAAGGCGATGGCCCCCGAGTGCGAACTGGTCATCGTCGTCGGATCGCGCAACTCGTCGAATTCGGTGCGGCTGGTCGAGGTGGCGTTGGGTGGCGGCGCCCGGGCCGCTCACCTGGTCGACTGGGCCGACGACATCGACCCGGCGTGGCTCGAGGGCGTCACCACGGTAGGCGTCACCTCGGGTGCTTCGGTCCCCGAGGTTCTGGTGCGGGGCGTTTTGGAACGGCTGGCCGACTGCGGCTACGGCGTGGTGCAACCGGTGACAACGGCCCAGGAGACGCTCGTGTTCGCCCTGCCACGCGAGATTCGGTCAGTTCTGAAGAAGAACTAGCCAGGAACTAACCTTCGTACTCCCAGGATTCGGCCGGGCGCCGGCCCCGGGACTGACCCGGTGTGCGCGACCGATTTCGGCGCTCGCCTCGCGGCTCGTCGTCGTAGGGGTCCTGACCTTCGTCGCGCGATGCTGACCCGCGGTAGCGGACCTGCGAGATCGGGTGGTGTGTCGGGCCCGCACCGTTCGCGGCACGACGGCGCGGCGGCTCGTAGGGCTCGTACGGGCTGAAGTCAGCATGAGGATCGAAGTCGCGACCGTTCGGCCGCTCGTAGCCGCTGCGGCGCCCGTGGGAATCTCGACGCATGTCCCGTGGCGGCTGGTTATCCGGGTCATAGTCGCGCGCCGGCCTGGGGCGGCGGCGCGGCCGCCGGGGCGGCTCGTCGGATTCCAGATTGCGGCCGGAAGTCGAGGCACGGCGACTTCCTTGCCGTCGCCGCTCGGCCGGCGTTTCGTACTCCTGTTCCAGCGGGGCTCGAGAATGACGAGAGCGGCTTCGGGCCGGCCTTCGGTCGGATCCCTGCGCGGGCCGACTGCTGCGGCCGGACCGGCTGCGACGCTCGACCGCCTTGACCCGCTCAGAGTCGGCGGACGAACCCTCGTCCTCGCCGTCGGTGTCGCTGCCCAGAATCGAGGCCAGCTTCGCGGCGATGCCACTAATGACGGACTTCGCCCCGGTGGTCTCGGTGGTGCTGGGGGCATCGGCCGCCTCGTCCGTGCTGTTCGTCGCGCCGTGTGTCAGCCCGAAGTACCACCGGATCAAGCCGATCAGCAGCACGCCGCCGGCCGTCCCCAGCATCAACGGGAAACGCTCGATGAGCGGATAACCGCAGTTGATCAGGAGGTCTTTGAGATTGCCGACCTTGCCACCATGGAACAGCCAATAGGCGCCGGGCACGGCGCAGAAAAGGATCAGCGGCGGTTGAATGACGGCGGTGAACACTCCCGATTGCCGGACAACCAGCACCGCCACCACGCAGCCGGCGACGTAGAGGACGGAGAAGACATCGGTCAGGTCCTTATGACCCGATCCGGCGTCGATCGCATACCCGATCGCCGTCGCGGTCGTGGCGATGAGCAGGGCTGCCCACCACGGGAGACCTGGGATGTTTGGGTGGATCGACCGGTGGGAAGCCTCCACCGCCGACCCCGCCCGCTGTGCTGACACAGTCAAACCGTACCGGCTATGGGCCCAAAGCCCTGTAAATACCTTGTAGAGATGCGTTGGCGCGCCATCCGGGGCGTCACCCTAGACTTGGCTCCCTGTGAGCCTGAGCCTGGGAATCGTGGGTCTGCCCAATGTCGGCAAGTCGACGCTGTTCAACGCGCTGACCCGGAACAACGTGGTGGCGGCCAACTATCCGTTCGCGACGATCGAGCCGAACGAGGGCGTCGTTTCGCTGCCGGACCCGCGCCTGGACAAGCTGGCCGAGGTGTTCGACTCGGAGCGGATCGTCGCTGCGCCGGTGACCTTCGTCGACATCGCCGGCCTGGTCAAGGGCGCATCCGAGGGGGCCGGACTGGGCAACAAGTTTCTGGCGCACATCCGCGAATGCGACGCCATCTGTCAGGTGGTTCGGGTGTTCTCCGACGACGACGTGACCCACGTGAGCGGCGAGGTCGATCCCAAGTCCGACATCGAGATCGTCGAGACCGAGCTGATCCTGGCCGACATGCAGACCCTGGAGCGCGCTCTGCCCAGGCTGGAGAAGGAAGCCCGCACCAACAAGGAACGCAAGCCGCTCCTCGATGCGGCGCTGGCCGCTCAACAAGTTCTCGACAGCGGCAAGACTCTTTTCTCCGCGGGCCTCGACGTTTCGGCGTTGCGTGAGCTGAACCTGTTGACCACCAAGCCATTTCTGTACGTCTTCAACGCCGACGAGGGTGTGCTGACCGACGCGGCGCGGGTCGCCGCGCTGCGCGAGCTCATCGCCCCCGCAGACGCGGTGTTTCTGGACGCCGCCATCGAGTCCGAGCTGGCCGAGCTCGACGACGAGTCCGCCGCCGAGCTGCTCGAGTCGATCGGACAAACCGAGCGCGGCCTCGACGCGCTGGCGCGGGCCGGCTTTCACACCCTCAAGCTGCAGACGTACCTGACGGCGGGCCCGAAGGAGGCGCGGGCGTGGGTCATTCATCAGGGCGACACCGCGCCCAGGGCGGCCGGGGTGATCCACACCGACTTCGAGAAGGGCTTCATCAAGGCCGAGATCGTCTCCTACGACGACCTGATCGCCGCTGGGTCCATGGCCGCGGCCAAGGCGGCCGGCAAGGTCCGGATGGAAGGCAAGGACTACGTGATGGCCGACGGCGACGTGGTCGAATTCCGGTTCAACGTCCGGCGGGAAAGCCGCTGCTTGCTAGTCACGCGGCGACGCCTGCGGGATAAAGGTATGTCTCGATGGGTGAGTCAGAGCGGGGCAACCGCCAGGATGCTCTCGAGCGGGTCGCCGACGAACGCGACCGCACGGCCGACGAGCGAGACCGAATCGCAGATGAGCGCGAGCAGTCGGCTGACGAGAGAGAGCTGCGTGCGGACGAACGCGAGTGTGCGACGGCGCAGCGTGAGCCTGAGGGACTACGATGGGTGGACGACCAGGAAGAGCGCCAGCACGCCGCTGCTCACCGGGAGAACACCGAGGTAAGGCGTGCGGTGGCCGAAACCCGACGACGTCTCGAAGATGTCCCGCATTGCCCGACGAGGGCACCGGAACCTAGTCGAAGTACGGAGTTACCCCTCCGCAGAGAAGACGTCGATCGGACGTCCGAGCGTCAACATCACCAGTGGGATTTGCCGGGTGGTCGATTGCTGATAAGCGAGGTACGGCGGATACAGGTGAGACATATACGCCCAAACCTGGTGGCGCTCATCGCCTTCGGGTTCGCGCCAGGTGGCCTCGAACGCTTGGGTCGCGATCTGCACTCCGATCGTGTTGCTCGCCAAGATGTTCCGGTACCACTGCGGATGCGTGTCGGCGCCGCCCTTCGAGGCGACGATCACGATCTCGCCACCAACGTTGCCGTAGATCAACGGCCTGACGTAGGCCTTCCCCGACTTGCGACCCACGTACTTGATCAGGCAGTGCGTGGTCATTGCGCGGCCCCCGACCGCCCTCACGTCCATGATGTGGCCTCGCGTGCCACCGGAGGTCAGATACATCTCGAGGTGATCGCTGACCCAGTCGCTTCGCGCCGCTCGGATCGCTGCGGCATCCGCGTCGCCCATGGGTGACTCCTGAACGTAGACGGGGCGAAGATTGGACCAAACCTACGTCGCTGACTCGCCGGGCTGAACCATGTAACCATGCGCCCATCCAGTTGGTCAGGGCGGCCGACGACGGCGTGGTCGAATTCCGGTTGTCGGTCGCCCGTTGGTCCGCAGTGGCGGATGTAGCATCGGCAAGCAGGACAGCCGCAGCCCTGCGTGTCCGGTCTTCCGCCTTCGGCCACTCGCTGAATGGTTACTACGTCATATCTCGCCGCGATGAGACTGGAAGCATAGAAGCACCTCAGATCGTGCAACCGGTAATTTACGGCTGCAGCGTCCCTCGCCTTACACCACAGGTAGCCCACTTCGCGTTGCAGGCCTCCATGTCCATTTTGTTTCCTCGTTTGTTCTGAATTGCTAAGTGGCTATTGATCTTTCGGAAGGTCGCCGCGTTACTCGACATTTATTTGTTGGTGTAGAGGTGATTGCGCCGGGTGGCGAAGAACTCGGACCAGGAGACCACCTCAGGACACTTCTTGAGCAGCGCCCGCCGTTGGCGTTCGGTCATGCCGCCCCAAACACCGAACTCCATCTTGTTGTCGAGCGCCTCGGCGAGGCACTCAGCGATGACAGGGCAGTGCTGGCAAATAGCAGTCGCTTTCCTTTGCGCGGCTCCACGAACGAAGAGTTCGTCGGGATTGATGGAACGACATCGCGCCTTCGACACCCACGCGATGCGGGCTTCGGCGGGCCCGCGGCCCGCACCGTGGTCGGAAACCGCAACGTCGTCACTGAAGCGGTGTGCTTCCGCTGCTGCGGTCACGACTGCGCGACCGTGCTGCGCGTGTGCATCAGATCTCCACCTGGGAGTCGACATCCGCTACCGTCGCCTACGTCTGCTTGATCGCGGGACCCAACCCGGGTTTTCGTCATAAGGGTGCGCCTGCTTACTTTCGTTCGGTGTGTGACCGCCGCTAGCCCCTGGTACCAGCGCCGATGCGGCTGCAACAACAGGAAATATAATGCATCGATATCGCTATATTGCCTGGTCTTTTGCTACATGGCCATAGTTTTGCCGCAAATATGAGGCAGCCGCTTCCATTAATTGCTGTCCGTGGCGTCCCTGCAGTTTTGTCGGACATGGCCATCGGGGGCTGGCACACTGAAGCCGACGAGCGGATGGAGGCGACGATGACGACGGTCTACGTGGTCACGGCGGGCAGCGGCGACACTTACCACGTCGAACGGGTGTACCTCGATAGCGACCAGGCCTACGGGTTCGCGCAGGACTACAACGGCATTGGCCCGGTCGAACCGGTCCAAGTGGAGGAGTGGCGGATCGGCGCCCCGCCGAGTGCCTACGACGGCCCCTACTGGAGGGCTGAATGGTGGGCGCGAGTCCCAGTGAGTAAGCGTCGCGCGACACTGCGCAACACGGACGCTGGCGAGCGGTTCGACGACTTCGCAATCCGCCAGGAATGGTGGACTGGCGACGCCCTGCCGGACGCCAAAGTGGTGCGCCGCGAGCTGGCCGGGGTGCCGAGGGTGGAGGTTGTCGGACTGTCCCGGGAGAAGGTGGAGGAGACCTTCTGGGACACGATTACCCAGGTCAGAGCAGATCTGGCGGGCATCCACAGGAAATGACTTCCGCTGTTTTCTGCGTCGGTTGGAAAGAAGTGGGCAAGGCGTCTCGACATTGCCGCCGTGGCGCGTCATGATCCCTGCATGGACCGACGCGTCCTGGAACGGCTCGGCCACTACGTCGTGAGTCGGCGCGTCGCGTTGGGCTACCGCAGCCGCACCGACCTAGCCGACGACCTGCAATTCACCCTGCGCACTCTTGCCGACATCGAGCACGGTGTGCGTAAGGCCAGCCCGGGCACCTACGCCATGTTGGAGAACAAGCTCGCGTGGGCACCCGGCAGCATCGACACGGTCCTCGCCGGGGGCGAACCCAAAGACCTCGTGGTCAATCTCCGCCGTCCCTCTCCGGATCGCCTTTCCCACGCCGCCAGCGACGCTCTCTCCCAGGCCTCTACTGAGGAGCTGCTGCTGGAGCTACGCCGCCGCATCATCCGGCCCCGCGAGAGACGCCGCGAAACCTGGGACGACTGGGGCGGTCTCGACTCGCGGGGTGACTGGTCCGAAGAGGGCTGACAACAGACAGAGAGAACCGGACTAACCATCATGCCGTTGAGTGAGGCTGAGACCTTTGCTGGCTTCAGGAGCGTGCGCCTGCTCGGCTGAGGGGCGGTCTTGGCGGTCGCGCTCGCCAAAGACCCCGACGAGCGGTGGGCGCCTGTCAATCCCAGTGGTCGTTCCCGACGTAATTCCGCTTTAGTACCCGCGAGTTAGACGCTGTATGAATCCGCAGTCCCTGATGTTGAGGGCAGCACGTGCGATGTAGCTCCGATTGAACCTTCGCCGTGTCGCTTGCGCTTCTGCATGGTAGGCGAGCACCCGCTACGTCGTGGCACGGCACACTTCGAGCGTTGCTGCAATCGTGCTCGCGGATGCACACGTCTTGAATTGGCATCATTATTGCTTGATTCCGATGCAAGGGAAATCCTTGGGAAATGGCGACGGTGAAGCAGTGGACCCGGGGGTCCGGCAGCGTGCTACTGGGTATGGGGTTGGCGTTGTCCGGTTTCGGGCTGGTTGGCAACCCCTCGGCCCACGCGGCCCCGCCCCCCGAGCCCAACAATCACTGGTGTCCCGGCGATCCCTGGAATCCGGGCTGGGGCACGCCCTACGACTGGGACTGGAGTCGCTGCCACGATTGGCAAGGTCCGGCAGGCCAAATCGGTACGGCGGGCTCGGGGCCCTGGGGGCCCGCGCCGGCGTGGGCGCCGCCGCCGCCACCGCCGCCGCCGTCGGCGCCTGGGGCTCAGCTGATGTGGAACCCAACCACCGGTGTGTGGGGATTCTGGAACAACGGAATATGGACTCCGGTCTAACTCGACCTGGGTCGAGTTCCGGTGCGCCGCAATAATAAAATTCGCGAAAGAGGTCGCCGTTCAACCTTTGATCGTGCCTGCGCCGCGGCTACCATCGTCCAGAGACACCTTCACTCGTAGTCTTCACTCACTAGGAGGCGGCACATGACAACGTCGCTCGCTTCGAAATTGGGTGCCGAGCTGTTCGGCACCTTCTGGTTAGTCTTCGGCGGCTGTGGCAGCGCCATCTTCGCGGCCAAACAGATTGCCCAAGCCGAAGATGGCAGCGCCACTTATCAATTGGGCATCGGCTTCCTTGGAGTGGCACTGGCTTTCGGGCTCACCGTGGTCACGATGGCTTACGCCGTCGGGCACATCTCGGGCGGACATTTCAACCCCGCGATCAGTCTGGGCGCCGCGGCCGGCGGCCGACTGCCGTGGAAGGATCTTCCCGGGTACTGGATATCCCAAGTCGTCGGTGGCCTGCTCGCCGGCGTGGCGCTGGTGACCATCGCCAAGGGAAAGTCGGGATTTTCACCCGTCGGGCACATGGCCGCGAACGGATACGGCGAGCATTCGCCCAGCCACTACTCGCTGGGAGCCGTGATCATCGCCGAGGTCTTGCTGACGGCGTTCTTCCTCATCGTGGTGCTGGGCGCGACGGACGACCGGGCCCCGAAGGGATTCGGGCCGTTGGCTATCGGGCTGTCGCTGACGCTCATCCACCTCATCTCGATCCCGATCAGCAACACCTCGGTCAATCCGGCCCGGTCCACCGGCGTCGCCTTCTTCAATGGCGACGGCGCACCCGGCCAACTGTGGGTGTTCTGGCTCGCACCGCTGGTCGGGGGGCTTATCGGCGGCCTGATCTATCCGTTGCTGTTCGGGCGTAGAAAGTCGACGGTGGTTGAGACGGCGCCGCAGAGCGATTGATGGCCTGACCGCGAGCTGGTTTTATTGAGCCATCGATGTTTCTTTGAGAGGCGCACGATCTTTGCGAGCGCGGCTTCGACACCGCGACTTCGGAGGCGTCCGACATGTTCCAGTCCATCCTCAAGGTCAATATGGCCACGGTCCAAGTGAACGGCAGCGAGATGGCCTGGGTGTGCGAGAATCGCGTTGGCAGTGAGCCGAATGTTCAAATGGCTTACAGCATCGAGACTTTCGCGTAGGACGAGGACGGAAACCTACTCATCAATACTTACTATCCAATGCCCGAAAGTGTTGGCCCCGACGGCGATCCCTACGCGCACCTTCCGGAAGGGCAAGGCCACTAGCGCGGTTTGAGTCGGAACATCGGGATCTGGCGGCCGACGGGAGAGGTCTTGGCGCGGTAGTCGGCGTAGCCTGCGTAGATCTGCTCGGCCAGCCCGAAGAGCCGTGCGTGTTCGTCCGAATCGGTGACCTCGCCGGCGGTAAAGCTCTGGCCGCCGAACTCGCACTCGGGATGCGCCTTCAGGTTGTAATACCACTGCGGATGCTTGGTTCCTCCGTAGTTCGACGCCAGCAGGATCACGTCGGGCCCGTCGTGGAAGTAGGTGAGCTGCACCTCCCGCCGCTGGCCCGACTTCGCCCCGGTCGAGACGAGGGGCGCGTTGATGATCGCGCCCATGTTCACCCGGCCGCCGGTCAGTCGGAACAAATGGGGGTCGGTGTGACGTGCGATGTGTCGCGCGATGAACTGACCGGCGCGGGAACGCCCGAAACGAACATTGGCCCGATACAGGCGACCTCGCTTCTTATGGGGGTCCACATAGCGCAGCGGCACGCACCGAACCGTACTCGCTGGCGCTCCGACGCAGGTCGGCGGGCTGAACGGGGTGTATTTAATCAGAAAGAAAGGCGGTTCTGTTTTAATATATTCGCCATTATGTGACATTCTGCCGCTATTCAAACGCGCCATTTATTCATTTAACGGTGATGCGGGTCACAAATTTTGGCGATCTAACTATGTCATTGCTAGCGTGCCCGTTCGTGATTACTATTGCGACGTTGCTGGCGCTTGTTAATCAGGTTTCCGGCACGCCTTACATTGTGGGTGGCGATTCTCCGGCCGGAACTGACTGTTCAGGGTTGGTTTCGTGGGTCACGAATGCAGCCACGGAGCGACCGGTATACGGGAGCCGCTTTAACACAGGGAATGAGGAAGCGGCCCTGCTGGCCCGTGGCTTCCAATATGGAACCGCTCCCAACGCCCTGGTGGTCGGATGGAACGGCCATCACACGGCGGCGACCCTGCCGGACGGAACGCCGGTGTCCAGCGGTGAAGGTGGCGGCGTACACATCGGTGGTGGGGGCGCCTACCAGCCACAATTCACCCACCACATGTTCCTGCCGATGCCGGACGACGGCCCGGGTCTTCCGCCTCCGCCCGACGCTCCGCCGCCGCCCCCGCCGGCGGTTCTAGTCGACGCGCTGGCCCCGGCTCCGGACGTGCCGCCGCCCCCTGCGCCGCCGCCCGGCGGAACCCCCGATATGCCGAACACATAACAAGTCCCTTTGGCGGATCATGCGTTTCTGCCTACACATCGGACGCTGAATAGGGTGGTATGGCTTGTATCGCGTTGTATGACGCAGGCCATATCGTCGGCCGATTTGTGGTTTATGTCACTGCACTGCCACCGTGATTTCGTTGCCCAAATGATAGCCAGGCGCCAAAGGCAGCGTGTCTCCGCTCCAGAACTTGCCGGGGTCAAACCAGTTGGTTTCTTTGTCCGTGACCAGCAATCCCATTTCCTCGTAAGTGATCGCGACGGTCTCCGCGCAGTACGCGGTGGCCAGGCTCATCCTGCGTTCGTCCCGGCGCCGGCGGGTCTGCTCGCGAACCTTTCTGTCGACGAACGGAATTCCCCTGACCCAGTCGTTGATGGTGGGTAGCCGCCCGCGGAACCACCGGCCGGTCAGCCGCGCGGTGGTGGGGAACGCCGTGCCGTCCATTTGCGCGATCACCCGCAGCAGCGCGTTCTCCTGCTGGCGGGTGGTGTCTGGCGTCAGCTGGCGTAGCCAGCAGCGCTGGTGGTACCTCTCGGCCCACTGCTGGACGGCTTGGCGCAGATCGTTGAGCTGCACGCCACGGTGGTTGCTTCCGGTCCACAGGTCGACGAGCTTGTCACCCAGTTCGGCATGCCAGATCAGCGGAGGCAAGTCGTCGATGGCCACCGTCATGCCGACGTGATTCACCGGGGCGTTCGTCAACGTCTGGATGGCACGGTCGGGTCCCGAACCGCCGCGAAACAACCACAGGTCGCCGGTGCGGGTTGCGTCGAGAGCTTGATCGAGGGTCAGCATCAGCGGGTCAGCACTTCGTTCGCGAGCTTTCGCGCGTTGACAGCCGCTGGGTAACCGGCGTAGGCGGTCATGTGGTAGATCACCTCTTCGATTTCCTCGAGGGCCAACCCGTTGTTCAGCGCGATCTGGAGGTGGAGCTTCAGTTCGTCGCTGGCGCGCAGCGCGATGAGCGCGCCGAGGGTGACCAGGCTGCGCGAGCGCCGGTCTAGCCCGGGGCGGGTCCACAGCGCGCCGAACACGTGATCCAGACTCAGCTCGCCGAGTTCGTCGGCGATGCCGCCGTCGCGCATGCTGATGACGTCGTCAGGGATACCGGGCAACAGCTTCTTGAGCATTTCCAGACCCTGAGTTCGGGTGTCAGTCATGGTGTTTGCCTTTCATTGCGGTTCGCGGGATATCTGGTAGTCGATGTAGGCATCCCAGTCCTCGACGCGGCGGCGCAATTCACCGACGACGTGCGGATGGGTGGGCACGAAAAATCGGTTGTTCAGGATCGCGTCGGCGACCAGCTCGCCGACCGGCTCCGGCTGGAGCAGTTCGAACTGCTCGCCGGGGGTACGCAGCGCCGCCCCGTCGCCGAAGCTCGGTACTGCAGCGGCGATGTTGGTCAGCACCGGTCCGGGGCACAGTAGCGTCACGCCAATGTTCTTGGGGCGCAGATAGATTGCCAAGCCCTCACTGATCTGGACGATCGCGGCCTTGCTCGCCGCATACGGCTGCCGGTCGTAGGAATAGGTGAAAAGCCCGGCGAACGACGCGGTGTTGACCAGATGCCCGCTGCCCTGTTCGAGCAACAGCGGCAGGAAGGCGGCATTGCTGCGCACCACCGACATCAGGTTGACGTCGAGAATGCGTTGCCACTCGGCGACCGGAATGTCTTGGGGCAGGCCGTTTGTCAGCACGCCGACGTTGTTGGCCACGATGTCGACCCGACCGAACCGCTGCAGTGTAGCGCTCCGAATGTCTTCGAACGCTTGCGGATCCGAGACATCGGCAGGCTGCGCCAACACACCGGCTCGACCCAGCTCATCGGCCAGGGCGCCGATACTCTCGTCGTCGCGGTCGACGGCCACAATGTGTGCGCCGCGGCCGGCAAGTGCGCGGGCGGTGGCGCGGCCTATGCCACTGCCCGCGCCGGTGATGATGGCGACCTTGTCGCGGAGGGTGTCCATGCCGGTAATAGCCTGTCAACTATGCGCAGCATTTGGAAGTGGATCGGCCTGGCCGGTGTCGCCGGCGTGGTCGCCGGTGGGGCCCTGGTCGTACGTGACCAGCGCAAGCGGCGCGCCTACACCGCCGACGAAATCCGGTCTCGGCTGCATCAGAAGTTGGCCGAGTACGACGCGGACGGCTTTCAGACCAAATCGGGATCCGGCTCTGCCTCGACCGCGAACAACCGGTAGGTGCCGGAGAAGCCTTTCAACTCGACGTCGCGGCCCTTGTCGAAACTGATGTCGTCACAGTCACTCAGCGCGTCGCGCACGGTCTGGCTCACCAGGATCTCGCCGCCGACGGCCTCGGCGGCCACCCGGGCCGCCATGGCGACGTTACGGCCGAACAAGTCGTCGCCGCGGCGCACCGAGCGACCCATGTGGATGCCGATCCGCACCCGAATTTCCTCGTGCCGCTTACGCTTTCCATCCTTGTCCAGCGCCTGCTGGATATCGATGCCGCACCGCACCGCCTCATCGGCACGGGCGAAGGCGACCATGAAGCCGTCGCCCTGACTTTTCACCACATGCCCGGACTGGCGCTGCACCAATCGCTGCACGAGCTTGTCATGCGAACCGATCAGCCTGACCCACGCGCGGTCGCCGATCCGCTCGTTCAGCGCGGTGGACTCCTCGATGTCGGAGAACATGATCACCACTCGGCCGTCGCGGGTGACCCGGGCCAGGTCGGGCCGCTCTACCTCGGCCCAGTCGGCGAGGTCCTCGATCGAGCTGCGCACCGCCGCGCCGAAGCCCTCCTTGCGCATGATGTTGGCGGTGTTCCACACCGTCTTGACGGCCTCGCGCCCACTCGAAAGCAGCCGTTGGCGGGTGTCGATGCGCTGCCGTAACTCGTCGGCTTCCTGGCGGCTACGTGTGAGCAATCTCCACAACAGCACCAGCGCGCCGGCTTCGACGGCAGCTATGCCGGCCAGCGCGTAGACGGCGATATGCAGCACGTCAGGCATCCTTGGCATTCTTTCAGGACGCGTATCGGCTTCCGGTTGTCGGGCCCATCCGCAGTGTTTAGGGTTGAGCTCGAACGCCCCCGGGTAGTGCATTTCCACGTTCGCCGATCAGGTGACTTTTGGGAGGTTCGGTCGTGGCCGACGACGGTGGTGGTTCGTCAAACCTGCTGGTGATCTTTGGGATTACCGGTGATCTCGCCCGCAAGATGACCTTTCTGGCCCTGTACCGGCTCGAGGCGCGCAAGTTATTGGATTGCCCGATCCTGAGTGTGGCCAGTGACGACATGCCCTTAGCGAAGTTGGTCGAGCGGGCCCGCGGCGCCATCAACGACTCCGGCGAGAAGATCGACGACGAGGTGTTCGACCGGCTGGCCGGCCGCTTGGACTACCTGCACGGCGACGTCACCGACACGGCGCTCTACGAGCAGCTGGCCAAGCGAATCGGATCGGGGAGGCGGCCCCTCTACTACCTGGAGATGCCACCGTTCTTGTTTGCACCGATCGTCGAGAACCTGGGGAAAGCCGGGTTGGTGGAACACGCGCGGGTGGCGGTGGAAAAGCCGTTCGGCCATGACCTGAACTCGGCGCGCGAACTCAACACCCGATTACGGGCTGTGCTGCGTGAAGACCAGATCATGCGAGTGGATCACTTCTTGGGTAAACGGCCCGTGGTCGAGCTGGAGTACCTGCGGTTCGCCAACCAGGCGCTGGCCGCGCTATGGGATCGGCACAGCGTCTCCGAAATGCACATCACCATGGCCGAGAACATCGGCGTGGAGGACCGCGGCAAGTTCTACGATCCGGTCGGCGCGCTGCGCGACGTCGTGCAAAACCATCTGCTGCAGGTGCTCGCGCTGGTCGCGATGGAGCCCCCGGTGGGAAATAGCGCCGACGACGTGAACGACAAAAAGGCCGACGTGTTCCGGGCCATCCCCGCGCTCGACCCCCAGCGCTGCGTCCGGGGTCAGTACCGTGGCTACACGGATATCACTGGTGTGCAAAAGGATTCACAGACCGAGACCTTCATCGCGCTGCGGACCGAGATCGACAACTGGCGCTGGGCCGGGGTGCCGGTCTTCTTGCGCGCCGGCAAAGGGCTGCCCGAAAGGGTCACCGAGGTGCGGCTGTTTCTGCATCGGGTGCCCAAGTTGGCGTTCCTGCCGGAGCACCGTCCGGCCGGTGCCAACCAGATTGTGCTGCGCATCGATCCGGAGCCAGGGCTGCGGCTGCAGTTGTCGGCCCGGCTCGGCGATGCATGGCACGACGTCCACCTTGACTCTTCGTTTCAGGCGGACCTCGGTGAACCGGAGGCGCCCTATGAGCTGCTCCTGCACGCAGCATTGACCGGAGCTCATCAGCTGTTCGCGCGGGAAGACAGCATCGAAGAGACGTGGCGGATCGTCGAGCCGCTGCTCGATAAGCCGTGTGAAATCCAGTACTACGAACGCGGATCCTGGGGACCCGAGGCCGCGCAGTCGTTACTGCGCGGCCACCACCGTTGGCAAGAGCCATGGATGCCTCACGCCACACAGGGCGCACAGTAAGGAGACCGGAGCAATGCAGCTGGGAATGATCGGCCTGGGCCGGATGGGCGCGAACATCGTCCGTCGCGTGGCCGCGGGTGGACACGAATGCGTCGTGTACGACCACGACACCACCGCGGTCAAGGCGTTGGCCAGTGAGGAAAGAACGACCGGCGTGTACTCGGTGGCCGAGCTGGCCGAGAAGATGTCCACGCCGCGGATCGTGTGGGTGATGGTGCCGGCGGGCACGATCACCCAGACGGTCATCGAGGGGCTGGCCGATACACTCGAGGCCGGCGACATCGTGATCGATGGCGGTAACTCGTACTACCGCGATGACCTCAGGCACGCAAAGGTGCTGGACGACAAGGGAATTAAGCTCTTGGACTGCGGTACCAGTGGTGGTGTCTGGGGTCTTGAGCGCGGCTACTGTCTGATGATCGGCGGCGACGAGAAGTCTTTCGCTCACGCCGAGCCGCTCTTCGCCACCATCGCACCCGGAGTGGACGCGGCGGAGCGCACCCCGGGCCGAACCGGCGAAATCGCGCAGCCCGAGAAGGGCTATCTGTACTGCGGCACCGCGGGTGCCGGCCACTTCGTCAAGATGGTGCACAACGGCATCGAGTACGGGATGATGGCCTCCCTCGCCGAAGGGCTGAACATCCTGCGCAACGCCGACATCGGCAAGCGAATCCTGGAGGGTTCGGAAGGAGATGCCGAGACCGCGCCGCTGGCGAGCCCGGAGTGTTACCAGTACGACTTCGACATCGCCGACGTCGCCGAGGTGTGGCGCCGCGGCAGCGTCGTCGAGTCCTGGCTGCTGGATCTGACCGCGATCGCGCTGCATCAATCGCCCGACTTGCACGAGTTCTCCGGGCGGGTCTCCGACTCGGGCGAGGGCAGGTGGACCGCAATCGCCGCGATCGACGAGGGAGTGCCTGCCCCGGTGTTAACGACCGCGCTACAGTCCCGCTTCGCCTCGCGCAGCCTCGACGACTTCGCCAATAAGGCGCTGTCGGCGATGCGCAAGCAGTTCGGCGGTCACGCCGAAAAGCCGGCCGACTAGCTGGTCAGGCTCAGGTCCTCTCGACGAACTTCACGACGGCGTCGCTGAACGCGTCGTTGTCGTCGCCGGCGGCGGTGTGCCCCGCGTTGGACAGCTCGACGAACTCCGCGCGCGGCACGGTGGCCAGGAAGTGCTTGACGCCTTCCGGGCTGACGACATCCGACAGCTTGCCGCGGATCAGCAAGACGGGGATGGTCAGGTTTTTGGCCGCGTGTTCGAAGTTCTCGGTGCGCAGCTCGGGGTCGTCGCCGGGCTTGGTCATAAAGGCCGGGTCCCAGTGCCAAAACCAGCGCCCATCGCGCAAGCGCAAGTTCTTCTTCAGCCCCTCCGGGCTGCGTGGCTTCTTGCGGTAGGGGAGATAGGCGGCGACGGCGTCGGCTGCCTGCTCCAACGTCTCGAAACCGTCGAGGCCGCTCATCATGAAATCGCGGATGCGGGCGCTGCCGCCCTTCTCGAACCGGGGCACCACGTCCACAAGGACCAATTTGGTCACCTTGGTCGGGCCGGCGCGGTGCGCGGCGAGGATGCCGGTCAACCCGCCCATGCTGGCACCGATGATCACCACCGGCCGGTCGATCGTGTTCAGCACGCGCATGACGTCGGCGGTCAGCGTCTCGACGTCGTAGTCGGCGTTCGGCGCACGATCGCTGTCACCGTGACCGCGGGAGTCCAGCGCGATGACGTGAAAACCGTCGTTGGCGAGTATCTGGCCGGTGTTCTTCCAGGAGAAACGATTTTGGCCGCCGCCGTGCAACATCAGGATCGTCGGCCGCCCCGGCGGCGTGTGTGTGCCGCGGTTCCATTCGTCGGCGATCAGCGTGAGGCCACCGGCACCGGAAAACTCGACCGTCTGTGGGCTGCTGTTCACCATGGTCATCCTTGGACGTTACCTAGGCGGCTTAATAACCGTTCGCGCCGGGTGGGGGTGGCAACGGCGCGTCCGGAAACAGCTCGGCGAAGCTGCCGAACAGGATGCGGTCCCTGGTCGCTTGCTCGACGCCGTCGAACAGGTGATGCAGCGTGGCTTGGGTGTGACCGAAGGTGCCCTCCATGTGCGGGTAGTCGCTGCCCCACAGCACATTGGTGAAACCCATCGCCGTCATCGCCGCGATCGCCGACGAGTCGTGCTGGAAGGACGCGTACACCTGCGAGTAGATGATCTCGCGCGGGCTGCGATCCAGCTTGGGCCGCACCACCATTGCGTGCTGGCGATAGCCCTCCTCCATCCGGTCGGCGATGAACGGCACCCAGGTCGCCCCGCCCTCCGACACCAAGACTTTGAGATTCGGGTGGCGATCCAGCGCGCCCGACGCGACGAGCTTGACTACCGCACGCTGGCCGCCGAACGACGTCTCGGTGTAGTTGAGCACGGCGCCGCCCGGACCGTGATGGGTCACCCCGATGCTGTTGCCGGCCGCGAAATCGATTGGCTCGCTGCCGATGTGAAAGGCGATCACCATGCCGATGTCTTCCGCGGCGGCCCAGAACGGCTCCCATTCGTCGCGGTTGTAGTCGCGCTGCGCGGGGTGCGGCGCCACCGGTAGGAACACTGCCTTGAATCCCATTGCGCCGCAACGCTTGAGCTCGTTGACCGCGTCGTCGATATCCAGCGTGGAGACCTGCGCCGTGGGGATCAGCCGCGGCGAGTGGTCCATGATCGTTTCCTTGGCCCAGTCGTTGGATGCCCGCATCGTCGCCCGCATCAGCTCCGGCGTGCGAAACGAGGCCGCCCACATGCCCAGGGACGGGAACACCAGCTCGGACCAGATGCCCTCGGAGTCGAGGTCCGCCAGTCGCTTGTCGACGTCCCGCGCGCCCTCGGCTGCCACGGTGGCTTGCATGAACTCTGCCTGGACGACGCTGGGCAGCCGGCGGCGAAACACCTGGCCGTCAACGTGAATGGACTCCCAGGTGCCGTCCGGATCCTTCTCGCTGCGCGGCACCAGTTCGGCCAGTCGCTTCGGCAGTCGGGAGCGCCACAGGTCCTCGGGCTCGATGAAGTGGGAGTCGCCCGAATTGGCCCACAATTTCAGGGCACTCTGCTGCATGGGCGCGGGCATCTGCTCAATTTAGAATTGCGTTCTAATACTGTCAACGATGAATTCCGGCCTGCGGCATGGTCTATCACCAGGACACGAAGTTAGGAGAGAAATGCCATCGATCACGCCCTCGCTTTGGTTCGACCACAACATGGAAGAGGCGGCTGATTTCTACACCTCGGTGTTCCCGAACTCGCGGGTCGAGGACTACAACCGATCGACCGACGCCGGCCCCGGCGAGCCAGGCTCGGTCTTGTCGGGCACGTTCGTGCTGGACGGCAACCGCTTCATCGGGATCAACGGTGGTCCGCAGTTCCCGTTCAGTGAGGCGGTGTCGTTCACGGTCCACTGCAAGGACCAGGACGAGGTCGACTACTACTGGGACCGGCTGACCGACGGTGGCGAGGAATCGCAGTGCGGCTGGTGCAAGGACCGCTTCGGCCTCAGTTGGCAGATCGTTCCGGACCGGCTTTACGAGCTGGTCACCGACCCGGACCCGGCCCGTGCGACGGCCGCCACCAATGCGATGTATGGCATGCGCAAGATCGTCATCGCGGACCTGGAGAACGCGGCGGACTCGGCGCAGCTCAGGATCTAGGATTTGCGTTATGCCCGACGGCCGACTCGCCAATCCCGATTGCTCACTCGGCACCGATCCCCGTTCGGACCCCAGAATGATCAAGGCTTTGGCGCCATTCGGCATGGACGCTCTGGTACCCGAGCTGCCTGTGACGGTTGACTCGCCAGTCCGCCATCGGCTGGCCTTCATCGCCATGGCCGAAGAAATGAGTGGCACGGTCTTCGAGTCGTTCGCCCAATCAATGCCGATCGCCGAAGGAGTGACAACCACAACTGTCACCGTCCCCGGCGGCGACGGCCAAGACCTGACGCTCTATGTCAGCCGTCCTGACACCGCCGTGGCCCTGCCGTGCATAGTGCACCTGCATGGCGGCGGCATGGCCATGCTCAGCGCCGCCGACACCCCAGTCATGCGCGGACGCGAAAACCTTGCTGCCACAGGGCTTGTCGTCGTCGGCGTCGAATTCCGCAACTCGGCTGGCAAGTTGGGCAATCATCCATATCCCGCCGGGCTGAACGACTGCGCCGCCGCGGTTCGTTGGGTGTTCGCGAATCGCGAGGGACTCGGCACCACTCACCTCATCGTTTCCGGAGAATCGGGTGGCGGCAACCTCACGCTGGCGGTCACGCACAAGGCCAAGCGTGAGGGTTGGCTCGACGAGATCGCCGGCGCGTACGCGCAGTGTCCCTTCATCTGCAACCGGTGGCTGGAACAACCGGACGAGTTCTTGTCGATGAAAGAAAACGACGGCTACTTCATCAGTTGCCAACAGCTCGCGATATTTGCGTCGCTCTACGACCCCGAGCATGCGCACTCCGACGACCCCATCTGCTGGGCGGGCGTCGCAACAGATGCGGACTTGACCGGCATGCCTCCGCACGTCATCTCCGTTAACGAGCTCGATCCGCTGCGCGACGAGGGACTGGATTACTACCGCCGGTTACTGCGCGCAGGAGTTTCGGCGGTAGGCCGGATGGTCGCCGGCACGTGTCACGCTGGTGACATGCTGTTCCCCGACGCCATGCCGGAGGTCTTCGCGGCGAGCGCTCGCGATGTCAGCGGCTTCGCCAAGTCACTCGCATAAGGGGTACTGCTTTGGCACCAGATCGTCTCAGCAGAGTCGCCGGTTGGTGCGTCGCGTCGCTCGCGCTCGCCCTGACGCTTGCTCCGGCCGCCTCCGCCGACCAACCGTCCTGGAACGGCCAATACGCGATCACGTTCATGGTGGGTCCGAAGTCCGGCACCAGCATGGCGGCGGGTGACCCGGAGGGGCAGCACACCGAAACCTATGGGTTCAAATCAAGCTGCACCGGCGGAAAGTGCACCGCCACCATCGTCAGCGGCCCTCCGCCGAGCAATCCGACGGTCCCGCAACCGGTGCAATTCACCTGGGACGGGTCGTCCTGGACGCAGGTCAGCGATTTTCAATGGGACTGCATGATGCCCGACACCACAATCCAATGGGCTCCGGCCCACTCAACTGTGCACTACACGCCCCAAGCCGACGGGACACTGGCCGGCGTCATGCACACCGATATCGCGAGCGGACCGTGCAAGGGCAGCATTGAGATAAACATGACGGCAGTGCGCGCCTAGAAGCCGGGCGCAGCGGGTCGCCGTCATGAGGGTCGTTACTCCGTGAGCCGGTCGATCCATTCGATCGTCGCGTCGATGATCTGCGGCACCCCGTCGGGGTTCTCACAGTCCGCGACCATCAACGAGGACTCCGCCATGGTCGCGATCAGAACACGGCCGAGCAGCTGTCCCCGCAGCGACTGATCCAACTCGAGCACCGCCATCCAACTGCGAAAGGCGGCTTGCATGCGGTCGCGACGGGCGACCTCGAACCCGGCCGGTGTGTCGCCGGACGTCAACACTCGCGCTAGGCGCCGGTTGTCCCACATTGCCTCGAGATAGGCCCGCACGTGCAGGTCGAAGAGCAGCCGCCCGTCCGGTCGGGTGTCGCCCGTGCGGCGCATCGCGTCGCCGATGCGCCGGTCGACGGCGTCGGCCATCTGCTCGAAGATCGCCAGGAACAGCTCGCGCTTGCCGCCGAAGTGGTGGTAGATGCTGCCGACGCTGGCCCCGGAGCCGGCGACCACATCGGCCATCGTCGTCGCGGTGTAGCCCCGGGTGGCGAAGGCCTTCGTCGCCGCGTCGAGGATCCGCTGCTGGGTGGCGCCGGTCTTGGCCCAGCGGCGAGCCTGCGCCGAGGTGGTCATAGGTCGACGTTAGCGGCCGCGTTATTTTGGTCTGATGAGTGAGCCGCGCTGGGTCGACATACCCGGCCGTGCCGGGGATCTGAAGGCCTTGAGTTGGGGTCCGTCCGACGGCCCGCTCGCGTTATGCCTGCACGGCTTTCCCGACACCGCGTACGGGTGGCGGAAGGTGGCGCCCCGGCTGGCCGAGTCCGGCTGGCGGGTGATCGCACCATTCATGCGCGGCTACGCGCCGTCATCGATCCCGACCGACGGCAGCTATCACCCTGGTGCGCTGATGGACGACGCCTTGCGGGTGCGTTCGGCCGTGGGCGGCACCGAGGGGGACGTGGTGATCGGCCACGATTGGGGCGCGATGGCCGCCACCGGCCTGGCCGCGATGCCCGACAACCCGTTCGTCAAGGCGGTGATCATGTCGTTGCCGCCGTCGGCGGCGTTCACGTCGCTGCGCCGGCCGGCGGACCGTGCCAGGCTGGCCGGTCAGCTTCCGCGTCAGCTGCTGCGCAGTTGGTACATCCTGTACTTTCAATTGCCTTGGCTGCCTGAGCGTTCCGCGTCCTGGGTGCTGCCGCTATTGTGGCGACGTTGGTCGCCGGGCTACCACGATGCCCATGAGGATCTGCGTCACGTCGATGCCGCGATCGGGACACCGGAGAGTTGGCGGGCGGCGCTCGGAACGTACCGGGCCACCGTCCGCAACACTGCGCCGCCGCCGCAGTACGCCGAGTTGAACCGGTTCTTCACCGAGGCGCCCATACTGCCGAGCCTGTATCTGCACGGTCGCGACGACGGTTGCATGACACCGGCTTTCACGCAATGGGCAGAAAAGGTGTTGCCGGCCGGCAGTGAGGCTGCCATCGTCGACCACGCCGGGCATTTCCTGCAGCTCGAACAGCCCGACAGGGTTGCCGAGCTGGTCCTCAAGTTCATCGGTTCGCCCGGCTGAGTCTGTGACGGCACACCAGATGGCGGCCGTCGATGCGCAGTTCTACTGGATGTCGGCCAAAGTCCCCAATGACGACTTCGCGCTCTATGCATTCGACGGCGAGCCCGCGGACTTGGAGCGTGCCATCGAACAGGTCTTGCGTCGCGCCCGCGCCTGCCCGGACCTCGGGTTGCGCGTCGACGACGGCAGTGCCCTCACCTACCCGCGGTGGGTGGCGGCGACCATCGGTCCCGAGCATGTGGTCCGCCACCGGCTGGATGACCCCAGCTGGCGCGGTTGCCTGACGGCGGTCGCTGCGCTGGCCGACAACCAGTTGGACATTCGGCGGATGTCTTGGCGGCTGCACGTATTCACCCCGGTGCTCGGCGTTCCGGGCGTCGCCGGCGCGGGCACTGTCGCAATCGTGCAGGTCCCGCATGCCGTGGCTGACGGTATCCGTAGTACGGCGCTGGCGGCGTGGCTCTTCGGCCGGAACGCACCGGTGCCCGAGTGCGCACGGCCAGCCGGCGGACTTCTTCCCGTGGCGGGCTTTCGATGCCGGGCGCGCCCATCGCCGGCTGGTTCGCGACCTGCGCGCCGGGCTGCTGCAGCCCGGGGTGGGGTTGCGGCCACCGCTGGCGACAAACGCCCGACCGGACGGCACCCGCTCGATGCGCGCGCTGGTGCGCCACCGCGCGCAACTGAACGGTCCCACGGTCACCGTCGCGGTGCTGGCGGCGGTGTCCACGGCACTGTCGCAGCTGCTCGGCGGGTCTGTCGATGCGCTGGGCGCCGAGGTGCCGATGGCCAAACCCGAAGCTCCACCAGCGCGTAACCGCTTCGGCAACGCCGTCGTCGGCCTTTACCCCGAGCTGAGTACAGATGATCGGATCGAGCGGATCGCGACCGATTTGGCCAATGCCCGCCGTCGTTTCGACCATCCGGCGACCCGCTCTGCCGACCGCGCGTTCGCCGCGGTACCCGCGCCGCTATTGCGTTGGGGCGTCTCGCTGTTCGACGCCGATGCTCGGCCGGCGCAGGTCGCCGGCAACACCGTGGTGTCCAGCCTTAACCGGGGCGCCGCCGATCTGAGCTTCGGGAATGCCCCGGTGGTGCTGACGGCCACTTTTCCGCCGCTGTCGCCGCTGATGGGTCTGACCCATGGGGTGCTTGGAATCGGCGATACCGTCGCGATCACCATTCACGCGGCACAGTCAGCCGTGCCCGACATCGACGGCTATCTACAGCTCCTGGACGCCGCCCTATAGTTTGCACCTATGAATTACTACGACGTCGGGCTTTTGATCCTGCGGACGGTGCTGGGATTCACATTGGCCGCGCACGGTTTGAACAAATTCTTCGGTGGCGGCCGGATACCGGGTACCGCGCGCTGGTTCGAGAGCATTGGGATGAAGCCCGGTAAATTTCACGCCACGGTGGCGGCGTGCACCGAAACCGCGGCGGGATTGGGCCTGGCGGCCGGGTTGCTGACGCCGATCCCGGCGGCGGGCTTCGTCTCGCTGATGATCGTTGCGGCCTGGACCGTGCACCGAGCCAACGGCTTCTTCATCGTCAAGGAAGGCTGGGAGTACAACCTGATTTTGGCGGCCGCCGCCGTCGCGGTGGCCACGCTTGGTCCCGGCAAGCTCAGCCTGGACTACGTGATCTTCGGGGAAAAGCTCTGGTTCACCGGCGGGGCAGGGTTACTGCTGTCGGCCGGGTTGGGCATCGCCGGCGCTATTGGCCAGTTGCTGATCTTCTACCGGCCGCCCGCTAAACAGGCTCAATAGTCAACCGTCCCCCGCGGGCTGGTTGCATGCTGCTGCATTCCGTTCGGACCCGGCGCAGCGCCGACGATTTTCCGCGAAGCCAACACTTGGCAACCAAGATCGTCGAGGTCGCGCTCGACCCGGTCGACGTCGAGCCGGAGACCGCCGAGATGGTGGTGAACCGGATCATCGACAACGCCGCCGTCAGTGCGGCGTCGGTGCTGCGCCGCCCGGTCACGGCGGCCCGCGTGCAGGCGCTGGCGCATCGCGCGCAGCAGGGGGCCAGGGTCTTCGGCGTCGGGGATGTCAATGGCGGCTATTCGGCGGAATGGGCGGCATGGGCCAACGGTGTGGCGGTGCGGGAACTGGATTTCCACGACACCTTCCTGGCCGCCGACTACTCGCACCCCGGCGACAACATCCCGCCGCTCGTTGCGGTCGCCCAGCAGCTCGGTGTCTGCGGCGCCGATCTGATCCGGGGTTTGGCGACGGCGTACGAGATCCAGATCGACTTGGTCAAGGGAATCTGCTTGCACGAGCACAAGATCGACCACGTCGCGCATCTGGGCCCATCGGTGGCCGCGGGCATCGGGACCATGCTGCGACTCGACGCCGAAACCGTCTACCAGGCGGTCGGACAGGCACTGCATCTGACCACCAGCACCCGCCAATCCCGCAAAGGCGGGATCTCCAGCTGGAAGGCGTTCGCGCCCGCGCACGCCGGAAAGGTCGCCATCGAGGCGGTCGACCGGGCGATGCGCGGCGAGGGATCGCCGGCGCCGATTTGGGAGGGCGAGGACGGCGTCATCGCCTGGCTGCTCGGTGGACCCGAACGCGAATATCAGGTGCCGTTGCCCGCTCCCGGCGAGCCCAAGCGCGCCATTCTGGACAGCTACACCAAGGAGCACTCCGCGGAGTATCAGAGCCAGGCGCCGATCGACTTGGCGTCGCGGCTACGCCAACGGATCGGCGGCGGGGACCAGATCGGGGACCAAATCGAGACGATCGTGCTGCACACCAGCCATCACACCCACCATGTGATCGGCACCGGCTCCGGTGATCCGCAGAAGTTCGACCCGGATGCGTCACGCGAGACGCTCGACCACTCACTGCCCTACATCTTCGCCGTCGCTTTGCAGGACGGCAGTTGGCACCACGAACGCTCGTATGCACCCGAACGAGCACACCGGCCCGACACCGTCGCACTGTGGCACAAGATCTCCACCGTCGAGGACCCGGAGTGGACACGGCGCTATCACTCCACCGATCCGGCCGAGAAGGCCTTCGGAGCGCGCGCGGAGGTCAAACTCAAAAGCGGTGAGCTGATCTGCGACGAATTGGCGGTCGCGGACGCCCATCCGCTCGGTGCCCGACCGTTTAAGCGTGAGCAGTATGTGCGGAAGTTCACCGAACTCGCCCAGGATGTAGTGGAACCCCTTGAGCAGCAACGGTTCCTGTCAGTCGTGCATTCGCTGGCGCAGCTCGATGCCGGCGCCATGGACGCGCTCAACGTCGTGGTGGATCCGCGGGTGCTGGATAAGGCGCCGGTGATCCCGCCGGGAATATTCCGCTGAAATCCCCTCGACGGCAATGTGATCCGGCTATTAGCCGGGTCCGCCGTACTGCCACACCAGACTGTGGTTGCCGGTCATGGTCGCATTGCACCACATGGTTCGGCCGTTGGCGTCCTGGGTGGTTGCGTGCAGCACCGCGCACGAATCGCCCGGCGAGGGTGCATCGGCTTTCGCGACCGCATCACCGAGACCGCTGGTAGCGAGGAAGGCAGCAAGCAGCGCGGGTGTGAGACACCGAAGTCTGCGCATGATGGACCTTAACGCATCGGCGGGCAAAGGCGTTCTAATCTGACGTCCATGGGATTCCTGAAGCCCGTAATGCCCGAGATCGACGTCGAAGAGTGGAGCAAGGGCACCCGCAGCGAAAAGATCCGCCCGATGGCCAGGCACTGGGCCGAGGTGGGCTTCGGCACGCCGGTTGTCATTCACCTGTTCTACGTCGTCAAAATCCTGCTGTACATCCTGGGCGCCTGGCTGTTTTCCGTGGCGACCACCGACGGCTTGGCCGGCGCCACCGACGTCGTGCACTGGTACGCCGAGCCGATCGTGTTCGAGAAGGTCGTGCTCTACACGATGTTGTTCGAGGTGGTCGGGCTGGGCTGCGGCTTCGGGCCGTTGAACAACCGGTTTCTCCCGCCGATGGGCTCGGTCCTGTACTGGCTGCGCCCCGACACAATCCGGCTGCCACCGTGGCCGGGTCGCGTCCCGTTGACCAAGGGCAGTGTCCGCACACTGGGGGATGTCGCGCTGTATGCCGCGCTGCTGTTGATGACCTTCGGCACGCTGTTCGCCGACGGCACCGGCCCGGTGCCACAACTGGGCACCACGGTCGGCCTACTGCCGATGTGGCGGGTCTCGGTGATTCTCGCGATCGTCGCGATCTTGGGGTTGCGGGACAAGGTGATTTTCCTGGCCGCTCGCGGCGAGGTCTACGTGACGCTGACGGTGACGTTCCTGTTCGGCGGTGTCGACTCGATCGTCGCCGCCAAGCTGGTGTTCCTGGTGATCTGGATGGGAGCGGCGACCTCGAAGCTCAACAAGCACTTCCCCTTCGTGATGTCGACGATGATGTCCAACAACCCGTTGTTCAGACCGCGGTTCATCAAGCGACTGTTCTTCGAGAAGTTCCCGGACGACCTGCGGCCCGGACGGTTGTCGCGAATCTTCGCCCACTTCAGCACGTTCGTGGAAATGTGCGTGCCCGTCGCGCTGTTCGTCGCGCACGGCGGCTGGCCCACCACGGTGGCCGCGACGATCATGGTGATGTTCCACCTGGGCATTCTGTCGGCCATCCCTATGGGGGTGCCGCTGGAGTGGAACGTGTTCATGATCGGCGGCGTGCTGTCGCTGTTCGTCGGGCACGCCAAGCTCGGGTTGACCGACCTGAAAAACCCTGTGCTGGTGGGGATTTTCATCGCGATCGTCGCGGGAATCGTGATCGCGGGCAACCTTTTTCCGCGCAAGATCTCGTTTCTGCCCGCTATGCGCTATTACGCCGGCAACTGGGACACCACGTTGTGGTGCGTTAAGCCGTCGGCCGACAAGAAGATCGGCCACAACATCGTGTCGATCGCCAGCATGCCGCAGGCCCAACTCGAGCGGTACTTCGGCAAGGAGCAGGCGCAGACCGGGATGTACCTCGGGTATGCCTTCCGCGCCATGAACACTCACGGCCGGGCGCTGTTCACGCTGGCGCATCGGGCGATGGCCGGCCAGAACGAGGACGACTACGTCATCACCGACGGGGAACGCATCTGCTGCGCCGCCATCGGATGGAACTTCGGCGACGGCCACATGCACAACGAGCAGCTGATCACCGCGATGCAACAGCGCTGCGGCTTCGCACCCGGCGAGGTGCGCGTCGTCCTCCTCGATGCGCAGCCGATCCATAAGCAGACCCAGGCCTACCGGCTGGTGGATGCCGCGACCGGCGAGTTCGAGCGTGGCACAGTCAAAGTCGCCGACATGGTGACCCGGCAGCCCTGGGCCGACGACGTGCCGGTCGAGGTGCTGCCGAACGTCACGCCAGCGTGACGGTCGCTGCCGAGCGTCACGCCAGCGTGACAGTCGGCGGGCTAGGCGCCCGCCCGAACCTCTTGGGCGGCGGCGACCATGTTCTGCAGCGACGCGGTCACCTCGTCGGTTTTCCGCGTCTTCAGGCCACAGTCGGGGTTGACCCACAGCCGTTCGGCGGGAAGGGCCTGCAGCGCGGCGCGCAACGATTCGGCCATCTCCCCGGCGCTCGGCACCCGCGGCGAGTGGATGTCGTAGACACCCGGCCCGACGCTGTTGGAGAAGCCAACCGAGTTGAGGTCGTCGAGCACCTCCATGTGCGAACGGGCCGCCTCGATGGACGTTACGTCGGCGTCCAGGTCCGCGATGGCCCCGATCACCTCACCGAACTCCGAGTAGCACAGGTGAGTGTGAATCTGGGTCGAGTCGGCGACACCGGCGGTGGCCAAGCGGAAAGCCCCCACGGCCCAACGCAGGTACTCCTCCTGGTCGGCGCGGCGCAACGGCAGCAGCTCCCGCAGCGCGGGCTCGTCGACCTGGATGACCGCGATGCCGGCGGACTGCAGGTCGACGGTCTCGTCGCGGATGGCCAGTGCCACCTGGTTGGCGGTGTCGGCCAGCGGCTGGTCGTCACGCACGAACGACCACGCCAGGATCGTGACCGGCCCGGTCAGCATGCCCTTCACCGGCTTGTCGGTGAGCGACTGCGCGTATTTGGCCCATTCCACCGTCATCGGATGCTGGCGGATGACGTCGCCGTAGAGGACCGGCGGCCGCACGCAGCGGCTGCCGTAGGACTGCACCCAGCCGTTCTTGGTGGCGAAGAACCCGTCCAGCTGCTCGGCGAAGTACTGCACCATGTCGTTGCGCTCCGGCTCGCCGTGCACCAGCACGTCCAGGCCGAGGTCCTCCTGCAGCTTGATGACGTCGGCGATCTCCTGCTTCATCCGCCGGTTGTACTCGGCCTCGTCGATCTCACCGGCGACCAGTGCGGCGCGGGCCTTGCGGATCTCGACGGTCTGCGGGAACGAGCCGATCGTCGTGGTCGGCAGCGGCGGCAGATGCAGCCGGGCGTCCTGACTTTCGCGCCGCTGTGCCGCGTCGCCACGGTGCGCACCGGACCCGACGATCGAGTCGATGCGGGCCCGGACCTGGTCGTTGTGCAGGCGCGGGTCCTTCTTGCGGGAGGCGACCGCGGCGTTGGACGCCGCGATCTCGTCGGCGACGGCTTCGCGACCCTCGTTGAGCGCGCGCGCCAGAACGGCCACCTCGTGCACCTTCTCCGCGCCGAACGCCAGCCAGCTACGCAACGCGTCGTCCAGGCCGGTCTCGGGTTCCAGCGAGTACGGCACGTGCAACGTCGAACACGACGTCGAGACCGCGATGTTGGCCGCCGAGCCCAGCAGGGTGGCCAGTTTGCTCAGCGCCGCCTGCAGGTCGGTGCGCCAGATGTTGCGGCCGTCGACGACGCCGGCGACTAGCGTCTTGGTGGCCAGCTCGGGCACCGCGGCGACGGCCGTGTTACCGCCGTAGACCAGGTCGACGCCGATCGCCTCGACGGGCGTGCGGGCCAGCGCGGGCAGCGAAGCGCCCGGGTCACCGAAGTAGGTGGCGACGTAGATGGCAGGCCGGTTGCTCAGTGCCCCCAGCGCGTTGTACACGGCCTCGGCCAGCGCGGGCGCGTCGGGCGAGATGTCGGTGACCAGCGCCGGCTCGTCGAGCTGCACCCACTGCGCGCCGTTATCGGCCAGCAGCGACAGCAGTTCGGAGTAGACCGGCACCAGCTCTTGGAGCCGCTCGACCGGCGCGCCTCCGCCGTCTACGTCGTCTGCGGCCTTGCTCAGCAGCAGGAAGGTGACTGGGCCGATCACGACCGGGCGCGCCGGAATGCCTTGGCCGAGAGCCTCTTTCAGCTCGGAGAGCACCTTGTCGGGGTTCAGCGTGAACTTGGTGCCGGGCCCGATTTCGGGAACGATGTAGTGGTAGTTGGTGTCGAACCACTTGGTCATCTCCAGCGGCGCTACGTCTTTGTTGCCGCGGGCCGCGGCGAAGTAGCGGTCCAGGTCGTCGGAGATTTCGGCTACCCGCGTGGGCAGCGCGCCGAGCATGACCGCGGTGTCGAGCATCTGGTCGTAGTAGGAGAAGGTGTTCACCGGCACGGAGTCCAGGCCGGCCTCCGCCAGGTGAGACCACGTGTCGTGGCGCAGTGTCGAGGCCACCGATTCCAGGTCTGCGCGACTGGTCCGTCCGGCCCAGTAGCCTTCGGTGGCGCGTTTGAGTTCGCGCTTCGGACCGATGCGGGGCGAGCCGGTAACGGTGGCGGTAAATGGTCGAGAGGTCTGAGAAGAGGAGGTCACGAGCTAGTCCTTCGAAATCGACGTGTTGGTCACCGCCAGCGGACACGCAGCCGACCCGTTTTGCGGTGCACAAACACCGCAACGGCCTCGGCCGAACGCCCATTCCACGAGGCTCCAAAGTGCGGGGAGCCGCCGAACGCGGCGCGCCCGGCACTGCTGGCAGGTCTTCGGACTCACAGGCGCGCACCTTCAGTGGTGCTCCTAATGGCCATCGCTTCCCAGTCCCCGGTTATACCCGGTGACCAGTGCTTAAGACGACGGTCGTTCCTGCTTACCGCTGCGGGACAGTCCCGGACTTTCACCGGGTTCCCTCTCGTGAGGCTTAGTTAACATGCATCGTTAACACGCGTCGCTCGATGCCGGCGCCGCGTGCTGCGGCGTCAGCAGACCAGCTGCGCGATCGAGATTACTGGCTGCGCAGGTCAGCCTGCCAGCGCGTCCGCAATGGGGACTTCTCCGTTGTTGAAGTCGATGGTCCGGCGAATGGTCGAGTCGTCCGCCAGCGCCGCGGCTATCACCAGCGCGACGTCCGCCCGCGAAACCTGCCCCTTGGCCTCGCCGACCCCGACCCGGCCCGTTGCCGGTTCCAGGGTGAGCCGGCCCGGTCCTAGCACGGTCCAGTTCAGGTCACTGGCGCGAAGATGTGCGTCGGCCGCCGCCTTGGCTTCGGCGTAGGCGAAGAACGGATCATCGTGGGCGACACCGTGGTCTGGACCGGCGCCGAAGTAGGACACCATCACGAACCGCCGCACGCCCGCTCGCGCGGTGGCGTCGACCACCCGCATCGCCGCGTCGCGGTCGACGGCGTAGGTGCGCGCCGGATTGCCACCACCTGCGCCCGCGGCGAAGACCACCGCATCGTGCCCGCTCAGCAGTTCGGCCAGCGCGGGGACGTCAAGCTGCTCAATATCGGCGACGACGGGTGAGGCGCCGGTTTGTGCAACCTCGTCTGAGTGATCGGGGTTGCGGAAGACCGAGCTGACCTGGTCGCCGCGCTCGGTGAGGATGCGCGCGAGTGGCAGCGCAACCTTGCCGTGCCCGCCGATGATGATGACGCGTGCCATGCGTCCCGACGGTACCGGAGGGGATTAGAGCTTGACTTTGCCCATGATCAGGTCGATCAGCGGCTTGCCCGGCGCGTAGGACCCGGTCACCGACGCCATCGTGTGCCCGGTGTCCACGAGTAGGGTCACCCCGCTGACGCCGCAGGCGGCATCGCTGTTGAGGAACGCCATCACGTCGCCCATCTGCTCCGGGGTGTGCACCTTGGAACCCGTCTCGTCCCGGTAGTCCTGGGCGAAGGACAGCCACAGGTCCGCATTGGCCTGGGCCAGCGGGGTATCGGTCGGGCCCGGGCAGATCGCATTGATGCGAATGCCCTTCTTCAACAGGGGATAGCCCTGGTTGGCCACGTAAGTGTTGATGATCTTTTTGCTGGTGCCGTAGTGGATGATGCCCTCGGCCTCGTGGGCCTTGGACCAGGCCTCGGCCGCGGCAAAGTCCGGCGTGGCCAGGAACTCATTAATGAGTTCCAGGTCGTTCTCCCAACCCATGCCGGCCACCGAAGAGATGAAGCAGATCGCCGAGCCGTTGGGCAGCTGATCCTTTTCCAGCAGCCGGTCGATCAGGTGGCGGTGGCCGATGAAGTTGATCTTCAACAGGTCCGTCGTTCCGTCCGCTACCCCGGCGGCCGAGAAGAGAGCGTGGATGGGCCCTTCGACCTGCTCGAGAGCGGCGTCGATCGAGGCTGGGTCGCGCAGGTCCACCTGCACCGACTGGGCGACTTCGTAATCGACGGGCGCATAGTCCAACACGATGACTTCGGCGCCGAGTTCGGCGGCGGACTTGGCGGCCGCTGCCCCCATGCCGGTCGCGCCGCCGACAACGAGTGCGCGCTTACCGTCGTAGCGCAACCGATCGACAATAGACATGGAAATCCCCTTCTCATACAACGCCAACGCGGTTCTAACTGCCTAACTGTATGGGTAACAGTTTTTTGGTTCAATACCGGGTGCCATCTATAAAGCGCCTACTTGCTACGGACCGCGGCGCCGCGCAGGACGGTGTCACGTACGTGCACCAGCGCCGTGCGCTTCCCGACCTCGCGCAGGATGTTCTCCGGGATCCACTGCAACGCGATGACGCAACGCGCCAGCATGGCGGTGGACGGCGCGTCGATCTGAATCTCACCCGATCGAATCCCCTCGGAGAGAAGCGATTTCATCTGCCGCAGCCGGGTGGAATACGACCAGCCCGGGCTGGCGGTCGGTGGTGATTGCCGCATCCAGGCCAGCTGGATTCTGAACTCGTCGGAGAACCGGTCCAGGGCGTTGACGTTGACCCAGCTCAGCGCGTCCAATTTCTCGACGGGCGTCGCGTCGGAGCGCAGTACGCCGACCCAGCCGGCCTCGACCTTCCTGCCGAACGACCGCATGATCGAGTCCAGGAGCTCGTCCTTGGATCCGATGACCCGATAGACGGTGCCGGTGCCCAGGCCGGCCGCCGCCGCGATGTCGCGGATCGTGGTGGCCTCGTAGCCCTTGCGGCCGAACTCTGTTCGCGCGACCGCGCGGACCTGCGCGGCCTTGTCGCTGGGGTCGGCCTCGCTGTCGTCGGCCCATGTCCCCACGACCTCGCTCGCGGCCGCCAACGCTCCGGACCGATCCAACGCGGCATCGCTCGGAGGCGGAACGGCCAACCCCTGCAATATGATTCGGCACAGCAGCCTGGCCACGTGGTCGGCTGCGGAGTTGTGACGCATGACGTCCAGGCCGACCTGCAGCATGGTCTGGCAGATCCGGTCGGCCAGGGTGGGCAAGTCGATGTCGGGCTTGATGTAGCCGCTCCACCGGCCGGCGCGCAGCGTCTGCAGCATCGCTCCCTGGATCGCGGTGGGCTGCTGCTGGGTCATCTTGATGAGCTGCGGGTCCGCGCTCGGTCCCTCGTAGAACGACATCTGTAGCGCGGCTCGGTGCGCCACCGCGCACTTGGCGATGGCCGAGCCCAAACCGATGATCTTCTCGGAGACGGGACGGTCGTCGGGTTCGTCCAGCCTCGCCTGGGCATCCAGGCCGACCCGATTCAGGTCGTCCTGGTAGCGGCGGATCAGCTCGATGAGGATCGCTTCTTTGGACTCGAAGTGGTGATAGAGGCTCCCGGGGAGAATGCCTGCGGCGTCAGCGATTTCCTGCAGTGAGGTACGCAGACCCGACGACGCGATCAGGGAGGCTGCGGTCTGCAGAATTTCGGTCCGCCGGGATCCGTCGTCGGCGCCGCCCTGATCCGTTCGTTCGGTTGCCGGCCGCCCGCCCTTCGCCAGTGCATCGGCTTTGGCCATGGCTAGCCAGTCCTCCCAGCGAACGATACCGAACCAAATCTTTGGTAAAGGCTAGCAGACTGTGACCGGGGAAACGCGCTGCTGAGAGCCGTGAAAAACCTCATTCTAGAGGTGCGGCCCCTCCCAACGGTCCAACGCGACCACCTCGTCGAGCGGTCGACGGATGGCCGGACGGAACGTGTGCCCGGCGCGCAGCCGCCCCACGGGCAGCAGGCAGCCCTGCGCGTAGGTTTCCGGGATGTCCAACAGCCGCCGGACTTCGGCTTCGTACTGCAGGTGCAGCGTCGTGATGCAGGTGCCGTAGCCGCGCGTGTGCAGCGCCAGCTCAAAGTTCCATACCGGCGGAAAGATCGAACCGTACAGCGTCGCCAGGTGGAACGATTCGTCGCCGTCGATGCGTGGCAAGTACGGCTCGTAGCAAGGGATTACCAGCAGCGGCACCTTGGCCATGTTCACGACCAGCCACTCCGTCGACGACATCAGGCGGGATTCCGGGGTGCCGGCCGGCATCTTGTCGGCGAACAGTTGCCCGCCGACGCGCAGTAGGTATGCCTTGCGGTACAGCTCGGCGATCTCGGCCCGCAGCGCGGGGTCGGCGACGACCAGCCACCGCCAGTTCTGCTGGTTCGAGCCATTGGCGGCTTGCAGCCCAACACGCAAGCAGTCCTTGATGTCGGCGAGGTCGACGGGCGCGTCCAGGTCGAGCGTCTTGCGCGCCGAACGGGTGTTGTTGAGGAGGTAGTCGATGTCCATTCTTGGGCTCCTACTCGCTATCGCTGCGCGAGGCGCGCGCCGAGTTCGATGAGGTAGCGATCGGAATCCCCGAGCAGGCAGCTCCAGTCCAACAGGCGCTTGAGGTAGAGGTGTGCATCGTGCTCCCAGGTGTAGCCGATACCGCCGAACACCTGGATAGCGGTATCGCCCACGGTCGCCAGTCTCACGGCGAACGCCTTCGTCCGCACCGCAGCCAGGTGTCGCTCGTCGGCGTCGGCATTGGCGTGCGCATCAGCGGCCCACAGCGCGTGGATGACGCCGCTTCGGGCCAGCTCGACGGTTTCGAACATGTCGACGCAGAGGTGCTGGACGGCCTGGAACGAGCCGATGACCTGACCGAATTGCTTTCTCACTTTGGCGTATTCGATCGCGAGGTTCATGACGGCCCGGGCGGCGCCCAGGGCATCGGCGGCCGTGGCTATCACGACGTCGTCGATCACCGCCGCGACGTCGTCCGGCGAAGCCGCGGCCAGCCGGTCTGCCGGCGTGCCGTCGAACGTGACGCCAAACCTCCTTCGGGTCTGGTCGATACCGCGTTCGGGAGTAAGCGAAATCCCGGCCGAGTCCGCCCGTGCTGCATAGAGCGCCGGGCCCTGCTCATCCTCGGCGAGTATCAGCAGGGTGTCGGCGGCCGCGGCGTCGGGAACGCCGCTGGTCTCGCCGCGCAGTACGGTGTCGTCGCCGTGCCCGGCCGCGACCACCGAGGAACTCTCCGGATCCAGGAAGGTGACGGTGGCGATGGTCGTGCCGTCGGCGATTCCGCTCAACAGCTTGGCGCCTGTGGAACTCCTGCCGGCGCCGACCCGGGTCAGCGCGCGCGTGGCCGCGACCGCCGTCGAGAGCCACGGACCAGGATGCAATGCGGCGCCTAGCTCTTCGGCGACCACGCCCGCCTCGACCATCGTCATACCGGCGCCGCCGTGCTCCTCCGGTACCAGCAGCCCGGTCGTCCCGAGGTCGGCCAAACCGCGCCACACGGCCTCGTCCATGCCGGACGGGTCGTCCAGCAGCTCGCGCACGTGTCCCGAAATAGGCGCCTTCTCAGCGAGAAAGCGCCGTGTCGTGTCGCGCAGCGCGACCTGTTCGTCGGTGAGTTCGAGGTTCATTTGCGGGGCAATCCCAATACGCGTTGCGCGGTGATGTTTTTGTTGATCTGGGTCGTTCCGCCGGCGATGGTGAGCGAGCGCGACGTGAGGCGGTAATTCGCCCAGGGCGCATCTTTGCCTCGGGTGCCGAGTACGTCGAAGGCCAGTTCGGCTAGATCCTGGCCGATCTCACCCCACACCGTCTTGGCGAGGCTGGCCGTACCGAACGGGTCACCGCCGTGCAGGGTGGCCGAAATCGAGCGCTGGCAGAGCACCTCGAGATACTTGATGCGCAGCGCGATTTCGCCGAGACGCTTGAGTGTGAGCGGGTTGTCGAGGGCGCCACCTGCGGCGGCGAGATCCTCCACCAACTCTTCCAACCTGACCTGCATCTCGGCGTACAGTCGCGCGGCCCCGGCACGCTCGTGACTGAGCGTGGTGGTGGCTACTCCCCAGCCCCCGTTCAGCGGGCCCAGCAAGGCATCGGCCGGCACCCGGACATCGTTAAAGAACACCTCGGCGAAGTCGGCGTCGCCGTTGAGCGTAACGAGCGGGCGGACCTCGATGCCGGGCAGTTTCATGTCCACGATCAGGCAGGAGATCCCCTTGTGCTTCGGGGCGTCGGGGTCGGTGCGCACGTACAGCTGGCACCAGTCGGCACGGTGCCCGAGCGACGTCCAGATCTTCTGGCCGTTGACGACGAAGGCTCCACTATCAGCACCGTCTCGGACCGCTTTGGTGCGCAGCGAGGCGAGATCGGATCCCGCTTCGGGCTCCGACATCCCCTGGCACCAGATGTCATCAGCGCGCATCATGCGGGGGAGCAGCGTCTTCTTCTGCTCTTCGGTGCCGTAGTGCATGATCGCCGGGGCGATGTTGTTCAACCCAATGACGTTGAGCGGCATCGGAGCCCGAGCGCGCGTGGTCTCCTCGGTGTAGACCAGCTGCTCGAGAACCGTGGCCCCGCGGCCGCCGTAGTCGGGGGGCCAGGACACCGCTGCCCACCCCGCATCGGCCATCGTCTGGTTCCAGGCGCGCAGCATTTCGAATGCAGCTTCGTCGCGGCCGGTGGGCCGGCGGGCGGCGACCAGCTCCTCGGTCAGGTTTGCCGACAGCCAGTCGCGCAGCTCGGTGCGGAACTGTTCCACGTCCGCTGGATAGGTGAAGTCCACTTTTCCTTGACTTTGATTCTGGTCGTTTAGCCGGACTCTACGGGTCAGCAAATCTTGGGGTCAACGACGCTCAGCCGCCGTTGCGCTGGGGTTCGGGGAATGCGACTTCGGCATTGTCCGGCATCGCGCTGATGCCGCGTCGCTCGCACACTTCCAGCACCTCATCGACGATCGATGTGGGCACAAGGAATTTCTCGGTGGAGGACATCTGCTCGAGATGGGCCTCGATGTCTTCCGCTGTCGGTTGGCTTCCGGCGTCCGCCAGCCAGCCTTCACTCAGGCCGACGAATACGCGCGCATAGCGTCCGGCGGCGGCGGAATAGTTCCGATGGGTGAACGTACAGGCGCTGCTCGCGAGGAAGGTCACCAGCGGCACGACGAGTTCGGGGCGAATCGCGCGCATGAAGCCTGATTCTGCGAGGAACTTCTCGTCCCGGACCGTCTCGGTGACCATGCGCGAGAAGCCAGTGGGCATCACCGAATTCGCGAGTATTCCGTGCGCTTCGCCCTCGATCGCGATCACATTCGTCAAGCCCACCAGGCCGGCTTTCGCCGCGGCGTAATGCGCCTCCATGGGCTGACCGAAGATACCGGCCGAGGAGGAGATGAACACGAACCTTCCGCCGCCGTTGTCCTTCATCACGCGATACGCCGGCTGGGCCAGGTAAAAGCCGCCGTCGAGATGTACGCGCAGCATTCGGGTCCACGCGTCCGCCGAGAGGTCTTCGAACGCCACGCTGCCGAAGATGCCCGCGTTGCTGACGACGGCGTCCAGCCGCCCGAATGCGTCCACCGCGGCGTCGACGATCGTTTGGCCGCCGGCCTGGCTGTCGACCGACTCGTACGAGGCGACAGCCCTGCCACCCGCCTTGGTGATCTCGTCGACCACATCGTCGGCGACGCGAGAGTCGGCGCCGTCGCCACCCATCGAGCCGCCGATGTCGTTGATAACCACCGCCGCGCCACGGCGGGCCAGGTCGAGCGCGTACAGCCGCCCGAGTCCCCGACCGGCTCCGGTGACGATAGCCACGCGATCGGTGAAGTCAATCATGTTGTCCCCCTTATTGCTTCACCGTTCGCGCCGCCGCAAGGGGCCGAACGTAGGAGACGTCGGTCTTGCCGTGGCAGGGGGTTCGCGCGCCGGCGACGGCGGCGATGGCCTCCTCGGTGAGTAGCGACTCCGATTGATCCATGAACTCCACCAGGCAGACGCGATCGGCGATCGCCCACCGTCCGTCGCGCCGCTCCAGCCGATCGATGTAACGACCGCCGGAGATCGTCAGGTGATTTGCCGGTTCGCGGTCGGTCCCGACGAACAGGTAGTAGGTCTCGGCGTGCGCCTGGTCGCCGTCGATGTCGACGGTGTGGTTCAGCAGGTAGTGCTGATATCGCGTCTGCGTGCTGTGGTAGGCCAGGGCCCAGTCGATGAAATCGTCGACGACGCCGACGAATCCGACGTGGTCGTCCACGGCGCCGTCATGGTAGGCCGAGCGCAGCAGCGCGCGGTCCTGACGGTCGATCCCGCGTGCGTAGCGCAGCATGCAGTCCCAGATCTCCGAGCGGTCGGTGAGAAGCCTGACCTGGTCTCTGAGCTCGTCGTCGTTCGTGGTCATCTGAACGCAAGTCCTTTCGGCGACATCCCGATCTGATTGACCTCGGCGGAACCGGACTCTACGGTGGAACAGATATTTGGTCAACGAGGCAAGGGCCGGTTCGGAAGTTGCAGTCCCTAGGCATGTTGGCTTCCGCACTGGCGGGCCGACCCGTCGCGGTTGCCGAGCTGCGGGCGGGTGAGCCGTCCTGGACGGACGGTCAGACGATTTACGTCGACGGCTCGGCCCCCGTCCGCGCGCGACTCTCGGCGATAGCCGTGCAGGCGTCGCTGATTGCCGCAGGCAGTCTGGAGGCCGAGGTGGTGCGCCCTCTGGTCCGGCATCCGCGGCTGGCCAAGCGCTACCTGGCGATCGAAGGGCACCGGGCACTGGTCAGCAACGCGGATCTGCTGCCGAGCATGCTGGCCTCGGTCGGTGACCGCGACATCGCCGGTCGCAGCCGGTCGCCCGCGGATTCGCTGAGCCTCGCGACTGGGCGGGCGGCGATCGACGACCCGGCGCCCGGGTTCGGCGTGATCCGGGCGGGCAAGGTGCTGGCCGCGTGCTCCCGCGCGGCCCAACAGCCCCAAGAGGCAAACCCGGGGCACGTCCCGCGCGGCGGCGGCGCGCAGGAACTCGAGGAACTGGACGATGCCGCGGTCGACGATTCCGACGACCCCGACCTGTTCAGCAGTCCGGTCGGCGGGGGCGGCTTCATCGGCAAGTGGCTGAAGAAGATGCTGTCATCAGCGCGAAAGACCGGCAGCGGCGGCGGGCCGCCGGGTGCGGATAACCCGACGCATCGGACGAACTCGGCGAAGCGCGGCGCGCACGCCGTGTCGTCGCTGGCCGCGGCGCCGAGCGAGGACCTCAACGATCGAGAGGCTCTCGCAGACGGTGTGAAATATCCGGAGTGGGACGTCACCCGCAAGAGCTACCGGCCGGCGTGGTGCACCGTGCGTGAGGTGGAGCCGAAAATCAAGGCCCACCTTCCACCGGCCACCCTGGCTCTCGAGGGCGCCCCTGGCGTTCGGCGCCCGCTGTCCCGGCTCGGCATGGGCCTGCACCGCCGCCACCGGCAATCGCAGGGCGACGACATCGACATCGACGCCGCCGTCGAAGCGCGCGTCGAAGTGCGGGCCGGGTCGGTGCCCGACGAGGCGGTGTACCTCGACAGCCTGCGGCGCCGGCGTGACCTGTCGGTCCTGCTGCTTCTCGACGTGTCGGGCTCGGCGGCGGAGCCCGGGACGGTGGGGCGGACGGTGCACGAACAGCAGCGCGCGGCCGTGGCCAACTTGACCGTCGCGCTGCATGACCTTGGCGACCGCGTCTCGCTCTACGCGTATTACTCGCAAGGCCGTAGCGCGGTGAGCATGGTGCCGGTCAAGCGGTTTGACGATCACCTCGATGCCCGAATCATGAAGCGGCTGAACAGCCTTGAGCCCGGCGCATACTCCCGGCTCGGCGCTGCCATCCGGCACGGCTCGGCGGTCGTGGAGGCGCGCGGCGGTACCTCACGCCGCCTGTTGGTGGTGCTTTCCGACGGCCTTGCGTACGACCACGGGTACGAGCGGGCCTACGGCGCCGCCGACGCGCGCCGCGCTCTGGTCGAGGCCCGCCGCCGCGGCACCGGTTGCGTGTGCCTGACCATCGGCGCGGGAACCGACGTGCGATCCTTGCGCGCAGTGTTCGGCGACGCCGCCCACGCGACGATCGGGCGACCGGATCAGCTTGCCGGCGTGATCGGACCGCTGTTCCGGTCCGCGCTGCGTTCGGCGGAGGTCCGTCGGAGAGTGTCGTGACGATGATTGAAACAAACATCTGTTCCGGGTTAGGCTCCATTGATTCAGTTGGCAGAAGGGACGCTATGGCGAACGAGTCCGGGCTCGCTTACCGGAACGGCGCTCCGTCCGAGGCGGACGGGAAAGACAAAGTGCGGCCCTACTACAAGGCAATCGGCAACGAGGAGGCCGTCTTCAAGGCGGCCTACCGGCAAGGTCTGGCGCTTGTCCTCAAGGGCCCGACCGGTTGCGGCAAGACCCGCTTCGTCGAGGCCATGGCTCACGATCTCGACCGGTCGCTGATCACCGTTGCCTGCCACGACGACCTGACAACGGCCGACCTCGTTGGCCGGTATCTGCTACGCGGCGACGAGACGGTCTGGGTGGACGGTCCGCTGACCCACGCGGTGCGTGAGGGCGCGATCTGCTACCTCGACGAGGTGGTGGAGGCCCGCCAGGACACGACCGTCGTGTTGCATCCGCTCGCGGATCATCGTCGGCAGCTGCCCATCGAGCGTCTCGGTGTCACGCTGGACGCGGCACCCGGCTTCGGCCTGGTGGTGTCGTACAACCCGGGCTATCAGAGCGTGCTCAAGGACCTCAAGGATTCGACGCGTCAGCGGATGGTGGCGATCGAATTCGGTTTTCCCGCAGCCGATGTCGAAGAGGGGATCGTCGCGCATGAAGCGGGTGTGGACGGGGGCACCGCGGCCGAACTGGTGCGCTTCGGGCAGGCCATCCGCCGGCTGGAAACCGGCGGGCTCCGGGAGGTCGCGTCGACCCGCGTGCTCATTGCGGCGGGCAGGCTGATCACCGAGGGCCTGTCGATGCGCGAGGCGGCCCGCGCGGCGATCGCCGGTCCGCTCACCGACGATTTAGCGGTGGGCCGGGGACTCAACGAGATGATCGACGTTTATCTGGGTGCGGGATCCGATGCCTGACAACAAGGCAATTCGTCCGCCGCATTCTGAACAAATCTTAGGTCTACAACGCGGGAGGTCAGATGTCCTACGAAAGCACCGCTGAGCCCATCAAGGTCGGCTACCTGATGGATTTCACCCTGCCACCGGGCTTTCCGGAGGAGCTGTTCGCCTCCTTCACCCAGACTTTCGATCTCATCTTCGAGGAGGCGGTCGAGCAGGGCCTCATGGACCGTCCCGTGCAGATGATCTATCGCGAGGTGGAGGGTCTGCCCAAGGGTTCGGTCAAGGCGGTGATCGATGCGTATGGCGAACTCGTTGATGAGGGCTGTCTTGTCGTATTCGGTCCCAACATCACCGATAATTGCGTCCCGTTGCGCGAAGCGATCGAGGAGCGATTCAAGGTGCCCGCGATCAGCGTGACCGGCACGGACGACTGGCTAGGCGAGTGGACCTTCGCATTCCCCCAGGGATCGATGACCGACGAGCCGATCTTTCTGGCCGACCTGATAGGAAAACGTGGGATCACCGAGATCGGTGTCCTGATGGAGCAGAGCCTGATCGGGCAGAGCTACCTGAAGAATCTGCGAACTGCTTGTCAGCGCAAGGGCATTCGGATCGTCGCCGAAGTCGCGGTCGCGCAGACCGCACAGGACATCAACGAAGCCGTGCGTACCCTGCACGACGCCAAGGCCGAAGCGATCGTGCACCTGGGCTTCGGCTTTGGGATCGTGTTCATCAACCCGGCGTTGGAAGCCGTCAACTGGGATCCGCCCCGCTTTACCACTACCGCATGGCAGAACGCATGGGTCAACCCGATCATGTGGAACGCGTTCATGGGCTGGATCGGTGTCGACCAGTACGACGAGGCGAACCGGATCGGGCAGGACTTCCTCGATACCTACGCGAAGAAGTACAACGGCAGTCGCCCCGAGTTCTGCGTGACGGTGGTGAACCGCGACGTCGCCGCGACGCTCGTGCGGGCGTTCAGCGACTCCCACCCGCTCAGCCCGCGCGGCGTCAAGGAGGCCCTGGAGCGGGTCAAGATGATGCCCGCCGCCTCCGGTGCACCCGGCACCCGGGTTTCGTTCGGGAAGTGGACGCGCCGGGCCTGGATGGGCGCCGGCTATCTGGTGGCTCGGACCCTCGATGCCGACGGGATCAACTCACATCTGGTCGATCGCTTCGGAGAGGAAGGCTGAAATGAGTACCGACCAATCCGCACCACTACAAGCACAGGAGCCCACTCCGCCGCCCGCAGCAAAGAAACGCGGATGGGGCGGATGGATTGCCGGCGCCGCCCTGGCGGCGTTCGCGCTCTTCTTCATCGCGAACTGCCGAGTCGCCCTAGACCCGCGCGTCGCCAACCCGAATGTGCAGGGCCGGCCGCGCCCGGTCAGGTTCACCTTCGGGTTGGACTACATCACCTTCTTGGATGTTGCCACCGCTATCACACTGATTGTGCTGCTGGTCGTGTTCATCAGGGGGTGGCGGCGCAATCCGGGCAGTCCGGTGATGCTGATGTTCCTGTGCACCACGCTGATCGTGTGGCAAGACCCGATCATGAACTGGTCGCCCTTTGCGGTCTACAACCCCGATCTCATCCACTGGCCGGAGTCGTGGCCGCTGGTGTCGTTGTCGCCGAGCGTTGAACCGTTCGTGGTGTTCGGCTACGTGATGTTCTATTTCGGCCCCTACTTCCCGGCGGTCTGGATCCTGCGGAAACTGCAGGCAAGGAAGGGGCCGGAGGCATTCGTATCGCGGCACCCGTTGATCTGCCTGGGCCTGTTGACTTGCGTGATCGGCTTCGTCATGGACGCGTTTCTGGAGAACACGTTGATCCACTGGGGCATGTACATCTACTCGCAGGTGATTCCCTGGGGTTCCGTATTCACCGGCACCACATTCCAATTCCCATTGATCTGGGAGTCGTTGTCGGTGACGTTCGTGATGATCCCGGCTGCGATCCTGTGCTATCGAGACGACACCGGAAAGTCGGTGGCCGAGAAGCTGACCGCGAAGGCCAAGATCCTGCCCAGCCGTCCGGTGCTCGGCACCTTCCTGGTGATGTTCGCCATCATGAACGTGTCGTACTTCGCCTACGGCGCATGGTTCTGGGCGATCAAGGTCAGCCATGCGGCGACCTCCGTCGCTTGCCCGTGGCCGTACCCGGAAGCCAAAGTCTATGACCCGCAAGGGTTTTACGAGAAGGCTGGCGCCCAGGGCCCGTACTCAGTCGGCATCTGGTCGACCTGGGCGAGCGGGGAACCGAACGGCCGGCCACATGTCGACCCACCACCGCCCGGTCTAGGTGCCTGTGCGAGCAAGAATGGGTGAGCCACGCACCGTCGTCATCACCGGTGCGTCCCGCGGACTGGGCTTCGCCTCGGCGGTGCGCCTCTACCGTGCGGGGTGGCGCGTGGTCGCGGCGATGCGGACACCCGACCTTGGGATCCCGCTGCTGCGGCAGGCGACGGGGGCAAGTGCAGAGGACGACCGGCTGATCGGCGTGCAGCTCGATCTTCTGGATGCCGCGTCGATCTCCTCGGCGGCCAAAACGATCGAGGAAGCCGTCGGCGCGCCCTACGCGGTTGTGCACAATGCCGGGATCTCCGCCGCCGGAATGGTGGAGGAGACCGATATGGCGTTGTGGCACAGGATGTTAGCCACTTCAGTCTTGGGGCCCGTCGCGCTCACCCAGGCGCTGCTGCCGTCCATGCGTGCGGCGGGCGAGGGCCGAATCATCTTGGTGTCCAGCGCTGCCGGGGTGCGCGGACAACCGGCCACCGCGCCGTACTCGGCGGCCAAAGGGGCGTTGGAGCGGTGGGGCGAGTCGATGGCGGTGGAGATCGCGCCGTTCGGCCTTGGCGTCACCACTTTGGTGACCGGCACCTACGACACGGACATCATCACCGACGCGGGCACCATCGACGACCGCAATTTCGGCGGCCCGTATGCCCGGCTGCACAACACCATGAACAGCCGGGGCAGGTTCGCCATGAAACTCGCCAGGCCGCCGGAGCGGTTCACCGACGGACTGCTCAAGGCACTGGACGACAAGGGTCCGTACCGACGTCGTGGTGTCGGCCCGGATGCCTCGATGCTGTTGGTCGCCAACAGGATTCTGCCGGCGGCGGGCATGCACCACATGTCCCGCGTCGTGCTCGGCATACCCAGACAGGGTTCGATGCGGGACGGGGCATGGCCGCTGACCACTGCGCAAAAGGGGATGGTTTTGGCCGCACGCATAATTCCAGGGCCGATTATGCAGCGCTTGGTGTCGCTTGCTGCCAAGCGAGGCAAGGCAACTGAAACGACTGAGGGATAAAGGTAAAAATGGAACAGCTTTTCGACGACCTGGAAGATTTCGGCTCCTTCGACGACGCGATCTCCGGTGATGTGCGTGACCCGTACACGGAATTGGCACGGCTGCGCCGCGAGGAACCGGTGCAGCGCCTCGAGACATCAGGAGCGCTTCCGCACGAGGAATCGCTGCCGATGTTCATCGTGTACCGCCACGAGGATGTGCAGCAGATGCTGCGCGACAACGAGACGTTCTCGTCGTCTGCCGTCATCGCCGCATTCGGCCCGGTACTGGGCGAAGGCGTGATGCTCGGCATGGACGAGCCGATCCACGGCCGGCTGCGTGCGCTGGTGTCGAAGGCGTTTGCGCAGAAGTCGTTGGCGCGGTGGGAAGACGAGTTGGTCGGCCGGGTGGCCAATGGCCTGATCGACAATTTCGCACCCAACGGCAAGGCGGACCTCGTCAAGGAGTTCACCTTCGACTATCCGAGCCAGATCATCGCGGGTCTGTTGGGCCTGCCGGAGAAGGATTACCCGCAGTTTCAGCGGTGGTCGATCTCGCTGTTGAGCTGGCTGATGAACCCGGAACGCGGGCTGGCTGCCTCGGCGGCACTCTGCGAGTACTTCGAGCCGATCCTCGAGGCGCGTCGCGCCGAGCCGAAGGACGACTTGATCAGCGCGCTCGGTGCCGCGGAGATCGACGGCGAGAAGCTGAACAACGAGGAGATCTTTTCTTTCCTGCGACTGCTGTTGCCCGCCGGCGTCGAGACGACCTACCGGTCGCTGGGGAGCCTTCTTCTCGGGCTGTTGAAGGATCCGGCGCAATTGGACGCCATCCGCGCGGACCGGTCGCTGATTCCGCAGGCCATCGAAGAGGGCGTGCGCTGGGAACCGCCGTTGCTGACGATTACCCGGGTGGCCACCCGCGACACCGAACTCGGCGGGGTGGCGATCCCGGCCGGTGCGACGGTGATGCCGATGCTGGGTTCGGCCAATCGGCAAGAGGACCGCTACCCCGATCCGGACACGTTCGACATCTTCCGGCAGGCCAAGGCGAATCTGGGCTGGGGCCATGGCGTGCACGTCTGCCTCGGCATGCACCTGGCGCGACTGGAGATGCGCACCGCCATCAACCTGTTGCTGGACCGGCTGCCGAATCTGCGGCTGGACCCCGACGCCGACGACCCACACGTCCGCGGGCAGGTTTTCCGGTCACCGACGTCGGTACCGGTGTTGTTTGATCCCCAGTGATTCCGGCAGCTTGCCTATCGGCTAGTTTCCAGTAAGGCTCACCATAGGCTGATCAGTGCCCGGCGAGCCGCCCTCTAACGAGTCAAAAGAGAGTGACAAACAATGACTGACGCTGTAAAGGTTCGCTTCGAGCCGAAGATGATGATCGACGGCAAGCTCGTCGACGGCCAGGCCGGCACGTTCACCGTCATCAACCCGGCCACCGAGGAGTCGCTCGGTGAGGTCGCGGACGCGTCCAAGGAAGACATCCACCGGGCCATCGACGCCGCCCGTCGCGCCTTCGACGACACCGACTGGTCGACCAACAAGGAGCTGCGCAAGCGCTGTCTATTGCAGCTGCACGACGCGATCGAGTCGGAGAAGGAGGAGCTGCGCGAGGAACTCATCCTCGAGGTTGGCGCTCCCCGCGCCATCACGTTCGGCCCGCAGCTGGATGCCCCGCTGGAGGACGGGTTGAAGTACCCCGCCCGGCTGATCGACGAGTACGCCTGGGAGTCCGACCTGGGCGACAAGGTGATCAGCCTTACCGGCGCCCTGACCACCCGCAAGGTGTGGCGCGAGCCGGTCGGCGTGGTCGGTGCGATCGTGCCGTGGAACTTCCCGTTCGAGGTGTCCCTCAACAAGCTCGGCCAGGCTCTGGCCACCGGCAATACAGTGGTGCTGAAGGCGGCGCCTGACACACCCTTCAACGCAACCCGGCTAGGTCGGCTGATCGCGGAGAACACCGACATCCCGGCCGGGGTCGTCAGCGTCATCACCGCTTCGGATCACCTGGTGGGCGAGGAGCTCACGCTCTCGCCGAAGGTTGACCTGATCTCGTTCACCGGTTCCACGGCGGTCGGCAGGCGGATCATGGAAAAGGGCGCGGCCACCATGAAGCGGCTGTTCCTGGAGCTGGGTGGCAAGTCGGCCAGCATCGTGCTGGAGGACGCCGACTTCGGGTCGGCATGCATGGTCGGCATCGCGCCGTGCATGCACGCCGGTCAGGGTTGCGCCAACCCCACCCGGCTGCTGTTGCCGCGGTCCCGCTACGACGAGGGCGTGGAGATCCTCAAGAACATCTACGAGAATGTCACGTGTGGGGACCCGCAGGACCCCGGAACCCTTTGTGGGCCGGTGATCTCGCAGCGGCAGTTCGACCGGGTGTCGGGCTACATCCAGAAGGGCGTGGACGAGGGCGCCACGGCGCTGGTCGGCGGCCCCGGCGCCGCCACTGGCTTCGACAAGGGTTATTACATCCGGCCGACGCTTTTCATCAACGTCGACAACAACATGACCATCGCGCAGGAGGAGATCTTCGGCCCGGTGCTGTCGGTCATCCCGTTCGACGACGAAGAGGACGCGATCCGGATTGCCAACGACAGCCCGTACGGGCTGGCCGGCAACGTGTTCTCTGGTTCCCTCGAGCGTGCGCTGTCGGTGACCCGTCGGATCAGGGCCGGCTTCATGGGCGTCAACGGCGGCGCGCCCTACGGTGCCGACACACCCTTCGGCGGCTATAAGGACAGCGGGGTGGGCCGGCAGAACGGCATCGCCGGCTTCGACCAGTACACCGAGATCAAGTCAGTGGCATATCCGGCGGTCTGAGCAGTCGGGCAGCTAGCTCCGTGGCCGCCACCTATGTCTTGGTACACGGTGGCGGCCACGGTGGCTGGTGCTACCAACCCGTCGCGCGGCTCCTGCGGGCGAACGGCCACCAGGTCTACGCCCCTTCGTTGACCGGACTGGGCGAGCGCGCGCATTTGTTCGCGTCCGATGTCGACCTGGACTGCCACATCACGGACATCGTCAACCTGATGCATTACGAGGATCTGCGCGACGTGATCCTGGTCGGCCACAGCTACGGCGGCATGGTGATCACCGGCGCCGCCGATCGGGCCACCGATCGCGTAGGCCACCTTGTCTACCTGGACGCCGCGACACCCGCCAACGGTCAGACCCTCGTCGACCAGGCTCCCGAGATGATGGCCGCGGCGCGTGCCGAGGGCCGCATCGTCGACGGCGTCGAAATGTGCTTGTACCCAACCGATAACATGCTGCGTTATTACGGTGTGCGCGATCCCGAGCTGCGCGAGTGGATGATGGCGCGGTTGACGCCACACCCGTGGAAGTGCTTTGAGCAACCACTGCGGCTGACCAACGAAGCCGCGCTCGCCCAAATCCCGCAGTCCCACCTCTGTACCACGTTGTACATGCGGTGGCGCGATGTAGACGGCCTGCGGCGAAAGGCCAACGGCCGCTTCTGGGATCTCGACACCGGCCACGACATGATGATCACCGAACCGGACTGGGTGGCTGAGAAGCTGATGCTGCTCGCATCGTAAAGTGATGCAACACAACACCTTCACGTGACGCGAACCGCCGACCCCTGGCGCAATTGTTCGAACAAATCTCTGGTTCGGTAGGCTCCGGCTCGGCGAGTCGGGCTAAGAAACCACCCCGCCACTCGACCGCCCAACGCGTTGGTTGACAATCGACGAAATGACTCAGTGTCGAAGGAGACGTAATCATGGCTGAAGCCGTCATTGTCGAGGCTGTCCGTTCACCGATCGGCAAGCGCAACGGCGGGCTAGCCGGCGTGCACCCGGCCGACCTGTCCGCGCAGGTCCTTAACGGTTTGGTGGACCGCGCCGGCATCGATCCCGGGATCGTCGACGACGTGATCTGGGGCTGCGTCATGCAGGCCGGCGAACAAGCCCTGGACATCGCTCGCACCGCGCTGCTGACGGCGGGATGGCCGGAGACCGTCCCGGGCGTGACCGTCGACCGCCAGTGTGGGTCAAGCCAGCAGTCCATCCATTTCGCCGCGGCGGGCGTGGTGGCCGGGCATTACGACGTCGTCGTGGCCGGCGGCGTGGAGTCGATGTCGCGGACCCCGATGGGGGCTTCGCTGGCCAACGGCGGACGACCGTACTCGCAGACCTTCCTCGACCGCTACGAGGGCCAGATACCCAACCAGGGCATCGGAGCCGAGATGATCGCCGAGCAGTGGGGTCTCGACCGCGTCGCGCTGGACGAGTTCTCCCTCGGATCACACGAAAAGGCTGCTGCCGCACAGGATTCCGGGGCGTTCGATGACCAGATCGTGGGCATTAAGGATCAGGACGGCAACCCCGTCCTCAAGGACGAGGGCATCCGCCGCGGCACCCCGATGGAAAAGATGGCCTCGCTCAAGCCGGCGTTCAAAGAAGACGGTGTGATCCACGCCGGCAACTCCTCGCAGATCTCCGACGGTTCGGCGGCGATCCTGTTCATGTCCGCCGAAAAGGCAAAGGAACTGGGGCTCAAGCCGATCGCCAAGGTGCACACGGCAACGTTGGCCGGAGCCAACCCGGTGATCATGCTCACCGCGCCCATCCCGGCCACGCAGAAGGTGCTGAAGAAATCCGGGCTGAGCATCGGCGACATCGGCGCCTACGAGGTCAACGAGGCGTTCGCGCCGGTGCCGCTGGCGTGGCTCAAAGACATCGGCGCCGACGAGAAGAAGCTCAACCCCAACGGCGGTGCGATCGCGCTCGGCCACCCGCTCGGCGGTTCGGGCGCGCGGATCATGACCACGCTGCTCTACCACATGCGGGACAAGGGAATTCGGTACGGCCTGCAGACGATGTGTGAGGGCGGGGGCCAGGCCAACGCCACCATCGTGGAGTTGCTGTGACGGACGCCGGTACCGACCAGCCGGCGGTGCTGGTCGAGCGTTCCGGCAACGTCCTGATCATCACCATCAACCGGCCTGGGGCCCGCAACGCCGTCAACAGCGCGGTGAGCATCGGTGTCGGAGACGCGCTGGAAGAAGCGCAGAACGACCCCGACGTGCGCGCCGTGGTGATCACCGGCTCAGGCGATAAGTCGTTTTGCGCCGGAGCCGATCTCAAGGCAATCGCACGCCGGGAAAACCTCTACCACCCCGACCACGCCGAGTGGGGGTTCGCCGGTTACGTGCAGCACTTCGTCGACAAGCCCACCATCGCCGCGGTCAACGGCACCGCTCTGGGTGGCGGCACCGAATTGGCGCTGGCCAGCGACCTGGTGGTGGCCCACGAGCGCGCCCAATTCGGGCTGCCGGAGGTCAAACGCGGGTTGATCGCCGCTGCCGGCGGTGTCTTCCGGATCGTGAACCAGCTGCCCCAAAAGGTGGCGATGGAACTGCTGTTGACCGGCGAGCCGCTGACCGCCGCCGACGCCTTGGAATGGGGCCTGATCAACCAGGTGGTCACGGAGGGCCAAAAAGACGCCGTCCTGGACGCGGCCCTGGCACTGGCTGCGCGCGTCACCGTCAACGCGCCGCTGTCGGTGCAGGCCAGCAAGCGCATCGCCTACGGGGTCGACGATGGCGTCATCACGGCGGACGAAGCGGGCTGGCAGCGCACAGTGAGCGAGATGCGCTCCCTGATCAGGTCCGAAGATGCCAAGGAAGGACCGCTGGCGTTCGCCGAGAAGCGCGAACCGGTCTGGAAGGCACGCTAGATCGTCAGTGCGCCAGGATGTTCACCGCGCACCCGAAAGCCTTGGGTAGCAGTGCACCCGCCGGAACGATGGCCCGCCGGACGGTGCGCTGTGTGGTGGCCAGCACCAGCCCGCGGGTGAGCAGCCGGTAATTGCGGGTAATCCGCTGCCACGCTTGCTCATACGACGCTGGCGCCTCGTCGACGATGGCGTCAACCACCGCGCCGGCTTGCTTGACGGCCAGGCTGATGCCTTCGCCGGTCAGGGCGTCTTCGTACCCGGCCGCGTCGCCCACCAACAGCACCCGTCCCGCGACCCGGCGCGAAACCACCTGCCGTAGGGGGCCGCTGCCGCGCGGCTGCCCGTGGCTGACGCCCTGCAGATGTTCGGCCAGCCGCGGGAACCAGGCGAGGTCGGGTCGGCCACCGGACAGGATCGCGACGCCGACTAGGTCGGGTTCGACCGGCGTCACATACGCCTCGCCCCAACGCGACCAATACACTTCGACGAACTCCGACCACGCGGGCACCCGATAGTGCCAGCGCACGCCATAGCGCCGCGGTGTTCCGGCCGTCGCTCTGATTCCGACGGCGCGCCGGACCGCCGAATGCAGTCCGTCGGCTCCCACCAACCATTTCGCACGCACACCGGCGGCCGTCACCCCGTGCGCGTCTTGCTGGACGCTTCTCACCCGCGTCTGGATCCATTCGGTGTCTTGCTCTTTGGCCCGTGCCGCCAGCTCTGCGTGCAACGAGGTGCGTAGCACACCGCGGCCCGGCCCGGTGCGAAACCGCGCTTCGGCGCGGCTGTATTTTGCCTGCTCGCCGGCGACATATGCGATCCCGCGAAGGGGCATGCCGGCCGGGTCCACGCCAAGCGAAGTCAGCTCGGCCAGACCACCGGGCATCAGCCCCTCGCCGCACGCCTTGTCGATCGGGCCTTCTCGCGGCTCGGCCACGATCACCGAAAGTCCTTGTCTGCGAGCGTATAGCGCCGTGGCGAGGCCCGCGGGCCCGCCGCCGACGATCAGCAGGTCGGCGTCGTAATTCGTCATACGTAACCCAATGCGGAGTTCTCTATCCGGATGCGCACACGGAGCAGGATCGCGTTGGCGATCGTGAAACTGGCGGCGGTCAGCCACGCGGTGTGCACCAGGGGTAGGGCGAAGCCTTCGGCCACCACCGCGACATAGTTCGGGTGGTGTAGCCACCGGTAGGGCCCCCGTTTTACCAGGGGCGCCTCCGGCAACACGATCACGCGAGTGTTCCACCGCGGCCCCAGCGACGTGATACACCACCAGCGCAGCGTCTGGCTGAGCGCCACCACGGCGAGCATCGGCCAGCCGAGCCAGCCGATGAACGGGCGGTGCAGTGCCCACGGTTCGACGACGCAGCCAACCAGCAGCGCGGTATGAATGGCGACCATCACGCTGTAGTGCGGGCGGCCAAACTCCTTGCCGCCCTGGGCGAAAGACCAGGCGGCATTCCGGTTGGAAACCACCAGCTCCGCCACACGTTCGATCCCGACCGCAAGGATCAGCAGGTAATACATGGATCTACTATCTCCTTTCGGGGCTTACCATTCCAGCAACACGAGCTCGCAGCAAAAGGCTGGACCCATCGCGATCATCAGCCCGATCGAACCGGCTGGCGGCGGGTCGGCCATGTTGGCCCGAAGCACATCCAGTACCGACACCGAGGACAGGTTGCCGTTGTTGCGCAATGAGTTTCGCGTGTGGTCAAGAGCGGACTCCGGCAGGTCCAAAACATTCTCAACCGCCTCGATCACCCGCGGGCCGCCGGGGTGGCAAACCCAGGTAGTCACGTCTTGAGGAGTCAGTCCATGGTCGGCGAGGAATCCGCGGACATCTTCGCCCAGGTATTTCTCGGTCACGTTGGCGACGTCGACCGACAAGACGATCCGGAAGCCGTCGCTGCCGATCCTCCAGCCCATGACTTCTTCGGTGTCGGGGTAGATGCGGCTGCGGGTTGCCAGCACCCGCGGACCGGCTGATATTTTCTTATCCCCCATCTTATCCCCCGCTGCCCGGGCAGCCCCCTTGGCGATGACCGCTGCGGCGCCGTCACCAAAGAGGCTGGCAGCAACGAGATTGGCCACCGAATTGTCTTTGCGCTGAATGGTCAGCGAGCACAGCTCGACCGCCAGCAGGGCTGCCACCTGGTCGGGAAACGCGCGCAGGTAGTCGTGCATGCGAGCCGTCCCGGCCGCGCCGGCCACGCAGCCCAGACCGAACAGCGGGACGCGTTTGACGTCCTGGCGCAGCCCCACCCGCGCGGCCAGCCGCGCCTCCAGTGTCGGCACGGCAAGCCCGGTAACCGTCGTCGAAAAGACGATGTCGACCTCCCACGGCTTGACGTTCGCCTGGTCCAGCGCTGCGAGAAACGCCTGCTCAGCCAGGTCGAGGGCGATTTCGATGTAGGCATCGTTGGCCTCGGTGAAGCCGCTGAGCTGGCTGTACCGCGACAACGGCAGCGCGGTGTTTCGGAACTCCACCCCACTGCTGAGAGCGAAGCGCCGAAATTCCGGGCCGGCGAAATCGGTCAGTGCGCCGATGGCGTCGTCCTGGGTGTACCGGTTTGGCGGAAACTTGACTGCGACTGCTGCGATGGACGGTTCTGCGATTGCTGTCGGTGTAATCAGTCCGAGGGATCCCGAACTGCCCCCTGCGATGTTGTTCATGTACTAAGTTACGGGGCCGTAGGTGGATTGGTTCAGCCTTGATGTTTTGACGTGGACTACTCGGCTTCCAGCTATCCGGAGGGCCATGCGAGCGCCATTGATCGTCTCAATCCGAGGACACACTCCCCAATTGCACGCTGAATCCTGGGTCGCGCCCAACGCGAGCGTGATCGGGCAGGTCATCCTGGCCGCCAGGGTCAGCGTCTGGTATTCGGCGACGCTGCGAGCGGAGGCCGAACAGATCGAGGTCGGGTTCGGAAGCAACATCCAGGACGGGGTGACCGTCCACGTCGACAAGGAATTCCCGGTGCGCATCGGCTCCGGGGTGACCGTGGGCCACAACGCTGTCGTGCACGGCTGCACCGTCGAAGACGACGCGCTGATCGGCGCGGGAGCGGTCGTCCTCAACGGCGCGGTGGTCGGCGCCGGCGCCCTGGTGGCGGCCGGCGCGCTGGTCCCGCAGGGCATGGTCGTACCACCGCGGTCGTTGGTGACGGGGGTGCCGGGACGGGTGCGGCGCGAACTCAGCGCGGCCGAGGTCGCTAACAACCGGCACAGCGCCGAGATCTACCGGCAGTTGCTCGACGTGCACCGCGCTTCGAGCGGTTGACCGCTGGGAAGTTTGGGTTCGCCCCTGCCGGGCTAGCTTAGGGTGTGCGGATTCTGGTCACCGGTGCTACCGGCTATATCGGGTCGCGCCTGGTCACCGCGTTGCTGGCAGACGGTCACCAGGTCCATGAGGTCGTTGCCGCCACGCGAAACCCGGCCCGCCTCAAGCGTTTCGGTTGGTTCGACGACGTGGTGCCGGTCGAACTCGACGCGGCGGATGCCGTGTCGGCGCAAGGCGCGTTTGCCCTGTCCCGGGACGCCGCGGGTCCGGTCGACGTGGTCTATTACCTGGTGCACGGGATCGGTCAACCCAGCTTTCGCGACGCCGACAACACCGCGGCCGCCAACGTTGCAGCCGCGGCCCGGGATGCCGGTGCGCGACGCATCGTCTACCTGGGCGGTTTCGTGCCCCAAGAAGAGGCGCTGTCCGAGCACCTGGCCAGTCGGGCCGAGGTGGCCGAGGCGCTGACGGTTGAGGACGGGCCGGAACTGGTGTGGCTGGGCGCGGCGATGATCTTCGGCTCCGGGTCGACGTCCTTCGAGATGATGCGCTACGTAGGGGATCGGTTCCCGCTGATCCCCGCGCCGGGCTGGATGTACAACCCGATGGATCCGATCTCGATCAGCGACGTGCTGCACTACCTGGTGGCTGCGGCGGACCCGGACCTGGTTCCGGCGGGCGCTTACGACATCAGCGGCCCCGAAAGCACCTCCTATCGGGAGCTACTCAAGACCTACGCGCGCATCTCCGGCCGGTGGCAGAAGGCGGTGCGGTTGCCGGGGATCGGCACCGGGTTGGCGTCCCTGGTTACGGGTATCGCGCTGCCGGTCCCGCAGGGACTAGCCGGCGACCTGGTCGAGTCACTGGACCACACGATGCGGGCATCCGGCCGCGGCCTGCGCGATCTGGTCCCCGACCCGCCCGGCGGGCTGGTCGGGGTGGAGGAAGCCATCACGCGGTCTCTGGCAGGTCAGTCGGGCCATCCGCCCCCCGTCAACGCCCTGGCCGATCCCCATCACCTCGCGGATACCGACCCGGTGTGGGCCGGCGGTGACGCGTTGCGCATCCGCCGGCTGGCCCGGACGGTGACCCCGCCCATCGCGCGGCCCACGCTGGGCCTGTTGAACATGGTTCCCGGCCCGCTCGCCGGCGCGCTGCGAACCGGCCTCGACGTCCTGGTCACCCTCACCCCGAAGGCACATCCAGCGTGAGCCAGACCGCCGATCGCGCCAGCGTTTACTCCGAGCTGCGCCGCGCGATTACCAATGTCGCTGTGCCACACAATGAATCGCCGGCGGTCGTGTTGCGCCGGCGTATCGTCGTCGCCGTCACGCTGGTGATCGGCGTCGCGGTGCTCGGGTTTTCACTGAGGCGTCACCCCGGAGACTCGAACTTCTATTGGCTGACGCTGGTGTTGGCGGCGGTGTGGACCGGCGGGGCGTGGCTCTCGGGGCCGCTGCACTTGGGCGGCATCTGCTGGCGCGGCCGCAACCAGCGCCCGGTCATCTCGGGGACGGGCATCGGGCTCCTCCTCGGGGGCATCTTCGTGCTGGGCGGCCTGGTCGCCAGGGAGATTCCCAGCGTGGCGGCCTTAATCAGCCGGGTCCTGCAATACGCCCACCACGGATCGTTTGCATTGGTGGTGCTGATCACCGTGATCAACGGGGTCGCCGAGGAGTTGTTCTTCCGCGGCGCGCTCTACACCGCGCTGGGCCGTCGTCAGCCGCTGGTGATCTCGACCGTTATCTACGTGGTCGCGACGATGGCCAGCGGGAACCTGATGCTCGGTTTCGCGGCGATCATCCTTGGCACCATCTGTGCCCTCGAGCGCCGGGCGAGCGGTGGTGTGCTGGCGCCGATGCTGACCCACTTCATGTGGGGTCTGATCATGGTGCTCGCGTTGCCGCCGATGTTCGGGGACTGACTTTGGCCGTTTTGCTGGCCGTTTTGCTGGCCGACCCGACGACCTCGCGGGCCAGCGCCGACAGCGCAACGGCACGAAACGGCCGCGCCAGGAACCAGTACAACCGGCCCACGATGCCGATCGGCACAAAGATCGCCCGCTGCGTGTACGTGCTGCCGCCGCCGACATGCGGCGTGACCGTTACTTCCAACCACGCGTTGCCCGGCGCCCGTTTCGTGGAGCGCAGCAGCAGGGTGGCGGGGGCGCGCTCCGCCACACTCCACCGGCCACTATTGTTCGCCAGACGCTCGGCCGCCCGCCTGACGTCGTCGGGCCGGGCCTCGCTCACCGCGGTCCGCACTGCGGTGTGAACGATCTCGCCGGCCCAGTCGGGATCGCTGGGCAGCAGCTCGGCCGGCTTCGACTCCATCGTCGCCCAGCTGGTGACTGGAGGACGGGGCGTGGCGCGATCCAGGGCCAAGCTGACCGCGTCGCGGTAGCTGGTGAGCCCGCCGGCAGGCGGCTCGATGATGCTGTCGATGTCCGAATTGCGCATCACCGCATCGCATTCCAGCGATTCGATCAGCGGGCGCGCCAGTCCGGTGGGGATCGGAGTCACGGTGCCGACCCACAGGCTGGCGATCGCCGGCGTCAAGAACGGCAGCACGACCAGGTAGCGCTTGCTCAGGCCCGCCAGCTCGGCATAGACGCGCATCATGTCCCCGTACTCCAGCGCGTCCGGACCGCCGACGTCCCAGGTTCGCGACGACTGCACGGGCGCCGTCGCCGCGGCGACAAGGTAATACAGCACGTCGTTCACTGCGATCGGCTGAATCTTGTTGTGCACCCATTTCGGCGTGGTCATCACCGGGAGCCGGTCGGTGAGGTGCCGGATCATCTCGAACGACGCCGAACCCGACCCGATCACCACCCCGGCCTGCAGCACCACGGTCTCGATGCCGGATTCGATCAGTGCTTCGCCGACGGCTTTCCGCGATTCGAGGTGCGGTGAGAGCTTGCGGTTCTCCGGATGCAGGCCGCTGAGATACACCACGCGTCGAACTCCGCGGCGGCGGGCGGCTGTCACGACGTTGCGGACCGCGCTGGCCTCCTCGGCGCCGAAATCCTTCGAACTGCCCATCGAATGAACCAGGTAGTAGACCACGTCGATGCCGTCGAACGCCGCGATCAACGACTCGACGTCGGCCAGGTCGCCGCGGGCGACCTCGGCCCGCTCGCGCCATGGCACGTCCGCCAACTTCGCGGGGTCGCGGGCCAAGGCGCGGACGTGATGGCCCTCGTCGAGCAGCCGCGGCACCAGGCGGGTGCCGACGTAGCCGGTCGCCCCGGTCACCAGACAACCGAGCCCTACAGCCGCCATCGATTTTCCTCCGTCGGTTGTCAGAGATTCGGACCTGACGTAGGGAAGGATTGCCCGTTCTCGCCGGTTGAAGCGCTCAGGAATCGGTGAAGACCGGGGCGCGCTTTTCCTGGAACGCCTTGGTGCCCTCTTTCAGGTCGTGGGCTCGCAACAAGCCCGATTGGCCTTTGAACTCACGCTCGAGCGCCGCCTCCAGTTCGGTCAGGGTGGCGGCGTTGATCGCGTCCTTGGTTTTGGCGAAGGCCACCGCGGGGCCGGCCGCCAACCTCGCCAGCACTTTGTCCACCTCGGCGTCGAAGTCGTCGGCGCCGTAGACCGCGCTGACCAGACCCCACGACAGCGCCTCGGTCGCCGGTAACCGCTCCGGCAGCAGCGCCATGCGCATCGCCCGGATGCGCCCGACCGCGGCGGCGACCAACGCGGACGCGCCACCGTCGGGCATCAACCCGATTTTGGTGAACGCGAGCATGAAAAACGCTCTGTCAGAAGCCAATACGACATCGCAAGCCAGGGCGATGGACACCCCGACGCCGGCCGCCGGTCCTTGAATGACGGCAACCACCGGATGCGGCAGCGCGACGATCGCCCGGATCAGTCGGTTGATCTCCAGAATGATCTCGTCGGGCGGCACACCGCCGCTGCCCGACATGTCGTCGGCGCTGATGCCCGCCCCCGAGCTGAAGCCGCGGCCCGCGCCGCCGAGCCGCACCACCTTGACGCCCGGGTCAGCGGCCGCCAGCTCCAGCGCGTCGGCCATGCCGGTGATCACCGGGATGGTCAGCGAGTTGAGGCTGTCGGGCCGGTTGATGGTCACGGACAACACCTTGTCGGTCAGCGTGACGTCGAGACCTGCGACTGGTGCAAGAGAGGCGATTCCCGAATCCGGCATGACGCTCAGAGTAAGTGACCGGGATGCACGGCCCTGCGCGGCGGCTGCGAAGATGCGAATGGCAGCAGAAGCGGATGGAACCCGGACCAAAGGGGCGATCATGGCGGGACCGTTGAACGGGTTGAGAGTCATCGAGTTGTCCGGCATCGGACCGGGTCCGCATGCCTCGATGATCCTGGGGGACCTCGGCGCGGACGTGGTGCGCATCGACCGGCCCTCCGGTAGTCCCGGCGGCATTGTCAAAGACGCCATGAGCCGCAACCGGCGCGTCGTCACCGCCGACCTGAAGTCCGACGCCGGGCGCGAAGTTGTGCTCAAACTCGTCGCCCAGGCCGACGTGCTGATCGAGGGCTACCGGCCCGGCGTCACCGAGCGGCTCGGCCTGGGCCCCGAGGACTGCGCGAAGGTCAACGAGCGGCTGGTCTACGCACGGATGACCGGCTGGGGACAGACCGGCCCGCGCAGCCAGCAGGCCGGCCACGACATCAACTACATCTCGCTCAACGGCATCCTGCACGCCATCGGCCGGGTCAACGAGCGGCCGGTCCCGCCGCTGAACCTGGTCGGTGACTTCGGCGGCGGGTCGATGTTTTTGCTGGTCGGCATCCTGTCGGCGCTGTGGGAGCGGCAGACCTCGGGCAAGGGGCAGGTCGTCGACGCGGCGATGGTCGACGGCTCCAGCGTGCTGGTCCAGATGATGTGGCAGATGCGTGCCTCCGGGTTGTGGTCGGACGAGCGTGGCACCAACATGCTCGACAGCGGCGCGCCCTATTACGACACCTACGAATGCGCCGACGGCCGCTACGTCTCCGTCGGTGCCATCGAGCCGCAGTTCTATGCGGCCATGCTGGCCGGGCTGGGTCTGGACCCGGCCACTTTGCCGGGACAGAACGACGTCACCCGCTGGCCCGAACTGCGCGGCGTGTTCACCGCCGCGTTCGGCGCCCACGACCGCGACCACTGGGCGAAGGTCTTCGCCGATTCCGACGCCTGCGTGACGCCGGTGCTGGCGTTCGGTGAGGTGGAGAGCGAGCCGCACATCACCGAGCGGAACACCTTCTATGAAGTGAACGGCGGACTGCAGCCCCGGCCGGCCCCACGGTTCTCCCGCACGGCGCCCGAAACGCCGCGCGCCGCGGCGCCGACCGAGGTCGAGGCGATACTCAAAGACTGGGCATAGGAAGGATTGGCATGGAGATCAAGGACGCCGTAGCGGTCGTCACCGGCGGCGCGTCGGGTCTGGGCCTGGCCACCACCAAGCGGCTGCTGGACGCCGGCGCACAGGTGGTGGTGCTGGACCTGCAGGGCGACGACGTGGTCCGCGACCTGGGGGACCGCGCGCGGTTCGCGCAGGCCGACGTGACCGACGAGGACGCGGTCGGGAGCGCGCTGGACGCGGCGGAGGCGATGGGCACGCTGCGCATCGTGGTCAACTGCGCCGGCACCGGCAACGCCCTGCGGGTGCTGAGCAAAGACGGCGTCTTCCCGCTGAAGGCCTTCCGCAAGGTCGTGGACATCAACCTGGTCGGCACCTTCAACGTACTGCGGCTGGCCGCAGAGCGGATCGCCAAGACGGAGCTGATCGGCGAAGAGCGCGGCGTGATCGTCAACACCGCCTCCGTGGCGGCGTTCGACGGGCAGATCGGGCAGGCCGCCTACTCGGCGTCCAAGGGCGGCGTGGTGGGTATGACGTTGCCGATCGCCCGCGACCTGGCCAGCAAGGCCATCCGGGTGGTCACGATCGCCCCCGGGCTGTTCGACACCCCGCTGTTGGCAGGGCTGCCCGAACCGGCCAGGGAATCGCTGGGCAAGCAGGTGCCGCACCCGTCGCGGCTGGGTAACCCCGACGAGTACGGGGCTCTGGCCGTGCACATCATCGAAAACCCCATGCTCAACGGCGAGGTCATTCGTCTGGACGGCGCCATCCGCATGGCGCCCCGCTGATCAGAGCTGAAAGCCCCCCGCTGGGGGGCTTTCAGAGGAAAATGAAGCGAACAGCAAATTCCGTTATCGACGGAACCAGCGGGCGACGGCGGGTTCGGCCATAAGGAGCCGCGCGAGCACGCTCATGACGGGTCAGCTCGCCGTCGGAAGCGGTTGCCAGTCTTCGAACTGCTCGGAGGTCACGCCTTCCACCAGCATGTCGCCGTGGTAAAGGGCCTCGAAGTCAGCCTTGATGATGACGTCCGCGCTCGTGTCGTCGATCCACATGACACTGAGCCTATGAGTCGGCATTAAGGAATCTTTGAGTCACGGTTCGGAAAATCCTGGCAATATTACCGTCGGGTAGGTTTTCGGCCAGCGGCGCCGTTTCTCGGGGTTGTTTGAGGCCCGAATCTGGGCGCCTATTGGATTCGTGTTGAACCATCCATCAACCGGGTACGTACCTACTGCGGGTGTTGTTTCACGCCTGTTAGTTAGCGTTGGTAAGTTATCGCCGGTAGGTGCGGGGTCGGGGGCGACCGGACACCTGGCGGGGGAAGGCGGCAACATGCTGCAGAGGATCGCTCGACTGGCCATCGCGGCGCCGCGACGAATCATCGGGGTCGCCGTCTTGGCCTTCATCGCCGCAGCTGTCTTCGGCATCCCCGTCGCCGGCAGCCTGTCACCCGGAGGTTTTCAGGATCCGAACTCCGAGTCGGCCCGCGCCACTGGGGTGCTGACCAACAAGTTCGGGCAGAGCGGACAGCAGCTGCTGATCCTGATGACGGCACCCGGCGGCGTCAACAGCGAGCAGGCTCGCAAGGTGGGCACCGAGCTGGTCGACCAGATGCAGCATTCGTCGCTGGTCTATAACGCGTCCTCACCCTGGACGGCACCACCGCAGGCCCCAGGAGTCTCAGCGGATCTGACCAGCGCCGACGGTAAGACGGGCGTCATCGTGGTCAACGTCAAGGGCGGCGAAACCTACGCGCAGAAGAACGCCAAAACCCTGTCGGATCAATTCGTCCACGACCGCGACGGCGTCACCTTGCGCGCCGGCGGCAGCGCGATGCAGTACGCCCAGATCAACAAGCAGAACCAAGAAGACCTGCTGACGATGGAGATGATCGCGCTGCCGGCGAGCTTCCTGGTGTTGCTCTGGGTGTTCGGTGGTCTGCTGGCCGCGGCGTTGCCGATGGGCTTGGGCGCGCTGGCCATCGTCGGCTCGATGACCGTGTTGCGGCTCATCACGTTCACCACCAACGTGTCCATCTTCGCGCTCGACCTGAGCGCCGCCCTGGGCCTGGCGTTGGCCGTCGACTACACGCTGCTGATCCTCAGCCGTTACCGCGACGAGTTGGCTGACGGCCGCGACCCAGACGAGGCACTGATCCGGACCATGACCACCGCCGGACGCACCGTGCTGTTCTCGGCGGTCACCGTGGCGTTGTCTATGGCGGCGACGGTGGCGTTCCCGATGTATTTCCTGAAGTCGTTCGCCTACGCCGGCGTGGCCACCGTGGCATTCGTCGCGACCTCGGCCATCGTGGTGACCCCGGCCGCGATCGTCCTGCTGGGTTCCCGGCTGGACTCGCTGAACGTCCGCAAGTTGTTCCGCCGCCCCGATCCGGTGCAAAAACCGGTGGAGGAGTTGTTCTGGTATCGGTCAAGCAAGTTCGTGATGCGGCGCTGGGCGCCGGTCGGCCTCGCCGTGATCGCGCTGCTGCTACTGCTGGGGCTGCCGTTCTTCTCGGTGAAGTGGGGTTTCCCGGACGACCGGGTGCTGCCCCGTTCGGCGTCGTCGCATCAGGTCGGTGATGAACTGCGCAGCGGGTTCGCCCACGACTCCGCGACGGCGGTGCCCATCGTCGTTACCGACGCGCGCGGGCTGAGCCCGGCGGATCTGGACAAGTACGCCGCCGATCTGTCCCGGGTGCCCGACGTGTCGGGCGTGTCAGCCCCGGATGGGACGTTCGTGGGCGGCAATAAGGTCGGACCACCAACGGCGGCAACGGGCCTGGCAGACGGCAGCGCATTTCTGACCGTGAACAGCTCGGCGCCGCTGTTTTCGCAGGCCTCCGACAACCAGCTGACGCGCTTGCACCAGGTCGCCGGGCCGGGCGGCCGATCGGTGCATATGGGCGGCGCCGCGCAGGCGAACCGTGACAGCGTTCTCGCGGTGACCGACCGGCTTCCGCTGGTGCTGGGGATCATGGCCGCCGTCACGTTCGCGCTGCTGTTCCTGCTCACCGGCAGTGTGGTGATGCCGCTGAAGGCGCTGGTGTGCAACATGCTGTCGTTGACTGCGGCGTTCGGTTCGTTGGTCTGGATATTCCAGGACGGCCATCTAGGCGCACTGGGCACAACACCCAGCGGAACGCTGGTGGCCACCATGCCGGTGCTGTTGTTCTGCATCGCGTTCGGTCTGTCGATGGATTACGAGGTGTTCTTGCTCTCCCGGATCCGCGAGTACTGGCTGGTTTTTGGAGCCGCGCGCCCCGCACAGGTCACCGCCCGACAGGCGCACGCTGCCAACGACGAGAGTGTCGCGCACGGCGTGGCCCGCACCGGCCGGGTGATCACTGCGGCCGCGCTGGTGATGTCGATGTCGTTCGCCGCGCTGATCGCCGCGCATGTGTCGTTCATGCGAATGTTCGGCCTGGGTTTGACCCTCGCCGTGTTTGCGGATGCGACACTGGTGCGCATGGTCCTGGTGCCCGCGTTTATGCACGTCATGGGGCGGTGGAATTGGTGGGCGCCCAAGCCGTTGGCGCGGCTGCATGAGCGGTTCGGCATCAGCGAGGGCGCGACCGACCAGCGGGTGGCCACCGAGGGAGAGGCGCCCGCTGAGCCCACTGAGCCCGATGCGTCCGAGCATCGCAACGGCCGCGAGATCCGGGAGACGGTGACGCACGTTGGTTAGCGTCCCCATCGAGCAGGCGGCGCGGCGCTCCCGGGCCCCCCGCGGGTCCGGCGATCTGCTGCGCGACGAGATCCTGGACGCGACGACCGACCTACTGCTGGAAACCGGGCACGCCAGGTCCGTGTCGATCCGCTCGGTGGCACAGCGCGTTCGCGTCACTCCGCCGTCGATCTACCTGCATTTCACCGATAAGGCCGCGCTGCTGGACGCGGTGTGCGCGCGTTACTTCGAGAGGCTCGATCTAGAGATGCAGCGGGCGGCCCAGGAGCACAGCGCTCCGGTGGACGCGCTGCGCGCGCAGGGGCAGGCCTATGTCCGGTTCGCGATTCAGACCCCGGAGTTGTATCGGATCGCGACGATGGGCGAGTACCGCTCCGGGCGCGACGTGGACGTGGTGTTGGACAGCTCGGCTTTTCAACACATCCGCGCCACCGTCCAGGCGCTGGTGGACGACGGCCTTCGCCTCCAAAGTGATCCGTCCACGATCGCGCTCGAGCTCTGGGCCGCGGCGCACGGCGTGGCGGCCATGCTGATCGCCAAGCCGCACCTGCCGTTCGGGGAAGTCGAGGCGTTCGCCGACCGGGTGTTCCGCTCGGCGTTTGTCGGTCGTGTGGTGGTCGGTCTGGTTGGCGCGGACATGGAGCCCCGGGAGTTCGTCGCGTGGGCGAAGGCGCAGACTGCGGTGGAAGAGCCGTGATGGCTATGGCTATGGCTATGGCGTGCGCGGGAGGCGGCGACGCTTACTGCAGCAGGGCCGGCAGCCGTTGCAAAAGCCCGGGCAGCGCCTGGCTCGCGGGCTGGCGAATGCTGACCGTGACGCTGCCGGACAGCGGGGTGGGCTCGGGATTGACCTCGATGACCACGGTGCCGCGGGCCAGCGCCAGATCGGGCAGCCCCGCCGCGGGGTAGACGATCGCCGAGGTGCCCACCACCACCATTACGTCGGCTTCCTGAGTCGCCTCGACGGCGCGTTGCCACGGCTCCTCGGGCAGCGGCTCACCGAACCACACGATGTCGGGCCGAATCAGGCCGCCGCAGCGGCCACACAGCGGCGGCTCCACCTCGATGGCAGGCTCGGGCATCACGGGCAGAGTCTCGGTGTAAGCCACACCGCAACTCGCACAACGGAATTCGAAGAGGCTTCCGTGCAAATGGTGTACGGGGGAGCTTCCCGCGCGCTCATGGAGGTCATCGACATTCTGGGTGACGACCGTGACTTCGGCCTCGTCCTGCCAGGCGGCGATAGCGCGGTGCCCGTCGTTGGGTTCAACCTCGGCCACCAGGTAGTGCCGCCACAGATACCACCCCCAGACTCGCTCGGGGTTGTTCAGCCAGCCTTGTGTGCTGGACAGCTCGTAAGGGTCGAAGCGCGCCCACAATCCGTTCTTGTCATCGCGGAAGGTCGGCACCCCGCTCTCGGCGGAAATGCCCGCGCCGCTAAGTACCGTCACTCGCATCCCACAAACATAGCCGTGCTTGAGAGATACTGAATAAGTGGAGTTGCGGGATTTGCTACGGGTGGATGTCAAGGCGGGCAAGCCGTTATTCGACCAGCTCAGAACCCAAGTGATCGACGGCGTCCGCGCCGGCGCGTTGCCGCCGGGCACTCGTCTGCCGACGGTGCGCGACCTGGCCGGTCAGCTGGGCGTGGCCGCCAACACCGTGGCCCGTGCCTATCGCGAGCTCGAGTCGGCGGCCATCGTCGAAACACGCGGGCGCTTCGGCACTTTCATCTCGCGCTTCGACCCGACCGACGCAGCGATGGCGGCCGCGGCCAGGGAATACGTCGAAGTGGCCAGGGCGCTGGGGCTGACCAAGTCCGATGCGATGCGCTACCTGACCGGCGTGCCGGACGACTGAATCCCGGTCAGCCGAAATCCAGCAGTGTCAGACACGGCCGCAGCGCATCGAGGAACGGCATCCGGTAAACGATTGACACCGCGGCTTGCACTGCCAGGCCACGTCCCGGCGGCATTTGCAGGTCACGCACCCTGCGAACGCCCGGCACTGTGTTCACGAGGTCCGCGGCTTGCGCCGAGGACAGGCTGAACGGCATCGGTGGCACCTTGTAACGCAGCGTGGGCCGCAGGCCCCCGTACCGGCTGAGCGTCGAGAACCAGGCCGGGGGTAGGTCGAAGGCCATTCGGCCACCGGGAAATCTCTTGGCGCACTGGGCGATCAGGTCAAGCGCCTGCTCGGGCTGCAAGTACATCAATAGTCCCTCGGCGGTGATGAAGACCCCGTCGGAATCGTCGACGGCGTCCATCCAGCTGAAGTCCAACGCGGACTGCGCGCACACCGAAACCCGCGGTGAGTCGGGCAGCAGCCGGGCGCGAACGTCGATCATCGGCGGCAGATCGACTGTCAGCCAACGAAATTGACCATCCGGATTGGCCGCATCCAGTCGCCAGAAACTTGTCTGCAAGCCTTCCGCCAGGGCGACCACGGTGGCCGACGGATGCTCGTCGAGGTAGGACTGGGTCGCGTTGTCAAAAGCTAAGGCGCGCAAGGCGATGCCCTGAGTGCTTCCTGGGCGGGTACCGCCGAACTTCGCGAAGTCGAAGTCGATCGAGTCGACCAGGGCTACCGCCATCGGATCATCGATCACGGAGTCAGGATGGCGGGCCTCGCGGGCGCGCGAGTTCAGCGTCAACAGCGCGGTCTCGGAAACACCACTGAGGGTGACCTTTTCTTTCGGGGGCTGTGCGGCGCTCACTGCAGCACCTTAGCCAACGTGCGCAGGTTACGCGTGGTGGTCGACGACTTGTAGCGGGGCTTGCCCATCGTTTTTCCGATCGTGCTGTCCAGGGTGCTGCCCTTGGCCACCTGCCAATAGACGACGCCGGTACCGGCAGCGATCTTTTCCTCAGCGCCGGTCTGATCGGCGAGTGCGGATAGTTCACTGAGCACCGTGGCATCGGTGACGAACGTGACGTAGGACTGGTACCCGTCGACCTCGCGCTCGAAGGGGTAGGCCTCGGAAATGGCACGCACCGTATCGATGTCATAGGCCAGCACCCAGGCGTCGTAGCCGAATCGCTCGCGCAACGCGGCCTCGGCCTTCTTGCGCACAGCGGCAGGAGTGTCGAGGCCGGACTTGGACTCGAGTAGGACGTTGCCGGTGGCCAGGATCGTGCGCACATTGGTGAATCCGGCGTCGGACAACGCGGCGGCCACTTCGGCCATCTTGAGGTTGACGCCCCCGACGTTGACGCCGCGCAAGAACGCCGCGAACTGGGTCATGGTGGCCAATCTACGGGCGACGTACGCTTTCGTCATGGGACGCCAAGTCTTCGATGACAAGCTGCTAGCCGTGATCTGTGGGAACTCCCTCGGGGTGCTGGCCACGATCAAACAGGACGGGCGTCCGCAACTGTCGAACGTGTCCTATCACTTCGACCCGCGCGAGGCGGTGGTGCGGGTGTCGATCACCGAGCCGCGGGCCAAAACTCGCAATCTGCGCCGCGACCCGCGGGCTTCGCTATTGGTGGACGCCGACGACGGGTGGTCGTATGCGGTCGCCGAGGGCACCGCGGAGCTGTCGCCGCCGGCCGCGGCGCCCGGTGACGACACCGTCGAGGGGTTGATTGCCTTGTATCGCAACATCGCCGGGGAGCATCCGGACTGGGACGAATACCGTCAGGCGATGGTCACCGATCGGCGGGTGCTGCTGACGCTGCCGATCTCCCACGTATACGGGCTGCCCCCGGGTAAGCGCTAGGCTGCCCCTATGGCTGAATCGAAGTCGCCGCAGGATTCGCACGAAGAGGACGACACGAAGCGCAAGTTCCGCGAAGCTCTTGAGCGCAAGACCGCGAAGTCCTCGAGCGGGTCCGACCACACGGACAGCGGCGGCAAGCAATCGCGGTCCCACGGTCACGGTCCGGCGGAAAGCCGCCGGGAATTCCGCCGCAAGAGCGGCTGACTTGGCCTAGCTGGGCCCATGGCCCCCATAGTCGTTGACTAACAGCACTTTTCGTGGTTGAAGGCGCTAGCTTTCAGGCCGTTTCGTCGTTGTGTACTACGCCAATCAGGTTGCCCGCTGGATCGCGTAGCCACGCGACCGTGACCTCAGCTGCGGCAACGTGGGTCAGCGGCACCGCCACTGTTGCGCCGAGCTGTTCGGCTTTGCGGACGTATTCGCCTGGATGATCGACCTCCACGTAGACCACAACCGCCGGCCCGTCGGCCGCGTCGGCTGTTCCGACCGCGCCACCAATCCCTGCTTCGGCACGGAGCTGTGCGTAATGTGGCCACCCGGGCAAAGGGCGGTCTTGGAGCTGCCATCCGAACAGATTCCGATAGAACTCGATCAGCGCCGGCCCATCAGGGCCAAGGATTTCAAAATGCACCACCGAACCCGACACAGCACCAATCTACGGTTCAGCCTTGGGGCGCGACGAATAAGCCGATCGAAGGGTCGGTTTGGCCTGGTTTGCCGCGCAGGCTTCCTCGGGTACTGGGGTGTCCGAAGTCCACTTGGGACGGGTCGTTTTGGTATGACCAGTCCGCCACGATGGTGCGCTGACTGAATTTCCAGCGGCCCTCGGATTTGGTGTAGCTGTCCAGGTACCGGCCGCCGATGATGACGTCGATGTCGTGCTCCGGCCCGGCGAAGGTGTGAAACACCAGGCAGTAGATCTCACCGCGCGCCGTGTCTCCTGCCGTGTCTCCTTCACAGTCACCGTCGATCACGAAGTTCGTCGTGGTGATGTTGTGTTGAGAGACACGCACATAAGGCTCCGCCGCCTGTAGTTGTGCGATGAACTGGTCGACGCCACCGGTCGAAAAGGAGCCGTGCGAGTCGGTCGCATCGGGGTGGTACAGGCTCCGCAGCGCCTCATAATCAGCGCGGTCCACAGCCCGGCAGTAGGCAGTGACGAGCTGATGCAGTTCGTCCCGGGCCAGCATCAGTTCCAACTTGGCCTCATCCACCACCACGCCACGATAACGCGGTCATTGCTGGTGAGTTGTCTTGCGACCAAGACAACCCATTGGCACTGATCGTCGGGATGGTTTTGGATCAGCAAGTGCCGATACGCTTACAACTGTGAGCAAGTAACCAAGGGCCATCGTTGGAGCCCGCGTGTCCCACCTCCAAGGCCCCCAAAAGTCAGCCATCTGGCCCAGATAGAGACCACCGCAAAGTGAGCGAAACTGCCAACGGGTACAACATCGTTGGCAGTTTCGATGACCTCGGGGGGCGTCAAGAAAGAGACCGTCTCGGTACTCAAATGTAGGTTCTCACGCTCGGCTGCACTGGCGCGCACCGCCGGCGGCGCTCAGCGGATTAGGGTCTGGGCGGGGCGATTCACTGATAGGGATGGTGAACTTGCGGAATTTGGAGCGCCACATCGCTGAGAATAACGAGGGGGGCCTGTGAAGCTTGCCGACTGTCCAGTCTTTCCCGCCGAGGCGGGAACCGCCCTAAGCACGGACCGCGGCTTGGGTTGGCGGTTGGCGCGACAGGCCGGCCGTGTTTTGCGAGATCCAGGGGCGAACTGGGTGTTTGTCATCGGACGGGAGGACGTCTTAGCGAATCTGGACGATCCAAGGTTGGATGCCGCCCGTGCTCTTTCCGAGAGCGAACTCCAGGTTCACCAGCAGCTATTCACGCCAAAATCAGCCCATGACGTTGCGGCAGTGTTCCGTCCGACCGCCGCCGCGCTGATCGATCGTTTCGCCGCCGCTGGTGGCGGTGACGCGGTGGCCGATGTGACCACGCCGATGGCTGGCGCCCTTTTCGACATCGTGTCGCGCCTGCGGCTATTGCCTGTTGAGCACCTGTATGGGCGGTCCGGCCACGTCTTGTCCGAGGCGTGCCGCAACATGTTCAAACACGCCGGCTGGTACCTATTCGAGTTGGCACGCCGCCCCGAATTGTGCGACATGCTTCGACGTCAGCCTGAGCTGATACGCGGGTTCGTTGAAGAGGTCCTACGGTTGGAGCCGATGGTGCCGGGTTGCCAACGTTTTACTACCCAGCCAACGACCGTCGGTGGGGTAGAGCTGCCGGCCGGCGTGGTGGTGATGTTGTGTATCGGTGCGGTGCACCGGGACGGCAGCGACGCCATGTCCACTGATGAGCTTGTGATTGGCGCTAGGGCGCACCGGCATTGGAGTTTGGGCGCGGGGTCTATGCGTTGCCGTGGCGGGCACATCGTCCGGCAGGTGTTGCGCGTGCTGGTTGAGGAGTGGGTCGGCCGGGCCGGGCATCTTGGGCTGGTTCCCGGTTTCCGGCCAGTGGCCGGCTTCCCGGAGACTCAGAGCTCTTTGTGGCTGCCGGAGCTGCCGCTAGTGACGAGGGCTGGGACGGACAGGGAAGGGGTCATGCAGCGTATGTACGACCCGTCCCCATAGTTCTCACGCTTGCTAACCACCGAAGCTAACCACCGAAGCTAACTACCGAAGCGGATCGCTCCGACCGACATGCTGCTCGGCGGTAGACGAACTCCAGCACGTGTTCCTGATCGAACGAAAGCGCGTCCTCCAAGAAGCCCAGAGCGATCAACTCCTCGACCGAGTCGTTGAACCGCCTGGTATCAAGTGCGTCGCAGTATTGGCAGTCTTCGGCCTGTAGCCCTCGGGCGTGCACCCCGGCCCGGTCCACGGCCGACGTTTCCTCGCCCTTCACGTCGGGCGCGGCCAGTGTCAACGCCACCCGTAGGTCTGCGTCGATCGTCTCCAGTGGGCCTCCACAGCAGTCAGTCAAACACCCATATCCACGGTGTCACCGTTCGAGTCGTGTCCTACAGTCAACATGTGAACCTCTGCCTGGCACAGGACCCCGAGGCCGATGAACTCCTATCCAACAGCCCGTTTGCATTGTTGGTCGGGATGGTCTTAGACCAGCAGGTTCCATTTGAGACTGCATTTGCGGGACCGAAGAAGATCGCAGACCGGATGGGCAGCTTCCCGGACCTTTCAGCAGCCGAAATCGCTGACTACAACCCGGACAAGTTTGCCGCATTGTGCTCGGAAAGGCCTGCAATACATCGCTTTCCGGGGTCCATGGCAAAGCGCATCCAAACGTTGGCGCAGATCATTATGGACCGCTATGACGGTGACGCGGCCGGATTGTGGACTGCCGGTGACCCCGACGGAAATGAGCTGCTGCGGCGCATCAAGGGGCTACCCGGCTTCGGCGACGTAAAGGCGCAGATCTTTTTGGCCCTGCTAGGCAAGCAGTACGGCGTGACGCCGAAAGGCTGGCGCGCGGCCGCCGGGGACTTTGGTCACGCTGGCGCGCACATCTCTGTCGCCGATATCGTCGACGGAGAATCGATGGGGAAAGTGCGGTCGTATAAAAAGCAGATGAAGGCTTCTGCCAAAGAAAAAGCAGCAAAAGCAGCAAAAGCAGAAAAAGCGAAGGGAAAGGCGTCAACGTGAAAACTCACATTACGTGTCCGTGCGGTGAGGCCATCCAGGGCAAGGACGAGGATGAGCTGGTCGAATTGACCCAGGCGCACCTCGCCAAGGTTCACCCGGGCATGGAGTACGACCGCGACTCCATTCTGTTCATGGCGTACTGAGGCTGGTTTAGGGCACCACCGTCGAGCCGATGGTGGGCAGGAACTGGCACTGCCGCTCCTTGGTGGTGACCTGCCCGAAAATCGTCGACATGATGCTGCCCGAACCGGTGTCGGCGATCGCGGTCAACGTCGTTGGCCCTTCTGGATTGATGTCGGAGCGCGGTTTGAGCGTGACGGTTCCGGATTTGCCGGTCGTCAGGTTCACCCAGGTGACGTTCAGCGGCAGCTTCTGTACCTCGGCAGGCCCAGGTGTGCCGACAGCGGTGAACACATAAGCGGTCTGCCCGGGCCCGGGACCGGGCGCCGGGATCTTGGCCGGCCCCGCCACCGATAGCGCGGCGGCGAGCGCACTACTTCCGTCCGCGAGGCAATTGTTGCCGATCGAGGGATACATGAAGTCCTGTGTAAGCGGGGCGTCGGGGCCGAAACCCGGAGCTGCCGCAGCGGCGGGAGTCGGGGCGGGTACAGGTGCAGGTGCGGCGGCAGGTGCCGGTGCTGTGCCCGTTGCCGCGGCAGGCGCGACGGTCCCGGTCGCCGGTGCCGAAACAGGCGGGGTTGGTGCCGGTGCCGCAGCGGGCGCCGGGCCCGCGGCGTGGACCGGATCGATGCCCGTCGGTAAGTGCGCCTGTGTGCCGGGCTCGACACCGGGCGGTGGCACATGGGGCACGGGGCCGACGAGGGCCGTGTCGGGGGGGCCGGGCGGGCCGGGCGGAACGACCCCGGCCGGCGGAGTGGCCGGATCCGCGACGAACTGGTTCACCGACGTAGCCACGTTCTTGGATTCGGTGGGCGTCGTCGGGTTGTGCGCGAACGCTTGAGCCGCGGCCATCAGCAGCTGTGTCGCCTGCGTCGGGTCGCTGGCTGCCTGCTGGATGATCGGACTCAGCTGAGCCAACGCCGGCAGACCCGGTAGCGCCTGGGTAGGGCTCGGCGGCCCACTGGGGCTGGCCACCGGGTCGGCCGCCGCGCTCGGGCAGAGCCCGAACGCGGCAGCCGCCGCCGTGACCATGGCAGCCAATCCTTTGGATGCGTTCCAAGTGCTTGCCATGATGTCCTCCGGTCGTCGGTGCTGGGTCTGCCGTTTAACGGGCTGGTCAGGGCAGGGCGGCCAGCAGCGACGACGTCGCTGGCGCTGGTGCGGCCGCTGCGGGCGCAGCGGGTGCGGGCGCAGCAGGTGCGGCGACCGGCGCGCCCGGGAGGGCACCGGAAGCCAACGCCGGCAGGTCACGCGGAAGCGAAATCTGCGATGGCATGTTCAGCGGCAGACCCGGAAGCGCCGGCATCTCAACCTTCGCCACCCCAGGAGCTGACGCCGGTGCGGCGGCGGAGGCAGGAGCGGCAGGGGCGGTGAGACCCGGGATGGACAGTGGTAATCCCGGGATCGTCGAAGCCGACGGTGCCGCCGGCGTTGCTGCCGGGGCGGCCGCCGGTGCCGCCGGTGCCGTTAAACCCGGAATCGGCGCGTTGACCCCGGGAATCGTAGGGGTTGCTGCCGGCGCGGCGGGTGCAGCGGCCGCCGGGGGTGTCAGCCCGGGGATCGACGGGATCGCGGCCGGCGGGGACGCGGGTGTCGCCGCGGCGGCCGGAGTCAGGCCCGGAAAGGTGATCCCGGGGGCGGCCGGCGCTTGCGGCGGGGTGGCGCCGAGGGCCGTCGCGAGGTTTTGCAGAATCTGCGGCGCGTTGGCCGCCGACGCGATCAGCTGCTGCGGAATGCCCGCAACGGCCGAGAGGTCCGGAGCGGGCGCCGGCACGGGGTCGGCGTGGGCGATTCCGCCCGTCAGCAGCGCGGCGGAAGAACCGACGACGACGGCGGTTGCGCGCAAGTAGGTCCAGATGGTTGGCATGACTCTCCCTGGTGATCGACGACAGGTTCGAGCCCGAAGTTACTTTGATGCTGGTGGGACTCAAGTGACACGTGTGGCATTTATTCGATCGTTATTCATATGAGCGGTGACAGTGACCGAACGCCTCGGTTGGCTACAGTCGGGCTGGTAAACACCATCTCCACCGCACCGGCGGCAACCACGACGCGGCGGCTCACGGCTCGGCTGCACGTCGCCGCGCCGGTGCTGCTGATCCTCAGCGTCGCGGCCCGGCTCGCCTGGACCTACCTGGCGCCTAACGGCGCGAACTTCGTCGACCTGCACGTCTACCTGGGCGGGGCCGCCGCCATCGACCATCCCGGCACCCTGTACAGCTACGTCTACGCCGACCAGACACCGGACTTCCCGCTGCCCTTCACCTATCCGCCGTTTGCGGCGGTTGTCTTCTATCCGCTGCACCTGCTGCCGTTCGGTCTGGTCGCGTTTCTGTGGCAAGTGGCCACGGTGGCCGCGCTGTACGGCGCGGTCCGGATCAGCCAGCGCTTGGTCGGCGCCGGGAGCCACCGCACCGCCATGCTGTGGACGGCGATCAGCATCTGGATCGAGCCGCTGCGCAGCACCTTCGACTACGGCCAGATCAATGTGCTGCTGATGCTGGCGGTGTTGTGGGCGGCCTACAGCACGCGATGGTGGGTGTCGGGCCTACTGGTCGGCGTGGCCGCGGGCATCAAGTTGACGCCGGCGATCGCCGGTGTTTATCTCCTGGGCGTTCGGCGCTTCGGCGCCGCCGTTCTCTCAGCGGTCGTGTTCGCCGCCACCATCGCGGTTTCGGTGCTGGTCGTGGGCGATCAGACGCGGTACTACTTCACCGAACTGCTCGGCGACGCTCATCGCGTCGGCCCCATTGCCACCTCGTTCAACCAGTCCTGGCGTGGCGGCATCTCGCGAATCCTGGGTCACGACGCGAGTTTTGGTCCACTAGTACTGGCGGCGATCGCTGTCACAGCGGTGCTGGCGATGCTGGCCTGGCGGGCGCTGGACGGGTCCGATCGGCTTGGCAGGTTGTTGGTGGTCGAACTGTTCGGGCTGTTGTTCTCGCCGATTTCGTGGACTCACCACTGGGTGTGGCTGGTGCCGCTGATGATCTGGCTGATTCATGGTCCAGTGCGCGAGCGTCCGGGCGCGCGGATTTTCGGCTGGGGCTGGTTGGCGCTCACCATTATCGGCGTGCCCTGGTTGCTCAGCTTTGCGCAACCGACCATCTGGCAGATCGGCCGGCCCTGGTACCTGGCCTGGGCGGGCCTGGTGTACATCGTCGCGGGGTTGGCCACTCTCGGTTGGATTGCGGCCAGCGGGCGACGTGTCGCCCAGTCGCGAGGTTAGTCGGCCACGATCCCGTCGATATCGCGCGCCATGTCGATGTCGTTCTTGGTGATACCACCCTCGGAATGCGTAACCAGCGCGAAAGTCACTGTCCGCCAACGGATATCGATATCGGGGTGATGATCTCTGCTCTCCGCATGCTCGGCCACCCGGCGTACCGCATCGATGCCCGCGAGGAAGCTCGGAAATTTGATCGACCGTCGTATGGCGCCGTCGGCGCGCTTCCAGCCGTCGAGCTCGGGCAGTGCGGCGTCCACTTGTTCATCCGTTAACACAGCCATGCTTTTCACGGTACCGCTGTGCCCGCAAGGCGAGCACGTTGCCGTCGGAATATCGTCAGAAGCCCGGGCTGGTGGCGACCTCTGCACCGTCGACTTTGAGGGTGTAGCTGTTGGGCCGAAGACCGCCGAACCATCGCGGGCGGACCTTGTCGATCTCGACCGTGTGTCCGCCATGCGAGACCGTCCACACCTTCGTCGTTGCCAGGCTGTAGTGCGTTCCCAGCTGCGACAGACTGCCCAACGCCGTCTTCTGACCGAAGAACGGATCCCGATGAAATTGCGCCGGGCTCTCGCCGACGTTGAATGTGATCTTCACTGCGCCAAACACGTCAGTGTTGGACTGCATAGGTATCCGGCGTCAGCGTAATCCGGACGCGCGGTTAACTTACCGGATGACCTCGATACAGCTCTCGATGGGAATTCCTTCGTTTACGGCCGAGGCGCCGGCCGACTGGGAGCACCTCACCGACTTGGCCCAGCTGTTGGAGCGCTGCGGGATCGACCGCCTGTTGGTCTCGGAGCACATCGCGTTCGGCATGAACATGGACGCCTACGCGAACCCTGAGGCCGGGGGAACCAAAGGCGGTCGCCAGCCCACGGGGCCGGATGGGCACTGGTTGGAACCGCTGACGCTGCTGACGTATCTGGCCGCGCGGACCGAACGCATCCGGTTGGGCACCAACATCCTGCTCGCCGCGCTACGCCCGGCCGCAGTCCTGGCGAAAACCGTTGCCACCCTTGATGTCCTGTCGGGTGGCCGCATCGATCTGGGCGTAGGGGTCGGCTGGCAGCGCGAGGAATACGACGTCGTCGGCCTGGACTTCGCCAAACGCGGGGCCATCCTGGATCAGACGCTCGAGGTGTGCCAGCGGTTGTGGCGGGAAAACGAGGTGAGTTACACCGGGCCCGGGTTGAGCATTCGAGCGCATCCACCAAATGCCCAAACCCCTGCAGCCCGGCGGAGTGCCGATCTGGGTAAGCGGCACGGTGAACCCGGCGGTGGCTCGTCGGCTCGCTCGATTCGGCAAGTACTGGATCCCTTGGGGCCCGACGCTCTGGATCTCGTCGCGGGCATCGAGCGGATGCGTGCGGCGGTCGAACGACGCCGGGGGTGACCCGCATGGATTCGGCATCACCGGCGCGCTGCGAGTCAAAGCTGGCCCGGACGGCCGCCCCGATCTGGTCTGCCGCGGCCGCAGCGGCGGCATCGCTCGCGCAGGCCGGCGTGACCGACCTGAGGATGACGCACTGGCCGCTGCCCGCCGAGCAATCGTGAACGCGACATCCCCGCACTCGTCGACGCGGTGCGCAGCGCGGTATGACCTGACTTGGCTCACGATTCGGGGTTCGCGATATTCGCAGCGGGTTGACACGCGGAGCGGAGCGTTTGGTGGCCAATCAGGCTGTCCCGGTTGGCGAATGATGACGGTCACACCCCGGCGCGGATTGGCAGCCGAGATTTGTCGTACCCGGCTGCGATGATGAGGCTATGTCCTCGACCGCATCGTTCGGCTCTGCCGCAACACGTCCTGGCCAGCGCCTTGAGGTGCTGTTCGAGGAGCTGGCGGAGTTGGCCGGTCAGCGCAACGCGATTGATGGGCGCATTGTGGAGATCGTCGCCGAACTGGATCGCGATGAGCTCTGCGGCGCCACGGGCGCACGGTCGGTCGCGGCGTTGGTGGCCTGGAAGATCGGCTCGTCATCGGCAAACGCCCACACGATCACCACCGTCGCGCGCCGGCTTGAGGCGTTTCCGCGCTGCGCCCAAGGCATGCGAGAGGGTCGACTGTCGCTGGATCAGGTCGGCGTCATCGCGGCGCGGGCGGGTGAGGGATCTGATGAGCATTACGCGCAGTTGGCGCGCTGCGCCACGGTCAACCAGCTGCGCACCGCGGTCAAGCTAGAACCGCGACCCGAACCCGATTCTCGGCCTGAACCACAGCGCTCGATCACCAAGACCTCCAACGAGGAGTTCAGCTGTTGGCGGATCAAACTTCCGCACCTGGACGCGGCGAAGTTCGATGCGGCGCTGGCGTCTCATCGTGATGCGCTGATCGTCGAATGGAAGCGAGATCACGGCGATGGCGAGCGCGCATCAGATATCGCGCCGCCGTTGCCGGGCACCGTCGAGGCGTTTATGCGCCTGGTCGAGGCCGGATGGGATGCCGAGGCGGCCCGCCGACCACACGGGCATCACACCACTGTGGTGGTGCACGTCGACGTTGAGCAGCGCGCCGCCGCGCTGCATCTGGGTCCGCTGCTCACCGAAGCCGAACGCCGATACCTGACCTGTGATGCCACGTGTGAGGTCTGGTTCGAACGTGCACGGCAAGGTCATCGGCGCTGGCCGAGCGACCCGCGAGATCAACCGGCGGCTTCGCCGCGCACTCGAGCACCGCCAGCCCACGTGCGCGGTTCCCGGCTGTGGTGCTACCCGCGGCCTGCACGCACACCACATCCGGCACTGGGAAGACGGCGGCCGCACCGACTTGGCCAACCTGGTGCTGGTATGCCCTTATCACCACCGGCTGCACCACCGGGGCATCATCACCATCACCGGACCCGCAGTCGATCTCACCGTCACCGACAGCTCCGGCCGACCACTTAGCGCAGGATCACTCGCGCGTCCGCCCAATCTTCCCCCGCCCCCCGTCCCGCCGTGCCCCGGGCCCACCGGCGAGCGCGCCGACTGGTGGTGGTACGAACCCTTTCAGCCGCAGCCACCACCGACAAACAACTGATATGTAGGCATCGTTTGTCAAGAGGCAGGTGAAAGCCGCCCCGGAGTTGTGCCGGGGCGGCTTTCGTTTGATCGGGGTCAGTCAGAGCACGCGGCGGTCGTTGGTCAACGACGGTTGGTGTCAGACTGATATACGCGGGTTGGATACCGCAAGACGATGATTCGGCGCGAACGGTGGCTGCTGTCTAGGGACGGGCGTCACTTCAACAATCGACGAATGCTGTTGTGGCTCATAGTTGTTCCGCAGATCCAGTTCGCCTACCTCGCCGTCGGTCGGCTGACTCCGATCAAGTCGGTGCGGCTGGGATCAGGTCAGCGTGGCCAGCGACCAGCACCAGCCGGCGAGCTGACGGGCGACCGCGACGTTGGCCACGACACGGGGTTTCTTGCGTTCGTTGAAGCGGCACCACTGTTGATGTAGTCGTTTGTTGCCGGCATGCCCTCGCGCTTTGAGTGCCGGGTCGACCTTGGCCCAACGCGCCCGCATCGTCGGCCCGGAGGTGCGGTAAGAGCTGCGATGATGCCAAGCCGCTTCGATCAACAGCCGTCGAACGTGGGCGTTGCCGGCTTTGGTGATCGATCCCTGCACCCGAGTGACACCCGAGGAGTACTCGGTGGGCACCAGGCCGACGTAGGCACCGATCGACGAGCCGGTGAAACGGGTCCAGTCACCGATCTCCACGGTTAACGCCAACCCCGTCAGCGCCGCGATCCCTCGCAGACATCCCAGCCGATCGACCTGATCGGCCCACCGCGGCGAGGATGCCACGGCGACGATCTGCTCGTCGAGACGGTCACGAGCGGCGGTGGCGGTCAGTACCGCGTCGTAATGGTGATCGAAGGCTGCCCTGGTATGACCGTCATCAAAACGCTGCCGCCGCAACCAGATGTCGTGCACAGCGGTCCAAGCCTGCCCACCGGAGTAGACCCGGCCTTGGCGCAATAGCAGTTTGGACAACCGATGCCGCATTCGCATCAGATCGGCGCGGGCGTTTTCCCGGGCACGCACCAGATCACGCACCGCCTCCACATCAGCGTCGGGCACGGTGACCGCGGTGATCTCACCCAGGCGCAGCAGCCGAGTCAGATGCGCAGCATCACGAGCATCTGTCTTGACCCGATCCCCGCCAGGGCGAATCAACTTCGACGGCGCGGCGACCACACAGTCGATGTCGGCAGCGCTCACTAGGCATGATCAGCAGCATCGTATCGAAGCTGAAACATATTGAAGCATAGAAGATTTCGTTTGCACTATCCGCTGCTATCGAATCCTGACAGACAAAGCCCCACAACCAGCCCGCACCCAATATCCCCGTACCCAAGTCGGGTTTAGGAACGAACCAGACGACCCGGGCGCGCATCGGTGAGCTCGCCGTCGTCCACCACAACCTCGCCGGCGACCAGCTTGGCGGCATAGCCCGCGGAGCGCTGAATCAGGCGACCGGTCTCGCTGGGCAGGTCGTTGACCTTCTCCGGCCGCAGCAAAGCCAGTTTCTGGTAGTCGATCACGTTGAGGTCGGCCCGCATCCCCTCGCGAATGGTGCCGCGGTCGGTGAGACCGTAGAGCTGAGCTCCATCGTTGGTCAGCCGACGCACCGCGTATTCCAGCGGCAGTCGTGGCCCCCGGGTGCGGTCACGGGTCCAGTGCGTTCAGCGGCCACCCCGGCGATCGCCGGAACCACCTGCACCGCGCTGGATCCGGTACCCTCCACCGCGACCCTCTTGCCGGCCAGCTCGACCGGTTGCCACCGGGCGGTGTGCAGCTTCGGCCCGGCAAACTCGTCGAGTCCCGGCCAGGTGGGGTACTTCGGGATGTTGAGCATGCCGACCGCACTGATGACCGCTCGGAACGTGTAGACGTCACCGTCCGCAGTCCGCAGCAGGTAGCCGCTCACGTCGTCGTCCCACGCCACCTCGTCGACCGCGGTGCTGAGCTGGAAATGTGGCCGCAACCCGTGCTCGTCGACGACATCTTCGAGATAGCGCTGAAGTTCGGCCTGGCGGGCATGGGTGCGGCTCCAGTCGTGCGGCCGGAACGCATACGAGTACAGCACCGAGTGCACGTCCACTTCGGCGCCGGGATAGGTGTTGTCGCGCCAGGTGCCGCCGAGACCGGGGGACTTCTCGAAGACGGTGAAGTGGTGCAGACCCGCCTTCACGAGATTGACCGCCGCGGCGATGCCAGCGAAACCCGCGCCGATTATCGCGACCGAGGGGCCCGAGTTACCGTCAGGCACGGATCGCCTCGATGGTCCACGCTGGCAAAAGCGGTGCGCGAGTGAGGAAGTGGTCGTGCTGTCCCATCGCGCGCAGCAGCACCTGGATTCGCAGCGTGCAGCAGCCGATGCGGACCGCCGCGAAATGCTCGTACCACTCCAGGTCGGTCAGGCGTCGTCCGATCATCTCCTGAAAGCGACCGACGACCCGGTCGCGGGTGTCGAAGCCGGGCAACTCGGGATCGGCTGCGATCCCGAAGACGTCGCACATCTGCCGTCGAGTCGCCAGCCACCACCCGAAGTCGGCTTCGGCGGGACACAGGCAGGCCTGCTCCCAGTCCAGCAGCCCAACGATGTTGCCCACATCGTCGAAGATCACATTCGATATCCGCGCGTCACCCCAGCAGACGCCGGGCTCGGCGCATTCGGCCGGCAGGCTGCGTGCCAGCCAGTCGAAGGCGTCGAGCATCAGTTCGGGGACCTGATTGTCGGTGCCCCACTTCACGTACTCACGCCACCAGGTCACCTCGGCTTCGACGCCGACTCCGCCCGCGCGTTGCAGCCACGGTGCTTCGCTCGGCGGAACCTGTTGCAGTGCAGCCAGAGTCGCCAGAAACGAATCCTGAGTTCGGCGCTGAACATCTGCGGAAGCCGCGTGTAGCCAGCCCTTTCTGGCGTAGCTCATATCGCCGGGAATGTGCCCGACGATCCGGGGCATTACCAGGAATTTCGATCCGATCCAGTCCGGGTTCGGTTCGTAGAACAGCGGACTCGGTGTGGCCAGGCCATGGTCTGTGCAGCAGCTCCTGGGTCCGGGCCTGTCCCTCGAGGTCGTATTCGGCGAAGATCCCGCCGCCGGCGGGCGGAATGCGCACCACATAGTCACGTTGGCCGCGATGGCCCTCTGAGTCGGTGAGCGAAGCGAGCAGGCTCTCGCTTGACCATCCACCCGACGTGTTGGCGACGGTCAGATCTGTGAGTCTCGCCGACGAACCGAACTTGTCGGCGAACCAGGCGCCTAGCTGGTGTTGGGTCGCGGTGAGGTCGCGTTGGACGAGGGTTAGTCCAGCCATTCGCCCACATTTACATACGGACATCACGATGTAAAGTAACTAGCGGTTTACGTATAGCCGTCCATATGTAATGTGCGATAAGGAGTCCGCTTTGCCGCACACCGGCCCGCTCACCTTCGGCGACATCGACGACACCGGTCGTCCGCTGGCGATCGCCGTGCACGGCTTTCCCGACACCCCGCACACCTGGCGGCACCTCGGCCCGGCGCTGGCCGCCCAGGGCTACCGGGTGGTCGCCCCTTGGTTACCGGGTTACGACGCACCGGCGACCGGGCCGATCAGTGTGGGCACTTACGTGCGCTACATCGGGGAGGTGCGGCGGCGCTACCAAGGCGATGATCGCTGCGTCTTGGTCGGCCACGACTGGGGCGCCAACGCCGGATACGGCGCGGTTGCGTCCGAGCCCGCCGCCTACCGGCGGCTGGTGACTCTGGCGGTCCCGCCGGTGAGCGCACTGGGGTCGGCGATGTTCGAATACCGGCAGCTCAAACGATCTTTCTACATCTGGTTCATTCAACAGGTTGGGCTGGCCGAAGGCGCGTTGGCCGCCCCGGGCTTCTGGGAATCACTGTGGGCCGACTGGTCGCCGGGCTGCGACTGGTCCGAAGACGTCGCGCAGCTGCGCCGATCGATCACCGAGGCATCGATCGCCGGCATCATCTGCCCCTACCGGGCGTCCTTCAACCCCGACTTCGGCGATCCCGCGGTTGCGCCCGAGACGGCGGCGACGCTGGTGCCTCCGCCGGTGCGCACGCTGTACCTGCACGGCGCCGACGACGGCGCGATGGGAGCAGAGCTGCTGGCGGACGTGATCGCGCAGCTACCGGCCGCGGGATCGCGCTTCGAATTACTCGACGGAGTCGGGCACTTCTTGCACCTGGAGCAGCCCGATCGGGTCGCGAACATCATCTGTGGCTGGCTCGAGGCCGACTAAGCGCTGGCCACCGGTCGCGCGGCCCTGCCGCGCCCGGGATCGAGGCCGGCCGCGTAGCGCAGCTCGGCCAGAAACTTGTCTCGATCGTCGTCGCCGACGAGGTAATGGCTTACCGCCACGCGCACTACCGTCGCCGCGGCGATATCAGCGTGATCGCCGGGGATGATGCGGGCGATCCGATCGTGCAGCAGCGGCATCACCCGACGCATCTGAGACAGCACGTATTCGGGCTCGACGTCGACGAGGAACCCCAGCGAGTAGGAGTGTTGAAAGTCGACGATGAACTGCAACGCGGCATCGAGTCGTTCATAACCACGCAACCCGGCGACCGCGTTGGCGATGCCGGCGTCGAAATTGTCCTGTTCGTAGAGCCCGAATGCGTCCAACAGCGCTTCTTTGGACGGAAAGTAGCGGTAGAGCGTCGGCCGGGACAGGTCGGCTTCCGCGGCGACTTCTGAGAGCATCAGGTTCTTGCGCCCACTGCGGGCCAGCACGACAAACGTCGCTGCGAGTATCCGCCGACGAGTCGATCGCTCGGCATTGGGGGGCACCCGAGTCGGCATTCCTCAGCTTTACATATATGGGAGCAAATGTCACACTGGCCTCTACCTCGCGTCCGTGATTCTCGGTACATATGCGTGACGCATGGACGCGTTGGTGTTACTCGTACATCGGCGGTCACGGCACATGGAGGTGGCGGCAGTGACGGATCTCGTCGTACGCAAGATCCCGTTCGAATTCGACGCGACCGTGCCGTTCCTGTGGCAGCCGGCCAATCCGAGTTTCTCGATCTTTTGCAACGCCTTCACGTTCATCGCGGTGCCCTTCGAGAAGTACATCATCGGTGCACTGCGCAAGGCCAAAGACCGCCTGGACCAGGACCCCGCGATCGCCGCCGAGGCCGACGCCTTTTTGCGTCAAGAAGCCCAGCACGCATCCGCGCACCGTAAACACATGCTGGCGCTCATTGAGCGGTACCCCGGTTTGGAGCAGTGCTACGACGATGCCAACCGCTGCTACGACGAGTTGATCCAAGCCCACCCGGTGGAGTATCACGCCGCCTACGTCGCCAACTTGGAGGCGACGTTTACTCCACTGTTCAAGGTCATCCTGGACAACCGCGAGGCGCTGTTCGGCGGCGCGGACAGTCGGGTCGCGTCGCTGATGATGTGGCACTTCGTGGAGGAGATCGAACACCGCAGTTCGGGACTGCTGCTTTACCAGTACCTCGTCGGCAACCCGTGGTATCGGGTCAGGCATGTGCGCCAGACGTTTACGCATGTCGGCGAGGTCGCGAAGGTGATCACTGCGGCGTTCGACGAGCACATCCCGCCAGCGGAGCGTGGCGGCCTATCGGTTCAGGAGGTCATGTCGTCCGTGCTGACAAGCGAACTGAAATTCCGCGGTCCCGGTGGCAGCCGCCGCCGCGCGCGAGCGGGATCAGCGACCACGCTGTTTGAAGCCGTACCGACCAAGCACCTGACGACCATGCTGTGGCGCCTCGTCCTGTCGCAGGCCCCCAAGCACGACCCGGCGGATCAGCCGCTTCCCGATTGGGCCGGCACGTGGATGCGGGAGTACGAGCGCGGCACCGACATGACCAGGTTCGTCGGTGCGGCGGCGAGCAGCGGCGCGAACGGAGAACCGTCCTGAGCGCCACGGAACCCGCCGCCGACCTGAAGGTTCATTTCGACCCGTTCTCCGAGGATTTCTTCAACGGGCCATTCGAAACCTATCGACGGCTGCGCAACGAAGCGCCGGTGTATCACCAAGAGCGGTACGGCTTTTGGGCGCTGTCACGATACGACGACGTCGCGCCGGCGATGAAGGATCACGAGACGTACTCGTCCGCCAAGGGCATAAGCCTGGACCAGTTCCTCGATCCCGGCCAGTACCAGGACCTGCCGGATCTGATCATCATGATGGACCCTCCCGACCACACCCGGATGCGGAAGCTGGTCAACAAGGTGTTCACCCCACGCGCAATTGCGGCCCTCGAACCAATGATCCGCTCCACGATCACCGAGTTCGCGGACCGGCTCGACCCAGAGAAGTTCGACGCGGTCGCGGAATTCTCGGCGCTGTTTCCCGTCGAGATCATCAGCAAGATGCTCGGCGTGCCTCCCGGTGACCGCCAGCAGATCCGGCATTGGCTCGATAAAGCCTTGGAGCGCAAGCCCGGCGAGTTCCGTCCGTCCGCCGAAGGGGTTCAGGCGTCGATCGATTCGGGTCTCTACTACTTCGAGCTGGTCCAGAAGCGGCGCGCCGATCCCCAAGACGACATGATCACTCAACTGACGCAGGTCGAGGTGGCGCGCGACGACGGCGGCCCCGCGGGTTTGACGGATATCGAGATCGTCGGATTCCTTTCCCTGCTTGGCGGCGCCGGGGCCGAAACGGTGACCAAGGCGATCGGCAATGCGGTGGTCAATTTCGCCGCCAACCCCGACCAGTGGCGCATGCTCCGGGAGGACCGCGGCAAGCTTCCATCGGCTTTCGAAGAGGTGCTGCGCTACGAGGGCCCGTCGCAATACAACATCCGCTACAGCCTGCGTGACGTGACGCTGCACGGCCGCACCATTCCGAAGCACAGCCCGGTCATGCTGATTAACGGTTCGGCCACCCGTGATGAGCGAATGTTCCCCGACCCCGACCGATTCGATATCCTGCGTAAGCTCTCGGGCCATAATCTGGGCTTCGGGTACGGGGTACACAGTTGCCTCGGTGCGGCTTTGGCCCGGATGGAGGGCCGCATCGCACTGGACGTCCTAGCCGACAGAATGGCCGAATTCGATATCGAGCGCACCGAATTGCGGCGGGTGAACATGACCAACGTCATGGGCTACTCGCACGTCCCGGTGCACGTGACCGAAGGGTGAAAGCTTTGCTGTCCACCAACTACGGGGGATTGGTTCCCGAGGACGAATTCCTCGCCCACCAAATCGTCGACACGTTTGCGACGGTGAGTCAATCGGACCCGTCATGGACCGAGAAGATCTGGACGACCGCGCATGCCCTGGATAATTCCCTGCAGGTGGCGCTAGGAGTTGGCAAGTACACCAACCGCGGCGTCTTTGACGGGGCGGCCGGAGTGTGCCGCGGCACCGAGCAGTGGACGGTGCGTGCCGGACGGCGCCTGTCGTCGGACTCCTCGGGTACCGACGTCGGGCCGATCCACTACAGCGTCGTCGAGCCGCTGCGCGCCATCCGGGTGAGCCTGGACGAGAACGAGCATCAGCCAATCGCATTCGACGTGGTACTGCGTGGCTCATTCGACGCCGCCTTGGAGGATCCGTGGCCGGATCGCAGCCCCGACGGCTACCGGGTGACCCATAACGTGTTGCGCTATCACCAGATTGGGGTCGCGTCGGGGTGGGTGCAGCTGCACGGCGAACGCTTCGACATCAAGCCCGACGAATGGATCTCGATTCGCGATCACTCGTGGGGTCTGCGACCCGGCGTCGGCAAACCCATTCCCGGTCTGCCGCGGGGCGGCAGCAAGATCAGGCAGATGTTCATGACGTGGCTGCCCATGACCATGACCCGCCATGACGGGTCGAAATACTCCCTCTTCGTTTTCCTGCAACACGAACGTGGTCAAGGTTTCGAGTCGATCAGGTCCCAGGCCGAACAGCAGGACGAAAACGGCGGCTCGCATCGATTCGCCGCCGTCGAACAAGACCTGCACTTCCGCGACGACAATCGTCGCTTCACTGATGGCACGATCACGCTGATCGAAGCCGACGGTACGAAACGGCCGCTGAGCCTAAAGGCGGCCGGTGACACCGGCTTTCATCTCGGAACCGCCGGCTACTACGGCTGGAACGACTGGGTGTACGGGGAGTGGGTCGGGGAGCTACGGGTCGAAGGCAACCACGTCACCAACTGCGATCATCCGGAGACAGCGCGTAAAGTCCATCAGTTGCGCGATCTGCTGGTGCGGGTGGACGATCCGGTGGGCGGCGGGGTCGGCGTCGGCAACATGGAGACGTTCGCTCTCGGAGCTTTCCCGGAAATCGGTCTGACGCAGGAGAATTCGTTCCTGTGACCGGGTTCGGGGCATGACCAGGCCGGACCAGGCGTGCAAATCCGCGGCCGTGCAACTGAAGTCGTGAGTGGCACACGCCTGGCGGCAGCATGCGCCGTCGTCGCACGCTATTCCGAATCGGCGGTCGATCCGAACGAGGTTGCCCGTCAAGTGCGATCACGAATCGTCTCTGCGGTGACGCCGATCGCGACCATAAGTTGGGGCCACCGCACGATTAGGACGACAACATGACTGCAATCGTTACCGGTGGGGCATCGGGCATCGGTCGTGCGGTGGCGGCTCGGCTGCGCAAGGCCGGCGAAGCCGTGGTCGTATGGGACATCGAGGGTGGCGACATTCATTGCGATATAAGCGATCCCGACTCCGTGTCGGCGGCCATCGAGGCGACGGTCGCCCAGCACGGGCCGCCGACACGCCTGGTGACCTCTGCCGGCGTCGGCGCCACCGGTCTGCTACTCGACCAGACTCCGCAGCACTGGCAGCGCGTGCTCGACGTCAACCTCACTGGCACCTGGCTGACCATGCGCGCCGTCGCACGAACCATGATCGAGTCGGGCGCCGGTGGGTCGATCGTCGCGGTGTCGAGCATCAGCGGCACGATCGCCGACCGAGACATGAGTGCTTACTGCGTGTCAAAAGCCGGGGTGGACATGCTGGTACGGGTGGCGGCCGCGGAATGGGGCTGCCACGGAATCCGGGTCAACGCGGTCGGTCCCGGTGTGACTCGCACGCCGATGCTCGCCAAGCCCGAGGCGCTCCCCGGTTGGGTGGAGGGCTTGACCGAGCGAACCGCACTGGGCCGGTTGGGGCAACCCGACGACGTCGCCGAAGCCATCGTCGCCGTGCTCGGAATGAGCTGGGTGACGGGGCAAACCGTCTTCGCCGACGGCGGTCTGGCTCTGTACAGCCCGATCGACGCTTATGGGCAGGTTCAGCGGCTGATCGCCCGGCCGTCCGTGGACTGAAAACGTACTTGCAGTCGGCGGCAAAATTACCGTCAACGGTAAACTGCGGTGCGTGAGCGATGGGCTGAGGCAGCGGGCGCGCGAACGCCGTCATGCTGCGATTGAGCAAGCGGCGCTGTGCTTGTTCGCCGAACGGGGTTATGAGGTAACCACTTTGGCGCAGGTTGCCGAAAAAGCCGAGGTATCGCCGCGCACTGTGTCGCTGTATTTTCCGAGCAAGCTCGACCTTGCCCTGTCGTATCCCGCCGCGGGGACGGCGCGGTTGGTCGAGCGGGTTTCGGCGCGCGAAGTCGGCCGCTCGACGCTGGACGCGCTCAGTGACTGGCTGCACGCCGAGTATCGCGACTTCCGGGAAAACCTCGATCGGCTTGGGCGGATGTTCGAGGCGAATCCGTTACTACGCGGCGCCCAGACGCGGACGATGGCACACCATAAGCAACAACTGACGCAGTCGCTTGCGGCCGATTTAGATCGCGAACCCGACGACGCCGCAGTGACGCTTCTTGGCGGTGCGATTGACGGGGTGGTCGCCGCACTGTTGCAGATCAGACCCGAGACGGCCACATTAGCAACGACGCTGGACGCCGCCGTTGGCATCATGCGCGCGGCGTTCGATGCCTCGCGCGGTCAATAAACTGCCTGACGGTATACCGTCACTGGCCATGCCGACCCAGATCGTCGTTGCCGGGGCGGTCATCGCTGGTTCCAAGGTCTTGGTGGCACAACGAGTGCGCCCGCCGGAATTGGCCGGCCGCTGGGAACTTCCCGGCGGCAAGGTCGCGCCCGGGGAAACCGAACCCGACGCGCTGGCGCGCGAGCTCGCCGAAGAGCTGGGCCTGCGGGCCGGCGACGTCGCGGTAGGCGACCGGCTTGGCGCCGACATTGTGCTGAACGAGACGACGACGCTGCGCGCCTACCGGGTGCGCCTGTTGCGCGGCGAGCCGCATCCCCACGACCATCAGGCGCTGCGCTGGGTGACGGCGGCCGAGTTGCACGACGTCGACTGGGTGCCAGCGGATCGGGCCTGGCTTTCAGAACTGGCTGCAGCGCTGTGAAAGCACTGTAAAGGGGTTTGAACGCGCTCTGTCGGCGCAATTGTGAGCTCAGCATCCTTGACCTCGTCTAGCGTCCCGATCCGGCCGGCCGACTCGACGCGGATGAGCGCTGCTCAGTTCGCTTCAGTTCGCTTCCAGTTCGCTATTGACGGCCTGTCGCTGCCACAATCACCGACGTGCCATTCCGCAATGTCGCCATCGTCGCGCACGTCGACCACGGCAAAACCACGCTGGTTGACGCGATGCTGCGGCAATCGGGCGCCCTGACCCACCGCGGCGACGACACCCAGGAACGCATCATGGACAGCGGTGACCTCGAGAAGGAAAAGGGCATCACCATCCTGGCCAAGAACACCGCCGTGCATCGCCACAACAGCGATGGCACCGTCACCGTGATCAATGTCATCGACACCCCGGGACACGCCGACTTCGGTGGTGAAGTGGAGCGCGGGCTGTCAATGGTGGACGGCGTGCTGCTGCTTGTCGACGCGTCGGAGGGCCCGCTGCCGCAGACGCGGTTCGTGCTGCGCAAAGCGCTACAGGCGCATCTGCCGGTGATCCTGGTGGTTAACAAGACAGACCGGCCCGACGCGCGCATCGATGAGGTTGTGCACGCCAGCCACGACCTATTGCTCGACGTCGCCTCCGACCTCGACGACGAAGCCGCCAAGGCCGCCGAGCACGCGCTGGGCTTGCCGACGTTGTACGCGTCCGGGCGTGCGGGAATTGCGAGCACCGAGCAGCCCGCCGATGGCGAGGCGCCCGCGGGCGAAAACCTAGACCCGCTGTTCGACGTGTTGATGGAACACATCCCGCCGCCGGTCGGGGACCCGGAGGCACCGCTGCAGGCGTTGGTGAGCAACCTCGACGCATCGGCCTTCCTGGGCCGCCTCGCCCTGGTCCGCATTTATAAGGGAAAACTGCGCAAGGGCCATCAGGTGGCGTGGATGCGCGAGGTGGACGGGCTGCCGGTCATCACCAACGCCAAGATCACCGAGTTGCTCGTCACCGAAGGCATCGACCGCACTCCCACCGACGAGGCGATCGCCGGCGACATCGTGGCCGTCGCGGGCCTGCCCGAGATCATGATCGGCGACACGCTGGCCGATCCCGACCATGCGCATGCGCTGCCGCGCATCACCGTCGACGAGCCTGCCATCTCGGTGACGATCGGCACCAACACCTCTCCGCTGGCGGGCAAGGTATCCGGACACAAGCTCACCGCCCGCATGGTGCGCAACCGGCTGGACACCGAACTCGTCGGCAACGTCTCCATCCGGGTCGTCGACATCGACCGGCCCGACGCGTGGGAGGTACAGGGCCGTGGCGAGCTCGCGCTTGCAGTGCTGGTCGAGCAGATGCGCCGGGAGGGTTTCGAGCTCACGGTCGGCAAGCCGCAGGTGGTGACCAGGACGATCGACGGCAAGCTGCACGAGCCGTTCGAGGCGATGACGATCGACTGCCCCGAGGAGTTCGTCGGCGCGATCACCCAGCTGATGGCCGGTCGCAAAGGCCGGATGGAGGAGATGACCAACCACGCGGCGGGCTGGGTGCGGATGGACTTCATCGTGCCCAGCCGCGGCCTGATCGGCTTCCGCACCGACTTCCTCACCCTGACCCGCGGCACCGGCATCGCCAACGCCACATTCGACGGCTACCGACCGTGGGCCGGCGAGATCCGGGCCCGGCACACCGGATCGCTGGTCTCTGACCGGACCGGCACCATCACACCGTTCGCCCTCCTGCAACTCGCCGACCGGGGCCAGTTCTTCGTGAACCCCGGCCAGGACACCTTCGAGGGCATGGTCGTCGGGATCAACCCGCGCCCGGAGGACCTCGACATCAACGTCACCCGGGAGAAGAAGCTGACCAACATGCGGTCCTCGACCGCCGACGTGATGGAGACGCTGGCCAAGCCGCTCGAGCTCGACTTGGAGCAGGCGATGGAGTTCTGTGCGAACGACGAATGCGTCGAGGTGACGCCGGAGATCGTGCGGGTGCGCAAGGTCGAGTTGGACGCCACCTCGCGGGGGCGCAGCCGTGCGCGGGCGAAGGCCCGAGGCTAGCCGCGCGTGGCTGGCCGGGTCGCCGGGCGGCTGCTCGATACCCTGAGGGGCGTGCCGCCACCAGCCCGCCGCCTTTTCATGACGGTCGGCGCGGTGATTTCGCTGGCCGGGCTTGCCTTGGCGGCATGTACCGCCAACCCGCCACCGGCGCCGCAGAGCACCGATACCCCGCACAACTCGCCGCCGCCGCCGCAGCGCATCACGCAGATCATCATGGGCATCGACTCGATCGGCGCCGGCTTCAATCCGCACCTGCTGTCGGATCTGTCGCCGGTGAACGCGGCGATCAGCTCGCTGGTGTTGCCCAGCTCGTTCCGGCCCGTGCCCGATCCGGCTTCGCCGACGGGCTCGCGCTGGGAAATGGACCCGACCCTGTTGGTGTCGGCCGACGTGACCAACCAGAACCCGTTCACCGTGACCTACAAGATCCGGCCCGAGGCGCAGTGGACCGACAACGCCCCGATCGGCGCCGACGACTTCTGGTACCTCTGGCATCAGATGGTCACGCAGCCGGGGGTCGTCGACCCGGCCGGTTATGACCTGATCACCGGCGTGCAGTCACTAGAGGGTGGCAAGCAGGCCGTCGTCACCTTCGCCCAGCCCTACCCCGCGTGGAAGGAACTGTTCAACGACCTCCTGCCGGCGCACATCGTCAAGGACGTGCCGGGTGGCTTTGCGGCCGGGCTGGCCCGAGCGATGCCGGTCACCGGCGGGCAGTTCCGGGTCGAGAACATCGACCCACAGCGCGACGAAATCCTGATCACCCGCAACGACCGCTACTGGGGGCCGCCGGCCAAACCCGCGACTATCCTGTTTCGCCGCGCCGGGGCACCGGCCGCGCTGGCCGATTCGGTGCGCAACGGGGACACCCAGGTGGCCCAGGTGCACGGCGGGTCGACGTCCTTCGCGCAGCTGTCGGCGATCCCCGACGTGCGGACTGCTCGGATCGTGACACCGCGGGTCATGCAGCTCACGCTGCGCGCCAACGAGCCCAAGCTGGACGACCCGCAGGTTCGCAAGGCGATTTTGGGGCTGCTCGACGTTGATCTGCTGGCCGCGGTGGGCGCGGGCAGCGACAACACCGTCACGCTCGATCAGGCCCAGATCCGATCGCCGAGCGACCCCGGCTACGAGCCGACCGCGCCGCCGGCCATGACCACCGCGGCGGCGCTGGGGTTGTTCACGGCCGCCGGATTCCTGGTCGAGAGCAGCACCGGGACATCACCGGCACCGGCACCACCGGCCCCCACCTCGAACGCACCGGTGAGCACCGGACCGCCGGAGGTCATCCGCGGCCGGATCAGTAAGGACGGCAAGCAACTGTCCCTGGTCATCGGGGTGGCGGCGAACGACCCGACCTCGGTGGCCGTGGCCAACACGGCCGCCGACCAGTTGCGCAACGTCGGGATCGCCGCGACGGTGTCGGCGCTGGACCCGGTGACCCTGTATCGCGACGCATTGAACAACCACCAGGTCGACGCCATCGTGGGCTGGCATCGGGCCGGTGGCAATTTGGCGACGCTGCTGGCCTCGCGCTACGGCTGCCCCGCGCTGCAGACGACAGCAGCGGTGCCCAATGCGTCGACGCCCGCAGCCACCCCAGCCGCCACACCGCCCGCCGGGCCCAATCCCAGCTCGTCGCCGGCGGCCCCGCCGCCCCAGACAGCCCAGCCGTCCAGCCGCCCGCCCGACCCCGGCGCGCTGGTGCAAGCGCCGTCGAACCTCACCGGCATCTGCGACCACAGCATCCAGTCCAACATCGACGCCGCGCTCAACGGCACCAAGAACATCAACGAGGTGATCACCGCGGTCGAGCCGCGACTGTGGAACATGTCGACCGTGCTGCCGATCCTGCAGGACACCACGATCGTCGCCGCGGGCCCCAGCGTGCAGAACGTGAGCCTCTCGGGCGCGGTGCCGGTCGGCATCGTCGGCGACGCCGGCCAATGGAATAAGACCGGCCCGTAACGCCGCGTCTGCTCGCGCTGCTTCAGCCCGCCGTAATGCTCAATGCGGTTTGGGCGGGATCACGGTGTCGACGATCAGCGCGAGCTCGCGTCGGCTCGGTGGTTCCCCTTTGAGCAGGAAGTGCTGATTGATCAGCGCGGGTCCGACGCGCCCGGTCAGCGGGGTGATCGTGGCCGCGTCGATGTCGCCGTCGGCGACCGCGGCCTGCAGGATCGACTCGACGATTTTCAGGCGAGGAGCCACCACCGCGTCGGCGAAGATTTCACGCATCTCGGGTTCGTGCAGGAGCTGCTGAATGACCTCCAGACGGGGAAAGGCGGTCTTGCCGGCGAGCATGTCGCGGTGGGACGTGAACATCGCCAACAGGTTGTCTCTGGCCGACCGGCCCGAGCGTGGCTCAGGCAACGGCGGCAGCGCGAAGACCAGCGCGGCGTGCACCAGCTCGCACTTGCTGGCCCAGCGCCGGTACAACGCCGCCTTGCCGGTGCGGGCGCGCGCCGCGATCCCTTCCATGGTCAGTCCGCCATAGCCGACGTTGGCCAGCTCGGCTAGCGTGGCCTCGTAGAGCGCATGCTCGAGCACCTCACCTCGCCGACGGCTTCGGGTGGCCTGCGCGGAGACTTGGCTGGGCTGCGCCATTGTTCGATAGTAGCCGCTGGCGTTCCTATTGCGGAGACTGGATAGCAGGTAGGGTGCGGATATGGCCGAGACGCCGCGGCTGCTGTTCGTGCACGCACATCCTGACGACGAGAGTCTCAACAACGGCGCCACCATCGCGCACTACATCGCCGCCGGCGCTCACGTCCGGGTCGTCACGTGCACGCTCGGCGAGGAAGGCGAGGTCATCGGCGACCGGTGGGCCGAGCTCGCCGTCGATCGCGCGGACCAACTCGGCGGCTACCGAATAGGCGAACTCACCCGGGCGTTGCGCGCGCTGGGCATCAGCGAACCGATCTACCTGGGCGGCGCAGGCCGCTGGCGCGACTCGGGCATGGCGGGCACCGAGCCACGGGGCCGTCGGAGGTTCGTCGATGCCGACGAACGGGAGGTCGTCGGCGCGCTGGTGGCGATCATTCGCGAACAGCGCCCGCACGTCGTGGTCACCTACGACCCGCAGGGCGGCTATGGCCACCCCGATCACGTGCACGCCCACACCGTGACCACCGCCGCGGTGGCCGCCGCCGGTTCGGGGGAGGGCGACTATCCGGGCGTGCCCTGGACGGTGCCGAAGTTCTACTGGACCGTGTTGGCGAAAAGCGCATTCAAGGCCGCCTTCGACGCGCTGCGTGATGACGATCTGCAGCCCGAGTGGACGATGCCGCCACCGGTGGACGACATCCCGTTCGGGTTTTCCGACGACGACATCGATGCCGTGGTCGAGACCGGCCCGCAGGCGCGCGCCGCCAAGGTGGCGGCGCTTGCCGCCCACACCACCCAAGTAATCGTCGGCCCGACGGGCCGGGTGTGCGCCCTGTCGAACAACATGGCGATGCCGATCATCGGAGACGAGCACTACGTCCTTGCCGCCGGTTCCCCGGGCCAACGCGACGAGCGCGGCTGGGAAACAGATCTGCTGGCGGGACTGGGTTTCGAGAAGGCCGCCACGCGGTAGGCTGCCAAACAGGCCGCCTGGCAAGGACCCGGAAGGAATTCGCATGGACCCCGACCTGGACCCTAATCTGCAGCACTGGCAGGACCGACTCGACAGCTTGCAGTGGGTCATCGGCTCGATCCTCTCCAACATCGACAGCGTGCCGACCTGACCGAAACCAGATCGCGCCCCGCGTCGGTTGAAGACGGAGGCGCATCAGATCCGGCTATTCGCGTCGTCGTCCTGGCGCTGTTGGCTGTCGACGGGATCCTGTCCGCTTTGGCGGGAACTCTGCTGCTGCCCTCTTACCTTGGCTCCATTCCCTTCCCCATCAGCGGGCTGATCAGTGGCTTGGTCAACGCGGCCCTGGTCTGGGCCGCCGGGCGATGGACCAGCTCGACGCGGGTCGCGGCGCTGCCGTTGTGGACGTGGCTGATCACGGTCGGGGTGCTCAGCACCGGCGGCCCCGCCGACGCGGTCATGTTGGGCGGCCGCTGGCCGGTCGAATACACAGCTCTGTGGCTGTTCCTGTCCGGGTTTGTGCCGTCGGCGTGGGTACTGTTGCGGCGCAGCCAGGGCAGCTGACGGGCTGGTTACGGGCGTCCCGGGAGCGGCGGCAGCGGCGGCAGCGGCGGGAGGAAGCCGAGCGCCCAGTTGATCTCGGTGTGGATGAATTGGTTGATCGACGCGGTGGTGGTCGCAAAGAAGTTGCTCAGTCCCTGACCGAAGCTGATTGTCCCACCAAGCCAGTCGAGGATGTTGAACAGGCCGCTCTGCACCATGGGCTCGAAGAGGTCGTAGAAGAACAGGATCTGGGGTGCCAAGAAGCCGACCCAGGGCACATACCCCACCGCGTACGCGGCCAGCTCGAAGCCGTACCGCACGTAGGGCTCGATCACGAGGTAGCTGTTCTTGATGACGGTGCCGACCGACCCGCGTACTGCCGCCGGTACTGCCGCGGCGTTTGTCAGATTCCCTGGCTGCAGCAGAGCGCTCGCGGCAGCACGCAGGCCAGTTACCCCGCCGGTTGGCCGCAGCGGCAGTGCGTTGGTGACGGCGTGGCCGACGGCCGCGCTGGTGCCGCCGAAGAGACCGGGGCCGCCGCTGCCGATCAGCGGGTGCCCCAGCAACGCCTCGGCGGGCGCATTCACCGCATGCCGCAACGTCTGTGCGGCGTTGGCTTCGGCTGTGGCATACGTATTGGCGCTTGCGGTCAACGCCTGTACGAACTGCTCGTGAAACGTCGCAACCTGCGCGGTCAGCCGCTGAAACCCCTTCGCGTGCGCCGAAAACAGCGTCGCGATCTGCGTGGACACCTCATCGGCGGCCGCGGGCAGCAGCCCGGTCGTCGGGGGCGATGCTGCTGCGTTGGCCGTGCTGAGCGTGGAACCAACACCGGCCAAGTCCGAGGCCGCATCAGCCAGCTCCTGCGGTGCCGCGAGTAAGAAGGACATCCCGTACCTCCCCCACCTTCACAACCAGGGGCTACCGTCCGCTCCTCTGTGGTGGATAGCCCACGATGCATCCTATCGCGGTCCACGGTGGTTAACAGCGATGTCCGCCAAACAGTTAGCCAGGAACCTGCCGCGGGCGCCGATCGCGGGACGTCGGGCGCATACCCGCCGAGGCTTGACGCTACTGTTGCGCGTATGGCACCCCGCCATGGTCGCCGAGGTCTCAGGGACGCGCGGATGAAAATCGAATCTGGGGAAGTTACACCAACGTGCCACTGACACCGGCGACTCCGGAGATTCCCGGCCAGGAGTCAACCGCCCTGCCCACCCCTGTCGTTCCGGCTGCGGCCTCGGCTGCGAGCCCTGCTGCGGTCTCGTCCAAGGCCAGTTCCTCGGCGCTGCGGCGGGTATTGCGGCGGGCCCGAGACGGCGTCGCACTGAACGTTGACGAGGCCGCGGTCGCGATGACCGCGCGCGGTGAGGACCTGGCCGACCTGTGCGCAAGCGCGGCGCGGGTGCGTGACGCAGGTCTGCAGGCGGCGGGACGGCGTGGCGCGGACGGCGGGTTGCCGATCACCTACTCGCGCAAGGTGTTCATTCCGGTCACCCGTCTGTGCCGCGACAGCTGCCACTACTGCACCTTCGTCACCGTTCCCGGCAAGCTGCGCGCCCAGGGCGCGGGCATGTATCTGGAACCCGACGAGATCCTCGACATCGCCCGTCGCGGCGGCGAACTCGGTTGTAAGGAAGCGTTATTCACGCTCGGCGACCGGCCCGAAGATCGCTGGCCCGAGGCGCGCGACTGGCTCGCCGAACGCGGCTACGACTCGACACTGTCCTACGTGCGGGCGATGGCGATCCGCGTGCTGGAGGAAACCGGGCTGTTGCCGCACCTGAACCCCGGCGTGATGAGCTGGTCGGAGATGTCGAGGCTCAAACCGGTGGCGCCCTCGATGGGCATGATGCTGGAGACGACGTCGCGGCGGCTGTTCGAGACGAAAGGGCTCGCTCACTACGGCAGCCCGGACAAAGACCCGACCGTGCGGCTGCGCACGTTGACCGACGCGGGCAGGCTGTCCATTCCGTTCACCACCGGGCTGCTCGTCGGCATCGGCGAGAACCTGCGCGAACGTGCCGAAACACTGCATGCGATTCGTAAGTCGCACAAGGAGTTCGGGCACGTCCAGGAAGTGATCGTGCAGAATTTCCGCGCCAAGGAACACACCGCCATGGCTGCGGTGCCCGACGCCGGCATCGAGGACTATCTGGCGACGGTCGCGGTGGCGCGGTTGGTGCTCGGCCCGGCGATGCGCGTACAGGCGCCACCGAATCTGGTGTCTCGTGACGAGTGCCTGGCTTTGGTCGGCGCCGGTGTCGACGATTGGGGCGGTGTCTCACCCCTGACGCCCGACCATGTCAACCCGGAACGACCCTGGCCGGCTTTGCAGGAATTGGCCGCCGTCACCGCGGAAGCCGGATTCGAGCTGGTGCAACGGTTGACCGCACAGCCCAAATACGTGCAGGCGGGCAGCGCGTGGATCGACCCGCGGGTGCGCGGACACGTTGTGGCGCTGGCCGATCCATCGACCGGCTTGGCCCGCGACGTCAACCCAGTCGGTCGGCCCTGGCAGGAGCCCGACGATGTGGAGTCCTCCGGTCGGGTGGACCTGCACGCGTCCATCGATACCGAAGGCCGCATCACCGAAGCCCGCAGCGATCTCGACAGTGCGTTCGGCGATTGGGAATCGATCCGGGCCCACGTGCACGAACTGGCCGTCAAGGACGTTAACGCTCCGCAGCGCATCGGCACCGATGTGCTGGCCGCGCTGCGGTCTGCTGAACGCGATCCCGCGGGCTGCACCGACGACGAGTACCTGGCATTGGCGACCGCTGACGGTCCAGCCCTGGAAGCCGTTGCCGCACTGGCTGATTCGTTGCGCCGCGACACGGTCGGCGAAGATGTGACCTACGTGGTGAACCGCAACATCAACTTCACCAACATCTGTTACACCGGCTGCCGCTTCTGCGCGTTCGCGCAGCGCAAGGGTGACGCCGACGCCTACTCGCTGTCCTCCGAAGAGGTCGCCGACCGCGCGTGGGAAGCGCACGTCGACGGCGCCACCGAGGTGTGCATGCAGGGCGGCATCGACCCCGAGCTACCGGTGAGCGGCTACGCCGATCTGGTACGTGCCGTCAAGGCCCGGGTGCCGTCGATGCACGTGCATGCGTTCTCCCCGATGGAGATCGCCAACGGTGTGACCAAGAGCGGCTTGAGCATTCGCGAGTGGCTGATCAGCCTGCGCGAGGCCGGGCTGGACACCATCCCGGGCACCGCGGCCGAGATTCTGGACGACGAGGTGCGCTGGGTGCTGACCAAGGGAAAGTTGCCGACGTCGATGTGGATCGAGGTCGTGACCACCGCCCACGAGGTGGGCCTGCGTTCGTCGTCGACGATGATGTACGGCCACGTCGACAGTCCGCGGCACTGGGTGGGCCATCTCAACGTGTTGCGAAACATCCAGGACCGCACCGGCGGTTTCACCGAGTTCGTGCCGCTGCCGTTCGTACACCAGAACTCGCCGCTGTATCTGGCCGGTGCGGCGCGTCCCGGACCCACCCATCGGGACAACCGGGCGGTGCACGCCCTGGCGCGAATCATGTTGCACGGCAGGATCTCTCATATCCAGACCAGCTGGGTGAAGCTCGGCGAAACCCGCACGCAGGTGATGCTCAACGGCGGCGCCAACGACCTGGGCGGCACGCTGATGGAGGAGACCATCTCGCGGATGGCCGGTTCGGAAAACGGGTCGGCCAAGACCGTCGCCGAGCTCGTCGCGATCGCCGAGGGCATCGGTCGCCCGGCGCGCCAACGCACCACCACCTACGCGCCCTTGGCTGCCTAACCCCTGCTCGCGAGCGTGCGTGTCTGCACAGGGACACGCCGCGGTAGGCGGCATTTTGCGCACGCTCGCCACCGAAATTTGGGTACACCGCGACCATGGGACGACAAATAGACCAAGATCGATTCCCAGAGTGGCAGCCGTTCGCAGACGCAGTGCAGCAGCGCCGCCCCGACGCCGGCACCTGGTGCGAAGCGTGGACGGTGCGCGACCCACATCTTTCAGGTCGTCCATCAGGCCGGAAACGCCGAGGAATTGGCCCGGGTGCTGGGCGCGCATCTGGGGGGCGAGCCCGTCGCCACCCGCGGTTTCGAGGAGCGCGAGGCTCCGCTGCGCGCCCTCAACGACGCCGATCTGTGGGACGCGCTGGAGGGCAGGATGGCCGCCTTGAACGAGGTGGCGGTGGCCGGCGACGCGGTTCCTGCCGACACCGATGTCGCGTGGACCGGTCGCACCATGAAGGTGCCATGGTTCGCCGAGCACATGCGCGAGGAACTCGTCCTCCACGGCTGGGACATCACCGGCGACTGCGATGTCCCAGCCGCCCTCCGGACGGCGCTCAGCGAGCCCTGGATGACGACGCACAGCGTCTTTGCGGTGGGGCGTCCGTTGCTTGCGAAGGGCGCCAAAGGGCTGGCGGAGGGCGAACGAATCGAGGCCCGGCTGCGCGTTGCGGGCGCCTCGCAACAAGACCAAGATGTCTTCGTCAGCGCCGACGCGGACCAGACCGTTGTGGCGCTTACCGAGCCCGAGGGTCCGGCCACGTTGGAAACCGATGCCGCAGCCCGAGTGCTACTGCTATGGGGTCGCCGGCCAGCCGATCCGGCGCGCATATGCAGCCGCGTCGGGCCCGAAACCCTGGGCCGGGTGCGCGGGCTGCTCAGCGGTTACTGATCGGCTCAGTAGTTATTGCAGATAGCGGCGACCTGCTGGACAAGTCCAAAGTATTGCCCAGCCTGCGGCATGGCCTGAATCTGCGCCGCCATCTGCGCGCGCCGAGGAGGCGGCGACGCCAGGAATTGACGCAGGTAGCCCTGCGCCATCGGCGATTGGTTGAACTGCGCGGCAGCTCCCGGATCGGTCGCGTTCATCGCCGCCATTACCTGCCCGTAGTTGCAGGTGGTGTTGATGATCCCATCCATCGGATCCGCGGATGCGACCCCCGCCCCCGCGGTCAACGCCACTGCAAGACCGCCAACCGCGGCCAGTTTGGTCAACGACAGCCTCACCATGTGTGGATACCTTCCCCAACTCTTGCACCGCCGAGTAGACGGCGACGACAATTTCTCAGCAGTTGTCGTCCTGCGATCGAGGCTACCAGGCTCCTCGAACTTCCTCTTACCGCAAGGCTTATCGCCACACAGGTTGCGAACGTAACTGTGCGCAGGTCAGCGCGTATGTGTTGCTGGTCACGTTCGGTGAAACGAAGGACAGCGTGGCCGCCGCTTCGGCACCCTGTATCCCACGGGCATGGCAGGTGGTTGACGTGTATGTGCAACGTCTAGTATCAGTAACCAGATACTTTCGCCTATTGGCGCCGGAGGCGCCGAAGGTGAGCAACACAGCCCACGGTTAGCACTCGAAGGAACGTTGAGGAGACGTCTGTGACGTACACGATCGCCGAACCCTGCGTCGACATCAAGGACAAGGCATGCATAGAGGAATGCCCGGTCGACTGCATCTACGAGGGCGCTCGGATGCTGTACATCCACCCCGACGAATGTGTCGACTGCGGCGCCTGTGAACCGGTCTGCCCCGTCGAGGCGATCTACTACGAAGACGACGTCCCCGACCAGTGGGGCCAGTACACGCAGATCAACGCCGACTTCTTCGCCGAGCTGGGATCTCCGGGTGGTGCGGCCAAGGTCGGGATGACCGAGAACGACCCCCAGGTGGTCAAGGACCTGCCGCCGCAGGGCGAAGGTGACTGAGCGCGCAGGTGCTTGATCGGGCCCGGACGGGCCGGCCTGCCGTTTCGGGGTCTCTGCCGGTGTTCCCCTGGGACACCCTGGCCGACGCGAAGGCGCTGGCCGAGGCCCATCCGGACGGCATCGTGGACCTTTCCGTCGGCACCCCGGTCGATCCGGTCGCTCCGCTGATCCAAGAGGCACTGGCCGCCGCGGCCTCCGCGCCGGGATACCCCGCCACCGCTGGCACCGCGCGGCTGCGCGAGTCCGTGGTGGCCGCGTTGGCCCGCCGCTACGGCATCACCGGGCTGACCGAGGCGGCCGTCTTGCCGGTGATCGGCACCAAGGAACTCATCGCCTGGCTGCCGACCCTGCTGGGCTTGGGCGCCGACGATGTGGTGGTGGTGCCCGAGCTGGCCTATCCGACCTACGACGTCGGCGCGCGGCTGGCTAAAGCGCAGGTGCTACGAGCGGATTCGCTGACCCAGCTGGGCCCGCAATCCCCAGGGCTGTTCTACCTGAACTCGCCGAGCAACCCGACCGGGCGGGTGCTGGGGGTCGATCACCTGCGCAAGGTCGTCGGGTGGGCCAGGGAACGCGGCGTCATAGTGGCCTCCGACGAGTGCTACCTGGGCCTCAGTTGGGATGCCGAATCCCTCTCGGTGCTGCATCCGTCGGTCTGCGGGGGCGACCATACCGGGCTGCTGGCGGTGCACTCGCTGTCGAAGACCTCGTCGCTGGCCGGCTACCGGGCCGGCTTCGTCGTGGGCGACCCGGGCCTGGTCGCCGAGCTGCTGGCGGTGCGCAAACACGCCGGGATGATGGTGCCCACGCCGATCCAGGCCGCCATGGTGGCCGCGCTGGACGACGACGCCCACGAGCAGCAGCAGCGCGCGCGGTACGCCCAGCGGCGCGCGGCGCTGTTGGCGGCCGTGCGCTCAGCGGGTTTCGCGGTGGACCACTCCGAGGGCGGCCTCTACCTCTGGGCCACCCGCGGCGAGGCGTGCCAGGACAGCGTCGCCCGGTTGGCCGCGCGCGGCATTCTGGTGGCGCCCGGCGACTTCTACGGCCCAGGTGGCGCACAACATGTGCGTGTGGCGCTGACCGCCACCGACGAGCGCATCGCCGCCGCGGTGCACCGGCTCACGGCCTGACCGCCGAACTGGCCCCTGGCCAGTCGTGACCCGGGCTACCGGGCAGAATGCATCGCAGACATCCGTCCACGCTCAACCTCGGATAAGGAATGTGGCCGTGACAAGTTCGGCTGGCAATGTGACTGGTACTCCGGCTAGGAAGCTTCAGATCCCGGCGACGATCGGGGACATAGCTAAGCGCGTGTTTTTGGGAAAGCCGCTCATCACCGAGAACTTGAAATCCGAAAAGCTGTCGAATCCCGTTGCGCTGGGCGCCCTTTCACCGGATGCGATCTCGTCGACCGCATACGGGTCGGAACAGATTTTGATCGAATTGCTGCCGCATGCCGGGTTGGCGGCGTTTGTGTTACTGCTTCCCATCACCGGCGTAATCCTGCTGATCCTGGTGTTGGTGGCCGCGTCGTACGCGCAGGTTGTGATGACTTACACCCGTGCGGGCGGTTCCTACATCGTCGCGCGGGAGAATTTCGGGCCGCGGGTGGCGCAGGTTGCCGCCGCGGCACTGCTGATCGATTACGTGGTCACCGTGGCGGTGCAGGCCGCCGCCGGGACGGTTGCGGTGGTGTCGGCGATCCCGGTATTGGGTCCCTACAGCCTGGCGATCACGGTCGGTGTGGTGCTCTTCATCTGCTATGCGAATCTGCGCGGCTTGCGTGAAGCCGGTATCCAATTCGCGCTGGCGACCTACGCCTTCGTCGTGATGATCGGCCTGATGATCGTGGTCGGCCTCGTCCGCGTGGTAGTCGGCGGATTACCGGTTTACGACCCGGCCCAGCTGTCCGGAACGGTGCCGGTGCATCAGGGCAACGGGCTGGTGATGGGCGCGACCATCCTGGTGCTGCTGCGGGCGTTCGCCAACGGCGGTTCGTCGTTGACCGGGGTCGAGGCGATCTCCAACACGGTCGATCTTTTCCGAAAGCCTCAGGGACTCAACGCCCGTCGGGTGCTCATCGCCATGGCGTGCATTCTCGGGTTCCTGTTGGCCGGTGTCGCCTATCTCGCCCATGTCACGCACTCAATGCCGTATGCGGCGGGGTATCCGTCGATGCTGTCGGAGGTGGCCAAGGCGGTTTTCGGCCACGGGACGTTCGGCAAGGTCTGCTACATCCTCGTCCAGGCCTCGACCGCCGCCATCTTGTTCACCGGAGCGAACACCAGCTTCAACGGTTTCCCCGCGTTGGCCAGCTTCGTGGCCGAAGACCGGTTCCTGCCGCGGCAGTTGATGACACGCGGTTATCGTCTGGTGTTCTCCAACGGCATCATCGTGCTCACGGCGCTCTCGGTGGCGTTGTTGGTCGTGACCGGCGGCTCGGTCAACGCGCTGGTCCCGTTCTACGCGATCGGCGTGTTCACCGGGTTCTCGATGGCCGGTTACGGGATGTCCAAACACCACCTGTCGAAACGGGAGCCCGGTTGGCGACGCCGGCTGGTGATCAACTTTTCCGCGGGCGTGTTGTCGACGGTGGTGGTCGGCATCTTCGCGGTGGCGAAGTTCACCGAGGGCGCGTGGCTGGTGGTGGTGGTGTTCCCGGTGCTGGTGTTCGGGCTGATACGACTCAATAAGGAGTATCGGGCCGAGGCCGCCATCCTCGAGATGTTCCGCACCGACCGTCCCGACTTGGTGAAGTACGCGCGGCACCGCGTGCTCGTGTTCGTGAACTCGGTTGACCTCGCGACGATCGAGGCGCTGCGGTACGGCAAGGGCTTGCGCGCCGACGACCTGACGGCGGTGCATTTCGTGGTTGACGCGGCCCATGCCGCGCTGCTGCGTAAGCGTTGGGACCACTTCGGGTTGGACACTCCGTTGCGGGTGGTGGACTGCCCGGATCGGCGGATCACCCGGGCGGCGCAGATCTGCGTCGTCAAGACGCGCGACGAGCAAGCCCGCACCAACGTGACCGTGCTATTGCCACGGCGGACGTACTCGCCACTGTTGGGCAGGTTGCTGCACGACCGCAGCGCCGACAAGATCTCCCGGGCCATCAGCCTGATCCCGGACGCCGCGGCGACGATCGTGCCCTACGACGTGGAGTCTCGGATCAAGGAGGCCTATCCCGACGTCTTCGAGCATCGCATCGCGCGCGAACTCGACAAGGTCGAAGCCTGGGTGTCAAAAGACGACGATCAGGAAGCCGAGTCCTATGAGCACCCGAAACACCCGCTACGGTCGCACTCGGTGATCACGGTGGCGGGACTGATTCCCGGGCAGCGGGCCACGTTCGAAGGCCGGGTCAACGAAGTCGAGGACTCCAACAAAGGCAAGCGAACGCTGCGCGAGGTCGTTGTCGGCGACAACAGCGGCGAGATCACTGTCACGTTCCGCTCCGGGCACGGTGGCGCCGACATCCAGCCCGGGCAGCTGTTGCGGATCACCGGCAAGCCCCGTCAGAGCGGCACCCGGCCGATGTGGATGGTCGACCCGGCCTACCACGTGGTCGAGGAGCCCGCAGAGAGCCACGAGGAGCGCGACTAAATTGGTGACCGTGAAGCGACTGGCTGCCCTGATGGTGTCAATAGTGAGTTTCTTGTTCACCGCCAACGGCTATCGCCCGCTAACGAAGCACGGCTACGGCTCCCTCTACGCATTCGGCTGCGGAGTATTCGCGTCGGAGCTGCCCATGCCGGTGCTCGGGGTGCAGGCGACCGCGCTGACGGCCCTGTGGCGGGGGTTGCCGCCGCGGGTCCGCAGATTCAGCCTGCTGGTGTCGACGGCATCGTGGCTGGGGCTGCTCGGTCTGCGCCACATCGGACGCAAAGCCAACGAGCCGCTGACCGCGGCGCTGGACGCCGGGCTTGGCCCCGGTCGTCGCACCGAGTCGGGCGATCTGTGGAAGCGGCCGGCGGCCCAAGGCGCCACCGCGAAGAAGCCGGGCGTGGTGCGCATGCTGCGGATCTACCGCGACTACGCGCACGACGGCGATGTCAGCTATGGCGACGCCGGCTCCCGAAACCACCTCGACATCTGGCGACGGCCCGACTTGGCCCGGGACGGGCGGGCGCCGGTGCTGCTGCAGGTGCCCGGTGGCGCCTGGGTGACCGGCAACAAGCGCGGGCAGGCGCACCCGTTGATGAGCCATCTGGCCGAGCTGGGTTGGATATGCGTCGCGATCAACTACCGGCTGAGCCCGCGCTCTACCTGGCCCGACCAGATCGTCGACGTCAAGCGCGCGCTCGCGTGGACCAAGGAGCACATCGCCGAATACGGCGGTGACCCGGACTGGATCGCGATCACCGGCGGCTCGGCCGGCGGGCATCTGTCGTCGCTTGCCGCGCTGACCCCCAACGATCCGCAGTTCCAGCCGGGCTTCGAGGACGCCGACACCCGGGTGCAAGCGGCTGTTCCGTTCTACGGCGTCTACGACTTCACCCGCAGCGACAATTCGATGCATCCGCTGATGGTGCCGATGCTGGCCAAACAGGTTTTCAAGCTGCGGCGCAACGAGATCGAGGACCCGTTTCGCAACGCGTCGCCGGTTACCCATATCTCTGACGACGCGCCGCCGTTTTTCGTCTTGCACGGTCGCAACGACTCGCTGATCCCTGTCGAACAGGCCCGCAGCTTCACGGCGCGACTGCGCGAAGTCAGCCGCGAGCCCGTCGTCTACGCCGAGTTACCGTGCGCGCAGCACGCTTTCGAGATCTTCGGGTCGGCGCGCGCGGCGCACGCCGCGCTAGCTGTCGAGCAGTTTCTAGCCGAGGTATACGCCAAGCGTCCGGTTTCGGTCTAGGCTGCTGCGGGCCCGGTGAGCGTCGTGCGGCGACCATGAGGCGATTCTCAAACGCGCGATCGCTTCCACTTCTCCGGTCACATACCCGCCACGCCGACGGCCAGCAGGACACCGCCAACCATTGCCAGCAGGGTGGCGACTTCGGCGCGCCGACGCGTCCGGATCCAGTCGTTCAGCGCGGCCATCAAGGTGCGCGTCGCCTTGGGCGCCAATAGATAGGCGAGGAGCGGGATCTCCACCAGCGCGAAGGCGACGACGTTGAACATCAGGAGCGCGCCGACTTGTGTCGCGGCTGCGGCGCCGGAGGCCAGAATGACGGCGAGTGCGGCCATATAGTCCACCGAGGGCAATGCGATCCCAAGGCCCACGAACGCGGCGATCCACAGTGAAGGGCCGTTCAGCAACCGCTGGGTCCGCCCCGCAAAATTTCCCGAGCTCGGGCCGGATCGACCGCTGGACGCTGCCGCGTGCTGGCCGAGAAAGGCCTTGGCGGCCAATACGGCGGCCACCATCAGCGCGAGCACACCCAGCAGCATTTGAACTCTGGGCAAAGTGAAGTAAGTAGACCCCGGCAGCCTGCGCCGGAACACAAACAAGACCATCAGGCCGACGCTTATCCCCATAGTGAAGGCGCCGCATAGGAATGCGAGCAGCTGAAGCACCGGTCTGGGTCGGTTGAGCATCAGGACCGTCATCCCGATCCGGAATGGTTCAACGCTCACGGCGAAAGCCATCACCAAAAGGCTGATCAACATGGCAAATTCCGACACCCCCCGATAGGCAAACCTATTCGACCGGACATGCCTCTCGCCAGGTTTCCGCCGGCGCGGACGGACTCAGGATCCTCACATGAGCGCCACAGCTTAATTAAGAGCACTGTAAGACGTTTAGATATTTTTCTCAGGGAAACCCTCCTTCGCATGACTACTCACACGAAATCCAGGTCGCTGCGTCGCCTGTGCACCGGTGCGGTGCTGGGTGGCAGCATGGCCTTCTCCGCTCTCGGGCTGACTTCGGGTATCGCCCAGGCAGCACCCGCCCCCGCTCCGATGTATCACCACCACTGGTGCCCCGGCGACCAGTGGGACAACGGTTGGGGCCCGTACCAAAACTGGAACAATTGCCGCGACTGGGACGACAATTACGGCGGCCCCGCGGGTTACGGTCCTGGGGGGCCTGGATACGGTGCGCCGCCGTGGGCGCCGCCTCCGCCGCCGGCACCGCCGTGGGCGCCTTGGGCCCAGGTCACTTGGAACAACGGCTGGGGCTACTGGGACGGGCCAGTCTGGCGGCCGATCTAACTAACGAGGTCTGAACCGAACGCAGGTGATGCAACTGCATCACCTGCGTTCGTTTGTTCGGAGCCCTCAAAGAATGGTGTCGTAATGGTTAATGGACACGTAACAAACGTGTATCGCGTCGATCAAAGGAGCGGAGTAACCACGAAAGGTGGGCGTCGGTGATGGGCGTCCACGTCGAAGGAGTGATCAATGAAATGGACAAAGCAGTCCATCCGCAAAAGTATTCCTACGATAGCTGCGACCGGGGTGCTCATCGCAATTCCGTTCGCCGGTGTGAGCGTTCCCGCCTATGCGGCACCGGCGCCTCGGCCGGCGGCTCCCCCCACTGACGCACCGGAGCCGCCACCGCCCCCGCCGATGCCCGTCCAAGCGCCGCAGTCTGACTGGTGGTCGTATGGCCAGGGCGACGGCGGCGCCGGTGGCGGTGGCGGCGGTGGCTAGCAATTTCCTAGGTTCGTTCTAGGACTCTGAGTCCGAGCGAGAAGACCAACCGCACATCGGGATCGCCAAGCGAGGTCGACAACAGTTTTTCGATCCGTCGCACCCGATAGCGAACAGTGTTGGGATGCACCTGTAGCCAGTGCGCCGCGATACCGACGTCGCCAAAGCTGTCGAGGTAGGCACGCAGCGTCTCGGCCAGCACCGGCTCCTGTGCGCGCAATGCACGCACCCGCGGGTCGACTAGCCGCTCGTCGGCGCCGACCTGAGTGACGATCTCGTCGAGCAAGACGGCGGTACGCGCCTCGGCGAGCGATGTCACCTGTCCGATCGAAATCGGGTGTCGCTCAGCGCTGTCGAGGACGCGATCCACTTCGATGCGCGCTCCCGCGATCCCGCTCAGGCCGTCGACGGGAGCGGCGATGGCGGCTCGCAGCTGCACGTCGAGTTCGGTGCGCAGTGCGCTGATCGTGCCGCGGACCCACGAGGTGAGCGCCCGGATCGTGGTGGTCTGCGGTAGTAGTACGTAGATCCGGGTGCCGTTGGATGCGACCTGGGCATCGCGACGAAAAGCGCTGGCGCTCAAGGCCAATACGTCAGCCAGCCGCGCGGGACGGGTGCCGGTGTTCGTCAGCAGGTCCCAACCGATCAGCGTGGCGGTAGCGTCTGCGGTGAGTCCGAGTTCGCCTGCAATGGCAGCTATTTCGACCGGCGCGGTGGTCGCGTCCGGGTCTGTCAGACCCAGCAGTTGTTGTACGCGCCGCGTATGCGTGGACGGTCGTGCCGCCAGCCGCGACATGATTCGCGCCGCCAGCACCGCGGCGCCCCGCAACATCTGTTCGGCGTCGTCGGCAAGGGGTTGCGAACCCTGCTGCACCCAAATGGTGCCGGCGAACACCGGCGCTCGCCGCGCACTGGGCGGCGGCTGGTAAATGCCGATTGCCAGGCGGGGGCGCAGGCCCAATTCCGGTCGTTCGGCAACGCGGACCACATCGCCGCCGGCGCGCAGCGCGTCGAAAATACCCCATTGGTCAAGCCATTTCAGATGTTCGGGTGGTCCGGCGCGACCCAGGATGGACAGGCGGCGCAGTTCGTCGGCTTCATCATTGGAAGCGGAATAGGCCAGCACGTGCGACTGCGCGTTTTCGATGCTGACCATGCCGTGGATGCGGTCGGCCAGCGACTGCGCCAAGCTGAACAAATCGGGCCCCGAGTCGTCCATTGGGTCGGCGCGGTCGCGGTGGTGTTCCAGTACGTGGTTGACCAACTGATACAGCCGCTCCCAGCGGGCCTGCGGCTCCACGGCCACCACCGCCGATCCGGCGGCGACCGCCTTGCTCACTAGTGCGTCCGGCGGCTGTTTGACGAAGATGGCGACCGGAACCTGCTCGTGCGCCTGCTTGGCCATCCACTGCAGTGCCTCGTCGTCGGTGACCCCGAGCAGGAAGAAGACGTCAGCCGAGCCCGCGGCCGCCGCCAGGCCCAGCCGCACATCATCGGAATCGATCAGTGCCGCAGAGGCCACCGGCAGGTCCAGCCCCCGCGGGGCGTCCACCAGGCTGACCAGGGTGGCGTCCAGCGCGAGGAGCAGCTGGCCCAGCCCGACACCGGCTGATTGCATGTTGTCCGATTCTACTATCTTTGGCCTGTCAGGTTGTCTGATCAGCCAACGGTTTGCCGCGTTGCGCCGGGGACCCTGGCAAGTATGGATGCGATCACCCAGGTGCCGACGCCGGCCAACGAGCCGGTCCACAATTACGCCCCGCAATCCTCGGAACGAACCAGGCTGCACGCCGAGCTGGCCGCGCTGGCTGACCACCCGATCGATCTTCCGCACGTCATCGACGGCCGACACCGAATGGGCGATGGTGAACGCATCGACGTCGTGCAGCCGCATCGGCACGCCGCGACCCTGGGCACCTTGACCAACGCGGTGCACGCCGACGCCGCGGCCGCCATCGAGGCGGCGACGGCTGCCAGAAGCATGTGGGCGGCAATGCCTTTCGACGAGCGCGCCGCGGTGTTCCTGCGGGCCGCCGATCTGCTTGCCGGGCCCTGGCGGGAAAAGATCGCCGCCGCAACGATGCTCGGGCAATCCAAGTCGGTATACCAGGCCGAGATCGACGCGCCCTGCGAGCTGATCGACTTCTGGCGGTTCAACGTCGAGTTCGCCCGCCAGATCCTGGCGCAGCAGCCGCTCAGCGGCCCGGGGGAGTGGAACCGGTCCGACTACCGCCCGCTCGACGGATTCGTCTACGCGATCACGCCGTTCAACTTCACCTCGATCGCCGGCAACCTGCCGACGGCGCCGGCTCTGATGGGCAACACCGTGGTGTGGAAGCCGTCGATCACGCAAACCCTGTCGGCCTACCTGCTCATGCAACTGCTCGAGGCAGCGGGATTGCCACCCGGGGTGATCAACATGGTGACCGGCGACGGTCTCGCAGTGTCCGATGTGGCGCTGGCCGACCCGCGGCTGGCCGGTATCCACTTCACCGGGTCGACGGCCACCTTCCAGCATCTGTGGCAACAGGTGGGCACGAATATCGGCCGCTACCAGTGCTATCCGCGGCTCGTCGGTGAGACCGGCGGCAAAGACTTCGTGGTCGCCCACGCCTCGGCGCGCCCGGATGTGTTGAGCACGGCGCTGATTCGCGGAGCGTTCGACTACCAGGGCCAGAAATGTTCGGCCGCCTCGCGGGCCTTCGTCGCGCACTCGGTGTGGCGGCGGATGGGCGACACCTTCCTGGGTACCGCCGCCGAGTTGTCCTACGGCGACATCACCGACCTGGCCAACTACGGCGGCGCGCTGATCGACCGACGCGCGTTCGTCAAGAATGTCGACGCCATCGAGCGGGCCAAGGGTACGGCTGGCGTCACCATCGCTGTCGGTGGTGAATACGACGACAGCGTCGGCTATTTCGTGCGCCCGACCGTCCTGGTGTCCGACGACCCCACCGACGAGTCCTTCTCGACCGAGTACTTCGGCCCGGTGCTGTCGGTACACGTCTACCCCGACGACCAATACGAAAATGTTCTCGACGTCATCGACACCGGATCCCGCTACGCGCTGACCGGTGCCGTCATCGCCGACGATCGGCAGGCCGTGCTGACCGCGCAGGACCGGCTGCGGTTCGCCGCAGGCAACTTCTACGTCAACGACAAGCCCACCGGCGCGGTGGTGGGGCGCCAACCGTTCGGCGGTTCGCGCGGTTCGGGAACCAACGACAAGGCCGGGTCGGCGCAGAACCTGTTGCGCTGGACGTCGGCGCGCACCATCAAGGAGACGTTCATCCCCGCAACCGACCACACCTACCCGCACATGGCGGCCGACTAATGGCCGGCCTGTTCGCCAATACCCTGCGGCCGGCGATCATGGCGGCCGGCCGACGGGAAGGGCTGCGGCGGGCCGCCCAGCGGATGCCGGTCACCCGCAAGGTGGTGGGCCGCTTCGTGCCTGGGGAAACGGTTGATTCCGTGCTGAAGAGCGCTGCGCTGCTGCGAGATTCGGGACGCTACGTCAGCATCGACTATCTGGGCGAGGACGTCACCGACTCCGACGACGCCGACGCGGCGGTGCGGGTCTATCTGGATCTGATCGACTCGCTGGGCCGCTTTCCCGCGGGTGCTGGCGTCCGACCGATGGAGGTGTCGGTAAAGCTGTCGGCGTTGGGGCAGTCGCTGGGCCGCGACGGCGAGAAGATCGCGCGGGAGAACGCCTGGTCGATCTGTTCCGCCGCGGAACGCGTTGGTGTGTGGGTCACCGTGGACGCCGAGAATCACACCACGACCGATTCGACGCTGGCGATCGTGCGTGATCTGCGTTCCGAGTTCGCCTGGTTGGGCACGGTTTTGCAGGCCTACCTGCGGCGCACGCTGGACGATTGTTCGGAGTTCGCCGCGTCCGGCGCGCGAATCCGGTTGTGCAAGGGCGCCTATGACGAACCGGCATCGGTGGCACACCGCGACCGCGATGCCGTTACCGACTCTTACCTTCGGTGTCTGCAGGTGCTGATGGCGGGGTCCGGCTACCCGATGGTTGCGAGCCACGACCCCTCGGTCATTTCGGCGGTGCCTTCTCTGGTACGTGAATCGGGGCGTTCTGCGCGAGATTTCGAATACCAGATGCTCTATGGCATCCGCGACGGTGAGCAGCGACGGCTGGCCGACGCCGGTAACCAGGTGCGGGTGTACGTCCCGTTCGGCACGCAGTGGTACGGGTATTTCATGCGACGGCTGGCTGAGCGCCCGGCCAACCTGGCGTTCTTCTTGCGGGCGCTGGCTGATTGAGTGTGCGTCTGCGGTGGGCGCCGTCGGCGTGTCGTCGCCATAGCCGCACACTCGACGCCGTCAGCGCACACTCGATTTCTTGCGTCCGGGCCGGCGATCGTCGGAAAAGCCGCGCACCACGTGCTCGGTCACGAACTGGGCGACCACCTCGGGATCGTCCATGTTCAGACTCGACGACGGAGTGCTGAACAGCGAGAAGAGGATGCGGGCGAACCATTCGCCGGCCGCCTCGACGTCGAGGTCCTTGCGAACTTCGCCGGTGAGCTTGGCCGCCGAGAGATGCGGCGCGAAGAAGTCGACACATTCGCGCAACAGCACACCGGCATCTTTGGTCAGCAGCAGGCTGATTGCGTCTTCGTCGAAGTACTCCTCGGAGGCGATCGCCCGTCGCGCCTGAGTCACGAATACCGCCGCCTGGGCCAGCTTTTCCTCGCACGAACTACCGCGGTCCATCGCTTTGGACATCTCCCGGTAGAACTGCTCAGACGCGTGTTCGGCGCACGCCTCGAGGATGGCGCCCTTGTCACTGAAATACTCATAGATCGTGCTGCGGGATACGTTGGCCGCCTTGGCGATATCGACGATCGTCGCCTTCAGCAGGCCGTGCTTGGCGAAGCACGCGTACGCGGCCTCGAGAATCAGTTCACGAGTCTCGGTGGCCTGGGCGAACGAAGACTGAGTCATCAGGCCGGTTCGAGGATCAGCCCGCTGGTGGGTACGCCGGTACCCGACGTGACGAGTACGTGCTCGACGTTGTCGACCTGGTTGTAGGACGTGCCGCGGATCTGCCGCACCCCCTCGGTGATGCCGTTCATGCCGTGAATGTAGGCCTCGCCGAGCAAACCTCCGTTGGTGTTGATCGGGAACTCGCCGCCCAGCGAGAGGCGCTCGACGGTGGCGAAGTCCTTGGCCTCGCCGCGCCCGCAGAAACCGAGTTCCTCCAGCTGGGTGAACACGAACGGCGTGAAATGGTCATAGATGAAGGCGGTTTGGATGTCTTGCGGCTTGAGACCCGAATCGCGCCAGAGCCGTTCGGCCACCACACCCATCTCAGGCAGGCCGGTGATGTCGTCGCGGTAGTAGCTGGTCATCATCTCGCCGTTGTAGGCCGCGCCCTGCGCCGCCGCGGTGATGATCGCCGGTGGCTGGCGCAGGTCGCGCGCGCGTTCGGCACTGGTGACGACGAGTGCGACGCCGCCATCGCTCTCCTGGCAGCAGTCCAGCAGGCGCAGCACGGGTTCGATGATCCAACGCGAATTCTGGTGCTCTTCCAACGTGATTGGGCGTTCAAAGAACCAGGCGTCGGGATTGCGGGCGGCGTGCGCGCGGTCGATGACAGCGATCCGGCCGAAGTCTTCGTTGGTGACGCCGTAGGTAGACATGTAGCGCTGGGCATGCAGCGCCACCCACGCCGCGGGAGTGAGCAATCCGAACGGCGCGTAATGCGCCATGAACGGCGGGGTTTCGGCGCTGGTGCGTCCGCTGCCACCGAACCGGAAGCCGGACCGTTCGTTGAACGCGCGCCAGCACACCACGACGTCGGCGACGCCGGTGGCCACGGCCATCGCCGCGTGCACCACGGTGCCGGCTGCCGCGCCGCCGCCGTGGTGCACGCGGGAGAAGAAGCTCAGGTCGCCGATGCCCACGTTGCGGGCGATGTCGATCTCGTCGCTGGAATCCATGGTGAACGTCACCATGCCGTCGACGTCGCTGGGCGCGAGGCCGGCGTCATCGAGTGCGGCGCTGACCGCCTCGCACGCCAATTGCAGTTCGCTGCGCCCGGATTCCTTGGAGAACTCGGTCTGGCCGATGCCCGCGATGGCCGTGGCACCCGGCAGCGTGCTCGTCACGCGCCCGCCCCGTCGACCAGGCTGAGGATCGCGGTGCCCGAGACGTGATCGCCAAGGCTGTTGGAGCCCTTGAAGCTCACCTCGACGAAGTTCTCACCACCACTGCCGTCGGTCTTGCCGGTCACGCTGCCGGTGAAGTGCAGCGGGTCGTCCGGAAAGCACGGCACGCCAAGGCGAATCGAGAGGTTTTTGACCATGGCTTCCGGTCCCGCCCAGTCGGTGAGGAACCGCAGGCAATAGCCGTTGGTGGTCAGGATATTCATGAATAGGTTGGGCGAGCCCTGCTTGTTGGCGTAGTCGCGGTCGTGGTGCACCGGCATGAAGTCGCGGGAGGCGATCGCACCGGCGACGATCATCGTGGTGGTGATCGGGATGTCCAGCGGGGTCACCTCGTCGCTGACCGCGATGTCGGCCCATTTCAAGGTGGCGGTATTCGTCATACTTGTCCTCTCGCGTAAGCGTTGCCCAGACGGGCCAATTGCGCAGTGGCAGAACCGAGGGCCAGTTCGTTGTGCTTGGCCCACAGGAAGTAGCGATGCAGGGGATAGGTGGTGTCGATCCCGATCCCGCCGTGTACATGCTGCGCGGAAGCTGCAACGCGCGCGCCGGCTTCGGCGGCCCAGAATTTCGCGATCCGGGCGGCCCGGTCGGCCGGCTGGTCGTGTGCGATCAGCCATGCCGCGTGCCAGGTGGTCCAGCGGATCGCCTCGACGTCGATGAACGCGTCGGCCAGCCGCTGCTGCACCGCCTGGAAGCTGCCGATCGGGCGCCCGAATTGCTCACGCTGGGTGGTGTACGCGGCGGCCATCCGCAGGGCCCGCTCGGCCACGCCGAGCTGGATCGCGCACAGCCCGACCAGGGCGCGGGTGTGCAACGACTCGATCGACCCGCCGGGCAGCCGGTCGGTCTCGGAAACCGTTGCACCGTCCAGAAATACGTCGGCGTGCGGTTCGCGGTTGGTGGTCTTGACCGGGCGGACCTCGACGCCGGCGGTATCTGCGGGAAGCAGGAGCAGCTCCACTTCGCCGTCTTCGGTGCTGGCCGGGATCAGGATGGTGTCGGCCAGCTGCGCGGCGGGCACCAGCTCCTTAGCGCCGTCGAGTCGCCAACCCGTGCCGTCGCGGCGCGCTACGGTGGCCGGATGAGTCGGGTCAGACCGGCCGGGCTCGGCCAAACCCGCGGTCAGGATGCGTTCACCGGAGACGACGCCGGGCAGGATGCGTCGCTGCTGTTCGGGATTGCCGTGCCGCGCGATCGGATCGGCGCCTAACACCAGCGTCGCGTAGACCGGTACCGGGGCCACACTCCAGCCGACCTCGGCCAGCAGCACCCCGAGTTCCACGAAGCCGCCGCCGTTGCCGCCCAACGATTCCGGCAACGCGGTGCCCAGCAGGTCGAGGGCCGCGAGTTCCCGCCATAGCTTCTCGTCGTGCCGGAGGTCTCTGGTTTCGAGTTCGGTCAAGTGTTCCGGTGTTGCGCGGCGTTCGAATAGATCGCGGGCGACTTTAGCGATCGTCTCTTGTTCTTCGGTGAAGGTGAAATCCATGGGTCACCTTGGCCGGAACTGGTGTAACACCAGGTCGTTGTCGAACGACTGGAAGTAGACCTGCACCGGCATCCCGACCGTGACCTTTGCCGGGTCGATGTCGGTGAGGTTGGACACGATCCGCACGCCCTCCTCGAGTTCGATGAGCGCCACGACGTAGGGGTAGTCGAAGAACGGGAAGCGCGGTTGGTGCGGCATGACGTAGCTGTAAACGGTGCCGCGGCCGGACGATGCGATCGCTTCGGACTCCAGTGAACGGCAGTTCGGGCACATGGGGCGTGGCGGGTGCCGCAGCTCCCCGCAGCCGCCGCAACGCTGAATGAGAAGTTTGTTGTTTTGCAACCCATTCCAGAAGAATTCCGTGTCCGGCGTGATCGCCGGCGCCATCCGGGTTGCCATCAGTTGGCCGGCTTGAATCGCAGCACCCGGAAGCGCTGTCGCCCGAGGACTTCGCCGTCTTGGTTGGTGTAGGTGGTCAGCCAGGTCAGGAAGAAGCCGGTGCCCAGCGCCGTCTTCTTCTCGTCGGAGACCGATTCGTACACCGCCGTCGCGCTGATGACGTCGCCGAGCCGCGGATAGCGTTCGATCTCGAACTCCGAGTTGGTCGCCACCGTGCTGGTGTAGCCGGCATCGTCGAGGAATGCTGTTGGGTTGGTTTTGATTTCGATGGGAGCACCACCGCGCTCACCGATGCCCTCCAGCTTCGGCGACGGCATCGTCCAGGTCTGCAGCATCACCGGTGGTGACACGATGCCGCCGAACCGCGACGCGACGGCAAATTCCGGATCGAGGTAGACGGGGTTCATGTCGGCGAGCGCGTACGCCCAGTGCCGGATCATCGGCTGATTCACCGGATCCGGTGCCACGGTAGGCTTTCCGTTGCCCCCCGTCGGTTGGCCGACCAGGGCTTGCACCTTGGCGCTAACGGTGTCGGTCACTGAGTTGTCCTCCTAACTTGCCGCGACCCGAAGGTCACGGGGTGCTCGCGGCATGAGCAGTCCGGCCATCGCGATGATGTCACGTTGGATCTCGTTGGCGCCGCCGCCGAAGGTGTTGATGACGGCCTGCCGGTACGCGGTTTCCAAGGCGCCGCGCAGGGGAGCCTCGCTGCCGCGGCGAATGCCGTTGCCGTCCAGGACTTCCAGCAGCTCGCGGGCGACCTGCTGGGTCAGTTCGGTGCCGAAGACCTTGGCCGCCGAAGCCTCGCCCATGTTGAGTACGCCCTTGGTCATCGCCGCGTTGATCCGCAGGTTGACGAGTTTGTAGGCGGCGACCTGTGCTTCGACGCGGGCCAGCGCTAGCTGCACCCACGGCTGGTCGATGACGCGGCCGCCGTCGAGCTCGGTGCTGATGGCCCAGTCCAGCGTCCGCTCGAACAGCGGCTCGAGCGCGCCCAGGTTACCCAGGGCGGCGCGCTCGAAGTTGAGCTGCGTGGTGATCAGCTGCCAGCCCTGGTTCTCCTCGCCGACCAGCGCGCTGGCCGGCACTCGCACGTCGTCGTAGAACGTGTAAAACGTCGAGACGCCCGGCATGGTGTGCAGCGGCTTCCAGGAGAATCCGGGCGAGCTGGTGGGCACGATGAGGATGGAAATGCCCTTGTGCTTCTTGGCATCCGGGTCGGTGCGGACAGCCAGCCAGATGTAGTCGGCGTAGGCCGCGCCGCTGGTGAACATCTTCTGCCCGTTGATCACGTAGTCGTCCCCGTCGCGGACGGCGGTGGTGCGCACCGACGCCAGATCGCTGCCGGCACCGGGCTCGGAGTAGCCGATCGCGAACTCCACGCTGCCATCCAGGATCGACGGCAGGAACTTCTGTTTCTGCTCCTCGGTGCCGCACTGCATCAATGTGGGGCCGACGGTGTTGAGCGTAACCAGCGGGATGGGCGCGCTGGCGCGGCGCGCCTCCTCGGCGAAGATGAACTGCTCGATCGCCGTAAATCCTCGTCCGCCATACTCTTTGGGCCAGCCGACGCCCAGCAGGTCCGCGGCCGCCAGGGCGCGGACGCAGTCGCGCACCGCGGGGCCGCCCTCGAGGTGCTCGCTGACGGCGGCGACGCGCTCCGGTGTCATGACTTCTTCGAGTGTGGCGCGGATTTCGGCGCGCAGCCGCAACTGCTCGGGGGTGTACTCGAGATCCATTGCCTCAGGCCCCCAGCCGTACCGGCATCCGCTTCACACCGGGCACCATGGTGGCGCGCATCCGATCCACCGCGCCGACCAGTTCGAGGTTGGGGAACCGCCGCAAAAGCTCGTCGAACAGCACCGTCGCCTCCAAGCGCGCCAATTGCGCACCGACGCAGGAATGTTCGCCGCACCCGAACGCGATGTGCGGGTTGGGGTGGCGGGTCACCGTGAACTCCTCGGAGTCGGGGCCGAAGATGTCCTCGTCGCGGTTGGCCGACTGGTAGAGCATCACCACCAGCTTCGCCCTCGCGAATCAGCTGACCACGAATCTCGATGTCGGCCGTCGCTTGGCGCGCCATGTGCACCACCGGGCTGTTCCACCGCAGCATCTCCTCGACGGCGACGGGGATGCGAGACGGATCCTCGACCAGCAGCCGGCGTTGCTCGGGATGCTCGATCAGCGCCAGTGTGCCCAGCGCGATCAGGTTGCGGGTCGTCTCGTTGCCGGCCACCAGCAACAGGAACGCGAAGTTGAGCAGGTCTTCGTCGGTGAGCCGGTGCTCGTCGATCTCGGCTTCGGCCAACACCGACAGCAGATCGTTGCGCGGTTCGACCCGGCGGGCTGCGATCAGCTTCTGGAAGTACTCGAAAAGCTGTCCCATCGCCACCAATGAGTCCAGCTCGATCTCGGGATCGGCGTTTCCGGTGGCCGCGTCCGACCACGCCCGAAACTGCTCCCAGTCGTCGGGCGGGGCGCCGATCAGCTCGGCGATCATCCGGGTGGGCAGCGGCGCGGCGATTTCTTCGGCGAACTCGTGCACGGAGCCGGCTTGGATACCGTCGAGAATCCCGCGCACGATCTCGCGGATCTTCGGCTCGAGCACGGCGACACGACGGCGGGTGAAGCCGGAGTTGATCAGCTTGCGCAGCTGCCGGTGCCGCGGCGGGTCGCTGAAGATCAGGTTGCCTTCCTGCACCGGGCTGGGCATCGCCGGGTCTGGGATGGTGATGCCCTTGGTCGAGGAGAACAGCGACGGGTTGCTCGACACGAAGCGGATGTCCTCGTATTTCAGCAGCGCCCAGAAGTTGGTGACGTCGTTCCAGCACACCGGCTCGGTGGCGCGCAGCTCACGGTAGGCGGGATAGGGGTCGCCGGCGTAGAAGTCGGGGGAGTGCAGCGGGAAGACGGTCCGCACAGCTGCCCTCCTGACAATCCGACAGATTGATGCAATCTGTCTTATGGCATGTGTCTACCCTTCGCCTCGCATCACTGTCAATACATTGACAGTGACTGGAATGGGCGGGAATTCAGGCCTTTGATGATTGACGGGCGTGCGCGACGGGTGTACACCAGACCAATAGATGACCGATCTCGGTGAGGAAGCGCATGGCTGAGTCACGACCCGCCCTTGTTGACACCTATCAGCTCTACATCGACGGACGATGGGTCGAACCCGAAGGCGGTCGCTACGACGACGTCTCCCCGGTCACCGAGACCGTCATCGCGTCGGCTCCCGACGCGAGCGTCGGCCAGGTCGGCGAGGCGATCGCGGCCGCGCGCCGCGCCTTCGACGACGGGCCGTGGGGCACCATGAGCGGCCAGGACCGCGCCGGCTGCCTCAACCAGCTCGGCGAGGCGCTAATGAAGCACGCCGACGATTTCTACGCGCTGTCGCAGGTCGAATGGGGCTGCACCGGTAACGAGCGGATGATGCAGATCGACGGCGCGGGCTACATGTCCATGCACGCGGCCCAGCTCGCCGCGCAGCTGAGCGAGGAATCGGTGGCCGGCATGAGTGCCGGCACCACGCTCCTGCGTCACCAGCCGCTGGGCGTGGTATCGGTCCTGACGCCGTGGAACTTCCCGCATTGCCTCAACGTCATGAAGCTCAATCACGCGCTGGCCGCGGGCAATACCATCGTGCTCAAGCCCTCGCCGCTGACACCGCTGGCCGGGCTGGCGCTGGCGCGCCTCATCGACGAGCACACCGACATCCCGCCGGGCGTGGTCAACGTCGTCACGCCGTCGGGCATCGAGCCCGCCCAACTGCTCACCACCGACCCGCGGATCGACATGATCAGCTTTACCGGCAGCACGCTGGTCGGGCGCCAGGTCATGTCCGCGGCGGGCGACACCATGAAGCGGATCCTCTTGGAGTTGGGCGGGAAGTCGGCCAGCATCGTCCTGGACGACGCGCAAGTCACCGACGAGATGCTGCAGCAGATGTTGTTCGACAGCTGCTCGCTGCACGCCGGGCAGGCCTGCATCCTGCATAGCCGGCTGCTGCTTCCCGAGTCGCTGCACGACGACGTGGTCGATCGGCTGGTGGCGTTGGCCCGTGACGTCAAGGTCGGCGACCCCGCCGATCCCGACGTGCAGATGGGGCCGCTGATCAGCGCCGCGCAGCGCGATCGGGTCCAGGCGCACGTCGACGGCGCCGTCAGCGATGGAGCCAAGCTGGCGACCGGCGGCGGCCGTCCGGCCGGCCTGGATGTCGGATTCTATTTCGAACCAACGGTTCTCACCGGCGTTGAGCCCGATTCGACCATCGCGCAGGAGGAAGTGTTCGGCCCGGTGTTGAGCGTGCTGCGCTACCGCGACGACGACGACGCGATCGCGATCGCGAACAACTCGCAGTACGGGCTATCCGGCGCGGTGTGGGGCGGCGACGTGGATCGCGCCGTCGGCGTGGCCCGCCGGATTCGCACCGGCCAAGTCGCGGTCAACGGCTGCGGTCCCGGCGGCGCGCCGTTCGGCGGCTTCAAGCTGAGCGGGTTGGGGCGCGAGGGCGGCGGCATCGGCGGCCTGCACCAGTACATGGAGGCGATGGCGATCGGGCTACCCGGGTGACCGGACCCCTCGCGGGGCTCCACGTCGTCGAAATCGCTACCGAGATATCCGGCCCTTACGCCGCAAAGCTTTTCGTTGATCTCGGGGCCGAGGTCACCAAGATAGAACTTCCCGCCGGTGACCCGTTGCGCGACTGGGGCAGTGGTGGCGTGTTCGAGTACCTGAACGCCGGCAAGCGAATTGTGCCGCTGCAGGACGCTGGCGAACTGATCGCGGGGGCGGACGTCCTGATCGAGAACCTGGGCCCGGGGGCGCTGGAAGCGCTGGGCTTCGATGTCGAGCGCCTGGTGCTGCTGCGCATCTCGCACTTCGGCCAGTCTGGGCCGTGGCGCAACCGCCCTGCCACGTCGCTGACCCTGCAGGCCGCATCGGGCTGGGTCAATGCGCGAGATCCCGATCGTCCGCCGGTGCAAGTCGGCGCGCGGATTGCCGAGTATGTCGCGGGCGGCTACGGCGCACTGGGCGCGTTAACGGCTTTGCGCCTTGCTTCTGATCAGGTTGTGCAGGTTGATGTTTCGGTGCTCGAATCGCTGCTCTGCACACTGCCGTACCCGATGCTCATGGCGAAGCGGATGCGAAGCCTCGGTTTGCCCACCAACGTGCGATCGGGCCCCATGCTGGGCGTGGTCCAGGCCGCCGACGGCTGGGTGGGGATCAACTGCCTGACGGGTCAGCACTGGCTGGACGTGTGCGACATGCTCGGCCTGCCGGAATATGGCGAGCAACAGATCGCGATCATGACGGGCGCCCCTGAGCGCGCCGAGTTCTTCGCCAAGGCAGAGGCGTTGCTCGCCAAACAAACCGTCGCCGAGATCGTCGAACTGAGCCAGTCGTTGCGCATTCCGGCCACGCCGGTCAACGACGGCGCGACCGTGCTGGACTGCCCGCAATACGCCGCCCGTGAATTCTTTGTCGAGCAGGCCGGCTTCCAGCGCCCGGGACGCGCGTTTCGATTCACCAAAGGCGCAGTCGGACAGCATGATCCGGCGCCACTTCAAACCCCCGGGGCGCTGCCCTTTGCCGGACTGAAAGTCCTTGACCTGAGTACGTTTTGGGCGGGCGCCTATCTGACCTGCTATCTGGGCGCATTCGGCGCCGACATCGTCAAGGTCGAGTCGATTCAGCGGCCCGACGGGTTCCGGTACTCGGGAGCGTTTCCTTTCGAGGGCGACGACTGGTACGAGCGCAGCGCGATATGGCAGGCCACCAACCTCAACAAACGCGACCTCACCCTCGACCTGACCTCGGAGCGGGGCCGGGCCATCGTTCGCCGGCTTGCCGCGCAGGCGGACGTCGTGGTGGAGAACTTCTCGCCGCGCGTGGTGGAGAACTTCGGTCTGGACTACCCCTCGTTGGCGGAGCTCAAGCCCGACGTGATCATGGTGCGGATGCCGGGCTTTGGGCTGAGGGGGCCGTGGCGGGACTACGTCGGCTGGGCGTTGAACTTCGAGCAGACCGCGGGGATGTCGGCGGTCACCGGTTACCCCGACGGTCCGCCGTGTAACCCGCAGGGACCCGCCGACCCGATCGTGGGGGTGCACGCCGGTGTCGCCTTGCTGGCCGCGCTGGAACACCGCCGTCGCACCGGCGAAGGCCAGTTGATCGAGATCGCGCAGATCGAGGTCGCCGCGTGTCTGACGGCCGAGCCGGTGATCGAGTATTCGCTTAATGGTGTTGTGCCCCAACGCGAAGGCAATCGGCAGCGGGGCTTCCTGCAGGGCGTCTACCCCACCAACTCCGACGACGGGTGGGTGGCGCTGTCAGTGCCGGACAACGGGCTGATCGACCACGATGTCTTCGACCAGCTGGTCACCGGCTGGACTCGCACGCAGTCTTGCGACGCGATCATGAAAACCCTGGAGGCACAGCATATTCCGGTAGCGCCCGTGACGACCGGCGACCAGATGTATGACATAGCCCAACTCGACGCGCGCGGCTTCTACGAGGAATTCGAGCGTCCCATCAGCGGGGCCCACCGCTTTCCGGGCTGGCCGTTTCGCATCACACCCGGGCCGACGCAACATCACCGCACCGCCCCGCCGACACTCGGTCAGCACAACGACGAAATCCTCAGCGGCCTAGGACTTTCCGACGAAGAGGTGGCTTCCCTGCGCGAGCAACGGGTTATTGGCGAACGCGCGCTGAACGCTTAGGATCCAGCCATGGGACGACCGATGCGTACCTTACCGATGGACCAGGAATTCGTGCACACAGCGAAGGCCCGTGCTGTCGCTGAGCGAGATCACGGTGACGCTCCTGGGCGGCATCAGCGTGGACGAGGTGTATTGGGCATGGGAGCCTCACCGCCGCAGGGGCTTTTCGGTCGCGGGAATCAACATCGGCTGGATTGATGCGTTGGCCGAGGACTACCGCCTCGTGCCGGACGCTGCAACCTGCGCTGGACGTTCGCGCTGTCGTACCGGGGCCCGTCGAGCCTCATCACCCGCGTGCTGCCAGTTGTGCAGCGACGGCTGCTGAAGAAACTCGAGCGCGTCGCTACCGATCGCTCGGTGCGCGCATAACCCACCGACCGTTTACCGCGGCGACCGCACGTGAAAAGCTTCGAGGATGGTGCCTCCCATTGCACGTCCGAAGCTCGAAGGAAACATCGCCGTCGACGAAGACCGCCAGATCAGCTTCGCTGAGTTCGGAGCGCCGCAAGGGCGGGCGGTGTTCTGGTTGCACGGCACGCCCGGCGCCCGCCGGCAGATCCCGACCGAGGCCCGCGTCTACGCCGAAGACCACCACATCCGCCTGATCGGGATCGACCGGCCGGGCATCGGCTCGTCGACACCGCACCGGTACGAGAACATCGCCGCCTTCGCCGCCGACCTGCGGATCATGGCGGACACGCTCGGCGTCGACGAGATGGCCGTGGTCGGACTGTCCGGCGGCGGTCCGTACAGCCTGGCCTGCGCTGCCGCACTGCCCGAGCGCGTGCTGGCCGTCGCGGTGCTCGGCGGCGTGGCGCCGACGCAGGGCCCCGACGCGATCGCCGGGGGAGCGATGACCCTGGGGCTGCGGGTCGCGCCCCTGCTGAAGTACGGCGGAAGCCCGCTGCGGATCGGCGCGAGCTTGCTGGTCCAGTCGATCCGGCCGGTCGCCGACACCGCGCTGAACCTGTATGCGCTGGTGTCACCCGAGGCCGACCGCCACCTGCTGACCCGGCCCGAGTTCAAGGCGATGTTCCTCGACGACCTGCTCAACGGCAGCCGCAAGCAACTCGATGCGCCGTTCAACGACGTCATCCTGTTCGCACGGGACTGGGGATTTCGGCTGGACGAGGTGAAAGTCCCGGTCCGCTGGTGGCACGGCGACCACGACCACATCATCCCGTTCGCCCACGGCGAGCACGTGGTGTCCCGGTTGCCCGACGCCGAGCTGTTCCACCTGCCCGAGGAGAGCCACCTCGCCGGGCTGGGCCGCGGCGAGGAGATCCTGTCCACGCTGATGAAGCTCTGGGACGAGCGGAACTGACATGCTGCTGGCTTCGCTGAATCCGTCGGACCTCACCGCCGCGGATGTCGCCGACGCCGTGCGCATCGACGGCGAGGCGCTCAGCCGCAGCGACCTCGTCGGCGCCGCGACATCGGTGGCCGAGCGGGTCGGCGGCGCGCACCGCGTCGCGGTGCTGGCCACCCCGACGGCGCCGACCGTGCTGGCGATCACCGGCTGCCTGATCGCCGGCGTGCCCGTCGTCCCGGTGCCCGCCGACGTCGGCGCGGCCGAGCGCCGGCACATGCTCACCGACTCCGGCGCGCAGGCCTGGCTTGGGCCGCTGCCTGACCAGCCCGAGGGGCTGCCGCACATCCCGGTGCGACTGCACGCCCGCTCCTGGCACCGCTATCCCGAGCCGTCACCGGACGCGGCCGCGATGGTGATCTACACCTCGGGCACCACCGGGCTGCCCAAGGGAGTGCAGCTGAGCCGGCGGGCGATCGCCGCGGACCTGGACGCGCTGGCTGCCGCGTGGCAGTGGACGGCCGACGACGTTCTGGTGCACGGCCTGCCGCTGTTTCACGTGCACGGGTTGGTGCTGGGACTGCTCGGGTCGCTGCGGATCGGGAATCGGTTCGTGCATACCGGAAAGCCGAAGCCGGAGAGTTACGCATCTGCAAGCGGGACACTGTATTTCGGAGTTCCGACGGTGTGGTCACGGGTGGTGGCCGACGAGGCGGCGGCCTCGGCGCTGCGGTTCGCGCGGCTGCTGGTATCGGGAAGCGCCCCGCTGCCGGTGCCGGTGTTCGACCGGCTGGCGCAGCTGACCGGGCATCAGCCCGTCGAGCGGTATGGCGCCACGGAGTCGCTCATCACGCTGTCGACGTTGGCCGACGGAGAGCGTCGCGCGGGCTGGGTGGGCCTGCCGCTGGCCGGCGTGCAGACCCGGCTGGTCGACGATGACGGCGGCGAGGTGCCGCACGACGGCGAAACCGTCGGCAAGCTGCACGTTCGCGGCCCCATGCTGTTCGACGGCTACCTGAATCGGCCGCAGGCCACCGCCGAGGCATTCGACGCGGACGGCTATTACCGCACCGGCGACGTCGCGGTCGTCGACGGCGACGGGATGCACCGCATCGTCGGACGCGAGTCGGTCGATCTGATCAAATCCGGCGGATACCGCATCGGCGCAGGCGAAATCGAGACCGCGCTACTGGGGCACCCGGGCGTCGACGAGGCGGCCGTTGTTGGGCTGCCCGACGAAGACCTGGGCCAGCGGATCGTGGCCTTCGTCGTCGGCTCGGCCTCGCCAGATGACTTGATTCAGTATGTCGCCGAACAACTTTCGGTTCACAAACGCCCGCGCGAGGTGCGGATTGTGGACTCGTTGCCGCGCAACGCGATGGGCAAGGTGCTCAAGAAGGAGCTGCTCTCGGACAGCTGAGGGGTGGGCTGTTATTCCCATCTGCCACAGTGGCACTAGCCGCCCCGAACGTTACGAACGCTTTCCTTCCGGCCGCGAATCCGCGCTCAGGAGTGCGGTGGACCAGGTGCCGATCACCGCGCCCACGATGCAAGCGCGGCGCAGACCCGGGCCAACAACTTCCGCTTCTAATGGATTTGGGGATCCGGTGGGTTCATCGCGCTACGCCCGGTGACGGCGTCTCGCACATGGTCGAGGACCGCCACTCCCAGGCCCATCGTCTTTTGCACCATACCGATCGGCGGGGTCGCTGGGTGTGGCCGAGTTGGTGCGACTTTCTTCGCGGTTTCCAACCGCTCGCCGAGGCGGTCCAGTTCTGCCGGACTCAACTTTTCGGCAAGGCGGGGCCACACCACGTCCTGCTCATAGGCGATGTGTTCGCGGGCCGCCATGATGAATTCCCGCAAGGCGTCGTGATAATCCGGATCGCCCGGGCTGCCATTCTCCAAGCGCTGCAACATGACCTTGCCGGCCTGTTCCTGACCGGTCGCATGGTCAGCCAGCTCGTCGCCCTCGTCGAGGGCGTCGCGCACTGCCGGCCACAACCACTGTTCCTCGATCGCTTCGTGCTGGGATTCGGCGATCACCAGATTGGTGACCATCGTGTCGAGGCCGCTTTCCCACGCCCCGCTGCCCTGCGGTGCTCCATCGAGCGCCTCCAGCATCCCGAGCACGCTCTGGTGGTCGGCTCGTAAAAACGTCAATGCATCCATGGTGTTTCGCTTTCGTTGACCTTGAGTGGAACGCGGCGCGCGCCGATGTGGGCAGGCGTGGCGATCGGTGCTAATTGAGTTGGGTAGGCAACGGGGCCGTGCATTCTGGCCAGCGGCTGACGCGGTCTGTTTGGCGTCCGGTCCTTCTGCCCCCGAGATGTCGGCGATCCCACGGGCTGAAGAACTCGCCGACTCGTCATAGATACCCGCCGACGGAACGGTCAAACGCCCGCGGCGAGTCGGCCGGACTAGCCAGCGCCTCGCGAGCCGCGTGCTTTGCCGGCGCGCTTCGTCGCGTTATGTGTTGCACCGCAACGCAAGAGCGACTCGTGAATCAGCCGGCCATGAACTCGTGGTAAGCCGACTCCAGATTCGACGGCAACGCCGTCACATTGCATTGCCGTTCGGTGTCGCCGATCGGTGCCAGAATGCCGCGCAGGTCTCGGTACTCGTTCGGATGGGACGTGAAATAACTGCGGAGGTCGGACTCCGCCTGCGGCCGGGGCTGCCCATATGCGGCCGTAACCACTTGGTTGGCAGCGGGATGCGCGGCGAGGTACTGCTCGGCCGAGCCGGTCACCGAGGAAACGGTGGCGTCCACACCGGCGGGACTGCAGTCAGGCGCCGCGGTCGCGAACGGTGCAGACGCGATCCCCATCGCCATTCCCCCGAGCAGACATCCGGCGCTGATGCCGGCCACACGCCGACGCGCGACAATACTGCTGATTTTCATAATGAGTGTTGTCCTTCAAAATCGAATTGGATTGATAGGAGGGAACACTGCTCGTCCCTGATTCCACAGTAGCCGAAGCCGACAATGCGGTGTTCGCGCTAAAAGAACGTGCGAAGCTTGCGTAGCCGCTCATTGCTGGCCACCTCCCACCAAAGGGCCTGTCCGATTTGCGATCGACTAATCTGCCGCTATTTCTGGGAATTCTGTGGAAACCGATGGCAGGATCGCAATCAATCGTGACCGACGGGTGTGGCACAACTGGGCGCCGTAGCGCCAACGAGCGGGCCCTGGTCGTGTGAGAAGTCATGAACCGGGTACAACAGCAGCGTGTCCCTACATCGGCGCTGTTCCAGTGTCCCCGCCGCTCGCTTTATGCAGCCGGGCGCCGAGTCGAGGATCGCCGAGATCACCGCCGACTTGCAGGCGGTCGCCGACCCCGCCAGCCGACCGGATGTCCCGGGAACCTTCCAATGATCAGCACACCAGACTCGGATCGCATGGACTCTTCGAACCCAAGCGGGGGCCACGACCTGGCCGTGCGCATGGCTGAGCTCGCACGCGTCATTGCGGCGCCCAGGACGCTTGAGCAGATTCTCAACGATGTGACTGCCGCAGCGGTGGAGCTGATACCGGGAGCTGACGTCTCGGGAATTCTGCTGGTGAAAAAGGGGGGCGAATTCGAATCCGTAGCGGACACCACAGGCTTAGCCGCGAAGCTCGACAAGCTGCAGCACGATTTCGGCGAAGGGCCTTGCGCGCAGGCCGCTCTTGAGGAAACGATTGTGCGGAGCGATGATCTCTGCAGCGAATCGCGCTGGCCCCTATATGCACCCGCGGCTGTGGACCTCGGCGTCCGCAGTGGACTGTCGTTCAAGCTATTCACCGCAGACCGCACAGCTGGCGCGCTGAACTTGTTTGCTTTCAAGGCTGGTGTGTGGGACGCCGATGCGGAGACCACCGGCGCCGTGCTCGCCGCCCATGCCGCCGCGGCAATCTTGGCCAGCCGGCACGGAGAGCACATGCAAGTGGCTCTCTCGACGAGAGACCGTATCGGGCAAGCCAAAGGCATCATCATGGAACGCCATGGCGTGGATGACGTACGCGCCTTCGAGATGCTGCGGCTGGTGTCTCAGGAGAGCCAAACAAAACTCGCCGTTGTTGCCCAACGGGTCATCGACACTCGCAACGGCGGGAACTGAATCCTCCTCTCGCGATCGGTGCCGACGCAACTGCCCCCAACGGGCCCGACGGACTCGCGGCGGAAGGTCGATTGTGTTCGTAGAATCCGGCGGTGGGCGAAGCTCCGTCCTAATCTTGGGTTTAACGTTTCATCACTCCCGCGTTGGGTACCCCCCAACTTGCAACGCTGGGCCTTCTTTCCCTTTCCGTTGCTTCGGGGGACTAGAACACACTGGTCCGCAAACTCTGTCGGTCACCCGGCCGATTCGATCAAAAAAACTTTTCAGGAGTAAACATGCGTAAGACTGTTGCGATAATTTCTGCCACTGGGGCACTGCTTTTCGGCGGAGCAGGCGTTGCCAACGCCACCGTTCAAAGTGCACCCGCGCCGTCGTCGACGACAACGACGTTGGCGGACAACAACACTAACACCAACGACCAGCACAGCGACAAGACAGGACTGTGGGGGCTTCTCGGTCTCACGGGCCTGCTCGGACTCGCGGGACTGAAGCGCCGCAACGACACTGGCGTCGGCGTCGGCGTCGGCGCCGCACCCCGCGGGCGCGCCGTCTAGCCGCTCCGTCGAGCGTCGCCCCCGCCAGCAGCGTCACGCCCTGGCGGGGGCTTGACTCAATTCAGCGAACCACGGAGACTGCGGTCTCGCCGCTGTCGAAGAGTTCATCGACGGCAGACACGACGCAAAAAGTAATGCAACACAACGTAATTAAGCGCTATCGCGACCGCGAACGAGTTTCGCGATGAGCGAGGACCGCCGAGGCTTCGCCGTTGAGTACCGCAGGCTGATCGACAACCTAAAGTCGCGCAACCAGCATTCGGGGTGCTCATGAGCTTGCGCGCGGATGTCCGCAGAGCGATGCGTATACTGAATTTACGACCTCGGGCCACGAAACCTGGCTTAGTCCAAGCGAACTCGCCGCTCCTAAGCGCCTTGCGGTCTCTATTGAGTCAAGCCCATCGACCGGCTTCCGTGAATTATGTTGCCATCCAGTCCGAACAGGGTTTAGTCAGAGCACGCACGGGTACGCTCCGCATGCGAAGCGCAAGCCATCATCCGCGGGACCGCACTCCCGAACGAACTACAGCCCCTGGTTCGACAACCATCCCGGTTCCACTTGTAACCAACTTCTTTGAAGCCGCCCAGGAGGCGCAATGTTTGTTCATAACAAAAGTCTGCAGTTCGAGGTCCGAGTCAGCCAACCTGATCCACGATTTGCTTCGTTGATGTCGGAGCAGTTCGGTGGCGCTAATGGCGAGCTCACCGCTGCGTTGCAGTACTTCACCCAGGCCTTCGTGCTACGGGAGAAGAGCCCCAAGATGTACGACCTCTTCATGGACATCGCCACCGAGGAACTCAGCCACCTCGAAATGGTGGGGTCGATGATCACCATGTTGCTCGACGGCCTCAACGACGATCTCAAGGTAGCCAACGAACGGTGTAACTGGATGCCGGCGGTGGCCACACCAGATGGTCGCGAACAAGCCATCCATCAGGTCGCGGTCAATCCGCTGTTCTTGGTACTGAGTGGTGGTGGCCCCGGTGTCAAGGACTCCGCGGGCAACAATTGGACGGGTGCCTTCATCGATTCCAACGGCGATCCGGCAGTGGACCTGCGCAACAACCTCGCCGCGGAGTCCCGCGCGAAAGTCGTTTATGAATACCTCAAGCAATTCACTGACGATCCAGGTGTGCAGGATACGTTGACATTCTTGATGACTCGCGAGGTGGCCCACTACCAGCAGTTCACCGCCGCGCTCAACGAGCTTCCGGTGAACTTCCCCCCCGGGAAGCTGCCAGGAGACCCCCGATTCCAAAACGTCGCGTTCAACATGTCCAACGGTGGCGAATCAGTCCGCGGACCCTGGAATGAAGGCCAAGGCCCGTGGCCAGAGGGGATGCAATGGGAGTACGTCGAGAAGCCCGAAGAGCAGTGGTTGGGTACCACCATTCGCCAGAACAAGGGTGCCGAGCAGAACCCGACGGGTTCACCCGATGTCGCGGGTGAGTTGGCGTTCACCCACGAACAGCGAACGCCCACAACATAACCCGTAATGGTGGTGGACCTGACGGCCCACCAGCCTCCCCGGTCCTGATCGCTCCGCTGGCGCTGACGCCGTTCACGCGCCGCATGCCGGCGGTGGCCGTCGAGAACCAGTCCGGCAGCGCCAGCTTGTTGATCGTCCGTACCGTTTGCAGGTACTTTCCGGGAACGTAAGCAGCGGGTACATCACTTTTCGGTGACACAGCATGTTGCCAGCGTTTTCGACGGGCATTGCGGTGCACCTTCGCTTAACTTCGTGGTGTGGAGACGCAGGTTGAACCAGGCATCCCCCGCAGCACACCGATGCGACGGGTGGCGACCGCGTGTCTGGTGGGGTCGGCGATCGAGTTCTACGACTTCCTCATCTATGGCACCGCGGCGGCGCTGGTGTTTCCCACCGTGTTCTTCCCTCAGCTCGGTCCTGCCGTGGGCACGATCGCCTCGATGGGCACATTCGGCGCCGCGTTCTTATCCCGGCCGATCGGAGCTGCCGTCTTCGGGTACTTCGGGGACCACCTGGGCCGGAGAAAGGCGCTGGTAGCCGCGCTGCTGATCATGGCCGTGTCGACCGTGACGGTGGGCCTGGTGCCCACCACGGCAGCCATCGGTGCGGCGGCCCCGCTGATGTTGGTCGCGCTGCGGCTTCTGCAAGGCTTCGCCGTCGGCGGATATTGGGCCGGGTCGGCGCTGCTGAGCGCCGAATATGCGCCGGCCGATAAACGGGGGCGGTACGGGATGTTCACCCACCTCGGTGGCGGCACCGCCCTGGTGGTGAGCAGCCTGACCTTTCTCACCGTGAACTTCACCATCGGGGAGCGCAGCGCCGCGTTCATGCAGTGGGGGTGGCGCCTGCCGTTCCTGATCAGCGCGGGGCTGATCGTCGTCGCCCTATACGTGTGGTTCAAGATCGGCGAAACGCCGTTGTTCGCCGAGGAAAAAGCCCGCAATCTGGTACCCAAGGCGCCGCTCACCGAGGTGCTGCACCTCCAGGGCCGAGAAATCGCCCTGGCCGGCGGCAGCGTCCTCGTTTCGTTCGGTTTCGTCTTCATGGCCGGGACTTACTTGACCACCTACGCGCACTCTCACCTGGGGTATTCGCGCAACCTGATCTTGTTCGTCGGTGTGCTGGGCGGGTTGGCGAGCATTGCCTCCGTCGTGCTCTCGGCGACTCTGTGTGATCGTGTCGGGCGCCGTCGCATGATGTTGGTGGGTTGGGCGGGCTGCCTACTGTGGTCTTTCGCGGTCATCCCGCTGGTGAATACCGGCAACCCCGTCTTGTACGCGTTGGCAATCGTGGTCATGTACGCGGTTGGCGCGATCGGGAATGCGCCGACGGCGGCCTTCATCCCTGAGCTGTTCTCCACCCGCTACCGCTACACGGGGTCGGCGCTGTCGGTCAACCTCGCCGGCGTCATCGGTGGCGCCCTGCCGCCGCTGCTGGCCGGGACGTTGCTGGCGACGTACGGCAGCTGGGCGATCGGTCTCATGCTGGCCTCTCTCGCGGTGGTCAGCCTGGTGTGCACCTACCTACTTCCAGAAACCAACGGAACCGCGCTGCGCACTACTCGAGGCGTGCACGTCGGTCACGAGCCGGTCGAGGTTCAGCGGCCTTAGCTCAGTTGGCGTGCAGATCCTCGTTGAGCACGATGCCCTGACCGTCGCGGGCCACCACCTCGACCGCACCGGTCACCGAATTGCGCCGGAACAGCACATTATTAATGCCGGAGAGCTCGCGGGCCTTGACCGAATTGCCGTCGGGCATAACGACTTTGGTGCCCGCGGTGACGTACAGACCGGCTTCGACGACGCAGTCGTCACCCAGTGAGATGCCCACCCCGGCGTTGGCGCCCAGCAGGCACCGCTTGCCGATGGAGATCACCTGTGTGCCACCGCCGGACAGTGTGCCCATGATCGAGGCTCCGCCACCGATGTCGGAGCCGTCGCCCACCACGACGCCCGCCGAGATGCGGCCCTCCACCATCGACGAACCCAGTGTGCCGGCGTTGAAGTTGACGAAGCCCTCGTGCATCACGGTGGTGCCGGGCGCCAGGTGGGCGCCCAGTCGCACCCGGTCGGCGTCGGCGATGCGCACCCCGGTGGGCAACACGTAGTCGACCATGCGCGGGAACTTGTCGACGCCGTAGACGGTCACCGGTCCCTTGCGGCGAAGCCGTGCGCGCACCCCCTCGAAACCCTCGATCGCGCAGGGCCCGTGATTAGTCCACACCACATTGGTCAACACCCCGAACAAGCCGCCGGCGTTCAGCCCGTGCGGCGCCACCAGGCGGTGCGACAGCAGATGCAGTCGCAGGTAGGCGTCGTAGGCGTCGGCGGCCGCCTCGTCCAGCGATCCGATGACGACGCGCACGGCGATGGTCTCGGTGTTGCGGTCGTCGTCGCGGCCGGTCAGTGCGTTCAGCTCGGCGGGAACGTCGGATTGGGCCAGTCTGGTGGTGCCGCTTTCGCCTGACTCGGTCAGTTCCGGTGCGGGAAACCACGTGTCGAGAATTGATCCGTCGGAGGCCAGCGTCGCCAGCCCGATACCTGCAGCTCCAGTCACGGCGGTCAGGTTACTTTCTTTGGCCGAGCAGACACAAAAGCCCCCGACACGCCGGTGAAAATGGAGCTTTTGTGTCTGCTGGGCAGAATGGGTGTGTGCTGGACTTACGTGGGGATCCGATCGAGTTGACGGCGGCGCTGGTCGATATCCCCAGCGAGTCGAGGGCCGAGGCGCGCATCGCCGACGAAGTGGAAGCCGCGTTGCGCGCGCAGACCTCCGGCTTCGAGATCATCCGCAACGGCGACGCCGTGCTGGCGCGCACCGCGCTGGGCCGGCCGTCGCGGGTACTGCTGGCCGGGCATCTGGACACCGTCCCGGCGGCCGACAACCTGCCCAGCCGTTTGGACGGCGACGAGCTGCATGGCTGCGGCACCGCGGACATGAAATCCGGCGACGCGGTCTTCTTGCATCTGGCGGCCACGGTGACCGAGCCCGTGCACGACCTGACGCTGGTCATGTACGACTGTGAGGAAATCGATTCTGCCGCAAACGGTTTAGGCCGCATCGAGCGTGAGCTGCCGGACTGGCTGACCGCCGACGTGGCCATCCTCGGCGAGCCCACCGCGGGCTACATCGAGGCCGGTTGTCAGGGCACGCTGCGAGTCGTGGTGAGCGCTGCTGGAACACGGGCGCATTCGGCGCGATCCTGGTTGGGCGACAACGCGATTCACAAGCTGGGCGCCGTGCTGGATCGGCTGGCGGCGTATCAGGCCCGCCGGGTCGACATCGACGGTTGCGAGTATCGGGAGGGTTTATCGGCCGTGCGCATTGAGGGCGGCGTGGCGGGCAACGTGATTCCCGACGCGGCCTCGGTGACGGTCAACTTCCGCTTTGCGCCGGACCGCTCGGTGGATGCGGCGCTGGCGCATGTGCATGAGGTGCTCGACGGGCTCGACGTCGCCATCGAGCTGACCGACTCCGCGGCCGGTGCGCTGCCCGGTCTGGCTCAGCCCGCCGCTGCAGCGCTGGTCAAGGCGGCAGGCGGGCAGGTGCGGGCCAAGTACGGCTGGACGGACGTATCCCGCTTTGCCGCGCTGGGCATACCGGCGGTCAATTTCGGGCCGGGTGACCCGAACCTGGCGCATCGCCGCGACGAGCGGGTGCCGGTCGACAACATCACCGCGGCCGTGGAGATGTTGCGCCGATACCTGAGTGCGTAGCAGATCGTAGCACTAGTCGCTACACTTGGCGGGTGGCCAGGACGATCCCGCAGCGCGAGCTGCGCAATGACAACGCCAAGGTAATCGAGGCGGTCACGGCGGGTGAGACTTTCGTCGTCACCCGTAACGGTGAGCCCGTGGCCGAGCTTCGCCCGATCAGAGCAGGTCGCCGTTCGTTCGTGTCCCGCGCTGAAGTCGCGGCCATGGCGATGGTCCCTGTGCGTATCGACCATCGTCAGTTCCGCGCCGACCTGGACCGGTCGATCGATCAGGGGCTCTAGGGGTGTCGTCCGGTCTTCTCGACACCTCGGTCGTGGTCGACTGGCATGACCCGGAGGTGATCGCCGCACTACCCGACGAGATGGCGATATCGGCGATCACCCTCGCTGAATTGGCGGCCGGTCCTCTTCTGGCTGCGAGCCCCGTGGAAGCCGCGAAGCGGCAGGCTCGGTTGCAGGAGGTCGAGTCGACACTCGAGCCGCTTCCGTTCGACGCGGCGGCCGCACGCAGTTACGGGCTTGTCTTCGCTGCCGTGGCTCACGAAGGACGCAAGCCGCGGAGCCGATTCGCCGACCTGCTGATCGCGGCGACCGCGCACGCCAATCGCCTCGATCTCTACACCCACAACCGCGATGACTTCACCGGACTCGAAGGACTCGTCAGCGTTTTCGCTGTCTGACTACGGTGTCACGACGACGTCGACGCTCGCCGCTCCCGCGGCGGCGACGACGGTCAGCACCGGGGCACCGGGCGGCGAAACGACCTGCCCGCCGGTGACTGTGGCGTGATAGCCGCTCGGATACTCGACGGGCGGCACCGAGACCAGTGTCTGCGCGCCAGGGGAGAAGCTGCCCTGGCCGTCGGCGCGCTGGGGCGAGTAGGACAGCCGGAAGGTGCCCGACTTGAACGACCACGACGTCGGCGTGCCGGCCACCACCTGCGGGTAGGGCGCGGCCAGCACCGCAAGCTTGGGCATGTTGACGTTGGTTCCGGTCGGCGGCTGGCTGGGATCGAAGACCAGCGCCTGCTCGGTCGGCGAGGAGCTGGTCTTGTCGTTGCCGGTGTACGCCCATTCCAGCCAGCCGATGCCGTCGGCATCCGCGCGCTGCAACACCCCGGTGAGGTTCGCCAAGTCGTTGGTGGCACCGAACTCGGTCAATAGCGCCGGGATGCCGCGGGGGTTCGCGTAGCGGCGTGCGTTGTTGAAGACCGCCTCGTCCTGCTGGCTACAGGTGACGTTCGTCCCCAGCTCGGTATTGGCGGCGCAGTAGTCGTGGAAGGAGAACGCGGTGTTCGGGTCGGCCACGGTGCCGACGTCGGTGCGGATCACCTGACTGAACAGCGTGTTCGGCTCGAAGTACACCATCGTGGTCGGGTCGGCGTTACGAATCGCCGGGGAGACCCGGTTGTACAACGTCCTCAACTTGGCATCGTTTTGAATGCAGCCCACAACCGGGTTCGCGCACGGCGGCCAGACCGGGCCCGCCCACGGCTCGTTCAAGATCTCGTAGCCGAAGATTCCGGGGTTGTTACGGAAGCGGGTGGCGACGTGTGCCCACATGGCCGCGTAGTGGTCCTGCAGTCCGACCCCGTCCGGCGCGGGGGCGTTGCGCCAGAAGGAGCTCCAGGCGAAGTTCTCGGCGGGGTTGGCGAAGTAGTTGCCGGGGAAGCCCAGCTGCGGGTTGGGCAGCCCGCCGTCCTTGACGGCCCACGCCGGTGCGCCCTCGCCCTGGAAGATCTCGTTGTACAGGTCCTGGTGCGAGTCGAGCAGGCTGAGGATGCCGTGTGCCGCCAGCGTCTGCACAGTCCCCGCGACCGATGCCAGGTAGTTGTCGTCGTACTGCCCCGGCTGCGGCTCCACGGCTGCCCAGATGATGCCCACCCGCATGCCGGTAAACCCATTGGCGGCAAGGAAAGCCGCGTCGTCGTCACCGAATCCGTCGGCCGAGGGTGTGTACGGCGGCACCTTGTACACCTGGTTGAGTCCGTGCAGCACGACCACCCGGCCGGCGGCGTCGGTCAGCCATCTCCCGGCGTGGCCGAGCGGTGACACCGCGGGCCCGGCGATGGTCGCCGCGCCGGCTCGCGGGAGCGTGTCCGTCGTCAGCGCAGCGAGCAGCAGGACGACCGCGGCCAGGCCGGCCGACCGCGAAAGGCGGAACCGCATCGTGCCTCCAACCTCCCCGGGCGGGCGGATTTCATCGTGAGGCGTCATGGTCACCGTGCCGACACGGCGCCATCACGATTCAAAAACGATGCAGCGCAGCGGGTTTAGAGCCGATGCGCCTGCGCCGCGGCGTCGGCGGCGGCCGCGCGCATCCCGACCGCCTCGAATTCGTCGGCCACCGCTGTCAACGCGTCGCGGTCACCGGCGGCCAGCGCTTGCGCGTGGCTGACGACGAGGTTGCCGACGACGCAATCGATCTCGTCGGCCAGCCGGCGCACCGGATCCACCGCGCGGAGGTCGCCGAGGCGCACCGCGTCGTGGTAGGCGCGCAATGCCACCGCCGACTGCCCGGCGCGCTGCGCCATCCGTGCCGCCTCGCGCGCCGCCGTGATCGCGCCGGTGCTGTCCCGCGCGGCCGCCCGGGACCACGCGCGTGCCACACCGAGCTCCGGTAGGAAAAATGCCGACTTGGTGCCCTGTCGGGTTTCGGCGCGCCGCAACGCTTTTGCCGACCCTGGTATGTCGTTCTGTTGGGCCAATGCGGTGGCCAGCAGCATCAGGGACAGCGGTCCCCACGAGTAGCCCGTGCGTTCCAGGGCATTGGCCGCCGGTCCGAGAAGCGCCGCCGCCCGGCCGAATTCGCCGTCGACGAGCAACACATGGGCCAGCAGCACCTCCCCGATGGCGCGGCCCGGCTGCTGCAGCTCAGCGAAATCGGTGAATTGCTGGGCGAGTTCGCGCGCCGCGTCCACTCGCCCCGCCATCAGCAGCGCGGTGATCTGGCTCAGTCCGATGGTGAAGCGCAGCAGCCCCGGATGTTCTGCGCCCAGCGCGCGCTGCGCCAGCGGCTCGACATCGCCGAAACGGCCCTGCCGCGCCGCGCACAGCGCGGCCGCGCTGCCCGCCCAGGCCACCGCCTGGTCACCGGCCGACGGCGACGCCAGCACCTCACCAGCGATCTCCACGGCGCGCCCGACGTTGCCGGCGTTCATCGCGAAGGTGGCGCTCAGCGCGTCGAGGGTGACGCGCGGGCCCGCATCGGTGACCCGGTTGCGGATGGTCCGCAGAAACGCGGTGGCCCGCTCCGGCTCGCCGAGCATGAAGAACTGATTGGCCGCCCGCAGCAGTGTCCAGGCGATCAGCTCCGGCTCAGATAACGCCTCGGGGTCCGCCTCGGCCAGCACCGCGTCCGCTTCGCGGCCGCGGCCCTGAAACGCAACGGCCTGCGCCAGCGGCAGCCGCGCCGCCAGCTCACCGGAGCGCTGCAACGCCGAGCGGGCCAGCCGCTCGGCCAGCGTGAGATCGCCGAGTCGCAGCGCCTGCTGCGCGCCGTCAATGACCTCACCCACCGGTTGCGGGGCGTCGCTGTCCACCGCCAGCGAGGCCAGTCTCAGTCGGTCGCTGAGATGCGCTGGCGCGTGCCGCAGCCTGACTACATCGGTGCGGCGCCGTCGGGCGCCGTCTACGCCGAGTGCGGCGCGCGCCCGCTCGGCGAACCGCGGATGCGCCGTGTAAACGACCGTTTCGTCGCGCACCCGGGTCTCGGCCGCGCCCCAATTCACCGCCTCGGTCACCGCGCCGTCACCGACCAGGGTGGTGAGGTCGGCGACCGACAGCGGCTCCTCGACGCACAGGTAGTCCAGCACCGCCCGCGCCGCCGCGGGCAGCTCGGCGATGAACTCGTCGACGTCAGCTGGCCCGGTCATCCCGCCGTCAGGCTCGACGTCGATTCGGTCTAAAAGCCCGTCGGTCCACAGCGCGGCGATGGCCTCCGGAGCGGCTTGCGGGCGGGCGGTGACGATCATCCGCGCCGAACGGGCGAGCGCCAGCTGGTAGACCAGCGTGGCCGACAGGATGTCCAGGTCGTGCGCGTCGTCGACGATGAGCAGCAGCTGCTCCGCATCGCGCCCCAACGACTCCCGGGCCGCGCGCAACAGCGCGGCCGGCTTCCCGAGCTCCGACCCGAAACCAGAAAAGTCGATCAGGTGGCTGAACGCCCCGAACGGGACCACCCGCTCGGTCGGTGTGCCGGTGACCCAGCGGATAAGCACGCTCGGGTGGCCACTGGCGAAGTGTTCGGCGGCCAGGCGCGCCAGTGTTGATTTGCCGACGCCGTCGGGTCCGAGGACCACCGCCCCAGCGGCCCCAGCGGCGCCACTGGCCCCAGGCCCGGCATCCAAAGCAACGTCCAGCTGCCGCAATGCGGCCGCCTGCTGAGGGACGTTCCATCGAATCGGCACCGCCGGATTTTACGGTGCCGGCCCAGCGCCGGATAGCCTTTGGGGCGTGCGGGAATCGACGGGGTGGGCGGTCTGTGTGTACTGCGCCTCGGGGCCGACGCACCCCGAATTGCTGGCATTGGCCGCCGAACTCGGTGAGGCGATCGCCGAACGGGGCTGGACGCTGGTGTCGGGCGGGGGCAAGGTCTCGGCGATGGGTGCCGTCGCGACCGCGGCGCGCGCCCGCGGCGGCCACACCGTCGGCGTGATTCCGAAGATGCTGGTACGCCCGGAAGTCGCCGACGCCGACGCCGACGAGCTGATCGTCACCGACACGCTGCGCGAGCGGAAGCAAATACTGGAAGAGCGCGCCGACGCGTTCATCGCGCTGCCCGGTGGGGTGGGCACGCTCGACGAGCTGCTCGAGGCATGGACCGAGGCGTATCTGGGTGCGCACGCCAAACCCGTCGTGATGCTCGACCCGTGGGGGCACTATGACGGGCTGCGGGCATGGCTTTATGGGTTGGTCGACTCCGAATACATCTCGCAGGCGGCGCTGGACCGGCTGGTGGTGACCGATAACGTCAGCGATGCACTGGCGGCGTGCGCACCCGGCTCAGGCCGGACCCGAGACGACGAAACGAGGGGATGACATGTCCGATCACGACGGGGGAGCGCGGAAAGCGGTCAGCCTGAGCGAAATCGCAACCCGGATGCCGGCCGTCCTGGCCGACCTCCCAGTGATCGCGCGCGGGGTGCGGACCGGGCTGCTGCCGCAGCCGAACTCCAAGCGGTCGATCGGCGTGGTGTTCCAGGAGCGGGCCGCGCGCTACGGCGAGCGGGTCTTCCTGCGATTCGGCGACCAGCAGCTGACCTACCGCGAGGCCAACGCGACCGCTAACCGGTATGCCGCGGTGCTGGCCGCGCGCGGTGTCGGCCAGGGCGACGTCGTCGCGATCATGCTGCGCAACTCCCCCAACGCGGTGCTGGCGATGCTCGCCACGGTCAAGTGCGGCGCCGTCGCCGGCATGCTCAACTACCACCAGCGCGGTGACGTGCTCGCACACAGCCTGGGCCTGCTGGACCCCAAGCTGTTGATCGCCGAGACCGACCTGGTCAGCGCGGTCACCGAATGCGGCGCCGCCGGTGCCACCGACAACACCCTGTGCGTCGAGGACCTGGAGCGATTCGCCGTCAGCGCTCCAGCGATCAACCCGCCGTCGGCGTCGGAGGTGCGGGCCAGGGACACCGCGTTCTACATCTTCACGTCGGGCACCACGGGATATCCCAAGGCCAGCGTCATGACGCACTACCGCTGGCTCAAGGCAATGGGCGGCTTTGGCGGCCTGGGCTTGCGGCTGAGGGGGTCCGACACCCTGTACTGCTGCCTGCCGCTGTACCACAACAACGCGCTGACGGTCGCGGTGTCGTCGGTGCTGATCTCCGGGGCGACGCTGGCGCTGGGCAAGTCGTTTTCGGCGTCGCGGTTCTGGGACGAGGTGATCGCCAACGATGCCACGGCGTTCATCTACATCGGCGAGATCTGCCGGTACCTGCTCAACCAGCCGGCCAAGCCGACCGACCGTGCGCACAAGGTCCGGCTGATCGCCGGCAACGGCCTGCGGCCGGAGATCTGGGAGAAATTCACCAAGCGGTTCGGCATCGCGCGGGTCTGTGAGTTCTACGCCGCCAGCGAAGGCACCACCGCCTTCATCAACATCTTCAACGTGCCCCGCAGCACCGGCATCTCGCCGATGCCGCTGGCCTACGTGGCATACGACCCCGACACCGGCGCCCCGGTCCGCGGCGACGACGGGCGAGTGCGTCGGGTGCCCGCAGGCGAACCGGGCCTGCTGCTCAGCCCGGTCAACAAGCTTTCTCCATTCGACGGCTACACCGACAAAGAGGCGACGGAAAAGAAGCTGGTGCGCGACGCCTTTCGGGAGGGCGACTGCTGGTTCAACACCGGTGACGTGATGAGTCCACAGGGCAAGTTTCACGCCGCGTTCGTCGACCGGCTGGGCGACACCTTCCGCTGGAAGGGCGAGAACGTGGCCACCACTCAGGTCGAAGCGGCGGTGTCATCCGATGCGGCCATCGAGGAGTGCACCGTCTACGGCGTCGAGATTCCGGACACCGGTGGGCGCGCGGGGATGGCCGCGGTCCAGCTGCGCGAGGGCGGCTCGTTCGACGGGAAGTCGCTGGCCCGCGCGGTGTATGACCAGTTGCCTCCCTACGCGTTGCCGCTATTCGTGCGCGTCGCCGAGTCGCTGGAGCACACGTCGACGTTCAAGAGCCGCAAGGTGGAGTTGCGTGAGCAGGCGTATAACTCCGAGGTTGAGGACCCGCTGTACGTGCTGGCCGGCCGCGACGAGGGGTACGTGCCGTTTTACGACGCCTATCCCGAGGAAGTGGCTGCGGGTAGGCGGCCGCAGGGCTGACTCGGCGTCGACGGCGTCGAAATTGAAGCCACGCACACCGTCGTCGGCGTGTCGTGTGCGTGGGTTAAAAGTCGCGATAGCCGCGACGGTGCAACGCTTCACGCACCCTCCGCACGACGTCTTTGGGCTTGTCCTCGGCGATCACCCGGACGACGATCCAGCCCAGTTCTTCTAGTTTGCGCAGCCGCCACTGATCACGTGCGTACTGTCGACGGTCGCTGCGGTGATGGTCACCGTCGTACTCGACGGCCACTTTGTATTTCTCCCAACCCATATCGAGCACGCCAATGCAACGCCAGTTCTCCTGCACCGGTATCTGCGTGGTGGGAACCGGCAAGCCCGCGTTGATCAGTAGTAACCGCAGCCACGTCTCCTTGGGAGAGGCAGCGCCGGCATCGACCAGGGGAAGAACGGACCTCAACCGCCGCAGGCCACGCGCGCCCGGGTAGCGCTTGACGAGAAGTTGCACCTGTTCGATTGAGAAGGACGTGGCTCGCTGTAGTGCATCGAGTCGCGCTACTGCCTCGCCGGTAGGCCGTTGCCGCGCCAGGTCGAATGCCGTCCGCGCGGGTGTGGTGACCGGGAGACCCGCGACACGGGCGAATTCGTCATCATCGAGACGCGCGCCGCGGGTGACTACGCCAGTGGGCGGATGCGGGTTACGCCAGATCATCTCGACGGGCTCGTCGTCGTCGATCCAACTCGAACCGTGCAGTGCAGCCGCGGCCAGCCCGGCCAGCACCCCGCGACGACCCGACCATAGCCATGCCGCCACCGTGCGTGTGCGCAGCGAGGGCGCGGCGTATTTGGGCAGGTAAATGTCGGGGTAGATCGGGCGGTAGTGGGTCAGCAACTGATAACGGGTGAGCTTGCCGTGCCGCAGCGCTTCGCTGCCTCGAAACACATCGTCCACACCCTTCAGACGCCACTGGGGGCTGGCAGGCTCCGCGAAAATTAAACGACGCACACCGTCGTCGGCGTGTCGTGTGCGTGGTTGCAAAGTCGCGGGTGGGACCGCCCGACGGAGCTAGCCAGGGTCCCAGCAGGCACTATGGAAGCGTGCAGTCTGCGTTCTGCGGCCGCCCGGTCGCCGGTGATCGCGCGCTGATCATGGCGATCATCAACCGCACCCCGGACTCGTTCTACGACCGGGGCGCGACGTTCGGCGACGACGCGGCCCGGGCCGCCGTGCACGAGGCGATCGCGGCGGGCGCCGACGTCATCGACATCGGCGGCGTCAAGGCGGGTCCCGGCGAGAACGTCGACGCGGACACCGAGATCTCGCGGCTGGTGCCGTTCATCGAATGGCTGCGCGACGCCTACCCGAACCAAGTGATCAGCGCCGATACCTGGCGCGCAGAGGTGGCGAAGGTGGCCTGCGCGGCCGGCGCGGACCTGATCAACGACACCTGGGGCGGAATTGACCCCGCGCTACCCGAGGTCGCCGCCGAGTTCGATGCGGGCCTGGTGTGTTCGCACACAGGCGGCGCGCAGCCGCGCACACGGCCGTTCCGGGTGAGCTACGGTACGACTACCCGTGGTGTGGTCGACGACGTGATTCGCCAGGTCACCGCCGCCGCCGAGCGGGCGGTCGCGGCCGGAGTAGCCCGCGATCGAGTGCTGATCGACCCGGCCCACGATTTCGGCAAGAACACGTTCCACGGGCTGCTGCTGCTGCGCCACGTGGCCGACCTTGTCGAGACCGGGTGGCCCGTGCTCATGGCGTTGAGTAATAAGGACTTCGTCGGGGAGACTCTGGGCGTGGAATTGACCGAACGGCTCGAGGGGACATTGGCGGCCACCGCGCTGGCGGCCGCCGCCGGCACCCGCATGTTTCGGGTGCACGAGGTCGCCGCGACGCGGCGGGTCCTGGAAATGGTGGCCTCCATCCAGGGCACGCGCCCGCCGTCGCGCAGCGTGAGGGGACTGGCATGACTACATCGGACCTGATCGCCGGTCATCTCACCAACCACCGACTGCTGTGGAACCGTCCCAACTGGACGATCGGTGAGTTGGTGGCCGCTAAGGCCGGGCGGACGATTTCGGTGGTGCTACCGGCCCTCGACGAGGAAGAAACCATCGAGTCGGTGATCGACAGCATCTCGCCGCTGGTGGACGGACTAGTCGACGAGCTGATCGTGTTGGACTCCGGTTCCACCGACGAGACCGAGATCCGGGCCATCGCCGCCGGCGCCCGCGTCGTCAGCCGCGAGCGGGCGCTGCCGGAGGTCGCGACGCGGCCCGGCAAGGGCGAGGCGCTGTGGCGCTCATTGGCCGCCACCAGCGGCGACGTCGTGGTGTTCGTCGACTCCGACCTGATCAACCCGCACCCGATGTTCGTGCCGTGGCTGGTCGGCCCGCTGCTGACCGGCGACGGCATCCACCTGGTCAAGAGCTTCTATCGACGGCCGCTCGACGCGGGCGCCACCGGCGGCGGACGCGTCACCGAGCTGGTGGCGCGCCCCCTGCTGGCGGCGCTGCGGCCGGAGCTGGGCGGCGTACTACAGCCGCTCGGCGGCGAGTATGCGGCCACCCGGGAACTGTTGACGTCGCTGCCGTTCGCCCCGGGCTACGGCGTGGAGATCGGACTGCTGGTCGACACCTTCGACCGGCTGGGGCTGGACGCGATCGCGCAGGTCAACCTGGGTGTGCGGGCGCACCGCAACCGGCCGCTGGCCGAGCTAGGCGGGATGAGCCGTCAGGTGATCGCGACGCTGCTGTCGCGGTGCGGCATCCCCGACTCGGGGGTGGGGCTGACCCAGTTCTTCGCCGACGGTCTCGACGACTCCTACACCCAGCGCACCTCGCCGGTGTCGCTGGTGGACCGGCCGCCGATGAACGGCTTGCGGCCTCGCTAGTCGGCCCCGTAAGGCAATATCGTTCCCGTGGCGTTGGTCTTGCTCTACCTGGTGGTTCTCATCCTGGTGGCGATCGTGCTGTTCGGCGCCGGCAGCCTGCTGTTTGGCCGCGGTGAGCAGTTGCCGCCGCTGCCGAAGGGGACGACGGCGACGGTGCTGCCGGCGTTCGGGGTCACCGGCGCCGACGTCGACGCCGTCAAGTTCACCCAGGTGCTACGCGGCTACAAGACCAGCGAAGTGGATTGGGTGCTCGACCGGCTCGGCCGCGAGCTCGAGGCGCTGCGCGGGCAGCTGGCGGCGCTGCAGCCGGCTCCGGACACCCAGCCCAATGAGCTTGAGCCGATGGAACCAAATGACCCAAATGACGTTGCGGAACGTCAGGACAAGTAATGGACGACGACGGCCTGATCCGGTGCGGCTGGGCGGGGCTTAGCTCCGGGTCCCACGCCGAGATGTACCGCAACTATCACGACCAGGAGTGGGGCCGCCCTGTGCACGACGGGACGGCGTTGTTCGAGCGGATGAGCCTGGAAGCCTTTCAGAGCGGCCTGTCGTGGCTGATCATCCTGCGCAAACGGGAGAATTTCCGGCGGGCGTTCCGCGGGTTCGACGTCAAGAAGGTGGCTCGCTTCAAAGACGCCGACGTGCAGCGGCTGCTGGCCGATGACGGAATCGTCCGCAACCGGGCGAAGATCGAGGCGACCATCGCCAACGCGCGCGCGGCCATCGAGCTGGGGTCCCCCGACGACCTGTCCGAGCTGCTGTGGTCGTTCGCGCCGCCGCCGCGTCCCCGTCCCTCCGAGGGCTCCGAAATCCCCTCGGCCAGTGCCGAATCGAAGGCCATGGCGCGCGAACTGAAACGCCTGGGGTTCCGCTTCGTCGGCCCGACCACCGCCTATGCGCTGATGCAGGCGACGGGGATGGTCGACGACCACATCCGCGACTGCTGGGTGGCGCCAGTTAGGCGGTGAGGCCGCGGTGAGCCGCGGTAAAGCGCGACTTGCCGGGTCTTTGTGCACCTATCGGCCTGGATAGGGAACAATGGGGGTGTGATTTGGCAGTTCAATGTCGGGTACGGCTGGGAATCTACTGGCGGGGCACGCTCGGCGCCGACCAGGTCCGCGACCGCGGGTCAGCTCAAATCTGGAGGGAGCACTCGATGGCGGCGATGAAGCCCCGGACCGGCGACGGTCCTCTGGAAGCAACCAAGGAGGGGCGCGGCATCGTGATGCGGGTACCACTGGAAGGCGGCGGTCGACTCGTGGTCGAGCTCACCCCTGACGAAGCTTCCGCGCTCGGCGACGAACTCAAGGGCGTCACCAGCTGACCCCGACAAGGGTTAGGCGCACACCTTGCGATAGATGTCCAGCGTCTGCTCGGCGACCTGCGCCCACGAGAATTCCTCGACGCACCGCTGACGTCCCGCGCGGCCGTAGCGCTCCGCTTTTTCGGAGTCGGCAATCAGCTCATTGACCGCCGCGGCCAACCTGGCCCGGTAGCCCACCGGGTCGTCGCCGTCGTAATGCACCAGCGACCCGGTGACGCCGTCGGCGACCACCTCGGGTATCCCGCCGACGTCGGAGGCCACCACCGCGGTGGCGCAGGCCATCGCCTCGAGGTTCACGATCCCCAACGGCTCGTACACCGACGGGCACACGAAAACTGCTGCCGCCGAGAGTATTTCGCGTAGCTTCCCGATCGGAAGCATGTCCCGAACCCAGTACACGCCGGTACGGCTGCGGGCCAGAGCGGCGACCGCGGTGCGCACTTCCTCGGCGATCTCGGGGGTGTCGGGCGCGCCTGCGCACAGCACCAACTGCGCCTCGGGGCTGAACTGATGCGCGGCCGCCACCAGGTGGGCGACGCCCTTCTGCCGGGTGATCCGACCGACGAACGCCACGATCGGCCGGCTCTGGTCGACCCCGAGTTCGGCCAGCACGGAGCCGGTGCGCACGGGCCCGGCCGGATACCACACGTCGGTGTCGACACCGTTGCGGATCACGTGCACCGCGCTGGGGTCGAGCGCGGGGTAGACGCGCAGCACGTCCTCGCGCATGCCGTTGCTGACCGCGATGATGGCGTCGGCTCCCAGGACGGCGGTGTGCTCCACCCACGACGACACCCGGTAGCCGCCGCCGAGCTGCTCGGCCTTCCACGGCCGCAGCGGCTCCAGGGAATGCGCGGTGAGGACATGGGGAATGTCGTGGAGCATGGCGGCCAGGTGCCCGGCCATGCCGGTGTACCAGGTGTGCGAGTGCGCGACGGTGGCCGCCGACGCCGCGTTAGCCATCACCAGGTCCGAGGACAAGGTGGACAGCGCCGCGTTGGCGCCCTGCAGCCGCGGGTCGGGCTGGTGGGCGGCGGCACCGGGGCGGGGTTCGCCCATGCAGTGCACGTCCACCGCGCACAAGCGGCGCAGCTGCGAGACCAGCTCGGTGACGTGCACTCCGGCCCCGCCGTAGACCTCCGGGGGGTACTCCCGAGTCATCATCGCCACCCGCATACTCCGCACCGTAATGGCACTGCGACGCAACTCGCCAGCCGGGAGCCCCGCTTTAGCCCGTCAGGACAGCGCGTTTGGGCGTTTCCCCTGGCAGCGGCTGGCGGGTGCCGATAAGTTTGTGCCATGAGGGAAGCGCCACACGTGCTGGGCATCGTCCTGGCCGGGGGTGAGGGCAAGCGGTTGTATCCGCTGACCGCGGACCGGGCCAAGCCCGCGGTGCCCTTCGGCGGTTCCTATCGGCTGATCGATTTCGTGCTGTCCAATCTCGTCAACGCCCGCTACCTCAGGATCTGCGTTCTCACGCAATACAAGTCGCATTCACTGGACCGCCACATCTCGCAGAACTGGCGGCTGTCCGGCCTGGCCGGCGAGTACATCACCCCGGTTCCGGCGCAGCAGCGCCTGGGCCCGCGCTGGTACACCGGCTCGGCCGACGCGATCTATCAGTCGCTGAACCTGATCTACGACGAAGACCCTGACTACATAGTTGTTTTCGGCGCCGACCACGTGTACCGGATGGATCCCGAGCAGATGGTCGCCTTCCATGTCGACAGCGGAGCCGGAGCGACGGTGGCCGGCATTCGGGTGCCGCGCAGCGAGGCCCACGCGTTCGGCTGCATCGACGCCGACGAGTCCGGCCGCATCCGTAAGTTTCTAGAGAAGCCACTGGAACCTCCAGGCACCCCCGACGACCCCGACAGCACATTCGTCTCGATGGGCAACTACATCTTCACCACCAAGGTGCTCATCGACGCCATTCGCGCCGATGCCGACGACGACCATTCCGACCACGACATGGGCGGCGACATCGTCCCGCGGCTGGTCCAGGACGGGATGGCCGCGGTGTATGACTTCCACGACAACGAGGTGCCCGGCGCCACCGACCGGGACCGCGCCTACTGGCGTGACGTCGGGACGCTGGACGCGTTCTACGACGCGCACATGGATCTGGTGTCGGTGCACCCGGTGTTCAACCTGTACAACAAGCGCTGGCCGATCATGGGCGCGTCGGAGAACCTGGCGCCGGCGAAGTTCGTCAACGGCGGTTCGGCTCAGGAGTCGGTGGTGGGTTCCGGCAGTATCATTTCGGCGGCCTCAGTGCGCAATTCGGTGGTGTCGTCGAACGTCGTGGTCGACGACGGCGCGATCGTGGAGGGCAGCGTGCTCATGCCGGGCGCCCGCGTCGGTCGCGGCGCGGTGGTGCGCCACGCGATCCTGGACAAGAACGTCGTCGTCGGGCCGGGCGAGATGGTCGGCGTGGATTTGGAAAAGGACCGCGAGCGGTTCGCGATCAGCTCCGGCGGGGTGGTCGCGGTGGGTAAGGGCGTCTGGATCTAGGCTCGCGGGTTTACGCGTCAGCCGTGGCGGGCCGCTTCCTGGACGAGTTGCACGCGTGAGGTGAGGCCCAGTTTGTTGTAGACGTGGGTCAGGTGGGACTGCACCGTGCGGGGTGAGACGAAAAGCCTTGTGGCGATGTCGTTATTGCCCAGTCCTTCGCTGACCAGCCGCACGACGTCACGTTCGGCTGGCGTGAGTGAGGCCCAGCCGCTGGCGGGTCGTTTTCGTTCACCGCGGCCGCGCTGGGCGTAGGCGATCGCCTCGTGGGTGGCCATCGAAGCGCCTTCGACCCACGCGGCTTCAAAGTCCTCTTCGCCCATCACATTTCGCAGCGCTGCGACCGACGCTTCGTATCCGGCGTCCCAGACCTTGAACCGCACCGCGCCCATACGCTGCCGGATCGCCGCCGCGGAACCGAACAACCGCGCCCCTTCCCGGTAGTTGCCGATGTCGCCTGCCAAGGTGGCAAGGCATTCGAGGGTGTCGGAAGTGCTCATATGCCGGACACCTTCGGGGACGCTTGCCAGCGCGTCGTGGGCGTCACGCTCAGCCTGCTCTGGCTCACCCTGCGCGATCGCCACGCGGGCGCGGGCGCTCAGCGCCGGCATCAGTAAGGCCCAGCCCGTCGCTGTCGCGACCGCATCGTCGGCCCAGCCACGGGCCGCGATCAGATCCCCGCCCGCCAGCGCGGCCTGCGCACTGAAGGGGCGCAGGTGCGCCGCGAACCCCAGCAGAACACTCCCGTGCTCCCAGGCCGCCGCGGTCGCGTCCAGTGCCGCCCCAGCATCGCCGGCGGCCAGGGCCGCGTTTGCCAACGCAAAGTAACCAACGCTCGCGGCGAGCCCGCCGAACTCGGCTCCCGACGCCAGGCTGGCCTCGGCCGCGGCGCGGGCGGCACCTGTCTCACCCTGCCATGCCAGCGCCGTGCACTCATGCGCGAGGCCAATTGCTTGGAGGAGCCCATCGTGGGCCGCCTCGGCCTCGGCGGCCACCGCGCGGAACTGTGCGACGGCACCAGCCAGATCGCCCTGGATTGCCTGTGCCAAACCCAGGCATATGCGGCAGTGCCGCGAGTCCGACCCGTTACCGATAGCGTCGGCGAGGTCGAGTCCTTCCTGGGCGGCCGCGCGCGCCGCGATCGGGTCGCCTGCGGCGATTCCTGCGCTCGCCTGCCAGGTCAGAATCTGGCTGAGCCTCCACTTATCGTCCAGCTCCCGGGCCAGTTCGATCGCCTCGGCGAAGTACGCCCCTGCCAGCTCGGCGTTGTAGGCGGCGGCGAAGCCGCAGGTGGCCAGCGCCCTGGCCAGCACTGCCGGATCCTCGATCTCGCGGGCGAGCGCTAGGGCCTGCTGCGCCCAATCCAGGCTGTCGGCAGCGACCATGAGAATGTCGAGCATCACTTTGTCGGCCAGCGCCCGGGCGCGCACCGCGGCCGCCACCCCGGCGTCCTGTGCGACCTCTTGAGTGAGCACAGTGTCGAACCAGGTCAGCCCTTCGCGGACGCGGCCTCGGGCGAGCCACAGCGCTTGCAGCGAAGACGCCAGCGCCAACGCCAGCTCGACGTCGGAGTTTTCGCGGCTCCACACAAACGCGGCCCGCAGGTTGTCGATTTCCATTTCGGCCTGATCGAGACGCTGCTCGTAATCACTGCCTGCCAGCACGTCGATTGCAGCCGCCATCGCGGTGTAGTAATCGCGGTGACGCGACCGGACGGCATCCGCCTCGCCGGACTCGCCGAGCTTTTCCAGCGCGTACTGGCGCACCGTCTCCAGCAGCCGATACCGGGTACGGCCCCGGCTGCGCGTTTGGTCAAAGGCCACCACCAGCGACTTGTCGACCAGCAGGGTGAGTTGATCGAGCACCTGGAAGCGCTGCACCTCGCCGGAGCCGGCGACTGCTTGAGCGGCGTCAAGGTCGAGGCCGCCCATAAACGCCGCAAGCCGACGGAACAACACCCGCTCCGGCTCGGTCAATAGCGCGTGCGACCAATCCACCGAGGCCCGCAACGTCTGCTGTCGGCGCACCGCGGTCCGCGCACCGCCGGTCAACAGCCGGAACCGGTCATGCAGGCTGTCGAGGATCTCGGTCAGCGACAGCGCCCGCACCCGCGCCGCGGCGAGCTCGATCGCCAGCGGCAAACCATCGAGGCGCGCGCAGATCTCCGCCACCGTCGCGGCATTGTCGTCGCTGACGGCGAAGTCCGGCCGAGCATGCCGAGCCCGGTCGACGAACAACTCGATGGCTTCATCAGCCAGCGACAATGACGGCATCCGCCAGCCGACCTCGCCGGCCACCCCGATCGCCTCACGGCTGGTCGCCAAGAGTGTCAACTTCGCAGCGGAGCCCAGCAGAGCAACGACCAGCGCTGCGCTCGCGTCGAGCAGGTGCTCGCAGTTGTCCAGAACGATTAGCATCCGACGATCGGCGACAAAACGGGTGAGCGTGTCCATCGTGGAGCGGCCCGGCTGGTCGGGCAACCCGAGCGAGCGGGCTACCGCGATCGGCACGACCTCGGAATCGGTGATCGGCGCCAAATCCGCGTACCACGCCCCGTCACCAAACTCACTCGCCAGCTGGCCCGCGACCTCGACCGCCAGCCGGGTCTTACCCACCCCGCCGGCACCGGTCAGGGTCACCAACCTGTTGTCCGCCAGCAGCTCCCGCACCTGGGTCAGTTCGGCACCACGGCCCACGAAACTGGTGAGTTGTACCGGAAGGTTCTGGGACGTAACGACTTTCGAAACACGAAGCGACGGGAACTCATTCACAAGGTCGGGATGGCACAGTTGCATCACCCGCTCGGGGCGGGGCAGGTCACGAAGCGAGTGGGTGCCCAGGTCCGCCAGCCACACGCCGGCGGGCAGCCGATCGATCACCAACGCCTCTGCCGCGCCGGACAGCACGGTCTGGCCCCCGTGCGCCAGATCGCGCAGCCGCGCCGTGCGGTTGATCGTCGGTCCGGCGTAGTTCCCTTCGTCGCGTAGCTGTATCTCGCCGGAATGGACACCGATGCGCAGCCGGATCGGGGCCAGCGCGGCGCGCTGCAAATCCAGCGCCGCCGCCACCGCTTCGGAGGCACGGGCGAACGCCGCCACAAAGCTGTCACCCTCGCCCTGCTCGACCGGTCGCACACCGCCATGAGCGGCGATGATTCCCGGCACCGTGTGATTAAGACGAGCGATAGCGGCGGTCATCTCGTCGGGTTGGGTTTCCCACAGCCGAGTGGAACCCTCGACGTCAGCCAACAGCAACGTCACGGTGCCCGTCGGCAAAAGCCCGCTCACGTCAAGTTCGCTCCAGTCCACCAGCGGTGCGTCCGCGCGGGGATCGATCTCGCTCATGTTAGCCAGCATGCGGCCAGCGCGGGCGGCAAAACATCAGCACAAACGCGGAGATTGTCGCCAACCGAGGGCGGAGATGGTCGGCGCTACGTCGGGATCTCGGGGATCAGCAGGTGTGCGTCGTAACGCGGGCCCCAGTGCAGCGTCACGCGCCCGCGTGGCGGATTCGGATAGGCCGTCGGGAACTGGCCGGTGAGTGGGTTGCGCGGCCACAACCACCGTCCGCCGACCACAAGTCGGAGCTGCTCACCGGCGCGGAACAGCGTCGCCGATGGGCCCAGTGCGACATCGACCGCGACCACCTCACCGGCGGGCACTGGTTGCGGCTGGTCGCATGCCGAGACCGGCTCCCACGGCTGCGAGAGTTCGGGGTCCGGTGCGCGCAGCGCAACCCGCTGCCAGCCGGTGGTCACCCGGTCGCGGCCGTAGCCGTAGGCCCCCTCGAATCCGACGAACTTGCCATCGCGCCACTTTTCCACTCCGACGAAGAGGTTCGCGTCATCACAGCCGTGCAGTTCGACCCACAACCGCGCGGCCATCGGGCCGGTCAGCTCGATGTCTGCGGGAATCGTCCAGTTGAATGCGGCCGCCCGGGAAAGGGTTTCGAACGTGATGCTGCCCGCCGTCTGCGGCTGCTCTGCCGCCAACACTCCGGCGCTGGCGAGATGCCCACCCAGATACATTGCACGCCAACGCGTGCGGGCCAGCGGCCATTCGTTCTCTTCGCGCACCGCGGCGACGGTGTCGCGGTCTTCGCGCACCTCGAGGCGAACGCTGCGGGAAGCGAGCCCGCCGCCTAATACGTCGCGGAAGAACCTCAGCTGTTCGGCCAGTGCCGGTTCGGAGTAAAAGGTCGCCCATTTTCCCCCGCGATGTGTATACAGGCGGGCGTGGCTACAGCCGGAGCAAGTGAATGCCCGAATCGAACCGCGGCTGTGCAGGTTGTTGTCTGAGAAGCTGCCGCACACCAGCATGGGGACGTTGATCGCCGACAGGTCGGGTGCCAGCGAGCGCCAAAAGTTGTCGCGCAGGGGATGCTGCTCCTGCATCGGCCCGAGGGTGTAGGCCTGCCGCGTCTCGCGGGCGATGTTGCGTGACCACAAAGCGGTGAAGCCGGACTCCCGAATACCGCCGGGAAATGTGAGGTCGCGATACGCGTCGGTGAATCCTTCCCACGGGCAGATCGCCCGCAGCGCCGGTGGGTGCAGGGCGGCGACGGCGTACTGGCTGATGGCCAGGTAGGACACCCCGAGCATGACGACATTGCCGTCGCACCACGGTTGGTCGGCAATCCACTGCACCAGGTCGTAGGTGTCCTCGGCTTCTTGCCGCGACAGCAGTTTCCCGGTGCCCTCGGAATGGCCGCAGCCGCGCGAGTCGGCATTGACCACGGTGAAGCCCTGCGCGGTCCACCAGGCCGGGTCGGGCGCCTCCCAACCGGTCAGGGCAGAGAAGGTCAGCGGCTGGGGCTGCCGTATCACTCGGTATTGCAACGAGTACGTCCACCGCTTGCCGCGCCGGGTCGGCAGGTTGTCCTTGCCGTAGGGATGGATGCTCAGCACGACCGGCCGGGCGTCATCGCCCTTGCGAAAGACGTTGATGCGCAGGACTGTTCCGTCGCGGGTCCTGACTTCAACGTCACGGTCGATGATGATGTCGGCTGGGGGATCGGTGACGGTTATCGGTGGTTTGGCAACGCCGCGAATCCGTTCTAGTGCGTACCGCAGAGCGCCGGGACGTCGCCACGGCCGGTCCAGAGCGCGAGCCGAGTTGTGGGCCACGCTCAACCACTTTAAAGCGTGCCGGCCATCACCACACGTAGGGCAGCAAGCGGTAGCGCACCCGCTGCGTGTACTCGCGGTATCCGCCCAATTCGTGGGTGAGCATTTTTTCCTCGTCGAGGATGCGCGAGACCAGCACCAGCACGCCGGGGATGACGAGAAGCAGCCCCCAATACGAGCCGAGCGCCAGCGGGATGCCCACCATCATGATCACGTCTCCGACATACATGGGGTGCCGGACGAACGTGTAGAGACCCCTCGATGCCACCGACTGGCCCGTCTCCACGGTCACGGTTGCGGCCGCGTAATTGTTCTGGACGATCACCAGCATGGCCATGCCGATTCCAGCCGCTATCAACACATCACCGAGCACGCACAGCCAGCCCGGCACTGACGACCAACCCAGGCGATGGTCGCGCACGCTCAATACCACCATCGCGAAGAGGTCCAGAAACGCGAGGACGATGACGATCTTTTGGATCGCTCTGCCTTCCGCGAGCGGCCCGCCACGCATGCGTCGCTGCAGCGCGGCGGGGTTCGTCCGGGCCAAATAGATGCTGGGGATGATCGTCGCGGCAGTGAACACGCCGATGAAAACCCATGCCTGCCAATAGTTCAGCGTTCCGGCCGGCCAGAACAGCAGCAAGCCGACTAAGGCTAAGCCTAAAATTGAGGAGGCCGCCAACTGCACAATGGTTTTCATGATGCCCCTAACACCGCACGTCGCGCCGTCGGAAAGCCATGGTGCCCAACGTGATCAACGTGGCATCGATGACCAGGAGCCACAGCAGGGGGACGGCGGTGAAATCACCGCCACCGACCCGTGGGATGTGGGCGAACGGCTCGAGGTCGAGCACCCACTGCGGAAACCGGGCGAGCGATCCGATCAGATACAAGGCGATGAACGCCACCAACACACCCCACGCCACCGGTGTGAACCGCGGTGCGAGGCCGAACAAGGCCAGCGTCACTGCGGAAAGCAGCCAGACGGCGGGCAGTTGCACGGCCGCGGTCCCGACCACGATGGCCACCTTGCCGCCGACATCGTCGGCCGCGATCCCGTAGACGAGACCAGCCGCCGCGCCGGCGACCAGCATCGCCGCCGCCGATCCCGCCAGGGCGGCGACCAAATGAGTTGCCAACCACCGTGTTCGGGACACGGCGCCGGCCAGCGTGGTCTCGCCCCGTTGGGCCGCCTCTTCCTGATGCAGTCGCAGCGTGAGCGAGATGGCGAAGGCGGCGGCCACCATGCCCAACATGGCGAACGCCACCGCGAGGAAGGCCTGCTCGAGGGCGCTGGTGCCGCCCATCCGCGCCACGATGTCACGCGCCACGGTGCTGTCGCCCAGTTCGTCGCCGATGCCGTGCGCGACGCTGCCCATCAAGACGCCATACAGACACAGCCCGACGCTCCACACCAGTACTGCGCCTCGGTCGAGTCGCCACGTCAGGCCGACGACGCTGCCCAGGCTCCGTCCGGCCGTGCCGGGCCCGGCCCGCTCGGCAACGAGTCCAGCACCCACGTCGCGGCCGGCGAGCAGTCGATAGGCCACCACCGTCAGCACGGCCGTCGTCGCCAGATGCAGCAGCAGGACCCACCAGCGATCACCCGCGTACGGCCTGACTTGCAGCGACCACCCCAGCGGCGAGAGCCACGACAGCGCGCCGGAGCCGGCATCGCCGACGGCGCGCAGCGTGAACGCGGTCCCCAACACGGCGAAGGCGAAACCGCGCGCGACTCGGGCACTCGGCGACAGCTGCGCGGCCACCGCGGCCACAGCGGTGAACACCAGGCCGGAGCCGGCCAGCGCCGCCCCGAAAGCCAGCGAGCCGGCGGCGGGAATGTCGGTGCCGAGCAATCCCGCCGCGCCGATCACACCGGTGGCGATCGACGCACCGAAGCACAGCATCAGCGCCGCGGTCAGGCTGGCGTAGCGGCCGATGGCGGTCGAGTCGATCAGTTCGGTCCGGCCGGATTCCTCGTCGGCGCGGGTGTGGCGGATGACGGTCAGAATGACCGCGACCGCGATCAGCAGGTGGAACATCCCGGCTTTCCAAATGCCCACGGCCCCAACGCTGTCGTTGTAGACCGGGCCGTACAGCGCGCGCTGGGCCGGACTGGCCATAATCGACGCGGCGAACTCGGCGCGCGCGGCTGCGGTGGGGTAAACCTTCTCGATGCTGCCGACGTACACGGTGGCCAGCGGCACCGACAGCAGTAACACCCACAGCGGCAACGTGATTCGATCGCGGCGCAGATAGAGCCGCAGGATCGACAGCGTCCCGGAGAAGTTCGAACCGGCCGGGCGCGCGGGAGGCCGGTCCAAGGTTGCGGTGCTCATGACGCCGCCACCTTGGATTCTGAAGTGTCGTAATGACGCAGGAACAGCTCTTCCAGGGTCGGCGGCTGGCTGATGAGGCTGCGCACGCCGGCGTCGCCGAGTACGCGAATGAGTTCCCCGAGGCTTTCGCTGTCCACCTGGGCATGCAGGGTGTTGCCGTCGACGCTGACGTCCTCGACCCCCTTGATGCGGGTGAGATCGCCGGGATCACCGGTCATTTCGGCCTTGATCGAGGTGCGGCTGAGATGGCGCATGGAGTCCAGGGTCCCGCTCTCGACGGTCTTGCCGGCGCGGATGATGGTGACCCGCTCACACAGCGCTTCGGTTTCGGCCAGGATGTGGCTGGACAGCAGGACCGTCGCGCCGCGGTCGCGCGCTTCGCCGACGCACTGCTGAAAAATGTTCTCCATCAACGGGTCTAGGCCGCTGCTGGGCTCGTCGAGCAGTAGCAGCTCAGCCCGTGACGAAAAGGCGGAGATCAGCGAGACCTTCTGGCGGTTGCCTTTGGAATAGGTGCGCGCCTTCTTGTGTGGGTCGAGATCGAAGCGTTCGATCAGCTCGGCGCGGCGTTGCTCGTCGATGCCGCCGCGCATGCGGGCCAGCAGATCGATGGTCTCGCCGCCGGTCAGAGACGGCCACAACGTGACATCGCCTGGAACGTAGGCGATGTGGCGGTGCAGTTCGACGGCGTCGGTCCACGGGTCGCCGCCCAGCAGCCGCGCGCTGCCGCCGTCGGCCTTGACCAGACCCAACAGGACGCGGATGGTGGTGGACTTTCCGGCGCCGTTGGGCCCGAGGAAGCCGTGGACTTCCCCGGCGCGCACTGTCAGGTCCAGGCCGTCGAGCGCCCGCACATTCCCGAAATTCTTTGTCAGCCCGCGGATTTCGATTGGCGTGTCAACTTTCATGGGATCCTCCTTGCTCTTCTGCTGCCAGAAATGCGTCGTACATGATTCGGTCTGCCATCAGCCCTTCGGTGTAGATCTCGAGGGAGGGCAGCACCATGTCGGCGGCGTAGTCGCGTAGGACCGCCCGGATATCGGTTGGGTTTTCGTGCATTTGGAAATAGAGCAGGAGGCCGCCGCCCGAGGTGATGGCTAGATATTTGGCCCTGGCGTGGGGATTACGGCTGGGCTTGATGGTTCCGGCCCGCACGCCCTCGGCCATATACTCCTCGGCGTTCTCAATCATACTTTGCCACAACATACTTGCCAGTTCGCCGCCGGTCTGCAGGCTGCGCACGACGTAACCTGTCAACGCCGCGTAGGACTCGATCTCGGCCATCTGCGACAGCCAGGTCGCCGGATCGTTGGACTGCATCGCTTCGGACTTACTGCTGCGGATCTCCTCGGCGACGTATTCGTCGCAGGCTCTGCGCAGGCCCTCTTTGGAGCCGAAGTGGTGAATGACCAGCGCGGCGCTCACTCCCGCGGCCTCGGCGATGGTCCGCAGACCCACACCGAAGCCGTGCTGCCCGAACTGCTCGATGGCCGCGTCGCGGATCCGAGCAGCCGCCGTCAGGTCGGCTGAACGCATGTTCAGTAGACTAAACGCGTGTTCAGCTCTCGTCAAGGAGGTGCAGGCTCGCGCGTACTAGTCGCGGACGGCGGCCAGCACACCGTCGCCGAGCGGCACCAGCGCCGGCGTCAGCCGCTCGTCCTCGGCGATGAGCCGGGCCGCCTCGCGCACCGCAACGACCTCGGGGTCGCGGGCGGCGGGGTCACCGGCCCGCCCGCCCAGCGCGGCCCGGTGCACCACGATGACCCCGCCGGAGCGCAGCAGGCGGACGCCCTCGACGACGTAGTCCGGCTGATCGATCGGGTCGGCGTCGATGAACACCAAGTCATAGGACTCGTCGGCGAGCCGGGTCAGCACCTCTTGGGCGCGGCCGCTGATCAGCCGGGTGCGCGACGGCCCGACGCCGGCCTCGGAGAAGGCCTGCTTGGCCAGCCGCTGATATTCCGGCTCGTTGTCGATCGTGGTCAACACGCCGTCGTCGGCCATGCCCGACAGCAGCCACAACCCGCTGACTCCCACCCCGGTGCCCACCTCGGCGACGGACTTGGCGCCACTGAGCTTGGCCAGCAGACTCAGCAGGGCGCCGACCGCGGGCGTCACCGCCCCCGCGCCGAGGTCGGTCGCGCGCTCGCGGGCGCCCGCCAAAATCGCATCCTCGGAGATGGAGCCTTCGGCGTGCGCGGACAGCGCTTCGGCTCGACTGGGGGACGCCTGCTCGGGGGTGACCGAAGGGGTATCGCTGCCGTCCATGACCGCAGAGTATGCCGAATTCGCGGCGCGGTCATTCAGGCGCGCCTGAAGGCGCCCGCCGGCGACACGCCCACCTCACGAGAAGCGACATATGTCACTTGGGCCCCGATTTGCCCTGCATAGCGAAGGTAACGAAAAGATTTCTCAGGTAAACCTCAGTTATCTCCTACATGGCTTATACGCGAGTGGGGAACCGTACTCCGTATGAAGCATGGGGGCGGGAGCTATGGGAATACCGGGAATAGAAAAGTGCAGCTTCGAGTTGCCGACAATGACGATCTGCCGGCCCCAGGCAGGACAAATCCGGAGGATCCCACCATCACCGCTCTGACCACCACTTTGAGCCCCGCCGCCATGTCGCACGTCCACCAGTATCGCGACGACGAATGGGTGGAAGCGCCCGACGAGTTGCAGGGCACTGCGGTCTTCGACGCGACCGGAGACAAGGCCAACATGCCGTCCTGGGACGAACTGGTGCGCCAACACGCCGACCGGGTGTACCGGCTGGCCTATCGGCTCTCCGGCAATCAGCAGGACGCCGAGGACCTCACGCAGGAGACTTTCATCCGGGTTTTCCGCTCGGTGCAGAACTATCAGCCGGGCACTTTCGAGGGCTGGCTGCATCGCATCACCACCAACCTCTTCCTCGACATGGTGCGCCGGCGGACCCGCATCCGGATGGAAGCGCTGCCCGAGGATTACGACCGGGTGCCCGCCGACGAGCCGGACCCGCAGCAGATCTATCACGATTCGCGGCTGGGTCCTGACCTGCAGGCCGCCCTGGATTCGCTGCCGCCGGAGTTTCGTGCCGCGGTGGTGTTGTGCGACGTCGAGGGGCTGTCCTACGAGGAGATCGGCGCCACCCTGGGTGTGAAGCTGGGCACCGTGCGTAGCCGCATTCACCGTGGACGTCAGGCGCTGCGTGACTACCTGGCCGCGCACCCCGAGATCGCCAAGTCCGCGTAATCGACGCTGTTTCGCTATGTAGCCGCGCTACATTCGAAGAGTGGCAGCGGCGAAAGGAACCGGTAATGGTTGAGCGAGGGCATGTGTTCCGCCGCGCCTTCTCCTGGCTCCCCGCACAATTCGCCTCCCAAAGCGATGCGCCGGTCGGTGCGCCGCGGCAATTCGGCTCCACCGAGCACCTGTCCATCGAGGCCGTCGCGGCGTTCGTCGACGGTGAGCTGCGGATGACCGCACACCTGCGAGCCGCGCATCACCTGTCACTCTGCCCCGACTGTGCGGCAGAGGTGGATGACCAGAGCCGGGCGCGGTCGGCGCTGCGCGACCACGATTCGCACCCCATCCGCATCCCCACCGGGTTGCTCGGCTTGCTCTCCGAGATCCAGCACAGCCCCGTTGACGGCACGGAGGACACGCCCGAACCGTTCGACCGCGACGGGCGCGACCCGCGTAAGCGCCGCTAGCCCGCTGCGAAGCGGCACGTCGGGAACCATGGATACTAGGCTGGACACGTACCCGGCACCCAGAGGAAAAATTGACCTCCGACCCCGACAGCAAAACGGGCACTAAGGACGGCCCCGACGGCGGGCAACGTCTGGCGCCGCGCCCCGTCTCCCGGCCACCGGTCGACCCGGCATCGACCAAGGCTTTTGGCCGTCCCCGCGGGATGATCGGCTCCTTCGTGGCGGAGCGGGTGCGTCCGCAAAAGTACCGCGACCAGGCCGAGTTCAAGCCGCACGATGAACCGGCCGACCCGGTTTTAGAGGAAGCGTTCAGCCGGCCCGACGGCAGCCTCCACTCGCTGCAGCGCCACCCCGTCGACGCGGGTGCGCTGGCGGCCGAAAAAGACGGCTACGGCCCCGACGAACCGGACGACCCGTGGCGCGACCCGGGTGCTACCGCGGCGCTGGGCACCCCGGCGGTGGCCGCGTCGGCGCCGCGCCCCGCTCCGGGCTACACCGGCAAACTCGGCGTGCGCGACGTGCTGTTCGGCGGCAAGGTGTCCTACCTGGCTCTGGCCGTGCTGGTGCTGATCGCCTTGGTGATCGGCCTGCTGGGCGGCGTGATCGGCCGCAAGACGGCCGAAGTCGTCGAGGCCTTCACCACCTCCAAGGTCACGCTGGGCACCCCGAACAACACCGAGGGTCAGGCGGGCCGGTTCGCCAAGGTGGCGTCCGCGACCGCCGACGCCGTGGTGACCATCGAGTCCAAGAGCGACCAGGAGGGCATGCAGGGCTCCGGCGTCGTCATCGACGGCAAGGGCTACATCGTCACCAACAACCACGTCATCTCTGAGGCGGCCAACAACCCCAGCCAGTTCAAGACGACGGTGGTGTTCAACGACGGCAAGGAAGTGCCCGCCAACCTGGTCGGGCGCGACCCCAAGACCGACCTGGCGGTGCTGAAGGTCGACAACGTCGACAACCTCTCGGTGGCCCGCCTCGGTGATTCGGACAAGGTGCGCGTCGGCGACGAGGTGCTGGCCGCTGGTGCGCCGCTGGGCCTGCGCAGCACCGTGACCCACGGCATCATCAGCGCGCTGCACCGGCCCGTCCCGTTGTCGGGGGAGGGCTCGGACACCGACACCGTCATCGACGCGCTGCAGACCGACGCCTCGATCAACCACGGCAACTCCGGCGGTCCGCTGATCGACATGGACTCGCAGGTGATCGGCATCAACACCGCGGGAAAGTCGTTGTCGGACAGCGCAAGTGGGCTGGGCTTCGCGATTCCGGTCAACGAGATGAAGCAGGTCTCGCAGACGCTGATCAAGGACGGCAAGATCGTGCACCCGACGATCGGGATCAGCACCCGCTCGGTGAGCAACGCGATCGCCGCCGGCGCGCAGGTCGCCAACGTGAAGGCGGGAAGTCCCGCGCAAAAGGGCGGGATCCTGGAAAACGACGTGATCGTCAAGGTCGGCACCCGTAAAGTCGCCGACTCCGATGAGTTCGTTGTTGCCGTGCGGCAGTTGGCAATTGGCCAGGACGCGCCGGTTGAGGTGGTCCGCGACGGCCGGCACGTCACGCTGACGGTGAAACCCGACCCCGATACCGGCTAGATGTTCGGCAACCTGAGCTGGGAGCACATCCTGGTGCTCGTCGTGGTCGGGCTGGTGGTGCTCGGCCCGGAGCGGCTGCCGGGCGCGATTCGCTGGACGTCCGGCGCGCTGCGGCAGGCACGCGAGTATCTGAGCGGTATGACCACCCAACTGCGCGAGGACATGGGTCCCGAATTCGATGATCTGCGTGGGCATTTGGGCGAATTTCAGAAGTTGCGGGGGATGACACCGCGCGCGGCACTCACCAAGCACCTGCTCGACGGCGACGACTCTTTCTTGACCGGAAACTTCGATAAGCCCGCTCCCGCGAACGGGGCGCCGACGCCTGCGTCACCGCCGGCCCCGGTGCAGCGCCCCCTGGAAGGGCCCGCTCCGTTCGACGCCGACGCGACCTAGCGGAGCTGCGTCCAGGGTGCGCAGATGCACGCCTGTAACGGCGTGTCACCGTACAAACACGCTCGCTCGCGGTATGAGACGGGGCGCTCAGTGGCGGGTTGGGTCCAGGCCCAGCGAGACGCCCGCCAGCCCGCGCCGCCGCGATGACAACCCGTCGGCGATGCGCAGCAGCGCCTTGCCCACCGGGGAGTCGGGCGCGCCGAGCACGATCGGCACGCCCGAGTCGCCGGCGGCCACCACGGCCGGGTCCAGCGGGATCTGGCCCAGCAGCGGCACATCGGCGCCGACCGCGCGCGAGAGCCGCTCGGCGACCTGCGCGCCGCCGCCCTCGCCGAACACCTGCAGCGTCGACCCGTCGGGCAGCGTCAGCCCGGACATGTTCTCGACCACGCCGACGATGCGCTGGCGGGTCTGCACCGCGATGCTGCCGGCCCGTTCGGCCACCTCGGCCGCTGCCAGCTGCGGCGTGGTCACCACCAGGATCTCGGCGTTGGGGATCAGCTGCGCCACCGAGATGGCGACGTCGCCGGTGCCCGGCGGCAGATCGAGCAGCAGCACGTCCAGATCGCCCCAGTAGACGTCAGCCAAAAACTGCTGCAGCGCGCGGTGCAGCATCGGCCCGCGCCACACCACCGGGGTGTTGCCCTGGGTGAACTGGGCGATCGAGATGACCTTCACGTCGTGGGCGATCGGCGGCAGGATCATCGATTCGACCTGCGTGGGCCGGTCGGTGGTGCCCATCATCCGGGGAATGGAGTGGCCGTGGATGTCGGCGTCGAGCACGCCGACCGACAGGCCGCGCGAGGCCATCGCGGCGGCCAGGTTCACCGTGACCGACGACTTCCCGACACCACCCTTGCCGGACGCAACGGCGTACACCCGGGTCAGCGAGCTGGGCTGGGCGAACGGGATGACGGGCTCGGCCGCGTCACCGCGCAACTGCTTGCGCAGCTCGGTGCGCTGCTCGTCGTTCATCACGTCCAGGCTGACCTTCACCGCGCCGGTGCCGGGCACGTCGGCGACCGCCTCGGTGACGCGCTCGGTGATTTCGGTCTTCTTCGGGCAGGCCGCGGTGGTCAGGTAGATCCCGACGTGCACCCCGCCGTCGGGCGCGACGTCGATGCTTTTGACCATCCCGAGTTCGGTGATCGGGCGCCGCAATTCGGGATCGATCACCTTGGCCAGTGCGGTACGAACAGCAGCGCTCAAATCAGCAGACATTACTGCTGAGTGTAGGCGTGAGCCGGTGGTGGCAGCTCAGCCGGCTGGAGCAGACGCCGCCGGTGCTGACCGTTGGCTGCCTGGCTTCGGTGCTGCCGAGGCTTTCGGCGCAGCCGAGGCGGGGCTCGCGGCCGGTGCCGGCGCGGCCGGCGGGATCGGCTGGTCGGGTGGCGCCAGCGGCGGGGCCGCCTGCGGCGGCACGTTGACCGGTTGGCCGGCCTGCAGCGGCCCGGGCGCGCCGCTCGAGCCGCCGATGCAGATCAGGGTGCAGCCGGGCATCCTGGTCACCGGCGCCGGGCCCTGCGGGGCGGGCGGCGTCATCCAGGGGAACATCGGCGCGCTATTCGCCAGCGTCGGCGGGCTCAGGTCGATCAGCGGTTCCTGCGGTCCCATGTCGTACATGGGCAGGCCGTTGATGTTCATCGGCAGGCTGGGACCCAGCCCCTCCGGGTGCTCATCGTGCGCGCTGCCCAGCGGGGGCGGCGGCCCGACGATCGGGGGCAGGTCGACCGGGACCACGCCGGTGGCGTACGCCGCGGCCCAGCCCAGCACGTTCTGGGCGTAGGGCATCGAGTTGTTGTAGCGCAAGATGGCGGCCATGACGCCGTTCGCGTCGCGCAGGTTCAGCCCGCCGCTGCACAGGTACCGGGCGGCCGCGAGCGTCGAGTCGAACAGGTTCTGCGGGTTGGGCGCACCGTCACCTTTGCCGTCGGCGGCGTAGCGCGCCCAGGTGCCGGGCAGGAACTGCATGGGTCCCATCGCGCGCGCGTAGGTGACGCCGTTGCCGGCCGAACTTTGGAGGATGACCTCGTTGCCGGGCAGCGTGCCGTCCAGGGCCGGGCCGTAGATGGGGTAAACCGCGGTGCCGTGCGCGTCGACGGCGCCACCGTTCGCGTGGCCCGACTCGATGCGCCCGATGCCGGCCAGCAGGTTCCAGCTGACGCCGCAGCCCGGGGCCTCGGCGGCCATCTTCATTTCGGCGTTGCGGTAGGCCGATAGCGCGATCGTCGGAATTCCAAGGGCGCCAGGCGCATTCACGATCATCGGGGGCGGCGGCGCCGAGATGGTGCCCGCGGCGATGTGGAAGCTGGTCGGCGGATGCTGGGCGACGATGACGCCGGGGCCCGACAGATCGGGACCCGACGGGGAGACCGCGGCGACCGGGGTGATGGCGGCGCGAACAGCCGTGGGTCCAGAAGGATTCGTCGGGAATATGTACGGGGTACCACCGACGGCGCCGGCGAAGACCAGGGGAGTGATTACGGCGATGCCAAACACGGGCGAACGGGTGGTGCGGCGCGCGCGCTCCTGCGCCGTCTCCGCCGGTGGTGGATTCCGGCGTCTCCCAATGCGCACTCGACCGTCCTTCAGTTTTGAAGCCGTCGGGAAACTATGCGTTTACTTCTTTGCGTTTGTTTCGAGTCTGTTTCGTTTCTTGGTGAACTAGATCACCATACATAACTCTTGTGACGGGAGTGGCGCAATGGTGGATCTGATTCTCAGCCGGATTCCCTGGCCTCCGCACTCGGCTTCTCTGGTACCAAATCGGCCAACAAGCTGCGCAGATCCTCCAGTTCGCGGCGCAGGTGCTCGCGCGTCGGGACCTCGGTTACGGCCAGCCGCAGCGCGGCCAACTCGCGGGCCAAATACTCGGTGTCGGCCTTCGTCTGCTCGGCGCGCCGGCGATCCTCGTTGAGTGTGACCCGGTCGCGGTTCTCCTGACGGTTCTGGGCCAGCAGGATCAGCGGCGCGGCGTAGGCGGCCTGGGTGGAGAAGGCCAGATTCAGCAGGATGAACGGGTACGGGTCCCAGCGCCAGTCGATCGCGGCGACGTTGAGCGCGATCCACAGCAGCACCACGATCGTCTGGATCAGCAGGTAGCGGCCGGTGCCGAAAAACCGCGCGATGGACTCGGTGACCTTGCCGACGGCCTCCGGGTCCGGGCGCAGCGACGGCCGACGCGACGTCCGCGGCGTGTACAGGCGCGGGGAGTTGCTCACCGGGCTTCCCCGGCCACCGCCGCGGTGATGGCCCCGGTGTCGAGCTCCTGGGCGTCCGCGCGCCAGTCGTGCGGCAGCAGGTGATCGAGCAGGTCGTCCACGGTCACGGCTCCCAACAGGTGGTTTTGGTCGTCGACCACCGGCCCGCACACGAGGTTGTAGGCGGCGAAGTAGCGCGTCACCGCGGCCAGCGCGGTCTGCGGCGTCAGGGTGAACAGATCGCTGTCGACGATCTCGCCGACCAGTCGCGCCGGCTCCTCGCGAAGCAGCCGCTGCAGCGACAGACAGCCCAGGTACCGCCCGGTGGGCGTCGCCGTCGGGGGTTCGGTCACGAACACCATCGACGACAGCGCGGCCGTCAGGTCGGGATCGCGGACCCGGGCCAGCGCTTCGGCGACCGCCGTGTCCGGCGTCAGCACCACCGGATCCGACGTCATCAAGCCGCCCGCGGTGTCGGGGGAGTAGGTCAGCAGCCGTCGCACCGGGTCGGAATCGTCGGGATGCATTCGGGTGAGCAGCATTTCGGCATCGGTCGGATTGAGCATGCCGAGCAGGTCGGCAGCATCGTCGGGATCCATCTCCTCGAGCACATCGGCCGAGCGCTCGGTGCCCAGGTGCGCCAACGCTTCGGCCTGTTCCGGCTCGGGCAGCTCCTGCAGGATGTCGGCCAGCCGGTCGTCGTCAAGCGCCTTGAACACCTCGACGCGCCGCTTGGGCGGCAGCCCGCGGATGGCGTCGGCCACATCGACGGCTCTGCGCCCGTCGAACTGCTCGAGCAGTTGAGCCACCCCCTGGCCGGGCATCGCCAACGCCGACGGGGTCAATCCCGCCACGGCGTCCCAGTCCACGACGTGCACCGGGCCGCGCCGTCCCAGCCTGCGGTGGCCGCGGACGGCGATCCGGGTCACCATCCAGTCGCGGGTGCGGGCTTGTTCGATACCCAGGTCGGTGATCACGACGTCGGCGCCGGTCAGCTCCGGCAGGTCGGGGTTTTGGGTTGTTGGCGAGACCTGGACGGGGGTGTCGAGCACTTGACCCAGCGCCAGCACCTCGCCCGGGCGCTGCTCGAACTGGCGCAGCGACACGTTGCCGGTGGCCAGTGTCACCGCCTCGGGCGCGATCGTGGCGACTCGCAGGATCGGGATGAAGATTTTGCGGCGCGTCGCCAAGTCGACAACCAGGCCCAGGACGCGCGGCTGCTGACGCACGATGCCGATGCTGATCACGACATCGCGTACGCGGCCGAAGGATTCGCCCATCGGACCGAGCACCAGCATCCGGTGCAGGCGCGCGACGTACACCTGGTTGCCCGAGTCCATGGTTGGCCTAGTTCACCGCGGCCGCGACGATCCAGATGATCAGAATCATCACCAGGCCCGCCACGCCGAGCGCAATGCCGGCGACGGCCAGGCCGTGGCCTTCCTGGCGGGTCCGCCTGATCTGGTCGAGGGCAACGATGCCCAACACGATGGCCGCGATTGAACCGATGCAGCACAGAAAGCCGACGAGCGCCGTGACCAGCGACGCGATCGCCAGCCCGTTGGTTCCCGGTGGCCGGACCGGCTGCGCGGGTCCCCATCCGCCCGGATAATCCGGCGGCGGGTAATAAGCGCCGGGGGGCGGCCCGAACTGCGGCGGCGGGTACGGGGGCTGATTTAAGGGCCGGTAGTCCGGAGGGTAGTCGGCTGCCGATGGTGCTGGTGGCGGTTCCCAGGGCGGGTTCCAAGCCGGCTGCTGCGGGGTGCGTGGGTCGTCGCCGTGTCCTTCGTCGGGACCTGTCATGCGCTCAACCGTAATTCAAGACAACTCGTCAGTGCAGGTAACGCTTTAGCCTGGAATGATGGAGCAGCGATGAGTAGTCCTTTCCAGTCCGGACAGGTCCCCGGCGGCGCGGCCGCCGGTCGCCGCGGGGTGCCCGGGCTACCCACTCCGCCCAAAGGTTGGCCGGTGGGGTCCTACCCCACCTACGCCGAGGCGCAGCGCGCTGTCGATTACCTGTCCGACCAGGAGTTCCCGGTGCAGCAGGTGATCATCGTCGGGGTGGACCTGATGCAGGTGGAGCGGGTGACCGGCCGGCTGACCTGGCCGAAAGTGCTCGGCGGCGGCGTGCTCAGCGGCGCGTGGCTCGGTCTGTTCATCGGTTTGGTGCTGAGCATCTTCAGCAACAGCTGGGCCGTGTTGCCGACGGGTGTGGTCGCCGGGGTGTTCTTCGGGTTGATCACGTCGGCGGTTCCGTACTCGATGGCCCGCGGCACAAGGGATTTCAGCTCGACGATGCAGTTGGTTGCCGGCCGTTACGACGTGCTCTGCGATCCGCAAAACGCCGAGAAGGCAAGGGATCTGCTGGCGCATCTTGCGATCTGACGTGCGGCGCGCACTGGCGGCGGCGCTGTTGGTCGCGTCGATGCTGTCGGCCTGCGGGTCCGGACCCTCCGGGCTGGTGATCAAGTTCTACACGCCGGCCACCGACGCCACGACCTTCACCGAGGTGGCCCGGCGCTGCAACGAACAGTTCGGCGGACGGTTCACCCTGCAGCACGTGAGCCTGCCCAGGTCGCCGGACGGCCAACGCGTCCAATACGCCCGTCGGCTCACCGGAAACGACCACACGCTGGACGTGATGGCGGTCGACGTGATCTGGACCGCGGAGTTCGCCGAAGCCGGCTGGGTGCTGCCGCTGTCCGACGACCCGGCGGGCCAAGCCGAGACCGACGCCACTGTCGACACCCTGGCCGGCCCGCTCGCGACGGCCCGCTGGAAACACCGGCTGTACGCCGCGCCGGTCACCACCAACACCCAATTGCTCTGGTACCGAACGGATTTGGTAACCCAACCGCCGCAGACCTGGGACGAGATGGTCGCCGAGGCCACGCGGTTGCACACCGCAGGCGGACCCAGCTGGATCGCCGTGCAGGCCAACGCCGGCGAAGGCCTGATGGTGTGGTTCAACACGCTGCTGGTCAGCGCGGGCGGTCAGGTGCTGTCCGAGGACGGCCGCCGCGTCACCCTCACCGACACGCCCGAGCATCGCGCGGCCACCGTCGCCGCGCTGCGGATCCTCAAGTCGGTGGCCACCGCGCCCGGGGCCGACCCGTCGATCACCCGGTCCGATGCCGGCACCGCGCGGCTCGCGGTGGAACAGGGCAACGCCGCGCTGGAGGTCAACTGGCCGTACGTGCTGGCGTCCATGCTGGACAACGCCGTGACGGGCGGCGTGCCGTTCCTTCCGCTCAACCAGATTCCTGAACTGGCCGGCAGCATCGACAGCCTCGGCGCGTTCGTGCCCAACGACGAGCAGTATCGGATCGCCTATCAAGCCAGCCAGAAGGTGTTCGGTTTCGCGCCCTACCCCGGCGTGCAGCCCGGCCGGCCGGCCAAGGCGACGATCGGCGGGCTGAACCTGGCCGTGGCCCGCACGACAAGCCACCGCGCCGAAGCGTTCGAAGCCATCCGGTGCCTGCGCAGCCCGGACAACCAGAAGTACATCGCGATGCAGGGCGGCCTGCCGCCGGTGCGGTCGTCGCTGTACTCCGACCCGCAATTCCAGGCCAAGTACCCGATGCACGCCATCATTCGTCAGCAGCTCACCGACGCCGCCGTGCGCCCGGCCACGCCGGACTATCAGGCGGTGTCCATCCGGCTGTCCACGGCGCTGCAGGGGCTTTCCGACATCGACCCGGAGCGCACGGCCGACGAGCTCACCAGGCAGGTACAGAAGGCGATCGACGGCAAGGGTCTGTTGCCGTGAGCCTGACTGCGGAACGGCGCCTGGCGTTCGCGCTCGTCGCGCCCGCGGCGACGCTGATGCTGGCGGTGACGGGCTATCCGATCGGCTACGCGATGTGGTTGAGCTTGCAACGCAACAACTTTGCCACCCCGAACGACACCGCCTTCGTCGGCCTGGGCAACTACGTCACGATTCTGACCGACCGGTATTGGTGGACCGCGCTGGCGGTGACGTTGGCGATCACCGTGGTGTCGGTGTCGATCGAGTTCGTGCTGGGCCTGACGTTGGCGCTGGTGATGCACCGCACGCTGGTCGGCAGGGGCGTCGTGCGCACGGCGGTGCTCATCCCGTATGGCATCGTGACGGCCGTCGCGGCCTATAGCTGGTTCTACGCCTGGACGCCGGGCACCGGCTACCTGGCGAACCTGCTGCCGCACGGGAGCGCGCCGCTGACCGACCAGATCCCGTCGCTGGGCATCGTCGTGCTGGCCGAGGTGTGGAAGACCACCCCGTTCATGTCGCTGCTGCTGCTGGCCGGGTTGGCGCTGGTTCCCGAAGACCTGCTCAAGGCCGCGCAGGTCGACGGCGCCGGCGCGTGGCGGCGGCTGACGCGGGTCATCTTGCCGATCATCAAGCCGGCAGTCGTGGTGGCGCTGCTGTTCCGGACGCTGGACGCCTTCCGGATTTTCGACAACATCTATGTGCTGACCGAGGGCGCCAACGACACCGATTCGGTGTCAATCCTGGGCTACGACAACCTGTTCAAGGGCTTCAACGTGGGGCTCGGCTCGGCGATCAGCGTGCTGGTGTTCTGCTGCGTGGGGATTATCGCGGTGCTGTTCATCAAGGTGTTCGGTGCCTACCGAGACAACACGGCGCCGGGGGGCCGATAGGAATGCGGCGCACGGCGTTTTGGGTGGTGGTCGACACGCTGGTGGTGGTGTACGCGCTGCTTCCGGTGTTGTGGATTTTGTCGCTGTCACTCAAGCCGACGTCAATGGTCAAAGACGGCAGGCTGATTCCGTCGTCGGTGACGCTGGAGAACTACCGCGGCATCTTCCGGGGCGAGTTCTTCAGCTCGGCGCTGATCAACTCCGTCGGAATCGGGTTGATTACCACCGTGATTGCGGTGGTGCTGGGCGCGATGGCGGCCTATGCGATCGCCCGGCTGGAGTTCCCGGGCAAGCGGCTGCTCGTCGGCGCCACGCTGCTGGTCACCATGTTCCCGGCGATTTCGCTGGTGACGCCGTTGTTCAACATCGAACGCTTCCTTGGCCTGTTCGACACCTGGCCGGGGCTGATCCTGCCCTACATCACGTTCGCGTTGCCGCTGGCCATCTACACGTTGTCGGCGTTCTTCCGCGAGATCCCCTGGGATCTGGAGAAGGCCGCCAAGATGGACGGTGCCACGCCCATCCAGGCCTTCCGCAAGGTGATCGTTCCGCTGGCGGCGCCGGGCCTGGTGACCGCCGCGATCCTGGTGTTCATCTTCGCCTGGAACGACCTTTTGCTGGCGCTGTCGCTGACCGCCACCAAGGCGGCGATCACCGCGCCGGTGGCGATCGTGAACTTCAGCGGCAGTTCGCAGTTCGAGGAGCCGACGGGCTCGATCGCGGCCGGGGCGATCGTGATCACAGTGCCGATCATCCTGTTTGTTTTAATCTTCCAACGACGAATTGTTGCCGGGCTGACCTCTGGGGCGGTGAAGGGATAGATGGCCGAGATCGAGTTGGCGCACGTCCACAAGAGCTATCCCAACGGTGCGACGGCCGTGCACGACCTGAATTTGACGATCGCCGACGGGGAGTTCCTGATCCTGGTCGGGCCGTCGGGCTGCGGCAAGACCACCACGCTGAATATGATTGCGGGACTAGAAGATATCTCGTCGGGCGAGTTGCGCATCGGCGGCGAGCGGATGAACGAGAAGGCGCCCAAGGACCGCGACATCGCGATGGTGTTCCAGTCCTACGCGCTGTACCCGCACATGACGGTGCGGCAGAACATCGCCTTCCCGCTGACGCTGGCGAAGATGAAGAAGGCCGAGATCGCTGAAAAGGTCGCCGAGACCGCCAGAATCCTTGACCTGACTGACTTTTTGGACCGCAAGCCCTCGCAGCTGTCGGGTGGGCAGCGGCAGCGGGTCGCGATGGGCCGGGCGATCGTGCGGCATCCCAAGGCCTTCTTGATGGACGAGCCGCTGTCCAACCTGGACGCCAAGCTGCGGGTGCAGATGCGTGGCGAGATCGCGCGCCTGCAGCGCCGGCTGGGCACCACCACGGTCTATGTCACTCACGACCAGACCGAGGCGATGACGCTGGGGGACCGCGTGGTGGTGATGCACGGCGGTATCGCACAGCAGGTCGGTACGCCCGAGGAGTTGTACGAGCGGCCCGCCAATCTGTTCGTTGCGGGGTTCATCGGCTCGCCGGCGATGAATTTCTTTCCTGCCACGCCGACGCCGATGGGACTGCGATTGCCGTTCGGTGAGGTCACGCTGGACAGGCCGGTCCCGGAAAAGACGAACGTCGTCGTCGGGCTGCGGCCCGAGCACCTGGCCGATGCCAGCCTGATCGACGGCTACCAGCGCATCAGTGCGGTGACCTTCGAGGTGAACGTCGATCTGGTCGAATCGCTGGGAGCCGACAAATATGTGTACTTCACCGCCGCCGGCTCCGCCGTGCACGCCGCGCAGCTCGACGAGCTGGCCGGCATGGAGGGGGAATCGGAATTGCACCAGGGGCAGTTCGTGGCCAGGGTTCCCGCCGCGTCCAGGGCGGCGGTCGGGCAGAAGATCGAGTTGGCCTTCGACAGCTCGAAGATCGCCATCTTCGACCCCGACTCCGGGGTCAATCTGACGCTGCCCCGTGACGCTGGATAGCGTGCGCGCGCATCTGCGCGAACACTTTGGCGTGCAGCCGGATTCGGCGAGTGTGACGTTTTTGGGTATCGAACCCATTCAGGTGCTGCGATTCGCTCGCGGGGTGGTGGTGGATTACGTGTCGCTGGGGTGTTCGCGTCATCCGATGACCGATCCCGCGCAGGTCGTCGTCGACCCGCTGCGTGGCCCGCGCGCCGAAGTCGTTCTGCGGCTTCGTAATGCCGGGCCGATGAACGGGCTGGCGCGCACCATGGCGGTACTGGCGGCCACCCCGGCCGTCGACGGGGTGGTGCTGGTTGCCGACGCGCTGATCGACCTCGGCTCCAGGCTATGGAGTGGCGCGCCGTTCACCGCGGTGTTGTTGGGCCCAAGCGATATTCCTGACGCGATGCTGCCGCCGCCCTGCGACGCGGTGCGCTTCCTTTCCGCCACACCTCTCACCGCGACGGAGGCGGCCTGGGTGCGGCTGAAGGGTGCTGAAGCGATGCGACAGGCGTGGCAGCTCGACGAAGTGGACGTGCTTGATCCCAATCGGCCTGCAGCTCAACCACATTGAGTGTGCGCTGACGAGCTAGAGCCAGTCCCGCTTTCGGAATTGGAAGTAGAGGATCAGGCAGGCGCTGACCATGATGCCGATCACGATCGGGTAGCTCCAGTGCCACTTGAGCTCGGGCATGAACTCGAAGTTCATGCCGTAGATACCGGCGACCATCGTCGGCACCGCCACGATGCCGGCCCAGGCCGAGATCTTGCGCATGTCGCTGTTCTGCTGCATGCCCACCCGGGCCAACGCGGCCTGCACCAGCGAGTTGAGCATGTCGTCGTAGCCGGCGATCTGGTCGGCCGCCTCGGAATGGTGGTCGGCGACATCGCGCAGATACCGCCGCACCTCCTTGCAGATCAGGTCCTTGCTCTCGGTCTGCATCCGTTGGAACGCCTGGCCCAGCGGGGCAACGCACCGGCGCAGTTCGACGACTTCGCGTTTGAGCAAGTAGATCGGTTCCACGTCGAGCGTCCGGCCAGGGGCAAATGCGAGAGCCTCGATGCTGTCGATGTCGGACTCCATCAGGTTGGTCACTTCCACGTAGTGATCCACCGCGTAGTCGGCGATGGCATGCATCACCGCATATGGGCCCAGCTTCAGCTGCTCGGGGTTAGCGTCCATGCGCTTCCGCACGCTGGCCAATCCGCCATGGTCACCGTGGCGAACGGTGACCACGAAGTCCCTGCCGACGAAGATCATCACCTCGCCGGTTTCGACGATCTCGCGGGCCAGTGCCACCGATTCGTGCGGGACGTAATTGACGGTCTTCAGCACCAGGAACAGTGTGTCGTCGTATCGCTCCAGCTTCGGCCGCTGGTGGGCGTGCACGGCGTCTTCGACCGCCAAGGGGTGCAACCCGAACACATCGGCCACTTCCTGCATGTGGGCCTCGTCTGGCTCGTGCAGCCCGATCCAGACGAACGGCTGCTCGTGCGGCGTCTGCTGCGGCATCTGTTGCTGCATCAGTTCGATCTGGCGCACCTTGTTCAACGCCGCGGCGTAGGAGTCGTATCGGCCGGGCAACCGTTGGCCATCGACGTACACGCCGCAGTCGACGAGGGGTTCGGACGGTGGCGCGACGGGGTGAACGTGCTGCTGGTAAACCCTGGGCTTCGCGACCGCTCGAAGTGGCTCAGGCAACGCATCAAACCCCGAGGGCATGGCAGTTGATGCTACGCGGTGCGCTAGTTTCGACCCCATTGCGTACGAGCAGAAACCAATGAAGGAGTACACGGACGTGAGCGCAAGTCCTCTGAAGGTTGCCGTCACCGGTGCCGCCGGCCAGATCGGCTACAGCCTGTTGTTCCGCCTGGGCAGCGGCTCGTTGCTGGGACCCGACCGTCCGATCGAGCTGCGGCTGCTCGAGATCGAGCCCGCGCTCAAGGCGCTCGAGGGCGTGGTGATGGAACTCGACGACTGCGCCTTCCCGCTGCTGGCCGGCGTTGAGATCGGCGCGGACCCGAACACGGTCTTCGACGGCGTGAACCTGGCCCTGCTGGTGGGCGCGCGGCCGCGCGGCCCGGGCATGGAGCGTGGCGACCTGCTGGAGGCCAACGGCGCGATCTTCACCGCGCAGGGCAAGGCGCTGAACTCTGTTGCCGCCGACGACGTCCGCATCGGCGTGACCGGCAACCCGGCCAACACCAACGCGCTGATCGCGATGAGTAACGCCCCCGACATCCCGCGCGAGCGGTTCTCCGCGCTCACCCGGCTGGACCACAACCGGGCCATCTCGCAGTTGGCCGCCAAGACCGGCGCCAAGGTGACCGACGTCAAGAAGATGACGATCTGGGGCAACCACTCGGCCACCCAGTACCCCGACGTGTTCCACGCCGAGATCGGCGGCCAGAACGCCGCCGAGGTGGTCAACGACCAGGCCTGGATCGAGAACGACTTCATCCCCACCGTCGCCAAGCGCGGCGCGGCGATCATCGACGCGCGCGGCGCCTCGTCGGCCGCCTCGGCCGCGTCGGCGACCGTCGACGCCGCCCGGTCCTGGCTGCAGGGCACCCCGGACGGCGACTGGGTGTCGATGGCCGTCGTCTCCGACGGTTCCTACGGCGTGCCCGAGGGCCTGATCTCGTCGTTCCCGGTCACCACCAAGAACGGCGACTGGTCGATCGTGCAGGGCTTGGACATCGACGAGTTCTCCCGCGGTCGCATCGACAAGTCGACCGCCGAGCTCGCCGAGGAGCGCGACGCCGTCACAGAGCTGAAGCTGATCTGAGACCCCCATCACACGGCCGCAAATTAGGCCTACTAATGAGTAGTCAGTACCCTGGGCTTCGTGTCCGAATTGCTTGAATCGATTCAGAATCACGCAGAGCAGGGTGGGATCACCGACGCCGAGATCTTTGACGCACACGTTGGCGGCAAGCTTTCGATAGGCCTGACGGCTCCGTTGGACAGCCAGCGGGCCCTCTCGGTCGCCTACACCCCCGGCGTGGCGCAGGTCAGCCGCGCGATCGCCGCCGATCACACGTTGGCCGCCCGCTACACCTGGTCGAGCCGGTTGGTGGCCGTGGTGAGCGACGGCAGCGCCGTGCTCGGCCTCGGCGACATCGGGCCGGCGGCGTCGCTGCCGGTGATGGAAGGCAAGTGCGGTCTGTTCAAGGAGTTCGCCGGGCTGGACGCGATCCCGATCGTGCTGGACACCAAGGATCCCGACGAGATCGTCGAGACGCTGATCCGGCTGCGCCCGACGTTCGGCGCGATCAACCTCGAGGACATCTCGGCGCCGCGCTGCTTCGAGATCGAAGAACGGGTCATCGAAGCGCTGGACTGCCCGGTGATGCACGACGACCAGCACGGCACCGCGATCGTGGTGCTGGCGGCCATGATGGGTGCCGCCAAGGTGCTGGGCCGAGACATGACCACGCTGCGCGTGGTGGTCTCCGGTGCCGGTGCGGCCGGTGTCGCATGCTCGAATCTGCTTCTGGCGATGGGGATTTCGGACGTCACGGTGCTCGACTCGCGCGGCATCCTGCACATCGAACGCGACGACATGAACTCTGTGAAGGCCGACCTGGCGCAGCGCAGTAACCCGCGCGGCGTGGTCGGGGGCATGGTGGAGGCGCTCGCCGACGCCGACGTGTTCCTCGGGTTGTCGGCGGGCGTGGTCCCCGAAGAGCTGATCGCCACGATGGCGCCGGGCGGAATCGTGTTCGCGCTGTCCAACCCCGACCCGGAGATCCACCCGCAGATCGCGGCCAAGTACGCGGCCGTGGTGGCCACCGGCCGCAGCGACTTCCCCAACCAGATCAACAACGTGCTGGCGTTCCCCGGGCTGTTCCGCGGAGCGCTGGACGCCGGGGCGCGCCGCATCACCCAGAAGATGAAAATCGCTGCGGCCGAGGCGATCTTCTCCGTCGTCAGCGACGACCTCGCGCCAGATCGGATCGTGCCGAGCCCACTCGACCTGCGCGTGGGGGAGGCGGTGGCCGCCGCGGTCGCCCAAGCCTCCCAGGCCGCCTTTGAGTGAGACACCTGCTTGAGAGTCGGCAAGCTGGTGGCGCTGCTGCTGGCGGTCCTGCTTGGGGCAGGCTGCGCGGCCGAAAACCGCGGCACGCCGGAGTTGGTGGTCGGATCAACGTCTGACCCGGAATCTGTTCTGCTGGCCGACATCTACGTGGCGGCCCTGCGGTCCTACGGTTTCGCGGCACGCGGCGCCACCGGCACGGATCCGATGGCCAGGCTGGATTCGGGGGAATTCACCGTCGTCCCGGCGTTCACCGGCACCGTGTTGCAGAGGTTGCAGCCCGGATCTGCGGCGCTGTCCGACGCGCAGGTCTACAAAGCGATGATCGCGGCGCTGCCCGAAGGCGTTGTGGCCGGCGACTACACCACCGCCGCCGAGGACAAACCCGCGCTACTGGTGACCGGGGCCACCGCCAAAGCTTGGGGCGGCAGCGAACTGAGCGAACTGCCCGGCCGCTGCGAGGGCCTGACCATCGGGCGGATTCGAGGCACCAGGGTGCCCATATCGGTGGGCTCGTGCCCGCTGCCTACGCCGCGTGAATTCCCCGACGGTACAACGATGTTGGCCGCACTTCGCTCGGGTGAGCTGACCGCCGCGTGGACCACGACCGCCGCCCCTGACATTCCCGCCGATCTGGTGGTGCTGGTCGACGGCAAACCCGCGCTGATCCAGGCCGAGAATGTGGTGCCGCTGTATCGGCGCAATGCGCTCCGCGATCGGCAGCTGTTGGCGCTCAACGAAATCGCCGGGGTACTGGACACCGGGGCCCTGGCCGACATGCGCCGCCAAATAGCGGGTGGTGCGGACCCGCAGGCGGTGGCCGGCGGATGGTTGGCCGATCACCCGTTGGGCCGCTGAGGGCATACTCAGCTGCCGCCAGGCATTACCAGGCGCGTGACGTTCGCAAACAGCCGCTGATAGCCCGAGCCGGTCAGCCGCACCACGATGTCGAAGATCTTGGCGTCCGGCCCGACCAGCACGCGGGCGTGCTTCTTGCGCACGGCTTCCAGGATGATCCGGGCGGCACGCTCCGGGCTGGTGTGGGCCAGCCGCTTGTCGAACATTTTGGCCAGCTTTTCGGTGTCGAGTCCCTCGGCGGCGGTGGCGTTGCGCGCGATCGCGGTCTTGATGCCGCCGGGGTGCACGGTGGTCACCGCCACCGGGTGCCGGGCCAGCATCATCTCCTGGCGCAGCGCCTCGGTGAAGCCGCGGACGGCGAACTTGGCTGCGTTGTATGCCGCTTGCCCCGGCATCGAGAACAACCCGAACACGCTGGAGACGTTGACGATGTGGCCGTCGCCCGAGGCGATCAAGTGCGGCAGGAAGGCCTTGGTGCCGTTGACGACGCCCCAGTAGTCGACGTCCATCACGCGTTCGATGTCCTTGAACGGCGTGACCTCGATGTCGCCGGTATAGGCGATGCCGGCGTTGTTGTAGATCTGGTTCACCTTGCCGAAGTGGTCCTTGACGGCATCGGCGTAGAGCAGGAAGGCCTCGCGCTCGGTGACGTCGAGACGGTCAGCCTTGACCTCGACCCCGATCGCCTTCAGTTGCTGCTCGGTCTCGCGCCAGCCCGTCGAGATTGACGTCGCTGATCGCCAGTTTCGCGCCCGAGCGGCCCAGCTCGAGGGCCAGCGCCTGCCCGATACCCGAGCCCGCGCCGGTAATTACGGCGACCTTGCCGGCGAACCCGTCCATGAGCACTCTCCCTCGCGTTGGCTCCCGTCGAGGTTACGCGGTACCCGTGGTACCGCTGGCGCGTGGCCCGAGAGGCCTGTGCTTCCGGCCGAAACCGTCAGCGGGTAGCAGTGCGGAATCGATTCGGCGCGTGGCGATCACGCGGTGGTTACTTCTGACGAACACGCTCGCCGGGCAGGATCAGGGCAAGCTCCGCAGCTGCCCGCCGCGGCGCGTTGTCGACTCCTTGCGCCCGCGAGAGCGGTACCCGATAATCCTGCGGTGGATAGCGGGGGAACATGGGCTATTCTCGGCCAGCCAGTGACTCGCGATCCTCGATCAACGGCTGACCGTGAAGGAGCCACCACTGAAATGAGCGACGATCCACGCAGCGATGTTGTCGTCCGCCAGTACGAGCGGTGGAGGTATCCACGCCCCATACAGGACCTCGAGGAATGGGTCGCCAATAACTGGGAATGGTTCGACCCATCCCGCGCTCACCGGCTTTTGTGGCCCGATCGGGAATATAAGCCCGATCTCGACATTCTTATTGCGGGTTGCGGCACCAATCAGGCCTCAGTGTTTGCGTACAACAACCCGGGTGCGAAGGTGGTGGCGGTCGATATCAGCCAGCCGTCACTGGACCATCAGCAATATCTGAAAGACAAGCACGGGCTGTGGAACCTGGAGTTGCATCGGCTTCCGATCGAAGAGTTGCCAACTCTGGGACTCGACTTCGACCTCATTGTGTCGACCGGCGTGCTACATCACATGGCGAGTCCACCTGCGGGCATCGAAGCACTCAAGGCCTGCCTGCGGCAGGACGGCGCAATGGCTCTCATGCTCTATGCAAAGTACGGCCGAATCGGAGTGGAAGTGCTCGAATCGGCCTTTCGCGACATGGCGTTGCGTCAGGACGATGCATCGGTCCAAGTAGTCAAAGAAGTGATCTCGGCGCTAGCGGCGCATCACCCCGTTCAGTACTACCTCACGATCGCTCGGGATTTGCAGGCATCCGATGCCGCCCTGGTGGATACGTTTCTGCACGGTCGCCAGCGTAGCTACAGCATCGATGAATGTATCGATCTTGTCACGTCGGCCGGGCTGGCGTTTCAGGGACTGTTCCTGAAGGCGCCGTATTACCCGCACGATTTGTTCGCGCCGGGGACCGAGGCTTATCGGGCCATCGAGGCATTGCCTGAGACCAAGCTCTGGTCCGTGATGGAGCGTATTCAGACATCGAATGCGTGCCATTTCTTCATGGCGTGCCGTGAAGACCGGCCGAAAGAGAGCTACGCCATTGATTTTTCGGCAGACGACTCGGCTGGTTATGTGCCGATGTACCGCGCGGGGTGCGGTCTGGCCGGCTCCGACATCTTCCGGTCGGATTGGCGCAAGAATCTCAACACGGCTCAGTTGCCGTTCGTGCAGGGCATCGATGGCCGGCGCACCATTCGCGAGATTGCCGAGGACGTGGCGCAGGGTGGGGCGCGGCGAGGTGATGCGGCTGAACTCGAGAAATTCGCCCGCAAGCTATTTCAGTACCTGTGGCGTCTCGATTTCCTTGCGATGGGCCTGAAGTCGGGCGACTAGAGGCGATTTTGCGACTGCTCGCGCTTCACAGCTCAGCTGAATGCCGTGTCGAGGATCTCCTGCTGCTCGACGGCGTGCACCTTCGACGAACCTGACGACGGGGCCGACATCGCCCGGCGTGAAATACGCTTGATGCCGCTCAGCCTGGGCAGCACCTCGGGCAACTCCAGCCCGAACCGCGGCCACGCGCCCTGATTGGCCGGCTCCTCCTGCACCCAGAAGAATTGTGTGGCATTCGGGTAGCGGTCCAGTGTTTCGTCGAGCCGACGTTTCGGCAGCGGGGCAAGCTGTTCGACGCGCACGACCGCCACGTCCTCGCGGTTGTCCTTGGCTTTGCGGGCGGCCAGCTCGTAGTAGACCTTGCCGCTGGTCAACAGGATTCGGGTGACCTTGCTGCGGTCGCCGATACCCTCCTCGTACGTGGGCTCCTCGAGCACCGAGCGGAACTTGAGCTCGGTGAACTCCCTGATGTCGCTGACCACGGCTTTGTTGCGCAGCATCGACTTCGGCGTGAACACAATCAGTGGCCGCTGCACACCGTCTAAGGCGTGCCGGCGCAACAGGTGGAAGTAGTTCGCCGGCGTCGAGGGCACCGCGATCGTCATCGACCCCTCGGCCCACAGCTGCAGGAAGCGCTCGATGCGGCCCGACGTGTGGTCGGGGCCCTGGCCCTCGTGGCCGTGCGGCAGCAACAGCACCACGCTGGACAGCTGACCCCACTTGGCCTCGCCGGAGCTGATGAACTCGTCGATGATCACCTGCGCGCCGTTGACGAAGTCGCCGAACTGGCCCTCCCACAACACAAGTGCGTCCGGGTTACCCACGGTGTAGCCGTACTCGAAACCGACGGCGGCGTACTCCGACAGGGGGGAGTCGTAGACCAGGAACTTGCCGCCGGTCGGGGTGCCGTCCTTGTTGGTCGCCAGCAGCTGCAGTGGGGTGAATTCCGCGCAGGTGTTGCGGTCGATGATCACCGAATGCCGCTGGGAGAAGGTGCCGCGGCGGGTGTCTTGGCCGGATAGCCGGATTAGCTTGCCCTCGGCGACCAGGGTTCCCAGGGCCAGCAGCTCGCCGAAGGCCCAGTCGACCTTGCCCTCGTAGGCCATCTCCCGGCGCCTCTCCAGCACCGGTTGCACGCGTGGGTGCACGGTGAAGCCGTCCGGGATGGCCAAGAACGCGTCACCGATGCGAGCCAGCAGCGACTTGTCCACCGCAGTGGCCAGGCCGGCCGGGACGACTTGGTCGGCCTCAACCGACGCGCTGGGCTCCACGCCGTGCTTTTCGACCTCACGGACCTCGTTGAACACCTGCTCCAGTTGGCCCTGGTAGTCGCGCAGCGCGTCCTCGGCCTCCTTCATCGAGATGTCGCCACGGCCGATCAGGGCTTCGGTGTAGCTCTTGCGGGCCCCGCGCTTGGTGTCGACGACGTCGTACATGTAGGGGTTGGTCATCGACGGGTCGTCGCCCTCGTTGTGCCCGCGCCGGCGGTAGCACAGCATGTCGATGATGACGTCCTTATGGAACCTCTGCCGGAAGTCGACGGCCAGCCGCGCCACCCATACACACGCTTCCGGGTCGTCGCCGTTGACGTGGAAGATCGGCGCGCCAATCATTTTCGCGACGTCGGTGCAGTACTCGCTGGAGCGGGAGTACTCCGGTGCCGTGGTGAAACCGATCTGGTTGTTGACGATGACGTGGATGGTCCCGCCGACGCGATAACCGGGCAGCAGTGCCAAGTTCAACGTCTCGGCGACCACGCCCTGGCCGGCGAAGGCGGCGTCCCCGTGCAGCATCAGCGGCACCACCGAGAAGGAATCTTCGCGGTCGGCGCCCTTGTCCAGCAGGTCCTGCTTGGCCCGCACCAGACCCTCCAGCACCGGGTCAACGGCCTCCAGGTGCGACGGGTTGGCCGTCAGCGACACCTGAATGTCGTTGTCGCCGAACATCTGTAGGTAAATGCCGGTGGCGCCCAGGTGGTACTTGACGTCACCGGAGCCGTGCGCCTGCGACGGGTTGAGGTTGCCCTCGAACTCGGAGAAGATCTGCGAGTACGGCTTGCCGACAATGTTGGCCAGCACATTGAGCCTGCCTCGGTGCGGCATCGCGATGACCACCTCGTCGAGGCCGTGCTCGGCGCACTGGTCGATCGCCGCGTCCATCAGCGGGATCTGGCTTTCGGCGCCCTCCAGCGAGAACCGTTTCTGCCCAACGTATTTGGTCTGCAGGAAGGTCTCGAACGCTTCGGCGGCGTTAAGCTTGCTCAGGATGTATTTCTGTTCACCCACAGTGGGTTTGACGTGTTTGGTCTCGACTCGCTCTTCCAGCCAGCGCTGTTGCTCGGGCTCGAGGATGTGGGTGTACTCGACGCCGATGTGGCGGCAGTAGGCGTCGCGTAGCAGGCCGAGAACGTCGCGCAGCTTCTTGTACTCGCAACCGGCGAAGCCGTTGACCTTGAACACCCGGTCGAGGTCCCACAGCGTCAGGCCGTGGTTGAGGATTTCCAGGTCGGGGTGGCTGCGGAAGCGGGTGGTGTCCAGCCGCAGCGGGTCGATGTCGGCCATCAGGTGACCGCGGTTGCGGTAGGCCGCGATCAGCTCCAACACCCGGGCGTTCTTGTCGACGATCGAATCCGGGTTGTCGGTGCTCCAGCGCACCGGCAGGTACGGGTTGCCGAGCTCGTGGAAGATCTCGTCCCAGAAGGCATCTGAGAGCAGCGTCTCGTGGATGGTGCGCAGGAAATCGCCGGATTCCGCGCCCTGGATGATGCGGTGGTCGTAGGTGGAGGTCAGGGTGATCAGCTTGCCGATGCCCAACTCGGCGATGCGCTCGGGGCTGGCGCCCTGGAATTCGGCGGGGTATTCCATCGCACCCACGCCGATGATGGCGCCCTGGCCGGCCATCAGCCGCGGCACCGAGTGCACGGTGCCGATGGTGCCGGGGTTGGTCAGCGAAATCGTCACTCCGGCAAAGTCTTCGGCGGTCAGTTTGCCGTCGCGCGCGCGTCGGACGATGTCTTCGTAGGCCGAGACGAACTCGGCGAAGCGCAGCTCCTCGCAGCGCTGGATTCCGGCGACGACCAGGGAACGCTTGCCGTCCTTGCCCTGCAGGTCGATGGCCAGGCCGAGGTTGGTGTGCGCCGGTGTGACCGCGTTGGGTTTGCCGTCCACTTCGGCGTAATGCCGGTTCATGTTCGGGAACTTCTTCACGGCCTGCACCAGCGCATAGCCGAGCAGGTGCGTGAACGAGATCTTGCCGCCGCGGGTGCGCTTGAGCTGGTTGTTGATCACGGTCCGGTTGTCGATCAGCAGCTTGGCCGGGACGGCGCGCACACTGGTGGCCGTCGGCACGTCCAGCGACGCGGACATGTTCCTGACGACGGCCGCGGCTGCGCCGCGCAGCACCTGCACCTCGTCGCCTTCGGCGGGCGGGGGACCGGCGGGCTTGGGTGCGGGCTGGGGCCGGCGGGGCGGGTGCCGGTGCGGCTGGCGCCGGGGTGGGTGCGGCGGCTGCGGCTGCGGCTGGCTTGGTGGGCGCACCGTTGCCTGCCACCGGGGCGCGTGCGGCGGCCGGTTGCCCTTCGTCGGACGTCGATTCGGGTTTGTAATCGACCAGGAACTCATGCCAGCTCGGATCGACCGACGACGGGTCGTCGCGGAACTTGCGGTACATCTCCTCGACCAGCCATTCGTTTTGTCCGAACGGTGAACTCATGTTGCCCACGGCCGCTGTTCGCCTCGACTCTCTTTGTCCTGCAGGTCAGACTGACGCCCCATAAAGGCTAGCGCCTTCCGGCAGTTTGCGAGAGGGCGCTTGAGCGCCTCCGATCAGAATGGTGGTGGGTCGTCGTCGGGTGGGGCGGGTCCGGGTTGGGCGGCTTGGGCGGCTAGTCGGGTTTCGCGGTTGTGGCGGCGTTCGGTGGCGATGCGGTGGGCGCGGTCTTGGGCGCGGCTGCGGCGGCGTTTGGGCATCATGGCGCTGCGGTCAGTGCAGTGGTCTTGCGGCGGGCCTGCTTCGGGGGTGGGCATGCCGCCCACGGCGTAGCACAGGCTGGGGAACAGC
>CAVZSJ010000018.1:0-173116 GCA_963777885.1 uncultured Actinomycetota bacterium
GCAAGCGCGGCGGCGGCTACCCGTCGAGCGCGAGGTCCTTACGGAAGCGCTGCATGCCGTCGATCTTGTCGTCCAGCGATGCATCAGGCCCGGCGTAGAACATCCACGGCATGGTGATGATGCCGGTGATGCCCGCATCGGCGGCGCGCTGGTAATCGGCGACCGTGAAGGCGTCGGTCAGTGGCGTCAGGATCGTGAAACCCCGCATGGACAAACCTTTTTCGGCCCGCAACTCCCGCAGCCGGCCGATCGCCTCGGCGGCGCGGTCGGTCGTGATCAGGTCACCGATCCAGCCGTCGTGCCGAGCGGCCCGCCGCAACGCGAAGTCACTGAGTCCGCCGACGTAGATCGGTATGTGCGGCGGGGTGGGCTGCATCTCCAGCCGCGGCGCGGTATAGAACTGGCCGTCGAATTCGGTCCAGCCCGGTTCCCACAGCGCCCGCATCAAATCGAGCATCTCGTCGGTGCGCTTGCCGCGGGCGTCGAACTGCTCGCCCATCAATGCGAATTCCTCTTTGCACCAACCGACGCCGACGCCGAGCTCCACCCGCCCGGACGCCAAAACTGCCGCGGTGCCAATGGCTTTGGCCGCCGAGTACGGATTGCGCATCGCCGGAATGTAGACGGTATTGACGAACCGGACCCGCGTGGTGACCTGCGCCAGCGCGCCAACGAGCACCCACGGATCGGGCCAGTCGGTGAACGGCTGCCAGCGGCGCTGCCCGTCCTTGGTGTACGGATACGGGGTGTCCAGGGTCTCCAAGTTGACGACGTGGTCGGGGATCCCGATCCCGTCGTAGCCGAGTTCGTCCGCGGCCTTGGCGATCTCGATGATCTCGCGGGTGTTCAAGAAGGCGCTGCTGATGTAGAACTTCACTCGGCCTCCCGCGCCCACTTCGGCTGGATGAAGACGCCTTCGGCCTCTACCGTGATCCCCGCGGAATCCGAAATAAAGCCGCGCGCATAGGTTTTGACACCTTCGGTGCGGTCGGCAAAGGCCTCGGCGCGAAGCGGTCCCAGTGGGGTTCCGCGCAGATACTTCACCGTGAGCGTTCCGGTAAACCGCGGCTTGGTCATCCCCTCGCTGGCCGCCTCGCCGAGGATATGGTCGAGAAGCAGGGCGCTGACCCCGCCGTGCACCAGGCCGGGCGGGCCTTCATAGGCTGACCCAAGGACGAACTCACTCCAGCACCGCCCGTCGTCCTCGTGCTGGACGACCATCGGCGGGGCGATCGGGTTGCACGGGCCAATCGCCGCGTTAGCCAACGGAACTGGATGGCCGTCGCTGACAAAACTGGTGCCGGCGGGCCGGGTCTTTTCGCGCAACGACCGAGTCGCCGCCTCGATCGCCACCCGGGCATCCTCGACGACCTCGTCGTCGGCCCGGGTCCAAATGGTGGCGTCGATGAGATCCCGAACAGCCTCGGCCAGCGGCGCGTAAAGCGCCTTCACCCGATCAAGCTCGTCGGCGCTCAACACCTCGAAGGTGGCCCCGAACCCGGCCGCGTCTTGAGTCAATTCCCGAACACCTTGCGCACCACGGCTTTTGCACGCCGCGTCACGCGCAGATAGTTGTCCAAAAACTCGCTCCCGTCGTCGTTTGGCCAGCCCGCTGCGACCGCGACGGCATTGAGCTGGCGCCCGGGCCCCGGCAGCTGGTCGGTGGGTTTACCGCGAACCAGGACAAGCGCATTGCGGGCCCGGGTGGCTGTCAACCAGGCCTCGCGCAGCAGCTCGACCTCCTCCGGGTCGACCAGGCCGGCCGCGGCGATCGCATCCAGCGACTGCAGCGTCGACGTGTTGTGCAGGGCTTGGATTTCGTGCGCATGGCGCAGCTGCATCAGCTGCACGGTCCATTCGATATCGGCCAGTCCCCCGCGGCCCAGCTTGGTGTGCGTGTTCGGGTCGGCGCCGCGTGGCAGCCGCTCGGACTCGACGCGGGCTTTCATCCGGCGAATCTGCTGCACCGCCTCGGCGGACACACCGTCAGGCGGATAACGCGTCCCGTCGGCCATCAGCAGGAACCGCTGGCCCAATTCCGCGTCGCCGGCCACCGCGTGCGCGCGTAGCAGGGCCTGAATCTCCCACGGCTGCGCCCACTGCGCGTAATAGGCGGTGTAGGCGGCCAGCGTGCGGACCAGCGGACCGGTCCGGCCCTCGGGCCGCAAATTGGCGTCAACTTCCAACGGAGGGTCGACGCTGGGTGTGCCCAGCAGCGACCGAACCTGCTCGGCGATCGAGGTCGACCATCGGATCGCCAAAGGTTCATCGACACCCGCGACCGGCTCGCAGACGAAGATGACGTCGGCGTCCGAGCCGTAACCCAGCTCGGCGCCGCCCAGCCGGCCCATCCCGATCACGGCGATGGCCGCGGGCGCCTTTCCTTTTTGGGGGCCGTCTTCGGGCAGGTTGGCCCGGATCAACGCGTCCAAGGCGGCCTGCAGCACGGCCACCCACACCGAGGTGAGCGCCTGGCACACGTCGGTGACCTCGAGCAAGCCCAGCAGGTCCGCTGATCCGATGCGGGCCAGCTCACGACGCCGCTGCCCGCGTGCTGCGGCGATCGCACGCACCGGGTCGGAGTGCCGAGCGGCCGAGGCGACCAGCGCGCGCGCCACCCCGGCGGGCTCGGTCTCGAGCAGCTTGGGACCGCCCGCCGCGTCGCTGTATCGCTGGATGACCTCAGGCGCGCGCAGCAGCAGATCCGGGACATACGCGGACGTCCCCAGCACGTGCATGAGCCGCCTGGCCACCGCGGGCTTGTCCCGCAGGGTGGACAGATACCAGGTTTGGGTGGCCAACGCCTCGCTCAGTCGCCGGTAGGCCAGCAGTCCGCCGTCCGGGTCGGGGCTGTACGACATCCAGTCCAGCAGCCTGGGCAGCAGCACCGCCTGCACCCGTCCGCGCCGTCCGCTCTGGTTGACCAGCGCCGACATGTGCTTGAGCGCGGTCTGCGGCCCCTCGTAGCCCAGCGCCGCCAGCTGCCGCTCGGCCGCCTCCGACGTCATGCCGTGCACGATTTCCAGCCCGGCGGGCCCGATCGACTCCAGCAGCGGCTGATAGAAGAGCTTGGCGTGCAGCCGGGACACCCGCAGGTTCTGGTGTTTGAGCTGTTCGCGCAGCACCCCCGCCGCGTCGTGACGGCCGTCGGGGCGGATGTGGGCCGCCCGCGCCAACCAGCGCACGGCCTCGTCGTCGGAGGCCTCGGGCAGCATGTGGGTGCGCTTGAGCCGCTGCAGCTGCAGCCGGTGCTCGAGCAGCCGCAAGAACTCGTAGGACGCGGTCATGTTCGCCGCGTCCTCGCGCCCGACGTAGCCGCCCTCGCTCAACGCGGCCAGCGCGTCCACCGTGGAAGCCACGTGCAGCGACTCGTCACCGCGTCCGTGCACCAACTGCAGCAGCTGCACGGCGAACTCCACATCCCGCAGCCCGCCGCTGCCGAGTTTGAGCTCGCGGCCGCGCACGTCGACGGGAACCAACTGCTCCACCCGCCGCCGCATGGCCTGCACCTCGGTCACGAAATCGTCACGCTCGCAGGCGATCCAGACCATGGGCGACACCGCGGCCAGGTATCGCTCGCCGAGCTCGCTGTCTCCCACCGCGAAACGGGCCTTCATCAGCGCCTGGAACTCCCAGGTCTTAGCCCAGCGCTGGTAGTAAGCGACATGTGACTCGACCGTGCGGACCAGCTCACCGTTGCGGCCCTCCGGCCGCAGCCCGGCGTCGACCTGGAAGAATGCGTCCGTTGCGATGCGCATCATCTCGCTGGCCACCCGGGCCGACAGCGCGTCGGCCTGCTCGGCGACGAAGATGACGTCGACGTCGCTGACGTAGTTCAATTCGCGGGCACCGCATTTGCCCATCGCGATCACCGCCAGCCGCGGTGGTGTTCGGTCCCCACCGCACACGGTCGCCTCGGCCACCCGCAGCGCGGCCGCCAGCGCGGCGTCCGCCATGTCGGCGAGCTGGGCGCCGACCACGGTGAACGGCAGCACCGGCTCGTCCTCGACCGTCGGGGCCAGGTCGAGTGCGGCCAGCACTAACAGCTGGTCGCGATACACGCTGCGCAACCGGGACACGGCCGAGCCCAGCACGACCGACGTGTCGTCCAGCGTTTCGTCCTCAAAATTCAGGCACACGTCGAACGTTTCCCGCAATTGATCGCGCGTGGGCAATGTGACTTTGCCCCGCAACAGCTTCCAGGACTGCGGATGGGCGACCAGGTGATCGCCCAACGCCAGCGAAGAACCCAGCACCGCGAACAGTCGCCCGCGCAACCCGCGATCGGTGAGCAACGCGGCGCTCAACTCGTCCCACCCCGTGTCGGGGTTTTCGTTCAGGCGAACCAGCGCGCGCAGCGCAGCGTCGGCGTCCGGGGCGCGCGACAGCGCCCACAGCAGGTCGACGTGAGCCGGATCGTCGTGCGCGGACCAACCCAGCTGTGCCAGACGCTCGCTCGCGGGCGGATCGAGCAGTCCGAGCCGGCCGACACTCGGCAGCTTGGGGCGCTGCGTCGCGGGTTTGGTCACGACCACGACGGTAGCGCAAGCCCCCTGCCGGCCTAACCGACCGGCGGCAATTACCTAGAGCGACAGGGTCCTACAGCGACAAATATGTCTTCAGCTCGTACGGTGTGACGTGGCTGCGGTAGTTCGACCACTCCGTGCGCTTATTGCGCAAGAAGAAATCAAATACGTGCTCCCCCAACGCTTCCGCGACCAGCTCCGAAGTCTCCATGGCGTGCAGTGCACTGTCCAGGCTGGTCGGTAGCTCCCGGTAGCCCATCGTGCGGCGTTCCTCGGACGTCAGGTCCCACACATTGTCCTCGGCCTGCGGCCCCAGCACATAGCCCTTCTCCACGCCGCGCAATCCGGCGGCCAGCAACACGGCGAACGCCAGGTAGGGGTTACAGGCCGAATCTGGGCTGCGCACCTCGATGCGTCGCGACGACGTCTTGTGCGGCGTGTACATCGGAACCCGGACCAACGCGGACCGGTTGGCGGCGCCCCACGACGCAGCGGTGGGAGCCTCGCCGCCGACCACCAGCCGCTTGTAGGAATTGACCCACTGATTGGTGACCGCGCTGATCTCGGAGGCGTGCTCCAAAATTCCGGCGATGAACGACTTGCCGACATCCGAGAGCTGCAGCGGGTCGTCGTCGCTGTGGAAGGCGTTGACGTCGCCCTCGAACAGGCTCATGTGCGTGTGCATCGCCGAGCCGGGGTGTTGCGCGAACGGCTTGGGCATGAACGACGCCCGCGCACGGTTTTCGAGCGCGACTTCTTTTATGACGTAGCGGAACGTCATCACGTTGTCCGCCATCGACAGCGCGTCGGCGAAGCGCAGGTCGATCTCCTGTTGGCCGGGCGCGCCCTCGTGGTGGCTGAACTCCACCGAGATGCCCATGAATTCCAGGGCGTCGATCGCGTGCCGGCGGAAGTTCGAGGCGGAGTCGTGCACCGCCTGGTCGAAATAACCGGCGTTGTCGACCGGGATGGGCGACGTCCCATCCTCCGAACCGGGCTCGAGCAGAAAGAACTCGATCTCCGGATGCACGTAGCAGGAGAAGCCGAGGTCGTTGGCCTTCTGCAGCTGACGGCGCAGCACGTGCCGCGGGTCCGCCCAGGACGGCGAGCCGTCCGGCATGGTGATGTCACAGAACATCCGCGCCGAATGGTGGTGGCCGCCGCTCTCCCAGGGCAGCACCTGGAAGGTCGACGGGTCCGGATGTGCCACGGTGTCGGACTCCGAGACCCGCGCGAAGCCCTCGATCGAGGACCCGTCGAACCCGATGCCCTCCTCGAAAGCGCCCTCTAACTCGGCGGGCGCGATCGCGACCGACTTGAGGTAACCCAACACGTCGGTGAACCAGAGCCGGACAAAGCGGATGTCGCGTTCCTCGAGCGTGCGGAGAACAAATTCCTTCTGTCGATCCATAACCCGAACAGTAGGCAACGCCTGTTAATACTGTGTTACTGATGCCAGCCCAGAAGCATTTCCGCGCGTTAGCGCTGGCTCACTGCTGCTGCGCACACCGCAGTAGCGGCGGCGGCGACGTCAAGTCAACGAAGTAGGCCGTCACCGCGTTGTCCACGCACTGATTGCCGTCGAAGACCACGGTGTGCTGGGTGCCGTCGTAGGTGATCAGCGGCGCGCCCAGCTGGTGAGCCAGGTTCACCCCGGCCTGGTAGGGGGTGGCGGGGTCGCGCGTCGTGGAGACGACGACGACCTTCCCGGCCGGCACCGCCGGCGCTGGGTGTGGGGCCATCGTCGCCGGCACCGGCCACATTCCGCAGATGTCACGGGGCGCGTTGCCGGTGAACTGGCCGTAGGACAGGAACGGCGCAGCCTGGCGGATCTGTTGGTCGGCGCTCACCCAGCTCGCCGAATCGGTGGGTGCCGGCGCGTCGACGCACCGGACACCGTTAAACGCGTCCTGGTCGTTGGTGTAGTGCCCATTCTTATCGCGGCCGTCATAGTCGTCGGCGAGCATCAGCAGGTCACCGGCGTCGGTCCCCTTTTGCAGCCCGAGCAGGCCACTGGTCAGGTACTTCCAGTGCTGCGGGGTGTAGAGCGCGTTGATGGTGCCGGTGGTGGCGTCGGCGTAGCCAAGTCCACGCGGATCCGACGTCTTACCCGGCTTGGTGGCCAGCGGGTCTACCAGGGCGTGGTAACGGTTGACCCATTGGTCCGGATCGGTGCCCAGCGGGCAGGCCGTCGAGCGGGCGCAGTCCTTCGCGTAGGCGTTGAAGGCGGTCTGGAATCCCGCCATCTGCTCGACGTTCTCCTGGATTGGGCCCTCGGTCGGGTCGATGGCGCCGTCGAGCACCATCGCCCGCACGTGGTCGCTGAAGCCTTCCAGGTAGGCGGTGCCGATCGCGGTGCCATAGCTGTAGCCGAGGTAGTTGATCTGGTCGTCGCCGAGGGCCTGTCGGACCATGTCCATGTCGTGCGCGACGGACGTGGTGCCGGCGTTGGCCAGGAAACCTTTGCCCATCTTGTTGAGGCACTCCTGGGCCAGGTTTTGGTAGATCTTCTCGATGTGCACCACCCCGGCCGGGCTGTAGTCGACCATCGGGTCGCGCCGGTAGGCGTCGAACTCGGCGTCGGTGCGGCACCGCAGCGCCGGAGTCGAGTGGCCCACCCCTCTGGGGTCGAAGCCCACCAGGTCGAAATGCTGACTGATCTCGGTGTTCTGCAGGTCTCCGGCCATCCCGGCGACCATCTCCACCGCCGACGCCCCCGGGCCGCCTGGATTGACCAGCAGCGATCCGATCCGCTGCCCCGTCGCAGGAATGCGGATCACCGCCAGCTTGGCTTGCGCGCCAGCGGGATTGGCGTAGTCGATCGGAACCGACACCGTGGTGCACTTCGCGGTGGGAATTTCACTGGTGTCGTCAATGAATTGACTGCAGCTGCCCCAGTTCTGCTGGGGCGCCGCGGCGGGCTGCGGCGCTTGGGTCTGACCGGCACCGGGTTCCGGAGTGGCCCCCGCAACCGGCATAGCCATTACAGCCATCAACGGTTGTCCCGCAACCAGCAGCCCAAACGAAAGCAGCGCCGAGCTCAACGGTCTCAGGCGCGACATGGCTGCCATCGTTACATCTCTGGATACGCGCGGGCAGCGCGAAAAGGTCACGCCTTCATCTCGTCTCGGTGGCTTCGTTGGCGAGCGGGGTGTCAGCACTTCGCGCCGTTCGGCGGTGTGGTACCGCCGATCAGGTACTCGGTTGCGTAGTCGTCGATGCAGCTGTCGCCCTGGAATACCACCGTGTGTTGGGTTCCGTCGAAGGTCAGCAGGGCGCCGCGAAGCTGGTTGGCCAGATCGACCCCGGCCTTGTACGGCGTCGCCGGGTCGTGAGTCGTGGACACCACAACGGTCGGGGTAAGCCCGGGCGCCGAGACGGTGTGCGGCTTGCTGGTCGGTGGCACCGGCCAGAACGCGCAGGTGCCCAGCGGGGCATTGCCGGTGAACTGCCCCCAGCTCATGAACGGGGCGACCTCGCGGGAGCGACGGTCTTCGTCGACGACCTTGGCCCGGTCCGTAATCGCAGGCTGGTCAACACAATTGATCGCCACGCGGGCGTCGGTGGCATTGCTGTAGTGCCCGTGCGAGTCGCGACGCATATACATGTCGGCCAGCGCGAGCAGCGTGTCGCCGTGGTGGTCGACGAGCTCGGACAGGCCGTCGGTGAGGTGGTGCCACAGCGTCGGTGAGTACAGCGCCATGATGGTGCCGACGATCGCGTCGGAATAACCCAAACCGCGTTTGTCGTTGGTGGGCACCGGTTTTCCGAGCATCGGGTTGTTCGGATCGACCAGCGGATCGACCAGGCTGTGGTAGACGTCGGTGGCCTTGCTGGGATCGGTGCCCAGCGGGCACGTCGGCTTCTTGGCGCAGTCGGCAGCGTAGTCGTTGAATGCGTCCTGAAATCCCTTGGCCTGTCGCAAGTCCGCCTCGATCGGGTCGGCGTTGGGGTCGACGGCGCCGTCAAGGATCATCGCCCGCACACGCTGCGGGTAGGCCTCGGCGTAGGCGGAGCCGATTCGGGTGCCGTACGAGTAGCCGAGATAGGTCAGCTTGTCGTCGCCCAACGCCGCACGGATGGCGTCGAGATCTCTAGCGACGGCGGCGGTTCCGATGTTGCGCAGAAAGTTCTTGCCCATCTTGCCGACGCAGCGGGCCACGAACTGTTTGGTTTCGTCCTCGATGTGCGCCACGCCCGCCGGGCTGTAGTCGACGTTCGGCTCGGTGCGCAGACGGTCGTTGTCGGCGTCGGAGTTGCACCAGACCGCGGGCCGCGACATGCCCACCCCCCGCGGATCGAATCCGACCAGATCGAACCGCTCCCGAACCCGCTTCGGCAACGTCTGAACCACACCCAGGGCGGCCTCGATCCCGGACTCGCCGGGGCCGCCCGGGTTGATCACCAGCGAACCGATTTTGTCGCCCGTCGCGGGAAAGCGAATCATCGCCAGCGCCGCCACATCACCAGCTGGGCCACCCGGGTGGCTGTAGTCGACCGGCACGGCGAGCTTGCCGCACAATGCGCCGCCGGGGATTTTCACCGAGCCGCTGGCAGAACGGCACGGGTTCCACTGCACCGGCTGGCCCAGCTTCGGCCCGGCCATCAGAGCGCGCCCACTGACCACCCGCACGCAGCCCGCCGCCACCAGCGCCACCGCAGCAATCGCCGTCCAGATCAGCAACGTGTGCGCGATCTTGTCGCGGCGAGGCAGGCCCATGTCCACCTATGCTGCCAGAGCCAACCTGAGATTCTCGTCAGCGGCTGTTCACCCAGCGAGAGCAGAAGCATCCGACGATGGCAAGTGTCACACCGGCGGGACCGTGCTTTTACGCGGTCGAGATGGCAGACTTGCAACGTCAGACGAACCCGGGGACCCCGAAGGGGCCACGAGGATCGACCGGACCACACCATCGAGGACAGTGATGTCTGAGCAAAATGTCTATGGCAGCTCTGGGCCTTCGGGCCCTTCCGGGCCTTCCGGCCCAAGGACCAAGATCCGCACCCACCACCTGCAGAAGATGAAGGCCGAAGGCCACAAGTGGGCGATGCTCACGGCCTACGACTATTCGACCGCCCAGGTTTTCGACGAGGCCGGCATCCCGGTGCTGCTGGTCGGCGATTCGGCGGCCAATGTCGTCTACGGCTATGACACCACCGTCCCGGTTTCGATCGACGAGCTGATCCCGTTGGTCCGTGGGGTGGTGCGGGGCGCTCCGCACGCCCTGGTGGTCGCGGACCTGCCGTTCGGCAGCTACGAGGCGGGACCCGCCGCCGCGCTGGCGGCCGCCACCCGCTTCATGAAGGAGGGCGGTGCGCACGCCGTCAAGCTCGAGGGCGGTGAGCGCGTCGCCGAGCAGATCGAGTGCCTGAGTGCGGCGGGCATCCCGGTGATGGCGCACATCGGCTTCACGCCGCAAAGCGTCAACACCCTCGGCGGCTTCCGGGTGCAGGGTCGCGGCGATGCCGCGGAGCAGACCGTGCACGACGCGATCGCCGTCGCCGAAGCCGGGGCGTTTGCCGTCGTGATGGAGATGGTTCCGGCCGAATTGGCCACTCAGATCACCGGCAAGCTGACGATCCCGACCGTCGGGATTGGGGCCGGCCCCAACTGCGACGGCCAGGTGCTGGTCTGGCAGGACATGGCTGGCATGAGCGGTGGCAAGACCGCCCGGTTCGTCAAGCGATTCGCCGATATCGGGAGTGAATTACGCTGTGCTGCAATGCAATACGCAGAAGAGGTGGCGAGCGGGGTTTTCCCGGCCGACGAGCACTGCTTTTAACTGATCAGTCGTTGTCGCCGGTTTGGCCCACTCCGCACCGACTGCGAAAATCGACCATCGGCTGGCGAATGCCTTCTAGATCAGCGTGGACCTGCGGGTTGGCATCCATGTACTGCTGCAGCTTGGCACGCATATCGCTACGCGGTGTGCCCTTCAGACTGGTGAAGTAGTCGTTGACGTCTGGGTGGGCGAACATATAGGCCGACGTCGTTGCCGCGACGCCGGCAGCCACCCCGGCCATGTCTGCCGCCGTGCAATTCGGCAGCGCCGGTGCGGGATCCGTCGGATCGGCCACAGCGGAAGGCGCTCCGAAAAGCATTGCCCCGCTTACCACACCAGCGATAGCGACCGTACGCCCGAAAGACATCATGAGCAGCTCCTTACACCAGGTACTCGCATAGCAAACCTTAGCCGTCGCGGACCGGTCCGTAACCCGAATATGGCACGCTAGGGGGCCTACCCGACCCTCAACGGAGGCGAGAATGCCTGGAAAAGCGCCCAAAACCTCACGTCATCAGGAGGTAGAGCGCAAGTTCGACGTCGGTGAGTCGACAGTGTCGCCGTCGTTCGAAGGCATCGCCGCGGTTGCCCGCGTCGGAAAGGCACCGGTGCAGTCGCTGGACGCGACCTACTTCGATACACCAGCCCACGACCTGGCACGCAACAAGATCACGCTGCGACGGCGCACCGGCGGCACCGACGCCGGTTGGCACCTGAAGTTGCCGTCCGGACCCGATGCGCGCACCGAGGTGCGCGCGCCGCTGGACGCGTCCGACGAGGCCACCGTGCCAAGCGAGTTGCTGGATGTGGTGCTGGCGATCGTCCGCGACCGACCGCTCGGGCCGGTCGCGCGTATCACCACCCGACGAGAAAACCAGGTGCTGTACGGCGTCGACGGAACCGAGCTGGCGGAATTCAGCAATGACTATGTCACCGCGTGGGCGGCCGGGGACTCCGATTCGGGACCGGACGAACAGCAGTGGCGCGAATGGGAACTGGAGCTCGCCGAGAACGGGGCCCCCGATACCGACCTGCTGAACCGCCTGAGCAATCGGCTCCTGGATGCCGGCGCGGCGCCCGCCGGTCACGGCTCCAAGCTCGCGCGCGTGCTCGGTGAGACGCCGAAGTCCAGCGAAACGCCCGCGGACCCGCTACACCGCGCGGTGGCCGAGCAAATCGATCAGCTGCTGGTGTGGGATCGCGCTGTGCGCGCCGACGCTCCCGATTCCGTGCACCAGATGCGGGTGACCACCCGCAAGCTCCGCAGCCTGCTGCGCGACTCCCAGGACTCGTTCGGATCAACCGACAGCGAGTGGTTGCAAGCCGAACTGCGCGAGCTCGCCGCTGTCTTGGGTGTGGCGCGCGACGCCGAAGTGCTCGCCGAGCGCTACCAGCGGCAGCTCGACGAGTTGGCGCCGGAGCTGGTGCGGGGACCGATACGGGAGCGTCTGGTCAAGGGTGCTCGCCGCAGGTATCAGACCGGGCTGCGGCGGTCGCTGGTCGCAATGCGCTCGGAGCGATACTTCCGCCTGCTCGACACCCTGGACTCGCTGGTGGCCGAAGTTGTCACGGCCCCCGCTGGGGAGGAGCCCGCGCAGGTAACCATCGACACGGCCTATAAAAAGGTTCGCAAGGCCGCAAAAGCTGCCGCCGAAGCCGAGCAGGCCGACTCGCCCGCAGATGACGGCGGCGAGCACGACGCCGACGAGGCATTGCACCGAATCCGCAAGCGCGCCAAGCGATTACGCTATACGGCGGCGGCTACCGGTGCGGACAAGGTGGCTGAGCAGGCCAAGGCGATCCAGTCGTTGCTCGGTGATCACCAGGACAGCGTCGTCAGCCGTGAACACCTGATTGCGCAGACCGAAGCCGCGCACGTTGCCGGCGAGGACACTTTCACCTACGGTCTGCTGTTCGAGCGCGAGGTCGAGCTAGCCGAAAGCAGCCATCATCAACTGGACGCCGCGTTGCGCAAACTTGCCAAGGCAGTGAAGAAAGCGCGGCACTGACTGGGCGAGCGTGCGCACAATGCCGCCCCGCACGGCGCGTCGTCGTACAGACACGCACGCTCGCGAACAGGCGCTTGAGGCGGACGAGCTGATCAGGGTGCACTGCCGCGGCCCCCTGTCGGACCTGCTCGTCGAGGCCCTGCGCTGCTCGGGGGCCCGGATTGCGCACGGCAGCCAGCCGCATGCCGCCGTCACGTCGGCGGCCGTGGATCTGGTGATCCTGTCGGACTCCCTCGTCGCCGACCCTCGCATGGTTGCGCGACCTGCACAGCCGCGGCATCCCGCACCTTCCCGTCCGGGTGCGCGACGGCATCGGGTTGGTGGGACCGCTCGTCATCCCGGGCATAACCAGCTGCCTAGACAATCACCCAGGGGTTTACTTGCACGGAAGGGAAAAGCCACCATAACCACAGCCATCCCACCCCCCCATGGCGCCATCGGAGCACTCCCCTGGGAACACGACGGGGAGCGCACGATCCGCCAATTCAAGAACGCCGTACAAACCCACGGTGTCCCCGCCTACATCTGAGGTCAGCAGGACATCAGCGGCGCCGTACTCAACCGCAACATCGTGGTGGATTCTGACCGCTTGCAAGGAACGATCTAGACGCAGAGACCGCCCGCCAGCTCGCGGCAACGCTGCTATCGCTAGCCGACGAACTCGACAGCCTGTCGGACCGCGAGACCACTGACTACGGCCAGTATGAATCAGGCATCGTGCCGCTCGTCTGGTGCCTCATCAGGCTCCCGCCAAGATGGCCGCGAAGAGGACGAAAAGGAGGATGAGGGGGCTGAGGATAAGGAGGAGCGGGATCCAGATCGGAGAGGTCACGAGCAGGATCGGAATCACGATCGCCAATTCCAGATCGGCGAGGGCGTTGACGACGTTGGGCACCCCGTACTGGCTATACAGCCAGTCGAGCAAATCGTGGTGCAACAACGCCGTGAGGGCCGCCTCGATGTCCGTGTAGGAAAACGCACCGGCCCGCAGGTTCTGCACGAACTGATCGTTAAACGCCGATGCCTGGGCCGCCAACCCATGAAAGTCCTCGGCGTAGCGGGAGAACAGGTGCGCGACACCCGCCGACACCTCGTCGGCGGCTGCGGGCACCAGCGCAACGGTCGGGGGTGCCGCCGCCAAATGCGCCGCGCTAAGCTCCGAACCGATACCCGCCAGATCCGTGGCCGTCGCCGCCATCATCTCCGGCGCCGCGATCACATACGACATCCCGCACCTCCAGTGAGCGACATCTCGCACCTCCGAGCCATCCCCAGTATGTGCTTTTCCTTTGAGATCGGTATGCAGAAGTGGACTACTGCTTTTCCCTGCAGCGTCCGAGAGTCCCCGACATCGTTGACAGGTGGGTCGCATTCAGATGCCGCCGACGCCGAAACATCCGTGCTGGCGAATAACCCCCTATTCACGAGCTGCTTGGGTGGTCACGAGATGGCGCTACTCCACCGAGCGATCGGGGTCGTGCTCAAGTCATCCTCACATTCAATAGCCATGCGCGACGCCAGCTGCGCGAGAAGTGCCTAGCCGGGATGTCGTGGTCACCGATATCGCCAAAACTGCGCAGCTCGGGGACCACCTGCATGCGGAATGACGGTCACATCGAAGACGTTGCTACTTTCGTCAGCCGGCTCAGCCGGCACATATCGAAATACAAGGTTGAGAAATGACGATCGAGATAACGGGAGCGCCTGAGCCGCCCGCATGCGACCCGCCGGGCGTATTGCAGCAAGACGGCGTTCCGACGCAGGACCATGCCTTTGACACGACGGTTCTGATCACCGAGGCACAGGTGGCCCTGGGCACTGCGGCAGCAACGGGTGTGCGACGGAAGGACCGTCGGTGGGTTGCGCTGCTGAGCCGGATCTTCGTGACCACACCTACGACGTCACGCTCGAAGCGGCGTCCTTACCAAACCCGCATGGCGTATCTGGAATACCCGCGACTGGCACGCGAGATGGAGCGACTGTGAGCTTTTTCGTGGTTGCGTCGGCGGCCACGCTGGCGCTGGTCGGCCCATCACAGGTGACGGATCCGCCCTGGTCCTAGTCGGGCAAGGTGTGCCGGTCTGTTGCTGAGCTGGTTGCGGGCGTCGGCGCGACGCTGATGGCGGCGAAGCGGTCCAGGGTCTTAAAGGATTGGGCGTTGCACAATTCCACGAGGGCCGTCGGCGCTCACGGTGCCGGTGCCAATTCGCATATGAACCGCTGCAAGGTGCCCAGTGAATGACGATTCCGCACCAGGGACACCGCCGGTGTTCTACTTCAGCCATCACCGGTAATCCCTGGGTGTTCCTCGTCGAGGTTTCTCGAAATCCACACGCAAGTCAGGCACACTTTCACGGTTAATGAACTCACCGGTGACGCGTGGTAGGTGACGACCGCAGTCGCGTGGGATTCTTCGCGCCCGCGACGCGGGCCGGTCGCGATCCACTCGTGCCGGGCCTGCTGCCGTTCGCCAAAGAGGCCCATGCATGTCATGGCCGTCTTCCACTTTCCGTACCAGTGCGCCGTGGATTTGGGTTCGGAATATTCGGGGTACAGCTCGCGCCAGTACTGTCGATATTCCGGTTCGGACATCTGGGTGCTCCCGTCTTGGCGCGTAGCAGCATTAGCTACAAACCCCGGCCTTCTCCGAAGGGCACCGTGCCGGGTGGCGCGGTTGCCGTTCGCTCACGTTCGGAGGCGTACGAGCGATCTCTTGGCCTTGATTAACAATACCGAGCAGGGCGACGAGCGCCCAGCAATTTAGGTCAAGGCCCACGGCCTTTCCGTTGTCACCATCGACATCATTAAGGCCGCCGTCATGGCCAAACCTGTGCTCAGCCGACGCTACGGGCGCACAATTGAGGTGTCCGTCTGAAACCTGGGAGCTGCGATGAGCGAGCAACTGTACGACTTTTTCGGCGAGATCTTCCAGCGGTACTTCAGACCTGCCATCGACGCATATCCGCGAATGGGTGGAGCACTCGTCGAAAAGTTACTCACGCTGACTGACGACGTCCCCGATAGATTGGCACCGACGCGGTGCGCCGCAATGGCATGGGCCAAAGCCGAAGCCCCGAACGCCAGGATCACCTCGGAACTCTTCGTGATCACCCAACACGGACTGATGTATGCCGCCGGGTTGAACCAGTCGCGCCGGGCGCTGTATTACCTGGCCACGCCGCCCGCATTGTTCGATCCGTTCGTCGATCAGGTCGACACCGCCGAACTGCGTGAGGGCACGGTAGTCGTGGTGGACAGCCGGTTCGGCCGCGACCTCGCATCCGCGCATCCGATGGACGCCGCGCTGCGCCGGATACTCGATGAGCACCTGGCGCTGCGGGTGGATCTGCCCACGTAGCTATTTCGTCACCGCGGTCTTCTTGGCCGCCGCGTCTTTCGCGGTCTTGTGGGCGCTGCCGGGCGGTACTCGAAGAGAACCAAGAGTAGACCACTCAGTCGGCTGTTGAGATCAGCCACGTACCGGTGGTAAACGGACCACGGGTGGTTGTGGACGCGCTGGCGGCACATCTAGCGGAATTTCCCGACGGCCCTGACGGCCGGGTGTTCACTTTGGCGGGGAAGCCGATAACCCGGTCGGTGTTCGGGCACAAGTGGCGCGCTGCGGTCAAGGCGGCTGGGCTTCCGGACGGTACGGGCTTCCACGCCTTGCGCCACTACTACGCAAGCCTGTTGATCCGTCACGGGGAGAGTGTGAAGACGGTCCAGTCACGACTCGGCCACGCCAGCGCGGTCGAGACGTTGGACACCTACAGCCATCTGTGGCCCGATTCTGACGACCGGACGCGGGACGCAATTGACTCGGTGCTCGGATTCACTGCGGACGCACTGCGGACGGAGGCGGCTACGACCAGCTGAATACGCAGGTCGCAGACGTAAGGCGGACGAGCTGGCCTGTAAGCCGGATTCTGTTCCCCGCCGCCGCGGCATAGCCAACGGCGGCACGGCGGCGACCATCCATCTGGACACACCGTTGCCGGGTGCCTCGAGCGGCCTACCCGCAGGCTCGGGCGAGCAGCCCTCGATCGCCTGCGCGGCCGCACTTTCGGTGCGGCCTTCTTGACCTTGCTTCGGGTGGGGTTTGCCAAGCCACCCCGGTCACCCGGAATGCTGGTGCGCTCTTACCGCACCGTTTCACCCTTACCACCGCGAGGGTGGCGGTCTGTTTTCTGTGGCACTTTCCCGCGAGTCACCTCGGATTGCTGTTAGCAATCACCCTGCTCTGCGAAGTCCGGACTTTCCTCGACCCGCACCGGTGTACCGGCACGCGCCGCGGCCGCCCGGCCAACTCGTCCGCAGGTGACTACCGTACCCGCAAGAGAATGCCAAGCCAACGGCTCGCCCCCGAAGCCCTCGTCGACCCAGAAGGCGGCATCTATCGATCAACATCAAGGTCTGAGCGGTCATGCCCCGGTGACCGCATCCCCGGAGGCTGGGGGGCGGGTCCGCTAAACGCGTCGCGGCCGCATGCGTCATGGGCACGGCCGTCGAGTTCTACGACTTTTATATCTACGGCACCGCGGCAGCTTTGACGTTTCCCACCGTGTTTTTCCCGAACCTCAACGCCACGATGGCAGCAGTCGCCTCGATGGGCACGTTTGCCGCGGCGTTTGTCTCCCGACCGCTGGGCGGGGCCGTTTTTGGCCATTTCGGTGATCGCGTCGGCCGCAAAACCACCTTGATTGCAACGTTGCTGATCATGGGTCTGTCCACCGTCGCAGTGGGGCTGACTCCTAGCTGGTGATCCGCCATGGCGGCTGGGCCATCGGACTCATGATGGCGATCCTGGTCTTGGTTAGCCTCGCATCGACCTACTGGCTACCGGAAACCAAGCAGCGACCGTTGGCCACCACCAACGAGGCGGCCCAGCCGAAGCCAACCTCGCGCTCGTGGCGTTCACCGAGACTTCAACCAGCCACGGACTTTCGGCGGACACCCCGCGCCCCGCTAGCGGCCTGGCGCCGGGAGGCGAAAAAGTCGGACCAGGATTCCACCTCAGGGTGCTGCTTGAGCAGCGCCCGCCGCTGCCGTTCGGTCATGCCACCCCAGACACCGAACTCGACCTCGTTGTCGAGCGCATCAGCGAGGCACTCGGCTTTGACCGGACAATCCCGGCACAGCGCAGCCGCTTTCTTCTGCGCCGCCCCACGGACGAAGAGTTTGTCGGGATCGGCGGTGAGACATAGCCCCTGGAGCACCCACGCTGTGCGCTCGTCGGCCACCGTAGTGATTTCGGCGACGTTCACATCCGTCTTGGACACTGTCGGACCCTCCTGTGCGGCTGGTCCCCCCTTGGCCATGACTCTTCCGTCGCGGGCCGGCAGTGTCAGTCCGCCGAGCAGGCGATGCACGGGATGAATTGCGCGTCCCCCGATTGGGGGAAACGACGCGAACAGCTATGCGACACTAAGCGGCGTGATCGACGCGGCGACCGAGAAAGTCCGCGTTGTCGTGGGCGAAGATCACCCACTGTTTCGCGACGGGGTCGTGCGCGCGCTGACGTCGAGTGGCTCAGTGGAGGTAGTCGCTGAAGCCGATGACGGCGTGACTGCCTTGGCTCTGATTAAAGCTCATCTACCCCACGTCGCGTTGCTGGATTACAGAATGCCCGGGATGGACGGTGCAAAAGTCGCCGCCGCGGTGCGCGCCGAGGGCCTTCCGACCAGGGTTTTGCTGCTGTCGGCGCACGATGAATCGGAGATCGTCTTCCACGCCCTGGCGGAGGGCGCCGCGGGATTTCTACCCAAAGAATCGACGAAAGCCGAGATCGTCAACGGCGTGCTGGACTGCGCGCGGGGCCGAGATGTCGTGTCGCCCGCCCTGGCCGCCGGTCTGCCCGGGGAGATCCGCCGCCGCGGCAATGAAGCCCAGACGCCGGTGCTCACTCCTCGCGAGCGTGAGGTGCTGAATTTCATCGCCCAGGGTCGCAGCATCCCCGCGATCGCTGCGGAACTGTACCTGGCGCCGTCCACGGTCAAGACCCACGTGCAACGGTTGTACGAGAAACTCGGCGTCGCTGATCGCGGCGCGGCTGTCGCGGCGGCGATGCGCCGCGGACTGCTGCAATAGTATGGGCCGCTCGCTGGCTCGACTGGTCGACTTCGTTGCGGCCGAGCCCGTCCGCTTGTCGGCGTTTCTGCGATTGCCGCTGATCGGTTTGATCGTGTTGTTGGTCTCGGTGTGGGAGGTTGAGCACTGGTTGCCGTTGGCTTATGCGGTGATACTCAGCACCTATAGCATCGCCGCACTGGTGTGGGTGGTAGTGGTGCTGCGCGGCCCGGTGCCGCCGTGGGCCGGCTGGGCCTCGACCGGTATCGACGTGTTCACCGTGTTGGCGCTGTGTGTGGTGTCGGGTGGCGCCACTGTGGCGTTGCTGCCGGTGTTCTTCCTGCTGCCGATTTCGGTGGCGTTCCAGGACCGACCGGCGTTGGCGGCCGTCGTTGGCGTCTGCACCGCCCTCGGTTACCTCGGTGTGTGGATCGTCTACTCCAAGCGCGACGAGACCGTTGAGCTGCCGAGCGTGGTCTATACCCATTTCGGATTGTTGCTGTGGTTGGCGGCTGCGACGACCGCCATGTGTTATTTCCTGACTCGGGCCGCGGCGCGCGTGGCGGCATTGCTCGACATGCGCCGCACGCTTGTCTCGGAGTCGATGCGCGCCGACGAGCGCCACACCCGGACACTGGCCGAACAACTGCACGACGGACCGCTGCAGGATCTGTTGGCGGCGCGACTCGAACTCGACGAAGTCCGCGAACGGCATACCGATCCGGGGCTGGACGCCGCATACCAGGCAGTACAGGACACAGCAACCTGGCTGCGCGACACCGTCACCGCACTACATCCGCAAGTGCTCACCGAGGTGGGTCTCACCGCCGCGCTGCGTGAGCTGATTCGCGCCTACGAGCACCGCGGGAACTTCACCATCGAAGCCGATCTCGAAGAGGTCGATCGGCCACGGTCGCAGTCCCTGTTGTACCGGGCGGCCCGCGAATTGCTGGCCAACGTAAACAAGCACGCGCGCGCGAGCACCGTAGAGGTCCACCTCGCCCGAGCGGGCGACACGATCACGCTGAGCGTCGTCGACGACGGCGTCGGGTTCGATCCGGCCATCTTGAATCGATGCGTCGCCGAAGGCCACATTGGCCTCGCGTCGCTGTTGGTTCGCATCGATGCGACGGGCGGGTCGATGAAGCTCACCTCAACGCCAGGCGGTGGCACGCGGGCATACGTGACCACGCCCGCCGGCGCCGACTAGGGCTGCCTCACTGACTGGGACGGCGGCATCGGTGTCTCCTTGCCGCCTAGAGATAGCCGGTTTGGTTCACCAGCCGGACGGAAGTCGGCCCGTCAGAGTAGAACTCGGCGATGCTCAACGATGCCAAATCCAGATGCAACCGGTACAAGATGCCCGGCCCGGCGTCCAGGGCGAGCCGCAGCAGAGTCTTGATCGGCGTGACGTGGGAGACCACCAGGACCGTCGTGCCTTGGTATTGCTCGGTGATCCGCTCGCGTGCCCGGCAGACCCGCGCCATCACGTCGTCGAAGCTTTCACCGCCCGGCGGCTCGACGCTGGTGTCACGCAGCCAGCGACGATGCAGCTCGGGATCGCGTTCGGCAGCCTCGGTGAACGTCAAGCCCTCCCATGCGCCAAAGTCGGTCTCGATCAGGTCATTGTCGGTGGTCACGTCCAAGCCGAGCGCCTGGGCGGCCGCCGCCGCGGTCTCGCAGGCCCGCTGCAGCGGCGACGAGATCACGGCGGCGATCCCACCACGCTGCGCCAGATACCGCGCCGCCGCCTCCGCCTGCCGACGCCCGAGTTCGGTGAGTGCCGGGTTGCCGCGCCCCGAATAGCGGCGCTGCACCGACAACTCGGTCTGCCCGTGCCGCAACAACAGCAACCTGGTTGCCGTGCCGCGCGCACCGGTCCAACCCGGCGGAGACTGCGGTGCAACGGTTTTGGGAGGCTGAGTGGCTGGCTTGTCGGCCTCACCATTGATCCCGGCCGCGGCGTCCATCGCCTCATTGGCCAATCGGTCCGCGTGCTTGTTGCGCTCCCGCGGGATCCATGCGTAACTGATCCGCGCGAACCGCGCCGCCAACGTCCTGGCCTGGGCGTGCAACTGCGCCAGGTCGGGATGCTTGACCTTCCAGCGCCCTGACATCTGTTCAACCACCAGCTTGGAATCCATGTACACCGCGGCCTCGCTGGCGCCCAGTCTCGCGGCATCGTCCAATCCGGCTATCAAGGCCCGGTATTCGGCGACGTTGTTGGTCGCATGACCGATCGCCTGTTTGCTCTCCGCCAAGACGTTGGCGCGGTCCGCGTCCCACACCACCGCGCCGTATCCGGCGGGCCCGGGGTTGCCGCGGGAACCGCCGTCGGCTTCGATGACAACCCTCACTGCTCGAAAGCCTTGACCCGCAACAGAATCGCGCCGCACTCCGGGCAGCGCACCACCTCGTCGTCGGCGGCCGCCGAGATGAGGGATAGTTCGCTACGCCCGATCTCGATCCGGCAAGCGCTGCACCGGTGTCCTTGTAGTTGCCCGGCTCCTGGCCCTCCGCCGGCGCGCTGCCGCTCGTAGAGTGCCGAAAGGGCGGGATCGATTGTCGCGCAAAGCACGTCACGCTGTGACGCATGCAGCTCGCGGCTGTGCTCGATCTCGGCAAGTTCGGTGTCCAGAGCCTGCTGCGCAGTGGCGAGGTCGGCTTCCAGCGCCTCAATCGCGCCCAACTCGACGGCTAACTGGGCCTCCAGCTCCTCGCGGCGCTCCATCACCTCGAGCAAGGAGTCCTCCAGGCTGGTCTGCCGGCGCACCAGTGTGTCCAGCTCGTGCTGTAGATCCGACAACTGCTTGGCATCCGTGGCACCCGACCTGAGCAGCGAGCGGTCCCGATCCTCGCGCTGGCGCACCGCCTCAATCTCGGACTCGAAGCGCGACACCTGGGCGTCCAGGTCCTCCACCGCGATTCGAACGGTGGCCACCCGGTCGCTGGCGGCGCCGTGTTCAGCCTTGATCCGCTCGTATGTCTCCCGCTGCGGCAGATGGGTGACCCGGTGCGCGATCCGCGACAGCTCGGCGTCCAGCTTCGACAGCTCCAGTAACGAACGTTGCTGTGTCACTTCGGCTTTCATCAACAATTTCTCCCCATAGTCCAAGGATCGGTGCGCAGGCCGCACACGTGCACCGGTAGGTCCGCTTTGAAACGGGCCCGCAGCGCGTCGGCAGCCTGCCCGCACCAAGGGAATTCGCTTGCCCAGTGCGCGACGTCGATCAGGGCAACGTTGGAGGCCCTGCCATGCTCATCGGCCGGATGATGCCGCAAATCAGCGGTGACATACGCCTGTACATCGGACGCGGCGACAACGCCCAGCAGTGAGTCCCCCGCGCCACCGCACACCGCCACCCTGGACACCAGCCTGTCGGGATCCCCCGCGGCGCGCACCCCCCACGAAGTCTGCGGTAACGCGGCACCGACCCGAGATACGAACGCGGACAGTGGTTCGGGCCGTGCCAGCGTGCCGATACGGCCCAGTCCCGCCTCGCTCGGCAGCGGCACCATCGCGAAGATGTCGAACGCCGGCTCCTCGTACGGGTGCGCGGCGCGCATCGCCGCCAGCACGGCGGCCCGTAATCGCGCAGGCGCGACGACCTCGAACCGGTCCTCGGACACCCGCTCCACGGTGCCGACGCTGCCGATCGCGGGCGATGCTCCGTCGTGCGGCAGGAACTGTCCGATACCGGTGACGCTCCAGCTGCAGTGCGAATAGTCCCCAATGTGACCGGCGCCGGCTTCAAAAACCGCCGCCTGCACGGCTTCAGCGCTCTCGCGCGGCACATAGACGACCCACTTATCCAGATCCCCCGAGTTCGAATGCGGCTCGAGCACGGCTTCGACGGTGAGGCCAAGCGCCTGGGCCAGCGCATCGGACACGCCCGGTGCTGCGGAGTCAGCGTTGGTGTGCGCGGTGAAAAGTGAACGGCCGCTTCGGATCAGGCGGTGCACCAATGCCCCTTTCGGCGTGCTGGCCGCGACGGTGTCGACGCCGCGCAGCAGCAACGGATGGTGCGCTAGCAGCAGTCCGTTGTCGGGGACCTCGTCGACGACCGCCGCCGTGGCGTCCACCGCCACGGTCACCGAATCCAGCACATCCTCGGGATCACCGCACACCAGGCCGACCGAATCCCATGACTGGGCAAGCCGCGGCGGGTAGGCCTCGTCCAGCACCTCGATGACGTCGATCAGCCGCACGCTCACCAGCGCTCACCTTTGATGGCGTCCACCAGCACCGGCCACTCCGGGCGGACCGCCGCCCGCAGGTAGCGCTCGTCCAGCCCGACGAACGTGTCACAGCGGCGAACGGCAATCCCTCTGTTCTGCAATTTCATTCGTGCCAGGTCTGCACCCGGGATGCTGAATAACACGAACGGCGCCCGGCCATCGACCACGCTGGCACCCGCCGCTGCCAATCCAGCCGCCATCTCCGTACGCAAGGCCACCAGCCGAGTCGCGTCAGCGGCCGCATCGGTGACGGCTTGCGGCGTGCAGCAGGCTGCGATGGCCGTCAGTTGCAACGTACCCAGCGGCCAGTGCGCGCGCTGAGTAGTCAACCGCGCCAGCAAGTCTGGCGCACCGAGTGCGTAGCCGACCCGCAGCCCAGCCAGCGACCAGGTCTTGGTGAGGCTGCGGATCACGAGCACATCGGGTAGCGGCTCAGCGGCCAGCGACTCGGGCTCGCCGGGAATCGAATCGGCGAACGCCTCGTCGATGACCAAAACCCGTCCGGGCCGGCGCAGGGCGAGCAGCTGCTCGCGGGTGTGGAGCACGGCGGTGGGGTTGGTCGGGTTCCCGACAATAACCAGGTCGGCGTCGTCGGGCACTGCCGCGCCGTCGAGCCGGAAGGGCGGCTGGAGCACGACCTGGTGCACTGGCAGTCCGGCCGCGGTCAGCGCGGCGGTGGGCTCGGTGAACGATGGTGCGATGACCGCCGCGAGCTTCGGACGCAGGTTGGGCAACAACGCGAACCCTTCGGCGGCCCCGGCCAGCGGCAGCACCTCGTGGCGGGCCCGCCCGTGCCGTTCGGCAACCGCGTCTTGGGCACGGTGCACCTCGTCGATGCTGGGATAAGACGCCAGTTCCGACAGCCGCGCGGTCAGCCGCTGCACCAGCCAGTCCGGCGGTTGCCGGTGCCGGACGTTGACGGCGAAGTCCAGCGCGCCGGCCGTCACGGCCTGATCACCGTGGTAGCGCGCCGCAGCAAGCGCGCTCGCGTCCAGACTCGCCATCCGTGAAACACTAGTGCGCCGCTAAGCGGCCGATCACCCGACCGCTTCGGACCAGCGCGAAACCTCGGCGTGCGCGATGATGATCGCGGTTGTATGAGGAAGGGTGCGTCGGAGTGAAGCTTGCGACGTTTGACGGGCCCGGCGGCCGCCACGTCGGGATCGTCGAACACGATGAGATCGTCGACCTGACCGCCGCGGATCCGTCGCTGGCGGCAATGACCGATCTCCTCGAGCGAGGGCCCCGCGAGGCAGCATCTAGCTACGCTGCGTCGGCGCCGCGGCTGGCGCTGTCAAGCGTGAAGCTTGCCGCGCCGGTGCCTCGCCCGCCCAAGTTCCTGGCGATCGGCTTCAATAACCCGCAGCATCTCGAAGAAACGAACACACCCCGGCCGACCCGACAGGTTTGGTTCAACAAGCAGCAGAGCTGCATCGTCGGTCCGGGCGACGGTGTCTGGATTCCCCGGATCGCTCCCGATGAGGTCGACTACGAAGTCGAGCTGGGGGTGGTGATCGGTCGACGGTGCAAGTACGTGCCGAACGAGAAGGCCGCCGTGCTCGATGTGGTCGCCGGGTTCACCATCGTCAACGACGTCAGCGTTCGCGATTGGCAAGCACTCGAACCCGGGATGGTCGTGAGCAAGTCGTTCGAACGCATGGTCCGATCGGGCCGTGGATCGTCACTCCCGACGAGATCGGCGACCCCCTGGACCTTGGGTTGCGCACCTACGTCAACGGCGACCTCCGGCAAGACGGACGCACCGGAGACATGATCTTCGACATCTACGAGCAGGTGTCGTATCTGTCCAGCGCCTTCACTCTCGAAGTGGGCGACGTCCTGTCGACCGGCACGCCTAGCGGCATCGCTTGGCGCCGGCCCGGCATGTACCTCAAGGCCGGGGACGTCGTGCGGCTCGAGATCGACAAAATTGGGACCCTGGAAAACCCCGTGATCGCCGAGCCCAGTCCGGACGACTGAAACGCTGCGCGGTCGGGTCAGACGAAACGCTGAATGAACTTCACGGCGACGTCGGCGACCTCTTTCCAGCCGTTGTCGATCACCAGGGAGTGCCCCCGGCCGGGAATTCGCTCGATCTCGGTGACGCCCGGATTGTGCTTGGACTGAATTTTGAAGGTGGCCTCGGTGACCGCCAGCGGAATCGTGTGGTCGTTTTCGCCCGCGATAACCAGCAGTGGACCGCGCTCGGGGTTCTTGGAGTCGACCCGAGTCTCGCTTAACGGGTTGAAATTCGCGATCGACGCCTGAAAGAGCGGCACACCCGGGGCCGGCACATGGAAGGTTTCGTAGAGCTCTTTGGCCTCGACGTCATCGAGGTTGTTGGCCCATCCGTATTTGAACTGCGGGAAAGTGAGCGCGATTGCCTTGCCGTAGTTGGCGGGATTTCCCAGGACCGGGAATGCCGATCTCAGCGACGAGATCGGCAGCGGCAGAACACCTCTGAACGGAGCGTTGTCGATCGTCACCGTCGCCGTGGACGCGCCGGAGCCGGCGATTTTCTGCGCTATTAATCCGCCGAAGGAATGGCCGACCACCGCCGGCTTCTTCTCCAGCTTCCTGATGGCGTCCAGGTAGTGATCGGTGACGGCTTGAACCTTTTTGTGCGCGAACACTTCTGGATGTTCGAAGGCCTCTCGGACGGTGGCCGGATCGTCGGGCCAGCCCGGAGCTATCGTCGTGTAGCCGTTGGCTTCGAACAGATCGCGCCAGCGTTGCCAGCTGCTCGAAAGCAGCCATAGACCATGCACGAATACCACCGGAGTCAACCCGGAGCCGTTGGCTCTTTCGATCTCCGTCTGTTCCCAGGCCGCGACGGTGCTGTCGGTCATAGCGTTTGCCTTCCGGAGTATGGCGCTCGCAAAAACGGTATGACGCGAAACCTGTTCCCGGCCAGAGTACGAATCCCCGAGAAGCTAATGGACGCCACCCTCAATGCCTCGCTGCACGCCATCAACGACAATGGTGGGCGTGACAGACACGAAGTCGGCCGCCCGAGCACCAGAGCTGGTGATCTTCGACCTCGACGGCACCCTTACCGACTCCGCCGAAGGGATCGTTGCCAGCTTCCTGCACGCGCTCAGCCACATCGGTGCCCCGGTACCCGAGGGCGACCTGGCCGCGCAGATCGTCGGGCCGCCGATGGACGACACCTTCCACGCGCTACAGCTCGGCGAGAACGTCGACACGGCGATCGCGGCCTTCCGGGCCGAGTACGGCGCCCGCGGCTGGGCCATGAACACCCTGTTCGACGGGATCGCTCCGCTGCTGGCCGACCTGGAAGCCGCCGGCATCCGGCTGGCCGTCGCCACCTCCAAATTGGAGCCGACCGCGCAGCGCATCCTCGCGCATTTCGGGCTTGATCAGCATTTCGAGGTGATCGCCGGCGCCAGCCCGGACGGTTCGCGCAAAACCAAGGTCGAGGTGCTGGCACATGCGCTGGACCAGCTACAGCCACTGCCCGAGCGGGTGCTGATGGTCGGCGACCGCAGCCACGACGTCGACGGCGCGGCCGCGCATGGCATCGACACCGTGGTGGTCGGCTGGGGCTACGGGCAGGCCGACTTCCCCGACGGGTTCACCACCACCAGCGTCACGCATGCCGCGACCGTCGATGAACTACGGAGGGCGTTAGGTGTCTAAGGGTGTCTGAGCCGCTGCACGTGACGTTCGTCTGTACCGGCAACATCTGCCGGTCGCCGATGGCCGAGAAGATGTTCGCCGACCAGATCCAGCGGCGCGGGCTTTCCGACGCGGTGCGGGTCACCAGTGCGGGCACCGGCGACTGGCACGTAGGCAGCGGCGCCGACGTGCGGGCGGCCCGGGTGCTGAAAGCACACGGCTACCCCACCGAGCACAGCGCCGCACAGGTCGATGACGATCACCTATCCGCCGATCTGCTGGTGGCTCTGGGCCGCAACCACGTTCGGCTGTTGCGCCAGCTGGGCGCCGACGACGACCGGATTCGGATGCTGCGATCATTCGACCCGCGCTCAGGCGCGCATGCCCTCGACGTCGAGGATCCCTACTACGGCGACCACGATGACTTCGAGGACGTTTTCACCGTCATCGAGGCCGCGCTGCCCGGCCTGCACGACTGGGTCGACGAACAGCTGGCGGAGAACGGTCGGGGCTGATGCGGCGCCTCGCGTTCCTGTTACGGCCCGGCTGGATAGCCCTGGCGCTGGTGGTGATCGCGTTCACCTACCTGTGCTTCATGGTGCTCGCGCCGTGGCAGCTGGGAAAGAACACCCGGACATCACGGGAAAACCACCAAATCGAATATTCCCTCAACACCGACCCGGTACCGTTGAACACTCTTCTGCCACAGCAGGATTCGTCGGCGCCGAGTGCGCAGTGGCGGCGGGTGACGGCAACCGGGCATTACCTGCCCGACGTGCAGGTGCTGGCCCGGCTCCGGGTCGTCGAGGGCGAGCAGGCGCTCGAGGTGCTGGCGCCGTTCGTCGTCGACGACGGACCGACCGTCCTCGTGGATCGCGGCTACGTGCGGCCCGAGCCCGGCGCTCATGTGCCGCCGATCCCGCGCGCGCCCGATGGCACTGTTGCTATCACGGCACGGCTGCGCGACTCCGAACCGGTCGCGCAGGGCAAGGATCCGATCACCAGAGACGGCTTCCAGCAAGTGAATTCGATTAACACTCAACAGGTTTCAACGTTGACCAAGGTCCCGCTGGCCGGGTCCTACCTGCAGTTGGTGGAGAACCAACCCGGCGGTCTCGGCGTGATCGGTATCCCGCATCTGGATGCCGGGCCGTTTCTGTCCTACGGCATTCAGTGGATTACCTTCGGCGTGCTGGCCCCGATCGGATTGGGTTATTTCGCCTACTCCGAGATTCGGGTCCGCCGGCAGGAGAAGCAGGCGGCGCGTGCGCCGGAAGCTCCGATGAGCGTCGAGCAGAAGCTCGCGGACCGTTATGGCCGCCGCCGGTAGGCGCTTTCCGTCGCGGCAGACCGACACACGATGAGTCCAAAAGCAACATCCCTACCGGCGGAGGCGTATGTGGCGGGTGTGACAGGACGCCGCTACCAACACGGCGGCCGCCGCCTGCACCACCCGCGATAACACCACCGCGCGGCGCAGATCGGCCACCGTGGGCGATCGACCTTCGCCGAGCGTGGGCCGGATTTGCAACTCGTGGTGGTAGTGGGTAGGCCCCCCGAGTCGCACGCCGAGCGCTCCGGCGAAGGCCGCCTCGACCACGCCCGCGTTAGGACTGGGATGGCGCGCGCCGTCGCGGCGCCACGCCCGCACCGCTCCCGACGGGGATCCGTCCATCACCGGTGCGCACAACACCACCAGTGCCGCCGTCGCCCGCGCGGCGAGAAAGTTGGCCGCATCATCCAATCGTGCTGCGGCCCAACCGAATCGGAGATAGCGCGGCGAGCGGTAGCCGATCATGGCATCCAACGTGTTGATGCCGCGGTAGCCGAGCACCGCGGGCACCCCACCGACCGCGGCCCACAGCAGCGGCGCGACCTGCGCGTCGGAGGTGTTCTCCGCCACCGATTCCAGCGCCGCGCGCGTCAAGCCCGCACCGTCCAGTCGGGCAGGATCGCGCCCACACAGCGAGGGCAACAGCCGTCGGGCAGCCTCGACGTCGCCGCGCTCCAGCATCTCGGCCATCGAAAGCCCAGTGCGCGCCAATGAGGTTCCGCCCAGCGATATCCAGGTGGCCGCGGCGGTGGCGACGATCGACCCAATCCCGCGTCCGGCGGCCCGCTGCAGGGCCGCCCCCAGCAAGCCCAGCGCACCGACCAACAGGCCGACGTGCAACAGGCCGGCGATCCTGCTGTCGCGGTAGGTCAGCCGCTCCAACCTCGCCGCAGCTTGGCCGAACGCCGCGACGGGATGCCCCCGTTGCGGGTCGCCCAGGGCCAGGTCGGCCAGGTACCCGGCCAGCACGCCCACCCGTGTCGTCGCAAACACCCCGGCAGCGTCTCATCAGTTTTGCGGCGTGGGAAGCCCTGGCTTTAACCGGGGAAGAAACGCCGCTTCCCTTCTTCGGCTAAATGTCGGTGGTGGTGCCTAGATTGTCGATGTGGGCAGATTTCGGTTGCTTCCCAGCCCTGAGCAGGCGGCAGTATTGGTCGAGCACTGTCGCCATGCCCGGTTTGTGTGGAATCTTGCCGTCGAGCAGCAGCGGCACTGGCAGGCGGGTCGCCAAGCGCCCAGCTACAACGAGCAGTGTGCTCAATTGACCGCGGCCCGGTCCGAATACGGCTGGCTGGCGGCCGGGTCGCAGACTGTGCAGCAGCAGGCGTTGCGGGACTTCGCCCAGGCGATGCGCAACTTTTTTAACCGCACCCACCGTCGCCCGACGTGGCGCAAGGCCGGCACGCATGAGGGGTTCCGACAAGTCGGGGTCAAGCCGCGCCACATCAAACGGCTCAGCCGGCGCCATGGACAGGTGTGGATACCCAAGGTCGGCTGGGTGAAGTTCCGCTGGACGCGCACCATCGCCGACACCGTGAAATCTTATCGAGTCACTCTGGATCGCTCTGGGCGCTGGCACATCGCTTTTGCCGCCATCCCCGACCCCATCCCGGGACCCGGTAATGGCAGCGTGGTGGGCCTCGATCGCGGCGTGGCCGTCTCGGTTGCGCTGTCCAGCGGGCAGCTGCTGCGTGCTCCCGGCCTGGGTGCGGGCGAAACCAAACGGCTGCGCCGGTTGCAGCGGCATCTCGCCCGAGCGCAGCGCGGATCTGCCCGGCGCGCACGAACCAGGCGGGCCATCGGGAAGTTGCGCGCCCGTGAAACCGATCGCCGCCGTGACTGGGTGGAAAAGACCACCACCGATCTGGCCCGCCGCTTCGACACCATCTGTATCGAAGACTTGAAGGTGCGCGCGATGACCCGCTCGGCGCGCGGGTCTCGTGAACACCCTGGGACTAATGTCGCGCAGAAACGCTCACTCAACCGTGAGATCAGGCGCCAAGGGTGGGGACTGCTGGTCGCCCGGCTCAAGCACAAGGCCTCGGGGCGGCTGGAATTCGTCCCGGCAGCGTATACGTCGCAACGATGCTCTTACTGCGGGCACGTCGCGCCAGAAAACCGCAAGAGCCAAGCGGTTTTCCAGTGCGTCGCCTGCAACGCGGGGCCGTGCAATGCCGACGTGAACGCCGCACGCAACATCGCCGCCGGGCGGGCGGTGACAGCACGGGGAGACCTCGACACTTGCCGGTCTGCGAACCGTGAACCTCAACTCAGTTCGTCTGTTGCTTAGGCGACACGGGTTGTATCCACCCGGCGCAAGCCGGAGGACGTCAAAACGTGGTCTACTCGATCCCATGGGGCACGATCCGTAATGAAGCGGCCGGCAACCCGGGTCGCTGACCTCTTGAACCCGGCCGGGGCATTGTCGCCAGCGGCGAACGTGATTATGCAGCTGTCGTTGCCGGGCGTCGGCTATGGCGTGCTGGAAAGCCCGGTGGACAGCGGCAACGTTTACAAGCATCCGTTCAAGCGGGCGCGCACCACCGGCACCTACCTGGCGGTGGCGACCATCGGCACCGAAACCGACCGCCTGTTGATCCGCGCCGCGGTGGACGGCGCGCACCGGCAGGTCCGCTCGACGTCGTCGAGCCCGGTGTCCTATAACGCATTCGACCCCAAGTTGCAGCTGTGGGTGGCCGCATGTCTGTATCGCTACTTCGTCGAGCAGCATGAGTTTTTGTACGGTCCGCTGGATGACGAGGCGGCCGACGCTGTCTATCGCGACGGCATGCGGTTGGGAACCACGCTGCAGGTGCCGGAGCGAATGTGGCCGGCCGACCGGATGGCGTTCGACGAGTACTGGAAGCGTTCGCTCGACGAGCTGAGCATCGACCCGCCGGTGCGCGAGCATCTGCGCGGGGTGGCCTCGTTGGTCTTCCTGCCATGGCCGTTGCGAACGTTGGCGGGTCCGTTCAACCTGTTCGCGACGACGGGCTTTTTGGCACCAGAGTTCCGGACGCTGATGCAGCTGGACTGGTCGGAGGGTCAGCAGCGCCGCTTCGCGTGGCTGCTGGCCGCCTTAAGGCTCGCCGACCGGCTGATTCCGCACCGGGCCTGGATTCTGGGCTATCAGCTGTACTTGCGGGACATGCGCTCTCGCGCGCGACGGGGCAACCGGATCGTCTAAATGGGCCGTCTTGAGGGCAAGGTCGCGATCACCACCGGCGCGGGCTCGGGTATCGGATGGGCAGCCGCCCAAAGATTCGCCGAGGAAGGTGCCCGAGTCGTGTGCGCCGATATCAGCGGGCAAGAACGTGACATCGCCGATCTGCTCGGCGACGTCGCCGTGCCGGTGCGCGTCGACGTCACCAGCGCCGCCGACGTCCAACGCATGATCGCCACGGCCGTCGACGCCTTCGGCCGGCTAGACATCATGCTCAACAACGCCGGATTCGGCGGCCCGCATGCGGCGCTGGCCGACATAGAAGAGGCGGTGTTCGACACTGTCCTGGCGATCAACCTCAAAGGCGTGTTCCTCGGCATGAAGTACGCGATCCCCGCCATGCTCGAATCCGGTGGCGGCGCCATCGTCAACACCGCCTCGGCGTCCGGACTTGTCGGTTGGAAAGGCTTGTCGTGTTACGCCGCGGCCAAGGCCGCGGTGGTGCAGATGACCAAATCAGCGGCGCTGGACTACGCGCAGACGAAGGTGCGGATCAATGCGATCTGTCCCGGCATGACCTACACCGGGATGGCCGGAGGCAAACCCGGCGAAGAGATACCTGCCGGTGACTACCTGCCGACCCCGATGGCGCGCTGGGGCGAACCCAACGAATTAGCCGCCGCCGCACTGTTTCTCGCGAGCGACGAAGCCTCCTTCGTCACCGGCGCAGCGCTGGCCGTGGACGGCGGCTACTCGGCCAGCGGCCCGCTGCTCAGCCGTGGTGGCGCGAGCAGACGCAAAAGCACCTAAAAAATCGGCGTGTCGGGTGCTTTTGCGTCTGCTCGCCGGCCCTGTTCGCCACCGCGTAGATACGCATTCTCGAACCACATCTATAGGCGATTTCGCTGATGCTAATTGCCACCATGTCCCCGCATGCTGACTAGCATGAGCGAAGTTAGCTGGAGCGACCCAGACATGGACGCGCTGATGAGTAAACTTCCGACCGGAACGGTCACGTTGCTGCTGGCCGACGTCGAGGGTTCGACGCGCCTATGGGAGACCCAGCCCGACGCGATGAAGGTTGCCGTCGAGCGACTCGACCAGACGCTGTCCGACGCGGTCGCCGGCCACCACGGTGTGCGACCCGTCGAGCAGGGCGAGGGCGATAGCTTCGTCATCGCGTTCGCCCGCGCCGCCGACGCTGTGGGCTGTGCCCTGGAGCTACAGCGGGCGCCGCTGGCACCGATCAAGTTACGCATCGGCCTGCACACCGGCGACGTGCAGCTGCGCGATGAAGGCAACTACATCGGACCGACGATCAACCGCGCCGCCCGGCTCCGCGACCTGGCCCACGGCGGCCAAACAGTGCTCTCGGGTGCGACCGAACCGCTTGTCATCGACCAACTTCCCGAGGGTGTCACGCTCACCGACCTGGGCACCCACCCGCTGCGCGATCTGCCCCGCCCCGAACGCGTGGTGCAGCTTTGCCATCCCGACCTGCACAACGACTTCCCTCCCCTGCGCACGGCCAATGTCGTTGCCGCCGAGCGTCTCCCGGCACAACTGACGAGTTTCATTGGGCGCCACGCAGAAATTAATGACATCCGCCAGGCGCTCGGCGACAACCGGCTCGTCACATTGACCGGCGCGGGCGGTGCGGGAAAAACACGCCTCGCGATACAGGTCGCGGCCATAATGGCCACCGAATTCGCCGACGGTATCTGGTACGTCGACCTCGCCCCACTCACCGATCCCGACGTGGTACCAGTGACGGTGGCACGCGCTCTCGGTCTGCCCGACCAACCCGGCCAACGGACAACAGACGTGCTGCGCCGGTTCATTCGCGATCGCCAGATGCTGCTGCTGCTCGACAACTGCGAGCATCTGCTCGACGCCAGCGCCGAACTAATCAACGACCTTATGGCCTCGTGCCCGGCGTTGACGTTGCTGACAACCAGCCGTGAGCCCGTCGGTGTGCCCGGTGAGGTCAGCTGGCGGGTGCCATCGCTATCGCTGGCCGACGAAGCGATTGAGCTTTTCGCCGACCGTGCTCGCCGCACCAAACCCGACTTCCGCATCGCCGCCGACAACACCGAGATCGTGACCGAAATCTGTCGCAGGCTCGACGGCCTGCCACTGGCCATCGAACTGGCTGCGGCGCGGGTCCGTGCGCTGTCACCGACCGAGATCCTGCACGGCTTGCGCGACACATTCCGCCTGCTGACCGGCGGAGCGCGTACCGCGGTGCGCCGCCAGCAGACCCTGCGAGCCTCGGTGGACTGGTCACACGAACTGCTCAGCGACCCCGAGCAGATCTTGTTCCGAAGGCTCGCGGTGTTTTTCGGCGGATTCGATCTCGACGCGGCCCAAGCGCTGGCGGGAGAAGCCGGTGAGGTGGAGCGCTACCAAGTGCTCGACCAGCTCACCCTGCTAGTCGACAAGTCATTGGTAGTAGCCGAAGAAACCCGGCAAGGTACCCGCTACCGGCTGCTGGAAACGGTCCGTCAGTATGCACAAGAAAAACTCCACGAGTCCCGCGAAGGCGACCAGATACGGGCCCGTCATCGCGACTACTACACCGCGATGGTCGCCCTGCTCGACGCACCGGCACGCGCGGATCACGAACGGCGCATCGACCAGGCGGGAACCGAAATCGGCAATCTACGCGCCGCTTTCGCGTGGAGCAGAGACGGCTCAGACAACGATCTGGCGCTCACGCTCGCGTCGTCGTTGCTGCCGCTCTGGCTGTCTCGCGGGCTGATGCACGAAGGGCTGAAGTGGCTTCTCGCCGCGCTTGCCGATGCAGACCAGGATGGCATGGCGACGCCATCTTCGCGGGTGCGCGCCTCGGTGTGCAGAGTCGTATTGGAGTCGTTCCGGGGCGTGACCGTCGATCTCGACCATGCGCAGGCAACGCTCGCCGAGGCGCGCGGACTGGGTGACCCGACGCTGGTAGCGCGTGCGCTGACCGCCTGCGCGTGCCGAGCCGCCGACGACCGCCAAGCGTCCGTCGCTTACTTCACCGAGGCGGCCGGCCTTGCGCGGGACATCGGCGATTCGTGGTGGCTAGGGCAGACGCTGGCCTTGGAAGCGGTGTACGCGCTGTTGTTCGGCGAACCTGTCATCGCGGGAGAGGTTGCCGCCGAAGAAGCCCTTCGAATCGCGGACCGGATCGGCGACAGGTTTGTGTCTCGCCAGTGCCGCTATGTCGTGGGCTGGGCGCAAATCTTGCGCGGCGAATTAACCAATGCCCTCACTCAACTTCGTGAGCTCGACAAGGAGTCCACATCGGTCCGCGATGCGATGTACTCGTTGCATTCAACGTCGCTGCAAGCAATGGCGCTTGCTTACCAGGGGCACATTGACGCCGCACGCACGGCGGTCGAAGTCGCCTTCCAGCGCGCGACCGACCTCTTTGATACCTACATGGGAATCGTCTACGCGGCGTCGGCCCATGTGCACCTGGCCGCGGGCGACGCGCCCGCAGCGTGGCATGCGTTTGAAAGGGCGCGCGAGCTTACTGCGATGGATCCCCAATTGGCCCCAATGCACAACTTTGCGGCATTAGCCCCGTTGGCATGCGGTGATCTCGCCGCGGCGCGTCGATGGGCTGATGACGTCGTGTCCGCGACCAGGGGTTGGAGCCTGGCGTGTTCCTTGACGGCGCGCGCGCGTGTCGAGATTGCGCAGGGCGAATACGACGCCGCCGAACGCGATGCTTGCGACGCGCTCGACTTGGCGGTGCGGCTCAAGGGTGACCTCCTCTTTCCCTTCGCCCTTGACTGCCTTGCCACTACCGCGGCCGAGGCCGATAATCACCTCGTGGCGGCGCGGCTTTTCGGCGCCGCGGAATCGGCCCGCCAGCACATGGGCATGGTGCGCTTCAAGGTCCTCGAAGTCGTAGACGACGGCACGACCGCCGTCGTTCGGAATACTTTGGGCGACAGCGAGTTCGATGCAGCATGGGCGGAAGGCGCAGCTCTGTCCATTGAAGACGCGATCGCCTACGCGCAACGGGGCCGCGGCGAACGCAAGCGCAACACCAGGGGTTGGGCGTCGCTGACCCGCGCCGAACTCGACGTGGTGAGGCTCATCAGCGAAGGCCTGGGCAATAAGGACATCGCGACCAGGCTGTTCATCTCACCGCGCACCGTTCAAGCGCATCTCACCCACATCTACGCCAAACTGGGCCTGACCTCTCGCGTACAGCTCGCGCAGGAAGCGGCGCGTCACTAGCCAGGGCGCGCATCGATGAAGCTGTCGGTTAGTTGTTGGGATAAACCCTTCCACTAGTGTTATCAGACCTCGTCAAGGCGGGGATAAAGAACTTCCTGGGTGAGCAATAGCAGAGCGGCAGCGATCGGAATGGCTACCAGCGCACCGACAATCCCGAGCAGAGCGCCCCCGATAAGAACCGCGACAACGGTGATCATGGCGGGCACCTTCACGACACCGCCGATGATTCTCGGCACCAGCAGGTAATCCTCCAGGAGGCGAAAGACGACAAAGAAAACGGTCGTCGCGATGCAGATCGGAAGCGAAACCGTCAGTGCGACAGCGGCGACGACGACGCCGGCAATAGTCGATCCAACGACAGGCACCAGATCGAGCAGAGCGACGAAAATGCCCAGCAGCAGCGGGTAGGGGACATCGAAAACCATCAGCCAGAGGAAGGTGGCGGCCCCGGCGATCACCGAGATCAACACATTGCCCAGCACATACGCGCCGACCTTGGAGAACACTTCATCGCCGATGAGGATGGCGCGCGGCCGACGAGTGTGGGGCACCAGTCGGTACAGGTTGGTGCGGATGCGGGGCATGTCAACCAAGAAGTACACGGTCAGCACGATGACGATCAAGGAGTCGGCTAGCGCGCCGAAGACCGCGCTTCCCGCGCTCACCACCTCGTTAACCACCGACCCGCCCGAGCCCTTGATCGTGTCGGTGATTCGCTGTTGCAGATGTAGGCGATCGTTGAGCCGACCGATTGCCGAGGAGTGGTCCTGAGCCTGTTGAATATAGTGCGGTGCCTGCTTGATGAGCTCACTGGCTTGTTGCACCAGGGGAGGGATGGCTGCGGCCACGAAGGCCCCCATCATCGCGAGGAAGATAACGAACACGAGCGTGGTGGCTGCCCACCGCGGTAACTTGTGGTTGACGAACCACGAAACTGCGGGTTCGAGCCCGAGCGCGAGGAAGAACGCGACACCAATCAGCACCAGCACCGATGACAGCGAGCCGAGCATCCGGACAGCGCCGTAAGTCACCGCGACTCCCGCAGATGCGGTCAACCCGATGTAGAAGGGGGATCGACGGTTGAATCGACGGCCGAGCGAACCAAGGGGTTGCTCGTCAGAACTCATCTCCGCCGCGAGTACCTCCGCCTCGGCGACCGAGCCTTCCTCATCAGAGTGGGGTTGACCGACCAGATTGTGATGTACTTCGGCAGCTTTGTCTTCGTTGGTCGCACGCTTCTCGCCTACAGCCATCTCGCACCTCCTGAGGTTCGGTTGCGGCGCCGCGGATTCCAGTTCACGCCCTGAGTGCTGCCCATCTCAGCGAGATCGGCAGCGGGGCAAGCACTTTCGTCGATAGCTAAGTGCGCCGGACCATCCGCAGCAGCCCCAGCAGGATGACTGCTCCCAGAATTGCGGTGAAGAGGGTGAACCACCAACCACCGCTCGCGGTGTCCACGACAAAGCTGAGCAGGAACCCGCCGATCAGCGCGCCCACAACTCCGATCACGATGTCTAAGACCAGGCCTTCTTTGGTTTTCATGATCATGCCGGCGATCCAGCCTGCCAGCGCGCCAATGATTATGTAGCCGACCCAGCCGACGCTGGTCAGCGTGGTAGATCGGGCAAGGAATTCGGTAGCTTCCACCACGTACATCAACTTCTCCTCTCGGCGAGATACTCGGCGTACTCGCCGAACCGTGGGAGAGTAGCCGTTCTGGCCGGACTTAACCGGCCCACCTCGCCGTCAGGCTTGCATCGCCGGGAATGGGGTACCCGCAGATCAGGACGGAGACGGACGGTTCGGGCCGTGCAGACACCGCATACCCGCCCCAAACCCACGTCAGCCATCTCCAGGAGTCCACATGCCCACGCCCCGCAAGCCCGATCAGTCCGCGCCCGCCGCGGTGAGCCCGACCGGCGCCACCAACGGCCAGCGCCCCGGTGCCGACCCCCGCGCCCAGTCCGGCCGATACCTCACGACAGCCCAAGGTCTGCGGCTACCCGACACCGACCACTCGCTCAAGGCCGGCAGCCGCGGCCCCACACTGCTCGAGGATTTTCACTTGCGCGAGAAGATCACCCACTTCGACCATGAGCGCATCCCGGAGCGGGTTGTGCATGCTCGTGGCGCCGCGGCACACGGCGTGTTCGAGTCATACGGCGTCGCGGCAACGGTCACTAAAGCGGGGTTCCTCGGCAAGAAAGGCACCAAAACCGAAGTCTTCAGCCGCTTTTCGACGGTCCTCGGTTCACGGGGTTCGGCGGACACGGTCCGCGACACTCGCGGTTTCGCCGTGAAGTTCTACACCGATGAAGGCACCTTCGATCTCGTCGGGAACAACATGCCGGTCTTCTTCATTCAGGATGGCATCAAGTTTCCCGACATCATCCACGCCGCGAAACCACATCCCGATCGGGAGATCCCGCAGGCGCAGTCCGCGCACGACACGTTCTGGGATTTCGTCTCTCTGCACACCGAGGCAACCCATCACGTGTTCTGGAACATGAGCGACCGCGGCATTCCGCGCTCCTTCCGGACAATGGAAGGATTCGGCGTACATACCTTCCGCCTAGTCAACACCGACGGCGAAACGAGCCTCGTCAAATTCCACTGGAAGCCGATCGCGGGTGTGCACTCGCTGGTCTGGGAGGAAGCGCAGATCGCCGCTGGATGCGATCCCGACTTTCATCGCCGCGACATGGCCGACGGCATCGAGGCTGGCGCGTTCCTCGAATACGAGCTGGGCATCCAGGTCATGCCCGATGACGGCAGCGACAGCTTCGAGGGCATCGACCTCCTCGACCCGACCAAGTTGGTACCCGAAGAGCTCGCACCGGTTCAGTTGATCGGCAAGATGACGCTGAACCGCAACCCCACCAACTATTTCGCCGAAACGGAGCAGGTCGCGTTCCACACCGGCAATCTGGTGCCCGGCATCGAAGCCACCAACGATCCGCTGATGCAGGCGCGGTTGTTCTCGTACCTCGATACCCAGATCACGCGCCTCGGGGGACCGAACTTTGCGCAGCTGCCGATCAACCGTCCGCACTGCCCGGTCAACGACATGCTGCGCGACGGAATGCACCAGACCGCGATTCACACCGGGCTGGCGCCCTATCACCCCAACAGCATCGACGGCGACGAGCCGCTGCTGGCCGACGGAAAGCTCGGCGGATACGTGCAAACGCCCCGTGTGATCGAAGGAAAAGCGGTGCGCGCCCAGCCGGTGTCCTTCGATGACCACTACTCGCAGGCGACCATGTTCTACCGCAGCCTGAGCCTGATCGAACAGGCCCACGTGGTCGAGGCGTTCACGTTCGAATTGGGAAAGGTCTATGAACAGGCCATCAAGGAACGCGAGCTGCAGGTGCTGGCGAATGTGGACACCGATCTGTGCGAGCAGGTGGCCGCGGGTCTCGGGCTCCCCGCGCCGAAAGGCAAGCCGGCTCAAGACGTTCGGATCTCGCCGGCGCTGGTGCAACTGCTGGCCGAGCCAGGTCCCATCGTAGGACGCAAGATCGGGATCATCGCCGACGCCGGATCCGACCTCGCCGGTGTCGCCGCATTGGTCAAGTCGGCTGAGGGCCTCGGTGTCACCGCACTAGTGATCGCCCCGGTCGGCGGCGTCCTGAAGGCCGGGCGGCGCAAGATCACCGTCGACCGCACCCTGGCCACAACGCGATCCATCGAGTTCGACGCGCTGGTCGTGGCGGCCGGCACGACGCCGAGCCATGACATCAAGCTGATTGTGTTGTTGCAGGAGGCATTTCGGCATTGCAAAGCACTGGCCGCCTGGGGCGATGGCGCCGAAGTCCTCAAGGCGGCGCGCATTTCGGTGCGTGACCCGGGCGTGGAGGTATCCGAGAGCGTCGATAAAGCCTTCACCGCCCAGCTGGCGGCGGCACTGGGCCTGCACCGGGTGTGGGATCGAGCCCCGAAGGTGATGGCGTCGGCGGTACCTCCCGCGAGCTGACGGAGTTTGGTGGCGGCAGCAGCGGGTAACCATACCCCGGTGCGCATGATGCGTGACCGGCTAATACACAAATCGTAGAGAAGGATAGTCACGTGGGAGAGCACAACAGCGGACCGGCCGAAGGCGTCAAGGGCACCGTCGAGGGCGTCAAGGGTAAGGCCAAGGAAGTCGTGGGTGCCGTCACGGGCCGCGACGACCTTCAGCGCGAGGGGCAAGCGCAGCAGGACAAGGCTGATTCGCAGCGCGAGGCCGCGAAGAAGGAAGCCGAAGCCGAGGGTGCCCGTGGCGCAGCCGAAGCCAACGAGGCCCGGCAGAAGTCGGAACAGAACTAGACATTCACCGCAAAGGCCCGGTCCCTGCATTAGGGGCTGGGCCTTTCGCTGTCTGTACTCTGGATGCTTCATAAATCCTTTGGGGCGCGAGGGATCCAGCGAATTCGGCCCTCTGATGAAACGCGCCACCGTGAATCGCGGTCGAGAAGCCGAAAGTTTCCCGGCGAGGCCGCCGGGTATCTAGCCTTATGACTTCTTTGTGGCTCACCGACCGCGTCGAACAACCTTGGGCCGCAAGCCAGCTTGACGACGGCCCGCACTCCGCCGATGTGGTTGTCGTGGGCGCCGGCATCACCGGGCTCATGACCGCGGTTCTGTTGGCCCGCGCCGGCAAGGACGTGTTGGTGGTGGAGGCAAGAACGGTCGGCGCCTGCGCCACCGGAAACACCACCGCCAAGATCAGCTTGCTGCAGGGCAGTCACCTGGCGAAGATTCTCTCCAAGCACGGCAAGGACGTGGCCAGTGCGTATGTGGACGGCAATCGTGAAGGTCAGGAGTGGGTGCTCGACCATTGCGAGTCCCACGGCGTGGCTGTGCAGCGCGAGGATGCCTATACCTACGCCCAATCTCGGAAGGGCGTTGCGTCCGCGCGGGCTGAACTCAAGGCATGCAAGGCGGTGGGGCTGCCAGCGACGTGGGAAGACGACGCCAAAGTGCCGTTTCCGTTTGAGGGCGGCGTGCGGCTCGCTGAACAGGCGCAGTTCGATCCGATGTCGTTCCTGGACAGTCTGGCCGTCGAACTGCTTGGCCGCGGCGGACGATTAGTCGAGCACACCCGGGTGCGGCGGGTGACCAGCCACGGCAAAAGCCTGCGCGCGCACGTCAACGACGCCGCGCAGCGGGAGGTCGAGATCGAGGCCTCGCAACTGGTGCTCGCCACCGGGATTCCAATCCTGGACCGCGGCGGTTATTTCGCACGCTTGAAGCCGAGCCGGTCCTACTGTTTCGCCTTCGAGGTGCCGGGCGCCATCACCCGGCCGATGATGATTTCCACCGACTCGCCGACGCGCTCAGTGCGCTACGCGCCGGTGTCGGACGGAGAGCGGTTGATCGTGGGCGGCGCGGGCCACACCGTGGGCCGCGAGAAGAGCCCATCCAAGGCGCTGGAAGAGCTATCGTCGTGGGCTGGTATGCACTACCCGGGAGCGGTGCAGACCCACTTTTGGTCGGCGCAGGACTATACCCCGCTCGACGATTTGCCGTATGTCGGCCCCATCCTGCCCAACAACGAAAGCATCTTTGTTGCAACGGGTTTCAACAAATGGGGTATGACGAACGGCCCTGCCGCAGCGCTCGCCCTATCGAGCCGCATGCTGGGCGGGAAGATGGACTGGTCCAGCGCCTTCGCCAGCTGGAGCCCGCACGAACTGTCGGGACTGGTGACAGCCATGCAATCCAACCTGGAGGTCGGCTTTAACTTGGCCAAGGGTTGGATCACCCCGGCTACCCGCTTGGGCCGTCGTGGGCTCAGCGAGGACGAGGGCGGCGTGGTGAGCGGTCCCCCTTGGCATCTGGAAGCCAGATGCCGGGTCGACGGCACCGAGCACCGTGTTTCACCGGTCTGCCCGCACCTCGGGGGAATCGTGAATTGGAACGACGCTGACAATGCGTGGGAATGCCCGCTGCACGGCTCTCGGTTCGCGCCGGATGGCACGTTGTTAGAAGGACCGGCCACCCGCGATCTGACCCCCTCGTCCTGACGTCGAGCAGGAATGCTCAATCGCCCTTTTCGTCGCTCCGGTTTTCGGGCTCCGTTGATTCTGTCTCGGCGCGATGCGGCGGTACGCCGAAAGTGACCTCGACCTTTTCAAATATCTTGGTCCGCTCGGCCTCCGCCTTGGCCGCGTAGGTGTTGCGGTCACCCTCGGTCAGGTCGACGTTGTCGGTGAACGGGGTAAGCAGCGCCCGCGGGTACAACCGCTCGACACGCACCACGTTGATCTCCGCGCACAACACCACCAGGGTCGCCGCGATGTACAAGAACGCCAACATCCCTAACACCAGCGCGAACACCGCATTGGTGGCGCTCGCGCTTTTTACCACGTGCCCGATGTACACCGCGCCGAAGGACTGCAACACCTGCCAACCCACCGCGGCGGCCACTGCGCCGAAAGCTACTTGCCGCACGGTTAAGTTCCGCGCGGTGCTGATCCGGAAAGCCAAAATGAACACCCCGGCATTGACCGCGACCGATGCCGCCAGCGCGACGACTTTGACGCCCAAGCCGAACGCACCCGCACCCCCACCCAGCGCCGACAGCACCGAAGTGCCCAGCAACGCCAAGCCACCGGTCGCCAGCAGCAATAGGCTGCGGCCCCGGGTTCGAAAGGGATCCGGCCGCTCATTGCGCGGCACCGTCCACGCGGTGTTCATCGCATTCTGCAACGCCTGCGCACCGCCGAGCCCGCCGTAAAGCGCGCCCAAAACGCCCACCAGGATTCCGACCACGCCGCCGCTGAGCTGTTTAGGCCTATCCAGCTGCGGCCCGATCACCGGGAACTCACTCAACGCCGAATGCTCCACGTGCGCGCGCAAATCAGGGTGACCCGCCAGCACCCAGCCCAGCATCGTGGATAGCAACAACAGCAACGGAAACAGCGATACGAACGCGTAGTAAGCGATCAACGCGGCCAGATAGCTGCCCTGATCGTCAACGTACTTGTAAATCACCGCCAGCGGAAACCCCAACGCTGGGTAGCGTTGCTGCAGCGAATCGAGACGATCAGTCAACCCCATGGCGCGTTTCCCAATCAATTACGTTATGCCAGAGACCATTTCGGCCATTGGTCAACACAGCAACAAGGGTTTGGCCGCGGGATCGGTGGGCTACCGTCGCCGCACCCGATTGGTAATGCGACGCCCGGTCACGCCAAGGTAGATGCCGATGAGGATGCACGCGAAGACGATGCCAACCAGGAAGGGAATGATCTTAAATCCGCCATTCTGGTTGGAGTAGCCCAATTTGTACGACACCCAGGTTCCAAGGAAGGCGCCGACCGCGCCCAGTAACACAGTCATCACGACGCCGATGTTTTGCTTGCCGGGCATGATGAGCCTGGCCAGTCCACCCACGACGAGTCCGATGACGATGGCGCCGATAATTGTCCCGATCACATGACCTCCTCAGGGTGGTTGCTTAACGTGGAGATACCCGTTTCTGGCTTCGTTGACCCTGCTAACCCGCACTGAATAGAACCAGGTGCCGCGCGGTGGCGCGAGCAGACACAAAAGCACCCAAAACATCGGCGTGTCGGGTGCTTTTGCGTCTGCTCGCCAGCCGTTTTAGCGCACCGTGGCGAAGAACGCGCGCACGTCGTCGACGAACAATTCGGGTTGCTCGAACGCGGCGAAGTGGCCGCCGCGCGGCATGTCTGTCCAGTGAGTGATGTTGTAAACCGGCTCACACCACGTCCGCGGCGCGCTCAACACCTCCCGGGGGAAATTCGCAATACCCGTGGGCAATTCAACGCGGTCCATGTTTCCCCAAGACCTGAAGCTCTGCCAATACAGTCGCGCCGAGGAGGCTCCGGTACCGGTCACCCAGTACACCATCACGTTGTCGAGTAGCTCGTCGCGGCTGAGCACGTTCTCTGGGTGTCCGTCGCAGTCCGTCCACGCCCAGAACTTCTCGACGATCCATGCCAGCTGCCCCGACGGCGAGTCGACCAGCCCGTAGCCCAGCGTCTGCGGCCGCGTGGACTGCTGCTTGGAATATCCGGTGCCAGTTTTGCGGTGTTCGGCCAGCGCGGCCAGTGCCTGCTTTTCTTCCTCGGTCGGATTGGTCAGCGATTCCTTCGTCGGCCTGCCGATCGCCATGTTCAAGTGGATAGCCGCGCAGTGACCCCGAAAGCCATGTTGCGGCCGATCTGCGTGGTGACCGCCGAGCCCCAATCGCCGCCCTGGGCACCGTAGCGGTCGTAGCCAAGACGCAGCATCAGCGTCTCCCAGGCTTCGGCGATTTTCTCCACACCCCACCCGGTGCGGCTGGGCTTGCCCGAGAAGCCGTACCCGGGAAGCGATGGGCAGACGACGTGGAAGGCGTCGTCGGCGCGTCCTGACGCCGGGTTCGTCAGCGGCTCAATCACCTTGTGGAACTCCACGATTGAGCCCGGCCAGCCATGGGTGATTACCAGCGGGAATGCGTCCTCGTGCGGAGAGCGCTGGTGAATGAAGTGAATGTCCAGCCCGTCGATTTCCGTGGTGAACTGGTCGAACCGATTGAGCGCGGCCTCCCGCGAGCGCCAGTCGTAGTCGTTGGCCCAGTAGGCGGCCAGCTCGCGGGTGTAATTGAGCGGTATGCCCTGGCTCCAGTCGTCGACACATTCGGCTTCCGGCCATCGCGTGCGCGCCAACCGCGATCGCAGGTCATCGAGAACATCATCAGCAACGTCGATCCGAAACGGCTTCACCCGTTCATAGTGCCGCCGGGGCGTAACTGGGGATGCGCCGCCCCTGGAAATGCGTTCGTGGGCCCCGGAAAGAGCACCCCTCCCGAGCCGAAGGCGACATATGGCGAAAACGTTGTGCCGCTCTGTCGTTAGCTGACGGGTTTGCGGCCCCACACGGCGACGATCAAGCCACCCCTATAGAGGAACGAAGGATCTTCGAAGGCGCGCTGCGCGTCCAAAACGCGGGATTGCTCGACCATTCCGTTGGCGACCATGGCGTCATCAATTGGCCGAAAAGATTTAGTCATCAATTGCGACATTCTGCTGCGACCGTACCCAACTACAGCCACCGCCTCGTTCCCCATGTCGGTTACCTTCAATTCGTCCATGTGGACGGGCAGGGTGCGGCCATAACGCAGATCCATGACCCCGCCTGCCAAAAGGAACTTGATCCGCAACTGAGCGCAAAGGTCGAATGCCGCAGCGAGGGGATGAGCCGGGTCTGCTGCCTCAACAGTGCCGTTGTCGGTGTCTTCGACCATGAGCCAACCACCAGGGCGTACCGCAGCGATCATGCGCTGCAGCACTGCCGCTGGATCGCGCAGATGTAACAGGACCGATCGAGCGTGTACAAGGTCATACGATGACGGCTCAACGGGATCTTGAGTGATGTCACACTGACGGACCTCGACGTTTTGGGAGCTGATGTCGCCGAGAAACCGCACATCGAGGTCAGCGGCCACGACTTTCCCGGCGGGACCCACTCGTTGGGAAAGCCAGCGCACCACAGACCCGGCGCCAGCGCCGACCTCAAGGCATCGCCAGCCTTCAGCGACACCGATCGCGTCTAGATGACGAAACGTCGACGGATCGTTGAACTCCTCAATCAGTTTCAACCGCGAAAGTTCGTTGTCCGCTTCGTGGCCGGTCCAGAAATAATCACCGCTGCGGTTGTCGTGAGTCACGAGCTCGGCTCCTTCTGAGCGGGTCATCCCTGAGTTGCTCGTCGCGGAGAAGCGTAGGAAGGCGCCGGCGCCGGCCGGGCTGAATCTCCCAGTTCATACAGGGCTCATAGAAATTCGCGTCAGATTAGGTCTTGGGTACGGGGTCGACAGGGCCTCGGCTCAGTATCTGAAAGGCTCGGCGCGCTAGGCGGGGTCAAGAGTCTGACGCTGGACGTGTCGGAAGCGCAGAGTGCTAGTCAACTTGGGCTACGGCGACCCCAATTACGGCTGGTCACAGGGCCCGGCCAACGTGCCTACCGAGTTCGGCCTGTTCCCAAGCCTCAGCGACTTGGCAAAAGTGCCCGCCCTGCTCGCCTCGGGAACCCACCAGGGCGTCAGCGCCTTTATGCACGACATCACCGCTGAATTCTCCTCGGCCGGGCCGCCCGCACCGTCGTTCCCCTCAACGGGGTCGCTCATGTCGTCGCTGCATTCGCTGACTCTCTCCACCATGCTGCCCACGCCGGCCGACCTGCTCTCGGCGTTCTCACCCGTCAAGGTCGCCGACACCATCTACAACGCGGTCAACACACTGTCTCTGGCGACCTCGGATGCCTACGCGACTCTGCTGCCCACCGCCGATGTCGTCAACGCTCTGCTGACCAGCCTGCCGGCCTACGATCTGACCCTGTTCGCCGCTGGACTTCAATCGGGCAACCTTCTCGCCGCCATCGGCCAACCCATCGCAACCGACACCTACCTCATCCCGTTGGCCTTCGCCTTCGAGGCGTTCGCCGTCATAGGACAGGCCGAAACAGTGATCAGCGACCTGGAAGGCCTCATCCCGAAGTGATCGATACCAGAACCGACTAGAGCTGTTTCGGGCGGCTCAGGAGGTTGGAGCAGAGTCGGCGCTAGCGGCAACGACGCGCTCGAGGCGCTGGACGTTGCCGCCAAATCGCACCGCCGCGAACGCAAGCGCAACACAAGTGGTGGGGCATCGCTGACCCGCGCCGAACTCGACGTCGTCAAACTGTTCAGCGAGGGTCTGGGCAACCAAGGACGTCGCCGCACGGCTGTTCGATTCACCGCGCATGGTCTAGGCGCATCTCACCCAATATCGACGCCAAACTCGGACTGGCCTCCGCGTGCAGCTCGCTGAGGAAGCCGCGGCACTGACCTCGTTGAAGCTGTTGGAATAAACGCTTGCCGTCATGATGTTGCCAACCCTTACAGGCGCAAGTTGATAACGAACGTCAATTAACCCATAACACAAGGCGATTGGCGTCGAACTTCACATCGACCTAGAGTTCAGATTACGGGCGAGAGTCGCATTTATCACCGGGCCTCGCGTGGCCAAAGTGATTGCCATCCAGTGCGATTGACCGAAGAAGGTGCGGACATCATCGCCATCGACATCGACATCACAGTCATCCGCGACATGGGTAGGCGGCCTTCGGCTCGCAAGTCAATCGAACTGCGGCTCGGAGGATTTCGTATACGAAACCCCGTAGCGGGCCTTAGCTGGCTTCGACCCGCACTGCGCGGCGAACCCAGGAGGTAACGGACGTGTCTTATGTGGCCGCAACGCCGGAGTGGATAGGAGCGACGGCAACCGAGTTGGAAAGCGTTGCTGCGGAATTGGATGCGGCGCATGCGGCGGCTGCCACTCGCACCACTGGACTTGCGCCGGCGGCGGCAGACGAGGTCTCGACCGCGGTAACGGCGCTATTTGCTGAGTACGGCAAACAGTTCCAGGAACTGAGCACGCAGGCCGGCGCGTTTCATCAACGGTTTGTGCAGGCGCTGAAATCCGGGGCGGGCGCGTATGCGTCCGCCGAGGCGGCCAACACGTCACCGTTACAGACGCTCGAACAAGACGCGCTGGGCGTGATCAATGCGCCTACTGAGGCGCTCGTGGGGCGTCCGCTGATCGGCAACGGCGAAAACGGGACCGTCGCGAATCCCAATGGCGGCGCCGGTGGGCTGCTGTACGGCAACGGCGGCAATGGCTTCTCGCAGACGACACCGGGGTTGACCGGCGGGGCCGGAGGCGGCGCGGGCTTGCTCGGCAACGGAGGTACCGGTGGCGCGGGTGGAACCGGAGCCGCCGGTGGCGCCGGCGGGCTGGGCGGCTGGCTGTTCGGCAAAGACGGAGCCGCCGGTGCCGGGACACCGGTGAACGCAACCGTCCCGCTACAGCAGGTAACGGGCACCGACGGAAACCTCGGCAGCATCGCGGGCCAGATAAGCGTCTCCGTCAACGGCGGCCGGACCGTCGCCGTAGCAGTGGACACCGGATCCGCGGGCCTCGTCCTTCCGATCAACGACATCGGGCTACAGCACCTCGGGTTGCCCACCGGGTTTCATATGTTCACTTACGGCACGTCCCAGCAGAACCTGACCGAGTTCGCGGTCAGCTTTGACACGACGATCAACTTCGGCAACGGAATCGTCACCGCCCCAACCGAAGTGAACGTTCCCATCGTCACCATCGAGCATCTCAACCTGAGCCTGATCAACCCCGTCACCATTTCGCTGCCCGGCGGTCTCCCGCCCATCGAACTCAGCAAGATTCCCTTGACAATCGCCTATCCCGACCTACCGCCCTTCACCCACACTTTCCCGCTGGGCGGTTCCGGCGCCGTCGGAATCCTGGGTGTCGGGCCGAGCGCGCTAGTTCCAAGCAACCCGGTCACCACGGCGTTGCCGGGCCAACTCAGCCAGGGCGTGCTCATCAACGCGCCCGGCCACTACCTGGAGTTCGGCCCCAACCCGCTAACCCCTGGTGTCTCGGTTCCCGGATCGCCGATCACCACCCTGGACGTGCAAATCAACAACGGCCCCCTGACAACCGTCACCGCGGCCATCGATTCCGGCGGGCAGTACGGCTCCATCCCATCGTCTTTGGTCGGGAGCACCGTCCCGGTCACCGTGCCGGGTCTCCCAGTGTCCTTCGGCCAAGCCCTACCCGTCGGAACACAGATTTCGGTCTATACGAGCAACGGCCAGACGCTGCTCTACCAATTCACCACGACCGCAACGCAAAGCCCCGCCGTTACGCCAGGGACGCCTTCGGCCAGCAACATTTTCAATACCGGCTTTGTCCCCTTCATGGATCAGCCGATCTACATCGCGAACGGTCCCAACGCCGGAAGCCCTGGCATCCCAGGGACCTTCGCTCCGAATGTCGGCACGACGATCTTTGATCTTTAGCGGCAATTCCGCCTTTACAGCCCGCAGCCTGTGAGCCAGCCATCGATCCTCGAGCATCATCATGTGGCGCAGCGCCGGGGGCATGCTGGTCTCAGCAGGGCCGGAACCGCTAACGCTTTGTCAACTCGAAAACCCTTAGCTCACGGTCTGTCCGGCCTTTGTAGGCGTCATAGTTGCCGGCGTAGTCGGCGAACTTTCTGAAGATGCGCTTGCTGTCCGGCCCGGTCAACTGCTTAGCGGTGACCGGTATCTCGCGTCCACCCATCGTCACCCACGCGTTCGGGTCGGCCAGCAAGTTCGACGACCAGGCCGGATGGTGTGCCTGCCCAAAGTTGCTGCCCACCAAGAACAGTCGGTCACCTTCGCGCATGTAGGTCAGCGGTAGCTGGCGGCGCTGACCCGTCTTCCTGCCGGTCGTCGTGAGCAACAACAGCGGCACCCCGACCGGGCCGAAAATTGTCAACCGGCCGTTGCTAAGGCTCAGAAGTTTGTGATCCACCGGCGTCAATTTGCGGATGCACCACGCACCCAACCTCGAGCCGACGACGGCGGCCATCGACCCCCGCACGAGCCGACCGGGATCCCGGCCCCAACGCACGTCCGGAAACGTCTCTTCGCCCATACCGCGGACTATCCCCCACGCTCGAGACTCCTGGGCGACGTTCACGAGATTCCCACATCGCGGTGGCTACAGAAATGCTCGGTTGCCGTATCGGTCGAGCGAAACGAGTTCTCCCACCGGCCGACGCGTCGTGGGACCGTATTTGCCCATCGGCCAGCCAAGGGGAATGACCGCGCACGGAGTGACATTGCGCGGCAGGCCCAGGACGCGCCTGGCCGCTAGCGTGCTCCACAGCGGCATGGTGATGAGCGCCGCGCCCAGCCCAGCCGCGCGCGCCGCCAGCAGCAGGTTCTGTATCGCGGGATAGATGGAGCCGTAGGCGCTGCTCGCACCGATCGGGGGCCAGGGCGCAACGACACCTCTCAGACACGCCACCACCACCACGGGAATCTCGTCAAAGTGGTCCACCTGCCATCGCACCGCCTTCAGCGTCCGCAGCATCTTCTCGTCGCCGCGGCGCCGAACGGCACGCTGGTAGATGGGCCCGAACACGGTCCAGGCCGTGCGAGTCAAGCGGCCAAGCTTCGCGACGACATCGCGGTCCTTGACGACGATGAACTCCCAGTTCTGCGCGTTTGAACCGGTCGGTGCCTTCATCGCCAGTTCGAGAAGATGCAGAACCAGCGAGTCGTCGACCGGGTCAGGCTTGAGACGACGGATGGCACGCTGGGTCCGCATCGCCTCTTCGAGAGGCATGGTCAGGGGTTCCTGTTCGATCATGACCATGATTGCACCACGGTCGTAAGCGAGGATGAGACCATGCATCCCAACTTGACCGCGCGGGTGGAACGAACTCGGTCGCTCCCAGTGCTGCTCTGGCAATTCGCCGAGCCTCGACTGTGCATCTCGTCGGGCCCGTTGGGCGGCGGCATCGGCGTCCGGGAATGGGTCCTCAACGCAACGGTTCCGCTGGATTACAGCCGGACCGACCCGGACCGCCACCTGACCGAGATTGGTGCCGGGCTCAAGCTCGTCGGCACCGGCTGCGGGCTGCTCACTGCAGTCGACGTGACCCGCCACCACCTCGCCGACGACAGCGGGGTGTCTGCCGGCGCAACTGTCGGGCTCTCCAGCCCGGCCTGGGCGGCCGCGCCCGACCAACACTTCCGGCGCGAGTTGCCGTCCGGCGCCCGAACGACCGCCTTCGTCGACTACCAGACCGTCGAATACCGACCACTCACCGACGGTGACGAGTACCGAGTGGGGACGATCAACATCGTGGTCGGGGTGCCGGTGCGGCTGTCTGAAGCGGCCCTCGTCAACGCCGTGGCCACCGCAACTGAGGCGAAAGTGCAGGCGCTGTACGAGACCGGGGTACGGGCCACCGGAACCGCCTCCGACGCAATCGTCGTGCACTGCCCGACGGACGGGACTGCGGAGCCATACGGAGGCCCACGCTCGACGTTCGGCGCTCGGATCGCGCGAGCGGTGCACGCCACCGTCCTTGCCGGCGCCCGGTCCTGGATTTCAGGACCTCCGCAGCAGCGCTCCGACCTGTGAACGCAAAATATCGGTGGCGCTTTCGGCCCGGTTAGCTGCGTAGCGTGGCCGGTATCTCCCGTCCACCCGGTCTCGCCCCGGCTGGGCAAGCACCGCTTTGCGGGCCCGCCAGCTGTCCATCGGACGGGTGCGTGGTGCTGAGTGGTGTTGGTGGCGATAGCCGGACGCACTGCGTTCGGTGGGCGGAAGAAGGTCGACTTGCTGGTAGTACCGCAGTGTCGAAGGCGGCACGCCTGTCTGCCGGGATAGCTCGGAAATGCGCAGCGCGGTCATATCGCGACGGTAAACCCTCAACCTCGCTCGAAGGTCAACACTGTCGCCCTGGTATTTCAGTGTTGCCGTTCGAGCATCCGGCAGACGGTCCTGCGGCTGACCTCGTGAACACGGGCCAGTGCTGGCTTAGGGCCCGCGCTCATATCTGAACGTTTCGGCGACCCTCGTCGTATCTATGTCGGGGGTTGGCGCCGGCAATGGCCTGGTGCGAAGTTACGACGGAGACAGCGAAGGAACAACGTGCTACAGCGAATCGCCCGACTGGCCATAGCCGCACCGCGGCGGATCGTCGCGATAGCGATCCTCGTGATGGTCGGAGCCGCCATTTTCGGCATCCCGGTCGCCAAAAGCCTGTCGGCAGGTGGTTTCCAGGACCCGGGCTCGCAATCGGCCAAGGCGACACAGCTGCTGAGCGACAAGTTCGGCCAAGGCGACATGCAGCTGCTTATCACCGTCAGCGCGCCGGCAGGTGCCACCAGCGCGCCCGCCCGCGCAGTGGCCACCGACATCGTCGATCACCTGGCCCGATCTCCCCATGTAGCCAATGTGACGTCGGCGTGGACCGCGCCACCCGCGGCCGCGGCCGCGCTGATCAGCAAGGACGGCACCTCCGGTTTGATCGTCGCGGGAATCACCGGCGGCGAGAACAACGCCCAGAAGTACGCCCAGACGTTGTCTGACGAAGTTGTCCATGACCATCAGGGCGTCACTGTCCGCGCGGGCGGAATGGCGATGGTCTATGCGCAGATCAACCACCAAAATGAGCGCGACCTGCTGCTGATGGAGTCGATCGCCATCCCGCTCAGCCTCATTGTTCTGGTCTGGGTGTTCGGCGGGCTACTGGCTGCAGCGCTGCCGATGGCCGTGGGCCTTCTGGCGATCGCGGGCTCGATGGCGGTGCTGCGCGCCATCACCTTGTTCACCGACGTGTCGATTTTCGCGCTCAACCTGAGTACTGCGATGGGCCTGGCACTGGCGATCGACTACACGCTATTGATCGTCAGTCGCTACCGCGACGAGTTGGCCACTGGTGCCGACCGCGACGAGGCGTTGATCCGAACCATGGCCACCGCCGGACGCACAGTGTTGTTCTCCGCGATCACTGTCGCGCTGTCGATGGCCGTGATGGTCCTGTTCCCGATGTACTTCCTCAAGTCGTTCGCCTATGGCGGTATCGCCACTGTCGCATTCGCAGCGGTGGCCGCGATCGTGGTGACGCCGGCGGTCATCGTCCTGTTAGGCTCCCGGCTCGATTCGCTGGACGTGCGCCGGCTGGTTCGCCGGCTGTCGCGTCGGCCCGAACCCGTCCCGCGCCCCGTCGAGCAACTGTTTTGGTACCGCTCAGCCAAGTTCGTGATGCGCCGCGCGGTTCCGATCGGACTGGCCGTCGTTACGCTGCTGGTGCTGTTGGGTGCCCCGTTCCTCGGCGTCAAGTGGGGCATGCCCGATGACCGGGTGTTGCCACACTCGGCCTCGGCGCATCAGCTCGGCGACCAGTTGCGCAACGACTTCGGCGACAACTCCGCGAACGCTGTGACGGTCGTAGTCCCCGATGCCCACGGCCTGACCCCCTATGACCTGAACCGCTATGCCGCCGATCTGTCCCGCGTACCGAACGTGTCGGCGGTGACCGCCCCCAGCGGCACGTTCGTCGGCGGGAAGCAGGTGGGGCCGCCCTCGGCTGCCACCGGGGTCGCACAGGGTAGTGCGTTTCTCACCGTCAGCAGCACCGCGCCGCTGTTCTCCGGTAGCTCGGCGACTCAGCTCGACCGGCTGCACGCAGTACCCGGGCCGGCCGGCAGGTCGGTCGAAATGACCGGTACTGCGCAGATCAACCGCGACAGCGTGGAGGCCATCACGTCGCGACTGCCGTTGGTGCTTGGTCTGATCGCCGTCATCACCTTCGTGCTGCTGTTCCTGCTCACCGGCAGCGTGGTGCTGCCCCTGAAGGCGTTGGTGCTCAACGTGTTGTCGCTGACCGCCGCTTTCGGCGCACTGGTGTGGATCTTCCAGGATGGCCATCTTGGCGCGCTCGGAACCACGTCGACCGGGACGATAGTGGCGAATTTGCCGGTGTTGTTGTTCTGCATCGCCTTTGGGCTGTCGATGGACTACGAGGTCTTCCTGATGGCGCGGATCCGCGAGTACTGGGTGCGTTCCAGAGCCGCGTCGCCGTCGACATCAGATACGGATGCCAACAATGACGAGAGTGTCGCACTGGGTGTGGCTCGCACTGCGCGGGTGATTACCGCTGCCGCACTGGTGATGTCGATTTCATTCGCGGGACTGATCGCCGCTCATGTGCAGTTCATGCGGATGTTCGGCGTTGGTATGACGCTGGCGGTGGTGGTCGACGCCACACTGGTGCGGTTGGTGCTGGTACCGGCCTTCATGCGAGTGATGGGCAGGTGGAACTGGTGGGCGCCCAAACCGCTGGCCCGGCTGCACGAACGATTCGGGATCGACGAAGGTGGGATGGTCGTCGCCCACCCGGCCGAACCGGACCTCGGGGAACCGGAGCGGGACCGGCATCCGGCGGGGACCGTGACGGCGGGCCGGCATCGGGCAACCACCACACGTGTTGCGTTCGGAGACGCTGGGCCACGTGCGATTGACGACCGCGACCCCGGAGGGTCTATCGCATCCCTGATCGAATAGGGCCGCGCAGGGCAGCGACCGAACCTGCTATTAGACAACCACTTCCGGCGAGGCCACCTTCGGAGGTATGCAAACTCGGTTATTGCACTGACGGAGTGCCGGCGAATGGCCGCTATTAGACGAGTCGCGCTTTTGCCTGACAGGGTACTTTGCTACTCTTTGCGAGAAATAGCTTGGCAGCGGCTAGGGCCCTTTTTGGAGGGTTGCTAGCGATGTTCAATACCCCTCTTTAACTGTGGATATACACTTTTTCCTGCTTGCTGTAGAGCCGCTTCGACCTGCGGGTTCTATTCGAGGTGTGGGTTGGTGGGTTTGCTGGAGCCGTGCCGACGGATGGTTCTTATTGGGCACGGTGGCATCGGCCTCGAAGTCCGCTATTGCGCACGGATTCGCCGGTTGGTCGGTGGGCGCGAACACAAGAATTTCGCAAGAATCTCGCAACCGGGGAGTGCCAGCCTGGTGTGATGACGGCCTTGATCCTGAACGCAATCGCAGCTGGGATCGCGTTGGTGACACTGACACCGATGCAGGTGTACGAGTGGCGTGCCCGGAAAAAACTGCACAACTGATCCAGCTTGCCGGGCAGGGGTGGGTCGGTGCGCTCGGTGCGCTCGGTGCGCTCGGTGCTGGGCATGGCTCGGGTGCATGCTCAGCACCGTCATGGCCGTGCCGTAGCTAGGTGCCATTTTTGGGGTTTGCTAGGGATTTCCCCTTATCCGCGGCCCGCTGCTCTCGGGGCCTGGTTGACGAGGGGCGAAGCAGTCGGCATGCGGGTGCGGGATCTCGACATGCTGCGGCACCGCGCCACCGTGGTCGAGAACGCCGTCCAGGTGGGCTCGACGGTTCACGTCGGAACCCCCAAGACGCATAAGCAGCGCACCGTGCCATTGCCTGAATTCCTGCTCCCCTACCTGGCGCGGCAGTGCGAGGGCAAGGGTCGGACAGACCTGTTGTTCCCAGGACCCGCGGGCGACTATCTACGGCGACCAAGAGCCCGGTCCGGGTGGTGGGATAAGGCGGTCCGTGTCGCAGGCCTACCGAGGCTCACGCCGCATGAACTGCGGCACACGGCGGCCAGTCTGGCGGTGTCCGCTGGTGCGAATGTGAAAGCAGTGCAGCGGATGCTCGGACACGCGTCCGCGGCCATGACCCTAGACACTTACAGCGACCTGTTCGATGGCGATCTCGAAGCGGTCGCAGTCGCGCTGGACGCGGCACGCTCACGGGAGATTGTGGCCAATGTGTGGCCACGGGCGGCTATCGACCATCCGTAGCCGGGTCAGAGTATGCCGATGACCTGCAATAACACTGGTGGGCGCGGACGGTATCGAACCGCCGACCGCTGGTGTGTAAAACCAGAGCTCTACCACTGAGCTACGCGCCCTTACAACCCGAGGGGAAACCCGAAGGACCCGCCGGGCAGGCTACACGCCCACAGGCCAACGACTCAAAACGCGCCGGCGCCCTCAGTCTTTTAAGGCCGCTAAAGCTTGGGTCCACAGCCGCTGATCACGGGACTCACCGGGCTGTTTCATCTCGGCGAACCGAATGATCCCCGCCCGGTCGACGACGAAGGTGCCCCGGTTGGAGTAGCCGGCGGCGTCGTTGAACACGCCGTAGGCCTGGCTCACTTCGCCGTGCGGCCAGAAGTCCGAGAGCACCGGAAACAGGAAGCCGCTCTCGGTCGACCAGATTTTGTGGGTGGGCGGAGGGCCGACGGAAATGGCCAACACCGCGCTCTCGTCGTTCTCGAACTCAGGCAGATGATCGCGCAGCCCGTCCAGCTCGCCCTGACAGATCCCAGTGAACGCCAGCGGAAAGAACACCAGCAGCACGTTCTTGTCGTCGCGGTAAGCGTTGAGGGTGACGGGTTGCTGATTCTGGTCACGCAGCGTGAAGTCAGGCGCAGTGCTCCCGACAGGCAGCATCAGCGCTTCCCGGCGCCGCGCGATTTCGGCTGTACCAAGCGGCTGGCGCTCCAGTCGCCGAGGTTGACTGACGAGGTCGGCATCAGGCCCGCGGTGGGAGCGGCCTCCGCGATCTCGGCGGGCAGCACGTGACCGGGCTTGCCGGTCTTGGGTGTGAGCACCCAGATCACGCCGTCTTCGGCCAGCGGGGTGATCGCGTCCATCAGGGTGTCCACCAGGTCACCGTCACCGTCTCGCCACCACAGCAGGACGACGTCAATCACCTCGTCGCTGTCTTCGTCGAGCAACTCGCCGCCGCACGCTTCCTCAACCGCGGCGCGGATGTCGTCGTCGGTGTCCTCGTCCCAGCCCCACTCCTGCACGACTTGGTCTCGTTGGATGCCCAGCTTGCGACCGTAGCCCGGGGCGTGATCCTCCGCGACCACCGTGGAGCCTCCTTCATTCATCCGCGCGCCCTGCGATTGCGCTTTATCGTCGCACAAGCAAAACCGTGCCCTACGGCCACCTCAGAAGGAAGCCAGACACAGTTTCAACGCCTTGGTCTTGGTGTCGTTGAGCTGGTCGACCCGCTTGTTGAACTCGCCGGTCGGCGCGTGCGTGCCGATGGCGTTCGCTACCCCGTGGGCAGCGTCGACATAGGCGTTGAACGCATCGCGCAGATCCGAGGACATCGCATCGTTGAGAGCGCCGCCGACGGTGGAGGCGCTGTCGTTGAGCGCGTCGATAGCCGGGGCCTCGGTGGGGCCGGTGCTGTGGCCCTGGTTATACGTCTTGACGAAGACGTTGACCTTGTCGATCGCGTTGCTGCTGCTGGTCGCAAGCGTGTCACAGGACGTGCGAATCGCCTTGGTCGTCAACGATTGTTGCCGCTGGGACTCGTGAATGCTCGACGTCGCTATCGACTCCGACACCGACACAGACACCGACGAACGGTAGGCCGGGGCCACCTTCGTATCCGGCGAGGCCATGCCGTCGGTGATCTTTGTGCACCCCGCCACCACCATCAATGTCACGGCGACGCACCCGAACACCAGGGCACCGCGCTTTGGCGGCCCCCCCGTCGAGACGGCACGCCATCCGTTGAGCACGGCTCCTGACGTTACCGGGTCACAACTCCGATCGCCCTCGACGCACCGGATTGCACGCCGGTGCGGCACGATGAAGGGGACGATCGCCTACGCAGAAACCCCGCCGACAACAGGAGCGGAAGTTGACCACCGAGTTCGCGCGCCACGATCTGGCCAAAAACCCAAGCAGCGCAAGCGAACCCGACCGGGTTCGGGTGATCCGCGAGGGCGTGGCCTCCTATCTGCCCGACATCGACCCCGAAGAGACGTCGGAGTGGCTGGAGTCCTTCGATGACCTGCTGGAGCGATCCGGCCCGTCGCGGGCGCGTTATCTGATGTTGCGGCTGCTGGAACGCGCCGGCGAACAACGGGTGGCGATCCCGGCGCTGACCTCGACCGACTACGTCAACACCATCCCCACCGAGCTGGAGCCCTGGTTCCCCGGCGACGAGGACATCGAACGCCGCTACCGGGCCTGGATCCGGTGGAACGCGGCCATCATGGTGCACCGCGCGCAGCGCCCGGGGGTGGGCGTCGGCGGCCATATCTCGACCTACGCGTCGTCGGCCGCGCTCTACGAGGTCGGGTTCAACCACTTCTTCCGGGGCAAATCGCACCCGGGCGGCGGCGACCAGGTGTTCGTCCAGGGCCACGCCTCCCCCGGCATTTACGCCCGCGCCTTCCTGGAGGGGCGCCTCAGCGAGGATCGGCTCGACGGTTTCCGGCAGGAGCAGAGTCACGCCGGCGGCGGCCTGCCGTCCTACCCGCACCCGCGGCTGATGCAGGACTTCTGGGAATTCCCCACCGTGTCGATGGGCCTGGGCCCGATGAACGCCATCTATCAGGCCCGCTTCAACCACTACCTGCACGACCGGGGCATCAAGGACACCTCCGATCAGCACGTCTGGGCGTTCCTCGGCGACGGCGAGATGGACGAACCCGAGAGCCGCGGGCTGGCGCATGTGGCCGCGCTGGAGGGACTGGACAACCTGACCTTCGTCGTCAACTGCAACCTGCAGCGCCTCGACGGGCCGGTGCGCGGCAACGGCAAGATCATCCAGGAGCTGGAGTCGTTCTTCCGCGGCGCCGGCTGGAACGTCATCAAGGTGGTCTGGGGTCGCGAGTGGGACACCCTGCTGCACGCCGACCGGGACGGCGCGCTGGTGAACCTGATGAACACCACCCCCGACGGCGACTACCAGACCTACAAGGCCAACGACGGCGCCTACGTGCGCGACCACTTCTTCGGCCGCGACCCGCGCACCAAGGCGCTGGTGGCCGACATGACCGATTCCGAGATCTGGAACCTCAAGCGCGGCGGCCACGACTACCGCAAGGTCTATGCGGCCTACCGCGCCGCCGTCGACCACAAAGGCCAGCCGACGGTGATCCTGGCCAAGACCATCAAGGGCTACTCGCTGGGCGCCCACTTCCAGGGCCGCAACGCCACCCACCAGATGAAAAAGCTTGCGCTGCAAGATCTTAAGGACTTCCGCGATGCCATCCGCATCCCGATCAGCGACGCGCAGCTGGACCAAGACCCGTATCTGCCGCCGTACTACCACCCCGGCCCGGACGCCCCGGAAATCCGCTACCTGCTCGACCGGCGCCGCACCCTGGGCGGCTTCGTGCCCGAACGCCGGACCAAAGCCAAGGCACTGAAGCTCCCGGGCCGCGACACCTACGCCGCGCTGAAGAAGGGATCCGGGCACCAGGAAGTCGCCACCACCATGGCGATCGTGCGCACGTTCAAAGAAGTGTTGCGGGACAAGGAAATTGGCCCGCGGATCGTGCCGATCATTCCCGACGAAGCGCGCACGTTCGGCATGGACTCGTGGTTCCCGTCGTTGAAGATCTACAACCGCAACGGCCAGCTGTACACCGCCGTCGACGCCGACCTGATGCTGGCCTACAAGGAAAGCGAGATCGGCCAGATCCTGCACGAGGGCATCAACGAGGCCGGCTCGACGGCGTCGTTCACCGCGGCCGGCACGTCCTACGCCACGCACAACGAGCCGATGATCCCGATCTACATCTTCTATTCGATGTTCGGCTTCCAGCGCACCGGCGACGGGCTGTGGGCTGCCGCCGACCAGATGGCGCGCGGTTTCATCCTCGGGGCCACCGCCGGACGCACCACGCTCACCGGCGAGGGCCTGCAGCACGCCGACGGCCACTCGTTGCTGCTGGCGGCCACCAACCCGGCGGTCGTCTCCTATGACCCCGCGTTCGCCTTCGAAATCGCCTACATCGTCGAAAGTGGGCTGGCGCGGATGTTCGGCGAGAACCCGGAGAACATCTACTTCTACATCACGGTTTACAACGAGCCGTACGTGCAGCCACCGGAGCCGGCCAACTTCGACCCCGAAGGCGTGCTGCGCGGCATTTACCGCTACCAGACGGCCACCGAGCGGCGCTCCAACAAGGCGCAGATCCTGGCGTCCGGGGTGTCCATGCCCGCTGCGCTGAAAGCGGCCGAGATGCTGGCCGCCGAATGGGACGTCGCCGCCGACGTGTGGTCGGTGACCAGCTGGGGCGAGTTGAACCGCGACGGGATCGAGGTAGAGAAGCAGAAGCTGCGCCACCCCGATCGGCCGGCCGGCGTCCCCTACCTGACTCGGGCGCTCGGCGGGGCCACCGGGCCGGTGATCGCGGTCTCGGACTGGATGCGCGGGGTCCCCGAACAGATCCGACAGTGGGTGCCCAACACCTACGTCACGCTCGGCACCGACGGGTTCGGCTTCTCCGACACCCGACCGGCCGCTCGGCGCTATTTCAACACCGACGCCGAATCGCAGGTGGTCGCCGTGCTGGAGGCGCTGGCACGCGACGGCGAAATCGACCCGTCAGTGCCGGTCGCGGCCGCACGTCAATACAAGATCGACGACGTGCTCGCCGCCCCGGAGCAGACGTCCGACCCCGGGGTGGCGTAGGCGCGCCCCTAAGACGCTCTTAAGACACAAAGCGGCGCCTTGGCGAAACTTCCAGAAATCTGGCGTAGCTTTTAGGGATGAGCGACAAGTCCAGCGCTGTGGCTAAGCCTAGGTCGGCGCTCGAACTGCTGGAAACCGTGCCCGATTCGCTGCTGCGCCGACTGAAGCAGTACTCGGGCCGGCTGGCCACCGAGGCGGTCTCGGCCATGCAGGAACGACTGCCGTTCTTCGCCGAGCTGGAAGCATCCCAGCGCGCCAGCGTGCAGCTGGTGGTGCAGACGGCGGTGGTCAACTTCGTCGAGTGGATGCGGGATCCGCGCAGCAACGTGAGCTACACAGCGCAGGCGTTTGAGCTGGTGCCCCAGGAGCTGACCCGGCGCATCGCGCTACGCCACACCGTGGACATGGTGCGGGTCACCATGGAGTTCTTCGAAGAGGTCGTGCCGGTGCTGGGCGGGTCCGAAGAGCAGTTGACCGCGCTGACGGTCGGCATCCTGAAGTACAGCCGCGACCTGGCGTTCACCGCCGCCACGGCCTACGCCAACGCCGCCGAGGCGCGCGGCACCTGGGACAGCCGGATGGAGGCCAGCGTCGTCGACGCGGTGGTCCGCGGCGACACCGGGCCCGAGCTGCTGTCTCGCGCGGCCACCTTGAACTGGGACACCACCGCGCCGGCCACGGTGCTGGTGGGCACCCCGGCGCCTGGTCGCGACAGCTCGGCCGATAGCGAACGGGCCAGCCAGCGCGTCCGCGATATCGCCGCGCGCCACGGCCGCGCTGCACTGACCGACGTGCACGGGACATGGCTGGTGGCGATCGTGTCCGGGCACGTGACGCAGACCGACAAGTTCCTGGGTGACGTGCTGCAGGCGTTCTCGGACGGCCCTGTGGTCATCGGGCCGACGGCGCCGATGCTGACCGCCGCCTACCACAGCGCGAGCGAGGCGATTTCCGGGATGAACGCCGTCGCGGGTTGGAGCGGCGCGCCACGCCCGGTGCAGGCCAGAGAGCTTCTGCCGGAACGCGCCCTCATGGGTGACGCGTCGGCGATCGTGGCGCTGCATACGGACGTGATGCGGCCCTTGGCCGACGCCGGACCGACGCTCGCCGAGACACTCGACGCTTATTTAGATTGCGGCGGCGCGATTGAGGCCTGCGCCCGCAAGTTGTTCGTTCATCCAAACACCGTCCGATACCGGCTCAAGCGGATCACGGACTTCACCGGGCGTGACCCTACCCAGCCGCGCGACGCTTACGTGCTGCGAGTGGCGGCCACGGTGGGTCAACTCAACTATCCGACGCAGCAGTCCTCCGTTCGAAACAACACCATGCCCCAGCTCCCCCTACCGGCCAAAGGCCCGGTCAAAGGGCAGGTCACCGACGATGTCATGGCCCAATCTGCCCGATAGTGATTTAGCCAACAGATCGCGACCTGATATCAAACCTGTAGCTTAACGGCCTGTTTTGTAGGTTCTATACAAAAACCTAAGACGAGGTTCATAATCTGTTACACCGCACAAAACCGTTTCCACAGTGTTCTCTTAGACATGTGATCGCATTTCTTGCGCCCGGACAGGGCTCGCAGACCGAGGGGATGCTGTCGCCGTGGTTGGAACTTCCCGGCGCGGCGGACCAGCTGGCGTTGTGGTCGGAGGCCAGCGGCCTGGACCTCGTACGACTGGGCACCACCGCCTCGACCGAAGAAATCACCGACACCGCCATCGCCCAGCCACTGATCGTGGCGGCCACTCTGCTGGCTCATCAGGAGCTGACGAAGCGCGCGCTGCTGGCAGGCGAAGACTTGATCGTTGCGGGTCACTCCGTCGGCGAGATCGCGGCCTACGCGATCGCCGGTGTGATGGCCGCCGACGACGCCGTCGCGTTGGCGGCCACCCGTGGCGCCGAGATGGCGAAGGCGTGCGCCGCCGAGGCGACCGGCATGTCCGCGGTGCTCGGCGGTGACGAGGCCGACGTGCTGAGCCGCCTCGAGCAGCTCGACCTGGTGGCGGCCAACCGCAATGCTGCGGGCCAGATCGTCGCCGCCGGGCCGCTGACCGCGTTGGAGAAGCTCGCCGAAGACCCGCCGGAGAAGGCCCGAGTACGCGCGTTGAGCGTGGCCGGCGCCTTCCACACCCAGTTCATGGCTCCGGCTCTGGACGGCTACGCCGCGGCCGCGGCCGCCATTGCCACGGCCGAGCCCACCGCCACGCTGCTGTCCAATCGCGACGGCCAGCCGGTCGCTTCGGCGACCGAGGCGATGGCGACCCTGGTCTCTCAGCTCACCCAGCCCGTGCGCTGGGACCTGTGCACCGCGACGCTGCGCGAGCACAACATCACGGCGATCGTGGAGTTCCCGCCCGCGGGCACCCTCACCGGCATCGCCAAACGCGAACTTCGGGGGGTTCCGACGCGCGCCGTCAAGTCACCCGCAGATCTGGACGAGTTGGCGAGTCTCTAGCTGCCGGCTTTACCAGTACAACCAAAAACGAACGTGAGTTCGATTGATACACAACATATTACGAAGGGAACAGACTGTGGCCGTAAGTCAGGAAGAAATCATCGCCGGTATCGCCGAGATCATCGAAGAGGTCACCGGTATCGAGCCGTCCGAGGTCACCCCGGAGAAGTCGTTCGTCGACGACCTGGACATCGACTCGCTGTCGATGGTCGAGATCGCCGTGCAGACCGAGGACAAGTACGGCGTGAAGATCCCCGACGAGGACCTCGCCGGTCTGCGCACCGTCGGTGACGTCGTCTCCTACATCCAGAAGCTCGAGGAAGAAAACCCCGAGGCTGCCGAGGCGCTGCGCTCCAAGCTCGTTACCGAGAACCCCGAGGCTGCCGCGAATGTCCAGGCAAGGCTGGAAGCGGAAAGCAAGTGACCAAGCCTTCCACTGCTAATGGCGGTTACCCCAGCGTTGTGGTAACCGCCGTCGCGGCGACGACATCGATCGCGCCGGACATCGAGAGCACGTGGAAGGGCTTGTTGGCCGGCGAAAGCGGCATCCGCGTCCTCGAAGACGACTTCGTCACCAAATGGGACCTGCCGGTCAAGATCGGCGGCCACCTCAAGGAGTCGGTCGATATCCACATGGGGCGACTGGACATGCGGCGCATGTCCTATGTCCAGCGCCTGGCCAAGTTCTTGAGCGGTCAGTTGTGGGAGTCGGCGCACAACCCCGAGGTCGACCCGGACCGGTTATCCGTTGTGGTGGGCACCGGTCTGGGCGGCGCCGAGCGGATCGTGGAGAGCTACGACCTGATGAACGAGGGCGGGCCCCGCAAGGTGTCCCCGCTCGCGGTTCAGATGATCATGCCCAACGGTGCCGCGGCGGTGGTGGGCCTGCAGCTCGGGGCCCGTGCCGGGGTGATCACTCCGGTATCGGCCTGCTCGTCGGGTTCGGAGGCCATCGCCCACGCGTGGCGTCAGATCGTCATGGGCGACGCCGACATCGCCGTCTGTGGCGGTGTCGAGGGCCCCATCGAGGCGTTGCCCATCGCGGCGTTCTCGATGATGCGGGCCATGTCGACTCGCAACGACGACCCCGAAGGCGCGTCGCGGCCGTTCGATAAGGACCGCGACGGCTTCGTGTTCGGCGAGGCCGGGGCGCTCATGGTCATCGAGACCGAAGAGCACGCCAAGGCCCGCGGCGCCACGCCGCTGGCCCGGCTCATGGGTGCCGGTATCACCTCGGACGCCTTCCACATGGTGGCACCCGATCCGAACGGCATACGTGCGGGTAGGGCGATGACGCGGTCGCTGGAATTGGCGGGCTTGTCCCCCAAGGACGTCGACCACATCAACGCGCACGGTACGGCCACGCCGATCGGCGACAGCGCGGAGGCCAACGCCATCCGTGTCGCCGGCTGCGAGCACGCCGCGGTGTACGCGCCCAAGTCGGCGCTCGGGCACTCAATCGGCGCAGTCGGGGCGCTCGAGTCGGTGCTCACGGTGCTGAGCCTGCGGGATGGAGTCATTCCGCCAACCCTCAACTTCGAGACTCCGGATCCAGAGATCGAGCTGGATGTTGTCGCGGGCGAACCTCGCTATGGCGAATATCGTTACGCGATCAACAACTCGTTCGGGTTCGGCGGCCACAATGTGGCCCTCGCCTTCGGCCGTTACTAAAGCACGAAAGGAACGTTCGCAAGACCCATGACGTCACCGTCTGAACTGGTTACGGGGAAAGCATTTCCCAATGTGGTCGTCACCGGCATAGCCATGACGACCGCATTGGCGACCGACGCGGAGAACACCTGGAAGTCGCTGCTCGACGGCCAAAGTGGGATCCGCACACTCGACGATCCGTTCGTCAAGGAGTACGACCTGCCGGTTCGGATCGGCGGGCATCTGTTGGAGGATTTCGATAGCCAGCTGACGCGGATCGAACTGCGCCGGTCGGGATACCTGCAGCGGATGTCGACCATCCTGAGCCGGCGGCTATGGGAGAACGCCGGCTCGCCCGAAGTCGACACCGACCGCTTGATGGTGTCCATCGGCACCGGCCTGGGCTCGGCTGAAGAGCTCGTCTTCGGCTATCAGGACATGCACGATCGCGGGTACCGTGCAATCTCCCCGCTGACCGTGCAGAAGTTCATGCCCAACGGCGCGGCCGCGGCGGTGGGCCTGGAACAGCACGCCAAGGCGGGGGTGATGACGTCGATATCGGCGTGCGCCTCCGGCGCCGAGGGCATCGCCCGTGCATGGCAGCAGATCGTGCTCGGTGAGGCCGACATCGCGATCTGCGGCGGCGTGGAGACAAAGATCGAGGCGGTGCCGATCGCCGGGTTCTCCAACATGCGCATCGTGCTGTCCACCAACAACGACGACCCCGCCGGTGCGTGCCGCCCGTTCGACAAGGACCGCGACGGCTTCGTGTTCGGCGAGGCCGGCGCCCTCATGGTGATCGAAACCGAGGAGCACGCCAAGGCGCGTGGCGCCAACATTCTGGCCCGGATCATGGGTGCCAGCATCACCTCGGACGGCTTCCACATGGTGGCACCGGACCCCAATGGGGCACGCGCCGGGCACGCGATCACCCGCGCGATTCAACTGGGGGGCCTCTCTCCGAGCGACATCGATCACGTCAACGCCCACGCCACCGGCACTCAGGTCGGTGACGTGGCCGAGAGCAAGGCCATCAACAACGCCCTCGGCAGCAACACGCCGGCGGTGTACGCGCCCAAATCCGCCCTTGGCCACTCGGTGGGTGCGGTCGGCGCGGTGGAATCGATCCTGACCGTGCTTGCGTTGCGGGATCAGGTGATCCCGCCGACACTGAACCTGGTAAACCTCGATCCAGAGGTCAACCTGGATGTCGTGGCGGGCAAGCCGCGTACCGGTAATTACCAGTACGCGATCAACAACTCATTCGGATTCGGCGGCCACAACGTAGCGATCGCCTTCGGCCGTTACTGACCCCGAGCATCCCCCCGGAAACAGGAGACCTGCGATGACAACGATGGCCCCCCAGGCGGTTGGCGAGTCGCTCGACCCTCGCGATCCCTTCTTGCGTCTGTGCAACTTCTTCGACGACGACACCGTCGAACTGCTGCACGAGCGTGACCGCTCCGGGGTGCTGGCCGCGTCCGGCGCCGTCAACGGCGTGCGGACCATTGCCTTCTGCACCGACGGCACCGTCATGGGCGGGGCGATGGGCACCGAGGGGTGCCAACACATCGTCAACGCTTATGACACCGCCATCGAGGAGCAGAGCCCGATCGTGGGCATCTGGCACTCCGGTGGGGCCCGGTTGGCCGAAGGTGTGCGAGCGCTGCACGCGGTCGGCACGGTCTTCGAGGCCATGATCCGCGCGTCAGGCTACATTCCGCAGATCTCGGTGGTCGTCGGCTTCGCCGCCGGCGGCGCCGCCTACGGGCCGGCGCTGACCGACGTCGTCATCATGGCGCCGGAAGGCCGGGTGTTCGTTACCGGCCCCGACGTGGTGCGCAGCGTCACCGGCGAGGACGTGGACATGGCCTCGCTCGGTGGTCCGGAGACCCACCACAAGAAGTCCGGGGTGTGCCACATCGTGGCCGACGGCGAGCTCGACGCCTATGAGCGCGGTCGCCGGCTGGTCGGATTGTTCTGCCAGCAAGGGCATTTCGACCGTGATAAGGCCGAAGCCGGCGACACGGACATCCACGCCCTGCTGCCCGAGTCCGCGCGGCGGGCATACGACGTGCGTCCGATCGTGACCGCGATCCTGGACCAGGACACACCTTTCGACGAATTCCAGGCCAACTGGGCGCCGTCGATGGTGGTCGGACTGGGCCGGCTGTCGGGCCGCACGATCGGCGTGCTGGCGAACAACCCGCTGCGCCTGGGCGGCTGCTTGAACTCCGAAAGCGCCGAGAAGGCAGCGCGTTTCGTGCGGCTCTGCGACGCGTTCGGGATTCCGCTGATCGTGGTCGTCGACGTTCCCGGCTATCTGCCCGGTGTCGATCAGGAGTGGGGCGGCGTGGTGCGCCGCGGCGCCAAACTGCTGCACGCGTTCGGTGAGTGCACCGTCCCGCGCGTCACGCTGGTCACCCGAAAGACTTACGGCGGGGCCTACATTGCGATGAACTCGCGGTCGCTGAACGCGACTAAGGTGTACGCCTGGCCAGACGCCGAGGTTGCCGTGATGGGCGCCAAAGCGGCCGTGGGCATCCTGCACAAGAAGAAGCTGGCCGCCGCGCCGGAGGACGAGCGCGAAGCCCTGCACGACGAGCTGGCCGCCGAGCACGAGCGGATCGCGGGCGGCGTGGACAGCGCCATCGAAATCGGTGTAGTCGACGAGAAGATCGACCCGTCGCACACCCGCAGCAAGCTCACCGAGGCGCTGGCTCAGGCCCCGGCACGCCGCGGCCGCCACAAGAACATCCCGCTTTAATAGCGCGAGCAGACGCAAAAGCACCCGCACGCACGGCGTGTCGGGTGCTTTTGCGTCTGCTCAGCGGGACAGGATCTGCGAAAGTGCCTGGTGGAGTGCGGCTTCCGGGTCGGCTGGCAGTTGGTCGGTTCGCCAGCCGACGAAGTCATCCGGGCGGACGAGCAGTGCTCCCTCACGCGAAAGCCTGGTAGCAGTCGCCCACGCGTCGTCGCCGATGCAATGCATGGTGATCGGGATGTCCAGGGCGGCTGACACCGACGTCACGGCCGAACGCCATTGCTCGTCGCCGGTAAGGACGGTGAACCCGGGACCTAGCAGGTCGAGCGTCGAGACCCCGTCACGCACCCACACGTGCGGCGTCCGGGTGCCCGGTTGCCCGCGCAACTCCCCCACCAGCGACACAGCGTCCGGATCCGTGGGCGGGGGTTCGTCGGAAACAACTGCCGCCGAGCGGTATTGGTAGCCGGCCAACAAAGCGAACATCGGCGCCTCCTCGTCCGGCGGCAACTGCGGTCGGTCGTCGTCCAGCCTGAGGAGCGCAAGCGACGGCCCAGTGAGTGACTGGCGTGCATTGAAGCGCCCGACCGGGTGCCGCTCGGCCTGATACGTGCTCAGCAATGCGGGCTCGGCTTGGCCGTTCAAAACAGATGCGAGTTTCCACGCCAGGTTGTCTGCGCTCTGGATGGCGGTATTGGCTCCACCCGCCTTGAATGGTGGCATCGTGTGGGCGGCGTCGCCGACGAGAAATACTCGCCCGCAATGGAATTGGTCGGCCACCCGCTCGTAAGGTTGCCACGATGCCACTTCGATGATCTGCGTGTCGATTCGCTCACCGATGGCCTGGGTGAGCAACTCGGCGCAACGCTCCGGGGTGAACTGCGCCGCCGTTTCACCCTTGCCCGGCAAGTACGTGGTGATGAACATGCCGACGTCACCATCCACCACCAGGAATATCCCGTCCACGTCGGCGTTCTTGACTTGCACGCCATCCCCGTCGGTCAGGTTCGGGACGAACTTCCGCCACGGCGCCTTGAAATAGGCGAAGACCACAAAGATCGGCAACGCACCGTATCCTGAGGTGGTCACGCCGAGCGCGTCCCGGATCGGGCTGTGCACACCGTCGGCGGCGATGAGATAGTCGGCGCGCACGGTCTCGGTCTCGCCCGAATCTCGTTCGCGCACAACCACCGTCACACCGGCATCGTCTTGTTCGAACGACGACAGCTCCGTACTGTAGCGAGCCTCGCTGCCGCGCCTGCGGGTATCGGCCAGCAGCATCGGCTCCAGCTTGCTCTGCGGGCAATACTGTGCGGGCGGTTCGGGGCTCAGTTCGCTGAAGGGCGCGAATATGGCGTCGATGTCCATGGCCGGCGCTTCCTCCGCGCTGTTCAGCGTCGGCTTGACGACCATGTTGGAAACGCCGCCGGCGACCGCGTGGACGTCGTCGCTCAAACCAAGACCGCGCAAAATCTCTAGACTGCGGAAGCTCAGATTGCGGGCCTTCGGATAGATGAAGACCTCACGCCGCTTCTCGACCAGCAGCGAGCGAATGCCGTGCTGGGCAAGCAACGCCGACGTGGCCAGCCCACCGACACCGGCACCGGCGATAACCACAGGGATACGGGCGACACGTATGCCCATTTCTCCTCCTCGGATTGGGACCTATCGGCGGGATGCAGCCTTGATTGCCCCGGCCGCGGGGATGAGCTCAGGTCTGTCCAGCGCATCCTCGTTCCCGTTCCAGATGAGCGTGCATTTCCCCGCGGTCAGGACATTGCGGCACCATCGACTTCGGGCTATGCCACCCCTAAAACGAAACCGCCACCAAGCCGGTATGCGCTGAGCGGTGCACATAGGTTGCGGCCACCTCACTTCCTGTCGAGGTGCTGATTGATCTCAGGCGGAACGTGGCGGTTCCGTTCCGTTCCTAGACTGACACGGATGGCCGCGGCCCGCAAGCGCCCCATGGCTCGCCACGCGCTGCTGCGAGCGCGCTAGTCGACGCCATTGCCGGTCACCAGCGGCAGCACGACCTGTTCAAGAACGCGGCGAACGTAGACACGGTCGGTCGGTCGTCCCGCCATCACTCGCAGGACATTGAGGCCCAGGACGGCGTCGGGTATGAGCGTCAAATCGCGACCCGAGGGGATCTCGCCCCGGGCGACGGCCTGGTCGAGAACCACCTGCATCATCTGACGCGGCACGGACAGCGCAAGGTCGTCCAGCGCTGCCGCCAGGACGGGATGGTGCATTGCCGCCGTCGCCGCGCCCACGATCACCTTGATCGTGCTCAGAGCTGCATCGTCGAAGTCTGGTACCGCGGCCACCAGTGCGTCGATGTCGCCACGCAGGCTGCCGGTATTCGGCGGGTCCACCGGTCCGAGTCCTCGTCGCCAATGCGCGATAGCATCGGCCACCACCGCTGCCTTCGACGGCCAGCGCCGATAGATCGCGGCCTTGCCCACACGCGCACGCGACGCGATGTCGTCCATGCTCATCCGGTCGTAGCCCTGTTCGCCCAGCCCCTCCAGCGCGGCCTCGAGGATGGCGGCGTCAAGAGATGGATCGAAGCGTCCCCGATTTTTGCCCGATGATCGGCGCGCCGCGCGGTCGCTTCGAACGCTGTCGGTAGTCATGGCAAATGTCCTCAGTTTGGACGATACGATACGGTTCCGATTAAACTTACCACTGGCAACCTAGCCGCAAGGGACGGCCCTGGCAGCGCGGTCAGCCCCGCAACGCCAGGGACTCCCCGGCCACACCCGCCACCCGCTCCCGATCGCGCGCCACCAGACCGATCCGCGTCCGCCGGTCGAGAATGTCGCCGACATCCAGCGCGCACTCATGGGTCACTGCGTATTCGAACTCCGCCCGGGTCACGTCAATCCCCTCGGCGACCGGCTCGGTGGGCCGCTCGCAGCTGGCGCTCAGGATGACGTTCGGCGCCTCCGCGCCATACCGCTGCACCAGCGAGCGCGGCACACCTGCGCCTGGCCCGGCCGCGGGCCCCGGGTTCGCCGGCGCCCCGATCAACGGCAGGTTGCGGGTCCGGCATGCCCCAGCGCGCAACTGACGCAGGCTGATCGCGCGATTCAACACGTCCTCAGCCATGTAGCGGTATTCGGTCAGCTTGCCGCCGACCACACTGATGACACCAGACGGCGATTCGAAGACGGCATGGTCGCGCGAGACGTCCGAGGTGCGCCCCTCCCCGGTATCGATCAGCGGCCGCAAACCCGCATAGGCGCCGATAACATCAGCGGGGCCCAAAGCGGTCCCCAGCGCGGTGTTCACCGTGTCCAACAGGAACGCGACCTCAGCCGAAGAGGGTTCTGGCACATCGGGAATGGGCCCGGGCGCATCCTCGTCGGTCAACCCTAGGTACACCCGGCCCAACTGCTCGGGCATCGCGAATACGAAGCGGTTCAGCTCGCCGGGAATCGGAATCGTGAGCGCCGCGGTCGGATTCGCGAACGCACCGGCATCGAACACCAAATGCGTTCCGCGGCTGGGTCGCAACTTCAACGACCCGTCGATCTCGCCCGCCCACACCCCGGCCGCGTTGATGACCGCACCGGCCGACACGTCGAATGCCTGCCCGCTGCGTTGGTCGGTCAACCGCACCGAAGTGTCGGTGGCGTCGGACGCGGCCACGTACGTCAGGATGCGCGCGCCGTGCTGGGCCGCGGTGCGCGCGACCGCGGTGACCAGCCGGGCGTCGTCGATCAATTGCCCGTCATAGGCCAACAATCCACCGGCGAGCCCGTCCCGGAGCACGGTCGGCGCCATTTCCACGACGCGCTGCGCGGAAACCCGGCGCGACCGGGGCAACACAGATGCCGGCGTGCCCGCCAGCATCCGCAACGCGTCGCCGGCGAGAAACCCGACGCGCACCAGCGCGCGCTGGGCGTGGTCCATCGACGGCAGCAGCGGAACCAGTTGCGGCAGCGCATGAACCAGATGAGGGGCGTTGCGCGTCATCAGGATTCCGCGCTCGATGGCGCTGCGCCGGGCGATTCCGACGTTGCCGGTCGCCAGGTAGCGCAGACCGCCGTGGACCAGTTTGGAACTCCAGCGGCTGGTGCCGAACGCCAGGTCGTGTTTTTCCACCAGCGCGACGCGCAGTCCGCGCGACGCGGCATCCAGCGCGATGCCGACACCGGTGATGCCGCCGCCGATGACGAGCACGTCGAGCGGTTCGCCGTCGGCCAGAGCACTCAGCTCGGCGGTACGGCGCGCGGCGTTCAGAGCGGTCGGGTCAGACATCACGACAGGTATCCGTTCAGGGCGTGGGTGAGTTCGACGGCCAGTGCCTCGTGGTCAAGGAGGGGCCGGACGATGTCGGCGGACTGGATGGTCGACTGCGCGATCAGCAACACCATGGTCGCCAGTTGATGCGGGTCGCCGGCGCGGACGCTGCCCGCTTGCTGCGCCACCGCAAGCCTGGCCGCCAGGGCCTCAATCAGGAACTGCTGGCTGGTGCCCAGGCGCTCGGTGATGTAGACCCGGGCCAGCTGCGAATGCAGCACCGACATGACCAGGTCGTCGCGCCGCAACCGGTCGGCCACCGCGACGACCTGCTTGACCAGCGCCTCCCGGTCGGCCCCGTCCACCGGAGCTTCGCGCGCCACCTCGGTGATATGGCTGGTCAGCAGCGCCGACATGATCGACGGGGTGTCCGGCCAGCGGCGGTACACCGTGGGGCGGCTCACGCCCGCGCGCCGGGCGATCTCGGCCAGCGTCACCCGGTCCACGCCGAAATCGATCACGCAGCTCGCCGCTGCGCGAAGGATCCGCTCCCCGGTGTCCGAAGCTCCGTTACTGATTGACAACATGTGTAATACTGTAACGCATGACGCATGCTGGTGAACTCCTTCCTCCGATGAAATGGAACGCGTGGGGGGATCCCGCCGCCGCCAAACCGCTCTCCGACGGGGTCCGGTCGTTGCTGAAGCAGGCCGTGGGACTGGACGAATCGGAAGCAAAAGAACTGCAACCCGACCAGGTCACGCTGCGCCCGTCGTCGCTGTCACAGGCCGACCACGACGCGCTGGCCGCGATCGTGGGCGCCGAGTACGTGCGCACCGCCGACCGGGACCGCTTGCTGCGCGCGGGCGGCAAGTCCACCCCAGACCTGCTGCGCCGCAAGGACACCGGCGCCCAGGACGCGCCCGACGCGGTGATAATCCCCGGCACCGACGACGACGTCGCGGCGATCCTGCGCCACTGCGCCGAGCACGGCATCGCCGTCGTCGCGTTCGGCGGTGGCACCAGCGTCACCGGCGGACTCGATCCCACCCGCGGTCAGTTCGGCGCGGTGGTGTCGCTGGACCTGCGGCGCTTCGACCAACTTCTCTCCCTCGACGAAGTGTCCGGCGTCGCCGAGTTGGGTGCCGGCGTCACCGGCCCGGACGCCGAACGCCTGCTCGGCGAACGCGGCTTCTCGCTCGGGCACTTCCCGCAGAGCTTCGAATTCGCCACCATCGGAGGTTTCGCGGCGACGCGGTCGTCCGGCCAGGACTCGGCCGGTTACGGCCGGTTCAACGACATGATCCTCGGGCTGCGCATGATCACCCCGGTCGGCACGCTGGATCTGGGGCGGGTCGCGGCGTCGGCGGCCGGCCCGGACCTGCGCCAGCTGGCGATCGGATCTGAGGGCGTCTTCGGCGTCATCACCAAGGTGCGCCTGCGGGTGCACCCGGCGCCGGAGATGACGCGGTACGAGGCGTGGTCGTTCCCCGATTTCTCCACCGGGGCCGCGGCACTGCGCGCGGTCACCCAAATCGGCACCGGTCCCACCGTCGTGCGGCTCTCCGACGAGGCCGAGACCGGGGTCAACCTCGCCACCACCGAGGCGATCGGGGAAAGCAAGATCACCGGCGGTTGCCTGGGGCTGACCCTGTTCGAGGGCACCAAGGACCACACCGAGAGCAGGCAAGCCGAGACGCGCGCGGTGCTGGAAGCCCACGGCGGCACGTCGCTGGGCGAGGCACCCGCGCAGGCCTGGGAGCGTGGCCGGTTCGCCGCCCCGTACCTGCGCGACTCGCTGCTGGCCGCGGGCGCGCTCTGCGAGACCCTCGAGACCGCCATCGACTGGTCGAACCTCGACGCGCTGAAGGCCGCCGTCACTCAGGCGCTCACGACGTCGTTGGCCGAATCGGGCACCCCGGCGCTGGTGATGTGCCACATTTCGCACGTGTACCCCACCGGCGCATCGCTGTACTTCACCGTCGTCGCCGGGCAGCGCGGCAACCCGATCGAACAGTGGTGGGCCGCCAAGAAGGCCGCCTGCGACGCGATCATGGCCACCGGCGGGACCATCACCCATCACCATGCGGTCGGCGCCGACCATCGGGCCTGGATGCGCGACGAGGTGGGCGACCTGGGCGTGCAGCTGTTGCGCGCGGTCAAGGCGACGCTGGACCCGGCCGGAATCCTCAACCCCGGCAAGCTGATTCCGTGACCCGCCTGAGCCGGCGCGAGATCAGCAAGGTAACCGCGCTGACCAACCCGGTGTCAGGACACGGTGCGGCCGTCGCGGCCGCGCACACCGCGATCGCGCGACTGCACCACCGCGGCGTGGAAGTCGTCGAAATCATCGGCGACAGCGCCGAAGACGCGCGCTATCTGGTCAGCGCGGCGCTCGACAAAGGCACCGACGCCGTCATGGTCACCGGCGGCGACGGCGTCATCTCCAACGCGCTGCAGGTGCTGGCGGGCACCGATGTCCCGCTGGGAATCATTCCCGCGGGCACCGGTAACGACCACGCGCGCGAATTCGGCATTCCGACAAAGAATCCCGAGGCCGCCGCGGACGTCATCATCGACGGTTGGACGGAAACCATCGACCTGGGCCGGATTCAAGACGGAACAGGTTTCGAAAAGTGGTTCGGCACCGTGGCGGCGGCCGGATTCGACTCCCTGGTCACCGATCGCGCCAACCGGATGCGCTGGCCGCACGGGCGGGCGCGGTATTACCTCGCGATGCTCGCCGAACTGTCGCAGTTGCGGCTTCTGCCGTTCCGCTTGGTGCTCGACGGGACTAACGAAATCGACGCCGACATCACGCTCGCGGCCTTCGGCAACACCCGCAGTTATGGCGGCGGGCTGCTGATCTGCCCCAACGCCGACCGGACCGACGGGCTGCTCGACATCACCATGGCGCACTCGGATTCCCGGACCAAGCTGGTCCGGCTGTTCCCCACCGTCATGAAGGGCACCCACGTCGAGCTCGACGAGGTGAGCACGGCACGCGCCAGGACGGTCCACGTCGAGTGCCCGGGCATCAACGTCTACGCCGACGGCGACTTCGCCTGCCTGCTGCCCGCCGAGATTTCCGCGGTGCCCGCCGCACTGCAGATTCTGCGGCCGAACCGGTGACAATCACGGCGGTGTAACGCTTCGGACACCGAATGCGACATCTTGGCGTAGATACTCCACCGGGAGGAACACGAAAAGATGTCGGGATACCGCACGACCGCACTCGTCGCTTTGGGGGCAGGGGCAGTGAGCTGCGCACTATCGCTTGCTCCGGCTGCTTTCGCCGGTGCGGGTACGGCCTTGGACGGGCATTACATGCTGACCTTCGCCGCTAACCAGAAGACCGGCACCAGCGCGGCGGCCCGTCAGCCCGAAGTTGCCCAGTGGGCCAAGTACTCGTTCACCTCCAGCTGCGCCACCAACATTTGTGTCGCCAAGGTCAACGACGCGCCGGCCCCCGTCAACCAATACGCGCAGCAAACCGGCGCATACAGCTGGAACGGGTCGCAGTGGGTAGAGCAAACGACCTCGAAATACGCCTGCCCGCTAGTCGGTGGGCTCGTCGAATACGACCCCGCACGGTCGATCACAGCGCTGACGCCCGGCGCTAACGGCGCCTTGACCGGTGTGTTTCACACCGACATCGTGAGCGGCGCGTGCAAGGGCAGCATCGAAATGCCGCTGACGGCCACGCCGTACTCGCCGCCGGTGATCTAACCGACCCCGCGGCTGAGCCAGGTCACCTCGGCGGAATCACCGCCGTCGCGATACACCTCGAGCGCCTCGTCCCACGCGGTTCCCAGCACGGAGTCGAGCTCGGCGGCCAACGTGTCGGCGCCCTGCGCCATCATCGACCGCAGCCGCATCTCCCCGACCATGATGTCGCCGTTGGCGCTCATCGACCCGCTCCACAACCCCAACTGCGGGGTATGGCTGAAGCGATGGCCGTCGACCCCGGGGCTGGGGTCCTCGGTGACCTCGAACCGCAGCACCGACCAGGAGCGCAGCGCGTTGGCCAACCGGGACCCGGTGCCCACCGGTCCCATCCAATTGGTCACCGCGCGCAGCTGCCCGGGCATCGCCGGCTGCGGGGTCCACACCAGGTTCGCCTTGGCCTGCAGAGTCGACGACAACGCCCACTCGACATGCGGGCACACCGCCGCGGGCGAGGCGTGGACGTACACCACACCTGCCGTGGCGTCGGCGAATTGATTCGGCGCGCGCATCTTTGCTCCTTCGGTTCCACGAGGGACGTCTTCCCCAACGGCCTGGTGGACCCCGAAAAAACAGGATGCGCAAATGATGTGTTTGTGTCGTGCGTGTCTATTGTGCCTTGTGAGACCCCTGTTGCGCTAGAGTGCAATTTTTCCGGATATCACGGCATCGGAAAGCGCTGGCCAGATCTCCAGCGCCCACGCGCCGAAATCGCGATTCGTCAGCACCACCAATGCCAGCTCTAACTCGGGATCAGCCCAGATAAAGGTGCCTGACTGACCGAAATGGCCGTATGTCGAGGCCGAATTTCGCGTGCCCGTCCAATGCGGCGATTTCGCGTCCCTGAGCTCGAACCCCAGCCCCCAATCGTTGGGTCGCTGTACGCCGTATCCGGGCAGGACGCCGTCCAGACCGGGAAACTGCACGGTCGTGGCGTCAGCGTGCATCTGCGCCGAGACCGTCGACGGGCGCAGCAAATCACCGGCGAACGCCGCCAGATCCGTCGCCGTCGAGGTCGCGCCGAACCCGGCCGCCTCGGCGCCACCGTCCAGGCGGGTCGATCTCATGCTCAGCGGTTCGCAGACCGCCTCGGCCAGGTAGCGGCCGAACTCGATCCCGGACTCGCGCTCCACCGTCTCGGCCAGCACGGTGAAGCCGTAGTTCGAGTAGATCCGGCGGGTGCCGGGCTTGGCCAAGACCTTGCCGGACTGCAGTGCCACGCCCGACGCGTGCGCGAGCAGGTGGCGCACCGTGGCTCCGGGAGGGCCGGCGGCGCTGTCGAGGTCGACCACCCCTTCCTCGACGGCGATCTGCACCGCCCGCGCCACCAGCGGCTTGGTGACCGACGCAAGCGCGAACTCCTGCTCGATGTCGCCGTGGGTGGCCAGCACCCCACCGGGGCCGACGACGGCGGCGGCGACCGACGGGACGGGCCAGTCAGCGAGAGCGTCCAGGGCGGCCATCAGGCCTTGAAGGCCAAGTAATAACTGTTGATCGGGTCGGACTCGACCTCGACCACCCGCACGTCGTCGAAGCCGGCGTCGGCGAGCATCGATGTGGCCAACTGGGTTCCCCACGCCGCCCCCAGGCCCGCGCCGTCCAGCGCCAGCGAAACCGTCATGCAGTGCATCAGCGAGGTCGTGTACAAGTAGGTGCTCATCGGAACGTCGACGTTGTCCTCGAGTCGGCTGGATGCCTTGACGTCGGCCATCAGCAGCAGACCGCCGGGCCGCAGCGCGCGACGAATGTTTTCCAGCACGCGCGCGGGCTGCGCCTGGTCGTGGATGGCGTCGAACACGGTGATGACGTCGTAGGTGTCGGCCTTATCCAGCTGGGTCAGGTTGTGGCTTTCGAAGGTCGCGTTGGTCAGACCGAGACGGGCCGACTCGCGGGCTCCGGCCGCGACGGCTTCCTCGGAAAAGTCGACGCCGGTGAATCGGCTCGCCGGAAACGCGCGTGCCATCACGTTGATCGCATGACCGCTGCCGCAGCCGAAATCCGCGACGTCGGCCCCAGCGCGCAGGCGTTCGGGAAGGCCGTCGACTAGGGGCAGCACCACGTCCACGAGCGCGGCGTCGAACACCACGCCGCTCATCTCGGCCATCAACGTGTGAAACCGTGGGAACTCGCTGTAGGGCACGCCGCCGCCGGCCCGGAAGCAGCCGATCACCTTCTGTTCGACCTCACTGAGCAGCGGGATGAACTGGGCCACCAGGGCGAGGTTGTTCGGGCCGGCCTTGCGGGTCACCACGCTTGCCCGATGGGCGGGCAACGAGTAGGTCCCGTTCTCGGCGTCGTAGTCGACGACGTGCCCAGTTGTCATGCCGCCCAGCCATTCTCGGACGTAGCGCTCGTTGAGTTCCGCGGCTGCGGCGATCTGGGCGCTGGTCGACGGCGGGAGCCCGGCCATCGTGTCCAGCAGGCCGGTCTGATGCCCGACGCTCAGCAGGAGCGCCAGGCTGGCGCTGTCGATGGTCGCCACCATGCGTTCGCTGAATTGCTCGGCCGTCTCAGCTGCCGTCATGTTCAGCGACGCTACACCGGCGGCCTTTAGCGCCGAGCGAGACTGGACGGGCCCCTGCGAAATGTAAGGCGGCCGCCAGTAGGTTGTAGCCCATGAGTCAGACAGTGCGCGGAGTGATTTCACGAAAAAAAGGTGAACCCGTCGAACTGGTGGACATCGTCGTCCCGGACCCCGGGCCCGGTGAGGCCGTGGTCGCCGTGAGCGCCTGCGGCGTGTGCCACACCGACCTGACCTACCGCGACGGCGGCATCAACGACGAGTATCCGTTCCTGCTCGGCCACGAGGCCGCGGGCACGGTCGAAGCGGTCGGGCCGGGTGTGACCGCGGTGGCACCGGGCGACTTCGTGATCCTGAACTGGCGTGCGGTGTGCGGCCAGTGCCGGGCCTGCAAGCGCGGCAAGCCGCACCTGTGCTTCGACACGTTCAACGCCGAGCAGAAGATGACGCTGACCGACGGCACCGAGCTAACGCCGGCCCTGGGCATCGGGGCGTTCGCTGACAAGACGCTGGTGGCGGCCGGTCAGTGCACCAAAGTCGACCCCCAGGTCGATCCGGCCGTCGCGGGCCTGCTGGGCTGCGGGGTGATGGCCGGGCTGGGTGCCGCGATCAACACCGGCGGAGTCACCCGCGACGACACCGTCGCGGTGATCGGCTGCGGCGGCGTGGGCGACGCTGCGATCGCGGGGGCCGCGCTGGTCGGCGCGAAGCGGATCATCGCGGTCGACACGGACAACGCAAAGCTGGACTGGGCGCGCAAGTTCGGCGCCACGCACACCGTCAACGCCCGCGAGTTCGACGACGAAATGGGCCTAGTGGAGACCATCCAGGACCTCACCGACGGTTTCGGCGTCGACGTGGTGATCGACGCCGTCGGCCGGCCGGAAACCTGGAAGCAGGCCTTCTATGCGCGCGATCTGGCCGGAACCGTGGTCCTGGTGGGGGTACCCACGCCCGACATGCGCCTGGACATGCCGCTGGTGGACTTCTTCTCCCGCGGCGGCTCGTTGAAGTCGTCCTGGTACGGCGACTGCCTGCCCGAACGCGACTTCCCCACCCTGGTCGATCTGCATCTGCAGGGCCGGCTGCCGCTGGATAAGTTCGTCTCCGAACGCATCGCGCTCGGGGACATCGAAGAGGCGTTCCACAAAATGCACGGCGGCAAGGTGCTGCGCTCGGTGGTGGTCTTGTGATCGACAAGGTAGTCACGCACGGAACGTTCGAACTCGACGGTGGCAGTTGGGAAGTCGACAACAACATCTGGCTCGTCGGCGACAATTCCAATGTCGTGGTGTTCGATGCCGCTCACGATGCCGCACCGATCGTCGAGGCCGTCGGTGGCCGTCATGTCATCGCGGTGGTGTGCACGCACGGGCACAACGACCACGTCACCGTCGCTCCCGAACTCGGCAAAACGCTTGACGCACCGGTGCTGCTGCACCCCGCCGACGAAGTGCTGTGGCGGATGACCCACCCGGACAAGGACTTTCGCACCATTTCCGACGGCGATACCTTGACCGTCGCCGGCACACAGCTGAAGGCGCTGCACACCCCGGGCCACTCCCCCGGATCGGTGTGCTGGTACGTACACGACCTCGGCGTGGTGTTCAGCGGCGACACGTTGTTCTCCGGCGGCCCGGGCGCCACCGGGCGCTCCTACTCCGACTTCCCGACGATCCTGCAGTCGATCTCAGAGCGGCTCGGCGCGTTGCCCGGCGACACCGTCGTGCACACCGGACATGGCGACAGCACCACTATCGGCGACGAGATCGTCCACTACGAGGAATGGGTAGCCCGCGGGCACTAGGACTCGCGAGAGGACTCGCGAGCGTGCGTGTTTGTACGGCGACACGCCGGTGCGGCTGTCATTTTGCGCACGCTCGCGCCTAGTGCCCGTCGAGGATCCGGCGCTTCTCGGCCTGGAACTCCTCCTCGGTCAAAGCACCGGAATCCCGCAACGACGCAAGCGTTTTGAGCCGTTCGAGCCGCACACCTTCGCCGCTGGGCTCGTAAGCCGCGCTGGGCGCAGTGGCCGGCGTCATCGGCCGCAGGCGGAGGCATGACAACTTGGGGGAATCCGCCCACCACCGCCGCAGCCGCCTTGCGCCGAGCGCGACCTGACCACTTGGCGCTAACGATCGAACCGACCAGCCCCACGACGAACATCGCAACGAAGACCCAGACCAAGAAGCCGAGCGAGCTCGAGTGCCCAAAAGCCAAGTGCGGGTTGATGAATCCATTGACCTGGCCGTCGGTGGTGACATTGTAGGTGCCATCGGCGGGAATTTGAGCCGTCCACACTCGCACATGCGCATCGTTGTTGACAGTCGTTGTGCTGCCGATGTTTTCCGTCACCACCGGTTGCGCCACCCCGTCAGGCGGGGTGAAGGTGACCCCGAGCGGCGGCACCGGCAGGCCCCCGTTGGGACTGCCGACCACGACGGTGTGGAAACTGACAGTGACTTCGCCGCGGGGCAAGTGCACGCTGCCCGAGCCTGGAATCGCAACCTCACCGTAGGCGTCGAATTCGTCCAGAAAAAATGCGTCGAGCACCAAGATAAGAATGAAGCCGGGGACCGCCACCACCATCATCAAAATGCAGGTTCGAAACGACCATTTCGCAAGCCCGACGCTGCTCATGCACGAAGTGTGTCACCGCGGGCGAAACGGTGCCAAGCCTAAAGCGCACACTTACTCGGAGACACCTACCCAACATTTGGAGTGACCCGCATGGCCAACGATCTCGTCGCCACCGTGCCCGATCTGTCGGGGAAGCTGGTCGTCATCACCGGGGCCAACAGTGGTCTGGGATTCGGGCTGGCCCGACGGCTGTCCGCCGCAGGCGCCGATGTCGTCATGGCGATACGCAATCGCGCCAAAGGCGAGGCGGCGATCGAAGAAATCCGCGCGACGGTCCCCGACGCCAAGTTGAGCATCAAGCCCCTCGATCTCTCGTCGCTCGCCTCGGTCGCCGCGTTGGGCGAGCAACTCAACGCCGAGGGCCGGCCCATCGACATCCTGATCAACAACGCCGGTGTCATGACGCCACCCGCACGCGACACCACCACCGACGGCTTCGAGTTGCAGTTCGGCAGTAACCATCTCGGGCACTTCGCGCTCACAGGCCACGTGTTGCCGCTGTTGCGCGCCGCCAACGGCGCCCGAGTCGTCTCGCTGAGCAGCCTGGCTGCCCGTCAAAGCGGCAAGATCCACTTCGACGACCCGCAATTCGAGAAGTCCTACGCGCCCATGTCGGCCTACGGCCAGTCGAAGCTCGCGGTGCTGATGTTTGCCCTCGAACTGGACCGACGCAGCCGCGCGGCGGGCTGGGGCATCATGTCCAACGCGGCACATCCAGGCTTGACCAAGACCAACCTGCAGATCAGCGGACCCTCGCACGGCCGAGAGAAGCCGGCGCTGATGGAGCGGTTGTACCGGACGTCGTGGCGTTTCGCGCCATTCCTGTGGCAGGAGATCGACGAGGGGATCCTGCCCGCCGTGTACGCGGCCGCGACGCCGCGGGCCGAGGGCGGCGCCTTCTACGGGCCGAGCGGCTTCTACGAAATGGCCGGCGGCGGTGCGGCGCAGGCCCACATCCCCAAGCTCGCCCGCAACGACGACGACTGCCGGCGGCTATGGGAACTTTCCGAGCAACTCACCGGCGTCCGCTACTCGAGCTAAGAACCGCCGCACCAATTATCGTTGGCTGATGCAGCCCACGCATCGACTGCCCGAATCGAGCATCGTTGTCCGGCCGGAGCCGATGGAGAGCGCGACTTACACCGCGTCGTCGCGACTGCAAGCCGCCGGCTTGCTCCCGGCCATCGCGTTGTTGGAACGCGCCGCCGCAGAGGTCCCGCTGCCCACACCGCCGCAGCCGATCGTCATCGCGGACTATGGCGCTGCCACGGGCCACAATTCGCTCAAACCGATGTCGGCGGCGATCGAGGTGCTGCGGCGGTGCACCCGTCACGACCACGCAATCCTGGTGGCCCACACCGACGTGCCGGACAACGACTTCACCGCGTTGTTCCGCACCCTGGCCGAGGACCACGACAGCTACCTGAATCACGACGCAGCTATTTTTCCTTCGGCCATCGGCCGCTCGTTTTACGCCCAGATCCTGCCGTCGAACACCGTCAACCTCGGCTGGTCGTCTTGGGCGGTCCAGTGGCTGAGCCGGATTCCGGCGGGAGCGCCCGAATTCTCCGACCACGTGCAGGTCGCGTACAGCAAGAACGCGGAGGCCCGTGCCGCCTACGCTCGCCAGGCCGCGACGGACTGGAACGACTTCGTGGCCTTCCGTGGGCGGGAGCTATCTCCCGGCGGGCGGCTAGTGATACTGACGATGGCAGTCGACGAAAACGGCGAATTTGGCTACCGGGCGATGAACGACGCGCTCTACGCATCGCTGAACGACCTTGTCGGCGATGGCTTTCTGCAGCGAGATGAGTTGCGGCGCATGGCACTTCCCGTTTTCGCCCGCGACGAAAAGGACTTCCGCGCGCCCTTCTCGCCCAAAGGGCGCTTCGAGGGATTGACGATCGAGCATCTGGAGATCTTCAACGCCGACGATCGGTTCTGGGCCCGTTTCCAATCGGATGGTGACGCTGAGGCGTTCGGTGCGCGGTGGGCAGCGTTCGCGCGGGCCGCGCTCTTCCCCACCCTGGCAGCAGCGCTGAACGACAGTGCTGGTGGCGGGCGGACGGCCGAATTCGTCCAGCAGCTCGAGGTCGCCGTCGCACAGCGACTGTCAAGCGCACCCGAGCCGATGCGCATTCCGCTTGCCTCGCTGGTACTGGTCAAGCACGGATCGCGGTGACAAGAGTTTCGGAGCGGCGCTGATGTGGGTAACCCCACAGTTCGGGTCGGCTCACATCGCAACTCCATAGGGGGAAACAGCATGGGCGAGCAAGCCAGCGACCAGGCCACGGAAGCCAAAGAACCGGAAGACCAAGCCAGGGACCGCGACGACGACCAAGAAGGCGGCGATTCGGAGAACACGCCGACCGAAAAGCCGGAACCGGACGACGAAGACAGAGAAAAGGCCGCCGAGATGAGGGAGGCCTATAAAGAGCGTCCGACCTTGATATTGCCGGGCACCGGCGGAGCGGTTTCGGGCACAGCCGTTGGCGAATGGCTCGACGACGACGGCAATCCCAAATACGGCAACGACGAGGACTCCCCTGCCGCCAAATCCGAAGCTGAAGGCGATAACGAAGACACGGATGAGCGGGGCGAGACGGACGAGCGGGACATCGAAGAGCAGATCAAGAAGGACAAGGAATTCAACGCGACCGTGATCAAGGCGGCTAAAGACGAAGAGGATAAAGCTAAAGACGAAGAGGATGAAGCCGAGTCTTCCCAAGACGACAACGAAGACGACAAAGCCGTCAGCAAGTAGCGCTCACCATCGAGTGTGCGCTCACTGCGGGCCGCCTCGGCGCGTCGTCACCGTCAGCGCACACTCGACGCCGTCAGCGCACACTCGATGCGGAGTCAGCAAAGGCGCTGGTCAGCGGATAGTGCCCACCCCGGCGATCAGCGGTAGATCCAGCGGCGTCACCCAGCCCGGCGGCAAATCGTTGACCGCGGGCACCGCGTTGAGCGCCCGCATCCCCGTCGACAGGCACCCGGCCGTGGCCGGGTCGCGGCCCGAACCGTCGGTGAACCGGAACGCCGTCTCCTGGAAAATGCTCGGAGTCCCTTCGATATCCACCCGGTACACGTCGTCGTCATGGCCCGACGGCCAGTCCGGGGCGGCATCGCGCCCAATGCGGTTGACGTGTTCGAGTTGGATGCGCGTCTCGCCCTGGTAGACGCCGTTGATGGTGAAGCGCACGGCGGCGACGTGACCCGGCTTGATCACACCCCGGGCGGAGTTGCGTTCGGTGGGCGTCACCCACTTGTCCCAGGTGGTGGTGATCTCGTCGAGCATGATGCCGGCGGCGTGGGCGATCATCGGAACGGTGGCGCCCCACGCGAAGATCAGCATGTCGCGGTCTTCAAGCATCGGCTTGAATTCGGGTTCGCGACCGATGCCCATCTCGAACTCGTAGTCGCCTTCGTAATTGGTGTAGTCCAGCAGTTCCGAGGCGCGCACCCGGCGCACTTCCGAGCACAAGCCCATCAGGGTCATGGGGAACAGATCGTTCGCGAATCCGGGATCGATGCCGGTGGTGAAGCATGACGCCTCCCCCAGCTCGCAGGCCTCGGTGATGGGCTCGATCCAGTTAGGCGGGTTGAGGTGCATCGTCGGCCAGACCCACGGCGTCATTGCGGTGGAACAGACGTCGATGCCCGCGCGCAGGAAGCGCGTGATCAGCTTGATGTTGTCCCTCGCGTGCATCGCAGTGGGCCCGTAGTGCACCAGCGCGTCGGGCTTGAGCGCGATCAACGCATCGACGTCATCGGTCGCGACGATTCCGATCGGTTCGCCCAGCCCGCAAATGTCGCCGACGTCACGGCCGACCTTATCCGGATTGCTGACGCCCACGCCCACCAACTCGAAGGCCGGATGTTTGACGATCTCGGCGATCACCATCCTGCCCACAAAACCGGTGCCCCACACCACGACGCGCTTTGGCCCGCGATTTGCAATTAGTTCGCTCATGACCCGCCTTCCGCTCAGCAATCACCCTAGGCGTTGCTTCTGGTTAAACGAGCGGAAACCCTCGACGTGCCTGGTGTGTGGTGACACGATGAGAAACCATGACCAGTCGATTGGCTCTGCGCAGTTGCTCGATCCTGTTCGCAGTCGGGGTCGGGTTTGGGGGCACGTGCGGTGTGGCTAACGCCGTGGGCGATTTCCCGCAGGTCCGCTACGAGGTAAGCGGTTCCGGCGTGGCTGACACCATCAACTACCAATTGGATGCCGGTCAACAACACATCGTGAATGTGCCCCTGCCGTGGTCGACGCAGTTCACCGCTTTCGGTGGACAGGTGTTCGTGCTCAGCGTGGAGGGGCAAGGCCAGGTCTCCTGCAACATCGTGGTCGACGGCAACTCGGTGTTCAAAGCGACAGCCCAAGGAACCCCGGGGCGGGCCGTCTGTTCGCACTGATTCGGGAGTAGGAGAATCGACGTGAGCCTGGACTCCGGTGTCTCAAAGCCCGCCACGAAGGCTGTCACGAAGGGCCTGAAGCCGCGCGTTAACGGAACACCGCCACCCGAAATCCCGCTTGCCGACATCCATCTCGAATCGCTCGACTTCTGGGCCCGCAACGACGACGTTCGCGACGCCACCTTCGCCACCTTGCGCCGCGAGGCCCCGATCTCGTTCTGGTCCCCAATTGAGTACGAGGGCTTCGAGACCGGCAACGGGTATTGGGCACTGACCAAGCTGGACGACGTCCACTTCGCCAGCCGCCACCCCGACATCTTCAGCTCCGCCGGCGGCATCACGGTCAACGACCAGACACCGGAACTCGCCGAGTATTTCGGTTCGATGATCGTGCTCGACGATCCACGGCATCAGCGGCTGCGTGCGATCGTCAGCCGGGCGTTCACCCCGAAAGTGGTGGCGCGCATCGAGTCGTCGGTGCGCGAACGCGCCCACCGGCTGGTCCAAGCGATGATCACCAATCACCCCGACGGGCAGGCCGATCTCGTCAGCGAGCTTGCCGGGCCGCTGCCGTTGCAGGTCATCTGCGACATGATGGGCATCCCCGAGGAAGACCACGAGCGTGTCTTCCATTGGACCAACGTGATCCTCGGGTTTGGCGACCCCGACCTAACGCTGGATTTCGAGGAATTCCTTCAGGTTTCGATGGACATCGGCGGCTACGCCAGCGGGCTCGCTGAGGATCGCCGCTGCAATCCCCACGACGATCTGACGACGAGCCTGGTGCAAGCCGAAGTCGACGGTGACCGGCTGACATCCCAAGAGATCGCGTCGTTTTTCATCCTGCTGGTGGTGGCGGGCAACGAGACGACGCGCAACGCGATCAGCCATGGCGTGCTGGCGTTGTCTCGCTATCCCGAGCAACGCGACAAATGGTGGTCGGACTTCGACGCATTGACACCCACTGCTGTCGAGGAGGTCGTGCGCTGGGCGTCGCCGGTGGTCTACATGCGCCGCACCTTGACTCGGGATTTTGAGCTGAGCGGTATCAAGATGGCCGCCGGCGACAAGGCCATCTTGTGGTACAACTCGGCCAACCGGGATGAATCAAAGTTTGCTAATCCCTGGGCTTTCGACGTGGCGCGCGATCCGAATCCGCACCTCGGGTTTGGCGGCGGCGGTGCCCATTTCTGTTTGGGCGCCAACCTGGCTCGCCGCGAGATCAGAGTTGCATTCGACGAATTGTGCCGCGAAATTCCCGATATCGCCGCGACGGCCGAACCCTCGCGCTTGCTGTCGCAATTCATCCACGGCATCAAGAGTCTGCCGGTCGCCTGGACTCCGCAGCCGCTGACTTCTGCCGAGCAGACGTAAAATCGCGCTCCCGCACGGCGTGTCGCGCGATTTTGCGTCTGCTCGGCGGGTTTATAGCTCGTGCAGCCATGCCAGCGCCGAACGGTATGCCCGGCAGCCGGTTCCACACCCGACGTCGAGAACGCTGTCGTCTCGGTTCAGGTATTGGTCGAGCGCCTCGGCTTGGACGCGCAGCCTCTCCGACGGGCGCAACACGTACTGCGCTTCCGAGAAGCGTTGTCGTTCGGCGCGATATCGCGTCCGAATCTTCTCGGCTACCGGCAGCGCAGCAGCCATCAGATGCACGCCTATCACCGGATGTGCCTTGTGCCCGGGAACTCAGCGCCTAGACTTCAGGTCATGGGATGGGTGCCTGCGTCCTGCGCCCTGGCTGCAACCATGTTGCTGGCGGCCTGCGCGACCAACGGCACCCATGCCGGCACCCGTCCCGGCACCACAGCACCGGCTGCGCCCGCAACGCCGACCAGCACGGCGGCGACCGCGCTGACCGCCGTCCCCGCATCTCCCCCTTTGGGCCCGCGCACCGAAAAGTGGATCGACCTCAAGGTCGGCGAATGCGTGACCGACCTTCCGCCGGCGGATCTGAGCCGGGTCACCGTCACCGTTGTCGATTGCGGGACCGCACATTTGGCCGAGGTGTATCTGCGGGCCCCGATGGCAGTCGACTCCGCGATCGCCCACGTCGCCAATCAAGACTGCGCCGCGGGGTTTGCACCCTACACAGGGCAATCCGTGGACGGCAGCCCGTATTCGGTGACATATCTGATCGACTCGAACATGGACCGTACCGGGGCCACTCCGATGCCAAGCACCGTCATCTGCTTAGTCCAGCGCGCGAACGGTCAGCCGCTCACCGGGTCCGTCCATCGCTAACCTAGCAGCCGAGTTGTCCTGCAAGGTCAAGGAAGTCAGAGGCGTTGATGTCGAATTCGCCTGAGTATGCCACGTCCACGTCGGCGCCGATCCCGAACTCCAGCGGCCGAGCCATGAACGCCGTCTGGAAGCCGAGACCAGCCGCAGCTCGGATGTCGTACTTGTGGCTGGCCACCATCATGATCTCGGCGGGCTCCAGACCCAGATAGGTTGCGGCCATGCGATAGATGGCCGGGTCCGGCTTGAACACCCCGGCCATCTCCGCGGCGAAAATCGCGTCCCAGGGCAAACCCGCCCGCTTGGAGATGTTGACCACGGCTGCGACATCGGCGTTCGACAGGGTGGCCAGCGTGTAGGCACCTTTCAGCCGGGTCAGGCCCGCCACTACGTCCGGCCACGGCGTCAAACGCTGCCAAGCCAACGTGAGCTCCTCGCGCTCGGCATCCGAAAATCCCGTGGTGTCAGACGCGTCCAGCACGGCGTCTAGCGCATCGCGGTACACCGAGTGCACCGAGACCCAACCCTCCTGGCGGCCTTGCGCAGCGCCCAGCGCGTCGAAGTAGCTTGCGCGCCAACGCCGCACCAGTTCCGGCCAATCGAGATTTGGGTAGCGTCCGGCGCTGATCCGCAGCCCCTCACCGCAGACAGTCGAATGGAAATCCGTCGCCGTGCCTTGCACGTCGAACAACAGCGCCTTCACCACACGCTTCATCATGCCGACTCAACGCACGCCATGGAACACGGCGTAACGTGTCATGCCGTTGGTGAAAATCTGCGGTGTCGCATCTCTTGTCCCTGCTACGCCCTGCGAGGTATGTCGTGGCCGATAGCATCAGTACGCCCGCCAGCGAACAACGATCCGGCGGTCCGGCTGAGATCGAGCCCGACTACCGGTTCACCCTGGCCAACGAGCGCACCTTCCTGGCCTGGCAGCGCACCTCACTGGGGCTGCTCGCCGCGGCGGTCGCCCTCGTGCAACTCGTCCCGGAGCTGACGGTCCCCGGCGCGCGGCGCGCGCTCGGCGTGCTGTTGGCGGCCCTGGCAATCCTCACCAGCGCGATGGGGTTGCTCCGCTGGCACCAGGCCGACCGGGCCATGCGACGGGGCCTTCCGTTGCCTCGCCAGCCCGCACCGGGCTACCTGGCTCTGGGTCTCATCCTGGTCGGGGTGATCGCGCTCGGGTTGGTCATTGCGAAGGTGGTCATGGGTTGAGCCACTCCACGCCGGAGGGCATCTGGCCGAAACGCGGGCTGCAGCCAGAACGCACCGTGCTGGCCTGGACCCGGACATCGTTCGCGTTGTTGGCCAACGGCGCGCTGTTGACGGTCAAGAACCTGCATGGCGCCGCCGGGCTGCCGCGGCTGATCCCGGCCCTCTTGGCCGCCGCGGCTGCGGTGTGCACCTACGTGATCGCGTTGCAACGCCAACGAACCTTGGAGCAGCGACCGATCCCCGTGCGCATTACTCCCCGCCGCCAGGTGTACATCGTCGGGATAGCCGTGCTGGTACTCATCACCGTGACGGCGATTGCCGAACTGCTCTAAGGCCGCTCACCCGGGAATCTTGGCGAGGATGGAATTGGTGATGGTTAGGGCGACCTGGCGGAGGCGGTCGATGTCGGCGCCGGAACTCGACGTGAGCACATCGACGACCACATTGTTTTTCGCTGCGATCGCGCGGGCGACGGGTAACGGCAATCCTAGAGTGCTGAGATCAATGGTGGTGATGCCGTTGCCGGCATCGGCGGGAACACTCATCGCTGTCTTGACCGTGTAGCCGCTGATGGTGGCTGTCAAGGTGGATCCGCCGCATTGACGCCACTGTGATTGGAGACTGGCCAATTGCGCTTGAGCTGCGGCCGCATCGTGAAATGCCGCCACCCCTTGCTCGGCCTGCCACGTGTTAGTGGCGGAATGAACATCGAGATATTCGATCGAGAAGAAGCCGGCGATGGCCGGGACGTTATAGCCGTCGGGGGCGCCTTCGTCGAAGACGGCCCAGCACTCCGGACGATCGATGCTGCCGTCGGCGGGATCACGAGTGATCTGGCGGTAGGTCTCCTTCACGGTCAGATCCTGGTCTCCCGTAATGTTTTTGGCGTCGTCGAGGCTGGGCAATAGCGCCTCCAGAGCGGTTGGCGCCACGGTCGGAGGCGGTGGCGGCGTTATGGTGCTGGGTGCGGTAGGGGAGGTGCCCACGGCGACCCGCGTAGGGCTGTCGTCGGTCAAAGTGGCACCTACGATGAGCGCGACCACCGCCACGGTGATAAACACATACGACAACGTCACCCCGACTAGAGCCCGGTCGCGGCCCTTCTGGCCGGTATTACGGATTTGCGACAGGCCCAGGTGTCCCAAGATCGCGCCGACGGGCGCGAGTACGAATGCAAAAACGACCGACAGAGTCGCCAACACGTTGGTTTCGTCGCGCGGCCGCATCGGCGCCTGTATGTGTGGCGGCGGCGGTCCGGGCATACCAACGGGACGGCTCGGGAAGGGATTGGACTCAAACGGGTTGTGCCCGAAGGGATTTGTCATATGCTCAGCCGGGGATCTTCGCGAAGATGGAATTGGTGATGTCCAGGGCCATTTGGTGGAGGTGACCGAAGTCGGATGCGGAGGCGGACACCAGCACGTCGATGACGACGTTGTTCTTGGCGGCGATCGCGCGGACGCCCAGCAGCGGGACGGCCAAGCCGTGACCGGTGATTTCCATCGTGGTGATGCCGTTGCCGGCGTCGGCTGGCACGCTCATCGACGCGCCCCACGAGTGCCCTTTGGTGGTGGCCTTCAGGTCGGATCCGCCGCACTGGCGCCACTGTGACTGCACACTGGTCAGTTGCCCTTGGGCTGTGGTCGCGTCCTGAAACGCCACCACCCCCTGCGCGGTCTGCCAGGCGTGGTGGATGTCATGCGTGTCGAGATATTCGACGGAGAAGAAGCCCTTGATCGCGGGAACGTTGTAGGCCTCGGGGGCGCCTTCGTCGAAGACAGCCCAGCACTCCGGACGGTCGATGTCGCCGTCGGCCGGATCCCGGGTGATTTGGCGGTAGGTCTTGTTCACCGTCAGGCTGTGGTCGCCCGTAAGGTTTTTGGCGTCGTCGAGGGTGGGCACAAGTCCTTCCAGATCCGTAGGCGCCACGGTGGGCGGCGCAGGTGGAGGTAGCGGCGGTGAAGTGGTGGTGGTTGACGTTGTGGCGGGCGCGGCGGTGGTAGTGGGCCCGGTCTGGGCCGGGGCGGTGTCCCCCAGGCTGGCTCCGACGACCAGCGCGACCACTGCGGTTGTGATGAACACGTACGACAACGTGACTCCAACCAGCGCGCGGTCGCGGCCCTTCTCGGCGGTGTGACGGATTTGCGAGAGAGCCAGGTGCCCCAAAATCGCGCCAACGGGCGCGAAGACGAACGCAAACACCACCGACAATGTCGCGAGCACGTTGGCTTCATCGCGCGGCCGCGCAGGCGGCGGCGTGGGCGGCGGCGGCCCAGGCATACCAACGGGACCGCCCTGGAACGGATTGGGTTCAAACGGGTTGTGCCCGAACGGGTTGCTCATCGGCTCAGCCGGGGATCTTGGCGAGAATGGAGTTGGCGATGGTCAGGGTGGCTTGCCGGGCGCGGTCGTCCACGGACTTGCCCGTGTAGGTCACCAGCAGGTCGATGACGACATTGGCTTTGGCGGCGGTCGCGTGGACGGACATCTGTGGCAGTCCCTGCGGAACCAATTCCAGGCTAGTGATCCCGTTGCCAACATCGGTGGGTGTGTTGAGGGCAAACGTGATCGTCGGGACGTTGGGCACAGTCACTTTCAGGGTGGCGCCGGCACATTGGCGCCAAACTGACTGCAGCTTGGTCAGTTGCGCTTGCGCGGCGGGGGCGTCAATGTATGCCGAGACTGTGGGGGCGACCGAGACGGCGTTGAACGGATCGTGTGAATCGTCGAATATCGGCAGATAGAAACCCAGCATGCCGCCGCCGTTGTAGCTGTCCGGTAGGCCCGCGTCGAGAGCGCCCCAGCACTCCGGGCGGTCCAGGGTTTGTCCGGTATTGACCGCGTCATCGGGTCGGTGGTGAACCGGGCCGATTGCCAGGTTCTGGTCGCCGGTGAAGGTCTTGACGTCGGCCAGGGTCGGTATCAGCCCGGCCAGATCGGGCGGCGTCACGGTGGGCGACGGGTGCGGTGTCGTGGCGGTGGTGCGCGCGACATGCTTGGGGGTGTCTTTGGAGCTGATCACCGTAAACACCACCAGGGCGACCACCGTGACGATGATGACCGCATACGACACCATCAGACCGGCGAGCGCCCGTTCGCGGCCTGGTTCACCGGTTCGGCGGATCTGTCGCAGCCCCAGGTGTCCCAGCACCGCGCCGGCGGGGGCGAACACGAAGGCAAACACCAACGATAACGTCGCTAATGTGTTGGCACGACGGCGGTGTGGCGGCTGTGCGGGCGGCGCGGTGAATACCGGCGGGCCGGTGGGCGCGCCGCCGAACGGGACACCACCAAACGGATTACTACCAAACGGGTTGGACCCGGGTGGAATCTCAGGAGGGTTGGTCACGTGGCAGCCCTACAGCACACCGAAACTCGAGGTGATCCACCGCACCGGGTCGGCACACCGAAACGGCGCGATGCCGCGCGCGTGGATACGCTGACCGGTGGGTGGTTGGCCGAGTGCCGACACCACGAAGAAACGATTTCTCAATCGCGTTGGTGTGGCAGGGTTTTCGACGGCGGCGACCATCGAGCCGGCGTTGAGTCGAATGAGCAGGCTGCGCACCTCTTCATGCAGCAGCTGGCCGTCATTGTCGTCGTATAGCGGAGCGTCGGAGGTGTCACGCAGGTAGGCGGCGCCGGCGTTGGACATCATCATGCTCCACTCGGAGCCCTCGACGTCGCGCAGTACCCGCAAGGCATCGAACTTCGACAGAATCACCGCGAGTCGCGGTTGTCCCGCACCGATCGCCCTCAGCACATTGTTGAGCACACCGCGCGGGTCACCGCCGCTGACCATTTGCGGGGGCAGCAGGTCGTGCAGCTGGTCCCGAATGGATTGCACCCGCAGCGGGTCGAACATGAAGAACACGGCCTCGGCGTTGCTGAAGAACCGAAATGGTGGTGAATGCAGGTCTCCTGATTCCATGTCTTCACCCGCAACGTCGCGCAGCACCAGATAACGCTGCAGCCCGTGCCAGGTGCCGAGACTGAAGATCAGCGGTTCACGCTGAATGGAGGTCTGGGTCAGCACCGTCGGCGTCGGCGGAATCAGACCGCGCTGCACGAAAAGCGGTGTCTCGTAATTGGTGGCGTAGGCCGTGGCTGTCGAGCGGGTCGCGGGTTCCATTGCGTAGCCGAGCTGTTCGCACAGCAGCTGCAGTTGCTTGACCAGGACCCCGATATAGAGGCTCTTGCCGGTGGCACGGGCGCCGGCCATCGCGATGCAGTACGCCTGGCCTTCACGCCACCGGTCGGGCAGCACGAAGTGGCAGACCGGGCAGATCTCGACGACGGGACCGCGCAGCGCCTGGCTGGCGGCGTGCGGCGGCGGCGGGCCCGCGTAGCCCGGCGGCCGGTCCCACCGGAACATCGCGCCGACATCGGTTTTGGCGCCGAGGAACGCCGAGGCGACCTCGTCGAAATAGCGGGGCGCTCCGCTCGTCGGCGCCGAGGCCCACATGTGCATGTTGGTATCAAGGATGGAAAAACACCGCGGGCATTTCGTCGGCGCCGCCTGGGCGAGTGTCGCGGTCACGTCAGCGCCTGAACCAGGCCGGCGGTGATCTCGTCGAGCATCTGAGGGGAAGACAGCAGTTCGGCCGCCGCATCGTGACCGGGCGGCGGCGCGGGCAACCGGGGCCCAGCGACGCGATAGTCGTTGGAGAGGGTGATCACCGCGAACCCGTCTTGCACACCGCTAGTGGGAAAATCGGAACACGCCACGGTGGCCACGTCCGGTCGTAGCCGCGACCACCGCGCGCCCGCCGACCAGCGGGGCCGCGCGTTGCGGACCGCGTCGGCCAGGCCATTGGCCGGGACCGCCGCCCGCGCGGCCCCCGGGGCCCCCGCCGACCCAGGACCGTCGAAGCGGATCCCGGTGACGTCGGCGCCCACTAAAACTCCTGCCACGCTGTGGATTCCGAGTGCGTCGGCCACCCCGACCACCACGTCGGTGGCGGCCGCAGCACTGCCGTCGGCGAACCATGGTCGCATCGACGCCGAGACATTCAGCGCGACGACGAGTTCGTTGGTGAGCTGCCCACTGCCGCGTCCGATGATGCGTCGCGCCGACGTGCGCGCCGCGGCGGCGAGTGGGCTCAGCGCGGTGTCCGCGACCGCACTGACGGCGATTTCGATCTGCTGGCCCTGCGGCCGCAGCTCGGCGAACACCACCGCGGCGTCACCGCTGACGTCGATCGGGTCGAAGTGCACCTGAACCGGGTCGATCTCGGTGGGGATGTCATGGGCGATCGCCAGGTGCACCACGGTGCCCGCGGTGAATCGTGTTGAGCTGACTGGTCGTACGGCGATGGTGACGGGGCCGACGAGTTCGGGCAGCACCGCGTGGCGGGCGCTGCTGCGCATCACCGGTTGAGCCGGTCCGGCGTGCAGGTCGAGTGCGGCGTCGTGCACGGCGCCGGTGATCGACACCGACAGCGGCGCCGCCGGTATGTGGGCACGCTGGTTCCCGGCGTTAAGCACGTAGATCGGCATCAGTGGTTCCTCCACATCCGGGTCGCCGAAGGCGTTCGAGCAGGGCGAGCATCGCCGCGCTGCGCCAGCGTCGTGTGCACCAGCTTTCGGTACCGACGCGGCGCCTCGCCATTGTTGCCGGCCATCTGCACCATCGCGGCCAGCACCACTTCTTCGTCCTCGTCGGTCAAGTACCCGGCGGCCGTGAGCGCGGCCGCCGCCTCGGCCAGCACTATGTCGACACCGTCAACAGCATCATTGGAACCCGCGTCGACACGTAACAGGCTGGCAGCCAACACAACTGGGGCGCCGATGATCCGACCCTCGACGAGGGCCACCACCTCGTCGGCGGCTGCGGCGGCCACCGCGGGATCGACGGCTAACCGTCCGGCGCAGACGGATGGTTGCTGCCCGGCAATGACGGCGACGGCGGACACCGCCGCCAGGCGCACCGCGACGTCGGGATGCACGTGCGCGGCGGGGATCTCGGCCAGGGCGATGTCCCACAGCGGTGCGTAGGTCTGTTGGTGACTGTCGATGTAGCCCTGCTGCACCCACGTCGTCGTGTCGACGGTGCGCAACGCCGCGCACGCCACCGCCAGATCATCGGTGTTCGCGGCGAGCACCTCGTCGGCCAGCCGGGCCAACTCGTCGCTGTCAGGCGCCCCGACCAGAGTCGGCAACAGCGCCGCACTGCTCAACGCGGCACCGCCAGCCGCCAAGAGCTCAACTGGGCGCCAAATACGCTCGGCGGCAACATCATCCCGCCGCGTCGAACCGCTGGCTGCCAGCCACCACAGTTGGGCGAATCGGTCCAGCTCGGTGGTCCGGGTGCGGGCGCCGCGCTCGGCTCGGATGCCGGACACCGCCGCGCGAGTCCATGTCGCGTCCCAGGGGTGCGTGCCCAGCAACTCCTCCGGTGCCGGCATCAGTGAACCGTCGGCGAACCAGTCCAGCACCGCGTCGCTGATCGATGTGTGGCCGTCGCTGTGTCCGGCTGTGCGCAGGGTCGCGGCGGCCGCGGCGATGCGCGTTTCGGCGCCCAGCCGGTGCGCGAACCGCCGCGCCAGAACAGGACCCGCGTGCGCGTCAGCGAGCTGCGGGGCCACCTGCTCAACAAGGGCGCGGGAGAGGCGATCGTCGTCTGTATCTTTTATACCGGCCCGCATCAGCAGGTCCACCAGCTTGAGCACTCGCTGCGCGCCGCCGCCGGTGCGGGAGCGCTCCAGCGCCGCGTCCAGCGCCGCCGCCACCTGCGGCGGAATCGGCCGCTCGCGGAAACTGTTTTCGCTCACCGGAATCGGCCCCAGTTGGTCCAGCCAGGTATCGTCGTCGAGCGCCCGACACAGATACGTCAATTCGGCGTACTCCCCGACCGACCCCGACAAGTTCTGTTCGGCGAGCTTCCACGCGTCGGACGTCGTTTCACCGATCAGCGCCGAGACCACCTCGTCGACCAGTAGCGCCGCCGGCGAGCCCGCACTGAGGCCGTCGGGTGTGTGCGCGGTGAGCACCGTATGCGCTTCGGGATGTGCCCCTTCGAACGTGTCGTCGGACGCGATGGTCACCGCCAGCGGCCACGCGGGGTGCAGGCCCCGGTCCTCGGTCTGGGCGGCGTGGCGGTCCAGGTCGTCGAGCACGGCGCGAGCCGAGCCCGGGTCGAGCAGCGCTTCTTGCGCCATCACCGACCATGCGGTGACTTCAATCTGCTGGCCGCCCGACGTGACGTGGGGCTGGCCGCCCAATTCGCCCAGCGACAGCGTCGCGGTCTCATCGATGGCGACGACCCCGATGGGCAGCGCGCCCAGATCCACCAGCGGCACCGCCGAGAGGTGCTGTCCGGCTTCAAGCGCGGGGCCGAGCTGATCGGCGCGGTCAAAGGTGCTGAAGTTCAGCATGGCCGCGGTCCCCGCCGACATCAGGAAGCTGACCAGACCGATCCACTGGACAGCCGAATCCACCGATGTGACACCGAGAATCACCGGCGGCCCGCCCGCGAGGGCGGCGGCCACCGCGTCCAGTAAACCCAGCAAGGTGCCCAACCGCCACGTGCTGGTGTCCAGCGCGAACGCGACGACGCTGTCCTTGGTGACGACCTTTCCCTCGCCGGGAGGGTCGGGCGCCAGGACGGCGGCGCCGACGGCGGCGGGTCCGTAGGGCCGCAGCCACGACGGCGACCCCCAGCGCTGGATCGGCCGCAGCGACGGCGCCGAGTCTGGGGTCCGGTCCAGCAGGACGTGAGCGAATACGTTGCCGGGCCGCCCGGTGCTATCGGCACCCGCCGGCGCGGTGTGCCAGTAGCCGCCGCCGCGAACCTCCCGGTCGACCCAGCGTCGGTACGCCAGCCGCCGCGGGGCCGCGTCCAACTGCTGCGGACTGGGATAGTCCGGCAACGGCTCCACGGGCCGAAAGGCGGTGCGAATTCCCGATACCAGCCAATGAATTTCGTCGGCCGACAGCTCCCCGCTGGATTGTTTGATCTGCCACCCGCCGGCGCCGGCGCGGAAAGAAGAGTCGAACGAGTCGAACGACGTGTAGGTCAGTTGACCGTAGCGAACGCTCACGGCGCGACCGCCGTCAGGCGGAGGTTGCTGATCGGCGGGTCGAGCAGCGCAATGGTGCGCAGCCGCGCCGCGGTCGGCGTGTTGACGAACAACCGGATCCATCCGCGCCGGCCCCGCAGGTCGGCGCCCCAAGCCTCGGTGGTGCCCTGCGTCGTCAGCGACGACCACCGCAGCTCCTTCGACGGGATGGCCGCCAGCTGTCCCTGCGCGTCCAGGGGCGCGACGTTCACAGCTTCTCCGTCGGTGTGCGACAACGGAATTCGGTCCGGGTGGTTGATCAAGACGAATGCCGGCGATCCGGGCACGTCGTATTCGGACCGCAAGAAGATCGAGGCGTGCGACGGGCGGCCGTCGGGGTCTCGGTTCAGCTGCACGGCGTACTGCAACCGCAGCAGGCCGGCGTATTCGATGCTGCGCACGGCGCCGGTCGCGCGCCGGCCAGCCGAGAAGGCCACCGGCGCCAGATGCAATGAACAGCCCGCCACTGGCAGCTTTCCATTGGGCAGCTGCAGGCCACCGTATTTTTCGTACTCTTCAAGGGTTATTTCGAACGAGGTGCCGGTCAGACCGTTGCGCGGGTCGTAGCCTTTCGGCGCCAGATACACCACCACCATGGCCGCGCCTTCGGGCCAGTCGAACGTCAGGACCTGCTTGTTGCAGTACTCGGTCAGGTCGACATCGCGGATCAGGCCGGTACGCACCGACGACAACGTGGTGCCCAGCAGTGCCCGGCCCGCCAGCACGGTCACCGGGGTGAAATAGGCGCGGCTCCAGCCCTCGGGCCAGGACACGCCCGTCATCACCGACTGCATCTGACCCTGCGGATCCACCCGCCCGGTCACCGGCTGGGTGAGCCGCAAATCGGGTGTCAGGCCGACCTGTTCGAGTGCGGCCTCGGGCAGTTCGGCGCTCTCAGCGCCGGCCGTGGGGCCGCGTCGGCTTCGGTAGATCGCCACCTGTCCGACCGGCGGCGCTGTCCACGTCAGCTCGAAAACACCGGCGGCCCCGGGTAAGGCCGTCACGGACAAATCGCCGACCGGCGCCAAGACCGCGGCGGTGTCGATTTCGGTGTCGACGGACGCCGACAACCGCAGCACCCCGTCCACGGGGACCGCGGCACGCACCCGATAGACGTAGCGCTGCCCGGGAATGGCTTGCAGGTCAACGAATCCCGCGCGGTTGTCGCGATCGAGCAGGATGCGATGCTGGGGCCCCTCACGGGCGGCTTCGTGTGCCGGAACCCGGGAGACGAACACGGCGCTGACAGCGGCGGACACCGCCCAGCTGCCGATGATCTGGCCGCTGTCCTGCCGGATGACACAGTCCTGCACCGGGCCGACCACCAGCCCGTCGGCGTGTTTAACCGGTTGCGCCGCAAGGGCTTCGCTGCGGGTCGCGCCGACATTGACCCACACCTGGTAGTAGCGGATAGCAGCATCGGGCGGCCCGTCGACCGCGCTGGTGGCGGTCGTCGCCGCGACCAGCCGGGCCCGGTCCGGGGAATACGGAGCGTTCTCCTCGTCGCTGATCAGCCGGTAGATCACCACGCCATCCGCACCGGGCTGATACGGCGGCCAGGCAAGCTCGCAACTGCCGGGGTCGGCATCGTGTGCTGGCCGGGAAGTGATGGCGGCCAGTTGATCCGGCTGCTGGGTGAACGTGTAGGCGGCGAAATCGTCTGCACGCAATGGTATTTCGCGCCCTGCCTCGGTGACCGCCAGGTCGCCTTCGCCCGAGTCCACCGCCGACAAGGGCGCCGCCCGGCGATGCCGTCCCGCGTCACCGAGCGTCTCGGTCAGGACGGCGGCGAGATCCTCGGCGTGCTCGGCGACCGAACCGGGCAGCATCGCCCGGATGTGGTCGACATCTGTACGCCCCGAACGCAATATCAGCCGCAAATGGGTCTCTTTGAAGCCCGACTTCGACACCGCACCGGAGTCGATCAGTTGCTGCCGCCAGGCCATCAGCGCGGCCAGGACCCGGCCGTCGGCGTCGTCGGTGTGCTGAGGATCGGGCATGGCTAGAACACCAGATCCCCGCCGGGCGGCGCATCGCGACGCTCGGTCCCGCTGATCGACAATGAACTCTCATCGTCAACGTGCACCGGTACCTGCGGCCCGGCTGCTAACGGCGCCTCCGCTGACGTCTCGAACAGCGTGAAATCGTAGGGTGCCAATCCGTCGCTGGCCTGCACGACCACCGCGCGATACCCCAAGCCGATGCGGGCGATCGCCGCCGTATCGATGGCGACCACCGAACGGCCCGCCGTCGTCGCGGCATTCGTAAACGCCGAGCCGTCGAAGGGAGCGGCCTGTCCCGGGCGGTGGTCGACGACACCGGTAGCGAATTGTCCGGCATCGACATGGCTTCCCAGCGCCGGCGCCAGCACCGACCCGGTCAGCGCGGCGCCCACACCTTCGTCCTCGGCGAACATCTGCTCGACGCGCGCCCACAGCGCATCAGCACCGGCGGACTGTACGTGCCCGGACGCCACCGCCGCCGACCATTGGTCCAGACCCGACGACGTCCGGATCCCCGGCATGCGGTAGATCATCTCCGGATCCTCGCGCAGCCGGGATGCGGCCTCGCCGACCATGTCCTGCCACGGTTGGGTCAGCCAGCCCAGGGCGTAGAGGCGACGCTGGATGGCGTGGATCGCGTCGCCCGCCTTGTCGGCGCCGGGATCTGCCAGGCCGATCTGGGTGCAACGCGGCAGCCCGTCGGCGATCAACAGCGGCGCGCTGCGTCCCGCCGGGGCGGGCCCGAACGGCGCCCGCAGCACCGGCCCCAGCACACGGCACCACGACAGATACTGTCCGTACCCAGTGGACAGGCGACTGACGTCTTGCAGCGCGCTGCGCAGATTCGCCTGCATCATGTCCAGTTGATTCTGTTGCGATTTACGCAGATTCATCACGGTGAACAGGTCGCGCTGGGCGAACAAAAACAGCGCCAGCGAGACCACCACATACAGCCCCAGCAGTACCCCGCCGGTGACCAGCGCGAACTTCCAGCGGGCCCAGCCCAGGGTCGCGATGCCCGCCAGCATCAGCAGAACGCCCAGCGTCGCCCAAGTCAATGTGGCCAAGATCGTGCTGATGGCCTGTTGGCGGGCACGCACTCGTTCGTCGATGGAAATCTCGGTGGCCGCCCGCTGAATCTGTTCCGCAAGCTGCGCGACCTCGGTACGGGCCCGGTTCAGGAAATCGGACAGGATCGAACCTACCTGCCAGGCATAGCTTTTCGACGTGCGCTGCCGCCAGCGGTCCAGTTCGGTCGCGGCGCCGCGCGCTTCGACGCCGGCGGCGGGGTCGGAGTAGGCCCGTTGCAGCCGTGCATCCAGATCGGCCGCCCCGAGCACGTCAGCCGGTTCCAGGTCGCTGACGCCGATCACCGCGGCCAACGATGTCGGCATCGCGGTGAATCGGTCCGCCCGGCTGGGGACGACGTCGGCGGCGCTGGCCAGCACCCCTACCCCCGAACCCACCTGGATCGGGTCGAGCCCGCGGGCGCGCCGACCCCCGTCGGCCAGCGTGAGCGCGCCGTTGACGAAGTCGGTCCACAGCGGACTGAGGTCCTGCGGCGCCAGATGACTGTCGCCCGTTGCCCCGCCGATGGCTGCGTTGAGAGTGTCGGCGTTGCGTCCCAGCTCCTGCCAGTCGGCGAGCTGGCTGCTGGCGACCACGGCGAACGCCGAGTCTCTGCCGCCGAACACGGTGCCCTGCACCGTCGCGGCCAACACTGAGGAGACCGAACCCTTGACCGCGGACAGCCACGCCGACGGCGCGTTGCGCATGGCGCCCCCCATGAAGCGGAGGAACATCTTCAGTGCGGCCCAGATGGAGATCGCTTGGGCGCCAATATCGTCCACGCCCAGTCGCGGTCCGCGCAGCACGTCGCGGTGCTTTGTCCACAGCGCGCGTGCCATGGTTTGCGCGGCCGCCGGCACGTCCTCGACGTAGAGCACCGGTATCTGTCCGCCCCGCGGCAACGGCAGACGCCCGGCCGGGTCGAACAGCTGCGCCCGCAGTCGCGTCTCCACGTCCGCGGTGTCCAGGCTCCGATAGAAGGCCCGCACCGCGCGCACTGTTTGGCCGGGGAGGATCTCGACGGTGTCGAACGGAGTTTGTTCCACGCCGGCCCACAGACCGGCGATCGCGGCGACGACCGGCGCGGCGCGCGTAGCGAGATCAAGCGGTTCGGCGAGTGGGCCCCACGCAACCGCGCCCAATCCAGGCCCCGCGGAGTCTTCCGGCGCGACCAACAGATTGTGCCAACCCTCCACGACCACCGACAGACCGGGATGACTGGGCTGTCCACCGGTCGTGCCGGATGTCAACAGCAACCGCAGCAGCGTGATCCGGGCGCCGATCGCGGTGCTGCGGACGGCCTGTTCCACGAACTGTTCGGCGGCCAGCGGCGCCCGTTCACCGGCCGGGATATCGAGCGGGACCAGCACCGCGACCCGGACCCGGTCATAGCGCTCACCGGTCAGAACCTGTTGCAGCACAACGGTTTCGCAACGGCCGTCCCGGACCAGGGTAGCCGAGGTCGCGGGACCGCCGGCATCCTGAGCGTCGACCCAAGCGAACGCGCCGAGCAGCCCGGCCGCGGAGTAGTCGACGAGCACCCCGACCAGGTCGTCGGTGTGCACGTGCGGCGCCACGATGACGGTCAAAGCGCGCATAACTAGAACGTCCCACCTTCGGGAATCACGACGGGTGCGCCGGTATCCTGTAGCGGGCCGCCACCATCCAAACCGGCCGCGAGGGCTTCGGCTTCCCGCTCCACGATGGTGATCAGCAGACCGGTGGCTCGATACACGTCGGGAGCCAGGTCGCGGAAGATGGGCGTGTTCGACGCCGTAGCGCGCGTCGGCACCGACGTGAACGCCCCACCCTCGGTGGCGCCGGGCATGTCGGCGGGCAGGTACTGCGCTGCCACATCGCGGATCCGGGACAACCAGTCCACCGCTGCCGCGGCGCGCTCCTCGACCGTGGTGGCCTCAGTGACTCCGGGCACCCGGGACACCACACCCGGCGCGGCCGTGTCGCCGCGCAGGAACTCGCGTAACAGCTGCACCGCCGAGAGCGCGACGATGCCGCTGGCGGGGTCTTGCGAGTGCGAATCGAAGAGTTCACGCAGCACGCCGTAGGGGCGCAGCGAGCGCATCACGGGCGGCTCGTGCGACTGCGCGATGGCTAGCAGCATTGACTCCAGCACGGCAGGCAACCAGTCATACGGCGCATGGAACGCGGACGGCGGGGTGAGCAACGGGTTCGGAAAGTTCAGCCATTGCCCGTCGTTCGCGTCATAGATGCGCACCGCCTCGGTGTACGGTGACGCCGGAATCTGAATGCGGCCCAACAGTTGTCCGACGAACCAGCCTCCCGTCATGGCCAGCCGTTGGACATCGGTCATCGGCAGCGACGCCGATAACGGCCGCGAGCGCCGATACCGCCAGAAGGCGCCTCGCCCGGGGCCCGCCGTCTGCGCCCATTGTTGGGCGGCGGGTTTGAGCACCGAATCAAACACCAGCGGTGAGTAGTTCGGGTAGGACCCGAAGATGTCGATGCGGGTCACGCTGTCCTCGTCCGACATCGAACGCGCGTAGTTCTCCTTGGTCGCCTGGTCGATCCGCGGATCGGTGCGCAGCACCTCGAACAGCGCCTCGTCGACCGGCTGGCCGGCGAAGGGGATCTCGGAGAACTTGTACCGGTATTCGGTCTGCTGGCCGGGATGAACTCGTTGCAGCGCTTGGTCGTTGACACTGGCCAGCGGCCGCGCCAGCGACAGCGCCTCGGCGAACTTGGTCGCGATGTCGCGGCGGCGGGTCACGATCTCCGATTCCGAGGCTCCGACACCGCGGACGAAGTCGCGCAGCGAGACCTTGCAGAACTCCTCGAACGATTCGCCGGGCCGCTCGACGTAGAGCCGCGCCCGACGCAGCAGCTCCACGGGCCGGGTATGGACGTCGAACTGTGCCATCGACGGCACCCGCGCGCGACCGTTGTCCGGGTCGGTGCCCAGCGCGCGGGTCACCCAGGTCGTCGTGCGTTCGATCAGGCCGCCGGGCGCGGCCACGCCGCCGGTGGTCTGCCACTCCCCCAGGATCACCTGGGCCGTCGCCTCGTCGATCGCCGAGCGCAGCGGCATCATTGCGTGCGCGCCGGCCACCGCCTTGGGTAGGTCCGCCTCGTAGCGCGCCTTGAACGCCGTCGAATTGATAAGTAGCACTTCGTTATTGGCCTCCGCGAAGCGGCCGGGTACCAGTTCGTCGGCGTCGGCCGGCCACGCGGCGTACTGATCGGTGGACAGGCGGGCGAGCCCGACGTCGGTGGGCGGCTCCGAGCGGGCCCGCTCCAGCTGGATCATCGCCTCGCTGAGGGCGTCGCGTAGGGGCGCCAGCATTTCGGCGCCCATTACCCGCATCACCTCGGCGATGCGCGCGGCCGCGTCCGCGAACAGCTGTCGGCGCACCGTCGCGCGGAAGCCGTCCAGCACGGCCGCCACCACCTGGTCGGTGTTGGTCATCACCCCGTGCAGCGCCTTGAGCGAGGCATCCACCTGCGGCGAAATCGCCACGATGTCAGGCGGTCCCATCGTTCCCAACTGCGCGACCGGGGCGGCCAGCTTGTCGTCGATGTGACGGCGCAACTGCTCGATCAGCTCCCGCGCATACGGCAACCCCATCGTCGCGATGGCCGAGGCGACGACACGCTCGAGCCGGTCGGCGAAGCCCTGGTGCCAGGTGAACCCCATCGCGTAGCCCGCCTCGGTGCAGGCCCTGGTCAGCTCGGCGCGGCGGTTGACCACCGCCTGCTTCAGGATCGGCGTCCATTGTTCGGCGGCCATACCTTCGGGATTGGGTAGGTAGCCGCGTAGTTGACGGTCGATGAGCCCGTTGACGGTGCTGGCGACGGTCTCGGCGGCGAACGCCTCGGTGCCGATCCAGCGACCCAACTGGCTGACCTTGGTCTGGTCTTCGCCGGCGCTGGCCGGAATTCCCAGTTCCTTGCAGTGCGCGGCCCATTGGCTGGACAGCAGCGAGTCCAGTTGTTCGATGCTGGAGGCGGGGTTGCCGGTTTGCATGTGGCCGTCGAGCAGTTTGTCCACGCAACTGCGGGCCAGCCGCTGTGCGCCGTACTCGGCGTAGCGGTCGCGACCCATGCTCAGACTCGAGAATCCATAAGTGCCCCAGGGCAATACATCCCACGAGGAGATGCCCCAGCCCAACAGGTCCCGGTCGCCGACCGGTGAGGCGGTGTTGCCGAGGTCGTAGGCGACGAACTGGTCGCTGGCCTTGCCGCTCATCATCAGGCCCGCCAGCCCGCGCGCCAGCCCGCGGTAAACCGCGTACTGGGAGCCGTCACCGAACAGGGTGCGCTCGGCACCGATGTAGCGGCCGACGGGGAATACCCGGGCGAACGGAATCGGCTCCCCCTCGCCGTGATGGTGCCCCAGAGCCCGCAGCACGCGCACGTCATGCTCGCGCGCGGCACCGCTCTGGCTGGCCACGATTTCTCCGAGCATCGCCAACGAATTGGCCCGCACTCCGATGATCGCGCTCTGCGGCAGCGAATCGAAGATGTCGGGGGTCACCATGAAGACCCCCATCAGCCGCGGATCCAAACCACTGACCAGGGTGAGCAGCCGGCACACGTCCAGCGCCATCGACGCGCCCGCACCGCCGGCCATCGACGACACCACCAACACCAGCGGCGGCTCGTTGGCGTCGAAGCGACCCATCCCGGGCACGTCGAGGGTGGACATCTCCGAGACGGTCTCCACCCGGAACAACTCGTCCCAGGCGGCCTGCAGGCGCGCGTGGATCTCGGCGGCCTTGCTCAGCGTGATCATCCGGCCGATCGCCCGGTACTGCCCCGCGCCCGCCGAGATCGGGATCGACACCTCCTGCGGGTTGCGCGGCGCCCAGGTGGCGATGGTGTCCAGCGCGGACTCCGCCGCCAGCCGTTGGGACAGGGCTCCGTCGAGCACGGCGTAGCTGCTGCCCTGCGGTCCACAGCCGATGTAGCTGCCACCCTGCGCGGGCACATTGGCCAGCCCTTCGGGTCCGGACTCGGCAGCGCTGGGCACGTCGATGTGGACGAACTGCCAACCGGCGGGCAGCTTTTCGATGCCGGCGGTGTGCAGCTCGGAGCGCAGCTGGTCCATCATCAGGGCCAGTGTGGCCCCTCCGGAACCGCCGCAGCCCACTATCAGGAATCGTCGCATCAGGTTCCCTCTCCGAACGGATCGAATGGATCCGGGTCATATTGCTGCGCGGGTCTAGACGTTGGGGCCGGCGGTGGCTCCGGTGATGGCGGCGGCGGGTCGGGTGCCTCGCTCTCAGGACGGCTCTCGGGCCGCAGGAGACCGGGTATTTGGGGTATCTGGCGTTCCTGGGTTTGTGCCTCGTGAAAGCCGGGGGGCACGGCTGAGATGTCGGGGCGCACGTGCCGAGCGTCGGTGTGCGTCGGGAGCGGCTCGAAGGAGATGCTTGCGGTGGGGGGAATGTAGCCGACCGCCGTGTCGCCGACATGTTCGTCGACCGGCCCGCCGACAACCCCGACATCCCGCCCGCCACCGAAGCCGCCGCCGAAGCCGCCCCCGAAGGGATCATCTCCGCCCGATCCCGACGACCGGGCGGCCAGTACCCCGCCCGCCGCGTCACCGAACGGGGAAGGGACCTCCCCGGCCGCCACGAGCGCCGGCACCCGGCCGGCCCGAGCGGCGCGCAGCCGCAACCCGTTCAGCAGCTCGGGCAACCGTTGCGCGATGTCTGCATAGATCCGTTCCCGCGCGGTGGTATCGGTGGTTCCGGACACCATCAGCAGGACCTCGGCCAGGTTTTCCGGGCCGCCCGGATCGTGTAACACCACCCAGGTGTTGTGCACCGCCAATGGCAGCACCGCGCGCAGCCCGGTCTCGTCGGATCCGGGCAGCTGCGAGCCGACGCTGACCAAGGCGGGAGCGTCGACGACGACGTGTCCCGAGCCGAATGGGCTGCGCCCCATCACCACCGACAGGTTCACATCGCGCACCAACAGTTGGCGGGTGCCGCCGGGCGGGAGCCCGGGCACGGGCTGCACCAGATCGGTGTCGGCCATCGCGAACGGTTCGCCGTCGCGCAGTACCGCGTCATGATCGACCTCGACCGGGATGCGTTCGGCCAGAAGCGGATTGTCGGGGATCTTGCTGACCCACCACTTCGACGCGTAGAGCAGGGCCAGCGGGATCCCCGGGCCCAACAACAACGCGGCGATCAACACCAGCACGAAGTTGGTGGCGTTCAGCGGGTTGATCAATGATGCGCGGAATGGCACCCGCACCACTTGCGCGTCGTCGGGGTTGTCGATCGTTGAAACATGCACGGGAACAGTCCCGTTCAGACCGCCATGGCCGTTGTGGTCGGTACGCAGCGTGACCGGAAGTTGCGCGGTCTCGCCCGCCCGCACCTGAAGGCAGTGCAGGGACGAGTTCTTCGGGGAGCCGACGTGGGGTGTCCCGACGCCGTCGGGAGAGCCCGACACGGTCGCGGCATCGCCGTCGTCGATCCACGCGCAGCCCGGGCCGGTGATGTTCAACGTCGCGGTCGTCCCCTTGGCCCCCTCGACGGTGCCGAAGTCGATGCGCTCTCCCGGAGTGGGCAGCCCGAGTTTCGGCAGAATCTGAACCGGGACCTCCACCTCTTGCGGGGACAGCTGGGTGCCAGGAACGGGAGCGCCCGCCATGTCGGTGGTCGCCGCGGTGGTGATGACAAGCGACATCCGCAGCGCTGCGTGCCCCGGGTCGGACTTCGTCAGGTCGGCGCTGACGCGCTTGGCGATGTCGTCCTTGCCCACCGAGGTCAGCAGCGGAATCGGTGCGCCGCCATCGGGAGTCAGCGTCGCGGACATGGTGGCCGTGCCGGCCAGATCGCTGGGCAGCACCGGCTTACCCTGCCCGTCGACGAGACCGAAGGTCAGATCGTTGACGACTTGGCCGCTGCGCCAAGCGACATTGTCGCCACCGACGAGCGCCGGGAAGATGTCGGTGGTGATGTGAATGCTGACCTTGGATACCGCGTCGGGGTGCTGGCCGGTGGTGTCGACGTAGACGATCGCCCACTGACCCGTCCAGTGCGGGGCGTTGTTGTTCTGCAACGAGATGGATTGCGCCGATTCCGATTGCCACTTGTAGGTCACCGGCACGCCGTCGACGTTGAGGTTGACGTCGGCGTCTTTTTTGGGCAGCACCAGGGTCTGCCCGGACGGCGACACGAGATACGGTTCGACGCCGGGCACGCCCCCCGAACCCAGGATGTTGACCTCTTTGATGGATCGGTCCAGCACGAAATTGTGACGTGCCTCGGGGCACACCTTGATCTGGCACACCCCGCCCTGATCGGTGACGCCGGGATCGGGGTTGAGCGCATCGAACGCGAACAGCATGTCGTCGATGTTGGAAACGGGAAAGAAGTCACCCGGGACGGGATTGGTGATGGCGCCGCACGTCATGCCCTGCATGCCCTTGCCCGTGCTGATCGCCGACATGACGTCGAAATCGTGCGGAGTCTGGTTGGCGCCCAAGCCGATTCCCAGCATGATGATGTTGCTGGAGCGCACCTGATCCGCCAGACCGCTTGGGCGGCAGATGGAGTCGACCGCCTTTTTGGTGGTCTCGTCGATGCCGTTGGGTGCGTCCAGGCGGACGCCGTCGGCGTACGGCTTGCTGATCGAGCGGGCGGTGAAGTCGATCATGCCGTCGGAGAACCAGGCGACGGCCTGGCATCGCGGAGCCCCGTTGGGCCCCGATCCGCGGGCGGCCATCGCCTGCCGGACTCCGTCGAGCGCCAACCAGTAGTCGGTGTCGATGCCGGTGTTCTTCGACGCGATCGGATCAAGCGATGCGCTGACACTGGCGACCGAGGCGCCGTTGAGTTGGGTCCAATCATGTTCGGGGACATACACGTCGGAAAACCCGGCAACCCCGACGTCGAGTTTGGCCCCGACCCGGTCGGCATACTTGCCCAGCGTCTGCAGCAGATAGCGGGCGGCTTGCACCCGAGCGGCCTTCGGGTCGGTCTGCTGCAGGCTGCTCGACTCGTCGAACAACAGCAGCAGATCGCCGGTCTTCTGCGAGGCCAAGCACGCGCCGAACCGGCTCGCACCCGCGTTGCTGGCCGGAGCCGCGGACGCCGGACCCGCCCAAACCAGGCTCAACACACCGACCAGGACGACGGCGGCCAGCACGCGCGCCGACACCGCAATCCCCCCGCGGTCCAAGAAGTTACGCGAATACCCGGCCACCTATAACGTCCCCGCCCACAACGCGATCTGCCATGCCCCCACGGCGATCCCGAGCAAACAGACGGCCAGCACCACCCAGTACAGGGTGGAAGTCCACGTCGGCGCCGAGTAGATGGCCTCGGTGCGGCGGCGGGTGTCAACCCGGCTGAACACCGCCAACGCGCCGATCGCCAGCGGGCCCGCCAACAGCCATCCCCCCACCGCGCTCGCGATCATCGGACCGCTCAGCGCGCTCAGGCCCGCGAGCCCAACGCCGACGACGGCCAGCCCCAGAGCCACCGCGAACCACACCAGCGGGGGGCCTGCGGTGGTCAGCGCCGCCATACCGGACGGGCTCGAGGTCAGCTGCCCGAAGGCGTCGCGACCGCTCATCGGGTCGAACGCCGGCGCCGACGAAGCGCCAAAAGCATCCTCGCTAGGGGTCGGGTACTGCGGACGAGGCCCCGACTTCGGTTCGTTGGCCCAGGGATCGAATCCCGACGAGAAACCGCCGCCCTTGGCGGGTTGCGCCGGCGATTGGCTCCCGGCCGCAGGAGCGGATTGCTGCTGCGGACCGAAGTCGCTGAAGTCGAACGGATTCGCCGGTGTCATCGTTTCGACCTCAATACGGGTTCAGGCATAGGGCGAACGAATGGTCGGGCGGGGCTGCCACGTAGACCGAGCGGCATTGACCGTTGGTTCCAACCCGCGCTGCGACGGTGTACACCCCTTCCCGGTGTTCGCAGTCGACTTGGAAAAGGTCGAGCGCGTCATTGCCCGAGCTGGTGCGTAACTGAATCTCGACGCACGTGCCCAACGCCACCGTGGCCAGGTCGAGCTTCGGTCGGTCAATGGTGGTCTGCGGCGCCACCGACGTGATGACTGACGGGAACGCCGACGTCGCGGTGGCGGTCGCCGGGGTTGTCGGAGACGTCGACTTACCCGCCTTGGTGCCCCACCACACCCCGCCGACGACCAGCAACACACACATCAAGTACCCAATCACCAGGCCGGTGATTGCTGCGCCTCGGCCGCGTTCACCTCGGCGACTGATCTGCGGCAAGGCCAGATGGCCCAGCGCGACGCCGGCCGGCGGGATGATCACACCGAAGATCGGTGAGAGCACCGCAAGAGTGTTGAGGTCACCGCGCGGGGGCGGCGCACCGAACGGGGCGGCGGGCGGCGGCGCGCCGAACCCCGGATACCCGCCCGTCTGGGCGCCGTAGGTCACCGGCGGTGGCGCGCCGAATGGGTCGCCGGACGGCGACCCGAAAGGATCTTCCCCGGGATGCATCAGCCCACCTCACCGACCAACGCGGGGGTAGAAGGCAGCACCTCGACCCTTGAAGTCGACGATGCATGCGAACACGGTCTTCTTGTTGTTCGACAGCGACGACGGTGACTTGCAGGAGTCGGTCGACAGGATCTGGGTCACCTGCATCACGCCCTCCCGAACTTCGCACACCACGGGGTAGACGGTGATGAAGTCCGTGTTCGCCTGCGTCGGGTCCGGCTTGTTTTGCTGAACCTCGACGCAGTCACCCACCCGGAGCTCCTCGACGTTGACTGTCGGCCGTTGCGGTGGCGCGGGCGTGATCACGGTAGTCCGCGGCGGAGGCGCGGCAACCGACGGAGGCGCCGACACCGGGCTCGAACCCGACCCGTTGCTGGTCACTATCCACACGACCAGCCCGATCACCGAAAGTGCGATGACGATGTAGGAAATGGTCACCCCGATGACGGCGCGCTCGCGGCCCCGCTGGTGGCGTTGCCGGATCTGGGACAGCGCCAGATGACCCAACAGCGCGCCGACCGGTGCGAAGACGACCGCGAAGATGATCGACAACGTCGCCAGGGTGTTGACTTCGGACTCGGGTGCCCGGGGCGGAAAGACGGTGGTGCCACCGCCGAACCCTTGCTGCGGCGCCTGCCCGCCGAACGGATCACCACCGAATGGGTCTTGGTTACCGCCCCCGTACGTCATTCATGTCCTTCACCGCAGCACCGAACGTCGTCGGTCATCCGATCGAGCACCTTCCCCTAAAGCGCCATGTTCACAGTGACACAATTTTGTATGACGTTACGCTGTTTTCCAGGGGGATCTAATCAAGTTAACTGCTGGCTTCGCGAGCCGGAGAGCTAGCGCGCTAGTTTCCTGTTCAGCGGCCCATTGAGGTCAGTGGAACTACTCGACTTTGTTAGCTAGACAGCTGCCTGAGCGAGCCAGATCGTGCGCATGCCGCAGTCAGGATCCTCCACTACGTGCGTCACGACGTCGAACCCACGGCCGTCGAGAAGCGCGCGGTATTCGGCGCTGTCCAGGCTGGCATGGTAGAGCGGGTCGCCCCGGTAGCTGCCCACCACCTCGCCGGCCGACGGACCGCTGGTGAACATCAGCGCGGCACCGGAAGCCGCGTGGCACTCGAAGATCGCGAACATCCGGCGTTGATCGGCTTGGGATAGGTGGAAGAAGCTGTCCCAGGCAATGATTCCGTCGAAGGTGCGGTTCAGCGCCAGCGTTCGCATGTCTCCGACAAGCCATTCGGTCTTGGGGAACCGCTGCGTGCACATGGTGATCATGGCGCTGGCGGCGTCCACCCCGGTCACCCGGCAGTGGTGTTCGAGCAAGTATCGGGCGATCGGAACGCCACACCCGCAGCCGAGGTCGAGCACCGTCGGGTTTTGCGGAAGCAGAGCGAGAAACCTTTCGAGCCATGCCTTTTCGATAAGCCAGTCGCCACGGTCGCGCGACCAGACGACGGCATGGCGCTGATACAGGTCGACGACGCCATCAACGGCCGATTCCAAACCGCCGGCTACCACAGATACACGATCGCGTCTGCCCCGCCGGTGCACTTGATCCACGGATTTGAGCCGTCTCCAGCGCATTGCATCAGGAAGTTCGTTGTGTTCTTGGGATCGCAATTTGCACCCGGCACAGTGCTGCAGGCGACGTACCCCGGGGCCGATACGGTTCGCGCTGCCGGGCTGGCGTTGCCGTATGTGTTCCAATACGCGAGCAGGACGGAATGTGCGAAGTAACAGGATGTTTGGGGTGTCCCCCGCCCGGCCTGCGTCCCGAATCCAGTTGCGTTGGGAAACTGGAAACCCTGGTCGCACATCGCGTGGCTGCCACTCTGGTCGGGACCGGTCACTAACGGCGGAGGCATGGAGGCGACCCGCGGTGTCGACACCGATGTGGACTGCGACGATTGTTCTTCGCTTGTAGTCGGCCCAGAGAATCCAGAGAATGTCGTCGGGGTCGACGGCGCAGCGGTGGGGCCTGGGGAGTTGAGCTTCGCCACCAGACCGATGATGATGCCGATCGCTCCCAGAACCACCGCCGCGGACACTGCGATGACGGTCGGCACGAGCCAGCGCGGACGCTGGCTTGGTTTTGCGGGGTAGCTGACGGGCCCCGGCCGAGCAGGCGGGAAGGGTGCGGAAACTTGGGGGCCGCTCTGAGGTCGCGGTATTGGCGGCCATGATGCGTACTGCGTCGGTGCGGAGTCCGGCGCGTACTGGGTCGGCGCGTATTCGGACGGACCGACGGACGTTCGGCTGCCGCTTTGCAGCGCTCGATTGGCCGCCCGGGCCACAGCGCCCGCGCTCCCGTACCGATCGTCGGGTTCCTTGGCCATGCCGCGGGCAATGACATCGTCGAAGGGCGGCGGAACTTTCGGGTTGCTGATGCTGGGCCGAGGCGGCGGCGATGACAAGTGAGCAGCAATGACCGCTTCCGGGGACTGGACCTGAAACGGCATCTGGCCCGAAAGCGCTTCGTAGAGAACGCATGTCAGAGCGTATATGTCTACTGCGGGAGTGATCTCATGGCCGCCGAACCTTTCAGGCGCCATGTACGCCCAGGAGCCGATCTGGGTACCTGCCACCGTGAGGCGGGTATCGCCCATCGTTTCAGCGATGCCGAAATCAACTAGATAGGCGAAATCGGCTGGCGTGACAATAATGTTCTGCGGCTTGACATCCCGATGGATCAGGTTCTCAGCGTGCGCCGCGTCGAGCGCCGCGGCGACCTGAGTGACGATGGCCACGGCTCGCGTTGGATCGAGCGGGCCCCTGTCGATCAAGCTCTGCAGGTCTGACCCCCGAACCAAACGCATATCGATGAACAGGCAGCCGTCGATCTCTCCGAATCCATGAATTGGGATTACGTGCGGTTCTTGCAACTTCGCCGTGGCATGCGACTCTCGGTCGAACCGCATCCGGTATCTACGGTCGTTTGCGAACTGGCTTTTGATGATCTTTAAAGCAACAGTTCTGCCGATTTCGTTGTCATGGGCCTCGTAGACTTCGCCCATTCCGCCCCTGCCGAGGAGGCCGGCGATCTGGTACTTGCCAAATGTCGTACCGACGCGTGACTCTTCCACAGACACCGTCATATCCTCCCGTAGGGATTATGCGTCACGCTGCCGAGCATGGGGCGGTTTCCGCTCCAGGTCGGCGTCCGTCACCGACTGCACTGGCCCGCGGGCAGCGCCGCGATATGAGTTGTCAGCCACTTGGCCACCTCCACGAGATCTTGAATGCCGTCATTGAAGGACCCCGATTCGGGTTCGGCGGCGGCCGCTACCGCGATATTCCCGCCGGGCGCGGGAAGCACACCGATCTGCCGGACAAGGTATTTCCCGGACGGCGATGGGCCCCAACCGCCTTTGAATTCACTACCCGGGATGCCGCCAATTCCCCACGTCTGACTTGGCTCGACTTGGCCCATCAGTTTGAATATCGGACCATTTGCGCTGTTGCAGAACGCCATTGCAGTGAACCGGATCTGATTGGTCAGCGACCATATGGTTTGGCCGAAGGCAGTGAATTCTGGTCTGAGCCTTCGGGATTCGACGGCGGTGGGATCACCGGCTTCCTGGAGTACCTGTTGCACCTGCTGGGCCGCCGCGGGTGGATCGCCGAGCTGCGCCCAGAGCGATTCGGCTGCGGCATTGTCGGACTCGGTGATAGCCGCTTTCATCGAGTCGGATACTTGCGGCGGGGTCGCCTGCCGGTAGGCCGCGATGACCAAGGGCACCTTGATCGTTGACCATGCCGGTCCCTCTTGCCAGTCCCCCCACGCCCTGGGAGGTGTCCCGCTGCCGACGGCGCTGACCACGAGGCCCATTTTGGCATGCAGTCGGTTTTCCAGCTGGGCAAAATCCGCGGTCAGGGCTGCCGGGTCGTTTGATGCGGCCTGCGACGGCGGCGCTGTCATCGACGATGCCGTCGACGCGGGTGATGTTGTCTGGGTCGGTGGTCGCGCTGACCGTGGACTCGGCGCGTGCCGATAGGCGATAAGAGCCGCCAACGTGACGATCGAGGCCGTCAGCACCAACGTGGCAACGATCGCTAACGGCACGAGCCAGGTGCGCGGGATCCGGCGCCTCTTGGATGCCGGTGCCGCGTGCCTGGCTCGTCGCGACTCCATCGGAGGGACAGCCGCTAGCCGGTCTTGGCGGTGAGGTACGCCGTTATCCCGTTGGTGACGGCCGCGGCATATTTCGCCCGGCCGTCTGGGCTTTCCATCTGGGCGGCCTCGTCCGCGTTCTTCATGTTGCCGAGTTCGACGAGGACCGCGGGGTATTCGGCCAGGTTTAGACCGGCGAGGTCGTCGCGACCGTACAGTCCGTCGGATCCGACGTAGGTGGACGGTTGATAGCCGGCGGCGACCAGGGCGTCGCGCATCGCGTGGGCGAGCTGCATTGCGGGGCCCGACTGGGCTGCGTTCAAGGGCGGGCTGGAGTAGTTGACGTGGAATCCCGTGCCCGAGGGGGGTCCGCCGTCCGCGTGGATGCTGACTATCGCGTCTGGTCGCATCCCGTTGGCCTCCGCGGCGCGCTGATTGACGCACGGTCCGGCGGAGTTGTCGTTACCGCGCGACAACTCGATGTGAACGCCCATTTGATCGAGCGCACCCTGGATCCGGCTGACGACATCCCACGTGAATGCGTGTTCCGGATAGCCGGAGTCGGTGGCGGTACCCGACGTGTTGCACTGTTTGGTCCCACCGCGACCGTTGGGGACCTGCTGGGTCAGCGAGGAGTCGTTGACGCCGTTGTGGCCCGGGTCGAGGAATACGGCCATTCCACTGATACCCGCTGCCGCTTGCGGGGCGTCGAGCATCGCGCCGATACCGAACGCTGCGGGCGCGACGGCCGCAATTTTCAGGACATCGCGCCGCGAAACCGGCAGTTCACCCACCGCGCGATGGTAGCAATCGGCCTCATGGCCCGTTGCGGTACAGGTAGTGCATGAGCTTGGCGCCTTCGGTGCCGTAGATCCCCCGCTCGTCGCCCCGCATCACCCAGTTGTGCTGCTGATCGGCGCGCGCGACCAAACCATCGCGGTAACGCGCTTGGACCGCGCAGCGTTCGTCGTACCACAGCACGATGGCCCGGCCGATGACGAACGCCGCTACCAATGCCACCGCGCCGGCGATCCACCAAATGAACTTGATGATGATGCCGATCAACAGCAGCAATCCGAACAATCCGGCGAACCCGCCGCCGCCGCTGGACTTGGAAGAACTCATGCCCGGAAGCTACGCCGCCGGTCCGACAAAACGGCTACCTCAGGGACCGGCGGCGCTACGCTCAGCAAATGCGAATCGGACTAACCGTGCTGGCGGCGGTCGCGGCAGCTATCGTGCTCCCAGCGTCGGCTCAGGCGGACAGCTCTCCGTTTATCTCTCCGTCGGGCAACATCGACTGCCAGATCAATGCCGGTGGCGCGATCTGCGATATCAGTGACCACACCTATCAGCCGCCCCCGCCCCCACCCTGCGCCGAACACTTCCCCTGGGGCAGCCGCTTCGTGCTGGAGGCGGGCAAGGCGGCGACAGTCGTGTGCCATTCCGACTCACTGCGCGTCCCGGGCGAGCCGACCCTCGACTACGGCCAAACCAAATCCGTCGGAACATTCACCTGCGCCAGCGAACCCTCCGGCGTGAAGTGCACGGACAGCAGCACCGGGCACTATTTCCGAGTGTCGCGTGATTCCTACGACCTTGGCTGACAAAGCTTTTCGTCAAGCACGGAACTGAGCAACCAGCAGATCGACGCGTTCGCGCTCGTAGTCCGGACGTAGCCGGCCACTGCGGCCGAGGGTGGCCAGTCCGTGCAGCGCGGCCCAGAACACCTCGGCGAGGGTGTCCGCATCCGCCTCGTGCGCGACCGCTGAAACCGCTTCGCGCAGACCGGTGAAGGCGGTCACCAACTCGGGCGGCGTGTCTTCCGCTGCGAAGCGCAGTGCGGTGCGTCCGGTGAACATGGCGTCATAGACGGCGGGGTTGTCGCGGGCGAAGCCTAGATAGCCATGCGCCATTCGGGTCAGCGCAGCCTCGGGCGCTTCCGCATCGGCGCGAGTCGCGCTAAGCAGCTGACCCAGTTCGCCGAAGCCGTCGAGGGCAACGGCCGCGGCGATCTGATCCATGCCCGAAAAGTGTTTGTAGAGAACGGGTTGGCTGTATTCGATCTCAGTAGACAGCCGCCGGGTGGTGACGGCGGTCCAGCCCTCGGCCTCGGCGAGCTGGCGGGCGGTGTCGACGATCAGCCGACGCCGAGCGGCACGCTCCCGGGCACGACGGTCTTCGGTGGTCACACCGGCATGGTAGCACCGCTAGAACTTCTAGCACTGCTATTGACGCGCCAGCGTCACAGGGTTAGCGTTGCTAACACCTACGGAATGACTCGGGAGTGAACAGATGGACGACACCGGACGCCGCCTCGCGGCGACCTACTTGCAGATGCTCAACGAGCACGACCCCGACCTCGTGGATGGCTTCGTGGCCCGCGATTACCGCAACCACAACACGTTCGTCGACGACGGCCGAGAGGCCAACCGGCGGTTTTGGGCCGGGTTCTTCGCGGCGTTGCCGGATCTGACCGCGACCATGGAAGACCTCGTCGTCGCGGGCGACAGGGTGGTCGGGCGCTTCGTGTACCGGGGGACGCACAGCGGCGAACTGATGGGGTTGCCGGCCACCGGCCGAAAAGTCGAAATGCGCTCCATCGACATCTGGCGCGTCGCCGACGACATGTTCGTCGAGCACTGGGACGAGCTCAACACCCTGGAGCTCTTTCAACAGATCGGCGCACTGCCCCAGCTAGGCGTGCGGTGATCGAGTTCGCGCGGGTGGCCGCGCTGATCGGGGTCTTGGGCACCGCGGTGGTCTTCGGCACCGACGTGTTCTGCGCGATGGTGCAACGGCCCGCTCTGGCGCACGTCGACGACCGGGCGTTGGTCGCGGTGATGGGTTACGTGCATCGCTACGGCGACCGGCGCATGCCGATACCCGGCGTGATCGGGTTGGTCGCCACGGCGGCGAGCGTCGTGTGCGCGGCTCTGGCGGGGAGCTGGGCCGTGGCCATCATGGCCGCCGCAGCGCTGGCGCTGCTATTGGTTTGGCTCACGCTGTATCTAAAGGTGAGCGCGCCCATCAACAAACAGCTCACCGCCGCCGCACAAGCTTGCGATGTACCCGCGAATGCTCGCGTCCTGCAAGCTAATTGGGACCGCGTGATCAATGCGCGCGCGGCATTGCAGGGCGTCGCGATCGGCGCCCTGTGCATTGCCTTGATCGCCTGAAAGGACAACGAAGCGATAGTTCCCTCTAGCTATAGTCGCCAATAGCAACACTCGTCGGGCGTTCGACGGCGTGAGTTTGTCGGCACATAACTATCCGTTCACCTTGGATGGCCACCCATTACTTGAAGATTCGACGCAACGACATCGTTAGGGGAATCTCAAATGAACAAGCGCCTTTTCGGAGCTATCGCGATCGCCCTGGTTGGCCCGCTGGGGGCAGTCGCCACCGCTCATGCCGACAACAACGACAACAAGTTTCTGACCGCGATGAAGTCGGAAGGCATTACCGACCACGTGTCTTCCCAACACGCGATTGAAGCCGGTCATAGCGTCTGCCAGAAACTTGACGGCGGCGAGACCCCCACTCAGGTGGCTAATGACGTGCTGAACAACAGCTCGATGCCCGCCTACCAAGCCGGTTACTTTGTCGGTGCGAGCATTGATTCGTATTGCACGCAGTACGCGCCGAAGGCGAACGGCGGCTGACGTTTACTGGCCGAGCAGACGCAAAAGCACCTTATGCCTCGGCGTGTCGCGTGCTTTTGCGTCTGCTCGCCGGAATTAGCCGGCCTAGCCGACCTTGTCCAGCCGGAACGGCATCGAGATCACCAGCGCCTTATTGATACCGCAGGCGCCGCTGTCGCCGACGGTCTTGTCGAAACCGGCGAGAACCGTTGAACCCAAAGAGAACCAGCCTTTTTCGTCCACGGGATAGAACCGGTAGATCTGGTGTCCGGTGCGCGCCGTACCGTCGGGGCAGGGCTCCCAATTGGGAAGGTCACGCTTCAGGACGTACTCGCTGCCGTGGATGCCCACGTCCGCGCTCCACCCGAGATCACTGGAGACCCGTCCGGTGCATTCGAGCGGAGTACTACAGGTCATGCTGATCGTCCACGTGCTGCGGACGCTGGCCTCGTTGCGGTAGATGTCGTTGGTTTGCGCCCACTGACCGTTCGATGTCGCGGTGTAGGTTCCGTTGAGTCCCCATTCGTCGTCGCCGGACGCGTCGGCCGTCGGCACCCCACTGGCGAAGACCAGCATCCAGAATCCACTCGCAACGGCCGTCATTCGGCGCACCCTGCACCACCTACCTGATCGGGGTGAATTGGATGTGGAGCTCGTTGAGCCCCCGCAGGATGTAGGACGGCGCGTAGCTGTAACGACGGTCACCCGGCGTCCCGTGTTTGTCTTCATTGGCCCGGATGTCGGTCATGCGGTCCAGAATTCGCTCCAGCGAGACCCGGCCCTCGACCCTGGCGAGCGGCGCGCCGGGGCAAGTGTGTACGCCACGGGCGAACGCGATGTGCTCACGAACGTTGGGACGGTCGAGCCGGAACTCGTGCGGGTCGTCGAAGCGGTTGGGATCGCGGTTGATCGCCCCCGGCGCCACCATCACCGTGGTGCCGGCGGGGACGTCGACGCCACCCACACAGGTCGACTTGCGCGCGAGCCGGTAGGTGGTCTTGACCGGGCTTTCCATCCGCAATGTTTCTTCGATGAACACGGGGATGAGGCTGCGATCGTCACGCAGCTGCTGTTGCAGATCTGGCCGGTCGCAAAGGATTTGCAATGCGGCGCCGAGCAGTTTGGCCGTCGTTTCCTGACCGGCCCCAAACAAGAAGGTGGCCGTACGCACGACGTCGACGACCTCCGGCGTCGAGCCGTCGGGATATTTCGCCGCCGCCAGATCACTCAGCACATCACCGCGCGGCTCGCGCCGCCGGTCTTGGATGTAGTGGTGGAACTTCTCATCAAGGAAATCCAGTGGATTGATCGCGGCGGGATCGTGTTCCAGGTTGCCCACGGTGTGCGATTTCCCAAACACTGCACGAAATTCCTCGTGGTCGGCTTCGGGCACACCAAGCAGGTTCGCGACAGCCAGCAGCGAGTACGGCCTGGAATACGCTTCGAGGAACTCACACTCACCGCGCTCGACGAACTCGTCAAGCTGCTCACCGGCGAGGTTCCACAGGAACTCTTGATTCTCCTTCAAGCGTGCGGGCGTCAACAGCCGGCTCAACACCGAACGAGCCCGGGTGTGGTCCGGCGGATCCATCGTCACCATGTGCTCGTGCAGCGGCATTTTCGTGCGGTACTGCTCGACCAGGCCGCTGATGTCGTCACCGGACGGTTCGAATGGCAGCGGCGGAAACGGGCCGCCGACCGCGATGCAGCTGGAAAACGAGTCGATGTCTTTGTACAACGCCATGGCTTCTTCGTAGCCCGTGACCGCGACGACCCCGTGATGCGGCTCGCGCACCACCCGCGCCTTGCTCCGCAGATAGTCGAAATACGGGTGCGGATCGGGAACGAGCGACGGGTCGGTAAAGAAGTCGACGTCGCTGAAATCGGTGAAATGTTCCATTGGGCAACCTTTCTCGATCAGGCTCGAACCCCGAGCGCAGTCCGACAGAACTGCCAGAGGTTTTCTTTCGTGTCGTCCAAGTCGTCGCCGGTCTTGGCGGCATAGGCGTAATAGTGGTTGACCGAGCGCAGTAGTTCGACGACGAACCACGCATCCCATTCGGGGTTGCGGGGCTGCAGTAATCCGTCATCGGCGGCGCGGTTGATCTCGGCCACGATCAGGTCGACGAAGGGCTGTTCGACCTCAGCGAGCTCTTTCGGGAAGATGCGGTGCAAGTGCCAGTGCGTGGCGACGATGAACCGCATGCCGGCGGCGTCGTGGCTATCGCCATGGAACCTGTCCAGCGGCGCGGTGATGTAAAACCGCAACCGTTCGATGGGGTCGGGTAGCGCGGCGGCGGCCTCGGCCCAATGGTCGCAGGCCTCGCTCATCGCATCGCCGATCAGCGCCAGCAGCAGCTCGTCCTTGGAGGTGAAGTAGCGGTAGAAGGTCTGCAGCGCGACACCGGCCTCGGCGACGAGTTCCTGCGTGGTGAAGTCGTCTTTGTCGCCAATGAGCCGTCGCGCGGCGTCGAGCATCAACCTCACCTGGTTGGCGATGCGGGTGCGCGAACGCTGCACTGCCGCTGACCGATCGACAGCACGCTCGACCCACGACTCGGACGGAACCGTCACAGCGACTCCTAAAGGCCAGTAACAGTAGAACGATATTCTGATAAACCTAAGAACACAACTCTCAGAATGCCTCCGCGCTGTAGACAACCGCGCCGCCGAAATGCGGCGAGGAGTGGCAAGCCAGCCCGATGGTCGCGTGGTCGCGCTGCCGCTCACCGGCCCGTCGCGCCAACTGCAGGTAGCACTCGAGCATCTGCGGTATCCCGTGCATGCGACCGTTTCCGAGCGCGCCGCCACCCGAGAGGGCGGGTATGGCATCCGGGCGATCGCTGTCGATGCCGCCGGACTCGACGAAACGATGCGCCTCGCCCGGCGGGCAGAACCCGAGCACCTCCAGCCACAACCACACAAACGGCGAGAAGCCGTCGTACACCTGCGGAAGATCAACCTCCGCAGCCGTAATGCCTGCGTTCGCCCACAACCGCCGGGCCGTCCCCGCGCCTCCGTCGAGGATGTCGTCGAGCGGCCAGTGCAATGGAAGACGTCGCCGCGACGGTGCGCCGGCGGCGTAGCCGGCGATGTAAACCGGCGGGTGCGGCAGATCCTTGGCGCGCTCGGCTGAGGTCAAGACGAAAGCGGCTACGCCGTCAACGGGGATGTCGCAGTCGTAGCGGCAGACCGGATCGAAAAGCATTGGCGCCTGCAAGTACTCGTCTGCGTTCAGCGGCCGGTCGTGCCAGAACGACCACGGGATGCGCGCGCCGTTCTTGCGTGCCTCCACCACCACGGCGGCCATCGACTCCCGGCGCGCGCCGTAGCGCTGCAGGTACTCGTTGTAGGGCAGCGCGATCATGGCCAGCGGCCCGAAAAACCCTTGCGGGGCGGTCCATTGCATCGGTCCGTGCGCCTGCCGCATGGGGTTGGCGTGGTATTTCCCGGCCGGGTTGTGCAGGGCGCGGTGGAACAACACGTAGTCGGCGGCGCCGCTGGCGATCGCATTGACGGCGATGCCGACCGAGCCGGTGATCTGGCCGATGCCGTCGAAGCCGGCGACGTAGCGTGGCTCGGCGCCCAAATGTTGGGCGAGCCAGGTGGATGACACGGTGCTGACGCCGTCCTCGGCGGCCTGTCCCCCTGCGCTGGGCAACAGACTCGAGCTGACGAACCCGTCGATCTGCTCGAGGTGTAGACCGGCGTCGGCGATTGCGGCGCGGGCGGTTTCGATTGCTTGCACGCCCAGCGGCCGATCGGCGCGACGGAGCACCTGGCTGTGCGCGTAGCCGACGATGGCGACCTTGTTGCTCGCCTCGAATCTGCCGCTCACCGGCTGAGCTCGAATGCCGGTACGGCCACGCCGGGTGCGAGGTCCTCGAATCCGACGACGACGGTGTCACCCACGTGCAATTCGGCGTCCGGGCCGTCAAGTAGCCGGCCGATCATCCGGAGCTCTTGCTGCTCAACGAGTTCCACGTCGACGAGCACGAACGGCAGGTCGTCCTCGAAGCCCGGCAAGAACGCCTGGCGCACGATGGTCCACGACCGCACGGTGCCGCGCCCGCTCACGGGCGTGAACTCGAAGCGGGGATCACTGCTGCGGCAATGCGGACACACCACATCGGGCGGCATGCTGAATTGACCGCACTGTGCGCAGCGGGCCGCGGTGAGCACATGCTCGGCCGCGGCCGACCAGAACGGTGCCGAAGCCTCATCGGGGACCGGAACCGGACGTTCGGTCACGGAATGACCCCTTGCTCCATCAGCTTTGAAATCCGATCCCAGTCGTAGCCGAGTTCCTCCAGAAGTGCCTCGGTGTGCTCGCCGTGCTCGGGCGCGCGCCGCAGCGGCGCCGCCCGCTCATCGAGTTGCACCGGAACGGACGGCAGGCGGTAGGTTTGGCCGTCGTCGAGGCTGACCTCGCCGACATAGCCGTTGGCGAGCACCTGCGGATCCTCGGCCACCTCCTGTACGGATTGCATGGGTGCCCACGGCGCATCCAGTTTGGCGAGCAATTGTTTCCACTCCGCGAGGGTGCGGCGAGCGAAGATCGAATCCAGTTCGGCCACACAGGCTTCCGCGTTGGCACGGCGCGCGGCGAGATCAGCGAAGCGCTCATCGTCGATGAGATCGTCGCGGCCGACGACCCGGCAGAATTCCGGCCAGTAGCGGTCGCCCTGCAAAAACATGAGCTGGAGGTGGCGGCCGTCCTTGGTGCGGTAGTTCCCGACCAGCGGATTGACCGCCGGCCCGCGGCCACCCATCGGCGCGGCCTCGCCGCCGTTGAGCACCGCGAGCAAGTCAGACGACAACGTCCACATCGCGGTCGCCAGCAACGACACGTCGACCACCGAACCGGTGCCGGTCTTAGCACGTTTGAGCAACGCGGTCGCGATGCCAAAAGCCAATGCCATAGCGCCATTTCGGTCGCCCATGGCGCCGCGCTGGCTGATCGGGTAGTCCCGCTCGGGAGGGGTGAGGATGTGGCCCACTCCCCCGCGCGCCCAGAACGCGGAACTGTCATAGCCGGGTTGGTTGGCGTCTGGGCCGCGCACCCCGAAGCCATGACCCCGCGCATAGATCAGGCTGGGATATCGCGCACGCAACGTGTCGGCGTCGAGTCCCAGCCGGCCCAGCGCGCCGGGGCGCAGGCTGGTGAGGAATACGTCCGCGGAGGCCAGCATTTCATGCAGCACGGCCAATCCGGCCTCATGCTGAAGGTTCAACGCGACGGACCGCTTGCCCCGATTGGCCAGGGCCATAGACAAATTGACCCCGCCACGGTCGGTGCCGATCCCCTGCGTCGCCAACCCCCGGTACGGGTCGCCCTCGAGGCGCTCGATGCGGATCACGTCGGCGCCCCAGTCGGCCAGCAGCGCCCCGGCCACCGGGACGAACACCCATTGCGCCAACTCGACAACGCGTATTCCGTCGAAGGCTTCCGGCTCCATCTACTGCCTCCTGTCCGCGACGGCCGTGCCCAACCGAGTCAACAACGTCGCGATGATCGCGGGCTCCACCTTGGTGGTGATGCCCCAGAGAAAGAATCCGTGCAGCATGCCGTGCGCGATAGCGCTCCAGGCGTCGTCCCACGACGGCGGCGTGACGCCATAGGAGGCAAGCGCATCAAGATAGTGCCGCAACAGATCTCGTTCGCTGCGTCGACGCTCCTCTACGGTCAGCGTCGAGGCGATGTGGTAGCCAACATCGATGTACCACATGCCGCGTTGGACGAGTTGCCAGTCGACGAGGGAGGCTTTCCCCGCGGCGTCGAGAAACAGATTTCCGACGTGGGCATCGCCGTGGATGACACACCAATCTCCGGATGGAGCAAGGTTGCGATACGTGTCGACAAGCCGGTGCGCGTCGCGCACATCCTCAGGTACGCCCTGACCGTTGGGACCGTTCAAGTTGCGGTCGATGATGTCGACGGTGGTCGACTCGCCCCACACTTCCAGCACGCGCCCCAGCCGCGGGCCCAACCACGGCACGTTGGCATAGCGCGGGTCGGACCATGTTGCCGCGTGTAGGCGGGCGAATTCGTCGAGCGTCTCGGCGGTTTGATCGGGCGTGTAGGGGCTGTTGCCGTCGAGGAAGGTTGCGCCCTGGGAGGCAACGTCCTCGGTGATGACGACGCCGTGCTGCGTGGCCGGGTCGATGTCGGCGTAGACGCTGCTCAGCGTGCGGACACCGGTCGTGGCCGCGAGGTATCGGTAGAAACCAGCTTCCGGTGCGCCGATATAGCGTGCCGTACGGCCGATCTCGTTGAAGTAGCCCTTGACGCACAGCGCCTGTGACTGTCCGTCCGCGCACTCGATGGAAAACCGCGCGTTGGTGGAGATCCGGTCGACGACCGGCCCCGGCACGACGGCGGATACCTCGATGCCGGGAAACCGCGGTTGCAGCGCCGCGGTCAGCCACTGCGGGGACAGCGCCTGCTCGAGGGTGTCCGGCACAGGCGCCGTCGTCACCGTCATGCGAACACCGTCCGGGCTTTGGCGGTTTGGGCTTCCAGGATCGCGGCCCGGTCGTCTTCGAGCAGGAAGCCCGCCTGGATGATCTCGTCCAGGCTGATGGTGAATTCGGCGAGGTAGGTCTGCAGGTCTCCGTACCTGTTGGCAAGCACCTCGTAGGGCAGCGCCGCCTCCCGGCCGGCGAGCGCGCACACCGGCCCCGGCGTCGAGTGCGCCTCATAGCGGGCGATCGGCACGTCGAGGAACGGTGACGGCACGCCGCCGCGCGCGTTGCCGAACCGGTCGACGGCCGCCTGGGCCACCACTTGGCCCATTTCCAAGTCGAGTTCCAGTTCGATGCGCGGCGCCGTTGGTGGAGTGATGCCGTCCTCGACCCAACGAAATAGGTTGCGCAGCGCGGCACGGACATAGGCCGCCAACGGGAAGCTGGAGCCGTCGCCGTCGCAGCCGACGATCTTGGCCGCATGGGGCGCCCCCGCGATTTCGTATAACCGGAAGCGATCTGCGGCCGCGTCGCTGTCCGGTCGCCGCACCGAGGCACTCCCGGGGTTGACGAACTCGTCGAAGCCGAATCCTTCGACGTCGCTTTGTGACTGGACTTCGATGACCGGGACTCCAACCGGTGGCATCGGCACGTACTCGAAGCGTGGCAGGCCTTCTCCGAGCGCGAGCGGCGTCAGGCTTGCCGCGTGTGAGGTGGGGAAAAAGCCGTCGTAGACGTCGCCAAAGGCGGCGGCGAAAGTGGCTGTGTCAAGGGCACTTTGCGAATAGCCGCCCAGATAAACGTGCCGGACGGGGAGATCACGCAGCGGGCTGTGCTGGTCGCCGTGCGTAACCAGTGTGCCGATCGCCCGCAGCAGGTCCCAGACCAGGTCGTTGGATCCGATGTCGACATCGGCGTAGCGCTGAGAATCGCGGCGCTTCAGTTCTTCTGACGACCAGGCGCGCACACTGATGCCGATCCAGGCGTCGCCCTGAGCCTGCAACAGGGTGGCGACGTGCAGCCACAGCGCATCCCGGTCGACGCCGTAGGTGGTGTTGAACGGCTCGATGACGACTCGGCCGCTGAAGCGGGCCAACTGTTTTGGATGGCGGACCAAAATTCGAGTGACGTAGCGGTGCCCGCGGCTAGCCACTTCGGGCGGGCCGGTGACGGGCCCGGTGTAGGTATTCGCGGTACCCGAGAGTAGGTACTCAACCTCGATGTATTCGTCGGAGAACTCGGGCAGGGCTTCGTCGAACTCGGACGGCGGCCGGGTCGCGCTGGTCTCGGGAACCCCTGCGCCGGCAGGCATCTCCCGCAACAGCGTCACGTCGCTCGCGGTGAATTCACTCACCATTGGTGATGCCCCGTTCTAAACTTCGCGAGAGTGCTAATCTACTTAGCACGGATATAGCATTCCGGAAAATTCGGAAGCAAACAAGCGCCGGACGCCACCAAAGATGAGGAGCGTCATGGGTTCTCTGCGACAGGTCGCCGTGACGCTGGCCGGCATCATCGCCCTCGCGGCCACGGCCCCGGCGCCGGTCGCGCGAGCCAATATGGCACTCGGCAACTACAACTTTCAGATAGTGGGCAGGTATGACTTTCACACCTGGCTGTGGTCGATCAGTTGGTGCAACAACGCATGCGTCCATGTGAACGCCACCGCCATGCCGGTAGCCAAGGCGTTCGACTACGCCGGCGATGCGCAGCTTGTCAACGGCCGGTACACGTTGACCGTCGACGTTCCAGACGGCTTGAGGTGTGACAACATCTATTACGGCCCAACGATTCCCACGCACGACGTCTACACCTGGGATGCGAGCACGCTGGCCGGTTCGCTCGACTCCTCCTTCGACGCGGGCTGTGACGGCGCCCCCGGCGGCACCCGCACATACCCATTCACGCTGTCGCTCATGTAACCGCTCAGCGACAAGCAAAGTTGTCGCTCGCAGGCGGGCAAATCGCCACATCCCAACCGGCCAGTGGCCGGTGTGGCAGTTGGGAATTCACGACGGTAGGTCGCCTGCGAGTGCCGCCTTCTCCCCGGCCCGTAGCATCGCATCCATGCATTGCTGCAGGGCGAACGCCGGATTCAGCTCGAGCGCTCTGGTCGCTTCGGGGTAGATCAGAATGTGGCCGGCCGGAAAGAAGTAGACCTCACCGGCGGTGGCGACCTCGTCTGCCCAGTCGGTGTTGGGATAGGTTGCGCGGATTGACCCTTCGAAGATGTAGCCGTAGTGCGGACAGGTACACACCCCGCCGGGAAGTCCACCGATTTGGTAGAGCTCCGTGCAATCCAGCGGCCCGGCGGTCGTGTACCCGACCTCCATGTCTCCCCACTGCACAGAGCGGAAACCGTCACCGGCTAAAGGCCATCGCCCTCCCCCGCCGCTGGGCAGCTCGTCCGGTTTCGCGTGCGGCATGGTTATCGCTCCCTCCCGCCGAGCGCAGTCAGGCAGAACTGCCACAGCTGTTCCTTGACGTCTGGCTGGCGCGGCGCATAGGCGTAGTAGTGGTAGACCGACCGAACCAGTTCGGTGACGAACCAGGCGGCCCATTGCGGGTCCGCGGGCCGAAGCAGACCGGCGTCCACGGCGGCGTTGATTTCACCGAGCAGCAGGTTCACCACCGGCTTTTCGGCCTCGGCAAGCTCGTCGGGGAAGATGCGGTGCAGGCGCCAATGCGTTGACACCACGAACCGGGCAGTGCCACCGCCGCCAGTTTCGCTGTCGAGCACGTCGATGACCGCGGTGATGTAGAAGCGCAACCGCGCGACGGGGTCGGGTAGTTCCCGTCCGGCTTCCGCCCACCGTGTGCACGCGTCGGTCGTCGCGTCGGCGATGAGCGCGAGCAACAGCTCATCCTTACTGGCGAAGTACCGGTAAAACGTCTGCAGTGCGACACCGGCCTCTTTGACCAGTTCCTGGGTGGTGAAGGCGTCGCCCTTTTCCTGAATAAGCCGCAGTGCGGCGTCGAGCATCAACCGCACCTGGTTGGCGATGCGGGTGCGCGACCGCTGTACAGCCGCTGACCGCTGGGCGGCCCGTTCCTCGGCACGTGACACCGAAGCCATGCTAGCGGGGGTCATGTCGGCGAGAGCACCACTACGGGAATGTCGCGGTCGGTGCGTGACTGGTAGACGTCGTAGTTGGGCCACACGTCGGCCACGATTTTCCACAGCCGCGGTTTCTCCTCCGCCGACGCGGTGCGTGCCACGACCCCCAACGTCTGGTCCTTTACTTGGATTTCGGCGTCCGGATTCGCCTGCAGATTCAGGTACCACTGTGGGTGTTTCGGTGCACCAGCCAGTGAGGCAACCACCAGATAGTCATCGGCGTCGCGCGCGAAAATCAGCGCCGAGGTGCGTTTTTGGCCGGTGCGGCGGCCGGTCGAGGTGAGTAGAAGCGTGGGAACGCCGTTCCAGATGTACCCCACCTCGCCGCCGGTTTCGCGATACGCGCGAATGTGGTCCTCGCCGAGCAGCAACAGGTCGGGTTGTGTGTAGTTTGACTCGGACTGGCTCATTTCAGGTTCACCTCAAGCCTTATCGAAGAGCACGGGTATCGCAGTTGCCCCGCGCTCGTACATTCCGACGAAGCGGGGTGGTTCGGCCTCGGGATCCAGGCGTAGGTTCGGCAACCGGTCCAGCAGCGCCGAGATCGCTATGGTCATCTCGGCGCGGGCCACATGCATGCCGAGACAGATGTGTACGCCCTGCCCGAATCCCAATGACGGCCTGAACTTTCGGGTGATGTCGAACTCATCGGGGCGGTCCCATCGGGTGGGGTCCCTGTTGGCGGCGCCAAGCGCGAGATGCACAACCGACCCCGCGGGGATCTCGACGCCGCCAAGTTCGGTGTCGGACATGACCCAGCGGGAGAACATCGGATCGGTTGGCATCCAACGAATTGTCTCCTCGATGGCCGGGCGGAGCAGCTGCCGGTCGGCGCGCACCGCCTCGAGGAGTTCGGGGCGCTGCAACAGCGCCGTCAATGTGGTGCCCATCTGCTTCCACGTGGTGCCCGAGCCCGCACCGAGCAACAGCAGCACGAAGGAATCGATCTCCCGATCGGTGAGTCGGTCCGTGACGCCGTCGTCATTGGTCAGTTCGGCTTGGACGAGGACGCTGATCAGGTCGTCCTTCGGCTCCTCGCGGCGAGCCGCGACGATCGGCTTGAGTAGGTCGACCACCTTCTGCGGATCGGTCGCGAGGGATTGCCGGATATCGAGCGCCTGCTCGACGGGCACGCCGAAACTGCCGGTAATCGTGAGCACGGGGATGGCCGCGCAGAAGTCAACGTTGAGTTCGGCGTGCCCGTCGTGCACAAGCCCGTCGATGAGCAAGTCCACGGTCTCGGTGATCCAATTGTCGATCCACCATTTGCCATTCGCCGGCAGGAAGGAAGGTTGGACAAGGGCACGATAGCGCTTGTGCTGCTCGCCGTTCATCGAGAGCATGCTGTTGGTCAGGCCCAGTGGACCGCTCTCGAGGTCGATGGGCTCCGGGGACGAGGCGAAGACATCCGGGTTGCGGTAGGCGATCATGCAGGAGTCGTAGTCGAACACCGTGAAATGCGGGCTGTCGGGGTACGGCAGGCCATGGAAGAACATCATGTCAGTGGAGCCGGTCAGCTCGTGGAGCACGCCAGGCAGCACCGGCCCCGCTTCGCGCAACCGGTGCCACACCGGATACGGATCGTGCTCGTATGCGCCGCCTGCCCATGCGTTATAGGAACTGCGCAAGTCGAACAGCTCCCGCAATCGGTCGCGGTCCAGCGCGGGCGCGGTCATCGCGCCACGAACCCACCGTCGACCGGCAGCGCCACCCCGGTGACGTTGCGCGACGCGTCCGACACCAGATACAGCGCGGCCTCGGCGCAGTCTTCGGCCGTGATGGCACGCCCGAGTGGGTGCTGACCGCCGACGGCTTTGGCGATCTCGGCCTGCTGCTCCGCGTCGACCTGCAGCCCTCCCGCCGCCATGAAACCGGTCAGCGGCATGGCGGCCGGGCAGATGGCATTGACGCGAATTCCAAAGGGGGCAACCTCGATTGCGACTCCTCGGGTGAGCTGGATGACCCCGCCCTTGGTGGCGCCGTACACCGTGCCGCCCCATCCCACCAGACCTGCCACCGATGCGGTGTTGAGGATGACGCCTCCTTTAGCCGAGCTCACCTTGCTCCTTGAAGCGCAGCACCGCGTACTTGCACCCGAGGAACACCCCGCCGAGGTTGACCGCGACCAGGCGGTTGAAGTCTTCGAGCGAGTGCTCCTCGAAGGTCATGCCGAGTCGCGGCGTCGGGATGCCGACGTTGTTGAACAGGATGTCGAGCCGACCGTACTGATCGACCGCGGCCCCGATCAGATCCTGGACCTGCCGCTCGTCCGACACGTCGACACCAACCGGGACAGCAGAGCCGCCAGCCGATTCAATCTCGCGCACAGCCTCTTTGGCGTTGTCGAGATTGATGTCGGCCACGACCACCCGCGCACCCTCCTGCGCGAAGCGCGCGGCGGAGACCCGGCCCACGCCCGAGCCCGCCCCGGTGACGATGGCGCTCTTGCCATCCAGCACGCCCGCCACAGGATTACGCGTTCGCCAGGACGGGAGGCTCTGCCGGGGTGAACCGGTAGAGACGCTCGGCATTTCCGCGGAGCAACTTGTACTGGACGCTCTCCGGCAGATCTTTCATGGTGTTACGGGCGACGCCGATGCAGTCCGGCCACGTCGAGTCCGAGTGCGGATAGTCCGTCTCGCACATGACGTTGTCCTCGCCAAGCTCGGCCAGGCTCTTGACCGCGTGGTGATCCTCGATGATGCAGCCGTAGACGTGATCGCGGAAGGATTGTCGGATGTCGAGGGTGTCGAGGTCGGCCCCATTACCGGCGTGGCCCATGAACGTCTGCCCGCGCTTCACCCAGTACCGCTGCTTGTCCAGCACCTGCTCGGCGCGCTCCAGGAAGTAGGGCATCCAGCCGCATTCGCCCTCGGACAGGGCGATTTTCAGGTTCGGGTAGCGCTGGAACAGCCCGCTGAAGAGCCAGGACAGCATGGTTCCCGACGTGCGCGAGGCACCCCAGGTGAGGTTGGCCATGAACGGTGCGTCGTTGCAGATCTTGGGCAGCGTCGACGACGAGCCCACGTGCATGCTCGCGACGAGTTCGAGTTCGTTGGCCGCCGCCATGACCGGTTCCCAGTAGCCATTGGTGTCGTGAATCGTCGGTAGCCCCAAGGGTTCCGGGTTTTCGGAAAATGCGAAGGCCGTGACGCCCTTGGCCGCCATACGTTCCATCTCAGTGACGGCGAGGGCCGGATCCCACATGGGGATCAGCATCAGCGGGATGTAGCGCCCCGGCGCGGCGCCGCACCATTCCTCGACGAGCCAGTCGTTGTAGATCTGCAGACACTGGAAGCCGAATTCCCGGTCGCTGGCCTCCATGAAGAGTTGCCCGCAGAACCGAGGCAGAGTCGGAAAGCACAGCGACGCAAGCACACCGGAGCGGTCCATGTCCTCGATGCGCGCCTCGGCGTCGTAACACCCTGGCCGCATATCGGCGTAATTCAGCGGTTCGGGGCTGAACTCCTCCTTGGACTTGCCGACGACGGCGCTTAAGCCCGAGCTTGGCATCCTCTTGCCGTCGTAGACCCAGACGTCCATGCCGGTGTCGTCGACCTCCATGTGCGGGGCGCGGTCTCGGTCCTTGGAGGCAACGCGGTCAACCCACAGATGCGGCGGCTCGAGGATGTGATCATCGACCGAGATCAACCAGTCCAGGTTGTATGTCTTGTGTCCGTTGGCTTCTGGGCTCACTTCAATTCCCCAATCGACATGTGCTTTACCTCCTGAAATTCGCGAATCCCGTCCGGGCCTCGTTCGCGGCCCAGCCCGCTCTGCTTGTATCCCCCGCTTGGCGCGTAGGCCGAAAACACGCTGGTGTTGACGTTGACCGCACCGGTGCGCAGCCGGCGTGCCACGTTGACCGCCGCCGCCGCGTCGGCTCCATACACCTGGCCGGACAGGCCGTAGATGCTGTCGTTGGCGATCGCCACGGCGTCGTCGATATCCCGGTAGCCCAGCACGCCGATGATCGGACCGAAGATCTCTTCCTGGGCCGCTGGGTTCGCGTTGCTGGGCAGGTCGAGCACGGTGGGCTCGAAATAGTAGCCGCGGTCCAGCGCCGCCGGCCGGCCGCCGCCGCAGAACACCTTGCCGCCGTGCTCTTCTGCCAGCTGCACGTACCGCTCGCACTTCTCGCGCTGGGCCGCACTGATGACCGGGCCCATCATCGCCGACTCGTCGGAGGGCGGGCCAACCTTGATCGACTTGTACACCTCTGAAACCGCTTGCAGCACTTCGTCCTTGCGATCCTGCGGCACAAGCATTCTGGTGGCCGCCACGCAAGCCTGGCCGGCCGTGCTGGCAACGACGACGGCGGCGCCGCCGGCGGCACGATGTACCGCGTCCGGCAGGTAGATCTGTGCCGACTTACCACCGAGTTCCAGCGACACGCGTTTGACGGTCGGTGCCGCCTGGGCGAGGATCTTGCGCCCCGCCAGCGTCGAGCCGGTGAATGACACCATGTCGACGGAAGGGTGGCTGGTGAGCAACTCCGCACCGGCCGTGCCCGACTCCACGACCACGCTCAACACCCCCGGCGGCAGACCCGCCGCGTCGGCGGCCGCGCCGAAGATCAGCGACGAGATCGGTGTCAGCGGGCTGGGCCGCAGGATCACCGAGTTGCCTGCCATCAGTGCGGGAATGAGCTTCTGAAAGCCCATGATTAGGGCCGCGTTGTACGGCGTGATGGCCGTGACCACCCCGACCGGTTCATGGCGACGAAGGCTGAGCGCCACTCGGCCACGCACCAACTCGTCGACGGGCACTGGGCTGGCCTGCTCGTGTGACATGGACAAGAACAGTTCGATCATGTGACGGCCGATCGTTGCCCCGGCGCGCACTTGCGTGTAATCGGCGAAGAACGTCGATTGACCGGCCTCGGCGACGAGCGTCGGCACCAGCTCATCGCTGGCGGCCTCGATGTGGTCGATGAAGGCGCGCAGGACCCGCGCGCGCTCGGGGGGAGCCGTGTCGGCCCATACGCCTTCGTCGAAGCTTCGGCGCGCCTCATCGATCGCGCGCTGCACCTCGGCCAGCGGCGTGGCGGTGATATCTGCGACATGGCTTTCGTCAGCGGGGTTTTCGACGCTGACCACGTCATCGCCGGTGATCCACCGGCCTGCAATGTAGGTACGCTGCTCCGCGAGGATGGTCACCACGCTCCTAAAGGTAAAGGTGACAGTAGAACGATATTCTTCTTACTCCGAAAGTTCAACTCTATTTCAGGCGGCCCGGACATTCCTACCTCGCTTCCTGGCTTTGCTCGCGAATGCGCTGGCGCACAACGAATTTCTGCACTTTCCCGCTGGCAGTGCGGGGGAAGTCGTCGACCTCGTGCAACTCCTCGGGCCATTTCTGCCGGGCGACGCCCGCGCGCTCGAAGTGCGCGCGGACCTCATCCAGCGTCGGCATGGCATGCCCCGGCTTGAGGCGCAGCAGCGCGGCGGCGTGCTCGCCCAGGCGCGGATCCGGTGCCGCCACCACCACCGCTTCGGCGACCGCCGGCAGGGCCAGCAAGACCTCCTCGACCTCCAGCGCGCTGATGTTCTCGCCGCCGCGAATGATGATGTCGGACTTGCGGTCGGTGATGGTGAGGTAGCCGTCGTCATCGAGGACCCCGATGTCCCCGGTGTGATACCAGCCGTCGTCGTCAAACGCCCGGTCGGTCAGCTCTGGATCGGTATAGCCGAGAAACAAATCCGCTCCGCGACTGAGTATTTCGCCGTCGTCTGCCATCCGGATCTCTACACCAGGCCGCGCTTCGCCGTCGGTGAACAGCCGCTTGTCCTCCGGTGCGGTCCAATGCGAACCGGTGATCGACGGGTGTTCGCTGCTGCCGTAGGAGCGGTGGACAAGGATCCCGAGATCGGTCAGCCGCCGCGTGACGGCTGCGGGAACGGTGGACCCGCCGAGGCCGAGGTACTTGATGTACTGCAGGTGGTCCTCGGTGAATCGCGGGTGGTCGAGCAGGCTGGTAACGAAGTAGGGCGGCCCACCACCGAGCGCGACGCCGTCGCTTTCCATCAAATCGATCGCGAGGCCGGGGTCCCAGACGTCGCAGAGATCGATCGGCGCCCCTTCGAGAACCGGAATGAGGAAGGCGCCGAGCATGCCGATGAAGTGTCCGACCGGGAGCGCGGTGAGTAGCCTGCCACGGCCGGGTGGGTAGTTCGACAGCAGTTGGCGGGTCTCGAAGCCCAGTGTCTGATGGCTATGGATCACGCCCTTGGGGTTGCTGGTGGTGCCGGAGGTGAACGCGATCAACGCGGGACTGGCAGGATCGGCCGCCAGCGTGTCGGCCATCGGCGCGATATCCACGAGCTCATCGAAGCTCGGGCCCACCACTGCGACGACCGGGACGTCGGCGCTCACGTCGGGGTCATAAGTCATGCGCCCGAACCCTTCAGCGGTGATGAAGACGCGCGGCTTGACGGTGCCCAGGATGAACCGCAGCTCCTTAGGGCCATAGAAGTGCACGATCGGGACGACCACCGCACTCAGGAATGCCGCCGCCCAGAAGGTCGCCGCGGCCTCGACCCAGTTCGGCAATTGAAAAGCGACCACGTCACCCGGACCGACGCCGCGTGCTCGCAATCCCGCCGCGAGCCGCCGGGCCAGCTCTTCGACATCGCCGTAGGTACCCGAGTACGGCCGCTGGGCGGAGTGGACCCGAAACGTGACCTGCGGGTTGTCTTTGAGCCCTCGACCCAGCAGATCCCCGAGCGTGTCGGGAGTCCACCACCCGTGGTCTGCGTAGCGTCGAGCCAAGTCTGGCGAGACGGTCCGGACGGGAAAACCGGTCACGATGCTCCTCTGCTGGCGTGTCGGCAGTGGCCAGTGTAGAACGACACTCTCGTCCAAAGCAGTCTTGTACTTCGAGCAAGGCGAATGTATCGTTCTGCTCGCTACTAACATGAGATTTGTATCACATCACGGGCGGACGGGCTCGAAATGACTCTGAATCGGGGCAGTGTCATGCGAGTCCGTGGCCGGCTTGACTTCACGTAAGCCGTTGGAGCACTTGACATTCCGCGCGGAACGTCAGGCTCCACTGCAGCGAAGGAGCGTAGGTGACCCAGATTGTTCCGGCCGGACCCGCGCCGCACAGCGCGCAAGTCATGTTGCCGGCCGGTCACAAGGGTCTTTCTCGCGGTCTCCGCCGGCACTCCTACGTACGCCCACTCGCGGGTCTGGCCACCGTCGTCGTCATTGTCGCGGTCATCGCCCTTGCGCTGACGCAGTTCCGCGGCGGCTTCACCGAGACGGTGCCGGTGACCGTGCTTTCCGATCGTGCGGGTCTGATGATGAACCCCGGCGCCAAGGTCAAACTGCATGGCGCACCGATCGGCACCGTCGCGTCCGTCGAGGACAATGCCAACGGGCAGGCGGCGATTCATTTGGCCATCGACCCGTCCCGGATGCGCCTGCTGCCGGCCAATGTCCTCGTCGACATCGTCGCGACGACGGCCTTCGGCGCGAAGTTCATCCAGCTGATTCCCCCCGAAGATCCCTCGCCGCAGCGTCTACGCCCCGGCCAGGTGCTCGATGCCGGCCGGGTGACCGTCGAAATCAATACCGTGTTCCAGCAACTCACCTCGGTGCTGGCGAAAATCGACCCCGCCAAACTCAATCAAACGCTCGGCGCGATCGCCACCTCTCTCAACGGCCGGGGTGGCCGACTCGGCCAGCTGTTCAGCGATCTGAACGCGTTTCTCGCCAAGATCGAACCGAGCCTGCCGAATCTGAGCCACGACATCGCGGCCACCGCCGACGTGTCCATCGCCTACGCCGACGCAGCGCCCGATCTGATCAGAACCGTTGACAATACGACCAGGGTCAGCCAATCCATCGTCGACGAACAGCGCAACCTCGACGCATTCTTGATCAGCGCGATCGGGTTGGCCGATGTGGGTAACGACGTCGTGGGCGCTAACCGCCAGGCACTCACCGACGTCATGCATTTGCTGGTGCCGACCACCGACCTGACCAACGAATACCATCCCGCGCTGACCTGCGCGCTGCGCGGAATGCTGCCGCTGGCCAAGCAACCTCCTACCCAGGTCCCCGGTCTTGAGGTACTGGGTGGCATAGCCCTGGGCTCCGAGCGTTACCGGTACCCGGCGAACCTACCCAAAGTAGCCGCCCGGGGCGGTCCGCAGTGTGATCACGAAATCCCGGTTGCCTACAACACCTTTCCGCCCTTCGACGTCGCCGACGTCGGCGCCAACCCGTGGCAGTACAACAACCCCGGAATCCTGGTGAACTCCGACTTACTCAAGCAGATCCTCTACGGGCCACTCGACGGACCGCCGCGCAACACCGCGCAGATCGGACAACCAGGGTGAGCGCGTCGGGCCGGAGCCCGGCGGGGACATTGCTCAAATTCGGCATCTTCGCCGCCGTGATGCTGATGCTGTCCGCCTCCCTCTTTTTCATCTTCGGCCAGTTCCGCAATGGCCCCACCCACGGGTACTCCGCCAGCTTCATCGATGCCTCGCAGCTGAAGGCGGGAGATTCGGTGCGCGTGGCCGGAATTCGAGTCGGCACCGTCAACGCCGTGTCCCTGCAGCCGGACAACAGCGTCCTGGTGGAATTCGACGCCGACGACGACGTCGCACTCACGACGGGCAGCAAGGCGGCGGTGCGCTATCTCAACCTGGTTGGCGACCGCTACCTCGAAGTGATCATCGGCCCGGGATCGATGAGGATGCTGGCGCCCGGCTCACAAATTCCCGTCGACCACACCATGCCTTCGCTGGATCTTGATCTGCTCCTGGGCGGGCTGAAACCCGTTATCCGCGGCCTGAATCCGCGTGACGTCAACGCACTGACGGCAGCGTTGCTGCAGGTGTTTCAGGGCCAGGGTCAGACATTGCAGTCGCTGCTGGCGAAGACGTCGTCGTTTTCCAACGATGTCGGCGCGAAGAATCAGGCCGTCGAGCAGCTGATCGACAACCTCAACACCGTGGTGAAAACCCTTGCCGAACAGGGCGGCCAGTTTTCCGGCGCGATTGAACACCTGCAGCGTCTGGTTACCGATCTTTCACACGACCGCGACACCATCGGCGACGCCATCCAAGCGCTCGACACCGGTACCGCATCGATATCCGACCTGCTCGGCGCGGCGCGCTCACCGCTGGCCGGAACGGTCGATCAGTTGAATCGATTGGCTCCTCTGCTCGAAGGCGGCAAGGGACTGCTCGACGATGCCTTACAACGGGCACCCAACAACTTCCGCAAGCTGGCCCGCACCGGTGCCTACGGCAGCTTTGTCAACTATTACATCTGCGGGTTGGCCTTCCGCGTCACCGATCTGCAAGGCCGGACGGCGGTCTACCCGTGGTACAAGCAAACAGAAGGAAGATGCGCGGAGCCCTGATGCTGAAATACCGTGACGCCAAACATATTCGATCAGGCTTTATCGGCGTGGTCCTGATCATGCTCATCATCGCCGTCGGGCTGGCCCCCGAGCGGCTGGTGTCCTGGGCGACGACGATCCACTACCAGGCGTTGTTTTCCGAAGCCGGCGGCATCGCCGCGGGAAACAATGTGTTGGTATCAGGAGTCAAGGTCGGCACCGTCTCGGAAGTCTCGCTGCGCGAAGGCGACGCGCTGGTCACCTTCGGCGCCAACGGCAAGGTGCGGCTCGGCTCACAGACCACCGCACACATCCGTACCGGTTCGCTGCTGGGCGCACGGGTGCTGACCTTGGAGCCGGCCGGCAGCGGCAGGATGCATCCGTCAGATGTCATACCGATGTCCAGGACATCCTCGCCCTATTCACTGAGCGAGGCGGTCTCGGACGTGACCACGAACTTGGCGGCGACGAGCACCAATACCCTCAACCAGTCGCTGGACGCGCTGTCGACGACGATCGACCAGATCGCTCCACAATTGGGCCCGACGTTCGACGGGCTCACCCGACTGTCGCGGGCAATCAACAACCGCGGTGAAAGCCTCGACGCGCTGCTCAAGAGCGCTGCCGATGTCACCGGTATCCTCTCGGGGCACAGCCAGCAAGTCAACACGCTGCTCCTCGACGGGAACGTCCTGCTCGAGGTGCTGGTGCAGCGACGCAACGCGATCAGCAGGCTGCTGGCCAACGTGTCCGCCGTCGCCAAAGAGCTGTCCGGGCTGGTTGCCGACAACGAAAGCAAGCTCAAGCCGACGTTGGACAGATTGAATTCCGTTGCCGCGATGCTGGAAAAGAACCGCGACAACATCGCCAAGGCGCTGCCCGGTCTCAAGAAGTACGAGTTCACCGTGGGTGAGTCCGTGTCCAACGGCTTCTATTACAACGCCTTTGTCCCCAACCTTGCGCTACCAGAACTGATTCAGCCGTTCTTCGACTATTACTTCGGACTCCGCCGCGGAGACCCGAACATGCCGCGGGCCCTGTTCCCCTGGCCGCACAACGGAATTCCAGGTGGCTCACGATGACCGACAGAAAGCGGCAGGCAACAGCGGTACTCCTGGTCGGGCTGATCGTGGCCGCGACCGCGTTCATCGTTCGCGAAACGTTCTTCCGCCCGCAGACGATCACCGCCTATTTCAGCTCGGCCACCGGGATCTATCCCGGTGACGACATCCGCGTGTCCGGCGTCAAAGTCGGCACCATATCGTCCGTCCAACCGCAGCCGAACCGGGCCAAGCTGCGCTTGCAGGTCGACCGCGACGTGCCGATCCCGGCCGATGCCAAGGCCGTGATCGTCTCGCAGAACCTGGTGGCGGCACGCTACGTCCAGCTCACGCCGGCGTACCACAAAAGCGGGCCCAAGATGCGCGACGGGGCGTGTGATCGACGTCGATCGCACCGCGGTGCCCGTCGAATGGGACGAGGTCACCACGCAATTGAATAGGCTGGCAACGGAATTGGGCCCAAATGGTGCCGTCTCGACAACATCGGTCAGTCGCTTCATCGACAGTGCCGCCAACGCGCTTGACGGTAACGGCGAAAAGCTCCGCCAGACCCTTACGCAGCTATCCGGGATCAGCCGGGTCTTGGCCAACGGCAGCGGCAACATCGTCGACGTGATCAAGAATCTGCAGAACTTCGTCACCACACTGCGCGACAGCAATCAGCAGATCGTGCAATTTCAAAACCGGCTGGCGACGCTGAGCAGCGTGATCGACGACAGCCGATCCGATCTCGATGCGGCCCTGTCGAATCTGGCGATCGCTGTCGGCGAGGTGCAGCGATTCGTTGCCGGTACCCGGGACAAGACCGCCGAGCAGGTCCAGCGGCTGGCCAATGTCACCCAAACCCTGGTCGACCATCGGCTGGATGTGGAGAACATCCTGCACGCCGCCCCCACCTCATTCGCCAACAGCTACAACATCTACAACCCCAACACGCCCGGGGCCATGGGGAGCTTCATCATCAACAGCCTCGCGAACCCGACACACTTCATCTGCGACGCGATCGGGGCCGTCGGCAACGTCACCGCAACGGAAACGGGGAAGCTCTGTGCTGAGTACCTCGGCCCTGGAGCGCGAACCGCGACCTTGAATTACATACCCATTCCGATCAACCCGATTCTGCAACAAATCGCGACTCCCGGGAAAATCATCTACGCCGAACCACGTCTGGCGCCCGGCGCGAGAGGGCCCTGCCCCGACACCACCGGAGACGCCACCGTCGGTGTCGGCGTATACGGGCCGGAATGATTCCGGAGCGAAGAGCATGCTGGAACTGTTGCTGCCGCCCGAAAGTCCGCCTCCCCCAGCGAGTCAGCCAGCCGATCAACAACCGCCGCCCGGCGGAGGAGCTCCACCGCCATGACCATAGCTCGAGCACTGTGCATCGTGGCCTGCGCCGCGACCGTCAGCGGCTGCGCATTCCAAGGCGTCAACTCGCTGCCGCTGCCAGGCGCCGTTGGCCGCGGCCCGCACGCCAATACCTATCACATCGAGATCGCCAATATCGGTACGCTGGAATCGAATTCGCCGGTGATGATGGCCGACGTCATCGTGGGCAGCGTCGGCAAAATGCGGGTCAGGGGCGACCACGCCGACATCGAGGTCTCGGTCAAACCCGAAACCGTGGTGCCGGCAAACGCGGTAGCCGTCGTCGGCCAGACCAGCTTGCTGGGTTCGATGCACGTGGAACTCAATCCCCCGCTCGGTCAGCGGGCCACAGGGACGCCTCGAGTCCGGGGCCACTATTCCGCTGGACCGTTCGTCGTCGTATCCGTCGACGGAGCAGACGCTGTCGGCGCTGTCGGTCGTGCTGAATTCCGGTGGCCTGGGCCAGATCGGCGACGTCATCCACAACTTCAGCGCGGCGTTGTCGGGACATGAGAACGACGTCCGCGAACTGTTGACACGGCTCGACGAATTCGTCGGGGTCCTGGATCAGCAACGCGAAAAGATCGTTACCTCCATCGAAGCGCTGAACCGGCTGGCCGGCACGTTCGCGTCCCAGCGTGAGATCATCTCGCAGGCGCTGCGCAAGATACCGCCCGCATTGGACGTGTTGATTCGGGAACGCCCACGCATCACCACCGCCCTGGACAAGCTTCGCGTCTTCAGCAACACCGCGACCCGGCTCGTCAACGACACACAGGCCGACCTGGTCAAGAATTTGCAGAATCTCGAACCGACGCTCCGCGCGCTGGCCGACGTGGGACCCGATCTCAGCACTCTGCTGGGCTACCTGCCGGCATTCCCGTTCACGCAGAACTTCATCGACCGAGCCGTCCGCGGCGACTATTTCAATGTCTTCGCGGTGGTCGACATGACCGTTCCCAGGCTGAAGAGAACACTGGGCGCCGGCACCCGCTGGGGAGATACCGACGCGGCGCTGGTACCCGCCCCGGGCGATCCCTGGTACCTGGGCTATACCAGGGACCCGTTCGCAGCCGGCATCGCGCCGCCACCTGGACTCGGCCCTCCTCCTGGCGCTGTCCCGATGGCAACTGGGCCGGCGCCGGCACCTGCCTTCGGGGGTTCCGATATGAGTCCCATTGCCCCACTGGACCATCCGGGTGGCAACTGATGCTGACACGTTTCGTCCGCATTCAGCTGACCATCTTCATCATCGTCGGGATCGTCGGCATGGCGGTGATGGTGTTCGAGTACATGCAGGTGCCAACGCTGCTCGGGATCGGCCGGCTGACCGTGAAGTTGGAGTTGCCGGACACCGGCGGCGTGTACCGGTTCAGCAATGTCACTTACCGGGGTGTGCAGATCGGCAAGGTGACCGCGGTGGGACCGACGGCGACGGGCGCGGAAGCCACGCTGTCGATTGACACGTCCCCGAAGATTCCGGCAGACGTGCACGCCTCGATCCGCAGCATTTCGGCGGTGGGTGAACAGTACGTGGACCTGGTTCCGCGCTCGGAGTCAGCGCCCTACCTGCGGGACGGGTCGGTGATCGCCGTGCGTGACACGACCATCCCGCAGCCGGTGGGGCCGATGCTCGATCACCTCAGCGCGTTGACCAACAGCATCCCCAAAGACAAGCTCTCCCAACTACTCGACGAGTCGTTCAAAAGTTTCAATGGGGCGGGCTATGACCTGCAGTCCCTGCTCGACTCGTCAGCCAAGGTGTCGCACGACGCCAATGACACCGCCGACCACACGCGCGGCTTCATAGATGACGCCGTCCCGTTCCTGGATGCGCAAGCCCAGACCGCCGATGCGACTCGGCGCTGGGCGCATAATCTCGCTGGCGTCAGCGAGCAGCTGGTGACCGACGACCCGCAGTTCCGCAAGCTGCTGGCCACCGGACCTGGTTTCTCCCAAGAGGTTTCACGGCTGCTCACCCAGTTGAAACCCACCCTGCCGGTATTTCTGGCCAACCTGACCACCATCGGTCAAATCGGCGTGACCTACCATCCGTCGCTGGAGCAACTGCTGTTGCTGCTGCCCCCCGATGTCGCGGCCTACAGCTCCTACGGCGTCACTAGCAACCCGACCGGTTTGGCGGTTGGCGGATTCACGCTGACGCTCGCCGACCCGCCGGCGTGCACGGTGGGATTCCTGCCGCCCTCGCAGTGGCGTTCGCCGGCCGAACTGGACACGATCGACACCCCCGACGATCTGTACTGCAAACTGCCGCAAGACTCCCCCGTCGCGGTGCGCGGTGTGCGTAACAATCCCTGCATGGGCCACCCCGGGAAGCGGGCCCCCACGGTCGAGATCTGCAACAGCGACAAGCCCTTTACGCCGTTAGCGATGCGGCAGCACGCGTTGGGTCCGGGCCCGCTGGACCCTAGCCTGTTATCGCAAGGCGTGCCGCCCGATGACCGGGTGACGGTCCCCGACCACATTTTCGGCCCGGTTGACGGGACACCTTTGCCGCCCGGAGCGGCGCCCGCTGGAACACCGCCAGGGCCGCCGGCGCCGGGTTCGCTCAACGTTCCACCAACAGCGCCAAGCGCGTTTGTACCCAACGGTTCCGGCGCTTCGCCGTCGGTCGCGACCGCTCGCTATGACCCGGGAACCGGACGCTACGTCACACGCGATGGCCAGATGTTCCGACAGGCCGATCTCGCGCGGTCACCGAAGCCCAAGACGTGGAAAGACATGCTGATAACCGCGGGATGAAAGTACTGCGATGACCATCTCGGCGGACGACATCCGGATCGGGATCCTCGGCGGCGGTGATGCGCGCGCAATTCGGGACCTGGAGGCCCGGCCGATTGACTCGTTGTGGAGCGGCGGCCATATCGCGTCGCGCAACCCGAGCCCCGAGGCCATGGTCGGCCTCGTCCGCCTCGCCACACTGACCGAACGGGTCATGGTGGGCACATCGATACTGCTGTTACCGCTCTATCCACCGGCGCTCGTCGCCAAGCAAATCGCCGACCTCGACCGCGCCACCGGCGGGCGCGTGGTACTCGGCGTCGGAGTCGGAGGCGAGTACCCGCAGGAGTTCAGCGCCGTCCAGGTCCCGATCGAGGAACGCGGGCGCCGCACGAACGAGATGATCCCGCTGCTGAGGCAACTCTGGACAGCCGAGCACATCACGCACAATGGCCCCTACTACCCAATGAAGGACGTCAGAATCCACCCGCCACCGGTGCAGCCAGGCGGACCACCGATTATCGTCGCGGGGCGGAAGAAGCCAGCCATGCGACGAGCGGCGCTGCTCGGCGACGGCTGGTTTCCCTACATGTACTCACCGCGCCGTTACGCCGACTCGGTGGCGACGATCCGCCAGAGCGCCGCCGCCGCCGGTCGCGACCTCGCGGGCTTCCAGTGGTACGTGTGGGTGTTTCTCAACATCAATCCGGACGGCGATACCGCTCGCGCGGAAGCCGCCCGCGCGATGGGCGGCATCTACAGCCAGGACTTCGGGGCGATGATCGACAGCGTCGCGGCCGCGGGTACCGCGGGCGAGGTGACGGCGAAGCTGCAGACTTTCTACGACGCGGGCGCGCGTCACTTCGTCTTCCTCCCCGCAGCCGAGGTTGCTGACCAACGGCTGGTGCTGGACCGGCTGTTCGCCGAGGTTGTCCCCGCGTTGCGCGACCATGCGAACAAATCACTCTAAAACTGAAGTCCGGCACTCTATTCCGACGCCCACTACACAAAGGAACCTAATATGCCCCGCGGCAAACTCATCGTCTTCAACGAGCCGGCGTCGCCCGAAGTCGAGGAGGAGTACAACGCCTGGTACGACGGCGACCACCTACCGCAGATCCTCGCGAGTGTCCCGACGATCACCGGCGCCAAGCGCTACCGGATAGCCCCGGGGCAGAACTCCTCCATCCCAGGCGCGCCGCGCTACCTCGCGATCTACGACATCGAGGCTGACGATGTCATGGACGCCTTCAGACAGCTCGGCCAGGCGACGATGGACGGCAAGGTGATCATGACCGATCAGATCCGTTCGGATCCGCCCAGCACTTTCCTTGTCTACGAGGAGATTTGAGCGCTTTCCTCTTGGACACCGAACGTGTTGACGGCCATAGCCAACAACAGGTAGCCGCCGATCGTGAAGACCAGATCCATGCGTTGTTCGTCGGTGAAGACCTGGCCCAGTTCCGCCCAGGTCGCTTCCGAGACGGTGTAGTGGGCGGTGAGGTCGTCGACGGCCCGGACCACCACCTGATCGTGGGGGTCGGGGCAGTTGCCGGATTCGATGCCGCTGATGTCCTCCGGACTCAGGCCTGCCCGCGCAGCGATGGGGAGGTGGTGCGACCACAGGTAGTCAGAGTTGCCCCGAAGCACCACCCGTAGCAGGGCGACTTCCCGTATCCGGGGCGAAATCTTGGAGTTCCTCAGCAGGTAGGTGTTGAACGGTAGGTAGGCCGCGGTCAGGTCCGGGTGGCGCACCATGGTCGACAACACGTTCCCGGCGCCGCTGGGGTTGGCCCGAGCGGGTGGTATCAGGGAGGCCAGCGATGCGCGGGCAGCGTCATCCCACTCCTGGGCCGGCAGCGGCGTCAGCCGCGGCGGGTGTCGGTCGCTCATTATTGGATCGGTTCGTCGCCAAGCACGGTGGTGCGCAGCATTTCCCGCGCTGAGCTGGGATCGTAGGGGGCAGCCCGGTGCAGGACTCCGCGGTTGTCCCAGATGACGGTGTCGCCGACCGACCAGGTGTGGCTGTAGACGTTGTCGGGCACGGTCGCCCGCTCGAGCAGGCCGGCCAGCAATGCCCGCCCCTTGTCGAGGTCCATGCCGACCACGTAGTCGGCGGAGGCGCCCAACACCAGTGACTTGCGGCCACTGCGGTGCGTCCACACCAGCGGGTGCTCGTGGGTACGTCGCGATCGCCAGCGCGCCACCTGCTCCGCAGTGGGGTCGGGAGTGACCCGCCGTTGGGAAGCCTCCAGCGAGTGCACGACGCGCAGCGAGCCGAAGCCGTCCTTCTCCTCGTCGGTGAGGGCCTCGTAAGCGGAATACGCACTGGCGAATTCGGTTTCGCCGCCCCTCTCCGCGACCTGCAGCGCCGACAGAACGGTGGCCATCTGCGGATATCCGTCCTCGACGGGCGTGCAGCCGTCGATGTGCCAATCGAAGGTCCCCTTCAAGTAATCGGCCGACGAATTCTTCGACTTGTCCAGGGTGACCGGGTAAATTCCGGCGACGGGGTGGTGACCGTCGGAGGAGTGATCGATCTCGCCGAGCCGGCGGCAGAAGGCGACTTGGGCCTGCGGGTCGAGTTGCAAGCCCGGGAAGACCAGAACTCCGTTGTCTTCCAACGCATCCAAGATTGCTTCGCCGACCGGGTCGTCGGAAGCCAGCGAGGCCGGGTCGAGACCGGTGACCTCGGCGCCGACGGACTCGGTGAGCTTGGTGATGGTGAGCAGACTCACGGTCTGTCCTTTCTGCCGAACAATAGAAGGTACGAATGGGTGGGGCTTCGAGGTCAAGGCACCGGTTCGCCGGTTCGCGTCATGACTGCGTCGGCGGCGTCCACCGGGGCGGGTTGGTGCATGATCTCGACTGCCATCGCGACCATGATCAGCGAATAGATCATGTGCAAGAGGTTCAGCGCGTCATCGGGCAGGCCGTCGAGGCTGAACTTGTCGCAGTAGTCGATGGCTTCCTCCAGACGGGGGAAGAACGCGTCGTAGAACTCTCGCAGCTGGGTCATCGTGGCGGTGACCCGGGCGTTCCAACGTTCGGTTTCGGTTGCTAGACACCACGTTTGGGCATACTGTTCTAGTTCGGCGAACGCGCTGGGCAACAAGGTTTCTGGCATGATCAGACTCCCGCTGCAGTGGTGTCGCGCTGGTATGCCTCAACCCAGTCGACGGCCACTTTGTGCAGGTGTCGCACCAGAATCTCTTGGTCGTTGAGTGGAAACTCATCGATGACGTCGTATTCCAGTGCCGCTTGGGTACCGCCGAGCATTCCGGCGTCTTGCAGGGCGAACTCCTTGAGCACCACGGCGGCGACCTCGTGTTCAATGCGCTCGCGCACACTGCCGGCGGGGTGGAAATAGGTGTAGGCCTCGAAACGGTGGGTGTTGTGCGAGGTGGGCCAGTATCGGTAGAGCAAATACCAGCCGCCGTAGATCAGGATTTCGGTGTTGGGGAAGATCTGGAAGTTGCTGATACCCCACGGCTCGATATTGCCCGGATTGAGCCCGGCCGGCAGTTCACCGACGTCTGGGGTGCGCCACGGTCCGACCAGCCCGCTTTTGGTGGCCCGCTCAATCGGATACATGTACTCGGGAGCCAGCAGCCAGCGGCGTGTTCCCGCTGTCGACACCAGCCGATGTGGGCCGTCGAGTTGGAAGTGTCCGCAAGTGAATCCGGCGTTGGGTTGGCGCACCTCGGCTGGCACCTGTTGTGAGTGCAGCGAGGGTACGTGGTAGTACTCCTGGAAGGCGTCCGCGAAGATTTTCCAGTTGCTGTTGTTATGCGCGACCCATTCATAGCGTTCGGTCAGCGTGCCGAAGGGGTAATCGTCCAGGCCGGTGAGCATCGGGCCGAGGAACTCCCGCAGGCTCTGACGCGGCTCCTCGTCAAAGTTGATGAAGATGAAGCCGTTCCACACATCGCACTGCACAGATCGCAACCCGTAATCGGCCGCGTCGAGGTCGAAAAACTCCGATTCCTGTTGCACGTATTTCAGAGCGCCGTCGAGGCCGTAACGCCAGCCGTGGTACTTGCAGGTGAATTGACGGCAGGTGCCACGGGTCTCCTCGGCGGGAAAGTCGTTCCAGACCAGCTTGTTTCCCCGGTGGCGGCAGACGTTGTAGAAGGCCCGAATCCGATCGTCTCGGCCTTTGACCAGGATCACCGAGGCGCCGACGACCTCGATCTCCTTGGTCAGATAGCTCCCGGTGCGAGGCAGTTCCTCAACCCGGGCGACATTGAGCCACGCCCGCTTGAAGATCGCTTCGCGCTCGAGTTCGTAAAACTCCCGCGACGTCGAATCCCTGAATGAGATGGGACCGGTCCCCAGCTCCGGATAGTGCTCGGTCCAGGAGCCTTCTGCGGGGCGACTACCTGATCGCGTCATGTGGACCTTCCTGCCGACGTCGTTGCTCGAAAACGTTATGCACTGCCACTTTTCACATCACGGCTCCCCCATTGACGCCCAACACCTGGCCGGTGATGAATCCGGCCTCATCCGAGCACAGAAAACCCACCGCCGCGGCGATGTCAGCTCCGGTTCCCAGATGGCCCATTGGGATGTTGGCGGCGATCTGTTCGTTGGATCCCAGATATCCGGCGGCCTGCCCCTGGTGCTGCATCGGAGTCTCGATGCCCGACGGCGGGATGTTGTTGACCGTGATCCCATGTGCGGCGTATTCGCGGGCCAGCGACTTGGTCAAGGTGATCACGCCACCCTTGGACGCTGCGTAATGGGCGGCGAACGGTGACCCGCGCTGCGCGCTCGACGACGAGATCATCACGATCCTGCCCCATTTCGCGTCCACCATGTCCGGAAGCGCGACTTGGCAGCAGTGAAAGGTGCCGGTCAGGTTGACGTCGATGATCCGCGCCCAGGATTCGGTAGTGATTTCAGCGAAGGCCGAAAAGCCGAACAGCCCGGCGCTGGTCACCAGAACCGTGGTCGGGCCCAGCTCGCTGCGGACCTTGGCGAACGCGTGCTCGACGGCGGGTCGGTCAGCGACGTCGGCGCCAACCCCGACGGCGGTGATGCCCTCGGCGCGAAGGTCGTCGGTGACGCGTTGCGCCGCTTGCTCGTTGACGTCGAGAACCGCGACCTTGAGCCCGCGTCGGCCCAGTTCGTGGCAGGTCGCCTCACCCATGCCCGAGGCGCCGCCGGTAACGACCGCTACCCTGCTCATCGATTGCGCTCCATTGCGGTTGGCCTCCTGGGCGTTCACTCGTAGACCACCCGCACGGTGCGGCTGGTCGGCAGGGCCTGACAGGTGAGCACCCAGCCGTCGTTCACCTCGTCGTCCTCGAGGGCATCGTTGTTGATCATCCGAGCGCTGCCCTGCGTCAGACGGGCCATGCAGGTTCCGCAGGAACCGATTTCGCACGACGACGGCGGCCCTAGGCCCGCCATGCGGGCGGTCTGCAACAAGGTCTCGCCCTGCGAATAGGGCACCGTGACCCTGCGCCTCTCCAGCTCGATGGTGACCTCCTCGGCGACCGCTTCGCCGGTGGCGGCCGGCGCGCCGACAGGCAATTCGGCCACCTCGAAGTGCTCCAGGTGCACCCGATCGGCCGGGACCCCCGCTGTTCGCAGTGTGGTCTGCACGATGTCCATGAACGGGCCCGGACCACAGATGTAGTACTCGGCGTCGTCGGCGTTCTCGGCGCGCGCAACGAAGGCCTCGACGTCCGCAGGTGTCACGAAGCCATTTTCATCGTCGAGATGATGGTGCACGACGAAGCGGGCCGGGTGCCGCACGCTCAGCGCCGCCAATGCGTCGTCGAAGATGACTGACTCACGGCCGCGGTTGGCGTAGAACAGCCGGGTTGCGCGAGTCGTCGACTCCAATGCTGAGCGCAGCAACGAGAACACCGGCGTGATGCCGCTGCCGCCGGCGAACGCAACCAGTTCACGCTCGGTGTCCTTCAGGACGAAGCGGCCCTGGGGCGGCAAAGCGTGAATCTCGTTGCCTGGCGCCGCTGTGTCGTTGAGCCAGTTCGACACCACACCATCGCGGTCACGTTTGACGGTGATGCGCAGGTCTTCGCCCACCGCCGGCACCGACGACATCGAATAGCACCGCCGATGCTCTCGCCCGTCGACGCAGACCAGCAGCGTCAGGAATTGCCCGGCCCGATACCCGAAGCGGCCCACGCTCGGCTCCGGCACGTCAAGAACGATCGAGATGGCGTCACGGGTTTCGCGGACCACGCGCTTGACGCGCAATGGCACAAAACCTTCTGGGCCCTCCGGCACGGAAGCCGTGGCGGCGCCGGTTGAGTGCGCGTCGGTCGTGCTGGATTCAGGCATCTCAAACACAATATCAACTACTTGCGATTGATCTCAAGTACTAGACACCTCTACCGGTGGTCCGCGCGCGCATCAGTTGTCGACGTGGTCGTCGAACAGTTCGTGACCGGTGCCCTTCTCCACGACGCGGCCCAGCAATTCGCGCAGGGTCAACTGCTCGTCGGCAGTCAGCACGCCGAACACCTTCTCGTGTGCGGCGACCGCGTCGTTGACCACCGTGGCCGCGACATCACGGCCTTCGCCGGTGAGGTAGGCCCGCAGAATCCGCCCGTGCTGAGGATCCTGCTTGCGCTGCACCAGACCCCGGCGTTCGAGCGCGGTGAGCGCGTGCTGAACCCCTTGCGGGCTGATCAACAGTCGTCGGGCGAGTTCGGCGCCCGACAGGCCGGGTTCGTTGCTGAGTTGGCGCAGCACGCCGACATGGGCCGTGCTGACGCCGTGACTGCTGACCGCTTCGTTGACCGTGGTCAGTGAGAAGTAGAAGGCCTGCTTGAGCAACCACAAAATGTTCTCGGTGAGTTCCATGCCCGCCTCCCTGTCACGAGTCCACGGCCAGTGTCTTGTAAATCTGGCCGCCCTTCATGACGAAGGAAACGTCGAGTGTGGTGGCGATGTCCTGGGAGGGATCGCCGGGCACGGCGATGATGTCGGCGAGGTAGCCGGGCGCGAGGCGACCCAGCTCGTCGTCGGCCTCGACGAGTTCGGCGGCCACCACGGTCGCGGCCCGGATCGCCTGCATCGGGGTCATGCCACGGGCCACCAGCGCGACGAGCTCTTCGGCGTTCTGGCCGTGCGGGATCGCCGGTGCATCGGTACCGCACGCGATCCGCACTCCGGCGGCAATCGCCTTGGGCAGCATGGCCTTCGCGCGCGGGAAGACGTCCTCCGCCTTCTTCCGCAGTTCCGGCGCGATCCGGTCGATCGCCAGCGCCTCGGTCAAATACGTGGTGGAGACCAGGAAGGTGCCGTGGTCGGCCATCATCTGGATCGTGTCGTCGGTGGCGAGGAAACCGTGCTCGATGCAGTCGATCCCGGCGCGGATACAGGCCCGGATCGCGGAGTCGCCGACGGCGTGCGCGGCGACCCGCACACCGGCACGGTGGGCTTCATCGGCGATCGCGGCGAACTCCGCGTCGGAGTACTGCTGGGCGCCCGGACCCGTGCTGTGCGACATGACGCCGCCCGATGCCGACACCTTGATCAGCTTGGCGCCGTGGCGAATCTGGTAACGGACGCAGGCGATCACGTCGGGCACCCCGTTGGCGATGCCCTCGGCGACCGACAGCGGCATGATCCCGGGCGCAAGCCGCTGGAACACGGTCGGGTCCAAATGCCCGCCGTAGGGGGTGACGGCGTGCCCCGCGGGATAGATACGCGGGCCGACGTGCCAGCCCTGATCGATCGCGCGCTGCAGCGCCACGTCGAGTAGATAGCCGCCGGTCTTCACCATGAGCCCGAGGTTGCGCACGGTGGTAAAACCGGCATCCAGCGTGGTGCGCGCGTTGACCGCCCCGCGCAGGGTGCGATACGCCGGATCGTCTTGAACGCCGTGCATCGGCGCCGGCAGGCCCGCGGGCCCACCGGGGCCGCCGATGAGCAGGTTGAGTTCCATGTCCATCAGACCCGGCAATAGCGTGACGTCCCCGAGATCGATGACGGTTGCCGGATCCGGTAGTGGCCCTTCGGGATTGACCGCGCTGATGCGCTCACCGTCGATGACTAGTACTGCCGGTGAGCGAACCTGGCCGGTATCGACGTCGGCCCAGCGTGCGGCCCGCAGGATTGTCGGAGCGGTCACGGAACGGGCTCGGACACGCAGTCCAGGGTGGATGCACCGGAGTCGGGCACCCGCGGCTGCTTCCAGCACTCGACCGGAAACGACACCATGATCATCGAATACAGCAGGTGCATGAGGTTCTCGACATCTTCGGGCAGGTCGTCGAGGGGGAATTTGTCGCAGTAGGTGAGGGCCTCCTCGGCACGCGCCGTGATCGCGTCGTAAAAGGCCTTCATTTCGGTCATCGAACTCGCCAGCCTCTTGGCGTAGCGCTCCGGTTCGCTGGGCAGGCACCACGCAGTGAACTGCTCCAGGTCGGCGAATTCGGTTGGCAGCAACCCAGACACCGCGCTCACACTCCCGCCTTCGAAGCCTCAGTTGCCTTGGCTGTGCGGCGGTACTCGTCGATCCAGGCTGCGGTCTCCTTGTGCAGGTGACGTATCAGGATCTCCTGGTCGTTGAGCACGAACCGGTCGAGCACCCGCGATTCGATCATCGTCTGGGTCGCCTCCAGCGTGTTGGCGTCCTGCAGCCCGTACTCCTTGAAGGACACCGCCGCGAGTTCCTGGGCGACGCGTTCGCGTGGGGTGCGCGGCTGCGGGAAGTAGAGCGTGCCCTCGAAGATGTGGGTGTTATAGGAGGTCGGCCAGTAGTGATACGTCAGGTACCAGCCCTGGCCCCAGAACAGGATGACGAAGTTGGGGAACAGCTGAAACGAATCCAGTCCCCAGGGATCGCACTTCGCGGGGTTCAGCCCGACGGGCATCTCGCCCAAATCGGGCTTGTCCCATGGTCCGAATAGTCCGCTCTGGCAGATGTCCTCGATCGGCTTGCGCATCTCGTCCGCCATCTCCCAGGCGCGGACGCCCGACGTGCTGACCAGCCGGTGCGGGCCGTCCAGGCGGTAGTGCGGCGCCTCGAAACCAGCCTCCGCGGCCGCCTTCGAATAAGCGGTCGGCGACTGGCTCGCGTGCAGGATCGGCGCGTGATAGAACTCCTGGAAAGCGTCCATGTAGAGCTTCCAGTTCGCTTTCACCTCCGACCGGTAGTAAAAGCGTGAGGTCAGCTTTTCGAACGGGTACCCCTCCAGATCCGTGATCATCGGCCCGAGGAACTCACGTAGGGACTGCTCCGGCTGCTTCGCGAAGTTGACGAAAATAAAGCCTTCCCAGACTTCGCAGTGCACCGACACCAGTCCATAACGGCTCTTGTCGAGGTCGAAGAACTCGCCCTCCTGCTGCACGAAAGTCAGGTTGCCGTCCAAGTCGTAACGCCAGGCGTGGTACTTGCAGGTGAATTGGCGGCACACACCGCTCGTCTCCTCGAGCGGCATGTCGTTCCACACCAGCTTGTTACCGCGGTGGCGGCAGACGTTGTGGAACGCGTTGATCTCCCCGGATGTCGTGCGCACCAGGATGATCGAGGTGTTGACGGCCTTGAGCTCTTTGGTGAAGTAGCTGCCCTTTCGCGGAAGCTGTTCGACCCGGCCCACATTGAGCCAGGCGCGTTTGAAAATCGCGTCGCGCTCCAGCTCGAAGATCTCCGGGCTGATGGAGTCCTCGTAGGACACCGGCTCGGTGCCCAGTTCGGGGTAATGCTGCGTCCAGCTGCCCTCCGGCGGCTTGGGAAATCGAGGCACGATCGCTCCTGTCCGTTCCGATCTCGCACGGACCCCTGGGCGATCAGGCGACCATCCATCCGACGCGAACTTACGAAATGGCGCGGAATAGCTCAGTAGCCAACGTCCTCAGTGATCCGTAGGACTCCGTCGAGCCGACGGTATATGGTTAGAGTCTTGATCACAAGTAGTTGATATTGCGGGATGGGATGCGATGGATCAGCAGGCCGGGGTCGGGGCCACCACGGACCGCACAGTGCAGGCACACGGAGAAATCTTCGAAGTCATCTCACCGCATACCGAGCAATCCATCGCCGAAGTCACTGCTGCCGGGCCGGCCGACGTCGAGGTGGCCGTGAATGCCGCCCGCGCAGCCTTTGACTCTGGCCCCTGGGGCCGCGCCGAACCGCTGGAACGCGTCGCGGCGATCCGGCGACTGGCCGACGTCTATGACCAACGGCGCGAAGAAATGGCCGAGACCATCACCGCGGAGATCGGCGCGCCCATCACCTTCGCCCAGCGCGCCCAGGTCGGCCTGCCGGCCATGATGATGCGCGCATTTTGCGACCTGGCGCAGCGGTACCAGTGGCAGGAGACGCGGGCCGGTTTCTTCGGGACGGATGTGCTCGTCCGCAAGGAGCCGGTTGGCGTCGTCGCCGCGATCGTGCCGTGGAACATGCCGCAGTTCCTCATCGTGACCAAACTGGTGCCCGCACTGCTCGCCGGCTGCACGGTAGTGCTCAAGCCCGCCGCCGAATCCCCGCTGGACGCACTGCTTTTGGCCGAAATGCTCGACCAGATCGCCCTGCCGCCGGGCGTGGTCAGCGTGCTACCCGGCGACCGCACCGTCGGCGAGCTGCTGGCAAGTCACCCCGGCGTGGACAAGGTGTCGTTCACCGGCTCGACCGCAGCCGGTCGGGCCGTCGCGGCGGCATGCGCGCCCAACCTCACCAAGGTCAGTCTCGAACTCGGTGGAAAGTCCGCTGCCATCATCCTCGATGACGCGGCGCCCGAGAAGGTAGCCGTCGGCGTGCGTTCGGCCAGCCTGTCCAACAGCGGCCAGATCTGCAACGCGTTGACTCGTGTTCTGGTGCCCGAGCGGCGCCACGACGAGTACGTTGACGCGCTCGCCGCGGAAATGACCGCCCTGCGGGTGGGTGATCCGAGCGATCCCGAAACTCAGGTCGGCCCACTGGTCTCGCAACGCCAACAGCAGCGCGTCCGTGACTACATCCAGATCGGTCAACACGAAGGGGCCAAACTGGTCATCGGCGGCACCGAGTCGCCCGACGGACTCGAACGCGGCTGGTATGTCCAACCCACCCTGTTCGCCCACGCCGACAACACCATGCGCATTGCGCGAGAAGAGATCTTCGGGCCGGTGATCACCGTCATCCCCTACCGCGACGAGGACGACGCGGTGGCCATTGCCAACGACTCCGACTACGGCCTGGCCGGGTCGGTGTGGACGGGTGACACCGACCGGGCCCTGGCGATCGCCGCGCGCATTCGCACCGGCACCCTGGGGATCAACCAGGGCTACACCATGGACCCGTTCGCGCCGTTCGGCGGCGTCAAGGGCAGCGGCTACGGTCGCGAACTCGGGCCCGAAGGCCTCGAGAGCTACCTTGACATGAAGTCCATCGCCGTCGCCCCGTGAATGACGCGGCGCTCAGCTTCGCGCCGAGTTCTCGATGATGATCTCGCACGCCGTGTCGTAGAAGGCACTGATCAGCGTCGAGAAGGAAAGGTGGAAGGGGTAAATCATGTGCACATCCAGCCCCTCGATGCTCCATTCCGGTAGCACGGGCACGATGCTGCCATCGCCTAACTCGCTGGTGCAGATGATCTGGTTCGGCATCGCACCGATGCCAAGCCCTTGCAGGATGTACTGCTTGCACACCTGAAAGCTGTTGGCGCGGGCCCGCACCGGAGGCGATAGCTCGTATCGCCGCGTCCGTCTGCTCACCTGCAGCTTGCGCGGGCCGCCGCCGACGCCACAATCGATGAACGGCAAGGTGTTCAATTGCGTAGGAACGGTGATGGGCTCCACCAGTTCTCGCACGAATTCCGGTGATGCGCACAAAAACAACTCGAGGCTGAAGACCTTCCGCGCGATAAGCGTCGAATCCTGCAGCGGCCCGGTTCCGAACACGACGTCGAAGCCGTCCCTGACGGGGTGGACCGAGTCGTCGACCAATCGGATGTCCAGGCGCGAGTGGGGGTAACGCTTCAGGAACACAGCGCCAACTCTCGACGCATAGTCGATGCCGACGAAGACCGGCATGGCAACCCGCAGCTCACCCTGCGGCTCTTGCTTACTGCCCTCCACCAACGCACGGACGCCATTTGCCTCGGTCAGGATCTTGACCCCGTGATCGTAGATCTTCTCGCCGAGGTTGGTGACCGTGAGCTGATGGGTGTTTTTGCGCAGCAGTTTGATCCCTAGGTCGGATTCCAGCTTGCTGAGCTTGCGGCTCACGGTGGATTTGGGCATGTCGAGCAACGTGGCCGCTTTTGAGATGCTGCGGCACTCCACTACCTTGCCGAATATCAGCAGCGCATCGACGTCGAACGGGAGGTTTTGCTCCACGTCCGCCAGTGTTCCAGAAACGGAACAGCGTGTTGCGCTTTGGACCTTTTTGGGAAGTCCTGTCGAGTGCTACGTTCGGGCCCGTGCGGCTCCGGCCCGTGATTGAGTGCGACCGCTGCGCCCCCTAACGAGAGGCCTTCGTGCGACTAGGTTTGATGATTGGCTCCGACAAGGAGCGACCGCGTGGCGATCGGTTGGCCGGCCTGATCGCCGACGGTCGCGCCGCCGAGGACGCTGGTTTCGCGTCCTTTTGGATCCCGCAGGTTCCCGGGTACCTCGACGCCATGACCGCGATTGCGCTCCTCGGCCAGGTCACCGAGCGCATCGAAATCGGCAGCGCCGTCATACCGGTGCAAACCCGACATCCGATCGCGCTGGCCCAACAGGCGCTGACCACTCAGTCAGCCTGCGAGGGCCGTTTCGCGCTAGGGCTGGGCACGTCGCACCACTGGATCGTGGACGGTCAGTTGGGATTGCCCTACGAACGTCCGGCGCACCTGATGCGCAACTATCTCGAGGTGCTCACCGCCGCGTTCGCCGGGCCGGGGCCCGTCGACGTCGAGAACGACACCTACCGCGTGCACAGCCCGATGGACGTCGCCGAGCCCATGCCGATGCCGATCCTGATCGCTGCGCTCGGGCCGACCATGTTGCGCATCGCCGGTGAGCAGACCAGCGGCACCATCCTCTGGATGGCCGACGAACGCGCGATTGGCGACCACGTCGCGCCCCGGATCACCTCAGCCGCAACGGGTGCCGGGCGCCCGGCACCACGCATCGTCGCCGGCGTTCCGGTCGCCCTGTGCTCGAACGCCGAGTTGGACGACGCACGGGCCTACGCGAGCGACGTGCTCGGGCACGCGGAGTTCTCACCCAATTACGTGCGCTTGCTGGAGCACGGCGACGCCGCGGATGTCGGCGACACCATGGCCGCCGGCGACGAGCGGGCCGTGCTCACCCGCCTACGCAGGTACCGCGACGCGGGGGTTACCGACCTTGCCGCGCGCATCGTGCCACTGGGAGCCGATCCGGCCGCCCGTACGGCGTCACGAATGCGCACTCAAGAGTTCATCGCCGACATCATCGCCGAACTCTGACACCGCTGCTCGTGGACATCACCCATCTATCACCGAATCCACATCCGGAACAAGGCCTTTACCCCGACCTTCGCCCACGACACTGCACGACTGTTGACCGCTGGACTACGCGCTGTCGCTGCCGACCGGAGCACTCGAACCCGACGCAAGCCTGTCAACAGTGAGGTGTGTGGCCGCACGGGCACGACGCTCACTTTTCTAAGGCTGTTCCAGAATTGGAACAGCGTGTTGCGATGTGGGGCCTTTTTGAAGGTCTCACCAAGTGTTACGTTCGGCCCGAGTGGAGTCCGGTACTGATTGAGGAGCACTCTTGTGACTACCGAAGCCCTGATCACGAAGCCGGCGAGCGGGCACTGGGCCGATGCATACCCGGAATTGGGTCGCGGGCCCGTCTCACTTGAGGACTGCGTTTCCGAGGAGTTCTACGACAAGGAACGCGAGCACGTCTTCAAGAAGACCTGGCTGTACATGGGGCGCGTCGAAAGAGTGCCGCGCTCGGGCAGCTATTTCACTCGCGAAATGCAATTCCTGAACACCTCGATCATCATCGTGCGTGGCAAGGACGACGTGATCCGTGCCTTCCACAACATCTGCCCGCATCGCGGGAACAAGATGCTTTGGAGCGACGACCCGTTCGAGGAAGTGCAGGGCCGCGCGCCAGTGCTGTACTGCCGCTTCCACGGCTGGCGCTACAACCTGGACGGCTCACTGCACTCGGCCACCCGCGAAGACCTGTTGCTCGACTTCGATGCCGACAGCTGCCGCGTCCCGGCGATTCAATGCGAAGTCTGGGAAGGGTTTATCTTCATCAACCTCAACCCCGACAACACCGAGTCGGTTCGCGACTTCCTCGGCGACCTCGGGAAGGGACTCGAGGGCTATCCCTTCCAAGGGCCGCACCAGGTATACCGCTTCAAGGCCGAGTTGCAGTGCAACTGGAAGATCTTCGTCGACGGCTTCGCGGAGAGCTACCACGGCCCGTATTTGCATGCCTCGTCCTTCGGCAACCTCACGGCGGAGGCCAAGGAGGCGCTGAACAAGCCAAATCCCTTCACCGACGCGTTGTTCCTCCAGCTCAAGGGTGCCCACCGAATGTTCTCGTTCGCCGGCGAGCCCTCACAAAAGACTCCATACTCCAAGCCCATCGAGTGTGTGATGGAGGCCAGCGCAGCCGGACCCTGGACCAAGGTCGATCGCGGACCCATGCCGCCGGGAATCAACCCCATCCGGTCGGAAAAGCACGGCTTCGACTCCTACCAGTTCTTCCCCAACTTCGTGATCATCTTCGGCGCGTCCGGCTTTACGGTGCACACCCATTGGCCCACAGGGCCGCACTCGCACATCTTCGAAACCGAGATGTACTACCAGCCCCCGAAAACCCACAAGGAACGGCTGGGGCAGGAGATGACGGTGACGTTCCTCAACGACATCATTCTCGAAGACGCCAGCCCGTCGGAGGGATTGCAGGCGATGCTCAACAGCGGCGCCCTCACCCATTTCACGATGAACGACGAAGAGATCCTGCTGCGCCATCTGCACAAGGTGGTTGGCGACTACGTGGAGGCCGGCGAGAAAGCGAAAGCGCAGCGATGAACGCAGCTCTGCCGCCTGAGTTTTCGTCGCTCGAATACCTGGTCCCGGACTGGGCCATCGAGGACGGGCACGAACGCTATCTGAAGCGTGTGAACAGCTCCATGGACGAGATCCAGGCGTTCTATGACGCAGTGTTTCCGCAAGCCGAGGAAGCGGTCGCCTACATCGACAAGTTCGACTACGCCGAACCGTTGCCTGAGGACGTCGCGAATCTACGCAACCTGCTCTACTCGCTGATCACCGTCTCACTGGCGGTCGAGCTGTGGAAGCAGCCGCGCGTAAAGCATTCAGCCAAAACCATTCTCACGAGAGTCAGTTGACGATTATGGGACTTACCTCTGCGCAATTGGAGATCATCGACCTCACCCCGCGGATCGGCAGCGAGCTCAGGACCGACCTCGACACCCTGCTCAGCGGCCGCGAAGCCGAGACCATTCGCGCCACTTTGGATCGACGCGGAGTGGTCTTCTTTCGCGGTCTGGAGATGACCGACGAACAGCAGGTCACCATCGCCAAGACGGTTGGCAACATCGTGCAAGGCGAGGGTGAGGAAGGCATCTACAAGATCTCGCTCGACAAGGACGTGAACCAGCGAGCCGAGTATCTGAAAGGCTCGATGTTCTGGCATTTCGACGGCTCGCTGCAGCCCTACCCCAATCTTGCGGCTCTGCTGAGGGCCATCAAACTATCGGAAACCGGTGGGCAGACCGAGTTCTGCAACACCTACGCGGCATACGACGACTTGCCGCAGTCCGAAAAGGATGCCATCGCCGACCTTCGGGTGGTCCACAGTGCGGAGCGTTCGCAGTACTACGTGCGCCCCGAGATGAGCTACGAAGAGATCACGTTGTGGCAGAAGTCGCCCACTAAAACATGCCCGCTGGTATGGACACACCAGTCCGGACGCAAGTCCCTACTGGCTGGTGCCACAGCGGATTACGTGATCGGAATCCCCCCGGAGGAGAGCCGCGCACTGCTGGCGCGCCTGCGTGACTGGGCCACCCAGCCTCAGTACGTCTACCGCCACGAGTGGCAGGTTGGTGATCTGCTCATTTGGAGCAACACCGGCACCATGCACCGGGTGCTGCCCTACGCGTTCGACAGCGGCCGGCTCATGCACCGCACGATCCTCGCGGGCGAAGAGCCCTTGCATTGAAACTCGGCATCGCCACGCCTGTCGTCACCAACGTCGCCGGGTCCGCGCTGGAGTGGGAAAAGGACGCCACCATCGAGGACATCGGACGCGTCGCCGAAACCGCGGATCGGCTTGGCTACCACCACATGACGTGCAGCGAGCACATCGGCCTACCTTCGACCGAAACCGCGCGGCGCGGTGCCCGGTACTGGGATCCGCTCGCCACGTTCGGCTATGCGTCGGCCCGCACAAAACAGATCCGGTTCGCCACCATGACACTGGTGCTGGGATATCACCATCCGCTGGCGATCGTAAAGCGCTACGGCACACTGGATCATGTCAGCGGCGGCCGGGTCATCCTCGGCGTGGGCGTGGGCTCGCTGAAGGAGGAGTTCGACCTTCTCGGCGCACCGTTCGACGACCGCGGCGCCCGCGGCGACGACGCACTGCGGGCGCTGCGGGCGGCGCTGCCGAGTAACGAGCCGGCGTATGACGGTGAGTTCTACTCGTTCAGCGGACTGACCGTTGACCCCTGTGCGCTCCAGCCACATATGCCGATCTGGATCGGTGGCCGCACCAAACGCTCGCTGCGACGCGCCGTCACGCTTGCCGACGGCTGGTGCCCGTACTACGTCTCGATCGACGTGGCCGCGCAGTGGCTGCAATCGTTTCAACTGCCTGCTGATTTCGAAGTGGTGATGCCCGCCGACAAGCCGCTCGATCCGGTCGGTGAGCCGGAGGCTACGCGGGAAACCCTGAAGACCCTGGCGGCCGGCGGCACCACGACTGTGTCCGCACGGTTCATCCATCACTCGCTGGCTCATTACCTTGAGCAGATTCATGCGCTTGCCGAACTGAACGAATCAAAGGATTAACGTGACCACTGAGGCAACCAACCAGGTCTACTACGACCCGTGGGACGCCGATCTCAACGCCGACCCCTATCCGATGTTCAAGCGGTTGCGCGACGATGCACCGCTGTACTACAACGAGGCCCACGACTTCTACGCGGTAAGCCGATTCGACGACGTTAATCGCGCACTGGTCGATTACCAGACCTTCAGTTCCGCCAAGGGCGTGGTACTGGAAATTCTGAAGTCCGGCATGGAGATTCCGCCGGGAACCCTGGTCTTCGAAGATCCCCCGATCCACGACATCCACCGCAATCTGCTCTCCCGAGCCTTTACAGCACGCAAGATCAATGCCCTCGAACCAAAGGTCCGCGAATTCACCGCGCGATGCCTAGACCCCCTCGTGGGCGGGGATCGGTTCGACTTTGTCAAGGATCTCGGCGCCATCATGCCGCTGCGCGTGGTCGGCATGCTCTTTGGCATCCCGGAGCACTTTCAGCAACGCCTCCAAGAGGACGGCGACGAGCACGTCCGCACCGAACGTGGTGGACAGATGGAGCATCCCGGCGGCGTGATAACCGATGGGCAGGTGTTCGCCGAGTTCATCGACTGGCGGGTAGAGCACCCTGCCGACGACCTGACCACCGAGCTTCTCGAAGCCGAGTTCGAAGACGAAACCGGCACGGTGAGGCGCTTGCATCGCGACGAACTCCTGCTGTTCATGAATGTCGTTGCCGTCGCTGGCGCCGAGACGACCACCCGCCTGATCGGCTGGTCGGGAAAACTGTTGTCCGAGCACCCCGATCAACGCCGCCGGCTAGCCGCCGACCGATCACTGCTGCCGGGAGCCGTCGAAGAAATCCTGAGGTTCGAGCCGCCGGCTTTGCAGGCAGCGCGGTACGTCACCCGCGACGTGGAGTATTACGGCGAGACCGTGCCGCAGGGCAGCGCGATGTTGACGTTGATCGGCGCGGCCAACCGCGACGAACAGCGATTCGGCCCCGATGCGGAATTCTTCAACATCGCCCGCCCAGTGCGCCAGCATCTGACATTCGGCGTCGGAGCCCACTACTGCCTGGGCAACGCGCTGGCCCGCATCGAAGGCCGCGTCGCACTCGACGAAGTATTGACCCGGTTCCCCGACTGGGACGTCGCCCTCGAAGACGCCGTTTTCTCGTCGTCCTCGGCCGTCCGCGGTTGGGACAGCATGCCGGCCCACGTCTGACCGATGCCGAGATGTCGATCGAGGTAACGGATTTAGTGCCCATCGGGCACGGCGTCGAACGACCCGAACAGGTCATTGTCACCTCTGACGGCCGAGTCTTTGCCTCAGATAAGGGCTCGGCTGTCGCAGAAATCCTCGGCGAGAACGACATCCGACGGATCGGGAACGCCGGCGGCGAGCCCAACGGAATCGCTGTCGACGCCCGGGGCCACTTCCTCATCGCAAACTTCGGCTCAGGGGTCCTGCAGGATCTGGACCCGGACAGCGGTGACATCACCCCGGTGGTGAGCGATGAAGTCAGCGGTCACCCACTGAAGTGGCTGAATTACGTCCTCGCGGATTCCTCGGGGGCCCTGTGGTGTTCGGTTAGCACGGCGGCTGACGACCTGCTCGACACCATCACCCGGGGAACCGCCGACGGCTATATTTTCCGCGTCGCGCCCGACAGATCGTCGGCCGCGGTCGTTGCCAGCGACGTCCAATTTCCCAACTGTATGGCCCTGGATCGCGACGAGCGCTATCTCTATGTCGCACGTACTCTCGCCGCCGATGCGGTGCGGTTCCCCATCGTCGGCGCCTCCCTCGGCGAGCAGGAGCAGTTCGGCCCCGCGCTGGGCACCCGGCGCGCCGACGAATTCGGCGCCGACGCGGCGGCGCTACTTGGTGACCCCGAAACGGGTCGGCGGTGGGGAATGGCCGATGGCTGCGCGCTCGATGCGCACGGGAACCTCTGGGTCACACTAGTTCTCGCGAATAGGATCGTGGCCATCACGCCCGAAGGACACACCACGGTGGTGGTGGAGGATCCCGAGGGCAAGCTCGTCAACGCGCCGACCAGCGTCGCATGGGGCGGCGCGGACATGCGTGATGTGTACATCGGCTCGATCGCGACGCCCTACGTCCTCAAGGGACGAAGTTCGGTGCCGGGAATGCCGATGGTTCATCAGCGGTAGTCACCGCGCTACTGGCTTAGGGACGAGCCGAGACGTTATCGGGGGCAGGTCGGCGTAGGTGATGATCCCCGGCGGTGCCGATACGACCAGCGGAATAGCGTTCACGGCCGGCATTGCTGTCATCAACCGGCCGGTTCCGGCCATCTCCTCAATCGTCATCGACTCGATGTCGGCGGGGAGAATGTCGAGACGTACTGTCACGCACGGGTTCCCGCGCAGCTCCAGCAGGAATCCCTGCCCGACCTCCCACGCCGGTTCCAGATTCGAGCCCAGTGTCCAGCGCAGATTCACTTCGACCACGTCAATTCCGGCTGAGCTCCCGATCCATCGGATGTCGATCCCGGCGACGTGCCCTCGCCGCACCGGGCGGCCAGGGATGTCGAGATCAGCGCCGGCGACGGCAAAGTCAACTTCGCATCGCGTGTCGGTCAGGTCGAAGTCGAACAACTCGGCCAGAAGGTCCAAAGAATCGATGTCGATGGCGGTAGCCTGCTCGATGTCCTCGGCGTGGCCTGGGTCGCCTGCCGGACGCCCCCAACCGAATTCATCTTGATTGGCGTCGGCCGCCCACAAACTCAGATCCATGCTCTCGAGCACGCGCAGGTAGTTCACCTCGGCGGACATCCCAGACGCCACGGCGGCCAGATAGTCGGTGTGACCGGGATGGATCCCGGTGCCGAACAAGCTCACGCCACCAGCTAGCGCTGCATTGTGCAACTCGGTGCGTGCCGAGGAGCCGATCGCGCGACCGGTCACGAAGCCGGCCGTGGTGACGATGTTGATGCCCGCCCGCAGCAGACGGGTCATGTGCTCGAGATCCAGATGCAGCGGCATGTAGAGGACGCAATCGGGTTTGAGGTCAATCAACGCCTGGATGTCGTCTGTCGCCTGAACGCCGACCGTACGTCCCAACCCAATGAGGTCGCCGACGTCGCGGCCAACTTTGTCAGCGCTGAAGGCGTAGGCGCCAACGAGATCCAGACCCGGTCTCTCCAGCACTGACTTCACGGCGTGGCGGGCGACCTCGCCGGTCGTCCATTGAACAATCCTTGTGCCAGCCACCCAATCCCCTTTCGCCGGATGGACGAGTCACTTACCTCGCTCGAACGGAACCGTCGTCGGAAGCTGCGCGCCGGGCGGAAGTACCAGTTGGCCACCCGGGTTGATGTGGCCGGAGTTTCTGCTAGGCATCGGAAGCGCCGGATCAGGACAGAGCCGATCCGTCCCGTCGCCGCAGAGGCCCCCAATGAAGTAGGAGCGTTTGAGGACGTCCTGCGGCCACGGGTCGGCGTGCATGCCGAACCATTGCGCCGGAACGTTGTAGATGAGGAAAAAGATCGAGCTGGCCGCGGCGAAAACCGCTAGGAAGCGCACGAATTGCTGCCGCGCAACTCCGCCGCGGACTTGCTCCAACCCGCGCTCGACGACGGTGCGGCCGCGGTCGTCGGTGAAGAAGCGCAGACAACACAGAGCGGCCTGCACGCCTCCCCACATCAGCCCCTCATATATCGGATATTGGTAGTAATGGCCGGCATTGATCGACACAGACCGGATCGCGCCGGGATAGATGAAGACCCCCGTCGGCAGCAGAAGGCAGCCCTCCATGACGAAGTCGACGAGGAAGGTGAACAGGTATGTGATGCCGATCAACCGGAGATTGCTGATGTTCGGCCATCGTGCCTTGACCCTGCGCATGACCCAACATCCGACGACCGTCACCAGCACCAGTCCGTATCCGTAACCCGCCGCATTCGACAACAACGGTTCAATCACCTGACGGCCCGGCTGCTCAGGCGATAACCATCCCGGAACATTGAGGTCCAGGAGCCCCGGTTGAACTGCCAGGTGTTGTAGGTGCACCAGGTGTTGAGGTAATTCAGCAGCGGATCCTGAAAGAACATCAGGCTCAACGACACCAGCAGCATCCCGTCGAGCGTGATTCGCCGCTCCCGACGCCAGGGCCGGACGATGAACCACCAGATGCCCACCGGCAGGCCACCCAAGAGGACGAAGGTGTTCGCGGTGAGCAAGAACTTCATGTACGTCGGCGGATCGGTCGGCCCTACGGGCACGCGCTGGAAAAAGGGCCCGGAAATCCAACGGACCCATACGTATAGCTGAAGAACCAGAATCGCACCGCCGATGGCGGCCCAAATCTGGACGGGCTTTACCTTCGATTGCGCCTGGTCGCCGAGCGTCGCCGCTCCGAGTGGCTCGGTAAGCGAGGGCGCTTTCTTCTTGCTCGACAGGTCGGTCATGACACGGTCTCCTTCGTGTCGTGGCCGCGGTCCATGGCTCTCCGCGACCATCAGCGCACGACTTTACGCACTTCAAGCGAGAATGACCATATTGTTTTCTAAATATCGCCGATCTTGCGCGGAGCCGTCAGCGTCCCGCATCCGCTGCACCTCGAGACCGATGCGCGTGGCCAACTCGCGGTGACCTTCATCGCCGGGGTGGATGCCGTCGGCCAGCAGGTCCGCCGACAGCAGATCTGCGCCCGGCAGCAGCGAGGTCAGCTCGTCGTTGTCCTGGGCCACCGCATGTTCGATCGCGGCGCGAATGTCAGCCAGCGTTGTGCCGACCGCGTTGGGCTGCTCTTCGGCGTCCGGCCGAATCAATGGGCTGACAACGAGCATCGGGACGTGTGGATGTGCGGCTCGGATGATGTGCAGAAATGCCGCGGTGTTCGCGCGCACCATGTCCGCCGAGTGCGGAATGGTGGCCCAGCAGTTGGTGCCGTAGGCCACGGTGATGACATCCGCATCCAGCGCCGCGATCTGCTGCGCCAGAACAATTTCACCGCGCGCGGACCCGGCGAAGCCCAGATTGACGGTGTCCATTGCCCTTTCACGTCCGGCGATGGCGAGCCAGCACCGCGCCGGCGAACTGGCCGACCAGCCTTCAGTGATCGAGTCGCCATAGGCAATCCAGCGCGGCTGTTTGGGGGCCGGCGCGATGTCGCCGCCGATAGCCACCACACTTTCCACGCGCGGCTTCATGCCCTCGGGCAGGTAAACCACCGCGCGTCCGTCGCCCTCGCCGAGGTCAAGACGGACGGTCCCGGGGCCTAGCGCCGCGGGCTGAGTGTCAACTTGCCGGTCACCGCGCCACACCTCGAAGGTGCAGCCGGCACCCGGGCCACGGTAGCCGAATTCGTCGGTGGCGGTGACGTAGTCGACGTCGATACTCCTAGCGCTCCCAACGATTTCCAGGCGCACCCCGGCCGGCAGCTGAGCCGCGCCCCAAGTGTCCTGGGGCATTCGCCGAGCGTCGGCGGGATCGGCCCTCGGGTAGGCCACGCCGGGCACCGCCGGCCACACACAGCCGCGCAGGAATGGCGCGGCCTCCGAATGAGTCACCGTCAGAAAGCCATGTCAGTCAGCGTATTTCCCGTCGGAGAAGCGCTCCATCATCGCCTCGTGTATCCCCCACAGGTCGCGAATGATGGCGCCGCCGTCGACGATCAGGGTCTGCCCGGTGATGCGTTCGGCCAGGGACGAGGCGAGGAACAGGACGGCGTTGGCGATGTCCCGGGTGCGTGGCGGGGCCAACGGGTTGATCGCGTTGACGGCCCATTGGCCTTCCGGCCAGTCCTCATTGCCGGCCCCCACGTTGCCCGGTGCGACCGCGTTAACCCGGATGCCGTGCCGACCCAACTCCTGGGCGAAGGTCTTGGCCAGCGAGATGACGCCCGCCTTTGCCGCGCCGTACGGTGCGTGCATCGCCGCGGCGTTGATTCCGTCCACCGATGTCAGCGCCACCATCGAGCCGCCGCGGCGTTGCTCGATCATCTTCTGGCCGACCGTCTGGAACAGGTAGAAGACCTGGCTGAGGTTGTTCTGGATCGTCCAATTCCAGTCGTCCAGCCCGATGGTCTCGGCCTGTCCCCAGCGGGCTCCACCGATGATATCGACGCACACGTCGATGGAACCCAGGGCCGCGGCGGCCTCGTCGACGGCGCGCTGGACCTGTGCGGGGTCGGTCATGTCCGCGACGATCGGAAATGCTTGTCCCCCGGCCGCTTTGATCTCGTCGGAGATCCCCGCAGCGCGGCCGGCATCGATGTCGATACAGGCCACGGCCGCGCCGGCTTCGGCCAGCTTGAGCGAGCACAGCCGGCCGTGCCCCGCACGCTCGGGAAGATAGCCGGCACCGGAGACCAGTGCCCCCTTGCCGCGTAAACCGAAATCAATCATCGCCGGCCGCCAGCGGGAGAGGTCTCGGCGACCCGGGCGTCGTGGTCGCGCTCGTCCAGGTGCGGCATGACCCGGGTCGACAGCAGCTCCAGGGTGCGCATCACCTTATCGTGCGGGATATCGCCAAACTGGACATAGCAGAGCAACTGATCAACACCCGCCTCGTCATAGCGTTGGATCTTGCGCAGGCATTCTTCGGCGGTGCCGACGATGATCATGTCCTGTTCGCGGTAGTGCTCGATCGGGGTCTCGCCATCGATGATCGCCTGCAGGCTCGGAAATGCCTGCTGCTTAACCTCATCGCTGAGATGGGCCATTTCCCACTTCAGATGGAACTCCGCGAGGTTGCGGTACCACCAATTGACCGACTCCCACAGCCCGTATGCGGCGGCCTCATCGGGATCGTCATAGACATGCACCAGGGTGTACACGGCCACCCGGTTGTTCTGCACCCGCGTGAGCATGTTCTCCGGCCGGGCCGAGGCCTGCGCCGTCCGGTAGGCCTGGATGGTCTCTTCCATCTTCTCCACGGGCTGCAGCAGCGACAGATGCAACAGGCCGAGCCCGAGCTCCCCCGCGCTCACCGCGCTGCGATCGCTGGCCGCCGCTTGCCACACCGGCGGGTGCGGATCCTGGTACGGCTTGGGCGTCTGGATCCGCTCGGGGAACGTGAATTGCGGGCTGTCCCAGCTGAATAGGTGCTGCTCCCACATCTTGACGACGATCTCGATCGCTTCGCGCCACTGATCTCGTGACCGGTCATCGACAGGCACATCGAACGCGATCTGCTCCATCGGGGTGGATCGTCCGGTGCCCCACTCCACCCGGCCGTGGCTGAGCACGTCCACCGTTGCCACCTTTTCGGCCAACCGCGCCGGGTGGATGAAGCCGAACGGGGTCAGCGTGACCCCGAAACCCAACTTGATCTGCTTGGTACTCAACGCCAGCCCGCCAAGGACCGCCTCGCTGCACGGGCAGGCCGAGCGGCCCTCCCGAAAGTGGTGCTCGACAACCCAGGCCGTGTTGAAGCCCAGCCGGTCGGCGTACTGAATCTCGGCGATCGCCTCGTCGTAGGTCTGTTGCTCGGCCGCACGCTGGCCATAGGGGTGCGGCTTCTTCAGGGGGCCGATCTTTGGCTGGAATTCGTACAGCAGGTCAAGTTTCACATGGCCTCTTTTGCAATAGTGAAAACTCTTTTGTATCTTTGAAGATGCTATGGCTCGACCCGCCCTGTCCGCAAGCCGTTCGATCGCCGTGCTGAACTTTTTGGCGGCCCATGCGCCGGAACAGTTCACGCTCTCCGACATCAGCGCCCGCCTCGACATCAATCTCGCCTCGGTGCACGCGCTGCTCAACACCATGGAGGCCGCGGGCTACGTCGTCCGGCACCCGCGGCAGCGCACCTACAGCCTCGGCGCCTCGGTGGTGGCCCTGGGAAACGCTGCCCTGCAATGTCATCCGGCCATCGCCTGCGCGAACGACGAGGCGCAGCGACTCAGCGCCGAACTCGAATTGAGCGTGGCCGTGACCGCCGACGCCGGCGACGACATCGTGTTCCTCGGCCGGATGGGAGAACACCGACCGCGCGACATCGAGGCCTACGCGGGACAGCGCATACCGCTTTCACCGCCGATGGGAGCCGTCTTCGCCGCGTGGCGCGACACCGACGCGTGGCTGGCGAAGGCGGACGACCGCGCGGCGATGGAGTCCGTCCTCGACGAGGTCCGCAGTCGCGGCTGGGCCGCCTCGTTCGAACCCGACCACTACCAACCGCTCGGGTCGATGGACCCCGGCGCCTCCTACGACGTCGTAATGGTCACCGCGCCCGTTTTTGGATCGACCGGCACCGCTGTGGTCGCACTGACGCTGCTCGGTCTGCCGCCCGCCCTGACCGCTGAGCGCATCGGCTTCTACGGCCAAAAGGTCAGAGACGCCGGGCTAGTCGCGACTCGGCGGAGCGGCGGGCGAGCACCCAGCGCGTAATCCCATCTGCCATATGCGTTGCGGCCGAGACCAGAAGCCGGTGTGTCCGGCATGCGCCGGAAGCAGAGACGCATGTGGTCACTGTGAGCTAGGCATCCGTCGACAATCAGACCCGAATGATCGTCAAGTTAGCGGCGCCTTCGAGGGCGGCAAAGTCCTCGTCCTGGGTGACTACGGGCAGTCCTCGGGACGCGGCGATGGACGCGATCCACAGATCGTTGATCCGCACCCGCCGACCGGTCTCGGCGACATGGATCCGCAGCCGCGCCCACATGCGGGCCGCTTCATCATCGATGGGCAGCGCTTCTATGTCCGCAACGGCGTCCAGCGTCGCGAGGCGCTGCGCCCTGGTTTCGGAAGTTTTCGCGGCAAGTACGCCGACATGGAGTTCGGCGAGGGTGACGACCGTGGTGGCGACCTCTTCTGGGATGAGCGAATCGTCAAGTTGGCGGCCGCTCTCGGTCGCGATGAACACCGATGTGTCGAGCACTCCCGCCACCGGCGTACTGGTCATCGGATCGGTCCGAGATCGTCGGTGGTATCGCCTGCGAGGGCCGCGAGATCCTCGCGTAACCCGGGATCAGCTTGAGCGCGGCGCAATCGCGACAGGAACTCTGTTTTAGTCAGCCAGCGGCGGCGGCGGGGGCGAACCGCGGATAGAACGGCGACAGGACGGCCGTTGACAGTGATGGTGACGTCCTCCCCTTCACGCACGCGCCGAAGCACACCCGCCGTGTCGTTACGCAGCTGACGAGACGCAACTTCAGACATGCTACGAACGTAGCACAATCGTAGCCTCGAAGGATATGCTCGTCATCGCGGGATGGCGTCAATACAGGTAAATCGCCAGCACCGCTGCCCATAGCGTGAAAAGCCAGGCATCCGTGCACAATTTGAGCCACCGCGGAGCGGTCTTGACCGCCATGAAGTATTGAATCACCAAGCGGCCCTTGACGAACCCCAGCAGGACAACGGCGGTGGTGATGGCGACGCTGGGCGTTGCGGCGTGGGTGCTGTGCCCGGGCGCCAGCCACCACGAGCCGATGATGATGGCGCACAGGACGATCCATGCGTAGGTGATGGAGCGGGCTGCCGTGGTCACTCACATCACCTCATCACGTAGAGCAGGCCGAAGATAACGAGCCAGAGCAGGTCCACCATGTGCCAATAGGTGGCGCCCTGTTCGACCATCGAGAGACGCCGCCGTCGCGGGTTGCGCAGTTCGCGCACAGCGATCCCCAGGATCAAAATGCCCAGTGCGACATGGAATACGTGCACGCCCGTGAGCATGTAGTAGAACATGAAGAACTCGTTGGACGTGGTGTAGCCATGCGTGATCTTCGTCGTCCACTCGTAGGCCTTGATCACGATGAACAGCACCCCGCAGGCGCCGCCGCCGTAGATCAACCGGATCGCCCGCTCATAGTCGGCGGCGGTGGTTGCCCGCACGGCTTGGGCAACGAACCACGAACTGGTCACCAAGACCACAGTGTTGAGGACCCCGATGGTGATGCTGAGGTGTTGTTGTGCCTGCAGATAGGCGGTGGGCGCCATTGCGCGCTGCACCATGTAGACGATGAAGTAGGCGCCGAAGATGATGAGATCGCCCAGGACCATGAACCACATGTGGCCATCGCCGGGCAGGTGCGTTTTGGGTTGTTGCGGCTCGGTGATCGTCATCGTGGGCCCGGTCAATCGAGGGGCCGAGACCCGGCGGGTTGCCGGTCGGTGGCCAATTTCAGCCAGATGCCCTGGCAGTTCAGCCAGAAGCCGAAAACGATGACGGCCAGCCAGAAGGCGATCGACCCGTTCCAGGAATACGGTCCGGCTGAGGACACCCACATCTGCGTGGCGATGACCTCGGTGACGATTTGCCAGATCGACACGTAGGCAAGCCATTTGGGAAAGATGGCGTTCTTGTCGTAGAGGATCGCGACCGCGAACGCCAGGTATCCGGTGGCAAAGCAGCCCAAAGATCCATTGAAGGACAGCATCCCGAGGTCGTAGAGCAATGCGACGATGCGCGGCTGGCGGCCCGGGCGGAACGTCGCTGCTGAAAAGCACAGGGCGACCAGCATGAGCCCCGGTAGCGTGCCGACGGCCATGCTGCCCATATAGGCGTAGGCGAATGTCGGGCCCGACGACATCCGCTTCATCTGGTAGGCGACGTAGCCGTTGGCGATGGCGGCACCGCCGAAGACCACACATACTGCGGCGAAGCCGATCTGGATGGTCGTGGCGTGCGCCGCGAACCATTGCACTTTCTGGTCGGTCGTGACATCTGGCCTCGGCGGTGGAATGACTCTGGCCAGCAGCACGAAAATCACGCCGAACAGGGCGAAGAAAATCGGGAAGATCCAGAAGACGATCACCAAGTCGCGCTTGCTTGCCGGTGTGGGGCGTTCGACGTCCGCGACGACCGTTGCACTCATCGCGCTACGCCCTCTTCAAATGCCTGCCGATGAATGGCCGCGCGGACAACGAAGAACATGACGACGATGAAGGTGGCGAAGGCGCCGTTGCGCAGCCAGAACGACACCGCACCATCCCAGGCCAGCGGCCCGTTGGTCACCACGACGGCGCACGCCGAGGGGACCATCGCGAACAGGGTCACCAACGACAGATGGCCGACCCAGCGCGGAAACACGGGGTTAGGACCGTTGTCGTGATAGACGGCCAAGGCGAGCATCAAGTTCTGCGCCACGATCATGCCGACCGGCGCGATGAACACCATCCATCCCAGGTCGTTGAGCAACATGATCAGATCCGGGTCACGCTCGGGCCGGAAAGCCGCGACGGCGTAGAAGATGTCGGCAAGTGCGAAAAGCGTTGCGCCGCTGACCACCGCACTCAGGTAGCAGTAGGCGAATACCTGGCTTTGGGTGGCCATCCGTTTCATCTGCACCACGATCACGCAGAAGAACGGCAGCAGCATGATGCCGCAGAGGTTGAACGTGACCATGCTGAACCGGATCCACGCGGTGTGGTTTCGATAGAACGAGGCGACCTGGTCGGCCGTCAGCTGTGGCGACATCGGCGGCCAAAATCCGGGGAAGGCGATGAACGCGATCAATAAGATCAGCGCCGACGCGGCCGCGATCCACAGGGCGACGAGCTGAGTCTTGATGTTCGTCGCCTTGGGTAGCTCTTCGGCCTCAGCGAGGATCTGCATCGCTCTCAACTTTCCTGAGTTCTATCAGTTTTCTGACCCGTATGTCGCGCGTGGGCGCGGTCGTATCATGGAGTGATAACGCGCTTACACTATCGGGATGCACCTCATCTTGAAAGAGCTAATCTGACTTGACTCAGTTTTTATCGACCTATGGGAAGCCCACCATGCCTGCGGCTAACGACGTCTCAACCTCTCGGGGCTCGAAGGGCACGCAGACGCGTGAACGCCTGCTGGGCGCCGCGGTGGGCGAATTCAAGCGCGCGGGGATGGCCGGGGCCGATACCGGCGCGATCGCATCGGCAGCCGGCGTCGCGCACAGCACCTTCTTCTTTCACTTCCCCACCAAAGAGCACGTCCTGATCGAGCTCGAACGCCGCGAAGAGGAACGCATCGCGCGGGAGTTGACGCGATTCTTCGCGAAGCCGCACGATGTCGCGGCCGCATTGACCAAGACGGTGACCGCGATGGAGTCGCTGGAGCGCCGACTGGGCAGTCACTTGTTCAAAGATTTTCTCGCGCTGCACTTCTCGGCGTCGCGGCCGCCGCAAGAAGTGTGGACGAATCATCCGGTGATGGTGGTGGTCATCGAGGAGCTGGAGCGGGCGCGGATCCGCGGCGACATCCCCGAGAATGCCGACCCCTTTCACAGCGGGGTGTTCTTTCTCATCGGACTCTATGCCTTGCTAATGACGCTGCCCGAGTCGCGCACCCTTCGCGCGCCGGTGCTCGAGAAGTACGTGACGACGACGCTGTATGGCATGAACCTGCCCTAAGGTTGTCCTTTCTGTGAAGGGGTTCCGCCGGATCGCCTGATGATGTGCGGAGACAACGTTTTTGTAGGTTGAGGGACCTGGACCGCCGGAATCGCCTCCACTAAGACGCGGCGATACGACGAGCGGCCTCTACCAGCACCTCGGCGGCCCTTCTCGATTTGTTGAGTTCGGCCGAAGTGGCCGACTGATGGGTGTCGGCCCAGTCGGATAGTCTTCGAGCTCGGCCTTGTCCGTTCAGGCACTAACTACGCACCCTTACTCCGGACCGACTTAACCTGCTTAAGCAACCAGGCGCGCGATCCGACCACGGTGAGCCCATGTTCCACCACTTCCCGCACCATCGGCTCCGTTCGAGCAGAGCGCAGCTCGGCGACTGTGTACTCGATAGCACGGGCGTCGTTACCGGTCCAGTCAGTAATAGCAGTGGCCAGCTCGTTGACTTGAGCCTCCCACTCGGTCGCGGGTGTGTCGTTCTCGCGCACCAGGAAAAGATCCACATCGCTGTCCGCGGTCATTGTGCCGCGCACGGCGGATCCAAAAACCGCGGCGTACGCCGGAGGGTGATCCCATCCGCTGAGCTGTTCCTCGAGTCGAGTCAGGAACTTGTTGAAGAGTTTCGCTAACGCGACGATGGGCTCGGCGGCTAGATGCGCGGCGTTGAGGCGGTAGGCGTAGGCATGGCCCACGCGTTCTGCTTGTACTACGCCTTGTCGAACCAATCTCGAGAGAACCTTGCGGATGCCCTCCTCCGAGAAGCGGTTCAGGACACGGTGAATTGGCCGGTGGTGAACGCGGCATGGTGCGTGGCCAGGACAGCAAGGACGTCACCGTCAAGGGTTGGTGTCACTGTCGCGAATGGTCGGTTCAACTCCATGAAGCGGATCTCCTGTCGGCGTATCCAGATCCTACTATAGTTGGCTTATCCGTATGATAGTGGGTGCATCCGTATCATAGTTGGCGGCCTCACTACGTTTCGGTTGCCGGGTGTTCAGCAATGCCGCCTCAGCGTGGCACCTCTCTGGCATTGGGTGAACGGACAAGTTTATTCGACCGCCGTAATGCGCTTCCTGTTGCATTGAGCACCAACGCCTTTCAGCAAGAAGGTCTCTCCAGGATCAGGGCCTGGCGTGATCGGACTGGGGGACGGTCCGTAAGTCTAGGCGTGGGATCGCGTCGAAGCCGCGGACGTGGGAGGACATGCTCGTCAGCGCGGGATGACCTGAATCGTTGCGGTCACGTCTGCCACACGGTTATCGGCTCCAGGAGTGCTTGACTTTGTGTCCGCCTCGCAGCGACAAGAGCGAGATCGTCAGACACACAAAAGAATTCCAAGCTGATGCTGTCGCTGAGAGCTGGACAATTCGCTACATGCCGACCAGCCCGTGGCCAATGTGACAGACGGTAATGCCCCGAGACGTGGCTCCCCTCTCGCTTTGGCCGTGCCGCCTCGTGGACCGTCCCGTCGTCGACGATCCGGCTAGCCGCGGCATAGGGTGGTCGGCGTGGCGGAAGCGTTCGACCCGATGGGGACCCTGACGAGAATCCTGGCCGAACAGGGCCCGTTAGACGAGGACGCCATCGCGCGACTACTACAGGACGGCGGCGTCGCCGATGCCGATGCCGTCCTCGACGAACTACTCGACGCAATCGACTGTCCGGCAGGGAAGTTGATCGATGACCGGTGGGTGTGGCTGCCGACAGTGCTGGCTGGGCGCGTGTTCACCCATCGCCTCGACGCCGACGAGGCAGCCCACGACGTTCTCACTGTCAACCCGGATCTGGACCCGATCACCGCGCTGTGCGAGCACCAGCAATACCAGCGGCTCGCCGACGGGTCGACGGCGCTGGTCGTGCTGGCCGGGTTCGATGACGAATTGCTCGAGCAGCGGGGCATTCCGGCTGAGGTGATCGACCCGGGCGGGGCGCTGCTGCTGGCGCCGGGCACGCTGAAAGCATTGGGCGCGGCCGCGGGAGACCTGGTCGGGATTCGGCTGACCGACGAGGGGCTCATGGTCGAGCGGGTCACCGCCGGCGCGCAGTCCGGAGTGGGCGCGCGGCTGGCCGCGATGCTGGATGCTGACGAGCCGGTGTACTTTGCTGCGGCGGTATGGGCGGCATGCGTCGAGGATGCGGAGGTGTTCACCGAGCCGCTGGCACCCCTCAGTGAGATCGTCGACGATCACGGTCTCGCATACCACGGCGACTGGCTCGCACCCGACGGATTCGATTTCGACAGTTGGCTTTTCGAACGCGGCTGCGAAGCGATGGCGAACCGCCATGACCTCAACCCCGACGACTCCGTCGCGCTGTACACGCTGGCCAAGCTCTACGACCAGGTATCGGCGTTGCTGATCGACGCGGACGAGCCGCTGGAAGATGCGCCGGCCGCCGGCAACGAGGCCGCGGAGGCAGCAGAGGCCGCCGAGTTCGTCGACCTAGTGGCCGAGGTCGGTGCCGCGCTGGCCGACCCGCTGCTGGCCCAGTTGCTGCTGGACGAGACGATCGGCACGGGCCGGGCCGGGGCGGCTGCGCTGGGCATGTTCGCCGAGATACTGGAGCCGAAAGTGCCGCGCGCGGCGCGGGTTTCGTGTCGGTGGCTGCGCGCGGTCGCACTGGAGCGGATCGGCGACATCGATGCGGCCGAACGTGAGCTATTGGCGGCGGAATCGATGGATCCCGATTGGCCGCTGCCATTATTGGATTTGGCCCGCGTCGCCTCGGATCGCGGTGACGTCGAGCGCGGATTGGCGTTACTGCGCCGCGCAGGTGCCGAGCCGGAGCACCCGCTGATGGAGCTGTTGGCGCAGTACCGCGCCGAGCCGCGCCGCGACCTTGGCCGCAACGAGCCGTGTTGGTGCGGATCCGGCCGCAAGTACAAGAAATGCCATCTGGGGCACGAGGAGTTGCCGCTCGCCGATCGGGCGGCTTGGTTGTACGCGAAAGCCGTCCAACACATGCTGCTCAGCGACTGGGATGACGAGCTGGCAGAGGTGGGTTACGAACGTTGCCGCTACGCCGAGGACGACGATCCTGACATGTTGCTGACCGCGATGGGCGATCCGTTGGTGATCGACGCTGTGCTGTTCGAGGGCGGCGCGTTCGCGGAGTTCCTCGAGGTGCGCGGGTCGCTGCTGCCCGACGACGAGCGGCTGCTGGCGGACGATTGGCTGTTGGTGGACCGGTCGGTGTTCGAGGTCGAGCAGGTGAAGCCGGGCCACAGCGTTACGGTGCGCGACGTGCGCACCGGCGACACTCACGAGGTGCGCGAGCGGATGGCCAGCGGGCAATTGAAACCCGGGCAGCTGGTCTGCGCGCGACCCGTCCCCGCCGGGGACACCATGCAGTTCTTCGGGGGTGTCGAACCGGTCGTGCTACACGAGCGTGATCCGCTGATCGACCTGCTCGACAGCGAACCCGACCCGGTGGAGCTGGTGGCACAGCTGAGCCGCCGATTCGCACCGCCGGCTCCGCTGTGATATTGCGAATGTCGCTGCGGCCAGGTGGCTTTCGCGGATGCCGCCGCCGTTCTCCTAGAACGTGCGGCGCGTTACCCGAGCGTGACCGCGGCCGCGACGATGGGCTTCGCCCAATCCGGTGTGGAGGCTAAATCGGGAGGCCCGACGATGCGGCCGCGCTGCATGTGCAGAACCAGCACTGGCTCGGGTGCCTGTCCGGCTGCGGGATCGGCGGCCGCGGAGTTGTCGTAGACCCGTAGTTCGGTGAGCGCGGGTAGTAGCTGCACGAGATTCAGCCGGCTGTGGCGGTAGCGACGGCGGATCGCGTCGTCGGGGATGTCATGCCCGCCGGCCCGGACTCGCTGCCGGACCCGCTCGATGTGCGCGTCGGCGCTGGCCAGCCCGACGTAGAAGACGTAGACCTCGATGCCGCGCGAGGCGGCGTCGGCCAGCAGCCGCGGCATGGTGGTGCCGCCGAGTGTCGTCTCGAACGCGAAATCGAGCCGTTGATCGATCGCCCGTTCGAGCAGCTTTCGTCCCTGGCCCCATGCCGCCGCGTTGGCATCGGTCTGGCTCAGACCGGGGTTGGCCGCGATTAGCTCGCGGGCCGCCTCATCGGGGTTGTAGTAATTACCGCCCGCCGCGCGGATCGCCGCCCCGCCGATGCTGCTCTTGCCGGCGCCGTTGACACCTGCCAGCACGTACAGCCGCGCCGGGACGGTTGTTTTGCGAGCCATCAGCCGCGCTGAATCACCGCTTGGCGCGCGCCGCCTTCACCGCGGCGGCGCCGAGCTCCTGCGGTGTGGCGTTGAATGCCGCAGCGACTCCGGCTTTGGCTTCCGGTGTCTGCATGGTGGCCAGCAGCTCGTCGAAGCGTTCACTGAGGTCGTCGAGAACCGGTGTTGCCGATTCGGTCAGGGCCTCGAATTCGGCGTACGACAGCAGCACCGCCTTGGGGGTGTCGTGCTTGGTGATCAGCACCGCCCCGTCAATGGTGGCCTGCTCGAAGACCGTGCCGAACTCGTTTCTGAGGCGGGTCGCGGACACCGTGGGCACATCGACCAGCCTGCCGTCGCGGTTGCGGAACGTGACGGTGGACGCTGCGCTCCCCGTGGTCTGTGTCGGCATGCCGCTATTGTAGGCGTTTTGTCTATTTTGTACGAATTGT